>OZ242005.1:0-5381243 GCA_965204725.1 Candidatus Latescibacterota bacterium | reverse complement strand
ATTCGGCTATATAACAATCGCTCGTGTCAAAAATATAAACCCGTTAGCGAGGCCAATCCGAAGTTAAGAAAGGGTCTGTGAAATTCTTGAGCTGACATCAAAACAGATTGCACAATCTCGCGTGATCGCCAAAGGCAACCGCATTCGCGATGTGCAACGTTTGGTTCGCACTTATGGTGGTCGCGCATCGAGATGGGCCAAAAAGAGCAGTCCCCGCTTTGAAGTTGCCGGGCATCAATACGAAATTCACTGGTATGAACATCCTGAGATCGGTCGCATTGAGTTGAAGCAAAAACGAGTTGATTCGCTATGATCGTCCAATTTAGAGAACAAAATATCGCACATCCCGATCTCACTCCCAACCAACATTATATTGTAATTGGGATAGAAGCCGATGACTTTAGGATCTTGAACGACGCGGGCCGGCCTTTTCTCTATGATGCTTCGTTTTTTGAGGTGATCGATTCCACAGAGCCTGACGATTGGGTCACAGAGATTGGCGAAGATGGCGAGCGTTATGCCTATCCCTTGCCGTTAAATTCAGTTGGTTTTTTTGAGGATTTTTTTAACGGCGAGAAAAGCGCGATTGTCACATTCTGGCAGGTTGTTAATCACCAACTTGCTGCCGCAGCGGCAACCAGCTAGTGAACGGCTGCAAGCGGCATTTTGCAAATTCGCGGCTGCAAACCTTTAACAGAGGAGCACACGGTGGGAGCAAAAAAACAAGGACATTTCCGCGTCGGCGTCATAGGGTACGGCGGCGCGTTCAATATGGGTCAGTTGCACTTGGCCTCTATGGCCAAAAACGAGGGGGTAGAAGTAGCTGCGGTCTGCGAGCTAGATGCCGAGCGGCGTCAAGTAGCAGAAGAGGACTTTCCCGGCGTCAAAACCTACGGCCGCGTCGGCTCCATGCTGCGGAACGCAAACTTGGACTTGGTGACAATCATCACCCCGCACAACACACACGCCAAGCTAGCGGTACAGTGCCTCAATGCCGGGGTTCACGTAGTCTGCGAGAAGCCGCTCGCCATCACCAGTGCCGAAGTTAAGCGCATGCAAGCAGCGGCTAAAAAGAACAAGGCCCTGATCTCGACGTTTCACAATCGGCGCTGGGACGGCGACTTTGTGGTGCTGCGCGATCTAATCCTCAAAGAGCAAATCATCGGCCGCGTCTTCCGCATTGAGGCCGGGTCTTACGGCTATGGCGAGCAGGGGACTTGGTGGCGCTCCAATCGCAAAATCTCCGGCGGAGCCATCTACGACTGGGGGGCGCATTTTACGGACTGGATCTTGAATATCGTCCCGGAAAAAATCGCCTCGGTCAGCGGCTACCAAGTCAAAAATCCCGCGTGGAAAAAATACGACAACGAAGATCACTCCGAATACACGCTGCGCTTCCAAAGCGGCTGCACCGCCACCCTGACGATGTCCAACCTGTCGATGAGTTCGCAGCCGCGCTGGCGGGTGCTGGGGACGCAGGGCGCAATCGAGGACGTGGGTGGCAAGTTTCTCGTTAAGGCACTGATCAACGGCCGCCAGATGAGTGCCGAGGTGCCCTTCGCCGAGTCGAATTGGGACGCATACTACGAAAACGTCTTCGCGCATCTACAAGGGCGCGCCGACCTCGTCATTACTCCTCAATCCGCGGGCCGGGTAATCGGCGTACTCGAAGCAGCCAACCTGTCGGCGGCGCGCGGGTCAGCGCCCATCACGCCAGCCTTTGTCTGAGCAAGCACTGCCCCGCCTCAACCCATCGGCGCAACTATCCGCGCTCTTGGGGATCGGCTGCCGCTCTGGGGCCACAGTCGTCGGCTTGTCGGCCGTGCGTCGCGCCAAGACGCTGGCCTTTGTATTTGTCAGCAGCCATCTAGCGCCGCGCACGCTACGCGAGTTGGCTCGCTTGGAACGCGGCGGCACGTGCGTCTTTCAAGTACAGGCAATGGAAGTGCTGACTCAGAGCTTTGGCCGCGAGGACGCCCAAGTGGTCGGCGTTTTGCGCGGCGACTTAGCCCGCGGGTTGGCCAAGCACCTAAAGGAACACACACCATGACCATAGCAGTCGTATGTGGGACGAATTGGGGAGACGAGGGAAAGGGCCGGATGATCGACTATCTGGCTCGGGACGCGGATGTCGTCGTGCGTTTTCAAGGGGGGGCCAACGCCGGCCACACCGTAGTAAACGAATGCGGCACCTTTAAGATGCACTTGGTGCCCTCGGGGATATTCAACCCAGCGGTAGTCAACGTGTTGGGGCCGGGCGTGGTCGTTGACCTGCAAGTCTTAGCAGAAGAGCTAAACGACCTGTCCGCGGCCGGGTTTGCCACCGACTCAGTGCGGGTGTCTGATCGGGCGACGGTTTGCTTCCCTTTTCACCGGCTAGAAGACGAATGGGAAGAAGAGCGGCTGGGCCAGCACGCCTTTGGCTCGACGCGGCGCGGCATTGCCCCGGCATACGGCGATCGCTTCCTCAAAAAGGGCATCCAAGTCGGCGAATTGCTGCATCCAGACCGCCTCAAGGAGCGGCTGCGGCCGCTCGTGGAGTGGAAGAACTTGGTCGCCGCCGGCGTCCACGGCCGCCGAGACGCCATCCAATACAGCGAGGTGCTCGATCACGTCTTCACCTATGGCGAGCAAATCAAGGACCTGATCTGCGACACCACGGTCCTGCTCGAAGAAGCGGCTCAACGCGGGAAGAACATTTTGTTCGAGGCCCAAATGGGTGCCTTGCGCGACGTCGTGTACGGCATCTATCCCTACACTTCGTCGTCGTGTTGTTTGGCGTCTTTTGCCCCCATCGGCGGCGGCCTCGTCGGGCACTTTCCGGATCGAGTTATCGGCGTGATGAAGGCTTTTTCTACATGCGTTGGGGCCGGTAGTTTTGCCACCGAAATGACAGGCGAACAAGCGGGCCGTCTCCGCGAAATGGCGTACGAATACGGCGCGACCACGGGGCGGCCCCGCCGAATTGGCCACTTCGACGCCCTCGCCTCGCGCTATGGTGCCCAAATACAAGGAGCTACGGAAATCGCCCTGACCAAGCTCGACAGCTTGTCCGGCCTCGATCCTTTGTTTTTGTGTACGCACTATGAGTGCAATGGGCGGCGCGTGGATCGATTCCCCTTGAATCCGGTTTTGGATAAGGCGCGGCCCATGTATAAAGAAATGCAGGGTTGGCAAGAAGACATTAGCTCGTGTCGGCACTTTGGCGATTTGCCCTCAGCCGCACGCGCTTATGTGCTGGAGATTGAGCGGCTCATCGGTTGCCGCATTCGCTACGTTTCCGTGGGACCCGAGCGCCACAGCCTCATCGACCGCGCCGCTTCCGACTAAGCGATGCCTTGGGAAATCGAGCGCAAGTACCTCGTGGCCGATCGCTCGTGCCTCGACTCGCTGGCGGGCGTCGCCTTTCGGCAGGGCTACATTCCCACCCAAGACGGCAGTGTGGTGCGCGTGCGCATTGAGGGCCAGCGGGCCGTACTCACGCTCAAGGGATTGACGAGCGGCATTGCCCGCCGCGAGTACGAATACGAAATTCCGCGCCCAGACGCCGAGAGCATCCTCGCGAACCTGTGCCAGCGGCCCTACATCGAAAAGACGCGCTACGCCTTGCTTTGGGCGGGCAAGGTCTGGAGCATCGACGTATTTGCTGGAGAAAATGAGGGGTTGGTGCTCGCCGAAATCGAGCTGAGCAGCCGGGAAGAGGTCGTGGAAAAGCCGCCTTGGGCCGGTGCCGAAGTATCGGGCGATCCGCGCTATCACAACGCCAACCTCGTCAGCAATCCCTATTGTACATGGCGAGCCAGCTAGCGCTTCTATTCCTCAAAAAGCATGCTTAGATCCAACGCCGGTGCCGAATGCGTCAGAGCGCCGATCGACACGAGGTCCACCCCAGCCGCGGCGGCCTCGCGCACGGTCGCCAAGGTGTACCCGCCGGTGGCCTCAATCTCAACGGCGGGATTGGCGGCGCGGATGAGTGCTACGGCTCGGCGCAGGGTCGGCGCGTCCATGTTGTCGAGCAGGATGCGGTCCGGGCCGCCCGCTAGGGCCTCCTCAACTTCCGCGAGATTTTCGGCCTCCACGTAGATCGGGGCTGCTTGGCCTCGCGCCGCGTGAATGGCTGCGCGGACGCCCCCAGCGGCTGCGGCGTGGTTTTCCTTGATTAGAACGGCGTCGTACAGACCCATGCGGTGATTGACGCCGCCGCCCAAGCGCACGGCCCACTTTTGTACGTGCCGCCAGCCCGGGGTGGTTTTGCGGGTATCGGTGATGCGCGTGACCGTGCCGGTTAGGGCCTGCACATAGCACTGGGTCAGGGTGGCTACGCCCGAAAGCTGTTGCAGGAAATTGAGCGCGGTGCGTTCCCCGGCTAGGAGCGCGCGCGCGCGGCCCTGCAAGCGGACGAGGGTCTGGCCTGCTGCGACCGCGTCCCCGTCGGACACCTCGGTGCATACAGAAACGCCCTCGTCGAGCCGAGCAAAGACTGCACGGGCGATTTCGACGCCGGCGACGACACCGGCTTGGCGAGCGATGATGCGAGCGTGGGCCTCGGCATGGCTGGCCACGGTCCAAGCAGCGGTCCGATCGGCTTCTACATCTACGGTGCCGAGGTCTTCTCGCAACGCGAGGTCGATGAGGGGGTCGTAGGCATGGGAGGGGAGGGAGGTGCTAGGGGACATGATTCCTCGCTGGAAAGTAGGTTGGGGACATGGACGAGAAAGGGTACGAATCTAACCACACAGCACCAAGGGGGGCGTACCGGTTGAGACGCTCTGGCCGCCTTGTCGGGGCTTAGGCTGCGGTCTATTTTGTCAGAGACGACCATGTACAATCAACGCAGGGAGGTATGACATGCCCATATCCACTGAATACGTTAATAGCTTACCTGAGATTTACCGCGATGTCCTCGCCGCCTTCCCGCAGTTCAACCCGACGCGCATGGCCGGCCATGGCTTGTCATTCCAATCGCTGTATTCGGCGTTGGATGGGAAATACACGCTCGGCCAGATTGTGAAGGCGGGTGAAAACATGACCGAAGGCGGTGTCGTGGAGATTGAGGGCAAGCTATTCGCATATCCGACTTCCCTTGGCGAAGAACTGATTGCGGCCATTACGGGCATTGCGGCCCCTACACTCAAAGTAGAACCTTTTGAGTTGACAGACGATGTGGATAGCTTGCCTGAGATTTACCGCGATATTCTCGCCGCCTTCCCGCAGTTTAACCCAACGCGCACGGTTGGCTATGGCTTGTCTTACCAGTCGCTGTCTTCAGCTTTAGATGACAAATACAGGCTCGGCCAGATCAAAACGGCATGCGAAAGCATGGCCGAAGGCGGTGTCATGGAAATCAAGCACGACATATTCGCTTGTCCGACGCCCCTCGGCGAGGAACTGATTACGGCCATTACGGGCATTGCGGCTCCTACACTCGAAGTGGAACCCTTCCCTCCGTTGCGCGAATGGGCCACTTGAATGATCGGCGATTGGAAGGTCGAGCGTCTGCCGCCTTGTACCCATCACGTGTTTCTCTCGCATTGTGCCGAGGATCGAGATTGTCTAGTGCTGCCCGTGTACAGAGCACTAGAAGACAACGCCTACTTTCCGTGGATCGATCGCCATCACTACCCGAAAGGCCAAGGAGCATTTGCCGCGCTTCGAGAGAGCATTATACGCTGCCGACACGTTGTGTATTTTGTCACGGCCAAGTCTCTTGCTCAGGGGCGTGGATGGAGCAGCGTCGAATTGGCCTACTCAAATCTGCTACAGGAAAACCTGCATTTCCGGTGGGAATTGTGCCACATCCAATTTCCTTTGTTCTTCGTCCCTCAAGACGAAGAGAGCCTGCTGAGATCGGCATGGGGACCCCTCATTGAACGCGGATGTTTTTGCCCACCCGAACTAGTAGATAGCGGAGCGGTGCATTGGGCAACGCAAGAAATCATGGCCTTCGTTGGGCAAGAAGAAATGCGCGGGGATTCTCTCGCCGCTCAGGTCCAGAATGATCCCAGTTTCCAGCCGATCCTCAAGGACGAACCCCACTTGTTACAGAGGATCACGGGCGGAAATCTAGTGCGATGACCACCCTCGTCCACGTCACGCACGAAGCCGTGCAGCAAGTCGGTGGGATCGGCGCGGTTTTGCGCGGTCTGATCACGGCCCGCAGCTACCAGAGCCATTGCCAGCGCACCATCCTACTCGGCCCCCTAACCGATCCAGATCGCGCCCAACCGCTCGGCCCAGACGGCGAGATACTCTACGACGCCAGCCGCAGCATTCGCGCCGCGCCAGTCGCCGACCAGCTCAGTGCGGTCGAGCGGGAATTTGGTGTGCGGCTGGTCTATGGCCGACGCTTGCTGACCCAAGACGGACGCCGCGCCGCGCCCGAGGTTTTGTTGGTAGATGTGAGCCACCCGCCCCAGCGGCTGAACGAATTCAAACGAGACCTATTCCTCCACTTTGGCCTCGAATCGAACCGCTACGAGCAGCATTGGGAATACGAGCAATACCTGCGCTTGGCCGAGCCGGGTTTTGCAGCCGTGTGCTCCCTAGTCGGCGACGCGCCCTTCCTGCTGTTGGCGCATGAATTCATGGGGCTGGGGACTGCCTTCAGAGCCATGATGAGCGATGCCGCGTGTAAGACCCTGTTCTACGCGCACGAAGTGGCCACCGTGCGGCCCTTGGTCGAGGAGCGGCCCGGGCGCGACATTGCCTTTTACAACGCGCTGCGCCAAGCGAGAGCAAACGGCCAGTACATCGACGAATTGTTCGGCCCGCAAGACAGCTATTTCAAACACGCCTTAGTCAGCCAAGCTTGGCGTCTCGACGCCGTCCTCGCGGTCGGCGATTGGGTGGAGGAGGAGCTGCGCTTTCTCGGGCCGGAATTCGCCGCTCGTCCCATTGACCTCCTATACAACGGGGTGCCGGCCGCGGAGTTGTCCGTGGCCGAGCGCGAGGCGGCGCGAAAAAAGGTGCAGGCCAGCGCGGCCGCGCTCTTGGGTTGGACCCCGGATATGGTCTTTACGCACGTCGCCCGCCTAGTCGAGAGCAAGGGGTTGTGGCGCGATTTGCTAGTACTCGAACACCTCGATCGCCACCTGTGGGAGCGAGGGCAACGGGCGCTTTTTATTGCATTGGCGACCGAGACCGGCCGCCGCGACCCCGAGGATGTCCAGCGCATGGCCGCGTACGGTTGGCCGCTGGTCCACCGCGAGGGCGGGAGCGACCTCAGCAGCGGCGAGCTAAAATTCGACCTTTTGGTCCGCGCCTTTAATGCGCGTACGCGCGCCGTCAAAGCACTTTTCGTCAATCAATTTGGGTGGGACCAGCAAAGCTGCGGCGCGTTCCTGCCGGCCCATGCGGAGTTTGCCGATTTGCGCCGAGGTAGCGACGTGGAGTTCGGGCAGTCGATTTACGAGCCTTTTGGCATCTCCCAAGTCGAGTGCCTAAGCTCTGGCACCATCAGCGTGGTCAGCGATGTGTGCGGTTGCCGCGGCTTTGTGCGCCAAGCAGCCGGTGAGGCGGGATTGGGTGGCTTTATCGAGGGTGCCTATACCCAGCTCGCCGCGGCGGACCGCGCCGGTCAACCGATTGGAGCGCGGGAATGCACCCAGGCCGAAGCATTGCAAAGTCAGGTCGTAGCCAGCGCCTTGGCCGGCCAGTTGTCCACTGGTGAGACCGACCGCAAAAAGCTGCTTGCCGAAGGCTACGCAGTGGCCCAAATGATGAGTTGGGAGCGCGTGGCCGAGGATATGCTGTTGCCCGTTTTGCGGCGGCTGGAGAAGTGACATGGCTGGGCTGGTGATTGCACTCGCACTCTCGCTGGGCGGCTGTGTCCCCTTTATCGGCGGCCGGGAGCAAAGCCATCAACTAGCGGCTGCGGCCCAAGAGCTAGTGGGAATCGTCGAGTCCCAAGAGGGCGAGATCGACTGGCTGGGCTTGCGTGACCCGGCCGGCGTACAGACCGAGGAGACCAAGGTGATCAACGACTACTTGCTGTCCGCGCTGCTGAGGACCGAGGTCGCGGTGGGGCTGGCGGACACGACCGGGAAGCGGTGGCGCGACGCGGAATTGGTCGGCCTCAAGCAAGGGGGGCGCGCCGCGCTCGCATTGGGTGGGCGGCTCGAAGCAGACGCGCCGTGGATGTACGTGCGGATGTTTTTAATCGAGCGGGCCAGCGGCGAGCTCGTGGCCGCTCGCACCGGCCGCATCTTGGAGCGAGACGTGCGCCATGAGGTCGCCGCGCGCCAGCGTGGAATCGACGCCGGCGACGGACCCGTTGAAGTGGAATTGCACCTGATTGCCAAGCGCGAAGAGGGAGGCGTCGCCCAAGCCGTCGAGCTGGCCGAGGGCGCACAATTGCAGCAGGGCGACCAACTGCAACTGCGATTCAAGCTGAGCCGCGACGCCGAGGTCCACGCCTTTTTGTGTAGTTCCGCTGGTGAGTTAGAGACCTTGTTTGACGAACAATTCGTCTATTCAAACATCGTCCAATACGGCCCCGGGGAGAACACTTGGATCACCTTCAACGAGATCGATCGCGTCTATACCCTGTACTTCCTCGCCGGCTCGCAGCTATTGGCCGAAAACGCCGGGCCGTTCTACGAGCAATTCGCCACGCTGGTCCAAGAGGGGCAAGTGGATCGCTTCACCGGGCTAGACCAGCTCGACCAAGCCCTGATCGAATTTCTCCAGCGCCCCGAACCCATCGCGGTCTTGCGCGGCGACGATGACATTGCCCTAGGCCGGCCAGAGACCATCGTGTACGACGACGGCAACACCCTGTCGAGCCAAGCGGAAATCCTCACCGGCACCCCGGTGCTGGTGCGCGCCCTGAGCTTCTCCGTGCAGTAGCTACAAGACAGCGGCCAGCGAAGCGCAGAAGTAATCGAGGTTGTCCTCGGTCAGGCCGGCGACGTTGATGCGCCCTCCCGCTACGATGTAGATCGCGTACTGTTCCCGCAGCCTTTCGACCTGCTCGGCGTTCAAGCCCGAAAAAGAGAACATCCCCCGCTGCCGTTCGATAAACGAAAAGTCGCGCTCCACGCCCTTTTTGCCGAGCCGAGCGACGAGCCGTTGGCGCACGCGGTTGATCCGCTCGCGCATCTGCGCCAATTCGCCCTCCCATTGGCGGCGCAGCATTGGGTCGCCGAGGATCTCGCAGACAATGGCCGCCCCGTGGGCCGGGGGATTGGAGTAACTAGTGCGGGCGGCGATTTTGAGGTGGCTCAAGGCCCTAAGCGCGGCCTCGGCGTCCGCGCCGATCAAGGTCAGCGCGCCGACGCGCTCGTTGTACAGGCCGAAGTTTTTGGAAAAGGAACTGGCCACGAGTAGCTCGCAACCCGCGTCGCAGAGTGCCCGCAGGCCGGCCGCGTCTTCGTGCAACCCGTCGCCGAACCCCTGATAGGCAAAGTCAACCAAGGGCAATAAGCCGCGCTCGGCGACGATCGCAGCGATCTGCCGCCAAGTAGCCGGGGTGGGGTCGCAGCCGGTGGGGTTGTGGCAGCAGCCGTGCAGCAGCACTACGTGGCCGGAGGGGATTTGCCCGAGTGCAGCGAGCAAGGCGTCGGCATCGAGGCGGTTGGCGCGGGCAGAGAAATAGGGATAGGTCTCGACCCGCAGGCCGGCCGCGGCAAAGACCTTGGGGTGATTGGCCCAAGTCGGCTCGCTCATCCACACGGACCGATCGCCTAAGTGCTGGGCGAGAAAGTCGCCAGCCAAGCGCAAGGCACCGGTGCCGCCGGGGCTTTGCACGGTGACGGCTCGCTCGGCCGCTTCGTGCCCAACGCCCAAAATGAGCGCCCGCACGGCCGCCCCGTATTCCGGGCTGCCCTCAATGCTCAAATAGCTCTTGCTTTTCTCCGCAGCTAAGACGCGCTCTTGCGCGGTTTGCACCGTAGCCAAAACCGGCGTCTGGCCGCTCGCGTCCTGATAGACGCCGACGCTGAGGTTGATTTTGTTTGGATTCGCATCGCTCTTGAACGCCGCGCTCAGCCCCAAGATGGGGTCGGCCGGTGCCATTTCTAACTGTCGAAACATGGTCTGCCTTCTTTTGAGAGTGGTCGGGTGTTGAGATACATAAGTAGGTACGCGTGTAGGTAGCAGGAGCGCACTCGGTCTTCCTTATTCATATTGGCTAAGGGTTTGTGTGCAAACAAGACCGTTCGCGTGAACCTAGGCGTAACCTCAAACATCGGTGCCGGCAGTGCAAGGATCAATACATTCTGAATCCGATCTTCAGCCAACTCCTTCGATCCATCGGTAAGCCGAGGGCACGTATTCGGGTTTGCCAAGACCCACGGCTTGGCGGCATTATTGAAGCAATGAAACCGGACCGCATTTCGGAAATCGCAGAACGCTACAGCTATTCTTTCTCTTCACCCAGCGATTTTTCACGCAGGGGCTGACGGCGGGTGCTGTGAAGGAGTAGCGAGCTAGCCATTGGCCCAACAACTCCCCCAAGTCGAATGGAACCTGACCACTAATGGACTTCTCGGCCCACCCAGAGGCGGTCTCGGCGGTTGCCGAGGCGCATCGTCTCGCCTACGGGCATCTTTTTAATTCGGCGTTCGCTGCGGAAACGTCGCTGATTGACCCGCTTCCGCATCAGCGCATTGCCGTGTACGAGCAGATGCTGCAACAGGCCCCCCTGCGGTTCTTGCTGGCCGACGACGCGGGGGCCGGCAAGACCATTATGACGGGCCTATACGTGCGCGAGATGCTGTCCCGCCGCCTCATCCGTCGCGTCCTCGTCGTGCCGCCGGCTGGCTTGGTCGGCAACTGGGAGCGGGAGATGCGCACCCTGTTTCGCCTGCCATTCCGCGTCGTCAGCGGCGCAGACGCCCGCGCTGGCAATCCCTTCCTCGGCCCGGAGAGCGACCGGACCATCGTCAGCATCGACACCTTGGCCGGGGACCGCATGTTCGGCTGCCTCAAAGCCCCGCAAACCGCCGCCTACGACCTCGTCGTCTTCGACGAGGCGCACAAGCTGTCTGCGGATCGCCAGCCGGATTTTCGGGTGCGTAAGACGGATCGGTACAAACTGGCGGAAGCCCTAGCCGGCGCCGAAGTAGAGGATGAGCACTGGAGGCTCTCTTGGTCGGCCCAACATCTGCTGTTGCTGACGGCAACGCCGAACATGGGCAAGGATTATCCTTACTACTGCCTGTGGCGTCTGTTGCTGCCGGACGCGCTCTCAACCTACGACGCGTTCGATACTTTTCCCCACCAATCGCGGAAGAAGCACTTTATCCGCCGGACCAAAGAGGAAATGGTCCGCCTTGATGGTTCGCCGCTGTATCCACAGCGCAACTGCGCCACTCTGAGCTACGATCTCTCGCAGGGTCGAGAAAGCGAGCAGGAGCTCTACGACGCGACGACCGAATACATCCAGTATTACTACAACCGCGCCGGCGTGTTGAACCGCGCCGCGGCCCGCTTGGCAATGAGCGTCTTTCAGCGGCGTCTCGCCAGCTCCACCTACGCCCTCATGCGCTCGTTTGAGCGGCGCCGAGACAAGCTCGCCGGGCTGATTGACGACATTCGGCAGGGACGACTCACCGAGGAACACCTCGCGCACCAACAACGGAGCCTCGGCAAGCTCGACGATGTATTTGAAACGCGGACCGCCGATGAAGAGACTGCAAGCGAGGGCGGGGGCGAGCAACACGAGGAGTTTGAGGACGAGGCCCTAAGCGGCACGGTCGCAGTCAATCTCAGCGAGCTGGAGATAGAACATAGCAGGGTCGAAGCGTTGCTCCACAAGGCCCGGAACCTGTTCCACACCGGCGAGGAGTCCAAGTTTGAGAAGCTGCGCGAGGTGCTCCGCGATCCGCAATACCTCGACGAGAAGCTCATCGTCTTCACCGAGCACCGCGACACAGCGGAGTTTTTGGTGCGCCGGCTCGAAAGCCTCGGCTTTACCGGTCAGATCGCCCTGATCCACGGCGGCCTGCCCTACGAGGAGCGCGAGCACCAAGTCGAGTTTTTCCGCCGACCCGCGACCGAAGGCGGGGCCAACTACCTAGTGGCCACCGACGCGGCGGGCGAGGGGATCAATCTCCAGTTCTGCTGGCTGATGGTGAACTACGACATCCCTTGGAATCCAGCGCGGCTCGAACAGCGGATGGGGCGCATCCATCGCTACGGCCAGCAGCGCGATCCAGTGGTCATTGTCAATCTGGTGGCCGGCGGTACGCGCGAAGGGCGGGTACTGAAGACCCTGCTTGACAAGCTCGAAGCGATCCGGCGGCAACTCCGATCCGACAAGGTCTTTGACGTGGTGGGCCGGCTGTTCGAGGGGTTGTCCATGCGGGACTATCTGGCTGAAGACGCCGATACCATTGCCGAGCGCTTGGGCCGCCTTACGGAGCAACAGGTCCAAGCACTGGCGGAGCGGGAGCGTGTGCTCTTTGGAGATGGCGGCGAGGTGCGCCAGCGATTGGCTCGTCTCAACCAAGAAGCAGAGCGGGAAAACTATCGCCGGTTGCTGCCCGGATACGTGCGCCGTTTTGTGGAGCGAGCCGCGCCCCTACTCGACTTGCGTATTGAGGGCGATTTGGAAGCCGCCTTTGCGTTGGTCCCCAACCGGCCCCGCGCGGCCGATGCCTTGTTGCCAATGCTTGAGGTCTATCCCGAGGAAGCGCGAGAACGGCTGACGGTGTACAAGCCCGCGAACCGCGAGAGCGCGGTCTGGATGCACCCCGGCGAGCCGGTGTTCGATGGCCTCTCGGGCGCGATCCTCAGTCGCTTCGGGCGCGACGGGCTTCAAGGGGCCGTGTTCACCGACCCTTATGCCGATGAGGCATACCTGTTTCACATTGCCCTGATTTCCGTCGAACAGGGCAACGCAACCGCTCCGCAACTTCTCGAATCGCGCCTGATCGGGCTGCGTCAATTGAGCGACGGTACTTTAGAGGAGTACCCGGTTGAGCATCTGCTGCTGCTCAGAGGTGCCCATGGCTTTGCCCCGAGCCGGGTGCCACTGGCTACTCTAGCACGCGATAGGGTCGTTGACGCCGCCCGGTTTATCCGCGAGGAAGTGAGCGAGCGCGTCGCGCAAGCCCATCGCCAGCGCTGCCTCGAGGATTTGCCCGCCCGCTTGGAGTTCGTCAATCGCGGCTTCGACTTTCAGATTGCCGAACTCGCCGCGGCCCGATCTCGCCTTAGCGACATGGCCCGCGCTGATGATCCGTACGCCAAGAGGGAACTTCCCAAGGTCAAGAAACGGCAGCGGAGCGTACTGGCTTCCCGCGACCATCGCCTCGCCCAACTGCGAGCCGAACCAGACCTCATTAAGGCTGGTGAGATTGAGTTCCTCGTTCACGCTCTCGTGGTGCCGGCCGAGGATTCCGCCGAGGCTGAGCACTACGATGCCGATGTCGAAGCCATCGCCATGGAGGTGGCTGCCGGTTATGAGAAGCGCTCCGGTGCCCAAGTGCGGGATGTTTCGCGGCCCGAGCTGGCGCGGCGCGCCGGGCTGACCGATTGGCCGGGCTTCGATCTGCGTTCCCTCCGCGCTGGCGGAGAACGACGCGCCATAGAAGTCAAGGGACGGGCCGGGACCGGCCATGTCGAGATGAGCGAGAATGAATGGGCCAAGGCTTGCAACCTCCGCGACGAATACTGGCTCTACGTCGTCTTCAACTGCGCCACGCCTCACCCGCAGTTGGTGCGGGTGCGCGACCCGTTTGCCAAGCTGCTCGTCAGGAGCCGCGAGTCTATCGCTTACACCATCACTTCGGAGGCTGTTATAGAGGCCGCCGAGTCGAGTGAGGCGGAGCGGTTGCGCGGGTCAAGCCCATCGGGGAAATTGTGAGGTGGAGGGCGTGGAGGGCGTTGAGCAACCGAGAGGAGTGCTACAATGGGCGCGACGCATGTTACTGTTACCATTCGGAATCCGGCTGAACCGGACCGAGCTTGGGAAGGGCTGTTTCTGGTTGACACGGGTGCGACGGATTGCCTAGTCCCCCGATCCTGTCTGGAGGCCATCGGGCTTAGGCCCAAGGGGGCGCGGGTGTATGAACTGGCAGACGGGCGCGAAATCAAAATGAACATCACCACGGCGGACATTGAATTTATGGGGGAGATCGTCGGCGGAACGATCCTTTTTGGAGCGGAAAACGCCGAACCGTTGCTCGGCGTTACGGCCTTGGAGTCGGTGGGTATTGAGGTTGATCCGAGCAATCAACGCCTGAAAAGGCTGCCGGCCGTGCGGCTCAAGAGGCACATTTGAAAGCACCTACATCTATATTCAGAGAGGTGGCGACATGAGTGGGTTGAGTTTGTTGAGGGGGGTTTATGCTGAGGTCGTGGCTTATGGGACCCTGATAGACAACGTGATTAAGCGGCTGGGACAGGGAGGAACCAGCCCGCCCGGTCCCGAGCAGAGGAAGCTCGGGCAGCTTCTCATTGACGCCAGTGATCAGGGCCTTGAATCGCAGTCCGTTGAGGCACTGACTTTGGATAGCTTGCTCCGGTCGAATACCGGCGAGCCTTTGGAGGGTCTGAAACAGCTTGGCGAGCACCTCCTCAGCGGCCAAGTTGATGCCAGTGTTCAGCAACAGTTAGAGGGTCTTGCCCAAAGGCTGGAACAGGAACGGGTGGCGATAGCCCGCCGACTCTGGAGGCGTTGAGGGGAACTGACCGCTCAGATCAAGAGCCAATCCATCTAAAAACAAGGGTTTATGTCAAATGGCCAAGGGACGTCAATCTGAATTTAGATTCCGAAGAACGGACACAATCGGTGCTGCCAGTGCGGAGGATGATACCGAATTTCTTGAAACCTGCTTTGTTGATACTGGAGACTACGAAGTTCTCAAGAACCAAAAAGACATTCGGCAGATTGTTCTCGGTCGGACAGGTTCGGGGAAGTCGGCACTCTTTGAACGCCTCAAGCAGGAGGAGAAAGAGGCTCGGGTCATTTCGATTGATCCTCAAGATCTTGCTCTTACTTACGTTTCAAATTCCTCTGTGATCAGGTATTTTACGGATCTCGGCGTAAATCTAGAGCCCTTCTACAAGTTGCTCTGGCGCCATGTTTTGACGGTTGAGGTACTGAGAAAGCATTTTGAGCCACACACGGATAGAGAGGACGGACGATGGTGGAATTTCTTTAGTGATATGTTCTCAGGCCAAACTCGCAAAGATAAAAACTCAAGACAGGCCGTACAATATCTTCAAGAATGGGGTAAAAGTTTCTGGATAGAGACTGAGTATCGAGTCAAGGAAATCACTACAACTATAGAGGAGAAGCTGAAAGATGGACTTGAAATTAAATTAAAAAATTCCATACTCAAGGCAGGTGGGTCACTCAAGAAGGCATCCCGCCTCTCAGAAGAGGATAGAATTGAAGTAGTGAACCGAGGCCAGAGTGTAGTCAGCGAGGCTCAAGTCCAAGACTTAAACAAGGTACTTGGTTTGTTGAGAAACGTGCTTTCAGATAGACAGAAGAACTACTACATACTAATTGATCGTCTTGATGAAAACTGGGTCGAAGAGAAACTACGCTATCGGCTGATCATGGCACTGCTGGAATCTCTGAAGGAGATCAGCAAAGTACCAAATGTCAAGGTTTTGGTTGCTGTCAGGCGTGACTTGATCGACAGAGTTTTCAAACTGGTTCGTGGCACTGGATTCCAAGAGGAGAAATACCAATCTTTGTACTTACCCCTACATTGGTCTCCTGATCAGATAGTCGAAGTGCTAGACAAGCGAGTAGATGAACTTGTAGCACGGCGATACCAAAAAAACAAAAGTGTTACGCATCGGGATCTATTACCTAGGCAGATATATAAAATACCCATTAAGAAATTTATTACTGACCGTGCCCAAAGACCTCGAGACGTGATCAGTTTTTTCAATAAGTGTATTGAAGCATCTGAAGGAATGCCTCGACTGAATGTGGATACTCTTAAACGTGCAGAGGGAGAGTATTCACGACAACGGCTAAGAGCACTTGAAGATGAATGGTACGCAGACTATCCAGGGTTATTGGACTACGCGGACATCCTTAAAAAACGTCCTCCGTCATTTCCGTTGAGTCAAGTTGGATACAATGATATTGCTGAGCTCTGCTTAAAATCGGCAATAGATCACCCCGAGGGGCGTGGACCACTACGAGAACATGCAAGAAACGTCGCAAATGATTTAGTAGATGTGAATGACTTCAAACGGACGCTATTTATGGTGTTCTACAGGATCGGTTTGGTCGGTCTAAAACTTGAGTCCTTTGAAAGTGCATCTTGGGTCGATGAGTTAGGGCAAGGGGTCTCACCTTCTGAAATAGACGACGATACTCGCGTAGTAGTTCACCCTACCTACCGACGGGCTCTCGGAATCAGGGAAAGAAAACGAAGATAGATGGCATATCTGCGAAGGCAGCTTCATCACTAATGAGAGCATCCCATGACCCCCAATGACAAACGTCTCATCGAAGTCGCCTTCCCTCTCAAGCAGGCGTCGCTCGACTCGGTCCATGAGAAGAATGTGCGGCATGGGCATATCTCGACGCTGCATATTTGGCCGGCGCGGCGGCCCCTTGCGGCGTCGCGGGCGGCGCTGATTGCGACGTTGCTGGCCGATCCCGGCAATCACAAGCAACGGCAGGAGATGCTGGAGCGGCTGGCCGGGCGCGTGGTGGAGACGATTGAGCGCAAGCGGGTAGGGGGGCGCGTGGTGGAGAAGGTGAAGGAGGAGACGGTTGGGGGTATTCTCCATTGGGGGCGGGAGAATGGGCCGGATCTTCAATGGTTCCGCGACGAGATTCGCAAGGTGTATGGCCGGGCGCCCAAGGTGCTGGACCCGTTCGCGGGCGGTGGGGCCATTCCGCTTGAAGCTATGCGTCTCGGCTGCGACGTGACCGCTATGGACATCAATCCGGTGGCTTGGTTCATCCTCAAGTGTACCCTCGAATATCCGCAGAAGCTCTCTGGTCAGACTCGTCCGCTGCCCAAGTTCGCGCTGGAGGATGGCGAATTTATGGCGGCGTTCCTCAAGGCGAAGGGGTTTAAGGGGGCTAACTTGCGAACCCTGTTGGAGCGGCTCGGCCACGGCGATGGCGGCGAAGTTCAGCTCGATTTTTTGCAACAGGATGATCCCATCCTTGAGGCGGACCTCGCTTGGCATGTGCGGGCTTGGGGCCGGTGGGTGTTGGCCAAGGCGCGGACGGAGTTGGCGGCGTACTATCCGACGTATGCCGAGTTTGAGCCGCTGAAGCTGGGCGAGGAGTGTGAGCCGCGCCCCAGACGGCTTTTAGAGGTTGACGATGCGGGCGTTCCGCAGGTCGATCCGCTCAATGCCGAATTTGACGACGCCTATCTCGCCGACCCGCGCAATCCGCGCTGGGTCGCCAAGCCGACGGTGGCCTATCTGTGGGCGCGGACTGTGACTTGCAAACAATGCCGCGTCCCTCTGCCGCTGCTCAAGACGCGCTGGTTGTGCAAGAAGGACAGAAAGCGCGTGCTGCTGACGATGGAGCCTAAAGCCGATCAGACAGGCGTCGTCTTTGGCGTCCAGAATGATGTGCCGCACAACGGCGGCAATGCGGCGCAGCGGCGGGAGCACGACAAGCGCGTTGGCGCGGGCACTATGTCGCGCACGGGCGCAACTTGCCCGTGCTGCGGCGCGATCATGGCGATGGAAGATATTCGGTTTGAAGGCCGCGCTGGGCGGTTGGGCGCAGTGATGACGGCTGTGGTGGTGGATGGGCCGAAGGGGAAGGGGAAGGAATATCGTTTGCCGATGGACCATGAGCGGGCGGTGGCAGAAGTGACTGAGGATCAGCTTCAAGGGCTGTATGCGGACATTCCGTTTGGGTTGCCGGAGGAACAGACGCCCAAAGCAGGAACCGGCGCGTCGCGAGCGTTCTCGGTGGATGGTTACGGCTTCGACACGTGGCGGAAGCTGTTTACGAATCGGCAGCTATTGGCGCTTGGAGAATTTGTTCTGACCCTTCGGAACCTGATGCAAGAACTCGATAGTTGGCCGGAGAGTTGGCGTGAGGCACTGGTTGCAAATCTCGCACTCGTGAATGATCGGCTGGCCGACTACTCCAGCGCGATCTGCTCTTGGCACAACAGCGGAGAGAAAATTGGACACACCTTTGGGCGCTTTGCCCTTCCGATTGTGTGGGATTATACCGAAGTCAATCCGTTATCGGATTCCTCTGGCAACTATCTTGGTGCGCTTGATTGGGTTTCACGTTGTGTTGACCACATACTCGAATCAGCCCAATCAGCAGAAGTAACAAACGTACAAGCTACCAGTGCTGCTAAAACATCAGGGGAATACGACGCCATTCTTACCGACCCACCCTACTACGACGCCATCCCCTATTCCGACCTCATGGACTTCTTCTATGTCTGGTTGAGACGCTCAACTTTAGGATTGTCCGCCGAAATTGAGACCGTCTTCTCCGATGCTCTCGGCCCCAAATGGAATCACGACGCAGAGGATGGTGAACTCATTGACGATGCCAGCCGATTTGGTGGCGACAAAAAGCGATCCAAGCAGAATTATGAAGACGGCATGGCCCGCTCGTTCCGGGCTTGTCATGCTGCGTTGCAACCGGACGGGCGGCTCGTGGTCGTGTTCGCCAACAAACATCCCGATGCTTGGGAGACACTGGTAGCCGCCCTGATCCGAGCCGGTTTTGTCGTCGATGGCTCGTGGCCCATCCAGACCGAGATGGGCACTCGGACTCGTGCGATGGCGTCCGCCGCGTTGTCCTCCTCCGTGTGGATCGTCTGCAAAAAACGCCCCCTTGCCCGCCCCGGCTGGGACAACACCGTCCTCAACGAAATGCGCGACAACATCACCCAACAACTCCGCGACTTCTGGGACGCCGGCATTCGCGGACCAGACTTCGTGTGGGCCGCAACCGGCCCGGCCCTCGAAGCCTTCAGCAAGCACCCCGTCGTCAAGAAGGCCAACGACCCGAACCAACTCATGTCCGTCTCGGAGTTCCTACGCGCAGTGCGGCGCATGGTCGTCGATTTCGTCGTCGGTCGCGTACTCACCCGCGACGGCCAGGAAGCCGCAACCGGCCTCGACGACGTAACCACGTACTACCTGCTCCATCGCCACGACTTCGGCATGGAAGAAGCCCCCATCGGCGGCTGCATCCTCTACGCCCTGTCGTGCAACCTCTCCGACACAGCCCTCGTCAACCAGCACGACCTCCTCGCCCAACCGGGCAAGGGAGCAGCCAGCGACGAGGACGACCCACCCGAGGACGCGGAAGAGACCGGCGGCGGCACCAAAGTCAAGCTCAAGCCTTATAACCGGCGGCAGGGCCGCAACCTCGGTCTCGGAGCACCGGGCGGACGCCCCGCCCCCCTCATAGACCAAGTCCACAAGCTCATGCACCTGTGGCGCGCCGGCGACCAAGTCAAAGTGGACGATTACCTCGACACCCGCGGCCTCCAGCGCAACGCCCTGTTCAATCAGCTCCTCCAAGCCCTCATCGAACTAGCCGCGGCCGGCTCCGACGAGCGGGCAACTCTCGAAGCCCTAAGCAACCACGCCGCCGCCCGCGACGATGTTCAGGCCCCCAGACAGAGAGCACTTCAATTTGGCGATCAACGTTGACAAGGTGCCAATATCCCTCTTAGATTGAGCCAGTACTACCGCCGTCATAGTTAAGGGTGCAATAGCGATTGTGAGGCGATTTCATGCGTGAATCACTGAATCAATTAAACGCACAAGTATTTGATATGTTCTGTAGCATTGGCGGGTTGACGTATGGGCTACAGGAGGCAGGAATCACCGTCAAGGCCGGTCTAGATATTGATAGCTCGTGTCGTTATGCTTACGAAAAGAACTGCGGAGCAACTTTTGTCGAAGCGGATATTAGAGCACTCTCTTTTTCCGATATTTCGACATATTTTGATGACGCAGAATATCGCATACTCGTCGGCTGTGCTCCCTGCCAACCATTCTCCAGTCACACGGCAAAAAGGAAGCAATCCGATGAGAGATGGAATCTAATTGATGAATTTCTCCGCATAATTCTCGAAGGTCGGCCAGAGATCATATCAATGGAAAACGTGCCCCAACTCATGGGTAAGTCCATTTACCATGAATTTAAGCACGAGTTGACTGATGCAGGGTATAAAATTGCCGACGGTATCATCTCTTGTGACGACTTTGGGGTTCCACAAAAGCGCCGCCGTTTGGTTATGTTGGCGTCTTTGTTGGGTACGATTGATATGCCAAAATCCGTAGCCAAAGAACCCCTTTTTCACGAGGCAGGTCTTAAAACAGTTAAGCAAGCGATTGGACATTTATGTCCTCTTGAACATGGACAATCAAGTGAGGCGGATCCGCTGCATGTTTGCTCTCGGTTAGATCCAATCAACCTCAAGCGAATCCAAGCCTCAAGACCCGGTAGGAGTTGGCAAGATTGGCCCACTGCATTATTGCCAGATTGCTATAAGAAAGATAGCGGTTTGAGCTATGGAAGTGTTTACGGACGTATGCAGTGGGATAAGCCCGCACCGACCCTGACTACACAGTTCTATCGTTATGGAACGGGACGCTATGGCCATCCAGAACAAGACCGGGCTTTGAGCTTGCGAGAAGGTGCAATCCTACAAACCTTTCCCGAACAATACCAGTTTATCGCTCCGGGCGAAAAAGCGTTCTTTACGAAAGTTGGCCGTCAAATCGGCAACGCCGTTCCGCCGGCTTTAGCATCCGCTATCGGCAGGGCAATTACAGATCATTTGGTAAAAAGAGAGAAAAGAAATGTCTAAAGAATATATTTTGGATATTGACTTGAATGTGCTCAATCATTTGGGTCTAAATCTGTATAGCAACGTTCCCGCCGTCCTCGCTGAGCTAATTGCCAATGCTTGGGATGCCGACGCCGCTCGGGTCGATGTATCCGTAAAAGGACAAAATGACGGTAAGCAGATTGTCATTAAAGACGATGGCTGCGGAATGGACGACGCAGATTTGCGTGAAAAATTTCTAACCGTCGGTTATCAACGCCGGATCAAAGGGGGTGGAGACCAGACAGTAGACAAGGGGCGGCCTGTTATGGGGAGAAAGGGCATTGGCAAACTGTCTGTCTTGTCTATTGCAAGGAAAGTACAGGTCTTTACAAAGAAGAAGAATACCGGTCCTCTGGCGATTGAATTAGATGTCGAAAAAATCCAAGAAGCAATAGAAAACAAACGAAAGTATCACCCTCCCGTCATAGATGTGCCGAAGGCAATCAATTTGGGACCTTCTGGCACGGCAATCGTTCTGCACGACCTCAAGAAACGGGTGAACTCATCACTGGACACCCATCTGCGCCAGCGCGTGGCTCGCCGCTTTTCGGTTATTTCCGAAGACTTTCAAGTGTTTGTCAATGATGACGAGATAACCCTACAAGACAGGAACTATTTCGGAAAGCTGGAATACGCCTTGGTCTATGGCGACTTCGACAAGTCCAAATTTGAGCACGATAAGAGATATGTCGTTCAGCGCGAGAAAAATACAGTAGATAAGCAAGAACAATATGCTGTGCGCGGCTGGATTGGTTTGGTCAAAGAATCAGGAACCTTACAGGAAGGCGCAGATAATCTGAATAAAGTATCCATTCTCGCTAGGGGAAAGGTTGCATTGGAAGACATCTTGGACTCATTCCGAGAAGGTGGGCTATATACAAAGTACGTCATAGGCGAATTGGAAGCCGACTTCCTCGACTCAACCGAGGAAGAGGATATTGCCACGTCCAGTAGGCAAGATTTTATTCAAAGCGATGATCGATTTGTGCAACTGAGAACATTTGTCGAACGGGAACTCAAACATTTAGCAACAGAACGAGCAAAACTAAAGGATGAAGAAGGAGTGAAGCAAGCCCGTGAGATTCCCGCGCTCAAGGAATGGTATGAGTCATTGAAGGGAGATACTAAAACCGCCGCCGAAAAATTGTTCGGCAAGATCAACCAAATCGCGACAGACGAAGATCACAGAAAGACGCTATATAAACATGGAGTTTTAGCATTTGAACACTTGCGACACAAAGAAAAGCTAAATGAATTAGAACAGCTTGACATCAACAATCTTGAAGTCGCCGTAAAACTCTTTTCCGAGCTAGATGATATAGAAGCATCGTGGTATTACCAAATCACTGAGGGCCGCTTAGATGTTATTAAAAAGTTGTCAAAAGACATTACAGAAGATGCACTAGAAAAGATTATTCAGGATCATATTTATAACCATCTCTGGCTACTAGACCCGTCGTGGGATATGGCTACGGACACACCACCCACCTTAGAACAGTCGATTACTACGGCTTTTAAGAAAATTTCCGACAACGACAAGTTGAGTAATGAAGAAAAGCGGGGGCGGATAGATATTCTATACAAGAAGACGTCAGGTAAGCACGTAATCATTGAGCTAAAAAGAGGGTCTGTTATCACTTCAAGCAACCGCCTTATGGAGCAAGTCGATAAGTATATACAGGCATTGAATAAACAACTACAACTACAAACACCGAATGAAAGCAGTTCCATAGAGGTCGTTTGTTTGGTCGGCAGAGAACTCAGCGATTGGGAAAATCCAGCAAGGCGGCAAATGTCGGAAAGATCCATGGAAGCAAGAAATATCCGCGTGATTACCTACCAGCAGCTTATCCGCGACGCAGAAGCAAGCTACCAAAAATACCGCGAAAAGAGCAAAGACAAAGGCCGAATCAAGAAACTATTAGACGAGATCGAGTCATTTGAGAACTCTGCATCCTGACATTACGCGGCCACTGGTTCACCGTTTGGATACCCGATCTGGAGCCTAAAGTGTTCCTGCAAGCCCTCATCGAATTGACCGACGCTGGTTCCGACGAGCAGGCGGTTCTCGAAGCCCTAGCAACCACCTAGCCGCCCGTGACGATGTCCAAGTGCCGAGGCAGAGAGAAACAGTCATGACCATACCTGCAATTCATCCGGGGGAACACCTCGCCGAAGAGTTGAGAGTGCTCGATATGAGCGCAGCATCACTCGCACGACAAATTGAGGTGCCCGCCAGTCGAATCACCGAAATCCTCAACGGGCGACGTGCTATCACTGGCGACACGGCCCTGAGATTGGCTCATTTTTTTAATACCAGTGCAGAGTTTTGGCTGAATTTGCAGAAGCTCTATGAGTTGCGGATTGCTGAAAAGGAAATAGGCGAGGGTATTAGAGCACTGCCAACACTCAACAACCGCGAGGCCGTGCAGACCTAACGCACGGGAAGTAAGCGTAAGATCGATAATTTAGCGGCACTGGTCCAAAATCGAGCGATTGCTGAAATCCGGCCCATAGATGCGGTGCGGATCTATCCTTCTATCTAAGCATTCACGGAATCAACGAGGACGACATGACAACAAAGCCTGCCTATAAACCTTGGCACGAGGTCGTGCAACTGCGCGACGACCTAAAGACCGGCGAATTGTCGCTGGCCGTGTTCGCCGCCGACTTATACGACGTGGTCATGCAGAAGGGCCAGCGGCCCGTGTACGAACATCCCGCCGCGTTCTTCGCGCTCACCTATCCCACCTACAATCTGCGAGAACTGGTCAAAGACGTGGCCCAGCGCTTGGCCGGTACAAGCGACAAGGCGTACCGGAAGCTGGCGGTCAACTACGGCGGCGGCAAGACCCATACGCTCATCGCGCTCCGGCACCTAGTCCACGACCCGGCCGCGCTGCCCGACCTGCCAGCGGTAAAGGAGTTCGAGGCACATATCGGCTTCAAGGCCCCCAAGGCCCGGGTCGCAGCACTGTGCTTTGACAAAATTGACCTAGAGAAAGGCGTTGAGACGCCAAGTCCCGACGGCACGGTCAGGATGCTCAAGCATCCGTGGAGCATTCTCGCCTTTCAACTGGCCGGGGCCGATGGTCTCAGACTCATCCACGCCGACGGCAAAGACGCCGAGCGCGGCACTCCGCCGGCCGAACCGCTGGTAGCAGAGTTGCTATCAAAGCCGCAACAAGACGATCTCTCGACGCTGGTGCTGCTCGACGAGGTATTGATGTATATCCGCGCTCAGGTCGAAGCCGATCCAGAGGTGCGCGGGCACTTGATCAGCTTTTTTCAGTACCTCACCCAAGCGGTCGTAAAAGTGGACCGTTGCGCCATGGTGGCCTCGCTGCTCGCCTCCGATCCAAGGAAGCACGACGACTTTGGCAACGAGTTGCTGCGCGACATGTCCGAAGTCTTTGGCCGCCAGACGGAAGAAGACGCCAGTCCGGTGGGCAAGGAGGACGTGGCCGAGGTGCTGCGGCGACGCTTTTTCAAGCCTGAGTCCATTCGCGATCCAAGCGTTTTCCGCCCGCACGTCACTGCGGTCGTGGGCAGCATCGCCGCGCTCGACGAGCAGACCCAAAAAGAGCGGGCGAGCGCGGAAGAACGCTATCTGAGCAGCTATCCCTTTCACCCAGACCTCACGGATATTTTTTACACCCGCTGGACCCAACTCAACGGCTTCCAGCGCACCCGAGGCATCCTGCGGACATTTGCCATTGCCCTGCGCGATGCCGAGAAGTGGGACACGAGCCCGCTGGTCGGGCCGAATGTGTTTTTGAACGACCCGAAAAAGAACGGCTTGGCCGAAGCCGCCGGGGAGCTTGCTTCCTTTGCCAGCGTTGACACAGACACCGGCAAGCACCAAGCATGGCGGCCGATTCTCGAAGGCGAGTTGGCCAAGGCGCACACCATTCAATCCGAGGCAACCGGTCTGAGCCACCGGCAGATGGAGCAGGCGGTCATTGCGGTATTTCTGAGTTCCCAGCCCATTGGGCACAAAATTTTGACTCAGGAGTTGATGGTGCTGATCGGAGCGGCCCATCTGGACAAAATAGAACTAGAGAAGGCCCTGCGGCGCTGGACGGAGTTGTCTTGGTTTCTCGACGAGGTGGAGGTCGCCACGGGAAAGGCATGGCGGCTGGGCAATCGTCCCAACCTGCGGCAGATGCACCACGACGCCTGCAACACCCGAGTACCGACCCCCCTCGTGGAATCACAGATCATCAGTGCCATTGAGAAACAGAAGATGCTCACGTCGGGCGCGTCTGCGGCCGGCGCAAAGGTCCACAACCTGCCGCAAAGACCACGCGACATCGCGGACGACGGCGCGTTCCACTACGGCATCCTCGGTCCGCAAGCGGCCTCGGAGTCTGGCAAGCCAAGCGCCGAAGCCAAGCGGTTCATCGACGAGACGACCGCGCCGGACCGCCCCCGCGTCTATCGCAACGCCATCGTCCTCGCCGTTCCTTCTAGGGACGGTCTTGATGCAGCGCGCACCCGGATGCGGGAGTATCTCGGTTGGGAGGAAGTCCGCGACCAACTCAAGAACCAGCCGATTGATCCAATCCGCGAGCAGATGCTCACCCATGAAACAGAGTCGGCGAGAAAGCGCGTCCCGGAGGCTATCAGGCAAGCGTACTCCGTGGTGGTCACCGTCAACGAGCGCAATGAAGTCCACGCCTTCAAAGTCGTGGTGACCGACGAACCCTTGTTCACTACCATCAAGGCCGATCCGCGAGCGCGCATTCAGGAAACCGCCATCAGTTCAGAGGCCATGATGCCGGGCGGCCCCTACGACTTGTGGCGCGAAGGGGAGGACGCCCGCCGCGTCAAGGATCTGGTCGGGGCCTTCGCCCAGTTCCCCAAGCTGCCCAAGATGCTGCGCCAGAAGGAGATTCTGGATACGGTCGTCCAAGGAGTCCAGCAGGGAATCTGGGTGGCGCGGGTCGCCCGCCCAGACCACACCGCTAGGACATTCTGGCGCACGGCTATTGAGGAGCCAGCCCTCAAGGACTCAGGCTTGGAGGTGCTGCTACCCGAAGCGGCCACCCTGAGCGACCTCGCGCCCGATTTGCTCGGGTATCAAAAACTCCCCGGGCTTTGGTCGGCTGCGGAGATCAGCGTCCAAGGTGTGTACGACTATTTCGCTGGCGGCCACACCGTGAGTGTGCCTAGGGAAGGCTACGAAGAGATTTTAACAATCCCGAAATGCGAACCAGCGGAGGTCGAGGCCGCAATCGCACAAGCCGTTGAACAGGGGCTAGTGTGGTTGACGAGCGGACCGGCCTCAATCCTGAAGGAGCCAGTCCCTGCTGGCGTACTCAGTGCCGCTGCCATATTGAGGCCGCCGCCCGAGCGGATTGCCGTGGACGAGTTGATGGCTAAGTCGCTTCCCAATGCTTGGAAAGATAGCAAGACCAACGCCCTCGCCCTCGCCACTGCGCTCTCGACCAAGCGGGACGTCAATTTGCCGTGGTCCACGGTGCAGTCGGCAATAGAAGATGGTATCCGGGCGCGCTGGATCGAGCTGAGCAATGATAGCACCGCGTGGCCGTGCGACTTGGCTGGTGCCCAACAGGTGATCCTCCAAGTGCCCTCCACAGTACGCGAGGAGCTTCCGGCACCTAAGCCACGGGGACTCCTCATGGCCGAAGGTGTCCTCGAAGCCAACGGCATCCAAGACTTGGCCGATCAGATTCCAAGCATTACCAAGGCCGCTGTCGGCAATGCCCTCAAGTTCAATGTCCGCATTGAGTTCGGGGGAGAAACCGCGCCCGACCCGGCGGCTGTGGAAGAGATCAATGCGCTACTCGCTGAAGTGTCCGACAAACTGAAACTCAACTGAGACCTGTAAGGAGTCGCGACAGATGACGACAACTATGCGTTTCTTCAATACTGCCGGTCCCATCGATGCGGATATGCACTATCACATCCCGCCCTTAGCGCGGCTCGATGTCGAAGATCTGCTGCTGCTCATCCAGCAGCGGAAGTACTTCGTCCTGCACGCGCCGCGTCAGACGGGCAAGACCTCGGCGCTCTTGGCACTGAGGGACGAACTGAACGCCAGCGGCGAGTTCCGCTGTGCCTACGTGAACGTCGAGATCGGCCAAGCCGCGCGGGAGGATGTGGCCGCAGCCATCCGGGCCATTCTCAGTGCATTGGCTCGTGCTGCGCGCCACGCACTTGATGACCTATTCGTCGCCGACATCTGGCGCGGCATTCTCGACGACACTGGCCCCAACGACGCGCTTGGGGAGACCCTTGCCCGCTGGTCCGAGTCGGACGCCAAGCCACTGGTGCTGATGATCGACGAGATCGACGCGCTGGTCGGCGACACCCTGCTGGCGGTGCTGCGGCAACTCCGCGCTGGCTACCCCGACCGCCCGCGCCGCTTCCCCCAGAGCGTCATCCTCTGCGGGGTGCGCGACGTGCGCGACTATCGCATCCGGTCTTCGGCTGAAAACGCCATCATCGCTGGCGGCAGTGCCTTCAACATCCGCGCCGAGTCCCTGCGGCTTGGGGATTTTTCCCGCGATGACGTCGAGGCCCTGCTGGCGCAGCATACCGCCGCGACCGGCCAAGCGTTCACCGACGCGGCGCGGCGCGACGTCTGGACGCTGACCCAAGGCCAGCCGTGGCTGGTCAATGCGCTGGCTTATGAAGCCTGTTTCAAGAACAAGGCCGGGCGCGACCGCAGCCGGGCGATCTCTGCCGATGCCATCCAAGACGCCCGCGAGCAGTTGATCCTGCGCCGCGAGACGCATCTCGACCAGCTTACCGACAAGCTCCAAGAGGAACGGGTGCGCCGCGTGATCGAGCCGCTGCTGAAAGGGGCCGATGACGTTGGGTCGTTTGCCGACGACGACCTGCAGTACGTGCGCGACTTGGGCTTGGTCGCACAGCACCGCCCTGTCGCCATCGCCAACCCGATCTACCGCGAGGTCATCCCCCGCGCTCTCACCTGGACCACGCAGGAGATGTCGATCCATCACGACCCGGCTTGGTACATTGATGACAGCGGCAGTTTGCAGGTGGGCAAGCTGCTGACGGCGTTCCAAGGGTTTTTCCGCGAGCACTCCGAGCACTGGGTGGAGCGGTTCCAGTACAAGGAGGCCGGGCCGCAGTTGCTGCTACAGGCGTTCTTGCAGCGCATCGTCAACAGCGGTGGGCGCATCGAGCGCGAGTATGGCTTGGGTCGTCGGCGCACGGATTTGCTGCTGGTGTGGCCGGTGGGGGGCGATCGCCGCCAACCGCAAAAGGTGGTCATTGAGTGCAAGGTGCTGCATCGGGGGTTGGCGCAGACGCTGCGCGAAGGGCTGGCGCAGACGCGCGCCTACATGGACCGCTGCGCGACGGCCGAGGGGCACTTGGTGCTGTTCGACCGGAGCGAGGGCACGTCGTGGGACGATAAGGTGTATCGCCGCGAGGAAACCGAAGGCGGCCCACCAGTCACGGTCTGGGGAATGTGAGCGGATGAAGGATACTGATCATTGCCGGCTTACTACACGACACTAGCCGCCAACTTTCTAAGGATCGAGGGCGTCCCGCCCTCGATCCCGGACGTATCGGCAACAGCAGAAAAGGCGGACGCAAAGTAGGTGTCGCGTACTTAGCATTGCCGGACTAAACTGTGTGCCACTGAATTGCTGCCGAACCAAGCGAATTGCCCGATATTCACAAATGCGGGTCTCATCGCTTCAGGGCTAAGTCCGTTTCGACAGGAGGCGACAGATGACGACAACAACCATGCGTTTCTTTAATACCGCCGGTCCCATTGATGCGGATATGCACTATCACATCCCGCCCTTGGCGCGGCTCGATGTCGAAGATCTGCTGCTGCTCATCCAGCAGCGGAAGTACTTCGTCTTACACGCGCCGCGTCAGACGGGCAAGACCTCGGCACTCTTGGCACTGAGGGATGAACTGAACGCCAGCGGCGCGTTCCGCTGTGCTTACGTGAACGTCGAGACCGGCCAGTCGGCGCGGGAAGATGTGCCCGCGGCTATGCGAGCCATACTTGGTCAGATGGCTTCAGAGGCGGAGTACGTTTTGAACGACCCGACCCTGAGAAAGACTAGTCTCGACACCTTCGAGGCATTCGGTCCGCACGATGCGCTCCGAGGGACGTTGGCCCGCTGGTCCGAATCGGATGCCAAGCCACTGGTGCTGATGATCGACGAGATCGACGCGCTGGTCGGCGACACCTTGCTGGCGGTGCTGCGGCAACTCCGCGCTGGCTACCCCGACCGACCGCGCCGCTTCCCCCAAAGCGTCATCCTCTGCGGGGTGCGCGACGTGCGCGACTATCGCATCCGGTCTTCGGCTGAAAACGCCATCATCGCTGGCGGCAGTGCCTTCAACATCCGCGCCGAGTCCCTGCGGCTTGGGGATTTTTCCCGCGACGACGTCGAGTCCCTGTTGGCACAGCATACCGATGCGACCGGCCAAGCGTTCACCGACGCGGCGCGGCACGACGTCTGGACGCTGACCCAAGGCCAGCCGTGGCTGGTCAACGCGCTGGCGTACGAAGCCTGTTTCAAGAACAAGGCCGGGCGCGACCGCAGCCGGGCGATCACCGCCGATGCGATCCAAGACGCCCGCGAGCAGTTGATCCTGCGCCGCGAGACGCACCTAGACCAGCTTACCGACAAGCTCCAAGAGGAACGAGTGCGCCGCGTGATCGAGCCGCTGCTGAAAGGGGCCGATGACGCGGGATCGTTTGCCGACGACGACCTACAGTACGTGCGCGACTTGGGCTTGGTCGCGCAGCACCGCCCTGTCGCCATCGCCAACCCGATCTACCGCGAGGTCATCCCCCGTGCGCTCACCTGGACCACGCAGGAGATGTCGATCCACCACGACCCGGCTTGGTACATCGATGACGACGGCCGCTTGCAGGTGAGCAAGTTGCTGACAGCGTTCCAAGAGTTTTTCCGCGAGCATTCCGAGCACTGGGTAGAGCGGTTCCAGTACAAGGAGGCCGGACCGCAGTTGCTGCTGCAAGCGTTCTTGCAACGCATCGTCAACAGCGGCGGGCGCATCGAGCGGGAGTATGGCTTGGGTCGTCGGCGCACGGATTTGCTGCTGGTGTGGCCGGTGGATGGAGATCGCCGACAACCGCAGAAGGTGGTCATTGAGTGCAAGGTGCTGCATCGGGGGTTGGCGCAGACGCTGCGCGAAGGGCTGGCGCAGACCCGCGCCTACATGGACCGCTGCGCGACGGCCGAGGGGCACTTGGTGCTGTTCGACCGGAGCGAGGGCACGTCGTGGGACGACAAGGTATATCGCCGCGAGGAAACCGAAGGCGGCACTCCGGTCACGGTCTGGGGAATGTAACGCAACACTCCGTCCCAAGTACGCGACACTTACGTTGCGTAGGCATTTTCTGACGTTCCTGCTGCGTCCGGGATCGAGGGCGTCCCGCCCTCGGCGAGGGCAAGATGCCCTCGATCCTTGGAAGGCTGTAAGCACTCGGTCGAGTCGGAGCCTGAGATGCGTCGGTTGCAGCCGTGGATTCCTCGGGAAAGACTATTGCAAACAAGGAGATCGCGCCCATGCGAGCGACCATATACACGTACCCTTGGGACTTGTCGGACGAGGGCATTGACGCGGCCCTAGACACCATCGCCCACACGGCCGGCCTCAACAGCGTCAGCCTAGCCCAGAGCTACCACGTATCGACGTATTTTTTGCCGCACAATCCCCGGCGGCCCCTCTACTGGGGCGAAGAAGGCGCGCTCTACTTCGAGCCTTCCTCCGCTTTTTATGACGAAAGCCCAATCGCCCCCCTGATCAGCAGCGTCGTCAATGGCCCGGATTACATGCGCCGAATCGCGGATGCCATCCGAGCGCGTGGGCTCGACCTGACGAGTTGGCTGGTCTTCAACTACAACCACTATCTGCCCCAGCGCTATCCAGACGCGGCCAAGCGCGACCCCTTTGGGCACATCAACCTCGCCCAGCTTTGCCCGGCCAGCCCCTTGGTGCGCTCCTATGCCCGCGCACTCTGCCGCGACCTAGCCGCGCAGTTCCAGCCCGACGAGTTCCACCTCGAATCGCTGGGCTATTTGCACTTCAGCTACGGGTTCCGCAATCCCAAAATCGGCGTGCAAATCACGCCCTTTTGCGAGCTGCTGATGGGGTTGTGCTACTGTCGGCACTGCTTGCAGCGGGCCGGTGATCTCGGCTTGGACGGAGAGGGCTTGCGCGCCGATGTCGCCGAGTACCTCACCCGCGAACTCGCCGCGGAGCCTACCCCGGAAGCCATGCAGCCCCCGAGTGCCGAGGACCTAGCCGCCGCCTTTTCCGGCCGCTTGCAGACCTTGCTTGACGCCCGCGTCGAAGCAGCGACCTCGCTGGTGGAAGAAGCCGTTGCCATCGCCGCCCAAGCCGGTGCCCGGGCCTCGTTCTTCGGGGGCCGCGACCGGGTCGTCAACGGGCTTGATTCGGATCGCGTCCTTCGCAATGTGTACATGGTCAACGCCGGCGTGGGCGGCGCACCGGACGCACGCGCCCTGCGCGACGAATTCCCAGCGAATACCGGCCTCAGTGCCATCGTCCACCCCGGAGGATTCGCCGACGGCACCGCGCTCGGCACCCATCTGACCGCGCTACGTCAAGCCGGCATCCACGGCTACGCCTTCTACAACTACGGCCTCATCCGCCGCGCCCACCTCGAATGGATTGGTGCTCACCGCCATTTGTGGGCATAACGCGTTCCGGTCTTAGCGCAAGGAGCTTTTCTCATGGACATCCAAGCGATCCAACGCGCCATCGACGCGCAGCCTCGCCACCACCTGACGCATCTGCCAACGCCCTTGCAGCACTGTCCGCGGCTGTCGACCGCGCTCGGGGGGGCGCAGATATGGATCAAGCGCGACGACCTAACCGGCCTCGCCTTTGGCGGCAACAAGTCCCGCTACCTCGAATTCACCCTTGCCGAGGCCACGGCCCAAGGGTGCGATGCGGCCGTGCTGAGCGCGGTCGTCCAGTCCAATCACTGCCGCCAATTCGCCGCGGCCTGCGCCCAGCTCGGCCTCAAGGGCGTCGTCGTCCTGCGCGAGGACGATTCCATCATGGGGCGCAAGTCGCCAGCCCAAGGCAACTACCTTTTAGACGAGTTGTGCGGGGCGCGCATTCGCTTTGCTCGGCCCGAGGGCGTTGGCGCGGTCATAGCCGAGGAAGTGGAACGGCTCGAGGAAGAGGGGTACAAGCCTTTCACCGGCCTGTCCGGGCTGTTGTCGCGCATTGCCTACATTCAGTGTGCATTGGAAATCGAAACTCAATTGTGCGCCGCGGGCATCCAAGCCGACGACGTGGTAATCGGGTCCGGGGGGACCAGCTTGGCCGGGCTGGTGGCTGGCTTTGCCCTCTTGGGCCGGCCGACCCGCTTCCTCGGCACACCTCAGAGCAAAATGAGCCAGCGCGAAGGGGCGTCTGAGCGCATCGCGCAATCCGCCGCAGAGGCCGCCGCTCACCTCGGCCTCAACTGCGCGCCCGACCCGGAGCGCGTCGCCGTGACCGATGCGTACGTCGGCCCGGGCTTCGGCCACTTAGACCGCGCCACGCTCGACAGCATCCGCCTCCTCGCCCAGCGCGAGGGCCTCTTTGTCGATCCCACTTATTCGGGCAAGGGATTGGCCTGCCTAATTGATCAGATGCGCCAAGGGCGTTTCCGCACCAGCGAAAACATCGTCTTCGTCCACACCGGGGGAACGCCGCTGCTGTTCGCCTACGGAGAGGAATTGGTGGGATAGTCTTGGGCTGCCGCTAGGGGGCCAACCCCAACGGCCCCATGAGCTCGTCTAGCGCGTCGGCCAGCGGCTGCGGGTTGGCGAGGTCGGCGATGATGGCTGCTAGGAAATGGACGCCGCCGCGATGGGCAAAATCTGCAATCTGTGCGTAGCTCAGCTTGGGTAGGTCGGCTAGCTGCTCGCCGACTAGGTGCGCGAGCCGTTGCTCCAAAATGGGCGGCCGCTCGGCGTACGGCATGTTCTTGAGCAACAGGATTAGGTCGTTGCGCGCTAAGACGCGCTCGCGGACTCCGTAGCCCAAGCGGCGGCAATATCCGGCAAAATCGTCCAAGGCATCCGCACGGCCCCCGGCCAAGCCCAGCGCGTCCTCTCGGCCAAAGAGGGTCGTCATCGCGGTCCGGGCGATCAGGTAATGGCCCCACACCGTGGGATGCAAATACTCGGTGATGAGCGCGTCGCCGACCAAACCAGCAGGCGCGTGGGCGGCAAACGCCTGCTCCACGTCGATCAAGATCGCCCCAGAGTCCGCGGCCAAGGCGCGAATGGTGCGGTTGAAGGGCGAGCAGGCCCGCAGGTGAATGCCGTCTAAATCGCGGGCGCGCACAAACGCGGCGAGGGCTCGGGCGGAATCCCCGGCCGCTTGGTGGGCCAAGCCGGCGGCAAAGTGCAAAGCCGCGTGCTGGGGATACTCCGCGGGCGTCGCGTCCGGCGGCGGGACCGGTCCCTGCGAGCGCAGGGGATAAACCCGGTCAAATTGGAGACTAGCGTACAGAGCGCGACCGGCACCGCGCGCTCGCGCAGCACGTCGATCATCTCGGCCATGTTGCGCTGGTAATGGGCTGTGGTCTGCCGGTGCGCTTCGTCCTCCAAGTAGATCTCGCGCTGTACCAGATGGACGCCAAAGGACTCGGCGGGTGCGGCTGGGCGCAGCGAGTGCAGGAGGCTGTCGAGCAAGTAGTAGATTTTGGTCCGCTGCAAGAACATCTGCAACTCGATGAAGGCCCCGTGGCTGCTCAAGCGCGCAAACGGAGTTGCGGCCCCGTACGGCCCTATGAACTCGTTGTGACCGGCGTAGATTAGGACCAAATCCGGCTCGTGCTCGACCACCTCCTCGACAAATTCGCGCAAGACGAAGGAATTGATGGCGGTGACGCCGCAGTTGACGACCTCGATTGTGCGCTCTGGATACGCATCGGCGAGCATCTGTTGCAAGAAGTTGGGAAACGAAGTATAGGCGGGATTGGGAAAGCCGAGCAGGGTTGAAGCCCCGAGCGCGAACACGCGAAAGGTGCGCGCGTCTTTCACGCGGGCAAAGCGATCTTGACCCGGGGCCAAGCGCACGTACTGGCGGGGGAAGAAGCGTCGGGCGGCCTGTGGGTTGATGCGATAGGACGAGTCGGTGGCCGCGAAAAGAGCGTCGTCCGGGCCGATGCCCACCAGCCACAAGGCCGCCTCCAAGAGCGCGACGAGCGATAAACCAATGAGTAGAGCAAGGGCTCGGCCTTTTGCTCTGTTTATGGTTTTTGCTTTGTTTGTCGCGTCCATCAATCGTCAAAAAACATGGCTGAAATCGACTCCCCTGACAATGCGCCGGCCGCCATTACGGGCCGGAGCATCCTCGTCGGTGCCGCGCTGAGCTTGCTCATTGCCATCGGCATTCCCTACGGCAGCATGGTCGTCCAAGGCTCGCGCCTCGGGCTGAGTTCGGCCACGCCGGCCGCCTTCTTCCTGCTGTTCGTCCTGCTGCTGACGGTCCAAATCGCCTTGGGCCGCTACGGTTTTCGGCGCGGTGAGTTGGTCGTCATCTTCGCCATGATGGCGGTCGCCACGGCCATCCCCACACGCGGTGTGGTGGGGATGCTGCTGCCCATGATCACCGGCACCTTCTACTACGCCACTTCCGAAAACCAATGGGCCTCCTTAGTCCATCCGTTCCTCGCGGATTGGATGGTCGTGTACGATCCGGTCGCGGTAAAGGCGTTTTACGAGGGGACCAAAGGCTCGGCCATCCCCTATAGCGTCTGGCTCAAGCCCCTCGGGCACTGGCTGGTCTTTTATGCGGCGTTTTACGCGACCATTATCGCGGCCATATCCATCTTGCGCCGCCAGTGGGTTGACAACGAGCGGCTCGTTTTTCCGCTGGCCCAAGTCCCCCTCGCCATGATCCAAGACGACGGCGAGCAAAAAACCCTCAAGCCCTTTTTCCGCAACCCCATCATGTGGTGCGGCTTGCTGCTGCCCTTCTTGCTCAACAGCACCAACGCCCTGCACCACTACTTCAACTTCGTCCCCTCCGTCGCCCTCCAGACCAGCGTCGAGCTTTTTAACCGCACGGGCTCGCTCAACATCCGCATCAACTTTTTGATGTTTGGCTTCGCGTACTTCATCAACTCCAATATCGCCTTCAGCCTGTGGTTTTTCTACCTACTGCATGTGATACAAGAAAGCCTCTTTAGCTACATCGGCATTTTCAGCCCCGAGGAGTTGGGGCCTTGGACCGGGTCTGGGCCGGTGGGCGCGATCATGGGGCATCAGATGATGGGCGCGCTCATCGTCTTGGTGTTCTACGGGCTGTGGACGGCGCGGCCCCACCTCAAAAACGTTCTACGCAAGGCCCTGTGGGGCGACGACCGGATTGACGACTCGCAGGAGATTCTCTCCTATCGGGCCGCGTTTTGGCTCTTCGTCGTCGGCGTGGGCGCGATGGGCTGCTGGCTGTGGAAGAGCGGGATCCCGGCGTGGATCGTGCCCTTTTTCCTGTTCTCGTCGCTGGTCATATTCATCGGCCTCGCGCGCATCATCGCCGAGGCGGGCATGCCCACGGTGACCCCGGAAATGGTCCCGGCCGGCTTTGTCGTCTCCGGCGTTGGAGTCCCGGCTCTCGGGCCGCCGGGCATGGTCGCTACGGGCTACTCCTTCGTCTGGGCGGGCGATCTATTGGTCTTTATGACCGCGCCCCTCGCCAACAGCCTGCGCTTGGGCAGCGCGATCAACGGCACCCGCCGCCCGCTCTTTTGGGCGCTGGTCGCGGCCATGCTCATCAGCCTCGTGGTCTCCTGCTGGTTCATGCTCTACCTCGCGTACCGCGATGGCGCGCTCAACCTGCATCCTCAATACTTCACGGGCTTTGCCGCATACCCCTCGGACTTTGCGGCGAAAAAGCTCGCCAACCCCACGGGGCCGAGCCTCGCCGGGTGGCTGTGGACGAGTTTCGGTGCCCTGATCATGGGCGGCTTAATGACCGCTCGCCACTTCTTGGTGTGGTGGCCCTTCCATCCGCTCGGCTTTGCCGTGAGCACCGGCTGGGTAATGAACAGTATATGGTTTTCGATATTTCTCGCTTGGCTCATCAAGCTCACCGTCCTCAAATACGGCGGCCCCCGCACCTACCTCCTCACCCGTCCCTTTTTTATCGGGGTCGTGCTCGGCCAGTTCGTCGCCGCCGGTCTGTGGCTGGTGGTAGATGGGTTCACCGGGCTGGTGGGAAACCGGACGCCGGTGTATTAGAGGCTGTATGAATGTTGAACACGCCGTAGAGACAGGATCCGTCATTCCCGCGAACGCGGGAATCCAGCGAGATCGTTTAGACGCAAAGGACGACCACCAGATTCTGCTGGTAGCTAAATAAACTAGGAGAGATACATACGATGTACATGGGAATTTTGCTGGTGTTGGTTTTATGGGGATGTGCCCAACAAGACGAGCGGCCGGTGGCCAAAATTGACGAAGTGCCCATCTCGGCGGAGAACCTGCGGGCCTTTGTCGAAAAGCTGCCCCCGGGCTTGCGCCACCCCGAAGGCGGCGACGCGGCCCGGCGTCAATACGTGCAATCGCTCATCGACCGCCAACTCATCCTCAAAGAGGCCGTCGCCCACGGGCTGGATACCGTACAAGCGGTAAAACGCACCGTAGATGAAGCCGTGGATGCGCGGGTCATCGCCCTCTATCGGGCGCGCCACATAACCGCGCAAGTGCAAGTGCCCGAAGAAGAGGTGCGGCGAGTCTTTGCCGAGGAGGGCTACGACCGCGAGCGCAAGCTCAGTGCGATCTTGGTCCACACGCGCCCCGAAATCGACGCGGCCGTGGCTGCCCTCAATGCGGGCCAGCCCTTTGCCGAGGTGGCCCGCGTCCACTCGCTCGACCAGCGCTCGGCCGAACGGGGCGGCGAGTTGGGCTTTATTGACCGCGAGGCTGCGCCGAGTCTGCACATCCCAGCCGAGGTCTTTAAGACGCTGCCCGTGGGGGAAGTATCCGCTCCCCTGCGGGCCGGCCGCAGTTGGCACATCGTCCGCTTCAGCGAAGACCGCGACGCGCCCTACGAGCGCTACCGGCCCCTCATCGAGGAACAGCTATTCGGCGAACGCTTGGCCCAAGTGGAGGCCGAGCACTTTGAGTCGCTCCGCGCCGCGGCCGGTGCAGCCCTCGACCGCGACGGGCTCCAGCTCATGCTCGGCGCGGCCCAGCGCGAGGACACCAGCCTGCTCGATACGTGCGCCGCGCCGCTATACACCTTTGCTGAGGGGCAAGCCACGGTCGCCGCGGCGTATAAGGCTCTGAGGCGGCTCAATGCCCAGCGCAGCCTCAAAGACAGTGCGCGGGCGCGCACCGCGCTAGACCGGCTGGTGCTGCGGCCCCTCCTGCAAAGACGTGCGGCTCGCGAACAGGGCCTGTACGACGACCCGGACGTCCAGCGGCTGGCCACGAGGGCCCAGCAAAACGCGCTGCTCAACGCCGTGCGCAACCGCTTCGCGGCCGTCGAAATGCTCTCCGACGCCGAGGTGTGGGAATACTACGACAGTCATCCCGACATGTTTTATCACGAAGAGTCCGTCGAAGTTGAAGAGTTGCTCGCGTCCAGCCCGGCCGAGGCCCAGCGGCTGGCCGACCAACTCGCGGCCGGCGCGAGTTTTGCCGAGCTCGCCGACCGCAGCGTACGCGCCCAAGCCGCCCAGTCGCAAGCGCGCTTCCACTTCCATCCACGCGACGAGAAGCTCTATCCGCGCCTAGTCCCGGCGATCTATGCGGCCGAACCGGGCCAGCTCGTTGGCCCCATTCGGGTCCGCGACGGGTACTCCGTTTTCCGCGTCCAAGGGCGCAATCCCGGCCGGGTCGAGCCGTACGAGCAGGTCCAGCGCCGCGCCCACGCGCTGTTGCGCCGCGAGCGGGAAAATGCGGCCTTCACCGCTTTCGTCAAAGACCTGCGCCAGCGCTATCAGAGCCGGGTTGACATTGACGAGCGAGCGCTTGAGGCCGCTCTACCGGACTCACTGGTCCAATGACCGCATGCCTGTTGCTGATTTTGGCCGCGCTCGCCTGCGCCGACCAGCCCAGCCCGCAGGACGCGCCGCGCCCGGAAGAAGCCCGCCGCTTGCTCCAGCGCGGGACGCTCTTCTTGCAACAGGATCGGCCCGCCCGCGCCCTAGAGGTGCTCGCGCAGGCCGTGGCGCTCGATTCCGCGTCGAGCACCGCCCATTTTCAAAAGGGCCTAGCCCATGCCCAACTCGATCAACCGTCGCTGGCCATTGCGGCCTTCAAACGCGCCTTGGCCCTGAAGCCCGGCCAGCCCCGCGCTCGCTTTGCCCTCGCCGCCGTGCTGCGCGACCAGCACCGCTATCTAGAGGCGGCGACCCATCTAGAGCAGGCCGTCGCCCTCGCGCCCGAGCATCCCAAATACCACTTCTATCTGGGCGAGGTGCGGCGCGCCACCGGCGATTTTGCGGGGGCACTGGCGGCCTTCAAACGCACCATTGAACTCGCCCCGGACCACCTCGCGGCCCGCTACTACCACAGCGACCTCCTCCGGCGCGACCAGCAGTTGTCCCAAGCGCGCACAGGTTTTGTCGCGCTGCTCGCCCGCGATCCCGACCACGTCCAAGGCGGCCTCGGCTTGGGCGACCTGCTCATCCGCCTCGGGGAACCCGCCGCGGCCATTCCCGTGCTCAAGCGCGTCGCGGCCGCGGCCCCCCACAATCCCGCGCCCCACTACTTACTCGCCCAAGCCTACGCCGAGTGTGCCCGGCCGGACGACGCCCGCACCGCGCAGGGCCGCTTCCAGCGATTGAGCGCGGCCGAGCGCCACCTCAATCAAGGCAACATTTACATCCGCCAAGGCGCGTGGGATAAGGCGATTGACTCCCTAAAGCGCGCCCTCGCCAACGACTTGACCTCGGTCGATATTCGCCTGCGCCTCGCCACTGTGTACGCGCAGCAAAAGCGCTTTGCCGACGCCCGCGCCGCGCTGGAGCAAGTCCTCGCCCGCGATCCCAACCACCGCGACGCCAGCCTCATGTTGGGCGACCTGTACTTGCACGAGGGTGTACTCGAGGAAGCCACCGCGCACTTTGGCCGCGCCTTGGCACTGGATCCCCACTCCTTTGCCGCGGCCTATGGCTTGGGCCGAACGCGTTTCAAACGCGGCGATTTTGCCGGGGCTGTCGCCGCGTTGCGCCAAGCCCTCGCCCGTGATCCCGACCACCGCGACGCCCACTATGTCCTCGGGCTGGCTTACATCCGCCAAGCGAGCTACCGCGATGCCCGCGCCCATTTCGCCCGCAGCATTGCCCTCGATCCAGACCACGCGGAATCGCACTACGGGTTGGCGCTGATCCTCGTGCAGCAAGGGCAGCGGGACCAAGCGCGGCAAGCCTTGCAAAAGGTGCTCGCCCTCGCCCCGGATCACCAACGCGCCCGGGCCAAGCTGGGCGAACTGGACCAAGGGCCGTGATGGGTCGCTTCCGCGCCCTGTTTTTGGCCGGCCTTTGCATCGGCTGCCAAGCCCCGCCCGAGGCCGAAAGCGACCGCGTCTATGCCGAGGCCCTGAGCCTGCTGCACCAAGGGCGGTTCTCCGAGGCGGCCGATCGCTTCAAGCGCGTCGTCCGCTTGGCACCCGACAGCTCGATTGCCCAAATCCGCCGCGGCGAAGCCCTGCTCCGCCAAGGCCGGTGGCAGCGGGCGGGCCGCCTGCTCGACGATCTGCCGGTGCCGGCGCGCCAGCGCCCCGAAGCCCGCCTCCTCGAAGCGCGTCTCCTCGCGTTTGGCGGTTTTGCCCGCGAAGCCGAACTCGCCGTCAATGAAATCCTCGACCAATATCCCCACTCGCTCGACGGCCGCCTGCTGCTGGCCGAGCTGTACTTGCAGGCCGCCGCGACCATGAACCTCGAACGTGCCACGGCCCTGTGCAGCCAAGCGCTGGCGGCCCAACCTCAGCGCCGCGACGCGCATTACCTCTTGCTCCAAGCCACGCTGCGCCTCGGCCGCTTTCCCGCAGCCTTGGAGCGCAGCCGCTCGTTGCTGAATGCCTATCCAGACGATGGCCGCGCCTATCTCTTGGCGGGCACAGCGGCCTTCTGGGCGGGCGACGGCCGCGCCCGGCCTTGGCTCGAAAGAGCGGTTGATTTGTTGGAGTCGCTCGACCGGCTAGAGGCCCTGTGGCTGCTCAAGCTGACCCACGAGCGACAGGGCGACGCGGCACCCGCGCTGGAGCCGCGCTATCGCTTTCCCCAGCACCCCTCTAGGCCCGTAGCGACCGACGTGCGCTTTGTCGATGTGGCCGCCCGCGTCGGCGTGGCCAAGAACGATCGCGGCCGTGGCAGCGCGTGGCTCGACTTTGACGGCGATGGCGACTTCGATCTCTTCAGCGTTGGCATCCAAGCCGAGCACGCGCTGTACCGCAACGACCGCGGCCAGTTTCGCGCGGTCGCCCAAGCGGCCGGGCTGGCCGATGCGCGTGGCGGTTGGGCCGCGGCGGCCGCGGACTTTGACAACGACGGGGACGACGACCTCTTCGTCAGCCGCGACGCTTGGGAGGGCCGCGCCCCCAACTCATTGTACAGAAACGACGCGGGCGCATTCCTCGACGTGGGTCGCGCCGCGGGCCTGGCCGACTCCAGCGATAGCTTTACGGTCGCGTGGCTCGATTTCGACCGCGATGGCTACCTCGATTTGTACGTGGCCAACGGCGTCACGGGTTCGGGCGAGCCAAACGCCCTCCTGCACAACCAGAAAAACGGCGCGTTCCTCAACGTGGCCGCGGCGGCCGCGGTCGCCGACTCGGGCCAGACCATTGGCACGACCGCGGGCGACTTTGACGGCGATGGCTGGACCGACTTGTACGCGGTCAACATCGGCCAGTTCAACCGCCTCTATCGCAACCTCGGCGACGACACTTGGGCCGATGTGGCCGAGCGCGCCGGCGTGCTCTTTCCGGTGGAAGGCGGGTATGTGGCGTTCTTTTTCGACCTTGACAACGATGGGCATCTCGACCTATTTGCTTCCACTATGAGCGCCTTTCCCGATGTCCTCAACAGCATGGTCACCGGTGAGGCCATTGAGCCGAACCGGCCCTTTCTCTATCGCAACTTGGGTGACGGCACCTTTGCCGACATCGCGGTCGCGGCCGGCCTCAAGCGCTCTTTCGGCAGTATGGGCGCGGGCGTGGGCGATATAGACAACGACGGCTTCGTCGATATTTACCTCGCCAACGGCGGCCCGCAAATGGCCCGCCTCGAACCCAACGCGCTCTTCCGCAACTTGGGCGACGGCACCTTTGCCGATATTACGGTCCCGGCCGGCACCGGCAGCCTCGGCAAGGGCCACGGGGCCACCTTCGCCGACTTCGATCAAGACGGCGACTTGGACCTGTACGCTGGCTTGGGCGGGCACTACGACGCCGACACTTGGGACAACGCGCTCTATCGCAACGACGGCCCGGCGCAGCACTATCTATCCATTGAGCTGGTGGGTACCGAGGCCAATCGCAGTGCGCTCGGCGCGCACGTCGCCGCCTTTGCCTCCGGCCGCGCCATCCGCGCCCAGCGCCAGAGCGGCTTTGGCTTCGGCAGCAGCAACGAGCCGCTTTTGCACCTCGGGCTGGGGGCGGCGACCCGCGTCGATAGCCTGCACGTGCTCTGGCCCGGTCAGCCCCCCCAGCGCTTTTTTGACCTGCCCGTCGATTGCCGCATCCGCATCGCCCAAGGCGAGGCGACCTACCGGATTCTCAGGAGGGCACCATGAGGCTCCTAGCGTTTCTCGTCCTTTGCTCAACGCCGCTGGTCGCAGTCCACGCCCAAAAGGGCCACCGCGTCACCAGCCGCTCCGTCCAAGTCAACCGGGCCGCGCACTGGCAGAATTGGCAGTTGCCGACCCATGCCGTGAAGGTGTCGCCGGATGGTGTGGTTGAGCCGCACTTTTTTCGCGCCCACTTCAACCTGCTCGACGATCTAGCGACCTTCACGCGCCCCATCCCCGAGCTGCGTCGCCGCCGCAATCAGACCGCCATCCTCAACATCGACAGCACCCAGACCCGCGACGTAAAAGGCGAAGTCATCCTCGACCGCAAGGGCAACCCCATCTACTCCTATTTCTTTCGCCCGGGCATCAGCCGCGTTGGCTCAAACGCGGCCGCGGCTGCCCACATCCTCGATGACGACCCGACCACTTTCTGGGAGCCCGACCCGCAGGCGTCGTTGGACGACTGGTGGATCGAAATGGACTTGGGCCGCGTCGTGGCGGTCGATTCCCTCGTCATTCACTTCGTCGCAGAGGAGTTGGGCGACCCCTTCTTCCAGTTCCGCGTCCTCGCCGCGCCCGACCAAGAGCCGGTGTGGGAAAACGCCGACAAAATCACCTTTGAACGAGTCGCCAACACCAAGGCCCCCAATCGCGACCAACGCACCTTCCGCATTGGCCTCGAACAGCTCGACGCCGACGCCGATTGGCGGGGCAAAATGGTCCAGACCATCCGCATCGTGGTCAGCGATACGCGCGGCGAGCGCGGCGAGCTCATCGGCGAAGCGGGATGGCAGGCCCTGCCAGCCGACGAGCGCGGCGCGATCGTCTATTTCATCCGCGACGAACAAGGCTTTGAAGAGCCGGTCGAGCGTGCGGTCTATGAAAGCCTCGATGCCCAGCGCCAAGGCCGCCTCGATTACTACCGGCGCGAGCGGCCGCGCCTAGCCGGAATTGAGGTGTACGGGTTTGGCGACAACATCAGCAGCGGCTTAGTGGCCGGCGGCGGCCATCTCGACCTGACCGGCGATGGCTTTCTGCCGGGGCCGGCGTTTGACGCGGATTTCAACACCAGCTTCCTACACCTCGTTTGGTCGCCGACCATCGACCGCGGCGTGCTCACCGTGGACATGGGCGCGTCGTTTTGGCTCGACGCCATGCGGATTTCCTCGGCCCGGCCCCAGCCTTTTATCGACGGCTACTTAATCCGCGGCTCCGACGGCTCGCGCGACACGCGCGGCAAAATTAAGTGGGCGCGTCTCAGCCCCCGCGCCCGCGAGGACAATAGCACCGACCGCTTTGAGCACATCGTCGATACCTATACCCCCAGCCCCAAGCTCCGCTTCCTCGAGGTGAGCATCCTCTCGGCGGATCCGCGCCGCCGGGGTGGCTACAACACGGGGCCGACCATTGCCGAGTACCAGCTTTTTTCCACCGGCTACCCAGCGCAAGTCGAACTGACTTCCGATCTGATCGCGCTGCCGGGGGTGCGCAACTTTGGGGCCATCGCTTGGGAGGCCGAGACGCCCCCGGGCACGACCGTCGCCGTCCGCACCCGCACCGGCGACTTGCTGGGCAAGGTCGTGCGCTACTACGACAAAACGGGCAACGAAATCGCCTATGACGCTTGGAAAAACCTCTTGGGCAGCTTCAAGGGGCCAGCCGACACCTCCTTCGTACCCACCAGCGGCTGGAGCCCTTGGAGCCGCGCCTATCAGCAGCCCGGCGACATGGTCACCTCCCCCGGCCTACGCAAGTACATGCAGTTCCAAGTTGAGATGATCACCACCGACCGCGAGGCGGCCGCATCGATCCGCTCGCTCTCCGTCGAGCTGCTCCATCCCGTGGCCGAGCGCATCGCGGCCGAGTTGTGGCCGGCCTCGGTGGCGGCCTCCGGGGTGCGGGAGACCTTTGACGTGTTTGCCCAGCCCTACTTCATTGAGTCGCCCGCCGCCTCGCGCAGCACGGGCTTCAACGAAATCCTGCTGACCATGCCGGCCTCGGACCAGCTCGAACTCGTGGAGTTTGGCCTCAGCGGCCCAGACGGCGAACAAGTCTTTCGCCCCGCCGAGGGCGGCGTGCTCGCGGCCAGCGATCAAGCGCAAATCGCGCTGTTGGCCAATGGCGGCGACTCGATCTGGGTGCGCCTAGACGACGCGCTCAACATCCTGCCGGCCGCCGGCCGCACGTACCATCGCATTGCCCTCGAAGGCGAAGAGGTGCCCGTTACGCAAGGCGGCTTGCCGCTTACGGCCGCGGCCTATGGCACCCTCGACGAAGACGAGCGCGGCACCATCCGCTACTTTCGCCGCACCGGCGACCGGCTCAGCGAAATTGACCAAACGAGCTACCAAGACCTGCCCAGCGCGGAGCAAGGCCCGATCCGCTACTTCCGCATTCTGCGCGGCGACGGCGCCCAGTTCCCCTTTAATGCGCTCGGCGACTCGCTCGACTTGGTCGCGTACAACCGCCTCTCCGCGACGAAGCGCGGCCTCGTCGCCGGGCCGGGTCCGCGCTTTCGCATGCGCCTTTCGGCCCCGGTCTTTCTCAACGGCACTACTTTGCGCCTGTTCGTGCGCCACGCGGCAACCGCCAACGCCGAGGTGGCGTGGCAGGCGGTTGAAGCGGGTAACGCCGACGAAGGCGTCGCCAGCAACACGCTCTCGATCAACGTCCCCATCGACGACGGGCTGGTCCATGGCCTCGCCGTCGGTCCCAACCCCTTTACCCCCAACGGCGATGGGATCAACGACGCGGCTGAAATCTCGCTAGAGATCTTCAAGCTGACGTCGAGTCGCCGCCTCCAAGTGCGGATTTACGCGCTCAATGGGCGGCGGATTTGGCAGCGCGAGGAGATGGTGTTGAGCGGCCGCACCGCGGTGCGTTGGGATGGCGTCGATGACCGGGGCCGCCGGGTGCCGCCCGGGCTGTATCTGTGCCAAGTCCGGCTCGACGCCGACGCCACCGGGGTCCCAACGACGCAAGCGCGGGTTATCGCCGTGGCCTACTAGTTATTGCTGGAACGCTTGGGGCCAATTATCATTGACCACTGAGGAGGGATTGCAGGTGAACCGGAGATGGATAGGCCAGATGGCAATAGCCGTCCTGTGGCTCGGCAGCGCGGCCGCCGAGGCCCAGACGTACGGCTCGCGCACGGGCACGGTCAAAAGGGGCGGGGTGGTTTCCTTTGAGCCGCAGGGGCCCGGCGTCCTGTTCGGTGCTCTCGACCCGGCCAAGCGCCGGTGGTACGTGCCGCAAGAGCTTTTTAACGAATACCAGTGGCGGCAATGGGAATACTCCAACTACGCCCGCGATCACTACCAGCGCTACGTCAGCGCGATCCACGAGGGCGATTACTACTACGACCTCTACGGCAACCTCGTCACGCGCGGCTGGCTGATTTTTAACAACTCGCAGACCCAGCCCCGGCAATTTGGCTCTTCAGTGCTGAAGTCGCAAAAATTCGAGGGCTGGTTTAGCGGCTTGGTCATCTCGGCCGACTCTAGGGGCCAGCACCACTACGCCCTGACGGCCGGCACCAAAATCCGCTCGACCCTGACGCCGATGACCTTTTCCAAGCCGCGCTGGGACGGCATTCAATTCGACTACGCGGCCGACAAATACCAAGGCACCTTAATCTACTCGCGCATCAGCCGCCCCGGCGGCACGTCGACCAACGATCAAGAGAGCTTGGTCTCCAACGCCACGTCCATGTTCGGCAGCCGCGCCACCGCGCAGGTGGGCGACTTTGCCACGCTCGGTTTGACTATGGTCAACGCCCACCAATCCAACACCCTCATCGACGGCTTTACCGGCAACCCCTTCACGGGCGAGCTATCGGTTGATCAGAACCAGACCGTCTCGATCATCGAGATCGTCTTGCGCGACGACAGCCCGGCCGACGGCGTTGGCGGCGCGGCCTTCTTCAGCGCCGGCTCGGACATCATCATCACCTATCTCGACGGAACCCAAGACAACGGCAAGGCCATTCGCTTTGAGCCGATCATCGAGGGCGGGCTCGTGGGGGAAGGCTTCCTGTCGGCCGATGGCGTCGAGGAAATCCGCCTGCGCTACGACTTTGACAGCCCGGCCTTTGTCAACCGCGCTTCGGGGACCAAAGAAGAGATCAAAAAGGTCGAGTTCCGCCTCGTGCTGGGCAACGACTATCAGGTATGGGTCACCTCCGACCGCCAGCTCAATGCGGGCGGCGAGTCCGTGCTCTTGCTCGTCGCCCAAGCCGAGGGCAACGTGCGCGACAACACCAATTTGCAGATCGTCAGTTTCGACTACGGCCTGCCGACCTCCACCCAGATCTGGGGAGGAACCTTAGAGCTAAAAAAGGTCCTCGGCTTTGACTTTTACGGCGAGTACGACCTCAGCTACAGCTACACCAAATACCCCAACGTGGTTGCCAAGACGCACACCACCTTTTCGGGCATCCGCGGCGATCGCGCCGCAGCCGCGTGGATGATGAACCTGTCGCGGGCCGCGTTTCCCTTCTTCTTTTTTGGCGAGGCATACAGCATGGATCCTCGCTACTCCACCCGCACGTTCACCGCCCAAGGCGATGGCTTTATCGACTACGAGGACGAGCGTATCCACGTCGTCGAGCTCGTGGAGGACAACGACGACCAAGACGAATTTCCCGACACCGTGCGCAAGGACTGGCAGACCGGCGATCCGAGCGTCTTCCCCGGCTGGGACGAGAACAACGACTTCATCTCGGATTTCAACCAGAACGACAACCGCTTCTTGAGCAACCTCATTCCAGATTACGAGGAGCCGTTTTTGCGCCACAACGTCGATCGGCCCGAATTCCTCTTTGGCATTGATCTGAACAACAACCTGTGGGTCGATCGCTTTGAAAACGACGAATTGCCCGACTACCCCTACAAGAAAGACCACCGCGGGTACAACGCCTACGGCGGCGTCCACCTCACGCCGGAGGTGCGGCTGATGGTCGGCGTCTTGCGCGAGGGCCTTATTTCTTCCAACCAGAAAAACCACGCCAATTACGCCTTGCTGACCCTCGACCGCCACACGCCGAATTGGGGGCGCTTCCGCGTCTTTGAGATGCTCAAATCCACCACCGACGACATTCCCGACGACCTCTTGCAGTGGCTGCCCAACGCCAATATCCGCACCGGCGAGCCGACCAAAGTTGAGGACCCGCTCATCGCCCGCGACGCTTGGATCAACAGCCTGTGGATCGGCCACGACTACGAGCTACGCGGCCTGCTGACGGCCAATTACCTCAAATACGACCTGTATCACTCGCGGCTCAGCGCCAATGAGCGCGCCCTGTTGGGCCTGCGCGAGCGCGACTTTTTCTGGGGCCTAATCAACAAAATCAGCTACCGCTTCGACTTGGGCCGCCTGTGGGTGGAGCCGCGCTGGAAAAGCGAGTACCGCCGCCAGAGCCGCGATCTGATTTCGGCCGACGAGCGCACCGAGTTAGCCGAGATTGGCGGCTTTGTGCTCGGCTTTCCCCTGCTCAGCCACACGAACCTGCTGAGCGGGCTGGAGCTGACCTTCCTCAACGACATGGAGCGCGACTCCAACGACTTCAGCGGCCTAGTCTGGGCCTTGCAGTTGTCCAATATCTCCGATTATCTCGGCTACAAGGTCACGACCCATGCGGGCATGAAGATCGACCGCCGCCAGCCCCGGGGCGAGGACGCCGTGATTATCAATCAGATCTTCATTTCTATCTACGCCGGCTTGCAATAAGCGCGAAGCGCATGGCTAGACGCTCGGTGTTCTATGGGGTGGTGGCCGTCTTCGCGCTCGCCCTGTCAGCGCGCCTGTACTACCTCCACGAAATACGCGCCAGCCCGCTTTTCACCGCGCCCGTCGTCGATGCTCGCACCTATACCGAGGACGCGCGCTACTTCAGCGATGTCTCCTTTGCGGGGCGGGCCGCTCCCTTCTGGCAACCGCCGCTCTACCCCGTGCTCCTCGGCGTCCTCTTTGCCCTCGCCGGGGACGACCTCTACCTACCGCGCCTCATCCAAGCCGTCCTCGGCGCACTCGTCTGCGTCCTCATAAGCCTGTTGGGGCGCCGGGTCTTTGGCGCGGGGGTCGGGCTGGGCGCGGGTTTTGCCGCGGCGTTGTACGGGCCGCTCATCTACTTTGGCGGCGAGTTGCTGCCCACCCTGCTGGCCTGTTGCCTCAACGTGCTCGTGCTGTTGCTCGTAGTCGGCGCGGGCGGTTGGCAGCGCGCCCTAGCAGCCGGGGTGCTGCTGGGCCTGTCCGCGCTCGCCGTGGCCAACGTGCTGCTCTGCGCGCCCGTGCTGTTGGGCTATCTCTACTACCGGCAGCGTCGGCTCCGCTCGCCGGCTCTCCTGCTCTTGGGCTGTGCCTTAGTCATCGCGCCGGTCGCGTATCGCAACTGGGCTGTCGGCGGCGATCGGGTGCTCATCTCGCACAACGCGGGCATCAACTTCTACATCGGCAACAACGCCGACTCCGAGCAGACGACTCGCATCCGCCCGGGACGGGCTTGGACCGAGCTGGTGGAAATGCCCGAGCGCCACGCCAGCCTTGAGCAGCCTTCGGCCAAGTCGCGCTATTTTTTCGCCCAATCTTGGCAATACATAACGGCCGAGCCGCTCGATTTCTTGGGCTTGCTGGCCTACAAGGGCTACCTGTTCCTGCGCGGCGACGAGATCCCGCGCAACCGCGACCTGTACTTCGCCCGCAACGACTCCGCGCTTTTGTCGATCCTGCTGTGGAAAAAGGGGCTGGCGTTTCCCTTCGGTTTGGTCGCCCCGCTGGCTCTGGTGGGGCTTTTTGGCGTTGTGCGCTCGCCCACGCCCGAGGGACGCTTGCTCGCGCTCTTTGTGGCCTGCTACGCGCTTTCCGTCGTTTTGTTTTTCGTCACCGGGCGCTATCGCCTGCCCGCCGTGCCCGTGCTGTTGTTGTTTGCGGCTTGTGGAGTGCGCGTCCTGTGGCACCGGCCTCGGCCCGGGCTCGCCGCTTTTGCCGCCCTGTTGGTCTTTTGCAACGTCGCCACCGGGGCGATGGACCCAGCGGGCAATGCCCACGAGCACTACTACCTCGGCTACGCCTACGAAGAACGGGACATGCCGGCCCACGCCGCCCGCCACTACCGCCGCGCCATGGTCCGCGACCCCAGCTTCGCCGCGCCGCTCCTCGCGCTGGCGGCCCTCCACGGCGAGGCCGAGCGTTACGACGAGGCGATGGCCCTCTATCGGCAGTACCTCAAGGCGCAGCCCCACGACGCGGATGTGCGCTTTCTCCTCGGGCACACCGCGCTGCTCGCTCGGCGCTACGACGAGGCCGCGGCCGCGTACTCCGAGGTCGCGGTCGTGCGCCCCAACTGGGCCGCGGCGCACGGCGGCCTCGGCTACGCCCTCCTGATGACGGACCAACCCCAGCGCGCAGCCCAATGTTATCGCCGCACGCTCGAACTGAACCCAGACTCGACGGTCGTGCGCTATCAACTGGCCCGCCTGTACGCGGAGCAAGGGCAACACCGCGCGGCCCGCGACGAGTTTGAGCAGCTCGTGCAGCGCGAGCCGCACGTGCCTGAGTACCCAACCCGCCTCGCCGACCTGCTCATCCAACTCGAACAAGGGCCGAGCATGGCCCTCGGGGCGACCGAGCGGCTGGCGGACGCTGAAAAACTCTTGCGCCGCGCCCTCGCCCTCGCCCCCAAGGCCGCGCATCCCCACTGGAGCTTGGGGATGCTCTACGCCCGCCAAGCGCGCTATGCAGAGGCCGTGCCCCTGTTTGAACACCTGCTCCAGATTGCTCCGCACGACTACCAAGCCCATCTATTTCTCGGCCACCTCTACCAACGCACTGGACGCCCAGCCGACGCGGCTGCTCAATTTGCGGCCTTTAGCCGTGGCCAGCGCGCCTACCGCCTGAAAAAGGTGGTGCGCCGAGAAATGGAAGCCCAGATCGAACAAATTTTCGGCGGTTGATCCGCAGAAAGCGACTTCTCGATGTACAACGCGAGCCGCTGGGCCGTTTTCGGGCTGTTCTTTTTTTCAGGCGCCTGCGCCCTCATCTATCAAATCACTTGGATGCGACTCTTCCGGCTGGCGATGGGCAATACGGTCTTTACGTCGGCTACGGTGTTGACCGCGTTCATGGCCGGGCTGGCGTTGGGCAGTTGGCTCGCCGGCCGGCTCGCCGACCGCACGGGCCGGCCGTTGCGCGTGTACGCTTGGTTGGAAGTGTTCATCGGCCTTTGCGGCTTGGCCATGACGCCGGCCTTTAGTGCCTTGGAGCCGGTCTATGGCTGGCTCTATCGCGAACTGGGTGGAACCGGCCTCTGGCTCGGCGTGGGGCGCTTTGTCGCGTCGGCGGCCCTGTTGGCGCTGCCCACGACGCTGATGGGCGCGACGCTGCCCCTGTTGAGCCGCTTTACCACCCAACGCCTAGAACGCATGGGGCGCGACTTGGGCAGGCTCTACGCGCTCAATACGCTCGGGGCCGCGCTCGGGGCCGCGCTGACCGGGTTCCTATTGGTCCCTTCCCTTGGGGTGCAGACCACGCTGTGGGCGGCGGCCGGGGCCAACTTGCTCATCGGCGCGCTGGCCTTTGTCCTCACGGACGCGCCGCCCGCCCGCCCGCCTGCGGACGAACCGGCGGCGAGCCGAGGCGACTTGGCCGCGCTCTGGGCACTGGGCCTGACGGGTTTTGCCTCTATGATCTACGAGGTGAGTTGGACTCGCACCCTGTCGCTGCTCATTGGCTCCTCAGTGTATGCGTTTACCTTGATGCTGGTGGCCTTCATCTGCGGGCTGGGCTTGGGCAGCTTGGTGCTGGCCGGCTGGATCGACCGCCGGGCGCGGCTCTTGGGCACCCTCGCCCTCTTGCAGTTGGCCGTCGGCCTAACGGCCCTGCTGGTCGAGCCGCTCTTTGGCCTGCTGCCCCTCGTGGTCGTCGAGCTGGTCAACCGCTATGCCGGCTCCTTCGGGCTGCTGCATTTGAGCGAATTCCTCCTCGCCTTCGGCCTGATGTTCCTGCCGACTTTTGCGGCCGGCGGCATCTTCCCGGCCGCGGCCAAGCTCTACACCCGGAACCTCGCCACCGTAGGCAAGTCGGTCGGCGATGCGTACGCAGCCAACACGCTCGGGGCCGTGCTGGGCGCCTTTGCCGGGGGCTTTCTCTTGATTCCCCTTATCGGAGTGCAGGCCAGCATTCTCGCGGCCACCACCCTCAATATAGGGTTGGGCCTTTACTTCCTCTGGCGCGATGGCTCGTTTCGCCGCCCGCTGGTCCGCCTGCTGGCACCCGGCCTGCTGCTGTTGCCCCTAGCGGTTTCGCGCCTTCCGGCTTGGGACGTGGCCTTGCTCAACAGCGCCCCGTACCTCTACGCCGGGCAGTATCAGAACGCGGCCCGCCTCGCCGGGCAAGGCGTGGCTCACGCCATGGGGCAAGATCGCCGCTTGCTCTATGCCAAAGAAGGCATGACCGCGACGGTGACCGCGTGGGACTTGCGCGGCGAGCGTTTCATGCGGGTCAACGGCAAGGTCGTCGCCTCGTCGCAGGGCAAGGATTTGCGCTCGCATTCGCTGTTGGCGCATCTGCCGCTGCTCTTGCATGAGGATCCTCAACAAGTGCTGCTGATCGGCCTCGGCTGCGGCATCAGCTTGGGCGCGGCCTTGTGCCACCCGATCGCGGCCATCGACTGCGTCGAACTGTCGCCCGAAGTCGTGGAGGCGACCGAACTCTTTAGCGAGGTCAACCAAAACGCGCTCGCCGATCCGCGCACGCGGATGATCGTCGGCGACGGCCGCAACCACCTCGCGCTTTCCGAGGGCCGCTACGACGTCATCATCTCGCAGCCTTCGAGCTTGTGGATTGCGGGCATGGTGGATCTGTTCACCCGCGAATTTTTCCACGACTGCCGCCAAAAGCTCGCGCCGGGGGGCTTGGTCGGCGTTTGGCTCCAAGCCTACGCGCTAGAACCAGAGGACGTGCAGACCATTGTCGCCACGTTTGCCGACGCCTTCCCGTATATGTCTATGTGGGAGCTAATGCCCGGGATTGACTATCTGCTCGTCGGCTCGGCCTCGCCAGTGGAAGTGGGATTGGACCGGCTCGCGACGCGCTTGGACCGGCCCGGTGTGCGGCGCGACTTGGCGCGCAGTGGCGGGGGCGACGCACTCGATGTGCTCTGCTCTTATGTCATGGGCGATCAAGGGATCAAAAAGCTGGCTGGCGACGCCCCGCTCAACACCGACGACAATGCCCGGCTGGAGTTTGCGGCCCCGCGGGGCCTCTACCGCGACCTAAGCCGCGGCCGCGGGCTGTTTTCCCTCGCGGATCTAGCGGCTGTTCGTCGCGTTGACTTGGGCTTTGTGCATCCGGCCGCGCCGCCGCCGCTAACCCGCGCTTGGACGGCGCGTCACCTCGCGCTGGACGGGCTGATGCACGAGCGGCGCGGCGCGTACTCCGAGGCCCTCGCGCAGATGGGCAAAGCCGCTCGGCTGCGGCCCGAGGACATAGAAGTGCGGCGTGTCTTGCCCGAGCTGAGCTTCAAACTGGCCGAAGACGCCATCCGCCGTGGCCGCTTCCAACAGGCCGTGCGCTGGTACGACGAGTTGCTCGCCGCGCTGCCCGACCACGCCGTGGGGCACTACCGCAAGGGCGAACTGCACGAACACCTGCGGCAGTGGGACGTTGCGGCCGCGGCTTACCAACGCACGGCCGACCTCGCGCCAACCTTTGTCGCCGCCCACTTGCGCCTCGGAGCCATTCACACCCGCAACCGCGCCTTCGACCAAGCCGCCGCAACCTACCGCCGCGGCTTAAAGGCCCTGCCCGACCATCTCGGGCTGCTCAACAATCTCGGCACCGCCCTCTTGATGCAGGAACGCTTTGCCGAGGGAATGCGCGTCTTTCGCCGAGCCTTGGCCATAGACTCCACCGACGCCCGCGTGTGGAACAACCTCGGCACGGCCTTTCTAAAGCAGCGGCAGTTTGCCGCGGCGCAACACTATTTGCAGGAAGCGGTACAGCGGCGGCCCGAGGACGCGACCTTGCGGCTAAAACTGGCCGACGCCTATCGGGGTACGGGGGAAGTGGAAAAGGCGCGGCAGGTGCTGGAGGAGGGACCGGACGATCCGCGGGTGCGGAGGATGAGGGCGCGGCTAGGGGGTCGTTAGTCTCCGTTGCACGGCACTTTTTATGCTAGTACGCGACCCCGACGACGCGGCTCTGCTCGGCGTCGCCCGAATCTCCGACGACAAAGACGCGGGCCACGTATAGGCCTGGGGGAACGGTGCGACCTTGGTCGTCGCGGCCATCCCACGCTTTGTCTGTGTAGCGGCCATTGGCCTCTTCGCCAGCGAAGAGGACGCGTACGCGCCGGCCGCTCAAGTCGTAGAGCGCGACCTCAACCGGCCGCGGGGTGCTCAGTGCCAGCAGGTTGTAGTGGATGACCGCCTCGTCGTTGATGCCGTCGCCGTTGGGGGTAAACGGATTGGGCGCAGCCTGCACTTGGCCCAATAGCTGCCCTTCAGCCAATACGGACGGGCTGAGTACTGTGGTGCCGGAAAAGGCATCCTCGTCGCCCTCGCCCAAAAAGGCTACATGGCCCGGGTCGATGACTTGGGCGGCGCTCGGCTCGGTCGTGCGACGGGCCGAAGCGGTGAAGTTGGTGCTGTACGTCAGCACGTTGGTCTGGAAGCGAATATGCACCTGCGTCTGGTCTTGGGTCACCACGGGGAAGCGCACGGCAAAGCGGTCGTCGGCAACCTCGACAATGGCGAAGTCCCCGCTCGCGTCGGCGAGGTTGTGGTGCTCGGCCACGATCGCGCCATCGCCAGCGACGATCTGCACCGCGTCGATGCTCGACACCCGCGTCGGCGTGTCGATCTCAATGGTGTCGAAGCCGCGCAGGCCAGCCGTACCCATGGCGGCGCGCACGGCAAAGGTAAAGGACACTTCCTCAGCCACTTTTACCTCGCGTGGAAAGACTTCGCCGACCAAGGCGTCGGCAAACGGCGGCGTTAGCAGCTCGAAGCTCAGCGACTGGATCGCCCGCGCCGCCTCTAGGTCGCTGCTGTTAAAAACGGCCTCGAACTGCATGTAGCGGCGCGGGCTAGGCGAGACAATAGGCCCGTCCGCCGGATACGGCGTGCTGAAAGGGCTCCAATTGATCAGGTCGTCGGTCACGGCCCCGGCCATCCACTCGCGGCCCGCCGCATCGGTAATGGGCGTCTGACCGGCCTTTTGGGGAAAGGTGCGGTACTCGGCTAGGCCCATCTCCTCCCGGGGTTTTCCAGCGAAAAAGGGATGTCCTCGGCGTTTTGCTTGCCGCGCAATCGGCGGGTGTACACAAAGGGCGAGGTGTCCGTGCCCGTGCGCGTGCGGATCTGCACGCTGGAGAAGCGCGGATCGCCCAACACCTCTTCCACCCAGCGCAGGGTGCCCCACACGGCCGGTTGCCCGGCGTCGAAAATGTCTGACACGTACTGGGCCCGCGACAAAAAGCCCTTGCCGAAAACCTCGATCTCGTCAATCTCAAAATTCACCGGCGAAGTCGCCCGCAAGCGCAGGTGCTGGACGTAGCGCGGTGGGTCGAGCGGCACGTCGATAACCGCGACTTGATTGTCGGTTTCGGCGATCAGCGGCTTCCATATTGGCGTGTCCTCGCTGGTCAGGTTTAGGCCGTCGTTGGTAAACAGCTCGTAAGCCCGTAGGTAGTCGTTTTGGAAGGGGGTTGAGGGCGAGGCCACGACCGTGTTGCGCGGATAGATGCGTATCCGCTCCACCCCGAAGCGCGCTCCTAAATTGAGTAACACGAGGATGCCGAGGGAGTTTTGGTTCTTGCGCTCAAAGGCCAACAACTCGCCGCCCGGCTCGTCTGAGAGCAGCTCCTTTAACATCATCTCCAAGTCGAGCGGCTTGAACGTGCCGCTGAAGTCGAAGACGTTGGGCGACTCGATGTGGCCACCGCGGTCGATGGTGCCGATGGCCACGTTTTCTCCCTCGGCAATGCGCCGGGGCAGGATGCTGTGGACAAAGCCCTCGCGGGTGAATTCGATTAAGTCGCCGGGCGCATTGCCCACCAGCAGGTTGTTGGGGTTCAAAGGCGAGCGGTGCTCGGCGTCGAGGGTGGAGACGACCGCCGCGCCTTCGCCCTGCCAGTCCAAGTCGCCGCCCTCCCCAATCGAGACCGTGTCGAGAGCCAAACTTTCGCTGGGCTGCGAGAGGACTAAGGCGAGGCCGACGGCTACAGCACAATGCGCTTTCATTGCAATCCTCCGTGCGATTTGCGGCATAAGACAACCAAAGTACGGGCATAAATCAAGTTGAGCGCGGCTCGCCCTGCCCAGATCTGAACTTGCTAAACGGCCCGCTTCTCTTTTTATATTACCGGCAACTCAAGGAAGAGACCCATGCAGCGCATCATCGCTTTGTGTTTCCTGCTCGTCCTGTCCATGGTGCCGGCGCACAGCCGCGGGGAGTTTCGCGTCGGAGGGGCCGACGGCAATCCTTGGACCAGCCTGCTGTCGGAAGAAGGGGCCGGCGAGTACTGGTTCTTTGATGCCGAGGGCCAGCGTGCGAGCACCGAACTGGTGGGCGTCACGCCCCACGGCGCGGCCGCCGACACCCTCATCGACTTTGCCGCCGATGCCATCGGGCCGCGCTTCATCGATCCATTGGTCAACCTGACTCGGACCGATCCCAATTCCTCGGCCATCAAAATTCCCCTGCCCTATATCGGCGGTGAGGTCCTGACGACCGACGGTTGCTCGGCCCTTGACGACCAGATCCGCGCCGTGAAGAAGCAATTCGATGGCGATGTGACCACCGCTCACTTCCGCCGCTTCACCCCAGGTCAAGGCATATTCAGTGGCGGCACGATCATCGCTGGGGTCACCGGCGAAGGCTGGAAAGAAGCGGTTGTCATAGATTTTCGGGCGGCCGTGCCCGTCAACCGCATCCGCTTCTTTCCCCGGCTCGGCCAAGAGGACGACCTACTGCTCATTGACGAATTCACCGAGCCTCGTCCCCTGTTGGAAACCTTTGGCGTAGATAGCTTTGCCAGCAACTTTCTCGCTTGGTATGAAATCCGTAAAGGCGATAACACCGTGAGCTTTGCTAACAGCTCCTGCGACCGAGTCAGCCGCGTCACCAAGGGTCTGCGCTGGGTCCGCACCCAAGACCCGGAGCTAGAGGTGCTCGAATCCAACCGCGAAAACCTCGAGCCCGTAGTTGAACTGCGCTTTCCCACCGAGTCAATCCGCTGGATCACGGCCCAAGCCTTCCCCTTGCGCGACTGGGAGGTCGCCGAGTTCGAGGTGTACGGCGAGGGCTTTGTCGAGGAGACCGTCCTCGTCACCCAGATTCTCGACTTTGGCCAGCCGATCAACTGGGGCAAAATTCGCTGGGACGCCGAGGTGCCCGAGGGCACCCGCATTGAGGTCCGCACCCGCACTGGTAACTCGCCCGACCCCAGCCTCTATTTCGCCGAAAACATTAACGGCGACGTCCGCCCCATCACCTTGGCCGCTTATGAAAAGCTCGATCCGTCTGGCCGCCTGCCCACGGTGTACGACACCGACAACTGGAGCTTCTGGTCGCCGCCCTACGACTTTGCCGCGGGCTTGCGCGACAGCGCGGCGCCGGCTGAGGCGTGGCGCGACGGTACGCCGCTTTTGTCGCCCGGGCCGAGCCGCTACATCCAGCTCTCCTTTCGCCTGTTCTCTACCTTTACCACCGCGCCCCGCATCCGCTCACTCGCGCTCCAATTCGGCAATGCACCGGCCGCCCGCGAAATCCTCGGCGAGGTGTGGCCCATTGCCGTTGATTCCTTCGCGCCGAGGGAGTTTACGTACATCGTCCGGCCGGAATTCAGCGCCGAAGACACGGGCTTCGACCAGCTCGAAATCCGCACCCACGCCCAAGTCCAATCCGTCTCTGAAGTTAAACGCGACGGCACCAGACTCGACTTGGACGCCTTTGTCCCCGACATCCAAGCGGACCGCCTCGTGGTGTCCTTTCCCCGCCTGCAAGGCGAAGACGACAGCTTCAAACAGCTCGAAGTGCGCTTTGTGGTGCCGGTCTTGCGCTTTGGCACCGAGTTTTCGGGCTGGGTCTTCGACAGCAACGACCCCGATCAGATCAAACAGCAAATCCGCCCGGGCAACGCCACCTTTCGCTTTTCGGGCGATGCGCTCGCGGTCAACACGCCCGTTGGCGGCCGGCTCCTCGTCGATATTGCGGTGACGTCCAACCCGCTTACTCCGAATGGCGATGGGCTGAACGAGACCTTGGAAATTGCCTACAAGTTGCGCGAGGTTACGGCCATCCGCCGGGTGCGGCTGGCTATTTACAACCTCGCCGGCCAGCTCGTGGTCGAGCTGCCGCCCATTGCCGCACGCAGCGGCGAATTTGCCCATCGCTGGGACGGCCGCGACGCCGCTCAGCAACTCGTGCCCCCGGGCACCTATATCTGGCGGCTGCAATTAGAAGAGCAAGAGGAACGCGCCGGCATCCTCGCGGTCGCGTATTGACAGGTGTTGCGGAAAAACTCGGACATCGGGCGCGGCGGGGCTTGTTCCCGCGCCGCTTTTTTTGTAACTTTGCTCACAATTGAGCTATTAATAGCCTAGTGAAAGTTTGTGTAAACATTTGTTTATACAGCATTTCTCACTTCTCCTAAGGAGGGTTTTTCGTCATGCAAGAACGGACCAAATTCGTTTTAGCCGCAGCTTTGGTCATGGGCCTGTGCGGTACGTCCTTTGGCCACGCTCCTCCCGGCGAGCTCTACTTCGCCGTGCAGTTCCCCGACAACCTCGTCCCCACGATGGACGGCGACCTGTCGGACTGGGACGTCGTGCCGATTGATCCGTACACGATCCGCAACGACCGCCTCTATTCGCCAGTAGCCGACATCCAGCCCGTAGGCCGCGGCGAGATCGATGTCAGCGACATCAACATCCGCCACCTCATCGGCTGGAACGACAGCGCGAACAAGCTCTACTACATGTCCGAGGTTTTCGACAATGTCCACAACCTAGACCGCGAAAATCCCTCGGCCTTCTGGCAGGATGACGCTTGGGAAGTAGAGGTCAACCCGGACCACACGCCGACCGAGGAGCACAACCTCGAAGGCGAGCCGGCCAACAACTTTAGCTACAAGTGGGCCGTGCCGCCGGTGGAAGGGGCCTATCAGTTCTACCGCCCGGTGCGCGCACTGGAGTGGTTTGTGGATGGCAGCGACTTTATCGATTTCGGCTGGGGTTACGACGGCGAGCAGTTCGGCGAGAGCACCTATTATTACGAGTTGGCCATCACCCCAATCACCTCGCTGCCCAACGATGAGTCGGCTACTCCCGATCAGGCTGTGATTTTCGACCTCGCGGAAGAGGAGATCATCCACTCGTCTGTGACCGTGGGCGACTTCGACGAGCCATGCACCGAGTGTGCGCTCGAAAGCTATCAAGGCTTCTGGACCATGTCGCCGGAAATGTGCTGCACGGCCACCAACGACGTGGTGTTGGCTCCGCTAGAGCCTTCGATGGAGGCCGCAGGTGCCGGGACTTCGGTCGAGGACGTGAGCTGGGGCCAGATCAAGGCCGCGTACTAAAAGCTGCGTGCGACTGCTTTTTCAGGGTATGCAAACGCCCTGCTTCCTTCGGGGAGCAGGGCGTTTGTTTGGGCGGCAGAGGCAAGGAGATGAAGCGCAGCGAAGCAAACGTTTTACAATGGACATGACGTGTTGACCGGAGTCATTGAGCGCGTAGCTTTTGCAAAGGTTCCTTTTTCGGTCGTATTGCGGAGGGTTGCTTTGGCTATCAATGTTACGATAAAGAATATGCCGCCCAAACTTTATGAAAAACTAAAGGTGCGTGCTGCCGCACATCGTCGCAGTATGAACAGCGAGGTAATCGGCTGCCTGGAGGAAGTTTTGATCCGCCAGCGCGAGAGTACGGAAGAATTGCTGAAAAAATTAGAGGAATTGAGAAATCGAGTTTCGGATGCGCCGCCTCTGACGGATGAATTTTTGAGAGAAGCCAAAGAGGAAGGGCGTCCTTGATTGTTGCCGATACAAATTTAATCGCTTATTTGCTGATTAGTGGCGAATGGACACAACAGGCAGAAGCGGTAAAGCGACTGGATGCTGAATGGGCAGCCCCATTGCTCTGGCGCAGTGAATTTCGCAATCTTTTGTCGTTGTACGTTAGGCGGGAAATTTTCGACTTAGATCACGCGATTGACCTTCTCAGAAATGCGGAAGAAATTATGCAGGAACGAGAACATACAGTTTCTTCTGTGTCGGTTATGAAGTTGGCAATTTCGTCGAAATGCTCGGCTTATGACTGCGAATTTGTTGCTCTGGCGCAGAATTTAAGTGTACCTCTGGTCACTTCAGATCGAAGAATTTTAACGGCTTTTCCCGAGACCGCGATTTCACTTGAAGGTTTTTTGGTTGAAGAGCGGTAACAGTCGGCCGCGGCTAACGATGTGGTGTTGGCCGGGCTAGAGCCTTCGAGGATGTGAGCTGGGGCCAGATCAAGGCCGCGTACTAAAAGCTGCGACCGCTTCTTCAGGGTATGCAAACGCCCTGCTTCCTTCGGGGAGCAGGGCGTTTGTTTTTTAGAGCAATATGTGGGGCTATGGGAGGGCGTACTTGAGAATAAGCTGAACTACAACTAGCCCCACACTAATTGCTATTGCTAGCGTCTTGGCACTGCCTTTTAAGCCGGCGATCTCTTGCTCCACAGTCCCGATCTTTTTCGTCAAGTCGGCGTTCAACGCCTGCATATCTTCCTTGGTGGCTACTTTGAGTTCAGCAATATCGGCTTGAGTGGCGGCTTTGAGTTCGGCGATGTCGGCTTGAGTAGCGGCTTTGAGTTCGGCAATATCGGCTTGAGTGGCGGCTTTGAGTTCAGCAATATCGGCTTGGGTAGCGGCTTTGAGTTCAGCAATGTCGGCTTGGGTGGCTACTTTGAGTTCAGCAATATCTTCCTTGGTGGCTACTTTGAGTTCGGCGATGTCGGCTTGAGTAGCGGCTTTGAGTTCGGCAATATCCTCCTTGGTAGCGGCTTTGAGTTCGGCGATGTCGGCTTTTGTGGCGGCTCTGAGTTTGGCCATATCTTCCTTGGTCGCCAGATGGTTATATGCTCCTTCGAGCCGAGCAACTCGCTCCGTAACCTCGGTCATAGCGCATCTCCTTCCTATTGGGTTAAGGTCATACCCAACAGTACCATACGGCCAGTCTTTGTCAAGGGACTGAGCGACGCGATTGCGAATCCCTGTTCGACTGCGTAGGCCCAGCCCGGCCTTCCCTAAGCGTCGATCATCGCCTGCATCTTAGCCGCGACCCAGTCAATGGCCACATCGGCCATCACCCGGCCTTTCTTGGGCGTGGCCAAGTCGCGGCCCGCCTTGAAGTAGATCGGGTCGCGCGGAGCGTAGCTTTCGCTCTTGATGTCGAGGTTGGCCCCTGCGTAATCAACCCCTTTCCACTGCACGTTCTCGGGAAAAGCCGCCATGGCAAACGAGGTCTCAAACTCGGCCGCGTGCGCCGGGCAGTCCCCCGACTCCAGCACTTGGGCGACCAACTCCTCCGAATACGCTGTCCAGTACGAATAAAACTGCACGTCCATCCCCAGCCGCTTGCTGAAATCCTCGGCTTGGCCGCCTAAGGGGCTGTTGCCGGCGTGGCCATTGCATATCAGGACGTGCTCAATCCCGTGTCGCTTGAGCGACTCGCACACGTCGTAGGCCACGGCAAAAAAGGTCTCTGGCCGCAAGCTCAAGGTGCCGGGGAACTCCATCCAGTGCTCAGAGATGCCCACGGACAGAGGCGTGGCCACCACCACTTGCGGATAGAGCTGTAAGGCCGCTTGGTGCGCGACATGCGCCGCGCTGGCGGTGTCGTGCTCCATCGCCAAGTGCTCGTTGTGCTGCTCTGTGCTGCCAGTGGGCAAAATCGCTCCCTTGATCAAGCCCTGTTCGAGCCGCTCGCGCACGTGGCGGCGGGTCAATTTCCACAGCCGTACTTCTTCGACTACCATCTTCCTACTCCTCGGATTCGCGGTTGATAGTGCAACTCTCAGGGCTTATCATGCAAAATTAATCGACCGGAGACAACGCCCATGCTCATCAAGCTCGCCACAAGTCGAGTTGTGGCCTGTCGCCGATTTGGATCAGCGAGCCAGCCGCTTCAAAGGGCATGCGCCCGCCAATGCAGTACGTACACAAGTCGCGCTCGGGCAGGCCAGCGCGGGCAAAGGCCGCTAGCATCCCCTGTCGCGACAAGTAAACCACGGGCATTCCCATCGCCTCACCAATGGCCTCGGCCGTGCGCCCACGGGCGATAAACTCGTCGCCCTGCGGCGGGTCCGGCGGCATATCCACCCCAAAAGTGCATCCCCTCGGTACGCCATCGTCGCCGATGATGCCAATCGGCGGCGTGTAACTCACCAAATAGGCCCGCTCGACGCCAGCCTCCGCATAGAGCAGGTCGCAGGCCCGCTTGGAATTGTTGCCGCGCACGATGCTGTCGTCAATCAGGATCACGGTCTTGCCCTTGAGCTTTTGCGCCATCCCGGGCAGAAGGTGCAAATTCTGGCCAATCGAGTCCTTGCGATCGTCAGCGGTTGAACCTTGAAACGAGCGCTCGCCGCGCATCTTGTAGAACACGGGTTCAAAGGGCAATTCGGCCTGCTTGGCGTAGGCGCGGGCCGCCACTTCGGGACAGCGCGGCAGATACGTAACTAGATCGCTGTCGGGCGGCAGAAATTCCTCACTGAGCATCTCTCCTAGGGATTCGCGGATGCGGCGCACGCTGACGCCGTTGATGATCGAGTCGAGGTCGGTGATGTAGTTCCATTCAAAAAAGCAATAGGCGGGGTTGGTCTGGACCACGACTTCCTTGCTGTAGTTCCCTTCGGGCGTGAGATAGTAGATCGCTCCCGGCTCCAAGTCTTCGACGTATTCGCCGCCGTTTTTGCGGAAGGCGATGTCCTCCGAGGCCATCACGTACTTGCCGTCCTTCCAACCGAGGACTCCGGGCTTGATCCCGGTGCGATCGCGTATCGCGATCACGTCGCGCTCGCGCTTGTCGGCAATGGCCAAGGTATAGGCCCCGGGCACTTCCTTGAGGAAGTTGGACGCGCCGCGCTCGCGGTAGAGGTAGAGCAGGGCCTCTGTGTCGCAACTCGAATACAAGTGCAAGGGCGCCGAGTCCTCAAAGAAGACCCGGTCGATTTGGCCGTTGTGGACAGCCGCTATGTCGCAGTCCCAGATCAGGATGTGGTTGTCGCGGTGTTCGACCGTGCCGCCGATGACGTGCGGGTGCGCCTCCTCGAGGATTTTGTCCTTCGAGCCGCGGGTGGCGTAGCGCACGTGGGCCATGTAGGTGTGGTAGTTGGGGCTGAGGAAAATTTTGTGGAGATCGGTTACGTCGAAGCGCGAAACCCCGCCCTTCCACTTGATCACGTCGATGCGGTCGTCGCCGACAGCAGCAATGCCGGCCGCCTCACGGCCTCGATGCTGGAGCGAATGAATAAAGCGGTAGGCGTCGTGGAGAGAGTGAGCTATGGTCAGACCACAGTTGTGGCGAACGACTTCGGCCATAGACGTACCTCGCGGAAAATGTGCAGAGAATGTAACAAAAAACTACAGACGGCTGCGTTGCGCGGCAAGGCCGCAGTGCTACAACGTCAGAACCAGCCCTTGGGCCAAGAGCGACTCAACCGCTTGGGCAAACGCCGCGGTCGCTTCCTCAATGTCTTGGGCCGTGTGTGCAGACGAGAGTACGCCCCCGGTGGAGCTCATGTTATCGACCCCGTAAAAGCGCAAATTGCGCTGGTACTCTTCGACCAGCTTCCCCGGCATCCCCTTGAGCCGCTCGGCTGCGGTGGTGTGCAAATCCGCCCGGGTATGGGCCTTTTGTACGCGCTGGCGATCGGTTTCAAAATAGACGTGAAAGGTCGAACACACTCCATACACGTACCCAGCGATACCGCGGCGTTCCAGTACTTCGTCCCAAGCAGCACGCAGCTCAGCGGCGCGGGCGTTGGCTCGGTCTATCGGCTCGCCCGTGGCCACGCGCTCGAGCACGGCAATCCCAGCCGCGGCCGAAAGGGGTGCCCCGTTGAAGGTCCCTTGGTGCGTCACGTGCGGGCGGGAATCGTCTGGCACATCGAAGAGCTCCATAATGTCCGCTCGTCCTACCACAGCCCCGCCGGGCATGCCCCCGGCTACCACTTTGGCAAAACAAGATAGATCCGGCCGCAGCCCGTAGAGCACTTGAGCACCGCCCGGACTGAAGCGAAAGCCGGTGACTACCTCGTCGAAAATCAGCACCACCCCGCGGGCGCGGGTTATTGTTTGCAGGTCGCGCAAAAACTCCGGTGCCAAGGGCACTCGGCCCCACGAACCTCCCGATGGCTCGATAATCGCCGCGGCAATATCGCCCTCTGCATCGAGGATGTCGGCGACTTGGGCCGCATCGCCCGCCGGCACACAGACTATGTGGTCGCGCACCTGCGGGGGAATGCCCAAGGAGCCATCCGCGTCAAAGGGGGGCTGCACCCCGCGCATCACGTCGTCGTGCCACCCGTGGAAGTGGCCGGCAAAGCGCAGGACCTTGTGGCGTCCCGTAAAAGCCCGCGCCAAGCGCAGCGCCAGCAAGGTCGCCTCCGTCCCCGAATTGACCAAACGCACTCGTTCGGCCGAGGGAACCAGTGCTTGGATGCGCTCGGCCCATTCGATGTGCAGTGGATGGTCGTTGCCAAAGTGCGTCCCGCGCCCCACCGCCGCGGCGATGGCCGCTACGACTTCGGCCGGCGCGTGTCCCAAGAGCAAGGCCCCGTTGCCGAGCAAAAAGTCGATGTACTCGTTGCCATCGACATCCCACTTGCGGCCGCCGGTCCCCCGCTCGATATAGAGCGGCACCGGCGTTGCGTAGCGCAGGTCGTGCCCCGCCTTGCCGCCGAGCACCTTGCAAGCGCGCGCAAAATACTCCTGCGACCGGGGGCGCGCCGCGGCGTAGGCCGCGTATATTTCGCTGTGCATCGCCATAGCCTTCCTTCATCGCCTTTCTACCTACGGCCTACGGTTGCCCACCGCAAGCGGTAATCGTCTGTCCAGTGATTCTTCTTCAGTGAACCTATTGAGTTCATCTGGGAACCATTCTACGAAAGCCTTCGCATCAGAGTAGAGTTTATATATTTCTTCGGAGGTTTTCTCAAGTGAGAAGCTGCCATAGTCGCCATGAACAAGACGATTTCTCTCACGGCCAATTTCTAAGAATGCCTGTATAGATAGTTCTACGTCGTTACTCATTTTCACCTTTTCCGCTATGTGATTCTTGAAGGAATCTCCAAATAGACCAAAAAACCTATTGGCATTCTTCTTCTCCCAATCAAACCATGTGTGGTACTGACGACTCACTGCTTTGTTTTGCACAAGCCACTTTATAGGATGATCTTTTGCAGTAACCTGTTCCACAAAATTGACCACTACCTCCGTCATAGACCGTTCAAAATGGCTCGCGGCAGCTACTAACAATACTTTCCTGAAGTTTTCATCTGCAACACTGCGCCATGAAATTTCGCCTGACTTATACAAGAAGGTCAGTATATCAGAGAAATCCTTGTGTAAGCCATCAATAACACTCATCAGAATTCGGCTCCCCCCACAAGTTCTCGTGCCCTGTTCAGTCTCTTATGCACATTTGAGGTGTCCGTAGTCCTTGCTCGGCTCGCTTCAGCGAACTCCTTGTCTTTTTCGAGAGCTTGCAGGTGCTCTATGTCTATTTCACCAGCGACGACGCGTCGTTCTGCAAATGCCTTCTCACAGACAACCGTAAAAACTGACTCATAGAGCGCAACATTGAAGCGATTGTTTCTCTTATTTTTGAAGGCATCATTCGGCAGATTAGAGCATGCCTTTAGGAATGATTCAAAGAGTTTTCGGCAGTACTCATTCTGCGTTGGACGTTGATTTTTACATTTATTGGAAAACTGATTCAAGAACTTGGCTAAGGACGGCGCATAATTCTCACCATCGACAAGCGTGGCGAATCCGCGGAGAAGAAATTCAGTGTCCTGCATATGCAAAGCAGGTTCGGACTGTCCCAAAATTCTCCTCCACCCCTGCATATTGTTAATCTCGTACAGTAAATTATAGAATTCAGAGTGATATAGGCTAGTGCGAATCTCTTGCGGACTCAGGGTTATACCACCCGTGTTGAGCCGGTTAAATATCTCATATATTGAAGAGTGGTCATCGGGCGTGTTCTGTTTGACGACGATATTTCTTATTGGCCGCAAATCGAACTGGTGCTTGTAGTCTCCAAGCGTGGAGTAGTTCAGGCCCTTGAACTTGTTTGGATGATTGGGAATTTTTTCATGCAGCCGGAGATTGAAGGACTGAAAATAGCCGTCGTCGTTCAGTACTTCTTCTGGAATGTCCCCCTTGCTATCAAATATAGAGCGAAGTTCTACTCGGCGTTCCCTCCGCGGGAACCGCTTCTTAATAAAATAGTAAATCGACATCAGGCGCTGTTGGCCATCTATGACGAGAAACTTGTTATGCTCCTGTTCGTAAAGGAACAGTTGTGGTACTGGTAGGCCGAGTATGAGGGATTCGATCAATTTAGAGGCACGCCCTAAATCCCAGACGAAGTTGCGCTGAAAGCCGGGAATGCGTACCGCACCAGATTCCACGAAGCTGTGCAACGTCATTACGTTGAAATCGTTGGGAGATACGGTAATGTCGTACTCCTCGACTTGTACCTCGTCCGCGTCTTCTGCGTAATCTTCAAACCAAGATTGTCCGTTTTCGTCCATCTTATCCTCTTTCTGACGAAGGGCCCTTAAAGCCCATTTCGGGATCGGATCCGACAGACCTCGCAAGGTCAACGGCCGCCCGTCCCGCATTTTCTCTAGTGCCTTCTCTTAACTGGCCCGGACGGAAAGCCGGGATGCTATCCCTGTGCTCTCTGCTCTTTTCACGCCCTGCCTGTTAGGAGAAAGCGGCCACACCCGGTATGGGTGCAGCCGCGTCGTCGAACCTCTGTCGCCGGATGCTAAACAGCCGCGTCGCCGGTTTCCCCGGTGCGAATCCTCACTACTTCATCCACCGATAGCATAAAAATTTTGCCGTCGCCGATGCGCCCGGTTTGCGCGGCCTCGCGCACAGTGCTCAAGCACTGCTCGGCGAGGTCGTCCCTGACCACCACTTCGACCTTGATCTTGGGGGTAAAATCGACGACGTACTCGGCACCGCGGTATATCTCCTTATGGCCCTTCTGGCGGCCAAAACCCTTGACTTCGCTGACCGTTATGCCTTGGATGCCCAACCCGCTCAACGCCTCTTTGATCGCGTCTAATGCGTTGGGCCGGACTACGCATATTAGCAGTTTCATATCGCCACCTCCTCGCGCTGTGTTAGTCTCTAAGGAAGGTAGGCCGCTGCGCCTTCTGGCGCAACGAGTGCGCTCTCTTTAGACTGTTGGCTTTGCTTTTCGCTACCTTCTATCCAATATGACGCTTGTAAATGCAGTGCAGGCCGGGTTCCTGCTGGTGCTCGCGGCCCTAGTAGGATGCGGTCAGGCAAGTGAAGCGTCGCCCCCGCCGGCCGGGGGCGACATCCCGCGCACCGCGTGGCCCGAAAGCTGGTTCCACCCGCCGCGCACGGCCTCGGAAATCGGCTTGACGACCTTCCGCCAGTCGCCCGTGCTCGACGAACTGGTAGCGGCCGGCGAGTTGCCGCCGGTGGAGGAGCGGCTCCCCGACGACCCGATTGTCGTCGAGCCCCTCGACGGGATTGGGACTTATGGGGGCACCGCTCGGCTCTTCCTCGCCGGCGAACAGCTCCTCAACGTGCCCGAAGGAACCCTGCGCCCCGGCCCTCAGCTCCAGCTAACGCTGCCCAACTTTGCCGAGCGCGTCGAGTACCACAACGACGCGCAGACCCTGACGGTTTTCCTCCGGCCCGGCCACAAGTGGTCTGACGGGCACCCGGTGACGGCCGACGACTTTGTCTTTTGGTTCGACCGCGTCCATAAGAACAAAAGCCTCACGCCCGTAGTATCGCCCCGCTTTAAGGGGGCCCGCATCGAAAAACACGGTCCCCACCTTTTTAGTTATCACTTTCCCCAGCCGATGCCGCTTTTTGTCAAGCACCTCGCCCACAACAGCTCGCATCTGTCGGCACCGGCGCACTTTATGCGCCGCTATCACCCCGACTTTACCGATGCGGACCAGCTAGCGCGCCAAGCAGCAGAGCTCGGCCTGCAAGACTGGCGCACCTACTTCCAAGCCGTTGTCAATACGCGCGACCTAATGGTCTTTCACAAGCCGGTGCAGACCGCTTATGTGGTGGTCAGCAAGACCTCGACGCGGGTCCGCTATCGCCGCAACCCCTATTACCCCAAAGTCGATCCAGCCGGCAACCAGTTGCCCTATATAGATTACCTCGAAGTCCAGCGGGTTGACAGCTCCGAGATCATGGCGGCCAAGGCCGCCACCGGGCAGGTCGATTTTGCCGGGCGGCAGTTTAAGACCGCCGACATCCCGCTGTTTAAGCGCTTTGAACGAGACAACGGCTATGCGACGTACCTCTGGCCCCGTCCCTACGGCTCGGACGTGGCTCTGATGGTCAACATGACCCACCCCGATGAGCGTCTCAGGCAAATTTTTCAAGACGTGCGCTTTCGCCGCGCCCTCTCGCTGGCCATTGACCGCGCCGAGATCAACGACATTGCCTATTACGGGCAAGGCATTCCTCGGCAGTTGACGGTCGTACCGTCGAGCCGCTACTTTGAGCCGGCCTTTGCCGCGGCTTGGGCCGAGCACGACCCGCCGCGCGCCCGCGCCTTGCTCGACGAGATGGGGCTGATAGACCGCGACGGCGACGGCCGGCGCGAGCATCCCGATGGTCGCCCTCTCGAAATCACGCTGGAGTACACGCTTGGGGAGACGCCTAAGCAAGTCTCTGTGGACTTGGTAACGGCCCACTGGCGAGAGGTGGGGCTGCACATCAACCGCAAGCAAATAAGCGGCGCCCTGCAAGGCATCCGCACCCGAGGCGGCGTTATGGACATGAGCATCTGGCACGCCGATCGCAACGCCGACATTCTCTTTCCCATCGAGCCTTTTTGGTACGTGCCCATGCACGTGGGGCAGGAGGTGACCCAATGGCCGGAGTGGTCGCGATGGTACTTGTCGGACGGAGGGCGCGGCTGGATGCCGCCGGCCAAAGTCCGCGAGCTAATCGCTTGGTGGGAGGTGCTCCGCCGCACATCGGACCTCCAAGAGCGCATCGCTATGGGCAAGAAAATTCTCCAGAGCCAAGCTGAAAACCTGTGGGCACTCGGCATCATCGGCCTAGGGCCACACCCCGTCATCGTTAGCAATCGGCTGCGCAATGTCCCGCGACAGGGCTATTGGGGGTGGGATTCGCGCTGGTCTTGGCCGTACTATCCAGAGACTTGGTATCTACGGCAAACGGAGCCATGATCAACTACATCATCCGCCGCGTCCTGATTATGATCCCCACGCTGCTGGCCGTCTCGGTGCTGGTCTTCGTCGTCATCCAGTTGCCGCCCGGGGACATCATCACGTCGCGCCTGCAAGAGCTACAGGCCGAGGGCCAAGACATATCCGAGGAACAAATCGCCGCCCTGCGCGCCCGCTACCACCTCGACGACCCGCTGTTCATCCAATACTGCAAGTGGATGGGCGGCTTCCTACAAGGCGATATGGGCTATTCGGTGATGTACGGCCAGTCGGTCAACAACCTGATCTGGGAGCGGCTTGGCTACACCTTGCTGATCACCTCGACCGCGACCTTGTTGACTTGGCTGGTGGCCTTCCCGGTGGGCGTCTATTCGGCTCTGCGCCAGTACTCAGTGCTCGACTACACGGCCACCCTCGCGGCCTTCGTCGGCTTGGCGACTCCCAACTTCCTGCTCGCGCTGGTTTTGATGTACTTGGGATACGAGTGGTTTGGGATCGCCGTGGGTGGGTTGTTTTCTCCCGAATACGCGAGTGCGCCGTGGAGCTTGGCCAAGTTCGCCGACTTGCTCGGGCATCTGTGGATCCCGGCCGTGGTCATCGGCACGGCCGGCATGGCCGGGCTGATGCGGATCATGCGGGCCAATCTCCTCGACGAGCTAGGCAAGCCCTACGTGACGACCGCGCTGGCCAAGGGCCTCGGCCCGGTCCGCTTGGTGATTAAGTACCCGTTGCGCATTGCCATCAATCCCTTTATCAGCACAGTCGGCTGGATGCTGCCGCACCTGATCTCCGGCTCGGCCATCACCAGCGTGGTGTTGAGCCTGCCGACGACCGGCCCCTTGCTGCTCGAATCCCTCCGCAACCAAGACATGTATTTGGCGGGCAGTTTCCTCCTCGTGCTCAGCGTCCTGACGGTAATAGGCACCCTGCTGTCGGACATTCTCTTGGCCATTGCCGACCCGCGCATCCGCTATGAGTGAAGCTCGCCCCGCGGCCCAACTGGCCGACGCCTCGCAGTGGCGGCTGATGTGGCTGCGCTTTCGCCGCCATCGGCTGGCCCTAGCCGGTAGTGCGGCCCTGATCGCACTCTACGGGCTCGCGGCCCTGTGCGAATTTATCTCGCCTTACCAGCCCGACCAGCGCCACGCCCAGTACGTCCTCTGCCCGCCGCAGGAGATCCGCTTCTTCGATGGCGAGGGGCACTTTCACTGGCGTCCCTTTGTCCACGGCGTGCGGCAAGACTCGACCGCCGGCCCGTGGCAGCGCGAGTATCTGGTCGATACCGAGGCCGTGTATCCCATCCGCTTTTTTGTGCGCGGCCCGGCCTACGAATTTTGGGGGCTTTTTGCCGCGGACTTGCACCTGTTCGGCGCGGGCAGCGGGCCGTTGTTCCTCTTTGGCACCGACGACTTGGGCCGCGATCTCTTCAGCCGAATCATATATGGGGCGCGCATTTCGCTGACCATTGGGCTGATCGGCGTGGCCTTGACCTTCCTCATCGGCATCCTGCTGGGAGGCTTGGCTGGTTATTACAGCGGCTGGGTCGATGTGGTGGTGCAGCGCATGATCGAGGTCCTGATGGCCGTGCCGCAACTGCCGCTGTGGATGGCATTGAGCGCGGCGCTGCCAGCGCATTGGCCGCCGCTGCGGATTTACTTTGGCGTCACCATCATTCTCTCGCTGATGGGCTGGACCGGGTTAGCACGGGTGGTGCGCGGTCGCTTTCTGTCGTTGCGCGACGAGGATTTTGTGGTCGCCGCCCGCCTATCGGGGACCAGCGAGTTGAAAATCATTTTCAAGCACCTGCTGCCGTCGTTCCTCAGCCACGTGATTACGTCGGCCACCCTCGCGGTTCCCGGCATGATTCTCGGCGAGACCGCGCTGAGTTTTTTGGGGATTGGGCTGCGGGCTCCCGTAGTTAGCTGGGGCGTGTTGCTGCAAAAGGCGCAAAATTTTCAGGCCGTGGCTATGGCGCCGTGGCTGTTGCTGCCCGGGCTTTTCGTGGTCGTCGCGGTCTTGGCCTTCAACGTGGTCGGCGATGGGATGCGGGACGCAGCCGATCCTTACGCTAGCCGGTAGCGGCTAGGACCGCGCCGCCTTGTACCGTAATCTACCCTTACGCGCCACCGTATCGACTGGATTACGCCCAACAATATGAACCCATTTTACTGTCGCGCACTTGGGGTAGGGCTTATTTTTTTGCGGTGAATAGCTACGCCCCTTATCCATCCACTTTGCTCCCGATCTTGGTTTTTTCCCTCCTGTGCTGCGGCTGTGCTGCGCCCGAGCCCGCGGCCTTTTTCGTTGAGGTGGCGGCCGAGGTCGGGCTGGATTTCCGCCACACCAGCGGCGCCAGCGGCGATTACTTCCTGATTGAGACGATGGGGGCCGGCGCGGCCTTTTTCGACTGGGACAACGATGGCTGGCTGGATGTCTATCTAGTGGATGGCTTCGACCTGTCGCCGTGGCGGGAGCATTTGACGCCGATCAATCTCGTGGCTGGCGATTCAGCGGGCACTTGGGTCGTTGAGGATTTCCGGCCGCCCCTGCGCTACGACGGCCGAGTGGATACTCTGGTGCTGGCGTGGCGTCAAGCGCCCGGCTTGGGCCAGACGCAAAATCGCCTTTACCAGAATGCGGGCGGCACCTTCCGCGAGGTCACCGCGCAAACCGCGACCGGCGATTTGGGCTACGGCATGGGGTGCGCGGTCGGCGATTACGACAACGACGGTCGCGCCGATCTCTACGTGACCAACTATGGCCGCAATGCCTTCTATCGGAATCAGGAGGACGGAACCTTTGCCGAGCGGGCGCAGGCGGCTGGCGTGGCCGACCCCCACTGGAGTACGAGCGCGGCCTTTTTCGACTGCGACAACGACGGCGATCTCGATCTCTACGTGACGAATTACCTCGACTTGACGCCGGGCACCAACCGCTTGTGCGGCGGCGCGGTCGCCAGCGCCGGGGCCACCTTGCGCGTTCCGGCCGGCCAGCGGACCTATTGCAGCCCGAGGCGCTACAACGGCGCGCCCGACGCACTCTTTCGCAACGAGGGGGACGGGCATTTCTCCGAAGTGGCGCGGGCCAGCGGGGTCTTCAGTCCTTTTGGCAAGGGGCTAGGGGTCGCGGCCGCTGATTTTGACTCCGATGGCTATCTCGATGTGTATGTGGCCAACGACGGTACGCGCAATTTTTTCTATCGCAACCGCGGCGACGGCACGTTTGCTGAGGCCGGGTTGGCGGCTGGGGCCGCGTACAACGACGCCGGCCAAGCCGAGGCCGGCATGGGGATTGCGGTCGGCGACGGCGATGCCGATGGCGATGCCGACCTGTTAGTGACCAACTTTTCCCGCGAGAGCAACACCCTGTACCGCAACGAGGGCGGCGGCCGCTTTGTCGATGCGACCGAGGCCGCTGGCCTACAGGGCGCGACCTTACTGCCGCTGGGATTTGGTGCGTTTTTTGCCGATGCCGACAACGACGCCGACGTAGATTTGTTCGTAGCCAACGGCCATGTCCTCGACCGCATTGCCTTGCAGGACTCCGCGTTGAGCTACGCCCAGCCCAACCAGCTTTTCGCCAACGATGGCCATGGTGCCTTTGCCGACGTGTCGGCCCGTAGCGGCCCGGCCTTTGAGCTGGCCGCAGTGTCGCGCGGGGCCGCTTATGGCGATTACGACAACGACGGCGACTTGGACGCGCTGGTGACCAACGTCAATGCCGCGGCGCGGCTGTACCGCAACGACCTGCGGGCGGCCCATAACTGGTTGTCCCTGCAACTGGTGGGGACGCGGGCCAATCGCGACGCGGTGGGGGCGCGGGTGCGGGTATTCTGCGGCGGCACAGTACAAACGCGCCAGCGGATTGGCGGGGGCACCTATCTGTCGGCGAGCGATGGCCGATTGCACTTTGGCTTGGGCGATTGCGCGCTCGTGGAGCGGATTGAGATCACGTGGCCCGATGGCAGCGTGCAAGAGCGGCACCGCACGTTGGTCGATCGGGTATTGGTCGTGGAGCAGGAATAGTGGGGGCGTTGCTGCTGGGTCTCGTGGGGGCCGTTAGCGGGTGGAGCGAGCCGCTCGCCGCGCAATTCGTCGATCAGGCGGCGGTCGCTGGCCTGACGGAGCCCAATGTCTCGGGGACCGACCAAAGCTACATAGTCGAGGGGATGATGGGCGGGGCCGCCTTTTTCGATTACGACCGCGATGGCGACGTGGATTTGTACGTGACTAACGGCTCTTCCTTTGCCGGCTTTGCCGCTGGCGAGCATCCGGCCAATCTGCTCTACCGCAACGACCGCGGCCGCTTTGTCGAGGTGACGACCGCAGCCGGCGTGGGCGATACGAGCTGGTCGATGGGATGCGCGGCCGCCGATTACGACAACGACGGCCACACCGACCTCTACGTGACCAACTTTGGCCGCAACACCCTGTATCGCAACCGCGGCGCGGGCCGCTTTGCCGATGCGACGGTCGCGGCCGGCGTGGGCGATACCGGATGGGGCACGGGTGCGAGCTTTGGGGATTACGACCGCGATGGCGACGTAGATTTGTACGTGGCCAATTACGTGGATTTCTCCTTGGACTACGAGTCGCCGATACCCTGCTTGTGGAAGAACGTGAAGGTGTACTGCGGGCCGGTGGGCCTGTTGCCGGCCGCGGATGTGTTTTACCGCAACGAGGGCGATGGCACCTTTGCGGAGTACGGAAAAGAGGCCGGCTTACAGGGCGAGGCGTTCTACGGCATGAGTGCCCTGTTCGGCGACTACGACGACGATGGCTGGCCCGATCTGTTCGTGGCCAACGACTCCACGCCCAATCTGCTCTTTCGCAATCGCCAAGACGGGCGCTTTGCGGCGGAGGGCCTCGTGGCGGGTGTGGCGTACAGCGGGGAAGGGGTGGCGCAAGGGTGCATGGGGGCCGCTTGGGGCGATTACGACAACGACGGCCTCTTTGACCTCTTCGCCACCAATTTTGCCGACGAGTACAACGCGCTGTATAGGAATGAGGGCGGGGGCTTTTTTGCCGACGTGTCTTTTGCGGCGGGGATCGGAGCGGCCCCGGCCGAATTGGTCTCGTGGGGCACGGGCTTTTTCGACTACGACAACGATGGCGACCGCGATCTTTTCGTCGCCAACGGCCACACCTATCCACAGGCCGACCTGCCCCGGGTCAACTCCAGCTACGAACAAACCAACTCGCTGTTTGAGAACCGGGACGGGCACTTGGTGGAGGTGTCGGCGGCCGCTGGCCCAGGCTTTGCCTTGAGCCGCGTCAGTCGCGGGACGAGTTTCGCCGACTACGATGGCGATGGCGACATCGACCTATTCATCCTCAATCTCAACGGCCCGCCCACTCTGTTGCACAACGACTCCGACTCCGGCCGCTACCTGCTGGTGCGCTTGGTGGGCACGGCGAGCAACCGCGACGGGATTGGGGCGAGGGTGATCCTCAGTGCGGGCGGGCGGAGCCAGCATGCCGAGGTGCAGAGCGGGGGGAGCTATTTGTCCCACAGCGATCTGCGGCTACACTTTGGCTTGGGCAGGGCCGAGCGCGTCGAGCGGCTCGAAGTGCGCTGGCCCAGCGGGGTGGTTCAGGTGCTGAGCGATCTGGCCGCCGATCAGGTGCTGACCGTCGTGGAGCCGCGTCAATAGACGACCGACACGAGGCTTTGGCGTCGCTGCTGGCCGCGGCCGATTGCTGCGGTGAGGCGGACGAGGTACGACCCCGGCGGCACGAGGTCCCCGCTAAGAGTGCGGCCGTCCCATTCGACGGCAAAGCGACCGCTGGTGGCAAGCCCGTCGTAGATGACGCCCACCGCGCGGCCGGCGAGGTTGAAGACGGCGAGTTCCACGCGCGTTGCATCCACTAAATACAGAAGGTCGTATTCGATCTGCACGGCGTCGTTGCGACCGTCGCCGTTGGGGGTGAAGGCCGGCGGATGCAGGGCGAGGCGGCCGATGAGCGGCTGGTCGAGGCTGAGCAAGGCCACCTGTAAGCTGTTGGTCGTTTGCGGGGACACGGGCTGAGCCACTTCAAACGGGCGCGTGCTGTCGCGGATTCGCCCGGCAAAGTGGGTGTTGTACGCGAAGACCTCGGCCCAAAAATCGACCTCGACCTGCTCGCCGGTCCGCTGCTGATCCATGCGCGGCAAGGCCATTTCAAACCCCTCGGCCGTGTGCTGAACGATATGGGCAACGTCTATCCCGCCGATCCGCACGGCTTCCACAGCCTGCACTTGGGCGGTGGTGGCGATGGCTAAGTGGTCAAACCCGAGGTCGTCGGCTGCGATGTGGGGCTCTAGATAAAAGGTAAAGAGGGTCGGGGTTAGGACCGGTGCTCGCAGCGGGTGGATGTGCCCGAAGGCTTGGGAGGCCAGCGGTGGGATGGACGCGCTGAACTGCAAGTACGCCAGATGGCCGGTCGCCTCGGCGGTCGAGTGGAATTCGGCCCTAAATTGCGCGTAGCGGCGCAGCCGATCGCCCGGTATGACCCCGCGACCGGCGGCAAAGGCAAAGGGTGCGCTCCAGAAGTTCCAGTCCTCGACGTCTGGGGTGAAGCCGGCCTGCTCGCCCCGTTGTAGCTGGTTGTAGGTTTGCAGGGTGAGCGGTTGGCCGGCCGCGTCGAAGCGGGTCCGCTCGCTGCCGCGAAACGTGCGCCGCCAATAGGTGTTGGGGTCGTCGTCGTCACCCGTGCGGACACTCAGCTCGATGCGGGCCTCCGCGTCGAGCTGGCCGCCCCAAGTCAAGGCACCCAAGGCGGCCGGTTGCCCCAAGTCGATGAGGTTGGAGGTATAGCGAGAGAAGGCGGCCGGGCCGGCCCCGTAGATCTCGAATTCGGCGATTTCCCAGATCCCGCGATTGTTTTCGGGCAGCTCGATGAACACCTGCTGGATGGGTTCGTCGGGCAGGGCCAGTTCCATGACGGCTTGGGTGTTCTCGCGGATGCGGTGGACGATGTCGAAGTCGAGGGTGCTGTTGCGCCAGCTAACCTCGTACTCGCGGGTGCCGTCGGCGAGGGGATCGCCATCGCTGGTCCCCAAGATGAAGCGCTCGACAAAGCGGGTGTCCGCAAAGCGCGGGCGCGGATAAAAGCGCACGCGATCGACGAAAAACCGCCCGCCAAAATCGAAGACCCAGTACTTGTGCTGGGGGCCGTAGCCAGCCACGCGGAGATAGCGCCCATCCCCTAGGTACGCGGTTTCTGGGTCGCCGTCGAAGATCAGGATGTCGTCTTCGTACCACTGCCGCCAGCCGTTCCACTCTAGGACGAGGATGCGGCCCCCGAGGGATTCCAACAGCGGTGCTAGGTTGACCGAGGGGGTTAGCAACAACGGGCCGATGCGCTCTGGCTCTAGCGCGACCCATTGGGCTTGGCCGTGCTGCTGGGGATCGACCGCTTCCCAAGACAGTTGCACGAACTCGTACTCGGCTTCCAACGCCGGTTTGGGCAGGTCGGCCCCGCCGATGCGATAGATGGTCAGCGCGTGCGATGGCAGGGCCACCGCGAGGCAGCAGGCCGCCGAGTAGAGGATGCGTGGCACGGGGCTAGGGGGCCTTTGACGCTAGCTGCCGCGCCTTTTCGCGGTGGGCGCGGCTTTTTTCCCGGTGGCCCAACTCCCGGTACGCGTCGCTGAGGTAGCGATGGGCGCGTTCATTGGCGGGGTCCAGTTCAACGGCGCGGGAATACGCGCGGGCGGCCTCGGCAAAGTGGGCCGATTTCGCGTAGGCCACCCCTAAGTTTAAGTGGGCTAGTGCGCTCGTGGGGCTGAGTCGGGCGGCCTCGGCAAAGTGGGCGATGGCCCCTGCCAAATCGCCCGTGCGGGCCGCGGTCAAGCCGAGCCCGTGGGCCGCCTCGTGCAAGCTAGAATCGAGGGCGGCCGCGCGCCGCAGGCTGGCCCGAGCCGCTGCATAGCGTTGCTGCTTGAGGAGAACCATCCCCAGCCGAGCGTGGCTGAGCGGGTCTTCGCCGTCGAGGGCGAGGGCTTGGCGAAAATGCTCGGCCGCCGCGGCTAAATCGCCCTGATAGGTGAACAGGACGCCTAGGCTGCTGTGCGCGTCTTTTAGCTTGGGGTTGATCGCGAGGGCGTTTTGATATTCGAGAATGGCTTGGTCGTATTGGCCCTGCAAGGAGAGGTGCAAAGCGAGGTTGTAGCGGGCCGTAGCCGAGCCAATGGCCACCGCGCTCACATCGGGCAGGGATTGCTCCGAGCCGATCCCCCGCTGGTGCTGGCGGAGGATTTCCGAGTTCGCGAGGGCTTTTTCTCCCCGCTCGCGCTGGCCGAGGCGCAAGTAGAGTTGAGACAGATTGAAGTGAACTTGGGGCGAATAGGGGTTGAGCGCCGCGGCCCGCTCTAGGGCGACCACAGCTTGGTCGTAGTGCCCGCGAGCGCGGTGCTGCAAGCCGAGATGGAAATGCGCTTCGGCGTCTTCAGGCGCGTACTGCACGGCGCGTTGCAGGTGACTCAGGGCTTGGTCTAATGCGCCTTGGCGTCGGTAGTACAGGCCCAGCTTCTTATGGGCGGGCGCGAGCGTGGAATCCACCTGCAAGGCGGCTAGCCAAGCGCGCTCGGCGTGGTGGGTGCTGTCGCGGTAGCTATGCACGAGGCCGAGGTTGTAGTGGGTGGTGGCACGGTGTGGGTCGAGTTCAATGGCCCGTTGGAAGGCCGATAGGGCGGCATGGGTCTCGCTGTACCGGGCCTCGGCGAATGCGCGGGTCATCTCGATGGCCCCGAGTAGATCGTAGAGCTCGGGATCGCTGGGAGCGTGGGCTAGGCCGGCATGCGCTGTTTCCCGCGCTTGGTCGTACTGGCCAATTTGGAGGTAGCAACGCCCTAGATAGCGATAGGCCGCTGGCGAGGGGGACGGGCCTTGGACGATTTGCTGTAAGACCGCAATCGCGGCTTGGTAATCTCGGTTGTAGAAGTGCTGCTGGCCCTCGGCTAGCCGGGGATCGTCGCGGGCGCAGCCCCAAGCGAGCAAAAGGAACAGGAGCACGACCCCGCTCAATTTCAGTTAGGGGGCGGAGCGCCGAGGGCGCGTTCTATGGCGTCGGCAAACTCCTCGACCGGGTGCTGATCCCGCAGGCCGCGCACGTACTGCACGTACCCGCGCTTGGATTTGTCGAGCTTTACGTACGCCGTGGCGCGGCGACGCGAGGTGGCGTCGTAGGGATGCTTTTTTTCGTGGCGGTCGAGGACCTTGAAGATCGAGTAGCCCCCCTGTACCGGCACGGGACCGCCGACTTGGCTGATGGGCAGGGAATGCGCCAAGTCGTAGATGCCCTGATAATACGCCTTGGTGTAGGGGCTGAGGGTCAGGTGCCCGTCGTGGTGGTCGGCACCGGGACGGAGGGTGTGGGCGCGGGCCAGCGGGGCTGGATCGGCGCCGGCGAGGATTTCGCGCTTGAGCCGCTGGGCCAAAGAATCGGAAGCCACGAGAATTTCTACCACTTCGGTCGTCAGCGGCGCGGTGAATTTTTTCGGGTGGCTATCGTAGAAAGCGCGGGCCTCGGCTGGAGTGGTTGTGACGTGCTGATCGACGTAGCGCTGCCGCAGGGCGTTGAGAAACAGATCGTCTCGCTTGTCGCGGACGCGCTTGAGGAGGTCGGGGTCTTGGTCTAGCCCGAGGGCGCGGGCCTCGGTCGCAAAGAGAAAGGCCGGAATGATCGCGGTTTTGAGGAGGAAGGCGACGCGCGCGGAGTCGGCTAGTTCCGGCCGGCCGGCGCGCATTTGCCGCGCCATATCGAGGAACTCGCGGCAACTGATTTGACCGCCGCGAAAGGTGACGATGGCCTCGTCGCCCAGCGCAGCCGGCAAGGCGTATAGGTCGTCTGCGGCCTGCTCGCTGTGCTGGTTGAGGGCGCGAATCGGCTCGTCGCGCAGCTCAGGGCCGTACGCGCCTTGCAGCGAATCGAGGAGGGCTTGGTAGCGGGCGGCCCGCTTGCGGCCAAAAATTTCCTCCCGCACCTTGCGCTCGGACGCGGCGAGCGGCAGGGGCATCTCGTCGGTGACTTGAAAGACCGTGTAGTGAGGCTCGCCGGCAAACTGGAAGCGGATGGGTTGGGATACCTCGCCCACGGCGAGGGGGAAGATCGCTTCGGCAATGGCCGGCAGGACCTTGTCCTTGAGTTTGTAGCCTCCCACATCGCCGCCCTGTTCGCCGCTATCGCGGTGCAGCGAGTGCCCCTTGGCCAGCTCCATGAACTGCGCCCCGTCGGCCACGGCCTGCAAAATGTCCTCGGCTTCCTCGCGGGTCTTGAGCATGATGCCGCTGAAGCGGAGGGCGCGATCGCGGTGCGTGGCTCGATAGTGCTCCTCCATCTCCTCGTCGGTAACGACGATTCTTTGCGATATTTCGCGGTGCGTGTACAAGTCAAGCAAGCGGTTTTTGGCAAAGAAGGCCAGCTCGGCTTGAATCGCGGGGTCGTCGGCGAGTTGCAGGGCCTCGGCCTCGGCGAGCAAGAGCCGCTTGTCGATTAGGCTGTTGAGGACTTGGCGGTTCTTGGCGAGCGGGGTGTCGCCCTTTTTCATGCCCGCCGGGATGAGGGTGCTGAACTCGGTGAAAGCCGCGAGCGTAATGGGGTCGCCGGCTACGGTCGCCAAGACGACATCCGGCTCCTCGGGAGGGTCGGTCTGGCCGCCGCAGGACGCGAGGAAAAGGACGGAGAAACACAGGAGCGATAGGCGACGATCGCGCCGAAAGGGCTGGGTTGAGATCATGGAAAATTTCTTGCTCTAGGGGGGACTATTCGCTTATTTAACGGGCAGTTAATTTAGGATTTGACGAATTTTTGGGCAACAATGCAGCGGCATTCGGCGTTGGCCCGTCCTGCTTACTACTGGTAGAGTTTCGGTTTATGCACACAGCTTTTCGCTCGGCCGGCCTCGTGGCCGGCCTCTTGTTTTTCGCGGTCTCGGCGGTTGCGGAAGTCGTGATCATCGGCGGCGAAGAGGGCCTGATTTGGGAGAGCGGCGGGGGCGATCTCCCGGCCGTGGTCATCCGCAGCGCGACCGCGATTGAAAAAACCAACGCCCCCGGTGGCGTCATTGACTTTGCGCCCGAGGGCCTGCCCTATTTCATCGCACCCCAGCGCGCCGATACCACCCGCAACATAGCGGTCGGCATCAACTCGCCGTTGCGCGGCGGTCGCATTGATTCGCCGAACAATCGCTCCATTCGGGCGGCGTTGTCCAATTTGATCGACAACGACGGCGACACGGCTTTGGATATGCGCGCTTCTGGGGGCACTCAAAGCGCTCGAGTGCTGGGGCTGATCATCGACTTGGATCTCGGGGCGCGCTTTGGCCTCAATCGCTTCAAATTCTTTCCGCGCAACGGCGACCCGGATTTCCCCTCGGTCGAATTTCCCTTCCAAAACGAATTCCTGCGCGGGTACGAGATTTTCATCAACGATGGCACGCCGGAAAACTCCTTTGAAGGCGTGCCGATTTTGCAAACCGTCGCGGTCGAGACCCAAAACGACCAACCCGTGGTCGATGTCCGCATTGATCCGCAATACGTGCGCTTCGTGCGGCTCAAGGTGCTGACTGCGGCCGGCTTCGACATGGCCGAGTTCCAGATTTTCGGCACGGGCTTTGTGCCCGAAGCGAGCTATGTGTCCAACATTTTCGACTTTGGCGACTTGGCCCTGTTCGGCAACTTGCGCTGGGTCCAAGACGCCCGAGGCGACGCAAATCTGTCCCGCTTGCGCATTCGCACGCGGACGGGCGTCGATCCGGCCCCGGTCGAATTCAACAAGGTCCGTCCGGGCGAGCGCATCTTCCGCGTGGGCGGCGGCGCTCGAGCGGGCAATCGCTCGGGCACCTCAACGGCCAATGTGGAGGTGCCGTGGAAGCGGGCCGAAGACATCGAGGATGCCGAGCTAAAGGCCCTCGTCGAAAACGTGCTGGACAACGACGAAGTAGATGTGCGCGAGGCCCTCGGGGTGTTCAAGGATCTGCCGCTGGACCAGCAAGCTCTCGTCACCCTCGACGAGGCCGATTACAGCGCGTTGCGGGGCGAGGACAAAGGAGTCATCCGCGACGATGTCAACAACTGGAGCGGCTGGTCTCCCCCCTATTCGGCGTCCGGCATCGTCAGCCAAGACCAGCTCCCCATAGACGGTGCCGGCGTCCCAATTAGCTCGCCGGGTCCGCGCCGCTACTTCCAGTTTTCCATTGACTTTTTTAGCGACGACTTTGAGTCGGCGGCCACCGTAGGCGGCTTGGCCTTCGACGCGATTTCGCCGCCCTTTGCCCAAGAGCTGATCGCCGAGATCTCGCCGCGCTCCGCGGCCGTGGGGAAAAACACCCGGTTTTTGTACGCGGTGCTCAACAAGTCCTCGGGTCAGCAGCGCGGGTTTGACGCCTTTGAGATAGAGACCCCCCTGCGAGTCGAGGCCATCGGGCGCGTGCGCATTGAGCGGCCCGGCGGCGCGGTCCAAGAGGCGGATTTTTCCGGCGCGTCCTTGGCGAACTTGCCCCAAGCCAGCAATGGCATCTCCATCGACGAAGTGCGCGACGACCGCTTTGCCATTTCCTTCCCGCTCATCCAAGAAGACGGGGCGGTCTTGGAGGTGGAATTCGACAACGGGGTGTTGCGCTTTGGCACGACCTTTGTCGGCCGGGCCTTCAACCGTGCGGTCGAGACGACCATTGGGCAGGGCGTCGTGGCCGGCAATGCCGCCGACTTGAGCGCGGCTGGCTTTGCCGACTCCGACCTCCAGCCGGTGGGCACTCCGCTAGAAGAAAATCTTTCGGTGGCCGTGCCCATCAGCAAGGAGCTCTTGGCCAATGTGGCCGTGAATTCGCCGGTGTTTACGCCCAACGGCGATGGCACCAACGACCGCGTCCTCGTCCAGTACGACATCACCAATATCGTGCGGCCCTCGCCAGTGCAGGTGTCGATTTTCGATCTGTCCGGCCGCTTGGTGCGGGCCTTGGTCGATAGCGAGGCCATCAGTGGCCGCTTTGCCCAGCCGTGGGATGGCCGGGACGACGACGGAGGGTACGTGCCGCCGGGGCATTACACGTTTAGCGTCTCGCTACGCGCCGGCACGGGCCAAGTGCGGAAAATCGGGGTCGTCGGGGTGGCGTACTAGCTGCTCAGATTATGCAAAAATTAGGGAGAGATGACTTGCAAGCGTTTAGAATGTGGGGGCTGATTGGTTGGGCCGCGCTGGCGTTGTTGGCCGGCACGGCTGAAGCCCAAGCCCAAGAGTATGGTAACCGCTTGGGCCGCCAGCGCGGCGGGGCGGTCAGCTTTGAGCCGCGCGGACCGGGGGTCCTGTTTGGCGCGCTCGATCCAGCTATTAAAAAATGGTACATCCCCCAAGAGCTTTTCAATGAATACGGCTGGCGGCAGTGGGAGTACTCGAACTACGCCAAGGAAGAGTTTCGGCGCTATGTCAACATCCACCGCGAAGGCGACTACTTCTACGATTTCTACGGCAACTTCATCGGGCGCGGCTGGCTGATCTACGACTGGAGCCAAAACCAACCCGGCCAACTCGGCAGCAGCATCTTTCAGAATGCCCGCTTCGACTCTTGGTTCAACGGGGTCACCATTGGCGGCGACTCCCAGAGCCAGTACTACTATGCCATTACGGTCGGCAATCTGCTGCGCACGACCCTGACGCCGTTGACCTTCTCGCGGCCTCGTTTCAATGGCGTCCAGATCGACTTCATGGCCGACAAATACGCCGGCACGATTCTCGCCTCGCGGATCAGCGACCCCATTTTGGGCGAAACTCGCGAGCCGGAGACCCGCACCAATACCACGACCATGTTCGGCGGGCGCGGCACGGTGCAGGTCGGCGACTTCATCGAGGTGGGCGCGACCCTAGTGGATGCCCGCAATACCAACACCACGCTCGATCTGTTCAGCGGCGACTTGATCGCCGGCAGCCTCACTTCCGGCCAGAGCAGTACGCCGCTGACGGCCATTGCCATCATTCTCAGCGACGACACGCCCGAGGACGGCGAGGGGGGCGCGGCTTTGTTCCGCGACCGGGTGCGCATCATCAGCCGCGACTTTGAGACGAACAAGGAGCAGGTGTTTGAGGCCGAGGAGGTCGTGCGCGCCGGCGCGGAGTGGCCGATTAAGTTCGGCGGGTTTGAACGGCAGGGGTACACGGCCGCCGACGGGTACGAGCGCATCGTGCTCAACTACGACTTCAACGATCCGGCCTACATCGGGCCAGACCCCACCGCGATCGTGGCCGTCGAATTTGAATACGTCTTGGGCAATGACTTCAAGGTGGAGATGTGGTCCGACCGCCAGACGGGCCGCCGCGCCATGCCGGCCGCACCCCTGAGTGCTGAGACCATCGACGCCAGCGAGCCGGCGCTGATTACCCTGCGGCGAGCCGAGGGAAACGTGAAGGACATTTCCAACCTCCAACTCGTCAAATTTGACTACGGCCTGCCGACGGGCAACCTAGTCGGCGGCTTTACGGTGGAGGGTAAGGGGCTGTGGGGGTTTGACTTCTATGGAGAGTGGGACCGCAACAAGCGCTACTTTCAGTATCCCAACGCCGCGCTGTTTACGGCGGGCAAGAACCACAAAATTGCCACTGAGCAGTCCGACGCTTGGTTTTTCAACCTCTCCCGTCAGTTCCATCCGTGGTTCTTCTTCGGCGAGGTCTATGCGATGGACGACGCGTATTCGACCACGGCTTTTTTGGTTGATGCCAACGGCGACATCCAGTACGACAACTCCCAGCGCAACTTCTACGAGTTCGTCGAGGACAACGACGACCAAGACCAATACCCCGACTGGATCCGCGCGGGTTCGGCCAACGACCGGCTCATCTTTCCCGGGTGGGACGAGAACAACGACTTTATCTCGGACTTCAACCAAAACGACAACGGCACGGTCAACAACCTCATTCCCGACTACGAAGAGCCGTTCTTGCGCTATGCGGTGGACCGGCCCGAATTCCTCTTTGGCATCGACCTGAACAACAACGATTGGATCGACCGCTTTGAGGACGACGACTTGCCGGATTATCCCTACAAGACCGACCGGCAGGGCTACAATGTGTTCGCCGGGGCCGAGATCGTGCCGGGGACGCGGCTGACTTTGGGGCAGGCGGACGAGCAGATGATCTCGGCCGATCGCTCGAGCCGCGTCCAGTACGCGCTCTTTACCTTTGACCGCGACGTGCCGGGCGTGGGGCGGTTGCGAGTTTTTGACGCGCTGAAAAAGGTCGCCGACACCATTCCAGACGACCGGCGCGCCCCCACGCCTTACGTCGATGCCCCGGCCATCCAGCCCCTAGTCCCCGACATTCTGCCGGCCCAAGACACTTGGGTCAATTCGCTGTGGCTCGGGTTCGACTACGTGGGCATTGAGCGGCTCAACATCATCAACAAGTTCAAGTACGAATTCTATCGCCAAAACCAAGACGATCCCCGCGACATAGACGGCCGCCGCCTGCGGACCGACACGAGCTTCTTCGGCTTGATCAACAAGTTCGACTATACCTACGACTTGGGTCGTTTCAGCCTCCAGCCCAAGTTCAAGAGCGAATACTTGCGGCGCACGCCGTTTTTGGTGCAAGAGGACGAGCGCAAGGAGTGGACCGGCAGCTTTATGCTGCTGGCTCAACTGCCAGTGCTCAAGCACACCGTGCTCATGGGAGGGGTAGAGCAACTGCTGCTGCGGGACTTGATGCGCGACGAGGACGCCATGGTCGCCAACGGCATCACCACGGAAACGGGCGACGAGAGCAGCATAAACGTGGCCGTGCAACTGTCTAATTCCTCGGACTACATGGGGTATCGCCTGACGACCCAGATCGGCCTGCGCTACGGGCGCACTCAGGAAGAGTTGGTGCTAGAGCAAGACAGCGGCTTTGCCAAGGGCAGCGAAAGCAGCAATTCGACGACTAGCTTCATCACCGTGTACGCCGGAATCCAGTAATGGGCGCGTTGCGAGCGAAATGGGTGCTGCTCCTGTGCGCCTGTGCGGTCCATGCCCAGATCGACTACGGCAATCGCCTCGGCCACCGAGCCGACGAACGCCGCGTGTTCTCGGCCGCGGGCCGGTCGGTGCTGATCGACGCGCTGGACCCAACCATTCAGCGCTGGTACTTGCCGCAGGAGCTGTTTACCGAGTACGGCCGCCGCCAGTGGCAGTACACCAACTATGCGCGCGAGCCTTTTCTCCGCTACGTGTCGCGCAGCCAAGAGGGGTTCTACTTTTACGATCCCTACGGCGATTTGATCACCCGCGGCTGGCTCATCTACGATTGGCGGCAAACCCAACCGCTGACCAGCGCCAGCAATCAGGTCACCAAACGCGGCGAGTACCTAAGCTGGTTCAACCGCCTCATCATCTCCTCGGATACCAGCGGCGATTACAGCTATTCGATCGTGGTCGGGGACGAGCTTTTTACGACGCTCACGCCCCTGACTTTTCGCAAGACCGGCTTCAATGGCGTGGTGCTTAGCTTGGCCAGCCAGCGCTTGCGGGGGACCGGGTTGTTTTCGCGGATCTCGTCGCCAATCATCGACATCAGCCCAGATTTTCCGACTCGGCAGCTAGAAAACGCGACCAATTTATCCGCCCTGCGCTTTGAGGCCGATGTCGGCGATCACTTGACTTTGGGCACGACCTTTATCAATTCCCACAGCAACAACGGGGCCTTGGAGAGCTTTCAGGAAAGCCCCTTTACGGGTTTGCTGACCTCGGGCCAGTTGGACCGGCGGCTCGAATTGCTCGTCGTGCGGCTGTCCGACGATTCGCCCGAAGACGGCGAGGGCGGGGCCGTGCTCTTCAGCGACGATGTGGAGATCACAACGACTTTGATGCGCGAGGTGGCGGCCGGCGACAGCGTGGCTTTGGTGCCGAGGGATACGGTCATCACTGGCAGCAGCATAGGCTACCGCCCGTTGCGAGAAGGGGGCAAGGTGCGCGACGGCTTCCTCACCGCCGATGGCCCGGAGCGCATAACGCTCAAATACCCGCTGGCGGTCGAAGACGGGGAAGACGAAGTAGGGACCTTGCGCCTGCTATTGCAGCAGAGCTTGGGGCTGAGCTCGGCCGAGGCCGAGGATGCGGTGACCGCGATCAAGAAGGTGCGGTTTCGACTCATTCTGGCCAACGATTACCGGGTGGAAGTCGCGTCCGACCGGCAGACCAATCCGGTAGATCAGCCGCAATTTCTTCAGGTGGCGCGCGCGGCCGGCAACATCAAAAACCGCCTCAATCAGCAAGAGGTGGCCTTTGACTACGGGCTGCCCACCGCGAGCCAGATATACGGCTTCACCGCTGAGATGCGCGATTGGTACGGGTTCGACTTCTACGGCGAGTTCAACGTCAGCACCCGGTATCGCAAGTACCCCACGACGACCCTAAAGAAGCACGAGGCCATTGCCGGCACGGTCGGCGACCGGCACGACGTGGCCTACATGGTCAACGTGGCGCGGGCTTTTGGTCCGTGGCGATTTTTTCTCGAAGGCTTTGGGATGGACGACGGATACAGCACCAACGTGCGGCCCGTGGATGGCCGTGGCTTGGTTGACTATTCGCCCGAAGCCATCATCCAGTCTTATGACTTTGTCGATGACAACGACGACAACGACCGGCATCCCGATCAGTTGCGCCGCTTTCAGGGCAGCTTGATTCCCATTCCCGGGCAGACGTTTCGGGTGCGGGCCAACGGCGTGGCCGATCCAGCGGTTTTTCCCGGGTACGACGAAAACGGCGACTTTCTTTCCGACTTCAACCAAAACAGCAACGGCGAGCGGCAGAACTTTTTCCCGGACTACGAAGAGCCTTTTCTGCGCTACGAGGTGGACCGGCCCGAGTTTCTCTTTGGCATTGATTTGAACAACAACGGCTGGGTCGATCGCTTTGAAAACGACGACGAGCCCGATTATCCCTACAAGAAAGACCACTGGGGGTACAATTTTTACACCAGCGTCCAAGTCAATCCCGAAATTCGGCTCACAGTCGGCCGCCTGCGCCAAGCCATGCGCCAAGCCGCCCGCGACAACGATACCTTCTACGGGATCTTTACCCTGACCAAGACCCACCCCACGCTGGGCCGCTGGCGGCTCTTCGACATGGTGCGGCGGGCCGAGGACAATATCGAGGATCCCCTCGTGCAGTGGATCGTGCCGCGCGCCGAGTTCGGCCAATTCAGCGAGACAGCGGGCAGCAATGTGCCCGTGCCCGACCTGCTGGCCGCTGAAAATACGTGGATCAACACGTTCTACTCGGACTGGGAGTACGACAACCCCAGCGGCTGGAGCACCCGCCACCGCTTCAAAATGGAGGTGTGGAAGCAGCGCGAGGCCGAGGCGGTATTAGCCCGGGACGAGCAGGGCCGGGTGCTCTTGGACGACGCGGGTGGGCCGGTGGTGGCCTTCGATCCCTTGGGCCCTGCGGGCCGCAATGGCCGCGAGATGTCGAGTTTTGTCGGGTTGATCGACAAGGTCTCCTATTCGTTCTCGTGGAAGTCCGTCGCCATTTCCCCGCGCATTAAGAGCGAATTTACGCGCCGCGTGCCCTTCAGCCGCAGTGCGTTGCGGGAACGCAGCTACGACCTGCTCTACATGGTGCTGGCGAATTTCCCGATTCTCCACAGCTCTCAGGTGCAGGTAGGCATTGAAGGACGCTACTTCTACGACCTCGAAACCGACGAAGGGCCACTGGCGGCCCAAGAGCGGACCGGCGATTTTCGCGGCACGGTGTTGGCCTGCCAACTGACGAGCACGCGCGCCTATGCCGGGTACGACCTGACGACTCAGGTGGGGGTGCGGTTTGATCGGCGCTCGCTGGAGATTAAGGGCGGAGATGCGGAGCGGAAGACCTCGGGCCTCGTGTTCCTTTCGGTCTTTGCCGGATTGTAGGGCGGGGAGCGATGACGACTCCGCAGGGCTGGATCATTAGCCGCCACTGGGATTTCCTGTTTTTCATTGGCACCCCCCTGATCTCACTGGCGGCGCTGCTGCTCGCCGCCAACTACTTCACCTCGGCCGACATTGCCCTGTTTGTGCTGGCCTTTTTCGCGGTGGGGCACCACCTGCCCGGACTCATGCGCGCCTATGGCGAGCGGGAGCTATTTGGCCGCTACAAGGCCCGCTTCATCGTCGCTCCGCTGGTAATAGTCGCCTTTGTCAGTTGGAGCGTGTTCAACGGCCACCTCGGGTTTTTCATTTTCTTGGCTCTGTGGGACATGTGGCACTTCTTCATGCAGCACTACGGCTTCATGCGGATCTACGAGGTCAAGCGACGCCGGCCCTCGCCGTTGAGTGCGCGGCTGGACTGGTGGCTGACGGCCGTCTGGTTCGGCTACGTGATAGCGGCTAGCCCCCACTATCTGATCAATTTTTTAGAGCGCTGCCATCGCTATGGCTTTGGGCTGTACACCTATATCAAGCCCGAATACGTCTTTTTGCTGCGGGATGCTATGTTGTACTTGGCGCTGGCCTTGTCGGTGATCTACGTGGGCAACATGGTCGTCGAAAGGCGGCGCGGCGCGCCCATCGTCTGGCCCAAGCTGGCGATTTCGGCGACTACGTTCGCCACGGTCTATTGCGCGTACATCGTGCTTGAAGACGTCATCTTGGGCTACGCGATCACCGCGCTGGCCCACGACATTCAGTACTTCGCCATCGTGTGGATCTACAATCACGGGGTGCTCAGGCGTTCGCGCGACTTGGGGCGGTCCTTCTTCCGCTTCCTGTTCGCCGATGGACGCTTGCGGATCGTCCTGTTCTATCTAGTGCTGATATTGGCGTATGGCGGCATCGAGGCCCTTGCGCGGGCGACCCAGAATTTTCTGATCTACGATATAGTCAAGGTGCTCATCGCCACCTCGGCCTTTATGCACTACTACTACGATGGATTCATGTGGAAGGTCGGCAAGAAAGAGATCCGACGGAATTTGATAGAGGACGATTCCGCCGAGGAGGCTCTACCGCGCCGCAGCTGGACCGCGCTGGTGACGCGCTGGCAGCATGCGCGGGCGCAGTGGCCGGTGCTCTCCTACGGGTTTGAGACCGGCAAGCAGGTGCTGTACTTCGGGGTGCCCATCCTCTTCTTGGCTTGGAGCGACGCTCGGTATGCGCTGTCGGACGTCCATGCCAAGGAATACTTGTCCGAGTTGGCGCCGAGCGTGGCCAAAGCCCACGACGACTTGGGGATCGCCTATAGCCGCCAAGGGGATTTCGACCGCGGCATCGCCGCCCACCAACAGGCCATTGGCGCGGATTCTACCTATGCCCAAGCCTATACACACTTGGGGATCGCCCATTCGCGCAAAGGCGATTTGAAGGCGGCCATTGCCTGCACCAACGGGCCATCGCGCTCGATCCCGAGTTGGCGCAAGCCCATTTCAATCTGGGGGTGGAATACGCGAAAATGGAACGGCTCGGGGAGGCCATTGGCGCGTTTGAGAACGCGGTGTCCTTAGACGCAAGCTACGACCGCGCCCACTTGGCCCTCGCCCAGACCTACCAAAAGATGGGCAATCAGCCCCTCGCAAAGAGGCACTGGACTCGGGCGCGCGACTTGCAGGCCGCCGCGCAACGGAAGGATTTGAGCCTTAGTGCCATGCCTTGGGCCACCGGAACGCCGCTCAAAGGCGATTCCTGAGCAAGAGAAAATACTTGACAAAAGAGGTATTTCATTCATTCTTTGAAAATCTTTCGCCTCATGCGTTTTGTAGTTGTGGGGCGTTTTTCATCACTCATTTCTCATTCAACCAACATAGGGGGTTGTAGCATGAGCAAGAAAATTGCGGCGTTGGCTGCTATTATGGGCTTGGTGAGTTCATCCGCCTTCGCCCACATTCCCGAAGGAAGGGTCTTTGGTGCCTTCCAGTGGCCGACCGACAAACTGCCCGTCCTCGATGGCGACATCTCCGAGTGGGACATTCTGCCAGCCGAGGTGTGGCTCGACAGTGACGATCCCGATATTATCGTCGGCGAAGGCGATGTCGGGCGCGAAAAAGACCGCTCCAATCTGTTCTTTCGTTTTGCCATGGGCTGGAACGACGAATTGGATCGCATCTACTATGTCTTCGACCGCTTTGATGACGTTTGGGATCGCGATGCCGGCGGCATTGGCTGCTGCGGCCAAGACGACTCGATTGAGATCGGCCTAGACTCCGACCACTCCGGTGGCTGGTTCCACGCTGGCGGCGCGGGCATTGCTGGCGACCTGACCGAAGAAGAGAATAAGCTCTTCACCGGCGGCCAGACCCAGACCTCGCATTACCGCTGGCCGCCCATTACGTCTGGGAGCGATCCCAATGGCTGGAGCTGGTTTTGGATGTCCAGCTCGACTTGGCACGGCGACGAGCCGTACCAGTGCTGCAGCGACTCCTTCAACCTCGACGGCGTCCACGGCGCGGAGGCCAATTTCCAAGCCGAGTGGTACACCATTGGCTGGGACGATTTCAACTGGCAGGGTCCCGAGCTGAGCGAACAGCACGACTTCGTCGAGTTGGAAATTGTCGGCGCTGGTTTGCAGGTCGTCGATAACGACAACGGCCCGGAAGACGCCGAAGACAGAAACCCGTGGACGGCCAAGTGGACGTTGGGCGGCCAGTCCGACATCTTTGGCAACGCCAGTTCGTTTTCCGACTTTGTCTTGCTGCCGCTCGACGCAGACGCGCTCGCAAATTACGCGCCGGATACTTCGGTCGAGAACGATAGCTGGGGCCATATCAAGGCTTCGGTCGGTCGATAAGCCACCCGCTTAAAGCAGCAAATCCGTAGTTTAGGACGGGTAGGTCTTCGTTGATCTACCCGTCCTTTTTTGTCATATTTTTGCCCCCTCAGTCCAATCACAAGGCCGTTATGCTACAACGCATTGGGATTCTCCTCGCATTGGGATGGTGTTTTTGGGGTGGGCCAACTTCTGTTGCCGCCCTGACCGTAATTCGCCTCGGCGGGGCCGATCTGCCGCCGCCCGACTTGGAGGTCCCCTACGAGTTCGTGCAGTTGTCCTGGGCCGAAGTGGACCCCAAAAGGCACGGCTTGGCCGAACTGGTACAAATAGATACTAACTTTGTCGAGCCGCTGCGCTTGGATCCGACGGTCAACCTAGTGCCGATGCTCGAAGAACGCGGCGGCCAAGTGCTGTCTCTGAGTTGGATCGGCTGGGGGCCGGCTAGCGGCAACGACTTGGCCATGTTCGATGGCGACGCCACGACGGCGCTGTTGGGCGATGGCGATTGGGGCGGGGATTACGGCGTCATTCGCCAGAAATCCCTGATTTTCGACTTTGGGGGCCGCTTTTTCCTCGAGCGCATTCGCTTCTTCCCCCGCGAGCGATTTTTGGCCGACCGGTTTGTGCAGCGTTTCATCGTCGGCATCAGCGACGGCGATCCGCTCAAGAAGGGCACGCGGGAATTCACGCAGGGCATTCGGGGGAGCTTCTTTGACTTTGATCTTTCGTACGATGTCTTTGAGAACGTCGAGTCCGTCATTGATATGCCCTTGCCGGCCGTGCCGGTGCAGCAGTTGCTATTTGAAGCACCCGAGAACACGCGGGGTATTTGGGAGATTGCGGAGTTGGAGATTTACGGTCGCGGCTTTGCTCCGTTTGCCAGTTATGTGTCGAATGTGATCGACTTGGGCGCACCCGCCAGCCTCGGTCGCCTGACGTGGGCGGGTCAGCAGGACGAGGGGGCGACGCTGGCGTTGAGCACGCGCAGCGGCCACGACGCCGATCCGAACACGTACTGGCGCTACACCTTTCGCGGCGGCGAGCGCACCCGCTTCGACGAGCGGGGCCGTCCCTTGAGTTTGGCGTCGTACAACAAGCTGGCGCGGGGGGCGCAGGCGGGTATTACCCACGACACGGCGGCGTGGACGTTCTGGAGCACCGCCCAAGCGTTTGCCGCGGGCGAAGGGGCCATCGCTGGGGCGGGACCGCGCCAGTTTGTGCAGGTGCGCGCCGACTTTACCTCTGAGCAGCGCGCCAGTGGGCGGCTCGATTGGGTGATGTTGGCGGTGTCGATCCCGCCAGTGGCGCAACAAGCGGTCGCCGAGATCGTGCCCTCGGTGGTGGCGCCGGGCGCGGCGGCGGCGTTCACCTACAAGGTCAAGGCGTCGATGGCGAGTGGCGACTTGGGCTTTGACCGATTAGCTATTGACACGCCGGCGCGAGTAGAGCGGGTGGATGCGGTGCGTCTGTCGGGGCAGCCAGTGGCCTTTGAGGTGCTCCAACAAGACGCCAACGGCGTGGTGCTGGCCGTGCCGCGAATGGATGCCCAGCGCACCGACGAGGTGCTTGAAGTGGATTTCCAAGCGTCGGTGTTCCAGTTTGGCACGGTGTTTACGGGTCGGGTCTTCAACAGCGCGTATCCGCACGAGGTGCCGCAGGCGTTGGCTGGGGGCGATGCGGATGAGGAGCCTTCGAGTGCGGGGCTGCGAGTGGATTTGACCGGGTTGGGCACGGGTCCTTTGGGTTCGTTGTCGGTGGAGCCGGGGGTGTTCAGTCCCAACGGCGATGGGATCAACGACGAAGTTGCCATCGGCTGCGACGTGTTGAATCTTTCGGGTTTGTCGTCGTTGGTGTGTTGGGTGTATGACGTGTCGGGTCGTCGGGTGGGTTTGGTGGATTCGTCTTGGTTGGGCAGCGGTCGGTATGTGGGGGTATGGGATGGCCGGGATGCGCGTGGTGCGTTGTTGCCGCCGGGGTTGTACGTGGTCAGCTTGCGGGTGGAGACCGATCAGGGAACGACCCAGCGGCAGGCCGTGACTTCCCTAGTATACTAAGGAGCCGAATATGGCTGGGCGTTTAGCGGCGTGTGTATGGGCAGTCCTGTGGGGCGGCGCGGTCGGTCCGGCACTTGGGCTGACGATCTATCGGATCGGCGGCGAGAGCCTGCCAGCCCCGGAGTTGGACGCGCCGTACGAATTCGTGCAAATCCGTTGGAGCGATATTGATGCGGCGCAGCACGGCCGTGCGGAGTTGCTGGAGTTCGACCCGGATTTTTTGCGCCCCCAACGGTTCGATTCAGCGGTCAATCTCGTGCCGATCATCGAAGAGCAAGGCGGCCAAGTTCTAAACTTGGTGTGGATTGGCTGGGGGCCGCCTCAGGCGGACGATTTGTTCATGTTCGACCAAGACCCGAACACCATTTACCTCGGCGACGGTCACTTTGCCTCGCACGGGCCACCGGAGAAGTACTTGGCCTTTGATTTTGGTGCGCCCCTCCTGTTGGAGCGGATTCGCTTTTTCCCGCGCACCAAACACCTGACCGACCGCTTTGTAGAGACCTTCAAGATCGGCATCAACGACGGCGATCCCCTCAAGGATGGTTCCCGCGAGTTCCTCATTGGGCGGCGGAACAGCGAGTTGGACTTCGACATCATCTACGACATAACCGAAAATACCGAAGCCGTCATCGACTTGCCCCTGCCCGCCGAACCCGTGCGGCGGTTGCTCTTCTCGGCGGCAGAAAATACGCGCGGCATCTGGGAGATCGCCGAGTTGGAAATCTACGGCAATGGCTTCGCGCCCTTTGCGGGCTACGTGTCCAATGTGATCGACTTAGGGGCCTTGGCGAGCTTGGGGGAACTGACGTGGGCCGGACGCGAGGCCGAGGAGGCCGACGTGGCCCTCAGTATGCGCAGCGGGCTGGACGCAGACCCGAACATCTATTGGCGGACCACCTTCCGCGGCGGCGAGCGCACCCGCTTTGACGCTAGGGGCCGCCCGCTGACGCTGGCCTCGTACAATAAGCTGGCGCGCGGCGAGCAGGCGGGCATCACCCACGACACGGAGAATTGGGCGTTCTGGGGCGGCTACGACTTCGCCGCCGGGCAGGGGGCGTTGATCGGGGATGGCCCCCAGCGCTACGTGCAGTTGCGTGCGGACTTTTCGTCGAGCCGAGAGACCAGTGGGCAGTTGGATTGGGTGCAGTTTGCCGTGTCGATCCCGCCGGTGGCGCGGCAAGCGGTCGCCGAAATATCGCCAGCGGCCGTGCCGCCGGGGGAGGTTACGGCCTTCACCTACAAGCTGCGGGCGACCTTGGCCAGCGACGATTTGGGCTTTGATCGGCTAGCCATTGACACGCCGGTCCGCGCCCAGAGCGTGGATGCGGTGCGGATTTCGGGCGAGCCGGTGGCCTTTGAGGTGATGCGGCTGGACGAGGCCGGTTTTGCCGTGCAGCTACCGAAGATTGACGCGCAGCGCACCGAGGAGCTCATCGAGGTGGATTTCCAGACCGCGATCTTTAAGTTCGGCACGGTGTTTTCCGGGCGGATCTCCAACAGCGAGCAGCCGCGAGAGGTGCCGCAAAGCCTAGAGTCTGGGGATGTGGACGCGCTCGCCGAGAGCAACGGGTTGAGCGTGGGGTTGACCCGCTTGGGGGCGCAGACCATCGGCGACTTGGTGCTGATGCCGTCGGTGTTCAGCCCCAACGGCGACGGCATTAACGACGCGGTGCGGATCGAGTGCAATGTGCTCAACTTGGTGGGGCCGGTGCAGGTGGAGTCGTCGGTGTACGATTTGTCGGGCCGTTTATTGAACGTGGTGGGTTCGGATTGGACGTCCAGCGGCCGGTACGTAGGGGCGTGGGACGGGCGGGATGAGCGCGGTGAGCAGGTGCCGCCGGGGTTGTACATTCTGCGCGTCCGCGTCGAGACCGACAAGGGGCCAGCCGCCCGGCAAGCCGTCATCGCGCTAGCGTACTAAGCGCGATTGGGAGCCATCCGCCTTGTTTTGCCCGACAAAACATTGGGTCGGCTCGCTGTTTTTCGCCGCTTCCCTGCTCCACGCGCCGGCCGCGAGCGGGCTGACTATTTATCGGATCGGCGGCGAGAGCCTACCGCCTCCAGCGCTGGACGTTCCATACAAATTCGTGCAAATCGGCTGGAGCGAGATTGACGCGGCCCAACACGGCCGTGAAAGCCTAATCCAGCTCGATCCGGATTCGATTCGCCCGCAGTCGCTCAGCCCGGACCTCAACCTGACCCCGCTGATTGAGGAACGCGGGGGCGAAGTGCTCAGGTTTGCTTGGAATGGCTGGCTATCCCATACGGAAACCGATGCCTTGATGTTTGATGGCGACGTAAAGACCGCCTTTCTGGGCGATGGGCGCTATGCCGTGCATTGGCCGTATATCAAGGCCCTGACGTTTGACTTGGGTGCGCCGCTCCTCCTCGACCGCATCCGCTTTTTTCCCCGCGACCAGCACCGCACCGATCGCTTTGTGCAGCAGTTTAGAATCGGCATCAACGACGGCAACCCGCTCAAGGATGGGACGCGGGAAGAGAATTTGGGGGCCGCTGGATTTTATTTTGATTTTGATATTGTGCATGACGTGGTGGAAAACACCCAGCCCGTCATCGACCTGAAGTTCCCGCATCAGCCCATCCGCTACGTTTTGTTTTACGCTAAGGAGAACACGGGGAGTATTTGGGAGATTGCGGAGTTGGAGATTTACGGTCGCGGCTTTGCCCCGTTTGCCAGTTATGTGTCGAATGTGATTGACTTGGGCGCACCTGCCAGCCTCGGTCGCCTGACGTGGGCGGGTCAGCAGGACGAGGGGGCGACGCTGGCGTTGAGCACGCGCAGCGGCCACGACGCCGATCCGAATACGTACTGGCGCTACACCTTTCGCGGCGGCGAGCGCACCCGCTTCGACGAGCGGGGCCATCCCTTGCGCTTGGCGTCGTACAACAAGCTGGCGCGGGGGGCGCAGGCGGGCATCACCCACGACACAGCGGCGTGGACGTTCTGGAGTACCGCCCAAGCGTTTGCCGCCGGCGAAGGGGCCATCGCCGGCGCGGGACCGCGCCAGTTTGTGCAGGTGCGCGCCGACTTTACTTCTGAGCAGCGCGCCAGCGGTCGGCTCGATTGGGTGATGCTGGCGGTGTCGATCCCGCCGGTGGCGCAACAAGCGGTCGCCGAGATCGTGCCCTCGGTGGTGGCACCGGGCGCGGCGGCAGCGTTCACCTACAAGGTCAAGGCGTCGATGGCGAGCGGGGACTTGGGCTTTGACCGCTTGGCTATCGACACGCCGGCGCGGGTGGAGCGGGTGGATGCGGTGCGTCTGTCGGGGCAGCCGGTGGCTTTTGAGGTCCTCCAACAAGACGCCAGTGGAGTGGTGCTGGCCGTGCCGCAGATGGATGCCCAGCGCACCGACGAGGTGCTCGAAGTCGATTTCTATGCGTCGGTGTTCCAGTTTGGCACGGTGTTTACGGGTCGGGTCTTCAACAGCGCGTATCCGCACGAGGTGCCGCAGGCATTGGCCGGAGGCGATGCGGATGAGGAGCCTTCGAGCGCGGGGCTGCGGGTGGATTTGACCGGGTTGGGCACGGGTCCTTTGGGTTCGTTGTCGGTGGAGCCGGGGGTGTTTAGTCCCAACGGCGATGGGATCAACGACGAAGTTGCCATCGGCTGCGATGTGTTGAATCTTTCGGGTTTGTCGTCGTTGGTGTGTTGGGTGTATGACGTGTCGGGTCGTCGGGTGGGTTTGGTGGATTCGTCTTGGTTGGGCAGTGGTCGGTATGTGGGGGTATGGGATGGTCGGGACGAGCGGGGTGGGTTGTTGCCGCCGGGGTTGTATGTGGTCAGCTTGCGGGTAGAGACCGATCAGGGAACGACCCAGCGGCAGGCCGTGACCGCCCTAGTATATTGACGGGAATGATTGGCGGACGATATGCAATTTCCGTACCCTGAACGAGTTAAAACACCTTAGAACACAACGGGAAACGCTATGACTATCTTAGGACGCGCCCTTTGCATGGGGCTAGCGGTCTCATTGGCCGGGGTCGCCGTGTGCGCCCAGTCGGCCGGCCACCGGGTCGGCGGCAATCAGGTCGTAATCAATGGCCGCAACCATTGGCAAAACTGGGAATTTGCCCCGGGGACCTTGACGATTTCTCCAGACGGAGAAGTGCGCTCTCGGCGCATTCAAAAGAATACCAACGCCGTGTTCGACATTGTCGATTATCTGCGCTTTAATCCGCCGGCGTCCCTCGGCGGCAAAGAGCCGGCTGAGATCGTCCTCTCCGACGCTGTCAAGGGCGGCTCCAATGTCGCCGATGTGGTCAACCTGCTCGACGGCGACCTCGCCACCTATTGGCAGCCCGATCCGCCGGCCGGCGACCGCGACTTGGCTTCGCAGTGGTGGTTTGTGATCGACTTGGGCCGCGTGGTTTTTGCCCAAGAACTCGTGGTGCGCTTCGTCGAGGAGGGTATGGGCGATCCCTTTCTCTTGTTTGAGGTGCTCATCTCCGATGGACTCAAGCCAGCGCGCTTGCAAAACAGCGAAAACCCGGCCTTTAAGACCGTGTTGCGGACCTTGAGCGAAAACAAGAGCCAGCGGGTCTTTACGGTCGATCTGACCAACGAACAGCCCAATGTCGAGGCCGCGGCCGTGCGCTTTGTGCAAATTTTGGTCACAGATACCGACGGGATGCTCGGCACGGAAGTATCGGCCGCTGAATACGACGCCCTCAGCGAAGAGACGCGCGGGGCAATTCAGTACTTCAAGCGCCAGCCCGATGGCCGCGAGGTGCCCGTTGACTCAGACCTGTACGACATATTGGACGCGGACCGCCGGGGCAGCGTCCGCTATTTTCGCCGGGAATTGCCCCGCTTGGCCGAGCTGGAGGTCTGGAACGAAGGGGACGAGCTAACCGCCGGCATCCTCGCGCGCGGCGGCGTCATCTCGACCAATGCAAAGCAGCCGCTGGCCCTGACCAAGTTCGTCGATGGCGACTTGGCGACCTTCAATCGCATCTTTTACGGGGTCTCCTCGGCGGTGGCAGATCCCGAGCTGGAGCTGGTCTTCGACCTGGGTTCGTTTTATTGGGTCGATACCTTCCGCTTGGTTTACAACGGCGGTTTGTTCCCCAGCTACCGAATGGATTTTTCCGACGGCACCCTCGCGCCCGACGGCAGCCTCCAATGGACCACCAAGGCGTCGCTGGGGTCGCGCCCCACCTCGCGGTTTGAAGGCGAGGAGTTCGAGCCGATCAAGGCGCGGTTTGGCCGCTTTCAGTGGACCTTGAATGCCATTGGTGCCCGCACGGCCGATATAGCCGAGTTGCAATTCTACGGCGAAGGCTTCCAACCGGAGGTTTCGCTACGGTCCGACCTCATTCGCTTGGGCGGCAGCCGCAACCTGTTGTCGATTGAGTGGGATGCCGACACGCCCCCCGGAACCCAAGTGCAGATTCAGACGCGCACGGGCAGTGAATTGGGCGAGATACTACACTATTTCAAAAACGACGGCACCGAAGTGACCGAGAGCGAATACAACAAACTGCTGTCCCTGTTCCGGGGCGACATCGTCGCCGAGCAAGTGCCCGGCAGCGATTGGGGCAATTGGAGCGCGCCTTATGAGAATCCGGCCGGCAGCCCGATTTCCTCGCCATCGCCGCGGGAGTTCCTCACGGTGCAGGCGACCTTGCTGTCGGAAGACCCGGAGCTCAGCCCAACGCTGCGCTCGGTCCATCTCAATTTCGCCAATCCCGTGGCGCAGCGTCTGTTGGGCGAGATCGGCCCATTCGAGGTAGAAGAACTCGGGGTACAGCGGCCGTTTTCCCTGTACGTGCGGCCGGAGTTTGACCGCCGCGATTCGGGTTTTGACGAGTTGTTGTTGTTGGCGCCGTCGAACATGGAGCTAGCCATGGTGGGCCTGTACGGTGGTCAAGTGGCGGATTTCGACGGCGAGACGGTGCCCAACGCGCTGCCCGGGGTCGAGGTCCTGCCTACGGGCCGCGACTCCCTGCACGTGCGCTTTGATGCGATCCAGCCCAATGGCTCGACCGAAGTGCTGAGGCTGGATTTTGAGACGGCGCTTTTCGTCACCGGCGCGGTGTTGCAGGCCGCCCTACGCAATAGCGGCGCAGATGGCGGTGCTTGGCAGCGGATTGACCCCGGGGAGGCCCTCCCGCAGGTCATCGGCAACACCACGACGATTGTCGCGGCTGTGGAGCAGAACGCCCTGCTCATGGATGTGGCGGTGCGGCCAGCGGCCTTTTCGCCCAACGGCGACGGGATCAACGACCGCACGGTCTTTGCCTTCAATGTCGTGCGGGTCGGCGACGATAGCCCGGTAGCGGCCGAGATCTACGATTTGGGAGGCCGCCTAATATGGCGTCTCGCGCAAGCGCGCCCCTTTAGCACCGGCCCCTATGAGATTGAGTGGGATGGCCGGGACGACGGCGGGCGCGTGGTGCCGCCGGGGCTGTATGTGGTGCAGCTAAGCGTGGATACCGACATTGAGGGAGCGCAGGTCAAAGATGCCCATGTACTCAGGACGATCTCGGTCGCGTACTGAGCACTTATTCCCTGTCGCCAAACAACCCTTCCTCGAGCGGCATTAGCTCGAAGTCGCCGATAAATTCTCCGCTGCAATACATTTTCGGGTGTTGCGTCAGTGCCCAAAAGCCGTCAAAGTCGTCTTCTTTGGTGTCCGCGTCGAGAAAGGACCAGCCGAGGCCGATGATCGCGCCTTCTTGCAGCGCGTGTCGGCGGCTCAGATGCGGTCCTTCCGGGTGCAGGTCGTCGAAGGGCGTTAAGTAGCATTCGTAGGTGACGGTGCCCGCCGACAAGTGCTCGACCGCGCCCTGCCATCCCACCGCTGAATAGCGTTCCTCCTTGGTCCACAGCGCCTTGCCCCACAGCCAGTGCCAGTACTGGCCGTTGAGCGGCGGGATGTAGAGGTGGTAGTTTTGGGTGTACGCGCTGCGGTGGCGCAATTCCACGTGCGGTGCTTCTGCTGAGTCGGCGAAGTGGATGACCTTATCGCCGCCGTGATCGGCGTCAATGACGATTTCCCAAATATCTGCGCCGTGGACGTGGGCCCCAGTCAGGCGGCTATGGGGGGTGTCGAGCGAGTCGGTGATGTCCTTGTGAAACCGCCAGATATCGTCGTACACCTCGGCCATGAAGTACAGGCGATTGTGGGTTTTGTTCCAGCCGACAGCCGAGCGGCGCACGTGAAAATCCGTGGTGTCGGGCGCGCCGCGCTCGCGGTGGAGTTCCGCGTATTGGGTGTAGTCGTAGAAATACTCGGCGGGCACTTTGGCCCAGTCGGCCGCATCGCCGTTCATCTGCGGGACGTGGTCGTCGGGGAATTGGAAGACCTTGAAGGTGGTGTCTTCGGGGTAGTGGGCGAGGGCGGGCAGGGCCAGCAACAAAACGCCGACAGTCGCAATCCAATACATGATAGGCTCCTTTTGGGTTGGACGGCAAAGTAGGCCAAAGCGGAGATTGGCTCAAGGGGCGCGGGGATGGTTATTATTGAAAAACTCAAGAGGAGACCGCTTACATGCGCTTACTACTAACTTTCGCCGCGCTCGTCGTCGCGGGGTGCGGCGGGTCCGGCCAATCGGCCGACGCGCCCTCGGAGAAAAAAATCGTCTGGTACGCCTTGATGGTCCATCCCTACGTCGAAGAGGTGCAAAAAGGGGTGATCGGCTACGAGCGCGACACCGGGATCAAGATCAAGCGTCAGATCGGCCAAAACTGGACCCAAGACAATGAAAACGCCAACGTCGAGCCGCTGGCGGCTCAGGGCTACAAGGGCTTCTCGCTTTATCCGGCCGACGCCAGCGCGGCCAACGGACTCTACGAGGAATTGGTGCAAAACGGGGCCTACGTCGTCAGCTATGGCGCGCCGACGACGCTGCCGACGCCGGCTTCGTTTTGCGTGGCGACCGACGTCCGGCAGGCGGCGATGGAGGCGACCGAGGCCCTGATCGGCTTTATGGGCGGCGAGGGCCAGATCCTCAACGTGCTAGAGTTGGTCGAAGATCCCAACACCATCCTGCGCAAGGAAGGCGTCGAAGCGGCGGTGGCCAAATACCCCGCGGTCCAGATCGTCCAAGAGATCGCCGGCATGGAGTCGATTGAGACCAGCACGGCCAAAATCCAAGACGCGCTCTCGGCGCGGATCGAGGAGATCGACGGCGTGATTTGCACGGGGTACACCCCGACCGTGGCCGCGGCGACGATCCTATCCGAATGGAACCAGACCCCGGGCAACAAGCGCATCCACTTCGTCGGCATCGACACGGACTCGGTGGTACTCGACGCGGTCCGCCAAGGGGCCATCGACGCGACCCTGTCGCAAAACCCCTACGGCCACGGTTACATCACGTGCGCCCTCTTGCGCTACCTGCTCGACGGCTGGCAAGCCAACCCCGAGCACTACTTCGTCAACTCGGGCACGGTGCTGGTGACCCAGGACAACGTCGATACCTTTGCGGACGAAGTCCGGGCCATCACCGCGCAGATTATGGGCGAGTTGGAGACCAAGTACTTGCGCCCGCCCGCCGAATAGCGCGAGCGACGCGGACGCGGTGGAACGTTTGACCTAGGATAGGTGGCGTCCTTCTTTACAGGTGTAAACCCAACGACCTAGAATCGAGGATGCGATATGCCCGCTGAAAAAGCGCGAGCCCCGGAACTCTTTCAGAAAACTCAGTGGGCTAGTCTAATTGAAGAGATGCGCCAATGGCCGGCCGAGGCGTCAGAATGGGAAGTAATCCAAGAGTTTATAGACCAAGTCCAGCAGGTGGCTTCGCAGAAGCACCAAGAACGGGACGAGGCGGGGCGGGTCCAGCGGCTCCAACAGGAACTGACGCAACTGCGGGAAAACCACGAGAGCGATCTCGCGTTTTTCAATTTCAGCGATTCAGACCTAGCCCACTGGCAAGCGAACCATTGCCCCATTGAGCAAGTCCCCGAACAGACGGACCGGGTGAGAGTCTTGCTGGAGCACTTGGCCCAACGCCGCACCTTAGACCAGCAGGTCCCCCAAAACGTCCAAGAAGCCCGCCAGCACCGGGCGGATATGGAGGCCGTGGAAGATCGGATTAGCGCTGGGTTGGACCAACTCAACCGAGGCTTTTCCGTGCCGGCCCCAACGCCCCCACAGGATGAGGATGGCCAACCGCCCGCAGAACCGCCTAGTCCCTCTAGTGATGCCCCTGATTCCACAGAAGCCGTCACCCCAGCCAAAGAGGTAGTCCCCGAGGAAAAAGTCTCGCGAGAAGAACGCAAGCCTACGCCCCCGCCCGCCGCTGCAAAGCCGCGGCCTTTGCGCTCGGTCCGGGAGGTGACCGCGACCTTGTTGCAAGGAGAGGATGGCGATGAAAACTGGGTATCGTTAGGGTGGAGCCTCTTGGCCGCCGGGGATTGGGCCGGGGCGTACTGGCTGGCTCGCTCTTTGCAAGCAGCAGGCCGCGACATACCCGTTGCCCCCCAACTGCTTGCCGTTCTTCAAGGCTCGCGCTGGTTGGAAAACGATACCGATAAGTTCGTCCTAGATGTTTTGGAAATTGCCTCAGAGTGGGCGCCCCAAAACACCCCTTTCGAGCAGTGGCTGGGCTTATCCGCGGCCCTGCGCCCCAGCTTGATTGCCCCGCAGACCACGGGTTTGATCGGCTGGCTCCCGCAAAGGGATGAAATCAATCCCGCGCTGGGTGGGCTAGCCGATGCGGTCCGCACCTTTGCAGCGGCGGGCCATGCTTTGCAGGACGCTGATCTGCAGGAAGTAACAGGAGAGAAAAACCACAAAGAGATCATTGAAAATACCGTTGGGCAGGCCCGTCGCTTCTTGGCGACCAATAAGGACAGCCGGTTGAAGTTTAAGGGGGCAACCCGCGTGTTGCACCACTTGGTGAGCCAGAACGGGGCGTTACACCTCCTACTCACGCCGGTAATCGAAAACAAGGCCGCCGAAGTCAATCGGGTCCGGCAGCACATGCGCGATTTTAAGGAGCGCAGGCAGATTGTAGCCCTGATCCACCAGATGGACCAAGAGTTGGGACATAGCCGCCCGAAACCCATCATGGGCCGGCCCATTGATCAGTTGGTTCGCAGCGTCGAAGAGGCCGTGGGGCTGGCCGGCCGCTGGTGTTCCCTCATTGAGCAGCAGCAGGCCCTCGACAGCAAGGGAAATTGGTGGTCCGAGCACGTGAACGACCTGCTCGATCGCGTCCGGGGGGCCTTGCCCGGAGTCCGGGCTGAACTCGACCGCATGCAGGCCGACCCACGCCAAGAAGAAGCCGCTTTGGGTCGCGTCTTGCACCAGGCCGTAGGCCAAGTACTAGGGATGCTAGGCATAGAGGAACAACCCGATGTTGAGGGCGACGCATGGATGAAGCGGGAAAGCGATTCTCTAGAGGGAGCTTTGGCCCACCGCTTGTTGTGGATCCCCGAAGCCTCCCTGACCAACGAGGGCCATCCCGCAGCGGACCGCGAAGCCGATATTGCGAAGGCGTTGTGCCAATCGCTAGCCGAGGAACGCTCCCTGCGCGCGGCCTGTACGCTGCGAGTTGAAGGCTTGGATTTTCGCTTCACCGACGCATCGCTGAATGCGTTGGAGGCATTGGAGGGCGATGAGGCCCGCCGAGAATATGAAAATCGGCTCGACGAAGATCTCAAAGGGGCCCAAGCAGCGCTCGCGGATCAAGTCGCCAAAGTGCAAGGGGCCATTGAGCAGGGAATCGTGGATGGCCTGCTTTCCGAAGAAGAACGCGACCGCCTCAATGCCGAATTGCCCGATGCTGAAAATTCCATCCACATCCAACCGCTATTCCAGCGATTAGAGAACATTGAACGGGATTTGACAGCAAAGCTCAACGACCGCCTACAAGAGTTAGCGGCGCAATGGCGAAAAATGCGGCGCGGCCTAGCGCAGCGCATCCCACCCGAGCGGCTCGAAGCCACCAACACCTTTATTCGCCGGGCGATCCGGCAGTGCGATACCCGGGTCGTGGAAGAGAGTTTGGCCCTCTTGCGGGGAGTTGCCCAAGGCGAAAGCGAATGGAAGAGCGAGTGGTTTACCCCCACCGACACGCGCGATGTCTTTGAGGAGTTTCAAGACGCTTGTCGCGGCATCGAATCCGGGCTTAGCGACAAGGGGGTTGATCAACTGTCCGAGTTGATCGAGCAAGGCCAAACTTGGGCTGGCGTACAGTTTGGCGAATTGCCGCGAGTGCGTCGAGACGAGGCCGTCGCAGCCCTGCGCGTTTGGCACCGGCTCAAACGCCAACCGGAACGAGACAAAGAAATCCACCGGCCCGTCCGGGTCCTGTTGGAGTTCTTGGGTTTTCACGTATCGGCAGGAGAGGCAGCGGTCCGGGTCGAAGAGCAGGGCCAAGATGGGGTCTATTGCGCGGTGGAAGCCTCGGCGGGCGACTTGGCCCGACCGATTCCGCAGTTGGGTTCGCAAGCGCATGGCCGGTATAACGTGGTATGTTTGTGGGAACGGCCCGGTGCCGACACGGTCGGAGCTTTCTTGCGCGATCTGGGGCTGGATACCAAGACCGTGCTGATTTTTTTCCTCGGACGCTTGACCTCGCACCGCCGGGACTCTTTAGCTCGGCGAGCGCGGGAACGCGGCTTGGCTTTGGTGGTGCTCGACGAAGTCCTGCTGGTATTTTTGGCCCGATTCGACGACACGCGCCTTCCCGCCTTCCTGCGCTGTAGCCTGCCCTACGCGGCCCTCAATCCCTACACGCCGTTCCAAGCGGGCAATGTCCCGCCCGAGATGTTCTATGGCCGCGGCGATATGGTGCGGCAGTTGCAAAGCGCGGGCGGTGCGATCGCATTCGGCGGGCGTCAGTTGGGCAAGTCCGCCTTGCTGCGCCAAGTAGAGCGCGAATTTCACCAGCCCGACCGCGATCAATTCGCTTGGGTCGAGGACATCAAGCTGGTGGGCGATCCCCTTACAGGCGAACAGCCCGCTTCGTTGTGGAGCAAGTTGCGCGAGGGCTTTAAGAAACACCAACTCATAAAAAGCAGCGTAACGGCGAACCAACCCGACAACATCATCAAACGCATTGAGCGATCGATGGCGGAGTCGCCGCAGCGGCAGGTTCTGGTCTTGTTCGACGAAGCCGATCGCTTTCTCGACGCCGATGCCAAAAAGGGTTTCCCAGAAGTCGACCGCTTGCGAACCTTGATCCAAGACACGAAGTCGCGCTTCAGAGTGGTGTTTGCCGGGCTGCACGATGTCCAGCGGTTCAAGAACATCGCCAATCAGCCCCTCGCCCATTTCGGCCACAACCTACTGGTCGGCCCCCTCGAAGCTCGTCCGGCTCGGGAGTTGGTGCGCGAGCCCCTGAAGACGTTGGGCTATCGCTTTGCCGACGAAACTACGGTGCTCAAAGTCCTGTCGTACACCAACTACCATCCGGGCTTGATTCAGTATTTCTGTCGAGAACTGCTGCATCGCCTCCAAGCCCAAAACCAAATGCACAGCCCTCCCTATAAAGTGCAACTCGACGATGTAGATGCGGTATATCGCTTGCCGCAAACGCGGGAGGTCATCCGCGAACGGCTCGATTGGACGCTCGCGCTCGATTCCCGCTATCAGTGCATTGCTTGGGCCATGATTCACGAACAAAAAGAGACCCCGGACAGCTATACTCGGTCGTTTAGCGTGGCCGAGCTGCAAAAATTGGCCCGAGAGTGGTGCCCGCAAGGCTTCAACGACCTTGACCTCGAAGCCCTGCGGGGGTTGCTCGGCGAAATGGTCGGCTTAGGCATCTTGTTGTGCAACTCAGAAAACAAGTACTCGCTGCGTAGCCCCAATTTGGTCCGCCTGATGGGCACTGAAGAGGACATCGAGAACCGCCTGCTGGAGCTCGATACATTTCAGCCGCTCCAATCGATACCCCATAGCCAGCATATATTATTGAATGCCTCAAAACGCCTGTACAGCCCCTTGACGCTGGTGCAGGAAGGCCGTTTGCTGCAAGCCGAACAATCGGGGGTGAGCCTAATTTTTGGCTCCCAAGCCCTAGGGCTGGAGGTATTAAAACAAGCCTTAAAGCGCATGGGTGGCATGGAATGGCCGAATCAGGATGTCGCGTGGTTGGATGCGTCCGCCCGCAGACAGCAGCCGTTGTTCTATCGTCTGGTCCGCGGCACTGGGGGCAATATGGCCCAATTTGTTTGGCTCGTCCTGAATAGCCACAACAAAAAACGCCAACGGCCTCGACAGGTGGTTTTTCTTTTTGAGCCGGCCACTTCTTGGGCTTGGCTGAAGTCTCCTAAATGCACCGCTTTGGAAGACCAAGTGGACCTGATTTTTCTGCGACGCTGGGATGAAGAGGGAATTCGGCAGCGGTTGGACCAAGCGGGGAAACTGGATTTGCCCGAGTGTTGCGGGGCGGTCCTGCAAGCGACCGGGGGATGGTCTTTGTTGCTAGACGAACTTTTGCGCCGGTGCGGCGACCACAACGACCCTAGGGATTGCGTGAAAACGCTCGGCGAGGAGATGGACCTTCCTAAGTCGGAGTTAGGCTTCAAGTTGGTACAGCAGATTGGCTTCTCTTCTTTAGAGGAGGAGGAGCCTTTCCGAGTCTTACAGACGTTGGTGGAGTACAAATCGAAGGTCGCCGAAGAGGACTTAGCGGATCTGGTCGAGTTTGTTAAAGGCGACCCGCCGCTCTCGCTGGAGGACTGCAAGGCGGCGGTGGAGCTTTTGTACCGCTTGGGATGCTTGGAAAAAAGGGACGGGGCGTACCAAGTTGAGTCCGTTTTGGGACGGGTGGTTGGTGCGCTATGAGCTTGGGACTGGCGACCTCCCTCATACAGATGCCCACGGTCCGGCAACTGCTCGATCGGATATTGGACGACTTGCGGTCGGGTCGCAGCGTGTTGGGCCTGCTGCCCGAAGGAGTGGACCCCAGCCTGCTGCGGTCGAATTTGTTGAACGGTTTGGAATATCGGGATTTGCGGGTCCATGAGGTTTTCGCGCCCCAGTTAGATGCGCAAATGCTTGCGGCGGCTCTGGCCCAAACGCTGGGCATAGATTGGGGTGCTTCCACCGCGCCGCGCACTGTAGAGAATCTCCTGAGACGAGCAGGCTTGCCCGAAGTCCTGTTTCTCGATGGTTTTGACGAGCTAACTGAAGACGACCGAAGGCGTTGGCTGCAATTTATGGTGCAGTGGGCTGAAGTGTGCCAAGGCCGGCGCTCGACCGACGAAGAGCGGGCCAAAATGCTGCCGGCCCTGTGTCTCCTCGCCCCAGCGTCGAAGGTGCCGCCCCCGCCGCCCGCGACCAATGTATTGTTGGCGGTCCACGTCTGGTGGGGCATCCCGACGACCTTGGAAATGCGGCTATTGTGTCAATTGGCCTCCGCGCAGGATTCTACGCCCCTGAGCCGTTGGAAAGAGTGGGTGATTCCAGCCATTGCGGGGTCGGATCTGGGCTTGGGTGATTATTTATGGGTTCAGGCGTACAGCACGGGTGCCGAATTGGCGGACGTGCTGCGGGCCTTTGCCGAGGAGCGCGGCTGGACAAAGGCCGAGTTAGAAGCGTTGTCCATGGAAGGTCTGCCCCGAGAAGGGACGCGGCAGGAGGGCTGGCCCTTGCCCGCTCCTTTGTATCAAGTCTGGGCCCGGGGGCTGGTGCATTGGACGCTAGAACACGGCCTACAACGCCACAGCGCGGTCTTGGCCCAACTCAACCGACAAGAAGCCTTAGACCATCGCTTATGGCGCGGTCAGGCTGGCCTGCTGTTGCCCCAAATTGACGAAGCGCGATTGGCGTTATGCGCCCACCTCAACGGGTTGTATGGACGAGATTGGCCCTATAAGTGGCAAGAACCGGACCTTGACACCGAGCGTCAGGCCGTGCGAGATACGCCCTTTGCCTGTCAGTGGGGCCATCTCGAATCGCTGCTGTGGAACTGCCCGAAGCTCGAGCGGGAACGGCGGTGGACCCACCTAGCGCGTTGGTCGCGGCAGATCCGCAACGATTTAGCCCATTACCGGCCCGTATCTCTGAACGACTACGAAAGGTTCTGCCGCGAGGTAAGGCGCGGGTATCAGGCGGGCCTAATGACCGCTTGTTGACGGGAGCGCACGGCGTGAGCTTTTCGCTCTACGCGGGCGAGATTTTGGGCTTGTACGGCTTGGTCGGGGCCGAGCCGGCCGAGCGGGGTGCCGTCTATATCCACGGCGTCAAAGCGCGGATCGGCTCGGTGGCCGACAGCCTGTACCAACACAGGATGGCCTACGTAACCGAAAACCGCAAAGAAGAGGGCCTGCTGCTGGACTCAGCCGTTCGCACCAATCTCGGCATTACAATATGGGAGCGGATCGTCGGCAAGTTCACGCGCCGGATTGACGACCGGGCCGAGACCCAAGCCGCGCAGGCCATGGTCGCCGCGCTGGATATTCGCACGACGGGCTTGGACCAAGAAGTAGGCCACCTCAGCGGCGGCAATCAGCAGAAGGTCAGCTTGGGCAAGTGGCTGGCGGCCGGCTGCGATATCCTGATCGTCGATGAGCCGACTGTTGGGGTGGATATCCAAGCCAAGGCCCAAATTCACCGCTTGCTCTGGGATTTGGCGGCCCAAGAAGGCAAGGCCATCATTTTGATCTCGTCGGACATGCCGGAGATCATCGGCTTGGCCGGCCGGATACTCGTCTTCAAGGAAAAGCAGATCGTCCACGAGATCGCCCAGATCCACGAGCGGGGATTGAGCTACGACGCAATAAGCCGCCGCATCGGCCGCCATCTAAACTGACGATAGCAGTCCTAAATGATTCCCGCTAACCTTGAATGATGTAGAATTGCTATATTTACACGGCAGTCCGACGGTTGGAAGCAGTCGGTCCGCATCCGGCTGGTCCACACACAGGTCAGGCGGTTGATTCGCTCCTCGGGCAACTGGGACGAGTCGGTCTATGGGGTGCCCCTCAGCGCCGCGCATTTAGCGCTGGCGTCGACCAACTTTTCCTCGACGATACTCAAGCATGCCCAGACGATCGGGGCGCAGAGGGAAAGGCCGCGTCATCCTGACGTTTTTTCGGGGAACTTGGTGAAGGAGAAGCCGTCGTCAGTTGGCGACCGTGCAAGAACACCTCGACGCATGCACCCAACGCAACGCAGCGTCTATGGCCATCGCCGCCGGGCAGCCGCTCAGCGAACTGCGCGAATATGCCGAGCGCGGCGGCATCACCTATCCGCTTCTGTTGGACGCAGACCAGAGCGTCATCAAAAGCTATGGGGTATATCACTGGTTTGGCCTAGCCGTTCACAATTTCGCGTACAACATTTTCCGCCCGGCGACGTTCATCGCCGACAAACTCGGCTATTCGTTGTCCAACTCCATCGGCTTGGCCGACCGCAACCTCCGCAACAGCATTGCCCGTCCCGCGACGTTTATCATCGATGAACTCGGCGTGATCCAGTACATGTATATTGGCTCGAATCAGTTTGATTTAGTCGCCCCGGCAGAGGTTCTCGCGCACTTAAACTAGGCCACTAGGACAACTCCCCGATTAGCCGGCGGATGTTGGCGTAGTTCGTCTGCATGGCTTCGAGGCGCGAGCCGCTTGCCGGCAGAAAATGGGTTGCAATCGACAAGACGACGTCGCAGCGGTTGTCGCGCAGGTTGCGCAGGATCGTCGGGTAATCCACGTCGCCCTCGCCGATGGGCGCGTACTCGAATTCGAGCGTTGAGCCGTTTATGGTGCGCAGGTCTTTGGCGTGGACGCCGTGCAAGTAGGGGCGCAGGTTTTCAAACCCGGCGGTGGCATTGTCGATTTCGCCGCAGTTGTAGTTGTCCGCCGGGCACCACAGCACCTTGAACCGCCGCGAGCCGACCGCCTCGACGATGCGGCGGAAATTGCGGCTGGTGTTGCCGTAGTTCCACTGCATCATCAGGAAGGCGATATCCACGTCGCGTTTCTCGGCGAGATCGGCGAACCGCGAAAACGCCTCGACCAGCTTTTCCATGTCGCCGTCGGAGATGATGCCGCCCCGAGTTGCCCAGCGCATCGGCCAAGTCGGCTTGCCGCCGGTGTACTCGGCCGGCCACGCAAAGCTGCTGCAACCGACCGCGGCAATTCCCAAGCGAGCCGAGACCTCCATTGACCGGTCTAGTTTGTCGAAGTGCTCCTTGAACTGGGCGTGTTCGAGCATTTTGCCCGGCTCGAGCTCGGCGAGGTGCACGGTCTTGAACAACCCGGCGCTGTCGAGCAGGAAAAACTCGAGACCGTGCGCGGCCACCTGCTCGGCGGATCGGTCGATCTCGGCGTCGGAAAGCTCGTACAGGCTGCGATTGGCCGAGTGGGTGCCGCACCAGACGTAGCGCGCACCGAGGTCGCGCGCCGTTGCCAGCGATTGCTCAAATGGCTGTTGTAGCTCGCCGAGGTAAATCCCCAGTTTGAATTCGTAGTGGTCGCTCATAATGGCCTATCCCCGCGAAGGCTCGGCCATCTCCGACCGCGCCTTCGCCGCTAGCTGTTTGAGGTGCCCGTCGTGGGCCATTCGCTGTTCGAGATGCACCATGCGGCGTTCGCTCGCCGTGGCGATCATGGTTTCGCCGTACGCGCGCTCGGCCCAGAAGCGGGCCAGCCCGGCGAGGTCTTGTTTGACGAGGTCGATCTGCTCGTCGGGCACGCGCACCATGCAGTTGATGGTGAACATGCGGCGCCGACCGCCGCCTCCAAAGGCGGCGTGTTTGAGGTTGTGCTGAAACACGACGACGTCGCCGCGGACGATTTCGAGCGCGACGGCCGGCACTTGGTCGCCGGCGAGGCCCCACTGGGTGTGCGATTGGCGGGCATGCGCTTCGAGTGCTTCGGCATATTGGTCGCCGCGCCGATGGCTGCCCGGGATCACGCGCAGGCAGCCGGTGTCGCGCGTCAGGTCGTCGAGGTAGAAGGCAATCTTGACGTGGCGCACTTCCTTTTGGTAGCCATCGGAATGCCATTGGGTGTCGCCGGCGTAGTAGTTGCCGTCGGAGCTGCTGTAGTTGAAGTCGTCGCCGAGCAGGCTGGCCAGCAACCCCTCAATGCGCGGATCGTCGAGCAACGCGCACAGGCGCTCGTGTTGATCGATAAAGGGCACGATGCAGGAACGCCGTTGGCCGTCGTGCGGCTGGCCGTCGTGGCCCCCGCCGCGCTCGGCCCAAACCTGCTCAAAGGCGGCGGTGATCTCATCGATGCAGTCGGCCATCAATCCCGGCAGCGCGAGGTAGCCGAAGGTGTCGAAAAAGTTGAGTTGCTGTTGGTTGAGTCGGATCATGTCGGTTCTCCTAAGAACGCTTGACGGAAAGTAGGGGAGGCGATATTTTGGCGGCCTTGTCCAATAGTAACAAGGCACTCGTCCTCATTCAATGGCTGCGAACAGCGCACCGAGGTCGCGCGCTGGTATTGAGGATGGGGTTTGCTACCGACAGACGGGGAGGTTAGCGCATGAAAATTGTTGGGGTGGGTGCCGTGCTACTGCAACCCATGCCTTGGGTGCTGGTCAGGGTGCATACCGACGCGGGGATCACCGGCCTCGGCGAAGCCTATCACGGGGCGGGCGTCCACCACATCGCCGTGGATGAACGCCTCACCCAACGCGCCCTCATCGGCCAAGACCCGCGCAACGTCGATAAACTCTTCCGCGACATGAAAAGCTCGATGTCGGCATCGGGGTACTACCAAGGGGCGGTGATGAGCGCGATCAGCGGCATTGAGATGGCGCTGTGGGACATCGCCGGGCAGGCGATTGGCGTGCCGATCTGGCAGTTGCTGGGCGGCGCGTACCGCGACTCGATTCGCCTGTACAACGACTGCCACGCTGGCGACGAGCTCGACGAGCCCGAATCTTGGGTCGCCAAGGCCAAGCAAGTGGAAGCCCGCGGCTTTGACGCCATCAAATTCGACATTGATCCGCGGCCCGACCGGCGCGACCACTACAACCGCACCATGAGCAACAGCGACATCGCCTTCCACCTCGAAGTGGTCACGGCGATCCGCGAGGCGTTGCACCCCAACACGGATTTGCTCATCGACGCCCACTGGGCCTACGCGCCACACGACATTCTCAAGGTTGCCTATGCCTTTGAAGCGCTAAATTTGATGTGGTTGGAAGATCCAATTCCGGCCGAAAACGTCGCCGCGCTCAAGGAGGTAAAGACCGCGACGCGCACTCCGATCTGCACGGGCGAAAACCTGTACACGCGCCACGGGTTCCGCGAGTTGGTCGAGACGCAGGCCGCGGATATCATCGCTCCCGATCTGGCCAAGGCCGGCGGCCTGTCCGAGGGGCGGCGCATCGCCGACTTGGCCGACATCTACTACATCCCGATTTCGCCGCACAACATCTGTAGCCCGATCGGCACCGTGGCTATGTGCCATGCGTGCGCGGCTTCCCCCAATTTTCAAGTGCTGGAGTTCCACCACCTCGACAACGAGCTGTGGAACAGCCTCACGGTGGAGCGCGACCTAATCGCCAACGGGCGGATTCCCTTGCCGCAAACGCCCGGTCTCGGCGTCGCGCTCGACGAGGACGTAGCCCGCGGCGCGGTGCGCGAGGACCTCGGTTTCTTCGACTTGGAGCCGCGCTGACTTGTCGCTCAACTACGTCTTCCGCCGCCTCGGGGTATTCTTCCTGATCGTGTGGGCGGGGGCCACCATCAACTTCCTAATGCCTCGGCTGGCCCCGGTGAACCCCATCCGCGAGCGGCTGTTGCAAGCGGTCTCCTTCGGCGGCGCGGGCAAGACCGACATGGAGGCAGTAGTCGCCACGTACGAGGCCCGCTTTGGACTCGACCAGCCCCTATGGAAGCAGTACCTCCGCTACCTCGGGGATGTGGCCCGCCTCGACTTTGGGATTTCCATCGCCAACTTTCCCAGCCGCACTTCCGATATTATCCTGCGCGCCCTGCCGTGGACGCTCGGTCTGCTGACCACCGCAACGCTGATTGCCTTTGCCCTCGGCACAGTGCTCGGCGCGTTGCTCGCTTGGCCGCGCTCCCCGAATGCCCTGCACTACTGGGCCGCGCCCTTCCTCGCCCTATCGGCCATCCCCTACTACCTGCTCGGCCTAGTGCTCGTCTTTGTCCTCGGGTTCACCCTGCGCGCCTTTCCCCTCGGCGGCGGCTTCACCTTGGGAACCCTGCCCGGGCCGACCTGGGCCTTTACCCTCGACGTGCTCTATCACTCCATCGTCCCCGCCTTGTCGATCGCGCTGTCGTCGGTGGGGTTCTGGGCGTTGTCAATGCGCGGCATGATGGTCACCGTCCAAGGCGAGGACTACGTCAACTACGCCGAGGCTCGGGGGCTGACGAGCCGCGCCATCTTCTTCCGCTACGCTCTCCGCAACGCTCTGTTGCCGCAAACCACGGCCTTGGCGCTGGCCATGGGCTACGTCGTGTCTGGGGCCGTGCTGGTGGAGGTGGTGTTCGCGTACCCAGGGGTGGGCACGGTGCTGTACCGCGCCGTGCAGACTTTTGACTACTTCGTCATCTATGGAGTCGTGCTCATGGTCGTCTTCGCCATCGCCGTGGTCACCCTGATCCTCGACTTGATCTACCCGCTCCTCGACCCGCGCATTGCCTACCGCCGCTGACATGGCCGATACTCGGTAGCAACTTTGCCAATTATATTTATAATCGGTAATTTTTTGTCTGGTTTAATTAACGCGGAGTCAAAAAAAGTGGATTGCCCCTGATGACCCTCTCGCCGATTGCGGCCGCAGCGCGCCGCCATCCCCAGCTTGCGGCCGGCTTAATCGTCGTTTTCGCAGTGCTGGCCTTCGGCCCGCTGGGGGGCCTATTCGTCGATACGGATCTGGCGCACGTTGGCTCGGCCGTACCCAACCTGTCGCCTTCGCTGGAGTACCTGCTCGGCACGGATGCGGCCGGGCGGGACCTGCTCGCGGTGATGGTGACCGGCACGCCGCTCACGCTCAGAGTTGGCTTTCTCGCCGGCGCGGTGGGGCTTGGGATTGGCATCGTCCTCGGCTTCCTCGCCGGGTACTTCGGCGGCTTAGTCGATACCCTAATCCGGGGTGCCGCCGATGTGCTGCTGACCGTGCCCGGCCTGCTGTTTCTCGTGGTGCTGGCCACTTCGCTGCGCACGGCCGTCACCGTCGATATGATGGCCCTCGTGGTGGCCTCGCTGGCGTGGATGCTGCCGACGCGCACCATCCGCTCGCAGGTGCTGTCGATGCGCGAGCGCGCCTACGTGCAGGTGGCGCGGCTCTCCGGCATGAGGGACCTCGAAATCATCGCCCGCGAGTTGCTGCCGAATCTGCTGCCCTATCTAGCGGCCAGCTTTGTCAGCGCGGTGGCCGCGGCCGTGCTGGCTTCCATTGGGCTAGAAGCGTTGGGGCTAGGGCCGCAAAACGAGCCGACGCTCGGGATGACCATCTATTGGGCTTTGTACTACACCTCGCTGCTGCGGGGCATGTGGTGGTGGTGGGCACCGCCGATCGCGATGATCGTGCTGATTTTTCTCGGCTTGTTCCTCGTCTCTATGGGATTGGATCGCATCGCCAATCCGCGTATATGGCGGGTCTCGTCGTGAACGCCGGCCGCAAGTGCCGAATCGTGCTGCGGGTGCAGGACCTGCGCGTCCACTACCACACGCCGAGGGGGCCGGTGCGCGCCGTGGAGGGCGTCGAATTTGAGCTGCGCTCGGGCGAGCGGCTGGGCTTGGCCGGCGAATCGGGCTCGGGCAAATCCACGACGGCCCTGGCCCTGATGCGGCTGATCCGGCCCCCCGGGCGGATCGAAGCAGGCCGGATCAATCTCGGCGAACTGGAGTTGCTCGCGCTATCCGAGGAGGAGCTGCGGGGCGTGCGCTTTTCGCGCATTTCCCTGATCCCCCAAGGCGTGATGAACTCGCTCAATCCAGTGATGCGGGTGGGGGCGCAGATAGCCGACACGATTGCGGCGCACGAGGAGCGACCAGACCGCGCGGCCCTGCAGGAGCGGGTGAAAAGCCTGCTGGCCCTAGTCGAGCTAGACCCGGCGACCGCGCGCATGTACCCCCACGAGCTCAGCGGCGGCATGAAGCAGCGCATCGGCATGGCCATGGCAGTAGCCTTGCGTCCCGAGGTGATCATTGCCGACGAGCCAACTAGTGCCTTGGACGTGGTCGTGCAAAAGCGGGTGATGGACACCTTGTTCCGCCTGCAACAGGAACTCGACGCGGCCGTGATTTTGGTCGGCCACGACATGGGCCTAATGGCTCAGTGCGTGGACCGCATCGGCGTGATGTACGCCGGCCGGTTGGCCGAGCTTGGGCCTGTGCAGGGCCTACTCGAAGCACCGCTGCATCCGTACACGCGCATGCTGGTAGAAAGCCTGCCGTCTCTGGAGCACAAGGGCGTATTCCGCGGCATCCCCGGACTGCCCCCCTCGCTGCTGGACCCGCCGCCGGGTTGCCCCTTCCACCCGCGCTGTCCGCAGGCACTGGATCGCTGCTCGACCCGCGTACCGGGGCTGAAAGTGGTCGCGACCGAGCATCGAGTGGCCTGTCACCTGCACACGGAGGGTTCATGATCACACCACTGCTTGAAGCGCGGGGCGCTAGCCGGACCTTTGGCCGCGGCCTGTTCGGCCCCCGAGTCGCGGCCGTCGCCGCCGCCTCGCTGGTGATCCCGGCCGACGATCCCGTGGTGGTCGCCATCGCCGGCGAGAGTGGCAGCGGCAAGACCACCTTGGCGCGCCTGCTGCTGGGCATCCTGCCTCCCACCGGCGGTTCGGTCCGCTACCGGGGCGCGGAGCTGCGCCAACTCAACGCCAAGGCGCGCCAGACCTTTCGCCGGCAGGTGCAGGCCGTGTTTCAGGATCCTTTTGAGGTGTTCAACCCCTTCTACCGGGTGAACCATACCCTAACGGTGCCGATCGCCAAGTTCTTCCCGGCGCTGTCGCGCCCCCAGCGGCGGCAGCGGATTGAGGAGGGTCTGCAAGCGGTCGGCCTGCGCCCAGAGGAGACGCTTGGCCGCTATCCCCACCAGCTGAGCGGCGGTCAGTGCCAGCGCGTCATGGTGGCGCGGGCGCTGCTGCTCGACCCGCGCGTGATCGTGGCCGACGAGCCGGTGTCCATGGTGGATGCCTCGTTGCGCGCTACCATCTTGGAGACCTTGGCCCGCATCCACCGGGAGCGCGGCATCAGTCTGGTGTACATCAGCCACGATCTAACCACGGCGTACCAGTTGAGCCACACCATTCTCGTCATGTACCAAGGAGTCGTGGTCGAGGTAGGCGACGTGGAGCAGGTCATCAAGGCCCCGAAACACCCCTATACGCAGTTGCTCGTCCGTTCCATCCCTTTGCCGGACGCAAAACGCCGCTGGGGACAAGGCACCCCTGAGGTCGCGCTTGGCGGCGAAGAGGGCGCGAAAATTCCAAGCACCACCGGCGGCTGTGCCTTTGCCGAGCGCTGCCCTCAGGTCATGCCCCGCTGTCGCCGCCAGCACCCGCCACTAGTGCAGACCGATACCGGCCGCGCCGCGGCCTGTTATCTCTACGAGGACGCCCCCGTCCTGTCGGAAGAGCAGGTCGCTGGCCTGTCCTATGGAGAGAGGTAAACGATGTGGAGCATAGGCAGGAAGCACCTATACCAACTAGTTTTGTTCGCCAAGGCGTCCTTTGGGCACGGGCTGCCCCTATTGGGCGCGGTGCTGGCTAGCTGCGGGCCGGATGTGGTGCTGGAGGATGTCCCCCGGGACCGCACCTTGATCGTGATGTACGGCGGTTCGGGCCAGTATCCCCTGTTCGACAACCATAACCCCTATACCGCCGGCTCCTTCCATCTGGGTACGCTGCCGGCGATGTTTGAGCCGCTGATCATGTTCAATGTGCTCACCGGGGAGCACGAAAACTGGCTGGCCGAGCACTGGGAGTACGACGATAGCGCGACCGTGATCACCGTAAAGCTCCGCGAGGGCATCGAATGGGCGGATGGACAGCCCTTCACCACCCGCGACGTGGCCTTCACCTTCAACATGCTGCGCGACCACACCGAGTCCATGGGCCATCTGGCCGATCTGCCCGAGTTTTTCGACTCCACCGAAGTCATTGACGACCACACGGTGCGGCTGGTGCTCAAAAAAGCGGGGCCTGCGTTTTGGGCGACCACCCTGAGTACCAACCACGGCGTCTTCATCTTGCCTGAGCATATATGGAAGGATCAAGACCCCTTAGAGTTCACCTTCCACGACATCAAGGCGGGTCTGCCCCTCGGCACGGGCCCCTACCGGCTCGTGTACGCTTCGCCGCACCAGAAAATCTACGACCTGCGCCCAGACTGGTGGGCGGCCAAGACCGGATTCAAACCCCTGCCGAAGGTCGAGCGCATCATCTACGTGCCGGAGCAGGAGGAGAGTCAAGCGGCGCAACTGCTGCTGACCGATCAGCTCGACATAGCATCCGTCATGCAGGTGCCTAGCATCGAAAGCGTCTTGGAGCGCAGCGCACAGGTCGTGACCTTCTCCGATCGGCAGCCGCCCTACGGCTATCTCGACTGGTGCCCCATTGACCTCAACATGAACTGCTCGGAGCCGCCCTTTGACGATCCGCAGATTCGCCGGGCGATCAGCATGGCCATTGACCGAAAAAAACTCGTCCAACTCGCCGAGTCCGGGGCGGGCGTGGTCGCGCTGCATCCCTTCACGCCCTACGACTGGTTCGCGCCTTTTGACGAGGCCCTACAGGAGATCCTCGCTCGGCACGGGTACGACGCCGACCCACACCCGCAAGAGGTGAGCCGGATCATGGAGGCAAAAGGCTATCGCAAAGACGACGAGGGCTTGTGGACCGACGCGGAGGGCGAGCGGCTCGAGATCACCATTCAGGGGTGGGCATCAACTTATACTCCGCCCCTAATTGAGCAACTGCGCGACGCTGGTTTCGACGCGAGTACCGAGCCGGGTCAGACCCCGCCCGTCTCCCTCGGCTGCAAGGGGCCCAGCGGGGTGCAGGGCATGGATCCCTATCTGATGCTATCTTACTATACCTCCCGATCGGTGTCGTGGTCAAACTCCCCGCGCTGGCGCAACGAAGAGTTCGACCGCATCGTCGACCGCATCGCGCCCCTGCAAGTGGGCGATGAGAAGCTGTTGGGGCTGTTCGTCGAGGCCATGGAGATCTGGGTGAGGGAGTTGCCCGACATCTTCTTGGGCCAGCTCATCATCCGCCATCCTTGCAACACGACCTACTGGACCGGCTGGCCGAGCCAGCAAGACCCTTACAGCTTTCTGAACCCCTTGCAGTGGGAGACGCTCAAGATCTTCATCCGCTTGAAGCCAGCGGGCGAATCGGAGCCCCAGCGGACGACGGCACCCCCCGTGTCCGCGTCAGTTACAGGCACGGGCAAAGAGCAGATCGCCGGCCTGTCCTATGGAGAGAGATAAACGATGTGGAGCATGAGGAGGAAGCACCTGTACCAACTAGTTTTGTTCGCCAAGGCGTCCTTTGGGCGCGGGCTGCCCCTACTGATCGCAGTGCTGGCTGGCTGCGGGCCGGGTGTGGTGCTGGAGGATGTCCCTCGGGACCGCACCTTGATCGTGATGAACGGCGGCCCGAGCCAGTATCCCCTGTTCGACAATCAAAACCCCTATATCCCCGGCTCCGACCAAGGATACCACCTGGGTACGCTACCGGCGATGTTTGAGCCGCTGATCATGTACAATGTGCTCACCGGGGATCACGAAAACTGGCTGGCCGAGCACTGGGAGTACGACGATAGCGCGACCGTGATCACCGTAAAGCTCCGCGAGGGCATTGAATGGGCGGACGGGCGGCCCTTCACCGCCCGCGACGTGGCCTTCACCTTCAACATGCTGCGCGACCACGCCGAGTCCATGGTCCATCTGGCCGATCTGCCCGAGTTTTTCGACTCCACCGAAGTCATCAATGACCACACGGTGCGGCTGGTGCTCAAAAAGGCGGGGCCTGCGTTTTGGGCGACCACCCTGAGCAGCAACCACGGCGTCTTCATCTTGCCCGAGCATATATGGAAGGACCAAGACCCCTTAGAGTTCACCTTCCACGACATCGAGGAGGGCCTGCCCCTCGGCACGGGGCCTTACCGCCTTGTGTACGCTTCGCCGTACCAGAAAATCTACGACCTGCGACCAGACTGGTGGGCAGCCCAGACCGGGTTCAAACCCCTGCCGAAGATCGAGCGGATCATCTACGTGCCGCAGCAGGAGGAGAGCCAAGCGGCGCAACTGCTGCTGACCGATCAGCTCGACATGGCGCCCATCATGCAGGTGCTCACCCTCGAAAGCGTCCTCGAACGCAACGCACGGGTCGTGACCTTCTCCGATCGGCAGCCGCCCTACGGCTATCTCGACTGGTGTCCCATTGACCTCAACATGAACTGCTCGGAGCCGCCCTTTGACGACCCGCAGATTCGCCGGGCGATCAGCATGGCCATCGACCGGAAAAAACTCGTCCAACTCGCCGAGTCCGGGGCGGGCGTGGTCGCGTTGCATCCCTTCACGCCCTACGACTGGTTCGCGCCTTTTGACGAGGCCCTACAGGAGATTCTCGCTCGGCACGGGTACGACGCCGACCCGCACCCGCAAGAGGTGAACCGGATCATGGAGGCAAAAGGCTATCGCAAAGACGACGAGGGCTTGTGGACCGACGCGGAGGGCGAGCGGCTCGAGATCGCCCTGTTTGTGCCGCAGTGGCTGCGAGCGTACGGTCCGCCCCTGACGCAGCAACTGCGCGATGCTGGGTTCGATGCGAGCTTTGATACCTCGCCGGGCCTGACCTCGCTCGTGCAGACCGGGGAGCAGGCCGCCTCCCTCGGCTGCAAAGGGCCTAGCGGGGTGCAGGGCATGGATCCTTATCTGATGCTGTCTTACTACACCTCCCAATACGTCCGGCCCACCGGCCAGCCGGCGCCGCTGTGGTCAACCACCTCGCGCTGGCGCAACGAGGAGTTCGACCGCATCGTCGAGCGCATCGCGCCCCTGCAAGTGGGCGATGAGGAGCTGTTGGAGCTGTTCGTCGAGGCCATGGAGATCTGGGTGGAGGAGTTGCCCGACATCTTCTTGGCGCAGCTCATCATCCGCTATCCTTGCAACACGACCCACTGGACCGGCTGGCCGAGCCAGCAAGACCCTTACGGCTTTCCGCACTCCTGGCAGTGGGAGTTGCTCAAGACCTTCATCCGCCTACAGCCGGTGGGCGGGTCCATGGCCCAGCAGACGACGACACCCCCCGTGCCCGCGTCAATCAGCCCGTGATGGGCTGGGATACAGGCGCGGGTAAACCTCCTCGGCCGCCTAGCGGCAGTCGCCAAGAAAGGCTCTTATGAAATACAAGGAATTCAACGACATTCTCGTCAACAACTCGCCCGGGGTCTCCCGGGTTGGCCCCGATACGCTTAGTATGGCGAACCACGCGGGGCGGCAAGCGGGCGAGACAGCCCTCGACATTGGCACCGGAACCGGCTTCATCGCGCTATATCTTAGGTCTTGCGGCTGGCAGAGCATGGGGGTCGATGTCAACAGCACCGCGCTCCAGTGTGCAAACGGCAACGCTCGTGCAAACGACCTAGAACTGGAGTTCAAGTACAGCGACCTGTTCAGCGGCGTCTCCGGTCTATTTGATCTGATTGTTTTCAATCCTCCTCTGGGGCACACCTCGGCTCCTGCGGCACCGTTGGAGTTCATAAAGTCCCTGATGCCGCGCAACAACCGCGTCGTCATCGCCATCGTGTACTTCTTGGTCAAGAAACAAAGGATGGAATTGCTGCGCCGTTTTCTCGAAGAGGCACCGCGCTATTTGGCGGAAGGAGGCGTGGTTATGATGTCTTTGTACCCGCCGGAAATGTCTTTGACGAAACCCTATAAAACCGAGGTGTTGGAAGAAGTCAATGGGCTGCGAATCGTCTCGTTGAAGCAACTCGACTGATTGGACTTACTCTCGACTCTTAAGCAAGGCCATTGCTTGATCGCCAAGATGCTGGGCGAAGTTCGACGCAATGCGCCCCAAGCCAGCTTCAAAAGTGGCCTGTAGGGCATCCAAGAGCCGGTCTAGTTCCTCGGTTGACGCGGTCAGCGGCGGCATGATGTGGACCACGTCAGGGTCGCTATCGACGAAATGCAGGAGTATGCGGTGCTTGCGTAGCATGTAGTTTATGAAGGCTGCGGCCGCGGCGGATTTGACGGTTTTCGTATCGAGGGCACCAAACGCAGCCGTGACGCGGGGCCGGAGCCTCAAGTGGATGCCTTGAAACAGGCCGCGGCCGCGGATCTCGCGCACGAATGCGGGAAATTTTTCTTGGATCCGCTGCAACCCGGCGTACAGGTACGCTCCCTTGCTCTCAGCTTGCGCGGCCAGATCTTGGTCCACCATGAAATTGAGCGTTTCAATCGCCACCGCGCACGACTCCCCGATGCCCCCGAAGGTCGTCGTTTGCAAGGCGCAGGACTGCCGCGTGCCATAGGCCCGGCGGAAGAGTTCACGGGAGGTCGCAACGACTGACATTGCGCGTTTGCCTCCCCCGAGAGCCTTGCCGAACACGAGTGCGTCCGGCGCGGCGTCGTCCCACTCATAAGCGAACATCCGGCCCGTTCTGCACAGCCCGACCTTGGTTTCATCGAGCACCAGCAGAATGCCGGCGTCTTTGCAGATTTTCCCCACCTCGTTGAGATACCCGTCCGGCGGCACGACCACCGCCTGCCCCTGAATTGGTTCGAGGACCGCGGCAACGATGCTGTCGGCATGAGTTGCGACTTTCGCTCGGGCCGCGTCCGCGTCACCAAAAGGCACCTCGAGGATGCATTCGGGCGGCAGCCCGTGCAGAACGCCGCGTCCGTAGTCGCCGCTCCTCGTTATCGACAGCGTGGTATGCGATTTGCCGTGGAAGGACCCGGAGGCCACGAGGAATTTGCGTCGCTTAGGCCCTTGGGCGATCTCGCAAAGTTTCATGGCCGCCTCAACGGCTTCCGCCCCGGTGACGCAGAATATCGTCGTGTCGAGTGCCGGTCCCAAAATTTGGGCAATGTTGTAGGCGAGAACGCCTTGGATTCGGCTCGGCCCGACTTTCATCATGTCAACCAGTTCGCGATCGTGGCAGGCTTTTTCGGCCGCCACGATGTGCGGATGGTTGTGGCCTAACGAGAGGCTGCCCATCGCTGAAGTGAAGTCGAGAACGGTCGTCCCATCCGCCAGTTTGAGCTCGGACCCTCGCGCGCTTGTGTACTCCAAATTGCCGGTGCCGAGGATTGAATAGAGGGTGAGCAGCTTGTCGTTTACATGCCGACGGTAGTAGTGATTGGCCTCGTCGAGCGGAGTCGCAAAAGCCTGCTGTAGGGAGATTAACTTTCGGGGGGACATTGGTTCCTCTTCAATTTCAATTAGGATGGTTTTTTAGCAAACCGACTTGATCAGGGGTTCCCTACAAATAATAAGCCAAGTGAAGGGGTTGGGCCAAAAGAGGGCCGAGTTCTCGATTCTACTTGCATGGGATAGAGGTGGACTAATGCTCCGCGTCGGCTAGGTCGAACTCGGCTTGCCACGCCTTGCCTTGGCCGGTGCGGATGCGGGCGATGGCGTATTCGGGCAGCGCGTGCTCGGTCCAGCACTTGCCGTCGAACCGGACGCCGCGCCAGTCGAATTCAAAGGTTAGGCGGTCAACGTCGGGCCGGTCCGCCCGGTGGGCGGGAAACAGGTGCAGAAAGAACGGCTCCTCCGTGTCGGCACGAGTACACGGCTGTTTGACGTAGGTCAAGGTATTATTTTCGCCGAGATAGACATCAAAGGTGGATCGGATGGCCGGTTCGCCAGCTACGACAGCTTTATACGTTGTCCGCAGGGCCGCGGCGGTGTCATAGGCTTTGTTGACTTTGAATACGACGCCATCGGCGAATTCGGCGACCGGCTCTAGCTGGGGCAAGGCACGCAAGTCGGCGGCGTCGAATCTATAGAAGGGTGCGAATTGGTGCAGCCAAACGAAGTGCGTTCCGCTTGGGCCGCTTTCACCCGGCGGGATTACAGGTGATTTGCCCAAGTCGTCGAAAGTGGGATACTTCCCGCGGACGTTGATCCCGGCATCCAGCGCGAGCACCGTGTACAGCAGGCCATCGCGGTTGGAGTATATCACTGCGTCCGTCGGGTTGGCTTTCAGGTAGCGGATTGTTTCGCTCTCGTCCCAGTGGGCTGTATTGTACTTGTCGCCATAGTAGCCAGACTCTATAGCCTGCGCCGTGGCGGTGAGGCTGCTTATGGTCGAGCGGCCGGCGAGCGCACAGCAGCCAATCAGTATGAGGGCGGCTGAAGCCCACTTGACCGCCGACACCCAGCCTTCGCTTCGGATCGCCAAGAATCGGTCCAGCAGGATCGCCGCCACCAGCACCAGCGGCACATGGAGCGGCATGAGGAATCGGACCACCATGTATGAAGCACCGAACCTGAGCGGCACCACTACGGCGATGAAGGCTAGGAACACGCAGGCAAACGCGGCCAATGGAAGGACCGACCACAGGGTGGAGGAGGGCGTTTGGGCAAGTTCGTTCCTGTGCCGCATACAGACTACGGCTACTCCGATGACCGCGAGGCTACCTCCGGCCCAGAGAAGATACTCGACGAAGGCGGTCGTGGTCGCGGGGACGACCTCCCGGTAGCATAGAAAGAGTGTGCGGCGCAGCCAATGGGACAGGGAATAGGGTTCTCCCTCGTGAACGAAGGATCGCACTAGCTCCCCGAAGACAATCCAGTTGTATGTCAGCACAGCGACCAGCGGAACCGACGCGACCGCGCCATAGCAGGCCGCCGACTTGAGGCGAGCGGCGAGCGGCCACTCCCGACGCAAAAGCAGCAGGCCAATTCCCGTGAATATCACCGTCACGCCCGCGAACCTCGTCACCGCGGCCAAGGTGCTGAACACCGCCGCGAGCGCGAGGGATGGCCAAGCGGCTCTTCGGGTCAGAAAGGACTCGATCTGGGTCAGGGCGAGGAGCACAAACAGGATGAAGCAAGCCTCGCTCAGGATGCTGGAAGCGAAATGGGTGAGGTTAAAGGAGGTTGCGAGAACCAGCGTCGCGCCGACCGCAAGGAGGGGCGAGATGAGGGTTCGGCGCAGATGAAGGCCCGACAGCAAAATGGTCAGGCCAAAGGCAACGACGCTGACCAGCCGACCGGCATCCACCAGCTCGATTCCGCCCCGATTGAGGGCGGCCAAGAGGACGGGAAAGAACGGCGGCCAGTGCGAGACCCCTTCGCCTCTGAAGTTTTGCAGGCCCTCTCCGGCACTGAGGTTGGCGGCAACGGACAGGTAATATACAGAGTCCGGCGTGATCGTCGCCCCATAGGTGGAAGTGCGGACCAAGACATGCACCGCGCCGAGCACGGCGACGAGGACGATGAAGGTCAGCAGGGAGACGCTCTTCAGCCGCTGCATCTCAGCGGAGGGGGTCAATTAGGTCAGTTTCAGGGCGGCGAACAAAAGGCCCATAAGCGCGATCTGCGTTCCAATAACCCAATAGATGCGGCCGTTGAGCGCGTCTAAGCGGCGGTGAATCTCGGCGTTGTCCTGCCGCATGTCCTGCCGCAACTGGGCGTTGTCCTGCCGCAATTGGGCGTTGTCCTCGCGCTGATTGGTCTCTATGCGGTCGAGATGGTGCTCAAAGCTGTCTAACCGCTTGGATAACTCTACTTGCACGGGATCTGGGTTGACTTCGGGGGGTTGCTGCATGGTTGGTTCCCTTTCGTAGGTAGGCCGGGGCACAAGGCCCTAGCGCAGGGTAGTTCAGTTCTCGTCGGCCAAGTCGAACTCGGCTTGCCACGCCTTGCCTTGGCCGGTACGGATGCGGGCGATGGCATATTCGGGCAGCGCACGCTCGGTCCAGCACTTGCCGTCGAACCGGACGCCGCGCCAGTCGAATTCAAAGGTTAGGCGGTCAACGTCGGGCCGGTCCTCCCGGTGGGCGGGAAACAGGTGCAGAAAGAACGGCTCCGCCGTATCGGCGCGGGTACACGGCTGTTTGACGTAGGTCAGGGTATTACTTTCGCCGAGATAGACATCAAAGGTGGAGCGGATGGCCGGTTCGCCAGCTACGACAGCTTTATACGTTGCTCGTAGGGACGCGGCTGTGTCATAGGCTTTGTTGACTTTGAATACGGCACCATCGGCGAGTTCGGCGCCCGGCTCTAGCTGGGGCAAGGCGCGCAAGTCGGCGGCGTCGAATTTATAGAAGGATGCGAATTGGTGCAGCCAAACGAAGTGCGTACCGCTCCAGCCGCCTTCGTCCTGCGGGATTACAGGGGGTTTGCTCCGGTCGTGGAAAGTGGGATACTTCCCGCGCACGTTGATCCCGGCATCCAGCGCGAGCACCGTGTGCAGCAGGCTATTGCGGTTGGAGTATATCACCGCGTCCGTCGGATTGGCTTTCAGGTAGCGGATTGTCTCGCTCTCGTCCCAGTACGCTGTATTGTACTTGTCGCCAAAGTAGCCGGACTCTATAGCCTGCGCCGTGGCGTCGAGGCTGCTTATGGTCGAGCGGCCGACGAGCGCGCAGCAGCCAATCAGTATGAGGGCGGCTGAAGTCCACTTGACCGCCGCCGCCCAGCCTTCGCTTCGGACCGCCAAGAATCGGTCCAGTAGGATCGCCGCCGACAGCACCAGCGGCACATAGCATGGCATGAGGAACCGAATCCGCATGATTGAAGCCCCGAACTTGAACGGCACCACTACCACGATCAACACCAAGTACACGCAGGCAAACGCGACCAGTGGGAGAGCCGGCCACGCGAGGCCGGAGGACGGTTTGGCCAGTTCGCTCCTATACCGCATACAAACCACGACCGCGCCGAGGCCAACCAGACCGCCCGCCGCCCAGAGGAGATACGCCAGCCAATCGGGCGTGGTTGGGGGGACGATCTCCCGGTAGCATAGATAGACCGTGCGAATTAGGGAATGGGACAGGGACGCGGCTTCTTTTGGGTTTGGCCACTCCCTGACCAGTGCCCCGAAGCTCATATAGTTGTACACCAAAAACACCGCCAGCGGAGCCGACGCGACCCCTCCATAGCTTGCCGCCGACTTGAAGCGGGCGGCGAGCGGCCACTCCCGGCGCAAAAGCAGCATGAGGATTCCCGTGAATATCACCGCTACGCCCACGAACTTCGTCGCCGCGGCCAAGGCGCTGAACACGGCCGCGAGCGCGAGGGACCGCCAAGCGGCTCTTCGGGTCAGGAAGGACTCGATCTGGGTCAGGGCGAGGAGCGCGAACAGGATGAAGCAAGGCTCGGTCAGGATGCCGGAAGCGAAATGGGTGAAGTTAAAGGAGGTCGCGAGAACCAGCGTCGCGCCGGCCGCAAGGAGGGGCGAGACGAGGGTTCGGCGCAGATAGAGGCCCGACAGCAAAATGATCAGGCCAAAGGCAACGGCGTTGACCAGCCGACCGGCATCGGCCGGCTCGATACCGGCCAGACCAACCGCAGACAGGAGGATGGGAAAGAAAGGCGGATGATACAGGGGCACTGCGCCCGTGAAATCGTGTAAGCCCTCTCCGGCACTGAGATTGGCGGCAACGGACAGGTACAGCACGGAGTCCGGCGTGATCGTCGCGCCATAGGTGGAAGTGCGGACCAAGACATGCACTGCGCCGAGCACGGCGACGAGGACGACAAAGGGCAGCAGGGAGACGCTCTTCAGCCGCTGCATATCAAACGGGGGTGGCAACATGGGTAGGGGTTGTATTGAGCATTCGGACCTCTGCGATGGAGGCAACGCGGCGGCCTGTTGGACGACTTCCTAATCAACATTTTGACATCGAAGCCGTCAATGAGCTACCCCCCCAACCCCTAATGCGTTGCGTCACCCATCGCTGCGAGTTATGCTCCATTCACTGTCGCCAGACGGCAGTCCCCTTATAGCCCCACCCAAAACGCCGGAGGAGACCATGACTACGCATCGCGCCGCCGTTATCGGCTTGGGCCGCATGGGCAGCACGTTCGACGACGAAATGAGCGAAGGCGGGTCCATTTTTCTGCCCTATTGCCACGCCCCCTCGTACCGCGCTTCACCCCATGCGGAACTGGTGGCCGGCGCCGACCCGCACGACGAGCAACGCGCCATTTTTGGCGACCGCTGGGGCCTAGCGCGAGACCATCTCTACAGCGACTACCGCCAAATGTTGGAGCGAGAAAACCTCGACTTGGTCAGCGTCTGCACTACCGCCCGCATTCGCTCGCAGATCGTCGAGGACTGCGCCCGCGCAGGCGTCAAGGCAATATGGGCCGAAAAGCCCATCGCCCTGACCTTGGCCGAAGCCGATGCCATGGTAGAGGTATGCCGCCAACACGGCACGGCCTTGGCCATTAACTGCGCCCGCCGCTGGAACCCGTTCTTTAGCGAGGCCCGCGCCCTCATTGACAAAGGGGCACTCGGGCAAATCCTCCAAGTCACCGGCTATGCCCAGTGCGGCCTGTCGCACAACGGCAGCCACCTCATCGACATTGTGCGCTACATGGCGGGGGGGCAGGTTGAGTGGGTTTTTGGCGAAATGGAATCGGATGCCGCGGCCGCGGGCGAAACCGATCCGCAGGGCAACGGCTACCTCTGCTTTGACAATGGCGTCCGCGCCTTTATCCGCGCCACTCCCACCGGGGTCGCGGCTTGGGAAATCGACGTCATTGGCTCCGAGGGCCGCATCCGTTCTTTAGCCAATTGCACCCAAATGGAGTACATCCGCACGGCTCCGGGCGGCAACCGGGGACGTGGAGTGCCCGCGTCCGTACCCTTTCCCTATCCAACGCACATCCAAGGCATGGGCCTGACCATTATAGAGGATCTGATTCACGCCATTGAGACGGGATCGCCGCCGCGCTGCTCGGGCGACGATGGTCGAGCCGCCCTCGAAGTGGCCATTGCCTTGCGCCAATCGCACCGCAACGGGTTGGTCCGCGTGGATCTGCCGCTAGCGGACCGCTCGTTGGGCATTCTCTCCGCGGAGATTGGCCAAGACCACACCCCGGCGCGGGTGCGGCGGTTGCAGGCTTCTCAATAGTAAATGGGACGCGGGCAGCGCGAGCCGCTATTTGTAGCGCGTCATCTGACCGCTTTTTAGCCGATCCCAGTACTCTTGCAGACACGCCTTGATCTGCGGGCTGAGGATGACGCCGCCGATGATGTTGGGGAAGGCCATGCTCAAGATGAGCATATCGGTAAAGTCGAGCACGTTTTTAAGCGTGACGACCGAGCCGAAGACGACGAAGACGACGAAAAGGACCCGGTAGATTAGGTTGAATTGACTGCCAAAGAGGTACTCCCACGCGCGCTCTCCGTAATACGACCAAGAAATCATCGTTGAGAACGCAAAGAGCATGACGCCGATGGCGAGGACATAGCGGGCACCGGGCAGGAACGAATCAAAGGCCGCCGCGGTCATTTTGGCCCCCACGATAAAGCCTTCGCTCGCTTGGAACTGAGGATCGGTGTACACCCCGGTAATCATGCAGACCAAGGCGGTCATCAAGCAGATTACGATCGTGTCTATGAAGGGGCCGATCATCGCGACCATGCCCTCGCGTGCCGGCTCGTTGGTGCGGGCCGCAGCGTGGGCAAAGGCCGCAGACCCGAGGCCGGCCTCGTTGGAAAAGGCCGCGCGCTTGACGCCGACGATTAGGACGCCCAAAAAGCCGCCGTACAGGGCTTGCGGCGAGAAGGCTTCGCGGAAGATGGTCGCGATCATGGCGGGCACCTCGCCGAGGTGCGACAGAATGATGACGAGGGAGGCGGCCACGTAGAGCAGGCACATGAAGGGCACGATCCGCGAGGTGACGCGGCCAATCCGCTTGATGCCGCCGATGATGACCAAGGAGACCAGCAAGGCGAAGAGGAGGCCAAAGGCCCAGTTGTAGTCCCCCACAGCCGGCGATACGGTGCTGAGGATCTCGACCGTCTGGTTGACTTGGAACATGTTGCCGCCGCCGATGGAGCCGCCGATGGTAAAGATGGCGAACAGAATGGCGAACACGCGCCCCAACGACTTGAGCCCCTTACTGGCCAGCCCGTGCTCTAGGTAGTACATCGGCCCACCGGAGATGCGACCGTCGGGGTGAATTTTGCGATACATGACGGCTAGGGTGCAGGAGGCCAGCTTGGAGGACATGCCGAACAAGGCGGTCAGGAGCATCCAAAAGACCGCGCCCGGCCCGCCCAAGCTGACGGCAATGGCGACGCCGGCGATGTTGCCGAGACCAATGGTGGCCGACAGGGCGCTGGTGAGGGCTTGGAAATGGGAGATTTCCCCGGGATCGTTGGGGTCGTCGTAGCGGCCTCGGAGGACGTCGATGGCATGGCGGAAGCCGCGCAGGGAAATCCAGCCAAAATAGAACGAATAGTAGATGCCGCCTAGGACGAGCGCCCATATAATGAGGGGAATTTTCGTCCCTAGGTCGGCGAAGAGAACGGCGGCCATCGCCGCGACGATGGACCCAAACGCAGCATCCAAGCTGGCGATGCTTTCTCGGATCCAGCTTTGGTCGGCGTCTTGGGCCAAGGCCGGGGCAACAGCCCACAAAATCAGGGCGGCGGCGTAGAATAGGCGCATGGGAAACTCTCCTCTCGAAGGCTCAGGGACTCGGGGCACGCTCGCTGAGCATTTGGTCTAGTCGGGCGCGTTTTTCCGGGGCCATGTGCGCTGTGTTTTCGGCCGTGGGAAAGAGGCCAGCCGCGACTTCTCGGCAGTAGGTTTTGAACATTTCGACCCAAACTTGGCGCGTTTGGCCGTAGGCCTTGGTCAGGATTAGGGCCTCTTCGTTGAGGCCGACGAGATCGTGGACGATTAGCACTTGGCCGTCGCAATAGCGGCCCGCGCCGATGCCGACGACCGGAATTTTGAGCCGCTCGGCCACGGCTTGGGCGGCTTCTTCGGTGACCATCTCTAGGACCAAGGAGAACACGCCAGCGTCCTCTAGGCGCAGGGCTTGCTCGACGAGGGCTTGGGCACCCTTTGGCCCTTTGCCGTGAAACTTGGGCACGGTGCCGCGCCGGTCGCTGAACAAGTAAAATTCGCGGGCTTGGGACTGCGGGGTAAACCCGAGGTGGCCGACGACCGGAACGCCGGCGTCAACAATGGCCTTTAGCTGCGGCAAGACCGGCAGACCGCCCTCTAATTTGACGCCTTCGGCCCCGCCTTCTTGGACTAGGCGCCCGGCGTTTTGGACCGCGGCTTCGACCGACGGCTGAAAGGACATAAAGGGCAGATCGGCGAGGAGAAAGGCCCGGCGCACCGCCCGGCGCACCGCCCGCAGGTGGTGGAGGATGTCGTCCATGGTCACCTGCTGCGGGCCGCGATACCCCAAGACGTTGGTCCCCACAGAATCGCCGACCAAGATCACGTCGAGGCCGGCTTCGTCTTGGAGCGCAGCCGTGGGATAGTCGTAGGCCGTCAACATGCAGATCTTCTGGCCCCGCTCCTTTTTGGCTTGGAGCGAAGAAACAGTGATTTTATTGGTCGTCGCCATGGCAGCGGAGGAGCGCGTTCACAGGCGATAGTATAGAGCAACGCCCCTTGCGCGGCAAGCCTGTAGGCGGCTCGCCTTGCTAGGGCGAATCATTTGGCACAGCTTCCCTTTATGCCGGCAAAATTCGATTTTATGCGCGCCGAATTGGCGCGGCGGCAACAGGCCGGGCAGTTGCGGTCGTTGCGGACTTGGGAGCCGTGCGGCCGGGCGCGTGTGCGCGCCGAGGGCCGCGAGTTGGTCAATTTTAGCTCCAACGATTATCTCGGCTTGGCGTCGCACCCGCTCGTCCGGGCGCGGGCCATTGAATTCGTCGAGCACTACGGGGCCGGGGCCACGGCCGCGCGCTTGGTTTGTGGCTCTCAGCCGGGCTTTGCCCAAGTGGAGCAGACCTTGGCCGCGCTCAAGCAGACCGAGCGGGCGCTGGTACTCAATTCGGGCTATCAGGCCAATGTTTCGCTGCTGCCGGCGTTGGTCGATCGGCGCACCCTCATCTTGCTCGACCGGCTCTGCCACAACAGCTTGGTTCAAGGGGCACTCTTGGGGCGCGGTCGGCTGCGGCGCTATCGCCACGGCGACTTGGATCACCTGCGCGCCCTGCTGGCTGAAAGCGCGGCGACGTCCTCGCGCCGGGTGATCGTCACCGAATCGGTGTTTAGCATGGACGGCGACATCAGCGACATCGACGCGCTCGTCGAATTGGCCGGAGAGTTCGACGCGCTGCTGGTCATCGACGACGCGCACGCCACGGGCGTTTTGGGCGAGCGGGGGATGGGGCTGACATGCGGCAAGGCCGTTGACCTATCCATCGGCACGTTCGGCAAGGCCCTCGGGTCGTTTGGGGCATACGTGGCCTGCGGCGAGAAGGTGTGGGAGTACTTGGTCAACTGCTGCCCAGGGTTTATCTATACGACCGCGCTGCCGCCGGCCGTTTTGGGCGCGGTCAATGCGGCGCTAGAGTTGGTGCCGCAAATGGACGCCCAGCGCCGCACCTTGCTCGCGCACGCCAACTATTTGCGCGGCGCACTCCGGGCGCAAGGCTGGGATACCGGGACGGCGACCGCGCAGATCGTGCCGCTGATGGTGGGCGCGGAGGGCGTAGCGTTGGCCCTGAACGCCTATCTAGAAAAAAATGGCGTCCTAGCCGCGGCCATTCGCCCGCCCACGGTCGAGCCGGGCCGGGCGCGGCTGCGCTTGGCGCTCAGTGCCCTGCACCAGCAGAGCGACCTCGATATGCTGGTGGACCTGCTCCAGCGGTGGCGCGATGGCCATCGTTGACGTAGTCGCCCAACACGGGTGGGGTTTTGGCGCGGGGTGCTGGGACCGCTGGCGGGAAGTCTTGCCCGCCAGCTTCGCGCTGCACTGCCCAGACCGAGGGTATTTTGGCCCGGTCGCAACGGTCGCGGCCCGGCCCCGCATCGTCTTGGCGCACTCCCTCGGCTCGCACCTGTTGCCGCCGTCGCTATGGGCGGCGGACGTGATCGCGATCCTCAGCGGCTTTCACCACTTTCACTCGCCGTGCGCCCGTCAGGCCCGACGCTCGCGCCGCACGGTAGCGCAGATGCTCGCCCGCTTGGAACGCGAGCCAGCGGCCTTATTGGCCGATTTTTACGCCCGTTGTGACGCCCCGCCAGACCGTCACTGGCCCAAGGCCATTGACGCGGCTAGCTTGCGCCGCGATTTGCAACTGTTGCAGGAGAGCGTGCTGGAACTAGCCGCGATACCGGCCGCAACGCGGGTGCTCATTTTGCACGGTCGCCGCGACCGCGTGGTGCCCGTAGAGCGGGCCGAGGAGCTGAGCGCGTTGCTGCCCAATAGTGCGCTGACCATCGTCGCGGAGGCCGGTCACGCGCTGCCCCTGACGCATCCTAGGGCGTGTTGGGAGCACGTTGAACGGGCTTGGCGCGGGATGCACCCGGTATGACGGCAGCGAGTTTTAAGGCGCGCGTCGTTGAGAATTTCTCCCGCTGCTCCTCAACGTACGATTGCCACGCCGAGGAGCAGCGCGTTGGTGCCGCCACTTTGGCCCAGTGCGCCACCGGGTGCGCTGGCCAGCTAGTAGAAGGCCCGGTGCTCGAAATCGGCTGCGGCACGGGCTTTTTGAGCGCGTCCTTGGCCGCGCTCTTCCCAGAGCGTCGCTTGGAACTGACCGACCTCGCGCCGGCCATGGTCGCGCATTGTCGGCAAAACATGGCTGCCCAAGTAGTCCATCCAGACATCCGCTATCGGGTCTTGGACGGGGAGCAACTAAGAAGCGAGGGAGACTACGCCTTGATCTGCGCCAGCTTTGTGGTTCAGTGGTTCGCCGATTTGCACGCTGGGCTAAAGCAACTATTAGCCGCGCTCAAACCCGGCGGACACTTGCTCTGCTCCTATCCGGGCATGGGTTCATACGCCGAATGGCACCGCCAATGCGCGCGCCAAGGCGTCCCCTGCACCGCCAACGCCTTGCCGGCCTTCGCGGCCGTCGCCCACGCCTTCGCAGCCGAGCCGGTCGCCGTGCGCCAATGGGAACAAGTGGTCCGGCTGCGCTTCCCAACCGCGCACGACTTTTTGCGCCACCTCAAGCGCACGGGCGCAACTGCGCCGATGCGGCTAAGCCCCCTCGGCCCGGCGCAACTGCGCCGACTCGTGCGAGGCTGGGATCGCGATTGTCCCAACGGCGTGGAGATCACGTGCGCCATTCATTACCTAGCGGTCGAGAAAGCGGGGCACCGTGGCGGCTGAGCTTCCCTCGCGCTTGTTCGTCACCGGTACGGACACGGGCGTCGGCAAATCCTACGTCGCGGCCTTGCTCGCTGTGGGGTTGGAAGCCGCCTATTGGAAGCCCGTGCAAAGCGGGAGTGAGGCCGACGCCGATTGGGTGCGGCGCGTCACCGACCTGCCGGCCGAGCGCGTCCTGCCGGAGACCTATCGCTTGCGCGCCCCCCTGTCGCCGCACGAGGCCGCCCGGCGCGAGGGCGTACAGATTGAGATGAGCCGCTTCGCGCTGCCCGAGCGAAAGCGTTTGATCGTCGAAGGGGCGGGCGGCGTGATGGTCCCGCTCAACGACCGGCACCTGATGATCGATCTGATGGCCGCGCTGGGGCTGCCGGTGCTGGTGGTGGCGCGCAGCGAATTGGGCACCATCAATCACACGCTATTGACGCTTGATCAACTGCGCCGCGGCGGTTGTCCGCTCGTGGGCGTGGTGGTCAACGGCCCCCCCAACCCAGCCAATTGCCGCGCGATTGCCCACTATGGAAACGCGTCGGTGCTGGCCGAGATCGATCGCCGAGTACCGCTGTCGCCCCCCAACATCCGGGTGCTGTTTGCTCGCTATTTTGGCCGTCATGGCTGAGCGCATTGCTACCCACGTGTGGTCGCCTTTTACCCAGATGAAGGCGGAACGGCCGATGCCGCAGGTACGCACGGGCCGCGGGGCGGTGCTAGTGCTAGAGGATGGGCGGCAGATCCTCGACTGCATTTCGAGCTGGTGGGTGACCTTGCACGGCCACGGTCAGCCCGAGATCGCCGCGGCCGTGGCCGCGCAGGCCCAAGAGCTGGAACAGGTCATCGCGGCCGGATTTACCCATCGCCCGGCCGAAGCGCTAGCCCGGCGGCTGGTCGAGGCCCTGCCCGCGCCGCTAAAGTGGGTTTTCTACTCGGACGATGGCTCGACGGCCGTGGAGGTTGCGCTCAAGCTGGCCTATCAGTTTTGGCACAACCAAGGCGAGCACACGCGCACGCGCTTTTTGCGCTTGGAGGGGGCCTATCACGGCGACACGCTCGGGGCGATGTCGGTGGGGGAACGCTCGCTTTTTACGCGCCCTTTTTCCGACTTGCTCTTTCCGACAGACGCCGTGCCCTTTCCGGCCACTTGGGAAGGCGATGAGGAGGTGGAGGCCAAAGAGGAGCGGGCACTGGCCCGGCTGGAGGAGCTGCTGGTGCGCCGGCCCGGCCAGTACGCGGCCATGATACTCGAGCCGCTGGTACAGGGCGCTGGGGGCATGCGGATGTGCCGCCCGCACTTTCTCGCGGCCGTGCAGGCACTTTTGCGCCAAGGCGACGTGTTGGCCATCTACGACGAGGTGCTGACCGGGTTTGGGCGCACCGGGACGCTTTTCGCCTGCGAGCAAGCCGCGACCCAACCCGACATCATCTGCTTGGCCAAGGGGCTGACCGGGGGCTTTTTGCCCATGGCGGTCACGGTGTGCAGCGAGCGGATTTTCTCGGCCTTCTATCACGACGATCCCGCTAAAGCCTTCTATCACGGGCACTCGTACACGGCCAATCCCTTGGGATGCGCGGCCGCGCTGGCCTCGCTGGACCTGCTCGCCAACGGGCCTTTCCGCCGTCTAGCGGCTTGGCAGCGCGAGGAAGCGGCGCGTCTGCTCGGCCACCAGCGGCTCAAGCGGGTGCGGGTGTGCGGTACGATTGTGGCGGCGGATGTGGTAGCCGAGGGCGAGGAAGGATACCTGCACGCGGTGGGACCGCTGCTGCGGGAGCGATTTTTGGCGCGGGGATTTCTGTTGCGGCCCTTGGGCAATAGCGTGTACGTGCTGCCGCCCTACTGCATTGAGCGGCCTCAGCTAGCTTCAATCTACGACTGCCTCTGCGAGCTGATCGACGCGCTCTGAAGCGCCTTGCGGCGGCCGCGCTTCTAGGCCGAGGAGGTCGAAGAGGGCTTGGTCGGCGTCGGTGCCGGGGTGGGGCGTAGTCAAAAGGCGGTCGCCCGAGAAGATGGAATTGGCCCCAGCCAGAAAGCACAGGGCTTGCTCGGCCACTGAGAGTTGGTCGCGGCCAGCCGAGAGGCGCACCATGGCTTGAGGAAAGAGGATGCGAGCGCAGGCGATTGTGCGAATGAGTTCCCACACGGACACTTTTTCGCGGTCGCCTAGGGGCGTACCGGCGATGGGTACTAAGGAGTTGACCGGTATGGACTCCGGCGGCGTGGGTAACTGCAAGAGCGCGCAGAGTAAGTCAATGCGGTCCTCTTCGCTCTCGCCCATGCCCAAGATGCCGCCGCAGCAGACGGATATTCCGGCGCGGCCCACGTGGCCTAGGGTTTCGAGGCGGTCGCGATAGGTGCGGGTGGAGACGATTTCGGGGTAGTAGTTTTCCCCGGTGTCCAAGTTGTGGTTGTACGCGTGGAGGCCGGCTTCCCGCAAGCGGCGGGCTTGGTCGGCGGTGAGCATGCCCAAGGTGCAGCAGACTTCCATGCCGGTGGCAGCGACCGCCCGCACCATGTCCAACACGCGGTCAAACTCCGCGCCGTCGCGGACTTGACGCCAAGCCGCGCCCATGCAGAAGCGCGTACTGCCGGCCGCGGCCGCGCGCTCGGCGGCCACACGCACGGTCGCTAAGGACAGCAATTCTTGGCGTTCGAGGCCCGTATCGAAATGAGCCGACTGCGAGCAATAGCTGCAATTTTCAGGACAGCCGCCGGTCTTGATCGAAAGCAGGGTGCAGACCTGTACTTGCCGGGGATCGTGGTGCGCCCGGTGGACGGTCGCGGCGTGGTACACGAGGTCGAGTACGGGGCTTTTGTAGAGGGCGACGATTTCCTCGCGCGTGGCGGGTGCCTTCAGGCTCATGGGGCGCGTCTCCGTTGCTTAGGGTGCAGACCAGCAAGATATAGGTAGAGCGGCTGCGGCTTGGGGCGCAAACTGCGGGGCGTGTGTTCGCTCCGTCTGGCAGCCTGCTCGTCTAAAGTCCGAGGTTTTGCCCGGGTTGGCAAGTTTGGCCGGAGCGCGATTGCCGCGCAAAATGGCTTGCTCCATCGCGCCCATTGGCTTTTATTTTGAGGCTGTTTGCGGGAGGTGAACGTGACCAGTAGCAAAATTGTCATAAAAAAAGGCTTGGACCTGCCCATTGCGGGCGCGCCCAAGCAGGAGATTGAAGACGGTCCGGCGATTGGGAAGGTGGCCGTCTTGGGGGTGGACTCTATGGACCTGCGGCCGACGATGGCCGTAAGCGAGGGCGATTCGGTCAAAAAGGGCCAGTTGCTCTTTGAGGATAAGAAAACCCCAGGCGTGCGCTATACGTCGCCGGCGAGCGGCAAAGTGATCGGCGTCCATCGCGGCACCAAACGCGCCTTGCTCTCGGTCGTCATTGAGATCGCCGGCGACGAGGAAGAGCGCTTTGAGCAGCACGTGGGCACGGCCCCTGACCAGCTGAGCCGCCAGCAGGTGCGCGACACCTTGGTTGAGTCTGGCCTCTGGGCCGCGCTGCGCACGCGGCCTTACAGCAAAGTGCCCATGCCCGCTAGCGCGCCGCACTCGATCTTCGTCACCGCAATGGACACCAATCCCCTCGCGGCCGACCCCCAAGCCGTGCTCCGCGAAAGCGAAGACGACTTCGCTCGGGGGCTGACCCTACTGGGCAAGCTCACCGAGGGGCCAGTTTATGTGTGCAAGGCACCCGGCGTCAGCATCGCGGCCGCCGAGGCCCAAGTCGTCGAATTTGCCGGCCCGCATCCCGCGGGATTGCCCGGCACCCACATCCACTTTCTCGATCCGGTCGGAGCGGCCAAAACGGTCTGGCACATTGGCTACCAAGACGTGGTGGCCTGCGGCAAGCTCTTTGCCACCGGCTCGTTGTGGACCGAGCGCGTCGTGGCCTTGGGCGGCCCCCAAGTGGAGCAGCCGCGTTTGTTGCGCACCCGCCAAGGGGCCTGCCTGAGCGAGCTGACCGCCGGACAGCTCCAGCCGGGCGAGAATCGGGTCATTGCCGGGTCGGTGCTAGCAGGTCGCGTCGCGGCTGGCCCCTTGGACTTCCTCGGGCGCTATCACGCGCAGGTCTCGGTGCTCGCCGAAGGCCGCGAGCGCGAGTTTCTGGGGTGGCAAAAACCGGGCGTCGATAAGTTTTCCATCAAGAATGTCTTTGCCTCCAAGCTGCTGCCCAGCCAGCTTTTCGGCTTCACGACCTCGACCGAGGGCAGCGACCGGGCCATGGTGCCGATCGGCTCGTACGAGCAGGTGATGCCGTTGGACATCCTCGCGACCCTGCTCCTGCGCGCCCTCATCGTCGAGGATACGGACCGCGCCCAAGCCCTCGGCTGCTTGGAGCTAGACGAGGAGGACTTGGGGCTGTGTACTTTCGCCTGCCCCGGCAAGCACGAATACGGACCCATACTGCGGCGAAATTTGGCGCGCATTGAAAGAGAAGGATAGACGCATTCAATGAAGGTGTTGCGAGATCTGCTCGACCAAGCCGAGCCTCTTTTCCACAAGGGAGGGCGGCTGGAAAAATTCTACGCTCTCTACGAGGCCGCCGATACATTTTTATACACGCCCGGTCGCGTCACCGAAGGACCGACGCACGTGCGCGACAGCATTGACCTCAAGCGCACCATGATCACGGTCGTCGCCGCGCTCGTACCCTGTATCTTCATGGCCATGTGGAACACGGGTTATCAGACCAATCTGGCCATGCAGCAGGTGGGGGCCACCACGACGGGCGAATGGCGCGGGATAATCATCGACATCCTCGGCATCGGCTACAATCCGAGCAACGCGCTGGCCAATATCTTCCACGGCTTCCTCTATTTCTTTCCAGTCTTTTTGGTGTGCAACATGGTCGGCGGTCTGTGGGAGGGGCTTTTTGCGATGGTTCGCAAGCACGAGATCAACGAGGGCTTCTTGGTCACGGGCATGCTCTTTCCCTTGACCCTGCCGCCGACCATTCCACTGTGGCAGGTGGCCATTGGCATTAGTTTTGGCGTGGTGTTGGGCAAAGAGGTCTTCGGCGGCACCGGCAAAAACTTTCTCAATCCAGCGCTGACCGGCCGGGCCTTCCTCTATTTTGCGTATCCGGTCGAAATCACCGGCGACGCGGTCTGGGTCGCGGCCGACGGCTTTACGCATGCTACCCCGCTGGGGGCGGCGGCGGCCGACGGCATGGCGGCCGTTACCGACGCGGTGACTTGGACGCAAGCCTTCTTGGGCGCGATCCCTGGGTCCATGGGCGAAACATCAACGCTAGCCTGCTTAATCGGCGCAGCCATCCTCATCGCGACTAGAGTCGGCTCTTGGCAAATCATCGTCAGCATGACGGCGGCGACCGTCGTCGGAGCCGAGTTGTTGCACGCGATTGGCAGCGACACCAACCCGATGTTCGAGATGGACGCGAGTTGGCATTTGGTGCTGGGTGGATATGCCTTTGGCTGCGTCTATATGGCCACGGACCCGGTGTCGGCGTCCATGACCCCGGCCGGCCGTTGGGCGTACGGGGGCCTTATCGGCTTTATGACCGTGCTGATTCGCGTGATCAATCCGGCTTTTCCCGAAGGCGTAATGCTGGCCATTCTCTTTGGCAATGTCTTTGCGCCGGCGATCGATCACGTGGTAATGCAAGCCAACATTAAGCGCCGGCTGGCCCGCACAGCGGTCCGCGCTTAGGAGAGATAGACAACGTGGCTAACGATTCGGTTGGTAGAACATTCGGCGTGGCACTCGGCGTGTGCCTCGTCTGCTCAGTGCTGGTATCGGCGGCGGCCGTGTCGCTGCGGCCGACTCAGGCAATCAACAAGACGCTCGACAAGAAGCGCAACATTCTAATGGCCGCCGGCCTGCTCAAGTCTGGCGAGGCCGCCCATGGCGAGCGCATTGAGGAGTTGTACGATAACATAAACCCCCGCGTCGTCGATCTGGCGACCGGGGAATACGTCGATGGAGTGGACCCGATCGCCTACGACCAGCGGCGGGCGGCCAAAGACCCGGCGCAGAGCGAGCGGGTGCCGGCCGATGTAGATATTGCCAACGTCAAGCGCCGCGCTCTCCATGCTTCGGTTTACTTGGTCTCGCAAAAGGACCGGATCAAAAAAGTCATCCTGCCCGTCCACGGCTTAGGGCTGTGGTCAACGCTCTATGGATTTGTGGCCCTCGATGCCAAAGACCTCAATACCATTCGCGGGCTGGTGTACTACGAGCACGCCGAGACCCCGGGTTTGGGGGGCGAGGTCGATAACCCGAGTTGGAAGGCCCTCTGGGACGGCAAAAAGGCCTTCGACGAAAGCGGCGCAGTGCGCATTGAAGTCATTCGCGGCAAAGTCGTCTCGGGACGGCCCGAAGCCCAGTATCAGGTCGATGGGCTGTCGGGTGCCACTATTACTTCGCGCGGCGTCCGGGACATGCTGCGCTACTGGCTCGGGGCGCAAGCCTTTGGGCCGTATCTGGCCAAGCTCAAAGAACGAGGAGTTCGTTAAATGGCTGACAAACCGAGAGACGTCCTCTTTAGGCCGCTCTTTGACTCCAATCCCATTGCCCTGCTGAGCCTCGGTATATGCTCGGCGCTGGCGGTGACGACCAAGTTGGAGACCACCATCACCATGTGCTTGGCGGTCATTTTTGTGCTCTGTTGTTCCAACATGGCCGTCAGCGTGATCCGCAACTTTATCCCAGCCAATATCCGCATCATCGTGCAGATGACCATCATCGCCTCGCTGGTGATTATCGTCGATCAGTTCCTGCGAGCCTATGCCTTTGAGATCAGCAAACAGCTCTCGGTCTTCGTCGGCCTGATTATCACCAACTGCATCATCATGGGGCGCGCCGAGGCTTTCGCCTCGCAGAACGGCCCCGGGCTGAGCTTTCTCGATGGCTTGGGCAATGCCTTGGGCTACAGCGTCATCTTGCTGGTCGTCGGCGTGTTGCGCGAGCTGTTCGGGTCGGGTTCGCTTTGGGGGGTCCAAATGTTCGCATTGGCGGCCGAGGGAGGTTGGTACGCGCCCAACGGCCTGATGCTCTTGCCGCCGAGCGCGTTTTTCATCATTGGCCTATTTATATGGGCACTCAGGACTTGGAAGAGCGAGCAGGTCGAGGAGGAGTAACCAAACATGGTCGAAGCCTATCTGAGCATATTTATGAAGTCCGTGTTCGTCGAGAACATGGCACTAGCGTTCTTTTTGGGGATGTGTACTTTTCTCGCGGTATCCAAGGAGGTGCAAACGGCGTTTGGGCTTGGGATCGCCGTCATCGTGGTCCAGACGGTTACCGTCCCAGCCAACAACCTAATCTACCAGCACCTCCTCAAGGAAGACGCCCTAGCGTGGGCGGGCTTGAGTGGGGTCGATCTGACCTTTGTGGGGCTGATTAGCTACATCGGCATCATCGCCGCCATGGTACAGATCCTCGAGATGTTTCTCGACAAGTTCGTGCCGGCGCTCTACAATGCGCTGGGAATTTTCCTGCCCTTGATTACCGTCAACTGTGCGATTTTGGGCGGTTCGCTGTTCATGGTTGAGCGCGACTACAACTTGGGCGAGAGCGCGGTCTTTGGCTTTGGCTCGGGCTTTGGCTGGGCGCTGGCTATCGTCGCGCTGGCGGGCATCCGCGAGAAGATGAAGTACAGCGATGTCCCCCCCGGGCTGCGCGGCCTCGGGATTACCTTCATTACGGTGGGCCTGATGTCTTTGGCCTTTATGTCCTTTTCCGGTATTCAGCTCTAAAAAATAAAGAAAAGAGCATCTGATGACTGAAGTTATTTCCGGTGTTGGCATGTTCACTGGCGTGGTGCTGGCCTTGGTGGCCATCATCTTGGTGGCCCGCTCCCGGCTGGTGCCTAGCGGTAATGTGCGCATCCTCATCAACGACGACGAGAGCAAGGCACTCTCCGTTCCGGCCGGGGGCAAGCTGCTCAACGTGCTGGCCGACAACAAAGTCTTCGTGTCTTCGGCCTGCGGCGGCGGCGGCACCTGCGCCCAGTGCAAGGTACACATCTACGAGGGCGGTGGCGACATCTTGCAGACCGAGACCAGCCACATTACCAAGCGCGAGGCGCACGAGGGCGTCCGGCTCTCCTGCCAAGTCAATGTCAAGCAGGACCTGAAGATAGCGGTGCCGCCCGAGGTGTTCTCGGTCAAAAGGTGGGACTGCGAAGTCGTCTCCAACGACAACGTGGCGACCTTTATAAAGGAGTTTATCGTCAAGCTCCCCGAGGGCGAAACGCTGGATTTTCAGCCCGGCGGCTATATCCAGATCGAAGTGCCGCCCTTTGAGTGCGACTTTAAGGACTTTGCGGGGATTGAGGACCGCTTTCATCCCGATTGGGACCGCTTCAAGGTCTGGGACTTCAAAGCCGTCAATGCCGAGCCTGTCTTCCGCGCCTACTCAATGGCCAATCACCCAGCCGAGGGCAACATCATCATGCTCAACATCCGCATCGCCACCCCGCCGCCCAATCGCGCAAAGGGCGGCTGGGAGGATGTGCCGCCCGGCATCGCCTCTTCTTATGTGTTCAGTCGCAAGCCGGGCGACAAGGTGACGGTGTCGGGGCCTTTCGGCGAATTTTTCATCCAAGAGACCGACCGCGAGATGGTCTATATCGGCGGGGGCGCGGGCATGGCGCCTTTGCGGTCGCATCTATACCACCTTTTCCACACGCTCAGGACAGGGCGCAAGGTGTCCTACTGGTACGGCGCGCGCAATCCCAACGAGGTCTTCTACGAGGACCACTTCCGCAAAATCGAAGCGGAGTTTCCCAACTTCACCTTCCACATCGCTATGTCCGAGCCGCGGCCGGAAGACAACTGGGACGGCTATGTGGGCTTTATTCACCAAGTGGTGTACGAAAACTACCTCAAAGACCATTTAGCACCCGAAGACGTCGAGTACTACATGTGCGGCCCACCGCTAATGCTCCAAGCCGTGCTCGCGATGCTCGACGATTTAGGTATTGAAGAGGAAATGATCCGCTACGACGAGTTTTAAGTCGGAGCTTCAGGTGCGAAAGGCAGAATGACTATGAGTACGCTTATTGCCGCTTTTGCCGCTTTTGGCTTGGTCATGGCCGCCATGGCCGTCGGCGTGATCTTCAGCAATCGTCGCCTCCAAGGCTCGTGCGGAGGGCTGAACACGATGCGCGATGCACTCGGTCAGCCCCTCTGCGAGTGTGGTCAGGCTCCTGGGTCGTGCGGGGATGCCGAGGCGGAGACGAACTGAGCGTTCCCTTGCGGTTTTTCCGGGCAGAACATGGTCGCCAAAAAAAAGACCGGGGCCTACGCGGCTATCGGCCCTTACGCCAGCTTGGGGATTCAATTCGCGGCGACGATCCTAGTCTTTGTGGCCATCGGGTGGTGGCTCGACGACACGTTTGCAACTACGCCGCTCTTTCTCTTGTTGGGCACCCTGTTTGGCGCGGCGGCTGGGTTTTACAAACTCTATCGGACCCTGATGGACTTAGATGAGCGGCGCAAACGGGAGGATGGACGGTGAGGTGGGACAGCATCGTCGCTGGCTTGGTGGTTGCCGGGGTCAACGGCGTCCTCGCGCTGGCGGTGATTCACTGGGGGTGGAACAAGGGGATGCAGGTCTTTATGACCGCCTTCTTCGGCGGGATGATCGCGCGGTTGCTCGTGGTGGTCGTCCTCTCGGCCCTCGCGCTCAAATGGCTCGGAGTTCACGCCGCGAGTTACTTTACCGCATTAGTGGTCGCGTACTTGCTTTTTCTCGCTTTTGAAATCCTGTACGTACTCAAGTTGCAAGGCCGTGCAAAGTGCTAAAAGCCGGCGAAGTGTTGACAGAAATTTGCGGCCGAATTAATTTGTTCGGTTGGTTACTGCTACAGTTTTCCTTTCCCTCCTATTTGACATATTTCACAAGGCAGTAAATGGCTGGCGATACGCAGGCGGCAGATGCCGCAAATGGGCAAGTGGACATCATAGGGCATGTTGTAGATAGTCCTCATCTCGAATTGCCCTTTGTCGACCCGCATCACCTGCTTGCCGGCAAAGTTCCTCTTCCTTCGCTAGAGCTTTTCGGCATTGACTTCTCCATCACCCGGCACATAGTAATTATGTGGGTGGCGAGCCTGCTGCTCATCGCGCTCATGCTCAGGGCCTTTCGCAAGCCGCGTGCCGTGCCTTCGGGCTTGGCCAATTTCTTTGAAGCCATCGTCGTCTTCCTCCGCGACGAAGTCGTGTTGCCCATCATGGGCGAAGGCGGCAAAAAGTACCTGCCTTTTTTGCTGACGATCTTCTTTTTCATCCTATTTTGCAACTTGCTGGGGCTAGTTCCCTACAGCGCTACGGCCACGAGCAATGTTAACGTCACGGCCGGCCTAGCCTTGTGTTCCTTTTTTCTCATGCTAGGAGCCGGCATTGCCAACAATGGATTGCTCGGCTACTGCAAGAGCTTAGTCCCCTCCGGCGTACCGCCGGTGCTTTTGATCATTTTAATTCCCGTAGAATTGATCGGTTTATTCGTCAAGCCCTTCGCCCTGTGCGTGCGCCTGTTCGCCAATATGACCGGCGGCCATGTGGCGATTTTGGTTTTCTTGGGTTTGATCGCCATTCTGCAAAGTGAGTGGATCGCCTTGGGGTCCGTGCCCTTTGCAGCGGCGATTTACCTGCTCGAAATTTTCGTGGGATTTGTGCAAGCCTTTGTCTTTACCCTGTTATCAACGGTCTTTATTAGTATGGCCGCTCACCCGGACCACTAGCGGGGTTTCACACTGTTCACAAGAGGGAGTATTTGGTATGGAAATGCAGTTGGCGTACATGGGAGCCGGAATTGGCATGGGGCTTTGCGCGATTGGCGCGGCGTTGGGCATCGGTCGCTTGGCCGGCGCGGCGATGGAGAGCATCGCCCGTCAACCCGAAGCCGTAGGCGATATCCGCACCAATATGATCTTGACCGCCGCCCTGATTGAGGGCGTGGCCCTGATCGGCGAGGTGTTTTGCCTGCTGATCGTGCTGACCAAGTAGCAGTACTCCTATGCTACTCGATCCCCATATAGGGACCATCATTTGGACGATCATCACCTTCTTAGTGGTGCTCCTCGTCCTCAGAAAATTCGCTTGGCCCCCGCTTTTGGCTGCGCTCGACGAGCGCGAACAACGCATCAGCGACGCGCTGGCCGAGGCCGAGCGGGCGCGCCAAGAGGCCGAAGAGGTCTTGCACAAGCACCGGCAGCAGCTCGCCGCGGCCGATGAAGAGGCGCGGCGAATAGTCGCCGAGGCCCGTGCGGCGGGGGCCCACGTGCGGCAGACCATCGTCTCCCAAGCGCGGGAAGAGGCCGAGCGGATGATCGACCAAGCGCGGACCAGCATCAAAAGCGAGCAGCGCGCCGCCATCGCCGAGCTGCGCCGCGATACGGCCAATCTTGCAGTCCAAGCCGCGGGCGTCCTGATCGACGCCAATTTGGACGATGAGAGAAACCGCGCCCTCGTCGACGACTTGATCGCCAAAATTCCCGAATCCAATTGAACGCCCCCGAAGTAGTGCGACGCTATGCGGCCACGCTGTTGGAGGCCGCCGATGAAACGGGCGCAACCGCGGCCGTGCAGCGCGACGTCGAGCGGCTTTTGGCGACCGTAGGCCAGTCCGACGAGTTGACCGAGTTTTTGGCCAACCCGCTGGTAGATAGTCAAGCGCAAGCCGAGGCCCTGCGGCAGCTTTTTAGCGGCAAAGTTGAGGGGCTGACCCTGAATTTTCTCCGGCTCATGGCGGTTAGGGGCCGCGCCCCGATCATCGGCGCGGCCCTCGGAAGTTTTCTCGACCAACTCGCCGAGCGCGAGGGCATAATCGGCGCAGAGGTGCGCTCGGCCGTGGCGTTGAGTACAGAACAATGCCAGCTCCTCCAAGCGCGTCTAGAGCACCACAGCGGTCGCAAAGTGCGCTTGGCGGTCCAAGTCGATTCCAGCCTGCGGGGCGGCGCAGTCGTCCGCCTCGGCGACACAGTATTCGATGGCAGCGTGAACACCTATCTAGCGCGCCTGCAAGCGCGTCTAGCCGGTTAGTCAGCAGGAGGGTTTATGGCGACCGAAACGATCGTTCAGCCCGATGAGATTTCCCAAATTCTCAAGCAACAGTTACTGGGCTTTGAAAAAGAAGTAGATATATACGAGACGGGCACGGTGCTCTACGTTGGGGATGGCACGGCTCGCGTCCACGGCCTGAGCAACGTGCGGGCCACTGAATTGGTCGAATTCCCCCACGGCATTATGGGCATGTCCCTCAACCTCGAAGAAGACAACGTCGGCTGTGTGCTCTTCGGCGAGGACACCCTGATCAACGAAGGCGACCAAGTAAAGCGCACCGGCCGCATCGTGGAGGTGCCGGTGGGCGAGGCGCTCTTGGGCCGGGTCGTCAATCCCTTGGGCCGGCCCATTGACGGCAAGGGCGACATCGAGGCCGATGAGAGCTTGCCGGTCGAGCGCAAAGCCCCGGGCGTCATCGACCGCCAGCCGGTTAGCGAGGCCCTACAGACGGGCATTAAAATCATCGACTCGACCGTCCCCATCGGCCGCGGCCAGCGCGAGCTAATCATCGGCGACCGCCAGACCGGCAAGACAGCCATTGCCGTTGATACCATCATCAACCAGCGCCACCAAGACGTCCAGTGCATCTATGTGGCCATCGGCCAAAAGGCCTCGACCGTGGCGAAGGTAGTGGCCGAGTTGGAGGCCAACGGTGCGCTCGACTACACCATCGTCGTATCGGCCACGGCGTCCGACCCGGCGCCCTTGCAGTTTCTCGCGCCCTACGCCGGAGCTTCGATGGGCGAGTTTTTCCGCGACCGCGGCCAACACGCGCTCATCATTTACGACGACTTGTCCAAGCAGGCTTGGGCGTACCGCGAGATGTCCTTGGTTTTGCGCCGCCCGCCCGGGCGCGAAGCGTATCCCGGCGACGTATTCTACTTGCATTCGCGGCTTTTGGAGCGTGCGGCCAAGATGAGCGACGAAAAGGGCGGCGGGTCGCTGACCGCGCTGCCGGTAATCGAAATTCTCGAAGGCGACGTATCGACCTTTGTGCCGACTAATGTCATCTCGATCACCGATGGCCAAATTCTGCTCAAGCCCGAGCTCTTCTATTCGGGCAACCGCCCGGCGATGGATGTGGGGGCCTCGGTGTCGCGGGTGGGGTCGGCCGCGCAGACCAAGGCCATGAAGGCGGTGGCCAAGACCATCAAGGGCGACATTTCCCGGTACAACGAAGTCAAAGCCTTCGCCCAGTTCGGCACCTCGGATTTAGACCAAGCCACGCGCAATCTGCTCAACCGCGGCGAGAAGCTGATGGAACTGCTCAAGCAGGGGCAGTACCGGCCGCTCGCGCTCGCGGAACTGACCGTCGCGCTATCCATCATAGATCACGTGCTCGACCTGCCTACGGCCGACTTGAGCCGCTTTGAGGAGGAACTGCTAGCGCACCTGCGCGACCACCAGCCCGCGCTCATGGCCAAAATTGAGCAGACCCGCGATCTGAGCGACGACACCAAGGCCCAGCTAGACGCCGCCATCGCGGAGTTCAAGGGCCGTTTCCGTCCCTCCGAGGCATAGGCTGGGCTGTGGCTACTCTTCGCGAGCTGAGGACGCGCGTCGCCAGCATTACCAATATCCAGCGCGTCACCAACGCCATGCAAATGGTCGCAGCCGCCAAGATGCGCCGCGCCCAAGACGCCATCGCCGCCGCCCGCCCCTATGCCCAACGGCTGGATCGGTTGCTAAAACAGCTACACGAGAGCGTCGATACTCAAGAGCAGCCGCTTTTTGCCGAGCGCCCGATCCGGCGCGTAGCCCTCGCCGTCATAACCTCCGACCGCGGCCTCTGCGGCGGCTTTAATGCCAATCTGTGTCGCCGAGTTCAAGCCGAGCTAGGCGAGTACGCGGACGCCGAGGTCGAGTTAATCACGGTCGGGCGCAAGGGCCGGGATTTTTTTAGTGCTCGCGGGTACGCCATCGCCCGCCACCACGCCGACGTCTTCGCCCGGCTCGAATTCGCCCGCGCTACGGCTATCGCCCAAGACCTGACGCGCCGCTTTGCCGTGGCCGAGACCGACCGGGTGTTGCTCTGCTACAGCGAGTTTGCCTCGGTGGCCGCGCAGGTGCCCGTCGTCAGCCAGCTTCTGCCCATCGTGCCCGAGGAGGGCGCAGTTGAGGCGGCGGACTACACTTTTGAGCCGGCACCCGAAAAGCTGTTGGCAACGCTCGTACCGCGCCAAGTCAACTTCCAAGTCTGGCGCGCCCTGTTGGAGTCGAATGCGGGCTTTTTTGCCGCGCAGATGACGGCGATGGACAACGCCACCAAGAACGCCGGCGATCTAATTGAGGAACTGACCCGCGAAATGAACAAGGAGCGGCAGGCCTCAATCACCCTTGAATTGATGGACATCATAGGCGGGGCCGAGGCTGTGGCCCAATAATGCCATTACACGCGAGGTAGGCATGAAGGAAGGAAAGGTCAAAGAGATCATCGGCGTCGTTCTAGACGTCGATTTCGCCGGGCAAGAATTGCCGCCCATTTACAACGCTCTTGAAGTGGTCCCCGAAGACCGCCCCGAGGCCGAGCGTCTCGTGCTCGAAGTGCAGCAGCACTTAGGGGAGCACTTGGTGCGCTGCGTGGCGATGGATTCTACCGACGGCTTGAGGCGCGGTGCGCGCGTCGTCGATAGCGGCGGTCCGATCGAGGTCCCGGTGGGCGAGGCCGTTTTGGGTCGCCTCTTCAACGTCATCGGCGAGCCGATCGACGGCAAGGGGGCACTCGGCAGCGAGGTGCCCCGGATGCCCTTGCACCGGCCGGCCCCGGCCCACCAAGACCAAGTCACTTCAGACGAAATGCTGGAGACGGGCCTAAAGGTGCTCGACTTGATTTGTCCGTTTGCCCGCGGCGGCAAGCTAGGGCTTTTCGGGGGAGCCGGAGTCGGCAAGACGGTCATTCTCACCGAACTGATCAACAATGTGGCCTCCGGGCACGGCGGGTATTCGGTCTTTGCTGGCGTGGGCGAGCGCACGCGCGAGGGCAACGACCTGCTGGGCGAATTGGAAGAATCGGGCGTCATCGACAAGACAGCCATGGTCTTTGGGCAGATGAACGAACCGCCCGGGGCGCGTCAGCGCATCGCCCTTACCGGGCTGACCATTGCCGAGCACTTCCGCGACGAGGGCGGGCAAGACGTGCTGTTCTTTGTCGATAACATCTTTCGCTTCATTCTCGCCGGTGCTGAGGTCTCGGCACTCTTGGGCCGCATGCCCTCGGCCGTGGGCTATCAACCGACGCTCGCCACCGAAATGGGGGCTTTGCAGGAGCGGATTACTACCACCAAGAACGGCTCGATCACTTCGGTGCAAGCCATTTACGTACCGGCCGACGACTATACAGACCCAGGCGTGGTCTCGGCCTTTGCCCACCTCGACGGCCGCATCGTGCTAGAGCGCGCCTTGGCCGATCAAGGGCTGTACCCAGCGGTCGATCCCCTCGCCTCCTCGTCGCGCATCCTCGACCCGCGCGTCGTCGGCGACGAGCACTATCAGGTCGCCCAGCGCGTCCAAGAGGTCTTGCAGCGCTACCGCGACCTGCGCGAAATTATCGCTATTCTCGGCATTGACGAACTGTCGGACGAGGACAAGCTAATCGTCTCAAGAGCGCGCAAGATCCAATTCTTCCTCACGCAGCCCATGCACGTGGCCGAGGCATTCACCGGCAAGCCGGGTGAATACGTCAAAATCGAAGACACGGTGCGCGGCTTCAAGGGGCTGGTCGAGGGCGAATACGACGACGTGCCCGAACTCGCTTTCTTCCTCGTCGGCAACATCGAACAGGCCCTCCAAGCCGCCAAGGACCTTTAGCTCATGCCCGCCTTCGCCTTAGAGGTCGTCACGCCCGAGCGGGTGGCTTACTCGGGGCAGGTTTCCAGCCTGCAAGCACCCGGTAGCGAGGGCAGCTTTGGCGTCCTCGCCGGGCACATACCGCTTTTGACCGCATTGCAGGTCGGGCGGTTGCGCTGTGTCGAGGAGAACGGCAGCACGGTCCAAATGGCTATTAGCGGCGGTTTTGTTGAGGTTGGGCGCACGCAGGTTGCGGTGCTAGCCGAGGCGGCCGAGCGCATTGAGGATATCGACGTCGAGCGGGCCGAGGCGGCGAGGCGGCGGGCTGAGGAACGGTTGGCACGGGTGCAGGAGGAGCAGGTCGATGTAGCGCGGGCACAGGCGGCACTCGCACGGGCGGTCAACCGCATTCGCATCGGCAGTTAAAATTCCATAGACGCGGAAACGTTGTAAACCCGACGCCCTAGCGATCTACGGAGTTCAATTGGCTTTCCACTTGACGATGGAAAGTAAGAATAGCCTAAGACGTTATGCTGATCGAACACATTTGCTATTTCTTCCCGGAGATGAAGCGTCTTCCGCCACAAGCGAGTCGATTGAGTCATCCCGACGTCAAATCTAAAATACGGTCTATCTCGTACCCTGTTGCGTGGGCCGTCAGTTAATTGTGGGCGGCCATCTTCCGATGCGGCTACGACCTTTGGTGTGTGTGGAAAGCCGGTCCCATACAAAACGCGAAGGTGAAATCGAGAGTACCCTAGAAAACGTATCCGCGAAACATCTAGGAACATCCTATCTTCGAGATACATAGATAACGTATGACGCTGGTCGTTTGCTCTCGGAAGATAGGCGTGGTCGTCTCCAATAATGTTCTCTCGCGCTACCAAGTAGCTATAGCTCACAATTCCAATCAGACTGTTCAGCTTTCCTCTAAGTTGCGAATTCACCCCAAAGACTCGTCCTTTTGAATCATTCTCACCTGAATAGCGTATTCGAAGATCGTCAATTTGGTAAGAGATCATTCTCCACTGGAACCTATAGAAAATTTCGGTGTTCCAATACAACGACTCTTGGATTTCGTAGGCAAGCCCAGTGCCTACTTGCTCGGATCGTTGAGATTTAAGGCTCTCTCTTGACGCTCCACCTCGTAAGAACTCCTTGTATATAGGTGGTTGTGCGTACCGCCCGGCTGCAAGTGTCCATGATACACGAGGAAAGAGCCGATAGTTGGCACTAATTCGCGGCATTACAATGGTCTCATCGGTTGCCCCAAACTGAGCGATGCGCACTCCGCAGACGGTCTGTAAGCGGCCAGCTTGGCGTCGGCTTTGAAGATAGAAGAACCTGTCATTGTAGTTGCGTTGTAATGCTGAGTTGACGCCTTCCGAGAAGAATTTTCCGCGGTTGTATGTAATTTCCTCAAAAGAGTTTACACTACCATTGATCTTTAGAAATCTCGCACCGGCCCCTACTATGAAATGTGATCCCCCTACGTCCTTTGATGCGACTATTGCAGATTCGACCTTTATCTGTTTTAGTTGGTTGGTGAATGCCTCCGTGCTTTGAATACTATTAGGTTCAATTTCGTACTGTACATTGGTGTCTTCGTCTTCTCTCTTGTGTACTATATTGGTATATACTCTGAGTCTCCCATGTTTTGCTGTTCGCTCCATAGAGATTCCGAGAAGATTGTCCTCGTAAGTGAAGTTCTCATGTCCGCTCGCGAAACCGTGGTACTCATCGCATATTCTCTTTTGACGAAAAGCATGACAGTTGTAGCGAAGTAAAATTTCCTCTGGCCGCATGCCAAAGGTGCTTCTGAGCGTTGCCATATAGAGTGTTAGTTGGCCGATTCGGGGGTACTTGACTCTTATCTGAGTCTGCCAATCCCAAAACCGCCGATCGAATTGGCCGGAAATTTGAAGGCCGCGAGAATTTCGGCTCAGATTGGAATAGCGTATGCCGCTAATAAAATTGAGAGATTGAGCGAGGTATCCTTGGAGTGTGAGGCTCTGAGTTGTTGCTGATAAATCTAAAGTTCCTCTATTTTCCTCCGCATTCAGCTTGTAATTGGCATCGAGCAGACTGCTGAGTTTATCTCCGAACGACACGGGAAAAGAGATGGTCCGAAACGTCATGCTATCAATCATTGCAGGATTCAACATGGAAAGAGTCTGCGCCAAACCCCGCCGTAGCAGAAGTGGTGGTTCCATTTCAATCCCGTTGATGTACACGAGGTTTTGGTCGTAATTGCCACCTTGAACATTGTATAATCCGCTGAAGTCGTTGCCCGAGGTAACTCCGGGCAATACTTTCAGGTATCGTAAAGGGTCATTGGTCGGGGTAGGGTATCTTCGCAGTTCAATTAGTGAGATGTCGGTCTTGCCCTGCTCTGGCGTACTGGCCGAAGTGCTTATTATCACCTCGGGAATTTCAACTGGATGGGTTTGCAGCAGGATCAGGAGAGTCGAACCTAATGAGTCTAGGTGTGTTTGCATAACACCGCTGGAATAGGCAATATGGGAGTACTGCACCAATATATGCCCCGGAGCTAGTTCAAGGCGAGCCTTTCCTTCAGTGTCTGTTATTGACATATACGGCGATCCTGCAACATTCACGAACACCCCATTGACCGGCTCTTGTGTCAGGGAATCCAATGTAGTTACAGTAAGAGTAGCGGCCTCGCCTATGGCATAAAGTTGGAGAATTACAGCACAGGATAGACAGATTTTCACGAGAAGCGGAGAAATATACATGACGGGGAAAAAGTTAAAAAAACGCATACCTCTTGCAAGTTGTGAAACCACTTTGAGCAAAAGGCGCTTGCGGATGCTAAAAGCAGTCGTGCTGGTTGCGTTGATCGTCGGCCCGGCGGTCGCGCAAAACCCGCCCGGTTTGGACTGGCAGCAGATCCAAACGGAGCGATTCACGGTTGTTTTCCCGGCGGCGATCACCACCGACGCCCAGCGGGTGGCCAATACACTCGAACACATCTACGCGCCGGTCTCCAAAACGCTACGGGGGCCGCAAAAACCGCTAAAGGTCGTGCTGGCCAACCAATCGACCCAAGCCAACGGCTTTGTCTCCTTGATGCCGCGGCGCAGTGTGTGGTTCAGCACCCCGCCCCAGAACGCGGGGCTGTCCAGCGGCGAGTGGTACCAACTGCTGGCGATCCACGAGACGCGCCACGTGGTGCAGTTCGACCGCATGCGCCGGGGCCTCGTCCGCTTGGCGTGGGTCTTGTCCGGCGAACAAGGCCAAGCCGTGGCGAGTGCTTTGTTGGTACCGCCGTGGTTCTGGGAGGGGGATGCGGTGGGGATCGAGACCGCGCTGAGCCAGACCGGGCGCGGACGCATGCCCCGGTTCACGCTGGACATCCGTGCCCTGCTGCTGGCGGGACGGCACTATTCCTACTACAAGGCCCTCCACAGATCGTACCGCGATTGGTACCCCAGCCACTACGAGTTGGGATATTTTATGACGACCTACGTCAAGCGCCGCCACGGACCGGAGGTCTGGGACCAAGTGATGGGGCGCACCGCCCGCTGGGGCTTTCACCCCTTTGCCTTCAGCCGGGCGCTCAAGAAATACACCGGCGACAGTGCCGCCCAGACGTACGAGCGGACCATGGACGAGTTGGCCGGGCTATGGCGAGCGCAGCAGCAAGACCTGCCCACGACGCCGTTGCGGGTGCTCGCTGGGCAGAGCCGGTCGGGCATCTGGACCAACTACAAATATCCGCACCCGCTAGCCGATGGCAGCGTACTCGCGAGTAAGCACGGCTTGGCCGACCCGCCGACGCTGGTGCGGCTACACCCCGACGGCCGCGAAGAGCGCGTGCGCTTTTACCAATCCCTCGGCGGCATCCGCTCGGCCGGCGGCAAACTGGTCTGGAACCGCTACACCCCGGACCCGCGCTGGGGCTATCGCGACTATTCCGATGTGGTGGTGTTGGATATAGACAGCGGCCAGACGCGCCAACTCACCCACAAGGCCAAGTTGTTCGCCCCCGCTCTTTCCCCCGATGGCGAGCGCGTCGCCGCGATAGAATTCGGACCGGATCGGCACTGCCACTTGGTGTTGTTGGCGGCCACCAGCGGCGCGGAGCAGGCTCGTTTTCCGGCCCCCGACGGAGTGTTTTGGCGCACGCCGGCATGGTCCGAGGACGGGCGTCATATCGCCGTGGTACGGCAGGACGACCGCGGCAACGCGCTCGAACGCATTGCCGTGGCCGATGGCAACGGGGCGATCGTGTTACCGCACACCCGCGCCGACATTGGCTGGCCGGTCTTCTGGGGTTCCTACCTGCTGTTCGACGCTCCTCATGCTGGCATCGACAACATCCACGCCGTTCACCTGCCCAGCGCGGCCCGCTACGCGGTGACCGCTCGACCGCTGGCGGCCAGCCACGCGGCCGTGGCCGGCGATTCACTGTGGTTCGAGGAATACACAGTTGACGGCTACCGCATCGCGGTCATGGCTTTGGACCCGGCGGCTTGGACTCCGGTCGAGCAGGGCGCGGACCGCCAAGTGCGCTATTGGGAACCCCTGATTGACCAAGAGCAGGGCGGCTCCGTATTGGCGGATATTCCGCAGCGGGCTTACCCGGTGAGCCGCTATCGGCCGCTGGGCCATCTGCTCCAGATCCACAGCTGGTCACTCTCACCCTCTGCGCCGCGCTATGGCCTCAGTCTCCTGTCCAGCGACTTGCTCGATCTCAGCAGCCTGAGCGGCGGGGTCGAATACAACAGCAACGAGCGCGCCTTCAGTGCTTTAGGCGATTTCAGCTTGGCGGCGTGGTATCCCGTTTTCAGGGTGGGCGGGCGTTGGGGCGAGCGGGCCGAAGACTACGCGACCAAAACGAGGGAAGCCAAAGACGGCAGCTTCGCGGTCCAAGAGCGAGAAATAACCGATAAGTGGACGGAAAAAAGCCTGCGAATCGGCGTCGAACTGCCGTTAAATTTTTCTCGCGGCCCCTATTGGGCTGTGGCCCGTTTGAGCGCACAGGCCGAATGGATCGATATCGCCGGACGGAACCATCTCAACCGGCCCGCGGACGACCTCTACTGGCCCAATGCAAGCAGCGCGAAGCAAGAAGTAAAAGATGTGGTGACCAAAAACCACAACGGACGCTTCGCGCCGCTGACGTACCAGCTAACCTTTCGGCGGGGGCGTCAGGCGGCGGTGCGCGATCTGGTCCCGGCGTGGGGCCAGAGCCTGCGATTGATCTACCGCCACACGCCCCTTGCCGGCGACTACGACGGCACTTTGCTGTCGGGACGCTTAGAGTTTCTCGTCCCCGGTCTGGCGGCCCACCACAGCTTGCGCTTGGCGGGTGCTTTCGAACGACAGGAGCCGGCCGCAGCCCAAGCCGATGCCCATCCCTACCGCTTTGCAAGCGAACAGCCCTTTGTCCGCGGCTACGGGTACGAGTTTCACCGCCGCTTCTACCAAGGGGCAGTCAGCTACGCGCTGCCGCTGTTTTACCCGGACTGGAACTTGGGGGCGTTGTTGTATTTCAAGCGCGTCAAGGCCAATCTCTTTTACGACTACGGCCGCGGCGAGGACGACGCCCAGCCCCCTGCAATCTACCAATCAACCGGGGCCGAGCTAACGACGAATTTCTACCCTTTTTCGCTGCCGATTCCGCTCGATATGGGCATGCGCTACGCCTACCGTTTTGACGAAGGGGATTCGCGCCTTGAGGCGGTGGTTTTCACGGAGTTTTGAGCCGTCGTCATCGTCGGCGCAGAAATGCCGCTACGTCCGGGATCGAGGGCGTCCCGCCCTCGACGAGGGCAAGATGCCCTCGATCCTTTGGTGTCGTGTCGTGTAGTAAGGGAGTACCCGCAAAGCAAAAGGCACTTGCGATTGCATTCATTCGCAAGTGCCTTCTGTGTGAAAATGGTAGCGGCGAAGGGACTCGAACCCCCGACCCATGGATTATGATTCCACTGCTCTAACCAACTGAGCTACGCCGCCAAAAACGCGCCGTACAAGCTAGGCGGTGGGGCGAGCTTTGTCAACAGGACTCAGAAGGCGAACAGGTCCCCCAAGCCCAGTTCGATGAGCTCGCCCTGCGCGGCTAGGGCCTCTAAGTCCATTTTGCTCTTGTCGCCCGTGATCGAAATCAGCTTGGGGCGGCCCTCGACGTGCTGGCGGTAAAATTCGAGCACCTCGTCGAGGTGGCTGGCTTGGATCTGCACAAAACGCCCAGCGCGCGGGTCGCCGGCCAGCCCCTTGCGCTCCCAGCCGCGCACGGCCCCCAGCACCGAGCGGAACCCGAGCCGTTCCGTGCGGTACTTGTTGAGCACTGAAAGCTGGGCCGAGGCAAAGCGCTCGGGCGAGGCCGGCATGTCGTCGAGCAAGCCGACGAAGGCCGCAACCGCCTCGGGCGTCTTGTCGGCTTGAGTGCCCATGCCGCCGACCATGTAGTTGTAGTCGGCTTGGTCGCGGCCGTTGAAGTAGAGCGCACCCACCGAGTACGCAAGGGCGCGCGCTTCGCGGATTTCTTGGAATACAATGCCAGCCATGCCGCCGTAGAAGTAGTCGTTGAATAGCTCGATGGCTGGCTCCAGCGCCGCTTGGTAGGGTACGTCCACGTATTCGATCCGCACTAGGGCTTGGGCCATTTCCTTGTCAAAGAAGTAAATCTGGGTTTTTTCGGGCTGGGTAAAATCTAGGACCTGATAGGGCGGCGGCTCGACCGGCGACGCCGGCAATGAATAGTGCTGGGCGAGGATCGCTTGTACGTCCTCGATGGTTTGCGACCCGGTGTAGCTGAGGGTCTGGCGATAGGCGAGCAAGCCGCTGAGTAGGTCCAGAAGCTCTTGGCGCTCCAGAGCGCGGACTTCCTCGTTGGACAACACTCGGCGGTAGTACGCCCGGTCGCCTAAGCGGTGGTAGCGGTAGAGTGCTTCGTGAATGGTGCGATGGTCCTTGAGCGCGTCGTCGCGACGATCGATGATGATGGCCTGAAGCTCGGCGAGCGTGGCGTCGTCCGTGGTTGGGCCGCGCATCAGTTCGGACAACAAGGCGAGCGACGCGGCGAAGTTGTCGTCGAGGCCCGCGATGGAAATCGTGGTCTCTTGGTCGCCGACGCTCATCCTAAAGTTGGTGCCCAACTTGTACCACTCCTTTTTCAGCACTTCGGAGGTAAAACGCGCAGTCCCCGACTTGTCGAGCAACTCGCGGGCTATGGGGAGGCGATTTTCGGCTAGGGAGCCGATGTCGATCGCGATGGAAAAGTCGAAGAGGTCGTTGAGCGGGTTGCGGGCGTAGTAGAGCTTGTTGCCGCCCGCTAGCTCACGGGTGGTAAAGTCGCGCTCGGGCACGAGGTAGGTCGGCTCAATCTCCGCAAAGGGCATGGCCATGATCTCGGCGAAAAAGGCCGATTGGCGCGCGGCGTCGATGTCGATTTTGTCGATCGGCGGCTTGGCAATCTCGGGTATGTCCTGCTCGCCATCGCGGCGATAGCCAGCGACATACCCTCCGTTGAAATAGCTGTTGGCGACTTCGACAATACGTCGCTTGTCGATTTTGCCCATGCGGTCGAGGGCGCGCACCGCGTGGCTCCATTCCTCAAACCCGAGATACGAATCGCGCATAAAGCTGACCCGAGAACTGTTGCTTTCCTGCCCTTGCTTTACGCTCTTCGTGAAATCGGTGACAATGGCCGGGATGATCCAATCGTCGAATTGCCCCTCCTTGATCAGGTCGATCTGCTCCAACAGCAGGGCCTCGACCTCCTCAAGGGTCTGGCCCTGTTTGGGAATGCCCCACAAGTACTGGGTGCCGTAGTCGTTGAGTAGGTAAGGATAGGAGCCGGCTTCGCGCACCTTCTGCTGCTGATTGAGATTGAGGTTGATCAGCCCGGCCGTGGCGTTGTCGAGGATCATATCGAGGATTTGCAGGGCCTCGGCGTCCTCGTGCATGCGCTGGGCGGTGCGAAAGGCCAAAAGCACGTATTCCTCGCCCGGGTACTGCACCTCGACTCGTTCCACTTGATTGAGTGCCGGCTCTGGGTAGGCGGGAAAGGGCGGAAGTTCCCTGCGTTCCCAAAGAGAAAATTCGCGCTCGATAAGCTGGATGGTCTCGTCGAGATCGATGTCGCCCGAGATGAAGATCGCCATGTTGTTGGGCACGTAGTACGAGTGGTAGAACTCGTACATGCGCTTTAGCGAGGGGTTTTTCAGGTGCTCTACGGTGCCCAGCGTGGGGACGCGGTAGGGATGGGCTTTGTAGAACTGCTCCTGCACGGCCTTGCGGATGACGCGGCCTTTGTTGTCGAGGGAGCGGTTTTTCTCTTCATAGACGGTTTCCAACTCGGTTTGGAAGAGGCGGAAAACGGGCTCGTGGAAGCGCTCGGCCTCGGTCTTGGCCCATTGCGCTAGGCGATTGGCTGGCAGTTCCACCTTATAGACGGTTTCCTCGACCCAAGTGTGGGCGTTGAGCCCGCGCTCGCCCATCGCGGTGTAGAGGCGGTCGAGTTCATTGGGAATGGCGTAGGCCGCGGCAAGTTGGTTCTCGGCGTTGATCTGGGCGTAGATCGCGGCCCTTTTTTCTGGATCGGTCTCGCCAAAGTGCTGCTCGTAGAGTGCTTCGATCCGGTCGAGGTGAACCTGCTCCTTTTCGTAGTCGAGGGTGCCGATTTTTTGGCTGCCCTTGAAGAGCATGTGCTCCAGATAGTGGGCAATGCCGGTGGCGTCTTGGGGGTCGTGCTTGGAACCAGCGCGCACGGCGATTTCGGCGTAAAAGCGCGGCTCCTCTTTGTTTTGGGTCAAATAGACCGTCAGGCCATTGTCCAACTGGTAGATGTGGGCCTGCATGGGGTCTTTGGGGTCTGGGCCGTGCAGCAGTTTGTATTGTGCGGGCAGGGCCTCGGCCAAGGCGAGAAAGAAGAGCGCGTATAGGAGGGGCATAACCGATCCTTTGTCCGGAGGGTGAGTTGTGTTACCGCCGCTATCGGAAATACGAAAAAAGGATCGACTGTGGCAACCGCAACGCAGCGCGTAGCACGTTGGCTTGGCACGTTTTTTTCTTGGTTATACGCAACGCAGTATAACTGTCCCTGATGTAGGCTCTGGGTAACGAAGCGGACAAAATGGAAACACTACAGACGTGGGGCCGCGCCCTGTTGGACTTTGCCTATCCGCCGCACTGCGCGGTGTGCGAAGCGGACATTGAGGCCGCCGCCCTGTTGTGCCAATCGTGCTGGGCGGCGATTGAGCCGCGCCACCCGCATCCTCCGGCCGAGGCCGGCGGACGGGCGTTTGAAAAGGTCGTCGCCTTGGGGCCGTTCACCGGAGTGCTGCAACAGGCCATTTACGCGCTTAAATTTCGCAACCAAGCGCGGCTAGGGAGGGCATTGGGCGAGCGCATGGGGCAGTGCTTGGCCGATCAGCTCGCTCCGGTCGATTGCTTGTTGCCCGTGCCCTTGCACCCGGCCCGGTTGCGGGAGCGCGGGTTCAATCAGAGCGCGGAAATCGCCGCTGGGTTGAGTGCCGCACTCGGCATTCCCGTATGCCACCAGCTCGTGCGCCGCCGGCGAAATACTCGGCAGCAAGCCCTGTTGTCGGCCGAGGAACGCCGCGCCAACCTCTGCGGTGCCTTTGTCCGCCGCGCCGCGCCGCCCGCAAGCACCCGCATCGGGATCGTAGATGACGTGTGGACGACCGGCGAGACCATGGCCGCTTGTGCCCAAGCCGTGGGCGGCGACCGCTTATGGGCCGTTGTCTTGGCGCGCTCGGGCGGCGACGATCTATTGACCTAATTCCAATAATCACCTACATTTAGCCCTTTTTGAAACCCCCCATATTGCAAGCTGCAATCAGAGTTGACCACGAACCAAGGAGTCCGAATATGGCCGAAAAGACGATCGGCATATTGACCGGCGGCGGCGATTGTCCGGGCCTTAACGCCGTCATTCGCGCGGTGGTGCGCAAGGGCATTACGGCCTATCGATACCGCTTTCGCGGCATCCTCAAGGGCTGGAAAGGGATGATGGAATGCGACTGGGAGCCCTTGGATCTGCGGGAGATTTCCGGCATTTTGCCCAAGGGCGGCACCATCCTCGGCACGTCGCGCACTAACCCGCTCAAACAAGAAGACGGCGGCGAAATCGTCATCGACAACATGCGGCGGATGAAGCTGGACGCGCTCGTGGCTATCGGCGGCGAGGACACGCTGGGGGTGGCCAACAAGCTGGCGCTCCTAGGAGTCCCGGTCGTGGGGGTGCCCAAGACCATCGACAACGACCTGAGCGGCACGGACTACACCTTTGGCTTTGACACGGCGGTCAACATCGTCACCGAGGCCATCGACCGCATCCACACCACGGCCGAATCCCACAATCGAGTGATGGTCGTCGAGGTCATGGGGCGGCACAGCGGTTGGATCGCCCTCCACGCGGGCTTGGCCGGGGGCGCAGACATGATTCTCATCCCCGAGCAGAAATACACCGTTGAGGAAGTCGTCAGCACCATCCGCAAGCGACACGAGCGCGGCAAGGACTTTTCGATCGTGGTCGTGGCTGAGGGGGTGCAACTTGTTTCTGAGGAAGGCGGGGCGGACGAATACGTGGTCTCCGAGGGGGGGCGCGACGAGTTCGGCCACGTCAAGTTGGGCGGCATCGGCCAACTCGTCGCCAACGCCGTTGAGGAGGCGACGAGCTACGAGACGCGAGTTACGGTGCTGGGCCACTTGCAGCGCGGGGGGACGCCCACGGCCTTCGACCGGGTTTTGGGCACGCGCTTTGGCATTGCCGCCATCGACTTGGTTCACGCCAACGACTTCGGCAAGATGGTCAGCCTGCAAGGCAACGAAATCGTGGCGATCCCACTGGCCGATGCGGTCGATCAGCTCAAGGTGGTTGACCAAGAGCTATACGACCTAGCCACGGTATTCTTCGGTTAAGCCCATGGCCAAGCGCACCATCAGGAACCTCGAGGTCGCTGGCAAGCGGGTGCTCGTGCGCGTGGATTTCAACGTGCCGCTCGACGAGGTCGGCCAGATTGTTGACGACACGCGGATTCGCGCAGCCCTGCCCACGGTCGAGCACTTATTGGCGCGGGGGGCCGCCGTCATTCTCGTGTCGCACTTGGGCCGCCCCTGCGGCCGCCGAGTGCCCGCACTATCGCTGGCCCCGATAGCCGAGTGCCTGAGCCGGTTGTTGGGCCGTGCGGTGGGCATGGCCCCAGACTGCGTCGGGGCCGAGGTTGCGGCCCAAGCCGCGGCCTTGCAGCCGGGGCAGGTCCTGCTCTTAGAAAACGTGCGCTTCCACCCGCAAGAGGAGCAAAACGAGCGGGCTTTTGCCCAGCACTTGGCCGCGCTAGGCCATGCTTACGTCAACGACGCCTTTGGGGCGGCGCACCGGGCACACGCTTCGACCGAAGGGGTGCCGCGCTGGCTGGGCGGGGGAGCCAGCGGCCTGCTGATGGAGCGGGAGATTTCCTATCTCGACGAGGCTCTGCGCCAGCCGCAGCGGCCATTTACCGCCGTGTTGGGCGGCGCCAAGATCTCGGGCAAGATCGAGCTGATCGAGCACTTGCTCAAGCGAGTGGATGCCCTGCTCATCGGCGGCGGCATGGCCTATACCTTCTTCAAGGCCATGGGCCTCGCAATCGGGGATTCGCTGCTCGAAGCGGACCGCATAGACACGGCCCGGCAGCTATTGACCCACGTCGAAAACGAGGGGTTGGATCTCCGGCTTCCCGTCGATTGCGTGGTCGCCGACCGCTTTGCGGCCGACGCCCAAGCGCGAGTCGTAGCCCGCGACGCCATACCGCGCGGTTGGCAGGGCATGGACATCGGCCCCCAGACCCGGCAGCGCTACGCCGACCAGATCGCCCGCGGGGGCACCATCGTGTGGAACGGCCCCCTCGGAGTGTGCGAGATGACGCCCTTTGCCGCGGGGACCCAACAGGTGGCTCAAGCCCTAGCGGCCGCCACCGGCGAGGGCGCGTTGAGCATTATTGGCGGGGGGGATACGGCCGCGGCTATCGCCCAAGCCGGCTTGGCGCAAGCGATGACCCACATTTCCACTGGGGGCGGGGCTTCGCTGGAGTGCATGAGCGGGCGGGTCTTGCCCGGGGTGGCGGCCTTGGACGACGAGGAGGGCTGAGATGCGCCGACCCATTGTCACTGGCAACTGGAAGATGCACAAGACCGCTGCCGAGGCTGTCGAGCTGGTCGAAGCAATCGACCCCCTCGTCGCGGGGCTCGATGTAGAAGTAGTCGTCTGTCCACCGTTCACGAGTCTGCAAGCCGTCCACACGGCTCTGGCCGACAGCACCATTGGGCTGGGGGCCCAGAACATGCACTCCGAGCGGCAGGGAGCTTTCACCGGCGAAGTATCCGCCGACATGCTCTTGGCGGCCGGTTGCTCTTATGTGCTGCTAGGGCACTCCGAGCGAAGGCAGTTTTGCGGCGAGGACGACTTGCTGGTCAACCGCAAGCTAGCCCGTGCCCTCCAAGCCGGCCTGCACCCGATCGTCTGCGTCGGCGAGACCCTGCAAGAGCGCGAAGAGGGCCGCATTGAGGAGGTCGTCCTCGGCCAAGTGAGCGGTGCGCTAGCCGGAATTGCGGCGAGCGCGGCGAGCGCGGTGCTGTGGGCGTACGAGCCGGTTTGGGCGATTGGCACCGGGATGACGGCGACGGCCGCGCAGGCCGAAGCGGTCCATGCCATGATCCGCCACTTCCTCGCGGGGCGTTTGGGACAAGCAGCCAACGACGAGGTGCGCATCCAGTACGGCGGCAGCGTCAAGCCCGAAAACGCAGCCGAACTCTTTGCCCAAGACAACATCGACGGGGGCTTAATCGGCGGTGCCGCGCTGGACGCCGAGCAGTTTGCCGCTATTGTGAAGAGCGCCCTTTACCCTTAAATTTGTCTTAGAAAGCGGCGATAATTCGCAACTCCTAGACTTGGGGAACCATCACGAGACCATGTTTGAGATTCTATTTACGATTTTTCACGTGCTGATTTGCTTGTTCCTAGTCGTGACCGTGCTCTTGCAGGCGGGCAAGGGCGGTGGCCTAGCCGGATCGATCGGCGGTGGTTTAGCCTCTTCCTCGGTGTTGGGCGGCCGCACCGCAGCCACGTTCCTGACCAAGGCCACGACCGTGCTGGCCACGGCCTTTATGCTGAGTTGTTTGGTGCAGTCGGTGGCCTTTCAGACGGCCGAGACCACCCCGACGACGGCGACGCAACGCACGATGGCCGAGCAGCAAGCACCTGCGGTGCCCGCCATCCCGGAAACAGAGCATCTGCTGGGCGAGCAGGAAGAGGCGACCGCTGAGGAGCCGGCCGAGGCTCCGTAGTATCCGACCGGTTTTTGTGCCGAAGTGGTGAAATTGGTAGACACGCTGTCTTGAGGGGGCAGTGCCTTCGGGCGTCGGGGTTCGAATCCCCGCTTCGGCACCATCAATAGAAGTTGCAAAGGGACTGTACGAGCGTACAGTCCCTTTTTTTATACGCTAGCGGAGTGGAATGGCCTCGTCGAGGAGCAAGATGGGGATTTCGTCCTGGATCGGATAGAGGTACGCGCCGTCTGCCCGGACTAGGCCGCCATCGAGTTTGCCTTCTACGGTCTTGCCAGCTCGGTTCTTGACTTCTCCGCGCACAATGCGGCTGTTGAGCGCGGCAATGAGTTCGTCCGCGGCGAGAGCGACCGGCTCTTTGGTCTCGGGACAGGCGAGAATCGCCAATAGTTCTTCGTCGATCATCCGATATCTCCTCGGCAAAAAGTTATTCTCAGCGACAAGTTCGCGGGGCCGGCGAGTTCCGGCCCGTTCTGCCAGCGGCGGACAATAATTTAAGTCAAATAATAACAGTATTTTATAAAAATAACAACCCCTGCTGTAGGTCATTGACAGCCCCTTTTGAATTGGCTATGTTTCACCAAGAGGCGATGCCCTTCCCCAAGGCAGTTTGGCCCGTTGTGCGGCCGTGCTTTCTAACATATCCAGAGTTTTTTCTAACGCATACAGGTAGCGGAGGTGATCATGGCTTCGGCTGGTTTCGTCCATTTACACGGTCACAGCGAATACAGCCTGCTCGACGGCGCGTGTCGGATCGGCGAGATGGCCGAGTTAGCGGCCGAGCAGGGCATGCCCGCCTTGGCTCTCACCGATCACGGCAACCTTTTCGGCGTCATCGAGCACTACAAGGCCTGCCGCGACGCGGGCATTAACCCCATCATCGGCTGCGAGGTCTATGTGGCGATTGATAGCCGCCACTTGCGCCAAGCCGCCCGCGGCCTCACGCACGCCTCCAACCACCTAATTTTGCTGGCCAAAAACGACACCGGCTACCGCAACCTAACCAAGCTGGTCTCCAAGGGCTATCTCGAAGGCTACTACTACAATCCCCGCATCGACAAGGAGCTTTTGCGCGAACACGCCGAGGGCCTAATCTGCATGTCGGCCTGCATCGGCGGCGAGATTCCGCACCTCATTCAGCGCGAGGGGATGGCCGCGGCCGAAAAGGTCGCCCGCGAATTCATGGACATCTTTGGCGAGGATTACTACTTGGAGATCCAGCGCCACGACATCGACCCCGAAGCCAAGGTAAACGACGGCCTGCTCAAGCTGCATCGCAAGCTGGGGGTGCCGCTGGTCGCCACCAACGATTTCCACTTCCTCCACGCCACAGACCACGCGGCCCACGACGCGCTAATCTGCATCCAGACCGGCAAGACGGTGGGCGAGAAAAATCGCCTGTGCTATCCCGACGGCCTCTACATGAAGAGTCCCGACGAGATGCAGTCCCTGTTTGCAGACTTGCCCGACGCGCTGGAGCGGACCCTCGAAATTGCCGACAAGTGCAACGTCGAGCTCGAATTCGGGAAGACCTACATGCCGGATTTTCCGATCCCGGCGGGCTACGACTCCAGCGACGACTATCTGACGCAACTGGCGCAGGAGGGTTTGGAGCGGCGCTACGGCAAGGTCGATCCGGCCGTGCAAGAGCGGCTCGACTACGAGCTAAGCGTCATCACCAGCCAAGATTTTTCCGGCTATTTCCTCATCGTCTGGGACTTGGTCAACTACGCCCGCCAGCAGGGCATCTCCGTGGGGCCGGGGCGCGGCTCGGCCGCCGGCTGCTTGGCCTCGTATTGCCTCAACATTACCAATGTAGATCCCATCAAGTACGACCTGATCTTCGAGCGCTTCCTCAATCCCGAGCGCATTGAGCCGCCCGATATCGACATCGACTTTGACGACACCCGGCGCGACGAGGTGCTGCGCTACGTAGTGGATAAGTACGGCAAGGACAACGTCTCGCAGGTCATCACGTTTGGGACGATGGGCGCCAAAGCGGTCGTGCGCGACGTTGGGCGGGTCTTGGGCCTGCCCTTTGGCGAGGTCGATCGCATTGCCAAGCAGGTGCCGGCCGAACTAAAAATTACCCTCGACAAGGCCATTGAGCGGGTGCCTGAGCTACAGCAGCTCGCCCAAGCGTCCGGCGACGAGAGCAAGCTGGTCGAATACGCCCGCCGGTTGGAAGGCATGGCGCGCCACGCTTCAGTCCACGCCTGCGCCGTGATCATCGCCCCGGGCGAGCTCATCAACTACGTGCCGCTCTATCGCGCCCCGAAAGACGGGACCATAACTACCCAGTTCGTCGGCGAGACCTGCATGGACATCGGCTTGCTCAAGATGGACATCTTGGGCTTGAAGGAGCTTTCGCTGGTCGATGAAGCCGTGCGCCTGATTCAGCTCAAGGAGCCGACCTTTGACTTGGAAGCCATCCCTTGGGACGACCGGGCCACTTTCGACCTGTTTGGGCGCGGCCATACAATCGGCGTTTTCCAGTTTGAGTCCGCCGGGATGCGCGAATACTTGAGCAAGCTCAAGCCGGACGACATCGAAGACATCATCGCCATGAACGCCCTCTATCGCCCGGGGCCGATGGACAATATCCCGACCTTCATCGCCCGCAAGCGCGGCGAAGAGGCCGTCTCCTACGACCACCCCAAGTTGGAGTCGATTTTGGAGCCAACGTATGGAATTATGGTCTATCAGGAGCAGGTCATGCGCATCGCCCAAGAGCTGGCCGGTTTCACCCTCGGGCAAGCCGACATCTTGCGGAAGGCCATGGGCAAGAAAAAGCCCGAGGAAATGGCGAAGGTCAAAAAGGACTTCGTCGGCGGCTGCGTCGCCCACGAGGTGGAAAGGGCCTTGGCCAACAAGCTGTTCGGGGAGATTGAGATTTTTGCCGGCTACGCCTTCAACAAGTCGCACGCGGCCTGCTACGCCGAAGGCGCGTACAAAAACGCGTACCTCAAGGCCCACTATCCCAAGGAATACATGGCGGCCTCCCTGACCGTCGCCCGCAAGAACACGGATACCCTCACCGTGCTTCTGAACGAATGTCGCCGCATGGGCATCCCAGTCCTGTCCCCCGATGTCAACGAAAGCACGCTCAACTTTACGCCGACTGATGGGGGCATTCGCTACGGCCTAGCGGCGATCAAAAACGTCGGCGAGGGCGCGGCGCAGAGCATGGTCGATACGCGGATTGCCGATGGCTCTTTTACGACCCTATTTGAATTCTGCGAGCGCATCGACTTGCAGGCCGTCAACCGGCGCGTAGTCGAGAGTTTGATTGCGGCGGGAGCATTGGACGGCCTCGAAGGGCATCGCGCCCAGCAAATGGAGGGGCTAGAGTCGGCCTTAAAGGCCGCCGGCAAGGCCCAAGAAAACCGCGAGCGGGGGCAGATTAGCCTCTTCGACGCCGGCGGCTCGGCCGAGCTGGTGCAGGAGTTGCCCGAGATCGAGGAGTGGTCCGAGCGCGAAAAGCTGGCCAAGGAACGCGACCTCTTGGGGTTCTACCTCTCCAGCCATCCGCTCGAGCCCTACGCCCGCGACCTAAAAAACTTCGCTCAGCCCCTGAGCAAGATAGAAGAGCAGCGCAACGGGGTGCCGCTGCGAGTTGGCGGCCTAGTCGAGGAGGTGCGCCAGCTCTTCGACCGCCGCGGCAATCCCTTTGCCTTCGTCACGCTCAAAGACCTCAACGGCACGGGCGATATTGCGTTTTTCGCCGAAGCCTTCGCCAGCCACCAACCGCTGCTCGTGGAGGGCGAACCCATTCTCGTAGAGGGCCGCGTTTGCGAGCGCCACGGACGCCTGAACCTACAGGCTGACCGCGCCCTGCCCCTCAAATCGGCGCGGGCCGAACTGACCAAGTCCGTCACCTTGTCGCTGCCCTACCAAAAAGTAGGCGACCCCCTGCTCGGCCGGCTGCGTCGCCTCTGCGAGAGCCACTTGGGCGATTGCGAGCTGTGGCTCCAGCTCAAAAACGGCGACGAGCAAGACAAAATGGTGCGCTCCAAGACGATTCGCGTCGATCCCTGCGACGATTTGCTGCGCGGCATTGAGGAACTAATCGGCCCCCGAGCCACCCGGCTGACGCCCAAGGTGCAAGCCCCCGTGAGCTTCCACCATTCCAATAGTTGAATTAGGACGTACTATGCACACAATGGTGCTCCGCGGGATTGTGAGTGGGTTGGCACTCCTAGCCCTCGGCTGTAGTTCCCCCGAGCCCGAGCCAAAGGGGGACAAGCTCTTCCCCCCACAGGCGGCGCAGTGGAACGACTATCAGGGGCAGAGCGTGGATTTGCGCGATTACGAGGGCAAGGTCGTTCTCGTCAACTTCTGGGCGACTTGGTGCGGCCCGTGCCGCTACGAAATCCCCGCCTTGGTCGAGATGAGCAGTGAGTACGACCCCGAGCAGGTGGCGATCATCGGCATTTCCATAGACCAAGGCCCGGCCGAGCGCGTCCTTCCCCTAATAGGCGAGTTCGTCGAGCGTTTGGCCATCAACTACCCGGTGGTTCACGACGGCCAACACGAGCTGCTCCGCGCCTTCTACAAAGAGAGTTTAAGGCGGATGGGCGTACCGCTGACCTTTATTTTTGATCGCGAAGGCCGCGTGTACAAGATGCACTTAGGCGTACCGCGCGACCGGAGCGGCCGGCCCAATCCCCGCGGGGTATTTGGCGAGGATATCGAGGCACTGTTGGCTCGCTCGTAGCGCGGCGGCCGAGCAAAAGAAGGGATGGTCCGCCGTGGGACCATCCCTTCTTTGCATGTACATGTAGGTTGCGCGTCGCCTTAGTAGTTGGAGTAGTGCTCCACTAAGACTTGCTCGCCGTGGCGCTGGACCAGCACCTCTTTGAACCGGGCGATGGAGTCGCCGGCGCGCAGGTGCTTGAGCATCGCGCTCTTCGACATGACCATCAGGGTGCCGTTTTTGTAGTCGGGGAAGCGACAAAAGCTGAATTCGACCGGCTCGTCCGTGATGCAGCAGGTGTCTTCGATTTCTAGCTCGATCTGCGTCCCGGGGTCAAACGAAAATTCAGCGTTGTCGTCATCGACGTTGGATTGGGCTTTTGCGGGCCGTGCCATACTATTCTCCTTGCGAAATGAACTTAAAAAATAAGAAAATGCCGCCGCTCGGCAACTCAGTACGGCAAGTCGGCAAAGCGCGACAGCACATCCGGCCCGTTGTCGGTGACAGCCACGGTGTGCTCGTATTGAGCCGAGAGCTTGCCGTCGGCCGTGACGGCCGTCCAATCGTCGTCGAGTACGCGCGTGTCGTAGCCGCCCTCGTTGACCATCGGCTCGATGGTAAAGACCATGCCGCTTTGCAGGCGGCGGCCCGTGCCGGCCGTGCCGTAGTGGAGCAACTGGGGCTCCTCGTGGAAGTTGCGACCAATGCCATGGCCGCAGTACGTGCGCACGATGGAAAAGCCGTGCGCTTCGACATAGCTTTGGATGGCGTGGCCAATGTCGCCGAGGCGTCGCCCGGGCGTACAGGCGGCCAATCCCTCCTCCAAGCTCTGGCGCGTGGCGTCGAGCAGGCGTTGGGTTTGGGGGGGTACGCAGCCGGTTTTCATGGTGACGTTCATGTCGCCGTGAAAGCCGTCCTTTTTAACGGCAATGTCAACGGCGAGGATGTCCCCTTCTTGCAGGACGCGGTCGCCGGGGATACCGTGGACGACTTCGTCGTTGACCGAGATGCAGATGCTGCGGGGAAAGCCGCGGTAGCCCAAGGCGCTGGCAACCGCTCCTTGGCTGCGGATGTAGCGGTCGGCTATTCGGTCTAGGGAGCGGGTGGTGACGCCGGGCGCGAGGGCTTCCTCCACGCGCAGCATGGCTTCGGCGGCGATGCGGCAACTGGCGCGGATGCGGTCCATTTCCACGGGCGATTTGAGATGTATCATAGATTAAAAATCGGGCATTGAGCAAAAGAATGTCAAGCACCGTACCACGAGCCATCCGCGGCCACCCTCCCCGGGATCGAGGGCATCTTGCCCTCGTCGAGGGCGGGACGCCCTCGATCCCGGACGCAGCGGCAACACCAGAAAAGGCTACGCAACGTAAGGGTCGCGTACTTAGGTCGAGCGCTTAAACTTGCAACCATGAAAACGCCCCGCGTATCAGTACTACTACCCGTGTTCAACGCAGCCGCCACCCTGCCGGAAACACTGGCGAGCATCCAAGCGCAGAGCTGGGAAGACTTTGAGGTCGTCGGCATAGACGACGGCTCGGAGGACGAGAGTGGGGACATGCTCTTGGAATGGAGTCGTCGCGATGGCCGCTTTCGGGCGTTGCTCGCCGACCACGGGGGCATTGTCGCGGCGCCGAACCGGGGCTTGCCGTGGTGTCGGGGCGAATACGTGGCGCGCATGGACGCCGACGACCGAATGCACCCCGAGCGCTTGGAAAAACAACTCGCGTGGTTGGAAGCAGATCGCAATTTGAGTGTCGTGAGCTGTCTGGTGGAGATCTTTCCGCGGGCCGCGACCGGGGAGGGGATGCGGGTGTATGAGGCGTGGCTAAACGGCTTGGTAGATAGCGCGGCCATTGAACGAGAGTTTTTCATCGAAAGTCCCATCGCCCATCCGTCGGCCATGATGCGCCGCGAGGAATTGGTGGCCTTGGGGGGGTATCAAGATCGGGGATGGCCGGAAGACTACGATCTGTGGTTGCGCTATCGGGCGGCGGGCCGGCGCTTTGCCAAGGTGCCGGAGGTCTTGCACTATTGGCGCGAGCATCCGCGGCGAGCCACGCACGTACAGAGCCGCTACTCCGTGGAGAACTTCCTCCGCGCCAAAGCGCACTACCTTTGCGCCGGGCCGCTGCAAGAGCGGGACGGGCTGGTAGTATGGGGGGCGGGCAAGACTGGCCGGCGGCTCGCCAAACACTTGGAGCGCGAAGGCCGTGCTCCCAACGTATTTGTCGATATTGCCCCCAAGAAAATCGGCGGCACCTTGCGGCGCAAGCCGGTGATCGGGCCGGAAGACTTGCCGGCTTGGTGGGCGCGTCACGAGCGGCCGTTCCTCTTGTCGGCGGTGGCGTCGCGGGGGGCGCGGGTGCTGATTCGGGAAGCGTTGGCTGGATTGGGGCTGATCGAGGGAAAGGATTTTTTATGTGTGGCCTAACAACAACGAGAAAGGAAACAACATGACGGTGCAATACGCGCTCAACACTTCGACGATCCGGCCGGCGTCGCTGCTGGAGAAAATCCGCATTGCCGGGCAGACCGGCTACCGGGGCATTGAGCTGTGGAACGACGACTTGACCGCGCACGAGCAGCAGGGCGGTTCGCTCGCAGATGTGCGACGGGCACTAGCCGACTACGGGCTGGCCGTGCCGACCGTCATCGCGCTCCACGGCTGGTTGGGGGCTGAGGGCGCGGCGCGGGTGCAGGCTATGGAGGAGGTTCGGCGGCGAATGGCGCAGGCCGTAGCGGTGGGGGCCGAGTTCATAGTCGCCAGCCCACCGCTGACGCCCTGCGACCTGAGCCGGGGCGGGGCCGATTACCGCGCCTTGCTGGAGATGGGCCGGGAAATCGGCGTGCGCCCAGCCATGGAGTACCTCGGCTTTGTGCAAAGCGTGCATACCATTGACCAAGCTTGGCAGATTGCCGTGGACGCCGACCATCCCGATGCGAGTCTGGTTATGGACCCGTTCCACATCCTGCGCGGCGGCGGCCCCATCGAGAGCATTGCCAAAGTGCCGGGCGACAAGGTCGCGGTCTGGCACTGGAACGACGCGCCAGCCGACAAGCCCTTTGCCGAACAAAGCGACGCCGACCGGGTGATGCCCGGCGACGGGGCCGGGCCGTTGCGCGCGATTGAGCGGCTGGCGCGAGCGCAGGGCTACGAGGGGTTTGTGTCGTTGGAGTTGTTCAATCCGGGGCTGTGGGCTGAGGACCCGGCCGACGTCGCCCGGATTGGTCTGGAGAAAATGCGGGCGTATTTCGCCGCTTGAGTGTATGCTAGCCAGTCTCGTCTCCAGTAAATTCTCAGGACAATCGGACATGAGCGACGAACATCTCGATATTATCGACACGCCGGATGGCTTGCTTGCCGATGTGCAGAGTATGATTGAGCAGACCCGTGCGGGAGTTGCTCAGGCCATCAATGCAGGTATGACGAGTCTCTACTGGAGAATCGGCAAGCGGATTCAGAACGAGATTCTTCAAGGACAACGAGCCGATTACGGAAAGGAAATTGTCGCTACGCTGTCGCGACAATTGGCGAGCAAGTTTGGAACCGGGTTTTCGGAGAAAAACCTACGCCGCTAAGTACGCGATACCTATTGAGTACGCCCGATGCGTCCGGGATTGAGGGGATTAGGCCCGAGGGCGTCTCGCCCTATGAAAAACACTGGACGCCAAGGCCACTCGACAGCCCCACCAAGCGTCCAACGGGGGTTTTAAAAAGGCTTCTCAGGGTCGGACGTGATTTTAAACAGTAAACAGTAAGTAGTACCGCATGAATGGGGGTGGAACCCCCGTTGCGTAGGTTGAACACCGCTACAGTCTTTAAATAGCAAGATAACTGAAAATGACTTTCCTCTATCAGACTGTTGCCTTCTCCCGTTCTAGTTCGTCGATTTCGCCAACGGCGATCCCGAGCTGATTCTGGAGTATCCGGCGGGCAATCCGGCGATCCTCTTCATCGCCGTCCAGCAGTTCAATCGCTCTTTGACGTATCCGTCGGGCGAATTCCGGGTCTCGCTTCGCTCGCAGGCAGGCGTAGTCATCGTGTTTGGTGAGTGCCATAATACCCTCCTAATTTTGTACGTATCGTTCCCTGAGACGCCGGGCTCTGGCAATATCTCCGCGTTGTTGGGTGGCTTTGTCGCCAGCGGTCAATATCATCACTGCGTTTCTGCCCTGCCGACAGAAGTACAACCGAATGCCCGGTCCTTTTCCCATCAGGCGACGCTCGAAAATGCCGCGCACACCTGATAAGGTTTTGTAGTCTCCCCAATTGCCTTCTGCCATGCGGTCGAGGACACTGGAAACCCGGTCAGCCGTTACAGGATCCAAGGCGTCCATCCATTCGATAAATTCGGGCGTTAGCAGGACATCGTACATACTAAGTAAAAAGATAACATGGGGCCTCTGTTGGAGAGAAGCCCCATGTTACGAAATTGGGGGGTGGCCGGGGCGGGTGATTAGGGCAAGCGCAACAAGATCAGCGTCCCCAGCACCACCAAGCTGGCTACTTGCATTCCAACCAACCAGCGGGTTAGCACGGCGATCTCTCGCCGCAGTTCGCGGCCTTGCGCGGCAATGGTTTGATCGATGTGGTCTAAGCGGGTGTTGGTCTGGCGGCTTTGCGCGACGAATTGTTCGGCAGTGCCTTCTAGCTGGCTGAGGCGGCGGTCGTGGTCTTGCTCTTGGGTTAGGGGGAGGGGTTGTTCTGTCATGGTTCGCTCCTTTGGTGGGAGGGTTCGGGGGGAAGGCCGGAGAGCGGTTCGGCCATACTTGCAAGATAAGGGAAAACTAGGCGGTGCGTCACGTCTATTGGAAAAGAAAGAAAAATGGGGCCTCTGGCTGAGAGAGGCCCCATTGTATGAACTCGATTCGTCCTTCCCGCGTGCGCGGGAAGGACGGGAGCCGGCGGAACCGGCTCCTGCTGACGGCGACCGGCTACTTGAGCAGCAGCATCTTTCTGACGGCGTGGAACTCGCCGCCCGCCTGCAAGCGATAGAAGTAAATCCCCGCCGACAGGCTTTGGCCGTTGTCATTCGTCGCGTCCCAAGCGACTAGGTAGCGGCCGGCAGCTTGGTGCTCGGCGACCAGCGTCCGCACCACCTGACCGACGACATTATAGACAGTCAACTGGACGTCGGCCGGTTGGGGCAGGGCGTACTGGATCGTCGTCGCCGGGTTAAACGGGTTCGGGTAGTTGGTTGCGAGCACGAAGGCGGCGGGGCGCGTTTGGAGCTGCATTGTTACGCTGGCACCGAGAGCGTCCGTCACTGTGTAGATGTAGAGGGGGGAGCCTTCGGCTTGCGGCGTGCCGGAAATGGTGCGGGTGGCAGCGTCGAAGGACAGGCCCGACGGGAGCTCTGGGGAAAGGGTGTAGGTCAGCGGCTCGGTGCCGCCGGTAGCCGAAGGCAGCGTGAAAGCGGCTACCGGGTGGCCGACAGCGAACTCGGGGATGGAAGCACCGTCGTCGGAAGCGGTTGGGACGAGCTTGCCGGCGCCGAAGAATACTAGGTCGAAGGTTATCTCGGCGTTGACTGTGATGGAGAAGGTTAGCGTGGCGGAGGCACCGGTGCCGTCGGCGGCGGTATAGGTTACTTCGACAGGTTCGTCGGTAGCGGCGTCGGGTGTGCCCGAAATGGTCCGGGTGGCCGCGTCGAAGGACAGGCCCGCGGGCAGGTCGGTGACGCTGTAGGCGATGTCGCCGACACCGCCAACGGCGGCTGGGAGTTCCATAGCGCTGATCTCCGTACCGGCGGTGTACTCTTGGTCGTCAATGGACGTGCCGTCGGTGAAGGCGAGAGGGGTGGCTTCTGGGGGAAGCGGGGTCTCTGTGCCAGCGTCGGCTAGCGTTATATCGGCGGAGGTGCTCGTCAGGCCCTCAGAGGCCCCGATGAGCGTGATCGTCTCGTTGCCTTCGTCCTCGTTGTCGGCGGTCGGGTCGATCAGGAACGTGAGGGAACCGGAGGTGGAACCGGCCGGGATGACCAGTGAGGGGTTGAATAGGGCGGAGTAATCTAAATCGCGGGTGGCGGCTGAGGCCGGATCAATGGAGATGGTTACGGTTGCAGCCGCGTCGAGGGCTTTGCCGTCCAGCATGGCCGTGACGGTGAGCTGGGTTACGCCCGCGTCCTCGCTGAGGGTGTGGGGCGATACCGACAGTGCCAAAGACGTACTCGGCGTTTCGTCATCGGCGATCTTGATGTCCGTCCGTGCCGAGCCGCCCGAGGCCGACGCCTCCACCCCCAAGTACTTATTGCCATCAACCTCCGCGTTGTCGAGGGGGGTCAAGGTCAGCATCGTCCGGCCTTGCGTCTCGCCCACCGCGATGACGCCGGAGCCGCCTAGGACAGCGGTGTAATCGGCGTCGCGCACGGCTGGCGTCCCCGAACTGGGAGCGGCAATCGTGAAGAGGATGGTCTCGGCTTTGGCGGCGGGAGCGGCCAACGTTGCCGTCAGGAGAATGGAGGTCGTCTCGCCGTTTTCGCGTATGGAGGAATGGGTCGCGGTTACGCTGGCGACGCGGACGGTGGCGGGCGGAGCCGTACCGATCTCAAAGGTCAGGCTGAGGACGGCGGTGTTGACTGGGTCCGGTGCGCTGTCGATGACTGTGTACACGACGGTGGCGTCGCCCGCTGTCAGCGGCGTGCCCGATAGGGTGCGGGTTTCTGCGTCGAATACTAGACCGGCGGGCAGGGTGGCGGACACGCTGTAGGTCTTGTCGCCAATGCCGCCGGTGGCGGCGGGTAGGACATAAGGCTCAATGGCCGTGCCGACGACGTATTCAAACACGGTGGAGACCACATCTACGTCGTCCTCGAAAGCAAGGACGCCCGGCCCCGTCTCTGGGTCGCCGTCTTTCAGGGTGATGACGGTCGTGGTGACTGTCACGTCCTCGTCGTCGTCATTCTTGACCGGGCTTTTTAGGGCGGTTAGGCCGATCTTTTTGTCGCCGCCGGCGAGGGGAGTGATGGAGATCGTCTGCGAGCCTGTGACTTCACCGGCCTTTATCGTCAGGCCGCGCAAGATGGCCGTGTATTCGGTGTCGCGGGTGGCGGCTTTGTCGGCGTCGTCCATGTCGCCGTCGGCGTCCGTGTCGGTGGTGACGACTAAGACTATGTCCACGTCCTCGTCGAAGGATTGGCCGTCTAACGTGCCGGTGATCGTGACGTTGTTGGCGCCGGTGCCAGCCTTGACTTCGGCGGGACTGGCCGTCAGCATGATCTGTGTGCTCTGCGTCTCGTCATCTACAATGGTAATAGTCTCGGTGACCTCGGGGGCGTCGTCCGCGCTGCCGATTGTGGCGACTACGTTGAATGTCCGTGCGTCGTTCACCACCTCGTTATCGACCGGGGTGAGAACCAGCGTGGTTGAAGCGGAGGTCTGGCCTTTGGGAATGACGAGATCGCTCAAGACGGCCGTGTAGTCTATGTCGCGGCGACCCTCTTGCGGAGTGATGGTGAACGTCACCCGCGTATCCGCTGATGTGGCGGCCTTCAAGGTGACTTTCAGGGCGATTTCTTGCCGACCGGCTCCCTCGCGGATCGTTGAAGGCGTGGCGGTCAGGCCGTCGGTCGCGTCTTTGAAGGTGACAACGGGGGTGTCCGTTATCTTAAAGAAATGGGGGGGCAACTCAATATACTGCGGCAGTAAGCTTTCAACTAACACAAACCTCGGATTCGACGTAGGCCACTCATCGGGATGGTCAGCAGCCGGGGAGCCCCACGGAACAGTGGTGCTAAACTGAGGACCCCGGTCAGCGATCCAAGGCACCCTAGATGGCTGATTGCCTGGAGGATATACCGCAGCCATCAGCAGGGCTCCGCTGTCGCGGTTGTCTTGGCGGGTGGCTGATCCTGCGACTACTTGGCCAAATAGGATAAACTCACGAGCAATCCCGAAATTTTGTTGAACAGCATCCATCAAACTACCAAAGTTTATGGCAGCACCAGCGTTCGCAGCAGGATCAACCACCCCATTACCGTTCAGGTCGACGCCGATTCTCGCTTCCCGAATAAGGCCGTCGCAGCGGCCATCAAAGTTGAGATCGTGTTGAGAGAGGGGGCCGGAGGTCGTGGGGGTACAGCCTAGACCTTCTTCTGAAAAGAAAACGGCGCGGTCGGGCCGTAGAGTCGAACTATCCTGATAACGATCCATTTTACTAAGAGCCAGCGAGTCGCTCATGTCCCCATCGAGGTTCAAGTCAATGCCGTTGACGACCAGCCGCTCCGTCCCCGCCGCGAGCGCGATGTAGCCAACCTTGCCTTTGGGATCGATGGTAATCGTCGCCTTCCCCGACGGCTTATTCCGGCGTATGGTTAGCGATGCGGACGTCGTCGAGTAATCCGTGTCGCGCGTCAGGATACTGTCCGCGGTAAAACCCAACGGGAAAGCAGCGCGAGCGCAGTTTCCTCTATCGACGCAGCCAAGATCGACCTCCGAGCCTGTCTTAAAGGACAAAGTAAAGGTTTGGTCCGACCGCAGCGTACCGCCGTTTAAGGTCGCGGTCACGGTAACAGGAGTCGGCCCTGCGTCCTTGCTGAGACTCGCGGGCGAAAACGAAAGGTTTACCTGATTGGCTAGCTTTTCGTCGTCCGTTACGCGAATCTCCGTCTGCTCAACCGTCTCGCTACCGGCAAGGCCGTCAATTTTGATAATCAGATCGGGATAGCGGTGGGGTGGGGCGTTGCGGGCTTGAAATTCTGCCAAGAGGTTAGGGGATCCAGCGGCCTGAATGTCGGAATAGCTGACGTTGGGATAGTCAAGCTCAAAAGGAATGGTGAAGTCATCATAGGTATTATAAAAACCGCGCTCGTCGTTATCCCTCGGCGTGAGGATAATGGTGCCGGTCGCCTTTTTCTGGTCCTTAGGAATCACTAACGTCGGCAGCGTGATGGCGAAGCGGCCATTGACATGGGCGCGACTATTGAGCCAGTCTTTCCAATCCCCCCCCGGCTTAGTCGGAGACACCTGGAGAGCACCTGTATTACGGGCCGGACTACTAAAGGCCCACCAAGGCTGCCCATAAGCCACAAAACGACCATGTTCATCTACAGTATGGCCGGGGCTGACATTCCCTACTCCGTTGGGGAGGAGACGCGATGCGTTACCGCTGAAAAACTTGGCCCCCAGTTTCAGGGACACGACGGTATTTGCGGTTACTTTCGCGTCGCTTTCGGCGGTTACGGTAATTTCGGTTCGTCCGTCTTCTTCTCGAATGGTAGGTTTATCGACGGACAGGGTAATGTCCGCTGCCGCCGAGCCAGCCCAAACCAGTGCCAAGCTAACAGCCAGTAACCAAAAGCCGGAGGAGTAGGGCCTCATAAGAGACTTTATAGGCGTCATTATTCAACCTTTCTTAGAAGCGTTTTGAAATTGGGATTTGGCAACCTTGATTAAGCCGGTGCCGCAAAAATAGAGCCGTACAGACCACTACCAACCCGGCGCGAATAGAGCACCGCGCCTCAGCGCAGCGATCATCCGGCCCTCGATGGAACGTAAAGAGACTGTGGCTAACTGTGGTTAATAGCTGAAAATGCGGGGGGGGGGGGGGGGGGGGGGGGGGTAACTGATTGTCTTTCAAGGAGTTACGACGAATTGTTAAGTCTTGAAATTGGAAGCAGGATCTGGTCATCGCGGCCGGCTGGACCGGCGGCAGCGTCATCTCAGATGTTGAGTGATTTACCATCTTCCTGTTCGTCCTTGCTTATTCATAAATACCAAAATATGCCCAAAAAAGCCCTCACGCAAAGGGCAACCTGCCTTACGCGCCACCGTATCGACCGGATTACGCCCAACAATATGAACCCCATCTTACTGTCGCGTACTTAGCCTACGCCGTATGATTCAGTTCGCTGAGGTTTTTCCCGATCCTGAGATTGTCGTATCGCTGATACGACAATTGAGCTGGACCCATATTCTAGTGCTGATTCTTTCGCTGCCTTCTGATTGGAAAGTATCGAAGCTCGTTAAAGCCCCAGAATCTCGCGCGTCTTTTGCGGCAGCGCTCGCCAGTTGGCAATCAAGTAGCGGTTGCCATCGACGTCCTCGATGACGGCTCGGTTGCCGGAGAGCATGCGGACGTTGGTGCGGTAGCTGCGGATTTCGAGTTGGCGGGGGCCGCTGGTGGTTTCGATCTGGCCGCGCAACACGCCGAACTCTTCGTCGAGGCGATTAAAAGCAAGGACCTGCGGCTGAAAGTACACCTTGTCGAGTTCGTCTAGCAGCACTTGGCGGCTTTGGTCGTCGAGCTGCTGCGGGTCTTCAATGAGGCCGAGTTCGCGGTCTTCGGCGGCAAAGACGCCGATATAGCGGTCGGACTCTTCTAATGGGAAGGCGCGGCGGACCTTGAGGTCGGTGTATTCCTCGTCGTCGAGATGGAGAATCAAGCTGCCGCGCTTGGACCGGCTGAAGCGCGTCTTTTGCGGGTCGAGCAGAAAGTCCCCGTACGAATAACCGCGTGTCTCGCTCATAGCGCCCGTACCTTCGCCATTTCGGTTTGCATATTGACCAGCCGGCGATAGACGCCGTCCTCCATGTTGAGCAACTCTTCGTGGGTGCCCACCTCGGCGATGCGCCCTCTTTCCAACACCAGCAGTCGATCGGCGTTTTTGAGCGTCGAGAGCCGATGGGCGATGGCAAAGGTGGTGCGGCCGGCCACCAGCCGCTCGAGCGCTTCTTGGATCTCGTATTCGGTCTGGGTATCGACCGAGGCGGTGGCCTCGTCGAGAATCAGGATGCGCGGGTTGCCGATTAGGGCGCGGGCAATGGAAATGCGCTGGCGCTCGCCGCCGGAGAGCCGGCCGCCGCGCTCGCCAACTTGGGTGTCGTAGCCGTCGGGAAAATTCATGATGAACTTGTGGGCGTTGGCCGCGCGGGCCGCCTCAATGACCTCTTGGCGCGTTGCCTCGGGATGACCGTAGGCGATATTGCTGGCGATGGAGCCTTGGAAGAGCAGAGGCTCTTGCAAGACCACGCCGATTTGGCTGCGCAACGCCTGCTGTTTGAGCCGGGTAATGGGGTAGCCGTCAATGCGGAGTTGGCCGTCCGTAGCGTCGTAGAACCGCGAAATGAGGTTGACCAAGGTTGACTTGCCGGCGCCGCTGGGGCCGACGATGCCGATCATCTCGCCGGGCTTGGCCCTAAAGTGGATGCGATCGAGGATCCGAGCCGAGCCGTCGTACGTGAAGCTGACGTTGCGGAACTCGACCTCGCCGGTAAGCGGGCCGGGGTCCACGGCGTCCGGGTCGTCTTGGACTTCGGGCTCGGTGTCGATAATCTCAAAGACGCGCTCGGCCGTAGTCGCCGCGGCCTCTAGCTGCTCGGTGAGGTTGCACAGCGAGCGCACGGGGGCGTAGAACATGACCATGTACGAGATAAAAGCCTGCAAGTCGCCCAAGGTCAGCGCGTTGCCGAGCACTCGGTTGCCGCCAAACCACCACAGGATGATGGAGCCGACCGAGGTGACAAAGGCGATCGTCGGAATGTAATAGGAGCGCATCCTGAAGGCGGTCATCTGCGACTCGCGCAGGTCGGTATTGCGCTCGTTGAAGCGGTCGAGCTCGCGGTTTTCTTGGGCAAATGCCTTGACGACCTTGACGCCGGGGATGGAGTCGGCGAGCATGGCGTTGAGCGTGGAAATGCGCCGCCAGATCCGGTGAAAAATCCAGTGGATGCGGGTGCGGTAGATGATGGTGCCGATGATCATGAAGGGGATTGGGAGCAGCGACAAAAGCGCCAATTCCCAATTCATTACAAACAGCATCGTGCAGATGCCGATGATCGTCAGCCCGTCGATGACGATGTCTTGGAACCCCGAGGTGATAAAGCTCCGCATGCGCTCGGTGTCGCTGGTGACGCGGGTCATGATCCGACCGGTGCTGAGCTTGTTGTAAAACGTCAGCGACAGCAACTGCAAGTGTTGGAAAATTTGCATCTGCAAATCGTACACCACGCGCTGGCCGAGCCATCCTAGGGCGTACATCCGCACGCCGCTGATAATGCCGCGGCCAATGTAGATACCGAGCAGCCCGAGCACGACCCACAGCAGGTATTGGACGCTCGCGGCTGGGGGCGTGGTCGCCTCGCCCGCGGCGATGCCTGCGGCCTCGTATTTGACGAGCTCCGGGACGATGACATCGTCGATGAGGATGCGGTTGAGTTGGGGCGGCAGCAGGCCAATGGCCGTCAGCAGAATCGTCAATGTGAACCCGAGCAGGGCTTGGGTTTTATAGGGCTTGATATAGGAAAACAACCGCCAGAAGGTCTCGGTCTGGCGCAGGCAGTTGGGGCAGACTTTGGAGCCGGAGCGGTGGGCGCGTCCACAGGTGGGGCAGTGTTCTACTACTTTGACCGGATCGACGTGTAGCGGCCCGTCCCCTTCGGCGTCTTCTTCCTCGACTAGGCCAGCCCCCTCAATGGCTTGGGGCACGCCGGAAAATTTGTAGTACGCACTCTGCGAAAAGCGCAGCAGCTCGACGGTTTCGTCCGCCAGCTCGACGACGAGCGCGCCGCTGCCCACAAAATTGCGGGTCTGGATGCCCTGCACTTCGTCCAACCCGAGCCGCACGGTCTCGGGCTTATCGGCCCCATTGGGATGAAAGACGAGTATCCGCTCGTCGGTGAGCGCAAACCAAGAGTCGCCGTACTGGCCGTCCGAGCGAATGTCGGCGGAGAGGAGGACGATGAGCAGCTCGCCGGGTTGCAATTCGTCGCGGATATGCGGCAATAGGCGTTCGGGTATAGGTTCGACTAGGTCCAAAACGGCCCTATCCTATTGTTTAAGCTGCGATTTGTATTGGGGAGGAGTGAGGCTCCGAGGTAGGCGGGAAGTCTATCTAAAAGTTAAGCGTTTTTGGCAAAAGGGCAAACTCAGTGCGGCCCAAGCGAATGGACCACAATGCGTTTGCCCGGTGATTGTTTAATGGTTGTATTGAAAGCAAAAAAGAGAGGAAAACTATGGCTATTAGCCGCGAGGAACTAAGAGAACGGTTGGCGGCCTTGCCGCGGTTGTCGCTAGCGGCCTTGCCCACGCCCTTGGAGGAGTTAAAGCGTCTCAGCGCCCACCTAGCCGGCCCGCAGCTTTGGGTCAAGCGCGACGATTTGACCGGCTTGGCCTTTGGCGGCAACAAGATCCGCGAGTTTGAATACCAGATCGCCCAAGCCGTAGAGCGGGGTTGCGACGTGTTGGTACACTCGGCCGCGGCCCAGTCGAATCAATCGCGGCAGACGGCCGCTGTGGCCGCAAAACTGGGGCTGTCTGCGGTGATCGTCGGCCGCGACGACGCCCACGCCCAGCCGCAGGGGAACCTGCTGTTGACCCACCTCTTTGGCGCAGACGTGGAACTGCCCGCGCCCGAGGAGCAGGCGCGGGCCGTAGCCGCGAAACTGGCCGCGCTGACTGCGGCCGGCCATCGCCCCTTCCACACCAGCTCGGACGCGCGCATCTTCCGCAGTGTCGCGTACGTCGATGGGGCGTTGGAGCTCTTGGATCAATGCGAAGAACAGGGCGTTGAGCCGGCCGCGATCTACCTGTGCTCCGGGGCGCATACTCACGTGGGGCTGGTGGTCGCGTTCAAGGCGCTGGGCATCGACCTGCGGGTGGTGGGCATCAGTCCCTCGCCGCGCGACGATCAGCAGGCGGCACGGGAGCATCTCGCGCTGGGGCGGGAGTGCGCCCAAGTCTTGGGGCTAGACCTTTCGCTCAAGGCGGAGGATTTTGAAAGTTACGCCGCGTTTGTCGGCCCGGCCTACGGCGTCGTAACCGCCGAGAGCCGCCAAGCCCTGCACTTAGTCGCGCAGCAGGAAGGGCTGTTGCTCGATCCGTCCTACACCAGCAAGGCCATGGCCGGGCTTTTGGCACACGTGCGCGCCGGTTGGTGGCGTCCCGAGCAGAGCCTTATCTTCCTTCACACCGGCGGCACCCCCGCACTTTTTGCCTACGCCAAGGACCTCGGCTACGAATGAACCTTCCCACATCCGACCCCACCCGCTTCGAGCGGCGCGAAGCCCTCGTCGGCTCCCTGCGCACGCACTTGCGCCCCGATCAACTCATTCACCGCCGCGAGGACGTAATAGCATACGAGTGCGACGGCCTGTCGGCGTATCGCCAGCGGCCCATGCTGGTCGCCTTACCGGATAGCACCGCGCAGGTCGCAGCTGTCCTCCGGGCGTGTTCCCAACTCGACATTCCCATTGTCCCTTGGGGCGCTGGCACCGGGCTTTCGGGGGGTGCTCTGCCGAGGGAAGACGGGGTGGTGTTGAGCACGGCGCGGATGCGAGCGGTGCTCGACATTGACTTGGCAAACCGCACAGTAACCGTGCAGCCGGGCGCGACCAACCTAAGCGTGACCCAAGCGGTAGAGCAAAGCGGCTTCTACTACGCGCCCGACCCGTCGAGCCAAATCGCCTGCTCAATCGGCGGCAACATCGCCGAGAACTCAGGCGGAGTACACTGCCTCAAGTACGGCACGACGACCAACAACCTCCTCGGCCTAGAGGTGGTGTTGGCCGATGGCGAGATCGTGCGGGTCGGCGGCAAGGGCATGGACCAAGCGGGGTACGACTTGCTCGGACTGCTGACCGGTTCGGAAGGGCTGTTGGCTATTACCACGGAGGCCACCCTGCGGATCTTGCCCAAGCCAGAAATGGCGCAGGCCGTGATGGCCGTGTACGATTCGGTCGCCGCGGCCGGGCAAGCCGTGGCCGAGATCATCGCGGCCGGCATGGTCCCGGCCGGCATGGAAATCATGGATCAGCTCTCTGTTGAAGCGGTTGAGGGGTTTGTCGGCGCCGGCTATCCGCTCGGCGTTGCAGCCCTGTTGCTGGTCGAATTGGATGGGCCGCAAAGCGAGGTCGAGTGCCACAGCGAGGTGCTGGAATCGCTCTTGCAGCAGACCGGCGCGACCGCGCTTTCCCGCGCCACCACCGAGGCCGAGCGGCAAAAGCTGTGGGCCGGCCGCAAAGCAGCCTTTCCGGCCATGGGCAGGATTAGTCCCGACTACTACTGCATGGACGGAACCATCCCCCGGGGTGCGCTGCCGCAGGTGCTCCAGCGAATCGGCGAGCTATCGGCCGTTTATGGCCTGCGGGTGGCCAACGTTTTCCACGCCGGCGATGGCAACCTGCATCCGCTCGTGCTGTACGACAGCAACGTCGAGGGCGATCTGGAGAAGGCCGAGTCGTTGGGGGCCGAGATCTTGAAGCTCTGCGTCGAGGTGGGCGGCGTGTTGAGCGGGGAGCACGGGATTGGCATTGAGAAGCGCGACTTAATGCCGTGCATGTTCAAGGACGCGGATTTGGACGCCCAAGAGCGGATCAAGGCCGAGTTTGACCCGCAGCAGGTATTGAATCCGGGCAAGGTGTTTCCCACCTTGCGGCGGTGCGCTGAGGGCGGGGCCATGCACGTCCATCGAGGCGAGGAAAAGTTTCCCCAGTTGGAGCGGTTCTAACCCCCATTGCATGAGGAGGCGCTTCATGGCTACGGCCTTTGCCCTAGTGGGCGACCGCTATCACACGTCTGATTACATCCGCACGGCTTTGGGCCGCACCTTGGTCCAAGGCATTGGATTGTCCATTGATTTTACCGACGAGCGCTCCCTGCTCAACGCGCCCCATCTGTCGGGCTATCGGCTGCTAATCGTCTTTCGCGACGGCATGATCTGGCCTGATGGCTACGGCCTAGAGGCCGCGCTCGTCAGCGAGCCGCCGGTCGAGGCCGCAGAATCCCGTCCCGTGCAGTGGATTACCGAGGCCCAAGGCCGCGCCGTGCGGAGCTTTGTCGAGGCGGGTGGAGCGGCTCTTTTCTACCACAATTCCACGTACATCGCCCCGGGCAGCCGCGACTTCCGCCACGTGTTGGGCGCAACGACCCAAGGGCACCCGCCGGTGCGTCCCTACCGCGTTCACATCACGCGCCCAGACCACCCCATAACGCGCGGCGTGGCGGACTTTGTCGTCGAGGACGAGCAGCACTTCATGCGCTACGACAAGGACCCAGCCCATGTCTTGGCCGTCAGCGTCAACGACGACGGGCATACTTGGCAGGACTTGGGCACCACGTGCGAGGCGGCTTGGGCGTACGAATACGGCGCGGGCCGCGTGTGCTATTTATCGCCGGGCCACACCATCGCCGCGCTGTGGAACCCGGCCTACGAAAAGTTGCAGCAAAACGCCGTGCGCTGGCTGTTGCGCGACAGCGAATGAGGATTGGGGTGGCCGCGTTAGCCGAAAAACTCGATGTCAGCCGGTCGGAATTATTGGACATGGGCCTGCGCGGCAATACGCTGCTCAACTTTCGTCCCGGCGCGAAAACGCTTGCCGTAATCGACGAGAAGGCGCGGGAGGTGTTTCGGCTATTGGTAGTCGAACAAAAGCAAATGGCGTTTATCCCCGCGCCCGCGTCAATGGAGGACGAAAGCGACCCGCAAGCACTGCCCCAAATTTTGGAGGATGAGGACGCAGATCGCCGCCATACCGACAACCGCCTGCAAACCAAACTCTCCGCAGACGCGCTCGATAAAAGCCTGCTAAAGATCAGCGCGGAGGCCGAAAACTACTACCAAGAGCAGGGCGTCGATCTGTTGTATTTGGCCTTGGGCTTCTTGACTTGGTACGAAGCCGAAAGCTCTTCCACACCCCGCAAAGCACCGCTTGTATTGGTGCCGGTTTCTCTGGAGCGCGTCAGCGCGAGGGCGCGCTACAAGGTGGCGTACACGCAGGCCGACCTCGGCCCGAACTTGACGCTTGCCAACAAACTAAAAAGCGAGTTCGAGATAACGCTGCCGGAGTTCGGGGAAGAGCTAGACTTCGATGGGTACTTAAAGGAAGTGGCCGCTGGCGTGGAGCATCAGCCGCGCTGGCAGGTGCAGGCCGACGAAATCGCGCTCGGCTTTTTTTCTTTCGGCAAGTTCCAGATGTATCAGGACTTAGACCCAGACAATTGGCCCGAAGGGCACAAGCCCCACGACCACGAGGTGTTGCAAAAACTGCTCGCCAACGGGTTTGGCGGCGGCGGCGATGGGTTGCCCGCAACGCCGCATGAAGAGGCGGTCACGGTCGAGCTCGCGGATCTCCACTTTGTGTTGGACGCGGACTCCAGCCAAACGCAAGCGGTCATGGCGGTAAAGCAAGACTCCAACTTGGTAATTCAAGGGCCGCCGGGCACGGGCAAATCGCAGACCATTACCAATATCATCGCCGAGGTTCTGGCCGACGAAAAGACCGTGCTCTTTGTCGCCGAAAAGATGGCGGCCTTAGAGGTGGTAAAACGCCGCCTCGACGAATGCCACTTGGGCGATGCCGTGCTGGAGCTGCACAGCCACAAGAGCAATAAGAGTGCCGTCCTGCAAGAGCTGAGGCGCACGTTGGAACTCGGCCCGCCAGCCGTAGAAAATCACGAGGCCAAAAAGCACCGCCACGCCGAGCTACGCCAACAACTCGATGCGTATTGTCGTGCGGTGAACCGCCCCATCCTGACTTCGGGAACGAGCTACATAAATGCCCAAGGGCACCTCCTCAAGCTGCGCGAAGAAGCCGGTGAGCGCGAGTTGCCGGCACTGGACTTTGCCGGGTTTCGCCATTGGGACGAAGCGGCCTTTACAAACGCCTGTGCGCACGTGCGCGAACTGGTTGCGCATTTAGAGGCAATGGGCACTCCGGCCCAGAGTCCCTTTGCCGAATCGACGCTAGAGCACGTTTCACCGATTGAGCAAAACGAAATCGTCACTTGCTTGACCCAAGCACTCGCAGCACTCGATAACGGCCGGAAATTGGGGGACTCCCTAGCCGAAAAGATGGGCCTAGACCGCCCGGCAACCCTCGCCGCCATGCGGGCGATAGGCCGCGCTGGCGAGCGCGTGCTGAATGCGCCGCCCCTAGCGGGCGTACCGCTAACCGCTGCGGACTGGCAATACCGCAGCGAGCAAATCGAGGCCCTGCTCCAAGCCGGCGCAGAAATGGCGGCCTTGCAAGACAAGCGGCGCGAGCAAGTGATCGAGCAGGCTTGGCAGGCCGACCTACTGAGTGTGCGCCAAGCGTGGGCCACTACGGGCCGACACTGGTGGTGCTTTATTTTTCCCAGCTTCGGCCGCGCCCGCCGCACGCTGCAAGGTCTGGTAAAAGGCGAGCTGCCCGCCGAGGCCAACGCCTGCGTAGCTCTCATCGACGACATCCTCAAATGCCAAGCCCTGCGTGCGGCATACACCGAGCATGAGCACTTGGGCGAAAGCCTGTTGGGGACCCAATGGAAGGGGCCGCGCAGCGATTGGCCTGCATTGAAGGTGCTCAGTGCTTGGATCGTCGAGTTGCACCGAGAAGTGGGCGAGGGCGCGGTGCCGGAAGGCGTGCTAAAATTCTTGCAGGATGGCGGGAAACTCGAAGGGTGCGCTGACCAGTTGGCGGAGATCGAGCGCACCGCGGGCGAGCTAAAAGAGCGAATCCACGAGGTGAGCCAGCGGTTGGGGACCAAGGCGCGATCGGTTGAAGACCGGCCGTTGGACGAACTCGCAGACGAGCTCAATCGCTGGCGCGACCAAATTGGTGCCTTAGAACCGATGGCGCACTACAACCACCTCAGAAAAAAACTGTGCGCCAGCGAGTTGGAACAAATCGACCGCTTGGCTTACGACTGGGCAGGCCCCCCAGCCCTGCTGCTGACCGCCCTCGAGAAAGCCTACTACGAGGGCTTGGTACACGAGGCGTATAGCACGAGCGAGGCGATCAAGCGGTTTAACCGGACCAGCCACGAAAGCGCCATCGCCGAATTTAGACGCTTGGACGAGGAACTGCTCCACCACGCCCAAGAAGCCTTGGTCTTGAGGCACTACCGCCGCTTGCCGGCCGCCAACGCGGCCGGCCAGATGGCGATTATTCGCCGCGAGATAAACAAGAAGCGCCGCCACATACCGATTCGCCAGCTAATCGCCCAAGCCGGCCGGGCGATTCAGCAAATAAAGCCCGTGTTTATGATGAGCCCGATGTCGGTGGCGACCTACTTGGAGCAGGGCGCGTTGGACTTTGACTTGGTGGTGTTTGACGAAGCCAGTCAGGTGAAAGTGGTCGATGCAATCGGCCCGATTCTGCGCGGCAAACAGGTGGTGGTGGTCGGGGATACGCGCCAGATGCCACCGACCGACTTCTTTACCAAAGCCTTGGAGCTAGAGGACGAAGAAAGCCAGACCGCCGACATTGAGAGCATTCTGAGCATGTTCTTGTCGCAAGGAGCCCCGGAGTCCATGTTGCGCTGGCACTATCGGAGCCGACACGATTCCCTGATTGCCGTTTCCAACCGGGAGTTTTACGGGGGCCGCTTGATGATCTTCCCCAGTCCCGGGGTGAATCCCTACGCCAAGGGGTTGGCGTTTAACCACCTGCCCGAGTCGGTGTACGAGCGCGGCAGTTCGCGCACCAACCCGCTGGAGGCACGCGCCGTAGCCGAGGCGGTCATGCACCACGCCCAAGCGCACCCGGACCTAACCTTGGGAGTGGTCGCGTTTTCGACCGCTCAGCGCGACTGTATTTTGCTGGAAATCGAGCGGTTGCGGCGTCTCGATCCGAGTTGCGAGGAATTTTTCACCACGGGTGCGCTAGAGGGCTTTTTTGTAAAAAACTTGGAGAACGTGCAGGGGGATGAGCGCGACGTGATTTTCATTAGCATTGGCTATGGCCGCACGGCCGCTGGCAACATGAGCGCGAGTTTTGGTCCGGTGAACCGCGAGGGCGGTGAGCGCCGCTTGAACGTGTTGATCACCCGCGCCCGCTTGGCGATGGAAGTCTTTAGCAACTTTACGGCGGACGACATGAAAACCGAGGGCCATTCGCCGTTTGGGGTGCGCGCCTTAAAGAGCTTCTTGCACTACGCGCAGACCGGCGAACTAGAGCACCACCGCGACGAGACCGGGAAGGAGCCGGATTCGCCGTTTGAGGAGGCCGTCAGCGACGCCATTCGCCGGCTGGGCTACGACATCGAGCCGCAAGTGGGTTCGGCGGGCTTTTACATTGACATTGCCGTGCGCGACCCCCAAAAGCCCGGCCGCTACATTTTGGCCGTAGAGTGCGACGGCGCGAGTTATCACAGTTCAGCAACAGCCCGCGACCGCGACCGCTTGCGCCAAAGCGTGCTGGAGGGCTTGGGCTGGCGCTTCCATCGCATCTGGAGTACCGACTGGTTCCGGGATCCCCATAGAGAAAGCACCCGCCTCAAGGATTCCATTGCCCAAGCATTGCACGCGGCCGAAGAAAGCCCACCGTCCAAGCCCACACCGCCCGTCATCATCCGCGATGAGCCGACGGAAAACAACTTGCAGGCCCCCCCTTATGTGCTGGCCACGGGCGATTTGGGCCTTGACGAATCCGCCGAGATCCACGAGTTGCCCCTAGGCGACGTCGCGCAAGCCATGCGCAAGGTGATCGACATTGAAGGCCCCGTTCACCTGACCGAGGCGGCTCGGCGACTCGCTGAATCAGCCGGCTTTGCCCGCGTGGGTTCGAGAATGCTCGGGCACATAAAACGGGCCGCCGAATGCGGGCACAGAAACGGCCTCCTCCACCTTGAAGGCGACTTCCTGTTTGCCGACAGCGACAAGCCCGTCCGGGTGCGTGACCGCTCGGACATGCCGCCCACCGTGAAGAACATTGAGCTGGTGCCCGACGAGGAAGTTCGCGTAGCCTTGCTCACGGCAATCCGCGCAGCCTTTAGCCTATCGGAAGCCGAGGCCATTGCCGAGGCCCTATCGCTGATGGGCTTTCGCCGCGTCACGGCTAAGGCGAATCAAAAGGTAAGCTCCGCCCTGAAAAAGCTGGTGCAGGACGGCGCAGTAACGACGACAAACGACAAGGTTGCGGTCGCCTGAGTGCCCTAGATCGGCCGGGTCGGTTGCCCGCGCAGCCGCTATTGCCCCCCAGCGACCAAGACCCATAAACAACCCAACAGTGTATCTTTCCCGACACAGTGTACGCCGCCCGCAAGCCCCCGTTACCCGATAGTCGATGCTGGCACGTATATTGCTTTATATCTGGGTGAAGCCTCGCGCTTTGCTTTGTTTCGCTTCGTCTATATTATCTTCTAGGTGCGCCGCCCCGAAGGCGAAGGCACCGCCAACCATGTAGGATAGGCCATGACTACGACACCCGTTTCCCTTGACTCCGAGTCCTTGGTAACTCGCATTGTCGCCGAGTTGCAAGCCGACCCCAATGCCCAGACTCTGTTATTGCGGGCCTTGCTGACCAACGAATTCCTCGGCATGCCCATCCGCTTGGAGCGGATAGAGGCCGACATCGCCGAACTCAAAATCCGCTTGGAGCGGGTAGAAGCCGACGTCGCCGAACTCAAAGCCGATGTCGCTGAACTCAAAACTCGCATGACGCGGGTAGAAGCCGATGTCGCCGAACTCAAAATCGACGTAGCCACGCTCAAGGGCGACATGTTGGAAATAAAGCTCCATCGGCGGATTCGACCGCTGCTCAGCCAGCGGCTGGGTCTGCGGCGGGCGCAGGTTATGCAAAGTCCGGTCCAAGACACCCGTCCCGAACTATTCCAGCCTGTGGAAGATGCCTTTGATGCGGGAGGCATTGACGACGGGCAGGAAACCCGCATTAACGCGACCGACCTCATCGTCCGGGCGCAGCGCAAGGCCGATCGCGCCCCCGTGTGGGTCGCCATCGAGGTGTCTAACGCCATCAGCCAACGCGACTTGGAGCGGGTACGACAGGCGGCCGATGCCCTGAACGCGGTGTTTTTGCAGGCTACTTTGGCGGTCGTGATCGGCTATCGCATCCAGCCGCAAGACCAGCAGCGCGGGGCCGAGGCCGAGGTGCATACCCTCCTCGTTGAGGAAGACGGCTAGGGCCGCTTTCGGCCAGCGATCAGCAGCATTTGCGGCAGCCCCGCCAGCGGCGCATACTCCCAGCCTTCGGCCGCGTCCCCCAGCTCCTCAAACTCAACCAACTCCACGCCTTGCTCGATAACGGCCTTGAGATACTGGGTCACTGTCCAGTGAAACTCGTACTGCACGGTGTCGCCAGCGGACCTATCGGACAGCAGCTCGGCGGAAGCGTGGTACCGGTGGGGTCCATTGTCAAAGTAGCTGTACCCAACCGCTAATGCCGTCTTTTGGTCCTTCCATATCCTTCTGAAGGGGTGATACTCGTTGATTAAGAGCAGGCCGCTTGGCCGCAGAATGCGAATGGCCTCGCGGTAGTACGCTCGCAGATCAGCGACCCAGACTCCGACGTGCCCGCCCGTGTAAACGAGATCAAAGGCCGCACTCGCCAAGCCGCAGAGGTTGGTTACGTCCGCTTCGACGTACTGGACGCTCAAGCCGAGTTCGGCGGACCGCTGCTGCGCCACCTTTAGCTGTTCGCTGGCAATATCAACCGAGGTTACGCGGGCGCCCATGCCCGCCAAGGCGAATACCGCGACGTTGTCGCCGCTGCCGAGCACGCAGACGTCTCGATTGCGAACTTGGCCCATCAGCTCCAATTCTCGCTCGAGGAAGACGACTTCTGGCTGCTGGTGGGCAATCCGCCACGTTCCCTTTTTGTCTTGCTTTTCCGCGTACTGAGGCGCGGCCCGATTCCAGCGTTTCTTGTTGGCAGCGTGGTATTCATTCATAAGTTTTCGGCCTTTCTCGGCTCGGGTGCTTCCAATGCTCCGTTGGCCGCTTGCCCGGCTTTTAGTACCGAGCCGACCTCATCGCACAGCCGCTCTTTGAGCGTGGTGAAGCGCTGGGCTACCTGATCGTTGGCAATGGCCAGCTTGAGGGCCTTGGAGGTGCCGACGATGACGATTAGCTGCTTGGCACGGGTAATGGCCGTGTAGAGCAGGTTGCGCTGGAGCATCACGTAGTGCTGAGTGGTCAGCGGCAGGACCACCACGGGAAATTCCGACCCCTGCGAGCGGTGGATGCTGATGGCGTAGGCGAGGGTCAGCTGGTCGAGATCAACGGAATCGTATTCCAAGGTGGAGTCAAAGCGCACGTAGAGCACCTGATTTTCCGCGTCGAGCCGCTCGACCGTGCCAATGTCGCCGTTAAAAACGCCCTTGTCGTAGTCGTTTTTGACCTGCATGACCTTGTCCCCCACCCGGAACTCGGCCCCGCGATGGCGATGCACTGGGCCGTGTGGGTTGAGGCGCTGTTGCAGGCGCTGGTTGAGGTTGAGCGCGCCGGTCTCGCCGCGATACATGGGCGCGAGCACTTGGATGTCGGCGCGTCGATCCCACCCCCGATAGCGGGGCAGCCGCGTGGCGCACAGCTCCTCCACCCGCTCGACCACCCGCTCCGGGTCGCCTTCTTGGATAAAGTAGAAATCCGCGCCCGCATGGTTATCGACGATGGGCATTTCGCCGTTGTTGACGCGGTGCGCGTTGCGGATGATGTGGCTTTTTTGGGCTTGGCGAAAAATCTGCGTCAGGCGCACCACCGGCACTTTGGCGGAGTCGATAATGTCGCGGAGCACGTTGCCCGGCCCCACCGAGGGCAACTGGTCGATGTCACCGACGAGCACCACCCGAGCGTGGTCGGGCAAGGCGCGCAGGAGCGCGTTCATCAGCACCACGTCGATCATGGAAGCCTCATCGACGATCAGGGCGTCGAGCTTGAGGCGGTTGTCGTAGCCCCTTTTGAACTGCCGCTCGCCCGGCTGAAATTCCAGCAGCCGGTGAATGGTCTTGGCCGCGCGCCCGCTTGCTTCGCTCAGCCGCTTGGCCGCACGGCCCGTGGGCGAGCACAGTGCCACCGCGAGGCCCCCTTCCTCCAAAAGGCGCAAGATGCGCCGCGTGACCGTGGTCTTGCCCGTGCCCGGCCCGCCGGTCAGCACCAGCACTTTGCTCGTGGCAACCCAGGCCACAGCCTGTTTTTGCGCCGGAGCCAACTCTAGCCCGTCCTCGTCTTCTGCGGGCACGACCAACTCTTGGGCCGGTGTGTGCAAAAGGCGCTTTAGCGACGATGCGGCACCCACTTCGGCCCGGTGGAGCGGCGGCAGATAATAGCGCAGGTCTTCGGTGACCACGCCATCGTCGGCGCGCAGGGCCTCCAATGCCGGCGGCAACAACTCGGCGTTGATGGTCAAAATTTCGACGGCTCGCTCCATCATTTTGACGGCCGGCAAGTACACGTGGCCTTCGTCGGCGGCTTGCGAGAGCAGGTAGCGGATGCCGGCCTGCACACGCTCGGGGGCGTCGCGGCTGAGTCCTAGGCGCTGGGCAATGCGATCGGCGATGCGGAAGCCGATCCCATCCACATCGCGCTCCAAGCGATAGGGATCGCTGCGGACCTTTTGGATGGCCTCTTGACCGTAGGTCTTAAAAATTTTCACCGCGTAGCCGGTGGTAATCCCGTGCGACTGCAAAAAGACCATTACGTCCTTGATTTGCCGCTGCTCGTCCCACGCCGCGGCAATCAGCTCAACCCGCTTCTTGCCCAGTTTGGGCACTTCCGCTAGCCGGCTGGGATCCGCGTCGATGATGTCGAGCGTTTCCGCGCCAAAGTGCTCGACGATGCGCTTGGCCGACTTCGGCCCGACGCCTTTGATCAAGCCGGACCCGAGGTACTTTTGCATCCCTTCAAGGGTCGAGGGATAAACGGCCTTATAATGCGCTACCTTGAATTGCTTGCCGTATTTGGGGTGATTGGTCCACGCGCCCTCGACTTCGACGCTCTCGCCCTCTTGGATGGAGGCCAGTGCCCCCACGATGGCGATTCGCTCGCGCTGGCCCTCTACGACTAAGCGCGCAATGGTATAGCCGTTTTCCGGGTTGTGGTAGGTCAGGCGATCTATAAAGCCTTTATACAATTGGTTCATCGGCCGCGCTCACGGTATGAAAGCACTGTACAACAGGGCCATGCTCCCCGCGCCCAGCGCACCGCCCGCCCCGAGCTGCATGGGCGTATGCGCCCGCAAGTAAAGCCGCGCCCAAGCGACGGCCGGCCAACTCAACAAGCAGGGCCACGCCGCGCCGCCAGTGCTGAGCAACAATACGCAGGTTGCCCCCCCAATACCAGCCGCGTGAATGCTGATCTTGTAGGAGCGATTGATCCACCAGACCAAGAGCGTACTGACCACACCAGCCGCGGCCGTGACCCGCATCAGCGGCGGAGCGTCAATGCCGTAGAGGGCGGCCGTCCCCAAAGCATAGCACAGCGCGCCCAACAAGAGCAGGGTAGCGCGTTTGGGGCGGTCGTCGGTATAGGCTTGGTCGAGATAGCCCGACCGCACCAAGCGCCACAGTAGCAACCCGGGTATTAAGGAGAAGGCCCCGATCGCCACCGCGCCGGCGAGCCAAGCGTCCTGCCCGTGCGCTTGAACGCCGAATACCAACAGCGCCAACAGCGCGGGATTGAGCACGTGCGAGAGGAAGCGGGCGGCCCGGTGCGGGTGCAGACGAAAACAGGGACGAGCCAATCGCCCGCCCCTGCTTATTTCTTTTGCCATTTTTTTCCGCTGGCCGCGCCGCGGTCGGGCGGCCTTTCGTCGCCCTCTAGCACAAAGCCGATAAAGCGCTTCTGCCCAAGGGTCTTCAAGTATTGGAGCAGGGAGACTTCGGCCTCCTTGCGGTTGAGTTGGTACTGGTCGCTGAGCAGGTCGATCATCCTGCCAACCGAATTGCGGCCGTTGCACATCCGCCAGACCTCGCTGCCTACTTCGTCGAGGGTGATTTTGCGCTGTTTGGGGATGTAGAAAAACTTGGACAGCAGCCTGACCTTCCAAGTATCTTGGCGTGTTATAAAGACTTGGATTTCGCCGGTGTCGTTGTGCTCCCAGCGCAGGGATTCATTGCGCGTTGGCCGCGACGCCAGCATGGCGGCCCGGCTCAGCTTGGGTCCCTTGTTTTTCGATAAAATGCCCATCTACTACCTTGGCGACGAGATCGTCTTCTGAGTCTTTCTTGCGATAGAGGTGCTCAACGATTGCGATTTTGTCGAGGCCGGTATCGCGCCAGACGCGCCCTCGCATATACAGGCGCGGCCTCGGGTTCATAAAGGGCAGGGGGCGCAGCAACTGACGCCAGCGGCTGCGCGGCCGCCCCTCAATGCGAATGCCCTCGCATTCTCGCACGGCTTCTGGCACAACATCCACCACCAAGTCGCGCAACGGCTTCTTAAAAAAGACCGGGTACCAGTCTTGGATGGCCGCGCCTTTGAGCATGATTCGGGCCATGCTCAGCCGATGGACCCGCAGCGTCTGTTTGCCGCGGGTAAACTCTAGCTGGAGGTGCCCCGACTTGAGGGAATGGCTTTGGAGCTTGAGGTCGCTGGGCGCGAAAAACCGCAAGCCGTACACGCTCCACAGGTGAGCGGCCTCGGCTTCTTGGTCGGCGAGTGAGCTGAACACGGCCTCGGCTTGCTCGGGCAAAAACTCATCGAGCCGGGCCAACACCCGCAGGAGCACAACCCGCCCAGACCCCAAGGCGAGCGCGAGGTTGTACGCCCGGAAATCGGCCTCCCATATAAAGACCTCGTATTCGCGGCCTTGGAGGAACTTCTTGTTTTTGAGGAATCGGGCGCGGCGCTCAACCTCAAAGGGAGCATCGGCCTTTTGGGCCTTCTTTTGCAGGTTGGCCAAGTAGCGATCGACCAGCTCGGTCAGGCGCAGGGCCTCGCCGCGGCCTCTGAGACGCCGCCATTCAATCTCGGCGCGCACGATCTCGGCGTCGTCGAGGCGGGCATAGCCCTTTTCAAAATCCCCGTCAACCCGGCCGAGGTTCCAGTCGTCGGGCACGGACAACCGCAGCCCCTGCCACGCGAAATCCACCCAATCGCTCATGCTAGAAAATCAGCACGGAGACCGATTTCTGGATCAGGGCGATCCCCACCGACGCCATGCCCATCAACGCCATGCCGCAGGAAAAGCCCACCGCCAGAATGGGGGCAAACTGCCGCCACTCTTGCCGCCCGTACTTGTTCCAGAAGTAGTAGCGGGCCAAGAATGCGCCGATGATCTCGGTCACCACGAAATGCGGCAGCGACGTCAGCGAGCGCACGAAGCCAAAGATCAGCAAGATCGGCAGCCCGAGAATGGACAGCAGAACAAAGCTCACCAGCCCGAAGCCGGCCCCAAAGGCGATGACCTCGGTTTTCAGCGCCCTAAAGAGCCAAGGCACGTCGGTGGATCGCTGGATCCAAGAGCTGGTAAAGAGCGGATCGGTATCGACCTCAAAGTAAAAAGACCATCCCGCCGGCACGGCTCGCTCGACCTGCACTTCGAGGGTCGGGCGGGGGTCGCGGATGATGGTGTCCATGGCCGGCCCCAGCGGGGCAATGGCCGGCAGGCCCGCGACAATTTCCTCTTCGGCTTGCTGCGCGTCGCGCAGGTAGCGCTCGGAAACAATGTCGGGTGCTCCCGGATCGAAGTACGAGTAGAACACTTGGGTCGGCATCCACGGGCCGACTTGGCCGCGCTTGCCGTTGGAGTCCAGCCACTCCTGATCCACCAGCCGCACTCGCCAGTACCACCACTCGTTCTCGATTAGGTTGGCCGGCGTCCATCCCGCCCGGTCCTTGTCTATGGCCAGTTCGCTGCGCATGGTGCCGGTGATAAAGAGGCATTGCTGGTAGGCGCGCAGCCGCCAGATTAGCTGGGCATAGGGGTAGGAGGCCGACGGAATTGGCGCCAGTTTCCATATATAGGAGCCGTAGAGAAAGCTGGTGAAGAGCACGATGGGCACCATGAACACCTCGGCGCGGATGATGCTGGTGAACTGAGTGCCGGTCAGCTCAATTTCGCGGAACTTCATGGTCTGGGCGCCGTAGTTGCCCAAGGGAAACGGAATGAACCAGATGTCAACGCCGCGATACCCTGAGAGGATGATCGTCGCCTCGCGCACAAAGGGAATATCCACCGTCTGCCCGACCATCCCGACTAGGCGGGCGTTGACAAAGGACTGAAAGGGCGTGAAGACGAAGCCAAAAAAGAGGAAGAACCATATAAATTGGGCAATGCCCGGCAGCAGCCAAGCGGCGATGCCGATTAGGCCGGCCGTGGCCAAGGCGTATAGCGCCAGTGCCAGCCATATTGGGAAATCGCCGCGGCCGGCGGGGGTGGCAAAGCTGCGGGGGCTGTCGTCACTGGCGTTGGCCCTCGCCCCGCGGATGCTCTGAATGACCTGATAGATGCCGATGATGGCGATGGCGACGGTGGTGCCAATGCCAAAGCTCATCCAGAAATCGACGTTGTTGACGAAGAAGGTCTCGACCGTGCCCATGCCTTGCTGCCACAAGTTCAGGTACGGCTCCTCGCGCCACGGCGGCGTCCAAGTATAGAGCAGCGGATTGGCAATCGAGGCGACGACCACGCCGATAAAGGTGCCGACCACGCCCCAGAACGGCACCACCAGCCCGGTGAAGATCGGCCCCAAGTGGGCGGTAAATCCGAGCGGCGTAGCGGGGATGAAGTTGCCGGTGACTTGGGTGAAATCAACAAAGGGGATGGGGATGAGTTGGATCGGCTCGGTCAGCAGTGCGCCGGTAATGGCCGGCAGGGCCACGTAGATCGTGCCAAAGACCAAGCCAATCATCGCCCCGGCCGAGAACACTCGCCAGCGCCACGTCTCAACTCCTTGGGTGGTCTCGGCCAGTGCCGTAGCGCCTTGCGCGTTGACGGGCGCGAAGGGGAAGGGCAGGCGCTCGTAGTCGGAGCTAAGCCGGAAGAGCGCGTATGACATGGTGAACCAGTTGACGCGCGAGATGATCATCCCCAAGACGAGGAGGACGATGGGCATCGCCCAATCCGAGTGCAGGAAGGTGCGCTCGATGATGGCGAGGGAGTCGGGCTGCGGTGCCACCCACGTGGGAATCAGCTTGGTGATGCCGAACTGCTTGGCGGCTGGCGATTGCACCAAGTACTGGTTGTAGAGCAAGCCCTCAAAGGCGCCGGTCTCGGCGGCGATCAGGGAGGCGGCCACGTAGAACAGCACATAGACTTCTTGGCGGCGCAGGGAGGAAAAGGAGCGCTTGGTGATTTCGGCGAAGAGGATGATGGTCACCCACTCGGCTGCCGCCCCCAAAGAGCCGCCGATCATCAGGCTCAGGTACATATTGCCCGGCACCATGATAAAGGAGACGAAGAGGACGCCGAGGACGGCCTTGATCGTAAAGCCGTTCTCAAAGCGGTCCGGGACCTGCATTAAATCCCGATACTCTTCGATCTCTTGGTTCGGGTTTCTATTTTTTCTTCCGAGCATTCGCTATGGACCTCCGCTTTTTGCTTGGGCGGTATAAATATAACTCAGACGCCAGCGGCATACCACCCACACCACGGGACGCGATCCGGCCCGCAGGGATTCTGCCTTCGCGAGCACCGCTGCCCGGACAGATTGCAGATGCTCAGGGGGTGCTGGGATCATGGCTTGCGTGGCGAGGCCGGGAAGCGGCGGGTGAACCACCGCCACCGCAGGCCCGTAATCGGCGGGTCCGGTCGCCATCAGCGTTGAACCCGCCTGCGGCGATTCGGGGTTGGAACCGCCTACCTCTTCTCTTGTCAAAGAGCGACACGGCAAGGGAAAGCATACGAAATGTCCGCCTTTCGCTCAAAGCCTCCCCGTGGTTGAACACGGGGACGCGCCTATCCACCGGCCAGCTAAAGCAGGCAGTCCTACGGCGATTGCTTATGGAGGAACTCACGGAGCCTTTGAGGTGGATCGTGTCATCCGCTGCTTTAGCGCACCAAAGGATATATCCTCTACAACAGTACTTTCTGGATGGCCTTTCTGCATGTCCTGTAAGACCCATTCCGTTTTTTTTGTCTCTGAAGGGGAAAGGGTCAAATTATAGGTATAGCTGAAAGACGCATGATAAACGACACCAACGTTGGGTGCTACAACAAGAGTCTCCTTCGGTACGTACTCAGTCCCATACGGTGTGTCCTGAAACACATAAAGTTCGGTTATACCCCAGTCTGGGAGCTTGATGAGGTCGTCATAACTCCATACAAAGGGCACATAAATAAAGTACCCGAGATAGGAATCGTGTCGAACGGTACCTACCTCAATAGTAGAAATCCAAGCATAGCCCTCCTCATACTCAGGATCTGGGCGCCATACAAATGGGCCATGTCTTGAAAAACATGCGTACTCGCATGCATATTCATCGATCACTGGTCTTTCTATAGCGGGTTCTAGCTGACTCAATCCGGGAAGGGGAAACTCGATGGTTTTGTATTCCAGTGGTCCCCATATATCCCAGACGACCTTCTCGCTCTCAGCCTCAGTATCATACCGCCAAGTTCTCTTTTCCTCATCTACGCGGTATAAGCCTCCGTCACTCAACGCAAAATAGGTCCGATCCTCTATCTGAAGGGACTCTACCACACGAATGGTCAGAGTTTCAGTGGATAGCGTATCAAGGATCCTACCTACAAACTTCAAATCATCTTCATACCTCAAATGGGTTTTCACAATGGAATAGGTCCAATGGTCGCCAACTGCCAGAGACAAGGGAAGCGGGAAAGAAAACCGGTTGGAATCTTCGGCTAGACAGACGGCCGGAGCGATAACGACACTTCCCAATAAGCCAATAACATAAAAAACGAACGATCGCATTAGACAATCCTCCTGACGAAAGGCGTCATTTGCATCCCCATCGCGTTAGTTGTCCAGTTTTTCCATGTAAATAGAGACATTAAGGATGGACATAGGGGAGCTTTCTCTTGTTGCAAGGTCAAAAGCGCAACATGGTAACGGCGGAGAGGCCGCCGTTGAGGGTCGGGGATAAAGCGAAGGAGATCCGGCGGTCTTGAGGAAGCTGGCGCGATAGTTCAGACATAATAGGTGAACTAATAACAGGGACGACGTACGCAAACAAGAACCCTATGCCCACGTCTGCTTGTAGCAAAGCGGAAAAGCCGACCGCTCCCGGTATAACACCGGCGAGTAGCGTCTTGGGTAAAGAATCATAAGGATCGATTGAGCTCACACCGAACGGGAATCCGACACTACAGCCGATGGCTGCACCAGCCAAAAGAAAGCCCAATCCTCTATCAGCGTTAGCGTCAGGGTCACTTAGAGGATCATATATCTGGTCCAGAACACCCACGGCTAGGGCTGTAACAGCCATCCCCGAACCAGTCCCAGCGGCCACCTTTGCGAGTAACCGTAGTCCCCCGTTTTCTATATTGAAAGAAGGACGCATCCCTTTCATCGTTAAGGAGTCCCCCGATTTGATAGATTGTATGTAGGATAGGTTCCTATATGCTTTGGCAATGGCGGCCACATCCGCACCCGGCGGAAACGTCAGCCCAAAACGGTATCCATAAAGACCAGAGGACCTTCGACCCGTACGATATATCCCAATCAAGCCATAGGTGGCAGCCAGAGAATCCAACCCGGCGATTCCGGTAACCGGCGTCCCTTCGTCAACCGCCTCTAACAGCACCAAAACCACCTCCTTGTGCCCGCCATAAATCGTGATCTCTTGTATCTCAAATGGTTGGTTCATCGGGGGTGTGATTTTTGTTTCGCGTTGCTGGGACAGTTCAAGGTCTTCTTTTCGCTCCGTTCCCGCCGGCGTCGCCGGCTTGGCCGCATCCGCTGGCGCGGTGTCGCGCCACGTCGTGTCCTGCTCGATCTGACCCATCCAGTACAGGCGCGTGTCGTAGGTATGGTCGATGGCTTGAGCCGTATTTCTCGGCAGCGTCTCTGCCTTCCCATCTACCGCACGACCCGCCAGCAAGACCAAGACGAACCAGACGATGATAGGCAGCCTATGGGGTATCATGGTAGGGGATTTTACCTAAGTTGGTTCATATCGGCGGGACGCTGACGCTTCATCCGGCTTTAATCGGGCAATAGCTGTCAGGATCGCATCGCGCAATTCTACCGCCATCACGTCCTTAATTTGGCTCATCGGCACAGCTTTCTCATACGAGTACGTCTTAATCTGGTCAATAAACTCGCGGGTAAAATTGGAAGTTTGGTCCACGTAGTCCATACAGAACATTTGAATATCATAGGGGTGGCTCCCCTTCAGCTTAGGTGATACGTCCTGCGCCGTCCGCGTTGCCCACGCCTTTGCTCCCAACACCTCAGAGATAGCCTCTCCCCGCTCAGTTAAGCGGAGCGGGCTATTTTGTGCAGTAACCGCCCCAGGGCCATTTCTGAACAATTCCTTAATATCCGTCCTTATTTCACGGATAGCTGCTTCTAATTTCACGATATTCTCTTCTATGAGGCGTATAGACTCGTCTTTCTTACCCATCCATCTTTCCAAACGGATGATCCATCCAAGGACAGCTAGTCCGGGAACTATGTAGATAAGAGGATTATTCCAGTCCATTTTTGACGCCTCCCAAGCTGGACAGTGGTATAAGCAGGAGCCGCACCATGCTCCTTAATATGCTAAAAAAAGCCCTCCGGCAAAGGGCCACCTATCGTCTCCGCGTCAACCGCCGCCGACAGAGCCGAAGGAACATGGGGCGGGGCCTTTCTTCTTGTTGCAGGGTCAAAAGCGCAACGTGGTAACGGCGGAGAGGCCGCCGTTGAGGGTCGGGGATAAAGCGAAGGAGATCCGGCGGTCTTGAGGAGGCTGGCGCGACTTCTCTGACGCACTGAGTGAACCAATAAAAGGGCCGCATAAGGCCACCGCTCCCCCTATAACCGAGAGCCATGAGCCCCTCCCAGCTCCTACCAAGGCTAAACCACCCCCTCCAGTCATAACACCGCCCATGAGTGTCGCGACGAAAGAATCGTAAGGATCAACTAAGCTCACACCAATTGGGAATCCGACCGTACTGCCGATGGCTGCGCCAAATATGAAAAAGTCTAATCCTCCATAAGGATTATTGTTATGGTCGTCAGATGGTTCATCTATTGCGCCCAGAGCACTCGTGGTCATGGCTGTAAGAGCGGCCCCCGAAGCAGTCCCAGCGGCCACCTTTGTGAGTAATCGTAGTCCCCTGTTTTCTATGTCAAAAGGGCGGTGCCTCTCGTTCCCTACCGATTGTATATAAGATAGGTTCAAATAGGCTTCGGCAATGGCGGCCACCTCCGCACCCGGCGGAAACGTCAGCCGAAACCGAGACCCATCATCAACGTTAGAGGATCGACCCGTACGATATATCCCCATCAGGCCATAGATGGCAGCAAGAGAATCCAACTCGGCGATCCCCGTAACCGTCGTCTCCTCGTCAACAGCCGCCGACAAAGCCGAAATCACCGCCTTGTGCTCTCCACTGATATGAATCGTGATCTCTTGTCTCTCGAATGGTTGGTTCATCGGGGGTGTGATTTTTGTTTCGCGTGGATGGAACAGCCCAAGCTCTTCTTTTCGCCATGTTCCCGCCGGCGTCGCCAGCTTGGCCGCATCCGCTGGTGCGGTCGGCTTGCCGCAGTTGGCAAAGGCGATAGCGTCCATCCTGACGCGCCCACCCCGCTTGGCATACAGACAGCGCAAGCCATCGCGTATCGCAGCGTTGGATACGTCCGCTCGCCCACCTCGCTCGACGACAAGGCCATGCCAATCGGCTCCCAACGAACCCGCATCCGCTGAACGAAAGACGATGCCGCCTGCTTGCGCCGCCAGCCGCCCTTCGACGGTCAGTTCCGCACGGGTCGAGTCCAAGCCGCTTCGGGTCGCATCGTGGTAGGGCAGAAAGAGAACCTGCGTATTGGGAGCCAGCGTCAGGGTCGCCGCTGCTGCAATCGTCACGTCGCCGCCGACATATACCGTGTCGCGCCACGTCGTGTCCTGTTCGATCCGACCCGTCCAGTAGGGCGGCGAGGGAACCGGCTCGCTGGCGTCGCCAGCCGCAGAGCCAACTCCCAACAGAAAGAGTAGCAAGATAAAGCGCATGTCATCGTCCTTTCTGTTTCAACCGACCCCAACTGATCGGGGATATAAAGGTAGGAAGATCACGGAAGATTTCCTCGGGACCTTGCAGCCAAGGCCGATACACCACCTCGTCCATCGTCGCGGATATCTTGGCCTGTATCTCCTGTTCAACCGTCGTCTCCCACCAGTTGAAGCGAGCGTCAATAGCACTCGGATCGTCCGAGGGGAAAATGTCAAAGGCGAAGGTTCCTGCTATTAGGTGGTTGTAGTTGACGGTTAGTCGAGCATTACCATCGGTAGTAATCACCGAGTAACATCCTTCGAGAATGTTGTGCTTGAGCGTTGCGGAACAGTTATTACAATAAATAGCACTCGTCAGACGGCATTTCCCAAAGCCCTGTACATAAAATCCTTCAATAGTTACCCCTTCGGCTCCTATCCCGATTGCCGTATAGGGACCTGCCACTATTGTGCTATCGGCTCCGGCCCCAATGAGCGTCAGGGGTTTGTCAATACCAACCCCTTCGTAATACCCGGCGGCGACGAGCAGCGTATCGTGAGGAGCCGCCTCTAACAGGGCCATATATAAGGCCAGTTCCCCGTGTTCTGATTCCTTTTCTGATACCCGAATCGTCCGAGCCGCCACCGGCTCCCAAAGGGCGAGCAGTAGCCATAAGACCAGCAAAATAAAGCCCATGTCACAGTCCTTTCTGTTTCAAGCCTTTCTCTCAGTGCAGGGTCAAAAGCGAAGTTGGGCTACAGCGGAGAAGCCGCCGTTGAGGGTGGGGGATAAAGCGAAGGAGACGCGACGGGCTTGAGGAGGCTGGCGCGACTTCTCTGACACGATCAATGAACCAATAGAAGGGGCGACGTACAGAAAAAAGAACGCTTCTATGCCCGCGTTGTCTTGATTTAGTAACAAGTAGGAAAAGCCGACCGCTCCCGGTATAACACCGGCGAGTAGAGTCTTGGGTAAAGCATCATAAGGATCGACTAAGCTCACACCCAACGGGAAGCCGACACTCCAGCCGATGGCTGTGCCCGTTACAAGAGAGTTTAATAAGTCAATGTTGCCAGATGGCTCATGTATCGCGGCCTGAATATCCAAGGTCATGGCTGTAACAACGATCCCCAAACCAGTTCCAGCGGCCACCTTTGCGAGCAACCGTAGTCCCCTGTTTTCTATGTTAAAAGGACGGTGCATCTTCCGGGCTCGCGCCTCGGGGGGTGGCTCCGGGTCAGTCGATTGTATATAGGGTAAGGTCCAATAGGCTCCGGCAATGGCGGCCCTATCCGAATCCGGCGGAAACGTCAGTTGAAACCGATACCCATAAAAGCCAGAGGATCGACCCTTGCGATCTATCCCCATCAGGCCGTAGGTGGCAGCAACAGAATCCAATTCGGCGATCCCGGTCCTCGTCGTCTCCTCGTCAACAGCCGCCAACAGAGCCGAAATCACCGCTTTGTGTTCGCCGCGAATGTGGATCGTGATTTCTGCTGGCTTCGTCTCTGCATCGGCCTCCTTTACCATGAGTATGGCGAACAGGGTAGCAACGATCATAAGCGGCATAAAGCGTATCCTCCCGTCATTGAGGGATTAAAAGCGCAGCGTGGCGACAGCCGACAAGCCTCCTTGGAACTCCGGCACCAAACCGAGAGAAAACCGTAGGTCTTGAGATTGCTTGGGTTGCTTGGGGCCTCCTGTTACGGCGTCCTTCCGCGATAGCTCCGATGCAAGCACTGGTGCCCCAAAAAAAGTCACCCAAGCGGCCCGCTCTGATAATGTAGCAGCCCCCCACCATCCTAAACCGCCACCTATGAGTGTAAGCCAGAACGAACTCTCTCTCGCATCGACTGCGTACACGCCAATAGGGTATCCGAGACCGAAGGCGGCATACCCGGCCGCCGCGGCACCAATACCAGAATCTCCCCCTGCAGATCTCGACCCTCCGAGTACGATCCCAGAGAATACGATCCCAACTATCGTACCGGAGGCCACCTTTTTTACCACTCTTAAAGAGCCTCTCAAAAAGCTAGAGCCTTGTTTTTTCACTGCCGTCGTACTTGTAGTCTCTTGACCTGCCGGTCTTTGAGAGGATGTCTCCCATGCCTCGGGTGGTGGATCCGGCTCGACCGATTGTATATAGGCTAAGTTCCAATATGCTCCGGCCATGGCGGCCCCATCCGCATCCGGCGGAAACGTCAGCCGAAACCGATACCTAAAAAAAGGGACTTGTGATATATCCCTCAGGCCATAGATGGCCGCCAAGGAATCCAACTCGGCGATCCCGGTCCTCGTCGTCCCCTCGTCAACCGCCGCCAACAGAGCCGAAATCACCGCCTTGTGCTCTCCACGGATGTGGATCGTGATTTCTGCTGGCTTCGTCTCTGCCTCGGCCTCCTCTACCATGAGTATGGCGAACAGGGTAGCAACGATCATAAGCGGCATAAAGCGTATCCTCCCGTCATTGAGGGATTAAAAGCGCAGCGTGGCGACAGCCGACAAGCCTCCTTGGAACTCCGGCACCAAACCGAGAGAAAACCGTAGGTCTTGAGATTGCTTGGGTCGCTTGGGGCCTCCTGTTACGGCGTCCTTCCGCGATAGCTCCGATGCAAGCACTGGTGCCCCAAGTATAGTTATCAAAGCAGCCCACTCTGATAACGTGCTAGAATTTGGCGAATCTAACATTTTAACACCCCCCCACCATCCTAAACCGCTACCGAGGAATGTCAGCCAGAATGAACTCTCTTTCCTATCGGCCAAGTACACGCCAAGAGGGTATCCAAGAAATAGTGATGTAATCCCGGCAAGTCCTGCACCAATACCATCATCTCCCGCTGTCCCTGCCCCTGGCAATAATGCGATTCCTACCCCGACTGTCGTCAGCGCACCTACGCCTATCTTTTTGGGAATCCGCGTAATAGCCCTATTATTTAGGGAATTACCGAGAGTAGGAGTCGGCTGGACCAGCTTCTGGGCTCTCGCTCCGGGTGGTGGATCCGGCTCGACCGATTGTATATAGGCTAAGGTCCAATATGCTCCGGCAATGGCGGCCCCATCCGCACCCGGCGAAAACGTCAGCCGAAAACGATACCCATAAAAACTAGACCTACCTTTGCGCTCTATCCCCATCAGGCCGTAGGTGGCAGCAAGGGAATCCAATTCGGCGATCCCGGTCCTCGTCGTCCCCTCGTCAACTGCCGCCAACAGAGCCGAAATCACCGCTTTGTGCTCGCCGCGAATGTGAATCGTGATTTCTGCTGGCTCTGTTCTCGCATCGGCCTCCGCTGCCATGAAAGCGGCGAACAGGGTAAGTACAGCGATCATAGGGGACATGAGGCGAGCCTTTCTCTTGTTGCAAGGTCAAAAGCGAAGTTGGGCTACGGCGGAGAGGCCGCCGTTGAGGGTGGGGGATAAAGCGAAGGAGACGCGGCGGGCTTGAGGAGGCTGGCGCGATAGTTCAGACATAATAGGTGAACTAATAACAGGGACGACGTACATAGACAAGAACGCTATGCCCGCGGCCTCTTGATTTAGTAACAAGGTGGAAAAGCCGACCGCTCCCGGTATAACACCGGCGAGTAGAGTCTTGGGTAAAGAATCATAAGGATCGACTAAGCTCACACCCAACGGGAATCCGACACTACAGCCGATGGCTGTGCCAATTAAAAGAAATTCTAATCCTCTCCAAGCGTCAGTGTCAGGGTCGCCAGATGGCTCAACTATCCCGTCCTGAAAAGGTATGGACAAGGCTGTAAGAGCGAGCCCCGAAACAGTCCCAGCACCCACCTTTGCGAGCAACCGGAGTCCCCTGTCTTCTATGTCAAACAAAAGGAAAGGGCGGTGTCTCTCGTTCACCGTCAAGGAGCTAACCGATTCAACCGATTGTATATAGGATAGGTTCCTATAGGCTCCGGCCATGGCGGCCCCATCCGCACCCGGTGGAAACGTCAGCCGAAACCGATACCCATAAAAGCCAGACTTATGATCTATCCCCATCAGGCGGTATGTGGCAGCAAGGGAATCCAACTCGGCGATCCCAGTCCTCGTCGTCCCCCCATCAGCCGCCAACAACAGAGCCGAAATCTCCGCCTTGTACTGTCCACGGATGTGAATCGTGATTTCTGCTGGCTCCGCATCCGCATCCGCATCGCCCATCCGCAATAGGACGAACAACGCAATGATGCCCACTCGATACGTCCACATTTTGTGTCCTCCACGCTCCCTAAGAGCAGGTAGCGAGCCGTTGCCCGCAGTTGCCAATCCTCATCCCCCGAACCGGCCGATACGCCTCCGACGACGCGCCCACATCCCCCTCGGTACGCTTGTTATGTTTGAGTAAAAAAGAAGGAGCAGAACGAACCACACGACGGCTGTCATCTGGTCGTTGATCTGGAAAGAATAGGCAAACCCGCTACCGCCGAGCCGCCGGTCGAGACGGGAAACTTCTACTTAGAAGCGGTCTGCAAACTCTGGTGGGCGTCCTTTGAGTCTAAACGATACCGGCTGGATTCCCGCCCCGTGTCGGGGCACGGGGTGACGTCCGTTCGCGGGAATGACGCCTCTTAGACCGCACCTACGCCGACACTTCGCTACGCAGCCCTTGCAGAATTTCCGCGCCCTGTTGGCGGTAGCTCTCCTTGGCCTCGGCATCCACCGTGCGCCAGATAAGGAACTGTTTGCGGATGACGTTCATAAAGCGTTGGTTGACCCGACGCCACGAGGCATCCTCGCCGCTGAGTCGCTTGATTTGCAGGCCGACGGAGTAGATGTTGTGCTCGTCCTCGGGCATGGCCCGCACGGTGACGTGTTGGCTGACGCCCAAGTCGAACGGAGCCAGCCAGATATTCATGTCGATGAGATACCCTTCGCCGTTGGGCGTCTCTTCGCGGCGCAGCTGAGCACCGTCGGTGTAGAAGGTGCCGATGGACTCTTCGCTGTAGGAATCGAAGTAGCCGATGAGGAATACGCTCAAGCCCAAGACTTCGTGGCCGCTCACCGTAAAGGGGAACTCGAAATCCCACTGGTCGCCATCGGGCGGCGGCAGCTTCCACTTGCGGGTCACGTCCGGCACGGCCATTTGCGAAGCCTTGCGGGCGGGATAAATCGTCGAGAGCATGACCACGGCCATCACCAGCATACAGGACAGCACCGCAGCCACAGAAGAGTAGTTGAGCGTGAAGCCTCCGAGCAGGTCGGACTCAATGAGCACCTTGGCGATTACTTGGCCGCTGAGATAACCAGCGACGACGCCCAATACCGAATAGACGCAACTCTCGGCGATAAACAGCCAAGAGATATGGCCGGGCGCGAGGCCGACTGAAGAGTAGATGCCAATCTCGCGGAAGCGCTCGTACACGCTGCCCATCATGGTATTGAGCACGATGAGCGAAGCGATCAGCATGGGGATGAACAAGTTGCTCATCCCGGAAAAGGAGGTCAGCCCCAGCGAAGAGTAAATCGCCACCTTGATGTATTCGTCGCCCGGCTCCTTGATGCCAGCAAACAGGGTCACCGCGAGGCGCGAGAGAAATTCCTCGACCTCACCGCGCACGTCGCTGCCGGCGGGAAAGCGCACGGCCACAGACTGTAAGGGGTTGCCGCTGCCGACGTTGCGCAGCGTGTGGTAGGGCACGATGAGGATGTTGGCTGGCTCCAGATGGACAAAGGGCTTGATGACGACTTTGGCGTCCTCCAAGCCCTGCTTCTCGCGCTTTTCCTCCTCGGCGATTTCCTGCACGGCTTGGCCGCCGGTGACGGCAAAGTCAGCCGGCGTCAGGATTTCGTCGTCGAGGTCTTTGAGGTCCTTCATCCGCTTGGAGTCGAGGACGCCAACCACCGTGAACAAGTCGCCGAAGATGCGGACCTGCGCTTGGCCGACATCGGCCAGATCGACGTCGAGATGGGCCTCCTTGACCATGTCGATGGGCAGGATGCAGACCTTGTCCTCGCCCGGCGCAAACCACCGCCCGGCGACGAGGGCTTGGTCCAGCCCGGTGACCTCGGTTTCCTCCGGGGTCAGGCCCAAGACGCCGAGGGCGTTATGGGCGTTTTCTCCGTGTTTTATCTTGATGTGCGCTTTGGCCTTATTGCTGTACCAACTGCGCGGCGCGACCGCAGCCCGATCGCCGAAATTGCTGCGCGCGTATTCGAGGACGGAATCCTCCATGGGATTCCACGCCTTGCTGCGGATTAGGATGCCCTCGTAGAGGCCCTCGTTGTCGCGGCTGATTTGATTGAACCGCAGGCCGGTGCGGATGGAGGTGAAGGAGAGGACCGTAAAGGTCAGCAGCAAGAGCGTGGTAAAGGTGAGGACCGTGCGCGTCTTGCGCCGCTTCATATTGGAAATCCCAAGCTGAAAAGCCGTGAGCGAGGCCGAAGAGCGGCTGACATCCGTGTCGTGGATCACGGCCACCTCGGTGCGCAGCTTCTTCATCTGCTCGTTGAAGCGGCCGGAGATGATCGACATCACGAGGACGGCCAGCGCGATGATGACGAAAGCGAGCAGAATGACGAAGGGGTTGGACAACTGAAAGGCCGGATGCACCATCCACAACACGCTCCAAATCGCGATAAAAACCCCGACAAACCCGATGATCTGGTTGCGAATGGTGGCGGCCGTAAACAGGAGCCGCTCGGTAAAAAAGGCGCAGGGAATGACGAGGGCCATGAAGAAGATGATGCCCTGAATGACGTCGTTTTGGGTGGATTTGACGTCGGGGTAGGCGCGCGACTCTAAGCCGAAGGCCGCACGGGTGTGGCGCACAAAATCGCCCCAGCGCTGCTCGGTGCCGGCCGCGGCCGCTTGGTCCAACTCGGTCTCGGCCCGATAGTGAAGGTCGTTGAGGCGCTGGTTTTCAATGGCAAAGCTCCGCAGCTCGCGCATCCGCGACTCGTCGAGGTTCCACATGTCTTGGGCGGCTTGGAAGGTCGTGCGGGCAAAGGAAGTCCCGGGGCGGATCTCAAAGCCCTCGCCCTCGGCCTTTTCCTTGTCGGTTACGCTGGTGGCGTTGAGCAGGAGCGAGCGGAACCCCAGCAGGCCGGCCCCGAATCCCATCTTGATGCGCGAGCCGGGCCGCGCAAAGAGCACGCCGACCGGCTCGTTTTGGGCCGAGGGGCCTTCGCCAATGGTATAACCGTATTCTACTGGGGCGCTGTTCGTCTCGTCGAAGACCTCCACGTTGGACAGCTTGGTGAGATAGCGCGGATCGACGATGTCGAAGAAGTTGTAGGGCACACAGGGGAAGAGGATGACCATCCACTGCTTGTCGCGCCAGTCCATGGCGACCTTCATGGGGTAGCTCTCGTCGCCTTGCACGCCGCGGTCTGGAGCGTAGGTGATGCGGCCGGTGATCGGGTCCATGTAGTAGCCCTCGATCTGGACGTTGTTGACCCGCACCCGATTTACGAAAAAGGCCCCCTTGTCGTCGACGACTTCATAGTACTCGCCGCGCACACCCTTATACGACTTTTTCTTGCCGTTGCGCACCACGGCCACGGCGTCGGCGCGCGGCAGGTCGGGGATGATGCTGCGGCGCGGAAAGACCATGGTGCGGCCGCGGAGCGAGCGCAGATTGTCGCGCAGGCGCATCTTGAAGTCTGGGAAAAGCTCGGGGTCTTCAAAGGCCATCTCGAACATGCCGGCGAGGACTCGGATCTGTTTGGCGAGATTGGCGTGGTTGACGCGCTCGGCGCGGTCTAAGGGCGTATCGACGAGGAAGCGGGCGTCGTTGACCGTGACAAAGGCCAACGCCGGCGTACCGGTGGCCAACACCAATTCGCTGTTGACCGATATTTCGCCGGGTACAAAGGTCTGCCAACTCATGCCGCCTTCGGGGCTGATGCCATTGACCAGCACGTCGCGCTGCTGGTAGCCCAACTCGCGGCTGATCGTGCGCGCATATCCCATAAAGTTCTTGCCGAAGGGCGCGAAGTAGCGCTTGTAGTAAAAGCTGGTATTGCTGTTCCACACCCCGAGCTCGTCGGTCTGGGACGAAAGGTCGAGGCTGATAAAGAGCTTGACCGCGAGCGAATCGATTTTGGGATCGGCCCAGCGCTTGTACAGGGCCAAGCGCAAGTCATCGTCCGCGTCGAGCTGAGCGATCAGTTCGCGGCGGTCTTTGAATTGCTTGTCGGCAAGGTGCAGGACGCCTTCTTCGCGGCTCAGCAGCCCCCTGAGCCATGCTATTGTTTTTTTCCACCAGCTTGAACTGCTCGGAGTGGCTTCCGCTTGGGCCAGCAGCCCTTCGGCGAGAGCGGCGTCGGCAACGCGCACGGCCAAGTCGGTGCGCCCTTCGGCAACGCCCCGCACGAGGGCTTCCTTGCCGGTGAATTGGTCCTCGCCGATGGCGTAGTGAATGCCGTCTTGGGCGATCAGGTCCTGGGCGAGGGCCGCATCGACGACCCGCCTGACCAGCATGTGTTCGATAAAGGGATCTTCTTTACGCAAATAGCGCTGAATGAAATCATCGACCCCGCGCAAGCCCAAGTGGTGGGCCGAGGTGGCGAGAAAGACGATTGTGCGCGCCGGCGGGTTGGCGCGGAAATAGCGCGCTAGTTCCAACAGCGCCGTAATGCTGGAGGCCTGCTCGGCACCCGGGGCGAGGGCCGGCACGACCGACATGGCGTCGTAGTACGCCTCCAGCACGATGACGTCCTCTTTCATTAGGGGATCGTACCCGGGGATCGAGCCGAGAATGTTCCAAGCGGGACGCCGCTCCCAATCCATGCGGTACTCTAGGTGCAGAGTTTGCTCGCCCTCGGTGGCCAACTGGCGGCGCAAGCGCTGACCAGCTTGGCGATTGACCCAAAACCTCGGCAGGTCGAGCGGCATGGTCAGGAACTTCTTTTCGCCCTCCAAGTACACGGTGGAATCCGGCTCGATAAAGAGGATGGCCTGCGCCCCGAGGTACGCGGCATTGAGCCAAGCGTCATCCGAGTTGAAGTCCATCAGGGCCACGGCCCCTTCGACTTGTTGGCCGTCCATGTCTGCGTACTCGCCGGCGCCGGCGTCGATCAAGCGCTGGGTCACCCCACCCTCGGGCAACGTCGAGGTCTTGACGAGGTTGGGCCAGAGGCCGTGAATGGGCACTTGTTCGTCGCTGCCAACGACTTGCAGAAACCCGCCCTTATCGACGGGAATCGACACATCGTATTCGTGGACTGCAATGTCGTCGAGGCCGATTGCGCGGAAGCGCTCCTGCACGATCTGGGCTGCTTGATCGGCGCCTCGATAGCCAGCCACTCTAGACCCCAAGCCAGCAAAAGTGTCCATCGTCTGCTGTACGCGCTCGACCGGAGTCGTATGCGCCAATTCGGCGAAATCGACCTCGGTCCAAGCCGGGGCCGCGCTGGCCAAAACCCAGCCGAGGGCCATCCACCTCACCGCGAACTTAGGCATAGCTGTACGTGCCTTTCTCAGATCCAGAAGACCACATTGTCGGTCATGCCTGTAAAAAAGTCGATAATCAACCAGAGCCCGGCGATAAAAAACTGACCTACGATTAGTCCTAAAAAGAAGGGGCGCGCCCGGCGAAAAAGGCTGGGACCGCCGTATTTCATGGCCGCTAACTTTAAGAGCCAAGCAAGGGCAATGCTAAACCACAACTGATCCATCAGCCACACGGCCCCAATGGGATAGCCAATGGGATGCAGCGGCCACCACAAAAGCTGGTGCCGCGCCCACATGAGCAGGGCCATGATGCCCCCGCCGACCACCGTGTGAATCCAGCCGTCTATATTCGGCTCGGTGGGCGCGCTCAACTTGGTGGTAATATAATCAAAAGGGGCGCGAGTTCCACCACCAAAAAACCACCCGTTGAGGTTGATGCCGCCGTATTCGTAGGCGAGGTATAAAATGGCTGCGACCGAGCCGACGATGCTGACAAAAATCGCCAGCAACATGTACCAAAAAAGCGGGCGCAGCCGCGGCCCCAACTCCTCGCCCAGCTTGAGTCCGTGGGCGCAGGAAGCCATGACAAACGTGCGGATATCCGCCGCCCATACATAAGTGTACGCAAGGCCCACCATACCCGCCGGGCCAAGCGCCGAAGAGCCTACGGCCGAGACCAAGGCCGACGACGAAATCATCGGCCCGACCGCCGCGGCCACGCCCCCCTCTACCACCACGCGGGTCAAGCCGACGAAAATAAGAATGGCCAGCATCAGGGTCAAAAAGGACGCCCACAGCGGCAAGCCGGACTGCCACAGCCAGATTGTCATCACCGCGACCCCCCCGAGCCAAGTTAAGACCGCTGCCCGATAGGAGAGCATCTCGCCGCGGTCGTCAATACGGTCGTCGCCCTTGAGGGCCTTGCGCAGCACGTCGCGCAGGTGCTCGCGGCCAACCCACAGGCCGAACAGCACCAAGACGATCATCGCCCCCTGCCCGTGGTGGGCGAGAATAGGCTCGCTGGGCGCGCCGTAAATGCCCAGCTTTTCGGTGCTGCCGACCCCTAAAACCCCCAGCCCTCCTCGAATCAGCTTGGCGATGGTGTTGAAAAACCACAGGCTGAAGGCGATGTCGAGGTTGATGAGATAGGCGAACCCCACCATGGGAAAGCTCAAGCGGAAGATCAGGCTGACGGTGTTGCGTAGGATTGGCACCGAGGCGACGAGCTGGATGGCGGGGACGAAGTTGAAGTACGCGTGTAGGGCGTTGAGGCTGCTGACGAACACGGGCAGGGCAAATCCGATCCACATGATCGGGTTTTTGAAGAAAGGCCCTAGGGCCTGCCCTCGGCTGCCGCTCTGCACCATGGCCAAGGGCACTTGCACCAGCGGATAGACCAGCCGCTCCCGCTCCACCCATTGGCGGCGCAAAATGACCATAGACGAGATCATGACCAAGTACAGCGCCACGATCAGCACGGCCCAATAGCACAGCGGGACGCTCCAGACCGCCCAAGGTACGCCCGCGGTGCGCGGCGCCCCTTCGTAAAACCACTTGATCGACTCGGGATCCTGCGGCGCGATCCAGTCGGGAAGGTGCGGTAGGATGAGCAAGGCCCACTCGTTTTCCGGGGTGGCGTAGTACTGGGCGCCGGTGATGATCGTCAGCCAGTACTCGCTAAGGCCCATCGTGGGGATGGCCGAGGCCGTGAGCATCATGATGTACGCGACGATGAGCTCGCCGCGCCCAAAGGCCACCGGAGCGGCGAAGCGAGCCAGCAAGGCGTTGAACAAGCCCGTCAGCACGAAGAAGAGGAACAAGGCACCCGCCGCGCTGAAATCAATGGACATGTACGAGCCGCGGATGACCATGTTGCCGTAAGGGGCACCCACGGCGATGCACAGCGACCCTAGGGTGCCCCCCACCAGTGCTTTGGTGGTAAAGACTGGTTCGGCTCGTCCGGGGGCGGGAAAGGTAGGCTCTTTTGGCAAATCCATGGCGAGGAGCTAACGAAAAAGTCTATACATTATAGAATAGATATACGGTTACTCGGCTTGGTCCAACCAGCCTATTTTCGCTAGCTGTTCCAAGGTCCACCAAGCCAACAGGCCAATCGCCCCCCCGCTTACCAACGCACTGAACAAGGCCAGCGGCAAAAGCGCGAACAGACCGCTGTGGCCGATATAGCCAGCGGCCAGAACGAGTTGACTGAGTTGATGCGCCAACGCGCCCCAGATACTCAGGCCCACGACGCTGAAAAGCCGCGCTCCCATGCGGCGCACCGCAACCATGACCAGCCAACTCGCCAAGCCAGCCCCGCCGCCGATGACAAAGGCCGGACCGGCAAAGCCCCCGCTGAGCAAACCGCCGACTAGGAGCTTGGTGGCACTAACGGCGAGGGCCGGCCCCCCGCCAAAGCTCACCAGCGCGACCAAGACCGGCAGATTGCCGAGCCCCAACTTCATCCACGGCAAAGGCTTGGGGACCAGCGATTCAAAGGCGAAGAGCACGATGGCCGCACTGGCCATAAGCCCCAAACGGGCCACGTCTCTAGGGCGCGTAAACATCAGCGCACCATCGCGTCTAGGGGCGCGGGGCCAGCGATTCTCAGCACTAGGCCGTTGGGCACACACGCGGTCACGTCTCCCGCTCGCTGCATCCAGCCGCGCCGCATGCAGACCTTGTGGACGCAGGGCGCGGAAATCACGCGCACGCCTTGGGGGCCGATTTCGATTTCGCTCGCTCCCAAAGGCCCGACAATCGGCAAGACTCCGTAGTTGGACAGGTCGTGCGCGGCCGGCGCGGCCCCCGCCAGCTCGACGATGAGCACGCCGCCGGCCTCGGCCGTGTAGCGGCCGTAGAGTACCAGCCCAACTGCGCTCAAGCCCACGACGAGCGCGAGGATTTTATCCGCGCGCGTCACCGCCGGTGCGTTTTCAGTATGTAGCCGCCCCATGCTGCGTCCTTTGCTCTTCCCATTTTAATTTAACTTCGGCCGCGCGGGCAAACGAGGGGGGTGAATTCTGCTTGTATGTACTTGTTTTTTTTCTATATTGACGATATTGACGAGCCCCTAGAAAACGAAAGCTCCCATGGTCGAAACCACTCCCATGCCGCTGTCGGCCCTTCCGAATACCTACTTGGACGAACTCGTCGAGCAGGGGGGCGATGAGCTGCGGCTGTCGATGCTGCTCATCGAGGTCTCCTCCTGCAACGACCAAGCCGATTTCGCGCTGATCAACCGCGCTTACCACTTCGCCAAAGAGCACCACGAAGGCCAGATCCGCAAGTCCGGCGAGCCGTTTTTGTCCCACTGCGTCGAAGTGGCGCGGCTGCTCGCCCAGTTGGGCTTGGACCACACCACGGTTGCAGCCGGGCTTTTGCACGACGTCATCGAAGATACACCGGCCACCCATGCGGAGGTCGCCGATCAGTTTGGCGACAAGATCGCCGAGCTGATCGCCGGCGTCACCAAAATCGATCAGATAACCTACGAAAGCCGCGAGGCGCGCCAAGCCGAGACCTACCGCAAGATGTTGCTCTCTACGGTCGAGGACATCCGCGTCATACTCATCAAGCTGGCCGATCGCCTACACAACATGCGGACGCTCGAATACCTAAGCCCCAAATCCCGTGAGCGGACCGCGTGCGAAACGCTCGAAGTGTACGCGCCGCTGGCCCACCGCTTTGGGCTGGCGCGGATCCGCTGGCAACTAGAAGACCAAAGCCTCAAGTTCCTCGAACCCGAAATGTACCAAGAGTTGCGCAACAACGTGGCCATGACGCGCCAAGAGCGCGAAGACTATATAAAGGAATTCAAGGTCCCGATCGAGGAATGCCTACACGCCCATGGCATTAAGGCCGAGTTTGCCAGCCGCGCCAAGAACTTCTACAGCATCTACAACAAGATGAAGGCACGCGGCAAGCCCTTTGAGGAAATCTACGACCTGCTGGCCGTGCGCATCATTACCGGCACTGTGCGCGAATGCTATCAAATCCTCGGCTGGGTCCACCACATTTACACCCCCATCCCCGGGCGCATCAAAGACTATATATCGACTCCTAAGAGCAACATGTACCAGTCGCTGCACACTTCGGTGATTGGCCCCAACGGGCAATACGTCGAAGTGCAAATTCGCACCGCGCAGATGCACCACACGGCCGAGATCGGCATCGCCGCCCACTGGCGGTACAAATCCAACGACAAGACGCCCGGCGATTTGAACCAACACCTGAGTTGGCTGAGCCAACTTTCCGAGTGGCAACAGGAGGCCCCCGACCCGGTCGAGTTCATGGAAAGTCTAAAGACCGAGCTCGCGGCGCCGGACGAAATTTTTGTCCTTACCCCCAAAGGGGACCTATACCCATTGCCCAAGGGCGCCACGCCGATTGACTTCGCCTTTGCCATTCACACCGACATCGGGCTGCATTGCGCGACAGCCAAAGTAAACAATCAGGTCGTGCCGCTAAACGCGACGTTGAGCAGCGGCGAAACCTTGGAGATCGTCACGGCGCCGCAGCAAAAGCCCAAGTTAGCGTGGCTGGACCAAGTCAAGACCGCCAAGGCCCGCCAAGCCATTCGCCGCTGGCTGCGGGAGGAGCAATACGACCACAACGTGCGCCTCGGCAAGGAGGCGCTCGACCGGCGGTTGCAACCCTATCGGGCCGACGCGCCCCCCGACCTCGAAGCCGTGGCCGAGGAGTTCGGGTTTAGCGACGCCGAGCACCTCTATGCGGCCTTGGGCAACGGGGATCTGTCAATCGGCAAGGTCGTCGGCAAAATAGCTCCGACCCAGCCCAAGCGGCGCGCCCTTAAGCCCCAAGACCGCCGCGATATTCGCATCCAAGGCATGCAAAACCTGATGATCCGCTTCGGCAAGTGCTGCGGTCCCATCCCGGGCGACGAGATTGTCGGCTTGGTCACGCGCGGGCGCGGCGTCACGGTTCACTGCACGGACTGCCCCAACATCGGCCGGATTTCCGCCGAGCCAGACCGCCTCCTCGCGGTGGAGTGGGAGTTGGAGGACGAACCGGCCTTTACCGTTCAACTCCGCACCCGCAGTTGGGACCGCACGTACTTGCTCGCGGACATCGCCCGGGCGATCAGCGACGCCGGCTCCAACATCCGCGACTCCACCACTCGCACCGATGGCCACATCGCCGAACAGGACTTTTGGATCGATGTCGCCGACAACAAACAACTGCGCCAAGCCATAGACCAAATCGAGCACATCGAGGGCGTTTTGGAAGTGCTGCGCGTGGATGAGCCGACGAGCAATTAGCCGTGTCGGACCTGTTCCGCCCCAACATCGCCCGGCTGCGCGGGTACGTCCCCGGGGAACAGCCCCGCGAACAGGGCTATATCAAGCTCAACACCAACGAAAACCCGTACCCGCCCTCCCCGCTAGTGCTAGCGCGGCTGCGCGCGGCCTGCGCGGCTGATCTGCGCCTCTACCCCGATCCAGACGCTTTGGCTCTGCGCCGCAAGTTGGGCGACGTATTCGCCATGGCCCCCGAGCAGATCATGGTTGGCAACGGCTCGGACGAGTTGCTCAACGTCATCATCCGCAGCTTTGCCAGCGAGGGCGACAAAATCGCCTATCCCCACCCCACCTACGGCTACTACCAACCGCTAATCGACATCCAAGGAGCCAAGGCAACCCCGGTCGAGTTCGGGGAAAATTTTTCCCTGCCCGAGGGGCTGGCCGTGCCCGGGGCGCGCATCACCTTCCTAGCCAATCCCAATGCGCCCTCCGGGACCCTCGTGCCCTACGACGAGGTCGCCGCATTGTGTGCGCGGGTCGACGGCGTCTTGGTCGTGGATGAAGCATATATCGACTTCTCGCAGGGCGGCTGCGTTCAGCTCGTCGCGGAATACCCCAATGCCATCGTCGTGCGCACCCTGTCCAAGTCCTTTTCCCTCGCCGGTATGCGCATTGGCTTTGCCTTGGCCCCGGCCGCGCTGATTGCGGGCATGTGGAAGGTCAAGGACCACTACAACCTCAATCGGCTGAGCTTGATAGCGGCCGAGGCGGCCCTAGACGACATCGACGCGATGCGCGCCAACGCCGCCCGCGTCTGCGCGACGCGCGCCCACCTGAGTGCGCGGCTGCGGGCGTTGGGGTTTTACGTGTGGGATTCACAGGCCAATTTCGTGCTCGCCCGGCTCGGGGCGCGCTGGGCCAACTGCACGGCGGCCCAGATCTACGCGCAACTCAAGGAGCGCCGGATTTTGGTGCGCTATTTTGCCGCGCCGCCGCGCTTGGCCGACTGCCTGCGCATCTCGGTGGGCACAGACGCCGAGATTGCCGCGCTGCTGGAGGCCCTAGCCGCGCTAGCCCCCGTTTAAGCGCTCGGCAATGCGCGGGGTGCGCCCGCCGCGCTGGTGCATGCTGGCGATCATGTCGCCTAAAAAGCCGATGGAAAAGCACTGAATGCCGACGATGATCAGCAGGATGCCCAGCATGAGCAGGGGATGGCGGTTTTGGATGTTGCCGTGCTCGTAGCGCAACAAGGCCACATAGGCGCAGACGACCGACCCGCAAAGCGTGGCGCCCAGCCCCAAGCTGCCAAAGACGTGCATGGGCGCGGTCATAAAGCGCAGGACGAAGGTCACGGTCAGCAGGTCCAAAAACCCGTTTAGCAGCCGCTTGGTGCCGAATTTGGAATGACCGAAGCGGCGGGGGTGGTGCTGCACGGGGATCTCGCCGACTCGATAGCCCAGCCAGTGGGCCACGGCGGGCAAAAACCGATACAATTCTCCGTAGAGATACGGCAGCGCGTCTTCGGCCACCTCGCGCCGATACGCCTTGAGGCCGCAGTTGAAATCGCGCAGGCGTACGCCGGAGACCAGCGAGGTAATTCGGTTGAACAAGCGGGAGGGGAGGGTCTTACTCAACGGGTCGCGGCGCTTAGCCTTCCAGCCGGAGACCAAGTCGCAATCGCGATTGAGCGCGGCCAGCAGCCGCGGGATTTCGCGGGGATCGTCTTGCAGGTCGGCGTCTAGGGTGACGATGACTTGGCCGTGCGCCTGCTTGAAGCCGGCGGCGAGGGCCGCGGCCTTGCGGTAGTTGCGGCGGAAGCGCAAGGCGCACACCTGCGGATGCTGCTCGGCCAACTCGGCCAAGACCGCAAACGAGGCGTCCGTGCTCCCGTCATCTACAAAAATGGCCTCCCAAGCCCATTCCGCGGTCGCCAGCGCCTCCTCGATCTGACGCCACAGATGGGGCAGGCTTTCCTCTTCGTTAAAAACGGGAATGACGAGGGACAGAAAAATCTCCTCGGCCGCTTCTTTTTTTCGTTCTTGGCCCATGATCTCCTCTCTTGCCAGCGAGTGTTCCCACAATAAAACAATCGCCGATTGCCGCGCACAAACCGGCCCGATTCCCTTGACACCCGCATTCCCCCAGCGGTATATACGAACATGCAGCTTCCCTTGGGTTCCCACATTCACTTGATTGCCGCGTGCGGCACGGCCATGGGGTCTTTGGCCGGCCTGTTGCGCGAGCGGGGGTATCGCGTCACCGGGTCGGACAGCCGCGTCTATCCGCCGATGAGCACCCTGCTCGCGGACTTGGGGATTGACGTGCGGGCCGGGTTTTCGGCCGATCACCTCGTGCCGACGCCGGATTTGGTCGTCATTGGCAATGCAGTCTCGCGGGGCAACCCAGAGGCCGAGGCCGTCCTCTCGCGTCGAATTCCGTACTTATCGCTGCCGGAAGTGCTGCGCGATTTTTTCATTCGCGGCAAGCACTCGGTGGTGGTAACCGGAACCCATGGCAAGACCACCACGACCGCGCTCATCGCCCACCTTTTCACGGCCGGTGGCTTGGACCCGTCCTTTCTCGTGGCCGGGGTGCCGCAAAACTTCGACCGCTCCTACCGGCTCGGTCGCGGCGCACACTTCATCGTCGAAGGCGACGAATACGACAGTGCCTTCTTTGCCAAGTGGGCGAAATTCTTCTACTACCTACCCGAGGTGCTCATCGTCAACAACATTGAATTCGACCACGCCGACATCTACCAAGACCTCGCCGAAATCGCCACTGCCTTCCGCCAACTCGTCAACATGGTGCCGCAAAACGGTCTGATTCTGGCCCATGACGCCGACCCCAATATCGCCGAACTCCTCCCGGACGCGCCGGCGCCGGTGGAGACCTTTGGCCTTGAAGAAGGTGCTTTTTGGCGCGCCGCCAACCTCCAAGCGAGGGCCGAGGGCACGCGCTTCACCTTGTGCCGGGCGGGCCGCGAGATGGGGGTTTTCGACCTGCCCCTGAGCGGCGAGTACAACGTCTGCAACGCGCTCGCCAGCTTGGCCGCTGGTTTCCACGCGGGCCTGACGGCGGGTGCGCTGCGGGCGGCCCTGACCCGCTTTGCCGGCGTCAAGCGGCGGCAGGAGCCGCTGGGCCTCATTGACGATGTGCTCCTCATCGACGACTTCGCCCACCATCCCACGGCGGTCGCCCACACCCTCGCGGGGCTGCGGCAAGCCCATCCTGGGCGTCGGCTCCTCGCGGTTTTCGAGCCAGCCAGCGCGACCAACGCACGCGCCATCTTTGCAGACCGGTACGTCAAGGCGTTCGCCTTGGCCGACGCGTTCGTCGCCACTGCGGTCCCCCGTCCCGAACGCGCCCGGGGCGACGAGCCGTTCTCGCCCGAGTGCTTGGTGGAGCGTCTCCGCGCCACCGGCACACCGGCGCACTACCTGCCCGACGCCGCAGCGATGGTCGCTTTTTTGGTTGCAGAAGCCCGTGCGGGCGATTTGGTGGTTTTTATGAGCAACGGCGGTTTCGGTGGCGCGCAACAGAAGCTATGCACAGCACTGACAGCCCGCGCCCGCTGACTGTATCGCCTAGGGGTCAGAACTGTTGCCCAACAGACGCGCTAAGCGCGGGTGCGGCGCGCAGGGCAATTTCCATATTTATCATATTTTACAATAAGTTATAAAAAGTAAAACCCTGCGGTACACATATTGCATTAAACGCATGGTAATTGCCATCTCACCCCAACCTTGGAGGCTGCCATGCGCCCTTTTATTTCCTTAGTCTTTTTCGCCCTCGCCGCTGCTGTTTCGGCCCAACCCGGCCCGGTCGTCATCTCCGAACTGATGTGGCCGGGTAGTACGGCATCTACGGCGGACGAGTGGATCGAGCTCTACAATCCCAGCGACTCAACGGTTGACATAGCCGGCTGGACCCTGACCTACCGTAGCGGCAACGAGGACAAGGTGATGTTCGTCCTCGAAGCCGCGGCCATTCCCCCTAGACAGACCTTTCTCATCGCCAACTATGCGGCCGATCACAAAAAATCCCTCCTCGCTGTCGAACCGCAGCGCGTTGACGCAGCCGTTTCGCTGCCCAACACCAAGCTGCTCTTGCATCTGTACGACGGCGACCCGCAAGCCGGGGGCCTGCTCATGGACGTGGCCGACGATGGCCGCGGGGCTCCTTTCGCCGGCGACTCGGCCAGCAAAAGTGCCATGGTCCGCATCGCCTTTGACCAGCCCGGCGACCAGCCCGAAAGCTGGGCGACGGCCACCCAACAAAGCGGCTGGGATGCGGGGGCCCGCGAGTTGGGCACCCCAGGCTCCATTCCCACGCACTTGCTGTCGGCCGGGGAAACAGCACCCGAGCGCGTCCTGAAGACGGCTATTCTACCGCTGTCTTGGGCTTTGGTAAAAGAGCATCTACCATAGCGCGGATTGCCGAACCAAACAAAGGGCATCTACTTGCGGGTAGATGCCCTTTATTGGCACAAAGAGAAAGGCCGTGCAAGCGGAAACGCGCTTGGCACGGCCTTTGCGATGGTGGGCAATCGCAGATTTGAACTGCGGACCTCCGGTATGTGAGACCGGCGCTCTAACCAACTGAGCTAATCGCCCCAGAGCATTGCTAAATTAGCCCCCAACGGATGCGGCGTCAATGTTCGCGGTGCCCGGCGGCAAAGTGGAATTTCGGCAGGGTTACTTCAATAGCCGACGGGTCCCCCTCGCGCAGGCGGTACGCTCGGTCGAGCTTCAGCGCGGACCAGCGCTGCGCCTGCTGGGTCGCCGGCCAAGTGATTTCCACGAACTCCACGGCCACAGCGTCCCCCAGCCCGAGTTGCGGCGCGAGCGGATTGGCCCCAAAGCTGCCGCCCGAGCCGATGAGGTGGTGAATATCGCGGGTGCGGCCGTCTGGTTGCCGCACACGGACGCGGACGCGACCGCCAACAGCCCCTCGGTTTGACTGGACGCCTTGGGGATACAGCCGCAGCCAGCGATTGCCGTGCCCGGGATTTTCGTAGAGCACGTTTTGGTAGAGGTCGCCTTCAAAGGCCCCGCCCATGACCTCGAAGACGTCTTGGTCCCCATCGTTGTCGAGGTCGGCAAAGGACACGCCGTGCCCTTTCTGTACGTTGCCAAAGCCGCCGGCCGTGGTGACGTCGAGAAACCGCACGCCCTGGTCGTTGCGCAACATGCGGTTGGGCGTGAGCGAGCGCAGATCGGGAATTCCAGTGCCCACGTAGCAGTCGGGGAACCCGTCGTTGTCCAAGTCGCCGTAGTTGGCGCCCATGGCGAGGATGACTTGCCCAAAGCACCCCAGCGAATCGGCGACCTCAATGAAGGTGCCGTCGCCGAGGTTGCGGTACACGTATGCCCGGTCGGCGGCAAATTCTTCGCCGAGGTACGCACGGGCCATGTCGCCGAGGTCGTCCATGTTGTAGCCGCCAGCAAACAAATCGAGCCAGCCGTCGTTGTCGTAGTCCCAAAACCAAGTGGGAAAACTCTCGGTCGGCCCCGGCGCGACAACCGCCGCCGCAAAGCGCCAGCCCGCTGGTGTGTGGCCGAGGTTGCGATAGAGGATGTTTTCGCGGTAAAACTGAGATACGTATAGGTCAATTAAACCGTCGTTGTCTATATCGCCCCACGCAACGCCCTTTACAAAGCCCACATGATCGACGCCGACTGCGGGGGCCACATCGACAAAACGGCCGTCCCCTTGGTTGCGAAACAACTGGCATGGGTGGGGCCGCCGGCCGGACTCATTGCCGACGAACAGATCGAGCCAACCGTCGTTGTCGTAGTCGGCAAAGGCCGCTGCGTGGGTCGGGTGCAAGGAAAACAAGCCAGCGCGCCGCGTCACGTCGGCAAAAGTGCCGTCGCCGTTGTTGCGCAATAGGGAGTTGGGCATGCGGCCTTCTTCCCCCATCCAAGCACCGCGCAAAACGAGCAGATCGACATCGCTGTCGTTGTCGTAGTCGGCTTGCTCTAGGTTGATCCCCCCGATTTGCCCGGCCAGCCCGGCCGCTGTCGTGGCCTCGGTAAAGGTGCCGTCGCCCTCGTTGTGGAAATAGCGCAGGGGATCGCGCAGCCCCCACGAAGAGACCGCGATGTCGAGGAGACCGTCGCCGTCGAAGTCCTCGACCGCGCTGCCGCCGGCCAAGCCCACGGCCGCGACGCCAGCCGCCGGCGCCACGTCGCGGAAGCGTTGGATCCCGCCCGGATCGCCATCGAATACGTGCGGGGGAATGCGCTGGGATGCGGGCACCGCTGCCGGGTATTCGCCCAAGGTCATGTACGCCAAGTTCAGCAGCCAGCGCGTTCCCAGATCGCTGGGGCGCTTGTTCAGGTTGGTGGTGTAGTGCTCAATGGCGCGGCGAGAGCCTTCCTGCAAGCGATGGACGCCGTCGCCGCGGATCGGCAGCAAGCAGGAATTCGTGGTGTGGTTGTGCAGGCAGTTTTCCTGCTCTCCGAGGCGCAAATAGGCAATGGCGAGCTGGTCGTGCAGCATATAGACGAAGCCCTCGGTCGCCGGCACCTGCTCGGCCTCTACGGCCGCTAGGACGCTTTGTAGCTCTGCGATGCCCGCCCGCAAATCCCCGGCCCGCACCCGCTCTTGGGCAATCCGCAGGCGCATGTTCAGCCGCTTAACCGCGCTCATGGGTTGGTCCAGCAGCGAACTAAGGCCCTCGACGCGAGCTTGGTTCAAATAGATGTTGGCAATGGGATCGGCCCGCTGGGCGAGGCGCGCCAGCACCGTCGTCATAAAACGCGAATCGCCGCGATCGACATCGGTTTCTACCTGCCCCCAAGCGGCTGTGGCCGATATAAGGACGGCTATAAAGCTCTGCTTCTGCATGAGTAAAAAATAAAAAACGGCTACAAAAATTGGTGGCCCAATCCTCGTAACCGCGCATAAAGTAGAAAGTAATGGTGGGCCCAGTAGGACTCGAACCTACGACCAACGGATTATGAGTCCGCTGCTCTAACCAACTGAGCTATAGGCCCCTGTAACGCTGCTAAAAATCTAGGATTTTTCCCTCGTAGGTCAAGAGCTTTGTTGGGCCGCGATGGCTTGGCGCTCTTGGTTGAGCGCGACGAGCTCGGCACTGATGCGCGCAATCTCGTCGTCGTCGGATGCCCTTGCGAGGGCTTGACGCGCATTGGCGATGCGCTTTTGCAGCGCATTTTTCTGAAAGTACCGCAAGTAGTCGCGCCATTGCCGATCGACTTGTTCCTCGTCGAAACCTTGGGCTGCGCATTGGGCGGCTAGCCGTGCTAGTGCGTCGTCCGCTAGCGCACTGATGATCGCGCTAAGGTCGATGACTTGGCCGTGGGAATGACGGTCGAAGAGTGCGCGACACAGCGCCTGCGTGCGTGCGTCGCTTAGCGAGTCAGCGGCAAATTCCCGGACCGTTTCGGGTATAAACTGCGGAAAGTTGATCAACAAGCCGATGAATTCGAGCTCGTGGCGCGGCGGGTCGGGCGCGGCCGTTGGCGGCGGATCGGCAGCGGCTTGGCGCGGCCGTTGGGGACGGCGCATGGAGGCTCGCACCCCGTCGCGCAGGGCCTGTTCGTCAACCACTAGACGCTGGGAGACTTCCCGCAGCAGCAAGTCGCGGCGGACAGCATCTTGGGGTTTGTTCAGCTTGGCTACGAGCGGTTTGAACGTTTCGACAGCGCGGCTCTTGCCCTCCATGCTGGAGAGGTCGTGCTGCTGGGCGAGGCGCCCGAGGTAAAAATCGAGGACCGACTGGGCGTTTTCGGCTTGGTTGAGCAGTGCTTCGGGACCGTGCTCTTGGATGAAGGAATCGGGGTCGTGCTCGGAAGGCAGGGAGACGACGCGGACGTCTAGGCTCGTGCCGAGGAGGACTTCGAGGGCGCGCATGGCGGCCGTGGAGCCGGCCGCGTCGCCATCGAACAGCAGTACTAATTGGTGAGCAAAGCGAGCCAACAAGCGGCAGTGGTCCTCCGTCAGGGCCGTGCCGGCCGTTGCGACCACGTGCTGGATGCCGGCCTGCGCTAGGCTGATTAGGTCCGTGTAGCCTTCGACGACTAGTACGGCATCTTGGCGGCGGATGGCGTCGCGGGCGATGGACAGCCCATAGAGCACCCGGCCCTTGTGGTAGATGGGCGTTTCGGACGAGTTCAGGTACTTAGGCTCTTGGTCGGGCTGGAGCGCGCGTGCGCCGAAGGCTACGGTCCGATTGGAGAGATTGGCAATGGGAAAAGTGACCCGGTCCCGAAAGCGGTCGTAGTGGCCGCCGCCTTTGGGGCGCGGCACAGCCAACCCGGCTCGCTCCAAGATCTGGGGACTCAAGCCTCGGCGACCGGCTACCTTGAGCAAGGCGTCCCACCCCGGCGGCGCGTAGCCCAAGCCGAAGCGCGCGATGGTTTCGCCAGCAAGGCCGCGCGCCTGTAGATACGTGCGGGCACCAGCGCCAACCTCGTCGTTGAGCAATAGATGGTGAAAGTACTTTTGCGCTAGGTCATTGGCGCGGTAGAGTTCGTCTTCGGCCGCAACCTCCTCACGCGATGGCCCCGAACGCTCGGGTAGGGCGATGCCGGCCCGCTCGGCGAGGAATTTGAGGGCTTCGACAAAAGTGACGCGATCGATCTCTTGGATGAACTTGAAGACATCGCCGCCGGTGCCACAGCCGAAGCAGTGGTAGAACTGGCGGTCGGGGTTGACGCTGAAAGAGGGGGTCTTTTCATCGTGAAAGGGGCAGAGGCCGGAAAAGTTGCGGCCCTTCTTGACGAGCTGGACATGTTCGGAGACCAAATCGACGATGTCGGTGGCGTCGCGGATGCGCTCGCGCACGGCTTCATCTTCGTAGTTGCGTGGCATTGCTAGCAGGGGGCTTTTTCTCTATATTAACGGGGCCATTGAGCAAAATATGGCGGTCCATTAACCGGGTCAAGAAAGTCAATTAGCGACGCTAATTTGCGTTAATTCCTTGAGTTTACAGCAAACTATTGGTATTTTGGTATTGATTGATATTAAACGCTTATTCATGGCCTTGCTTTGCTGGGGCCAAATCCGAATTTTGACCCATTGAGCATTGAGGAGGATATCAGATATGTCGAAAGGCATAAAGAGAGCTATCGCGAATTTGGCCTTGTTGGGGCTCAGCGTCTTTCTGTGCGCGAGCCCGGCTGCCGCGCAGTTGGCGGTCTCTGGGGCTACGGCCGATACAGACGATCTCGCCCCTAGTCCTGTCGGCGGAGTACAGGCTGAGTTCAACGAAGGCGGAAGGAGTATCACCGTCTCTTGGACCTTGTCCGGCGACGATGTCCTGCGCCAGACCCCGACAAGTAGCGACTTTACGTCGGGCGGGACCTTTGTCAACGTCAACGATGTCGCTGGTTACAATATATGGCGTCGTCTCGCCGATGACGCCGAAGGCAACTTGGCAATAGTCGGTACTGTTGGTGCTGGCGTAACGTCCTTAGTTGATGAGTCGATCAGCGTGGCTGGGGGAAGCAAGCGGTATTTCTACATGGTCTCGGTCGTTGATGCCAGCGGCAACGAGAGTGCTCCCATCGCGTCCGCCGAAGTCAAGAACATGTTGCTCCTCGGCGACTTTGACTACGATGGCGATGTGGACCTCAATGACTACGGGATTTTTCAAGCCAACTTCGGCCAAGCCGAATTCGACCCAGCCACAGACATCGACGGCAACGGCGTGGTTGCTCTCGAGGACTTCTTCCTTTGGGCCGATAACCTCGGCACCAGCTTGTACTAGGTGCTGGCCGCAATGCTATGTATTCCATCCTTTCAAAAGGAGTATAGTTCGATGAAAGAGTATATCCGCATCGTCGCGCTAGCCGCTTTTTGCGCTGTTCCCGCGGCCGCTCAGTTGACCACCTCCGGGCCTGTAGCTTCCGTCGATAACATTCCTCCCGCACCTGTGACCAATCTACAAGTGCTCGCTACATCCGGCGATGATCCATCCGTGTCGCTGTCTTGGACGCTATCAACAGATGACGCTCGTTCGTTTACGACCTTTGGTAGCCAAGTGGTGCCCACGGGCGACGTACACGGCTATCGCGTGTATCGCACGGATCTCTTTCTGCCCATGGACGATAGCGGCGAGGTAGTACTCGGCTGGTTTACGCGCGAAGGGACCAAAGTTGACTTTGACGACTTCTTCCTCTTAGCCGATCGCATCGGCACTTCTAATGCCGATGCGGACTTTGAGTTGTTCTTCGACATAGTGCCCAATGGCCAAATCGATATGGATGATTTTCTTCGGTTCGCCGATGATTTCGGCAAGGCCGTAACTCAGGAACAGGGCAGCGAAACGTTGATCACCACGCTAGGGCCGGGCGTCACCGAATTCGTCGACAACGACGTCGTCAGCGGGTCCGCCTATGTCTATGATGTAAGAGCCTTTGACGGAGACAACGAAACCGGCGTTGTCGCGCCTTTTGCTTCCAATGAAGATGTAGCCCGGACGGCTATCGTCGGCGGCGAATAAGGGCCGAGAAATCGCATAAGTTGCAAAGGATAGGACGCCCACTCAAAGAGCGAGCGTCCTATTTTTATAACATCACGTCTTGACAAACGAGGATGTTCTCTGTATTCTCTAAACTCTTTCACACCTCTCCTTTTCCAAGCAAATACCTCAGCGGTTTATTCCGCTTGAAATTCCACTCTCCCTTTAGCTTTAGATATATTCTTCGCGATAGACCTCCTGAGCGATTAAAGAATTTTGCCGAGATACGGCATACTCTATTCTAGGTTTTAGTGTCTTAGCGGTACTACCGCTTTTAACATCCAATCCTCGCAATAGCCCATGGTACTGCTAGTGCCGCCTCAAACCAGATATCCGCTTTGAGAACCTACAACTTTAACCGCAAGAAAGGTCGCAAGGAAGAGATGCCGCCTGTCAATAGAACGCAGAAAATGAATATTGTCGAACTCCAGCGCATGAACATCTTGGCCCTCCAAGAGCTGGCCAAGAAATTGGAAGTTGTAGATAGCACCTCTTTGCGCAAACAGGAGTTGATCTTCTCCATCCTCAAGCACCAGACCGAGCGCAGTGGGCTGATTTTTGCCCAAGGCACTTTGGAGGTGTTGGAAGAAGGATTCGGCTTTCTCCGCTCGCCGAGCTATAACTACTTGCCCGGCCCCGACGACATCTACGTTTCCCACTCGCAGATCAAGCGCTTTAGCCTGCGCACGGGCGACACGATCTCCGGTCAGATCCGCCCGCCGAAAAACGACGAGAAGTACTTTGCACTGCTGCGAGTTGAGGCCATCAACTTCGACGATCCAGAAGTCACCAAGAACAAGACGATCTTTGAGAACCTGACGGCCTTGCATCCCACGGATCGCTTCAAGCTGGAACACAATCCCAAGGACATGACGACGCGGATTCTCGACTTGCTCTCGCCCATCGGCAAGGGGCAGCGCGGCCTAATCGTAGCACCGCCTTTCACCGGCAAAACCATGCTTCTGCAAAAGGTCGCCAACGCCATTACCACCAACCATCCCGAAGCGATTCTCATCGTCTTGCTCATTGACGAACGCCCCGAGGAAGTCACGGATATGCTGCGTTCGGTAAAGGGCGAAGTCGTCAGTTCGACCTTTGACGAGTCGGCTACGCGGCACGTGCAAGTGGCGGACATGGTGATCGAGAAGGCTCGGCGTCTAGTCGAGCACAAGCGGGATGTGGTCGTCCTGCTCGACAGCATCACGCGCTTGGCGCGGGCCTACAATACGGTGACGCCGCACTCGGGCCGGATTCTCTCCGGCGGCGTTGACTCGACGGCTTTGCAGTGGCCGCGCCGTTTTTTCGCCGCAGCCCGCAACCTCGAAGAAGGCGGCAGCCTGACGATTATCGCCACGGCCTTGGTCGAGACCGGGAGTCGCATGGACGAAGTGATCTTTGAAGAATTCAAAGGCACGGGCAATATGCAGGTGCAGCTAGACCGCCGGCTGAGCAACCGCCGCGTCTATCCGGCCGTTGACGTGACGGCGACGAGCACCCGCAAAGAAGAGCTACTGCTCACGGAGTTTGAATTGAACCGCTCGTGGGTGCTGCGCCGCATACTCAACCAGATGGGAGTCATTGAGGGCATGGAGTTCCTCCAAGAGCGCATGCAGGGCACGGAATCCAACGAGGAATTCCTCAAGGCCATGAACGACTAGCCACCTTGGTTTTTTATTAACAAAAAAGAGAGGAGGGCAAAGGTGCAAAAAGCCATGCATCCCCCGTACCAAACGGTCATTTTTCTCGACACTAGCTGTGACTTCAAGATACTGTCGCGTTCGACGATGACGTCCAAAGAGACGATGGAGTGGGAAGACGGGAATTCCTATCCGGTGATTCGGGTCGAAATCAGCTCGGCGTCGCATCCCTTCTACACAGGCAAGCGTCAGCAAATCATGGATCGCGGTGGGCGCATCGACCAGTTCAACCGCCGCTACGGCACCAGTACGCAAGCCTAGCGCTTCAGTCCGCGCAAAGAGGTGGTGGTCGTGCTAGATAAATTGCGCGAATACGAGCAGCGCTACGAGGAACTAAGCGCCCTTATGGCCGACCCGGCTACCAGCCAAAACCCGGCTCAGTACCAGAAGCTGGCGCGGGACATGGGCGACTTGCAGGAAGTGGTAGATAGAGCGGGCCAGTACCGCGCCGCGCTGGAACAGCTCGCAGAGACCAAGGAAATCATCGCCGACGGCAGCGACGCTGAGCTAGTCGAATTGGCCGTAGCCGAATGCGACCAACTCCAAGGACAAGTCGCGCAGCTAGAAGAAACACTCAAACTGCTGCTGATCCCCAAAGATCCCAACGACAGCCGCAACGCCATCGTCGAGATCCGCGCCGGCACGGGCGGCGACGAAGCCGGGCTGTTCGCCAGCGACCTGTACCGCATGTACCACCGCTTTGCCGAGCGCAAGGGCCTAAAAACCGAGGAGCTTTCTTCAAGTCAGAATCCGGCCGGCGGCTTTAAGGAGGTGGTGTTCTTGGTTTCGGGCGCGGACGCCTTCGGCCAGCTCAAGTTTGAGAGCGGGGTACACCGCGTCCAGCGGGTTCCCAAAACCGAGGCTTCGGGCCGGATTCACACGTCGGCGGCTTCGGTGGCGGTCTTGTCCGAAGCCGAGGACGTGGAGGTGGCGATCGCCCCCGAGGATTTGAAAATCGAAGTGTACCGCTCCAGTGGCCCCGGCGGCCAAAGCGTCAACACCACGGATTCGGCCGTGAAAATCACCCATGTCCCAACGGGCCTTATCGTCTCCTGCCAAGACGAGAAGTCGCAGCTAAAGAACAAGAACAAGGCGCTGAAGGTTCTCCGCGCTCGGCTCTACGACAAATTGCAGGCCGAGCAAAAGGCCACCCGCGACGCCGCCCGCGCGGGCCAGATCGGCTCCGGTGACCGCAGCGCGAAAATTCGCACCTACAACTTCCCGCAGGGCCGAGTTACCGATCACCGCATTGGCCTGTCCCTCTATCGTCTAGAGGAAGTCCTCGATGGCGATTTTGAAAAATTCATAGATCAATTAGCCCTCGCATCTCAGCAGGACGCGCTGGCGTCAGCCCTATGAGCGGGCGCGCTTGGCGGCTGCTCGACATCCTCGAAAACACGAGCCGGTTCTTCGCGGCCAAGGGGTTGGAAAACGCCCGCCTACAAGCAGAGCTGCTGCTCGCCGCGGTGCTCGGCGTCAAACGCCTCGATCTCTACCTGCAATTTGACCGCCCTTTGCACCCCAGCGAAGTGGATCGCTATCGGGAATACGTGCGTCAGCGGTTGCAGCGCGTACCTGTGCAGTACATCACGGGCGTGGCGGCCTTTCGCCATCTAGAGTTGGCCGTGACGCCTGCGGTGTTGATCCCGCGCCCCGAGACCGAAGTACTCGTCGAGGTGGCCTTGGAGCTTTTGCCCGAGGGCGGCCGGGTTCTCGACCTGTGTTGCGGCTCAGGAGCGGTCGCCCTGTCGCTGGCCCAAGAGGCGGCCGCGGCCGAAGTGGTGGCCGCCGACGTATCGGCCACGGCTTTAGAAGCAGCCAAGGCCAACGGCCAGCGCTGCGGGCTAGCCGGGCGCGTCGAGTGGCACTGCGGCGACCTGTTCGCCCCCCTTTGCGGCACCGAGCCTTTTGACCTCGTCGCGGCGAACCCGCCGTATGTGCGCCGCGGCGACTTGGCGCAACTGGCGCCGGAAGTTCGCGACTACGAGCCTCATCTCGCGCTAGACGGGGGCGAGGATGGCTTGGCGTACCACCGCCGCATCGCACAGGAGGCCGCCGACTTCATGCGCCCCGGAGGCTATCTACTGCTAGAGGTAGGGGACGGCCAAAGCGCAGCCGTAGCGGATCTACTCACGCGCTCAGAACGCTTGACCGCGGTCCAGATAAGGCCAGACTTAAACCAAATCCCCCGAGTCGTCGTCGCGCAGATGACTGCTCAGGCGAGTTGAGGCATGGCTAAAAAGAACCGCTCCACTTACGTCTGCCAGTCCTGCGGGCACAGTGCCGTGCGCTGGTTTGGGCGCTGCGTGGCCTGCGGCGAGTGGAACACCTGCGTCGAAGAGCGGCCCCAAGCAGCCGACAGCCGGCGCGAGCATCTAGCGGTGTCGCCGCGCTCCCAACTACAGCCCATCACCCAAGTTGACGACCAAGACCACGAGCGGCTGTCAATCGGTATCTCTGAGTTTGACCGGGTCTTGGGCGGCGGCATCATGCCCGGTTCGGTCGTATTAGTCGGCGGCGATCCCGGCATTGGCAAATCGACACTCCTGTTGCAAATGGCCGGCCAGCTAGCGGCCTCTGATCTTCGCATCGCGTACATCTCCGCCGAGGAGTCGGCCGCGCAGATCCGCCTGCGCGCCGGGCGCTTGGGCGCGTTGTGTGAAAGCCTGCACGTGATGGCCGAGACGAGCCTCGCGGCCATTCTCGACCAGTTGCAATCGGCCAGCCCGCTGGTCATCGTCATCGATTCGATCCAGACCATTTACATGCCTGAGTTGGAGAGCGCACCCGGCAGCGTGACCCAAGTGCGCGAATGCGCGGCGCGGCTGGTCTATTTGGCCAAAGAGAGCGGCATTCCCACGTTTTTGGTCGGCCACGTGACAAAAGAAGGCACGGTCGCCGGGCCGCGAGTGCTGGAGCACTTAGTCGATACCGTGCTCTATTTAGAGGGCGAGCGACACCACCACTTCCGCATCCTGCGCGCCGCCAAAAATCGCTTTGGTTCAACCAACGAGATCGGGATTTTTGAGATGCGAGACCAAGGGCTAATAGAGGTCGCCAACCCCTCCAAAATTCTGCTGGCCGAGCGCGCTGAGGGCGTGTCGGGTTCGGCCATCGTCTGTAGCATGGAGGGCACTCGGCCGCTCTTGATCGAAATTCAGGCCCTCGTCTCGCGCTCTAGTTTTGGTTATCCGCAGCGGGTGGCCACCGGCATTGACGCCAAGCGGCTCTCGATTATCATCGCGGTGCTCGAAAAGCGCTGCGGCCACGACCTGTCGGGCGAGGACATCTTCGTCAATGTCGTAGGGGGTATTCGCCTCGACGAGCCGGCCGTGGACATGGGGGTGGGGCTGGCGATTGTCTCGAGCTTCCGCAACAAGCCCATTGACGCACAGACCGTGACCATTGGCGAGATCGGGTTGGGGGGGGAGATCCGGCCGGTGAACCAGATTGACCGGCGGGTGGTTGAGGCGCGGAGTTTGGGGTTTGAGCGGTGTTTAGTTGCGCGGAGCAACCTACAGGGGTGGAAGCGGCCGGCCGAGATGGAGGTGGTCGGGATAGGGGGGATGGAGGCGGTTGAAGCACTCGCACTGGGCGCGAGCTAGTCCCTTTTTTTTACAGTCCTGTTTCTCCCAGTTCCCACATTTTGCTTTTCGCAGCATCCCCTTCATTCTTTATAACCTAACATAAAACAATAAGTTGCGCGTATTCTTGCCGTTTGGCACGATATTTGTTATAAACGGGTAGAGTAGCTTAATCCGCTTCAGAGTAGCTTAATCCGCTTCAATTAAAAAAATCTTGACACCTGAACATTACTTCACTATCTTTTTGTTCAGGTTGGCGGTGTGCTACATATCTCATAGGACACGCGAGGAGGAAATCATGGCAGCGGGTAAAAGTAGGGCTAGTGCAAACGGCAAGCACTTAGGCGAAGATAAGGATAAGGCCATCGGCTTAGCGCTCGCCCAGATCGAACGGCAGTTTGGCAAAGGGGCCGTCATGCGGTTGGGCGAAGCAGCGGCAATGGACATCGACGTCATTTCCACGGGCGCCATTTCCCTAGACGCGGCCCTCGGGGTCGGCGGGGTGCCCAGAGGGCGGGTCGTCGAGCTTTTCGGGCCTGAGTCTGCGGGTAAGACCATGCTGGCGTTGCACATCGTCTCCCAAGCGCAACAGACCGGCACGGCCGCTTTCATCGACGCCGAGCACGCGCTCGACGTGAGCTTCGCCCGCCGGCTGGGCGTTGACATCGACAATTTGCTCGTCTCTCAGCCGGATTCGGGCGAAGAGGCCCTAGAGATCACCGATACGCTGGTGCGCAGCGGTGCCCTCGATCTCGTCGTAATCGATTCGGTCGCCGCTCTAGTCCCCAAGGCCGAGCTCGAAGGCGACATGGGCGACTCCCACGTAGGGCTGCAAGCGCGGCTGATGTCCCAAGCCCTGCGCAAACTCACCGGGTCGTGTCAGAAGTCGGGGACCACGGTGATCTTTATCAACCAGTTGCGGATGAAGATCGGCGTGATGTTCGGCAGCCCCGAGACCACCACCGGCGGCCGCGCTCTAAACTTCTATTCCTCGGTCCGCCTCGACATCCGCGGCATTGGCGCGATCAAGGATGGCGACCAGATCATCGGCCGTCGCACCCGCGTCAAGGTCGTCAAGAACAAGGTCGCCCCGCCCTTCCGCGAGGCCGAGTTCGACATCATGTTCCGCGGCGACGACGTGGGCATATCGCGCGAGGGCGATTTGCTCGACTTGGGCGTCCACAGCGGTTGCGTCGCCAAAAGCGGCACTTGGTTTTCCTATGGTGGCGAGCGGCTGGGCCAAGGGCGCGAGAACGCGCGCGTCTTCCTCCGCGACAACCACGAGGTCCGCACGCGCTTAGAGACCGAGGTGCGCCAATCCCTCAACCTAAAAGTCGCAGACGCAGAAGTCGCCCCTGGCCTCGGTGCAGAGGAGCGGATTGAAAGCAAAGAAGCAGAGGCCGCACTGGCCTAGCCTCTATGCACTCGCGGGTCGAGGTGCCAAGGCTGCTGGAAACCCCACGCCAAAGTGGCCCCAGCACCTCGCACCCGCGCGTTCTCCTTAACTCCCCCAAGGAGGTAAAATCATGCAGACTGCCAGACTAAGCCCCACGGCCATCCCCTTGCAGGCGCGCATTGGGCAAGCCCGCTCTTGGGCCGACTTAGAGTTGTTGTGCGGGCACATCGACGCCGCCTACCAGCGCGGTGATCTCGACCTGTCGAGTGCCGACGAGCTGAGTGCCTTGGTTGCGGCTACCGCTCTGAAGGTGCCCGAGCACCCCAGCATCCCCGCCGAGGCCCTCCTGAATCGGGGCCGGGAAATGCCACACAACACCCGTCAAGCCGCCTGAGATTACTTTCCGCTGGCTCTGAAGGCCCGGCCGCGTTTTGCAAAGAATAGCCCAAGCCGTATAATCAGAGGTATGCCTTGCAGTCCGCTGGAAACCCCGGTCTTAAAGGTGCTGATCGAGCGCCAGCAAGTAGAGCGGCGCATTGACGAGTTGGCCGAGCTACTAGCCCTCGACTACGCTGGGGCGGCCCCCTTATTTATCGGCCTCCTCAACGGAGCAGTGCAGTTTATGATGGCCCTGCTAAACCGCCTGCCCGAGGAACTGTTGGCGCGGTTGGACTACGACTTCGTCGATGTTTCGAGCTATCAAGGCACAGAGAACACCGGGCAGGTTGAGCAGGCCAAAGACCTCGTCGTGGCCGTGGCCGGCCGGGATGTGCTTGTCGTCGATGGCATCGTCGATACGGGACGATCCCTAGATTTTGTGATGGCCATGATCGCGCCGCGGCAACCCCGTTCGCTCAGAGCATGTACGCTGCTCAACAAGCGCGCTCGCAGAGAGTTTCCAGTGCCCATAGATTACTGTGGTTTTGAAATTGAAGACGCGTTCGTCGTCGGCTACGGCATGGATTGCGACCAGCACTACCGCGCCCTGCACCACATCGCCGCCATCGAACCCACCAGAGGAGCACCAGAGCAATGGCCCCCAAGAAAGTCTTAATCACCGGCGTCTATGGCCTAATCGCCAGTGCCGTGTATCAGCACCTGAACACCCAACCCGACCGCTACGACCTCTATGGCCTAGCTCGGCGGTTCCAGCCTTCGGCGCGCGCACCCAAAGACGCCGCGTTGAAAATTCCCCAAGAAAAACTTTCCCTCGCAGACCTAACCGACTACAACGCAGTCGCCCAAGCCGTTGAAGGCATGGACGTGATCGTGCAACTAGCGGCCGACCCGCGCCCAGACGCCAGTTGGGAGAGCCTGCTCGGCAGCAATATCATCGGGCCGCGCAATGTGCTAGAGGCCGCGCGCCGCGCTAGCGTCGGGCGCGTGGTCTTGGCTAGCTCGATCATGGTGTCTTGGGGCTACCAGCAGGACGACCCGTACAAGGCAATCTCCGAAGGGCGCTTCGACGCGGTCGATGCCAGTCAGGTCCAGTTCGTGACTCACGAATGGCCGCATCGCCCGACGGGCCTCTATCCGGCGACTAAAATTTGGGGCGAGGCACTAGCGCGCTACTACGCCGACGTACACAATATGTCAGTGCCCTGTCTGCGCATCGGCTGGGTCAATGCCGAGGACCACCCGCGCGACGAGCGGGGCGGTGCCATCTGGTGTAGCCAGCGCGACGTGGTGCAGCTCGTGCAGCGCGCAATCAAGGCCCCCGCAGACTTGCGCTTTGATATTTTCTACGGCGTGTCCAACAACCGCTGGCGTTGGGTCGATATCGACCATCCGCGCGAGGTCTTGGGCTATATTCCAGCAGACAGCGCCGAAGAAAGGCTGGGGCTGGCCTAAGCCAATGGGCCGCGAGCCTAAAACCAAAACGGACCTCTGGTCCGTCAAGCTCTTCTTCGTCGTCCTAGGGGCCATTGTCGCCTACAACATCGCCAATTGGGTGCGCGGCGCACCGGAATGGGAGGAGCGGACCTATGAGGCCGGGGCCTTCGCCGTGCAGATGGCCGGGCGGCCCAATCTGCGCAAGTTGCGCGAGCCGTTGCCCTTTGGCGAGGTAGAGTTCCAATACCTGATGTTCGAGCGCGCCGACGTGCAATACGCCGTTGCCTACGGAGATGTGCCCGAGGCCGTCCACGCCGATAGCGCGATTGCCGCCCGTCGAGATGCCATCTTGCAGAAGGTCGAGGGGACGGTCCTGTCGGAAGCCGCCGTTGAGATGGACGGGCATCCCGCTTGGCAGACGCAGATCCAAGCTACGGACCAAAGCCTCCTGCGATTGCAGAGCCTACAGGTAGGCCAGCGGCTCTACAGCTTAATGGCGGTCGGATCCCCCCATGCGTTTGACGACCCTGCGGACATCGAGCGATTTTTCGCGTCCTTCAGGCTTTCCCAGCCCTGATGATAAACCTCGGTTGACTCAAAGAGATCCAGCCCCGCTGCAAAACCAACAGAACATAAAAAAGCCCCTGAAAAATCAGGGGCTTAGAAGATGGTGGGCGATACTAGACTTGAACTAGTGACCTCCTGCATGTCAAGCAGGCGCTCTAGCCAGCTGAGCTAATCGCCCCATGTTGCCTAATTGCTGACGGGCCAATAATATATCCCGGCCCCCCAACAGCGTCAAGGTTGCGCGAGCGGAGATCAAAATGCCCATCACCTCCGCTTAAAAATACGTCATTAGTTTGTCCCAAATCCCCATGCGGCCGATGCTCTTTTCAGCGCGGATGGGCACTACGGCCAAGAGGCTATCGCCCAGCGAGACCCTGAGCTTGCCCAGTTCGTCGCCGGCATCGACCGGCGCTGGCAGTTCCTCGGGCAGATCGAGGTGGCGAACGACCTGTTGCTCTTGTTCGGGGGTGAGCACGGCGACTACGGTGTCTTGGGCCAAAACGCGCACCTCTGGCTCTATACCCCAGTCGAGCACGACCTTGCCCATTAGTTCGCCGGTTTTGACGAGAGGTACGCGCGAGAAACTATTGAAGCCCCAGCTCAATAGGCGACTGGTCTCCCGGGTGCGGACGCGCGCGGATGGAGCACCCAAGATCACCGAGATCAGGCGCATCTCGTGGCGCTGGGCCGTGGCGACTAGACAATATCCAGCGCGTCGGGTATAGCCGGTCTTAAACCCGTCCGCTCCCCGGAACCGCCCCAAAAGTTTGTTGGTGGCGCGGAGTATGAATTTGCCGTTGCGGAACGGCTTGTAGCGAATGGAGGACCAAGCCAAAATTTCGGGGTACGCCAAGAGCGCTTGGGCAACTTTGGACAGGTCGCGGGCCGTAGTAATGTTGCGGTTGTTGCGCGGAGTATCGTCGAGACCGTGGACGTTCACGTAGCGCGTGTGGTCCAAGCCGAGGCTTTGGGCGCGGCTGTTCATCAGATCGACGAAGCTCTCGGTTGAGCCGCCCACGTGCTCGGCGATGGCGACGCAGGCGTCGTTGGCCGAGACAATGACGACCGCCTCCATGAGCTGCTCCAGCGTAAAGACTTCGCCCTGCGCTAGATAGACCTGAGAGCCGCCGGTTCGGGCGGCGCGACGCGAGGCTCGGATCGGGTCGTCTAGCGCGATCTTATCGGCTTTGACCAAGTCCATGACCACCAGCTCGAGCATCAGCTTGAGGGTGCTGGCGGGCGAGCGCTGCAAATCTGGATTGTGGGCAAATAGCACCGCACCGCTTTCGGCTTCGAGCAAAATGGCGGCGGCATACGGTGGGTTCGGGCCGGGGTTGAAGACAGCGGCGTGCAGCGGTACATACGACAGACATAGGGCGACACACAGCGAGCGGATGTACATTGTTTCTTCCGATCAAAAAGCGGACAGGACTTATAAAACGCGGGGGATGCAAAATTGGGGTGCTTATAAATGTAATAGCTCGGCCACTTTATATCAATCACTGCGGGTGTTTGCTTGCGAGGGCCAGCCATACCAGAAAGGACGACAGATGACTACCGCAGCCATACCTCAACTCACGTATAGCGGCGAGCCGATCGCCAGAGATCAAGTAGGCGAGCTCCGCCGCTCGGATGACATAACCGACGATCGGGACGCGCTCTGGGAGCGGATGGAAGAAGACGGGTATTTGTTTTTGCCGCAGCATTTGGACCGGCGCGAAGTGTTGGTGGCGCGGGCCGCATTGTGCGATCGCCTCTGCAAATTCGGGGTGCTAGACCCGGCGCACCCGCCCCTGGAAGGCGTAGTCGCCACGGGCAAGACGGTCAATCCGGCGGCCACAGGCCCGTTTATGCCCATTTTGGCGCGCAACAACCCGGCCCTAGACAAGGTCTTATACGACGGCCCGATGATGGCCTTTTACGAGTTCTTCTTAGGCGGCCCGGTCCGGCATTACGACTACACTTGGTTCCGCGCCAAGCAGCCGGGCACCAATACGGCGACGACCCCGCATTGCGACATCGTCTATATGGGCCGAGGAACCAAAGCCCTCTATACGTCGTGGACGCCCTTTAGCGACGTGCCCTACGAGATGGGGGGGTTGATGGTGTTGGAGTGGTCGCACCAAAACGAAGCCCTAAAGCAAGGCTACGGCCAGACCGATGTAGATGCGTTTTGCGAAAACGACGGCCCCACCGCAGGCCAAATCGTCGCGGCCGCGCAAGAGCAGGGCCGCGAACTGACCAAGCAAGAACGCGAGCAAATTCGCTGGAACTCGTCCGGGGCTTATGCTAACGACGCGATTGCCGTGCGCGAGCAGCTACAGGGCCGCTGGCTGACGGCCGAGTACCAGATGGGGGATTTGCTGGTTTTCAGCATGTATCTGCTACACGCCAGCTCAGACAACCAGACGGACCGCATTCGTCTCTCGGCCGATACGCGCTACCAGCGCTCACACGAGCCCATAGACGAGCGCTGGATCGGCGACGACCCGCCCGCGCACGGCATCCGCGCCAAGCGGGGCATGGTGTGCTGATTAGCTGATTAGTTGACGGATGGATCTTTGGGAAATACGGAGATGGGGCGATACTTGCCCCCCATGGAGTAGAGCACGGTTTGCCATATAGTTTCGGGCGTGGGCGCGAGGACCTGCTCGGCGTTGCCCGGTGCCAAAAACCAAGTGCCAGCGCGAATCTCGGCTTCGAGTTGGCCCGGCTCCCAGCCGGCATACCCCAAGTAAAATCGCAGCCGCGGCACGTCGGCTTGGAAGACCTCGGGTTCGGCGTACTCGGCGTCGAGGCTGCCGCCCAGATAGAGGCCATCGAGGATTTTCGTCCCCCCTTCCACTAGGCCATCGAGCCGGTGCAAAAAGAAAAGCCAGTGCGGGCGCACCGGCCCCCCCTGATAGAATATCCGCCCCAATTCCGCATGGGCCTCTTCGCTGCCCGCGAGGTGTTGCAGGGATTCGGCCGTGTAGCGCCGGACCTGCTCGCCGAGGGGCCGGTTGATCACCAAGCCCATGGTGATGTCTTCTTCGCTATAGCGGGTGATGAGCACGACCGCGCGGTCGAAGGCCAGCGATTCGTGCGCCGGAGTAGCGACCAACAGGGTGCCGGTTTGGAGTGGTGCGGGCATGGCAGATATCAGGGGTAGCGCGTGCTGCTATGGACGATAACAAAGACCGCGTGGCCGGACAACCGCGCTCAAGGGTACGCCCAGTAGCGGCGGCGAATCGCGTCAAAGGCTTGGCACGCCTCGACCCAAGCGGCCTGTAGCTCGGCGACGACCGCGCCCGCGTCGAGTGCGCGGCGGATTTGGTCGGTGCCGGCGAGGCGGTCGAAGTTGTGGATGCCACCGGCCGGTACGCGCCAAGCGAATTCACGCGGGTAGAGCCGCCGCACGGCCGCGAGGGCCTCAAAGCCAACGCCGACCGGCTCAAAGGCGGCGCGATCGAGGACGTGGACTTGGACGCCCTCGCAGGGTTCGCCCGCGTACTTACCGGCCGCTGGCTGGAAAAACACCGGGCGAAAGCCCACCCCGGGCAGCGCGCGGCTGTTGAGCGCGTCGGCTAGGTGCGCCCCGTCGATAAACGGCGCGCCAAACTGCTCAAAAGGCTTGGCTGTCCCCCGTCCTTCAGACACATTCGTCCCTTCAAAAAAACAGGTTCCCGGATAGACCACGGCCGTCTCCGGGCTGGGCATGTTGGGCGACGGCGGGACCCACGGCAGGCCGGTATCTTCCCAGTAAAAGGAGCGTTGCCAACCCTCCATAGCCACGACGTGCAGTTCCGCGCCGATTCCGTATTCCTCGTTGAAGAGCCGGGCGAGCTCGCCGATGCTCAGCCCATAGCGCACTGGAATCGGGTACTGCCCAACAAACGAGGCAAACGCCGGGTCGAGACAATTGCCGGCGATGGCTTGGCCACCCAAGGGGTTGGGGCGGTCGAGCACGAGGAAGGGGATGCCCGCTTGGGCACAGGCGGCCATGCTCAGGCTCATGGTGTAGAGATAGGTGTAAAAGCGTGCGCCCACGTCTTGAATGTCAAAGAGCATCAGCTCGACGCCCGCGAGCAGGGCCGCGTCCGGCGACCGCGTTTGACCGTAGAGGCTGTACGCCGGTACGCCGGTGCGAGCATCAGTGGAGTGGGCGATGCGCTCGCCGTCCTGCGCGGCACCGCGAATCCCGTGCTCTGGCCCGTACAAGGCGACGAGCGTACAGCAATCGGCTTGGTGTAGCCGGTCGGCCGTGGATTGCAGGCGCGCATCGACTCCTGAGTGATTGGTAATCAGGCCGACGCGCCGACCGCGGATTGGGCCGGCGTCCGCGAGCAGGCGTTCGCACCCGAGGACGACGCGGCTCATCGGGCTGCGGCCGGCTCGGGTACGAGTGCCGAGGTGTGCTGGACGCGGAGGGCAAAGTGCTGGTAGAGGACGCTGCCCGGATAGACGCCGGCCGGTGCGACCGCTGCGCCGCGGATGGCTTGGCTCTGGCAGCGGCGGCGATAGATGTTGCGCGAATGCACGAGGCACCAAAGCAAGCTGGCACAAGGGGCCAAGGCGCTGGACCACCGGCCTCGGCCGAGGTAGTAGAGCACGGCCAATCCCTCCAACCACAGGCGCAAGGGCAGCAGCCACAGTAGGCGGCGCAGCCCCGAGTTTTTGCACACCGTGATGAGGCTATTGCGGTGGTTGAAGTACGCCTTGCGGAACGTGGCCGGCGGCTGGGAAAAACCCGAGTGGTGAAAAACCACCGATTGCGGCACGGCGCGGATTTGGTAGCCGGCGCGTTGGAGACGCCAGCACAAGTCAACTTCCTCAAAGTGCATAAAGTATTCGGGGTCGAAAAAACCGACTTGGCGGGCCGCGGTCACGCGGAGGAAGAGGGCCGCGCCACAGGCCCAAAAGATCGGCACGGCCGCGTCGTATTGGCCCTCGTCGCGCTCGCAGCGGTCGAAGAGCCGCCCCCGACAAAAAGCGTACCCCAAGGCGTCGATGTAGCCACCGGCCCCGCCGCTGTAATCAAAGCACTCGGGCGCACTGGCCGAGCGCAGCTTGGGCTGGCAGGCGGCGATCTGGGGATTGCCGTCGGCCATTGCCACGAGGGGAGCGAGCCAGTTCGGGCCGACGCGGGTGTCGTCGTTGAGCAGTACGGCGTAGCGAGTGCGGACGGCCGCCAACCCCCGGTTGCAGGCCGCGGCAAACCCCAGATTGCGCTCGTTGCTCAAGACCGCCAGCGCGGGGAAGGCGGCTTGGGCGCGCTGCAAGCTCGGGGCGTTGCCGCCGTCGTCAACGACGAGGACACAAACCGGATGATCGCTGTGGGCATAGACCGAGGCCACGCAGTCGTAGAGCACGTCCGCACGGTAGTGCGGAATGACGACGGTGACGGCCTCGGTCATGGAGCAACGGACTGGCGGAGGATGCGCTCGGCCTCGACCAACTCCGGTCGCTCGCCGTATTGCTCTTTGTACTGTTGGAGGATGGCCAAGGCCCCGGCCACATCGCCCTTAGCTTGGCGGACGACAGCCAACTCGTAGTAGCCCTCCCAGCGGGGCGGCGCGAGGGCAATGGCTTGGCGATAAAGGCCCTCGGCGCGCTCGTAGGCCAAATAGGGTTCTTGGGTCAGCAATCCGGCCAGCGCGACGATGTTGTCGTAGGTGGCGGCAGGCTCAGTGCCCACGCGCTCAATGAGAAACCGAGCGGCCTCGTAGAGGTGCTCGGTCGCTATGTCGTACTGCCCGAGCTCGCTGAAGTAATCAGCCGCCGTATAGTGGTTTTCCCAGCTCAGATAGATGTTGTCCCGCGCCCACTGCATGAGCTGCGGCACCTCGGCCCGGCGGCCCTGCTCCTCGTAGCTGCGGGCCAGTTGCAAGGCGCAAGCCCAGTAGTTGCCCAAGAGGCGCTCGGAGTTTTCGTCCTTGTACAAGGATGGATCGTTGAGGCCGCGGAAGCGGTATTTTTCGAGGAGATTGCGCTCTAGGGCCTCGGCATCTACGCCGTCTGTGGGCTCGGGCGAGACCTTTACGCTCATGCCGACCATCGTCAGGTGCGGGTCGAGGTTGAGCAGGTTGCTGGAGGGAACGGTGATGGCAAAGTGAATGGGTTTTTTCCACTCGTTCCAAGCCAGAATTTTGATGACCATGACGTCTTGGACGCGGAGGATTGGGAACTCGGGGGGGGTGCTCACTTCTAGGTCGATGCCCAGTTTTTTGAACTCCGGCGGCACCTTGGGATCGGGCCAGTACCGTTTGTATAAATCGACCATCTGCGTGTCGGTGAGCACTGAGTCGATGAAGTCGTCTGTATAGCGGATGTCGATGCGCGGTTCGCGGTCGCGCAGTTGCTTGATGTACCAGTTGGTGTTCAACAAGCTCAGGTTGACCACCCGCACGTCTCGGCGCACCTGTTCCACCTCCTGCAAAAACCACAGCGGAAACGTGTCGTTGTCGCCATTGGTGAACAGGATGGAGCCTTCCTCGCAGCCCGTCAGCATGTTGTGCGCGTAATCGTAGGCAATAAAGTCGCCCGTGCGGTCTTCCACGTGATAGAGCTTCGCCGCCACTCCGGCCGGCAGCAACAACCCAGCCGCGGCCACCGCGACTACGGCCGCCCGATGCCGCACCCACTGCTGCCGCACCGCTTCCACCACGCCCAGCCAGCCCAACCCCATCCACAGCGCGAACGCCAAGTACATGCCCCCAAACACGTAGTGCCGCTCGCGCGGCTGCGGGTCGGGCATGTTCAGGTAGAGCGACAGCCCAAACCCCATGACCAAGAACAGCACCAACACGCCCCCAAACCGCCGCCAGTCCTGCCGCCCGTGCCACAACAGCCCCCACAGCCCCAGCAAGTACGGCACCAGCGAAACGGCCACCTGTTCCGGCAGGTTAATGGTGGCCTTGCGGAACTCTACGGTCCGCTCCAACAGCGGAAAGGGAAACTGCTGAAAAAAGTATTTCATCTGCTGATCCCAAAACTGATAGGTGCGGCTCGCCCGCGCCGTCAGCATGGTCGTCAGCATGCTCTCGGTGCCGTATTGCTCGCGGTTGAGAAACTTGACAAACGCCGACCACGTCTCGGGATCGTTTTCGTCAATGGCCGGATTTAGGCCGGAGCGAATGTACAGCGCACTGTATGTGGAATAGCCCAGCGCGAACAGCACGAGGACGCCTAGCAGCAGGACAAACAGCCGGCGGTCGCGGCCGTACAGGTAAGCCAGCAGCCCGACCAGCCCCAGCCCCAGCACCCCATTCGACTGCGCCCCCGGCCCCAACACCACCAGCCCCAGCCCGCCGACCACGCCCCATGCTATCAACAGCACGATGAGTTGCCGCAGCCCGCGGTCGGCAAACCACGCCAGCAGCATGAGCGATGGAATCGTCAGCAGGCACAACAGGTGCAAGCCGCCGCCGAGCCCAAACAAATACGCCAGCACCAACAGCCAGCGGTCGTTGGCGGCCCCGGCCCCGCTGCCTTCCCAGTAGAGAATCAGCCACAGCCCCAGACACGTGAACAAGATGGAGTACCCATAGACCTCGGCTTCGGAGGCATTGTACCACTGGGTGTAGGAAAACGCCAACGTCAGCGCGGCCACGGCCCCCCCGGCGAGGACGCCGATGTCGCGGGCGTCGCCGAGCGGTTGCAAGGGCTGGCCGCCCAACGCCCGCCGCCCCAGCGCGACGGTCGACAGATAGACGCACCAGATTGCCAGCGCGGAGGTCAGCGCGGACATGAAGTTGACGCGGAGGGCGACCTCGCCGATGGGGAACAACGTGAAGACGCGCCCCAACAGCACGTACAACGGAGCGCCCGGAGGATGGGGCACCCCGAGGATATAGGACGTGGCGATGAACTCGCCGCAGTCCCAAAACGACACGGTGGGCGCGAGGGTCTTGACGTACATCCCCAAGGTCAGCACGAAAATCCCCACCCCGGCGACCCGGTGGATTACAGCGGAATTAGGCATGGCATGGTCTTAGGTAAAGGCGCGGATGAAAATTCATTGTAAATATAGGCAAAAGGCCGCCGACTGTCCTAGCCCACCAGTTCGGCCGTGCCCCAAGTGCTCGGATCGCGCTCTACTCCTAGGTCTGGGATGGACGACCAAGATTGGGTGCCGTGCTGCACGTCGTGCAACAGGTACGCAAACCCCACTCGGCTGAACTCCCTCGGGGCAAAACCATTGAGGCCGGCCGCCGGCAGTTTGATCTCCAACTGATAGCTCCGCTTGAGCCGGCGCAGGCCGGTTTCGATGGAGTCCTCCGGGCAGGGCGGGGCCTGTTCGCGGGCGTCTGCAATGGAGGTCTGGCGGGCAATGGGTTGCTTGCCCCCTTGGCCGCTGCCGCCGGGCAAGACGTAAAACCGATGGCAAAAGCGGTTGGCGCGATGCTCCTTGATGTCGCGGGTGTCGATGAACAGTTCGAGGCTGTCGCCGGCCGCCGGTTGCAGCGGGTTGAGCTGGTACTTCGTCTTGTTCTTGACCGCGCAGGCAAAGTACAGGCCGCTGTCGTCGTAGGCCATATAGACGGAGGCAAAGGGCTTGTGGCCATCGACGGCCATCAGGTCGGGCACGCGCTCGGCGGCGTCCCAATCGCGCAAGTTGCCGTCGATCTTGGGCGGCTTCTGCCGCCGCGAGCAGCAAAAGGAAAACTCGAAAAAGGCGCGTTGGGGCAGGTGCAAATCGCTCATGTTCGCCGAGTCTTTCGCGCCCGCCGCAACACTTGGGCCAGAATGCGGCCGGTGTGCGATGGCCGGTGCTGGGCGACCTTTTCCGGCGGACCAGCCGCGACGAGCCTCCCCCCCTGATCGCCCCCCTCTGGCCCCAAGTCAATGAGGTGATCGGCGGTCTTGATGACATCCATGTTGTGCTCAATGACGACCATGGTGTTGCCGGCGTCCACGAGGCGGTGGAGCACGGCGAGCAGGCACTCAATGTCAGCTAAGTGCAGGCCGGTGGTCGGCTCGTCGAGGATGTAGAGGGTCTGCCCGGTGTCGGGGCGGCACAATTCAGCCGCCAGCTTGAGGCGCTGGGCCTCGCCGCCGGACAGGGTGGTAGAGGACTGCCCCAAAGACATGTAGCCCAAGCCGACGTCCGCCATGATTTGTAGCCGCTTGCGAATGCGCGGGATGTTCTCGCAGAGGACCAGCGCGTCGCGCACCCGCATCTGCAACACATCGGCAATTGAGTGCCCCTTGAACTGCACCCGCAGCACGTCGGGCGTGTAGCGCTGGCCGCGGCAGTGGTCGCATTCGACCCAGACATCGGGCAAGAAGTGCATTTCAATGCAGCGCTGCCCCAGCCCCTCGCAGGTCTCGCAACGCCCCCCCGGCTTGTTGAAACTGAAGTGCCCGGCGGCAAACCCGGCGACCTTGGCGTCCGGCAGGTCGGCGTAGAGCTGGCGCGTCAGGTCGAAGACGCCCATGACGGTGGCGGGCGTGGAGCGCGGGGAGTGGCCGATGGGGGCTTGATCGATGTGGATGACCTTGTCGAGGCGCTCGACCCCTTCGATTTGGTCGTGCTCGCCGACCGGGCGGGTGGCCTTGTGTAGTTGGTTGGCGAGCGCGTTGAAGAGCACGCTCTCCACCAGCGAGGACTTGCCCGACCCGGAGACGCCGGTGACGCACACGAGGTGCCCGAGCGGAATGCGCACATCGATGTTTTTGAGGTTGTGTTGGCGGGCGCCGCGCACCACGAGCTGCCCGTTGCGGCGCGTGCGGCGGCGGACCGGGACCGGAATGTGCAACTCGCCGCGCAGGTACGCGCTGGTCAGCGACTGCCGGCCATTGCCGAGCTGGCTCGGCCCCCCGGCCGCGACGAGAGTGCCCCCCTCGCTGCCCGCGCCCGGGCCGAGATCGACGATGTGGTCGGCCCCTTCGAGGGTGTCGCGGTCGTGCTCGACCAATACGACGGTATTGCCCAAGTCCTTCAGGGACTTGAGGGCGTCCAATAGCCGGGCGTTGTCGCGGGGATGCAGGCCGATGGTCGGCTCGTCGAGCAGGTAGAGGACGCCGGTGAGACCGGAGCCGATTTGGGAGGCGAGGCGGATGCGCTGGGCCTCGCCGCCGGACAGAGTAGCGGCGCGGCGCTCCAAGTCGATGTAACCGAGGCCGACGCGCTCTAAAAACCCGAGGCGCGTGCGGATTTCTTGCAACAGCTCGCCGGCAATGTCGCGCTCGCGCTCGTGGAGTTGCATCTCGCGGAAAAAGGATGCGCTCTCGGCGATGGTCAGGCGGGCCAGTTGGACGATGCTCTTGTCGCGGAGGTACACGGCGCGGCTGTCGGTGTTCAGGCGGCTGCCTTCGCACGCTGAGCACGGGACTTGGCCCAAGAGGTGCCGATGCCGCCGGCTGGTGCTCGCGTATTCGTCAAGGGTCGGCAAGACGCCCGTGTAGCGGAAGCCGAGCGCGTCCACGGTCAAGGGCTGTTCGGGGGCACCGTAGAGCAGGGCGCGCCGGGCCTCGGGCGCGAGCGCGGTAAATGGCGTGTCCAAACTGAAGCCGAGGGCCTCCCCCGCGACCGCGAGGAGGCGGGCAAACGCCGGGTCTTGTACTGGCCCCCAAACGCGGATCGCGCCCTCGCGCACAGTCAGATGCGGCACTACGACCCGCTCGCGATCGACGCCCAATCCCAGCCCCAGCCCCTCGCAGACTGGGCACATGCCCTGCTGGTGGTTAAAGGAGAAAGACTGCGGCGCTAGGGGCGAGAAGGCCCGGCCACATTCCGGGCAGGAGTAGCGGCGGCTGAAGCGTTCCTCCGCCCCATCGTCGGGCGAGGCCACGACCAACTCGCCGCCGCCGAGTTCTAGGGCGCGCTCAACGGATTCGGTGAGGCGGCCTCGCTCGCGAGCGCGGACCGCGAGGCGATCGACGACGAGTTCAATGCGGTGGCGATGGCGGCGTTCTAGCTGGATTTCCTCGCGCAAGTCGTGGACCGTGCCGTCGATGCGGGCGCGGAGGAAGCCATCGCTGCGGGCGCGCGCCAACAGGGTCTCGTAGCCTTCGTTGTGGCGCGGCTCTATCGGCGCGAGGATGAGGATGCGGCGGCCAGTGGGCATCTGCGCGATGCGCTCGACCATCTCCTGCGCGGTCTGCGTACCGGCCGGCACTTGGCAGCGCGGACAGTATTGGGTCCCCAAGGCCGCGTACAGGGCGCGGATGTAATCGTACACTTCGGTGACCGTGCCAACGGTGGAGCGGGGGTTGCGGCTCGGTGCCTTCTGCTCGATGGCAATGGCGGGCGACAGCCCCGAGACGCGCTCGACTTTGGGCTTTTGCATCTGCTCGAGAAACTGCCGCGCATAAGCCGATAGCGACTCCACGTAGCGCCGCTGCCCCTCGGCGTACAGGGTGTCGAAGGCCAGCGAGGACTTGCCCGAGCCGGAGACGCCGGAGATGACGGTCAGCTGGTCGCGGGGGATTTTGACGTCGATGTTGCGCAAGTTGTGCTGGCGCGCACCGAGGATCTCGATTTCCCGGATCCAGCCGTGCTCCTCGCCGTGACCATTCGTCGCCGCCGCGGCCCGCGCAACCCGCTGCGGGTTGAGAATCTCTTTGAGCGCGCGGCCGGTGTGCGATTGCTCGTTTTGGGCCACCGCTTCCGGCGGCCCGGCCGCAATGACCCAGCCGCCGTCCTCGCCCCCTTCAGGCCCTAAGTCGAGGATGTAATCCGCGGTCTTGATGACCTCCATGTTGTGCTCAACGACGACGACGCTGTTGCCTTGGTCGGCAAAGGTGTGGAGGATGCGCAGCAGCTTATCCACGTCGGCAAAGTGCAGGCCGGTGGTCGGCTCGTCGAGGATGTAGAGGGTGCGGCCGGTGCGGCGGCGGCAGAGTTCTTTGGCCAGTTTGATCCGCTGGGCCTCGCCGCCGGACAGGGTGGGAGCGGGCTGGCCGAGCTTGATGTAGCCGAGGCCCACGTCGTACAGGGTCTGGAGCACGCGGCGCACCGGGGCCACGTTTTCAAAGAGGCGCAGTGCTTCCTCAACCTCCATGTCCAGCACGTCGGCGATCGACTGGCCCTTGTATTTGATGGTCTGGGTCTGGCGATTGAAGCGGCGTCCCGCGCAGACTTCGCACGTGACCCAGATATCGGCGAGGAACTCCATCTCCACCAAGTTCGCGCCGTTGCCGGCGCAGGCTTCGCAGCGCCCGCCTTTGACGTTAAAGGAAAAGCGGCCCGGTTGGTACCCGCGCAGGCGAGCCTCGGGCAGCTTGGCAAACAGTTGGCGGATGGGCGTGAACGCATCGGTGTACGTGGCCGGGTTGGAGCGGGGCGTGCGGCCAATGGGCTTTTGGTCAATGCGGATTACCTTGTCGAGGTGTTCCACGCCTTGGATCGCCGCGTGCAGGCCCGGCTCGCGCAGGGCGCGGTGGAGGACGCAGTCGAGCTGGTTGAAGACGATGTCGTTGATCAGCGAGCTTTTGCCCGAGCCCGAGACGCCGGTGACGCAGGTGAACAAGCCGAGGGGGATGCGCGCCTCAATGTTTTTGAGGTTGTGCTGGCGCGCTCCTTCGACGACCAGCCACTTGCCATTGCCGTGGCGACGCTCGCTCGGCACCGGAATAGCTTCCTCGCCGGCGAGATAGCGGCCCGTGAGGGATTGGGGGCTGTGCTCTAGGTGGCTGGGGGGGCCGCAGGCGACCAGTGTGCCGCCGCGCTCGCCCGCCCCGGGGCCAAAGTCAACGACCACATCGGCCTCGCGCATGGTCTCTTCGTCGTGCTCAACGACGATGACCGTGTTGCCGATGTCGCGCAGGCGCTTGAGCGTGGCCAACAGCCGCTGGTTGTCGCGGTGGTGCAGGCCAATGGAAGGCTCGTCAAGGATGTACAACACGCCGACTAAGCCGGAGCCGATCTGGGAGGCGAGGCGGATGCGCTGGGCCTCGCCGCCGGACAGGGTGTGTGCGCCGCGGTCGAGGGTTAGGTAGCCCAAGCCCATGTCGCAGAGGAGCTGCAAGCGGCCGCGGATTTCTTTGAGGGCCTCTTCGGCGATGACGGCGTGGGCGTCCTCAAAGGCAACGGCGCGGAAGAAGCGGTGCGTCTCTTCAATGGCGACCGCGGTGAGCTGCGGCAGGTTGCGTCCGTCTATTTTGACCGCGAGGGACTCGGCTCGCAGGCGGCCGCCATCGCACCGCGCACAGTGTTGGACGCCCATGTACTGCTCTAACTCGCGGCGCTGTTTCTCGTTGGCCGTGCGGAACTTTTCTTCGAGAAACGGGATGACGCCTTCGTATTTGTCGTTGTGCGACCAGCTCGCGCCGCGCAGGTTGGTGTACGTAAAGGTGATCTTTTCGTCGCCGAGGCCGTAGAGGAACCCGCGCTGCTGCTCGGCGGCGAGCGTCCCCCACGGCGTGTCGAGATCAAACCCGAGGCACTCGGCCGCGCCTTCGTATAAATGCTGCCGCCAGCGATTGCTGCCTATTTCACCGAGCGGCGCGAGCGCGCCGGCGCGCAGGGTTTTGGCAGGGTCGGGCACCATCAGACGCTCGCTCATCAGCACTTGCGTCCCGAGGCCGTGGCAGTCCGGGCACATGCCTTGGGGGTTGTTAAAGGAAAACATCTGCGGCGTGGGCTCCTGATAGGAGATGCCGCAGGCCGTGCAGTCAAAGCGATCGCTGAGCAGGAAGTCGGCGGCCCCTTCGCGCGCCACGATAAAGGTCCCCTGCCCGAGCCGCAGCGCGTTGTCAATGGCCTCTTCCAAGCGGCGGTCTTCCCGCTGGCGGAGAATCAAGCGATCGACCACGACTTCGATGTTGTGGCGGCTATAGCGGTCGAGCTGGGGGGCTTCGTCAAGGGTGAAAATTTGGCCATCGACGCGCACGCGGATGTAGCCGGATTTTTGCAGGTCCGCGAACAGCTCGTGGTATTCGCCTTTGCGCTCTTGGACTATTGGGGCGAGGATGTGCAGGCGCGAGTTTGTCGGCAGGGCGCGGATGCGGGCCGCGATTTGTCCGCGGCTTTGGGCGCCGATCGGCTCGCCGCATTGGGTGCAGTGCGGGGTGCCAACGCGGGCGAACAGGACGCGCAAATAGTCGTAGATTTCCGTGATGGTGCCGACGGTGGAGCGGGGGCTTTGGCCGGCGGTTTTCTGCGCGATGGAGATGGTCGGGGACAGGCCGGTGATCTGATCGACATCGGGCTTTTCCATCGGCCCCAAAAACTGGCGCGCGTACGCCGACAGCGAGGTGACGTAGCGGCGCTGCCCTTCGGCGTACAGGGTGTCGAAGGCCAGCGAGGACTTGCCCGAGCCGGAGACGCCGGTGAAGCAGATCAGTTTGTTTTTGGGTAAGGTGAGGTGAACGTTTTTGAGGTTGTGGACGCGGGCACCGCGGACGACGATATCTCGGGTTTCCATGGCTTCGTGTAGCGCGAGGGGAGGAGAACGGAAACAAAGAATATACTATACGGATGTGCAGCGGGCAAGCGGTGGGGTGCGGGATGGAGCGAGGGGGTTTTAGACAATCACGTTGTAGCCCTTTCGCCGAAGCCGGTGAGCAGACCCTGTTCCCACAGATAGCCGGCTTTATCTCCGGCCTCCATTTGGCTTCTGCTTAGTGGATCGTCGGTAAAGGGGGCAATGACCGATGTACCGTCGATTTTCTCTATGTAATACAGGTTTTCTAGCGGTATGGCGTTTAGAAACTGCGGCGAGTGCGTGGAGACGAACACCTGCCCGCCTCTATGGGCGTACTCTGCAAATTCTTCTGCAAGCAAACTCATTAGTAGTGGATATAGCTGGTTTTCAGGTTCTTCGACGCAGAGAACTTTGTGTGGTTTAGGCTCGTGCAACAGCAACATGTAAGCAAACATTTTGATGGTGCCGTCGGAGACATTGAAGTCCAAGAAAGGGTCTTTGAAAGCACCATCGGCGTAGCGGATTAGCAAGCTCCCATCGTCGCCGACTTTGGCCTCAATATCCGAGACGCCCGGCACCCTGTCGCGCATTTTTTGTAGGACGGTCGCAAAAATATCTGGATGGTCTTCTCTCAATTGGAAAGCAACCGAAGGTAAGTTATCCCCTGAGCTGGAGAGGTGGAGGCCCTCTTGATGGCTTTTCTTACCGCGTGCTTGGCTGATGTGAAAATCCGAAATATGCCAGTTTTCGATTAGGTCGCGGAGTTCTTTCGCCGCCTTGAAACGCTCCAATTGCCCGAGGCCGCCAATCGCCAACACGTCGGGGGCAACCACTTGTTCCTCTCGCGTGAGTTCGGCGTCGGGTTTGCTAAAATCTTCTTCGTTACTGACGGCTTTGCCTCTGCCGGCGAAAAAGTCGAGAAAGTGAAAAGGCTTGCCATAAGAGGACCGTTTATAGCGCAGTACCTCGCGGCGCACGATTGGTTTTTCGTCTTGTAAGCCGATTTCCAAATGGTAGGTCACAAGGCGCTCTTTTTCTGCTATCGTCAAGCGAAACTTGAATTCGATGACAATGCTTTCCGCGGGGTCCACATCGCGCGTAATAACTTCCTTGAACCCTCTGAATCCGCCTTCGTTTTGCAACGCAATGCGGACGTTGTCGGACAAACAGTTTTTCAGAAACGCAAAAACGCGAAACAAGGTGGTTTTGCCGGTCCCGTTTTTGCCGATAAACACCGCCAGTGCAGGCAGGTTCTTTAGCTGAACATCTCTTAACGCCTTAAAGTTTCGGATGCGAATTTCTTCGATGACCACGGCAATACTCCCGTTAGATTTAGTGCGTTCTAATCGCTGTCCGAGTCGTCGATTGCGAAGTGGGTCTTGAGGCCGAGTAGTTCGGCAGTCGAGTCGAGGAACTTCAGATGAGTGAGGAACCATTCTGTCCCAGCACCGCAGACGACGATATCTCGGGTTTCCATGGCTTCGTGTAGCGCGAGGGGAGGGGAACGAAAACAAAGAATATACTATACGAATGTGCAGCGGGCAAGCGGTGGAGTGCGGGATGGAAAGACCCCCTTTCAGCCCTAGCAGGCTCTGTTGATCGATTATAATACACAGCTTATAATTCAAGGATGGAAATCCTCTACTATACCACTGCTTCAGGCAATTCGCCGGTCGAGAAATTTGTCGAGGGATTATCTCAAAGCCTACAGGAGGATTTCTTCTTGGCACTTGATCGGCTGAGGCAGGGGGAAATTCTAGAGATGCCGTTGAGCAAGCCGCTGTTCAATATTGCTCTCGGTTTACACGAACTGCGCTTCAAAGAACGGCGTAATATCTATCGAGTCTTCTATTTTATCAAACGCGGGGATGCGATTTATCTGGTTCATGTGCTTCAAAAAAAGACCAAAACCATTCCCGATAAGGATAGACGGCTTATTCTCAGCAGACTGAAGGAGATTTGAAAATGTCTTGGGAAAAGGTAAACATTGAGCAATGGGCAGAGGAACTCGGCGTCAATATCAACGAACTACGCCAGAAGGAACAGCTCATCGCAAAGATCGTGCAGAGTAGAAAGCGGCTTGGCTTGACGCAAGGCCAATTGGCCGAGATGGTCGGCGTCTCCCAACCGCGCATTGCCCAGATCGAAAATAGAACCAAGATCGGAAAAATTAGCTTCGATGTACTTTTCAATATCCTCGGTGCCTTGGGGCATGATTTCAAAATCACTACGCGCAAGGTGCGCGATCTCGATAAGGTAAATGCGTAGCGGTATATCTAGACCAACAGAGTCTGGCCGAGGTCTGGACGAAACTACGCCATCCCAGAAAAACCCTCCGATGGTTTTTATTAACAGATGAAATACCAACGGCCAAACCCCGTCAAGCATTCTCCCTACAGTCGCTTGACGCCCCTTTTTCACCGCCCTATACTAGCCGCTCGGTAATTCAGTAAAATCAATTGCTTATCACCCAAGAGGAGTTTGCTAAAATGATTCATTTAGGGGCCAATTCGGTGCTCTTTGCCGGATTCGATTTAGAAACGGCGATGCGCCATATCCACCTCGCTGGCTACGACGGCGTCGAGCTCGCGGCGATCAAGGGCATGTGCGAGCACTTGGAGTTGGACAACTGGTCGGCGCAGGCCAACCAAATCAAGGAACTAGCGGAAAAATACGAGCTAAAATTGCTGGCGATGGAAGAAGCGGCGCTCGACGAAGAGCGCTTGATGCAGGCGTTTGCGGCCGGTGCTGAAATCGGCATTCCGGTCGTCAACGTCGGCCCGGGGGGCAAAAGCGATGTGGAGGAAGATTTCGACCGGCAGGTCGCGCTGTTGGCCAAAATGGCCGATAGGGCACACGAACACGGCGTAACGCTGTGCGTCAAGGCGCACGTGGGGCAGTGCATCTACGATACGCCGACCACGTTGCGGGCGATGGAGCGAATTGACTCGCCGGGGTTTGGCGTCGATATGGATCCGAGCCACATCCATCGGGCGGGGGAGAATGCGGTAGAGGCCCTAGCAGCGGTTATTGCGCGGGTCAAGCACGTACATATCCGGGATTGCGCGGTGGCAGCCGGCGGGCCGGGCGAACCGGAATTGCAAGCGTGTGGGCGCGGCGATATCGACTTGTTCGGATACGTCAAAGTGCTGCACGACAACGGCCTAGACGTGGCGGCCAACCTAGAAGTGATCGGCGCGAGGGAGTACGACTTGGGACAGGTGGCGACGATTGCGGCCGAGAGCCGGGGGTACTTAAACGCCTGTTTGCGGGCTTGCGGTGCCCGTTAAACGCGCCTTTGTCGCCATCCGGCTGCCGGCCGTGCTAGGGAAGCTGAGCGACGCGCTGCGGCCGTTGTGGCCGGCACAGAGCGTGGCTTGGGTGCGGCCGGAAAACCTCCATCTGACGCTGCGCTTTCTCGGCGCGGCTGAGGACGCACAAATCGCCGCGCTGAGGCAGGGGCTGACCGCGGTTGCCGCCCGGCACACAGGGTTTGTCACGTCGGTTGGGCAGAGCGGCTGCTTTCCCAATCGCCGCCAGCCCAAGGTCGTTTGGGCCGGCGTGGCCGACGCGGACGGACGGTTGGGGGCGTTGCAACGGGATGTTGAAGCGGTGGTGTACGCTGCGGGTTGGGCGCGGGAGGAACGGGACTTCCGCCCGCACGTGACGCTCGGTCGGGTGCGGGCCGGGGTGCGCCCGCCCAGCGGCAAGGGGAGCGGCGACCTGCCGCGATTGCAGGTTCCGGTGGAGGCGATGGAACTGATCGAAAGCATCCTCAAGCCGAGCGGAGCGGTGTACCGGCCCCTGCACCGAGCGGTACTATTATAATGCCCGGCCGACCCTACATCCTCGCCGAGACCAATTGGCAGACCGTAGCGCAAACCCCGTATGAGGTGGCGATCCTGCCGTGGGGGGCTACGGAAGCCCACAATTACCACCTGCCCTATTCGACCGACGTGGTTCAGTGCGACGAAATCGCGGCGGCCGCGGCCGGCATCGCTTGGGAGCAAGCCGCTCAGGTCATCGTCTTGCCGACCGTGCCCTTTGGGGTCAACACCGGCCAACTCGACATCAAGCTGGACCTCAATATCAATCCCTCGACCCAACTCGCGGTCCTGCGCGACTTGGTCGAGGCCCTCGCCCATCAGGGCATCCCCAAACTGCTCATTGTAAACGGCCACGGTGGCAACGACTTCAAGCAGATGGTGCGGGAGCTTTTGCCGCGCCATGCGATTTTTATTTGCTGCATGGATTGGTATCGCATCGTCGATACCGGGCTTTTCGCGGCCGGCGGCGACCACGCCAACGAAATGGAAACCAGCCTCATGCAGTACTTGCGGCCGGATTGGGTGCGGCCCCTGTCGGAGGCGGGTAGCGGCCGCGAGCACAAGTTTAAGATGGCCGCGCTGCGGGAAGGCTGGGTCTGGACCCAGCGCGACTGGACGCAGGCGACCGACGACACAGGCATTGGCGACCCGCGCCAAGCCACCCCGGAAAAGGGCCGCCGCTGCTTGGAGCAAGTGGCAGCGCAGCTCGCCGAGTTTTTGGTCGAGCTCGCCGCGGCCGATCTAAACGACCTCTACGAATAGGGCCGTGCAATTCTACGCATTCGTCGCCCCTGGGCTAGAGCAGATCGCCCAACGAGAAATCGCGGCGTGCGTGGGGGGCCAGCGGCAGGGCCAGCAGCGCGGCGTGGTATTCTTTGCGACGGATGCTCCGCCGCCGGCCCTGCTCTCCTTGGGAACGACCGAAGATATATTCGCGCTGGTCGTGCGCGGCCCGGTGGGCGCGGCGCGCGAGGGCTTGGCCCAAGCCGGCGCACTCGTCGCTGAGTCTCCGCTTTTTGCCGAGGCCGTGGGGGCGCACCGCCGCGCTCGCCCCAAGCGAATCAAGCGCATCACCTACCGAATAGTGGCCCAGCGTCGCGGCGGACAGCAGCGCTATGCGCGCCAAGAGATGCGCCGCGCCTTGCAGCAAGCCGTAGCGTGGCGTTTCCCGCGCTGGAAGTACAAGGCCGAGCACGCCCTGTTGGAGGTGTGGGGCTTGGAGGTCGCCGGCGAGCTGCTGTGCGGGGTGCGCCTTTCCGACGAGACCATGCGCCACCGCACCTACAAGGTCGCGCAAGTGGAGGCTTCGTTGCGACCGACCGTGGCGCGGGCCTTGGTAATGCTATCCGAGCCAGCCGACAGCGACGTCTTCGTCGATCCGATGTGCGGGGCTGGGACCATCCTCATCGAGCGAGGGCTATGCGGTCGCTATGCCCAGCTCTTGGGCGGCGACATGTCCCCGGCCGCTGTGGCTGCCGCTCGTACCAACATCGGCCCGCGCTATAAGCCGATCGCCATCCGCCAATGGGATGCGCGGGATTTGCCCTTGGGCGACGGCAGCGTCGATCGGGTGGTGTGCAACTTGCCTTTTGGCAAAAAAATCGGCGAGCCGCAAGCACTGCGGTCGCTCTACGAGGGGTTTGCCCGTGAGGTGGCCAGAGTGCTAAAGGCCGGTGGCGTGGCCGTATGCCTGACCAGCGAGCGCACACTGCTGGCCGACGCATTCGGCGCGTGGCCGGCGCTGTACATGGAGCGCGTGTTCCCGGTTGAGGTGCTGGGGCAACGGGCGTTTTGTTGTAAATTGAAGAAATTTCATTAAACCACAAAGGAGATTGTCATGGCTGATTTTACGGGCCAAGTAGTAATCGTAACCGGCGGCGCCAAGGGCATTGGCGCGGGGATTTCGCGGGCGTTCGCCGGCGAGGGGGCCAAGGTCGCAGCGTTGGACATAGACGCGGAGGCGGGCGCGGCGTTGGCCAAAGAAGAGGGCCTAATCCGCTTTTTTGCGGCCGACGTAGCCAACGACGAGGTTTGCGCCCAGACCGTGGGACAGATTCTCGACGAGTGGGGCCGCATTGACGTGTTGTGCAACAACGTCGGCATCCAGCCCGTGCCCAGCTATTTGCCGGCCCACGAGTTGCCGGTGGAAATGTGGGACCGGATCATCGACGTCAACCTGAAGAGCTTTTTCCTGATGGCGCGGCACTGCCTGCCGCAGATGATGGAGCAGCGCAAGGGCGTCATCATCAACACGGCCAGCGTCCAAGGGTTGCAGTCGGCTTCGATGGTTTCGGCTTATGCTGCCAGCAAGGGCGGGATCATCTCCCTGACTCGGCAACTCGCGCTCGACTACGCCCAGCACGGAATTCGGGTTTTAGCGGTCAATCCGGGGGGCATCCAGACGCCGTTAGTCGATGAGGTTATCGAGGCATTCGGCCACGAGCGCGAGCAATTCTTCAAGGACTACGCCAAAATCCATCCGCTCGGCCGCTACGGCCAGCCAGCGGACATCGCCAACGCCATGCTGTTCTTAGCCAGCGACAAGGCATCGTTTATGACCGGCGAGAACGTCTGTGTTGACGGCGGGCTGATGGCCAAGGGCGCGTGGGCCGAGGTTGAGGAATAAGGAGTTCAGCTAAGAGGATTGGATATGCCCGGCCAATTGTTCACCCATTACTTTCTCACTGACGGCATAAAGGCCACGGCGGAGTGGCAAGCGTCTTGCTCCCAGCCGGAGGCGTTTGCTGCGTTTAGGGGTGGCGTTCAACAGCGGTACGACGCTCTCAGCCGTTCCCAAGAGCCTAACGAAGCGGCCACTGAGCAGGACCTAATCCGTCCGGTTTTGGCGTTGCTCGGATGGGCGGATTATTTGCCGCAGCAGGGCGTCGCGCACAACGAGGACATTCCCGACCATCTGCTTTTCGCCGACGCCGCTGCCAAGCAGCAAGCCGCTGCCGAGCGCAATGCCGGCGATCGCCTTCGTCACGCCACCGTCGTTGAAGAGAGCAAACGCTTTGGGCTTTCCCTTGACGGCCGGGAGCGGAGCGGAACGCCGCACGGCCAAATTCTCCGATACTTAGCGACGGCTGAGATTGAGTCGGAGGGGCGCATTCGCTGGGGCATCTTGACCAACGGCCGGGTCTGGCGGCTCTACGATTACCGCGCCCGGCCGCGAGCCAGCGGCTACTTTGAAGCCGACTTGGGCGACCTGCTCGCGCCCGACCGCGAAGACGATCTCCGCGTCTTTCACCTGCTGTTCCGCCGCGAGTCTTTCATTCTCCGGCACGGGTCCACGGTCACGTTCCTTGAAGCGGCACTGGCCGAGGGACGCCGCTATGAGGAACAGGTCGCGCAAGACCTTTCCGGGGTGGTGTTTGAGCGCGTGTTTCCCCGCCTCGTCGATGCGCTGGCCGAGGCGTCGGGTCAAAGCCTCGCCGAGAGCCGGGATGCGGCGCTAATCTTCCTCTACCGCTTGCTGTTTGTGCTCTACGCCGAGGACCGGGGGCTGCTGCCAGTCCACGATGCGCGCTACGACGACTATGGTTTGCGGAAACGAGTGCGAGACGACATTGCCGCGAGGATGAACCAGCGCGACCCGTTCTCCACGCTGGCGACCAACTACTACGACCACCTTGCTAACCTGTTCCGGCTCATCGACCAAGGAGACCAAGCCATTGGCCTGCCTCCCTACAACGGCGGCCTGTTCGCACCGGATGCCGCGCCGCTGTTGGAAACCACTCGCCTCGCCGACGCCGCCATCGCGCCGATCATCTACGACATGAGCCACACCGACACCACTGGTACGTCTCGCTTTGTCAACTACCGCGACATGTCCGTACAACAACTCGGATCCATTTACGAACAACTCCTCGAACGCGAACCTGTCCGCGACAACGGCGGCAAAATCGTCATCCGCCCCAACCCTTATGCCCGTAAGGACAGCGGCAGTTTTTACACGCCGCAAGCCCTCGTCGATCTGGTCGTGGAGCGGACGCTCAAGCCCCTCATTGACGAGCGGTTCTCCGCCTTTGCAGCAAGGGCGGCCGAACTCAAGGATACTCGCCATCCCAAGAACAGGCGGAAGGCCGAGCTAGAAGCCCTCGATCCGGCCGAGGCGGTTTTGCACCTCAAGGTCGTGGACCCTGCGATGGGCAGCGGCCACTTCCTCGTTACCGCTGTAGATTTCCTCGCCGACGCCATCGCCGCCTTGGTCGAGCGCGTCCCAGCGATTCCTGACTGGCTTGATGGCAAATACGTGTCGCCGTTAGTCAAGCGGGTGGCGGCGACCCGCGAGGCCATCCTCCAACAAGCCAAGGCGTCCAACTGGATTCTCGATGAGGTTCAACTCACCGACCAAGCCATTATCCGCCGCATGGTCCTCAAACGCTGCATCTATGGTGTCGATAAGAACCCGCTCACCGTCGAATTGGCGAAAGTGTCGCTATGGCTACACAGCTTCACCGTAGGCGCACCGCTGTCTTTCCTCGACCACCACCTGCGTTGCGGCGACTCACTCATCGGCCTGCGCGTTGCCGACGCTCTGGACGAGTTGAACCGGCTCGGCGGCTTGTTCGCTACCAGTGCCATTGCCGGAGCCGAAGCCGCCACCGGAGGAATGCAGCGCATTGAGGAAATGTCCGACACCGACGTGGCCGAGGTGCGCGAGTCCACGTCACTGTTCGGCCATGTGGAGGCGACGACAGCCGACCTGCGCGGCTTGCTGGATTTCCTATGCGGCTTGCGCTGGGTAACGGCTGGCCTGACGAAGAAAAACCTCGCTTCTTTGGAAGGGCCGCTGGTTACCACCCTCGGCCGCCAGCAGGCCAGTGCGTACACCCTGCTCGCCCGGGGGCCGGAGCGCATAGACGAGCTTTTGCCCGACACCAGCGACGCGGCATGGTTGGGTTTCGCCGAGTTATGGCATGAGGCCTGCGCTACGGCTCAACGCGAGCACTTTTTGCACTGGGAGGTGGCGTTCCCCGGCGTGTGGCAGCACTGGCAAGCGAAGTGTCCAGAGGGCGGCTTCGACGCCATCATCGGCAATCCGCCGTGGGATCGCATCAAGTTGCAAGAGGTTGAGTGGTTTGCCAGTCGCGCCCCGGAACTGGCCCGTGCTCCGACGGCAGCGATACGACGCACGGCCATCCAGAAACTCCGCCGACAGGACGACCCACTGGCCATTGAGTTCGACGCGGCCAAGGAACACTCCGACAAGCTCGGTCATGTGGTTCGTACCTCCGGCTACTACCCACTGTTGGGTGGCGGCGACATCAATCTCTATTCGCTGTTCGTCGAGCGGACGCTACGCTTGGTGAAGCCGGATGGCTTTGTCGGCTTGTTGACGCCGTCGGGCATTTACGCCGACAAGACTGCGGCCCGGTTTTTTAAGTCGGTTTCAACCACAGGGCGGGTGGGCGGCGTGTTCGATTTTGAGAACAAGAAAATTTTCTTCAAGGATGTTCACGCATCCTTCAAATTCTGCGCTCTCATCTTGGGCGGCGAAGAGCGCCGATTCGACCAAACTGAATGCGCCTTCTTCCTCCGCGACACGAAAACGATCCATGACAAAGACCGCTGCTTCCCGCTGACGCCGGACGACTTCGCCCGCGTGAATCCGAATACCGGCACCGCGCCCGTGTTCCGCCGCCGGAGGGACGCGGAGATCACACGCCGCATCTACGAGCAGCATCCCGTGCTAGTGGATCGTTCGGATGGCGAAGAAAAGCGCGTGTGGCCGGTGCGGTACGCTACGATGTTTCACATGGCCAACGACTCTCATCTCTTCAGGACAGCGGAACAACTCAATGCAGAAGGTTTCTATCCCGTTGAGGGCAATCGCTGGAAGAAAGGTCAGGAGCTGTATTTGCCGCTGTATCAGGGCCGGATGATCTGGCATTTTGACCACCGCGCCAACTCGGTTCGCGTCAACCCGGAGAGCACACACAACCCGTATCTCAGCGAGGAAGTAACCCAAGCGCAACACGCAGACCCTAGTTTCCTACCCCAAACACAGTATTGGGTGCCGGCTCACAACGTAGAGGCGGCTTTGCCCCAAAGTCGCGGGTACGCATTGGGTTTCCGCGACATCACCAATCCTACAAATGAGAGAACAGTAATTGCTTCCATCGTCCCATGGGCGGGTTGTGGAAACACGGTGCCTCTACTCCTCAGTGCCGACCCCATGGCCACCGCGTATCTCATGGCAAACCTGAATGCTATATGTGTGGACTTTGTTGCGAGACAGAAGGCTCAAGGCACTCATCTGAATTGGTACATCGTCGAGCAACTCCCCGTCATCGCCCTCGACGCATACGACCAAAAATTCGGCAACAAAACCGCCCGAGACCTGATCCGCGACCACGTCCTCCGCCTCACGTACACTGCCCACGACATGGCCCCTTTCGCCCGCGACCTCGGCTACGACAGCCCGCCCTTCTCATGGGATGAAGAGGAACGCCGCCACCTACGCGCCCGCCTCGACGCCCTCTACTTCCACCTCTACTGCCTGTCGCGCGACGACGCCCAATACATCCTCAACACCTTCCCCATCGTCCGCCGCAACGACGAAGCCGCCTTCGGAACATACCGCACCCGCGATATGACGCTGGCGTATATGAATGCGCTAACAGCGGGGGATACGGAGACGAGGGTCGCGGTGTAGATGCGTCTCTTGACAGAGTTTGGGCGATACGAGACGTTAAGCGAGACAGGCTTTTGGGACGAGTAGGCATCGGTAAGCGAACACGGATTTCCTGCAACAACGCCTGTAAGTACACATACTACATGGAGTCCGTAGCATGGATATCGGATTTATATGGGATGAAGACAAATATCAAGAAGTCAAAGAGAAGCACCAAGTCCAGTTTTACGAGGCCGTCTCCGCATTTGATGATCCAAGCGGATACGAATCCCCAGACCCAGCAGGACATGAAGATCGGTGGATTCGGATAGGGGCAACCGCCAGTGGTCGGATATTAGCCATAGTTTGCTCCGAAGAAGATTTGCCGCTCTATCGTCTAATCACCGCATTTGATGCAGAAGGAAGGTGGCTCGATGAATACTACACAAGATACAGAATTTGACTATCAAAAGTACATAAAAGAAAGTGCGCCAAGTCCGAGCGAAATCAATCGTGGAACCAAGGCGCGTGAAAAACGACGCGAGGCTGCCAAGGCGTGGATCTCTCAAAACAGCGACCAAGATTCAGCAGCACATTCCGTCAGTTCAAAACTCTCGCCCTCAAAAGAAGGTGCTAACGCCATGTCCCAAGAACGACGCGATAACCACTTACATCTTCCGAGCCTGTCGATAACGGGGTTTCGGGGAATCAATGAGCTTTCCATTGAGCGGTTGGGCCGCGTGACGCTGCTGGCAGGCAAGAACAGCGTCGGCAAGACGACCGTTTTAGACGCCGTCCGGGTCTATGCGGCGCGTGGTCACTATACCGTACTGTCCGAACTACTGGAAAGCCGCCAAGAGTACGCTATCGCTACCACTGAAAATCACACTGTGAACAGAAAATTTGTACCCGATTTTGCGGCCCTATTCCACGGACGAGATGTGTCGAGATGTGCCCGCATCTCAATCGGTCCAAAAAGCGACATAGGACAACTCAGGATTGAGGAGACTCCGCTAGACGATGAGCAGGCTTCTAGCATCGAACAAATCCTACCTTTCTCTGTTCAGAGGGGCTATACTCAGGCGTTCAAAGTCGTATTTCAAGACACTGAACAAATCCTTCCATGGGTTCTTCCCATCCAAGGATCGGATGCGGCCAGAACCGTAGAGCGTTATGGCGGTAGTGTATATCTGTACTCATATAATTTCTTGTTCGAAGCTGAATGGCCATCCCAAATAGGATGTCAACCTTTGGGGCCGGGCCTGTTGAGCGATAAAGAAATCGTACGGTTCTGGAATGCCATTGCGTTGACGGATGATGAGGACCGAGCGATGCAGACAATGAGATTGATACTCGGCAGCGACTTAGAGCGCGTGGCGGTTATCCGCACCGACGTATCAGACGTATCATCTAAGAAACCTGAGGTCGAATATATTCAGCGGGTGGTCGTAAAGCTCCGTGGGCAAGCTCGTCCCGTCCCTTTGCAAAGTTTAGGCGACGGAGCACTGCATCTAGCCGGCACTGCCTTAGCACTAGCCAATAGCCGGGACGGCTTCCTACTTATCGACGAAGTCGAAAACGGCATTCACCATTCCGTCCAGCCCGATTTCTGGCGCATGGTCTTTAAGACCGCCCACGCAAACAACGTACAGGTCATTGCGACGACGCACAGCTTTGACTGTGTACGCGGCTTCGCACAAGCAACAGCCGAATGCGAGGAAGTCGAAGGGGCACTCGTGCGTCTTGAGCGGAAAGATGAGGAGATGTGGGCGGTCGAGTATTCAGAGCGCAATCTCAAAGCCGCCGCCAAACAACACATTGAAGTAAGGTAATTTCTCAAAAACATATTGAGGTGAGGTAAGTAGATGGATAATAATGACCGCGTTCTTCTCGTTGAAGGGGCAGACGACAAGCATGTTGTTCTACAACTCTGTAATCGCCATCAAGCGATGCCAGAATTCTACATTCAGGATAAAGATGGAATAACAGTGCTTCTCGAAGGTATAGGTTCGGAAATTATGGCTCCTGGTCGCAAAGCCGTCGGCATCCTCGTGGAAGCAAACGACGATTTGGACGCCCGCTGGAGTGCTGTGGCGAATAGGCTTCGAGCGGAGAATATCGAGGTCCCCAACAGTCCTGAACGCACTGGCACCATTATAGACAGCACCCCCCGCGTCGGCATCTGGTTAATGCCCAACAACACATCACCCGGCGAACTCGAAAATTTCGTCTCAGAGATGATCCCCGCCGACGATCCAGTATGGCCACTATCCGAGAACTACATTGACGGCATTCCAAGGGCCGACCGAAAGTTTGCCGAGAAGAAGATACTGCGAGCCAAGATCCACGCTTGGCTGGCGACGCGAGAAGACCCTAGACAAATGGGTGCCGCCATTGGCGCACACGATTTGCACGTAGATGGAACACTCAGCACAGCATTCGCTAATTGGCTACAGCAACTGTTTGAGTGAAAGATGCTCGACGCACGAAAACGGGCTACACGGAGCGGACGTAGTAATGGTCAGCGACCGCGCTGTTTGACCGCCCCGAGCAGTGCCATCCTATCAGGTACGAGGCCAAATTGATCAAGGTATGGCGGGGTGTACGTCTTGGGATGTGACGAGTGCTGCTAGCTCTACGGCAACCGCCAAGTCCTCCGAAGCATATCCGAGAATACCGGCGTGGGACTTGTCATCGCTGAGGGGCAGATGATCTATGTCCAAGCGACGCCCGACCACTTCGTGGATAGCTGTCTTTACAACCCCGACGTTTAGCACCGCAAATCGGCCATTCGGTCGTACTTGGAAATCCTTGCTACGAAACACCTCTCGAACCCGCTCAACGGCGGCGTTCAAGTCGGTCTCATCGAAGTACTCAAGCCAGTTGACCGAGAGGTGCTCTTCTCCCTGTCGTAGGCTGAAGGCGTTCACCATGGGCATGCCACTCTCATTGATAGCCGATGGCTTGCAGTACCGTGATATGTGGTCGTCGTCGGGAAGCGGTTGGGCCATCATCGAAGCTATAGACGTGCGGTGAACGGCCGGATCGCTTCCAAGGCCGCATCTTTAGGCAACGTCCCATTGACGCTCAGCCGTTCGACTCCGGGTCGGGCCGGCGCAGAGATGGCGGCGAACCGGATCAGACCAGAGGACAGGAACTCCATGGCCAGAATACCGTTGGTTGGGAACCGCCACTCAATTTGCGCCAATCCGTCCGGGGTGACGCCGATTTGTGGAGCGGCTAATTGTCGTTCGCTCATAAGAAAAAGGGCCATCGCTCTCAACGATTCAATCGCCATGGGCGACTCGTCAGGGTCGTCCTCGACAAGCTGTCGGAGGTAATTGAGCCGGTCCGCGATCGCATCGAGTCCAAACGATCGGAAGACGGCAGTGATCGCCTCGTGCGTACTCGCGCTCTCGATCTGGGGCTGCCAAGCGGGCAGCAGGCTGCTCTTGGTCAGAGCGCCAATAGACTGTGTTTCAGAAGTCATATCGCATGAACGCCTTGTTAAGAGTGTCCCGGAAAATCTGCTAACTAACTCAGTATATCCCTTCCCCTATAGGCTTTGACGATGTCGATGATTAGGGCGATGTCGTAGCGGGCCTCTTCCAAGGGAGTACGCGGCTTCGCTCCCTCGGCGATGCAGGCGTAGAAGTGCTTTAACTCGCGGACGAAGGGGCCTTCCCACGCGATGGCCGGGCGGTGGACGATGGCCTCCCCGGCCTCGTCGAGGGTCTGAATCTCCAAGGTGGAGAGGATCCCCCGCGAAAAGCCGGTCGGATAAGAAAGCAGGACGCGGCAGTCGTCACCGCAAACTTCGAGAGTCTCCTTGAAATCGCGCACATCCTTCAGCTCAACCCAAGTGGCCGCACATCGCGCACCGTTTGCATAAACGAGCACGGTGCTGACGCCCCAGCCTTCGTACCAGATTTCAGTGCTGGCGACCCGCTCGGGTACGCCCATGATGGCGCGCAGGCCGTAGAGGTCGTGAATCATGCTGCCGGCGAGGTGGCCAAAGGCAGCCTGCACATCGGCGGAGACCTCGCCGATGGCTTCGCGCACGGCCGCCGCACGTGCCATGCGCGTCTGCTCAACGGCATCAACGGGCAGGTCGTCAGCGCGGTGCAGGCGGAAGTGCGCGAGGTGATGCGCGTTGTTGGTGTGCAGGTGGTGGATCTGCACAAAGCGGATCGCGGCCATGTCGGCGGTTGCGCGAGCGGCCGCCTCAAAGGCCGGATCGTACACCTTCATATAACCGGCCAAGCCCACCGTGCCCGCCGCCTGCCGAGCGACCATGATCCGGTCGGCTTCTGGCAGCGAGAAGCAGACCGGCTTTTCGATAAAGACATGCTTGCCGGCCTCAAAAGCGGCGACCGCGATCTCGGTCTTAGGGTCGGTGTGGCACAAGAGCACGGCGTCGAGGTCTGCGGCGAGCAGCGCCCGCCAGTCGCTGGTGTGGTGCGGCACGTAAAACTCCCGCGCCACCGTCTGCGCCAAGCGCGGCGAGAGGTCGCAGACCATCTCTACGGAAAACAGGTCCTTGAGCGCGGTGAGGTTGGGCAGGTGCTGGACTTGGGCGACGGCACCGCAGCCGACGACGCCGATGCGGATGGGATTTTTCATAAGCGGTGTGCTACGGTTGGATGGAAGGGAGTATTGGTGTTCAGTATAGTTAAAAATAGTGCGGCTGCTCTCCTGCTACAAGGCAAAAGTGCCTTGATAGCCAGCTTGGACGACGTATCTTTGCTATGCCGTCGTAGGAGGTGTATGACTCTGACGAATCTAGTCTTTAACCAACCTGTCCTCAACTCGTCATACGAGTGCTCGGTCAAGCATTGGGATCTGACGAGGGTGGACAGTCGCTCAAGAGACAGCGAGATCGTACAAGTCGCTAAAGACGACGCTAAAAGCCGAAGTTAGCCGCGAAGCCCGGTGACCTCAGAAGCGACGCATCCCGTCCATTCGCCAAGCCGAAGTCGGCTGCATTCGCCGTGAAGGCGATCAATCATATTGAGGTCCGAGGTGATGAAGATGTTCAGGTGTGAGGGATAGAGGAGGAGTGGAGGGATTTGTAAAAAGAAGGGAAATAGAGTATACTTATGCGGAGGCAGACATGAAAATAAAGGAAATAGAAATTCGATCCCTGTTCGGGTATTTTGATCACAAGATACCTCTGAAGACAGATGACCGTATTACGATAATCCACGGACCGAATGGAGTCGGCAAGACGACGGTTCTCCGTCTTATATCCGATCTCTTCAAACGTCAGTTTCTCTCAATGCTTGTTACTCCTTTTGACCGTATTGTGATCCGCTTCAAGCCTAAAGGTAGCCTGACAGTTATTCGAGCCAAAGAAGAGTTGAAATTTATCTACCATTTTGGGCAAAAACGGACCAAATATACACTATCGCTAGAAGATAAGAAAATACTCAGGGAATATCCTCTCGGATACCTAAAAAATAGGATAGACGATATGATTGACAATGTAGAACGAATTGGTCTATCTGAATGGTACGATGAAAAAACCGACAGAAGAATGTCTTTAGCCGAGGTCATCCTCTCCTATGGACATCTTCTACCTTCTGATATTCGTGAGTCTATCACCCCGATTCCAGAAAATATAGAAAATCTATTAGAACAAACTAATATTGTGGTTCTTGAAACCCAGAGACTCTTTACAGGGTATAAGGAAGAAGACGAAGAACCTGTGCCTCGATATAGAAGAAGAGTTCGTGTGCAACAGCGGATGACGGTAGAGCAATACTCGGAGGATATGATCTCCCAAATAGAAAAGTACCAACGAGAATCCGGTGAACTTGGAGCGTCTTTAGATAGCTCTTTCCCTCGACGACTTTTGAAGCTGGAACTTCCTAAGAAAGCGACGGAAAAGCACATAAGGGAAGAATATAATGGTCAGTCAAAATATAGAGATCGATTGATGCAGTCTGGTCTTATTGCTCCTGGGGCACCTGTTCCTCTCCATCCCGAAAATTTGGAAGATAGTGAACGAAAGGTTTTATGGGCGTATCTAGACGATGTTAAGAAGAAACTACAAGTTTTCGACTGGCTTCTCCTTCGAGTGGAATTGTTCAAAGATATTGTCAACTCACGCTTCTCATATAAGAAATTTGAAGTAGATAGAGAGAAGGGTTTCATCTTTGAATCGGCTCACGATGAGTCTATTGTGCCTCCAAGGGCACTGTCTTCTGGTGAGCAGCACGAAATTGTCCTGACGTACGAACTTTTGTTCAAGGCACAGCCGGGTTCCCTGATTTTTATTGATGAACCTGAACTATCTCTTCATGTCACATGGCAGCGAAAATTTCTTGAGGATATTGCTAAAATATCGGAGTTAGCAGATCTTGATTTTCTTATAGCTACTCATTCTCCATCGATCATTCACGATCGGCGAGATCTCATGGTCGATCTATTAGGTGGAGGATAGTTCTAACATTATGGATCAGACAGGCGACGAAATAGCCAATGAAGTTCTTCTTATACGCGCCAAATACAAGGGACCTATCCTCCTCCTCGAAGGAAGTAAGGACGAAAGATTTTTCTACCGATTTGTTAAAAATTCAGAAATGCCGATTATTCCTGCTGGAGGTAAGGAGAAAGTCCTTAACGCCGTTGCGATTCTTGAGACATATAACGGTGTACAGGGTTTTATGGGAATCGTTGATGCAGACTTTGGACATATTGACGGTTCGTTACCGGAGTCGCAAAATGTGATTGTCACTGACTATCATGACGTCGAAATGATGATTATTAAAACCAAGGCATTTGATGCAGTTTTGCTTGAACTAGGTTCAGAAAAGAAAATTCGTGAGTTTCGAAATCAAGAAGGTGAAATACGCGATGATCTGATACAGAAAACCTTGATTATAGGTCATCTTCGCTACTTGTCTATGACAGATAACCTTCACCTGCGCTTTGAAGGGCTTCATTTTGACCGTTTCATTGACCGCAATTCGTTAGAAATAGATCAGGACAAAATGCTAAGTAATATTTTTGCTTTGACTAGCAATCGGTGTTTAGATAAGAAAGACGTTAGTAATAGATTGTCGGAACTTGTAGATGAGATGAATGATGATCCCTATCAAATCTGCTGCGGGCACGACTTCATTGAGATCTTTGGCATTGCCTTGAGAAAAATTTTAGGAAGCCGGTCATCGAAAACTGCGGGTCCTGAGGTACTAGGCATTGCGCTCCGTCTCGCGTATGACAGCAAAGATTTTCACCAGACGAAGTTATATGCAGACGCGAGGATGTGGTCTAAACGAAACAAAGGCTACGACATATTCGGGCCTTTGGCCTCATAGCCTCGAAGTTATCAATTACCTGAATCGCCATTCCGCTTCCACTTTCTTAATCATCCGCCGCTACTCTCCCGTCCCTGACTTATCCCACCTTTCCGACGCGGGGCGTCAGGTCGTTCCAGAGATCGGCCAAGGCGTAGGCCCGCTTGAAGCTCTGATACACGTCTTGCCATATCGCCTCGCGCAGCTCGGTGGCCTGTGCTTGGTCGCCGGCCGCGAGGGCCGCCTTGAGTTGGTCGCTCCTTGCTCGTTGTGCGGCCGCTTGGTCGCCGGCCACACGGGCCAAGTCGTCGGCCGCGGCCGTAAATTTGTCGATGAGTTCGTCGATGGGCGTGTCGGTATCCGTCTCCACGTCGTACGCGCCAGAGGGCTGGAAGCGGGTCGGGTGGCGAGTGCCGTCGGGGTCGCGGCCGGTGTGGGTCGGCTGGATGTGGGGCGTTACCGATAGGTACATGACCATGGGCTCGTCGCCGATAGCCCGCACCTGATGAATCTCATCGGCGAGGGCGACGCAGAGCTGGCCTGCGCCTAGCTCCTGTTCGCTGCCGGCGATGTGAAAGACGCAGCGGCCTTGCAGGATGAGGAAAATCTCGTGGCCGAGATCGTGGCTGTGCAGGTCGGCCACCGCGCCCGGCTGCATGCGGAGAAAGCGGGAGCGGATGTGGGGGGTGACGAGCAGGTTTTTGATGTGCTCGTCCCGGCGAAAGTCGAAAATTTCAAAGGCCATCTGTAGGCTCCTTGCTAAGAGTGAATTATCGAGTCCACTGCAATGTTTCGTTGGCAAGCGTTATGTCGCGTAGCGTCTGGCGGATAGCGGCTCGGCCGTCTCCCCGTCCCGGGCTGCTCGGAACGTCAGGGAGTCGCTGATTTTTGTAGGATGTACAGGGTGCGATCGCGGGTGGCTAAGAGCAGGGCTTTGATCCGGTCTAGCGGGCGGGATGAGCGGATTTCTTCGCGCCAAGTGGCCCAATAGCCGCCCCGCTCAAAGCGGCGCACCGTTAGCCCTAGCCGAGTGAAGCGACGCCGTAAGTATCGCTTTGAAAAGGTATGGGGATGCCCCCGGTCTATCTGAAAGCACTCCATCAGCCCGCGCACCAAGCGACCCCAAAAATGGTAGGTGTTCTGGCGAAAGTAGGCCGTGCCATCCGGCTTGAGCACGCGGTGCATTTCCAAGAGGACTTGCTCGGGGTCGGCGCAATGGTCGAGGACATTGTCCATGATGACTAAGTCGAAGTGGTCGGCCGGGAAGTCGAGTTTTTCGCCCGCGCCCGCGTGGTACTGCACGGCCGGGTCGCGGAAAGCCCGAAAGCGTTCGATGGAGGCGTAAAAATCCTCTAGCGGATCAACGGCGTGGCGGTAGTTGCTCTCGCTGAGATGGGTGAGGATACCGGCCGCACCACTGCCGATTTCCAAGATGCGGGTGTCGGCCGTCACGGTGAGCATACCGTTGAGCTCCCGGCGCAGGGCTTGGGCGAAGGCCGCGTAGAAATCTAGGGTCATGTCGGCGGCGCGGGACTCCCACCAGTCCCGTTCGCTGGCTTGGGCTTTGCGCCAGCGGCGGCTTGTCATGCGGTCTCCTCTCAGCTCTTCTGCGCTATGCCTTTCGGGACAGCGGCGTTGATAGGGCAGGAATACATTAACCATGAGCAATCGCGGGTCTCTTGTAAACCGCTAAGCGGGGGCTTGACGCACGGCGACAAATTTCTCCGGCAAGCGCGCCCCCTTGACCAACGCCTCCTTCAAGGCCCGCGCATGTTGGCAAATCCCCCGATAAGCAAACCCCTTACAACTGCAACTTATATCGTTTCCCTCCACCTCCAACTCGTAGAACGCCCCCGGCTTCGACGAGCTATCCACCCGGTACAACGCTCGTTCCGGCCCTGCCAACACCCGCGCCAACACCCGCACCGCCTCGGCCGACGGCAAGCGCGACTGGGCCGGCTTATCAACGGCGGGCTGTGCGGCAACAAAAGCCGCCTCGGCCTCGCGCAACAGTTCCACCACTTGCCGCTCGTCCATCGCGCCGATGGATGGGGCGGGTAGCACATCCATCACTCGCCGCAACTCGTCCATCACGTCGCGCTGGAAGTGTTCGGGCAAGGCACTGCCTTCGACGAGTTGGTCGATCAGCGCGGACTTGGTCTCGAGGACCGTCTTGACGAATTCGTCGATTGTGCCGCGGCCGACCATATAGGTGACGTTGACGGCTTGCCGTTGCCCAATGCGGTAGGCCCGGTCCTCGGCCTGCCAGTGATTAATTGGCACCCAGTCGAGATCGTTGAAGATCACTTGCCGCGCTGCCGTGAGGTTGAGCCCGACGCCCCCGGCGGTAATCTGCGCGGCCAGCACCTGCACGGAGTCGTCCTGCTGAAAGCGGTCGGCTAGTGATTGCCGTGCGCTCGCTGGCACCTCGCCGGTGATGGCTACGGCCTTCTGACCAAAGTGCTTGCGCAGCGTGTTGACCGGCGCCAGAAAACACGAGAAGACCAGCACCTTCTCGCCCTGTTCGAGCGCGTTTTCGACAAAGGGAATCGTACTGCGGACCTTGGCGATGGCCAAGCGGTTGCGCGCCGTGGTCAACTGGCCCATGACCCAGCCTTGGCGAGAGCGACGCTCCGCCTCGGTCTCGCCGACGAGCTCGGCTTGGCCCCGGCGCGAGATGGTGTGCAACAGCTCCATCACCACCTCGCTCATCTCGCACGCCACCCGGCTGGCGACCGCCACGTCGAGCCAACTGCGGATCTTGGGCGGTAGGTCGAGCACCTCGGCCTTGGTGCGGCGCAGCATGATGCCGTGCAACTGCACGGTCAACTCCTCGATATTGGAGGCCCCATCGGCGACCCAGCCGTAGTCGCCTTTGTACCCGTCGCAGTAGCGTTTGGCAAACGAGACGAATGAACGCCCGAGCGCATGGCGCACCAACTGCAACAAGGGAAAGAGATCGCGCGGTCGACTCGTCAGCGGTGTGCCGGTCAAAAGGTGGACCACCGCCTCGTCGCCAACGGCCTTAACCAAGTCCAGCGACAGGCGATGTCGCTGGCTGCGGTAGTTCTTGAGATAGTGGGCCTCGTCGAAGACTAAGCCGCTCCAAGCGTGGGCTGCCAGCGGGTGTTTGGCGAGGATGTCGTAGTTGATGACGACCCAGCCGCTATAACCGGGCGTCGGCGCGGGTGCGGGGCCGACGATGGCGACCTCGGTCGCTGGCAGCACCAGTTCGATCTCGCGCGCCCAGTTGGTCTTGACCGCGGCCGGGCAGACGACTAGATACGGCCCCTCGGGTCGGGCTTGGCGCATGGCCAGCACGGACTGCCGAGTCTTGCCCAGCCCCATGTCGTCGGCGAGGATCGCCCGCTGACGACCCAACAAAAAGGCGACGCCCTCGACCTGATGGGCATACAGCCCGGCCGCGAGCCCCTCGGCTTGTTGTTGTGCCGTGCTCATCCCAGCCCACTAACTACTTAACGCCTTCTTCAGTTGTGCAGCCAAAAGCTCCTCGTCGCCGTCGGCTACTGTGGGCATGGACAAGTGAAGCTGGCCCGGGGCGGCTGAGAGCCAGACTGCGGGATTGCCGTTGCGCAGGGCTTCTTCTAGGTCGGCAGCGGTGCGGCCGAGGGCTTGTTCGTCCAAGGTCAGGGTCAGGGACGCGCCATGGACCGAGCTTTGCACGTGGGGGAGTTGGCCTAGGCACTGACGCACGGTCTCGGCGCGGCGGGCGTCGCCTCGATTGCGGGCGTCGTGGTCCATGGCCAGCCAGCGACGCAGGGCCACGACCACGCCGACGACCTCTTGGCGGTCGATTTTGAGCGGGCGGCCAACCCCTTCTAGGTCGCGGGTTTCAAAGCAGGCGAAGCTGTGCAAGTGGGCGGCTTCGATTAAGTCGGCGCGGCCGCAGAGGATGCCCGAAGAATTGGGCGCACCCACGTACTTGGCCCCGTAGCCGACTAAATCGGCCCCGGCCGCGATGTATTGGGTTAAGCCATCTAGGGGATAGACGCGGAAAGCCGCATCCACGAAGACCGGCACGTCGTGGGCATGGGCGATGTCAATGGCCGTGGCCAGCGGGACGATGGCGGCGGGGTTGTCGATGGCCGGGTAGAGGAGGGCGGCCGTTTGGGGGCCGAAAGCCGCGGCGAGCTCGTCGGCTGTGGTGCCTTGCTCGGTGCCCGCCTCCACGAGAATGCCGCCGGGCAGGCGCACCATGCGGTCGTATTTGTAGCGCTGGGCCTTTTGGATGACCACTTGGTTGGGCATCCCGGTCGCATCGGGCAGGCGGGCCATTTTCTTGGGGTCTGCGCCGGTTAGGCAAGCGGCCGTGCCGAGGACCAACGCGGCCGCGCAGCCCGGGGTAATCAGCGCGGCCTCGGCCCCGAGCAGGTCGGCGACGATCCGCCCCGTACTCGCCAAGAAGGCATCCATGTCAACGTAGTACCGGCCAGCCAGTTCCATAGCGGCGATAAGGTCCGGGTGGGGGGACGATCCCCCTAAGAGGGTGCGCGGACCGAGGGCGTTGATCACGGGCGTCGCCCCCATATCCGCGTACAGGGCGCGGGCTTCCTTACTCATGGTTTTTCTCCGTGCTACATGGTGGGCGGGAACCAGCAACAAAGGCAACCCATTGTGCTGGAGACGAAATTGCAGGTAGTCGAGTTCGGGGGTGGGCTGTGCGGCGAGGCCCAACAGGCGCGGGCGAAAAAACGCGGGCGAAAACAGCTTGGGCCGAGGGCGCTCCATCAGTTCGACGATCGCGTCCGCCGACAGCCCGATTTTTTCTTTGGCTAGCGCGATGGCCGCTTCGAGGCCCCGATTCGGTCGGCGAGGCCGAACTGCACGGCGCGTTGGCCGCTCCAGACTCGGCCTTGGGCAATAACTTCGACCGAGTCCGGCGCGATGGACCGAGCTGCTGTCCGACCAAGCAACGCCCTGCTCTAAGCCTTCGACATAGCTGAGCAACGCGGGATTGGCGTATCCGTAGAGGCCGATGTCGAGCGCACCGGAAGGGGCGAGCACGAATTTCCCGCGCTCGGCGTATTCCGTGTGGGCACTGCTGGCAGCAAGGAAGACGCACAGGGCGAAGGCGGCAATCATTCTTTAGTCCTGATAGTGAGTGGAGGAATGATGGTTTGGATGTACTGGATTGGGCGGGACACACCGATACTGTTACAATGGAACCATTCGTCCATTGCGGAATTGGTAGCTGGGGCCGCGGTCCACTGCTGCAAGAAGATTGTTTGCCAGTTCAATGCCGCGCACTTTGTCAATATCCTCATTGCTGATATTGTAGGACTTGGCCGGCTCAATACAATTCTGGCATCCCAACCCGCATTCGCAATTGCGGGCAATCTCAATCCCTTTTCCCAGGGCCTGTTGCCATACCTCGAACAGTTTTTTGGCAACGCCAATACCGCCGGAATAATTTTCGTAATAATAAGCTGTGGGATTGTCGTTAGTCTTTGAGTAAGTACTGGTGTCAAACCGGTCAGCCGGAATCACAAACATGGCACCAACCCGGATCATGTGTTCTAGTGCGCCAATTCCAGCAGTGGAACATCCATCTGCCGGAAAGTCTATCCAGAAGGAGTGCAGGTTATTTTCGTAATGTGCCTCGCTAGAGCGGACAGAATCTCTCTCTTCTCCCGTGTGCTCGTCCACCAACTTGTAGCCAGTGAAGTTTACCACGAGATTCAGCGAGCCATAATAGACCTCAATGTCTCCATAAGCATATCCTTTGAAAATGTCCTTTGGAGACAGTACTGTAAAAAAACCGGCATCAGTTCTCAGATTAGGCTCAGCCTCGGCCAAGACAACGGCTTCCTGTTCGTGGGAATGCACGAGGTACTTCTGTCCAAAAAAGGTAAATATGGCACCGATGTAGGCTTCGCGGAACCGCCGCATTGCCGAGATCTGCCCCACTTCCTCATTACCGCGTTTCAACTTAAAAGACGGACCGATTCCGCCGCGCATATTCAGACGAGGGTGTGGATTATAACTACCTCGGGGAGGCCTTCCGCCGTTCTCTTTCGCTTTGTTGTAGAATGCGCTGCCGAGGATGGATTCGTCCGAGGGATGCAATTCTCCGTCGGTTTCTGCTATGAGTGTGGCAAGGTGGTTTTCAATCAGTTGTTCGTTCTCCGGGTCGACCACCAGTTCGTCAAAGGGCTTATTCAGAAAAGCGTCCAAGTTACCTACGAAAAAGCGGTCAATCGGATCGTTCATGGCATAAAACAACACAAATGCCTCCTTGTTCCAACCTCGTCCAGCCCGCCCGATTTGCTGCCAAGCGGACATAATATTGGACGGAAATCCGGCCAGTATAATTCCATCCAATCCGCCAATGTCCAATCCAAGTTCCAAGGCGTTGGTCGTAAACACCACACTGATGTGGCCCAATTTGATTTTCTGCTGTATATCCTGCCGATCTTCGTTCTTTAAGTCGGCGTGGAACGCAGATATTCTCTCGCGGTCTAGCCCGAGTTCTTCGGCCTTGCGCTGGCAGTTACGAAAGGCGTCTTCAAGGAATCGCTTTGTCGGGCAAAATACCAGTGCCTGTAGTCTCTCGGCAAGAACGGTCAGCGCGGTTTGCTCAACACGCAATTGGAGAATCTCTCTATACCTGAAGTCGGGAATATTATCAGGATTGACAAATATGAAATGTCTTTTCGGACGCAATACTCCTCTCGCTGATACGACTTCCACGTCCCGGCCTGTGAGCCTCTTGGCGTGCTCAGAAGGGTTGGCACAGGTTGCCGTTGAGAGGAACACATGGGGAGATGCGCCAATCCGCTCTAGGTGCAGAAAGAATCGCCTCAGCAAAAGTGCCATGTTGCCGCCGAAAAAGCCCCGGTATTCGTGCATTTCGTCAATGACTATATACTGTAGGTTTTGCAGGAATCTTTCCCATTGTTCTCGATACCCCAGAAATGACATATTCAGGTATTCGGGGTTGGTCAACAAAATTTGCGGCGGGTCTCTTCTTAGCAAGGTTTTGTGTTGCTCTTCGGTGTCACCATCGTAGGGCCACGAGTCGATCCCAAGAGGTTCGCAGACTTTCCGAATTTGCTCCCTTTGATCAAAAGCTAACGCCTTCATGGGGTAGACCATCAACGCATGAGACCCCCTGTTTCGCATCAAGGCGTCGAGCATTGGTGCGGCGAACGCCAGTGTCTTTCCACTAGCGGTAGGCGATTCCATAACTACGTCTACGCCACTCAGCGACCTGATGATGGCGTCGGCCTGATGACGATATGGCCGAATAGTGGTTAGTGCATCGCGAACGGACGGGTGTAGCTGATCAGGCCACTCGTCTGCATATTGTGGTTCGATGCAATCAACAGTACCTGTTTTTATTTTATCGTCATCGCGCAGCGCATCGAATTCTTTTAGTCGTTCTATCAGCCGTTCTATCATTTGAATAGCCTTTCTGATAGTGGTTGAGTAATTGATTATCCCGTGCGCCAAGCCGCTCGGCGGCGTCTCTGTCCGTGTCCGCTTTGATAAAGGACGTCTCGATGATCACCAGCGGCGACAAGGGATCCGCGATTAAAATATCCGGGTGCTTGCCGCGGTTGTCCTTTTGAATAATGCTAGAGTCGGATCGCCAGCGGGCCGTCGTCGAGGCAAGAGCCAAGCCTAACGCCTCGTTAAACGTGCTCTCGATGGTTTTGCCTGCTTTTCGTTTGGGCATGAGGGATTCTCCGATCGTACATTGTTAAAAAGAAACTAGCTCACATGACTTTTCGGTGGATGATTATGTGTCTAAGTCTCCCTTTATAGGCTCGGATGATTCTGCGTAAAGCCAAAAGGGGAGATTCTCCGTGTCCCTGGGTGCATAAAGGGTTTGACTATACGAGCCTTCCCGTGGAGTATCGTATATCCATTTTGGGTACTCAGGGAGAGGATCGCTTATGAATGACCGAAGGTAATCAACAGGAATTGGATACCTTTTCCTTCTATTGATCTTGTTCGCCACAACAATGTCCCGGTTGGCATCGCTGTTTTTGTTCATTGCCTTGTAAATCTTGGCGCGTAAAGCGTAGGCAAAGATAAAATCTGGAATACGACATATTGCCGTATTTAGAAATTTTATCGCTGGGACAAATTGGCTTTTACCTCTAGGAAGCCCAAGACACAGGTAAAGCATACCCGAGTCATAGCAAACAACAACATGACCAGACCTGAGATTTATCGTCTTGTTGGGGATGAGTTTCCCTATCAAGTCACGAGCAGAAAGCCACTTTATTACCTTATTGTGATCATCGGCTCTCATCCTTCCCCATTCTTGCTCAGACTCCACGTCAAGCTCTCCATACTTAAACATCACATCCCTTATTTCCCCGTCCAGCCAGAGATAATCAAAAGAATCGCCACTGTTTAATTCTGCTTCCCGGATAGTCAACCCTGAGTCACAAGCGGGATCGGGATTAAAACTACCCATGAAAGTGCAATATGGATTAAACGATTGAACAGCAACAAGATTCTCCTCGGCCTTTGCTATTTCTTTACGCGGAAATCGAGACCTGTGGGCGCGAGTTAAATATATGGAATTGAGTGCGTGATATGCCTCCTTGTAGTCGGTCTTAATGTCTGTTGCCTCCTTGTAAAACTTAATGGCTTGATAGGTGTATCCCATAGCCCAAGCCTGTCCTCCCGCCAGTTTCTTAGCAAAGGCATCCCAATAAGACTTCTCCGCATCGATAAACCCCTGAATATCTGGATACACTTTTTTCACTGATATTCCGCGATCCCTTAAGTACATAAGGATTGGGAGTTTATATTCTTGGGGAATTTCAATTTCTTCATATTCACTCTCATCCATGGCACCTTTTTCAGGACAAATCAAAACACTGCTCTGACTTTTTCCTCGACCATGTGAATCTGGAGGAACAAAAAGTTGATCTTGTGAATAGTTTAATTTCTTTGCCAAGATAACCCTTCCATTTTTGCTAGCAAGTTTATTACAGGCAAAGAACAGTGCTATATAAAGATCGTTGGTGAAATCAATCAAGAAAGATATCCCACCTTGATGCTGAATATCTATAATAATCCTCCTTTCGTCATCACGCTCCAAATGAGTCATCGCTCTTTCTGTGATTGTTTCTTGAAATTGACTAGGATAGAACCAGTCAAGCCCAAGATTAAATTCTTCGTTGTCGGGGCCAAATTTCTCGTGCCCAAATGACAATAGTTTACGACAGAGACTTGGGGACACGCTGGGGTATTCACTATTAGGCTCCCCGCGGTAAAGGTCATAACCTTTTTCCTTGGCCTTGTCTTTTATTTCGCAAATCAATTTGCATACCTTATCAGTTTCAATACTGTTCATTTCCCTGCCTTGGGGTTAGAAGACACTTCTTTCACTTGCGGCAAGTGCCTCTCCGCCGCTTGCCGCGCCTTGTCGACAGTGGCATACGGCCCGTGCGGCTCGCCACTTGGATCCACGCCACCAGTAAAAGCCGCGCTCGTAGAACCGCTCGTCGGGCCACGCAAACGTATTCAGGTAGTACTCTTGGGGGTGCTTAAAGATCTCGACGACGCTCTCGACGTTTCTAACGTCCTTGCCGCTCGTATCCATGACGTGTCTCCGTTTCTTCGTTACGTGTTGCTTGCCGCTTGCGCCTTGTACAAGCCTCTTGTCGCTTGCCGCGTATAACAAGGTAAACTACCAAGCTACAAGGCGCGAGCGACAGGGCCGCACGGGGCTTGAAACAAGCGGCTTTCACCGGCTATCTGAATCGAGAAAAACCGCGGCCTCCTGATTGATAAGCGAATTTGGTTCTTGCCATCGTTGATGAAGTGACTGCGGACGCTCCCTATCGATGACGAAAGTTAAGTAACACAGGCATTGAGATAACTCAATTCCGATCTGCCTTTCTCCGTGTGTCGCCCAAGAACGCACCGCTAATTTCCCTCGACAAACAAGCGCAAATCCCCTTTGCCCGCCCGCAACACCTCGGCGCGATCCCCGACCAACGACACCACGCTCGAAGCCTCCACGGGCAGCGGCCCGCACTCCAAGATCAAATCCACTTGCGGCCCCAACTCTTCCTCCAAAGCCCAAGGCTCGGTCAGCACTTCTTGATCGGCGTAGTTCGCGCTGGTGCTCAGGATGGGTTGGCCGAGGGCGCGGACCAAGGCCAGCGGCACCGGGTGGTCGGGAATCCGCAGGCCGACCGTCTTCTGTTTGGTTTGGAGGATGCGCGGCGTCTGGCGGGTAGCGGGCAACACAAAGGTGTACGCCCCCGGCAGGCACTGCTTGAGGATGCGGTGGGCGTAGTTGGAGACGCGAGCGTAGTCGCTGATGTGGGTCAGGTCGGCGCACACAAAGGACATGGGCTTCTTTTTGTCGCGCCCCTTGATGCGCTGCACGCGCTCAATCGCCTGCTTGTTGGTGATGTCGCAGCCGAGGCCGTAGATCGTATCGGTGGGATAGACGAGAACGCCGCCTTGGCGCAACACCTCGGCGGCACGCTCGATGTGGCGGCCTTTGAGGCGGTCGGGATGCACGGTTAGGACTGGGGCCATCTTAGCGCTCCTCGTCAATTTTGGCGACCCACGCCTCGACGACGGCCTCGATCATGGCTTGGCCGTGCTCGGCGTTGGCCGTGTAGCTGTTGCGCGCTTCGTCTTGCTGGCAGTACCAAGGCGGCGCGTCGCCGAGGCGGTCTTGCTCCACCAGCTCGGGGCGGGCCGCAAGCAGGAAGGAGGTCTCGTTGTATCCGGCGTGATCGCCCCCGGCCGGCGGGCTCGATTCCGGGAGGATCATGGGCTGGACCTCAATGCGCCCGCCCCAAGAGCCGGCCCGGTCGAGCGCGGCGCGGTCGCCCCACCAGCCGCGTGGATGCCCCGCGGCGAGCACCTGCTCAAACGCCAGCTCGGCCGCGGCCTTGCTAAAGGCCAAGGCGAGGGGACCGCCCATGCCTTGGTGCATGATGATGACATAGGTCTTGCGAAAGCCCATCTCGAGAAAGTTGCGCAGGATGCTCTTGACCAAGCGGCCAAAGGCGTCGTAGTCCGGGTCGATGGTCCCGTCGGCCGGGCCGCCGAGGGCATAGCCGGTGGGGCCGTAGTCAAACGACGGGGCAATGGCGCACGGAGTGCGTGCGGCCACGCGGTCGCAGATCGCCTCGACGATAAGGGTGTCGTGGCCGATGGCCATGTGTGGGCCGTGGGTCTCGATGCAGCCGGCCGGCACGAGCAGGGGATGCCCTTGGGCCACCGCATTGGTGAGTTGGTAGGGACGCAGGTGCTTGAGGTACATGGAGAAGCTCCTTGTTGGGGCCGCGGAATTGGACATAATATAGGCAAGGAAGAGCACGTCAAGCGAGGACATTGAACAGATGGCGCATACAGTGATTGGCACGGCCGGGCACATTGACCACGGCAAAACCCGGTTGGTCAAGGCCCTGACCGGCATGGATACCGACCAAGCCCCAGAAGAGCGGGTGCGCGGGATTACCATTGAACTCGGCTTTGCCTTTTTGGGAGACCAAGCCACGATCATCGACGTGCCCGGGCACGAGCGCTTCGTCAAGACCATGGTCGCGGGCGTCAGCACCATTGACGTGGCCATGCTGGTCATTGCCGCAGACGACGGGGTGATGCCGCAGTCGCGGGAGCATCTCGACGTGTTGCGGCTCTTGGGGGTTGAGCGCGGGGTGGTGGTGATCAACAAGGCCGATTTGGTGGAAGCGGAGTGGTTGGACTTGGTGGAGGAAGAGGTGCGCGAGTTTGTCGGCGGGACTTTTTTGGCGTCGGCCGAAATTTTTCGCGTCTCCGCGCTCAGCGGCGCGGGCATTGACCGGCTGCGGCAGCGGCTGTTGGCCCTCGGCGAGGACACCGCAGCCAAGCGCACCGACGCGCCGTTCCGCCTGCCCGTAGATCGGGCCTTTGGGGTCAAGGGCTTTGGTCTGGTCTGTACGGGCACGGTGCAGGCCGGTGCCTTAGCCGAGGGCGACCGCGTCGAGGTCGCGCCCGAAGGGCCATTGGCGCGTGTGCGCCGCTTGCAACAGCACGGTGCCGCGGTCCAAGCGGTGCGGGCCGGCGACCGCGCTGCGATCAATTTAGCCGGCGTGGAGCAGGGCCAACTCACGCGCGGTCACTCGCTGGTCGCGCCCGGGTTTTTTCGCCCTACGCAGATGCTAGACGCCCAAGTGCAGCTCCTCGCCTCAAGCCCCATGCCCATGGCATCGCGCACCCGCGTACGCCTACACTTGGGGACGCGGGAGATCATGGCGCGGGTCGTCCTCCCCGCTGCTAGGCCCTTGACGCCCGGGCAGGAGGGTTTCGCCCAGCTTCGCTTGGAGGCTCCGGTCGTGGCGGCGTGGGGCGACCGCTTTGTGCTGCGCCGGTACTCGCCAGCCCTGACGATTGGCGGCGGCCGTGTGCTCAACCCGCACCCAGCCAAGCACCGGCGCTTCGAGCCAGCGTTGCTCGCGCATTTGCAGGCGTTGACCCAAGACGACCTGCCCGCAGTCGTGGAGTGCTGGCTCCGCTGTGCGGACCACCGGCTCAAGAGCGAGCAGGCGTTGGCCGGCGAGCTGGGCCTCGGCGTGGAGCGGTTGGCGCGTTGGACGGACGCGCTCGTAGCGGCGGGCCGCGCCGTGCGCGTGGCGTCGGAGGGGCAAACGCACGTTTTGCATCTCGACGTGTGCGAGCACTGGGGGGCGCAGATCGAGGCCGCGCTCGCCCGCTTTCACCGCGCCCAGCCGCTCAAGTTGGGATTGCCGCGCGAGGAGCTACGCAATTTGAGCGCGCGCTACGTCCAGCCCGAATTGTTCGACTGCGTGTTGCGCTACTTGGCGGAAGCCGGGCGGGTCGTGCTGGACGGAGCCGTAGTGCGGGCCGCGTCGCACCGAATATGCTTCACCCCGCAGCAAGAGGTGCTTAAAGCGGCCGTGGAGGCGCGGCTCAACACCGCGAATTTCGCCGACTTGCCGACGCTGGCCGAGCTAGCCCAAGCCCTCGACGCCCCGCGGGCCGAAGTGGCGGATATGCTGCAAGCGCTGCAAGCACTGGGGGAGGTCGTCTCGTTGGAGGGAGGCTTGCTGATTTACTGCGAGGCCCTCGCCCGTGCTCGGACGTTGCTGAGCGACGTTCTCGAGCGCGATGGCGAGATTGCGGTCGCTGAATTCCGCACCCTGATCGGCAGCAACCGCAAATGCGCCATGGCGCTTTTGGGCTATTTTGACGCCGAGGGCCTGACGGTGCGGCGGGGAGATGTGCGGGTTTTGGTGGGCTGACTAGGGCGCGGTGCGGTGGAGCGAGTGTACTCGGCGGATAATCAGCCGCGCAACGGTCTAAGCTCTCGCACGAGCTGGGCAGCGGGCAGAGCGCGGATGTGTGGGGCTAGCGCGTAGCGGTCCGGCCCGGCGTGGACCACATCGAGACGCTCCAGCCCCAAAGTCTCGACCGCCGAGCGCATTGAGGGCGTCCGGCGCGGGGCCTCAGTCCGCTTGATCTCAAAGCCGTAGCGTCGGTTGCCAGCGACGACGAGCAAATCGAGTTGGGCGCCGGAGTGGGTGGACCAGTGGAAGCATTGCTCGGGGTGGGCGGCGAGCAGGTGGATGATTTGTTGCACGACGAATCCCTCCCAAGAGGCCCCCACCTTGGGATGCGAAACGATTTGCTCGCGGGTGGTCAGGCCCAGCAGGGCGTGTAGGACGCCCGAGTCGCCAATGTATATCTTAGGCGAGCGCACCTGTCGCTTGCCGATGTTTTCGTACCAAGGCTGGAGCTGCCGAACCACAAAGACCGAAGTCATCAGATCGAGATAGCGCCGGATCGTAGTATGAGACACGCCAAACGCCCGCCCAAACTCAGTGCCATTCCACAGTTGGCCGTGCCAGTGGGCGAGCATGGTCCAGAAGCGACGCAAGGTCGCCGATGGGACCAAATTGTCGAATGCGAGGACATCGCGTTCGAGGAAAGTGCGGATGAAGTTGTCGAGCCAGCGTCGGCTCGCCGGAGCGGATCGCGCCAGATAAGAAAGCGGGAAGCCGCCGCGCAGCCAGAGCCGCTCTAGATCGCCGACCTCGCGCAGTCCAAAGCCTTCCAACTCGTGGAAGGCCACGCGCCCGGCAAGCGTCTCGGAGGTCTGCCGGAGTAAGTCGGGAGAGGCACTGCCCAGCACGAGAAATCGGGCCGGCGTCCGCGGCCGGTCCGCGAGGACGCGCAGCAGCGGGAACACATCGGGGAGCCGGTGGATTTCGTCTAAGACGACGAGTCCCCGGAGGGGACGCAGTTCGAGGCCGGGATCGGCCAAGCGCGCGAGATCGGCCGGGTTCTCCAAGTCAAACCAAGTAGCCGGAGCGCGGCGCGAAGCCACGATCTGGCGAGCGAGGGTAGATTTGCCGACTTGCCGGGCTCCCAAGAGTGCGACGACGGGAAACTCCCGCAAGAGCCGCTTCACTCGACGCAAGTGATGTTGGCGAGCAATCTGCATACCTTGAAATATGAGCGATCGCCGCACAGATTTCAAGGTATCCGTTTACTGGGTTACAAACGCCCGCGTCAGCGACCCCAACGATCCATCAGCCTTCGTCGTACCCCTTGACGGGCCGCGCCCAGATATTTCGATAGCGCACTAAATCGCCGTGGTCTTGCAAGCGGAGCGGGCCGGTGGGAGGGTGCGCTTCGTAGCGATAGACGCCGCGGTGGCCGGTGGGGCCTAAAACCTCGACGTGGTGGTGGACCAAGACGCCGTTGTGGACCAAAGTGAGATAGGCCGGGCTGACCAACTCGGTGCCGTTGAAGCGCGGGGCCTGCCAGAAGATGTCGTAGGTCTGCCATTCGCCGGGCGGGCGGCAGGCGTTGACCAGCGGTGGGTACTCGCCATAGACGGCGGCCGTGGTGCCGTCGGCGTACGTGGGGTTGTCGTACCCGTCGAGGACTTGGATCTCGTATCGGCTCATGAGAAAGACGCCGCTGTTGCCGCGCCCTTGGCTGTCGCCTTTGACCTCGCTGGGACAAGCGAATTCGAGGTGGTACTGGACATCGCCAAAGCGCACCGTACTCACGATGTCGCCGGTGCGGGGCGCGACCTCCATGTATCCGTCGGCCACCCGCCAAGAGGCGTCGCCGCCGTTGGCACTCTGCCAGCTATCGAGATGGGACCCGTCGAAAAGGACGACCGCGTCGGCGGGGGGGCTGTTGTCGCGGCCGGGTGTCACGACCGCTGGGGCCGGTCGCCGGTGATCGTGGACGCAATAGGGAGAGTTGGGGAGCAGGGGGGTATCGTCGTACCCTGATTTGCCCATGGAAAAGCTCCTTGTTGGGGTTGGAAAGATGGGCATATAAAGGGAGCGAGACGCGCTCGCGTCAATAGCTTGCCTTGGCGCGTTGCGTTATATTGAGTGCCGTTCAACTGGGAGGGCGTGATGGTACGCGCACCGATGTACAGCATTGCACTGATCGCGCTGGTGCTGGGCTCCTCGGCAGAAGCGCGAATATCGCTGTGGCAAATCGGCGGGGCCGGGCTGGCGTGGGAAGAAAGCGACACCACGCGGGTCATCATGGACATCAACGCCGAGCGCATTCAGCCCGTGTATTTTGCCGCTGGCGACAACATGTTCCTGTCGGTAGCGGGTTGGTCCGAACTGATCGCCCCGCGCGAGTTGGGCTACATCAACGGCCATCAGCCGCGGTTGTGGTACGGCGACGGCACCAACGTCAATCAGACCTCGTACTACGACAGCCCGCTCTACGTGGATGGGCTGCGGAGCACGTACAACACGGCCCGCGACGGCTGGTGGACCATAGACATCGGCGTCCCCGTGCCGGCCACGCGCTTTGGGTTTGCCACGCCGACCGAGGGAGTTCGCTCCGACGGCGTACCGCTCAACCAAGACCCCGTGCCGGCCTTTGAGGTGAGCATCGCCGCCGAGGCCAGCGACATCCTCGCGCAAAAGGACTATCACCGCTTAAACACCCTCATCGCCGACGTGCCGGTCAACTTCGATTCAGAGGTCGCGATCGATTTTCCCCAACAATACGTGCGCTTTGTGCGCTACCAGCGCAAAGCATCCGCGCTGGACGAGCAGCGCACCACCGACAGCAACACGGTGCGCGGCACCATCGCCGAGTTTGTGCTCACCGGCCGCGGCGTCCCCAAGCGGGCGATCTATCGCAGCAAGATCATCGACTTGGGGGCCGAGGTCAATTTTGGCCGCTTGGCGTGGGCCGCCCGCAATATGCGGATGGTTGGCGAAGAGGCCGTGGCCGCGCCCGACGCCGAGGCGTGGGTGGAGGTGGAGGTGCGAACCGGCCGCGATGGCGACCCCAACATCTACTACGAGTACACGGACTCGGGCCGGGAGTTTGCGGTGACCCGCGCGCGCTACGAAGGCGAATTGCGCCTGCCCGAAACCGAGGGAATCCTGCAAATTGACCGCCAGCCCGGCATCCGCGCTTCCATTGGGTACGATAGCGAGAACTGGTCTTTTTGGTCCAGCCCCATCGCGGAATCCGGCACTTGGCTCGACTTGCGCAACGGCTCGCACTTGCAGGTCCAAATCACCCTGCAAAGCCGAGCTTTTGACGACTGGGTGGTGCTCGATTCGCTGTGGATTGAAACCTCGCCGCCGCTGGCCGATCAAGTCGTCGGCGAGATTGCACGCGCCGCCGACCTACAGCCCGCCCTAGGTTTTGTCCAAGTTGAGCTGGGGGCGCGGGAGACGTTTGTGTACGACGTGCGCGCCTCGTTTGCCAACGCGGCTGAAGGAGGCTTTGACCGGGTGCGGATCCACACGGGGATTGCGCCCGAGTTTGCGCGCTTGGAAATGGGCGAGCCGCTCGCAGCCATCGAGCCGCAGGCCGTAGTCGAAGGCGACGCCAGCTTGGAGGTGCTCCTGCCGCACAGGGTAACTGCCGAGTCCAACGAGCCGTTGCGCGTCGTTTTTGCCGCGGAAATTTTTGCGCGGGCGACGACCTTTACCGGCGAGGTATTGACCGAGGACGACAGCCGCCTGCCGCAGCCGATTGAGCCGGGCGACGCCAGCGTCGCGGTCTCCACCAATAGCCTGCGGGTGCTCGGCACTGCGGATACGGCCTCGGACATCGTCCGGCGCGTGCGCTTGTCGAGCGGGGTCGTCACGCCCAACGGCGACGGGGTCAACGACCGCTCAGTCCTAGAGTACTCGCTCTTTCTGCTGCCCGCGCCCGTACCGGTGGTGCTTGATGTGTACGACTTAGCAGGCAACCGCCGCGCCCACGTGGTGGTCGGTGTGCAGGGCACGGGGCCGCAGCGGGCCTTTTGGGACGGCCGCGACGAGCAGGGGGTGCTCCTGCCCCCGGGCCTGTACTTATTGGATTTGACTCTAAAGACCGAGGCCGAGCGCGGGCGCACGCTCCAGCCCGTTGGCTTGGCCTATTGAGCGCAACGCATGGCGGCTTTTCTCTTCTGTGCGATGTTCTGCTCGTGGGCCAGCCCCCTCGCTGCCGAGGTTTTTACCTTCGACAGCGCGGAAAAGTGGCAAACTTGGCAGCTCCCGCAAGGGCTGGTGCAACTTAGCCCAACTGGTGCCCTAGAACTGGTCAAGTTCCGCAAGGACATCGATCCCGTAGGCAATGCGGGTGAATTTTTCCACGATACAATGGAGCGGAAAGCCGTGCAGGGCGGCATCTTTCGGGCTGGGTCCAATCCGAGCGACGCCTTTAAGATCATCGACGGCGACGCCGACACGTTCTGGCAGCCCGATCCGGCCGATCCGCTGGCCAAGTGGGAAGTCGAGATCGACTTGGGCCGGGCGGTGTTGGCCCAAGAGCTGCTCTTGCGCTTCCCCAACCAAGAAGGCGCCCGCCCCCTGCGGCAGTTTACCGTCTATGTATCGACCGGGGCGACGATCGACCCCCGGAAGGATCTTTTCCGCTTTGAGTCGGTGTATCAGACGACCTTGCCCAACGAACAGACCGAGATCCGCATCGGGCTAAACGGGCGCAACGACACCACGCGGGTCTTAGACCCCGGCTTGGACGCGGTGCTGGAGGACGCGGCGCGCTTCCGGGTCATCCAGTACATTCGCATCGGCGTCGATGAGCAGAGTGCGGGCGCGGCCCTCGCCGAAGTCGAGATCCGCGCGGTCGGCGACAACCTCAGCCTCGGGGTCCTAGAGCGCGGTGGGGTCTTTGCAACCGGCCTCGTCGTGCGAGACGTGGAGGGCTTGATCGACGGCGACATGAATACTTATGCCAATAAGTTCACGACCTATCGAGCGACCTCTGGCTGGCGCAACGAAGGGCTGTGGTGGGAGTTGGATCTAGGCGCCCAGTTCTGGATTGACGAAATCTTCCTCTACTTCAACGACCGAGGCGAAGGGGCTTCCGGCTCGTCGGTGCGCAACGGGGGCACGGGATTCGCCTTTTTGGTCTCGGACGGTCGGCGCACGACCGCGGGCGAGGTGGATTACGACAGACTGGTGGCCCACGGCAACGAGCAAAACCCCGCGACCACTCCCGAGCGGCACTATCGCTACCTATTCGAGCCGCGCAAGGTGCGCTACCTATTCTGGCACGGCTTTCTCACCGAGCAAGAGTGGCACGCCCGCGCGGCCGAACTCATGCTTTTTTCGCCCGGCTACCCGGCGCAAGTCGTGCTGCGCTCGGGCTTTATCGACTTGGGCCAGATCGTTGGCGACGGCCGCCCCAAGGCCATTAGGAACCTGTCGTGGGAGGCGGATTTGCCCGTGGGGACGCGGATGCAACTGCGCTCCCGCTCGGGCGCGGTCCTCAGCGAGGAGTACGCATATCACAACAAGATCGGCGAAGCGGTCACCGAAGAGAAATGGCTTAGCTCGCCCAAGGTGCTGCGCGGCCGGGTCGATACTACGCTGGTCGTAGGCGAAGATTGGGGCGCGTGGAGCAATGTCTATCAGCTTTCGGGCGAAGCCTTCCAGTCGGATAGCCCGCGGCGCTTCGTCCAGCTAGAGGCTTTGCTGTCAACCGAGGATCCGCGGGTTGCTCCCGTGTTGCGTTCCCTAGCGATCGAGTTTGAGGACGCCTTGGTGACCGAGGCCAAGGGCCAGATCTGGCCGCGCGAGGCCCAGCCCAACGAGGACACGCGCTTTACCTATACGCTGTGGCCGGCCGCGACTGAGGACGACAGCGGCTTCGACCAGCTGCGGCTCATCGCCCCCGGCGGCTGGCTGAAGGCCACAGCGGTGGAGGTGGATCTCGCGGGCGAGGCCATCGTCCCAGCCGAGGTCTCGCAGCGGGGCGACTCGCTATTGGTGACTTTGGCCCAGCCCGTCGGCGGCGACTCGCTAGCAGTCCATTTCACCGCCCGCCTATGGCGCAATGCCGCGGTCTTTAGCGCGGAGCTTGGCCACCAAGACCGGCCGGGCCTTTGGCAGTCGGTCGAGGCCGCTTTTCGGCGCGCCAACGTGGTGCTCCTGCCGGCCCTGACCGGCAGCGACCGACTCATCGGCGATTTGGAGGTGTCTCCCGTCGCCTTCACGCCCAACGGCGACGGCATCCACGATCAGGTGCATATTCGGTTCGTGGTTTTTAAGGTCGAGGACGCCATGCCGCAAGTGCGGATCCTCGACTTGGCCGGGCGGGTGGTGGTTGAGTTGGCCGGGATGAGCGGCGACGTTGCCTCGTACACTTGGTCCGGGCGCGATGCCCAAGGGGCGCTGGTGCCTCCGGGGCTGTATTTGTGCCACATCGATCTCGGGGCTGCGGCCGGCGAGGACGCGGCTGTGCGCTCGGTCGCGGTCATCTACTAATTTTCCAAGGGTCGAGGGCATCTTGCCCTCGACCCCGGACGGAGCGGGAACCGCGTAGGGGTCGCGTATTACCCTACGACCAATTCTTGGGCCAAGAAAAGTGCGCGTTGATATCTTCCACGTACTGCATCGGCTCGTTGGGTTCCATATTAAACAGCGCGTCCAGCACCTCCAGCCCGTGCTCATAACATTTTGTCTCTTTGCTTTCGAGCACACCAAACAGCATCATCGATTTATCGCCTGACAAGACCGCTTCGAGGGTGCGCTCCATGTCGAGCCAATCGGGATAGATGCACTCCAGCATGATTTTCTTGGGCAAGGGCGGTACGCGCAACGGCTGAATGCCCTTCTTGTTTACAATCGCGGGGACCTCTACGGCCACGTCGTCGGGAATGCCCGGCAGGGCGCCGCAGTTGGGCACGTTCACCTGAAACTGACCTTCCACATTGTTGAGCAGCCCATTCATAATGGGAATGTGCTGCTCGTGCGTCATCCGGTCGCCAAACAGGTCAACTGGCCGAATGTTCTCGTCGTAGGCCGCGGCCTTCATCTGCTCGTATTTTTTGGCCTTGCCGGCCAGCACTGCGTCGCGCCCGGCGGGCGTGTCTTTGCCGCCGTTGGGATCGTACCAGTATTTCCGCGCCGCCAAATCCGTGTGATACCACCAGCCGCCTCGCCGAGGCGTATCGCCAATGGGCATCAGGCCATACATCTTGTATTGATGAATGGCCGCACGCGACATCTGCGTGGGAATTGCTTGGCCGGCTCGGGTCCGCTGCTCCCAATACGCCTCGCTCTCCTCGGCAATCCACCGATTTAGTTTTGGATACACGTCTTCGTTTTCATAGATGAAATCCGTCAACCAGATATTGTGATTCAATCCCGGTGCCTGCCACGTCACCGCCGCCGCATTTAAGCCCAGTGTACGCGCCACCTCGGCATAGCCATAATGCCCGTGACACAAACCACACACCTTAATCTGCGTCTCCCGCGTCAGCAACGTCGTTCCGGCAAAGACCGGATTGCCCGCCAGCAAAATCCACGCAGCCGGACACAGCTTCTCCATGTCCTGTGCCACGTCCAGCATCAGTTGCAGATTGTGGTATTCGGGCATCCCGGTTCGGTCGTAAAAATAACCGAGTTTGGCCGTCATTTTGCGCCGACGCTGCATGAAGTATTCGTTGTGTGTCACCGTTGCCGTATTGATCACAAAATCAGCGTCTTTTAGCGCGGCTTCCCGATCCGTGGTTTTCGCAAACGTCAGGTCTGCGCCCAAATCCTCGGCATACCGCCGCCCGAGTTCGCAAACGACATCGAGCACTTCCTCGTTGATGTCCATAAAACAAACGTGGCTGCCGTTCAACTCCTTGGTCAGACACAAATCCTTGACTAGGCCGAGCGAAAATACTACGCTGCCCGCGCCAAAAATCGTCACCTTATTGGCCATGGTTCCCTCCTCAATGAAAAGTCTCAACGCAAAAGAGACTCGAATAGTCTAGTCGTGCGCCGCCCGCGTGATGACCGCGATTTTGTCGGCAAAGCGCACTTGGCTGTCGTCTTGGGGCGCGTACCCGATCTCGCGCCGGGCATTGGCCAAGCTCCAGAACCGGTAGGTATCGCGGTCCTTCTCTAGCAGATCGGCGATGCGAACTCCGGCGACCGCTTCGCCTTGGCGATTGCTCGTTTTCACATCGAGCAGAACGGTTTCGTAGCGTTCCTTTAGGGCCGGCAACATGCGACCGGCCACGTACCCGGCGGCCCCGGTGACGACGATTTTGCGTTTGGACATGAGGTTTCCCTACGCTGTGGGTTTTGTTGAAGGTTCCAATACGGGGCGGTCCAATCGCGCATGATAAGGCGGTTCGAGGACTTTGCGTTGCTCGTCGGTCATTAGGGCGAGCATGTCTGCGGACCAGTCGTGGGCCACATAAGCGAGATTGCCCGGTGAGAAGCGGAAGAGGGCGGTGCGGCGGTCGTGGTCGGCGGTCCAAGGCAGGGTCCCGTGCGTGGTGGCCTCGGTGAATAGGACGCAGTCGCCGGCGTTGCAGGCAATCTGCTTGATGGACTCGCGATACGCCTCGCCGCGTCGAAGTGCCATCGGGCAGGGATAGTTGCTCTTGTGGCTGCCTGGGATTAGGCACAAGCCCCCGTCACCCGCGCGGACATCCGCGAGCTGATAGGCGGCCACGGTCAGGCCGTTGTGCATTTTGCTGTCTTTGAAGATGTAGTACTGGTGGCGGTCAAACCCGGGGCCGGACGATCCGTGTAGCAGGTGCCCTTCGGCCCCTTTACGCATGGTGATGATGCCGAGATTGTGGTCGAGGCGGAAGCCCGTGCCCAACATCTCGTGTAGATAGGGCACCACCTTGGGGTTGACCAGCATGTCGCGGAAGGGGCGGCCATAAGGGTCGGGCCATGAGAGCGCGCCGCCCAGATCGCCGCGTCCAGTGCTCCCTTCAAGGGCCTTGGATCCCGCCGATAGCGACAACTCGCCGGTGCGCTCGTGGATCTGGTCGGCATGGCGATCAATGGCCTCGTTGGCCAGCGCGATGTCCTCGGCCGACAAGACGTTGGGAACGACTAGGTAGCCGTTGAGGTCGAAGAAATACTTTTCGTCTTGGTTCATTTAGCGTTCTTTCTTATAAAGGGCCGTCGGGCGTTGTCCGCGTGGACTACTAGGATGTACGGCGTTGCAGTCGCAATTGGCTCTAGTATATAGCAGTCCTACATGACTTGCAAGCATGTAGAGATGCTTCGACTGCGCCGCGCTGCGCTCAGCATGACACCGAGCCGGGGGCTTCGTGCCCCAGCCCTTGTCATACTGAGCGCAGCGAAGTATCTCATACCCAACACGCCATTATGAAGGATGTAGGACGGCTATAGCAGTACGCAATGGCTTGAGCAACCGAGAAGCGGGAGGTCTTATGGACGCTGGTATCGACGAGAAAGTGGATCAGTTGCGCCGCGAGGGTTGGTGCGTGTTGGAGCGGATTATTCCGGCCGACGCCATAGACCGAGTGCGGGCGCATGTGCGAGAAGCGCACGAAACGGCGCGGCAGGACTATGAGGCCATGGGCGGGAACATCGGGCGGCAGACCGGCCCCAACGGCGAGCCGGGCGTTTGCCTGATCGCGTATTTGCCGGAGTTCGCGCCCTATTTAGGCGACGAGCGGTTGTTGGGGGTGGCGCGAGCGATTTTTGGGGAGCATGTGCGGATCGCGCAGACAGAGTTTAAGACGCAAGCACCCAACCGCACGGACTTGGATTGGCGCGGCTTTCATTCGGATTGGCCGCACGACCTGACCGACCGGGATTTGGCCGGCCGGGTGGCGCAGCCCTTCCCGGACGCGACCATGCAGCTATCGGTGCTGTGGATGCTGTCGCCGTTTGGTCCAGCGACCGGCGGGACGTGGGTGGTGCCGCGCAGTCACCGCGACCTGCTCAACCCGCGAATGCACCAGACGCCCGAAGGGCTACAAGAGCGGATCGATCAGTTCAAGCCGATTCGCGGGGAGGTCCAAGTCGTCGGCCCGGCGGGCAGTGCGCTGGTGATGGACAGCCGGATCTGGCATTCGACCGCGGCCAATCCCAGCCCGGAGCCGAGGGTGGCGATCATTACGCGCTATTGTCCGTGGTGGTTGAGCGTGGAATTTGGCGGGCGCAACAATGCGATTGTGCCGCGGGCGACCTACGAGGCCCTGCCGGAGGCGGTTAAGCTGCTCTATCGGCATCGGGCCGAGGGGGAGATGAATAAACCGGGAATCGCTTAGTTCGATGACACGCCATGCTCCACAATCAGCTTTGCTAACTGATAGCCATCAATCAATTCGATTCTTATGCCGCTTTCCTCGTAGTAGTGCTTGGCTGCTTCCTCTGCTTCACTAGAGATCGTACCGGAAGTTATCACTATACCCAAGTTCGCTTCCTCTGATTCGATGCCTTGTATCAACTGCTCTACTGCTTTTGGGCTTACCGGTGGTTCCGGTCTAAAGTACTTCGCTTGAATCGCTACTAATTGGCGAAATACGCCAGCTATTCGGAATGTGGCCAAAACGTCAGCACCTTTATCTTTGTTTCTAGCCACGACTCGTGCATCGGATGAGCCAAGCCCTTTCATCATCTCGCATATCAGCGACTCAAAACTATTATTATCAATGTAACCACTTTGAAGTCTCTCTAGCGTTTTTTCTATGAGAGCTTCTTGAAGATCATTATGGAAAGTTGGCTCATGGTCAGAAGCGGCATTGTGCAGGCATTCCTGTATATCATCGATCAGGTCAGATGCCCTAGTACAAGTTCCTTGGCTTCTCATTCTTCCGATAAGCGCAGAACGAGCCGAGGTTCTCGGGATTGCTTTTTTGTTGTTTTGCCAAATTACGTTACGGCGGTGTGCAGTGTCATTTGATACCTTTGTGGGGTCGTACGTCGCATCTCCTACAATCTTGGCTACATAGAAATCTGAGCCATGTGGTACTACTACTAAGTCACCCTTTTCCATCTCTCGGATAAAGCGCCAAAGGTGACCGCTGTTGGCACCAGCCTTTCTCTGGTTCGGATCATCAGGGTGAAACATATTTTTGACAAGAGCTCTAAATTCCTCCCAAGACAGTTCATAGTTGAGGAGGCCTTCCAAGTCTGACCATCCGATGAATATCTGATTGCATTCTAATGCTTCGGGGACTCTATCGCCTCCTCCTAGTTTCATTCTCAATACAAATGCTTGTGACATGTCGAAGTCCTCTTTCTAGTTTTTCGGTGTATGAGGGGTGATAAAAGTAAGTACTTCAGAGATATCCGACAGCGGAACCCGATCCCGTCGTGCGCGGTTGTTGAGAACACCCATTTGTCGTCCTTGCTTCTGCTGAGTCCTTCTAGAGGCGTAGGTTACGTCATAGAGCTCGTAACCAGCCTGACAGAATATCCGCCGTACAACCTGTGGGAAAAGTAAGCGTTCACCAGTGGTTATTATGCGATTGTTTGGCACAATGACGGTGCAGCGTCCTCCTTGAATCTGGACAGATCGGAACCGATGAGCGATGCCTTCCATAGCTTCGGTCCAGCGTATGGCATCCATATTGGCGAGGTCATTCGGAAGCTCCGAATACTGACCGTTGACTAGTCCACAATAGGGAGGATCAATGATGATGTAGTCGGCCCTTTCGGTAGGGAATTCTTCGAGAAGGTCGCAGGGGAGAATTTGGCCATCATAGGGGCCACGTGAAATAAGGTCCGACAGAACGATATCGAGGTTCCAATGCTTACCATCAAACCATGTGGCACGATCTTCCCAGACCCGGAGCAGCATGCCGGAGCCCGCCATTGGATCGACGACCGTGTCCCCGTTGTGGGCATAGTACCAGAGGCAGTTGGCGTAGAGATCACCAGGAATATATCCATGCCCATCCCAACCATCAATGCGAGGCCAACGTAGAGTCGAGAAACTCCAGTTGTCCGTTGGTCGGATGATCGACTTCGAAGATGCTGTTGTAGGACCACGAAGCGAACGTACGTCGGCCTCGGTCATGGCCACATGTACTCGGCCATCGTCGGTCGCTCTTCTCAGAGTTTCAGTCGATAGTTCGGAGAGTGCGGCCAAGGTACGGATTCGAATTGGTAGCCGCAGTTCTGGTTTGAGATCCAGCAGATGCCTAAGGCGTCGACCGACCGTCGCGAGGAGTCGTGCATCACGGGCGGTAATGCCAGCAGCGGCAAGGAGACGTTGGTACACGTCGGCAGAGAGTGTACGCCGCGCCTCGTCAATACGGTTTCCCTGCTCGACAAGTGCCCGTCCGGCATCGGTACGTGTATTCGCAAGGTAGCGTGTCCAATCGCGGGGCATGTGAATCTAAGTAGCGACAGTAAGTTTAGATCGTGACATATCCATTTTGACAAGCAGAAGAGAAGGCACTCCGAACAGATCGACTAGCATCTCGCCAGGATCAAGCCTGTCGGCATTGGAGAGCAGACCTTCACGGACAGTCGGAAGTGCTTCCCGTAGAGTACCGAGATGCCGATGGCGACCGACGATGGTTGTGTTAAGATTGTGCCGGATGTTCTCTGGGACGTCCCCTGCATTCTGTACTGCTATCACGTATCCGATGCGAAGCGAACGTCCCTTGCGGATACGTTCGGCGAGCATGCCCGTGGCGGCGTTTCTTAGGTATCTTGAGTCGGCCTTGAAGATGTCGGCGGCCTCGTCGACTATCATGAGCATCTCAGGAGTGTTGTTGCCGCTTTGAATCGAATGTGCTCGGATTTCAGCAGCACGTCGGAGCAAGTGCGAAAGAAAAAGAGCGTAGCCCCTTGCATCGTCCTCGCTGATCCTGATCACGTTAAGACCTGGAAAAAAAACGTCATCAATTTTCCCAATATCGCGCTTGGGCTTTCCTAAAGCAGTCATCGGGGGTTCAGGATCTATGAACTTGGGGATTCGACTTCCGCCGAAACGGAGTTTGCGCTTTATCGCTTGCAAAGTGGCTTGGTGTAGATTTATTTCCGCGTCGCTAAACAGGCTCTTTTCGATGGTAGCTTTGTTATGAGTATTGACATAGTTGACGAGTTCTTGAATTGTCCACTCCGTACCTTCTTTAGTCTCGGAGAACGCTGAAGCGATGGCGGCGAACGTCTCGGCTTGGTTTTCCTCGCTTGCACGGTGAAAGATCGTGCCTGCGAGGATCTCAGGATCTAGTTCACGGGCTGGAAGCCCAAGGAGTTTGGCTCCTTTGTTCGGATCGTCCGAATCCAAAGTCCAGTAGCGAACGGAACCAGAACCACCTGTCCCATTTTCATCGAGTTGGAATGCACGTTTGATCTCAGCATCGGGATTTTCACAATGATGGTCCTGGTGGTCCGGTTTGTGGTCAAACAAGATGATACATCGATCCATGGTATCGGCTACATGCGCTAAGTTGGCGAGGAGATGCGATTTACCAGAACCCGTTGCCCCTGCAACAAGAATATGGTGGTTTAGGATGTTCTCGTTGGCGAAGATCGGCACAATAGTATCTCCACTTCGTGCAAGCGTTCCGACCCGGAGTTTACTGGACTTTGCTTCTGGAACCATGGGTAGGCGGAGACAGTCAACAATTAACTCAGCCTCAGCCGGCCGGGAGATTGCGCCCGTAGACGGACGAGTAAAGGATGTTTTGGGCTTCCCATTCTCATCAATTTGGGCGATAATTTCGGCCTCGTAAAACCGTATATGAGAGACAAGAGCATCCTTCTCATATCCCCGATTCTCGATGAGCGCGAGCATTTGGCTGAGCGCGATTGTGTCGAAAGGGTGGGGGGAGAAACGGCTGAGATTGCGGTTCGGGGATGATACTTGGAGGAAAAATCTCTCATTGTCATCCTCCGAAATCAAGTAAGTAAACAAAGGAACAAGGTCATCCTCTCCGGTCCCGACGAGGCGGATAATGTCCGTATCTGTTCCTTGATCATCAGCGATCTGTACAAGCTTAGTCATCGTAAGTTCCGTTCTTTCACTAGATTAAGGAATTGTGAGGGATCATTAAGCGAATACCTTACTAGGACTTCATCCCGTGCGGTCGCCCCGTTGAATCGTGAGCGCACATGGGCGTCGGCGATCTGTAGTAGCATAGGGATGTCGTGGTCTGCGGAACCACCTGGATCTTGCTTGAGGATGGCGAATGCTAGCGGCACTTGCTCCCGTATGCACTCGATACCATATGCCTTTCGGTTGAGTTTGTAGATGGCTCGAACTATATCTCTAGCTTCTTTATCAATCCAAGACGAGATCGCCTCCTGTCCGCGTCGAAACCGTTTGCTGAGAAGATCCGACCAATGGGAGAGAACAAAAACTTCACCTGGTTCTAGAGCACATCCAATTGCCACTAGTAGCGGGTTTGCCGAGAGGTCTTTGATAAATCCGATTACCCTCCCGTCGGCAATCAGCCTTTTGAGGAGACCCCGCGCTGTCACTTGAGAGAGTAGATTCTGTGTCAGAACAGGTCCGTCTATTAGCACTAACCGTTGGTCGTTCTCCTGTAACCATTCTTCCGCGAGTTCGCGTTCCTCGTACTCCCGGAACGTGCTTACCCACGACATTTCTTGTTCCCTTGCCCCCCGGAGGTACTCACCCCATATACGAATGTTATCCTCCCATGTCATGGTGAAGTCTTGGGTAGAAACATAAGATGACGCACGCGTACGTGTGACCCTTGCTCGAGGTTGGTGACGAGAACGAGGCGTGACGGCGACGATGCCTGCTGCGTAAAGGGTGTCCGAGACGAATCGGAGGGGAGAGATGGCGTCTGTTCCGTCAATAGCTACAATCCGATCTTCTTGGTAAAGATCCCGTGCTTCTTGACGCAAGGATTGGGCAAGATTAGAGATATTTGAAATACCGCCGCCATCCTGTTCGAGGAGGCGGCGTACGTCTTGGATGATCCCCTTTTCGTTTTCGACTGATACTCCTGCAAGGTCAGGGATGTCGCCTAAAGCGAGATAAGAATCGGTAATTTCGAGGCGATTTTGATAGGCATCTCTAAAGTAGCTATCCGACGAAGGCATGTTTGTCATAATATAGAGCTCTCAATTAAAATGGACATAGTATTAGTCTGTTTTTTCATATTGATAGATAACTAAGGCAAAAAAGAACTGGCTAGCAAGGACCTATTCTCATTTGCCCCCAGCCAGCATTTTAAGTATCACGCTTACGTCCTCATGCTCCAACAGTGGCTTGTCCCAATCAGACTTATGTGGTCAAGACCGTTCAAGGGTACGCCATCCATTCAAGCCGATATATCGAGCAGGGCCTCTTCGTCGGCCAAGGCATAGCCTTGTTCGAGTAGGTCGGCGAGGGTTGTGCGCGATAAAACTTGATCGACGGCCTGCTGCACTTGCCCCCACAGCGCACGCACCGAACACGCAGTAAGCGAGTGCGTACAGCAATCCGCGCTACCGGAAAAGTGATCGCAGAAGTCGTCGTCGAAGAGGCGACCGCCCAGCGTGGCGAGCGCGTCGGCCACGGCGATTTGGTGGGGGGGTCTGGCGAGGGCGTAGCCGCCTTGCTGGCCGCGGGCACTTGCCACAAAGCCGCCTTGCCGCAGAATGCGCAACAGCTTGGCGACGTTGTGATGCGTGATCCCCTCGGCTCGGCTGATTTCCGGGATGGTCAGACTGCGGCCGGAAGTCTGGCGCGCCAGTTGCAACAGGCAGCGCAAACCGTATTCTTCGCGCGAGCTGAGTTTCATGTTACATCATGCCTAGTTCGAGTTTGGCTCCTTCGGTCATCATGTCTATCGTCCACGGCGGATCCCAGACGACCTCGACCGAGGCCGTGGCAACGCCCGAGACATGCGCCTTGATCCTGTGCTCGATTTCCGGCGGCAGCGTACCAGCGACTGGACAGGCGGGCGAGGTCAAGGTCATGGTCACGTGGACGTCCTGCGAGTCGCTGACCTCAATGTCGTAAATCAGGCCGAGGGCAAAGATGTCAACCGGGATCTCGGGGTCGTAGCAGGTCTTGAGCACGGCCACCACTTTGGCCTCGGTCGAGTCGGGGGGGAAAGTTTTTTCGTGCAACAGTTCCATGAGAATCTCCTTTGGACGTGACCGTCGTTGAGTCAGCAGCCACTATTCGGTGGATGCGGGAGACGGGTCTTGTTCGATGGCCGCTTTGGCGGCGTGCCAAGCGAGGGTCGCGCACTTGACGCGCATGGGAAACTCGCGCACCCCGGCAAAAACGGCCATCTTGCCCAAGGCTTGGTGCGCAACGGGCGCGTCCGGCTCGGCAGTCACCATCTGCTGGAACTGCTCAAACAGCTCGACCGCCTCGTCGGGACGCTTGCCCTTGAGGGCGGTGGTCATCAGCGAAGCCGAGGCTTTGGAAATGGCGCACCCCGACCCCTCAAAACGAATGTCGGCAATGCGCTCATCGGCCACGTAGAGATAGACGTGCAGGTGATCGCCGCACAGGGGATTGTACCCCTCTTGTATGCGATTGGCCTCGGGCAGCTTGCCGAAGTTGCGCGGATTTTTGTTGTGATCGAGAATGATCTGCTGATACAGATCGCGAAGCTCAGTCATAGTCAAAGTACCTCGTTAATGTTGTGAACCATCCCTCTGTGCCTTCTGTGCCTCTTGTGGCCCTCCACTCCTCACCCCCCAAACACCTTCTTGACCTTATATAACGCCGCGACGAGGGCATCTATTTCCTCTCGCGTGTTGTAAAAAGCCAACGAGGCGCGCACCGTAGCCGGCACTTGGTAAAACTGCATGATCGGCTGGGCGCAGTGGTGGCCGGCGCGCACGGCAATGCCCTCGGTGTCGAGGACGGTGCCGATGTCGTGCGGATGGATGTCGCCGAGCGCGAAGGAAAGCACGGCCACGCGCTCGCGGGCCGTGCCTATCAGGCGCAGGCCCGGGATGGTGGCGAGGGCTGCGTCTGCGTACGCGAGCAAGTCGGCCTCGTACGCGGCGATCTGCTCCCGGCCTATGGAGTTGACGTAATCAATGGCGGCTTCCAAGCCAATGCCGCCGGCAATGTGCGGCGTACCAGCCTCAAAGCGAGCCGGCGGAGTGGCATACGTGGTGCCGGCAAAACTCACCTTCTCGATCATGGAGCCGCCGCCTTGGTATGGTGGCATGGCGTTTAGCAGGGCCTGCTTGCCGTAGAGCACGCCGATACCAGTGGGGCCAAAGAGCTTGTGCCCGGAAAAGGCGTAGAAGTCGCAGTCGAGGGCCTGCACATCTACCGGCAGGTGGGGCACTCCTTGCGCGCCATCAACGACGACGATGGCACCGTGCTGATGGGCCAAGGCGGCGATTTCCTGTACCGGCAGGATGGTGCCGAGGGCGTTGGAAGCGTGGGCGACGGCCACAATGCGGGTGCGCTCGGACAGCAGACGCTCGTATTCGTCGAAGAGGAACTCGCCCGTTGGGCTGATGGGGACGACCCGCAGGTGCGCGCCCTTTTCCTCGCACAGCATTTGCCACGGCACGATGTTGGAGTGGTGCTCTAGCTGGGAGACGATGACCTCGTCGCCGGGGCTTACCTGTGGCCGGCCGTAGCTGTGGGCGACGAGATTGATCGCCTCGGTGGTGCCGCGCAGGAAGACGACCTCGCTGCTCTCGCGGGCATTGATAAACTGGCCGACCCGGCCGCGCGCGCGCTCGTACGCAAAGGTCGCCTGCTGGCTGAGGAAGTGGACGCCGCGGTGGATATTGGCGTTTTCGCGGGCGTAGTAGCGTTGGAGCGCGTAGAGGACCGTCAGCGGCTTTTGGGTGGTCGCGCCGTTGTCGAAGTAGATCAGATCCTTGCCGCGGATTTTCTCGCCGAGTACTGGGAAGTCGCGGCGGACCTTGGCTACATCAAAGGAAGCGGTCATAGGGCAACTCCGGCCGCCGCTTGGTCCAGCCGCCGATCTACGAGCTGGTTCAGCGAGTCTTTGAGAACGGGGATGCGCACGCGGTCGAGGACTTCGCCGGCAAAGGCGCGCGTCAGCACTCGGACGGCCTCGCGGTGGCCCATGCCGCGGGAGCGCAAGTAAAAGAGAGCGTCCGCGTCGAGTTGGCCGATGGTGGCTCCGTGCGAACACTTGACGTCGTCGGCGTAGATTTCGAGTTGGGGCTTGGTGTTGATTTGCGCCATCGCCGAGAGCAGGAGGTTTTGGTTGGCTTGATAGGCGTCGGTTTTTTGCGCGGCTTGGTGAACGTGGATTTTGCCGCGGAAGACGCCGGTGGCTCGCCCGCCGAGGATGCCCTTGTAGAATTCATGGCTCTGGCAGTTCGGCTCGGCGTGTTCGATGAGCGTATGGTTATCGACGTGTTGGCCCCCGTCCGCGATGTAGAGGCCGTTGAGCGTGGAGTCCACGCCTTCGCCCGCGAGGGCAGTGTGGACGTGGTGGCGGGTCAGGCGTCCTCCCAAATTGATGGAGGTCGAGCGGAATTGGGAGGCGCGTTCCTCATACACGTGGGTTGCCGCGACGTGGAAGGCCGCGGCCGACTCGCGCTGGACCCGATAGTGATCGAGCACGGCGTCGTGCCCGAGGAAGAGTTCGCTGACGCTATTGGTCAGATACGGTTCCGCCCCTAAGCCGACGTAGCTTTCGACTACGGTGGCTTGGGAGTTGGGTCCGGCGACCACGAGGACGCGCGGATGGGAAACGACGTGGGCGCGTTGGCCGGTTGAAACAAACAGCAAGTGGATGGGCTGCTCAACGACGACTCCTGAGGTTATATGAACGATCGCACCGTCTTGCCAAAAGGCGGTGTTGAGCGCGGTAAACGCCTCGCCTTCGGTGGAAGCGGCGCGGCCTAGGGCGGCGACGATGATGGTGCCTGCGGCGATGCTCAAACGCTCGATGAACACGTCGTTGGGCAGGCCGTTGAGGTCGGAATGTGCGCCGGCGAAGTGGCCATCGACAAAGACCAGCCCCTTGAGGCCGTAGCGGTAGTCTTCGACAACGGCAGGAACTGGCGTGGACTCGGCCAACTCGAAGTTGTTCCGGGTTAGCGGGGCGATGTTCGTAAAGGCCCACTCCTCGTCTTGGGTCGTGGGAAAGCCAGCAGCGGCGAAGTGCTCAATGGCCTTTTGTCGCAGCGGCCCCAGCGCGTCGGTGCTGACGAGGTCGTTGAAGCAGGACTGGTAATAGGCAACGCCGCTCATTGGACGGACTCCTTGACCCAGTCGTAGCCCTTTTCCTCCAGCGTCAGTGCCAGTTCTTTGCCACCCGACTGGACGATGCGTCCCTCGTAGAGCACGTGGACGAAGTCGGGGGCTATGTAGTTGAGCAGGCGCTGATAGTGGGTGACCACGACGACGGCTTTGTCTGGGGCGTGGAGTTGATTGACGCCTTGGGCGACGATCCGCAGCGCGTCGATGTCGAGGCCGGAGTCGGTCTCGTCGAGGATCGACAGCTTGGGTTCCAACACGGCCATCTGCAAAATTTCGTGGCGCTTTTTCTCGCCGCCGGAAAAGCCTTCGTTGACCGACCGCTTGAGGAAGTTCTCGTCCATTTCCACCAAGGCGAGCCTCTCGCGGATTAGCCCGAGAAAGTCGATGGCGTCGAGTTCTTCCTCGCCGCGTTGCTTGCGGATTTCGTTGTAGCTTTGGCGGAGGAAGTACGTGGAGTTGACGCCGGGGATTTCCACCGGATACTGGAAGGCGAGGAACATTCCGGCGTGCGCCCGTTCTTCCGGCGCGAGTTCGAGCAGGTCTTGGCCGCAGTACGCAACCGACCCTGCGGTGATGTCGTAGCCCTCCCTACCGGCTAAGACTTGCGCGAGGGTGCTTTTGCCCGAGCCGTTAGGCCCCATGATGGCGTGGATTTCGCCGGGTTCTACTTTCAGATTGACGCCGCGCAGGATGGGAGTGTCTTCAACGGCGACGTGGAGGTTTTCAATGTGGAGCATGACGTGCTTTCGGTTAGGGTTGTATGGTATGGGTTCGTTTAGCCCTTCAATGCTTTTGTCAGCGGCGAGCCGCACCGCACCAGTTTAATCGACTCTGGCACCTTCCCTCCTCAATCCGGGTGGAAATTTCCGACCATCGGTTATAGAGTGATTCAGTGACCAGTCCAAAACCAGCCGGGAAGGTTGCTGACTCGGTATCGAGTGCAATTTCCCGCACCACAGAACCGCTACCTTCCGAGTTCGGCTCGAAAAACCACGCGCCTACTTGGTCGGGAGTGAGCACTACATCCTCGTCATCGATTCCCGTGCGCCGCTCCTTGGGCAGCTCTGACAAGCGAACCAGATTGGCCAATTCTTCCAACACCCATTCGCTGTGAGTGGTAATGAGGATGCGGACGCCTGCTTGTACTGCGGCCGCGAGCTGGCGGGTAAACTCCACCTGCATGGCCGGATGCAGATGCGACTCGGGCTCTTCAATGATGAGCAGATCGCCCGGCTGAACGACGTGACGCAGGTACAGCACTACAGGTGCCAATTCCGACACCATGGACGACGCACTCATCAAGGGCAGATCCTGCTTCCAACCGTCTGGCCTATAGACAAACGAGGGATAGTCAATCTGGGACTGTTCGACGCGGACAGTTCCCTTAAGAAGGGCCTGTTCTAAGCGTAGAGCGAGATCATTGTCGCTCTTGTATCTCCGCCATGGTTCCGCCAATTCAACAAGCTGTTCCAGAAAATCGCCCAAAACCCCGGAAAGTACGGGCATGGGCGAATCGCGTCGCAGTCCGGTGCGCGAGGCACTTGCGATTAAACCCCGCACGGCTACTTGATGCGCGTGCATGACACCAGCGCGGTCAGCGGGAAAGTAATACGCAGGATGACTCAAGGAAGCAACCATATTGGAAACAACGGCATTGGCAAGCTCGACCAACAATCCTTCGGCAGCCCGCTCTTCGTCTATGCTTCCGTCTATCCAGTCATAGAGAGGTAATGTGCTATCTTCTCTAAGTTGCCGAGGTAGGGTGTTCGGAGTCGAAGCAGTTATTTTGCTTCCACGCTTGGTCAATGCAACATTGTAGCGAAATAGATCGTTGCGTCCAGCTTCCGAGAAATTGCTCCAAAAGGAAAATAAAGTGTGGCTATCACTTGAATGACGAATTAAGTCTTTGGATTTGTCCACCCCAAAGCACCTGACAAGTTCGCTCTCCAAAACGTCCCCTGAATTTTTGACGATGCGAGGAAGAAAAGAGCGTACCAATGCCTCAATAGACTCCGGTAGTTCAATTAGAGAAGACTGCTCGCGTTTTGCTCTTTGCAAGTTTGAATGCGTTTCCCTTGCCCAAGCTAAAGTGGTTGCAACGTTTTTTCTCGACAAATCGAGTCTCACATATCGCCGATAAGGGTAGGCACTGAAAAACTTATGCAGTGCGTAAATCAGCACGGCCATATAGGACTTGCCGGTGTTGCTCGGCCCCACGAATACGGACATTGGGCGCAGTTCGATATTCGCCTTGGCGACGGGGCCGAAGTTGGCGACCGTTAGCTCAAGGGGCTTTGTTTTAGATGTCGTAGTCATAGCTGAGTTCTACTGGTTGTGGTTTTTTCAGTTGCATACTCAAATACCTTTCGGTAAACAGTGCTGTTCATTCGGCTATGAACAAAGGTTTCGAGTGTGTCAGCCTTCTTTTGATGGCGCACTCGCCTCGCCTCAAAGTTGAATGCGTATAGATTGTGGCAGGCCCGGCGATGAACGTGGTTTATCCCATCACGGTCTTCAAGATAGTCTAAGTAAGAAAGCGCAGCGCGTTCATCACAGATTGACCAGTCTGTCCCATCATCCCAGTCTTTGACAGCAAATTTCTCTTCAGTAGTCAATCGCAGCAAATGCTGAGCAAAGGCACGACGGCTTTGTTCATATTTGGCGGGATCTTTTTCAGCTTCACGGCGAGAAAAGCGGGTCAAGTGAACGCCGGGCAACTGCACTTGTTTGAAGGCAGCACTCATAATCCAAGTCTGTGAATCGACGGTATCTGCACCGCAGTAAAAGGCGAATAGCATCAGCAGGGCAGATCCCAAAGAGAAACAGTGAATATGAGTTTTGGGGAGCAGTTTCCGTACCGTGAGAATAACATCAACTACTGTGCGCTTGCTTCCATTGAGAGCAAGAGGTGCCAAACTTCCAATGCCGACGATGGCAGGCTCTTGACCCCATATTTTGACAATAGCATCTAAAGCACGGGAGAGTGTTTTTTCATTATGGCCGTGAAGAACAGGTATGAGTTTTGGGCGATGCGAGGCGTCAGACTCTTTTAGAGCCTCAAACATTTTACGGGTGTTCTCCACAGTATTTGACCAACGTACATCTATCTCTTTCGGATCAGATTTAGGCATGAAGGGATGGTCAAGCACAACCGACATATCAGCCCCTAACTCAATCCCAATCGACAGGACGTCAAGAGGTGTAATACTGATTTCAGCATGTTGTAGAAAATTAAAGGCACCAGAATCGAGCATAAGTGGACCATCAAATTCGACGTATTCGTGCAGCTTGCCTTTCATATTTCGGATTTCTTCAGTGAACTTATGTGTTCGTCTATTCGCTAGCAGATCAAAGGCGTTGAGCAGAATCGCTTGGGTATCGGTCATCTTCCATGGATGGCAACGTAGGCCCGCACGTGGATAGTCGTGTATGCGATAGCTGGCAAACAGGTTGGGTGTCTCCAAAAATCCTACAGAGACAGCGTTTTGTGTATCATTTTTGTTCATTAGGTAACTCGACTTCTCGTTTTATTCGTTCTTTCATGCGAGGTAAAAAATATCCCGGTAAAATATCGAGTTTCGCTTCCTCAACTTCTTTTTTTAATAGACCGTACTCCTCTTCAACAATTTGCGGTTTCAGAGGTTCTAAATGTTTGGGACGATCTTGTTGGGATTGCTTTTCATGTTCTTTGAGATACCGTTCATACTTGTCTCGTCCGCTGGTCAAGTAGTCCGATACGTATTCAACGGCAAGTTCGAGACTATCTATGGGCTGGAGCACGACCGCATTACCTAAGCGTCGCTCAATTGCAGGATATTGTGCTAGGTCTTTCGGTTCTGGAACGGTTGCAATGACAAAGAAAACGGATTCCTTTAACGTATCGAAAAGATGCCGAAGGTCTTGTGCGTATCGGGATTGGCGTGGACGGGACAATCCTTCAAAAATCTCCTCAAATTCGTCAAATAGCAAAACGATTCCATCGCACAGACCGAGTTCTTTCAGCACGGCGAGCAATCCACTCAAGAACCGCATGGCGAGCGACAGACTAGTAATATCGGAGATGGGTTTTTCTCCAATTCTAGTTAATAATTTTTTGTCTGCTGCCGAGAGCTTTTGCACTTTCAACCAGCGAATTAAGGCATCTTTATGCCGCTCACTGTAAATAGTGAATAGACTATTAGACTCGACTAGTGTTTTAATAACTGCTAGGAGCTCGAATGCAGGTCGAATATCTTCCGAAAGAGTATCAATTTTTTTCGGATTTGATTTTAGCTGCTCAAACAGATCACCTAAGAATAACTCAGACAGTTTATCAATAATTTGTCCATGAATGTCGTAGTAACTCTCTCCAGGAGCAAAAACATAGATTGGATGTATATTTTTAATAAGTTTATTTTCTCTTGCTTCGTCAGTCAGTCTTTCAAAGTACCGCAAGATATTTGTCTTGCCTGCACCACTTTCTCCATTAATACGCAATCGCTTGGCGTCTGAGGAAAAGTTCTGCAAGCTATAGACAAATTCTTTTTTTAACTCGTCTTGGTCTGTACAGACATCAGAGCTAGTGTCCCCATGTCCCGGAAATGGATTCCCAAGGAGAAAATACTTTTCGTATGGATTGAGTTCCTGGGGCTCAACTCTAAACAAAGAAAGGTCTTTCATTAGTGTCATTTTGCTACCTCCCATCGAATTAGTTTGACCAGTTTGCCGTTCACTCGCATCCCATCCTCCAAATAGCGGTGTTCAAACCACTGTGGTTTCTGTGGTTTTGACGACTTCATACCTTGCAGTTTCGCGGAAAGCCGTTCTTTAAGAATCTCTTTTCTTGGCCGTATCGAGGTGATTCGTAGATGTCCAGAAACTTCTCGTCGAATCGTCGCTGGTGCGAGCCTAATTTCTCTTGGATAGGTTTTTACAAACTCGTTCATCTTCATCTCAAAAGCCTGAAAAGAGATACTCAGTTCCTTACAAACAATATGTGCTAAACTACCCAAGTTCGCATAACAAGATGTTTTGTCTGTCTGGCAATAACTATCCCGGCAAGCTATTTTGAAGCACTCTAAGGATGGCCGCTTTTCATCCCACTCTCCGCCCCAATAGAGAATTTCTTCAAAAGGCGAACGGTATGCGTGTCCTACGGATACTGCCCATGTCCAGAATGTATCAAAGGCAACGAAGGTTATATTATATTTCTGTTTTAATCTATGCCCCAAATTCCTTCGAGCTTCCTTATCCTGACGTTGGGGAAATTCAATCTTTTTCTCGCGCTCTAGACAGTGAAGAAAACGTGCATAAGGTGGATAATTTTTCAATCCTTGATTCATCGGCAATAAATAGTCTCCAGCGTTCCAAGTGCAAATAAAATTATGGAAATCTTCGGTTAAACACAACATATCCTGATCTTGCTCGCTTTGAACTAACCAATTCGATGCTTCAAAGACTCGCAATATGTCTCGCACTCGTCGTACGGGGTGTTTTACTTGTCCTTGACTCTCGACGATCTTGTAAAATGTATCCAGCGAGAGTTGACTTTCAGTACGCTGCGTCTCAATGCTATCAGCAACAGACAGCAATTTATTTATAGTGATCGGATCCAATCCTCAGAACTCCCGTATTTCCATCACGTCGTAAGAAAAGAATCCTCCACGCGCTTGTGAGTAATAAACAAGTTCGTATGTGCGGTCAAGTTCCTTGTTCTTAAAACGAATCGTACTGAAGACCTGAGCCAAATCCCACAGTAGGTAATGTACAGGAGTTAGGACGAACCTGTTGTTATGAGAGTCGTATCGAACGGAGCTAAGTTCTGGAATTTCTGGGGGTAGTGATGGAACGCCTAGGTGGAGGCTTCCTTGGTTTTCTAAAGTCGCAAGTGAAGCCATATCCTTATCCCCGGTGATGAGATAGACACCTTGGTGTAATCCTCGATCTCGCTTGAGGTTCTTCACGCTTTCAATAATCAGCCGGTCAATTGTTGGGTTCCCTCTGGAGTTCCCTTTGGACTGACCTAAGTGTTCAGGAAGCGTTGTTAGCATTTCCAAGGGACGCCACTGGCGGATGTGATTCAATTCTCGACTAATGACTGAGACCTGTGGACGCATCTCAAGCACGTTACACCTTCCAAGCTGAGGCTTTCTACCTTGGTCACTTTCTCTCCGTTTCCTATTCAATTCATTTACTTGCCGTTGGAGCTCAGTCATCACGAAAACGGGAACAACCGTCCAAATCAACACGTCGGATAGGGTTTTGTGCAAGAAAGAGATCACTGCCCGTCGCAAGGTGCTTGTATCAGCGACAAGTATTAAGTAACCATGTTCTGAGAGTTTTTTCATTACTTTCCGAAACTCCATCTTGACACCTTGGTCTTCCATTAGGCAAAATTCCGGGCGTAGAAGTCCAGTCCGTACCATGCTGTCGGCGAGTTGATCACGTATGATTTTTGATGCTCGATCCGCTTGTTTCATTCCGTTATCTTTGGACAACTCAGAGAAACGACTTTTGATTTTTTTATCCGACACAGGCGAAAAAGAAAAAGGTAAAATCGGATAGCGTCGTGCAATTTCCTCATCTTCATCAATTGCGATATCGCCAAGTTTCACATATTCTTTTTCAGGCAGGTGTGTACCATCTGTATAAGAAACTTCCCATTCACTACCCCAAAGTGGGTATTCAGCAATGAACACATCTAACTTGAGTGATCGGCTATCCATCAGAGATTTTCACTTGGTAATCAGAATGCGGATGGTGGTTCTGTAAGATCTCTGTTACGATAGCGGATAAAATGGTACTTGATTTTAAATTCGGTGTAGAAACCCGTTCGGATACTTCGTTGTTATCCACAGACTGATCGGTAGATTCCTCCGTGTCTGTTTTCAATTTTGCGAATTGAAAAACCATCTGATTTTCTATTGAATCAGGCAAATAAAAATCAACCTTCCTTGGATTAGATACCGGCTTCTGTATTTCAGGATCATTTGAGTCCAGATCAGCCACTTTATCTGAAAGACAGTCCAATTTAATCGTAACCTCACTTTTCTCTTTCCATTCCTGAAAGTCAAGCATTGAGAAATCTGGTACAGAGTAGGTTGCGATTGGCTCATCTGTCGAGCGATTGATAACTTTAACTTCCAGTTTCATCGAGGTTCCTTTCGTCAAGAGTGTAGGAATCTTCGCCCCACAGCCACTTTTTAAGTTGCGTCTGCTTTTTGCCTATCGGACCGTAAGCAACAATTGCTTTCTTATGGGCTTGTAATCCCTCCAATGCCTTCAGATAGGCTTTACCCAGTACAAAACAGACTGAAATGTAGTTGTCGCGTCGAATACCTGAAAATGCTGTGGTGATTTGAGGCTGTAATTCAGCGATACGCGCTGTATTCATCTTTCGGTCATACAGTGCGGTTGAGAAATCGCCCGGAATAAGCCCATATACTGCGGATAAGATGTACACATCAAGCAGACTTGCCTGATGGGGACGTTCGCGAAGAAAACGACGTAATACGAAGAATAACGGGCCGTTGTATCTGTCAATCGCCGGTAAAGGCTCGTGCGAAGCGTGTTTGCGCTGTGAGCACGATAGAATAAGCAATCGTCGCTTTCTATTCATAGCCATTCTACAGATGCAATCTCTGCTACCGTAAGTTGCGGTTGGTTTCGGGTTGCCAAGCGCGGATGATGGCGGCCTCTAACTCGCGAGTTTCCTCTTCGCTTTTGGTGAATGTTACCGAGAACTCTACTAGGTAGGGGAACATGCGGAGTTGGCGTCGAAGTTCGGGATTGGTCTCGTTTGCTAGGTGCTCCAGCAGGCGGCGGCGGACGCAAGTTGCGGACATGCCGATGTAGAGCCGTTCGTGGGCACTTTCTTCGGGCAGCCACAGGGCATATAGGCCGCAACAGTCCCTTGGTAGCGTTTGCACCTCCTCTCGGTTGAATGGGCGCAGGTTGTTCTCTAGCTGATACTTCTTGGCGAACAAATTATTGGAATAGCTGACTCTGTGCATCTTCTCTCATCCTTGAGAGGGCAGAATGGATATTTTGCCACTCGGTGACGAGATTGTTGAAGACGACCGCGTTTTGTGCGTCGCCTTTGCGGTCGTAGTGGTTGTAGAGAATGCGCGCCAAGCGCTCAACGGATTCGACGTTGCCATCCATTTCCCGCGCAACCATACCCGCACCCTCGATCCCTCGGCCTTCCTCGCGGTTTAGGTGGTACGCCATGCGAAAGCATCCTTCCCACGCGGTCCCATTGCCGAGGCTCAACGGACGACTGTCGCCAAATTCATCAAGTGGCAGCAGCTTTACCCGGCCCCCTTCGGCCGTGAGTAGGCCGTCCAGATTTTGCAGTTTGCTGATGGCTACGTTTTTGGCGCGGGCTAGCGTCTCGGCCTCGCCGTACTGGCCTTCTCCGTAGTCGTGCTGTTTGAGCCAGTCGAGGCAGAAGCGGCTCTCTGCATCCAAGTCGCCTTCCTGTCGCTCGTCGTAATCGGCGATGGCTCGGTTAATGGCCGCTAGGGCCTCGCGCACTGGCACCGGCTCGCCGCTGATGGTCTCGACCCGTGCGTAGCGCGAGTAGATTTGCATGCCGGGGCTGATAGCGGCTTGCGCTAGATCGGTCGGGGCGATGTGGCTTTCGCGGGTGAGTTGATCGAGAGCCTCGGGCAGCTCTTTCGCCAGCGCGTCAAGGAATTGGCGGCGCGTGGCAATGGGCGCATCTTTGGGGCGCGGACGGCAGACGAGGACGACGGACGAGGCGAGGGCGTTCGTATTCATTGCATTGGATCGGTTCCCCATCTCAGTTCGCATAGGCCAAGTGCCGATTATCTGAAAGCCAGCCGAGACAACGGCGGATAGCATAGTTTCCCAGCCGGTCGAGGCTCTACCTGCGCGTTCCTCCTCCTGTTGTTTGTAGGCGTAGAAAATGGACGATGGGAACTCAGCCGAGCAGCGTTCCCGTATCAACCGCAACGTCTTGCTTAGCTGTTGCTCAAAATGTTGGCTGTAATTTTCAAAACGGAATCGATTGGCAACCATTTCCTCGTTTTTGGGGGTCAGGATGCCAGCAAACAGATCGGGGTATGTGTTGCGGAGCAGGGGGCGCAGCCAGACATAGAAAAAGTCGGATGAATCGGCATAGTGTATGTTATCGTAGTAGGGCGGGTCGGTGACGATGACGGGACCGTCCTGAGCGTGAATAGTTGTAGATGCGTCGGCCTGATGCGCTTCTCCGCCGTTTACATCGGCGGGCAGGTGATCGACGGCTTTAGCTATCCACTCGATTTGGCCCGTCCAGTTACCTGATGAACTACAGAAACGATTCCCTTCTGCGAAATCCCAAACCATTCCAATTCCTTGGCGACCAAAAACCCCGGTTACGAGGTCACGGGAAGTATGCCATCTGGCAAAACTGCAACCGCTTTCGGAGATTCTGCCAACGGCAAGCGCAAGGTAGGTGCAAACCGCGTCAGCATATTCCTCAGACGCTCCGTGTTCGAGAATTAAGGAGCGAACCTCTCCCAACAGGTCGCTAAACGTGGTCAGCGCGGTTAGCTGACGTTCCGTAAAAAGTTTATGCCACTCCGTGAGCCCGTAGATCTGCGCCCTGATGCTCAATGCTCGCTCAGGCAAGCTGCCGTTGGGTCGCCAAGCAGGTATAGCTTCCTGTGCAACCTCGATGTGTTCTTCGGTGGGAGAAAGAAACAGCCGCCTGCGGTTTCCCTCGACGACAATCGCCTTCATAACCTCTCCCATGTTGCCTGCTCGCCCTTGCTCGCGCACGTAGGGTAGTTTCACCACACCGCCGCAGCCGAGACAGGTCGCGCCGTTGCGGTTCACCGTGCCGCTTTCGGGAATGTCGGCGTTGTGGTTCTGTACCACAAAGGAGATGCTATTTTTCTCGCGGTCAATGACGGGCTTAGTCCAGTGTTCGTTGCCTTTCTTCTTCGACAATTGAAACGTGGCCATCAGCGGCATGGCAATGCGACACGCCGGATTTGGACAAGGCACGGTGCGCACCCACAGCCACGCAATTACAGTGGCATTCGTTCCATCGGGCAGTTTCACCTGCGGATACAGATGCCCTATCCGCTTGAACGCTTCCTCGCGCATCCAGCGACCATAGTAACGAATGTCGTCGGCCAGCCCCGCCGCACCGCGCCACGGAACGCGCCGCTTCTTGCCCTTGCCAACAGTCATACCCATCCGGTCGGCATCCGGGTTGATCGGGGATTGGCCGCTGAATTTCGGCGGCAACTCGATCAATGCCTTGTTAATAAGAACGGCCACCGGGTTGAGATCAGAGGCGACCGCTCGCAGCCCAAGTCGTTGCGCTTCGAGCGGTATGGAGCCGCCACCCGCAAAGGGATCGTAAACCGGACGGACCTTATCGTTGAGATAGCGCAGCACTTCTGCCGGATCAGTGGGCGCAGTTTCGCCGCGTGTACGCGCCATCGAGCGAGCAATTTCGCATCGCGCTTCCGCCAAGAGTTCCCTACTTGCGGTCTTACTTTCGTCGGTGTTCTCCCACTTCACAAGCTCCCGGATGATGTCGTGCAGCCGCTCGCGTTCCGCACGTTGGGCCGCCTCAGTAGGAAACTCGTCGGAACAGTCAACCGGGTCGTCCACCATACTGGCGAAAATGACGGCGCGGCACACCGCCAATGGCTTTCGTGACCACCACAAATGCAGAGTCGAAGGATGACCGTGCCGAATGGACTTCTCGCGGACAGACTCGTAGTTGATGTCGTCAAGGGGCAAGTCCACCTCAATGAGCTTGCGACGATATGGAGTTTGAGCGGTCATGTACCGGCGGCTCTCGTTGACAGGAAATTAAAAGGTCAGGTTGGACGATGTCGTATCTGGATGTTCCACACTCCAGGCGGCCAGCGATCCCACATATTGACGGTGTTGAAGACGAACTCCCGTTCTACCTCGCCCGGCACTTTCTTATGTATGCGGAACTGGATGACACCATACGGGGCTGTCATGTCGTGCCGATGGACCAGTTCCCCGAAGTCCGTATCGTAAGTTATTAGAGTGCGTCTTTGGCGATTCGCCAGCATCAGCAGGTTAGCGTCGGCTTCGCTTGGGTCGCTTTCTTTAGCCCATCGCAGATCGTGGCCGACTCCGCGCAGACGGGTGACGATGTGCCCCGATATATTTTCGTCGGCCAGTATTCTCATGGTCTTTCGCCGTTTTGCCAGATCATCTTGTATCGGCCACCCATTGCGGCGTCGAGTTCCTCCCAACCGATCTTACCCGCTCTCAGGTCGTCCAGTTGCGCCCAAGTGATCTTGCCTTCTCTTAGCGCGTCGAGTTGTGCCCAAGTGACACCGCCGCCCTTCAGAGTGTGCAGTTCCTCCCAAGTGATTTGTTCCTTTTTCAGGGCCTCAAATTCCTCTGCGGTAATGTCGCCATCCATCAAGGCGTCCTGCATCGCCCAAGTGGTGTAGGATAGCTTGGCACCTGTAGCCTTGTACTGGCGACATGCCTCGACATCTTCCGCGGTCAGGCGCGGCGAGTAGTCGCAGAGGAGGTCGGCTTCGGTGCGACCCCGTTCGAGTTCGCTGGTTATGAATTCAACCGAGAGCCGGGTCCCTTTCACAATGGGCTTGCCACCGAGTATCAGCGGGTCTTTGACGATCCGGTCCTGCCAAAGAGGAGCTTGGGCTTGTTGTGCGGTTGTCATGGCGTGTTCCTAGTCAAGTTCCTTGAAATTCAGTCCAAGCTGTACACTGTTCTCGCGCACAGCCCGCGCCGTGCTCTCGGAGAAGCCATCGGCCTTGTCCGCCGTGATGGTAATAGTAACAGTTACCGTGCTGCCGCCATCTCGTAGGATGCGGATAATCTCCTCGCGCAACTGGCTAATGTCGTCCAGCGATACGTCGTTTGCGGTCGTCTTGCTGGCGACGATGCGCGTGGGGCCATGCGATGCAGGTAGCGGCGTCTCGGAATCGACGATTGTAGTGGGTTTAGCGGTGCCGGGGTCTGTGTCGTCGGTTGAGGGTTCCAAGTCTTCTGGAGTCTCCCCACCTTCTTCCACTACCAGCACCGCCATCTCAGGATTGACCAGCAACGTTGCGCTGCGCTCGCCCGCACTCGACGCCGCGCTCCCAACCGGCTCGCGGAAGCGCATCCCCTCGTACTGCTCCCCATCGTAGGACTCAGCGTAGCCAAAAGCTCCGTCGGGCACACCTTGCTCGATACAACGTTGCAGGACCGCTCTACTTCGCAGGCGGTGCATGTACACATAGCGGGTCATCATATCCCACAAGCCATCTATGCTAATGTGGTCTTGGTGGTTGGGATTATTCCATACGTACTGCTTCAACAGGGTAGCCAACGCCGAAGGGCTTATGTGCTCTACGAGGGCCTCGTCCCCGATGAACTTGTCGAAAGCATTGTCAATAATCTCGCCGTCGGTCGCACCAACTTGAGAGACCGCCAAGCGATATTCGGCCTTCTGCGGATCGTCTTGGACCGGGGCGATGGCCCAGCGGTACGCTCCGACCAGAGCAGTTCGCACCTCTGCTTCCGCCGCCCGGAGACTGCTCTGAGCCTGTTTGAGACGGTCGCCCGAAAGATTTTCAATGCGGCGCTCGCCGTTGACGATGGAATGCCAAGCGAGGAACCGCTTAACCCGGTTGTTCAGATCGCGAATCTCGTCTTTTCTCGCCGCCAGAAAGAGCAGGGTGTTCCTGCGGACCCGGAGGGAGTCACCACAGTACTGTAGCATCTGCTGCACTGCTAGCTCGGCGTCGTCTTTCTCGCTGGCGCGGCTCGGCAGCGACCTATCAGGAAGCAAAAGCACGAGGCGCACCGCATCGGCGTCGGGCACGGCCCGCGAATCGGCTGGGCAGACGATGATGTCTGAGCGGCGTCCAACCGCCTCTTGCAACTGCGCGACGATGTGGTCGTTAATGTCTCTGCCGCTCAGGGCCGTAGCGCGGTCCGTGGCGACCTTGTTGAGGTTTTCCTCGGCGTGGAAGTAGTACCGTCCCTCACTACTATAAAGGTAGTAGAGATCGCCGCTAATTTGGCCGAGGGCATCGTTGTACACCGAGACTCCGTGTTTGGGCTGTACTACGCCGAGGCGAATCTGACGGGCATCAATGCCTTTGACAGCACCGCTGCCGGAACTGCCGAGGAAAATTGTGCGGGCTATGCGCCGAGCAGCACCGCCGACCTCGCTGAATCGCTGGGATGCCCGGTCCATGTTGTCGGTTCTGGAGTTGTTGCTATCGATCTCCGACAGGACTGGCCCCCATTGGCTACCAAGCAGCCTGACAAACTCGTTGGCCAAGGCCGTATCGCTCAAGGTCAGATTCGCCGGCATGATGAGCGGGGAGGAATCGTTGTCTAAAAACAGGCGGCTGACGCAGTTGGCCATCATCCGCAGGACGCCGCGCGTGCGCTGGAACTGAGCAATAGAAGACCAATCCAAATAGAGGCGGTCAAAGATCTCCGGGTGAATGGGATAGCAGGCTCGCAGCCGCTCAAGGTAGTGATGCTCACCAACCGCACGGGGATACTCGTTTCGCGCCCTACTGTACATAGCGGCGAAGGCTTGGCAGGTGCGATCCCTTTCGGCCTCGTCTATGTCATTTCCAAACAGTCTGCGGCGCACCACTTCAAACGCTTCGTTCGTCTCAAGCGGTTCCCACACAGTCTCAATGCGCCCGAGGAAGTGTTCGAGTTGGCTGAGGGCCTTTATACCGGCCTCGCTTCCCGCCTCAACGCTGCTTTCGGGCAAGGTTACGACGAGGGCCGTGTTGCTGTTCTTACGGACTGCTTGGGTGAGGGCTTGGACGAAGGTTAAGATGCTGTCCTGTGCGTTCCCGGCATTGCGCACGTATGCGACCAACTCGTCGATGAGGATGACGCACGGTCCGATGTGTGCGAACAGCTCGTCTAGCTGAGCACCGCCGGGCGCGGTTCCCTGTCGCGCCGCTTCGCCGACTAGGTCGTAGGCCGCTTGGCCGCCAAGTTGGTACGCCATCATACCCCACAGAGTGTTGAGCGGATCGCCGTTGAGGGTTTTGGCGGCATCGGTGGTCGCAAGATGCGTACCGTCGAGCACGGCGACGCGAGCCTGAACGCCAATAGTTGGGTCCAGCCCGGCTTCTTCTATAATGCTGCGTATCTCGTTGTGGGTCTGCGCCGCTTGGCCATTGCCGCTCGGATTGGTCAAGGCGTCGGTGCTACTCACTAGATGATAGAGCGCGATGAGGCTGTGCGTCTTGCCGCCACCAAAGCCCGTTTTGGTCTGGATAACCGGATCGCCCCCGTTGCCACTGAGCCGCTGCAAGGTGTTGACTAGCAGGGTGCGGATGCCCGGGGTGATGTACGTATGGTTGAAGAAGCTGACTGGATTGCCGTACTGAGTTGCGTCGGCGCGTCCGTCGTGGACCTGTTGGAGATCGGCCGCAAACTCGGCCTCTTGGAAGGTCCCTAGGGCCACATCGGGATTGGGACGAATGACCTGCCGCCAAGGAGCGAGATCGCTGGTCAGACGGGATGGTGGCGTTGCAGGTTGGCTCTTGGCGGGGGTCTCACGTTGACTCGAAGGGCTGGCGAGTTGGTCCCGGATCGTTTCTACGGCCTGCTTCTGCTTTGGTGCATTGATTTTGCCAATCACATCGGCGATGAGAAACAGGTGGGTTCGGACGAACTCTGTATCTAGGTCCTGTGGGCCGGGATGAGCCGCTTTGTCTCGCGCTTCCTTTATTAGCCATAGCGCGTTTTGGACCCCTCGCTCGTCGCCGAATGGCTGTTGGAAGACCTCGTTCCATTTTCTGCTAATGAGGTGGGGAAAGTCGCCAATATCTATTGAGGCCGCTGCATCGCGCCCGTTCTTACTCAGGTTCTGGCTGAACTGCTCGGCTTGGCGGTCATTGAGCGCGTTGCGGATCACCCCTTCAACCTGCTGGCCCCGCACTCTCTTTAGAGAGCGGACAATAAACGGGCGCATGGCGTCGCGGTAGATGTCCAGCACCTTGTTGAGCGCGTCTCTGTTGGGGCGGTCTATCGTCGTATTCACGGGCTTACCCTTCAACCTACCCAACACTCCCCTCCAAGCTAATCCCCAGCAGCTTCTGCGCCTCGACGGCGAACTCCATCGGCAACTCGGCGAGGACTTCCTTGCAGAAGCCGTTGACGATCATGGAGATGGCGTCTTCGGTGGAGATCCCGCGCTGGTTGCAGTAGAAAATCTGGTCCTCGCCGATCTTGGAAGTGGAAGCCTCGTGCTCAACGTGGGCGGTGGGATTGCGGACCTCAATGTAGGGGAAGGTGTGTGCGCCGCATTGGTCGCCGATGAGCATGGAATCGCATTGGGTGAAGTTGCGGGCACCGGCCGCGTTTTTGAGCACCTGCACCTTGCCGCGATAGGTGTTTTGGCCGCGCTGGGCAGAAATGCCCTTGGAGACGATGGTGCTGCGGGTGTTTTTGCCGATGTGGTGCATCTTGGTGCCGGTGTCGGCCTGCTGCCGCTTGGACGTGACGGCCACCGAGTAAAATTCGCCGACCGAATGATCGCCCTGCAGGATGCAGCTAGGGTACTTCCAAGTAATGGCCGAGCCGGTCTCGACTTGGGTCCACGAAATTTTGGCGCGGTCGCCGCGACACGCGCCGCGCTTGGTGACGAAGTTGTAAATCCCGCCTTTGCCGTTTTCGTCGCCCGGATACCAGTTCTGCACGGTGGAGTACTTGATCTGGGCGTCGCCGAGGGCCACGAGCTCGACGACGGCCGCGTGGAGCTGGTTTTCGTCGCGCATGGGCGCGGTGCAGCCCTCTAAGTACGACACATAAGCCCCCTCGTCGGCGATGACCAAGGTGCGCTCGAATTGGCCGGTGTTCGCCGCGTTGATGCGGAAGTACGTCGATAGCTCCATGGGGCAGCGCACGCCCGGCGGCACGTACACGAAGGAGCCATCGGTAAAGACCGCGGAGTTGAGGGTGGCGAAGAAATTGTCGGAATAGGGCACGACCGAGCCGAGGTATTTTTGTACGAGCGCGGGGTGATTTTGTATGGCTTCGGACATGGAGCAAAAGACGATGCCCAACTCGGCCAACTTGTCCTTGAACGTGGTGGCTACCGAGACGCTGTCGAAGACGGCGTCCACGGCCACGCCGGCGAGCATCTTCTGCTCTTCGAGGGGGATGCCCAACTTCTGGTAGGTGGCCAAAATCTCGGGATCGACCTCGTCGAGGCTGTCGAGCTGTTTCTTCTTGGGGGCCGAGTAGTACACGATGTCTTGGTAGTTGATGTCGGGATAGTGGACCATGGCCCAGCGCTGGCTTTCTTTGCGGCGCGTTGGGTCCTCCATCGCGAGCCAGCGGCGGTAGGCTTTGAGCCGCCACTGGAGCATGAACTCAGGCTCGTCCTTTTTGGCGGAGATGAAGCGGATGGTCTCTTCGTTGAGGCCGGGCGGGGCCGAGTCGGCCTCCACATCGGTGACGAATCCCCACTCGTAGTCGCGGTTGGCAAATTGCTCTAGGGTTTGGGTGCTTTCGCTCATATTGGCTCCTTGTATCTAGGCGCGGTCTCAAGAACTTAGGAATCTGTACAAAAAGGTCAAGTTTCAGGGCGCGGCGGCTACTAGCCCATTTTTTTGCGCTGCGCCAAGTAACGAGATAAGGCCACGTCAAAGGGGGTCGCCGTGTCGAGCAGGGCGTAGTCAATGCCGGCCTCGGCGCACCCGAGCCGATAGGTCTGGATCAGATCGTCCATCAGCGCGCGGTATTCGTGCTGGATGTGCCAAGGCTGGGTGGTCAGGGTTTGGTCGGGGTCTTCAAGGTCGTAGAAGCGGGTCTGATCGCGGAAGGCGAGGTCGCGCTCGCGAGGGTCGAGCAAGTGGAAGACGATCACTTCGTGCCGCAGGTGGCGGAAGTGGCGCAGCCCTTCGAGGACTTGCTCGGGCGCGTCGAGTAGGTCGGAGAGCACGATAACGAGGCCGCGCCGGCGAATGCGCTCGGCGAGATCGTGAAAGGCCGGGGCCATCGTCGTCTCGCTGTGCGGCTTCGCTTGGTCAATGGTCTTGAGGAGCACTTGGAGATGGCTTTGCACCGAGCGCGGCGGAACGTACGCCTCGGTTTGGTGGTGGTAGAGCAACAGGCCCACCGCATCGCGTTGCTTGAGCATGAGATACGCCAACGCACTCGCCAAAGAGGCCGCGTAGCGAAACTTGCTCAGGGGCGCGCCGGCCGCAAAATCCATGGAGCCGGAGACGTCGAGCAGCAGGTAGGCTTTGAGATTGGTCTCCTCCTCGTACTGTTTGACGTACAGGCGGTCGGACTTGGCGTAGGCTTTCCAATCGAGATCGCGCAGCGGGTCGCCCGGCAGATAGGGACGGTGCTCGGAGAACTCGACCGAGAAGCCGTGGTACGGGCTGCGGTGCAGGCCGGTGATAAAGCCTTCAACCACGAGGCGCGCAATCAGGTCGAGGCGCGAGAGGCGCGAGATGGTTTCTGGGTGGAGGTAAGACACGTCAGGATTCTGGGGCCACGTCGGCGAGCAGGCGTTGGATCAGGCCGACCGCGCTGATGTTTTGGGCTTCGGCGTGGAAGTTGACGACCATGCGGTGGCGCATCACCGGCAGGGCCACGGCGCGGATGTCCTCAATGGCGACCGAGTGTCGGCCAGCGAGGATGGCCCGCGCCTTGGCTGCCAAGACCAAGTACTGAGAGGCGCGCGGTCCGGCGCCCCAGCTAACCATTTCGCGGATGTAATCCGGTGCTTGGGCGTCGCCGGGCCGCGAGGAACGCACCAGCGAGACAGCGTAGCGGACGCAGTGGTCGGCCACGGGCACCCGGCGCACGAGTTGTTGTAGCTCGACGATCTGCTGGGCATCCACGACTTGGCGGACGGTGGCTTGGGCACTGCTGGTGGTGGCGCGGACGATGTCCTCTTCCTCGCGGTCGCTCGGATAGTCGATCCACAGCTCAAAGACAAAGCGGTCGAGCTGGGCTTCGGGGAGGGGATAGGTCCCCTCCTGCTCAATGGGATTTTGCGTGGCGAGCACGAAGAACGGCTCGCTGAGCGGCATGGTCTCGCCGGCTGCGGTTACGGCGTGTTCCTGCATGGCTTGGAGCAGGGCCGCTTGGGTCTTGGGAGGGGTGCGGTTGATTTCGTCGGCGAGGATGACGTTGGCAAACAAAGGCCCGCGGATGAAGCGAAATGCCTTGCGGCCGGTGTCGATGTCTTCTTCTAGTACTTCAGTGCCGGTGATGTCCGAGGGCATGAGATCCGGGGTGAATTGGATGCGGCCAAAGGAGAGATCGAGCGTACGGGCGAGGGTTTGGATGAGCGTGGTTTTGGCCAAGCCGGGTACGCCTACCAGCAGGCAGTGGCCGCCGGCGAGCAAGGCGATGAGCAGCTCCTCGACGATCTGCTTCTGACCGATGACGACTTGGCCGATCTCGCCGTAGATGCGGTCCCTAATTTGGCCGAGTTGAGCGACGGCCTCGGTGTCTGACATGTACTTCCTTTCAGGACAATGAACGGTTGACATGAATTCGCAATCCTAAATAATATAGACGAAAAGACTTGGGGGGTACTATAGGCTATTGCCTTACTACACGACGCCAGCCGCTATCCTTCCAAGGATCGAGGGCATCTTGCCCTCGGCGAGGGCAAGATGCCCTCGATCCCGGACGCAACGGGAACCGCAGAAAAGGCTACGCAAAGTAAGTGTCGCGTACTTAGAGCTATTGCTAATGAGTATTGCTGATCTTCTCAGGCGCGAGGAAGACAAGACGCTGGAATTTAAGCGGGACATGTCTTCGCCTAAAAACCTACTGAAAACCCTCGTGGCTTTTGCCAATACAGCGGGTGGGCGGGTGATCGTTGGCGTGGACGATCGGTCTCGCTCGTTGGTGGGGATAGAGAATCCACTCGACGAAGAGGAACGGCTTTGCAGCCTGATCGCCGACTCCATCCGACCGCGCCTCGTTCCGAATGTCGAGATGACCACGGTCAACGGCAAAACCTTGCTCGTGGTAGAAGTGTTTCTGAGCGGGTCCCGGCCGCACTGGTTGCAGGCCGAAGGCCCTGAGCGCGGGGTCTATGTCCGTTTAGGCTCCACCAATCGGCTGGCCGACCGGGAATTGTGCACCGAGTTGAGACGCTCGACCGAAGGCGTTGCTTTTGACGAACTCCCCATGCCCGAGCTGTCCATTGCCGATTTGGACTTGGCGGTGCTCGAGGAGCTATTCCACGACCAGCGCGACCTCGGCGAAAGGGAGTTGCTCACCCTGAGATTGCTAACCAACGAGCAGGGGCGACGAGTGCCCACTAAAGGGGCGGTTTTGCTCGTCGGCAGAGAACGGGCAAGACACTTTCCCGACGCTTGGGTGCAATGCGGACGCTTTATCGGGCGGGACAAAGCAGATATTTTCGATCACGTCGAACTGCACGACCCGCTGCCGCAGGCAGTCGAAAGCATCCTGTTGTTTCTCAAGAAACACGCCATGCGCGGGGCCGACTTTTCCGCAATCCGTCGCCGAGACCGCTGGAGCATTCCCCTTGGAATTTTGCGCGAGGTGGTCATTAACGCGCTGGTTCACGCCGACTATTCGCAGAAGGGGGGGCCTATTCGGGTGGCTTTTTTTGACGACCGCATTGAGGTCGAAAACCCCGGCATCCTCCTGCCGGGTTTGACCCTCGACGACATTCGTCAGGGCCTCTCAAAAATTCGCAATCACGTCATTGCGCGAGTCTTCCGCGAGTTGAACCTGATTGAGCAGTGGGGCAGCGGCATCCCCCGCATGTTCCGCGAGGCAGAAGAGCTGGGGCTACCGGAGTTACAGATTGCGGAAATCGGGATGCGGATGCGCGTTACCGTGCCGTTGCCTGAGAACATCGCGGCTCCAAAGGTCGCCGAACAAGATACCGAACAAGCCACCGAACAAGCCACCGAACAAGCCACCGAACAAGTAAAACGCATCCTTAACTGCCTCAAAAGCAAACCCTTGAGCGTCCGCGAGGCCATGGACGTCCTTGGGTTGCACCATCGTCCAACATTCCTCTACAACTACCTGCATCCGGTCTTAGATACCGGCCTCGTTGAAAGGACGCAGCCCGAGTCGCCGAGGAGTCCCAAGCAGAAGTACCGCCTAACCGCAAGGGGGAAGCAGGTGCTTTTCGAGGGCGATCCAGCGGGCGCCGGATGACAGGCCGCTTTGCGTGGTCTGGGCTGGTTGTATGCCGATAAGCCGAGCAATCGCATATCAACTATATACGATACGGCGCAAATAGTATGGTTCCTATCTCCTGTTCCAGATCGCCTCTGCGATATTCCGGTTGACACCCGCCTGACGCCAAATCGAGCTCAATGTGCCTTGGGGGATACTGCGCTTGTTGCGCGGCACGACGACTACGCGATTGCGGCCTCCGTATTCTCCCTCAAAGATGTCTTCCTTGCCCCGCCTGACGAGTTGTATGCCGATCTGGTCCAATATCCAAGCCACATCCCTGCTGGATAGGTTCTTAGGCATGTTCGAGCACCAGCGGGATCGCCTTAAACGATTGTTCGGCAATCTCGTCCCCGGCAAATAAGAACTCTTTAAGTTCGTCTATGGGCACAGGCCGATAGATTTCATCGCGGCGATTCTCAGCAATCATATACTCTAGATAGGCTTCCGCCGCGTCTCTCAAGCTGTCCAGTGATTCTTTTTTATTTGTGCCGCAAGAGGCAATATCCAGTTCGACGCACAGCGAGGCGTACTGATTGCCTTCTTTTTTGATTAAACAAGTAAGCGATTGCATGGCAGACCTCCTCCTTTAGAAAAAGTTGTTCAAGAACCGCTGGCACCTAAAACCGCTGGCACCTCGGTCAGCGGCAGTGCCGTAATGCGCTCGTCGAGCCGATAGCGCGCTTTGCCCGGATACACCACCCACAAGTGTTCTAAGTCGAGTTCGGCGCTGGCGCTGTGCATGGACCGGGTCACGCGGGGCGCGTCCGCAAACTTGCACTCCACCGCCCAGTTGCGGCCGCTCTGCTGCCAGAACAAGTCAACCTCGGCCCCGGTATGGGTGCGCCAGAAATACAGCTCCTCATCGCGTTTTTCCACGGCCCGACACGCACACTCTAGGGCAAAGCCCTCCCACGACGCCCCTAGCCGGTTGTGCCCCATGAGTTGCTCCATGCTATCAATCGCCAGCAGCGCGTGGAACAGACCCGAGTCCCGCAGATAAATTTTGGGCCTTTTCACCAGCCGCTTGCTGGTGTTGGAGTGCCAAGGCTGCAGGACGCGCACCATGAACGTACCGGCGAGAATATCTATGTATCTCCGCACCGTCATATCTGCTATGCCGAAATTGCGGGCGACCTCGGCGTAGTTCACGACTTGGGCGTGGTAGTGGCAAAGCATGGTCCAGAACCGCCGCAAGGTGGGGGCGGGGATGTTGATGCCCAGTTGGGGAACATCGCGCTCGAGAAAAGTGCTAATGTAGTGCTCGCGCCACATAGAGCTGGCGACCTCGGAAGGAGCGGTGTAGGAGCTGGGAAAACCGCCGCGCCACCACAGCCGTTTCCAGTGGGATGGCTCGATATCGTCGAGACGCAATCCTCCCAAGTGGTAATAGGCGATGCGGCCCGCTAGGGATTCGCTGCTCTGGCGTATCAAATCCCGGGAAGCACTCCCTAGGACGAGGTATTTCTGGCCGGGCTGGGTATCCACTAGGTATCGCAGTACGGGGAACAGGTCTGGTGCCCGCTGGATTTCGTCGATGGCGATCAGCCCGGACAAATCCTCTAGGGCTAACTGCGGCTGCTCCAGTCGGGCTAAATCCCGTGGATTTTCCAAATCGAAGTAGTGGTCCGCGGCGAATTGTCGCGCTAGCGTTGTTTTGCCGCACTGTCGGGCACCGAGGATCGCCGTGACGGAGAAAAGCCCCATGAGTTGTTCAAGACGCTGCATATCTTTCGGGCGAGGGATCACGCTGCCCTCCTCTGCGGTATTATCCCTGAAATATCAACAGTAGTATATGAAATTTCGTCCAATCAAATAAATGTACTCTGGTTTCGCCGCTGTCTCCTGCTCCCGTCAAGACTCAGAAGCGTTCTTACAATTAAGGTTTCCGTTTCTGATTCGGCTGGGTCCTTTTCTGGATTCCCGCGTGCGCGGGAATGACGGACCTGAGAGACGAGTGAGAAAATTTTGCTGATCTGGATTCCCGCCCCGTGTCGGGGCACGGGGTGACGTTCTTGCGCGGGAATGACCCCTCGCGTCGTCAGGCAAGACGAGCCAAAAGCAACAGGAGTGTTAAGAACGCTTCTCAGGTCTTGCGCTCCTTTTTCTTGGCTGCCGGGAAGAGCACGTTGTTTAAGATCAGCCGGTAGCCGGGCGAATTGGGGTGCAGGGTGAGGTTGGTCGGCGGGTCATAGACGTGGTGGCGGTGGTCTTCCGGGTCGTGGCCGGCATAGAAGGTAAAGGTGCCCTTGCCGACGCGGCCATGGATGTACTTGACGCTGTCAGTGCCGTCTTCCTTGCCGAGGAGAATGACCGAGTCCTTGATCAGCGACTGGCGGAAGGCCGTGGTCTGGCCGAGAAAGCCATCGACGATGTTGGTGTGGCACTGGGTGAGCATCGTCGGCACGGGGTCGTATTTGGCCGAAAACTCAAACAGCGTGAAATACTCGGCCTCGGCCGTGCGAATCCGGCGCATGTCGGCTGGCGTGGTGTCGATGTTTGAAAATTCGTACACGAGCGGGTTGGTTTCGAGGACAAAGTTTTCAAAGGCCACGGTGCGGCTGAAGTCGAGCTTGGCTTGGGCATTGGGGTCGGCCGCGTCGCCGTCGAAGACCGCGTGGCATATATCCACGTTGAGCGCGGCGAGGGCGATGTCAAAGGTGTCGGTGGCCGAGCACATCGCGAAGAGGAAGCCGCCCGCCGCCATGTACTCGTAGATCTTGACGACCACGGCCTTCTTTTGTTCGGAAACCTTGGCGTAGCCGAGCCGGCGCGCCATCTGCTCGTACGCGGCCTGCTGTTGGCGATACCAAGGCTGATTGCTGTAGGAGCCATAGAACTTGCCGTACTGGCCGGTGAAGTCCTCGTGGTGCAGGTGCAGCCAATCGTACTCGTCGAGCGCGCCTTGGAGCACTTCGTCGTCCCAGATTTTTTCGTAGTCGATTTGGGCGTACTCCAGCGACAGCGTTACCGCGTCGTCCCAAGGCTGTTTGTTGGGCGGCGTGTACACGGCGATCTTCGGCACCTTTTCCAAGCGCACGACTTCCATGTTGGACGCATCGATCTCCGCGTAGATCTGGGCGGCTTGGGCCGCGGAGATGCGCTCGGTGCTGACGCCGCGCAGGATGGCTTCGCTGGCGATGAGGTCGTGCGCTTCAACGAGGAACGCGCCCCCTCGATAGTTGAGCAGCCACTCCACCGGAATGCCGCGTTCCAAGGTCCAGAACGCAAGCCCGTAGGCCCGGAGATGGTCGCGCTGGGAAGGGTCCATGGGCACGAGGAGCTGCTCGGCGCGGGCCGGAAAAACGGCGAGGGTGCAAAGGGCTAGGGCAAAGAGTATGGGCATGATCAGCCTCCTTCGCGCAGGGGTCGGAGCCGCTCGATGTGCCGGCGCGCCTCGGGGGCGCGGGCGTCGAGCGGGTGTTGGAGGAGCGCGGTCTCACAAGCCTTGAGGGCCTGCTCAACCGCGCCTTGGCGCTCGTAGAGCGCGGCGAGGCCGAGATGGGCGGCAACCACGTGTTCGCCTTGGGGGAAGCGGGCGATTTGCCGCTGGTACAGGGCGATGGCCTCGTCGAGACGCCCCTGTTGGGCGCGCAATTCGGCGCGGAGGAGCAAGCTCCACTCGGCAAGGCCCGGGGCGGCGCGGTCTTCAAGGGCCGCCCAGTGGGCGTCGGCCGCCGCGCTCTGCCCCTGCCGTTCTAAAAGCTGGGCGCGGCTGAGATCGGCGAGGCCATCGGACGTTGTGAACTCCTCGCCGACAGCCAGCAGGGCCAAGCCATCGTTGGCCAAGGCATGGCCCGGATCGGCGGCGGCCAGCGCGGCCAAGGCGGCAAACGCAGCGGCAAAATCGCCGCGGAAGTAGAGCAGTTCGGCGCGGTGATAACGGGCTGCGTAGGCTGCCGGACCGCCGCGCTGTTCCAAGTCGGCCCAAAGGAGATCGGCGTGGTCTAGGTCGCCAAGGCGCAGGCTGCACTCGGCGAGCACCATGAGGGCGGGCTCGGTCCACGGCTCGCGTTGCGGCACTTCGACCACCGCTTGCAGGGCATTACAAGCACCTTGGGCGTCGGCATGGCCTTCTAGCAACAGGCGCGCTTGCTCGACGTGCGCTGGCAGGTCGGCGGTCGCGTAGGCCGCGCTCCACAGGGCGAGGACGCAGATCAGGGCGGGTATTTTCATGGGGCTTCGCTCGGTTGCAGGTCTTGGTAAATTTGGTCGTAGTAGCGCCGGAGCAAGGCTCGGTACTCCTCGGGATAGGGGCCGGCGAGGGCTTGACGCAGGGCTTCGCGCCACAGGTCGGGCGTCTGCCCGCGATCGACGGGCAGGGTGGCTGGGCCGGCGTAGGGCTGGTCGGTGGCCGCGATGCTGCGCCGCTTTTCCTCAAAGCCGCGGCTGTGGATGGAGCGGCTGGCGTCGAGCATGCGCTGATAGACGCGCTCCTGATTTTGCCGCGTGCGCTCGGTGAGCCGCCCCCGCTGCAAATCGGCGAGTACGTCCCGCATCTCTTTCTCAATCGCTTGCACCCGCTGTTGGGCACCGCGATGCCCGCGCAGCGAGCGAGCGACCTCCCCGATCATCTGCATGAGACCCTGCTGTTGAGCACTGAGGCGGGCGATTTGCCGCTGGCGGGCCGGGCCTAGCTGCTGGCCCATGGCCTGCTCGGATGCTTGGTTGAGCTGGCTCTGCTGCTCGGAAAGGCCGAGCAACTGCTCCATGGCCTCGGCAAAGGCCGAAGGGGTCTGCGCCTTGGCGAGGTTGTCGAGGCTCTCGCGCAGGAGTAGAACGGTCTCATTGAGATAGCGCATGGCCTGCTGCTGGGGATTGCGCGCCCCCTGCGCATCGCGCTGGCCGAGGCGCTGGGCTGCGTCGTGCATATAGCGCAGGGCGTAGCCCATGGTGGCGCGCAAGTCAGGGGCGAGGGCCAAGGTGCGTCGGCCCACAGCCGCGACGCGTTCCGCGACCTGACCGGTGCCTTGCTGGAGCGCGAATTGCTCTTGGGCACTGGCCTCGGCCAACAGGCTCTCTTGGCGTTGGGATAGCTGGACGAGGTCGCGCAGGGCGCGGCGCAGGGCGCGGCTGAGCTGGTCCTTCTCGCCGGCGAGGTACTCGTCTTGAAGCTGCTGCAAGTCCTCGGCCAGCGAGTCGAGGTCGGCGGCCAAAGCCTGCCCGGTCTGCTGGGCCGCGCCTTGGGATTGGGCGCGCATCTGGCGCACCATCTGGCGCATTCGCTCGGCGAGGGCCGCACGCGCTAGGTGCTCGGCGCGGCGCGCGAGCTGCTCGGCAAACGCGGGCTTTTGCTCGGCCGTAGCTGCGCTTAGCTCGGCGAGCTGCTCGCCGAGCCGCTCAGTGTCGCGCTGCAAGCTGCCTTCCTGTAGCTGCTGGCGCAGGCCGCTCTGGCCGGCCGCGAGCTCGCGGTTGATCTGATGCTGGCGTCGGGCGAGCTCCGCGGCTTGCTCGACGATGGCGCGTAGCTGCTGCTCGGTCCGCACCTGTTCGAGCAGGGCAATGGTGCGGTCGAGCCGTTGCTGGAAGGCTTGCTGGTCTTGGCTAAAGCGCTTGAGGGCGTCGGCGAGGGCTTGGGGATCTGGATTGCTCGCGGCTTTTTGCAGGTCGGCGAGGGCCTGCTGCATTTCGGGGGTGGCGATGGCGCCCATGAGCTCGCGGATGTGGTCGAGCTTGTCGAGCAGTTGCTCGGCGGCCGTGCCCTCGGCCTGCATGGCATCGATGGTTTTCTCCAATTCGGCCGCCAGCTCCTCCACGGCGCGGGCGCGCTCGGCCTCGGCCGCCAGCGTCGCTTCGAGTTCCTTCTTTTGTTCCCAGCTCAGCTCCTCGCTTTTGAGCAACTCGCGGCGCACCCGCTCGATGTACTCCTGATGCGCCTGTCCATCGGCCGCCAGTTCCGCCAAGGTGGATAGTTGCTCGCCTTGGGCTTGGTCGGCCTCTGAGTAGAGTTCGTACAGGGAGGGGAAGCGCAGCACGTACTGGCGGCTGCGACCTTTTTGCGGGCCGGATACTCGATTGTTGTCGAGGGCCTCTAGGTGGTAAAAGACGCGGTCTTCGGGCAAGAGGTTGGCGGCTGACAGGTTCCAGACGTGGCTGACGAGCACCTCGCGCTGGGGGTTGATCGGCAGCGGTTGGCACTGTTCGGGGCCGTTGTTGACTCGATAGACCAAGTCGATTTGCTCGACGGAAAAGTCGTCGCTGGCCTCGGCTTCGAGCAGCACCTTGAGCGACTCGGGCAGGTCGCTGTCGCGGCCGGGCGCGACGAGAGCGACTTCCGGCTTTTGGTCGGCGCGCACTTGGATGGCGTAGCGGATGGGGTCGCGGTTGGTCGCCCCTTGGCGGTCGGTGAGGGCGATGTGGTACGCACCCGCCCGCTCAATTTGGAAGGCGACGCGGGCAGTCGCGCCGTCGAGCTGGGCGGCTAGGGTGTCGTCGCGGACTAAGGAGGCCTTCGACAGGGGCTTGTTGGCCGCAATTTCCACGGCGACGCGGGTGCCGAGCAGGCCCTCGATGTCGCCGCCGCCCTCTTCGATGCGGTCGGGCAGCCGGCTGTACGCAGGATACTGGTAGTGCAAGCGCACGTGCTGGACCGCCGGTGGGTCAATGACGCGCACTTCGTATTCGGGCGAGCGGTCGCTGCCGACTGCAATGGCGTAGCGGAAGGACCGCTGCACTCGGGGAAAGGTGTACGCGACCGAGTCGGCGCGATCGACCACCAGATCTTCGCTCTGGTAGGGTGCTGCCGTGCCCGCGTGGCGCACGATGCGAGCGCGGCGCGGCTTGTCGCCAGAAAAATGCACATGTAGGGTGGCGTCGTCGCCCTTGACGACTTCGAGGTCGCCGGGGTGAACGGTGATTAGGGTGCGCGGGGGCCGCTCGTACGCGGTGAGGGGATGGGCGCAGCGCTGGGCCGCGGCCGCGAGGCCATCGCCCCACAGCGCGCCGCACAGGAGCACGACGCCAGCTACCCCTCCGAGCAGGCGCAGGTGGCGGTAGAGCGGTCGATAATCGAGGATTTGGGACGAATGGGCAGCGCGCAAAAGCGCGGCGGCTCGTTCCCGCGCGGCCGCAAGCAGGGCCGGGGAGTGCAGGGCCGGATCGGTATCGGATAGCTCTAGGGCGCTGATTAGCCGCTGCTGGAGCGGGGGGCAATGCCTTTCGACGAAGAGGGCAAAGCGGTGCAGCGAGAGGAGAACGGGCAAGCGCCGCTTGAGGTCAACCGCCAGCAGCACCCCGGTACTCAACAGGGCCAACAGACCCAAGCCCACGCGCCAAGGCGGCGACAGGAAGAACAGGGCTTCGAGCAACACCCACAGCAGGCCGAGGCCCAGCCCGATGGCGAGGGCGAGGGCGATCCCGGAGCCGAGCGCGAGGGCGAGGGCGCGGCGACGGAGGGCGGCTAGGGGGGCGAGCAGGGGTCGGAGTGGGTCGGAGTTCATCGGAATTACGGACTCAAGAAGCGGTCTGAAAACCCACTTGGGGGCGTGTTGAACAAGCCGTAGAGACGGCCTCCGTCATTCCCGCGAAAGCGGGAATCCAGCCTAGTATCGTTTAGACGCAAGGGACGACAACCTGAGTTTTCAGCCGCTTCTAACGGTTTGAGACGAACAGCGGGGAGCCTTTGCAGCCGCTGGTTGCTCGGATCGACTTCAATGCCGACCGATTCTAAGGCCGTGAGGCCGAGCAGCGGCTCGGCCCCGGCGTTGCCGAAGATTATCGTGCCGCCGACAAATTCTCCCATGAATTCGATTTGTCCGACCGCGATGTCGAGCTTGAGTTCCGTGCCATCGGCCAATTCGTACGTCCGCTGGCCTTGCGGCTCGAGACCAATGGCTTCGAGATGCGGCCGAGGGACGAGACAATCGGTCGCGCCGGTATCCACCAGAAAAAGCCCTTCCCAAGTGCGGTCCGGTGCGGCCGGATTGCGAATCGTGACGGTGACGTGCGTTGCTCCCATGTTCGTTCCTTTCTTTGGGGCTGGTCTCGGTTCGGTAGAATGTCCAAGACCACTCTACGCAAGTCAACAGCAGCCGCTACCAGATCATCACCGCGTTGCCGCTCTCGCCAGCCCAGTAGTCAATGGCATACCAGAGGCCGGCGGTGACGAACTGGCCGAGGATTAGACCCATGAAAAAGGGCCGAGTTCTCAAGTAGAGGCCCGGGCCGCCGTAGCGGAGGACGAGGCCCTTGCAGAGCCAAGCGAGAAAGACGCTGAAAAACATGGTGCCGAAAACCGCGCTGATAGGAAAACCCAACGGATGGAAGGGCCACCAGAACAGGTGTTGCCGCGCCGCGAGCAAAAGCCCCATGACCCCGGCACCGAGGGCGGTGTAGAGCCAGTTTTCCCAATGCGGCCCATCGAGGGCTTGCAGGCGGGCGGCCGCATTGTCAAAGGGATAGCGCGCCGCGCTGCCGAAGAAGAACGGGTCGGTATTGATCCCACCGTAGCGGTAGCCCAAATCGAGGATCGCCCAGATCGAGCTGCCGAGGGCGACGAAAATGGCGAGGAGCATGGCCCAGAACACGAGGCGACGCCCCTTTTTTATGGTTTCCTCAGCCAGCTTGAGGCCGTTGGCGCAGGAGGCCATGACAAAGGTCAGGATGTCGCTGGCCCAGATATAGGTAAAGGCGAGGGCGGTGACGCCCGACGCGCCGATGGTGCGGGTGCCGAGGCCGGCCGCAACAAAGTCCGAGGCGATCATGGGCGCGAAGATGAAGGCCAGCCCCCCTTCGGCAACGACGCGGGTGATCCCGATGAAGAGCACAAAGGCGAAAAAGAGATAGATGGGAGTGACCCAAGCCGGCAGGCCCGACTGCCACAACCAGACGCCCATAAAGGCGAGGCTGCCAGCCAGCACCAACAACGCGGCGCGGTAGGAGAGAATTTCTCTGGAGTCGTCGATGTGCGGCGCGGCAAAAATGGCCTTGTGTACTACGTCGCGCAGGTGGCGGCGGGCCGTCCACAGGCCGAAGAGCACCAAGGCGATGACCGCGCCAAACCCTTGGTGGACGATGATGGATCCAGTGTACGTGCTATACGCGCCGAGCACGGGGTCGATTTTCTGGACCCCGAAGATGTTGAAAATGCCCTGTTGGACGGTGTTGAGCAGGTAGAAGAAGCACAATCCAAAGGCGATGTCGCGGTTGACGAAGTAGGAAAAGCCGAGCATCTGAAAGCTCAGGCGGAGCGGGATGTGGATGGTGTCGCGGAAGAGCGGGATCGAGTGATCGAGGCTGACGCGGGGGAAGTACGGAAAGTAGTGATGCAGCCCGTTGGCGCTCTGGACAATGGCGGGTATGGCAAAGCCGATCCACAGCAGCGGATTCTTAAAAAAGGCGTTGAGCACCCCCGGGCGGGCGTCGTCTTCTTGCAGCATGGCAATCGGTAGCTGGACCAGCGGAAACACCAAGCGCTCGTTTTCAATCCACTGCTTGCGCAGCACGACCATCAGGGAAATCATCGCCAGATAGAGGGCCAGCACGAAGGGCAGCCAAAAGGCGAGCGGGGGCAGCCACAATTCCCAAGGGATGCCCGTGCCTCGGGGCGCGCCCTCATAGAAGTTCTTGATTTGGTCGAAGTCGCGATGGGGGATGAGCCAGTCGGGGACGAGCGGATGGAGCAGCTCGGCCCAGTTGTTTTCGGGCGTGGCATAGTAGATGACGCTGGTAATATCGGGCAACAGGAAGGCGGTAAGCCCCCACTCGGGGATGGCGGTGGCGACGATCCACATGATGTAAATCAGGGCCAGCTCGGCCCGGCTCAACATCCAAGTGCGGCGCGTTAGGCCCAGCAGGGTGTTGACGACAAAGACGAGGAGGAAGAAGAGGATGATGGCAGCGGGCGTGTTGAAGTACGAGGCGATGCGGGAGCCGTGCAGCACCATGTTGCAATACGGGACGCCGGCGCCAATGGCCCAAGCACCGGCCGCGCCGACGAGGAGGGCGCGGAGGCCGAGCCGCTGCGAAGTGGGGAGGGGAGGGGGCGGCATACAGGGGGCGAAGCTCAGTACGCCACCCCGATTAGGCGCGTCTCGCTAGTGTGGGACGCAGAAGCGGCATCTACATCGGCGTCTATCTTGCAAAGGTACGCCCCCGGCGGCACCAGTCGCCCGTCGTCGCCGCGTCCATCCCACGTAAAGACCTGTTCCCCAAAGCCCTGCCGACGCCCGCTCCACACCGGGTGCCCGGCCAAGTCGAAGACGCGCACCCATATCGTGCGCTCGGCGTTGAGGTTGCCGAGCGCGAAGCGGATGTGGGTTTGATCGTTGGTGCCGTCGCCATTGGGGGTAAACGGGTTCGGCGCGATGGCAACGCCCTGCACGACCCGGTTCGACAGGGGCACGGAGATGCTCAGGGCGGTGCCGGGGGTCAAAAGCGTGGCGTCGCCCGGATCGACTTGTTGATAGGTGTCGGGAAAGGCCGAATCGCGGATTGCAGCATCTACGGTGGTGCCGTTGAGCAGCACCGAAGCGTGAAAGCGCACCCGCACCAGCTCGCCGACCGCCGCGATGGACCCTTGCTGGGTCCGGGGCAGGGCGTTATACGCGGCTTGGGTCAGGGCGTTCCCCTCGCGGTCAAACGGGAATTCTCCGCCCTTGCCGATCAGCCGACGAAAGTAGCGAATCTCGCCTTGGAGCGAATCGGGCAAGCTCCGATAGGCAAATTCCTCTACGGCTTCCGCGCCGCGACCGCGCCGGGCGAAGTAGAGGATGTCGCCTTGCTCCTCGACCGGCAGGCCGAGATAGGTTAGCTCGTTGAGGATGCGACCGTCGCCGTCAACCGGCACCTGTTCGCCTTCTTCCGTCACGACCCGGTAATAGGTGCGGGTGTCGTCCTCGGCCGCTTGCAAGGCCACCTTTTCCGGGAGGAGCAACCGCAGGGCGGTGCCGGTGGCGGCCGGGAAGATCTGTAGGGAATCGCCCGTGGCCGCGTCGATGAGCACGCCCGCGCCGGCCGCGGAAAAAAGGCGGCGGGGTTGGCCGCGGTCCAAATCGTCCTCCCGGCCGAGGGCCACCTCGGCGATGGCGATCTCCTCTATGGGGGCGGCGTCGAGCAAAATCTCGTCAAAGCGCCGGCTGGGTGGTCCGCCGGGCTGGTGCTCCACAAAGGTCGGTTTGATGTAGAGCGCGAACTCGCTCCTTGCTCGCGGCTCGACCGTATTGGGCCAGATCTCGGCGACCGTCCGGTGGGCCACTGGGGGCAGGAATTCTACCGCAATGGAGCGCAGGCTGGCCGCTACGTCAGGCGAGGTGGAAAGCAGCCGCGCTTGAATTTGCAAGAAGCGGCGCGGGCTGGGAGAGGTTACGAACTGGCCCGAGCGGGTATAGCGCTGGCTCCAGCTATTCCAGCCGCCGCCGGGTTGCAGCCGATTGACGACCGGCCCCTTAAAGCTGGTCGGCAGGTTTGTATAATCGGTTTCGGTCTTGCGGTCGCCGCCGTTGCCGTAGTACTCGACGACCTCCACGAGGCGGTCGCCGGTGCGCGTGCGGATCTGCACATCGACCTGTTCGGAGTCCGGCAAGTCGGCTTCCCATTCGATGCGGCCGAGAATGACCGAGCCGGGCAGCTCGATCATCGGCGACGTGAGCGTGACCTCCGAGGGATAGCCCTCGCCGAATAGCTGCACCTCGCGGATGCGGTCGCCGGTGTTGTACCCGCCAGCGCGGCCCGCTTGGCTGGTGTATATCTGGCTGGTGAGGTAGCGCACGGGTTCGAGCTGTTCAAACTCGCTCTCCACAGTGCCGCCGGTTTGGCGGTGCATCTCGCGCCACTTTAGACTGCCGTTGGAATCCCGGGTGCCGTCGGAGATGCGGACGATCATTTCATCTACGCCGCTGATGTCGCCGACCATGCGGAAGTAGTTGATCCAGAAGCGCGCCCCCAAGTCGAGGGTCATAATGCCGCGGTCTTCAAAGCGCGGGTCGGGCGACCAGACGAATTGGAGGAAGTTGCTCTCGTAGCGGCCATCGAACCCGGGCAGGCCGCCGAAGGTGCCGGTCAGCTCGACGCTGCCGCCGCCATCGATGACGTCGAGGGCGATGTTGTCGCCTTGGGTCCAAACCTCTATGGCGGCTAGGCGGGGCCGCTCGCGCCGGTAGTGAATGAGGCGACCGCGGCGCTGGGGATCGACGTCCTCGTATATGCTGCGGGCCACCTTCGTCTCCGTGCCGGCCGCGTTGACGATGTGGTAGTCGATGCCGCCTTGCTCGTCGAGCGGCAGGGCCGCGAACTCGGCTTCCGACACGACCGCGAACTTGTCGAGCTTGCTGTCCGTAACCGCGATGCGGAGGATGTGGAGCTGCTGGTACACGCCTTCGTCGTCTGGGTCGAGGTCGAACTCCACCGAGGTTTGGTTTTCGACCGGGGCAATGGTGCGGTCTATGAGCGACAAATCCGCACCCCGGGCGTCCGAAGCCGTCCCGAGCAAGCGCACTTGGCGGAACGGCTCGCCCGCGCTGGGGTCTAGGAAACGCAGCACCACCTTGGCGACCGGCACCAGTCGGCCCAAGTCGATATCGACCGTCCAGTTTTCGAGCGAGTGACTGTGGTATTCCACGCGGCGATCCCCCCGGGCCGCAGCGTTATAGGTGGCCTCATCGACCCGCCGCTCTGCGCTGTCGTCGCCGCGGGCGATAAAGTAGATAGGCCCTTGGGCGGCCGGCGCGAGATCGTCGTACTCGGCGCGAGAAACCACGGTGCTCGGTTCCCAGTAGGTCGTTGGGTCCCCGTCGAGAATGGCCGCGGCCGTTTCGACGCGGGTGCCGGCGTGGCGGATGCCGCCGTGATAGTAGTACCAGATAATTGGATCGCCGACCTCAATGTTTTTCTTCTTGTTGGCCTTTAGATAGACGATCGGCACCCCGGCCACCGTGGCCTCGGCCGGGCGGATGTTGAGGGGGATGGGGCGGTCGGCGCGGTTTAATTCCTTAACCAACTTGTCGTACGCGCTCTGATTGCCGATCAAGGTTTGGAAGCGATCGAGGTCGCGGATGGCGTCGGTCGCTTGGCCGATGCGGCGCGGAGTGAGGGTGTGGGTTTGGCGATCGATGTGGATGGCGTGTTTGGGCCGCGTCCAGTGTTCCCATTGCGCGGCGCGATTGATGGTGACGCCATCGGCGGTTAGCTCAAAACCCTCCTGTGCTTCCGCTTGGTTTAGGAATAAGAAAAGGAGCAACCACAGGCTCCAGCGTAAGGGGATGCGTTGGCTGGTCATATTCGCTCCAAGGTTTCACTCGCGCGGTCCGAGGCTGGCGAGCAGCGAATCGGGCAGCGCGGCGGCGAGTTGCTCGGCCGAGATGTCAATTTCGTCGCGGTACTTTTCTCGCAACGACGCAATCCAATGGTCAAAGCGCGTTTGTTCGGCCTGCTGCACGAGGGCCGCTCGCGCCCGTTGTCGCGCCTGCGGGGCCGGCTCGGGCTGGGCCGGCTCGGTGCGGACCACCACGAACAAGGCAAATCCCTCGCGGGTTTGCACCGGGCCGTTTAGGACGCCGCTCTCGGCCGATTGCAGGGCACGCCAGAGCTGGGGATACGGGACGCTGTTGTAGCGGTGCATGCAGACGAGGCCATCGGCGCGCCGCGGTCGCAACGGGAAACCGCGCGCCTTGGCCAAGGCGGCCAAGTCCTCTTGGCCGGTCAAAGCGTCTTTGAGTTGCTGGGCCTCTTGCCGGCTGGGCGCGATCAGCTCGTCAAAGCAGATAGACTCCGGGGTGGTGAATCGCTCGGGATGCGCGGCGATATAGCCCTCGACCTCGGCCGCGGCGACGGCGACCGAGTCGCTTACGTGGCGTTGGTACGCGGCTTTGAGCAGCAATTCTTCGTCGGCTTTGGCCAAGTGCGCGGCGGCCTCTGCCTTTTGGTGGTAGCCGGCCTTTTCGGCTGCAGCGGCCAACACGAGCTCCGGCAAGATGGCGCGGCGCGCAAAGGCCGCAATGGTCGCGCTGTCTTGCAACGCCGCTGGGCGCGTCACCCGATGCTTGTGCAGGATTTCTAGGTATTCTTCGGTGGAGACCTCGCCGCCATCGTAGGTAAACAAGGGCGCGTTCGCTTTTGCTGGCAGGGCGGCTAGGCCCGGCGCGGTCAAACGCCAGCCGAGTTTATAGGCGAGGAGCTCGACCTGCTGCCGCTCAACCTCCCGCCTTTTGGCTTTGGCCAGCTCGCGGGCGAGCAACTCCCGCTGGCTATCGACTTCTACTTGGCGCTCCTCGACAAAGCGCACCAAGTGAAACCGCCGGCCCAAGGGCAACGGCTCGGATACGACGCCGGTCGGCTGGTGATCGAATACGACCTCTGGCACCCCGAGGCGGCTGGCCATGGCGCGATTGACAAAGCCGATTCGCCCGCGCTGGGCAGCCGCGCGGGGGTCGAGCGTGTGTTGGGCCGAGAGTTCGGCAAAGGAAGCCCCGGTTGCGAGTTGGCGTGCGATCGCTTGGGCTTCGGCCTCGGTCTGGACCAAAATGGCCGTCATGAGGCGCTCGCGCCCGAGGCCCTGCTCGGCAAAAAAGCGGGCGACATCCGCGTCCGTAATGCGCGCTTGGGGATGCAGGTCGCGCTTCCGGTACAAGTTCGCCAGATAGGTGCGCCGCTGGAGCAGCCGCGCAACCCGCACGGCCGGCTCGCGGTCTAGGCCCGTTTCGCGGGCTTGGCGCAGCATGAGTTGGCGGTCGATCAAGGTCTGCAAGTAGGACTCACGCGCCGCTGGCCCTGTTGGATCGGGTGGGCGCAGCCCGGGCAACACGTTTGCGGCAAACCGGCGCAACTCCGCGCCCGTGATGGGCACGTCGCCGACCCGTGCTACCGCCGGCGCGTCTGGCCGACTACACGCCAGCGATAAGACCAGTGCCGCCACAAGGATCGCCCAACGGGTTTGTGCGAGTCTGACGTCTCTTAGCGCGTCCATATTATACCTAACAGGCAAGTGCCCCTTCCATCCACTCAATGGCCGTCTGTTCGTCCTGTTCAATAGCCATTTCTACCGCTAGTTTGGCGCATTCTAGTAGGTGTTTAGACTGCTCTCGCAAGTCAAAGGACTCGGTCACTTTTTGCTGGATTCGCGCCTGTTTTTCTTTCTCAATTATTGGTAAAATAATCTGAGCAAGTTCGTCTTTTTTGATAGCAGTCAAAATGGTTCCACTACATCTCTTCTTGAGTTGCAACTGTCCAATTATGCTTTTCATCAGTACAAGTAGCGTTTCGGAATTAAACATCTTTGAGTTAAGCAGATGGAAACCCGTAGAACAAAGGGCCTCATCATATTTCGCATCTATCAAGGCGATGCTATCGAGTGAACCCTCTATAGATGAAACAATCACATCTCCCATTGACACTTTGCGTTTTGCTCTGCTTGGCAAATCTTGACCTTGTGTTGTTGTACAGTCGGTTATTTCTCCGTTGTCTGCGATATTGGCAAGTTCAATGTATCTGTATTCTGTCTTATTTTTTGGTCTGAAATTTTTGTCTTTTAAGTGAGCCAAATTATCCAGTGTATCCCATCCACCCGAATAGCTTTTGATGACATTGACTATCTCCTCATATTGCGGCTGAAAATACTCGGCGTCAATGCGCTCAAATCGCTGAGTATCGGAGTAGTTTTTGACAAAGGCGAGTTGGTGTTTGGGCTGCCAGTTGGCAAGGCCGAGTTCAGAGATAAGGAGGGTTTCGGCTTGACGATATATGGCCTCTGATGCTTGAATGAAATCAAAGGCTTTATCAAACAATAATGTTATCTTTGTTTGTAGTTCATCACATAACAGTGGTATCTTGATCCTCTTTAATTCCTCCGCATTGACATTTGATTGGTTGATTGAAATTCTTGCCCGTCTTTTGACATCCTGAACACCGTATTTGGTATTCAAAAATGCTGTTAAGTATTCAGGAGTAACGATTTTAGGATTTGGATTTATGCGTACAAGGTAAGACGCAAAAACAACGGCTTCATCTGAGAATTTTCTAAATATACCCGTTCTGCCTACGAACGCTTGCGAGTTTGTGCGGTTAAACAGAACATCTCTGTCTTTGAGTTTGTATAATGCAACCTCATCAGCACTTAATTTTGCGTACTTTAAGATGGTGCGGTCACACAACATATTGCTAATCTCATTCATCCTGTAAATTTTTGTTCCGATTCTCTCTTCATTCATCTCTATGGAAACGCCATATTGAGAAGAAGAAAGCACGTCACCTATTGGTACATAGTCAAGGTTCTCGTTTTTGTATGGCTCAAAACACAGGTATTCGCCATCCCAACGGTGGTCTGGATGCAGAGACACGCTTGATAAATATCTGATTTTATATCTCATCCTTCCCTCATCTTTCAAACGACAGCGTTTTAATGGTTGCTACGTCACAGTATCGTCACCTTAACCTTTGCAAACTCCCTTATTTTTCTGAAATCGCCCTTATTGTAGGTAATCAACTCCGTGCAGTGTGATTCGGCAATCGCTGTATGAATACAGTCATTGATGTTTCTAAAACCAACCTGCTTGGCTATATCAACCGCTCGCCGTAAAATTTCTATGTCATAAGCAAGAGGTTGCAGTTGCATAACTTCATTGTAAGCCGTGTCAATAGCTTGGCTGTCAATACGTAATTTTTCCAGAACAAACAGCATTTCTTGAACACTAAGCGTTGATATGGCTGCGCTATTACCTTCATTCACTTGCTCGATAACTTCATTGGCCCTCCTATTCTTTTCTCTATCCTGAACGACATAAGCATGTACCAAAACATCTGTGTCAATATAGATCACTTTTCAAGCTCCACTTCCATGTCGTTTATTTTATCACCTAGACGCGAAATATCTATATCGCTATCGACGTATATTCGCCTTTGGCGATTGTTGCTAATAAAGTCCCGCCATGCTTGGCGTCGGTCGGTTCTCAACCCATCTTCTTCATTTTCCCAAAAACTCAACCCTTCGCCCTTCGCCCACTCAATGAAGGCTTCGGCAATGCCGTCGGGCAGTTCGCCATCGTGGTTGTGCAAATCGTGGTCGACGATCAAATGGCCGTTTCTGTCTAGCTTGTCCTGCCCGTTCTCGCTTTTGACATAGACGTAATCGCCGGAGTTATCCTTGCCCCCCTTTTCGCTCACGGCAAAAAAGATGGGGTAGTCATCTACTTTGGAGCAGAGTTCATCGTCCCATTTCTGCACAAACAACACGCTAGTTTTGGTTCCTGTATGCGGTTTGAACGTATTGCCGTGTAGCCCAACTACGGCGAGGATGCGCCCGCGCTCGGTGATAAATTCCCTGATATACTTGTCGGTTGTGTTGTTAAATCGGCCCTGCGGTAGCACAATCGCCATACGCCCGCCGGGCTTTAGAAAGTCCAGATTGCGCTCAATAAACAGAATGTCGCGCCCGACTTTGCTTTGCGCCTTGCCGTTGGCCTTAAACCCGAGGTCGTATTGATGTAGCAGGCGGCTTTCCTTGATGTCGCCGGCAAAGGGCGGATTGGCCATCAGAATATCGAAGTTAAACCGCTTATTTTGACCTTTTTCGGCTCGCAGTTTTTCCAGCCGTTCAAAGCCATCGCCATACGTTCTGATCCACTGCCTGTCTTTCTCTACCCGGTCGCTCCAGCGTTCAAAATCCAGTGTGTTCAAATGCAGCACATTGGTCTCGCCATCGCCGGCAATCAAGTTCAACGTGCGGGCGACGCGGACGGTCTTTTCGTCAAAGTCAATGCCGAACACTTTTAGGACATTCTCTTTTTCCTCCGGCTTGATCTCCACGTTGCTGAACAAATGCCCCGTGAGCTTAAAAATGGTATGCACTGGAAAACCACAACTGCCGGAAGCAGTGTCGATCATGTATTCGCCGGGTTGGGGGTTCAGCATCTGCACACACATATCAATGACATGGCGCGGCGTGAAGTATTGCCCCTTTTCGCCTTTGGCGGATTTGCTGACCAGATACTCAAAGGCTTCATCCACCACCAGCAAATTGGAGTTGAACAATTTCACATCTTGCAAGCTAGACACGCAAACGGACAAGTGGCTGTCGGAGAGTTCAAAAGTCGCGCCTTCGGGAAACACCCCCGACCATTTGTCCTTTGCCTGATCGAACAGGGTTTGAATTTTTTTCTTGAGTCCCGCATCGGTCTGCCCGGTATTTCTGAATTCCATAGCTCGAAAGCCCTCGTCGTCAACCGCGCTGACCGCTTTTTTGAGCCCTTCATAATTCTGTCCGTAAAAATAATCCGACGAACTTCGATCACTGACAACCGTTCCTGTCATTTCTCGCACGACATAGTTGATGGCTTCCTTGTTTCTTTGGCTGAGAAATTCGTCGTATAGCTTGGTGAATATGAGCTTAAAAACCTCCTCGAATACGTCCACCCCGGCATTGGCCAGCACTTCGTCTTCCATTTCCAAAATGATGTCCTTCAGGGATTTGCGCTCATTGGCGACCTTGTCTTTGATGATCAGGTCTTTCAAGGTAAAGCGTTCGCGGAGTATGTCTTTAAGGCTTTGAGCACTGTTTGGAATATCGGTGATGTCCTCAAAATAGTTGGGGGCTTTGCGGTGGTAATGGGAAATTTGCTCGCCATTGGTCCACACGCCAATCGGCGCGCCGGTGGCGTTGCAATAGGATCGAAGCTGGTCTTTTCCATCCTTGAGCTTGGGCTTTTTGACCTCCACGATGATATAGGCCGTATCAAAACGGTCTTTGTCAAAAATGACAATGTCGGCCTTTTTCTTTTCTCTTCCAAAGCTGACCGGGTGTTCAAAGGTCAAGCGGTTTTTGGAATAGCCATACTGATCGATAAGCCGAGCCGCATAGAGTTGGCGGACGATTTCTTCGGGCTTTAGCTGAATATCCTTATCCCGGACGATGCACTTCAGATGCTCTCGGCCGGTTTTGCGGAAAACCCTAGCACGCAGATTTTTAATTTCATCGTCCTTGAACAGGTCGAGACGATAGTTGCTGTCTTTGAGTGCCGTTTGGATGCTGTCCATTTGTGTCACCTGTCTCCGTTTTGTTCTATTGAGCGCATATACCCGGAATGATAAATTATCGGCTTATGCGTCTGTCAATGTATCCCCTTCATCCAACCTCGACAATACCATAAATCAAACCCTCTTCGTCGGTCGCCATAGCCGCTCGAAGCGTTGCTGCATGTACCTTGCAGATCGCGGGCAAGCTGGTGGATCGATAAGCTCTTTTTGGCATTGACTTGCAAGCCGATGGCGAGAAACCATTTTTGTAAGGGAACACGGGTTTTCTGAAAGATCGTGCCCGATAATACGTTCAGTCAAGCCCATAACTTATTGTTTTCTCAAGAAATGTCGTCATGCGGCTCCCAGCCTCGCACCTCAGCTACATAGCGGCACTGGCCCTAGCGTGTTACGCCAATACGCTGGGCAACGGCTTTGTTTTTGACGACTCGGCGTACCTCGCCAGCGATGCGGTGCGCTCGCTGGCCCTAGGCGAGCTTTTTGGCACGAGTTGGATGGGGCTGGCGTGGTACCGGCCGCTGACCTTGCTCTCGCTGGGGGTCGATTTCCAACTCTTTGGGGAAGCGCCTTGGGGCTATCACCTAACCAACGTCCTATTGCATGCGGTCAATAGTCTGCTCCTGTACGCATTGGCCCGCGACCTGCTCGGCGAAGGGCGCGCCGCGCTGTGGGCCGCCTTGCTGTACGCGAGTCATCCCCTCCAGACCGAAGTGGTAGCGTGGGTGTCGGCGCGGGGTGACTTGCTCGCCAGCTCGTTGTCCCTGAGTGCGTTTATCGCGCATCGGCAGCGGCGCGTCCTCGCCTATTTGCTGTACGCGGGGGCCTGCCTGTCGAAAGAGACGGCGATGGTGTTGCCGGTCGCGCTGTTGTTGGCGGACTCGCGGGAGGGCGTAGCGGCTTGGTGCAAGCGACATTGGGGCTACGGGGCGGTCCTGCTCGGCGTCTTGGCCTTGCGTTGGCTGGCGTTGGCCGACGCCCCGGCCGGGCCGGTTTCCACCAATTTTTTGGCCGACCTCGGCCCGTGGCAGCGGCTCGGCACGGCGGTGGCCATTCTGCCGCGCTATTTGCTGCTGATCGCCGCACCGCTACACCTGTCGGCGGATTATTCGCATGCGTCAATCCCGCCGGTGACGTCGCCTTTCGACCTGTGGTTTATCGTTGGCTCAGGCTTGTGCGTCGCGTTGATCGCGCTGCCTTGGGTGGTGCGCTCGCGCTTTCTGGTCTTTGCCAGCGCGTTCTTTGGCGCGTGCCTCTTGCCGGTAGCCAATGTGCTTTTCCTCGCGCCCAGCGGCATGGCCGAGCGTTACTTGCACTTCGCCATGATTCCGGTGGCCCTGACTTGGGGGTGGGTGCTGCGGAAAAGCCCGGGACCGCGGCGTCTAATTTGGGCAGTGGCACTAGGTGCGGTCCTGCTGGGCGGGGTGCGCACCATCGTCCGCAACCGCGACTGGCACAGCGACGCTCGCTTGTTTGCCGCTGTCTTGGCGCACTATCCAGACAACGCCCGCGCCCACGACAACCTCGCGTTTACGTACTATCAATCGGGGCAATACGCCCGCGCACTCCATCACTACCAGCGAGCGGTGGCCATTCAGCCGACCCGACTGCGAGCGCACTTCAACCTCGGAGTACTACACCGGGCGGCGCGGCGCTACGAAGCGGCCATCGCGTCCTTTAAGACCGCGCTGGCCCTGCATCCCACGCATGTTGAAGCGCATTTCAATCTCGGCCTGACTTACCAGAAAGCCGGTCGCTACGAAGCGGCCATCGAACACTACCGCACGGCGTTGCGGCTGGCCCCGCACCACTTGAGGGCCTACTACAATTTGGGCCGCGCCTACGAGCGCGTCGGCCGCCCAGCGGACGCCATCCGGCAATACACCGCGCTCGTGGCACTAGACGCTCAGGCCGCTAAGGCGCACTACCGCTTGGGCGAGCTGTACCGCGGCCAGCAACGCTGGGCGGAAATGGCCGCGGCTTGGACGACCTTGCTGCGCCTCGACCCGGCGCACCGCGAGGCCGCGCGCATTCGGCGGGCCTTGGCCGAGAGTAGGTAAAGCCTTTGATAACAAGGAATTACCTCTTAGCCAACGGCGGTTACGAGCGCGGCGGTACGGAGAAAAAGATGCTTGACTTTGCATGTTGTTGGGAGTACCTTGAGGCGCGACATAAGCACTTCTATTCACGCCAATTCACAAGGAGATGGCGATGCGCAAAACGCTAGTAAGTGCCCTACTCGCCGCGGTGGTTTCGCTACCGGCTCTGGCTCACTTTCCGCCCGGCGAGCTCCTGTTCGCCGTACAGTTCCCAGACGAAAACATCCCGGTCATCGACGGCAATCACGCCGATTGGGCCGCCGTGCCCCAAATCCCGTACGAAGTCGGCAACGACAGGTATTCGGATTCGGTGTACAGCAAGGCGCGCGGCGAGATCGACGTAAGCGACCTGAGCGTGCGGCAGATTGTCGGCTGGAACGACAACACCAACCTGCTCTATTTCATGGCCGAGGTCTTCGACAACGTCCACACCCGCGACGCCGAAGAGCCAAATGCTTGGTGGTCCGACGACGCTTGGGAAGTCTATGTGTCGCCGACCCACCCCGAGGTAGAAGGCGGCGGTGGCCACGCCCCTGGGCAAGAAGGCGGCATCCTCAAGATAGGGTACAACTGGTCCATGCCGCCGACGGCTGGCGCGTGGGGCGGGTACAATCCCCCGTTTGACTGGGTCCTCGACCCCGACAACAACGACGCTTGGAAGTTTGCGTACACGTTTGAGGGAGAAGAGTTCGGCGAGAGCACGTATTTCTACGAGGCGTGGATTCGTCCCTTCGACTTCATTCCCGACGATGGCGACCGCGAGGCGGCCGAAGAGACCGACCTCGAAGAAGGCCAGATCATCGCTATTAGCTGGACCTTCGGCGACTTCGACATTCCCGGCGGGGCCGCCCTCGAAGACTATCAGGGCTTCTGGTCGATTTCGCCCAATGGCTGCTGCCGCGCCGACAACGACATGGTGATGAACGAGCTCGACGACGACATCGACTGGGGCGCCGCCCCCACCACGTCCGTTGAATCGAGCACTTGGGGCCGCATCAAAACCGAGTTCAACCACTAGGCCCTGCTGGCTCGACTCGGCATTCGGTTTAGATGTACAGGCGATGGGCTTGGCTAGCTCATCGCCTTATTTTTTTAGAAAAGTGGCTGAGATGAAAAACGAAATAATCGAAGACGTATGGAAAGCAAAAGACGAACTGGCTCGGGAATTTGAATATGATCTTGATCGCTTGGCAACAGCGTTGCGACAGAAAGAGCAGGAGCATGGGTTTAAGGTTGTTGACTTCTCCCAAACTCCTCAGCTTACAGATTCGCAAATATAAAAAATGCTTTCAAGGAGCCCGGTATGAAAACGTCTTTTTTTATCGCGCTTTTGTTTTGTCTTTTAGCTAGCGCGGCCCTAGCCCAAGACTACGGTCGTCGGCTGGGCGTCCAGCGCGGTGGCCGGACCACGTTTGAGCCACAAGGTTCGGGCGTTCTTTTTGATGCAATAGACCCGGCCATAAAAAAGTGGTACATCCCGCAGGAGCTCTTCAACGAGTACCGCTGGCGGCAATGGGAGTACTCCAACTACGCCCGCACGCCCTACCAGCGCTACGTCGATGTGGCATTGGAGGGCAGCTATTTCTACGACTTCTTTGGCAATTTCGTCAATCGCGGCTGGCTCATCTTCAACAACAGCCAGAGCCAGCCTTTGCAGCGCGGCAACGAGCTGTTCAAGGACGACCGCTTTGGCACTTGGTTCAACAGCCTGCTCATCGCTTCAGACTCCATCGGCGAGTACCACTACGCCCTCACCATTGGCAACGGCATCCGCACCACCCTGACGCCCATGACCTTTTCCAAGCCCGATTTCGACGGGGTCCAGTTCGACTTTGCCACGGACAAATACTTGCTCACCTTCCTGTATTCGCGGCTGAGCGAATCGGGCGGCTCGGGCACCAACGTCGAGGGCATCAACCGCACCAACAACACCACGCTAATGGGGGGGCGCACCACCGTTCAGGTGGGCGATTTCACCACGTTGGGGTTCAATTTTGTCAACGCCCACCAATCGAATACCCTCACCGACGGCTTCGGCGGCAATCCCCTCGCCGGCGAACTGACCGTAGATCAAAAGAACGAAGCCATCGCTTGGATCGAAATTTTGCTCAGCGACGACTCGCCGGCCGATGGCGAGGGCGGCGCGGCGTTTTTCCGCGCGGGCTCGGACATCATCATCACCTACTTGGACGGCAGCGTGGACCGCGGCCGAGAAATTGGGTTTGAACCGGTCGTCGAAGGCGGCTTCCCGCAGGAGGGGTTTATCTCGGCCGACGGCAACGAGCAAATCCGCCTGCGCTACGACTTCAACAGCGCGGATTTTTTGTTGGTCGCGTCGCAGGACAAATCGCAGATTCGCAAGGTCCAGTTCGACTTGGTGCTGGGCAACGACTACAAAGTGCAGGCCACATCCAACCGCCAAACCGGCCGCAGCAACGACCCCATCTTCCTGATGGTCACCCGCGCCCCGGGCAACGTCAAGGACAACACCAATCTGCGGGTCGTTTCGTTTGAGTACGGCCTGCCCACCGCGACGCAGATATTTGGGTTCACGCTCGCGTTGGAAGACGTCAAGGGCTTTCACTTGTACGGCGAATGGGACAACAGCCGCACGTATCGCAAGTATCCCTATCCGAGTGCCGACCAAGGCAATACCGATCACAGCACCTCGTCGGGTACGTCCGCCAAGCCCTCGGCCGACGCCTTCATGTTCAACCTGTGGAAGCGCGCCGAGCCGTATTTCTTTTTTGCCGAGGCATTCCGCATGGACCCGGATTACGCCACCTCCACGTACATCAGCGAGCAGGACGGCTTCATCGACTACAATTCCGGCTATTTTGCCGACCACAACCCGGGCAGCAACGAGCGGTTCTTGGTCGAATTCGTCGAGGATAACGACGATCAAGACCGCATCCCAGATTGGGGCCGCAACGACGCCCTGTCGGTCGACCGCGCCGTCTTTCCGGGGTGGGACGAAAACAACGATTTCATTCCCGACTTCAACCAAAACGACAACGGTCGCGTCATCAATCTGATTCCAGACTACGAGGAGCCTTTTCTCCGCCAACACGTCGATCGGCCCGAATTTCTCTACGGCATTGACGCCAACAACAACGGCTGGGTCGATCGCTTTGAAAACGACAACGAGCCAGACTTTCCCTACAAGCGCGACCGCCGCGGTTTCAACGTGTATGCCGGCGCCAACATCACCCCGGAAATCCGCGCCACCATCGGGCATTTGCGCGAGGAGCGGATTACCTCCGACCAGCGCAACCGCGCCACCTACGGCGTGCTGACCGTCGATTTAGATCACCCGAATTGGGGGCGGCTCAAGGTCATGGAAGTGCTCAAAAGCGTAGCGGACGACATTCCCGACGACCTAATCCAGTGGGACAACCGCAACACGTTGCGCGACTCCCGCAACGTGGAGGTGCTAGACCCGCTGTTGGCCCGCGACGCGCTCAACAATTCCCTGTACATCGGCCACACGTACGCGCCGCTCGCGGATTTGACGATCAAAAATTCGCTCAAATACGACCTGTGGCACCAGCGCCTCGGCCAAGCGGCGCGCACCCAGTTCGGCTTGGACGACGACGAGTTTTTCTTAGGCGTCATCAACAAGGCCGACTACCTCGTCGAGTTGTCGCGGCTGCGGGTGTTGCCGCGCTGGAAAAGCGAATACCGCCGCCAGACCTACGACCTGTTTACCCAAGCCAATCGCACCGAACTGACCGAGATACTGGGCGTGGTCGTAGAACTGCCCCTGATGCGTCGCACGACCCTTGCGACCGGCGTCGAATACGTGCTGTTTCGGGATCTGGAGGCCGAGATCAACAACTTCCAGTCCTTCATCACAGCCGGCCAAGTAACCAATGTGGCCGAATACCAAGGCTACGTGCTGACCACGCAGGTCGGCCTCAAGTTCGACGCCCGCGACTTTGAAGACCCAGACATCAAAACCCGCACCGTGACCGAGGGCTTTATCACAGTGTACGCTGGCTTGGGTATATAGAGCAGTGGCAAAACTCGCGCTCGTCTGGGGCGCGGCCTTCGCGCTGCGGCTGTTGTACATCTTTCAGAGCCAGCGCAGCCCGTTCTACGATTTTCCCCTCGTTGATGCCAAGACTTACACCCAAGCGGCCGCGGCCATGGCCCTCGGCCACTTCGGCGATCAGCCCTTTTGGCAACCTCCGCTCTATCCGCATTTCCTCGGCGCGCTTTACGCGCTTTTTGAGCCGAGTTTTACCCTGCCGCGCTTGGTCCAAGCCGCGCTGGGGGCCACGCTGTGCCTGCTGATTTTCCGCTTGGGGCGCGTCTTTTCGCCGGCCGTAGGCTATTGGGCGGCCGGGCTAGCCGCTTGCTACGGGCCTTTCATTTTCTTCGAGGGCGAGTTGCTGCCGCCAGCCCTCGCGCTGCCCTTAAACCTGCTCGCGCTGTGGGCGTTGTTGTGGGCGGTCGAGGGGCGGCAACGGCGGTTGCTGTTGCCCGGGTTCCTCTTCGGCCTTTCCGCGCTGTGCGTGGCTAATATGCTGGCGTTTGTGCCGGTGGCGGCGCTGTGGTTGGTATGGGTGCGACGCGGCCAGTTCGCCGGAGCGGCGGTGTTGTTGTTGGGAACCGCTTTGGCCATCGCGCCGGTCACCTTACGCAACTACTACGTGGGCGGCGATTGGGTGCTCATTTCTTCCAACGCGGGGCTCAACTTTTACATTGGCAACAACGCCCAGTACGACGAGACTGTGGCGATTCAGCCGGGACCGGCGTGGGGAGAACTAACCGCTCGGCCGCGCGTGGAGGCCGGCGCGACCCAGCCTTCGGCCCAATCCCGTTTTTTCTTTGCCGAGGCTTGGGATTTCATGCGCGAGCAGCCCGTTGCCTACCTAAAGCTGCTGCTGTACAAGTTGTATCTGTTTTGGCACGGCGATGAGATTGGCCGCAATCAAGACCTCTACTTTGCCCGCCAGTACGCGCCGTTGTTGCAAGTCTTGCTTTGGAAGTACGGCGTGGCATTCCCCTTTGGGTTGCTGGCACCGCTCTCGCTAGTGGGATTGGGGCTGAGCTATCGGAACGGCTTGCTGCGCCGCCCCGAACCCTTGTTGCTGGCGTTGTTCGCCGGCGCGTACATGCTAACGGTGGTGGCTTTTTTCGTCAGTGCCCGCTATCGCCTGCCCGTAGTGCCCATCCTGCTGATATTTGCCGCCTACGGTGGCCGGGAGCTTTACCTGCTGTATCGACGAGGGGCGTACCGCGACCTGATCGTCGGCTGCGGGGCCGCATTTTTGTTGGCGGTCGCGTGCAACTTCCAAGTAGGGGCGATGAACATGGAGGGCGACGCCCACACGCACTATCGCTTGGGCTATGTGCATGAGAAAAAGGGGCTACCGATCAATGCCACAGCCGTTTACGAGAGAGCACTGACGCTCGACCCGGGCCTCAAGTGGGCGCGTTTCAACCTCGCTTCTCTGTACGCCCGAAGCGGCGAATACGACCGGGCCATTGCGGCATACAGCGAATTCATTGGTCGCTTTCCCGAAGTTGCGCGAGCGCGGCTGGCGCTGGGCAATGTCTATTTGCGGACCGGCCGCTACACCGAGGCAATCGCAACATACAAGGGCTTGTTGAGCGCCGAGGATGCGGACACTGCCGACCTCTACGGGCGTCTCGGCTATGCACACGCTCAGTTGGGGCAATTGCAGCAAGCCGCGGTCGCGTATAGCGCGCTAGTCGCGGCCAAGCCGGATTCGCTACAGGCGCGCTTTCAGTTGGGCGAGCTATACGAGCGGCTAGGCCGCTTGGCCGCAGCCCGCGCCGAATACCGGCAGATCCTAGCGGCCGATTCGCTACACGCGGCCGCGCGCTACCGCTTGGCTCGCTTGCTCTTCTTCGCCGACCAACCCGAGAAAGCCAAAGCCCACTTGCAGCAAGCGATTGCCTACGACCCAGCCGCGGTCAATGCCCGCTTGCTATTGGCCACCCAGTACATCGTCGAGCACCGTGCGGCGGCCGCCATGGAGCAGGTGCAGGCCATTTTGGCGATTCAGCCAACGCACTATCAGGGCAACCGCTTGGCCGGCCATTTGTACATGGTTTTAGGGGACACGACCCAAGGCGTGAAGCACTTAGAGCAGTTTACCGAGTACTATCGAGAGGGACGCTCGGCCGAGATTTTTGAGCGGCTTAGAAAGCAGTGGGAGGAGCAGTTGCAAGGGGGGATTCGCTAGCGTTTGTCGCGCCCGAGTTTATAGAGCGCGATGTCCCGTCCCGCTCGCTTCGCTTCGAGCCAGCGTTTGAACGACGCCTCGCTCTCCCCGGATCGACGCCCCGCCAACAGCCCTTCCACGCTAATGTCCTCGTCCAAATCTTCCCAGTGAATGTGGCGATTCGCAGCGCACAGTTCCCAATTGTTGCGTTCGGCCGGTGTTGCGTGGACGAGCCGCGGATACCAAGCGAGCGGAACGGAGATCATGCGGCCGTCCGCGAGCTCGACAGTAAGCGTAGCTTCTGTAACCGCGATGTTCTTCGCACCGGGCACTTCTAATTCAATCATCGAAGTAGTCATACCAAGCCTCCAGAAATGCTGCTTGATTCTGTTCAACCATCCTGTGAATGATGCGACGTTCCCTTGCGGTAAAGTTGTCGCTTTTTTGCAATTGTACGGGATTCAGCCAAAACTTGGCAAAGCCATTATCTCGCTGCACATGAACGTGCGGTGGTTCGTCTCGATCTCCGGATAAAAAGTAAAAGCGATAGGGACCTTCCCTCAGTACCGTAGGCATATTTCCTCAATACGCCACGCCTACCGAGCGCACCCGGTGCGTCTGACGCGCATCGCCATTGACTGAGAGCGATACCAAGTACAGTCCCGGCGGCACCCGATTGCCGTTGGCATCGCGCCCGTCCCACGACAGGTGGTCGTAGTGACCGCTCAGGGCCGCGCCTGCGTAGAGCGGCCTTACGAGACGGCCGGACAGGTCGAAGACATGCACTTCTACGGCGGTGGGGCGGGTCACGGCGAGGATGTCGTAGCCAATGGTCGCGGCGTCGTTGACGTCGTCGCCATTGGGGGTGAACACGCTCGGCTCAATGGCAAAAGAGCCGAACAGATCGCCCTCGTTGATGTCTGGGCTCAACACGGTGATGCCAGAGTCCGTGGGCAGGTCGGATTCCCCTAAGAAGTCGGCGTTGCCCGCGGAGATGCGCTGGATGCTACCGGCCTGCGACGAGAGTACGGCCTGCCCGCGGAACAAGGTGCTATACAGCAACACGCGCCCGCGGAACTTGATCTTTAGCAGCATCTGGCCGCCGTCGGGGGGGCGAGTGATTTGGGGAAAGCGCACGATCGCGTTGCGCTCAGTTACCGCTTGGATGACAAACGAGCCGCCGTCGGCCGCCTCTACGGTATAGGGCAAGGCGTGTTGGGTGCCGTCGGGCGTCTGCACGGCGGCTTGGCCGTTGGCCGCGGTCACGATGTCGGCGTTCAGGGCCTGCTCGGCCACGAGGCGGTCGGGCAGTTCCCATATCTCGATCTTGTCGATGCCCAGCACTCGGTTCGAGGTGAGCAACTCAAAGGTGTCGAACCCCTTGACCCCGGCGAACTCCATTTTAGCGCGCACGGCATAGGTAAAATCCACCGGCTCAAAGACTTCCACCTCCCGCGGGAAGATCTCGGCCACGAGTTCCTCGGCAATGGGCGGCAGCAGGTATTCGATGGCTAGCTGTTCCAACGCCTTCGTCGCGTTGATTTCGCGGTTGAGAAAATCGACCGAAAACTGGATGTAGCGCCGCGGCCCCGGCGACAAAACCGGCGTCCCGCCCTCCCATTCTCCCCCTTGGTGGGGCGACGACCAAGGACTCCAATTTTGCAGGTCCTCTTCGATTTCTCCCTTGCCCCAAACCTGCGGGGGCACGGCTTCGAGATCGGGCACGAGATCGAGATATTCGTCGCGCCCGAGTTGTTCGCCGGGGCGGTCTATGGAGGAGAAAAGCTGGTCGTCTGACACGCGCTGCACGTTGCCGCGCTTGTAGAGCACCGGGGTCGGATCCGTGCCGGTGCGGGTGCGGACGATGATCTCGGAGAGGCCGCTGGTACTCCCTCGCGAGGGCGCGGATTCGCCGGCCGTTGGCTCCGCGCTTTGCTGGCGGCCCGGCCGCACGGTCGCGCCGCAGTGGGTCTGGAAGCACTCATATACGTTGGTATAGCCGGCGGCGGTAAAACGCGCTGTTGGGGCGCAGTCGCCGTAGTCGCTGGGGACAGCGTCCGGGGTGGTGAACACGGCAGATTCGACGCGGCAGGTACTGACTTGGGGCGCGGGGTCGGTTGGATTGCTGCGGGAGCGCAAATCCACGGTTCTTTCGCGCCAACTTATGTTCCCCCAAGTGGCCGGTGCGCCCAAGTCGTACACGGGGGAGATGTAGCGGCTCGTGCCGATAAAGCCCTCGCCAAAGACCTCAAATTCGTCGAGCTCATAGGGAAAGGAGGACGTGGATTTGAGGCGCACAAAGCGCGCGGTCTGGGCCGGGTCAATCACCACTTCCACGACCGATTCTTCGTTGTTTGAGGTCTTGAGCAGCATCTCAAAGTCGTCGAGCTGGGGCACGAGGCGTCCCGTGCCGTCTAAGACGAGGTTTTGCCCGTCGTGCGCGAGCAACTCAAACTGGCGGATAAAATCCGTCTGAAAGGGGTATTGGGGAGCACTCTGCACGGTGTTGCGCGGATAGAAGCGGATGCGGTTGATGCCAATGGGGCTGCCGAGGTCGAGGACGATAAAGGTGCCCAAGGCCCCAAAGGTTCCCTTGCGGGCAAACGCGTCTTCGGCCCCGCCCGGCTCGATGAGCTCCAGCAGGGTCGTCTCCAGCAGCGATGCGGGCACATCCTTAATGGCCGGCGCCGTAATGCCGCCGCCCCACCCGAGGGCGCGCAGGGCCACGTTTTCGCCGCGGACGACGTGATCCGGGCTTAACAAGACCGGCAGGATGAGCGGGTCAACGCCGGCCGAGCGCACCGGCTCTAGTGCCGCGACGATTCGCGCCACGGTCTCGTCAAGGGAAACATCGTCGGCAAGATCAATGCGAATCAGGGAGAGCCCCTCGCGCTGGGAAGGCGCGATCGCCGTGATCCCCGGCAGGGACGCGAGCGCGTCTAGCAGCTTTTCTTCGGCCAAGGCCACTTCGCCGGCGAGCAGGTCGGGCGGTGCTTGGATGAGGGTCTTGACCAGCACTTGGGGGCTTACCCCCGCTAGGTTCGACAAGTCAATGACGTTGCCCGGGACATTGCCGACCTCGGTGAAAAACCGGCTGACCTTGTATTCGGCGGGGAGCGGCTGCACGGCTGCGCCAAAGGTCTGCCCAGCCCAAGAGACGTTGCCGTTGTTGCCCACCCGCAGGGTATCGAGTGCCCGCAGGTCAGTGCCGAGCACCAGCACCCCCAAGAACATGCCCAACGCGAGCCGATGAGCCATAAGAGCCTGCCTGTTAGAAATGGATGTGCTAATATAGAACCCAGCCAAAAGAGTGCATAACGAGTTTTTTCGTGAAGCTATCTAATAAATACCCGAATCGGTGAAAATCGCCTTTCGCCCTCCTTCGATGCGTTCTTGACACGCCCCTCTTTGGCGTTTTCTTATGCTTGTAGCCCTGAAGCGGAGCGCACTGTTCCGCCCGTCGGACGGACCGGAAGATGAGAAACTACCTCCCATTGGCGATGCCGTTGTTGCTGGCCCAACCCGCCACGCCGACTCCCTCGTACTACCAGTGCCAAGATTTCACCTTCAATAAATGCTGTAAGTCGTTGAAAGACAAGAAATTACCCCCCAATTCTTCTCGATCACTAAGCACGAAATTCTCTGCTTCTCATCATCGGCCTACCGATCGTGCGAGGTCGTTTGGCGTAGCGAGGGGCTTGCTGCACGGCTCCAAGGCCCTCGCAGTGCCATGCGGCCTTCGTCTGTACGCCGAGTGCGGCCTAGGGCTAGCCACGCCTCTTTTAGTGCTCCACTTGCTACACGACACCAGCCTCCAGCCTTCTAAGGATCGAGGGCCTCTTGCCCATTTGTCGATGTGGAGCGCACGGGGCATGGCGGTGCTCGTCGCCTGTGGGCAGCAGGAGCCGGCCGCCTTATGAGCAAGATCGGCGGTAAGTTGCTGTTGGTCGTTGCCAGTTTGGCCGTTAGTGCGCTCGTGGTTGAAGTCTCTTTTTGGCTCCTCGCTCAGGCCGAGCCGATCTATCCCATGGTCTATTACAAGACAGACGATCCAAGCCTTGATCTAGTGTGCTACGACGACCACTTTGCGGGTACGCCCGACTGGGATCTGCGGCGGGCACACCCGTTTGGGGAGTTGACCTATCAGTGGAATGTCAGCAAAGATCCCGCTTTCGCCAATCTATCGCCGCGTAAAGTGCCCAATGCCATTGAGATACGCCGCAACGAAGAGAGACTGCGCGAGCGGCCCATGGCTGCGTTCGATGCGGAGCGGGACAAAATCGTCTTGTTGGTCGGCGACTCCTTTTGCTTTGGTTACGGGGTGCGGGTGGTGGATCGCTTTTCAAATGTCTTGGAGGCCCGATTGAATCGGGAGTACCCAGCCGAGCATTATCGGCTCTTCAATGGCTGTAAGCCGGGCTGGGATATCGATCGGATCGCCCAGAAAATGGAGCGCTACGCCAAGTTCCTTGCTCGGGTTGATCGCGTCGTGTATTTGTTTGTCCTAAATGATCCAATTAATAAAGGTAAAGGACCTCCTTTGAAGAAGGAAGGGGAATCTAACTTGGCGGGACGGGCCAGCTATACCCTGCGTTGGTTTGCCCGGCGCTTGCACCGGCAGCAGATCGCTGGCGAAACCATTGAGTGGTATCGACAACTCTACACCAACAACCCCCATTGGCCCCAGACCCGGCAGGTGCTCCGCCGGATGAAGACGTACTGCTCGGCGAAGGGGATTGCCTTCTCTTTGGTCGTCTGGCCTGTATTCCACCAACTGGACGCCTACCCCCTAACAGAGGTCCACGAAATCATTGAGGCCGTGGCGCGGCAAGAGGGGATCCACCACGTGGACCTGCTCCCGCTATTCGCTGGCAAGGACGCCCGGGACTATTGGGTTCACCCGACGGATTTGCATCCCAACAGTCGGGCACACGCCGAGGCCGCGGCCTTTCTATACGACGCCATTCCTTGGTAGTGCGAGGGCTAAAGGGGCGAGTTCGCGAAATGGGGTCTCACTTTTGAAAGAGGTCCCCTTTTGCTACTCTATATCTTGATCTTGCAATTTACTTGAAACATGAAGCATTTTCCGGTAAACTGCGTACCGTCGGCTTGTGTTGCATCCACGCCCTCCATCCCTTAAAAGCCGAGGTCGGGATATGCTCTTTATTGGTCTTTTGCTCGGCGCGTTGAGTGCCTTGCCGGCCCTCGCTTTCAACGCGTACAAACTTGGCGGCGAGGACGGCAATGCTTGGACGGCACCCCTGTCGTTTGAGCCGGGGCACTACGCGGTGCTCGATTCTGCGGGCGCGCCGCTTGAGATGCGCCCAGTGGCTTCCAATATCGCCTATGCCACGTGGGAAGACACGCTCAACGAGATCGTGGATGCGGCCGATGGGCCGTGGATGCGGCCGTTTTTCGTGCCGCCGGATTTGAACTTGGCGCACCCCGAGGCCCGCACCCGCATTGCCCGCGGCATTTCCAACAACATCACCACCAGCGGGAGTTGCAGCGACATCTCCACCCAACTGGTACAGGTGGCCCCCATGTTCGACGGCGACCCCAACACGGCGGCGTTTTTCAACGTCAGCACCAGCGAGAACAGCGGCATCCAGACTCGATTGTACGTCCAAAACTCAATCGTCGAGTTGGGCATCAACTACCCGATCAATCGGATCCGCTTTTACCCGCGGCTGGGCACTGCCAACCCCAAAATCGACGAGTTGCTCGCGCTGATGGGCGAGCCGCGACTGGCCAAAGAAGACTTGGCCGAGGAGGATTTTGCCGAAAATTTTCTGCCGTGGTACGAGGTCTCAGCGGCCAACAGCTCCAACAAATTTGCCTCCCATTGCTATTTGAGCACCGCTGAAAACCGCTGGTTCACGCGGATAAGCAGCACCCGCGTAGATGCGCCCAACGACTCGCGCCTGATTACCCTGAGCAAGGAAACCGAAAACTTGGACCCCATCGTCGATATTCGCTTCCCTACCCAGCAGTTCCAGTGGGTAGCCGTGCGTCCACTCAACCCGATTGAAAACTGGGAGATCGCCGAATTTGAGATTTTTGGCGAGGGCTTTGTCGAACGCGCCGTGTACACCACGGCCGTGCTCGACTTTGGTGCGCCCATGGCGTGGGGCAAAATTCGCTGGGATGGCGCGTTTGCAGAGGGGTCTAGCGTGATTATTCGCACGCGCTCGGGCCGCGACCCAGACCCGAATTTGTACTGGGTGCCGAGCAACATAGAAGGCGAGCCAACGCAGTTAATCCGCAAGGAGTTTGAACGCGCCGATTTGTCCGTGCGCTTTACGACGCTCGACGAAGAGAACTGGAGCTTCTGGTCGGCACCCTACGCGCTGATGGCCGGTCAGCGCGATTCGACCTTAGCAGCGGCCGCGTGGGCCGATGGCACCCCCATCCTCTCGCCCGGCCCCGAGCGCTATTTGCAAATCCAAGTAATTTTCCTGTCCAGCTTGCACCAAGCCGGTGCGTTGCGCACCCTAGAAATTCAGTTCGCGCCGCCGGCCGCGTTAGAGGTCGTTGGGGAGATTTGGCCGCAGGATGTCGCGCGCAACGAGAGCACGGACTTCACCTATAGCGTGCGGCCGACCTTTGCGACCGGCGACACGGGCTTTGATCGGCTGGAAATTTTCACCCTGACTCGCGCCGAGGCCGTGCATGCCGTGCGCGTGGATGGCGTGGTTTTGGGCCGCGACTTTCCGGTCGAAATCCTCGACGACCGCATCGTCGTGGCCCTGCCCAAGCTGGCGGGCGCGAGCGACACCTTCAAGCTCATCGAGGTGGAGTTCGCCGCCCACGTGGTGCGCTATGGAACCCAGTTCCAAGGCTGGGTCTTCGATAGCGAGAGCGACGGCGTCAAACAACTCATTGATCCCGGGGACGCCTCCATTGACTTTCCGGGCAATTCCCTCGGCGTACGCACCGACGAGTTGGGCGCGAATCCGCTGGCGCGAGTTCGCGTCGCGCCCAATCCATTCACCCCCAATGGCGACGGCCTCAACGACGCGGCCGAGTTCCGCTTTCAGCTCCACGACGTGTCAGTGCAGCGCACGCTCACCGTGGGCATCTACGATCTGGCGGGCCGGCGGGTGCGGCAGTTAAAGCAGCTAAACGCGGTGCGCGGCTTGTTCGACCGCGGCGCCGCCGTGCCGGTGTGGGATGGGCGCGACGACGCCGGCCAGCCGGTGCCGCCGGGGCACTATATCTACCGCATCTCCCTAGACACGGACGCCGAGACCGCGAGCCGGGTCGGCACGATCTCGCTCGTCTATTGATTCAGATGCGCTGGGGAAGAGGGGCGCTGGGGTGGGTCGTTTGGGTGCTGCCAGCGTGTGCGCCGGCCGACGCCCCGGTGGTCGCAGCGATTGGCCCTCATCGCATTGATGCCGACGCCCTACGCGCTTACGTCGAGCAGCTTCCCGCCGCCGACCTCGGCCTGTTGGACGCAGCCCGGCCCCAAGACGCCGCGGCGGTTCGACGCCAGTATCTCCAGCTAATCATCGATCGCTATTTGTTGCAGTCGGCGGCCCGTGCCCAAGGCTTGGATAGCACCCAGCTAGCCGCCGCAGAGATCCGCGCTTATTACCAAGACCCGTACCCAGCCGCTCTGAAGGAAGGCACGCCCGGGGCCTTGTTGGCGAGGGTGCGCCAACAGCGCGGGCACGAGGTGCGCGTCTATCCCGAGCCGCTAGAACGGGCCTTGCCGGATTCGCTGCTGGCCCGCAAAGCCCAGCAGTGGGGTGCGCTGTTGAGCCAGCGCGGCGAGGCGTTGCTCAAACAGGGCCGCCACCGCCGGGCACTCGCCGTGCTAAAGCGAGCCGCCGCGCATGCGCCCGGCCTCGCGCAGACGCATTTCTACATGGGTTTGGCACACGCCCGCTTGAACGAAAACGAGCAGGCCACACCCGCGTTTGAACGCGCCATAGCCCTCGCGCCGGAACAGGCCGACTTGCACTACGCACTGGGCACCACCTTGCAAATGCAGCATCAGTACGAGGGCGCGGCCGCTTGTTTTCAGCGGGCTATTGCACAAAGCGCGGACCAACCGCACTATCACTTTCGCCTCGGGGAAGCGCGGCGATCTTTGGCGGATTTTGAAGGGGCGTTGGCCGCGTACGACTCGGTACTCGCCTTGCAACCGGACCACGTCCAAGCCCTGCACCGACGCAGCGACTTGCTGGCCCGCAGCGGCGATTTGGTTGCCGCGGCCGCCATGCTTAAAAAGGTCTTGACCTTGGCCCCGGAAAACGCGGCCGCCCTCGTCGATTTGGCCGGCGTCTATACCAAGCAGCGTCATCCGGCCGCGGTCGCTACTTTGGAACGTGCGCTCCAGTTAAATCCGGCCGATTACAGCGTCTATTACCGGCTGAGCTTGGCATACGCACAGGCCGGGCAACCCGACCAAGCGGCGGCCGCCGCAGCCGAGTTCCAGCGGCTGAGCGCGGTCGACCGCCACTACAAGGCGGGGCTACGCAATGCCAATCGCGGCTCTTGGGATCGCGCCGCAGCGCTGCTGACCCGCGCTGTGGAGGCCGATTCCTCCCACCTGCGGGCGCGCATTCGCTTGGGCATGGTCTATCTGTATCAAGACGCACCGGCGCGGGGCATCTCAGTCCTCCAACGCGCCCTCGCGCTGGCCCCGGACCACGTGGAGGTTCACTGCCTGTTGGGCGAAGCGTATGCCGCTAGCGACCAGCCGGACTCTGCTCGTCATTTCTTTAACCGAGCACTCGACGTGGATTCTACTTCGGTGCGGGCGCATTACGGCTCGGCCAAGGTGGCGTACCAAGCCGGCGATCCGCAGGCCGTGGCGATTGCCAGCCAACGCGCCTTGACTATCGACCCCGATCACCGCGACAGCCACTATTTGCTCGGATTGGCGCACCTGCAATTGGGACAGCCGCGCAAGGCTTGGCGCAGCTTTCAGGCGTGTATTGAGCTCGATCCCGGCGACGCGGAAGCCCTGTATCGGCAGGGCTTGCTGTTGGCGCGCCACGGTTCAGCGGACGCAGCCCAGCGCACCTTGGCCCGCGTCTTGCAGCACGATCCCAACCACGCGGAGGCGCGACAATTCTTGGATCGAGAGCAGTGAACGGCATAACATGGTTTGCGTTTTTCCCTTGCGCTGGTGGTGTAGCAATCCTAAATCACTTACTACACGACACCAGCGGCCAACCTCCCCAGGATCGAGGGCATCTTGCCCTCGTCGAGGGCGGGACGCCCTCGATCCCGGACGCAGCGAAAGGGTCGCGTACTAAGCTAAATCATTAGAGGCCGAATAGTATGCCGTTGGTTATCGAGGAAGAATACACAATGAGCGACCTCTTTGCGCCGTATTTTGAGGCCATTAAAGAACTGGATGTTTCCGAGGCCACAGAGCACACCTTGCGCGGTCCGCTGGAAAACCTGCTCAAGTCTTTGGCGGCTCGCGCTGACTCAACCATCGCCGTCATTCACGAGCCTAAGCGGGATGCGAACCGACTCGGTGCGCCGGACTTTAAGTTCAAGGTCCACGAGGCGATTCTCGGCTATTTGGAAAACAAGAAGATCGACGAATCCTTAGACTCCGTTCTGCAATCCACGCAAATCGCCAAGTACAAGCAGCTCTCCAACAACATCGTTGTGACCAACTACCTCGAATGGGTGTGGTTGCAAGACGGCCACATTGCCAAGCGGGAGACGCTCTGTTATCGCAGCGATGTTGGCAACCGCCGGGCACGGCTAGATCCCGACAAGGCCGAAAAAGTGGCCGGGCTGATCGGTAGCTTTTTGTCGGCGGTGCCGCAAAAATTGGCGGACGCCAAGAAGCTAGCCGAGGCCCTCGCCATGCGCTGCCACGATCTGCGCGATTTCCTGCGCGAAGAACTGGAGCGGCAGGAACGGGAGCCGCCGCCGGGGCGGCTCTATGGTCTATACGAGTTTTTTACGGAGGCCGTGTTTTACGAACTGTCTCTCGACGAGTTTGCCAATGCGTTCGCCCAGACGCTGGGCTACGGCCTGTTCTTGGCAAAGCTGAACGCCGAAGCAGACGCGGTGACCCTCCAAAACGCCAAGAACCACATTCCCGCTAATTTCGCGCTCATCCGCGAATTGGTGGGCTTCCTAGACGAGTTGGAGCGGCCCGAGTACCAAGACATCAAGTGGCTGTTAGAAGAAATCCTCGGCATTATGAACGCGCTCGATTTGGCGGCCATTCACGCCGACCTCGCCTTTGCCAAGGGGACGCGGCACTCCACCGAGGAAGAGCGGTTGCTGTTCGACAAAGACCCTTATGTGTATTTCTACGAGGATTTTCTGAGTGCGTACGACAAGGAGACGCGAAAAGGGCGCGGCGTGTACTACACTCCGCCGCCGGTGGTCAGCTTCATCGTCCAAGCCGCAGAGGATATTCTCAAGCGGACCTTTGGCATTCGCCGAGGACTGGCCGACCACAAGCGCGTCACCGTGCTGGACTTTGCCACCGGCACGGGCACTTTTCTGCTCGAAGTGTTGCAGCGGATATTCGCGGGGACATCCAAGGGCTTGCACCGACGAATTGTAAAGGAGCACATCCTGAAAAACCTGTACGGCTTTGAGTTCCTCATCGCTCCGTACACGGTTGCTCATCTCAAGCTGTCGCAATTTCTGCAAGACAAAGGCTACGCCATGCAGGACGACGAGCGGCTGAACATTTACCTAACCAACACGTTAGAGCCCATAGAGCCGCAGGCGAATTGGCTGTTGCCAGCCCTGACGCTCGAAGTACGGGCTGCACAGGCCATCAAGGACCGGCCCATTTTGGTCATTACTGGCAACCCACCCTATTCGGGACATTCCAAGAACACTGGCACTTGGATCACAAAGGAAATTGACACGTACAAAAAAGTGGCTGGCAAACCGCTAGGCGAAAAAAACGTCAAGTGGCTGCAAGACGATTACGTGAAATTTATCCGCTTCGCCCAGTGGAAAATGGAGCAAGTGGAAGAAGGCGTCGTCGCGATTATCACCAATCATTCCTTTTTGGACAATCCCACTTTTCGGGGGATGCGGCACTCCTTACTGCAAACCTTTAATCAGATATACCTTCTCGACCTGCACGGCAATACGCGAAAAAAAGAGCAACCCCCAGTGGGGGCGAAAGACGAGAACATATTCGACATCGAGCAAGGCGTGGCGGTCTCGCTGATGATAAAAAAGCAAGGGCTGCGGCGGGCCGTGTATCACGCCGATTTATGGGGAAGGCGGCACGAAAAATACAAAACCCTGTTGGCAAGCAAAAAGGACGACATGGAATGGACAAAACTGAAACCGTCCGCGCCCGCTTATCTTTTTATTCCGCAGGACGAGGCATTGTGGCAGGAATACGAACAGGGTTGGCTTCTAACGGATATTTTTATGCAGAGCAACTCGGGTATAATAAGCAAAAGAGATAAAATTGCTTTCCATTTTTTAAGAGAAGACTTGTACAAAGTGCTGCATGATTTCGATTTTCTTGAGGAAACAAGTCTAAAAGAGAAATACAAATTCAGAGAGAGTAGAGATGGCAAAATAAGTTTTGTAAAAAAACACATTCAAGACTATGGCATCAAAGACGAATACATACGCCTATAGCAATTCTACATCATTTAAGAGATGTTATATATTGCTGTAACTTAGGAAAATGGAAGTATTTTTTCTGTCGAATGCCCTCGACAAATAGGTCTTTGATCTGTTCAAAGCTTGTGGTCCACAACGCATGAGTACGCACAAAGGTTTTCCCTTTTAACCAAATATCTTCGATGGGATTTTCTTGTGGTGTATAAGGGGCTAATCGCATACAGCGTACCTTCCATTCATCGGTCGGTCGGTGTGCTTGGATTGTTTTGAGAAAAGCCCGCATGGCCTGTTGATAATGGTAGGACGCCCCATCCCAAAAGATCAACACCTGCGGACCGGGACGACGCTGTTGTATATAGCGTATAAAGTCCACCGTATGCTGTGAATTCGCCTTCGGGTAGCTTTGCATGAGGAAGGGGCCCTTAACCCCATCCAAGGCCCCATAATAGGTTTGCCGTTGCCGTTCATTTTCAATGCACACCGTACGCCGTTGACCCGACCGTCCCCAAGCATACCCACAGGCATCGCCCCAGTGTAGGTGCGACTCGTCGACAAAAAAGGCACGGAGACGACCCGCTTGGAGGTCCTCCTTATGCGCGGCTAGTTTTTTTTATCTCGGCGCGCCGTGCGATCCCCGCTTGGGGGTCGGCTTTGGGCGAACGAGCTTGGGTCTTTTTCCAACGATAGCCCGCCTGCGAAAGCAGATCGTAATAACTCTGCGAGGAGCGAAAGACCACGCCAAACGGCCTTTGGATATAGGAGGCTAACGACGCCACCGAAGGCTGCGATTGGCTCGCCAACCACTGTGAGTTGGGCGCGCTGATCGGCCGACAAATAGGGTTGCGAGCCTTTATAGCCCAAACGAAAGCAGGCGACCCCCTCGGATACATAGCGCTTTTTCCACGTACTGATGAAACCCGACTGAACGCCGAGAACCGCTTGAATCCTACGTTGTTTGAAGCCCAACAAGGTCATCTGAACCGCTAACGCACGTTTGAGTTCATGGGCGTCGGGGTTGCTGGCGATAAACGCGGCTAAGGACGAATCCGAATCCATACCAAAACACGCCGAAAAAAGAGGACGATAGAAAACCAGACGACAAAATAAAAAGCAGACCTAAATCTTTCAAGTCATTTCGGATCGCTATATACTTTATCCACGACATCGGATACAGTACCCAGTTGAACGGACTCGCCGTTAAGCATGAGGCGAAGTGACCATTCGTGTTCGCGCATTATCTGATGTAGCAAGACAAGGGCCTGAAGTGCCGAGGATTTCCCCGAGGCATTGGTCCCCGCCAATAACGTCAGCGGGCACAACGGGAGGTGAAGTAGCTCAAAGCACTTAAAATGCCGCAAATCAAGTTGTGTGAGCACCGAGCACCTCCTTGAACATCGCGTCGGCAACGCGAAACCGATGCCGAACTTTTCGCACATCACTTGGTCCTCGAGTGATAGATAGTACAAACTCTTCGTCATTCATCTGGGTATAAAACTTACTCTTGAGGACCTCTGTATGGGCATCAACCAATTTTTCTGGGTAACGCGACAACCCAGTGGACATCACATCCCAAAGCGAAGCATTGAGGACTCCTCGTTTTTCCTGTCCCCGGCTGTGTTTTCTGAAAGCATGGATGCCGAAGACTTTGTGATTGTTTGCGAGACCTCTCCGAAATTCCGCCGATAAGCGCGATAGGTCTTCCGGCTCTAGATTGTTCATCTTTCTCAGTACTTGTGCTAAAAAATCGTCCATATTTCCCTTGTATTCATCAAGAGAGAGAAGTTGGAAGGCGCAAAATCGGTTGACAAATTCGCGATCGCGCATCGTATCTTTGTTTAGGCTGCGTCCTGTCGCATCTGAAAAAATATCGGTACGCGATTCATCCTTGAGAAAACGGGTCGCCTTGCCCATGTACAAGCTGTTGCGCATCTGCTGTCGGGAGAGAGGTTCCCCGCTATTCACGCGCTCAAATATGTCTAATCGAGCCCGATCCGGGACTTTGGCGTCAATGATGTAGAAGATCAAGTTGCAATCTTCAATGCGATTTTGGAGCTTGGGCGATAGGTCGGTGAACCGCTTTTTGTGTAGTTTATCTTGACCCGGAAGCGACAAGCACAACTTGTCATCGACAAAACGCTTGAACGTCGAAAGGCGCTGCAATCCATCTACAACCACCATTCGCCCTTGGTCGTCCTCTGCTAAATAGAAAACTGGCAGAGGAATGCGCATCAGCACGGACTCAATGAGTTTGCTCTGCGTATCTTCCGGCCAGATAAAATCTCGTTGGAACTCCGGGTCCATGATGTAGTTGTTCTGGTTAATTCTTCGCAAAACATCAAAGACGGTACGACTCTCGTTTCGGATCAGTAACGTGTCTATTGGATAGTCTGTCCACGCCGAGTCTTCCTTATTGCCAAGACCCTCGATTTCCTCGGTAGTGCTGTCGCGTTGTTCAGCCATCATATAGCCCTTTCAGTGAAAGTATTGTATGACATTCATCAGGCATCGGATATAACCCTAATATAGTCTCAGCCCTGTGATCGCCGTCGTCTCCGCTTGGGCTTGGCCGTCAGCGGCACCAGCATTTTTTCGTACAGGCCGAGTAGGTGTTCGACGCGCTCGCGGTCGGTGGGGAAGGCGGTGCGGCGGTAGAGCCTATCGACGGCGCGGTCGAGGGCTTGGTGTGCTTTGCGGAGGTCGGCGGGCATGAGGTCGGGGTCGTAGAGGTCGGACAGGGTGGCGTCGGGATGGGCGGCGCGGGCGGCGAGGATGGCGTCGGCGTAAGGCGCGAGGCGTTGCAGGCGATTCGCGGGCACGGGCGGCAGGGGGAAGGTGTTGTAGATGACGCCGATGCCGTAGGAATAACGGCTCTCCAACCGCCCACCGATAATTCTGACCCACGCCATGTGCATTGTAGATGTAAGGAGGCCAAACTGCCAAAGCTCGGCGTTGGGCAGGATGCGTACCTTGTTGCTCGGAATCACCGGCGGCTCCAGCCATGCAATCGGGATGTAATCCCGCCGCTCGGAACTGACTTCTGGCACCACCAGAAACGGCGCGTCCGGCACGATGTTAGCTTGGTAGAGCATCGGCGTCGCGGCGAGTTCGCGGGTCGATTTTCTCTTGCTCGCCAACCGATAGGCGCGGACAGCGGCGATGCGCTCGCGGACTTTGGGCAGCGTCCTGAGCACTTGCGGCGGCACCTCGGCTAAGCGCAGTATCCAGCGTTCGCCGCCCTGCAAAAACTCGCGACTCCCCACAAAGGGCCGCAGATACGGCTCGGCCCCCGGTTCTTCGTCCAAAAAGGCGGCGCGTTGGTCAGCGTTAAAAATGTAGTATCCCCCCTCAATAGGCTGGGATCCCATAATCATCTTAGGCAATTCGTTCAGAGGCTGGGCCGCTTCCTTTACGACAATGCGCGGGTCGGCCAGTCCCCCCGCGTCGAATAGATAGGGCGACAGGGCCGCGTGTTGGCTCTCGCTCGGCTCGCCTTTGGGGTCGTCGTAGGAAAACAGCCGTTTCGCCTTTGGCACGTTGCTGCGCTTGGCCAACCCGACGATGACGACGTGAACATGCGCCATGCCGCGAGCGTCCGACCCCCATGCAAACGTGCGATGGGCAAAGGCGATTTCCAACGCGCAACGGTCGAACAAAATTGGCCACAGTTGCGCCACCTGTTCGCCCTGCGTGATGGAATTGGTCGCGACAAAGCCGATGGGCACGGTGCCCTGCTTGGCGTATTCGCCAGCCTTGATAAACCACGCGGTAACATAGTCGAGAGTGCCGCCGCTCTTGCCCAGCGCGGCGATGCGCCGCACCTGTTCGCGCTGTTCGGTTGATTGGAATTTCGCCCCCACAAACGGCGGATTGCCCAAAACGTAGGAACACTCCGCTGGCGGCAACACTTCCCCCCAGTCGATCTCCAGCGCGTCGCCGTGCCGAATGTGCGGCGACTTCGCCAGCGGAATGCGCGTGTACGTTTGGCCGAACTCCAAACTCAGCCGGTTGTTCATAATGTGATCCATCATCCACAAGGCGACCTCGGCAATGTGCGCCGGAAACTCCCCCAACTCAATGCCGTAGAACTGATCGACATCGACCGCCGATAACAACGCCGCAAAAGCATCGATCTGGCGGTACGGCCGAATCTCCTTGAGCATCTCGATTTCCAAGGCCCGCAATTCGCGGTAGGCGATGATGAGAAAGTTGCCGCACCCACACGCCGGATCAAAAAAGCGCAACTGGCCGAGCCGCTGCTGAAAGGCGATCAATTCGGGAATGCGGCGGCTGTCGCGGCGAGCTTGCAGACGGCGAAACTCGCCGCGCAGTTCGTCGAGAAAAAGCGGCTCAATGACCTTGAGTATGTTCTTTTCCGTGGTGTAATGAGCACCTTGAGCGCGGCGCTGGTCTTTGTCCATCACCGCCTGAAAGAGCGAGCCAAAAATCGCCGGGGAAATGTCGGACCAATTGAAGCTACAAGCGTCAATCAGCCGCTGGCGCATGTCGGGGTTGAACGAGGGAATGAGCAGGGGATCGCGGAACAAGTCGCCGTTGACGTAGGGAAAGCGAGCGAAGTCGTCGTCGAGGTTCTTGGAGCGGCAGTCGTCCGGGGTATTGAGGACTTGAAATAGCTGCGCCAGCCAACCGCCGAGGTCGGAGCCGTCGTCCCGCGTCCGGTTTTCCAACAAGTCGAGGAAAATGTCGCGCGGCTCAAAGATGCCGGTGTCGTCGGCAAAGAAGCAAAAGACCATGCGGACGAGGAACTGCTGGAGGTCGTGGCCGGTGTAGCCGGAGGCCGCCAGTGCATCGTGGAGATGGCCGACGCGCTCGGACGCTGCGATGTTGACCGGGTCCTGATCGCGGAAGGTCCGCTTCTGCACACCCAAGATGACTGCGCCTGTCATTTGCGACTATTCCACTGCTCAGGCCCAAATTAACGAGCCTCCCGCACCATAAGGTGCTACTTGGGGACAAACGGTATGCTTGTCACATTGCGCTTCAATTGGTTTCGCTTCTTAATGGCGTATGCCAAACTGAACCCAAACCAAACGAGGAATACGAAGCCAAAAACGTCCAATGCAGAAGACCTGCCAGATTGTATCATTGCCATGGCGATGCCTACGAGGATACTGAGAAGTGTAGCAGATTGAATAGACCAAATCTCATAGTCCTTGAGGACAGACGAGTCCACCAACTCTATTTCAAGGGTCTGCGGCACGGAAACCACTACGGTTGTTCTGGCAAGTGGCGTAGGCGAGTCGAAGTCAGCCTCAACGTGCTTTGCGGGTTCTCCCATTAGGCTATTCTCTTTTCTAGTTCTGGCCAAAAGTCTTTGGGAAGATAGCCATCGTATTGACCTCCAGACATTAAAGGGCCAATGACGAGATGTATCCTAATTGGAGAACCCTCGGCTACTTTTATCAGGTCTTTCGTAATTTCTTGCCATTCTTGCGGAGCAGATACTCTAACGACGTAAAAAGTGCTAAGTGGGCGCGCCCAAGAATAGTTTTCTATGCACTCTTTTAGCTGAGCGTTGAGCACATCCCACTCCTCGCCTTCGGCATTTATATCCCACGATACTATGAAGTGCATGGCCTTTTTCCTTTTTTTGTCCGTAGTGCGACCGCTTATCAGGCCCAAATTATCGCCCAACAGTCCGCTAGCGTCAAAACGCCCCAACCTCCTCAACGAGCCTCCCGCACCACGAGGTGCTGATCGGCCTTTACGCCCACCAGCGTTTGCACCGCGCCGCTGGGCCAATGGACTTGCAGCGTATCTACCTGCGGGCGGTGGCCCAAGCCAAGGGTCAGGCGCACATCGTTGGAGCCCATGTAGCCGTAGCTGCGGCGGATTTCCCGCGTCTGTACCAAGTCGCCGGCCACGGCGCGGACGCGCGCGCCCAAGCCATCGCGATTGCTCGCGGTGCCAATGGCCTCAATCGTCAGAAAGTGGTTGGCATTGCCGCCGTCGTTGCGCAGCAGAGTGCAATGCGGGGCGGCCGAGTCCGAGACGAATATATCTACGTCGCCATCGTTGTCGCAGTCGCCAAACACCGCGCCGTGGCTGACGCGCTCGACCAACAGCCCCGGGCCGCTTAGCTCAGTCACTTCGGCAAACGAGCCGTCGCCCCGGTTGCGGAAGAGTTGGTTGCGCTGGGGATACGTGGTGGCTGGGTCGTATTCTTCCACATTCTCGTCGAGGTGCCCATTGCTGACGAACACATCGAGGAACCCGTCGTTGTCGTAGTCGAGAAAGGCGGACGTCATGCCTAAATACGGCACGCTGGGTACGCCGAGGTTGGCCGCAAACGTGACATCGGTGAAAAATCCATCGCCCTCGTTGCGGTAGAGCGTGTTGGGCAGCCACTGAAAGGTCGCGACAATAATGTCGAGGAACCCGTCGTTGTCGTAGTCGCCCCAATCGGCCCCCATGGCCGACTCGGCCAACCCTTCTTCGTTGTACGCCACCCCGGCCTCCGCGCCGTTTTCGCTAAAGGTTCCATCCCCGTTGTTGCGGAAGAGAAAGTTGGGTCGCTTGTCGTTGGCGACGAACAAATCGGAGTCGCCGTCGTTGTCAAAATCGCCGAATACCGCGGCGAGCTGCCGCCCCGAATCGAGGCGCAGGCCGGCGGAAGCGGTCACGTCGGCAAAGCGGCTACCCCCGTCGTTGCGGTAGAGCACACCCGCCTGCCCAGGGTACGTATTGGGGCCGCAGTAAATGCGCGCCGTGCCGGCAAAACACTCCTCGTTGTGGGCCGGGTCGAATTCCATGTAATTGGCCGCGTATAGATCCAAATCGCCATCGCGGTCGTAATCGACAAAAGCCGCATGCGTTCCCCACCCTAAATCTCCGACCGCAGTCTCAGCCGTGACGTCGGCGAAAACGCCGGCCCCTTCGTTCCGGTACAACACATTCGCTCCGTAATTGGTCACATATAGATCCGCATGGCCGTCGTTGTCGTAGTCGCCGACGGCCGCGCCCATGCCGAAGCCGGCGTCGCCCGTACCCGCCGCGGTCGTGACATCGGCAAAGGTTCCGTCTCGTTGGTTGCGATAGTGCGCGTTGGGCCGGGCCGGGCCGCGATACCCGGGCAGGGGGGCGCCATTGACGATGTACAGGTCGAGCCACCCGTCGCCGTCGCCATCGAAAAAGGCCGCGCCCGAGCCGACAGCTTCCACCATGTACTTGTGGCCGCTAGCCCCGTTGACATAGCGAAAATCTAGGCCCGCTTCCGCGGTGATCTCCACAAATTGCGGGGCCGGCCCGGCCGCGGCGACGGCGGCGCATACTACGCTAGCCCACAGCGGCAAGGTGCGCGGCATCATCGGCCAACCTGCGCGGCGATTTGCTCGGCCGCGGCGAGATTGCGGCGGAGCTTGGGGTGGTTGGGCTGGTGGCGCAGGCCCCGGCGGAAGGAGGCCATGGCGCGCTCGTATTGCTTGCGCAGCATATAGACATTGCCCAATCCCAAGTGCGAGAGGACATACGTGGAATCGGCCTGCAAGGCTTGGCGAAACCGCTGCTCGGCCGCCGCGATGGCCCCCCGGCGGAAGTGGATGTTGCCGAGGTTGTGGTGAGCGGGCGCGAAAGCAGGGTCGCGGTCGAGGGCTTGGAGATAGCGGAGGCGCGCTTCTTGGTATTGGCCGCGCTGCCCGTACACAACGGCCAAGTCGTGGTAAGCCCCGGCGGCGTCGGGGTGCGTTGCTAGGGTGTTTTTTAGCATGGCGATCCGATCTTCCTCTTCTTCGAGCCGTTTGTAGAGCGCTAGATGGCGTCGTCCCTCGTCCTGCTGCCCGGAGCGCAGCAAGGCGTTGCCGAGGTTGAAGTGTGCTCGGGCAAAAAGCGAGTCTAGCCGCACGGCGCGGCTACATTCGGCCGCGGCCGCGGCGTAGTCTCTCCGGAGGTACAAGCTGCGCCCCAAGCCATTGCGAAATCGGGCCGAGGTCGTATCGGCGGCCACGGCGCGGCCAAAGGCTTGCTCGGCGGCCGCGTAGTCGTTTTGCTTGAGATAGGCTTCGCCGAGGTTGAACCACGCCTCCCCGTAGTTGGGCACGGCGGCAAGGGCGCGCTGATAGGCGGCAATCGCGGCTGGGTAGCGTCCCTCGCGGGCGTGCAGCAACCCCAGCACCATGTTCGCCCGGGCGCGCTCGGGCTGCTCGCGCACCGTCTGTTCGAGCAAGGCGAAGGCGTCCTCGTAGCGATTGAGGCGCGTAAACAGAATGGCCAATTCGGTCCGCGTCTTGGCGTGGCTCGGCGCGAGGGCAATGGCCTGCTCGTATGCGCGGACAGCGGACGACAGGTCCTCGTTTTTCGCATGCGCCTCGGCTAGCTTGCGGTAGAGCACCGGCGATTTGGTGTGCTGGTCAACGGCGTGCAGGTAGTGGCCGGCCGCTTCTCCGTAGTAGCCAGCGCGCATCGAGCGGTCGCCCTGTACTTCGGGGGTTGGCTCGGGTGCTTGTCCACAGCCGGCAATCGCCAGCAGGAGTAGAGAGGGTCTGTACCAAGGCATGATATAACCAATGGTGCTAGTGTTTTATAATCCGAACTCCGCGATAGACAACGCGACGCATCCGTTTTTATCCGGCTGTACTCCCTGCCACTGCGCCAGCAGATTGAAGGCGGCCATGGCCAAGCTGAGATGAGCGGTGAAATACGCCCAGGCTCGATGGGTCTGCTGCTTAAATCGGCTGATTCGGGTGAGCATGGAAAAGACCGTCTCAAGGACCATCCGCTCGCTCCATGTTTTACGGGGACACCTCAGCGTAGGAACTACCTAGGCCACGGTCAACTACTAGCACCATTATAGTTATCATGGTGCTGTCCTCTACACTTGGTAATACGGGCCTTGTGCCCTTATATCGGTTCGGAGCGACAACCAAGCGTGAGGGCTGTCTTACTCCCGCACGGTGCCGGCGACACGGACGTGCCGGCTCACCCAATGACGGACGACGCGCCCCTCACGCTTGCCTTTCAGAGTGGCCAATCCGAAAGGAATACGCAACATACATAATGACGGCGACCGTCTCTACGGCTTGTTCAACACGCCCCAAGGTGGGTTTTTAGACCGCTCCCAAACCCTTGATAATGAAACGCCTCCTGCCCATCGCCCTGTGCTGTGTGTCCCTGTCCTGCGTCGAAAGCCTCGTCAGCCCGGGCATTCAGCCGCTATCTACGGTAAGCCCCCAAATAATGGTTCACTACATGCCTTGGTATGCGGCGAAACCGGCCAGCGGCGAGTGGGGTTGGCACTGGACGATGAATCACTTTGATCCCAACACCATCACCGACGACGGTCGCCGCGAAATAGCCTCTCATTACTACCCATTGATCGGGCCGTATGATTCAAACGACCCCCACGTCTTGGAATGTCACGTCCTGCTTATGAAGTTCGCAGGTATCGACGGCGCGATCATCGACTGGTACGGCATCGAAGATCACCGCGATTACGCCGCGATCCACCGCAACACAAACCACCTAATCGCATATATCAAGAAGGCCGGATTGAGCTTTGCAATATGTTACGAAGACCAAACGGTAAAGCACCTCGTCAACGATGGGGTTCTCCGCGAGAGCCAAGCCCTTAGCCACGGCCAAGATGTCTTGCGCTGGATGCAGGACCACTGGTTCGTCGCCGACGAATACGCCAAGATCGCGGGCCGCCCCCTGCTTCTCGTATTCGGTCCGCAGTACTTCAAGGGGGCGTCGTGGAAGGAGCTGTTTTCGGGCTTGCCGCAACCTCCGTACTTCTACACCCTGAACTCGCTCCAAGAAGGAGCCGACGGGGTATTCGGCTGGCCGCCAGTACACGACGGCCGCGTCGTGCCTCCGGCCGCTTGGCGCGCTTACCTGAGCCAGCTCTACGAAAAGGGCGGCATTGGCACGGCGTTTCCCAAGTTCCACGACATCTACTCAGAGGCTGGTGTGCGCGAAAGCTATGGTTATCTCGACGACCAAGAGGGCGCGGTTTTTGCCGAGACGCTAGAACGCGCTGGGGAAAGCGCGTCGCTGATCCAGATTGTCACTTGGAACGATTACGGCGAGGGCACCATAATCGAGCCGACCGCGGAGTTCGGCTATCGCTATCTCGAAGCGATACAGAGCTACCGCAAAAAGCAAGCCGGAAGGACTTTTTCGTATAGCGCAGCAGACCTGCGGCTGCCCATCGCGCTATACCAGCTTCGCCAGCAAGCAGCGGCCGCCGGGCGGGCGGATAGTGCCGCAGCGCTTATGTTCGCGTCTGAGACTGAGGCCGCGAGAAGCATACTGCTGAGGGATGCCATTGACTAGAACGGACCGGGGGGATACCCTTTGGCGACCTTTCTCCCGGAGCATGTCATGGGCCTAACCCCTGCCAAACGCCAGCAATTCCACGACCTCGGCTACGTAGTCAAGGAAGACCTCTACGCCCCAGCCGATCTGCAACCTCTCAAGGACGGCCTCACCGCCGTCATTGACCAGACGTGTGCCGCCCTGCAAGAAGAAGGGCTGCTCGGCGCGGAAACCTTTGCCGCCGAACCCTTTGCAACCCGCCTCGGTACCCTCTTCAAAGCCAACGTCGCAGTCGGCGAGCGCGTGACGCAAGCGATCATGGGGCGCGGTGGCGGCGGCTTCAAAGAACAGGCCATTCTCGGGTTTTTGCGCCACCCGCCGCTCGTGTCCTGTATCGAAAGCCTCGTCGGCCCCAACATCATTGGCTCGTCCGTATATCGCATCCGCCCCAAGGCCCCCGGCTACTCGCGCGGGGCCGTGCCGTGGCACCAAGATTCGGGGTATTTCATGCCTCACTGCGACCAGAGCTTGATCGTGACCTGTTGGATTCCCCTCGTCGATGCGACCATTGAAAACGGCTGCCTGTACGTCATCCCCAGAGCGCACCGTAGCGGCGTCTATCGCCACTACACCGGCGGGCAAGGCGGGTATCTCGAAATCGCCGGCGAAGACTTGCCGACCCCCGAGCCTGTGGCCTGCCCAATGCGCGCCGGATCGGTGCTCTTTATGACCAACCTCACCCCCCACGCCTCCTTTGAGAACAACACCGACGTCGTGCGCTGGAGCGTCGATCTGCGCTACCAAGACGCCGAGGTCCCCAACAACATTGACGAAGACCCCAAAGACTTTCGCCCGGAACGCGACCCAGTCACCATGGCCTGCTTACCTACAGAAGGAGATTTTGTCATCAAAGACATGCAAAACCCAGAGCGCGAAGTCACCAACATCGCCGAATTCAAGGAAATCCGCACCCGCTACGAGCGCACCCCCGTCCACAAACCCGGCCGAGGCTGGACTCCTTTTGCCGAGCGCGGGACGCTGTAACCCGTCATTCCAACACAACCGTCGTGCCCACTAATCGTCATTCCCGCGAACGCGGGAATCCAGAAAAACACAAGGCCCCAAAACAACGAATCTTTAGCGAAGTGCTGGCAAAGTAGCCCCTTTCACCAAATCTCGCCAAAACGACACAAAACTTGCAGAAAATGCTCGTGAACTTCACCCACTGGATTTTCGATCTCGACAACACCCTCGCCGACAGTGCCATTGACTTCAACGCTATGCGCCAGCAGTTGGGCCTGCCTTTGGACCAAGATATCCTCGCCGCGATCAGCACCCGCCCCACCGCCGAAGCGACCGTGCTCAGACGCCGCCTTGCCGAGATCGAACGCGAATACGCGCTCCACGCCCGCCCCCTACCCGGTGCCCACGCGCTGCTGACCTCACTGGTCGAGCGCAGTGCCCGGCTCGGCATCCTCACCCGCAACAGCCACGCCAATGCTTTGCAGACGCTGGCTGTCTGCGACCTCGCCAAATTCTTTGACCCCGCCCACGTCTTAGGCCGCGACGAAGCCGCTCCCAAGCCCGACCCCGATGGCATCCGCAAGCTGCTCGCCGCTTGGGGTGCTGCGCCAGCAACCGCCGTGATGGTCGGCGACTTCCGCTACGACCTCGAAGCTGGTCGCCGCGCCGGGGTCACCACCCTCTATTACGACGCTGCTGGTCAGGACCTCTGGACTGCCGAAGCCGACTTCCGCGTCCAAAGCCACGCCGAGCTGCTCGCGCTGGTGTGCTAGCACTAGGAACCCCGTCGTCCACTGCGCCGCATGTTGCCCGCGTTGCGCTGGCCGCCGCGAGGGGAGAAAAAACTGCTGCGCTGCGAGTCAAATCGGTTGTCGCCCTTGCCCGACCCGCGCCCGGCCTTCTCCTTGCGCTCATGCGCCTCGCTGAGATGCAGCTTCTGCCCTTCAAACTCCTTGTCGTTGAGATGGGCAATGGCCTCTTCGCCCTCGTGCCGGGTCGCCATCTCCACGTAGCCGAAGCCGCGCGAGGCACCGCTTTTCTTGTCCCGGGCGATGGTCGCGGTCACGACCTTCCCGTACGACTGGAAAAGCTGGACCAGTGCCTCTTTTTTAGTAGTCTTTGCCAAATTACCCACGTGTATGTTCACAGTGTACTCCTTTCGCTGGCACAGATTGTTTTCTTTTGAGTTTGATTTTCCGCAAGCGCATCCGGCTATCTGCGCGTCTTTTCTCTAAAATATACGCGCCCATCCAAGTAAATACACAACGCTCCGACTTTCCATACCAATCCATCATCCGCTCCACCATGGCTCCCCGCGCCCTCGCATGACCCGGATCGTCGTGGCCAAGCACTTGGGTAGTTGCGTTCATATCTGTCTCGCTTCCTTATCAATCTCGCACCATGTACCTCTAAAATCCTTCTTGAGTAATGTTAAAGAATCTAGCGTATCGGTTTCGTAAATGTTTAAGTTTTGAAGTTGATCTGCGGCTTCTTCCGTTCTTGCACGTGTAAGATACTCAGTGATGGTCACGTGAGGATGGTATGGATAGGTTTCCATCCAGTTTAATTGCGATACAAGAGCATCATGGAGGGCCTTGAGAGGTTCTTTGGGATTTATCCCTAGATAGCATGTTGCCGAGATCGGCAGAAATGTTTCCACTCCACTGATCGTAAGTGTGATCGGTTGTAGTGTAGCAGCAAGACGGGCCACTACGCCTTGTATTTGAGAGAGAGGAGTTTCCGTGTTACAAGGCCCAGCTATTGTCAGATGTCCAGCTATCGCTGTGGCAGTCTTAACGTCATATTTTTGGCGTAAACCATTAACTGTATTCGCTGCCTTCCCTTTTAGCAGGTACGCAATCACCAATCTCGTCATGTCTTTATCGCAACCTCTTTATTGAGATTGAGCCGATCCAACGGTGGAATGCAGTAGTGATCGGCCGCTACCACTGGCCCTGTCGTGTTAAAAAAACGCATAGCCGGTCTCCTCGCCCGAATTAGCAAGAGTAAAAATTCAGCAATACTGACGCCATCTTATCGGAGAACGCGGTGCATCTCCTACAAGTGATTGTTGTTAGAGGCTGTCTGAAAACCCATTATGTAGTCGTATTTGAATCGGCGTACTCATCAGGCCATATTCAGGTTTCACCACAAAATCTGAACAGAAAGGCTCGTATGATGAGTACGCCCAGTGGCCAATATGCAACCGATGTAACCGATGTGCAATGGCAGCAGATCGAACCGTTGCTGCCGGCTCCGCGGTGGCGCCCCAACGGTCCGGGTCGGCCGCCGCGGGATCGGCGTCCGATCGTCAACGGGCTTTTGTATCTGAACAAGACGGGGTGTCCTTGGGCGTTGTTACCGGCTTGTTTTGGCCCGTGGAAAACGGTGTATGATTACTTCCGTCGCTGGAGCCGGCACGGGGTCTGGCCGCGGGTGTTGGAACGGCTCACCCAGCAGGAACGCCGCCGCAACGGCCGGCCGGCCACGCCCTCGGCGGGCTGTATCGATAGTCAGACCATCAAAACGGCAACCCATGGTAAAACAACCGGTTACGACGCGGGCAAGAAGGTTCAAGGCCGAAAACGGCATCTGCTGGTCGACGCCTCAGGCTTGCTTCGACAGGTGGTGGTCACCGCCGCCGATGTATCCGATCGAGACGGCTTGCAGCAGGTGTTGACCCGCTTGGGGACGTCCGGCGTAGCCCGGTTACGCAAACTGTGGGGCGATGGCGGCTATCGAGGCGAGGCGATCCGAACATGGGTGGCCAACCTAAAAAAGACGCACAAGATTGACTTGGAAGTCGTCGCCAAACAAGGCCCCGGATTTACCGTACTCAAACGCCGTTGGGTCGTCGAGCGTACCTTGGCATGGGTGATGAACTCGCGCCGTCATGCCCGAGATTATGAGGTGTTGACCCGCCATAGCGAAGCCTTGATCCAGATTGCTATGATCCACCTGTTACTCAAAAGAATCAAATAGAAAATGGAGTTTTCAGACAGCCTCTGAGAAGTGGTCCCAAAACTCCGGGTTTAGTTCCTCGGAAAAAGAAAAGGCGTCAGCGATCAGGGCGTTCCGCTCTTTTCGGCCCGCGCCACCCCACAACTCCAACAATCCGTAAACGCCCCCGGACACTCCTCCCCACACGCGGCGCAGGGCCACGGTTCCTCGTCTTTCGCAGCCGTCGCAAACAGCGTTTCGATGTGCGACTTTGCGGCTGCGGCCTGTTGGTCGTCCAAGACCCACAACTCCGGCCAGCACTCTATCGGGGGCAATTCGCCCACGCCGCCGAGCAAATGCTGACCGCGCAAAACGCATTCAATGCCCTGCGCGGCCAGCGCGTTTTTGAGGTGACTGAGCAAGGCCAAGTCTTGGGTGGTGTACACTCGCTCCATTAGTTACTCCTCCGTTAGTAAGTTTGTGGTCCATGGTAAATTATGGAATACCAAAGCATTTTCGCACTATCGTACCGGGAGTCTCATTTCCATAAAAGTAGCAGGCATCTGATTGAATTTGTGTAAGAGTGATGGCTTTCGACAATCCGCGCCGGTACTCTCTCACTACTCCCTGTTCGTCTTGAGAATTCTCCTTTACTCTTTCCCGAAAGTGAATCCTTTCTCTTTCGCGCTCTATAAGGAGCTCTAGTGTTTCTTCTTCGGTCTTTCCGGGCAATATGCCTAGGATCACAACTCTTTCCAGCAGTAGAGCCGATTGCTCGTAGGCAAAGATACCAGTAGGAATCGATGCGATATAAGAAAAGTCGAGTGCTAGTAGATCACACAGCGATTCCTGTAGTGCCATGCTAATTTTTTGCCATGCTTTCAGCTTGATTGCATTGCTTAATCCACCGCCGCCATCGACCCGCAGTTTCTTTTCAAGCTCGCTATCCATGTCGTAACATTTAATCCCTAGCTTTTTGCTAATATATTCGCTCAGTGCAGATTTACCTGCCGAGCGCGGACCAAGAATATACAGATGTAAACTTTCTTTAACACCAATACGGAAGACCCCGTTTTCAAATGTCACTAGCGTTCTCTGTGCTCTTTTTGAGATAGACATATTTAGCCTACAAATTGCGTGATGTACACTCGTTCCATCGTCTGCTTTCTCCTGCGTCGTTAAGCACCAGTCGCAATCCGCTTCTGCAGAGCCGGCAGCAACCGCGCCACTTCGTCCTCCAGCAACGCCAGTGCCTTCGCCGCGTCGGCAAACGCTTCCTCGCGCCCGATTTCCTCCAGCCGATGCGCGGCCTCGGCCGCTTCTTCAGCCCCGAAAACGTGCGCCGACCCCTTGAGCGTATGCGCGGCTCGCCGCAACTCGGGGCCGTCCGCGCCGGCGATGTGCTCTCGGATTTGCTGCATCAGCTTGGGGCACTCGGCAAAAAACATCTCCGCGAGCTCGCGCAGCATGGCCTCGTCGCCACCGACGCTTTCGAGTGCAGCGTCCCACGCAAAGGGCACATCTGCCGGCGCGAGCAGTCCGGCCTCAGCATGGGGACCGAATTCCTCTACGGCCGCGTACAGCTCGTGCGGCCGCACGGGCTTGGCGACGTAACCGTCCATGCCCGCGGCCAAGAAGCGGTCGCGGTCGCCTTGCATGGCGTGGGCGGTCATCGCGACGATGGGGATGTGCTCGCCGGTCAGGGTCTCGGCGCGGCGAATGGCGGCCGTGGCCTCTAGGCCGTCCATGTCCGGCATTTGCACATCCATCAGCACCACGTCAAACGGCTCGGCCTCCACCTGCTCCACGGCCGTGCGACCATTGTTCACGACCTCAACGGAGTGGCCGCGCTCCTCCAACAGCCGCACGGCCACCTGCTGGTTGATCACTCCATCCTCGGCCAAGAGGATGCGAAGGCTCGCGACCGCTACCGGCTCGTCCTCGGGCACTTCATCGCGCCTTGGCGCACGAGGAGGAGCGGCTTCGAGGGCCGCGCCGATGGCCTCTAGCAGGTCGGATTGCTTGACCGGCTTGATGAGGCTGCGGGCAATGCCCAAGGAACTCGCCCGTGCGCTGTACTCGGCTCGGTCGGCCGAGGAAAGCAGCAGCACCGGCACTTGGGCAAACGCTGGGTTCTCGCGCATCCTCGCCACCGTTTCTAGGCCGTCCATCCCCGGCATCATCAAGTCCATCAGCACCAAGTCAAAGGGTCGCTCAGCCGACTCCAAGGCCGAGATCGCAGCCGAGCCGCTCTCCACGAGCTCGACCTCCATCGCCCAGCTTTTCAGGATCTCTTCGAGGATCCGCCGATTGGTCGCATGATCGTCGGCGACTAACACCCTTAGCCCCTCCAGCGCGACCTGATCGGCGCGCTCGGTCTCCGGCGTCCCCAGCCCCAAGCGGACCGTACAGTAAAAGGTGCTGCCTTGGCCCTCCTCGCTCTCGACCCATATACGGCCCCCCATCAGTTCGATTAGCTGCTGCGAAATGGCCAAGCCCAAGCCGGAGCCGCCAAAACGCCGCGAGGTCGAGCTATCGACTTGGCTGAACGAATCGAATATCCGCGCTTGTTTCTCCGGTGCGATGCCTATCCCGGTGTCGCGCACCCACAGGCGCAGGCACACGGCGTCCGGCCAAGCCTCTTCCACGGCCATACCCACTTCCACTTCGCCCTCCTCTGTAAACTTGACGGCATTGCCCACCAAGTTGATGACCACTTGGCGCAAGCGGCGCGGGTCGCCGACCAAGCGGTCGGGCACATCGGCGGGGATATGGCACGTCAGCTCTATGTTTTTGCTCGCCGCAGACATGGCCAGCGTCTGCACGGCGTTGCCCACCTCGTCGCGCAGGCCGAACCCTATTCGCTCCAAGACTAAGCGGCCTGCTTCAACTCTGGAGAAGTCGAGGATGTCGTTGAGCAGGGACAGCAGGGCCTCGGCCGACCGCTGCATCAAGGTCAGGTAACTGCGCTGCTGAGATTCGAGTTGGGTGCGCCCCAAGAGCTCGGTCATGCCGATGATGCCGTTCATTGGGGTGCGAATCTCGTGGCTCATATTGGCCAAGAACGCGCTCTTGGCTTGGTTGGCCGCTTCGGCCTGCTCCTTGGCGTCGCGCAGGGCCTCCTGCGACTCTTCGAGGGCGAGCAGAGCCTCGTGCTCGGAGTGCGCGGTCGCCGCGGTTAGGCGGTATTGCTCTTGTAGCTGCTCTTCTGAGCGTCGCCTTTCCGCATCAACCCGCGACAGGGACGCAGCATTCCACCATATTAGCAGGGCAAAGGCCAAAATGTTGAGCAGCGTAAAGAGCGAGAGGCCAAACTCGTACCCATAGACGCCCTCTCCTTGGGTGCGAATCCAGTCGAACACGAGGGGGATGGCAAAGGCGGCCGGCAAGAGGCGGCGAGCCACTGAGCCGCCCTCCGTAGTGCTGATTATGGTGGCGATTGGCTCGCGGTGCGGGCGAGCGCATAGCAGGCCAGAGCAGAGGATGAGGAATTCGGTCGCCGTGTCCGGGACGACCGGAACGAACCCGGCTACCCCGTAGAGCAGCAGCACATTGTGGAAGTAGCTGCTCATCGACAAAAGTCCGACGACCGTCGCCGCGAGGATGCAGAGCTGCGGCAGATAGGCATGGCCCCGCACACGCACGTCCATCAGCACCAAAGCCAAGCCGATCAGCAAAAAGGAAAAAGCCGCATTGGGCGACATCCGCGAGACGCCCAGCTTGAAATAAAACAGGTAGGTATCGACGCCGCGTTCCCAGTTGTACTGGTAGCCGATTAACTTGAGCACGGCGATCAGCACTACGATCGCTCCCAGCACCATACCCGCATCCCGCCGCCAGCGGCTCAACGGCTCGGCCTGCAACAACAAAAGGGCTGTACCGGCCAAGATAAACTCCACCGCCACGAGGGGGTGCGTCGCCACCCAACTGATGTGCATGAAGCTCTTGAGGTATTCGTCGTCGGCGTTCCAGCCCCACAGCACGAGCGCGCCCGAGAGCACGGTCGCGCAGGCGGCCAAGCGCGCCAGCCAGCAGGTCCAACGCAGGAAGCGAGGATCGCCCCCCATGCTAACCCGCTATGGCCGCCCGAATAGACCGCGCCAAGCTCTCGCCGTTGATCTGCGTTTTGATTAGGTAATCGCGGGCACCGGCCGCTACGGCCTCTTCGGCGAGCACTTCGTCATCGAGGCCGGTCAGGACTAGGACGGGAATATGCGGGACGGTTGCTTTGACGCGCTCGAAGGTGGCTAGCTCTTGGCTGTCGGGCAGTACTAGGTCGAGGAGGATCGCGTCGATGCCGCCGGCCGCTAGCCGCGCCAAGCCGGCCGCTAAGTGATCGACCGCTTCTACGGCAAATTCCGGTTTTAGCAAGCCCTGTAACAGGCGAGCGTGAATGGGGTTGTCCTCAACGAGCAGGACGGATATGGGGGAATCGGACATAGCGCACCGTTCATCCATTCATTTAGTCGTAGTTGCTCGGTACGTGGTCGCCCAAAAGCCGCCGCTGCCGGGGCGTGGCCTGCGCCAACAGGGTCGCGTCGAATTGAAATTTGTTTAGATAGGGGGGGTACTTCTGGGTGATAATGCGCTGGGCGTAGTGTACTTGGAGCAGATAGCGCGTCTGGTTGCTCTTATTCGCCGTGCCCCGATGCCAAACCTCGCAGCGGAACAACACGCAGTCGCCGGCCTTGCACAAGATGCTCTGCTCCTCAACGCCCTTAAAGCCGGTCTCGCTGGCGCGGGGCCGCCGACCTGCGCGGTGACTGCCCGGCACAAAGTGAGTCGGCCCCAACTCCTCGGTCAGATCGTCGAGATAGTAATGGGCGGTGGTGATAAAAATTGGAATCTCTACCGCTGGGTCGGCCATGACTTCTTCGGGCAGGGTCAGCGGCTGCCAGTCGGCGTGTAGGGTTTGGTCCGGGCGGCCCGGGCCGGTCAGCCAAGCCGTCATGCCGATGCAGTGGCAATCGTCGCCGTGTATCGCTTCAACTAGGTCGATGATTTCGGGCCGGTCCAAGTACTGGGCGAAGATGGGTGCGCGGTTGAACGCGTTGTTGATGCTCTTGTTGAGGAAGCCGTGCGTGGCCGGGTCGGTGTGGCGGTCGTAGCTTTCCTCCAGCGCGGTCAACTCGTCCATGGCTCGGCGCAAATCGGCGATCTCGCGCTCGTTGAGCACTGCGGGAAAATAGGCGTACCCGTCTTCCTTCATCGCCTGCACGTAGCCCTCGAGATGGGGCCGCGCCACCAGCGGCAACGCCGTTGCCATAGAGCCTCTCCTCGGGCCTAATAGTAAGGGTTTTCGCCCGAGGCGTGGTCCGTCGCATCGACTACGGCTTCCACCTCGGGCACCGCTTCCTTGATCATGCGAATGATGCCCTGTTTGAGCGTCACATCCGCTTGGCCACAGCCCTGACAGCCCCCACCCATCTGCACGAAGACCGTGTTGCCCTTGATGTCCACCAAGGTCACCACGCCCCCGTGCGCGGCCACGCCCGGGTTGATTTGCGTTTCGATGACGCGATGGACGGCCTCGGCCACCGGGCCGCTCAGGTGCGCGGGCATCTTGCGGGGCCGCTCAATTTTGAACCCCGAACCCATGAGGCCATCGACGTAATCCACCTTGGCCTCCGCCAACAGATCGGCGCTTTCGGGGTCTATGTACACGTCAAAGCCCGCGAAGTGAACGACCTGATCGTCGCCGCCTATCTGCTGGTCGGATATGAAGGCTAGCTTGTAGTCAACCTGCTTGGCGGGATCGAGGCGGGCGCCGATACGCAAGCCCTTGACGGGCTTTTCGCTCTCGGCGACTAGGTTGGCAATTTTCTCTTCTGCTGCTTGGGTAATGGTAAGCACGTTATGCCCTCCGGCGAGGTGAGTACACGACACCTGCTTTACGTCCGCATTTTCTGGTGCTCCCGATGAATCCGGGATCGAGGGCGTCCCGCCCTCGACGAGGGCAAGATGCCCTCGATCCTTGGTAAGGATAGCGGCTGGTGTCGTGTAGTAAGGTATGAGGCATCCCCAGAGCGTCAAGTTGCTGGTTGGGCGATGGTTACAGCCGGGCCAATCGGGTGGTTTTGGGCCAGTCACAGCCGCGGATCAACCGGCTCACTTTCCAACGCCAAGACCCCAAAGACGCATTCGTGGACTCGACGCAAGGGCTGCCCGGCGACAAACCGCTCCAAGCCCTCCACCCCCAGCGCGAATTCCCGCAATGCCAATGCGTGCTTGCCCTTGAGGTTGCGGTGGCGCAAAAGCTCTAGGCACTCCGCGTACTCAGGGCCGTAGATCAGCCGCAGGTACGCACGGCCCCGGCACTTGAGCGCCGGCTGGACGAGGCCGCGCCCGTCGGTGCAAACGAAGTCCAAGGGCTTGGCGACGAATCCCTCGCTGCCGCTGGCGGTTCGTTCCTCCCACCACCGGATGGCTTCGCTGCTGCTGTGCCCATCGTCTAAAACCACGCGCCGGCGATCTATCGCACTCAGCAAACCCGGCCCGGCCGCGCAGAGCTGGTCCAAGGTCTCCAAGTGCCATGCATGGGTTTGGTTGACGTGGACTTGCCCCTCCGTGGCCAAGAGATGAAAGGGAGCCAATTTGAGATCTTCGAGCGAGCGCACGGGCCAACAATAAGGGCGATAGGCCGCGGCGTAGTGGGCCACGGATTCGGCCCGGGCGCGGCACCGGCTCAATAGATCGCCTACGGCCATGCCCCGCTCGGCCGCCTGCTCCAGCGCACTCACGGCCGCTGCCAGCGACATCCGCGCGGCCGCGCCTACGGCTGCGTACTGATCTTTGAGCAGCGGTTGCGCCTTGGCCGACCAAGGCATGATCTCGGCGTCGAGTATGGCCCAGTCCGTCGCCAGCGCACTCCACAGCTCGCTGCGCTCAAAGGCCCGGCGCACGTGGTCCAAGAGCTTTGCTTCCAAACCCGCGTCCGCAAAGAAGCGGCGGCCCGTGCGCGTGTAGCAGATGCCGGCGCGGCCGTCCTCTATGCCAAAGCACCGCTGCGCGGCCGCCGGGTTGCGGCAGACGACCAGCACGGCCCGCGACCCCATCTGCTTCTCCTCGCACACGAGCTCGCGCACACCGCTGCGGCGATAGTACGCCAAGACCTCGTCCGGGTGTTCGAGCAAGTCGGGGCGGGCACTGGTTTGGGGCGGGGCCATCGTTGGCGGCAGATAGACCAACCACCGGGGATCAACGGCAAAGCGGCTCATCACTTCTAGGGCCGCAGCCGCCCGCTCCGCATGGATGGTAACTCGGCCCATCAACCGCGTCTCCACGCGCTGGCCTCCGGCTACATCCGCTAAGTCAAGCACATCGTCGCGGGTCTGTTGCGCCGCCAAGGGGCGGACCGGGTCGGCGTACTGGGCTTCGGACGGGACGGATACGAGCTCCAGCTCGGGATAGCGCAGCGCCGTTAGCTCGCCGCCAAAGACACAGCCGGTGTCGATGTTGATCGCGTTGTTGACCCACTCCGGCCGCGCCACCGGGGTGTGTCCATAGACGACGCGGGCGCGGCCCCGATATTCGGCCGCCCAGTCGCGGCGCACCGGCAGACCAAATTCGTCCTGCTCGCCCGTCGCGTCCCCGTACAGGGCAAAGGAGCGCACGGCCCCAGAGGCGCGACCGGCCATCTCCTCCTTCATGCCGGCGTGCGCGACCACCAGCGCCCCTTGGTCGAGGACATAGTGGCTGACTAGGCCGCCGAGAAAAGCCTCGACTTTTTTCTTGAACTCAGGCGGCTCGCCGGCGAGTTGGGCCAGCGTCTCTTCGAGGCCGTGAGTGCGTTGGACCTTTCGGCCTTGCAAGGCCCGGACCAAACGCGCATCGTGGTTGCCCGGGACGCACAGGGCTGCGCCCGACGCTACCATGCGCATGACCAGCGCGAGGACGCCGGGGGCATTAGGCCCTCGGTCCACCAAATCGCCGACAAAGACGGCCTTGCGCCCCGGCGGCGGCTCGACCTTTTCCCCTGAGATGCGATACCCCAGCCGGGCGAGCAACGCTCTGAGCTCGGCGTAGCATCCGTGTACATCGCCGATGATGTCAAACGGACCGCGCTCCTCGCGGCGGTCGGGCCACAGCTTCTCCCGCACCACTTCGGCCCGCGCCACGTCTGCGGGCGAGCGCAGGGCAAAGGAGCGGCGAAAGCCCTCGCGCTTGAGGCCCTTGAGGCCGCGGCGCAACTGGCGGTGTTGCCGCGGGATCACGTGGGGGGGCAGGTCGCGGTCTGTGCGCTCGGCCGCACGCTCCTCGCAGAGTGCTCGGGGGAGGTCGAAGACGATGGCCACCGGCTGGGCGTGATAGCGCTTGGCCAGTTCTACCAGCGGCTTGCGCGCCTCGGGCTGGACGTTGGTCGCATCGATCACGGTCAAAAGGCCCCGCGCCAAGCGGCGGGCGGCGACAAAGTGCAGGGCGGCGAACGCATCGTCTGTGGCCTCTAGGCTGTTTTCGTCGTCTGAGACCAGCCCGCGAAAAAAGTCTGCGGAAAGCACTTGGGTCGGGGGGAAGTGCGCGCGGGCAAAGGTCGATTTGCCCGCGCTAGAGACGCCGATTAGCACGACCAGCGAGAGGTCGGGTATGGAGAGGCGGATTTTCTCGTCAGCCACTTCGGGCCTCCGCAGAGAAAATCGCCATCTGCGTTGGTGCGCCTAGCTCCGGGTCCTCTGGGCCAACGGGCGCGACGCGCACGGCATATCCATAGCGTTTGCCCACCTGCTCTGCCCACGCCCCCAATTCCGCCCGCCGCCACTCAAAGCGGTGATCGGGATGGCGGAAGGCGCCGGCCGGCAGCGCGGCCCAATGGGCATTGTATTCGGCGTTGGGGGTGGTTATCACGACCGTATCCGGCCGGGCGAACTCGAACACGGCCCGCTCGCCGGCCCGCAACTGGGGCGGATCCAAATGCTCGACGACCTCCACCAGTGCTGCGGCGTCGTACCCGCTCAACCGAGCGTCGCGATAGGTCAGCGACCCTTGGAAAACCGCGACCTGTTCGCCGCGTGGCAGCCTTGCTAGCCGCTGACGAGCACGCGCTAGGGCTTGCGGCGATACATCCATGCCCGCCACTTCGGCAAACTGCGCTTCCGCCGCCAGCAGCGCGAGCAGTCGCCCCTCTCCACAGCCGAGGTCCAGCACCCGCCGGGCACCGCTCGCCTTGAACTCCTCAACCACGGCGGCCAACCGCTGCTGGTTCAGGCTCAACTCCACTTCGAGAGCCTCTTCGCCGGCGTGGTTTTCGGCCTCCCCGACTTCTTCGGCCAAAAGCCGCGACAGCGCGGCCTGCTTGAGCCCTCGCTGGTGCTTTAGGTAGCGCTCGACAACGACATCGCGCAGGGGGTGGCCAGCCAGCCACTGCCCGCCTCGCCTCATCAACTTGTCGATCTCCTCCTCGCTCACGTAGTAGTGCTTCCCGTCGTCGAGCACCGGTATTAGCACGTATAGATGCGCCAGCACTTCTTTTAATGGCCGGACGCACTGTAGCTCGACCTCGTAATAGGGGCTTTTGCCCCATTCTGGAAAATGCTCGTCGAGCAAGGAATCCCTAGCCTCCACCGCATAGCCCAACGGCTCAAAGAGGCCGCGCAGCAAGCCCTCGCCCCCCCGGCAGGGCAGGGCACTAACGCTCACTCGCAGCGGCAGGGCCTTTTCTACGAGCTCGGCCCGTTCGCGGCACTGTCCGTTCAAGGCCGAGGTAAACACTCGGGCAATGGCTACGCTGATAAAAGAGGAAGCCGCGTAGGGGCGGTCGTTGACATAAGACGCCAGCGCAAAGTCGGAGGACGCCGCGCGCCGCTTGAGTGCGGTTGGATCGACGTCGAGGAGCAACGCGGCCGTGCATCGCTCAGGCGAGGCTTCGGGATAGAAGACGTGCGCAGTCCCAAAGGGCAACTCAAAGGCTTGGGCGCGGCTTGGGTGCTTGTGCAGGAGATAGCCCAAGCTCGTAGCGGGTTGATGCGTCGTCGAAATCGTCAGAAGCATGGGCTTGTAGAAACGAGCCGTAAGGTGATCGTGTCAACCTCGGAACTCTCAAGGGCTTGAGCATCTCCGCTATTTCGCCTATACGTACAGATCGCGGTGGGAAGAAAGGACAACCAAGTGCATTCTAACGACGTGAAGCAATTACGCATGGTGTGGCCGGAGTCTCGGCTCCATGCGCTGCCGGAGCGGTCTCTGGCAACCGGCTACGCGATTCGCACCTATCGGCCGGGCGATGAGTCTCGCTTTTACCAGTTGATGGAACTGGTCGGCTGGGAGGGATGGAACGACGAGCGGCTCTCGTACTCGCTGAACCGGATTCTTCCAGACGGCTGGTTCATGGTGCTGCACGAGGCGAGCGGTGTGATCGTTGCCTCTGCTATGGCACTGCACAACTACAAGGGCACTTATCCATTCTGGGGCGAACTCGGATGGCTGGTCGCCGACCCAGATCACTCCGGTCGCGGATTGGGAATGGCAGTCTCGGCGCAGGTGGTGAGGCGATTTGTCGATGCCGGGTACCGTCTCATCCATCTCCACACCGAAGACTTCAGATTGGCAGCACTCAAATCCTACCTGAAGTTGGGGTTCGTACCTTGGACTGACGGTCAAGACGTCAAGGAACGCTGGCAGCGGATCCTAGCGCAACTGAATTGGCCGGTCGCCTACCCGTAGCTTAGGACATGGGTTGGACGTCACCGGGGCACTTCCATCCAAGCGACCAAGTGGGGCCGGTGCTGGGCGAGCTCCACCTGCACCGCAGCCCAAGTGCCTAAATCGCTAAATGTCGTCAAAGGGGTAGAGTTTGCGGCCCAGCCGCTTAAAGGCCAGCTTGCCCTCGGCCGGCGCGTGGACCGACGGCTCGGAAACCACCTGAATCTGGCCAGCCCACGGCTCAAAACCAGCGCGGAAGTGGGCCGCAGACTTGACGCCGACATAGCGCATCTGCCTAGGGTCCAAACCCAAGGTGCGGGAAAACGCCGTGCAAAACGGTTGCTCGCGCTTGTTCACCAACAGCACGTGTACCCCGCCCGCGCGGATGTGGGACGAAAGGCCCATGTTGCCGTCTAGGCCGGCGTACATAGGCCCGTCGTAGCGAAAGGGGCCGTCGGTCAAGGCCACCACCTCGGCCCGCATGGAGCACGGCTCGCCTTGCAATGGGGACGACTTGCCGCCCACCTCTAAATTGAGCACCGCGCCAACGCCCGCCTCGTGGCAAGCGGCGATCGCTTCGGGATCGACGATGTACAGGACGCAGGCGTCTTGCAGGTCAGCCGCCAAAAAAGCCCGCAACAGTCCCGTGCTGTCGCCGGGCGACCCGCCGCCGGTATTGTCGTTGCGGTCGGCCAAAACCACCGGGTAACGCCCCGTCCTGTCGGCCTCTTGCAGTGCTTCTGCGGTAGCGGGCATGGCCGCCTGCCAATCGGCCCGACGCTCCCAGATCCAAGCGGCCAACTCGTCGGCGCAGGATTGGGCTAGGACGGGGTCGTTGTCGGTGGTCACGTACACGGAGGCACCCATATCGGGAATGTCGGCCAATGGGAAGCAAGTGGCTATGGAGCCGCAGACGACGCCGGGACGCGCCTCAATCTGGTGCAGGTATTCGATGGCTTGGCGCATGGGCGGATGGGCCGTCACTTGGTTCATGCCCCAGACTAGGGGCAGTTGGTGCAAGGCCATGGTCGGCCGCAGGCCCTCCCGCACTATACGCACGAGCACATCGGCGCACTCGCGGCCCCTCGGCGCCATATCGACCTCTGGATAGGTCTCCCGCCCAATCAGGACATCGGCGGCTTCGATCATGCCGCGAGAGACATTGGAGTGGATGTCCAGTTGCCCGACAATGGGCATATCCGGGCCTACCAACCGGCGCACGGCCGCTAGGATATGCCCGTCGGCGTCGTCAATGCCCTCGGCCACCATGGCCCCGTGCAATTCCAATAAAACCCCGTCGATCGCACCCGCCGCCTCAATGCCGTTGAGCAACTCGCCTACGAGCCTATTGAAAATAGGACGAGGCGTCGGAGCACTGGGATGGGCTTCGGCCAAAATCGTCGGCACGACTGCAAAGCCGTGCGCCTCGGCCCCTTCGATAAAGCCGCCGATGGGCGTATTGACCCCGGTAAAACGCTCGACAATTTCCGCTCCGTGGAGATAGCTGCGCTCCCGGAAACTGTCCAACGTGGTGGCTACGTTGGTGAAGGTACTGCTCTCGTGGGAAATGCCGCCGATTGCTACGCGCATCTGCTGCTCCTTTCTCGTCCTTCGATTCCGAACTGTATCGCCGTATAGTAGATCGAATCCTGCATGGGCACAAACCTACACGGCCCCCACTCAAGACGCTGGGCCGCCGCTTGGGTTTGGGGGCCTTAATGGACATTTTCAGGCCGAGGATTTACTTTCTAGGTGATCAATTTCCCAATCCCAATCAAAGGCAGGAAGAATGTCCCAGCCCCTAAGGAGGCCTCGCATGATCCAGCTACCTAAGTCTATCCTCGGCATCATCGCCGCCATCTTCGTCCTATTCCTCATCAGCCCGCGCTTCTACCAAAGCGTCCCGGCTGGTCACGTGGGCGTCGCGACCCTCTTCGGCGAAGTCCAGTCCAAGTCGTTCTCCGAGGGCCTGCACATCCCGACCAACCCCCTCTACGAATGGCACCTCTTCGACGTGCGCCAAAAGACGCATTCCGAAACCTCCAACGTCCCCAGCCAAGACCAGCTGCAGACCAAGATCGACGTCAGCGTCCAGTACCGCCTCGTGTCCGCCGACGCGCCGCGCATCTTACAAGAGACGGGCGGCATTGAAAACGTGCGCGCCGTCCACATCGTGCCCAAGTTGCGCTCGCTAATCCGCGAGCAAGGCAAGACCATCAAGCGCGCCGAGGACTTCTTTTTGGAAGCGACCCAGTCCACGTTGCAGATAGCCCTGCTCGAAGGGCTGAAGGATTACCTCCTGCCCAAAGGGGTTGATGTAGAGGCCGTGTTGATCCGCGACATCTCGCTGCCGCCCTTTATCACCAAGGCCATTGAGGCCAAAAAAGAGCGCGAGCAGGAAGTCGAAAAGCAAAAGGCCGAGCTGGAGCGCTTCACCACTGAGCAGAAGCAGAAGGTCGCCCTTGCCAAAGCCGAAAAGGACGCGGCCGAAGCCGAAGCCGAAAAGCGCCGCCTGCTCGCCGACGCCCAAGCCTACGAAATCACCAAGATCAACGAGGCCATCGGCCGCAACCCCAACTACGTCAAGCTCCAAGCGCTCAAGTCTCTCGAAGCCATCTCTAAAGACCCGGCCGCCAAGGTCTATTTTATCGATGGCACCAGCCCGGCACCGCTGCCGCTGATGCACCTAGGCGACGCCAAGTAGCCGTGCCTGCCAAATACCGCGTTGGCGTCATCGCCTCGGGCCGCATTGCCCGCGAGCACGGTCGCGGTTGGGCCGAGTGCGAGCACACGGAAATCGTCGCCTGTGCCGACTCGCACCCCGAGGCCTTGGCCAGCTACGCCGCGGATTTCGCCGTCGCAAAACAGTACCTCGACTACCGGGAGATGCTCGACGAGGAAAACCTCGACATCGTCAGCGTCTGCTCTTGGGATCCCCAGCATGCGGAAATGTCCATCGCCGCCTGCTCCCACCGGCCCAAAGCCGTACTCTGCGAAAAGCCCATGGCCGTCTCCTTGGGCGAGGCCGAGGCCATGGTCATCGCCGCAGAGCGCAACCACGTCAAGCTAGCCATCGGCCACCAGCGCCGCTTTTACTCTTCTTGGCGCGAGGCGCGGCGAATGATCGCCGACGGAGCCCTCGGCAAACCGCAACGGCTGTGGTCGGCGGTCAAAGCCGGGATGATGAACACCGGCACCCACTGTATCGACTTCCAGCTCTACGCCCTCGGCGACCCGCAGGCCGAGTGGGTCATGGGCGCGGTTGAGCGCCACACGGACCACTTCGTCTTCGGGCACCGGGTCGAAGACCGCTGCGTGGGAATCATCGGCTATCCCGAAGGGGTCAAGGGCGTGATCGAAAACGAGATGAACGATATTTATCAGGTGGGTGCTACCATCTACGGCGAAGACGGCATGATGGTCGTCAGCGACAACAGCCTGCGCTATATGACGGCCCGTTCCGACGGCTGGCAGGACTTCGCGCCCGACGATAAGGCCAGCGGCTACGGCAATGCCTTCGTCCATCAAGCTTATGGAATTTGCCGCTGGATCGAGGGCCATTTCGACGATTACTATGGCAAGGCCGAGCACGGCAAGGCCGCCACCGAGATCATGATGGGCGTCTATGAGTCGGCTCGGCTGCACGAGCGCGTGGTTCTGCCGCTGCAAACCCGAGACAACCCGCTCGACGTCGCCGTTGAGGAGGGCCGGATGCCCGTCACCCGGCCCGGCCCTTGGGACGAGCGTTCCTTTCTGGTGCGCGGCGAGGGCATGAGCTGGATCAGAGACCAATAATCGTGCAGATCGGCCTCTTAGTCACCAATTTTCGCGAGCTTGAAGAGTCTGCCGACTGGGACTTTGACTATCTCGAAGGCTTTCCCGGTCTGCTCGGCGTCGATGCCGACGATCCCCAGACCGAGCGCACGTGTCTAGCGCTTTTGGCAAAGCACCCGTTGCAGATGAAGACGATGTGCGGCTTTATTGCCGATCCGCAGGGGCGCGGGCGGATGGTCGTCGGTCCCGACGTGAGCTTGGACCGGCTGCGTACTTTTGTGACGCAGGTCTTCGACCGCATGCAGCGGGCCGGGGTTGAGGTCATCGGCTATGGGAGCGGTGGTTCGCGCTGGGTGCCCGACGGGTTTGACCGCAACAGAGCGCGCCAACAGGTCGCCGACTTCTTGCACCTGTGCGCGGACCTCGGCGAGCCGAGGGGCGTCAAGGTCGCGCTCGAGCCGTACAACCGCGACGACGCCAACCTGCTCAATACCGTCTCCGAAGCGACCGAGTTCATAGCGGATGTCAACCGTTCCCACGCCAAGCTGATGGCCGACTTCTTCCATATTAAGCTCAACGGCGAATCCTTCGACGCGCTCAAAGAAGCCGGGCCGCATCTGATCCACGCCCACATTGCCGAGCCGGGGCGCGGCCGGCCGCAGACCACGCCGGCCGACCACGCGCTCTTTCTGCATACTTTGCGCGCATCCGGCTACGACGGGCGCGTAACGCTGAGCGGGGCGCTGCCCGCATACCCCGACGACCGCGAGACCGCCATCGCCCTCAAGCGGGCCATCGCGTGAAGGTCCCCTCGTTTGCTTACAGCCGCATGGTCGATCTTTCGCGGATCATCGCTCCGTCGGAAGGTCGCCTCATCCACTACCGCACGGAGCGCGTTCCCGTTGACGACCCGCCGACCGACCGCTGGTACATCACCACCAGCCTCGAAATGGGCGGTCACGCCGGCACCCATGTCGAGGGGCCTTTACACGCCGTCCAAGGCGGCCCGGCCATCGCCGATCTCGATGTCGAGTGCTTTTTCGGCGAGGCCATCGTCTTCGACTTTCGCAATGCGCCGCTGGGCGAGCCGCTTTCGCCAGCGCAATTCCAACGGGCCGCCGACCCGGGTGGAGGCGTCCGCCCGGGGGACATCGCCCTCTTGCGCTTTGATTGGGATCAACGGGCGACCGCAGGAGCCTATCCACCGTACCCTTCGACCGCGGCCTTGCGCTGGCTCGTCGAGGCCGGCGTCAAGCTGGTCGGCATCGACTCCCCCGGTTTAGACATTCCGGGCGACCGCAGCCTGCCCAATCATCACCTACTCTTCGCACACGGCATTCCCCTCATCGAGAGCCTAGACCGCTTGGGCGACCTGCGACAACCGCGCGTTTACCTTTTCGCCCAGCCGCTGCCGGCCGCCGCTACCGACGCCATCCCGCTGCGCGTACTCGCTTTTGAAGGGTAAATAAGGCCCGCGCTGGAGGTTCCCGCCGTTGGCCGTGCATTCCGGTTTCGTTGACAAACGCACAGACGATTTCGAGATTTTAAGATGTAGGCAACGAGGGCATGAGCAGCCCACGCCTTGGAGACCATGATGACCGTCATCCACACAACCGACGATCTGATCCACCTGCTGAACGAAAACGACGAATTCCGCCAAGCGGTCCGCCGCCACGTTCTCAGCGACGATCTGATTCAGCTACCCGAGCGGCTTGCCAAGTTCGAAACTCGCGTCGAGAGCTTTATTGCCGATCAGCGGCAGTTTAATGAGCGGGTGAATCGGCGTTTCGACAGCATCGACAAGAAGCTTGAGGAGCAGCACCAGTTTAACGAGGAGCAGCGGCAGTTTAATGAGCGGGTGAATCGGCGTTTCGACAGCATCGACAAGAAGCTTGAGGAGCAGCGCCAGTTTAATAAGGAGCAGCGGCAGTTCAACCAGCGAATGGAGACTTCTATTGGCGAACTGCGCGGCAAAGTAGCCCGATATGTGGTCGGGGTACACTTCCTAGAGATCAGCGACGGCATGGGATTCCAGTTTAAGGGGCTCCTGACAAGGCTGGACCTCGGCCAATTGATCTTCCAACGCAAGCCGGCCGAGACCGCCGACATTCCCCAAAACGACCGGCGCAGCTTTTTTCGCGCCGATCTGGTCATTGAGGTCACGGACTCAGCGGGTGCTATCCACTATATCGCGGTCGAGGCTTCCTACACCGCTGACCAACGCGATACGAGCCGTGCCCAGCGCAACGCCGCCATACTCACCCGGCTCACCGGGCATTCAGCCCACGCCGCCATTGCCAGCGTCCGCAACGTCCGCGAAATCCAGCCGCTGATCGACAACGGTACGGTGTACTGGTACGCCCTCAACCCTAACGATTTCACCCCCGAGTAGGCGGGATCAGAAATCGTTCCGCACGCTCTCCGGCCTCCCCGATCGCAGGGAGGCCCAACACGCAAGCCCTGTGGCGACCACCCTAGCCCCCTCGCGGACGCCAACCCAAGGCTTTGTGCCGTTCAGGACGCAATCGGCCATGTGCTGCATCATGACGACCATCTCGCTAGCGTGGCCCCGCATGGATGAAAATTCGGCGGCGATCTTGCGCGCAGGCAGATCGCCGGTTGGATCGAGGCTCTTTACTCCGTTGAGAATGGTGCCACGGGTCCCGTAAACGGTCAGGCTATTCGTCGGGGTGTCAGGCGGGTGTACGACGCCGAGGAAGTTCGCGATGCGCCCGATCTTCCCAGAGGTAAACTTCACGTTGATGACGAAGTTGTCCTCTTGAGGATACTCCGGGGCGACGCCGCTGCGTAGCCCGTAACAGTGGACCTCGTCAATGTCACCCATGAACCAGCGCAGAAGGTCAATTGGGTGGCAGGCACCGCCCAAGATCAGGTCTTGCGGCATCTCGACTCGCCAAGGCGAATAGTCATAAACCGGCCGGAGGTCGTGGATGTAGTGGGCCTCGGCCATGAAGAGTTCGCCGATTTCTCCAGCATCGCAGGCGCGCTTCGCTTCGATGAAATCATACCGGCCGCGCAGACTCTGCGTGACGAGCAGCACTTTGCCGGCTCTGTCAACGGCTTTCACAACCTGTTCAACCTCTTCCATCGTGTACACCATCGACTTGGTGACCATCACGTGCTTGCCCGCGTCGAGCGCGGTCAGGATTTGCTCGGCGTGGAGGGGCCCGGGCGTGTAGATGCCGATGATGTCGAGGTCGCAGCGCGCAACTAGTTCGTCAAAATCAGAGGTCAGGGCGGTGATGCCAAATTCGCGGCCCAGTGTTTCGAGCTGGTCCGGCCGCGTGTCGCACAGGGCGGTGACGCGGATCGGCAAAGTGCTGTTTTCTGGCTGGTTGGCACCGAGCAAGGTTCTGCCGTGGCCAAGCCCGGCAACGCCGATGCTGAGTCGGCTCATTTTCGTCTCTCCATAGTTGATATAGCTGTTGTCGGCGAAACTACGGTCGGCTCACGGCCTGCCAACTAGCGATGAAGTCGGCCGTACCGTAGCCCGCCGGCATTTCGTTGAAGTAGTGCTTCATGGGGGTGGCTTGGAAGCCCGGCACAAAGTGTTCTTCATCCGCTTGGAGCAGGGCCTCGAGCGGACTGAAGCGATCCCAAAGCAAGCGCGCCTCATCCGGGGTGAAGCGATCGGCGAATTTCGGCCCCCAGTTGAGCGTGATGGGGTGCTTCCCGAGAACGCGATTTTGGAGATCTTCGGCAACTCCACCAAGCGGAGGGGCCTTTTGCAGGCGAATCGCAAGAGCGGCCTTGCAGAGGAAGACCGTTGACAGCATTCGGCCTTTCTCGGCCCGCTCTGGGTGGAGGCCGTCTAGGGCACTCAGGTATGCGGCACCATCGCCGGCGACAACGGCCCGCAGAGCCGATTCCGTGTGCTGCTTCATCTTCTCACTGCGGTCGTTCCAGCGCGTGAACGCCGCTTGGGCGTCCGCGGAGAGATGGTCGGTAAACGAGAGCTCGTCTATTGAAGTATAGGTCGAGAAGCCACCGTGAACGGTTCGCCGCATTTTGGGGCTGTAGTTGCTGCCCCAATGGAGAATCGGGAGGATATAGACGACGCCATCCCCGGCTTCGAGGTGCGTCTGGACGCCATGGGGCAACGGGCGGCGGGGATCGGCCAACATCGCTTCGTTTTCTTCGGGCGTGTTCAGCCGCAGATGGCTGCCCGGTATCACCCACAGGACGCTATCTTCGTAGAGCGGGATGTTCCATTGGACGTACCGCGGGCCGCCTTCGAGGATGTCGTCGATATAGCCTTGGAGCGGCGCCGTGTCGATGGGGTGGAGATCGCGGTGCCATTTTGCCGGGCCGTGATCGCGGACGGGATTGCACATCATCATCATTTCGGTGACGGCTCCGTCCGCTATCTTGAGGAGCTCGGTGCTGACGCCGTGGATGTTCTCCTCGAGCCAGACCTCCACCGCTGGCGCGGTCTCTGGGTCAATCTGATGGACGAGTGGCGGCCTTGAAAGTTGCAGGCGAGGCTGCGGCGCGGTCTCCCAGACGCCCCCGGGTGGATCACTTTCCGTGCGCTCGGCCTGCCAATTTTCGCGTTGGCGGTTGACGAGCGTCTCGTACGCCTGCCGGACGCGTTCGAGTTTGTCGCGGGGCACGGCTTCCTTGACGATGAGGTAGCCCGTTTCCAGAAATTCGTCGCGGTTGAGTTTCATGCTCGACTCCAATCTAGAGTGAAGGATCGTTTCTTGACTCTCAAGATGTTTTTGTTGTACTTTCGACTGTCCCTAATAGACCAATAATAGAGCAATCTATCAAGGAGAAACGGTCAGTAGGAGAGGCCGGCCATGTCCCAATTAACTCCGTCCCAACTCGACCACTACCGCGAGCGCGGCTTCGTTCTCGTCGAAGACCTCCTCGACCCCGCCGCCGACATCGACCCCGTCTTGGCCGAATACGACGAAGTCCTTGACCGCCTCGCCAACGAGCTTTTCGCCGCAGGTCAACTGACCTCCACCTACGCCGACCTCGGCTTTGACGAGCGCCTCTGCCAGATATACAACGAAACCGGCCAAATTTACGCCCAGCACTTCGACATCTCGCTGCCTCAAGGCGGCATCTGCGCGGATTCGCCCATCGCGGTTGGCCCCGCCACCTTTGCGATGCTGCGCAACGAAAAGCTCCTCGACATCATCGAAAACCTCATCGGCCCGGAAATCTACTCCAACCCCGTCCAGCACATCCGCATCAAACCGCCCGAGCAGTACTTGCCCGGCATCCCCAAGGACCACCACGGCCGCATCGCGGGCTTTGCCGTTGGTGCCACGCCTTGGCATCAAGACAACGGCGTGGTTCTGCCCGAGGCCGACGAGACCGACATGCTCACCGTGTGGGTGCCGCTGACCAACGCCTTGCGCGAGCACGGCTGTATCGAAGTCGTCGCCGGCAGCCACCGCGACGGGCTGTTGCACCACTGCTCACTCAAGGGCGTCGGCCACTTTATCCGCGACCAAGACCTCGCTCTCAACCGCATCGTCACCGCCGAGTTAAAGCGCGGCGATGTGCTCTTCATGCACCGGCGGACTTGCCATTCGTCGTTGCCCAACGTCAGCGAGCAGGTGCGAATCAGCTTTGACCTCCGCTACAATCCCACCGGCCAGCCCAGCGGCCGGCCGCTCTTTCCCGGGTTTGTCGCCCGCAGCCGCAAAGACCCCGCAAGCGAACTGCGCGACCCAGCGGCTTGGGCGCAATCGTGGTACGACGCCCGCGAAAAACTGACGGGCCAAAACTTGCCTTCCTTCAATCGCTGGCCGCTTGAAGACCCAACCTGCGCCTGAACGCCATGGTTGAGTTGGAACTGAGCGCGGCCGAACACGGCACCCGCCGGCTAAAACCGGAGCACCTGCAACAGGCCGTTGCCGCCCTGCACGACGATGGCTTCGTCGTCCTGCACCGCGCCATTGATCCCGCACATATCGAAATGTTGCGCGAGCGCATGCTCGCCGATGTCGAACAGATCCTCGCCCTCTCCGACGTCCCCTATCAGTTCAACAACGGCCACCTACAGCAGGATCCGCCGCCCTTTCCGCCGTACCTCTTCCGCGACGTGCTAGTCAACGACCTCGTCGTCGAAGTAACGCAGGCCGTACTCGGCGCGGGCGTCAAAAACGCCTTCTACAGCGGCAACACCTGCTTGCCCAATACCACCCCGCAGCCCCTCCACGTTGACGCGGGTCAGCTTTGGCCCAACCTCAAAGTGGCGACGCCGGCCTATGGCATTGTCGTCAATGTGCCGGTCGTCGATGCCACGCCGGCAAACGGCAGCACCGAACTGTGGCCCGGCACTCACCTAGACACCACCCGCGCCATCAACGACCCCACCCGTGTCCTTGACGACGGCGACATCAAGCTGCCGCCCGCAATCGAAGAACGCCGCCGCGCCGAGTGCAAGCCTCTACAGCCGAGCGTACCCGTCGGCAGTGTGCTAATCCGCGACATGCGTCTCTGGCATCGCGGCATGCCCAACCTCACGGACCAGCCCCGCCCAATGATCGCCATGATCCACTGGGTGCGCTGGTGGCACACGAGGAAGTCGCTCTTGTTTCCCAAAGGGACAGAAGACCTGTTTGCAGGTAGTGCGTTGGAGACGGTGGCGGAATTTGTCGATGGACCGATCGACTACATCAGCCGCAACCGGAAATACGACTACTCAGAATAGGCCCAAACGCTCACCACCCTAGCCGCCGACACTCCAAGTAGTAGCGCTTCTCTGCGGCCTCGCCCAGCGAAAATGTCTTGCGCGGCGTGGCCCCGTCGGCGACGATCGTCTCGAACAAGTCGCGCTTGTCCATGGCCGGCAGCAAGAAGCCGATGCGGTCCGGCCCCACAGCCAACTTCTCTAGCGCATCCTCGCCGTGGATGTAGTCGAGGCGAGCGCGGGGATGCGCCTCGAGATAGCGGTCCAAAAAGACCTGTAGGGACGCTACTTCGAGTTGGAAGCTAGCGTTGGCAATGCCCAACAGGCCGCGCTCGGTCCTGCTTATATAGGGAATGTGGTGTCCCGGGCCGAGGGCCGCTGCGCGACAGGCCGCCTCCCACTCGTCCCGATTGGCAAAGGTCCGATGGCTAAATCCCCACTGTGTGCAGTAGGTCTCCATGGACCGCAAAAGATCGGCCGCATCTACCCCGAAAACCATCCGATGGATCGGCGCGAACTCCAGCCCCTCGTCGTGGATATTGACCAGTTCGACCAAAGCGTAGCGCGCCGGGTGATTCATTATCCGATCCTCGTCCCCGGCCTCCGCCTTGAGACGCTCCCAGACAGCGTACGCGGTGGCGAAGGAGTGGTTGCCGTCGCCCAGCGCGTAGATCAGCGGCGGCGTACCACACGCGAGGCGGTCGATGCGCCCGGCGATCTGGTCAATTAGCGTCCCATCGTCAATACGCCAGCCTCTAAGGCGACCGCCGCCTAGCATCAGCTCGACATCGTAGGCCGGCTTCAGATCTTCTTCGCCCAGCGGCTCAATCACCGTCTGCTGCGGGTCGTCAATCAGCACGAGGATGTGCGGCGTTTCCAGCAACGCCTTCTCCCGCACTTGGATTCTCGGAGGCAGTCGGCTCTGGTCCGTGCCCTCGGTCGGGCGAATCAGCTTTTGTGCTCCGTCGCGGTAGTCGTACTGCTCCAAGTCCAAGGCGACGACCAGTCCCTTGCGCGGCACCGCACGTCCCACCTCCCGCTCCACCAGCATGAAACCGGGCGGCTGCTCTACCAGTACGCCACTGCTGAGATACTCCTGCATCCGCTGGTTAATGCCGGCGATGGTCTGTGCGCGGCAAACCGACTTGAGGTCGGCTTCGGGAAAAATTAGCTGGAGCGTCGAAGGATTGGCTCCGACAATCCCCTGCACCTTCTCCCAGTATTCGGGCTGGGAGGTGTACTGATCGCAGGCAATGACCGACCACGTTTCGAGGGGAATATCGGCTCGCGGCAAGAGCAGGGACGGGACGTGCAGGGCGACCTTGGGATAGTGTAGCTGCATCATCAGCTAACCGAGCAACGGCCTCGCCCAAGCCGAAAAAATCGGGAATATGTCCTCGGGAGCCTCTAGTTCGGGATGCCAGCGCTTCTCGTGCTCAAACATGATCCAGCCATCGTACCCGTGCCCCTTGAGCAGGGCTATGGCCTCGGCTAAGGGCAACTGGCCCGCGCCCGGCGGCACATAGTGCCAACCGTCCCTCATCGCCGCGGTGTGCTCGGGATCATAGACCGCGTCCTTGACGTGGGTATAGCTTATGCGCGGCCCCACCGCCTGATAGGTCTGCTCCGGCGACTCCTCCCCGACACGTGCCGTGTGGCCCATGTCCCAGAGTACGCCGAAAGCCGCGTTGGGAATGCGGTCGAGCAGCAGCTTGCACTCCACCGCCTTGATCCACTCATCGTGGGTTTCAAAAAGCCACTTGAGTTCGCAGGCCCCATCCAATGCTAGGATCTGTTCCATCGTCGCCCGCCCGATGTCGGCCAGCTCCTCCTTGGCATAAGTCTGGGAGTCACCGCCGCCAAAAACCCGGATCGCTCCACAGCCCAACGCCTTGGCCACTGGGATCGAGCGCCGCGCTTCCTCTACGTTCTCCTTTAGCTTCTCCGGCACACAGACCCGGATGCTGGAGCTAATCCCCGAGACCTCCATGCCAGCGTCTGCTAGCTGGCGTCGGGTCTGGGCCGCTCCGCTGGTGAACGCCGGCAATCGGGTAATGTCCATCGTCTCCTGCAACCCGCGGAAATCGACGCCATCGTAGCCGTATTCGCGGCCTCGGCGGCAAATCGTGTCCAAGTCCCAATCTGGACAGCCCAACGTCGTAAAGCTGATTTTCATGGTATCTCTCCGTATCCGTTTTCGTTTGCTTTCAGCGCATGAGATCGGCGATGCGCTCGCCGATGGCCATGGAAGTAATGTTGGTGTTGGCGCGTACGCAGTCGGGCATAATAGCCGCGTCGGCCACGCGCAGGTTTTTGAGGCCGTGAACCTCGCCGTACTGATTGACGACGGCCATGGAGTCGCTCGCCGGTCCCATCTTGCAAGTCGAGGAGACGTGGTGGCTGGTAGTCACTTCGCGCCGCATCCACTCGTCAAGGGCATCGTCGGTTTCGAGTTCGGCGTCGGTTGGGCCGATGCGCTCGGCGACGAGCGCGTTGAGCGCGTCGTGCTTGAGCAGGTCAAGGATGATGTGAATGGATTCGCGCAGGCGGGCGCGGTCTGAAGCCGCGGCCAAGTAGTTGTAATCGAGCATGGGCTGCACGTGCGGGTCGGTGGAAGCCAGTTTGAGTTCGCCCTGTCCCTCAGCCAAGTAGATGCAGCCGACCAAGTAAAAGCCCAAGGGTTTGGAGTCGCCCTCGGTCGTGGCAAAGGAGTTCGGGATAATGAACATGTCGTTGCGCCAGTCCGATCTGGTGGCGGTATAGCGCAGGCCCACTTGCAGCCGCGGCTCCGTGCCGTCGCCGAGATACTCGTCCTTGGCCCGCAAGGTCGCGCTTACTTGCGGATGGTCGCGCAGATTCTGCCCGACGCCGGGGAGGTCGCACACCACGTCAACGCCCATGGCCTCCAAGTGCGCGGCTGGCCCGACGCCCGACAGCAAGAGCAGGTGCGGCGAGCCAATGGCCCCACCGCACAGTACGATTTCTCGGCCGTGGACCGCGGAGAGGGCACCGTCGCGCTCGACGAGTAGGCCGGTAGCGCACGGGCCGGTAAAGAGCACGCGCTGGACTTGGGTGTTGGCTTGAATGGTGAGATTGGGGCGACCGCGAGCCGGGTTGAGGTAGCCGATGTTAGAACTCCAGCGGATGCCCTCGGCATTGTTGAGGGGCAAGGGGCCGACGCCGGTGGAAGCAGGGTCGTTGTGATCGGGGCAGTCCGGGTAGCCAGCGGCGAGCGCGGCCTCGTAGAAGGCGCGGTGCTCGGGGTTGAGCTCGTGATCTTTGAACCGCCGAGCGCGAATGGGGCCGTCGGCCCCGTGGTACGGGGCGTCGCCGTAGTCGGGGTCGGCTTCGAGGCGGCACAAAAAGGGCAACAGGGCGTCGTGGCTCCACAGGTCGTTGCCCGCCGCGGCCCACGAGTCGTAGTCTTCGGGCACTCCGCGCAGAAAAATCTGCGCGTTGACCGCACTCGACCCGCCGACGATTTTGCCGCGGGGCACAAAGAAGTCGGGGTGCAGGTCCGTGGCCCGGGCGCGGTAGCCCCAGCCAAATTGGGTGCCCAAGCCAAAGGCGCGATCCCAGAGATTGCGATCGCGCCCATAAGCGTAGCGAATCTCCTCGGGCAAGTCTGCAACCGTAGCGAAATCCGGCCCGGCCTCCAGCAGCAAGACCGACCGACTCCGATCCTCGCTGAGCCGCGCCGCGAGAACCGCACCCGCTGCTCCAGCCCCGGCAATGACGACATCGTGCGATGTGGACATGAAATCTCCTAAGTTCGGGTCTAATGTAGGGCCGTCCATCGTGGGAGCCCTAGCTACAACTGCTCTGCCAATTCTTCCGCCGGATAGGTGAGAATCTCCGCCAAGGTCGGGTGGTAATGGGGGATTTTAGCCAAATCCTGCACCGTACCGCGAAAGTACATCACCGCGATCAACTCGTGGATCAGCTCGCCGGCCTCCGGGCCGACAATGTGACCGCCGAGCACTTCGCCCGAGCGCGGGTCGCAGAGAATTTTTGCGTGACCACAGGTCTCGCCCATCGTCAGGGACTTGCCGTGGTCGTCAAAAGGATAGCGGGCGACCAAATAGGGCCGGCCCGCAGCGCGGCAATCCCGCTCGCTGAGGCCGACGCTGGCCACCTGTGGATCGGTAAACACGACCAGCGCGTTGAGGCGGTCGTCGAAGCGGTGCTCGGGGCGGTCTGGGTGCGTGGCATTGTACGCGGCGATCTCGCCTTGCTCAATGGCGATGTGAACGACCTCGTGCTCGCCGTTGACGTCGCCGACCGCGTAGATGTGAGGCTGGCTGGTGCGCATGGCCGCATCAACGACAATGCACCCGCGGGCGACCTCAACGCCGGCTCGCTCTAGCCCCAACCCGTCGATGTGCGGCCGGCGGCCGAGGGCTTGGAGGACGAGGGCCGCAGAGGCCGTTTTTTCCGCGCCGCCTTGGGAAAAATGCGCAACCTTACGCCCGTTTTGCTCGGTGAATTGGCGCAGTTGAGTGCCGGTGTACACCGCCATTCCCTCCGCACGGAAGCGCGCTTCAACTGGCCGCGCCAAGTCCTCGTCGCTGGCCGAGAGAATGTGGTCGCTGCGCTGGATGAGCGTTACCTCGGTGCCAATGCGCTGAAAGAACTGGGCCAGCTCGACGGCAATGGGGCCGCCGCCGAGGACGAGGAGGCTCTCGGGCTGCTGGCCCAGATCGAGGGCCTCGTCGCTGGTGAGGTAGCCCACGTGGGCCAGCCCCGGGACCGGGACGCGGTGGGGCGTAGAGCCGGTGGCAATAATAAAATGCCTGGCTTCAATGATGTCGTCACCGGCTTGGAGCGTCTGGGGCGAGAGGAAGCGGGCACGCGCTTGGTAGAGCGCGAAGCGGCCGTCGCTGAGTTGCTCGCGGCGATAGGCGGCAAAGTCGGCGACCAGCCGCGCCTTGCGCTCAACGATGGCCGCTAAATCAACGCGGACTTGCACCGGTGCTAAGCCGAACTCGGGGGCGCGTCTTAGGTACGAGGCTATTTCGGCCGAGCGCAGGACCGCCTTGCTCGGCATACAGCCGCGCAGAATGCACAGCCCCCCCCAAGGACCTTGGTCGATAACCGCGACCTGCGCGCCGGCCGCATGGGCCGTGCGCGCCGCAGCGTACCCGGCCGAGCCCCCGCCGATGACCGCGATGTCGCATTGCACAGTTGCCATAGTTCGTTTTTGCCCTACTGTTGATTTGTTTTAATGTTGAGCGCCGAGGTTTGTCCCTTGAATGTACTCCATCTCATAAGCGCGGTTTTGCTCTGCTGGGCACTGGCCTTGCCCGCTTGGAGCGAGGATGCCTACACGATGCGCGGCTTTGATGCGCGCATCCAGCAGGGTATCGATCTGATTTACAATCTGCGCTTTGAGGAGGCCGAGCGCCACTTTCAGGCCATCGTCGCAGCCGAGCCGGACAACCCCCTCGGCTACTTCTTTCGCACGATGGTCTCTTGGTGGCGGATCCTCATAGACCTAGCCGACAAAACCCACGACGCAGAGTTCTACGACCGGCTCCAGCAGTGCATTGAGGTCTGCGACCGGCGTCTAAAAAAAGACCCGATGGATTTCGACGCGATTCTCTTCAAAGGCGGGGCCATCGGTTTCCGGGGCCGCCTGCGCGGCGACCGCAAGCAGTACGTCCGGTCGGCGCACGACGGATTGCGCTGTCTGCCCCTCCTCAAGAAGAGCCGTCAGCTCGAGCCGACGAACAAGGACATCCTCTTTGGGCAGGGCCTGTATCACTACTTCGCCGAGGTCATGCCCCAACGCCACCGGATTCTCCGTCCGATTATGGCCTTTTTGCCCGATGGCGATCGCTTGCTCGGTCTTCAGCAACTCAAAGAAGTCGCCCGCGAGGGGGCCTACGCTCGCGTCGAGGCCGCTTATTTCCTAGGCCAGATCTACCGAATTTTTGAAGAGGACAACCGCAGGGCCCTGTCCTATTTTGAGGAACTCTACGCCCGCTATCCCGACAACGCGATTTTCCATCGCTACTCCGCCCGGCTCATGGTCGAACTGGGCCGCTGGCGGTCGGGGGTGGCTTTGTACGAAGAATACGTGCGGCGCGGCTTGGCCGGCCAGACCGGCTATCACCGCCACGGTCGCTTGGAGGCGCGTTACTACTTGGGCAAATACGCCTATTTCGGGCGGCGCTATCCCCAAGCCGCCGACCACCTCGCGGCGACCGACAGCCTCGCGGCCGGTTCCGAGCGCGAGCGGGACCTAGCTTTTGCCGTGCTGGCCAACCTGTTGCTCGGTCAAATACACGATCTAGCGGGCCGCCGCGAGGAGGCAATTCTTCGCTACCAGCGGGTGCGACGCTTGCCCGACCACGCGGACAGCCACCAACGGGCGCAGGCCTATCTACACGCGCCCTACCGAGCGGGCGCGAGCGAGGCCCTCAATCTTGATCCTCCAACCGAATGACCTCCTCGTGGTACACTCGCATCAAATCTGAGTACATCAGATACCCCCAAAACGCGCCTTCCCCCTCGTCTGTGGTTTGCACCACGGGCAGCTTGTCGTAGCCAGAATCGAGCAATTTTTGCAGGGCCTCGTGCAGGTTGTCCTCCGCGTCTATGGGCCGGACGTCATCGACGACCATGTCCTCAATAAGGACTAGGTTGCGCAGCATCTCGTCGTCGGGCAGGTCGAGGTCTTCAAGGCTGATCATGCCGCGCAAGCCGCCGCGGTCGTCGGTGACGACAAAGTGCAGGTGGCCGAGTTTCTTGCTCAAGGTGCTCAGGGAAAAGTAGGAAAGCCGATTGCTGACGATGGCCTCGGAGGTGTTTTTGAGGCGCGGAAATACGCCGCGGACTTGGAGATTGTGCAGCACATTGACGGTTAAGTCTTTGATATGAGCCGGAGAGTGGAACTTGTTTTGGACTTGGTTTTGGTAGATGGAAACGTTGCGCGCGAAAATCAGCGCGAGGGCACTGACGACCATCAGCGGCGGCAGCAGGTGGTAGGAGCCACTCATTTCGATGATGAGAATCAGGGCCGCTAGCGGCGTATTGGCCACCGCCCCGAAGAACGAGGCCATGCCCACCACGATATAAGCTGCCGGTTGGTGGACGATGTGGGGAAAGTACTGCTGGCTCAGCAGGCCCACCGTGCCGCCGAGCATCCCGCCGATGAAGAGCGAAGGACCAAAGACCCCGCCCGAGCCGCCGCTGGAGACCGTGCAGCTAGAGGCAAGGATCTTGAGCAGGGCGAGCACTAGGAAGGCGCGGATGCCGAGTTCGCCGTCGAGCCCTTGCTGGATGACGCCAAACCCATCGCCCAGCACTTGCGGATCCACCCAGGCCACCAGTCCCACCAGCAAGCCGCCGCCGCAGACGGTCCAGTAGCGGGGTACGGGCAGGCGGTCGAAGAGGGTGCGCGCCAGGCGCAGGGCCTTGACGTAAAAAATGCCGACCACGGCGCAGAAAAACCCCAGTACTAGATAAAAGACCAACTCGCGCACATCGGTGAACAGCAGGTCGGGCAGGGCGAAAATATGCGAGAAGCCAAAAACGGCTATGTAGAGAGCGTAGGCCACGAAGGAGCTGATGACGCAGGGGATGAGCGCGTCGCTTTCAAAGTCTTCGCGGTAGAGTACTTCCACGCTGGCGATCGCAGCACCGAGGGGGGCGCGGAAAATCGCGCCTAGCCCGCCGGCCGTGCCCGCCAGCAACAAAATTCGCCGCTGGGCAACCGAGAGCTTGAGTTTGTCGCCGACCCAAGAGCCTAAGCCCGCGCCAATATGCACCAACGGACCTTGTTGACCGGCAGCCCCCCCGGAGGCGAGCGTGATGATGGTCGCTAGGGCCTTGACCGGAGCGACGATAGGGCGAATGTGCCCGCGCTGGTTGTGGAAGGCGTCGATCATGGCGTCGGTGCCCGCGCCTTGCGCTTCGGGCGCGAAGCGGTGCGTCAGGTAGCCGCTGAGCAGGCCCCCCAGTGCCGGCAGCAACAGCAGCAGCCACAAAAACTCGCCGTACGTGGGCGCGTCGAAAAAGGAGAAGTCAAATGGCACCTTGTTGTGGGGATGGCTCTGGCGGTAGCCAGCCAACTTCTCGACGAGCAGGAACTTGGCCAGCGCGAGGCCGTAGGTAAACAACACGGCCCCCAAGCCAGAAATCAGGCCGATGAGCGCGCTGTAGAGATAGATGCGGGAGACGAACTCAAAGCCGAGCCAGTCGCGGATCAAGCGGGCGGCTGGCCCCCGAGTCTTCGGGGAGGCTTCAGGCATGGGCGGTGGGCTGGCAGGTGGGGCCGACGGCCTGCCATTGGCGCAGAACCTCAAAGACGAGGACGGCACTGGCCGCGGCGACATTGAGGCTGTTTTTGTAGCCGTACATGGGAATCTCGACCAACTCGTCGCACCGCTCGAGGGCGGCACCGCTCACGCCGAGGGCTTCGTTGCCCACGATGAGGGCCAAGGGGCGCGGATAGTCTAGCTCGGTGTAGAGGCGGCTTTGCGATGTGGTCTCCAGCGCCCAAACCGGCACTCGACGAGCGTGCAAGTGCTCAATGGCTTGGAGCGTGGTGGCGAAGTGGCGGGTCTCTATGTACGAGAGGGTGCCCAATGCCGTCTTGTCGAGCTTGGGGTGAGGCGGGTGGGCCGTGTAGCCACAGGTGTAGATGCCGCTGAGACGGCCCGCGTCGGCCGTGCGGAAAATCGAGCCGACATTGAAGGCACTCCGCAAATTGTCGAGCACCAGATAGAGCGGGTGTTTGGGCAGGCGCGCGTATTCGTCGAGGGGGATCGCAGCGTCGAATGTGCGGACCGCAAAGCTGGTCTCCTTGCCGTAGTTACCCGGCTGGAGCTTCACCCGACTTCCTCCGGCGCTACGGGCCGCTGCTGGGCGGCGGAGAGCCGGGCGGCCTCCATGGCGACCATGGTCTGCCGCACGCTCTGGGCGGTGACGGCCAGCCCGGCGCGGCCGGCGAGCGCGTCGGCGATGTTTTCGTAGTAGGAACGCCAGCGACCGGGCGCGGTCTCAATGATGGTTTCTGCCGGTCGCCCCGCCACGGGCCGATAGAGGCGGGCGTAGTGCTCGGGTGCTTCCTCGGCCGCGTCTATATCGCCGGCGATCATGGCCTTTTCCTGCGGGTCAACGCCCTCTTTGACCAGCGCGCCTTCCGTGCCCAGCACATACCAGCGCGGTTTGGCTTTGTGCGCCAGCGACGAGGTCTCCACACGCGCTTCGACGCCGTTGGCAAAGTGGAGCACGGCCAGCGCGTGGGACTCGACGTCGATGCTGAGCGGGTCGCCGGCGTGGAAGGTGGCGTACACCTTTGTGAGGGGCGCGTCAATAAGCTGGAGAGCTTGATCGACCAGATGCGCGCCTAAATCGAAGAATTTACCGCCGCCGTGCCGCGCTATGCTGCGCCAGCCGCGCGGGGGGCCGTACTTCCCCCAGAACAACTCCAGCAAAAAAGGATCGCCGAGCAGCCCTTGGGCTAGCGCGTCTTTAACCGCGAGGAAATCGCCATCCCAGCGGCGGTTGTGAAAGACGCTGAGCAAGCGGTCGTGCGCTTGGCTGGCGGCGATCATTCGGTCGGCCTCGGCCATGCTTAGACACATGGGCTTGTCGGTGACGACGTGTTTGCCGGCGGCGAGTGCTTGGATTGCGTGGGGGGCGTGGAGGTCGTTGGGCGTGGCGAGGACGACTAGATCGACGGCTGGGTCGGCTAGCACTTCGTCGAAGTGGCGGAAGGTCTTTATCCCCAAGTCGCGCTGAATCTGCTCGCGCGCTTGCGGCCGGCTGGTGGCGATGCCGTAGAGGTTCAGACCGCTGGCCAGCCCCACGAGATAGGCGTGAAAGCAGCGGCCAGCAAAGCCATAGCCGATGACGACGACATTGGGTTTTTCCATGATTTTTACCTGTGCGATGAGCGTTTTTGCGGGCCGATAAATGGGCACTTTATTAACAAGCCCGACCAATTTTAGGGTTAATCTCATCAGCGGACTAATTGCCTATGTCCACTAACTATCGACAAAAAAGACCGCGCCGATCAACATTCCATGCTTTTGAGTCATTTAGGACTGCTATACACCACCCACCCGCCTGCAAGTTGCCGTTGCGTCTGGGATCGAGGGCGTTCCGCCCTCGATCCTTGGGAGGCTGGTGTCTGGTGTCGGTTAGCAAACGGCGCGAGCAGGGCTACTGGAGCAGCAATTCATCCGCTTCCTCGCGGCTCGATGCCCGCGAAAATTGGCGCAGAATGTCGCGGCGATCTCGCTCGGACAACTTCTGCAGATCCTCCCGGAACAACTCGACCGCATCCAAACGGCCACTATCAAACGAGAACACCCTGAGCAACCGCGACGCACTTTGCTTCGTGAACCCGTCTTTGAAGTGCGGCGCGACAACCCTCAGCATCTCGTTCCGGCCACTATCAAAGCTGCCGACTTGGGCGTAGGAGACGAGATCGTCGGCACTCACGGCCGGGAATTTCGATTCGAGCGCGACCGCGACTTTGAGCATGGCCAACCGACCCGAATCGTACGAGTTCGTCCGCACTAATGCGAGCATCTCATCCGCGTTGCGCAGGTCTAGCTTCGGCAGCAATGCCTTGAGCATGGCCTTCCGACCCGAATCGTGCGAGTTTATTCGCACCAATGCCACCGCCAACGAACCATCTATGCGATCCAGCTTCGGCAGCAACGCCTTGAACATGGCCAACCGGCCCGAGTCGTACGAGTTCGTCCGCACCAATGCGAGCATCTCATCCGCGTTGCGCAGGTCTAGCTTCGGCAGCAACGCCTTGAGCATGGCCTCCCGACCCGAATCGTACGAGTTTGTCTGCACCAACGCCACCGCCAACGAACCATCTATACGGTCAATCACGGCGACGCCTTCCTCGGCCACATCAGTCCTACCGCTGTCAAAGCTCTGCAAGCGCACGTGCCGCAGGAGGGTCTCGGCGTCCAAATCGTCGAGTGATTGGTAAAAGGCACCGATCAGGGCCGTGCGGCCTGAGTCGAAACTCATCGACTCGATTGCAATATCGGCGCGCTCGCCCTTGAGGCGGCCGCGGGGAATCAGAACCTCGACGCAGAGTTCCGTGCGAGTACCGTCCCAAGGGATCGCTTGGAGAATCGCCGCTAGGTCGCTCGTGGACCCGGAGTCCGATCGCTCCAGCAGGATGTCACTCAGCGCGACGATGGTCTCCGGCGTCTGTGCAGCGGCTACGAGGCGGCCGAAGCTCTGAGGGCCGACATCACTCAGTTTCTTTGCCCCAGCGAGGAGAAGATCGTCAATGACGTGCGAGAACTCGCCTTTTCCTCGGCTATATACGATCTCCCGGCCGTCGATCACGGCCTTGATGATCGACTTGATCGACTTGATCGCGCCATCCGTTAGCCGGGGCGGAATGGCGACCGCTTCCGTCAGCAGCACGAGATGCTCACTGTCTATGGCTTCTACATCGTCGAGTGCCTTCAGCAGCGCATCGTGGTGTGCGTCTGTCTCCGGGAGCTGCACCGTGTGGAGCAACTTCCGCGTTTCCTCGATGTCAGCGGTCGTAATGAGCACCGCCGGGTCGGGGAAAGCCTCGGCGAAATCCGGTCCGGTCCTTGCATCCGCGATCCCGACATCGTAGCTGAGAAAGAGAAAGGCAAGAGATCTGAAAAGAGGCGGTAAAGAGCGCATGTTGATACCTCTGATGATTCGCTCCGTTGTCGTCATAGCAATCTTCCAATGAAGTGAGGGTTTTCGTCCGATCTGCCGCCGCTCAGGGTAGCTGCGTGCTACCCATCAAATAGCGGTCCACCTCGCGGGCGGCCCCCCGCCCCTCGTTGATCGCCCACACGACCAAGCTCTGGCCGCGCCGCATGTCGCCAGCGGCGAAAACCCCCTCGACGCTGGTGGCGTATTTCTCGTGCTCGGCCTGGGCGTTGGAGTGCTCGTCGCGCTCGACGCCTAGCTGTTCGAGCGGCGCGTCCTCTGGCCCGCGGAACCCCATCGCCAAGAGCACCAAATCGGCCGGCCAGACCTTCTCCGTGCCCTCGATCGGCACGGGCGTGAAGCGACCGTTTTCATCCTGATCCCACTCGATATTGACCGTGTGTAGCTCCTTGACGTGGCCCTCGCTGTCGCCGACGAACCGCTGGGTCATAATCAGATACGTGCGCGGGTCGTCGCCGAAGCGAGCTTTGGCCTCCTCCTGACCGTAGTCGAGTTTATAGACGTTGGGCCACTGCGGCCAAGGGTTGTTGGGCGTACGCTCGTCCGGGGGCCGAGGCATGATCTCAAATTGCGAGAGCGTCTTGCAGCGGTGGCGCATGGACGTGCCGACGCAGTCGGTGCCGGTATCGCCGCCGCCGATGACGATGACGTGCTTGTCCTCGGCCGAGATGTAGTGCCCGTCCGCGTGATTGGAGTCGAGCAGGCTCTTGGTGTTGGCGTGCAAAAAGTCCATCGCAAAGTAGATGCCCTTCAGGTCTCGCCCCTCAATCGGCAGATCGTTGGGCTTGGTAGCCCCGCCGCAGAGCACTAGCGCGTCGTTTTCTGCCACGAGCTGGGTCGCCGGGAGATCCACGCCAATTTCGGTGCGGGTGACGAATTTGACGCCCTCGGCCTCCATCAGGTCAACCCGGCGCTGCACCACCTTTTGCTTGTCGAGCTTCATGTTGGGTATTCCGTACATCAGCAGGCCGCCGATGCGATCCGCCCGCTCGTACACGGTCACCCAATGGCCGGCGCGATTGAGTTGGGCCGCGCAGGCCAAGCCCGCGGGGCCGGAGCCAACGATGGCGACTTTCTTGCCGGTGCGCTTGTCGGGCGGCTCGGGCACAACCCAGCCCATCTCAAAACCCTTATCGACAATGGCGCACTCCACGCTCTTGATCGTCACCGGCGGGGCGTTGATCCCCACCACGCAGGCTCCCTCGCAGGGGGCCGGGCAGACTCGGCCCGTAAACTCCGGGAAGTTGTTGGTCTTGTGCAGCCGCTCCAGCGCCTCCCGCCACAACCCGCGATAGACCAAGTCATTCCATTCGGGGATTAAGTTGTTGATCGGGCAGCCAGAGCCTTTGTCGCCCGGACTGACAACGTCGCCCAAGTGGCAAAAGGGAATGCCGCAGTCCATACAGCGCGCCCCCTGCTCGCGCAGGCGTCCGTCGGGAAAATGCTCGTGGAACTCGTCCCAGTCCGCGACGCGCTCTAACGGGTCGCGGTCTTGCGGTAACTCGCGTACAAATTCGATGAATCCGGTAGGTTTACCCATTGATTTCTTTCCTGTTCAATACCCTTTAGGACGCTTCGGCCGTGGCCTCGCGGAACGCGGCTAGCGCGGCCTCGTCGCCGGTCAGCCCCTGTTCCTCGACGCGCTTGAAGGCGTTGAGCATCTTGCGATAGTCGCGCGGCATGACCTTGACGAACCGGGGCAGCACCTCGTCCCATTGGTCCAAGACCCGCTGGCCCAGCGCGCTGTTGGTGTGCTGCACGTGGCGCTCAACCATGGCCCGCAGCTCGGCGATATCCTCGGCGTCTTCTATCGGCCCCATATCGGCCATCTCGTCGTTGAAGCGAATTGCAAAGTCGCCCTCTTCGTCAAGCACGTAGGCAATGCCGCCCGACATCCCAGCGCCGAAGTTGCGCCCGGTGCGGCCCAGCACCACGACCCGCCCGCCGGTCATGTACTCGCAGCCGTGATCGCCAACGCCCTCTACTACGGCGTGGACCCCGCTGTTGCGCACGCAGAAGCGCTCGCCGGCAATACCGTGGATATACGCCTCGCCAGCGGTTGCACCATAGAAGGCGACATTGCCGCAAATGATGTTTTCCCACGGCACGAAGGTAGAGCCTTTGGGCGGATAGAGCACCAGCTTAGCACCCGAAAGCCCCTTGCCAAAGTAGTCGTTGGCGTCGCCTTCAACTTCCATGGTCAGGCCCCTCGGCGTGAAGGCGGCAAAGCTCTGGCCAGCGACGCCTTCAAACTTGAGGCGAATAGTGTCCTCGGGCAGGCCCTCGGGGCCGTGGCAGCGGGTCACCTCGCTGCCGAGGATTGTACCTACGACTCGGTTGGTGTTCTCAATCGGCAACATCGCCTCGACCGGCTCGCCGCTTGCAAGGGCCGGTTTGCACCGCTCCAGCAAGGTGTTGTCAAGCACCTCGTCAAGCCCGTGATCCTGCGGGATCTGGCAGTAGCGCCCAACTTGTGGGCCGACCTCGGGCTGGTGCAAAATAGGCGTCAGGTCAATGCCGGCCGCCTTCCACAACGCAATGGCCTGCTTGGGTTCGAGCCGGTCGGTGCGGCCGATCATCTCGCGGACGGTGCGGAAGCCGAGCGCGGCCATGATCTCGCGCATGTCCTCGGCGACAAAGCGCAAGAAGTTGACCACGTGATCCGGGCCACCTGTGAACTTGGCACGCAGCGCCGGGTTTTGGGTTGCCACGCCCACCGGACAGGTGTCGAGATGGCAGACCCGCATCATAATGCAGCCCATCGCAACCAGAGCCGTGGTGGCAAAGCCAAATTCCTCAGCCCCGAGCAACGCGGCGATGACCACGTCTCGCCCGGTCTTGAGCTGGCCGTCGGTCTCGACGACGATGCGGCTGCGCAGATTGTTGAGCACCAGCGTTTGGTGCGTCTCGGCCAGCCCCAGTTCCCAAGGCAGGCCGGCGTGCTTAATCGAGGTCTGCGGCGAGGCCCCGGTGCCGCCGTCGTGGCCCGAAATCAGCACCACATCGGCGTGGCCCTTGGCCACCCCAGCGGCGACAGTACCGACCCCGAATTCGGAGACCAGCTTGACGTTGATCCGGGCATTGACGTTTGAATTTTTGAGATCGTGGATCAGCTGCGCCAAGTCCTCAATCGAGTAGATGTCGTGATGCGGCGGCGGCGAGATCAACTCGACGCCCGGGGTTGAGTGGCGCACCTTGGCGATCCACGGATAGACCTTGGGGCCGGGCAACTCGCCGCCCTCGCCCGGCTTGGCGCCTTGGGCCATTTTGATTTGCAGTTCTTTGGCCTCGGTCAGATAGTGGCTCGTCACGCCAAAGCGCCCAGAAGCCACTTGCTTAATGGCACTGTTTTTGGAGTCGCCGTTAGGCTCGATCACGTAGCGGGCTGGGTCTTCGCCGCCTTCGCCGGTATTGCTCTTGCCGCCGAGGCGGTTCATGGCGACGGCCAAGCCTTCGTGCGCCTCTTTGCTGATCGAGCCGTAAGACATCGCCCCGCTCTTAAAACGCCGAGTAATCTCCTCGACCGGCTCGACCTCCTCAATGGGCACTGGCTCGACATCGCCCTTGAACTCCAGTAAGCTCCGCAAGGTCGCCAAGCGCTCGGACTGGTCGTTGATCAACTCGGCGTACTGCTTGTACACCGCGTAGTCGCCAGTGCGCGACGCCCGCTGCAACAGGTGGATCGTCTTGGGGTTGAAGAGGTGATGCTCGCCGCCCTTGCGCCATTGGTAGTGCCCCCCCACTTCGAGGGTGCGGCCGTTGGTCGAGATCTGGGGAAAGGCCGCCTCGTGGCGCGCTAAAACCTCGCGGGCGATGTCCTCAAGGCCCATGCCCTCAACTTGGGTCGTGGTCCACGTGAAGTACTGATCGACCACTTCTTGGTTTAGCCCCACGGTCTCGAAAATCTGTGCTCCCCGATACGACTTGATCGTCGAGATGCCCATCTTGGCCATCACCTTGACTGTGCCCTTGATCGCCGCGTAGATGTAGCGCTCCTCGGCCTCCGCGTACGTATGGCCTTCGAGCATGTTTTCGCGGATCATGTCGTTGAGGCTCTCAAAGGCCATGTAGGGGTTGATCGCCTGCGCGCCGTACCCCAAAAGCAGACAGAAGTGATGCACCTCGCGCGGCTCGCCCGATTCGAGCACCAAGCCGACGCGAGTGCGGGTCTCCAACCGCACCAAGTGGTGATGCACCCCAGACACTGCCAACAGCGCCGGGACCGGCACGTTGTCGGCATCGACCGCCCGGTCCGAGAGGATGATCAGGTTGCATCCCCGGGCGATGGCCGCGTCAACTCGGGCACAGAGAGCGTCCATAGCTTGGGCGAGGCCGGCCGCGCTGTCTTGGCGCTTAAACAGAATCGGAATCGTCTCCGCCTTGTGGCCAAAGCGATCGACCTGCCGGAGCTTTTCTAGCTCGTCGTTTTTGAGAATTGGCCGCTGCAAGGTGATCTGGCGGCAGCTTGCCGGCTCGGGCCCCAGCAAATTGCGCTCGGGGCCGATCTTGGTCTCGGCCGAGGTAATCAATTCCTCGCGCAGCGGGTCGAGCGGGGGATTGGTAACTTGGGCGAAGTGCTGCTTGAAGTAGTTGTACAGGAGCTGCGGCCGCTCCGAGAGCACCGCCAGCGCCGCATCGTTGCCCATCGAGCCGACTGGGTCCTTGAGCACCTGAACCATCGGCTTGAGGAAGACGCGCAGATCCTCAAACGTATAGCCGAAGGCCTGCTGCTTGTGGAGCACTTCCTCGTGATTCTCTAACCGGGGTGTGCCCTCAACCTCGGGCAGGTCCTCGAGCGCGACTAGGTTGGCGTCGAGCCACGCTTGGTAGGGACGCTCCGTGGCGATCTGGTGCTTGATCTCTTCATCGCTGATGATCCGACCCGCCGCCGTATCGATCAAGAGCATTCGGCCCGGTTGCAGCCGGCCTTTGCTGACGACGTCTTCGGGTGGAATGCTCAACACGCCCGTTTCCGAGGAGAGGACCAACGTATCGTCCTTCGCAATGTAGTAGCGCGAGGGCCGAAAGCCGTTGCGATCGAGCATGCCCCCGACGACCGTGCCGTCGGTAAAAGCCACCGAGGCCGGCCCATCCCACGGCTCCATCAGACAGCTATGGTACTCGTAAAAGGCCCGCTTCTCGGCACTCATGGTCTCGTGGTTTTCCCACGGCTCGGGAATCATCATCATCGCCGAGTGTGCCAACGAGCGTCCCCCCAAGGTCAGCAGCTCAAGCGCATTGTCGAACTTGGCCGAATCAGAGCCGTCTTCGTGGATGATGGGGAAGAGCTTGTCGATGTCAGCGCCAAAGTACTCGGAGGCCAGCATCCCCTCGCGTGCCCGCATCCAGTTGCCATTGCCGCGCACGGTGTTTATCTCGCCGTTGTGAATGATGTAGCGATAGGGGTGCGCCCGCTCCCAGCTCGGGAAGGTGTTGGTGCTAAAGCGCGAATGCACCAAGGCGATGGCCGCCTCAAAGCGCTCGTCGTTCAAGTCGGGGAAGTAGCCCACGACTTGGTCGGAAATCAGCATGCCCTTATAGACGATGGTGCGGGAAGAGAGGCTGGCCGGATAGAAAAAGTCGCCATCCGGGACCTCGCCGCTGTATCGAATCGCGTTTTCAGCGCGCTTGCGAATGATGTAGAGCTTGCGCTCAAAGGCGAGGGCGTCGTCGCCCCGCACCTCGCCGCGGCCGATAAAGACTTGGCGCTGAAACGGCTCGCGCAGCCTAGCGGTGTGGCCCAAGGCGGCGTTGTGAGTGGGGACATCCCGCCAGCCGAGGATGTGTTGGCCCTCTTCCTCGACGATGCGGGCGAAGCGCTCCTCGCAGATTTGGCGCGCGGCGGGATCGGGCGGCAAAAACAGCATCCCCACTCCGTACGCGCCTAATGGGGGCATCTCAAAGCCGCAGACGGTGCTGAAGAACTGGTGCGGCAACTGCACCAACACGCCGGAACCATCGCCCGTATTGGCCTCGCAACCGCAGGCCCCGCGGTGCTTGAGATGCTCCAAGACCTCTAAGGCTTGGCGCACCAATTTGTGCGACTTGTGGCCCTTGATGTTTACGACAAAGCCGATCCCGCAAGCATCGCTTTCGCGGGCTGGATCGTAAAGACCCTGTTTTTGCGGGTATCCGGGTATCCGGGTCATTTTAATTTTTCCTTATACGCATGGGTTTCTTCGGCCTCTATCCGCTCTCCTTTACCGCGGCCACCAAATCGAGCACGGCCTCTCGGGCGCTGCCGAAAAACATCAGCGCGTTTTCTGCGGCAAAAAGCGGGTTGGGCAGCCCGGCAAACCCCGGGCTCAGGCTCCGCTTAATCACGACCACCGTGCGCGCACTATCCACGTCGAGGATGGGCATTCCGGCAATCGGCCCGGAATCCGCAGCGCGGGCGAGGGGATTGACCACATCGTTGGCGCCGATGACGAGCGCCACATCGGTCTGCTGGAAAGTCGGGTTGATCCGATCCATCTCCACCAACTTGTCGTAGGGCACTTCGGCTTCGGCCAACAGTACGTTCATGTGGCCCGGCATCCGACCCGCCACCGGATGAATCGCGTACGCGACTTCAACGCCGCGCTCTTCGAGCAAATTGGCCAAGTCTCGCACGGCGTGTTGTGCTTGGGCCACAGCCATGCCGTAGCCGGGGACGACCACCACGCGCCGGGCCGTGTCAAACAGCAACGCGACTTCCTCGGCCGAGGTGGATTTGATCTTGCCGGCATAGACCTCGTCGTCGCTGGTTCCGCTTGCGACCTCGGCCCCAACGCCACCTAAGAATACATTGCCCAGCGAGCGGTTCATGGCCCGGCACATGATTTGCGTCAAGATCAGTCCCGAGGCCCCCACCAGCGACCCCGCGATAATCAGCACGTTGTTGTCGAGCACAAAGCCGGTAGCGGCCGCGGCCAGCCCCGAGCACGAATTGAGCAAGGCAATCACCACCGGCATATCGGCCCCGCCTATAGGCACCACGAGCAACACGCCCAACAGCGAGGCCACGCAGATCATGGCCCAGAAGGCGTCCAACTCGCCCAGCACCAGCCAAGCCCCCAAGCCCGCGCTGCCGAGGGCCAGCACTCCATTGCCAAACTGCTGGCCGGGAAACCGGATCAAGCCTTTGAACAGTTCCATCAGCTTGAGGAAGGCCACGATACTACCCCAGAAGGTCACCGCGCCGATGATCCCAGAGGCGGCCGTGGCGGCCGCGAATTGGTGGGAAGGGTCCTGCGCCTCAATCAGCGCCGCACCAGCCACCAACGCGGAGGCGCCGCCGCCCAAGCCGTTAAAAACCGCGACCAACTCGGGCATGGAGGTCAGGGGAATTTTTACCGCGAGGACCATGCCAACCAGCGCGCCTACTACCGCGCCGAGCACAATGTATTCGCCGGAGAGAATCCGCTGGTCCAACAGGGTGGCGACGATGGCCAGCAACATCCCCAAGGCCCCGAGCAAGTTGCCGCGGACGGCCGTGCGCGGGTGCGTCAGCCCCTTGAGGCCGAAGATGAAGAGGACGGAGGCGATTAGGTAGGCGAAGTTGATCAGGGTCGCGCTCATGCGCTAGTCCCGCCTCCTAAACATCCCCAACATGCGGTGCGTCACCATGAACCCACCGACTACGTTGATCGTGGCGCAGACGACAGCGGCCAACCCCAAATAGGTCGCCAAGGCCGAGTGCTCGGAACCGGCCGAGAGCAGGGCGCCGATCAGGGTGATGCCGGAGATGGCGTTGGAGCCAGACATCAGCGGCGTGTGCAGGGTCGGCGGAATTTTGGTGATGATTTCAAAGCCGACGAAGACGGCTAGGGCAAACACCGTCAGCGCGGCGACTAGGACATCCACTATAAGGCTCCTTTGCGGATGCGCGGATGGACTATTTGGCCATCGCGCACGACCAAGGTCTCGCGCGTGATCTCGTCTTCCATGTCGAATCGCAACGCCCCCTCGCCGGCCAAGTGCCGGAAGAAGGTCGCTATATTGTGCGAGTACATCTGGCTAGCGTGGTGCGGCACGGTCGCCGGTAGATTGGGCGGCCCCATGATGTGTACTCCGTCCTCTACGACCGTTTCGCCAAGGCGCGTCAACTCGCAGTTGCCCCCGCGCTCAGCGACCAAATCGACGATGACCGATCCCGGAGTCATGTTCTGCACAGCCGCGGCCGTAATCAACAGCGGGGCTGGTTGGCCCGGTATGGCGGCCGTGGTGATGATCACGTCGCTTTGGCCAGCGACTTTGGCCAACTCCTCGCGCTGGCGGCGGTAGAACACCTCGTCCTGTGCCCGCGCGTACCCGCCCGCGTCTTCGGAGTCGCCCGCGTCGATGTCCAGCTCTACGAATTCGGCCCCGAGGCTCTCGACCTGTTCTTTGACCGCTGGGCGCACATCGTATGCCCGCAGGACCGCTCCTAGGCGGCGGGCAGTGGCAATGGCCTGAAGGCCGGCGACCCCAGCACCTACGACCAGCACTCGGGCTGGGGTCAACGTGCCAGCAGCCGTCATCAACAGCGGAAACATGCGCGGCAGGGCCGCAGCGGCCAAAAGCACCGCTTTGTAGCCGGCGATCGTGGCCATAGACGAGAGCACGTCCATGCTCTGGGCGCGGGTAATGCGCGGAATCAGTTCCACGGCGAATAGGGTCGCTCCGGCAGCGGCCAGCGCAGACAATTGCGGGCCAGCAGTCAGCGGATCCGCGGCCCCGATGAGGACTTGACCGGCGCGAATTCGGGCCAAGTCAGCGCGGCCGGCCTCCGGGTTCGCGCCGAGGGTACGCACCTGTAGCACCACATCGGCGCGGGCAAACACCTCGTCGCGATCGGCGGCGATCTCCGCGCCGCGGTCGGCATAGGTCCCATCGGCATAGCCGGCCGCGACGCCCGCACCCGGCTCTATTAGGGTGTCTGCGTTGCAGGCCGATAGCCCGGATACAGCCTCCGGGACCAAGGCGACCCGATGTTCACCGGCGAAGGTCTCTCGTGCGATACCAACGATCATTTATCAGTGGTGGGACACCAGCTTGTCGTGGTGTTTTTTAAGCTGGCTTTCGATCTTGGACTCGGCTTCGGCGAGGGCCTTGTACAGATTGTCCGCCGCTCCGGTGGCCGCAAACGTGCGGTTCGGCACCTTGAGGATAATTTCCACCTTGTTGTCGCGCTTTTCCTTGTCGAGGATGACTTCGCAATCCACGATGCGGTCGAAGTAGTTTTCGAGTTTGGTACAAGAACTGGCAATGTGCGCTTTGGTTTCTTCTGAGATCTTGCCGTGGCGCATACTGATTCTGGGCTGCATCCCCTAATCCTTTCTCAACTTTAGACAAATTTAATTGCTGGCCCGCGCTCAGGGCCGCTCGGCGAGGGGCCGATAGCTCCGCTGCACCGAGCCAGTGTACACTTGGCGCGGACGGCTGATTTTGGTGGCCTTGCTCTCCTCGTACCAATGCGCGATCCATCCCGGCATGCGGCCGATGGCAAAGATCACGGTGAACATCTCCTTGGGAATGCCGAGGGCGCGGAGAATGACGCCGCTGTAGAAATCTACGTTGGGATAGAGCTTGCGTTGGATGAAGTACTCGTCCCCCAGTGCTACGGCTTCCAGCTCTTTGGCTATGTCGAGCAAGCGGTCGTTGACTTGGAGCTTGTCCAGTACTTTCTCGCAGCTCCTTTTGATGATCTTGGCGCGCGGGTCAAAATTCTTGTACACCCGATGCCCGAACCCCATCAAGCGGATCCCGGCCTTCTTGTCCTTGACCTGAGCGACGTAGTCGCCGACCGAGACGTCTTCGTCGCGGATTTTTTCTAGCATATTGACTACCGCCACATTCGCCCCGCCGTGCAGCGGCCCCCACAGGGCGGAGACGCCCGCGGCCACCGAGGCGAAGAGGTTGGCCTCGCTGCTGCCGACCATCCGCACCGTAGAGGTGCTGCAATTCTGCTCGTGGTCGGCGTGGAGGAGGAAAATCAAATCCAGCGCGTCGATCAGCACTGGGTCTGCCTCAAACTCGTTGTACGGCTGGCTGAACATCATGTGCAGGAAATTCTCTGCGTACCGCTTCTTGGGGTGCGGGTACTCGATGTGGTGCCCCAACTGCTGGCGGTGGGAATAGGCGGCAATGGTGCGGACCTTGGACATGATGCGGGCAGACGCTTCGATGAAGGTCTCCTCGTCCTGAATTTCCAACAGCTCGGGGTAGTAGCAGCTCAAGGCATTGAGCACCGAGGACAATACGGCCATCGGCGGGGAGTTGGGTGGAAAGAGGCTGAAGTGTTGCTTTAGCTCCTCGCGCAGCATCTGGTGCTTGGTCAGCAGCGCACTGAACTCGTCTAGCTGCGCGGCATTGGGCAACTCGCCCCAGATCAGCAAATAAGCGACCTCGATGAAGCGGCTGTGCTCGGCCAAGTCCTCAATGGCATAGCCCCGGTACCGCAAGATGCCCTCATCGCCGTCGATAAAGGTGATATCGCTCTGGCAAGAACCCGTATTGCCGTAGCCGGGGTCTAGGGCGATATACCCGGTCTCGGCGCGCAATTTGGCAATGTCGATTGCCTTTTCGCCCTCGCTGCCAACGACGATGGGCAGTTCGGCGACCTGATCCCCAGCCTGCAAGCGGGCAGTTTCCGCCATGTCCTGTTCTCCTTCGTGTACCCCGGTCGTCCGGGGCGCAAAGCCGCGCCGCAAACGAGACCGAGCTGTTTTTATCAGATAGTAGGCCCTACTATTTGCACTGTCAATTCACTCAGGCTACGGGCGATAACGGCGGCGAAGGGCGCACTACGGGGGCGGAATCACTGGCAAAAGCACGTGCGACGGATGCGTCCGGGAGTGTTGCACCGCCTGCTGCGCCCTTCGCATGGCCGTGTCCGTGCCGAGTTCGTTGCCGGTGTTGTGGTTTCGGTCGAAGCGCGGAAAATTAGAGGAGGACACTTCGATTCTGATGCGGTGCCCCTTCTTGAAGACATTGCCGGTGACGGCGAGATCAATCTCATACTGGTACGTTTGGTTCGGCTGGAGCAACTTGGGCGCGGCGAAGCCCTCGCGATAGCGCGCCCGGACGATGCCATCGCAGAGGTTCTTGGCGTACCCGCTAACTGACACATCCACTAGCTTGGCGGTCCAGTCGGTATCTAGTCCGTCGGTAGCTGCGTATAGAACCACCTTGATCGGCCCCGTCACTTCGAGGTCGGCGGCCAAAGGCTCGCTGGTGTAACACAGCACGTCGGCTCTCATCTCCACACCGCGCTGGTCGTATGGCCCCCAAGGCACAATGTGGGGCGAGCAACAGTTGTTTCCGCCCACGGTCTGCACGGGAAAATCGGGATCGTACGCGAAGTGATCGGCCGGCTCGTCGCCCGGCTCAGCCGGCGATAGCTGTCCATCGCCCAACAGCGTGTTGGCGTTGCCGGACGAGTGTAGATACCACTTTTGCCAGTCGGTCCTAGCCAGCGGCCATTCGCACTCGTCGCGCCATTCATTGACGCCCATTATGAACAGCCGCAGCGGGGCCTCGCCAGCGATGCCGTTGTCGCGGCCCTTCAGCCAATAATCAAACCAACGCAACTCCAACGCCTCCAAGTCGTACAGCGAGTTCGCGCCAAAGTCGATGTCGCCGGTCTTGGTAGAAACACTGAGCGCGTGGGGCCAAGGACCGACGATGAGTTGGCTTTGCCTCGCTTCGGGGGTCCGCCCGTGTAGCCTTAGACCATTGAAGTTGATAAAGGTGTTGTGGGAGTAGAGGTCGTACCAGCCTCCCATTATCAGCGCGGGAGCGGCGATTTCGCCCCACTTGTTTTCGACGTTGACCGAGTCCCAGTAGGAATCGTATTCAGTGTGCGTTACCCAATCCCGCCAAAACCGCAGCGTCCGGCCAGCCTGTTGGTCCATGTCGATGAGCGGGATAGAGCGAAAGGCCTCCGTCCAGTTGTGGTACTCGATGCTCTGAGCGGTCCGGCCATTGGTCCGCATCCCCCACGTCAGGGCGACGTTGAGCTGGAACGCCCCGCCGGGGTGAATTAGACCCGAGTACAAATCGCCGCACATGACCCTTGGTGCCATGCACGTCAGGGACTGGCTGCGGTGCGGCGCGCTCTGCCACTGCACCCAGCCGAGGTACGAGCCGCCGGCCATGCCGATTTTGCCGTTGCTCCACTCCTGCTGACCAATCCATTCCTGCGTATCAAAACCGTCTGGGCCGTGGTCGAACAGCGCGTAGTGAACGCCATCGGAGTCCCAGCGCCCCCGCACGTCTTGGATGACGCAGGCATAGCCGCTATTGGCGAGCCGCATGGCCTTCTCGATCATGGGCGGCGCGTTGTTGTCGTACGGCGTCCGCATCAACACGGTGGGGAACGTACCCGATGCCCTCGGCAAATAGAGGTCGGAAGAAAGATCGACGCCGTCCCGCATGCGCGTTGGGACATTCAATCTCATATCGACTTCGTAGTTCGGCTGCATAGTTGTCGCACCCTACTGGTTGCGAATCGCCTCGATCTTGGCGTCGCGCTCGGCAAAGAGTTGGTTGCGAATTTTGCTCATTTGATCCTGCACTTGGCGTCGCGCTTCGCCGAGGGCCTGCGGGTCTGCGCTCGGGGCCTGCTCTAGCTGCCCCTTGAGCGCGATTTCTTGCTCGGCCCACTTGGCCTCGTACTGCTTGCGCACTTGGTCTATGGCCTCTTTCTGCTCGTCTGTCAGCTTAATCCCCTCTGCGCCCCCGACTGCCTCGTCGGCCTTTTCCATGGCCAGTTCAAGTGCCGATTTCATAGCAAAATCTCCTGTGTTGACATCGCTGACAACGGCCTTAACATCGCAAAAAAGATAGAGGCTGGCCGCAATCGGGACAAATCCAACTCACCACGCCAAAAGGAATCCCATGTCTAAGTAGAAGTAGTCAGCGCAGCAGAATCATCTTGCGCTGTGCGCGGTAGGAACCGGCTTTGAGCGCGTAGAAGTAGAGGCCGCTTCGGTGGCCGGCCGCGTCCCACTCCACCTCGTGCCGCCCCGACCGCATCGGCCCTTCCACCAGCCGCTCGACTTCCTGCCCCAAGACATTGTACACCGTTAGTTGTACCGCGCTCAAAGTGGGCAAGTCAAAGCGGATTTTGGTCGTCGGATTGAACGGGTTGGGTGCGTTTGGATGCAAGGCGTAGCGATCGGGCCGCGGCCGCGGCCCCTTGCGCGCTTCGACGTGCAGGTCCGACCGCAGCGCGAGCGTCCCCTCGCCGGCTAGCTCCAGCACGAGCAGGTCGCCTTCTACGGCTGTGCCTTGCCACGCGCCGCCGAGGAAGCGAGCCGCGGTCCACTCGTTTCCAGCATGGGGCATTTTTAGCTGATAGCCCGCGCTGGGGCCGCGCACGAAGCCCGTAAGGGTGTCTCGCTCCATGCTCACGTCTATCACCTCGCTGGCGCGGAAGACCGTCTCTCCGTCGGCCAAAAGGTAGGTCGCGTCTTGGGCTGCAAAGCGGGCGAGTTGCCCATCGACATAGCGGACATAGCCTAAGCGGGCGTCGCTGACCAAGCGGGCGTCCGGGCCGGATACAGCGGCCTCGGACGCATTGCCGTTGCGGAGCCACGCTAGGTCTCGCACCCCGGCCAACGCTACTACGGCCGCCTCGGCCCCTTGCGCGGATGCGGTCGCAAACGCCGGCTCGGCCTCCCCAATCGCCCGCGGATACAGCACCGCTAGATACCGCCCGTTGACGCCCTCTTGCTGCACCCGCAACACCGCGTGGGTCTGCTCTTGGCGATAAGCAAAGGAGTGGATCGCCTCGCTCTCGAGCGCGACTCGGCCGGCCCGGTCGGGCAAAAACGCCAGCAACTCGGCCTTTGCCCGCGTCCAACGCGCCAAGTTGCCCGCACGGGTATATGCGCCGCCGCTGGTGCCGCCGCCGTTGCCGTGCAGCCGCCATTCGTAGGCGTGGCGCCGGCCCGGGTCGTCGATTTCGTCGGCTACGAGGAAGTAGCGGTGGTCGGCAAAAAAGACGCGCCGCCTCAGCTCAACCCCTCGGTAGGCCGTGCGGACTTCCGCGTAGTCGCCAGCGGTACTCGTGAAGAATGCCTCGATAAAGGCGTCGTTGCGGTCGCCGACGGTCTCCAACACGGGCAAGATCCGGCGCGGCGGCCCATTGCCATCAATCAGCACTACGTTGTGATCACGGCCTTTGTTGACCTTGTCGTGGTTGTCAAAATTGATATACCCCGCGTCCAAGGCCAGCATCTCGCCGGCGGCGTAGAGCACAAAGCTGGTCCCGTCGGGGTGTTCGTGTGAGAAGCCGTGCTCGCGGGCCGGACCGTTTTCGCCGCGCAAGAGCATGTAGGTGGCTGCGGCCGACCAGTCGCTGCGGAAGACGGCGTCTCCAGCCCCCGGCATAAAAACCGACGGGCCGTGCGTCGGCTCTTGCGCGGGCACGCTGTCGTCGTACAGGGCGATGGCGTCCATCTCGGCAAATTGGCGCACGTACAGGCCGCGCTCGTTGTTCTCCCAATCCCAGCGATGGACCCCGCCGTTGGCTTGCACAGCCGCTAGGTAATGACCGTAGAAATCGTCTAGGTGGCCGTCGTCGATGTTGGGTCGCTGGCCATTGGGCAACCGCAGGTTCAGGGACCAATCGTGCATCTTCTCGATCTTGGGATCGGCAAACAGGTCCAAGCCGGTGCGGTTCTTGAGCGCGAACAAGTAGGGCAGATAGACATCCGCGGCGTAGCGGCTGTAGAACGGCCCCTCCGCGTATCCCCCGTCCCGTTCTTCAATTTGGAAATCGAGGCTGCTGGTGACCATCTCAAAGGCGCGGTCAGCCCATTCCTGCGGCGTACCTTCGCCGTTGTTATACTCGCTCAAGGCCAAGGCCGCTAGCCCGAGGCCGCTGTACGCCCGGATGTGCCAGTTGTCGAGATGCGGGGTCTCGTGCAAGCGGATTTTGACCGGGAACAGCCCCAGTCCCACCCTGCCAATCACAATGCCCTTCCACAGGCGGTCGGCTTCCTCCCCGAGGATGGATCGCATCGCTTGCAGAGCCTGTGGGTCGTTGGCCTCAGCATAAGGGTGCAGGATGTCGTACGCCACGGCGTACTGGGCCACGACCTCGCCCTCGTTGTGCGGTTCGCCCAAATCTCCTCCTCGCGGTGGGAACGCCACCCCCTGCATCACTGCCAACGCGCGCTCGGCAAACGCGGCCTTGTCGGTCATCAGCCAAGCAAAGGCGAGGGACTTGGCGTAGCGGACCTCGGCGCGCTCGTCGGCAAAGGTCGCCGGGGCGGTTCGCGCCCGCTGCAACACGGTCTGCCACCACGTGGCATAGGGTTCGCGCTTGACGCGCTCTTTGAGCAGGGGAATGTCTGCGGCGGAAAAGAGCAGGCCCGGATGCACTTCGGCGGGTAGCGTTTGCGCGGCTGCCCCCACAGGCGCGAGCGCCAAGGCGGCGCAAAGGGCCCAAGCGGTCATAAGCCCTCTAAAAGACGCGGCGCAAATCAAAGCCCCACAGCAGGCCCAAAGTGACATAGCCCCGGCCGACTAGGACCTTGAAACTGCCGACGGTCTGGCCCGGAGCATCGAAAAACAACCCCAAGGTTCCGTACGCCGTCGCTGGATCTAGGTGCCGATAGCCCAACCCGGCGAACAGCTTGCCCGGTCGGCCGGCAATCCACACTTCGTCGAGGACGATATAGGCCAGATCCGCACTGAGCGAGCGGAGCCAATCCGTGCCGCCCGAGCAGCGGTAGGCCGCCACGCGGTAGCCGGTCCGCGAATCGAAGCAGGCCGTGGAGGAGGGAAAAGGCCGGGTGTAACGCGGGTCGTAGTCGTCCCCTTCGTGGAAGCTCACATCGAGCACATTGACCGAGCAGATGAGGCGCAAGCGGTTGAACACCGCCCTAAACCCCAAGGGAACGCGCACCCCCGCGCCGCGATGATCCAAGTTGATAAAACCCAAGCCTACCGCAGCATAGTAGCCGTCGTGCGGCCGCTTTGGCGCCTCCTCGGGCACGGCGTCTTGGATGCGCACCGCCTCGGCACCGCTCGCCAGCAGCAAGCCGATCCAGACGAGGTGGAGGAGTATGTATCCGCGCTGTATCATCCGTTTATCCTCTACCTATACAATCTACACGCCCCGGCAAAAATGCAACCGCGGCGACTTAGCAAACTTGCGACTCGGCGTTTCAAACCCGGTAATTCGCACCTGTCGTGGGGGCATGGCCTATGAGTTTTCCATTGACGCCATAAATTCTGCTCCGCTGACGCATGTTCCGCCTGTGCTTGGAGCGAGTGCCCCGTCGTGGATCATTATAGTCCAGCGAAGCTCTTGGAACGACGCAACGAGGTATTCAAACAGCTCGTCCAAGCGTCCCAATGCTGCGAATACCTCAGCACCGTATGCTTTTGCGCCCCCTGTCCGCTGCAAGGCGGCCCGAATATCGCGCAGTTCTTCCCTTTCCTTGCGGAAGTGTTCCTCGCTTTTCTCCAATTCAGGGACCGCGATGTCGTCAGGGTCCATTTCGCTGCCTAAAGGAAAATCTTCAACCGCTTTCTGGAGTCGCTCCTGAAAGGCGGTGCAGACATCAACTACGGCATCGTGGCGGTTATGAAAGCTAGCGGTTAATAGCTTTATTGCGCCTTGTACTTTGTCTTTGTCTATGTCCTCGTTCGCGAGCAGGTCTGCGAGCCCGTTCCTGCTTAGTACTTCCGATTGCTCAGGAGGCCGCGCCAACCAGATCAATGTTCCGGCGACGTTGCGGACCGTTTCGCCGCTGAATTCAGCAATTTTTTGTTGAGTGACCATGCTCAAACTCGCTTTCCGAAATCCACGATTCCACTTTCAGGCTAAATTAACGACGCGGGGGGTCGGTGCAAGGAGGATGAGTGACAAGTAAGCTATCCCACGCCTTGCCCTTGCGCCGCTGCTCGTATTTTATGCCAGATGAATTGTGACTTATTGCGGTATAAGCAATAAATGCTGGCACAAATGTATGAACATAAAATTATAATAAACATATACTTATAAAATGAATTGCGCCTAATTGCGTAATTAATTGCGTTTTTTGGCTTATTTTATTCTTTTGACGCAACTCCAAATGGAGGTCTCCCTGGATACCAGCGAGCGGCCCTAGTGGTTCCAACTTTATATATGCGCCCCTCGATCTTCAAACCCCGAAGCAAACTCTGCACTTGATCCCGCGAAAGCGCCGGTAGTACCTGCCTCAGTTCCCGCAACTGGCTCCCTTCTTTCCGATTATCTTGAATATGCTTCAGCAGCAACTCCTTGTTGGTCTCGCGGTCCAATCCGCGCTTGCGCGTATAGACCCCGGCCTTACCGAGGTGCCGGTAAAACTGCCGAGACAGCAGCAGCCGCACACCCCGCCCGCGTCCCACGCGCTCAATGATGCCCTGTTCCAGCAAATGCTCAACCCTCGGTTTAAGGTCGTCGGAAACAGGCTGCTCGCGGTGGACGAAATCGACCACTAGCAAATCGTCAAGGCTGAATGCGGCCACTTGTTCCCGCCCAATCTCCTCCAGAAAACGCAGGAATTCCGGGTCTTGAATATCGCCGTGTAGCGTGAGCCATACGGAGTGAGCATCTGTGTGGGCAAAGTTGGGCAACGGCTTACTCTGCTGAATGCACTCGCGAAAGATGCGGTCAAACCCCTGTCCGGCTCGCTCGACCAAGCCGCACTTGCCGAGGACTTCGGCGATACGGCGATTGCGCGGATTTTGTTGCCGAAGGATGTTCTCAGGGGTGATACCGGCTGGAAATCCACCGGGGCTGACGATCTCGATGCGTCGAGGATACTGGCGCACGAAGATGGAGCCTCCGTGGCGATAATCGCGGTGACTGGCTGCGTTCAAGACAGCCTCGCGAACCACGCGCTCGTTGAACGTCGGCACGTCCCAAATAAAGAATCCCTGCTGAAAGTGTTGCAGATCATTGCGCTGGTTGATAAGTCGCCAGATCTCGTCGAGTACAGGAAGAAAGCCTTGTCTGAATTCATGTCGTTCCGCCGCTGGTCCTGGCACTTCATTAGAACGGTATTCAAAAATAAGCTCTGCTTGGGCGAGGTATTTGCCCAAGGCTTTGCGCGTACCCAGGAGGATCAGCGCCGCGTATGTCACCTCGCCATCGACGAGCAATTCCGCATCTGCCAAGAGTTGCTCTACGGGACGGGTCGAGATGTCTTGCTCGGGTGCCTTATGCTGCCAGAGCCTACGCAGAACATCCACGGCAGTTGGGTCGAGATCGTCTAATTGAGCGGGCGTACAAATCTCAGACGAGAAATCCGGGCTGGCCTCGGCAAAAATGCGCTGGAGTTGATCTGGCGTCATGGGAACAAGGGCCTCTCCACCGCGCATCCAATACGCGCCTTCATACTGCATAGGCACACCAATCGGACGAGTGGGGATTTGAAAGACCAGAACCCGACCGTTTGGGTGCTGAATTTCCTCGACCTCAACGCGCAACCGCAGTCGCTCAATCAGGCCGGCCTTCGTCCGTTCGAGATTGGGAAAAGCTCGGCTACCAACCACCGTGCGCGGCAGCTTGTCCGTTACGCCGAGGATCATCCTTCCACCGCCTTCATTGGCGAGGGCGACGCAGTACTTCACCAAGGTCTCAAAGTGAAAGTTAGCTTTTGCCTCTTTGAACTCCAGATGCTCGTCTTCCTTGGCATTCATCCAAATTTGGAGTTCATCGGTAGAAACGGTCATACGGCCTCTTGGTAGGCTTATATTGCGATAATTTCATCTCTGAGGAGTAGGTTCAGCCAAGCTCGTCAGGTGATTTATGATTGAATTTGTGTAACGGCCCGATAAGCCTGGCGGGGGTGGTTAGGAATGTCGAATTGCGGTTCTGTCATTTGCCTCCGGCTCCAATACCTCGTTTTCCCTGCGTAATTCTAACCGACGCCTCACCCCCCGACAAGCAAACCGCTCGCGTCTTGCTCTCTCTACCGCGCCCCGTATTTTACCCTACATGATCCGCGAGGTACAGTCCATTGCCATCGCTTTGTTCTTGGCGACCCATGCCAGTTGTCTGGCTCCGGCTGACGACGGCACGAAACCCGCTGCCCTCCAGCCGCAACCGCCCGCTGAAATTCCCACGTATTCCTACCGAGTCGCCCGCGCCTTTCCGCACGACCCCGATGCCTTTACCCAAGGGCTGCTCTACGACGATGGCTTTCTCTACGAAAGCACCGGCCAGTACGGTCAGTCGTCCCTGCGCAAGGTCGCGCTCGAAACAGGGGCCATCGTGCAGCTTCACTCGCTAGACGGCCGCTTCTTCGCCGAGGGACTCGCCCTCTTCGGCAATCGCCTTCTCCAGCTAACTTGGCGGGCCAACAAGGGCTTTGCCTATCGTCTCGATTCCTTCGCGCCGCTAGCGGAATTCGCGTATCCCACCGAGGGCTGGGGGCTGACGTCCGATGGCGAACTACTCATCATGAGCGATGGCAGCGCGACCCTGTACTTCCGCGATCCATTTACCTTTGCCGAGGTGGGCCGGGTCGCGGTGGTGGCCCAAGGCCGCCCCGTATCTCGGCTCAACGAACTGGAATGGATCGCCGGCGAGGTCTTTGCCAATATCTGGCAGACCGACACCATTGCCCGCATCGACCCGACGAGCGGCCAAGTTGCGGGCTGGGTAGATCTGACTGGGCTGTTAAGTGCCGAGGACCGGCGCAGCTCCAACGCCGAGGTGCTCAATGGAATCGCCTACGACCCCGAGGGCGAGCGGCTCTTCGTCACCGGCAAGTGGTGGCCCAAGCTCTACCAAATCGAACTCATCGCCCCTTCACCGAAAGGTACACCATGACCCAAGACCGCACCCCCGTGTGCATCGCCGTGCTCACGGTCTCCGACACCCGCGACGAAGCAACCGACAAGTCCGGCAAGCTGCTGGTCGAACGCCTCGAAGCGGTTGGCCACATCTTGCACGAAAAGCAAATCCGGCCCGACGACATCTATCAGCTCCGCGCCCAAGTCTCGCAGTGGATCGCCGAGCCCCGCGTCCAAGCCATCATCACCACCGGCGGCACCGGCCTCACCGGCCGCGACGGGACGCCCGAGGCCGTCAGCGTACTCTTTGACAAGGAAATCGAAGGCTTTGGCGAGGTTTTTCGCGTGCTTTCCTACGAGGAGATCGGCACTGCGACCTTGCAGTCGCGCTGTGTAGCCGGCGTTGCCAACGGCACTTACATCTTCTGCCTGCCCGGCTCCTCCGGGGCGTGCGCCACCGGCTGGGACAAGCTCATCGGGCCGCAGTTAGACTCCACCAACCAGCCCTGTAACCTCGTCGATCTGATGCCGCGATTGGCCGAAACTTGAGCTCAGGCCAAGTAGTGCTTGAGGAATTGCCCGGTGTGCGACTCGCTCACCTCAGCGAGCTCCTCCGGGGTGCCCTGCCCGACGATCTGGCCGCCGTTGTGGCCCCCCTCGGGGCCTAAGTCGATGATGTAGTCCGCGGTCTTGATGACATCGAGATGGTGCTCAATGATCAAGACCGTATGACCGGACTCGACTAGGCGGTTGAGGCTGTCGAGCAGGTGCTGAATATCGGCTAAGTGCAACCCAGTAGTAGGCTCGTCGAGCAGGTAGAGGTTGCTCTTGCCGCGCTTGAGCTTGCCCAGCTCGTCGGCCAGCTTGACGCGCTGGGCCTCGCCGCCCGACAGCAGAGGGGCCGGGTGGCCAATTTGCAAATAGCCCAGCCCCAAATCGTTGAGTACGGCCAATTTATGGGCGATGAGCCGCTGATCGGCGAAAAAGTCAACCCCTTCCTCTATGGTCATCGCCAAGACCTCGGCGACATTCTTGCCTCGATAGGTGACGCCGAGCGTGTCCTGATTGTAGCGCGCCCCCTTGCAGGTGGGGCAGGGCACTTCCACATCGGCCATCAGGTGCAGCTTGGTCGTGACCGTACCCTCGCCGCCGCACTCCTCGCAGCGACCTCCCTTGACGTTGAAGCTAAAGCGCGAAGCCGTATAGCCGCGCTCCTCGGCTTCGGGCGTCTGGGCGAAGAGGCGGCGGATGTTGTCGTAGAAGCCGATGTACGTGGCCGGATTGGAGCGGGGCGAGCGGCCGATGGGGGACTGGTCGATGTTGATCACGTCGCTTATGTGCTCTATCCCATCGAGGCGGTCGTGCTCGCCCGACAACACGCGGCTGTCGTGGAAGATGGAGTAGAGCTTCTTGTAGAGAATGTCGTGGACGAGGGTACTCTTGCCCGAGCCAGAGGCCCCGCTGACGCAGACCAAGACCCCCAAGGGGATTTTGACGTCGAGGTCGTCGAGGTTGTTGGCGCGGGCCCCGCTGACGCGCAGGCAGCAGCCGTTGAGCGGGCGGCGGGCGGGCGGTACGCCGATGCGCTGGCGGCCCGTGAGAAACTGGCCGGTTAGGGAGTTGGGGTTTTTCAATATCTGGTGAATGGTCCCCTCGGCGGCGATGCGGCCGCCGTGTACGCCCGGCCCGGGGCCGAGTTCAATGACGTGATCGGCCGCCCGAATGGTCTCCTCGTCGTGCTCCACCACAATGACCGTGTTGCCGACATCGCGCAGGCGGCGGAGCGTCTCAATCATCTTGACGTTGTCTTTGGGATGGAGGCCAATGGAAGGCTCGTCGAGCACGTAGAGCATGCCCATTAGGCCGGAGCCGATCTGCGTGGACAGGCGAATGCGTTGGGCCTCGCCGCCGGAGAGGGTCCCCGCCCGGCGGGTGAGGCTGAGATAATCCAAGCCAATCCCCATGATGAGGTCGAGCCGCAACACCAACTCGCGCACGATCTGCTCGCCGGCCTGCTTCCTTTGCACGGGCATGGGAACGCCCGCGAGAAAATCGCGCAGCTCTTGCAGGTGCATCTCGCACAAGTCGTGGATGGTGCGGCCGGCAACGGTGACGAGCAGGCGAGTGGCCTTGAGCCGTGTGCCGCCGCAGTCCGGGCAGTCGTACTCGACCATGACCTTACGCAGGTAGTCCTCCATGCCCGAATGCGCCACCCCTTGGCGGCGATAGCGGCGATAGCGGCGGTCGATCTGATTGATGACCCCATCGAAAGAGACCTTGCGCCCTTTGTAGCGGCGGCCCTCGGTCGCCCCCGGCGGCAGGACAATGGCGAAACGCTCGCCTTTGGTGCCGTAGAAGAGCACGTCAACGACGCGGTCGGACAGCTCGGCAAAGGGCGCGTTTAGGTCGAAGCCGTAGCGTTGGGCCAAGCTGTAGAAGATGCGGCCGCCCCACCCATTGCGGTCGTAGTTGAACGCCTCGCGCACAAAGGCCCCGTCGATAATGCTCCGGCTCTTGTCGGGCACCAGCAGATCGGGATGGACCTGTAGATAGGTTCCCAAACCCGAACAGGTGACGCAGGCGGAGAGCGGCTCGTTGAAGGTGAAGTAGCCTTGGGTCAGCTCGGCCATGCTGAGGCGGTGCTCGGGACAGCCAAAGCCTTCGTAGAAAGCCGCGGCCTCTGGGGCGGTAGCGATTTGGGGGTTTAGTAGGTGGAAGCTGAGAAAGCTCTCGCCTACTACTAGGCCGTGCTCGATGGAAGCGAGGAGCTGCTTTTGCAGGTCGCCGCCGATGACGAAGCGGTCGATGACGACCTCAATGTGGAAATCTTCGTTCTCGTCGAGCGCGAGCTCCTCGCTCAGGTCGCATAGCTCGCCGTCGATGCGTACCCGCCGGTAGCCCTTGGTGCGCACGTCGTCAAAGAGGAAAGCGTAGTCCTCGCCGTAGATCTTAAAAACCGGGGCGCGGATCTCTACCTCGGCTCCGGCTGGCAGAGACAGCAAGTGCTCGGCCATCTGGTAGGGTGTGCGGTAGGCGATGGGGCGGCGGCAATAGGGGCAGTGGGCTTGGCCTACTGTGGAGTAGAGCATCCGCAGGTATTCGTATAGGTCGGTCATGGTGCCGACGGTCGAGCGCGGATTGTTGAAGATGGTCTTTTGCTCAATGGAAATGACCGGCGAAAGCCCGGTGACGAAATCGACATCTGGCTTCTTCATCTGCTCGACGAAGCGCTTGGCGTAGGTGGACATGGATTCCATGAAGCGCCGCTGGCCCTCGGCGTACACCGTGTCGAAGGCCAGCGAGGATTTGCCCGAGCCGCTGATGCCGGTGATGACGACCAGTTTATCGCGCGGAATGCTGACGTCGATGTTTCGCAGGTTGTTCTCGCGTGCGCCTTTAATGGCGATCGCGTCTCGCATGGCCATAATAACCTCGTTAGTGCAGGCCCCAATCGGACCCGTCGCCATCGTAGTGATAGGCCGCTTCCTGTAGCTCGGTGCGGCTCTTTTCGGTGAGGCGCAACGGCGCCGACATCTTTTGCAACAAGCCTTTTTCAACCAACCACTCGCAGGCGAAGTCCGCGCCTTCCATTTTGAAGTGTTCCTCTATTTCCGACACGGTGCGCATGGCCTCGGCCTCCGCCAAATAGTTGAGTAGGGGCTGGAACAAGTCCCAGAGGTGGTCGTCGAGGTAGGTCTCTACGTGCTGGAGGGCCGCCGCGAGGGTGCGGGCGTTCTTTTTGGCGGCGATGAGCTCCGTATAGATGGCGTTGAAGAACTCGGGATTAAAGGCGAGGGCTTGGTGAATGACCTCGCGGCCCGGGGCTTGGCCGTTGAGTATGCACTCGACGCTGGCGAGTTGGTCGGCCACGTTGAGCAGCCACAGGAAGCTGTAGTTGTAGTCCTTCTTCACCTGATACCACTTCTGGGCTTTGTTGAAGGTGGCCAACAGGGAGAGGGCGCGCCTGAGCAACTGGTAGTCGCGGTCGCGTGCCCCGATGCGCTCGGCGTCTTTGTACCATGCGGCAATGGATTCGTCCTTGGAGAAGAGGAGTTTGCTGTGCGCGAAGGTAAAGTCGAGCCAACCGCCTTGGCGCGATCCTTCTATGTTCAACTGGAACCGCTTTCGCGGGATGAGGTTGGCGTGGATGATGACGCCTTGTTCGGTGAGGCAGTGGTCCTTGTAGTGCCGCACCTTGGGGTCGTCGGCCATGACGATCCACAAGTCGATGTCGGACTTCTCCCAAACTTGGTCGTACGAGTATGAGCCATAGACGATGGCGGCCAAGACCGTGCGGTCTTGTTGGAGCTTTTGGGTCAAGGCGTCGAGCGCTCGGCGATAGCGCTCTTGGACGACCTGCTGAGACTGGGACATGGCGTTCCTGTGCGGAAATCAACGTGTGAGCGGCACAAAATATACTGAACATACGTATAGCTGTCAAGCCGCTGCATCGCTACGTGCGGCCCCGTCTTTAGGTGAGTGCCGTGCTAGTGAAAAGCGATTGGTTTGCGGGACCGCTAAATGGTTTGAGATGTGGGACGAACCTTGTGCTTGATCAGCGCAAGTGACAGAAATGGAACCTCGGCAAACCGCGACCTATACGGCCAGCAGCTATGCGATTTAGATAGTCTATATACAATATATAAAGAAGCTGTTTTTCTGAGCCGCCCGCTTTCGAGAGTAGGCGGCTTTTTTTACGAGAAAATTATTGACATTGGAAATGACCACCTTATCTTTACCTCTGCCTTCATCAAACAGAGTACCCGCGCCATGTCGGGTCATCTGTTGAATAAAATAGCCTTTATTCGGCACAGGGTAGCTCCCTGAAGCCCGGCGAATAGGCAGAACTTCTCAAATTACTCTGTGAGATGGAGGCATGGCCCGGCACCCTGCTGGGTCGTTGGCTCTTTATACTCAGCAGAGGAGCGACGAGAACGTTCTGATTCAGTTATCCCAAACATAACTAAGTGTCTTTTTCGAGCTGTTTTTAGGTCGATCTGAGAACGTGTTCATGGAGTTTTCTGATCTATCATCCATCGCATTTACTAAAAAGAAAGGAACAATAAAATGTACGACTACACGATCTATGCGCTGAGGGGCTCGGGTGATCCTGATCGCGATGCTATTACCTACAACTCTCTACAGGAGGGGGTGGGACGTTTCGGTTGGAGCTACGTCGAAACTGCTGACTTAAAAAAGTTGCAGTCCAGAATTATTAATGGGGGCAGGGGCAACCTTACAGAAGAAGAACGGGATTGTTATTATCCCTTCCTACTCGACATCCAAAAGAACGATTATGTGGTTTATATCAATATACCTGAATGGGGGAAGCGTACACTCGCCCGCGTCACTGGCCCCTATTTTTGGAGCTACGAAGACGATGACTTCAACCATCGTTTCCCCGTTGACCCCGGGTCCGTTCGCGTCTTTGACAGCAACGACGCCATCGTTCATCCTCAGCTAAGACAGAAGCTCAAACTACGAGGCGGTTGGTGGCGCATCTACGATCTGCATGAGCAATTTGAGCACCTTATCGCGTCGCTGGAAGAAGGTGAAGGAGGTACGCCTAGTACGACGGAGACGAATATCGATTGGCTCAAAAAGGAGATTCTACCCAATATCACAAAGAAAATTCAGCATACGTTCCCAGGTTCCCAGCTTGAGAGCCCGATTGCGGAAATTTTCCGAAATGTTCCCGGAGTCAAAGAAGTGAAGGAACAAGGTGGTCCCGGAGAACGAGGCGCAGACCTACAGGTGATTTTTGAATGGGAAGTACCCATTCTGGGGATCAAAGAACAGCGCACTTGCGTTGTTCAAGTGAAAGCATTTGAAGGAGAGATGCGGGAAACCAGAGCTGTAGATCAGATCCGAGAGGCACTTCAATATTGGGATGCAGACATGGGGGTCATTGTATCCACCGCCGACGCCGGTTCCGAAGCACTTGACACGGCCCTTGATCAACTGAGGCAAGACACCGGAAAGCCCGTTTATTTGCTGATTGGCGAGGATGTTGCCGCTTTTCTGTTGCGTTTTGGTGGTCAACTTTTGTTCTAGCTCTATGTCCTTCTGATCGCGTCTTATACAAAGAATTGACCTTATGAAGTTGCTTATCGGCAGTCTCATCGGGCTGGTGTTGAGCCTTCACGTCGGAGCAGCCCCTCTCCTTGAAGGTCGGGTGCGCCTGTCGTCCGGGCGGCCTGCGGCTGGAGTGCAGGTGCGGCTGTTTGATTTGACTGATGTGCGCCAGTTCGTCGGCACAACCACGGACGAGGCTGGGTATTTTGCGCTGCCGCTGCAAACACTTTCTACGGGCAGTGCCCTGCCAGATGGCTTTACACTGGGGCAGAATTATCCCAACCCGTTCAATCCTTCCACCATCATTCCCTATCAACTGCCGGTAGCTTCTCATGTGCGGCTGGAAGTGCTCAATATGCTGGGGCAGCACTTAGCGACGTTAGTGGATGGGGAACGGTCGGCGGGGATGCACACGGCGCAATGGGACGCTACGGATGCAGCGGGGCGAGCCGTGGGGGCAGGGGTGTATGTTTATCGTCTGAGCGGCGGCGGGCTGACGGTGAGTCGGCGGATGGTGTTAGTAGATGGGCAGGCGGGGATTCCGGCGGTAGGGACAATTCCTCAGAGACAGGTGCGGGTGGCGGAACCGGTAGCAGCGAACAGCCCGGTCTATGGGTTGACGGTTTCGGGCGCGGACTTGATTCCGTATATAAATCCGGCTTTCCAAGTAGGAGTTGACGAGGCGGATATTGTGATCGAAGAGTACGGCGGCGCGGCATTTCGTCTAATGAAGCGGGCGGCGGGCGGAATCTTGGGAGATGTGAACGGCGATGGCCTCGTCGATATTGCCGATGCCCTGTTCGTGGCGATGTACAGCATCAATTCCTCGGCCCTCGAGGCCCATATCCCCAACATTTCCCTCGGCGATGTGGATGCAGATGGCGACATCGACTTTACCGATGCTTATCTGATTGGTACATACAGCGTCAATCCGTCCGATCCCGCGTTGCCGCCGGGGATCGGTCAAGCCGTCCCACACTCGGAATCTTCGGTAAGCGAAACTTCCGAAAATCAGGACGCCGTCTTGTCGCATATATACTGGACGGACGTAGGCAGGGGCGAAATCCAGCGCACTAACTTGAATGGCTCCAACATCGAAACCCTCATCACCGGATCGGAAAGCCCAGCCGGCCTCGCTTTGGATATGGACGGGGGGAAGATATACTGGACAGATGCGAGTCCAAATGCTCCAAGTACGGGCAAAATCCAGCGTACTGACTTGGATGGCTCTAACACCAAAACCCTCATCACCGGATTGGAGAACCCATTCAGTATCGCCTTGGATGTGGAGAGAGGCAGGATATACTGGACAGACATAGGCACGGCTAGTATTCAGCGTGCCAATTTGGATGGCTCCAACATCGAAACCCTCATCACCGGAACCGGGAACCCAACCGGCATTGCCTTGGATGTGGAGGGAGGCAAGATATACTGGACAGACGGGGTAAGATATAGAATCCAGCGAGCCAATTTGGATGGCTCCAACACCGAAACCCTCATCACCGGATTGGAGAACCCAGCCGGCATCGCCTTGGATGTGGATGAGGGCAAGATATATTGGACAGACACAGGCAGTGAAAAAATCCAGCGAGCCAATTTGGATGGCTCCAACACCGAAACCCTCATCACCGGAACCGGGAACCCAACCGGCGTTGCCTTGGATGTGGAGGGAGGCAAGATATACTGGACGAACATAGAGAGGAGAGAAATCTGGCGTGCCAACTTGGATGGCAGAAACAGGGAATCTCTCACATTACTTGGGCTTAGGGGAATTCCAAGTGCTATCATCTTGGACGTAGTCGGGAACAAGATGTACTGGACGAACGTGAGCATAGATACAGATGTCTCGAGCATCCAGTATGCCAACTTGGATGGCTCCAACATCAAACCCTTCGTCCCCGAATTGGACCTCCCAACCGGCATTGCCTTAGATATGGATGAGGGCAAGATATACTGGACAGACACAGGCAGTGAAAAAATCCAGCGAGCCAATTTGGATGGCTCCAACACCGAAACCCTCATCACCGGATTGGAGAACCCAACCGATATTGCCTTGGATGTGGAGGGAGGCAAAATATACTGGATAGACGAGGGAAGATATACAATCCAGCGTGCCAACTTGGATGGCTCCAACATCAGAACCCTCGTCGGTGGAGTAGTCATTTTCGGCATTGCCTTGGATGTGGAGAGAGGCAAAATATACTGGACAGACGGGGGAAGATATGGAATCCAGCGTGCCAACTTGGATGGCTCCAACGTCGAAACCTTCATCACCGAACTGGGGAACCCAACCAGCATTGCCTTGGATGTGGAGGGGAGCAAGATATACTGGACAGACGAGGGCACAGATACCCCGGGAACGGGCACAATCCAGCGTGCCAACTTGGATGGCTCCAACGTCGAAACTTTCATCACCGGACTGGAGACCCCAGCCGGCATCGCCCTCGCGATTTTAGATTCCAGTAACCGTGCCGAGAGTAAAGAGTAGCAGCGAAGCTGAATCGTCCCAATGTCTGCCTCCTGCAATGAAACCGGCTCGTTTCCTTAAAGGGACGACAACCAAGAGTGGGGATATGAAGTAATAATGATCAGGCGACTTTGACAGTAGTCTAAACCTCCTCATGCGCCAATCCTTCCCGGCAAATTCTCCTCAACCATCCAGCAAGACCCCTTTCCCGGTCCGGTAGCCCTAGCTAGTCGCCTTTAGCAGAATCGATCCCTTCAAAAAAATTCTGCCTGCGACGCGATCTGTCGCACCCCCTAGGTAAGTTCTCTTTTAGAAGGACTTGTAAGGGTGTCGGGCCATGCCTCCATCTCACAGCTTCCAACACCCTGCCGAGGATCGCCTAGCACGTGTTGCCGAACAAGCCCTCGGCTTCCGGCTCGGCGGCGATAGCACTTATTGCGCTGCCGTCGCCGAGCACTTATCGCAGCCAATCGTATCCACCGGCCGCTTTCGAGATACAGTAGCCATCAGCAGTCACTCCCGCGTCAGTTGGCGATAGCGGACTCGCTGAGGCACGACCGAATCGTCGCCTAGACGCGCCTTTTTGTTCGCCTCGTACTCCGAAAAGTTGCCCTCGAACCAATAGACTTGGCTGTCGCCCTCAAACGCCAGAATGTGCGTGGCGATCCGGTCCAAAAACCACCGGTCGTGGCTGATGACCACCACACAGCCGGCGAAATTCTCCAACCCCTCCTCTAGGGCGCGCAGCGTATGCACGTCGAGGTCGTTGGTCGGCTCGTCGAGCAGGAACACGTTGGCTGGCTCCTTGAGTACCTTGGCCAGATGGACCCGATTGCGCTGTCCGCCCGAAAGCGTAGCGACCTGTTGCTGCTGGTCGGCACCGATGAAGTTGAAGCGTGCGAGGTACGCCCGCGAATGTACCTTGTGCTCACCCAGCTCAATCTCGTCCTCACCGCCCGATACCTCCTGCCAGACGGTGTTTTCCCCCACTAGGGTCTCCCGGCTCTGATCTACATACCCCAACCGCACGGTCTCGCCGATGCGGAGCTGGCCGCTGTCGGCGCGTTCTTGGCCGGTAATCAACCGGAATAGGGTCGTCTTGCCCGCGCCGTTTGGCCCGATGACCCCGACGATCCCCCCCGAGGGCAGGGCGAAATTCATGTTCTCGAAGATAATGCGGTCGCCGTAGCACTTGCTCACGCCTTGGGCCTCAATGGCGATAGTGCCCAGCCGCGGCCCCGGCGGAATGTAGAGTTGCACCGCCTCGTTCCGCCGTACTCGATCCTGATTTAGCAGATCCTCGTAGGCCCTGATCCTCGCCTTGTTCTTTTGCTGCTTGGCCCTCGGCGTCATGCGGATCCACTCCAACTCGCGCTCCAACGTCCGCTGTCTTTCGCTCGCGCTCTTTTCTTCCAGCCGCAGTCGCTCTTTCTTTTGCGCTAGCCACGACGAGTAATTCCCCTTCCACGGTACGCCTCGCCCTTGGTCCAACTCCAGAATCCAGCCCGCCACGTTGTCGAGAAAATACCGGTCGTGGGTAACGGCAATCACCGTCCCTCGGTATTGATGCAAATGTCCCTCCAGCCACGCCACCGTTTCGGCGTCGAGGTGGTTGGTCGGCTCGTCTAGGAGCAGAATATCCGGCTGGCGGAGCAACAACCGACACAACGCCACCCGCCGCCGCTCGCCGCCCGAAAGCGTGGAGACCTCTTGGTCTTCGGGCGGACAGCGCAAGGCGCCCATCGCCATGTCCAGCCTACTGTCCAAATCCCAAGCCCCGGCCGCGTCGAGTTGGTCGGCCACTGCGCCCTGCCGCTCAATCAGGGCGTTCATGGCGTCGTCGTCCATGGGTTCGGCGAACTGGGCGTTGATGTCCTCATAAGCGCGCAGCAAGTCCACCGTCTCTTGCACTCCCTCCTCGACGATCTCTTTGACCGTCTTTCCTTTCTCCAGCTCGGGTTCTTGCTCTAAGTACCCCACGGTAAACCCCGGCTGTACGCGAATGGTCCCCTCGTATTCCCGGTCTATGCCCGCCATAATCCGCAACAAGGTGCTCTTGCCCGACCCATTCAAGCCCAATACCCCGATCTTGGCGCCGTAGAAGTACGATAGTGAAATGTCTGCGAGAACCACCTTCCGATTGTAGTGCTTGCTGACCTTGTACATCGAATAGATAATTTTTTCCGCGTCGCTCATCCGCTCAATCCTTTATATGCGTATATGCAGAAAACACAATGCCCAAATCCCGTTTAGCCCGCGCTAGGTCTGAATACGGCTTCCGTCCCGGCTCCTGCAAACACTGCAAGAAATCCTGCGTCATGCCCTTGTAGCCCATCAGGTCCCTCACGCCCGGAAGGTAGAGCCGCTTCCGCCGCCCCCGCAAACACACGTACAGCCCATTGCACTCAAAGATCACCTCCCCCTCGGCCCCCAAAATCCGCGCATGCTGAAAGATGCCCTTGGTCAAGCTGAAGGCGTTCCAAGCATAGCGCAACACGAGCTCCGCTCCCGATGCGTATTCGAGCCGCACCACCGAGTTCCGCTCCGGCTCGCCCGCCCGGTGCCCGGGAAACTCCGCTGTCACCTGCTTGGGCGCGGCGGCGAAAAGTTCCGCTCCGAGGGCCACGAAGTGGATCCCGCCCTCCAGCAACGCGCCATAGCTGCTTTTCCAACCCGCGGTCTGCTGCGTAAAGCGCTTGCCAATAGCCGCCTGCCGCACTTGGCCGATAAAACCCTGCTGGATGATCCACTTGAGCAGCTTGAGCAAGGGCTTGTAGTAGTAGTTTTCCGCGATCATCATCAGCGCGTCTGGATGGCCTGCCGCGGCCGCCTCAATCGCCGCCAAATCGCCTTCTGTGGCGCACAAAGGCTTTTCCACCAACACCGCCTTACCGGCCGCCAACGCTGCTACGACCTGCGAGCAATGGGCATCCGGCGGCGAGCAGATCAGCACCGCATCCACCGCGCTGTCGAGGACTTCGGCGTACGCGGCGAATACCTGCCCCCCGCCGCATTGACGGCTGAGGGCCTCGGCACGAGTCTGCGTCCGGCTGTGAAACGACAGCTCGACCCGGCCGACGAGGTTTTTCGCGTGTAGGCGACCGATGGTGCCGCACCCTACCAGACAGACCTTCTTCATCGCTGCTCCAATATCCGCTCGGCGACCCGCAGGGCGTTGGCCGCGATCGTCAAACTTGGATTTACTCCACCCGAAGACGGCATGAAGCTGCCGTCGGATACGTAGAGGTTGTCGCTGCCCCAATAGCGACAATCCACGTCGAGTACGCCTTCCTCTGGCGCGGTGGCGCAGCGCAGGGTGCCTACGGCGTGCGAGAAGGAATCGATCAAGTAGCGGTAGCGCAGCAAGCCGCCCGCTTGGCGCAATACGGCCCCTGCTTTGGCCAGCAAAAGGTCGCGGCGACGGCAGTCGGCGTGGCTATAGGCGTGCTCTACTTGTACCAGCTCCATGCCGAAGAGGTCCTGCTCACGAGCCAACGACAGGCGGTTTTCGCGACGAGGATCGTCCTCGGCAATGCAGAGCAAACTCTGCATGCGGCTGGCCAGCAGCCCGGCGAGGGTCTTGAGGCCCCAAGGAGTGTGGTGCCGGATGATGGAGGGTGCCGGTGTATAGATGTCTTGAATGACGCCCACGGCCGTGCCGAATTCCGCCCGCAGGTCTTCGTAGAAATCGGAAAAGCAGAGCTGCTTGTGGAAGACCTGTTGCGGGTTGGTGCGAAAGGGAAAGATGTAACAGGCAACCCCATTGCAATGGCGCATGAGAAAGCGCCCAATCAGGGGGTGGTCGAATCCCGAGCGGAGCATTAGGGCCGGGCTGTTGAGTGCCCCAGCGGCCAAGACCACCAAGTCGGCCGAGAGCGCGTGGGCCTGTCGGGAGATGCTATCTACGTATTCGACCTGCTCGACGCGCCCCCCTCGTTGCACCAACCGCCGCGCCACCGCGCCGACGACGATATCCAGCCCGGCGGCCACGGCCGCGGCCAGCACGGTGGAAGCCATGTCGTTTTTAGCCTCCACCTTACAGGGGAAGCCATCGCAGGTGATGCAGCGCAGGCAGAGGGGGCGGGTGTGGTCGGAAAAGTTGATCGCCAGCGGGATCTTGAACGGCCGTAGCCCGAGGGCCGTCCCCGCTTGGTAAATGCGCTGGGCCGGTGCGCTGAGCTCAACAGCGCGGCGCGGATAGGCCGCCAACCCCGGCGGCTGGTAGGGATCAGTCCCCACCTCTCCGTGTACGCCGAGAAGCTGCTCGGCGCGGGCGTAGTAAGAGGCTAGATCGGCATAGGAAAAGGGCCAGCGGGCAAAATCCGCCGGCCGCAACCGCAGCGACGCTCCGCCGTAAAAGACGGAGTTGCCGCCGACGACTTCGTTGGGATAGACGCGCTGGACGGTGCGCTGTCCGTACTGCTTGACCAACAGGGGTGAGGCCGCGCAGTAGCGTTTTTGCAGCAGGATGGTGCGCTGATCCCAGTCTGCGTCGTCGCGCTTGGCCCATTGGCCCCGCTCTAGCAGCGCGGTCTTTAGCCCGGATTGCACCAGCGCGTGGGCCACCAGCGAGCCGCCGAACCCGGAGCCAATTACCACTGCGTCATAGTGCGCCGCGTTCATGGGCGTAGAGCGCGGCCAGCCCGGCGATGATCGCCAAGGCCGCGTAGTGAAACCTTTCGCGGGTGTCCAATTCTCGCTGAATTTTGGGCAGGTTGGGTTGGAATTTCCCGGACATGTTGCGCTGGATGTAGGTCTTGTAGTACTCGACGGTGAACCGCTCTAGCCCGCCGTTCATGTAGATGAGAAACCCCAAGCCGACCGGGTATTCGGGATTGCCGAGAAAGTAAAACAGCGGACTCAAGGCGGCCAAGACGACCCCAGAACGCTGGAATTTGAGCCACTTGAACCCCTCGAAGGGCGCGTCCTTATAAGCCCCTCCCAAGGCCACGAGCAGCCCGGTGCAATACCCGGTCGCCAGATAGCCCCAGAAGCTCTTGACGGGCGCGGCGACGAGCAAGAAGGCAAAGACGATGGCGACGATTAGACCGCCCGCACTATAGCGGAGGAAGTCGCTGGCGACCGGGCGGCCAAAGAAGGTAATGCGCGAGGGAACGAAGTACTTTTGCTGGTCTTCGGTGCGGAAGAAGCCCTTGTAGATTTCGGCGAGAAAGCGCTCTAGGCCCATGATCAGGAAGAATAGTTGCACGAGCCCAAGATGCTGGAATTGCGCGCTGAAATACGGGATGAAGTACAGCGGCAAAAAGATCGCGATGTGGAAGTACATGCTGCGCGGAAAGGTCTTGGGTTTGAACCCCTCATAGGGAGCGTCTTTGAACGCGCCCCACAGGCAAGTGTAAAGCCCGGAGACGAGCGCAGTGATAAACGGCAGGGCGAAGGTCATGGTTCGTTGAGTAGTTACGGGCTAAAGGGTTCAAGGTAGGCTTCCCGCTCCGGTTGGGCAAACGCCTCGCGTGTTGACGTTGCTCATGCCATTGGTCAGTTTTGAGGCGATTCGGCCCCTTTCTACTACACAATCTCAACAAAGGAGTTTTTCCTATGCGGCTCGGCGTCGTCGGCATGTTGCCCCCGGACTTTCGCGCAATTAGCGACCAACACCTAGCGGCGATCAAGGCACTCAATCTCACGGGCGCGGCCTTTCACGCCCCCGGGGAATCGCTGTTTGCCGTCACCCCTGCAGAGTGCCACAAGGTGCGCGACACCATGGCAGCCGCGGGCATGGATTTGCCCCAATTCGGCATTGGCTTTTCCGAGTGCCTGTTTGATCCCAACCCCGCAGTGCGCGACCAAGTCGTCGGCAAAATCGAGCGCGGCATTGAGGTCGCCCGCGACTTGGCTGCCCACACTTGCCTAATCCGCACCGGCAGCCTCAACCCGGCCGGTTCGTACGCGCCGTCGCCGCTCAATCTCACACCCGAGGCCCGCGCCCTACTCGTCGAGACCCTCAAGCGCGTGGCCGCCAAAGCCGAGTCCGCAGGCGTCACCATGGTCGTTGAGACGCATCTGCTCACCATCATGGGGTCGCCGGAAGTAAACCGCGATGTGCTGCAAGCGGTCGGCTCCGAGCGCATGACCGTGGTCATGGATTACGTCAACCACTTCCAGAACCTAGATCAAGTGTACAACAGCACCGAGCGCTTGCAGCAAATTTTTGCAATTATGAACCCCATCTCCGCGGTCGGGCATTGCAAGGACATCAAGCTGTCCAACGGTTTGGTGCTCCACATCGACGAGGAGGTGCCCGGCGATGGCGAACTCGACCTCTTTACCGCGCTCGAGCTGTGGCACGACGCCCATCCCGACGGCTACATGCTCCTAGAGCATCTGCCCAACGAGAAATACCCCAGAGCCGCCGCCAATGTCCACAGCATTCTCGCCGAAGCCGGCATTCCCGTGCATTAAGCACTCTAACCAATGGAGCATACGCATGATTAAACCCCATGGCGCAGAAGAACTCAAGCCGCTCTATGTCGAAGACGATGCCGTGCGTACCCAGCTTCTAGCAGAAGCCGCCGACCTGCCCTCTACCGTCGTCTCTTCCGCCGCGGCCTCCTCAGCCGTCATGCTCGGCTCAGGGTACTTTACCCCGCTCACAGGCTTTATGGACGCGAGCGAGGCCAAGAGCGTGGCTGCCAACATGCACACTGCCGACGGCCTGCTGTGGCCCACCCCGGTCGTCAACCTAGTCCCCGGCGATCAGGTTCCCGCTGCCATCGGTCCCGGCAGCCGCATCGCCCTGTTGGATCCCAATGTGGACGGCAATCCCGCCCTTGCCATCCAAGCAGTGACAGCGGTCGAACCGCTGTCGGACGCGGAGCGCACCGCTATCATCGCCCAAGTCTTTGGCACGGCCGACGACGCTCATCCCGGAGTCGCTGCCTTTAAGGCCGCGGGCGACACCCTCATCGCCGGGCCGATTGAGGTGCTCAACTTCTCGTACTTCCCCGGCGACTTTCCCCAAACCTTCCGCACCGCAGTTGAGCTACGCGCCGCAATCGCCGAGCGCGGTTGGAATCGGGTCGTGGCCTTCCAGACCCGCAACCCCATGCACCGCGCCCACGAAGAGCTATGTCGCATGGCGCAGCAGGCCGTTGAGGCCGATGGCATCCTCATCCACATGTTGCTGGGCAAGCTAAAGGCCGGCGACATCCCAGCCGATGTGCGCGACGCCTCCATCCGCAAGATGGTCGAGTGCTACTTCCCGGAAAACACCGTGTTGATCGCTGGCTATGGCTTTGACATGCTCTACGCCGGCCCACGCGAGGCCGTGCTCCACGCTATCTTTCGCCAGAACAGCGGCTGCACACATCTGATAGTGGGGCGCGACCACGCGGGCGTTGGCGATTACTACGGAGCGTTTGACGCGCAGACCATTTTCGATGGCCTTGACGACGCCCTCGAAATCGAAATTTTCCGCGGCGATCACACCGTCTGGTGCGAGGAGTGCCAAGAGGTGGTGATGATGCGCGACTGCTCGCACGACAGCGACGCGTACCTGTTCCTATCGGGAACCCAAGTCCGCGAAAAGCTGGCCGCTGGCGAGGCCCTGCCGCCGGAGTTTGCGCGGCCAGAAGTGGCCGAGATCCTCGCGGCGTACTATCAGCGAGAAGCTGTCTAACCACCGGAGAACCGATGTCCACACATACTGTACTGCGCACGGCGATCCCCAAGCAGGCGGCGCTAAACATTGCCAACGCGGTCTCCTTCTACGTACAGCGACTGGGGTTCACCGAGCTGTTCCAAGCGGAGGACTACGCTGGTGTGCGGCGCGGTCGAGATTCACCTGTGGCTATGCGATGACAAAAACATCCCCGAAAAAACCGCCTGCCGCGTCGAGGTGGAAAACATCGAGCCGCTCTACGCAGAATATCAGCGGGAAGAAGTGATTCACCCGCACAGTTCGCTGCAAGCGACGCCTTGGGGCACGAAGGAATTCACCATTCTCGATTTGGACGGGAACGGGATTACGTTTTTTGAGCCGTTGTAACGCGAGCGTCAGCAGTGGATTTGCTCAACGAAACCGTATAACTGAAGATACTTTGTATGGTTACTCAGTGGAGATGGGACCAAGGACGGCTTGACTACTTTAGGTTTAGCAACATTGCACTAATTGCCAATGCCCTCTGTGAGTTGGATGGAATCGAACTGCGTGGAGACGATCCAATACGCGATCGCCTGATGGATATTACTGGACTACCATTTAGTCCGAGTCACTATACGGTTTGGAGAAACTACAAGCGCGTATTCTCGTCTTCTCTGCTTGCTTACGAGGCAGAAGACCGTCTCGCGGTAAGCAGCATCTGCAAGCACTTTGTCGATTCCAATGATTTTATTGAACAGCCCGATAGTTATTTCATTCAGGTCTTTAGAGGCTGTCTGAAAACTCCATTTTCTATTTGATTCTTTTGAGTAACAGGTGGATCATAGCAATCTGGATCAAGGCTTCGCTATGGCGGGTCAACACCTCATAATCTCGGGCATGACGGCGCGAGTTCATCACCCATGCCAAGGTACGCTCGACGACCCAACGGCGTTTGAGTACGGTAAATCCGGGGCCTTGTTTGGCGACGACTTCCAAGTCAATCTTGTGCGTCTTTTTTAGGTTGGCCACCCATGTTCGGATCGCCTCGCCTCGATAGCCGCCATCGCCCCACAGTTTGCGTAACCGGGCTACGCCGGACGTCCCCAAGCGGGTCAACACCTGCTGCAAGCCGTCTCGATCGGATACATCGGCGGCGGTGACCACCACCTGTCGAAGCAAGCCTGAGGCGTCGACCAGCAGATGCCGTTTTCGGCCTTGAACCTTCTTGCCCGCGTCGTAACCGGTTGTTTTACCATGGGTTGCCGTTTTGATGGTCTGACTATCGATACAGCCCGCCGAGGGCGTGGCCGGCCGGCCGTTGCGGCGGCGTTCCTGCTGGGTGAGCCGTTCCAACACCCGCGGCCAGACCCCGTGCCGGCTCCAGCGACGGAAGTAATCATACACCGTTTTCCACGGGCCAAAACAAGCCGGTAACAACGCCCAAGGACACCCCGTCTTGTTCAGATACAAAAGCCCGTTGACGATCGGACGCCGATCCCGCGGCGGCCGACCCGGACCGTTGGGGCGCCACCGCGGAGCCGGCAGCAACGGTTCGATCTGCTGCCATTGCACATCGGTTACATCGGTTGCATATTGGCCACTGGGCGTACTCATCATACGAGCCTTTCTGTTCAGATTTTGTGGTGAAACCTGAATATGGCCTGATGAGTACGCCGATTCAAATACGACTACATAATGGGTTTTCAGACAGCCTCTTAACAGAATTCGTACAACCGAGTAGGAGACCAAAGCTCTCTGATCGGACTGAAGAATTTTTCCAAATGTCCTCCATTTATGAAGACGCAAAAATTCCAAGAATCGCTGAAAGAGAGTCACCGGTAGAAGTAGAATTTACTGAAGGAAAAAGGCGGCGTACAACACACTTACGGACTGAACGGAGTCCTGCTCTTAGAAAAGCTCTTTTCGCCAGCTTACCGTTTCCATACAGTTGCGACATGTGTGCGCTCGTTCCCAAGCTAAAATACGATTGGGTTGACAACATCCTAGAAGTACATCACCTTTTACCTCTCTCGTCGGCTGTGTTTATAGAAAGCGGAGGAACCTCGCTGCAAGATGTCGTCCCCCTTTGTCCAAATTGTCATAAAAGTGTTCATGTGTATTATCGAAATTGGCTAAAAGAAAATTCTATTGAGGATTTTCCAGACAAAAATACAGCCACTTCTGTGTATAATAAAGCAAAATCAGGTGTTGCAAAATGAGAAAGCTAAAATTAAACGAGCAGAGCGAACTTTTAAGATACTGCAAGACTCACTCTAAGAAACTCTCTTCAGAGTTAGAAAAGCTAGGATTGAGCTATGATTCATTAGTTTATGAAAGTAATAAGAGAATAGATAATCTACTTCCTGAATTCAGCTTAAAATACAAAACACTTAGTGAGTTCAAAAAACGTAAAAAAGACATGCCGCTAGTAAGTTTTTTTTCTGGATGTGGCGGTCTCGACTTAGGATTTGAGTTCGCTGGATTCAAGACGGTAGCAATGATAGAGATTAGCGAAATTTTCTGCAATACATTGCGCGACAATTTTTCTACAACTGTCATTGGCCCTCCTGAATACAATGGTGATGTCAGGGACACTGACGCGATCATAGATATACTAAAGAGTATTGGTATTAAAGAAAATTTTCCAGGCGTTTTTGTCGGCGGTCCTCCTTGTCAGCCCTTTAGTATCGCTGCTAATCAGAGGTTTTCAAAGAATGGTGAAAAATTCAAAAGGATAGGTTTTGATCACAAAGGTTACGGAAATCTCCTTTTCGATTACATATTTCTCGTTAGAGTATTTAGGCCGAAGGCATTTTTAATCGAAAATGTGGAAGGCTTGCTAACGCTGGACGGTGGTCGCCAAGTATCTGAGGCGTGTCAAATTCTAGCAAGACTAGGATATACAGTAGTAAAACCCACCCTACTGAATGCGGCGAATTTCTTTATTCCACAGAATAGGTGGCGCGTGTTTATCGTCGGGGTCATAGATGGCTCTTTCCAGTTTCCGCAGAAGCAATTTTCTACGGTATCATGTGGCAAGGCATTAGAGAAGTCGGTAGATGGTTTAGCCAACAATGAAACTAGAGAGCACAAGGCAGAGTCGATTGAAAGATACATGAAATTGGACTATGGAAAGAGAGACAAATTAGGCAGGGTGGATAGGCTGAACCCGATGTTACCCTCAAAGACGGTCATTGCTGGCGGCACCAAGGGTGGCGGTCGGTCGCATCTACACCCCCATATACCTCGGACTATGTCTGTAAGAGAGTGCGCTCGCTTACAAACATTCCCAGACGAATTTGTTTTTACTGGGGCTCCGGCGAGGCAATTTACTCAGGTGGGAAACGCAGTCCCACCGATACTGGCTTATCATCTCGCCGGACAGATGTTTGAAGGGCTTAATGCCTGAAGCGACTCCACCGTTGGCTCTTTGTCGATCAAGACCGCTGGACGAGTTCGATGAGGATTCCGTCGGGGTCTAGGGTACAGACGACGCCCGGAGTATCCGGGGCAGCCATCGGCTCAGACAAGAATTCCACTCCTTTTGCCTTCAGTGCGGCGCACTCGGCCTTCACGTCGGCGACGAAGAAGGTGAGCCAGCGTACCCCAGCGGCAAATTGGGCGGTTCGCTTGGGCGGCGGCGAGGCGATCTCCATCAGCTTGATCAGCGTCTCTCCCGCTTGCAGACGCACCTGCCTAAAGCCTTGCGGCGCCAGCCCGATCCCCGTTGCTAAGCCTTCGGGGATGTCGATGTCGAGTGCGACCTCGAATCCCAGTTTGTCGCGGTAGAACATCAACGATTCTTCAAAGTTGCTGCACACTATGCACAGATCGACGACCGGGTGTGAGAGTTTCATTTACCACCTCCTGAGTGTGAGTGGGGAATTGGGGTCAATGTACGCAGAGTCGAGATGGATGTGAACGCCGCGATAGCAGAAGTAAAGGGCCGCTCGCCGAAAACTACTCCACATCGAGGATATAGCGCGCTGCTGGCGAGATGCGCTTCCAAGTCTCGTAGCGCAGGTATTCGCGCTGGTTGAGTTGCTGGCCGTGCTCGCGGGCGGTGAAGTAACAGTGCATGGCGCGGCGCGGCCGGTCCTTGGTCTGGTTGCGAGTGCCGCCGTGCCATGTGTGGCTGTTGAAGACGGCGACCGTGCCGGCCGGGGCGATGAGCCGCTCTTCGTCGGGGTGGGGTGCTTGCGCGTCTTCCAAGGCATGGCGCGGGTGCAGTCCCTTGTGCGAGCCGGGCACTAGCCGAGTGCAGCCGTTTTCTTCGCTAAAGTCGTCCAACAGCCAGATCGAGTTGCAGACGTGAAACTGGCCGTCGTAGTCTGCTCCCCAGTCGGCGTGTAGCCCCTGTAACCCCTCGCCGGGCAGTGCGTCGCGGGCGTTGAGCGAGGATAGCTTAAAGGGGCGACCGATGACGTGGTAGATGGCGGCCAGCACCTTGGGGTGGGTATAGACGCGGTCAAAGACCGGCCCCTTGTTGCAAAGGTCGGAGAGGCGGCGAGTGCCCTGCTCCTGATGGACTTCCATACCGGCGTGGACCCCCTCTTTTTCGCACAACTCCTCAAAGCGGTCGCGCAGTGCCGCGAGCCACTCGTCGTCGATGATACCCGGGAGTACCGTATAGCCCTTCTCGTCGAGATCGCTTCTGTTCTGCGCGGTCAGCAGGTCTGCGCGAGTGCCCAAGGCATCTAATGCGTGTGCAATATCCATGGTCGTCCTCTATTGGTTCGCTTCTGTTTCGACGAGTGCCTTGAGCGGTACGTCTTCGTCCTGGGGCAAGTAGTAGCTCAATGGATCGCCGACGACGCCAATGAGCTGCTTTTGGACCGGATTGCAGCGGGCGACCAGTTCGTCGGGCATGGCGATATAGTCCATGGGTTTGACCCAGCGATAACCATAGCCAAAGAACACTGTCTGGCGCGGGAACCCTGCCCAGTTGTAGCCGATTGAGTGATAGGTGCGTTGCTCAAATAGGAAGGCCGAGCCAGCGCGGATATTCATTGCCTGTGCGCCATAAGGTAAGCCGGTCGTGGGGTCTGTGGCCGGTCGCCCGAGCAGGCGATTGGAGCCGGGGACGACCCAAGTGGCCCCCGAGGCCGGGGTGGTTTGGTCGCTGAGGGCATAGGCGATCTTGAGCAGAATCCGCGGGTGCGGCTCGCTCATCTCGCGGGGCGAGGTCCCGCCATCGCGGTGCCAGCCGAGCTTGTTTTTTTGGTCTTCGGCCGGCTCGTCGCCCGAAGGCAGGACGATCAAGTGCGAGGTCAGCATCTGGATATTCCAGCCGAGAAGCTGCCACGCCAGCGGCACCGTGGTGGGCCAGTCGAGAAGCTGGAGGAAGGCGGGGTGCTCGACAATGCAGTTGCGCATGTTGAGCTTGCCGCCCTTTTCGAGCTGGCCGGCATCGGCGTCGCGTGCGTAGAGCGCGTCGGTGGCCGCGTTGAGCTCGGCGAGCGCGCTGGGAGGCAGGGCGTCTTCAACGAGGAGAAAGCCCTGCTGTTCAAAGAAGGCTTGGTCCTCGGGGGTGAGGATGGCTTGGGCGCAGGGCTGGGTCATGGTTTCCTCGCTTCCTCTATTCGCGTTCTCGCGTCGGGCAGACTTGAGATTGTCTGCTTGGGCGGGTATAATATCCAAGGTACAAAGATGAAGATAAAAGAGAAACTCCTCGTCGAACTGCCTCGCAAAGCCCAAGAAGCAATGGTGACTTCACCGCCATCGGTATGAGGCGCGTGGGATTGGCCTAAGAAAGATGAAGAGCAAACGATTCTTGGAGTGGCGGCGATGACGCAGACGAGCATACGGGCGGAGCAAGCGGCTAGACGCAAGCTGCCCATCGGCATGCAGACCTTCCGCCAACTGCGCGAAGAAAACTGCTACTACATCGACAAGACGGCCTATATCCGGCGGCTGCTCAACGAGGGCAAGCACTACTTCCTGTCGCGTCCACGCCGCTTTGGCAAGAGCCTCTTCCTCGACACCTTGAAGGAACTGTTTGAAGGCAACGAAGTGCTGTTTGAAGGACTCGACATCCACGGCCATTGGGACTGGTCTGTTCGCTATCCCGTCGTGCGCCTGAGCTTTGGCAGCGGCCACTTCAAGGAGCCGGGCTACTTACATACAAACCTCATGGCGCAATTGGACGCTTTTGAACGTCGGGCCGGCCTCGCACCGGAATACGACACGGCACCGGAGCGATTCAGTCGGCTGATCGAGGCACTGCACGATCGCGCTGGCCAGCCAGTGGCCGTTCTGGTCGATGAGTACGACAAACCGATTCTGGACTCCCTAGAGGAGCCGGAGATCGCCCGCGCCAGCCGCGACTTGCTGCGCGGTCTGTATGCGACGGTCAAGGACCGCGACGCGCACCTCAAGTTCACTTTCCTCACCGGGGTCAGCAAATTCTCCAAAGTAAGCCTGTTTTCCGGCCTCAATAACCTCAAGGACATCACGCTCGACGCCCGCTACTCAGCAGTGTGCGGTTACACCGAGGCGGACATAGACGCGGTATTCGCGCCGGAACTGCCGGGCTTGGACCGCGACGAGGTCCGCGACTGGTACAACGGTTACAGTTGGCTGGGCGACGAGAAGGTCTATAACCCCTTCGACATCCTCCTGCTCTTCGACAAGCGGCAGTTCGGGGCCTATTGGTTTGAGACCGGTACGCCGACGTTCCTAATCGAGACCTTGTTCAAACGCCGAGTCAGTTCCCTAAAACTCGACGAGATGGTGGGCACCAGCGACCTGCTATCGACCTTTGATATAGAAGACATCGCGACCGAGGCGCTGTTGTTCCAGACCGGCTATCTGACCATCACCGACGAGGAAAATCTAGGCGGTGAGCCGCTTTATCGACTAGGGTATCCCAACCGGGAGGTGCGCCAGAGCCTCAACCGGAGCCTACTGCGCTGCTTGGTAAAGGACCCGTCGCGCCAGATGGAGAACAGCGTCCAGCTATACAGACTGCTGGAGGCGAACGACTTCGAGGGGCTTAACAGGCTGTTCCAAGCATTTTTCGCCAGTATTCCCTACGAGTGGTACACGAACAACGACATCGCCAACTACGAGGGCTACTACGCGAGCGTGTTTTACTCCTATTTCGCGGCCTTGGGGCTTGCCATCACAGTGGAGGACAGCAGCAACCACGGCCGTCTGGACATGGCGGTGTTATTCAACGGCAATGTGTACATATTTGAATTCAAAGTGGTGGAGTTGACGCCCGAGGGCGCGGCCATGGCGCAGTTAAAGGAGCGGCGGTACGCCGACAAGTACCGCGCTCGGGGCGAGCCGATCCACCTGATTGCCGTGGAGTTCAGCCGGGACAGCCGCAATGTCGCGGCGTTTGAGGTGGCAAGCGCACCATGGGAGGAGCCGTAGGATGTCCATGCCCGCACTCGACGGCATCCGCGTCCTCGACTTTACCCAAGTGATCTTCGGCCCGGCTGCCACCCAAGTTTTGGCCGATCACGGCGCGGAAGTCATCAAGATAGAGCGCCCCGGCGGCGACCTATCCCGCGCCTTTGGCCCGTGGGTAAAGGAGCAAAGCCTGCCTTTTGCCAGCCTCAATCGCTCCAAGAAAAGCCTAGTGGTCGATCTCAAGAAGTCCGCTGGGCGTCAGATCGTCCATCGCCTGTTGGAAGACGCGGACGTGCTGGTACACAACTTCCGTTCCGGTGCCGTCATGGCCAAGCTAGGGCTAGATTACGCTGCGCTGCGAGAGCCGTACCCGAGGCTCATCTACGCCGTTGGTTCGGGCTATGGCTCACAAGGCCCGTACAGCGAGCGCAATAAGGGCGGCCACGAGTCCATGGCTCAAGCGCTGAGCGGCGTGGCGGCTCGCTTCGTCGGCCCCCACGGTACGCCCCAGCGCTTGCCCTATACGGTGGCCGATTTCAACGGCGGCATGTTGCTGGCGCAGGGCATTCTCCTCGCACTGTTGGCCCGCGAGCGCACGGGCACCGGGCAATACGTGGAAACCTCGCTCCTCGACGGCATGATGAGTATGCAGGCGTGGGCGACGAGCAAAATTCTCAACTTGGGCGACGACGGGGAAGACGATGGCTCAGGCGGAGCGACTCATCCGCGCGGCAACCCACTCGACGGAGCAGTGTTTGCGACGGCCGATGGCTTCTTGATGGTCACCGCGCTTTTCCGCCCCTTTGACCAACTGTTGCGCGACTTGCAGGAGGCCCTAGCGACTGAAGGGCTCGTCGGGGACCCGCGCTTTGCCACGCTCGCCGCGGCCGTGGAGCACCGCGAGGCCCTGCGGGAACGGCTAGTGCCGATATTCGCAGAAAAAACGAGTGCCGAGTGGATTCCGCTGCTGGAGGCCAAGGACATCCTCGTCGCACCGGTGCGCTCGACCGCCGAGGCCCTAGCAGACCCTCAGCTCGCGGTCAACGAGATGATCGTCGAAGTCCAGCATCCGCAGGTAGGTACTATGCGCCACGTTGGCACCCCCCTGCGGCTAGTGGAGACGCCCGCTCCAGCCCCGGCACCTGCCCCGCTAGCCGGGGAACACACCGAGGCTGTGCTGCGCGAGGCCGGGTACGCAGAAGCCGAGATCGCCGCGTTGTACGCACAGGACATCGTTTTCTGATTAAACAGGAGACCCCATGACTAACGTTGTGCGCTATGGACTATTGGGTGCCGCCCAGATAGCCCTCAACCGCCACCTGCCGGCCGCGCAGGCTATAGACAATGCCGAGATCGCCGCCCTATCGAGCAGGGACCCAGCCAAGGCCGAAGCAAGCGCGGCCCAATGCGGCATTGCCAAGGCGTACGGATCGTACCAAGCCGTGCTAGACGACCCCGAGATCGACGCGATCATCAACCCCTTGCCCAATAGCATGCACTGCGAGTGGACGGTCAAGGCGGCGCAGGCGGGCAAGCACATCCTCTGCGAAAAGCCGCTCGCCATTACGGTGGCCCAAGTGCGGCAGATGATCGACGCCGCCCAAGCCAACGAGGTCCTCTTAACCGAGGCTTTCACCCATCGCCTCAACCCGCAGTTGCAGTGTGCGCGTCGGCTGGTACAGCAGGGGGAGATCGGGGAGGTGAAGTTGGCGCGGGCCGAGCTAACCTTCGGCATCCGCGATTGGGCCACCGACATCCGGGCCAAGCGCGAATTGGGTGGGGGTGCGCTCTGGGATGCGGGGTGCTACTGCGTCAGCGCAGTGCGTTTTGTGCTCAATGCCGAGCCGGTGGCCGCGCAGGCTTTTCAGCATTTGCGCCAAGGCGTGGATGCGACCTTGGCCGGGCTGTTGCGCTTTCCCGGTGACCGGGTCGCCTATATCGCGGCCGGCATGGAGGAGCCGTTCCGCTGCGTGTTGGAGATCGTCGGCAGCCACGGCGCGGTCCGCGTTCCCAACATGTTCGACGAGCAGGCCGCGGTCCACATCGCCATTGGCAACGACGAGCGCGTGGAGACCTTCTCCGGCCCGGATCGCTTTCAAGTGCAGCTAGAGCGTTTCTCTAGCTGTATTCTCCAAGGCAAGACCCCGGAGTTTCCCCCCGAAGATGGCCTCAAGAACGTGGCCGCACTACAGGCGTTGAAGCAGGCCGCCGAATCGGGCAGCCTAGTCGAAGTGCCGTCTTGAGCAATGGCCCCCTACGAGTTCATCCGCTACGAACAACGCGACCACGTCGCCACGGTCACCCTCAACCGCCCCGAGGTTCTCAACGCCATCCACCCGCCCATGGCCGAGGAACTGGCCGACGCTTGGGAGCGGATCCGCGACGACGACAGCGTGTGGGTCGGGGTTTTGACCGGCAGCGGCACCCGGGCGTTTTGCGCTGGCTCCGATCTGAAGTGGCGGGCTGAAGCCGGCGAGGCCGCGCGCCGCCACAACCGCGCCGAGGCCAGCGGCGCGGCACGCGGTTTCCAGCGGGGCCGTGATTGCTATAAGCCGCTTCTGGCCGTGGTCAACGGCTATGCCGTGGGCGGCGGGTTGGAACTGGTCTTGGGGTGCGATTTGGTGGTGGCGGCCGAACACGCGCAACTGGGGTTGCCCGAAGCGCGGCGCGGGTTGCTGGCCGACGCCGGGGGCATCCACAAGCTCGTCCGGCGGCTGCCGTGGAGCGCGGCCATGCAACTCATCCTGACCGGCGAACTCATATCAGCGGAGGAGGCGCGGCGAATTGGGTTAGTCAATCAAGTGGTGCCAGCCGAGGGCCTACAAGAGGCCGCCGAGCAATGGGTGGAGGCGATTTTGGCGTGTGCGCCCTTGGCCTTGCAGGCGGGGAAAGAGGCGGCCGTGCGGGGGTTGGAGTTGCCTTTGTGGGAAGCGATCAACACGCGCTTCCCGCTGGCCGAGCGCGTGTATGAATCGGACGACTTTGTCGAAGGCCCGAAGGCGTTCACCGAGAAGCGGAAGCCCGTATGGAAGGGAAAGTAGGAAAGGTGCCGCGCACATTTCAACGAGGAGAAAGCACTACCGTGGAAAAATTTGCCCCTTTGAACATGTCTCCAGAAGAGCTAATCGAGTACACCCCGGAGTGGCAGGGCGAGCGCTTTGCCGATGGTCGTCCCAAGGTGCCCGACGACATTCTCGAGCGCATGCACAACGTCAGCATTACCCAAGCCTGGGGCGTCTTGCGTGGCCCCGGCTACAACTGGCAGTACGAAGACGGCTGGGTTTGCACGCATCCCGGCCAAGTGCTGGCGGGCCGCGCCCTGACGGCCGCGTACCTGCCGCGGCGGCCCGTCATGCGTCGGGTCATGGAAGCAAAAGGAGAACGGACTGGCTGCATTGGCGACCAGATCTCGTGGCCCATTGATATGCTGGTGCCCGGGGACGTGTACGTAGCCGACGTATTCGGCAAAATTGACCAAGGTGCCGTCATTGGCGACAACCTCGCCACCGCGATCTACGCCAATTCGGGCAACGGGGTGGTACACGACGCGGCGGTCCGCGACATCGACGGCATCCAAGCGCTGCCCAACTTCACCAGTTTCGTGCGCGGCTTTCACCCCACCTTTGCCTCGCCCACCATCATGCTGGCCGGGGTCAACTGCCCGGTGCGCATTGGCGGCGCGACAGTCATGCCCGGCGACGTAGTCCTCGGCCGCGACGATGGGGTCGTTTTCATCCCGCCTCATCTAGCCGAACAGGTGGTCAAGACCTCGGAGTTGATCGCGCTCCGCGACCGCTTTGGCAAACAGCGCTTGGCCGAGGGCCAATACACGCCCGGCCAGATCGATACTCGTTGGTCCGACCCCATTGAGGAGGATTTCTCGCGCTGGCTAGAGAGCCATATTGACGAGTTGCCCGTGCCGCGTGCCGCCATCCAAGCGTTGCTCAAGGAGCGGACTTGGTGAGTGTGGGCGGCGGATCGACCCGTTTACCCGCCTTGAGAAAAGGCTCGGCATTCCCCCAGAGTTTGCTGCCGTCGGCCGAGGTCAGCGGCTCGCAGGAGTACTGGGCCAAATACACGCGGCGCATCTGATGGGTGGTGTTGGTGCCGCTGGAGTGGAAGTTGTAGCTGGTAAAGACGGCAATGCTGCCGGCCGGGGCGACGACCGAGACGCCGGGGTCGCGGCCGAAGTAGCCGATCAAGTCGTTGCTCCCTTCCTCGCGGATGTGCTTGACCCAAGTGCGAATGCCCGACCGCGAAAAAGGCAGCAAGTGGACGGTGCCATTGGCCTCAGACATGTCGTCAAGGGCGCACCAGCAGGTTAAGTACGGCTTGTGATCCGGGTAGCCGACGTAGCCCGAGTCTTGATGCCAAGAGAATTTCATGCCGGCCTCGGCCCCTTTGACCACGTATTGCTCCCAGAACAAATAGGCGTCGTCGCCTAGGGTGGCTTGGCAGATTGCGGCCATTAGAGGGCTGAAAAGGAACTCGCGCAGGCGCGGCTGCTCGCGGAAGCAATTGGATACAAAGTAGCGGCTGTTGCGGTGATTGAGGCCCAAGGTATCCGTGCCTTCGGCGTCCATCCGAGCGTTGGCTTTGTCGATGAAGGCTTGGCACTCGCCGCGCAGGAGGTCGAGGTGATGGGCGGGGATGGCGTTTTCGAGGATGAAGTAGCCCTCTTCCTTGAATTGCTGCTTTTGGGCGTCGGTGATCGGGTGCATGAGTCGCTCCTGTCGATTGCATTTAATGTAAGCGGAGGTGATATACTGATAGACAATGGAAACTCCGGCAATAGTTGAAGCGCTGGAACTGACTTCTTGGTGGGAGGTGCCGGCTGTCGTCTTGGCCATTCTCTACTTGGTCTTGGCGGCGCGGGAAAGTATTTGGTGTTGGGGAGCGGCTTTCGCCAGCACCGCGATTTACACCTACGTCTTCTTCGACGTCAATCTGTACCTAGAGTCGGCCCTACAGATTTACTACTTGGCCATGGCGGTCTATGGCTGGTATCAATGGCGGCATCCCGCCGATCGATCCTCAACCCTGCCCATTTCTACTTGGTCGCTCAAAAAGCACGGTGTGGTCATTGCTGGGACGGCGGTTGTCGTGGTGCTATCCGGTCATCTATTGGACAAAAACACCGAGGCCGCCCTGCCCTATCTGGACGCCTTCACCACTTGGTATGCGGTGGTGACGACCTATATGGTGGCCAAGAAAATTTTGGAGAATTGGGGATACTGGTTTGTCATCGACAGTGCATTGGTCTATCTCTCCTACAGCCGAGGGCTTTACCTGACTGCTTTGTTGTATGTCGCGTATCTGATTATCATCGTCTTTGGCTATTGGAAATGGAAAAAGGAGTACGGCGAGCAAATGCCCAAACCTGTCCTTAAAGAAGAATCGAGTAGGCGAACATAATGAAGCGAACAGAGACATGCGGCCCTGTGGCTATCCAAGGGTACGCCGGGTCGTTCAGCGAGGCGGCGGCGCGGGCTTATTTTTTTTCAGAGCCACAACTGGCCCCCCAGCCCGATTTCAAGGCGCTTTTTGCCGCTGTGGAAGACGAGTCTTGCGCTTGCGGAGTCGTGCCCATTGAGAACTCGCTGATGGGCAGCATTCACGAAAACTACGACCTGCTGCTGCAAAGCGATGTCCACATCGTTGGCGAAATCAAGCTGCGGATCGTTCACAACCTCATCGTCAATCGGGGTGTGCAGCTCGCGGACATCCGCTACATCGCGTCGCAGCCGCCGGCCTTGGCCCAATGCACGCGCTTCATTCACTCGTTGGCCGGTGCTCAGACGATAGCGACGGATGATACGGCCGGCGCGGTCAAAGAGCTGGCCGCCAGCGGCGTGCGCGATCGAGGAGCCATAGCCGGAACGCAAGCGGCCGCCGCGTACGGGCTGGAGATTCTCGTCTCCGGCATTGAGGACGCGCCGCACAATTTTACGCGCTTTTTGGTGGTGAGCCGCCGCGCTGCGCCCGCGCCGGCCGATCCAGCCAAAGCTACGCTCGTCTTTGGGCTAAAGCACGTGCCGGGTGCGCTGTGCCGGAGCCTCGCGGCCTTTGCCGAGCGCGGCATCAACCTGCTCAAAATCGAGTCGCGGCCCATGCCCGACCGGCCTTGGGAATACGTCTTCTATCTCGATTTGGCGGGCCACTTGGAGCAGGCGGCTTGCGCCCAAGCTGTGGAGCACCTGCGAGAGACCACCGAGTTCGTCCGCCTCTTGGGATCGTACCGGCAGGGAGAGACCGTTGAGGACCTAAGGTAAGCCTGCTCAAGCACCTGCGGCGCGGGTGCGAACTTGGTCGAGGCCGACGGCCAACAGGAGCACCGCACCGCGCGTTACATCCTGCCAGAAGCTAGACACATCCATCAGGGTCAGCCCGTTGTTGAGAGTGCCGAGCAAGAGCACCGCCAACAAGGTCCCCCACACCGTGCCACGCCCCCCAAAGAGACTCGTGCCGCCTAAGATGACGGCCGCGATCACCGTCAACAGATGCTGCCCGGCTGCGTCGGGAGCCGCTGCGTAGAGCATGGCCGCCAGAATTAGGCCGCTGACCGCGCCGCTGAGGCCGGAGAGAACGTAGAGGATCATCAGAGTGCGGGCGACGGGGACGCCGACGAGCCGGCTGGCCTCGGGGTTGCTGCCGGCCGCATAGACGAAGCGGCCAAATCGGGTCCGCGCTAGGACCCAGCCGAGCGCGATGTAGATCAGCAGCATCAGCACCAGCGGCACCGGCAGCCGCAAGAGCTGGCCGCTGCCGAGCCAGTTGAAACCGGGTTCCATCAGGGGTTTGGTTAGCCCGCCGGTCAAGACGAGGGCCAGCCCGCCGATGACGCTCATCGTGCCCAAGGTGGCGATGAGCGGATTGAGCCCGAGACGCACGGCCAGCAGGCCGTTGAGCAGCCCGATGCCCCCGCCCAGCGCTAAGGCGACGAGGCAGGCTGCGAAAATGCCGACGCCCGCGGCGTGGAGCAGCGCGACGACGACCCCAGCTAGCCCGGCGACCGCGGCCACCGACAGATCGAGCCCCCCAGCGATGATCAGCGGCGTTTGCAACGCGCACATCAAGCCGATAAAGGCCATGTTGGCGCCAATGCTCATCATGTTGTCGAAGGACAAAAACCAAGGCGAGAGGACGCTAAAAAGCCCGGCGACCAAGAGGTAGAACACCAACAACAAGGCGACGCCCGCACCGGAGCGGTTCAATAAGGCGGCGATGTTCATGGGATATGGAGCAAGTCGGCTGGGGCCGTGCCGCCGGAAAAGCGGCTGGCCACTCGGCCGCGGTCTAGGACGATGGAACGGTCGCAGACGCCGGCGACTTCTTCGGCGTCGGAGGAAATCAAGAGTACGGCAAGTCCTCGTTGGCTCCACTGCCGCAGGGCTAGGTAGAGTTCGTGGCGAGCACCCACATCGACGCCTCGGGTCGGTTCTTCGAGGATGAGTACTGCCAGATCTTCGACCAGCCAGCGAGCTAGGCAGACCTTCTGCTGGTTGCCGCCCGAGAGCAAGCGCAGGGGTTGGTCGAGGTGTGCGGTGCGAATGCCTAGGCGGTCAATCCAGCTTTGCGCGTGGCTTGCTTCGCGCGGCTTGGACACGGAGAACAAGCGCACGAAGCGGTCGATAAAGGGCAAGGTGATATTGGCCCGGACGCCGAGGTCGGGGACGATGCCTTCGCGCTGACGTTCGGCCGCTACAAAACCGATTCCAGCGTCGCGGCTCCGGCGAGGGTTGGTCGGGAAATATGGGACCCCCGCGAGGGTGAGGCGGGCGCCGGGCAGCGGCCCCAATGCGCCGTAGATGGCCCGGCCAAGCTGGTCAATGCCCGAGCCGAGCAGGCCGAAGACGCCGAAAATCTCGCCGCGGTGGAGCGCGAAGGACACGCTGTCGAGGGCGTCGGGCAGGCTCAGATTTTCGACCTCCAGCGCAACCTCGCCGGTGTGCGCGCTGCGCGGCGGGTAGAGTTCGTCCACCGTGGTGCCGAGCATGGCGTCGAGAACTTCGCGCCGCGAAGCCGTGGCCGTGGCAAAGTCGCCGGCGTTTAGCCCGTCGCGCAGCACGGTGATGCGGTCGGCGATCTCAAAGACCTCGTCGAGGTAGTGGGAGATGTAAATGATGCCGATCTGCTGCTGCTTGAGCCGCTCGATGACGGCGAAGAGCGTTTGGACCTCGCGGTCGGCAAGGGCCGCGGTCGGCTCGTCCATGACGATAATCCGCGCTTGGCCGGCGAGGGCACGGGCGATTTCTACTAGACGCTTGTGCGGCGCGGAAAGCCGATGGACCAGCGCGGCGGGGTCGAGGTCGCAGCCGAGCCGGTCGAGCAGGGTCCGCGCTTGGGTGTGCAGGGCGGTGCGGTCCACCTTCTTGCCAAGCCACGAGCGTTTGAGCGGCAGGTCGGCGATGAGGATGTTTTCGGCAACCGTGAGGTCGGGGAGGACCGATACTTCCTGCGGCAAAAAGCGGACGCCGTGGCCGATGGCTTCTTCGGGCTGGTCATAGCGCACCGCTTGGTCGTTGAGGCGGACGATGCCCGCGTCGCGGCGGTACACGCCGCAGAGGATTTTCACCAAAGTAGATTTCCCCGCTCCATTGGCTCCGAGCAGTGCCAAAACCTCCCCGGCGTCTAACCGGAGATCGACCTCGCGCAAAACTTGGGCGCGACCAAAGGATTTGCAGATGCCCGCCATCTGCAACAAGGGTGCGGTGTGGCCCATTGCTAGTGGTCGGGAATCAACTGCTCGTAGCCAGCGAGTTCGGGCTTGTCCCTGAGCGTGGCTAAGTGTTCGACAAAGGCCGCCTGCGGGAAGACGTAGTCGAATTCTGGTTCGCCTTGGCATTCGTATTCAGGGTAGAATTGACAGATGTTGGCCGGGCTGATCATTACGTGGTTGACGGTGACAGCCGGCGGCACATCGTGGCCTGCTAAGCGCATCAGGCTCAGCGGGACGAGGTAGTTGCCGTAGCGCTCGGGGAAATAGGCGACCGAGGCGATGAAATGCTCCTCGGCGACCATCGTCTCCAACTCATCGGCGCCCTTGCCGACGACCAGCGCGTCTGCGCCACGCCCCTGCTGCTGCACGGCGCGCAACATGCCGGAGACCGACTGGTCGTTGATGGCGGTGATCAGGATTGGCGCGCCTTGGGGGATGCGGCCGAGCGCGTTGCTCATCTGTTGGAAGGAATACTGGAGCGTGTTTTTGGTGTCGATGCGGATGATGCGCTCGGAGGGAAAGCCGGGTAGCGAGGCGAGGAAGCCGGCGATTTGGCCCTCGGTGCGCATGGCGGGGATCGCGCCCGACTGCGGCAGCTCGCCCACGACGAAGTACCCCTCGGTGAGTGCCCGGTCGCCGAAGCGCGTTTTGGCCGCCTGCGCTAGATAAGAGCCGCCCATAAAGCCCGAGCGGGGGTTGTTGGCCCCGAAGTAGGTGGCTCCCGGCATGGGGATGTCGATGGCGACCACGCCGATCTGCTTGCGGTTGAAGTGCTGCATGATCGCCGGGCCGAAGTTCACGTCGGTTTGGAACTCGATGCAGAAGTCAACTTGACGCCGGGCGAAGCTTTCGGCGTTGGCCAAGGCGGTCGGCCCGTCGAGCCGATTGTCGGCGATCAGCAGCTCGATGCCGGCCGCGGCCGCGTTGCGCTCAATGCTCTTTTCCACCTTGATGCCAAAGCTGATGTCGCGCTGTAGGTTGGCGAAGCCAAAGACTAGGGCTTGGCCGTTTTTAGGGGGCGAGTGTTGCGCGGCTTCGGCGGCCATTGCCTGAAGCACGGCCGGCGGGAGCATCAGCCCGTCGTAGGTGGCTGGATCAAAGCCGTGGAAACCTTCGCTCGCTGCGGAGACCGGGGTAAAGAACAGACAGGCGGCCAGAATGAGTCGGATCGGAATCATAGAGGCACTTTCGTTTGGAATTGGGCTGAGAATATACGGAGCGGCTAGCGGGTGGCTCAAGGTGCGGCGATTGCTTTTCAGGGTCGGGGCGGTTGGTGCGCGGCTGGCCGAACTCGATTCGTCCTTCCCGCGAAAGACCGTCTCCCCGTGCCCCGACACGGGGCGGCAACCCACAAAAGCCTCCTGCCCCAACACCTGACGTGACGCGCCGCTCGTTTTCACTTATCTTGCAAGTATGGCCCAAACGCTCTCAGGCCATACCCAAACAGCCCCCCGAACCCCTCACTCGAAAGGAGTGAATCATGACGGAACAACCCCTCCCCCTTACTCAAACGCAAAGCCGCGACCTCCGTCTTGGCCGGTTAGAAGGCCTTGCCGAACAATTCGTCGAGCAAAGCCGCGAGACCAACGTCCGCTTAGGCCGCATGGAGCAAACCATTGCCGAGCAAGGCAGCCGCATTGACGCCCAAGGGCGCGAACTGCGGCAAGAGATCGCCGAGCAAAGCAACCGTATCGACGCCCAAGGCAGCGAACTGCGGCAAGCAATCGACGCGCAAGGAATCCGTATCGACAAGCAAGGCAACCGTATCGACGCCCAAGGCAGCGAACTGCGGCAAGAGATCGCCGAACAAGGCCAGCAGACTAACGCTCGCTTTGACCGCGTGGAGCAAACCATCGCCGAGCAAGGGAGTGCCCTGCGGCAAGAGATTGCCGTGCAAAGTCGGCGGATTGACGTGCTGACGCGGTGGTTGGTTGGGATGCAAATCGCTAGCTTGGTGGCGTTGGGGACGTTGATTTTGGTGCGGTTGCCCTGATCTAGCCGCCGCCCCTACGTCGCCAGCGACGCGACCACAGCCTTCCTGTCATACTGAGCGTAGCGAAGTATCTCATACCCAACACTCCATACAGAACATCCCTTATAACGGCCTCGAAAGCATGTAAAGATGCTTCGGCTTCGCTCAGCAGGACACACGGGCGGCCTTTGCGGGCGGGGGTTTTTCGGCATATTTTGGTGTTTTATGAATGAGCAGAATGAACAGGGACGAATCAGGAAGATGGTAAATCAACTGAATTATGAGAGGATGTTGGCGGCGGGCCAGCCGGCCGCGATGACCAGATCCTGCTTCCAATTTCAAGACTTAACAATTCGTCGTAACTCCTTGAAAGACAATCAGTTACCTCCCCCCCTCCCCCCCGCATTTTCAGCTATTATCCACAGTTAGCCACAGTCTCTTTACGTTCCATCGAGGGCCGGATGATCGCTGCACTGAGGCGCGGTGCTCTATTCGCGCCGGGTTGGTAGTGGTCTGTACGGCTCTATTTTTGCGGCGCCGGCTTAATCAAGGTCGCCAAATCCCAATTTCAAAAAAACACTTCTAACGAAAGGTTGAATAATGACGCCTATAAAGTCTCTTATGAGGCCCTACTCCTTCGGCTTTTGGTTACTGGCTGTTAGCTTGGTGCTGGGGTGGGCTGGCTCGGCGGCAGCGACGATTACGCTGTCGGTCGATAAACCGCTGATACGCGAGGAGGACGGACGAACCGAAATTACCGTAACCGCCGAAAGCGACGCCAAAGTAACCGCAAATACGGCGGTGTCCCTGAAACTCGGGGCCAAGTTTCTCAGAAGTGCCGCAACGAATCTCCTCCCCAACGGAGTAGGGAATCTCTTCCCCGGCAACGCCGACAACTCCGGCAGAAGAAGAATAGATGAACATGGTCGTGTTGTGCTTGTGTACCCGGGGGGGGGGGACTATATAGCCCCGCTCGCTCCGTGGTGGGCCTATGGCACTGCGAACACAGGGACAGGTTCGATTGCGGCCAATATTAGGCCGGGGGGGGATTGGAAAGACTGGCTCAATAGTCGCGCCCATGTCAATAGCCAATTCGCCATCACGCTGCCGACGCTCGTCATTCCGAAGGACCAGAAAAAGGCGACCGGCACCATTATCCTCACGCCGGTCAATAACGACGACCGCGGTCTTTATAATACCTATGATGACTTCACCATTCCTTTTGGCCTTGACGATCTCTCCATCAACTATTTTGATGTTGGCGACTTGACAGAATGGCAAGCCCGCCAAAGCCGCCCCCACCGCCGCTATCCCGATCTCATCATCAAAATTGACGGCCTTGCCGGTAGCGAGCCGGTTAAGCAGACGGAGATTCGCGTAACGGACGACGAAAAGCTAGCCAATCTGGTAAACTTTTCGTTTTCGCCCGCGAGTCTCAGCAAGGACGCAGGGCCGACTCCTGTTACCGTGACCGCGACCTTAAACGGCGGTACGCTGCGGTCGGACCAAACCTTTACTTTGTCCTTTAAGACAGGCTCGGAGGTCGATCTTGGCTGCGTCGATAGAGGAAACTGCGCTCGCGCTGCTTTCCCGTTGGGTTTTACCGCGGACAGTATCCTGACGCGCGACACGGATTACTCGACGACGTCCGCATCGCTAACCATACGCCGGAATAAGCCGTCGGGGAAGGCGACGATTACCATCGATCCCAAAGGCAAGGTTGGCTACATCGCGCTCGCGGCGGGGACGGAGCGGCTGGTCGTCAACGGCATTGACTTGAACCTCGATGGGGACATGAGCGACTCGCTGGCTCTTAGTAAAATGGATCGTTATCAGGATAGTTCGACTCTACGGCCCGACCGCGCCGTTTTCTTTTCAGAAGAAGGTCTAGGCTGTACCCCCACGACCTCCGGCCCCCTCTCTCAACACGATCTCAACTTTGATGGCCGCTGCGACGGCCTTATTCGGGAAGCGAGAATCGGCGTCGACCTGAACGGTAATGGGGTGGTTGATCCTGCTGCGAACGCTGGTGCTGCCATAAACTTTGGTAGTTTGATGGATGCTGTTCAACAAAATTTCGGGATTGCTCGTGAGTTTATCCTATTTGGCCAAGTAGTCGCAGGATCAGCCACCCGCCAAGACAACCGCGACAGCGGAGCCCTGCTGATGGCTGCGGTATATCCTCCAGGCAATCAGCCATCTAGGGTGCCTTGGATCGCTGACCGGGGTCCTCAGTTTAGCACCACTGTTCCGTGGGGCTCCCCGGCTGCTGACCATCCCGATGAGTGGCCTACGTCGAATCCGAGGTTTGTGTTAGTTGAAAGCTTACTGCCGCAGTATATTGAGTTGCCCCCCCATTTCTTTAAGATAACGGACACCCCCGTTGTCACCTTCAAAGACGCGACCGACGGCCTGACCGCCACGCCTTCAACGATCCGCGAGGGAGCCGGTCGGCAAGAAATCGCCCTGAAGGTCACCTTGAAGGCCGCCACATCAGCGGATACGCGGGTGACATTCACCATCACTCCGCAAGAGGGTCGCCGCGACATAGACTACACGGCCGTCTTGAGCGATCTCGTCATTCCCGAAGGCCAAACCTCCGCTTCAACCACGCTGGTTCTCACCCCGGTCGATAACGAGGTGGTGAACGACGCACGGACATTCAACGTAGTCGCCACAATCGGCAGCGCGGACGACGCCCCCGAGGTCACCGAGACTATTACCATTGTAGATGACGAGACGCAGAGCACACAGATCATGCTGACGGCCAGTCCCGCCGAAGTCAAGGCTGGCACCGGCGCCAACAACGTCACGATCACCGGCACGTTAGACGGCCAATCCTTCGACGAGGACGTGGACATAGTCTTAGTCGTCACCACCGACACAGACGCCGACAAAGCCGCCACCCGCGACACCGAATACACGGCGATCTTGCGCGGGCTGACGATCCCGGCTGGCGAGATCAGCGGCACGACCACTGTGTCCGTTACCCCCCTCGCTGGCGGCGACAAAAAGATCGGCCTAACCGCCCTAAAAAGCCCGGTCAAGAACGACGACGACGAGGACGTGACGGTCACCACAACCGTCATCACCCTGAAAGACGGCGACCCAGAGACAGCCCCGGGCGGCCTCGTTTTCGACGAGGACGTCGACGTCGTCTCCACCGTGTTTGAGTACGTCGTCGGCACGGCCATTGAGCCGTATGTCCTACCCGCGGCCACCGGCGGCATTGGCGACAAGACCTACAGCGTGTCCGCCACCCTGCCCGCCGGTCTGGTCTTCGACGCAGAAACCCGGACGCTCTCGGGCACGCCGCTGACGGCAGGCGACGCCACCGTCGTGTACACCGTCATCGACAGCGCCCCCGACCCAGTCAACACCGCCGTCCTCAGCCTGACCTTTGAGATCGGCACGGCCCCACCCGCCACCGTGCGCGTCGCCAGCATCACCTCGACCCATTCGTCTATCCGCGAGAACGGCGAGACCACCGCCATCCTCCTAACGGCAACGTTGGCCGCTCCTTCAGCCAAAGCCGAGACCATCCTCTTCACGATTGCCGCTCCCAGCACGGGGACGCCAGCCGTGCGCGACGCCGATTACACCGCTGTCCTAGGCGGCTCAGTCGTCATTGCGGCGGGCGAGACGCAAGGCCGGACGATGCTGACCTTGACCCCCCTCGACAACGCGGAGGTTGATGGCAATAAGTACTTGGGGGTGGAGGCGTCGGCCTCGGGCGGCTCGGCACGGACGGACATCAAGATCGCCGATGACGAAACGCCGAGCACGTCCCTGTCGCTGGAGGTAACGCCCCACACCCTCAGCGAGGACGCCGGCGTAACGCAACTGACCGTCACCGCCATGCTAGACGGCAAAGCTCTCGACGCCGCGGCAACCGTAACCCTCTCCATTGATCCGGAGTCGGCTGCCACCCGCGATTTAGATTACTCTGCGTTGTTCAATCCCTCGCTAGTCATCCCGGCCGGTTCGACTTCCGCTTCCCTCACGTTCCTAATCGACCCAACCGCCGACAACGAGGACGAAGGCAACGAGACGATCACCCTCATCGCTTCTGCTGAGGGCCTAACGAGTGCCTCCGCCCACATCACGCTCGCCGACGGCACAGAGACCCCGCTTCCCCCGGAAGCCACCCCTCTCGCCTTCGCCGACGGCACATCCATTGACGACCAAGAGTACACCGCCGGTACAGCGATCAGCGCTATGGAACTCCCAGCCGCAGTTGGCGGCGTCGGCGACATCGCGTATAGCGTCTCCGACCTGCCTTCCGGCCTGTCCTTCGACGCTGCCACCCGCACCCTTTCCGGCACCCCCGACGCCGCCACCGACGAACCTGTCGAAATCACGTACACCGCCGCCGACGGCACCGGTGCCTCCGCCACGTTGACCTTCTCCATCACAGTCAACGCCGAGATAACCTTCGACCTCGTATTCTTCGGCGCGGGTAAGCTCGTCCCAACCGCTTCCGCCGACGCCGACGCTTCCATCCCCGAGTTCGCTGTCGGCCAGCCGGTCACTGCCTTCTCGCTGCCTTCAGCCACCGGCGGCACCGCCCCGCTGACCTACACCCTTTCACCAGAGTTACCGGCGGGTTTGTCGTTTGACGCTGCAACGCAGACGATTTCGGGGACGCCGCAGTCCGAAGGCTCCCCCGTTTACATCTACACGGTTACGGACGCCCTAGGTGCCAGCGTAACAATGCAGCTCCAAACGCGCCCCACCGCCTTCGCGCTCGCCACCAACTATCCGAACCCCTTTAACCCGGCGACGACGATCCAGTACGCCCTGCCGCAGTCGGCGGACGTGCAGCTAACGGTCTATAATGTCGTCGGTCAGGTCGTGCGGACGCTGGTGGCCGAGCATCAGAGTGCCGGACGCTACCTAGTCGCTTGGGACGCGACGAATGACAACGGCCAAAGCCTGTCGGCGGGGATTTACTTCTACCGCTTGCAAGCCGGCGGCGAGTTCCACGCCGTCAGAAAGATGCTGTTGCTCAAGTAGCCAGTATCCGTCAGGGGGCCGGTTCCGCCGCCGCCCGTCATTCCCGCGCACGCGGGAATCCACCGCCCCCCCAAGTTCGTGCAATGGGGCCTCTCTCAGCCAGAGGCCCCATTTTTCTTTCTAGACGTGACACACCCCCTCATTTTCCCTTATCTTGCAAGTATGGCCGAACCGCTCTCCGGCCTTCCCCCCGAACCCTCCCACCAAAGGAGCGAACCATGACAGAACAACCCCTCCCCCTAACCCAAGAGCAAGACCACGACCGCCGCCTCAGCCAGCTAGAAGGCACTGCCGAACAATTCGTCGCGCAAAGCCGCCAGACCAACACCCGCTTAGACCACATCGAGCAAACCATTGCCGCGCAAGGCAGCGAACTGCGGCGAGAGATCTCCGTGCTAACCCGCTGGTTGATTGGAATGCAAGTAACCAGCTTGGTGGCGCTGGGGACGCTGATCTTGTTGCGCTTGCCCTAATCCACCCGCCCCGGCCCCCCCCACGACGTCACCGACGCGACGACAAAAAGGGATACAGCCGCTTTCAAGCGGAGGCGAAAATGAATAAGAGGGAATGGACGAAGCTCGTCCACGAAGGAAACTATGTTGCAGCCGTCAACGTAGAGCTACTAGAAGAGCCGGAAGGATGGTCCCCGTACCTTTCTCTTGAAGACGCCTATCGTCTCGACGATGTGCGAGAGGCTCTTCGTCGAGGGGACATTAAGACCGCTGCAAGATATTCACGCGTGTTCAGTCTCACGCCTATCGAGGTGAGGAACTATTAGCGTCTCTAGGTCGCGGTAAGTCTCGCCGCTCCATCCGATTGTCATGCCTGCGGCGCGGTTTTCGCAGTTCGCCTCAATCTCAAATAGATACCGAAAACAGCTTGGCTTTGTACAGATGAAAGCGGAGGCCGACCTTTTCGCCGGCGAGGGCCGCTAGATCGGCTCGGCCTTGCCAGCGCGCCGCCTCGGCAATGGAATCGCCCGCGAGCGGCTCGGCCTCGGCCAGCGAGAAGCCGGGATAGGCTTCTACCGGCTGGGGCGGCGTGTGAATGGTCTGGACGATTTCGGCCTTAATCCAGCCGTCTGGAGCCGTGCGAAAGTTCAGCAGCAGGGCGCGGCCGCCGCAGGGCCGCTCAATGAGCGTGACCCGTCCCTCGCCTTGGGCCTCGATCCCCGCGAGCCGATCCGGTTCCCAACAGGCCCAGCGAAATTCCCCGTCCTCGGGGTACGCCGCGCCGCGGCGGAGGAAGTCGTGGCGGCGTTGGTAGCCCCTAAAAGGCAGCCGCCAAGTGCCAGCCGCGGCGATGAGATTCGGGCTGGCGTAGATCTGACCATAAGTTCCCCCTTCGTAGGCGAGGTCGATGATGGGCTGGCGGAAGGGCCGCACCCATTGGTGGCTATCGCGGCTGACCGCGAGCTGGACATCCACCGTAGAAGCGATCCGATGGTATATCGACGGAAACATCAGATAGCGCGGCTGCGCGCCCGGATACGGCGTGTAGCAGGGATTGTAGATGTCGTCATCAATCGGGTCCAAAGGGTCGGGCAGGAGGCAGGGACGCGGCTCGGCCAAGGCGGCAAACCGCGCGCCCGAGACGCGGCGCACCAAGCGCCGCCGGTCTATATGGCCGCGCAAGTACGCCACGTATTGCCCTTGGTGCGGATCATACACACAGAGGTTGTGGGTGTCTAGCTGAGTCGCGCCGGCGTCGAAGACGGGGACACTGAGGTTTTGCCAGTGGATGCCGTCGGGCGAGGTCGCGCCGTGGAGCTGCTGCCGAATCTCAATCCCCCGGGCCTTTTCCCCGGCCGACACATCGCCCAAGTCGCGGGCCACGAGCAGGGCCTTGAAGCGCGCAGAGTCCATGTCCGGGTCGGGCTGGCCATGGCGGAAGTAGCGCGCCCCCGGGCCGACGGCCTTGTAGCGCTCGGCCGCCGGGGCGCTGGGGTCGATGAACACCGAGCCGAGGGGATGGTCTTGGCCGGTGCTGATGATGTTGTTGCGGGTCGAGCCTTCGTACTCGCACAAGCCCAAGTCCGGCCGCTGCCAAGCAAACCCATCGTCGCTTTCGGCGTAGCAGACATAGGTGCGGGCAATATCGTCCAAGCGCTGCACCCCGTACCAGAGGCGATAGCGCCCTTCGGCGTGTAGCATGGCGTTGATGTGGAGATTGGCGCCTTGCTCCCACGGGCGCTCCTTGTGGAAAAAAACTGCGGACTTGCGCGCCAGCTCGGGCGTCAGCTCAATGCCTTGGGGCGGGTCTTGCGACCAGACGGAGCCGTCGTCTTCGAGCTTGCGATGGGAGGGCCAGACTCCATACCAGTCTAGAAAGGGCGTGGGTTGGGGCTGCATGGCGAGTTACTCCTAGGCTAGGCGTTTGCACGGGTTAGGTCGCTGAGGAGGACCCGCTCGCCGCCGCGTTCGGCCGAGGCATTGGCCCCCAAAACGGCGGCGAGGCTGTTGAGCGAAGGAACGTAGGGGCTGCGCGGCAGGGCCGGATCGCCCGCTTGCACCGCGGCGATAAAGGCGCGAGCCTGAGCAAAGAAAGCCCCCCGCGATTGCGGTGCTTGCTCGGCTTCCCACACCACCTCGCCGTTTTCTCGTACCTGCTGCGGATTCCACTCAATGATCGAGTCATCGCTGATGACGAGGATTTCGCGCCGAGCGTAATCGACATTGTTCATTACCCGCGAGACGCTGGCGTTGGCCGTCAAGCGCCCCTCAAAGCGGTAGTTGACGTTGTACACGTGGGGCAAATTCATCGGCTCAATGCGCTCTTCGGGCAGGGATTCGACGTAGAAGGCCGAGACCGCCTCAATGTCGCCGAGAAAGTAGCGCAACAGATCGACGCTGTGGATGGTGTTTTCCACGAAGGAGCCGCCGCAGAGTTCGTAGCGGCTGGTCCAGTAGCGAATCGGCTGGCCGCTGTAGAAGTTTTGGATTTGGGCGTGGCGCGGCGTGCGCTTCTGCACTAGCTCCCAAGTCGGCGCGGAAGCCGGCTCGTAGCGATAGACGAAGCCGACTTGGGATACGATGCCGGCTTTTGCAATGGCGGCGTTGAACTCGGCGACTTGCCCTAGGTCGAGGGTCTGCGGCTTCTCGACAAAGAGGGCGACTCCTTGGTCGGCGGCGATGAGCACCTCGTCGGTGTGGGCGGTCGGCGGAATGCACAAATAAACCGCGTCGAGTTGCTGCTCTGCGAACATTTGGTGGTGATCTGTATAGATCGAGCGAGGCTTGTACTCGGCTGCTTGTTGTTGGAGGGTTTCCTCGCTTTTGTCGCAAAAGGCTTGGAAAACGACTTGGCCTTCCTCGGCGAGGGCTGCCAACGCCGGCAGGTGCGCCCTTTGGGTGATCCAGCCGAGGCCGATGCAGCCAACGCGGACAGGTTTCATCAGCAATTCCTCCTCAAAAGGTGAGTGCTTCAATGCGGCCGACGAGTTCGGCCGACAAGTAGCGGCCATCGGAAACGGCCGCAGAGGCTTCGAGCTCGTCTATGGTGGCCGCGCCGGTGAGCAGCACGGCGACTTGGGGGTCCGACAGCAAGTAGCGCAGCCCGTGGTCGGGCATGTCGCCAGGCTGGTTGGCGAGTAGGGCTTTGACTTTTTCGAGCTTGGGATACAGCTCGGCAAAGCGCCCAATTTCCTTGTAGGCGTCGCGCTTGGAGCCAAGCAGGCCGGCGTGTAGCGGCGAGGCGAGGATGATGGCGACGTCGCGGGAGGCCGCGGTCGGCAAAAGGATTTCCTTGGCCGTCTGCACCAGCAGGTCGTATTTGAGAAAGGTGATCACCGAGACAAAGGCGTCGGACTCGGCGAGGACCTCGCGCATGAGCACTAGGTCCGAGCCGGTTAGGCCGATGTGGGTGGCTAAGCCTTGCGCCCGAATTTCGAGCATCGCCTCTAGGGCGCGCCCCGGGCCGAATATCCCCTCCCAGCCAGCCTGCTCGGCCTCGTGGAGTTGCAACAGATCGACCGAGTCGCGCTGCAAGCGCGAAAGGCTGGCCTCAAACCCCCGCCACACAGCGTCGCGCGTGTAGTCGAAAGGCGCGGGATAATAGCCGACCTTGGTCGCCAGATAATGGGGCGCGTCAACGCCTTTGAGGGCGTGGCCGAGGACCTCTTCGCTACGGCCTTGGCCGTAGAGCGGGGCCGTGTCAAAGTAGTTGATGCCGAGTTGGAGGGCGCGCTCGACTATGGCGACTCCGTGCGCCACCGGCCGGAGGCCGTATTCCGGGCGTCCGTAAAACCAAGACCCACCGAGGGCGATTTCGCTGACTTGCCAGTTCGTTTTGCCGAATCGTCGGTATCGCATGCGCGCTCCGCTGTTGGGGCCTAATCGCATGGAGTAACTTAGACACAGCAACGGCTGGCCGCCACTATCTCCCACTCTCATGGAGGCAACGATGCACTACAGTTATATGGTAATTGACTTTGCGGATCTCGGGGGCGATTTCGCCGCCGGACTGAGCTTCATCCGCGACTGCGGGTACGCCGGCGTCGAGCTGAACCTGACGCCGGCGGTCCTCGGCCAACTAGACGCGATTGAACGCTCGGTCGAGGCGTGTGGCTTGGTGGTGCCGTCGCTGTTGACCGGCGCGGCCTATGCCGAGGGGCTGTGCTTGAGTGCGGCCGACCCGCGCCGACGCGCCGGTGCCGTCGCTAGGCTGCGGGAGTACCTGCCCATTGCCCAGCGATTTAACGCCCTCCTCGTGGTCGGGCTTTTGCAGGGCCTGCGCTCAGACGAGGCCGACGCCGCAGTGGCCAACGAGCGCATTGCGGCCGGCCTGCGCGAAGTGGGCTTGGCCGCGCAAGACGCCGGCGTGCGCGTGGTCGTCGAGCCGATCAATCACCTGCAAGTGGGGTTTAACAATTCTGTGGGCGAGGTGTGCGCCCTGATTGAGCGCGTTGGCGTATCGGCTGTGGGGCCGATGGTCGATACGATCCATCTGAACATTGAAGAAAAGTCGTTGACCCAACCCATTTTCGCCTGCCGCGACGCGCTGCGGCACGTCCACTTGTGCGAGAGCAATGGCGGCGTGCTGGGCAGCGGCCACATCGACTTCAAGGCCGTGCTCGCCGCCTTAGACGCCATCGGCTATGCGGGTTTTGCCTCGGTCAAGGTCTATCGCCAAGCCCGGTTGCGCCAAGCCGCGCCCCTGAGCTTGGCGTACTTGCGCGGGCTAGACGGCTAGCGCGCCGCCCAATACCCGACGAATACGGCGGGAATCCCCAGCAGCATCTGCAACCCAAGGTGGACTAGCGCGGCTGGCACCTTAAAATCGCCAATTTTGCCATCGACACAATCTCGCTTACGCGCCGAGGAGGCCAACCATGAAAATCACCGATATAGACATCATTCCGGCGCATGTGCCGCTCGCCGCCCGCAACGCCGAGCACGCCGTGCGCTTCCGCTCGATAGACCAGCGCACCTTCTTCAAGGTCCAAACCGACAACGGCTTGGTCGGCTGGGGCGAGTACCGCTGTACGCCACCGCCCGCCCAGAGCGTGGAGGGCCTCATCGGCCGCAGTCCCTTCGACTTTTTGGGTAGCGATGTCCACCTCGGCCTAGCCGGGGCCTTGTACGACGTGATGGGCCAACACCTCGAAGTGCCGGCCTACAAGCTGATGGGCCCCAAAGTGCGCGACCGCGTGCCGGTGGCAGCCTGGACTCGGCCCGCCGATCCCGAGGAGCTGAGCCGCGAAGTCCGCCGCGCCGCCGACCAAGGCTACCGGCTGTTCAAGATGCACACTTGCCAGCACTACGATGTGTTCGAGCAGAACCGAGCGGTAGAGGACGTGGCACCAGCAGGCTTCAAGATGCAGTACGACTTCAATGCCAACCGCACCTTGGCCACCGTGCTCCCCCTCGTCAAACAGCTCGAAAAATCGCCCGTAGTGGGCTATATCGAGGATCCCTTGGTGCTGAGCGATGTCGAAGGCTGGCGGCGGCTCCGCGCTCAATGCGGCGTACCGCTGGTCATGCACGTGCCGCCGCTGGGCGGGTTGCAGGAGGTCGTGCAGGGGATGGCCGATGCGTATATCGTGGCCGAGTACTGCGGTGGGTTTGGCGACGCGCTGGTGCGCGGCTTGGCTTATGGCAAAGCCAATGTGCAAGTGGTAGTGCAGCTAACCGGAGGGACCTTGGCCAAGGCGTTGGCCCTGCACTTGGCGGCCGTCCTGCCTACGGCCGCTCACTCGATCAACCTCGACGACCAGTACGAGGAGGACGCGGCCCGGCAGCGCATTGAGATCGTCGCAGGCTGTTCGCCCGTGCCCGAGGGGCCGGGCCTCGGAGTGGAGGTGGACGAAGCGGTCATCGCACGCTTGGCGCAGCGCGGCCCAGCGGAAATTCCCCGGCACTTGGGCAAGCTGCGTCTGCCAGACGGGCACGTGCTCTACACGGCCGGCATCCCGCCGCTCGATGCGTTGACCGGCTTTGCCGAGGGAACCATCCGGGGCTTGTCCTTTGCGGTGTGGAACGACGATGGGTCCGAGGAATTCGCACGCCTGTACGAGCGGGTGGAAGCGGAAGGGCCGGTGTTGGAGGCCTAGTCTTGGGCTGCGACTCTAGCTGCTCAGCCCCGCAGTCGATCGGCGAGGGCTTGGTGCGCTTGCGCGCCAACGGCGAGCAGGAAGGTGTCGAGCGGGAGAGTACCCATTCCGCTGGCATCGGGATGGCGGACCGCAGCTTGTGGTGCGACGAGATAGCTGTGTCCGCGGAAGGGCTCGTGCCGTTCCATCAAGGCGCGAAGGCCCGTCCGAGCGTGGTGGGCCGAAGTGCCGATCTCAAAGGCCAGCGGCTGGTGTGGATCCCCCCAAATTAGGTCCACCTCGCGGGTGCTATCGCGCCAGTGGTGGAGCCGGAGGCCGGCGTGCATGCTCAAGGTGTGGAGCGAGGTCGCGACGACGTTTTCGATGAGGGTGCCCATCTCCCCGGGATCGTCGAGCGGGGCGAGGCCGCGTTGCAGGGCGGCGTTGCGAACCGCCCCATCGACGAAGTACAGCTTGCGGCCCCGACGTTGAATCCCCACCTCGCGCCCAGCGTAATTCGGCAGGGTAAAGACGAGAAAGGCCCGCTCTAGATACGAGAGATAGCGGTCAAAAGTCGGCTGGGACAGGTCGAGATCATTGCTGATGTTCGACGGCGACAGGAGACCGGCAATCTGTCCGGCCAGCACGTACAAAATGCGCTCCAGCATTATCGGATTGTGTACCCCAAACGACTGGGGGATGTCCTTGTAAATGGTCCGCTCTACGGCGTCGCTGCGGAGAACCCGTTGCGAGGCCAGCAGCAGATTCGATTCGTCCGGCTGTTCGTCGGGGTGCTGGCGGGCGATCAGTTCGGGAAAGCCGCCGACGAACAGGAAGACGCGACGCCACCGGCCGAGGGCTGCATCCGCCGGCCGACCGGAGGGCAAGGCGCGCAACGTTTGGCCGAGGGTGCGCTCAACCGCGATCTCGGGTTGCGACCCTATCAGGTGTAGGAATTCGTCGAACAAGTAGGGCATCAGGTACTGTTCCTCCCAGCGCCCGACGCCGCTTTCGACCCGGCGCTCTTTCAGGGCAGCGGTAGCACTCGAAGTGGCTGCAATCCGCACCGGCCACCGTTCATCGTAGAAGGTCTTTAGCCACAGATCCCAGTCCGCCGCGTACACGAGTTCGTCGAGCATCAGGTAGGTAGGGCAGTCGGTGGTGGCGGCACTCGCGTCCAATATCGCTCGCACGAGCTCGCCGAGCGGTATCTGAAGGAGGAGCGGATGATCCATGCGCAACCACCAGACCCGCTGCGGCTCGACGCGCGCTAGCAGGTGGCGGACGGTCTGATAGAGCACGGTGGTCTTGCCCACCCGACGCGGGCCGAGCACGAGTTGGTAGCGCAGCAGATCGTCGCGTAGAAGCCGCTGCCACAGCAACTGCGCTAGCGGGCGCTCCACTGGCGGGGCCAGCGATGGCGGTACGACCCCTTGGCTATGCCACGGATTCTGTTCGGTAAAGACATGCTCAAAGTCGGAGAAGCGCGGGGTCCAAGCGGCCAAGTTAAACCTCTTGCGGTGGTCTCTGTGATGCTTATTCAGGAAATAACATTCAGGGAATATATGTTATTTAGCAAATAACATTCACCTGTCTCGCTTTCGCAAATCCCTGAGCGCGGAAGCGATGGGCTACAAGACGCCCACGCGCTCGCTCTCGGCGTCTTCCAACACGCCCTGAGCGGCCACGAGGTTGAGCTGGTCCACTTCCTCGGGCGTCAGTTCCGGCAACCGATCCACCAGCCCTAGAAAACGCTCCACCTCGGCTGGCTCTACGACTCCTTCGGTCAATACGGCTAGCTTGCGGATGTAGTCCGGCCGCGCAAAGGGCCGGTCGCCGAGGTAGTGGGCGTTGGGGTTATCGAGGCGTTCGGCGATCTGAGTGCCGTCGGCGAGGCGGACCACGACTTGGGCACCGAACTTCTTGTGCGCGGGATCGGGATGGTGATAGGCTCGAGTCCACTCGGCGACCTCTGCGGTGCGGATCTTGTGCCACAGCGCGACCGTTGAAGGGCGGTGTGCGCGCTCCGAGGTATAGGAATGTACGTGGTGCCAAGTGCCGTCCTCCCAAGCGACCGCGAGGATGTACATGGCGCTGTGGTCGAGGGTCTCGCGCGAGGCGTCTGGGTCCATTTTCTCTGGGTCGTTGGCCCCCGTGCCAATGACGTAGTGCGTGTGGTGGCTGGTGCGGATTACCACCTCTTCCACTTGGTCTAAATCTATATGGCGAGCGTGGAGCCGGAAGCCGAGGTCAATTAGGGCTTGGGCTTGGTACTCGGCCGAGTGCTCCTTGGTGTAGGAGCGCAGGATGGCGCGCATCCGTTCGCCGGGATCGGGCAGAGGGACGCGGTATTCGGCGTCCGGCCCGGACAGCATCCACGCGATGACGGCGTCGCGGCCCTCGTAGATGGGCGACGGTGCTCGCTCGCCGAGGCGCGCCCGGCCCACCGCTTCGATGGCGATCTTGTTGGCTTGGGCCGGGGCGTAGGCCTTCCAAGAGGTGATGTCGCCTTTGCGCGATTGGCGGGTGGCGCAGGCTAGGTGCAGGCTCTGATTGATGGCTTGGTAGATTTGCGCGGCGGGCATCTGGAGCATAGTCCCCAGCCCGGCGGCCACGGCCGGAGCGAGGTGGGCGACGTGGTCGATCTTGTGCTCGTGTAGGCAGATGCCCGTCACCAGCGCCATCTGCACCTCATAAGCCGTGAGGATGCCCAAGGTCAGCACCCGGCCATCGGCGTCCGTTTGCTGGGCGGCGGCGAGCAAGCCGGGGATGGTGTCGCCGGGGTGCGAGTAATCGGCCGCGAGATAGGTGTCGTGCATGTCGAGCTCGCGCACGGCAACCCCGTTGGCGAGGGCGGCCCACTCGCAGTGGAAGCTGCGGGCGTTGGCCGCGCCAAAGAGGCGGGCACCCCTGTTGCGAGGATGGGGATACCCCAAGGCGAGGAGGCGGGCGTTGCGCACCGACGGGCGGTTGATCGCGGCTAGGGCGACCGCGGCGTTGTCAATGACGCGATTGCCGATCATCTCGGCGACTTCCGAGTCGAACGCTCGATTGTGGGCGGCGAGTTGGGCCAGCTTCCAAGCCAACTGCTCTTCGCGCGGGAGGACCGCCCCCTCTAAGTGGGTCTTGACGATGTGGTTTTGCATGACCTGCTTCCGTGATTGGGGTAAGGAGCAAAATAGGGTCTGTTGTGGCGGACGGACAACGTGCTGATCACGCCGCATACGGCCGGGGGATGAACGGCTTTTTGTTCATTTCATTGAGTAATCTTACTCAGTATATTGAGTAATTTGTCAATTTGGATTGAGCATCTATTCGCAGATAGCTCTGCTTGGGAGCGGTTTTTAGCGAGACGTCCTCAAACACGAGCGTTGAAGATCACGCGCAGCAACTCCCCGGAGTTGGGTTGCCCGCGATCGCTAGAGCACCAACGAGAACCGATACGAACAGAATTTCGATGCCGTAAAAAACGACCAGCGTCACCGAGAAAGATGTTGCGAGCCAGCTATGTTTCGGCTGGTCCTTATGCTGCATCGGGTTCATGGCAAAGTCGGTCTCGTCCTGCTTGCGGACGCGGTCGTACTCGGCGCGGAACAACCGCTCTTGCCACAAGAAGTACGCATCTAGCAGCCAGAATCCGACAACGGGTAGGAGAAGCGTCAATGCCAATAGAGGCTGGTCCGGCCTGAGTCGCACCATCAACAAGGCGCCGGCGACGAGGACGGCCATGCTCCAACCCTTGAGCAGGAACGAGTTTCTACCCAAGCGATCTACGACGCCTTGAATGAACTCCAAGTGTTTCAAGATGCGTTCATTGTTGTCCATTACGACATCACCTCCATCTGCGGATTCTCAAGTCATAAACCGAACCAGATGATAAGACCCAACGATAGGGTCGTGAGAACCATCACGGCGATGGTCCACTTAAACATGTGGGACATCTTCTTTTCGATGTTGTCGAGTCCTTCGGATACACTGTCGAGTCCTTCGGATACGCTTTTTTCAAATCTGTCAAAGGACTGCTCCATGTTGCTGAGAGCCTGCTCTATATCCTCAAACTGCTCCAACAACGAATCCAGATCGGATTGCTCTTGCCCCGTCAGTAAGCGATAGGCATGCACCCCCTTCTTAAAAGCCTCTTCGGCATCCGGGTTGTCCGGGTTGCGGTCGGGGTGATGCTGGAGGGCATAGCGGCGAAACGCCGACTTTACCGCGTCTGTGGTGGCGTCCTCATCTACCCCCAAAATGAGGCGGGCTTCTCGTCGTCTCATGTCTTTATTCTCTTTTGCCGGTGTGCGACCGTCTCCGGGGCCGCGTTGGTTCGGGCGGGTACATCCTCGAGCAGGAAGAACTGTCCGTCATAGAAAGACCTCCTCGGAGGCGCGGACGAGGTCACTGACTCGCGGCGCGGCTCGATAAACAAAACCATTGAAACCTCCTTAAATATGGGCGATTGCAGCATTTGGAAAAGTAAGCGTTGTTCCTCTGAGGTCTATTCCCCTTATTAACAGCCTTCAACCCAAATCAGGAGACCCCTTATGAAAAGCTGTATCCTCGCCGCGCTTGCTCTCGCGCTCGCAGTCGCGCCGGCCTTTGCCCAAGAGGCCGTCCCCCTCAAGGCCCTGCCCTTCAGCCCAGCCCGCCAAGCCGGCGACTTCCTCTTCATCAGCGGCCAGATTGCCCGCACGGCCGACGGCGCTGACGTCAAGGAGTCGGTCGCGGCCGAGACCCACCAGATCATGGAAAACATCGGGCGGATACTCCAAGAGCACGGCTATGCGTTCGACGACTTGGTCAACGTCACCGTCTGGCTCGCGGACATCGAGGACTACCACGAGATGAACAAGGCTTATGCCTCGTACTTTAAGGAGCAATTCCCGGCGCGGGCCTGCACCGGCGGGGCGCAGCTCGTCTTCGACTTTCGCGTCGAGATCGCCGCCGTTGCCCATAAAGACGACGACGAGCACGACCACCATGACGGCGACGAGAATTAGGCCATCCTTTGTGCTTTTTGTGCCTCTTGTGACCATGCTGCGATCACCATGACAGCGGCGACGAGGATTAGGCCATGTCGCTGAGCCGCCGCCGCTTCATGCGCGAGACCGCGCTAGCCGCTGGCGGCCTAGCGCTGGCCGGGACAACGCACGCCGAAAAGGACCTTCCCATGAGCACGGCTCGCCCCCTCTTTATTGCTACTTGGCCCTTTGGCAAGGCCGCCAACGAACAATCGCTGCGGATCGCCGAACAGGGCGGCTCCATCCTCGACGCGGTCGAGCGCGGCATCCACGTCGCCGAGGCCGACGCTTCCAACGCATCCGTCGGATTGGGGGGCATACCCAACGCCCAAGGCGTGGTGCAGCTCGACGCCTGCATCATGGACGGCGAGGGGCAACGCGCCGGCAGCGTCGCCGCCATTGAGGGCATCCTGCACCCGATCTCGGTGGCGCGCCGGGTGATGGACGCGACGAAGCACGTCATGCTCGTCGGCGAAGGGGCGCGGCAGTTCGCGCTGGAGCAGGGTTTTGCAAGCGTCGAGCTGCTCACGGAAGAAAGGCGCGAGGCGTGGGAGGAATGGCGAGAAAAGCAGGGCGAGGCCGACAATCACGATACCATCGCCCTGCTGGGCCTCGACGCCGAGGGGCGGCTCGCTGGCGGCTGCTCGACCAGCGGCTGGGGCTACAAGCTGCCGGGCCGCGTCGGCGACTCCCCGATCATTGGCAGCGGGCTGTACGTCGATGGGAGCGTGGGCGCGGCCGGGGCCACCGGCTTGGGCGAGAACATCATGCGCTACTGCGCCACCTTCCTCGTCGTCGAATACATGCGCGCGGGGCTACACCCGGAGGAAGCCTGCGTGGAGACCATCGGCCGCATCGTCGCGCTCGACCCCCGTCCGGTCGAGGAGCTGCACCTCAACTTCGTCGCGCTCGACAAGCAGGGCCGCGTGGGCGCGGCCGGCACCAACGAGGGCTTCCAATACGCGGTCGCCTATCCCGGCTATAGCGAAGTGCTCACGGGCGTTGGGCTGAGCGCGGGCGAGATCGGCCCCGAGGGAGGCAACCGCCGCTGAGGCGCGGCCGGCGGCTTCCCTAGCCGAGGACTTCCTGCAATGCCTCGATGGCGCGGTCGATGTCGGTCTCGTCGTTGAAAATGTGCGTGGAGATGCGTAGGGCGTTGTAGCTTTCCTTGGGCACGTCAGCGTCCTCCACATAGGCATACGTACCCTGCGCTGGCTTGAGGAAGATATTGCGCTTTTGCAGCGCGGCGACGACGGCACTGTGGCGGCCGCTGGCGAGCGAAAAGCTGACGATGCCCGAGGAAAGCTCGCGCTGGAGAGGAGTGATCGGCGCGAGTTGGGGGATTTCCGCTAAGCGCTGGCGGGCGTAGCCGCAAAGCTGGCGGCAGCGCGCTTCGACGTGCGAGCGGCCGATGGCGTTGTGAAACTCCATCGCTACCCCGTGGGCGACGATCTGGGGCACGTTACGGGTGCCGGACGAGGCGGAGTAGGCCCCATAACCAGAATACGTGAACGCGGGTCGGACGCGATCTTGCACTTCCTTGCGAATGTAGAGCAAGCCCGTGCCCTTGGGCGCGAGCATCCACTTGTGGCTGCTAGAGGCATAGGTATCCACTCCGAGCCCCTTGACATTGACGTCGATCATGCCCGGGGCTTGCGCTCCGTCGCATACCAGCAAGATGTCGCGGGGGCGGGTGAGCGCGGCAATGGCCGCCAGCGGCATTTGCAACCCGGTGATGGTGTCGATGTGGCTGAAGCTGCACACGCGGGTGCGCGGCGTCAGGTGATCCTCCACTCGTTGCAGAATCTGGGCGGCATCGCGCACGGGATTGGGCATTTTGATATAGCGCACCACGACGCCGCGGGTGCGCGCCAAGTGCTGCCAGCAGACCATGCCGCCGCCGTGCTCGTGATTGGTCGTTAGCACCTCGTCGCCCGGCCGCAGGTCGAGGCCGCTGGCTACGTGGTTCATGCCTTCGGTCGTGTTGCGCGTTAGCGCGACCTCGTCCAACTCGGCCCCAATGAACTCCGCTCCCTTGGCCCGCACCTTTTCCATCTCGTTGCCGAGGCCGCCCCAAGTATTGGCCAGCGGATTGCCCTCCAACTCGGCGAGGTACGAGATCAGGGCGTCGGTCACCACGCGGGGCGTCGCTCCAATGCTGCCGCAGTTGAGATGCACTAGGCCGGGGTGCAGGCGAAACTCGCGGCGCACCCGCTGCCACCGCGCCGACGCGCTGCGAGCGGCGGCTAGGTCTCGATTGAGGGTGCCGAGCCGCTCGGCCAGCCCTGCGGCCCCCTCGGGCATGAGCGGGACAGCGGCCGCGGCCGCGGCGATTCCCTTGACGAATGCTCTTCGTTCCATAGTACGTCCTCCGCGTTTGTCGGTAGTACTAGCGCAGTCTATACTTTTTATATAACAGTCCTAAATGACTCGATACAATTAGGGTTTCAGTTTCTGATTGGGCTTGGTCCTTTTCTGGATTCCCGCGTGCGCGGGAATGACCCCACCCCTAGCGTCGTCAGGCATCCCGGACGCCTCTAGTCCTCTCTCGGCAACAAGACGACAGAATGCACCAGTTTGGTCGCCTCGTCGCCTTGGGCGAGATGCACCACCAGTTTCTTGCGGCCCTTGTGCTCGCCGGCTGAGAGATCGGCTTCGAGGCGATAGGTCTGGTTGTCTATGCGTTGCAACGGCCATGCCGCCGGGCCGCCCAGCGCAGACAGATCGGCCGTTAGCTGAGCCGGCCCCGCGCCGGCTACCTGCCGCCGGAGGCGAATCGTCGAACGCAGTGCCAGCGACGCGCCGGCGAGCAGGGTATCGGGCGGGGGGTTTTCCCACGTGCCTTGGAGGGGGCTGGCCTCAATGCGGAAGATGGCTTGGGTGGTTTCGTCGCTCGTCAGGTAGAGGCGTCCGGCCTCGTCCGTAGTCAGCCCAACCGGCTTACCCCACACGTTGCCAGTAAAAAAAGAGAAAAGACCAGCAATCGCACTCCAACCGGCCTCCTCGTTGGAATCGAGCCGGAAGCCGGTGAGAAAATCGGCGACGCGGGCGTTGGACCCATCCGGCTCGGCAAAGAGTGCCATGACCTTGTAGCCCGGATCGCTGCCCAAGGCGCCTGCGCGGCAGGCGACAAACGCGGCGTGTTTGTACTGAGGGGGAAACTGGTCGTGCTCGTAGAAGTGCAGCGCCATGGGTGCCAAGTGGGCGGGAATGAGGACAGCCGGAGGCTCCATGTTGGCAACCAACAACGAATCAGCACCGGTCAGCGGGAAAATGGACTTTCGGTATGCGCGAATGGAGAAATCGGTCCAGACGCGGTCGGCATAAGCCAGCGGCCAGCCATAGAAGCCGCCATCGCGCAGGGGGGTGATCCACTCCGGTGGCCGATCCCGCCCCTCGCGGTCATGCCCGGTGTTAGCACCCCACAGCTCGCCAGTGACCGGGTGCAAGTCGAGGCCGATGGCGTTGCGCAGTCCAGCAGCAAAAATCCGCCGACCCGTGCCGTCGGTGTTCATCTCGATGACCGCAGAGCGTTCCGGGTCGTCTTCGCGGCAGATGTCGCACCCCGCGCCAATGTGGAAGTAGAGCTTGTCGTTGGACTCGTCGAAGACCAGCGTATGGGTCACGTGTTCATAGGCTCGGCCCATAAACCCGGGCACTTCGGCGAAGACAGCGCGTTTCTCGTAAAAGCCGTCCGCGTCCCGGTCTTCGAGGCGGTAGATGGCATCGTCGTCGGCGACGAAGAGCGCACCCTGATAGAAGGCGATGCTGTGGGGCCAGTTGAGATCGTCGGCCACCTTGTACACGGTGTCGGCGCGGCCGTCGCCGTCGCGGTCGGGTAGGGCCAATACCGTGCCTTGCCGGCCGGAGGCTGGGGTCCATGGACTCTTTCCACGCGGCTTCATATTCGCCACATGCAGGACGCCTTGGTCGTCCCAAGCCATGAAGCGGGCTTTATCTACTTGATCGGAGAAGAGTTTGACCTTAAAGCCGGGCGGGAGATTGAGCGTACGGTCGGGGAGCCCCTCAACCGGGGTTGGTTCGAGGTGGAGGTCTATTTTGGGCGTTAAGCGGATCGGACCGGGCGAGTCCTCGGCTTGGAGCGCGGCGAGATACTCGTCGAACCCTTCGCGTGAGCCGTTCCTGCGCTCGTACAGCGCGACTAGGGCCGCCTCGCAGGGGTTGGGGCCCCAAGTTCGGACCGCACGGCCGGCGATGTAAGTGTCGGCCGCCTTGTCGAGCCAAGTGCGGGCTGCCTCGCCGTCCTCCCGAGCCTCGGCCTCGGTCGCCATCTGCTCGAACACTTGGCCTAAGTGATAGAGCACACGGGTGTTTCTCTTGGAAAACTCCAGTGCCCGCTCAAGCTCGGTGCGGCCTTCCTCGATGCGACCCGCTTTGTAGTAAGCCCACCCGAGGGCGTCGTACCCGAAGCGCAAGTGGTAGTTTAGCGGTCCCTCCCCCCACGCCTCCTCTTCGGCCCTATCGAGCACGGCTTGTATGAGACCCTGAGTGATTGTTGCCGCTTCCTCGGCGTACGGCGTGTGGTCGGCCATCAAGACAAGGGCACTGTACGTTAGGCGCGGGTTGATGAACGGCTCGTACTGGACCACGTCGCGCACCCCCTCGGCGAGCTCCTCGGCCGGAACCGGGTTCATGGCGCTTAGGGCCTTGAAGAGCTCTTGGTACGCCGGCTCGCGGAAGCTATCGTCGTAGAGGGGTTTTTCGAGGAACCGATAGGCCGCGTCGCAGATGAGGCGAAGCTGGTCTTGGTACTCCGGCGCGGCGCGGGCGATGTGGTTCAACTCGGCCTGTACTCGTTGGTACTCCCGTTGGAACTTCTTTTGGTGAATCCGCGACGCATGGTGGCTCGCGGGTGCCCGCGCCAGCAGCTTCGCCTCGAACGCGGCCGCTTGCTCTTCGTCCGCGAGGATGTTCCGATACGTCGTGGTCAGCAGGGCGAGGCCGCGGATGGTCTCCGGCACGGCCTGCCGATAGGCGGCGATGCTGGCCTCAATGGCGGCGCGTCGCTGCGCGACCGAGAGCTGCTCCGTCTGGTTGAGAAGCTGCCAGTGCCAATGGCGCACATCCGCAGAGCTTGGGGCGAGGCGCACGGCCTCTTCGATCAGCGGGAGTGCCTCCTTTGGCTTATTGGCTTGGGAGAGCTGTTCTGCGGCGCGCACGTAGCCGCTGACGTGGTCGGGCCAACGCGCTCGGAGCAGGGCCAAGGTAGCTCGGCTCGTATCCGCATAGGCGGGGTCATCCAATATGTACTGAGCCATGTACTCTAGTTCCGCACGGGCTTGGAGGACTTCGGGATGCTGGAGGGTCGCCGCATCCACGGAGTCTATAAATGCCATCCACACTTCTGTGGTTCTGAACCGAAACGACTGAAGGTACGTCGCGGCAAACTCCGGCCGAGGCTGCCGCCTATAGGCGCGTAGGCTGGACTTGGCCGCCTCGGAATAGTCTCGGTCCGCCAGCAACGCGAGTGCTTGCGCGTAGAGCCCCCACGGGTTGTCCGGCTCCCGTTCCAAGATCGCGTCGGCTTGCTCTTGAATCTCTCGGCGTCCGTACAACTGCCCATGTAGCTGACGCGCATAGAGTGCTCGCAGCTCGGCGTCCTCCGGCGCCCGGCTCACCCATTCTCGGCCAAATATCGCTCCCTCCTCAAATGACCACAGCCGATTGTGCTCGCGCAGCTTTGCTTTCGCCGCTTCGAGCTCGGTTCCGCTCGAAGGGCAGACGCTCAACAGCAATCCGACGAGACTGCCGAGCAAAAACTTCACGAGGCGAAGCCATTGGGCTGGCATTTACGAGGTAGCTTTCGCTTTGGGTCGTTTCAGTCCGTACTTGCGCATGCGATACCGCAGCTTCTCCGGGCTTATACCCAACAACTGAGCCGCTCCCCGCGGTCCATAAACCCGCCAGTTGGTGACTTGGAGGGCCGCCAAAATTTGTCGCTTTTCGGCTTCAGGTAATGTCAACGTAAGCATAACCAAATCCTTTCGGTCAATGGTTCAAGGTGGCCCTTCGTCCTTTCATTCAATCGTTCCATGAAACGCTGCCAGTCAGCCGCTATGGGTTGGCGCGATTTTTCCAGCATGTCCGCTTCCTATTCGATTTTGACCATCTTGCGAATGCGCGTCTGGTCGCCGACCTGCAACCGATACAAATAGACTCCAGCAGCGACGAGTTGGCCCTGTGCGTCTTGGCCATCCCAAGCCAGCCGGTGTTCGCCCGCCGCCAACGAACCGTTCCACACTCGACGCACCGGCTGTCCCAAGACATTGTAGATGGTTAAATCGACCTCGCCCGCACCCGCCGCCACCGACACGGGAATGGTCGTGGCCGGGTTGAACGGGTTGGGATAATTCGCCCCAAGGACAAACCCCGTCGGCATGGACATCGTCTCGGCGGCGATAGCGGTGGCGGGAATGCCTTGGTTGAGGAAGACGGAAGCCTCGCCATCGCCGCGCTGACTCCGCCCCAGCACGACCAGATCGGTCGCCCCATCGCCGTTGACATCGCCCGCGAGTACCTTGCGACCGATGCCCGGCAGGGGATAGCGTCCTTCGACAACGGGCAGCCCAGCGCGCTGGCCGACCAAGACGATCAGCGCCGGACCCGTCTCTATGTTGAGATCGAGCACAGCCAAGTCCAAAAGGCCATCGCCGGTCAGATCGTGGGCAATAACCCCCTCCGTATCCGGCACCATCACCTGCGGACCGAGTAGGGTGTGGCGTTCTACGCCGCCCGAGGCATCTACCCGCCACAGGGCCAAACCGTGGTAGGTGTTGCCCACAGAAAAGCCTAAATACAGATTCCGTTCGGGCGTCCCGATCAACTCCACCGCGCCATCCCCATCCAGATCGGTCAGCAGGTACATATCGCAGGGATTGACCTCCCCGGTCTCAAAAAACAGCGGGGGCGGCTGGCTCGCTGCCCACGGCTGGGTCAGCCGCCAAGTCTCCACCGGCTTCCAGCAGGGTCGGTTCCACAACACGCGCACGGCTTCGCCCTCCGGTTGTCCTGCCAGCAGGGAAGCCCCGAGCTCTGCTTGGGTGTCGAGGACGAACTGGTCGCTGTGGGCAAACCCGGCCGCACCGTCATTGATCCACATAGTCACGTTAGACCATCGGTCGTCGAGATCCTCTACCCCCAACAGGTCCACATCGCCATCGCCATCGCCATCGGCTAGACCAAGGAGATAGCCGCCGGATAGCTGTAGGATGGTTTCAAATTCATTCTCGCCTCGGTTGAGCCACAATTCGATGGTTCGACCGGTATCAAGGGCCAGATCGAGGAGCCCATCACCGTCCACATCGCCCCCCACAATCCTCGGATAAACCTCGTTTGGGAGGAGTACCTCTTGGGTGGAGGCCAAGCCCCCCAAGCCGTCGCTGGTCGCTATAGTCCAGCCCGTAGTCCACACTTTCCAGCCCACGACCAAGTCGTCATCCCCATCGCCGTCCAAGTCGCCCAAAGTACCATACAGGATGTGGCCTGCGAGTTCTTGACCCAGTGCCGAAAAACGCGGTTCTGCGAACAACGTCCCGGGCAACCCGGCCTCCACGGTGCTCGCCCGGGGCTGTAGTTCGCCCAGCAGCAGTTCTTCGGCCCCCGTCAGTTGAATCCAATCTACTTCGACAAAGGCCGGACGATCCGCCGGTTTTAAGTCATATACATATACGTCGTCTAGGTGCAATAAGTCTAGGTCGAATTGGAAGTGGAGGAGGGTGTCCTGCCAAGTAATCTCTTCTCCTGGGTCCGCTTCCGCCGCGGCTTCCAAAGCCCGTATATCTATGGTGATGTTTTCCCATTCGGTGGGGTAAAGTTGAGAATGGCCCGTATAAAACCCCAACCTGATTGATTCGCGGGGTGCTTCCTTCTTGAGGCGTCTGTACTCGGTATTGGTCCACGTCATCAGGAAGTTCCCCTCGGTGGGGTAATCATGGATGATGCGTAGCCGTAGGGTGACCCAGTCGAACAGGTTAGAGTCCTCCCCAATCAGCGGCGAGAGCAAGCGGACGGCTGGTTTTAGCCCGTTCGGCACTGGCGCAATGCGCCAGACGCCGTCTTCGACTTCGCTGTACACCGTGGTGGTCCCACGGTCAGAGCCTAAAGGGCTCTCTTGTGCAGTCCATCCCCAAGTCGTGCCGTCGTCAAAATCCCATGTTAAAGCGAAGGCTTTAGGCGGAACTACCACCAATCCAATCGCAACGAGCAAGCCGCGCATAACGAACCTCCAGAGAGTGATAGCTTCGGGTCGTCTCATCGTCTTATGCCTCTTTCTTTATTATCCGGGCTATCCATTCAATCGTCCGTTCTTGTCTGGTTGGACAGGATGTATATACCACTGCCCCCCCCGCGCATGGCATTTTCTAGCACGGCCAAGTCTAGGTCGCCATCTCCATCCACATCGCCGCTTATGACCGTTCCGCCCAACCCTTGCAGCGGATAGTGGCCTTCCCGCAGGGGGACGCCGTTCTTTCTGCCCATGTTGACGACGAGTGCCGGCTGGCGGAAATCGCGATCGACAAACACTGCGTCCAAGAGCCCATCTTCATTGAGGTCGGAAAACACCACATCCTGTTGCACGTATCCCCTTTCATACCATGCAACCTTGTCCAAGACGCCGTCACCTTGATTAATTAAAAGATCCAGCCCGGTGAGTACTGTGGGCATAGAGCCTATCGTCGTAGCGGTGACGGCCCTACCCGCGACCATATCTGTATCTCCGTCCTGATCAAAATCGCCCGCATAGCAGATCAAATCCGCCGCCGCATCCACTCGGAGGTGCTCTTGGATGGTTTCACCATTGTCGTCCAGATAGGTCGCCATGTAGTCGTGTGGAGTGCCAACATCGGGGGCACCCCAAAGCAATCCGGTCTTGCGGCCACCCGGGATATGATAGATCAGACGCATGGGCGACCACGCAAACTCGGCCAATTCGGGAGCCAGAATCATTCGTTCGTCGAACCGCCCCTCCCCATCATTGAGCAAAATGACGGCACGAGCCGAGAGCTTGGAGTAGGACTCGGTCAGCCATATATCCTCGTCTCCATCTCCATCGACATCTCCTGTACCCAAGGGAATCGCCCCGTCCGCTATATGCCGCGCCACCGACCAACCGGCTGATGAATGCTCCAACAGGTCAAGCGAACGACCAAAGCCCACGATGAGTTCCATGCGCTCGTCGCCGAGCAAATCAGCACCGGCCAGCCTAGGTATGGGAGCGATCTCAGGGAATGGTTCAATGCGGACCTTGGGGGAGAAGCGACCATCTTCATTGAACGCGCACAGCCAACCTGCCCTGTCGGAGTTCGTGCTGGGCTGCCAGTCTTTCCATACTGCCGCCATGTCCATGTCGCCATCGCCATCCAGATCCCCCAACTCGGCTACGGGCCGGCCGCGCTGCCCTACGTCCAATCCATGCTGGTCTAAAGGGTAAAAGATCGGTAGAGCAAAGAGCGTCCCGACAGGGTACGGCTCTTCCCCCCTCGGCGGCGCGACCTCTGAATCTGGCCCTTCCGCATGGGTCAACTCGATCCAATCGATTTCTACCGCCTCGGGGACTTCCCCCGGTCCCTCCACGTCCTTCGAGTAGTTGAACAAGGGCAGGCGAAGGCGTATTTCGAGCAATTCACCCTCCCATAGGCGTCGATAGACCTTGTCCTCTATTACATAGGTCTTGGACACTACACTATCGATCGTCACCTCCTGCCAATCCGCAGTGTAGGTATGGCGTTGGCCCTTGAGCAAGGTAATATGATCAATCCCCGTTCTTGGCTGCGCGTTGATAAAGAATCCTCGGAGACCCTTGTTAGCGGGATTCTTCCACAGAAGCGTAATCTGACTCTCAAGCGGCTGGGTGTGCAGTACGCGCAAGCGGACGCGCACTCGGTTGAATAGGGCCGAATCGCGGCCAATCGGTGGGGAGATCAATTCGACTATCGGCCTGATACCGGGCATAAAGTCCCGGGGCGCGACGCGCCATACTCCGCCGGCTGTTTCCGAATGCAGCGGTACTCTAATTACTGCGCCCGAAGCCCCGCTTTCCCAAGCTACCCAACCTTGGGCATCGCCTTCTTGAGCAAAGTCCCAAGTGAAGGCTCTAAGATGCGAAGGATGCAGCAACGACAGAGCCACAAACGCGACCAATCCACTGGATCGTAGCGCATGTTTCACCACCGACGCAGGGGAAATGACTCTAAAATAACCTTTCTGATTCATGGGATTTGCGCTCCGCTTGGTTCTGCCCATAGTGGGTGATGATCCAACAATATCCGCAGATCGCGCAGTTGGCTAGTGGGCCAGTGCGCGTACGCATGGTGAAATTCTACCAAGTCTCTTAGCAACGTCTCTTCGGGCAGGAGGGGATCTGGCCAGATACTGGCGTACCAGAAGTGAAATAGCAGCAACTTGGGATCCCCGTATTTCCGCTCCATGTACTGCATGGCCCGTTGGGGGGCGAGCGTCTCTTCGCGCGCTTTGAGCGGGTCGGAAAAGTCGTGGTAGTGATAGAGGTGATAGGTCTTGGCCTCGGGGACAAAGCGAGGCCGACTCCCATGCTGTTGCAGCCGATAAGCCAAATCCCACCCTTCGCTAAAGGCCATGTCGGGATCAAAACCACCCACCTCTAAAAAAGCCTCCTTAGAAACCACGCCGTTGTGCGGGAAAAAGCCCAGCCAACCAATCGGGGAATCGGGATGCTGGACAAAAAGCTCGGCGATCTGTTCCTGCAGTATCTCGAGTTCGGGAAAGGGATACCCCCCGAGCACGGCGCGCGCTTCGACGCGGTCAAAGGCTTTGAGGACCATGTCCTCGGTCAGGATCAACTCCGGTCGGTGGGAGCGGAGGTACTCGCGCACTACGCTCGGGGTCTTGTCCTCCATCGGCGTCCCCCGTTGGGGGTCTTGCAGGTACTCCAAATCGGGCAGACTGTATTCGGCACCGCACAACAGGGACTCCCGCCCGCCCTGTTCGAGTGCTTCGACATGGCGTTGGAGCCATTGGGGATGCGGCAGGGCGTCCCCGTCCAAGAAGGCGACGAATTCCCCGGCGGCGGCCTCCACCCCCCGGTTACGAGCCATACAACGTCCCTCGTTGGGCCGCAGGCGAACAATTGTTAGGTCCATCTGGTGCTCAATCTCGCTGAGCACCTCGGCCGTTTTGTCGCTACAACCGTCTTCTACCACCACCACTTCAAAGCGCGTAGCCGGCGCAGTCTGGCCGCGCAATCCGGCCAATACCAGCCGCAGCCGTTCCTGCTGGTTGTGCGTAGCAATGACCACGGAAATATCCATCTCAAATGCACTCTAAGACGAGTCGGCACTCGTATTGTAAGCCTTCCGGCCCGTAGAACGGCGACCCGGACGCAGGCTCGCGCCAAGCCAACAGTTGCGGTACGGTCTTGACTGAATTGGAGCACACCACGCGGTGGCAATCCAACTGGCCAAAGTAAAAATCGACGTAGCGACCGCCGACTTCGGCGATGTGGCGGCGCAGGGCTTCGTCGGCGACGTTGTCCGTGGTGGCCGCCTGTGGGCCGATGACAATACCGTGAAATTCTACCGGCACCCAACCTTGGCCCGGCGCGAAAATCTCCGCCCACGTGTGCCCAAAGAGAATCTCGTTATAGGCCGCCATCTCAAAACGACCCTCGCCTGTGGGGTAGCCGGCGAGGGCTCCGGTGACCGCCCGCGCCGCGATTCCCTGTAGCCGACAAAGGGCGATAAAGGCATTGGACAGGGTTATGCAGTGGCCGCCGCTGTCGTTCAACACCACGTGGATGCAAGAGGCCAAGTCCTGCGATTGCTCTTTGGTTTTTTTGAAGCGCTTGACCGCGGCTAATTGGGCGTAGATGCGACGCGCCTTTTCCAACGGGTCTTCCACCGCGTCCAAGTCCAATGCGGCAAAGAAGTTTTGGACGACCGCTTCTTGCGCCAGCTTTGAATCGATTTCGCGGTAGCGGCGGTATTCACTGGCCGACAGCGGGGCCGGGTCCGTTGCCCCCATGCGCCCCTGCACGGTCAACTCACAGGTGTAAGAAAAATCCACCGCGGCTGGAGCGGCCTCCTCCACCCGGACGGGATAGCCGTAGAAAAAACCGGCCTGCGGCGCAAAGCAAGTTCGCAAATCGTCCGGCGCACAAGCACACAACTCGATAGCTCCTTGATGTGGACTAGGGATGGGATAGGGCAGAAAGAGCCGGGCACGTACATCGGGCGGCAAGGTCGCTGGGTAGAGCCGATAGGTATAGGTGAGGCGATAGCGTTGACGATTTCGGTGCAGTGCGACGTGGCCATTCGCAGGAGAGAAAAAATCGCGGCGTTTCTGTTCGAGGGCGCGATAATCGCTTTCAAAGAACATAGGTTCGTGGTCGTAGAGCCAGTTCCAAGAATTTGCCCGATCAAAGGCGATCTTGCTGCCCTGTTGGATATGCGGCAAACCGCGACTCAGGTTGCGGTGGAGCAAGGTGCGGATCTCCTCGACGCCGAGGTTGGCCGGGGTGCTCAGGTTGAGGTAGTGGATAAATTCGGGCTCGGGCATCTGATAGGCCGCCTCTATTGGGTGGGCAGAACGCTGGTCCACAAAAAAGGCGTCAATCGCATCGGCCGCGGCTTGGCCTCCGTCCCATTCCCCCACGTGGGCGGCAAAGGCCCGACAACGCGGGGCAAATTCGCGGTGGCGGGTCAGGAGATCGTCGATGGCCTCCAACAGGGGAGTCGCCCGGAGAAACTCGTCCCAGTTGAGCTTGAATCCCAAGCCGAGGTCGCGCACTCGGTTGAGGTGGTACTCTTGGTCCAAGTGCTCGGGCGCACCGACCACGGGTACGCCTTGGCGCAAGGCGTGGTAGATGGAACCAATGCCGCCTACCCCCACGAAGAGGGTCGCCTGTGCCAACACCCAAGCCGCGGGCACGAAGTCGGCGACGCGGATATTGGGGGCCGCTCCCTGTCCGGCCCAACGACCCGCGGTGGTCACCAAGACGCGGTAGGGTTTATGGGCCATGCGGCCCAGCACCTCGTCGAGAAAGCTAGGATGGCCCCCGGTGCTGCCGCAGTTGAAATAGACTAGCGGCAACGAATCGTCCCAATCGCTCAGTTCCGCGATAGGGCGAGGCGGTGGGGACTCGATCAATGGCCCCACATAGCAATAATAGGATGGGGTCTGTTCACCCGGTGGGTGGAATTGGGGCACATCGGCCACCAAGTAGAAGGTGTGGTGTGGCTTGAAGGTCGAGATGTGATTACGAGCGTATTCGTCGAATGGCTCGGTGCCCAAGGAAAAGGACGTGGGCAGGCGAATGGGAAACGGATAGTCCGGTTGGTTGTAGGCCGCTTCTATCAGGGCTATATCTATTCCTTCAAGAGAGGCGGTAAGCGACAAGGTGGGCCGCAGGTCTGCCAGCGCGAGGGCAGGGCGGAGCCGCCGGAGGAGGGCGCGTTCGGCTTGTACGCAGCGGTCTATCCTCTCCGCATTGCAGTCTCCGTAGTCGCCACGGGCCGCGTATCGGTCTAGGTGGCTTTGCGGCATGGTTTCTACCTCGTACACTCGAAAGCCTTCGGCGGCGATCCGAGCGGTGTGAGGCCCCACTCCCGCGAATTCGACGGGGTAGCCGCGCCCTCGCAGGGCTCGTCCCACGACCAGCGGTCGGATGGTGTGGGCCAAGCTGTAGCCGTGGAAAAAAATCAAGACGGGGCACTCGTGGCGCGGCAGACCCTTGACCGTGCCGGCGCGTTGCAGCCGGACGCTCAGATTCTGCAAACGAGTCGATATACGTTGGCGCAATGTCTCTAGCATATCAGTTCCTTATTCGATTTTGACCATCTTGCGAATGCGCGTCTGGTCGCCGACCTGCAACCGATACAAATAGACTCCAGCAGCGACGGGTTGGCCCTGTGCGTCTTGGCCATCCCAAGCCAGCCGATGCTCGCCCGCCGCCAACGAACCCGCCCACACTCGGCGCACCGGCTGACCCAAGACATTGTAAATGGTTAAATCAACCTCCTCGGCTCCGGCGGGCAGCGCCAAGGGGATAGTCGTGGCCGGATTGAATGGGTTGGGGTAGTTCGCACCGAGGACAAAGATTGAGGGAGTGGTCGCTGTCTCGGCCGCAATGGCGGTGGCCGCACTTGGGCCAGCCGTACTTGGGCCACAGGTAGAATTCAGATAAGCACAACTCAGAGTTTGCCCAGAGCTATCGGCCGACGTCTCAGAATAGTGGAAATAATGATCCCACCAATACTCGGCGGGTTTATTGTCTTGCCACTCGCATGGATACGGCGTTGTGTAAGATCCTCTGCTTCCCTCTGCGATTCCAAAGCAAGTATCGGTCGGCGTCGCGGCCGCGATGGTGGTCGTACTTGGGCCACAGGTAGCATACAGATAAACACATCCCGGAGTTTGCCCAGAGCTATCGGCCGGCGTTCTAGAATAGTGGAAGTAATGCTCCCACCAATACTCGACGGGTTCATGGTCTCGCCACTCGCATGGATACGTCGTTTCGTGCGAGCCATGGCTTTCCCCCGCGATTCCAAAGCAGGGATCGGCCTGGGTCTGGCTGACGGTGCCGAACATCACCGCCAGCCCCGCCAACCGAGGGCCAAGCCCTGACGTGGCGAGGGCCTTAAAAACAAACGTTAAAGACTGCATAATTCATTCCTCCTTAAAAGAATAAAAAAAGGACCCACAAAGTTTGTTCTGATAGCCCTCAGTCCGCAGCGACTAATTGTTGGGCTAATGAGCCTTCTCGTGTCAACGCATATACCAAGAAGTTCACGCCCAAGTTATACACCATCGGCTCCTCGGCACTAGCCCGAAACGGACTACCGACAAAAAGGACCGGATCAAATATCTCCGCTTCCTCCTTGGCGATTCCCGCCCAGAAATCGGCGTAGCCACGCATCGAATACACGCCCACCAACTGATCCTCGACGACGATGCCCTCCAAATAGTCCGGAGTCCGCGGCACTCCGCCGGCATAGTGCATATCGCGCATCCCGCGCGGGAGACTCTCCACATTGTAGAAGCAATGATAGATCGGATGGGTCATCGCTAGGCGTCTAAATTGCCAGTCCTTCCACTCTTGATACCCGGCCGCCTGCAAACTGGTGCGAATGAGGGAACGCACTGCGGGAATGTCCAATTGGTCGTCGCTGTATTCGCGCGGCAATTCGCTCACAATATCCGCAAACAGGAAGCCACCCGAAGTCAAATACGCCCCGAGATTAGCTGTCTCCGCCTCGGTGAACTCGAAATGATCACTCACCGTCAGGAGGACGAAGGGCACCTGCAATAGTTGGGGGTCGTCCAGTGCCACCGCGTCGAGCACTTCGGCGTGAACCTGCGTACTGGCGACCATTTTGTCGGCCAGCCCTTGTAGCATCCGGTTTTCTACCATTTGGCGCGTCTGCAAAAGTCGGCGCGATGTTTCCGACTCAGCCCGTTCGATGGAAGGGCTATACACATTGGACATATAGAGGAATCCCTTGAGTTGACGCCGGTCTTTTGGATCGACGACCACCATCGCCCGGTGCTGGCCGGTGTCCATGGCCTGCACATCCATCAGTTCCAAGGCCAAGTCAATCTCGTCGGCCCCCTGCCTCGTCCCTTTGAGTGCTCCAGCCTGCATTTGTGGACCAATGTGCCGAGCGGGGAAGTCCGGCACCGGCAGCACCAGCCGGTCCGGCAGGGCCGCCGTTGGCAGCCTAAGTGCCGCTGACTTGAACATCGGCAGGGGGCGCGTCGCCGTGGGGGCTGGGCGCACCGCGGCGACTGGGGCCGCTTGCAGGGCGGGTCGCCGCGCCAACGGCCGCTGCCGGGGTCGTTGCCGACGGTTCAGCGTGCGCTGCGGCGGCGGGCGTTTGGTAAACTCCACCATGATCGGCTGTAGGACGGGAAATTGGGCAACCTGCTCGCGGTGCGTGATGCCGAAGATCACCAGCAGATGCAAGGCCAGCGACAACACCAAGCAGCCTTGCAGCTTTCTATTTTTTTGTAACGGTACTTTCCATGGTCGTCTCATCGTCTTATGTCCTTCTCTTTTCGGGTTGGCGCACATCTCCAGCATGTCCGCTTCCTATTCGATTTTGACCATCTTGCGGGTGCGCGTCTGGTCGTCCACCTGCAACCGATACCAATAGACTCCAGCGGCGACCGGCTGTCCTTGTGCGTCCCGGCCATCCCAAGCTAGCCGGTGTTCGCCGGCCGCCAACGAACCGTTCCACACGCGGCGCACCGGCTGCCCTAAGACGTTGTAGATGGTTAAATCGACCTCCTCGGCTCCGGCGGGTAGAGTAAGGGGGATGGTTGTAGCCGGGTTGAACGGGTTGGGATAATTCGCCCCAAGGACAAAGGCTGTCGGCACGGTCGTCGTCTCGGCGGCGATGGCAGTGGCGGGAACGCCTTGGTTGAGGAAGACGAAGGCTCCGCCGTCGCCGCGCTGACTCCGCCCCAGCACGACCAGATCGGTCGCCCCATCGCCGTTGACGTCGCCTGCGAGCAGGCTGCGGCCGATGGTGGGCAGGGGGTAGTGCCCTTCGACGACGGGCAGGCCATCGCGCTGGCCAACCAAGACGATCAGGGCCGGATTCATCGCTAAGTTGGCATTGATCACGGCCAAGTCCAAAAGGCCATCGCCGGTCAGGTCGCTGGCAATGCCCCCACTCGCAGGCCACGAATACGGCACGATCACCTGCGGACCGAGCAGGGTATGGCGTTCCACCCCGCCCGAAGCGTCCACGCGCCACAGGGCTAAACCGTGATGGGTGTTGCCGCCAGAAAAGCCTAGGTACAGGTTCCGCTCGGGCGTTCCGACCAACTCAACCGATCCATCCCCATCCAGATCGGCCAGCAGGTGCATGTCGCAGAGGTTGACCTCCCCAAGCTCAAAAAACAGCGGTGGCTCCTCGTTTGCCGCCCATGGCTGGGTCAGCCGCCACGGCCCCTGCGGCTTCCAGCAGGGTCGGTTCCACAGTACGCGCGCAGCCTCGCCCACCGGTTGTCCTGCCAACAGGGAAGGAGCGAGCTCTTCTTCGGTATCGAGGACGAACCGATCGCTGTGGGCAAACCCGCCCGCGCCGTCATTGATCCACATCGTCATGTTAGACCATAGGTCGTCGTGGTCTTCTACCACCAACAGGTCCACATCGCCATCGCCATCGCCATCGGCTAGACTAACGAGCCAGCCGACGTCGGTTAGCTGTAGGATGGTTTCAAATCCATCCTCGCCCCGGTTGAGCCACAATTCGATAGTTCGACCGGTACTAAAGGCCAGATCGAGAAGCCCATCCCCGTCGAAATCGCCTCCCGCAATCTCCGAATAAGCCGCCTTCTGTGGGAAGAGGACCTCTTGGGTCGAAGCCAAGTCCCCCAAGCCATCGCTAGTCGCTATAGCCCAGCTACTGCCCGCTATTGAGAACCATGTCACGACTAGATCGGCATCTCCATCGCCGTCCATATCGCCCAAAGCACCCTGCGATCCTGGGCTACCGATATTTTGACCCAACACCGAAAAACGCGGTTCCGCAAACAACGTCCCAGGCAACCCGGCCTCCACGATGCTCGCCCGAGGCTGCAACTCCCCCAGCAGCAACTCTTCAGCACCCGTCAGTTGAATCCAATCGACTTCGACAAAGGTCGGACGAGCCGCCGGGCTTAAGACAGATTCTTGTATGTCGTGTAGATGCAATAAGTCTAGGTCTAAGAAGAAGTGGAAGAGGGTGTCCTGCCAAATGACCTCCCAATCGATCTCTCCTGCTGGAGCCGCTTCCAAAGCCCGTATATCTATAGTGATGTCTTCCCATTCGGTGGAATAAACTTGAGGACGGCTTACAAAAAATCCCAACCCTACGCTGGGGTCTTCCTTCTTGCGGTGTCTGTACTCGACATTGGTCCACGACATTTCGAGGACCCCCTCGGTGGGGAGATCGTGGATGATGCGTAGCCGTAGGGTGACCCAGTCGAACAGGTCAGAGTCTTCCCCAATCAACGGCGAGAGCAAGCGAATGGCTGGTCTTTTCCCGTGCGGCACCGGCGCAATGCGCCAGACGCCATCTGCGACTTCGCTGTACACCGTGGTCGTACCATGGTCTGAGCCGAAGGCACTCTCTTGGGCTGCCCATCCCCAAGTCGTGCCCGCGTCAAAATCCCATGTTAAAGCCAAGACCTTAAATGGAGCCACCACCAATCCAATCGCAACGAGCAAACCGCGCATAACGAACCTCCAAAGCGTGATAGATTTGTTTTAGGATGTTCTATTCGAGCGACATAAGGACGCCTACCCCTGTGGTACTTGGCCCGAAAGTACCACAGGGGCGCGTCGTCTTGGCAACTGCCGTATGCCGTTACAGAAGCTCACCTAGCCGCATGTAAAATGCTGATAGATACAGCCGGGAGCCGCAGCAACGGGGCTACTGGGCGACCGGGCTATACGCATACAGAATACAGATAGACACAGCCCGGTCCCCCTTCGTAGTGGCGATAATAATTCACCCAATACCTGAAGGGTTTATGGTCCCTCCACTCGCATGGATCCGACGTTGTGTACGATCCCTTGCTTCCCTCCGAGATTCCGTAGCAGGAATCAGCTTGGGTCTGGTCGGCCGTGCCGAACACCACCGCCAGCCCCGCCACCACGCTGCCCAGCCAGCCCAGCGCCAAGCCCTCACGCGGCTCAACATGCCCGCTGGTTGACGTGGCGAACTCCACCAGCGGAGCCACCAGCGGCAGCACCAGCACCGCCTGCAAGAACAAAAGTAGAGATTTCATAACGCAATTCTCCTTGAGTAATTGGAAAAAGGATCAGCAAACCGTTGTGGTTGCTGACGAGCATCAAACCTACGAGCACGGGATGCACCTCCTTTCTGGGCCAGCATGATGATTGAGCCATTAAACGAATGACCCCCAAAGCAATCGTTGAGTAGGGCTTCCATATCCGTTACGCCTCTCTACAAATACTATTGCAATTTTCGTGCCAACAATGCCGATCCGGGACAAAAAAATCCTTTAGGATTCCCTAAAGGATTGAAAAACAAGGTGTTGGATAGCGAAAAAAAATTCTCTACGGGGCTGACATGAGGCGTCGTCGCAAGTTGATCGGCGATTTTCTGTGCAAAACTTGTTCAAAACTTGTGCAACTGAACAAATTTTGCACAACTTTTGCACAACTTTTTACAGATTAGCCGTCGCTTCTCTGGTCGCAATTTTCGCATAGGCTCTTAGAGCGACGACTTCCCGGGCCACATCAAGTGCCTCCCATTCCTGCTTGACGATTCCCGCCCAAAAATCGGCGTACCCGCACCTCGAATACACGCCTACCAACTGATCCCCTACTTCTCCATCATGTCCCCTCCTGCCTCATGCGTCTATTCGATTTTGACCATCTTGCGAATGCGCGTCTGGTCGCCCATCTGCAACCGATACAAATAGACTCCAGCAGCGACGGGTTGGCCCTGTGCGTCTTGGCCTTCCCAAGCCAGTCGGTGTTCGCCCGCTGCCAACGGACCGTTCCAAACGTGGTACACCGGCTGCCCCAAGACATTGTAGATAGTTAAATCAACCTCCTCGGCTCCGGCGGGCACGGTAAGGGGGATAGTCGTGGCCGGATTGAATGGGTTGGGGTAGTTCGCACCGAGGACAAAAGTGGAGGGGGAGATCGCCGCCTCGGCCTCGACAGCGGTGGCCGGACTTGGGCCACAGGTAGAAGTCAGATAAACACATCCCGGATTTCCAGGATCATGAAAATAATGGTCCTGCCGAGAGCTATCGGCCGGCGTCTCAGAATCGTGAGAATAATGATCCTGCCAGTACTCGGCGAGTTTAGGGTCTTGCCGGTCGCACGGAATCGTCGTTGTGTGATACCCTCTGCTTCCTTCTGCGATCCCAAAGCAGGTATCGGCCGGCGTCTGGTCGGCCGTGCTGAACACCACCGCCAGCCCCGCCCCCATGCTGCCCAGCCACCTCAGCACCAAGCCCTGACGCGGCTCTACGTGCCCGCTCGACGACGGGGCGAGAGCCTTAAAAACAAACGTTAAAGACTGCATAATTCATTCCTCCTTAAAGGGGTAAAAAAGGACCCACAAATCGTGCTTGCGTGTGCGGTAGCGCAGCTTCTCCGCGCCTAGCCCACCAAACGAGCCGTCCCCGCGGTCCATAAATCCGCCAGTTCGTGGTTGGGAGAGCCGCCAAAATTTGCCGCTTCACATTCGGCCGCTCGTCCTCAGAAGTTGTTCTACGAACTCAACCTTGTCGTCTCGTTGGAGTTCGCGGTATAGTTCCAGTGCTTGCCGCCACTGAAGTAAGGCATCAAAAGGGGCCTGATTCGACGCATAGGCCCTCCCCAAGCTGACTTTAATGGCGGCGACAGCCTCTAAGTCCGATACTTCCGTGAACACTTGCAACGCCTGCCGATACGCCTCCTCAGCCGCATAAAAGTTTTCAACGTCCATATAAGTATCGCCCAAAATAGCTGCTTGCATCGCTTGGCCTTTGTTGTCTCCAATCGCGTCGAACAGTGCCCCAGCCTGTTGGAAGAACGCCGTGGCTTCTTGCAGAGCACCTTTCTCCCGTAGCACCTGCCCCAAACCGCCCAAGGTGCGAGCCTCAAACTGTTTATGGCCTAATTTTCGTTGGATAGCCAGCGTCTGACGGTACATTGCTTCCGCCTCATCAAATCGACCCGCTTGACTATATACGGCCCCCAGAACGCTGTAATGATGAGCCAACCCCTCGTCGCGCTGGAGTCGCTCCTCGATCTCAACGCCTTTTTTAAGGACGGTTTCGGCTTCGGCCAACCGCTGCTGTCCGAGATAGACTAGCCCCAAGCCCTGATAGTGGCCGGAAATGCCCGACAGATCGCCGAGTTCTGTGCAAACGTTCAAGCCCTGCTGGAAGTGAGCCTCAGCCTCCTCCGGTTTGTTTTGCTGGAGTGCCAATTGCCCCAAGTTGCCGCATTCTTCAGCCCAATAAGCCCTATTCCCCAACGCTGTGTGGAGTTGCTGAGCGAGGATATGCAACTCTTGGGCCTCTGCGATTTTTCCTTGGAGCTGGGCGATAAAGCCTCTATTGCTATAGTTGACGGCCAAACGCTCGTTATCGCGGCGTTGGCTATTGATGGCAAAGGCTGCATTGAGATACTCAACCGCCTTATCCATCCGACCCTTGACCTGATACATAAGCCCCAAGCCACTACACGCATCGGCTTCTATGTCATGCGCCTGCAACGACCGTGCTTTCGCAAAGGCTCTTTGGTACAGTGCTTCGGCCTTGTCGAGTTCTCCTTGTTCCTTGTAATAACGACCCAAAAGGAGACAAGCCTTCGCTTGGGTGCGTACATCGCGATTTTGTTCGACTCGCATACGCTGTACCGCTACGTCGCATTCGGGAATTAACGGAATGATTTCCATATCTCGTAGTGCCCTCCTCCTTCAAGACTGGATTCCCGCCCCATATCGGGGCACGGGGTGACGTTCTTTTGCGGGAATGACGCCTGATATGCAAAAAAGACCGTTCTGGCCGTAGCCGCGATTGTAGTGCATGGCTCAAGAGCCTTCGCCCTACTCGATTTTGACCATCTTGCGGATGCGCGTCTGGTCGCCCACCTGCAACCGATACAAATAGACTCCAGCGGCAACGGGTTGGCCCTGTGCGTCTTGGCCTTCCCAAGCTAGCCGGTGTTCGCCCGCTGCCAACGAACCTGCCCACACGCGGCGCACGGGCTGCCCCAAGACGTTATAGATGGTTAAATCGACCTCCTCGGCTCCGGCGGGTACGGTAAGGGGGATAGTCGTGGCCGGATTGAATGGGTTGGGGTAGTTCGCACCGAGGACAAAGGCTGAGGGGGTGATCACCGTCTCGGACTCGATGGCGGTGGCCGTGGCCGTACTTGGGCCACAGGTAGAAGTCAGATAAACACATCCCGGATTTCCACGATGGTGTAAATAATGATCCTGCCGAGAGCTATCGGCCGGCGTCTCAGAATCGTGGGAATAATGATCCTCCCAGTACTCGGCGAGTTTAGGGTCTTGCCGGTCGCATGGAATCGTCGTTGTGTGATACCCTCTGCTTCCTTCTGCGATCCCAAAGCAGGTATCGGCCGGCGTCTGGTCGGCCGTGCTGAACACCACCGCCAGCCCCGCCCCCATGTTGCTCAGCCACCTCAGCACCTGACGTGGCTCTACGTGCCCGCTCGACGACGGGGCGAGAGCCTTAAAAACAAACATTAAAGACTGCATCATTCATTCCTCCTTAAAGGGTAGAAAAAGGACCCACAAAGTTTGTTCTGATAGCCCTCAGCCCGCATCGACTAATTGTTGGGCCAATGAGCCCTCGCGTGTCAACGCATACACCAAGAAGTTCACGCCCAAGTTATACACCATCGGCTCCTCGGCACTGGCCAGAAACCAGTTGCTGGGTGAGTTATACTCCAAAGCATGGTCTAGCTCCTGCCTAGCGATTCCCGCCCAGAAATCGGCGTAGCCACGCATCGAGTACACCCCCACTAACTGCTCACCTACTACGATACCCTCCAAATAGTCTGGAGTTGGCGGTGGAGATTCTCTGTTTAGAAAGTGCATATCGCGCATCCCACGTGGCAGACTGTTTATATCGTAGAAGCAATGATAGATCGGATGCGTTATCGCTAGGCGCTTGAACTGCCAATCCTTCCATTCTTGATAACCCACCGCTTGAAAGCTGGCGCGAATGAGAGAACGCGCCGCCGGAATGTCCAATTCGTCGTCGCTGTAATTGTCCTGCAAAAAGCTCCCAATATCCACAGACAAGAAGCCACCCGAAGTTAAATACGCCCCGAGGTTGGCCGCCTCACTGTCCGTAAACTCAAAGAGGGTATCGATGGTCAACAGCACGAAGGGGATTTGCAAAAGCTGCGGATCGTCGAGTCGGACCGCGTCGCGCACTTCAACCTGAACCTGTGTCTTGGTGGTCATCTCATCGGCCAACCCTTGCAAAATCCGCCGTTCCGCCAATCGGCGCGGCATCTGGTGCCACCAACTACTTGGTCTGTATCCGTGATGTTCACTGTCAGCCTGTTCAATGGAGGGGCTGTAGATTCCAGACATATAGAGGAATCCCTTGAGTTGACGCCGGTCTTTTGGATCGACGACCACTATCGCCCGGTGCTGGCCGGTGTCCATGGCCTGCACATCCATCAGTTCCAAGGCCAAGTCAATCTCGTCGGCCCCTTGCCGCGTCCCTTCCAATGCCCCAGCCTGCATTTGCGGACCAATGTGCCGAGCGGGGAAGTCCGGCACAGGTAGTACCAGCCGATCCGGCAGGGCCGCTGTCGGCAGCCTAAGTGCCGCCGACTTGAACATCGGCAGGGGACGTGTCGCCGTGGGGGCCGGGCGCACCGCGGCGACTGGGGCTGCTTGCAGGGCGGGTCGCCGCGCCAACGGCCGCTGCCGGGGTCGTTGGCGGCGGGTGAGGGTGCGCTGCGGCGGCGGGTGCTTGGTAAACTCCACCATGATCGGCGACAGGACGGGAAATTGGGCAACCTGCTCGCGGTGCGTGAGGCCGAAGATCACCAGCAGATGCAAGGCCAGCGACAACACTAGGCAGCTTTGCAGCTTTCTATTTTTTTGCAACGGTACTTTCCATGGTCGTCTCATCGTCTTATGTCCTTTTCTTCTCGGGTTGGCGCACATCTCCAGCATGTCCGCTCCCTATTCGATTTTGACCATCTTGCGGGTGCTCGTCTGGTCGTCCACCTGCAACCGATACCAATAGACCCCGGCGGCGACCGGCTGTCCTTGTGCGTCCCGGCCATCCCAAGCCAGCCGGTGTTCGCCCGCCGCCAACGAACCCGCCCACACGCGGCGCACCGGCTGCCCCAAGACGTTATAGATGGTTAAATCGACCTCGCCCGCACCCGCCGCCACCGACACGGGAATGGTCGTGGCCGGGTTGAACGGGTTGGGATAGTTGGCACCGAGGGCAAAGGTCGTAGGCATGGTCGTCGTCTCGGCGGCGATGGCAGTGGCGGGAACGCCTTGGTTGAGGAAGACGAAGGCTCCGCCGTCGCCGCGCTGACTCCGCCCCAGCACCACCAGATCGGTCGCCCCATCGCCGTTGACGTCGCCTGCGAGCAGGCTGCGGCCGATGGTGGGCAGGGGGTAGTGCCCTTCGACGACGGGCAGGCCATCGCGTTGGCCAACCAAGACGATCAGGGCCGGATTCATCGCTAAGTTGGTATTGATTACGGCCAAGTCCAAAAGGCCATCGCCGGTCAGGTCGCTGGCAATGACCCCACCCTTAGACGGCGAATACGGCACGATCACCTGCGGACCGAGCAGAGTGTGGCGTTCCACCTTGCCCGAGGCGTCCACGCGCCACAGGGCTAAACCGTGATGGGTGTTGCCGCCAGAAAAGCCTAGGTACAGGTTCCGCTCGGGCGTTCCGACCAACTCAACCGATCCATCCTCATCCAGATCGGCCAGCAGGTACATGTCGCAGGGGTTGACCTCCCCAAGCTCAAAAAACAGCGGTGGCTCCTCGTTTGCCGCCCATGGCTGGGTCAGCCGCCACGGCCCCTGCGGCTTCCAGCAGGGTCGGTACCATAACACGCGCACGGCCTCGCCTACTGGTTGCCCTGCCAGCGGGCGACCACCGAGCTCTTCTTCGGTGTCGAGGACGAACCGATCGCTGTGGGCAAACCCGCCCGCGCCGTCATTGACCCACATAGTCATGTTAGACCATAGGTCGTCGCGGTCTTCTACCACCAACAGGTCCACATCGCCGTCGCCGTCGCCATCGGCTAGACCGATGAAATAGCTGTCGGATAGCTGTAGGATGGTTTCAAATCCATCCTCGCCCCGGTTGAGCCACAATTCGATAGTTCGACCGGTACTAAAGGCCAGATCGAGAAGCCCATCCCCGTCGAAATCGCCTCCCGCAATCTCCGGATAAGCCGCCTGTGGGAGGCGGACCTCTGGGGTGGGGACCAAGCTCCCCAAGCCATCGCTGGTCGCTATGGACCAGCCACTGCTCGCCATTGCCTTCCATTTCACGACCAGATCGGCATCCCCATCGCCATCCACATCGCCCAAAGCACCGTGCGATGTGGGGTCACCGATATTTTGGCCCAACACCGAAAAACGCGGTTCCGCAAACAACGTCCCAGGCAACCCGGCCGCCACGATGCTCGCCCGAGGCTGCAACTCCCCCAACAGCAACTCTTCAGCACCCGTCAGTTGAATCCAATCGACTTCGACAAAGGTCGGACGAGCCGCCGGGCTTAAGCTGGATTCTTGTATGTCGTGTAGATGCAATAAGTCTAGGTCTAAGAAGAAGTGGAAGAGGGTGTCCTGCCAAATGACCTCCCAATCGATCTCTCCTGCTGGAGCCGCTTCCAAAGCCCGTATATCTATGGTGATGTCTTCCCATTCGGTGGAATAAACTTGAGGACGGCTTACAAAAAATCCCAACCCTACGCTGGGGTCTTCCTTCTTGCGGCGTCTGTACTCGACATTGGTCCACGACATTTCAAGGACCCCCTCGGTGGGGAGATCGTGGATGATGCGTAGCCGTAGGGTGACCCAGTCGAACAGGTCAGAGTCTTCCCCAATCAACGGCGAGAGCAAGCGAATGGCTGGTCTTTTCCCGTGCGGCACCGGCGCAATGCGCCAGACGCCATCTGCGACTTCGCTGTACACCGTGGTCGTACCATGGTCTGAGCCGAAGGCACTCTCTTGGGCTGCCCATCCCCAAGTCGTGCCCGCGTCAAAATCCCACGTTAAAGCCAAGACCTTAAGGGGAGCCACTACCAATCCAATCGCAACGAGCAAACCGCGCATAACGAACCTCCAGAGCGTGATAGATTTGTTTTAGGATGTTCTATTCAAGCGACATAAGGACGCCAACCCCTGTGGTACTTGGCCCGAAAGTACCACAGGGGCGCGTCGTCTTGGCAACTGCCGTATGCCGTTACAGAAGCTCACCTAGCCGCATGTAGAACGCTGATAGATACAGCCGGGAATCCAGCGACGGGGCAACTTGACGACCGTGCTATACGCTGCATGCAGAATACAGATAGACACAGCCCGGCTTCCCAGAATGGTGATAATAATAATCCCTCCAATACTTGGAGGGTTCATCGTCTTTCCAGGCACATGGGAGACCCGTTTGGTTATATCCAATGCTTTCCTCCGCGATTCCGTAGCAGGAATCGGCCTGGGTCTGGTCGGCCGTGCTGAACACCACCGCCAGCCCCGCCACCACGCTGCCCAGCCAGCCCAGCGCCAAACCCTCACGCGGCTCGACGTGCCCGCTGGTTGACGTGGCGAACTCCACCAGCGGCAGCATCAGCACCGACTGCAAGAACAAAGGCAAAGACTTCATAACTCAATCCTCCTCAAAAGGGTAGAAGAAAGAATCAGCAAACCGTCTTGGTTGCCGAATGACCAGCAAACCTACATGCACGAGATAGAACCTCCTTTCTGGCCCGTAGCCGCGATTGAGTCCATGGCTCAAGAGCCTTCACCCTACTCAATTTTGACCATCTTGCGAATGCGCGTCTGGTCGCCCACCTGCAACCGATACAAATAGACTCCAGCGGCAACGGGTTGCCCCTGCGTGTCCCGGCCATCCCAAGCCAGCCGGTGTTCGCCCGCCGCCAACGAACCCGCCCACACGCGGCGCACCGGCTGCCCCAAGACGTTATAGATGGTTAAATCGACCTCGCCCGCACCCACCGCCACCGACACGGGAATGGTCGTGGCCGGGTTGAACGGGTTGGGATAGTTGGCACCGAGGGCAAAGGTCGTAGGCATGGTCGTCGTCTCGGCGGCGATGGCAGTGGCGGGAACGCCTTGGTTGAGGAAGACGAAGGCTCCGCCGTCGCCGCGCTGACTCCGCCCCAGCACGACCAGATCGGTCGCCCCATCGCCGTTGACGTCGCCTGCGAGCAGGCTGCGGCCGATGGTGGGCAGGGGGTAGTGCCCTTCGACGACGGGCAGGCCATCGCGCTGGCCAACCAAGACAATCAGGGCCGGATTCATCGCTAAGTTGGTATTGATTACGGCCAAGTCCAAAAGGCCATCGCCGGTCAGGTCGCTGGCAATGACCCCACTTTTAGGCCACGAATACGGCACGATCACCTGCGGACCGAGCAGGGTGTGGCGTTCCACTCCGCCCGAAGGGTTCACGCGCCACAGGGCTAAACCGTGATGGGTGTTGCCCCGAGAAAAGCCCGGGAACAGGTTCCGCTCGGGCGTTCCGACTAACTCTACCGCTCCATCCCCATCCAGATCGGCCAGCAGGTCCATGTCGCAGGGGTTGACCTCCCCAAGCTCAAAAAACAGCGGTGGCTCCTCGTTTGCCGCCCATGGCTGGGTCAGCCGCCACGGCCCCTGCGGCTTCCAGCAGGGTCGGATCCACAGCACACGCACGGCCTCGCCCTCCGGTTGCCCTGCCAGCAGGAAACGACCGAGCTCTTCTTCGGTGTCGAGGACGAACCGATCGCTGTGGGCAAACCCGCCCGCGCCATCGTTGATCCACATAGTCAAGTTAGACCATAGGTCGTCGCGGTCTTCTACCGCCAACAGGTCCACATCGCCATCGCCGTCGCCATCGGCTAGACCGATGAAATAGCTATCGGATAGCTGTAGGATGGTTTCAAATCCATCCTCGCCCCGGTTGAGCCACAATTCGATAGTTCGACCGGTACTAAAGGCCAGATCGAGAAGCCCATCCCCGTCGAAATCGCCTCCCGTAATCATCGGAATCGAATAAGCCTCCTGTGGGAGGAGGACCTCTTGGGTAGGGACCAAGCTCCCCAAGCCATCGCTGGTCGCTATGGACCAGCCATCGCTCGCCATTATTTCCTCCCATTTCACGACCAGATCGGCATCCCCATCGCCATCCACATCGCCCAAAGTACCATGCGATCCTGGGTTACCGATATTTCGACCCAACACCGAAAAACGCGGTTCCGCAAACAACGTCCCAGGCAACCCGGCCTCCACGATGCTCGCCCGAGGCTGCAACTCCCCCAGCAGCAACTCTTCAGCACCCGTCAGTTGAATCCAATCGACTTCGACAAAGGTCGGACGAGCCGCCGGGCTTAAGCTGGATTCTTGTATGTCGTGTAGATGCAATAAGTCTAGGTCTAAGAAGAAGTGGAAGAGAGTGTCCTCCCAAGTGACCTCCCAATCGATCTCTCCTGCTGGAGCCGCTTCCAAAGCCCGTATATCTATGGTGATGTCTTCCCATTCGGTGGAATAAACTTGAGGACGGCTTACAAAAAATCCCAACCCTACGCTGGGTTCTTCCTTCTTGCGGCGTCTGTACTCGACATTGGACCACGACATTTCAAGGACCCCCTCGGTGGGGAGATCGTGGATGATGCGTAGCCGTAGGGTGACCCAGTCGAACAGGTCAGAGTCTTCCCCAATCAGCGGCGAGAGCAAGCGAATGGCTGGTCTTTTCCCGTGCGGCACCGGCGCAATGCGCCAGACGCCATCTGCGACTTCGCTGTACACCGTGGTCGTACCATGGTCTGAGCCGAAGGCGCTCTCTTGGGCTGCCCATCCCCAAGTCGTGCCCGCGTCAAAATCCCATGTTAAAGCCAAGACCTTAAATGGAGCCACCACCAATCCAATCGCAACGAGCAAACCGCGCATAACGAACCTCCAAAGCGTGATAGATTTGTTTTAGGATGTTCTGAGCGACATAAGGACGCCTACCCCTGTGGTACTTGGCCCGAAAGTACCACAGGGGCGCGTCGTCTTGGCAACTACCGTATAACGTCACAGGAGCTCACCTGACCGCATGCAAAACGCTGATAGATACAGCCGGGAGCCGTAGCGACGGGGCTACTGGGCGACCGGGCTATACGCATACAGAATACAGATAGACACAGCCCGGTCCCCCTTCGTAGTGGCGATAATAATTCACCCAATACCTGAAGGGTTTATGGTCCCTCCACTCGCATGGATCCGACGTTGTGTACGATCCCTTGCTTCCCTCCGAGATTCCGTAGCAGGAATCGGCCTGGGTCTGGTCGGCCGTGCCGAACACCACCGCCAGCCCCGCCACCACGCTGCCCAGCCAGCCCAGCGCCAACCCCTCACGCGGCTCAACGTGCCCGCTGGTTGACGTGGCGAACTCCACCAGCGGAGCCACCAGCGGCAGCACCAGCACCGCCTGCAAGAACAAAAGTAGAGATTTCATAACGCAATTCTCCTTGAGTAATTGGAAAAAGGATCAGCAAACCGTTGTGGTTGCTGACGAGCATCAAACCTACGAGCACGGGATGCACCTCCTTTCTGGGCCAGCATGATGATTGAGCCATTAAACGAATAACCTTCAGAGCCTTCGCTAAGCTGGAGGCGGCCAAAACCCCGAACAAACGTCCAAGCCGTCGGCCATCCCACCGCCAAATCCACAATCTTCCCCTCGGGGCCGACCCGATACACCGCAGGCACCCCAGGGGTTTTGTACGCCTGTGAAATCGCCCCAGCCGAGTCGATCAACACCGGATACGTAAAGGAATAGGTCTCGCTGATTTTCCGAGCACCCTCCTCGCTTGGGCAGATGAATACGAGTTGTTGGTCCGCATTCAGTTCAAAGGCTTCGAGTTGCTTGTATAGCTTCTGACAATACGGACACTCCGCCGTAACAAAGGCCAGCAAAGCGGGCTTTCCCCGCAACGCACTCAAGGCGACCGTGCCGCCCTGTACCGCCGGCAGCGCGAAGTCCGGCGCGGTATCCCCCGGCCGCAGCACCTCGGCCAGCGGATTAGCCGAGGGCTCGGTCCACACCACCGGCGAGAGGGCCGACGAAGAGGGACGCAAGGCCAAAAAGACCACGACCGCGACGCTGGCCACCACCGTCCACACCACCGGACGACGCAAGAGAGTTACAACGTACATGGCGCATCCATCCTTTCAGGAACTACCAGCCAAGCGTATTACGGCGACAGCACCCTGATCGCCGGTAGCGGCTTTGGCAATGTTGCCTTCGGCATCCACCAGTACAGAGGCGGGAAAAGCACCCACCTCAAAGGGCTTATTGGCCGTCAACAGGGAATCAAAGGCGACCGGGAATGCAAAACTGTGTTCCTCCACTTTGTCTTGCATCGCCTGCCGGTCGCCCGAGGCAATGAACAGGACATTCACGCCCTGCACTTGCGAGGCGCGCAGCAAGTGGGGATAAATGGCCTCGCAGGCACTGCAAGTCGGGTCGGCGAAAATGAGCAGATAGGGCTCGCCCGCAAACTGCGCGTTGGAAACCTTGTCTGTGCCCGTCAGGCTCTCTAATTCGAGGATAGCCGCTTGCGTACCCAGCAAATCCCAAAACGCCACATCGAGCCGATCAATCGGCGGAGGATTGACGATCTTGGCCGCTAGGAATACACAGGCTCCCAACAGGAGGCCCGTAGCCACGATCAAGGTCGTAGCCCAGCGATTGGGTCTGAGAGCGTTCACAGGTTTTCTCCCTCGCTTGCCGGCGGCTCCAGCGGATGCGCCCGCACCCACGCCGCCGCCGTGTTGAGCTGTTCGACGAGGCCCCCGGTTGAAAACGTGGCCCCGCTGATCCCATCGACATTGGCCTCAAGAGCCAGTTCGGTTGCCAGCGGGCGACCCGCGAATTGGCGCAAAAACTGTGCGGTATCAACCCGCTCGCCGCGCACCTCCCAATCGTCGAGCAGAAAGATCTGCACCAGTGAGTCGCCATCGTACAGAGCGGCGGCCAACACGTCCCGGCACACGCTACAGGCGATGTCGTGGCGGAATAGAACCAGCCGATAGACCGCTAGGCCGCCGCGCACGACCTTGTAGTCGGCCACTAGGCCAGAAGTCGGTTCCGGCTCGGCAGCCCATACCTGTTGGAGTTGGAGCGTACTGTCGGATACGGCTTGGCTGACTTGCGCCAACAGATCCTCCAGTGAAGGCGCGGGCACCAAGGGCTTAGGCTTCAACTGTTGCACGCGCTCCTCTAACGACGGGTAGTGGCTCACCAACAGGAAAAAGGTTGGCAGCAAGGCGACCAACAGGACGCCAAAGGCCAGTGTTACAGGGTCTTTTCTATCTCGGTTCATGATTACCCCACCAACAACTGCTGAAGCGACGGCAGCCACGGAGAGAACAACTGTATCAGGGGTCTGATTAGACTGCCGCCCAAGACTAGGGTCAGCACCCCAGCGACGGCGATTATCGGCGCGAAAGGGACGGCCAGTTCCACTGCCAACTCATGGCCAAACGGCGCGAAAGCACCGCCCGCCGATTTTTCGTGCAACGTCCGCACCTGCCCCTTGGTCAACGGCCGGCCAGGATAACACAGCACATCTTGCCCCGGCCCAACCTCTGCGCCACAACGGTATTCCGCCGCTCCGCCGGTATCCGCCGCGTAGATCGCTACCTGCGGCACCATGCCGGCGCGCAACGCCTGAATAGGAATCGCCTGTACGAAGTGCCGAGGGACTAGATGCCGGATGATGCTATAGAGGGAGAACACCCCCCAAGCGAGGACCCACAGCACCAGATAGATCAGCCATTCTCCCGATTGCAGGGCCGTGTAGCCGCCGAGGATAAGACCGGGCAGGGCCAAGGTCAGCCGGTAACTCTGGGGGACGAAGTGGTCAACGAGCAGATAGAGCACCAAGATGGCGACCACGACCTCTACAAAGGTCATCGTCTCGGCCAGCAGGAAGGAGCCAAACCCCAGCACGAGCCCTATCAGGCCGGCCAACTCCAAGCCTAGATACAGCCATTGCGATGGCCCCCAATCCCCCTCGACTTCCGCCGACCGCCCCCGACGCAAAACCGCCCACAGCGCCAGCAAGACAAAACAGGTGAGCACTAAGGCGTTGAGCAGGAGCGCCCAAATCGGCGCGTCAAAGGAGGAGAGGGAAGTGGAGGGGAAGAACGTCGGCGGCAGCACCAAGACAAAAGCCCAAAACAACTTGGCGTCGCCGGGTGCCCAAAATCCGTAGATATAGAGTACGTAACCAACAACAAAACCGACCAACAAGACGATGCCTGCTTGGTCCAGTTCGACCGCACCCCAAATCCAAAATAGACCTTGGCCTATTAAACCTACGGCCAGCAGTCCCCAACTAGCCCAATGGGGGATATGGCGGAAGTGAATATCGGTATAGGTTGTATAGCAACCGCAGATGGTAATGGCGCAGGCCATAACCAACTCCAGCAAAAACACGCGGCCAAAATCGTTGAGCAGGGCTTCCATATCCGTTACGCCTCATGGTAGATGAAATGCGCTTGTAAAGACTATTGCAAATTTCGTGCCAAAGATGCCGGTCCGGCACAAAAAAATCCTTTAGGAATACCTAAAGGATTGAAAAACAAGACGTTGGATAGCAAAAAAAAATCTCAACGAGGCCAGCATGAGGCGTCATCGCAAGTTGATTTGCGACTTTTTTGTGCAAAACTTGTGCAAAACTTGTGCAAGTGAACAGATTTTGCACAACTTTTGCACAACTTTTTACAGCGTCCTCTAAGAAGCGATCTGAAAATTGGGGCGTGTTGAACAAGCCGTAGAGCCGGTCTCCGTCCTTCCCGAGCCAGACCGTCCCCCCGTGCCCCGACACGGGGCGGGAAGCCAGCCTTACTGCGACGCCTTCCCGGGCCGTTTCAACCCGTACTTACGCATGCGATAGCGCAGCTTCTCCGGGCTTATCTCCAACAACTGAGCCGCCCCCCGCGGGCCAGAGACCCGCCAGTTCGTGGTTTGGAGAGCCTTCAGAATTCGCTGCTTTTCGGCTTCATTTCTAGCATCCTCGTCGAAGAATCCCCACTTTTTGGCGTCATCGTCAGTGCCCTCGTCGGAGCCTTGTTCAACAGGTGGGGCCGCCATCAGCGGTACATCCTCTATCCGCATGACATCCCCTTTGCCCAGCACCACCGCCTGCTGTATCAGATGCGCCAATTCGCGCACATTCCCCGGCCAAGGATATTCCTGCAAGTGCGCGAGTACTTCGTCGCTTAAGGTCGGCACCGGCCGCTTTAGGGTTTGGGCACACTGGTTCGCAAAATACGCCGCCAAGAGCGGGATATCCTCCCGACGCTCCCGCAGCGGCGGTACTAATACTGATAATGTCCTCAGCCGATAGAGCAGATCATCCCGGAACACGCCCGCCTGAATGGCCTCTTCGAGGTCCTTGTTGGTCGCAGCAACAATCCGCACATCTATCGGGATCGGCTTTCCGCCGCCGAGGCGCATCAGGTTCTTATCCTCTAAGATGTGGAGCAAGAGCTGTTGGGACTCTACGGACAAATCGCCTATCTCGTCGAGGAACAAGGTGCCGCCATCAGCCCGTTCAAAATAGCCGATTCTTTGGGCATGCGCGTCGGTAAAGGACCCCTTTTCGTGGCCAAACAGTTCGCTGTGTATCACCCCGGTGGACAAGCCCCCGGAATTGACCGCTATAAAGGGTTTCGCTCGGCGCGGACTAAGGTCGTGGATAAGCCGCGCCAACACCCCCTTGCCAACCCCGGTCTCGCCCAGCACCAGCACCGGCAGGTCCGCCTCGGCCATTGAGTCGACCCGTTCGAGAACCTCGGCCATGGCCGGACTTTGGCTGATAAAACCCTGATGCGAGGCCCGCAGCATGTGCTCTATGTGCCGCTGGGGAGAGGGGGTCACTCGAACCTCTAGGCGGGCGATGTCCGATAGCAAGCCATCCCGATCGGTGGTCCGCACCTCAAAGTGGAACTGGCCGGCCGGCACGTCTCGGTACGTCGCCTTATTGGCGGGCGTGAACGCGCTCCACTCTTCGGCCCGGCCGGGGCCGACGAGCCGGTGGCTGTAGCGCATCTGCCCGGCCCCACTCCTGAAACTGATGCCTTGGAAGTGAAACTGAATCTCGGGGGTGCTGTCTGGGCAGGACACGGCTTGGGGGTCGTCCCAAGTTCGGCCGGCCACGACTTGGCGGATTAGGATGCGCGGCGGCGTCTCCCCGGGCCGATACGCAATGAGACCCCTGCGCGTCCCAAACCACAGCCGGCCCCGGCTGTCGCGCACAATGGCCTCGACGATGTTTTCCAACGCGCCCTGTCCCAGCCGAATGGTATGGAAGGTCCGGCCGTCGTACTTCAGGACGCCCCCACCGCTGGTCCCAATCCACAGATCGCCTTGCGGATCGCTCATCAGAGCCGAGATCCCATTGACCGACAGCCCCCCCTGATCCACCGTAAACCGGCGGATCTCCTCGGAAGCGTAGTCCAAGGCGAACAGGCCATAGTTTTCCGTCCCGATCCAGAGTGCGCCTTGGTGCTCGCACAAAGCACTCACACTCCCGATGTCTTTCACGCCGGCCACCGTCGGCGTGTGGAAACGACCATCCTCATAATAGCATAGCGCGGACTCTTTCCTACTGAGGCCGACCCAGAGGGTCCCTGCTCCATCCTGTAACACGACCGTGCAACCGCGGGGAAACCGCTCCGCAAGTGGCGTAAAGCGACCTTGTTCGATCCGCCCCAATCGCCCCTCGGAAGTGCAGACGTTTAGGCGTCCTGCTTGGTCTTCCCACAGCCCCGCGATTCCTTCCGTGAGGGTCGTCTCGGCCCCCTCAATCGCCTCGGCCTCTCCACCCGTCGCCTTGAATATGTCTCCCTCAGGTCCTGTGCTCCAGACTTGCCCCTGTTGGTCAATCACCAGCGTTGAGACCTCCCGCCTTGGATCTACCGGGCGAATCCGGTCGTCTTGGCGGCAGGCCAAGCCCCCCATCGTACCGATCCACAGCCGACCTTCGCGGTCTTCGCTCAGACACTGGACCTCGCTGTCGGGCAGGCCATCGGCTTGGGTGTATAGCTGGACGCTGACCGGATCGCAAAAAACCAGCCCGCCGCCCCACAGCCCCAACCAGATGTTCCCCTCGCGGTCTTCATACGTCAGTCGCGTCGCCGAAAAATGGCTATCCGGCAACTCGGTGGCGAATGGATGCCAAGCCCGTCCGTCGTACACCAAGACGCCCCGGCAGGTCATCCACAGCAAGCCTCTATCATCGACGCGCACGTGCCGCGTACCGTGCCAGACGATCTCGGCTTCCTCGGCTGGGTCATCCACCTCGACGAGTTCGAGCTGGTTGCTCGCTGGATCATAGCAGCCGATAATGGGTTTGCGACCGGTGTAGCGAAAGGCGATCCACAGAGGGCCGGAGGGGCCTTGGGCGAATTTCCACGGCCACTGCATCGCGCCGCTTCCCGTGCCTAAGTCCCCACTCAGGGGCTGGCCCTCTAGGCTGAGAACCCCGCGCTCCCGCGTCGCCAACCACGTCGTACCGGCCGCGTCGGTCGCCATGTCGTACACCGGGCCTAGCGGCTGCCCCGCAATTTCTGTCACGCACTCTACGCACTGGCCATCGACGAACCGGCCTATCCCCGCGCCGGTCAGCATCCGCATTGAGCCATCGGCTTGGGGTTGCAGGCTCATGATCTCATTGGACGGCAGCCCGTGCTCGGTGGTATGCACCTGAAACCCCTGCCCGTCATATACGGCTAGCCCGCCGCCGAGAGTGCCGAAGAGCATTCGCCCGTCTGGGTCCTCAGCAATCGTCATTACCGTGATATGGGGAACCCCTCTCGAGAGGCTAAAGATGTCGAAATTCGCTCCGTCGAACCGGCCCACGCCGCCGTCGGCCGTGGCGATCCAGAGCAGGCCGCGGCGGTCTTGGTAGATGTCTTCCACGTGCATCCCGGCCAGCCCGTCGAAGTTCGTGTAGTGCCGCCCGAGGATGTGATCAAATACCTGCTTATGGTTCATGCTCAACCTCTTAGTTCGGCGTCGGGGCATCTGCCCGCAACAATCCCTCGGCCTTTAGCTCGGCCCACAGATCGGTTGGTATGGTGTGCTTAAACCACTGGGCATTGGTCTCGACATGCGCCGGGACGAGGGCACCGGGGATGATGGCCGCGACGAGGGGGTGCCCGAGCGGGAACTGCATGGCCGCGGCCGGCAAGGGGACATCGTGCCGCTGGCAGACGGCTTGGATGCGGCGAGTCTTGGCGAGGATTTCGGGCGACGCAGTGTCGTAGGCGTAGCGAGCACCCTCGACCGGGCCGGAGGCGAGGATGCCGGAAGCGAAAACCGCGCCGATGACGATGCGCACGTCGCGCTCCTCGCAGAGGGGAAACTCCTCGTCGAGAGAGTCTTGGTCCAAGAGCGTATAGGGCATGGCGACGATGCAGAAGTCGAGGTCCACCCCGTCGAGCAGGCGCGGCATGGCCCCCATGCGGTTGAGGCCAGCACCAACGGCCTTGATCAGCCCGTGGGAGCGCAGCTCGTCGAGGGCGCGCCAGCCGCTGGTGATCAGGCGGTTGAGGTGGGCGGAGAAGCGCTGCTCGCTGTCGTGGAAGAAGCTGTCGAGGTCGTGGATCAACAGCAGGTCAATGGAGTTGAGGCTCAGCCGCTGCAAGCTGTCTTCCCACGAGCGCATGATGCCATCGTACCCGTAGTCGAAGCGGAAGTCAAAGGGCAGGCCGCCGATCCAGAAGCCCTGCTCGAAAGAATGGAGATTGCGGGTGGCGGTGAGCACTCGGCCGACCTTGGTCGAGAGCACGAAGTCGCCGCGCTCCTGCTGGCGGAGAAAGTGGCCGAGGCGGTGCTCGCTTTTGCCATAGCCGTAAAACGGGGCGGTGTCGTAGTAGCGGATACCGGCGTCCCAAGCCGCTTGCAGGGTGTCTTGGGCTTGGGTTTCGCTGACCGGATCGAAAAGCTCGCCCAAAGGGGCACCGCCAAAGCCGAGGGTGCTCAACTCAACGCCGGTGCGCAAAGAGCGCGTGGGGATGGTAGGCATGATGCTTCCTTTCATTTGCAGGTGTGTCGTTGTATGTGCTCCAACTAAAAGCGGCCGTGATGCGACTCGGCAGGCGCTTGGTACTCTACCTTGAGATGAGGCGTTTCGAGCCGCTTGTGCCCCTCCACCTTGGAGGTCAGGCAGCTTTCGAGCGCGCCGCTGACGATTAGGGTGCGCTCGGCGGGAAAGGGTGCGCGGCCGGTCTCGATCATTTCCCATATCTTGGCGACCAGACAGGCCGAGTAGGTGACGTTGGGCGTCGGCGGCAAGAAAAACTGGGTCGAGATGGGCGCGTCTTCGCCCGCCAGCTTGCCGGCGAAGCAGTAGTCGCGGATGGCGCCGTTGAGCATCAGCAGGGTCGTCTTGAGGCCGTCGTTGTGCTCGATGAAGTACGCGGCTGGCTCCTTGACGAGCCGCGGCAACTCGCCGTTGCCCAGCAAGTCTTGGGTGCGGCCGTCCTCGTCGGTTTTGCCGCACGGGGTGTCGCTGCGCGAGAGGGCGGCTTCGAGCAATTCCAACGAATAACGCCCCTCCTCGCCCGCTTTCCACACGTCGTCTCCTTCGATCAGTTGAACGGCTCGGATCCCGGTCTCGCCGCCGGAGCGGCGCTCGATCATGCACTGCATGGCCTCTAGGGCGTGGTAGTCCATCGGGTCGGAGCCGCCGCAGCCGATCATTAGGGCCTCTTCGATCTGGCAGCCCAAAGGCAACTCGACATCGGGCAGACGCCAAGTTACGGGCAGCGAGGAACCGGCCAAAATTGGGAAGCCGAGCCGGTGGCCATCGGCGACCATCTCGCGTGCCTTGTCGAAGCTGTATGAGAGGTGCTTGTCGTTGTAGATGGGCGCGGTGCGGCCGTCTTCTTCAAAGACTTGGACGCATTCTTTGAAAAACTCGTAGCGCGGGTAGAGCTTTTGCCCCTTTTCGTTGTTGGGGTACTCGCCGTGCTCGCCGATGATCAGGACGGCGTCGCAAGCGAGTTCGTCGCCGCCGCAGCGCAGGGCTTGGGCAATGGTGGGGTACACGGCAAAGCCGAACTCGCGCGCCCGGTCTTGGCTTTGGTCGCCTTCGGGCTGCTGATCGACGTAGAGCGAGACGATCTTGCAGTCGGGGCGCTGCCAGCGACCGCCGTAGGGATAGCCGACTAAGAAGCGGTCGGCAAAGTGCTGGGCGTGCGAGAGATAGCGATAGATGGTGGCGATGACGGCGATGCGTTTGGTGGCCATGAGTGGGAAGGCTCCAAGGAAAGAGGCTACGTTCTCCAGAAGGTAGATTCTGCGGTGGGTTGGTAGGCGATGTTTAGATGGGGCGTCTCGACTGCGGCTTGGCCTTGGTGGAGGCTATCGACGCCGGCGATGACCAAGCCCGAAGTGAGCAGGGTGCGTTCAACCGGATAGGAGGCTTGGCCGGTCAGGAACATCCGCTCAATGTTGTTGACCAGCGGGCTGAAGAAGTTGGCCAGCGTGGTGCGGGCCGGGGGCATGGGCAAGTACATCTGCGTCGAGAGCGGCTCGGCCCGTCCATTGAGCCGAGCGGCGAAGTTGAAATCTTCGACGAGTCCGTTCATCAAGATCATGGTCGAGCGGAGGCCATCGGCGTGCTCGTACTGGTAGGCGACCGGGCTTTTGACTAGGTGCTTGAGTTCGTCGATGGTGGGGAAGGGGTTGTTGAACCCGGGCCTCGCTGGCGCGAGCGTGTGGCTGCGGCACAGGCAGGCGGCAAAGAGCGCCGGCGACCACATCCCTTGGGCGTGGGCCTGCCAGAAGTGGTCGTCGCGAAAGGCCCGGAGCCGGTTGACGCCCGTCTCGCCGCCCTTTCTGCGCTCGACCATGCACTGTACGGTCTCCAAGCCGTGGAAGTCGTAGCTATCAACGCCGCCATAGCAGACGCAGACGGCTTCTTCAACCTCGGCCCCGAGGGGCATGTCGAGCGACGGGGTGCGCCAAGTAACGGGCAGCGAAGAACCGGCCATAAAGGCGAAATCGAGCTCTTGCGCAACATCGTACATCGCTTGGCACCAGTCCCAGTTCCAAGAAAGATGCTTGTCGTTGAACACGGGCGCGCTCTTGCCGGTCGTGCGATAGACCGAGGCGATTTGTTTGAACAGCTCGTAGCGCGGGTAGAGGTGCTGGCCCTTTTCATTGTGGCCGTAGCGGCCGTGCTCGCCGATGAGCAGGACGCCATCCACGGCGAGGGTTGAGCCGCCCAGCGTCAGGGCGTCGGCCACGGTCGGATAGATCGTTAGCTGCGGAAAGCGCGCTTGGCGGTCGCGGCTCAGGTCGGGGCGGTCGGCCTCCGGGTCGGGGTCGACCTGATCGACGTAGAGCGAGACCAAGTCCATCGCCGGCCGGTGGTGGCGGCCGTTCCAGCCGTAGCCTTCCAAGAAGCGATCGACGATGTGCTGGGTGTGGGAGTATTTGTGGAAAATGGTGCTGATAGCGGCGATTTTGGGGCGGTCGACCATGATGGTAATCCCTCGACAGGGGCGTAGGGGGGCAACGGCTTGGGGAAGGTAGGAGAAGGGGGTTGGGGGAGCAAGCTATCACCGGGGCGGGTCGGTCGCGGTAAGCCGCTGCGTTTTGGCCCGCCGCCCCAATCCCACCTGCGAGATCAGCATCCCCGCCAACATCAGCCCACACCCGGCCAGCCCGCGCAAGGGCATTTCCTCGTCCAGCAAAAGCCACCCTCCCAACGCGGCGAAAACCGTCTCTAGGCTGAGGATGATGGCTGCGTGGCCGGGGGCCGCTCGCCGCTGAGCCACTACCTGTAGGGTATAGGCCACCCCCACCGACAAGACGCCCCCGTAAAATACGGGTACGGCCGCTTGGACAAGCGGTTGCAGGGCGATAGGCTCGGTGCCGAGGGCGAGGGCCGTGCTGAGGAGCGCGCAGACGAGGAACTGCAAAAAGGCCAGCATCGCCCAATCGAGCCGACGCGAAAGGTTGCCGATGACCAGCACGTGCCCGGCCCAAAAGAACGCGCTGACGAGCACGAGCGCGTCGCCGCGGGCAATGGCCAGTGGCGGCTCCACGCTCAGCAGGTACAGGCCGGCGGTCGCCACCAGCGCGCCGGTCCAAGTGCTGCTGCGGCTGCGATGCCGCAGCAACAGGGCGAGAATCGGCACCAGAATTACGTATAGCCCGGTGATGAACCCGGCCTTGCCGGCCGTAGTCGAGACGATGCCGACCTGTTGCAGGGAAGCGGCGACAAACAGGAAAAGCCCGGCGAGCAGGCCGCCCGGGACGGCGCGCCGGAAGCGGGATGCGAGCGGCGCGGTGGTGGTTCGCAGGACAAAGGGCAACAGCGGCAAGCAGCCGAGGGCAAAGCGCACGCCATTAAAAAAGAAGGGGCCGACGTGCTCCATGCCGGCGCGTTGGGCGACGAAGGCGAAGCCCCAGATCAAGGCCGTGAGCAGGAGCAGGAGATCGCCGCTGGCACCGGCTGGTCGGTTGGCGTTCATTGGTGAAAGGGTGGCTTTTTATTACACGACACCAGACACCAGCCTCCCAAGGATCGAGGGCATCTTGCCCTCGTCGAGGGCGGGACGCCCTCGATCCCGGACGCAGCGGGGTACAGCGGTCGCGCCGTGGCGATTTGGGTCACGCGCCGAGCTTGTTGACCACTTGGATGAGGGCCTGCATGAAGCCCACGCAATGGGCGCGTCCCCGGTGCCCCCAAGGCGAGTCATCGACAACATGAGGCACGTGATCCGTGATCATAAAGCCGTTGAAACCGACTGCCTTGAGCGTCTTGACGACCTCAAAGGTATCGACTTGGCCGCAGTCGATGAAGGTCTCGTGGAAGTCTTCTACCGACCCGATGACGTCGCGAAAGTGGATGTAGATGATCTTCTTTTGGCCGCCGAAGTAGCGGATGGCGCGGATGACGTTGTCGTGGCCGCCCATCTCCGACCAGCACCCCATGCAGAAGTCGAGGCCGTGATGCGGGCTGTTGAAGGTGTCCATGTTGCGCTTGAAGTCGTCGAAAGAGCTGCATATCCGCGCTATACCGCCGAGAGTCGTGCCGGTGGGTGGGTCGTCCGGGTGCAGGGCTAGGCGCACATTGGCTTCCTCGGCGACGGGCAGGACGCGCTCCAAATACCAGCAGTAGTTTTCCCACATCTCCTCGTGGGTGAAGACGCGGCCGTGAGTCCGTTCCTCGGGGTCGTGTTCGGCGAGGGTAAAGCGAGTGGCGCGGGCGCCGCCGCGCAAGGTCGCTGGCTCGGGCGTGCGCCAGACGCTGTTGGGAATCCAGTGGTAGCCGAGGATCGGGATGCCAGCCCGGCCCATATTCCGCACGGTGTTGATCATAAACTGGAGCTGTTCTTCGCGCCCGGCTTGGCCGAGCATGATTTTGTCGTAAAACGATGTGGGGACGTTTTCCAGTGCCATTAGGCGCAGCTCGGCGTCGTCAGCCCGCTTTTTGAGGGCGGCCAAGTCGCTGTATTCCCACTGCTTATCGCCGGGGAGTTTGGGGGTATTCATCAGGAAATCGTCGCAGCCCATCTGCTTGATAAAGGCGAGTTTCTCGTCGGTGAGTTCGTTGAACTGGCCCAAGCCCACGCGCATTTGCAGGGACATAAGTAGCCTCCAGAAGGTAAGGGGTTGAAGGGCGGGAAATTTGCTTAAGCGCCCGGAGCGGGTCAAGCGCGGTCCCCGACGCCGGCCCCGGTGCGGACGTGTACCTCTAGGCCAGCCGCGGAGTCGGCCACTAGGTCGCTGTCAAAGGCAATCGCCCCCGGCTCAAAAAGCAGCACCACGGTCGAGCCGCCGAACTGGAAAAAGCCCTTTTCTTGGCCGCGCTCACAAGGCCCTATCGAATGCGTCTGGACGATGCTGGCGACGTTGATGGCCCCGACCTCGATATAGGCAATCCTGCCGAAGGCGGGCGTCGCCAGCTCGCAGACCGAGCGCCGGTTGCGGTGGAAAACATCGGGTACGCGGGCGAGGGCGATTGGATTGACCGAGTGGTAAGTGCCGTCGATCCACTGCGTCTGACTGACTTGGCCGTCGGCTGGAAAGTGGAAGCGGTGATAGTCGTAGGGGGCGAGACGCACGACGAGGGCGGAACCGCCGCGATACGGGGTGGGATCGATTGCTGCGGCTAGGAGCGCACAGGCTGAGAGTTGGCTGCTTTTGACCGGCAACCCCTCCTCGGCTGCGAGCTGCGGATAGACGAGAACCTTGCCATCGGCTGGGCAACACAGGCGCTTGGGGTCGGGGTCGCAGGGCCTAGCGCCGGGCTTGAGGCGGCGAATGAAAAAGTCGTTGAAGCTCGAATAGTGGCTGAGAGGATGTTCGATTTCGTCGAGGTCAATGCGGTAGTGCTCGACAAAGCGGCGGATTTGACGCCGGGTCCAAGGGCTTTGCTGCCACCAGCCATAGAGGCGAGAGCAAAGGGGCCGGTTGAGGACAGCGCGAAAAACAAGATGCCCCGTGCTCGTGCCGTAGAACCAGCGGAGGAGCGACTCCCCCGGAACGCGCTCTTCGACTATCGCCCCGGTTCGGCGGTCGCGGTAGCAGGTTGGCGTGGGGGCGGAGGCTCGACGAAAGGGCATGAGAAGGGAAAGAAAGCAGAAAAGCCGTTAGTTTAAGGTAAAAATAAATTTAGACTCCTCTATGGCATGTCTAGTCCCAGCGCAACATTTCCGGCTGTTCCATACCTTCTGTTGCGTGATCATGTCAAGCCCCTTTCGGTGATTGTTTCGGCCCCAACCGACACACAGCTATTCTCCACACCGCCATATACCACGTCAAGTTCTTGCTGAATATCGAGCGTCAGCCCGATGGCTGTTACCATCCGGCAGTAGGTGCGGATGTCGTCGAGGGTGAGGCGGCGATCTTTGCGATCTTTCAACCATTTGTTGCAGACTTGGTAGCCGCCGATGGGGTAGGCGTAAACCGCTGGGGGGACGGGGCCGAAGTACTGCGTCTTGTTGACGTACATGCGTTGCTCATCGGCGTCATAGCGAAAGCCCTGCGCCTTCGTCCGTGCGACAACCGCGTCGCCTTCGCCGTCAAAGCGACAGGCCGGTGGGTCGAGTTCGGGCGACGTGAGCAGGTGTAGGCCGACCAATCGCTCACCGAGTTCGGCGAGTTTGGCGAACAACGCGCTGTCCTTTGTGAACGGGATGCGGGGGAAATCGATCCGCAGAAATTCGGCGTATTTCTCGCGGTACGCAGGCGCGTGCAAGACTGAATATGTGTAGTAAAAGATCGCTTCGGGCGAGGGCGCTTGACCATGTGCTTCCTCAAGCATCTCAACCAGTTTGGGACTCAGATTCGGCTGACGCTCGGACGATTCGTGTTGCGCGAAAAGGTCGTCGCGGTCAGCGGTGGGATAGAGGTAGAGAGGGAAGTTCACGTTTCCGCCGCGGTAGAACAAGTTAAGATCCCCTATGTTCTGCGAGCAATAGACCAAATTCCACTCGCCCGCGCCGATAACCTGCCCTTGACGCCCAACACACAACGCCAGATTCCCCCCAGCCAACATGTGCCGCATGACTTCGGAACGGGGCCTACAGATGAATCCCCGCGAGTGGCCGGTGTAATAGGTATGGCGCACGTCAAAGGGCCGATACAGGAGCGGAATCACATTCTCACGTTTCGGGCCGGAATCCCGCAAGTCCTTTTGCGCCATCGTCACTTTCCACTCTTGCGTATCGTCGCCGAGTTTATATCCCTGCCGAGCTAGTTCCGGGTCCATCTCTAAAAAAGCCCGCACCGTATCCCATGTCTCTTGCTCAGACCAATGGATTGTCAGACGGTCGCGGGCGGTTACAACGCCGACGCTGTTGATCGGAAATACTTCGGAGATAGAAAATACTTCGGGAATAGAAAGGAACCGACGATACTCGGCTTCAAGCGCGGCGTCGCGGGGCACGAACAGATAGAACGGCGATGCTGGATTTATTTGTTGCCATTTGGTGCTACCGAGGTCATGGGCGTCGAGCCGTTCATACTTGCTCTCCCGCATTCCGTAACATTCGGCGTGCTGGACGACGGCTTCCGATTCTCGACCTTCGCCGCGCTTGACGAAAAAGGCGATGGCCACGCCTTGCCGGATGTCAAAGACATTTTGATCAGGGCTACCATCTGGACTGGTTTCCTTTTTCAGCGAATTGCCGTGCAAGTCGAGGATGTAAATGTCATCGAAAGTCTGCATCAGACTCTGTCGCATCCCGCGAAACGTCGGGTTATCGAGATAACTGTGGTTGGTGATCATCCCCACGACGCCGCGACCGGCTTGTTCTACTTTCCACTGGGCAAAACGTAGGAACTTGACATAGTCATCTTGCAACCATTTCAGATTTCTCTCTCCCAACGGCTCTCCATCCACCTGCTTGTAATCGTTGATTAACTCCGTAATCCAATCGCCTGTGTTGCTCGAATGCCCCGAATAGGGCGGATTGCCCAAGATGACCAAGATCGGCGTCTGTTTCTTAACCGCGCCAGCCAAACGGGACTCCTCGGCCAGTGCGGACAGGCCGGGCAACCGGCTTTCCTCTAGTTCCTCCATGTCGAGCGTATTTGTGAGATAAAAGGGCACCCGCTCGTCATCGGCGAGGCGGTGCCCGAGTTCCTCTAAGAAGAAGCTCATCTTGAGATGGCCGACCGCGTAAGGAGCCATCATCAACTCCAGCGCGTAGAAATTCTCAAGGATGTGCCGACGGATGAAGTCCGCCCGGCCGCCACTGCCGTATTTCTCCTCAAACTCGGCAACCGCCTGTTGCGCCGCACGGGCGACAAAGGTCATCGTCCCGGCTGCTGGATCGAGCAACATAACGCCATCCGAAGCGAGGCCGTCGCGTTTGTCAAATTCGGTTTTGAGCAGGCCATTTAGGGAACGGACGATGTACCCAACGACCGGTTCGGGCGTGTAATAAACCCCTCGCCGCTCGCGCTCGTCGGGATCGTATTGCGCCAAGAACGTCTCGTAAAAATGCACGATGGGATCGCCGCCCTTGCCCTCGCGGTAGTAGCTGTCCAGAATGCCCGGCGCGTCGGCCACGGATAGCACCTCGGCGAGGTCATCCACACACCAAGCGAGTGGGGCGGGCAATTCGTCGAGCGAGATGTAGCGGAACAGGTCGCGCAAGACGCCGATGGTGTGTGGGATATTGTCGAACGCAACGCGGCGGTTGAATCCATCCCCAGCCCGAGTGCGAGCGGCAAACAGGCCGTAGGCTATCGTCTGCGCGAACAGATCGGCGAAATCGTCCGTTGTCAGCGACCCGATGAGATAAGTCTGAAACGCCTCGAAGAAACCGGAGAGCATCTTGGGCGCGTTGCGTTCCTGCTCAAACTGCTCGCCGATCACATCGCGGAGCAGGCGTGTGCGTTTTGCCAGTTCAACGGCGAAGGATTCGGCGGTGAACATCGAGGGCAGCGCAAAGTCGAGAAAGCGGTCGAGAAGAGCGGCGAGTTCGGCTTGATTTTCCAGCGGCGGCGTTGTGCCCAGCGCGTTGAGCACCGAAGGCCGACCAACGCTGACCGCGTCCACGCGCTCGCCATCGCGATACAGGCGGAACTCGAGAAAGTTGGTGAGGATGAGATTGGGAAACGTTGAACGGTAGCGTTTGAGTTGTTCGGAGTTCTCGACGAGATCCAACCGCTCCTCCGTCGGCTTCTTGGCCTCGACATAGCCCACGATGCGATCCGTCCCATTCCACAACCGGAAGTCCGGGTTGCCGCCCTCAGTGGGCTTGGGCAGTGTGGTGACGTGTACGTGTGTCCGCCCGGTGGCGCGAGCCGTTTCCCTGAGCATATCCGCCAGTGCCGGGTAGAAGCTCTCCTCCCGTGCGTCGCCCTGCCGGACGACGGCGGTCAGGTCGTTCAGATATGTTGAGAAGATAGATCTTTGGTTCACAAAATTATCCTCTATCCTCCGTAGCTGTTGCGACAGGTCGCGGCGGCAAAGAAACGATCTTGTGCCCGCTTTTTCTTTGCTGCTCGCGGGCGGCGCGGCAGATCGCTTTGATGTCGTGATGAAATTTTGCTGCATACACCTGACGATTGCGGCGAATTTCTTCTACGATGATATCGCGCCACATGGTGTTATTCCTCCATGAGTTCTTGGGGTGTACAGATTATTGGCGGTTCATAACTGAATAATCGGCAGATTGTCTCGATTCTAGAGTGAGAAGAGAGTCTTCACGCTGGCCGAGAAAAGCGATGATCCGATCTTTGTTCCACAGCAACAAGTCCGCAACCCGGTCGGTCCCAGCGTTTCCCACATTAAGCCATATTACCTTTGGCGGATGGCCTCGGAAGAAACTGAGTTGACGAAGGTCCTCATCCTTCGACACAATTGCAAAGCCCTGTGCGGCGGCATAAGCCCAAATAGCGATATCAGGCTGGCTGTGAAGCCCAATATAATCGACACTGACGGTGCCGGGAAAAGATGTCTCAAGTCGTGCAACGAGCCGATGGCTAAGGTTCTCGTCAAGGAGCAGTTTCACGCCGTGGAACCGGGTGCGAACTGAAGTTTATGGGCATCGGCAAAGGCCCGGGCGGCGCGGATGTGCTGCGGTGTCAGAGTCGGAAAATCGTCTAAAAGCTCAACCTCCGTCATCCCCCCCTCTAAGTATTCCAATACATCATAGACCGTAATTCGGGTGCCTTTGAAACAGGGCTTGCCACTGCGAACACCGGGTCGGATTTCAATGCAGTCTTCAAAGTCCATATTGCCATATCTGGCGGCCTCCTCCTCTGGACGATTCCGACTTTCAGCCGATGCGGCTTCTCTGAGCTCGCATCCGTGCCGGCGTATCCTTCGGGCGAACCCTGCGGCCTCCGCAATGTTGATCCACCTATTGTCTTTGGTCGCCACGACGTGGTCATCGTCAGTCGAGTAGAGAAAGAAATCAATATCCCCGCTATCGTTCTTCTTGGGTAAGACCCCCTCAGTCATTAGGCGAATCAAGTAGTGCGTGTATATATGGGAGTAGCACTCTATCTTGGGAATGGCCGCGGCTAATCCATTTGCTCTCTGCTTAGTAAATACACGGAGGTCGTTTTTGTCCGCTTTGAAGAAGGCGCGCATCTGACAAGCGGATATAATTCGAGCAGACCACTCTCTTGACTTCATTCCGGCGAGAAACCTCTCTTTCTCCTCTCCTCGAAGTTTAGGCACAGACGAGAACCGTTTTGCTGGATCCTTTGTGTACCACTTTTGAAACCCCGGGATATTATCCTCCATCAGGGTGATGAGAGAATCCACCCATTCTTGCTCACCCTTCTCACGCCAAGTCGCTGCAAACGGTACATTCAAGCTCCGTCGGACCCGAACCTCGTAGTCTGGTACGCCGCGCCTCACCTCTTCAAGGCTCTGACCTTTAGCCAAGGCTCGGACAGCGTCGGAGTATGAAGGGGCAGGTTCCGCTAGCTTGTAGCCAAATGCCGTAGTCAGATGTGATTCGGGGTCCGGGAGTTCGTCTATGCGGTGCTTGAGGATAACGCCAGCCGCTGCCTTTCGGTCTGCAAACGACCCGCCATCTAGTTTAGATACCAACTCAATAATTGAGATTGGAGAGTAACAGAGATGCTCTCTAGGCCGCCTGACGTCCTCAACGCGGACTCGATTCAATCCTATATCGTAAAGCACATTCGTATCGAGAATCACGGTCTTGGTCATGTCATGCTCCTGTTCGTTCAACGCCGCGCCGAATCGGGAGCGCAGCGAGCAACTTATCCGATGCTTTCGGCGGTTGTTCGGCCTACAGTTATTATGTCGAGCTCTTGCTAAATGGCAAGGGGTGCCCGATGGCCAGCGGGAAATGAGGACGCTGGTCTAGTATCGCCTCACGCCCAATACGATAATTTGACTATACTTTATCACCCTGACAACCAAACGATTTCAAGGCGAGGACAAGCTCTATGGGAAACTTAAAAAAAGAGGCCGTCAAAGCGTATTTGCGCGGACTGCAAGACGGCATTTGCGCGGCCTTGGCAGCAGAGGACGGGGGCACTTTCCGCGAAGATTGCTGGGAGCGGCCAGCGGGAGGCGATGGGCGTACGCGGGTGTTGGAAGGATTGGTGATTGAGCGGGCCGGTGTGAACTTTTCGCACGTGCGAGGAAATGAGTTGCCGCCTGCCGCTACGGCGCGCCGCCCCGAGCTGGCCGGGCGGGCCTTTGAGGCGATGGGCGTCTCGGCAATTGTGCATCCGCACAACCCCTACGCTCCCACGTCGCACCTGAACGTGCGGTTCTTCACGGCAGAGCAAGAAGGGGCGGAACCTGTGTGGTGGTTTGGCGGCGGGTTCGACCTGACGCCGTATTACGGCTTTAAGGAGGACGCAGTGCATTGGCATCGGACGGCCAAAGCCGCGTGTGATCCTTATGGCGAGGCGCTCTATCCGAGATTTAAGCAGGGGTGCGACGAGTACTTTTTCCTGCCGCACCGCGACGAGCCACGGGGGATCGGCGGCCTATTCTTCGACGACTTCAACGAAGGGGGCTTTGAGCATTGCTTTGCCTTGGCCCGCAGCGTTGGCGACGGCTATCTAGCCGCGTACCGGCCGATTTTGCAGCGGCGCAAGGGATGGGAATACGGCCGCCGGCAGCGGCAATTTCAGCTCTACCGCCGGGGCCGCTACGTGGAGTTCAACTTGGTTTGCGACCGGGGAACGCTCTTCGGCCTGCAATCAAAGGGGCGTATTGAGTCGGTCTTGGTCTCGCTGCCGCCCGTGGCGAGTTGGGCGTACGATTGGCAGCCAGCCGCAGCGTCGGAGGAGGCGCGGCTCTACGAGGTATTTCTCAAGCCGCGCGACTGGGCCGCGGGAACAGGCTAGGGCAGCAAGTCGGCAACTCGTCCTCAGCGCAATGCCTGCCGCGCCGCGTCCAGCGAGTCGTAGCAAAATTGCGCTGTGCTCCAAGCGTCGTACCCAGGTGCGTTCCATATTTGGCCGGTGACCTCTGGGCAAAGGTACTTGTTCCAGCCAGCGTCTTGCATGGCTTTGCAGTAAGCCGTCACGTCCAACTTGCCGCTGCCGGGCAGGAGATAGCGGACCCGTCCTTCCTCGTCGAGATAGCCGTCCTTGATGTGATTGTGGACCGAGTACTGGAGATTCAGGTCAATCGAGCGCTGCAAGCCGATCCCCTCAACCCAGAAGTGGCTGTAGTCGAAATTGAGGCCGAGGTGCGGGTGGTTGGTTTGCTGCATGAGCCAAGCAGCCTTTTCCGGCGTCTCAAAGTCGTCGCCGGCATGTGGCTCGATGGCGACGGTGACGTCGTATTCGGCGGCCATGTCGGCCACTTCGAGCACTAGCTCGACGATCCGCTCTTTGCCGGTCTCCCAAGCGGGCTTGGGATGGCCGAGGGTGGTGCTGACGACCATTGGGCGGTCGTCGAGCCTAAGCGCCCGGCTCAGTTCAAAGGTCGCCCTGAACTGCGCCAGCGCGGCAGCGCGTCCCTCGCCCTCGACGCAGGGCGAGAGCAGAGCCATGAGTGCCGGCGTCGGGAAGCCGAGCTGGCGGAACAGGTCGGCGAGCCTTGTGCGCCCGGCCGCGTCCATGTTGGCCGGCTCGGTCGGCCAGCCCGGGGTGACGGCGATTTCCATGCCCTCGTACCCCATGTCCGCGAGGCGCGGCAAGGCTTCAAAAACATCGAGTTGCTTCATGCCATAGGTGCTGTAGTAGAGTTTCACGCGGTGACGACCTCCTGTTGTGTGCCCATGCGCTCGCGTGCGGCTCTGACGACGCCGGGCGCGTTTATAGATGGAATGCTTACTACACGACTCGCCTAGCAGCAGGCTTTAATTCGCGTACACGGCTTCGCGCAGCCCCTTAATGTAGCCGATGGCAAACAAGCGCCCGATCGACGAATAGCCCGGGCTGTCGTTGCGGTCGCCCTCCATCGTCGGCACGTGGTCGGGGCGCAGGACGCCTTCAAAGCCAATGTCGCGGTAGGCTTCCATGCAGGCGCGCATGTCGGTTTTGCCTTCGTCGTGGAAGGTCTCGACGAATTTTTCGGGTGTGCCGCGCACGTCGCGGAAGTGGACGAAGTAGATGCGGTCGCCAAAGTGGCGGATGACTTCGGGCAAGTTGTCGGTCATTAGGGTAAAGTTGCCTTGGCACAGACATATCCCGTTGGCTGGACTGGGGACTAGGTCGAGGAGCTTCTGGTAGTTTTCGACGCTGCGCATGATCCGCCCCATGCCGCGGAGGGGCGATAGCGGCGGGTCGTCCGGGTGCATGGCGAGTTTGACGCCGGCTTCCTCGGCGACCGGCACGACCTTTTCGAGGAAGTACTTCAGGTTGTCCCAAAGCTGTTCCTCGGTGACGACGCCCGCGTCGGTCAGGGGCGCGTTTTTCATCAGCTCGTTGTCAAAGCCGGTTACCATGGCGCCGCCGCGCCCGGGTGCCGCCATAGAGGTGCGAGTCCAGTTGAGCACGGGCATCCACTCGGGGCACCAGACCGGAATGCCGACCCGGCCCATGTTGCGAATCAACTCGCAGGCGTATTCGATCTCCTCGTCGCGGTCAGAGAGGCCGAGCTTGGCCTTGTTGAGCGGTGGGCGGGCCTCGATGACGTCGAGGGAGAAGCCGCCATCGTTGAACGCGGTCTTTAGCCGCACGAGGTTGGTGTAGCTCCAAGGCCGTTGCTCGGGATGGATGTCGGCGGGGTCGCCTGGGGTGGAGAAGCCGCCGACCACGTGGTCGACGCCGCATTGCTTGACCATCCGCCACAGCGGCGTGGGGTGATCGGGCAGAACTTCGGCAATTTTGATCATATCGTTCCTCTTCTTGGCGAGGTGAAGGTTGGGGCGAGCGAAAAAGAAATATCTGCTGTTGGGCAAAGTGCGGTCAACAGCAGCGGATTCAGCGAATAAACGGGTACACTAGGCCGGTCAGGGCGTCCTCAATGCGGATGCGGTGCGAGAGCAAGGTCTGGGCGGGCAGGGCATCGGCGGCAAAATAGCCGAGGTCCGTGCTTTCGGCCGAGAGCCGCAACGCGCCGGCGACCGGGTCGCAGGCAAAGACGACGGTGAGGTAGTGGACGATGGTGCCGTTGGGATAGCGCATGAACGGATAGCTTTCTAGCCCCGAGTACACCCCAATCAGCCGCTCAACGCGCACCTGTAAGCCAGTTTCCTCATGGACTTCGCGCACCACGCCCTGCTCAACGGATTCCCCGAGTTCGACTTGGCCGCCGGGCATGCCCCAAAAGCCGTTGTCCGCACGCTGTTGCAGTAGGATTTTGCCGGTCTTGTCGCGGATAAAGCCGTTGGTCGCCACGCCGAGCCGGTCGGGCCTTTTCGTCAGCGGTGCGCCCGTGCTGTCGCGCCACTCGGTATAGTCGAGTTCTTCGGGGCTCATGGCCGTTCCTTTGGGAAGAATACTCAGATTAGGCAAATGGGCCGCCGGCCGCAATCGCCGTGGAAGGGACGCGGCTTGCGGCAGGATGTGCTAAATTTTCTCTTGACAAGCCTTTTGGCGTTTCCTTATGCTTATAGCCCTAACGCGGAGCCTGCTGTTCCGCCCATCGTACGGACGAACTGGAAGATGAGAAATCACCCCACATTTGCGACGACGTTGCCGCCGGCAAAGCCCGCCGCGATATTTACATCTGCTTCCAGTCCTAAAATTTTACCTAAGAAAATCGTCGTAAGTCGTTGTAAGACAAGGACTTACCCCCCCCCCCCCTCAATTTTCGACCTCTAGGCTACGAGTTTTTAAGCCCCATCAAGGGCCGGAGGATCGCCTTGCTCACCCTTGGCGAGCCATTCGGTGCCGAGTGGGTAGCGGTCTGTACGGCTCTATTACCACAGCGGAGTATGCCTTGGGAGCCGCTATGGGTGCGCCGGTATGCGCGGTTGCGCGGTGCGGACCTTCCCCAGATAAAGTCAACCTTGAGCCACTTGTGCTCGGGGCCTTCCCTTTCAGCGCATGGAGTTAGAAGATGCCGGCTCTAACCGCTGAATCCCAAGTGCTTGGGCAAAACGACCGTCCCTCGGGACCGGATAGCCGAAGTAATGTCCTAAGCGTGGGGGAATTCCATGGGCCGGGCTTCTGTTTCGTGCGCTCGTTTCTCTTAGTGATTTCAACCATAGAAGCGAAAGGCTGCTAAAACTGAGGGACGCACCATATGATCAGGAACCACTGGATACGCAAGCTGAAAGCGAAAGAGGTAGAGGGTTTCGCAGAAGTTCAACTACCCGACGATAGTCAGCAGTTTTTCAAGCCAAATGAAAAAGACTTACAGGAAGAATTACAGTCCCTACCCGAGCCAAAGCACGAACTAGCAATCGATCGTTTTCGGCGGGGCGAAGAGGCTTTCGCAGCTAAGAAATACGAGGAAGCGGCGGAATTGTACGCTTCTTCCGACACGGCCACCGCAAGCCTGATAGCCCAAGCGGCACAAGGAGTAGCCTGTGTCCTCACATCCGATCTATACAGTGCCGAAGCTGTCTTCTCTCGTTCCGCAAACCTCGCCGCAGAGCGCGGATGGGAGCAGTTCCAAGGACTGATACAAATCAATCGCGCCCAAGTCCTGCAAGATATGGGGGATTGGACCGGGGCTAACAGGTGTCTCGAAGAGGCGACCGGCGTATTGAAAACGGAAGACGAGGGCCACCACGTGAATTTCGTCAAGACTCGATTAGCTCTTCTCTGCATGCACCGCGGACAATACTACCAAGGCCTCCAGCTTTGCGACGAAGGAATTTACAGCATCACGAAACGACAGGATACAGTGGAGGCAGCCGCGTCGAGAGCGTTGGTCAAAGGCGGATTGCTCACGGCCATGGGCAAGTTCCACGATGGCGAAACGGTGCTCCGTGAAGCACTGGTCCAAATAAGCAGGCGGAGAATTAATGTCGTAGGCCGGCTGCACCTGCAATTGGCCTACCTATGGCTTTTGCAAGGGAGGAATGACGCTAGCCACCACATTGACGCAGCGCAAGAGCTATACGAGAGCTTGGACGACGCTCACGCCAAAGGGAGAGTGTTGGGCTTACGCGGACTAATGCATCTAAGCAGCGGTGACATGAAAAACGGCGGCCGCTATTTCGCAGAGGCGATTGACTTAGAGGAACACCTCCGCTACAGGCGCGGTCAAGTCAGAAGCCGTTTGACATGGGGCAGGTGCCTGTTGCGGTTGGGAATTACCGCCCAAGCTCAGGAGCTCTTGGCCAAGGCTCTGACTCTAGCTCAGCAATCAGGGTTGCGTCCCTTGGCTCTAGAGTGCGAAATCCTGCTCTCAATGCTGTCCGGCGGAAGTGATGTGGAGGCGACAATTCTCTCTCTCCGACGGTTCGTAGACCAATGCTATAAGATGGGCCTACCTACCTTAGAAATGCAGATAGGCCATTACTTAAGCTCAGTATATACTAGTCAGGGACATTTCGAGAAGGCTGCTTCATGTTGCCAAGAGGTGTTGCATAAGAGCGAGCAAGTTGGCAGTCGAATTGACCAAGGCAAGGCACTAGAAGCTTTGTCTCAGATCGCCACTCAAGAAGGGAGGACTAATGCAGCTGCGGAATACAAGGCTACGGCCCAGGCTATTTTTCAAAGCATGGGCATCTCCCACAGGTTGACTTAATGAACCGTTCAGTAGACGCGTGTCTAATACTAGTTACATAGTTGCAGACCCGCGGGTCGCCGAACGGATTCACAAATCCAATATAGAAAGGAGGTGATAGATATGACCCGTACTTTGAGGAAACGCACGTTGCGTCCGTATGGCGGAAACGCGTCTGTGTGCGGATACGGGGTCGAATGCGGATTGTCCGTTCTAGGTCTCGGCCTTAGCGTAGCCACGTTCGTCCCCACGGGCGGCATAGTCGGTGCTTTCGCTGTTTCCGTAGCAGTCCATAGCGTCGCTTTTTCTTGCTTCTAGCCAGTCTTGCTAGAAGCTATCTCATAAATAGTCTGGCTGTGCTACGTTAGTGGTATTCCCTTTCGGAGGTATCTCTTATGGATCTTACAGACGAACAGTGGTCGATAGTGTCCCCACTGCTGCCGGCGTGTCCCAAACGCCGCGATGGCCGGGGTCGTCCGTGGCGTTGTAACCGAGCGGTGCTCAATGGTATTCTGTGGATTCTCCGCACCGGGGCGCCTGGGCATGACCTGCCTGCTCGCTATCCGTCCTACCAGACCTGCCATCGTCGATTCCAACAGTGGTCGTCTGATGGCACCTTTGAACATATTCTGCGCACCCTCGCGCACGACTTGCATGAGCGCGGGGGCCTTGATGTGAGCGAATGCTTCATCGATGGCCTGTTTGTCGCGGCGAAAAAAGGGGGGACCAAGTGGGTCCGACCAAGCGGGGCAAAGGTACGAAGCTCATGGCAGTGGCAGACCGCGCTGGTCTTCCTATCGCCGTACTCATCCAAAGTGCTTCGCCGCACGAAGTCACCCTCGTAGAAGCCACCCTGGAAAACCGATGGGTCCAGCCCCGACCGCAACGACTCATCGGGGACCGAGCCTACGACTCGGATCGATTGGATGCGAGCCTGGCCGACCAAGGCATTGAGATGATCGCGCCGCATCGCCGCAATCGTACGCAGGCCAAAACCCAGGACGGGCGGCGGTTGCGGGGCTACAAAAGACGCTGGAAAATAGAAAGACTGTTTGCTTGGTTGCATAACTTCCGCCGCATCGTGGTTCGATACGAATACTATGCTGAAAACTACCTCGGCTTTGTACAACTCGGATGCATCCTCATACTGCTACGGTATTTATGAGATAGCTTCTAATACCGTGGTGTTTTGATTTTGCGAATTAGGCTTACTCGCAGAATCATAACTATAGCAGTATCAGCAGCGACGCAGCAACTTAGAAGCTACCCTAGGGTCAGGACTCTGGGGTAGCTTCGCTGCTGACGGTGCAGCTATTAGGTATATCGTACCGTCGTAGTGAACGGCTGCAATGGGATTTCTGCCACAACTTAGGAATTTGCGCCAATATGATGATGGTCGTCTATATACTCTGGTTGAAATACCACGCTTCGCTCAACTGGGCAAAGAGGGAGAGGACATGGTGTTTATTAATGGGCACCGTACTCGTTTTAGGTATTAGCTGGGGTATTTTTTTTATAACTCAGTTCTACTATTCGACTCAGCTACTTCTAACTACCCAGGGTGCATATATTCTGCCCCGTTTGGTACTAGCCACCTTTGCCTATCTGTCCATAGCATGGGTACTGCTGGGCTTGTTCCGAGGTATATCCACGCCCGATATGTCTCGACTGTTCCGACTAGTCCGGTTCCCTTACAGGCTATGGAGACTCTACGCAGCCGATGTAACGTTGGGGCTCTTCAACCCTTGGCTTTTGATCTTTTATCTTCTTGCTGTGTGGCTAGGTACGCTCTATGGAATGAAGCAAGGTCTCGTTCCTGCAGTCGGTTTACTTTTCATTATCGCCCTATTCGTGCTAGCCAACCACATGCTAGTATACATGCTTAGCCTGCTGCTGGCTGACTTGATCCGGTCGCTTAGTAGGCATCGTGGGAAGCTGATCTTCTTCTCTGCTATCCTGCTCGGTTCCGTCTATTCGATGCTTGGACACTATGTCGATATCGATACTCTCATCGCCCCGATCAACCACTCTGCCGCGTATTGGGTTTTGACCCCTCCCGGCCTAGTCAGCGAACTGCTACTTGGTTTTCACGCTGGCAGGCTCGCAGGCTGGCCAGCGGTTGGCCTTATCGTCTATGCCGTTAGCTGTGGAATAATTGCCTATTTTCTGCTCAAGAAGAGATTGTACGAGCGGCCTCTTCAAGGGGGAGAGGCGATTTTATACAATGTCAACACGTTCGAGAAACTGACCAGCGCGTTCGAGGGGCTGTTCAACTGCCAAGTGGCCAACGTCGCGGCCAAAGAATTGATTTATATCTTACGCGAAAATCGGCTGCGTCTCATTCTGTTATCCACCCTGCTTTGGGGCATTGCCATCCCTCTGATACACGTCGCAAAAGGGGTCGTCGTCGGCCCCTATTCACTGCTGTTGTTATTGCCAATATGTGTAATACCCTATGCGATTTTCTACAATATTTTCGGTCTCGAATCTACGGGAGTCGTCTTTAATTTTTTAGCTCCAATCCAGCCAAAAACCATCCTAGTCGGTAAAAATCTAGCATATCTGCTTGTCCAAGGGGCGATTGCAGGGCCGAGTATGGCGTGGACCTTCTACCTTAGTTGGGGACATACCGACTGGTCCGAAAGGCTGGCGATCATCTTGATCATGCTGTACCTGTCTCTGCTGCATACCTTAATTGGTAACATAGCCTCTGTACTCTATCCGCTCAAGCTCTCACCGGGTAACATCGTCGGGCGTTACCTTTCTCTACAGGCCGATTTTCTAGCCATAGTAGGCCTGAGCCTTTCCGCTATAATAATTGGCGCGGGCCTGTATTACTTTCACGAGGTCGTCAGGCAGCCGATAATCCTACTGTCGCTGCTAGCAGCTATGTGTATTACCACAGCGATTTTCTATACTCTCACTTTGCAGAAGGCAGCCGAGGTGTGGCTGGATAAAAGGGACTTGTTTCTCATCCGTTTCTGCTCATAAAGAATGGGCTTTGGAAGAATATAAAGCAAACGAAGGTCGTCTCATGGAATACGCAATTCGTGCGGTCGGACTAACAAAGAAATACGGAAGACTCTTGGCGATAGACAATGTCGACATCGACGTTATTCCAGGGGTGATACTCGGACTCATCGGACCAAACGGGGCAGGAAAGTCCACGCTGACCAACTTGCTGTCGGGGCTCTTGGCACCTAGCGCGGGGACGGTTCACATTCTGGGGGAAGAGATGACGGTCAACGCGACAGAGATCAAGAAGCGCATCGGTATCATGGCCGAGGACCTTGCCCTTTACGAATCGCTCACAGGCCAGGAACATCTGTATTTCTCCGGAGCGATGTTCGGCCTCGACAAGCCGACACTGCGTCAACGTACCGCCGATCTCCTAGAGCTTTTCGATCTAGGCAGTGCTAGCGACGCGCAGATCAGCACCTACTCCGCGGGGATGAAGAAGAAACTGGCACTGGCGGCGGTTTTGCTGCACGACCCAGAACTTCTCTTCCTCGACGAACCCTTTACCGGAATCGATCCCCGGTCGGTCAAGATGATAAAGGACCTCCTCAAGGATGCCGCTGGAAAAGGCAAGACGGTCTTCTTGACGTCCCATATTCTACCCATAGTGGAAGAATTGTGTGAAAAGGTAGCGATCTGTCATAAAGGCAAGATAGTCTTCTCCGCCTCAACCGAATCATTGAACGACAAGGTGAAGGTGAGGGAACTGCAACAGAAAGCCAATGACTCTACATTGGAAGACCTGTTCCTACGTTTAACGAAGGCGACCGGCGATTGCTAGAAGTTATCTCATAAATAGTCGCGCCGTGCTAATCCTAAGATACTTTGAGCCGAGTGAGAGTACGAAACCCTAGTTTTAAGAACGCTTCTTAATGACTATAAAAGAAGATATACGAAATAGAATGGAAAGATCGCTGGAGATGCTAGCATCACTTCAACGGTTGCTCCCTTTCTTCTCTCCTTACTGGCTGCGTGCTGTGGAAGCGGGTGTATGCATGCTGTTCACTACCATCCTCGCGTCACCGATGCCAGTATTGACCATCTATATCATTGATCGGGTTATAGCCAATGGCCAAATCCATGCACTGAACGTCATATGCGCGACCCTGATCCTTACCACCTTGCTGGGATTGGGTCTAGGTTTTCTACATCGCTACCTTCTACTGGTGTTTTCGCGGCGCGTTTTTTTCAATATGGAATTGAAACTGTTTCGCTCCGTACTTGAGGCTCCTGTTTCCTTTCTCCTCAATCGCGGCCCTGGCTACTTTTCCACCCGCATCAGTGACGATGTACGTCAGTTAAACACGCTGATGGCAGGAACGTACATTGAGGGTTTGAGCAGTTTGTCGCTCATCGCCATTGCCTTGGTGATCATGTTCTCCCTCAATTCAACACTGACCTCAGTCGTTCTCCTAGTTCTGCCAGCCTTTGTCTGGACGAATATCCGCTTCGGGCGACGCATCCAAAAATACAGTGCCGCGACACAGGAGAGGAAGAGTCAGACCAACTCTATGCGCATAGAGTCTTTGGATTCGGCCTTGGCAGCCAAGGTCTTTGGCGGAACGAGGAAGGAGGTTCTGAGGCTTTCGGGTTATTTGCGTCGAGAAGCCGAGAGCCGCCTACAACGTGACGCGACAATGGTCAGTGCTCAATTGCTGCAGATATTTCTCTACAGCATAAGTGGACTGGCTGTCCTCTGGTACGGCGCGTACTCGATCATGGAAGGTCTGCTTACCCTCGGGCAGTTTATGGCCTTCCACACTTTGGTGGCGTACGTTTACGGTCCCGTCAACCAGTTGTCGGTACTATACGTCAGTTTTCGCCAAGGCATAGGTATTTTGAAGCGAGTCGTCGAAATGATGGAAACGCCTCTCGAAAAAAAGGTTCCTCAGAACAAATACCGGATTAGAAAAGGCAAAGTGGTGTACGAAAACATCTACTTTTCCTATGACAAGGGGCTACCGGTGCTAAACGGAATCGACTTGACGTTGGAGCCCAGCCAAGTCACTGCCGTGGTCGGGAAGATAGGATCGGGGAAGACCACCTTGGCTCACCTGTTGGTCCGGTTCTACGAGCCAACCTCCGGTGAGCTTCGCATAGACGGAGTCAACGCAAACTCCTACAATCTGGATCATCTGCGTGGTGTTGTCGGATGGGTAGGACAAGATGCGTCTTTCTTTACAGGCAGCATTCGAGAGAATGTTGCTTACGGGACTTCTAATGCTACTTACCATGCGATAGAACAGACCCTAGAAGAGATGGATTGTATGGAGTTCATACAGCACTTTCCCGCAGGTATCGATACACGCATCGGATCTGGGGGAGTCCAGCTTTCGGGCGGTCAAAAGCAGTGCCTAGCTTTGGCTAGGGCAATTATACGCAATCCGCAGATTCTCATTCTCGATGAAGCAACGTCCTCGCTCGACAGCAACACGGAACAGACAGTCCTTCGCATACTCAAAAGGGCAACTAGGGACCGGACAACGCTCTTGATAGCTCATCAATCTACGTCCTTGGTTCTTGCCGACATCATCCACGTCCTCTCTGGAGGGAAAATTGTCGAAGCAGGTACCTATAACGAGCTTATCAATCAAAATGGCCCTTTTGCAAATTTTCATCAGCCTTATATCTAGGTAAACTCGTGATGAAAATCCCCCGTAAGCTGGAATGGAAAGTTGGCGTCCTGTTATTCGGCACGACGCTTATCCTGATGTTTATGGTGATCGGGCTAGCTACTATACGTGTGAACGTCGGTCTAGAATTGGAGGGTTTGCTCCACCGCAGAGGACCAGATTGGATATTGGAGGCGGACATCCCAGATATGCGCCTGAGTCTGCTACGCGAATGCCACTATGCTGATATTACTTATGACGAACAAGAGGTTCTCCGTGCCATTATAGCACAGATCAACGGGCGTATCGACTACGAACCTGACGCGACCCGGGTCTGGATCACCCTCAAAGGGGAAGTCGATTTCGACCGCCTCGCGTACAACTTGGAAGGTACTGTGGTGCAGGCAAAGCTCGTAGAGAGGGAACGAGTAGCTCTGGCCAAAATCCTCTTTGATTCGATCCTACAGAAGCGGCAGGACAATGGCTAGTGGAAGGCGCGTAAATCGCCGAATACGGGCACTCGTGGTACTATCTTCACTCGCCTTAGCGACAACCGTCGGGTTCCTATGGATGGGAACGACCAGCAAAACGAAACACAGTGCCCGCATCGGTCAACCTTTGCCCTCAATTGATCTCAAAGACGGACAAGGCAATGCCGTCCACCTCGAAGACTTTCGAGAAAAAAAACTGATTGTCGCCGTTCTCGATCTCGAATGCAGCTTTTGCCATACTAAATTAGACGAGTTGAAACAGTGGCAAAGCCGCAGGTCGATCATGAATGTCGAGATCGTTGCTGTAATCAGAGAACACCCCTTACTGCCTAGCGGTGCCGGGCAGCACATCACCGGCTCATTTCTGGTATTATTCGGTTGCCAAACTCAGTTGCGCGAACGTCTAGGGATAGTTCGCGTCCCGACGCTGCTTTTTTTAAATGAACAGGGCATACTGCAACGTCGGGAAGTGGGTTATAGGTCCCTAAACCCAAGTAGCCACCTGCTCTAAAACCAAGAATACGACCGCCATGGATACCGCACTTACCTTTCGCAATTTATACTGGATAATTTGGTCGCCTTCACATGCTTTTCGGCAGATCCTCGAGCACCCTAACTGGTTAGCCCCCTTCCTCGCTATCGGTATGGGATCCACTCTGATAACTTGGCTCACCTTCCCCCTGCTGCAAGAGGCTGTTATAGAACAGATGTCAGTCTCCATACCATCGGCGGACTTGAAACAGGTCAGGGAGGTCAATCGTACTGTCCACTACGTGGCGACCATCGCCACCCTTCCCAGCATACTGCTTCTATGGTTCTTTTCCTCGTTCGCGATATGGCTCATCGTCCAAGTCTTAGAGGGCTTGGCGGAATTCAAGATGATCTTCTCTCTAGTCGCCTATTCCAACATGACGACTTTCATTGCTGGGGTGCTGATGGCGGGTATAAGCATAATGAAAGTTCAGACAGGCCAAGCAACGGTAGATGAGCTAGCTATTTCTATTGGCTTAGACCTCCTCTGGCATGGGGAACTGCATCCGATAACCAAAACTGTACTTATGAATATCAACCCCTTCAGCTTCTGGTACTATGGGCTTCTCGTCTTGGGCTTGAGTCGCATATGCGCACTCAAACGCCTCCAAGCGGCCTTCGCCGTTGCAATCTTCTGGTCTCTACAGACACTCTTTGCAGCGGGGGCCACTTGGGTAAAATACTCGATCAGCGCAGGGTAAACTAGGTTATTTGGAACAGCCATCACGGTATCCATTGCAGCCAAAGCGGATGCCCATAGGCTGTCATCGTCTTATAACTACCTGAGCAGGATGCAGATACATCCGCACAGCCAGCACTCAGAGTGCATCGTGTGTACATTAAGACGGGATATAGGATCGTGATCAACACTTGGGATACCATGCGAGGGCAAGAATGGGAGTGTCCATGGAACCTTATCTTGGTCATCCTACAGTTCGCCATTTTATTCTTTTTTATTGCACTCAGAAACGCTTGTGTCGATAACTGGGTAGAGGAGTCTTTGCTGTTGCGGGATATGAAAATCGTCACGATTTACCTCTTTGGATCCCATGCTGCCGCGATGATTTTGATGCTTGCCTGTTTTCATCTCATTGTAGGAACTGTGCCCAAGCAGATAGAACTGTCTCTATATGGTATGGGTAGAGAAGTCTGGCTGGCTGTTTTCTTAGTCTTGTTGATTACGGTTCCAGCGAATCTATCTCGATCAGCCGGTTATGTCCCCCCCGTAATGCACCTACCCGATTTATCAATTATAAGATTATTACAGGGTGTCATTGTCATTCCTCTAGTGGAGGAGTGGCTATTTAGAGGTATTCTGTATCCCTACCTCAAAAGGCATTTATCTTTTGTATGGGCTGTTATAACCAATGTAATACTGTTTGCTTTATGTCACTACAATACGGAAGGAACGTTTTTGGCACTTTTACCTCATTTGGGTTTAGGTCTCGTGCTTGTTCTTTACTATGAACGATCTCGTTCAATTGGAGCCTGTATTGTGCTACACGGCGTTGCCAATATAGTAGCAGAATTAGTTTTCTCCTCTAGAGTTTATAGGTTGGATTCTGTACCGTGAGAAAATGGGTCGTCTCTACTGTTGTAATCAATTCCATGACGATACTTTCACTGTTATATCTCATGGTGAGATATGATCTATCGGATGGGGATACTTACTTACGGCATGGAGATCGACTCATGGCGAACAATGAACGCCGGATGGCTCGGCGCGCTTATGAGCAAGCACTTGAGTCTTATTCGGCTGCGTTTCGCTTAGATCCCAAAAACGTGGGATTATGCCAGAAAACGGGCGATCTTCTGCGCGACCTACGACAAGTAGAGAAAGCCGTACATGTTTACAAAACCTGCTTGGCCGCCGATTCCACGGACGCCCATTTCGCGCATTTCTGGGGACTTATTGGTTCGCTTCACCTCCAAGAAAAGGACTATGCGGCCGCAGAAGCAGCACTTGAGACCGCGTTGCAGCACGACCCGGACCACCTTGAGTCGTGGATCAAGCGAAGCCTTCTTTTTATAGGAACAGACAGACTAGACGAAGGGTTAAACGCGCTTAATCGGGCGGTGTTACTCGACCACGAAACAGGAGTCGCGTGGTATTACCGAGCCCGCATCCGCGCTTGGCGCGGCGAAACGGCGTTGGCCAGCGCGGACTTAGCAACGGCGATCCGCATGGATTCGACGATTGCCATACGCGCCCGCCAAAAACCAGAACTCGCCTTCTACTTTAACCGAGAGTAGCACCCGTAAACCCGAATAGGACCTGCCGTATCAGGTATAACAAAAGGAAGCTCTTGACGAATCAACCCGATCATCCCGTCCATGTCGCCGTCATCGACTCGGGTATTGACCCGACGCACGAAAAGATCGGCGCGGTTCACGAGGTACTCTTGGACTCGGTGTCTCCGCCAACGGCTGCTAGTGCGGGGCACGGCACGGCTTGCGCGGGTATTATCCGCCAAATCGCGCCGACAGCGACCCTGTACGATGTCCGCCTCTTTGACGAGTCCCTAACCGCCGATGGTCCGGCTCTGCTGGCGGCGATCCGCTGGGCGGTTGAGCAGAGGATGGATGTGGTCAACCTCAGCTTAGGCACGACGGACGTTACCTTCCGGGACGCACTCGCCGAGGTCTGTCGCCAAGCCCGTGAAGCCAAGGTTATTCTCGTCGCTGCCGAGCACAATGACGGGCGCGAAAGCTACCCAGCCGTGTTGTCAGATGTTATTGGCGTTGCGGGAGGTAAGGTCCGCGGACGCTATGGGTACTACTATCGTCCGGGGGACGAGATCGAGTGCGTCGCCCGCGGCGATGCCCAGCGGGTCTGCTGGACCGACCCTCGGTATGTGATGGTGTCGGGCACCAGCTTTGCCGCGCCGCACGTTACCGGCATGGTTGCCTTGATTCGCCAAGCGCATCCGGGGGCATCGTTGGAACAGGTGCGCGAGCAGTTGCAGGCCAATGCGCTGCAGGGGACGCCGGAGCTACTCCCAAATATGCGCTCGCGCCCAGTGGCCGCGCCGGAGCCTCCTGCCAATCCTTCAAGTTTTTCTTGGATTCAGAAGGCGGCTCTCTACCCGTTCAACAAGGAGATGCACGCCTTGGTCCGGGCGCACGATCTACTCGCGTTTGAGATTACGGGCATCGCCGACCCAGTGGGCAAGGGGCTGGTTGGTAAGGATGCGGGCCACGTGTTGGGCTTGTCCGACATAGGGGTACGCATTCGGCCCCGGCTCGCTTCGGTCCTTGCAGAAGCGGATACGCTCATCCTCGGCTATGTCGATCAATTAGGGCGAATCGGCAAGCAAGATGTGCTGCGCACGGCCATTGAGACCGCACTGGAACACGACTGTCACGTCTTCAGTTTCCTCGCCGTGCCCCGAGCCGAGTATGGCGATTTGTACGAGTGCGCCAACAAGAAGGGACTGCACCTGACGTATCCCTCGGTCTCGTCCGACGACGTACAGCAACTCCTCCAAGCCGAGCCGGCGTACAGTCCGGTCGATGTGCCGGTGCTCGGCGTGTTTGGTATTAGAAGCTATCTCATAAATACCGTAGCAGTATGAGGATGCATCCGAGTTGTACAAAGCCGAGGTAGTTTTCAGCATAGTATTCGTATCGAACCACGATGCGGCGGAAGTTATGCAACCAAGCAAACAGTCTTTCTATTTTCCAGCGTCTTTTGTAGCCCCGCAACCGCCGCCCGTCCTGGGTTTTGGCCTGCGTACGATTGCGGCGATGCGGCGCGATCATCTCAATGCCTTGGTCGGCCAGGCTCGCATCCAATCGATCCGAGTCGTAGGCTCGGTCCCCGATGAGTCGTTGCGGTCGGGGCTGGACCCATCGGTTTTCCAGGGTGGCTTCTACGAGGGTGACTTCGTGCGGCGAAGCACTTTGGATGAGTACGGCGATAGGAAGACCAGCGCGGTCTGCCACTGCCATGAGCTTCGTACCTTTGCCCCGCTTGGTCGGACCCACTTGGTCCCCCCTTTTTTCGCCGCGACAAACAGGCCATCGATGAAGCATTCGCTCACATCAAGGCCCCCGCGCTCATGCAAGTCGTGCGCGAGGGTGCGCAGAATATGTTCAAAGGTGCCATCAGACGACCACTGTTGGAATCGACGATGGCAGGTCTGGTAGGACGGATAGCGAGCAGGCAGGTCATGCCCAGGCGCCCCGGTGCGGAGAATCCACAGAATACCATTGAGCACCGCTCGGTTACAACGCCACGGACGACCCCGGCCATCGCGGCGTTTGGGACACGCCGGCAGCAGTGGGGACACTATCGACCACTGTTCGTCTGTAAGATCCATAAGAGATACCTCCGAAAGGGAATACCACTAACGTAGCACAGCCAGACTATTTATGAGATAGCTTCTAGTGTGATAGCCCGCTCTTTGTTAGGTTTCCGGTAGCTTGGCGGATCAACGTAACGCGCTGGAGGAGACCATGGCAGAGCGAACGGCCGCGCCCAATTACGGCATTATGTACAACTGGGATGGCGCACCCCACGGCTACAGCGAGTACCCCCAATCGCTGGCGCAGTTCCTCGACAAAGTGTACGCGCCGTTGGCCGATACTCAGGTGGGTGCGCTATGCTGGTGCGTAGGCGTCCACGAAGTGCCTTGGCCTTCGCAGCAATTGGACATGGTGGGAGCATCAACCGAGCGACGCTACGATTCGGTGCAGACGATGCGCCACAGCGAAAACATCCGCGCCTTTTTCGAGCGGGGGGACGACCTGTACGGGGCGCTAGTGCAGCGCGGGCGCGAACTGGGCATGGCGGTGCTGCCATCGCTGCGCATGAACGACAATCACTTCTGGGATTTGCGCCCGGGGGATCTGGGCGGCTTGCAACGGGCTGAGTTGACGCCGCTGCGGCAGCAACACCCCGAGTGGCTTTTGGGCGAGGAGCAAACACCGGGCTGGGCTTCGACTTCGTGGAATATGGCGATCCCCGAAGTGCGAACGCACCTCTTGCAGCGCGTCGTCGAGGCCTGCCGCTTGGCCGACTGGGACGGCGTTGAATTGGACTGGCAGCGGCACGCCTTTCATTTGCCAGCCGACGACGCGTACCGCTTGCGCTATGTTTTGACCGATCTCATGCGGGCCGTGCGGGCGCAGACCGACCGGATTGCCGAGGAGCGAGGGCGGCCCTTTCACGTGGCCGTGCGGGTGGCCACGACCTTTGAAGCCTGCGGCCGCATTGGCTACGATGTCGAGGCTTGGGTGCGGGATGGATTGTGCGATATGGTTATCAGCGGCGGCAATTCGGGGACCGACCCCGGAGCCGAGGTCGAGCGTTTTGTCGAGTTGTGCCGTCCCCATGGCGTGCGCTTCTACGCCGGCTTGGACTCGGACGGACGGCAGCAGGCGCGGCGGCTGCGTCCCCACCAATCGTGGCGGGTGGATTGGTTCCGCGGCTTGGCGCAAGACCAGCTAATGCGCGGGGCCGACGGCGTGCATGCGTTCAACTGGCACGGCCATGCCCAGACGCACCGCCCGTTGCTTACGACCATGGGATCGGCAAAAACGCTGGCCGGCTTGGACAAAGTGTACACCGCCCTGCACCGCAGCATCGGCCCCAAGACCGGGAACCGGGTGGATGCCGAGCGCGATGACCGCCTGTACGGCGAGGTGCCGGTAGCGCTGTATCCCACGCGCACGGACAGCGGCCCGATTTTCCACGTCCGCGTCGCCGACGAGGGTCCGTTGGCGGCCGCCGAGTTGCAGATCGAAATGGCCCATTGGTCGCCCGCCGACCAGATCGAAGCACTGTTGGACGGGGCCGCGCTGGGGACGCCGATGGTGCGCGATGCGGCCGCTGAAGATGCGGCCGATCCGAGCGATGTGTCGGAAAACGCTTGGCTTTGCTGGTGCTTGACCGCGGCACAGGTAGGGCGAGGCGTCCACCAAGTTCGGCTGCGGGTGCTAGTACGCGACGCACGGCTGCGGGTGCCGCTGCGAGTCGAACACGTGGAAATCTATTTGCAGTACCGCCGGTAGTTCCCGCCATTGCGCATCGGTTACGTCGGTAGCATATTGGCCACTTGGCGTACTCATCATAAGAGCCTTGATGAATACGCCGATTCAAATGAGGACTACATCATAGGTTTTCAGACAGCCTCTGAGGAGAATCGCCATGAAGATCATCGTCTTTGGTGCGACGGGGAAAACCGGGCAGCACGTCTGGCGGCAGGCACTCGAACAGGGGCACGACGTCACGGCCTTCGCACGCTCGGTGGACAAAATTAACCGCGGCGATTCCAGCGTACGCGTCGTTCAGGGCGACGTCACGGACGCCGAGTCGGTCGCCTCAGCGGTCGCCGGTCACGACGCGGCGATTGTCGCCTTGGGCAGCAACGGCCTGCGCGACAAGGCCACCCTCACCGCTGGTACGCGGAACGTCGTGGACGGCATGACCCAACACCACGTCGGGCGTCTCGTCGTGGTGTCCGCCGCAGGAGTGGGAGAAAGCTGGGGGCAGGTCTCGTGGTTTGCACGCCTGCTGTACAGGACGCTGCTGCGAAACATCTACGCCGACCACGAGGCGCAGGAAGCGGTCGTCAGGGCCAGCACCCTCAACTGGACGATTGTGCGCGCCGCCATTTTGAAAGACGAACCGGCCTCGGGAGATTACTCCGTCAACAATATGCCGACAAATCGGTCCATTTGGGGCCAAGTCGGTCATATCAGCCGCGCTGATCTCGCGGACTTTCTGGTCGGGCAGGTGAACGACGAAGCGTGGCGGAAACAGGCCATATCCGTCACGTCATAGACCGCGCAACGGCTATCGAACGAAACCATTTGGAGTGGACCACTCAATGCTGGGAATATAGCAATCCTACATCCTTCAAGACTGGATTCCCGCCCCGTGTCGGGGCACGGGGTGACGTTCTTTCACGGGAATGACGCCTCATAGGTAAAAAAGACCGTGCCGATCAACATTCCATGCTTCAAGTCATTTAGGACTGCTATAGCTATATCCGTCGTTCTGATCATGGGCCTAGTACCGCCGACGTACGCCCAAATCGAAAAGAGCGACCTCTACATCGGGCTACTGCTCGATTTTGCGGCCGAGACGGCTAATGCCGAGCGCGAGCTAGCCCCTTTGCAAGAGGAAATCCACAAGGTGCTAGGGGTCCATAAGTCGGTCCATTTCCTCCCCGAGCATTTGCGTTTCTCCGCCGACTACCAAGACTATCTGTCCCTAGCCAATGACCCAAAGGTCGATCTGATCCTCGCCGCCGGGCCGGCCACTGCTGCGATGCTGGCCGCCCAAGGCGACCTGCCCAAACCAACGATCGCCGTGGGGGTGCTAGACGTGGAGTTACAGCAGATGCCCCTCGTCGAGCCCGGCGTCTCCGGGGTACGCAACTTTACGTACGTTCTCAGTACCCACCCGATCGCCGAGGACTTGGCGGCACTCCACCGCATCCACCCCTTTTCGCATCTAGCCGTCATCGTCAGTGAAAACCTGAGAGGTACGCTGGATTTTGCGGGCTTCTTCGACCGCCTCGCCGCGCTGTATGGGAGCCAAGTAGAGGTGGTTTTTTGGGATGAGGAAGCGGCCCTCCCGGTGCTGAGCGACGCGGTCGATGCGGTCTATCTGGCGATGGTCTTTGAGCGTTCCCCCGAAGAGGTCGCCCTGCTGGCTGAGTCTCTTGTCGAGCGCAAGCTGCCTTCCTTTGCCATGAGCCGGTCTTATGTAGATGTGGGGCTGATGGCCTGTATCGGCGACGAGAACGGCCGAGACCAAATTTTGCGCAACCTAGCCCTAATCGTCGAAGGGGTTGTGCTCGGAGAGGAGCTGGCGGCGATACCTGTGCGACGCAACCTCGACGAGCAATGGGTCCTGAATGATAGAACGACCCGACAGATCGGTCTCGACCTCTCTTTTGCAACGCTGTTTTCTGCCCGCTTACTCAAAGCCGACGAACCCGTTACCGATCGCCGCTTGAGCTTACGAGCGATCATCGCAGAGGGCTTGCAGCGCAACCTCGACCTCCGCATTGAAAAGCACAAAGTCGATTTGGCCGACCAAAATGTGCGCCGCGCCCAGTCGTCCCTCTTGCCGACCGTAGAGACCTCAGCCACCCTGTTGCAGAGGGACCCAGCGGTCGCCGAGCGCGCCTTGGGCCAGCAGCCCGAGCGCACCGGCGCGGGTACGGGTACTGTGCGGCAGATAGTGTTTTCCGAGTCGGTCTTGGCCAACGTCCAAATCCAGCGCTACCTCGCGGAGGCTGCCCGCCATCAAGCCGATCTAGTCGCGCTGGACTTGGTGCTGAATCTAGCGACAGCCTACTTCAATATCCTGCTAGCCAAGACCGGAGTGCGGATTGGGGAGGAGAACCTCGAAGCCTCGCGCAGCAACTTGAAGATCGCCCGCACCCGCAATGCCGTTGGCTATGCTGGCGTAGCCGATGTATTCCGCTGGGAGAGCGAGGTGGCCCGGGCCACCCAAGCCTCGATTGAGGCCTTCAACAACCTCTACCTAGCCCAAGTGCGGCTCAACCGCTTGCTCCACCGAGCGGATATCGGCGAGGAGTTCGAGGTGGAGGATGCCCGGCTTTCCGACGATCTCTTTAGTCGTTTCGACCCGACCCGCATCGACCGCCTGCTCGACCGCACCAGCGACGTAGAGATCCTGACCGACTTTCTCGTTGAAGAGGCGCTTAAAAACATGCCTTCGCTCAAACAGCTAGCGGCCAACATGAAAGTAGCCAACCGCCAGCAGGCCATGAACCGCCGGCTGTACTACCTGCCGACCGTGGCCTTGCGGGGGCAGGCTGACTACACATTCTGGCGCGCTGGCAAGGGGATGCCGCCGCCCGCCCCCGCTCCCATTGATGCCACTTGGAACCTATCCCTTCAATTCACGTACCCGCTCTTTCAGGGCAATCAGCGCAAGATCGCCATCGATCAGACCGCGATCCAGCAGCAGCAACTCCGCCTCCAAGAAGAGGGTTTGCGCCAGCAGCTCGCCGAGGCCGTCCGGGTGCGGATGGCAAACTTGGTGTCTAGGCGGACCAACCTATACTTTGCCGAGGTCGCGGCGACCAGCGCGCAAAAGAACTTTGAGCTAGTGCAGGAAGCCTACCAAAAAGGCCAACTCGAAATCGCCCAACTGGTGGATGCCCAACGCGCCGCCCTTTCTGCCCGCCAAGCCGAGGCCAGAGCCGTTTATGAATACTTGGTCAGCTATCTACAGTTGGAAAACAGCATCGGGGCGTACACCATGTTCATGACTTCAGAGGAGCAGGAGGCCTTTGTCGGGCGCTTGACGGCCTTCTTCTCCAAAAGAAAAAATGCACCGTGAAGCGAGGTATTATGCCAAAGCGGAATTTTGCAGCGGTTGGGAGCTATCTTTTGGCGCTGGGCCTGTGGGTTGGTTGTGGCGACGAACCGCAGGTCGCCGAACCGATTCGCCCGGTAAAATACGCCGCAGTCCATCCTGCCAGCACTGTCCAGAGCCAGCGTTTTGCCGGAACCGCCAAAGCGGGTATCGAAGCCAAACTCAGCTTTAGAACGGGCGGCCTCATCGAATCGATCGGCGTCAAGGTGGGCGATCAAGTCAAAGCAGGTCAGCGCATTGCCACCCTCGACAACCGCGACGCCGTCTTGGCGCATCAACGAGCCAAGGCCGCGCTAGAAAACGCCCGCGTGCAAAAGGCCAATGCCCAGTCTAGGCTCATTCGCGTACGGCAGCTCTACCAAGCCAACAATGTCTCCCTCGCCGAATACGAACAGGCTAAAAACGGCTTTGCCTCGGCCACGTCTAGTTACGAATCGGCCCAGAAGAGTTTGGATTTGCAAGAGCGCCAACTCGGGTACAACGAGATATACGCCCCGGTCGCCGGCATCGTCACCGCGATTCACAACGAGGTCAACGAAGTGATCCAAGCCGGTGCGCCCTTGGTGGAGTTGAGCGCGGGTGAGGACATTGAAATGAGGGTAGGGGTGCCCGAAGGCTATATCGCCCAAATCCAGACCGGCGAGCCGGTAAGTGTGCGTTTTTCCGCCCTGCCCGGCTTGGATTTTGCGGCTCGGGTCCGCGAAATATCCTACGCACTCGACGCTTCCAGCACGTACCCGGTCATCGTGCGGCTCAACGCTCCCGCTCCCGCCATCCGGCCCGGGATGGCCGGCGAGGTGGAATTTCGCTTTGGCACCGATGGGCCATCGGACCCGCTCGTGGTGCCGGTCAAAGCAGTCGGGGAAGACGCCAAAGGCCAATATGTCTTTGTCATCGACGAGGTCGCCGAGGGCTTGGGCACTGTCCGCCGACGGCCGATCCGCATCGGCAAACTGTTGGCAGACGGCTTTGTCGTGGAAGAAGGGCTTGCTGAACGGGAGTTGGTCGCAACGGCGGGCCTCAGATCGCTCTTGAACGGGATGAAGGTGCGCCTTTTGGAGGAGTGAAACGCGCCCGGTCCCGAACAGAAATCATACTATGAACCTCACCCAAATCGTCTTAGAAAACAATCGCGTCACCATCGTGGCCTTGCTCGTCGTCGTGCTGCTGGGCTTGGCTGGCTATCAGACGATGCCGCGCGACAGCATGCCCCCGTACACCATTCGCGTCGCCTCGGTGGTAACGCGCTTTCCCGGCGCAGGCCCCGAGCGAGTCGAAGCCCTGATCACCAGCAAGATCGAAGAAGTCGCGCAAGAATTGCCCGAGCTGAAAACCGTCACCAGTGAGTCGCGGACCGGGCTGTCGATAGTGTCGGTAACGCTCAAACAGGAAGTGCCGCCGGACAAACTCCAAGCCGTATGGGACCGCTTGCGCCGCAAAATCGAGACCATCCGCTCGAACTTGCCCGAAGGCATACAAGGCCCGGAGGTCAAGGACGATGGGATCGGAATGGTGTACGGCATTGTGATCGGCCTAACAGGAGATGGTTTCACCTTTGCCGAGCTCAAGGCTTACGCCCGAGACCTGCGCGACGACCTGATCAAGCTACCCGACGCGGCCGCAGTAAAAATAAGTGGCATCCAAGAGGAGCGGATCTACCTGCAATTCAACGACGCTCGGCTGGCCGAACTGGGCCTTTCGGCGCAAAAGATCAAAAACAGCATCGCCAGTACCAACATCGTTTTTTCCGGCGGCGAGGTCAGCCTAGAGGATGAACGCCTCGTGCTCGAACCGACCGGCAGTTACGCCGATCTGGAAGATCTGGGGAGGACGTTGATCGAGGTCGGCAAGGCCGGAAGCGTGGCCCTCGGCGATATAACCCGCATCGTGCGAGCATACCAAACCCCTCAACAACACCTAGTTAAAATCAACGGTCAGCCGGGGCTGTCGCTCTCGGTCGCACTCAGCAAAGGGGCCAACATCATCAAGTTGGGCAAGGAGATCGACCAACTCGTAGCCCTCCACCAAGCGCGGTTGCCTTTGGGGATAACCTTCAACCGAGTGGCCTCCCAAGATTTTGAGGTCGCGAAATCGGTCACCAACTTCACCAGCAATCTTTTGCAAAGCGTCGCCGTGGTGCTGTTGTCCATGCTGCTTTTTTTGGGGCTGCGCACCGGCCTAGTGGTGGCTAGCCTCATTCCCATGACCATTGTCTCGACCCTCTTCATCATGGGTTTGCTCAATATCGGTCTCAACCAAGTGTCGCTGGCCGCGCTGATCATGGCATTGGGCATGTTGGTGGATAACGCCATCGTGGTGTCCGAAGCGATTGTGGTCAAGATGGAAAAGGGCACCGACGCCCGAGCGGCGGCCATCGAATCGACGCGGGAACTGGCCGTACCGCTCTTGGTCTCTTCGCTGACCACTTCGGCCGCCTTCTTGTCCTTCTTCTTAGCCAAGTCCACCATGGGCGAGATCGTGGGGCCGCTTTTCAGTGTGATTTCCATAGCCCTGCTCTCTTCTTGGTTGCTCTCCCTGACCATGGTCGCTTTGCTGGCGGTGTTTTTCATCCGGGTGAAACAGCAGGGATCTCAGGCTGGGCAAAGCACCTTTATCGACCGCCTCAATGGCCAGTATAAAGGGTTGCTCCTCAAGGCCCTCAAGCGTCCCTATTCGTTCACGGCGATCATCGCTGGTTTGTTTGTCTTGTCGCTTTTTGGCTTTGGTTTTTTGCCGTTCGTCTTTTTTCCCGACAGCGAACGCAACCTGTTGACCATCAATCTGAACTTGCCCTTGGGCACCAAAATTGAGACGACGGCCGCTCGGGTAGAACGGCTCGAATCGCATATTGCGGATAGCCTCTTGGTGAACACCCACCGGCCGCGCGGCGTAACGGACTGGGCGACCTTTGTCGGCGAAGGGCCGCCCTCCTACGACCAAGGGTATCAGCCGGGTGAAGCCAATTCGGGGTATGCCCATCTGCTGATCAATACCAGTTCGGGCGACGATAACCAGTGGGTAATTGACCGCCTAGACGCCTTTTGCTTCCGCTCCTTTCCAGACGCCGAGGTCCGGGTTTCAACGTTGGCGGGCGGCGGCGGCGGTGGCACAGATGTGGCCGTGCGGATAACCGGGCCGGACCCCAGCGAACTGTTTGGCCTCGCCGAGCGCGTCAAGCAAAAGCTCAACGAACTACCTAGTACGCAGAACATCGGCGACGATTGGGGGCCTAAAATCAAAAAGGTCGCTGTTGACATCGACCAGTCCAAGACCCAGAATGCCGGCCTAACCAATCAAGACATTGCCCTTTCGTTGCAGATCGGGCTGGCGGGATTCAATACGGGTGCTTTCCGCGAGGGCGACCAGAGTATCCCCATTGTCCTGCGCAACGAAAGCAGTCAGAACGTCGATGTGCGCCAACTGGAGAGCATCAACATCTACGCCCAAGGATCGGGCCAAAACGTGCCCCTAGGACAAGTGGCGCAGATTGTGCCCCAGTGGCAATTCGCCAAGATCAAACGGCGCGGTCTGTACCGCACTTTGACCGTGACCTGCGATGCCAAAAGTGGTTTTACAGCACAGGATGTCACCAACGCGCTCGTCCCTTGGCTCCAAGAAGACAGCAAGTCTTGGAAGCAGGGCTATCGCTACGCGCTAGGCGGCGAGTCGGAGCAGAGCGGCGAGGCCCTAGGCGCGGTCATCGCCAAGCTGCCTCTGTCCGGCTTTATCATTTTGATGCTGTTGGTTGTTCAGTTCAACTCATTCCGCAAGACCTTTATTGTGCTGAGCACGATTCCCCTCGGCCTGATCGGGGTCGTCGCCGGACTGCTCATCTTCCGCGCGTCTTTTGGTTTTTTCGCCTTTCTTGGATTGATCTCGCTGGCCGGTATCGTTATCAACAATGCCATTGTGCTCTTAGATCGCATACAAATCGAACTGGACCAATCCGGCAAAAAGCCCATAGAAGCGATTGTCGCCGCGGCCCAGCAGCGTTTTCGTCCCATCTTGCTGACTAGCTGCACGACGACGCTGGGGCTTGTTCCCCTCTATTTGGGCGGCGGGCTGATGTGGGAGTCAATGGCGGTGGCCATCATGGTAGGCTTGCTCTTTGCCACTGTGATCACCTTGCTGTTCGTGCCGGTGCTCTACAAAATCCTCTTTGCGGTCAAAAACTGACCTACGGTTTTTGAACGTGCCTCCTCTGCGGCCGCCCTTGCAGGTAATCTGACGGGCGCCGATGACCAAATGATCGGAGATGTCGTGAAAGTCACGGAGATAGAAGTACGCGAGATCAGCCTAGAGTACCAAGACTGGATCGCCTATCCGGTTAGCCACTACCAAGGCGTGACTCGGCGCACAGTGTACGTGGCCCACACCGATACCGGTCTAGTGGGCCTAGGCGAGAGTGGTCGCACCGAGCCGCAGGAAGTGATTGACCAGTACCTAGGCAGCAACCCCTTTGAATGGATGGGCGACGAAGTCTCCATCGGGCTAGGTACGGCCATGTACGACTTAATGGGCCAAGCCGCGGGAGTGCCGGTGTACAAGCTCTTCGGCCAGAAGTACCGCTCGTGGGTGCCGGTGGGCAGTTGGACCGTGTCGAGTGCCCCCAGCCGGATGGCCGAGGCTGTGGAGTGCTACGCCGCCCAAGGCTACACTTGGCTCAAATTCCACCTATCGCCCTTTGAGAACGTCTTCGACCAGACCGAGGCCATGCAGATCGTGGCCCCGCCCGGGTTCAAGATCCACTACGACTTTACCGGCGGCGGCACCAATGACCACATGCCGGATTTGCTGGCTAGGTTGGCCCAATATCCCATTGCCGGCTGCTTTGAAGATTCGCTCAATGCCGGCGACACTTTGGCGTCGATTGACTTGCGTCGGCGCATCCCCCTGCCTATTGTGCGCCATCAAGCGCCGCTAAATGCTACGTACGAAGTGTTAATGGGGGCGGGGGATGTGTACATGCGCGGTCATCAGAAAATTGGCGAGGCTATCCGTGCGGCTGGTCTATTTGCTGCTGGCAACATACCGTTCATGCTGCAAAATGTAGGCGGCACGATCACCCGGAGCATGGTTTGCCAGATGATGGCAGCCTTTCCCTCTGCGACCTTTCACTTTATCGACAGCAGCGAAATTATCAAGGACGAGGTGGTGCGCGAGCGTCTAGAGCCGATCAATGGGTTTATTCGGGTGCCGGAAAAGCCGGGCTTGGGTCTGACTCTGGACCGCGACGAGTTGGAGCGGCTAGAGAACCGGGAATTGCCGCCCATCGAGCCGTGGATCGTCAAATCGCAATTCGCCAATGGGACGCGGATGTACCATAGATACGATCCCTTAACGACGCGCCATTTCCTAATCCGGCCCGACTGGACCCGGGGCGGGATACCCCACAGCTATGCCGCGCCGGTTGAGACCGAGTACTGGGACGACGACGGCACACCTGAATTCGCTCAGCTGATGGCGCGGTTGGAGGACGAGGGGACGGTATTGGAAGGCTGAAAGGACCGCTCTAGCCCCTATAGAGGCAAGGCATGTTTAACTGTGCGTTGTTGGTGTCGCTGGCTGTGGGGCTAGTTTCGTGCGGGGACAAAGGGACGGGGCCATCGTCGCTGGGGCGGGTGCAGATCGAGCAACGTGGCCGGCGTTGATGAGGGAGTGAGCGTTTTACCAAGCGCGGCGAAAGACATTGTGTCCCATCAACTCGCTGGCCTAGGTATCGTGCAGCATGGTGCGGCTCTCGCCCGTGGTGCCGCCCAATTCATCGACCAAGGCGATGTATTCCTCGGGGGCCATAGTTGGCTAGCGGGGGTGACACTGGATTTCCCTTGACAGTATAGTTTTGAGGCGTCTTGTTTGTGCCGCTTGTTACGTCGTGCTCGGCAACCGTGACCCATCCAACCTTCCGACGAGGAGTAAAACGCTGATGAAAAGACAGGCACTCATCTTTCTGAGTTTGCTGGTGAGCTTGGCCGCTTGTGAGGGACCCGAGGGACCCAAGGGCCCCAGGGCCCCATAGGGCCACAGGGACCGCAAGGGCCACAAGGGACCGCTCTGGAAGTGCAGGTCATTGAAGGGACGATTTTGAATAGGAATTACACGGAAGGGAATCCCTCTCATGCTTCGATTCCTCTCAGTTCTTCTTGGAGTGAACCAACCGTCCTCTTTTTTGGAATTGAAAATAACAATGGGGTTTACTACTGGGTTGATTTTTCCTCGGTAATCTGGGGCGGAGCTAATGAAGAATTTACTGTTCCAGGCACCAGTGGATACTATCTCCTATATATATGATCCTAGCAAAAATTGGGTTGGTGAAAACTATCAGGTGAAGTTCATCCAGTAGCTGTCCCCAGAGCCGACCGGGTCGATGCAGCAAGTGACCCGCAAAGCAGTGGCCCCTCCCGCCGACAGCCCAGCCCGCTTTGAGTGGTCTGGGCTGTTTTTGTAGATTTTCGAGCCGGGCTATCCTCTCGGCCACCAATCACTCGCGCAGAAGAACGAGGAGAAATGCGCTTCTTCAACACCGCCGGCCCCATCAAGCCCACCCGCCACTACGCCATCCCGCCGCTGGAACGCTTGGACCTGAACGAGGTGCTCGCCCTCATCCGCGACGAGAAGTACTTCGTCCTGCACGCCCCGCGGCAGACGGGCAAGACCTCGACCCTACTCGCCCTGTGCGACCTGCTCAACGCCGAGGGAGCCTGCCGTTGCGTGTACGTCAATGTCGAGGGGGGCCAAGCCATGCGCGAAGCAGTGGAGCCGGCCATGCAGGTCATACTCGGCGAGTTTGCGTCCCGAGCGCGTGCCATGGGCGACGAGTTCCTGCCCAAGGTCTGGTCCGGCATTCTCGCCGAGTATGGTCCGGGGGCCTTGGGCGAGGCATTGGCCCGCTGGGCTGCGGCCGATTCCAAGCCGCTGGTCTTGCTCATCGACGAAATCGACGCGCTCGTCGGCGACACGCTGCTGGCGGTGCTGCGGCAGCTACGGGCCGGCTACGACCGCCGACCCGAGGGCTTTCCGCAGAGTGTGCTCCTGTGCGGAGTGCGCGACGTGCGCGACTACCGCATCCATTCCAAGGCGGCCAACGCCGTCATCGCCGGCGGGAGCGCGTTCAACATCAAGGCGCGCTCCCTGCGCTTGGGCGACTTCTCGCCCGACCAAGTGCAGGCCCTGCTCGCCCAGCACACCGCAGCAACCGGGCAGGCGTTCACCGCGGAAGCATTGGCCCTGATCTGGACGCAGACCCAAGGGCAGCCGTGGCTGGTCAACGCCTTAGCCGACCAAACCTGCTTCCGAGATGGAGCCGCTGACCGGCGAGAACCCATCACCGCCACGGCCATTGGCCAAGCCCGCGAGCAACTCATCCAGCGCCGCGAGACCCACCTCGACCAGTTGACCGACAAACTCCAAGAAGACCGCGTCCGCCGCGTGGTCGAGCCGCTGTTGAGTGGCGGCGACAAACGCCGCTTCATGGACCGCGATTTGGAGTACGTGCGCGATCTCGGCCTCGTCGCCCAAGACCGCCCGTTGCGCATCGCCAACCCCATCTACGCCGAGGTCATCCCCCGCGAACTGACGTGGGTAGCCCAAGAGGAACTGGCGCAGGAAACCGCTTGGTACGTCGAGCCGGACGGCAACCTAAACGTGGACAAACTCATGGCCGCGTTCCAGACCTTCTTCCGCGAGCATTCGGAGCACTGGGTGACGCGCTTCCAATACCAAGAGGCCGGCCCGCAGTTGCTGTTGCAGGCGTTTTTGCAGCGCATCGTCAACAGCGGTGGTCGCATTGAGCGGGAGTACGGGTTGGGGCGGCGGCGCACCGACCTGCTCATCCTCTGGCCGCAGGGCGAGCAAACGCGCAAGGTCGTGGTTGAGTGCAAGGTGCTGCACAAAAGCCTAGAGCAGACCATTGCCGAGGGCTTGGAGCAGACCGCTGGATACATGGACCAATGTGCGGCTGAGGCGGGTCATCTGGTGATCTTCGACCGGCGGGCGGCGCGGCGTTGGGAGGACAAGGTGTTTCGCGACCGGCGGGCGTCAGTCAGCGGAGTGGAGATCGACCTTTGGGGCATGTGAGGACCCAAGGACAAGTCGGATGGCGAGGCCAGTGGGCGGGTGGCGTTTGACTTTCTGCTTGAAAGTACCTTGAATACCGAATTGCTCTCAGCGCACTAGATGCTCTGTGGACGAATTGTCGAACCAAAACAACGAGCGAAAAGGAGGATTGAGTTCCATGAACGAGTCGAGAAACGATGCGAGATATACGATGGGGCGCACCGAGGGGGAAGAGGAGCGTCTGATTCAGCAGTCGCAACTATACGACGCGGTGACGCGGCGTTTTTTTAAGGAGGCGGGCCTTAGCAGCGGGATGAAGGTGCTCGATGTTGGCAGCGGCGCCGGGGATGTGGCCCTGACAGCCGCCGAGTTGGTCGGTCCAGAGGGAAGCGTCGTGGGCGTGGATGTAAATCCGGCGATTCTCGAGACGGCGCAGGCACGGGCGCAGGGCGCGGGATGTACCAACGTCGAATTCGTCGCTGGGGACGCCCGGACCTTGGACTTGGGCAACGACTTTGACGCCCTGATCGGCCGTCTGGTCCTCATGTACATGGCCGATCCCGCCGACGCCCTAAAACAGCTAGCGACGCGCCTGCGCCCGGGGGGGATCGTGGCCTTTCAGGAAGCTGATTTCACCATCTACCGGCAGATGTATCGTTCAGAGACGCCGCTGGCAAACAAGCTGATTGATTGGGCGATCCAAGTGTTTGAGCGTTCTGGAGCGCACAGTGCCATGGGGTTCGACCTGTACCGCGCATTTGTCGAGGCGGGGCTGCCCGAGCCGTACATGCACTTTGAGGCGCCGGTCGGCGGGCCGGAGGGTTGGGCGGGATACCAATTCGTTGCCAACAGCCTTCGCAGCCTGCTCCCGCTCATAGAAGAGTACGGGATTGCCACGGCCGCGGAAGTCGATGTAGATACCCTAGCCGAGCGAGTTCGGCAAGAAGTGGTGACGGCCAAACGCCCGGTGGCCTTACTGCCCCATGTAACGGCGTGGACACAGCTTGCGAGCTAACGCAACGAGCAAGTTGATGCTGATTAGGCATTGTCAGGCATCAGGACAAGACTCGGATGCCGCACTAACAGAGATTGGCTTACATCAGGCGGAAAGACTTGCCCGTTTCTTGTCTTGCTACCCGATCGACCGGATCGTCTCCAGCACCTACACGCGAGCACAGCAAAGCGTCGAGCCGTTTGCTGCCACAGTGGGATTGCCCGTTCACTTGGATCACCGCCTAGTTGAGCGGACGCTTTCGGGGCGTCCGGTTGACAACTGGCGCGAGGTGATCCGCGACTCATTCGGAGACTTGGAGTTGCGGATGCCGGGAGGCGAATCGGCCCGCGCAGTGTTAGACCGCGGCTGGGCCGCGATAACCGAGCTGCTTGACGGTGGGCACCGGCTCCCAATCGCAGTGACCCACGGGAACCTCCTGAGTCTGGTCCTGAGCGCGCTGGACCCTGATTTCGGCTACGATGGATGGGAGTCTTTATCGAATCCAGACGTATTCGCACTGAAAGAAGCCGCTGATGGGCGATTGGTTTTCGAGAGACTCTGGGCTGAATAGGCCGTACGTTTGCATTGTTTTCTTACCGTTGTCCTGTACGTTTGCATTGTTTTTTTACGGTTGTTCCGTAAATTTGCATTGTGCAGAATTCCTCAATACAGCGCCTACTCGAATTGCCCGAGCGCACCTTTTTTCTTTTCGGTCCGCGTGGGGTGGGCAAAAGCACTTGGCTGCGCCAAGCCTTGCCCAATGCCGCCTTCTTTGACCTGCTCAACGCGGCCCTCTATTTGCAGCTATCTCATAACCCCCATGACCTAGAAGCACTCGTCGGCGACCGGGCGGCGGATTCGTGGATCGTGCTCGACGAAATCCAGAAAGTACCCGCCCTCTTAGACGAGGTGCATCGCCTACTAGAAACGCGAAGCTGGCGTTTTGCCCTCTGCGGCTCATCGGCGCGCACGTTACGGCGCGGCGGCGTCAACCTGCTCGGTGGGCGCGCCCTGACCCGCTTTATGGCCCCATTTTCCCAGCGGGAGTTGGGGGCTAGCTTCAACGCTGCGTTTTCCCTGCAATGGGGCCTTTTGCCCCTCGTGCAAGCGGATCCACGGTACGCTGCCGACCTGCTGTACGCGTATGTCCACACGTATATCAAGGAAGAGATCAGCGAGGAGGGCTTGGTGCGCCGATTGCCTCCCTTTCTCCGCTTTCTCGAAGTCGCGGGGCTACTCAACGGCCAAGTAGTAAACGGCCAAAACGTCGCCCGCGATGCCGCCATTCCGCGCAGTAGCGTCGATGGGTATTTCTCCATTCTCCAAGATACCTTGCTCGGCCACTTCCTACCCGCCTACCGCCCTCAACTCAAAGTGCGCGAAAAGGCGCGTCCCAAGTTCTACTGGTTCGACGCCGGAGTGGCCCGGGCCGCGGCCGGCCTCGCCTATGATCCGGCCGATCGCTTGTGGCTGGGTACGGCCTTAGAGACCTTGGTCTATCACGAATTGCGCGTCTATAACCACGTGTGCCACAAACACCGCCCCATTGCCTTTTACCGCACCCCCGCTGGCGCGGAAATCGACTTTGTCATCGAAACGCGCAAGCGCACGGCTTCCGCGCCGCCGCGGGTCGTCTGTTTGGAAGTCAAGTTAGCGGAAAAGTGGAACCGGAGTTGGGAGCGTCCCATGCGCTCCTTGCACAAGGCCGCAGGCATTGAGGTGGAGCGCATGATCGGCGTCTATACCGGCGGACGGGCCTATCACTACGACGGCCTAGACGTGTGGCCGCTGGAGGAGTTTTTGCGCCGACTATACGAAGGCGAAGTCTTTTAGTCTGCAACCGGATTCTTTTTCTCGGTACGCCGCGCCTTCCACGACTCGCTTCTTCTCAATTGCGGATGTAGTAAAGTCCATTTATCTCGAATACGGCGGCCCTTTGCTGCCGTTCTTCGGGGTACTCTTCGGGGAACTGCTCGGGGAACTGCTCCAAGTTCGATACATTATGTAGGGAGTGGAAGGCGTTCAGCACCGCGCCATCGGCGAGGCGTACCTCGACAGCCACGCCCTCTACGGTGAATAAGATCATCGCCCGACTGCGATCGGGTGAGATGTCGATTGCGCCTTTGTAGCTGGAGAACAGGTTTCGCAGGGGTTCGGGCGTCTGGTCGTTGGGAAAGAGGGTCGTCTCCCGGCCATCGGCGATGTCGATCATGAGCAGCCGCGAGGGGCCGTGAACCCCATCGCCGCCGTAATTGTCGAACATCAGGAAGGTCGATCCCGTTAGGTGATGGACGCTGTGTTGACTGAGGAAGGTTCCCCGAACCAGCCGTTTGACGCGGCCGGATTCGCCATCGAGAATAGCGAATGCGTTCAGGTTGCGTAGGGACGCCACGAAGTCTCCCGGCGCGAGGCCCCATGTCCCGCCGGCGTCATCCCGAAGCCGGTGAACGAAGTTGAGGTGAAGGTTACAAAAAGCCTTGTTCCCGAATGTGGGCAGGAGGTGCATGAATGGAGAATTGCGCAAAGCGTCAAGCAGGCTGATGCGCTTTAGGATCTGGCCATTCCCGTCGATCATGCGAATCTCGTCGAGCAACGGCCGACCCGTGCGGCACTTGCGCGTGATAGTACCTCGCCCTCTCTTAAGGGATATACTCTCGCTGCCAACCAACGTGCCGGGCACCAGCGCGACGCCGTTTTCTTCGATATGTGGCCAGTGGTGGCTGTAGTCGCGCCGGAACCAGACCGGATGCCCATCGCGGTCGATCCGAGCAACGCCCGCACCATGGGGGAAAGCCCCGTCTTGGTAAAAAATCACCAGCAGGTCGCCATTCGCGTAGCGCGACATGGCTGCCACATACACCTCGACGAAAGAGGCGGCGGGGGATAGTTCGTAGGGGAATTCATCGGATTGGGCAGCGGCTGCCGCCTGTTCGAGTTCATCGTTGCGGAACGGGTAGGCATGGGCGACTTGGCCGGTGGCGGTGAACTCTACTGCGAGGCATCCCCAGTCGGGGCAATAGTCGAGGAACTGGTAGCGTCCGCCCTGCCACAGCACTGGGCCGCTGAGGGCATCGCCGGCCACGAACTCGAAGCGGTTGGAGGCCACGCTGTCCGGCGGCACATCGGTGAAGTGCATGAAGCTGTTGTGGTCCTTTCTGGTATGTACCTCGTGTAGAGTCCGCAAGGTCTTTATGCCATCGGCGATGACCGGGAAGGGGAATAGCTGGTAGTGGACGCCGAGGCCGCCGTAGGCGAAGGCCGCCAGCATGAGGGCCAACACAAGCAGAAGCTGGGGCAGGCGACGCCGAAACTCAGGACCGAATTTTCGGGGGGGGGGGGGGTAAATCATTGTTTTTCAAAGAGTTACGTAATTTATCTAACATTGACACTTGGCAGGCTTTCGCGCTGGCGTTGAAAGGCCGCCGCCTCAAGCCGCGACGGGCGTGGGCAATTCTGGCACGTATTCGTAGCCCGGCTCGGCCTTTTGCCGCTTGAGGATGGCCGCGATCTCCGTCCAAGCCTCGTACAGCCCGTGCGGACAATGCGGCAGATCGCCTTTGATGGCCGCGTGTAGCTTGCCGAGCCGGTAGCACGGCACCGCGGCGTACATGTGGTGTTCGATGTGGTAGTTCATGTGCCAGTAGAGAAAGCGGAAAAACGGATTCAAGAGGACCGTGCGGGTGCAGAGCCGAAAATCCGGCACGTCATCCTGCAAGCCGATGTGCTGGGTGTTGTTGCACAAAAACAGCAACCAGCCCCCGTAAAAAGGCGCGAGCGTAATGAGCACCGGCACCAGCCACAGGCCGAAGTACAAGGATACCCCCACGATTAGGATGTGCCCCACTAACAAGAAGCGATCCCAGCGAATGAGCTGTCGCCGCTTGTCCGGTGCCGACTCGGGAAAGAGCACCAGCTCCCATTCGCCCTCTAATCTCCCGAATGCCCGCCGCACAGTCGTCTTGTAGCGGGCGTACAAGCCCCACGGATTTACAACCGCGCTCTTGAGAAAATCGACAAATCGCAGTTGGGCCGGCAGAACCACTTCGAGATCGTCGGGCGGGTGCAGCGTGTACTTGTGGTGCTCGGTGTGACTGGTCCAGAAATGGATGTGGTTGTACGCGCCGAGAAAGCTGAACACGCGCAGGAAGAAGTAGTTGAGGAACTTGCTCTTGAAGACTGTGGAGTGACACAATTCGTGGAAGCCGTTGAGCAAAAAGGCGTAGAACGTCCCGTGAAAAAAGAGGATCAGCAGCAGCCACGGCCACGCCAAGTGCTCGGCCGCGTACCAAGCCCCCGCGCTAGTCGCCGCCAGCAGCCCCAAGTGCCCCAGCGTTTGTAGGAGCCCCCAGAAGTCGCTGCGCTGGTTGAGCGCGTGGAGTGCCTCGCGCGGCAAGGGACACCGATACCAGTTTATTTTGCGCTGGTTTTTTTTCATTTCCATGTCGTAGTCCTCCGCTAAAAGAAGGCCAGCCTTACGGTCGCAACTTGGTGCTGGCCGGGCAAGTTCTAGCCATCCCTCAGTCCGCCCAGCGGTCTGGATTGATACCCGGGGCGTCGCGCTGCATGCCTTGGGGTTTGTGGGCCTGTTTCCATTCCTTGCCGGTCGTGTTGCGGCTTTGGAGGAACGGTTGGGCCGCGGCCGGCGCGTTTTTCACCCATTCTGAATCCCACTCGTCCATTGGCTGAACCGGCCCCGCCCAAGCCGGCCGGTAGCCGAACTGAATCAGTTCCCGAGCGGCCAAGTCCCGGTTGGGATGAGTGCCGTGGAAGAGCAGTGCGGGTATCATGACGACCGAACCGGCCTTGGGACAGAGGGTAATCTCCTGTGGATGCGAGATGTAGCGCACATACGGGTTGGCTTGGGCGTGAAACGAGAGATGAGAGCGCGGAATGAGCCGGAAGGGCGCGCGCTCGGGCGGTAGGTCGTCGAGGTAGTAGAGCACCCGCAAAAGGCGCGGCGAAGAGCCTTCGTAGCCAAAGATCGATGAGCCATAAGGCTGGCCGTCGGTGTGCATTGAAATGCCCGGCGAGCCGGAGAGGGTGCGGGTAAAAAGCCCGTGCGTGAACACGATGTCCGGCCCCATGAGTGCGCTGAGGAACTCTGCGATCGGCGGATGGCCGATCAGCTCGGCCACCGCTCGGCTCGCGCACTGGGGTTCGTGGTGGACGGTTTGGGCCTTGCTGTAGTCCTTGTGAGTCATCGGCAGGTCCTTTAGCTCGTCCTTCAGCTCGGCAAGGTGCTCGGGGCCGAGCACCTCCGGCAGGAGCACGTAGCCCTCCACTTCGAGATGGCGGATCTGCTGACTCAGGGAGAAAGCGGCAAAATCGGCCTCGTCCACCGTCATAAAGCCGATTTCTTCTTTGGGATCAATTTTTACCGTGGTGGTCTCCATGCGGTCCTCCTGTGGGCGGCGGTGCTACTGGCGCGATTCTCGCCACTTGGCGAGCGAAAAGTCGTCTGAATCGTACAAGGCAAAAACCTTCGCTTCTTTGGCCCGAACTTCGGCGGCCAATTCCAACACGTCCGCGGCGTGCTCCAGCGGAATGCGTACGCAGCCGTCGCCGTCGCCAAAGATCAGGTCCCCCGGCCGAATCCGCACCGACCCGACGGAAACCGGCGCGTTGACCCGCGTCGCGTTAAAGACGCCGTGCCCGGGCACCATCCCCCACGCGAAGATCGGCAGCCCGACCCGGCGGATCCCCTCCAAGTCGCGCACCGTGCCATCGACAATGGCCCCCACCGCGCCGAGCCGCTGGTGCAACCGCGCCATGCCGTCGCCAAAGCTGGCCCCGCGCCCGGGCCGCGAATCTACGTCTTTGACGACCGCGACCGCTGGCCCCTCCATCGCGTCGATTGCTTCGTAGTACCCTTCCCAAGGCACGGCTGCGGAGTCCGGGTCGTTGGTCGTTACTTCCACGGTCACCGCATAGCCGATGATCGGCCCCAATTCCGGCAGCAGACAGCGGATCCGGTGGTCGGTGTACTCTTCGTTGGGCAGGCCGCATTTTAAGACGATGGCGTTAAAAATCGTCGGCGAGTCGAATTCCTTAAAGGCTGCTAGTACTTCGGGTTTGACCATAAAAGACTGCTCCTTTTGCAATGGCGCGTTTAGCCGCCGATCCCGAACAATGCGATGGCGTTGCAGGGAATAGAGCGCATTCACGCGACGGCTGTCAAACCGCGCCGCTCTCGGCTGCTTCTGCCCCCAGACTGGATTGACGCTCGCGCAAGCCCTATACTTTCTCGCCGCCCTAACGATCCCTTACCAAGCCGGAGGATTCCATGACTGCCGCGCCCGACTACACCTCAAAGGTCCCTTACTACACCTTCCCCGACACGCTGGCCGAACAAGAGGAAGCCCTCGCCGCCAACCCGCTGATGCAGCGTCTGCTGGCCGCACGCCGCTCGTATGCCGGCGATCCGCACCGCCCCATTTACCACTACATCAATCCCGAAGCCAATCTCAACGATCCCAACGGACTGTGCTTCTGGCAGGGCCGCTACCATCTCTTCTACCAAGCCTACCCGCCAGAGGACACCCGCCAGCACTGGGGCCACGCCATAAGCGACGACCTCGTCCACTGGCGCGACCTGCCCTACTGCATCTATCCGAACCCAGAACGCTGCTGTTTTTCGGGAGCCACGCTGGTCGAGGAAGACCGCGTCCTTGCCATGTACCACGGCACGGAGGTCGGCAACATGGTCGCCACGTCTTCGGACCCGCTGTTGCTCAACTGGAAAAAGGTCGCCAACAAGGCCGTAATTCCCATCCAGCCCGGCCAGCCCTACCGAGTATTCGACCCTTGTATCTGGAAGCAGGGCGACGCGTACTACTCGCTGTCGGCGGGCACCAAGCCCGAAGGCCCGGCCGGCCAGCCCGTGCGCGCCAACTTCCTCTTCAAGTCCAACGATCTGGAGCACTGGGAGTATCTCCACCCCTTCGTCGAGGACGACGGGTACACGCTCGTCGGCGACGACGGAGCCTGTCCCTATTTCTGGCCGATTGGCGACCGCCACATCCTCCTCTTCTTCAGCCATCGAAGCGGCGGCCAGTACCTGCTCGGCGACTACGACACTGAGCGCGACAAGTTTGTCGTGACCTACGGAGCCAAATTCAACTTTGGCGCGGCCGCGCCCTGTGGCGTCCACGCCCCTTCGGCGACCCCCGATGGCCGAGGCGGCGTCTTGACCCTCTTCAACATGAACCCCGGCAAACCGACCGAGGGCTGGAACCAGATTATGACCCTGCCCCGCCGGCTGACCGTGGTCGGCGACGCGCTCGCGATGGAGCCGGCTGGCGACTTGGAGTCGCTCCGGCGCGATCACCAGCGCGTCGGCCAAACCACTCTCCCGGCCAACGAAGAGCTCGTCCTCGATGCGGTCCGCGGCAACGCCCTCGAAATCGTCGCCGAAATCGACCCCCAAGACGCGCCCATGGTCGAACTCAACGTCCTCCGCGCTCCCGGCAAACAGGAGCACACGCGCATTGCCTTCTTCAAAAACCGGGGCTTTAGCAACCGCGTCTTTGGCCGCGACCACCACCAGAGCTTAATCTCGCTCGACACCTCGTATTCTTCGGTCGCGCCCGACGTGCTCTCCCGCGCCCCGGAGACCGCTCCGGTCATCCTCGCCCCGGGCGAGACGCTCAAGCTGCGGGTCTTCGTCGATAAAAGCGTCGTTGAAGTCTTTGCCAACGGCCAACAATGCGTGGCCGCCCGGGTCTATCCCGACCGCGCCGACAGCGTGGGGGTCTCGTTGCGGGCACAGGGCCAGAGCGCCGAACTCGTCGCGCTCGACGCCTATCAGATGCAGGACATCTACGCGCAATAGAAAGGAATACGCCATGAACGAAGAAGAAAAATTCGTCTTTGACTTGGAGGGCTATCTGGTCGTCAAAAACGTCCTCAGCCCACGGGAACTAGACGACCTCAATGCGCTGGTTGACCAGCACCTCGCCGGCTGGGACAACCACCCCCGCAACGACCTAAACAAGGTCAGTAGCTGGGGCGAAGCCACCAAAAACCTGATCGACCACCCCAAAATCCTGCCCTACTTAATCGAACTCATCGGCGCCAAGGTCCGAATTGACCACGACTACGCCATCATCATGAACCGCGGCGACGCGCGCGGCGGTCTCCACGGCGGCCCTAGCCAAGACACCGACCACTGGTTTAGCTACCGCGACGGCCAGATGCGCAACGGCCTGAGCGTGGTGACCTTTTTTCTCGCCGATGCCAATGAGGGCGATGGCGGCTTTGCCTGCGTACCGGGTAGCCACAAGACCAATTACCCCGGCAACCTGCCCCAAGATGTCAGGCACTTCGAGCGCAGTGCTCACTACGTCGTCCAACCCACGGCCAAAGCCGGGGATGCCTTGTTTTTTACCGAAGCCCTCATCCACGGCACCATGCCGTGGCGTGCCGAGCACCAACGCCGCACGTTGCTTTATAAGTACAGCCCCGGCTACTCGACGTGGGCCAAGGAGTTTTACAACCTCGAAGAGTACGGCGAGCTAACCGAGCGACAAAAGCGCATCATGGCCACCCCCTCGATGCACAACCACCCCGAAATTGTTTAGACAAGGAGCGCACCATGTCCGACCCCTACTTGCTACGCGAAAAAAAGGCCCTCGTCACCGGCGGTAAGCGCCGCATTGGTCGCGGCATTGCTCTCGCTTTAGCCGAAGCTGGCTGCGACGTGGGGATCAACGACCTACACGACGACGAAGACGTTGACAAAACCCTGAGCCTAATCCGCGCTATGGGCCGCGAGGCCGAATTCTTCGCGGGCGATATTTCCGCTCGAGACCAAGTCGAGGCGATGTTCGCGGCTTTTTTAGAGCGGTTTGGCCGCATTGACATCTTGGTCAACAACCCCTACGGCGGCACGGGCGAGCCCTTCCTCGAACTCAGCGAGGAGAACTGGGATCAAAACCTCGACGTGGGCCTCAAGGGATTTTTCCTGTGCTCGCAGCAGGCGGCGCGCGCCATGGTGGCGCAGGGCGAAGGGGGGGCCATCGTCAGCACCTCCTCGGTACACGGGCGGCGGGCGTGGAAGAACGACACGGCATACGGAGCCGCCAAAGCCGGCGTCTTGCGCCTGACCGAAAGCATGGCCGTTGACTTGGGCGAACACGGCATCCGCTGCAATGCCATCATGCCCGGATACATGGACACTGATCACGTCTTTAACGAACCGCCTCCGGCACGGGGCGTTCTCCATGAACGGCTCCACGACATCGTTCCCCTACGTCGTCCGGGAACCCCCGAAGACATTGGCCGGGCCGTGGCCTTTCTCTGCTCGCCGGCCGCTGGCTGCATCACCGGGGCGTCCCTGCCGGTGGATGGGGGGCTTTTGGCCGCCTCGGCCGCCGAGTAGGGAATGCCCCACTCGCCTTTCAGCATCCGGGGATTGCTAGTCGGCGTCGCCCTCTCCCTAGCGGTGGGTCTGCTCGCCCCTTATGGGGTTGTGTTCAATTACTACTGGGTCGGCTTTAACCCCTCTTCGCCGGGTGCCCTGTTTCTCTTTTTTTTTCTGACCTTTGCCGTCAATGGGTTCGTGGCCCTGATCCACCGCCATTTTGCCCTGTCCAAAGCCGATCTCGTCCTGATTTACTGCATGTTGATCATGGCGGTCACGGTGCCGACTTGGGGCCTGATGTTCTTCCTCATTGGCACCATCGTCTATCCCTTCTACTACGCGACCCCAGAAAACAACTACGCCGAGCTGTTCTACGATTTTATTCCCTCGTGGATCGCACCGCAGGATTTCGAGGCCATCAAGTATTACTACGAGGGCCTGCCGCAAGGTGCGTCCATCCCGTGGGGCGTCTGGATGGAGCCGATGGCCTACTGGCTGGCCTTGATCGTGGCCATGAGCTTCATGCTGATTTGCCTGAGCACCATCCTCCACCGCCAGTGGTCAACGCACGAGCGGCTGACCTACCCCATGGTCCAACTGCCGCAGAACATGATTGAGAAGGACGCCAATATGTGCTTGGCTCCTTTTTTTAAGAATCAGCGGATGTGGCTGGGGTTTGCCGTGCCCTTCATCCTGCTCAGCCTCAACGCCCTCAACCACTACTTCCCATTCGTACCCGAATACCACCCTAGAGGCCGTTTTTCCCTTTTCAATCAGACCTTGCACCTGCCGATCGCGCTCAACTTGGCTTGGGTCGGCTTCTTCTACTTGGTCAATCTCGAGATCGCGTTCAGCATCTGGTTCTTCTATGTGTTCTCCAAGGTGGAGGAAGGGGTCTTCAAAACCCTCGGCATCGCCAGCACCGAGCGCCTGAGCGCGTACGAGTACTCGCAACCGGCCGATCTGACTCATCAAGCCACCGGCGCGGTCATTGTGTTGGTGCTCTTTGGGCTGTGGACCGCCCGGCCCCATCTCAAAGAGGTCGGGCGCAAGCTCTGGAACCCGCACGGCGGCGTTGACGACAGCGAGGAGTTGCTCGGCTATCGCACGGCCGTCTGCGGCTTTTTGGCCAGCCTGCTCTTCGTCGCCGTTTGGCTCTGGCGTTCGGGGGTGCCCATTGCGGTGCTCCCGATCTTGCTCGTCGTCAGCCTGCTGTTCTTCATCTTGGTCGCGCGCGTGGTGGCCACCGGCGGCGTGGCTACCGCCCGCAGCCCCATTGTCCCGGCGTACTTCATCATTTCGGGGTTGGGCACCTCAGTCCTCGGGGCCAAGGGCTTGGTCGCCCTCAACTTCACCTTTGTTTGGCAAGGGGAATCGCGGACTTCGCCGATGGTCGCCTGCGCCAATGGTCTCAAACTCGCCGAACAGATCCCCGGCCCCAAGACGCGGCTGTTTTGGGGCCTGATGCTGGCGCTGGTGTGCAGCTTGGTGGGCGCGGCTTACATGACCTTGGAACTGGCCTACACCTATGGAGCGATCAATCTATCCCTGATCGATTGGGCCGGTGCCCACGGCTGGCCCTACATCGGCCCGACCATCCTCAACATGCCCGAGGCCAACATGCGCGGCTGGCTTTTCAAGGGAATCGGCGCGGCCGTAGAGGGGTTTCTAATGTGGGCGCAGCATCGGTGGTTTTGGTGGCCTTTGCACCCGGTCGGCTTTGCCATTGCCGTGGGCTGGTTGACGAGTCAGATCTGGTTTTCGGCGCTGGTCGCTTGGTTTTTGAAGTTGGTCATCGTCCGCTTTGGCGGCGTGCGTCTGTTCCAGAACGCCAAGCCGTTTTTTCTGGGGTTGATTTTGGGCGAGGTTTCCGTCTCAGGGATATGGGGTGCAGTCTATGCGCTGACTGCGGAAAAAGGGCGCTGGTTGACGAACATGTGACGAAGCGAGAAATCCAAACCCAGCGGCGGGTGGTTGCCTTCTTCCGGGACGCGCGGCAAAGGCTGGTCAAGCGGCGGCTCGTCGCTTAGGTTTGCCTGCACAAAGGAGGCGTTGCATGGCGTCAGAATACAAGGTTTTGCTCATCGGCGGGCGCGGCGCGATTGGCTCGGGCCTGCGGACCTATATGCCGCGGCTCGACCCGCGCTACCGCATGGTTTCCGTGGATTTGCCTGGGGCGCTAGACAAGGCGACTGAGCCGGATGCCGGCGGGGATTTTATCGACCTCGATATTACAGAATCGCCGGACGACTTCCGCGCCCTGATCCCCGGATGCGACTTGGTCGTCTATCTGGCCCGGGGCGGCGGCTTGGCGGCCATGAACCGGATGACCGACTTGGTTTTTGCCGCGGTGTTGGCCCAAGACGAGCCGCCGATGATCGTCGGGTCCAGCTCGGTTCACGCGGTTGATGGGCTATACGACTTTCACCAGCCGGGCTTCTATTGGACGTTGGCCGAGCGGCAGTTCGACCAGATAACCGCTTGGCCCGAGCGGATTCCCGCGGCCGTGCCCGCGCACCCGATCAACGACTACGGACGCGAAAAAGCCCACGTGGAGGAGTGGGTGCAAAAGGTCGCCGACCAAGGCCACAGCGCGGTTGCCATGCGCTGGGGCGGCATCAATGCACAAAACGACGCCCGCGCACCGGAACGGGGCTACTTTGCCGTCTGGTGCCACCAAGAGGACGCCGCCCGCTTGGTCCACGCCTGCTTTGAGCGGCATTGCGCCGGTGATCTGCCCAGCGGTGCGCATTATTTTGCGATCTCGGACAACACCTACAACATTTTTGACATTGAAACGCCCCGGCGCGAAGTCGGCTACGAGCCAGTACACAACGCGGAGACATATTATTGATGAGGCCGCCCGCGCACCGGGTGAGCCTTTTCCCTTCCACACAGAAAGGATTTTCATGCCCATCATTCCTGCCACAGACCCCCGCCTAACGTGGAGTGGTGCCCTCTCGCTCGAAGAGGGGCCGGGCTGGGTCAAGCCGTGGCGCATTCCCCATGGGGATTTGGACTTGTATTCGCCCGGGGAGACCGGCCTAGCCGAGCGGGCCGCGATGCCTTCGGGTGTGCGAGTGCGCTTGGTCTCGGACGCCGAGGAATTGGTCGTCGGCTGCGAGCCGCTGGCCGAGGACAGCTGCTTTGACCTGTGCATCAACGGATCGATCGCGGCCACGGCTCGGTATGTGGCTGGTGCGACCGAGGTCCGCTTTGCGGGCTTGCCTGCGGGCGAGAAACCCTTGGAGATCTGGCTGTCGCCGGCCATGCCCGTCGCCCTGCGCCACCTTGAATTGCCCGCGGGAGCGCGTTGCGAAAAAAGCGAGGACACGCGGCTGAAGTGGGTTACTTACGGCAGTTCCATCACCCATTGCAGCACCGCCGGATCGCCCGCCACCACTTGGCCCGGGGTGGTCGCTCGCGCTCGGGACTTCAACCTCACTTCGCTGGGCTACGGCGGCCAGTGCCACGCCGACCCGTTCATCGCTCGGCTCATCCGCGACCTGCCCGCAGACTTTATCTCGGTCAAGATCGGCATCAATATCTACGGTGCGGCCAGCCTCGGGCCGCGCACCTTCCGCCCGGCCGTCCTCGGCACCCTTGCCACCATCCGCGACGGCCATCCCCACACCCCGTTTGCGGTCTGCTCGCCGATTTGGGGGCACGACCGCGAGGCCGCGCCCAATGAGGTCGGCCTGACCTTGGAGCAGATGCGCGTCGAGGTGGCGGAGGCGGTCGAAGCGTTTAAGCGGCGCGGCGACGACACCATCTATTACATAGACGGTCTCAAGCTCTTTGACGAAAGCCTCGCCGAATACCTGCCCGACAATCTCCACCCAGACGCTACGGGCAACGTGCGCCTAGGCGAGAATTTTCTCGCAGAAGTGTTTGAGGTGCAGGGAGTGGAAGTGGGGGGGGTAGAAAGACTGACCCCTGACGTCAAGCGGTCCGCCCGACGGTCTCGATGACGGTTCCGCCGACTAGCCAGAACAGCCACAAAAGCCCGAGCAAGAGGGTCGCCTTCCGCACGGGCGCGTCGGCCAGCGCGCTCAACCCGACGCCCATGATCCCAATCTGCCACAGATCAAAGGGGTTGAGGGCCATGAGCACCCGGCCGCCAAACGTGGCTGAAGCCTCCTCAGACAGGAAAAGGCCCAACCCCAGATGCGCCCCGATGTCGCCCGTCGCCAGCACCAGCACCGCCTGCACCGCCCACTCGACAGCGACCACGAGGGCTGCATACGCCTTGACTATTAGCATTTGCCGGTAGCTAACCTCGGCTTGGAAAGCCGAGCGCGCCAGCACCAAAAGTACGCCCCCGACCACGACTAAGGACGAGAAAAGCCCCACCGGAATCACCATCCAGCCTTGCGCTTGGAACGCCTCTACGCGCTGCCGCTCGGCCTCGTCTAGGTGCTCTAGCTGCTGTTGGATGGCCGGGGCCCCCACGGTGAAGGCTAGGTGATGGGCACCAACCCCCACCGCGCAAACCAAGAGGGCCGGCAGCAACCAGTCGTGGGCGCTCTCTTGGCCGCGCACTGCGGCAAAAGCCGTGCGCGGTGCGTAAAACACGCGCTGGACCCGCGCAAGGAGGCTCAAATGTTCGGCGGCAAACCCCGGTCCGGTCGCGCTCATGGTCTCTCCATTGGTCCGACATGGATGGCTGGGATAAACGGGATTGGGGCCGTCTATCCATTTTGTGAATTTCTAATATAGAGGCCGCAGCACCAATTCCAAACCAAGAAACGAGGGAGAAGGGGTGGGTTGGACGGCCCGGCGGCAGGCGAATTAGTTGCTTGTGTTGCGGCTAAGATTGACTATATTTAGCCCATTACGTGTCTCTGCAATAGTTGTAGGGGCGTTCATCGCACGTTGGCAGTCGTTCGGATCCGCGTAGATTCCTACCCCCGGGCCTGATGTAGTTTTCCTACCGAAAAGCCTGAAGCAGTAGATTCCTACTCAAAGTTATTCGCACGCTCTGCACTAACCGCACATTGCAAAGGATTTTACCCATGGCAGACCGCGAGAAGGGAACCGTAAAGTGGTTCAACGACGCGAAGGGCTTCGGATTTATCGAGCGCGAAAACGGCGAAGATGTTTTCGTCCATCACAGCGCGATCCGGGCCGAGGGGTTTCGCACCTTGTCCGACGGGCAGCAGGTGGAGTTTGAGGTCGTTCAGGGCAAGAAAGGCCCGGCCGCTGAGAGCGTCGTAGCACTTTAGACCCTTGCGCTTTATCACAGTGCAAAAGGGGGTGATGTACACCGCATCACCCCCTTTTTATTTTGGAGTTTAGATGAAGATTCGCGTCGATAATCTGTCTGCTGACACCACCGCGGACGACCTCCGCACGCTGTTTGAGTTGTTCGGTGCGGTCGCCGCTGTCACCATTGACCCGCGCCGCCGCTGGGGCCAAATCGACATGCCCAGCAAGGCCGCGGCCCGCGAGGCCATTGACATGCTCAACGGGCAAAACCTCAAGGGCTTTGACATGGTCGTCGAGGAAATGACTGCCCGCCCCTTCTCGCGCCCGCGCGGCAAGCCCCGCAGAGGCCGCCGGCGCTAGTCCTTACTCATACCATTGAGCTTGTAGGCTGAACAATCGGCTATACTCGCCGCCTTGCCGCATCAATGCCTCGTGCGTCCCTTGCTCGACGATTTGCCCGCCTTTGAGCACGAGGATGCGGTCGGCCGTGCGGGCTGCTCCCAGCCGGTGCGAGATCATCACCGAAGCCTTGTCCTTAGTCATCTCCCCAAAGCGCCGATAGACCTCGGCCTCGGCTTTGGGATCGAGCGCGGCCGTCGGCTCGTCCAGCACCACAAACTCGGCCGCTCGCACCAGCGCCCGGGCCGTAGCCAGCTTCTGCCATTCGCCCGTAGATAAGTCGGCACCCCCCAGCTCTTTGCCCAGCAGGGCCTCGTACTGGCCGGGCAACTCGGCGATAAACGGCGCGGCTCCAGCCAGCTCGGCCGCCCGCTCGACCGAGGCCGCTTGCCCCAGCGCCCCAAAGGCGATATTTGCGCGCACGGGAAATTGGAAGCGCACAAAGTCTTGGAAGACCGCGGCAAAAAGCTGCCGGACTCGCTCTTGGGGATAGGCCAAAAGCGGCTCGTCCCCGAGCAAAACCCGGCCGCTCGTCGGCTGATACAGCCCCATCATCAGCTTGACCAACGTCGTCTTGCCAGCCCCGTTTTCCCCCACGAGCGCGATGCGCTCGCCCGGCCGGATTTCTAGATCAATGCCCGCGAGCACGAGGTCGCTGTCTGGATAGCGGAAGGATACCTGCTCAAAGCGCAGCGGCAGGTTGCTGAGGGCTTGGCCTTCGTCCGCCGCGCCCGAGGACGCTTCGGGAGCCGTCCGGTCGAGGAATTCGTAGAGGTCCCCTAGATACAGCGACTCCTCGTGCAGGGTGTTCAAGGAGCGCATGATCCCCGCGAGCTGCCAAGTAAACTGCTGCACGGCCCGCGCCAACATGCCGTACTGGCCGATGGTTAGCTGGGCACCGGCGACCAACCAGACGAGAATCGTCAGACAGCCCACGTATCCCCAGCCCTCGATGCTGGCGGTTAGCCCGCCGAGCCAATCCCGTTTGGCCTCTAGCCCGCGGCGCTCGGTCGCCAGTGCAACGGCCTTCTCGCGCCACGTGTTGAGCAAGTGGTCGCGCAGCGTGAAGAGCCGCACCTCCATGGCTTGTTCGCGCCCGGTGAGCAATTCGCGGAGATAGGAGGTCTCGCGGTATTGCGGTGTGCGCTCGCGATAGATGTAGTGGGTCTTTTTGTTCAGCCGCATCATCACCCACACCCCCGGGGCCGAGCAGATCAACGCCAGCGGCCCCAAAGCCCAGTGCCCGGTCAGCAGCACACCTACGACCGCGACCATTCCCCCCAGCGCACCGGCCGTGTCTAGCACCACGTTGAGCAGGCTGAGGAGCCGGCCGCTCAGGTCCTCGTTAGCTCGCTTGAGCGCGTCGTAGAACGCAGGGTGCTCAAAGTGGACCAACTCAACCTTCTGCACCTTATCGACGACTTGCCGCTGTAAGCGCACGCTGATTCTGTCTTGGACATCTGTCTGCAAGACCGCCCGCACCATATCGAGCAGCATATACGTGAAAAGCGTGGCGAAAAAGCCGCCGACCCAAGGCAAGACCTGCAAAAAAGCCGCTCGGCCGCCGCCCAGAGCGGAGGCGAGCTGATCGACGATCCGCCCCGTTAGCCACAACTCCACGGCCGGCAGCAACGAGCCGACCAGCACGAGGGCGGCCAGCCCCCCCATGCCCCACGGATGGACGCGCAGCACCTCCTTGAGGAGCTTGGGCAAGAGGCGCGTCGCGCTTGCGGGCTTCACGGGACCTCCGGCTGATACCACTGCGCTTGCAGGGAAAACATGCGGGCGTACTCCCCGCGACGCTGCATCAGTTCGGCGTGCGTCCCCTCCTCCAGCACCCGGCCTTGGCGCAAGACCAAGATTCGGTCGGCCACCCGCGCCGAGGCCATGCGGTGCGAGACGAAGACAGCGGCCTTGCCCTCGCTCAGGGCCAAAAATTGGCGAAAGACCTCCAACTCGGCGCACGGGTCGAGGGCCGCTGTTGGCTCGTCAAACACGAGGACTTGGGCGTCGCGAAAGTACGCACGCGACAGGGCCAGCTTTTGCCACTCCCCGCGCGATAGGTCTTGCCCACCCTCGAAGTAGCGGCCCAGCATGGTGTCGTAGCGCTCGGCCAAGGACTCGATCAGCGGCGCACTGCCCCCCGCGCTTGCGGCCCGCTCCACTTGGCCCCGCTGGGCGAGCGCTTCGGCCCGGCCATAGCCGATGTTTTCGTACGCGGTGCGCTGGTATTGCACGAAGTCTTGGAAGACCGCCGCGCAGCGCTGCCGCAAGACCTGGGGGTCGATGTTGCGGCCATCGACTCCGTTGTAGAGGACGCGCCCGGTGCTCGGCTGGTACAGCCCTAAGAGCAGCTTGATGAGGGTCGTCTTGCCGGCCCCGTTTTCCCCGACCAACGCGAGCTTCTCCCCCGGCCTAATCCGCAGATTGATCCCCCTGAGCACGGGCGGCCCGTCGCCATAGGCAAACCCCGCGTCTTCAATCGCGATTTCCAGCGGCGCGGCCGGCAGGGCTACTCGGCCTTCCTGCTTAGTGGGTGCCTCCACGAAGTCGCGCAAGTCGCGGATGTAAAGCGTTTGCTCAAAAACATCGCCTATCTGGCGCAGCAGTTGGAAGAGTGTGCTTTGGAAGCGCGTGATGGCCTCGGCGAGGGCGAAAAAGCCCCCCAAGGTCAGGACGCCATAGGTAGCTTGATAGAGCAAGATGACCAGCGACAAAAGCGCCGAGCTAATACCGCTCAGCCGCCCGCCGAACATATAGCGCTGCTGGCGTAGAGCCAGCCGCAGGCGCTGCTGCCGGAGCGTTTGCGCGACCTCCTCCCAAAGGCGGGCGAGGAGATAGCCCAGTCCGTAGAGCCGGATTTCTTTGGCCGCGTCGCGGTCGGTCATCAGCTCGACCAAGTACTCGGCGCGGCGCTGCTCGGGCGTCTGGCGGTGAAAGAGCGCGTACATTTCGCGGCCCCGCCGGATTTGGGTGTAGAACACTGGGGCCGTGCCCAAGAAGAGCACCACCGGGATGGACCAGTGCCCGGTTGCAAACAGCGCGACTAGGGAGCACAGGACGACAAACCCTTCGAGCGCAGCCATGGCGTCGCGGAAGATGCCGTAGGCGCGGAAGTACGCGGCCTGCCGCGCCCGCTGCATGCGGTCGAAAAACTCGCGGCGTTCAAATGCGTCCAACCCCACGCTGGCCGCTTGGTTGAGGACCCGCTCTTGCAGCTTCCAGCTAGTCTGCTCCCGCATGACGGCGGCCGCGTGGCCCTGCACCGCCGTCAGTCCGGCCTCCAACATCCGCAAGCCCGTCAAGCCGGCCAGCAGGGGGACCACCGCCTCGAACTGAGCCGGTCCTTGGCCGAAGGCGGCGTGGACGGCATCGACGAGCTCCTTGATCAGCAGGATGCGCCCGGCCGGCAATAGGGCCGCTAAGCACTTGGCGCTGGCGATTAAGAGGGCCGACAGAGGCGCACCGCGCCACAGGACGCCGGCGAACCACATAAGGACTTGGCGCACTTGGCGGGGGTGGATGCTGGGGGCGTTTTGATTCACGTTTTCAATTAACGCACGAACCCGCACCATTACCACCCCGAGGTTGCCCGCCGCCGCCTTCTTTTTTTATAATGCCTTTATTATCAATCGCATAAAGGCCGTCAACGCGCAGAGGCTTCGCTCATGCACGATGTAGCACTCGACTTACTCATCTTGCTCGCCGGGATTTGGCTGGTCGCCGTGACCTTGCGGCCGCTGGGCCTGCCGACCGTGATGGGCGAATTGATCGTCGGGGTCTTGGTCGGGCCGGCCGTGTTCGGCTGGATCGAGCCGGACGAGGCCATCCAGTTGTTGGCCGAGATCGGCATCTTCTTTCTGATGTTCCACGCCGGGGTGGAGACCCAGCCCAACGAGTTTTTCGCCGCGCTCAAGCGCTCGCTGGGGGTGGCGATAGCCGGGGCGGCCGTGCCCTTTGCCGTCAGTTTTGCCGTCGCCCAACTCTTCGGGCTGGAGCTGGTCGCCTCGGTCTTCGTGGGGCTGATCATCGGCACCGCGACCGCCGTTGTAATTACCCTAAAAAGCCTCAAGGACTTGGGGTTGACTGATACGCGCATTGCGCGAATCATCATCGCCAGTTGCATCATCAACGACCTTTTGACCTTGATCTTTTTTAGCCTCGTGATCGGCGCGCTTTCCGGTGGGGCCTTTGCTCCGTTGGACTTGGCCGTCAACTTGGGCAAAGTGGTGGGTTTCTTCGCGGTCGCGCTGATATTGGGCACCTTTGTCTATCCCCGCCTCACGCTGCCCTTCCGCGCCGAAGGCGGCAAGGGGTTCACTTTTGTGCTGCTGGCTGCCATTGCCGCCGGTCTTTTTGCCGAGGCCATTGGGCTGCACATGATTTTGGGTGCCTACTTGGCGGGTCTGTTCTTTGAAGAGCGCGTCGCCCACCCCAACTTAGTCAAGGTGGTCAATGACCGCGCGTACGGCATTGCCTATTCGTTCCTCGGGCCGATCTTCTTCATCTCGCTGGGCTTTTCCATTTCGTTTGACATTAGCGCGTCGAGCGTGGCGTTTATCGCGTTGCTGGCCGTGACGGTCATCGCCGGGCAAGTGCTTAGTGCCGGTGGCATGGCGTTGCGCCTCGGCATACCTTGGCGCGAGGCGCTGACGGTGGGCGTGGGCATGTGCGGCCGCGCCGAGATGGCGTTTATCTTGGCCGCGCTGGCCTTGGCACAAGGGGTCATCGGTCAGGAGACCTTTAGCATTTTGATCTTCACCGCATTCCTGTTAAATCTCTTCACGCCGCTGGCGCTCAAGGGCTGCGCCGTCCTCCTAGAAGGCCGGGTGGCGCATGGGGGCGACACCCACCTCGGGGTATTTCAAATCGACAAGTTCCATACCCCGCTCTTTGACGAAAATCCAGCCGAAGGCGCCTTGCCCACAGTGGAAGACGCCGTGGTCATCTACAAGTACGGGCCAGAGGTCGAGACCCTAATCGAAGAGCTTTCCAGCCGGCACCTGCCGCTGGTGGTGATCGAAGAGGACGAGGCGACCGCGCGGCAGCTTCAGACCAGTGCTGATGTACAGGTCGTACATGCCCATCTCGCGCTGGATACGCTGGACTTGCAGCCGTTGACCAAGGCCAAGGTGCTGGTAGCCAACGGTTCGGACGACGACAACGCCCTGTTTACGATCAGTGCCCGCGAGGCCGGCTTTGCCGGTCCCATCGTGGCGATGATCGAGCACCCCCAGCGCCGCGGCCCCATGTTGCTGGCGGGCGCAACCGTGGCCTTTACCCCCAATCACGTCCTCGCCGCGGCGATTGCCGTCCGCGCCAGTGCGAAGATCGGGCCGCGCGTAGCGGGCGTAGAGTCGCTCGACTCGTTCCTCGAAGTCGCCGAGCTGCGCGTTCACGACCAAAGCCCGCTCGCCAACCGCACCTTGGCCGAGGCCGAGCTCTACACCCGGACTGGGGCCCACATCGTCGGGCAGTGGGCGGACGACGCGCTCGGGTCGCCGCCGGCTGCAGCGGAAAAGCTCCAGCCCGGAGCCATTTTGGTGGCTGTCGGTACGCCCGCGAGCCTTCACAGGTTAAACGACATGGCCCGGCCAATTACCCAGCAAGGGCCGATTGCGGTGATTGGCTTTGGGGATGTCGGGCAGAAGCTGGTCGAGATCCTCCGTGCGGCCGGCGAGGATGTGCGGGTCGTCGATGCGGTTGCAAGCGCTGGAGTCGATGTGGTCGGCGATGTGCTCGATGTGCGCGTCTTAGACCGCGCCGCCATTGCGGAGGCCCGGGTCGTCATCCTCGCCCTCGACAGCGACGGGGCCGCCCTGTTCGCCGCGGCCGTGGTCCGCGATCACGTCCCAGAAATTCCCCTGTTGGCCTGCGTGTCCCACGTTGAAAACTCAGACCGGGTGCAGCGCGCCGGCGCTGATTTCGCGCTCTCGGTCAGCCAAGTCGCCGGCCAGTTGCTCGTTCACCACGTCCTCGGCGAGACGGTTTCGCACAAGCCTCGGATCAAGATGGTCAAGCTCAAGCCGGGTCCGCTCGCCGGGCGTCACCCGCTCGCCGCGCGGATCCGCGAGCGCACGGGCTGCTCGGTGGTGGCTGTCGAGCGGGCTGGCGATGTGATTATGGAGATTCCGGCTTCGCTGGTTCTCGAGCCCGAGGACGCGCTCTACGTCTGCGGCACGCCCGCGGCCTTTGACCGCTACTACGAAGAATTTCCGACCTAAATACGCGACACTTACGTTGCCTCCGGGATCGAGGGCGTCCCGCCCTCGACGAGGGCAAGATGCCCTCGATCCTTGGAAGGTTGGCCGCTACTACGAAGAATTTCCGACTTAGTGCTGGGGTGGATAGGCGCGGAACAAATCCCGCTGCGCTTCTGTGAGGCGGGCGAATGTCGCTGGGGTGAGGTGTTGCTTTTCGTCCATGGTGGCGATGTTTTGCGACATCATCCAATGCGGCCCGTAGCCCACGTGCAGGGTCTTGCGCGTCTGCTCAGAGCGGTTGGTGAACCCGCCGTGGCGCAAATTCTCGGTGAAGAGAATCGCGTCCCCGGCCTTGACCGCTAGGCCGATCATGTCTGGGTCTTCGTCTGGGTCGTTGCTGTGGGGCGAGGGCAGATTGGTCTTGTGCGTTCCCGGCACCACGCAAAAAGCCCCCTGCTCGTTGGTGCAATCGTGAATGAAATAGACCATTCGCACCATCATGCAGTCAATGCCGTGCTCGGTGTAGCTATAGCGGTACTTTTGGCTGGCCGAGACGGTGCCGCCGTGGCAGCCGGTGGCGTTGCCGCGGTAGCGGATGCGGATTTCGGAGTTGTTGATCGTCGGCCGCTGTTTGACGATGCCGCGGATGTAGTTCATCGTCGGCTGGTGGTCGAGCAAAACGTCAAAGGCCGGGTTGGCGTTCCAGTAATCTTCAATGATGAGGGTCTTGCCCTCGGCCCGCTCGCCGTTGGCGTGATAGCCGCGCTCGGGATTGGCGTGGTAATCAGCCCCCCAGCCACTTTGCTTGCGCGGCGGCTGGGTGACGTGCGCGAGCGCGTGTTCTTCCAGCTCATCAACGGCCTCGGCCAGCGCGGCGACTTGGGTCTCGTTCAGCAGGCTCTCAATGACGATGTAGCCTTGGCGGTCGAATTCAAAGGTTTCGATTTCGTTCACGGGTTGCTCCTTGTTGCGACGATCATCGGGCCTGCTCCTCGTGCAGGGCAACAGTACCACGCCGGTCCGCGGCTGTCAAACGGCCGGCCGCAGCACCTTGACAATACAATTTGGGAATTCTATTTTTTGAACCTGTCAGGTCAAGAACGAAACGAACTTTGGCCCGTTCGTCTAGAGGCCTAGGACGCCGGCCTCTCACGCCGGTAACACGGGTTCGAATCCCGTACGGGCTACCAATCATCAACCCCAAGTCGGTTACGCTGACTTGGGGTTTTCTTTTGCCATGCAGCTAGCGCCTGCCGTCAGGCCCAGTTCAGCATCCGCATTGGACCTCGGTTCCGGGCTGCGCCGCGTCGCCAGCGGTAGCGTAGCCGTCGCGCTTCCACCAGTCGAGCCCGCCGATTAGTTCGCGCACCTGAAAGCCCAGCGTCAACAGTTTCAGCGCCGTCTTTGTCGAGGCGTTGCAGCCGATGCCATCGCAGTAGCAGACATAGAGCTGCGATTTGTCGAGCGACGCAGTGGAGTTGAAGCAGATCGCCCGGTGAGGCAGGTTGAGTGCGCCCGGAATGTGCTCTTGGGCATAAGCCTCGGCGGAACGGCCATCGACGACGATGATGGGTTCGTTCTCGCCCAACGCCACGTACAAATCCCACGAATCCATTTCATAGGCGAGCTTGCGCTGGTAGTGGTTTAGCTGGTCAATAGACATGGTTTTCCCTTGATGAAGTGTCAGCGTCGCGGCCCAAAAGCTGCGAACACCAATTCATACCCTTCCAAGGATCGAGGGCATCTTGCCCTCGATCCCAGATTCATCGGCAACACCAGAAAATGCGTACTTAAAGCAAGTGTCGGGTACTTAGGGCACTACGTCCGCATCCCCGACTGCGCTTCAAAGCCCAGCAATCGCTTGAGGGTTGGCGTCGCCCGGGAGACGACTTCGGGGCGCGCCAGTTTGAACTGGTCTTGCTGCGGCTTCATAAACGAGCGGCAGAAAAATCCCAACAGAATCATCCGCTCTTGCTCGGTGTGATTGGCACCGCTGCCGTGCCAAGTCGCGCCGTGAAAGACGACGATATCGCCCTTTTGGGCGTCTAGCTGGATGATGTCGTCGTATTCTTTTTCCGGGTCGGGCGGACACCCGCGCTTGTAGCTACCCGGCACGATCTGGGTGGCACCGTTTTCAGGCGCGAAGTCGTCGAGTACGTAGATGGTATTGGCGCAGAGGGCGATGGAGGGCGGCGGCTGGGGAAAGCTGCCCAGCGGAAAGTCGAGGTGCAGGCGGCCGGCCGGCGCGCCCGGGCCGATGAGATTGACGGTGAAGCTGCTCAAGATGCAGTTGTCGCCTAGCAGGTACTCTTGGAGCGCGAGTACTTGCGGTAGCTGGATCATTTCTTCGTAAATCCGCCCCTTGTTGACTAGGTTCCACACTCGCTGGGCGTGGTCGTCGAGATAGAGATGCTCGCCTCCGGCGGCTCGCTCCGCGGCGATCAGCTCAGCCGAGCGGGCTCGCAAGGCGTTGGCCTGATCCGCAGTCAACGCCCCTTTGAGCACGGCGTACCCGTATTCGTCGAGATGGGCTTTGGCGTCGGCAGTGGTCATGGTGGTTTCTAACCTCGCCCGACAAACGGCATTTTCGTCGCCATGATGGTCATAAACAGTACGTTGGTGTCCAGCGGCAGCTCGGCCATCTGCACTACGGCGCGGGCCACGTGCTCCACGTCAAAGCGCGGCTCGACCAGCTTGGAGCCATCGGCCTGCGGTACGCCGTCGTTCATCCGCTGCGTCATGTTGGTCGCCGTGTTGCCAATGTCGATCTGACCGCAGGCAATGTCGTATTTGCGCCCGTCGAGCGAGGTTGATTTGGTCAGTCCAGTAATGGCGTGTTTGGTGGCGGTATAGGGGGCGGAGTTGGGGCGTGGGGCCGAGGCCGAGACCGAGCCGTTGTTGATGATCCGCCCACCGCGCGGCGTTTGGTCTTTCATCATTCGGAAGGCCGCTTGGGTGCAGAGGAAGGGGCCGGTCAGGTTGACGGCGACGACCTGCTGCCACTGTTCGTATTCGAGGTCTTCCAACAGCACGGCCGGTGCGCCGGCCCCGGCGTTGTTGAACAACACATCGAGCCGGCCAAAGTGCTCGGCGACTTGGGCAAACAGCGCGGTGACGGCTTGGGGATCGCCGACGTCCGTGGGCACCGGCAATATACGGGCATCCGTTCCCGCCATGGCCGCGGTCTCCTCTAAGGCGTCTCGACGCCGGCCGGCTAGGGCCACCGCATAGCCGGCCTCGGCCAACGCTAGGGCACTATGGCGGCCGATGCCGCTGCCAGCACCCGTGACGAGGGCGACTTTTGTCTGGGATTCCATTATGAGATCTCCTTGGGTTTGGATGGTTCTAGGCGATTCGTCGGGCGGCCTTCACCGCTCGGCGTCGCTTGTGCAACACGCCTTCCGTATAGCCATTCGGTGCGGTGCAGCCGTTGAACACTAGGTCCAGTGCCGCTTGGAATTCGACGCTGGCGTCGAGGTCGGGGGCCATGGGGCAATACCCCGGGTCGCCGCTGTTTTGCGAATCGACCACGGCGGCCATGCGCGCAAAGGTCGCCCGCACCTGCTCCGCGCTGGCGATTTTGTGGTGTAGCCAGTTGGCTAGGTGCTGGCTGGAAATCCGCAAGGTGGCGCGGTCTTCCATTAGGCCGATGTGGTTGATGTCCGGCACCTTGGAGCAGCCAATGCCTTGGCCTACCCAGCGCACTACGTAGCCCAAAATCCCTTGGGCGTTGTTGTCTAGCTCCTGCTGAATTTCTGCGGGGCTGAGCGGGCGATTGAGCACCGGCGGGCTGAGAATCGCGTCGAGCGAAGCCGGCGCTCGCCCAGCTAGATGGCCGAGGGTCTCGAAAACATCGACTTGGTGGTAGTGCAGCGCGTGGAGGGTCGCCGCTGTGGGCGACGGCACCCAAGCGGTCGTCGCCCCAGCTTGGGGATGGCCTATCTTGGTTTCTACCATCGCGCGCATCCGCTCGGGCATCGTCCACATCCCCTTGCCGATCTGCGCCCTTCCCACCAAGCCAGTTGCGATGCCGACGTCCACATTCCAGTCCTCATAGGCTTGGAGCCAACGCTGCTCTCTGATTTCCGCCTTGGGCAACATAGGCCCCAGCTCCATGCTGGTGTGGATTTCGTCCCCCGTCCGGTCGAGAAAGCCGGTGTTGATGAAGGCGACGCGCTCGGCCGCGCAGCGGATGCACTCGCTGAGATTGACCGTGGTGCGGCGTTCCTCGTCCATAATGCCGATTTTCAGGGTGTTTTTACTCAGCCCTAGGGCCTCCTCCACTCGGGCGAACAGCTCGACGGTCGCGGTCACCTCGTCCGGCCCGTGTAGCTTGGGCTTCACCATATAGACGCTGCCGGTCTTGCTGTTGCGGTAGCGGCCCCGGCCCTTGAGGTCGTGGATCGCCGCTAAGCTAAGGACCATGGCGTCGAGAAAGCCCTCGGGAATTTCCGCGCCGTCGGCTGTGGTAGCCGCATCGGTGTATATGTGGAGGCCGACGGGGCGCACCAGCAACAAGCTGCGCCCGGGCAGCGTCAAGGGGTGGTCGTTGGGGGCGATAAAGGTGCGGTCGGGACGCAGGCGGCGCGTTAGGGTTTGCCCGTCCTTGACAAAGGTTGCCTCTAGCGTACCCTGCATCAGGCCGTTCCAGTTGCCATAGACGAGAACCTTGTCCTCGGCATCGACCGTGGCCACGGAATCCTCGCAATCTTGGATCGTGGTAAGGGCCGCTTCTAAGAGCACGTCTTTGACGCCCGCGCGGTGGGTGCGCCCAATGGGGTGGGTGCGGTTGATTTGGATCTCGATGTGCAACCCATTGTGGCGGAGCAAGACACTGCTCAGCCGATCTCCTTCGCATTCATAGCCGACGAACTGCCCGGCGTCTTTGAGGCCGACCTCTGCGCCGCTTGCGAGGCGGACGCCCAAGGTTTGCCGGCCGCCCGCCTCGCGCAAGAAAAACTCGACGACCTCCCGGTACGCACCCTGTTGGAGGCCGACGACCGCGTCGAGAAACGCCTCGCTCCGTGCGATGACTTGGGCACCGCGCTCGGCTTGGTACTCGCCCGTCGGTACGCGGCCCTCAATTACATCCGTGCCGTACAGGGCGGCGTACAAGCTGCCCCAGCGCGCATTCGCCGCGTTGAGCGCGTAGCGCGCATTGTCAACCGGGACCACTAGCTGGGGGCCGGCTAGGGAGGCGATCTCTGGGTCGATGTTTTCCGTGCGGATTCGATGCGCGCCGCCCGTCGGCAGCAAGTATCCAATCGCTTCGAGGAAGGCCCGGTAGCCCTTGGGGTCCAACGGCTCGCCGCGCCGCTTTTGGTGATAGGCATCGATCTGGGCCTGCAAGTCGTCCCGGCGTTGAAGTAGCTGTTGATTCTTCGGCCCCAAGTCCTGTACAATCTGCCCCAGTGCCGCCCAAAAGTGCTCGACTGCCACGCCCGTCCCGGGCGCAATTTGTTCGGCGACGAGGGCGTAGAGCCGCTGGGCGATGTGCAACCCGCCGCTGACTATTTTTCTCTCTGCTTCCGCCACGATGTGCTCCGTTTGATTTTGCCGACGCGTACTTAGGAGCGGTCTGAAAACCCATCTTGGGTCGTGTTGAACAATCCGTAAAGACGGGTTCCGTCATTCCCGCGCAAGAACGTCACCCCGTGCCCCGACACGGGGCGGGAATCCAGCCGGGGTCGTTTAGACCCTAGTCGCTTCTTAGGAGCAAGAGTATAACCATTTATGGCGCGTACGACCTAGTGGAAGGGATGGACAGGACGGACGGAATTTGGCTAGTTTTTAGGCACTAGCGCATACGTGTCAACAGACCGCTTATCGCCGGAGGGGACCATGCACTACGACCCATGCCAACGCACCTTTGACTGCGAGCCGACGCTCACCGATTCGCAAGTCCTTGCATTCTGCCGCGAGGGCCATCTCTTGCTCAAGGGCGTCGTGCCCGCCGCGATCAACCAGCGCACCTGCGCTTGGCTCGACGGCGATATTCCGGCCAATCCGAGCTACATCCCCACCGGCCTGACCGAGGCCGACCTCGCTCGCATCCGTTTTACCCACGAGCCGAGTTCCATTTTCTTGGAGGACTGGTTCGTCGAACACGTCCTGCTCAACCCCGAGTTAGCCGGGGCCATGCGCTCGCTCTTAGGCCCCAACGTCGGCCTGCCGGTCCTAGCCAGCCACCACCGGGTTGATTGCCCGGCGGAAGCCCAAGGCTGGCACCAAGATGCCGACCACGTCTTCGGCCCTGAGCTTCGCTTTTTGGAGGTCTTCTACTTTCCCCAAGACACGCCCCTAGAGTTGGGGCCGACCGAGCTGGTGCCCGGCTCGCATATTCAACCTGCTCGCCGCGACCGAGAAGAAGGGGGCGTGTTTTGCGACGGCCCGGCCGGCACCATTGGGATTCATCACCAGAGCATCCTCCACCGCCGCGGCCTATCGACCGCTCAGGGCCTCCGCCGGATGCTCAAGTACAATTACTGGCGCACCACGCCGCCAGCGCGCAACTGGATCGTCGAGGAGGACTTCGACTTTCAGAGCGCGTATTACGGCGGGCACGGCACGGCGCGCTACTACGCCCATATATTTTATTGGCTCTGCGGCAAGGGCGACCAGTTCCGCGTTATCGGCGGCCAAGGTTGGCCTTGGCAAACCGAAAACCAGATCGGGCCATCCTATGGTTTTGACGCTGAGGAAGGCTACCAGCCCAATTGGCGTCGGGACAATCCCGACGGGTACGCGCATTGATCAAGCCCCTTGTCGTACGAACCGCCGCGAGAAAGCGGCACACTCATCACTCATAAGGAGATAGAACGTGAAAGCATTAAAGCCCATGCTGTTGATTGCTTGGCTCGTTGTTGGGACCATCGTCCCGGTGGTCGCCGAAGCCCAAACCGACCGGCCCGCCATCGTAGCATTCTGCAAGTCCGTAAAGGGCAAAGATTTTTATCTCAAGATCGGCGTGGTCAGCATCAAGCGCCTGATCGGCGGTACGGACGCTACCAATGTATTCCCGGGGCCAGAGGTTTCTTATCGAGGGACGGTAGGCGGCGTGCGGGACATACAGGCTTCTGATGCGGAAGACTTTGCCGAAGAAGCGCGGTTGGAAGCCGCCAATATGGAAGAGGCATCCGTCCGCCACTACAGGCGAGGGACCAAGGTAACGATCGAAAAGTCCAAGGTGGAAAAAGACGAGGTGGAGATTCACCTCAAGGAAGCTGGCGGCTCCAAAACAAAGGTTCGCTTCAAATTCGGCAAGCACCCCGATGCGTACAACGCGGCGACAGTCAAGGAGATGTTTGCCTTTACCTTTGCCGCGACCAAGGAAGAGTTAGCGGCAAAGACGATAGCGCTCATGCAGGGCATGTCTATCGCCGAGGTCGTGCAACTAAAGGGCAACCCGCTGACGCGAGTGAACCTCGGCGCGAAGACGATTCTCTCATACGACGACATAAAACTCATATTTCAAGACGGCGGATTGTCGGACGCTGAGTAGGGAGCTTCTGAGCGTCCATCAGCAGGCATTGCAGCGAGCACTTCCACCAGTTCCGCCACGACTGCCACTTCACCCTCGTCGGCATCCGCGAGCACGATGGGATCGAACTCGGGATTGGTCGGCTTCAGCGTGATCGTTGTGTGCCGCCAAGAGTCCCCGTCTTGGACCTTCTCGCTTTCATAGCGCTTGAGGGTGTACCGTGCCCCGGTTTCGGGGTCGGTAGCGTCGTGGAGTTGAACCAGCACCGTCTTACCTTGGCGCGTACCTTCCACGGGGGCGCGGAACAAACCATAGGCTCGGTGGGGGACCGTGGGTTCCATTGAGTGGCCCACGATTTGCGCGACGAACATCCCCGGTCGCAAGCGGTGTGTAGAATCCACCTCGACCCACTCCCAGTGCTCCTCGGCTGCCACGTTTTGAGGATCGCCGAACTCGCCAGCCGCGATCGCAAGTGGCACGAGCGGGACGCAGGTGACGTAACGCTCGTCGGGCTGGGCGGCGACGATGCGCAAAGCAGGCGGCAGGCGGGTGGTGTCTTGGAGCCGCTGGTACGCCTGAGACGCCAGCCACTCGCCCACCACCTGTTGGAACGATTGGTCGTTCATGTAGCGGACGAAGATCGCCTCGTTCTGGTCCATGCGCTCGACGAAGAGCCGTTCGAGAAGATTTCTGAACACCAACTCGAATTTGTCCTCTGGGTTCACGGCGGCTGCTTGGCGCAGTCCATCGTCGCTTACGGCCGCCTCGACGATCTGGTCGAAGAAGAGCTGGTCGGCCTGATTGAAGTCGGTCCCAAAGCGTCCGTTGACAACGTCAATGAGCTGCGAAAGCGGCATCGGTTCCTCATGCACGGCCCCGCTGCCAACTTCGGTCGGCCCATCTAGGGCGTGCGCGTCACCGCCGGCGAGGGCAATCGAGCCTTCGCTGATTTTTTGTAGGCGGTAGTACTCGAGCCGCACCTCGTCGTCAAACTGGTAGGCGAGGCCACTCCGACGCCGTGGCAGCTTTGCCGTCAGATGGCGCAGGAACACGTACAGGCGTTCGAGGTCCGAGTCCTGATACGGGATGACTTGGCTCAGAAAGCCGTAGAGGTTGCAAAACGCTTGGACCTTTCCGCGCCAGAGATCGGCCTCGGCCTCGTCGTCTTTCCGCCGGACGGTAAAGCGCGTCACCGCAGGATCGAGCGCGGCGTTCATTGCTTGGTGATCTTGGGGGCTCTGACGCTGCTTGGGCTTGAAATACACTGCACAGAACCGCTCAACCTCTTCGTCGAGATATATCCCAGCCTTGTCGAGTTCTTCCTTGACTGCGTACATGCGGGCGGGATCGACCTCCGTTCCCATTTCCGCCCCTTCGTAATAGACCTTGAACGCCGCGCAGATTTCTTCGCGGTCGTTTACAAAGTCGAGAACAAACGTGTCCTCCTTTAGCGGGTGGGTTCGGTTCAGGCGGGAGAGCGTCTGGACCGCTTGGATGCCTGCCAGCCGCTTGTCCACGTACATCGTGTGCAGGAGCGGCTGATCAAATCCGGTCTGGTATTTCTCCGCGACGAGCAGCACTTGGTATTCCTGTGTTGCGAACTTTTCTGGAAGCTCCTTCTCCCGGATGCCTAGGTTCATCTTCTCTTCGGTGTATGATTCGCTCGGGAGTTGGTCGTCTCGAACTTCGCCCGAGAAGGCTACCAGTGTTTTGATTGCGTACTGTTTCTTTTGGATGTAGCGATCAAAGCTCTGCTTGTATCGCACCGCTTCCAGTCGGGAGCCGGTGACGACCATTGCTTTGGCGCGACCGCCGATCTTGTGGCGCGTGACGGCGTGGAAGTGCTCGACCATCACCTCCGTCTTCTGCGCGATGTTGTGGGGGTGCAGGCGTAGAAAACGCGCTAACGCTAGGGCTGCTTTCTTCCGCTCGACGTTTGGATCGTCTTCGCAAGCCTTGAGCAATTTGAAGTAGGTCGCGTACGTGGTGTAGTGCTTGAGCACATCGAGGATGAAGCCTTCCTCGATTGCCTGACGCATCGCGTAGCGATGGACCGGCTCGCCGTCTTGGCCGAACACGGCAAGGGTCTTGTGTTTGGGCGTGGCCGTGAAGGCGAAGAAACTCAGGTTCGCTTGCTGGCCGCGCTTGGCCATGCTGCGGAATAGTTCCTCTTGGTCCGCACGGCCTTCCTCCTCAGCTCGTTTCCGAGCCTCTTCCAGCAGATTTTCGCCCCCTAGGACCTCCTTGAGATCCGTTGATGCCTCCCCGCCCTGTGAGCTGTGTGCTTCGTCGATGATAACGGCGCAGCGTCGGGTAGGCAGTACCCCCGTCCCCTCAACGCCCTGCTCCTCCGCCATCTTGAGCAATTGCCGCGACACAAAGGGGAACTTCTGTAGCGTGGTGATGATAATTGGGACGGCGTTTTCTAGGGCCTCGGCAAGCTGGCGGGAACGCTCGTCAATTTTCTGGACGACCCCGAGCTTGTGCTCGAACTGGTAGATCGTGTCTTGCAGTTGCTGGTCTAACACGACGCGATCGGTCACCACGATCACGCTGTCGAAGACGCGCTCGTTTGCCTCGTCGTGCAGGGAAGCGAGGCGGTGCGCGAGCCAGCCGATCGTATTGCTCTTGCCGCTGCCAGCCGAGTGCTCAATGAGGTAGTTGTTGCCGACGCCCTCGCAGCGCGCCTTCTGCACGAGTAGCCGGACGGCATCGAGCTGGTGGTAGCGCGGGAAGATCATCGCCTCAGCCTTTACCTTGCGGCCGTAGTCGTCGCGCTTCTCTTCGGTCTGCAAGTGGACGAACCGGGCGAGCACATCGAGCAGGCTATCCCGGGCGAGCACTTCTTCCCAGAGGTACGCTGTCCGATAGGCGCGGCCATCGTGTGGATTCCCAGCGCCGCCGTTGCATCCCTTGTCGAAGGGCAGGAAGTGAGTGGCGTCGCCGGCTAGGCGCGTGGTCATACACACGCATTCTGTATCAACGGCAAAGTGAACGAGTGTGCGGCGTTTGAACTCGAAGATCGGCTCGCGGGGGTCGCGGTCGCGCCGGTACTGGCCAATCGCATCCTCTACCGTCTGCCCGGTGAGCGGGTTTTTGAGCTCGACCGTGGCGATGGGGATGCCGTTCAGGCTCAGCGTTATGTCGAGCGATTTCTCCGATTGAGGGGAAAAGCGGAGTTGGCGGGTGAGGCCGATCCGGTTGGCTGCGTAGCGGGCTTCGAGTTCCGGGTTCAGTTCATGGGCCGCCTTGAAGAATGCCGCGTGGAGCGTCCGTCCGTAGCACTTGAAGCCGTGGCGCAGGGTCGCGAGCGAGCCGTTGGCGTCCATCCACTTGCACAGGTCCGTGAGAATCTGCTCGCCGGTCTGGTCGCCGTGGAGTGCTTCTAGTTTGGCCCATTCTACGGGCTGGGTCTCGCGGATGAAAGCGAGGACGGTGGCGGGAAAGATCGCATGGTCGCGGTCGAAGCCTTCGCGGGCAATGGGGATGTAGCCGTTTTGGAGCAGGTGCGCTTCGATTACGGCCTCGAAGGCGGCTTCGGAATGGCGGGAGTCGCTCATGCGGGCATCCTCTTCAAGCGCTGATCCAGCCACCAGATGACGACTTGGCAGTACGGTTTGAGCGCACCCGCTCCGCCTGCCCACTGGTCGCGTTTCTGTTCAAATCTTGATCGCGGTACGGGACCTTTGATTTTTGCCTTCTCGCGACTCCACCATCCAAGAACTATGTCGAGGACATCTTTTCGCCTGTTCTTTAGTTCCGCGAGATTGAGGTTCAGCACTTGGCAGAGCTGGGTGTCAAACGTGGGGTCATCGGACCGGATACTGCCATCTGCCTCATATCGAAGCCGCGTTTCGATACTATGTGCCGGCTCAGCCGGATTCCATTTGAGATCCTTGTCTCCCTTGCGCGTGTCGCAGTGTTGGTGGTGTGGCGGCTGTCCTTCCCCGCCCAGACACGCGGCGAGGATATTGCGATAACTGAGCTGCTCGGTCGGATACAGACTCTGGGATCGCCAATGTTCAATCTTCATTTCTTCTCGGTCGCTGCTAATCTTTTTCATGCAGTAACAGCAGAGTCCACGCTGTTCTCTCACTAGAACTTCCCGGAGTGCTTCCTTATACGGGTAGTTGTCGTAGCTGGGTTTGTAGCCGTCGCTTGGCGGCGTCAAGCGATGCTGCGTAAGATTCGCAGGTTCTCGCCCCTTGGTGATCGTCCTCATTCCCCCTCCATGAACTCAAGAAGTGTCAGCAGCCTCGTTACTTCGGGGTCATTATCTCCGAGGTAATCAGCGAGTTCCTCTACTAAGCCTCGGGCTTGGTCGAACTGCTCTTTTCCGATCACTTGCGATACATTCGACAGCAGTTTTTTCACCTTCTTTGTTCGCGGCTCCGCGTCCATAATCTCTTCCAAGACTCGGCTTGAATCGACGCCAAGGGAGTGGGTCGGCAAACAGACCTTGCCGTCTGAGATGATCTGGATGCATGCGTGGGATATTTCGCCGATTACCTGCGGCGAGTGGGTTGTAGCGATGAACTGGCAGCCCGGAAAGGTTTCAGTCAGCTTGTGAACGATTTGCCGCTGCCACTTCGGGTGCAGATGCAAGTCGATTTCGTCGATCAGGATGACCGCTCCGGCTTGGGAGACCGGGTCGGTGAGATTGGGGTTGGCCTGTGCAAGCCGCCGGGTCAGGTCCAATACGAGGGCCAGTATCCCGCGTTCGCCATCCGAGAGTTGCCGGACAGGAATTGTCGTAGAATCCCGATCAATCCAAAGTTGCGGGCGACCCTTATCTCCTAGCCGCAGATTCGCGTAGCCCGGAAGGAAGCTCTTCACGGCATCTTCGCAGGCGGCCAGTACAGGTTCGTTGCATAAGGATTTTTGGACCTTCAGCCAGTCACCGATCTCGCCGAGCCGAAGCTCGCGATCCAAGAAAGCATCCGCGAACGCCGCTTCTATACCTCCGGCAGCGACACCCTTTCGCGGAGCTCGCTCGGACGGCACTGCGCGATTGGTCGAAAAGAATAGTGCAAGCGGCCTTCCGTCGCGCTCGTCGCCGGATACAGTGGGCGGCGCATCACCAATGAACTGCCTTCTCTCCGGCGTCTCGTGAACCTGCTCTCGCGGCAGTCCCGCCTTCTTCTTTTGCGGAGCACTCGCCTCGCGTGGCTTGTGGACGAGGTAGCTATACTCTTGGTCCATTTGGATGTCCCACTTGACCGTAAGCTCGACCGTAAGGGAGTCGGCCCCGATACGGATGTCGTCGTCCGAGAACCTCTTGACTTGGCCTCGGAGCTTATTCGCCGATTTCACTACTCCCGAAAGGCAAACGCTCAGCGCATCCAGTACGCTCGTTTTGCCGACTCCGTTGACGCCGACAATGAGATTGAAGCCCGGCATCTCCGGGAAGCGGAACTCGGCTGCCTTGATGGCGCGGAGGTTGGTTAGCTTGAGACCTGTGACGATCATGTCGCGCTCCCTACGTTAATCTGCCCGGTCACGGCAGCCGCGATGAGGGCAGAGCGGCGTTCCTTGAGAAGTGCAATCGTGTGTTCGGCAGCTATCCAAACGCACTCGATCCTTTTTGTCTCGCTTGCGATAGCAGACACGATCTCTCGCTGCTCGGAAACTGGAGGAACCGGAACACGTATTTCTCCCATTCTTTGCTGATTCAGAATCGGTAATGTTGCACTGTTAGCCATTGCACCCATTACGTCCCCAAGTATCCAAAGAACATGAGCAAGGAAATGTGGCTCAACAGTACCTCGCGGAATCATGACGTTGATCTGTTGATTGGCAGAGGCTGGTGCTTCGATGATTCCCACCTTCCCGAGTGTCGCTCCTATACTTACAACAAACACAGAACCAGCCGGGAATAGCTTAGCCTTCCCCGATGACACCGCCTCTTGAGCGAGTCTGCGTGACGACTCGCGGAGAACTAGATCGCTTCCAAAATCGCCAGGAGTAAACCAGTCCACACTGGTTTCGCTCGTATCATCCACGTAATCGATAGACGGTGTTCCACCCGTCTCAATTGAGCAGCAGGCAAAGCGCAATAGGATCACCTTCCAATGCGTCGGAATCTCGCCGAGCCATGAAACACCGGAGTCGCGGAGCGGGACGTTTGGGTCGAGGCCGCGGGTGACGGCGCGGGTGATGAGCGCACGGCGTTTCTCGGCCAACAGTTCCAGCAGTTGCTCCTTTTCTGCCACCAGTGCATCCAGCCGCGCCGTCTCGCGGTCAAGGTAGTCGGCGATGGCGTACTGGATTGAAAGCGGCGGCACCGGCAACGTGACACCCCCTATCTCAGACTTCGCTAGCCCAAAGCGAGTCACTCCATTCGCAGCAAGTTCCAGTTGGACACATATCGGCTTTGCTTGGAGGCACCGGAGCAGGAATGCACCTGCCAACTGGTGGCGACGGGGACGAAGAAGCGCGAGGTGATAACCGCACACGAGGTCGTCGGCTGTCTCCCGGACAAGTGCGGGGACACCTATGTCATCCCATGACTCTGAATCCTTCGTGATGACAACATCTCCGACTTGTAAGCCGAATTTCTCGATCTCGTCTTCGGTCGCTGTTGCCTGCATGAAGTCGAGGCTCATAGAAATGAAATCGTTGTTGTAAACGTCCGTGTAATTGCACAATCGAACCGGTATTTCGTGGTCAACCGACAATTTATCGACGTTACTTACCACATAATCAGTCGTCGCCCGAAGCGGCTTCACCTCCCAAGACTCAGGCAGTGAGTTGACCCAAGCAAGGTGGCTCACCCCACCACCTCCCGCAGTAGCCGCACGATCTTCTCCTCCGCCTTCTTCAAATCCCCGTCAATCTCTTCCAACGGGCGCGGCGGCGTGTACTCGTAGAAGTGGCGGTTGAAGTTGATCTCGTAACCGATTTTGTCCTTGTCGCGGTCCATCCAAGCCTCGGGGACGTGAGGGCGCACCTCGCGCTCGAAATAGGCGTCAACGTCGTCCTTGAGCGGCACATTCTCGAAGCCGCGCAGTTCAGGGTCGGGCTCGTAGCTGTTCTCTCGGCCATCCTTCCTGACCGGCTCGGCCTCCGCATCCTTCTCTGTGAACACATCTCGGAAGAGCTTCTGTTCCACCTTCTTCCAGCGCGATTGGTGCTCATGCAGGAGAGCCGCGATGCGCTCCCACGTCGCATTCCAGTCGGACGATGGCTCGCGTCCCAACTCCTTGTCAATGGCCTGCACGTCGTCGAGCAGGTACGGGCAGGCATCGAGAAAACGGGCCTTGTCTTCTATGGTCATCTGGTAACGCAAGCGCAGGGGGCGCTCCACGGTCACGCGCGTGTAACCAAAGTCGTCGTTGTCGAAAATCTTGGAGCGGTCACCGTCCTCAAAGCGGCCATATAGCGCAACGATCTCCGCGCTCTGCTCTGCGGCGATGTGGCGGCGCTTGTCGCCAAGGCTGCGTTTGTTGTCTGCGCTCCCGCCCGCGGTCCACAAGTCGCGGGCGTCGAGAAGCTGAATTTTCCCCCGCCGCTGCTCCTCTTTGCGATTGGTGACGATCCAGACATAGGTGCCGATGCCAGTGTTGTAGAACATCTGCTCCGGCAAGGCGATGATCGCTTCGAGCCAGTCGTTCTCAATGATCCACTTGCGAATGTTGCTCTCGCCGGAGCCAGCACCGCCGGTAAAGAGCGGCGAGCCGCTGAATACGATAGCCAAGCGCGAGCCATGCTTACGCTCGTCCGGGCGCACCGGCTCGAACTTGTGGATTATGTGTTGCAGGAAAAGCAGCGAGCCGTCGTTCACGCGCGATAGCCCAGCACCAAAGCGACCCTCAAAGCCGAGCTTGTCGTGCTCATCTTGGATCGCCCGCTTCTGCTTCTTCCAGTCCACGCCGAAGGGCGGATTGGTGAGAAAGTAGTCGAAGGTCTCGTCCTCAAATTGGTCTTCTGTGAAGCTGTCGCCAAAGCGGACGTTGTCGCCGATGCCGTTGTGGTCAACCTGCTTCATCAGCATGTCGGAGGCTGCGGTAGCAAAGGCGCGATTGTTGTAGTCCTGCCCATAGACGTAGAGCCGGGCGGCACTGTGGTGGTCTCGCAAGTAGTTTTGCGCCTCGGCCAACATGCCGCCGGTGCCGCAAGCCGGGTCGAGGAGCTTACGCACGGTTCCGGGCGTGGCGAGCAGTTCGTCGTCGTGAATGAAGAGGATGCTCACCATCAGCCGGATGACCTCGCGCGGCGTGAAGTGGTCGCCGGCGGTCTCGTTGGCTAGTTCGTTGAAGCGGCGGATGAGGTTCTCAAAGATGTGTCCCATCTGCTCGTTCGGAACGCTAGCGGGGTGTAGGTCCACGTCGCAGAATTTTGAGACGACGAGGTACAGGAGATTGGCCTCGCGCATCTTCTCGATTTCCGCCTCAAATTCAAAGTACTCGAAGATGCGGCGCACGTTGGCCGAAAAGCCGTGGATGTAGCTAACGAGGTGCGGGGCGATGTTGTCTGGATCGCCCTTGAGCTTCTCGAAGTCGAGGGGCGAGTGGTTGTGGAAGCGCTGGCCGGCGGCTCTGTTCAGTCTGATGTCGAGTGCATCGCCGTGGAGCCTGTCGCCCCAGAGATCGTACGCGGCCAGAACATCGGGCTTGGTCCGAGCGAGTACGCAGTCGAACCGCCGCAGCACAGTCATAGGCAGCATGACGCGCTCGTACTGGGGCGGCCGGTAAGGGCCGCGCAGCAGGTCGGCGATATGCCAGATCAGGTTGGAAAAGTAGCTGTGGTCAGGCATGAACGCTGATTGCCGTCCCTCGTCCTGCTCGAAAAACTCGTCTTTCATAGCGTGCTTCCAGCCTCTCTGTATTGGGACATGGTCGGGTTGTTTATTTTATTTTCGGCCAAGGCGATGAGCTATACTTTTCCAATAACGCCCAAACGGAATTGGTCAGCAAGATAAGACTCGGGGCTCCCTGAGAAGCGGTCTGAAACCTCACCTTGGGGCGTCATTCCCGTAAAAAGAACGTCACCCCGTGCCCCGACACGGGGCGGGAATCCAGCCGGGATCGTTTAGACCCAAGGGACGACCACCAGAGTTTGCAGACCGCTTCTGACCGGAATCGGCCAGCAACTTTCACTCCCAGACTGCTAGGTGCAACTCCCGCAACTGCTCCGGCGACACCTTGCTCGGCGCGCCCATGAGCGGATCCTGTGCGTTCTGGCTCATCGGGAAGGCGATAACCTCCCGGATGTTCGGTTCGTCCGCTATCAGCATGACGATGCGGTCAATGCCGGGCGCGATGCCGCCGTGCGGTGGAGCGCCGTAGCGAAAGGCGCGGATCATGCCCCCGAATCTGCGATCCACTTCCCGCCGCGAGTGCCCGGCCAGCTCAAACGCCTTGTACATGATGTCCGGCCGGTGATTGCGGATGGCGCCGCTCGACAGTTCGAGGCCGTTGCATACGATGTCGTACTGATACGCCTTGATCGCCAGCGGCGGCTGGTCCGCCAAGGCCGCCATACCGCCCTGCGGCATGGAGAACGGGTTGTGTGCAAAGGCTACACCAGCGCGGTCCGCATCCCATTCGTACATGGGAAAATCGACGACCCAGCAGAATTCATAGCAACCCTCCCGACGCAAATCGAGCCGGTCCGCCAGATGCAGGCGCAACCGTCCCGCCAAGGCCGCTGCCTCGGCGGGCGGCCCGGCGAGGAAGAAAATAGCGGACCCCGGAGCGGCGGCACACGCCTCGATAATGCGGTTGCGTACACTCTGCTCCAAAGCTGCGGCGATTGAGCCTGTGGGTTGCACTCCGTTGATGAGGTACGCCAGCCCCTTGCCGCCTGCTTCTTGGACGAACGCTTCGAGGCTGCCAAAAAACGAGCGCGGCTGCGCCTCTAGACCGGGAACGCACAGGGCGCGGACGACTCCTCCGGCTGCCACGATGTCCCTGAACAACCTGAACGAGGATTCCGTGAATATGTCGGAGAGGTCCTGAATTTCGAGTCCTAAGCGCAGGTCTGGTTTGTCCGTACCGAACCGCAGCATGGCGTCGGCGTGGGAAAGACGCGGGAACGGCGGTGCGGTCACTTCCCAAGCAGTGAACTCGCGAAACAGACCATAAAAGAGTTCCTCGATCACCGCGAAGACATCCTCCTGCTCGACAAAGGCCATCTCGAGGTCGAGTTGGTAGAACTCGCCGGGGGAGCGGTCGGCACGGGCGTCTTCGTCGCGGAAGCAGGGCGCGATCTGGAAATAGCGGTCGAAGCCGGACACCATCAGGAGCTGCTTGAACTGCTGAGGGGCTTGCGGTAGCGCGTAGAACTCGCCGGGATAGAGCCGGCTCGGTACGAGGTAATCGCGTGCGCCCTCGGGCGAACTGCTGGTGAGAATGGGCGTCTGAAATTCGGCAAAACCCATGCCCGTCATGCGTCGTCTGATGCTGGCGATCACCTCCGAGCGAAGCTGAATGCGGCGGTGCAGCCCGGCTCGGCGCAGGTCCAAGAAGCGATAGGACAACCGGGTGCTCTCCCCCACTTCGGGATCTTCGGCCACGGCAAAGGGGAGCGGCTCGGCCGGCGAGAGCACTGCCAATTCGCGGACAGCGATTTCAATCTCGCCAGTCTCCATCGCCCGGTTGATGGTCTCAGGCGACCGCTTTCGCACGTCACCCTCGACGCGGATTACGGATTCGCGGGGGACCTTGGCTGCGGTGGCCGCAACGTCGTTTCCCGGCGCGAGCACGAGTTGGGTGAGGCCGTAGTGGTCGCGCAGATCTAGAAACAGGATGCCCCCGTGATCCCTTCGGCGGTGTATCCAGCCGCTCAGGCGAGTGGTCTGGCCGGCGTGGTGCTGGCGGAGTTCGCCACAGGTGTGTGTGCGATAGCGGTGCATGATAGCCTCCCGTTGGCTGTACATGAAAAACCGCCGTCGGCACGAGGCTCAACGGCGGGTTGGGGTGAGGGTGGAATCCGGTCACGGCCAACGCCATCGAGCCCGAATGGCGGGGTTATTGTCGTTGTTGTTATGCGAAAGGGCGCGTGCCGGGTGCTGGAATGTCATTGCAATCGCTCCTAAAAACAGAAAACCCGCCGCGATGCGTGTTCGCGACGGGTTTGAGATTTGGTTGGGGTTAGTCGTCAGAACACGCGCAATGGGGCGAGTGGATTATTATTGGGCGTGCGGTTGTTCTGACGGGTCATCATAGTGGGCTAAAGATACGAGGAACGCCGATGCCGTCAAGCCGGGCCGCGCTTGCTGACCCCCTCGGTAAAACTGTACATTAACCCCTTACTACACGACACCTGCCGCCAGCCTTCCAAGGATCGAGGGCATCTTGCCCTCGTCGAGGGCGGGACGCCCTCGATCCCGGATTCATCGGGAACTAAAGCTGGTGTCGTGTACTTAGCATTAACCCAACCTCAATCCACCCCCAGCCAAAGGACAACTCCGATGAGCGGCCTCACCTCCGATCAACTCGACTTCTACCGCACCGAAGGCTATCTCCTCGTCGAGGATGTCCTCGACCCCGCGGTCTTTGACCGCCTCATCGCCGAAATCGACGCGCTTGTCGATGCCGCGGCCCAGCAGGCCCACGCGGCCGGCGAACTGTCCGACCTGCACGCGGCCCTGCCCTTTGCCAAGCGCCTGATCCCCATCCACGCCCAGTTGGCCGACCCCGCCCCGCTGTTGCGCCAAGTCAACGGCAAGCTCAAAACCGAGGGCATGTTCGCCATTTTGACCCAACCGGCGCTGCTCGACCTTGTCGAATCGGTGATCGGCCCCGAAATAATGGCCCACCCGCAATTCAACCTGCGCGCCAAATTGCCCAACCAAGACTCCACGGTGGTGCCTTGGCACCAAGACTTGGGCTATTTGCAGCCTGACGCCGAAGAGACCTTCATGGTCAATTTTTGGATCCCCTTGGTCGATGCCACTCTTGACAACGGCTGTATGGAAGTCATTGCCGGCAGCCACCGCGTCCCACTCATGGGCCACGAGCACGGCATGGGACCGGGGGCCAACTTCAAAGGCATCACCAATCAGGACCTGCCCCCCGGCGAGCAGGTTAGCTGCCCGGTCAAAGTCGGCAGCGTCCTGCTCATCCAGCACAAAACCATCCACCGCTCCATCCCCAACCACTCCGACCACATCCGCTGGAGCCTCGACCTGCGCTACAGCGACCCGGCTCAGCCCAGCGGCCGCGACGGCGTCCCCGGCTTTATCGCCCGCAGCCGAGCTTATCCCGAGTCGGTGGCCCAAAGCGTGGACGATTGGCTCGCTTTGTTTGATTGAGCAAGCCAGCGATGAAGGGGAAAAGCTCCATCCTCGTCGGCTCGGTTTTATGGGTCGGGCACGGGCTGGGGCTGGCCGAGGCCGTGCAGCCTGAGCAAGTTGGGTGGGAGATCGGCGGCACGGTCCAACTCGAAGGGGTCTATCGGCACCTGGACGAAGGAGACCGCGCCGCGGGGGTCGGCGTGGGGCAAGCCGAGCTTGTGGTCGAGGCGGAACTAAACGACTGGATTGGGGCCGGGGCCACCCTGCTGTACGAGGAAGAGGACATTGGGCTGGAGGAAGCCGAGCAAGTCGCGCTCGACAGTGCCAGCCTGACCATTGGGCCGCCGGAAGGCTCGTGGTTTTTCTCCGCTGGTCAGCAATACGTCCCATTTGCGAATTGGCCTCCCGCGTTGATCTCCGATCCGCTGACGCTCCAACTCGGCGAAACAAATGAGCTTGCCTTGCAATTGGGGTTGTCGTCTGGCGGATTGCACGGGTCTATCTTCGGCTTCTACGGCGATGAGGACCAAAATGGTGGTTACGGTGCTGCAATTGGCTATTTGCTGGAGCGCGGTGAGGCCGAGTTCGGTCTAAACCTGTCCTATATCAGCGACATCGGTGTTTCAGGTGCTCTCCAAGAGGTAATTGCCGATACGCGGGGCCGCCATAGCGTGCCCGGCTGGACAGCCCGCACTGAGCTGCGTTACGCAAACGCAGCGCTGACTGGCGAATACCTAGCTTCGCTGGGGCACTTTGTAGCCCACGAAGTGGAGTATGCCGGTCGCGGCGCTCAACCGTCGAGTTGGTTGCTTGAAGCGGCTTGCGCTGTCCGCCTTGCGGGCAGGGAGGCAACGGTAGTCGTCGGCTATCAGGGCACGGAAGAAGCACGGGCGCTAAAACTGCCCACGCGGCGGTTGCTCGCCGGGCTCTCGGTGGAATTGGCAACGTGGTTCTCGCCAGCCCTCGAATGGGTGCGAGACGAGGATTACGCAAACCAGCAAGTCAGCACGACCACGGTGCAACTCGCCGTTGCATTCTAGCGGTCTCCCCTCGCTGATCCGCTCAAAATCGCAACGCAAACACCGTCCGCACTCCCGGCTCCGAGCGGACAGAGATGGACCCGCGGTGGAGCCGCATGATCTGGCGGCACAGGCTCAGCCCGATGCCGGAGCCGTCGCGCTTGGTCGTGAAGAAGGGAATGAAAACCTTGCCGAGGGCTTCTTCGACGATCCCCGACCCATTGTCCGCGACCTCGACGACGACCTTGTCGTGCGCTAGATGAGCGGTCAGGTCAACACCGGCCCTAGCGCGGTGGGCGGTGGCTTCGCGGGCATTGCTCAGCAGATTGATGAGGATCTGCTCGACTTGCTCGGGGTCGGCGGTCAATTCGAGGCTGGGCGGATCAACTTGAATCCGCAATTCGACAGCGGACTTGACGAACTGGGGCCGCATTAGCTGCTCCACTCGGGCGAACAGGTCGGCCACTGAGACAATCTCAAAGGAGGGCGCTGGTACGCGGGTGAGGCCGCGGTAGGCTTCGACAAAGTGCAGCAGGCCCTCGCTGCGGCGTTGGATCGTGCTCACTGCGTTGCGGATGTCTTCGGTGGCCTCGGCGTCGAGGATGTCCTCTTTTAGCATTCCGTCCGCGGTCGCGGCCAGCGAAGCGATCGGAGTGATGGAATTCATGATCTCGTGGGTGAGTACGCGGATTAGGTTTTGCCAAGCCTCCATTTCCTTTTCGTCGAGGTCCGGGCCAATATCGTGGAGGGCGACTAGGGTGTGCTCGCGGTGGCTCAGGCGGAACACCGATGCGTGGAGGGCGAGCTGAATCTCGGCAAAGCCCACCAAGTCGCGGCCTTGGGGGCCGAGGTTTTGCAGGGTAGTGGTTAGGATGGGATTGACGCGGTTGAGGTCGGCGATGTGGCCCAAGCGAGGCACTCCCAAAAGACGCTTGGCCGCGTTGTTGATCAGCGACACCTCGCCGTCGCTGTCGAACACAATCAAGCCGATGCCAATGTGTTGCACGACCGTTTGCAGGTAGTGCGCTTGTTCCTCCTTTTCGGCTCGCGCTTGGCGAAAGGCGTCGAGGACCTCATTGAACGCGGTCTTGAGTTCGTCAAAAGAGGTGCCGAGGCCGCCGGAGACAAAGTTCTGCGAGAAATCGGCGTAGCGGATGGCGGCCAAAAAGCGCGCCAAGTCGCGGTTGGTGCGCTCGACGTAGTGAACGAGGGCGTAGGTCTGATAGAGCAGGGCGAGGACGACGACGACGATGGCCGGATGGTTCGCCTCTTCTATTGCGTAGAACAGCAGCCACAAGGTGACGCCGAGGAGGGCGACGCGCACCACGACCCGCGTGCGAAAGGCGCGATACCCTTGCATTAGACGATGCTTAAAGCTCATAATGAAATGTCCCTGCAACGAGATGGACCGGAAAACGGCTGGTCCCCTTTTTCGTAGCTATGAATTGTAGTTACATTTATTTATGCGATTCGAGTGGGATGAGCTCAAGCGGCAAACCAATTTTGCCAAACACGGGATCGACTTTGAGGTCGCCGCCGCTGTCTTTGCCGACATCACGGTGACCATCCCCGACGAGCGCCAAGACTATGGCGAGCGGCGTTTCATCACCCTCGGTTCCCTACGGGGACGTGTCGTTGTCGTCGCACATACCCAGCGAGGTGCTATTACGAGAATTATCTCGATGAGGAAAGCTAATGAACGCGAACAAAGAATCTATCAAGCGCACACTCAAGCGGCTGGACGCGATGGAGGATGAGGCCATTGATTACTCCGATGTTCCGCCGCTGTCGCCAGAAATGTTCGCTCAGGCCCTCGTGCAAAAGGGCTTGAAGCCGGCACCGGGCAAGGCGCAGATTACCCTGCGTCTGGATAAGGATGTACTAGAATGGTTCCGGCACCAAGGCGCAGGCTATCAGACGCGGATCAATGCGGTTCTGAAAGCGTATAAAGAAGCCCACGAGCAGGGCTGAGAGCAATGGCTTCTAAAGGCCATGTTTCTCCATGCGGCGATAGAGGGCCGTGCGGGTGAGGCCGAGTTCCCGGGCGGTTTGGCTGACGTTGCCTTGGTGCTTGCGTAGCACCCGGGCGATGACCTCGTGCTCGACGTCTTCGAGGTTGTAGCTGTCAAAGGCGACCTCTTCCCGAGGGGATGGAGCCGCCATCAGGGGAAAATCGCTCGCGGTCAGGCGGTTCCCCTCGCTCATAATGACGGCGCGTTCCACCGCGTGCTGCAATTCCCGCACATTGCCCGGCCAAGCGTACGCGCGCAAGTGGGCCAACGCCTCGGCGGTCAGGTCAGTCAGGGCCTTGCGGTACTTGGTCCGGTACAGGTCGAGGAAGTGCCGGGCCAACAGCGCGATGTCCTCGGGGCGCTCGCGCAGGGGAGGCAGGGGGATTTCCACGGTGTTGATGCGGTAGAGGAGGTCTTGGCGGAAGGTGCCGACCGCGGCCATTTCGTGGATGGGCTGGTTGGTGGCGCAGATAAGGCGCACATCTACTTGCACGGGCTGATTGGCGCCGACGCGGACGACCTGCTGGTTTTGCAGGGCCGCGAGCAGCTTGACCTGCAAGGGCAGGGGCAGGTTGCCGATCTCGTCGAGGAACAGGGTGCCCCCGGAGGCGATTTCAAAGCGACCGGCGCGGTCGCTGCGGGCGTCGGTGAAGGCCCCTTTGACGTGGCCGAAGAGCTCGCTCTCAAACAGGGTTTCGCTCAGGGAGCCCATATCGACGGCGATGAAGACTTCGCCGGCGCGTTGCGAGCGGCGGTGAATGGCGCGCGCCACTAGTTCCTTGCCCGTGCCATTCTCGCCGAGGATGAGGACGCTGGCGTCGGTCGCGGCCACCTTGGCGACGGCTTGGAAAACCTCCTTTAGAACCGGGGCTTGGCCAATGATGTCGCCAAAGGGCTGGTCGAGGTCGGCGGCCAGCCGTTGCTGGCGGGCGTGTAGGCGATGGGCTTCCCGGCGCGAGCGGTGTAGTGCTAGGGCGGCGGACAGGGTGGCGAGCAACTTTTCGTTCTGCCAAGGTTTGAGCACGAAATCAACCGCCCCTTCCTTGATGGCGCGCACGGCCATCTCGACATCGCCATACGCGGTGATTAGCAAGACGACGGTGGTTGGGGCCAGCTCGCTAATTTGCTGGAGCCAGTAGAACCCCTCCTGACCGCTGGTCGCCTCTTGGGTGAAGTTCATGTCGAGGAGGACGACTGCGGGCGCGTCCTGCTTGAGGATGGGCGGAATGGCTTGGGGATCGGTCTCGGTGCGGACTTGGTAGCCCTGCTGCTTGAGGAGCAAGCGGGCCGCGACGAGGACATCGGGATCGTCGTCAACGACGAGGATGTGGTCGGCTTCAACAGGCATGGGAGCCGCTTTCGAGTGTGCCGCCGGCGGACCTTTGCGGCCCTTCGGCAAGGCTCGTTTTAAGGAGTGCGCTGAACCGCGCCGTCGCGTCCTGTACCGGCCATGTTTTGCTCATAATTCTCCAAACTGCGTCCGGGGTCGAGGGCGTCCCGCCCTCGACGAGGGCAAGATGCCCTCGATCCTTAGGAAAGCGGGTCGCTGGCGTCGTGTAGTAAGCTATCTGATTAGAGATATAACTAGTCCTTACTCCCCAATCAATAACAGACGTTACGCATCTTCCTGCCTGTGGCTAGGGGCTGACCGCCGTAGAAAAGTGTATCGCCAGCGGACACCTCTGTATCACCAGCGGACACTCGCCCCAGCACAGCCAAGAGGCCCGATTCAATGTATCTCGTTGTTTTTCAGTGATATATAGAGTATGGCATACATCTTGCTATATCGGAGATAAGGCCGTGACGCTAGTAAGGAAAGTGGATACACGGAAGGAGCCGGAGCCATGAGAATGCTTGGTAATTACTTACGGACCGCCGTGCGCATCCTGCGCCGGCACAAGCTGCTGGGCTTCATTGAGGTGTGCAGTCTGTCGCTGGCGTTTGGCTTCTGCGTGTTGGCGCATGCGCTGGTGTCACGCGAGTGGAGCTACGATAGCTTCCACGAGAACGGGGCGCACCTATACCGGGTGGTGTTCGACCTCAAAATCCCGGGCTATGACCGTGTGAAGTTCGGGGATTATGCCCCGGTCGCCATGGCCGAGGCGATCCAGAACGCCGTGCCTCAGGTCGAGGAAACAGTCCGGCTGGCTTCTGGGCACAGGTCGTCGTTGGAAGGTCGGCGCATCCGCGTGCGGATAGGCGATAGGTGGAACGACGAGCCGTTTCTGCTGGTTGATGAGAATTTCTTTGAAGTGTTTTCTTTCCCCCTCGACGCGGGCGACCCGCGGACGGCTCTACAGGCAAAAGACGGCGTCGTGGTCAGCCGCGATTTCGCCCGCCGCTACTTCGGCGACGAGCCGGCGGTGGGGCAGGTAATACGGATCGATGTGGGGTGGCCCCAACACGAGCGCAAGGAATACACCATCCAAGCCGTGGTCGCCCCGCCGCCGGCGAACTCGTCGATTCAGTTGAATATCCTATTGCCCTTTCACAATTCGGAGCGTCTGTGGCGCTGGATTGATGACTTCTGGGACCGGAACTGCATTCTATTCGTCCTGCTGAAGGACGCCAACGAGGGCGATTTGAAGCAGACCGAAGCCTTGATACGGCAGTTGTACATTGAAAACTCCTCCGATTACAGCAAAAAGCTGGCTCCCCTCAATCCAGACTTTAGCATGGTGTTGCAACCCCTATCGACGCTGCACACGGGCACCGACGTGATCCAATGGGACGGATACGATGGCATCGCCCCGCCGCGCGACCCGCTGGCGACCTATATCGTCTTGGCCATTGCTGTGCTTCTGCTGGCCGTAGCCGTGGTCAACTACGTCAACCTCGCCACGGCGCGGGCGAGTACGCGCGGGTTAGAAGTGGGGGTGCGCGTCGCCTTGGGAGCCACCCGTCGGCAACTGCCGGTGCAATTCTGGATCGAGACGGTGGTAGTGTGTGGCGTGTCGCTGGCTGTCGGCTTGGCTCTCGGCGAGGTGCTGCTGCCCGCGTTCAATGCAATGTTGGGTCAAGACCTGCGTCTCGACTACCTTGCCCCCTCCTTCATCGTGGGTGGGCTGGTCCTGTTGGTACTCACCAGTCTGTTGGCCGCCGCCTATCCCGGCCTAATTTTGGCGCGGATCAACCCGAGCGAGGCGGTGGGTCGCACCAGCCTCCTCAGTCGTCGGTCAGCACTAGGCGGTGCGTTAGTGGTGATGCAGTTTGCCGCCTGCGCTGGGCTGGCGGGCATGAGTTTGGTGATGGCTCGGCAACTACACTACCTACAGGCATTTGATCTGGGCTTCGTGCCGGACGATGTGCTGATGCTTGACACGGATGCGTTGAGGGAGGGCATCGACAAGATGTTCCGGCATCGGCTCAAAGAGGGGCTGCTCGCCCATAGTGGAATCAAGTCGGTGGCCATGAGTAAGGATCATTTTTTACAGAAAGAGAAGAGAACGCCAACGCGAGGGATGGAAGAGACGATACTGCCCGGTAAAGATCGCAAGATCAGGGCGCAGTGCCTACGAGTGGACTCGAGTTTTGTCGAGACGCTCGGCCTCCACCTCGTACAGGGTGCCAATCTGGGGCCGGATCAAGCGGGCATTCTTGTCAATGAGACCTTTGTCGCCCAAGCAGGTTGGGACCAACCCATCGGCCAAGTGGTGCAGTTTACGAGACGCCTAGCCCGTCAGATGCCCAATGGCGAGGGGCGCGTCGTAGGGGTGCTGAGCGACTATTACTTCTACTCGCTGAAAAGCGAGGTCGAACCGGGTGTGCTCTTACTCGACTCCAATATAAGAGACCATGACTTGTTCTTCGTGCGCCTTGCCCCCAAGGCCGGCAACGAGGCCCTTGAGCACATCGAGCGCACATGGCAAGCCATAGCCCCCGACGAAATCCTGCACCTGTCGCGGCTCGAAGACCACTTGGCCGCGTACTACCGAGACGACCGAATCTGGCTATGGCTCGCTGTCGGGTCCGCCCTCTTGGCTGTGTTCATTGCTGCGCTGGGAGCCTACGGCCTGACGGCGATTACGGTGTCCCATCAGCGGCGCAATATCGCCTTCATGCGGACGTTGGGTGCCGAGAGTCGGCATGTGGCGGGTCTGTTGGCGCGGCGGCTGCTGTGGCTGGTGCTGGCCGGGTGTCTGCTGATCGGCCCCTTGGCGCACCTCGGCGTCGAAGAATGGTTGAGCCAGTTCGCACAACGGACAGACGATGGATGGCTGTTCCTCGCGCTGGGCAGTTTGGCCGCGGCAGCCCCGGCCGGTGCGGGGGTGTTGTTGCACACGGTAGCCCTGATGCGCGAGCCGATCACCAAAGGCTTGCAGAGCGAGTAGATTGGCTCTGACAATCTCAAACCAATCCTTAATCCCAAGGAGGTAGGACATGAATGCGATTCGTTTTAGCATCCTAGCACGGCTGCTGCCGGTCGCCCTTTTGGCGATGGCGGTTGCTGCCTCGGCGATTCCTGTGGAGTATCAGGTCCACTTCACCGACGAGGACATGACCATAGACGGCCGCGCCGACGAGAAAAGCTGGAGCTTAGCCCCGCTTGCCAAAATGGTGGACCGGGCTTACCCCAACGGGGAGACGCTGTCTCCTTCGATCACAACCGTCCAAGCCCTCTGGAATGAACGCGGACTCTTGGTCCTGTTCCAGTGCAAGGACGAAAACATTCTGGCGACGTTTACGGAACGGGACTACCAAAAGCTGTATTTGGATAATACCGTCGAGTTGTTTCTCGACCCGGACATGGACGGCACCCCTTACGTCCAACTGATCATCAACGCGCTCAATACCCAGACGGACGTCCTTTATCTCGATCCACCATGGACCGATGACCGCAGGCCCGAATTTCTTCACTGGGATTCCGGCACTGAAAGTGCGGTTGTCGTATCGGGCAATTTGGAGGATCGAACGGACCGGGACGAGTCGTGGACGGTGGAATTTCTCTTTCCGTGGAGCGGTATGAGCCAAGCTGCTTTGAACGCATTAGTCGCGGATGGATATGAGGATGCAGAGGAGGACAGCTTGTCGGACCGCGTCCAAGCCGACGATCTAGACCTGTTAGGGGATCGTTCCATTCCTCCGAAGGTGGGGGATAAGTGGAAAGCCAACTTCATGCGGTTCGATCAGGGGGACGAGGAGGATTCTGGGGTGCTCAGTACGTGGTCGCCCTTCCCCGATGGCGACAGTCGTTTTATCAGCACCGAGTGTGTGCATTATTCGACGTATTGGGGTATGCTCGTTTTCGTTGAGTAATCCCACTCCGTCGAAGTGCGTTCTCAGCAAAGCGGGATCGAGGGCGTCCCGCCCTCGACGAGGGCAAGATGCCCTCGATCCTTAGAGACTGGTGTCGTGTAGTAAGCCCATGACCAACGAGCGACCCCGGTACTATGCTGCGGCCGCGGCTATCCCTGCACCGGCTGCAAATTGAGCAACACCAACAGCCACACCCGGTGCCAATAGGCGCTGTTGATGTACGGGCTGTATTCCGAGGGCCAGTTGCGCCAGTAAGTTTGGTTGTGCGGAATGCGGTGATACCACTGTAGGATCGGGATCGACGGCAGTTCGGCGAGCCAGATTTCCATGGCTTCGCGGTACAATTGTACTAGCCGCGGATCGCGCGGCGCGACGGCCGCCATTTGATCGACGATCCGGTCGAATTCCTCGTTCTTCCAGCGCCAGAAGTACTCGGCCGGTTGGCCGGTGGGCTGCACGAAGCGGCTGTGGTAGAGCCGCAGCGTAAAGTATGGGTCGCGCACGCTGCCGCCGTGCCCGTTAATAAAGGAGCGGGCCACGCCGTGCGACATGCGGGTATAGCTATCCGGGGTGTTGCGGAAGTCCGCGTCAAAACCCGCTCGCTCTAGTTGCGCGACTAGGACCGGCGTGATGTCTTGGAAAATCGGGAAGATGTTGATGACCATCTTAAATGGCTCGCCATCTTTAGTCCAATAGCCGCCTTCGGGCCGCTGCCAGCCCATTTTCTTCATCAGGGCCGCGCTCTTGTCCAAGTCAAAAACCCCGATCTCGTATTGATCCAGCAAATCTTTGACCTCGCTGAAGTACGGCCTAAGCGCGGGATACTCGGGAAAGGGCAAAAGCGTCGAAGTGCCCGCTCCCTGCCAGCCGATCTCCACGAGCTGCTCGCGGTCGATGGCGTAGTTGATCGCGCGGCGTACGTTCACGTCTGAAAAGGGCTCCTCTAAGTTGTTAAAGCCCAGCGAAATGGGCCAGAAATCAATGTAGCCGTACGGCGGCGTCCGCCCGCTCCACGTCGTCACGCGGGGGTTGCGGTCGAGCACGGTCAGGATGTTGGGCGGTCGGAGATCTAGGGCGGTATCTATGTGGTTGGCGATTAGATTCTGGACGCGCTTGGATTCCTCCATATAAGGCAGGTAGATGACGCGCTCAACTTTGGGCAGGGATTGGAAGCCGGTGGCAGCGGCCCACCACTCGGGGCGCAAGTCCCATATCCGCTGCTGCGGCGTGGATAACGCCAGCTTGTAAGGCCCGGAATACACGGGCCAGCCTTTTTGCGGATCGAAGTTTTCAAAGGTGTCTGGCTTCTGCCCTTCCCACACGTGCTTGGGCACAATCGGCACCCCATTGCCGAAGTTGTGGGTGAAATACGAAAATACAAAGCGCGGGTTGGGCGCCGTCAGCGCAATGCGCGCCGTCAGGCTATCGACCGCCACGGCCTCTTGAACCCAATTCTTAATGTCGGTCGAATAGGACAAAAGGGGCGCGTTGTCCTTGAGCATGTTGATCGTAAAGACCAAATCGTGCGCCGTCCACGGCATGCCGTCGCTCCACTTGACCCCCGGGCGAATGTTGATTTCCACTTCTGTATAGTCGGCGTTAAAGCGGTGCTTGGTGGCGATCCAAGGAACCTGCTTGCCGTCGAAGGCATTGTAAAAGTACAGCGGCTCAAAAACGAAATTGTACCCCGTGCGCGAAGTGGTTTCTATCAGATAGGGGTTGAACGAATTGTAGTCTTGGATTTGCCCGGCGCACGTGCTGTTGTCGGCGCAATCCATAATCAAGGTCCGGTTCCGGGGGACCTCCTTAAACTCCGATTGCTCGGCTTCCGTAGGCTGGCTGGCCGATTCCGCTGGCTCTTGGTCGGAGGGGCTGTCGCCGCAGCCGCTGAGCAGCCACGCGCTGATCAATATGCAGATGCTGCGTTTCATAAGACCTCGCATCGGTTTAGGGTGGATTGAGCGCGATCGAACCGCCTCGTTTAACCCCGCGTTGGTTTGCGGTGTTCGCCCAAACGTATCAACATGCGTCCAAAGGGTCAACTAGCTTGAGCGAAGCCGTCAACCCGCCTATACTACCCTCAGCCAATCCCAATGCGGTTATGCCGCGCTCCATTAACCTCCCGGAAAAGACCATGTACGATCTCCTAATCCGCAACGCCGAGCTCCTCGATGGCAGCCGCTGGCCGGCGTTCCGCGGCGACATCGCCGTTGAGCAAGGCCGCATCGTGGCTATCGGCGACCCTGCGGCGGCCCCGGCCCGGCACATCCTCGACGCCGAGGGCCGCATTGCCTGCCCCGGCTTTATCGACATCCACACGCATTCGGACCTGACGATCGCGCTCGACGGCCGCGCCCTCAGCTCCCTAACGCAGGGCATTACGACCCAAGTCATGGGCAACTGCGGCGTCTCGGCCGCGCCCACCCGCGACTACGAGCCGTACTACGGCCCACTCGACCCGGCCATGACCCGGGGCTTGCAGTGCGACTGGACTCATTTCGGGGCTTATTTCCAGCGGCTTGAAGCCAGTGGATTGGGCACGAATGCCGCGACCTTGGTCGGCCACGGCAACGTGCGCGTCGCGGCCATGGGCTACGACGACCGGCCGCCGACTGCGGCTGAAATGGAGCAGATGAAGGCGCTGGTCGCCCGCGCCATGGAAGACGGCGCGATGGGGCTTTCGTCGGGCTTGGCCTACGCGCCGGGGCCGTATTCGACGCTGGAAGAATTGGTCGAATTGGGGAAGGTCGTCTCTGAGTACGGCGGCATCTACACCTCGCACATCCGCAACCAGACCGAGTCGATTGCCCAAGCGGTCGGCGAGGTCCTTGCCGTTGGGGAGCAAGCCGCGGTCGCAGCCCACGTCTCGCACATGCAGCCCGGTGCGCCAATGATCGGCGCGACCCGCGAGTTGCTCGCCGCGATTGACCAGAAGCGCCGGGCCGGCGGCGACATTAGCTGCGACGCCATTCCCTATACGATCGGCAGCACCACCCTCAAGTCGCTGTTGCCCCCTTGGGCCTTGGCCGGCGGCGACGCGGCCCTGCTGAGCCGGCTCCAAGACCCGGCAACTCGCGCCGCGATTGAGCAGGACACCATGCAGCACGGGGCCGAGAGCGGCGGCAGCCGCAAGCGCAACTTGGCGCGGGATGGGCACTGGGACAAAATTTGGCTGGGCAGTGCCGAGCGCAACGCCGACCTAGTCGGCCTGAGCTTTGCCGAGATTGGTCGGCGGCGCGGCCAAAAACCCCACGACGCGGTCTGCGACCTTCTCGTCGAAGAGCGGGCGCGGCCGTGGATGCTGGCCGAGGACGTGTCTGAGGAGGACTTCCTCAACATCGCCCGGCACCCGGTCGGCGGCGTCATCTCCGATGGCTTCTCGCTGGTTCCCGAAGGAACGTTGGCCGAGGGCAAGCACCATCCCCGCTCTTATGGGGCCTTCCCCTACTTTTTGCGCCGCTTCGTCCGCGAGCAGGGCGCGCTGCGCTGGGAAGAGGCCATCCACAAGCTCACGGGCCACCCCGCCGCCCGCTTCCGCTTGCGCGAGCGCGGTCTCTTGCGCGAAGGCTACTGGGCCGATCTCGTGGTTTTCGACCCCCAAGCCATCGGCGAGCGCGCCGACTTTGCCGACCCCTACCGCTATCCGCAAGGCATCGACTGCGTAATCGTCAACGGACGGATCGCCGTTGAGCATGGCGAAATAGCCGACAGCCGCGCCGGCCAGATCGTCCGGGCCGCGCCTTGAGTCTCGCTTGTTCCGCCGCGATCTTCCGTCTTGCACCGTGCGTTCAGTGCTAGCGGATTTTATGGGAGTTTGATCTGCCATGCTAAAGCGCCTCTACATTGACAACTACAAATGCCTCACCAACTTCGACTTGCGTTTGGGAGAGTTGACGCTGCTACTCGGGGCAAACGGCTGCGGCAAGTCGGCTGTGTTTGAGGTCGTAGAAAAACTGCGCGACTTTGTTCGCGGCGACGCCCGGATCGGCCAACTGTTTTCCGCCACCGACCTCACGCATTGGAATGAAAATACCCTGCAACATTTTGAATTGGAAATCGACATCTCTGGGGGACCATGCCTGTATCGGCTCATGGTTGAGCACGAGCCGGAAAGACGCTTTGTGCGGGTGCAGCGCGAAGAGCTTTTGTTCGGTAGTAAGCCGCTCTTTGTTTTTGCAGAGGGCGAGGTGCAGCTATACCGCGATGACCACAGCGAAGGACCGAGATATTCTTTTGATTGGATGTTGTCGGGGCTAGCGCCGGTGGCTGCGCGCCGCGACAATACGCGGTTGTGTGCATTCCGCACTCAAGTCCGCCGTTTTGTAACGCTCTTTTTGGAGACAAAACGCATGAGCAGCGGTTCGGAGTCCGATACCGATAGGCTCAGCGAAAGCGGAGAAAATTTTGCGTCGTGGTATCAGGGGCACTTACAGGAGAATCCGCGCCGGGTCTTTGAGGCGATGGAGCATCTACGCGGTGTTATGCCCGGCTTCGTCGATTTAAGGCTTGTACAAAAGGGCAGTGATTACAGGGAGCTACAGGCCGTGTTTTCTGCGAGGGATGGAGAGGCCAGCCATGTCTATCGGTTCGACCAACTCTCAGATGGTCAGCGTACTTTGATCGTACTTTATATGTTGCTCTTTGCCGATAGTGCTGAACGCACTCTGTTTTTGGATGAGCCGGACAACTATATAACGCTCCCGGAGTTGCAACCTTGGCTCGCCGAGTTGGAGGATGGCTGTGGCGATACGCTGCCGCAGATCGTGTTGATTTCTCACCATCCAGAAGCGATTGATTTTCTCGCAGACAAGGCGATTTGGTTAGGACGCGAACCAGAAAGCCATACGCGCATCTTGGAAGTCAAAAACGACACGATGTTAAAAGTCTCCGAACTCTATGCCCAAGGGCTCGCGCCATGACTCGTTCAAAGATCACCGTCCTCTGCGAAGACAAGCAGCAGGAAGCGTTTATCCGAAGGTTCTGCAAAAAACGCAACCGGGAGATATACGCCGTGCCAAGGTCGAAAACCAGCGCAGGTTCCGGCGAGCAATCCGTGCGGAATAAGTATCCAGATCAATTGGACGCTATTCGCAAACGCGGTGGCATTCTTAAAGCAACCCGGAGGAAATATGCCGATATTTGACACAGTTCGTTCGATAATCTAAACTTTACTGTCGTCATTAGAATTCGGAGGTACTCCATGCTCATTACTCCTGAAGAGATCGGGCAACGGCTGCGCTGGGTACGCGAAAGCCAGCAGATCACCCAAGAGGCCGCCGGTGCCGCGCTCGGCCTCCAGCGGTCCGCCATTAGCCTCATGGAATCCGGCCAGCGGCAGGTCTCTACGCTTGAGCTGACTCATCTTGCGGACCTGTATGGTCGGCCAGTCGAATGGTTTGTTGATCCGAATAGGCCGATCGAACAGGAAGACCCGGTCGTTGCGCTTTTTCGCGCCGAGCCGGGCCTGCAAAAGGAGGTCGTTCAAAACCAAGCGCGGCGTTGTCTGCGCTTGCTCCGAGAGGGGGCGTCGTTGCGACGCCTAACGGGCGGCAGGTCTGCTGTCTCTCTACCGCGTTACGAACTGCCGCCCCCGAGGTCGGTAGGGCAGGCGATTGCCCAAGGCCAGCTTGTGGCCGAGCAAGAGCGTCGGCGTCTCAACTTAGGCCAAGCCCCCGTCAAAGTGCCTGAGACCTTGGCCCACCAGAATATCTGGACGGCCTCTTTGCCATTACCCGATGAAATCTCGGGACTTTTTCTGAGTAGCCCCGACTTCGGCATGGCGATTTTAGCCAACCGCACCCAAGCCCCGGTGCGGCGGCGGTTTTCGTTTGCCCACGAACACAGCCACGCGCTTATGGACCGCGATGAGGCGGCCACTGTTACGAGTGCTCATAATGCCAAGACGCGAACCGAACAGCGGGCCAATGCCTTTGCCGCGGCCTTCCTCATGCCCGAAGAGGGCTTCCGAGATTTTCTGCACAACTTGGGTAAGGGGCGGGGAACGCGCCGCGAGGAAGCAGCGGTGGATGCCGTCACTGAAGAAGGAATCCAAGGTCAGTTGCGTAGCCCGGCGCGCTCACAGCATGTAACCTACGCCGATGTGGTGCTTTTGGCTTGGCACTTTGAGGTGAGCTATGCGGCGGCGGTTTGGCGGCTGCGCGGCTTGAATCTCGTCAGTCAAGCCCAAGCCCAAGCACTGCTCGACCAGTCTAAAGACGCCAAGCGATACCTCCGCACTGTAAAGGCGTCTTCGGATATAGAGGATTCCGCAGACGAAGCATCTTGGGACCACGAATTGGCTTGGCAGATTCTGTCGCTGGCTTTGGAAGCGTGGTGGCGCGAGGAGATTTCGCAGGGACGGCTGTTGGAAGTAGGGCGGCTGTTGGATATTGACGACGAGACGATTCTCGATTTGGCGGAATGAGGCCCTTTGAATGCCGCAGCAAGGCCCAACGCCGATTGTCCTCGACACTTCGATCTTGCTGAATTTTGTCAAGATCGGTCGGACTGAGTTACTCGGTCAACTTGGCACAGCGGTCGTGCTACTCGACCAAGTTTTTGATGAAGTAAGGCGTTTGGAACAAAGGGCGGTGGTTGAAGATGCTGTGGCTTCGGGCACACTTGAGTTACAAAGCGTCCGCGATCCAGTGGAGGTTGTCCTGTTTACAGAACTTCGGGCAGGTGGGCGGCTTGGGGCTGGTGAGTGCGCTGTTCTGGCTGTTGCGCTTACGCGGAATTGGATCGCTGGGCTTCAGGACCGCAAGGCGTCCGCTAAGGGCCAACGCCGCCGCGAAGACTTGGTGCTCTGTAAGACGGAGGACTTGGTGTTGACGCTGATTAAGACTGGCTACCTGACCATAGAAGAAGCCGACGAGTTTCTTGTCGAGTGGGCGGCGAAGCACCGATTCAGGTCGAGAATCGCGAGTTTCCGTACATACTCTTTAGGAGAAAACCATGCCACGAATAGTTGATGAAGGATTTCGCTACGAACTACGAGTCTGGTGCGGCGAAAGGAGTACATTATGAAGCGCACTTTTACGGTAAAGGCTGTGTGGGACGACGAGGCGCAGGTGTTCTATGCTCAAAGCGACATTGAGGGCTTGCACATTGAGGCCGCCAGTCTTGACGAATTTGAAGAAATCATGCTGGATGCGGCTCCTGAATTGATCATGGCGAACCATCGAACCGCGTCCGAGATCTTTGAACATCCTTTGAAGGATCTGGTGCCGGCCATTCTATGGCAGAGATCGGAAACGAAAAAGGAGATGGCATATAAGGAGGAATTTCTTGTATGAAATCGAAAGCCTTTGTTCTAATGCCCTTCGAGGAGGAATTTGAAAATATATATGATTATCTGATACACGACCCTTTGTCTAAGGCGGGCTATGAGGTAAAGAGAGCCGATGATATTCTTAGCCAACGAAATATCATGGAGGATATTGTCCAGTCGATAAGCGGTAGCGATCTTATTATCGCGGACCTATCGACGGCGAATCCGAATGTCTATTACGAGTTGGGACTGGCACACGCTTTCAAGAAGAAAGTCATACTACTCGCCCAAGAGATTAAGGAGGTTCCGTTCGATCTCCAATCGTATCGTGTTATTTCTTACAGTACTCACTTTACAAAAATGAACAATGCCAGACAAGAATTTCAGAAATACATAGAAGGGGTGCGGACTGGCGAAATACAATTTGGGAGCCCCGTTATCGATTTCGGCACCACAGGCTCTTCTTTAACCGACACTGGTACACAATCTCTAGTAACGGAAGCTGACGATCAGGATGAACGTGGTATTCTTGACTATAGGGTCGAGCTAGAAGAGAGTATGGAGACTATGACGAAGATGGTCGGTGAATTAGGAGAACGTCTTAATACCCTAGCACTGGATATGGAAAGTGTATCTGATCAGCTCAAAAGTCCGAAAGATATAGGGCCTAAGAAGCAACGGGCGATTATCCGTTCATTGGCTCCTAAAATTGATGAGGTCGCTTCATGGTTACAGCAGGGCAACATTCGATATCGACAAGCCCTAGAAAGCATGGGTAATAACCTGAATGCAGTACTAAACAGCGAGTCCGAGATTGCAGAAGAGGATAAGAATGAACTGATTGAATTTATACAGATGTGTGACAATACAGAAGAAGATATTCAAGGGTCACTCGACGCTTTTGAGAACCTCGTATCAGATATGGACGATGCTCCTAAAATCGAAAAAGAATTCCAGCGTACCAAACGTCAGATGTCTGCTGAGTTAAAAATCTTTATAGACAACACCGAACAAACCCAAGCATTGATTGCAAGAGCAAGAACGGCAGCTACGAGACTTCTTGACGGCAATAGCTAAAAATTACATGAATGGAGAGAATGCGATCTTTCCATGATAGGACCTACCATAAAACAAGAATGTCAGGATAGAGGCTAAACTAACCCATGCCGACTCTACACTGGCTAACCCGTCCCACCGACCTCCACGCCGCCACCCAAGTCCCCTATCGTCTCCTCGAAGAAGCCCCTGACCTTTCCACCGGCGACCCAGACGCCACCAACGCCCTCATCCAAGGCGACAACCTCGAAGCCCTCAAAGCCTTGCTGCCGTTCTACGCCGGCCAAGTGAAGTGCATCTACATCGACCCGCCGTATAACACGCGCTCGGCATTTGAGCACTACGACGACAATCTCGAACATACGCAATGGCTGGCGATGATGTGGCCGCGTCTTGGACTTTTGCGCGAACTGTTGGCCGAGGACGGCTCCATTTGGGCGTCTATTGACGATAACGAATTGCACTATCTCAAAGTCATCATGGACGAGGTATTTGGGCGGAAGAATTTCGTGGCTAATGTCATCTGGGAAAAAAAATACGCGCCGCAGAACGATGCAAAATGGCTTTCGGATAGCCACGATCATATTGTTTGCTTTGCAAAAAGCAAGGAGAGGTGGCGACCGAATCTGTTGCCGCGAACCGCCGAAATGAACGCCCGCTATAAGAACTTGGACGACGACCCGAGAGGCGAGTGGAAAATCAGCGGCTTAGATGTCAAGACATATTCCGCCGTTTATGACTATCCCATCACCACGCCATCGGGACGGGTCGTCAACCCACCTGCGGGTCGTTGTTGGGTCGTTTCAAAGGAACGCTTTCAAGAATTGGTAGCGGATAACCGAGTATGGTTTGGCAAACACGGCAACAACGTGCCTTCCATAAAGCGGTTTCTCTCCGAAGTGAAACAAGGCACAGTTTCCAAGACCTTGTGGTATCGCAAAGAGGTAGGCGACAATCAGGAGGCCAAACGGGAAGCCCGCGTCTTTAACGAGGCGGAGGTTTTCGGCACACCCAAACCCGAACGCCTCATCCAACGCATCCTCCACCTCGCCACCAACCCCGGCGACCTCGTCCTCGACTCCTTCCTCGGCTCCGGCACCACCGCGGCGGTCGCGCACAAAATGGGCCGTCGCTACATCGGCATAGAAATGGGCGAGCACGCCATTACTCACTGCGTCCCGCGCCTGAACAAAGTGATTGACGGCGAACAAGGCGGCATCTCCAAAAGCGTCGGCTGGCAAGGCGGCGGCGGCTTCCGCTTCTATCGCCTCGGCCCGCCAGTGTTCGACGAGGAAGGACATATTCGCTCCGACATCCGCTTTCCCGTGCTGGCCGCACATATCTGGTTCAGCGAGACCGGCCGGCCGTGGAATGGCGACGGGAGCTCGCCGCTTCTCGGTCTGCACGATGGCCGCGCCTACGCCCTGCTCTACAACGGCATTCTGAGTGACAGGCGACCGGGCGGCGGCAATGTCTTGACCCGGGCGACCCTCGCTGCGATTCGGGCGGAAATTACGCGAGAGGCTCCTGTTTTTGACGGACCGCTCACGGTCTATGGCGAGCAGTCGCGCTTGACGCCAGCGACGCTCGACCGGGAGGGCATCGTCTTCAAACAGACGCCTTATGATGTGAAAGCGCGGACCTGATCCATGCAGCTAAAACAATATCAAGCCGACACCCTCGCTGTCCTGCGCCGCTTCTTGGAGGAAGCCCGCGTCGCCGGTGCGAAGAACGCCTACGAAGCCATAACCCAAGAGCCAGAGCAGGCCGCACGGCTTAAAGGCTATGCCGGACCTTACGCTCCGCTAGAAGAATTGCCGGACGTGCCCTACGTGTGCCTGCGCCTGCCCACTGGCGGCGGCAAAACAATCCTCGCCGCTCACGCCGTCTCTATCGCCCGCAATGCTTGGGTCGAAAAGGACCATCCACTGGTGCTGTGGCTGGTCCCGACGAATACCATCCGTCGGCAGACAGTCGAAGCCCTGAAAAACACCCGCCATGCGTATCGTCAAGTGCTAGACGACGCATTCGCCGGCCGGGTGCGCGTATTCGACATTGCCGACTTCACCCACATCCGGCCGCACGACTTGCGCGACCACTGCTGCATTGTGGTCGGCACCATCCAAACGCTGCGGGTGAAAAGCACCGAAGGGCGCAAAGTGTATGCCCACAACGAAGAGCTGGAACCGCACTTCTCCGCAGTGCAGCAAGCCGCATCGGGCCTAGAGAAAATGGACAACGGCGACGTCAAATTCTCTTTCGCCAACCTGCTACATCGGCATCGGCCCCTGATGATCGTCGATGAAGCCCACAACGCCGTCACCGGCCTGACGCGGGAAATGCAGACGCGGGTCAACCCCTGTGCCATCGTCGAGTTCACGGCGACGCCGCAGCGCAAGTCGAACATTTTGTACAGCGTCACCGCCCAAGAACTCAAGCGCGAAGAAATGATCAAACTGCCCATCATGCTCGCCGAGCACGACACTTGGCAGAACGCGGTGAACGGAGCCATCGCCGCTTGTGCTTCGCTTGCCGAGACCGCCAAGGACGATGCCGCCTACATCCGTCCCATCGTCTTGTTCCAAGCGCAGCCGAAAAACCAAGAAGTAACGGCTACGGCCCTGAAAGAACACCTGATCGGCATTGAGAAAATCCCGGAAAGCAAAATCGCCATTGCCACCGGCGACCAGCGCGGACTCGACGGCATTGACTTGTTCGACCGCACCTGTCCCATCGAATACGTCATTACGATTGAGGCACTCAAAGAAGGATGGGACTGCTCTTTCGCCTACATTTTCTGCTCGGTATCGCGCATCCAAAGCGCGACCGACGTCGAGCAGCTGCTCGGCCGCGTCCTGCGGATGCCTTACGCCAAGCGACGCCAAGCACCCGACCTCAACAAAGCCTACGCCTTCCTCTCCGAGCCATCTTTTGGCGAAGCGGCCCGTGCCTTGGCCGACAAATTGGTAGATATGGGCTTTGAGGAAGAGGAAGCCTGCGACAACATCGAGCCGGTGCAGCGGACGCTCGACCTTCAGAGCGACTTGTTTGGTCCGCCGGAAAAGCCAGACCCGGTATTCAGATATACAACCCCAGCCACCCCGGAAATTCTATCCGAACTCAAAGAGGCCAAGCACGACGGATTGCTAGCGCGCGAAACCGCTGAAGGACAGGTCGAAATCGCGCTTACCGGCTGGATCAATCGGGACCGCGAGCAGGCGATTGCGGAGACGTTGCCCGAACAGGAGCGAAAAGGGTTTGCCACCGCCGTTGCCCAACACCGCGCCGCAGTCAAAGAACACCTATCCCCGGCCGAACAGGAGCAGCCATTCACCGTCCCGCGTCTCATGGCGGAAATCCAAGGCACCCTAGAATACGCCGATACGGATGTGTTCATGGAATACCACGACTGGTCGCTACTCGATTATTCGCCGAAAATGGACGAACAGGAATTCACTATCCGCGAGACGGCGCGCAGCTTTGAAATTGACCTCGACGGCAAGCGCATCACCTACCAGTTCGCCAGCGAAGACGCGCAATTGGCACTGGACATGGTCGTCGAAGGCTGGACCGTTGAGGCCCTCGTCCTGTGGCTCGACCGGCAGGTGCGCCAGATGGATATTCACCAAAGCGAACTGCTCAAATGGCTGCGCCAACTCGTCGATCACCTGCTCAATACACGCGGCATGACCATCGCCGCGCTGATGCGTTGCAAGTTCTTGCTCGCCAAGAAAATCGAAAGCAAAATCGCGGCCATTCGGCAGAAGGAACGCAGCAGTGTCTATCAGCAGTACCTCTTTGAATCCGAGGCTAACGCAACGGTCTCGTTTGACGCGACCTTCACATTTGCGGACGACATGTACTGGGATCAGCGGTTCTATCGCGGGCGTTGGAAACCGCACAAGCATTTTTTAGGGCCAGAGCGCGTTCCCGCCTTTGACGGCGCGGACGACGGCGAGGAAATGCAATGCGCTCAGGTCATCGACAGTCTGGCGGCCGTGAAGTACTGGATTCGCAATGTCGCACGTCATCCCAACTCGTTTTGGCTACCCACCGCAACAGACAAATTCTACCCGGACTTTATCGCCTTGCTAAACGACGATCGTCTCCTCGTCGTCGAATACAAGGGCGCACACATCGCCGAAGGGTCGGACACCAACGAAAAGCGAACCATTGGCGCCTTGTGGGAGCGAGAAAGCAACGGCAAGGGCCTGTTCGCGGTCGCGGAGAAAATGGTCGCTGGGAAGGACGTGCGGCAGCAATTAGCAGAAAAAATCAGAGTTTGAAGGATCATCCCGGCGAACGGTTGCACCTTACTACACGCCACCAGCCGCTACTCTTCTAAGAAGCTGTCTGAAAACTCTGGTGGTCGTCCTTTGCGTCTAAACGATCCCGTCTGGATTCCCGCTTTCGCGGGAATGACGGATCCTGTCTCTACGGCTTGTTCAACATGCCCCAAGGTGGGTTTTCAGACAGCCTCTAAGGATCGAGGGCATCTTGCCCTCGTCGAGGGCGGGACGCCCTCGATCCCGGACGCAGCGGGAACCGCAGAAAGGGCGGACGCAAAGGAAGGTGAAGTTAATGTACGCCCCCCAGCCCTTGTCATACTGAGCGTAGCGAAGTATCTCATACCCAAAACGCCATGCAGAACATCCCTTATGAACGATGTAGGACAGCTCTATAACCGCTCGGATGCGTAGATGAGCTATGCCCAGCTAACCCGCTTCATGTTGCCCCTAGTGGTGACGGCACTGGTGCAAGAGCTTAGCGGCCAGTTCCTCAACGGCGGCATGGCGCGGATGCCGCGGGCGGTCGAAACGCTGGCCGCCTTTGGGCTGGCCTTTGGATTGGCTTTATTCTTCGCCGGCACCCTATCCCAAGTGCGGCAGCTCGGCTTGGTCCTCGTCGAGAACGCCCAAGGCTACCGAGTCTGCGCCCGCTTTGTGCTCGCGGCCGGGCTGCTATTGGCTGGCATTTTAGCCAGCTTGGCGCTGACGCCGCTGGGGACTTGGATCATCAACGACCTGCACGGGGTGGATCCCGCCCTCGGCGACGCAGTGCGCTTGGCCCTGCTGTGGCTCGTCCCCTACCCCGTCCTACAAGGGATGACGCGCTTGTACAGCGGTGCGCTCATCCGCGTCCGCCGCACCGACATCCCCGCCTACGCCACCACCACCGGGATCGCCCTCAGCATCCTCGCAGTCTTTGCGCTGCTGCCGCTCGGCTTCGTCCGCCAGACCCCCATCGCACTGCCGGTCCTCGCCGTGTACACGGGTGCGCTCGCCGAGCTTGGCGTGGTCGCGTGGGGCCGCTGGTGCTTGGTGCGCTGGCCCGCACGAGCCAACGCGCCGGCCCTGACATACCTGTACGTCCTGCGCTTCTTTTGGCCCTTGGCGCTGATTATGGCCGTGCAGGCCGGCACCCGGCCGCTGATCAACATGTTTGTCGCTCGCAGTGCCGACGGCACCCAAGCGCTGGCCGTGCTGACCATCGTCTATGCGCTCGGGCACATCCCCTACGGCTGGCTCAACGAACTACGCAACCTGCCGACAGCCTTTCGCCAAGAAGGGGATTTGGGCAAAATTCGCCGCTTCTGCTGGGGCTGTTGTCTGTTTTCCTGTGCTTGGATAGGGGTGCTGTTTTGGACGCCGGCCGTCCATTACATACTCGGCGCTTGGATCGGCATCGGCCCCGAGTTGATCGCCGACTGCAAGACGCCCTTGCTCCTGTTTACGGGCTTTCCCTTTGTCGTCAGCCTACGTAGCTACTTCCACGGCATCGGTCTGCTCCAGCACCGCACCCAAGCCATGGCGCCGAGTGCCCCGTCGCGGGTGGCGACCGTCTTGCTGATGCTGGCCCTGCTCGCCAATTTCGAGCTCCACGGCGCGACCCAAGCCGTGGGTGCCCTACTCAGCGGCCACACTGTGGAGGCCCTCGTCGTCTGGTGGAGCATTGGGCGCGGCCGGCGAGCCTCTTGACGCAGCTAGGTCTCTGTCCAACGTTCTACGCAAGTTTTGTGGGGTTGCCCCTACAGAGTTTCTTAGATAGAGGTCTTAACCTCGGAAAGGGACGCCGTGCCCATGAACGGCAACCAAGCCATTGCCCACATCCTCAAGGCCGAAGGCGTTTCGTGGCTATCGGCCTTTCCCGCCCAGACCCTGATTGACGAGGCGGCTCGCGCTGGAATCCGGCCCGTTATCTGCCGCCAAGAGCGGACGGGCGTCAACATGGCCGACGGCTTCAGTCGCACGACCAACGGCCGCCCCTTTGGCGTCTTTACCATGCAGACCGGGCCGGGGGCCGAAAACGCGCTCGGCGGCGCGGCCCAAGCCTACGCCGACTCCATCCCCCTGCTGCTCCTGCCCGGAGGCGTATCCACGGCCCGCACCCAAGTCCCTCCTAACTTCGACTCGGTAGCCAACTATGGCGGCATCACCAAATGGGCCGCCACCATCAACCAAGTTGAGCGCATTCCCGGGCTGATGCGCCGCGCCTTTAGCCAGCTCGCTCACGGCCGCCCCGGGCCGGTGCTCGTAGAAATTCCCAGCGATTTAGGCAACGCCGAGTTCCCCGGAGATTTTGACTACCAACCGATCAAAGCCTATAAGTCCGGGGCCGACCCAGACGCTGTCCGCGACTTGGTTGCCGCGCTGGTTAAGGCCGAATGTCCGGTCATCAACGCCGGCCACGGCGTCTTGTGGGCCGAAGCCACGGACTCGCTCGTAGCCCTCGCCGAACTGCTCAACGTGCCCGTTATGACCACCTTGGCCGGCAAGAGCGCGTTCCCTGAAAACCATCCGCTCGCGCTGGGCACTGGCGGGTACACCGGCACACTGATGGTCGAGCGCTTCCGGCAAAAGACCGACTTCGTCCTAGGAGTGGGCACCAGCTTTACCATCTCGAACTTCAACGCCCCCATGCCCGACCGCGCCGTCATGGCACAGGTGACCAACTGCGCTGAGGATCTCAATAAGGACTATCGGATCGACTTAGGGGCCATCGGCGATGCGCGGATCGTGCTGGAGCAGATCGCCGAGGAGGTCCGCCGGCAGCTCGGGGCGGGCGGGCGAGAAGACGAGCGCGGGGTCGCGGCCGAGATCGCGGCCATCCGCGCTGAGTTCAACGCCGAGTGGGCGCCGAGGTTCCGCTCGGACGAGGTGCCGATAAATCCCTACCGGGTCTTCGCCGAACTCGCCCGCGCCGTGGAGGTGCCCAACACCATCATCACCCACGATTCGGGCTATCCCCGCGATCAGCTCGTGCCGTTTTGGCGGCCCCAAGTCCCCAGAGGATACCTCGGCTGGGGCAAGTCGACCCAGCTTGGCTACGGCTTGGGCTTGGCGCTGGGGGCCAAGTTGGCCGCGCCGGACAAGCAGGTCATCAACATCATGGGCGACGCGGCTTTTGGCATGGCGGGCCTTGATATTGAGACCGCGGTGCGCGCAGAGATTCCCATTCTCACGGTGGTGCTCAACAACGGCGTAATGACCCACTACGACCAGTACATGCCCTATGCCAGCGAACACTATCAGAGCAATCAACTCGGCGGGCACTACGCGCAGGTAGCCGAGGCCCTCGGTGCCCACGCCGAGCGCGTCGAAACGCCCTCAGAGTTGGCACCGGCCATCCAACGCGCCCTCGCAGCCAACCGCGAAGGCCGCGCCGCCTTGGTGGAGGTGATGACCAAGGCGGAAGAAAACATCGCCAAATTTTGGTAAAGGAGCCGCAAATGGATCAGTACAAAGCCGTTCTCATCGGTTGCAGTCGCATGGGTGCTTTCATTGACAACGAAGTCCCAGCCAATATGCGCCCGTACTCTCACGCCGCCGGGTATGAGGCTTGTGAGCGCACGGACCTCATCGCCTGTTCGGACCTGCGCGTCGATGTAATGGAACAGGTCGGCGAGCGCTACGGCATTCCCGCGGACAAGCAATACACCGACTACCGCGAAATGCTCGCCCGCGAAGCCCCGGACATCGTCAGCGTTGCCACTCAGCCCGAGCACCGGGCCGAGATCGTCATGGCAGCCGCCGAAGCGGGTGCCCGGGCGATTTACGCGGAAAAGGCGTTCTCGGCCTCGCTGGCCGAAGCCGACCGCATGGTCGAAGCCTGCCAGCGCCACAACGTCGTGCTCAACATGGGCACCAATCGCCGCTTTTACCCCGGCTACGACCAAATGAAGGCCGTCATTGATTCTGGGGAAATCGGCGCGTTGCAAACCCTTATCATCCACCAAACCAGCGCGCTCTTCAACGGCGCCAGCCACAGCTTTGACCTGCTCCAGCGTCTCAACTCCGACGCCCCCGCTGCTTGGTTGCAGGCGCATTTGCCCAATGGCGACGAAATAATCGACGGGAACATCCTGCGCGAGGACCCGGTCGGGCACGGCATCATCCAGTTCGCCAACGGGGTCGTTGCGTACGCGCTCAATTCGGGTCGGGGAATGGAAGTGGAGGCCGTCTGCGAAAAGGGCGTGGTGACGGCGCTGGGCAATGATAAGGAGTGGCAGTTGCGGGCACCGGCAGTACGCGATCACCGGGGCCGCAATGTACTGGGCGTGGTGGAGTTCCCTTCTTTCGAGCACCGGGCTTCAACGCTCTGCTTGATCGAAGATCTGGTCCACTCCCTCGATACGGGCGAGCCGCCGCGTGGCGGCGCCGCACTGGCGCGGGCTAATACGGAGCTAATTTTCGCATTTGTCGAGTCGCACCAGCGCGGCGGCGCCCGCGTCGAGCTGCCGCTTGCCGGGAGTGCCTATCGGCTGGAGCGGGATCGTGCGCCGAGGCAGCCAAAGTACGAGCCGGACGCCTAAGCTGTCGGTCGATGAAATCGGCTAGATGTATCATGGTCGAGTCTGCGTCTAGCGGCCCCCAATCGAATTTATGCTCAGTCGAGCCGTGCGGCGCGTTCGATCAAGAGCCGGTCCTGCTGGCTTTGCCGCACCTGCCTATCTAAGGCGACCGGGTCCCATGCGGATAATAGCTGCTCTTGGAGGTCAGCTAGCGGAGCCGCATGAGCGGGATGGCCTGCTAGGTCGTCGAACTCGTTGGGGTCGGCCTCTACATCGTATAGCTGGGGCGGATCCCCTAAGCTGTAGTGGAGCTTGTAGCGGCCGCGTCGCAACATGGCCGTTGGCCGCGCCACGCCGTGCGCTAGATATTCGGAAAATGCTTGGTCTTTCCAGTGCGCGTCCCGCCCTTGCAACAATCCGAGCAGACTATCGCCATCGAGAGCCCCCGTGCGAGGTGCGCCAGCGAGCTCGACGATGGTCGCCACCAGATCCACCAGCGACACCACTTGGCCGATGCGCCGCCCGGCCGGGATGTGCCCGGGATAGACCATTTGCAGGGGCACCTTGGCAGACGCCTCGTACAGGCTCGACTTCCGCCACATCCCGTGCTCGCCGTTCATTTCCCCGTGATCGCTGAAATGCGCGATGAGCGTGTTGTCGCGCTGACCGGTCTCCTCTAGGACAGCGAGCAGGCGACCTATCTTCTCGTCGAGATAGGTAATCAGCCCATAGTAGCCAGCGCGGGCGCGGCGCACCTGTTCGGCGGGAAAATGGCCCGCCCCAAACATGGCCCGCATCCGCTGGTGGACGGGGTGCTGGTTTTCGAGGTGGCCGGGGGGAATTTCCGGCATGTCGATTTGCTCGAGCGGATAGAGGTTGAAAAACCGCTCGGGGACTACGAGCGGAAAATGCGGCGCAATAAACGAAACATTTAGTGCCCAAGGCCGCTTTTTGCGAGCCGGATCGCGCAGGTAAGCGAGTGCCCGTTCCTCAACTAGATCATCCACTTCGATCTCTAAGGTCGTCCCCGGCCCGGCCTCGGCCACGCCGCCCCAAGGCTTGTCGGCTGGCGGGGTGCCCTTGCTCCAGTCGGGCGTACCGCGCAGGACGCCATTTTTGGTCCACAACTCGGCGTGTAAATCGCGCGCTAGCTGGGCGCGGAAGCCGTGCAGCTGATCGGGGCCGCAAAAGTGCTGTTTGCCCGAGAGTACCACATCGTAGCCAACCGCGCGCAGCCGATGGGCCCACGTGACCGCATCCGACGGCAAGGGGCTGGCATTGTCAAAGGCTCCGATCGGGCTGATATAGCGGCCGGTCATAAACGACATCCGCGACGGCAGGCAGAGCGGAGAGTTGCAGTAGGCGTTGGCAAAGGTCGCGCCCTCGGCTGCCAATTGGTCCATAAAGGGCGTCTGCACGAGCGGATGCCCGTAGGGGCCGCTGTACATGGGCGCGTGTTCGTCCGTCATAATGAGCAGGATGTTGGGGCGATTCACAGGGTGCTCCTCGGGGCGTTGAGTGCTGGTCAGCCCCTCGAAAATAAGCCAAACAAACTGCGTCAACCAGCCGCCGATCAGCGATCGGCCCGTACGCCCAAGCCGTGGATATACACGAGTTCGCCGCCGCAGTAGCCCGTCCACAAGACCAAGCCGCCGATCAGGACGCCGAGGGCAATCCACACATAGAGCGGCCATCCTTCGAGCCGCCCCCTGAGATGCAGGGGCAAGCGCCCGAGAACGACCCCCAATCCCAAGAGCAAGGTCCAAGTGGCGAGGGCTTCGTGAGTGGCTAATGGCGCGGCGGCTGGTCCGTCCCAAGCCGTGGCCGCAGCCGCGTTGCCGCTGAGCACGGCGGTCGTCGCGGCTAGTACCCCTAACACCAGCAAGCCGTACGCCAGATGATGCCCGGCGCGGCGACCCAGCCACAGTGCGCCTAGATCACACAGGGGACTCAGGGACAAGAGCGCGATGGGATAGTGGACGATGAAGGGATGCCAATCCATATTGTTAAACAGCTTGGAAACGCGACACCTCAACTCGGAGCAATGCCATGACCACAGACTTGTGCCAACACCTAGCCGACACGCTGCTAATCGACACGCACGAACACCTCCGCCGGGAGCGCGACTGGATTGAGAATGGCCCGGACATTTTGCAAGACCTTTTTGGCAACTACGTGCCCGCCGACCTAATCGCCGCTGGGGCCACGAGCGAAGACTTGCACAAGCTCAACGATGCCTCCGATCCAGACGTTGGTGCGCGCTTTGATCGCATTCGCTCGGCCTTTGCGGCCATCCGCTTCACCGGCTACGGCGAGGCCGTGTGCATCCTCGCGCACGAGGTCTATGGCATGGCCGATTTTAGCGCAGCCGAGCTGCACAAGGCGCAAGAAAAGCTCAGCGCTTGGCGGCGGCCCGGCGGGCGATACGAGCTACTCCGCCAAATAGGTCGGCTAGACCACGTGCAAACCGACGACTTCTCTTGGCCCTGCCCGCCCGACGAGTCGGGCGTGGACTTTTTCCTCTACGACTTGTCTTGGGCCACCTTTTGCAACGGCCAAATCGACCCCGAGGCCATTGAGCGAGAAACCGGAGTGGTCGTGGCCGACTTGGCCAGCCTCAAGCAGGGCATGGAAGCCATCTTCGCCGAGCACGGCTCCCATGCCATAGCGGTCAAAGCCCAGCACGCGTACAACCGCACGCTGCGCTGGGAAGAACGTGCGGACGCCGACGCCGAGCGCGTCCTCCAACGCCTGCTCCAAGGCGCAGAGCTCGACGAGCCGAGCCGGTTGCTTTTGGGCGACTGGTGCTGGGCGCGGGGCACCGAGCTGGCAATCGAGTACGAGCTGCCGTTCAAGATCCACACCGGCTACTACGCTGGCAACGACCGCATGCCCGTCGATCGCATTAAAAGCGGTCACCTCTGCCCCTTGCTGGCGCGCTACCTCGACTGCCGCTTTGTGCTGATGCACATTGCCTATCCCTATTCGAGCGAATTGATCGCGCTGGCCAAACACTACCGCAACGTGTATGCCGATCTCTGCTGGGCGTGGTCCATCGACCCGGCCAGCGCGTGCGACTTTGTGCGCCGCTTTATCCACGCCGCTCCCGCTTCCAAGCTCTTTGCCTTTGGCGGCGACACGGGCTGGCCGACCAGCTCGGTGGCCTATGCGATTCAGGCGCGTCGCTGGCTCGCCCGCGCCCTCCAAGGCGAAGTAGATGACGGCCTGCTGACCGAAGCCGAAGCCATAGAGCTGGCGACCCGCTTTATGCGCGGCAATCAAGAGGCCTGTTTCGACTTGGCGGGGACGCGGCAGGCGCTGCGCGAGGCGGCTTCAGCGGCTGGCTAAGATGGAAAATAGCTACTTCGTCCCAGCCGACGCCGAGCATGTCGCCCGAGAGAAAACCAAGGACAAGGGGCTGCACAACACACAAGGCGTGGCACTGCCCCTGAGTGAATGCCCAACATAGCACTTGAACAGGCCATGCTGCTCTTGTATCTTTCTTAAAGCCGCCTTGAATGAACAGTGCCCGTAGCCCGCTTAGGCATAAGGCACCCCGTGTACACGGAGGATGTAGTAGGCCACGTTCCATATATTTTCAAAGCCCGCCCCGTGAAAGCATGTTCCGCAAAAGCGTGAACGGGGTATGGCCGGTTCGGAAGATTCGGTCGTTATGATCAAGGAAGTGTAGATATGCCAAAACTTAAAACGTATGATCTTTTTTTAAGCCATGTATGGCATAGAGTCGAAAACTCCGAGTACTACCGCCTTGAGATGTTTCTCTCCGAAGCACCTTACTTCTATTGGCGCAATTACTCAGTTCCAGAGCACGATCCGCTTGAAACAAAGACAGATGGGGAACTACGTCAAGCACTTGACCGACAAATCGCCCCTATTAACTGCTTTCTTGTGGTTTCTGGCATGTATGTCAATCACAGAAGGTGGATTCAGGAAGAAATCGACATCGCCATATCCTATGGAAAGCCAATTATCGGAGTTGCCCCTTGGGGTCAAGAACGTATGCCGATTGAAGTGCAAAACGTTGCCAAGGAAATGGTTGGTTGGCAAACAAGTAGTATCGTAGCTGCTGTTCGCAGATGGTCTTTGTAGCTAAAAAGTAGAAATGTTTTACGATAACCCATTGGATACATCATAAATCAACGAGGAAGAAAAACAGTGAGCAAAAACAGCCTAAACTTGCTACGCCAAAGTAAAGATACTTATGGTGCCGAATTTGAGAATCACCTTTTCGACCAGTACAAGCTATACGTCGAAATGGCTGATAGGATCAGTGCGCGAAGGATGCTAGCAAACTCGTTTTTCGTCGGTGTGCATACGACGCTGACTATCGCCTTTATCGTGCTGCTCAAAGAGGACATACTGAAACCAGCGTTGCTCATCTTTGTACCTTTTGTTGCCTTGATGCTCCTCTGTTACGTGTGGTGGCGCGTCGTGTGTTCGTATCGGCAGCTAAACAGCGGTAAGTACAAGGTCATTCTCGCACTTGAGCAAATGCTACCTGTTGCTCCTTACGATACTGAATGGATAGCCCTCGGCAAAGGGAAAGATAGAAAGCTATACTCTCCGCTTACGGGTGTAGAGAAATGGGTGCCGGTATGCTTTGGTTTGTTGTATTTCTTATTGGCTAGTATTTTTACTTTACTGGATCTTTAGCGGACGAAAGGATAGTTTGGATTATGAAAGTCTTTATTAGCCATGCGTATAAGGATGAGCCTTTTGTCAAGAAGGTCGCGGTAGGCTTAGAAAAAGCTGGCCTTGATGTGTGGGATGCCACCCGTGAAATCCTGTCTGAGGATACTTTGACGGAGAAGGTAGCGCAAGCATTGAAAGAGTCAGAAGCCATGGTGGTCCTCCTGACCGCCGACGCTCTGCGTTCAAGTTGGGTACGCCGGGAAATTGAGTATGCTCTTGGCGAACAAAACTATCGCAAACGCCTGATCCCCGTCCTTGTTGGCGATTCAGAAGAGATACCCAAAGAAGATATTCCATGGATTCTTCGGCTCTTACATATAATCGATATGGGTGAATACGACGAGGAAGAAGAAGGGATTAAACAAATCGCACAGGCAATTCTGGAAAACGATATAGCAAGCTCCCCGCCTACATCTGCATCAATCTCTTGAATTATGTTGCCAACGGAAATTTTTCTTTCGCATTCTGACCGAGATCGGCCGTTTGTAGAAGAGTTGGTCGACATGATGCGGCGGCATGGGCTTCGCGTCTGGTACAGTCGATCCAATGTCCTTGGGGGACAGCAATGGCATGATGAAATTGGTGAAGCGATTCTCCGCTGCGATTGGTTTGTGCTTGTCTTGTCGCCAAATGCAGTGGGATCCGCTTGGGTAAAGAAAGAGCTGATGTTTTCTTTTTATCTGAATCACTTTGAAAACAAAATGATTCCCCTTTTGCACCAACCCTGTAATTATGGGCAACTTTCTTGGACGCTGTTTTCCATTCAGTTAATCGATTTTACGCAAACTTTTGAACAGGGGTGTCGCGATCTTCTGCGCGTGTGGGACTTGGGATACCAAGCAGAGTAAGCGGCTGGCTAAGCATCTTGCTCTCCCATGGAAAATAGCTACTTCGTCCCAGCCGACGCCGAGCACGTCGCCCGAGAGAAAACCAAGGCCAAGATGCTGCGCCGCTCTCAGTGGTGGAAGCGCGAACGGGCCGCCGGCCAGTGCCACTACTGCGAGCGGTCGTTTGCGCCCGAGGAGCTGACCATGGACCACGTGGTGCCGCTCATCCGCGGCGGCCAAACCACCAAGTCCAACGTGGTCCCTTGCTGCAAGCACTGCAATAGCCAAAAGCAGCACCGGCTCCCGGTTGAATGGGCGGCCTATCTAGAGCGGCTGCGCCGGGTTTAGTGGTAGGGTATAATGTCGGCTATGGCCGCGGCCACTTCCTCGGCTACTTCCGCCGGCACTCGCGGGTTGAACGGGCCGCCCTCGCCGCCATCTACATCGCTGAATCCGCCCAAGTGCATGGCCTCAACTACGGCTGAATAGTTGTACATGCGGCCGTTGCGGAAGCGAATCTCCTCTAGGGCCGCGAGTTGGTTTTCGATCTGCTGGGAGGTCGCAAAATCGCCGCGGCGCTGGGCGTTGTTGATCTCGTCGGAGGCGCGGGCGAAAGCTACGTTAATTCCCGATGTGTGGCCTTTGGTGCCGCGCTCGGCCGGCCCGGTTGAGCGGTCCCCCACGCCCCATATCACCAGCGCTGCTCCCTCTTCCACCCCCGCGACAATCGGCTCGACGTCCTCGACCGTGGTGCCGATCTTCAGCCCTACGAAGTGCTCGGACTCGTTCATCAGCCGCACGGCGATCTCGCACTCGGCTGGGTTGCGCAGGTAGTAGAGCAACTTGGCCCCGCACGAACGTCCCAACCGCTCGGCAAAATCCGCGTAGTACGCAAAAATGCCCGCTGGATTGGCCACGCCAGTAAGCGGCATGACGAGATAGACATCCGGGGGATATTCGAGCGCGGCCTCCCGCTCGATCAACCGCTCGGCATCCCCAACCGGATTGGGGGCAATCCCGGCCATGAGCACCCCGCGCCCGCCCATCAGTTCCCCGGTAAATCCCAATAGCCGCACTTGCTCGGCCGCGCTAATGTGGTGGACCAAGCTGGTGCCGGCGATGCCAATCACCCGGGGCCGGCCGCCGTCTAAGTGGTTGTTCTCCATTAGGTAGTTGATGTTCTTGGCATGGGCGTCGTAGTCGATGCGCCCGCCGCGAAAAGGGACCACCGGGATGGAGGTGACCGAGTTTAGCGCGGCGAGTAGGTCTTCTTTTTGCAATGGCATGTTTAACCTCAATGGTGTTAGGTGGTGATAAATTCAACGCTCGGGTGCGAAGCGGCGCATGTCGCGCCCCGGGGTTCCCGCGGCGATCCAGCGAGCGACGATTTGGCCCGTAATCGGGCCTAGCAAGACGCCGTTTTTGTAGTGCCCAGCCGCGACAAAAACCCGCGGCGCATCCGTCAGCGGGCCGATGAGCGGCCGCCCGCCCCGGGGCTTGGGCCGCAGGCCGGCTTGCTGGCGCGACAAGGGCAAGGGCCGCCCCAGCGCAGAGCGTACCTCTGCGGCGAACTGCCCTGCGGCCGCGCGGGTCGTTTCCAACCGAAAGCCGACCTCCTCCACCGTCGAGCCCACGACCGTTTCGCCGCCGTCTGGAATGAGGTGGCGTCCGTTGACCCGCACGAGGTGGCGCAGCGGGGCGCCAGTAAAACGCGCTTGTTGGCCCCGCACTGGGCGCAGCGCGACTCGGGCTCCGAGTTGGGCGGCCAAGCCGCTGGTCCACGCCCCAGCGGCCAAGACCGCAAAATCGGCGCGATGCGTTCCGCGAGTGGTCGCGACCTCAACGGTTTCGCCCGCTTGGGCCACGCGCCAGACGCGCTCGCCCCAAGCGGCGGACGCATCCCGCTGGGCGGCAGCCGCCCAAAGCACTGCGCCCAGTTTGAGGGGGTCCACCCGGTGATCGTCGGCAAAATACAGGCCCTCGTCGCCATCCAACGCCGGCTCCGCAGCGCACAAGGCCCGGGCGTCGAGCCGCTCGACCCGACAGCCGCGGGCGCGGTTGAAGTGCCACACCGCTTCTAGCTGGGATGGGTCGGCAAAAAGCTCGATGCCGCCGAGGGGACGCCAGCCCACGTCTGCTCCTAGGTCTTCGTTGAGGTCGCGGGCCAGCCGGGCGTGTAGGGCATGGCCGTCGCGCAAAAGCTGGGCGTAGGGATTGTCGCCGCCGTTGCAGTGGGTAAGGACGCCCAAAGAGGCCCGGCTCGTGGGCGAGCCAGCGGCGATTCCCTCGTCGAGCAGGGTGACCTGCGCGTTTTGTTGCGCGAGGAAATAGGCTGTTGAGCGGCCGATGATACCGGCCCCGACGACCAACACACACGCGCCGGTGAGGGCCATCTAGCGCCCGACGATCGACGGCAGGTTGGTGGTCGGGCAGGCGCGGGGGCCGTGGACGGGATAGCCCATATCCGCGAGGACACAGTTGATTTGGGCCTCCAGTTTGAGCAGGTACTCCTGCTCGGCCGCGCTGCTCGATGTGCGTGCGGGGCCTACGTCGAAGCCGCGGGCCGCCACCCCGGTCTTGAAGCCCTCTGGGAAGTTGACGCCTAAGAGCATGAGGTTAATTAGGTCGAGGATGCGGTATTGCAGCTCGCGGGCCCGCTCAATGTCGCCGCTTACAGCCTTTTCATAAAGCTCGACGATGACTTCCGGGACGATGCCCGAAGTGGCGATGGTGCCCCCGCTGGCCCCCATCATCACCGAGGGAAATACGATCTCCTCGCAACCGGTCATTACCACGTAGTCGGATCGTTGTTGGCGCAGGCGGTGCATGGTGTTGAGCAGCCGCGGCAGGTCGCGGCTGGAGTCCTTGGTGCCGAAGATCCGCTCGTAGGGCAAGAGCCGCTCCATCAAGTTTAGCGACAGCTCTTGGGTAAATTGCGGGATGTTGTACAGCAGGATGTCCAGCGGCGATTCTTCGGCAATTTCGGCGAAGTACTCGAAGAGGCTTTCGGTGGAAATTTCGTAGTAATAGGGGGGCATCACCGCAATGGCATCCACGCCGAGCGCGGCGTAGTATTCGGCCATCTCGAGCACGTCGCGCACGTTGGCCTCGCTGGCGCCGGCCAGCACCGGGACACGCCCCTTGTTGACCTCGCAGACCAAGCGCACCACGTCTTGGCGTTCCTCGCGCGACAGGCGTGCGAATTCGCCCGTGCTGCCGTTGGGATACAGCCCGTGGATCCCAACCTCAATCAACCAGTTGATGTAGCGCTCCATCTCGGCGTGGTTGATCGCGTTCTGGCTGTCGAAAAGGACGACATTGGGACAGAAGATGCCAGCAAATGCCTTGCGGCCGGCCGCGCGAGGAACCGCTGGTGCTGGCGTTGGCGGGGCTTGGTGGCCGGCTTCGCGGCGGACGAGCTCAACGCCTTGGACGCGCAAAAAATCCTGCGCCGAGGGCGTCAGCTTAGCCCCGGGGCCGATCTCGACCTGCCGTTCGCCCGCTAGGCGGGTCTCCAAGGTCTGAGCGGTAATCACTGCGTCGTCAATCCGAATCATTTTCGCGTCCTCGCTAAACGTGCGGCAGGCGGCCTTCGAGACCGCTGTAGAGCTGCGGAATGGCGTAGGCCGAGACCAATTCTCCGTGGGCGACGGCCTCCTGCCGGCCGGCCTCTATGGCGACTTGCACGGCACCGACATCGCCGCGGACGACGGCGGCCGTCAAGTAGTATCCCACTTTATAGGCCCCCTCGTATTCGATGGCCGCGGCCTTGAGCATCCGATCTACAGCCCGCACCAAGGCCACGGTGCTGCGCGTCTCAATCAGCCCCATGGCCTGCCGCGCTCCCGGCTCAAGCCCTTCGGCCGCGGCGGCAAAGCGGGCGACTAGCATGGGATCAGGCCCAGAGACTACGGCCGAGGCATCGAGCTGCCCCAAGGCTGTGGCGGCCTCGGCACCGGCGCGCACGGCGGCCTGCACGTCATCGAGCTGGCCGGTGGCCAGCGCGGCAATCCGCCCACCGCTGCCGATGCTCAAGCACTCGATTTGGACATCCGCGGCTTTGAGCATGGCGTCGGCACTGCCCACGACCACGGCGTACCCAATGGTCTCTATGAGGCCCAAGGCACCGGTGGAGCACGGCTCGGTCACTGGCGCGGTCGGCACCAGAGGACCTAGCCCCGCGCTGGGCTGGGGTAAAACGAGGGTCGCGTACACCGAGCCAATCCGCTCGGCTGCTTGGCGGCCGGCTGCTAGTGCCGCTTGCACGGCCGCCACATCGCCAAAGACCGGCGCGTGGCACAGAGCACCGCCGATGAAGGCCCAACCTCCCAGCTCCACTTGGGCGGCCTTGAGCATGGCGTCGGCACCAGCCACTAGCGGCGTCAGGCCCTGCGTTTCCAATAAGCCAATCGCCCGCGGCTGGACCTGTTCGGCGCCGAGGCCCGTTGCGTGGGGCATGGCGTCCATGACGCCTGCCTCCGGCCGCGGCACCACTTGGGCACCGATCAGCTCGCCCGTGCGGTTTGCCTCGACCTCGCCGACGCCAAGGGCCGCCTCTACATCCGCCACTCGACCGGCGATTACGGCGGTGAGCCAACCCGAACCAATGCCGTGCCGACCGCAGAGTTGGACGTCCGCGGCCTTGAGCATGGCGTCGGTGGAAGCCATGAGCGACGCCATGCCGCGCGTCTCCAGCACGCCGATTGCCCCGCTAGCCACCGCCCGCTCCCATCGGCGCGGCATAAACGGCTAAGACCTCTGGCCGCGGCTGCGGGATCAGGGCCGTGCCCAGCAAGTGCTCGCAGCCGGCGAGCAGCTTTTGCGCGACGGCGATGGCTTCGGTGACAGCCCCGATGTCTCCCAATATCAGCGAACACACCACGCGGTCGTGGACCGTCAGCACGTTGATTACCTCGACGGCCGCTGTCTTGACCATCTGATCGTTGATGTGGATGTGGACCCCGTAGCCGCGCGTTTCGACCAACCCCAAGGCCCCAGCCGGGAAGTCGCCTTGGGCTTCGGCCGGAAAATCGACAAAATGGTGGCAGGGAGCGGCGGGTTGGTGGAGGGGCACGGCTACCACGTGTTCTATTATTGCTCGGGCGGCTTCTTCACCGCTGTGCAGCGCGGCGGCCACATCGCTAATTGATCCGGTGAAAAAGGCCGTGGTGTAACCGCCGATTGACGCCCAACCGGCGAGCTTCACGTCCGCCGCCTTGCAGGCCGCATCTGCGCCCATAATGGCCGCGGCCACGCCCTCCACCTCGATCATGCCGACTGCCGGGGCGTCCGCCATAGCTTAGTCTGCCAGCCGGTGAATGACTAGCTCGGTGATCTGCTCGACTAAGGCTTCTGGGGCGGTGGCTTGGCCCTTGTCGATTTGTTGCAAAAGCGTCTTGTAGCGATTGCAGCCAGCGCAACTCGCCTCGGGATCGCCCGCCTTCTTGCGCTGGTGGACCGCGCAATCACCGCAACGTTCCGGCTCGACGAACCCCGAACCAAACTCCTCGTGCTCGCAGCCGCAGGGGCGGTCGGGCTGCTCGCACCGACCCGCGTCCGCGACCGGCTCGCCGCGCTGCACCTGCAACCGGTGCTGGCGGATGTAATCCCAAGCCGTTGGCGTCAGGATGGCGCTGGGGGATACGCTGAGTACCCGCTCGCCCTTGTGTTCGCGCCCGAGTAAGTCGCCGGTGACGACCGGAACGTCGATGTGCAAAGCCTCGATCCCCTAGCTAACCGAGGTGATCGGTCAGTCCTTCAGTCGGGCGGGGAATCACGTGGACGCTGCGCAACTCGCCGATGCGCTGGGCGGCTTGCGCTCCCGCATCCACGGCCGCTTTGACGGCCGCCACGTCGCCTTCGACCAGTACGGTGATTAGGCCGCTGCCCACGCGCTTCTGGCCCGCATAGCTGACGTCGGCGGTCTTCAACATGGCGTCGAGGGCTTCGACGACGCAAACCAAACCGCGGGTCTCGACCATACCCAATGCTTTCATTGTTCTCTCCTCTATTCCAAGTATAGCGCGACGAGATCGTCGTGGGGGCGAGGAATCACGTGCTGCGATACGAGCTCGCCCACGCGCTCGGCCGATTCAGCACCGGCGCTGACCGACGCCTGCACCGAGCCGACGTCGCCGCTGACGATGACGGTGATGTACCCGCCGCCGATGTCTTGGAGCTTGACGATCTCCACATCGGCGGCCTTGCTCATGGCGTCGGCTGCTTCGACCACGCCGATGGTGCCCTTCGTCTCAATGAGGCCCAAGGCGCGGATAGGGCCATCGCCGTCGCTGCTGTCGCCGCGCTCGGGCACGACGGCCGTCAACTCGCTGTGGGGACGGGGAATCACGTGTACTGAATGCACCTCCCCGACCTTGGCCGCAGCGGTTGAACCGGCATCTACGGCCGACTTGACGGCGGCCACATCGCCTGCGCAAAACACTGTCACCAAACCAGAGCCGACTCTATCCCAGCCCAAAAGCTGGACGCTGGCGGCCTTGGCCATGGCGTCGCCGGCCTCGACGACCCCGACCAGCCCCACGGTTTCTACCATGCCTATTGCATCCGACATCCCTTACCTCCTGAAGTAATTGTGCGGATTTTTGCGTTCAACGCTCCAAATATACCTTGCGGGCGTGCATCAAATCAATCGCATTGCCCTCGTCCGTGTCGATGTGGACCTCCAAGTGCTCGTGGTCGCTGACTCGGCAGATCAACCCTTCGAGCACTCCGCCCTGCTCGCTTTCTACGACCAGCCGCAGCAAGTCCCCCGGGCCGACCTCGTAGTACGCGGCCTCGGCCGGGTTTAGATGGACGTGGCGGGCGGCCCGAATCACGCCGCGTTCGAGCGTCAGCCCCCCGGCCGGCCCGACCAAGTAGCAGCCGGGCGTCCCGTCGATGTGGCCGCTGAGCCGCACTGGCGCGTCAATGCCCAAAAAGCGAGCATCCGTAAAAGCCAGTTCCACTTGGTTGTAATCGCGCAAGGGGCCGAGGATGCGGACGTTGGGAATCACCTGCTTGCGCGGGCCGAAAACCGATACCGTCTGCTCGGCGGCAAAAGCACCCTCTTGGTACAGGGCCTTCTGGACGGTCAACTCGGCACCCGCGCCGAAGAGCGCGTTTAGGGCTTTTTGATTGAGGTGGACGTGGCGGGCGGACATGTTGACGACCAGCCTCGGGGCTGGAGGTGCCTGCGCTAGCTGAGCGTCGGGCAGGCGATCGTACACCGCCCGGCGCACCAACGCCTCAATCTGCTTGCGGTCCAATCCGGCCGCTGGTGCAATGTCCATCGCTTACCCTTCGCGACTCAGGTCCCGACAGTCGAAGTCCTGGCCCATGGCCTGTAGCGAATCGACGATGCCGACGATGACCGCGTCGGTTGGCACATCACCCAAGTCCGGGGCGACCCGCGACGAGCTGCCCTGCACTAAAATTACCAACTCGCCCTCGCCCGCTTGTACCGCGTCGATGCAGACCATATCCCGCCCCGTCAGCACCAGACCGTGCTCGCGCACCGACGCAATTTCGACGACTAAGAGCTTCTTGCCGTTGAGGCTGGGGACCTTGGCCGTGGAAACCAAGTGCCCTTTGACTTGGCCCAAGAGCATCAGGTAATGCGGAAGTAATCTACGAGGGCGCAGCGGCGCTGGCGGGTAAAGGTGCGCGGCGAAGTCAGGCCCTCGCCCGTCGGCCCGGCGATGGAGTACGTCCCAAAGCCCTCGCCGCCCAAGCCAACCCCGGCGTAGGAAGGCCCATTCTTGACGAAAATAGTGGTATCTACGGCGCGGGCCATGTTGTGCATGTTTTCGATGTTGCGCGAATGGATCACGGCCGTGTGCCCGTAGCCGTGCTCGGAGATGACGGCCTCGCGGATGGCTTGATCGATGTTGGGGACCCGCACGATCGGCAGAAAGGGCATCATCTGCTCCTCGCGCACGAAAACGTGATTGGCGTCGGTCTCGCCAATGAGTAGGCGCAGCGACGAATCGAGCCGGAGGCCGATGCGGTCGGCCAGCACGGCCGCGTCGCGCCCCACCAACTCGCGGTTGGCGGCGAGCTGCCCGTCTGGCCCTTGGACAAAGGCCGCCTGCGCGAGGGCCTCGACCTGCCGCGCATCGAGCTCGTAGGCATTGTACTGGACCATCAGCCGCTTGAGCTCGTCGGCAATTGCAGCGACGGCAAAGACCTGCTTCTCGCCGATGCAGAGAATGTTGTTGTCGAAGCCTCCCCCGTCGATGATGTCGCGTGCGGCCTTGGCCAAATCGGCCGTTTCATCGACGACCACGGGCGGGTTGCCCGGGCCGGCGATGATGGCCTTTTTTGGGCTGCCCAGCGCGGCCTTGGCCACCCCCGGGCCGCCGGTGACCAGCAGGAGGCGGACCCCCGGGTGGTTGAACAATTCGTTGGCTGTCTCAAGGGTGGGCGTTTGGACCGCGGTCACCAAGTTGGCCGGGCCTCCAGCCGCGACGATGGCTTGATTGATCAAGCCCACCGCAAACATGGAGACCTCTTTGCCCGCCGGATGGACGTTGAAGACGACCGAATTGCCCGCGGCGACAATGCAAATGGCATTGTTGACCATCGTCGGCACGGGATGCGTCGATGGGGTGACGGCGCCGATGACCCCGTAGGGTGCCATTTCGACTACGGTCAGCCCGTGGTCGCCGGTCCACGAAGCCGCCTCTAGGTCCTCGACGCCGGGCGTTGTGTCGGCCGCGACTTGGTGCTTGACGATTTTGTCTTCGAGCCGCCCCATTCCCGTCTCGGCTAGGGCGCGTCGCGAAAACTCCTCGGCGTGGGCGTGGGCTGTATGCCGGAGGGCCTCGACGATCTTTTTGCGTTGCTCTAGCGACAAGGCAACCAACTGCTGCTGGGCGCGGGTCGCGCCTTGGACTGCCGAGTCGATCGTCGCGAAGACGCCGGTGTCCCCACCCTCGCGGCCGTCCTGGCCGCTGACGACTCGCTGCACCACTTCTTCGACTATTTTGCGGACGTGTTCTTCGCTGACGTTTGGGGGCACGCTCTTTTCCTCGGGTTGGGTTTGCTATTAGCATGGGGAAAATAGGCGGCCCCATTCCAAGCGTCAAGGCTATTTGACGGGCTATCAGCCTTGCCTTAAAGTTTGTCCAAGTGCTGGAAAACAAAGGAGAAAGACATGCGCATCATTCGCTTTATAGACGTTGACGACGCCGTCCGTTGGGGCCTTGAAGCCGAGGAGGGCCAAGCCTCTGTGCTCGCTGGCGATCTCTTTGCGGAACTCGTGCCGACTGGCGAACAGGTCGCCGTCAAAAGGCGGCTCGCCCCGCTCGCCCCGACCAACATTTTCTGCATTGGGCTAAACTACCGAGAACACGCGGCCGAATCCGGCCTCGCGCCGCCCGAGCAGCCGGTCGTCTTTGCCAAGCCCACGAGCGCGGTCTGCGGCCCGGGCGACGCAATCCGGCTGCCCGCCTGCTGCCGCCGCGGCCCGGAAGTTGACTACGAGTGCGAACTCGCGGTGGTGATCGGCCAAGCCGCTCGCAACGTGGCGCGGGCCGACGCCCTCAGCTACGTGCTCGGATATACGTGCGCCAACGATGTCTCGGCCCGCAAGTGGCAGCTCCATGCCGGCGGCGGCCAATGGATCCGCGGCAAGGGCTTTGACACCTTCTGCCCTTTGGGGCCGGTGCTGGTCACCGCCGACGAAATCTCCGACCCGCAGGCCCTCGGAATCCGCACGATCCTCAATGGTGCGACCATGCAGGACCACACCACCGGCGACATGATCTTCACGGTTGCCGAACTGATCGAATTCCTCAGCCAAGATACGACCCTGCTGCCGGGCACGGTCATCCTCACCGGCACCCCGCAGGGCGTGGGTTTTGCGCGCAAACCGCCCGTGTGGCTCGCAGCCGGCGATGAGGTAATCGTAGAAATAGACTCGATCGGCCGACTGCAAAACCCGGTGGAAGCCAACTAGCGTTTACGCTTGCTCGAACATCCCGAAGGCAAAGGCTTCGGGTAACTCCTCAAAGAGGATCTGCCCCTCGTCGTCGGTCTCCAGCAACTGAGCCATGTAATCGTACCATTTTTCTAGGATGGGAACTTGGCGGCTCTTGAGCCAGTCTGCCTCCGTGGGGGCGACCGCGTGGATGACGAGATGTTCGCCCAAGCGGTAGATGGCCATGCTGACCTCGTTGTCGGTCATGCTCTCGGCGATTTCGGGCCACAGGTCGTCGTGAGCCTGTTTGTACTCGGCGTACGCATTGGGGCGCAGCCGCATGGCCAAGCCAATCGAATACATAATGGTCTCCTTAATCGTTATCGTTGGGGATCGCGCACCGTTTGGTGCGTTTTTGTTATAAGTATTCGGATTAACTAAGAGATATTCAAAAAATGACGTAAAGTTCTTTTTTTTATGATTTTAGGCATTTTTTCCTTGACACTATATCACCTTAAAAGTGAAACTAAGAGACAGTTAAAAATCGTGCAAAGCAAATTGCACATCACCATGGAGAGGAGGGCCGCAAAGAATGATTCTCTTCGCACGTCAATCTTCGTGTAGTACGCTCAGGAGCCAGCTCCCCGATGGGGGCGGCCATAAGGTCCCAAACATGAGGGCTACGAACAGCATCCGCGCGTCGCGCGTTCGTCCCAACCCTTAGAATATACGCACGACTCTTCAGGTTGTGTGCATCGGCTGGCTAAAACGTCCAGCCGAATCGGGAACTCACCTCGCATTCGCAATGTAATCGTCTCAGGCGATTGACCGCGTATGCAAGGGCTTTCCCACGGGGTTTTCGGGACAGCGCTTTCGACAAGGAGGGCACTTTTGCGTCCCGGAAACCGGCGATACATCGAACTCGATACAGCCGCTTTCCAGCGGCTTTTTTGATGGCCGTGGCGCGAAAATGCTGCGGCTTTTTTTCGTTGAATTTCGTCGAACTTCGCACCAATTGAAGATCTGGAGAGAAGCAACTCATGCGCAAAATCGAGCCAGAACGCATCAAGCGCGCGGCCCGCATCTACGCGAGCAACCAAGAAGCTAGCCGTGCGCTGGGCATTGCCCCGGGCAGTTTCAGCCGGCTCTGCCGGCTCTACAACATCGAGACCCCCTATGCGCGCAAGCGCCGGCGGCGCGAGGAGTTCTACCGCCACCGCGAAGCCGATCTCTTAGACGTCGACCTAGACCTGCAAGAGATCGATGCGCTAGAGGAGGTCCTCAACCTCAACTAATAGGCATCGCATACCGCGCTCGGCCAGCGGGGAGTTGGTGGACGGTTTCGTCCGCTAGCTCCCCGTTTTTTGTTGCAAGCGGTGCGCGACGAGTCTTGTGCGGGCAATAGAGGGCCGTTGAAGGGGAGAGCGGGGCGAATCTGTGTTGAGGGCTCACTACACGACACTAGCCTCCAACTTTCTAAGAAGCTGTCTGAAAACTCTGGTGGTCGTCCTTTGCGTCTCAACGATCCCGGCTGGATTCCCGCTTTCGCGGGAATGACGGATCCTGTCTCTACGGCGTGTTCAACAGGACCCAAGGTGGGTTTTCAGACAGCCTCTAAGGATCGAGGGCATCTTGCCCTCGTCGAGGGCGGGACGCCCTCGATCCCGGACGTAGCGGAAACAGCAGAAAAGGCATACGCAAAATAGGTGTCGCGTATTTAGGTCGAGGGATTTTATTTTTGTATATTTTTCGCTGAAAGGAAATTCGCATGTCGCGCAATCAAACAACAAGAGAGGAGGGTTGCCATGCTCAGTCCCACGCCGGCTGTCAAGTTCACCTATGAGGACTATCAGCACACCCCGGATGACCAACGCTACGAGTTATTGGACGGAGAATTGATCATGGCCCCCGCGCCCAACGTAGGACATCAGCGAATTGGCACCCAATTGGGATGGAGACTCGCTCAATTCGTGACGGAGAGGGGGCTAGGCGAGGTCTTTTTCGCCCCCTGCGACGTAGTATTGTCGAATACAGACGTAGTTCAGCCAGACCTACTGTTCGTCTCCCACGAGCGAGCGCACCTGTTGCTCGGCGGCACGAATGTCCTCGGCGCACCGGACTTGGTCGTAGAAATCCTCTCGCCTTCCACGGCTGGGCGAGACCGGACGCTCAAACGCGCCCTGTATGCGAAACACGGGGTGCGGGAATACTGGCTGGTCGATCCAGATGCCCGGACAGTGACGGTGCTGCGGCTGGATGGGGGTGCTTTCGAGGTGGTGGGCCTGTACGGCGAAGGACAGACGCTGACCTCGCCGACGCTTGAAGGCTTCGCCGTTGATCTGAACGAGATTTTTGGGGCGCGTTGACCGCCTACAAAAGCACCCTAAGCCGGGGGCCGCTCGGTCCCCACCTGCTGCAAGCAGATGCGGCTGTTACCACGCCTTGTTATAGCAATCCTACATCCTTCAAGACTGGATTCCCGCCCCCTAGACGCCAGCGGCTGCTACTAGCTTCCAACGCTGGTCTTCTTGGCAACAGCGATCAAATGTTCACCAGCATCCAACAGCCCTGGGGCCTTGCAGGTGGCAAGTTCCAAACGCTCAAGTTCTGCTGAGGCGCTCGCGCTTTCTGCAATTGATGAAACAGAAGTAAAAGATGGTACGATTGGATTAGAACTGGCCATTTCTATAACCGTCAGGCCAGCGTCCTCAAGTACTGAGAGAAAACCGGCGGACGTGAATAGGACCATCGGTTGGTGAAACTCAGGAGATCCCGACTTGGTGTACGCGATTTGTTCTCCCGACAATACGGCTTTCCAGTCTAGGTGACAGTCAGCCGAGCGGATGAAGTCGCGAGCGTCAAGAGGCCCCACAAGCCGCAGAGTGCCAAACAGTGAAGTTACGCTCGCAATTATGTGTCCGTCGGGCCGCGTTACGCGCATCAGTTCCTCAAGTGCCCGAGGAAATTCTTGGCAGGTATATGATATTGTGGAACCGTAGCAAACGGTAACATCAAATGTCGAATCGTCGATGGTATCAAGGCGTGTGATATCTCCTTGCTGAATCGCTGTGGCCCTCTGTAGCAAGTTGGCTTTGCTCAAGTGGCTTCGAGCAAGCTCAAGTTGTACATTGGACAAGTCAACAAGAGTAACATTAGCACCCAGTTTAATTAGATCGATCGCGAACCGACCCGGACCACATCCAGCATCCAGTACATGCATCTCAGGGCGGACGAATTTCTCGAGGAATTGGCGATGAATTCTGTACTTGATTCTTCCTTGTATAGAATTAGAGAGCCGATCCCATTCGCGCTCGGAAAACTCATCAAAGTACTGTCGCACCGAATCGGGGTCGTACGTCATTTGGGAACTATTCCTTAATGTGGATGACAACGGCGTTGCTGCGTGGAAGAGCCGTTAGAAGCGTTCTAACACTCATGTTGCTTTTGGCTCGTCTTGCCTGACGACGCGAGGCGTCATTCCCGCGAAAGCGGGAATCCAGAAAAGGACAAGCCGAATGGGCCTTGAAATGAGTCAGGCCCTCCAGTTAGGTTGGCTCGCGATTTCCGGCAAGAAACACGCACCTCTCTTTCCAAAGAGCCTGTGACGAGCAAAGTATCTGACGGTTCGCCCTCAGTCAAGTTCAAAGCGGTGTAATCAAGTAAAATTTTCCCAACCGCGAAATTCTTGTTACAATATAGCCGCCTAGCCGCCATGAATAGGGGACATACCCAACCGAACCGGAGGAAATCATGCCTAGCCCAAAATCATTGCAGCAGCTCTGTCGCCAAACCCTGCCGCTGATGTTGCAACAGGCGAGTGGGCAGAAGATCATGGCGGCCGTGCGAGACGTGGTGCAGACCGATCGGTGGAATTCGTTTGATCGCTTCGGCGAAACAACGGCCACGCTAACGAACCGCTACGAGGCCGCTGGCGTCCGCGTGGAGGTCGAGTCCATCCAGACCGGCGGGCGTCTTGGGTCGGGCCGGTGGATCATCCGCGAGGCCGCCGATGTCGCGGGCGCGACCGTGGATGTAGTGCATCCGCTCGCCGAGCGAGTGCTGGATTGGCAGGAGAATCCTTGGCACGTCATCCAGTGGAGCGCGGCGACCCCGGCCTGCGGCTTGCGGCTGCGGCTGGTGATTCTCGACCAAGTAGAAGACATCCAACGCCAGCCAATCGACGGACTCACGGGTGCGATTGTGCTCACCAAGCTCGATCCACGCGCCCACTTAGGGCTTTTGGCCGCAAAAGGGGCCGCCGCAGTCATCACCGACCGGCCAGTGCCCAACCTGCCCAGCGCAGTGGCGTGGACCAAATTCGGGTGGGGCGCGATTCCCCTAGAACATGCGGCGGCGCGGTTGGTGGGCTTTGCGATCTCGGAGCAGCAGGGGGCGCGGCTGCGGCAGCTAGCGCAGCAGCACGGTCCCCTCACCCTGCACGTAAGAGCCGACATCCGCAAATACGTCGGCAGCCACGACGTGGTCTGCGGACTCATCGAGGGAGCAGACGACCCACAGGACGAAGTGTGGGCCATCGCGCACAGTGCCGAGCCGGGGGCCATAGACAACGCTTCGGGCGTGGCCATCACCTTGGAGATCGCCCGCGTGATCGAAGGGCTTATTGCGGCGGGAAAACTCGCGCGCCCCAAGCGCACCATTCGCCTAGTCAACGCCTATGAGTGCTACGGGTTCTTTGCCTATCTAGAGCGGGTGCGGCGCTTGCAGACTCCCTTGGCCGGCGCGTGTATCGACACAGTTGGCTCCCAGCCCGCTGTCTGCAATGGCCGCTTGGAGTGGCACGCGACGATCCCCATGTCGGCTGGTTTCGTCGACCGGGTGGGCGCAGCGATCTTGCGGGCCGGGGTGCGGCAACACAAGCCGGGCTATCGAGTGCATCTAGAGCGATTCATGTCGACGTCTGACACCTTGATCGGCGACCCTCAGTATGGATTTCCCTGCCCTTGGATCACCACGCATCACCGCCAGAGCGGGCGCGGCTTCGACGCTTACCACTCCTCGGCCGACGTGGAAGCACTGCTCAGCCCGCGGGGACTGGAGACCTGCGCGGCCTCAATGGCGGCCTATCTGTACTACTTGGCCGACATGGGCAGCCGCGAGGTAGAGGAACTGGTCCGCACCGAAACGCAGCACTTTCTTTCCGTATTAAAAAAGAAAGAACGGCCCCGAGCCGAGGCCGAATACGTGCGCGAGGCGCACAGCCGCAGTGTACGGCGGCTCACGCGCTGGCTCTGGGGAGGCCATCGGCGCGAAGTCTTGGCGGCCATGGACGCTGGCGAGCGGCACGTGTCAGCCGCGGCCGCCGCGGCCGCGAGACCGGGCAAGCGAGCGCGGCGCACGGCCCAAGCCCGGCTGGTGCCACGGCGCACGGCCGTGCTCTCGCCGACAGCCGAAAACGCGCCCGCCGCGATCAACGCGCGCATTGCGGCCACCCAGCTTGCGCCGTGGGCCTTGTTTTGGGCGGATGGACGCCGGAATGTGGGTGAAATCGCCGAGTGCATCGCCTGCGAAGAAGCCGACTATCAGGCCGGGCCGCGGACGGATGGTCCGGTCGCCGTCGATCGGGTGTACGAGTACTTTGCCGCACACGCCGAATTGGGCTATGCCGAGCTGATTGATCCGGCCAATATGATCGGCCGCCAGGAACTGGTCAGAGACTTGCGCCGCTTGGGCGTCACCCCGGGCATGGACTTGATGGTACACAGCTCGCTATCGGCCATTGGCTTTGTCGAGGGCGGGGCCGAGACCGTCGTCGATGCGCTCTTGCAGGCGGTCGGTAAGCGGGGGACCCTGCTGGCGCCTTCGTTCAATCACCGCGCGGCAACGGTCTTTAACCCATTGACTACGCCTACCACCAATGGCGCGATTCCAGACGCGCTGTGGCGGCGGCCCGAGGCCGTGCGCAGCATGCATCCCACCCACGCGGTGGCGGCGATTGGGCCGCGGGCCAGCGACTATTGCCACAGGCACCTCGAAGCGGGCATCTGGGCCCCAGACAGTCCAATCGGCCAATTGGTCCACGGCGGTGGCTACATCCTCGCGCTGGGCACTACCCACGATACCAGCACGGCCTACCACGTAGCCGAATTGTCCGTGCCCTGCGGCTGCATTGAGTCCTTTGCCCTCAAGGACCGGATCGTGCGCGAGGACGGGACCGCCAGCGAGGTCTTGGGGCTGGCCTTTCGCAACGGCCCCTGCCCGGTCCCAACCCACAAGCTGGACTCAACACTGGACCGGAGAAAGTTGCAGCGGCGGGGCAAGGTCGGGCAGGCCGAATGCGAATTAGTGAAGGCCCTCGACCTGTGGCAGGTGCGGCGCGAACACCTGCGGCACGTCTGCCCCACCTGCGCAGTCAAGCCCCAAACTGTGCGGTGAATAGATCGCTCCCCGCCCCTTATGGCCGACATCTCGCGGGCGGCCAAGACGCCGAACTCACCGATGCCGCCGGCCGCTCTCATCTGACGCTGCGCGGCTTTTGGGTCGGTTCGTTCCTCAGCTTCTTCCTGTCCATTGGTGCGCCCTATGCCAACATGGCGATGCGAGCGACCAACATGGCCTTCGACTTCAATACTCCGGGGGCCATCTTTCTGTTTTTGGTGCTGGTCGGCTTGCTCAATACGCTCTTTAAGCTCACGGCCCGCGACTTCCGCCTAGCGGTGGGGCTAGCCCTGCTGACCACCAGCGGCTTTTGCAGCTATTGGATCAGCCGGGGTGCGGTCGATTGGTACTCGCCCGGTTTTTGGTTTGGGGCTTTCCTCGTCCTGTCGGCGGTGTGGAACGTGCCGGTGGTACAGCGCGGCGGGACCCTCGCGCTCAACCGCGCCGAGCTCGTGCTGGTGTACGTGATGTTGCTGGTCGTCTCCGCCCTTTGCACCATGGGGCTAACCCAGCAACTTTTGCCGGCCCTCACCGGCATTTTCTACTACGCCTCCCCAGCCAACCAATGGGCCGAAAAGCTCTTTCCGCTCTTTCCGGCAAAGCGCATCCTCGTTGATGATGGGGCGGGCAACCACGGCTTTTACGAGGGCAGTGCGGCCGCCGACATTCCCTACGCCGCTTGGGTCGAGCCGCTGGGCTGGTGGGCCTTGCTGCTCCTCTCGCTGTACGTGGCCATGGTATCGACGGCCGTGATTTTGCGCCGGCAGTGGGTCGAGCACGAGCGGCTGGCTTATCCGCTGACTCAACTCGGGGTGGCCATCGTGCAAGGCGAGCGCGGCACCGGGCTGGTCAACGGCTTTCTCAAACGCGGGGTCTTGTGGTGGGGCGCGGCCGTGCCGCTCGCCTATGGCAGCCTCAAGGCCCTGCACCAATACTACCCGTCCTTGCCCAGCTTCGGCCTGATTTGGTCGGTGCCGTCGTTTATCGGCCAGCAGAGCCTGCAAATCTGGATCAGTTTCGCGCTCGTTGGCTTTTCCTATCTCATTAGTACCCAAATAGCGGCCGGGATATGGATTTTCTATCTGCTGTCCAAGGTCGAAGCCGAGTTCCTCGCCCTATCCGGCCTCAAATCCACTAGCAAATTTGTCTATGGGGTCGCGCACGAGCCGCTCTTGGCCTATCAGGGCGGCGGCGCCCTCATCGCCATGGTGGTCTTGGGGCTGTGGGCTGGGCGCGGCCACTTGCGGGACGTATGGCGCAAGGCGCTCAGCCGCCATGTAGATATAGACGACGGCGACGAAATCGCGTCCTATCGCACGGCCGTGCTCGGAGTGTTCTTCGGCACCGGGGGCATCGCCGGTTGGCTGTGGCTGATGGGGACCCCGCTCTGGGTCGGCGCGCTCTTTGCGGCGGTGGCCCTGTTGGTGTTTATCGGCATCGCACGGGTCGTGTGCGAAGCGGGGTTAGCGGCCGTGCGCTCGCCCATGATCGCTCCAGACCTCATCGTGCAGGGCATCGGCTCGCAGACGATCGGGGCGGCTGGCGTCTTCAACCTCTCCCTATCCTATATCTGGTCGGCCGACATCCGCATCTTCCTGCTGGCCATGGTCGCCAATGGATTGAAGCTGATCCAAAACATGGACCGCCGCAGTCGGCGAGTCGTGTTCTGGGCGGTGGTCGCGGCCGTCTTTATCGGCGCGGCCGGCTCCGGCTGGATGGTCTTCTACCTCGCCTACAAGTACGGGGGCATCAACCTCGATAGCTGGCGTTTTCACGGCGGCCCAGCGACCATCTACAACGCCGCCCAGCGCACCCTAGAGCCAGCCGGGGCCGACGGGTTGGGATTGGCATTCTTCGCTGGTGGAGCCGTGGTCATGGTCCTGCTGACTTGGGCACGGCAGCACCTTTTGTGGTGGCCCTTCCATCCAATCGGCTTCCCAGTTGGCGCGAACTTCATGCTCGACAAAATCTGGTCTTGCGTGCTCTTAGCTTGGGTGCTCAAGAAGCTCATTTTGCGTTTTGGCGGGGCGGCGCACTATCGGGCGAGCCAGCATTTCTTTATGGGCCTGATCATGGGCGAGGCCCTGTGCAACGGGCTGTGGCTGGTCATCGACTACTTTAGCGGCAAGATCGGCAACACCGTTTTCATTCTGGGGTAATTCCACATTCCTTGACATTGCGGGAGGGCGGGCCTATCTCTTTTGCGCTATGAATCGACTCGTCTTTTGCCTCGCCACCGCACTCGTCGCCTGCGTCGGCCCCTTCGCCAGCAAGAAGGTTCCGCCTTGGCTTGCGGCCCCCCCCGTGCTCAAAGCCACCTTTTCCAGCGAGACGGCCACCGCGCAGCTAACTTGGCGTCGAGGGTTTTCAGCGGGCTTTCTCTACGGTGAAATCCAGCGCGCTGCCGGGGGTGAGTTCGCGGCCATCGCCCGCGTGGAATCCGCCGCCGACACCACCTTTACAGACGCCGGCCTGTTGGCCAACACCCAGTACACCTACCGGGTCGTCAGCTTCTTCGGCGAGGATGAGACCGTACACGAGCTGGTCAGCACGACGGCCACGGGTGGATTCCACCGCCGCGTCGCAAACTGGGCACTGGCCGAGGGCACGGCCCCCACGCGGCTGGCCCTCAGCCGCAAGGGCACGGTCTTTGTCGTCGGCGCGGGCGCGGGGCGCGTCGACCGCGTCGACCGCTCGGGCCGCGCCTTAGACCCATGGGTCTATACCGATGAGCCGCTGGCCTGTATGGAAACGAGTGCGTTGGATGGGCCGGCGCTGGCCCTCGACGCCGCCGGTCACCTCTACGTGGTGTACAACCTGCACCGCCCGAACCAGAAGCCAGAAGCCTTTTGGGCGAAATTTGCCCCGGATGGAAAGCTGTTGTGGACGCGCCCACTAGCCGGGCTGTTCGCCCGCCACATCGTCATCAACGGCGAGGACATCTACATCGAGAGCATTAGCCAGTTGCAGCTATTCGACCCAGCCGGCGAGCAGCAAGTCCAGTATGCGATACCGGCCCTGCTGGTAGCCAGTCTGCGGCTTTGGCAAGGGCACTTTGCCGCGCTGATCGAGCCGCTGGCCCTACGCACCGGGGACTGGCAGGCCCCTCGGCTCGTCGTGTACGACGACCCCAAGCGCACCTCGGCGAGCCGCGCCATCGGCCGCGATCCCAAATCGCACCAAGACCGCGGCAACGGGCTTTTGCTGCGGCCCACCGACTTTGCCGTCGATGAAGCGGCCGATCGGGCTTTCGTGGTCAATGCCGGCCACAGTCGCATTGAGGTGTTCCACCGGGGGCACTACCTGACGCGCTGGGGCGAGGAGGGCGCAGGGGATGATCAGTTCCGCTTCACCGGCCGCATCCAAGTCGTCGTCGATATGGCCACGGGCGAAGAAGGCGAGCGCGAGGTGGTGGCCGGTGGCATCGCCCGCGACGCCGAGGGGTTCATTTATGTGGCCGATACGTTCAATGATCGGATTCAGAAGTTCCAACCATGAGAGCCGCACTCGCGTTGCTATTGCTGGCCTTGCTCGGTAGCGAGGGGCCGGCCCAGCGCCAAGATAAGCGGGGGTACAACCTCTGGGCCAAAGAGAAGATCCGCTACCTCAACGCCAAGGTCACCATCGAACCCTACAACCCCCAACTGCGCGTCCTCCTCGCCAACGCGTACTTTGACGACGGGCAAAAGTACGAGGCCAAAAGGCTGCTGAACGAGGCATTGCAACTCGACCCCAACTACGCCGAGGCCCATTGCAACCTCGCGGTCATGCTCCACGGCCAAGGATACGACCGCGAGGCCAAGCACCACTACGAGGAAGCCCTGCGGCTGGATTCCCTGATGGTCGAAGCGATGGCCGGGTTAGGGACCTTGCTCTGCCGCACCGAGCGTCAGGCCGAGGGCCTCGAATACCTCGAAAAAGTCATTGCGATCCAGCCCGATCACGTCGGTGCCCGCTTCAACATGGCCGTGGCGTATCACAAGGTCGGCGACTTCAAAAAGTCCATCGAACACCTAGAGACCTTGTTGCAGGTTGATTTCAAGTATCGCGGGGCGCGCCGCGCACTGGCTCGCGCTTACTACAGCCTCGGCCTCGTGCGGCTGCAAGCCCAACAGCCCGAGTTGGCACTCGCCGTGCTGGCCAAGGCCGTTGAGCACGAGCAAGACAACGAGAGCATGTTCTTCGCCAAGGGCCTCGCCCACCTCGACAGCGGCGACCTCGCCGGGGCCGAAGCGGCCTTCAAACAGGTCATCGCGCTGGCCGGCGATCACATTCCGGCCCTGCACAACCTCGGCGTGATCTGCGAAAAGACCGAGCGCTTGGCCGAAGCCGTCCAATACTACGGCAAGGTCCAGCAGCTCGCTCCGCACCTAACGACAATTGAAGCGGTCAAACACGCCTCGTACGACGTGAGTTACTTGATCGAATGAGTTTGACTTTTGCTGGGCTAGCGCGTACAATCTATCCCTTTTGCAAGTCGCTCCAGCGAGCGGCTAATTTTTTTTGGCGCGTGCAAACGCTGCCATTATCCCTCCTTTAGGCGAGAACAATGGCCAAAGAAGAAGCAATCGAAGTCCAAGCAGTGGTTAAAGAGGCTCTGCCCAACGGCTACTTCAAGTGCGAGATGGAAAATAGTCACGAGATTATGGCCCACATCTCCGGCAAAATGCGCAAATACTACATTCGCGTGTTGCCCGGCGACCAAGTCACCGTGGCTCTTTCGCCCTATGATTTGAGCCGCGGACGCATTACTTTCCGCAACCGCTGAGACGCCGCAAACCCACCCCAGTCGCATGGCGAGGAACCAGACCAGTACGCAACGGGCTTGGCCCTTCCAAGAAGCGGCACAAATCGCCAAGCGACGCCAGCCGAGCGCGGACCGTCCGGTGCTGTTTGAGACCGGCTTTGGCCCCAGCGGCTTCCCCCACCTAGGGCATTTTTCAGAAGGCGTCCGCACCTCTTGGGTGCGCAACGCGTACGAATACCTCTACGGAGCAAAGACCCGCTTACTCTGCTTCAGCGACGACATGGATGGCCTGCGCAAGGTGCCTAGCAACTTGCCGCAGCCCGATATGCTCGCCGCCCACCTCGGCAAACCCCTACACGCCGTTCCCGATCCCTTTGGTCGCTGTGCGAGTTTCAGCGACCACATGAACGCCAAGCTGTGCGAGTTTTTCGACGCCTCCGGCTTCGACTACGAGTTCCAAAGCTCGCGTGCAGCCTACGTGCGCGGCGACTTTGACGAAGGGCTTTCAGTGCTCCTCGACAAAGCCGAGGAGGTCCGTCAGATCATCGTGCCCACCCTGCGGGAGCAAAACCGCCCGCACTGGTCGCCCTTCTTCCCGATTTGTCCCAACTGTGGCTCGATCATGGCCACGCGGGTCACGGCCTACCATCCCAGCCGGGGCACTGTGAGCTTCACCTGCGATCGCAATGCTGGCCACTACCCCGGGTGTGGCTATAGCGGCGAGCAGTCGGTGCTCGGTGGCAACGCCAAGGTGGGCTGGAAAGTTGACTGGGCCCTGCGCTGGTACGCCTACGAGGTCGATTACGAAATGTACGGCAAAGACCTCATTGACTCGGTGCGCCAGTCCTCTCGCATCGTGCGCCTGATGGGCAAGCAGCCGCCGGTCGGCTTGTGCTACGAGTTTTTTCTCGACGAGGAAGGACGCGGGTTGGCGAGTAGTGCCGGCCGCATGGGGGTGACAGTGGATGCGTGGAAGCGGTACGCGCCCATAGAATCCCTGCTTTTTTTTCTATTTCAAAATCCCAAGCGGGCGAGGCGGCTGCACTGGGATATTGTCCCCAAGTGCGTGGATGACTATCTCGACGCGCTGCGGCACTATCCCGACGTGGCCGAGGCCGAGCGCCCCGAGCAAGCCCTGTGGCACATCGGCGACCGCGGTGCCGTCGTGCCCGAGTACGCGTCCCGGGTCAACTTCTCAACGGTCAACAATCTAATCGCGGCCTTGGGCGTGGATTCGGTCGCGGCGTTGGGCGGCTATCTGGTGCGCTACGACGCGCAGGCGGCGGCTTATCCGCAGGTGACGCAGGCACTGGTCGCGAAGGGGCTTAACTACTACCGAGATGTGGTGCTGCCGAACAAGAACTTTCGTCCATCCACGGCCGCGGAGCGGGTGCTCTTGGGGCAGTTGGCCGAGCGGCTGGTTGCGGCCAACGGGGCCACCGAGGAGGAGTTGCAGGCCATTCCGTTCGACTTGGCCCGCGAGGCCGGGGTGCCTCCCAAGTTGCTGTTTCAGATGTTTTACGAGGTGGTGCTGGGGCAGGAGCGAGGGCCGCGATTTGGGTCGCTGGTGCAGCTGGTGGGGCGGGAGCAGGTGGTGAAGATGGTGCGGGAGAAAGTGTAGCGCATACAGGGACATTCGCCGGAATTGCGGGGGGGCGGTGGAAGCCGTGCCCTCTTTTTTGTGGAGTGAGCAATGGGAGAGCAACCCGATCTTTTTTCTCAAATCATGCCGCCGGCCAAGCCGCGACACGCCGAGCGGATGCAGCAGGTGCAGGAGGGGCTGCCAGCGCAGCTTTTTTTGGGGACGACGAGTTGGTCGAATGCGGATTGGGAAGGGCTGATTTACCCAGCGGGTTGCGCCGCTGCCGATTATATCGAGCACTATGCAAAGGTCTTCAGGAGCGTGGAGATCGACTCGACATGGTACCGAGTGCCGACGCCAAGAGCGATTGAGGGCTGGCTGCGGCGGACGCCTCCGCACTTTCGCTTTACCGCCAAAATTCCCCGCGTGATCAGCCACGAGAAAATGCTCGTGGACTGCATGGGAGATATGGAAGTCTTTCTCGAGGCGATGGCCCCGTTGGGCGAGCGGCTGGGGCCTCTGCTGATGCAGTTTCCATACATTGCACGGGGCCAAGACGCGCACGAAAACGAGTACGGCAGCGCGTTTACCGAGCGGCTAGCGGCCTTTTTGCCACAGCTACCCACGGGCGAGTTCGACTTTGCGGTGGAGGTGCGCAACGGGAGCTGGCTACGAGCGGAATTGTTGGATGTACTGCGCGAACACGGCGTGGCCCTCGTGCTGAACAACTACTACACCATGCCGAGCTTAGCGGCCACCGTCGAGCGGATCGATCCACAAACGGCCCACTTTCTCTACGTGCGCTTTTTGGGCGATCGCAAAAAGATGGATGCCTATGTCGAGGAGCGGATTCGCCGCGGCGAGCAGGAGCGGCATTGGGACCGCCTCGTCTGGGACCGCGCCGCCGAGACCGAGCACTGGGTGCGGCAAGTGCGCGAGTTGGCAGAAGCCGCGCCGGAGCGGCCTGTGTACGTGTTTTTCAACAACCACTACGCCGGGTATGCGCCCGGCTCACTCGGCCTTTTTGCCGAGGCGTGGAAGCGATGAGAAATCCTCTATTCGGGCAGTACTATTTGGGGGTCGTCGGGGTCGGGGCGGTAGAGGAGCAGGGTGTTGCCCAAGACCTGCACTAGGTGCGACTGGGTCGCAGCGGCAAGCTGCGCGCCGGCTTGGCGGCGGTCGAGAGGGATGTTGCGCTCGCAGCGCACCTTGACCAACTCGCTGTTGGCGTAGGCTTGCTCAAGCGAGCGAGTGACGGCCGCGGAAAGGCCCTCTTTGCCCAAATACACGGTCGGGCGCAGCGCGTTGCCTAAGCCGCGTAAGTAGCGGCGGTCCTTGCCGCGAAGTATAGGTGTGGGAGCAGTCATCGAACCTTCCTTCATTAAAAATCAAAACTTCCTCTTGTCCTCACATTAGTATATAGACTCGCCAACGCCTGTCGAGTTGGAACGATTTTTGCCGTTGGATATGGGTCATGTCCACGAGCAAAAAGATGCGGCGGCCCGCGCTGTGGACGGCCGTCGGATTCGGAATCGGTATTTTCCTCGGGCGGGCTGTGGAAATGGGCTGGGTCGCAACGGCCTCCCTAAGCGGGTTGGCCTTTCTCTGCGCGGTCGCCGGGTTCTACCGCAAGGCGCGTTGGGCCGGTTGGATGCTGTGGGTGGTGGTCATCCTGTTGGGTGCGCTGCGTTACCATATCGACACAGCCCTGTCCCCTTTGCCGCACTTGGTCGCGCTCGAAGTTTTTGGCAAGCGCGGCGTGGTCACCGGGCGCATCATCCAAGAACCTGAACGCAGCGACGAGCGAATGCACTTTGCCATCGAGTTGGAACACGTGGTCACCGACAGCACCATCTACCACTTGGCAGGGCAGGTGTTCGTTACGGTAAAAGACATGTATTTGCCGGCCGATTACGGCGACCGCGTGTCCCTGCGCGGGAAGTTGCAAAGGCCCCGAGCCGCCCGCAATCCAAGCGGCTTCGACTACCAAACCTTTTTGGCCCAGCAGGATGTCTATGGCACGCTCTTCATCGGCAAATCCGAGCAGGTCGTTGCCGTGGAGCGCTTGCCCGGGCACTGGCTGTACGAGGGCGTGGTGCTGCCCCTCAGACGCGCCGTGCGCCAGAGCATTGAGCGCAACCTCACCGGAGCACCAGCCGGCCTGCTGTTGGGCGTACTCTTGGGAGAGAAACGACGAATTTCCGAGGAAGTGCGCGTTGCGTTTCGCCGCGTCGGGCTGGCGCACGCGCTGGTGGTCAGCGGACTCCACGTCGGGCTGGTGGGCGGGTTCTTCTTTTTTGGGTTTCGGCTCCTGCGGCTCGCCGACCGGCCGAGTTCGGCGGCTACCATCGCCGCGCTCGTGCTCTATGCCCTCGCAACCGGGGCGCAGGTGCCCGTGGTGCGGGCGGTTCTGATGGGGTCGGTGGTGCTGTTGGGGCGGGTGCTGCGGCGGCCGGGCGACATCTACAACACCCTTGGACTCGCGGCACTAGCGATCTTGGTCTTATGGCCGGACAGTCCGTGGAGCCTGAGCTTCCAGCTCTCCTTCGGCGCGACGTGGGCCATAGTCGCCTTGCACGGCCCGATCGCCTCGCTTTTTCCCGCCGCCTTTCAACGAGCCGATAGCCGAGTTGGTCGCTGGATCGTCAGCCCACTGTGCGCCTCGCTGGCGGCCCAGCTCGGCACCGGCCCTTTGATCGCCTATTCCTTTCAACAACTCGCGCTGACGGGCGTGGTAGCCAATATAGTGGTAGTGCCGCTCCTAGCACTCGCTGTGGGCTTGGGGTTGCTGGCCGCGTTGACGGGTTGGATTTTGCCTTGGGTCGCCACCGCGTTCAACGCCGCCAATTACCTAGTCCTCGTGGGGCTGCTAGAGCTGGTCTCGTGGTGGGCCACGCTGCCCTTTGCGTCGGTGGCCGTGCCGCGCCCGGGGGTGCTTTTTGTCTCTGTGGCCGCCGCGCTCTGCCTACTCGGCCCCCTCCTGCCCCACAAGGCGTGGGCGTGCAAGGCGGCCATTTTCACCGCGCTGGTCTGGCTCAATGTCGCAGTGTGGACGTACGCGCTTCGCGCCCGCGACTTGGAGATCGTCTTTTTGGACGTGGGCCAAGGCGACGCGGCGTTTGTGCGCTTTCCCGGCGGCAAAACCATGGTCGTCGATGGCGGCGAGCGCAGCGAATACTTCGACCACGGAGAACAGGTGCTGGTGCCTTTCTTGCGCTCTATGGGCGTCCGGCGAGTCAATGTCGTCGTGGCCTCGCATCCGCACAACGACCACATCGGCGGGCTAGTAGCCCTGTTGGAGCATATAGAGGTCGATCACTTTCTCGACAGCGGACAAGTCTATGACTCGTGGACAGCGCGGCGTTTGCAGGAACTCATCGCCGAGCGGGGCGTACGCTACCACCGGGTCGCGGCCGGCGACAGCTTGGCCGGCTTGGACGGGGTCGCCGGGCTGGTCCTGCATCCGACCGCGGACTTTGTCGATGCAGATGGCAACGCCCCTTTTGGCCCCAACAACGGCTCGGTGGTCTTTAGCTTGCAGCACGGAGCCGTGCGGGTCCTCTTTACCGGCGACGTAGAGCAGGAGACCGATCCGGCGATCCTCGCGTGGGGAACGCGGCTGCCGGCGCGCTTGCTCAAGGTGGCTCACCACGGCTCGCGCACTTCGTCGCAGCCGCTTTTTGTCGAGGCGGTCGCGCCCGCCGTGGCGGTGATGTCGCTGGGGGAGGGCAACAAGTTCAAACACCCGGCCCCCGAGGTCGTCGCACGCTACGCAGCGCACGGGGCGCAGGTTTTGCGCACCGACCACACCGGCGCGATACGAGTGCGGATTGATGGCACGCGCATGGTCGTGCAGACGATGTTGGAGTGAGGGGTATTGGGTGGGCTTTTAACCGAGTTGATAAATTGGATATAATGTGCTGCTTTCTGTTACTTCTCGGACCGATAGGATGCGCTTAGGACGCACAAAGTTGGTAATTTTGGTAGAAGGTGCTTTCGTGGGTACGCAACAAAGGAGAAGACCAATGGTAAAAATTGGCGATGGAGATCTGTTAGGGCACTACGCGCTTCTCATTCCAGAGCATTCAACTGCTCGTATCCCAGTGAATGTCAAGGGATGGAAGTTCGATTTAAACATCAAGTTCGATAATACATCGGCAGAGCGAGGTGTGGATATTACTCCGACTAACGACGGGGCGACGATTGTATTCCGCAAGTGGGATAATTCGCTGGGTACGGCTTTGATCGAACCAGCACTATTGGCAACTCTGCACGACGGGCAAAAACTCGCCTTCATGGCCAGTAATTATGCGATTGGAGGCACCAACAAACTCGATCTGCAACTTCTCTTGCAAGGGGTGTGATGGAATGTCGGAAAGAGATGGGGACATTGAAACACATAGTGTGCCAATTAAGAGCATTCACAGTAATGTCGCTCAAGTAGTGATTCATACCACAGAAGACAAGCTGAAAAACATTCTCAACGAATACAACTACACTCAGCATGACAGTAAATCTTGGATAGCTCCTTTGGGCATTTTTCTTACGCTTGTAAGTACTCTCACCACGAGCACCCCGAATGATTTTCTGCTGCCGAAGGAGTTTTGGCATCAAGTCTATGGAGGAGCAGCAGTAGCGGCATTCATCTGGTTCCTCGCTTCAGGCCATAAGGCTTGGCGGGCATGGAGGAATCCGATATCCGTCGCGGATATAGTCGAACGAATCAAAAACGATCCGTAATCTCCTCAATTACGGATGTAGTAAAGTCCATTTATCTCGAATACGGCGGCTCTTTGCTGCCGTTCTTCGGGGTACTCTTCGGGGAACTGCTCCAAGTTCGACACATCGTGCAGGGAATGGAAGACATTCAGCACCGCGCCATCGGCGAGGCGCACCTCGATGGCTATGCCCTCCAGGGTGAATGAGATCATCGCCCGTTGGCGGTCGGGCGAGATGTCGATTGCACCTTGGTAGGCGGAGAACAGGTTTCGCAGGGGTTCGGGCGTCTGGTCGTTGGGAAAGAGGGTCGTCTCCCGGCCATCGGCGAGGTCGATCTTGAGCAGCCGCGAGGGGCCGTAAACCCCATCGTTGCCGTAATTGTCGAACATCAGGAAGGTCGATCCCGTCAGGTGCTGGACACTGTGTTGATAGAAGAAGCTCCCGCGGACCAGCCGCTTGACGCGGCCGGATTCGCCATCGACAATGGCGAATGCGCTTAGGTTGCGTAGGGACGCGACGAGGTCGCCCGGCGCGAGGCCCCATGTCCCGCCGGCGTCGTCGCGAAGCCGGTGGACGAAGTTGAGGTGAAGGGGGTCACACAGAGCGGAAGGACGGTGTCTGGGTTTCGAGGTGGATTGCATGATGTGCTCGAATGGAGAATCGCGCAAGGCATTGAGCAGATTGATGCGCTTTAGGAGCTGTCCATTTCCGTCGATAATGCCGATCGCGTCGAGATACGGTCGACCCGTGCGGCACTTGAGCCTGAGGGGACTTAGTAATTTTAAGGATATGAACCCGCTGCCAACCAACAGGCCGGGCACCAGCGCGACGCCGTCTTCTTCGAGATGTGGCCAGTGGTGGCTGTAGTCGCGCCGGAACCACACCGGATGCCCATCGCGGTCTATCCGCGCAACGCCCGCACCAAACGGGAAAGCAGAGTTTTGGTGAAAAACCACCAGCAGGTCGCCATTCGCGTAGCGCGATATGCCTATCACATCAACATCCCTAAAAGAGGCGGCAGGGGATAGCTCGTAGGGGAATTCGTCGGATTGGGCATCGGCTGCCGCTTGTTCGAGTTCATCGTTGCGGAACGGGTAGGCATGGGCGACTTGGCCGGTGGTGGTGAACTCTACTGCAAGGCATCCCCCCGGGGCAATACTCGAGAAACTGGTAGCGTCCGCCTTGCCACAGCACCGGACCGCTGAGGGCATCGCCGGCCACGAACTCGAAGCGGTTGGAGGCCACGCGTTCCGGCGGCACATCGGCGAAGCGCAGGAATTGGCCATCATCGTCCTTTCTGGTATGTAGCTCGTGCAGAGTCCGCAAGGTCTTTATGCCGTCGGCGATAAACGGGAAGGGGAATAGCTGGTAGTGGACGCCGAGGCCGCCGTAGGCGAAGGCCGCCAGCATAAGGGCCGACACAAACAGAAGTTGGGGCAGGCGATGCCGAAACTCAGGACCGAATTTTCGGGGTGGGGGGTAAATCATTTTTTTTCAACGAGTTACGTAAATTATCTAACATTGTTGCTCCAAAGGGGTCCCAACCACAGCTCCGGCTGCTCGACAAAGGCCCGCACCTGCCCAAAAAAGCGGGCCGCTAGACCGCTGTCTATCGCTTGATCGTCGAAAGTCAGGCTCAAGGCTACAAGTGCTCGCGGCACGACCTGCCCTTGATAGACGGCCGGCTTGGCCGCAATTCGACCCACGCCCAAAAACGCTTGCGTCTGATAGGTCGTCGGCACAAAGTCGTCGATTCCATACAACCCCAAGTTGGCGATAACAAAGGTCGCTCCTTGGGTCGCGGTCGGCGGCAAGGTGCGGCGGCGAGCTTGGAGGGTTAGGTCGCGGGCTTCGGCTGCGAGCTGCGCCAAGCTCTTGGAATCCGCGTCGCGGAGGACCGGCACGACCAAGCCATCGGCGGTATCCACGACTAGGCCGAGATGCACGGCCCGGCTTGGCCCGAGGGGATAGCGGCCCAGAGCGACGGCCGTCATTTTGGCGAGCAGGTGATGGTACGTAGGCGCGGCTAGGCCCTGGGCGGCCTTGAACCGAGCGCGTAGAGCGACTAGATCGGTGGCGTCTGCTTGGGTAGTAAGGACCGCATGGGCTAGGGGCTGGGGCCGTGCGGCCGCCGCGCGAACATCGCGCTCGACGATCCGGCCCGTGCGCCCGCTGCCGGTGAGTGCGCGCCATTCCACCCCGAGTGCCGAGGCCACGCGCCGGGCGCGGGGGCTGATCGTCGGCCCTGCGGAGCGGGTTGGGGTCGGTTTCGGCTTTGGTGCGGGCGCGGGTTCCGCCGGCGTTGGATCGGGTTCTGCTGCGGGAGTCGAGACCGGAGCGGTCGGCATGGCCTCGCCGGGCTGCAACAGGTAGCCCAACAGGGTCCCCACCGGCACGATAGCACCGGGTGGGGGTGCGTCTGGGGGGATGCGCAGGATGCCGCTGGAGAAGGTCTCGATTTCGTTGAGGGCCTTGTCGCTTTCCACCGTAAAGAGGATTTCGCCCGCCTCGACCGCGTCGCCATCGGCTTTGAGCCACTCGACGAGGGTCCCCTCCTTCATGGTCCACCCCAAGCGGGGCATCGCGATTGCCTCGGCCATGCGCTCGCTCCTACTCAGCCATCAGATCGCGGATGGCCCGTTCTAGGTCCTTCCTGTTGGGCGCGACTGCGGCCTCTAAGGGTGCGCTGTACGGGGTGGGCACGTGCGCGCCGTTGAGCCGGCGCACGGGCGCGTCGAGGTCGTCGAAGGCCCGGTCGATCACTTCGGCGGCGATTTCCGCGCCTATGCCGCAGGGGGCAAAGGTCTCATCGGCGATCAGCAGGCGGCCCGTCCGGTGAACGGATTTGAGCACGGCGTCCACGTCGAGGGGGGACGTAGTGCGGAGGTCGATGACTTCGACCGAGAGGCCCTCGCCGGAGAGGGCCTCGGCGACTTGGAGGGCCTCGGCGACCATGGTCGTCAGAGCCGCAACGGTCAGGTGCTCGCCGCGGCGGCGCACGGCCGCTTGGCCAAAGGGGATGCAGTACTCCTCGGCTGGAACCTCGCCGCGGGTGTTGAGTAAGGACTTGTGTTCGAGGAAGAGCACTGGGTCGTCGCCGCGCAGGGCTGTCTTGAGCAGGCCCTTAGCGTCGTACGGATTGGACGGCACCGCGACCTTGAAGCCGGGCAGATGCGTAAAGATCGGATAGTAATTGCCCGAATGATGAGTGGCGGCCGCGCCGCCGACGCCAATGCAGCCGCGCAGGACGATGGGCATTTTCAGCCGGCCGCTGCTCATGTACTGCATCTTGGCGATTTGGTTGACCAATTCGCCGAACGCATCGAGAATGAAGTCCAAGAACATGAAATCCACCACGGGCCGCGTCCCGGTCATGGCCGCGCCAGCGCACAAGCCGACGAAGCCGCGCTCGCATATCGGGGTGTCGCGCAAGCGCTCCGGGCCGTACTGGTCGAAGAGGCCGGTGGTGGTGTTGAAGTTGCCGCCGCGCGGACCAATGCCCTCGCCGACGACGAAAATGGTCTCGTCGCGCGCCATCTCTTCGGCTAGGGCTTGGCGCGCCGCTTCCACGTACGTGAGTTCGGGCATTACGCGCCGTCCCCTTGGCTAAAGACGTGGTCGGCCACGGTGGTCGGGTCGGGCCATGGGCTGTCGTGGGCAAATTGCAGGGCCTCGGCGATCAGCGCGGTGACGTCCGCCGCGACCGCGTCGAGTTCTTCTTGGCGGGCGTGGCCGGCCGCTAGCAGCTTGTCGGCAAAAGCCGGGATGGGGTCGCGCTTTTTCCACTCGTCGATTTCCTCGCTGGAGCGATAGCCCCCGTCGCGCATTCCCTCGGCATGGGGCCGGGTGCGGTAGGTCTTGCACTCGATAAGGGTCGGACCATCGCCTTGGCGGGCGCGGGTTATCGCTTCGCCGGCGGCCGCGTACACCGCAGCTATATCGTTGCCGTCGAGGGCGATGCCGGGCAGTCCATAGGCCGCCGCGCGGTTGGCTACCTGCGGGTTGCGGGTGGTATCGGCAAAGGCCACTTCCGTAGCATAGAGGTTGTTTTCGCACACGAAGATCACTGGCAACTGCCAGTTGGTCGCCAGATTGATGCCCTCGTGAAAGGCGCCGTTGGCTACCGCCCCGTCGCCAAAGAAGGCCACGCCGACCTTGGGGACGCCCAAGAGCTTAAAGGAATAGCCGGCGCCGGCGGCTTGGAGAATGCAGGGCCCGACGATGCCGCTGGTGCCCATCATGCCCACTTGCGGCGAGAAAAGGTGCATGGAGCCACCGCGCCCCTGCGAGCAGCCCGTGGCTTTGCCAAAAAGCTCGGCGATCAGTTCCTTGGGCGGTACGCCTTTGGCGAGGGCGTGGCCGTGGCCGCGATGCGTACTAAAAACCGCGTCGCAGTCGTTGAGGTGGGCGCAAACGCCAGCGGCAATGGCTTCCTCGCCGACGTACGTGTGACAAGCACCCGGGATCAGGCCGGCTTGGTAGGACCGGGCGAGCTGTTCTTCGCAGCGGCGAATGACCAGCATGAGGCGATAGAGTGCCAGACAGGTGCTCCGGTCGGGCAGCGCTGCTTGGGTTGAGTTCGACATGGCGGCGAATATAGGGTTTGGCCGCCGCCCTGCCAATTACGGCCCCTCACAGGTCTATCCAGTAGCGCAACTTCTCGACGTGCTGCACGAATTGGCGTCCCTCAACGCGAAATGCTTGACTGGGCATGGCCATCGCGCTTTCAAATAGGCCGCCGTTGTGCTCGATGATCTTGCGAGAGCCAATGTTGTCCGAATCGCAGGTGACCAGCACGCGGCGCAGTCCAAGCTCCCGCGACGCCACCAGCGTCAGGGCGAGGATGGCCTTGCCGTAGCCGCGACCTCGCCGCGAGGGGCGGATGCTGTAGCCAATGTGCCCGCCGTAGGTGAGCAAATACGGGGTGCAAAGCTCGGGCCTTATGGAGGTTTGGCCGATGTACTCGCCGTCGTGGACGAGCCAGAGCACGCGGTCTGGATACCGCGTCGGCAAACTCGTCGCGTCGGCGAGGGCGCGGAGGTCGCGCACGAACTGTGGGAAGTGGTCGGCGAGGGCGTCGCGGTCGTAGCCGAGGGATAGGGCGTACGTGGAGTCGAAACGGCCTTCGCTTGAGAACTCGGCCGCGCCCTCGAGGAAGCTATCCCGGTACAGGACGGAGGGGGAAACGAGGGATTGCATGATCGGCTGGGTATGACATGACGGGCAGGAGGCAGGATTGTGAGGATGGGGGCAAGGTAGGGTGTAGGCACCAGACAGTCAACTTGGCGGGACGCTTGCCGATTCGCGGGCGCGTGTCTTAATTGCCTAAACAGCTAAATCACCCATAAGGAGAAGGAGAAACCAATGGAAATCGCGGCACAAAAGACCGCTGCTTTAGACTACAAGGTCGCCGACCTATCGCTGGCCGAATGGGGCCGACAGGAAATCATTCTCGCCGAGCAAGAGATGCCCGGGCTGATGGCCCTGCGCGCCGAGTACGGAAACGCCCAGCCGCTCGCGGGGGCGCGGATTGCTGGCTCCCTGCATGCGACGATCCAGACCGCCGTGCTCATTGAGACGCTCACCGCGCTGGGGGCACAAGTGCGCTGGTGTTCGTGCAACATCTTCTCGACCCAAGACCACGCGGCCGCGGCCCTCGCCGTCACCGGCATCCCGATCTTCGCTTGGAAGGGGGAGACGGAGGACGAATACTGGTGGTGTACCGAACAAACCCTGCGCTGGCCCGACGGCGCTGGCCCCAACCTGATTCTCGACGACGGCGGCGACCTGACCCAGTGGATCCACGAGAAGCACCCCGCGCTTTTGCCGGGCCTTCGCGGCATCTCCGAAGAGACGACTACGGGCGTCCATCACCTCTATCAGATGCTCGAAGCCGGGACGCTGGCCGTGCCGGCGATCAACGTCAACGACAGCGTCACCAAGAGCAAGTTTGACAACCTCTACGGCTGCCGCGAGTCGCTGGCCGACGGCATCAAGCGTGCGACCGACATAATGATCGCCGGCAAGGTCGTGGTGGTGGCCGGGTACGGCGATGTCGGCAAGGGGTGCGCCGATGCCATGCGAGGCTTGGGGGCGCGGGTGATCGTCTCCGAGATCGACCCGATATGCGCGCTGCAAGCGGCCATGGAAGGCTACGAGGTCAAGAAAATGGACGACGCCATTGCCGAGAGCGATATCTTCGTCACGGCGACCGGGTGCCGCGACATTATTCGCATTGACCAGATGGAGCGGATGAAGGACGGGGCCATCATCTGCAACATCGGCCACTTTGACATCGAAATCCAAGTGGCCGAACTAGTAGCCTATCGCGGCATTGAGCGCGTTGAGATCAAGCCCCAAGTCGATAAGTTCACCTTTCCCGATGGCCACAGCATCATCCTGTTGGCCGAGGGCCGCTTAGTCAACCTCGGCTGCGCCACCGGGCATCCCTCTTTTGTCATGTCCAACTCGTTTACCAACCAAGTCTTGGCGCAGATGGAGCTCTACAACCACCACGAGCAGTATCCGGTTGGCGTTTACATGTTGCCCAAGCACCTCGACGAGAAGGTGGCCCGGCTCCACCTGCAAAAGTTAGGAGTCGAAATCGACGAACTAACCGACGACCAAGCCTCGTACTTGGGGCTTTCAGCGGAAGGCCCTTACAAGCCGGAGCATTATCGCTACTAGCCGGCACTGGCATCCCATGAATGTCGCCGTCCTGCTTTCCGGTGGGGTCGATAGCTCGCTGGCCCTCGCGTTGATCCAGCGCGAAAAGCGGCTCGTCCCCAAAGCCTACTACCTCAAGATCTGGCTAGAGGATGAGCTGGTTTCGCTCGGCGACTGCCCGTGGGAAACGGATTTGTCCTACGCCCGCGCCACCTGCGAACAGCTCGGGGTTCCACTCGAAGTCGTGCCGCTGCAAAGCGAGTACCGCACCCACATCGTCGAGTATGCGCTGGCCGAGCTGCGCTTGGGGCGCACCCCTAGCCCGGACATCTGGTGCAACCAGCGCGTCAAGTTCGGTGCCTTTTATCAGCGGGTAGCGGGCGAGTGCGAGCAAATTGCCTCTGGGCACTACGCCCGCGTCGAGGAGGCCGCAGGCGGTTATCGGCTTAGGTGCGCGGCCGATCGGGTCAAGGACCAGACCTATTTCCTCTCCAACCTGAGCGCGGCGCAACTCGCTCGGCTCTGCTTGCCCATCGGGCACCTGCACAAGCGCCAAGTGCGCGCCCTCGCCGCCGAACTCGACTTGCCGGCCAAAGACCGCCCCGACAGCCAAGGCATCTGCTTCTTGGGTAAGATCAACTATCGGGATTTTGTCCGCTTCCACTTGGGAGAGGCCCAGGGCGACATCGTCGAGCGGGCAAGCGGGCAAAAGAAGGGCGAGCACCCCGGCTATTGGTTCTACACCATTGGTCAGCGGCACGGCTTGCAACTCGGCGGCGGCCCTTGGTATGTAACGGACAAAGACGTCGCCAACAACATCGTGTACATCGCCCACGGCAGTGCGCCGACCCGAGCCGGACGCCGCGAACTAATCGCCGAACACATCCATTGGATCGCCGGTGCGCCAGCGCAGGGCGCGCTCCACGTCAAGCTGCGGCACGGGCCAACTCTAATTCCCTGTCAGGTGCAGACGCGCACGCCGGATCGCGCCCACGTCACGTTGGCCACGCCCGACCCCGGCATCGCGCCGGGCCAGCACGCGGTGTTCTACGACGGTGACGTTTGCCTCGGCGGCGGCGTCATCGCCTAGTCTAACCAGCCGCTGCGCGATCGGCATCTGCTACTCTGCGCTACTCGGGAAACATCTCGCCGGTGAAGGGCCGAGGCTCGGTTGGACGTTCGTAGCGAAGCTGTTGGGGCGTTTTTGCGAGCGCGGCGGCCCACTGATCGTGCCAGTCTTCATAAGCCGTCTCCGAGGAGGGATCGCGCCGGCTGCGGGCGACGAGACTGGGCCACTCTGGGCGCGGGGAGGGTGCGCCCGTCTTCTGGTAGCGCAAGTCCACGCTCCAGCGCACGGCGTTGGTGTGGTTGGGGCCTGAGCCGTGGGGGGTCAGTTTATGCACGAATAGGACGTCTCCCTTTTGCATGGGCAGACTAATCCGCTCGGTTTGGGGTAAATCCCGCCCGTACGACCAATAGACCATGCGCCGTTGATGGACCCGGGGTTGGACCTGCAAGCAGCCGTTTTCTTCGGTCGCCTCGACGAGGGGGATCCACACGGTGACCTGTAGGATGCCTTGGGCTTGTGGGGTGGTGAACACGGCGTCCTGATGAAAGGCGACGTCGGTTGCCGGCATCTTTGGCCGGACGTGCGACACGGCATTGCAGGTAATTTCTGGGCCGATGAACGGCTCAATCAGATCGACGAGGTTCGGGTTGCACAAAAAGTCAAAGGTGCCGCGTCGGCGGGTTTCCCCTATGTCGGGACAGCCATCGACCTCGTCGCACTCCTCTGAGAGGCAAGCCAAGCGCCGCTCAAAAGGCTCGTTTTCGTAGCGGTTGGCGATCTTGCCCTGCCTGTGCAGATCGCGGGCCATTTCATCGACGACGATGTTGTGATCCTCGATGAGCGGCGCGAGATCGTCGTCCGTAAGCCCGCCTTTGATGATGACGTACCCTTCTTCCTCGAAAAAGTCGAGTTGTTGGCCTTTCACGATTGGTCTCCTTTTATTCAAATAAGCCACTCTTTTTGCCTCTAAGTCCTTTATAACAACTCGGCCGCCGAGAAACAAGACCCAGCGGCCAACTGTACCGCGGCTTGTAAGAGGCTGGGGTCGCCTCCACAGTAAAAGCCACCAAAGACCATGGCATGTTTGCGCTGATTTTCCTCTCGCTGCTCGGCTCGATCTACGGCTATTCGGGCTGGCGGCTCATCCCCTATCTGCCGCCGCCCGCACATATCGGTGCCGCATTGGCGCTGGTGTTCTTGCTATTGACGCCCTTGTTGCTGTTTCGCCTGCGGTCCCGTCCAACCTCGCTGACCGATCTCCTCGCTTGGGTGGCCTATTTAGGCATGGGCTTTTTTACCGTCTGCTCGACGTTGCTATTCCTGCGCGATATAGGGGGGCTGCTCCTAGGCCTCGTCTATCCTATCGACGCGGCACTCAATGCCAGCCTCGACTTGGCGACTTTTGCGCTGATCTGGGTCACGGCGGGCTATGGCTACTATCAAGCCCGCCGTACGCCCGCGGTCCGCCGGGTCGATGTCCCCATCGAGAATCTCCCGCCGGCGCTAGTGGGGCTGCGCATCGTCCAGATCAGCGATCTCCACGTCGGCCCGACCATCAAGGCCCCTTTTGTGGAGCGCGTTGTCGCTCGGGTCAACGAACTGCAACCCGATCTCATCGCCTTCACCGGCGACCTCGCCGACGGACCGGTCAAACGACTCGCCCCGCATACCGCTGCTCTCGCCGAACTCACCGCGCCGCTCGGGGTCTATTTCTGCACGGGCAACCACGAGTACTACTCGGGCGTGGATAGCTGGACCGAGCAGGCGCGCCGCCTCGGCTTCGATGTCTTGATCAACGAGGGACGCCCGATCGACTGCCGCGGCGGACGGATTGCCCTCGCCGGCACGACCGACTTCAGTGCCGGCGAGATGGTCTCCGACCACGCCTCAGACCCGGCCAAAGCCCTTGCCGCCAGCGACGGGGCCGATGTGCGCATCCTACTCGCGCACCAGCCGCGCAGCATAGGAGCCGCCAGCCAAGCCGATTGCCACTTACAGCTATCCGGCCACACGCACGGCGGTCAGTTTGTGCCGTGGAAGTACGCAATCCCCCTGCAACAGCCCTATGTCGCCGGCCTGCACAAATTTCGCGACACTTGGATTTACGTCCACCGCGGTACCGGCTACTGGGGGCCGCCGTTGCGGCTCGGTGCCCCTTCCGAAATCGCGCTACTCACCCTGAGCCGCGCCGCGGCCACATGAAACCGCTCGTCTATACGCCGCGTGACGACGGTTGTAATCGGTCGCGGCCCTTGTTAATTTGCACGCTTCACTAGGAGGAATACAGATGACCACAGCCCCGTCCGCTCCCCAACTCCACAAAGCACTCGACCAAGAGCAGATCGACCAATTCCGCCGGCGCGGCTTCATCTCCGTCGGCAAGCTGCTAGACGACGACCCCATCGCCTTGCTGCGCGATGAATACGACCGGCTCTTTGCCGAGGCGCGCCAAAACGGGTGCTTCCGCAACCTGTCCATCAGTGACACCGACGACCTCGACGAAAAGAACAACGCCGACGAGCAGATGTTGCAGATCACGCAAATGTGCGAGCGGAGCATCCTCTTCCGGCAACTGCTCTACGACCCCGGCATCCTCGACATGACCGAAGACCTCATCGGCCCTAATATCCAGCTCTTCCACGACCAAGCCCTGTACAAACCCGCCCACCACGGCGGCCCGGTCTTTTGGCACCAAGACAACGCCTACTGGAAATGTATGCCGGCCAATTTGGTTAGCTGCTGGATGACGCTCGACGATGTCGATGCGACAAACGGCGCCATGCACCTGCTGCCCGAATCGCACCTGACGCCCGTCGGGCACGAGCGGTCAGAGCAGACCAGTGCCTTGCTCGACTACGGCGACCAAGTCGATACAGCCCAAGCCGCCATCATAAATCTACCCGCCGGCGGCGCGCTCTTCCACCACTGCCAAACCTTACACTACACCCCGCCCAACCAAACCGATCGCCAGCGCCGCGCCTTTGTCATCCACTTCATGCCTCCTGGTACGCGCTCGGCCCACACCGGGCAATTTCTCGACGTGTCTTTTAGCCGCCCCATGCTGCGGATGCGCGTCTGAGCCGGTTTCGTTGACAAAGACACAGACGATTTTGAGATTTTAAGATGTAGGCAACGAGGACATGAGCAGCCCACGCCTTGGAGACCATGATGACCGTCATCCACACAACCGACGATTTGATTCGCCTGCTGAACGAAAACGACGAATTCCGCCAAGCGGTCCGCCGCCACGTTCTCAGCGACGAGCTGATTCAGCTACCCGAGCGGCTTGCCAAGTTCGAAACTCGCGTCGAGAGCTTTATTGAGCAGCAGCAGCAGTTCAATGACGAGCAGCGGCAATTCAATGAAAACCAGCGGCAGTTCAACAAGGAGCAGCGGCAGTTCAATGAGCGAGTGGAGCGACGTTTCGACAGCATCGACAAGAAATTTGAGGAGCAGCGCAAGTTTAATGACGAGCAGCGGCAGTTCAACCAGCGAATGGAGACTGCTATAGGTGAACTGCGCGGCAACGTGGCTCGTCAGGTGGTCAACTCACGCTTCCTAGAGATCGCCAGTGGTATGGGCTTCCGGTTCAAGGGGCTCCTGACAAGGGACGACCTCGGCCAAATGATTTTCCAACGCGAGATCTCCGACATTCCTCAAAGCGACCGGCGCAGCTTCGTTCGCGCCGATTTGGTCGTAAAAGGCACGGACTCAGCGGGTGCTATCCACTATATCGCGGTCGAGGCTTCCTACACCGCCGACCAACGCGATACGAGCCGTGCCCAGCGCAACGCCGCCATACTCACCCAACTCACCGGGCATCCAGCCCACGCCGCCATTGCCAGCGTCCGCAATGTCCGCGAAATCCAGCCGCTAATCGACAACGACACTGTGTACTGGTACGCTCTCGAACCCGGCGACTTCACCCCCGAGTAGGCCCCTTCTCGCTGCACGACCTGCGGCCCCTCTGAGCTACAAGGTCAGCACCCGGTCGTAGAATAGTGAGAATCAGGCCAAATAGCGTTCGGGGCTTGCCACGACCTCGGCCAGCAGGGTATCGACATATATGTCTATGGCGAAAAGCCGGCACCGGGATGCGCCAACGAGGCCCTGTGTCAGCGGGCCGGTGGCATCCCAAAAGGCGCCCAGCCGCGGGCGGTCCAAGGCGGGATAGGACGCTTGGGGATCGGTTCGGCGCAGGTGATGCCAGTAGAGCACTTCGACCAGATGGATATAGGTAGAAGTTTGATAATCGACGCCCAACATGAGAATTTTTCCGCCGCGTCGATAGGCGCGGAACATGGGCGAGTGAGTGCCGTAGGTCCGTCCCCATGGAGCCAGATCCCAAGACGAAGTATAGCCTTCTTGGCGTCGATGGTCCGCGACAAAATCCTCGGCCCCGCGCCCTCGGGCCGCCACCGAGTGAGAATAGTGATCGGAACGGTAGGTATCGGGTAGGCGGCGAAAGAACTCGCTCAGCCAGCCCACGGTCGAGGGAGTAGTGGCCCAGTCCCAGCGGCGCGCTCGTTCGCTTCGCTCTATCAGGTGGAAAGAGGGCATCAGGATGAGTCCGTTGGGACCGACCACGGCTTGGAGAGCATCGACCACAGTCTGCGCTCGGCCGGCGACAGGCCCTAGACTCTTGAACGAAGAATGGATAAAGAGGATATCCCCCGCTTCAATGCCCAAGGCTGCTAAATGGCTCTGGAGGTCGGCTCGGGTGTAGGCGTCCATCGCAGTACGCGGTTAGACTCTGTCGAGACGTATTTTGGTCCGTTGTCGCTCAGGGTCACGAGCGGTCTTCTTCCAAGACGAATTGGCGGTCGCCGGCCGAATAGGCCACGATCATATCCGCGTCCTCGGGGCCGAGGCTAATTCCGTTGTGGAAAACGCCGGCCGGGATGGCGAGGCAATCGCCGACCGCTAGCGTAAAAGACTGGTCGCCCAAGCTGTGCTCTACGCGGCCAGCGAGCACGTAGAGTACTTCTTCGCAGTTGGGGTGGGCGTGGCGCGGATTGGCTTGGCCGGCTTTGAGGACGACGCGGCCCAAGGTGAGGCCCTCGACATTGCCCTGTGGATGGCCCGCCAACCAAGTCAGATGGCCCCACGATTCGTCTATGCGGTTCTGGCGGCTCTCGGCCGCGCTGAGAAGGGGACGTGACATATCTGTCTAGGCTCCGGTTAGAGGTGGAAAGTGCTGTGAATCGCAGTAGATCATGGCTCAATTACTAAAGTATCAATCGTCGTGCCAAGCGCATGGGCGATCCGAGACAGCGTTGCTGCGGAGCCGGGCTTGATCCCGCGCTCGATCTCGGACAGATAGCTCGCGGCGATCCCCGTTTTTTGGGCTAAGTCGCGCAGCGTGACACCAAGGTGATTGCGCAATGCAGCCACGGGGTTCTCGCCGCGCATGATGGCAAGAGCCACATCGTGGGGGACGCGGCTGCCGTCGTCCGCCTCGAGAGCAGCGAGCCTGTCTTCAAGCTCTTCATTGCGGGCGATCAAGGCATTGTATTCCGCCCGGGGCAAAGTAATGGTTCCAGCGTCAGCCATAGACTTCCCTCCTATGTCGAACTCTCAGTACCACTATGATAGTGGTCTTGTTGTATTCAATACCGAAGATAACTCGATAGTCTCCAACTCTCATGCGCCGATACACACTGCCGGTCAGTATAATCACTTGGTTGGCCAAAGAGACCGGGTCTCTGGCATACTGTTCGACCTTGGCAATGATTCTCTCGCGGTCCTGGGCAGCGAGGCGGCGCATGTCCCTAACCGCCTTGTCCCCCCACTCAATCACCATACCTTTCCGCGCATTCATGCTAATTATGTTCGCATATAGCGAACAACTTGTCAAGGGCTATTCGTCTGTCCTCACCTGAGTTGGATGATCGGCTTCTTTGACGGCCCTCTAGCCATTGGACATATTACCCGCCCATGAACCCCATAGCCCCCCAAGCCCTTTCGGAGTTGGCCGCTCTCCTCGGCCCGCGCCTGAATGTGACCGCTCAGGTGCGCCGCGCCCACGCGGCTGACGCCTCCTACCACGCGCCGCAACCGCCGCAGGCCGTGGCCTTTCCCACAAGCGTTGAGGAAGTAGCCCAGATCGCCCGGATATGCAGCGCACACCAAGTGCCGATTGTGCCCTTTGGCACGGGCACGGCCGTCGAAGGCGGTATCGTCGCCGTGCGCGGTGGCCTGTGCGTTGATCTCTCGCGCATGAACCGCATCCTCCGCGTCAGTGCTGCCGATATGGACGCCACAGTCGAAGCCGGCGTCACCCGCCAGCAACTCAACGAACATCTCCGAGCGCAAGGAACCGGCCTGCACTTTCCGGTTGATCCCGGAGCCGACGCCTCCTTGGGCGGCATGGCCGCCACCCGCGCCTCTGGCAGTGCTGCGGTTGGCTATGGCACCATGCGCGACAATGTCTTGGGCCTCAAGGCCGTCTTCGCCGACGGCACTGTCGTCGAAGTGGGTGGGCGGGCGCGCAAATCCTCGGCTGGCTACGACCTGACCGCCCTGCTGGTCGGCACCGAAGGCACGCTAGCCCTTATCACCGAAGTAACCCTACGCCTAGCCAAGCTGCCAGCGGCCGTCGCCGCGGCCGTCTGCCCCTTTGCCGATCTCGACACAGCCGTCGCCGCGGCCATTGATGTCTTGAGCGCGGGGATCCCCGTCGCACGGCTCGAATTGCTCGACGAAGTGCAAATGCGGGCTTGCAACCAATACGCGGGCCTTGATTACGAGGCGACACCAACGCTCTTTTTTGAATTTCACGGCTCGGAAAAGGGGGTTGTCGAACAAGCTGAAACCGCCGGCACGCACGTGGCCCGGCGGGGCGGCGGTCCCTTCCACTGGGCCACGGCCGAGGGGGAGCGCGACCGCTTGTGGCAGGCGCGCTACGATGCCTATTACGCCTCACGAGCACTCCGCCCCGGCTCGGTCGGCTATGTAACCGATGTCTGCGTACCGATCACGGCCCTTGCTCGCTGCATCCACCAGACGCGAGCCGCGCTTGCCGATCTCGACTTTCCCGCGCCGCTTTTTGGCCACGTCGGCGACGGCAACTTCCACGTCGTCTGCCTCATTGAGCCGGGCAATGCCGCGGAACTGGCGCAAGTGCAGCGGCTGGGCGAGCAGATCGTCGAGTGGGCACTGCAAGCCGGGGGAACTTGCACCGGCGAGCACGGCATCGGCTTGGGCAAAATTGACGCGCTGGAAGCCGAGTGCGGCCCGGGCGTCGAGATCATGCGCCGCATCAAAAGAGCCCTCGACCCCGACCACCTTATGAATCCCGGCAAAGTCCTGAATAGCTTGTAGCCGCCAAGCATGAGAGTCTATCTCGACACTTGCAGCCTTCAGCGTCCTCTCGACGACAAGTGGCAACTTCGCAATCGCCTTGAGGCCGAAGCAGTTTTGAGCATTCTCGATCTTGTTAAAGCCGGTCGCATTGAACTTATGTCGTCCGATGTGCTTACTTTTGAAATTGTGCGTAATCCGCACCCAGTACGCCGGGCATTTGCCTTGGAAACTATTTTGGCGGCACCGATATGTATTCAACACTCGGAAACTGTAGCAAGGCGAACCAAAGAGCTACACCAAACAGGGATTGAGGCGTTAGACAGTCTGCATCTTGCATCGGCTGAAGCTGGCGAGGCAGACCTTTTCTGCACTTGCGACGATTCGTTTCTGCGGAAAGCAAAGCGAGCGGTCAAAGGTAAAACCAAAGCAGTTTCACCGTTAGAACTTGCGGAGGAGATAGAAAAATGGCAGTCCCAGCTAGGCCATTAAGCGACATTAACGAGCAGGCTATCCAGCTCTTGGTGCGGGAAATGGGGCCAGCAGATGCCGTGCGCTTCTGCGGCCAATTCACAACGGGCTACGGCGACTACACTAAAGAGCGCAAGGAGCTTTTTAAGGATTTGACTATCGAGGATATTGAGGCGGCAATTGAAACGGCCCGAGAAGAGCGTCCCTCTCACTGAACCTTTTAGGAGCACACCCATGAAAATCACCAACGTCGAATGCTTTCACCTCAATCCGCGGCTCTGCGACCGCTACCAAGGCCACGAGGTCCGCTTCGCTGGAATCGACACCCAGACCGTCTTTCGCGTGACGCTCGACAACGGCGTTGTCGGCTACGGCGATGCGCGCGGTCACACCGCGCTCTCCGAAGGGCAAATCGCGGGCCTGATCGACCAATCGCCGTTCAATTACGTTGCCGGAGCACTCAACACCGGCCTGATGGGCGCACTGTACGACGCCATGGGCAAGGCCATCGAAGAGCCGGCGTACAAGCTGTTGGGCCAGAAGGTCCGCGACCGCGTGCCCGTGGCGGCGTGGACCCGACCGGCGGCCCCCGAGGACTTTGCCCGCGAGATCCAACGCGCCGCCCAAGAGGGCTACACCATTTTCAAGATGCACTCGGCCGAACACCACGACGTGATCGAACAGACGCGCGCCGCCCAAGAAGTCGCGCCGCCCGGCTTTAAGGTCCACTGGGACTTCAACCACAATCGGCCCGCTACGGCCGTGCTGCGGATCGTCGATGAGCTGGAAAAGTTTCCAGTCGTCGGCTTCTTGGAAGACCCGCTCTATCCCTATGACATCGAGGGCTGGCGCTTGCTGCGCTCCAAGACCTTCCTGCCGCTTTTGATGCACGTGCCGCAGCTTGGGGGTGGCCCGGAGATTCAGCGGGATGTGGCCGACCTCTACATGATCGGCGAAATGGGCATTGGCCACTCCATCCGCCGGGGCTTGGCTGCGGCCGCGGCCGGCCTTTCGACTGTGGTCCAGCTCACCGGCGGCACCTTGTGCAAGGCCATGGCCATGCACTTGGGCGCGGTCATTCCCAATGTCTCGCATTCGACCAACCTCGACGACCAGTACGCCGAGGATGTGACCGGGGGCCGCCTCGAAGTCAGCGAGGGCAGCACTCCGGTGCCCGAGGGGCCGGGGCTGGGCGTGGAGGTCGATGAGCGCGTATTAGAAGAACTAGCTGCGCGGCCCCAGAGCGAACTGCCGCGCCACGTCGGCGTCTTGCACCTGCCCGGCGGCACTCGGTACTACACCCCGAGCATCCCGGCGGTCGAGCGGCTGACCGGGTTTGTCGAGGGCAATGTGCGCGGTGTGCGGAGCGAGGTCTGGAACGACGACGGGTCCGCGGAATTCGCTCGAATTTACGAACAGGTGCAAAAGACGGGTGCCGTCAAGGCTTAGAAAGGAGCCCTCCATGCTCGACCAACTCGCCTACATCCGCGCCGCCCAGACCGGGCGCGCCTCGTCTTGGGACGAAACGGGCCGCAACAGCGACGCTTGGTGGATCGAACCCGGCGAGAGCACCGTCCTCGCCGACATCAAAGGCCCCGGCCGCATCACGCACCTTTGGCTGACCCAAGCCAATCACTACCGAGAGTGCTTGCTCAAGATCACTTGGGACGATGCAGATTTTCCCAGCGTGGTGTGCCCGTTGGGCGATTTCTTCGGCCTCGGGCACGGTCTCGTCAACTCCTACCAGTCCCTGCTTTTTTCTGCTTCGACGCGCAGCAACCATGTTTTTAATGCCGGCTGCGCCCTCAACTCCTACGTGCAAATGCCCTTCCGCCAGCGAGCCGTCGTCGAGCTGGTCAACGAGAGCAGCGACCGGCACCGCCAGTACTTCTACGTTGATTACGAGACCGGCGCGGTGCCGAACGAGGCCGGGTACTTCCACGCGGAGTTCCGCCGCGAAAATCCCTTTGGCGGCTGGGGTCCCGAGATCCGCGTCAACGCGCCGGAGGCCAACATCGCCAACAAGGAACACACTGCTTGGGACCACAACTACGTCATCTTGGAGACCCAAGGCCGCGGGCACTACATCGGCTGCAACATCAGCGTCACCAACTTCCAAGGCACTTGGTGGGGCGAGGGCGACGACATGATCTGGGTCGATGGCTACAAGTGGCCCCCCGAATTGCACGGCACCGGCAGCGAGGACTACCTCAATCAGGCTTGGGGTATGCAGGACAACGCCTTTTTGCGCAACGGCTCCTCCATTCACGAAGACAACACCGACGGCTACCAAACCTCATACGTCCACCACCTCGAAAATCCGGTTCGCTTTGAGCGGGAAATCAAGGCGACCATCGAACACGGCCACGGCAATCACCTCTGTAACGAGATGAGCAGCGTCGCCTACTGGTACGCGGCCAAACCCACCCGCGTGGCCGAACCCCCCACCGTCGCCCAGCGAATGCCCGTCCTCCGCGACAATCAGGGCCGCTGGCTCCACGATCCCAACGGCCAGATCACCCGCAGGAAAATCGCGCCGAATGAAGAGATGGTGGAGATGAAAAAGCAGTGGGCGGCAAGCAGCAAATCATCTTGAGCAGCAGCGGACGCGATATAGCCGTCCTACATCCTTCATACGGGATGTTCTGCATGGCGTGTTGGGTATGAGATACTTCGCTACGCTCAGTATGACAAGGGCTGGGGCACGAAGCTGCTGTCTGTGTGTCATGCTGAGCGTAGCGAAGCATCTCTACATGCTTGCAAGTCATTTAGGATTGCTATAGGATGCCAACAACCGCGGCCAAAGTTCAGATCGTCCTCGACGTACTCCAGCGGCTCTATCCCAATCCCGCCGTCCCGCTCAAACGCCGGGATCCCTACACGCATCTCATTGCCGTGTTGCTTTCGGCGCAATGCACCGATGTGCGCGTCAACCAAGTAACGCCGGCGCTCTTTGCGCGCGCCGACCGGCCCGAGCGCATGGTCGAGCTGGTCGTGGAGGAGATCGAACAAATCATTCGCCCCTGCGGGCTGGCCCCGCGCAAGTCCAAGTCCATCTGGCAACTCTCGCACATCCTGCTCGCCGAACACGGCGGCCAAGTCCCACCCGATCTAGCCGCGCTCGAACGCCTGCCCGGGGTGGGACACAAGACCGCGCAAGTCGTTTTGGCCCAGAATTTCGGGGTGCCGACCTTTCCGGTGGATACCCACATCCATCGGCTGATCTACCGCTGGGGGCTGTCCAGCGGCAAGAGCGTTGAGCAGACGGAACGAGACTGCAAGCGTCTCTTCCCCCAAGCGCGCTGGAACGACCTGCATCTGCAAATCATCTACTTCGGCCGCGAGCATTGCCCGGCGCGCGGCCACCAACCGACCGAGTGTTCTTTGTGCAGCAGGATAGGCCGCAAGAGCCTGTTTAAGAGCCGCTAATGCCCTTAGCCCTCTGCCTCCTCCTCGGCCTTTCGTCCTGCGGCCCTGAGCCGCGCCAAGACGCCCCGGTCACCCTCGAGTTCTGGACCATTGCCCTCGGCGATGCGTTCGCCGACTACATCTTGGGCATGATCGCCGAGTACGAGCAGGCGCGTCCCGGCGTAAAAGTCAAGTGGGTGGATGTCAGCGGCGGCGAAGTGGCCGAAAAATTCCTCGCCGCCTTGGTCGGCGACGCGCCCCCTGACTTGGCCAACATCTACGACCTGCCCCGCTTCCTGCAATACGACATCCTCGTCGATATGGACGAGGCGGTCGCGCCGGCCGAAAAGGCCAAACGGCTCGCCACCTTCTGGCGCGGCATCGGCTACTTCCAAGGCCGCAACTACGCCATCCCGTGGTACGCCGGCGTCACCATGCTCTGGTACAACAAAGACCTCTTCGCCCAAGCCGGCCTCGACCCCGAGCACCCGCCAGCGACCATCGACGAGATGCTCGCCATGGGCCGCCAAATCCGCGAGCGCACCGGCAAATACGGCGTCTCTTGGCGGCTGCATCCCTCGCTCATAGCCCCGCCTTGGACCCTGTTGCGCCTAGATGGATTTTGGCCGCTCTTCGTTCCCAACGCCCGCCGCACCCGCATCAACCACCCCGAGGCCGAGGCCATCTTGCAAAAGTGGATCGACGCCTATCAGCAAGGGATCGTGCCGCCCGAAGCACTCGCTGCGGCCCACCGCGACGAGGTCAATTGGTTCATCGAGGGGCGGGCCGCCATGCTGCCCTTTTCCGGCGGGTGGATCACCCGCTACTTCGACGACTCCTTTGCCAAAAAGGCGGTCCCAGCACCCATGCCGCGGGGCCGCCTCGGCCAAGTGCCGGCCACCAACCAAGTCTTGGTCGTGCCCAAAGCCTCGCCGCACGTAGAGGAAGCCGTTGACTTAGGGCTGTTTGTCACCAACGACGCCAACCAACTCGAATTCTGCCGCCGAGTCGCGATTTTGCCCTCAACCGTGGCTGCGGCCGCCGATCCCTATTTTCGCCGCCCACCCACCACGCTGGCCGACGCGGCCAACCAGCTTTCCGCGGCCAACCTCGCCCACTCCTTTGTCATGGCCCCACCCGACGTCGAGGGCTGGAGCCGGATGGAGGACATCCTCCACGAGGAGTTCGCCAAAGCATTGGCTGGTCAGCAGAGCGCGGCCGCGGCCCTGAGCCGCATTGAGTCCAAGTGGAACCACCTGTTGCGCTTTGCCGCTGACCAACCCGAATAGAGCCTTAACCATGTACGGACGCTACGCACCTTATTGCTTTGTCGCCCCCGGGCTGTTGCTCCTGGTCCTGTTTTTCGCCTATCCCTTGCTCGACACGCTCTATCTCAGCCTGCACCGCTATAACATCTTCTCGCCGCCAACCTTTGTCGGCCTCGACAATTTTCGCCGCGCTTGGGGCGATGAGTTGTTTTGGCGGGTCTTGGCCAATACCCTGCTCTACGCGATCATCGTCGTGCCCGCGCTCGTCGTGCTCTCGTTTTTCATGGCGCTCCTGCTCGACAACTCGTTGCGGCTGATCAAAGTGTTTCGCACCCTGTACTACATTCCGGTCGTCACCTCCATCGTCGTCGCTGGCATCGTCTGGAAGTGGCTCTACAACGCCGACGGCCTGCTCAACGCCTTCCTCAAGGGGCTGGGCGTCAGCGGCCCGTCGTGGCTGGCCGATGTGCGCGGCGTCCCCGAGGTGTTCTTGGGCCTGCTGGGCGTGGAGATCGAAACTGCGTGGTTGACCGAGCCGGCGCTTGCCCTGTTTGCCGTGGGCATGGTCACCGTGTGGAAGGCTGCGCCGTACTACATGATCATCTATTTGGCTGGCTTGCAGGGCATCCCGGCCCCGCTCAAAGAAGCGGCCCGCGTCGATGGAGCCGGTTGGTGGCAGGTCGTGTACCACGTCATCATCCCGACGATAAAGCCCTACACCCTCGTGGTCTCCATCATCGCCACCATTGCGGCCTTGCGCACCTTCGGCGAAGTGTACGTGATGACCGGCGGCGGCCCCTTTCACCGCACCAACTTGTTGGCCTATTACATCTACACGCTCGGATTCAAATACCTCGAAGTAGGGTACGCCGCGGCCGTTTCGCTCTGCTTGCTGGTCGTCATATTGGTCTTTGCCCTGCTCAACTTTCGCCTCGCCGGGCGAGGAGCTTGAGATGGTCCAGCGCATTCTGCTCTACGCGGTCCTGTGTGTGGTCGGCGCGATCTTGCTGGCCCCTTTCGCTTGGCTGCTATCTACCGCGCTCAAATCCGAGGCGGCCGATCTGTTCGCCCATCCTCCGCAGTGGATTCCCGACCCCATCGTCTGGAGCAACTTCGCCAAGGCTTGGAACATCCTCCCGTTTGTGCGCTACCTCTTCAATACGTTCTACATTGCCATCGCCACCGTCTTGCTCAATTTGGCGTGCTGCTCGCTGGCTGGTTACGCCCTCGCCCGCATGCGCTTTCGCGGCCGCCAAGCCATTTTCTACTGCATATTGGCGACGACCATGGTGCCGTTCCAAGTCCTCTTAATCCCGCTCTTTATCGTCACCTTGAAGCTGGGCCTCGTGGATTCGTATGCGGGCGTCATCCTGCCGGTGGCGGTCAATGCCTTTGGCATCTTTCTCCTGCGCCAAGCCTTCACCACCATTCCCACCGATCTAGAGGACGCCGCCCGCATCGACGGCTGCGGCCCGTGGACCATCTATGCGCGCATTATGATGCCCCTAGTCAAACCGGCTCTCGCCGCTCAAGCGGCTTTTACCTTCGTGGCCCAGTGGAACGATTTTCTGTGGCCGCTCGTGGTGCTCAAAAGCCGCGAGCTGTACACCCTGCAATTGGGATTGGCCAGTCTCCAAGGCGTCTTTGGGGTCAATTGGCGCTACATTTCAGCGGCCTCAATCATCGCCTTGGTGCCGACGGTGCTGTTCTTTCTCTTCACCCAGCGATTTTTCACGCAGGGGCTGACGGCGGGTGCTGTGAAGGAGTAGGGGTGCTGGCAGGCGTATATCAGCCATTTGGTGGCCGGCGGTACGCGCGAAGGGCGGGTATAACCACGCCCAGGCTTTACCCTTAGTCGTAGTACTCTTGCCCCAAGTGGGTAATTAGCTCTTCACCCCGCAAGAAGCGCAGCGTATTCTTGAGCTTCATTAGCTGAATGAAGAGATCGTGTTCGGGGTAGAGGTCGGGCGCGGTCATCGGGCTTTTGAAGTAAAACGAGAGCCACTCTTGGATCCCCGCCATCTGCGCTCGCTGCGCCAAGTCGGCAAACAGCACCAAATCCAAGACCAGCGGCGCGGCGAGAATCGAATCGCGGCAGAGGAAATCGACCTTGATCTGCATGGGCATACCCAGCCAGCCGAAGATGTCGATGTTGTCCCAACCCTCTTTCTCGTCGCCGCGCGGCGGGTAGTAGTTGATACGCACTTTGTGGTAAATATCGCCGTAGAGTTGGGGGTAGAGGTTGGGCTGCAAGATAAACTCTAGCACGTCGAGCTTGCTGACTTCCTTGGTCTTAAATGAGTCGGGGTCGTCGAGCACCTCGCCGTCGCGATTGCCCAAAATGTTGGTCGAAAACCAGCCCTGCACACCGAGCATCCGCGCTTTGAGACCGGGAGCGAGCAGGGTCTTCATCAGGGTTTGGCCGGTCTTGAAGTCCTTGCCGCCGATGGGCACGCCCTTTTGCCGCGCCAATTCGACCATGGCCGGGACGTCCACGGTCAAGTTCGGCGCGCCGTTAAGAAAGGGCACGCCTTCCTGTAGCGCGGCGTAGGCGTAGATCATGCTCGGGGAATGGCCGGGTGGTTTTCCTCAATGGCTTTTTCGAGGCTCTCGATCTCGTTGTGTACTTCGTGGTGCTGCATGAAAACCTCAGTGCTGCCACACCAGATCATCACCAGCCGCTCGACGCGGTTGTCCGCCTTGAAGCGCTGGATGTCTTCGCGCACTTCCAACACGGCGTCCCACTTGCTCTTGGTGCTTTTGACGTTAGAGCCTTCGAGGCGGCGCACGTAACTGCGGTCGAAAATTGCGGGCATTGGCTTGACGCCCTTGAGCGGATCCTTGATCTGGTCGAGCAGCCTCTCGTCCAAGACGCCGGCGTGGACAGCCGAGTCATAGGCGTCCTCTGGAAAGACATCCCAGCCGCCAAAAACTAGACTGTCGAGATCGGCCAGAGGCACAAAGTCCTTGATGAGTGGCGAGCGGCCCGCAGTGCGCTTGCCTAGGCGGATGGTAGCCATCTGGGTCAGTGAGCCAATGGGCTGGCCGATACCGGCTCTGATGGCTTCGACGCCGGCGATAACCGTGGTGGCCACAGCACCCATGCCGGGAATTAGGACGCCGAGTTTGCCCGTGGCCGGGGCGATGGATTTGGGTTGGTTCACGAGAATCTCCTTTTGCTTTGAAAAATTTAGGTCGTGCGCTGCTAACGCTAAAACAAGTCTGCCGGACAAAATGAAAGCCCAAGCGCTCGAGAGCACGTTGGGCTTTTCTAGCCGAGATACCAGAGGGCAGGCTAGGCAAGGCGAAGAGTCTGATGTGAAGAGTCTGTGACTTCTTCCAAGTATAGCTCGGTAGCCTCTTTGAGGTTTTTCAACGCTTCCTCCTCGGTCTCTCCTTGACTAACCGTGCCCACTTGGGGACAGCGAGCGACGAATAAAGGCAAATCTTCGCTCTTGGTTATTACGGCTGTAAAAAGCGTCGGCACAAGTCTCTCCTTTGGAAGGTATAGTTATGATACTGAACAGACCCAAGTTTATCAAGCAGTGTTGTATGAAAACACGAGGTCGTCTATGAGCGTCCAACAATTACAATATCCCATACCGATCAAAAACCGCCCTCGGCGACTGCCCGGCGGCCAGTTCATCGCGCACGACGTTTTCCCCGGCCAGCTTCTCCATGGCCTTTTCTTTGACTTCGCCTTTAATCGCCGCCGGAATCACGGCCACGCCATCGTAGTCGGCTAGGATAAAGTCGCCGGGGTGAACCTGCACCCCGCCGCAGGTGACCGGTTGATTGATCGTTTTGGCGAGGATGCGGCCCGCCGAATCGAGCGGCGAGTACCCCTTGCAGAAGCAGTTGTAGCCCATGGCGTTCATCTGGCGCACATCGCGGACCAAGCCGTCGGTGAGCACGGATTCGACGCCGCGAGCTTGGGCGGCCGTGGAGAGGAGCTCGCCCCAGAGGCCGGAGCGTTCTTCGCCATTGGTGGCAATGACGAACACGTCGCCGGGGCGAGCTTGATCGTAGGCGGCAAAAATCTGGCCGTAGGGATCGGGATGCGGGTCGGTATCGGCGTACGCGTCAATGGTGAGGGCCGGACCCGCGATGAAGGCGTCGGCCCGGCTGGGCCGGATATCAGAGGTCATGGCCTGATCGCGGTAGCCGAGTTGGTCCATGATGTCGGTAACCAAAGCCGAGTAGATGGGCTTCCATTCGTCGTACATTCTTAATCTCCCTGTAGTCGCATACGATCAGGGCAGCTCGGCCGGCTCTGGCCACTTGTACGCGATCTTGCTGTTTTGCCAGAAGTACTTCTCGGTCGCGTCCTTTTCGCCAAAGTACGCTTTGACAATGGAGATGGCGGCCTTGAAACGCCCCGCTCGATCGCTGACCGGCCAATTGCTGCCGTAGATCACGCGGTCTTCGCCAAAGGCGTCCCACATTGCGTCGAGAATCGGGCGATAAAAGTCCAAATCTTCCGGGACCGGCTCTACCCTGCTTTGCTCCATGATCGCCGAGACCTTCATAAAGATCTTCGGTTGCTCGGCTGCTTCGGCCATGGCGTCCAACCACACCGGGTCGGGATCGCCGCCGTCGGTCCCGACCCCGCCGCAGTGGTTGATGACGATGCGCAATTCGGGCAGCCGCCGGGCCAGTTCGGCCACTTGGGCCAAGTCCGCCGGCCCCACCAGCGCGTCGAGCTGCAAGTCCCGCACCACGAGGTGCTCCATATCGGCGAGAAAAGACCCGGCCTCCAAGTCGGCAAAATACCCGCTGCCACAGCGAATGCCGCGAAAGAGCGCGTTTTCCGCAAGGCGGTCGATGTCGCCTTTGAACGCCGCTCGATTGGGATCGACGTGCCCCACCAGCCCGACTATCCAAGGGTCGGCCGCGGCCAAATCCAAAATCCACTGATTGTCCGCCAGCCACGCACTCGCTTCCACCACCACCGTCCCGGTCACTCCTTCGGGCGCGGCCAGAGCGCGGTGGTGCGCGGGCAATACCGTGCGGTAGAGCAACTCGTTGTCGGCCGGTGGCCAAGGCACGCCTTCCGGCCGCGTGGGATCGTAGAAGTGGGTATGGGTGTCGATGATCACGATAGGCTCCTTTCCGCCATGGTGGTTTCGATTAGGGCTGCAAAAGTTTCCACGTCTTCGAGTTGGGTGTCAAAGGAAGTCATCCAGCGCACCTCGCCCCGCGTGGCATTCCAAGGGTAAAAGAAAAACTCCTGTTGCAAAGTGGGGATCACTTCCACCGGCAAGCGGGCGAAGACGGCGTTGGCCTGCACCGGGTAAATCACCTCTACCCCGCGAATGGGCCGCACTCGCTCGGCCAGTGCTTGCGCCATATCGTTGGCGTACTGGGCACTCCGTCGCCACAAGTCGTCGGTCAGCAGGGCCGTAAATTGCGCGGCGACAAAGCGCATCTTAGACGCGAGCTGCATTCCCTGCTTGCGCGCCCGGCGATAGTGCGCGGCTAGCTCCGGCTTAAAAAAGACCACGGCTTCCCCTAGCATCAGGCCGTTCTTGGTGCCGCCAAACGACAGCACATCAACCCCGCAATCCCCGGTGATTTCCCGCAGTTCCAACCCCAAGCTCACGGCTGCGTTGGCAATCCGCGCCCCATCGACATGCAGGAGCAACCCGTGCTCGTGGGCGCAGTCGGCGAGGGCGCGTATTTCCTCGGGCGTATAAACAGTGCCCAGCTCGGTGGACTGGGTAATTGACACCACGCGGGGGCGCACTTGATGCTCGTCGCCGCGAGCCGCAAGGTGTGCGGCAATTCCCTCGGGCGCAATCTTGCCGTCGGGTGCGGGCGCGGGCAGGAGCTTGACGCCGGCCACCTGTTCGGGGGCACCGCATTCGTCGATGTGAAGATGCGCGGTGTCCGAGCAGATCACTGCGTCGTAAAAGCGCGTGAGTGCGGCGAGGGCCGTAACATTGGCCCCGGTGCCGTTGAACGCAAAGAAAACCTCTACCTCCGACCCCAACACCTCGCGCAACAGCGCGACAGCTTCAGCCGTGTGGGGATCGTCCCCATAAGAATGCACGTGCCCCACGTTGACTCGATGTAAGGCCGCCATGACCTCGGGATGGACTCCGGCGTGATTGTCGCTGCCAAAGCCGCGAATGCGCTCGCCCATTATGGCCCATGCCTTTCTCTGTTGTGCCGGATTGAGTTCAAGTTGCGGATGTGGCGGAGATCGGATATTCGGAATACACAGAGCACTTCTAGTGCGCCTCCAGCCAATTTTCGCCTGTGCCCATCTCGATTTCTATCGGCACCTCCATCGGCAGGGCCTCGCGCATCTCGCGGGCGACTAGCGGCGGCAGGGTCTTTACCTCGTCTCGGTGTAGGTCGAAGACCAACTCGTCGTGGACTTGCAACAGCAGGGCCGAGCGGAACCCCTCCTCGCGCAGTAGCCGGTGGATGCGGCTCATGGCGAGCTTGATCATATCCGCGGCCGTTCCCTGAATCCGGGTATTGATGGCGTTGCGCTCGGCCCCTTTGCGGACGGTGGCGTTGCGCGAGTTGATGTCGCGCAGATAGCGCCGCCGCCCGGTCACCGTCTCGACGTAGCCCTTGTCGCGGGCGAACTCCACGGTCTCGGCGACATAGCGCTGCACCCCGGGGTACTGGGCAAAGTACTGCTCGATTCGCTCGGTGGCCTCCCGGCGGGTGATGTCGAGCCGCTCGGCCAAGCCAAAGGGCGAGATCCCGTAGATGATGCCGAAGTTGACCGTCTTGGCTTGGCGGCGCATCTGGGCTGTCACTTGGTCTTCTGCGACTTGGTAAATCTTTGCGGCGGTGGCCACGTGGATATCGCCGCCGCTGTTGAAGGTGTCCAGCATCCCCTCGTCGCAGCTAAGCGCGGCCGCGATTCGCAACTCAATCTGCGAATAATCGGCCGAGAAAAGCAGATAGTCACCGCTGCGCGGCACAAAGGCGCGGCGGATTTCCCGCCCCTGCTCGCTGCGGATGGGGATGTTTTGCAGGTTCGGGCGGTCGGACTTCATCCGGCCGGTGGCGGTCATTAGCTGCTCGTAGTTGGTGTGGACGCGCCCGGTGGCCTTATAGACCGCGCTGGGCAGCTGATCGACATAGGTTGACTTGAGCTTGGTGTGCAATCGGTAGTTGAGCACCTGCCGGGCGATCTCGTGGCGGTGAGCCAGCCGACGCAAGACCTGTTCGCCCGTCTGGTACTGCCCGGTTTTTTGCGTCCGCCGCGCATTGGGATCCAGTGCCAACTTCTCAAAGAGCACGCGCCCGAGCTGGTGGCCCGAATTGAGGTTGAAACGCTCGCCAGCCAGCTCAAAGACGCGCTCACCGGCCCGCTCGATGGCCTCCTCAAACTGCCGCGAGAGTCCGGCCAAAGCCGTGCTCTCCATGCGGATGCCCTCGTATTCCATATCGACCAGCACCGGCAGGAGCGGGGCTTCGATTTCGTAGAACACTTGGCGTTGCCCCACGGCCTCGATTTTTGGCCGCAGCGCCGCGGCGAGTTGGAAGGTGATGTCCGCATCCTCGCAGGCGTATTCAGCCACTTGTTCCACTGGCACCTGCAAGAGCGTTAGCTGCTCGCCGCCGCGCTCGCCGATCAGATCGGATATGGACTTGGGCGCGTAGGCCAGCAGGCTCTTGGCCAGCTCGTCCATGCTGCGCCTTAGCTCGGGCTCAGCCAAGGTCGCCGCTAGCATCGTGTCGAAGAAAGGCCCTTCCACCTGCATGCCGTGCCAGCGGAGCACGCCGAGATCGTACTTGAGATTGTGGCCGATTTTTTCGCTCGCTGCACTTGCAAAGACCGGGCGAAATTCCTCCAAAACGGCCAGCCCCTCAGCCCGCTCCCTAGACAGCGGCACGTAGTGCCCCGTGCCCGGTGCCCACGAAAAGGCCAAGCCAATCAAATCGCATTGCCGGACATCGAGACCGTTGGTCTCAACGTCAAAGCAAAACGCCGGCTGCTCTAACAGCGCCGCGACCAACGCCCGGCGCTTGTCGGGCGCATCGGCGAGTTGATAGGCGTGCTCCACATCGGCCACCCCTTTGAGTGGGCCGTGGGCCTGATCTTTTTCGACGCGAAACTCGTCGCCGAGGAGCCGCCGCCCCAGCGTATTGAATTCGAGCTCGGTGCAGAGGGCTTCGAGCTTTGGGCGGTCCCACTCGGCCTTGGCCAAATCCGCCAGTCCTACGTCGAGGGGCACATCGCACTCAATGGTGACGAGCTCCTTGGAGAGCAGGGCCTGTTCCCGGTGATCTTCTACGTTCTGCTTCTGCTTGCCCTTGAGCTGGTCGGAGTGCGCCAGCAATTCTTCGACGCTGCCGTACTGGGCAATGAGCTTTTGTGCGGTCTTGGGGCCGATCCCAGGGACGCCGGGCACATTGTCCGAAGAGTCGCCCATCAGCCCCAGCATGTCGATCACTTGGTCAATTCGCTCGACCTGCCATTGTGCGAGGATTTCCGGCACCCCCAAAACCTCGGCCTCGTCGCCGCGCCCCGGCTTGTACATAAAGCTCCGCTCGGAAACGAGCTGGCCGTAGTCTTTGTCGGGCGTGACCATGTAGGTCGCAAATCCCTCGGCCTCGGCCTTTTTGACCAAGGTGCCGATCACGTCGTCGGCCTCCCACCCCGGCTCGCGCAGGACTGGTATGTTAAACGCCTCGCAGAGTTGGAATACGTATGGCAGCGCTTGGCTCAGCTCCTCGGGCATCGCCTCGCGCTGGGCTTTGTACTCTTCGTACTTGTGGTGCCGGTGCGTAGGCTCCGGGGTGTCGAAGACGGCGGCGATATGCGTCGGCTCGCCCTTTTCGATAATGGAGAGCACGGTGTTGGCAAAGACAAAAACGGCCGACGTGTTTAGGCCCTTTGAGGTCAGGCGCGGATTGCGCATCATCGCGAAGTGCCCCCGATAGACGAGGGCCATGCCATCGAGCAGGAAGAGAACTTTTTCGCGCATGCAGAATTCTTTCGTCGGGTCAAACGGCTTGGTTGGCTGTTTCGTAGTACTTGTTGATGCTAGGCACGTCGCTCATCCCGTGCCACACGCCCCGGAAGAGTGTGCGGCGCTTTTCTGGGAACGAGGCGATCACTTCGGCCTCCGGGCAGCCCTTGCCCCACTTGGCATTGACGGTGTCGTAGCAGGTGAACAAGCTCAGCCGGTCCCGCTGCTGGTTGGTCCAGCGCGTACCCGAATGGCACAGGGCCTCGGTGAAAATCACGGCTGAACCGGCCGGGCAGGTATAGCTCTCCCACAGCGCACTGTCGCGCTGGCTCAGCGCTTCGGGCCGGGAGAAGGCGGCCTTGTGGCTGCCCGGCAGAAAAAGCGTACCGCCGTCGCCCGCGCCGACTTCGTTGAGCTCCCACACCACCCGCGTCAGCCCGGAATGGATTTTGCCTGGGTGCATCTGATAGATGTGCGAATTGCCGCGAAAGTTGAAGTACCCGCCGCCGCCGTGCGGGCCGAAGTTGTCGTGTCCAGCTTGGCGATGGCTGGTATAGGTGTGGTCGTAGCGGAACCCATAGCAGTCTTCGCTGGCCAACGCTTGGTGCGAGAGCACTTCGTTGAGTACGCCCACTACCGCCGGGTGGTCGAGCAAAATTTGCGCCGGGCCGCCGTGATTGTCGCGCTCGTGCGGCGGCAGGGACTCGCGCTCGTAGAGAAACCTATGCTGATGGGCGCGAATCGTCGCCAGCTCTTCTTCGCTCAACAGCGCGGGCAAGAGGATAAATCCCTTGAGGTCAAAAAGGTACTTCTGGGCCTCGGTCATCGGGACGACGTCCAGCCCGTCGGCATTGGTCGTGGGCAGCAGTTCCATAAGTCTTCAGTCCTTCCAGTTGAATACCACGTTGAGCATGTTTTTCTCGCGGCGGTACGCCATTTCGTAGGCTTGGACCATGTCCGAGTAGTGTAGCCGGTGCGTGACCAAGCGGCTCGGCTGGAGCTTGCCATCCTGCATCAGGGAGAGCACGTGGGCGCAACGGCTGTCGTTGTCAAAGCGATCGCCATCCGGCGGCGGGAAGAGCGACCCGGCCCGGTCGTTGACGGCGCAGAGCGAAATGCCCTTGAAGTAAAACCAGCGCATGTCCAACGGGTTAAAATTTAGCGGTGCTTCGCCTCGCCCGGGCAAGCTGACGATAGACACCCGCCCGTTGGGCCGGACTACTTCGAGGGCCGTGCGATACGCCGGCCACGGGTTGGCCGTCAGGATCACCAAGTCGATCCCTTGCCCGTGAGTGAACTCGTCGAGCTTGGCCGCGAGCGCGGGATCATCCGACAACAGGGCCTCGTGAGCCCCCATCTGACGCGCCATGTCCAAGCGCACCGGGCTGTTGCCCAGCCCCACTACGCGCGCGCCAAAAAGCGGGCCTAGCGCCACCGCCCCTAACCCCAAGACGCCCAACCCGACTACGGCCACGGTCTCGCCGGGCGCGAAAAAGGCCTTGGTGTAGCAATGCATGCTCAAGGCGTACAAGTGGGCGAATACCGCGTCTTCGGCCGCAACTCCGTCCGGTACGGGTACGATGCTTTCGCGGTCGCTCGCCACGTACGCCGACTGATGGGGATGCCGCGACACCACCCGATCCCCAGCCGCGAACTTGGTTACTTTGCGGCCAACCCCTCGCACTACGCCGAGGTTGCTATCGCCCACCCAGCGCGGAAAATCCGGTGCTCCGGGCACTTGTTCGGCGCCTTCGTAGTTGCCGCGGTCCGTGCCGATCTTAAAGCCCGTAATCTCCGTCTCCACCCAAATTTGGTCGTCCGCCAAATGCTCCGTGTCCAGCGTTAGATCTTCGATCCGCAAGTCGCGCGGACCGTGCAACATGGCAATTTTCATGCGATCTCCTCCGGCTCTTAAAGTCCAAGCTCGTGAACAGCAGCACGGACGCCCCCCATCTTGCAGACCTCCTTCCACTCCCGCTCGGCGACCGGCTGAATCGAGAGCCGCTGACCCCGCTGCACCACCTGCATGGCGACCAGCTTGTCGTTGGCCTTGAGGTCGGCGAGGTGGACAAACCGTTTGAATTTGCACTTCCACTGCACGTCGAAGGAAAACCAGCGCGGCTCGTCTTCAGTGGATTTTGCGTCGTAGTAGCGGTGCTTGGCGTCGAACTGGCTGGGGTCGGGGTAGCCGGCTCTCGTGATGGTCGCGATTCCAGCGATCCCCGGCTCGTCGCATTTGGAGTGATAGAAAAACGCTAAGTCTCCCTCCTCCATGCGGTCGCGGATGAAATTGCGCGCTTGATAGTTGCGGACCCCCCGCCAGTAGCCCGTGCTTTGCGGACGCTTCTTCAACTCGTCAAAGGAGCACTCGTCGAGTTCGCATTTGACGAGCCAGTACTTTCCAGCCATGCCTTTTACAACCGGATTTTGGCGACCCACCCCGAGGCGGCGTCGCAATAGACCAAATCCTCGCCAAAAATCGACAGACCATGCGGCTGGGGGTCGCTGTCGGGGACCATGACTCGATCCAACTCGGCCCCGCTCTCCACGTCGAGCTTGACGATCACGCGGTCGGACGTATGCACGACCCAGATACCATCGGCAACCCGCACCACGCCGTGCGCCCGCCCGTAGGGCAGGTCCAGCACGTGCTCGACCGACCAGCCGGCGATCTTGACTTTGCTCAGCGTCTGGTTCTTGAGGGTGGTGATCCACACGTAGCCCGCTTCAACCGGATCGTACTCCATTCCGTGAACCCCGCCCCCGCCGGGCACTGGGTAGCGATTGCGGGTCGCGCCAGTATCTGGGTCAACCTCGAATATCTCGCCCTGCCCCGACTTGGCGTCCGTGGGGCGCTCGGGCCGCCAGAGCGTACCCGCCCCGTTGGCCGCCAACCACAGCGAACCGCCGCCCCAAGCCATGCCGCTGGTGTTGGACGACTCGCTGGGAATATCGCGGATTAGGCGGGTGACGCCGTATTCAGACGGCGCGGCGATTTCGACCAGTGCCACTCGGTCGGTAATTTGGTCGGTAATCCACAGCCCTTCTTCTACGGCTTGCAGCGCATTGGGCACCCCGTAGGGGGCGCGAAAGAGCTTCTCTATGCTCCTACTCATCGTCATCTCCTCAGTCAGTTTCCCACATCAGCAATACCGCCATCGTCTCGCCCAACCGATTGTAGAGCAGGTCGAAGGCCGCTGCCGCTTCGGTGTAGGGGAAGCGGTGGGTGATCATCTTGGCGAACTGGATCTGGTCTGTAGCCAACAGTTCTAGCGCCCGGGCCGATCCTTGGGGCCGCAGGCCGGGGTCGAGGTAGCTACCTACGAGGCGCTTGCCCATGATTTTGCCCGAGTAAAGCGGCAGCGGCTCTTCTTCGTACAGCCCCAGCACCTGCAAGAGGCCGCCGTGCTTGAGCATGTCCTGCGCCTCGGCAAAAGCGCGCGCCCCAGCCCGACCCCCAACGGCCTCAACCACCACGTCCGCCCCGTCTCCGTCCGTCCGCTCCAAGACCTGCGCGACCGGGTCGCCGGCACTGGCGTCAATTACCGCGTCGGCCCCCAACTCGTGCGCCAACTCGCAGCGCAAGGGCAACGCATCAATCCCGATGACGCGCCCCGCGCCCTGCGCTTTGGCCGCCTGCATACAACCGCTGCCGACCAAGCCCTGCCCTTGGATGACCACGACGTGATCCGCACCGGCCCCGGTCTCCCACATCCACAGGACCGAGCTGGTTGCCAACGGCCAGAAGGTCCCCGCCTCGGGCGACAGGCCCGGCGGCAAGGACACGACCGCCGGCTTGTGTCGGCTGGCTACGACTTCGACCGCCACGTATTCGGCGTGCGGCGCCAGAGCCGCGACCCAGTCGCCGGTTTTGAACTCTTCGACCGCCGAGCCAACCGCTGCGACTCGACCGACCAGCGAGTAGCCCATGGCGCGATGGTCTATCGCCTCTTCGCGCACGTAGCGACGCCAAATCTCCGAGCCGCGGCTGATTAGCGAACACTCGGCGCGGATCAAAATCTCGGTCGGAGCAATAGCCGGCATCTCGACCTCTTCTATCACGATGTTATAGGCCCCTGCGGGCTTAGCGACGCGCTTCATACTCGGCCTCCTCTCCTTGCGGACAATATGGCAAAAACACCGCGTGGGAACCAATCAAGCCCAACGCGAACAAAAAACCGGGCGCACCCGCTAAGATGGGATGCGCCCGGCTGTACTCTCAGAAGTTACGCGACCGGGGCCGCATAGCTCCTGACCAGGTAGTTAATCACCTGGAGTTGATCAAGTGATCAACCTCCCTGCGGTACAATTACTACTCAATGGACCACCTCCTTTCGCTTGTGCGCGCCTCATATCCATACTCCAACTCTGCGCGTCGTTGCGGCCAGTTACAAAGCCGGGCTGGCTCGCTCGCGTAGCCTCGAGCCTCAGCGTGGCGGCAACAGAGGCTTTATGGCCCCTGAACCCGTCTTGCGTTTAATATGACTAACGCCCAAGAACCGTGTCAACTGCTTTTTGCTCAAACGGCCCCTAGCGCACCTCGGCGCCCGTTGCGATGTCCTGCTCCGGCCCGACCAACACGAGGTTTCCCGCGCCGTCGTCAGCCGCCAGAATCATGCCCTCGGACACGATGCCTCGCAGTTTGGCCGGCTTGAGATTGGCGACTAAAACCACCTTGCGGCCCGGCAGTTCCTCGGGCCGATACCAACGGGCGATACCGCTGACCACCGTGCGCGTCTCGTCCCCCACAGCCAGCGTCAGTTCTAGCAGTTGATCGGCATTGGCGACCTTAGCGGCCTCCTTGATTTCGGCGACGCGCAGTTGCACGTTGGCAAACTCGGCGAGGGAGATTTGGCGTTCCTCCGCTTTTGCCGCCGGCTTCTCCTTCTTGGGCCGGGCGGACTGCTTCTTGGGACGGGCGGTCTCGGACTTGGGAAAGAGAATCTCCGCTTTCGCCGGTATTTTCGTCCCGGGCGCGGCCCGGCCCCAAGCCTCTATATCGGCAAACGCATAGTCCCCCAACCCCAAGTCGGAGCGCACCTGCCGCGCCTTGGTCGGCATGGCCGGCTCCAACAGGACCGAGGCGATCCGCAGCCCCTCCGCGACATTGTAGAGCACCGTCCCCAACCGCTCGCGCCCATCTGCGGCTTTGGCAAGTTGCCAAGGGGCCTCGTCGTTGAAGTAGCGATTGAGCTGCCGCACGAACTGCATCACCTGCTCTAGCGCCGCAAAAATCCGCAGCCGGCCCACCAAGAGCCGCACCTGCTCCACCAGCGCAGTGCCCGCCGCAATCAACTCCTCGTCGGCTTCCCGCTGCGACGGGGCGGGTAAGACGCCGTCGGTATGCCGCGCGAGCAATGCGCGGACGCGCGCGAGCAAGTTGCCCAAGTCGTTGGCCAAGTCCGCGTTGTAGCGCTCGACCAAGAATTGTTCCCCGATGGAAGAGTCTTGGCCGTACACCACGTCCTTGAGCAAGTAGTAGCGCACGGCGTCGGCCCCGTACTTTTTCGCCATTGCAAAGGGATCCACGGCGTTGCCCAAGCTCTTGCTCATCTTCTGCCCGTCGTGCCCCATCAGGAAGCCGCCGACATTGAGGTGTTGGTATAGCGGTATCCCAGCCGCTTTGAGCACGGTCGGCCAAAACACCGCGTGGGGCTTGAGAATGTCCTTGCCGATTAGGTGCTGAGCCACTGGCCAATACGCGCTGTAGCGCGCGGCGTCGGGAAAGCCGAGGGCGGAAGCGTAGTTGATCAGGGCATCGACCCACACGTATGCCACGTGATCGGCATCCCAAGGTAGTTCAATGCCCCAAGGCACCCGGCCTTTGGGCCGCGAAATCGACAGGTCGCCGATCGGCTCGTTGAGCAGGGCCAGCACCTCGTTTTTGTATCCGGCGGGGCGGATGAACTCCGGGTGCTCGCAGATGTGGGAGCGCAGCCACTCGCGGTACTTTTCCATGCGAAAGAAGTAGTTGCCCTCGCGGCGGCGCTCCGGCGGCAGCAGGTGTTGGGGGCACTGGCCCTCAACTAGCTCCTTGTCGGTGAGAAAGCGCTCGCAGCCGACGCAGTACAGCCCCTCGTACTCGTCGTAGTAAATATCCCCGGCCGCGTGAACCGCCTCCAGTATCCGGCGCACGACCGCCTTGTGCCGCTCCTCGGTGGTGCGAATAAAGTCGTCGTGGGAAATGTTGAGCACCTGCCATGCGTCGCGGAAGCGCGCGCTGATGCGGTCGCAAAAGTGCTGCGGGTCCATGTCTGCTTCGCACGCGGCTTGGAAAATTTTCTCGCCGTGCTCGTCCGTGCCAGCAAGGAAGTAGGTGTCAAATCCGTCGAGGCGGTGAAAGCGCGCCAGAAAATCGGCTACCACCGTCGTATAGGCGTGGCCCATGTGAGGCGCGGCATTGGCGTAGTAGATGGGCGTGGTGACGTAGAATGCCTTGCTCATAGGACCTCCGAGGTCAGCGGACAAAAGGAACTCATATTTAAGGAGTAGGGGTTTACAATATCAAGGTGGGGCGTCCTTCAAGGCCCCGGTTATCCTTGGTAAACGCGCGGCATCAGGAGCGCACCATTGCGGGCCAGCGGTAAGCCGGCAAAGGCGCAGGAGTTGCCCCATTGGTCGATGGTGGCCGCAGTTTTGTACTCGTTGATGATGGCGTGGCGCGCCCGTGGGGTGTAGTTGTGACCGGCGCGGTGGACGACGAGAACGTGAATGATGGCCACGTCGCCCGGCTCGGCCTCCAAGACCACGCACTCGGCCGGGGGAATGTGCTCGTCGGGGATGGTGTGGCTGGTTTCTAGAGTGGGGTACTCGCCCTTGCGGTGGCTGCCGGGCAGGACTTCGGTCGCTCCGGCCTCAAATCCACTCGGATCGAGGTACGTAATGGCCGCGGCCAAGTCTGGCTCGGTGTGGCGCTCGTAGGGCCAGTCTTGGTGCCAGCTTTGGGTGCAGACAAAGCCGGGGGGTTTGTTGCGGACCTTGCCGTTGTGGAAATCGAGGTCGGGGCCTAAGAGATCGACCATAACCGAGACGATGCGCGGCTCGGTAAACTGGTCAAACCAGTAGTCGCCAGCCAACGTCTGGTCCATCATGCCGACGACATTGTGCGGGTTGAAGGGGTCGGGCGAGTAGCCTTCCGGCGCGTCCATGAAGGAGTACCGGACGTTCTTGGGCCGGTTTTCAATATCGACCATCAAGCGCTGAAATTCGCAGCGCATCGGCTCCATCTCGGCCGGGCCGTAGAAGCCTTTGAGCAGCAGGTAGCCGTTGTCGTCGAAGAACTGCTTCTGCTCGGGGTCTAAGATGAGCAAGCTCATGGCGTAGCATCCTTTGGGATTGGGCGGCTGGGCAGGAAGAAGGCCAAGCCGGCCGTCAATATGGGCAGCAAGGCTAGGTACTTCAAGGTTTCAGCGACGCCGATCTGGTCGCCAAAATGGCCGATTAGCGGCAGCGCGAGGCTGGCCAAGCCCCAGCTAAAGCCCAGCGGCAAGCTGGAGACCAAGCCTGAGTTTTCCGGCGAAAACTCCTGCGCCAAGGCGACCATAATCGAGTTGGAGGCCATCAACAGACCGCCGCCCAAAAAGAGCAGGACGTTGCTGGCCAGCATCCCCTCGGCATAGATGAAGGCGTAGAGCGGCGGCACCGAGCACAGCAGCGACCCCCACACCAGCGGTTTCGGATCGACGCGGTCGGCTAGGTAGCCCACGGCGAGGGCACCGACCACGCCGGCGATATTGTAGATTCCCAAGGGGATGCCGCCGGCGACGAGCCCGAGGCCGCGCTCCTCGGCCATGAGCGTCAAAAACGTGCCAAAGCCCAGTCCCGATACCGAGCGCAAAACGACGATGGCGGTGATCAGCACGAGGGGACCGGCCTGAGCACCGAGACTGCGCCAGTGGGCCGTACTTCTGCCGTGGGCGAAGTTTGGGTTGCCGAGCGGCACCGCACGCCAGACGAGCAGGAGGAACAACAGGCCGGGAGCGGAGAGGTACGGCAGGGCGGCCAGCCCGAAGGAGTTGGTGTACGCGGGTGCCCACAGCGGCGTTAGGCCCAGCCCCAGCGTACCGCCAAAGATAAAGAGCGCCAAGCCGAAGGAGCGGCGCGGACCGCTGAGTTCGCCGGCCAGCGAAAAGACTTGCGGGTGGAAGGCGGCGACCCCAATTCCACCCAACGCGAGGATGGCGACGAGGGTCAGATAATTGGACGCCAGCCCCATGAGCGGGGAGAAAACGGTCGCCAATGCCAAACCACCGACGATCAGCCAGCGCCAAGCCATGCGGTCGGCCCACAAACCCATGAGCGGCTGGCTGATATTGCATATAGAGACGATGGAACCCAAAAACCCGACCTGCGCCAAGCTCAGCCCCAAGTTGGCCTTGAGCAGGGGTAGGAGCGGGGCCAACATCGTGGCGTAGCTATCAACGCAAAAGTGCGAGAGCGTGAGGAGGAACAGGCGGAGTTTTTGCATCCGCCTAGTCTAAGCTGTAACCCCGGCGTCGTCCAGACGGCGGCAGAGGCCCAAGGCACCGAGAGCACCGAGAGCACTCAGGGCCGCGCCAACATAGAAGGGCAGGGCGGCATTTATCTCGATCAGGTAGCCGCCGATTAGGCTGCCGACCACCATCGAGCCGCTCCAAGCGAGATGGCCCAAGCCGACGAGGCGGTTTTTTTCTTCGGAAGCGGCGATGTCGTTGATGAGCCGGGGGATCAGCGTCGAGACGGCCCAAGCCGTGGCCGTGAGGGCAGTGCCGCAGGCAAAGAGGCCGACGAGGGAATCGTGCAAAAAACAAAGGCCCAAGGCGCTGAGGAAGACGCCGGCCGCCGAGCCGATAAGCGGTGTGGTGCGGCCCAAGCGGTCGTTGAGATAGCCGACGCCGAGCTGGCAACAAGCGGCCGCGACCAGCGAAGCGGCGGCAAAGTACGCGGGGAGGGCCTCGCTCTGGCCTACTCGGTAGATCAACAGCGGCAGTGCCAGCGTCGCCATGCCCCAGAAGGTGGTGATGGTCAGGCGCAGGCTAAGGAGGAGGTGAACATTGCCGCGGCCCAAAAGCGGGCGGTAGGCCGCCCACGTATTGAGGCGCGCTGTCTGGGCCGCGGTGGGGGCGGGTGCGTCGTTGGGCAATAGCACCAGCGCTAGGGCGATTACCGCGACCATGCCGATGCTCATGGCGGCGCCGATCTGGGCGAAGGAATAGGCGGTCTTAACCAAGCCGGTACAGAGGTTGCCGAGCGCGCTGCCGAGCGTATTGCTGAGAAAGTAGAGGGCACTGCCCAAACCGAGTCGAGCGGGGGTGACGGCGGCGATGAGGATGCTCTGGCCGGCGGTGGACCAAGGGCCGCTGGCCGCGCCCATGGCCAAGACCAAGCACGAGAGCCCCCACGGGTCTGCGGTGCGGAAAACCAAGCCGGTGAGCACGCTGCCGACGAGGCCGATCATCAGGGTAGGCTTGCGGCCAAAGCGGTCGCAGAGCCGACCGGCCACAACGGCAAATATCCCGCCTAGGAGCAGCATCAGCCCGCGCAGGTAGCCGGTAAACCACGGGGGCCGCGCCAAGTCGGCTTCGATATAAACGGGAAAGAGTGCTTGGAAGGGAGCGGAGAGGAAGCTATCGAGCAGGTAAATCAAACAAAGGGCGAGGAAGGCGCGGCTGAGCAACCCGCCTTCCTCGCGCGCGGTCGCGGATGCTGCGTCCAAGGGCTATTTCTTGCTAGCCGCGACCGAGTTTTTGAGGACGCCGATCCCAGAGATCTCGATTTCGACTTTGTCGCCCTTTTTCATAAAGGTGCCGGTGGTCGCGCCGACGCCCGATACGGTGCCGGTGCTGATCAGGTCGCCCGGCTCTAAGGTAATAATCGCCGAGATGTACTCGATGATCTTGTCAACCGGGTAGAGCATCTGGCCGGTGTTGTTGTGTTGCTTGCGCTCGCCGTTGATGTACGTGCTGATGTCGAGGACTTGCGGATCGGGAATGTCGTCGCGGGTGACGATCCAAGGTCCCTGCGGGGCAAAGGTGTCGAGCCATTTGCCATTGAGCCAGTCGAACCACTCGTCGCGCGGGCGGCTATCGGTGCGCTTCTTGATAACCAACTCGCGCTCGGACACATCGTTCATAACGGTGTAACCGGCCACGTATTTGAGCGCGTCCTCGGCTTTGACGCCCTTGGCCTTGCGGCCGATGACCACGGCCAACTCGCCTTCCCAATCGATGCTGTTGGCAATCGGGGGAATGAGAATGCGGTCGCCGGGGCCAATGACCGTAGTCGTCGGCGGCTTCATAAAGACGCGCGGGGTTTCCTTGTCTTGGGCCTCCATTTTGCCGCCGCCCTCTTCGATGTGGTCTTGGTAGTTGCCGGCCAAGCAGAAGACCTTGCGCGGGTTGGGTATTGGAGCGCGGAGGCGGACTTGGTTGAGGGCGTGGATGGTCTTGCCGTTGGGTTCCTTGCCCTCGGCGTACGCGGCGGCCTGTTTGGCGGCACGCAGGCCCTTGGCACCCGCCGAGAGCAGGGTCAGCATATCGGTAAAGAAGGGATGTATTTTGCGCTTTTCTTGGCGGGCCAAGGCGCGGTCGGCGGCTCTGAGGTCCACGACCACGGAGTCGTCGGCTACGACGGCCCCGACGAATTGTTCGCCAGCGGCAGAGTACGTGACCAGTTTCACGGTTTCCTCCGTTATGAATAAGGGTTTATGCGCCGACCAAATGACCGGTGCATTGGTAAATAGATAGGGACAATTTATATTCAATCGTCATGGCAAAAGAATACTTCGTCCATCCCAGCGCGTGCGTCGATGAGCCGGTTGCCATTGGCGCGGGGACCCATATATGGCATTTCTGCCACCTAATGCCCGGGGCGCACATTGGTCAAAACTGCAATCTCGGCCAGAACGTCTATATCGACCGCGGCGTGGTAATCGGCGACGGCTGCAAGATACAGAACAACGTCTCGATCTACAAGGGAGTCACGCTCGAAGACGCGGTCTTCTGCGGCCCGTCCATGGTATTCACCAACGTCGTCAATCCCCGCGCCTTTATCGACCGCCGCCGCGAATTCCAAGAGACGCGGGTGCGAAAGGGCGCTTCGCTGGGAGCCAACTCAACCATTGTCTGCGGCGTCGAAATCGGCGAGTACGCCCTCGTTGGCGCCGGCGCGGTCGTAACCCGCGACGTGCCGGCCTACTCCCTGATAACCGGCGTACCGGGGCGGCAGACGGGCTGGGCCTGCCGTTGCGGCGTCACGCTAGGCAATGATCTGGTCTGTGGGGAATGTGGCGCAGGCTACGAGGCGAAAGAAGGGCGGCTGCAACCGCTAGCTTGAGGCGGGCCGCTGGTGTCGCCTGAACTAGTAACGCAAGACTACGTTTCCAAAAGGAGTTTTTTATGGAATCCGCAATGGAAGTGCTTGAGGCTGCAAAACGCCTAGAAGAGCGCAGGTTCGTGAGTTCAGAAATGTTATCTTTTTTTCAAAGCAACGAGGAAGACATCCAGTTCCTGTTGTCGAAAATAGAAGCGATAAAGATGGACACGTGTGAACGCATCGATAGGGTCGCTGAGGCTTTGGGCGACCTTGAGTCTCCAGAGCAAGATCGGAAAGTCCGATTTACTAGCTGGGTACCGGCGTATAAGCTTCACGGCATTTGTGAGCATGAAGTACAGATTGACGAAAACTTTTACCTCGTTATAGAGGCCATCCTTGCTCCCAAGGGGTGGCGATTCAGAGTTTACGCGAGAAAGTTATGGAATCGCCCGTCAGAACAAAATAATCAACGGGCCATTTCTTGGTATGAAGCGCAAGCGGGGCCTCGCACTTTTCCGTATAACGCCGAGCCCAGCGAAGTCGCCGATCAGTTGCGCCGCCTGATCAAAAGCGCCCAGATCGATCCTTTCCCCCTGCCGGAATAACCTTCTCCGCTCCCTAGTCCGTCGGCCGCATCGAGAAAAACCCTTCCGGTCGATAGCTGAACAGACCCTTGTGATCGGGACGAATGAGGGTCGGGAAATCGATTTGGGGTTGCCTATATGCCCAAACGATGATGGCTTGGAACTCGACAACAGCCGGGCGAAACCGACATCGGTAAGCCGGAAGGAGCACGGGATACTCACACTCTAGCCGGCTAGCCGGACGCTCCTGACTGGGCTTGGGGAGTTACGGAAAGAGATTCTCACTGTTATCGAAGGACCAAAAGAGGCGTAACAAGAGGGCTCGGGCTAGCTCAAGACTTGACCGTCATGCGGGCTGCCTTACATTTGTGCGCCGTTTACGGTCGAATCCACTCAAAGGATCAGTCGGCAATGACTGCGACGATAGATCAATTTAAGGCATTGCTTGCCGCATTTAAGAAGTTGCCTCCAACGCTTCAACGCGATCCTACCACCTTGGAAATATCAGGCTATCCCCATCTGGAAGATGTTTACAGCAATATACTGGCCTTTTTCCTCGATCCCGGATGCGAACACGGCTTCGGGCCAATTTTTCTTGAATCGCTGCTGTCTGTCGCTGAATACGATAAGGAGGAGATGGCGATAAAAGACGGTGAAGCGGTAGAGGTCAACAGAGAAGAAATCACTGGAACCCGTAAGCGAATCGATCTGGTGATTTCTACGGACACGCTCATTGTCGGCATAGAAAACAAGATATACCACCATCTTCACAACGACTTGGAAGATTACGGGCAGCATCTTACCAAACAAGCCAAAGCCAACGGCCACAGGCGGCGTATCTGCAAGATCCTTCTCGGATTAAATTTGCCGAATGACGATAACGAATTATTCGGCTTTAAGCCCATTACCTATCAAGAGTACTTTGGCGAGATACTGCGGCGAATCGGCCCTACTCTCATAGGGTCAAAAGATCGATATCTGAAATTCGTAATGGAAATGATTGAAACTGTAAAACACCTGAAGGAGGGCAGTGCCGTGAATCCAGAAAAGCTAGATTTCATTAAGAACAACAGGGAGGATGTCGAAGCCCTGTGGAAGGAAGCCGAGACACTAAAGAAAGAGATGCGTGGTCTTGTCAAGAAACTCAGGGGAGCTTTAGATATATCTAATTTACAAGGTCAAAGCCGGCCAATCACTGGTTTTTTGTATCGGGAATCTCACACGTTTTTCGACACTTTGGTGCATAATATAGAGATTAAAGACGGTTTTATCATTGCTATAGATACCTATATCTCCCCAGAGGGATGGGGTATTGATGTCTTTCCTAGAGAAGGAGATTTCCAACGATTAAGACCTTGGCTAGAGACAACGCAAGAACGTAATTATTGGAAAGAAGTGGAAGAACAACAACGTAGGTATCGACTAGACCTATCTGCTGACCTTTCTTACCACGCCTCTCCACACGATGTCGCGGCTCGAGTAAAATCACTGCTCGAAAGTGCGATGACCTATCCTTTCCCCTAATCCGTCGGAAACGACAGCAAAAACGTCAGCTCTTTGTTTTACCGGCGGATGATGTGCTGCCTCTTCTCACATCGTCTCGTTGGCACACTTCAGCACCATCTGGCGCGTCCTAGCGTTCAGCCGGAACCCCAGTCCTTGAAGACGATCCAAAACGGGCCGGACCGCATCGAGAATGCCGCGCTCCTTGGCCTGCAACAAGAGGCCGAGGGTGCCGGATATCTCCAACTCCAGTGCTCGCGCATACCGCCGTGCGTCTCTATCATCGAGGATCAGCAGGGCATCCTCTGTTTCCAGTCCCAAGGCAAGCACTTCCTTCTCGCCATCCCCAAGATGCGTGACCAGCGGTAGCAGTGTCCGGTCTCGCACCGGCCGCACGGTCAGCCAAGCAAACTCCTCCAGCGTAGGCAGAAGTATATTCCGACGCTGCCCCTCTCGCAGCTCTACTACCACTGCTTCCGGGACGTACACTTGTCCGGCGAGTGCCGGCAGAAGTTCCAACACGCCTGCTTGGTGTAGGTACTGGAGCGGAGAAGTATTACAGATGACGTCGGGCACTAGCCAAGTCCTGTTGGAGGTCTTCCTCGGTCAGTTGGAAGGAATCGACGCCATAGTCGGCTAGCTTCGTTAGGAACAAGGGCTTGGGTATGTCGGCTAACTTGGCTGCCGCCCCCGAGGACAGCCGTCCCAACTCGTAGAGCTTGATGGCGACGAGGAGCTTGGCCTCTTCACTGAATTGCTTGGGTGAACATCCCAAGGCCAGTAGGACCTCATCGCCGTAGTCAATGGTCAATGTTCTCTTCATCACGTCGTGTCTCCATGTATGCGCTACGCAACGGACATCTGACAGATTGCATTCTAATCCGTCGCAAACGACAGCGGAATGGTCGGCGCTTGGTCCTGTCGCCGAGTGCGCGGCTCAATTTTCATCGCGTGGTATTCCTCGACAAATTCGGCCAAGTTTTGGCTCGCCTCCTCAAAGACGATTTTGCCCTTCTCAGCCGTGGCCTTCTCTGCCTCGCCCATCACCCCGCTGTCCGAATACTGACTCGTCCATTCGATCAAGCCCATCGGCCCGTGCCCGAACAGGTCGGTGTACACAAACTTGGAGCCGAGCTGGTTCGTCTTGGCGATCTCGCTCTTGATCTTGTCTTGGCGCACGCTCTCCGGCGCGAGATACAGCATCATTGAGGTTTCCAACTCACCGGCGTGCGAACAGCCCCCCGGATACACGCTCTCTCGCCATTTTTCGTCGAAGCCGGGATGGACCCGGAGCAGATGCCACCACGAGCAAAACGTGCAGCTCGCGTCGGTCTCGACGATGGTGCGCCGAGCGACCATGTCCACGAGGTTGTGGTTGGAACCGTGGCCATTGACGAGAATCATCTTCTTGAAGCCGTGATAGGCCAAGCTCTTGGTGATGTCGAGGACGTATTGGACGAAGTGCTCGTGGTGGATGTTGAGCGAACCCGGGAAGTCCATCACGTGGTGGACATAGCCGTAGCTCACCGGCGGCAGGACGAGGGCGAGCTCGGGCCTTAAACGAGCGGCTTCGGTCGCCACCGCGTTGGCGCAGAGGTGATCCACCTTGAGCGGGAGGTGGTGGCCGTGTTGTTCAACCGAGCCGGTGGGTATGATGGGAATTTTGCCCATGGCTACGGCTTGGTTGACTTCGGGCCAAGTAAGCTCGTCGAACTTGTAAATTTCGGCTACGTTGGGCATGGGAGCTCCTTTCCGGCGAAAGCGGGAATCAAGTGGGGGCATCTTCTCAAGGCAGGCCGAGCGTCTTGTGGATGCGGGTGGAGAGGCGCCAGCGCGGATGGCGCTTGAGTATGTCGAGGGCCTTCTGCACGTAGCGCGGCTCAGAGGATTCGGGCTGCAAATAGACGTAGTCGGCGAGTTGCTCCTCGACGCGCTCCTCGCGGAAAGCCCGGCCGACGACGTATTTGAGCTCGGTAATGCGCCCAAAACCAGCGACGACCGGGTAGCACTTAGGCGACACGGTCCAATGGTCAATTAGCTCGAACAGCGCCGGATCGGGCGCGATAGTGCCGTTGGTCTCAACGTGGAGCTTGTAGCCCGCTTCTTTGAGCCGACCGACCAGCACCGCGAGGTTTTGGCCCAAAGGCTCGCCGCCGGTCAAGCACACCCATTCGGCCGGATGGCGCGCCACCTCGGCGGCAATGTCCTCGATGTCCATTGGAGTGAAGCGGTCAAACTCGGTGTCGCAGAATGGGCAGCGCAGATTGCAGCGCGCCAAGCGCACAAAAGTGGTCGGCTCGCCGACGCGCAGCCCCTCGCCCTCAATCGAGTAGAATATGTCGTTGACCTGCAAGACGCGCCCCGAGTCGCTCCATACCGGCAAGCGATCGACGCGCTCTTCGGCAGGCTCCGACTGGTTGGTCACGGCGTCTGCTCGCCAGCAACGTATTCTAGGGGGTCGCTGGCGCGGATCGCCGCAAAGGCCGCGAGCCGCTCGCAGCAGGCGTCGCACAAGCCGCAGGCTGGCCGGACGCCCTCATAGCAGGTGTGAGTTTCCCCGTAGGGAACGCCGAGCTGGAGCCCGATGGCAACGATGTCTCGCTTCCGCAGCTTGACAAAGGGCGTGTGGATCGCCCAAGGCGCGTCGTGGGCCGCTCCCAAGCGCAGGCTCTGTTCGAGATTATCGAAAAAGGGGCGACGGCAGTCTCGATAGGCCGCGTAGTCGTCTTTGACCGGCGCCATATACAGATCGACAATGCCCTTGGTTACACAATAGGCCGCCGCTAGCGTTGCAAAGAGCATGTTGCGGAAGGGAACGATGGTGTCGCGTTGGCGTTTGGACTCAGCGGTGGGCACGTCCAGCGTGAGGTCGGTCAGCGGATTGCCGCCTAGGGCCGCCGAATCCAACGCGAGCATCTCGTGGGACGCGACCTCGGCGCAGCGGGCGAGGCGGGTGGCGCATTCGAGCTCGACGCGGTGGCGCTGGCCATAGTCAATGCTAATGGCGTGGATGGGGTCTTGTTGCCGCTCCTTCAGCCACCAGAGCAAGGTGGTCGAGTCCATGCCGCCGCTGAATAGAATTGCTGTCGTTGTCATAAAGGATAAAATAAGCCATCGCGCAAAAAGCGTAAGCCCTGAGCAAGGGCATCCGTTGTTGACAGTAATTTGACCCGGTTGGATATTCAAAAAATGCCAATGTACATGGATAAATCGCGCTATGAGTGAGACGCCCCTGCGCCAGAGCACTACTCGGCTACAGCGGCTTCGGCGCACGATCATGGCCGGTCTGACGATCATCGCGCCCCTGTGGGTCACCGGCTGGGTACTCAAGACGCTGTTCAACTGGGCCGACGGCTTCTCCGCGCCGTTGATTCGCCAAATGGCCAAGCCGTTGGGCTATCCCGAATTCCACATCCCCGGCTTGGGCTTTGTGCTGACCTTCGTCATTCTCTGGATCGTCGGCGCATTCGCTGCCAACGTAGTGGGGCGCAGCCTATTGCGATACGGACGCGGAGCGTTAGAGGGCCTGCCGTTGGTGCGCACGATCTACGCGCCCGTGCAGCAGCTCATGGAGACGCTGACCTCTCCAAGCAAGGCCGGCTTTGAGAAAGTCGTGCTCGTCGAATATCCGCGCACCGGGCTGTGGACCTTGGGCTTTTTGGCCGGCGATGTCCCCCGCGAGGCCGAAGCAGTGCCAGCGCACAGCATCTTCGTCCCCACGGCGCCCAATCCCACAACCGGCTTTATGCTCATCGTGCCGCCCGAACAGTTGCGTCCCACCGAACTCGGCGTCGAAGAGGCCCTGAAGATGATCGTCTCGGCGGGCGTCGTCGTGCCCCCGGCCCTTTCCCTGCCTGCTGAAGAGGACGTCTAAGTCCTTTTCTTGCGATGGTCGAGTGCTTTCGTTATTCTCGCTGAGAAACTCAGGGCGTCCCTTGCGCGTCCCAACTAAAAGCCCTTCGCATAGTGAGGAGATGATGCGATGTTATCGTTTCTTTTTAGTCCGTTTTTCATTCTGCCGATCCTCTTAGTCGGCTGGGCCCAGATGCGGGTCCGCAGTGCCTTCAAAAAGTACAGCCAAGTGGCTTCGGCCTCGCGCCTTTGGGGTGCTGAGACCGCGCGGCGCATCCTGCAACAGCAACGCATATACGACGTGTCGGTTGAGGAGACCGGCGGGATGCTTTCCGATCACTACGACCCCCGCGCCAAAGCCGTGCGCCTCTCTTCGGACAACTTCCACGGGAATCACCTAGCCGGCTTGGCCGTGGCCGCGCACGAGGTCGGTCACGCGATCCAACACGCCCACGGCTATGTGCCGCTCAATCTGCGACACGCGATCCTGCCCGTCGCCAACTTGGGATCAACGCTGGGCTTTCCTTTGATTATGGCGGGGATGTTCTTCGGGGCCGCCGGCCTGATGAATATCGGCATCTTGTTCTTCGCCGGCGCAGTGCTCTTCCAAATCGTCACCCTGCCGGTAGAGTTCAATGCCAGTTCGCGGGCCATGGCGCTCCTCTCGCAGGGCTACCTAGCCAGCGACGAGGTGCGCTCGGCCCGGAAGGTGCTCAACGCAGCAGCCATGACCTACGTAGCAACAGCAGCCACCGCCGTGCTACAGCTAGCGTCCATGTTGCTCATGCGCGGCTCAGACGAGTAATAGCAGGCGCGGCAAGTGCTTGGAGGCCCCTCGCCCTTGCGGGTAGGGGCCTTTTGCTTATGGGCTACCCACCGCGTTTCGCTATATTATCGTTCCACCTCATCACAGGAGAGTGCGAGCATGATCTTGCTGTTATGTGCATTGCTTGCCGGGGCCGCGAGCGCGGGGGCCGATGTGTACTTTGAGGAAGAGGTCGTCAATCGCGGCTTTGGCAAAGACAAAGCTGGAGCGCGCAAGACGACCAACAAAATTTACATCAAGGGCACGAGCCAGCGGGTCGAGCAGCGGATTGAGGCCGATGCGAAAACGGCAAAGGTCCTCCGGCAGCAGGGCCAGCCTCTCAACACATGCACCATTTTGCGGCTGGACCAAGTGCAAGTGTACGAAATTGACTTGACGGCCCAGACCTTTGTCCAGCAGAAAGCCCCGCCGGCGCGCAAGGCCGCTGCCAAGCCGGAAGCCGCCCCAAGCGGACCACAGGTGGCCCTTGCGGTCAAGGTGCCGGGAGACACCCTGCGCATCGCTGGAATTTCCTGCCAGCGGGTCGTCGCCCAGATGCGCGCCCGCTACCTCGAACCCAAAACCCAAAAGCTCCGCCGCGAAAACCGCTACACGTACGATGCCTGTATTGCCAAGCAATTCCCCGGCTCTCAGGAGATCTCGGCCTTTGCGGCCTTGCAGGACGCTCGCACGTCCTATCCGTCGCTAATCGGCGGCGGGCTGGAAGGGCTAGAAGACCACAAGGCCCTGAGCGACCAGCTAGAAAACGCCGAGGAACTCAAAGGCTTCGCGTTGCGCTCAACCCTGACGGCCGCCGTCAAGCTCCCCGGAAAGGACAAGACCAGCCAAGTGTTCCGCTTGGAGCGCACGATCAAGACCATGGCGCACGCGCCGTTGCCCGACTCGCTCTTCCACGTGTCCAAGGCCCTGACCCGCCTCAAATCCAAATGAAAAAGAAGCTGTTCGGGGCCGCGACCGTTTTGGTCCTCGGCCTCGTCGCGTTCACGCCGTTAGGACCGGCCACGCTCGCGCACCTGCTAGAGCGCGGAGTTGGGGGGTGGCAGGTCGCCGTCGGCGGTCGCGGGGGGGGCTTGCTCTACGGGTTTTTCTTTTCCGACGTACAGTGCCAAAACCCCGCGCTGGGGGTGGCTGTTGATGTCGAGCATCTCGCCGTGCGACCGTGGTCTTGGGCCGTCGAAATGCGGGCACCCACGGTGCGGATTGAGCCAAGCACCGCGGCGAAGGCGGCGACCGCGGCGGATATCGAGTTGCCCCTCGCCTTCCTCCCCAACCTCAGCGCGACCGCCGGGGTGCTCGATTGGCAGTTGGGCGAAACGCGGATCGTGGCGCGGGACTGGCGCGGTGCGTATCGCTCGGTAGCCGACACCTCGGCGCACCTAGAACTGGCCTTGTCCGAATGGCAAGGAGTGCCGTTGCGCTCGCTAACGCTCGATCTCGAACTCAGTCCGCACCGCATTGACCGCGGCGAGCTACAGGCCGTGGGCCTTAGCGACAGTCTAAGGGCCGCTTTGCAAGCCTCGTTTACCTTGGGGCTGAAACTGCCGCGGCCTTTACAGGTGGCCGCCGAGGCGACGGTAGAGGCCGATTCCACGCGGGGTTCCCTAGCAGCGGACATAGGCGGGGCGTTGGTGCCGCTGCAACTGCGCGGGACGCTTAGCGGCAAGGGTAGCGCACCGGCGGTCTCCGCGGTGGATCTCCGCGGGCGCGTACAGGCCGATAGTACGCGCTTCGTCTTGGACTCTCTACTCGTCTCTTTGTTTGACGGCACCCTGACGGGCGGGGCGACTTACTTTTCCGGCCGCGACAGCTTGCAGACCGATCTGCACGGCGAGGGATTTGACCTAGGACTCGTGGGCCACTTGCCCTTGGCGGGACGGGCGGAATTCGATCTCGCGGCTGGGGTGAATACGCAGCACCAGCGCTATGCAGCGGACTTTGCCGCCCGCCTGCGCGATGTGGATTTTTTTCCCGATCGGCGGTTCGACGCCGAGATAACGGCTTGGCACCGGCCCGATGGGGCGACTCATCTCAACCTGCAATCGCCCTTGCTGGGGCTTACGGCCACCGGCTCTGCGAGCTTAGCGGACTACGACCTCGCGCTCAAGGGCGCGGTGCAGGCGGCGTTCTTTTTGCGCGATGCAGCACCCGTAGCTATCGCCGGGCAGGCTAAGCCCGATACGCTGGCGGTGCAGCTAACGACCAGCCGTCTCCCCGGCAAATTGGGCAAAGGGTTCGGGCCGCTCTCGGCCGATCTACACCTGTTTGCCAACCGCTATCTCACGACCGCGCTGCGCTTAGAGCGCGATCTCTTGGTGGCGCGGGCGGACATCGACCTAGCGACCGAGGAGATCGATACGCTGACGGCCGCCGTGAACGGGCTGGTGCTGGAGCGGGTCATGCCCGGGTTGAGCGGACAGCTCGACGCGAATTTGCGCGGGGGAGGCGGGCTGTCGCTCAACGGGCTGCGGCTGGCCGGGCGTAGCGCGACTACGCCGCTGGCGTACGCGGGGTGGCAGACCGGCGAACTCGCGCTGGACATGGGCTGGGACCAAGGCGCGGCGCGGGTCGCTGGCCGAGGGTCGGGCGTGAGCGTACTGGCGGAGCTAGACGCGGCCGGGCACTTAATGGCCCAAGCGGATTTCGCCGACACCTTGTTGCGGGGAGCAGATGGGGCAGTGACCGCATTGAGCGGTACTTTGCGGTGGGAAGGGCCGTTGGACAGCCTGTACGCGGCCCAAGGGAGCCTCGCGCTCGACTCGCTCTTGCTGCGGCAGGGGGCATGGGCATTGCAGAGCTACGGTCCGCTCCGAGCCGACTATGGAGACGGACGCTTGGACCTCGCCGCGGTACACTTGCAAACGCCGGTCGGCCTAGTGGGCCTTTCCGGTCAGATCGGGCGGGATTCGCTCGCGTTTGCCGTGGACCTGCCGGGCCTTGCGCTGGCGAACCTCGTGCCCGACCTCAGCGCGACAGGCGCAGGGCATCTGCGAGTTGGCGGGACGCTGGCCAGACCGGAGGCGCAGGGGGTGGTGACGCTGGCGGAGACGCGCCTCGACACCTTTGCCCTCGGCAATGTTCAGTTGCGCCTCGCGCTGGCGGATTCGCTCCGGGCCGAGTTGACCGCCGATGCCGGCGTCCGCCTCGCGCTCACCTGCCGAGCCGCCCCGCTCTTCGGGCCGGGGGAAGCCGCTGCCCAGCTCGCAATCGAGGCGGTCGAGGCCGACTTGGGGCCGGTGCTCAGTTATGCTTTGGGACGCCCGCTGCACGGGCGGCTCGATCTCGAAGGGCGCTTAGAAGCGGCCTTGGAGGGGGCCATGCCGCGCTGGCAGGACTTGGCCGGGCATATCGACGTGCGCGGCTTGGCCCTCCAGTCGCAAGCGGCCGACTCGCTGCGGCTGGGCCTTTTGTCCGGCGGGCGATTCGCGCTCGGGGAGGGCCGCGTGCTGCTGGACTCGGTCGCGATTGGCTTGTGGCGTTACGACCGCGACGACCGCGCCCTCCAGCCAGCCGGCACCTTGCGACTGGCGGGCCAACTGGCGGACACCGAGCACTCGCAGATTGAGTTGGCCCTTAAAGACGCAGACTTGGCTTTCTTCGGCGGCCCCAAGGGGCTGGTCCAGCTCAGCGCCGAAGTCAGCGGTACGGCATCCGCCCCCCAGCTCGCCGTCGATCTGGACGCGGCAACCGAGGACTTAGGGGTGCTGCGCGGCCGGCTCGTCGGCGATCGGGGCGGCGGCGATTGGCACTTGAACTGGACGACCTCGCTCGACGACAGCCTCATCGTGACCGGTCGCGTGCCTTGGGATTTGCCGGCCGGCGCGCTCTCCTTAGACGAGGGCTGGCTAGCGGCGCGTTCCAACGGCATCGGCCTCCTCTTCCTCGGCGATCTAATCGCCGAACTGGACCATCTCGACGGCCGGGTTAGCGCGGACCTCCGGGCCGACGGGCTGGACTCAACGCTGTCATTACAGGGCCAAATAGGGGTCGCGGACCTCGAATTTGCCCTGCTCGATCTCGAGCCGATGTACGCCCTGCCCGACGGGCAGTTGCAATTCAAGGGCCGGAAGGTCGAATTGGTGGGTTTCGCCGTTGAGAACGAGCCTAAGCGGGGGTTTCGCAGCGCGTCGCTCGCCGGGCGGCTCAACCTAGCGCGGCTCGACGACCCTAGCTTTGACTTGCGGCTCCAAGCCGAGCGGATGACCTCCTACTACGAGGCCGTCGCCCAGTCCTTTGAGGCGGATGACATCGACTTGGACCTATCTTTCGCCGGCTCGATTCGCGCATCCGAGTTGGCGGGGCGCATCCGCATTGACCGGCCGCAGTCTGAGGCGAGCCTCGTGGCTCTCACGCTTCCCACGCCACCGCCACCGCCGGCCTTGCGCAACGAGTTCTTGGAGAACATGGCCCTCGCGGTCGAGGTCGATCTCCGCGGCCTCGCCCTCGACAGCGAGCTAGCCGAGGTCGAAGCGTCCGGTGCGGTCGAGGTCGGCGGCACCTTCTACAAGCCGCTCTTCCAAGGCGACATCACCATAGACGAAGGGAAGGTCTTCGTACTCAACCAGCCGTTTGCCATCACCCGAGGGCGCGTCGTCTTAAACCGCCTCGCGCCGACTAAGTCCATCCTCGACGTGATGTACGACCCCCTCGAACTGAACCCCACCCTCGACGTGCAGGCCGCGATCGAGGGCATCGAAGACATTCAGACCGGCGCGAAATACGACGTGATTTTGACGCTGCGAGGGCCGACGCAGAAAATCGTGCCGGAGTTTTCTGCAAACTCGGAGGATTCAGATGTGGACCCGCTGGACCTTCCAAGCATCGTCAACCTGCTGGCCTTTAACATGGCCAACCCCGACACCATCGCGTCCTTTAATACAGCGGCCGTGGCCTTTGGCACGGCCGCTGGCCAGCTTTTGAGCAAGCAAGTCGAAAAGGTGGGGCTTAACGAATTCACGGTTCTGCCGTCGAGCGCGATTGCCGGTGCTTCGCCTGGGGCTCCCGTCCTCCGCGCCGGCAAGTACCTCGGCGGGTTGCCTCTGCCGCTCTGGGTGCGCTACGAGGCCCTACTAAAAGACATGGCGGCGGGCGAGGTGCAGATCGAGCACAAAATCAAGTCCTTTCTGACCATCGTCGGCTCGGCCCAAAGCAAGTACGAAAGCTATGGGCTGGGCATCGGCCTCAAGCGAGAGTTCCGATGAGCTTGTTCGCCGCCGCGCTCTGTCTGGCCCTCGCCGAGGCTGTCTCGGCCCAAGGGGAGTTGCGCGAAACAGCGGCCCGCCAAGCCGATGGCCACAAGGTGGCCCAGATACGCTTCGTTCACCGCGGCGAAAAGCGCATCAAAGGCGAGACCTTGCGCGCGGCCATGCAGACCCAAGAAGGCAAGCGTTTCCACCGCCGCTTCTTCAAAAACGACCTGAGCCAACTCGTCAACCTCTACCGCAGCAAAGGCTACCGCGACGCCGAGATCGTCCGCAAGTACCTGCGCTTGGACGCCAAAGACCGGGTAAACATTCACATTGAAATCGACAGCGGCGCGCTGTGGACGGTGCGTCGTCTAACGCTCGTAGGAGGCGCGCCCTTTGCGGCCGACACCCTGCGTACTCAGGTCAGCTTGCGCGCTGGTGCCCCCCTTGACTACGGCAAGGTGCTCGAAGGCGAGCGCCAACTCCAAGGCTTCCTCAATCAGCGCGGCTATCCTCACGCCGCCGTGCGCAACGAGTGGGTAGGGGACGACCGCGCCAGCCGCAGCACCGAGGTCGTTTTCCGCATTGATCCCGGGCGCAAGATGTACTTCGGCGCCGTCGAGGTCGAAAACCTCGACCAGCTATACACGCGCAAGGAGCTAATCGAGCGCTACATGCACTTTGAGCCGGGGGACGTGTACGATCCCGAGCAGCTCGCCAAAAGCCGCGAGCAACTGGCGCGGACCGGCCTGTTCCGCTCGGTTTTTTTGCTCACGCCCGAGACGGGCGATAGCTTGCAGCCCATCGTGGTGCGCCTGAGCGAAAAAAAGCGCATCGCCCTGAGTGCCAACGCCTTGTTCAGCAACACGAGGCCGCGCGTGGAAGGGCTCGTGCAACACAACAACTGGCTGGGCCGCGGCGCTCGGCTAAGCCTCGACGCCAGTTGGGGGCAGCCGGAGCAGGGCATCACCGCGTCCTTTACCGAGCGCAACTTGCTAGGCACGGGGGCCGACCTAGTGCTATCGACCGGGGTCACCGACGAATGGGAAGACAACACGAGGCGGTCTGGCGACCCAGACGACCAGCGGCAATTCGCGCTTTTGACGGCCAACGACTCAATACTCAACGGCCTTTTGTTGTTCTCTGGGGAAGTAGATGCGCGGGAGTACATCAACACGGCCACCTTCAAATACCGCTCGATTGAGCACTTGTGGAAAGCCGAAGCAACGCTCACCAAAGGCTGGCGCGAGATTTATCAAGCCCAAGTCTCTCTTAGCGGGGAAGACTCGCGTATCCAGCCCGATCCGAGCAAGCGCATAGCCTACGCGCCCAATCCCGCCGAAGGGGGAGAAAGCGGCAGCGATGAGCCGACCGATGCGGAAGACCTGTTCGGCGACGACGACTTCGACTTCTCTGGCAAAGGCCGTTCCCTCGCCCAAGACGAGATCATAGACTACAGCGACGGCAAAATCCCCGTGACCGCGGATTGGCTCCAGATTCTGACGGAACGCGAGCGCTCGGTCAATTTGCGGACCGAGTTTTTGCGCGACTCGCGCGATGACCCCTTTGCCCCCACCCGCGGCGCGTTTTTGCGGTTGACCGGACTGTACGCCTATTCGTTCATTCTGGGTCGGCACCAGACCTATGTGATTGACGGCGAGGCCGAGCTTATATATTACCAGCCACTCTCGCGCCAGCTCGTGTTGGCCCTAGCCCTGCAAGGGACGCGGACGGGTTCGCTGCGTCGAGGACGCGCCCTGCCGCAGAAGTACTGGAAGGCGTACGGAGGCGAGGGATCGGTGCGTGGAGTCGAATACGATGCTATACAGGCGACGGGCGGCGGACGCCTCGGCCTGAATATGCGCGGGGAATTGCGCTATCAGCGGAACAGTTTCGGCCTCGTTGGCTTTTGGGATCGGGCGCAGGTCTGGCGTCGGCCCAGCGAGGCGGCCTTGCGGCCCATGGTAGATGGCTATGGGGTGGGGGTGCGCTACGTCTTGGGTTTTCCCCTCCGGCTCGACATAGCCTTTAACGATGGCTCCCTCAACGACGACTTGGACGAGGGGCCGCGAGTGCGGTTTTACTTTTCTATTGGTCAGGCCTTTTAATGCCCGAAATAATACATCACGCCAGCGCCAGCGAGTTGATTGCGCTTTCAGGTGCTTGCCTCGAAGCGCGGGAGAGCGAAAACAACTTGCCGCTCGGCCTCGCGTACGCGCTCGCCAAAGACCCCCTGCGCTATGGTCCTGAGCCACCGCTGCTATTGAGTGTCTTGGAGCAAGGGGAAGTGGTCGGCGTGGCCGTAATGACGCCGCCGCGGCGACTCGTCCTGAGCACGTTTGTTGCACATGGGATTATGGCTCATCTCGTGCGCTACCTGCTTAAAACGGACGCGCTCATCCCCGGCGTCGTCGGGCCGGCGTCCCAAGCGCGCGCCTTTTCCGCTTGCTGGGCAGAGGCCGTGCCTAGCGCATCGCCTAGGGTGGCCGCGCGGATGCGCGTATTTGAGGCGCGCACGGTGGCCGCTGTCCCCCTTTCGGCGGGGGAGCTGCGCTTGGCCAGCATGGCCGACTATCCGCTCATGGCGGAGTGGATGGCCGCCTTTTCGCAAGAGGCGTTGGGCGAGCCAGCCGATAGCGACCAAAAGACGAGAGAGGCCGAGCGGGCCATCGGCGACGGGCAACTACACGTATGGGATTGCAACGGGCCGGTCTCCATCGCCAAAGCCTCTCGCCCGCTGACAAACGGCACGACGATCAACGCGGTGTACACGCCGCCCGAGCAGCGCAACAAAGGATATGCCACTTCATGCGTCGCGTCGTTGACCCAGAAGCTGCTCTCAGAGCACTATTCGTTTTGCAGCCTATTTGCCGACGTATCCAATCCAACCTCTAACAGCATCTATGAGAAAATCGGCTACGTGCCTTTGGGCGATGTGTTGGAATTTGATTTCGCCAGATAGACGCAGATGCTTCGCTTCGCTCAGCATGACAGAGTAATGGAGGCAGCAGATGCTTCGCCTTCGCTCAGCATGACAGAGCAAGCGCAAAACGCAGATTTACCACATCTTAACTATAAAACCCGCTGCCAGACGGCAGCTTCCTGAAAGGGCTTTTATGCAATCATTTCGCAGCAGTACCACCACGCAGGGGCGGCGAATGGCCGGGGCGCGTGCCCTGTGGCGCGCCACTGGCATGAAGACCGAGGACTTTCAAAAGCCCATCGTCGCCATCGCCAACTCCTTTACTCAGTTCGTGCCCGGGCATGTGCATTTGCACCCCATTGGCCAGCAGGTCAAGGAAGTGATCGACCAGCACGGCGGCTACGGTGTGGAGTTTAACACCATTGCCGTAGATGACGGCATTGCCATGGGGCACGACGGGATGCTCTACTCCCTGCCGAGCCGCGAGCTAATCGCCGACAGCGTCGAATACATGGTGCAGGCCCACAAGGCCGACGCCCTCGTCTGCATCTCCAATTGTGACAAGATCACCCCAGGCATGTTGCTGGCCGCGCTCAGGCTCAACATCCCGGCGATCTTCGTCTCTGGGGGGCCGATGGAGGCCGGCAAGGCCGAGCTATCAACAGGCAGCGCCAAGCTCGATTTGATCGACTCCATGGTCGCCGCGGCCGATCCCAACTTGAGCGACGAGGACGTCGCCAAGATGGAAGAACAAGCCTGCCCGACCTGTGGCTCGTGCTCGGGCATGTTCACCGCCAACTCCATGAACTGCCTCAACGAGGCCATCGGCCTAGCCCTGCCGGGCAACGGCACCGTCCTCGCCACGCACGCACTGCGCTGGGAGCTTTTTGCCGCGGCCGGCAAGCGAATTGTCGAAATGGCCAAGGCATTTTACTTAGAGGGCAACACGTCGGTGCTGCCGCGCAGCATTGCAACCTTCTCGGCCTTTGAAAACGCCATGAGCTTAGACATTGCCATGGGCGGCTCCACCAACACGGTCCTGCACCTGTTGGCCATGGCCCGCGAGGCCGAAGTCAATTTCACCATGGCCGACATCGACCGGCTCTCGCGGCAGGTCCCCTGCATCTGCAAGGTAGCACCGGCCTCGCAGGAGTTTCACCTAGAGGACGTCGCACGCGCCGGCGGCATTATGAGCATCCTCGGCGAGCTGTTGCGCGCCGGCAAAATCCACCCCGAGCCAAACACCGTGGCCGGGCTGTCGCTGGGCGAGCTAATCGCCGCAAACGACATTCGCGGGCCGGGTGCGGTGGAAGCGGCGGCCAAGCAGCGGGCATTGGCCGCCCCGGGGAACGTGCGGACCAAGGTCGCCTTCTCCCAAAACAACTTTTATCCCGAGTCGGACACCGACGAGCAAACCGGCTGCATCCGCTCGGTCGCGCACGCTTATTCGCAAGACGGCGGGCTGGCCGTGCTTTTCGGCAACATCGCTGAGGATGGCTGCATCGTGAAGACCGCGGGCGTCGATGAGTCGATCTGGGTCTTTGAGGGCACGGCCCGGATCTTTGAGTCGCAGGACGAAGCATGCGAGGGTATCCTCGGCGGCAAGGTCCGCGATGGCGACGTGGTAGTAATCCGCTACGAGGGGCCCAAGGGCGGGCCGGGGATGCAGGAGATGCTCTATCCAACGTCGTATCTCAAGTCCATGGGGCTGGGCAAGACCTGTGCGCTGTTGACCGACGGCCGCTTTTCCGGCGGCACCTCCGGCCTGTCGATTGGCCACGTCTCGCCAGAGGCGGCCGAGGGCGGAGCACTGGCCCTCGTGGAAACCGGCGACCGGATTCGCATCGACATTCCCAATCGCAAAATTGACGTGCAGATCGCAGACGCCGCGCTCTCCGCCCGACGGCAAAAAATAGACGCCTATCGGCCCCGCAACCGCCAACGCCACATCCCTCAATCGCTACAAGCCTATGCTGCACTGACGACGAGCGCGGCGCACGGGGCAGTGCGAGACGTGGGACAACTCCAGAAATAGCTAAAAGGAACTCTATGAAGATCACAGTGCTAGACGGACACACCCTAAACCCCGGCGACAATCCTTGGGACCCGGTCTCGGCATTGGGCGAGTTTGCAGTACACGACACCACTCCAGACGACCTGATCTTGGCCCGGGCTGCGGACGCCGACGTGATTTTGACCAATAAGGTGCCGCTGACGGCCGAGACGTTTGCCCAGCTACCCAACTTGCGCTTTGTGTCGGTTATGGCCACCGGGTACAACATCGTCGATGTGGAGGCGGCCCGCGCCCGCGCCATTCCGGTGTCAAACATTCCGGTTTACGGCACCGATTCGGTCGCCCAATACACCATGGCCCTGCTGCTGGAGTTGTGCCACCGAATCGGGCATCACGACGCGGCCGTGCATCGAGGAGGGTGGGCCGAATCGGGCTATTGGTGCTTTTGGGAGACTCCGCTGATGGAGCTCGTGGGAAAGGTTATCGGCCTAGTGGGCTTTGGGCGCATCGGCCAGCGCGTCGGCGAGCTGGCCCACGCTTTTGGCATGGAGGTCTGGGCTTACGCGCCGTCGCCCAAGGACCCGCCGGGGTACGCGCCGTTTGCCCTCAAGAGCACGGCGGAGATTTTCGCCGGGGCCGACGTGGTCAGCTTGCACTGCCCACAGACCCCGGACAACACGGGCTTTGTCAACGCCGAATTGTTGGCAACCATGAAGGAAGGGTCGCTTTTTATCAACACGGCACGCGGGGCACTCGTCAATGAGCAGGCCCTTTTGCAGGCCCTGCGCGCCGGCAAGCCCCGAGCGGCAGCGACCGACGTGGCTTCGGTCGAGCCGATGGCCAGCGGCAACCCGCTCTTACAGGCACCGAATCTACTCATCACGCCCCATATCGCTTGGGCCACTCTAGAGGCGCGCCAGCGACTGATGCAAATGACGGCAGAAAACGTGCGGGCCTTCTTGGCCGGTGCGCCGATCAACGTGGTGAATTGAGCGTTGGGAAGTGGGCTAGTTGGTGGGGAAGTGGCTCAACTTGCTAAGGAAAAGAACTCCCTCCAAATTTTCTTCTAACACTCATCCCAAAGAAGGAGCTCCTTATGCCGAAACAAGGAACAATCCTAACGGCTGAAATTTATCAAGAGAAGAAAGGACTGTACGTATCCCATTGCCCTCAGATCGGAATAGCCAGCCAAGGCAAGGATGAGGAAGAGGCTTTTAACAACCTCAAAGAAGCCGTATCTCTCTACCTTGAAGAAGTTACAGAAAGCCACCAGAGAGAACTGCACCTTGCCTAATCCCAAAATTCCCTCTGGTATCTCGTCGGAGAAAGCCCAAAACGCCCTTCAACGCTTAGGGTTTACTTTTAAGCGACAAAGGGGAAGTCATATAGTGATGACCAGAACATACCCAGACACCGACCAGATCGATACAATGGTTCTTATTCAAGGCAACGAGATGGCCAAAGGGACGCTGAAGACCAACTTAAAAAAAGCTAACGTGGAAATAGAAGATTTCTTGGAAAATCTCAGATAAAAACGTCAATCGGTCGTGCGTCATTTCAACCGGACCCACTGCCGAGCGTTGACATCGTGCCCGATTGTCTGTTATTATCTGCACAGGGGGCGACATGGCTTCGACGGGGTCGGAAAAGCCCAAATTGCGTGCCGAGGTCCCGACACCTCGTAAATCCTCGGGAAACAATTAAGCGACGAAAATAACACGTACGCTCTGGCTGCCTAAATTTAGCGCAGCCCATTGGGGCCTGTTGAGCCTGCGCGACAGGTCCCAATGCCATCTCTTAGCAGGCTGGTCCCAAACTCGCGCCCGAGGGGATGGGATGAGATTTTTCGGGCTGGCTTGTTGCGCGGCCCGTCGGTCGGCAGCGCAACAGGCGAGATAACTAAGCCCGACTACGCACGTAGCATATTTCGGTAGAACCGGTTTCGGACGCGGGTTCGATTCCCGCCGCCTCCACCATCTTTAAGCGCGACTTCTGCACATTCGGAGTCGCGCTTTCTATTCAACACCTCATAATCTCGGGCATGACGATCGCCTCGCCTCGATAGCCGCCATCGCCCCACAGTTTACGTAACCGGGCTACGCCGGACGCACCCAAGCGGGTCAACACCTGCTGCAAGCCATCTCGATCGGTAGCGCACGGCGACATCGGAATCTCAACGCCCTCCGACGGGGCGTTTCCTTCATCGCACCTACTCCAGAAGGGCGCACGCCTATCAATAAGCACACGAGAGCACATGAGACCCGCTTGAAATTTCTCTACGACTCAGGATAATCGTAATGCCAAAACGACCCAATGTGATTCTTATCGTCGCCGACGACATGGGCTATGGCGATTTCGGCGTTTTTAACGACGGCCCGGCCCGCACCCCCCATCTCGACGCGCTGGTTGGCGAGGGGGTCTGTCTAACCCAACACTACGCCGGGTCGCCAGCCTGCTCGCCATCGCGGGCGGCACTGCTGACGGGTCGTTACCCTCACCGCACTGGCGCGTTGACGCCGATGGAGGTGCGCGGGATGGACCGCATCGCGCTTGACGAGGTGACGGAACTGATGAGCGAACCGGATCCGGAGATGATTATACCGCCGCCGGCTGATTTGGAGTTGTATAATATTGACGACGACCCGCTGGAACAGAACAACATGGCGTCGTCCGAGCCGGAACGTGCGAGCCGGATGCTCGGGGCGTTGGAGGGGTGGTTTGAGGGGGTTGAGCCGGAACGGCGGCGGATTCAGCCCGACGGCTCTATACTAGAGATCGTGGACGAGTGAGTGAGCAAAAGAAAGGGCTGAGGGGAGCCACCGCCTATGCACATCCCAGACAATGAGGGCAAGGCCTGCGATGCCATTGTGAGGCTCCTTGAAAAATGGACAGGCGAAACAAGCGTGGGCATTCGTCATCCCGAAAAGGATGGTGACGGTCCTCCCGTGGAATTACGTCTAAAGCTAGGCACCCAAGAGTATGCGATCGAGCACACGCGAATCGAGCCGTTCGAGAATCAAATCGAGACCGATCTGGTACTCAAAAAGATTAGTGACTACCTCAGAGAAAGACTTTCGGCCTCACTGCCGGGATCAGCGTATTACGAGTTGCATCTTCCGGTTAATGTTCGCCTTCCTAAAAAAAAGAAAAAGCGCGACCAAGCTCTGAACAATCTTGTCGAATGGATTCAGACGAACGCGGAATGTCTGCATGAAAGGAACTTAGGGCGAACTAGATCAGCGCATAGCCCCATTTGGTCTGATGATTACGTGCAGGACACACCAACGGGTTTCAATTGCATAATCGAATTACTGCGCTGGCCGGATGCGGCTCTCATAAGGCGAAAACCGGGTTCTCTTAGAATGAGGCTTTATTGTCCCAACGATTTCAGCGATTTGGAAGATCGTCGTATTGACAGGCTGAGGCGGGCATTTTCCAAAAAGTCTCCCAAGCTACAGAAGTGCAAGAAAGAGGGGGCGCGAACCGTCCTAGTGCTGGAAAGCGGCGACATCGCTCGCACGAGATTTGACCTCATTGGCAATCTGCTTCCCAAGTTGTTGGCGGAGCACACGGATGCGCCGGATGAGATTTACTTGGTGGAAACCGGCATCAATCCTTGGTGGGTATATCTCATAAAGCGCGACGACGACCATTGGCCGACCGTGGGGATGCCCCAATGGAACCAACCCATCTACGAAGAGGACAAACTACCAACGGCCGGTTTGCCCAAGTGGTATCGTGACGCGTTGAAGCTGGACGAGCTATATACTCCGCATCCGCGGGGATGGATTCCGGCCACTTTCGAGGAAGATGAACTAAATGACCTAACAAAAGATCGTGACTCGAAAAGGTCGTAATCGCGCAATCTTGGGACGCAGTCCGTGCGAGAGGCTGGCCGTCAGCACCAGAGTGAACAGCGTCCTGAACGACGACTTGGACAACCTTGACTCCATGTCTCAGCGGAGCCTACTTTGACCATAGAAAGCGAAAACTTCCGTGATCAGCACCTCGAAGAGTCATACACTGATGTTTGTAACGATCCGTAAATCAACGAATTACGTTTGCCAGCGAAAGCGAGAACATGAAGATCACCGACATTAAGGTCACGCCCTCCCTCGGCGCGGAAAATCGCCACTGGTCCTTGCTGAAAATTTTCACGGACGAAGGCATTGTCGGCCTCGGCGAGTGGACCGCTGGAGGCCCCATTGAGCAGCTCAAACAAATGCTCATCGGCCGCGACCCGACCAACATCAATCGGCTACACTACGACCACCTGTGGCAGATGCAGGGCCGCGGCGCCGGCGTGGAAATCGCCCTGTGGGACATTCGCGGCAAGCAGCTAAACGCGCCCATGTACGAGTTGCTGGGCGGCAAACTGCGCGACCGCATCCGCGTGTACTGCGACTGCCACTCGGGGGCACACTGGACGCGAGAAGACTACGAGCGGCGCTGGCGGGAGACGCGGGCCAGCGGGCAATTGGACCCGGTGTACGAAACCAGTGCCTACGTATCCATGGCCCAAGAGGTGGTGGCCGAGGGATACACCGCGGTCAAATTCGATCTCGATGTGCCCAACCCTTGGAAGCTTGACGTGTACGACCGCTCCATCAGTCGTCGGCAGCACCATCACATCGTCACCACCATCGAAAGCCTGCGCCAAGCGATTGGCCCATACATCGACTTATCTATCGACTTGCACGGTTCCTTCAACCTAGCCGACGCCCTGCGGATATGCAAAGACGTGGAGCACCTCGACCTGCTTTGGTTGGAGGATCCCATTCGCTGGGAATGGGGCAATGTCGCCGCCTTGGCCAAAATCTGCCGACAGACCGAGACGCCGATCTGCACCGGCGAGATTTTTTACGGCGCCAAGATGTTCCGCGAGCTAATGGAACAACAGGCATGCGACCTGCTGGAGCCGGACATCCCCCACAGCGGCGGCGCCATTGAAATCCGCCGCATCGCCGAACTGGCCGAGATGTACCATATATCGCTAGCGCCCCACTACATGCGGAGCGCGGTTACGGGCATGGCCGCGGTCCATATCTGCGCCACCCTGCCCAATTTCCTCGCCTTAGAGCACCACTCGCGCAACATCCCGCTGTGGAGCACCATGCTCGACATCAAAAACCCCATTCAGCAAGGCTACATCGCCGTGCCCGACGGCCCGGGCTTGGGCGTCAATCTAGACGAAGAGGCCATCGCCGCCGTGCTACCGGCCGGGGTGCCGCTGTGGTCCTGAACGCATCGGCGGATCACTTTTAACTGGAGCTACTTACTACACGACACCAGCGGTCAACCTTTCTAGGATCGAGGGCGGGACGCCCTCGATCCCGGACGCAGCGGCAACGCCAGAAAAGGCGGACTCAACGCAAGTGTCGCGTACTTAGCTGGAGCTATTATGAAATCCCAAAACTACATCGACGGCCAGTGGGTCGGGGCCTCGGACGGACAGACCTTTGCCCAGCGCAATCCAGCCGACCTAGAACACGTAACCGGGGAGTGGCCCCAAGGCACCAGAGCCGACGCCGAGCAGGCCATTGAAGCGGCACACGCGGCGTTTCCGGCGTGGGCCGACATGGGGGTGTACCAGCGGGCAGAGTGCTTGTCGCGGGCGGTCGCAGTGCTAAAGGGGCGATCCGAAGAAATCGCCGCCATCCTCACCGCGGAAAACGGCAAGACGCTCGACGAAGCGCGCACCGAAGTGGGGTCGGCGGTGCGTGAGATGGAGTTCCAGATCGCCCAAGGGATCTCCTTATGCGGCCAGACCGCGCCCTCGGCGCAACCTAAGGTGTTTGCCTACAGCATGCGGCGGCCCCTCGGGGTGGCGTCGATCATCAGCCCTTGGAACTTTCCGTTCAACGTGCCGGGGCGCAAGTGTACGCCGGCCCTGATCAGCGGCAACACCATCGTCTTCAAGCCGGCGAGCCTAACGCCCGGGGCCGGGCGGGCCTTCGTGGATATTTTCGTCGAGGCCGGGCTGCCAGCGGGCGTACTGAACTTCGTCTGCGGCGGGGGGAGTACGGTCGGGGAAACCATGATTACGCATCCGTTGGTGCAGTCGATTTCCTTTACCGGCTCGACCCAAGTGGGCAAGGGCATTCAGCAGCGCGCGGCCCAAGGGCTAATCCGCACCCAGCTAGAGATGGGCGGCAAAAACCCCGCGGTCATCTTGGCAGACGCCGACCTCGACTTGGCGGCGGATGCGGTCGTCAAGGCGGCCTACGCCTGCGCTGGGCAGTGGTGTACTTCGACGAGCCGGGCCATCGTCGTGCGCGAGGTCGCCGCCGCCTTCGCCGACAAGGTGCTAGCGCGCGTCCAGCAAATTCGGGTGGGGAATGGGGTGGCGGCTGGGGTGGATATGGGGCCGGTGTGCGGCACGGACCAACTCGAAACCATTGAGGGCTACATCGAGATCGGCAAAGCGGAAGGGGGCCGCATCGCGCATGGGGGCGAGCGCTTGATCGCCAATGGGCTGGACAAAGGGTGTTTTATCGCGCCGACGGTCTTTACCGATGTTCAGCCGCAGATGCGCATCGCGCAGGAGGAGATTTTCGGCCCGGTGTTGTGCCTAATGGTAGCAGCGGATTTTTCTGAGGCCCTAGCAATCGCCAATGGCGTGGAGTTTGGGCTGGCGTCGTCCATTTTCACGCGGGACCTTGCGCGGGCTTTCGAGTTTTTGGCAAAGACCGACGTGGGGCTGACGCACGTGAACATGATGACGGCCTACCGCGAGCCTCAGCTCTCATTTGGCGGGGTGAAGGCTTCCGGGCACGGGATTCCAGAATCGGGCGACACCGGGATCGAGTTTTTCACCGAGCACAAGGTCGCTTTTATCAACTACCAATAGGCCGGTAGGTCGGGAAGACGCCGGGGAAGGCGCGGCCCGTAGTCGTTTGGCGGGTAGCCGCGTCAATGTAGCAGACGCTGAACGCACGGCGCGGGCGGTTGGTGTTATTCGTCTCCGAGCGGTGCAAGGTCCAGTTGTGCAAAAGCACCACCTCGCCTTTTTCCATTTCCAAATAGAGCCGCTTCTCATCGGGTGCATGCAGCGCGCGCTCGTCCGCCGAAAGCAGGTCGCCCGTTTCGGGGATCATGCTGTGGTGCGAGCCGGGGATGATTTGCAGGCAGCCGTTGGCAACGCACGTGTCGTCGAGCGCGGTCCACACCGTGACTTGCGGGGGAATGCTCAGATGCCAGCCGCCCGCGCCGTCTTGGTGCCAGTTGATCGTGATGCCCTGCTCGGCCGGCTTGTTGAAAAACATGGCGCGGAAGATCGAGACCTCCGCGCCGATAATTTTGCCGGTTAGGTCGCGGAAGAGTGGCTTTTGCAAATAGCCCAAGAACAGCGGATCCTGCTCCAAGTCCTGAATTTTGCGGTACTTGAGCGAAGAGCCCTTAAACTCCTTCGTCTGCCGCGCAAGATCGGGATTGCCAACCGAAGGACATAGCTGCATGAGCATGTCGTCGTAGCGCACTGTGCCGAGCATGATCTGGTCAATGCGCTGGCAGAGGGCGTCGATTTCTGTGCGCGGGGCGACGTGGCCGAGGCGCACGTATCCCTGCTCGTGAAACTGGTCGAGTTCGGCGGCGCTGAGCGCGGGGGCGTGGAGAACGGTCATGGCAAGCTCCTTGGGTTAAGCGAGGCGAGCGAGCGCGTCTTGGCGGCTGATGCGGCGGAAGGACTGTTCGAGGACGGGACCTTGGCCATGCCAGCCCTTTCCGCGCTCGCTGTCGGGCACGGACTCAACAACGCTTTGGCACCAAGCGGCGAGCGGATCGACCGGGCAGCGGATGACCAAGTCGGGGTCAGCGACCGCGCCGGTGGCCGAATACGCATAGCAGGTTTCGATGAGCCGCTCGGCCGCGGCTAACTGCTGCCGCTGGTACTCGCACGGGGCCGGGGGGCCGTCGGGCACGAGCAAGATGTTGACCGCACGGTCGGTGATCGCGTTGAGCCGCTCGGCCGCATCGGCACCGACCAACACGTCTTTGTGCGCCGGCCAGATGTCGAACATTCCGTAGGCCGCCTTGGGCGCACGCGATTGGAAGGTGAAGTAGTCGGGGTACGAGAAGAAATCCTCGCCGCGGGCGCGGTACGTGTTGTAAAAGGCGGTTGTGTGGGCCATGACCAAATTGACGGCCCCGACGCCCTCTAGGCGATTGGGCGCTAGCAGCCCCAGCCTTTTGGTGTTGGTAAAGCCGCGAAAGTACTCCGCCAGCGCGACCGGGTGGCCGCGGGCGATCATCTCAAAGTCGCTGTCGCTGAGTATTGAACTGTGCATGGGTGTATCGCCTCCACAAGCAATTCTGTTCTACTCCAACAAAATGCCGCCATCGAGGACGATGTTTTTGCCGGTCATCGACGGGGTTCTACACAGCATTTCAAAAACATAGAGCAGATGCACGGGGGGAACTTCTTGCTTCCACACCTTCATTAGGTTTTTGACTCCGTCAATGGCTTCGCGTGGCGTGTTGGAAATCATCTGGCCGCTGACAATAACCGGGCTGATGGAATTGACGCGAATCCCGAATTCCCTACCGGCTTGCACCGCATAGTTGCGGCTGAGACCGAGCAGGGCCGCCTTGCTGCAAACATAGGGTGCCCCTACGTACAGCCCGCCCACCAGTGCGGCTAGCGACACGATGTTGATGATTTGCCGATCGCGGCTGCCGCCTTTCATCAGGCCGACCGCCCCTTGGCTCATAAAGGCCGCGCCTTTGGCATTTACATTGAGGACGCGGTCCCAGTTGTCCTCGGTCATATCGAGCAGCTTTACCTCGCTGAGGAGCCCGGCGTTGTTGATGAGCATATCGAGGCCGTCGTACTGTTCGGCTATTTCAGCGTACAAGGATTTGATCTGGGCAACGTCGCTGAGATCCACGCGATGGGTGCTGTACTTGCCGCCGTAGGACGCGACGGCCTCCACTGTGTCGTCTTGGGGCACGACATCTACCAGAATGGGGATTCCGCCGCACGAGGCGATAAAGGTCGCAAAAACTTTCCCAATCGTCCCACTAGAGCCGGTGATAATGCAGCGCCGATCCTTGAGGTATTCTTGTATTGTTACGTACTGCTCAAGCCCCGTACTCTCGTTCATAAGTTCTATCTCCTAGCTTTTGATCTTTTTCACATACCCCACACGGTGACTCTCGCCTCGCCTATGCCCTCCTCGTGGCGGAATATCTTGTCGTCCCACGACACCCCGGCGGTGCGGTTGAAGATCACGAGGTGGCCTTCGCTGGCGGCGTAGCGATTCATATAGACGCGGGTCTGGTTGAGGCCCACGACGAGGGTCTGCTCCAAGCTGTTGTACAGCGGTTTGCATTCGATCACCACCCGCTGCGCTGGCGCGTCGCCGGGGACCGGCCATAGGATCAGCAGGTCTGTGCGCATCCGACCCAAGCCATACTCGCGCTCCATGCGCCCGCCGCTGTTGACGATGCGCTGCAAGAACGCCTGCAATAGCAGTTGGGGACCGGCTTCCTTGTACTGGAATCGCTCGATCCAGTGCTCCGAATGTTCGCGGAAGAACGCTTGGAACGCAGTCAGCAAGTCGTCGAGGCGCAGCCGACCTTCGGCATCCACGTACCCAGCCGGGTCTTGCGTTAAGTATTCCTGCGTGGTGTAGGTCAGGTCGCGGGGGATGACTTCTCGATAGATCGGGTTGGCAATGGCGAAGGCTCCTTGTCGGCACAAAAGGCCCAAATCGCGCACGTATTGCAAGTCGTCTCGGGGGAGTGCCAAGTCGAAGTCGGTGCCGCTCAGCAGCGGCTCGACCACGCGCTGCACGCGCTTCTCTTGCAGCTTGTCGGTGAGTTGGTCGAGGTGGGGTTCGCGCCGCAGGATGAGTTGCTCGCGGGCGTCGTATATCGCCTCGGCCGTGATAATGCGACTGCGGTCGCGCCCGGCCTTGTTCCTAAAACACGCTTCATCCGCCAAAGCATTCACCAGCCACGGCTGCCCCTGCGTCAATTGCCAAACCTCGTTTTGTGCGTCCTCGGCAAACACCTGCCCGGTGGTCTCGGTGTGCTGCGCCAACAGCGCCTGCACTTCGCCCGGTGAGAAATCGTCCAGCCGCAGGGACTCGGCGCGGATGTTGAACGCGCTGCTTCCAGCGACGATGGCGTTCTCGGCCGTGGATTGGATGCGATAATCGCGCACATTGCGCACGCCGCACAAAACGACGGTCTGCGGGTAGTGCTGCGGCCGGTCGGGATAGCCGGCGCACAGTTGCCGCAGCACGGCCAAGAGCGTGTCGCCGATCAGCGCGTCGATCTCGTCAATCAGCAGCACCAGCGGCTTATCATCGGCCGCCGACCAGCGGCGCAACGTCTCTTGTAGTGCTTGGTGCGGGCCAAACGTCTTTAGCGTGTCGAGGCTTATGTCCCGTAGCGTCAGGTCGCGCAAAACAAACTCCGCCTCTAAGACGAGCTGACCGAGAATGGCCCGGATAGCCTCCCCTACATCCTCCCGCGCCGACTGGCCGATCTCGACGTTGATGTACAGACAGCGATACCGCCCGCTGGCGTTCAGTTCGTCCCGCAGTGCCAGTAGCACGGAGGTCCTGCCCGTCTGCCGCGGCGCGTGTAGCACACAGTACCGCTGCTGCTCGATCCGCAGCAGGACTTCGTCGCGGTCGATCCGCTCCAGCGGCGGGATGTGGTAGTGATCGGCCGCGACGATGGGGCCGGTTGTGTTGAAGAAACGCATAGTGTGCTCACTTCCGTTTAGGACCTGCGCAATAATGCCCAATTCTATTGCTGTGGACAAGGCCCTATACCCGTCCGTCGTCAATAAAGGACGCCTCTCAGGGACCTTGACCGGGCCGCGAAAAATCTCTTTATCCTACTTGCGAATCCCGCACCAATCAAAAAGGAGCCTACCCATTGACTGAATCTACCCGCCAAAGCATCCGACCGGACGACCTGACGGCCTTTTGCATCGCCGCCATGGTCAAAGCCGGCCTCAGCAGAGAAGACGCCGAACTGAGCGCCCGCGTCTTCGTCACCACCGACACTTGGGGCACCTTTACGCACGGCACCCGGCAAATCCGCGGCTTGATGCAGAATGCGCGGCGCGGTCGTCTGGTTGCAACCGCGAAAGAGCATATCGTCGCTCAAGGCCCGTCTTGGGCCATTATCGACGCCTGCGACGGCATGCCGCCCGCCATCTCCTGCCGCGCCGTTGAACTCGCCGTTGCAAAAGCCCGCAAAAGCGGTATGTGCTACATCGGCATCCGCGGCAGCAGCCACTACGGGGCGGCCGGGTTTTACGCCAACATGATCGCCGAAAACGACATGATCGGCCTTTCCATGTGCAACGTGGAACCCTGCATGACCGTGCCGGGCGGCAAGAGCCGCGTTCTGGGGACCAACCCGATCGCCTACGCCGCCCCGACCGGCACCGACCGCACCGTCATGTTGGACATTGCCACGAGCGCGGTTGCGGCCACCAAGATATTCGCCGCCAAAAACGAAGGGCGCAGCATTCCAGACACTTGGCTGGTGGATGAAGACGGCATTCCAACGACCGATCCCACCGAGTTCCCGGAAAAAGGGGCGCAGTTGCCCATGGCCGGACACAAAGGGTACGGATTGGCCGTGCTAGTGGAACTGCTGACGGCCACCCTGACTGGAGCGGCCATGATGAGCGGCGTCCAAAGCTGGGTGGCAGACACGGACGCGCCCTCAAACCAAGGCCATGCCTTTGTGGCCCTCGACGTCGGCGCGATGATGCCGCTGGCGGAATTCCACGCCCGCATGGACGCCGTCTGCAAAGAGATCAAGGGTGCGTCCACAGCGAAGGGCGGAACCATCTTCCTGCCGGGCGAGATCGAGTGGAACAAGCGGGAACAAGCACTAGCCGAGGGTATTGTCATGCCCGAGGACGTCCTGATCAGCCTACGGGGCCTAGCCGAAGACAGTGGCCTCAACCCGGCGGATTTTGGTTTGGACTTGGGCTGAGGGCCTCGAACCATGCGGCCCGACCAGATCGACCCCATCCAATTCGAGGTCATTCGCAACGCCCTGCTCGAAGCTACCGAGGAGATGGCCATCGCCCTCCGGCGCAGCGCGTATTCCACCAACATCAAAACCCGCGCCGATTTCTCCTGCGCCTTTTTCGACCGCCAGTTGCGGCCCGTCGCCCAAGCCTTTACCCAGCCGGTCCACCTCGGCTCGCTGACCATCCTCACGCCCCGCGCAGTCGCCGAATACGGGCCTGAGCGCTTGCAAGCCGGCGACGCGATCCTCGTCAACGATCCCTATCGCGGCGGAGTCCACCTCAACGACATCACCCTGATTTCGCCGGTCTATTGCGGCGAGGAACTTTTTGGCTATGTCGCCAATCTCGCCCATCACGTCGATGTGGGGGGCGGTGCGCCCGCCAGCATTGGAGCCTTCCAGCAGGTGTACCAAGAGGGCGTCATCATCCCGCCGGTAAAGTTGGTGCGCGGCGGGGAAATCGCGACCGATGTCTTTGAGTTGGTCATTGCCCAAATTCGCTCCAAGCGGGAGACGCGCGGCGACTTTCGCGCCCAAGTGGCGGCCAACAACTCGGGGATTCGTCGGCTCAACGCCCTCGTCGAGCAGGTTGGACTGGCCCCGGCGTCTTTCTACATGGATCGGCTCATTGACTACACTAGGGAGCGGACCCTATCCGAGTTAGGCAAATTGCCCAAGGGGGAATTCACGGCCGCTGGTGTCGTCGATAACGACGGCTTTACCGACGAACCCGTGCGGCTCCAAGCCCGCGTCGTCATCGACGAAGATGGGGTGCTCTTCGACCTAACCGGGTGCGACCCCCAGCGCCGGGCCCCGGTCAATTCCACGTACGCGCAGACCTATGCGGCTTGCGCGTACGTACTCAAGTGCCTGATTGACCAAGACGTGCCGGTCAACGCTGGGTTTTACGACCAAGTGCGGCTCGTCGCTCCCGCGGGGACGGTCGTCAACTGCACGGCCCCCTCGCCCGTGGTTGGGGGCTGGGAGACCCAAGTGCGGCTCACCGATGTCCTGCTCAGGGCACTGCATCCGGCACTGCCCGAGACAATACCGGCCGCGACCAAGGGGACGATGTGCCAAGTGGGGTTTGGCGGCACAGACCCGCGCACCGGGCAGCTTTATTCCTACTATGAGACGATGGCGGGCGGCTATGGCGGGCGCAGTACTAAGGACGGGCCGGACGCCGTGCAGTGCCACGGTCAAAACACCGAGAACGCGCCGATTGAGGAAATCGAGATTAACTATCCGTTGCGGATTGATCGCTATGAGCTGATAGAGGATTCAGAGGGTGCCGGGCAATATCGCGGCGGCTTGGGACTGCGGCGAGACTACCGATTTATCGATCACGAAGTGTCCTTTACCGTTCTATCGGACCGGGACCGCTGGGGACCGGAAGGACTGGCTGGAGGGCAAGCCGGGGGCAAGGCTCGGTACATCCTCGATCCCCAAGGGGAGCACGTCGAATTGGGGTCCAAGACGACGATTGCGCTCGCGGCCGATACCGTCTTCAGCTATCGCACTTGCGGCGGCGGCGGCTACGGACCGCCCCATCGCCGCGACCCTCAAGCGGTGGCCGAGGATGTGCGCGAGGGCAAGGTGAGCGCGGAGCGGGCGCGGGCGGAGTATGGCGTGGTCATCGACAGCACCACCGGGCAAGCCGATCAAGCCGCGACCGCGGCGCAACGGCGGGAGATGACCGGCGATGGCCTATAGACTCGGCGTCGATATCGGCGGCACCTTTACCGATATTGCGCTCATTGACGAGACGACGGGGCGCATCTACACCGGCAAAGTCTCTTCGACCCCCCAAGACCCGTCTGGCGGGTTTATGGAAGCTGTGCAGCGGCTGCTCGCCAAGCAGCAGATCGCCGCTAAAGACGTGGCTTACATCGTTCACGGCACCACAATCGCCACCAACGCCATCATTGAGGGCAAGGTCGCGCCAACGGGCTTTATCACCACCGAGGGTTTCCGCGATATGCTGGAGATCGCCCGCCAAATTCGTCCCGCTCTCTACGACTTGCAGTTTGAAAAGCCCCGGCCGCTCGTGCCGCGCCACCGCTGTTTTGGCGTACCCGAGCGCCTCAATGCCGGCGGCACCGTGCTGACACCGCTCGACGAAGACGCCCTGCGCCAAGTAGCGGCCACACTGCGAGCGGAGGGCGTGGAGGCCATCGCCGTCTGCTTTTTGCACGCCTACGCCAACCCCGTCCACGAGCGGCGGGCCGGGGCGATTCTCGCCGAAGTCTTTCCCGAGGCCATCGTCTCGCTGTCGGCCGAAGTGGCACCCGAGTTCCGCGAGTATTTGCGGGCTAGCACGACCGCGATCAATAGTTGCATCCGTCCGGTCGTCGCACGCTATTTGCAGCGGATCGAAAATCGGTTGGCACAGGCCGGTATTGCCGCCGAGCTACTCGTAATGCAGAGCAGCGGCGGGGTGTACCCCTTTGCGGCGGCACGGCAAAAGCCGGTTTACATGGTTGAGTCCGGCCCGGCCGCCGGTGTGATTGCGGCCGCGCATCTGGGGCAGGCGCGGGGGTATCAGCACGTGATTTCCTTCGATATGGGTGGAACGACGGCCAAAGCCGCGCTGATCCAAGACGGTGCGCCGAGCGTAACCAAGGACTACGAGGTCGGAACGACCGCGCAAGCGGGCATTGGGGCGACGCGCGGCGCGGGGTATCCCATCCGCACCCCTGTGATTGACCTCGTGGAAATCGGCGCGGGCGGCGGGTCCATCGCTTGGGTGGACCCCGGCGGCATCCTGCGGGTCGGCCCTCAAAGTGCCGGGGCCGATCCCGGGCCGGCCTGCTATGGCCAAGGCGGGACGCACCCCACGGTCACCGATGCCAACCTCGTATTGGGACGGCTCAACCCGAGCTATTTCCTCGGCGGCGAAATCGCCATTGATCCGGCGGCCGCCCAACGCGCCATCGAACAACATTGCGCCCGGCCGCTGGGCATGGATTTGGTCGCGGCGGCCTATGGCATCGTCGAGATCGCCAACACCGCCATGGTCAACGCGCTGCGGTTGGTCTCCGTGCAGCGAGGCTACGATCCGCGCGACTTCGCGCTAGTGGCCTTTGGTGGCGCGGGGCCGGCTCACGCCAATCGCCTCGCCGCCCTGACCGAGATCCCCGTGGCGATCATACCCCAAAGCCCAGGCACGGCCTCGGCGTTGGGCCTGTTGGTGACGGACTTAAAACACGATTACGCAACCACCCTTATCCAGCGGCTAGACCAAGTAGCTCCCCAAACCCTAGAGCAGACCTTCCGCACGTTGGAGACGCAGGGTCGGGAAACGCTGGGGCGCGAAGGGATGGCGGAAGCGGCCATGGAATTCAGACGCCAAGTGGATCTGCGCTACGTTGGGCAGAGCCACGAGCTGACGCTGCCGTTGACGACCGGCGCCTTGGGCCCAGCCCAGCTAGAGCAGCTATTAGCCCAGTTCCACCGCACACACGAGCGCGCCTATGGCTTCAGCGCACCGGGTGAGGACATCGAGTTGGTCAGTGTGCGGCTCTCAGCCATCGGCCAGATCGCCAAACCCGCGCTGGCGCCGCTGGCGAAGGCCGCCGGAGAGGTAACGACAAAGGGAAACCGCCCGGTGTATTTTGCCGAGCGCGAGGGATTCGTCGATTGCCCGGTGTACGACCGCTATGCGCTGGGGGCTGGCGCAGAGGTGCAAGGACCGGCCATCGTCGAGGAGATCGATTCAACCACGGTCGTCCATCCGCAGTACCAAGTGCGCGTTGACGAGGTTGGACTGATGGTGCTGACAGCGACAGAAGCCTGTTAAAACAATACGCTATCGGAACTAGCGCATGGCAACCAATCGCATCGTCGAAGGGCCGCCGGAGTTGGAGTGAGCTTGAGGCGGGAACGCACGTTAGCTGAAGAGAAATGCTTACTGAGGAAATTGCAAATCTCCCTGTTCGAGAATATCCGGTAATTCAGTAACTTGAATGTGATTTTGTGCTACCGTACGCATATGTGGATCGTGAGATATTATCTTTTCTGCCTTTTGGGCGATGGCAATGGCAGCAATCTGAGCATCTATTCTTATGTGCTTACGAGGAACTTCTCCTTCTTCAAGTAATTTAGCCACACTACGACCTCGCTCTAGTTCTGCCGCTAGGAACGCAGCGGGAGAGTCAAATGAAGCGATAAAAAAGGATCGCTCGAGAATGGTTCGGATGGTTCGCAATTGATCAACATCGCCTCGTACCATCGCTTCCGCTACGACTGGTGCAGGAACCATTAGTTCCACATCTTGTTCGTCCTGATGTCTGATATAACTCTTCGCTCGTTGCACCATTTCCTCTTGGCCTTGAGTTGCTTCCCCTTTAATGCCCCAGATGATAACATGTGTGTCGAGACAGACCATCGTCTAAGCACCTTCCGCACGAGTCTTATTGATAAAGTCAATGACGTCAGTATCTTTCCATTGGTCCCCTACTAGTTCAGAAATTTCTTCTAGTGCTTTTACCGGCGAATGGTGTGTTTGCTTGGCGATTTCTGTAGCCTTGAACTCGACCAATTCCAAAGTATGAGGATCCCATAAAGCGCGTCCGTGTAAAGCGACATTCTTGTACAGACTCCGGGACAGGCTGATTGCAATTTCCATCGTCGTCTCACAGTGAATAAGTAGTCTTCGATTAGGCAATGCGAGGTCCACTTTAGGCGTTTTTCCACCGACCCGTACACACCTACCAAAAATCGTGGTTGTGCCTTTAATAAATTGAAGTCGAGGAGGAGCTATTGGCCGTCGCGCCGATATTTCGGTTTCCCGAATACGATACATTTGTTCTTCTGCAAACAAAACATCCCATCTTTGCTTCTCTGCCTGATGAGAAATATCGTGCAGTGCATTGTGAGCTTTTATCGGAAGTGCAGTAAAGTCTCCTTCTTCAACCGAATCCGTTACCTTGGCGAAAATCTGGCATATAGCAGGCAAAAAAGAAAAAATGAGCCGATTGCTGCCCTTTTCTACGTCAACTAGCGAAATAACGGCTTGGTCTTCGGGTAGCTCTATGTTGCAAGCATGAGCCGTCTCAACGATGATAGTATTTAAGTTACCAATCAGTTTCGCGAACTCTCCCAAGGGAGTAGTTTCAGGCTCAGCATTTCTAAGTGTAATAGGATAGGTCGCATTAGTCATGGGAATCACCCCTATATTAGAATCACTATTCAGTGCTGAGATTGCTCTCGTGCAGTGTTGCACGTGATAGAACAAGTAAATTGCGTTGAGACGTCGCGTTGAATACTTAATCAAGATAGCCCGAAATTGCCTGCTATGTCAAGGTTATTTATTATACGAAGATAAACCTATAGCCTGCAACGTTTGCTGTGAACGCGAGCATCACCTCACAGGAAAATCAAAGTACGTGTCTGGATACGGTTCGTCTTTAAGCGTATAGTGCCACCATTCTTTGTCGTAATTCACAAAGCCGTGGTTTTCCATCGCGGCCTTTAATAGCAGCCGATTGCGTCTCTGTTGCGCCGAAATTCGCGGATCGTCCGTGTTGGACAATGTGTCGAAATAATCAAACGGCGTACCCATATCCAACTCTGTAGAACTCGAGTTCTCGACCAAAGTCAAATCGAGTGTGCTGCCCCTGCTGTGGCCCGATTGGTCTGCGATATAACCCTTGTCGATGAGTTGAGATTTGTCTTCGTTGGGATAGTACTGCGCCTTCATTTTTTGATCGCCTACATCGCGTACCCATGCTACAAAATGATCCACTGCTTCTTGCGGGCGATAGCAATCAAAAATTTTCAACGTGTACCCTGCCTCGCTTAGTTCGCGCTGTACTTCTTTGAGTGCTTCACTGGCCGGCTTGGTGAGAATGCACTTCGCGCTTTCATACCCTCTCACTTTTGTTCCCAAAAAATTATCATCTGAATAATATCGGATATCAAAAATGAGAGATGGGATCGCATCGTTGACCACGACAAACGACTCGGGCATCGACGAACCATTTCTGGCAATGGTTTTTTCTTGCGAACAGCTTAAAACAAAGAGCACTGCAACAAGGCATAGGCCCCGCTGGATAGTTTTCATGGCATTCCTCCTTAGAAACTCGGCTGGGTCCTTTTCTGGATTCCCGCCCCGTGTCGGGGCACGGGGTGACGTCCTTTCGCGGGAATGACGCCTAGCGTCGTCAGGCAAGGCGAGCTAAAAGCAACATGAGTTTTCAGACCGTTCCTCAGCGTCATAACACAACGTTCACTTGTCGAAGTAGGGATGTACGGACACAGGTGCTTTGGGGATCTCGCCGCTAGGAGGCTTGAGCGTGATGTCCTCAAACAGGATCAAGCGAGGCGTGACAATACTCACTAGGACTTCATCACTGCGCCCTCTAGAAAAAGGAGAGGAGTTGTCCTCCGAGCGAAAGGGGACGGTGTTGACCGCATGCGTCTTGGACACCTTTACGATGTCCTTGAAGGTATAAAGGCCGATGCCAGCAAACTCCGCATTGCGCACGAGCTCCTCGCGGCCGTCGAGATAGACTTTATAGACGAAGATCGCGTTTTCCAACTCGTCCTCGTCGTCGGAACCAGAGGAATAGTAGATAACCTGAGGTTCGAGAATGTTGTATGACGAGTTGGCGATGTGGGTGACGATGTAGCCGTACTGTTTCTTCTGTCTTTTGATCAGCTTGAAGAATTCCTTGCGGACCTGCTTTTCGCTCAGGCCCTTCTCCGCCTCGACCAGAATGTTGCTGGGGGCGACGCCCGCGCCTCGGCGGCTGCCGGTGCTCTGGTCAATACCGCGCACGGGCGTCCGCGTGGTCAACAGCGTCTCCAGCACACCGTTCCGCACTAGGCGGATAGGGCGCGCCAGTACGCCTTCGTCGTCAACCCGGTAGCCACCGAACAGGGGCTGCTTTTTGTAGGCGTCCATGAGCGGCTCGGCGCGCACGCTGAGGAATTCGGGCAGGACGCGCACGCCAATTTTGTCCAAGAAAGGGTTTTCCTTTTTCTGGGGGTAGAAACGCTCATAGCTCGGGTTGTCGGTCAGTGCCCGCCGCGTCGATAGCATGTACGGTACAAACCCTTGGTTGAACAGTTCGGTGGCCGCTTGACCCGCGAAAATTACCGGGCCGGTATAGCGCTCGACCAGCGGTGCCTGACGGAGCTGCTTGAGACGCTCGCCCATGGCCTTGATCTGCGCGGCCAACTCGTCGTAGCTAGGCAGGTCTTCCGGTGAACGGGCGTACACCGCGACGAAGTCCTCCAGCGGCATCCCATCGGGAGCTTGGGTCGCGGCAACTGCGGTGAAGGCCAGCGACGAGCGCGTGCGGGAGAAGGAAGAGCCTTCGCTGTTGAGATAGTGGACCAAGGTGTTGGACCCGCTGAAACGGACCCGCGACGTATAGACGTCAGGCATCTCGCGGAATAGGCCCGAAAGCAGGCGCACTCGCTGGTCTAGCGAGTCGAGATCCAAGACAGCGGGCCGCTCTGCGCGTACTGCAGGGGCAGGTTCTTCCCGGCTGAAATCGGGAATTTCCTCGGTGCGGGTTTTGTTCTGCAAGGCCGCGCGTTTCCTCGCCAGATCTTCAAGAGCCTTCTTATAAGCGCCGTCGGTGGCCAGCCAGATTTTGCGCCGCAATTCGTCGTAGTCGTCCTCAAGGGGCAGTTGCATGCTACCCCCGTACATGCGCACCACTCCCGAACCGCCAAAGGAGAACGAGCGGAAGTTGGTGTTATCGAGCGCGTAGTCGCCGACCCGCACTTCGACACTGAGTTGGCGCGAGTGCCCCTCGTCGCTGTTGAGCAGGCTGCCGAAGGTCGCCGAGCTGCTCTTGGTTTTTACTTCGCGCACGAGGTAGGAGACAAAGTAGGGCCGCTCTAGCTCTTCGAGTTGGAGTTGCTGCGTTGAGCGCACCAGTTCGTCGCGCAGGGCGCGTTGCAGAATGCTATCTTCGGCGTGGACCGCGGAAAACGCCAGCGCGGTCGCGGTCGTCAGAACGTGGATAAAGGTCCTTTTGTACATGATGGCTCCTGCCGGATGGAATGGCTCAAGGGAGGTCGTCCGCTTCTTCTTCAGCGGACTCGGAGAACGGTGCTTGGAGGATGGGCCGGCGCTCTTGGGACTTCTCCTTCTTCTGCACTTCGATTTGCGAGATGAAAATGCCGGGCGAGACCGCAGCCACCGGCACCCCGCCCGACTCGGCCCCGCAGATGCCGTTGAACACGTCGATCTGATCGTCGGCCGCGGCGATCTGGCTGAAGGCGGTGAGCGGCGTGCCGATTAGATCCACGCCGCGCACTAGTTCCTCGCGCCCATCGGTGTAAATGCGGTACACCATGATGGGAAGCACGTTGAAGGCGTTGGGTATGGTGCGGCCCGTGATGGTGAAGCCCCCTTGGATGTCCTCGAAATAGAGACCGAACTCCTGGTCCTCCATGCGGCATTGGTCAATGAGCATTTCCTTGAGTTGCTCCCGGGTCAGCGGCTCCGAGGTCTCGACGATGAGGTTGGACTGGCGCGCCACCGGGGTATAGCCCGGCTGCTTGCGTCCGTGCCCATTGGAATGGGGGAAATTCTCGATCGGCGAGCGCGACATGAGAAAGCGGCGAAAAATCCCGTTCTCGACCACCGCCACCCGCTGTCCTTTGACCCCTTGATTGTCGTACGCATAAGCACCCACTAAATCCTTGCCGGTGCTGCGCGTCTGAGTCGGGTCAAAGTAAACCGAGAAGGTCTCGGGCAGGACTTTCTCTCCTATTTTCTTCTTAAAGGTCTGGCCCTCGTCCTCGCGCTTTTGGCGATGGCCCTCAATGCGGTGCCCGAAAATTTCGTGGAAGAGGACGCCGCTGGCGCGGCCCGAGAGAATCGCCGGGCCGGCGTAGGGGGCCACCACCGGAGCGTCGCGCAAGGCGTGCAAGTCGTCGATCATGCGATCCACTAAGGAGAGGACTTCGTCGTCGCTGGGCAGGCCCTCTGGGGCAAAGGCGGAGAAGGATTCGTAGCGCGGCAATTCCATGCCGTCGTCGGCCTTGGTGAAGGCGTAGATGAACAGGCGGTAGAGCACTTGCGAGGTCTGGATCTCGCTGCCCTCGCTGTTGACGTATTGGCGAGTCGAGATATTGGCCCACAGGCTAGCGTCAGCTTCGTACATGTCGCCGTATTGGGCGAAGGGGGCCGTGTATTTTTTGAGCTTGGCCTCCCATTCGTCGCGGGAAATGTCAAAGGAGGCGATGTCTTCGACGTAGTGCTCAACCGGCTCTTTGGAGAAGTCGTCCGACTGGTCCTCCTCTTCCACCTTGACTTGGACGTTGGTCTTGACTGTGGTCAGTTGTTCGAGGGCGCGCTTGTACTTTTTGTCGGTGTGATACCAGAGCACGCTGCGAATGGCGTCTGGGTCGTCTTCAACGGGAATCTCGATCATCGAATAGCGGTCGGACCAATTCCTAGGGCCGCCGCGGACCTGATGCGTATTGTCGAAGGCGTAGTCTCCCACGCGCAGGTCGATGTCGAGTTGGCGGCGGCGCGATTCATTGCTGTAAGTCAGCGCGCCGAAAGAGGCTCTGACATTGATTCCCTGCGTCTCGGTAATTTCGTAGCTGAGGAAGTAGGGCGAGACCGGCTGCTCCGCAAGCAGACTGGAGGAGCGCGTCAACTCTTCCCGCATGGCCTGTAGCAGCGGCGAAGGGGTCTCGGCTCGGACGCCGGCCGCGACGAGGCAAAGGCATAGAAGTCTGGAAAAGGTTCTCATTGGCGTACCTCTCTTGGGTTTAGCGCAGAAATTTCTGCACGTAGGAACCGAGACAAGATAATAAAGATAAAGACTGTTGACGGGAAAATTTCAGAGGGTCGCCTTGCAACGGCTCGTCCTTCCGGGATCAGACGCCCTTGAGGGATGCGGGTTTCTTGCGACCTGTTAGCAAGATAGGATGGCGCGAGCGGGTGTGAACAGGACGGGAGTCTCCAGATGACATAAAGAGGCCGGCGGCACACATCGTCTGCGCCGTCGGCCTCTTTATGCGCTAGCCGCTGTCGAGCCTCCTTTCGTCAGTTGACAAGCGGTTTTTTTGCGGGCCGACCATCGCGGTGGAGGGCCGGCCCGCTTAGTTCAAGCCCCAAGTTGACGGACGCTTAGTTGCAGCGAGTACGTGGCGGTGTCGCCATCGGTGTCGCGTACCGTCCAAGTAATCCCACATTGGCCGGCCGACCGCGGCGAACCGCTGACCGACGAGGTCGTAACCGTGAGGCCAGCGCAACTGCCGCTGACTGAGTAGCGCAGAGGCGAGTTGCCGCCCCTAGCCGATGGACGGGTGAAACTGAAATACCGACCCACAATCGCGGACCTAGACGCCCCCGATGAGGAAAACGTAGGGGACCTATCGGCGGCAACCGAAATCTGCAACGAGTACGTATCCGTGTCGCCATCGGTGTCGCGCACCGTCCAGCTAATTCCACATCGGCCGGCCGACCGCGGTGATCCGCTGACCGACGAGGTCGTAACCGTTAGACCAGCACAACTGCCGCTGACCGAGTAGCGCAAGGGCGAGTTACCACCGCTGGCCGACGGACGGCTAAAACTGAAATACTGGCCCGTGATCGCAGACCTCGAAGTGCTCGACGAGGCGAATGTAGGCGAGGTGTCGGCGGCTACGGAAATCTGCAACGAGTACGTATCCGTGTCGCCATCGGTGTCGCGCACCGTCCAGCTAATTCCACATCGGCCGGCCGACCGCGGTGATCCGCTGACCGACGAGGTCGTAACTGTGAGGCCAGCGCAACTGCCGCTGACCGAGTAGCGCAGAGGCGAATTACCACCGCTGGCCGACGGACGGCTAAAACTGAAATACTGGCCTGCGATCACAGACCGGGAAGTGCCTGACGAGGAAAACGTAGGCGAGGTGTCGGCGGCCACGGAAATTTGCAGCGAGTGCGTATCCGTGTCGCCATCCGTGTCACGTACCGTCCAAGTAATCCCACATCGGCCGGCCGATCGCGGCGACCCGCTGACCGACGAGGTCGTAACTGTGAGGCCAGCGCAACTGCCGCTGACCGAGTAGCGCAGAGGCGAGTTACCATCGCTGGCCGACGGACGGCTAAAACTGAAAGACTGGCCCGTGATCGCAGACCTCGAAGTGCTTGACGAAGCAAATGTAGGCGAAGTGTCGGCGGCCACGGAAATTTGCAGCGAGTGCGTGTCCGTGTCGCCATCGGTGTCGCGCACCGTCCAAGTAATTCCACATTGCCCGGTCGAGCTAGGTGTTCCACTGACCGCAGAGGTCGTAACCGTTAGGCCATCGCAACTGCCGCTGACCGAGTAGCGCAAGGGCGAGTTGCCGCCACTGGCGGACGGACGGGTAAAACTGAAATTCACCCCTACGATCGCGTCCTCTGAGGTGCTTGACGAAGCAAACGTAGGAGAGGTGTCAGCCGCAACCGTGACTTGCAGCGAGTACGTGTCCGTGTCGCCATCGGAGTCGCGCACCGTCCAGTAATCGCATACTCTCCTGCTGTGGTAGGCTTTCCGCTGACCGCAGAGGTCGTAACTGTTAGGCCGTCGCAACTGCCGCTGACCGAGTAGCGCAAAGGTGAGTTGCCACCGCTAGCCGACGGACGGCTGAAACTGAAAGGCTGACCCACAATCGCGCCCGCTGAGGCACCCGACGAGGCAAACGTAGGCGAGGTGTCGGCGGCCACGGAAATTTGCAGCGAGTGCGTGTCCGTGTCGCCATCGGTGTCGCGCACCGTCCAAGTAATTCCACATTGCCCGGTCGAGCTAGGTGTTCCGCTGACCGCAGAGGTCGTAACCGTTAGGCCATCGCAACTGCCGCTAACCGAGTAGCGCAAGGGCGAGTTGCCGCCGCTAGCCGACGGACGGCTGAAACTGAAAGGCTGACCTACAATCGCGCCCTCTGAGACACCCGACGCGGCAAACGTAGGCGAGGTGTCGGCGGCCACCGCGACTTGCAGCGAGTACGTGTCCGTGTCGCCATCGGTGTCCCGTACTGTCCAAGTAATCCCACACTGTCCAGCCGTCCTCGGCGAGCCACTCACCGCAGAGGTCGTAACCGTTAGGCCATCGCAACTGCCGCTGACCGAGTACGTCAAGGGCAAATTGCCACCGCTGGCCGATGGACGAGTAAAACTGAAAGACTGGCCCGCGATCACGGATCTGGAGACGCCCGACGCGGCAAACGCAGGAGAGGTGTCGGCGGCCACCGCGACTTGCAGCGAGTACGTGTCCGTGTCGCCATCCGTATCGCGCACCGTCCAAGTAATCGCATACTCTCCTGCCGTGGTGGGCGACCCGCTGACCTCAGAGGCCGTAACCGTTAGGCCGGGACAGGTGCCGCTGACCGAGTAGCTCAAAGGGGCGTTGCCACCGCTGGCCGATGGACGGGCAAAACTGAGAGACTGGCCTGCAATCACGGATCTGGAAGCCCCCGACGAGGCAAACGTAGGCTCGGTGTCGGCGACAACCGCGACTCGGAGCAAGTACGTGTCCGTGTCGCCATCGGAGTCTGTAACCGTCCAAGTAATCCTACATTGGCCGATTGAGTTAGGGACTCCGCTGGCCGACGAGGCCCTAATCGCTAGGCCAGAGCAGGCACCGCTGGCCGAGTAGCTCAAAGGGGCATTGCCGCCGCTGGCCGACGGACGAGTAAAACTAAAATACTGGCCCGCAACCGCGGCTCTGGAAGTGCCCAACGAGGCGAACGTCGGCATGAGATCGGTATCGTTGTCGAGCAGCGTCACCGTCGCCTGTCGCGTCGTACCGACGGCCACTCCCGAAACCAGACTCCCAAACGACAGCGTCACGGTCTCGTCGGCAATATCGGTGTCCTCGTTGGCCGTCAGGGTAAACGACTGCGACGATGTGCCAGCGGCAAACGACAACCACACCGTTCCATCCGTCAGATTCGCCACCGCGTAGTCGCCCGCCTCAGTGCCCGCATCCGCCGACACCACCACCGGAATGTGCAAGGTCTGCGCGGGTGCTGGCGACAGCGACACCGTGATGGACGCGCTAGCACCCCCTTCGGTCGCTTGGTACGACACGGCCCCAAACGATGCGGTCCCGGACCAATTCTGCGGCGGCGCCTGCGGTATCGTTGATTGCGAGGCCGACGGACCCCCGCCAGCGCTGTTGACCGCTCGCACCGCGAACTCGTAGAGCACCCCATTGGTCAGTCCTGTAACCGTACTATCGCGGGCAGTGCCGCCGCCCAACACAGGGGACCAACCCGGCCAGCCGTGCCCCGAATTGGCCACCCGCCATTGAACGTCATAGCGAGTGATGGGCGAGCCATTGGTCGAAGCCGCATCCCACCCCAAGACCACGCGACCATCCCCCGGCGAGGGTATAAAATTCGGTGGCGCACCCGGCACCCCGGCTCGCACCGGATCGGTCGTCGTGCTCGTAACAGTACTGTTCCCGCCGAGTGCGTCGTGATAGGACTTGACCATTGCTCGCAGCGCCCAGCCCACCTGCTCGGCCTTCGGCGTATAGCTCGCAGACGAGTTGTCCGACCCCTCCTCCATAAGAGATCGCCACACCGTCGTAGGCGGTTGCTGTCCATGCCATTGCCAGCTTAGGTGCTTCACCCCCCCATCTGGGTCGGTCAGTTCGGCTGTCAACGGCACCCCCACCTGCGGCGGGGATGTACCCAGCGACAATACGCCGGGATCATTCGCATTCGTCACGGTCACGGTCACGTCTAGCGCCGCCGACTGCTGCCCGGCACTGGCCTGCACGGTCACTTGGTAGATATTGTCGGTATCTTGGTCCGTCGGGGCCTCAAAGTCTGGACCCGTCCGAAAGGTCAACTGACCGTTCGGACTCAGGAGGAAATCCGCCGCGTCCGTACCCCCCAAGGACCACGTAATCGAGCCGCCCTCCGGATCGGTCGCCGTGTAGTTAGCCACCGTGCGACGGCCGGGCTCGGGCGAGACGACCTCGGAAAAACCCTCTATCGCGGTCGAGCCTGCCAGCACCAAGGGGCGTATGCTTACCCAGTCGCTGGAACCTACGGGGTTGACTGCCCGTACCGCGAAAGCGTTGTCCGTACTATTGGTCAGCCCGCTTATCGTCTGACTGCACACCGTCTGGCTACACGCATTGGCATCTACCTGTATCTCCTCTCCCCAATTGGTGCCCCTATCGATGCTCTGTCGGTACTCGTAGCTAGGCGGGGGACCAGAGTAGGACAGAGGCCGCCAACTCAACGTCACCTGCCCGTTTTGGGTTGCCGCCGTCAGACCGGTCGGGGTAGTCGGAGGGGCCATGTAGATGTCCACCGTTATCACATCGGTGGTGCTATTGTAGGTTATGTCGGTAAGTGCCAAGTTCAAGCGGCCCGGGTCCACGTTCTCGCCGCGAGGTTGTCTATTCCTGTCAATGCTAGGATAGGTTTTTTGGCGCAGACCTACTGAGTCTGACAGAGCATCAACCGCCGTGATGTTCTCCCTGCCCGGGAACGGGTCGGAGAGCATGTCAAAGTATTCCCTCCGGGGATACCCCGGCCGAGCGTCTCGGTAACGCCTTCCGTCGGCGACGATCAGAATCGGCCGCTCTTCCCCGTTAATCTCTCGCCGCCAAATCATCAGACCCTGATCTTCGCTGTCTTCGGCGGCGTAGTCGTAGAACGCGAGGTAGCGCCCGCCAAACGGCTGAGTCGTGCGGCGATTGAGTAAATAGGAAACCCCGCCGCGGTCAATCCGATGGGTCGTCCCAGCCGCGATGGCGTAATTATCCTGACTCCCACTAATCGTGGGCGGATTGATCCAGCCGAGGTCCATCAGGTAAAAGGGATTGATCGGATTGGGGCACGAGCGGTAACCTACTAATCGCTCACCCTCATCGTTATTGGTGTCTTCTAATGCCGGCCCCTGTTCGCCCCCGCCTTGCATCAACGTCCACCCCAGCATGTTGGCACCACCATCATTGTTATATTCTTGTGCGCCATCAACATACTGATTATCGGGATCAGTCCACAGGCCGTCCCCGTGATGGAGGCCCAGCAGATGGCCGATTTCATGGGCGTGCATGCCGATACCGGCGAACTCGTCAATGTCATCGTCGTTGTTGCCCCAGCCTTGACGCTCACCCATGACATAGCGGTAGCCGACATCTGTGGGAAACCTTGGACTTGGGTTGGGCAGTGTAGTCCTATCCGCATGCGGATGTAGCAGGCCGTAGTTGTGATAGGTCGTCCCGGAATACAGGTAAACCACTTTACGACGTAAGCGGCGATCAGTATTGTAAGAGTTATTGGGGAGGTCATCGATGGCGTATCCTTCTACCGACGCCCCGCAGTTAGGAGGATCCGGAGGGAATAGATTCGGATCCGAATTCCAGCAGCGCACCGAATCCCACGCCGCCGCATACGCGTCTCGCCAGAATCGGTGCTCACCTATCGTCAAGTTGGTCCTGTCATAACGGGCCTTGGTTTGCGGCAGTTCGACCCAGCGAGGGAATCCGTTGTCATCGGCCGGATTGATCATGCGCACGTGCAGTTGGAACGCCCCATTGGACACCGAGTCGTAATACGCCCGCACACTGCCGAACACTTCCTTCAGCGTCTCGCGGTTAGCCTCCCGATTGCCCACCGTGACCGTGTCGCCGACAAGAGGCAAATTCTCCAAGCGACCGTAGCCGCCGCTGAACAGCCGTTCAAAATCGCGCAACGTGTAACTAGTATCAGGGTCAGGATACGTCCCGTCGTCGTTGGAGCCGTGGGGCCGGTCATGGAGGTGATAGTCGAAGTTGCCCACGCGCACTGTCGCATTTTGGAAGGTGACCAACACCACATCCAGCGTACAGGGATATGTCGTGTCCGCACGAAGAGACGCCCGACCCGTAATCGCCGAACCGCGAGCACCGACCTCAGACGCACCGAGCGTCTGTATCAAGAGGATAGCGAGCAATACGTATCTATTGTACATCAGTGAACCTCCTTCTTGACTTGGCCCCAAGACGACGACGAGATGTTCGTAGGAACTAACGCATCGTCAAATTCCACCGAAGTGCCGTCGATAACCGCTCGGAGAGGGGTCAGTTCGTTGAAGAACGAGAGAAAATCGGAGCCGAATGTCCCCCATCCGCACAGATTGCAACCGTAGCCTGCAAGAAAGCCGCACGCACGCCCCCCTGCATCGTTGCCATAAAACTGGAACACATACCACGGTACCGGTTTCAGACCCGCTTCCACTTCGACCCGGTTGTCTCCCTCCGTCGTTGGGATGGCGTATTCGGTCCTGTACACCTTCGATTCCTCAAAGCGGAAATTCAGATATCCTCCATAGAAGGAATCGGTCTGGCTATAATCGTCGGTGGTCCCGTCAAAGCGAAAGATGGCCTGCTCGCCATCGGCGGTGCGTTCCATCAGGTGCGTACCCGCCCAGCGTAGCTTCTTGCCGGCGATGAAGTGCGGGGGGGCTGGCGGCCAATAGGCGGGCATATCGCTGAGCACGTAATACGTCTTGCCATCAATGACCTCTGTGCCCTGCACCGTGATGGTGAACTTGGGAAGTTGGGTAGATTCATCGAGGGTCGAAGATCTATAGTACGCGGGATACCACTGAACCGCATCCAAATGATTGAATAGGTCATAGTAATCGTGGCCGTAGGTCCACGAGTTGCCCACGGCCAGCGGCAGGTAATCCGACGCCTCGTCGTCCGTGGCGTCGGCTGGCAGCACCCGGCTCAAGCCGAGCAGCACTACCAAGAGCAAGCGAATCTTCTTCATTTTCATGATACGTCTCCTCCGTGAGAGATGAGAAATCCGTTCCATCGGCGAGCGGCCAGACAGAGACGGAATGTGAGTGGTGCGGAATGATCAATATACCGAATACCGAGCGCGGCCTCCTTTCCTGCATCGGCTTCGACTTCAATCAGCTATAAGCACATTTCGTGCCAACGAGCCGACCACGCACAAAAAAATCCTTCAGGATTACCCTAAAGGATTGAAAAACATGAACTTAAAAAATGTAAAAGGAACTTTTCTACACTTAGCAGATCAGCCGTTGTTGCTCACCATGTTGGATAGCTTTTTGGTCATGTTGGGCAGCTTTTTCTTTATGTGAACAACTTTTTGGTCGTCGGAACCACGCCGCTCAAGCTGCTAAGGCCAAGGCAACACTTTATTGAATCAGCAGCATCTTGCGAGTAGCCTGCCGCCCTTCAGCGTCCAGCCGCACAATATACACCCCACTGCTGACAGCTTGGCCGTGAGCATCGCGCCCGTCCCAAGCAGCCTGATAGGTCCCCGCCTGCCGCATGCCTTCTACCAAGGTGGCCACCAACTGGCCGTGGGTGTTGAACACTTGCAGCGACATCGCCGATGGCTGTTGGAGGGTAAAGCCGATGTGCGTGGCGTGATTGAAGGGGTTGGGATAATTCTGTGCTAGGTGGAACGAGCGCGGCGCACCGGACATAGACGAGGATGCAATCGCCGTAGGTAGATCGGGACGGTGCCATCGGTACAGGCCATCGCGTGCGGGAATCCACAGATCACCCCGACTGTCGAAGACCGGGGCATGCTCAACTCGGAACTCCTCCCAAGAGAACCCGGTCCAAGTGGTCCCCTCCAGCATGCCAAAATACTCTCCTTTCCTCGCCCACAGGCGGCTCCTGGCAGCCCCCCAATTATAAAGATTCAAACCTTTGTAATACCTCCACGTCGAACCCTCCTTGAAACACAATCCCCACGTCCAACCGTCCTTGACACTCAATACCCCACAATCCAACCAAACGCGACCTTGGCTGTCAGAGAAGATATTCCCGAAACTGCCCAAGTACGATGTCCACCGCGTCCCATCAAAGGAGAGCAGGCTACTCCATATATATTCCCCAGAGGTGCCCCTAGGCTTGTAAAACTCAAGAACCGCCCAGAGTGTGCCGGATCGATCAACCGCGATGTCGGTAACGAGGACGCTACTAAAGCCCCGTGTAATATTGGCCTCTTTCCACCACCCACCCTCCTCGTCGAAACGCTCCAGCAGGCCGATGGCGTAGGTCCACCAAGGCTCGCTATCAACGACCCCCATATCGGCGTAGTCGTAGGTCCACCAAGCCTGCCCGTCGAAACGCGCCAGCAGGGAGAACCCAACCGAACTTCCGTAGACGGTGCCGGTACACCACACATCCCCATTCGGTGCTACCGCGATCCTGTGTCCCCATAGTCCTTTATAGCAGGTCCAGTGCTGGCCATCGAACCGGGTGACATCCCCCCAATTTCCGACCCACACCTGCCCCTGACCATCCACGGCCAGCGAGCGGACGGCCAGGCGGATGTGATCGTACGTGAAGGTCATCCACTGCTGGCCATCGAACCGGCTCAGACCCGTTGAAGTCCCCACCCACACATTGCCCGACATGTCAGCCGCCAAGGCCCGAACCCCTCCTTTCGCATAGCTGGATTGCCTACCCGCGCTGTCACGGACGACGACCTCCACCTCCGTCCGCCGCGTACCCGTGCCCGTGCCGATCACCGCTGAGATAGGGGCCTCCATCGGGCTGGGTAGTCCCACATCGACCACCAGCGGCGCACTGATCAGCCGCTGCTGCGAGCCATCCGACGTATATAGGGTCACCTGCTGGGTTTCTTGCCCCGAAAGCCCAACAGGCAACAGCAGCAACAGCACCAGACAGCCCCTCGTCGGACGCACGAGCCTAGGACGCAACCTAATAGGAGATGAGGAATGGCGTACACCGAGCATAACACGACCTCCGGCAAATAGGGGATGGAATATATGTTTGTCTAGAAGCTATCTCATAAATAGTCTGGCTGTGCTACGTTAGTGGTATTCCCTTTCGGAGGTATCTCTTATGGATCTTACAGACGAACAGTGGTCGATAGTGTCCCCACTGCTGCCGGCGTGTCCCAAACGCCGCGATGGCCGGGGTCGTCCGTGGCGTTGTAACCGAGCGGTGCTCAATGGTATTCTGTGGATTCTCCGCACCGGGGCGCCTGGGCATGACCTGCCTGCTCGCTATCCGTCCTACCAGACCTGCCATCGTCGATTCCAACAGTGGTCGTCTGATGGCACCTTTGAACATATTCTGCGCACCCTCGCGCACGACTTGCATGAGCGCGGGGGCCTTGATGTGAGCGAATGCTTCATCGATGGCCTGTTTGTCGCGGCGAAAAAAGGGGGGACCAAGTGGGTCCGACCAAGCGGGGCAAAGGTACGAAGCTCATGGCAGTGGCAGACCGCGCTGGTCTTCCTATCGCCGTACTCATCCAAAGTGCTTCGCCGCACGAAGTCACCCTCGTAGAAGCCACCCTGGAAAACCGATGGGTCCAGCCCCGACCGCAACGACTCATCGGGGACCGAGCCTACGACTCGGATCGATTGGATGCGAGCCTGGCCGACCAAGGCATTGAGATGATCGCGCCGCATCGCCGCAATCGTACGCAGGCCAAAACCCAGGACGGGCGGCGGTTGCGGGGCTACAAAAGACGCTGGAAAATAGAAAGACTGTTTGCTTGGTTGCATAACTTCCGCCGCATCGTGGTTCGATACGAATACTATGCTGAAAACTACCTCGGCTTTGTACAACTCGGATGCATCCTCATACTGCTACGGTATTTATGAGATAGCTTCTAAACATGCAACGAGATATAACGAATGGACAGAGGCTATCTGCATCCCAACGAGCCGATCACGCACAAAAAATCCTTCAGGAATGCCCTAAAGGATTGAAAAACATGAACTTAAAATGTAGAAGGGGCTTTTCTACGCTTCGTTGGTTAGCCGTCGTCACTCGTCCTATAGATTCGCGGGTCGATCATTTAGTTAGTACGCGGGATACTGCTCAACAATATCCCGCGCACTGTCTAGGTCATGTAATCGCTTGTCGAGACAACCTTTCCCAATCCTCCGGCCCAAGCTCTTCCTTCGGCCGTTGTATCCCATACTTGCGCATCCGATACCTCAGCGTCTGCGCGCTCATACCCAACAAGCGCCCCGCTCCCCGGTTTCCAGAGACCACCCAATTGGTGAGCCGAAGGGCCTCAGCAATTCGCTGCTTCTCATCAACCGGCTGCATCGCTCCCGCGCCTTCAGCCTCCGGTGCAACCGGCAAAGTAGCCGCCGAAGACGACAACTCCGCTTCCATGGCTTCTGCCGTCAACACATCCGCCACCTCAATGCGCTCCCCATCGCACATGATTAACGCCCGCTGAATCCAGTGATCCAACTCGCGCACATTCCCCGGCCAAGCATACCCCTGCAAGTATGCCAGTGCCTCGTCGCTCAACGTCAGCACTGACTGCTGTTGCTCCTTGGCATACCAGCGCAAAAAATAATCCGCCAACAGCGGAATATCCTCCTGGTGATCCCGCAACGGTGGCAACCTCAACGGAAACACGTTCAAGCGATAGTACAGGTCGTCCCGGAACGTCTTTTCCCGGATCGCTCGTTGTAGATCGCGATTGGTCGCCGCCACGATCCGCACATCTATTGGGATCGACTTCCTGCCGCCAACCCGGGTCAGGCAACGATCCTCCAAGACTTTGAGCAACACCCGTTGCGAGTCCAGCGGCAAATCGCCGATCTCATCGAGGAACAAGGTGCCGCCGTGTGCCTGTTCAAAATAGCCGATGTGCTGGCTTACCGCGCTCGTAAAGGCCCCTTTCTCGTGGCCGAACAGTGTGCTTTCGACCAAGCCGGGGGGTAAGGCACCGCAATTGACGGAGATGAAGTCTTTCGTGCAGCGCAGGCTCTTGTGGTGGATGACTCGGGCGAGTAAGCCCTTGCCCACGCCGGTCTCGCCCAACAGCAGCACCTTCGTACTCCTCTTGGCCACCCGCTCTACCTTTTCCTGTAGGCGGTCTATGACCAGACGGTACTCATAGGCAGTCAGTGCTGAGCCGTTGGACGCGGGCTTGAACACCGACACGTCCACCCGAGTCGCAGCCGAGTCCACCGACACCTTCGGCGCATCCGGCACCTTTGCTTGCGCCAGCGCGTCCGCATCGCGCTGGGTGCGCTTGCCGGCACCGAATACGTCGCGCACGTGATTGACCGCGCCCCGCAACACCCAAGCTATAATGCCTTTGTAGTACCTGAATACGGCCCGCATCACCCGGCCCACATACTCGGCCTGCGAGGTGTGGCGAGACCGCTCTGGCTCGGCCATCACCGGCATCGAACCGGCATCATCCACATTTACCACCCTCACTGTCACCAAGTAGTTGGTAGAAAGCGCTGGCAGGCCGTGGTCGGAGGCCACTAGGGTCACCTGATAGTCGTTGTCAGTAGGAGAAACATCGGAAGGATGTTCGTAGTCGGGCACCAACTGGAACAAAAGGTCCATCGTATTGCGTTCCACGTCGGTGGTGAACGTGAAAGCCCCTGCATCCCGCCCCGACAGCGACCACGTAATTGGGTCGCCTTCTGCATCGCGGGCCAAGAAGGTGGTCACCGGCCCTTGGCCGTTTTCAGCAAAAGAGGCCCTTTCGAGGCCCGTGATCATCGGCGCGGCGTTGAGCGTCACCGTCGCCGTATTCGAGGCCGGACCCCACCCGGAGGCGTTGTGTGCCCGCACCTCAAAGGTGTAGGTGGCCCCATTAGTCAGGTCCGTCACCCTATACTCGTCGGCGTCGGGTATATCCTGCCAGTCCCCTGCATTCTGTCGATATTGCCAATCATCGATAGCGTGGTGCGGATAGTCCCAGCGTAACATGGCCGCGCCATCGCCGGGTTCCGCGACCAAGGTTGTCGGGGCCAAGGGGAGAAAAACTAGCAGCAGATCGTTCGCGGTCTCGTAGTCCGTGGCGGCGGCTGGCAACGCCCCGCTCAAGCTGAGCAGAATCGTCAGGATCAAGCGAATCCTCTTCTTCATTAGAAGTCTCCTTTGAAGGCTGCCCCCGTGTACACGAGGACAAGGTTTTCAAATACGCTCGGCTTCAACTCCGCTGGCATATACGCATATTGTGTGCCAACGGGCCGCACCACGCACAAAAAAATCCTTTAGGAATGTCCCTAAAGGATTGAAAAACATGAATGTTAGAAATGTAGGAGAAATTTTTCTACGCTTCGCCACTCAGCCTTTGTTGCTCGTCACGTGAACAACCTTTTGTTGGTTTGAATATACTTTTGTTCGTTTGAATAAGTGTTTGTTCATCGGCGTTGCCGAGAACCGTCAAAATCAAACACAGGCTACTACACCCGTTCGGGCTGGAGTTCGGCCAACCCGTGGGTATGATTCCACTCATAACACGACCTCCATCAAAGGGGGGATGGAATATATGTTTGTCTAAACATGCAACGAGATATAACGAATGAACAGAGGCTATCTGCATCCCAACGAGCCGACCACGCACAAAAAAATCCTTCAGGAATGCCCTAAAGGATTGAAAAAAACAGGAGCTTAAAATGTAGAAGGGGCTTTTCTACGCTTCGTTGGTTAGCCGTCGTCACTCGTCCTGTTGAGCAGATCGTGCTCGTGATAGGGGGTTGTGGAACTACCGTACAGGGATATGTCGTGTCAGCACGAAGATACGCCCGACTCCGCGAGCACCGACAACAGACGCACCGAGCGTCTGTATCAAGAGGATAGCGAGCAATACGTATCTATTGTACATCAGTGAACCTCCTTCTTGACTTGGCCCCAAGACGACGACGAGATGTTCGTAGGAACTAACGCATCGGCAAATTCCACCGAAGTGCCGTCGATAACCGCTCGGAGAGGGGTCAGTTCGTTGAAGAACAAGAAAACATCGGATCCGAATACTCCCCACCCGCACAGATTGCAACCGTAGCCTGCAAGAAAGACGCACATACGCCCCCCTACATCGTTGCCATAAAACTGGAACACATACCACGGTACCGGTTTCAGACCCGCTTCCACTTCGACCCGGTTGTCTCCCTCCGTCGTTGGGATGGCGTATTCGGTCCTGTACACCTTCGATTCCTCAAAGCGGAAATTCAGATATCCTCCATAGTGGGAATCGGTCGGGCTATAATCGTCGGTAGCCCCGTCAAAGCGAAAGATGGCCTGCTCGCCATCGGCGGTGCGTTCCATCAGGTGCGTACCCGCCCAGCGTAGCTTCTTGCCGGCGATGAAGTGCGGGGGGGCCGGTGGCCAATTGGCGGGCATATCACTGAGCACGTAATACGTCTTACCATCGATGACCTCCGTGCCCCGCACCGTGATGGTGAACTTGGGGAGTTGGATAGATTCATCGCGATCCGGCCATTTATAGTACGCGGGATACCGCTCAACACTGTCCAACTCATTGACTCGGTCATAGTACCAGTAGCCGTAGGTCCACGAATTGCCCACGGCCAGCGGCAGGTAATCCGACGCCTCGTCGTCCGTGGCGTCGGCTGGCAGCACCCGGCTCAAGCCGAGCAGCACTACCAAGAGCAAGCGAATCTTCTTCATTTTCATGATACGTCTCCTCCGTGAGAGATGAGAAATCCATTCTATCGGCGAGCGGCTAAACCCTTGCTATACGACACCAGCCTTCAAGGATCGAGGGCATCTTGTCCTCGGTCCCGGACGCATCGGCAACAGCAGAAAATGCGTACGCAAAGTAGGTGCCGCGTACTTAGGGCACTTCCTTTTATTGAATCAGCAGCATCTTGCGAGTAGCCTGCCGACCCTCGGCGTCTAGCCGCACAATATACACCCCACTGCTGACGACTTGGCCGTGAGCATCGCGTCCGTCCCAAGCTGTCTGATAGGTCCCCGCCGGCCGCATGCCTTCTACCAAGGTGGCCACCAACTGACCGTGGGTGTTGAACACTTGCAGCGATACCGCCGATGGCTGTTGGAGGGTAAAGCCGATGTGCGTGGCGTGATTGAAGGGGTTGGGATAATTCTGTGCTAGGTGGAACGAATGCGGCGCACCGGACATAGACGAGGATGCAATCGCCGTAGGTAGATCGGTACGGTGCCATCGGTACAGGCCCTCGTATGAGGGAATCCACAGATCACCCCGACTGTCGAAGACCGGGGCACGAGCGACTCGGAACTCCTCCCAAGAGAACCCGGTCCAAGTGGTCCCCTCCAACATACCAAAGTGGCTCCCTACCACGATCCACAGTCGGCCCTCGGCGTCCTCTGTCACCTCAAAAACATTCCAGAATATCCCGAGCTCGTTATAGTAGGACTTCCACGTCGAACCGTCCGTGACACACAATGCCGCACAATCCAACCAGACGCGACCTTGGCTGTCCGGGAAGATCATCTGGAGCCTCTTGGGGGAGTCTAACAGGCGTGACTGGTATGACGTCCACTGTGTCCCATTGAACGTGAGCAGGCGGTTCCATCTCCTCGTCCACCCTGAGTCTAGGTGTTTCCAGAACTCAAGAACCGCCCAGAGTGTGCCGGACCGATCAACCGCAATGTTGGTAACGTGGACGTCATCGAAGCTCGCCTCGCTTTCGATGATCCCCATATTGGCGTGGTCGTAGGTCGACCAACCCTGCCAGTGAAAACGTGCTAGTCCGATGATCCCCATATCGGCATGGTCGTAGGTCCACCAAGCCTGCCCGTCAAAACGTGCTAGAAGGAAATCTTGGCCGCCGGTACACCACATATCCCCATTCGGTGCTATCGCGATCTCGCGGCCCCATCTCTCTTCAAACCGATAGCGGGTCCAGCGCTGGCCGTCAAAGCGGGAAAGCCCATTCAAACTCCCAGCCCACACCTGACCCTGACCATCCACGACCACCGAGTGGATATGGTCGTCCGCCAAGCCATCCGCTTGGGTAAAGGTCGTCCACTGCCCGCTATCGAACCGGCTCAGACCCGCTGACGTCGCCACCCACACATTGCCCGACGGGTCCGCCGCTAAGGCCCCAATTTTTCCATGCGCATAGCTGATCGTCGATTGCCCACCCGCGCTGTCACTAACCACAACCTCCATCTCTGTTCGCCGTGTACCCGTGCCCGTGCCGATCACTTCTGAGACAGGATCGTGCTCGGGAAGGGGTGGGATGGGTAGCTTCACATCTACCTCCAGCGGCGCACTGAGCAGCCGCTGCTGCGAGCCATCCGGTGTGTACAAGGTCACCTGCCGCGTCTCTTGCCCCAAAAGCCCAACAGGCACCAGCAGCAACAGCACCAGACAGCCCCTCGCCGGACGCACGAGCTTGGGACGCAACCGAATAGGAGACGAGGAATGGCGTACACCGAGCATAACACGACCTCCGGCAAATAGGGGATTGAAAAAAATGAATGTTAGAGCGGAGAAGTCCTATCCTTGACTTCTGCGGGATTGCATCTATCGTTACTAAGACCACTTTTTCCACTCTTGATATTCTACTGAGGATTGCTATGACGAGCAAAAAACGCGTTTACTTTCGCTTGCAGGTTGCCAGCGCGAACGCCGTTGCGGTGTTGGGTGATTTTAACAACTGGGAACGGCGGTCGTTGCGGCAGCAGAAAAAGGGCCTGTGGACGACGTGGACCACCCTGACTCCGGGGCGGTACGAATACCGCTATCAGATTGACGGCGAATGGCGCAACGACCCCAAGGCCCCGGTCGTGCCCAACGAATTTGGCTCCGAGAACAACGTCGTCGTCGTGGAGTGAGCCGAGTCAATTCGGTGGCGCGTATTGAGAAAGAGGGCCTGCTGAAACGCAGGCCCTTTTTGCGTACATCCTCAGCGGCGGCGATACGTCGCAAAGACCAAGTCGCCTGCGCCGCGCCTTTCCACCGTCTCCCATTCCCCTTCGTCCCATGCTGGGAAATACACGTCGCCCTCAACTTCGATAGGTAGGTGCGTCAGGATCATTTCGTCGGCTAAGGGCAGGGCTTGCTCATAGATTTGGCCGCCGCCGAGCACGAAGAGTTTTGCGCGACCGAGAGTGCGGGCGCGCTGCAACACCTCGGCCAAGCTCGCGCAGACCACCACGCCCTTGGCGACTGGGTAGTCTGGCTTGCGGGTGACGACGAAGTTGAGGCGCTGGGGCAAGGGGCGCGTCTGAAAGGTCTCGTAGGTTTTGCGGCCCGCCACGACCGCGTGGCCCCACGTGACGCGGCGGAAGTGCTTTAGGTCGGCCGGGTAGCGCCAAGGGATGGCGTTGTCGCGGCCAATGACCCTGTTCTTGCTCAAGGCGGCGATGATAATGGTTTTCATTCCGCCGAACCGGACGGGTTGAAGAAGGAGCGGACGACCGGATATTCCGAACCCTTGGCCTCGGCGACCGTGCCGGTAAATGCCACGCGGCCTTGGTCGAGCATGATGAGGCGTCCGTCGAGCCGCTCGATGCTGAGTAGCTCGTGGGTGACAATGGCGATGGTGATGCCCAGCTCGCGGTTGAGCGCGAGGAGCAGCGCATCGATCTCAGCGGCGGTGACCGGGTCGAGCCCCGCGCCCGGCTCGTCGCAGAAGAGAATCTCTGGGTCCATGACCATGGCCCGGGCGAGGGCGGCGCGTTTGCGCATCCCGCCCGATAGCTCGCCGGGGTAGCGCTCGCCGGCGTGCCCCAAGCCCACCGAAGCGAGGCGGGTGCGTGCGATCTCCCCAATCAGGGCTGGTTCTAGGCCCGTGTGCATTTCCAAGGGCAGGGCGACGTTTTGCTCCACCGTCAACGAGTTGAGCAGGGCGCCGTATTGAAACATCACGCCCAGCCGCTTGCGCAGGAGGGCCAGCTCCTCCTCGCCGAGGGCCGTCGCATCTTGGCCGAGGATTTCGACGCGGCCCGAGGCGGGTTGCACCAAGCCGATGACCGCCTTGAGCAAGGTGCTCTTGCCGCAGCCGCTACCACCGAGGACGACGGCGATTTCCCCCTCTTCTACGTGTGCGTCAATCCCGTGCAGGACGGCCGTTTCGCCGTAGGACACGCAGAGGTTTTGGATTTCGATGGCGCGCGTCACCATTGGAGGTAGAAGACAATGCCCCAGAAGGCGTCGAGGACGATGATGCCAAACAGCGACGATACGACCGCCGCAGTAGTCGCCCGGCCGACGCCCTCGGCCCCGCCGCTGAAATGGAGGCCGTGGTGAACCGAGATGACCGCAATAAGCCACGCAAAGGACGCGCTTTTGACCAGCCCGGTGAGCAAATCCTTGAGAAAGAGCGCCGAGAAAACTTGGTTGAGAAACACAGCGACCGGGATGTCCAGCGAAACCAAGCCGATGAAGGTCCCGCCGAGGATGCCGACAAAATTGGCCATGATCGTCAAAAGCGGCATGCAGACGACCATGGCCCACAGCTTGGGCACGACCACAAAGCGCAGGGGGTCAATGCCCATGGTTTGCAGGGCGTCCAATTCCTCGGTGAACTTCATCGTGGCGATCTCGGCGGCAATAGCCGAACCGGAGCGGCCCGACACCATGATCGCGGTCATCAGCGGCCCCAACTCGCGGGTCAACCCAATGCCCAGCAGGTTGGCGACGAAAATGTCGGCCCCGAATTGGCGGAGCTGAGCCGCGGACTGAAGCGCCGAAACCGCGCCGACGAGAAAGAGCACTAGCCCGACGATCTGCAGGGCTTGGGCACCAATCGCGTATGCTTGCTCGCCAAAGCTGCCCCGGCGAATCAGATCGCGGCGAAACAGGGCTACGACCGCGAAAACGCTCAGGTCGGCCATCAGGTAGAGAAAATCGGCGGCGCGGTTGCCGCGAGCGCGGACCCACGCGCCGAGGCGTTCAAGGGCGGCGGGTGCGGGCGGCTTTGCCGGCGCGGGCGGCAGCACGGGCGCGGCAAAGTCGAAAAAGGGCTGCAAGTGGGCGGGCAGCCCGTCGAGGCGGAGTTCCTTGTCCAAGGAGCGGGCGAGGGCGGGCAAGCCGCGCAGGAAGATGGCCCCGGCCGTGTCGAGGTGTTCGACTTGGCGCAAATCTGCGCGGAGCGCGGAGCGCGGATGCGCGGCGATGAGGGCGCGGACTTGCGGAGCGAGTGCGCCGATGGTGTGTAGCGAAAGCGCGGCCCCGAGCGCGATTCCCTGTTCGTCGCTCTGCACCCAAGTCATAGCAAATAGTTGAGGCGCAGCAGAACCTGTTGCGTAGATTGCAGCCCCTGCACCGCCTGCTCGCGCTCAAAGTCGAAGACGACGACCATGTTGACGAAGCGGCTAAGCGGCAAGCGCAAGCGGTTTTCCCAATTGAATTCCCAAGCGTCGGTGCCCGTCTCTGGGATGAGGAGGTCAAACTCCGAGTCCAAGCTGGGGAAGCGCGAGAAACGCGACCGGAGGAGCAACACGGCCTCCAAGCCGGTGGTGGCCGTGTCGTTCAACTTGCGGGCAATGGTGCGGGAGGAGTTTAGGTCAAAGGTCTCGGTGACATAGCTCTGACGCGCCCCAAAACCAACGCGCATGTCGAAGTTCAGGGGAAAGCTGCTGATGACTTGGGCGTTGATGCCAATGCCTTGGCGCAGCTCGAGGGGGCTGAAGGGCGGAGAGAGCGTAAACTTGCTAACGCCCTTCATGGGCTCGATCTCGTCGCCCTTGCGGACCAGCAGGGACTTAGGCTGGTCAAAGTGGTCCTCTGTGGCGAATAGCTTGGTGTTGAACACCCCGCGCAAATAGGGGCCGACCCGCTTGGAAAGCCGGTAGATGTACGTGGCGCGGACCTCGAACTTGTCGATGGACTTGCGGAAGTCGTCGCCCTCCTCGCGGGTGAAGCCTTCTTCAAAGTCTAGCCGCAGATTGACGTAGTGGCGGTCCGTGTTATAGACGCTGCTGCCGATGACCTCAGCGGAAAGCGCGAGGATTGAGCGATCGGCACCGGTGGTGTTCTGCGAGGTAGAAAGCCGGGGCGCGCCGCTGAGCTGAAAGGAGGTTTTCCAGCGCGAGTCCGCTACTTGGGTGAGGAGTCCCTGCTGAGCCGGGGGATAGAAGCCGATGAAGTCATCGCTGGTATCCACCACTAGATTGCGCTGGACCAACTCGCCCGGCTCTAGGCGGACGCTGAACTTGCGGGTGGTTGACACGTTGTCGCCGACTCGCACGACCGAGTAAACCCCCGGAGGCAGGAGCCACGTTTTGACCGCCTCGCCTCGCTCCTCCTCGACCCCGAAGCCGAGGCCGTAGTTTTCCTGCGAGGACTCCCGGTACAGCTCGTACGCTTCATTGAGCGGGGCGCGGTTTTCGGATACGACGTTGATGATGAGTCCGGCCCAGAAGGGCTTTATCAGGGTCGTCATGCCCTCGCGGACCGGCACGGCGCGGCTCATCATCTGGAGGTCCGTACCCGAGCCGACCAATAATTCGTAGGTGCCGGGCGCGAGCAACACGCCGGTGCCGGGGGCGGCTTCGCGGATAGGTTTGTTGCCTTGCAAGACGAGAAAGCTCGGCTCGTTGAGGGCTCCGGTCATCGTCGGTACAAAGAGGAAGCCCTTGCCCTTGGGAATCAGGGTTGGATCCTGTTCGAGTTGGCCGCGCCCGGGTGAGGCGAGCCACGTGTAGCTGGTGCCCAAGGCGGGGTTGGCGAGCAACGGCAGGGCGATCAGGATGTAGAGTACCTTGTACATACCAAGTCCTAGCGGGCCAGCTTTCCCGGAATGAGTTCGTAGTGATCGGATTCGGTTTGCAGCACCGTATCTCGGGCCGCCGGGGCGGTTTCCCCACTGGGCGCGGCGGGCGCGGGCCGCTGCTTGTTGAGGAACTTGAAGTCGATCACCTCAATCGCCTTTTGCATCCGCTGGCCCAAAATCCCGCTCAACGCGGCCACAGTGTGTATCATGGCCGGAGAAAACACCTGTTTCTCCTCGTCGAAATCGTCCTGCCATATAACTTTGCCATCGGCTTGCCGCACCAGTTCCATCGTCATAACTAAATGGGCCGCCCACAGGTCGCCGCTGTCGAAGAGCTCAATGGCTTTGACCGAGCCGCTGAGCACGTAATCTGGACGGCGCTCGAAAAAGTCGCGGTCCCCGCCGACATAGGTAAAGAGGTCGGCTTGGCGCAAGTACTGCTTGACCGCGTCGGTAATCATGTCGCCGGGGCGCTCCATCCAGTGGTGGAGGTTGTCGCGCCGCAACTCGTACTGATCGCGGCGGCGGATGATGTGGGTGCGGTCATAGGCTCGGGGCACCTCAAAGCCCTTGACCTGCACTTGGAAAGGGTATGGACGCTCGGAACCTTCTACGCTGCCGCGCAAGGGTTCGATAGGCAACTTAAAATAGCGCTTTTGCGGCAACTTGGTCTCGCCGCCTAGCAACTGGGCGCAGCCGGATAAAGCGGCGACCAAGACGAGGGCTTGGCCGAAGCGGCACACTCGGCTATTGGGCCGCACCGCTGCGACCTCGGATGAGTACCGCGGGGTTCTCGCGGATGAGTTCGGTGGTTTCGCGGATATTCTGCAAAGTTTCCTCCAATTCCTGCATGGCGCGCAGGATGTTTTGCCGGCTGGCCCCCACAGTCTGATCGATGCCCACAAAGGTCCGGTCAATATGGCCTATCACGGTGTCCAGCCGGGCGACGAGCAAGGGGACCGGGCCGTCCATTTGTTGGCGCACCGCGTGCATCGTCCCTTGCAGGTCGTCAACCGTCTGTTGCAACTTCGCGCCCATGAGCAACACGTGCAGGGAATCGGCCGTCGCCGCCAACGCCTCGCTAGCCGTGGCCAGCGAGCGACTGGTCGCCACCATATTGGCGGCCGTCTCGTCGAGCGCGGAGCGGTTGTCCGCAACCAGCGAGTTGGCCGTGGCGAGCAGATTGCCCGCGTTGCTGAGGAGCTCGGTGAGGACGCGCTGGTTTTCGCTGCTGAGCAGCGCGTTTAGGTTGTCGATGGATTGTTCAACCTTAGAGCTGAGCACTTCGGCGCGCTCTTGCATGGTGCTAAAAAAGGTCGCGCCCGCAGCAATTTTGGCCCCCGGTGCGAGGACCGGGGCGTCGTTGCTGCCCCCCAAAAGCTCAATGTACTTCAGGCCGGTGATTCCCTGCGAGGCTATGCGCGCTTGCGTGTCGGTGCGGATGGCGTTTTCGGCTAGCCGCCTCTCGACCGAAATCTCGACCACCACAGTGGTGAGATCGTCCGGTGAGATTGCGATGTCCTCGACTCGGCCAATGCTGAAGCCCAAGTACTTGACGTCCGCGCCTTTGTTGAGGCCGCTGACGGGCGAGTTGGACTCGATGTAATAGGTGTCGCGCTGGCTCAGGAGATGGCTGCCCGCGACGACGATGAAGAACAGCGCGAGGACCGCGAGCGAAACCAAGAAGAAGATGCCGAGGCGTATTTGCTGGGCGCGAGTAGCCATAAGATGCTGTGGAATACCAGTGGTTAGTGGATTGCTGCTCCGCTTCTTAGGGCAATATCAGCAACGCACCCCCTGCGAACAAGAACTTGGCACCACCACCCGCAGGGCCGCCGGGCTGATTTCCAGCGCGAGTGGCGTCTGGCCTAGATAGTCGCCATCCGCATATACGCTGTGCGGCTCGTCGGTGTGCAGCCTTAGGCGGCCTGTGCGCTCAACGCGCACCGCTGGATGGCGGAGGTGGCCTCGCCAAAAGAGGCGGAGCATCAGCGACAGAATGGCCCGCCGCGGCACTGCATTGACGACGACGACGTCAAAGAGGCCATCGCCGAGGTCGGCATTTGGGGCAACGCACAAATTGCCTCCATAGTTCCGCGCATTGGCGACGGATACTTGCAGCACCTCTTGCTCAATTTCCCCGAAATCGCCGCTGAGGCGAACCCGAGCGGGTTGGTAGCGAGCGAGGTGCCGCAGTGCTTCCAAGACATAGCGGACCCGCCCGGACAGCGGCCCTTGGGCCCGCTCCATGCGGCGACTGACTTGGGCGTCAAAGCCAAACGCGGCGATGGTCGCGAAAAGGCGGTCGCCGGCCCGTCCTAGGTCTATGGCACGCACCTCGCCGCGCAGCAGGTTGCCGATGGCCGCTTCCTCTCGCAACGGCACGGTGAGGGCGAGGGCCAAGTCGTTGCACGTACCGCAGGGCAGCAGCCCCAAGGCCGTGGGCGAACCAGCGAGGGGTACGAGGGCCTCGCGGATGGTGCCATCGCCGCCGCAGACCACGAGCCGCTCAGCACCCTCGGCCACGGCCTGCTGCGCCAACTCGGTTCCGTGCCCCTTGGCCCGCGTGTAGCGCAACTCGACCGCTCGCCCGGCGTCTTGCAGCACTAAGGCCGCTTGCTCGGCAAAACGCTGGGCGCGGGCACGGCCCGCCGTTGGATTGGCTATCAAGACCCAGTGGTTGGACATAGCTTGGGTTGCCCTATCAGCGGCCTAGCGCGTAGATTGCGTAGATTGGATTAAGGTATCAAAGATAACATCAAAACATGGCCAAGCGAAAACGAGACATCGAGTGGGCTGACCAGCGGCGCGAGTTGGAAAAGCAGGTCGAACACCCCTATATCACCAAGCAAGGGCTCGCCCAGAATCAGCGCGGCGCCAAAGGTCGCAAGCCTCGGCGTCCCACGCGCTGAGCCGCCTTGTGGCAGGTAAGCCCGCTCTCTATATTACAACGTTTTCAGCCCTGTCCTGACGGGCCACTCGCTGCACGGGATGGGGCTTTTCCGTTTCTGCCATGATCAGAGAATTCTACGAGGACCGCACCGTGTTGCTGACCGGCGGCACCGGGTTTTACGGGCAGGGGCTGACGGCCAAGATCCTGCGCTATTTGCCCGGTGTGCGGCGCGTGTACCTCGCGCTGCGGCCCGGTCGCGGTCCGGGTGGAGTGGCGCGGCCGGTAGAGGAGCGGCTAGACGAGCTTTTTAAGCTAGTCGTCTTTGACCGCTTCCGCCGCGAAGAGCCAGCCGCCTTTGCTGCGGCGCGGCAGAAGGTGCGCGCCCTCGCCTGCGACATGCAGCAGCCCGGCCTCGGGCTAGACGAAGCGGCCCGCGACGAACTGCTCGCGGAAGTGGACCTCATCATCGGCAACGCGGCCAGCGTCACCTTTGACGAGCCGCTCGACTCGGCGGTCCAATTCAACACCTTGGCCCCGCAGGAGCTTTTGCGGCTGGCCCGCGAAGGCCGCAAAAATCCCGTCTTAGTCCACGTATCCACCGCGTACGTCAACGGTCGCCTCACCGGAACCGTCCCCGAGCGCACACTGCCGACAGACCGCACGATTCAGCACCTAATCGATGGCCGCACCCCTTCGCAACCTTTCGTCCCCGAAGAAGAGATCGCCCAAGCGCAAGCCACCTGCCAAGCCATCCGCGCCCAAGCGCGCAGTGCCGAGCAACAGCAAGCATTCCGCCGCGAGATCGTCGAGCAAAGCCACCGCCGGACGCTGTCGGACAGCCGCTTGCAAAAGCTGATCGACGACCGCTGTCGCCGCTGGACCGAGCGCGAGTTGGTCGAGGAAGGGATGCGCCGAGCGCGCCATTACGGCTGGAATGACGTGTACACTTTTACCAAGGCCATGGGCGAACAATTGCTCGTCAAGCACCGCGGCCAAGTGCCACTGGCCATCGTGCGTCCCAGCGTCACCGAAGGCGCGCTCCAAGACCCGCACCCCGGCTGGATCCACGGGCTCAAAGTGACCGATCCGCTGGTGGTGGCTTACGGGCGGGGCATCGTCCCGGACTTCCCGGCCGCCGTTGGCGCGCCCATGGACTTGGTGCCCGTGGACATCGTCGTCAATACCGTGCTGGCGGCGGCCGCGCAGGCCACCGCCTCCACCGTGGAAGTCTTTCACGCGGCGACGAGCGAAGAAAATCCACTGCCCAACACCCGGATGTTCAAGTACATCAAGTCCTACTTTGAGGAATACCCCCTGCTCAACAAGGACGGCTCGCGGCCCGAACTCGCGGATTGGACCTTCCCGCCGGTGGCCCGCTTCCAGCGCGTTTTCAACTGGAAGTACCTCTATCCGCTGGAGATAAAGCAAAAGCTCTACGAGTATCTGCCCGAGCGCTGGGCATCGGCCCAGAAGAAACGCCGCTTGGCCGCACTCAAGACGCGACTCAAGCGCGTCCAGTACTTCACCGACTTATTCAGCCCGTACACGACCCTCGATTGCCGCTATGAAACCAAGCGCATGTTGGCCCTTTACGAGTCGCTGCCCCCAGAAGAGCAGCGGCTCTTCAACATGGATGTGCGGCGGATTGACTGGTATCAATACTATCAGAAAACCCACCTGCCCGGCCTCCGGCGGCACGAGCTGGGTGGGGCGGCCGACGACCAAGAGCCGTTGAGCGCGACCCCCGGCGAAGTAGGGGGCGAAGAACAGCGCTGGCGCATTGAGGAAAGCATCCGCACCATCCCGGACCTGTTGCGCTGGGCCTGCGGCCGCTACGCAGCTAGGACGGCCCTGCAAATTGAGCGTCGGTCCGGCTGGACGCGGGTCAGCTACGACGAGTTGCTCGCCCGCGCCGAGCGCGTGGCACGCAGTTGGCGTGCCCAAGGGGTGTCGGCTGGGGCGCGGGTCCTGCTGTGCGGAGACAACGGGCCGGAGTGGGTCGTCGCCTACATGGCGGCCAGCCTGCTTGGGCTCGCGGTCGTGCCCGTCGGTCCGCAGACGCGCGAGCAAGACATCTGGCGGCTGGGCGACTTTGTCCAAGCGAGGGCGCTGATTGCAACCGAAAAGCGCTTTTCCCAGCTCTCGCCCGAGGGCGTGGCAGCCCACCGGGAAATGGCCTTTTTCAATGTCGATCGCAACGGGCTGCCGTTCGGGTGCGCACCCGAGCCTGCCGCGTCCGTCGGAGAGGGCCGGTCGAAGCTGCCAAAGGTTGAGCCTGCGGCCACGGCGTCGATCCTCTTTACCTCGGTCGTCGAGCCGCGCGGGGTGGTGTTGAGCCATCGCAACCTCATCTCCAACGTCCTCGCCCAAGGCGAGGTGCTCCGCATCTACGAGTCCGATCGCATGCTCTCGACCTTGCCCCTGCACCAAGCCCTCGAATTCACTGGGGGCTTGCTCTTGCCGCTGCTCGGCGGGGCCACCATCACGTATTTAGAGGCTGTCAACAGCCGCGAGATGCTCCGCGCCCTGCGCGATACGGAAACGACCGTGCTGTTGACCGCGCCGCGCCTGTTGCGCGTTTTGGTCGAGCGCGTCGAGCGCCTCGGGGCCGAGGCCACGGCCGGGCTAGCTGCTCTGAGGCGGGTCGTCAGCGTCGGCGCGGCCCTGTCCGACGACCTCATCGCCGCGTACGAGCGTCTCGGCGTGGCGATTTGCCAAGGCTATGGCCTGAGCGAAGCGGCCTCGGTCGTGGCGGTCAACACCCCCAAGCAGTGCAAGGCCCGGTCCGTGGGGCAGGTGTTGCCGGGGCAGCAAGTGCGGATCGCCGCACCGGACGAGCGCGGCGTCGGCGAGGTTTTGGTGCGCGGCTCCAACGTCATGGAAGGGTACTGCTCCCAAGAGGCACTGACCCAAGCGGTGTTGCGCGACGGCTGGCTCCACACCGGCGATCTGGGCCACCTCGACGACGACGGCTATCTCTTCGTCGCGGGGCGGAGCAAAGACCTCATCGTCAACGGGGCCGGCCACAACGTCTATCCCCGCGAAGTCGAAGCCCTCTACCGAGGCTTGCCACACGTGGCCGATCTGTGCGTGGTCGGCGTGCCTTCGGCGCGCACCGGAGGCGAAGAATTACACGGCGTCGCAGTGCTCAACCGCGCTGCCGAGGAGGTTGAGGACTTGCGCACGACCATCCAAGCGCACTCCTACGAGGTTTCGCGCACCTTGCCCAGCCATCACCGGATCCAGTGCCTACACTTTTGGACCCGACCCTTGCCGAGGCTGGACGACGGCGCGGTGGACCGCCAAGCCCTGTTGTCTGCCATCGAGCGCGCAGACTGCCCGGGCACGGCCCTGCCGGAATGGGAGCAGGCGATCCAGCGTCAAATCGGCCTCCTCGCCGGCCTGAGCACTGGGGAGGTAGCCGCGCACATCGACGCGCCGCTCGACACCTTGTTGGATTCGCTGATGACCGTGGAGTTCGCCGCATGGCTCGGCCAGCGGCTCGGGACCCCAGTCGAGGGGCTTTTGCGCCCACAGGACACGCTCCGCCGCGTCTTGGCGCGGATAGAGGCTCACTTGCGCGACGGGGTGAACTGGGAGGTCGAGCCATCGCCCGCGTACTGGTCGGGTGTGTTGCATGCCGAGCCGAGCGTCGAGCCAGAGAGCGAGGCCGGCAAAAAGATGCTGCAAGAGATTCTGTGGGAGACCGGCGGCCCCCTATTCCGCCGTTTTTTCGACTTCCGGGCTGGCGGTCTAGAGCACCTGCCGCAAGATCGGCCCTACCTGATTGCCGCCAACCACGCCAGCCACCTCGACGGTGCTTGCGTGTACGCGGCCGTGCGCTCCCGAGTGGATCACCTCAACATCGCAACCAGCGAGCATTCCCTCGCCGACTCCGAGCTGCGCCTGTTTTTGTACACCTTTGCCAACGCCGTTCCCTTGGACGGCCCCGGCGATTTTGCCGCCGGCTTGGTGCGGGCGCGGCAATTGGTGGGAGTGCGCCGCCCCTTGCTGGTCTTTCCCGAAGGCACGCGCTCGGTCAACGGCCAGCTACAGCCCTTTAAGGCCGGCGTGGGGCTTTTGGCGTACGAGCTCGACGCACCCGTAGTCCCCCTGCACATTGCCGGCACCCGCGAGGCCCTGCCCAAGGGGACGCGCAAACCCGTGCGCCACCCCTTGCGCTTGCTCTTTGGCCCCCCCCTCGAAACCACCTCTTTTAAGGAATGCGGCGAGGCGTTGAGTCCCTATGAGATTTACTACGAGATCGCCACGGCACTCAAGCGACAGATCGAAGCACTGGGCCGCAAAAATATCTGACTATGTACCCCTACCTATTTGAGATCGGCCCCATTAGCATTGGCACGTTTGGCCTCATGGTCGCCCTCGGTTTCCTAGCGGCCCTGCACGTGCTCAACCGCGAGTTCAGGCGTCAAGGGCTGCACGAAGAGCTGGGATCGACGATTGTCACCACCTGCATGATCGGCGGGCTAGTCGGGGCCAAGCTCTACTTTGTGTTATTTGAGACCTCGCCTGAGAGTTGGGCCGAGCTATCCGACCTGCTGTTTTCCGGCTACGGCTTGACTTGGTACGGGGGGTTCGTCGTCGCCGCGGCTGGCGTGTTGTGGCAAATTCGCCGCCACAACGCGCCGCTGGGCCAAGTCGCCGACGCGGTGGGCATTGCCCTCGCTGTGGGCTATGGGGTTGGGCGGATCGGCTGCCAACTCGCCGGCGATGGCGACTACGGGGTGCCGACGGACCTTCCTTGGGGCATGGCCTATCCCAATGGGGTGGTGCCGACTCTTGAAAAGGTCCATCCCGCGCCGGTGTACGAAACCCTCGCGCACTTAGGGATTGCGGCCTTCTTGTGGAAAATGCGGACCCGCTTGGCGATCGCGGGGCTGTCGTTCAGCTTCTATCTCATCCTCGCCGGGCTGGCGCGGTTCGCGGTGGAGTTCATTCGGGTCAATCCGCGGGTGCTGTGGGGCCTGAGCCAAGCCCAGTTCCTCAGCATCGCCATGATGGTCTTCGGCTTGGGGTTGATGCTGTACCTGCAACGCCGGGAGCGAGAGACGCCTTGACGACCCAGACGCACTATCCGCGTATCTCCAGCTTTAAGCGGGCCGCGGACTTTCGCGCTCATCTGGCCCGGTTGGGCGCACAACTGCCCTGCGACGACCAAATCGAAAGCGCTCCCACTTCCCCATTGGCCCAACCGGCCCGTAGCGGCGGTGCCCACATCGGCAACCGCTTTGCCATTCAGCCGATGGAAGGATGGGACGGGACGGAAGACGGCCAGCCGAGCGATTTGACGCGCCGACGCTGGCGGAATTTCGGGCGCAGCGGGGCCAAGCTGATATGGGGCGGGGAGGCCTTTGCCGTGGTGCCGGAGGGCCGCGCCAATCCGAACCAACTCATGGCGCACGAGGAGAACCGCGCCGGCATGGCCGAGCTGCGCGACCTGCTCCTGTCGGCACACCGCGAGCGATTCGGCACCACCGACGACCTGCTCCTCGGCCTGCAACTGACGCATTCGGGGCGGTTTTGCCGACCCTATCGCAAGGACCAAGCCGCCCCGGCCATCCTCTACCACCACCCCATCTTAGATCGCAAATTTGGCCTCGACGCGGACTATCCGCTCCTGACGGACGCCTATATCGAGGAGTTGATCAGCCGCTACGTTGACAGCGCACAAATCGCCCACGAGCTGGGCTACCACTTTGTAGATATCAAGCATTGCCACGGCTATCTAGGGCACGAATTTCTCAGCGCGTTTACGCGGCCCGGTCCCTTTGGCGGCTCCTTTGCAAATCGTACGCGCTTTGTCCGCTCCATCATCGAGGGGATCCGCAGCCGAGCCCCCGGCCTCGGCATTGGGGTGCGGCTGAGTGCTTTCGACTTGGTGCCCTTCCGGCCCGCACCCAACGAGGGCAAAAGGCACGGGGTGCCCGAGCCGTACCAAAACTGCCTACCCTACGAGTACGGCTTTGGCGTCAATCGGGACGATCCTCGGCAGATGGACTTAGGCGAGGCCGAGCAGTTTATCGCCTTGCTGGAGAGCTTGGGGGTTGACCTGTTTAACTTGTCCTGCGGCAGCCCTTATTACAATCCGCACATCCAGCGGCCGGCACTCTTTCCCCCGTCCGATGGCTACCTGCCGCCGGAAGACCCGCTGTGCGGGGTGGCGCGGCAAGTAGCCATGGTCGCCCAACTCAAGGCGCGCTTCCCGCGCAGCCTATTCGTCGGATCGGGGTATTCCTACTTGCAAGAATATCTGCCGCACGTGGGGCAAGCCCTCGTGCGGGCGGGCATGGTGGATTTTATCGGCTTGGGGCGGATGGTTTTGTCCTATCCCGACCTGCCCTGCGACGTGCTGCAAACCGGCCACCTGCAACGCCGCGTCCTCTGCCGCACGTTTTCCGATTGCACGACCGCGCCGCGCAACGGCATGATTTCGGGTTGCTTTCCCCTCGACTCGTTTTACAAGCAACGCGAGGAAGCCTCGCGCTTGCGGGCACTCAAAAAGGAGCAGGATGATGCGGCAACTCGCTGATAAAGTGGTTGTAGTCACCGGCGCGGGCACTGGGATCGGCGCGGCCATAGCGCGCGGTTTTGCCGAGGCCGGAGCGCGGGTGGCGTTTGTCGGCCGCCGTGTCGAGCCGCTCGCGGCCGCGGCCGCTGGCCTCGATGCCGAGCGGGTCCTGCTCCACTCCTGCGACGTCTCTGACCGCGGCGCGGTCGCAACCCTAGCGTCCGCGGTTGAAGCCGAGTGGGGTGCCGTCGATGTGCTAGTCAACAACGCCGGCATCAACACCAATCCGCGCTCGGTCGGCGAAGTGGTGCCCGAGGCCTGGGACCAAACCATTGCCATCAACCTCACCGGGGTGTACAACATGGTGCGGGCGGTGTTGCCGGGGATGCGACGACAAAACGACGGCCTCATCATCGCGATTTCGTCCATCGCCGGCCTGCGGGCCAGCAAGCTAGCCGGTGCCGCGTACTCGGCCTCCAAGCACGGAGCCGTAGCGCTGACGAACTCGATCAACGAGGAAGAAGCCGCGTCCGGCATCCGCGCCTGCGCGATTTGCCCCGGCGAGGTCGAGACGCCGATTTTGGCCCAGCGACCCGAACCCGTCAGTGCCCAACGCCGGGCCGCCATGCTGCAACCGGAAGAGTTGGCCCAAGCCGCGCTCTTCGTCGCCTCGCTACCGGCCCGCGCCTGCGTCCCCCTCTTGGTGATCAAGCCGACGACGCAGTTGTTTCAGTAGCAAGCGGTCATAGAACCAAAAGAGATACCGCAAGGCGGTGGGGACTCACAGTACGCGGACCAAAAATCTCACCCAACCTCTAAGACCATAGGGAGCCTATGTGAGGCGCGTGTAGCCGAGTGAGGATGTTATGACTCTGACGAAAGTACAATTGAGACGCTTTACTGCGTTCTCGAACTTGGAATTGGAGCTTTGCCCCGGGATTAACGTCTTAGTGGGCGCAAACGGCACCGGCAAGACCCATTTGATGAAGGTCCTATATGCGGCGTGTGACTCTTCTAAAGCGGACGTCCACTTCGCCGAGAAGTTGATGCGGGTGCTACTTCCGTCAGGCCGCTTCCTAGGACGCCTCGTCAAACGGCAGCCGGGAGTCGCATCCGTGGACGTGTATCGCGGCGACCGACGATTGGGAGTCCGTTTCTCCAATCGCATTAAATCACCAAATTCCGCCTATGTTTCTGTAACTGGTGCTGATTCTTGGAAAGATTCTTCATTAAAAAGCACCTATATTCCGGTGAAGGAGATGCTCTCTAATGCACCTGGCTTTCGCTCGCTTTACTCGGAACGCGAAATACACTTTGAAGAAGTTTATGCGGATATTCTGGACCGGGCTTACATCCCGTTACTGCGCGGCAAGTCGGATGCTCTGAACAGACGTTTGCTCGCTCGTTTGCAAGAAGAGATCGATGGAAAAGTGACGATCAAGAGTGAGGAGTTTTTTCTCAAGAACAAAAAGGGAACCTTGGAGTTCACCCTGCTTGCCGAGGGCATGCGTAAGTTGGGATTGTTGTGGCTTTTAATACAAAATGGCACTTTGCAGAACGGTTCGGTACTGTTTTGGGATGAGCCTGAGACCAACCTGAACCCTAAGCTGTTAGGTGCGCTAATTGATGTCCTGCTGCAACTGCAACGCGCTGGCGTTCAGGTATTCCTAGCAACTCACGACTACGTCGTTCTCAAGGAGATTGACCTCCGTACGCGAGCCGAGGATGCGGTCGCCTTCCACTCGCTATACTTTGACGAGACGGGCGAGATAGCTTGTCGCACGGCAAGTAACTATCTCGACATTCATCCCAACGCGATTGCGGATACCTTCACTGAACTCTACGACCGAGAAATTGAGCGCGACCTTCCGCAATATCCCATTAGGCGGCAAAATGCGGAAGCGACCCGTCCTTAATCAGTCCGCAACCCATCGTCATGCGCCTTTCGTGGAACGAAATTCGCGCTCGCGCCGGCCGCGAACAGACGCGCTTTGCCCTCGCCGACTTGCCGCAGCACGTTGAAAAATTTGGCTTTATCATCGGGGTGCAGCGGCGCACCTTCCGCGACCAAGACCCGGTCAACATCGAGGCGTCCGAGCGCATTGCGCGCCTGCACGACGCGCTCGCGGAGTCGGGCTACGACGGCCACGACTTGGAGCTTTTCCTCGTCCGCATGGTGTTTTGCTTGTTTGCCGACGACACCGGCATCTTTGAGCCACGCGACATTTTCTTGCAATTCATTGAGGAGCGCACCTCAGCCGACGGCAGCGACCTCGGCCCCTATCTGGCGCGGCTGTTTCAAGCCTTGAACACGCCGGAAGATCGGCGGCAGGCCAAGCTCGACGAGGACTTGGCGCACTTCCCGTATATCAACGGCGCGTTGTTCGCCGCGCCGTTGCGCATCCCCGACTTTGACGCTGAAATGCGCCAGAGCCTGATTGACGCTTGCTTGTTCGACTGGACCGCGATTTCTCCGGCCATCTTCGGCGCGTTGTTCCAATCGGTGATGGAACCCGCCGCGCGCCGCGCTCAGGGTGCTCACTACACCACCGAGCAGAACATCCGCAAGGTAATTGAGCCGCTATTTTTAGACGACCTGCGGGCCGAATTCGCTCGCCTGAAGGCCCGGCGCGACAACCGCCGCATCCCCGATCTATACGCTTTTCAGCAAAAGCTGGGGCAGTTGCGGTTTCTCGACCCGGCGTGCGGCTGCGGAAACTTTCTCATCATTGCGTACCGCGAGTTGCGGCAGCTCGAGATTGAGGTCTTGCGCCAGTTGCACCCATCCGGCCAACTTTCTGCCTTCGCCGAACTGCTTTCCGTAGTCAATGTTGATCAGTTCTATGGCATTGAGATTAGCGAGTTTCCAGCGCGCATCGCCGAGACCGCGCTGTGGATGATGGACCACATTATGAACAACCGGCTGAGCCTAGAATTCGGCCAGACCTACACGCGCATCCCTATTGAGCAGTCGCCGCACATCCGCAACGCGGACGCGCTCACCATGGACTGGGCCGAGCTGCTGCCGCCGGTGGAATGCTCTTATGTGTTCGGCAATCCGCCGTTTGTGGGCGCGAAGTTTCAGTCGCCTGAGCAGCGGCAGCGGGTGCAACAGGTCGCCGCACTGGGCGGCAGCGGCGGCACCCTCGACTACGTGGCGGCTTGGTTTATACGCGCTGGCGAGTACGCGCAGCAGGGCAATCCGCGCATTGGGTTTGTGGCGACTAATTCCATTACGCAGGGCGAGCAGGTGGCGCAGCTTTGGCCGATCTTGTTCAACCGCTGCCGCCTCGACATTGCCTTTGCTCACCGCACGTTTGCTTGGGGTTCGGATGCGCGTGGCAAGGCGCACGTTCACGTGGTGATTATCGGGCTGGACAAACGGGAAGCGACGCCCCGGGAAAAGCGGCTGTTTGCCTATCCCGACATCCACGGCGAGCCGGAGGAAACCAACCTCGCGGCAATCACGCCGTACCTGTTCGACGGCGGCGGGCTGGCCAATCCGCATTTGGTCGTGGGCACGGCGAGCCAGCCGATCAATGGGCTGGCGAAGCTCGTGACCGGGTCACAACCCATTGATGGTGGTCTCTACATCCTCAATGAAGACCAGCGCGCCAAGCTGCTTGAGGAGTGTCCCGAGGCCGAACCCTACATTCGTCCTTTCGTCGGCAGTCAAGAGTATCTCAACGGTAAGAAACGCTGGATTCTTTGGCTCGGCGAAGCACCGCCTAATCTGCTGCGTCAGGCACCGGCCCTGCGCGAGCGTGTGGCTGCGGTGCGAGCCTTGCGTAAGAAAAGCAACCGCGCATCAACGCAAGCCTTGGCGGATACGCCGACATTGTTCCAGATCAATCTCATTCCCGATGCCCCGTTCCTAGTCGTCCCGGAAGTGAGTTCCGAGCGGCGCGAATATGTGCCCATAGGCTGGCTAGAACCGCCGGTCGTTCCGAGCAACCTCGTCCGCGTCCTCGTCAATGCAACCAAGCCGACATTTGCCCTGCTCACTTCTGCCATGCACATGGCGTGGATGCGCCATTTCGGTGGACGCTTGGGAAGCAGTTACCGCTATTCCATCGGCGTCGTCTATAACACTTTTCCGCTCCCACCTGTCTCCGAGCAAGACTTACAACGCCTCGCGCCTCACGCCGACGCAGTGCTCGCGGCCCGCGCCAACCACCCAAACGCCACCCTCGCCGATCTCTACGACCCAGACGCCATGCCACCTGATTTGCGCCGAGCGCACTCAGCCCTCGACCGCGCCGTAGATAGCCTCTATCGCCGCGCCCGCTTCGCCTCGGAACGAGAGCGCGTGGAGCATCTCTTTGCGCTGTACGAGCAGTTGCAAGCGCCGCTGGCGGCGGAAGTGGGAGGGAAGCGGAAGAAGCGGCGGACGGTGAAGAAGCGGTGATCTTGCCGAGTTATCGGGAGTCCCACCGTCGCTTTAATTCGAGGAATTTCTCGTCGGTTCTTAGGGCAGGCTCGCCTTCGCTTATGGACGCAAATATATCTCCGATGCCATAGGGCCAACCTGAAACGTTGCCCGGCAGCACTGCATACAAGAGGTCCAGCGTGTGACGGGGGTGTTTTTGGGCGCAGGCTTGGGTCTGATTCAATCGCCAAGCATGGTCGTCTAGCTTCGTAAGAAGCGGAAGAATTATCTCTACCAACTCCGGGAATAACTCTTCATTGGAGAACACCAAGTCGCACAAGGACGCCGACGCTGCCGGCGAGTTCGCCTTTCTATGAAGAGGCCATACATCTCTTAAGAACTCTGGCAACCATGATGTCCATTTGTTTCTCGTTTCTTGTTTTTTATTGCATAACAGATTCGTCATCTGCCGTAACACGTGAGATCGAAATTCATCATCCGCCTGCACTAGCACATCCCTGAATTCCTCATTGGAAATACAACGATCACTCGTTCCTTCAATAATGCTCCCCCACCTGTCTAAAATAATCCTTGAAAGTCCTTGGCTGTGCTTACGATGAGTCTCACTATTCTCCCTTGCGAGTTGGAGTAAATGCGGCTTTAAGAGCATAAACAGCTCTTGGTTTACTGATGCATAGAAAAACCCGCTCCAAAAAGCGTCCCTATCGTGAAGGTCGCTGGAGTCGAGAACCGAAAGTAGATTCTTTTCCGACCACTCATAATTAGTCTCGTAAAACCAACCTATCCGCTCTGAGAAAATTGCCAGCGCATGCCGGTGTAGGCCACCGGACAAAGCCAGCAGTTCACCTGCGTAATTTAGAAATGCGCTGGGATCGGTTTTCTGATAAGGACGTAGAGCTTGTGCAACCTTCCTGACCGGGGCGTTAAATGCAATCGTCGCCCAGTCCCGAACTCCTCCGACTTGCCAGACTCCCGAAGCATCACTTTCTGGTTCTTCGGCCAAGCTTCTGATTAGCGCATCTGTTACTCGGCGAAAACTTGCTGAATATTGGCCGGAGAAACTGCCGCTCATGTTCTCAAGCCAGCTTGCTGCTGGCCAGACTAGTACCGTCACGCCGTTATTCAGATAACGGGCCAACCGCTCGGCGATCAACACGACAAATCTGAGTTTATCAGTCTTTCGCTTCTCCGCATTCAGAAAGGTGTTCCATGCCCAGTCTGGAAAATCTCCCTCCTTGGCCGCCACCCTGAGAGCAGAAAACGCTCTGACAGGACGGGCCGCCGATAACCCGGCGAAAGGGTTATATTCGACGAAAGGATCATCTCGTCTCTCGCTCCGACGGTATGCCTCTGATAGTACTGAAGCGAGAGGTATGTCCAGTAATGCTGAATGATCGTCTTCGGTTCTCACTATCCCGCCTTCAGTTCCCCAACACCTTACGACTTCATCGGAATTTTCTGGATTCCACTCTGGAACCAATTCCCGAAGCCGATTTGTTGCTTCTTCAAGATTGGAACATAGTTTGCATCCTTTTCGAGATAACCAAATTATCCGAGCTAGTATTGACCGATCACGTCGTTTCTTAAAATCCTCTTCTTCTTCTTTTCGCCAGCGCGAACATCCTTTCAAAAGCCGCTTTTCGATCTCGACACAAATATCTTTACTCAGTCCATTCCACCGGGACGATAGCGTATGCAGCAAATCCCACTCATGGCTCTCATCCCAAAAGGCTTTATCGCTCACATCGGCAAGCACGGGACCAAACTGATCATCCGACACTAAGTCGGGTTTGCCTGCCGCCCATATTCGCAGCCTTGCAAATATCGTATCGTCTTCAACTAACCATTTTGAAAAATCGCGTCTTGCCGCTTTTAGGTTGATTTGCATGAGACGCTCAAAGACAGATGTAAAGTTAATGACGGCTCTAGATAGTCCATGTGTACGGTTCTCGGCTGTATCATTGTCCGAAACAATGGAGCTTACCTGACTAAGGCCGTATCTGCCGATTTCGGTCTCGAGCTCAAGCGCAATTTCGAGATTCTTACGCAATATCGCTACAACAGGAGCAATGTATTCATCTGGAATGTTGGTTTCTTTAGTGTGATCTGGATACGCTACTTCCAAACTAATAAGATCATTACGACGAATTTCGTCCTGCGGTTCGGGCGGTTTGGGATGCTGCCCATAGTGTGGCTCTACCTTCAACAAGTAGGGACGGGAACATGCAGCATAGGCACGAACAGTGCTTCTGCTCCAGCCATCCTTTGAAATCAATCCATACCAGTCACCCGAATCGGCGTGTCTATCTCTACTTTGTTCCCAACATTCAAACAGATAGTACCAAGCCTCACGAACAGCGGAACTTATGGGCCGTTGTGAACTTGTAAGAGCCTGACGTATTTCGGCTCGAATCTCGGGATGAAGAGGGTTTTGTCGTACCGCCCACCAAACCGCCGCTGGCTCGCCAGTGATAGCCCTAATCCACGCACCCATTTGGCGAAGCCGCGGAGGAAGGGGCGGCACGTTATATGCCCAAAGACCTGTTATCGACGGAAAATTGTCATCGTTTAAGTTAGCTCTATCGACGCGGTTCAGAGCAAACGCATCCCAAGCGTCGGTTGGCACCTTACGTTTAGAGGAATGGCCTTTAGGACTGGCTTTGTCTGGCGGCACATCCGAGTCGATGCGGTAAAGATCAAATGGATCGACGTATGGTCCCTCCCGAAACCAGCCACCTAACCGTCCCGGTTGACCATAGCGTCTGTACTTGTCGAAAACACACAGCCACTCTGCCGGCGGCGGTTCTTCTCCCTCCGAAAAATTTCTAACCCCCTCAACAGTCGAAACAACATGAGCCACTTGCCCGCGCTCATGCGGCAAAAGGCTTTGGGGACCCTGCTTCGCTTTGTTAATGACCTCCGAATACCATTTATCGGGATCTCGCGCCCTCTGTGCCCATGCCTCTAACGTGTCCCAAAGCGCAGTGTGGCCGGAATCTTCCGCATAGGAAATGGCCTGAACCCCTCTATGGTTCCATTTAGAGGCCGCATCGTCCGCAGCACCCTCTTGAAAAGCATAGACTTGGCGTTCATTGATCTGTTTGTTTAGTCCTTCTAACAAATAGTGAACAGGAGGATCGTCCGCCGCGTAGCCGACGAAGACAACGACGTACCTGTCAATGATTTCTCGAAAGAAGGAAGTCGCCCACCCCTCCGAAAGATACGCCTGTCCAAATTGGGAACTAGACAGAATAAATCCATCGCCTTCAGCCCCTCGATAATCAGAGGTAGCCTTGCCGTGAAGATGGACAATGCCGTCCATGTCTTTTGGCCGCGACGGATTAGGCAAACGAGGTCGTTGCCACGACGAAAGGCTGCGACCACAATTATCAAACAGACGATCAAAGTTGGTCGTTACGATACGAACCAAACCTTCCCTAGTGGTTGCGAGGTCGAGGATTATGCAATGGGCCGTCAAATCCGGTTCATCACCCGGCCGCAGCGCGGAAGCCACCGCCGATTCTATAACGTCCGTAGAAAATTCGCGCTCAAGTAGGCCGAATATCCGGTCTGCCGGGATTACACCGGCAACGCCGGTTCGGGCCTCAAAATTACGCGCTTCATCAAGTAGCTTCCGGGCTGGGCTATCCGCTTGAACCCCGAGCGTCTCCATAACTTTTTCTGCCAAACCAAAGAAATCCGGCAGCCCTGCCTTAGCCTGTGAGATCCCGGCCCCACAGAAGAAAACCACCCGGCCCTCATCACGGGCGTGGAGCAGCTCATCTGGAATCGCCGGACCATTTTCAAAAAATCGCATTTACGCTCCTAGTTGATGATTCGACCTTGACTCATCTTTACTATGCTTCTAAAATTTGTCATTCGTCGTGTCAAAGTCAATGACATATCTTTCTCCAATCCATCATATATTAATTCATTACTTATTTTATAACAAGGAGTTATAATAAAAAAACTAATGACAACTAAGCGGCCATACAAAGCGTCCCATCCCTATCTCACCTTCGCCCTCGACCTATCGCGCTTAGACCACAAAACTTGGGTCGCACTCGGAGCGGCAGCGGCAAAATGCGATCACATCACTCAGGCGCTGTTGGCCCCGGAGGTAGCGCAGAGCGTTCACCGGCTGTATCTGGCAAAGGGCGCGTTGGCTACCACAGCCATTGAGGGCAATACGCTGTCCGAAGAAGAGGTCACAGGGCTGCTGGCAGGCTCGTTCAAACTGCCGCCGTCGCGGGAGTACCTCGGCCAAGAAATCGAAAACATCGTCAATGCCTGTAACGCACTGACCGAAGATGTTGCCGCGAGCGACACCAAGCCAATTACGACCGCCACCATCAAACAGATGAACCGAGCCGTGCTAAACGGCCTTGAAGTCGAAGACCATGTCGCGCCCGGGGAAATCCGCACCACAGAGGTAGGCGTCGGGGGGTACAAATGCCCGCCGCATCGGGATTGCACCTTTCTACTAAATCGCCTGTGCGACACGTTGAACCAATTTCCGCTCGCCGCGGACAACCCCATCGCCTATGCGATCCTGAAGGCCATTTTCGCGCACCTCTATCTGGCTTGGATCCATCCCTTTGGCGATGGCAACGGCCGCACGGCGCGATTGCTGGAGTTTTACATCCTAGTCGGGGCTGGCCTACCGCAGCCGGCCTGCCACCTATTGAGCAACCACTACAACCAAACGCGGTCGGAATACTACCGCCAGTTAGACCACGCCCGCCAAACAGACGACGGCGTCGTGCGCTTCATCAGCTATGCCGTTGCGGGCTTGGTGGACGGCCTAGGCGAGCAAATCGACCTAATTCGCGAGCACCAGTGGGATGTCGCATGGGTCAACCACGTACACGAGACCTTCCGCACGGTCTCAAGCTCTGCGGCGAGCCGCCAACGGACGCTAGCGTTGAGCCTATCTCGCGCGGCGGCACCAGTCCGCATCGCCGATATTCCCACACTAGATGCAGACTTAGGCCGCGCCTATGCAACCGTCACGAGCCGCACACTGCACCGCGACATCAAGGCTCTGATCGATCTAGGGCTTGTGATATATGAAGGTCGAAAGGTGCGGGCACACCGCGAGCGTCTGTTGGCATTCCTGCCTTGGCGCAACCCAGCCAGCCGCTGAAACCGCCCCGCGCAGAAAACCGCGGCGTCTCATGGCACAGCGTCGTTCCTTAGTACGCGACCCTTCCGTTGAGTACGCCTTTTCTGGTGTTGCCGCTGCGTCCGGGATCGAGGGCGTCCCGCCCTCGACGAGGGCAAGATGCCCTCGATCCTTTAGGAAGGCGGCCGCTGGTGTCGTGTAGTAAGGCATCGTTCTATGCGTTTGAGGATTGGAGCGGTCGGTCGGCAATCGGCAGGTGAATGAGCGCGGCCGCTACGCCGAGGGCGATCGCTAGCCACCAAACCGGATCGTACGACCCGGTCGCGTCGTAGAGCCGGCCAGCCAGCCAGACGCCCAAGAAACTGCCGGCCTGATGGCTGAAAAAGACAATGCCGTACAGCGTTGACAGGTAGCGCGCCCCGAATATCTGCGCCACGGTCCCGCTAGTCAGCGGCACGGTGGCCAGCCACAAGAAGCCGATTAGGCCACCGAAGAGCAAGGCGGAAAAGCTGGTCAGGGGGACGAAGAGAAACAAGCCGATCACTGCGGCGCGGCTGAAGTAGAGCGCACTCAGCAGGTATTTCTTGCGGTAGCGGTCGCCTAGCCAGCCAAACAAAGATGAGCCGAAGATGTTGCACAGGCCAATCAGCGCCAAGGCCGTGGCCCCGGTCATGCGCGACAGGCCGTTGTCGGTGAGGAACGAAGGCAGGTGCGTGGCGATGAAGGCGACGTGGAAACCGCAGACGAAGAACCCCGCGTTGAGCAACCAATAGCCCGAATGGCCCCGCGCCCGCACCAGCACTTGCAGCAGCGTACCCTCGCCGGGCGACCGGGCCGTGGTCGCACTGGACCGGCGCGGAAAGCCAAAGGCCAAAAGCACGACCCAGCCGATTAGGGCCGCACTGACCGCAAAGGACCCCTGCCAGCCTGCGTGGACAATCGCCCACTGCACCCCGGGCACTAAGGCAAAGGTCCCAAACGACCCGGCCGCCGTGACGATTCCAAACGCCGTGCTGCGGTTTGCAGGATGGACGACGCGGGCGACGGCTCCCAGCACGACCACATACGTCGTGCTGCCAAGCCCCAGCCCGATGATGAGGCCGAGTGTCAGATACAAGCCGAGCGGGCCGCTGCTAACCGGCACGAGCAAGCACCCGGCCGCGTAGAGCAACGCGCCTCCCAACACGACCCACCGCGTACCATAGCGGTCGGCGACCATCCCGAACAGAGGTAGGCCGAAGACCAAGTTTTGCAGTGCCATGGCCAAGCTGAACACTTCGCGCCCCAAGCCCAAGCTGTCGCTAATCGGCTGTAGAAAGAGACCAAACGATTGGCGAATCCCCATGCTGGCGAGGACCGTCAATGCACTGAAGAGCACGATGATCGTCGCTTGGCGTTGCGGAGTAGGCATGGGCGGATTGGGTTGAGATTGGAAGTCGCAGTCGGCTTAGGTCTATATCTAGCAGCGTACCACAGTAACCCGTCTCACTCCGAACCTTCTATTTCTGTGCCCTTGTGAAAAAGGTCGATATAGCTCTGGTACTGAAACATTCGGTTGCGCGTCTGTCCGGTGAATTCGCTCAGGATGCGGTTATTGACCATCCGTGCGACCAGATTGTTCGCTGCAGGATAGGTCGTTCCGGTCAAGCGTTGCACATCGCTCACCGCCACAATCGGGCGTTCGTAGAGATGTTCCAGCAGGCGATGCCCATTGCCGGCGGCCCGGCCTAAGTTCTCGGTTATCAGATGGCGGTGCTCTTCGCGGAGCGCGAGAATCGCTCGGGCCGTGTTCGTTGCCTCGTTGCTCACTTCTACGACGCCGCGCAAGAAAAAGCCGAGCCACTCTTCCCAAGTCCCCTTATCGCGCACCGATTGCAGGTGCTCATAATACGCTTGTCGATGCTGCTTAAAAAAATGAGAGAGGTAAAGAACCGGCTTGAGCAGCACCTTTTGCTCGCACAGCAGAAAGGTGATGAGAAGCCGGCCAACGCGGCCATTGCCGTCGAGAAAGGGATGGATCGTTTCAAACTGGGCGTGGGCCAGTCCAATCCAGACGAGCGGGGGAAGACGGTTCGGATTGTGGAGAAAGGTCTCCAATTTGCCCAAAGCGGCGGGCACTTCGTGAGGCGGCGGCGGGACGAAGATGGCCTCGTTCAAGGTGCAGCCGGGCGGCCCAATCCAGTTTTGGCTGGTTCGCAACTCGCCGGGCCTGAGATGAGACCCTCGCGCCCCTTGGAGGAGTTCCGCATGGATTTCGCGGATCAAGCGAATCGAAACAGGTAGCTCGGGCAGCCTTGCCAAGCCGTGATTCATGGCGCGGACATAGTTCACCACTTCATGTACGTCGTTGCGATGGGGCTTGAGCCGGCTCGCTTCAGCCGCCAACAGATCCTGCAACGAGCTTTGCGTCCCCTCAATCTGACTCGATAGCACCGCCTCTTTGCGGACGTACATATAGACGAATAAATCCGAATTGGGCAGTGTTTGGATCGATCCGTCGAGACGCCCCAAGGCAAGGGCCGCTTCCGACAGCAGAGCTTGCAGTTCCTCGGTGAACCGGATGGGAGGCTCAGGCGGCAACGCGGCCGGCAGGAAAGCCCGGTAGCCGGTTGGCTGGGAGACGTATTGACCGGCCCTGAAACGGTCTTTCATGGCTTTGTTAAAGGTATATTTAACATGAACGCAAAACCTTTTCTTGTTAAAGGCTGCGTTTAATATACAGCACTTGATGGGCCATGCTAAAGGCTGCGTTTAACAGGGGCGATCGCGTTATTTTCTAACTCGCGTCTTTTGCCGTGAAGAGTGAGGAGTCTCCCGCGCCTCGCGATCCAAGCAGTCGGGCCGTTGGTTTTTTTTGCGCTTTGTGGTGACGCAGGGGCCACTGACCACCGCCATCCTCACATGCCCCAGATGTCGATCTCCGTCCCACTATCCGACACGCGGCGATCCCGAAACACCTTGTCGTCCCAACGCCGACCTGCGCGCCGGTCGAAAATCACCAGATGACCCGCCTCTGCATCGCAGCGATCCATATACTCGGCGGTCTGTGCCAACCCCTCGGCGATGGTCTGCTCCAAGCTCTTGTGAAGAACCTTGCACTCGATCACGAACTGGCGTGTGCGCTCGCCCTGCGGCCAGACGATGAGCAGATCGGTGCGCATGCGACCCAAGCCATACTCGCGCTCAATTCGCCCGCCGCTGTTGACGATTCGTTGTAAAAACGCTTGCAACAGCAACTGCGGACCGGCCTCTTGATACTGGAATCGCTTGACCCAATGCTCGGAGTGTTCGCGGAAGAACGTCTGGAAGGCGGTCAGCAACTTGACCACATCCAAGTTGCCGTCGGCATGGATGTACCAGGCCGTGTCCTGATCAAACTCCTCTTGAATGACCCAGGTCAGTTCGCGGGGGATGACCTCGGCGTAGATCGGATTGGCGATGCGGAGGGGGCGCTCCTGCGCGACGAGGCCGAGATCGCGCACGTATTCCAAATCGCGGTCGGTAAAGTGGCGTTCCTCGGCCCCGCTCAACAGCGGCTCCACGATGCGCCGCACGCGCTCCTCTTGGAGCTTGTCCGCCAACTGGTCGAGATGCGTCTCGCGGCGGAGGATGAGGTGCTCTTGCGCCTCGACGATGGCTGCGGCTGTGATTGGATCGCGCCGGTCTGCGGCCCCATCGCGGAAGCAGGTTTGGTCTGCCAAAGCATTGACCAGCCACGGCTGCCCTTGGGTCTGCGTCCAGATCGTCGCCAATGCGTCTGGCGTGAACACCTGACCCGTTTCATCGGTGTGTTGGCCGAGCAGGGCCTGCACCTCGTCTTGCGAAAAGTCGCCGAGACGCAACGACTGTGCCTTGATGTTGAACGCGCTCCCTCCGGTGATAGTCGAGTTGGCCGAACTGGAATGGATGCGGTAATCGCGCACATCGCGCACACCGCACAGCACCACGCTTTGCGGAAATCCCTCTGGGCGCAGGTCATAGCCCGCTCGCAACTGTCGCAACACGGACAGGAGCGCGTCGCCGATCAGGGCATCGATCTCGTCGATGAGCAGCACCAGCGGTTTCGGGGACGCCGCGGCCCAGCGCGTCAACGCCTCGCGCAAGGCAGCGTGCGGACCGTGTTTGGTCAAGATGTCGAGCCAAATCTCGTCTAGAAATTCGTCGCCTACTGAACGCGCCCGGGACGCCAACTCGCCCAGAATGGTGCGCGTCACTTGTTCCACATCTTCGCGTGCGGCTTGCCCGCCTTCGACGTTGACGTACACGCAACGATAGACGCCCTCGGCGTTGAGCAGGTCGCGCAAGGCCAGCAGGGCCGAAGTCTTGCCCGTCTGCCGAGGTGCGTGCAGGACGAAATACTTCTCGTCCCGAATGAGGGCGAGTACATCGTCAAGGTCTAAGCGTTCCAGCGGCGGGATGCAATAGTGCCTTGCCGGCTTGATGGGGCCGGCGGTAGTGAAAAAGCGCATGGTTTAAGTCTCCCGTTCAATGGTCTGTTCCGATCAGCCGCCCGTCTGCCCATGCCCCCGTGCGTACCCTTCTTCACATCCCCCAGATGTCGATCTCTGTCCCACGGTCCGACACGCGGCGATCCCGAAACACCTTGTCGTCCCAACGCCGACCTGCGCGCCGGTCGAAAATCATCAGATGACCCGCTTCTGCATCGCAGCGATCCATATACTCGGCGGTCTGCTCCAACCCCTCGGCGATAGTTTGCTCTAAGCTCTTGTGGAGCACTTTGCACTCAATTACGAACTTGCGCGTGTGCTCGCCCTGCGGCCAGACGATGAGCAGGTCGGTGCGCATGCGACCCAAGCCATACTCGCGCTCAATCCGCCCGCCGCTGTTGACGATCCGTTGCAAAAACGCTTGAAGCAACAGTTGGGGTCCAGCTTCTTGATACTGAAATCGCTTAACCCAATGCTCGGAGTGTTCGCGGAAAAAGGTCTGGAACGCGGTCAGCAATTTGGCTACGTCCAAGTTGCCATCGGCATGGACGTACCAAGCCGTGTCTTGGACGAGTCCCGATTGGGTGGCATAGGTCAGTTCGCGCGGCACGATTTCCGCATAAATGGGATTGGCGATGCGGAGCGGATCATTCTGGGCGATCAAGCCCAAATCGCGGACGTATTCGAGATCTGGGGTCGAAAACTCGCTCTTTTCGGCCCCGCTCAACAGCGGTTCCACGATGCGCCGTACGCGCTCCTCTTGGAGCTTGTCCGCCAACTGGTCGAGATGCGTTTCGCGGCGGAGGATGAGCTGCTCTTGCGCTTCGACGATGGTCGCGGCTGTGATTGGATCGCGCCGGTCTGCGGCCCCATCGCGGAAGCAGGTTTGGTCTGCCAAGGCGTTGACCAGCCACGGCTGCCCTTGGGTCTGCGTCCAGATCGTCGCCAGTGCGTCTGGCGTGAACACCTGACCCGTTTCATCGGTATGTTGGCCGAGCAGGGCCTGCACCTCGTCTTGCGAAAAGTCGCCCAAGCGCAACGACTGTGCCTTGATGTTGAACGCGCTCCCTCCGGCAATGAGGGCGTTGGCCGAACTGGAATGGATGCGGTAATCGCGCACATCGCGCACACCGCACAGCACCACGCTTTGCGGAAACCCCTCGGGGCGCAGGTCGTAGCCCGCCCGCAACTGCCGCAACACGGACAGAAGTGCGTCGCCGATCAGGGCGTCTATCTCGTCGATGAGCAGTACCAGCGGTTTCGGGGACGCCGCGGCCCAGCGCGTCAATGCCTCCTGTAGGGCAAAGTCTGGACCGACCTCCGTGAGGATACCGGGCCAAATTTGGCCCAAAAACTCATCGCCCAGGGTCAAACGCGCCCGGGACGCCAATCCGGCCAAAACGGTGCGCGTCACTCGTTCCACATCTTCGCGTGCGGCTTGCCCACTTTCGACGTTGACATACACGCAACGATAGACGCCCTCGGCGTTGAGCAGGTCGCGCAAGGCCAGCAGAGCCGAAGTCTTGCCCGTTTGCCGGGGCGCGTGCAGGACAAAGTACTTCTCGTCTCGGATGAGGGCGCGCACATCGTCGAGGTCCAAGCGTTCCAGCGGCGGGATGCAGTAATGCCTTTCGGGCTTGATAGGGCCAGCGGTGTTGAAGAAGCGCATGGTGTAGTCTCCCACTATCTAACTTTGCGCTTGGCCGCCCGCACGGTGTTGTGGAGCAACAGCGCGATCGTCATCGGCCCGACCCCGTTGGGCACGGGCGTGATCGCACGGACCTTGGGGCGCACCTGTTGGTAATCTACGTCGCCGACGAGCCGCCAGCCGCGCTCGCGCGAGGGGTCTTCTACTTGGTTGATGCCCACGTCGATTACTACCGCGTCCTCTTTGACCATATCCGCCGTGATCCCGCGAGGAAACCCAGCCGCCACCACTAGGATGTCCGCTTGGCGCGTAAAGTGCCCGAGGTCGCGGGTGCGGGTGTGACACAGGGTCACCGTGGCGTTGGCCCCGGCCGCCTTGTGCCCCAGCAAGATGGCTACGGGCCGCCCCACGAGCGTACTGCGGCCAACTACGACCACGTGCTGGCCGGCCACCTCGACCCCGCTACGGCTGAGGATCTGCAAAACCCCGTGCGGCGTACAGGGCCAAAAGCACTCCTCCTGCCGCACGAGGCGGCCCAAATTGACCGGGTGCAAGCCATCGACATCCTTGTCTGGGTCAATGGCGTTGAGAACTTGTTGCTCGTCTTGGCCCGGCAGCGGTAGCTGCACCAAGATGCCGTGGATCGCGTCGTCGGCGTTGAGCCGCTCGACCGTGGCCAGCACATCCGCGGTCGCGGCGTTGGCCGGCAGATCTACTTGCACGGAGTGAATGCCGAGGGCTTCGCACGCCCGGCCCTTGGCGCGCACGTAGGACAGCGAGGCCGGATCGTCCCCCACCAGCACGACCGCCAAACCCGGCACCAGACCGTGCTCTCGCTTTAGGAGCGCGATGTCTGCCCGCAGCTCTTCTTGCACTTGGGCCGCAATCGCCCGGCCATCGAGTCGCTCGCCCATCACGCGCCTTTGGGTTGCAGGACGCTTTTCTGCACGACCCGTTGCAAGGCTTCGGGGACCTGCACCGCGCCGTCGGGTTGTTGATAGTTGTCCAAAATGGCGATCAGCAGCCGGCCCATCGCGCAACCCGTGTCGTTGACGAGGTGGCAAAAACCCCGCCCGCCCGCGCCCTTGTAGCGGATGTTCAAGCGCCGGGCCTGATAGTCCGTGGCGTTGGTGTCGGTCATTACCTCCATGAACTCGCCCGCCCCAGACATCCACACGTCCACGTCCCGCTGCCGATGGCTGGCTAAGTAGCCGGCGTCGCCGTGGCACTTATCGACGACCCGGTAGGGCAAGGCCAGCTTTTGCAGGAGCCATTCGTTGATTTGGCCAAATTCTTCGTACAGGGCCTCGGATTGCTCGGGCAGGCACACGGCGTTCATTTCGATTTTGTCGAATTGGTGCATGCGCTTGATGCCCTTGACGTCTTGGCCCCAAGACCCGGCTTCCGAGCGAAAGCAGGCCGTATAGGCGAAGAGCTTGACTGGCAACTCGGCCGCGCTCAAGGTCTGGTTCATGAAGTAGCTGAAATTAGCTGGCTCAGACGACCCGACGAGAAAAAGCTCGGCCCCTTCTTCTACGTTATCGGTTTTGATCGCATAGACTTGGTCGCGCCCTTCGGGAAAGTGCGAGGTGCCGTATAGTGCCCGCGCTCTCACTAGGAGCGGCGGCACGAACATCTCGTACCCGCGCCTTAACAGTTCGTCAATGAGGAGTTGGCTCAGGGCGTATTGCATCCGCGCCACATCGCCGCGCAAATAGGCAAAGCGCGAGCCGGAGACTTGGCCGCCCTGCAAGGTGTCAATGCCGCCCAATCGGACGCCGAGCTCGGCGTGATGGAGGGGCGCGAACGCATCGTCTGGGGCGTGCAGGGGCCGCTTGGGCATGTATGGTGCGCTGGTGTTTCCACGGCCCAGCTTGTCGGCGGCTAGGTAGCCCCGCCCCGGAATCCAGGCTTTCTCCTCGACGTTGTCTTCCTCGCTAGCCCCGGTGGGCATGTCGGGATGCGGCCAGTTGGGGAACCAATCCATGATGGCTTGCCACTCGGCGACGATGGTTTCCAACTCGTGCTCCAGCACCCGCCCGCGCTCGCGCAACTCCCGTCCCTGTTGGCGCGCCGCGTCCGGGTCGGTGCGGCCGAGCCGCGCTAGTTGCTTTTTTTGGCTATTGAGCGCGTCGATGTCTCGTTGCAACTGTTGTCGCGCCGCGTCGAGGGCCAACCAGCGATCCACATTGGCTTTGGCCGGGTCAACTTTCCGCACCCGGATCGCTTCGCGCAGGGCGTCGGGATGGGCGCGCACGGCCTTTGGGTCGATCATAATGCTTGCTCTCAGTTTTGGGTTAAAAATTAAGAACGCCGCTGGCGAGAATCGTGGCAAGGCGGGAAGGGGCTACAGAAAAGGCCGCTAGAAAGCAAATCTGGGGGGCGCGGTCGCACTGCGCTCAGCATGACAGAGGCGGTCGGTCATGCTGAGCGCAAGCGAAGCATCTCACACCACTTCTACGGTCGGGGACTTAGGGGTCGGCTGGGTTGGCACATCAGATTGTCAGCTTGTGCTCAACCTCTTCCAAGAAGACTTTCGAGACCCTGAAAATCTCGTTCGCAGCAGCGACCATATCCTGCTTGGTTCGAGAGCGTCTATTCCCATCGGTTGGAGAGAAATATATGTCCATTTCGTGGACAATCTGATTACGTGCCGTGAATATCTTAGCTAGGTCGTTTGGGTCGGGTGTGATTAAATCGGACTGGATATCAAAAAACGAACCAACCCTCAGCAGTTGGTCTTTCGACTGCAAACTTTGTGAGGTGAGGTCCGAAACCAGAATCTCGATGAGCCGATCTCGCGGTCTTTGCCGAGTGAGAACATCAGCGAGAAACCTGTGGTCAATCTCCTCCCCCCTGCGGACTCGCCGTTCAATATCTGTGCGAAACGTTCGCTCAGCGGCTTCATTGCAATTGATCACATCAGGTAAGGCATCCTTTATCAGTTGCTTTACTAGAGAGTCCAGACCCGCGCAGGCAAAGGTGAGCATTGCTCTGAGGAGATCTTGGTCTTTATCAGTGGCCGCTCCTCTAGCGTTGCGCCCCTTTCTCGTAGTATTGAACACTTCGAGGAAGGAACCCGATGTATCGTGAGCGTTGCAGAGGAGAGTAAAGGCATTCCCACACTGCCGACAATTTGGCTCAGAGGGGTAGTGCTTGAAGGGCGATGACATCAAACAGTTTCTAGTTCTTCGATGTCTTCAGCAAATGGCGGCAACGGTGAATAGCTTGCGTAGCCGGGATAGCCGGGATAGCCGGAATAGTCGGGATAACCGGGATAACCGGGATAGCCTCTATTGGGTCGAGCATAGAATCGATACAATCGCTTGTTTTGCGTTATCGTACCAAGGTACTCGCCATTAGGGGCGCAGACATAACCATCGTTCCAAGGAGTCCAGCCAATCCAGTTGCCGTTGGTGTCAAATACATATTTATCGCTCTTAAAAGCTATCCACTGGCCAGAAGAGCTAAATAGATACTTGATCATCATAGGATAGTCACCCAAAGAAGATGAGACGTAAATTAGGCTGTCATTGATGAAAAAGATACTACTTGGCGGAGCTCTCCGCCATCCATTCGTCCCACCCGCCGTAAGCGGCAAACACGGCTTCGAGCAAGAGCCGCGCGGCTTGGGCAAAGCCGCCCGTGCGCGCTACGGCGAGAAAGTAGCGCAAGTGTTGCAGGTTCATGGCCGCAGCACACAGTGTGCGGTGTTAGCCGGACTGGGCGGCTTTCACCGAGCCGAAGGTCGAGTGGCGCAATACGGTCTGGGTGGCGTAGATGGAGCCGCCGACTTTGGCGCCGGGCATCGGCATGCTCACCGGCACGTCTGCGACGCGGATGTGCCGGCTCGGCTCGCCGCGCACAAAGGTCCGGCAATAGCCCTCCCAATCGGGCGCCGGCACTAGGGGCCAAGAATCGCCCGCGCAATACTGCAAGAGCAGGAGCCGACGCGGATGGGGCGAGGTGTTGGGCAGGGAGCCATGCAGGGCGCGGACGTGGTGGATAGAGATGCCGCCGGCTTTTAGCTCGATCTTTTCGGCCGCCGCGTCGTCGAAATCCGCCGCAGTCACCGCACCGGCAAAACGACCGTCGAGATGGTGGTTGTAAATCGGTCCCTTATGCGACCCGGGGATGACCAGCAAGCAGCCATTGGTCTCGTTCATGTCGTCGATGCACACGCCCACGGCGAGCAGGTCGTCGTTGGTGTGCGGATAAAAAGCCCAGTCCTGATGCCACTCCACCGGGCTGCCGAACGCCCCGGACTTCATGTTGAGCTTGTCGCCATTGGTGCGGATGCGCGGGCCGATTAGCTGGGCGACGATGGCCAGAATCCGCTCGTGGTGCAGGGTGCTGCGGTACATTTCGTGCTGGGCGACCGGGCTTTTGAGCCGCCGCAGCTTGGGGCTATCGGGCGAGTGCCCCGGCTCCAAGTCGAATGTGGCATCGCTTTCGGTCGCGGCCCGTGACCGCTCCACGAACTCGTCGGTGACCTGCCGCAGTGCCGCTACTTCTCCGGGGGTCAATACCCCCTCAACGCCGAGGTAGCCTTTTTCGTGGTAGTTGGCGACTTGTTCTTGAGTCAGCATGACCTTTTCTCCGTCGTTGTAGCCTGAGTAATGCCTCGTGATGCGCGGGTGCTGCCCGCCCCAGTCGGGCATATATCCTATATTGCTATTACTATAGCAATAATAGTAGGGTCCGGCGAGGGCGACCAGAACGATTGAGCAGTGTAATGAAGCAGCCGACCGGGCCGCGCCCATACTGGAGGGCCTGCGCTTGTGCCTGAAGCCAATTACGACAATCCTTGGTGGTCGCTGATATACGACCAGTGGAATGAGCGGGGCGCGAGGCAGCAGACGCACGAGCGCGAGTTCCAATTTTACAGCAGGCAGCTCGCCGGAGAGGAAGGGCCAGTCCTCGAAGCAGCTTGTGGCACAGGTTCGATTCTGCTTCGCCTTTTGCGCGAGGGCGTTGACATCAGGGGTTTCGATTGCGCCGCCGGGATGCTGGCCGTTTTGCGCCGCAAGGCAGCGGCCCTAGGGCTAGGGGCTATTGACCGCCGAGTCTGCTGTCAGGACATGGTTGACTTCTGCTACGACCAGTCCTTGGCGGCCATCCTGATTCCGGCCAGCTCGTTTATGCTCTTGCCCAGCCAAGCAGCCCAAATCACCTGTCTCAAACGCATCCGTGCCCATCTGGCACCTCGCGGTCGGCTGCTGATGAACTTCTACATCCCGTCGCTTGCCGACGACCTGCTTACCCACGTCAATCCGTCCCCGTCGCTGGAGACATTCGGCGAATTTACCCACCCCCAAACAGGCCGCCGAATCAGCGTCTGGTTCGAGAAGACCGTTGATCTGGGCGAGCAGACTGAGCACTACCAGTGGTTTTTCACCTACGATGGAGCAACAGCGGTAGTGCCCATGACGGCGCGGTGGATCTATAAAGAAGAGTTTCAACTGTTGCTGCGCCTAGCGGGATTTAGCCGCTGGCAGCTTTTTGGCTCCCACGACGGCCAGCCATACACAGGTTCAAAAGAGATCGGGACGACGTACTGGGTCGTCAATCGCTGAGCGGATCAAAGCGATAAACGCCTCTGAAGTCGGCTGCCGGGGCGTCGCTAAGGCTGCTTGCCTCGCGGCGTGCAATTGCAGAAATTAGGGCCGCGTATTTCGCGGAGAAAGAGGGCCTATTTTGCCAAACATACCATCTAGAACGCTCAGTCTTTTCGCCCTGCTTTTTTTGACGTGGCTGCTTTTGTCGGGCATCTACACGGGCCTGCTCCTAGGATTGGGCGTCCTCTCGTGCCTTTTGGTCGTCGCCGTCTGCCGCCGCATGCAGATCGTCGATCTCGAAGGGCACCCCAATCACCTCATTATCGGCACGTTGCGCTATGTGCCTTGGCTCCTCTGGGCGATAATCAAAGCCAATATCGATGTCGCACGGCGGATCGTACATCCACGGCTGCCCATGTCGCCCCGCGTAATCCGAGTCGCGGCGAGCCAAAAAACCCACTTGGGACAAGTCATTTACGCCAACTCCATCACCCTGACGCCGGGCACGGTCGCCGTTGAGACCGACGAAGGCACCATTGATGTCCACGCCTTGACCGACGAAGCCGCCGAGGACGTGCGCGCTGGGGGTATGGACGGCCGCGTAACCGACTTGGAGGGAGAAAGCTAGTGTTTGCCGCGGCCATGCTTGGGGTGCTGGCGACCATGCTGCTAGCCCTAGTCCGCGCCTTAAAAGGCCCCACCGTGTACGATCGCGTACTCGCCGTCAACATGTTCGGCACCAAGACCGTGTTGCTTTTGTCGGTCATCGGCTTTTTGACCGGCCGGCCCGATTTTCTCGACTTGGGGCTGGTCTATGCGCTCATCAACTTCATCGGCACGATCGCCATCCTCAAATACGTCTCGACCGCTGGCGAGGAGGAGGTCCGCGCCTGATGGAAGCACTGCTCTACTATGCGAGCTGGGCTTGTCTGTTGTTCGGGGCCGGCTTTTGCTTCATCGGCGGCTTGGGCCTTCTGCGGCTGCCCGACTTCTACAGCCGCATACACGGCAGCGGCGTCACCGATACGTTGGGCGCGGGGCTGGTCCTGTTGGGGCTTGGGTTCCAGAGCGGTCTGTCGCTGGTCACCGTCAAGCTGGTGATGATCGCGATCTTCTTGCTGCTGGTCAGCCCGGTCGCCACCCACGCCATTGCCCGCGCAGCGCGGCACAGTGGGCTCGTCCCCCAAGGCACTGGGGAAAAACCGTGACGATCGCGCTCGTTGGCATCGCCCTGATGACGTTCCTCGCCATCATCGCCGTGGCCATTATTCAAGTGCGAGACCTTTTTGCCGCGGTGGTGCTCACCGGCATCTTCAGCCTGCTCTCGGCTTGTATCTTCACCACCCTCGACGCGGTCGATGTGGCTTTCACCGAAGCGGCGGTCGGGGCCGGCTTGGCGACGGTCCTCTTTCTGGCCGCGCTCTCTTCGACCGGGCCGCAAGAAAAGACCCGGCCTCAACACTCTTGGAGCGGCCTCGCCGTCTGCCTCCTGACCGGCGGGGCGCTCATCTATGGTACGCTCGATATGCCGCACCTGGGCGACCCCGACGCTCCGGTCCACCAGCACGTAGCCCCCCGCTATATCACCGAGTCTCCCGCGGAAATCGGCATCCCCAACATGGTCACCTCCGTGCTGGCCAGCTACCGCGGCTACGACACCTTGGGCGAGGTCGCAGTGATTTTCACCGCCGGCTTGGTGGTGCTCTTGCTCTTGCACGACCGCTGTCCCCCGCAGGACGACGGCGAGTCCATGCGCCACGCGATGATTCTCCGCGTCGTCTCCAAGATCATCATCCCGCTGATTCTGCTCTTTGCCCTCTACGTGCAGTTCCACGGCGACTTCGGCCCGGGCGGTGGGTTCCAAGCGGGCGTGATTTTTGCCGCGGCCTTTATTCTCTACGCCCTGATTTACGGGGTCGAGGAGGCGCGCCGAGTGGCCCCGGCGGGCCGCGTCCGCGTCTTTTTCGCCTTGGGGCTCCTGCTCTACATTGGCACTGGCTTGGCCTGCCTCTGGGCCGGCGGCAATTTCCTCGAATACAAGGTGCTGGCCAGCGATCCTAGCCACGGCGAGCACTATGGCATTTTGCTGATTGAGCTAGGGGTTGGCATTACCGTGGCCGCCGTCGTAATCAACACCTTCTGCCACTTCGCCAGCCGAGGGCGGCCATGAGTTCGGTTCTCGGTCTGTACAACTACTGGATCGTCATTTTCCTGATGATGGCCGGTTTTTACAACGTCATCGCCTGCGGCAACCTGATTAGGAAGCTAATCGGCCTCAACATCTTCCAGACCTCGGTTTTTTTGCTCTACATTAGCCTCGGCAAAGTGGAGGGGGGGACCGCGCCCATCCTCGCCGAAGGGGTGACGACGTATTCCAATCCACTGCCCCACGTCCTCATCCTCACCGCCATTGTCGTCGGCATCGCTACCACCGCTGTGGGATTGGCGCTCGTGGTGCGCATCCGTGCGGCCTACGGAACCATCGAAGAGGACACAATCCAGCACCGGGAAGAGGGGTCGTGATCGCCGCCCATCTACCCGCCCTGCAGGTCGTCTTGCCGCTGGTCGCTGCGCCCATCTGTCTAGTGCTGCGTCCGCAGCGCTTGCTGTGGCCGTTTGTCGTGATCGTCGGCTGGGGCACACTGGCACTGGCCGGGCTGCTATTGCAGCACGTGCTCTCCCACGGCCCCATCTCCTACGCCTTGGGCGGCTGGAGCGCGCCGTGGGGCATCGAGTACCGGGTAGATGTCCTCAATGCGTATCTGCTCTTGCTGGTGGCGCTGATCGGCGCCGTGGTCCTGACCTACGCGCCAACGAGTGCGGCGCGCGAGATCGACGCCGAGCGCCGCCCGTATTTCTGCGCGGTCTTTCTGCTTTGTCTCGCTGGGCTGCTGGGCATTGCCATTACCGGCGACGCCTTTAACGTCTTTGTCTTTATGGAGATATCGTCGCTTTCGGCCTATGGGCTGATTAGCCTCGGCCGGGATCGCCGCGCCCTAATGGCGACCTATAACTACCTGATCTTGGGCACGATCGGCGCGACCTTTATCCTAATTGGCATCGGCCTGATGTACGCGATGACCGGCACGCTCAACATGGCCGATCTCGCCACGCGGATCAAAGCCGTTGCCAACACCCGCACCATTGAGGTGGCCTTTGCCTTTATAAGCGTAGGCTTCACCCTCAAGATGGCGCTCTTCCCGCTGCATATCTGGTTGCCCAACGCCTATACTTATGCCCCTTCGGCCGTCACCGCCTTTATCGCGGCAACGGCGACCAAGATCGCCGTGTACGCCTTCCTGCGCTTCGTCTTTACGATCTTCGGCGCGGCCTTCGCCTTTGAGACCATGCATCTCGATGTCCTGCTCTTGCCGCTGGTGCTGCTCGGCATTTTTATCGCCTCGGCCGTGGCCATTTACCAGACCGATCTCAAGCGGCTTTTGGCCTATTCAAGCGTGGCGCAAATCGGCTATGCCATGCTCGGCATCAGCTTAGGCTCGGCCACTGGCCTGACTGGCGGGATCGTCCACCTCTTCAATCACGCCCTGATGAAGGCGGCGCTCTTCCTAGCGGCTGGCTGCATCGTACTCCGCGTCCAATCCCTGCAACTGGCCGACCTCAGCGGGCTAGGCAAGCGCCTGCCCCTGACTTCGTGCGCCTTTGTCCTCGCCGGCTTGGGGCTCGTCGGCATGCCCTTTACCGTGGGCTTTATCAGCAAGTGGTACTTGATCTTGGGCGCGATAGAGCGCGGGTGGTGGCCGGTGGCCGCGCTCGTGGTGCTCAGTTCGCTGCTGGCGCTGGTCTATATTTGGCGCTTTGTCGAGATCGCCTATTTCCGCCCGGTCCCCGAAGGGGCCGCGCCGGTCGCCGAAGCCCCCCTCTCGATGCAGCTTCCCCTATGGCTGCTCGTCGCCCTAACGATCGGATTGGGGATGCAGACCTCGCTGACGGCTGGGGTCGCTCGCAAGGCCGCGCACTCGCTCTTGGGCGGCGCGCCGTGAATGCCCCCACGGCCATTGCCGCGGCCGTGCTCCTGCCCTTGGCCGGCGCGCCCTTGATCGCCCTTTTGGGCCGCCGTCCCAACCTGCGCGAGGCCGCGACCCTGCTCGCCGCGCTGGGCACTTTTGCCGCGGTCTGTACCCTAGTCCCCAAAGTCGCGGCCGGCACCCGGCCAGCCGTGCAGCTAATAGAAATCTTTCCGGGGCTGTCGCTAGTCTTTGAAGTTGAGCCGCTCGGTGCGCTCTTCGCGCTGATCGCCGCTGGGCTGTGGATGGCGACTTCTTGCTACTCCATCGGCTACATGCGGGGGCATCACGAGGAGCACCAGACCCGCTTTTTCGCCTTCTTTGCCTTGGCGATCGCCGCGGCCTTGGGCGCGGCCTTTGCCGGCAACATGCTGACGCTGTTTTTCTGCTACGAGGCCCTGACGCTGTCGACCTATCCGCTGGTCACCCACCACCGCAGCACCCGCCCCGAAAGCGACTCCACGAGCCGGCAAAGTGCGCGGGGGGGCCGCGTCTATATGGGCGTGCTGCTCTCGACCTCGATCGGCTTCCTGCTGCTGGCCATGGTCGCCACCTATCACCTCACCGGCACCCTCGCCTTCGTCCCGGGGGGCATCCTCGCCGACAAGGCCCCGACGTGGGTCCTCGGCGTCCTGCTCTTTCTCTACGCCTTTGGCACGGGCAAGGCCGCGCTAATGCCTTTCCACCGCTGGCTCCCCGCCGCCATGATCGCTCCGGCGCCGGTCAGTGCCCTCCTGCACGCGGTGGCCGTAGTCAAGGCGGGCGTCTTTACCATCCTCAAAGTGGTCGTCTATATCTTCGGCATTGACCTGCTCGCCGACACGGGCTTGGGCACGTATTTGGCCTACGCGGCCTGCGCCACCATTCTGCTTGGCTCGCTGGTCGCCATGACCAAGGACAACCTCAAGGCGCGCTTGGCCTATTCCACCGTCAGTCAGCTCGCGTACATCGTGCTCGGCGCGGCTATGGCCAATAGTTGGGGCATCCTCGGCGGCAGCCTGCACATTGCCATGCACGCCTTTGGCAAAATCACCCTTTTCTTTTGCGCCGGGGCCATTGCAGTAGCCCTGCACAAGACCGAGATCAGCGAGATGAAAGGAATTGGCCGACAGATGCCTTGGACGATGGGGGCCTTTCTCGTCGGCTCGCTCAGCATCATCGGCTTGCCGCCGCTGGGGGGGGCTTGGAGCAAGTGGTATCTCATCCTCGCCGGGCTGGAAGCCGAGCAGTACGCGGCCATCGGCGTACTCTTGCTAAGCTCACTGCTCAACATCGCCTATCTATTCCCCGTGGCCGTCAATGCCTTTTTCTACGCAGCACCGGATGGAGAAAACGGCCTCCAAGAAGCCCCGCTGGCCTGCGTCCTGCCGCTGGTTTGCACGGCACTGGGCGGGCTGGTGCTCTTCCTCTACCCCGACCCGCTCCTCGACCTCTGCCGCCAAATCGGAGGATAAGGCCATGCCTGCAAAGAAAAACCATCTATTCGACTCGCCGCGGAACGTCTATCGCTTGATACGGATCTTCTTCGCGCTCTGTGCCGTGCTCTTGGGGATAGACTTGCTCTTCCATCGGCACTTGAGCTTTGCCGAGGGGGTCTTTCCGGTTGAAGGATGGTTCGGCTTTTACTCGATATACGGATTTGTCGCTTGTGTGCTCTTGGTTTTGCTGGCCACTCAGCTACGCAAGGTGCTGATGCGCCGCGAGGATTACTATGACTAGCCTGCACCCGGCGGTCTTCCTGCTCTTGGGCGGGCTGCTGTTGCCCGTCTTGCCGCTGGCCGGGCGGCGGGTGGCGTTGCTCCTGTTGCCGCTAGCCGGATTCTGCAACCTCCTCGGCTACCAAGCCGGCGACAGCCAAGTCGGCTCGCTGGCCGGGTACGAGCTGCACTGGGTGCGCGTCGATCAACTCAGCCTGCTGTTTGGCTATCTCTTTCACTTGGCCGCCTTTCTCGCCGCGCTCTTCTCGCTGCACTTGCGCGACCGCCTGCAACAGGCGACCGGCCTCCTATACGCGGGCGCGGCCGTGGGGGCGGTCTTTGCCGGCGATCTCATCGTGCTCTTCATCTTCTGGGAGCTGTTGGCGATTACCTCGGTCTTCCAGATCTGGGCGAGCCGGAGCGAAAAGGCCCTTGCCGCTGGGACGCGCTATCTGCTGATCCACATCAGCTCCGGTCTGCTGCTCGTGGTCGGCACGGCGTGGCACTACCAGCAGACCGGCTCGCTGGCGCTGGGGCATTTGGGCATTGATAGCTGGGCCACGCGGCTGATTTTTCTCGGCGTTGGCATTAAATGCGCCTTCCCATTCTTGCACTCGTGGCTGGTGGATGCTTACCCAGAGTCCACGCCCACTGGCGCGGTCTTTTTGAGTACCTTTAGCACCAAGACTGCTGTCTATGTGTTGGCGCGTAGTTTTGCCGGCACTGAATACCTGCTCTACATCGGCGCGGCCATGGCGATGTTCCCCATCTTCTATGCGGTCATTGAAAATGATCTGCGCCGCGTGTTGAGCTACAGCATGATCAACCAGATTGGCTTTATGGTCGTCGGCGTCGGCTTGGGGCCGGGCATGGGCGTCAACGGCGCGGTGGCCCACGCCTTTGCCCATATCCTCTACAAGTCACTCCTGTTCATGTCGATGGGAGCCGTGCTCTACCGCACCGGCCGGATCAACGGCTCGGACCTCGGGGGCCTGTACAAATCCATGCCTTGGACCTGCGGCTTCTGCATGATCGGGGCCGCGTCAATTTCGGCTTTCCCGCTCTTTAGCGGCTTTGTCAGCAAGTCCATGATCATGCGGGCCGCGGCCAACGAGGGGCACCTCGTGGTGTGGCTGCTGCTGCTGTTTGCCTCGGCCGGCGTCTTCCACCACGCCGGCATCAAAGTTCCCTTCTTTGCCTTCTTCGCCCACGACGCGGGGCTCCGCTGCCGCGAAGCACCGCGCAACATGCTCTGGGCCATGGGGCTTGGGGCGGCGCTGTGCATTGGCATCGGCTTGTTCCCGCACTATCTGTACCGACTCCTGCCCTACTCGGTTGACTACGCCCCATACGACGCGACCCACATCGTCTTACAACTCCAGTTGTTGTTCTTTTCGGCGCTGGCCTTTGTCGCGCTCAAGCTGACGGGCCTGTACCCACCGGAGCTGCGCTCGGCCAATATCGACGTAGATTGGACCTACCGAAAGCTGCTGCCGCGCTCAGCGCGGTGGTGCGTACAATGGGGTGCGCCGCTGCGGGATGGATTGATCGCTTGGGGCAAGCGACAGGTTTTTTCGCTCGTGGAGCAGGTGCGCCAGTACCACGGCCCGGCGGGCGTCTTTGCCCGGGCGTGGCCCATCAGCAGCAGCGTGTTGTTAGTGACGATTTTCTTGGCGATTTACTTGTTTGTGTACTTGGGATGACTTTGCGCCCTTACTACGCGACACCAGCGACCGCCGACCAAGGATCGAGGGCATCTTGCCCTCGTAGAGGGCGGGACGCCCTCGATCCCGGACGCAGAGGCAACACCAGAAAATCAGAGCTTCAAGGCCGTGCGAATGGTCGCGGCAATGGCGGCGGGGGGCGGGCCGATATCCACGCTCAGCGCGTCGCTCGGCTCTTCGAGGGTCGCAAACTGGCTGTCGAGCAGGGCGGCCGGCATATAGCGATGCTGCCGCGTTTTGAGCCGCTGGGCGATGAGGGCCTTCGGGCCTTTGAGATGGACGACCTGCACATCGGGCCGGCCGCCGACCAAGAGGTCGCGGTAGCTCTGTTTGAGCGCGGAACAGCCGAGGATCGCCCCTTGCTCGGTGCGGAGCCACTGGCCGATGGCCGCAGCGAGGGTCTCGAGCCAAGGCCAGCGGTCCGCGTCAACGAGCGGCGTACCGCTGGCCATTTTGCGCACGTTGGCTGCCGGGTGGAAATCGTCCGCGTCGTAATAAGCCCAGCCGAGCTGTTGGGCGAGCAACTCGCCCACCGTCGTCTTACCGCTGCCCGTTACGCCCATTAGTACGATGACCATGCACTTGACCTCCCGCGTCGTGCGCTGCGGCCTGAACATATAGGAGCGCGTCGGTTGCAACAAGGCGATCTTTGTTGCCGCAACCGCTCGCCCACGCGAAGGCGCGCAACAGGCTTGCGGTGTTGACAAAGTGATGCGCTCTATTTGTGTTTGATAAGCAATGGAAGCAAACCGCCCGCTACACCCAGAACGAGCTATCCTCGTCGGCGTCGCCCTGCCCAAGATGCCCGCTTGGGAGGCCGAATACTCCCTCGACGAACTCGGCCGCTTAGTTGCCACCGCTGGCCTCGTCGAGGCCGAGCGCCGCATCCAACGGCGCGAGCGCATTGATCCAGCCCACTACATCGGCAAAGGCAAGGCCGCCTCCCTCAAGCAGCTCGCGGCCCACTGCCAAGCCGAGGTGATCGTCTTTGACAACGACCTCTCGCCGGCCCAGATGCGCAACTTGGAGCGCGTCACCAAACGCCGCATTCTCGACCGCAGCGCCGTGATTTTGGACATCTTCGCCCACCACGCCCGCACCCACACGGCCCAGCTACAAGTCGAGCTGGCCCAGCTCAACTACCTTCTGCCGCGCCTGACTCGCTACTGGACCCACCTCTCGCGCCAAGCCGGCGGCGGGGCCATCCGCGGCATGGGGGCCGCCGGCGTCCGCGGCCCGGGCGAAACCCAGTTGGAAATTGACCGCCGCCTGATTCGCCGGCAAATCAACGCCCTAGAGGCCAAGCTCGACAAGATCGGCGTGCAGATGGCGACCAACCGCAAAAATCGTGCGGATGTTTTTAAGGTGGCTCTCGTGGGTTATACCAACGCCGGCAAATCGACCCTGATGCGGGTGCTTTCTGGCGCGGATGTCCTCGTTGAGGATCAGCTCTTTGCCACCTTGGACTCCACCACACGCGCCATTGCCCTCGACCGCAACCACAAGATTCTGCTCACCGACACGGTCGGCTTTATCAACCGCCTGCCCCACCACCTGTTTGCCTCGTTTCGCGCCACGCTCGAAGAGGCTGTGGAGGCCGACTTGCTGCTCCACGTCATCGACTTGAGCTTTCCGCACTGCGAGGCGCAGATCGCCACAGTGGAGCAAGTCCTTCACAGCCTAGGGCTTGCAGACAGCCCTACCCTGATGGTGTACAACAAAATCGATCAAGTGGCTCGCGGCGAAGAAGAGCGGATCGTAGCCGCGTACGCGGCCCGCCAAGACGCCATTGCCATCTCGGCCCGCCAAGCCATCAACCTCGACGCGCTGCGCGACAAAATCCGCGCGTACAGCGTCGCCGGAGACGTCACCTTGGAACTACAGGTTCCCCAAGCCGAAGGCCGGCTCTTAGCCCATCTACACCAGCAGGGGCAGGTCCTCGCAGAGACCTACACCGGCAACGACGTCTGCTTGTGTGTGCGCTTGGAAAAGACTTGGGCCAAGCGCTGGCGGCTAGAGCGCTTTGTCCCGGCCTGAGCTATTCGGCCAAAAACCCCTTTGCCACCGCGGCGTCAATCAACTTCCGCGCACATTCCCACAACGCCGGCGCCCCTTCCCCGATGTGCTCGTTGTACGCGATCACCTGCGCCTTCTTGATCCCATGGCGCTGCCACGCCGCTCCGTCGGTGTAAAGGTTGAGCAATAGCGGCTGTAGCCGGTCGAGCGCCGCCGCATAGCGCGCTTCCGCGCTCTGTCGCTGCTCAAACTCGTCCCACAGGGCGCGGTAGGCACTCGCCTGATCGGCCGGCAACAGGCCGAACAGCCGGTCCGCAGCTTGCTGCTCGCGTTGGGCCTTATCCTCGTTGGCCGCCACGTCATAGACGAAGGTGTCGCCAGCGTCAATTTCCACCACATCGTGGATCAACAGCATCTTGAGCACCTTGAGCAGATCGACTTCCGCCGTTGCGTACTCGACCAGTAGAACGGCCATCACGCTCAGGTGCCACGAATGTTCAGCGTCGTTTTCTCGACGATGGTCGCCTAACAACAGCGTCTGGCGAAAGACTTGTTTGAGCTTTTCGACTTCGAGGACGAAACCAAGTTGGGCTTCAAGGCGCGCAGCATCCATCTATCGCTCCATTGGGATTATTGGTTAGAGGCTATCTCATAGACTAAGTCAGTCTAAAAAATTGCCGACGTTCAAAAGACGTCGGCAATTTTTTTATGAGCAAGAGACTTCAGGCGGATCAGCAGTTGCGATTTCTCAAGTCTCCTTGACAAAGCATGTAAAAGGTATCAAATTATTGTTTGCCATTTCAAACTATTGGTTTCTAATATATACAGGTGATTGTCGATATAGACAAATGATAGGAATTATAGACACATGATAGGCGTTATAGACCAAAACCATAGATTGCCTATAAACTGCTATGCCTACTGTCTTTTCATGGTGATCTATGTCGCTCCGGCGGTCGGCCAGAGCGGAACGGCCACCATTAGCGGTACGATTACCGACAGCACTGGAGTTCCCCTCGCGGGGGTCGCGGTCTCGCTAGCCGAGATAGGAACCTATACGGACGCCGACGGCCAGTACGCGCTCACGAACCTCGGCTCTGGTTCCTATACTCTAGTCATTTCCGCTTTCGGTTATCAAAAACAATCCCTCGAAATTGCACTGGTCGCGGGCCAAGCCCTGACACACTACGCCGCTCTCGCAGAAGAGGTTTTCTCCGTACAGGAAACCATTGTGGAGGGCAAGTCGGCTGCGGAACAACTGCGGCAACGGGGATACGCAGTGTCCGTAATCGAAAGCGAAAGACAGAAGAATTTAACTTCCGACGTCAATGCGGTCCTTAAAAGCATCCCAGGTATCAACCTGCGGCAGACCGGTGGGCTAGGGTCGGGCTTCAAACTCTCGTTAAACGGGTTGTCGGGCAACCAGATCCGTTACTTTATCGACGGCGTACCGATGGAAAATTTCGGCGCGGCACTGTCGCTTGACAATTACCCCGTCAACCTCGTTGACAAAATTGAGGTTTACAAGGGCGTAGTACCCGTGTCGCTCGGAGCCGACGCCTTGGGCGGGGCCGTCAATATAGTAACCGACCTCCAACAGCGATCATTTCTCGATGTGGCCCTTGCCAATGGATCGTTCTCTACGCGACGGGCCTCATTCAACGGCCAGTACGCTGGCGAGGGTCTCTTCCTCAAGGTCGCGTCCTTTTACAACCACGCGGACAACGACTACTGGATGGACGATAGCCCGGTCCACGACTTGGAATTGGGCAATGCTCTAGGCGCGATACGCACTCGGCGATTCCACGACGACTTCACCTCAGCGATGGTACACGGCGAAGCAGGGTTGTTCGCTAAAAAGCGTGCCGATAGGCTCTCGCTAGGGGTTATCGCGGCGGCGAGCAGGAAGGATTACCAGCACCCCGACAACAACATCAACCGGGTATTCGGGGAATTTCACGCGACCAACAGCACTGTCTTGGCGTCGATAAACTACGGTAACCGGTTCGACGACAACTTGGCCCTGAAGCTCTTTGCCATCAGCGGTCGAATAGTTACCAACGTGGTGGACACCAGCACCCGCAAGTACAACTGGACCGGCGATTCTATTAAACGAGCACCGGACGACCCCAAGGGCGAATTAGCCGAACGGCGCTCCTCGCTCGAATTGTCGGATTGGATACTGAGGAGCAACATTGGCACCGATTATTCCATAGCCGAGCAACATAGCCTGAGTCTAAACGCCACCCAGAGCTATCTGCGACGGACCGGCGAGGACGCGGTAGATCGCTTCAATCGCTCCTTCGAGTCCCCCAACTACATCCACAAGAACTTGCTCGGCCTAGCCTATACATATAGCCGCGCCGACGCCTTTGAAGCCACCGTTTTCGGCAAGCGATACTGGTATGCTGGACGGATCGTCACCCAAGACTACCAAAACAACGACATAACGACCCGAACTAAGCTAGACGCAACGGGATACGGCTTAGCTGTATCGTACCACCCGACCGCCAACATCCAGCTAAAGTCGTCCTTTGAACGGGCCTATCGCGTTCCAGAAAGTTTTGAGATTCTCGGCGACGGCATCTACATCAACCCCAACCCTGCGTTGCGACCAGAGACCAGCCGCAATTTCAACCTAGGCTGGTGCTTGACCCCACATCTGGTCGAGGCGGAAGCCAACTTCTTCTATCGCTTCTCAGAGGATTTTATTCGCTTCAATCCCCTAGGGCCGTTTGGCGAATACGAAAACCTAGAGGACGTGAGAACAGTGGGAGTGGAAGGGGAGATCGACACCAATTACCGCGATCTCGTCGCCGTCAATGCCAACATCACCTACCAGAGCCTGACGGACCAAACTCGCTTTGACGAAGGACTACCCAACGCCAATTACCGCAGCAGAATTCCCAACGTGCCTCACCTTTTTGCCAATACCCGGATCGGCTTGAGCCACAACCGGCAGTGGCACTTCTATTGGAGTATCCACTTCGTCGAGGCGTTTTTCCTACTGTGGGAAAACTTGGGCGACAGGGAACACAAAAACATCATCCCCCGACAGTTGACCCACGACTTTGAGGCGGAGTACGCGCTAAACGGTGGTCGCTACAACGCATCCCTAACCGTCAACAACCTCACCAACGCGCGCGTCTATGACCACTTCAACATCCAGAAACCGGGCCGGTCCGCACACATCAAAATCAGGTATTCTCTCAAGTAAAATTTAACCCAATCAAGGAGGTAGCCATGCGGCATCTTAATTTTCCCACTATCGAGTACGGCAAAAAGCTGTTTCTCTTGCTGGGACTGACGTTCTCTTTGGCGTTGCTGGCTTGCGGCGACGACGACAAGGTGACAGCCCCCGGGGGAGCAACCGAACCGACGGAAACATCAGGCATCACGATGGCCTTTAAGACTACCGGCGGGGACGAGACCGAATTCATCATCACCCGGGGAGATATTCTCTCCGGCGAGATTTCGGCCATCGGCGAAGGAATCGAGCAGACGGGGTGGCGATTCTACTACCCAGTTGGCAAAACCCTCTTCGCTTCGGGGTATAGCGACGACAACCAATGTGCCGGCTACATCGACGATGGCAGCGGTGCTTTGGTCAAAAAAGGCGAATTTATTTTTGAAAACGCGCTGGAGATGTTCGGGCACTCTGACGATGGTCAGACGCTGCTGGCGATGGAGATTCCTAGGGCGGGTTTTGCCAACCGCCGGCTCCACTTTGTCGACGTCAACACCGTATTTGTGACCAAGATCGTCGGTACGCAAATTTTCGCGTCGGCGTCGGATTCGCTCGTGGCGTGGCCGACCGCGCTCCAAGTCAGAGGCGATAAGCTCTTCGTGCCCTTCCACAAGCTGGACGCGGCCGGCTTTTTTACCACTCCTAGCCCGGACAGTGCCTTCGTCGCCGTTTATTCCTATCCCGAGGTCGGCTCCGAGCCGGAGAAGATCATCGCCGACCCTAGAACGTCCAATATCGGCGTCAACGGTGCTACTACCGGCTTGATCGAAACCGCCAGCGGTGACCTGTATTCCTTTTCCAGCGGTGCCGCCATGGCCGGCTTTGCCCCCGCTTCTACCAAGCCCTCGGGCATCTTGAGGATACGGTCGGGTAGCACCGACTTCGATCCCGGTTACTTCTTTGATGTCGAGGCTGCGACAGGAGGTGGGAAGCTCTTCTGGTTTGACTATATAGGCGGCGAGCGGGCCATCGCGCGGATCATAACGCAGGATGATGGCGGCCTGTGGGCGGCCTTCGGCCGGGATGTTTTTAACCAGCAGTTGGCGATCCTCGACCTAGCGAATCAGACTGTGACCGAAGTCTCCAATGTGCCTTTACACGCCAAGCGCTATTCCTCGCCAGTGACGGTGAAAGAAGGCAAAGTCTATGTCAGCATCGAAACGGCCAGTGAAGCCCATGTCTATCAAGTGGATATCGCTACGGCGACCGCAACCAAGGGCGCTAGGATTAACGGTAAGACCATTAAAGGCTTTTACAGGTTATAGACGACTGAAAAGGGCCTTGGTCCGCCACCTCGGACCAAGGCCCTGCCTTTTACATGTTACATGCAAAAACCAATTAAGAAGTTCGTCCTGAAGATACACGAGATCCTCGGCTTGGCCACGGGGATCGTCGTGTTTATCGTCGCCATCACCGGCTGCTGTTGGGTATTCAAGGAGGAAATACAGGGTCTCTATCTAAAAAAGCAGAAGGTCGAGGTGCGCCAAGCCCCACTGCTAACCCCCACCGCAGCCAAGATAGCGGCACAAGCGGTCTTCCCCGACAAGCATATCCACGGTACGCGCTACGGCGAGCCGGGCCAAGCCGTCGAAGTCATTTTTTACCAAGACGAACCTCGATTTTACCGCAGCGTCTTCCTCGATCCCTACACTGGGGACGTGTTACACTCAGAAGATCATTTTTCCGGTTTTTTTGCGTTTGTGCTAGACGGCCATCTCAGGCTCTGGTTGCCTCCAGCCGTCGGCTCTAATGTCGTATCGATATCGGTCTTGTTGTTTTTGATCATCCTTGCCACCGGACTCGTACTCTGGTGGCCTCGTGGCAACAATAGCAGACAGCGGTTTGCCTTTGTCTGGCGCGATACTACGCGGTGGCGACGGAAAAATTTTGATCTTCATTCTATCGTAGGGTTCTACGTTTTGTCCTTGGCCTTTGTGCTCGCCTTTACCGGCTGTGTTATGGCCTTCGATTGGTTTGGCTCCTTGGTGTACAAATCGGCGGGAGGGACGAAAGCCCCGCAGTTTATTATCCCAGACAATATACACATCGCCGGATCACTACAGGATTCTACTACGCGCCCCATTGACCGCCTCATCGTCCAGCTACAAAGGGACAATCCACGAGCGAACAGCTTCGAGATCCACTATCCCGCCAGCGATTCTTCTAGTATCTACGTCGAGGTATCGCACCAACATGGGGTTTACTACAGTTCGGACTATCGCTTCTTCGACCAAAGCACCCTTGAAGAAATCGAAACCCCAAGCATATATGGACGCTATACCGATGCCCGCTTCGCCGATAAGGTGATGCGCATGAACTACGACATCCACGTCGGTGCAATTGGGGGCCTATTCGGCAAGATCATCGCCTTCGCAGTCAGTGCGGTCACTGCAACACTGCCCGTTACGGGCTTTCTACTATGGTATGGCAGAAGGTATCGCTGATCGGTACTTATTGCGTGATCTTGCCACTTGGGCGTAACTTTTTACGTCTGACCGAAATCCTTGCCAAAGCATTTGCATTCAATAGATAAGGAGTATAGATAATGGAGTACCGCAGAATGGGCCGCACTGGCCTCAAGGTATCGGAAGTTTGCCTCGGCACCATGACCTTTGGCCACAGCACCGATGAACGGGAGGCCAAGCGGATCGTCGATCTAGCGTTTGACGCGGGCATCAATTTCTTCGACACGGCCGATTCCTATGGCGGCGGCGAGTCCGAGGTCTTCACCGGCAAGGCACTCAAGGGCCGCCGCCGCGATGCGGTCATTGCCACCAAGTTCTTCAACCCCATGGGGCCTGGCCCCAACGACTCGGGGATGTCGCGGGTGCGTATTATGAACGCCATCGAAGACAGCCTCCAGCGGCTCCAGACCGATTACATCGACCTTTACTACATCCACCACGTGGATAGCCAAACCCCTTTGGAGGAGATGCTACACGCCCTCGACGATTTGGTCCGCCAAGGTAAGGTGCGCTATATCGCTTGTTCCAACTATCAGGCTTGGCGCTTGATGGAGGCGTTGTGGATTGCAGATGCGAATGGCTGGGCGCGTTTTGAGTGCTACCAACCGCAATACAGCTTGGTCGTGCGCGACATCGAGCAGGAGCTGATTCCCGTCTGTCGGCTCAAGGGGCTGGGCGTGGTGGTGTGGAGTCCGCTCGGCGGCGGCTTTCTCACTGGCAAGTACAAGCCCGGCGAGCGCACCTTGGCCGGGACGCGTTCGGCCGATGCTTGGGCCTACCCGCAAAGCTATTTTGCCGCCAATGCCGACGACACCTTAGCGACGCTCCTAGCGGTAGCCGACGAAATGGGCCGCTCGCCGGCGCAAGTTGCCCTGCGTTGGGTGTTGGAACAACCGGCCATCACCTCGGTCATCATCGGCGCACGCACCGTTGAGCAGGCCCGCGACAACATGCTTGCCGGCAGCTTTTGTCTCCCAGACGATGCCCGCGCCCGGCTCGACGAAGTTTCCCATCTCCCGCATCGCTACCCGGAGTCCATGGAAGCGAACATGGACGAGCGCCGCGACGACGCGGTCGATATGCCCGCGCTGGAGTGACGGGTGACCGATAAACGCGACCAGCCCTCCCTCAAGGCGGCCAAGACCTGCGAGCTACACGTCCACCTCTACGGCGGCCTCTTTGCCGCTGATCTCCTAGAATTGGGCCGCGATTACTACGAGAAAATCGATTGGTCCCTGTTTGTCGATAGCTTTGAACGAGCCTATAGCAAGCGGCCCGACCCGGTCGCGCTCTTCCGCGAGGCCCTCCACAAGCAGTGCCTCGACCCCATTGCGGCGCACTACGTGTACGGGGCTGAAGACGGCGGCGACTTCGCTCGGTTCCAAGCCAAGTTCAACATGGCCATCTGCATCTATCGCTATTGGTGGAAGGGGCTAGACAAGGTGGAAGAAATCTGGCGGCGCGTCGTGGCCCACCACCGCCGCGAGGGCCTGCGCTACGTCGAATACCGAGTCATGGCCCCTTACGACCACACCCAACCCGAAGCCTTCGCGCAGTTTCACCAACTCGTCGCCCGCTTCTTGCAACAAGCCTCTGACCCGGGCTTTGAGGCGCGTTACCTCATCGGCCTGCCGCGCTGGGCACCGCTCGAATGCTACCAATTGGTCCAACGCCTGCTCGACGAAAACGAGGACTTAATCCCCACGGTCGTCGGCCTCGATTTCTGCCATTTTGAGGAAGGCTACCCGCCCGCGAGCACCCGCGCCTTCTTCCGCCGCCTGCACCGCGACAACGAGTTGCGCCCGGAGCGCGCCCTCGACGTGGCTTATCACGTCGGCGAGGTGTACTTCGACAAGTCGCTCGAAAGCGCGGTGCGCTGGTGCCACGAAGCGGCTGAACTGGGTGCGCTTCGCTTGGGGCACTGTACCGCGCTCGGGCTCGACCCGGAGGTTGCCGTAGCTCGCCGGTCCCAAGCCCACGAATGCGAGCGGGTCAGCGAACGCTTGGCCCAGATCGCCTACGATTTGCACCACAAGAACGCCTTGGCAGCATTCGGCGTCCCGGTTGACGAGCAAGCCCTGATGGAGGAGCGCACCCGCCTCGCGGCCCAGCCCGGCGACGCGCTCGTCTGGCGCGGATACGATCCCCCGCGCCTCAAAGCGGTGCGCCGGCGGCAGGACTTCGCGCTCAGCCGCTTGGCCGCGCTCGGCACCGTAGTCGAGACCTGTCCGACCTCCAACTTGCGCATCGGCGGCGTGCCCAACGCCCAAGATCACCCGGTGCATCGCTTTCTAGCTTCCGATGTCCGACTGGCCATCGGCGCCGACGACCCCGGCCTTTTCGACTGCACACTTGCCGACGAGGTCAACTGGGTTCAGCACCACACTGGCATGACCGCCAACGCGCTACAAGCCCGCCTCGGCGACCCGCGCACCTACCGGTGCGGCTCGGCCCGCGTCCGCTAGCAATCCATGATCACCCCGCAAAAGATGTTCAAGGGGTTTTTCTATACCTTGGGCACGGGCTATGCTGCGCGGCTGGGCAGCGTGGGGCTGACGGTCTTGATCAAAAGACAGCTCGACCCCAGCGTTTTTGCCGATGTGTTTTTGGGCGTGACGGTCTTTACCATGCTGTCCAGCCTGCGCGAGTTTGGCTTAATGCACGCGCTGTTGCACTTCCAAGACCGAGTCGAGGAATTTGTCGGTACGCACTTTGTGCTGAATGCGTCCATTACCTTGCTGTCGTGTTTGTTCAGCAGCGGGGTCGTCTTGGCCTTGGCGTTGCTTTTCCCAGCGGATTTTTCTTGGACCTTCGCCCAAGTCGCGTGGGTGCTGGCGGCCCTGCACTTCGTGCGCCAGTTGACCCTGACTTCAGAGGCCCTGCTGAGGATGGATTTTGAGTTTGGCCGGCTCTCCCTCTTGCACGGGTTGGGGACGCTGTTGGCCCTGCTGAGTGCGCTGTTGGCGGCCCGCGCTGGGTGGGAGGAGTGGAGCCTGATATTGGGGGGGTGGACTACGTACTCGGTGCTCAGCGTGGTGTACGTGTTGTTTTTTTCTGCTGGCGCTTGGTACAGCCGTCCACTGCGCCGCGCTTCTTTGCACTTCGACTGGGTTTGGGTGCGTCGCTTATTGGGCTATGGCGTGTGGATTTGGGTCGGTTGGATGTTGCAGATTTTTATTTGGTGGTACGACAAACTGGTCGTGCGCTTGGTCGCCGGCGATACAGCGCTCGCGCTCTACGAGACGGCGTGGTGGCTGGTGCAGATTCCCACCGCGATCATCGCGCATATCATCCTCAATTATAGCAGTACCCTGTACTCGCGGTATCGGCACGAGCGCGAGCGGCTGGGCGAGTTGTTCGCCAAGATGGTCAGCCTAGTGCTGAGGGTGTCGGCCCCGGTGTCCCTGATTTTGGTCTTTAATGCCCGCGAAATAACCGCCCTGTTAGGCGACCAGTGGGCCGCGTCGGCTCGCATCGTGGTTTGGCTCGCGGCGTATGCGCTTTTGCGCCCGCTGCTCAGCGATGGGTTTGGCCTGCTGTGGGCCGTAGGGGCGACGCGCCGGTCTGCGTACATCGTGGGGATTCAGGGAGTAGTGGCTCTTTTTGCCGTCCCTGCGATGGGCGTGTTGTGGGGCGTGGAGGGCGTGGCGTACAGCATGGGCGCGGTGGCTGGCACGGGTTTCTTAGGGCTGTGCGTTGGTTTGCGCGCCTATGTGCGCGTCAACTGGCTCGAGGTATTAGCCGCGCCGGCCGTGGGATTGCTGGTCGCTGCGGTCTGTGGATGGTCGTACACCCGTTGGGCGTTGGATTATGCCGTGGGCGATTTTGCCCTACGGAGCGGAATTATGGCGTTGGCGTACGGGGCTGTGCTCGGGCTGCTAGAGCGGCGCACCATCGTCGAAGAACTCGGGCACCTGCGCCGCATTATGCGCGGGAGCGGGGAAGCGGAATAGGAATTTCGCCAGCCGCGATCCGCACGAGGGTCGCCGCGTAGAGCCGGTGTTCCACCGCTAATACCCGCTTCTGCAAGGTCTCGGGCGTATCTTCTGCCTTCACCGAAACCTTCTCCTGCGCCAGCACCCGCCCTCGGTCGTATTCTTCATTAACTAGGTGGATCGTCGCCCCGCTCTCGCGCTCCCCGGCAGCCAATACGGCCTCGTGGACCCGCATCCCGTACATGCCCTGCCCGCCGAACTTGGGCAACAGGGCGGGATGGATGTTCAAGATCCGCCCCTCGTAGGCCGCCAGTACCTCCGCCCCTAGCTTCTTCATGTATCCAGCCAGACAAATCACTTCGACCCCGTGCCGCCGCAGCGCCGCCAGAATCGCCGCCCCCAGCGCATCGCCATGCGTCCGCTCGCTCAGGTGATACGCTGCAATGTTCGCTCGCCGCGCCCGCGCCAATGCGCCCGCCCGCGAGTTGTTGCTAATCGCCACGCACGGCTCGGCCGCTAGCGTCCCCGCCTGACAGGCGTTGATGATGGCCTGCATATTCGACCCGGTGTGCGAGGCGAGAAACCCCAGTTTTAGCATCTCAGAGAAGGTCTAGAACTCGTTCCGGTGGTCGCCCGATCCGCGCTTGGCCGCCTTTGACCACGATTGGCCGCTCAATCAGGATGGGGTGCTCCACCATCGCCTGAATGAGTTGCGCCCGATCTGTCACCTCGGCCAGCCCTAGGGCCTCGTATTCGTCTTCGTTGGTCCGCATGAGTTCCCGGGGTTCCAAGCCCAGCTTTTGCAAGAGCGCGTCTAGGGTCTTGGCGTCCGGTGGCGTCTGCAAGTATTCGACGACATCCGCCGCCACGCCTTGCTCGGCTAAGAGAGCCAGCGTCTGCCGACTTTTGGAGCATTGCGGGTTGTGGTACATCGTTACTTCGGCCATTTTCTACTCCTGTTGAATGTTTGATTGCCACCGCCAAAATTAATACCTTGCCCTCATGCCTACAATGAGCCAATCCACCAGCCCGACCACGCCAGCCGACGCCGAATTTTACCAGCAAAACGGCTATATCCGCTACGAGCACTTCTTCTCGGCCGAGGAGATTGCCTCGCTGCGCCAAGCCATTGACCACGCTATCGCCACGCATCGCGCCCGCATCAAAGGGGCCGAGAGGGATGGTCGCGTTTCGGAAGACTACGAGCGCGTCTTCAATCAGATGGTCAATCTTTGGACCGACTATCCGGCGGCCAAGGAAATCGCCTTTCAGCCGCGCTTGGCTGAAACCGCCCGCCGCTTGAGCGGTTGCCGCCACGTCCGCATCTATCACGATCACGCGATGATCAAGCCCCCCGGCCAAAAGAGCAAGGAGACCAACTGGCATCAGGACGCTCCCTATTGGCCCATGGACCCGGTCGGTGCGCTGTCGGCTTGGATCGCGGTTGACGACGTGACCGCAGACAACGGCTGCCTCCACTTTGTGCCCGGCTCACACCAGTACGAGCGGCTCGAACCGATCAAACTCGGCGTCGCTGGCGAGAGTATCGTCGATAAGATGCGGGAGCGCGGCTACGATGTGCCCGAGCCGGTGCCCATGGCCATGGCAGCCGGCGGCGTTACCTTCCACCACGGCTGCACCTTCCACTACGCCGGCCCGAACCAGACCGCTGCGCCGCGCCGTGCGTTTGCCATTATCTACATGCCCGACTACACCACCTTTACCGGAACCCACGACGCGGCGGGCGCGGCCGACGAAATGAGAGCCGGCGGCCCTTGGGATCATCCGCTACATCCCATTCTGGCGGGCGACTGAGGCTGCATCCCCAGACTAGCGACTATGCCCCCAAGCGAAGCCAATTACGACGAAGCCAAAGTCCCCCGGTACGAGCTGCCCGACCCGCTGACGCTAGCCAGCGGCGAACCCGTGGCCGACGCCGCTACTTGGACCGAGGTGCGCCGCCCGGAAATTCTCCAGCTCTTCAAAACGCATGTCTTCGGCGAGATGCCCGGCCCTCTACCTGTCACTCGTTTCCTTACCACCGAAGAGGGCGAGGCCCTTGGCGGCCGCGCTCTGAGACGCCAAGTTCGCGTGTGCTTCACCGCTGACAACAACGGCCCGAGCATGGATATCCTCCTCTATCGCCCCGCTGACGCTTCCGGCCCGGTGCCGGTCTTCTTGGGCCTCAATTTCTTCGGCAATCACTCCGTCCAACGCGATCCCGCGATCCATCTCAACACCTGCTGGATGCGCTCCGAGGCGCGAAACGGCATCGTCAACCACCGAGCCACCTTCAACTCGCGCGGTTGCCTAGCGAGCCGCTGGCCCGTCGCCAAGATCATCGAGCGCGGCTACGGCTTGGCGACCATCTACTACGGCGACCTCGACCCCGACTACGACGACGGCTACCACAACGGCGTCCACCCGCTCTTCTACCAAGAGGGGCAAAACCGGCCCGCCCCGGACGAGTGGGGTGCCATCGGCGCTTGGGCGTGGGGCTTGAGCCGGGCCGTGGACTATCTGCAAACCGACCCGGACTGCGACCACGCGCGGGTCGCCGTGCTCGGCCACTCGCGGCTGGGCAAGACCGCGCTGTGGGCTGGTGCCTGCGATGTGCGCTTTGCCATGGTGATCTCCAACGAGTCCGGCTGCGGTGGGGCCGCCCTCTCGCGGCGGTGCTACGGCGAGACCGTCGCGCACATCAACCATGCGTTCCCGCACTGGTTCTGCGACAATTTCAGACGCTACGACAATGCCGAAGACGACCTGCCCGTAGATCAGCATCAGCTCTTGGCACTGTGCGCCCCGCGCCCTCTGTACGTAGCCAGTGCCGTTGAGGACCGTTGGGCCGACCCGCACGGCGAATTTCTCGCGGCTCTAGCCGCCGATCCCGTCTATCGCCTGCTCGGGACCGATGGCTTGCCGGCTACGCAAATGCCCGCCGTTGATCAGCCGGTCATGGGCCAGATCGGCTACCACATCCGCCGCGGTGGCCACGATCTCGCCGAGTACGATTGGGAGCAATACTTGGACTTTGCCGATTGCCACTTGGGGAGATAGGAATGTAAATCCCAATCGATCCGCGTGGTTGACCTCCCAAAAGCGCGAGGACAAAGTTGGCAATTGAAAATTTCACCCCCTGTGTTCGCCGCCTTCGCCGCCTTCGGCATGGCCGTTGGTCCCGCCATCCTCGCCAGAGCCGACCTCTACGTGGGCCGACCAGCCATCAAAGGTCTGACCGGCGGCCGACAGGTTGATGAACAGCTTGGAACCCGGCGCCAGCTCCGTCGGCGTCGTCGGCCCCAGTTCCGCTGCGATCGCGTTGGACCCGTCAGACAGATGCACTTCTACCCGCACCCGGCGCAAGACTTGCTCCGTCGTATTCTCCACTGTGCCGTAGAAAGCACTAATGCTGGGGACGTACCGTAAGATCAACCGCGCACCGTTGCGCGTCTGGTCGTAGCGCTGGTCGGGGGCCAGTTGCTGGCGGCCCTCTTCGTCAGCGACTAAACGGCCTGCTCCGCCTTCACCGCCTTCATCATCACCATGTTCTTCATGGCCTTCGTCCGACTCAGCCCTGCTTGTGGACGTTATTGGATTATCAGCACAGCCGCTTATTCCAATAAGCGCGAGAATAAGCCCCACAGCGATTACAGCGATTGGTTTGCCCATATTGAGAGTCATCGCGTCTCCTCCGAATTTCAAACGCCAAGTTCCCGCCGACCCAAAGACGGAGCAGCTGATTGAACAAGTCGATGGCGAAGTGCAATCGTTGAACCAGCTAGTCAGCGAATTTCTCGACTTTGCGCGGCCGACGCCGTTGCAAACCGAGGCGGTTGATTTGTCGGACGTAGTCGCTTCAGTGCTGGCGCTGCTCGACGCGGAGTTGCGGGCGGGCACTATCGAGGTTCAGACGATAAACTTGGAGACCTTGCCCACCATTGAAGCAGACGCCGATCAACTCAAGTGGATGTTCACCAATCTGGTCAAGAATGCCGCGCAAGCAATGGACCGGGGCGGAACCATCGCGGTCGAAGGTTTTGTCGATATGGACGCCGAGGCCATCCGCGTCGAGGTTCGGGACACCGGAGTGGGGATGTCCCCGAGACAGCGGAACGCGCTTTTATCCCGTTTCTTACCACGAAAGACAAGGGCACGGGGCTTGGGTTGGCCACCGTCAAACGGCTGGTCGAGCATCACCGCGGAACCATGTTGACGTCCGGCTCGTCGCCGCGACCAACCAAAACTTGCCCGACCGCATTCGGGAAGGAGCCTTCCGCGAAGATCTGTTCTATCGCCTCAATGTGGTGCCCATTGAGGTCCCTCCCTTGCGCGAACGCCGCGCAGACATCCCGCTGCTCGTGGCCCATTTCCTGCTCAAGTACAACGCCGAGATCGGCAAGAAGGTGTCGTCGGTGCATCCCAGCGCAATGGAGTTGCTGACGACGCACTCTTGGGTCGGCAACGTCCGGGAACTCGAAAACGCCATTGAACGCGCCGTGGTGTTGGCGCAGGGCAACGCGATGAGGAAGCCGGACCTACGCCGACAACGCTTACTCCATGCAACTGCAATACTCCTTTTAAGGGCCTGATCGCGCTGTCAACCTTGCTGCGGCCCATGCCTGGCGATATAATGTATCCCCCTTGCGGCAATAGTTGGATTTTGCCGACCGCCCCTTGGAGCATTAAACGTGCAGATACAATCCATCCGCGTAGTTGACCTCCGGCTTCCGCCCAACCCGCCCAAAACAGCGGGCCGCCGCCCCTCTTGGAACCAGCGTGCGCCGCGCTCGTTGCCGATCAACAAGTATCCAGAATTCTCGCGCCTCCCCGGCCAGATGCCGGGCATGGGCGGCGGCCCAGTATGGGTCCAAATCACGGCCGAGGACGGCACTTGGGGCTTGGGCGGCTGCTCCTTTGGCGAGCCGGTGGCTGCCATCGTCGAGCAAGTCTTCGCGCCCCTGCTGACGGGCCGCGATTGTCTGGCCACGGAATTTCTCAACGACCTGATGTGGCGCGCTGCTCAGCGCCTCGGTCATGCCGGTTGCGCGGCCGTTGCCCAAAGCGGCATCGATCTGGCGCTGTGGGACCTCAAGGGCAAGCTGCTGGGCCAGCCCGTGTACCGCCTGCTCGGCGGCCCCTGCCGCGACCGCATCGAACTCTACGCCACCGGCGACGACCTCGACTGGGGACTCGAACTGGGGTTTCGTGCCTTCAAGATCACCAACCCGGTTCACTACCGCGAGGGGCAGGAAGGGCTTAATCGCCTCGAAGACAAGGTCGCCCAAGCGCGCGAGGCCATCGGCCCAGACTGCGAGCTGATGCTCAACGCGGTCATGTCCTACAACGTCGAATACGCCGTTCAAGTGGCCGAGCGGCTCAAGCCCTACCAGATGCGCTGGATTGAGGAACCGCTCATTCCCACCGATCTCGAAGGCCACGTCGCGCTCAAGCGAGCCGTTCCCTACGTACCCATTGCCACCGGCGAGGACCACCACGGCCGTCAGGCCTTCCGCCAACTCGTTGAGCACCGCTGCGTTGACGTGCTGCAACCCGATCTCAAGTGGTGCGGCGGCCTTTCCGAAGCCGTCAAAATCTACTACATCGCCGAAGCGGCCGGCCTTGTCACCATCCCCCACGGCGGCGCCAACACCGCCTACGGCCAACACTTCGCCTTTGCCTTCCCTGAATCGCCGCTGGCCGAATACTGGCTCGGCTCGCCCCCGGGCATTCCCCTCGAAGAAGTACCTACGATACCGGGCACGGCCGTGCCTCAGGAAGGGTGCTTGATTCCTTCGGGCGCGCCGGGCTTTGGCATGGAAATAGACGCGGACTGGCTCGTGCCGCGCTGAGCCATGGCTGAACAGTTCGACCTATCCACCAGTCCCGGTGCCAGCCAGCGTCTAATTTTTGCCCTGTTGGGCATTGGCCAGTTGGTGTTGAGCACCATCGCTTTCCAGCGCGGCGGCTTCGGGTATGGGCTTGCGGTACTCGGCTGTGGGATAGTGGCGTTCTGCGCGGCGGCCTTCTTCGTCCACCGCCTCCACCGGCGCTTGGTCTGGCTAGGGCCGGAGGGCGTGACCGTCGAGGAGGGCCTATTGGGTCGGCAGACGCTGGCGTGGGCCGAGGTCGAAAAGGTCAGCCTGTCGCCGGCCGCGACCGTGTTCCACGCCGCAACGGGTGCGGACATCGTCCTCCACAACGCGGCTAGCCAACCGCCGGATATTGCCCCGTTTTTAGCGCGATTGCACGCCTTGGTGGCCGAGCGCGGGCTGCGCGGTTAGGGGCTGGTTGCAGACCCGTTCTGCTCAGCTTGGGCGGCGAGGTGCGTTGCGATTTTGCCGACGACCTCAGCGGCGGAGTTTTGCTTGGTAACCGTTTCCAGCAGGGTGTGGTCTTGCGCGTTGATGAGCAGGACGAGGCCGGTTTTGTTGTTGGCCTTGAAGTGGTCTTCTATGTTGAGGGCCGCGGCGAGCAAGCGGGCTTGGGAGGTCAACGTTGAATCGGTGACGTCCAACTCGACGAAGAGGACGGGCTGGTCGGCTACCTCGGCTTGGACTTCTTCGAGGATTGGCACTAGGGCCTTGCAGGAGCCACACCAATCGGCGTGGACTTTGACCACGTACAAGGCTGGGGCACCTTCGCCTTCTATCGGGACGGGGCCGGCGAGGGAGGGGGCCGGGGCTAGTAAAAAGGCCAAGGCCGTGAGCGTGAGGGCGCATTGGGTCAGCATGATGTACTCCGTGGATTAGAAAAGTTGTGGTGTGGTTGGGGTCAAGCCGGTTCGTCAAAAGACGTCTTGACTCGCTAGATGGTTCCTCGGTTTTGGGTCAATTCTCCATTGCACACTAGCGCGGCGCGGTTAGGCCATGAGCGTACGCAAGTAGTCGCGGAACTCGACGGTGTTGGTGAGGTTGTTGCCCCCGAACTCCAACTCAAGCCAGCCGTTGTATCCCGTTTGCTCCATGATGTTGAGAATGCGCTGCCAGTCGAGCTCGTTGTCCGCCAAGGAGGCCGATCCGCTGTGGCTGTTGACGCCGCGCACGTGGAAGTGAGTGGCGTGCTGAAGCAGCGGCTCGACCTCGGCGGCCGCAAAGCCGCGTGGGACGAAGTGCCCGTAGTCGAGCGTCAGGGTCAGCCCCGGGACAGCTTGTACCAGCGCGATGGCGCGCTCGGGGGAGTTGGCGAGCGAGCCGATGTGCGGTTCGATGGCGAAGACGATGTCGCGCGCCTGCGCCTGCTCCACTCGCCACGCTAGCTCCTCGGCCGCGCGGGCCGTAGAATCGGGCTTTGGCTCGTGGTCGAAGAAGACGCCGGGCAGGCCGGTGACGTGCTGGCCGTGGCACTCGGCCGCGTAGTCAAGCACCTTGAGGAAGGCGTCACGCGCATGGCCACGGCGCTCGGGCTGGGGGTGGTTGACCGCGTTAGACTCGTAGTCGAGGGCCAGTTGCAGGAACAGGTCGGCGGCCACTAGGCCGTTGTCCGCCAGCTTCTGCCCCAAGGCGCGCCCGGAGCGCTGGACGTTTTTGAACTCAGTGGAAGGCCGCAAGTGCGAGCGATCCTCAAAAAGCCCAATATCCACGCCCTTCAGTCCCAGCATGGAGATGAGTTGCAGCACTTGCTCGTGCGGCAAGATGGGAAAGGTGAAGTCAGCGCACGCTAGTTTGAGTCGCATACATTCTCCATTCTTCGTAAAGGAATCGGCCGATCCCTTTGTGATTACCCGGCAATTTGGTATCATTGTAGCCTTTCGACAGACGACGCGCAACGGCAACCTTATGGCCGAGGAGGTCCCCTGTGAAAATCACCCAAGTAGAGTTGTACGAAGTCGAGATCCCGCCGATCCCGCCGATTGCCCGCTACCATCCCAAGATCTACGACATCACGCTCTGTCGCGTCCAGACGGACGAGGGCTTGGAGGGCTGGGGCGAGTTCATCGACAAAAAGTCGGTCGGTCAAGAGCAGGCCGACGCGCTCGTGGGGCAGGATCCGCTGGACTTGGATCCGTACGACCGTTCCGATGCGTTCACTTGTGCCCTGCTCGACATTGCCGGCCAAGCCTACGGCATTCCGTTGCACCGCTTCTTTGGGGCGAAGGTGCGCGACAAGGTGCCGGTGTCGTACTGGTCGTGCCCCATGACGCCAGCAGAGACCGCGGCCGAAGCGGAAATAGGGGCCGGGCTGGGCTTTAGCAATCACAAACTCAAGGCGCGCTCGTGGAATATCGTCGAGACCGTGCGGCTGATGAAAGAAGCGGCCGGGGCCGACTACACGGTCGGCGTCGATCCCAATACCGGATTCGCCCTGCTGCCCACAGCCGCGTGCTTGGCGAGCGAATTGGAGCCTTTTGGCACGGTATCGGTTTTTGAAGATCCCATCCTCAAAAACAACCTCGAATGGTACCGCATCCTGCGCGAGAAGACCCACATCCCCATCGCCCTACACTTGGGGTCGCCATCCGGCGTACTGGCGGCACTCAAGGCCGAGTGCATTGACTACGTGAACTTGAGCGGCCCGGCACTGCAAGTGCGGAAGGCGGCCGCACTGGCGGATGCTGCGGACGTGCCCTGCTGGGTCCAGATGGGCGGGTTGTGTACCGGGGTGATGGCGGCGTACTCAGTGCATCTACAGGCGACGCTGCCCAACGCCACATTGCCCTGCGACGAGTTGCCTTTTACGCGGGAGGCCGATGTATTGGCCGAGGGGTTGGTGCTGGAGCAGGGGCACTTTGCCGTGCCCACAGGGCCGGGGTTGGGGATTAAGGTTGATATGGACGTGGTCGAGTGCTATCGAGTCGCCTGAGATAGGCTGTTCTATGAAGCGCGATCACCGCCTCCGGCTAATTGCTTACCTGACGGTCGTCTTCTGGGCGGTCGTCTTCCTACAGGCTCCCATTCCGCAAGACCCGGCCTATCACCAGTTCGCCGATCAGCGCACCCTGTTGGGCGTCCCCCATTGCTTGAACGTGATTTCCAACCTGCCCTTTCTGTTGGTCGGGTTGTGGGGATTCCGCGTCGTGTTCCGTCTCGCCACCGATCCCGCGCAGCAGGCGTTTGTGCGTCCGGTCGATTCGCTCGCGTATCAGATCCTCTTCCTCGCGGTGGCACTGGTCGGCCTCGGCTCCACCTACTATCACCTAGCGCCCAGCAACGAAACGCTCCTGTGGGATCGCCTGCCGATGAGCATTGCTTTTATGGCGTTTCTCGCTACGGCAATCGCCGAGCGTCTCGATCGACGCGCTGGCATCATCACCTTGCTGCCGCTGATCGCCTTCGGCCTTTTCAGCGTGTTGTACTGGCACTATACCGAGCGGGCCGGTGCCGGAGACCTCCGGTATTACATCGTCGCCCAAGCCTACCCGATTCTATTCGTGCCCCTCATGGTTCGCCTGCTGCCGTCGCCATACACGCATGGGTCCCATATCTACGTCGCCAGCCTGTTTTATCTGCTCGCAAAAGCCGCCGAGGTGTTTGACCAAGCCCTCTATGCGGCCGGAGGATTGGTGAGCGGTCATACTTGCAAGCACCTGCTCGGGGCCTTGGGAGCCTATTGGGTGCTGCGCATGGTCCGGCGACGGCGCGCTGAGGTGGCGGGTGGCGGGTAATAAGGGTATAATCATAACACTTGCAATGCAGAGGGCATCTCAAAATGAGCGAATCTCGTCCTGTAATCGTGTACGACGGCGAATGCCGCTTCTGCCTGTGGAGCGTCGGCCGCATTCGCCGCTTTGACCGCACCGGCCGCTTCGAGTACCTGCCGCGCCAAACGACCGGCATTGAAGAGCGGTTCCCGGTCCTTTCCCATTCCGACTTTAACACCGGCCTGCGCCTCATTCAGGCTAGTGGGCAGATTGATGTCGGGGCGGATGCCGTGTACCAGATCTATCGCCAGCTTCCGCCGTGGCATCGGTTCGCCGGGGTGTACCGCATTCCGGGGCTGAAGCAACTCTTTCGCGCCGGCTACGCCTTAGTCGCCCGCAATCGGCATCGGTTCGGCCGGGTCGAATGCGCCGACGAGGCGTGCGAGGTCTCGTACGGCGAGCGGCACGTCTGATTGCGCATGACCGCCCAACGCAACGTCCTATTCCTCATCGCCGACGACTGGAGCCGCATCGCCGGCTGCTACGGCAACAGCGTCGTCCACACGCCCCGCATTGACTCGTTTGCCCGCCAGAGCGCGACCTTCGACCAAGCCTTCTGCACGAGTCCTTCCTGCGCGGTCAGCCGCGCCTGCATCCTCACGGGATACCACAGCCACACCCACGGCCAGTACGGCCACTGCCACGGCATTCACGGCTTCTCCACGCACCCCCATATTACCTCCACGCCCTCCAGCCTCAAGGAGCATGGGTACGCCACGGCCTGCATCGGCAAAAAGCACGTCGAACCGCCCAGCGTGTACCCCTTTGACTTTGAGCCTCAAGTCGATGCCAGAAACGGCGTTGAACTAGCCCGCGCCGTGTGCGACTTTTGGGCCGCTAATCCCGACCAGCCGTTCTATATGCACGTGGGGTTTTTCGACCCCCATCGCGCAGGTCGGGGCTTTGGCAATGAACGTTCCTACCCCGACGTGCCCGCAACCCAGTACCGCCCCGACGACGTGGTGGTTCCTCCCTATCTGCCCGATGTGCCCGACGTGCGCGCCGACCTCGCCGAGTACTATCAAGCGGTCTCCCGCTTCGATTTTGGCGTGGGCTGTCTGCTCGACGCCTTGGAAGAGTCGGGGCAGGCCGACGAGACCTTGGTCGTCGTCACCACCGACCACGCCATGCCTTTCCCCGGGGCCAAGGCATCCTTCTTCGACAGCGGGCACCACTGCCCCTTTATCCTGCGGGCACCGGGCATCACGGCCCCCGGCACTCGCAGTCAGTCCCTCGTCAGTTGGACCGATATCCGCCCCACCTTGCACGAGTGGTGCGGCGTACCGGCCCCCGCGGACTTGCCCGGCCGCTCCCTCCTGCCGGGCCTAGCCGATCCGTCCGTCCCCGACTGGGATCACACGTTCTTTTCGCATTGCTTTCACGAGGTGGTTGACTACAATCCCTACCGGGTGCTGCGCGGACAGCGCTATAAATTCGTGCGCAACTTGGCCGCTGGTCTCACGACCCTGTTGCCCACAGACCTATTCCGCTCGGCCACTTGGACGGCCGTGCGACGCGACGCGATTCCCGCTATGGGCGAGCGTCCCATCCGCCACCTTCTCGTGCGTGCTCCCGAGGAGTTATACGATCTGGAGGCCGATCCCACCGAAAGCGTCAACCGGATTGACGATCCCCACTTGCAGGAGGTGGCCGCCCAGATGCGTACCCAACTCTACCAGTTCCGCCGCGACACGGCCGATCCTTGGCTGGAAGTAGATTTTCAGGAGGGGCGCATTGATCGCCTCGAACCTCGATGAGCTGCTAAGCGGCACCGCCTTAAACAACAAGAGATGTACCATTGCAAACGGAGAAACTGGTCACAATGCTGCTTAATTCCATCCCACTCCGATCCCTCTATCGAATAGGTTGTCTCATGGTCATTTCCGCTGGACTTGCCGCGGCCGACACTTTGCACGAGGGCTTGCCCGACGGGCCGGGCCTTCTCCTCGAAGATCGCGACGGTCGGGTCTATGTCGCCGTCCTTGGTGCCGGGGGGATCGTCGCTCGCAGTGCCCCGGACGACGCCAACGCTTGGGAGGTTTTCGGCAAGGGGCGCGTTGACGGCCTACAGATTGCCCCAGACGGGGATGTGTGGATGGCCCTCGATGGCGAGGTCTTGCGCTACCCGCGTCGGGGGGGCGAGCCGGTCTCCCGGACGCCTTCTTTCCTGCTCAAGGGGTCTCCCGGGCCGTTGCTGGCGACGCGGTGGGGGGATGTTTGGTGCGCTGGGTGCGGTGCCGTGCGTCGGGGTGACGCCATGTTTGAGCCCGCGCCATCCGCGCCGCCCGGGTGGGAGGTCACGCCGGTGTGCGACGATCCCTTCGGCAACGTGTGGGCCATCGCCGAGGACGGTCAGCGGCGGGACATAGCCGTTCTGACGAACCAACATCCCCACGGCTGGCAGCGCCTCGACCTGCCGGCGAATCAACTCGCTGGCTCTTGGCAGGGTGCTGTCACCGACGACGCTGGCTTCGTCTGGGTGGCCTTGGAAGCCTCTGTCCTGCGCGTTGATCCCCGCTCGTCCGGTCCCCATCGCTCCTTTGCTAACCCCGTTGATGCCCGCATCACTGCGATCGCGCGCGGCGGCGGTCAGATCGTAGTCGGCTTTGCCGATGGCAGCCTGCGCGAGCTGACGGTGGACGCCGCCGACCCACCGGCTTGGCGGCTGATTCAGGCTGGCGACGATGGCCCGGTGCAGGCGCTGCTGCATGCCCGGTCCGGTAGCCTCTGGGTGTTGAGGGCGGGGCTGGTTCAGCGTCTCGCCGACCTTGAGAGCCTTTGGCACGAGCACTGGGACGAGCAGCCGCCCATGCCAGCGGGCAATCACGACCACATCTTTGCCCGCATTGAGGACCGTCTGTACACCGCCGGGGGCAAGACCTTCTTCGGCTGGCCAGCGGCGGAGTGGGTAAACCTCGACCACGTGTGGTCTTACCACATTCCCTCGGGCACTTGGCGCGTGGAGCCGCCCATGCTCGAGCCGGGCAAGGCGTACTCCGGTATCGCCGCCCTCGACGACGAGCTCTGGCTTTTAGGAGGACTCTTCCGCGCCGACAACAAGACGCGGGCGACAGCGACCGTCGAGATTTTCGATCCTCGCACGCGGCGTTATCGCCTCGGGCCGCCATTACCCCGCAAAGCCGGGCAAGTAGTGGCCCTCGCGGTCAACGGCCGGTTGTACGCCGTGGGCGGTGCCGACGACGAAGGCCCGACCGCAGAGGTCTTGAGCATTGGGGTTGGGGAGACGAGTTGGCGGGTTGACGCCCCCGCGCCTAACCCTGTGTCGCAGGCCAGCGGCTGCGTTCTGAATGGCAAAATTTACATCGCCGCCGGCCCTTCGTCCCATTGTCCGGGTCTGTTCGTCTATGATCCTGAGCGGGATAGCTGGAGCCAAGTTGAGCACCCGTCGCGTCCGCCGAGTGCCCCTCTATGCACGGCCTTCGATGGCAGCGTCTGGGTGATGGGAGGACGAGGGGCCGCTAGCGGCCAGACGACGGCTTTTGCCTACGCGCCGGATACCGGTCAGTGGCGTCGCGTCCCCGACCTGCCCCTGCCGGTTAGCTGGGGTGCTGCGGCCGCGGTCAACGGCCGCCTGCTAATCGCCGGTGGTGCTTACCGCGACGAGCGGGTTGGCAACTACTTCAACAGCGACCGCGTGTTCTTGCTGCGCGGCGTTAAGTGATCCGCCTGCAATCAATGCCTACAATGACGGTAAACGGTGCGTCCATTGTGTATGAAGTCTTTGGTGAAGGGCCGTTGCTGGTATGGACGGAAGGGGGTCGCTTTGGTCGCAACGAACTGAGTTACTTGGTGGCGGGTCATTTTTCTCGTCAATACTCCGTGCTGATTTGGGATCGACGCAATGGGTTTGGAGCGTCTGATGTTGCCCTATCGAACAGTCCAAACTATATGACGACGGACGTAGAGGACCTTCATGCACTCCTGCGGAATTTAGGGTTAGGCCCTGCTTGTTTCGCGGGCGCGTCAGCCGGTAGCAGTTTATCGCTTTGGATGGCGCATCGATACCCAGAAGATGTAAGATCGCTCGTTCTATTCTCTGCACCGACCGACGATACCTCCTTAGTTAGCCCCAGTGTGCATAAGCATTGTTTTAGTCTTGCAGAAATAGCGGAACGGGAAGGGATGCAAGCCGCGATTGATGCGTCAACAGAGTCGTGGATCGGTGAGCTACAGGGGCAATCCTCTGAACGAGGCACTTGGTTGGCACAAACGATCTATCGGAATCCGAACAATCGAGCGCGCGTTTTAGCGATAGACCCGCAGTTGTTTGCCAAAACAATTCGTCGATGGGGTACATTCCTCTTATCGATGAGTTGGCCCGCAGGACTGACCGAAGAGGATGTGCGCTCGATTTCGTTCCCGGTTATGATCGTGCCGGGTGACGATGAAATACACCCGCGACAAAGTGCTGAGCGGCTCCTGTCTCTGCTAGGTCGAGCGGAAATGATAGAGTTTCCCGCGACAGTCCCGGCGGAAACTCCTGTGCTTGAGAAGTTTTACTCCGTCTTTCCAGCGATGGATGAATTTCTGACGCGGACATTGCTTGCTTGACCCAAAATTTTGGTTGAATTAGCGGGAGTACCAACCAGTATAGTGGGTAGTCCGGTAGCAGTTTACGTAGTGGGAAAGGCGGGATACAGGGCCATTCGCGGCAGGAGTTGAATAGCCGTGCTAAATCGACGCGAACCAGTCCTTTTTCACTTCCACTTTCTCGACCATCTCTACGGACACGCCGAGTTCGAGTTCTTTCATTTTATCCATTAGCAATTCGCCGTCAATCAAGTCTATTGGCGTCGCCCCATCTCGGGTGGCTTCTCGTTGCGCCTCTGTTGTGAAGTGGCCCGTCGTCAAGACAAGGCCCCTTTCCGCCCGTCCCACCATCGCGCCGCGAAAGTCTCTGACCACGCTCGCGCCAACGCTGCCGCTATAGCGTTTGCACTGGAACAGCACGGGAAAGCTAATCAGCCCCGCGAGGCGGATTATTCCGTGCCCGTCGATTCCGCCATCGCCGGATTTTCCCGTGACCTCAACTTCAATAAAGCCCGATTCTCGCAACAGCCTTTGACACAATCGTTCAAATGCGTCGGGAGGCATGTTGCGGAGGGCGTCAAGCAAGTCTGCACGCCAAGAAGCGATCTCCTCGGCTAAGGTTAAGGTTTCGGCTTCTTCGGCTGGGGTGTCTTCTGCTTGTTCGAGAGTTCGTCTCTGGCTCTGGCTGCGGTAAAAATCACGAACTGCTTGAGGGTCAACGTCTTGTGTTTGCTGCCCTTTAGCAGTAAGCGACCACACGCCTCTCTCCGAATTATCGATCAAACCGTACTTTTTGAGGTAGGTTCTCGCCCAACCCAATTCGTCCTCCAGTGCGGTCATATTCGCTTTTCCGCGCTTCGCTTTTCCGCGATACGGGACTTGGACGATATCATCAGACAGTCCCATATCTTCAATTACTTGATTGACGATCTCCCTATTGTTAGCACTGCCCCCAAGCCGATGGAGGGCAGCAAGTGTCGGTTTTATTAGATCGAGATAGCTTGGAACACGATCTCTGATGCTGTCAGTCATCACAAAAACTCCTTTTCAGGATTGCTCACTCGTTGATGGTGTAATAGATGGCGGAGTATATAACCTGCTCGCGCCACTTTACCGCTCAATATCTCAAAAATCGGTTGTATGGTCAAAGCGACAGCAATTTTCAGAACTGCCCTCGTCGCTTCACCGCCTAATGTGCGGCGCTTCCATCACGGCCTGCTCCTCCTCGGTCATATCCTCGATGTACTCGGAATATGTCGTCTGGTGTGCGCCCGAGCCGTAAGACAGGGTGCCCGGACTGAATTTGTATAGCAGTGCCCGCCGCTCGTGCTCGGCGGTCCACGGCAGCGTCCCGTGCGTCAAGGTCTCGGTGAAGATCACGGCGTCGCCGGCCTTGCCGTTTACTTCGAGCACGTGCTCTTGGTACTGTTCCCACCGAATCATGCTTTGCGGACAGGCGAGGTTGGCCTTGTGGCTGCCCGGTATCACCGCCACGCCTCCGTCGCCCGGCCCTTCGTCGGCCAGCAGATACTCAACCACGGTCAGCCCGGTGTAGATGCGGTCGTTCTTAAAGAAATACGCCTCCGATATATCCCGGCGCTCGACCCCGCCGCCGTGCAAAAGCCCGCCCTCGCAACCCGCGTCCATGGCGATCAGCCCCGGCCCGTGGTCGAGGCGATACCCCCGGCCCAAAATCTCTTCGAGATAGGGCTTGACCTTGGGATGGATCAGCAGCTTGCGGAACGGCTCGCAATAGGGACGCTCCCAAGCGAGCATGCCGCCTAAGTCCTTGCGCCGCGAGGTGCCTTGCAGCGCGGGCGAGTCGCCGGACAGCGATCGGTCGATCTCGCTGATATGATCGCGGTGGCGGTCGATGCCGGCGTTGAGCTGGGCCACCTCCGCGGCGGTCAACACGGCTCGGAGGACCAAATAGCCCGTCAGGTCAAAGAGGTATTTGTCGTCTGCGTTCATGGGAGGCTCCTTGGGAGAAAGGTAAGCTGAGAAGATGGCGAACCAGCGAGTAGCAGAGTAGCCCATTACCGCTGATTTTCCGTAATTATACCAAGTTATGATTACGCTATCCAATGTCGGCAAGTTCTACGGCGACCAGACGCTCTTCACCAAGGTCTCGCTCCAGCTCAACGCGGGCGAGCGCTACGGCTTGGTGGGGGCCAATGGCTCGGGCAAAACCACGCTCCTCAACATACTCTCCGGCGACCTCGAACCGAGCGAAGGCGCGATCGCGGTTCCGCAGCGTTTGCGCTTGGGGGTCTTACAACAGGATCAGTTCCTCTACGAGGACGAGTCCATTCTCAATGTCGCGCTGATGGGCAACGCCGCGCTGTGGGAGGCAACGGTCGCCAAAGAGCGGCTCCTCGCCGCGCCCGCCGAGGAGTTTGACGCCGACAAGTTCGCCCGGCTCGAAGAGACCTTTCTTCACTGCGACGGGTATATCGCGCAAGCCCGGGCCGGCGCGATTCTAGAAGGCCTCGGGCTGCCGGCCCCCATTCACGACGACCCGCTCTCAACGCTTTCCGGCGGCTTCAAGCTGCGGGTCTTGCTCGCTCAGGTGTTGGCGAGTGCCCCGGATGCGTTGCTGCTCGACGAGCCGACCAACCACCTCGACATCCTCTCGATCCGCTGGCTAGAGACCTTCCTGGGCGATTTTTCTGGGCCGGTGGTGATCATCTCGCACGACCACCGTTTCCTCGATAACATCAGCACCTGCATCCTCGACATTGACTACGAGACCGTCCAACTCTATCGGGGCGACTACACGGCCTTCCTCCAAGCCAAGCAGGCCGAGCGCACGCGGCGAGAAAAGGAAATTGCCAGCCGCGAACGCGAGATCGCCCATCACCAGCAGTTTGTGGATCGCTTCCGCGCCAAGGCGAGCAAAGCCCGCCAAGCCCAGAACAAGCTACGGCTGATTGAGAAGCGGGAAGAGGAGATGGCCGAGTTGCCGCGCAGTTCGCGTCGCTACCCGGCCTTCCGCTTTGAGCAGCGGCGCACTAGTGGCCGCGATGTGCTCGCGCTCAAAGGCGTCAAAAAGGCGTTCGGCGACAACGAAGTGCTGCACGGGGTTGATCTCCTCGTGCAGAAGGGGGACCGCTTGGCGATTATGGGGCCGAATGGGATCGGCAAATCAACGCTGCTCAAGATCGCGATGGGCGAGCTAGCCGCCGACGCCGGGGAGGTCGAGTGGGGGTACGAGGCCCATCCCGGGTACTTTGCCCAAGACCACCGCGAACAACTCAGCCCGCCCAACCAAACGGCTGAGGCGTGGGTCTGGGCGTGTTGTCAGGACCAGGGCCTCGGCTTTGTGCGCGGGCAGATGGCGCGGATGCTCTTTTCCGGCGATGACGGCAAGAAGCGCCTGAGTGCGCTGTCGGGTGGCGAAGCCGCTCGGCTCGTCTTCTGCCGGCTGGCCATTGCCCAACCCAATGTGCTGGTGCTCGACGAGCCGACCAACCACCTCGACCTCGAATCCATTGAGGCATTGGTCGCCGGGCTTAAAAACTATCCGGGCACGCTGTTCATCGTCTCGCACGACCGCTGGTTCATCAGCCAGCTCGCCACTCGCATCGTCGAGATCAGGCCCGGGGAAATCCGCGACTTCCGCGGCTCGTACGAAGAGTACGTCCACTTCTGTGGCGACGACCACCTCGACGCCGACCAAGTCATCCTCAAGGCCAGACAAGCCAAAAAGAAAAAAGAGACGTCCGCCCCAGGGCCGCGGTCCAACCGCAAGGGCAAAAACAAGCAGCACCGCGCCGCGACCCAGCAAGCCGAGCGCGTGGCGCGGATAGAGAAGGCCGAGGTCCGGCTGGCGGAAATCGACGCCTTGTGCTGCAAGCCAGCGTATTACGCAAAGACCCCGCCCGACCAGATCAAGGCCCTCGAATGCGAACGCACGGAGGTCGAGCGCGCCTTGGCGGCCCTGTTGGAGGAGTGGGCGGAGGTCGAAGAAACCATGGATAAAGGGAGCTTATGAAACGCAAAAACATAGAGACTGGCAGCGCGTTCGGCGCGGAGTTTGGCTATTCGCGCGCTGTGCGCCTCGGTCGGCATGTCCACGTCGCCGGCACCTGCGCTCAGCCGCCCTACGACCAAGGAGATGCCTACGAACAGGCCAAGGGCGCATTGCAGATCATCGCCAAGGCCCTCGCCGAGGCCGGTGCTAGCCTCGGCGATGTGGTGCGGACGGTCGTGTACATCACGGACACGGCCCATGCCGCTGGCGTCACCCGCGCTCACGGCGAGGCGTTTGGCGAGATTTTGCCGGCCTCGACCTTGGTCGTCGTCGCCGCGCTGCTAAAGCCGCACCTCGTCGTCGAGATTGAAGCCTACGCCATTTTGCCCACAAAAAGCGCGTGAACAAAGATAGCCAAGTCCTGTCCATCGGCGTGTTGGGCTGCGGCCCCATCGCCCAATTCGCCCACTTTGAGTCGTGCATCAAGGGCCGCAATACGCGCCTGTACGCGCTCTGCGACCAAGCGCCGGACTTGGTCGAGCGCATGGCGGCCGTTCACCAACCGGAGAAAACCTACGCCGATTTTGCCGACATGCTCGCGGACCGGCAGGTGGAAGCGATCATCATCGCCACGGCCGATTCGTTTCACGTTCCGCTCAGCTTGCAGGCGTTGGCGGCTGGCAAACACGTCTTTGTGGAAAAGCCGCTGGGGACCAGCGTGGAAGAGTGCGAAACCCTGCGCCGAGCGGTCGCCGACTCGGGGTGCAAGCTCCAAGTAGGGCACATGAAGCGGTTTGACCCTGGGATTGCTTTTGCTCGGCAGTTCATCCGCGAGGAGATGGGGTCGCTCTTGGCCCTGAAGGCTTGGTATTGCGATTCGACCTATCGCTACACCATGACCGACAACCTCCAGCCCCTGCCCCTGCACAGCGATCAGGCGCGCCGGCCAGCGGGCGATCCCAAGGGCGACAAGCGGCGTTACTTCATGCTGACCCACGGCTCGCATCTCATCGACATAGCCCATTTTTTAGGCGGCCCGCTCGTGGCCGTGCGCGGCCGGCGCAAGGAGATGTTTGGGGCGTATTCTTGGTTTGTCGAAGTGGAGTTTGCAAATGGCGGCCAAGGGCATCTCGACCTGACGGTCGCCGTGCGCATGGACTACCACGAGGGCTTTCACATCTACGGAGAGCACGGCAGCGTCGTCGGCAAAACCTACCTGCCGTGGTTTTTGAAATCCAGCGATGTCGAATGCTTCTCCACGCACGATGGTCAATATCGCCGGCCGCTGGGGGCCGACGCGCATTTCTACCGACTCCAGCTCGAAGGTTTTGCCGATGTCGTCCTCCGCGGCGCGCCCCAACTGGGGGCCGATGTGGAGGATGGAACCCACGCGATGCGGGCCATGGCCGCCATTGCTCGCTCGGTCGCCAGCGGCGATTGGATCCGCTTGGAGACCGTCACCGGCGGCGTCTAACTCATGTCCTCAGCTAGCCCTCGCTTATGGCCCCTCTATCTGCTCGGCGGCGGCATCGTTCTGGCACTCCTGCTGATCTGGTTGCCCGAAGCTCCACACCGCCAGCAACAGGTTATGCGCACCATGGCCGTCTCCATGCTCGCCGCGTTTTTTGCGGTGCTCTGGTTGCTCTTCGCGTCGCGGCTGGCTTGGAGACGGCGGCTGTGCTATTTCGGTGGCCTCGTCCTCGTCGTCGCGCTTGGAATCGGGTGTTTTCGCATCAAGGGGCTGAGCGGCGACTTCATACCGATCCTCGAATGGCGCTGGAGTACCCAAGACGAAGCCGCCATTGCCGGCGGGGACGCAACCGCACTCAACGCCCGCGATTGGCCGCAATTTCTCGGCCCCGAGCGCGACAATCGCCTCCGCGGCGTCCCCCTCGAGCGCGACTGGACCCAGCACCCGCCGCGCGAGGTCTGGCGTCGCTCGGTCGGTGCCGCTTGGTCCTCCTTTGCCGTTGTCGGCGACCGGGCCGTAACGCAGGAGCAGCACGGTCCCGAGGAGCAGGTCGTCTGCTACGACTTGGCGACCGGCCGCAAGCTCTGGCACCACGCCGATTCGACCCGCTACGAGACCGTCATCGCCGGTATCGGCCCGCGTGCTACGCCCACTATCGCCGGAGACCGCGTTTTCACGCTGGGTGCTACGGGTATCCTCAACTGCTTGGATCTGGCCAGCGGTGCCCTGATTTGGGCGCAGGACATCCTCGCCGACAACGAGGCCGAGGCGCATGTCTGGGGCATTAGCTGTTCACCGCTGGTCCTCGACTCCTTGGTCGTGGTAAGTGCCGGAGGCCCGGCTGAGCGCTCGCTGGTGGCCTATCACCGCCAAAGCGGCGCGTTTGTCTGGGGCGGGGGCGCGGACAAGGCTGGCTTTAGCTCGCCGCAGTTGGTCACTTTGGCGGGCCGCGAGCAGATCTTGATCTTCAACAACCACAGCGTCGTCGCGCACGACCCGCACAGCGGAATTCCCCTCTGGCACCAGCCTTGGGATCAGGTCGAGTGCATTGCCAACCCCCTGCTCTTGCCCGGGGACCGGGTTTTGGCTTCCACCGGCTACGGCATTGGTGCCAAACTGTATCAAGTGCAGGCCTCGCCCGACGGCGGCTTGACGAGTGATCTCGTCTGGAAAAGCCCCCGGCTCAAGGCCAAATTTGCCAACATGGTCTATCGCGATGGTTTTGTCTATGGCCTCGACGATGGGGTGCTGGTCTGCCTCGACCCGCAAGACGGCAAGCGTCGCTGGAAGCGCGGTCGCTATGGTCACGGCCAACTCATCCTGATAGACGACATCCTGCTAATAATGAGCGAATCGGGCGACGTGGTGCTGGTCGAGGCCCGCCCCGACCGCCCCGTAGAACTGGCGCGCATGACGGCCTTTGCGGGCAAAACTTGGAATCCCCCAGCCCTTGCCGCGCCCTATCTGTTGGTGCGCACGGATAGCGAAGCCGCCTGCTACGAACTAGCGCTTGCAGACGGTGCCGAGGCGCAGCGCTTCTAACACGGGCACTTGTAAGGAGGAAACGATGGAAGACTATTTGCACATTCAGAAGCCGGACTTGGGCTATCGCTATGAGTTTGCCACCGACGAGCTCGACGCGATGGACCAATGCTTGGAGGCGCACGGCTTCGCCGTGATCAAAGACGTGCTGCCGCCGGAGATCGTCGCCCAGCTCAAGCAGGCGGTGTGGGACGGCACGGACCCGGAGCGCACCTTGCAGCCGGGCGAGAGCCGTACGCGGCATGCCTGGATCGAGTCTGGCCGAGGTGCTTGGGAGGTGCTCGACTACGCGCCCTTCATGGACATTCACCGGCACCTAATCGGCACCGACGAGCTGACGATCCACCGCTCGGCCGCCATCATCCGCCGGACCGGCTCCGCGCCCGTGGGGTGGCACACGGATTGGTGCGGCTATTCGACCGAGATCAAGCACTCGGGCGATGTCCTCAATCGCGGGTTGTGGCCGTCGGGCAAGTGGTTTTATCTGACCGGGTCGCGGCCCGAGCACGGCGGCCTATGCGTCATTGAGGATTCCCACGTCGAGGACTGGGAGGGACCGGAGGGATTCCGCATGACGGCCGACCGGCGCTCCTTCTACCCAGAGGGCACGGAGGAACGCGCCTACAACGGCTTTGACATCCCCGGCCTCGTCCCCCTCTTCACCAACGGCGGCGACATGATCGTCTTCGCCCATCGCACGTATCACGGCGCATTCCCCAACCGCATTGAAAAGACGCGCTTATCTTGCGGCATCGGTTTCCGGCCTCGCAGCCATCGCATTGACGTGCCTTGGGAAATCCCAGCGGAAGGCCAGTGGTTTTTGGCTAACTTACCCGAGCATTTGCGCCGCTATACGGACGGGTACACGAGTATCAATTTGGAGTGGCAGGGGTAGGGACGCTCTCACGTAAACCAGCAGCCGATCATGTACATGATTGGCGAAAGCGAAGGCCCCGATGGTATTTCTACTGTCGGGGCCTTTTTGTGTTCATGCTGTGCTTCCCTGTGTTATATCCTAATTGTATGCAGGCAGCCGAACAGTACGCCGCGTTTATGCCGCGTTTATATAGAGCAATTTTTTGGTTGACAAGGGCGGAATATGTTCTTTTTTATTTCACGGTCTCCATTAAGCGTAGTGCCCGCTCTGTCGGGTCACTTGCTGAATAAAATAGCCTTTCTCGGCACAGGGGAGGCTCCCTGACGCCCAGCAAATAGGCAGGACTTCCCGTTACTGTACGAGATGGAGACATGGCTTGGCACCATGCGAGGTCAGTGGCTCTTTATATCCTATCCTTGTGGAGGGATAGGATGGAAGTGTTCGTGGACATGCCCTGATCGTCGACCGATAATCCATTGACCAGCGTTGCAAAGCATCTAACAAGTTGGTCAACAGGTTGGTCAACAGGATGATTTTATAAATCCCCTTTCTCTGGAGAAAAACCATGACAATTCGCTACTGGGGTTACCGAATCAGCACCAGCGATAGAGACTTCTTCCAAAAGGAGCTCCTAGATGGCCGATTGCGCCAAGGATGGGGATATGATCCGGCGCATGATCTTCGAAAGCCAATTACCGATCCAGAAGTAGCTAAAAATCTGAGGATGTTCGAGGTCAAGAAAGGCCACTTCTTACTGGTACCCAGACTGCCGGATTGGGCCTCGGTGTCCGTAGTCGAGGCAACGGAAGATTGGGACAAAGGCTACCGGTTCAAAATCTCGGAGAAATACGGGGACTATGGACACATTTTTCCGGCAAAATTTCTCAAGAAATTCAGCAGACAAAGCAAACATGTCACTGGCAATATCCGGTCAACGCTAAAATATCAAGGTCGCTTCTGGAATATCGATCACTACGGGGAAGACATCGACAAGATTATAGAGATAGATGATGCTAGACTAGAAGAACTTGACCAAGACCTGCCGGATGAAGATAGGTTGATAGATGCCATCAATTCCGCCTTTGGCGAAGTATTTAGCCGTAGGAACTTTGGGAAGTCGGTTTACGATAAACTCAATATCCAATTCAACGCAGAGAGTTGGGAAAGTGTGCTTGAGGAATCCCTGAAAAATTTGTATCCACATGCCCAAATCGAGAGGGTAGGTGGTCGTAATGAGGGAAAGCATGGTACCGATATCAAAATCACGATTCCGGGATTATCCAATACCAAGGATTATGTCATCGCCGTTCAAGTGAAAGATCACGTAGGAGAAGTTGGCGAGAGTGTCATAAAACAGATAAACAAGGCAAGCTACTGGAACAAGGGTAGGGAAAAGCTGATCGAAAAGGTGGTTATCTTCACTCAAGCCAAGAGAGAGGATAATTATGGCCTCGTGGAGATTGGCGACCGACACGAGGTAAAATTTGTATTTGCAGAGGATTTGGAGGTCATTTTGACCAGATACGCGATGCGTCGTATGGGGCTTGACGATAGCGACTAACCCGGATCATTAGCCAACTCTGAGCGCGTCGAAGATCGCGACTTTAGGACTAGCGGCAAGGCTCCGATGAGTGCGCCCGACTTGCTTGATGCACGATGGCGACCGATCCGTCGCCTGCTACCTGATCGCTTGCGCCGCTATTATCAATTTGGAGTGGCAGGGCTAAGGGCGATTCCGCAAGCAAGCCAAATGTTCTTAAAACCCTCGTCGGGCAACTTCTCGGGGCTGTTGAGTGATCTTGGCGTCAAGCTCTTTCGAGGGCAAGATGCCCCGAGCCTGTTGCTCGCCTCTTTTGCACCGTCATTCCGGCGAAAGTCGGAATTCAGCGGGGTGAGAGACTGGACTCCTGCTTTCGCAGGAGTGACAGCCCACGCGCCCCCCGGCATCCTAGCCTTCCTCTTGAAGTACTACCCGCTATAGTACACCGACCAAGGCTAATCCTCGCGGCGCGGGCGCACCACGGTCTCACCGTCCGGTTCGATGAGCGGGTGATGGTAGATGTAGGGCGGCTCGAGCACCGCTTGTTGCGCCTCGGTCAATTCCGATACCCATGCTGGCTGGCTGACCTCGTACGTGCCGCCGTCGTAGTGCAGGTACTTGGGCGTGTACCGGTAGAGCAGAGCGCGGCGGTCGTGGTCCGCCTGCCATGGCAGGGCACCGTGTAGCGTATTCTCGCTAAAGATGACCATGTCGCCGGCCTTTAAGGGCACTTGGTAAACGATTTCTGGATGCTCCTCCCAAGTCGTGATCTGCCGAGGACAAGAAAAATTCGCCTTGTGGCTGCCCGGGATGACGCAGAGGCCGCCGTCGCCGGGATTTTGGTCGTGCAAGGTGTACTGAACGACGAGCAGGCCACAGCGCATCTGGCCGTTGGAGTATGCGTAGAAGCGGGAGCCATTAAAGAGGACGTTGGTGGTGCCGTGGAGGCGCAGGCCCTCGATACCCTTAGAGCCGGTAATCAGGAACGGCTCGTGGTCGAGCTTCCAGCCGCGTCCGTGCAGGGTATTGAGATAGGGTAGGAGCTTGCGGTGCGCCAGCAGGTCGCGGAAGGGCTGGCAATGGGGCTGCGCCCAAGTGAGCATGCCGGTGAAAATACCGCGCTTGGCCGTTCCAGCCATGTTGCCGCTGGGGTCGCCGATTGGGTCTTCGCGGCGCTGGTCCCAGTTGGCGTCGAAAGCGTCGTTGAGTGCTTTGACCTCGTACTGCGAGAGGAACTCGCGGACGACGATGAAGCCCTGTAGGTCGAAGAGGAATTTTTCAGTGTCGTTCATGTCGATTCAAACCTCCTGTCAGTCCATCCGTTGTTAAATCACCCACTCCGCCCCAACCGCATGTCCTCGGCCGCCAGCCACTCGGCGTAGGGACGCGGCATGGGATCGGGGAGCGGCAAGCCGTTCTCGCGCCGCCAGCGCAGCAGGGGATGGGTGCGATCCGGCTGGGGTAAATCCACCCGTTTGCCGTACGCGGCCGACTCGAAAATGCCCATCATGATTTCCACGATGTGCTGGCCCGCTTGGCCGCTGCATTCGTGGGCGCGACCGGCGTCGAGTGCCGCGACATACTCCTCTACATAAGCGTAGTCGTCTGGGTGGGCCGAACTCTGCGGATCATAGCCCGCGCAGTGGATGGGCGATAGCACTTCCCAAGGTTCTCTTGCGTCGTTGAGGGCATAGTGGGGCTGCGACAGCAGGAGCGCGCCGATGTCCCTTTTCCAGACGAGCTGGGAGAGCACCAAGCGGCCTTCGCTGCCACAGAATTCTATCACCGGATTGACCGGAGTGGGGAAGCGGTGCTGGAGGAGCGTTGCGGTGACGCCGTCGGCGAAACCGAGCGTCGCAGTGATGTGTTCACCCGCAATGGTGCCCATCCCTTGCGGAGAGGGCACCACATCGGTCGGGGCGATGGGGCGGCCATCGGTAGTGGCGGTGGCGACGACGCTGCGGCACGGGCCGGCGACCTTGAGCATGTTGTTGATTATGTGCGTGCCGATGTTCATTAGGTTGTAGCCGCCGTAGTAGTTTTTGCCGTGGGCGTGGATGTGGCGCAACGAGCCGATGCGTCCCTCGGCAAGGGCTTTGGCCACGGCTTTCATATAGACGCCGACGCGCCCTTGATGATGCACTGCGATGCGGACGTTTTTTGCTCGGGCCTTGGCCAGCACCTCGTCGGCCTGCTGGCAATCGACGCACAGGGGTTTTTCAATGTCGATGTGGACGCCGTATTCGAGTACGCGCAGGGCCAGCGCGTGATGGAATTCCGTGCCGGTGGGAATGGCGACGATATCGGGTTGGTGCTGGCCCATCATCGCGTCTAGGTCGGTGTAGCGCGCCGCGACTCCGAGTTCGTCGCCTAGGGTGTCGAGCCGGTCTGGCACGAGGTCGCAGAGGGCGACGATTTCCGTGCGGGGGTGGGCGTGATATGCTCGTGCTGCGGCCGTGCCGCGGCCCCGGCAACCCAGTATGGCCACGCGATAGCTTTTCATATCATTCTCCTAAGATGGTCTGCGTGTTGGAAGCCGAGAGGTTGACGCCTATATTGAGCGCGGTTCGCCTCGGCGCGAAAGGCTGCTGAGGTATTATACAAAATAAGGATACAAGGAGGAAAATATGGGGCAATTTCACGGGGTAGTGCCGGCGATTATCAGCCCGAAAAACGAGGATGGGACCTTAAACGAGCAAGCCTTCCGCGCCACAATGGAGTTCAATATACGAGCCGGCGTCCACGGCTTTTGGGTCGCTGGCGGCACTGGCGAGAGCGTCCTGCTCAACGACGAGGAGAACCAGCGCATCGCCGAGATCGCCGCCGACCAAAACGCGGGGCGCACTCAGGTCATTATGCACGTGGGAGCCAATACCACGGCGCGGGCCGAAAAACTGGCGGCTCACGCAGCCCGAGCCGGAGTGGAAGCTGTCTGCGCGGTGCCGCCCTTTTTCTACCAAGGCGACGATGACGGCGTGGTAGAATACTATCGGGCCGTGGGAGCGGCGGCGGACCGGCCGTTGTTCATCTACAATTTGCCCGGCTGCACCGGCCTCGATGTCAGCCCAGCCCTCATGCGGCGTCTCGTCGAGGAAGTGCCCCAGACAGTTGGTTTGAAACACTCGTCGCCGATATTCGCCAACCTGCTCGAATTCGTCGGCATGGGGCTAGACGCCTTTATCGGCAGCGGCAAGCTGATGTTGCCCGCCATGACCGTCGGAGCCGTCGGGTCGGTCGATGGCCCTTTGTGCGCGGCTCCGGAGCTGTGGATGGCCTTATGGAATGCCTACCAAGCGGGCGATCTGGCCGCGGCCCAAGCGGCCCAGCAACGGGCCAATGCCTTTCACAGCACGGTGGCGCAATTCGGCTATTTCGGCAGCGTCTTGGCGGTGGTCAGTCAGCGCATAGGGATGGAGTGCGGCGACCCTCGGCGTCCGTTGCGAGCCATAAGTACCGAGGAACGCGAGACGCTGTTGGTGCAGGTGGAGTCCCTTGAGATTGGCCGCTGAACTAATTACATGGAGAGGAATGCCGATGTTTAAGATGAGGATTGTCGCGTTTGCCAGTGTGCTGTTGGCTCTGAGCCCGGCGTTGGCTGAGGCCAAGACCTTTTACTGGATTTCGCACGGCTCGCCCGCCGATCCGGTGTGGACCTACTTTCTCGCCGGTGCCCGTCAGTGGCAAGAGGATACCGGCCACAAGGTCAACACGTCCTTCCACAACGGCGACGTGGCTTCTCATCAGGAGGCCGTGCGCGCCGCTATTGCCACCGGGGCCGATGGCATCGTCACCAGCAGCCCAGACCCGGGCAGTTTGGTAGAGGTGGCGAAAGAGGCCAACGAAGCCAACATACCCATCATCAACATGAACACGCCCGATCCCACCGCTAGTTTTGACGCTTATGTGGGCGGCGACCTAGTCGGGATTGGGCGGCAGTGGGCGCAGTACTTGGTTGACAAGGGCTTGGTCCAATCCGGCGACTTCGTCTGGCTGCCGGTAGAAGTGCCGGGCGCGACCTATGGCGTCCAAGAGGAGCAGGGCGTTGCCAGCGTCTTTGAGCCGTTGGGCATTGCTTGGGAAGTCACCGACGCGACCCTCGACCAAGCCGAAGCCATCGCCCGCATGGTGGACTATATGACGGCCAACATCGACAACATCGACGCGATCATCGGCCTCGGCGACTTGGTAACCGGCAGCATCAAGCGCGTGTTCGACCAGTGCGGGATCGCGCCCGGAGAAATTCCGGTCGTCGGCTGGGGCAATTCCCTCGACACGACCCGAGAGGTGCTCGCCGGATACGTGAATGCCGCCCAGTGGCAAGACCCGCACGCGACCAGCTACGTGGCCCTGTCGTTGGCGGCCATGGCAGCCAGCGGCATCCCCGCGGGGTTTGACGTGATCACCGGCGTGCTCTACGAGGCCGACAAGGCCCAGCTATACGACGACATTCTGTCGGGCGAATAGATGAACGCAGCCGTACAGCGCATCCTGTCGCGCCCCGAATTCGGCCCGTTTGTCCTGCTGGTCGCCATGATTTTCGTCTTCTGGCAGATCAATCCGGCGTTTCTATCGGCGCGCAACATCGGCAACATGCTGGCCTTCACAGTGGAGTTGGGGCTGATCGCGCTGGCCATGACCCTGCTGATGACGGCTGGCGAATTCGACCTTTCGGTCGGCTCGCTGTTCGGGTTCTGCCCAGTGCTCATGTGGACCCTGTACAACACCGAGGCTACGTCCATTGAGGTCGGCTTTGTCCTCGCCTTGGGCACGGCTGCGGCCCTCGGCCTGTGCAGCGGTTTGTTCGTCACGCGCTTGCGGATTCCCTCGTTTCTGGTGACGCTCGGCATGTTGCTGGTGGTGCGGGGCAGTGCGCTGGTGGTGACGAGCGGGTTTCCGCAGCGGACTTGGGACGCCGCCGATCTCTTCCTCGCCGAGGTGCTGGTCGGGAGTTTTGAGGTGGCTGGCCTGCGCGTGTACATGTCGCTGTTTTGGTTTGTGGCGGCGGCGCTGTTGCTCGGCTATTTGCTGACGCAGACCAAGATGGGGAACTGGCTCCAAGCCGCAGGCGGCAACGCCGAGGCCGCCCGCGCCCGCGGCGTGCGCGTAGAGCGCACCAAGGTCAAGCTGTTTGTTCTCTCGGCCGTCATGGCGGGTTTCGCCGGCATCATCAGTTCCATACGCACGGCCGCGGCCAATCCCAACAGCGGCACGGGGTACGAGCTAGAGGTCATCGCCATGGTGGTGATTGGGGGGACAGCCCTAACGGGGGGGCGCGGCACCATCGTCGGCACGGTGCTCGGCGTGTTCATCCTGCGCCTGATGCGCAACGGCATCGTGCTCATCGGCGTCCCCGGGCTGGCGTACAACATTTTCATCGGCGCGATCATCTTGGGAATGATGGCCCTGCATTCGTGGGTGGACCGCCGTCAGCAGGAGAGGCGCTAGCGGGTGCCGGCACTTGCTCTCTTGCTCATGCTGTTGGCACCCGCTGGCTGCATGTACGTCAAAAGCACCCTCGACATGGTGGAAACCCTCGATACGCCCACCGAAGTCGCCGTTACTGCTGCCAACAGACGCCTTACCGTCGCTTGGGGCGAAGTCCCCGACGCGACGAGTTACACGATCGCCGTCAGACCGAAAAACGAACTTGTCCCTGCATGGCGCGAACACACGGCGACCTCCGCGCCCGATACCATCGAGAGTATGTGGGCGATGAGCGGGATGGAGTACGAGGTGCGAGTGGTCGCGGTCAACGCCCGTGGGCACTCCGAGTGGTCAGCCCCGGTCTCGATAACAGCCCCCGTGCTGCAAGCAGCTCCGGCCGATGCGATTCGCATCCCCTCGTCCTCGTTGATGGGAGAACCCATAGCCGTTGGCGTGAACAGCCAGCGTCCATTTGAGAATAGGTCGCCGTGGCATTGGTTTATTTCCTGCGCGGATGGGTCTGACCCCAAGGTATTGCCGAGGCGTCAATCGCGACCGACTTGGGAGTATTTCATGGATCCCTCCATGGAAGGGAAGCACCTGTCGGTTCAGGTTGACTACGACAAAGAGGGGGTGTCGTACTCTGCGACGGCGGAGTTGGGCATCGTCGAAGCCGCCGGGGTGCTGACGACGCACTTGTATGATCTGCAAACGGTGTGGATCTGGCTCCGAGACCGATGGGATCACATGGCCAATACCTACGTGCGCGGCGGTGCCATCGCGCCGTTGGGCAACGACTTGCTCGTCGTAACGCCGTGGGGGCGGTTCAATCTGATACGCCCGACCACCGGGGAGGTGGTGCCGCTCAAAGGGAATGTGCCGATGAATAAGGCCGGACTCCTCGCCCACCCGACAAAGACAATATCCTTGAACCGGTTCCAAGTGACCGACATTTTGTTGAAACGGCGTTCGGCCGGGCGGTATGAACTGTTTGTGGCGCATCACCATTTCACCAGCGAGTGCCTGCGGTTCCGGTTGTCCGCGACGACGCTTCGGCACCGAGGCGCAGACGTTTCGGTGTCGCCGAAATGGAGAACGATATATGATGCGGAGCCGTGCCTGAAAACCGCGTCCGTCCAAGCGGGGGGCCGGATGTTGACGGACGGCCCCGACCACTTGTTGGTCGTACCGGGACCGCATCTGGTAAATGAGGCCGCTCAAGACCCGGCCTCGCACTTGGGCAAGCTCGTCCGCGTTGAAATCGCGACCGGCCGGGCGGAGGTGCTGGCCTCTGGCCTCCGCAATTCGCAGGGGCTCGCCCGGGACGCGGCCGGCCACTTGTGGGGAACCGATCACGGACCGCAAGGCGGCGACGAACTCAACGTGCTGGTCGCAGGCGGCAATTACGGTTGGCCTCGGGTCTCCTATGGCGTCGGTTATGGAAGCCGAGTTAATGTGTCCCAAGCCGAACAGGTGGGGCTACACGACGGCTTCACAAAGCCCGTTTTCGCTTGGGTTCCGTCCATCGGCATTTCCAGCCTCATCGTCAATGACGAGCGCTGGTTCCCGCTGTGGAGAGACGACCTGCTGATCGGTTCGCTTGCAGGTACACAGGGGAGCGGCCACGCGCTCTTTCGAGTTCGTCGCGATGGCACGGACGTGCAATACGTCGAGCGCATTGGAGTAGGCTGTCCATTGTGGTATCTGGGCTGTCGGATCCGGGATCTCGCGCAAATGCCGGATCGACGTCTTGCACTATTGCTCGATAGGGGGTTGGTCTATTTACTGAGCCGATCCTACGACCACTGCGCCGATGAGGCGAAGTGGGACTGAAGCCTCTATGCGACCAACTGCGAGGACCATGCCAGCGCGACGATACCGGATACGGTCGGGACCGCCACGGTGACAGGCATTCAACTCCCCCGAAGAATTCGCTCCCGAACTTCGACGCTTGCTCTCTTGCTCATGCTGTTGGCGTCCGCTGCTAACAGCCCCTCCGACAAGGTGGAAGCCCTCGGTGCGCCCACCGGCGTCGCCATGAGTGCTTCCAACAGACGATTTACCGTCGCTTGGCGCGAAATGCCCGGCGCGGCGAGTTACAAGATCGCCATCAGACTGAAAAACGAACTCGTCCCCGCATGGCGCGAATACATGACCCCCTCCTCGCCTTATACCATCGCGAATATGTGGGCGATGAGCGGGATGGAATATGAGGTGCGGGTAGCTGCGGTCAACGCCCGTGGGCAATCCGAGTGGTCGGCCCCGGTCTCGATGACAGCCCCCGCGTTGCAAGCGGCCCCGGCCGATGCGGTTCGCACCTTCTCGCCCCCGGTAGTGGGAGAAGTCGTAGCCGTTGACTTGCACAGCCAACGTCCATTTGCGAACCGGTCGAAGTGGCATTGGTTGATTTGTAGTGCGGACGGGTTGGACCGCAAGGTATTGCCGTGGCGTCAGCCTTCGGAGTCTCGGCACTGTTTCATGGAGCCGGCCATGCAAGGGAAGCACCTGTCGGTTCAGGTTGACTATGACAAAGAGGGGGTGTCGTATTCTGCGACCGCGGCGTTGGGCGTCGTCGGGGCCGCCCGGGTGCTGACGACGCATTTGTACGATCTGCAATCGTCGTGGGCTTGGCTCCGCTGGGATCGCGCTTGGGGTGGAGCCATCGCGCCGTTGGGCGACGACTTGCTCGTGGCCACGCCGCATGGGCGGTTCGCGCTGGTGCGGCCAACCGGGGAGGTGGCGTATCTGGAGGGAAACGTGCCGATGAATCAAGCGGAACTCCCCGCGCACCCGGACAGAAGAAGGTTCCGAGTGGCCGACATTTTGCTGAAACGGCATTCGGCTGGGCGGTATGAACTGTTTGTGACGCATCACTATTTAACTGGCGAGTGCATGCGGTTCCGATTGTCCGCGACGACGCTTTTGCAACAAGGCGCGGACGTTTCAGTCTCGCCGGAATGGCGAACGATATTGAATGCGGAGCCGTGCCTGAGTGCCGCAGCCAATCTAATCCAAGCGGGCGGCCGGATGTTGATGGACGGCCCCGACCACTTGTTGGTCGTAATTGGAACTCACAATCAAAATAAGTACGCTCAAGACCCGGCCTCGCACTTGGGCAAGCTCATCCGCGTCGAAATCGAGACCGGCCGGGCGGAGACGCTGGCCTTGGGCCTTCGCAATCCGCAGGGGCTAATCCGGGACGCGGCCGGCCACTTGTGGGAAACAGAGCACGGGCCAGAAGGCGGCGATGAACTCAACGTGCTGGTAGCAGGCGGCAACTACGGTTGGCCGCAGGTTACGTACGGCGTTGAGTATGAAAGCCGGGTCAACGTGCCCCGCGCCGCAGAGGTGGGGCTACACGATGGCTTCATCAAGCCCGTTTTCGCGTGGGTTCCGTCCATCGGCATCTCCAGCATCATCGTCAATGACGAGCGCTGGTTCCCGCTGTGGAAAGACGATCTGCTGATCGGTTCGCTCTCAGGTACACAGGGGATCGGCTACGCGCTCTTTCGAGTCCGACGCGACGGCACGGACGTGCAATACGTCGAGCGCATTGAGGTGGGCAACCGAATCCGGGATCTCACGCAAATGCCGGATAGCCGTCTCGCGCTGTTGGTTGATGGAGGACGGGTCCATTTCCTGAGCCGATACGCCAACTGCGACGATGAGTTAGGGGAAAGCGTCTATGCGGTTGATTGCAAGGAGGGGGGGCCATAGTCGCGGCGACACGAAAAATTCGCTTCCGAGTCTCGGTGTTTGCTCTCTTGCTCATGCTGTTGGCATCCGCTGCCAATAGCCCCCCCGACAAGGTGGAAGCCCCCGGTGCGCCCACCGGAGTCGCTGTTGGTGCTTCCAACAGACGATTTACCGTCGCTTGGCGCGAAATGCCCGGCGCGACGAGTTACAAGATCGCCGTCAGACTGAAAAACGAACTCGTCCCCACATGGCACGAATACATGACGCCCTCCTCGCCCTATTCCATCGCGAATATGTGGGCGATGAGCGGGATGGAGTATGAGGTGCGAGTAGCCGCGGTCAACGCCCGTGGGCAATCCGAGTGGTCCGCCCCGGTCTCGATAACAGCCCCCGTGCTGCAAGCGGCCCCAGCCGACGCGATCAGCGACTTCTCGCCCCCGTTGGTGGGAGAAGTCGTAGCCGTTGACTTGCACAGCCAGCGTCCATTTGCGAACCAGTCGCGGTGGCATTGGTTTATTTTTAGCGCGGACGGGTTGGATCGCAAGGTATTACCGTGGCGTCAACTTTGGGAGTCTGAGCACTATTTCTGGGAGTCTGAGCACTATTTCATGGAGCCGGCCATGCAAGGGAAGCACCTATCGGTTCAGGTTGACTATGACAAAGAGGGGGTGTCGTATTCTGCGACCGCGGCGTTGGGCGTCGTCGGGGCCGCCCGGGTGCTGACGACGCACTTGTACGATTTGGAATCGGCGTGGGCTTGGCTTCGCTGGGATGGCGCACGTGGTGGTGGTGCCATCGCGCCGTTGGGCAACGACTTGCTCGTGGCAACGCCGTGGGGGCGGCTCGCACTGGTGCGTCCAACCGGGGAGGTGGCGTATCTCGAGGGAAACGTGCCGATGAATCAAGCGGAACTCAACGTGCATCTGGGCAAAAGAAGGTTTCGAGTGGCCGACATTTTGCTGAAACGGCATTCGGCCGGGCGGTATGAACTGTTCGCAACACATTACTATTTCACCGGCGAGTGCTTCCGGTTCCGGTTGTCCGCGACGACGCTTTTGCAACAAGGCGCGGACGTTTCGGTGTCGCCGGAATGGAGAACGATATTTGATGCACAGCCGTGCGTACGTTCCCCATCACTCCAAGCGGGCGGCCGGATGTTGACGGATGGCCCCGACCACTTGTTGGTCGTAATCGGAACTCACAGTCAAAATAAGTACGCTCAAGACCCGGCCTCGCACTTGGGTAAGCTCATCCGCGTCGAAATCGAGACCGGCCACACAGCGTTACTGGCCCGCGGCCTTCGCAATCCGCAAGGGCTAACCCGGGACGCGGCCGGCCACTTGTGGGAAACCGAACACGGACCAGAGGGCGGCGATGAACTCAACGTGCTGGTAGCGGGCGGCAACTACGGTTGGCCTCGGGTTACGTATGGCGTTGAGTATGGAAGCAAGGTCAACGTGCCCCGCGCCGCAGAGGTGGGGCTACACGATGGCTTCACAAAGCCCGTTTTCGCGTGGGTTCCGTCCATCGGCATCTCCAGCGTCATCGTCAATGACGAGCACCTGTTCCCGCTGTGGAGAGACGACCTGCTAATCGGTTCGCTTTCCGGTACACAGGGGAGCGGCCACGCGCTCTTTCGAGTTCGGCGCAACGGCACGGACGTGCAGTACGTCGAGCGCATTGAGGTGGGCAACCGAATCCGGGATCTCGCGCAAATGCCGGATAGCCGTCTCGCGCTGTTGGCCGATGGGGGACGGGTCCATTTCCTACGACGATTTGATTTTTCTATAATCCGTTAGGACGTACGCATGGACCTCTTTGGAGCAATAATTTTAGATTGTTTTCATAAGTTGTTGAAAAGAAATGGATTACTCCCTCCCCGAAAAATTCGCTCCCGAATTTCGCTGCTTGCTCTTTTGCTCATGCTGTTGGCTGCCGCTGGCTGCATGTACGTCAAAAGAACCCCCGACAAGGTGGAAGCGCGTCGCATTGAATCACCTGTGCTCGGTACGCCCACCGAAGTCGCCGTTGGTGCTGCCAACCGACGCCTTACCGTCGCTTGGGACGCAATTCCCGGCGCGGAGAGTTACAAGATCGTTGTCAGACCAAAAAACGGACTCGTCCCCTTCGAGTGGCGCGAGTACACGTCGCCCTCCTCGCCCTATACCATCAAGAGGTGGGCGATGAGCGGGATGCAGTACGAGGTTCGGGTGGCCGCGGTCAACGCCCGTGGGCAATCCGAGTGGTCGGCCCCGGTTTCGATAACAGCCCCCGTGCTGCAAGCGGCTCCAGCCAATGCGATTGGCAGCTCCTCGTCCCCGGTGGTGGGACAACCCATAGCCGTTCGCTTGGTCGGCCAGTATCCACTTGAAAACAGGTTGCCGTGGCACTGGTTTATTTCCAGCGCGGACGGGTCTGATCGCAAGGTATTGCCGAGGTATCACGCTCTACCGTCTTACAAGTATTTCATGGAGGCCTCAATGGAAGGGAAGCGCCTGTCGGTTCAGGTTGACTACGACAAAGAGGGTGTGTCATACTCCGCGACAGCGGTGTTAGGCATCGTCGGTGCCGGCCGGACGCTGACGACGCACTTGTATGATCTGCAATTGTCGTGGGTCTGGCTCCGCTGGGATCGCGCCCGGGGTGGGGCCATCGCACCGTTGGGCAACGACTTGCTCGTGGCAACGCCGCACGGACGGCTCGCGCTGGTGCGCTCAACTGGGGAGGTGGCGTATCTCGAAGGGAACGTGCCGATGAATAAGGCCGAACTCCTCGCGCACCCGGACCAAGAAAATTTCCTCTTGGACGAATTTCGAGTGGCCGACATTTTGTTGAAACGGCGTTCGGCCGGGCGGTATGAACTGTTTGTGACGCATCACTATTTCACCGGGGCGTGTATGCGGTTCCGGTTGTCCTCGACGACGCTTTTGCAACAAGGCGCGGACGTTTCAGTCTCGCCGGAATGGAGAACGATATTGGATGCGGATCCGTGTGTGCGTACCGCATCCGAGCAAGCGGGCGGCCGGATGTTGACGGATGGATCCGACCACTTGTTGGTCGTAATTGGAGATCACAGGCAAGGTGAGTATGCTCAAGATCCGGCCTCGCACTTGGGCAAGCTCGTCCGCGTCGAAATCGAGACCGGCCATACAGAGGTACTGGCCCGTGGCCTTCGCAATCCGCAGGGGCTGACCCGGGACGCGGCCGGCCACTTGTGGGAAACCGAGCACGGACCGCAAGGCGGCGATGAACTCAACCTGCTGGTCGCAGGCGGCAATTACGGTTGGCCGCAGGTTTCCTATGGCGTTGAGTATAGAAGCACGGTCAACGTGTCCCAAGCCGAAGCGGTGGGGCTACACGATGGCTTCATCAAGCCCGTTTTCGCGTGGGTTCCGTCCATCGGCATCTCCAGCGTCATCGTCAATGACGAGCGCTGGTTCCCGCTGTGGAAAGACGATCTGCTGATCGGCTCGCTTGGCGGCCACGCGCTCTATCGAGTCCGGCGCGACAGCCCGGACGTGCAATACGTCGAGCGCATTAAGGTGGGCAACCGGATCCGGGATCTCGCGCAAATGCCGGATCGCCGGATCGCGCTGTTGGTCGATGGGGGACGGGTCCATTTCCTACGACGATTTGATTTTTCTATAATCCGTTAGGACGTACGCATGGACCTATTTGGAGCAATAATTTTAGATTGTTTTCATAAGTCATTGAAAAACAATGAGTTACCACCCACCCACCCCCGAAAAATTCGCTCCCGAATTTCGCTGCTTGCTCTTTTGCTCATGCTGTTGGCTGCCGCTGGCTACATGTACGTCAAAAGAACTCCCGACAAGGTGGAAGCCCTCGGTACGCCCACCGACGTTGCCGTGAGTGCTGCCAACCGACGCCTTACGATCTCTTGGCGCGAAATTCCCGGCGCGACGAGTTACAAGATCGCCGTCCGGCCGAAAAACCAACTCGTCCCTGCATGGCGCGAATACCCTGCACCCTCCTCGCCCTATACCATCGCGAATATGTGGGCGATGAGCGGGATGCAGTACGAGGTTCGGGTGGCCGCAGTCAACACCGCGAGGTCCTCTGAGTGGTCGTTCCCGGTTCCGATAACAGCCCCTGTGCTCCAAGCGTCCTCAGCCGCCACGATTAGCAGCGACCAGCCCCTGATGGGAAAATTCGCAAAAGTTAGCATGGAAAGCCTATATCCATTTGTACGTCGGTCGCCGTGGCATTGGTTTATGTGCAACGCGGACGGGTCTGATTGCAAGGTATTGCCCAAGCGTGGAGGTGGACCGTCTTATCAGTACTTCATGGAGCCCGAACTGCAAGGGAAGTGCTTGTCGGTGCAGGTGGACTATGACCAAGGTGGCGTGTCGTACTCCGCGACAGCGGTGTTGGGCGTCGTCGCGGCCGAGGCGTCCACGACGCCGGGATGCGGTAGCCCGCCCCCTGCTCCACGCCCCCACCCTGAGATGCTCACGACGCACCTGTATGATCTGCAATCGTTGTGGGTCCGGCTCCGCTGGGATCGCGCTTGGGGTGGGGCTATCGCACCGTTGGGCAACGACTTGCTCGTGGCCACGCCGCACGGGCGGTTCGCGCTGGTGCGGCCAACCGGGGAGGTGGCGTATCTAGAGGGGAACGTGCCGATGAACAAGGCCGAACTCCTCGCGCACCCGGACCAAGCAAATTTCCGCTCGGACCGGTTTCGAGTGGCCGACATTTTGTTGAAACGGCATTCGGCCGGGCGGTATGAACTGTTTGTGACGCATCACTACTTCACTGGCGAGTGCCTGCGGTTCCGGTTGTCCGCGACGACGCTTTTGCAACAAGGCGCGGACGTTTCAGTGTCGCCGGAGTGGAGAACGGTATTCGACGCCGAACCCTGCCTACCAACCGCAGACGCCACGGGAGGAGGAGACCACGCGGGCGGCCGGATGTTGACGGACGGGCCCGACCACTTGCTGGTCGTAACTGGCGATCATGGTCAAGGTGAGTATGCTCAAGACCCGGCCTCACACTTGGGCAAGCTCGTCCGCGTTGAAATCAAGACCGGCCGGGCGGAGACGCTGGCGTTCGGCCTTCGCAATCCGCAAGGGCTGATCCGGGATGCGGCCGGCCACTTGTGGGAAACCGAGCACGGACCGCAAGGCGGCGGTGAACTCAACGTGCTGGTAGCAGGCGGCAATTACGGTTGGCCGCAGGTCTCCTATGGCGTCGGGTATGGAAGCACGGTCAATGTGTCCCGAATGTCCCGTGCCGAAGCGGTGGGGCTACACGATGGCTTCATCAAGCCCGTTTTCGCTTGGGTGCCGTCCATCGGCATCTCCAGCGTCATCGTCAATGACGAGCACCTGTTCCCGCTGTGGAGAGACGATCTGCTGATCGGTTCGCTTTCCGGTACACAGGGGAGCGGCTACGCGCTCTTTCGAGTTCGGCGCGACGGCACGGACGTGCAATACGTCGAGCGCATTGAAGTAGGCTCTCGGATCCGGGATCTCGCGCAAATGCCGGATCGACGTCTCGCGCTGTTGGTCGATGAGGGATGGGTCCATTTCCTGAGCCGATCCTACGCCCACTGCGCCGATGAATCGAAGTGGAACCGCAACGTCTATGCGATCGACTGCGAGGATACGGTGGGTACGGTCGCGGCGACCGGTGCTCAGCTATACGACGCATATTGCAGCGGTTGTCACAGCCTGAATGCCGAGAAACACGGCATGGGTCCGCACCTCGTCGGGGTGCTTGGGCGGCGTGTGGGTGCGGTCAACGGCTACCTGTTCTCAGACGCGCTCCGCTCGCTAGACATGGTGTGGACGCCAGCCGACTTGGAACGGTTTCTCGCCGATCCCAAGCAGTTTGCCCCGGGCACATCCAAGGAGTCGTTGGACCTCACTCAAGCGGAAATTCGCGCCATCGCCGACTTCATCAAGGGAGACTAGCCGATGACAGCGGCACTAGTCCAGATGAAAAACATCAGCAAGTCCTACGGCCGGGTGCATGCCCTCGAAAACGTCCACCTGACGGTCAACGAGCGCGAGATCGTCGGCTTGCTCGGCGACAATGGAGCCGGTAAATCCACGCTGATCAAAATTCTCTCCGGGGCCGTCCCCGCCAGCAGCGGCGCCATCTTCATTCGCGGTGCGCGAGCCGACATAAAGAGCACGGCCGACGCCATTAGCTACGGCATTGAAACCATCTACCAAGACTCCGCCCTCGTAGCGGAATTGTCCATTGCGCGGAATTTTTTCTTGGGCCGCGAACCCCTAAAAGGCCCGAGGTTTTTAGGGCGCATGGACCAAGACGCCATGGCCAATGTGGCCCGTGCCTTGCTCAAGCAGGTGGGCATTGAAAAGGACATTCCCCCCACGACGCCCATCGGTGCGTTGTCGGGCGGCGAGCGTCAATCCGTGGCCATTGCGCGGGCCATGCACTTCGATAGCGAGCTAATCATTCTCGACGAGCCGACCAACAACCTAGGAGTCGCCGAGACCCAAGGCGTCTTGCACTTCGTCCGCAACGCCCGCGATTCGGGCCACTCCTGCATTTTCATCGCGCACAACATCCACCACGTCTTTGAGGTTGTGGACCGGATCGTGGTGCTGCGCCAAGGCCGCGTCGTCGCCGACGACATCGATCCCAAGGAGACGACCGTTGCCGAGGTGGAGCAAGTTATTACTGGGATGGCTTAATCCGCGTTGTTGGCGATGGACACCTCGCCCGTCGCGGCCCGATCGGCCAAGGCTTGGGCCTCGCTCGTAGGGACGTTGCCGTTTTCGACGATGAGCACGTTGCGCCCAATGCCGACGAGCTGGGCCAGCCCGGCGAGACTCGTCAGTTTTTCGTTGTCGTAGAGATTGAGGTCCCGGCCAACCTGCTCAAGGCTTTCCAATCCCGTCAAAGAGGTCAGTTTTTCGTTGTTGTAGAGGTTGAGGTCCCGGCCAACCCGGCTGAGCTGGGCCAGCCCGGCGATGCTCGTCAGCCGCGGGTTGCTATGCACGCTCAGGTCTTGGCCGATGTGCGTTAGGCTCGATACGTCCTCGACGAGGTCCAACGCGGCGTTGCGTCCAATCCGCAAGCTGCCGCCAATCTCCTTTAGGGCCGATATGTCCTCCAGCGCGGTGAGGGCCCCGTTGTCCTCGACGACGAGGTCGCCGCCCACGCTGCTGAGATTCGAGAGGTCTTCTACGAGCGCGAGCGAGGGGTTGAACGCAATGGTGAAGCTGCCGCCGACCGCGGTGAGGCCGAACAGGCCGTTGACATCGGCCAGTTGGTTGTTGTTGTCGATGCGGACGTCGCCGGCGACGGCATTGAGTTTGATGAGGCCATCTACGGCGACCAGCTTGTCGTTGTGGGAGACGCTAAAGTGCCCGCCGATTGTGTGGAGGAAGGATAGCCCCTTGAGGTTGACGAGTTCGCCGTTGTCGTAGATGGCGACGTCTCCCCCCACGGAGGCGAGGTCGTTTAGTCCCTCAAAGTTTTTGAGTTCGTCGTTGTCGTGGATAGTGAGGTTGCCATCCACGGTGCTGAGCTGGTTCAAGCCCTCAAAAAGAGCGAGGTTTAGGCGCGTAATTTCGAGGTCGCCGGCAATGGTGTAATTGCATCGGCCCTCCTTCTCCAGCGCGTCCGCATCTCCGCGCGAGCGCACGATGTGGTTGCCCGGCAGAATGTTGCCGGCACAGTCGCCGCTTGGGGTGCTATCCACGCTCGGATCCTCGCCGCACCCGGCCAAGACGAGCAACCAGACGAATAGGTGAGCCGCGGCAGTCAATCTAGATACCCGAGGGCGCGCAGGCGCTCTTTGAGGAGCTCGGCCTCGCCAGCGACCGCCCCTTGCGCCGGCATCTGTTGATACGAGGAGTGCTCCCGCAGGGCGCGGTATTGCGCGCGATAGGACGATGGTTCCGCGCAAGCCAAGTTGTCGTCGCCGTGGCGCAGGTCGCGCAGGACATATTCGCCCGTCTGTTCGTTCTCGCGGTAGAAATGCCGTCCATCGCACAGGCACCACTCGCGGATGCCCTCGGCACAGCGCGCTATTTCCTCCCCGTTGATAGCCGTAGGCGCAGTGACGCGCTCCTCGGGCAGGCGCAGATTGGCCGGGTTGAGAAAGCCCACCCCGTACAGGCTGTCTAGCTCAGATAGGACCCAACGCTCGGCTGACGCCGCGCTCGGCTCCAGCCAGTTCTGCCCAAATCCCCGGTAGTCAACCGGCAGGTCGGCCAACGCCGCGATGGTTGGAAACAGATCGATGGCGGAAATCGCTCGGTCGCACGGAAAGGAGAACCCGCCCGGCACGTGCGCCAGCATGGGCACGTGAACCACGTTGGGATGCAGCCGGTCGCCGTGCGCCATAACCTCCCCACAAAATCCCTCGCCGTGATCGCCGCAGATAAAGACCGCCCACTCGTCGAGGTCGATTCGCTTGACTAGCTCGACGAGGGAAAACTCCAGCACGTGGGTCACAGCCGCTTCGTAGTAGCGCAGGGCTTCGCCCACCTGCCCGGCGGCCACCAACTGCCGCAAATCGGGCGGATGGGGTATGCCGCCCAAGCCGTAGCCGCCGTGCGTGTACCAAAAGTGGAGGAACTTAAACTGCGGCCCACTCGGCTCGATCAGCTCGGCGCACAGGCGTTCGAGCGACCCCAAGTGCTGCTGGGTGGCTCGTGGATCAACCGGCCCGATAAAAGGCGCGAAGTCGAGGAAGCGGAAGACGTCCGGCCGTTCGGAAAACCCCCGCACGCTGTACCCGGCCGCGGCAAAAACGTCGAACAGGTTGACCACGCCAGCGAACATCTTGAGGTAGGTCTGCCCAAAAAGCCCGTGCTCAAAAGGATACAGCCCGGTAAACAGCGAGGTGTGCGAAGGACGAGTCGCCGGCGCGGTGACAAAGTAGCGCTCGGCAAAGGCGTAATCCCGCGTCAGCAAGTCGAATTTGGGCGTATTAAAGCGCGGGTTCGTCCGGCTCAGGGCGTCGTAGCGCCAGCAGTCGATGGATACGATCAGGATTTTTGCCATGGCTGCCAATCGCTCTGGGTCAATTGATTAGACGGGCGTTGTACTGGCGCGGGCCGTGGTGGTAGCGGCCAAACTGGCTCTCGTCGAGCGGCGCGGGCGTGTAGATGTATGCGGCATCGCTGTACGGATCGTACAGCACCACTTCCTCGCGCTCGTCGCCGCACACATCGGCCGGAAAGCAGTGATACCACCCCATTTTGCCGCCGGTCGGCGCGGGCAAGTCCGGGAAGGTGACGACCTTGTGGCCGCGGCCATTGAACAGGGCGGCGGGACTGTACAGCAAATCCCCTTGCTCCGGCCCATTCCAGCGCACGATTTCTAACCCGGTGTTGTTTGGCGACTCATCCACCCGAAAGCGGCTGAGCACCGCGCCGCTGTGCGCGACGATCAGGACGTCTGCATGGTGCCCGTTGTAGCGGATGGCTAGTTCGCGGCCCGGTCGCTCGGGCCGCAAATTGCCGCAGCGCACCTCCTGCCCGTGCGGCACCGCGTTTGCCCCCAAGTGCAGCAAGCGTCGCCCGCTGCCGTCGAGCACTTGGCCTTCGCCCGAGACCATGGCCGCGGCCTCCGTCCCCCAACGATCGACCAACACGCTGTCTGCATGATCGCCCAAGAAGGTTTCCCACAAGACGCGCCCGTCGTGGTCGAGGCCAAAGTGGCCGCCGTTGACCTCGTCGCACCCATCGCCGTCCAAGTCGCCGACGGCCGGAATGTACGCCGCGTGCCCCGGATAGCGGTGCCACTTGCTGCGATAGTGCCACAGCACTTCGAGCCGGTCGTTGAACGCGAGGACATCGCTGCCCAGCTTGACGACGAAATCCCGCGGCTGGTCGTGCCCAGAGAAGTTGGCGATCACCAGCCGCTGATGCACGTAGTTGGGGATGTGCATTTCCCCGTCTGCGTAGGCGTTGCAGCGCGTCAGTTCCTCGGGCGCGGCGCAGCGTTTGACCCCGCCGGTGCGCCCGTCGAGGATGGCGATGTGAACGTCTGCGAGGTTCCATTTGCTGGTGCGTTTTACGTGGGGATCGACGAGGAAGCAGAGGACTTCTTGCTGCCCGTCTTGGTCGATGTCGCAGATGGCTACCGGTCCCGGGCGATCGGGCGCAATCGTCGCGAGGTGTCCCAAGCCATCGGCGTCGAGAGCGGTCAAGTCCCGATCCCCCACGGCCCAGAGCGGCTCGCCAGCGAGCGAAAAGGCCCCAAGGAAGCAAGGCTTGATGCCCCCCAAGGCGTTGTACACCAAAAAATCGGCTTGCCCGTCTCCAGTCAGATCGCCGATGCGGAGGTCGCCCCCTACCCGCCGGCCGCTTGCGTCGGGACGGGTGAACGCGGGAGGCAGGGCAACCTTGCGGTAGAGCAGGGCTGGGGTTGGGAATGCGGGGTCGTTCATTGGACGAGGGGCTAGTCGGCGTCGGCCAATCCCTTGAGGCAGATGCGTTCGGCGTTGACGAGGTGGCGGGCGATCATAGCTCAACTCCTTCGCGCTCGATAACCGCTCTTATAGAGGGGCGGCAGCAGGCCATATCGACCAAATTCACTGCGATCTCTGAGTCGAGGTCCATGACCGCTCCGAGTGCTCGCCAAGTGTCCTCGGGCCGGAGGCCCCAAGCGGCGATATCCACGTCGGACCAGCGATTGAACCGATCCTCGTGCGCCAGCGAGCCGAAGAGCACCACCCGCTCGGCGTTGAAGCGTTCCTCGAGTAGGCGAGCGGCCTGCCGCGCTAGCTTCCAAGCACGCTGACGACGGATGTGCAGACGCTCCTTTTCGGCGCGGTGGCGCTGGCGGGCGGCGGCTCGGTAGGCCGCCATTTCAGCCGGTGGTATTTGGGAACAGGTCGCGTGTCTCATCGGTTGTCTCGTAGGGAAATAGTCGCGCCAAAGGCCCATCCGGTCAACCTGATTGTCGCCGCTGGTGCTGAGCGGTATATTGCGCCAACACTTAGAGGCTCAACCAAAACGCGCGGCTGTCGCGACGCCGGGCCTCTTAATCACGCCCCCGCGAAAGGAGCCAAATGTCTTTCGAGTTCGTCTTTTTGTCACCCGCCAGCGAGCGCACCCGCGCCCTAGCCGCTGCCATGTCTGAGGCCGTCCCCGCGATGGCGATCGTCCATTGCGAAAGCCGCGCCCAAGCCCTAGCCGCTCTCCCCACGGCGCACGCCTGTTTCGGCACCTTAGACCCAGAGTTGTTGGCCGCAGCCGCCCAGCTCAAGTGGTTGGCTGCCCCAGCCGCTGGCCCGCCCAAGGGGTATTACTTCCCGGAACTCGTCGCCAGCGACGTGGTGGTGACCAATTTTCGCGGCATCTTCAACGACCACATCTCGGCCCATATCATGGCCTTTGTGCTCGCGCTCGCGCGCGGTATGCACCGCTACTTCCGCGACCAGTTTGCCGGCCATTGGCGCAGCGGAGGGGAATCGAGCCCCGCGACCTACCTGCCCGAAGCCACCGCGCTGATCGTCGGCGTCGGCGGGATTGGCGCAGAGACCGCGCGTCAGTGCAAGCATTGGAGCATGACGACCATTGGCATTGACCCCCGCGTTGAGTCGCCGCTGCCGGGCGTTGACGAGTTATACCGCCCGGAGATGCTCAACTCGCTCCTGCCGAGGGCGGATTTCGTCTTGGTTACTGCGCCGCAGACGCCGCAGACGGAGGGCCTTTTCACCAGTGCCCAGTTCGAGCAGATGAAAACCAGCGCGTATTTCGTCAACATCGGTCGCGGCGCGAACGTCAGGTTGGCCGATCTCGATCAAGCCCTGCGCGAAGGCCAGATCGCCGGGGCCGGTCTAGATGTGTTTGAGGAGGAGCCGCTGCCGCCGGAGCACCCGCTGTGGACAGCCCCGAACTTCCTGATGACCCCGCACGTGGCCGCGGCCGGTCCTTATCTGGAAGAGCGCCGGCGCGATCTGCTGGTGGAAAATTGCCGGCGTTTCGCCCGCGGCGCGGCGTTGGTGAATGTGGTGGATAAAGAAAATTGGTTCTGATTTTCTGCGGGAATGACCACACGAGTCGTCATGCAAGACGATGCCAAAAGCAACAGGAGTTTTAAGGACGCTTCTTAGGGCAGCGCACCGGCGATGAGTAGGTATGCGTCGGCTTTGACTGCGCCGTTGATTTCCCATTCCTTGAGCTCGCCGCCGAGCCTTGCGATGACCTTCTCGCTTAGCTCGTGAAAGGGCGGTCGGCCCGGGTCGGCGATGATGACCTGACCGACCTCAGCCTCGACCGCCTTTTTGACGAGCTTGTAGAGCGGCTTAACCATATCGTCCCAGAAGCAAATGTCGGCTCCGATGATCAGGTTGGTTCGTCGCAAGTCTTTCTTTTTGACGTTCTTGAACTTGCAGTGCCAAGTGTCTATCTCGACGCCGTTGATCTCGGCGTGTAGCTGCAAGTAGGGAAAGACTGCTGCGTCCGCGTCCATGGCCGTGACTTTGGCGTCGTGGTTTTTGGCGCAGTATATCCCGGCGAGGCCCCAACCGCAGCCTATATCCAAAACCCGCGTCTTTGGCGGTAGGCCCTGATGCGAGAGGAAGTCCATCACGCACCAGCTTACATTCCAGAATTTGTTGCCGTGGATGCAGGGTTCGTGCTTCTTTTTGTAGGCGCGCACCCGAGGGTCCGCGGCTTTGAGGACTGTGATGCCATAGGCTTGGCGCACGGTCTTCTTTTTTTCTTTAGCCATTTTGCTCTGCTAGTTCCCACCGGGAAGTTACATTTACTACACGACACCAGCCCTCCGCCTGCCAAGGATCGAGGGCATCTTGCCCTCGTCGAGGGCGGGACGCCCTCGATCCCGGACGCAACGGGAACTATCCCAATCCTTAGAATCCCCACACGTGCGCCGCGGTTTTTCCCATGACCCATTCGCTATCGTCGCCGTTGGCAAAAGCCGGATGATCGAGGACGCCGCGCAGCGCATTGGCATAGCCCTCTCTACCCGCGCTGGGCGGGAAGTCGCTGCCCCACATCATGCGTTGCACGCCGAATGCGTCCTGGGCCATCTCAAAAAGAGGCGGTACGCCGTCGAATTTGAGTTCAGGCCGCAGGCGCGGTGGGCGGGCGCAGATTTCGCCTAAGCCGGGAACTTTGATGCTGGTGTTGTCGCGCTCGCCGTGCCGCAGTGCCTCAACGTACTCCGCGTAGGGCGGCTCGGCAATGCCCACTCCGGCGAGGTGCTCTAGGACGACGTGCGTGTCGGGGCACGCATCGAGCACCCGCGAGAAGCCGTCGGCCGCGAACTGGGATGCCTTGCCGATGCTCGAGACGACGAGACCGAGTTCGCCGGCTCTGCGCCAGAGGTCGTAAGGCCCTGCGTTGACGAACCGGCCATCCGGGGCCATGCGAATACCAGCCGCCCCTTGCTCTGCGAGCCGCGCAAGATCGCCGAGTGGATCGCGGGACTCGGGATCGACGAGGACTACAACCTTGAACCGGCCCGAGCGCTTGGCGGCTTCTTGGAAGAGGTACGTGTTGTCATATACTCCGCCGTGTTGGATGAGCACGGCCTGGGCGACGCCGTTGCGGTTCATCGCAAACTCAAGGGTCTCGATAGGTTCAAACCAGTTGTTGCCGGCGTGGCAGTGGGTGTCGATTATCAGCATTTGGTAGCCTCTCTTGGGTTGCACTTTCTCAAACAGACCACTCCGTGAATGTCAACTCGCCTTTTTCCTGTTGTTTCTGCCGTATGGCTGCGATCTCTTCGTCTGTCAGGCGTTCTTTGTCGGTTGCGATAGTCTGTTCAATAAGCTCCAGTTTCAGTTCTCGGTTCGTCAGCCACTCCCAGTGATCGGCATTTGCCGGGTGGGGATGGGGATACACATCGTCAGGAGCAATGTCATCGGAAACGACATAGAGATAACCGGGCGTTACGCCGTTGTGTCTAACCTCACCCCTGTCAGACCAAGAGACGAGCGAGGGCCTGTGCGAGAACGCCTTCGCCACACTTCTACTCTGGGTGACCGAACTTCCAACCCGAAGTTTGGTCAGCTCTTGCTGAGAGCCGTGATACCACGTAAGACTGTAGTCGCAATCCAACAGAATCAGATTTCCCAGTTCGATGTATAGGACCGGCTCTTGAGTCGTTCTGCAAGTTCAGTCAGTACCGCTAGAGACCTATTTAATCGTGCCGTCGTGCCGTCGTCGAGTTCGCCGCCGTCAACCCAATTGCCGTCGTGGGCATACACGTTATACGGGCTAATGATGCACTTGAAATCCAACATGAGGGATGTTGCCAGCGATGCAAACGCCATATAGCTGTGCGGCAACCCGCCGGCATTGACGAACATCACTACTTTGTCGTACAAAGCACCTTTGAACGACCCGTCTGGTGGCGTAGAGCCTATGTACTCGACGAATTTCTTGAGTTCAGCGCAACACGCCCAGTTGTACACTGGACTCGCTAAGATGATGGCATCAGACGCCGCAATGAATCTGTGGCACGATTGGTACGCCTCGGATGAATAGATCTGGTCGTCGTCGAAATTTGGCGGATCAAGTTGTCGAAGATCGATGAAGTCAACAGAGACGCCTTTGTCCTCTAGAGCAGTCTGACATATAGTAGCAAGCACCCGGCTGTGACTATCGGCCTTGAGACTACTGCTGACGATTGAAACCCTCACCTGACCCCTCTAACGTGCTATCGGTTGCGAACTTGTCCCACGAGGAAATTTGTGCAGGCCGTCGGGAATTTTAGACCACGGGACTGCCATTTCGGTCCAAATCTCCCGAGTGGGTTGCAGACCTTCAGAATGGTCTAGAGTGCCCGCCTTGATAAACACCAAGTCGGGATACCGTGTGAATAATTGCGAACCACACTCTGGGCAGAATTCGCGAATTTTTGTGTGGCCCTCGTCATTGGTAGATTCGTATCCCTTGGTTTTACCGCTTAGCTGAAACGTGGACGCTGGGACGCTAACTCCAACATTGAAAGCACTGCCTGTGACCCTACGGCAGTCGTCGCAGTGGCAATAGGTCACAGATTGGGGCTCCGCGTCGCTTGTATAGCGGACCGCCCCGCAAAGACATCGACCTGTTAGCGGCATTTGGTAGTCCTTTCTAGATTGGGTTACGTGCTTTTAACGGCGCAGAAAAATGGGTGAACCCCCACTCCCTCCGGCACCTCAACACTTCCGAACCCTCCGCCGACGATACCTTCCTGTTCAATCCGAAATCCAGTCTCAGTAAGAAACTCCCTATAAGTCGAGGGGCCAAAGTTGCTCCAGTACATGGTCCCGCCGAAGAAGTCGTCTTCAGTGTATCCCGGCCCGTCGTCTTTGCTGGCAACCGTAAACAGGAATAGGCCACCGGGTCGAAGCCACTGTGCAAATTGACGAAAGAGGTTTAGATGCTCCTGTCTTGGGATATGGAAGATGGCGTAAAAGCTGACAATTGCGTCCAAGCTGCATGCGGGGAATTCGGTCTTTACCACGTCGGCGATGACGAATTTGGCCGCAGGGACGTTTTTCCGGGCTAGCGCGATCATGCTCGCGGAAATGTCGATCCCAGTGAGGCTGAACGTCGTCGCAAGATGTTGGGCGACCGGAATACCCGCACCGCATCCAACATCAAGGATCGTTGAACCGGGGGTCAGGTGTTCCGTTATGAAGCGGAGTTCTGCTCCGGGTGTGGTACGTCTTTGCCGTGCGTAATCCATCGCACATCGGTTATAGGCGGTCCGTACCAACTCCCGATAATCAACGGCCGGATCGTCAGCAATGTTAAATGGCATAGGTTTCTTTTCTAAAGTGCTTCGCGTGTTACGTTTTGCCGATGAACGCCCTTGCATCCACAGAGTCGCCCTTCATGGTCGTTTAAGATTGAGATTTATCCAGTTTCTTGCGAATCATCTTGATATCGGCGGGATTTATATGGATCCTACGCCCCGGCCTCATCTTGCCGCGCTTGATTGCTCCGGCTTGCTTAACGCTAGCTATAAGTTGGTCAAAATCGCGCTCATTCATGCCAGATACTCCTTTACGAGTGTACTAAGCATCTAGTATGCGCCAATGATATATAGGACGCAAGGTCTTTGCATCGACCACCTAATCTCTAATATAGCAACCCTACATCCTTCAAGACTGGATTCCCGCTTTCGCGGGAATGACGCCTCGTAGGCAAAAAAGACCGGGCCGATCAACATTCCATGCTTTCGAGGCATTTAGGACAGCTATATCGCCCCGCGACCGTCTCAAAGCGGTCTGGCGCATGCGTCTCTTTTTGCTTTTCTTGCCCACTTCACTCCGCTACATAGGCGGCTCAACAAATCAACAAAGGATTCTCCATGTCTGCAAACAATCGCCCGGTGCGCGTCGGCATCTATGGCACGGGCCGTTTCGCCAACCAAACGCACCTGCCCAACCTGAGTACGCTAGCCGACGTCGAGCTCGTCGCGGCGAGTGATCCCAACTCGGATAACCTCGCCGCTACCGCGCAAAAATTCTCTATCGCCCGCACGTATCTAGATCCGCACCAGATGCTCGCGGAAGAGCCGCTCGACGCGCTCTACTCGGTCGTACCAGCCTTTGCGCGCACCGATGTGGAAGCGGCGGCCGCAGCGCGGGGCATCCACCTCTTCAGCGAGAAGCCGCAAGCAACCAGCATGGCCGTGGCGCGGCGCATCGCCGATGCGGTCGCCGAGGGCGGCGCGATCTCAACAGTCTGTTTCCGCGAGCGCTATCGCCCGCTCTTTCAGGAAGCCCGTCGCCTGCTCGCGGATAAGGCCATCACCCACATCCGCTTCCAAAGCACGTCCGGCCTGCCCCTGCTCGAAGCCGAGGTCCCCGACCCGGACAGTTGGCACTATCAGATGGACAAGGCCGGCGGCACGGCCTTCGATTGGGGAGTTCACGCCGTTGACTACGCACGCTTTATGAGCGGCCTCGATATTACCCAAGCCCAAGCGTTTTACTACCATCCCCCTCGGTACAACACGCCATTGTCGTGTTCGTTTAACTTTTTGTTGGCCAACGGGGCGACCATGACCTCGACGTTCCTCGCTACCACGCCCGCGAGCCCGGGCGACGAGCCGCGCTTCACTGTTTTTTACGAAGGGGGATACTTGGCGCTGTGGATGTACGACCGGATTGAAGTCAATGGCGAAGTCGTGTATGAGCCGGAGGAATTCGACCCGTGGTTTGAGCAAGACCGCGTCTTCATTGAGGCCGTGCGCACCGGCAACCGCGCCCTGCTCCTCAACGACTATGCCGATGGCCTCTATTCGCTGGCCCCGGTACTGGCGGGGTGGGAGTCGGCGCGGCGCGGCGGCGAATTGATTGCTGTGGCCGAAGTTATGGCGAGCTAAGCGTGGGCCGCGTGGCTAGGCGGTGGGGGGCCGCTGGCGGATACCGAGAGTTTTTGCGGATCGCCCTGCCGCTGATTCTGAGCACGGCTAGCTGGAGCATCCAGCACTTTGTCGACCGGATTTTTCTCTCTTGGTATTCCACCGAGGCGTTGGCGGCCGCGATGCCGGCGGGCATGGCGAGTTTCACGTTCATCAGCCTCTTCATGGGCACGGCCCAATACGCCAACACGTTTGTCGCCCAATACATGGGGGCGCGGCGGCTGACGCGCGTGGGGCCGGCCGTGTGGCAAGGGGCGTACGTGGCCCTGCTCAGCGGCTTCTTGGCCTTGCTGCCGGCCGCCTTGGCCGGCGAACTCTTCGCGTTCATCGGCCACGATCCAGCCATCCGTGCCGCCGAGACCCAGTACTTCCGCATCCTTTGCTACGGCACGGGGCCGCAGGTCTTATCCACGGCCTTCTCGTGCTTTTTCAGTGGGCGAGGTCAGACGTGGGTGGTGCTGGCGGTCAACGCCGTGGCGATCAGTGTCAACATCGTCTGCGACTACGGCTTGATATTTGGGCACTGGGGATTGCCTGAGCTGGGCATTGTCGGGGCGGCGTGGGCTACCAATATCGGCTTGGTCGTTTCGGCCCTGTCCTTCGCGCTGCTGTTCTTGGGGCCGCGGTATCGCAACGAATACGCCACCTTGCGCGGCTGGAAGCCCGACCTCAAGCTGCTGCTGCGCCTATTGCGCTTTGGCGGCCCCAATGGCGTCAACTTCATGCTCGACATCATGGCCTTTACGTTGTTTTTGTTTATCGTGGGCCGCTTGGGGCCAATTCCGCTGGCGGCGACGAATTTGGCCTTTCACATCAACAGCCTCGCCTTTATGCCGCTCATTGGCTGTAGCATCGCCGTCTCGACGATGGTCGGCCAACGCTTGGGGCGCGATCAGCCCGAAGCCGCCGAGTACTGCACATGGACGGGCTTGCACTTGGCCATGCTGTACATGGGGACGATGTCCGTGGGCTACGTCGTCGTGCCGGAGTTTTTCTTGGCGCCCTTTGGCGAGGATCGAGACGCCCACTTTGCGGCCGCGCATCAGATCGCCGTGGTCTTGCTGCGCTTCGTGGCCCTGTACTGCGTCTCCGACGCGGCCTACATGATCTTCACGGCAACCTTGAAGGGCGCGGGCGACACCCGCTTCGTCATGTGGATGTCGATCGCGTTGGCTTGGGCGCTCATGGTCATGCCGTCTTTCATCGTCCTAACCTATTTCGACGGGGGGCTATACCTGATATGGAGCTTTGCCTGCGCCTATGTATGCGTCATGGGCGCGGCTTTCTACTTGCGCTTTCGCACGGGCCGCTGGAAGAGTATGCGGGTTATTGAGCGGGTTGAATAGCGTGGGTGAGGGGGGCCACAAGAGTTGCCCCTATATCGGGCTTGCCACGGCTAAGCCCGTCCCGACTGCTGACACGCGATTCCATCCCGATCCTCTGAGACCGGCATAAATCATGTAATAGGTCCCATTCATTGCGAACACCTGAGGGGTTAGGAGGCCATCGCAATCCCAAGCATCGGCATTGGTCGCCGGCGTGAAGATTGGGTTGTGTGGGTTGGGTTCGAAGGTGCGGAAGTCGCATGTGCGGACATGTCCAATAGCCCAAGCCTCGCCGTCGTACCCTCCGTAGAACAGGTGGAAGTAGCTCGGTCCTTTGAGGATTTCGGCTTCGCGTACGCCATAGCGGTCCCACGCCTGCCCCGATCCGCTGAATACGGGATTGGCGGGATTCTTGGTGACTTTCGCCGGATCGCTGATTGGTGCGGTGGCGTGACAGATGGTCGGCACGTTGTAGAGAATATCGCGCCGTTCAGGAGGGGCTGGCGACTCGCCGGTATAAACCATGTGAATGACATCGCCCGACACGGCTACGGACGGATGGGAAGAGCCGTGTTGCTCGTGTGCGCCGCCGACTGCGACTATCGGTTCATTGCCAATCCGCGTCCACGCCCCTAAATCGCCGTTGCTGACTAGTAGGCCGGTCTGTTTGCGGCGGGGCTTGCCCTTGCCTTGGCTGCCGAGGTAATAGGCATAGTAGCGCTGGTCGGCGGGATTCCAGAACGGGAATGGGTATTCCACTCCTTGGTTGTCGAAGTCGGCGGCGGAAGGCAGGAGTATGGGATTGCGTGGGTCGTGCGTCACCTCCGTAGGACCGGCGACTGGCGCAGAGCTGTGCATGTGTACCCAGCTATTGTCCCCTCCCTTTTTGGCCCACAGATAATGCACGGTGCTGCCCACGACGATGGCATGGCTGGCAGCGGCCCACGCGGGGGGATCGCAGTACAGCAGCGGCTTATCGGCGGTGAGCCGCTCGAAGCGGGCGAATGCTGCAAATGGGATTGGGTCGTTGGCCTGCATAGCGGCTACTCACAAGTGAACTCGCGCATTTTTACTCTTCTAGGAACTCAACCAGAAATTCCTCTAAGGTACTTCTATTGAATGCCCACCGGACGGGTTTCCCATATCTGCCCTCTCGCCTCGCAAAATCCCACTCGTCATTTTCTTTATGCAGCAGCATTGCGAGAAGGGTGCTGCCCGAGACCACATCGACACGTCCTTGAGCTCCTATAATGCGACGCCCAACCGGTCTGAAGGTGAGAATCTGGCTGTCTAAAAAGGTGAGTCGTAAAGATCGGGTTGCGTAATCCCCAAGCTGGTCTTCCCGAATCAGAATATCCTCTGACTGGATCGCCAGCCAGTTTTTGGCTTCAAGGGGCTGCAACCACTCAGTTATCCTCGACATGAGATTTTCGCAGTTGGATATCCATTCCTGACGAACTGCTATATGTGCAAACTCCGACGCTTCCTGTTGCGCTCGCTTCTGCTTGAGTATCTCTTCAAGTAGTTTGGCCATTTATATCTCTCCTTTGCTGCAATCTGAACGAGAGTGCGCTCTTTCAATATCCGCCCGCTTGGGTCGCCGCACAATGGCCGCCCTTGAAGCGAGACTGGCGGCTGGATAGATTGGGCTGGACTCGCACGTCCAACGCCTAAACCCCAAGGAACGCCCAATGCCTCGTCCCAATATACTCTTCATCATGGATGATCAGCACCGCCACGACTACCTCGGCGCGGCCGGTGCCGATTTCGTGCGGACGCCCCACCTCGATCGCCTCGCGGCCGCGGGCGTCCGCTTTACCCAATGCACGACCAACGCACCCATCTGCGCCCCAGCGCGGATCGGCTTGGCCTCTGGCTTGCAACCGAGCCGTCTCGGCTGCCTAGGCAATTTGGGGCGGCTGCCCTTGGGCACTACCACGTACTATCAGCGACTGCGCGACTCTGGCTACCGCGTCGGCTGCGTCGGCAAGCTCGACCTCCGCAAATCCGACGGCTACAATGGCCGCTACGGCGACCGACCTTATGCCTATAGCTGGGGCTTTACCCATCCAGAGGAATGCGAGGGCAAAATGCACGCCGGCTCCTCGCCCACGCCGATTGGCCCCTATACGCACTACCTAGCCGCCAAAGGGCAGTTGGCTACGTTTCACCAAGACTATCGGCAACGCGCCGCGGCGGGCTGGGTTGCCGACTGCCGCGATTCGCCGCTGGCCAGCGAGGACTTTGAGGACGCTTATATTGGCCGTCGCGCTGCCGAGTGGATTGCCAATGTGCCCGACGATTTTCCTTGGCACTACTTCGTCAGCTTCGTCGGCCCGCACGATCCCTTTGACCCGCCTGCCAAATACGGCGACCGCTATCGCAACGCGGCCATGCCCCCGGCCATCAGCGGCTCCCTCGCCGGCAAACCCGAGTGGATCAAGCAACGCGCCGCCGACTTCACGCCCGACCAAATCACCCAAACCCGTCGCCAGTACTGCGCTGCCATCGAACTTATTGACGACCAGATCGGCCAGATCCTCAACGCACTCGAAAAACGCGGTCAGCTCGACAACACCTACATCATCTTCTCTTCCGACCACGGCGAGCTGCTCGGCGACCACGGGCTGTACACCAAGAGCGCGGCCTACGAGGCCAGCTTGCGCATACCCCTGATCATGGCCGGGCCGGATATTGCCGGGGGCCGCGTCTGTGACGCGCTGTGCGAACTCATCGACCTCAATGCCACGATATGCGATTTCGCCGGGCTAACGCCGCAGCAAAACGTGGATGCCCGCTCGCTGCAACCGATCCTCGCCGCTCAGACCGACGCGCACCGCCAAGCGACCGTCGCCGCCCTGCACAACTTCCGCTGCATTCGCACGGCTACCCACAAATACATTGAGAATTACAACGACTGCGACGAACTCTACGACCTTGAGCAGGACCCCGACGAGTTGCACAACATCGCCGCCACCGATCCGGCTAGGGTCGCCGATCTAGCGCGCTGTTTGCGCCGCCGGCTGGGCTAAGTACAAGGATCGAGGGCATCTTGCCCTCGCCGAGGGCGGCAACGTCAGAAAATGCCTACGCAACGCAAGTGTCGCGTACTTAGGTGGATTGGCTTGTTTTCGAGGCTTGGTATTCGGCCAAGGTCTGCTCATCGGGGGGATAGGTGCCGACGATACTGGCTCCGGCGCGGATTTTCTCTGCGATGAAGCGCTCCTTTTCTTCCATCGCCATGGCCTCGACAGCGACCTCCTCGGCTAGATGCGCCGGGATGACCACGACCCCTTCACCATCGCCGACGAGGACATCGCCGGGGAAGACCGCCACGCTGCCGCAGGCAATGGGCACTTGGATTTCGCTGGGGTGGTGGATGGTTTTGTTAGTGTGGGCGTTCATGGCTGCCGAGTATGCGGGCAATCCCGACGCGGCAATGGTCGGGGAGTCGCGGTAGGCCCCATCGGTGACGATGCCCGCGCAGCCCCGCACTTGCAGCCGCGCCGCTAGGATGGACCCCATAGTCCCGGCCCGGGTGTCGCCGCGTGCATCAATGACGAACACGGCCCCGGCGGTCACCTGCTCAATGCCGATCCGCTGCACGTCTTTCAGGTTGTCTATCGGCCCTTCGTCGAGGTCTTCGCGCGCCGGTATGTAGCGCAGGGTAAAGGCCCGGCCGACCATCTGCATGTCGGGCTTGAGGGGCGCGACTTGGTGCATAAAGGTGTTGTGCAGTCCCTTGTTGCGGAGCACGGACGTCAGGGTCGCCGTGCTCGCCATTTGTAATTTTTCGCTCAGTGCGGCAAAATCCACAATTCGCTCCTTTCAGCGTATCTGCCCGCGGGCGTCCACCGGCCAGACGGCTTCCACTCGGCCGCCGCGCACGGCAAAGATCTGGTCGTGTTCGTTGAAGCAGGGACAGGGATGAACGGGCAAGACCTGCACCTGTTCGCCGATTTGGAGCTCGTCGTCGCAGGCCGATAGATCGACCTGCCCGTGCTCCTCCGAGGCCCCGCAGAAGACAGCTTGAGGGTACTCGACGATGTGGCCCATGATGGACGAGCCGTCCTCCGCACGATGAACCGCTGCGCTGAGCGACTTGCTGCCCCCATCGAGGATGGCGCGGTCCGCAGCCGGTCGGCTGACCACGGTCATCAGCACCCGGCCAGCGCACTGATCGACGCTGTGAGTGCCTCTGCGGAGATGGCCGACGCCACCGACTGGGTACTCGCCGGCTCGGTACTCGGTCAGTTCGGGAATCTCGTGCGCCATAAATGCACCCGGCGTACTGCCGCCGCTGACTATGGGATGCGGCAGGCCCTTGCGGTCGAAATGCGCTAACGTCTCTTGGATGAGCGGTCGCATGTCTGGAGTCGCTGGCATGGACATGATGCCTCGGAGCTCGAGGTTGGGGGCCTGATCAATTTTTTCGCCTAGGGCGACCGCGGCCGCGGGCGAGCCTACGCCCGTGCGACCGCGATCGAGTTCGACGACCACGCCCAAGGTGACCCCCGCTTCCGCGGTGGCCTCGGCCAGCCCCTGCACGGTGTATGCGGAATCGGCTGCCACCGTTAGCCGGGTTTGCCGCGCCAGCGCGACCAGCCGCGCCAGTTTTTGTGCGCCGATGATGTTGTAGGGAATCAGAATGTCGCGACCGACCCCGCCCGCCGCCATGACCTCGGCCTCCCCGAGCTTCTGGCAGGTGATGCCGATCGCGCCGCGCCGCATTTGCAGATGGGCAATGGCCACGCACTTGTGGGTTTTGATGTGGGGCCGCAAGCCAATGCCGTGCTCGTCAAAGTAGCGTTGATAGCGGTCAAGGTTGTCCTCCAAGCCATCGAGATCGACGAGGAGGGCAGGTGTATCGAGGTCTTCTATGCGCATAATGGCCTTTCCTGAATGAAGGTGGGAGCCGCGGCGATAAAATAGCAAAGCAATCCCGTCACAGAAATTGACGCGATTGGGTCCTTGGCCCTTTGTTGCAAGATGCCCATTGATCTCCAACCCTCCACGCCCGTCGTACGAGTCTGCGCGGTATTAGCGGATTCTGTAGAGACGCTCGCCGACGCCAAAGAACGCCTCGCCGAATGCTTCGGCCCCCTGCGGGCGGCAAGTGCGACCTATAATTTTGATTTTACCTCGTACTACGAAGCGGAAATGGGCGCAGGACTCCGCAAACAGCTCGTGTGCTTTGCCGAGCGGATTGACCCGGCCGAGCTGGCGGCCGTCAAGGCGCAGACCATGGCACTGGAGCGGGCGATGAGCCAAGGGCGGGGCCGCCGCGCCAATATCGACCCAGGGCTGCTCTCAATCGAGAGCTTGGTGTTGGCTACGACCAAGTGTGCTGGCCACCGAGTGTGCATTGCCCCGCAACTCTACGCCGAGGTGACCTTGCTCTATCAGCGGGGACGCTACCGGCCCCTGGAATGGACGTATCCCGACTACCGGGGCGATGAAGTGCAGCGTTTCTTGCTCGAGGTGCGGTCTTGGTTGCTGGCCGTGCGCGGCTGAGGTTAGCCCCGCTCGTCGAGCGCGACAAATGCGCGGTGTTCCGGCCCGGTGTAGATGTGGTTGGGGCGAATGAGCCGATTGGCGTCGTGCTGTTCAATCACGTGCGCCGCCCAGCCCACCACGCGGCTGGCCACAAAGATGGGCGTGTAGAGCGGAATCGGAATGCCCATCATGTAGTAGGTGTACGCGCAGGGGAAATCGACATTGGGGAAGATTCCTTTTTCGCGCATCATCGTCGCTTCGACCACATCGGCTAGGTCGGGCCACTTAGTGTCGCCAACGGCCGCGGCAACCTGACGGCCCACCTTCTTCATCGTCGGCACCCGCGAGTCGCCGCTTTTGTACTCCCGATGGCCAAAGCCCATGATCTTCTTCTTTTGCGCCAGCGAGTCGAGGACCCACTGCTCGGCCGCTGCGGGCGAACCCACCTCCAACAGCATCTGCATGGCCGCCTCGTTGGCACCGCCGTGCAGGGGGCCGTGCAGGGCGGCGATGGCCGCGGTCACGGCCGCGTAGAGATCGGCCAAGGTCGAGGCCACCACCCGCCCGGTAAACGCCGAGGCGTTGTACCCATGCTCGGCGTAGAGTATCAGGGAGACGTTCAGAGCCTCCACTTCGTACGCGGGCGGTTGTTCGCCGCGCAGCATAAAGAGCAAATTGGCCGCGTGGTCCAGCTCGGTGCTGGGGGCGATGGGCGCGAGGTTTTGCGAGAAGCGATAGCCATAGGCGAGGGCGGTGGGAATTTTGGCCAGCAGGCGCACGGCCTTGCGCACGTTGGCCTGATGGGAATTGTCGCGGGTCTCAGCGTCGAAAAACGCCAGTGCCGACACGGCCGTGCGCAGCAGGTCCATCGGATGGGCGTCCGCCGGAGCGGAGCGCAACAGCTCGATCACCGGGCCGGGCAGGTCGCGCTGCGAGCGCAGTTGTTGGTTGAACGCCGCCAGCTCGGCAACGGTTGGCAACTCGCCGTAGAGCAGCAAGTAAGCGACCTCTTCGTAGCAGGCGTTTTCGGTTAGCTCCACGAGGTCGTACCCGTACAGGATTAGGCGGTTGATTTCGACATCGATGCGCGAAAGGGCGGACTCGCCGGCGATGACGCCTTCGAGGCCGGGGCTATAGGATTGATCGGTCATTGGGGTCTCTCTATGGGAAGTGTTGGAAAGCGGGCGGCCAACGCCACGTCTAGCTCGGTGTACTCGTCGTAGCCGAGCAGCTCGTAGAGCTCGTCCCGCGTCTGCATCTGCCCGAGGGCACCTTCTAAAGTGCCCTTTTCCTTGAGTTCGCGGAACAGTCCTTCGACGGCCTTCATCATGGTGCGGAACGCGCTCATCGGAAAGATCACGAGGCGATAGCCGAGGGCGGCGAACTCCGCGACCGACAGGTGCGGCGATTTGCCGAATTCGGTCATGTTGGCGAGGAGCGGGCCTTGGACTTGCTCGGCGTAGCGGGCAAATTCCTCGCGGCTCTGCATGGCTTCGGGAAAGACCGCGTCCGCGCCGGCTGCCAAGTAGCGTTGGCCGCGCTCGACGCTCTGCTCAAACCCCTCGACAGCGCGGGCATCGCAGCGGGCGATGATCAAAAAGTCCGGGTCTTGCCGTGCCGCGCAAGCAGCGGCGATTTTGCGCTCCATGTCCGCCGCCCCGATCAGGGCCTTGCCGTCGAGGTGGCCGCAGCGTTTGGGCATGACTTGGTCCTCTAAGTGCAACCCGGCCAAGCCCTCGCGCTCATAAGTACGCACCGTGCGCATCACCTGCCAGACCTCGCCAAACCCGGTGTCTGCGTCACATATACAGGGCACTTGCACGGCGTTGGCAATGTAGCCGGCTTGGCGCGCCATTTCGTCTAGGCCCAACAGGCCGACATCCGGGTAGCCGGCCGTGCCGTTGGCCAGCCCAGCCCCAGAAATGTACACGGCCTCAAACCCAGTGCGCTCGGCCAGCATGGCCACGGGCGCGTTAAAGGCCCCGGGCAAGGCCAAGGTTTTTTCGGCGATGAGGCGGCGCAAGGTGCGCGGCTTTGATGCGGAACGGCCCTTGAGGAGCATATTAAATGTCGATGGTGGCTTCGCGCTCCGGCCCGACGGAAATCAGGGAGACCGACGCTCGGCTCAGTTCGGCGATCCGCTTTACATAAGCCTGCGCCGGCCGGGGCAGGTCGTCAAAACAGCGGGCAGCAGTAGTCGGAGTGCGCCAGCCCGGCATTTCTTCGTAAATCGGTTCGCATTGGTCGAGGACCTGCGGGTCGGCGGGAAATTCCTCCAACACTTGGTCGCCGCAGCGGTAGCCAATGCCCAGCTTGAGACGGTCGCATTGGTCGAGGACGTCGAGTCGGGTCAGGGCGATGCTGGTCAGGCCGTTGATGCGGGCCGAGACCCGCAAAATGGCGGCGTCGAACCAGCCGCAGCGCCGCGGCCGGCCCGTAGTGGCACCGAACTCGCGGCCCAAGCGGCGCAACCGCTCGCCTTCTTCCCCGAGTAACTCCGTGGGAAAAGGCCCGTTGCCGACCCGCGTGGTGTACGCTTTGGCCACGCCGACGACCTCGGTGACCCGCGTCGGGCCGATGCCAGCACCGGTGCAGGCCCCACCCGCCGTGGTGTTTGAGGAGGTTACGTAGGGATAGGTCCCGTGGTCGATGTCGAGCAAGGTTCCTTGCGCTCCTTCGCAAAGGACCGTTTGGCCTTGGTCAAGGGCCCGGTTGAGCAGGACCGAGGTATCGACGACATAAGGGGCGATCTGCTCGCCATAGCCGATGTACGCGTCGATGATGGGGGCGGCTTCGAGCGGCTCTTGGCCGAATACCTTGGTCAGGATTTCGTTTTTGGCGCAGATGCTGGCCCGGAGTTTGTCGCGCAACCGCGCCGGGTCGCACAAATCCATGACGCGCACCCCGTGGCTGCGCTCAACCTTGTCGCGATAAGCCGGGCCGATGCCGCGGAGAGTCGTGCCGATGGCGACGCCGTTTTCGCTCTCTTCTCCGGCCTTTTCCAAGACCTTGTGGTAGGGCAGTACGACGTGGGCCACTTGGCTGACGAAGAAGCGGCCGGCCACTGAAAAACCCTTGGCCTCCAGCCCGGCGATCTCATGGAGCATAGTAGCTGGGTCGACGACCACTCCGTTGCCCACCACGCAGATTTTATCCTCGTGCATGATGCCCGAGGGAATGGTGTGGAAGATGAATTCCGTATCGGCGGCGATGACCGTGTGGCCGGCGTTAGCCCCCCCCTGATAGCGCACCACCACATCGGCTGCGGGCGTGAGGTAATCAACGACCTTGGCCTTGCCTTCGTCGCCCCACTGCGTTCCTAATACTATTTTCGCGGGCATTGCGTACTCCCGTGCTTAAAGACTGACTTGTTTGGCCCAGGAGATGTACTCCCGGGAGAGAATATCGTCAACTACGTCGGCGGTGATGGGGTCATCGACGTTGAGGATGGTCAGTGCTTGGCCACCCATTTGGCGACGCCCGCACGACATTTGGGCGATGTTGACCTTGTGAGTCCCCATGACCGTGCCGATTTGGCCGATGATCCCCGGCACGTCGTCGTTGACGTAAAAGAGCATGTGTCCCTCTGGGGCGGCGTCGAAGCTGTACTCGTCGAGGCGCACGAGGCGCGGGTCGCTCTTGCCAAAGAGCGTGCCGGCGAGCAGGCGCTGCCCTAGGTTGGTGTGATATACCACCGTGATGAGACTGGCGTAATCCTCGTGCTCGCTATTGAGCCGCTCATCGACTTGCACGCCGCGCTCCTGCGCGAAAAGCAGCGCGTTGACCACATTGACGGACGCTTCCGACACGGTCTCCATAATGCCCTTGAGGACGGCCGAGGTCAGCGGCGAGGTCGGGTAGGCGGTGACGGCCCCTTGGTATTCGATGGTGATGCGCTCTAGCTGGCCCACGCCGAGTTGGGCTTGCAGGCGACCTAGCCGCTCGGCCAGCACGAGGTACGGCTGTAGTTTGCCGTGGGTTTCAGGATCGACCGAAGGGGCGTTGACCGCGTTGCGAATGACGCGGCCCATTAGCACGTCGCCGACCTGCTCGGCGACCTGCAAGGCGACATTGGCTTGGGCTTCTTTGGTGGAGGCCGCCAAATGCGGTGTGCAGATCACGCGCTCGTCAACCAAGAGGTCCACGAGCGTCGGCGGCTCCTCCTCAAAGACATCTAAGGCGGCGCCGGCGACCTGGCCCGAGTGCAAGCCGCGCAGGAGGGCGTGCTCGTCGAGGATGCCGCCGCGGGCGCAGTTGATTAGATAGACTCCGGCTTTGCACTGGGCGATCTCGGCGTCGGAAATCAGGTGCCGGGTTTGGTCGTTGAGATGGGTGTGGACGGTGATGAAATCCGCGGTGGCGTAGATGTCGTCAAGGGACGCGAGTTGTGCGCCGCAGGAAAGGGCGACCTCTTGGCCGATATAGGGATCGTAGCCGAGGACCTGCATCTGAAAGGCCGCCGCGCGGGCCGCCACTTCGCGCCCCACTTGGCCCAAGCCGATCACGGCGAGGGTCTTGCCCGCGAGCTCGACGCCGACGAATTGGCTCCGTTCCCACAACCCCTTTTTAAGCGAGGCCGTCGCTTGTGGGACATGCCGCGCCAAGGAGGCTATGAGCGCGAAAGTGTGCTCGGCGGTCGATAGAGAATTGCCGCCTGGGGTATTCATGACGATGACGCCGTGGCGCGTTGCCGCCTGTACGTCGATGTTGTCGAAGCCGGTGCCGGCGCGGCCAATGACCCGCAGGCGCGACGCGGCGGCGAGCACCTCGGCCGTCACTTTGGTCGCGCTGCGCACGACGAGGCCCTCGTAGTGGCCGATGCAGTCTATGAGTGCGCTCGGCGATAACCCACTACACACGTCCACTGTGACCCCGGCATTGGCTTGGAGAATCTCGACGCAGCGCGGGTCCATCTTGTCGCTGATCAGTACTTTCATGGTCCTCTTTAGGTTGCGTTGCCGCCCAGTGCTTCGGCGATCCACCCCGCAATGTCGTTCTGCCCGCGGCCACTGACCGCCGAGAAGGGTACAAAAGAGAGGCCGGCGAGCGATCCTTGGGCATCGAGTTGGTCGAACAGATGCTGCAACTTGCTGCGCGACAGTTTGTCGGCCTTGGTAAAGACCAGCAGGAAGGGCTTGTCGAGGGTGCGTAAATGGTCAATCATCTGCCGGTCCAAATCGGTGGGGCCGTGCCGCGCATCGACGAGCTGCAACACGGCACACAATGCCGCGCGATCGGCCATGTAGCTGCGGATGAGCTGGCCGAGCTGCAAGCGCAAGCCCACGCCGCCGCGCACGTACCCGTAGCCGGGCAAGTCAACCAAGTAGAACTGCCCGTTGGCTAGGTAGTAATTTAACTGCTGGGTCTTGCCGGGTACGGTGCTGGTGCGCGCCAACTTCTTGCGCTGCACCAGCCGGTTGATCAGCGAGGACTTGCCGACATTGGAGCGGCCTACTAAGGCGATTTCGGGCAAGCCATCCTTGGGCAGATCGGCCGTGCGGACGGCACCTATTTTGAATTCGACCGAGGAAAAGCGCATCGCCAGAAGCTGGGAGATCAGGCGCGTTTGCGGCAGTCGAAGACGGGCGGCTCGGATCCAGCCGTCAAATAGTAGCGGTCGTCGTAGCATGAGAGGCACGACCCTACGAACTCGTGTTCTATGAGATTAAGGTCGGGCGCACGAGTTTTGATAGCAGCAGCCGACCATATAGCGTTCCGACTCAAGGCGTTTGGCAAGCGCGGTTGATGGCTTTGGTTGAGCCTTTCAGCGAAACCCTAACGTGGGTTTGTTTGGTGCTGTCAAGGTAGAAAGTGAGAACGACTTCCCGGTATGCTTTCAGCCTCTTGATAAACTGCGCCGGGTCTTTGATCATGGGCTTTTGTGAAGTAAGCAAAAGCCTATGCTGGCTGGTTTTTTGTGCCGTCACCGTCGCACCCCACCATTCGGCACTAACCGGTCGGCTTTTGCTCACGTGCGCCGACTCACCGTCGTCAGATACGAGGAGGGCGACGGAGCAATAATTGTACTTGGGCGTCGGGCCGATCACATAGATGCTTGCTCCCGTAGGCCCTTTAACCGCCTTGGCTTCTTCGTCCAACTTGTAGGTCATGGTGATAGGCGACCGTGCAATGGCGACGCCGCTGGCTTCAAGCACATCCCACTTCGTGCCGACGTTCTGGCTCCAGCCCGGGGCCGCTAATGCCAGTAGGGTGAAAAAACGTAATACAGTCATAAGGCGAATCACCTTTTTGTTTTGTCGAGGCCGTGCCCATGGTCATGCAGTGCCCGTCTGAGCGCGAAATCCCGGCCTCGGCCTCTAGTAGTTGACCGGAAATTTGAGCGGAAAGCCCCCGGTCTCGTACACCCCGCGCTTGACCTGCTCGGCCAAATCCGCAGATGGGCATTGCAAGGGTTCAAATCCGACCACGTATTGCAGATCCCGATCACGGGCCGGCCGTCGAACATTTGCTCGGGATGGCCTTGGTTTTTGGCCCAGCCGCGGGAGACAAACCCTTGGTGCCAACTGGTCGCCAAACCACGCCGCGCTGCGGAGCTTCTCGTCGTCGCCCGTCATGACATTATTTATATATTCGCATATCGTTGGAACGTGTCTCAGCAGGGGGCTATATCAGTAGGTGACCTTGCCGAAACGCAGCACGAACGCGGCGAGGTCTTCGCCGATAAGCAAGCCAACCGGTTTTCCCGTTTCTTCCCGGAGTTGATCAAGGGCATCGTCAAGTGCTGTGGTTCTGGAGGACGCAGTAGATACAATCAATCCTGCATCTGCGTCCCAATGCTCGAGTGCCTCTCGAATTTGTTTTACGGCGTGGGTGTCCCACTGCTCGTTTTTGTACGATTTCACTTGGACAACGCAGGTATGTTGTCCTTGAAGTTCCAGAATGGGCATCCCCGATTCATAGGTCACGATCAGGTCTGCACCACGTTCTCCAGAACCACCTTGTTCCCTTACTTCTTTGACACTAGGGACGTTCCTGAAGACTTCGGCAATCAATTCTTCAAGATCTTTTCTTGGATAATTGTATTGAACTTGCTTTGTAATCTCTGCGAGGGATGGCTTGATTGTCTCTCTGAGAGAATCAAGTCTTGTCTCTTTTGTACTAGGCGTACCCCCTTTCCCCTCTTTTAGTGCCTCTACAAGACGTTCAAACTCCTCATACAGGTAGATGCGCCAATACTTCGGTGGGAGTTTCAGCCTCACAGATAAGGAACGCTGAACGATTGCATCGTTGCTATCAAAATCAAAAACTGAGTCGGGATCAACGTAAAAACGATGGTTGAAATCACTGCCTTCGCCATCCCACTCCCAAAAATAAGGGGTGGTGACGCGAGCGAGAGTACATTTACCCGGCTCTGGCAAGTTGATGTAAACCACATAATCGTCTTGGCTAAGGTTGAGTAGGAATTCTTGATAACAATCCTGTTCGCAATCGCTTAGGTCATCCCAGCCTTTCTCCTGTATCCTCCTCTCTAACTGGTGTAAGTCGGCGGTTTCGACATAGCTCCAACCAAAACGCCCCAGACCTTCTTGCAGAGACGTGGAGATAAGAGATGTCCAATTACGGTATCCTTCTGGATCTTTTTGGAAGTTAGGCCCCCTTAGTGCGAAAATCATCAGTCTTCTCCAATGGTTAGGATGAAAAGAGTCGCGTCTTTTGTACAATTTTCGATAACGCTCTTACGCTACTTACGTTGGCATCGCCCGCCGCGTATGCGCTCGCCCCACCCGCGCCGTTTCTTCGTTCCCATCCGAGATCACGTGCGCCCCAGTGCCAATTTTGAATTCGACCGAGGAAAAGCGCATCGCCAGAAGCTGGGAGATCAGGCGCGTTTGCGCTGCATTGCTTCGTCTTCGCTGCTGTACTGCTCGATCCCGCTCTCGATCATTTCGCCCGTAACTTGCAGGCGCGTTACGCCCTTCTGAGAGGGGACGTCGAACATGATGTCCATCATGGCCTGCTCTAAGACGGAGCGCAGGCCGCGGGCCCCGGTGCCCTTGTGAACGGTCAGGGCCACTATCTTGCGCAGGGATTCCTCTGTGAACTCGACCTCGACGCCGTCCATGGCAAAGAGCCGCTGCGATTGCTTGATGATGGCGTCGTGCGGCTCGGTGAGGATGCGGAGCAAGTCGTCTGCATCGAGAGAGTCCATAGTGGTGATTACCGGGACGCGGCCGACAAATTCGGGGATCATGCCGTAGGCGAGCAGGTCTTCGGGCTGCACCAGCGATAATATGTCTGGGGTGTCGGAGTTGGGCTCGTCGTCGCCGTCGGCCCCAAAGCCCATGGTGCGCTTGCCGACCCGTTGGCTAATGACCTTGTCTAGCCCCTCGAAAGCCCCGCCGCAGACGAAGAGGATGTTGCGGGTATCCATCTGGATCATCGGCTGCTCAGGGTGCTTGCGGCCCCCCTTGGGTGGGATGTTGGCGGTGGTGCCTTCCAAAATTTTGAGCAGGGCTTGCTGGACGCCCTCGCCCGACACGTCGCGGCCAACCGAAGGCGTCGCGCCCTTGCGGGAGATCTTGTCAACCTCGTCGAGATAGAGGATGCCTTTTTCGGCGCGGGGCACGTCGTAATCGGCCGCTTGCAAAAGGCTCACGAGGATGTTCTCCACGTCCTCGCCCACGTAGCCGGCCTCGGTGAGAATGGTCGCGTCGGCAATGGAGAAGGGGACTTGCAAAAATTTTGCCAAGGTTTTGGCCAGTTCGGTCTTGCCGGTGCCGGTGGGGCCGATGAGCATTACGTTGCTTTTTTCGAGTTCTACCTCGTCTAAGTCAACTTTGGTGCGGATGCGCTTGTAGTGGTTGTACACGGCGACCGCGAGAATTTTCTTGGCCCGCTCTTGGGCTATGACGTACTCGTCGAGGAAATCCTTGATTTGGGTCGGCTTGGGCATCTCTGCGGTCTCCCAAGGGAGGGTCTTTTGCCGCTCTTCGACCATGATGTCGTTGCATAGCTTGACGCACTCGTTGCAGATATAGACCTGCGGGCCGGTTATGATCTTGTCAACTTGGTTGCTACTGCGCGCACAGAACGAGCAGCGCGGATCGCTTTTGGGAGGGCGGCGACGCAAAACAGGCTCCTATACTGAGGAAGGGGCTACCTCGACGCGCGATGGAGCGACGATTTCGTCGATGATGCCGTATTCGACGGCTGCTGCGGCCGACATAAAGAAGTCGCGCTCGGTGTCCTGCTCAATTTGCGCTAGCGGCTGCCCGGTACATTCAACTAGGACCTCGTTGATCTGCTGGCGCATGGCGATGATCTCGCGGGCGTGGATCTCCATGTCGGCCGCTTGGCCGCCGATCCCGCCCATGGGCTGGTGCAGCAAGACGCGGGCGTTGGGCAGGGCTTGGCGCTTGCCCTTGGCGCCGCCGGCCAGCAGCACGGCGCCCATGCTGGACGCTTGGCCGATGCAAATAGTGGATATGTCGGAGGCTACGTATTGCATGGTGTCGTAGATGGCCATGCCCGCCGAGATCAGCCCGCCGGGGGTGTTGAGATAAAGCGCGATGTCCTTTTGGGGATCCTCAGAAGCGAGGAAGAGCATCTGGGCAATAACGAGGTTGGCAATCGCGTCGTTGATCGGAGTGCCCACGAAAATTATGCGGTCCTTGAGCAGCCGCGAGTAGATGTCGTATGAGCGCTCGCCCCGGCCCGTCTGTTCGATGACCATTGGAATCAGCGACATGAATTATACCTTTTCCTCTTTGATTTCGGCTTTGGCGACGAGCAAGTCAAAGACCTTTTGGTCTTCTAATTCGCGCCGCACTCCATCCTCGTCTGGTAAATCGGCCGCTTGGCCGTGGGCGTGGGCGATGGCGGTGAATTGGGCAACTTCCTCGTCCGTTGCTTCGATCCCGGCTTGTTGGCGCACGCTTTCGAGCAGTATGTAGCGCTTGAGCTGGCGCGTGGCTTGAGTGCGCTCTTCGTCGCTGTAGCTATGGTCGTGGTCGTGGTCGTCGTGGTCGTGATCGGCATGCTCCCGCTCGAGCGAGAAGAGGTAGTTATCGACCATGCTCTCGGGCAGTTCAAAGTCGTTTTTTTCGATGAGCTGGCTGATCAACTCGCTGTGCAGGCGCTGTTGGGCCATGTATGCCCAATGATCGCGGATTTGCTCGCCGACGAACTGGCGCAAGTCGCTGAGGGTCTGGAACTGCTCGCCGAGGTCTTTGGCGAACTCGTCGTCGAGCTCGGGCAGGGTGCGTTCGCGCACCTCGTGGGCTGCCACCGCGAAGTGCATGGGCCGGCTAGCGCGCTGGTCGTCGGCCGGGTCCTCGCGGTCGGTGAAGCGAACCTTGCGCTCTTCGCCAGCACCCATGCCGACGAGGGCCGTTGCAAACTCGGGGCCGAGCTCGTTCTCGTCGATGAGGAGGTGGCGCTTCTCGTACTTATCGCCAATGACGGGCAGGCCGCTGTCGTCGAGCCGCTGCAAATCCGCGACGAGCACATCGCCTTGGGCCGATGGCCGCTCGACGACTCGTTCGGTGGCGTGGCGGCGACGCAGCTCTTCTAGATGCGCGCCGACTTCCTCGTCGGTCACCTCGTGAATCATGCGGGTGGCGGCGAGGTTTTCGTAGTGCTCGGCTTTGATCTCGGGCCAGATGTCAAGGTCTGCCGTAAACGTCAGGCCCCCTTGTGCCTCGGGGTCGAGCTGGGAGATTCTGGGGGGTGCGGCTGGGCGGAGGCCGGCCGCCTGCGTGGCTTCTTCTAGCAAGGAGGGGAGGAGATCGCCGAGAACCTCGCCGCGAATGGAAGGGCCAAAGCGTGCCTTGACGATTCTGAGCGGCACTTTGCCCTTGCGAAAGCCCGGAATCTCCAGCCGCTTTTGGTATTGGCGCAGGGCCTTATTGAAGGCTTCGTCAATGCGTGCAGCCTCGACTTCAACGGCTAGCTCGCGTGCCCACTGGCCTTTCTCTGTTACCTGAGTCTTCACGAAATGCAATCCTACAAGGCTAGGGCGCACCGCCTAATCGCCGGTCGTGCGCTCGTTTATTTATGGTGCGAAAGGGGGGACTCGAACCCCCAAGCCCTTTCGGGCACTAGATCCTAAGTCTAGCGCGTCTACCAATTTCGCCACTTTCGCTATACCGGATACAGCATCGCAACGCGAGGGTAAATCCCAAGTCCCAAGCGCGAAGATAATATCAGGATTTATACTATTGGGTCAAGGGATTTGCCAAGCGTCCATGCCGCTCTCAAGGTGGGGGCGCAACTCAGCTATGGGCACTCGCTCTTGGGCCATGGTGTCGCGGACGCGCACGGTGACGGTCTGGTCCTTTAGGGTATCCGAATCGACCGTTAGGCAAAACGGCGTCCCCACCTCGTCCATGCGCCGGTAGCGGCGGCCGATCGCGCCGCCCTCGTCGTAAAAAACCCGCATGTACGGCCGGAGATCCGCAGCAACTTGCCGGGCAATGGCGGGCATGCCGTCGCGCTTGACCAAGGGCAATACCGCCGCTTTGATCGGCGCGATGCGCGGGTGAAAGCGCATCACCACCCGGGTCTCGCCGCGGACCTCTTCCTCGTAGTATGCTTCGACTAGGCAGGCCATTAGCGTGCGGCTGGCTCCTATTGAGGTCTCTACCACGTAGGGCACAAACCTAGTACGCTGCTGCTCGTCGAAGTACTTGAGTTGTTTGCCCGAGAATTTTTCGTGTTGCGACAGGTCGTAGTCGCCGCGATTGTGGATGCCCTCGATCTCGCCGCGGCCAAAGGGAAACTCGTACTGGATGTCGAAGGCGGCGCGGGCATAGTGGGCCAGTTCGTCGCCTTGGTGTTCGTGCCAGCTCAGCTTGCGCTCGGGCAGGCCGATTTGCCCAAACCACTTCCAGCGTTCCTCGCGCCAATAATTGAACCACTCGTCTTGTGTGCCCGGCGCGACGAAGTACTGCATCTCCATCTGCTCGAATTCCCGAGTGCGGAAGAGAAAGTTCTTCGTGTTGATCTCGTTGCGGAATGCCTTGCCGATTTGGGCGATGCCAAAGGGCAACTTCTGGCGCGCCGCGGCCTGCACGTTGAGGTAGTTGACGAAGATGCCCTGCGCGGTCTCTGGGCGGAGAAAGACCCGTGCGCTGTCGTCTTCGAGCGGGCCGACGAAGGTTTTGAACATTAGGTTGAATTGCCGCGGGTCGCTCAATTCGTTGCCCTTGGGGCTTTTGATGTCGCGCTCGCGCAGCAGCGTCTCCATCTCCTCGGCGCTCAGGCCGGCTACGTCGAGGCCGTTTTCTTCGAGGAGCTGATCGAGCCGGAAGCGCTCGTTGGTCTTGCGATCTTCGACCATGGGGTCGGTAAAGCTGGCGACGTGGCCCGATGCCTCCCACACCCGCTGATTCATGAGGATGCTGGCGTCGAGGCCCTCGATGTCCTCTCGGTAGGTCATGGCCTTCCACCAAGCCTCTTTGATGTTGCGCAACAACTCGACGCCCAAAGGGCCGTAGTCCCAGCAGCCGTTGAGGCCGCCGTAGATTTCCGAGCTTTGAAAGATGAAGCCTTTGCGCTTGCACAGGGATACTAGTTTTTCCATTGCGTCGTCGGACATGAAACTCTCCAGTACGTTTAGGTAGGTAGGGCCGATCTATTGACTATGGAGGCCATCGAGAAAATCGAGCGATTTGAGCCGGCTGTGCTCGCCGCCGTGGTACTCTAGAAAGCCGCGCAACGCCATGCGGATCTCGCCGCGCTGGGAAGGGGCTTGGGGGAGTGCTTCCTTGCTGTAGGTCCTAAGCCCTTGGAGGGCGGCGAGAAAGCGCAAGTTGTGCTCGGCTAGACGCATGCCGTGCCCAGGCCCACAGGCGGCGCACAGGCTGCCCCCTAGGGCCGCGCTGAACCACGCCGAGGGACCGCCTAGTGCGCGTTGGCAGGTAATGCACTGGCGCAGCTCCGGGCGGTAGCCGAGGGCCGCCGCGGCGCGCAACTGGAAGTACCAGAACAGGGATTCGACTTGCTCGGACTCTACTTCAGCAAGGCCGCGCAATACCCCAGATAGGCACTGGTAGAGCCGGGGGTTGCCCTCGCCTTCGATCGTCAGGCGATCGACCAACTCGCAGGCGGCGCTGCCAAAGGAAAGCCGCTCTAGGCTTTGCGATAAATCGGGGGCTGGCTTGAGCAGGGTGCATTCGCTCAGGGTTTGCAGATCGCGGGTTTCTTTGATGTAGCAGACGGCTTGCACCTCGGTCATCAAGCCGAGCGCGGCGCCGAACCGGCTCTTGGGCTTGCGGGCACCTCGGGCCATGGCCTTGAGTTTGCCGCACTCCTGAGCGTATAACGTCACGAGGCTACTGGTCTCGCCGAGGCGCATGGTGCGCAGCACGATGGCGTGCGTTTTGACGATGGTGCGCGGCATTGAGTTAATCGCTCTCTTCCGCCGGCAGGGGAATGACCACCTCGCCCGGTTTGACCAAGCCGAGCTCTTCGCGCGCGACCCTTTCAATGAAGTCAAGGTCGCCCTTGAGTAGCTTTAGCACTCGGCGCAAGCTGTCGGTTTCGGCTTCTAGTTGTTGCACCTGCACTTCGAGTTCCGTTAGGGTTTTCTCTTCCTGCCACACCTTGTAGAACAGCCCATTGCCAAAGGCCACGTAAGCCACCAAAGCGAAGAAGGCGATTAGCAAGATCTTGGCCGTTTTAGTCACGGTCGGTTTTTAGAATAAGACGAGGTCGTCGCGGTGGATGACCGCTCGGGCGGGGTGCCCCAGCGCGCTTGCGACTTCGGGCGAGCTCAGGCCCAGGATGCGGCGTAAATCAGAGGAGGAGTAACGGCACAAGCCCCGCCCCAACTTCTCGCCGTGCTTGCCGATTACCTGCACCACGTCGCCGGCGGCAAACTCGCCCTCGCAGGCGACGACTCCCACCGGGAGCAGACTCTTGTCTTGCTCGGCGATGGCGCGTTGGGCACCTCGGTCGATCACCGCGCTGCCCCGGCACTGGCTGGCAAAGCCGATCCAGCGATGCCGGCTGTTGAGCTTGGGGCCGGTTGGCAGAAAGAGCGTCCCTTGCTCGCGGCCCGCAAGAATGTGGCGCAATCGGTGCTTGCGCCCGTGCGCGATGACCGCCATTTCGCCGCAGGTCATCAAGAGCCGTGCGGCCCGTAGTTTGGTTGCCATGCCGCCCCGGCCGCGGCCGTTGAGTGAACGGCCAATCATCCCCTCTAGGTCGAGGCTGTCTGGGGTCACTTGATTGACGAGGGTGCCTTCGGGGCCGTGCGGACCGAAGGCGGGGTAAAGCCCCTCGACATCCGAGAAAATGACCAGCATATCCGCCCGGATCAGGTTGGTCACATAAGCGGCGAGCATGTCGTTTTCCCCGAGCTGCCGCCGGAGCTCGGCCACGGCGACGCTATCGTTTTCATTGATTAGGGGCACGGCCCCATAAGCAAAGAGGTTGCGAAAGGTGTTTTCGAGATTTACGTAGCGATGGCGGTCGCCGAGGATATCCTCGGCGGTTAAGAGCACTTGGCCGACCGGTACGCCGCGGCGGTGGAACTGGTCCTTGTACCTATCCATCAACAGGACTTGGCCGATGGCCGCGAGGGCTTGCAGTTGGGCGATGTCGTCCGGGCGTTTGGTCAATTCCATCCGCCCCATGCCCGCGGCCACCGCTCCCGAGGTGACGATCGCCACCTCCAATCCCTGTGAGCGCAACTCGCTTACATCTTCGACGAGCTGGGTGACGACCTCATCGTCGAGCTTGTGGCTCTGCGTGGTCAGGGTGCTGCTACCAATTTTGACGACCAGCCGCTGCACCTTGCTCATCAGTGCCTGTCGCGGCACTTCGCTTGCCTTGGTCACGGGCGCACCATCACCCCGCGCTCGCGCAGGAAGTGCTTGACTTGGGGAATCGAGTACTGCTCGAAGTGGAAGATGGAGGCCGCCAGCGCGGCGCTGGCCTCGCCCGTGGTCAGGACCTCGTGGATGTGCTCAAGGTTGCCGGCGCCGCCCGAGGCGACAATGGGCACATCTACGCGGCGCGCCACTGCGCGGTTTAGTGCGAGGTCGTACCCAGTGCGCGTCCCGTCGGCGTCGATGCTGTTGAGCACCAACTCGCCCGCCCCGCGATCGACGAGAGCCTCCACCCACTCTAGGGCATCGATGCCGGTGGCTTTGCGCCCGCCGTTGATGTATAGCTCCCACGCTGGCGGCTCGTCGGGCGCGGTCGGCCGCCTGAGCGCGTCGATCGCCGCGACGATGCACTGCGAGCCGAAGCTCTCCGCACTTTGGTTGATGATTTCCGGCGAATATACATGGGCCGAGTTGATCGAGATCTTGTCGGCCCCGGTCTTGAGAATGTGGCGCACGTCTGCGAGGGTGCGAATGCCGCCGCCGACCATCAGGGGAATAAAGACCCGCTCGGAGACTTGGCGCACGAGGTCCATGACGATGGCGCGACCATCGGCCGAAGCCGTGATGTCGTAGAAGACGAGCTCGTCTGCGCCTTCGGCGTCGTAGCGCGTGGCTAGCTCGACGGGGTCGCCGGCGTCGCGGTCAGCCGAAAAGCGCACCCCGCGCACGTTGCGGCCGTTTTTGACATCTAGACAGGGAATGATTCGCTTGGCGAGCATATTTCAGCGCAGACGCGCAAAGTTGTCGAGCAGGCGCAGGCCGTAGGTTTGGCTTTTTTCTGGATGAAATTGTACGCCAAAGACGCGACCGTTTCCGGCGATTGAGGTGTAGTCAATCCCGTAGTCGGTCGTGGCGACGCAATCGTCTTTGTTTGCGGCTACCACGTAGTAGGAATGCACAAAGTAAAAAAAACTCCCTTCGGGGATGCCCTCTAAGAGCGAGACCTTGCGCTTGATGGCGATTTGGTTCCAGCCGATGTGCGGCACCCGCTCGGTGGGAGGGAACCGGACGCATGCGCCCGGCAGGATTCCGAGGCCGCGATGCCTTCCCATTTCCTCGCTTTCCTCGAACATGAGCTGTAACCCCACGCAGATACCTAAGAAGGGCTTGCCGGCCGCGAGACCTTGCGCAATGGCCGCGTCCCAACCGGCCGTTTGCAAGTTGTGCATGGCATCGCCAAAGGCCGCGTCGCCGGGCAACACGAGATGGGTGGCCGCGTTTAGGCACTCGGGGGCTTCGACGACCTCGGCGTCATAGCCGAGAAATTCAAAGGCTTTCTGCACACTCCGCAAATTCCCCATGCCGTAGTCGATGACTGCAATCACGACTGCCCCAGCTCGGCCGAGCGCGCGGCCGCGGCGAGCACGGCGCTGATCAGGGCGTCGCGCAGGCCCTTTTCTTCTAGCTTGTGCAACCCGGCGGCCGTAGTCCCGCCCGGCGAGGTAACTTGGTCTCTGAGCACGGCCGGATGCGCGCCCCCTTCGAGCACGAGGCGGGCGGCCCCGAGCAGAGTTTGCGCGGCCAGCTTTAAGGCGGTTTCGCGCGGCAGGCCGGCGCATACGCCCCCGTCGGTGAGCGCCTCGACGACCGTGTAAGCCCAAGCGGGGCCGCTGCCGGAAAGCCCAGTAACCGCGTCCATGAGATTTTCGGCGACCTCGACCGTCGTGCCGACCAAGTCGAAGAGAGACCGCACTTGGCCTACCTGCTCCGCGCTGGCAGCGCGACCGGCGCAGAGGGCGCAAGCCGCCCCCTTGATCTTCACTAGGGTCTGCGGCATGACGCGCACCACGGGCGTTTGCGCGGGCAGTAGCGCTTCGAGCCGGGCGGTCGATACGCCGGCCATGAGCGAGACGACGACCTGCTGGGGACTAAAATGAGCGGCTAGCCCCTTCAATACGGGAGCAGCCGCTTGCGGCTTGAGCACTAAAACGACCAAGTCTTGGCCGCGAACCGCATCTGCGGAGTCGGTGCTAGTGCGTACGCCCAAAGCCGCCAAGCCTTCGAGTGCTTCTGGCCGGATGTCGGCCGCGGTTATCTGACCTGAAGGAAGCTGGCCGACCAGACCTTCAATCAGTGCCCGCCCCATGTTGCCGGTGCCCACAAAACCCAATTTGCTCTTTGCGATCATCAATTTTAGACCCGTTAGACCCGCGAAATACGACAAATCCCAATCGCAAAATTAAAATGACTGTTTTAGTAAATTATGTCAAACGCCCATAGCGAGAGCGTTTTCTCCTTTTTCTCCTATGAAAAAGCTACATTTTTGCTTGACTTATACTGCCCTTGTACTATATTGGAAAGATAGTTATTGCAGCTTCACAAAACGGGTAAAATTGGCTTTAATTCACGAGGCGAAAGAGGCCGAGAAGCCGAATTTTCAACCCCCTCTCGTAGGTGTTACCCCATCAGCCAAAGGAGAATTTTGATGGCTAAGAAAAAACCTGCTGCGAAGAAGGCTAGTGCCAAGAAGGCCGCTGCCAAGAAATCCGCGCCCAAGAAGGCTAGTGCCAAGAAGGCTGTTGCCAAGAAGGCCACTCCTAAGAAGGCTGTTGCCAAGAAACCCGCCGCCAAGAAGAAGGCGAAGCGCAAGCCCAATCCCGCCTTTATGAGGCCCTTGCAGCCCGACGCCGCGCTCGGGGCCATAGTCGGCAACAAGCCGTTGCCGCGCACTCAGGTTACCAAGAAAATCTGGGCGTATATCAAGAAGAATGGCCTGCAAGACGAGCAAGACAAGCGCATGATCAACGCCGACGACAAACTCCAGGCCGTCTTAGGTGGCGCGAAGCGAGTGAGTATGTTTGAGCTGACCAAACAGGTCAACCAGCACATGGAATAGGTACTCCTGAGCAAGACGTCATCAGTACCATTGGAGAGGGATTCCCAGCCGGGAGTCTCTCTCTTTGTAAAATTGCCCTCGCGTCTATGTCCCCTTACTCCGAGTTGATCCTAGCGGTCAGCACCGTCCTCGTCGTATCCTGTATTTGTTCGCTCTTGGAAGCCGCGCTCTACTCGCTGCCCGCCAGTCAGATCGAAATGCTGGCCGGCCAAGGGCGTACTTCGGGCAAGATCCTCAAGCGCTTGCACGCGGATATCCAGCGCCCCATCTCGGCCATCCTCACGCTGAATACCTTGGCTCATACCGGCGGTGCCACCATCGCCGGGGCCGCCTTTGTCGGCGTGTTTCCGCAGACCCCAGAGACGTATTTCACTATCGCCTTCTCGCTGGCAGTACTCATCTTTACGGAAATTCTTCCCAAGACAGTGGGTGTGGTGCATGCCCGCGCTCTCGCTCGGTTTATTGCCCGCCCGATCCAATGGCTGGTATGGCTGCTTGCGCCCTTTATCTGGCTCAACAAATTCATCGTTCGGCTCATCACCCCTGAGGGACCAGACGTACCGATGGTGGAACCGGAAGAGATTGAGATTACCGCGCAGATGAGCCGGCGCTCTGGTGCCATATCGCCCGACCAAGAGCGCATCATCCAAAACATCCTCACGCTCGACGATCTGCGCGCCCGCGATATTATGACCCCTCGCACAGTAGTCCACTGCCTCGACCGCGATTTGACCTTGGCCGAAGCCCGCCAGCAGTCCGGTAGCTGGTCCCACAGCCGGGTGCCCCTGTATCAGGAAAAGCGAGAAAACATCGTCGGCTTAGTGTTGCGGCGCGATGCGTTTAGTGCCTTGGCCGATGGTCGCGATCGAGCCAAGCTCTTTGAGGTGGGCCGCTCCATCCATGCGGTGCCCGAGTCCGCGCGCGCCAGCCGCCTGCTCGAAGAGTTCATCCAACGGCGCGAGCACCTTTTTGCCGTCGTCGATGAATACGGTGGCTTCGCTGGCATCGTCACGCTAGAGGACGTGATTGAAGAAATCGTCGGCCAAGAAATCGTCGGCGAATTCGATCCGGCCGTCGATATGCAGGAGCGCGCCCGGCAGGAGCGCCAAGACCTGACCGACTCAGCACCGGAATGAGGCTGCCTGTCCATCGCGTCTTTTTTTGTCTAAGTTTTATTCACTATTAAACCCGCCCAAAAGGAGTATCTACGGAGATGAAAGCACTCGTCGCGCTCGAGGACGGCACCGTCTTTAAGGGCCGTGCCCTCGGCCGCGGAGGTGAGTGCCTCGGTGAGATAGTCTTCAATACCAGCATGACCGGCTATCAAGAAATTCTCACGGACCCCTCCTATGCCGGCCAGATCGTCACCATGACGTACCCACTTATAGGCAATTACGGGGTCGCGCCCGAAGACGACGAATCGGCGCGGCCCCAAGTCCGCGGCTTCCTGATGAAGGAGTGCTGCCGTATGCCGAGTAGCTGGCGGGCGCGTCAGAGCTTGCCCGAGTACCTCGACGAGCACGGCGTTTTGGGCATTGAGGGCATCGACACCCGCGAGTTGACCCGCAGAGTGCGGACCAAGGGCGTGATGGACGCCGCCATTTCCACCACCGATCTCGACCCCGACAGCTTAGTCGAGAAGGCGCGCGCTTGGCCCGGGCTCACCGGAGTGGACATGGTCGCCGCCGTTAGCTGCTCTGCGCCCTATGTCGAAAGCCCCGAAGCTCCGCGCTTCCACGTCGTCGCTCTAGACTACGGAATCAAGCGCAATATCGTCCGCTGCTTGGTGGCCGCGGGATGCAAAGTGACGGTCGTGCCGGCCAAAACCACGGCGGACGAAGTCTTGGCTTTGGAGCCGCACGGCGTCTTTCTCTCCAACGGCCCGGGCGATCCCCGGCCCCTCAACTACGCGATAGAGACTTGCAAGGGTCTCATCGGCAAAAAGCCGATCTTCGGCATCTGCTTGGGCCACGAGATTCTCGGCTTGGCTTTTGGAGCGGAAATTTACCGCCTCAAGTTCGGGCACCGCGGGGCCAATCAGCCGATCAAGGAACGCGCTAGCGGCCGGGTCCTGATCACCGCTGAAAACCACGGCTGGGGCATTGCGGCCGACTCGCTGCCGAGCGACCTCGAAATCACTCGCCTCAACCTCAACGACAATTGCGTCGAGGGCCTACACCACCGCGAACTCCCCATTTTTTCCATCCAGTGCCACCCGGAGGCCTCGCCCGGGCCGCACGACAGCTTCCATCTGTTTAGCTACTTCGCCGAGTTAATGGAAATGCACACCTCCTAGGAGCGCACCCAGCCAAAGGATCCCTCTCATGCCCGTAGTCCAACACGACGTCCTCAACGACCTCTGCTACCGCATTTTTGCCGCTACTGGTATCCCCGCAGCCGACGCTCGCATCGTCGCCGACCACGTCGTCGAAAGCCACCTGCACGGGCACGATTCCCACGGCACTTGGCTAGTCCCCAACTACGCCCGCAGTATGCAGAACAACTACATCCGCTGGGAAGAGACCCAAGTCGTGCGCGACACCCCCGTGCTCAGGGTCGTCAACGGGAAGGGGGCCAACGGCATCGTCGCCGTCAATCGCGCCCTCGATATTGCCGTTGAAAAAGCCCAAAACGCCACCTTCGGCTTTGTCGGCCTCAATAGCGTCAGCCATATCTGCCGGCTCGGCGACTATCCGCCGCGGATCGCCGAAAGGGGCATGATCGGCATGGTTTGGCTCAATGGCGGCGGCCTCTTCCTATCGCCCTTTGGCTCGGCCGACCGCCGCCTGCGTCCCGAGCCTATCGCCTTTTCCGCTCCGCGCCAAAATGGTCCGCCTTTCATGCTCGACATGACCATGACCGTCGTGGCCGGTGGCAAAATCGTGCAGAAGAATATTCGCGGGGAGCCGATGCCCGAAGGTTGGGTTATCGATCAGGAAGGCCAGCCGGTCACCGACGCCCAGCGTTATTTAGACGACGCCGAGGGCACAGGCGTCTTGCCGTTGGGTGGCCTACAGTTTGGCCACAAGGGCAGCGGACTGGCCATGATGGTAGAAATGTTGGTGGGGCCGCTCTCGCATGCTGGCTGCACCAAAAACAGCGGCAGCAGCGGCAACGGAATCATGGTCCTAGCGATCAATATCGAAGACTTTATCGACGTGGACTCGTACGAGCGCGAAGTCGAAGCGATGGCCCAATGGGTGTGCTCGGCTCGTCCCTTGCCCGGGTTTGAGAAAGTCTATGCGCCCGGCGAGCTCGAACAGCAGACTAGGGCGCGGCTGCTGGTCGAAGGCATCGATTTGCCCCAACCTACTTGGAATGAGATCGGCAAAGTGGCGGCGGAACTGGGCGTGGAGATGCCGGCGTTGTGAGCGTTGGAAGCAGACAATCAGAAAAGTTTGAAATTTTCCGCATCCATGCAGTGCGCTTGGTGCGCGAGCACGGCGTTCATCAGCTCGATGGCTAGCCGCGACTCTAAGGTCGCGCCGGCGCGCACTCCCACGCAGGGATCGTGTCGCCCCTTGGCGAGCTGGAACTCGATTTCTTCGAGGTCCTTGCGCACGGAATTTTGGGGCCGGGCGATGGTGGCCGTGGGCTTGAAACTCAAGCGGCATACTAGCGGCATACCCGTCGTCACGCCGCCGAGCAGGCCGCCGTGGCTGTTGCTCTGGTACCCGCTCGTGCGGATGGGATCGTTGTGCTCGCTGCCGCGGCGTGCAGACGCGGCGCGGCCCGATCCTATTTCGCAGGCTTGCACGGCGTGCAGGCCGCCGAGGCTGCCCATAAGGCGCGACTTCAGGCTTTGGTACAGGGGTTCGCCGACGAGGGGAGGCACGTTGACGGCCACTACTTCGAGCGCAGCGCCGATGGAGTCCTGCTCCTTGCGGGTCTTGGCAATCAGTGCGGCCGCTTGGCGAGCGAAATCCGCATCCACCGCACGGAGCGGTCCGCGCTCTAGGTCGCTTTCGAGGGCGGCACACGTTGCGGCAGACAGGGGCTGCCCATTGGCCTCGCCGACTAGTTTGGCGACTCGGGCTGCTAGGAAGCTACCTGTCTCTAGCGGCCCGACTTGGCAGATTGAAGAAAAAATGGCCGTGCCAAAGTGCTCGGCCAGATAGAGGCGCGCAATGGTGCCGCCGATGACATCGGAGATGGTCGAGCGATAGCTGGATCGCCCGCCGCCGCGCACATCGACAAAGCCCCGCGATTTGTAGTGCTTGACTAGGTCGGTATGCCCGGGGCGGACGTGGCCCTGCGGCCCGGCGAATTGCTTGTAATCGCCCGAGCGCTTGGCGGCCGAGAGCACGGCCGCGGCGATTGGCTCGCCCGTAGTAAAGCCCGCTTCATAGGTGCGCACCGGCTTCTCGCCTTCGCCTAGGTGCAAGTGCAGTGCCGGGCCGGATAGGAGCCGGTCGTGATCTTCTGAGTAGAGGCCGGACAGCAGGGCGACTTGGTCGTCTTCGCGCCGAGGGGTGCCCAGCTTGTTGCCGCCGGGGCGTCGGCGGTCGAGATAGTGCTGGATCTGGTCGCGCTCCACCCACAGGCCGGGGGGACAGCCAAAGACCGTGGTGACAATCGCCGGCCCGTGCGATTCTCCTGCTCCGGCAACGCCAAAAAGCGGACCGCCGAGTACTTCCATGCCAAAAACTCCTTTGCCAAAGGGGGCAAAAATCTACGGCTTTGCCCTGTGATCGGCAATTGGTGTGTTGCGGATTGCCGACTGGACATCAGCGGTGCTTTTTTTGCTATTTTTAAGGGAGAGAGGCGATCAATGGCAACCAACGAGTTGGACTGTGGCGTTCCGACCCGCCAATACAAAAAGCTCGAAGCCGAGTTGTGCATGGAACTGCTCGCGGCTCAAGAGCGATTGCAGCAAGCTCCGTTTCCAACTCTCATCGTCTTGGGTGGTTTCGTCGGTGCTGGTACGGGCGAGGCGAGCAATGTGCTCAGGCAGTGGCTAGGCTCGCACCGCCTAGCGGTCTGCGCCTTTGAGCCGCCGTCCGCAGAGGAGCGCGAGCGCCCAGAGTACTGGCGCTATTGGCTGTCTCTGCCGCCGAAGGGAACAATCGGCCTATACTTGAACGGCTGGTACGACCGCCCGTTGCGGGACCTAGCGCATGGGCGCAGGGACGAGAGCGAGCGCATCGCGGCCTTTGAAAACGCGCTCGTCGTCGATGGGGCGTTGCTGATCAAGTTGTGGATTCACCTAGACAAAGAGGCGCGGCAGCACCGCATTGCGGCCTTGGAGCGGAACCCGCTGACCCGCTGGCGGGTGACCGCGGGCGCAAGAGAGGGCTTGAAGTACTACGACGAGTTCAAGCGAGCGGCCGACCGCTTATTGAAAAAGACCAACCTCAGCGGTGCTCATTGGCAGGTCGTCGAAGGCCGCGATCCTCACTACACGTTGGTGATGGGCCGCGCCGTGCGCGACGCCATTGGCCGGCACTTGGCCCAAAAGAGCCGCCCCAAGCTGGTTGGCTCAGACTGGCCGGCCGCGCCCCACGTGCTGACCGAGTTGGACATGAAAAAGCGGGTGCCCAAAAAGGAGTACCGGGACCTGCTAGAGCAATACCAAGGCCGGCTCTATCGCTTGACTCAGAAGGCCCGCCGCAAAGGCGTCTCTACCGTCTTGGTTTTCGAGGGGGCCGATGCAGCGGGCAAGGGTGGGGTCATCCAGCGCCTGACTGCTGCCCTCGACGTTTGTACCTATCAGATCGTCCGAATCACCGCCCCCACGGAAGAGGAACACGCCCAACACTATCTTTGGCGCTTTTGGCGGCACCTGCCGCGCGCCGGTCGGATGACGATTTTTGACCGCAGTTGGTATGGCCGAGTGCTGGTCGAGCGCGTTGAGGGCTTTGCCGACGAAGCGGCTTGGCAGCGAGCGTACGGCGAAATCAACGATTTTGAGGAGCAGCTAACGGACCACGGCATAGTGGTGGCCAAGTACTGGATTCACATAGACAAGGACGAGCAGCTCCGGCGCTTTAAGGCGCGTCAGGCGACCCCGCACAAGCACTGGAAGATCACCGCCGAAGACTGGCGCAACCGAGAGAAATGGGACGACTACGAGGCCGCGGTTGACGACATGATAGCTCGCACTCACACGACGACTGCTCGTTGGACTTTGGTGGAGGGCAACGACAAACGATTCGCCCGTCTCAAGGTCATCGAGACGCTTTGCCAGCAGCTAGAGCGGGCACTTAAATAAAGTGCCAGACGGGAGGGGCCGGTCTGTGTATCGTTATTTTCGCGCCTCTGCTCGCGCCCAATACAAAAGTGCTATCAGCAAACTGCTCATGGTCCAGCGCGATTCTTTTTGCAATGGTTACGCGAATGGATTTTGAATGGTCAAGCTCTGTATCTGCTGGCCATCCTGCATGTCTTCACTGTAAAGACAGGTGCAGCCCGCTTCGAGCGCGGCGGCAATGATCAGCGAATCGTAGAAACTGAACCCATAGCGAGCTTGCAGATCAAGGCCACGTCGGTAAAGCGTCCGGGTCGGGTTAATCTGCCAAAGAGGCACCAACACCCTATCTAATAATTGGAGAGCTTTCTCGGGCGTTGCATTGAGTTTTCGGGTTATGACGTTCATCGTCTCTTGGACGACCTGATAACTGATACAACCGGTCTCGTTATCCAAAGCCTGTTGAATTAGAAGTTCTGCTCTTTCGCGTTTGGCGTCATCGGTTCCATCAAACAGGTAAATGAGAACATTGGTGTCAAAAAAATTTTCAACGCTCATTCATCTCTTCCCGCGTAAATTTTCGCCCGCCAGTGAAGATGCTGCCTTGCAGGTCGCGGATGACTTCCATGGCTTCGGCGGCCTGGTTTTCGCGCTGAACGCAGTCCTCGTTGCGCTGAACGTAGTCTTTCAGCCACAACTGAAATTGCTCGTTTAAGGTCGTGCGGTTCGCCTCCGCGCATCGGTGTGCCGATGCGATCAAGTTTTCGTCGGCATGTAGGGTAATGTCTTTCACGATCATCTCCTTTGTGAAATGTTAGAGGCGTTCTTAAAAGTAAAGTTTCAGTCCTAAGTACGCGACACCTGCTTTGTGTACGCATTTTCTGCTGCTCCCACTGCGTCCGGGATCGAGGGCGTCCCGCCCTCGACGAGGGCAAGATGCCCTCGATCCTTGGAAGGCTGAAGGCTGGTGTCGTGTAGTAAGGTCTCAGTCTCTAATTCGGCTTGGTCCCTTTTTGGATTCCCGCCCCGTGTCGGGGCACGGGGTGACGTTCTTTCGCGGGAATGACCCCTAGCGTCGTCATGCGAGACTATGCCAGAAGCAAAACGAGGTTATCGGGTTTCTCAAGACGGATGTGCATGCGCCGTTTCCCTTATTTATCTTCCCGCATCCGCACCGGCGACGCCGCCAGTTCGTCGGTCTTTATCACTGCGCCGCTTTTGTCAACCTGACCGAATTCCAGCACACCTGTCGGACAAGACTGCACACACGCGCTACAGCGGACGCACTCTGGGTCGGCCATCGGTAGCCCCTTGTTGGCGAAGTTCATAATGTCGATGCCTTGGTGGCATACCGAGGTGCAGACGTTGCAGGAGATGCACTTTTTCTTGTCGGCGAGGATGCGGAAGCGGCTGAAGCGCGTGTAGATGTGCATCAGGGCCGCCAGTGGGCAGGCGAAGCGGCACCACACCCGGCCGCTAAAATGCCAGTACAACCCGACGCCTAAGATGCCAGCGAGCAGCAGATCAACCGACCACACGTAGTTGAGAAAGGTTAGTGGGAAGGGCAGGTTACCCCAGTTTGTGCCTTTGCCCATAAACAGCCCCATGTAGAACCCGTTGATCCAGTGATCGTGCGGCAAAGCCCAGCCCACTAGGCGCGCAATGAGCAGTACGCTAGCCAGTAGCAGCACGACCTGCCCCACTATGTTCGCCTTGTTCCACACCATGCCGTGCGGCATCTTGTGCCGGTGATTGTCGCCCATGGTTTCGGCTAGGGCACCGCATGAGCAGATCCAGCCGCAGTACGCCCCTTTGCCCCAGAAGTAGATGATCAGCGGTATGATGACAAAGGTCTGCACTAGACTAATCGCCAGCCACCACCACAGCGGCTCGCTGGTAAAGACGTTCCAGAAGAACAGCGGCCAAGCGAGAATCAGCCCCAGCGAGCGCCAGTACTCGCGCCCGTGTTCGGCCCATTGCGACTCGGGGAACAAGGCGTCGGCCAGCGGCTTGAGCCAAGCACCCTCGTCAAACCAGCCATTGTACCCGGCCCAAGGCAAAACCAGATAGGGCAGCAGAAAGAGCGGAATGCACTGGATCGCCATCAGCGTCAGGGTCTGCACTTTGATGTACGGTGTGCGTCGCCGCTTTATGCGCTGCAAGCCGAATAGGACGACGCACAGGCAATAAGCCAGCGAGTAGTAGAAACTCGGCTGGGTCATTGACACTTGGACTGTGTCCCACAAGGTATGGGCGGCTGGCGGTGCCGCTAGGTTGAAGGGGAAGAAATTGGCTTCTTGGAACCAGCGCTTGATGGGAATGCCCGCGTCGGTCTTCCAGTGGTAGATGAAAACTGCCGCCAGCATGATGAACCCCAAAGACAGCCAGCGGCCCGGTCGCCACTCGCCGTTGATCTCCACGCCGCTGCGTCTGAAAAAGTTGAGCGGGGCCTCGCGCCCAATCATGGAAAACACCGCGTCGTTGGGCAGGCTCAATTCCTCGCCTTCGGCGTCTTTGAGCGCGACCGCGTCTTCCTTGATGCGCTGTACTTGGCTGGCCATCAGCAGGCGGATCGAACCCGCTTGGCGGCCTTCCTCCATAAAGGCCCCGCTGCTGGTCGTCACCCGCTCGGAAGAAGGAGTATCCACGGCTACGGCCGCCATGGGATCGGCGGCGAGCGCGTTCAGCTTTTCGACGTTTTCGGGCTTGGGGCGAGAAAACTCGGGCTTGCGGTAGGAAACGGTCACGCGCCCCCCGCATTGGGCGATGGCAATGGCCGCCTCTAACGCGCTGTCGCCGCCGCCCACGACTAGCACGTCTTTGTCGCAGAAGTCAACCGGGTCGTGCAAGCGGTTGGAGACCTTGGCCAAATTCTCGCCCTGCACCCCTAGTTTGCGAAAGTTGCCCGAGCGGCCAATCCCGACGATGACTCGGCTGGCCCTGATGTTTTCTTGGCGCGGAATTTCCAATTCAAAGTGATCGCCCTGCTTTTTTACTTGCTCAACCCGCGCCAGAGTCGGCTCGATGCCTTGGGCGAGGGTCTGCGCTTGCAGTTCGTTGATTAGAGGTTCCTTGACTTCGGCGGCAAAGCGGAGTTGTCCGGCCGGCTCCATCTCGGTGGGATAGGTGTAAATGGGCTTCTCTTTGGGAAAGTTGACCAGCGTGGAGAACGGCTCGGTCGCCTCCAACAACACAAACGACAACCCGGCCTCGCGCGCCTCTAAGGCCGCGGACATGCCGGAGACGCCCGCGCCGACAATCGCCAAGTCCAAGACATCCTCTCGGCCCTTATCGCGCTGGAATGTCTCGTCGGCCGCGATGTGCTGCACGGCCCGTGCGCCCGTATCGGCCGAGAACTTCAACAGGGGAATCCCGGTTAGGTCGCCGACGATGTACAGCCCGGAGACATTGCTTTGCCCGTGTTCATCCACCCGCGGCAATTTCTCGACTACGCCGGCGGGCCACCGCAGGTGCATCCAATGTAGATAGCGACTGAGAAAATTGATCATCTGTTTCCTGTTCCTCCCTCGCGGATGTGGGTTGCGCCCCACTTCGGCGACAAATCCAAGTTGTGGTCAAAGCCCCGATAGGTCGTGCCAAAGCCGCCAAAGCCCAACACGCGCTCTTGCAGCCGAGGGCCTTGGGGCGAGGCGTTGAGAGGTTGGGGGACTTCGATCATAGCCGCTTCGATCCGTTCACTCTCGCCCAACGTAGAGGAGCAGTACCGCGGCGGTCTCAAACGCATTCTTCTCCATCGCCACGGACAGCGGCGTCGCGCCATTGTTGTCTTGGGCGTTTACTTGGGCACCGTTTTCCAGCAGCACCTTCGCTGTTACAGACGCATCATTATACGCTGCGTAGTGCAGCGGCGTCGCGCCATTGTTGTCTTGGGCGTTTACTTGGGCACCGTTTTCCAGCAGCACCTTCGCTGTTACAGACGCATCATTATATGCTGCGTAGTGCAGCGGCGTCGCGCCATTGTTGTCTTGGGCGTTTACTTGGGCACCGTTTTCCAGCAGCACCTTCGCCGTTACAGACGCATCATTAGACGCCGCGTAGTACAGCGGCGTCAGGCCCTCGTTGTCTTGGGCGTTTACTTGGGCACCGTTTTCCAGCAGCACCTTCGCCGCTGCAGACGCATCATTATACGCCGCGTAGTGCAGCGACGTCCAGCCGTCACTGTCTTGGGCGTTTAGCTCCGCGCCCTGTGTGAGCAGGGATCGGACCAGCACGGGCAGGTTCAGGCTCACTGCAACGAACAGATCAGTCGCACCCTCGTATATCCCTCTCGGATCTGGTTTGCGCCCCACCTCGGCGACAAATGCCTGTTCCTGCCGCTCCAACGCCGCCTGTTCCCGCCGCTGTTTTTCCAATGCCGCTTGCTCCCGCCGCTGTTTTTCTAACGCCGCTTGCTCCTGCCGCTGCTTTTCTAACGCCGCCTGTTCCCGCCGCTGCTCGGCAGCATGCTCAACATATATTACGCCCCCACCCAAGAGAGCAACCGCGCCCAAGACAGCAAGCCACTTAAATCGGGTCTTATTCGGCCTCTCCAGTGGCGGCGCATCCTGCTCCACCCGCCTTACGCTAGTCTCGTCCACCACCACCTCCTCTGCCGCCGCCCCCTCCATCGCCTCCCGCCACGCCCCCACACGCTGCGGACGATCCCCCTCGTCCACCGACAACGCCCAATCCACCGCCGACAAAAACGACGCACTCGCCCGACCCGCACACCGCTGCGCCACCGGAACGAGCGGATCATGCCGCACTCTATCGGTCGCGTCCTCCGGCACCTGCCCGGTCAACGCCCGATAGCACACGCCCCCCAACGCATATATATCCGTCCACGCCCCCTGATGTCCTCGGCTTGAATACTGCTCAATCGGCGCATACCCCGGCGTCACGATAGACGTTACCGACCGGCTCTTCGCCCCAACCGCCTGCCGCGCTGCCCCAAAGTCCAGCAACACCGGCGAACCATCCGAATCCCGCAAGACGATGTTACCCGGCTTGATGTCCCGATGCAGAAAATCAGCCCCATGCACCACCTCTAAACCATCCAGCAGCGGATACAGAATCGCTTTGAGTTCGGCTTCTTGCAGTGGCCCCTTGCGCTCAAGATGCGCCGATAAGGTCTCGCCCTCGGCATATTCCATCACGATATACGCCGTACCATGCGCTTCAAAGAAACGATGCACCTTGATGATGTGGCGATGGTCAAAGCGAGCTAAAGTGCGAGCTTCGTCCACGAACCGCTCCAGCCCCCATTGAAAATCGCCGCGAAACTCGCTGGCTTGCGGGGAGACGCTGCGGGCGGCAGTGCGGGTGGCAATGTCCGATGGCAGATATTCCTTGATGGCGACGGGCTTGTCCAAGTTGTGGTCAAAGCCCAAATAGGTCATGCCGAAGCCGCCAAAACCTAACACGCGTACCAGTTCGTATTCTTGCAGCCGATAACCTTGCGGCAAGGCGTTGAGCGGTTGGGGTGATTCGCTCATAGCATCTCCAATGTGATTTCTACGCCTTGTCCCCTTGTAAGATGAGTCTGCCAGCGTTCTTCATTTGCCTTAGCATGACGAACCAGAGCACAAACCCGACAATATATCCAATATAGACTATCCAAGCCTGATCCTCTCGCCCTGCCACTATCGCCCATAAAAATTCTCCCACCCCCATCCTCTTACTCTCTTTCGTTATTGCCCATAAAAGATCCACCAGATACACCCAAAATGAGCAGCAATAAATAAAACTGGTTACCTCACTGACGGATCTTCGACCCGTTTCGGTATTGAGAGCTTTGGCGAGACCGTAAATTGCAACGAAGTTCCAGTAGAGGTTAAATAGCGGTATGAAGAGAAATCCGATTGCTTTCCCCGGTGTCGTCCTTGCTTTGTGAGTGGGGATGAGTGACCACAACTTATGTAGGATGCGTAAACCGAACACGATAGTAAGTACCAAAAACACGACATCAACGATAGCGACTATGATGCCAAGTAGTCCGAATGTGACATCCGGCTTCAACCCCTGCGACTCTAAAAACCCAGCGATGACAGCAAACAATGCAGTCGGTGGTATGACGGCAGCAAGGCAAATGTAGTGGAGCTTAAACCACCTGTTTAACCGCTTCGCGTCTTTAACTCTGGAGGCAGCCTGAGCAGCAACCGGCGCATCAGCGATTTCGTCTCCCGTACCGTGCCTCTCCTCGTCTCGGCGGTGCGCTTGCTGCCCTGCCGCTGCCGTCCCCTCCATCGCCGCCCGCCATGTCCCCACACTCTGCGGACGAGCCCGCTCATCCACCGACAACGCCCAATCTATCGCCGACAAAAGCGCACCACTCACACTACCTGCACACCGCTGAGAAACCGGAACGAGCGGATCATCCCGCATCCTATCGGTCGCATCTGCCGGAATCTGACCAGTCAACGCCCGATAACACACACACCCCAACGCATAAAGGTCCGTCCAAGGCCCTTGAAGCACCCGGCTTGAATACTGCTCCAGCGGCGCATACCCCGGCGTCACGATAGACGTTACCGACCGGCTCTTCGCCCCGACAGCCTGACGCGCCGCGCCAAAGTCCAGCAACACCGGCGAACTATCCGAATCGCGCAGGACGATGTTGCCCGGCTTGATGTCCCGATGCAGAAAGTCCGCCCCATGCACCACCTCCAAGGCATTCAGCAGCGGATACAGAATGCCCGTAAGCTCCGCTTCGCTCAGCGTCCCCTTGCGTTCAAGATGCGCCGATAAGGTCTCGCCCTCGACATAGTCCATCACGATATACGCCGTACTATGCGCTTCAAAGTATTGATGGACGCGGACGATGTTGGGATGTTGGAACCGCGCCAGTGTGCGGGCCTCGTCCACGAACCGCTCCAAGCCCCATTGGAAATCGGCCGCCGCTTGCGACGTCTGCGGGACGACAGATAGGTCTTGTTCGCGGGTAGCTAAGTCGGCCGGCAGATACTCCTTGATCGCCACCGGAATATCCAAGGATAGGTTCCATCCCAGATAGGTAATACCAAAGCCGCCGTGGCCGAGGACGCGATGAAACTCAAAATCCCGAATGCGCGTCCCCTGCGGCAGGGCCAAGCGATGCTGCTGTGTCTCACTCATAATTTTTCCTATTCTTGAGTAGAAAGGCCAAAAAGCCTTGCGGATGGGTGCTCAAAAGCAACTTGGAAACGCTATCAAATTCAGCCATCCGTGCCTTTCGTCTGAGGAGGAGGCTGTAAGCGGGAGAAATATATCCGATTGGCGTACCAAGACAAAGGACATCGCCGGTCCTTGGGGCAACCCATTACTCCTCCTCCGCCCCAACGCGTTCTTCTTTCTCTGTTTGCGGCTCGTCAAGCACGGCTTTCTCGCTGTCCTCTGTCGCCTCCTCCTGAGAAGCCGGTGCAGCCTCTTCAGCGGGTTCAACAGCCGGGGCGGCCTGCATCTCAACAGGCACCGATTCGCCCTGCTGTTCAAACCAATAAATCATCGCCCCCAATGCGACGACAACGCAGAGCAACACCCCCAACAGCCCGACCCTGCCCCAGCGTTTGGAACGCGGCTTATCCTGCACCGCTTCCCCCGCGCCCTGAGCCGCCGCGCCCAACTCCGTGTCCGTGCCCTCGGCCGGTTCGTACAACAGGACGGTCGTGTTGTCCTGATGGGGATGGTCGGCCGCTTCCACCGCTTGGATAAGGGCTGCGACGCTATCCTCCAAAGGCGCGTCCTGCGTTTGCACGAGAATAGCCGAAATCTCTTGATCGCTGAGGGTCATCAACCCATCGCTCGCCAAGAGCACCCGGTCGCCCGGCTGCACGGTCACCGGCTGCGACGACACGTCAATCATAGCGATGTCGTCGCCCATGACCGCCGACCGCAGCGAATGTCGGCTTGAGTCCTGAGCCGCTTCCTCAGCGGTCATGCGCCCGGTTGCCACCAAGTCGGCCAGAACGGGTGCCATAGAATGGTCTGCATTCAGACGCTCCAGTTGCTCCCCGCGGAACAACCACAACGGCGAGTCGCCCACGCTGATCCAGTTCAGCCCTTCGCCGGAAACCACCGCCGCGACCAAAGTCGAACCCATGCTATCGAGTTCGGGGTTTTCGGCAATGGCGGAGGCCAGAGCGGCATTGGCCTCGTCGAGGCAGGTGCGGAGCCGATCGACAATGGGGCCGGTCGCCTGCGAATACGCCTCGACAAAGGTCTTGCTCAAAAGGCCGCTGGCCGTTGCGCCGCCCACGTGACCGCCCATGCCGTCAGCGACCAACAACATGGAGTGCTCGCGGCCATCCAAGCCGAGGTCGCGGCCATCCAACAGGCCGTAATCATCCTCTTGATAATCCCGTTGGCCGGGAATTTGCCGCGCGGCAAAACGCCCGTCTAATTCGTTCATCGCGCCTCGTTTCCTTCGGTATCCTGCCAGTCGAACTCCGCACCGCACAGGGGCACGAACCGGAGCACCGTATGGCCGATGCTAATGTGGCTCAGCGCCGGCAACCCAGTCGGAGCGAGCACGGGCTGATCCCCGAGATACGTCAGGTTGGTGCCGCCGCCGTGCTGCACGTAATACTGCCGGCCGCGCGGGTCATACGTGACAACGGCATGGCCGCTACGCGAAATCTGCTCGTCGCCAAAATCGAGCTTGATGCGGTCGGTGGCCCCGCGCCCAATCGAATTGGACCCATAGCCTAGCGGCACGGCCCGCCCCTTGCCCGGCCCCTCGACCACCACCAACCACCCCACAACCGGATCGTCCATGCCGCGATCCGCTACGGCGCGCTCCTGCCGCCGCTCCTCGTCTTCGCGCCGCGGTCGCCCGCCCACCAAGCGCGTCCTTTCCTCCTCGCCGACACGGGCCGGCGCTTGGCTCTCGCCCCTTTCCTCTTCGCCGACATCGGCTGGCGCCGGGCGTTCACCCATCCGCTGCGTAGGCGCGTCTAAACGCCCGCCGCCAGCGGGTTGCTCGCCGCCCTGTGGGGCCGGCGGCAGCGGCCTATTGGCCACGTCTGTTGGTTTGGTATCCTCTTTCCGTGCATCGGTTTTCTCTTCAATGATTTTGCCATCGGGTCCGCGATAAACAGGCATAGTGCCCTCCTATTGGGGTTATCCGGCCACTTACTTTTCGTAAAGCCGGTTGATTAGGTTGTCCAAACAGTATTGGCCGGATTGGTTCAAGGCCATCTCTTCGCGGCCTTGGGCAATGTGCAGCGCAAACACCAAGAGGGCCGACTGAACCAACGCGAGCAAAGTAGTGTAAAACGCAACGCCCAGCCGACCCGTGATCTCGGCCAGCAAGGTCGGGTCTTGGGGATCGTCAACGTTGGCCGCATAATCCAGCGCAAACGCAATGCCGACCACCGTGCCAATAAACCCCAACGTGGGTATCAGCCAGACGAGATAGCGCAACATCGCGTATTTGAGTTCGAGCTCGTGTTGGAATAATTCGAGGGAAGAATTCAGCAGCGAGTTGGCCTGATTGACCGAGCGGCTCCCCTGAAATTGCAAGATGCAGCGCGCGATCAGACGTTGTAAGAAGGAGGGACGCTCCTCGGCCCTCGGCCGCACCTTTTGATAAAAGGCCCCCAAATCTCGCGCCCGCAACATGACCTCATCGTCTTCCGGCAGATAGCGTTTCGACATCTGCTCCATTTCCAGCTTGGCTTGGTTAAACCGCACCCAGAGTTCGCCGCAGCCAATCCAAAACATGAGCCACATGACGTTTTGGATCGTAAACGGGTAGGGAAAATTCTCAGTGTGGCGGTCGAGCAGGAACGCGCCCGCCGCCGAATCGGGATGCGCGAAAATAAGGCTCATAATCGCGATGGATACGACGCCTCCAATGAGGCTGACGCCGCTTGCTTTGAGGCGTTGCTCCAGCTCGGCCCCTTGCCCTGTTGCCATGTCAGTTCTCCTCGCCCATGATCTCGCCCGTTTCTGCGTTGCGCCGCACCAGCCCTTCGGGCAGGGATGCCCCGCCTCCTGAACGGCGTACCTTTTGCGCCGCCAGTGCGACGAGTGCAGGGGCGGTCGTCTGATAGTGACCGAGTAAAAGCGCGTCGGTCGGGCTTATGAATTCCTGCCGGATGCGGCACCACTCGCCGTTGCGCGCCACGTAACTCCCCCGGCTGCTGGCGCAATCCGTGAGATAGTACGAGCCGCTTTGCGTCGCAATAAGCTCGGCGTGGACGCGCGAGACCGAATCATCGTCCAGCCGAATGTCCACACCCGAGCCGCGCCCGATTCGATACACGGAAAAACTCGATTTGTTCATAATGTTCATCGGCACCGTCTTTTTGTTTATGAGGCGTCATTCCCGCGAAAGAACGTCACCCCGTGCCCCGACACGGGGCGGGAATCCAGTCCTGAATGATGTAGAATTGCTTGCTATATCAACCCGGTTTAGCTCCCACGACAGACCCCTTGTTCCGCTTAGTTAGCTGCACCAGAAAGTCAATAAAGTTCCGGTCCGCCGTGTAATGGCCGACGGCTACGGCGTGGATGGGTATTCTCCGACTATTCGCCGCGGTTACAGCCCGCACGACCATGTCCCAATCCTCTGAGGGGGCACCATCGCTCAACAGGATGATCTCTTCGGGGTGCAATGCAATCGCCGCTAGCAAAGCGGCGCGTGTGGGCGTGCCGCCGTTCACCAATCTCATCCAGCGTTCTACCTGTTCGACGACGCGATTGCGCGTATTCTTGTTTACTTGAAAGTACCCTCTGTTTTGCGGCCAATAGCGCAACGGATTCGAGCCTTGAAACCCAATGAGACAGACCTCTATTTCCGACTTAAAGGCCGCGAGCATGTCTTGGATGGACAAGGTTATGAACGGGCGATAATCGTTCTGCCCAGGCTGGTAAATACTGCCCGACATGTCTATGACGAATGCGAACTTTTTCGCCTTCGTCTTAATGCCCAATAAAACGGTGGTGTCGTCGATCTCCTGTTGCAAAGCCTCCACCCGTTTTTCGAGCTGACTTTTTGTTTTCGGAGCTTTGGCCTTGGCCTGCTCCAGCTTGGCTTTTTCTCGCTCTAGTCTGGCCTTCTCTCTCGCCAGCTTGGCCTGCTTGGATTTCTCTTTTTCTAGCTCGGCCTGAGCCTGCGCCAACTCGGCTTGGGCCTGCTCTAGTTCGGCCTTTTCTTGTCCCGATAGGCTTAGATTCGGAAAAAAGGGCAGCAGCACGATGGTAATGAGGATGAAGGCGCCGAGAGCCGATGCGAACAGGTCGAGCGCGGACATGCTAAAGATGTTGAGCTCGCGGCTGCGTTTTTTCACACCCAAGACCCCATCTAAAGTTTGGACGCCATGAGGACCAAATCGCCCAACGCGACGTTGGCCCCGTAGTTCAACCGCGTCGGCTTAAAGGGGACTAGACGTTGCTCGTTCAGAAACGTCCCATTGCTGGAGTTCAAATCTTCGACGTAAAATTGATCGCCCGCGGCTACAATTCGCAGATGCCGCCGGGATACGTTTTCATCCGCTACGACTTCATCAACCAACTCGGGATGCCGACCAAGCGAAAGCCCCAAGCGTTGACCGGCAAATCGGGCGGGTGATAGCTCAATGCAGACGCGGTTGCCGCGCCCGTCAAAACCAGCCAGCACGATGCCGTGATGGGGACGTTTTGCAACAGCCCCTTCCCTTTTGGTCACGCGCCGACTGATGTGTTGGACGATCTGGCGCGGCTTTTCCAAGGTCTGTTGGGCGATTTGGCGCGGCTTCTTTAAGGCAACGACCAAGGCGACCAAGGCGACCCCACTCAACAATAGCAGCCAGACGAGAAACTGATCGCTTGCTTGTTCGGCTTGCGCTCGCGCTTGTTCGGCCTCGCGCCGCGCCTTCTCTGCTTCTCGCCGCGCCTTTTCCGCCGCGCCCGAACTACCCGAACTGCCCGAACCTCCTGTGCCCCCAGCCGCCACACAATCGTCATGCTCCGGTTGGAAGGCAATGTTGTGGTCGTCCAACAGAGTTGCCAACTCCTCGATATGCGAAGACCAGTAAATGCCCGCGGCATGGGGCACGCGCGTCACCCCGCTCGACGGGCTGCTAATGACCACGAGCGACGCCTGCGTATTGACGCCGACCGCCCGGCTACAATCGTCCAATAGGGGGCCGCCGCTGTTGCCCGGGTTGGTCGGCGCATTGTGCTGGATAATCCTGAGTTGTTGGGTGTGCCACGCGCCTAAAAAAATCCGCCCGATGATGCCGTCTTGCACGGTCGGGTCGTGCGCCAGTTTGTTGCGGTCGGCCCCCCCGGGATAGCCTATGGCCCATACCTTTTGCCCTTTTGTGGCGGGGGCGAGCGACAGCGCGATTGGCGGCAGGGCTAGGTCGGGGGTATAGGCGATTGCGAGGTCGAGTTCTGGGGATGTGGCGATTACCTCCACGTCGTATAGCGCGTTGGCGTTGGTTGGGATGGCTTGGATTGCGTGGGCGTCGGCGATGACGTGGACGTTGGTCGCAATATGGCCTTGGTCGTTTATGGCGAATCCCGTGCCAGCACTAAGTCCTCGGTCGGTCTGCCGGACAATGCGGACCACGCTCTTTTCGAGCGCGTCAAAGTCGGGTGCGGCCACGGCATGGCGCGGCTGTAGCAGCAAGAAGAGAAAAAAGACTAGACGCCAGCGTCTGAATCGGTGCAACGTTCACTCCTGCACCAAACGCACGGTAAAAACGACGGGTCCGACTTCGAGCCGATCGTTGTTTTGCAATAGCACTTGTTGGCGGGGATTGAGCAGGCGTCCGTTTACCTTGGTGCCATTCAGGGCATTCAAATCCTCGGCGTAGAGTTCGCCGTCATCACACCTGAGCCGGATGTGTTCGCGGGAGACCTCTTCGTGATCAATGATAAATTCGGCGTTGGCCGGGCTTCTTCCGAGCGTCACGCCGGCCCGCTCGCTCAAGGCCAAGGCCGATAGGGTCAAGGCGAATGGTCGGCCCGTGGGGTCTTGGCCTTCCAACAGACATCTAAAAGGCGCGGGTTGAGGGGCGTTGGCCGCGGCTTGGTGCGCGGCTTCCGCCGTTTGTTCGGCTTCGCTCGCGCGGCCCTCGGCCTCCTGTAATTGCTTCTGTTTGCGCCGCGCGGAAAGCCACCAACCGAGCAGGGCGAGCAGCACCAGTCCCGCGCCCGCAACGAGGACCCACTGCAACTGTTGCGCAGCCTTTGCTTCCACCGCTTGGAGGCTATCGGCGTGGGCTTGGGCGGCCTTGAGGCTGTCGGCGGTCGCCTTGCTCGCGGAGTCGGCTTTGGCCTTCGCGGTCTTGAGGCTGTCGGCGGTCGCCTTACTCGCGGAGTCGGTGCGCGCTTTCGCCATCTTGAGGCTGTCGGCGTGGGCCTTGACCGCTTGGAGGCTGTCGGCCACTGCTTTCTTTACGGAATCGGCGCGCGCTTTGGCCCGTTCTGCCGCCCGCCGAGCGGCCTTTTCTTGGGCCTTGGCCTTTTTCGCGGCTTGGCTTGCGGAATCGGCTTTCGCCTTGGCCGCTTGGAGGCTGTCGGCGGTCGCTTTTCTGTCGCGTTCAGCGCGTTCAACCGCACTCAGGCATTCGGCTTCCACTACAGTATGGGCGACTTCTCGGTCTTCGAGCGCGGCTATTATGTCGCCGCTACGCAGGGCAAAAATGGCTCCTTGCGGCTTTGCTTTGCGAAACGGCCACGAGCCGCTGCTCGGATCGGGCAGGTTGATGGCGACGACATCGCCGCATTCGTTGAACAAGGGCATGCCAAAGGCTTGGGCCGTTATCAGGGCGTTGTGTTGTAACAGGTGCGCTATTGGACGGCTTGTTTTCTTGTCGCGGAGGTCTTGGTAGGTGCCAATCGTCCCGTGAGAAAGCCGAACCTTTCCGCCCGAGCCGAACCGCAGCGTTTGCACAGCGCGGCCTACAGCGGCTCCTTGCTCGGACAAGCTGAGGGGCGGCAGGTTCAAGCCCTGTACGTGCAACAGGGCCAAGTTCGTGGCGCGGCTGGCAAATACCTGTTGTGCGACGAGTTCGGCCCCGGTCTTCAGGGACAATACGGTCAAGCCGTCGGCCTTTGCGATGAGGTGGGCATTCGTCAGCACGTGCCCCTTTTCATCGACGACGAAACCGCTCCCTTCAACCGCGACTTTGTGATCGTCATAAGCTCGCACCCGCACGATGCTTTCAGAGACCACATCCACATCTATTTGCGCCGATACCGGGCTTGTGCAAAGGAGCCAAGCCATTGTGAGATACGCGATAAAAAACAGGTATTGTTTCATAACTTCTCCGTGTACGTTCAAGCTAGCGGTCAACAGGCAAGAAGGCCCAAAATCATGGTCCCCATACCTATACCTACAAGTATCATACAACCTCCATTCCCCTCGCCATTCCGCTTGTTGACGCGGCCACCGGAGCGGCGCAACACCTTCACTGTCGCAACAGCATCCTCTGCCATCGCTACGCGCAGCGGCGTCTGGCCATGGTCGTTTTTGGCGTTTACGTCCGCGCCGTTTTCCAGCAGCACCTTCGCCGTCATAGCAGCATCCTTATACGCCGCCCAGTGCAGCGGCGTCCAGCCACGGATGTTTTTGGCGTGGACATCCGCGCCCTGTGTGAGCAGGGATCGGGCCAGCACGGGCAGGTTCAGTCTCGCTGCAACGTGCAGGTCGGTCTCACCCCCGTACTTCCCTTTCGGATGTGGCTGGCGCCCCACCTCGGCGAAAAATGCCTGTTCCTGACGCTGTAGCTCATCGTCGTTGAACACGGGGTCAGGATCGTGCGGTTGCTCCAGCGGCGGCGCGTCCTGCTCTACCCGCCCCACGCTTGGCGCGTCCACCACCGCCTTCTCTGCTGCCGCCCCCATCGCCTCCCGCCACGCTCCCACACTCTGCGGACGAGCCCCCTCGTCCACCGACAACGCCCAATCCACCGCCGACAAAAACGCCGCACTCACCCGACCCGCACACCGCTGCGCTATCGGAACGAGCGGATCATGCCGCACCCTATCGGTGGCGTCCTCCGGCACATCCCCCGTCAACGCCCGATAACACACGCCCCCCAACGCATATATATCCGTCCACGCCCCTTGACGTCCTCGGCTCGAATACTGCTCAATAGGCGCATATCCCGGCGTTACGATAGACGTAACCGACCGGCTCTTCGCCCCAATCGCCTGCCGCGCCGCCCCAAAGTCCAACAACACCGGCGAACCATCCACATCGCGCAAGACGATGTTGCCCGGCTTGATGTCCCGGTGCAAAAAGTCCGCCCCATGCACCACCTCCAAGGCACTCAGCAGCGGATACAGAATCGCTTTGAGTTCGGCTTCTTGCAGCGACCCTTTGCGCTCAATATGCGCCGACAAAGTCTCGCCCTCGGCATATTCCATCACGATATACGCCGTGCTGTGCGCTTCAAAGAAGTGAAGGACGCGGACGATGTTGGGATGTTGGAACCGCGCTAGCGTCCGGGCTTCGTCCAAAAACCGCTCTAAGCCCCATTGGAAATCGGCCGCCGCCTGCGACGACTGCGGCACAACGGACCCGTCTTGTTCGCGGGTGGCCAAGTCGCCCGGCAGATACTCCTTGATCGCCACCGGAATATCCAAGGCAAGGTTCCAGCCTAGATAGGTCATGCCGAAGCCGCCGTGGCCGAGGACGCGGTGAAACTCAAAATCCCGAATGCGCGTCCCCTGCGGCAGAGCCAAGCGATGCTGCTGTGGCTCACTCATAATTTTTCCTAGTTTTTGCTAATCGTCACCACCAGCGTCGGGACGCAAGTAGGGTACATGACAATAGGTATTCTTGCAGCCGATAGCCTTGCGGCAAGGCGTGAAGAGGTTGAGAGGATTGAGTCTGCACGGGCAGGGCAGGTTCCGTTCCTTTGGTTGGCTCGACCCGGCCAGCATAAGGGCTAGCTAGGGCGACTTGGTTAGGGTAGCTTGCCCAAGATGCTGAACAACAGGCTCCCAATGGCAATTAGGCTGGCTATCTGGATGCCGATGAGCCAGCGGATCGACGCACGCACTTCGCCACGCAGTTCGGCAATCGCCCGTTCAATGGCGTCCAGTCGGCGGTCTAACTGCTCGACAATGCCTTCTAATCGGCCAATGCGGCGGTCGTGGTCTTGGGTTTGCGTTAGGGGTTGGGGTTGATCGGTCATGGCTTGCTCCTTGCGGTGGGCCGGGCCTCGTGTCCCGGCCGGTGGGAGTTACTTAGAAACTATCGCGTTCAAACGGTCAGTGCGAAACGCTCGGGGCTGGGCAGTCGCGGTCTCCGCCCATTGCACACCGCCAGCTTGCAGGGCGCGGCTTCGGTTCGCGGTGGGCTGGCGATTTTTATTTGGCGGTGATCTCATCGACCAAGCGGGTGAAGTCGGCTAGTTGCTCCACATGTATAGCGATGCGCAGCAAGGCTTGCAGTTGGTCCACCTGCTCAATCGCCGCCAAGCGATCAGCCACCGCCTGTACTTCATCCTCCGCAAACCGAACCGCCAAGGTTTCTTGGATCACTTGCCGAAGCCCCTGCTGAAACCCCTGCTCCCACGCACGCTTACGCACCCACTCAAATATCGGAAACTCTTCTAGGCTAGCCATCATCGGTGCCTTTCGTCTAAAGGGGGATGAGATGGAGAGAAATATATCCGATCAACGCACCAACGTCATCGTCTGCGTCTGGCTAAACCGCGCCGCGGGCATCTCCAACTTGCACAAGTACGTCCCGCTTGCTACGGCTGTCCCCGCATCATCGCGGCCGTCCCAAGGCTGCAAGTACAGCCCGGCCCCTTGGTGTCCTTCTACCAACGAGCGAACCCGCTGCCCGGCCGCATTGAACACGCCGAGTTGCACCGGCCCGGCCGCTGGTAACTCATACTGAATCAGGGTCTGAGCGTTGAACGGGTTGGGAAAGTTTTGCCGCAGGGCAAAGCTCGTAGGCGCGGCGTCCAAGGATTCAATAGATGTTGCGGCTTGCTCAATGTCCGCTGGGCTGAGAATCCCCTCGCCCGGCTGCCAGACCTCCGTATCGGGCCAGTAGGCGGTCCAAGCAAACCACATGGCGTTGTACGCCGGGACTTGCGCCAACCGCTGCCCCGCGAGCGGCCCCGCAACAGCTTCTCCGAGCATGTTCCAGCGCGAACCCGTCTCCGCATCCATGAATTCGACCGGCAGCGGCCCCTCAGACTCCACTCCGTAAAAGCTCAATGGCGCGTCGTCGAGCTGGCTGAAATAGGCCAAGGCCGTGCGCGACTCAGCGTCGAATAGGACGACTACGGGATCGCCGCCGATGAGATCGTTGATAACGGCCTCGTCGGGCATCCGGGCGAAGGGAAAGGCTTTTGTCTGGTCGTTGCGGCACAATCCCAACGCGAGGTCCTTGGTCTCAAAGCGCGGGTCGAATGCGCCGCCATTGGTCGTCGGCAGGAAAATCAGGTACTCGTGGCTGGTGCGGTAATCGCCGTAAGGATAGAAGGTGTATTGGTTCTCGTTGTAAGCAGGCCGCGAGTTGTAGTACGCCCAGCCCGTGGTCGCCTTAACTACAGTGGTGCTCGGGTACATCCGCTTCCACAACGCCCAAGTCGTCTCCACCACCGGCATCAGCTCTAGGCGGTCGCCGACTTGAGGCCCGTTGATGGCCGTGTAAATCATCTGGGGGTACAGGGTTTCGCCATCGCGCCGATCGTACATGACCAAGTTGCTGTTGATCAGCAGACCGGAGACCCCGAACTCGATTTGCGAGCCATCGCCATCCGTGGCGTTGAAGACTTGGCCGGTCCCCGTAAGCGGGCACAGCGATACGACGACCGACTGATCGCCGACGCGGTCGTTGATGACCTCGTTCCACCAGCCAATGTTGTGCGGGTACGCCCGCGGTTGGCCGTTGATGACCAATCCCATAATCACGTCGTCTTCCGCTAGATAGTTCACTTCGTCCGGTCCTACAAAGGTGGGATTGGTTAGGGCCGGAATGCCATCTTTGGCCACCCCGCCGGAGACGAGGTGGCTGGTGAGGAAGCCCGGATCGTCGTAGCGGTTTGCGGCCGCTGGGTAGATTGCCACCAGCAGGAGCAAAGCAGACAAATAGCTGTGTCGCATCGAATGTTCCTTTCGTTCAGTTGTTAAGAAGCGGTCTGAAAACCCACTTTGGGGCATGTTGAACACGCCGTAGATCCGGGGTCCGTCATTTGATGTTGCGTATTCCTTTCAGATCGGCCACTCTGAAAGGGCCGCGTGCGGGGCGCGTCGTCCGTCATTGGGTGCGCCGGCACGTCCGTGTCGGCGGCACCGTGCGGGAGTAAGACACCCCTCACGCTGAGTTGTCGCTCCGAACCGATACAGGGGCACGAGGCCCGTATTACAAGTGGGGAGGACAGCACCATGCTAACGATAACCAAGAGGCTGTCAGCATGAAAGTTATGGCCGGTATAGACGTAGGAAAGACGAGCTTGGACGTGTCGGTGTCGGCCGGTCGGGTGCGTCGATTTGCCAACACCCCCGCGGGGCGTACGGCCTTGGTGGGGTGGTTGGAACGCCAGGGGGCGACCGAGGTGGTGTGCGAACCGACGGGGGGCTATGAGCGGCCTCTGGTGCGTCGGGTGCAGGCCACAGGGTGACCGGTCCACGTAGTGCATCCCAATCGCGTGCACAGCTTCGCCCAAGCACCGCAGTGTACCGGGCGTGGGTGCGTTGACCGCGGCGACGCTGGTGGGGTATCTGCCGGAGTTAGGGCACTACAGCGGCAAGGAGGTGACCTCGTTGGTCGGGCTGGCCCCTTGGGCCAACGACAGCGGCCGACAGCAGGGGTATCGCTCGGTCCGGGGCGGAAGGTGTTGTACTTGGCGGCCTTGGTGGCGATCCGCTGCAACGACGACCTCAAGCGGTTCTATCAACGACTGTGTACCCGGGGCAAGACCGGCAAGGTGGCCCTGATCGCGGTGATGCGGAAGCTGCTGCTGGTGCTCAACGCCATTGCCCAGCGAGGCTCCCCGTGGGTCCAACACCCCGCCCCAGTAGGCCACAAAAAGGCTTGACCCGCAACACAGATACTCCCGCGCAAGAACGCCACCCCGTGCCCCGACACGGGGCGGGAAGCCAGAAAAGCGTCCTGCTCCAACAACTGAAATGTTCTTGCGCGGGCAGGACGGCTTGAACGGGTTCGGGTAGAACGCTATTACGCGGCGTCCTACTCGGCTCGGTCTAACAGGCGTCTAAAGGCGTCAAGGCTGGGCACCTGTATGGCCTCCCGAAACAACTGCTTGAGGTGCTGCACCTCGTCGGTGGCCCCAATGCGAGCGGCCAACGGGTCCGACGCAGCCAGCCCAAAGCGAATCTCTAGTACTTCAAGCAGGTCTTCAATGGCACGTTCTCTGCCGCCTCGCTCAATGCCCTGTTCAATCCCCTGTTCAATCCCCTGTTCAATCCCCTGCTTAATCCCCTGCTTAATCCCCTGCTTAATCCCCTGTTCCGTGAAATACTGCACTACCGACGATTCGTACATGGTCTCCTCCTCGATGATGGTCATAATCGTCTCTAAGTTATACACCAGTCCGCTCAACATCGCAAGATCGGCCAGATAGTTCGCCTTGCGGCTCTCGTCCATCGGCACCTGTTGCGCCCGATTCACACACTGGCGCAACCAGCCCTCGGCATCGACGCCCACCGGCGGCTGCATCAACGGCGCAAACGGCAGCAAGCCCGAAGGTCCGGCGTCGAGGATGCGTTGGCCGTCTATCTCGATCAGCCGGATGACCTTGTATTGGACTAAGACGCGGTAGCCGCGTCGTTCTTGGACGTAGTAGCCCGGGTCATTTCGGCCGGCGTCTGGACGGAGATAGATGACGTTGGAGTAGATCGGCCGGCGGTGTTGCTCAATGCCGCGTCCGATATAGCCGGCCATGCGGAGGGGCATGGGGGGATTGCTGTCGGTGGTTTGGAACTCGTGATGGATCAACGCCTTCTGGTCGCCAATTTTGACGCGGATGAGGCTGTCGGTGCGGTGGGTTTCGACGGTGGTCTGCTCGGTATCGACGACGCCGAGGATTTGGATGTCGTCTTGTTGGAGGGCGAAGCGGGCGAAGTCTGCCGGGTAGGCGTGGATGAGGTGTTTGGCGATGGTGTCGAATTCGGCCATGGGTCTTGCCTTGGTTGCGGGTGAGAAGGGGTGGTATGTGCAACCGGCAAGAATCGTGCCACGGCGGCGGCTCAGAGGGGAGGGCGTGGATCGGCGGCGTGGGGCGTGTAGCGAAAAGGATACAGGCATGGGACGTTGGGGGAAAACTGGATTCCCGCCCCGTGTCGGGGCACGGGGTGACGTTCTTTCGCAGGAATGACGGCAACCGTCTCTACGGCTTGTTCAACATGACCCAAGGTGGGTTTTCAGACAACTTTTTAGAATCGGGCTGGGTCTTGGCCGGTCTTAACGATTCGCGCTTCGGAAGTAGATGCCCCGTGCCAATTTCTCGGCGTGCGACCGAATGGTTGAGCGGCACTCGGCGAACGCATTCTCTAGCAGACAGACGCTCTCCGCGTTCAGAATGACCTCCCGCTCGTCTTCGGGGAGCGGCACGAAGAGCAGTCGGTCCAAAGGCTCGGAGTCTTTGAGGCGTTGTAGCAGCCTTCTGAGTCCCAAAGAACGCAACAGGGTGGCCCCTGACGTTGCCAAGGTGGAGAGGACTAGGTTGCGGTGGCGAACCGATCTATTGGTGATTCGCGTCTCGATGTGCTCGGAGACAGATACTCCACAGAGGAGGCTCAGGTGGCGGAACACCTGCTCCGGGTTTTCCACGATTGCAGAGAACTCGACCGAGAGCACGTCAACGCCGAGGCGGTGTATCTCTTCGAGCTGCTCGGGGGTCAACCTGTCCCGCACCACAGACTGCTCCAGCCGGTTGGCCCCCAACCAAGCCGAGAGGTGTCCTCGGCTCCTTCTGTACCGGACCATGGAGCGGGCCCTAGCGCAATGCTCCCGCAGCAGGACGACGATCAGGACGCGGACTCCCCGGCACTTTAGGGCACTCACACCGGGGCCGAGCAAACGGTCTTGGTACGCTAGGTTTGAGATGTCGGCTAGGATTCTGTCTTCTCCGCCAAGCAGGCGTCCGTACTCTTTCTCGAACCGCCGCGGCGACCGATAGTAGCCTGCCTCCTTGATCTCTGGAAACGCAAACTGGGGGTGCTGTCTAAGGTTTGCATAGAGGAAGTCGGTCCCGGAGCGGCCCGGGCCGACCACCAATAGATAGTCGTAGTTGGGGTGTTGGTCTTTATTAGGTTTCATACCGTTTTGGTTGGCCGTGGCCTCTCGCCGCCAATCCTCCCCAGACTCGGCTGTCTGGCGAAGGTAGAGGCCCGAAGATATTTTTAAGCGCGCCCTGCGCTTCCTTGCTTAGAAACCATTAAAAATGGGGCTTATACGGTTGAAAGCCAACCCTTTTCGTGGATTATGCCAAATAACTCAACAATTACCTCTGATACCACCCAGCCGCAACCCACTGCCTCCGGCCGACAAGAAGTAGCAATTCTGTTGGTCTCCCAAGGATTGTACATCGCCGTAGGTCTATTGACCAAAAGTCTCCTCGCCTATAGCCTCTTGCCAGAAGGTCTGGGCTCCTACTTCGTCTGCGTCCTCTTTGGGGCCTTGGCGGGCACCATCGGAACGCTGGCCACCGGGCGCGGAGTCCAGTACTCCGTAATGGCGAAACGCATAAGTGTCTCCGAGGGTATGTCCATCGCCTTTGCCATCTGTCTCATCGGCAGTGCCGTGGCCGCGGCGGCCGCGTTGCCGTTAATCCACAGCGGTTTCAGCTTCTTTCTCAAAGCCGATAAGAGCTCGTTCTACCTTGCTCTCTTGCTGATTCCCTCCTCGTCCCTCGTGTTTGCCACCCGCCTGCAATTGCAGGGACTGAGGCGGTTCACTCAACTTGCGGTAATCTCCTTGATCCAAGCGGCCGTCGGAGTCGCCTCCATTCTAACGCTGGTGTGGGGATTGGGCCTCGGCGTCAACGGAGCGATTCTGTCGTTGTTCCTAGGGCACCTCGTGCTAATCGTGGCCTCGGTCGCAGACCTCCGGCGGCATTGCGGGCTGGTCCTAGCGTTCCCCTCGCGGGAGGGGATAAGACAGGTGCTCATTTACGATCTCAAGGAATACGTCGCTAGGGTCGGCCAAGTCCTAGACCCCCGGGTCGGAAGTCTGCTGCTGGGCATCGTGGCCAGCCGCGCCGACATCGGGCTGTTTACAACGAGCAACGCCCTGATAACGCGGGTCCTCATCCTCCCGACCGCAATCTCCACCTATCTGCTGCCTCGGATAGCCGGCAACGACACCGGGCAGCCCGAGCTAGCCGCCTTTTGCGCCCGCGTCACTTGGTGGGCCGTTGGGGGCCTACTCCTTATATGGTTCGCCGTCAGCACTCCCTTGGTGCCCTTGCTCCTTTCGGAAGCCTTCACCCCGGTAGTCCACCTGACTTGGATAATGTCCATCGGCGTGTTCGCCTATGCCGGTACGGAGATATTCGTGGCTTACTTCCGGGGAGTCAATCGTCCCCAGGTCTTCTCCCATGCGATGTGGATAAGCCTATCCGCCAACATCGTCTTATTCTTTGCCCTTTATCCGGCTTGGGGCCTGACGGGCGCGGCATGGTCTTTGACCGGCGGCCTGCTCTGCCGCAGCCTTTTTTTGTCGCTGATGTTCCAGCGAGCCACCGGATTGCCCCTGTACTCCACCTTTATCCTTCGACGCGGTGACGTGGCGTACTTGTGGTCCGCCAGCGCGAGCCTAATCCGTGGTATGGCAGCGCGATGAGCATTAAGATTCTCTGCATCCTTCCCACCTTGACCGACACCAGAATTGCCCGTCGCATTGACATGCTCAACCGGGGCGGGTTTGATGTCGAGGCGGTCGCTTTTGAACGACGCCAGCTTTCGGGGCGTCAGCCGGACTGCCCCATCGAGCGGTTGGGGCCAATTCCCCCTCGGAAGTATGCCACCAGAATAGGCAAGCTCCTCGCTGCGGCACCAAGGGTGAGGCGAGCGATTCGCCGCAACGACATCGTTTATGCCTTCAACTCCGACCTCGCTTTCCTCGCGGCTCTTTCCGGCTTGGGATTAAACCGTCCCTTGGTGTTAGAGGTCGCAGACATTAAGGAGGTGCAGGTGGCCGGTGGTTGGAGCGGCCGGGCAGTACGGGTGCTGGAGAAACTCGCCGTGGACCGCTGTAGTTTGTTGGTGCTTACAACCAGCGGTTATCTCCCCTACTACCTGCGCTGGTTGGGCGCGGAAATCCCCAGCGTGGTTATCGAAAACAAGCTGGACCCAGAGTTCGTCAAATCAATACCGAGGATTGACCCGCCCGGCCCGGCCGTGGACCGGCCCCTTCGGATCGGCTGGTTTGGCCGGCTGAGAGATGAGTGGACGATGCGGGTTTTGGAGGAGTTGACGAGGTTGGAGCCGCACAAGTACACCGCCGTTCTTGCCGGTACGCCCTCGCCGTTTTTGGAGGATTTTTCAGCCCGAGTTGACAACAGCCCCAACATCGAATATCGAGGCGGGTACAGCTATCCCGAAGGCCTGCCTGCTCTGTATAACAGCGTTGACCTAGTAATGGCTTGTTATCCGCCCGAGATTCCGCATGGATGGTCCCAGTCGAGCCGGTACTATGAAGCCTGCCTATTCCAAAAGCCACTTATCGTCCGCGCCGGCTGTGCGGACGCCGACGGGGTGCGAAAACACGACATCGGCTTGATCCTCGACGCGGTTACTATTGAGGAGGCCGCGGCCGCCCTCAACGAAGTGTCACTGGAGAATTGGCTAAGGTGGCGAGATAACGCCGCTGCGTTGCCGCCGCTCGTCTATCTGTCCATCGACGAAGTGGATGTCTTGGCGAGGGCCTTCACGGATCTACTGCCGCTTGGGGACGAAACGGGCAACAAGTAAGTCCACAGGTCGCTAGTTGACAGCGGCATGTGACGGCTCAATCTCCAACCCTCGCTTGGTGCTGAAACGCATTGACCACTCCCGGAGGCCGCGCTCCTTCGCGTAGATGCCCGCTAGTGCTCCGGCGGCCGCCCACCAAATAGCGGTGTACTGAAACGACCCGATGAGGGCATTGGGTTCCAACATCGAAGCCGTGAGGCCCGATATTACGATTAGTCCCAACATGGCCGCAACAAACCTGTTTTCCGGGGCGTCGTCGCGGTTTGCAACTAGCCTAAGAGCGATGAGTAGGATGAGTCCTACCATAATCGCAAACCAGAGCGGCGCGAGAATTCCACTGTATGTCGACCACTTGAGCCAAAGGTTGTGAATCTCGACTTCGGGCTTGTGATGCCCCCTGAGCAATATCTTCTCTATCCCATGCCCAAGAAAGGGCCGCTCGGCAATCCGTCTGAGGCTGATTTTGTACCCCTCGAACCGGGTGGTGCCGAGCGTGTCCAAACTGGCGAGAAAAGGGGATAATGCGGGCTCGGAGGGTCTGTCCACGCCGGGGCCTGTTCGCGGGCGCAGAGAAGGCCCAGTACGCACGACCGGCTTGGGGGCCGGGGGTCTGTCCACGTCGGCTAGGGCCAACACTCGGTCCAGCCCTATGTGTTTGGAGCATGCTTGGTTTTGGCTAAAGACGATCATCCCAGCGATCAATACTCCGGTGGCAACCCCTGAGAGGGCCAACCGTCTCGATGGCTGTAGGAAGGCCAATATGCCAATCGAAACCGCTGATATTAGAAAACCAGTGCGTCCGCCGGTCAAAAATTGGCTGCCAAAGAGGATGCCGGCCAACGCGGCACCAAGCATAGCCCTATGCCCGGTCGCCCCGGCCATCAGCAAGCCGATAGAGGGCAATAAGAGAATCAGGCTGATCGACCACTGAGTTGGGCTGGAGCCGAACCCTATGCTGTACTCCGGCCGCCAAAGCTGGTCACAGGGATCGGCCCAATTCGGTATCTTGACGAGCGCACTCGCGAACGCAACTGTGGCCAAGGGCAAAATTATGACTAAGGTGCGGGTGAGGATGGCGGAGACGTTTTCTCCTTGACGCGCTAGATAGAAGAAGCACCACATAAACCCCGCGGCGAACCCGATGTCCATGGCGAACATGATGTTTAGGGACACCTCTGGGGCTTGGACCACCCCTGGGGTCGAAAGGAAGATAAGGGCCAAAAACCCCGGAACCCCCAGTGCCCACGCCGGAAGCCGGAGCTTGCCCGACAGCAGCGGCGGGACCAACACAACCGCTACCGCCGCTATCGCGAGCGCGACCTTGAACAGGCGCAGATACCCGTTGCCAATGCCCGGCAAGTGATAGACCGGCGCCAAGCCTAGATAAAGGCTGAGCAGCCAAGTACTTCGGTGGTGGTTTACGAACGACGGGAGGCGGCGGAGCTCACGGAGCACTTGATAGAACCTGTCTCAGAAGGAATTACGACCATGAGAAAGCACCGCTACGCTGGCCGGATTCGCTGAAAGACCAGCTAGCACCATGCCTTGGGTTCCGCGATAACTTCCTCTGGTTTTTGGGGCAACTTCTTAGCGGCGATGTAGGCGTCTTAGCTTTCCATTGGATTGCATCTATGATCTTCTTAAACAAAAAATTACGTACCTTTAGACCTAATAGTCAAGCACGTCATAGGTGGCCCGAGCCGTTTTGCCGAGGGTGCAACTCGCTCGCTATGTTTTTCTAAGTCCCGACCCCCGGGGCTTGACAACGTCCGGTGCAACGTGATGGTGAACTGGACCCTCTCGTCCGTCAGCAGTCCCGCCCCCCGGGACTTGACAACGTCCGGTGCAACTCGCTCAATAGATTTTTCTAAGTTCCGACTCCAAGCAGATTTGAGCAGATATGACGAAAATTGGCAAGACCGCGCAGAATAGGCTGAGCGGCTTACGAGTGCTGGCCGCGTGGCTTCTCTGGGCGGGGTCGGCGTCGGCGGCGACCCTGAGCGGCTTTGTCACCGATGCCGACAACGGCGAAGCCCTGAGTTTGGCCTCGGTCGTGGTGGAGGGGCTTCAACTGGGGGCGGTCAGCAACTCCAGCGGCTACTACGCAGTCCAGCAAGTGCCGAGTGGTCTGCACGTGGTGAGCACGTCGCACATAGGCTACCAGACCCAGCGGGACACGCTGCGGTTTGCCGACAACGAGGCCGTGCGGCTCGACGTGGTGCTGACGCCCAAGCCGGTCGATATTGGCGAAGAGGTCTTGGTGGAGGCCGAGCGCAGCGAAGAACTGGAGCAGGCCACCCAGAGCAGTTTTATCGCCCTACAGGTCGAGCCGTTGCAGCAAATGCCGGCCATTGGCGAGGCCGATCTCCTCCGCAGCTTGCAACTCCTCCCGGGCATCCAGTCGGCTTCGGATATTAGCAGCGGCCTGTACGTGCGCGGCGGCGGTCCCGACCAAACGGCCATCCTCCTCGATAACATTCCCCTGTACAATCCCTCCCACCTCTTCGGCTTCTTCTCCACCTTCAACCCGGACGCCATCAAGGATGTCCAGCTATACAAAGGGGCTTACCCGGCCGCGTACGGCCGCACGCTCGGGGCGGTGCTCGACGTGAGCAATCGCGAGGGTAACCGACAACGCTTCAGCGGCCGGGGCGGCGTCAGCCTAATCGCGAGCCGCTTGCTAGCCGAAGGGCCGGTGGGACAAGGGTCGTGGATGATGGCCGGCCGCCGCACGTATCTGGAACCTGTGTTCAGTGCCCTTCGCGCTCGCGGAGTGGATATTCCGTTGAACTATTACTTCTACGACTTCAACGGCAAAGTCAACCAGCGGTGGGGGGACGACACCTTTTCGGTCAGCACGTACTGGGGCCAAGACGATCTGCGGTTCGATTTTGCCGATACAGGAGAGACGGCGGAAGAGGCCTTCGCCGATCTGCGCTGGGGCAACCGCGCCCTGACCGCGCACTGGAAGCGGGTGTTCTCGCCGGCTCTGTTCGGCCACTTTATGGCGGCTGGCTCGTCGTACGAGAGCATCCTCTCGTTCAGTTTCTTCGACACCCCCTTCCGCATTACCAACAGCATCCGCGATTTGTCGCTCAAGGGGGACATCGACTACTTCGCCCACCGCGACCACACCCTGTCCCTCGGGTTTTTGGCCACCTTCTTTGAGTTCCGCTTTGCCCAGTCCTTCAACCAGCAGGACCAGTCCGATTTGCGCCAAGAGCCGGTGCTGCTTTCGGCCTATGTGCAGGACGAATGGCAGGCCGGGCCGCTGACGCGGCTGCGCCTCGGAGGACGGGGTACGTACTTTAGCGTCGGCGACCGCCTGCACTTCATGCCGCGGCTCTCCCTGAGCCGGGTGCTCAGCGAAAAAGTTCGGCTCAAGGCCGCGGCCGGGATGTACCGCCAGTACCTGCAATTGGTCACCACCGAAGCCTTTAGCGGCGGCGATTTTTGGGTCCCGCTCGACAGCACCGTGGAGCCGGGCCGCTCGTATCAGGGCGTGGTGGGGGCCGAGTGGAATCCGGTGCGGCGCTACCAACTCTCGGTCGAGGCTTACTACACGGACTTGGCAAATCTGGTGGTGCTAGACAACGCCGTGGCCGCGGATAGCGAGGACACGCGCTCGGACGACATATTCAAGAGCGGCGGCCACGGCTGGGCCGGCGGCCTAGAGGTCTTCTTGCAGCGGCGCACCGGTGCCCTCACTGGCTGGGTGGGCTATACCCTCGGCTGGACGCGGCGCACCTTCCCCGAATTGAACGAAGGGCGTGCCTTCCCCCCCAAGTACGACCGCCGCCACGACCTATCCTTTGTGGTCTCGTACAACGCGGGGGACTGGCGCTTGGGCTCGAACCTCGTATATGCCACCGGACAGGCCTTCACGCCAGCCGCGGCCCGCTATACGCTGCGCGTACCGACTACCGGCGTGGAGGAGGACTACGTGCTGCCGGCTCGGCGCAACAGCGCCCGCCTGCTGCCCTACCATCGCCTCGACGTTAGCGTCAGCCGCCAGTTCGGCCTGTGGGGGACCGACAGCGAGTTCTACGTGCAGGTGTTCAATCTGTACAGCCGGCGCAACGAGTGGTTCGTGCAGTTCGATGCGGACAATCCCGGCACCGAGCCGCAGGTGGTCCGACAATTGCCCATCATGCCCACGCTGGGCTTCAAATTCGCGTTTTGAGGAGGAGGCGCGGGTCGCCGTTTGACTTGGCGATTTTACTACCCGACACCAACTCCAGCTTTCCAAGGATCGAGGGCGTCCCGCCCTCGATCCCAGACGCAGTGGGAGCAGCAGAAAATGCGTACTCGAAGTAGGTGTCGCGTACTTAGCTTGGCGATTCAATTGTTTTCTTGGAGTGAAGATCATGCGCTATTTCTTTATCGCCCTGTGCCTAACGGCCTGTGCGGCCGAACGCCAGCCGGGGGATTTCTTCGGCTCGGTGGATGAGGGTAGCGAGTGGGTGGTGGACGGGGTGCTGCTCGTGGACCAACCCCTGCCGCCTATATTCGTGCGGCGCGTCCTACCCGCCTCCCAGCTCTATAGCCAAGCTGCGGCCGGGGTGACCGACGCCCGGGTGCAGATTGTGCAAGGGTCCCAAGTCTTTGAGTACGCGGCCGATGAGGATTGGCCCGGCCGCTATGTGCCCCCACCAGAGGCGGCGCAGGTGGAGGCGCAGACCGAGTACCGGCTAGAAGTGGAAGTGGAGGGAAAGAGGATCCAAGCCCGCACGACCACGCCGGACCGGGTGCGGGTGCGGGAGACGGTGCTGATAGATGAGGAGACGCTGGAGGTCCTGCGCCCCCTCAAGACCTTTGCCGAGGCCGGGGACGAGGTGTACACCGCGCCGGAGAATCAGCTCGTTTATCGCGAGGACTTGCTCGAAATCCGCTTAGAGAACGTGGCGGCGGACGCGTACCAACTGGGCATGTTCGCCACGGAACCCAATTTGAAACCTCTCGACGACGATATACTGGACTTCTTCGACGAGGACGACCCCGAAGCCCTGCGCGCCAACCAGTCGCCGCCCCTAAGCGTAAGCGACGGCATCATGCGGATGCCGTGGCTCGCCGTGCTCTTTGAAGGCCGCACCTTGGTAAAGGTGTACGCGCTCGACCACAACTGGTTCGAGTACGCCCGCTCCAGTTCCGACCAGCAGGAGCAGGGTGGCTTTGCCGGGGGGCTGGCCGGCGAAAATTTTGAGCGACCGTTCTTCGAGGTGGAGGGCGGTATCGGCCTGTTTGGTTCGGCGTCGGTGGATTCGGTGGGGTTTTCCGTCGCGCCGCGGTCGGACCTATAGCGTCAAAATTGGCGACCAGAAGGCGTTGATCCATCACGAGTTCCAAACCACCGACAGCAACCCCCCCATGCCCCTCCGCATGGCCGGCTATATCGGACGCGGCATTGAGCAACACCGCCGGCCGATCTATTCCAACGTCATCTATCTCCGTCCAGACGCCGGCCGAAATGACCCGGGCTACTACGTCCAAGAGCGTCCCGGCTACCGCGTCTTAGTCCAATACAAGGTCATCCGGCTGATCGAGATAGACGGCCAACGCATCCTCGACGCGGGACCTTCCGGCTTGCTGCCGTTCGCGCCGCTGATGCAGCCGCCGGTGGGCGTCGATGCCGAGGGCTGGTTGCGCCAGTGTGTGAATCGGGCGCAACAGGTGCCGATGGACGAGAACCGCAAGGCCAACTATCTGGCCGATCTTGCGATGTTGAGCGGGTTGGTGTATAACTTAGAGACGAGTGGCGCACCACTTTGAAAGCGGCCTCTCTATGCCAAATGCACGCAAAACGGCCCACTGATTTCCAGCAGGCCGCTACGTGTTCTTGCTTTCGGCACTAGGCGAACAGTGCCGTGACGGGCACCTTCCACCCCGGCACCACTTCTCCGCCCTCCAATACATCGCCCTCTCGCAAGGTGTGCGTGACACCGTCCGCACGATGCACCACCACCGTGCGCTGCGGCGGCTCGACGACCACCACCATCTGCGTCCCCGCCGCCAGCCAAGCGGCCACCTTTTCCGCTACCTCCGCATAGCGGTCGCCCGGCGAAACCACCTCTACCGCCAAATCAGGCGCGCCCGGCCAATAGCCAGCCACCGAGCCGACTGCATCCAGCCGCGCCTGACTCACGAAAGCCGCATCCGGTGCCCGAACCGTATCCGGGTCTGCCGCCAGCCGGAATCCCGTTTCCGCCGCATAGACCGATCCCAAGCGGTTGACCAGCACATGCTGTACTAGCGATGCCGTCACCAACGCGGCGATTCTGCCGTGTTCATTGCCTGCCGGCGTCATCTTACGCACCTCCCCATCTACTAATTCGTAGCGGAACCCGTCGTCCGGTAGTCGTTCCAAGTCCGCCGCTGTAGCAATATGTTCGACGATTGTCATGTATCGTCCGCCCCCTTCGGCTTCAGATGCGAAATTGTGACGGAATATACCTGCCGCCTTTTACCGCCACAACCTCAAGTGGAGAGCATCGCCCTAGCACCTTATATTGAACTATTCAATAGAAAGGATGGATATGTCTGAAAAACTGCCCCTCGCCATCGTCGGTTGCGGCGGCATGGGCCACCGCCATCTCTACGGCCTCGCCGAGTTGCAAAGTGCTGGCCTGTCGCCCTTTGAGCTGGTGGGAGTCTGCGACCCCAACCTCGACAACGCCCGCTCGCTCGCCGACCAAGCCGAAGAACGGCTAGGGACGCGGCCCCAACCCGTCAAAGACCTCGCCGAGCTGGCTGCCGTCGCCCCGGTCCAAGCCGTTGACATCACCACCTTACCGGCCCATCACCACACGGTAGCCATCGAGGCCATGGAGCGCGGCTGGCACGCGATGTGCGAAAAACCCATGGGGCTTACCACCCGCGCCTGTAAGCAGATGATCGCCAAAGCCCAAGAGACCGGGTGCGTCCTCTCAGTGGCCGAAAATTATCGCCGCGACCCCGTAAACCGCCTCGCCAAAGCCCTGCTCGACGCCGGCGTCATTGGGCGTCCGCGCCTGATGCAGCAAATCGCCATGGGCGGCGGCGACAGCATGCTCATTTCCGTGTGGCGGCACCAGAAAAACGCCAGCGGCGTCCTCCTCGACGTGGGCGTTCACTTTGCCGACATCATGGAGTACTTCCTCGGAGAAGCCGACACGGCCTACGCGCAAACGCGCCTACACGAGCCGACCCGCAAAAACCCCGTAGCCGGTCGCGACATCAGCGGCGGTTCGCCCGGGGGCGTTTATGAACGCTGGCAAAAAGACATGCCCGCGGAGTTTGCCGCGACCGCAGACGACGCGGCCTACGCCACCATCCTCTTCAAAAGCGGCGCGGTCGCCCAGTACATCGAAGACCACGCGGCCCACGGTCAAAACCTGTCGCGGCGGTCCATCCACGGCAGCCGCGGTTCGCTGGACCTGCCCGGCGACCGCTCGGGCAATCGCCTCACGCTCCACCTCGACGGCGCAGACCCCATAGACGACCACGCCTTGCTCGACCTCGTGCCCGATCACCGCCTCGACGAGGCCACGGCTGCGCTCTTCGGCGGCGACCGGCTGCACGAGTATCGCTTTCCCTTTCCCGAGACCGACCGCAAGCTAATCGCCATCGAATACCACGAGCTCGGCACCTGTATTCAACAGGGCAGCCAGCCCGAAGTGGACGCCCATCGCGGCACTCGCGCCGTGGGCCTGTCCTATAGCTTGCTGGAGTCGCAAGTCGCCGGCCGGGCACTCTCGGTTGACGCGGTGTGCGACGACCAGATCAACGCGTACCAAGCCGAGATCAACGACCATCTGGGGCTCTAAGACGATGGCCGCCATCCTCTGCCCTCGCTGCCACAAAATCGTCAGTTCCGACGCCGCAATCTGTCCTCATTGCGGTCAGCGCAAACCCGGGCTCTGGGGCGCGACGGCCGCCATGCGCCGGCTCGGCCTCCAGCTAAACTTCCCGCACTTAATCACCGTGGTCTGCGGCGTGCTCTACCTGCTCGCTTTGGCCCTCGACCCAGCGGCGATTTTCCAGACGCAGGGCCTAATGCAGATTCTCTCGCCCAGCATCCAAGCCAGCTTTAAGCTCGGCGTCACCGGCACCGTGCCCATCTTCTCCTATAAATTCTGGTGGACTCCGATCACCGCCATCTATCTACACGGCGGCCTGCTGCACATCTTCTTCAACATGATGTGGGTTCGCCAGCTCGGCCCGGTTGTCGAAGAGATCTTTGGCCCCTTCCGCCTCTTTGCGATCTTCACGGTCGCCGGCATCGCCGGCTTCCTAGCCTCGGCCCTAGCGGGCCACGAACTCACGCTCGGGGCCTCCGGCTCGATCTTCGGCCTCTTGGCCGCACCCATCGCCTACGGTCGGCGCACTGGGGCACAGCTTTTCACCCGGCAATTTCTCCAGTGGGCGGCCTTGCTTTTCGTCATGGGCTTTGTGATGCCCGGCGTCGATAACTGGGCGCACGGCGGTGGCTTCATCGGCGGGTACGCGGCCGCTTATGTCTTCAGCCGCAGCTCGGAGCGCGAGGGCTTGGGGGCTTATTTGGCTGGTGGATTGTGCCTGCTGGCCACGGTCGGCGCATTCGCCTTGCAGTTTGTGGCCGTGTTTTTGTAACCCGCTCCATGCCCGACGAACTCATCGCGCTCTTCAATGGCCAAGGACAATCCATCGGCACCAAGGAACGCACAGCCGCCTATCGCGACAGCGATCGCGTGGGCTTGGTCTTCGTCTGGGCGGCTTGGCGTCCAGCCGCTGGCGTGGCCCGCACCCTATTGCAGACTCGCTCGCGCCCCGGCGACCCGTACTTGGGCAGCCTCGACGCGCCGGCCGGCGGCCATATCCGAGCCGGGGAAACGCCCCCCGCAGCGGCGCGGCGCGAATTTGCCGAGGAGGTCGGCATCGCGCTGGCACCCGCCGAATTGCTCTTCCTCGGGCAGCAACCCCTCCGAGACACCGGGCGCTCTGCCGTGCAGTTTTTCTACCTCTGTACGCGGCCTATCTCCTTGGGGGAAACCGCATTCAACGAAGAAGTAGAAGCCTTCGTCGAAGTCGGGCTCGACGATTTTGCTTCCTTGGTTTGCGGGCGAACCGCGTCAATCCAAGGCCGCGCCCGCCACAAGGAGGCCCCAGACGAAACGAGGCCGCAGGAGATTGCTCCCGCGGCCTTCGCCGCCTATTCCGAGCCGATCATGGACGCCATCCGCCGCTCGGTCAGTGCGGTCCGCGCCTATCTGGAGACCGGGCAGATCGACGCGACTATTTGGACGCCTGCGACCGGCTGATGTAGCGTTCCAGACGCGCCAACGCTCGGCCGCTATCCATAGCCTCCCGCGCCTCGGCCAACCCCTCTTGAGCACTCGCACTTAGGCCCAGATAATAGTCGATTAAGCCCGCGTTGAGCGCGATGCGGTCGTACGCGTGGCCCTGCTCGCCCTTGAGCGCGGCTACCCCCAGCGCGGCAAAAGCCGGGGCACTCACCACTGCCGGGCGCGGGCTTTGCTCGTAGCAAAAGCCGTAGTCCCTCGGGTCCACGTCGCCAGCGACCGTCGTCAGCACACCGCGGACGCGGCGGAATCCCTGCGTGTAGTTGATGGCCTTGCGCCGAGCGTCCGAAGGCTTACCCAAGCGCAACCCGTAGTGGCTGCTCCCCTCCTCGCCCTTGATCACCAGCCCGGCGTCCAGCCCGCGCGCCTGCATCAATCCCAACAGCTTGTCTTCGTAGCCAGCGTGGTAAAAGCCCGCGACCATGCCGTTCCAAGCCGCGCCGGCGAACAACTGCTGGGCCTTCTCGGTAGTGGCCCACGGCGGGCGTTTGGCAATGTGGGAGCGCAAATGGCGCAACGCATACGCAGAGGGGGCGTACTCGCGCTGGCTCACGTATGCAAACCCAACGGCCGGGTCTTCGATGCAACGGGCCGCGGTCGCCAGCGGCAGGTCAACCCGCGCACCCAAGGCCGCGAGCACCCCTTCCTCGGTGACGCCGCGCTTGGGCGGCATTTCGGCGACGCCGTGGAGGACGGTCGGCCGGTTCAAGGCCGCCCGCACGGCCGCGACGAAGAGCGTCGGGTGAAAGAAGCGCGTGGCCCCGTCAAAGGGCTGGCCAAAATGCGTCAACGCCTCCACTTGCAGCGCGGCTACCTGCTCTGAGGGGCGCACCGCGTCGAGATGAGCGCGAACCTCTTCCTCGTTTTCAATGTTCATCCGCTGGCCGATCAAGAACGCGGCCATCAGCGAGGGGCGCACCGCGTCCGCTAACATGGCTTCGAGCGCACCGCGCACTTCCTCGTAGCGCAGGTGCTCCCCCTGCAAAACGGGGCGCAACGCCGTAACCACCCGCGCTTCGCCCGCGCCGCAGCCAGCGAAATTAGGGGCCATCCCCAGCAGGAAGCGCAAATCCTCGGGCATCTGCGCCAGCGCGTCCCCACAGCGGTCAAAAGCCTCGACCTCGGCCGCGCTCCATCCCGTCCGCTCGCCAAAGGTGCGGCGAATGGACATGGCCGCGAAAAACGCGCCCATCTGGGCCGGGGAAACCTGCTCGGCGCGGGGCAAGGCCCCCTTGAGCGAGGCAAAAATCAGTGCTAGGATGCGCCGAGGATCGGGGGCGCCTTCTTTTTGGCCCAGCGGGCGACTCTGGTGCGGCCCGGTACAGACGCGCGCCTGCGCGGCCAGCACTTCCTCGTTGGGGCCGGGATAGGGGTCGAGTTCAGACACGATTTTTGCTCCCTTTATACACTCGCCGGTCAAAAGCTGTTGGGGTTTGCCATCTAGGATACGCTTCTTTTTTGACACGAGAAATATACCTGATTACATTCGCAAAGAGCAGTTCCCCTTGTGGAGAATCTTCTGATGACAGGTGCGATTTTATATTCTAAATATGTATTTCCTATAGAGATAGAGCGAGGCGGGGTTGGCGAAAACGAGACGCCGTCGGGCATGGCGCGGACTTAGCCGCTGCCCAATGGCGTCCGGGGTATTCGGGGGATGACGGGGTTTTATTTTGTACCACAACCATCAAAAAAGGAGTTTGGATTGTGAGCACGCCCAGCGAGCAACTGAATACAGTAGATTTAGACCATGAAGGGCGGATTGGGACGCAGAAAGGCATCGCCGCGCAGATGGATAAGCGGTTGGATAGCATAGATCGCGCCTTGACCGAGTTGCGGACAGGTCAGCGGTGGATTATCGGCCTGATCATCGTTTCATTTCTTGGAAATCTCGTCTTAAAAAAATGGGGCGGCTGACCTTAGAAGCGTTCTTACAGTTAGGGTTTCAGTCTCTGATTTGGCTTGGTCCTTTTCTGGATTCCCGCTTGCGCGGGAATGACGGATCCCGTCTCTACGACTTGTTCAACATGACCCAAGGTGAGTTTTCAGACAGCCTCTTAGAAAGAGAGTACCCATGAATCTCATGCGGTTTATCCGGTTGGCATTGCACAGTCCCAAGGTAACAACTCGTACTGATGAGGACAGACGCCTAGCCGATAGGCGCATCGTTAGTCTCCTATCGAGTGGCGACATTCGCTTGCAGCGCGGCGAGTACGTCACGCGAGAAGACATTGAGGAACAATACGAGCGCGTCAAGTCCTTCAACTTCGACGAAGAATGATATTCCTTCGCGCAGTGTACGATACCGCAGAAAAATCGCCCGGCATCTCCTCCGTTTCCCCCTTTTCCGCGAGAAATCTCCCATGCGCTACCTGTCTATCCCGTTTCTCATCGCCATCGCGGCTTGTGGCTCGCCCGAGCCGGCCCCTCCGGCCCTAGTCGCCTACGTCGCGGCCCAAGAAGCCTTAGCTGCTGACGATCTAGACCGGGCACACCAAGCACTGCAAGGCTTGGTGCAAAGCACCAGCCCAACGCTCAAGCCGCTGGTAGAAAAAGCCGCGTCCGCCGCTGATCTTGCCGCGGTGCGCGCTGCGTTCAAGCCGCTGTCCGCGGAAGTGATGAAGGGCCAAATACCCGAGGGCTACGTCGTGGCGTATTGCCCGATGGCCGACGGCGAGAAGGGGGCGCACTGGGTGCAGAAAGATCAGGCCCGAATCGCCAATCCCTATTTCGGCGCGACCATGCTCCGCTGCGGGGTATTCAAGGAGTAGCGGCCCCCGCGCATGATCCGCGTAGAATCCGTCACCCGCCGCTATGGCACTTTGACCGCCGTTGACGCGGTCAGCTTCGCCGTTGACTCAGGCGAGATCGTCGGCTTCGTCGGCCCCAATGGGGCTGGTAAGAGCACCATGCTCAAGATGCTCTCCACCTTTATTCACCCTACGGCCGGCAAAATCACCATCAACGGGCTCGACGTGGTGGAGCATCCGCTCGCCGTGCGCCGCCACATCGGCTACCTGTCGGGCGACACCCCACTCTACCAAGAAATGCGCGTCGATGCGTTCCTCCGCTTCATCGCCCGGGCCCGCGGCCTCGAAGGCGATGCCTTGCAGCAGGGCTTGGCGCACGTGGTCGCGCTCTGCGGGCTGAAAGACGTGCTCACCCAGCGCATCAAGGAGTGCTCCACCGGGTTCCGCCAGCGCATCGGCCTAGCCATCGCCATGGTCCACGATCCGCCAATTTTGCTCCTCGACGAGCCAACGCACGGCTTCGACCCCCTGCAGGTACTGGCCTTCCGCGACACCTTGCGTTCGCTCAGTTCGGGCCGCGCAATCCTCTTTAGCACCCACATCATCGGCGACGTCGAGGCCATGGCCGACCGCGTGTTGATCATCCACCAAGGGCGCTTGCTCGGCGATGGCCGCGTCGAACAGTTGGCCGACGACGCCGGCATTCCCGGGGCCGGTCTCGAAGCGGTCTTCGCCCACCTCGTCCGCACCACCACCCCTGCCCATGGCTGACGCACAACGCCTGTCGGCCGCCGAGTGCCTGCGCGGCGCACGCATCGTCTTCGACCGCGAGCTAGAGGCGTATTTTGATTCGCCCATTGCCTATGCGTACGCGGCGGTCTTTTTGGTGCTGTCTTGCACGACCTTTATGAACTCCTTTTTTCTCGACGGGGTTGTCGATATGGGGCCGTACTTCACTGCGCTGCCCTTCCTGTTGATTCCCTTCGTCCCCGCCATTACCATGCGCGCTTGGGCCGAAGAACACGCCCAGCACACCTTTGAGCTGCTGATGACCCTGCCGCTGCACTCCTTGCAAGTCGTGATCGGCAAGTATGTCGCGGCCCTCTGCTTCTACGCCATCGTCCTCGCCGGTAGCCTGCCCATCGTGCTAATGTTGCTCTTCCTCGGGGATCCCGATCTCGGGCGCATCGGCGCGAGCTATCTCGGCGCCCTGCTGTTGGGTGCTTTCTTTCTGTCCTTCGGCCTGTTTGCCTCCGGCCTGACCCGCGACCAGATCGTGGCCTTTGTGCTCGCCGCGCTCTTTGGCTTCTTCTTCGTCCTCAGCGGGCACGAGAAAGTAGTCGAGGTCCTCGACGGACTCGCGCCGGCCTATCAGCCGGGCACGTGGCTGTACGAGACCATATCGGTTCTGCCCCACTACGAGGCGTTTGGCCGCGGCGTAATCGCCCTCGCCGACCTGCTATACTTCGCGTTGATGAGCGGCTTTTTCGTCTCAATGAACTACCTCAGCCTCCAGAGATCCAAGTATTGAAGCGGCACTTCCTGCTCCAAACGGTGCTGGCTTTCGCCTTACTCTTGGGCATTGTGGCGTACGCCAGCCGCCTCCTGAACCTGACGGGAAGCTGGACCTTCGACCTAGCCGGGCACGACATCACCACGCTCGCACCAGCGACCCAACGCTACCTCCGCTCCTTAGACGCCCCGCTTTCCATCACCTACTTTGCCACCGCCCGCGAAAACATGCCGGCGCATCTCAAGGAACTCGAACCTCAAGTCCGCCAGCTCCTGTCGGCTCTGCGCGACCAAGCACCCGGCCGCATTGACTATCGAGTCATCGACCCAGACCAGAGCGGGCGCGCGGGCATCGGCTATGCAGCCAGCAAAAAGGCCTCCGCCTTCAGCGTGCGGCGGGTGTTGCACGACGAGCATTCCGAGCAAAAAATCTGGTCCTCGCTGGTAATCGCCCGCACCAACGCACCCGAACTACTCGTCCAAAGCATAGAGCCAGACCACCTGCCTTATCTAGAAGAGTACGTCATCGCCCAACTACAGGCCGGGCCGCAGCCGCCGCAGCCGACCTTTGGCGTGTCGGCACCGCCGCCTTTCCAGCTTTTGGCGGCCTTTCTCAACGAGGCCGGGCCGGTCGTCGAGCTCGATCTCAACCGCGATCCGACCATCCCCCCGGCAATCGACGTGTTGTTCTGGATTCAGCCCGAGGTCGCCACGCCCGAGCACGTGCGGCAGTTGCTTGCCTTCCTAGAGTCGGGCCGCAGTGTAGTACTGGCCGGCAGCACCTACCAGATCGGCTACGCCCCAGCCGAGGACGCGATCTCCTACTGGGTACATCGCGCACCCCCTGCTTGGGGGCACCTGCTCCAGCCCTTTGGCATCCGGCCGGTGCCGGACCTGCTCGTCGATAAAAACACCGGGCCGGTCGCCCTCGACTCGGGCGAAGTCGTCGCGCCCTTTCATCTCCGGGTGCTGCCCGCTTTTTACAATATGAAGAGCTTTGCCGCGCCCGGTCGCGGCGGGCTTAATTTCGTGGCCGCTAGCGCACTCGAAGTCGATCCGCAGGCCGTACAAGCCCAAGGCTTCCACGCGGAAATCGTCGGCACCACCACCGAAAGCCCCCGCGTCCGGCCCCTGCCCACCGGCTCCTTCACCGACGCCGATTTAACCGGCGGCCTGCCCGTGCCCAAACAAAACTTGCTGGTCTTGCTCAAGCCGGACGACCCTTGGTGGGGGCAGCTATTCGTCCTAGCCAGTGCGTCGCCCTTCCAAGACGGCATCATCAACCAACCCGGTTACGCCCACCGCGTCTTTTTGCAAAACCTCATCCGCACCTACGGCCAACCCGAGCGCGTGCTGAGGGGGCGCGTGGAAAAGGGCGGGGCACCGCGGCTCATCCCGCCCGGCGCACTCGCCCGCTTCTTCTGGCGGTTCTTTGCGGTCTTTTTAGTGCCGCTGGCGTTTGTGGGCCTCGGCGTTAGGCACTATCTGCGCCACAGCCGCTGGCGCTGGCCGACCGGCCGTTGGGGCCGGCAACTCGGCTTGGCCTGCTTGGTGCTCCTCATGGGTGCGCTCATCTGGCGCGGGCGCGGTCCTTATCTCGACCTAACGGCCGACCAACTCAACACGCCCTCGCCGCTTTTGGGCCGCTTGTTGCAGGGCACATCCCTAGCCGCCGAGCTGATCGCCACGCACCGGGCCTCCATGCCCCGGCCACTCAAAGACGCCGAAGACCGCATCCGCGCCTTGCTCGCCGACTGCAACATTCCCCTCCGCGTGATCCGACCCGACGCCCTGACCCCCGACCAGCAGCAGGCGCTCGCCGCCGAGGGGCTGGTGCCCTTCCCAGCCGAACGCGTCCTCAACGACACACTCGCCACCCAATACCTATGGAGTGGCCTGCGTCTGCTGGGCAACGGGCGCAGCATGGTCGTGCCGCAACTCGACCAGCGCACCCTGCACCACCTCGAATTCCTCTTGGCCGCGGCCGCCCACAGCCTGCAACAGGGGCGCAAAATGCGCGTGGCCGTCATCTCCGACTTGCCGCGCCTCTCGCCGGCTGAAGCCCTCGAAGACTACCAGAAAAAGGGGCTTATTGCCCCCGGCGGCACCGACGTGTACAGCGACTTGAAAGCCCTGCTCGCCGACTATCTCTACGACGTCCACTACATCAATCCGCGCACCCCAACCATGCCGACCGACGTAGATGTCTTGTTGTGGATGCAGCCGCGCCGCGACTCGGGGCCGATTTTGTTGCTGCTGAGCCAGCATCTGGCGCAGGGGGGCAAGGCCATTGTCGCCATGCAGCACTTCAACATCCAGCAGCGTCAGTACCGCGGGGCGGGCTTTCAAACGGTGTACTGGCCCCAACCTCAATTCCAAGACTTCGACCGCTATCTCCGGCTCTTTGGCGTAGAACAGCTCCGCGAGGTGCTCTTTGACCGCACCCAGTCGCACCTCAACCTAGAAACCCAAGTCAACCGCACGGCTGTGCGCGAGTACGACCCCCAAAAGGTCGCCTTGCCTTTCTTGATCCGCGCCGTCGGCCAGCACTACGACCGCACCTCGCCCATCACCCGGCACCTCGGCGACCTGCTCTTTATCTGGGGGAACCGCTTTGCTTTCCAACCGGCGCAGCTAAGCAGGGCGGGCATAACGGCTCAGACCCTGATCGCCACCTCGCCCCAAGCCTGGGCGTACCCTTGGCAGGGCGGTTGGCTGCCGCCCGAGGTCTTCGCCTCGCAGACGTACCTGCCCGGTGCTCAACCCCTAGTCGCGCGGCTTACCGGGCCTTTTCCCGAGGTCGAGTTTGCCGAAGACGAGGACGGCCGCGCCGTGCTCCAGCGCGTGGGCGAGCTCCCGCAGCAAGCAGGGAGTTTACTCCTGATCGGCTCTTCGGAGATGTTCAAAAACGAGCACCTGTTGGCCTCCGGCTTTCAGCACGATCAATTCTTGCTCAATGCCGTGGCGTCCAACGCTTATGGCGAGGACCTCGCGGCCTTACAGGCCCGGCGGCCGACGCCGCGCGGCTTTCCCTTCCAGAGCACCGAGGCCAAGCGTCTGTGGCGGCTCCTCGTGGTGGGCACGGGACCGCTGCTGTTTTTGGGCTACGCTCTCTATCGCCGCACGAGGCGACCGTGATTCGCTTGCTCTGTGCGCTGGGGGCCTTGCTGGTCCTGCTCGTCCTCGGGGAGAGCGCGTTGCGCGAGCACCAGCGCACCGGGCGTCGCACCGCCGGGGCCTTGCGCCTCTTGACGCCCGAGCCGACCGCCGCCATCGCGCAGATCGAGATTCGCGCGGGCGGACGCCGTTGGCACTACGTCCGGCACGGGGGCAGTTGGCATTTCCCAGCGTATCACCGCGCCTTTGTCCTCAACCGCCGCGTCGAGCACCTACTCCAGAGCCTGCTCGCCACGCCGGCGACCTTTGTCTCGGCTGAGCCTGGGGATTTGGCCCGCTATGGTCTCGGCCCGGGTCGCATCCGCATCCACCTGCTCGACCAACAGGGGCGTCCCTTACTCGAAGTGCGCCAAGGGCGCGGGGCACCCGGGTCGCGCACCGGGGAATCGTACATCCAGCGCGTTGGGGCCGACAGCATCTTCCACCTCCACGCCCATCCGGTCCATGCGCTCGACACCACCCCGCCCGCTCCTATGCTCGACCGCCGCGTCCTGCCCCAAGCCTTACAGCGCAAGGGTCTGCGGCGCATCGCCTTTGCCGGCGACCCGGCTTACCCGGTCCAATCCCTCGACCGCCAGCTAAAAGCCATGACCGCACCCGGCCCCGTGATGCCGACCTACGAGTGGGTGGCCTCGTCTGCGGCAGGCCCCGAGGTCTGCCTCACCCCGAGCGTAGAAGCCTACGCCGACTTCCTCAAGCACCTGACGTGGTCGGCTCTGCACGATCCGGGCCGCACCGAGGCTTTTGCCCAAGCGCGCTATCTCTATCTCGAAGACGAAGACGGCACCATAGACACCCTCGCCGTTGGCACAGCCGACGACCGCGGGCACTACCTCCGCCTCCACACCACCGGCCATATCTGCTCCATAACGCCGGCAAAAGCCGCCCTCCTCTTCCCCACGCGAGCCGCTCTCCGCGACACCCTACCCCAACCCTCGCCCTACCACCAAGCCGAGCACTAGCCGAGCGGGATCGCAAAACCTTCGGCTGGATTCCCGCCCCGTGTCGGGGCACGGGGTGACGTTCGTCCGCGGGAAGGGAAGGACGGAACTGCGGCCAGCCAAACTTTCCCCCCAACGTGCCACGCCTGTCCCCTTTTCGCTACACACCCACGCCGCTGATTCCCCGCCCGTCCCTATGAGCCGCCGTCCCGGCACGGTTTTTGCCAGTTGCACATATAGCTGTCCTACATCCTTCATAAGGGATGTTCTGCATGGAGTGTTGGGTATGAGATACTTCGCTGCGCTCAGTATGACAGGGTCTGGGGCACGAAGCTGCCGTCTCGGTGTCATGCTGAGCGCAGCGTAGTCGAAGCATCTCTACATGCTTGCAAGTCATTTAGGACGGCTATACCCCCCTCTCACCCGCAACCAAGGCAGGACCCATGGCCGAATTCGACACCATCGCCAAACACCTCATCCACACTTACCCAGCAGACTTCGCCCGCTTCGCCCTCCAACAAGACGACATCCAAATCCTCGGCGTCGTCGATACCGAGCAAACCACCGTCGAAACCCACCGCACCGACAGCCTCATCCGCGTCAAAATTGGCGACCAGAAGGCGTTGATCCATCACGAGTTCCAAACCACCGACAGCAACCCCCCCATGCCCCTCCGCATGGCCGGCTATATCGGACGCGGCATTGAGCAACACCGCCGGCCGATCTATTCCAACGTCATCTATCTCCGTCCAGACGCCGGCCGAAATGATCCGGGCTACTACGTCCAAGAACGACGCGGCTACCGCGTCTTAGTCCAATACAAGGTCATCCGGCTGATCGAGATAGACGGCCAACGCATCCTCGACGCGGGACCTTCCGGCTTGCTGCCGTTTGCGCCGCTGATGCAGCCACCGGTGGGAGTCGATGCCGAGGGGTGGTTACGCCAGTGTGTCAACCGAGCGCAACAGGTGCCGATGGACGAGAGCCGCAAGGCGAACTATCTGGCCGATCTTGCGATGTTGAGTGGGTTGGTATATAACTTAGAGACGATAATGACCATCATCGAGGAGGAGACCATGTACGAATCGTCGGTAGTGCAGTATTTCACAGAAAAGGGCATTGAACAGGGGATTAAGCAGGGCATCGAGCAGGGCATTGAGCGAGGGGGCCGAGAACTCGCCACGGAAGCTCTGCTCGAAGTGCTAGAGATTCGTTTTGGGCTGGCTGCGTCGGATCCGTTGGCCGCCCGCATTGGGGAAACCGACGAGGTGCCGCGTCTCAAGCAGTTGCTTCGGGAGGCCGTACAGGTGCCCAGCCTTGACGCCTTTAGACGCCTGTTAGACCAAGCCGAGTTAGACCAAGCCGAGTAGAGTAGGACGCCGCGTAATATCGTTCTATCCGAACCCGTTCAAGCCGTCCTGCCCGCGCAAGAACGTCACCCCGTCCCCCGACACGGGGCGGCAATCCAGTGTTCTTGCGCGGCAGGAAAATACCGGGCGAAACTATCTAAGCAGCAGCATCTTTTTAACCTCGCGGAACTCGCCGCCCGCCTGCAAGCGGTAGAGATACATCCCCGACGACAAGCGATAGCCGCGGTCATCGGTCGCATCCCACTCAACTGCGTAGTGACCTGCGCGCTGATGATCGGCCACCAGCGTCCGCACCGGCTGGCCGACCGCGTTGTACACGACCAATTCTACGTCCGCCGCTTGCGGCAGCGCGTACTGGATCGTCGTCGCCGGATTGAATGGGTTCGGATAGTTGTTCGCCAACGAAAATGCGGCGGGCTGAACCTGCACCACCGCCTTGGCCGCTTCCTGATCGCTCAGAACGATTTCTATCTCGTCCCCAGCCAGCCCGTCAATCGCACCGATCAGCCGGATGAACTCGTCGCCCTCGGCCAAACCGTCGGCGACCGGGTCGATGTAAAACCGCAGCGTCCCGGTTATTGACCCGGCCGGAATCTCGATTGTCGGCGTAAACAACGCGGCGTAGTCCAAATCGCGCGTCGCGGTTGACGCTTCATCAATGGACAAATGCACGGTCGCATCGGCGGCCAACGCCTTCCCGTCCAACGTGGCGGTCAGGATAACGGTGGTCAAAGCGGCCTCTTCACTCAATACGCTCGGCTCGGCCGCTAGCCAGATGGACGTACTCGGGGCTTCGTCGTCGCGGATCTCGATGGCCGTCACTAGGGTCGCGCCGGTTGATACGAGCGTAGCCTGTACCCCCAAAGCCTTCAGGCCCTCGCTCTCATCGTCGTCAATGGGCGTGAGTGTCAGGGTCGTCGTCCCCGCGGTCGCGCCCGCTGGAATGACGACCAAGGCTTCTAGTTCCGCACTGTAGTCCACATCGCGCACGGCGGCCTGGCCCTCGCTCGGATCGACGAGCACGAACCGCACGCTCTCGTCCATGTCCGACGCGGCCGCCAAGGTGACCGTCAGCGAGACTTGAGTCGTGGCCGCGTCCTCGCGGATCATGGCCGGCTTTGCCGTCAGCCCAGTGGCGACTACCGAAGGCCGCTCAAGCGCGTTGACCGTGATGGAGAACGTCAACGCGGCCGCGTCCCGGTTGCGGTCGGTCACCATATAGGTGACTTCGACCGCACAATTGGTTGCTTCCGTCGGCGTACCCGACAGCGTCCGCGTGGCTCCGTCGAACGACAAGCCCGCCGGTAGGGTCAAGACTTGGTATCTCAGGTCGCCGGCCCCGCCCATCGCTTCCGGCAGCACCAAATCGGCAATCGCTGTCCCCGCGGTGTACGTCTGGTCGGCGATCGCAGCCCCTTCGGCAAAGGCCAGCGCGGTCGCGGCCGCGGCCCGTATCGCGATGGTGAAGGTCTGCCTAGCCGCGTTGCCATTGCGGTCGGTCGCTGTGTAGATAACGGTGACCTCGCCATCGGTGGCGTCCGTCGGCGTACCCGAAATCGTCCGCGTGGCCGCGTCAAACGACAAGCCCGTCGGCAGCACCGACACCCTGTACGTCAGATCGCCAACGCCGCCCGTAGCCTCCGGCAGCACCAAACTGACAAGCTCCGTACCAGCCGAGTAGCTCCAGTCCGCGATAGTAGCATCCGCCGCAAAGAACGGCGCACCGCCCTCCCCGGCCTCTCTCAGCGTTATATCCACCGGGTCGATCGTGAGCTGGATCCCGCCCCGGGTGGCGATTTGATTGTTCGCGTACGGCACCGCCAGCCGGATGGTCTCGCTGGCATCCACGACCGCGTCGTCAATCGGGGTGATGACGATCGTCGTCGTCCCCGACACCGCGCCGGCCGGAATCGTCAGGGGGCGCAGGATGGCCGTGTAGTCTATATCGCGCGTCGCCTCGGCAACATCGACGACATTGCCCTCAGCGTCTGCATCCTTGGGGTCCGGGTCGATGGTCAAGAGCACGACCACGGCGTCGTCGAGGACCTTCCCGTCCAACGTTCCGGTTACTGCAACCTCCGTCCTACCCGCGCCTTCGCTAATCGAGGTCGGGTCCACCGTCAGCGCGATTTGGGTGCTGTTCGCGTCGTCGTCGCCGATTGCGATCGTTTTCGTAGTCAATACGTCGCCGACCGCAACCTGTATGTATATCGACCCGCGCCCAACCACAGCGTCGTCGTCAATCGGGGTCAGAGTGAACGTCGTCGTCCCCTCAGCAGCACCGGCCGGAATGACCAGCGGCGGCCCAAAGGCCAGCGTGTAATGCACATCGCGGATCGGCGTGCGCGTCACAGTACCGCCCTCGGACAAACGCGAGCCAGCCGGCAAAACGACGAGACTCACGGTTTCGTCCTCGACCAAGGGCTCCTGCAAGGTGACGTTCAGTTGGATCGTCGTCGGCCCGGCGTCCTCGCGTACCCGCTCTGGACTAAGCACAATGGCATTGGGCGCGGCCGCGACCTCCTTTTTTAATTTAATATCCACCGGGTGGATCGTTAGCTCATCGTCGCCAACTCGTACTGCCCGCGGCGATTCCACCCGGATCGTGCCGGGCAACCTGTTTTTCGGGGTGATGGTAATCGTCGCGGTTCCCGATACCGAGTTTCGCGGAATCGTCAGCGTCGCCAGCGTCACTGTGTAGTCCAAGTCGCGTTGCGCCTCGCGATTGTCCTTGGTCGCCTCGGCATCGCTGCTCGGTGTGGCAGTCAAATCGGGATGATCGCCAATCGTCAAAGCAAAAGTCGTCGCCCTTCTTAGCTCCTTGCCGTCCAACGTGGCCGTCACAGTGATCTCGGTCGGACCATCGAACCTGTTTAACTCGACAATATCGGCCGACAGATGGATGTTTTGGCTATCCTTGTCGTCGTCAATCAGCGTGATCGTCGTCTGTTCAACCGTACTATTGCTGCCAGCATTGCCGCTGAGCGTAATGGTCAGGTCCTGATTGACAACCCCATCATCGACGGGAATGAAGGTGAGTTGCCCGGTGGCCTTTTTCTTGCCAGCCGGAATCCTGAGAACGGTCAACGTCAGGCGGAAGCGGATATTAAACCCCTCGTTTGAGACCCCCAAGAGCACATAGGTATCCGCCTCCACCGCTGTATCATTCGTAACTTCGACCGTCACCTCAATATCGGTCGGCCCGGCGTCCTCGCGCACACTCTTAGGATTGACCGACAGCTTATAGTCGTAGTCGTCCTGCGCCGCAGCCTCCCCGGCCCACCCCAACGCCAAACCAGCGGCCAAGAGCCAAGGCGCGTAAAACAGACGCCACACCAACCGCTTTCTCTGTGTCATTGCTCAACCTCCCTCCCTGATTTAAGAGTAGTTGTAAAAGGAAATAGGGCCTCAAGAGCGAAGTTTGAGGCCCTATTTCGCAAACGCAGTGCTGCACTTGCTACTTGAGCAGCAGCATTTTCTTGACCTCGCGGAACTCGTCGCCCGCCTGTAAGCGGTAGAAATACATGCCCGACGACAAGCGGTGCCCGCCATCGTCGGTTGCGTCCCACTCCACGACATACCGCCCGGCGCCTTGGTGCTCGGCGACGAGCGTGCGCACGGGCTGACCGACGACGTTGTACACGATCAGTGCCACATCGGCCGCTTGCGGCAGCGCGTATTGGATCGTCGTCGCTGGGTTGAACGGGTTCGGAAAGTTGTCTGCCAGCGCGAATTCGACCGGCAGCGTTTGCAAGGCCAGCGACGCGCTCGCGCCGTTGGCGTCCGTAACCGTGTACGTATAGACGGGTGCGCCCGCGACCAGCGGCGTCCCGGCAATCGTCCGCGTGGCCGCGTCAAACGCCAACCCCGCCGGTAGAGCTGGCGCAAGGCGATACGTCAGCGGGGCGGTGCCGCCGGTCCCCTCCGGCAGCGTAAGGCCCTCTACGCGCTGGCCCACGACAAATTCGCGGATTTCAGCCGCGTGGGGCGACATCGGAATGACCTTACCGCTACCGGCCCCCATCTTGTTGAACAAATCGAAAAGCGATAAAAGACCTAGCGGGGGATTGACCGTGATGGAAAAGGTCAACGCGGCCGCGGCTCCGTCGCCATCGATCACCGTGTAGATGATGCGGACCGCGTCCTCGGTCTCTTCCGACGGGGTGCCGGTAATCGTCCGCGTGGTCTCGTCAAACGACAAGCCCGGCGGCAGGGCCGAGACGCTGTACGTCAAGGCGCCCGTGCCGCCCACAGCGGCCGGCAGTACGAGAGCGGGAATCTCCGTGCCAGCGGTGTACCCTTGGTCCGCGATCACCGTGTCGGCGGCAAAGCCAAGGGCCGGCTCCTCCGGCTCCTCTGGCTCCGGCTCCTGCGGTGGCTGTTCCGTTCCTCGGTCGCTCAGGATGATCTCGACCGCGTCCCCGGCCAGACCTGCAATCTCACCAGTCAGCTTGATGGTCTCGTTGCCCTCCGCTACCGTGTCGTCAATGGGGCGGACCACAAACGGCGTTGACCCGGTTATCGAACCGACCGGGATTATCAGCCGCGGATTGAACAGCGCGGCGTAGTCCTCATCGCGCAGCGCGGTCGAGGCGGCATCAATGGTCAAGCGCACGGTGGCGTCTGCTAGCAACGCCCTCCCGTCCAACGTCGCGGTCACCGTAACAGAGACCTCACCGCCTTCCTCGCTTATCGTGCGCGGATCCACCGACAGCGAGATGGACGTACTCAGGGTTTCGTCGTCGGCAATCTCAATGTTCGTCACCAGCCTCCCACCGGATGAGAACGCAGCCTGCACGCCCAACGATCTCGCACCATCCACCTTGGAGTTGTCAATAGGGGTGAGGGTGAATGACGTCGTCCCAACGGTCGCACCCGCCGGAATGATAACGATCTTTCCGAGTATCGCGGTGTAGTCCAAATCGCGCACGGCCGGCGGACCCCCACTCGGACCGACAATCGTGAACGTCACGCTCTCGGCCGTGGCTTTGGGAGCCGGCAAGGTCGCGGTCAGAAAGACTTCGGTCGCGACCGCGTCCTCGCGGATGGACGACGGACTCGCCGTCAGCCCAGTGTCGGCAGCCGGTGGTGGTGGCGTCGTCGTCCCCGGATCAGCCGCGTTGATCGTGACGGAGAAGGTCAGCGCGGCCGCGTCACTGTCGCGGTCGATCACCGTGTAAATGATGGTAGAAGTTCCGGCCGCAGTCGGCGTACCCGAAAGCGTCCGCGTGGAACCGTTAAACGCCAAGCCGGCCGGCAGGGTGGAGACGCTGTACAGCAGGGTGCCATCGCCGCTCGTAGCTTCCGGCAGGACGAGCGGGGTAATCGCGGTCCCAACCGTGTACACTTGGTCGTCAATCGCATCGGCACTGGCGAAGGAAGGGACCCTCGGGTCCGGCGTCGTTGTCGGCGTGTCTGAATCCTCGATGTCTTTCAGGGTTATCGTCGCTGGGGTGACCTCCAGCTCTCGCAGGTCCCCATCCTCGTCTCTTGCTCTGGGCAGGGTAGAAGTTAGGGTCGCTATGCGGAACTTCTCGTCGTCTTCCTCCCCGTCGTTGGCAGTGGGGGTAATGGTGATCGTCGTCGTCCCCGACACCGAGCCGCCCTGAATCACCAACGGGCGCAGGACGGCTGTGTAGTCTGCATCGCGCGTCGCCGCCTTGTCATCGTCGTTTACCTCGCCATCGTCATTCACGTCGTTGTTAATGACCAAGGCGACGACCACGTTATCGCTGAACACCTTTCCGTTTAAGGTGCCGGTCACCGTAACCGTGGTCGCACCGGCGTCCTCGTTTATCTCGGCCGGAGTCACCTCTAGGGTGATCGAATCGCTCGTCGTGTCGTCGTCGGTAATCAGGATTCCCGTGACGAAGGATGCGTTGGTGCCAACCCTCGCATTCACCTTAAAGGCTCGCGGCGGGTCATCGTCTTTGTTGTTGATGGGGGTGACGATGATCGTCGTCGTCCCTTCTTTCTGGCCCTTGGGAATGGTGAGCGCCTGCACCTCCGCCGAGTAATCCACATCGCGCTCGGCATCTACTGCGCCTTCAAAAGCCTCCCCCAGATCGTCGCTGTCGTCCGTGATGGTGAACTGGACCCTCTCGTCCGTCAGCAAGGCGTTCTCCAAGGAAACCTTCAGGGTGATCACCCGCGCGCCAGCGTCCTCGCGGATTGAGAACGGGGCCGCTGTCAGCCCGGTAATCGACCCAGCCGGATCGCCCGTTATCTCGATGGAGTTGGGATTCACGGTTACGGGATTGTCGTCGTCATTCGTCAGGTTGGCGTTGGCAGGAGCCTTCAGCCAGATCATGCCGGTTCCGGCGTTCTTGGGGCGGATGGAAATCGTCGCCCTCCCCGACACTTTGCGGTCTGGAATGGTTATCCGGGACAGTACCGCCGTGTAGTCCACATCGCGTTCCAAGCCCGCTGCTTCACTTCTTGTTTCATCAATAACCAAGGAAAAAGTCAGGTCTTTTCTCTGCGTTTTTCCATTCAGCGTGGCCGTCACGACGATATTGACTGTCCCATCCCGCTTGCTTAGATCGGCATCCGAAAACGAAAGATTGATCGCATTGCTTTGCTTGTCGGTGTCAACCAGCGTAATCGTCGTCGGCTTGACGGCCTCCTGAGAGGTGGCCCTACCCGAGATGGTGACCGCGAGATCCTCGTTTTGGGTGTCTTCGTTAATCGGGGTAAAGACGATGGTCGCGGTTGCCTCTTTCTGGCCCTTGGGAATAATGAGCGTGGGCAGCGTTATGTAGAAGCGGTCGTTGAGCCCGAGTTTACCAGCGGGAGTAGAGAACTCCAAGTTCACATTCGTCTCCCTACCCACTGCGACGTCATTGCCCACTTTGACTTTCACAGTGACGTTGGTCCTACGGGCGTCCTCGCGCACACTGTTGGGATTGACCGACAGGATATAGTCCGCCCGCACCGTTACCTGCTTGGCAAAATACTCAACAACGCCCGAAGTATGACCTTGGTCTGTGCTGGTCACCGTCACCGCCATCCTGACCCAGTACTTACCCGTAGCCCCTACTTCCTCCCCCTCATACTTAATCGCGGCGTCCGTAAAGGAATAGGTCCGCGTACCGATGGTGGCACCGGAATACGACTGTTCGCTACCTACTCGAGTATCAGTCGGGCTAGTAAGATCAGAATCGATCTCGCCGCTGTATAAGCTCACCGCGTACATAGTGGCAGCGGTCCCATTACCCGTGCTGAAATTCCTCGAGTTCGACGTACTCCAGCTCACAGTAATCGAATGGTTTGAACCCGACCTGAGCAGGTCATAAGTCAAAACCAAATTGGGATTGGTGGCATGGGGATGATTCGTCGCAGAGCTATGGCCGCTCGTAGAGCTCGTAGCAGCCACAGCCTTCTCGCTCCATCCCAATACCAAACCAGCGGCCAGCAGCCAAGGCACGTAAGCCAGCCGTATCGACAACTTTGTGTGTATCATCATTCAACCCCCTTGAAGTTTTGTTAGGGCCTCTTACTAAAATAGGGCCTCCCGCAAACTGAGGCCCCATTTTACGAACTCGCGGTCGATGCTTGCTTACTTGAGCAGCAGCATCTTTTTGACGGCGTGGAACTCGCCGCCCGCTTGTAGGCGGTAGAAATAGATTCCCGCCGACAAGCTATGGCCGTTGTCATTCGTCGCGTCCCATGCGACTAGGTAGCGTCCGGCACTCTGGTGCTCGGCCACCAATGTCCGCACGACCTGACCGACGACGTTATACACGGTCAACCGCACATCCGCCGCCTGCGGCAGCGCATACCGAATCGTCGTCGCCGGGTTGAACGGGTTCGGATAGTTGCTCGCCAGCGAGAATGCGGCCGGGCGCGTGTGAAGCAGCATCGCTACGCTCGCGCCGAGGGCGTCTGTAACCGTGTAGGTATAGACGGGCGCGCCTTCGGCCTGCGGCGTACCCGAAATCGTCCGCGTGGCCGCGTCAAACGACAGACCCGCCGGTAACTCTGGCGAAAGGGCGTACGTCAGCGGCTCGGTGCCGCCGGTGCCTGCGGGCAGCGCGAAAGCATCTACCGGCTGGCCTACGACGAATTCGCGGATGGCAGCCCCGTCGGAGGACGAGGTGGGAACGACCTTGCCCGCGCCGAGGAACTGGCTGAAGAAGTCGCCAAACGTCAGCGACATGTTGACTGTGATGGAAAAGATCAACGATGCGGTGGCACCTGCTCCGTCGGCGGCTGTGTAGGTGATTTCGACCGCCTCGTCGGTGGCGGCGTCGGGTGTGCCGGAAATGGTGCGGGTGGCCGCGTCAAACGACAAGCCCGCTGGCAGGCCCGACACGCTATACGCAATGTCGCCGGCTCCGCCAGCCGCCGCTGGCAGTTCTATATCACTGATCGCCGTGCCCGCGGTGTACTCTTGGTCGCCAACCGAAGTGCCGTCGGCAAAGGCCAGAGGCGTCGCTTCCGGGGGAGGCGTGACGGTGCTGGCGTCAACCTGCGTTATCGTTATATCGACCGAACCGCCAGTCAAGCCCGGAGATGACCCGTTGAGCGTGATCGTCTCGTTGCCTTCGTCCTCGCGGTCGGCGGTCGGGTCGATCAGCAGGGTCAGCGAACCGGAGGTCGAACCGGCCGGAATGACCAGCGAGGGATTGAACAACGCCGAATAATCCAAATCGCGGGTGGCGGACGACGCCGGATCAATGGAAATGGCTACGGTCGCGTCAGCGTCCAGCACCTTGCCGTCCAACGTCGCCGTTACGGTAAGCTGAGTCACGACCGCGTCCTCGCTGAGGGTGTGCGGCGACACTGACAGCGACAGGGACGTACTCGGGGTTTCGTCATCGGCGATCTTGATGTCCGTCCGCGCCGAGCCGCCCGAAGCCGACGCCTCTACCCCCAAGTACCGATTGCCATCGACCTCTGCGTTGTCGATGGGGGTCAGGGTCAGCGTCGTCCGTCCTTGAAGCTCGCCAGCCGCAATGACGACCGAGCTGCCCAGTGCTGCGGTGTAATCGGCATCGCGCACGGCCGGCGTCCCTGAACTGGGGGCGGCAATCGTGAACAGGACGGTCTCGGCCTTGGCTGAAGGAGCGGCTAACGTCGCCATCAGGAGAATGGAGGTCGTCTCGCCGTTCTCGCGCACCGAGGAATGCGTCGTGGTCACGCTGGCGACGCGCACGGTGGCGGGCGGGGCCGTACCGATCTCAAAGGTCAGGCTGAGGACCGCGGTGTTGACTTCGTCCGGGGCGCTGTCGATGACCGTGTAGATGACGGTGGCGGTGCCAGTGGTCAGCGGCGTCCCCGATAGCGTCCGCGTGGTCGCGTCAAATGCCAGACCCGCTGGCAGCGTCGCCGACACGCTATACGTCTTGTCGCCAATCCCGCCGGTGGCCGCTGGCAGGACAAACGGCTCAATGGCCGTGCCGACCGCGTACTCAAACACCGTGGATACCACATCTATATCGTCCTCGAAAGCAAGATCACCCGGGGCCGTCGGCGTCGCGTCCCCATCTCTCAGCGTGACCACCGTCGTGGTGACCGTCACGTCTTCGTCGTCATCATTCTTGACCGGGCTTTTCAGCGCGGTCAGGCCGATCTTTTTATCGCCGCCAGCGAGGGGAGTGATGGAGATCGTCTGCGAGCCGATGATCTCACCGGCCGGGATCGTCAGCGAGCGCAGAATCGCCGTGTATTCGGTGTCGCGGGTGGCGGCTTTATCGTCGTCGTCCATGTCGCCATCGTCGTCCGTATCGGTCGTGACGACCAAGACCACGTTCACGTCCTCGTCGAAGGCTTGGCCGTCTAAGGTGCCGCGCACCGTAACCTCACTCGCCCCCGTGCCCGCATTGAGTTCATTCGGACTCGCCGTCAGCGTGATCTGAGAGGTCAGCGTCTCGTCATCTACAATGGTAATCGTCTCGCTGGCCTCTGTTGCGCCCGAGCCGACCGTGGCGACCACCTCGAAAGTCCGCGCGTCATTCACCGCTGAGTTATCGACCGGGGTCAGAACCAGCGTCGTCGAAGCCGAGGTCTGGCCTTTCGGAATGACGAGATCGCTCAAGGCGATCGTGTAGTCTATGTCGCGCCGCCCCTCTTGCGGATTGATGGTGAACGACACCCGCGCATCCTCGGTTAGGGCACTCTTCAAGGTGACTCTCAGGATGATTTCTTGCCGCCCGGCCCCCTCGCGCACCGTCGCCGGCGTCGCGGTCAGCCCGTCGTTCTCGTTTTTGAGATCGACAATGGGGGTGGTCGTTATCTCAAAGAAATGGGGGGGAATCGTAACATACTGCGGCAATTTGCTTTCAAGCAACGCAAACCTGCTATTCGTCGGCTGATAATGCTGACCCCTATCCACGACGAACTCTCTATTTGCAGCCAATATCGCGTTTTCGGATGGCCATAGACGAAAAGCTTGAGCTTCAATAGCAGGAATAGCGCCATCGTTAGCCGGTTGGCTAATCTCCCCATCACCGTTTAGGTCAACGCCGACTCTTGCTTCCCTAATAATGCCTAAGCACTCCCCATCAAAGTTGACATCGTGTTGGGAAAGGGGGGGATAGTTGGGGGGGTTGGGGGGATTGGCATTGGGGTCGTAGGCGTTGTCCCACGAGGGTTTGCAGCCTAGACCTTGTTCTAAGAAGATAATTCTCCCCGCCCCCGCCCCGAAGAAGCTCCTATAAAGAGGCAGCGTGTCTGCTTTATCCCCATCGAGGTTCAAGTCAATGCCTTTGAGGATCTTCCTGCTCGCACTCTTGAGCGCGATGCGGCCAGCCTTGCCTTTGGGATCAATGGTAATCGTCGCCTTCGCAGACGCCCTACCCCGGCGCAAGGTTAGAGACGCCGACGTCGCCGAGTAATCCGTATCGCGCACCAGCACATCGGACGAAGTAATACCACTAGGGTAATCATTGGCATTAAGACTAGTGGTATTGGCAAAAACTAAGGTAAAGGTTTGATCTGACTGGAGAGTCCCGCCGTTCAAGGCGGCGGTCACGGTAACGGGAGTCGGCCCCGCGTCCTTGCTGAGACTCGCCGGAGAAAACGAAAGGTCTAACCGACTGCTTAGCTTTTCGTCGTCAATGACTTGAATATCCGTCGAATCAACGTTTGTGCTACCGGCAAGGCCCTTAATTTTGATGACCAGATCGGGATAGCGTTTGGGGTAGTCATCGTCAAGGTCAAAAGGAATGGTGAACTCATCATAAGTGTTATAAAAACCGCGGATGTCGTTATCCTTGGGCGTGAGGGTGATCGTCCCGGTCGCCTCTTTCTTACCCTTGGGAATCACGATCGTCGGCAGCGTGATGGCGAAGCGGTCATTGACATGAGCGCGACTGTCGTACCAGTCTTTCCAATCACCCCTCGGCTTAATCGAATTCTCATATGGGTAGTACCAAGGGTGTGCCAACCTCGGGAATTGGAATTGACCCCCACGCAAAAGACGACCATTCACCGGATCAAAAAGGCCGGTGCCGGGAATGGGGGCAGGAGTTGTGCCGAGCACCAAGGCCACAGCCGTATTCGCGGCCGCTTCCGTCTTGGCCCCGCTAGCGTTCACGTTTGCCGCGGTCACCGTGATCGTCCTCTTACCGCCCTCCTCGCGTATCTTAGGCGTATCTACCGATAGAGTAATATCCGCTGCCGCCGAGCCAGCCCACCCCAATGCCAAGCTAACAGATAGTAACCAAAAGCCGTAGGAATAAAGCTTTATTGAAGTCATTTTTAGCTGTCGTGTAAGAAACGGTCTGAAAACTCACCTTGGGTCGTGTTGAACAAGCTGTAGAGACGGGCTCCGTCATTCCCGCGCAAGCGGGAATCCAGTGTTCTTTCGTGGCAGGACGCTTCATGGAATGACGAATTTGCGCCTCACTCGCCTGCTGAGGAAAGCCGCGGCACGAATGAGTCCGCCTTTTCCGGTGTTCCCGTTGCGCCCAGGACCGAGGGCGGGATGCCCTCAATCCCAGGTGCTGTCGGCATCACTTGATCAACAGCATCTTATTGACTTCGCGGAACTCGCCGCCCGCTTGCAGGCGGTAGAAATACATCCCCGACGACAACCTGTGCCCGCTGTCATTAGTCGCGTCCCACGCCACCGTGTAGCGCCCCGCGCTCTGATGCTCGGCCACCAACGTCCGCACCACCTGACCGGCGACGTTGTACACGGTCAACTGCACATCCGCCGCCTGCGGCAGTGCGTATTGGATCGTCGTCTCCGGGTTGAACGGGTTCGGAAAGTTGTTCGACAGCGCGAATGCTTCTGGCCGCGTCTGCAACGCCACCGGCATCGGCAACGCGGGGCGGTTGACGCCGAACTGGCTATCGTAGGTCTGGCTGTCGGTGATCTCTAGGACTGTATTCTCAATCGCTGCCGTAGCGCGAAATACCAAGCTCAACCCCACCTCGCCTTCGGCGACCACCTCCCCGTGAGCAACCACCGCTAAGACGCCTGCTTCGTCGGCCAGCACCTGCGGCGCGGCCAACGCACCCGCCCCCAGCGGCTGCTCGGTGAGCACCTCGACAAACGTCAGCTTATCGGCCTCATACTCCACTTGCAGGCCGTAGCCCTTCAGCGCGGCAAAATCGGCTAGGCGCACATTGAGCACGAAGTCTTCACCCACGCTCGGCAGCGCCGTCTGCGCCGCCAGATACAACCGCGCATCCGCATTCAGACCCGCCTGCATGGGCACCCGCTTGGCGGCCGCTCCCGTGCTGCGACCAAAGTAATCGGCAAAGACGAAGAAGTCGTCGAAATCAATCTGCGGCTGGGCACTGGGCGCGAGGTCAAACGCCGGGTCAAACGCGCTGTCTGCGGCCGTCAAACCGAACATATCGGCCAAGAGGAAGAAGTCATCAAAGCCAACGCGGTTGTCCGCGCCGAACAGACCCAACAGGACGCGGCCTTCGCTATCGACCACTTGGTTGCGCACAGCCAGCGCTGTCTGCTCAACCGAAGCCGTCTCGTTGTCCGCGTCGTAGGCACGCACCTGATAGGTATAGCGCACGCCGTTGAGCGCCGTTTCATCGACAAACGACGTAGCCCCAGCATCGACCTGCCCGACCAAGACGAATTCGTCGGCACCCGCAGCTTGGCGATAGATGCCGTAGCCGGCGACGCCCGCGACGGGCGCGTAGGCGGCTGGGCCGATGGCCCCGGCAGCACCCTGCACGAGCCGGTCGGACGCCGAGCGCGTCCACTTCAGGACGATGCGGCTGCCCGCGTCGCCGGGCGCGTCCAACGCGCTCAGGAACGGCACTGCGGCCGGCGCGATGTTGTCGATGGCGCGCGCCGCCTCTTCGGTAAAGGTCAGGTCTGAGCGCTCTGTCCCCGCGGCAACGAGATTGAACTTGGGAGCCACACCCTCGGCGAAAGCGAGGGCTTCCGGCAGCAGCGCGGCGAACACCGGCGCGTCACCGGCTTGGGCCGCCTCGCGGCTGGCCAGCAGCGTCGCGGCCATCTGCTCGTAGGCGTGATTCACTGCGTCGGCGCGGACAAACGCAGCCTTAGCCTCCACGTACGTAGTCTCGCCATTGCGCTCGGCTGCAATGCCCCACCTAGTCGCAACATTATCGAGCGTCGCGACGATGGCGCGGCCGATATTAACCCCCGGCACCGCATCCACAAACGCCCAAGGCATCATCTTCATCACCGGCGCGTCTAGCTCGACAACGGATTGGACGACCGGCTCTTCAACTTCGGCTTCAATTTCAATTTCAACTTCGAGATGCTCGTGGATATGGGGTTCAGTATCGCTGCCGTTGTGCGTATGCGCGTGCGTATGGGTGACTTCCGTATGCTCGTGAAAATGCTCGTGGCTGTGTTCCTCATGTTCCTCGTCGCCATCGCCCTCGTCGCCCTCGTCGTCGCCCTCTTCAACCACGGCTGGAGACAACCCATGCGTTACTTGGAACTCGCGGAAGATGCGATAGCCGTCGAGCGTGGCGTGATCGTCCGACAGGTCCCACGTCAGCAGCAAAAAGCCGCCTTGGTCGCCCGAACCGTCAGCACCCGTGTAGTCTTGGGCTATCAACCTGTCTGGCGCGTCCAAAGCGGGCTTCGCGATCTCCACGAGGAACGTCACGGAACTGGAGGCCCCCGCGGCGTCCGCAACCCTGTACGTGACGGTCACAGGTTCGCCCACGGCTTCGGGCGTACCCGAAATCGTCCGCGTGGTCGCGTCAAACGACAAGCCCGCCGGCAGGCCCGACACGCTGTACGTCAGCGGCGGAGTGCCGCCCGCGACCGCCGGTAGCTCCAGCGGCTCAATCTCGACGCCAACCTCATATACCTTGATGCCTACAGGCTCGTGTCCATCGGCCCAAGCCGGATGAGCGCTGAGAAATAGACCGCTTACTCCCAAAAGAGTTAGGAAGATAGCTATCGATATTGTCCGCTGCATTAGGTTTCTCCGTTTGTTTATTCGCCGCCAAGCAATTATCTTGACGGCTATTCCGGGATTGTTCTTCCTTTTTCCTACATTATTTACGCGAAAAACAAAAATAATAACATAGCCGCAAACAGACAAGCAATTCCTTAGCCTACAACATGATAACCGACGTCCACAGCCACGCTTGGCAATACCCCGAGCATTTCACCGACCAATTCCGCCAGCAAGCCGCCCAAGTGGCCAAAGCCGACGAGGCCCTCGACCTAACCATCAGGTACGAAGCCTATCGCGCGGGCGCACAACACTGCGACAAAACCATCGTCTTCGGCGGCAAGGCTCGCCGCGCCGGCCTCTGGGTAGATGACCGCTATGTCGCCGATTACGTCGCCGCGCACCCAGACGCGCTGATCGGCTTCCTCTCGCTCGACCCCACCCAAGACGGTTGGGAGCAAGAAATGGCCTACGGGCACCAAGAACTCGGCCTTAAAGGCATCAAGCTGCTCTCCATGTACGCTGGTTTCTATCCGCACGACCAAAGCCTCGACCCGCTGTGGCGCTATGCCGCCGAGCACGGCCTGCCCGTGCTGTTGCACACCGGCACGACCTTTGTTGCCCAAGCCCCGCTCGACTGCACCTTGCCGCGCCATCTCGACCCGGTGGCCATCCGCTTCCCAGAGGTCAAAATCATCATGGCCCACCTAGCGCATCCCTACGAGGGCGAGTGCGTGGCCGTCATTCGCAAACACCCCAACGTGTACGCCGACGTCAGCGCACTCCACTATCGGCCTTTCCAGCTCTACCACAGTCTGATGCTGGTGCAGGAATACGGAGTCTGGCACAAGTTGCTGTTTGGCAGCGACTATCCCTTTACGACCATCGATGCCTCCATAGACGGCCTGTACGGATTGAACAAAATGCTCGACGGCACGGCCTTGCCGCGCTTGAACGAGCGCGAGATCCACGCCCTAATCCACCGCGATAGCCTCGGCATCTTGGGGCTTTAAGGCTTGCGTCCGCTCGCTTTTCCTCGTTTAATGCTGCTAGCGTTACCTCACACTCACCTCTCCAAAGGAGTCGCTCTTATGAAGCGCCTACTTCTCAGTGCATTGCCCATTTTTCTCCTCGGCGCCCCCGTGCTGGCCGATGACGAAGCCAATGACGACGATGTGTATGAAATGGGAGAAATGATCATCACCGGCTCCAAGCTGCCGCAGACGCCGGGGAATGTGACCCAGAAGATCTCCATCATCACCGCCGACGAGATGGGATCGCTGGTCCTCGGCAACGGCAATCTCGCCGAGATGCTCTCGTACATCCCAGGCAACTTCGCCAATGTGCTGTCCCGCAACGACGCCAACTGGGGCTCCTCCGGCGGCTTGGCCCACACCTACAAAGGCTACATGCTCGACGGCCTGCCCATTGACGCGTTCGTCGATCTCCAGAGCCTCGATCCGTGGGCCTTCCAGCGGGTCGAAGACCAGCGCGGGTCGGCCTCGGTGCTCTACCCGACCTACTTGGCCATGGACTTCGCCGGCAATCAATCGCCGCTGGCCGGAACGGCCAACTTCATCCTCAAGGAGCGCGTCAGCAGCACCCGCACCAACGCCTCGGCTTACTACGGCTCCTACAACACCATCGGCGGCCGCTTTTTCCACCAACGCGCAGCCGGCAATCTCCACCTCTTCTTCGGCGGTCACCACGAGGATTCGGACTACACGTACTACGGAACCTTCGACGAGAGCGGCAACAGAAACTCTTGGCTAAACATGCTCGAGGACGATTCCCCGAACTACGAAAAGACCAAGATGTACATGCGGGGGACCTATTTCCTCAACGACAGCGGCCAACGGGCCTCCCTCTACGCCCACCGCACTTGGCACACCGGCGACGCCGGTCGCCCAAACCGAGACTTCGGCCACGCCTACACCACCCTGAACGCCGGGTACACGAACCCGCTCTCCGACAACATGACGGTCCGGGCAAAAGTCGGCTACCGCGACTACGTGCGCCGCTGGGAGGAGGACAACTTTGCGCGCGACGACAATGGAATGGTCATTCCCGAGAGCCTGTCTCTGCGCTCGGAGGATGGGGTCGATCAGACGGTCGTGCCGGCCGATATATCCGTCTCCCTCTTGACCCGAGAGACGGATGTGCTGACCGTGGGGGCCGACTATCAGCATGCCTCGTATGAGACCTCGTCCGAGGCCGATGTGGCCAAGACAGGCAACGACGCCACGGCCACCGCTTTCGGCCTCTATGCCCAAGAAGAGGTGCATTTGAGCCGCTTCATCATTCGCGGCGGGGTGCGCTACAGCGGCATCGCCCACGACATCGACCTGTTCCAAGGCGCGGCTCCGGGAGACGACAGCAACTCTTGGAACAAGTTCCTGACCAGCTTCGGGGTGCGCTACAACCACAACGAAATGCTCGCCATCTACTTAAACTCGGGCACCAGCTTCAAGGCACCCTCCCTCAAGTCGGTGGGCGGCACCGTCCCCTTGGGCAGCGATGACAGCGGCCACCTCCCAAATCCAGACATCAAGCCGGAGTCGGGGGTCAGTTTGGATCTTGGAGTGAACTTCCAGCCGGTAGAAGGGCTGCGGGTCGGCGTCCGTGGATTCGCTATCCGAATCGACGACCAGATTGTCCAGCGGGAGGTTCCAGACAAACCCCAGTCGCAGGACATCAACGCCGGCCTCACCGAGACCTCCGGCGCGGAACTGGAGGTCACCCATCGCCTCAGCGAAACGGTGGAGTGGTTCGCCAACTACACCTACACCAACGCCGAAGTGGTGGAAAATTCGGAAGATCCGAGCAAGGTCGGCGCCAAGATCAACTTCGTCCCGGAAAGCGCGATCAGCGCCGGGGTTCATCTGACCCTTACGCAAGGTTTGCGGGCGACGGTCTCGGTGCAGTCCTACAGCGGCATCTACTCAGACGTCAGCAAGGACGCCCAGATCTTCGACGGGTACACGCTGGTAAACGCCCGCCTAGAGCAGCGCATCCGCTCCAAGAGTGGGTACGACTTGCACCTCTTTCTCGAGCCGTACAACATCACCAACCAAACCTTTGAGATGCCGTGGCAGTTTCAGGATCCCGGCTTCTCGGCTAACGGCGGCCTAATGGTCTCCTTCTAGCCAATGCCCGCTGAAGCAGCCGTCCCTCGCACCGGAGCGGTCGCGGAATACCAGCGTCCGCTCTTGCTGCTTCTCTTCGGCCTCCTGCTCGTCAGCGAGCCGGCGGCCGGGGAGGGCGTCGCGGTCACCGACTTCCGGGGCCGCCGCATCGAGTTGGACCAACCGGCCGAGCGCATCGTCTGCCTGCTCGAAAGCGCGCTCAGCGGCCTGTACATGCTCGGGGCCGAAGCGCGTGTCGTCGGCATTTCGAGCAACATCTACCAAGAGAGCGTCTTCCCGTACTACGCGGCTATGGACCAACGCATCCGCGAGCGCACCCTGCCGACGCCGGGCAACTGGGACTTTGTCAACATCGAGAGCATGGTCGCGCTGCGGCCCGACTTGGTCGTCCTCTGGGCCGGTCAAGAGGAATCCATCGCCGCCCTCGAAGAGAAAGGCATCCCGGTCTTTGGCGTCTTTATCGAGCGCTTTGCGGATATTCACCGCGAGATCACCGCCCTCGGCGAGCTAACCGGCACGGAGGAACGGGCGGCCGAGCTCCTCGCCATTGCCGAGGAGGAACTGACCGCGGTGCAGCGCAAGACGGCCCTAGGCGGCACCAAGCCGCGCGTGTACTTCATGTGGGATCAAGGGCCGCTGGAGACGGGCGGCCGCAACAGCACCGTGCAGGAGCTCATCGATCTGGCCGGGGGAATCAACGTGGCGGACGACAGCGAGCTAGAGCACCTCGTCGTCAACCTCGAAAACGTCCTCGTCTGGAACCCAGAGCGGATCGTCATGTGGTGCAACGACCGGCTCGACGCTGAGGACATCGGCGAGCTATCCGGCTGGAGCTCGCTCTCGGCAGTGCGCAACGGGCAGGTCCACGAGCTGCCCGATCCCTTCTCGTGCGACTTCTGGACCCTCAAATACATCTTCACCGTCGATCTCGTCGCCCGCTGGTGCTATCCAAGCAGCTTCTCCGCAACGGATTTGGAAAAGCTGCGGGCCAGCCTGCTGAACAAGCTATACGGGGGGCGGCTCGGAGAGCTACCGCCCCTCTCATTGGGGAAGGGAACCGGCCCGTGAACAGCGCGTTCCGCCGCCGCCTCATTTACGCCCTGCCGCTGCCGGTGCTCTTCGGCTCCTTGCTGCTCGGCCCTTCTGCCAGTGCTGAGGCGGGGAAAATTCTCGTCTGGCTCTACGGCCTGCTTTTCCGCGAAGCGGCCCCCAGCAGCGAAGACGCACTGGTTGGCACAATCGTATGGGAGGTGCGCCTGCCGCGCATCCTCCTCACCTTTCTGGTGGGGGGGGCCTTGGCCGCGGCCGGCAACGCCTTGCAGGCGCTGTTTCGCAATCCCCTCGTGGCCCCCTACATCCTCGGGCTTTCCTCCGGCGCGGCCTTTGGCGCGGCCCTAGCGCTGGTGCTGCCGTTCCTGCCAGTTCAGCCGACGGCCTTCGGCTTTGGCCTGATCGCCGTGGGCTTGGCTTACTTCTTAGCCCGCACCCGCAAGACCGTGTCGGTCGTCTCCCTCATCCTCTCGGGGGTGATCGTCACCGGGATCTTCACCGCCCTGCTAACCATCGTCCAGTTCCTCACCGACCCCTACAAGCTGCAAACCATCGTCCACTGGACCATGGGCAACCTGCACAATTCGAGTTGGGCCAAGCTGCGCTCGGCCGCCCCGGGGGTGGGCATCGGCGTGGTCTGGCTCTTTCTCTTTCGCTGGCGCATGAACGTGCTCGCCCAAGGCGACGAAGAGGCCCGCGCGGTCGGCCTCAACCCAGAGCGGGAGCGGGTGCTGGTGCTCATTCCAGCGACCCTCGCGGCCTCCGCGGCGATTGCCGTGGCCGGCGTCATCAGCATGATTGGCCTCGCCGTGCCGCACATGGTGCGCATGTTGCTGGGGCCGGACAACCGCCACACCCTGCCGGCCTCCTTTGCCTTCGGCGGAGCTTTCCTGTTGCTGGTCGATACCTGCTCGCGCACGTTGGCCTCCTTTGAAATCCCGGTCGGGGTGTTCACCACCTTGCTCGGCGGGCCGTTCTTCATCTTCCTCCTCAAAAAGGCGCGGATCGGATGGGAGACCTAGCACCTGCGATTCGAGTCGAGAAGCTCTTCTTTGCCTACGAAGGAAGGCCGATCCTCAACGAGGTCTCGCTGGAAATCCCGACCGGGCAGTTCACAGTCCTGCTCGGCAAAAACGGCAGCGGCAAATCGACGCTCATGCGCATTCTCGGCGGCCTCCTCGACTTTGAGCGCGGCCAAGTGCGTATCTATGAGGAGGAACTCCGCTCCTTCTCGTCCCGGCGGCGGGCCCGCGTCCTCGGCTACCTACCCCAGCACCACCGACCCACTTTCCCCTTTTCCGTCCAAGACGTGGTCCTGACTGGCCGCGCCAGCTACGTCACTTATGTCCCCAAGCAGGAGGACGTCGAAATCTGCATCGCCGCGCTGGAGCGGGTCGGCATTATCCATCTAAAGGAACGCTCTTATACCGAGCTATCGGGGGGGGAGCAACAGCTCGTCCGCATCGCTCGGGTTTTGGCTCAGCAGCCCCGGCTCATCCTCCTCGACGAGCCGAGTTCGCATCTCGACTTCCTCAACCAAGCGCACCTGTTGCGCCTAATCCGCGAATTGGTCGATGCCGACCTCACGGTCCTCGCCGTTCTGCACGACCCCAACAGTGCCTTTCTGTATGGGGATCACTTCATTTTTCTCAAAGATGGAGCGGTGGAGCGGCTACCGGCGGCCGAGCGGCCGTGGGACCGCGACTTTCTGGAGCGAATCTACGACACTGAAATGGATTCAATCCCCTACGGCGACCGCGCTCTAGTGGTGCCGAAGGGGTGAGCGACCTTGGGCCGAAATTGCCCGTCGGGGCATCTTCAAGAAAATCAGAGAATTGGTTCAGGACTTAATGTCTGGTGGAGGCAAACCATGTCCGCAAAACGAGCGATACCGCGAATATTCCTACTAGCCCTAATCGCGCTAGCCATCCCGGCTTGGGGGGACGAGTTCGGCGAAGCAGTCCGCACCGTCGGGACGGCCGATGCTGCCGCCGGAGAAACGGATGCCCTCAGCGATATGCTGCGCTCAGAAGAGCTGACCCTCGGCCTGATCGTGGGGGCGTTGGCACTGTCCTTTTTTCTCGGCGCAGCCCACGGGTTAGAGCCGGGGCACGGCAAGACCATCGTCGCCGCTTACCTCGTCGGCGCACGCGGCACGATAGGCAATGCCCTTTTCCTCGGGGGGGTGGTTACGTTCACGCATACCATGAGCGTCATTCTGTTGGGCTTGGTGGCGCTCTTTGCCTCTCAGTACATCCTTCCCGAACAAATTTTTCCCTACCTCGGTACGGCGTCCGGTCTCCTAATCATAGGTCTGGGGACATGGCTTTTGGTCGGTCACCTCAGAGGACGGGGGCCCGGTCACAGCCACTCTCACGAAAAGCATCATCACGATCACGGACACAGCCACGAACACGACCATTCCCACGAAGAACACCACCACGATCATCACGGTCACTCTCATGGGGAACGCGGCCACAGCCACGAGATACCCAACAAAGTGACCCTCGGCAGTCTGCTAACGCTGGGAATCTCCGGTGGTATCGTGCCTTGTCCGGGGGCTTTGGTGATCCTGTTGCTGGCCGTGGCCTTGCATCGCATTGCCTTTGGTTTGGTGCTTTTGGTGGCTTTCAGCGTCGGGCTGGCCGCCATCCTCATCGCCATCGGCATCCTCATCGTCAAGGCGCGACCGCTCGTAGATCGCTTCTCAGGCGACGGACGCTGGATTCAGCGGCTGCCCATTGCGAGCGCAGTCGTCATCATCGTCGTCGGCTGCGCCATAACGCTCAGGACGCTGATGCACTCGGGGGTTATTTTCACCAATGGGTGAGCACCAAAAAGACAGTCGGCCATGTCGCTGTGCTGGTTTCTATCGGACTCGCTCCGGGAACCGCTCCCGGTACTCTCGATCAAATTCTTCGCTGCCATCGTCGAGCCGCACCGCTAGCTGCATCCCCGGTAAAAACCCGGTTTGCTTGCCAGCGGTGAAATCGCCGCGGTAACGGCCATCGGCGGCCCAGAGAACCCGGCCGTCGGGCCAGCGCACGGCGTGTATTTGGCGCACCGGCGCTTTGGCGAAGTCCGGCTCAACGCGCAGCCTCTCCACAGCCTCCCGGTCCAACTCGACCCCCAAGCCCGGAGCCTCCGGCACCCGCAAATGCCCGCCCTCCACTGCGAACTCCTGCACCAAAACGTGCGAATAGATGTTGACGCAAGGAATCGCCGGCCAGCGCGCTTCCGTTAGCACCGCCCCCAAGTGCGCTGCAAAGGTCGCTGTCAGGCCAGTGCCCACCATCTGCAACCAGAATGGCATGGACGCCCGTGCGGCCAAATTGCCGTCGCTCAAGACGCGGCGGACCCCGCCGCCGATGACAAACCCATCGCACACGCCCTCGCGAATCGCCGTCATGGCCGGCGGCTGGCCTATGTGCATGGCGATTGGACATTGGATCTTGCGCCGCAGGAGTTTGTTGCCTTCCACGTCGTCCTGCGGGATTGGCGATTCGACGATGGCGAGACAGGCGTGGTCCCGCTCTAAGCGCGCAATGAGCGGGGCGGCTTGGTCAACCCCCAGCAACATGGTGTTGAAGTCGGCGTCCAGCTTAAAGTGCGGAGAAGTGGCCTCATCCACGGCCCGCAACTGCGCCGCAATATCGTACCAAGGCCGCGCCTTGACCTTCATGGTGGTAAAGCCATGCGCCTCGGCCGCCCGCGCCTCGGCCGCCCACGCTGCGGGCGGCATACTTTGCGCCCACCAAGAAACCGGGCAGGCGTCGCGGTGCTGCGGCCCCATCAGCCGATGGCAGGGGACGCCTAAGTGCTTGCCGGCCGCGTCGAAAAGTGCCATCTGCAAGCCAGCCCCTAGCGAATCGTCCCACAACACCTCGAAAACATTGCGGCCGCGCACGCGGGCAAACTCCGATTCGTGCGAGCGACCCCACGTATAGCCCTGAATCGTCTCGCCGATGCCGACAACGCCGCCTTCGGTTTCCACCTCGATCAACTCGACGATGGCCCAGCCCGGCCCGTAGATTTCCATGGCGTCGGCGCACCGCTCGTGGAACGGCACGTGTAGCACGGTACGCATGACGTCTTTAACAGCAAACGAACTCATGGCATCTCCTACTCGGCCATCCGCCTGAGTACTGTGTGCAGGATCCCCCCGTTGCGGTAGTAGTTGATCTCCACGGGAGTGTCTATCCGGCATATCACCGCAAAGCACTTCTCGCCTGCCGTGCTCTGGGCGACCACCTCCAACACCTGCCCCGGCTGTAAGTCGTCGTCGAGGCCCTCGACGTCGTACACTTCCTCGCCGGTCAGCCCCAGCGCGTGGCGGTCTTCACCGGGGGAAAATTGCAGCGGCAGAATGCCCATCCCAATCAGGTTTGAGCGGTGGATGCGCTCGTAGCTCTCGGCGATGGCGGCCTTGACGCCTTGCAGGAAGGGGCCTTTGGCCGCCCAGTCGCGGCTCGAACCCGCTCCGTACTCCTTGCCCGCGATAACGATCGACGGGACGCCTTCCGCTCCGTAGCGCATCGCCGCCTCGTAAATGGTCATCTGCTCGCCCGAAGGCAGATGGCGCGTATAACCCCCCTCAACGCCGGGCACCAGCTCATTGCGGATGCGGATATTGGCAAACGTGCCCCGCATCATCACCTCGTGGTTGCCGCGTCTGGAGCCATAGCTGTTCCAATCCTTGCGCTCAACGCCGCGGCTGGCGAGATACTCGGCCCCGGGACTGCCTACGGCAATCGCACCGGCCGGCGAGATGTGGTCGGTCGTCACGCTGTCGCCGAGCTGGGCTAAGACTCGTGCGCCTCGAATCGGCTGGATCGGCTGGGCCTCTTTGGTGAGGCCGTCGAAGAAGTTCGGCTTGCGAATGTACGTGCTCTCCTCGGCCCAAGCGTAGCGCTTGCCCTCGGGCACGGGAATGGCGTTCCAAGTTTCGTTTTGACGGAACGCATTGCCGTATTCTTCCTCGAACATCTTGGGCGTCAGCGAGTGGGCCAGTGCGTCGCGGATCTGGTCCGGCGAGGGCCATATATCGCGCAGGAATACCTCGCGGCCGGCTTGGTCGCGGCCCAGCGGCTCGCGCTCAAAGGAGATCGTCGCCCGGCCCGCGAGCGCGTAGGCCACGACTAAAGGCGGCGAGGCGAGGAAATTGGCCTTCGTCGTCGCGTGGACCCGGCCCTCGAAATTGCGGTTGCCGCTGAGTACGCTACACACCACCAAGTCGTTGTCGGCCACGGCCGCGGCGATTTCTTCCGGCAGAGGCCCTGAGTTGCCGATGCAGGTCGTGCAACCGTAGCCGACCGTGTGGAAGCCGAGGGCCTCTAGGCTGTCGGTGAGGCCAGCCGCGTCGAGGTAGCGGGAAACGACCCGGCTGCCCGGTGCCAAGCTGGTCTTGACGTAAGCCGGTACGGAGAGGCCCCGCTCGGCTGCATTGCGCGCCAACAGCCCCGCCCCCACCATCGCGCTCGGGTTGCTGGTATTCGTGCAGGAGGTAATGGCGGCGATGAGCACTGCGCCGTGGGCCAGCTCAACCGCCCCCTGCTCGCCCAAATTGACGGCGACCTTTTTGCCGCGGTCTGCCACTTCAAAGCGGTCTGTCAGCGAGGCGGCGAAGGCCGTTGGCACGTCCTTGAGCGGGACCCGATCCTGCGGCCGCGTCGGCCGGCCAAGCTCGGCTCAACGGTCCCCATATCCAATGCCAAGTACTCGCTGAAGACGGGGTCCGGCCCCTCGGCGCGGTAGAGCATACCCTGCGCTTCCATGTAGGCGCGGACTCGCTCGACCACCGCTTTTTTGCGCCCGGTGAGCACCAAGTAGGCCAGCGTCTCCTCGTCAACCGGGAAAATGCCCGTCGTCGCCCCGTATTCCGGGGCCATATTGGCGAGGGTCGCCCGGTCGGCCAAGCTCAGTTCGCTCAAGCCCGGGCCGTAAAATTCGACGAATTTGCCAACCACGCCATGCGCCCGGAGCATCTGCACCACCGTCAGCACCAAGTCCGTAGCCGTCGTTCCAGTGGGCAACGCGCCCGTTAGCTTGACGCCGACCACTTGGGGCAAAAGCATGTAGATCGGCTGCCCCAACATCACGGCTTCGGCCTCAATGCCGCCCACTCCCCAGCCGAGGACGCCGAGGCCGTTGATCATCGTCGTGTGGCTGTCCGTACCCACTAGGCTGTCGGGGTAGAACGCGCCGTCCTGCTCCTGCACCACCTGCGCCAGATATTCTAGATTGACCTGATGCACGATGCCGGTGGCCGGCGGCACCACGCGAAAATTGTCAAAGGACTTCTGGCCCCAGCGCAAAAACTCGTAGCGCTCGCGGTTGCGCTCGAACTCGCGGGCGGCGTTCATGGCCAGTGCCTCGCGCATGCCGTAGTAATCGACTTGGACCGAATGATCGATGACCAAGTCAACCGGAATCAGGGGATTGACCTTCTCCGGGTCGTCGCCCAAATCGGCCACCGCGTCGCGCATCGCGGCCAAGTCAACCACGGCGGGGACGCCGGTAAAATCCTGCATCACCACGCGCGCTGGCTTGAAGGGAATCTCTTCCTTGCCCGCCATCTCAGGACTCCAGCGTGCAATGCGCTCGACATCCTCGCGGGTAATCTCAAACCCGTCGCACTGCCGGAGCGCGGCCTCTAGCAGAATTTTGATCGAATAGGGCAGCCGGCTCACCTCGGCTATGCCCTCTTCTTCTAGCGTTTGAATGCGGTACAGGACGCCGCTACCGCCGCTGCATTCTAGCCGGGTGCGCGCACCGAATTCGTCGTTATGTGTAGTCATGGAAAGCCTTTCGGAGATAGGAGACGTGAATTAGACGCTAAAATAAAAATTTCCTCACAGTCTTCTCTTGAATTTCAGCACCGCCGTGCGAACTAAATCGCGGGCGGACTCGAATTGTCGTAACAGACTCGGTTTCATCATCAACCAGTAGAGCCTCACCCCTGCGATTCAAGTTGCGAATATAGCCCTTTAAGTCTCCCGCCATGTATGTTGCACTCAGTCGGTCAAGTGCATTGATGTCGTCCCAAGTTGTAATTTTGTGCGCGACAATGACGTCGCATTGTGATAACAGTTCAGGATCAATCGCGGCCGGCTGTTGCGTCGCTACGACGAGGCTGAGACCGGGTTGCCGTCCCTCCTTTACCCAACGAATGAGCATTTCCTTGCAGAGCGAGGCTCGTCCTTTCGGCACAAATTGATGGGCTTCATCAATCGCCAGCCAAACCCGTGGTAGCTTCGTTGACAAACCAAATTCTTCTCTACGTCTTTCTCGTGTTCGTTCAGAAAAAAGACGATGGGCTACAACGTCAAGCACCATGTTGCGTAGTCCTTTTGTACCCGCATCAATCACACTTAGGTCTAAAACATTGATCTGGTTCAAGAGAAACACGTCATTCAATGAGGTGGGGTCTTCTGAGAAGATTCCCCATCTATTCGCCGCCGTTAAACGGTTTTCCAAAGCTTCTTTAGAGGTATCTTTTGCTCTTGGATCGCTCTCGATTGCCGCAAGGATGTCATCAATAGTAAAATGCTGGTCTTTTTCGAGAAGTGTATCAACTGCTCGCCACAAAATGATCCCCATCACTTCGTTCATGCTGATGTCAAATAGTTCGCACCAAGCCTCGGGAGAGAGGTCTGCGGCGTTAATTTGGAGCGGAACAACCTCGACGCCGTTCTCTCGCAGTTTCGCCAACACCACTGCATCTCCGTATCGAACCAAGGGGTCGCCAGGGACAATGAGCCGAACTGGAAAGCCGCTGGTAAGGAATCCGGCATGACGAACTTCATCTGCTTGAGTGTGGTTCGGGAGAGCCATCGTGTGGTAGATCCCCATCGGATCGGCGATGATAATTGTTGCCTCGCCTTGTTCTTGGTTGAACAGTTCTTCGATGATGACGCCCATCGTGTAGCTTTTGCCAGAACCACGCTTGCCGCAAATGAATACGGCGCGTGACCCTGTTGCGTTCATATAAATTAGTTCGCCGTTTTCGTATTCAGTGCCAATTCGCAAGTTGATCTCTGCCATTTGAATCACCTACTATTTAGGGTAATGTCGAATAACGGAATAAAAGACTCTTGTGCAGAAACTCCGCCATGAAATCCCCATTCCGTCACCTTTCGGTTTCTAGCGATGACTTCATCGCCTGTTAAGACTGTAAACGTCTCTCCAGCTTCAGCAATAGTGATTCCAGACACGTCAGATGAGGGGTTCGCATAAGTGTAACGGGGAGAAGTACTGCCCGACTTAAACGGCTTCACTTTTTGTTCTGTGAACCAAAGAATTCCATGGTCGCTAGTTACAAAAATCCGCACGACTTTCTGAGATGAGCCAACTGCTTCAAAAATTTGTTCAATATCCAATTTAAGCTGGTTAAGCATAATATCTATATTCGGCTTTTCTCTATGACTATGGCAGACTCCATCGAGTCCTGTGCGGACGATTTGGATGAAAGTTCGATTAGGTAAGTCCGTATTCTGCAATCTATCTAAAATCTCTTCAAAGGTTGTGAAGCGAAACAGTTGGCTTGGTGGAAATTCAGAAAAGAGTACGTTGGTAAGTTGGTTTCGAGAGCGTTCCCAATATGAAAAGCCAAGTCGCTGTACGTACCCTAACTCAAACAAACGATGCGTTAAAGGTGGTGATCCGATCAATCGACACATACTGTTTGTTGTGACACTTAGTCCATCAACAAGACACGGCTCACACACTACACGCCAAGGTTCTGGGAATGACCAGTCTGTGACATCATACGATGACAGCCCATCGAGTACCATAAAAACAACAATGTCGGGAAGCATGTATGATACGCGATCTGTAACGGTTTGGGCGAGTTGTGATTGTTTTAAGAGTTTCGATTCATCTGTACACAAGGCACTAAAACGGTCGGGCAATTTCTGATTTACCCATTCGATTGGGGGAACCGCCGGGAGATCAATCGTAGGGAAACCGAAAGTGTCCGTCAATTCTTTACTTTCAGCCTCTGAAAAATTCACAAAAAGCGTCGCCTTTGTGGGAACTTCCCGTGGTGCATCAACAACACCTCGCCATTCTGCCAGCGAATTGGGACACCAAATATCAGACAGGCATATTTCCCACAGCCCTAGCGTCGTTTCTGGCAGGTCGGTTATACAGGGAAGATTCTCTAAAAGGTCTAGCATAATCGCTATCCTATCGTTCGTGAGATTTTGATGTTCAACCAATTGCGTTGATATAACTCTTCAAGACTCTCAATGATCTCTGAAGTCGAACCGAACACTTTATTTTTTGACTGCCTGAGATCGATAATCAGTTCTGTGAAATCCTTATCCGCATTAGCTTCAATCATATCCAGCAGCACTACTTCCTTCGGACCCAACTCACTTTTGTCACATCTGAGTTGATCTTGAATGCCTTCCCATTTTGTGAAAACCTCATTTCCCGCCTCACGAATAGACTTGAGCGATTCCACCCATGCAGACAACAGGTCATTAACGTCATCGGGTTTCAGACCAACGTTCATCTCGTTGATCCTCTCCTCCAAAGCATATAACGCGTCGCTCATTTCCTTTGCCTGATTTTTGATCTGGTCACTGACGGTAAAAACCTCAAGCGGTTTCATCAATTCGCTTTTCAGTTCTGTAATACGCTGAATTGCGGATTTGATGACAAATTCCTGAATCTTCCCAACCGCTTTTTCGCGGACTCGGCTGTACGATCCTTCTACGTCGTTGGGATTGAATTGTTCGCCAATATCGGGTTTGTCAATGAGTTGACGGAGTTGGTCTTCAATATCGGCTTGAAACCGGATAAACTCATCTTTGCGGCGTTCAGAGACTTGGTCAAATTCGCCCTTGATCGCGGCAATTTGATTGAAAAAGTACTCGTAGTTTTCCAGAACCTGCTTGACAGTTTTCGTCCGATCCGCAAGATAGCGTTTAATCCGCTTCTGTTCCTCGTCCAGCCTATCACAGAGACTTTTTACCCCATCAATCTCTTGGGCATCTGTCATCGTCAGTCGATTACGCTCAACATCTCTAGCGAGGTTGCGCCATTTTTCAAATAACTCATAAAGCAGTTCAGCTTCTGAACGCTCCTCTCGGAGTGCTTCGATCTCTTTGTCAATCGTCTGCATGGAACCGCGAAAATCTGCCGCCACTGTAATCGCCTTTTCAGGGATTTGGTTGGACAGATATTCTTGTATCTTCTTATTGAGGATTGCTTGTGCTTGTTTTTTAACTTTGTCTATTTCTTGGGGAATAGCACTGTAAGCCTTCCGAATCTCATTGCGTATATCCTGAAATAGTAGGACTGAGAACTCGGTTGCCGGGTGTCCGGTTTCTTGCTTCAGTACATTCGGCGGATCCAACCTCAATATTTCGATCTCTCGGGCTTTTCGACTGAGTTCCTCTTGGGCTTTCATTAGCCACTCCGTACACTGTGTCTTGAAAGCGTTCTCAATCGAATTGAGCTTTTGCCGCAGTGAATCCTTGCGGACTTCATTGGCCCCAATGTCGTTTATTCGGAAATCTGCCTGCACTGATTCAAAAGAGTGATCCCCGTCTATTTTCAGTGTGAAGTCGAAGTCTTTTGATTTTGCCAGTGCCTCAAGATCCTTGAGTCGGTTGAACCTGCGTTGCAGTTCGGCCAAATTGATCTCCGTCTCAACACGATACAGATAATCCATCCCTCGATACTGTCTTTTATCGACCAAGCCCCTTGTCGTCAATAACTTGATTAACTCTTCAATCTCAGTATTGAGGTATCCCAGGCTCTCTTCCTGTTGGAAAACCTCGTGGTATTTCACTGCGTTGACCGAGTTACCATCAACGTCAATGCTTTCCGTGCTTGCTTCAAGCATTTCTAGAACGCGCTTTTCCACGTCATGTAGCTTAAAATAGACCACGACTGGACTTTGGTTATTTTTAACTTCAACGCCTTCCGCTATGGTTTTGCCATTGGCGTCAGTTTCATTGACGAGCAAGAGATCGCGCAAAACACCGTTTGGGTAGAGCGTATGGGCAAAAGTGGTGTGCTGACCAACATTGAACAGCCTTGGTACTTCGCTAGCAGTCATCTCTCTAGTAGGTTCCTCACCGCGCCGCATGCCGAGACTTTCGGCATTTCTCGACAATGCCTGCATGTAGATTCCCAAATTCTTTTGCCATTGGTGTGAGACTGCGACAGAGCGATATGATTTGAATTTTTTCTTTATCAGTACGCCCAAGGCCCGTTCGACAAAATTTTTCCCTGCAGGTACTTGTGCCAAATCTGCCTGCTGTGATTCGGCACTCGTCTTGACCTCAGCGGAAAAGAAGTAGCCGATCAGTTGGTCTCGGATTCGGGACTTCAAGAGCTTTACATGTGTTTCCTGTTTTAGCTCCTTGATTTTGGCGATAGTCGTTTCTTGGTCAAAGAAGTCAAGCATAGACAGGAGTAGCGAAGGGGTAACGGACTCTGGCAAAAAAAGGTCGCCGAGTTTGCCAATATCTTTTGGAATTTCCCGGTTGCCGATTGCTTTGGAGATGTTGAGGCTAAAGTAGAGACCATCTGCGCGAATATCACAGGTGTTTGGACTATGACTCGATGATTCACCTTGAGTCCGAAAAATAAAAGAAGTGAACAACTGGCTCTCTCGGTAGGCAGGACTAATTTTTTGAAATTTCTCGGTTCCAACATGCACAGTCAGAGTCCGTTGCGGATAATCCCGAAGAGACGTCCCTGTGAGTCGAGCCTGAAAAATCGGTTCTATATCCCCCTCCGTCTTTTCCAGATCTCTCCAACCCGTGTGAGCAGCTCCCGTGCGTTGTTGAAGAACTTCGGGCAAAATGTAATTCGCAAATGATCTGACAGCGGCGCGATGGGTTTCTTCACTCGCGGGATTGTACTGACTCCGCAGAATTTTGAGAATCTCGATGAGCGCGTCACCGGCTTGCAAATCATCCTTGTAGCCGGTTAAGGCCGGCCCAATGATTTTCGTAATGACGTGTGTGCCCAACAACCCTTGGACAACCGCCAAGCGATCTTCATCGGAAATACCGTGCTTCCTAAAAAATTCCTCCGGTACGCCATCTGGACAGACGCACAGCAGTTTAACAACACGCTGTCGTGCCTCATCAGCACCAATGATGGGCTGGCTCATGATAGAGGTATGCGCTTTGACCGCGTCGATTTCTTGGTTGTTGAAACAAATGAGACCTTGAGAGATATAGTCTTCGCAAAAATCGAAAATGGAATAAGGCTGTTTTTTTTCACCGTAGTGTTTTGCGGCACGGCGAAACGTTGCAACGACAGACCGAGGGCCGCTAATCAGTTGGGGCGTACGCGGGTGTCCCAAAAATTGCCCGAGGGCAAACAGCACATCTGGATCAATTGCCTTTTGCTCCTCGTCGGTTAGGTTACATCCAACGGATAACTTCTCCCAAAGTTCGTGAGCGAAGGACCTGTTTTCTTCAATTTTTCCGTATGCTTGCTCAAGATCGATCAAACTCCCTTCAGGCTTGTCGAATCGGGCAAATATGTAAGGTGCTCTGAGTTGGATATCGGAAAATGTTCGGCTGTAGGTCAAAACCACGCAGCCTATTGGAAGGCTATCTTCTTGGAAAATGGGAAAGATAAAGTCCTTGAGTTCCGCGAAATTCTTGGCGATGTCTGGATTCGTATCGGCAAAAAGCTCGAACTCATCTGGCAGAATGAGCAACCCTTTGTATTCCGCCTCCAAAAGAGTTGAAGTCGCCATTCGCAAGTAGTCAATGAGGCGATTTGCAGAAACCGCATCCATTAGATCGCCCTGCGCTTTGAGGGACTGGACAGACTTTCTGGCATAATCGAGCGGAACATCTTGCTCTTGGCTTATTTTAACCGCCCTGTCTTCGTCACTACTCGCAATCAGCCTCTCATACTGCTCCACTAAACCAAGAATCAGATCCGGTCTCTTCGCCTTCAAGCGATGGCAGACCCACCCGTGAGTTGCAATGAGCATGTCGGCGATGCTATTCCACACAAATGGCGGAACCGCGACAATCTCGCGTTGTTCCGCATAATGCCAAAGCGCGGCTGCGGTCGAGGTTTTGCCGTAACCCGTATCGGCGTGGATGAGTCCTGTTGCCGAACGGCCGCGCAGGAGGTTTTTGAGAATCGCATCCCACTTATCTGTCATATCGGCTATCGCGACATGCGTCGAGACGTGAAATTGAAAGATATCTGTCCATTCCGCTGGCCTCGTCGCGAGGTCTGACGCACGTGGTGTATCGACCACAGTGCTTTTTCGGATGATTTCGGCTAAAGCCATATCAGAATCTCCTTTTTATAATTTTCGTTCCGCGAGAATTTTAAGCCGTTGCCAAATTTCACAACGGAGGTGGTCAACATCGCGCAGGTCATCGGGCGGGAAATGGCCGAAAATCCTACGCATCACATCCTCAACTTGTGCCAATTCCTGAACTGTTAAGCCCAATTCAACGCTCCGAACCGCATCGTTGATGGGTTGGCGTGTCACCAAAATGACCGACGACGCACCTGCCCAAAGCATGTCCCCGAAAATTGACCGCGCTGAACTTCGGTCATGCGGTGCGTTGTCAATGATAACCACCGAATTTGGGGAAACTTCTGTGTGTGAACAAGTTTCTACAGACGAAAAATAGAGACCGTCTGCACAGTGATGGAGATGGTGCGCGAGAAACGTCTTGCCAACGCCCGGAGCACCCCAGAGATCAATGCGTTGCTGGTAGTCTCTAATCTCCTGTTGCAAAAATTGACAGACCACCTGCTGGGAGGCCGTCAAAGTCTCGTTAGTTTCCGCTAATGCGAGAAGTTTCCTATGATAAGATTGCCAACGCATTTCGTTTGTAGATTATTTTCTTATCCTTATTAATCTATGAAATCTTCGATTTGCGGTGCCTGATGCAACACCATGTAAATTCCTTCCCAACTCCGTTGCACCGAAAGGTACGAGACTTGGCGCAATGCCTCGTCAAGCATGAGATCGAAACCGGTTTCGTCAATAAGACAGAAGCGACAGATGGCCTGTTTTCGCGCTTCGTCAATTTTAACCAAATCCCCAAATGCCGTATCGGATTCTCGCACGAGATAACCGAGCCCCATCACAAAAAGTGGTGTTGAACAGAATGGCCGTTGTGCAAACGTCGCGCTGTCCTTCTCTAATACAGGCGGGTCTAACGGCAGGAGCCAATCGTAAGCGTCATTGATCGATTTATTGGAGAACGCATTGCCGATGTCCGGTGGAATCACCACTTCGTCAGAGGCTCGGAGGTCATGTATATAAGCCACCAGATCCCGATCTCCCGGAAGCGTTTGCCGTACCCACAGGTAGTCACAGATATTTTTGTACGCCCACGACGCAATGTTTTGGTCAGGGGCGTTTTGTGTCCATAGACCGTATTGCCGTGCGTGCAGAAAATCAATTGCGGTACTTCGTTTCGTTTCCCACAAGGAATAGAAAGCCTCGCCCTCGGGAGTTAATGACCTGCTTTTTCCATCCGCTAATCCCCATTCGCTTAATAGCTGAACCGCTTCATAACGCGCTGTATCCGTTACTGTGTATCCATTTTCCGAAGCGGTTTTGACCATTTTCCGAATTGTTTTAAGTCCAGGGTGATATTTGTGGACCCACAATGCCGACTCCAAGTCCGAAAATCCTTTTAAGATGTGCGAGCGCACCATTGTTCCTCCATTAAAGGTCGTGATTACTAACAGGACACAAGTCTTCACTTATCAAGCTTTGTGACATACGATAGTACGTTCCTGATAACTCTCGTAACATATCAGTTCGGGGTGTCCTTTGATGTGTTTCTAACTCTGACATAACTATCAGATTGTGCATAATTCGATCCCATCGGTTATTTGAAAGCCGCTCGAAGGAACCGCAGAACGGACAATCATGCTTTATATTTTCTTTCCACAATTTGAATTCTGTTTCATTCAAACTCCCATTCCTCCGAGAATTGAAAGTGACTAGATAGCCCCGCATAAATGGGAGGAATACCTTACCATATCCACCAGACCGCATCCAACCATTAGAGTCAAAAGAATGTACACCAGCCAGCGATAGCAGGTAAATTGCGGGTGGTGTTGAAATACCAAAGGTATGTAGTTTTACATCCTCAGAATCCAGCATCCGAGTCAGTTGTCGGAGAATCATTAGCGCGTTGATGTTCAATCGGTTGATAGAATTTGAAGTTCCTCTTGTTGGAAATGAGCCGAAACCGATATTCTTAAAATTAGCGTATTGTCTCAGGCAATAGTCGAGATGTTCACTTCTCGTTGCGTGAACGACAGGCATCGCTTTCTGCTGAACTTCGTAAGAAAGGTCGCCGTAAAGTCGCAGGCTACCCTCAACAGTTTGTTTTATCTTCGCTTCTGCGGAACGCAGTGAGTCTCCACTGAGTGGTGGATTATCTGGCAGAACATAGATATCCGCCCAATCCTCCTGCTGATAGTATTCATAGAGTTTCCGATGAAGATCGTAATAAGAGATGTCTCCTTTCTGGACGAAATAGCCACCAGAATCGAACATGACCACTTCCGTTTCACCTGTCCGTTTCAGTTCTCGGACGAAATCGAAGGTGTACCTGTGGGCAACTACGGGAGAGATAAGCACTCGTTGAAATGGATTCGGTTTGCCGAACTTCCAGTCAAAGTCGTGTGCATGTTTATGCCAGAGGCGATGCAATGTCCTCATTTCATCCGGTTTGACTGTCAGGGAAGCGTAAAAACGTGCGGTTGCGTGAAGTTCGTTCTCCCATGTGAAAGGTTGCTGCAAAGCCTGCTTATCAGCTATGCGAATAAAAGGAGTAACTGATGTTTCCGCTCCTGAGCCGTGCATTAAGGGAATATGATAGTACCACACTTGTAGCCGTCTCTTCTTACGTTGCTCTGCTTCGCCATGCCGAAATCCGAATTTTTGGTAAAATTTATTGGCACTTAGATCTTGTGGACACTTGAGACGAACATATTGCCCGCCCGCTAGATGAACACGTCGAATTAATTCGCTCAGCAAACGGGTCCCGACTCCTGTACGTCTGTGTGAATCAACTACTGCAATTTCGTACAGCGTTGCATTTTTATCTCGTTTGATCCGAAAATTTGCAAATCCAACGACTACATCACACTTTTTCTGATTCTCCCATTCGGCTGCAACAAGAAGCCATTCTTTGCTTTGTGCTACCCGCAAAATGGCGATGTTGACAAACCCCAATTCCGTACGGTGTTGATCCGCAATTCGCTTCGCGCCGTCAATATCTTCTTCCCGCGCAAGTCGAACGGTTATTGGTTGTTGATGTTGCGGCAAAATCATTCGGTGCGAATCTCTCATAATTTAGGCATTAAGTCTTCAAAAGTGAGCCTAGTATAGTCAAAATCTATTTTTGCCTCAATTTTGTCCTCCTGCAACTTTAATGTCCACTCAAAAGGCATCGCTTCCACAAACAAATCTGTATAAAAGTTCAATACTGCGACAATAAGCCTCGTCTCCTCTGGGTCTTGGGGGGACAATAGCTCGGCAATCCGCTCAATAGGTAACGGTTCATCTGACAGTAACCGTGCGAGGGCTTGCCGATATTTTGGGGCTCTCTCCCAAAGGTCTAAGCCATAGGTCCCATTGTCATTTACGAAAAAAAGATAAGGCTGTTTTTCGCAGATGTCGGCAACATCAAAAGACGTCAACCTAAAATTGCCGAGTTCACTCCCTATCCCATTGGCAATTGCTTTTGCCGTGGTGGGTTCATTGGTCATTCGGAGATACCATTCGATGAGTGAGACCAGTCCTGTGGCAGTTGTTGGTTTTTCAGGACTAAACCAAGTCCACTCCTTTAGCCCGATGAGTGTTTTTCCATACTGATGAACTTTCAAAGCGGGATGGCTTACAATTTTATTAAGCAGATAATCTGGATCGAAATCAGCTTCGTCTTTTTTTTGAATGAGATATTGGCATTCTTCCAATGCTAAAGGCCGATAGCCATAACGTTGAAGTCTCGCCACAAATTCTGTAAAAACATCTTTAATGTGTTCTTCTGATCTCAGATAACAGGTGCCATCAATAATTTTGTAATCGTCTGTCCCTAAGCATATCCACGCCTCGCCGAATGCTTCATCAAACCAGTCGATAATCCACTGATCGCTATCTTCCCACCCCAGCCGCTGATGAATACTTTCCCGGAGGTCTTTGACAGAACACCATCCACCATCCTTCGCGAGAACATCGTAGATGGACTGGCTCAATAGATAGGAGATTATGGTTTTGATTAGGTGGTTGTCCGCGCCTTGATTGATTTTCTTATTGACCCCTGCCTTAATCTGCCTGACTCGCTCACGGGTAACTCCGAGCATTTCACCAATTTGATGTAATTTTTTAGGTACTTCCTTGTAACCGTAGTAGGATGCAATAATTTTCTGTTGGCGAGTTTGAAGGGATTGAAAAACTACGTCGCCAAGGTTGGCGAGTGTTTGAATCTGCGATACTTCAGAATCTGTCTGAAAACCCACCTTGGGTCGTGTTGGGCAAGCCGTAGAGCCGTTCGTCGTCATTTCCGCGAAAGCGGGAATCCAGCCGGGATCGTTTGGACGCAAGGGACGACCACCAGAGTTTTCAGATAGCTCCTCAGCAGAATGCTCATTCACCGAATCAAGACATATCAGGTCAGTATTCGCAACGATCCTATTAACTGTTTCCTGAATCTCAGTCAGAGATTTGCGTCCAAAATTGCCAAAATTGAGCCACTCTCTAGGGGAAAATCCGGCAATCTCGGCAATCGTTTTGAAGCCCTGCCGACGGAGAACATTTTGTGTTCGAGCACTCCAGTTGAATTGATGAATAGACATGTTTTGAATTGCTTCCCATGTGTGGGCGGATATTTTTGTGTTCAGAAGCGGAATAAAGACAGATTGCTCTTTGCTCGGCTCAATACCATCGGGGTTAGCCCTAAGTTGATCGATTATTTCTGCCGTGCGCTCTTGAATTTCTGTCAAAGAGGTATCTCCGAAATTTCTAAAATTGAGCCACTCTTCAGGGGAAAGTTCGGCAATCTCAGCTAGTTCCTGCAACCCCTGATAGCCGATTACGTTTTGTGTCCGAACGCTCCATCGGATACTATCGACAGGAGTATTTTGGAGGACTTCCCATATATGTATGGATACCTCTATGTTCAAAAGCGGAACAAAAACTGATTGTGCTTCGGCAGAACGATCATCGCCCGAATTGGACGATGTAGCTTCTACTCTTTGATGGTGGTTGGAGATAGATTTTAAGTTCGTGAGAAATGCCCAAATCTCTTCGGCTGTTTGTTTACCACAGTTTCTGAGGGCAAGCAGAAAATCAAGAGTTGTAACTTTCTCGATTAGTTCTTGTTCGTCTGTAATATTTGCCCTTGACAGACAATTAGATGCACGAACGCTAAGTCCTTTAGCCCCCCAGAATTGTGCAGTTATTTTCCTTTTCAATCTCATCTCTTTGAGCCCCAATCCTAGCACCCAATACCGGACCGCCTCGCACTCCAACGCCTCGTCCTCGTGATCCAGTGGGACCAGTGCCCGTTTTGCAATTTTTTCAATATATAGATAACCAGCCCAGCCTTCAACCAGCCCCACGAATTTCCCTATAAGCTGACCGATCCATTGTAACGGACCGGTCTTTCTATATATTCAAGACCAACCTGACCTTCCACCCCCACCACAAGCCGCCATGCACAACCTGCGCCAATTCCTCGACCTCTTGCGCCGCGAAGGCGAGCTCGTCACCGTGGACGCCCCGGTTTCCGCGGAGCTCGAAATCGCCGAGATCCATCGTCGCGTCCTCGCCGCGGCCGGTCCGGCCCTGCTCTTTACCCACGTTGAGGGTGCGGACTTTCCCTGCGTCACCAACCTCTTTGGCACGGCTCGGCGCGTCGATTTGGCCTTTGGCCCTAGGCCGGAGCAGTTTATCGCGCAGCTAGTGCAGTTGGCCCAAGACCTGCCGTCGCTCTCGCTGGGCAAGCTCTGGCCGCACAAAAACCTGATCCCCGCTGCGCTGAAGGTCGGGCTGAAGACCGTCGGCAAAGGCCCCATTAGCGAATGCGTGCAGTCGCCGCCCGATCTGGCGCGCTTACCCCTGCTCAAAACTTGGCCCGAGGACGGCGGGCACTTCATCACCCTGCCGCTGGTCTATACCCAACACCCCGATACCGGCCACCACAACCTCGGCATGTACCGCATCCAACGCCACGACTCTCAGACCCTCGGCGTCCACTGGCAAATCCAGAAAGGCGGCGGATTCCATTACCACGTCGCCGAGCAGCGGGGCGAAGAATTGCCGCTGGTCGTCTTCGTCGGCGGGCCGCCGGCCCTGATTCTAGCAGCGATCGCGCCCCTGCCCGAGGATTTGCCCGAGCTGATGTTGGCCTCCCTGTTGCAGGGCGAGCGCCTGCGCCGCGTACCAAGCCCCAGCCTGCCCCTTATTGCCGAAGCCGAATTCGCCATTGAGGGCGTGGTCTTGCCGCACGTGCGCCAGCCCGAAGGACCTTTTGGCGATCACTACGGCTATTACTCGCTGCAACACGACTATCCAGTGCTCCAAGCCAAGCGTCTCTACCACCGCAAAGACGCCATCTTCCCGGCCACCGTAGTAGGCAAGCCGCCGCAGGAGGACATGTTCCTCGGCACTTACATCCAGCAGCTAATGACGCCCTTGAGCAAGCTGGTAATGCCCGCGATCAAGGCCATGTGGAGCTACGGCGAGACCGGCTATCATTCGCTGGCGGCCATCGTCGTTGAGGAGCGCTACCCACGAGAGGCCATGAAATTCGCCTTTCGCATCTTGGGCGAGGACGGCGGCCAGCTCAACCTCACCAAGTTCTTGGTCGTAATCGACCGCCCCTTGGACTTGGGCGACTTCCGGCAAGTGCTCGCGTATGCCCTAGCGCGGGCGCGGCTCGAAACCGACCTGTTCGTCATCGCCAACCTCGCCATGGATACCCTTGACTACACAGGACCGGCCGTGAACCAAGGCAGCAAAGGGATCCTCCTAGGCGTGGGTGATCCGATCTGCGAATTGCCCCGGGAATTCAGCGACGCCTTGCCCGGCGGTGCCCGCGCCGTCGAGGTCTATTGCCCCGGTGCCCTCGCGGTGCAAGGCCCAACGTACGAGGAAGATCCCAGCTACGCCCAGCACCTCGCCCAAGACCGGGCCGTCGCCGCTTGGCCGCTGATATTTTTAGTGGACGACGCCCGCGCCGCAGCCAAGAACATCACCTTTCTTTGGAATACCTTTACCCGGTTTGAGCCGGCGGCCGACACCTATCCCGCCGCCGTCCAACTTCGTCGCCACCACCCCTGCTATACGCCGCCGATCGTCTTGGATTGCCGCATGAAACCCGGATACCCGGACGAGCTAATAGCGGACGAAGACACCGCGCGAAAGGTCAGCCGGCGCTGGGGGGAATACTTTCCCCAAGGCGGCGTAGAAGGCGTGGAAGACCGCCGCGGCTACACCGGATTTTCCCTATTGGACTGACGAATGGATAATGCCTTAGCGTTTGCGCCCATCGCCGAACTCGCCCCCCTGATCCGCCGCGGCGAACTCTCCCCGCTCGAACTCACCGAATTCTACCTAGAGCGCGTCGAGCGATACGATCCAGCGCTCAACGCCTATCTCGCCGTCACAGCCGAGCGGGCGCGCGCCCAAGCTCGTGCGGCCGAAGCGCAAATCGCGGCCGGCACCTACCTCGGTCCCCTGCACGGCATTCCCCTCGCCTTTAAGGACCTCGTGGATGTCGCGGGGCTGCCCACCACCGGCGGCTCGACCCTGCTGCGCGACCACATCGCCGCAGCCGACGCCACGGTGGCCCGCCGTCTCTTTGCCGCGGGCGTCGTGCTCTTGGGCAAGACCCAGCTCGTGGAATTCGCTTTTGGCGGCACCGGCGTCAACCATCACTACGGGACTCCAGTCAATCCGTGGGATGCCGAAACGCATCGCCTGCCGGGCGGGTCGTCTTCTGGCTCGGGCGTGGCCGTGGCGGCTGGGTTGGCACCGGCGGCCCTCGGCTCGGATACCGGCGGCTCGGTGCGGATTCCCGCGTCCTTTTGCGGCCTTACCGGCCTCAAGCCGACCTTTGGCCTGCTCCCCAACACCGGCGTCTTGCCCCTCGATCCCACTCTCGACAGCATCGGGCCGTTATGCCGGACAGCGGGCGATTGCGCCCTGTTGTTCCAAGCCATGGCGGACCCGGCCCTTTGCATGGTGGATCACTTGGAAGGCGAGGTCGCCGGCCTCCGGCTCTGCTTCCCGCACGAGTACTTCTGGGATGATGTCGATGTGGAGGTCGAAACGGCGGTGCGCGCCGCGGCGAGTGTTTTCGCCGACCTCGGCGTCTATGCCGATGAAATATCGCTCGAGGTGCTCGACGAGCTAGCCCAGTGGCGCAGCGGGCCTAGCACCACGGCCGTCGAAGCCTATCTCTATCACCGGCGCAACCTCGAAGCGCACTTCGATCAGTTCGACCCCATTGTCTCGGCCCGCATACTCGACGGCCGCGAGGTCCTCGCGGCGGACTTCCTCGAACAACTCAGAGTGCGCGACGAGCTGCGCCGCAAGGCCCGCATGGCCCTCGAAAACGTCGATTTCCTCGTCACCCCCACCACTCCTTTTGTCGCCCCCGCGCTCGACGCAGTTGACCGCGACGATGTCTATTTCTCCATCAATGGCCTCTGCCTGCGCAACACCATCGCCGTCAACCTCCTCGGCCTGTGCGCTGTCTCCCTGCCCTGTGGGTTCACAGGCGATGGCCTGCCCATCGGCTTGCAGATCATTGGCCACCCCCGCGACGAAGCGCGGCTGTTGCGCCTCGCCCGCGCCTTTGAGCAAGCCTCTTCCTACAATCTCCCCACTCCCGAACTCGACGCCTTTGCCTAGGGATGGCTTGCCAATAGGCGGGGCGAGGTCTATATTTTTTTGCCTTACGTGCTCCCATCGTCTAGCGGTTAGGACCCAGGGTTTTCAACCCTGTAGCCGGAGTTCGAGTCTCCGTGGGAGCACCATTTTTATGTACGCTGAGGAGGAACTCATGTTCGACATCGGCATCTTTGCCCCGTTTGGGGCCGATCACGCTCGCAACATCGCCTTTTGCCGCGACGCCGGCACCACCCACATCGTCTTGAACACCGGCCAAATCGCTTCAGACGACGCGCCCCCGGCCGACGCGCTCAAGGCCCTAGCCGACCAATACGCGGCCGCCGAAGTTGTGCTGGCTGGGCTGACGCCGCCTCGCCTCAGCCTCGACGCCTGCGTTGACGACGCGGCCCGCACCCGCGAAGTGGGGTACATGCGTCGCCTAATCGAAAACATGGGCCACGCGCAGATACCTTTCGTGCATTTCTACCTCAGTGCCGACGCGGCCCCCACCGACCCAGACCAGCGGCAAACCCACTGGCAGGGCTTGGTGGAAATCTTCCAAACACTCGGCCAAATCGGCGAAGAGGCCGGTGTGCGAATCTCTACCCACACGTTTCACGTGTCCGACCGCCTAATCTGGAACAGAGAGTCCTTTGCTAGTCTAATGGCCGCAACCGACTCGCCGGCCCACGGCCTGACCTTCTGCCAAGGCAAGTCGCAAATGGCCGGCGACAGCTTGCCCGACACGATCCGCCACTTTGGCGACAAGGTCTTTATGGTCCACGTGCGCGACATCGCCACCAAGCCCGAAGGGCCGAGTACTCCAGAAATCGAGCAGCGGCTGGCGGACTTAGGCTACCTCGAAGTGCCTTTTGGCAAGGGGGAGGTCGATATGGTCGGCACCATCCGCGCCCTCAAAGAGATCGACTACAAAGGTCAGATTTACCCCGAGCACTTCCCGGCCATCGCGGGCGACCACGCCGCCGGGCTAGCTTGGACTGTTGGCTACATCCGCGCCTTAGACCAAGCCGTCGCCCTCTGAGGCGTCCTCTACCCACGGAATGTCCTGACGAAACGACCCCCCAATGAACAAACGCGATTTTCTGAAAACAGCCGGCGTCGCTGGCGTGGCCGCTGCGGTCAACGCACCAGCGGTGATCGCCCAAACCAAGGCCCCCATTCGGTGGCGTCTGCAAACCTATGCCGGTGGTCCATTGGCCGAGCACGTGGTCAAGCCAGCGATCCATTCGTTCAACAAGATCGCCAACGGCGAAATGACCATCGAGCTGTACACCGCAGACCAGCTCGTGCCGACGCCCGAACTGTTCCGAGCGTTGCAAAAGGGCACGATTGACGCGGTACAGAGCGACGACGATTCCATGGCTTCGCCCGCCGACATTTCGGTGTTTGGCGGGTACTTCCCCTTTGCCACGCGCTACAGTCTCGACGTGCCGGTGCTGTTCAACCAGTACGGCCTGCGGGAAATTTGGCAAGAAGCCTACGGTGAAATCGACGGCGTAACTTGGCTGAGCGCGGGGGCGTGGGATCCCTGCCATTTCAACACGGTTGAACCCATCCGCAGCCTAGACGACCTCAAGGGCAAGCGCATTACCACCTTTCCGACCGCCGGCAGGTTCCTGTCCCGTTTCGGCGTGGTGCCGGTTACTCTGCCTTATGAGGACATTGAGGTCGCGGTGCAGACCGGCGAGTTGGACGGCATCGCGTGGTCGGGCATCACCGAGGACTACACGGTCGGCTGGGCGGACGTAACCAACTACTTCCTGACCAACAATATCTCCGGCGCGTGGTGTGGCTCGTTTTTTGCCAACAGCGATTCGTGGAACGCGCTGCCCGAGCGCTTGCAGGAACTGTTCCGCGTCTGCATGGACAGCTCGCACTATTACCGCCAGCACTGGTACTGGGGCGGCGAGGCGCACTTGCGGACCCAAGGCACGAAGCTCGAACTCACGTCCATTCCCGACGCGGAATGGAAGCAAGTGGAAGACGAAGCACTCAAGTTCTGGGACGAGATCGCCCAGACCAGCCCGAGGGCGGCCCGGGTCATCGACATACTCAAGCAGTACAACGCGACGATGGCCAAGGCCGGTCGGCCCTATCGCTACTCCTAACTCCTAAGCACCGCCTTGCCAGCCAAAACGACCCAGCCTTGGGCACGAGTTCCCGGCTAGCCTGAAGAATTTTGCCGCGGATCGTCGTTAGGTACGTGCGCCTGATTGACCGGCTGAACGGCATCGTCGGTCGGTTTGCGATGTATCTGGTGTTCGTCATAATGGGCGTGCTGTTGTACTCGTCCCTCTCCAGAACCCTCTTTGACGCGCCCCTCCTCTGGTCCGTAGAAGTGGCGCAGATGACCATGGCTGCCTACTACCTGCTCGGTGGCGGCTATTCAATCCAGCTCGATTCACACGTCAGGATGGATTTGCTGTACGCTCGTTGGTCGCCCAAGACCAAGGCGGTGGTGGATTGCATTACCGCTGTCGGCCTGCTCGCCTACTTGGTCGTGCTGCTCTACGGCGGCGTCTCCAGTACGCAGTACGCACTCGAATACAACCAGAAGAACTACTCGGTCTGGGCACCGCCGATGGCGCCGATCAAGATCGCCATGACCGTCGGCATCGCCCTGATGCTGTTGCAGATCGTCGCCGTTTTCTTCAGGGACTTGGCCGCGGCGCGGGGAAAGCCGCTTCCGTGAGCTACGAACTGATCGGGCTGCTGATGTTTTCGTCGATGCTGGTGATGTTGCTCGCCGGCCAGCGCGTGTTCGGCGTCATCGGCTTTGTCGCCACGGCCTTCGCGCTGCTGTTGTGGGGCGTCGGCGGAGTCGAAATCCCATTCAGTGCGGCGTTCAAGCTGTTCAACTGGTATCCGCTGCTGACCCTGCCTTTGTTCATCTACATGGGCTACATGCTGTCCGAATCCGGCTTGGCCAGCGACCTATACCGCGCCTTTCACGTCTGGTTTGGGCCGCTTAGGGGCGGCCTCGCCATCGGCACCATCGGCCTAATGGTGGTGATCTCGGCGATGAACGGATTGAGCGTGGCCGGCATGGCCATCGGCGCCAGCATCGCCTTGCCGGAGATGCTCAAGCGCGGCTACGACAAGGTCATGATCACCGGCGTAGTGCAGGCTGGCAGTTCCCTCGGCATTCTCGTGCCGCCGAGCGTGGTGCTGGTATTGTACGGCATGATCGCCCGGCAGCCGGTCGGGCAACTGTGGTTGGCTGGGGTGTTTCCCGGCCTGTTGCTGGCCGGGCTGTTCGTCCTGTACATCGCCACCCGCTGTCGGCTCGATCCCAAGCTCGGGCCTCCGCTGCCGCCAGCGGAACGGCAGCTCCCGCTGGCGGAAAAACTGAAGTTGTTGCGCACCGGGGTTCTGCCGCTGCTGATTTTCTTTGCGATGACCGGCCTGTTCCTGCTGGGGGTCACCAGCTTGGTCGAAAGTTCCGCGGTCGGTGCTGCCGCCACCACCCTCGTCGCGCTGGGCAAGCGCCGCCTGACCCGGCCGGTGCTCGAGGACACGTTGAACAAGTCCTTGGGCATCAGTTGTATGTTTATGTGGATCATCTTGGCGGCTCTGTGCTTCGGTGCGGTGTTCGACGGGCTGGGCGCGGTCAAGGCGATAGAATCGCTGTTTATTGAACGCTGGCTGTTGAGCCCTTGGGCCGTGCTGATCATGATGCAGGTGTCCTACTTGGTCATGGGCATGTTTTTGGACGACACCGCAATGCTGGTCATCGTCGCGCCGCTGTATGTGCCGCTGATCATCGCGCTCGGCTTTGATCCCATCTGGTACGGCGTACTCTATACCATTACCTGCCAAGTTGCCTACATGACGCCGCCTTTCGGCTACAACCTGTTCCTGATGCGGGCCATGGTGCCGCCGGAGATCAGTCTGCTGGACATTTACAGGTCTATCGCCCCGTTTGTCTTGGTGATGTGTTTGGCCATCGTCTTGGTGATGATGTTCCCGCAGATCGCGCTGTGGCTGCCGCAGCACTATTACGGCGATTAGGGGCTTGGGTGTATGCAGGTGCGAATCTATATTTGCTTTTACAACCCAATTAGAAAGGTGCTACCATGCCTCACCTCACTTCCGCAGACCGGGATTCCTTTAAGGAAAACGGCTGTCTCATCGTCCGTGGTGCTCTCACGCCCGCGCAAATTCAAGCCGCTCAGGACGCCCTTTGGACTGGCATTAAGGCCGACCGCGACGATCCGGCCACTTGGGTCGGAGCAGGTCCGCGCACTCCGGTGCCGGCCCATGCCCCGGCCATCCACGCCGCAGTTCACGAGTCGCCGATCTTCGCGATGATGGAGGAAATGGTCGGCGAGGGCCAGCTCAATCCCAACAGCGCCGGGCCGGCGTTGGTTTATCCAGCCAAAGACAAGGCTTGGTCCCTGCCCGAGCGCGGCCACCTCGACGGCTACTACACCCCGACCAACGGCGTGCCCGAAGGCACGGTCGGTTACATGACCATCAACGTCACGATCTACGTCGAGGATATCGACTCACAGGGCGGCTGCTTCACCTATTGGCCCGGCAGCCACAACGTGGCCTACGACTACTTCCAGACGCACTCGCTGCTGTCGGTGCAGGGCGGCGTTTCCAGCGACGTATTTCCCGAGGGGACCTTCCCCCAAGGGCGCGAATTCGTCGGCAAAGCCGGCGATGCCATCTTCTGGCACGGTCAGCTCTTCCACACCGGCTCCAAGAATGTCAATCGCAATATCCGCATGGCTCTCATCGGCCGCTTTGCGCGCAAAGACGCCAACGATATTCGCTTTGAGACGTGCGCCGACCAATGGGCGCATTGGGAGGGGATTAGCTAATGCATCTCGTCTTCAGCCCAACCCTCTGCCCAGACCTGCTCTTGCCCGAGATGCTCGACCTAGCAAAGGCGGCCGGCTTCTCCCGCGTCGAACTCTTCCGCGCATACACCGAGAGTACGCCCGTCCACCGCGACTGGTCTGTGCCGATGGTCCGCACCGCGCTCGCCGAAGCCGGCCTAGTGCTTTCTAGCTTCAATATCCGCAACCTCACCGGCCGCAAGGCCGACTCGGACGAGCGCAACCTCGCCTACAATCTGCGCCAGCTCGAATGGGACATCCACTTGGGCCGCGCCCTTGGGGTCCGCACCATGAATATGAAGAGCGGTGCCCGCACGAGAGAGGCCATCGCCGACCTCGTCGAAGGCGTCAACACGCTGCTCGAAAACATCCCGGATATCGCCCTCAACTTGGGCAACCACCGAGGCAACCGCCTCCAAGGACTGGCCGACTACCAAGCGGTGATGCCCAAGCTGCCCGAGCGGGCGCGGGTGCTCTTAGACACCGGTCACCTGCTCTCGGTCGGCGAGCCGATCATGCCTTTTGCCGAGGCCCTCGCCGGGCGCATCGGCGTCGTCCACCTGCGCGACCAGCAGGGCGAAACCCCCGTGCCTTTTGGGGAAGGCGAATTGCCCTTCGCGGCGTTGTTCAAGCTGTTAGCGGATAGCGGGTACGACGGCCCCCTCGTCGTCGAGCTTGAGGAGGTCGATTGGGACGAGCCGCTCTCAGCAGCTATTGCCGCCCGCCAATACGTTGAGGGCCTCCTCGCCTGAGCTTTCGCTTAGGCGGCTTTTGGCTTGACGTAAATTTCGACTTGCATCCCCGCCCGCGTCAGCATATTGATCAGCTTATCCACGCTAAAACGGCTAATCTCCCCCTGCATTAAATTGCTAATGCGCGGTTGGGACTCGCCAAAAAATGCCGCGGCTTGACGTTGGGTCCACCCTCTGGTTTCGATGTACTTTCTCAGGTCGAGCATTAAATCAGCCCGGACTTTTAAGCTCGCCGCTTCTTCCCGCTCAAAACCAATATCCTCAAATACGTTATCGCGGCCTTGGGTCACTTCCATAGCATAGTCTCCTTATCATCCTTGCCTGTGTTTTAGCAGCATCCGGTATCGTTGCTGGCCAAGTTGAATATCTTGCTTTGATGTGCGTTGCGATTTTTTTTGAAAAGCATGCAAGACGTAGATACCTTCTGCAAATTTGGTCACGTAAAAGACGCGATAAGCATTGCCTATATTGATGCGAATCTCCATGACGCCTGGGCCGATTGAGGGCATGGGTTTACAATCGGTCGGCGTTTCTCCCCGCTGTAAGGCTTGTAGCTCAAAACCCGCTTTGCGGCGAGCCGATGCGGGGAAGTCGCGTAGGTCCTCTCTTGAAGACGCGATCCAAGAAATAGACTTGTTTAACATACAATTTAATATACCTAATTCGGCATAAAAGCAATTGTACTATCCGGCACCTCCATTGCTCCATCCTGTATCCTCGCATACATTCCCTCGCATCGTCCCCCACTCAGGAGCTTACCATGAAACGCATCGCCACCACCGACTTCCGCGACTATCGCCGCGACCGCTTCATCGACGCCCAAACCACCCCTGCTGCCCGCCTCGCCCCCACCTATCTGCTGACCAATGAGATGGGGGTTGATGGCGATGTCTGCGAAGAACTTACGCCCGCCTCCTGTGCAAAAGTCGAGTTCGACATTCCCTCGGCCAAGACCAAAGGGGCCGAATTGCTCTTTTACGTCAACGCCGACCAGACCACCGCCGACAAACCCATGCGGCTCCAAGTCAACGGCCACGTCCTCACGCACCGCCAAGACCGCGAGCGCATGCTCACCGGCGGTTGGGACCGCAAGAAAATCGCCGCCAAATACCTCAAAAATGGCACCAACGAATTCGTCTTCTCGCACAGCGGCGTGTTGCACATCGACCCCTCCCCCGGCGGTCTGGCCGACACCCCTCCAAGCCGTTCAAGCCGCAGCTTTGACGGCGGCAAGACTTGGCACCAAGGCACCTTGGGCGAAGCCCGCGCCATGGACGGCGAATACCTAGTGCGGCTACGCATCAAGGGACACCCTCCGCGGGGGACGCTCTGCTCGCCGGTTTTCGACCTAGCCGACGAAGACGGCCGCGGTCGCATCGCCCCGAGGATGGGCATTCGCCGCCTGCATCTGAAAGCGCGGACGCGCCAGCCGCAGGATACCCAGATACACTTTGAGCTACGCACGGGTTCGACGCCTTCCTTTGATCCGCGCACTTGGACGGCTTGGGAACGCTGCACTGCCTTGCAGTGGCCCGGGCGCTTTGTGCAGTGGCGCGCCATCCTCGCAACCGATTCGGCCAACAAGACCCCGACGCTCCAAGCGGTCACCCTCGAAGCCGATGTTGAGGAGGACGCCCAAAGTCTCGCGCCCTTCAAGCGAGCAGAATTCGACCAACCCCAGCTCGTGCATAGCTCGTACCCCTTCTCCTATATGGGGCTGCACCCGCACCAAGAGCGGCTGCGCAAGCAGTACCGCCTCGACGAGGTCATCGCCGCGGGCAAAACCGAACTCGACCAGCTAGCCCTGTTGCGCGACTGGGTCCACAGCCAGTGGCTGGGCTGGCAATCCGACAAATATCCCCATTGCCCCTCTTGGAACCCCCTAGAGGTCCTCGACACCACTAAGGGCGACTGGGGCTTTGGCATGTGTACCCACTACGGAGCGGTGTTCGCCGGCTGCGCCTCGGCCTTAGGATGGGTGGCCCGCTCGGTCATTGTCGATCACCACTGCTTGGCCGAGGTCTGGTGCGAAGCATTGCAAAAGTGGATCCTCGAAGACGCCGGGCCGACGCGCGAATTCGACGCCACCTACGAAATGGACGGAGTGCCCATCAACGCCTTGGAACTACACGAGGCCGCGGCGGACGAGCGGCGCGAACAGATCATGGCCAACAAGCTGCCGCAAAAGGTCATCGAACCCATGACCAGCTACATCGATGTCTTCTGCCGCTTCGGCATTCCGCTGCGCAACACGCACCTGATCTTCGCCGAGCCGGCCGAACTGCGCCACGGTGCTGGGCAGTACCACTGGGATGGCTATCTCTGGTGGTCGGACGACGTCGATCCCCGCTACGCCGAATACTCCGTACAGACCTCTCGTCCCGGCGACTTCTACTGGTCGGTCAACCAGACGCGGCTCTATGTACAGGTGACGGAAAAGGCGCGTACGCTGCAAGTCGATCTAGAGCATACCGCGCCCAACTTCTCGCACTTCTTGGTGCGACAGGACGGCGGCCCGTGGCGCGAGGAGCGCGAGGCCCGCTTTGAGTGGACGCTCGCGGCGGGCGAAAACCGGCTCGAAGCGCGGGCGGTCAATGTCTTCGGCAAGAAGGGCCGCATCGCCAAAGCATATATCGAAGCGTCGTGACGTGACGCCTCCTCGCCTGTGAGTGCCTCGCTCTCCCTAGCCACGCGCGCCCTGCGCGGTTTCCTCTGGAATGGCAGCGCCTCCGCCATCCAACTCGGCGTCATGCTGGTGCTCTACAAGCTCTTGCCGCTCGACGATTTGGGCCATTTTGAGTGGGCACTGGTGCTGGTGATGCTCCTATCATTGGTCGGCGACTTAGGGCTGGGCGCGGCCTTGGTCCAGCTACCGGACGCGGGCGAGGAACACTTCGACGCGGCCTTCTGGACTTGTTTGAGTTGGGGGCTGCTGCTCACCGCCGCGGTCGTCGCCGCCATCCCTTGGCTGGCTCCTTTTTTAGGGGGCGAAGACCCGCACACATTCGGCCGCGTCCTACGCACGCTCTGCCTGACGGTCCCCTTCGCCTCATTGGCGGGCCTGCTGCGGGCCAGATTACAGCGCACCCTCGACTTCCGCGCCGTGGCCCTTTCTGAGCTCGTTTCGGTTGTGACCTTTGCCCTCGCAGTGACGGTGCTGCTTTGCTGGCGGCCCGAATTGGGCGTCTTGATCCCGGGCCTCGGTGCGGTCGTGCGCGAACTAGGTCTTTTCAGCAGCCTCGCGCTTTCGGCTCGCTGGCTTCCGCGCCTGCGCTTCCGGCCCCAAGCACTGCGCCAGCTTCTGGGCTTTGCCCTGAACTTTACGGGTTCGCGCGTGGTGACCCTGCTCAATGTCAAGATCGCGTATCTATTCATCTACAAACCGCTCGGAGCGACGGCCCAAGCCTACTACAGCTTGGCCGAACGGTTGACCTTGCAACCCCTGACCCGGCTGGCTACGACCATCCAGCGCGTCTCCTTCCCGACCTTTTCGACGATTGTAGAAGACGACTCGCTCCTGCGTCGGGGCTATTTGGCCTCGGTACAGGGCTTTGTGCTCGCGCTAGGTCCAGCCCTCGCGGGGATATTCGTCTTTGCGCCGGAGATTGCCGCCTTGGTCAACACCGAGCCGATGTGGATGGTGCTTCGTCTGTTGGCCGTGGCCACGCTTTTGAAGGTAGCCGGCTCCTTGGCTGGCTCGATTTTTATGGCCAAAGGCAAGGCCAACTGGTCTTTCTATTGGTCGCTCTTTAGCATGGGATTGCTGATCCCGGCCCTGTACTTCTATGGCCTGCCGCACGGCGTCGAAGGCGTGGCCAGCGTCATCGCCGCGGCGGCCTTGCTGTTCTTGCTGCTCTCGCAGTATCTCGTCAACCGCTTGATCGACCTGCCTTTTACAACCTATCTCGCCGCGCTCAGCCGCCCCTGTTTAGTCGTTGCCTTTGTGTTCGCCGTGCTCCTGTTGGCCCGCCCCCTGCTGCCGGCGTCGCCGCTCGCCGTCCTCGTCTCCGGCGCGGTCCTTGCCAGTGCAGCGACCGCCGCCGCCCTCTTGCTCTTCGCCCGCGACCTGTGCCGCACCTATTGGGAGAGCCTGCGCGGGGCCTGATTCTGCCTTGGGCGAAAATTGCGTGAGGGGCTGTTTTGGAATATGTTTTTAAGGAACTGCTCTAAAGGAGATTGTGCTATGAACGAAATGCCTACCAATGGACAGACTGGCACCCTGCGCCTCAAGACCGGCCTCGCCGAAATGCTCAAGGGCGGGGTCATCATGGACGTCGTCACCGCCGATCATGCCAAGATCGCCGAAGACGCTGGGGCCGCCTCGGTCATGGCGCTGGAAAGAGTGCCCGCCGACATCCGCGCTGAAGGCGGCGTGTCGCGCATGTCGAGCATTGAGAAGCTGCGCCAGATCATGGACGCGGTCTCCATTCCGGTCATGGCCAAATGCCGCATTGGGCACTTTGCCGAAGCGCAGATGCTCCAAGCTCTCGGGATCGACTACATCGACGAAAGCGAGGTCCTGACGCCCGCCGACGAGCACTATCACGTCGATAAGTTCGCCTTTGAGGTGCCTTTCGTCTGCGGCTGCCGCAACCTCGGCGAAGCCCTGCGGCGGATTGGCGAGGGCGCGGCCATGATCCGCACCAAGGGCGAGGCCGGCTCGGGCAACATCGTCGAGGCCGTGCGCCACATACGCTCAGTTACCGACGAGATCCGCCGGCTGACAGTCCTGCGTCCCGAGCAGCTAATGACAGCGGCCAAGGAACTGGGCGCGCCTTATGAATTGGTCCGCTGGGTCGCCGAGCACGGCAAGCTGCCAGTGCCCAACTTTGCCGCCGGGGGCGTCGCCACTCCAGCCGATGCCTCCCTGATGATGCAGCTCGGCGCAGAGGCCATTTTCGTCGGCTCTGGCATATTTAAGTCCGGCGACCCGGCCAACCGCGCCAAAGCCATCGTCGAGGCCACCACTCACTACGACGACCCAGAGGTCTTGATTCGCGTCTCGGAAAACCTCGGCGAGGCCATGGTCGGCATCAACATCGACACCCTCGAAGAGAAGGACAAACTACAAACCCGCGGCTGGTAGGACGCCGCCAGAGACCAACGGAAAATGCCCCGTCTCTGCTCCATCAGGGACGGGGCATTCTTATTGATAAGCGATGATTGGGATTTTGGGATTACAGGGTGACTACGCGGCCCACGGCAAGATGCTCGACTCATTAGCGGTCGCATCCCGCGTGATCAAAAAACCAGCGCAGTTGGCCACGGTGGACGGCCTGATCGTCCCCGGCGGCGAGAGCACGACGCTCATTAAACTGATGGACTCTTGGGATTTCTGGACGCCGCTGAGGGACTTCGCCGCGGCCGGCAACCCCATTTTTGGCACCTGCGCTGGGATGATCCTGCTGGCCAAAGGCGTCTCCAACCCACCGCAGCAGTCCTTTGGCCTAATCGACATTGACGTCGAGCGCAACAGCTATGGCCGCCAAGTCGATAGCTTTGAGGGGACGGGCGTTTGGGCGGCGGATGGGCAACCGCGCCCCTTGCCGATGATCTTTATCCGCGCCCCTCGCATCGCACGGCTGGGCGACGGGGTCAAAGTGCTGGCGAGGTGCGGCGACGACGCAGTTGCAGTGCGCCAAGGCCAAGTGCTCGTCGCCTCGTTCCATCCCGAACTGACTAGCGACTTGAGCCTACATCGCTATTTCGCCGCTATGGTTAGATGAAAGGAACCGTCCATGATCGTCGATACCCACGTACATATATGGGAAATGTCCGAAAAGTATCCCGTCGGCCCCACCGCTCCGAATTGGACCTCCAAACCGGACGAACCTGCCACCGCCGATGAGCTAATTGAGGACATGGACCAAAACGGCGTTGACCGCAGCGTCCTCGTGCAGACGAGTTGGTCCACTTGGGACAACGGCTATATCGCCGATTCGCAGGCCCGTTTTCCCGACCGCTTTATCGGCCACGGCATGCTCGACCCGCAAAATGCGGCCAACGCCGATCAGGCCCGCTACTGGATGGAAGAACGCGGCTTGGTCGGTTTTCGCTTTCATCCCATGTACTACCCGGACGAGAAAGTCCTGACCACGCCCCAAAATCGTCCCCTATGGGAGGCCCTCAGCGCAATGGGTGCTGTTATCCAGTTCCATTTCAATGCCGCTTGCGCCGACCAAGTAGCTGAAATCGCCCGCCGCCACCCGCAGATGCCCCTGCTGTTGGACCATCTGGGCTATCCCAATCTCGACGAGCCGCCCGAGGCTTTTCAGCCCGTCGTCGATCTGGCTGGCTTCGACAACGTGGCCGTGAAAATCTCGGATGTCCACGGCCGTTCGCGGAAAAATTTCCCCTATTCCGACGTGCATCCTTTTATCCAGCGTCTGCACCGCGCCTTTGGGGCCGAGCGCATGCTGTGGGGCACTGGTTATCCGGGGCATCATCGCGCCAAGCACAACTGGCCGACCTTGGCCGAGGAGTTGCGCCTAGTGCGAGAGGGTTTCGACTTTCTCAGCCAGCGGGAAAAGGATCAGATGCTAGGGGGTACGGCCGCCCGGATATGGGGACTGACCTAACGGTGCAAGTTTGCTCATCATTCAAGACTGGATTCCCGCCCCGTGTCGGGGCACGGGGTGACGTTCTTGCGCGGGAATGACGCCTCGCGTCGTCAGGCAAGACGAGCCAAAAGCAACAGGAGTGTTAAGAACGCTTCTTACGGTTTCTGCGCCCCATTCGTCTCGACGTACACCGAAAACAGCGACTGCGAACAGGTTATGAATAGCCTGTTCTTTTTTGCGCCGCCGAAGCAGAGGTTGGCGCAGGGGGCCGGCAGGTGGATCTGGCCGATCAAGGTGCCGTCGGGGGCAAAACAATGTACGCCATCGTAGCCCTCGCCTCCCCAGCAGGCTCCCGACCACAGATTGCCATCCACATCGGTGCGGATACCGTCCGACGAACCAGACCCCATGTCGGCGAAGACGCGCCCGTTTGTGATGCGGTCGCCGTGGACGTCGAAAACGCGGATGTGGGTGGGGTGTTCGGGGCCGTCGGAGCGTCCGGTATCGACGATGTAGAGCAGCGACTCATCCGGGCTGAAGCAGAGGCCGTTTGGCCGCCGGAAGTCGCCTGCCACTACCGTAGCTTCCCTAGTGTCCGGGTCGAGACGATACACGTTGGCGGCATTCTCGAACTCATCCCGGTGCCCCTCGTAATCCATCAGAATGCCGTACCCGGGGTCCGTGAACCAAATTGACCCATCCGACTTCACCACGACGTCATTGGGGGCATTCAACGGCTTGCCCCCGAATTGGTCCATCAACACGGTGATCGAGCCGTCGTATTCCGTGCGGGTGACTCGGCGGGCGTCGTGTTCGCACGACACCAATCGCCCTTGGCGGTCGCGCGTGTTGCCGTTGGTGTTGTTCGCTGGCTGGCGGAAGACGGAGACCGCCCCGGTCTCTTCTTCCCACTTGAGAATGCGGTTGTTGGGTATGTCGCTGAACAGTAGATAGCGACCATCGCCAAACCATACGGGGCCTTCGAGCCAGCGCCCGCCGGTCCAGAGCATTTCGAGGGCGGCATTTGCCAGCTTGTACTGTGCGAAGCACTCGTCGAGCACCTCAATACGGCGGTCTGGATACCTCACGACGGCCGCGGTGGCCAACGAGGGGCTGCCCCCTTGCTCTACGACATATTTCACGGCCTCCAATTCTGCCCTCCCCGCGGCTTGGTGAATGTGGACGGGAGACACGAGGCGGCCCCTCGCGTCATTCTGCTGTATCCAAGTGCCGCTGAAAAACCTCGAGATCGGCTGCTTGCACCGCCATGCGATGCAACTGCTTGAGCAGGTGCAAATCGTTAATCGCGGCAATGCGGGCGGCAAACGAGTGGGCTGAGGCCGCCCCAAAACGAATCTCCAACACGTCAAGGATATCTTCAACGGCGCGTTTTCGGACCCCCTGCTCAATGCCCTGTTGGGTGAGGTATTGGGCAAAGGATGATTCGCGCATGATCGTGTCCATAAGACCCTCCTGAGAAATAATACGCTGAATGGTGGTCCACTCGTAGGCCAACCCACTCAGTATCGCCAAGCCGCCCAAAAAGTCAACCTTGACGGCCGGATCCAACGGCCCCGCATGGGTCGCCTGAATGCACTGGCGCAACCACGCCTCTTCACCCATGCCCGCCGGCCGTTTCATCAAGGGCGTGAAAGGAAGCAAACCCGAAGGACCGGCTTGGACAATAACTTGCCCCTCGATCTCGCTCAATCGAATGACCTTGTATTGCACTAAGATGCGGTGGCCGGGCAGGTCTTGGGCGTAGTAGCCCGGATCGCGCCGACCGGCATCAGGCCGCAAGTAGATCACGCTGGAATAGACCGGCTGGCGATGGTGCTCAATGGCGCGGACGATATAGCTGGCCATGCGGAGCGGCATGAGCGGGTGGTCGGTGGTTTGAAATTCGTGATGGACCAACGCCTCTTCGCCGGCGATCTGGGCGCGAATGAGGCTATCGGTTTGGCGGGTTTCGACAGTGGGTTGCTCCGGGTTGAGGACTTCGCAGGCCGTCACGTCGTCTCGTTGGAGAGTGAAGCGGACGAAGTCGTCGGGATAGGTTTGGATCAGGTGTTTGGAAATGGTATCGTATTCGGCCATAGATGTCTTATGCTCACGGATGGACATTTCGAGGTTGGCGCACAGAACATTATACGCCCTATCGCCTGTGTGCGTCCAGTACATCTGGCATTCAAAAGCGGATGGTAAAACGGGTCGGCTCGTCAGGAAGGCTTTCGAGGGAAAAGGCAAAACCGTGCCGGCTCAAAATCTCTTGGACCAACGTTAGGCCGAGGCCCCGCCGGTTTTCCTTGGTGCTGAAAAACGGCGTGAACAGACTCTCGGCTGCTTCCGGGTTGATCCCCGCGCCCGTATCCTCGACCACGGCAAAGGGCCGGTCTTGGAGCTTGCCGAGGCGAATCGTTATCCCGCCGTTTTTGCCAATGGCTTCCACCGCATTTTTCAGGATATTGACAAACACCTGCTCCATCTGGTTTTCGTCCATGGCGATGAGTCCCAAGTCCGCCTGAATATCCCAGTTCCACGTGATGTTGCAGCGCTCGCACTCGGCGCGCATTAACAGGGCGATGTCGCGCAACAGGGCTTCTAGATCCACGGGCTGCGGGTGCGGCACCGGCAGTTTGACCACCTCGGCAAAGCTGCGCATGAAGGCACTGAGATGATCGATGCGGCCGATGGCCACCTGTAGGGCGTTCGCAAAATCGCCGCGGTCGGCCTCTCGCAACTGCCCCTTGTAGTTGGAGCAGGAGTGCAGCAGGGAATTGACCGCCCCTGTTGAATTGTTCACCTCGTGTGCCAGCAGGCGGATAACTTTCTCGTAGGCCGCCTTCTCCGAAAGGCGCAACTCCTCGGTCAATTCCTCCATGAGGATAAAGCTGCGCGGGAAGCCTTGGTCCAAAAACTGCGCCTTGTGGCAGCGCACCCGCAGCCCTTGCAGCGGCAACACCTGCGACTCGCCGATGGCCAAGGTGTGCAGGGTTTGGGCGAATGCCGTTCCCAACTCGTCCAATGGCTGGCCGAGCACCGCGCTTTCGGCCAGCCCCAACAGGCGGCTAGCGCTGGGGTTGACTAGGGCGACTTTGTCGTCGAAGTCGAGGGTGATGATGCCCGATGGTGAGGCCGTCAGGATCTTGTCCATGAAGTAGTGCTGCTCCTGCAGCCGCGTGCGCTCCTCGCGCAGTTGATCAATCATGCGGTTGTACACGCGCACGAGCTGATCCATTTCCGGCTGGCCCACTTCGATGAACTTGCTGGTGAAATCGCGCTCGCCGATGAGTTCGGCACCCGTGCGGATTAGATCGAGCGGCACCCAAAAATGCTGGATCAGGCGCACACCGACTGCAAAAGACAGGACGAAGAATAGTTCAAGCCCCAATAGATAGGGCGTCTCCGCTCTCAATAGGTATCCAGCAAGCCCAGCGAATACGAGGTGAATACCGATCAGGTAGAGGATGAGTTTGGAGCGCAGGCTCAAGGGTCGATCCCGTATTTCTCAAAGCGGCGGTACAGCGCCGCCCGGCTCAGGCCCAAAGCTTGGGCCACCCGGCTGATGTTGCCTTTGTAGTGTTCCATACACTGGGCGATCATCGACCGTTCCAGTTCGTCGAGCGTCATGGTGCCCGGTGCCGGTAGGTCGCCCGGCCCGCTCTGGTCTTCTTCGGGCTGCATGGACAAGGCCGCGGAGAAGTCGTCGGTTCCCAAGACGCGGCTGGAACTCATCAAGGCGGTTCGTTCGATGAGTTGCTTCAACTGGCGGATGTTGCCCGGCCACGGCAGGGTTTGCAGCCAATTCAGGGCCACGGAGTCGATTTCCAAGGCGCGGCGGTAAGCTTGGGCCGCGCCTAGCGCAAAGTGGTGCGCTAACAGCGGGATGTCCTCCGGCCGTTGGCGCAGGGGCGGCAGGTGCAGGACGATGAGGTTGAGGCGATAGAGTAAATCTTCGCGGAAGGCCCCCGACTCGACCAATTCCAGCAGATTCTGATTCGTCGCTGAAATCACCCGCACATCTACCGAACGGGTCTTGCTCGACCCCAGCACTTCATAGGTTCGATCCTGCAACACGCGCAAGAGCTTGACTTGGCAGCTCGGGGCCAGATCGCCGATCTCGTCGAGGAAGATGGTGCCGCCATCGGCTAACTCAAAGCGGCCGGCTCGGTTCTGCCGTGCGTCGGTGAAGGCCCCCTTTACGTGCCCGAACATCTCGCTGTCGAACAGGGTGGAGGAAATGCCGCCGAGGTTCACTTTGACAAAGGGCTGCCGCTGTCTGCTGCTGTTGCGGAAGAGGGCTTGGGCGATTTCGTCTTTGCCGGTGCCGCTCTCGCCGGTGATCAGCACCGAAGCCTCGGTCGGGGCGACGCGGCTTACTACTTCGAGCACTTTGAGCAGTTGAGGGGCCGTGCCGATGATGTTGGCGAAATCGCCTTGGCGGTCCAGTTCCTCGCGCGTGATGGTGCGCTCGGTGGATGGCGTGGCTGCGGCCAAGCTCAGCGTTGTTTTCACCGTCTGTAGGAGTTGCTCGTTGGTCCAAGGTTTGGTGACAAAATCCGCGGCACCGGCCTTGATGCCCTGCACGGCCAGCTCAATGGACCCCCAAGCCGTCATCAAAATGACCGGCACATTAGCCCACCGCTGCTTGATCTCCCGCAGCAATTCCATGCCCTCCTCGCCGCTGGTCTGGCGCGTGAAGTTCATGTCCTGCAAGACCAGTTCGCACCCGCCGCGCTCCAACCATTCGAGGGCCTCTGCTGGGGACGCGGCTGTCGCGGTCTGGTAGCCGGCCTGCTTGAACAGCAGGGACAGCGACGTGGTCACGGAAATATCGTCATCAACGACTAAGATCATCGCTTGGTCCTATTCTCTTCGCTCTTAATGGTAGTCAACGATCTCGACATCTTCTGCGCCAGCAGCCGACCAGCGGAAGCACACCCGAAACTCGACAAAGCGAGTGAATTCAAAATTACATCCTCCTTACTCTATAGTAACTGCTCCCTCAAAATCAAAACGCACCGAACTCAACCCCACGCTCCAGCCGGGCTGGTCCAAGCGTCGGGTAAAATCGAAGCGCAGCAGATGGTATAGCATGAGCGAGACTCCCGCCTCATGGTGGAAACTCGCCTCATAGCGCGGATCGTACCCCAGTTTGGCTCGCTGCTCTGGGTCAATCCACGTCCGCCCCGAAGCACCGTGTACCACCAGTCCAGTGCCCCGCATGGCCCAATCCCACAGCCCCAATAGCTCAAAGGGCGTGGTCTTGAAGTTGTGCTCCCAGTACAGCGCCGCGTAATGTTGCCCCTCATAGGGATGGCCGCGCACCGTGCGGAAAGTGCCAAACGGAGAGAAAAAGCCCATGCTGGCCTCCAAGGCTCCAAAGCGCTGCACTGGCACATCGCCGATTGAGTATCCCGCTACTACCCGCACGTCAAGCGCGTTCGGCGTGATGCGGCGCTTGAGGAAGGTCTTGAAATGGCCGTCCAAGGCTAAGCGCAAGCGGGTAAAGGAAAAGTCGCTGCCCAGTCCGGCCCTGCTGTGCTCCACTCCCACTGCGACCCGCCGGTTGGTCGTTATTCCAAAAGGCTGGTACGGCCCGCCCCATTCGAGGCTCGCCTCTACCGAGCGCAGCCGACTTTCCTCAATCGCCGGATTGGGCCGTGGTCTCCAGTCCCGATTCAACAGACTGAAAGAACTCGTCTCCTGTAGCGAAGAATGCTCCTCGTGGTTAAAGCCCACTGCCAAGCCGACTTGGCTCGGCAGGGAAAGATGAAGCCGCCCGCGCAGTCTTTCGTTCCAGTAGTAATCGAAATAGTCGTCTAGGCCCAACAGGAACTGGCCGCTGTTGAGCAAAAGAGGATAGCTATCCGAAGGAATGCGCGGCACCGGGCCTCTCCCGTACTCCAAAACCGCCGTACCCGCTGTCCGCTGCCAGCCGACCCGGCCCCGGTAAGACCAGCGCTCCAGACCAACGTTGTACCCGGCCCCGGCCCCGGCCTCTAGGCCGCCCCCCAGCCCCCGGTTCCCCTCCAACCCCAAATGCGCCCCACCGACCCTGTCGTATCGCAAAACGGGCTTCAGTTCGATCGATCCCAGCCAGCGCGACGATTTCGCCCGCTCCTGTGCCGGTTCCGTTTGCTTCTTCGTCTCTTCCTCTGTCTGCTCCGCTTGATCCTTGACCAATAAACGGGCGAGGAAACCCGTTGGCCGGAAGGCATGGTGGGGCTGCATAGTGCTGTCGATGGTGGCATAAGCGGCTTGTTCCCGCGCTGATAGGGGCACTTTGTCGGCTAGCCGGGCAAAGGAACTGTCTTGGGCCACGGCCAGCGAATCGACCCGTAGAACCTCCTCGCTGGCATAGAGCGTGTCGGGCATATCGACATTGACTTGGTAATCGCTCAGCCGCGTCACCACATTGTACTTGATCGCGGGAACATGCAGCCCCACCATGCTGATTTTTACTGCCATAGAAGCTCGGAAATCGACCGGCAGCCACACCCCTCCGGCGAAGCCGCGGAACTGTTGTTGGTAGGCGAAATCCATGTACTCAATTAGGGGCAGGGGAATGGCCGAGGTCGTGGTCGCCCGGCTGGGGGCCAGTTCTACTTCGAGCAAGGCAAAATCCTCGTCCAGTACGGCGATGCGGCCGACAAAAGCGGCTTGCAATTTGTTTTTTGGCTCAACCGAGATGTTGAATACGACCTGATCGTCCAAATAGTGCTGGCCGATCAAGTGGAAGCGGTAGTGCTTGAGGGCATCGGGATGGGTCGGCCCGATCAGGGTGTGGCCGATAAAGGGGATATCGTCGTCGTAGAAGTTCGCAAACCCCGCAAAGGCCGAGATGTATTCTTCTTGGGCATCCAAATTTTGGGTCACACGCCTCGACTTGACCACTTCGCGCAGTCCCCGCTCCCGCTCCCAGTAAATTTCCGAGGCCAATTCGCCGATTGAGACGATGCCTTCTTCGTTTTCCAAAACGCGCCGGGCATAGGCTTGTGCCTGATAGCTGGCCAAGCTGGGCCGCCACGTTTGTTTGCGGCGGATGACTTGGCGCATGATGCCCTCAGCTGAGGTTTCGGCCGTCACCACGATGGGGTCGAGCAGAAAGGGCACGGGCGTCAAGGCGAAATCGACCCGCTCCGCAGGGGTGCTGGCATCCCCGATTCCGCGGACGGACTGCTCTTGGGAGACGTAGCCGATATAACTCACTTTCAGCGTCGCCGGTAACTGCTGCACCTTGAGCGAGTACTCGCCCTCGTCGTTAGCTATGGTTCCGCGATAGGTGCCGGCTAGTTGTACGGTAGCCGCAGGCAGGGGTTGCCCGGTAGCCGCGTCAGTGACAGTGCCGCGCACCAACCACGGCTGGGCATGGACTGCGGGAACGGCCCATAAGGCGGCCAAGGCGGCCATCGTCAAAAGCAAATTCGCGTTACTTTTTTTGCATTCCATAACACCCCGGTTCACTCGTGGATCAGTGCCTATGACAGAACCATCTTTGAAACGAATAGCTCCGGTGAAAGCTTGTAGAAAGCTCAGAGCTCGCTCAGCAGCGAGCCGATAACCGCGTCCATCCGGTCCGTGATATCAGGACTGTAACCAAGGACATCGTAGGTGACTTTCCCTTCGCTGTCTATGATCACATGACGCGGATAACCTTGGCCGAAAATCTGCACGGCCTCGTCATCCCCCAAGGCGACGTCGTAAGTGAACGGATGCTTCTTCAGAAACGGCGTCAACTCCGCCATTTCATTGTCGGCGATGGCGAGGAACTCGATGTCGTGGTTGGCGTACTTCTCGACCAGTTCGTTGAGTTCGGGAATCTCCGTGATGCAGGGCGGACAGAAGGTTTGCCACCAGTTGATGACTACGGGCTTGCCGCGCAGTGCCGTCAGGTCGATAGTGCTGCTATCGGGCCGAGTAACGGCGACAGGCGGCATCTCAAAGCCCACGGCGAGGGCGACCGTTTGCTCGCTGCGCTCGATCACCAACTGATCTCCCGTCGCCGACACGTGGGTCAGTTTGTATGCCTGACCGCCGATCAAGAAGGGTTCGTTGACCTCGAAAACCTCGTCCTCCAGCACCTCGGTTTGGCCGTATAGGGAAGTCAGGAATACGCCATCCCCGTCGCGGTCAATCATGAGCTCGTGAAAAGCCTGTCCAAGTGAGTCGGCGGGTAAGGCGTAGGTTCCAAAACTCGGATCCCTCACTAAGGCTATGGCATAGCGTTGGCCGCCAATGTCGGCTTCGCCCCACCGCAGTTCGAGATTGCGATGCAGCACGGCATTGTATTTTCCCCGATTGATCAAGAGCTCGACCTCAAACTCAGGCACTTGCCCAGCCGCGGGTACGGTCATCTCAGTGTACAGAGCCTCATCTCGAATGCGCTCGAAAAAGTCGCCAGTGGTCTGGAGTTGCTGCGGCTGCGCGGTGGAGTCGGCAACAACAAAGGCCATGTCCTGTCCGTCGCTATCCTGTCCCACTATGACAATCGGCTCCGCTGGCGAATCGCGAAATAACAGGCGGGCGTGCAGGGGCTCATGGATGTCCAGCCCGGCAACCGATTGAATCTCGGGCAAGCCTTCTATCAACAACTGGCCGGTCAGCCCGCGACTCTGAGAAGGCTGAAAGAGATGCTCTGCGGAATCCTCGCGCACGGATTCCATCTTTGCCGTGATACGCCCCGCGTCGGCCGGCCCACAACGGAACGCAGCAGCGACGATGGCGATTATGGCGATTACAGACTTGATCGGTTTCATGGTATCCTCCTATGGGATGTGGAATGCGTAGCAGTAGAAAGCTCAGAGCTCGCTCAACAGCGAGCCGATAACCGCGTCCATCTTGTCGGTGGCATCGGCACTGTAACCAAGGACATCGTAGGCGACTTTCCCTTCGCGGTCTATGATTGTATGACGCGGATAACCTTGACCGAAAACCTGCACGGCTTTGTCATTTGCCAAAGCGATGTCGTAAGTGAACGGATGCTTCTTCAGAAACGGCGTCAACTCCGCCATTTCATTGTCAGCGATGGCGAGGAACTCGACGTCGTAGTCGGCGTACTTTTCGACTAGCTCGTTGAGTTCGGGAATCTCCCGGATGCAGGGGCCGCAGAAGGTTTGCCACCAATTGATGACTACGGGCTTGCCGCGCAGTGCCGTCAGGTCGATCGTGCTGCTATCGAGCCGAGTAACGGCGACATGTGGCATCTCAAAGCCCACGGCGAGAGCGACCGTTTGCTTGCTGCGCTCGATAGTCAGCCGATCTCCCGTCGCCGACACGTGGGTCAGTTCGTAGGCCCGACCGTTGCTCAAGAAGGGCTTGGTTCCCTCGAAAACCTCGTTCACCTGCGCGTTGGACTGAGAATCCGTTTGAGTCAGGAAGATTCCGTCCCTGTCAAGGTCAATCGCAAGGTGATAAAACGTGATCCCCACCGAATCGGCGGGTATGGAGTAGGTGCCGAAGCGCGGATCTCTCATTAGGGCTATGGCATAGCGTTGGCCGCCGATGTCGGCTTCGCCTAGCCGCAGTTCGAGGTTGCGATGCAGCACGGTATTGTGTTCGCGGCTGAGCACGAGTTCGAGCGTAAACTCAGGTGCTTGACCCGCCAAGGGCACGACTAGCTCGGATTGTAGGGCCTCAAGTTGAATGAATTTGGAAAAACCCTCCGTGAGCTGGAGTCGCTGCGGCTGGGCGGTCGAATCGGCCACGGCGAAGGCCATGTCCTGCCCGTCGCTATCCTGTCCTAGTACAACAATCGGCGCAGCCGGCGAATCTAAGAACGATAGGCGGGTGTGCAGCGGCTCATGGATGTCCAGCCCGGCAACCGATTGTATCTCGGGCAGTCCTTCCGTCAACTCCGCACCGAGCGGGAACCGTATCAGCATAGGCTGGAAGAGGTGCTCTGCGGAATCCTCACGCACGGATTCCATCTTTGCCGTGATACGCTCCGCGTCGGCCGGCCCACAATGGAACGCAACGGCGACGATGGCGATGATGGCGATTACAGGTTTGATCGGTTTCATGGTATCCTCCTATGGGATGAGGTGCGTTTGAGCCTACTTGAGCTTCTACTCATTCGTGGCGCAGGGCCTCAACCGGCCGGATGCGGCAGGCCAGCCGCCCGGGATACAGGCTGGACGCGACGACGAGACCGTAAATCACCAGAGCCGCAAAGGCGCAACTGAGCGCGTATATCCCGCCCGTGTATTTGAGCAGCCCTATCAGCGGGAATTGCACGACGAGCAGCAGACCAGCGACCACGCCGATGCTGGCAACCACCACGATCTCGCCCGTCAACTGGGCGTAAATACTGGCCGCCGACCCTCCCAAGGCCCTTCTCAGGCCGATCTCCTCGGTTCTCAGCGTCGTCTGCTGCCACAGCACGCCGCTCAACGACAAAGCCACCATGCCCAGCACCAACACCGAGACCACCCCGAGGGTGACCAAGGGCACTAGGGTCAACTTGAACGACGAGGCGCGATGCTCTGCCAAGGTCTTAATGTCAACTTGGTATCCCGGAGCCATGGCCTTGAGCCGTCTGTCAATTTGCTCTTGGGCCGCTAAGGGCGTACCGGGACGCACGTGGACTAAAAAATTACCGCGCTCTTCGTCTTCACTCAGGCGACTGAACAAGAAGAAACCTCCGCCGGAAAGCTCCCCGCTGCGACGATAGGCGGAGACCACCCCAATCACCCGGGCGTCGTCATCACCCGTCCACTGTTCGACCCGCTGGCCGATGGGGTCTTCACGGCCAAAGAGCGCTTCGCTGAGCGGCTGGGTTATCACGAGTGGCTCCCAGTCGAGAGCCGCGTCCTCCTCGCCAAACCACCGCCCGCGGACCAAATCCAGCCCGAGCGTCTGGTGTAACTCGTCCGAAACACCGGCCGTAGCAACCATTTGTCCATCAACGGCAAAGGGATACATATAAACGAACAGATAGGGGGTTGCTCCGACGTGCGACGCGGCGACCGACTCAACCCAGTCGAACTCCTCCAAGGCCAGATAGACCTGTCTGCGACTGGGCGCAGCCGCCTCGCTGTCCGCCTGCCTGGCCTCGTCCGGCCCGAAGAACACGACCCATCTATCTTCGTAGGAAAACCCGAGGGGCCGCCGGTAATTGTCGATTTTGTCCATGGCGAAGGAGGCCGTGATAAAAACGAGTAAAAAAGAAATGAATATCTGGAAGGCGGTTAGCGCGTTCGCCCTTTTGCGGTTCCAGACGAGTGTGCAGAGATGGCGTATCATTGCTTCCTCCTTCTGAGAGCCTCTACGATATGCAGGCGCGACATTTTCCACGCCGGATAGACGCCAGAAATCAGACCGAAGACTAGGCTCATGGCCAAGCCGTAGAGGAAGATGCGATGGTTCAGGTGGAATTCGGCGTATTGCACAATGTCGCTGGCGCCGAGCGCTTGCAGGACGAGAAAAGTAAAAACCAGTCCCAAGGCACCGCCCAAGAGCGTGAGAATGATGTTTTCCACCACGAATTGCCCGACCAAGGTGAGCGAAGACCCGCCGAATGCCTTGCGGACGCCGATCTCAGAAGCGCGCTCCAAGATGCGGGTGACGTTGATGTTGACCAAGCTGACCACCGGCAAGAGCATGAAGATCAAGGCCAGCATGAAGATCGAGGCCAGAACGCCAGCCATCGGGGTCGCCATGTCGGCGCTGTTTGTCGTACTGAAGGCGAACACGACACTCAAAGCCGATTCAAACAGCGTTGTGGGGCCGCCCGTGACGCGGTTGGTGTAGTCGGGATTGGGATATTCGACCCGGGTGAGCACATCGGCGAATTCCTCTTTGATAAGCGGTACTTCGGCCGCACTGCGCGCCAAGATCAACGCCTGAAAGTGACCAAATGGCGCATCGTACCGTCGGTACGCGTCCGTTTCTTGGGCGGTGACGGGCGCCCAGATATCGGCAAAGGGCACCATGCGGAATGCCGGCACGTTGGACACGACCCCCACTACGCGAAAAGGGCGTCCCTTGACCTCGATATGTTGCCCCACGGCTCGACCGTTCCCGAAGAACGCCCGGCGCGTCGCCTCGTTGATCACGGCCACCCGCTGAGCCTCCTCGACCTCCTTTTCTGTATAGGGGCGGCCTGCGAGAAAGTCGAATTCGAGGATCTCCCAGAACGCCCCGTCCGTGTACTTGAACTCGGATTCGATCTTCTCGCCGTTGCGGAACGTCGTTTCCGTAGAGGTGCCGGACTGGGAAATGGACACCTTTTCCGCATGAGCCAGCGAGGAAACGGACACATATCGGACCAAAAAGGCGTAACTGGGCCCTTGGATGAGCAGGCTTTCCTCCGGGCTTCCCCATTTCAACGATCTCAGGATGAGTGTGCGATCCGCCCGAGTCTCCGGTGGGAAGGAGCCAAAGACGTGGTCGAACAAGGCCGTCGCCACCATCAGCACCATGAGCGTAAAGCTGATGGTAAAGAGGCTGATGGCGGTAAAGCCCTTGCGCCGCAACAGGACCTTGAGGGCGATTTTGATGTAGTTTTTTAGCATGATTGGCCTCACTGGACTTGACGCCCGTCGAAGAGCCGCACCGTGCGCTGGGTGCGGTCGGCCAAGTGCTGGTCGTGCGTCACCATGACGATGGTGGTGCCCTCTTCGTTGAGCTGTTGCATGATGCCCATGATCTCGTCGCCCATCTGGCTGTCCAAATTGCCCGTAGGCTCGTCGGCCAGCAGGATGTGCGGTTGGGCGACAATGGCCCGGGCCACCGCCACGCGCTGCTGCTGCCCGCCCGACAGTTGCGCCGGAAAGTGCCGCACCCGCGAACTCAGCCCGACCCGCTCCAGCGCGGTCAGTGCCATCGTGCGCCGCGCCTTGCCCGACAGCCCGCGGCGATAGAGCAGGGGAATCTCCACGTTATCGACCACATTCAAATCGGCGATTAGGTGGAAGGTCTGGAAGATGAAGCCGACCTCCTCGTTGCGGATGCGCGCCAAGAAGCGGTCGGCGTAGGAATGGATGGGGCGGCCGTTCAGGCTCAGGTCGCCAGCGGTCGGCTCGTCGAGGAGGCCGATGACGTTGAGCAGGGTGCTCTTGCCCGAGCCGGACGGCCCCATCACCGAAACGAACTCCCCCTCGTCAACAGTGAAATTGACATTGCTCAAGGCGAGGGTCTCAACTTGCTCGGTGCGGTACACCTTTTCAATGCCTCTGAGTTCAATCATGGCAGTCTCCTTTGTTTGATCTGGACTTCGTCCAAATGCAGGTAGTCCTTCACATCCGAGATGATGACCTCGTCGCCATCGAGTAACCCCTCCTCCACCTCGTAGTACTCGAAGTTGGCAATGCCAATGCGGACCTCGGTCTTCACCGCAATTTGGCCGCGCACCACAAAGACCTCGTGGAGTCCCGACCGCCCGTTGATGAACGGCCCCCGCTTGAGGCGCAGGGCACGGCCTTTGCGCGCCGTGACGATATAGGCATCTACCCGCTGGTTGGGCCGCAGCAGCGCGTGCGCCGAATCCTCCAGCTCGACTTCGAGTTGGATGGTCCCACCGGCGACCGTGGGCAAGATGCGGGCGATGTGGCCCTTTACGTACTCTTCCTCATTGATGCGTAGGCGCACCCACAGCCCCTCTTGGAGCCGGCGGGCGTGGATGTCGGAAACGGTGACATTGACGCGGAACGAGCTGAGGTCGGCGATGCGGGCGATTTCTTGGCCTTGGTGGATGGAAGCCCCGACCTCGGGCGCAATCGCGGTGAGGACGCCGTCTCTATCGGCCCGAATAACGGCCCGCTCCAAGCGCCGGCGGGCCTCCTCGCCTTCGCGCTCGAGGATATTCATTTCCAATTGCAAGGCTTCCAACTGCGCCTCGGTGGATTCGATGAGGTTGCTCCGGTCTGCTTGGAGTTGCTGCAATTCAATCTCAGCGCGCTGTTCTTGCAGCCGCGCTTGGCTCAGCTCTTCCCCGGAGACTGCGCCGATACCCTTTAACTGGCGAAGCTGGGCGGTGCGGGTCTTAAAACGCTGAAATTCCAAGTTTTTCAACCGCCAGCGCGTCTCCAAATCGCTCTGCTTTTTGCGTTTGTCTAGTTCGAGCTGGGTCCGGCGGTTTTGCGTAAGGGCCAGTTCTTCGGCCCGTTTCTCGACCTCGAGCCGCGCTGCGTTCAAATCCAACTCGACGATGAACTGGCCCTGCTTCAGCATGGCCCCCGGCTTTTGCAGGATGCGCACGAGCCGCGTATTAACGGGGCTGAAGATGATCTGCTCAAACTGGGGAACCACCGTGCCCGAAGCGGCAATCGTCTCTTCTACCGCGCCCCACTGCACCTGCGCGGTGCGAATGCGGTTGGGGTCCAGCGCTGGCCTGATCCAACTAGGCAACCAAACGGCGATCCAGATGAGGGCCGCCAGTCCCATTGCGGAATAGGCGACGCGCTTGCCGCGCTGGCGTCGTAGAAAGGCGGGATCTATGGGGCGATCCATTGCGTTCATGGGCTTCATACCTCCACTTGTCCACTATTTACGCAAATTCCGTGCCAAACTAACAAGTGGTTGTTTTTACTTAATTTGTGTTTTTGGCGACCGGGCATTTTTGTCCGCTTTTGAACACGTACTGTTCATTTTCGGACAGTCGCCCGGCGGGACGAAAAAAGAAAAGGGCCGCGCGGCGAACACGTCGGCTTGACAGCAAAGAGGGGGTCGTGGAGTTTGGAGCCGGTGTAGAGCGAATGCCAATTTTTGGAGGATCGGCCGATGAGTATGGAAGGGGGACTGCTCTTGTGGTTGTTGCTGACGCTGCTGATGGAATTCGGCTTTGGGCAGGTGTTCAAATGGGCCACGCAAAAGCGTTGCTACGCCCCGACCGTAGTCTCGACCAACTATTGGGTCCTCTCCTCCATTCTGCTGCTCTACTTGGGATTCACCGGCCAACTGCAAGTACCAGCCGCCGCCGTGAAGGTCGGCGCGATCACCGGCACCGTCTTTATTAGCTCCATGCTGTTGATGACGCGCTTGTTGCGGACCTTTCGCGTGGCTTCGGTGTTGACCGCTTTCCGCCTCGCCATCGTCGTGCCGGTGGGGCTAGGCGTCCTGCTGTGGGACGAGCCGTTGAGTGGCCTGCAACTAGTGGGCTTGGGCTTGGCGTTGGGGGCCGTTTTTTTGATGTCGCGGCACGCTGGTCATCAGACCGGTGTTTCGCGCTGGATCGCCACGGGGCTGCTGATATTGGTGTTTAGCATTCAGGGAATGAGTGCCTCTTGTCTGCGCTGGGTGCATTACGCCGGCTTGGACGATGCGTACTTACAAGTGCTCATGGTCATCGGCTTTACCGCCGGGACCATTGGCGCCACCGCGTTGTTGTGGGAGGCGCGTCAACGCATTCGGCGCTTTGATCTGGCGGTAGGGGCCGGTATCGGGGTGTACAATCTGCTGGCCTTAATGGCCATCCTGACCGCGCTCAAGCAAGTGCCGGGTACGGTATTCTTCCCACTGGTGGGCTGCGGCGTCGTCATTTTGGACAATGTAACGGCCCCGTTGTTGTGGAAAGAGCCGATCAGTCGGGCGGCTGTTTGGGGCGTGGGCGTAGGGGTGCTGGCGGTGATTTTGGTGGTGCAATGAGCGAGCCACGCACAGAGAGCCAAGAGCAAGGCTCCGCTACCCTTAGCAAGGAGCAAATTGAACTGATCGGCACCATCTTAGAATCCCGGTTTGAGAAGGTGGAGGATCGGTTTGACAAGGTGATTGCGGAGATGCGCCTTATCGCCAAAGAGGAGGGGGAGAAGGTGCGCGACTCGATGGATACGGCGATTAAGGAGTTACGCGCCGAGGCGAAGGAGTTGCGCGCCGAGATGAAGGACGAAGTGCGCCAGCAATCCAAGTATTTTTGTTGGGTTATAGGTATTCTGGTCTCTATTTGGCTTGCTGCGGGGGTTCTTGCTGTAAATAAGTGGCCGCAAGCTACGCCGGTCGCTCCGGCAGCCCCGGTTGCTCAAGCCGCGCCTGCTACTCCCGACGAGCCTCCCGATCTGAGCCAGCCTCCCGATCTGAGCCAGCCTCCCGATCTGAGCCAGCCCTAATTCCCATACGCGCACCCGGTACTCGCGACTCGGTGCGCGTCACTCTATCCGCGCATCACCCCGCCCCCTCGGCCCAACGCAACAGCAACGCATGACGCGCCGCCCGCGCTGTCTTGACCCACCCGCCGAAAGCCGTCCTGAGACTCCGGCTTAGCCATCGTTCCCCTCCGCCCGCGCCTCGTCGAGTTGCGTTTGGCACTCCACCAGCACCGCCGTCAAAAGCGACTCGTGCAAACCCCGACACCCCCCGGTGCGCCGTGCGGCGTGTGGATAACTCCGCGCCAAGCCCACGCCAAGCACCCGCTAAAGCCCCAGCCGCCGCTGCAACACCTCCCACAACTTGGGCAACACCAGGTCCCAAAACATTACAAGAAAAATTACAAGAAAAACCACCAGCAAAAGCAGCAGCAAAAGCAGCCCCAGCACCTCCACAAGCCACCACAAAAAGCGCATCGCTAAAATCCCCAGTGTATGAGTTTATACGCACAAAAAAGACTTATTCAATAAGTCTTTAGTCCAAACCGCCCTCTCGCGCCCCAGAACGCCTCCTGCTGCGCTTGACGCCCCAACCTAAAAAACCACACCAACCAGCCCAACCAAGCGCAGCCCAACAAGAGACAGATAGCTCCCTACCCGCCCACCGACTCCAGATAATCCGCCACCGCCCTATGACCCGACCCCTCCGCCAAGGCCCGCGCCGTCTTGCCACCGCGGTCCGCCCCCGCCCCCGCATCTAACCCCCGAGCCACCAACCACTTGACCAACTCCAACGAGCCGCCCCGAGCCGACAAGTGCAACGCCGTAAAACCATCATCGGTCATAGCCCGCACATCCGCACCATGCTTCTCAACCAAAAAACGAATCACCTCTAGATACCCAAAACGAGCCGCCCCGAGCAGAGCCGTCCAACCACGGGCCTCCCGCGCATTCACATCCGCACCCCGATCCTCCACTAAAAAACGAACCACCTCCAAATGACCCCAAGACGCCGCCCAATGCAACGCCGTGAAACCGTACTCGTTGGCGGTCTCAACCGACATACCCGACTCCACAAACAACTTGACAACCGCCAACTCGCCCCGACCCGCCGCTGAAACAAACGCATCTGCTGAAAATTCAACACCCCGCCGCTCCAACTCTGCCCGAGCATCACCCGAATTCATTGCCGCCGACGCCATCACCACGCCTCCTTAGTTAGAATGAATTGAAAAAAAGCCCAATCCACGCACAAAAAACACAATTCAACCTACCCAGCCCGCCGACCACGCCAGCCGCGACGCCCCATACGCCGCTCCCGCTCCCGAGACCGACGATGATCCTCATCCTCCCACCGCGATGGCCGTAGCGGTCTCTTGCGTTATGACCGCACTGCGGACTAAGGCGAGCTTGTTGGCCGCGTTGAAGGCCGCCACTTTATAGCACTCGGCTAAAGTGGGGTAATTGAACACCGTGCGAATGAAGTAATCAAGGCCGCCGCCCAGCCCCAACACCGCCTGTCCCACGTGAACCAACTCGGTCGCACCCGAGCCAATGCAGTGCGCTCCGAGAAGACGTCCGTCCTCGCGGTGGAAAATCAGCTTGACCATGCCGGAGTCGTCGCCGAGGATCTGCCCGCGCGAGATCTCCTTGTAGTGGGCGATGCCCGTTTCGTAAGGCACGCGCTCGCGCGTGAGCTCGGCCTCCGTAGCTCCCACCATGGAAATTTCTGGAATCGCGTAGATGCCCACGGGAAAGTGGCTGCCCATCGGCTGGGCATCCACCCCGAACATGTGACACGCGGCCAAGCGGCCCTGCTCGCTGGAGGTAGCCGCTAGCGCGGGAAAGCCGATGACATCGCCCGCCGCGTAGATATTGTCCACCCCTGTGCAGAGGTGCTCATCCACCTTCAGACGCCCGCGTTCATCGGCTTGCAAGCCCACGGCTTCGAGGTTGAGCGCGTCGGTGTCGCCGGTGCGGCCCGCGGAAAACAGCACCACATCGGCGACGATGTGATTGCCCGATTCTAGTTCGATGAGGCCCTTGGGCTGGGGCACCGCGACCACCTTGATGTGCTCGACCGCTTCCCCGCAGCGAAAGATCACATCGGCCTTGCGCATCTGGTGGATGAGTTCATCGACGATCTCGTGGTCGAGGAACTCAAGCGGGCGCGGGCGGCGGTCAATGACCGTCACCTGAACCCCCAACGCCGCAAACATCGACGCGTACTCAATGCCGACGACCCCAGCGCCGACCACGGCGATGGTGCGCGGCAAGTGCGCCAAGTCGAGGACGTGGTCTGAGGTCATAATCGTCTGGCCGTCCGGCGACAGGTCGAGCGGGCTGCTGGCACGGGTCCCCACGGCGATGAGCACCTTATCGACCGACAATTCGCGCTGGCCCTTAAAGGCTTCAACCGCCAAGGTGTGCGGATCGACAAAAGAGGCTCGGCCCCGAATGACTTCGATGTCGTTGCGCGCTAGGTTTTCTTGCACGACGAAGATCTCGCGCTCAATGACGCGCTCAACGTGGCCGACCAGTTGCTGCATGGTCGGCCGCGCTCGGGGACGGAACCGCTCGTGGGCCTCCAAGCCGGGGCGCGAATAGGCGCGCCGCACCGCTTCGCGGAAAGTCTTGGAGGGAATCGTGCCCGTCTCAATGCAGACCCCGCCGACAATTTCCTGCTTTTCGACCACGGCGACTTTTTTGCCCAACTTGGCCGCTTGAATGGCGGCGCGCTGCCCGGCCGGGCCGCTGCCAATGCAGACGAGATCGTACGGGTAGGAATTGTTGCTCACGGAGGACCTCCCGGCTTTGAGGCGCTAAAAATCTACCTGTATCTTCGCGGTAAAGCGGTTGATGTGGATCGTGTCGTCGGCAAAGATAAAGTCGCGCTGGAAGCGCAAGCCCGTCCGCAGGTAGTCGTTTAGAACCACCTCAACCCCAACGCCGGGGGCGATTCCAAAGCGAGTGTCGCCGCCCTCGGGCGAGTATAGCTCGGCGTCGAGCGAGAAATAGTAGTTGAACGGCCGATTGACATAGGCCGAGCGCACCCCGCCGGAATAGAGGTTGATGTTTTGCTCCAATATGCGGGCAAAGCCCAACTGGAAGGCCAGCCAGTCCTCAACCCGGTAGCCGCCGTTAAGCCCTAAGACGAGATCGGTCTCGGCGTCCGAATCGCCCTCCGACTGCTCCACCATGGCCGCCCCCAAAAAACCCTCGGTGTAGAAGCGGCCATACTGCGCTCCGTGCTTATACCCGCCTTTGCCGTACTCGCTGCCTTCGAGCCCGTCGGTGCGCCCCGGGGTCGCGGCCTGCGCCCCAACGGCCAGCACCAGCAGGGCGATCAGTGCAATGCGTCTCATGCTCCGTGCTCCTTTCCCTAGAAGCCGATGCTCTTTTTCTGAAAGTGCTTGGTGATTTCCTTGTGATCGGTCCAGACGATCTGGGTAGTCGCAATGTCGGTCAGTTCAAAGGTCGCCTTGTAGTACACAACCTTGTTTTTGCCGACTTGCTGCACGGTTGAGGTGATGACCCCCCCGAGCAAGAAGCGCGCCCCGCGCTGGTTGCCCGGCCCTTGGGCCTCGTCTTGGCGCACGTAGCCCGAGCCTTGATACTCGTATTCTTCGGCGATCTCTTGCCGCGCCGCCTTGTCGAGAAACCCAAACTGCCCGCTCTGGATCAGCGCGGTCTTGACGTGGTCGTAGAGGGCCTGCATGTCGATGTGCTCGGTGGTCCGGTTGCGCGGCATCTCCAAGATGACGAGCGGCTGATCGGCGAGGGCCTGTGTCCCCGCCCAAGTCTCCATCGAGCCGATCATCTTCTTGGCGACTAGCTGCATGTCGTTTTGGTTCCACTTGTCGTCGAGCATGGAGATCTCTTCTGGGTCTCCGTACTCGCCGCGCGTGAAGGCTCTCGGGCCGCCGCAGGCCGAAAGCCCCAAAGCCGCTATCAGGGCGGCAAAAACGCAGTATCTCATCGCGTAAGCTCCTTTCCTTTCAATCCCATTCGCACTGGAAGTGTGTGCGCTCTAAGTGCCAGCGGTTGGCCAACATCGCGTCCTGCCGATAGAGCACCTGTAAGCTGCATTGGCGCTCCAGCGACGAGGCCGGGTAGTCAAACTCGAACTCCTGCACTCCGGCCCGGTCCGCCTCGGGAATATCGGCTGAAGTGTAGATGTCCGGTTTGGTCGAGGTAAAAACGAGGGCCTTCTTGCGGCCGTAGGTTTTGAGCGGGACCTCGGAGGCGAAGGTCACGCGCCGCACCTTTTTGGGCAGCAGCAGATCGGTGTTGTCGATCAGCGCGTCGCGCTGCCAGCGGCCGGCGAGGATCGCCTGCAAGTTGCCGATAAAGACCCGCTCCTTGTCGCCGTCGGGGACGATCAAGTAGAGATAGCCCTTGCGCGCCTGCGTCGATACGGTCGCTGCGCCGCCCAATCCCTCAAAGTCGAGGGCGATCGTCAGGCCGAAGGAGCGGTTGGGCGGCAGCGCGTGGAGCGACACGGCTTGGATCACCTGTTCGGCGACGCCAGCCTTCTTCAATTGCAACAAAGCATCTACCGAGGCGTCGCAGACGCAGCGCCGCTCCTCGAGCATCTTGACGATCGCATCGGTGCTAAACTTGTTCGCGCTTAGCTTGCGCACATCGTCGAGGCTCATCGGCAGTTGATCCGAGCGCTCGTAGCGCTGGGGTAGCTGGCCGCCGTCCCAATCGACGATGTTGAAGACCGCCCCTTCCGCCAGCGGATCCGCGGCCCGATCGGCCGCTGGCGTACTCTGCTGCGCCGCGACCGGCAGAGCCAATGCCAGCGCGGCGATCCATAGTTTGAAGTACATGGCTTTTGCTCCTTAGCGAAAAGTGCGAAAGTTTAGAAAGACCTTTTCTCCGGCCACCACCGCCACTTCGGGCAGCGGCTCTACGGCTAGGACTTGGCCTCGGGCGTCGATAAACTCCAGCGTCGGGGTGGCCATACCCGGCGTCACGAACAGGCGCGCAATGTGGATGGTGCGCGGCAGCGCCAGCCAACTTCGGGTATCGGCCGCTTCGGTCGCCACGCCCAAGAGGTTGACCAAGCCGCCGAGTGCTTTGCCCACTCCTTCTTTGACCCAATCATTGGCGTCTTCGTCGCCCTCGTCGTCTTTGTCGTCCTCAAATGCCTCTTCTATGCCTTTAGACGCCAAATACTTGACCAAGCTCCGGGCGACGGCGCGCAGCAGGATCGAGTCGAACTTCTCGGTAAAGGTCTGTTGGGCAATCGCCGCGAGGTCCTCGCCCATGACCGCGACCGCGCTCTGCTCGCCCGCCCGCAACCGCACCCCGGCCACTTGCGAGGGCACCTCCCGGTATTCGGGCAGGGCCACTCTGAGCCAGTAATCTACGCTTTGCCGCTGGTAGGTGTGCGGATGGTGGTAGCGATGGACAGCCCGCTCCGCCACCGTGTGCGTCTTTACGTCCTGTTCGCCTGTCATAATGGGCATATTGAATTCGACTTGGTGCTTGCGCGGGACAAAGCCACTCTCGACGAAAACCACGATCTCGCCGCCGGACACCGGCTGAAGTGCCCCTTGTTCAAGCGAGTAGTGCTCCACGTATTCTTGCGCTTCGTCTGCGTAGCCCAAGCGCTCGGCCAGCCGCGCCAGATCGACCAGTAGGATATGCGGCACCGGCAAGCCGAAGGCCGCTTCGTACGCGCGGTAGCCCTTTAGGGCATCCTTGTAGGAAATGTAAGCGTCGTTCCACTCGCCCTCGGATTCAAAGAAGAGGCCGGTCATGTACTGCAAAAAGGCGTCGTTTTTATAGCTAAGCTCGTATTCGGCTTGCTGAGCGTAGTTTTCGAGCTTCAGGTTGGCCTTGCGGCACTCGACTAGCGCGGCTTGCCGGTCGCCTAGCCGGTCGTAGTTCATCGCTCGGTAGTAGTGAATCAGGGCCAGCTCAAACTCCTCGCCTCGGTAGGCGATGACCGCGTCGTTGGAGACCATGGCCGCGACTTGGCGCGAGATGGAGCGGGTGTAGAGCTGGTCGCTTAGCCGCTCGGCCCGTTCAAACTCCAAGTTGGACGCCTCGTATTGGCCCTGATAGTGCAAAATCAGCCCCTTTTCAAGGTGATAGAGCAACTTGTTGGTTTTGCCGGAAGGTTTTTCCAGCTTGGCGAGGGCGCCTTCGTAGTTGCCCTTTTCTAGCTGGCTGAGCGAATGGGACACATAGCCCGAATAAGCGGCCCCGCAACCGCTCAACCAGAGCAGCAGGACGACGCTGAGACCGATGACCGATCGGCTGCTTCCCGGCATACGTGATTCCGTCCATTGTCCTCGCGCCAGCGACGTGAATAAGGGTCCACCCAAGTGACCGTGTGCCATATATAACACCTAAGCGAGGAAAAAGTGTCCCTTCTTACTCGACGCGCTATACTCGTGCGGCCTCAATTCGTGCGCGGTACGCACCGCTACCAACGCCCGCGGCTCCCCTTCGATTTGTCCTCTTGAAAATTTGCCCAAGCCTTTGAATTCGCTTGATATAACGTGAGTTCGGGTTAAGGTAAGGGTCTCATTTTTGGCTAAACTGCGGACAGGCGCGGTGAAGTCCATAACTGCGCTTGGTTCGTCCCAACGCAGGGTCAAAAATAAAACGCAATTTGCTCCTCGTCTCAAGGACAGAGGACTAGTCGGTACAGAAGAGGTTGTGAGCGGGTATCCCTAAGTATATCTTGGGCGCGAAAGGAGAAGGATTTATGAACAAAGACAGCACCGTTTCGCCAGCAGTGGGAACGCAATTGCTTTTTGAGAATGAGCGGGTGCGGGTTTGGGACTTGCGGTTGGCCCCAGGCGAGAGCACGGGTTTGCACCGGCACGAGCACGACTACCTATACATAGTTATTGGCGATGGCCGGTTGCAGGCGGCCGATGCACAGGGAAACCGCGGGGAGCCTAGGGACATGAAGGATGGGGATGTGCGGTTCAATGCGATCGAAGGGGAGGCGGTACACGAAGCGTTTAACGCCGGCGCGGGGCCGTGGCGGAATGTTATCGTCGAATTGAAGAGCTGAAGCTGACGGATTTTTCCCCTTTGTCCCGTTGTTTCTAACGGGCGCAGGGCACTACTCGCTCGACGCCTTCTCTCGGCGCGAGGCGCGTTAGCCCAGAATGTCGGGTGACTGCGGGTCGACGCAGGCCCCCCTAGGCCGCGGCCCCTTTGGTCGCTGCGGCATCTGGTCGTAAGACTGGTACGCTATGTCTAAGTAAGGCGTCTCGACCCGGCGGTGCTCTTCGTAGCGCGAGTTCATCGCCGCGTCGATAACCCCAGTCGTCAGCAGGGTGCGCTCGGGCGGATACGGGGCCTGACCCGTTTTGAAAAACTGCTGGATGTTGCGGCATAGATAGCCGAAATGGGCAAACGGCCCCCTGTTTTGCAGGTAGAACTCCGTGGCCTGCACTTGCCCTCCTATCCGTGCGGCATAGGCGAAGTCGCTGACATAGCGGTTGAGCATCAAGGTCGCCGTGCGCAAGCCATCGCGGTGTTCCATGAGGAAGACAGCCGGTTTTTTGGCATGTTTCTCCATGGGGCCAGCCGGCTTTTTGGCAATGGCAGCGCAAGCAGCCTCGGCCAGTTCCCCAGACCACAGCCCCTCGTCGCGGGCGCGCCACACGTCGTCCCCTTCGAGGCACTGCACCCACGCCACCCCCTGTTCGCCGCCGCGGCGGCGCTCAACCATGCACTGCAAAGTCTCTAAGGCATGGTATCCATAAGCCTCGATACCGCCGTAGCCGATGGATAGAGCTTCCTCAATGGGCGTCTCCTTGGGATGCTCCAGCCAAGGGCAGCGCCAAGCCAAGGGCAGCGACGACCCGGCCATCAGCGGGATGCCCAATTCTCCAGCCCGGTCCCACATCCACTGGGCGTCCCTAAAGTCGTATGCTAAATGCTTATCTGAAAATACGGGCACCGAGCGACCACTCTCGGCAAAGACGCCCGCGATTTGCTCAAAGAAATAGCGGCGCGGGTACAGATGGCGGCCCCGCTCATTCCAAGGGTAATCGCCGTGCTCGCCGATGAGCAGCACCGCATCTACATTGAGCCGGTCGGCCCCCGCATGCAGGGCGCGGCGGATGCTGGGATAGATGGGTATCCCGTACTCTCGGGCCAAACTCACGCCGATATCGTTTTCCAGCACATGGTCAATGTATAAGGATACTAGATCCACTTCTGGGGGCATCAGGCCCTCGTCCGTGGACATGCCTTTCATAAACTTGGTGGCTATGACGTCGGCATGTGACTTGGGATAGTAGATGGTGGCGATGGCGGCTACTCTCATGGTAAAGCTCCTATAACAAAGACGGCACTTGCTCCTGTGCGTGGTGTGGTATTGTAATGTCTCGAATCGAGATGTTGGGCCGAAGCACTTAGGCCGCCCAGCATCCCTCGGTATAAGGCTCGCGGAGAAAGAGTTTTTTGCGTTGAGGGCTGGCGCGTGCAATCCACTCGGGCGGAATATCCTGAGTATAGCGATGCGGCGGCCCGGCTTCTTTGAAGATGTCGATGTTGAAGATGCGATAGGGCTGGGGGGAGTCTGCGGGTTTGGCTTCGACAGCGTGAAAGATCCGGGCGTTGATATAGACCATGCTGCCCGGAGGCACTGCGAGCCGCACTTCTTTTAATTCGCGTCCAGCCTCTGCGTCGTATTCCCCGGCCAGCATGCGCTCAGGCGTGGCCTCTGGGGTCGGGGCGATGCGGTGGCTGCCGGGAATGACCTTGAGGTTGCGGTCGCCGAGTGTGAAGCCATTGGGATAGTAGAGAATTTGGATGTAGTACTTGTCGCGCTCGGCGAGGTTGAGGGGGTTTTCGTGCTTCCAGTGGTGGTGGTCTTGGTGGTAGGGAATGGGGCCTATGCCGCGTGGAGCGAGATTGAGGGCGGAGTGGCAGAAGTGGTAGCTTGGGCCGACGGTGGCTTGCAGCAGCGCGGCGACAAAGGGATCATCAATGAGGCGGTCGCCGCACGGGCCGCGGTCGTTCCAAGGGCGGACGAAGTAGGATTGGGGCGCGGCGGGTTTTTCGCCCAAGGCGTCGAGATAGCGACGCACCGATTCGAGGCCGAGGATTTCGTTGGTTAGGCTGCGCCGAGCCTCGTCCTTGAGTGCGTCTGGGTAGAAGATGTAGCCGTCTTGGTGAAAGGAGTCCAAGTCGGCCGCCGAAGGAGCTAGAAGACGAAATAGTGAGTTCAAGGCGACCTCATTGCTTTAATTTGTCAATGAATTCTAGCGAACTGTACAGCCTCTCGCAACCTACTCCTTGCTGCTGCGAGGAGCCTTTGATGAATTTTGTCCGTTAAAGCCTTGACAGAGGCATATTCTTCGTTCAGTTTAGGGATAAAAGCCATATTAGCTAATATGAATAAATTAGGAGATACACCCGCATGGAAACAAAAGTCATAACATCGACTAAAGCGCAAAATAACTTTGGTCAGATAATAGACTCGGTCGTTCAAGATCGAACTCGGTACGTTGTCAAACGGCGCAATGTATCGCAGGCAATCATAATGAGTTTAGCGGATTTTAGCCAGTTGTTGGAAAACTCGTCTGACAGACAGAAGATGAGCGATATGATTGGCGAATTATCCCCTGTTTACAGCCTCGGCGAGACAATAGAGTCTTCTGTCGAAGAATAGGCTACTCATCTAAGCTGAGAAAGAGAAAGAAATGGTATATGCAGTACAAGCTAAAGCTGGAGAGGAATTAAATCGGATTTACGCGGAGGATTTATCTATCCACGAATGGTATCGGTTTGTTCTTTCCTATCCGCCGCACTTGGTTCGTCGTTATATTGATACATTTGGCCTGACAAAACGCCACTGGGTGCTAGACCCATTCTGCGGCACGGGAACAACTTTGGTTGAGTGCAAGAAGAATGGCATTCCAAGCACTGGTTTAGAGGCCAATCCCGTGGTACAGTTCGCCGCGCAAACTAAGGTTCTATGGGATATAGAACCCGATGATCTTGTTAGACATGCCAAAAATGTTGCTAAAGAAGTAGAGGTTCAGTTAAAAAAAGAAGACGTCGAAGATGACCCTCTTTTTAAGCCCTGTACCAACGGCAAAAAAGTAGGTCTAACGCTGTTAGAGCCTGAATTAGAAGCATTGCTTATCAAAAATTCCATAAGCCCCAAACCCTTACATAAAACTCTCGCCCTCATAAATAACCTAAATAAAAAATCAGATGAACACCTAATTGCACACGAAAGGTTGGCACTTGCCAAACAGTTAGTTTACAGTATCAGTAATTTACGCTTTGGACCAGAAGTAGGGGTCGGGAAGCCAAAAGAAGATGCCCCGGTCATTGCACCTTGGTTAAAGGGCGTAAAAGACATGGCTAGTGATTTGTGCCGTACCCAAGTCAAGAGCCACAAAGCCGTACCATCGCTAGTAAAACTCACAGATTCGCGTAGTATAGATCCCTGCTTAGAACCTTTGATGTTCGACGCGGTTATAACCTCGCCACCATACCCCAATGAAAAGGATTACACGCGGACGACTCGTCTTGAAGCTGTTTTACTTGGCTACATAAACAACCGCGACGATCTACGACGACAAAAACAAAACTTGCTGCGGTCTAATAGCAGGGGAGTGTATAAAGCAGATACGGATGAATGCTGGGTTAAAGACAATGAACGCATACAAGAGTTGGCAGACCGGATAGAGGCGCGTCGGATAGAACTAAAAAAAACGTCGGGATTCGAGAAACTCTATGCTCGCGTAGTAAGGTTGTATTTTGGAGGAATGGCGCGTCACCTAGAAGAGTTAAAACAGGTTTTGGCACCAGGAGCCCAACTTGCTTATGTAGTCGGCGACCAAGCGTCTTTTTTTAGAATTCTAATTCGGACGGGAGAGCTTTTGGCTAATATAGCAGAAGGGCTCGGCTATGAGGTAACAGGTATCGATTTATTTCGTACGCGGTTTTCTACAGCGACACGAGAACATTTACGCGAAGAGGTCGTTCTCTTGCGGTGGAATAGCTAGTTACCACTTCGGCGGCTTGGGGATCAGCGTGTAGCGGGCCTGTCTTACAACGGAAGAGGCGACGAGTTTTGAGTTTAGCTTCAATAGATCGCTTGATCTGCACTCGGGAAATTCTGCAATAAAAATGTCCCCGTTGCTCTCGAGCTTTATCCCCAGTGGAATTATAAAATCCATGTCATCTTCCATAAGCCGTTGCAAGGTTGCCGCAGCTATGCCTACTATCTGATTTAGGGTAATTACATCGTTTCCTTTGGATTTTGCTTCACAGGGAATCGGAATACGACGATTTCCTTTTTTTATTATGAAAAAGCTATCTAACTCATGGGGCTGCACTTTTACTGGAGCTTGAACGCGCCGTACCGTTCCTTTAGGGACAGCAAAAAAATCATCGAGAACGAATCCGTATTCTATAGAGGCTAACAAGCCGCCTTCATCGGGACGCAGGAGGTCAAGTATATCAGGCGGAATCTCAACGTGAATGGGCTTGGCTACTAAACTTGCGGGACAAGATATAGAAATTGCGCCTCTAGCAGGGCCGCTATCTCTATCTCTAAAAAAGACACCGATTGAACCACTGTGAACTGCCTCCCGTAAAAAATAACCTGCTTGCCTAGCAGCAAGGCTTCTCGCGTCTGAATTTCCCGACCGAGTAAGGTCTTTCACAAAATTGTTTAGGTTTGACGGAACTTGACCGCCTGTCGCCACAATCGCACTTCTCACGTCGTCGTGCGTAAATGGTATTTCCGGTTGCGGGTTGCCGGGGTCGTATTTCCGGTTAAATATATACTCAAGTGCTTCGGGTTTATTGTAATCGCTTCTCATAGATTATACCTCCTTCATGCGGATGGTAGCTTCTTCGCTGGCGGCGTTTCCTCTTGCCCAAAAGAGGGCAGCGTGAAGACGGCTCGCCCGCCCAGCCGGTTTAGACGCAAGTAATAAGAGACCGTCAGTACGCCCCACAACGCATACGCAATCGAAGTAGATAGGGCAGCACCGCGCAGGCCCAGCTTGGGGATCAATAATAGGTTCAGGGCCACGTTGGCCGCCAGAGCGATGCCCGGTGCCCACAGGGTCATGGAGGGGTAGCCCTCGCCCATTAGCTTGGCGTTGAACACGGCCCCGCAACCTAAAAACAACATGCCGGGCAGCAGCCAAACAAGAGGCGCGTAGGCATCAGGGTACAAGGGGAAGAAAACGCTCAAAAGCAGGCGTCCGCCGAAAATTAAAACAACCGCCGAAAGCAGGGAAAAGACAAAGATACCTTGGGCTACGCTCAAAGAGAGCCGCGTGTCGTCTTGCCCGCGCACTATTTTGGCGAGCAGGATGACCGAGGCAATGTTGGCGACGCGCTGCATCATGTCTGTAAAGTTCGTCGCCACCCCGTACACGCCCACCGCCTCCGCGCCTAAAAAGCGCTCTATCAAAAAGAGGTCGCTTTTGATCAGCAAAAAGATGAGCACTAAGCAGATCTCGCCACGCGAACCAATGCGAAGCATTTGTCCGAGCACGTGTCGCCCGCCCCACCGAAAGCGGAATCCCCGGTACAAGAATGGGACAAAAGCCGCCAAGGCCGTGGTCCCTACCGCCCCTACCCACACCCCCATCACCCGTTCCAATTCGAGATACCCTAGCTGGGAAAGGACTAGATTGCCGCCGAGATAGATGGTGATGAAGACTACGGGCAGCAGTGCGTAGGGCTTGAGCCGATCTTCGCCCAACAAGATGGCCAAACCCGCCCTTTGTAGCGCGGTGAACGCAATCACGCAAACGCCCAAGACCCACTGGACTAAGGTAATACTGGGCATAAAGACCTTTGCGAGTGCCAAGCTAAAGGGGGCCGTTAGCAGCAGGAAGGCCCCCAAGACGAGGCAGTAGAACAAAGTGTGGTTGATCGCGTCCTCCCGCGCTCGCTCGCGTCCCACGACGTAGATATTCCCCTTGCTGAGCCACTCCCCTAAGAACAAAACGCCTAGCATGACGAGCGCAGTCCATAGCTTTAGGGTGCCATAGTGCTCCGGCCCTAGCCGATCCGCCAGTAAGACCGAGTTCACAAAGCCCAGAGAAAATACCAAGAAGGAGCAGGTTGTGTTGAGCGAGAAGCTGCGAAAAAAGTTCATTGGAATGGACGGACGAGGCTGGTGATTACCGAGAATACCCAGAGTATGTCGGAAATCCGTCTTGGTGGAAGGATTCTACACCGCTACTTAGGCGGAGAGCGGATCAGGCATCAAGACCAGACGTAGATCTCGTCGTCGTCTGGAGACATGGCGAAGAAGATGGCCAGCACCGCCCGGGGCTGGTCGCCGACGATGGCGGGCACCTCGTGGATGTTTTCGCTGAAGAAAAAGTAGAGGTCGCCGGGTTCGAGCTGGACTTGGACGCGCTCGATGCGCTCGCGGGCGACGTAGGCGGCGAATTGCTCGCGTCCTAGATGCTCGGTGAGTGCGGGGCGAAAGGGACAGTTGTACAGGTATGGCTCACCAGTGCCGCCCTCCTTGGTGCTATTCTGAAAGCAGAGGACCCCAGCAAACTGGTATTTGAACCGCGCAATCTGGTACTCGAAAGCTTGGGTGCGCTTGGCGACGGAGTCGTAGTGCGGGCCGTGGCCGGTTTCCCGGTGATAGACGCGGAAGATGGCCGGGCCGTAGAGACGGCCGTCCGGCTCGCGGGCGGTCTGGACCTCTTTGCCGGGCGCCAACTGGGCGAGGGCGTCGTACAGGGTGCGGACCGGATCGTCATAGCCATCGAAGAGGGTCTCGAACAACGCCAGCGTCGCGGCGGAGTGCGCGTGGAACTTGTCGCGGTCGCGGCGGTGGTGGCCAAAACTAGTGCCAATATCAACGCGACGCGCTTGGCCGTCGCCGACCTCGTGGGGGTCGTAGAGCAGGCTGCGCTCATAGAAGCGCCGCATCAGCGCCCGGCAATGGGCGGGGTTGTAGTGCTGGCGCAGCACAAAGGCCGGCACCTCGCCACGCGCTAAGGCCATCAGCGGCTCGGGGTACTGGGCGAGGATTTGCTCAATTGAGGCTTCGACCGGGAGCCAAGGTGCGGAAGTCATAGCGGCAAATTTAAGGGCCTTGCTGGGTCGTGTCCACGCGCCGCCACTCACTCCCCTGCTGCGTCGAGTGCCTCTAGGGCAAAAGCCGCTGCGAACAGCGCCCGCGTATAAGCCGCCTGCGGCGCGGTGAAAACCTGTTGCGCCGGTCCCTGCTCAACCACTCGGCCGTCCTTCATCACAATCAGCTCGCTGGCCAAGGCGCGGACCACCTTTAAGTCGTGGCTGATGAACAGATACGCCAAGCCGTAGCGCTGCTGGAGTTGGAGCAATAGCTCAACGATCTGCGCCTGTACCGTTTTGTCCAAAGCACTAGTCGGCTCATCGAGGACCACGAAGCGCGGCTTGAGCACCATGGCGCGGGCAATGGCGACGCGCTGGCGCTGGCCGCCGGAAAACTCGTGCGGGTAGCGATCCATCGTCGCAGGGTCTAAGCCCACCTCGGCCATGGCATCGGCGACGAGTTGCCGCCGCTCGGTGTATGTCGGGCCGATGGCGTGGACCAGCAGCCCCTCTTCGATGATTTGGAACGCCGAAAGCCGCGGACTTAGCGAGGCAAACGGGTCTTGGAAAACGATCTGCATCTGCCGGCGCAACGGGCGAATCTCCTTCTGGTGCCAGCCTTGAATATCGCGACCGTCGAATGCGATGGAACCTTCGCTGGGCACCAACCGCAAGAGGGCCTGCCCCAGCGTCGTCTTGCCCGAGCCCGATTCGCCGACCACGCCGACCGTCTGCCCGGCGCGCACACTCAATGAGAGGCCATCAACGGCTTTGACGTGTCCTACAGTGCGGCGCAGGAGGCCGCGCTTGATCGCGAAGTGGACCCTGATATTCTCGGTGTGGACGATAGCGGGCGCGGTCGCATCAATCGGGGGCGGATCACCCTGCGGCTCGGCCGCTAGCAGTTTGCGCGTATAGGGGTGCTGGGGGGCGGTGAAGAGGGCCTCCGTGGCGTTGTGCTCGACGATCTGGCCGTTGCTCATCACATAGACGCGGTCGGCCATCTGGCGGACTATTCCGAGGTCGTGGGTGATCAGCAAAATCGCCATGCCGAAACGGGCCTGAAGGGCTTGGAGTAGCGCGAGGATCTGGGCCTGAATTGTCACGTCGAGGGCCGTAGTCGGTTCGTCGGCAATGAGCAGGTCGGGCTCGTTGGCCAAGGCCATAGCGATCATCACCCGCTGGCGCTGACCGCCCGAAAGCTGGTGCGGCCAAGCGTCTAGACGCTTCTCAGCGTCGGAAAGCCCGACGAGCTCTAGCAGCTCTATAGCGCGGGTGTGCGCTTCCGCCCGGCTCAGAACGCGATGCAGGACGAGCGTTTCGCACAGTTGCTTTTCAATGGAGTGCAGCGGGTTGAGCGAGGTCATCGGTTCTTGAAAAACCATCGCGACGCGGTTTCCGCGCAACTCCTGCAACCGCGCCGCGGCCGCCCCCAACAGCTCCTCGCCATCGAGGCGGACGCTGCCGTGAGGATGGCTGGCGAGCGGGTAGGGCAACAGTTGCAGCACTGAGAGCGCAGTCGCGGACTTGCCCGAGCCGGATTCGCCGACCAGCGCCACGGTCTCGCCGCGTTCGATGTGCAGCGAAGCACGGCGCACGGCCTCGACGTTGTCGCCGGCGACGTGGAAGCGCACGCCCAAGTTTTCGATTGTCAGCAGGCTCATCGGCCTCCCTCGCCCGCGTAGGTCTTGCGCGGGTCGAACGCGTCGCGGACCGCCTCGCCAATAAAGACCAAGAGGGAGAGCATCAACGCCAGCGCGAAAAAGGCCGTAAAGCCCAGCCACGGTGCTTGGAGGTTGCGCTTGCCTTGGTTGAGCAGCTCGCCCAGCGACGGCGAGCCGGGCGGCAGGCCAAAGCCGAGGAAGTCGAGCGAGGTCAGCACCGCGACCGAGCCGGTGAGCACGAAGGGCAAAAAGGTCAAGGTAGAGACCATGGCGTTGGGCAGCACGTGCCGCCAGATGATGCGGCGGTTGCTCTGGCCGAGCACGCGGGCCGCTTTGACGAAGTCGAAGTTGCGTGCCCGCAAAAATTCGGCGCGCACCACCCCGACCAAGCCCATCCAGCGAAACAGCAGCAACAAGCCGAGGAGCCACCAGAAATTCGGCTCCACGACGCTGGCGAGGATGATCAGCAAGTACAGCAGCGGCAAGCCCTGCCAGATTTCGATAAAGCGCTGGAAGAGAAGGTCTATCCAGCCGCCGAAATACCCTTGGACCGCGCCAGCGGCAATGCCGACCGCAGCACTAAAGAGCGTCAGCAGCAGGCCGAAGAGCACTGAGATGCGGTAGCCGTAGATCACGCGCGCCACCACGTCGCGCGCTTGGTCGTCTGTGCCGAGCCAGTTTTCAGCGTCGGGTGGGGAAGGTGCCGGATGCTTGAGGTCGTAGTTGACCGTGTCGTAGCTATAGGCCACCGGCGGCCACACGATCCAGCCCTTTTCCTCGATCAGCTCCTCGACGAAGGGGTCGCGGTATTCGGCCTCGGTCGCGAAATCGCCGCCAAAGGTCGTTTCGGGGTACGTCGCCAAGACCGGGAAGTAATAGCTACCGTCAAAGCGAATGATCAGCGGGCGGTCGTTGGCGATGAACTCAGCCGGTAAGCTCACGGCGAAGAGTCCCCAGAAGATCCAGAAACTCCAAAAGCCGCGGCGGTTGCGGCGAAAATTGGCAAGCCGGCGTTGGTTGAGCCGAGAGAGCTGCAAGCCCAGAAAGCGCGTCGGAGGAGACGGTGGGGCGGATACAGCGCTCATGCCTCGCGGCTTTCAAAGTCGATGCGGCGGTCAACCAGCGTGTAGGTCAGGTCGCCCACCAACTGCATCAGCATAGCCAGCAACGTGAAGAAATACAGCGTGGCGAACATCACCGGGTAATCGCGGCCAATAGCCGCCTCGTAGCCCAACAAACCCAACCCGTCCAACGAGAAGATGATTTCCGTCAACAATGCGCCGGTGAAAAAAATATCGACAAAAGCACTAGGGAAGCCGGCGATGACGATCAGCATGGCGTTGCGGAAAACGTGGCCGTAGAGCACCCGGTTTTCGCTCAGACCCTTGGCGCGGGCGGTGATGACGTAGAGCTTGTTGATCTCGTCTAGGAAGGAGTTTTTGGTCAGCAAGGTCAGCCCGGCAAAGCCGCCGATGACCATCGCCGCGACCGGCAAAGCTAGGTGCCAGAAGTAGTCGGCGATCTTGGCGAAGGGGGTCAGTTCATCCCAATTAGACGAGGTCAGTCCACGCAGCGGAAACCAGTCGAGGTAATGTCCACCGGCAAAGACCACGATTAGCAAGATAGCAAAGAGGAAGCTGGGGATCGCGTAGCCGACGATGACCAGCCCCGAGGTCCAGACATCGAACCGCGAGCCATCGCGCACGGCCTTGGCGATCCCGAGGGGAATGGAGATACAATAGACCAGCAACGTGGTCCACAGCCCCAGCGAAATCGAAACAGGCATCTTCTCTTTGACTAGGTCAATGACCCGTTGGTCGCGGTAAAAGCTCTCGCCAAATTCAAAGCGCACATACTGGCCGATCATCTGCAAGAAGCGCTCGTGCGCGGGCTTATCAAAACCGTACATGCGTTCGAGTTCGGCGATCAATTCGGGGTCGAGCCCTTGGGCCCCGCGGTATTTGCTATGGAGCTCGCCGCCCTGAACCGCGTCGGTGTCGAGGGTTTCTCCTGCGCCCGAGCCGCTGACCCGCTCTGTGGCGTCGGTCCCAAAGCCCTGAATCACCGCGATAGTGCGCTCGACCGGGCCGCCCGGTGCCGCTTGGATGATGAGGAAGTTGATGGTCATGATGCCTAAGATGGTCGGCACCATCAACAGCAGGCGGCGGAGGATATAAGTGCCCATAAAAGGTGGGCTAGCGGTCCTGTTCGAGCCGTGCGGCCTTCTCTGCGTCGTACCACCAAGTGTCGGGAAAGCCCAGCCCATTGGGGGCCGGCTTTGGCATCCGCCCGAGCTTGTTCCAGTAGGCCAAGCGATAGGAGCGGCTGTGCGAGTCGGGGATTACGTAGTGGCTCCAGAGCAAGATGCGGTCGAGGGCGTGGGTTATCGCGACTTGGGTTGGGCGGTCGGGCGCGGCGATTTGGCGCTCGATTAGCTCGTCGATGACCGGATCGGCGATGCCAGCGTAATTGCGGCTGCCCGCAGATTGCGCGGCCACACTCGACCAGAAGTTGCGCTGCTCGTTGCCCGGACTCAAGGTCTGACGCCACGAGGCGGCAATAAGGTCGAAGTCGAAGTCTTGGACGCGATTCTGGTATTGGGCCGCGTCAACGGTGCGGATGGTCGCCTCAACGCCGAGGCGTTTGAGGTTTTGCACGAGCGGGCTGAGGACGCGCTCGTACGACGAGGAGCCGAGCAAGAATTCAAAGCGCATTACCTCGCCCGTCGCGGCGTGGACCAGCTCCCCATTGACGACGGTCCAGCCGGCTTCGGCGAGCAGTTTTTTAGCCGTGCGCAGGTTTTGGCGGAGCTGGCCCGAGCCGTTGGTGGCTGGCGGCGCGTAGGCCGTGGTAAACACCTCGTCGGGGATCCGCCCCCGGTACTCCGCCAAAATTTCCAACTCCCGGCCCGACGGCAGCCCCGACGCCCCAAGGTCTGAGTTCCCCCAATAGCTGGTGCTGCGGGTGAGAAGGCCGTAGAACAGGTTCTTGTTGGTCCATTCAAAGTCGTAGGCATAGGCGAGAGCCTGCCGCACCTTGGGGTCTTTGAACTTGTCGCGCCGGGTGTTGAACGCAAAGCCCGACATGCCGCGGATGAGTTGGTGCGGAATCTGCACCTTGATTACATGCCCCTCGGCGATCGGCGCGAAACTTTCGTAGGCGGTGGCCCATTCCTTGGAGTTGCCCAACAGGCGCCAGTCGTACGCTCCCGTCTTGAAGGCTTCAATGGCCACAGTTTGGTCTCGGTAGTACTCGTAGCGGATGCGGTCGAAGTTGTGCCGGCCCTTGTGAACGGGCAGGTCGCGGCCCCAGTAGTTTGCGACGCGCTCATAGGTTATGGAGCGGCCCGGCTCGAATTCGACGATCTTGTACGGACCGCTGCCCAGAGGAGGCTCAAGCGTGGTGGCCGCAAATTCGCGCCCTTCCCAATAGTGCTTGGGCAATACGCGCAACTGGCCGATGATCAGCGGCATTTCGCGGTTGGTCCCCTCTTTGAACGCGAACTTCACCCGACGCTCGTCGAGCGCGAAGACGGTATCGACATCGGCGTAGAAGGTGCGAAAGAACGGGATGCCCTTGGTGGTGAGGATTTCAAAGCTGAAGATCACGTCGGCCGCGGTCACCGGGACGCCATCGTGCCAGTGCGCTGCGGGATGGGTTTCAAAGACGACCCAAGAGCGGTCTTCCGGCATCTGGATCTGCGCGGCGAGCTGGCCGTATTCGGTGAATGGCTCGTCCTGGGACTTGGTGCAGAGCCGGTTGTAGAGCATCAGCGAACCGGCCGCGGCGACCCCCTTGAGGGTGAAGGGGTTGAGGTTGTCGTAGGTGCCGATAGCGGCGAGGCGGATTTCGCCGCCTTTGGGGGCGTCGGGATTGACGTAGTCGAAGTGGGTAAAATCAGGCCCGTATTTGGGATCGCCGTAGAGCGTGATGGCGTGGGTGTGGGAAACGGGGCTGTCGGCAGCATCTGCAACCGAGGCGAGGATAAAGCAGAGAACTAGTGAGCGCACGGTCCGCATGAGAATCATCCGTTTAGAGTGAGGGTGATAAAATGGAAAATCAGTGAAAGTAGGCCCATAAAATTAACCAGAAAAGGCATTTACGGCTACCGACGCCGATTGGCCGGAGCGCGGGCCTTGTCTATCTTGACGACGCATAATTCGCATTGGGCCAACAGGCGAGGGCTTTAACAGGCCGATAGAGGCGTCTTAGGCGTTGACGGGGTTCTCCCATTCGGCTAGCTTCGGATTCGTCCTTTAAGTATTCGCCTTCCCAACAAAGTGAAGTGAGAAAAAGTAGCATGAACGCGAGCCAGTCAGAGCTTGACTTTGGCATGAGCGAGAGCAGGACGCCATCTGGCCGAAAAAGCCCCGCTGGAAACGCCACGACAAACCTAGTCTTCTCCGCGTACATCGGAAATAACGCGGATGTGTTCCCGGCTGTTTTAAGGCTGCACATTGAGGAGGGGGCCAAAATCGCCGACGTGACATTTGGCAAGGGCGTCTTCTGGCGCAACATCGACACTTCAAAGTACGACTTGCATCCGTCCGATATCGCCGATGGCACAGACTGTCGCAATCTCCCATACAAAAGCGAGTCATTCGATGCACTCGTCCTCGACCCGCCCTACATGGAAGGGTTCTTCCGCAGCGGAAACGCGATCAAAGCAGGCGCGGGGACACACAATGCCTTTAGAGACCACTATTCCAACGGACATGAGGCACCAGTGCGCGGCGGCGGGAGGTGGCATGCTGCGGTTGTAGAACTCTATGAGGAGAGCGGGCGCGAGGCCCACCGAGTGTTGCGCGACCGAGGCGTATTGATCGTAAAGTGTCAAGATGAAGTCAGCGCGAACCGTCAGAACCTGACCCACGTTGAAATCATCAACGCCTATGCCGAGCTTGGATTCTTCTGCAAAGATCTATTCGTCGTCGTTCGCCCAAACAAACCTGGAATGAGTCGCGTTCTCAAACAGGTCCACGCGAGAAAGAACCATTCCTACTTTCTTGTATTCATAAAAGTCCCCAAAGGAAAGACCGCTGATCAGATGCGCTTCTGAATGATCTCATTCATAAGCGTGAAAGGCTCGTCGCTGAATGGCGGTCTCGGGGGCCAATGGACGGTTACAAGGGTCGCCAAAAGGTGCTGGCGTTGATATGGGCTATACTTCCGATAACCTGACATGGGAAGATCAGAGTTCTTGGCAAAGACAAACCGCCATTTCTCTTCAAACGCAAATACGTTGACCGCGAGAATATCGAACTCCCCCTTTCGCAGACAAGTTGTCGTTACGCGGCTGTTGTCTGGAAGCACTATCTCCCGGCGATCGCTTGCATCGACTTGGGCCTTTCCCTTCCATCCCTCTTGGGTCTTCTCAATCGTCGCGCTTTGTAGCGATTTCGATTCAAAAATGAACTCCTGTCCCTTGTACCGGATAACTCGGTCGCCCTTCTTCTTTCTATTGTGGTCATCGTGCTTGGTGACCTCTGAAACGTTGTCGCCCGACAGCCAGAGCTTTTCGAGCTTGAGTTCCGCCAAGTACCCCAGAATCATGCCGCGAAGGCTAGGGTTGTCCTCTACTAGCTTCGTAAGCTCTTCCGGGGTCATATCCCACCTGTCGAGAATCGTTGCAGGCATATTGTCGCCTTTCAAGTCTGCGATGCAGTCGCCGAGTTCTACTTCGGCTCACGGAGAATTTGCGGCCCAGAAGCCATCCAAAGCTACATTCCCCTAGACCGAAGGCAATTTCGGCACGACTTGGTTGGCGAGCAGGTCCATGGAGTGCTCCCATAGCGGGCGGTCGTCCCAGTCGTGGGCGATCATCAGTAGCGTGTCGAAGCCCCCGGTCGTCTCCCACAAGTGCTCTAGCTGACGGACGCACGACGGTACGTCGCCTATTATGCACAGGTTCTTGATCAGGTATTCGGGCGTGACCTCCTCGTCGGGGACCGCCGGGTCGTGCTTTGTAATGTGGAGCATTTTGGCGCCGCTGAGTACGGCAATCAGGTATTCAAAGGCGCGGTTGAAAGCACTCTTCTCGTCGAGGGCGTAGTCCCAAGCGCACGCTTCGTCATCGGCGACGAGGATGCTGCGCGAGATGCGCCAGCGAGTGCGCTCGGGCGTCGGCAAACCGGCCTCGGCGGCGCCGGTGCTGTAGGTCTGCCAGTGCTGGGTCAAGGTCGAAGGAGCGACGAGGTTGGTGCTGATGGGTAGATAGCCCCGCTGGCCCGCCATGGTCGCGGCCATGGAGTCGCCTTTTATCACGCTCATACCAATGGGCGGGTGCGGGTGCTGGTAGGGCTTGAGCAGCTGACCGATGCCGAGCTCGGGCTGCGGCTCCTCAATTTTGATGCGGTAGAAATCCCCCGCAAAGTCAAAAGGGGCCTCCGCCTGCCAGAGCTTGAGGACCATGTCGATACTCTCAACGGTCATCAGCCCTTGCGTCTTGGGATCGGGCAGATCAAAAAGGCCCCAGTCGGTCGCGACGCCACCTTGGCCGAAACCGCAGTTGAGGCGGCCCTTGGACAGGTGGTCGAGAAAGGCCAAGCGCACGGCGACATTGACCGGGTGGTGCTGCGGCATGATGGAGACGCCCGTGCCTAAACGGATGTTTTGCGTCAGGGGCAGAACGTGGGCGATGAAGAGGTCGTTGGACGGGATCGGCTCCCAAGCCACGGTGTGATGTTGGCCGATCCAAGCTTCGGTGAAGCCAAGCTGGTCGGCGCGGACGACGAACTCGACGTCCTCGGCAAAACATTCGGTGCGGTCCTTTTCCGGCGGATGCAAGGGCATCATAAAGGTGCCGAGTTTCATGGTAATCCTCCTTACGGGCAATGTAGATGCGCGGTTTTTTCTGGCTCAATATCCCAATTCCCGTTCCATTTCTCCCACCACGTCCGCGATCACCTGCGCGATTTCCTCGACCTGTTCTTCGCCAATGGTAAAGGGCGGACTGATGGCAATGTGATCGCCGCTGACGCCATCGATTAACCCGGGCGACCCGGGCATGATGAGAACGCCTTTGGCAAAGGCGCGATTGACGACCGCGGCCGCCACGCCCTGAGCGGGGTCGAAGGGAGTGTGGGTCGCCTTGTCCTTTGCGAACTCCACGCCGGTGAGCAGGCCCTTGCCGCGCACGGCACTGACTATGGGAGAGTCCATTAAAGGCTGCATCTTCTCCAGCATTAAGGCCCCCATCTGGGCGCAGCGGGCGACTAGGTCGTGGGCTTGGATGTAGTCCTGCACGGCGAGCGCAACGGCGCAAGAGAGCGGATTGCCGCCGTAGGTGTGCCCGTGGACGTAGTGGTTTTGTCGCTTGTAGATCCCATCGTAGATCTCGTCGCGGACTAGGGTGGCGGCAATGGGTGTGTACCCGCTGCTGAGGCCCTTGCCGGTGGCCATGATGTCTGGAATAGCGTCCCAGTGCTCAATGCCAAAGTTGAGGCCCGTGCGTCCGTAGCCGGTGACGACTTCGTCGATGATCATCAGGATGTTGTAGCGGTCGCATATTGCGCGGATGGTGGGGAAGTAGTCGGGCGGCGGCATTAGGCCGCAGCAAGAAGTGCCCGGGATGGGTTCAGCGATGAAGGCGGCGATGTACTCGCTGCCCTCCTGTTTGATGACCCGCTCCAGTTCTTCGGCGCAGGCGAGCGTACAGGCGGGTCGATCGCGGCAGTACGGGCAGTGATTGGGGTGGGGGAAGGCGATGTGCGGAAAGTCGAGCAGATAGGGCACGTAGTCCTCGCGCCAAGTGGAACGGCCCGACATGGAAAGCGCGCCGATGGTATTGCCGTGCCAGCTCTGCCAGCGGGTGACGACCTTGTACTTCTTTGGGTTGCCGGTCTCGACGTGGTACTTGCGGGCGATCTTGAGCGCGGACTCCGTGGCTTCGGAGCCGCCGGAGACGAAGAAAACGCGGTTGAGGTCGCCGGGGGCCATGGCGGCGATTTTGTCGGCAAGGTCGATTTGCGGTTGAGTGAGGAAGCGGGCGTAGGTAAAGCAGACCTTGTTCGCCTGCTCCCGCATGACCTCAGCGATCTCCGGGACGCCGTGGCCGATGGAGACCACGTGGACGCCGGCGCAAGCATCGAGGTAAGCGCGGCCGTCTTCGGCATAGAGATAGCAGGCTTTGCCGTGGGAAATTTGCGGCCAGTTGTCGGTAATGACGCGGTGGAAAATGCGGTCGGTAGTCATGGAGCGGCCGTCCTTTTGCGTGGCGGTGAATACGGCAGACACTTTTTGGGCTTGGGGGTTTCAAGTATAACGACGGTGGACTTTTCAAACCATACCTAATAGTAGCCCTATTTAGTTGCCCTAATCCTTGGTTCCAAGCAGATTAGAGCAAATGACAAAGAATCGCAAAACCGCGCCAAGATAGTGAAGGGACCAAAAAATGCGCTAGTGCTGGCCGCGTGGCTTCTCTGGGCTGGGTCGGCGGCGGCGGAGACCAAGCCGGAGGACGCGGGCGCAGAGGTCGCGGTGGAGGCCGAGCGCGTTAGCCTCCGCGCCCAGCCGTTGCAGCAATTACCCGCTCTCGGCGAGGCCGACTTTTTGCGCGGCTTACAGCTACTGCCGGGCATCCAAGCGACTTCGGATATGAGCAGCGGCCTGTACGTGCGCGGCGGCGACCCCGGCCAGACAGCCATCTTGCTCGACCACACCCCCCTGTACAATCCCTCGCACCTTTTCGGCTTCTTCTCCACCTTTAACCCGGACGCCATCAAGGAGGTCAATCTGTACAAGGGAGCCTACCCCGCTCAGTATGGCCGGGCACTCGGAGCGGTGCTCGACGTGAGCAGCCGCGAGGGCAACCGCAAGCGAACTAGCGGCCGCGGCGGCGTGAGCTTGATTTCGGGGCGCTTGCTGGCCGAAGGGCCGGTGGGCCAAGGGTCGTGGATGCTAGCCGGGCGCCGCACCTACTTAGACGGCGTGTTTAGTGCCCTCCGCGCCCGCGGGGAGGACATCCCCTCGAACTATTTCTTCTACGACTTCAATGGCAAAGTCAACCAGCGGCGCGGCGACGACACCTACACCGCGAGCACGTACTGGGGACGAGACGACTTGCGGATGGATTTTGAAGACGATGGAGAGTCCTTCGTCCATCTGCGCTGGGGAAACCGCGCCCTGACCGCGCACTGGACGCGGGTGTTCTCGCCGGCCCTATTCGGCCACTTTATGGCGGCTGGCTCGTCGTACGAAAGCATCATCGCGCTCCATTTTCTCGACGCGCCCGTCCGCATCGCCAACCGCATCCGCGATTTGTCGCTCAAGGGCGATTTGGATTACTTCGCCAACCGCGATCACACGCTTTCTTTGGGCTTTTTGGCCACCCTATTTGAATTTCACTTTACCCGATCCTTCAACGAGCGGACTCAGCTCGACTTGCGCCCAGAGCCGGTGCTGGTGGAGGGCTACGTGCAGGACGAGTGGCGGCTCGGGCCGACCACGTGGGTGCGGCTGGGCGGGCGCGGGACGTACTTCAGTGCAGGCAATCGCTGGCACTTCGCACCGCGGCTGGCCTTGAGCCGGGCGTTGAGCGACAAAATCCGGGTTACGGCCGCTGGCGGGGTGTACCGCCAACACCTGCAACTGATCACCACAGAAGCCTTCCGCGGCGGCGACTTCTGGGTGCCTTTGGACGGCACGGTCGAGCCGGGTCGATCCTATCAGGCCGTCACCGGCGTTGAGTGGACCCCTTCGCCGCGCTACCAGCTTTCTGTGACGGCTTATTACACGGACCTCGCCAATCTAGTGGTAGAGGATACCGAAGTGGCTATTGACAACGAAGACACGCGCTCGGACGCTGTGTTCAAAAGCGGCGGCCGGGGTTGGTCGGGGGGGCTGGAGGTGTTTTGGCAGCGGCGCACCGGCGCGCTCACCGGCTGGGTAGGCTACGCGCTGGGTTGGACGCGGCGGACGTTCCCCGAGCTCAATGCCGGTCGGTCCTTTCCCCCCAAGCACGACCGCCGCCACGACCTGTCTTTTGTCGCCTCCTACAAGGTGGGAGCTTGGCGGCTCGGCGCGAACTGGGTGTACGCCACGGGACAGGCGTTTACGCCCCCTTCCGCGTCTCCTGCTGGGCGCAACAGCGCTCGCCTGCGGCCCTATCATCGCCTCAATGTCAGCACCTGCCGGTCGTTTGAGCTGTGGGGAGCCGACAGCGAGTTCTATGTGCAGATATTCAATATGTACAGCCGCCGCAACGAGTGGTTTGTGCAGCTTGACTCGGTTGAACCCGAAGTGGATCCACGAAAGATCAAACAGTTGCCCATCATTCCCACGCTGGGCTTCAATTTTGCTTTTTAGAAGCGGCTTGAAACTCTGGTGTCGTCCTTTGGGTCTAAACGATCCCGGCTGGATTCCCGCTTGCGCGGGATGACGCCTCATAGGCAAAAAAGACCGGGCCGGTCAAGCAGGGCCTTCTCCTTCGGCCTGCGGCTTCCTGCCCGCTAGATCCCGATCCATTAGAAAGAGGCCATCGCGGCTTTCGATAATCAGCTCCATATCGCTGACGATATTGCGGACGATGGCCTCCTCCTCCACCTGCTCGTTGACGAACCACTGCATGAAGGTATGGGTTGCGTGGTCGCGCTCGGCGAGGGCCTCATCTACCACCGCATAGATTTTCTTACTCAGAGCTTGCTCGCCTGCTAGGGCGTATTTGAAGGCGTCCAGCGGCGAGTCCCACTCGTTGCGGGGCGCGGCGAGGGCCTGCAAGCGCACGCGGCCATCGCGGTCGTTGATGAAGGCGTAGATCCGTTCGGCGTGCATCAGCTCCTCTTGGTACTGAATTTTCATCCAGTGAGCGAACCCATTGAGCTCTAGGTCTTCAAAATAGGCCGCCAGCGACAAATACGTATAGGCCGAGGCAAACTCGGAGTTAAGCTGATCGTTGAGGGCTTGTTGTATTTTTTCGCTAAGCATTGTTGGTCCTTTCTCAGCGGTTTTCAGCCGCTTGTTTAAGTGCTCGACTGCGTTCATAGAATTCGGCTAAGTCCATTTCCTTGAGGAAGACGAGTCCCCGCGTGGCGCGGATTAGGGGGCTGGGGTGTTCGTGGAACCACTTGTGGCCGAGGCAGGTTTTGAGCTTCTGGTACTGATTGACCTGTACCTGCTGCGCCAGTTCGGAGAAGGGGCCGTCGTGCTCGTAACTGGGGAACGAGGCGTCGCGCTGGGAGATAAAGGTATTCATAAAAGCACTGTGCATGACCGAGAACATATTGAGCGAAACCGGCACGAAGATATTGGCCTCGCTCGGGTCAAAGCGATACCACACGTTGCGGTAGCCCCAGACCTTGATACCAGAGCGTCCGCTTTGCCGCTCGTAGCGGCGGAGGGCCTCAGAGATCACTTGTAGCACCTTGTAGTGAGTGTCCGGCCCGCTGGCCTCTGGGTCTAGGGCTACGCCGACCACGTCGGGCTCTACTTGGTTGAGGAGCGCGAGGACGGGCGGTACATCGCCTTCGAGCGTTGGCTCTTGCGTGAAGATGTCGCCGGTGTAAAAGCCGAGGCTCAGGTGTTTGACGCTGGCGCAGTCCCAGCCAAAATACCCCCAAAGACACTCGGCTTCCCACTCGCGACATTTGCCTTTGAGCATCTGGACCTCGGGCGCATCCTTTTGCCCCGGATAGCGACTGGCGAAGTAAGCCTCCAGTTCCGTCAACCGGGCCTCAATACCGTCGAGATCCTCAACTCCGTACAGCGCGACGAGATTCCGCAAAAAGCGCCGGGCCGTCCCCTCGTCGCACACGAGCGGGTCCGCCGCGGCGATCCCGTCGAGGTACTGCCAGACATCGCGGTTGCGGCCGTTTTCAAGACTGGGGTCAAAGTAGCCTTGCGCCCACAGCGCAGCGCACTCAGGGGTGGGCAAAAAGTGCCGCAGCCGTTGCAAGTGAGCCTCGATAAAGCGGTTGGTCACCGCCGTAAAACCGCCGGTAAAGCAGGCGAAATAATGCACATTGGTCGCGTCGCGCACATGGCGGACGATATAAGACAGGTAGCCCAGCATTAGGTCGTCGTGGTGCGGCTCCGTGTGTAGGAAGCGCGTCCCGGAAAGGGTCTGAGCGCCCCGCTCGATCTTGCCGACCAAGCGGTCGCGCACCCTGCGCGTCAAGGCATCGACCTGTTGGGTGTGCTGCTGCAAAAGCACCGCGCCCAACGCATCCCGCGCTAGGTCCTCCGCGGTCAGATCGACGACCTTTTTGCCCAAGCTACAGGCTAAGTCGATGACGATCTTCTCCACCATCTCGTCGTCCATGGCGGCCCGTTGCTGCACGAGCACGAGCCGCCTAGCCCTGAGCTTCTTGGCCGCTCCTTGGGTGACGTAGAACCGCGCCTTGGGTAAGCGATGCAGTGCCGTGGCCGGATAGCGCACGTCGGGAGCCTGCTCGACCGCGGCGGCGACAATACCGGCCTTGGTCTCGCCGGCGACGATGATCAGGGCACAGCAGTCGGTATTGCCAACGATCGTGCCTAGGCCGATGGTGATGACCAGCCGCTTGCGCGCCACCTCAATGCCGCCCAAGTCGCTGGCGGCCGCGGCCTGCGTTTCGTAGTTGATCCCCGTCAGCCTAGTCGTCGAAAAATGGTCCGAGCCGCGCACGTTAAAGCCAATGTGCCCGTCCGGGCCAATGCCGCCTAAGAAAAAACCAATGCCCCCGAGGGCGCGGATTTGCTCCTCGTACTCTTGGCACCACTGGTCAATCCGCCGCAATGCGTCCTGCTGGACGCGCTCAAGCGAGGTGCGGGCGGCCCGATAGCGCAGCGAGAGATCCACGGTGCCGTCTGGCCACACCTCGTTTAAGGTTTGGCCGTCTCGCAAGCCGATCTCAGCGCAGTTAATTCGCATAGCCCTAGCCGGGTCCAAGCCAAAGCCCTCGATGTAGAAGCGGTTTACATAGGCGTAGAAACTGTTGTCCTGCCGAGGGTCAATCGGGTAAAATTCGTCGATTTGCACAAAGTGCAGGCTGCGCAGGTCCGGCTTGCGCTGGGGATCAACGCCGGCCTCTTCGAGTTGGCGACGAATGTCGGCCGCGTCCCAATGCCTCAGCAGCCGCTCGACCCAGCGGATAAAGTGCTCGGGCGTCTTACCTGTCGGCAGCGAGACCACGCCGCCGGGATGGTCTTGGACCCACTCGACAAAGCGCATGGCCGCTAGCTTGCCGAGGGCCGGGAAGTGCTCGACCACAATGGTCTTGATGCGTTCGGTCGGAGGGTAGTGTGCCGCAAAAGGCGAGGCCGCGACGGCCCTGCGCTCGACCGCAGTCAATTCTCCGGCATGGACCATCGTTTAGCTCCTCTCGCGATTACTACACGACACCAGCGGCCAACCTTCCAAGGATCGAGGGCATCTTGCCCTCGTCGAGGGCGGGACGCAGCGGCAACACCAGAAAGGGCGGACTCAACGTACGTGTCGCGTACGAAGGTATCTGAGTTCGTCTGACCTACCACAACACCACAAAAAGTAGCACGCTCGCCACGGCCAAATAGACTCCCATCCACACTCCCGGTCGCAAATACCACTTAGGACCATCCTCACCGACCGCAAACGGATACTCCGGCCGGATGGGTGCTTCCATCAGGGTTTTCTGCAACCAAGTGCCTTCGAGTTCCACGATCCGCCGGGCCATTAGCGGGCGCAAGGCAGCCGGGTCCTCGTGGCGGACGTACAGTAACCCGCGCAATTCCTCGTCGCGCACCGGACCGCGTCGCCGGTCGATCAGCTTGGAGGCGATGAGCATGCTCGCCGCGGGCAGCACCAAGTTCCACAGGTAGGTCCACCACGTGTTGTGGTACCACACCGGCAGCGGCCACTCGTTGAAGTCGGCCAAGATCGCCGACATCCCGTAGCCAAGCCCCACCAGCAAGCCGACGATCCCGGTCTTGCGGTGTACTCGCGTGAAAACCCCCATCAGAATGACCGTCATCAGCGGCACGGCAGTGGCCCCAGTCAGCCGCAGGTAAAACAGCAGCATCCCCTTCTCGCCCAAAAAGGGCACATAGACAAAGCCCATCGCCAGAATGAATGGCACCAAGATCCGTCCTACCTTGGTGTAGTGTGCATCCGTGGCGTCCTTGACTATAGTGCGTGCGTACACATTGCGCACAAAGAGCGAGGAAATGCCAATGCTAATGGAGTCAAAGGTCGAGTACCCAGCCGCCACCAGCCCGGCGACCACCAGCCCGACCAACCCGGCGGGCAGGTACTCTTTGATCATCAGTGGATAGGCTTGGTCAACGATTTCTAGGCCGGGAAACTGCGCCCGCGCCATCGGCCCCAAGCTGACGTTGAAGAACAGGCATATCGCCGTGGCGATGCTGGCGACCAGCGCGGCCATTTTGAAGTCCCACTCCGAGCGGGCGCAGAGGAAGCGGAGAGCCTCGTACTGATTGATGACCGCGTACGTGGTCAGCACCACTAAAAAGCCGAATACCACCATGAAAGAGGGCACCCCAGGGGGCGAATAGCCCCCCACGTGCAGCAGCGTATCCGCCAGCCCTTCTTCCACGGCCTCCAGCCGCGCCGTCACCCCATCCCAGCCGCCCAGCCCCGAATAGACGAATCCCCAGAGCACGAAAGAGGCCACGATCATCGCCGTGCTTTGGAGCGCGTCGGTCAACACCCCGGCGCGCAAGCCGCCGCGCACGATGTAGAGCGCCGAGCTGAGCACCACGCCGACCACCACCAACCAGCAAGTCGTCTCCTCGATTCCAGCGACGACATTGAGGACTAGGAACATGGAAAAGAAGATGTTGCCCAGCACGTTGGTACGCGATTGGACGTTGATCAAGACCGCTAGCACGCGGGTCGCTGGCCCAAAGCGGAACTCCAGCCACTCGGCGTTGGTAAAAACCCCAGAGCGATACATCGGCACGATGACGAAGAAGCTGAGTACGGTCCAGCCCACGGCAATGCCCAGCCACCACTGCGCCAGTTGCGACAGCCCCAGCTTATACGACCCGCCGACAATGCCGACGTAATCGCCGCTATCGACGGCCGTGCCAAACGCCGATAGCCCGATCACCCACCAAGGCATGGACTTGGCCGCGAGGTACCAGTCGAAACTCTCCCCCTTGTTGCGGAAGGCAATCAGGCTATAGGCGACGATGCCACCGTTGAGCACCAAGACGATGGCCCAGTCTAAAGAGGTCATCGCATCACGGAGCCGGCAGGTGGTATCCGTCCTTGCCGACCTTTATCTCGGCCAAGATGCCCGGATTGTCGGGCGGGTCGCCCCCTCCGTAGGTGACGTAGAGCGTCTTGCTCTCCGCGCCGCGGCCAAACGCCACATTGGTCGGGACTTCGGGCGTGGGGATATAGGCTCGTTCCTCGCCCTGCGGCGAATACACGACAATGCCCGGGCGCGTCACATCCCGCACCGCCACGTACAGGTTGCCGTCCACGTCGGCGACTAAGCCGTCCGGCCCGTCTTCTGGATAGTAATCGACTAGCACCTCGCGGAAGGTCGCCGTGCCGTCGGGATGCAGGTCGTACGCCAACAGAGCCATTCGGCCCTTGTGCGCGGGCATGCCTTCCAAGCGGAAGATCCCGGTATTGCCGTTGTCGTTGCTGACCACGTAGAGCGACTGTTGGTCCGGGGACACGCAAACGCCGTTGGGCTTGCCGGCGTCGGTGATGATCCGCTCGATAGTGCCGTCTGGGTCGAGCCGGTACACCGCCATCACCGGCTGGTCGAGCGGCTCGTGTCCGAGGTAGCGCGGGTCGCTGAAGTAGATGCGGCCCTTTTCGTCGATGGAAATGTCGTTGGGAGCATTAAAGGGCCGCCCTTCGTACAGTCCCGCGATGATCTCGGCCTTGCCGGTGGCCAAGTCTGTGCGCGTCACGCGCTGCCCCCCAAAGTCAGCACCCTCAGCGGCGATTAGCCGCCCCATGGCGTCGAATTTGAGGCCGTTGGACATGCCGCTGGGCGAGCGGTAGATCGCGGTCTGGCCGGTCTTGGGATCGTAGCGCCAGATATGCCCGGCCTGCATCCCCGAATCCTGAGAAAAGGTAATGTCGCTGAAGTAAACCGAGCCGTCTAGGGCCACGGCCGGCCCTTCGGAAAAGAAGGCACCGTCGAAGAGCACTTCGAGCTTGGCCCCTGCGGATATAATCGACGGATCGCCCGTCGGCTCTTGGGCGAAGGCCGTGCTGGCCACTAAAGCCAGCACCATCGTGGCGAGACGTTGCATCATGGTAGCTCTCCTTGGAAGTGGTTATTTGGTTGGCCCCATTCCGCGCCCGGGGCCGGATAGGGCCTGATCATTGGCCACCAACCACGGCATCAAACAGCCGCCGGACGCCTTTGAGATGCCGATCCAAGGCCGCCTCTAGCGGCTCGTCCAGTTCCATCAATTCGCCTAGGATCTGGCGGGTATCCGCCTCTTCGGGCACCGCGTACACCGGCTGGGCCTCCTGAATTTGCAGCAAGTTTTCTAGCTGGCGCAAAAAGCGGTAGGCGTCCGTTAGGGTCTGGGCGTCCGCTGGCGCGAGCAGGCCGGCCCGGCGCAGGCGATCAATCGTCGTCAGGGTATTGTGGGTGCGGATTTGGGGATGAGTATGGCCGTTGAGCAGCTGTAGGCACTGGACGATGAACTCGATGTCGCGGATGCCCCCGGGCTGTAGCTTAATGTTGTTGTCGCCGGCCCGAATCGATATTTCGTCTTCGATGCGTTGCTTGATGCGGGCAATCTCTTGGCGCGGGTCTTCCGTGAAATGGCTCGGAAAGACAAAAGGGACCAGCATTTGGCGAAAGTTTCGCCATACTTGGGTTGAGCCAGCGGCGCGCCGGGCCTTAATCAACATCTGGCGCTCCCACAACTCGCCCCGTTCCTCGTAGTAACTCAAGTAGCTGTCCAAGGGCCGCACTAAGGCCCCATCGCCTCCGTCGGGCCGCAGCCGCATGTCAACGCGATAAAAGAATCCCTCCTCGGTCATCGCGGTCAACAACTGGATGAGCCGCTCGCCCAAGCGCCGGAAAAACTGGCCGTTATCGACCGAATAGCCGCCGCGCGGCGCGCGCGTTTCGCCTTCTTCGTCGTAGATGAACAGTAAATCGACATCCGAGCTGTAGTTGAGCTCTTGGCCGCCGTACTTGCCCAAGCCCACCACGCAAAACTTGGCCGGTCGGCCGTGCTGGCCCATCGGCCGGCCCCAGCGCGACACCAGCTCTTCCCACGCCCACGTTAGGGCTTGATCTACGATCCCGTCGGCTAGGTCGGCCAGTTCGCGGCCAACCTGCCGTACGTCTTTCACGCCCAGCACTTGGGCCGCGCCCAACCGCAGCAACTCGCGCTGCTGGAATCGGTACAAGTCCGTTAGGGGATCGTCGCTGTCCGTCTCTTCGATTAGGGTGCGGCGCAGGGCGGACAGGGCCAGCGACTGGCTCAGGTAGGGCGTCTCGTCGAGCAGCCAGTAGAGGTACGCCGGGGTGCGCATCAGTACATCGGTCAAAAAGCCGCTGTAGCCCAAGACTTGCGCCAACTGCTGCCCCAAGGTGGGGACGTCGTTGGTCCGGTGATGTAGTGCCGTTATCCCGCCCGTTCTTTCTAGGAATCGCTCCAACCGCCGCAGCGCTTGGTCGGGCTGGACGGATCGGCTCACCGCCGCCAGCAGCGACACCGGAGGATCTAAGGCATAGGCTGGTCCGGCCAGATCGACCAACAGATCCAGCCGCCGCAAGGCTTGATAGGGCTGATCAAAGCCCAGTTGGGCTAGGGTATGGCACGCTGGCCCGCTCGTTTCTTCAAAGACTCGATGGGCTAGCTGTAGAGTATCTTGGAACGTAGGCATCAAGAACCTCCTTTCGTGTTCACGTGCTTGGCGGCCACGGGTCTAGGCAAGCTCCGGTTGGTCTCGGCCCGGTGGGTCGCCATCTGAACGTATCGTAGGACTGGTATTTCACGGCCAACTCCGGCGTCTCCAGCCGCTTGTGGCCCTCATAGCGCGACGTCAGGGCCGCTTCGAGGATGCCGCTGGTCAGCAGGGTGCGCTCGACCGGATACTGGGCCTCGCCGCTCAGGAACATCTCTTCGACGTTGAGCGACAGATAGCTGAAATGAGAGTATGCCCCTTCCGGCCCGCCGTGCCCTTGGGCGTAGAACTCGCAGGCTTGTACCTGCCCGCCAACCCGCGTCGCGTATGCCAAGTCGTGGATGTAGCCGTTGAGCAGCAACACGGCCCCCCGCAGCCCGTCGCGGTATTCCACCACAAAAAGTGCTGGATTTTGGCAGTGTTCCTCCATCGTCCCTGCGGGCTTGTCGGCAATCGCCGCACAGGCGGCCTCTGCTAAATCCCGCGACCATAATCCCGCCTCGGCGGCCCGCCACACAGCCGCTCCCTCCAAACAGGTCACCGCGGCCACCCCGGTCTCGCCGCCGCGCCGCCGCTCAACCATGCACTGGAGCACTTCAAGGGTGTGGAACCCGTAGATATCTAGCCCGGAAAACCCGATTGCCACGGCCTCCTCCACCGGAGTTTCCAGCTCGTGCTCGACCCAAGGCTGCCGCCAACACACCGGCAGCGAAGACCCGCCCATAAACGCCGCCCCCACCGCCTGCGCCCGTTGGTACATCCACAGCGCGTCGGTCCAGCTATAGGACAAGTGCTTGTCGTTGAACACCGGCACCCCCCGCTTCGACGTCGCCATCACCCCGCAGATTTGCTCCATGAAGTAGCGTCGCGGATAGAGCTGTTGCTCCTTCTCGTTCCAAGCGTAGTCCCCGTGCTCGCCAATGGACAACACCCCACCCACCGCTAGCTCCCGCCCGCCCAGACACAGGGCCGCCGAGATGCTGTTAAAAATCGGCACCCCGTGTTCTTGGGCCATCGCCCGCCCGATGTCGTTTTCGGGGAACTGGTCAATGTACATAGACGCGACCTCAACCCTCGGCGCGAACAAGCCCTCGTCCGTGGGAAATCCCTTGAGGAATTTGGAGACGATCACGTCGGCGTGCGATCTAGGGCGGTATTCCGTGATGATCGCCGCGATCTTCTTGTTAGTCGGCTTCATTCTGCTATTTGATCGCCGCCAACGCGGCAAACAACGCCTTGATGTACCCCACCGAATAGGCCAACCCCCGCGTCAGTGCCCCTTCGTCCCCTTCTAAGGCCGGAATGTGGTCGGGATTGATACACCCGTCGAAACCCACCCGCTCCAGTTCCAGCAGAATTTTGGCCATGTTCATGTCGCCGTCGTCGAGCAGGGTCTCCTCAAATCCTCCGGCCGTGGCCAAACTCCCGCGCACATTGCGCAAATGCACCATGAAGATCCGGCCCTTGCGCCCGTAGTTGTGGACCTCGTCGAGCACTAAGGGCAAGCCCCCAGCCTCGGCGCGGGTGCCGCAGCAGTAGAGATACCCAACTTGGCGGCTGGGAAAGGCGTCGATGACCTTGTGAAAGCCCAAGCCGCCCAGCGGCGTATCCGGCAGCGGCGAGTCCGAAGGATGGATCGCCAACTTGATGTCGCGATCTTCGGCAATGGGCACCAAGCGCTCGTACACCGCGCAAAAGCGCGTCCACCACGTGTCGAGTGCCTCGGGCGCGGGCGGGCCTTGATCGCTTGAGGCCAAGCCGCGGCTCTCGGCCCGGTAGTGATAGCCACCGCGGCGGGGCGAGTTCCAGCGGTGGAGCATCCAAGGGAACACATCGCCGTGGAATCGCTGCCGCGCAATGGGTGCGCCGGCCTCGGCAAAGACCTCCAACGCAGCGGCCGTGTTTTCCAGCTCCTTCTCGCCCTCGTCCTGCCCGGACATGAACTTTTCGGTTATGTCCGGTAGGGTCACGCGGTTGATGTCTAGGCCCCAAGCGCGGATCTTTTTTCTTATCTTTATCACGGCGTCCAAGTCGGGATAACCCTGCTCTTTGACCCCGGGGAAGTAGTCGCCCGAGCCAAAGTCCAAACAGTCAACCCCGAGTTGGGTGACGTAGCGCAGGTATGATTCCGACAAATCGCCGTGCCAGACGGATATTTTTAACATCGCTCGCCCTCCTTTTGCGGGCACAAAATAGCCAAGTCCCCCCAATCCAACAAGCAGCACCGCCGCTCTTGCCCATAGGAGCATAGAACATGCCAGCACCGCCTCCCGACTTCGCGCTCACCCTATCCGTGCGCGACTACGAATGCGACCTTCAGGGCGTCGTCAACAACGCCGTGTACCAGAACTACCTCGAACACGCCCGCCACCAGTACTTGCAAAGCCTCGGCCTCAGCTTTGCCCGCTTCCACCATCAGGGCCACGACTTGGTTCTCACCCGCGCAGAAATCGACTACAAGGCTCCCCTCAGAAGCGGCGACCGCTTCACGGTCGAGCTGCGCTTGGAGCGGGAGAGCCGCCTGCGCTTTTGCTTTGTCCAAGACATCTTCAGAGAAGCCGATGGCGCACACGTGCTGCACGGCCGCCTCATCGGCACCAGCCTCAACCGCGACGGACAGCGCGGTTTTCCGCCTGAGATAGAGAAACTGCTGGTGAACCGCTAAACTTCCTTAAAACGCCGAGCGGCGATTGATGGTCATAGCTACGGATGGCCGACTTTGATGTGGTTGAGTCAATGCGTACAAGCGGTTCAAGCACTGCCGCTGGCGGAGCCGGCGCGGGGCAATTTGGTCGGCGGCCTGTCGGTACTCAGCGGGTTGATATACGCGCCCGAAACCATTGCAGCTATTATTTCTCAGGAGGGAATCATGGACCTTATCCGCGAATCATCGTTTGCCCAACTCCTCACCCAACAAGCCCGCGAGCAAGGAGGGCGAGAACGCGCCATTGAAGCTCTGCTCGATGTGCTGGAGATTCGCTTTGCGCTCGGCGCGGCGGAGCCGTTGGCCGCTCGCATCCGGGGCATCAAGGATTTGCAGCGTCTCAAGCAGTTGCATCGGGCGGCCATACAGGTGCCCAACCTCGAAGCCTTTGGACGCCTGTTAGACGGAGCCGAGTAGGGGCACACCTCAGTTCACACCCGACTTGAGCACCAACCCCGCTTCTCGCAGGTACTCCTCGCACTCGGCCAGCGATTCGCCGACTAGCAGCGCGGTGGCGAAAGAACGGGCCTGTGCCGGATCGGTGGTAAAAAGCACCCCACCGCTCAGTTGCTTGCCATCGGGCATCAGCCGGGCCGGATGCGCGGCCTCTAGCGCAGCGGCGCATTCGGCCAAGCTAGCAAATCCAGCCGCTACCACCTCGCGATGGCTGAGTACCAGCCACAGGGCCGTGCGAGCCGAATTAACCGCTTGTCGCAGCTTGAGTGCCACCCGGCCCATCGTCGTGCGCGGGTTGATCTCCACAATCGGCTTTAGCCGCAGACGGTCGCGGTCGCGGTACACCATGGCATCCACGCCAACCGGCCCCTGATAACCTGCCGCACACAACGGCTCGGCGAGCCATTCGGCGAGTTGCTCGCCCAAGTGCGGTAAGCGGTGTGGATCGCGGCCATCGCCGTAGAGAAATCGCCTTACCTCCTCGTCGAGGCCAGCGGTAAGCGAGCCGACAAACGAGCCGCGATACTGCCCGCGCCCAGCGGTGAGAAACCGCGTCCAGCCGGCCACCACCGCCGCACCCTGCGCCCCCACATCGAAGTGCAGCGACAGATCCACCACCTTGTCGAGCCACGGCTCTACTACGACTTGGCCTTGCTGCCGCAACATGTTTGCCAGCCGGCCGCGTTGCTCTGCGCGGACCTGACCTCCACGGCAGTGGATCTGACCCCGGCCCGAAGAGCCGTATATGGCCTTGACGACCACCGCGTCAAAACCGGCCTCCGCCAAACGCTCTATCTGCGCTAGGACTTGTTCCGTCGTCTCGCAAGCCGTGCCGACCACATCCGGCCCGCAGAAATAGTCGGCCTCGTGCGCTGCGAGGAATTCGCCCAGCCGCGCCGCGCTCCACGACTTGGCGTAGAGCGACCGAATCGCCGCGCTCCAGCAAGGCCCTTCGCCACCGCGAGGTAAGCCCGCGCCCAACGGCGCGAGCAACTCGGCACTGTCTGGACTCCAGCCCCAAGGTCTGAGCGCGTTGACCTTGCGCTCGGCCAGTGCCGCTAGGCCATCCGCGCTGCATTCGACGAACTCTGGAATCGCAAAGCCCAACGCCTGCATCTGTCGCAAAAAGGCCGGCGAGGGCTTTGTGCGCAGGAGCACCACGTCATCGCGGGCGCACAGGAGCATGGGCAGCACTTGGAAGTCGGCCTCCAACTCGGCCACCCGCTGCGGCGGCGTAACACCCGGCCGCCCCAAGGCGACTTGCCCCTCGCAGTTGGCATTGAACCAGTACACGGCCGGACAGCGTCCCCGCGACTGCGAGAACAGCTCCAGTTCGTCGATATAATCCGCGGAAAGCCCGGCCTTAAGCCGACCCGTGCGGTTGAAGCCGATGCCTTTGGCCCGCGCTGGTCCCAGCGGGAAGCGCAGTGCCCGGCGATAGGCTTCCCATTCGCTCAGCCCGGCCTCCTGCCAGCGCCTAAACCACGTCAATCCGTGCTTGACGTGGCCGATTTCGTCGCGATAGATCCGCTCCAGAATCGCCGCAGTCTCTGGGTCGCCCAACTGCCGATAGGTCTCGGCGTAGTGCCGTGCGTAGTCGAGATTGGCTTGTTCGAGGGTCAGGCTCAAGCCGGTTACAAAGTCCATCGGGGTCTCCATCGGCCCGATGGCCTGCCAGAAAAAGTCGCCGACCGGGATTTCGCCGAAACTCACCCCAATCTCCTGCATCCGCTGCTGGTAGAGCCGCACATGCTCTTGCTCGTCTTTGAGCGTCTGCACCACGCCGCGGCGAAACTTCTCCGGGGCCTGCGGAAATTTGAGCAGGGCCAGTGCCATCAGCTCCAAGGCGAGCAGCTCGTGATTGGCAAAAAAGTGCAAGACCAGCCCGCGCTCCTTTTCGCTGTGGAAGTGGCGCACGTCGCGGAAGCGGAGCCTTTCCCGGTGGTGCCACTCGTCCAGCCCCAAGCCGGGCGGGCGGCCTGGGGCGCTGGGGGTCTCAATCCCCGCACCGGGCGCGTGGTCCTCGTAGCGATCGAGGGCGATGAGTTTGTCTTCCCAGCGCGTTCCGAAGAGCACCTGTTCGGCGAATTGGCGAATTTCCATGTTCCCAATATAACCCAACTGACGCTCCGCATCGTTCTCCATAGAACTGCTTAGAGCTTGACACCTAGCTTGGCCTGCCGTATATAGCCCACCCCATCGCTTCCCAAAGGAGTTCCCCATGCAAGTCCAATCCGTCGAACTCATCCACTTGGATGTTCCGTTTACCGACCACACCAATCAGCATATCCAGTACTGGCTACCGCATTGGCGCATTGTCCAACTCTGCAAAATCACCCTCGCCGACGGCACCATAGGCTGGGGCGAAACCATTCCCAATTACACGTGGGCCAAAGTCCCCGCGGACATCGAAGACCGCATTGTCGGCCGCGCCGCTGGCGATTTGTTGTGGGAGGATGCGCTGGGTGCTGGGGTCCAGCAGGCACTTTTCGACGCAGTAGGCAAAGCATTGGGCACCCCGGCCTACCGCCTTCTAGGCCCCAAGGTCCGCACGTGGTGCCCGCTGTCGTGGTGGGCGATAGACATGCCGCCCGCAGACTGGGCGCGCCAATGCGCGGACGCCGTCGCGCAGGGCTATACCACCGCCAAGCTCAAGGCGCGGACTTGGTTCGACCTGCACGCCTGTATCGAGGCTATCATCGCGGCCGTTCCCCCGCAGTTCAAGCTCGACTTGGACTTCAACGGCACGCTCGCCAACGCCGCCAGCGCGGTCGAGTTTTTATCAACCTTGGAGCAATACCCGCAGGTGGCCATGATTGAGACGCCGATCCCCCAAGCCGATGTCGCCGGCAACGCCCAAATCCGCAACCACATCCGCCGCCCGCTGGCCATGCACTACGGCTCGCCGCCCATTCTCACCACCCTGCAAGAGGACGTCGCCGATGGCTTTGTCGTCTGCGCTGGGGCCCACGGCATCGCGCAGCAATCCGCGGTCGCAGACGTAGCCAACAAGCCCTTCTGGCTCCAGCTCGTCGGCACGGGCATCACCACCACGTGGGCCGCTCACTTGGGCGCGGTCTGTCCCCAGAGCAAGTGGCCGGCCATTACCTGCATGAACATCTGGGAGAGCCAACTGTTGGCCGACCCCATCGAGCTACGCGGCGGCTACTACCGAGTCCCGGAACGGCCCGGTCTCGGCGTCGAGGTTGAGCTCCAAGCCATAGAGCAATACCGGGTGGATTACAGTTGGGTCGATCCGCCTCGCCACGTCTATCGCTACGCCCGCGCCAACGGCGAAGTCACCTACTACGGCTGCTCCAAGCAGGCCCTCCACAACGAATACCCCCGCGACGCCATGCCCATCTGCGAAAGCGGCTCTGAATGCCTCCCCGTCGAAGACGACGGCAGCCGCGAGTTCGCCCAGATTTACGAGGCCGTGCGCGATGGCGGGACGTTGAGAAGGGTGGAGTAGGACAAGCCGTGAATAGAGGCTCGTATCACGCCTTCTCTATTTGATCCCGCTGACGATGATCCCGCAGTCGCTCATGGGATTGCCACTTCCATTTACACTTTCATACCCACAAGGGTATTCTCATAAGCGTCGTACGTCGCATCGTCGAAGAGGACGAAACGCACTTCAGCGAGACCATCGTGCTCTACGAGGAACTGCTTTACCGCATTGAGCGCGATGGTCGCCGCTTGTGCGACCGGATAACCGTACACGCCGGTGCTGATGGACGGGAAGGCAATCGTCTTGATGCGGTGCTCCAATGCGAGTCCTAAACTTTCTCGATAACAGCTAGCAAGCTGTTCGGGTTCACCGGCAGTTCCACCCCTCCAGACCGGCCCCACGGTGTGGATGACGTGCTTGGCGGGAAGATTGCCCCCCGTCGTGATCACGGCTCGACCGGTGGGACAACCGCCTTGCTTGGCGCGGATTGCGCTGCATTCCACCGCGATGGCCGGTCCTCCAGCACGGTGAATGGCGCCGTCAACGCCCCCGCCGCCGATGAGGCGCTCGTTAGCAGCATTGGCAATCGCATCAACGCGTTCTCTTGTAATATCCCCTTGCACGAGCACGAGGGACGCTTGGTTGATTTCCGTGGTCATAAGAAGTGCTCCTTATCGTCGTCAGCGCGACGCGAGAGAGGCTGGGCGAAGTCGTGCGAGGGCATTTATGGCCACAGTGCATCGGCGGCCAACAGGTTGGAGAATTGCGAGAATGGAAGGACCTCAATGCCATCTGCCGTTTGCAATGCAGGCCCTTCGGGATAGACGACAATGCGTCGGCATAGACCCTTTAAGCCGGCCAGCACTCTCAGTCCTTTGCACCAAGATTCGGCAAATGTGCCGCCGGACTTGACCTCAATGGCGACAAATTCTCCGGCGCGTTTGAGCAGGAAGTCGACCTCAGTTTGGGTCTGTGCAACGGTTGCCCAATAAAAGCATTCGTCACACAAGTTGCGATAGTCTTTGTACGACCGAATCAACTGTGCAATCAGCCCCTCAAATAGGACACCGCGCTCCTCTGGTGTTGGCGTCGTCGTGACCTTTTTCATGGCTCGTACAATACCGGGGTCACACCAATACCATTTGGGCAATTTGCGTTCGCGGACGCGCAATCGGGTCTCATAAGCAGGAAGCCGAAAGCAGAGGAGCGTCTCCTCTAGGATGGCCAGATAACCCGTCACCGTCGTGCGTGCAACCTGAGCGTCTCTGGCAATGTTAATCACGTTCAAGGTCTGACCGTGAAAGAGGGCTGCAACGGGCAGAAAGCGTGCGAATCCCGGGAGGTTGCGTACTAGAGCCTCGGCTTGAATCTCTTCTCTGAGATACATTTGCGTATAGGCAATGAGCGTTTCTGCCCTGTCCTCCGAATCCCATACAATGGGTAACAAACCGTGTTGCAAAGCGTCGTCGAGCGCGAACCGTTCTCCCAACTCCTCGGGAATAAAGGGGTGCATCGCGCGATACAGGGCGCGTCCTGCGAGCAGGTTGACACCTGCCTGTCTGAGTTTTCTCGCGCTCGACCCGCACAAAACAAAGCGCAGCCCCTTTTCTTCGATAAAACGGTGTACTTCATTGAGCAGCGCCGGCAGTCTCTGCACTTCGTCTAAAACCACCCAGCGGTCGCCGGGCACAGCCCGCAGCTCGGCCGACAGGAGCCCTGGCGTTGCAAGCAGGCGCTGATATGTATCCTCGGCGAGCAGGTTGATGACGTGTGCTTTGGGAAAAGCGATTCGCAGATAGGTGCTTTTGCCAACGCCGCGCGGTCCTAAGAGAAAGAAGCTCTTTTTCGGGGGTTCAAATATACGTGGAACCGTCATTTGACCAGTCTATCGTCATTTTTCACAACAATTTGACGACAACATATACACTTTTCACAGACTGTCAAGTCATGGGCGCATTCGTGGCAGATGGAACCCTGCGAGCACGGCTCCTCTATTTGACGGCAACCTCTTCCAGCCGCGAGATGCGTTGATTCATATTGTCGAGGATGGGCTTGGGGTCGTCGATGAACACCCGGGGATGGCGCTGCCGACGGTCCCAGATTTGGTAGTGGAGCTCCAAGGTCCTCAGGCTCTTTTCCAATTCTCGGAGAGCCTGATGCGTCTCAAAGTGGAGTCGTCTAGGACGGCGGACCCGCAGGGCTGGCCGACCGGCGTCCTTGTAGAGCAGGCGCAGCCGATCGGCTAGCTGTTCCAGCCGTTCGCGATTCTTTTCTGCGCTCCATCCGAAATACAGAGCGGGAATTAGGGCGGGAATTAGGAAGAAATAGGCTGGAAGCTCTACTTTCCATCCAAAATCCAAGCCCAAAGAAAGCGAGGAAAGAAGCAGAAAAAAATCTAGCAGAAAAAAAAATAAAGCGCAGGCTAGTACCATAACGACCTCCTATGGTCAAATCTCGTCCATCTGCCGCAGCTAGTGACGCGGCGGCAGTGGGGGCGATAGGTAGTGGACATGGGCAATTTTTCGCAAAAGCTATGGCAATCCTGAATGAATCGAAAGTGCGCGGTCTGCTCAAACCGCGACACCGCCCTCGCGCCCCTGTAACGCCCCGCTTCCCACCAGCGCAATCTCCAGCGCTGTCAGCCCATCGCGGTGATCAACGGCAAAGGGCGTTCCCTCACGGCACTGGTCGATATAGTGGCCTAACTCGGCCTTGTATGCCAATCCGAAGCGTTCGACAAAGAACGGCACCGCTGCTCCGTAATCGCGCAGGGCAAATTCTCGCCGCTCAATGTAGCCCCGCCGCCCCAAGGCCGCCGCTTCCACCACAAGCGAGTCCGCACCAAAGGCCCCCACATGCACCAACCCCTCCGTGGCGTAAACCCAAGTCTCGTTGCGATACCCGGCCACGTGGTTGCGGCTGACGGTCACTTGGCCGATCAGGTTGTCGGGAAAGTACATCTGCAAGAGGGCGTCGTCGAAATCCTCTTTGACGTCCGTGTGCTGCTGGTTGTAAAGCAAGCTGCCAAAGCCAGCCAGCCGCTCGGGCCGCTGCCCGCCGAGCCAGAGAATCTCGTCGATATTGTGTACCGCCATATCCGCGAGGAGGCCGGAGCTATTGTACCCGTCGGGCGGCGGCACTGGATCTTCGAGGATCGAGACGATCTTGAACGGTGTGCCGATAGTGCCTCGGTCCAACAGGGCTTTGGCCCACAACAGCGGGGCGTCGAAGCGGCGCATAAAAGCCTGCATCAGGGCCGTGCGGCGAAAGGCGTCGGCGTCTAGATAGGCGGCAAACTCGCGCGCTGTGGCCAGAGAGTGCGTCAGCGGCTTTTCCATCAAGATCCGCCAGCCTGCGTCGATCAAAGTCCGGGCGTCGCGGTAGTGGTTTTCAGTGCGCGAGGCAACAAACGCGCCGTCAGCGGCATTCGCCGCGACCAGTTCCTCTACATCTTTGAAGACGCCAATCGCCGTTTCTTGGCCGGCCTGTAGCTGCGCCGCAACCTCGGCGGCTAGGTCGCCATAGCCATCTACCACGGCGGTCAACGCACAATCGCCCCGCTCGCTGGCCAGTTCTTGGACGTGGCGGGCGTGGAATGCGCCAATCCGGCCGACGCCTACGACCGCTATTCTAAAACATTCCGCCATCTGCAAATCTCCGTGGCCATGCTGTTCGTCCTTTCGTCACTCAATCCCAGTACTTTCCGTAGAACACCCGGAGCCGCTCCTTGGCCGCTGGAGGAATCGCCGCGGGGTCGGTGACGATGGCGCTTTCGGCGGCGCGCAAACAAGGGCAAGCGGATTCGGTCGGTAGGCGCGTGGCGACCTCGGAGACGACCTGTGCGGCCAAGGCGCTGTTGGCCCGTAGCACTGCTAGCACTTGCTCGACGGTCACGTCTTCTTCCGTCTCGTGCCAGCAGTCGTAGTCCGTGCCCGTTGCCAGCAGCGCGTAACACATTTCTGCCTCGCGCGCTAGCTTGGCCTCGGGCAGAGCGGTCATGCTGATCACGGCCGCGCCCACAGCGTTGCGATAGAAATGCGACTCAGCCCGGGTGGAAAAGGCCGGCCCCTCCATGCAGAGGTACGTGCCGCCCTCGTGGACGTTGGCACCGGCCGCTTGGGCCGCCGCGCCGACCACGCCCCGCAACCGCGCACAGAACGGGTCGGCAAACATCACGTGTCCAACGATCCCGTCGCCAAAGAACGTCGATGGGCGTTGGCCGCGGGTGCGGTCGAATATCTGGTCGGGCACGATCAGGTCCCCAGGCCGGATACTCTCCTGCATGATGCCGCAAGCGCTTACGGCCAAAACGTGATTCACCCCTAGTTGCTTGAGCGCGTGAATGTTGGCGCGTGAGGGCACTTCGGTGGGCAGCAGCCGATGCCCCCGACCATGGCGCGGCAGGAAATGCACCGGGCGGTCGCTGATTCGCGCCTCGACGATGGCGTCCGAGGGCGCGCCAAAGGGCGTGCCTAGGCGGTGCTCGGCGACTGTTTCGACCCCTTCTATGTGGTACAACCCCGACCCGCCAATGACGCCCAAGACTACGGATTGACTCATCATCGTCTCCTGTAAAAATGCAAGTGCCCGATAGCACCCTATATTATACTATACTACCATGCCCCCGCGCCTGCTAAAAACCTCGGTGCGCGAACTGGTCGGATTTGTGCTGCGCTCCGGCGATCTGGTTTCCGGCGGCTTTTCCCGCCCCGACCGCTTGGTGGGAGGCACCCGCGGCCACCAGAAGGTCCAGCGCGCCCGCCCCGCCGACTATCAGGCGGAAGTGCCCATCTCCTATCTAGTCGAGACCGACGAAATCACCCTCGAAATAAGTGGTCGCATCGACGGCTTGCTCGTCGAAGACGACGCGGTGATCGTCGAGGAAATTAAAACCACCGAGGCCGACCTCGACGAGATCCCTGAAAATGTAGCGCATTGGGCGCAGGCCAAGCTCTACGCCTTTATGTTTGCTAAGCAAAGTGGCCTCGACACCATTGATGTCCAGCTAACATACCTTCAGTTAGATACCGATGAGCGCCGCGAGGACCGCCGCACCTTTGCGTCCGACGAACTAGCGGCGTTTTGCACGGACCTCATTGAGCACTACCTGCATTGGGCGCGGCTCTACCAACGGTGGTGTGCCGAGCGCGATCGTTCGCTTGCGGCCCTCAAATTCCCCTTCGCCGAGTACCGACCCGGCCAGCGCGATCTAGCCGTAGCCACCTATCGCACCATCGACGGCCGCGGTCGGGCCTTTGCCCAAGCACCCACCGGCATCGGCAAGACCATTTCGACCCTGTTTCCGGCGGCCAAGGCCCTCGGCTTGGGCCATGCCGAAAAGCTCTTCTACCTAACGGCTAAGACCAGCGGACGCAGGGTTGCTGAAAAAGCCATCGACGACCTGCGCGGCGGCGGTGCGCGCCTCAAGAGCCTGACGCTGACGGCCCGCGACAAGATCTGCTTCAAACCCAACGGCGGCAGCACTTGTGACCCCGATCAATGCGAGTTCGCCCGCGGCTACTACGACCGCATCAACGACGCGCTTGCAGACATCTTTACCCACGACGCCTTCACCCGGACGCTCATTGAGGAATGCGCGCAAAAGCACTGCGTCTGCCCCTTTGAGTTCTCGCTCGACCTCGCGCCGTGGTGCGACGTCATCATCTGCGATTACAACTACGTCTTCGATCCACGCGCCTTTCTCAAACGCTTCTTCCAAGACGCTGGCGGGCAATACGCCTTCCTAATTGACGAGGCCCACAATCTCGTCGATCGGGCGCGCGAAATGTTCTCGGCCGATCTGTGCAAATCCGAGATCGCTGGACTCAAGCGCTTAGTCGGCAAGACGCATCCCGACTTGGGCAAGCAGCTCGACGCCCTCAACCGCTACTTTGCCAAGCTCGGCCAGCAGGTTGAGCAGGAAGGCGACGGCGAATGTTGGGTCAGCAAGCAACTGCCGACGGACCTGATGGCGCTAGTCCACAAGGTCCTCCGCGCGGCCGAGAAGGTCCTAGAGCAGGGCTCGGCTCGGCCCTTTTGGGACGAGTTGGTCGAGTGCTACTTCCGGGCACTGGGGTTTGAGCGCATCGGCGAGCTTTTTGACGAGCACTACACCACGTACACCGAAAAACAGGGGCGGGACATTCGCTTCCGGCTCTTCTGCCTCGACCCAGCGCACAATATCCGCCAAGCCCTAGGGCGCGGCTGCGCGGCCGTGTTCTTCTCGGCCACGCTCTCGCCGCTGGCGTACTTCCGCGACCTGCTCGGCGGCGAGGAGGGGGATACCTTGTTGAGCCTCGGTTCGCCCTTCCCGCCCGAGCACCTGCGCCTACTGCTGGCCGACCACATTGAGACGACGTACAAAAAGCGCGGCGAGAGCTACGGCGCTATTGCCGAGTCCATCGCCGCGCTCGTCAGCCAGCGCGCGGGCAACTACCTCGCCTTTTTCCCTTCGTACAAATACATGGAGGAGGTGGCAACGCGCTTTGCCGAGGCGCATCCGAGCATCGACCTGCTCGTCCAAAAAAGCGGCATGTCCGACCGCCAGCGCGAGGCGTTTCTCGCCGCCTTCGACGCGACGCCATTGCAGCCCGCGCAATACACCGTGGGTTTCGCAGTGATGGGCGGCGTCTTCGGCGAGGGGATCGACTTAGTCGGCGAGCGGCTGGTCGGGGCGGTGGTCGTCGGCGTTGGGCTTCCGCAACTGTGCTTGGAACGCGACCTAATCCGCCACTATTTCGACGAGCGCGAGATCCCCGGCTTTGCGTACGCCTACGTTTATCCGGGCATGAACCGCGTGTTGCAGGCCGCCGGCCGCGTCATCCGCACCGCAGCCGACCGCGGCGCGATCCTCCTCGTCGATCGCCGCTTTGGTCAGAGCCGCTATCGCCAGCTCTTTCCCCCGGCTTGGCACCCCGTGCGTTCCGTCCGCACCCCAGCCCATATCGCCCAGTCGCTGGCCGAGTTTTGGCACCATGACCCGGTACGCACTTAGCATCGTACTACTCTTGCTCTGCCCCGCGCTCGTAGCGGCCCAAAGCGTGTTCGCCGCGGCCAGCTTGAGCTCTGCCCTCGCGGAACTATCCACCCACTACGACGGGATGCGCCTGTCCATTGCCAGCTCTTCGACCTTGACCAAACAAATTGCCGCTGGGGCACCAGCCGACATTTATTTTTCCGCCAATGCCGCGTGGATGGACTATCTCCAAGTGCGCCAGCACATTGAGCAAGACACCCGCGTCGATCTCCTCGGCAACGCCCTCGTGGTCATTGCCCCCAAGGGAGGGCCTTTTGCCGTCCGCTGGGCAAGGGGTTTTGACTTTGCCGGCACGTTCGCGGGCCGCTTGGCCCTCGGCGACCCAGATCACGTACCGGCCGGCCAGTACGCCCGCCAAGCCCTAGAGACGCTGGGCTGGTGGCCGGCACTCAAAGACCGCATCGCACCCGCGCCCAACGTCCGGGCCGCCTTGGTGTACGTCGAGCGCGGAGAGTGCGCCGCTGGCTTGGTGTACGCCACCGATGCGGCTCAAAGCGACCGCGTGATAACGCTAGCGACCGTGCCGGACTCATTACACCGCCCCATCGTCTATCCAGCGGCCATCGTCAAGGGCCGCGCCAGCGCACCGGTCCGCCGCCTGCTGGCGTTTTTTGGCTCAAAGAAGGCCGCCGGCATCTTCCGCAACCACGGCTTTACCTTTTTGGGCGACCAACGTGTTGAGCGCTGAGGAAGTACAGGTCCTCTTGCTCTCGCTGCGCGTGGCCTTGTGCTGCGTGTTGCTGAGTTTGGTGCCGGCCGTGCTGCTGGGCTGGCTGCTGGCTCGGCGGGAGTTTCCGCTCAAGATCGCACTCGATGGCCTCTGTCACTTACCGCTGGTCCTGCCACCCGTGGTCACTGGCTACTTGCTCCTGTTGCTTTTTGGCCGCGGCGGCCTCTTTGGCCCGGTGCTGGCCGCCCTCGACCTCCAGTTGGCCTTCGACTGGAAGGGCGCGGTGCTGGCCTCGGCCGTGGTCGGCTTTCCCCTGATGCTGCGCTCCGTACGCCTCGGGATTGAGAGCGTAGAGCCGCGCCTAGAGCGCGTCGCCCGCACCCTCGGAGCGGGTCCAGTGCGCGCCTTTCTGACCGTGACCTTGCGCCTCGCCGCTCCTAGCTTGCTGGTCGGCTCGCTGTTGAGCTTTGCCCGCTCGTTGGGCGAGTTCGGCGCGACCATCACTTTTGCGGCCAACATCGCCGGGCAGACGCGCACCATCCCGTTAGCCATTTACTCGTACCTCAACCAACCGGACGGAGAAGGCCGGGCGGCCGGGCTGGTCTTGCTCTCGGTCGCGCTTTCGCTGCTGGCACTCATGGCCAGCGAGTGGTCGGCCCGTCGCCTGCGTTCGAGCTAGCAATGCTGCGCCTTCGCGCTCAACGCCAGCTAGGCCCCTTCGCGCTCGACGTCGATATCGAGTGCCACCACGCGGTCACCGCCATCTACGGCCCATCGGGCGCGGGCAAGACCTCGCTGCTCAACGTGGTCGCCGGACTGGCGCGACCGGACAGCGGCGAAATATCCTTGGACGGCCAAACCCTCTTCTCCTCGACCCAGCGCATTGATAGGCCGCCTGAGCACCGCCGCATTGGCTACGTGTTTCAAGACGACTTGCTCTTTCCACACCTGAGCACCGAGGAAAACCTCCGCTATGGTCGCGATCTGCTGCCGACGACAGCGCGCCGCTTTGCCTTGGACCAGATCGTCGATTTGCTCGAAATCGGTGCTCTGCTCAAGCGCCGGCCGCGGCACCTGTCCGGTGGCGAGCGCCAGCGCGTCGCCTTGGGCCGTGCCCTGCTTGCTTCCCCGCGCCTGCTGCTGATGGACGAGCCGCTAGCCTCGCTTGATCAGGGCCTCAAAAACCGCATCATCCCCTACCTGTGCCACGTGCGCGACGCCCTCCAGATTCCCATTCTCTACGTCAGCCACTCGGTCGCCGAAATCCTCGAACTCACCAGCCAAGTCGTAGTCCTCGACCGGGGCCAAGTAGTAGCGCACGGCGACTTTTTTGACATCGCCGCTCACCCCCAAGTCCTGCCGCTAGTTGAAGAGCACGGCTTTGAAAACGTCCTCGACGTGGAAATCGCGGCGACCGATGCGGAGCGGGGCGTCTGCGAGGTCCGGTGCCACGGTCAGCGGCTCAAAATCCCCTACTTTGATCAACCCGTAGGCAGCCGCCTCTTCATCGGCATCCGCGCCGACGACATCGTCCTCGCCCGCCAGCGCCCCGAAGGGCTGAGCGTCCGCAATGCGTTGCAGGGAACCATCCGCGCAATCGCCGATGTGGAGGGGAAACAACTCATCTACGTGGATGTCGGGTGTCGGCTGGCCGCCAAGACGACCCCGGAAGCCATTGAGGAAATGCAACTCGGCATTGGCGACCCGATCTACTGCCTCGTCAAAACCCATTCTATTCGCTTGGGACCAAAGCTGGGCCGGCCGGGACAGCGTTGACACGAAGAACGCCTGCCTTTTATACTCTCTTAAAGTGAGTGCATTTGCGCACTTCCAACCTAAGAGACTCGCCATGACTGTCATCACAGTTGCCCGTCAGCTCGGCAGCTTTGGCGACTGGATCGCCGAGCAGTTGGCTACCAAGCTAGACTACGAACTCATAGACCGCCGCCTCGTCGAAGAGATCGCCAGCATCACCGACACCTCGGTTGAAGAGGTTGAGCGTTACGACGAAAAGGGGGAGGGTCGGCTCAGGTTCTTTCTCAAGAAATTGCTCGTGCCCGAAGTCGCTCCGGGGACTTTTCCCCTATCGGCTGCCGCGTACGCGCCCGAGTTTGGGCTCGAGTTTCCCCACATACGCGAGCACGAGATGGGCGAAGCGACGTACCTCGACCGCGGCACGTATCAGCTGCTCATCACGACCCTCGTGCAGGATTTCGGCCAAAGCGGCCAAGCGGTCGTCGTCGGCCGGGCCAGCCAAGTCATCCTCGCCGATCATCCCAATGCCTACCACGTCAAAATCATCGCCCCGCTCGAAACGCGGATCGAACGACTGATCCAAAGCCGCGACGTAGATCGCGAGCAAGCGCAGAAGCTCATCGAGCAACACGACCAATGGCGCCAGAGCTACCTGCGCAACTTCCATCAAGCCGACTGGAACGATCCCCTGCTCTACGACTTGACGATCAACACCGGCAAAATGGACCGGACTGCCGCCGTTGATCTCCTCGCCAGCTTCTTGGCCCGCTAGGAATAAGTCGGTCGGCTCATTATTCAACCGGCACTTTCTTCTCGGTACGCCGCAAAGCAGCGGCCATGTCGTAGATCTCGTCGGCTTGGCTCAAGTAGCCAAGCTCCTGTGCTTGTAGGCCGGCGTAGAGATAGGATGTGGCCATTTGGTTGTTTTCTATGTCCGTTAGTTGCTCGTTTAGCTGGACCCCGTGGTCTAGGGCGGAAAGTGCCACATCGGGCAGGCCGAGGGTTAGTGAGGTGGTCGCTGCCGCCCAAGGCACTAGGAAACCGTTGTCTTCGTCGTAGCCGGCCACAAATTTTTGCGCCGCTTGGGTCCTCAATTTCTCGGCTCCTATTTGCTCGGAAGCGAAGGCCTGCAACAAGTGCGCAGTGTGCATCTGAGGGTAGGACGCGAGTACTAGGTCGAGTGCCGCCAGCGTCTTGTGATAGGCGCCTGCGCGGAAGTGGTCAGCAGCTTGGGCGAGCAGGCGGTCGGCGCAGCGTTCATCCTGTAAAAATTGCTGTTGCCAAGCGACCCAGTGCTTTTCCAGTTCTTCTACACTAGTAGCTTGCCGCCGGAAAACGAGCACGGCCGGATGGTCGTATCCCAGAAACGAGACCTCGGCCTCGTCGTCCATCAGGGTGACTCCGAGCGCATGGGGATAGACCTTGAAGCGATTCATTCGTTCAAACCCCAGTTCGCCGCTCCACAGGTTCCGGTAAAACGAATGGGCGGCGGGGAGCAATGCCGGTACGGCCACGAACTGGCGATAGCGATTGACATCAATAGCGGCGATATAGTCCATTTGCCTTACGCTGATCCAAAGGACGTCGGCCGCTGCCGTACAACTCAGGTAGTGACGCATCCAAAAGAGTGACTCAGAGTTCACGGGAACATAGCGGCCACCCGAAATTAGCGACTTCATGCTAAACCCCCCGCTTTCCACGCCGATTCGCGCCCCGTCCTCGGCGTGGGCGGAGAGAAAGCGACCGGCCTGAATCCGGCTGTCCTCTTCAAGGTAGATGCGGGTAAAGGCCAACCCGTAGAAAGCCGTATAGCCTAAGAGAACCGCCGCAACGGCACCGCCGACCAGCATGGCGCGTCGCCAGAGCACTTGACACAGACCGGCGGCAAAAAGGCTTAGCAAAGGCAATAGGGGCAGTACGTAGCGGATGTACTTGGAGTGCATATCGCCTATCATCGCTAGGGATACCAGACACCAGACGAGCGCGGGCAGTTCGCCCTTCCGGCGGTGCCACAGCACCCACAGCATCCCTCCGGCGAACCCAAGGGTCAGAGGCCAGCCTACCCCTTGGGGCCAAAGGTGGGTCCAGAAGTGGAGATACGGCACCGTGTGCATATCGGCTAAGGAAAACGGCACAAGTATCGTGCCCCGAACAACGACGTCCACGACATAGGCGAAGTCATCGACGGAGATTTTTTGCCACAGCCGCTCGGGTGCCCAGAGCAAATACGGTTGCAACACCAAGAGTAAGCCCAACGCCGCAAGGGCTGCGGCCCAGAGCTTGAGGTCCCTGAGCCGCAAAGGAACTTGTCGCCAACCGCCTTCCGCGCAGTGCCCCACTATCAGGGCCAGTCCCAAGGCCATGCCGTTGAGCCGCACGGCCGCGGCCGCGCCGATTGCTAGGCCGACCAAGACGTAGCGGCTGTATGTGGGCCGTTCCAGTGCCCAATGCAAGGCGCAAAAGAACACCAGAGCGAAAAACGCAAAGAACCCATCCACCGTAAAAAAATGCGCCTGCTGCACCGCTAGCGGGGCAAACGCCACAAAGGAGGCCGCTAAAAGGGCCGGGGTCGGTCCTAGGAGGCGTTGCCCTAACACTAAGACCAAGGCCGGCAGCGCACAGCCGACTAAGGCCGCCAGCACCCGCACCCGTAGATATATTCGCCGCCGCGCCTCGGGGTCGGCCAGCGTGACAAGCCCCGACACGCGCCAGGACCACTCCCGCGCCTCGGGTCCCTCGTTGACTACTGGTACCCCGACTAACACCGTGCGGGCTAGATACAGCGGCAACAGGCCATAAGATGTAAATGGTGGGTCGAAAGGGCTTTGCCAGTCGAGGGTAAGGGCGGCGCGAATCAGGGTTTCTTCATCGGGGTGAAAGGTATAAAAAGCCCGCTCGACGCCCTGCTGCTGCGCCTCGGGCAAGACGAAGTCGCTTGTGCCCCGCGTCAGGCCCGCAAAGCGCAACCCCGCCCCTAGGAGCAGGCAAAGGGCCGCGGCCGTCCCGTAATGCAGTGATTTAGAGATCAAACGACCGCGGCACCGGCCGCCCTCGGGACCCGTGTAAAAACGCGTCGTCCGGGCGCGGCCAGCGCATTGCGTATTGCCGGCTGCGCTGGCGGCGGTAGCCAGCATTGTAGTACGTGCTCGCGGTGAGCCAGCCGAGTAGATGGGACAGCAACTCGTTTTGCAGTGCTTGATGCTCGGCGCGGCCCCAGAGGTTCCACAGCTCGTGCGGGTCCTGCTCCAAGTCGTATAGCTCGCCTTGGTCTTGGCCGATGTAATAGACCATTTTGTGCCGCTGGCCGCGCATCATCACCTGATAGTTGTCCTCGCTGAACACCCACTTGCGCGGGGTGCAATCGGCGGCCCCCTCCAAATAGGGCCGCAACGAGCGTCCCTCTAGATAGCTGGGCACCGCCACGCCAGCCGCTTCTAGGATCGTCGGCCCCAAATCCATTAGCGAGACCAAGTCGTTGATTTCGCCGCCCTGTTGCGCCCGAGTGCTGTCGCGCACAATTAGCGGCACGTGTACCACCGGGTCGTACATCAGCCATTTGTACGCCAGCCCGTGATCGCCCAACAGTTCGCCGTGATCCGAGCAGAAGATCAGCAGGCTGTTGTCCAAGAACCCCCGTGCCTCAAGCGCGTCGAGGACCTCGCCTAGTTTCTCATCTACCGTGGTGATTTTGGCGTAGTAGTGCCGCCGCATGTGGGCGATGTCCTCTTCGCTGGCCGAGTACATGTCGATCGCGGACTCGTGCTCGGTCGTCGCGTGCGTCTTTCGCTGCGCCTCGTGCTGGGGCGGCTTGTCCGCTAGCTCGCCATCGCGCATCACGCACGGGGGCATTGGACGGCCGGCGTACTGCTCCAGATGCCGCGGCAGCGGGTCCCACGGCTCGTGCGGGCCGGTAAAACCTATTTGCAAGAAAAACGGCAACCGGCCTTGGTACGCGCGAACCCATGCAAGGGCTGAGTCGCCGATAAAGACATCCGAGTGAAAGCGCTCTTCCAAGTGCCAAGGGACGCCTTGGTATTTCCGCAGCCAATCGGGGTCGGTCTTGTTCCGGTCGTTGGGCCGTTCTAAGCCGTGAATCCGCAGATAGCGGCCCCAATCGTCGTCGGCACTGCCCGAGTGGAGGTATCTGCTGGTGGGGTTCTCCACGATGACCCGCTCGTGAAAGCCCCCGGCCACATCGCGCGGCGCAAAGTGCATCTTGCCGATGTTGACGCAGTGATACCCCGCGTCGTTGAGGTCTTGGACCCAGTTGCGGTGATCGGCCCAGTGGTCAAAGCTGTACACGCCAGTATTGTGCGGGTACATACCCGTGAAGATCGCCGCCCGCGAGGCAATGCAGGTCGCACCCGGGCAAAAGGCGTTGCGAAAGGAAAGCCCCTCGGCGGCCAAGCGGTCCATGGCCGGCGTGATCGCGTAGTCGTACCCCCAAGCACCGATAGAATCGAAGCGCTGTTGGTCGGTCATGATCAGGATGATATTGGGTCGCTCTAGCATGATGGTTCCTCCAAGTCTGCTTCTGCGAGTGCCCCCAAGAGCGGCGGCACCCCAAAGAACACTAAGCTCAACGCGGTCGGGTGCATGACCACCGCGCCCCGGTAATCCGGGCGGTCGCTCCAGTCTTGCTGGGCGATCAATTCGGCGAGCACTGCGCGCCCCACCTCCAGATAGCCGCGCTTTCCGGTCAGCCGCCAAGCGTACGCCAGCGAGCCGCACAGGACGCCGTGATAGCTTTGGGCGCAGGCAACCTCGGCGTCGAACGCGTCTTGGCCGCCGCAAAACCAATCGACAGCCCGCACGAAGACCTCGGCCACATCCGCGCGCTCGGTCATGCGGTGGAGCCGCTCCAGCCCAACCATCAAATAGTGAGTCTGATAGCCCTTTTGCTCCTCGGAGGGCAAAACCCGCTTCAACGAGCTAAAGCTGCCCCCCAGCGCGAGGAACTCTTCGTCGCTAAACGGGACCGCCGTGCCCATTTCCACTGCGAGAGTTGTGCCCTCGGTAGCCATGCCGTACGGCCCTTGGTCGGGCAGCTTGTCCGCTGTGGATACTTGGAAGCGCTTGTGCCAACTGCCGTCTTTGTTTTGACCGCGAGCCACCGCGTCGTATATCGCTTCGGCTCGGCGCATAAAGCGCGCTTCGCCGGTTAGCTCATACAGGTAGAGCAAGCCCCGCAGCGCGTTGCCGATGGAGCGCAAGCTGAAGCTATAACGCGGGTCCTCGCTCCAGCGATAGCGCAGGAAAAATTCCCCGGCCTCGCGCAAAACCTCCCGCGCCCGCTCGTCGCCGCTCAAGTAGTAGTAATCCACCCAATTGTCGATAAAGGTGTGCGAAGCGCACGGCTCGTCGCCAAAGTGGTCCATGCTGTGGCGGAAACAGCCGCCGACCATGTAGGGCCGAAACGGGTGATAGTGGCAGGTATCTACGTCTAGCGAGTGCCGGGTCATGGCCTCGCCGAGCGCGTAGTAGCGCCCCTCGCCCGTGCGCAAGTACTGCAACCACACGGCGTGGCGCGGATCCCATTCGCTGTTGCACCAACCCCAGCGGCCCTTAAAACGCCAGCCTCCCGCGCTCTCTTCCCAAGTGGCCATGACGTCGCCCCAATCGAAAAACCCCTTCCAGCGATAGCGCTCGATGTGCCTTTCCATCCAAGCGACAAAGCCGGTCAACATGCGGTCGGCGCGCGGAAACTCCGCGCCGGTTGCCAAGCCGCCGACCGCCCCGCTCCGCACCACCCAATCCGGCTCGACGCTCACCTGTGGCGGGTGCAAAAGGCCCTGCAACCGCTCGCTGTCGGCGGCCCCAGCGCGAAAAAAGTCAACGAAAAATTCGCTGCTCTTGGCGGTGCCCGTGCCGTCGGCATAGACCCCTTCGCCCTCGTGCCAAGCGACCTCCTCGGCGTAGCGTTTGAAACTGAGCCGGCGGCCCGCTGGGTCGCGCCAAAAAAAGACATCGACGCCTTGAGGCCCTACGCCGAGGGCCTTGGGATACTCTTCGGCCATATAGCGCAACGCGACGCCGACGCCGGCGCGGTCGTTCTCGGCGCAAATCCAGCCGGCCGCACGCGCGCCTTCGGCCCGCACGGTGCGCTCAACGCCTTCGTACTCCTCCCAATAGAAGTGATTGTCCAGCCGCTGCGAGAGCAAGGCGTAGCACTCGGGGACCCAAGGCCCTGCTAGGACCCGCCCGGCCCCAACGCGCCAAGTTCCACGGCCTTCGGGCGAGAGCGGGACGCGCAAGCCCAACTCCTCAACCTCGGTCTCGCGCGGATTGCAGGTAGCGACAACGGTGTGGACCACCCGCACCTGCGCCTTGCCAGCATAGGCGTATATCCGCGTTGCAAAGCGCAGCGGGCGATAGCCGGCATAGTGGTGCATCGGCGCGGTTGATTCGTAGGCTCCGCGGCAGCAAATTACCGCCCGCAAGGGGCCGGCCTCTTCGATTTCGACGGCGTATTCTTCCACGCCCGCTGACGCCAGACATCGGCCCCCCATTCCGAAGATGCGCCGCTGCGTTCCGCCAGCGAACTCGGACTCGGAGATTTTGGCCCAAGCGTCGCCGCCGCCCCGAGGCATAACTTCGACTGCGGCGACAAACGACGCCGCGGTGCGCTGCCCTAGCGCTACTCCGTCAAAAAGCGCGAATGCCTTTTTGCCAACGCCAAATCGCAGGGGGCCGGTACACACCTCAAAGCGATCGGCTCGCTCGGCGATTTCCACGCCGCGGACGCTCGCCGCGGCTTTTTGGCCCTCGGTGTATTGCAAGGTGTACACGGCCTCTTTGCCCGCTTCCACATTGGCCTGAAAGTCTAACAAGACCCACTTCGCGCTGCCGTCCGGCCAGCGGCCTAAGACCCGGAGTTGCAGCGGTACATCCCGGCCCTGTGCGTCCTGCAAGGACAGGTGGCTCGCCTGAAGGACAGCACCTTGGGGCAAGGGGACGCCCCTTGTCAGGGGGTACTCTCGGCGGGTAATGCCCGCGGTGTCGGATACTTTTAAGGCAATGCCTTCACTCGGTATGCTCACGTGGCTGCTCCTTGGCCTCGGCTGTGCGGCGCGTAAAAATAAGCAAGCAACCAACGCCTCACCAATCCGCATTGACCCATCTCCACCCTCCTCCTATCTTCTCGCAACCCAAGCGAGAGGAACAGCCGCTGTGAAACCAGACCTAGACCTAAACGCCCAAAAGCTCCTTCCAGCAATCCAGCGCTTTTTAGCCCTTACCGGTGCCAAGATTCTCGATCTCGACCGCACTTGGGACCCAGATCGCGGCACCCCGGTTTTCACCCAACAGGGGCGGTACACCACCCGCGGCTGGACCGAGTGGACCCAAGGGTTCCAATACGGCTGCGCCATTCTACAGTACGACATGGTCGACGACGGGCGCTTTCTCGCGCTCGGGCGCGACCGCACCATCGCGCAGATGGCGCCGCACGTCTCGCACATCGGCGTCCACGACCACGGCTTCAACAACCTCTCCACCTATGGCAACTTGCGCCGCCTGATGCTCGAAGGCCGCATTCCGCACGATCAGCGCGAGCTCGACTTCTACGAGTTGGCCCTCAAGCTGTCGGGTGCCGTGCAGGCCGCCCGCTGGACCAAGACCGCGTACGGCACGGGTTTTATCCACTCCTTCAACGGCCCGCATTCGCTCTTTGCCGACACCATGCGTTCGCTGCGCATCTTGGGGACTGCCCACCAGCTCGGCCACGCGCTGATGGGCGAAGGCGACGAGCGCGTTAGCCTGCTCGGCCGCTTGATTGAACACGCCCAGACCAACGCCCGTTTCAACGTCTATTACGGCGAAGGGCGCGATGCGTTTGACGTGCCCGGCCGGGTGGCCCACGAATCCATCTTCAACATCCGCGACGGCCAGTACCGCTGCCCCAGCACCCAACAGGGCTACACCCCGTTTTCGACTTGGACGCGCGGGCTATCGTGGGTGCTCGCTGGCTACGCCGAGCAGTTGGAGTATTTCGCCGCTCTCAGCGAGGCCGACGTCGAGCCTTTCGGCACCAAGGCCGACGCGGTGCAAATCATGGAAAAAGCCGCCGTAGCCACCGCGGAATTCCACATCGCCAACAGCTTTGCCGATGGCGTACCGTTTTGGGATACCGGCGCGCCCGGGGTCGCCTCTTTTGGCGCGATAACCGACGCGCCCTCCGACCCGCACAACGACATCGAACCGCTCGACAGCTCGGCCGCGGCCGTCTGCGGCCAAGGGTATTTGCGCTTGGGCAATTACTATTTGTCCAAGGGGGACCAAGCAAAGGGTACGCGCTATCGCGCCGCGGCCTTCACCATTGCTCGCGCCCTCTTAGAGGAACCGTATCTCGCCGTTGATCCCCAACATCAAGGCATTACCCTCCACGCGATTTACCATCGGCCCAACGGCTGGGACTACGTGCCCCCGGGCCACGCCATTCCGTGCGGCGAGGCGGCCATGTGGGGCGACTACCACGCAATGGAGTTGATAAACCTGATCAAACGCGAAGCCGAAAACGCCCCTTATCCCCTCTTCTTTCAGTAGCGAGGCCCGCCGTGAAAATTACCGCCATCACCCCCATCGTCGCCCGCTTCGGCAACCGCCCCCGCGTCTTGGTCAAGGTCGAGACCGACGAGGGCATCACTGGCTGGGGCGAGACGTACTCCATCGGCCCGGATCTAGCCGTTGGCCCAACCGTCAATTACTGCTTTGAGCTAATCAAGGGCATTGACCCGCGGCGGATTGAGTTCATCATGATGAAGCTGCACCAGCAGTTCCGCTTTCCACCGGGCGGCATCGGGCTGTCGGCCATCTCCGGCATTGACCACGCGCTATGGGACATCTCCGGCAAAGCCGCGGGCGTCCCGGTCTATCAGCTTTTGGGCGGCCACGCCCGCGACCGGGTGCGCGTCTATCGCTCCATCGGCGGGCGCGACGGCAAAGAGGCCGCCGACCAAGCGCGGCGTCTGAACGAGGAGTATGGCTTCACCGCCTTCAAAACCAGCCCTTACCGACTCAATCCAGACGCCCATCGCTGGGGCCGGGTCTGCAAGGCCGCGGCCCAGTACTTTGAAGAATTGCGCGTTGGCTGCCCCGACGACTGGGAATTTGCCTTTGACCCGCACGCCAAAATTTTTGAGCCGATTCGCGCCTTGCAGCTCGCCAACGCCCTTGCGCCGTACGACCCCCTTTTCTACGAAGAGCCCCTGCGCCCCGAGCACATTCCGGCGTGGACCAGCCTCAAGGCGCAAATGCAGGTGCCGTTGGCCACCGGCGAGAGCCTCTACGCCCGCTTTGAGTTCCTCAACCTAATCGCCAACCAAGGCGCCGATATTATCCAACCCGACATCTGCGTCTGCGGCGGCCTGCTCGAAATGCGCAAGATCAACGCCCTTGCCGAAGCCCACTATATCAGCATCGCTCCGCACAACCCCATGGGGCCGTTGGCGACCGCGGTCAATCTGCATTTTTGCGCCTCGGCTCCCAACTTCAAAATTCTCGAATACCTCCTGCCGACCGAATCCGAGTGGAACGACTGGGTTGATGCACCGTATCTGCCCAAAGACGGTTACCTCGAATTGCGGCCGGACCGGCCGGGGCTCGGCGTTGAGGTCAACGAAGAGGCCATCGCCGACGACGAATACATCCATTGGGAACGCTCCAGCCCGACGCTTCCCGACGGCTCGACTGGGTACATCTAATGCTCAACCGCGACCACACCGCGCTCGTCCTCATCGACATTCAGGGCAAGCTGGCCTCGCTGATGCACGAGCGCGAGACGCTCTATTGCCAGCTACAGATTCTCGTTAAGGGCGCACAGGTTCTAAGGTTGCCCATCCTGTGGCTGGAGCAATATCCCCAAGGGCTTGGTCCCACCATTCCCGAGGTCGCCGACCTGCTTTCCGGCCAAAGGCCGCTGACCAAGACCTGCTTTAGTGCCTGTGGCCTCCGTGCTTTCCAAGCCCAACTGCGTCAGAGCGGCCGACGCCAGATTCTCTTGGCCGGGATCGAAAGCCACATCTGCGTCTATCAGACTGCCCGCGATTTGCTCGACTCAGGCTACCAAGTCGAAGTCGTCGCCGACGCCGTCTCCTCGCGCACCGCCGAGAACAAGGCACTCGGACTACAAAAAATGGCGTCCGCTGGCGCGCAGATCACGGCGGTGGAAATGTGTCTATTTGAATTGCTACAGGCGGCGGGGACAGCGGAGTTCAAGCAAATTGCTGCATTGGTCAAATGAGACAACAACTCAAAAAACCATCACTTCAAATGACACTTGCGTAAGTCCTGTGATAGAGAGAGATGCCGATGGCAAACGACAGACCCCACGTCCTCTTGATTACTACCGACCATTGGTCCGCTTCCCTCTTGGGCGAAGCCAACCATCCCGCCATTCTCACCCCCACGCTCGACTCCTTAGCCCGCAGCGGCACCCGCTTCTCCAACGCCTATAGCGAATGCCCGGTCTGCATCCCCGCTCGCCGTACCCTGATGACGGGCACTTCGCCGCGCACCCACGGCGACCGGGTCTTCAAGCCAACCGCTCCCATGCCCGATCTGCCGACCGTGGCGCAGACTTTCCGCAACGCAGGCTACCAAGCGTATGCCGTTGGCAAGCTCCACGTCTATCCTCAGCGCGACCGCATTGGCTTCGACGATGTGCTCCTCGACGAAGAGGGCCGGCCACACTTGGGCGCGGTTGACGACTACGATCTCTTCCTCGCAGACAAAGGCCATGCGGGCATGGGATTCGCCCACGGCATGAGTAACAATGAGTACTCCTTCCGCCCCTATCACTTGCCCGAGGACTGCCACCCCACCACTTGGGCGGCGCATCAGATGAGCCGGATGATCAAACGGCGCGACCCGACCAAGCCCGGCTTCTGGTATCTGTCTTTCCGCCATCCGCACCCACCGCTGGTCCCCTTGCAGAGCTACCTCGACCTGTACCGCGACATCGATATGGACGCGCCGCACCACGGCACTTGGGTACGCGGCTTCGATGATTTGCCCTACGCGCTCAAAGTCATTCAGGGGGCCAACGCCCACCTCAAGGGGCCGGAGGTTCGGCGCATTCGCCGTGCCTTCTACGCGCTCTGCACCCAGATTGACCACCAACTTCGCGTAGTCATCGGCACCCTGCGCGAGGAGGGGCTGCTCGGCAATACCATTATTTGCTTCACGGCCGACCACGGCGACATGCTCGGCAACCATGGCCTCTGGGCCAAGCGGCTCTACTACGAGCAGGCGGCCAACGTACCAATGATCTTACTCGGAGGCCGCGACGGACGGGTGCCGCACCATACGGTCGATGACCGCCTCGTCGGCTGGCAGGACGTCATGCCGACTGTACTCGACCTAGCGGACATCGACATCCCCGCCACCGTCGAGGGCCTGTCGATGGTCGGCGAGGAGCGACGCCCGTACCTCTATGGCGAATGCAGCGAAGGGCCGCAGGCCACTCGCATGATCCGCATGGGGCGACACAAGCTGATCTACTATCCAGTGGGCAACCGCGTCCAGCTTTTCGACCTCGAAAGCGATCCGAGCGAGTTGAACGACCTCGCCGATTCACCCGACCACGCTGCAACGCAGGCCCAGCTCAGCGAGCGGCTCGTCGGCGAACTCTACGGTGGCGACGAAGCATGGGTCCAAGACGGTCAACTCGTCGGCTTGCCCGATCAGCAATGGACCCCCCGTCCCAACCGCGACCTCTCCGGTCAACGCGGCCTGCACTATCCCACTCCGCCCCAAGTCGGCACCGACAAGGTTGTGGGGGCGTCGTGAAGTCGGCCAATTTGCCCAGATGTACCGTCGGTCTTTTCTTTTTTTATGCCCGACACCCCAGATACGGCCCTTCCCGATCACAGACTTCCCCCAACCGCTCGCCGCCGCAGCCAGTCGCGGCTGATTGGCTGCGCCGTTAGCGGCTCGATCAACAACGCCCTGCTCACTTCCCTCGTCCCCCTCTTTCTGCTCTCTCTTAATGCCTCGCCTTTTCTCATCGGCTTAGTCGCCACCAGCGAATACCTCCAGAAGATGGGGCGCGTCGTCGGGTTGCAGCTAATGCACCGTACGGGGAAGGCCGGGCTTTTCTTTTGGGGCAGACTCTGCTCGGTGCCGGTTGGGCTGACACTGGCACTGTTGGCGTTCCACGGCGCGGACGGGGCTTGGGCCGCTTGGATCGGGCTAGCCCTGTTTAGCACACGCGGCCTCATACAGCAAGCGGGCAACACCGCTTGGTGGCCTCTAGTCCAAGACAACACCTCTAGCGGTGGGGTCGGAGCCTTTCTCACGCGCATGCGCCTTCAGCAGCGTCTGCTCGAACTTGTCTTGCCTATCGCGATTGGCTGGTACCTCGGCTCTCAGCCCAAGGCCGGGGCCTTCGGCCCGCTCTTTGCGCTGGCGGTTTTTTCTACCTGCGGCGGGGCCTTGTTGGTGCGCGGAGTAGCGGAGCGATCGCTGTCTCTGCCGAAAGAGGGGCTATTCCATCGCTTGCGCCAAGCACTAGCCGCGCCCCAGATGCGCGCATATACGCTCTTTGTCATGGCCCGCACGGCGGTATTAGCTGCGACCTTTCCGCTGTGGGTTGTGGCACTGATAGATTGGGGGCTGCCCGTTAGCTATTTCGTCTGGATGATGCCCGTACAAGCTCTCGGCTATGTGATCGGACTGCATGGCTGGGGGCGGATGGTGGACCGGCACGGCAGCCGAGGAGCGCTGACCATCACCCTGTTGCTGCAAGCGGCCATGGCACCCGCTTGGCTCTTTCTGCCGGCGGAACTCCCGTGGATCGCACTCTGGGCGGGGGGCGTCTATCTGCTCTGGGGGGCACTGGATGGCGGCCACCAAATGGGCCAGTCGCGGGCGATGATCGACGCCGTTTCCAAAGAATACCAAGCAGAGGGATTCTCCCTTGCGATGTACGCCTCGGCCCTAGGCGGTTTTGTTGGCGGCATCGCGGGTGGGGCTTGTTTCCAGTGGTCTGATGCACTGGCTGGTCCGCGGGGACCGCTCTTTTATTTATGTGCGGTCCAGCTCGCGTTTGTTGCGGCTTGGCTGCTCAGCACTCGGCTGGCCGGCTACCGAAAGCAAACCCCGGTGCGCCGCTTCTGGATCTTGTCATCTTAATGCCCTCGTCTTATCGTTTTACGTTGCTAATTTCGCGCTGATTCCCTCTTTCTCAGATGCCCTCATACCGATGATCCACACCGCACAGATGCTTGCCGAACTCGTCGAGCGCGCCTTAGACTGCGAGCGCGTTGCCCTAGACACTGAATTTGTCTGGAACCGCACCTATTATCCCAAGTTAGGCGTGATCCAATTGGCCCTCGCCGGCGACAGTTGCCACCTGATTGACTCGGTGGCGATTGCGGATCTCTCGCCCCTTGGTGCCCTGCTAGAGCACGCGGAGGTTGAACTAATCCTCCACGACGCCCAACAAGACTTGGCGATTCTGCGCCGGGTCACGGGTGCTTTTCCGCGCAACGTCTTCGACACCCGCTGCGCGGCCGGGCTTGCCAATATGAGTTCCACCACTTCGCTGGCCGAGCTTTTGGAGCAGACCCTCGGCGTGGTGCTCGACAAGACCGAGACGCTCACCAACTGGGTCCGCCGCCCGCTGTCCAAGGATCAACTAGCGTACGCCATTGAGGACGTGCGCTATCTGCACGAGGTGCGCGATGTGTTGCGGGGGCGTCTTGAGGAAATTGGTCGCAGTACTTGGCTGGCAGAGGAAATGGCCGCGTACGACGATCCGCGGCTCTACGAGGAGCGAGACCCACGCGAGCAATTCACGCGGATCAAGGGCACGGGCCGAGCGTCCTCGCGCGAGTTGGCCATCCTCCGCGAATTGGCCGCGTGGCGCGAAGAGGAAGCCCAGCGATGCGACCGGCCGCGCAATCGCGTACTGACGGACGAAACCCTCGTGTTGCTAGCCCGGCGCAAGCCCCAGTCGCGGGAGGAACTGAGCCGGATCCACGCGCTCCGCAGTCGCCGCTACAACCGCTGTATCCTCGAGCAGATTCACCGCGGCCTAGCTGTCCCCGACGAGGAGTGCCCGCGCCGGCCGCGCCAGCCGGACCTCGATAAGGAAGTCGTCGAGCGCAAACTCGCTCAGTCCATGAATTACTTGCGCCGGCAAAGCGACGCCGCGCAAATTGACGCGCCCTTTGTCGCGACCCGCGCTGAAGTGCGCAACCTAGTCATCGACGCGGGCACTGCCACGCTGCGTGCTCAGGGGGGTCTCTTTCCCGAATCGGCTGCCACGCCCGAGGATCATCGCCTCCTGCGCGGGTGGCGGCGCGATTTCATTGGCAAAGCCCTATACGGCATCGCCACTTGCCCCGAGTAAGCTCAAGGTAAAGACAACGCATAACGTTCCAATCTACCGTTTGATGCTTCACCTTTTTCCATAGAAGGCGTTGGGCATCTATATGTTGTCAAAGAAAATTGGCGATCCCGTCCGACCTCCGCTTAAATGGATCGCGGCTAGCGCACCAAAAGTGGGTAGAGGTTCGCTAGTACAGTGAGTCCGTTTCCGGGTAGTAGTTGGGCTGCATGATTTCTGCCGATCTCTATCCCAAAACACTCAAAACAGAAAGTTGAGTTCGCTTAGGCAGTAAGCTATCTTCCCTCTATGACCAACCTGACCGGTCAACGACCTCAATAGGAAGTTGCGTCCATGAACTGGAGTGAAGTGTGCCAAAACAAGGCTCTACAGGACTTACCCTTCAAGATCGAACTAAACGAATGGGGGCAAATCACCATGACGCCGGCCTCCAATAAACACGGCCACATCCAAGTCCTCGTCGTCTTCACATTGATGCAGCAGAAAACAGCCGGGCGCGTCCTGACCGAGTGCTCGGTCCAGACCAGCCAAGGCGTCAAAGTCGCCGATGCGGCTTGGGGGTCGGACGCTTTCTTCGCCCGCCACGGGATGGATACGCCCTATCTCCAAGCACCGGAGGTATGCGTCGAAATCCGCTCGCCCTCCAACTCCAGCGGCGAGATACTGGCCAAAAAGGATCTGTACTTGGCGTGCGGTGCCCGGGAATTCTGGCTCGTTGACGAAAGAGGTCGCCTGCGCTTTTACTCATATCGCGGCGAACAAGAGCAATCAACCCTGTTCGCCGACTTTCCTTCATCCCTAGCGGTTCCAGAGTAACGCGACCTGCGAGCCGCCTTAGCCATCGTCTTTTTATAACAACCAATGCTCAACGTATTGCGCCGCCAATTTCTCGAATGGGGTCTCGGCAAGGACCTCAGCGAAGACCTCGCCGCCTTGGTCGCCTTGGCGGTGGTGGCCTTCGTCGCCTTACTCGCCCATCGCTTAGCCAGAGGCCCCCTACTCCGCGGTCTCGCCGCCATCGTTCACCGCACTGATATTCCCCACGACGACGTCCTAATCAAATGTCGGGTCTTGCACCGGCTGGCCCATCTAGTGCCCGGCATCATCATGTACGACTTAGGGCCACTGGCCTTAGAAGGCCACCCCATTTCCGTCAAAATCATTCAGACTGTGGCGCATATTTATCTAGTGCTCAGCGGCATCCTCGTCGTCGATGCGTCAATAAGCGCGGGCGTCCGCATCTACCACAGTACGAGGGCCTCGCAAGAAGTCTCCATCAAGGGGCTGGTGCAGTTCCTCAAAATTCTCCTCTACTTGCTCGGCGGCATCCTCGTCGTCTCAATCCTAATCGGCCAATCACCGCTCTACTTGCTCGGCGGCCTGACGGCGATGACCGCAGTCCTGCTTTTGGTCTTTCGCGACTCGATTCTCGGGTTCGTCGCTGGCATCCAGATCTCGGTAAATCGCATGGTTGCCTGCGGCGACTGGATTGAAATGCCCCAATATGGGGCCGATGGCGATGTGCTCGACATAACGCTGACGACGGTCAAGGTCCAAAACTGGGACAAAACCATCACGACCATCCCCACCTACGCGCTAATCAGCGAGTCGTTCAAAAACTGGCGCGGGATGGAGGCCTCGGGCGGACGGCGGATCAAGCGAGCGATCTACCTCGATGTCAGCACCATCAAGTTTTGCGACGAGGAAATGCTCGTGCGCTTCGCCAAAATCCAGTACATCACCGCCCACATTGAGCGCAAAAAAAAAGAGTTGGCCGAATACAACGCGCTCAACCAAGTGGACCTCTCACATCTGGTAAATGGCCGGCGCATGACCAACATCGGCACCTTCCGCGCCTACGTGCAGGCCTATCTGCAGAACCATCCGCAGATCAATGGGGACATGACTTTTCTGGTGCGTCAGCTAGACCCGACCTCTAGGGGGCTACCCATCGAGATCTATGTCTTCTGCAAGGACAAAGTCTGGGCCAACTACGAGGCGATTCAGGCCGACATTTTCGACCACATCTTCGCCATTGTGCCCGCCTTTGATCTGCGGGTTTTTCAGGAGCCGGCAGGGACGGACTTTCGCACACTGGGGGAAGCCCAAGGCGATTTGGCCAGCCGATCCACCTAATACGCACAGACGGTCTGGCGTAACATCAGCAACCAAAAGACAATTGAGAATTTTTATGCCTACTGAACACTTGCTCTACACCACCGTGCCCAGTTCCATCGGCGAGCTGCTCCTAGCGGGCGACCTTACGGGCTTGCGGCACATCCAGTTCAAGGGCCGCGACTTTAGCCCGCCGCCGGATTGGCAGGCCGTGCCGGGCTTGCCCTATCCGGTCGCCGAACAGCTCAATTCCTATTTCGCCGGACATCTGCGCGACTTTGATCTGCCACTCCATCCCCAAGGAACGGCGTTTCAGCGCAAAGTGTGGGCCGCTCTCGCAGAGATTCCCTACGGCGAGACAATTTCTTACTTGGAGCTGGCTCGCCGCGTGGGCAACCCAAACTCGGTCCGCGCCGTTGGTCTAGCCAACGGCAGGAACCCTCTGCCAATTGTCGTGCCTTGTCACCGCGTGGTTGGCAGCAACGGCACACTGGTCGGCTACGCCGGAGGGCTGCCGATCAAAAGGGCTTTGCTCGCCCTCGAAGGGGTGCTTGCTCCTCAACTCGGTCTCTTTTAAGACTGGAGGTCTGCATGAAGACGTATCGCATTGCTATCATAGGCACGGGGCGCGTCGGCTATCAATTCAGTTTCTCCGACTTGCCCGACAACCACGCCGCGGCGGTCGCTCAACACCGTTCCTGCGAGTTGGTCGCCGGCGTCAACCGGGGACGCGAAAAGCTCGACGCCTTTGGCGAGCGCTTCGGCGTCACGGCCCTCTACCACGACTATCGACAAATGCTCGCCGAGGTCCAGCCCGACATCTGCATCGTCGCCACTCACCCCGAACTCCACGCCGAAATGGTCACCGGCTGTGCCCAAGCCTCCTCGACTCGAGCCATCATCTGCGAAAAGCCGATGGCCCTCTCGCTGGAGGAATGCGACCAGATGATCGCGGCCTGCCAAGCGGAGGACGTACTCTTACAGGTCAACCACAACCGCCGCTGGCACTCCGAGTGGGTTCTCGCCAAGACGCTCCTCGACGAGGGGGCTATCGGCCAGCTCAACCACATCTACTGCTACATGGACGGGGGCAAGCCAGCACCTTGGTGGCGCAGCGAGAACGAAGGCCCCTTACTGCACGACTTCACCCACTATTTTGACCTGATGGATCTTTACGCCGGTGAAGTGGAGTGGCTGTGCGGCATGGCTGAGCAGCGCATGCGCCCTTGGGCTGTCGAGGATTTTTCGGCCGCTATGCTCAAGTTCAAAGGGGGGGCCACTGGGCTGATCTGCGGCGCCGAGCTAACGCAGTACAGCGATCATGCGTTTGAGCTGCGCGGCACGACCGGCCTGATTCGCATGGACCCTGAGCAGGTCCGCCTCTTTCAGTCTAAGGTCGCGCTGTCCGAGCCGGACAGCGGCTTTGAGTGGAGCAGCCTCGAAGAAGTCGAAGTCGAACGGCCCGCAGCGGTCTCTACGTACGTCGCGGCACTGTCCGAGCTGATCAACGCTCTTGAAGGCCGCGGGGCCTTGCGCAGCGACGGTGCTGTGGGACGCCGCTCGTTGGAAATGGTCATGGCCATCTATCAGTCGCAGCTAGCGGGCAACCGCCCGGTTCACTTTCCCATCTCGCTCGCCGAATCCGGTGTTGAGGCCCTGCGTCGGGTTGGGCACTTTACCGATTCCCCCACCGCGTCGCGATAACCGCATCCGCGAAAATCTGCCCTAGGTGAAACACAATACAAGGTATTGCGATTAACCCTTTCTGCTCGGGCGACACCGCCGAATCGGGCAAAAAGGCCAGCACCGTCATCGCCACCGGCAAGGTCTTCTGGCTGGCCATCAGCACAACGGCCCGGTGCGCCGCCGCTTCGAGCTGTAAAAGGACGCAAGCACCGCCGTTGAGCAGCAGATAAAGCGCGTGGATCGCCAAGCCAGACACCACCAAAATCAACAAACTCACCGGCTCTACCTCGGCTAGCGGCCCCGAAGACTCGCTGAATTTCATCCACGGAATCGAGATCAGCGCTGCATTGCTGGCCAAACTCAACCGCGAGCGCTGGGCGTTGATCCAATCAATGGCGAAGCGGCGCAAGTACTTGCCGATGCCCAAGGGCAGCAAAATCGAGAGACAAAGTTTGGCGAACAGATCGCCGGCCGAAAGCTCGACTTGGCCTAGGGAACTCAGAAGATGCGCTAACACGAAGGGGACCGTGAAGATGCCGGCGATATTGGTCACCACCGTCAAAAGCAGGGCTAGGGCTACATTGCCTCGGGCCTGCGCCGTCAGTGCCACGCCCGAAGTCAGGGTCGTCGGCATGCAGCAGAACAGGGCTAGACCAAATTGGAAAGCGGGATCCATTGGGAGCTGGAACGCGATCGCTGCGCCTAGAAAGGGCGTGGCGAAGAGAATCGAAACGCACCCCCAAGACATCGCCTTCCACGCGGCAAGGGCGGCGTGGATTTCGTCGGTCTTTAGCATCAGCCCCGAGAGGAGAAAGATGATACTGACCGCGACGTATTGAGTGGGCAGCTCGGCCATGTAGAGACCCGGGCGAGGAAAGAAGAAGCCCACCACGGCCACGGCCAATAGACCAACGGGAAGGAACTGTCGCTGTAGGAAGCCCAGCATGATTTTCGTCATAAAAAAGGGCCGGACAGGGTCCGACCCGACTCAGTATAGTTTTTCGACTGGCCTTACTCGCAACTATGGGTCGCCGCAACAGACCGCAGAGGGGTCACGCTTCCACTTCGCCATTGAGGGACTCTAGGGCACCTTCGCGGAACATCTGGAGAAACCCGTTAGCCGCCGGTTCTTCCGAAAACAACACGTGCAAGAAACGGACCAGCCGCATCCGCGCTTCAGTGCTGATTAGGTGTTCGACCTTGCAAGCGTCAATCATCGCGTCGTCCTCGTCCATACCGAGGCCGTCTCTGAGGAATCGCTGCACGACTAAGCGCGTTTCCTCGACCTCCTGTACCACTTTCAAGCCCTGTTCGGTAAGTTCGAGGAAGCGATTGAGGTCTTCTTGTACATAGCCGCGTTCCTTGAGGTGCTTCATGGCCGTCGAGACGCTGCCTTTGGTGATGCTCAGGTGCTTGGCGATATCTGAGACGCGGGCGTAGCCGTGTGCCTCGCGCAACTCGTGGATCGCCATCAGGTGGTGCGCCGCACTGTGGCTTAGCTCGTTTTCTTCGTACGCTCTCCAGACTTCTTCAAACATGCCTTTCGCCTTTCTCTCCGTCTAAGTCGCAGGGCCTCGTGGATTCACGTCGTGCTTACTGTCTCACCTAAAGGCGAGGACTAGCGCGGTGAAGCACCGAGCGTACGCAGCAAATCCACACAGCGGTTTGAGTAGCCCCATTCGTTGTCGTACCATCCGAGGACCTTGACCATATTTCCTTCGAGAACATTCGTCGAAAGCGCGTCGAAAATGCACGAGTGAGGGTTGCCTATGATGTCGGCCAAGACCAAGGGATCCTCAGAGTATTCGAGGATGCCGGCCAGCGAACCGGCCGCCGCGGCTTTGAACTCCGCGTTGATTTCTTTGGCATCCGCTTTGCTTTTGAGTTCGGCTGTAAAGTCGGTCAGCGAACCGTCGGGGGTTGGGACGCGAATGGCCAATCCGTCGAGCTTGCCGTTGAGCTCGGGCAGCACCTTACCTACTGCCGCGGCGGCTCCCGTGGTCGTAGGGACCAGCGATGCCGCCGCCGAGCGCGCTCGGCGCATGTCGCTGTGCGGGGCGTCGAGCAAGCGTTGGTCGCCGGTGTACGAGTGAATCGTGTTCATCATGCCTTTGACGAGGCCGAACTTTTCGTGTAGGACTTTGACCATGGGGGCTAAACAGTTGGTCGTACACGAAGCATTGGAAATGATTTGGTGGTCCGCTTGGATAGCCCCCTCGTTGACGCCTATTACTACAGTTATGTCCTCGCCTTTGGCCGGAGCGGAAATAACGACCTTTTTGGCCCCAGCGTCGATATGGGCACGAGCCTTGTCGGCCTCGGTAAAAAATCCCGTTGACTCCAATACCACTTCGACCCCGAAATCGCCCCAAGGCAGGTTGGCGGGGTCGCGTTCGGCCAAGATGCGGATCGCCTTGCCATCGACGACCAAATCGTCGCCAACAACCTCGACCTTGCCGGCGAAGCGGCCGTGGGTGGAATCGTATTTGAGTAGGTGGGCAAGTGTTTGGGCGTCGGTTAGATCATTGATGGCTTTAATATCGAGCCCATCCTGCTCAACGGCCGCCCTGAACACCAAGCGGCCGATTCGACCAAAGCCATTAATAGCAACAGGTAATTCTCCCATTTCCCAGTGTATTCCTTCCTGTAAATGGCGGTAGATATAGGGGTCTGAGAAAAGTCGACCGCGCATCCTGCGAGCTACTATAAGGCTATCCAAAGGGATGAACGGAACTTTACAGCCCGATGCAAAAACTTATATTGCACAGTTGCGGGAAGTGTGCAAGGCGGGCAAACTGGACTTGATTCTCAACTTTTTCGTTGCAAAAACCTAATGAATAAACCCAACCTCAGCAAGAGCACTACCGCTAGCCGAGAGGTGCGATAGCGGGCTAGGCTGAAGGGCGGGAAGGACGATCAAAGAACAGAGACGCGATGCGAGAAGAAGGTACAGCCTTGGAAAAAGCACTGCTGTTCATTGACGAGCAGCAGCGGTCCTATATCGAACAACTGAAATCCCTTATCCGCATCCCCAGCGTCAGTGCGGGGGCTGATGCTGCCACGGGCGACGGCCTCGCCGAGGCGGCCGACTTCCTCGTCGGCCAATTCAACCAAATGGGATTTGGGGTCGAGAAGATCCAAGTGCGGGCCGCGACCAATCCCTTGGTTCTCGCTCGCAGCCCCGCGTTCTCGTCGGACCGACCTACGGTCTTGATCTATGGCCATTACGATGTGCAAGGGGTGGACAATCCGCGCTCGGCTTGGGAGGTGGATCCTTTTGCCGCTGAGGAGCGCGATGGCTTCCTCATCGCCCGGGGGGCCAGCGACAATAAGGGGCCCAGCTTTGCCCATCTGAAGGCGGCCGAAGTCGTCCTCGCCAATGGAAATCAGCTTCCGTTCAATTTGGTCTTCTTGATCGAAGGCGAGGAGGAGTGCGGCAGCGCTGCGTTGAGCCAGTTTGTGGCCGAGGGCGGGCTTGATGAATTTGCCCCAGTGCTCTGTACGGTGATTTCCGATACCAGCATGTACGGGCCGAATCAGCCCTCGCTGACTTTGGGGCTGCGCGGCATTGTCTATACCGAGGTCGAGGTTTTTGGGCCGGCGCAGGACGTGCATTCCGGCCTTTTCGGCGGCATTGTTCGCAACCCGAACCAACTTCTCGCCAATGCCTTGGCCGGCCTCATTGACGCCGAAGGGCACATTGCTGTGCCCGGTTTCTACGAGGGGGTGCAGCCGCTCTCGGCCCGCGAAAAGAGCCTCTACGCCACCCTCGCGGCTGACGAGGATGCCTATTGCCGCACCTTAGGGATCCCCTCGCTGGCGGGAGAGCGGGAGTACTCCATCCTCGAAAGGCGTTGGACTCGCCCCACGCTCGACATCAACCTCCTCAGCGGCGGCAGCCCGCGCACCGTCATTCCGGCCGTAGCCCGAGCGGCCATCTCTTGCCGATTAGTGCCCGACCAAAACCCTGAGCACATTCAAGCTGCACTCGAAGGGCACATCCGCGCTCGGCTGCCCGCAGACACCCGCGTCGAGTTCAAAAACCAGCATTGCTCACCGGCTTACTACCTAGACCTAGACCACCCACTAGTCGAGCCAGCGCTCAAGGCTATGCGCAAGGGGTTCGGGGTCGAGCCGGTGTTTACCCGCGAGGGGGGCTCCATTCCCATCGTCGTCGATATTGCCGCCGCAACGGGGGCACCGATCCTACTCATTGGGCTAGGGCAAATCACCGACAACTGGCACGGCCCCAACGAGTGCTTTTCCATGCACAGCTTTCACTGCGGCATTCGCACTTCGGCCGCGCTCTTGTGCGAGTTGGCGCGTGCATCTCAGGGTACAACCTAGTCCCGCACCCTGTACGAGGTAAGGAGCCACCCGTGTCGCTCTCGCACGCCCAAATAACCCACTTCAAAAACCACGGCTACACTGCGGTTCCCGACTTTTTTGACCGCCGCGAAGTCCGAGCCATGCAGGCCGAAGTCGAGCGTTTCAAACGCGAGGGCTTGGTCCGCAATGTCGCCACCGAAGGGGATGGCGAGACCCCCTCTGCCACCAAGGTCAACCTGCAACTTATTCCCCTGTACGACAAAAGCGATCTCATCCGCGCCCTGCCCTTTGACGAAAAAATCACCGTGGCCGTTTCACAACTCATCGGCACCCCTTTCATCTTGCACCTAGATCAGATGTTTCTCAAGCCGGCCGACCACGGCATCGGCACGGACTGGCACCAAGACAACGCCTATTTCAAAATAGACGACCCCTTAAAGGGCACTGCCATGTGGGTGGCCGTTCACGACGCAACCATCGAAAATGGCACCATCCACGTCGTCCACGACTCCTTCAAGGAGGAGTACCCGCACGACCGCGATCCTTACTCCGACCACCACATCCATTGCCAAGTACCCGAAGAGCGCGCCGTGCCCATTGAGCTAAAGGCCGGTGGCGTCGCCTTCTTCTGCTACGGCACGGCCCACGCTACCAAGGCAAATACCACCAATCGCGAGCGCGCCGGACTTGCCTTCCACTTTCTGCACACCGCCTGCGTCGAGCGCGCCAACCTCATCGGCGAAAGACGCGGCCAGCCCATTTTGGTCGGACCGGAAGCCACTGGTGGCAACGCCGAATACGGTGTGCGAGTCGCAGGGACTTGGGAACGGGAAGTCGAGCGCGTCCTCGAGGAAGCAACCAACTAATGCCCCACATCAAACCCGACCGCCTGCGCCAGATCGGCTACCAGCTTTTCGAGACGGCCGGCTGCCCTCCCGCAAGCGCCCGCGCTGTGACCGACCACTTAGTCGAGTCCTCTCTCTACGGGCACGACTCGCACGGCAGCCTGCGCCTCTACGAATACGTCCAACAGATCCAAGACGGCATCTTTGATCCCAAGGGCCAGCCTTCTATTGTCAGCGAAAGGCCCTGTACTGTGGTCGTTGATGGAGGTGGAACCATGGGCCAGATCGGCGGGACTTTTGCGACCCAGCTAGCCATTGACAAGGCCGCTCAGTACGGGGTCGCTACCGCTACCTTGCGCCATTGTGGGCACGTTGGCCGGGTGGGAGCCTATACGCTCCAAGTCGCCCGCCAAGGCATGATCGGCCTAGCTTTTTGCAACGCCGGTCACCTCGGGCGTCAGATCGCTCCCTACGGTGGGATTGACGGAAAGCTCAGCACCAACCCCATATCCTGCGCCGCTCCTCGACGCGACGCCGACCCGCTCTTGATCGACATGACGACCTCGGTCTGTGCCGAAGGCAAGGTCCGCGTCGCCTATAACCGCGGAGAACAGCTACCCGAGGGCCGGATCATCGACCACGATGGCAACTCCTCTACCGACCCCCAAGCATTTGTCGGCGACCCGCCCGGCGCGATCCTGCCTTTCGGCGGCCCGGTGGCCTATAAAGGGTACTGCCTGAGTATGATAGTAGAGATCTTAGGCGGCGCCCTCAGCGGCGAGGGCTGTGCCAACGGCGAGACCGTCATGCAGAGCAACGGGTTGCACCTTACGGTTTACAACATCGAACACTTCGTAGAAACGTCCTACTACTTCAACGAACTTGAAAGCCTAATCCGCCATGTGTCCAGCAGCCGCGTCGACCCGAGCATCGGCGAGATACTGCTGCCCGGCGACCCCGAATACCGCACGGGACGCCAGCGCCAAGAAGAGGGAATCCCCATCGACGATACGACTTGGAGCCACATCGTCGAAGCCGCACGGGGCCTCGGGCTGGACCCTCGGGCTTGGTTGCAGTGAAGACGAGTGGGCGGGAACGGATGGAGTAGATGGACGCACCACCAGCCACGCCCCCGATGACGGCGTCTCCACAGGGAGACCGACAGCAGGCGCGGGATCTACAGGGGATCCCGCTGCGGGGCATCCTCATCGGGGCGGTGTTGGCTCTAGTGCTCAACATCTGCGATACCTACGCGACCAATGCGATCCAAGGTTCCTACCTGACCCTCAACTTCAGCACCCCGGCCGCCCTCTTCTTATTTTTCTTCCTCGTCTTGGCCAGCGCTGTGGTCGGCCTCCTCCACCGATGGTTGGCACTGACCCGGGCGGAACTGATCACCATCTACATCATGCTGGTAGTGGCCTGCTGCATCCCCGGCATGGGCTTCACCCAGTTCATGATCCCCTGCCTCCTTGGTTCGACCTACTATGCCACCCCCGAGAACAACTGGGATTCCCTCTACAATCAATACATCCCCCAGTGGATGATCCCGCGCGGCGAGAATGTGGGCCGCTATTTTTTTGAGGGGCTGCCCGAGGGCATCTCGATCCCATGGAGTGCCTGGGTTGGGCCGCTGAGCCTGTGGTTCGGCTTCTTCCTTGCCCTTGCCTTCGCGATGATCTGCGCGATGGTCATTCTGCGCAAGCAGTGGGTCGACAACGAGAAACTCAGCTACGCGCTGGTGCAGGTGCCGATGGAGATGATCCGGCAGGAAGAAGGCGGTGTCGTGGGCCGCTCGTTCTTCACCAACAAGGCCATGTGGCTGGGCTTTGCCGTCTCCTTCCTGCTGTTGAGCATCAACGGCGTACACTCCTACTATCCAGAGTTTCCCCACTTCGAGCGCACCGTGGGCGTACCCTTGTTCGGCAACACTTGGCTCAGCTTCTGGTTCAGCCCGCCCTGGACCGGGTTCTTTTATTTCGTCAACCTCGACATCTCGGCCTCGATCTGGGTTTTCTACGTCCTCGTCAGGCTACAGCGGGGCATCTTCAATACGATCGGTGTGCAAAGCACCCAGCAGATCGACTTCTATTCAGAAGATCCCTTCCTAGCCCACCAAGGTCTCGGGGCGATGATCGCCTTCGTCGTCGTTGGGCTGTGGGTGGCGCGCCGGCACCTGCGCGATGTAGTGACGAAGGCCGTCGTCGGGCTGCGGGCGATCGATGATAGCGGCGAGATTCTCTCCTACCGGCAGGCGTTTTTCGGGTTGCTCGCCGGCCTGCTGACCGTCGCTGTCTGGCTGTGGATGATCGGCCTGCCCTTCCCGGTGGCCCTGCTGTTCGTCTTCGGCGCCATGATCCTGTTCATGGCACTGACGCGGGTCGTCGCCGAGGGCGGCATCCCAGCCATGCGTCCGCCCCTGATGACCTCGACCTTCGTGATCTCCGCGGTCGGCACCTCCTCCATCGGCACCCAAGGTCTGGTGGCACTCGGCTTCTCCTACGGCTGGCACGCCGAGGTCCGCTCCTTTGTGATGGCCTCGGTCGCCAACGGGCTGAAGATGAGCGAAATGATCCGCGGCCAGAAGCATCGGCTGTTTTGGGCCATTGTCCTGGCCATCCTAGTCAGCCTAGCGGGCTCCTCCTACGTCACCTTGGTCATGGCGTACGAGCACGGCGGCATCAACCTCAACCCCCTGTTCTTCTCCTGGCAGTCCACCCACTTCGGACCCATGGACATGGCTCCACGCATTGCCGCCGAACCCGAAGGCCCGCGCTGGGACGCCTATCAGTTCATGGGCATCGGGGCGGGCGTGATGGCAGCACTCATGTGGGCGCGCCACCACTTCCTGTGGTGGCCCCTCAACCCGCTCGGATTCACGATCGCCGCCAATTGGAAGACGGGCCACATCTTTTGCAGTGCTCTGCTAGCTTGGTTCCTAAAGCTGGTGATCCTGCGCTACGGTGGAGTGCGCCTCTACCGCAACCTGCGGCCCTTCTTCTTGGGCCTGATCTTGGGCGAAATCGTCGCCGCTGGGGTGTTTGTGCTCATCGACTACGCCACCGGCCACACAGGTAGCTTCCTGACCCAAGTCTGAGTGGGCCGCAATACAGAAAGGAGACCGGAAATGGCCGAGAGGAAGAGAGCGAAGCCGACGAAGAGAAAGACCGCCCGCATCGCCCCGGCGGATGTCATTGAGCTGGGCGACAGGCGCGAACTGTTCGTCGACGACTACCTGATCGAACGGCTGCGCGGCGTCGAGCTGCGCCTGCAGAAGCCGGTACCGCGGAACGTGGCAATCAACCACGACGTACCGTGGGAGGGCAACACCTGCGGCTACTACACGGTGTTCCAAGACGGCAATCTGTTCCGCGCTTACTACCGCGGTGCCCACTATGACTCGTCCGGGACCTACGAGCCGGTGGTGTGCTACGCCGAAAGCCGCGACGGCATCAAGTGGGACCGGCCGGAGTTGGGCCTCGTGAACTATAAGGGATCGACGCGCAACAACATCATCTGGGACGGCGTCGGCTCGCTCAATTTCACGCCCTTCCGTGACCGCAACCCGAACTGCCGGGAGGGCGAGGAGTACAAGGCCCTAGGCAGCCCGAGCGCACGCAACCACGAAGAGCAGGCCCTCTTCGCCTTCAAATCGCCGGACGGCGTGCATTGGAGCTTGTTGTCGGAGAAACCGGTGATGGACCACACCGTGGGGGCCAATGTTTTCGATTCGCAGAACCTGGCCTTCTACGACCCGCTGCGCGGCTGCTACGTCGGATACTACCGAGACTCCATCTACCCCGGCGGCGTGCGCTTTCGCCAGATCATGACCTGCACCTCAACGGACTTCCGCCGTTGGACGAAGCCACAATTGCTCGACTTCGGCGACGCGCCCCTAGAGCATCTCTACACGAACGCGGTGACGCCCTACTACCGGGCCCCGCACATCTACATGGGCTTCCCCAAGCGCCTGTCGCCGGATCGCTACATGTCCGGCAACCGGGGCGGCGGCGTATCGGACGGCGTGTACATGACCAGCCGCGACGGCCTGCACTTCAAGCGCTGGGGCGAGGCCCTCGTGCGGCCCGGCCTACAGCCAGAGTGCTGGGAAACTCGCAACAACATGACCGCTTGGGGCATTCTGGAGACGGTCAGCGATCTTCCTACAGCACCGAAGGAACTGTCGATCTTTACCTCCGAGGGGTACTACGGCAGCCAAGCCGCCCGGCTGCGGCGCTTCACGGTGCGCGTGGATGGCTTCGTGTCCGCCAACGCGCCGCTGAAGGGGGGCGAGTTAATCACGCGGCCCTTTACCTTCAAGGGCGGTGCCCTGAGCCTGAACGTAGGCACTTCCGCTGTCGGCTCGGTGCGCGTCGAGATCCAAGATGGCGACGGCAAGGCACTGAAGGGGTACACTCTGCGCGACTGCGACGAGATCTACGGCGACTCCCTAGACCGCATGGTCACTTGGAAGGGCCAAGTCGACCTCCGCGGCTTGGCCGACAAACCGGTGCGCCTGCACTTCGTCCTCAGCGACGCCGACCTGTACAGCCTACAGTTCACGCGGCTACCTGTCTGAGAAAAGAGGCCAACACGATCGGCGGCGATGCAGGTCTTCTGTGACTTCCTTTTAAGTTCAAGGATAATGATAACTTTCATTGTTGATGTTAAATGGCCATATCCTTAACATACGTCTGAGTCGAACAAGGGCACCTTTATCCAGTTTCCCTATAGCCAGTTTTCTTTTTAACGATAGATCATCAAAATCCAATTTTTTGCTCGCCGTCAAAAACCCTTCTTTAAGAATGATGTGGGTCAGGTGGCTTGCGATCAAATAATATCCTTCATTTGAAGGATGCAGGTGTTCAACAATCATTGGTTTGCCAATCACACTCTTGGGATCGCAATCTTGGAATACGGTTTCAAGGTCTGCTAATATGACGTCTGTTTCCTTGGCAACATTTTTTATGGTTTCGTTTACCTCTGATGGGGCTCTGATCGGTAAAATATCCAAGTCTCTTGCTCTTGTGAAGGATCGTTTAGCTTTATCTCGATGTCCTTGGGCAAGGTAAACATGACCCAGATCAAAATGAGTTTGGGCATGATCTGGGAAAAGTTCAACTGCTGTCTGGTAGATATGTTCCGCCTCTTTTAGATGATCTTGTTCAAATGCAGCCTTACCATTCTTTAATAACTGTTGCCATTGGGTAACATCGAGGGAAGATGGCGGAGGTTCTGAATCAAATGGACGCCAATCTCGAAGGTTGGAAACGATCGTCCCTAAAATCACAGGGATTTGATGGTGCTTTGCAATAGAAATAATTTCATGTAGATTTCCCCTAAAATTCTCAATGGCTTGTCCCCGTAGAGGATGACGAGGAGCAAGGGAACTGTTTACCATCATTTTATATGGCGATCTTTCCTTTTCAAATCGATTGGAAGGTGTTTTTAATTTTAAGTAAAAGTTGTTTGCTAGCTGAAATATCTTAATTTCGCGTAATCGTAAAATCAGATTGATTACTCCTCGGGACGTGCCCAATGCCACATTCGATGCCACGCCAACTGGTCCATAAATTTCGTTATGTCCCATATAAATGATCAAAAGGTCGGGATCATACTGAGGAAGTTTTTTCGTGATGTCGAGAACCTGATAACTATTAAAGGTATCTATTCCCAAGTTAATCACTTCTACCGTTTTATCCACTTTAGAACGTTTTAATAATTCGTGAAGTAGCGTGGGAAACGGCCCTCTCGTCGTTGATCCCCCGAGGCAAAAGATGCGAAAATCCTTTTCAAATTTCTGCTGTTTCATGCTTATCTTAGGCATTAGATGTTTGAGCATTGGATTATTTGTTAAATAATACTTTCGGTACAACTCCTGATTGAGTTGGTAAGTAAAAGAAGAGCTTTGAGGGATGTGTGACCTATCATCGAGGTCATACTGAGTATCAGGCATAGGGATAAATAGCCTGTCATCGAGGCCGTAATGAATATGGCGCAAATAGAGCTCTAGTCCTATGAGCAGTAGAAGGGGGATAAGAACCAAAAGGATGTCGATGAATATGATGGTTTTTCTAGACCATTTAATGGTTTGTCCCGTTTGTGTCTGCATCATCTACGCCTTAAGCAAGAACTACCCAAGTGAGGAAGTCCTTCATAAGATACCCCAAGTCCGGTTAAATGGATACCCTCGATTTTCCTTGTATCTCCGGGCATAATTCCCCATATTAACGCCGAATTGCTCTTGCAATTTCCATATTGATGCGATGAAAGGAGGTGTTCAGTTCAAGGGAAAAGTCCTCATTTCATACAATCAACGCAGTAGTAGCAGTCATCATTCTACATGATGAAAGGAGAAGCAACAGTGAAAAAAATTATCATCATAGCTGCCGTTTTGGGCCTCGTCCTCGCCTCCTTTACTCCGAGTTCGGCCCACCAGCGGACAGACCGGAACTGGGCGGCGGTACAGGTGCCCATCGATGTCGATGGAGTCAGGAACGTCGTGATGGACGGAGATCTCGGCGATTGGGACAACGTACCGTCTGTCTTCTGGGTAACCCACAATGACCTCATCGAGGTCGTCACGGGCACCCAAGGTGACCCCGATCCGGGCAATCTCGCCGAGCGCCTCATCGTCGGCTGGAGCCCAGAGACCAACCTTGTGTACGTCATGGAGGAAAGGTTCGACGACCTCTGGTACGGCACCATCGAAGACACCAACGACAAACTCGAGCTCGTGCTCGATGCCGACCACAGCGGCGGGCAGTTCCAAGGCGTGGAATCTATCGACCTAGATCCAGAGCGATGGGCCGGGGCCGCCGCGCAGGACTGGCAGCAGTCGCTCCATCAGGAGGCTCAGTTGTGGTTGTGGGGCGGCGGAGTATGGGCTTCCGTGGAGCCTTACGCCGGCATCAGATGGAACGTCGAGGGCGAGGCCGGTGGACCCGCCACCCTCTTTCAGGAGAGTTGGTTCACCACCTTCGACGACCTGCCTGCCAGTTCGACCGGTCCCGACGATCCCGACCTGAAAATTCACGACTTGCAGGAAGGCCAAGTCATGGGCATCGGCATGGCCATTCAGGACGATGACAACGGCCCAGGCAATTCGTACAACGGCTACTGGGTCTCCACTGGCGACATCAACATGTACTTCAACGCCGACTCCTTGGTAGATTACGTGCTACTTGGTTTTGACGCAAACAACTGGGTGCCCGACTCCGACGACACATCGGTCGAGGACGACAGTTGGGGCCGCATTAAGGCGGGCTTCTCCAAATAGGGGGAAAGGTCGGCTGTAAGGACCCAAGACAGCTGTTGTTGAAGGGGGGGCGAGATCGTTGATCCTCGCCCCCCCTTTTTTCGGCACTCAACGGCGTTTCCGACATGAGCGGGGCGCAAGCTCGGGAGCAAGATAAGGAGAACGAAGTGCGCTCAACGGCGCTATCGCTGAACTCGACGAGAACCCGAGTGCCGCACGGCGTAGGTAGGAAACACCGCGAGCGGGGATGGATCGGCGCTCAACGGCTAACGGACCCCCTCCGCGCGGCACTCGTCTGTTCCGCGTTGACGTTGTCGGCGGTATGTCCGTGCTGGGGACAGGAGGGGTATTCGCTACAGTCAGGCAGAGTAGTCGTCGATTCCAAGGCGCATTGGGAACGCTGGCACTCCGCTGCCAACACGGTCCAGATCAGCGATGAGGGAGTGAAACCCGCCTTCATCCGCAAGCACACGAGACTGGAAATAGATGGCGAGGAAGTGGTGGTTCCCGGCATCAACGCCGCTCTCAATGCCGTCGATTTCGGCGGCGGTGTGTTGAATGCCGGATCCAATCGCTCGAGCGGCATCGACCTCATGGATGGCAGGATGGACACCTTCTGGGAACCGGACCCCTCCGACCTGTTGCAGGACTGGTGGGTGCAGATCGATCTGGGGCGGACGGTATCGGCCACCAAGATCGTCCTCAAGTTTGTCGGTGAAGATCTGGGAGACCCTTTTCTTCAGTTCAAGGTGATCACTTCACAGGGACAGAAAACGCTCGGTCAGCTCCTTTTCCGAACGCGCTTTACCACGGACAAACCGATCAAGAACGAGCGGGTTTTCGAGATCGATCTGACCAAACAGCTACCGACGAAGTGGCCCGATGCACTGGGCGACTTCACCGGCGACGTCATCCAATACGTCGGGGTGGGGATCACGGACAGCGACTTCGGCAGGGCGAGGCAGGTTTCTCAGTCCGAATACGACGGTCTGCCAGCCGACCAACAGGGAGAGATAGATCACTTCCGGCGAGAAGTGTCGGGGGAGGTGAGGTTGCTGGATGGGAAAGAGGATTGGGAAGCTCTGGCGGGCACAGAGCGGCAGGGGCCGATAATCTACTACCGCCGCGAAATGCCGAGGCTGGCCGAGATCGAGGTCTGGACCATCGGCGACAACATCGGCACGGGCGTACTGGAGCGGGGCGGCAGGGTGAGCGCCCAGGAGAATATCAACAAGGGGGCGGCCGTGGTAGATGGAGACCTCTTCGGCGAGGTCGTGTTCTGGTCTGCCAACGGGAGTTACGATCCCAACAAGTTGCCGATTGCGGATCCGCGGGATGCGGAGCGCTCGATGTTCATAGATCTCGGAGGCTCCTACTTTGTGGACAATATCAGAATACTCCACGCCCTCCCCAACCCACCTCCGTTCAGAGCCTACCGCATTCAACTCTCGGACGGCTCCACCAATGCCGGCGGCGAACTGGCCTGGAAGACGGTGGGGTCGCTCAGCGACATCGTGCGGGGGCAGAATTTCCACGACTTCAAGTTCCCGCTCACGAAGGTCGAGCATTTTGCCTTTACCTATAGGCTCCACGACCGCTCCACGTACGAGCCCGGGCAAGGGAGTCACGGGGTGTCGGAGGTCCAGTTTTTCGGGGAAGGCTTCCTGCCGGAGGCGCAGATCTCGTCTGAGTTCGGCGGGGAGGCCCCGTTCATAGAGGTGGCGCGGACCCCTAGGAACCTAGCTTCCATCAAGTGGGAGGCCGATGTGCCGCCGGGTGCGAATATAATTTTGCAAACCCGAACCGGCGATACGGTCGAGAGCATAACCCGCTACTACAAGAAGAACGGGGATTTGTACCCGGGCACCGAAGAGGAGGCGGCCAACGCCTACGAGACGGATAAGAAGTTCTTCGGGGATGCTTCGGTAGGGCCGGTCATAACCGAGACGCGCCCGGGCAATGACTGGAGCGGCTGGAGTCAGCCTTACTTCGATTCAGGCGCAAAAATTACCTCGCCCAGTCCCAGACGGTTCGCCGCCATCCGGGCGATCTTCCTGACAGAAGACCCCAAGGCGGCGGCCACGCTGCGTTCGGTGGCACTGAACTTCGTGACGCCGGTGGCCGGCGCGATCGTGGGCGAGATACTGCCCTCGCGTCTGGAGGAGATCGGCGCGAAGCAGCAGCTATCGTATTTCATCCGTTCGACCTTCAAGGCGAGCAGTAGGGGGTTCGACGAGATCCTTATCGAGGCACCCGACGGCGTTGATATGACGCTGAAACAGGTGAATGTAGCCGTGACGGGGCAGGACGCCGTGACGTATTCGGCGGAGAGCGAGGGGTTCGAGGTGGTGATGGAGACGGATTCGCTGTGGGTGCGGCTGCCGGCTGCGATTAAGACGACGAGTGGCTCCGCGCTGGTGGAGCTTCAGTTCGAGGCGACCATATTTGGGTACAACACGTTTTTCATCGGCTCCACGGGGCACTCGGCGTTCGCCAACTCGTGGCAGCGGGTGGATGACGGCGATGCCAACGGGGTTGTGGACAGCGAGACGACGGTGGTGTTGGCACTGGAGCGCGGCGAGTTGCTGGGGGATCTACAGGTCGATCGCGTTTTCACGCCCAATGGCGACGGCGTCAACGACGAGCTGGAGGTCCGTTTTTCGCTGCTGCGAGTGCTCAGTTCGGCACCGGTCCAAGTGGACGTGTACGATCTAGCCGGCCGACCGGTGGTGCGCATAGCCGAGACGACCATAACGGCCGGCCGTCATACGGTGACGTGGACGGGCGTCGACCCGTCGGGAGCGGTCGTGCCACCGGGGATCTATCTGATGCGCATCGACCTAAAAGTGGATTCGACATCCGAGAAGAAAACCTCGGTCCATCGATTGGTGCGCGTCGCCTACTAGTCTCCGCGACAGAACACCAAGGAGCCGTGTTCAGCAAGTGATAACTGGAACATCACCTCATAGAGCAGTGGCCCTGCCCGTTCTGTCCGTAGCTCTCCTCGGACTTGCGGCGGCAGGCAATGGAGAGACGATCGTCTTCGGAGGGGGGCCGGGTTCCCGCGCCTGGGATCAGGAGTATTCCGAGGTAGCGGTCATCGATTTCGCAGCCAATCCCGGTTCCATTCAACCTTTACAGAACGATCCTGAAGACAATATCTCCCTGAAGTTGATCGAAAGGGGAGGGCAAATAACGTCGCCAAATGCGCGCACGGTCCTCGAAGTCACCCAGAGTGAATTCGAGGACTTGTTGGACAACATGGTGGACGGCAGGAACACGGCCTTTGAAATCAAGATCCCGTCAGCCACAGGGATCATACTGAGATTTGATCTAGGCGAGCGTTTCGGAGTCAACAGGATCAGATTTTTCCCCCGCGCAGGGTTCGAAGAGTTCTTCCTGAAGGGTTACCTCGTGAGGCTGAACGACGGCAGCGAGGAGCAGCAGACCGTTGCCGGAAATCCCGATCTCAGACTCTTCAAGACAGTCGAGCGCAATCTCGACCCGGTCGTCGATATAGCGGTGCCGCTGCAGTTCGTGCGTTTCATAGAGGTGAAACAGCTCGTTCGAGGGGAATGGGAGATCGACGAGTTTGAGATCTTCGGCGAAGGTTTCACATCTGCTGCTGCATACGTTTCAAAGGTGTTCGATGAGGATCGGCCCGCCATCTTCGGCGGTATAACGTGGGCTAAGGAGACGATCGGAGAGCCGACCAAGGTATCTGCTACCGTATCTACCCGAAGTGGCCACACGCCGGACCCGAGCGATAGCCTAGCGTGGAGCGGATGGTCTGTCCCCTATCCGGCCGGAGTCCGTACACCGATCGCATCACCTGCGCCTCGCCAGTACTGGCAGTTTCGCGTTCTGTTCCAGAGCAGCGACATCCTTTCGGCCGCGACGGTCGATTCGATCGCCGTGGAGGTCTCGCCAGCACTGGCCGATTCCGTGGTGGGGGAGGTGTGGCCCCAAGACGCCGTGATCGGGCAGGCGACCGAGCTGACCTACTGGGTGCGCAGCTACAACAGCAGCGGCTTCGACCGGCTCGACATCGAGACGCAGGCGCCGGTGGAGGTCATCCGATCGGTCCAGATCGACGGGATCGACGTGGCGTGGGACCAGGAGGACATCAAAGACGATGGCAACATCGTCGGCGTCCGAATTAGCTTCCCGAGGATCACCGGTGACGACCGGCTGCTGCGCGTCGTGTTCGAGAGCATCGCGCTGCACTACAACACCGTCTTCATCGGCAGGGTCGCCGACACCCAGAGACCGCAGAACTTGCCGCAGACGCTCGTCGAGGGAGACGTGGACGCGGACCCCGTCGCCGAGGGCGACGACCTGTCGGTCACCACCCGGGTCGCCGACAACCGCATCCACTTCCTCGAGGTTGCCCCAACTCCGTTTACGCCCAATGGCGATGGAGTCAACGACCAAGCCACCGTCACCTACGATATCGCGAACCTGACAGGCGGTACTCCGGTGTCGGTACAAATCTACGACCTCGCCGGCAACCTCAGAAGGGTGATCTACTCCGACCTCGCCATCAGTGGAAAATATCAGAGAGTCTGGGGCGGCGCGGACGACAACGGACAAATGCTATCGCCGGGAGTTTACCTCGTGCGCGTGGAAGTCGCTACCGATACAGGTACGGAGAGCAAGACTGCGATCGTGCCTTTGGTCTATTGATTTTTCGCGAAAGGTAAGGGGGAGTCAAATGGTGACCGGTCATACAGTCAGAGGTGCGATGCGCCTAATCGGTACACTGGCCATCTGGTGCATCATCGTCTCGGCAATTCTGCTGCACAACACTCGCTCGGAAGCCCAAGGTCCTGATCGAGATCGGATAAAGGGGGTTCACCGCGGCGGCGCGCTCACGTTTGAACCGACGGGGCCCGGCGTCTTGTTCGGCGCACTAGACCCCGCGGTCAAAAAGTGGTACGTCCCACAGGAGCTGTTTCGCGAATATCAGTGGAAGCAGTGGGAGTACAGCAACTACGCGAGAGATCACTACCAGCGCTATGTATCGATCAATCTCGAGGGGGACTACTTCTACGACATCTACGGTTCGTACATCACCAGAGGATGGCTGATCTACGACTGGAGCCAGACCCAGCCCCAGCAGGGGGGAAGCAATCTGTTCAAGACCGGACGGTTCCAGAGTTTCTTCAGCAATCTGGTCATAGCCTCCGATCAGAAGGGACAGCACAATCTGGCCATCACCATCGGCGACGAGATCCGGTCGACCCTGACCCCGATGACCTTCTCCAAGCCGGCGTTCGATGGCATCCAGATCGACTATCAGTCCGACAAGTACGAAGTAACGGCGCTCCTCTCGCGGGTCAGCTCGCCGGGTGCCGCCGGCTCGCGAAGCCCCAATAACCAGCAGACGAACTCGACGACCCTGACCGGCCGACGTGCGACGACCCAAGTTGGAGATTATCTCAAACTCGGCGTCAACCACGTGAGCGCCCACAACTCCTCTCAGCTCCTCGACGCCTTCGAGGGTAGCCCGCGAAGCGGTTCGATCGCCTCCAGTCAGAACGCGGAGAACGTCACCGAGGTCTTCGTGCGACTCTCAGACGACTCGCCAGAGGACAACGAAGGCGGTGCCACGCTGTTTGCGTGGGACCTGATCATAGAGGCCGACGTCGAAACGATCGATGAAACGGGGGAGGTGAGTTTCGAGAGGGAGACCGTCCGGGCCAGCGACGTCGGGCTGATTCCCGCGCCCCAGGGCGGCTTTCAGAGGCTGGGGTTTTGGGAGGCGAGCGGCTCCGAGCAGATCGAACTGATCTACGACTTCTCGGTGGCGACGTACACCGGCCCGGATCCGTCGGAGATAAGAAGGGTGACATTCGAGCTGGTAGTTGCCAACGACTACAGAATCGAGACGACCTCGAACCGCCAGTTCGACCGGCAGTTGGCCAACGTCTATCTGCTCGCTGCCAGAGCCGATGATAACGTCAAGGATGGCTCCAACCTGACCGTCCTGAAGATCCCCTATGGTCTGCCGACGGCCACCGAGATATTCGGATTTACGCTGGAGGCGACCCGCCTCTGGGGATTCGACTTGTACGGAGAATGGGACCGCAGTGTGAGTTACAGGAAGTACCCCAACAGGGCGCACACCAAGCACTTGGGGGCCTCTGACCAAGGCGATGGCTGGATGTTGAATCTATCGAAAATCGGCCAGCCGTTCTTCTTCTTCGGCGAAGCCTACAGCATGGCCCACAACTACAACACCAGTGCCATCTTGGCTAGGGGCGAGACCAACATAGACTACTCGGACGAGGGGAGGTTCTTCTACGAGCTCGTTGACGACAACGACGATCAGGACCGATTCCCCGACTGGCAGAGGATATTCCAAAACATAGATGTCGAAGTGTTTCCCGGGTACGACGAAAACCTCGACTTCATATCCGATTTCAACCAGAACGACAGCGAAGACCTTCCCAATCTCGTCCCGGATTACGACGAGCCGTTCTTGAAATACGGAACAGACCGGCCGGAGTACCTGTTCGGATTGGATATGAACAACAACCTCTGGGTAGATCGGTTTGAAAACGATGATGAGCCGGATTTTCCCTACCCGAGGGACCACGAAGGATACAACATCTACGGCGGCGTCGATCTGCTTCCGGGCATCAGGCTGACCGTCGGACGCACGGATGAGAGGCTGATTGCAGGTGACGGGGAGAACGCGACGAACTACGTGCTTTTCACCTTGGAACGGGACTATCCGGGTCTTGGCAGGCTGAAGATCTACGAGAACTTCAGAAGCGCCAAGGACAACATCGAGAACGATCTTCGCCAGTGGAGCGAGTTCGAGCGGCGGAACGTTCCAACCGTCGATCCCCTAGCGGCTCAAGACACGTGGATAAACTCGACGTTCCTGAGCTTTAAGTACACCAAGATCGAGAATGTGAATTTCGTCAGTAAGTTCAAGTACGATCACTGGCACCAGAACAAACGGCAGCCCGATCTGCGCGAGGACTCCACCTTCTTAGGTCTCATCAACAAGGTGGACCTCGAGCGCAAGGTCGCCTATGTCGATCTCATGCCGAGAATAAAGAACGAACTCAGGCTGGAGGCTCCGGCGTTCAGGTCTGATCCCGAGCGCAGGGAAGACACGCTGCTGTTCTCCCTGCTGGCGCGATGGCCGCTCTTTTCTTCTTCCACCATGCAGGTCGGTGTGGAGTACACGATCTTCAACCAACTGCGCAAATCAGAGACCGCGGTCAAGGAGGGACTCTTGGACGATTTCACCGAGATCGTCGGAGCGGTGCAGTTCTCGAACGTCACCAACTACCTCGGTTACCGGCTGTTGACGAACATGGGTATGAGATTGACCAGAAGATCAATAGATGGCGAGACCGAGACGGGCAGCGTGTCCTTTGCCACGATGTACGCCGGTCTAGATTAGGGCATAGACGCGAACTTGAGTGGAGGTGCTCGATGCACGCTTTTTCTTTCTGCTGCGGAGCACTAGGTAGCCTAGCGCTCCTCTTAATTTGCACAGGCTGCGGACCGCAGGATGAAAATCCCACGGTCGCGGCGGTTGGCGACCAGACGATCACGGTACAGGACGTGCGGGACTTCCTCGCCAGACTGCCCGAGTACGCCAAGGGTGGAGAAGCCGGGGAGGTGCCGTTGAGAGACCATCTACAGACCATGATCGACACAGAACTGCTGGTGATGGAAGCCCGAAGCCAAGGCATCGAGACGAGCTCCGCCTACCTGACTAGGATGATCCGAATCAGGAAGGCGAAGCTCGTCGGTGAGTACGAGCGCAGAACGATCGACGCAACGGTAGAAGACGGTGAAGTAGAAGAGTACATAGACCGGGAGAGACTCGCCCGCGCTATCAGACTGGGCGACATCTTCGTCGCCGACCTCGAGACAGCAGAGAAGGCTGTGAGGGAGATCGCGGGAGGGGCGAGCTTCGCGGACCTCGCGAGGAAGCTGTCGATGAACGAAGAGACCGCGGCCCGGGGCGGGGACACAGGCCGGTTCGCCACTAGGGACGAGATGATTCCCGGCCTCGCCGAGAAGCTGTTTGGGCTCGCGGTAGGCTCGGTGTCGGATCCGGTTCAAATCGGTGACCGATACGTCGTCTTCAAGATCCTCGATGAGACGACCGCTCAGCTCAATCCGCGGCAGCGGAAGAGAATCGCCGAAGAACTCGGGCGAAAGAAGCGCGAAAGCGCGAAGGCTGAGTTGGTCGCGGAATTGAGGGACAGATACCGCCTCGAGCCGGTCCGAGACGGCATCGCCGCGGCCGTTGAGGTACTGCGCTCCGGTGCGGCGGATGTCGGCCACGACCCATCTGCTATCGCCCTCTACCAGTACGACGGCGGAGCGATCACAGCGGCAGATCTCATCGGCACGGCCAAAAGCCGCAAGGGCAATGTCCTAGAGACACTCCGCGACGCCGAGCAGGTGGTCGCCTTTGTCGAGCGGTACATCGTCCCGGATGTAATGATTCAGGAGGCGGCTGTGCGCCAAGGGATCGATCGCGAAGCGGAGGTGGCCCAATGGCTCAAAGAGCAGGGGAAGCAGGTGTTGATCAGAAGCCTCAGAGCCTACGTGTTAAAGGAGAGGGTGACTATCACTGAAGACGACCTGCGCCAGTACTACGAGGCCAACGCTGAGAGACTCCTGCATCCCGAACAGACCGAGGTGCAGGAGATCCTCGTCCGAACAGAAATAGAAGCACTGCGGTTGAAAGGGATGATCGAGGACGGTGCCGCTTTTGGCGACCTAGCGAAGAGGCATTCGATTCGATCGCTCAAGGTGCGCGATGACGAGGGTCGATTCCACGTGCATCGTTACGAATCGCCCCAGTTCGGCGGCTTCGTGGAAGCGGCGGTTGAGGCCGAAGTCGGCGAGCTCACGGGACCGGTCGAGGTGCAGGAGGGCTACTCCATCTTCAAGGTGCTCTCCCGGGAACGCAAGCGCGAGACCTTCGCCGAAGCGGAACTGAGGGTCCGATCGCAGCTCAGACGCGAGAGACACCGGAACGCGTTCAACGAGTACATAGAAGAACTGCGCCGCCGCTACGAGTCAGAAGTGTCAATCCACGAGGACCGGCTCGCGGCGGCGTTTACCGTGCAGTAGGGCCGTCTTGGCTCTGCTGAACGATTCCGCTTCCCTCGCGAATCACCAAGACCGTGTTGGCGGGCAGATCTTCAAAGCTCTCGACCAGACCGCTCGGCCAGAATACTTCGAGTCGGTCTATCGTAATGCACTCGCCCAAGCCGAAGTGAGCCCGCGGGTCGTTCTGCGATAGATAGCTCGAACCGCTCCGCACCTCATTGACCTGAGTCACATCCCCACAGCGGAGTTTTACCCGAGTGCCGATGCCGTCCCTGTTGCTCTCGGTGCCTTCCGCCCGGACTATCAGATAGTTGTTGCGATCGCCCCCGTCGTTGCGCAGCAGCGTCGGGCGATCGTTGAGATCTAGGACGAATATGTCGAGATCGCCATCCTCATCGTAATCCCCGAAAGAAGCACCCCTGCTTACCTTCTTGAGTTGCAGTCCCGCGCCCGAAGTCAGGGACACTTCGGCAAAGGTGCCATCTCCCATATTTTCAAATAGCTGATTGGTCTGGGCATAGCTGACTCCCAAGTTTGCCCTATCGACCTGCGGATAGACATGGCCGTTGGCGACGAAAAGATCCTTATCGCCATCGTTGTCGTAGTCGAAGAACCCGGTGCCCCAGGCGAGGAACTGGAAGCTCTCCAACCCCACGCCCGCATCAAAAGTGAGATCCGAGAAAAATCGCCCTCCGTCGTTGTGATACAGGGTGTTCGTCTCTTCCCAGAAGTTGGTGACCAATATGTCTAGATACTCGTCGTTGTCGTAGTCTCCGAAGGCAATGCCCATGCACCCTTGAGGCTCGCCGCCCTCGCCGTATGCCGCACCCTTTATCCAAGCCACGTCGGTAAAGGTCCCGTCGCCCTTGTTCTCGTAGAGATAGTTGGGGCCTGTATCGTTGGCTACGTAAATATCCGAGTCGCCATCGTTGTCGTAGTCTCCCGCAACGACACCGAGTCCGTACAGCAGGTCTCGCTCCACAAGACCGGCTCCGGCCGTCGCATCGGAAAAGACGCCCTCGCCCTCGTTGCGGTAGAATACATCCGCCGCCCCTCGCATCCCGTGAGGCCCGAAATGGACGGTCAACCCCCGCCACTCGTGCCTCCTGTCGGGAGTGGTTTGCATGAAGTGATCGAAATCGACGTAGTTCGCCACATACAGGTCGAGATCTCCATCGCGGTCGGAGTCGAAGAAAGCACATCCGGTGCTGAAAGCCTCAGCACCCAAGACTCCTGTGTGCTGCGCGACATCGGCAAAGGCCCCATCGCCCCGATTTTCGTACAGCGCGTTGTTGCCGTAGTTGGTCACGTAGAGGTCCGCATCCCCGTCGTTGTCGTAATCGGCCACGGCGCAGCCCATTCCCCAACCGGTGTCCCCGAGGCCCGATTCTTCTGTGGCGTTTGAAAACGTCGCGCCCTCGTTGCGGTAGAGGGCATTGCGCGGGCGGTCTCGGCCGGGAAATCCTCCCACTCTCGACCCGTTTAGCACATACAGATCCAAGTCCCCGTCCCGGTCGGAGTCGAAGAAGGCCGCTCCCCCCATGAAGGCATCAACTACGTACTGCTGTTCGCCATCACCGGATACATTCATCAAGGTGACGCCGACCTCGGCCGCGACATCGACAAACTGTACCCGGGGGCCGAGCCCGTCGTCGGCAGCCTGCAAGCGGGCACAGGGGGCGATCGAGATGAGAAAATAGAGCCCGGAGGCGTAGAGGCGAGATCCGCGAGCCATTCGGGGGCGGCTCATGGTCCGTTCTCGTCTGTCGGCTCCAGTCGGCGAGCGATCTCGAACTGCTCGTCCGCTTCATGGTACCGGCCCGTTTTCAGGTAGGCGTCGCCGAGGCGGCGATGGTACTCGGCATTGGTAGGGTCGAGAGCGATGGCGAGCTTGTACTCATTGATGGCACTGATGTCCCGCCCCTGTCTGGAATAATGCACAGCGAGCTCGAAGTGAAACTGCGGATTGTCGGGGACCAAGGCGACGTTGCGTTCGAGGGCGGCGATGTTGCCTTCGCGCTGCTTTTGGAATATCTGCATCGCCCTCTCGCCCTCTTCGCGATTCCCTTGCTTGAGATAGGCGTTGGCAAGCCCGAAATGCGCTTCTGTGTTGAAGTAGTCGAGTTCGATGGCCTTTTCATACGCCGCGATCGCCGCTTGGGCGCTTCCGGTCCGGGCATACACCGCTCCCAAGGCGTAGTGGAAGAGCGCGTTGTCCGGCTCGCGCTCGATTGCCTGCCTGTACTGATCGACAGCCTCCTCGTATTTCCTGCTTCTGGAGTAAATCATACCGAGGCGGTAGCGCGGGTACGCAAGGTCGGGATCCACCGTCAGGGCCTTTCTGTACTGCGCCGCCGCTTCCTCGTAATTGCGCTGCCGCTCATAGGCCATGCCGAGGTTGTGCTGGAACCAGCCGTTGTCGGGGGCCAGCTCAACCGCCTTGCGGTGTTCCTGCACGGCGGCAGCGAGTTTGTCTTGGTCTGCCATTGCCGCTCCCAAGGGCACATGTGACTGTTCGGTATAGACGAGGCCCAGCTTGTCGTGCGCGTCTGCACGACGGGGGTCGAGCTGTAGGGTTGCGGCAAATGCGTCTGCCGCTTCGCTCAGTCTGCCGATGGTCATGTACGCATTTCCCAAGATGTAGTGGACCGACGGTTCATTCTCGATCAGCTTTGCAGCCTGTTGCAGTTCTTCTATCGCTTTGGCGTATTCCTGTTCCTGAAGATAGATGGCTCCAAGTCGGTAGCGAGAGGGGCCGTAGTCGGGCTTGAGCCGGAGCACAGTCTTGAAGTGCTCGGCCGCCGCGGCCGGTTTTCCCTCCTGCGAGTAGATCATGCCGAGCCCGTGATGAGCGGGGAAGTAGGTCGGCTCAGATGCGATTGCTCTTTCGTAGGCATCCTTCGCTTTTTCGCGATCTTGGCGAATCAGGAAGATCTTTCCCAGCTTGTAGAGAGACGGCGCGTAGTCGGGGTCAATCTCCAGTACTCGCTCGAATTCTGCCTCTGCCTCTTGGAATCTATTCTGTAGAGCATAGATGAAACCGAGGCCATCGCGCGGGCGAAGGTCCGTCGAGTCCATCGCGATCGCTTTCTTGTATTCCCGCTCGGCACTCTCGAAGTCACCGCTCTGCAGATGGCGCAGACCGAGTCTGTAGTGGTGTTCACCGGCGGATTCCCCGCCGAGAAGCGGCTGGGTGCATATCAGGAAGCAGACAGCGAATGCCGCACAGCCGACGATACCGCGAAACTCAGGGCGACTAAAAAAAACGATTGTCAATAGGCCACCGCAACGACGCCGCTGCGGGTCTCCCTCTCTGACTGCCCATCTACCACCAGCCGGTACAGATACAGCCCCGACGGCACCAAGCCGTTCGAGTCGTCCCGGCCATCCCACACGTGGTTGTACTCACCCACTGGATCTTCCCCCTCATGCACCCGCCTCACCCGCCGGCCCGACAGATCGTAGATCTCGAGCGACACCGGCACCGCTGAGGTCAACCGCAGCAGCTTGTACGATATGTTCACCACCTCATTCACCCCATCGCCGTTTGGCGTGAACGGATTCGGCGCGATCCGAGGCGAAAACACCAGCGATTCGCTCAGAGCCGTTCTCACCGACAAGCGATCGCTCGCGATCGCATCGGTCGCATTGCCCGGCACGACCCGCTGCCGCACCTCGTGCGGCCTAGCCGTGTCGAACACCCTGCCGGCAAACAGGTTGCCCACTTCTCTCAGAACCGGAGCGGTGAATACCACCTCCACCAGCGCACCGCTGTCCGTCGGCTCCAGCCGGCGCGGGAGCAGAACCTCAAACCCCAGACCGTCTTCGTGGATGGTCCACGAGAAATTCTCCTGATTGACGCCAGCTATGTGCAGCGAATCGACCGACACCACCCCTGAAGGCGTCGCGATCTCCACCCCGTCAAAACTGCGGTCGGTGGACCGGATCGTCGGACTGATGTAATACGTAAATTGCGTCGTTTCGCCCACTTGGGTCTCGATCGGGTGCATCTCCCCTACTAGGCGGCGAACCGATGGCGGGACCGACGCCTTGAACTCTATGTAGTTGATATTGCCCCCGTCTTCAACCGTGGTAGAGACAAAATCCACTCGGATCTGGACAAACTTCCGCGGACCGGGGGATGCAATGGGGACCCCGGGAGACCCGAACGCGTATGGACTCGAATAGAAGCTCCAGTGCTCCGTGTCAGGGCGCACCCTGTCCTGCTCGTCTTCCGGTTTGAGGAAATCAGCCAGTCTATCGTACTGGTGCTTGTACTCGGTCAGACTCAGATCGCCGCCCCCTTGGAGAAACTTGACGTTGTCCTGCTGCTCGGGGCGGGTCTCCCAGAAAATGACCGGCTGCGGGTCGGTGCCGGCCCGGGTGCGGATGGCGACCTGAGCGTGAGGGTCCTGCCGTCCCGACCAGCGGATCTCGCCCAAGCTGGCGATGTCGTCTAGTTCGATGACGTCGGATTCGTAGGAGGCCTGCCGCACGTACCCTCCTCCGTACAACTCGAAAGCGGCCAACCCGACCTCCTTGGGCGTTTGCCGAATGATCCGCAACTGCACAAAGCGGGTAGTCACGGGTCTATCGAGAACCACGCGGATCTCGGCCTCCGTATTGTCCTTTATCTCCACAACTGTTGGGAGATTCGGGACGTATGCAGCTAAACCGTACCGCTCGTCGCTGACACCAATAATCAATTGCTCTAGGAAGTGGGCCGGACTGGGCGCTAGGAGCCTCACTTCCCTTATGAGGAAGCGCCCGCCCAAATCGACATGCACTCTCAAAAATGAACCGCTAACGACGTTGAAGGTCGCTGCATCGGCGGCATCCCACGTGTACGCCGTAGTCGGGTCCTGATCGACCAGCAGGTGTCCGACCGTGGGGTCGTAGTTGGACCGCCCGGATTCTCGCTGCACTGCCACCCAGCCATCTCTGCTCAACAGCGTTGCAGCGATATCCTCGTCTTCTGCGAAAAAATTGGGCTGCAGCACACCCGCCTGTAGCGAGTCTGGGTCGAGGGCGTCCTCCAACTGCGCGTTTTCCGACCAGTCGAGCTCCCTGAGATCGATGCCGATCTTCTCCAAGCTATCCTTTTCCGCCTTGGAAAAGGGCGCACCAATGCGGTAAACGATCACGGCCGAAGCGTCGCGCCCATTGAGCGCGAGGGCAATTAAGACGAGCAGGAACATTCCCGTCGTCGTCTGGCAGAAAAATTTGGAGTTCACTTTACCATCACCTGGTTCACTTTGATGCGCCGGGCCTTTCCCTGCGGGCCCTCAATGTCCAGCGTAACCACAAACTCGCCCGGTTCCTCGTACTGGTGAATCGGGTGCTGTTCGGTTGACGACGTGCCATCGCCGAAGTCCCACGACCACGATGTGATCGCTCCACGGGACCGATCCGTGAAGGCGACCATCCGGCGATCCATGTCGACCACCGTAAAGGAGTATTCTGCCTCGAGCGAATCGAGATATTCCGCCTCGAGCGGCATCAATCGGAATGCGCACAGGTTCGAGGCGTCGCTGTCCATGCGCGTCTCGTGGGAAAGGTTCCAGAACCCCTCGTATTTCGTGTGGTCTTCGTCGAAATCGAGGACCGCCCAAGATAGGGCGATTAGGCTGTTCTCCTCCAGCTTTGATACGGCTGCCCGCTCCGGGCCATCGTACGGAGCGTAGTCGAAGGGCGTGATCCAAAACTCCAGCACGAGCTGGCCGCTCTCCCCTTCCTCAAAATCGTATGAGTACGCGTGATTGGCATACGGCAGCTTGCCGATCCACGGCTGACACCCCCAGACGAACACCCAATCCCGGCCTTCTCCGGGCGGTGTGAAGATGTGGTAGTTCTGGGCATGCACTCCCTTGAACAGGAAGTGGCTTTCCCACGGGTCGTCAATCTGGGGATTGGCAATGTTCGGCCCGCCGGACCGGTCCGCGTCGATGGCGATTTCAAACAAGTCACCGTATTTGTAGTACATATTCCAGTAGTCGTCGTATGCCTCGTAGAGGAAATAGAGCCGGTTCAGGCCCTGGACCCAACCGACGCGCACGGTGACGTCCAAGTCCTCGCGGTCGTAGTTGGTGAGGTTTCCCATGACCGTGTCGGAAAGCTGGTCGGTCCCATATACATAGCTGTCGGGGACCATCGTCCAGTCGTCGGTCTGGCCATCAATGCGGGGAATCATGTTGGCGGGGAACTGGAAGATCTTGAACTCCGTGTCGGTTCGCTGCAGGGCCTGAGACGGTGAGATACCCAGCAGCACGGCCGCTGCGATTCCGCATGCTTGCTTGATCAAGTGTTTTTCCTTTTTAAGGCGATGGACGGTGCGCTATTGATCCTCGAAGATCCCGATGCGGTGATTGGCCATTGACAGGAACCTCTCCTCGCCCTCGTGGTACACCGGTAGATTGCTCGCTAGTTGATCGGGCATGTGGCACTCGGTACAGCGGTCGCCCTGCGCTAATTCGGGCTCTTCAGCGTGGGCCTGCTCGTGACAGATCAGGCACTTCCGCGAAAACAGCGCGGTCTCGTCCGTCTCGTCTTCGTGTACATTGTGGCAGGTGGAGCACGTCATGCTGCCCGACTCTGCAAAACAGCGACTTTCTTGCAGGAACGGCACCTGCCCCCCGTGGACCGACAGCTTCTTCTGCTCCGCTTTCGCGTATATGCGATGCGCTGAGATTTCGTCTCCCGGACGGAATGACAGCGGCGGCGTTCTCGGAACGCCCTGCCCCGCATGGCATAGGGCGCAGGAAGAGATCTGTTGCGATCGACTCAGGCTGACCGGGTTGACGATGTGCCGGCCCTCCTCTGCTGCCGGGTTCTGCTCGTGGAAGGCAATGTGTTGGGTGCCGGGACCGTGGCACTTCGCGCAACTAATGCCTACCTCGAAGCTGTCGGGACGAAATCGAAACCCGGCCGGCGAGCCTACCGGCGTGGCCGTCGCGGCGTGGCATTCTATGCAGCGTCCGCCGATCGGTCGTTGGTACAGCATTCTGAGGCTTTTGTTCGGCAGATCCTCCCAAAGAGCGAGCCAGTTTTCATAGCCGGGAGCGAGCGTCCAAGTCTCTGCCGGGGTGAAGTACATCCCCGGCAGTTGGAACAGTCTGTCTCCCTCCCAAAACAGGTAGGTCTGCGCCCGCTCTCCAGAGCCTACTACGATCTGCAGGGGCTTGGTGAATGTCTCTGTCGTGTCCTTGGTGTATTCAGCAGTCTGAAAAAACCCGCCCCTCCTTTCCTCCATCGAGAACTGTAGGTCTGGCAGCAGTGTGCGCACGACATTGCGGCCTTCGCCGAAGTCGCCCATAACGGTCGCCTTAGTAGCGATAGTGGAAGTGAGGTAGTGCCCGGTCTTGACGTAGCTATCGTAGATCGACCGGTGACAGGGGCGGCAGGTTTCACTCGTGCTCGCCGCTCCCCGGAAAGCATGAGGCGGGTCAATGGTCCCGTTTGCGAAATAGTTGAAGTAGAGCAGGGCGACGCTGCCGAGAACCGCGGCAACCGCAACGGCCAAGCCCCACGCCTTAATGCGCTTCATATCATATAAGGCATGGTCAATGGTGTTCAACCAACGCCGTCAAGGTCTCCAACACTTGGATCCGCGCCTTGTCCGCCAGCGTACGGTCCACTTTCTCGTTCAGCCAATGAAAGCCGCCCAGCGGCTGGTCGGAGTCAATTCCACCCTCGTGGCCCACCGCATCACAGACACGGGCCGGTAGGCTCTCCAGCAAGCGACGCGCCGCCTCCACCTCCGGACCTGTCGCCCCCTGCGCAGACGCGTTCTCGATCGCCTGATCTAGCATGGCGAAATACTCGTAGTCCTCTACCCCCTCCCGCACGGCCTCGAGGTGTTTCCCGGCCGTCACCGAGTCCTCGGCGATAAACAAGGGCGTGTATGGATCCTTGAACGTCAGATACTCGTTCCACGATGAGGCACCGGCCGTGTCGCCCAATGACCATATATGGATTGCCGTCGCCCCGTAGCGCCAACTCGACCACGCCATAAGCCGACCCGCGTACGGATCAAAAACTCGACCCGTCCACGCCGAGTAGAATTCCAAGCCGATCCCCTGATCGCGCTTCTTTAGGTAGTAGTCGCGATAGTCCTCGCCCTGTCTCAAGAAGGCCGAATAGTTCGGGCACAACACGTGGCACGCATCAATCATCTCCTGATTCGCGGCGTCCATGTCCCGGTGGTTTGTATCCTCCCAGATGCGGATGCCCGTGTCTGCTTCGCGGATCGCCTTCGCCCACGCCAGAATGCGCTCGTCCATCCACGGCTCGTCAGGCTCATCCACCAGCAGCAGCGCGAACTGCTCCGGCTTCAACCCCTTCGCCACTATATGCTCCGCCCAGAACGTCACCCACGCCTTTACCGCGGTCGTGAATTCTGGCGTACCCATGGGCCACGACTCGAAATGGTCGCCCACTTTCGCGAACACGAGGTACTGGGCTGCATCCGGCCACAATTCGATCCAAGCATCGAAATAGGCGGTGGCGGGTGGCACCGCCATTGCCCCCTGTGCATTGTGCGTACCCCGCGGCAGCACCCGTTTGAGGCCCCACGGCGAGTCGACGTAATGTTCGCGCAGGTGCTCAATGAGTGCCAATCGGTTCTGCTCTGTCACAAAGCGGAAATGACCGACCCGATCCGTATAGTCCCATCCGCCCAGATGCAGCGACTGCTTCTCCGGGAAATCCAGAGGATACAGGTACATGCGCAACGGGAATTTCCTGCCCTCGGCCACGGACTCCACGACGACCTCGCCCTCGTAGGTGCCCGGCTCCACATCTACCGGATGGAATGTCAGCCACACCTGCCGCGTCATGCCCGAGGGCACGGTTACCGCATACAGATCGTTCTCGACAGCAACCTCTGGCAGAGCCGCCGCTACCGGCACCCCGGACCGCGTGTCCGTCCAAGCCACCTCGTGAACGGTCACATACCCCGGATTGTCACCCCCGGGCAGCCCGCTCAAGCGGAACATCACCTGCATCGGCTCGTCACTGCTGTTGCTTATATTGAACGCGGCCGCACGGTATTCCCGCCGCATCAGATGCACCTCAACAGCCAATTCCGCCGCCGTGTCCGGCGTACCGATGAGCGGCAGCGGATCCCACAGATTTGAGCACCAGAACGTGAGCGGCTCCAATCCCTTGGCGCGCCAGAGCCACGCCTGCGTCCGCAACACCCGTTCGTGCCACGGATTCAGTGGCAGCACGGCCTCGAAGTCATCTCCAAACGCGGTGGCCAACTCCAACTCCTCTTCTACAGATGCCAGTTCGCCCAGCACATCGCCCTGCGTCTGCACCGGGACACCTTCTTTGGCCGCCGCTTCTTTCAGGGCTTGGATGTCCCGCACAAGGCGCGTCCGAATCCCTTTCTGGATGGCGATCTGGCGCGCATACTCCTTCACGTCTGCAATGGCCGGCCCCGGCAACGGCTCATCCACCCACCCCGGCTCTCCCGCGTAAACTTCGATCTCGTCCACGAACGTGTACGGCTCGTTCCACACAACTAGGCTGACATATCGCCCGTGCGTCCGCAACCGGTCCGTCCAGTACCGATAGGTTCCATACTTAGCGGCGCGCTCTTCGTCGAGATCTCGGAGGATCTGCCGACGCACTTCGGCGGTGATCTCCGGTGGGTAGCGATCCCGGTGGTGGTCGTAGTGATGATGTATCTCGGCTTCATTGAAACTCGCGCCATCCCGGGCCCAGATGGCATCGCTCGCCTTCGTCGGTACGAGCGGACCGTGTTGTCCTGCGCTCAACTGTACTAGGTCCCCGATCTCATGGAATTCCCTGTCTTCTCCCGCCACGAGAATGCGGATCGTCAGCGGCCACCTCACGTCCGCAAAACCCGCCGCCGTGTGGAACGACACCCCTCGGATCGATTTCACCGCACCCAGATCCAGCGTCAGGATCGAGGGAGTCTTTTCCTGCCAGCCCACGGTTGATAGCTGCGCCCAGAAATAGCCCTCCGTATAGACCCCATCCGTCAGTTGCTCGTGATCGCCGGGGTCCGAGCAAAGCCCGTAATTCGGCCCCGGCTCCATCGTGTAACTCGCCCCTAGCGCGATGTTCTCGCTCAGACGGTCCGGCGGAATTGCCCCGGATGCACTTGGCACCACGGTCGCGTCTTGAGCCCACGCCAGTGCCACCATCAACAACGCTGCCCAAGTCCATTTCATCGCTGGTCTCTCGCTATCTTTACAGCTACTTAAAATTCTGGCGGGAACGTGTGGGAATCGAACCCACCCAGCGCAACTCTCGCTACGCCGCAACGGATTTGAAGTCCGCGACAGCCACCAGGCACGCATCCGCTCCCGCAACATGCTCGTCCAAGTACGCAGAAATATAGAATGACTTCCCAATAGCACCAATGAGACCGAGGGGGCTACTTTGTCCGCACGGCTTCGGCCCGCGCCGCGCGCTCGGCCCGCACGGCCGCCTTGCGCTCGGCTACCTCGGCCTCCGTCGGCAAGCGCCGCGAAGGCATTTCTGGATACGCGAGAGACCGCTCCCAGCGCAGGGTTCGCAACGGGACATCGCCCAAGTTTTCGATCTGTAGCTCGAGATAGTCGTCGTCGCGCCGGATAATAGGCGTCTTGTCGTCTCTTTTGCGATTGGGGAAGAAGACTCGGTAGTAAGTCTTGCCGTTGAGCACCTCGCCTTCGGGGCGGTCGCTCTGGTAGGGGTAGTAATCAAACGTCCCACTCGGCTGGAAGCGCGTACCTCGCTGATTGACCAAGAAGGTGCGCGCACCAATATCGGCAATATATGGATTGAGTTGGGACTCTCCGCTCGACAGATAAACGGTAAAGACCAGACGACTGTAGAGCGTCAAGCCCCAACGGTCGTCGTAGCGGTCGCGCAGGATGGGGAACTTGGGATCGTAGATGGAATCGACGACCCGGCGTATGTATTCGGCTCGCCAGATGTTGAAGGCGCGTTTTTGTAGGGGGTTATGTACGTCGAAGGACGGATTTACGTAGATCAGATACTGAAAGTAGAGGTTGTTGAGGTCCGTGCCGTCTTCGGCTGGGTAAGTGCCATCAACATAAGAGTAGAGTAGCTGCTTGATGCGGAATTCGAGCTGCTCCTGCCCTAAGTCCTCGCGCTCAGCCCGTGCATAGGCGCGGGCGATCTCATAGGCGAAGGTGTGCAAGGTCGCCTGCACCAAGACGCCGTCGGCCCCGCGGTGGCTTCTGTTTACGGTGCGCCATACTTCCTGCCCGACGCGCCCGAAGGGACCGGGACCTCCCGAATGTTCCGGGGCGCAGCCGGTGGCCGCGGCACACATCCAGCAAAGGAGCAAGACCCTGCTTGGCATGAATTACCTCCGTTGAGGTGGGAGGGCACCCAGCGTCGCGCTATTCCTTGACGACCCAGAGCTTGACCGCTGTTGTCACCTCCGGGTGGAGGCGCATTTCGACATTGTAAACACCCAATTCGCGGATGGGGTCTTCAAGAAGGATGGCGCGACGATCGATCTCGTAGCCCTTTTCATCGAGCAACTCGGCGATGTTCTGGGCGGTTACCGAGCCGAAAAGGCGATCCTCCTCACCGACCTTGACCTGCGCGGTGATAGACTCCGCTTCGAGCTTCTTGGCGAGGGCCTCGGCGGCCCGGCGGTCGCGCTCGGATAAGGTCTCTTGCTGTTTGCGCCTAGACTCGAACTGAGCCATGTTGGCGACGGTAGCGACCAACGCCTCGTTGCGAGGAATCAGGAAGTTGCGACCATACCCGTTCTTTACTTCCACGACCTCGCCGGCCGAACCCAAGGTTTCAATGTCCTTTAACAGAATTACTTTCACGACTTGTCCTCCACTTCATAGAAAACGGCGATGTTGTTTGGGCCTTACGCTTCTTCCTCCGCGGGCGTTGGACGCAGCCGACGCCAATCAAACCAAGTATCCAAAAGCCCTAACCCTGCTAAGAGCAGAAACGCCAATCCCGCGACAAAAAAAAGCCCTATGTAAAACAACAGCTCGACCAAAAGCGGCACCCGTTGGCGTTGGGCGAAAAAGCGCAGCACCGCCAATCCTTGAACCCCGTAGATAATTCCCATCAACACGATCAGGTTAAGGCCCAAATCGGCCAACAACCCGTCGCCCAAAAGACTTAGCCCTAAGGCCGCGATCAATACCCAAATCAGCTCTTCCCAAGGTCGCCACAAGGACAGCGGCAGGGGAGCAGGCAGCCCCAGCCCCAGCCGCAAGGCCAAGCCCTGACTCAACCGATACGCTATGACAAAAGTCAAAAGCAGGGTCGCCATCTCAATGGCCGGCTGCACCCGCAGGACCGCGTCGATCATCGCGCCTAGCGTCTGGCCGCCTTCCTCAACGGCTATCCCCAAGGCTTGGAATTGCTCTAAGACAGCGGCGGCTTGCTCTTGGCGATGGACGCCATCGCGCACCTGAATTAGCTGCCAGAGACACAAGCCCGCCGCCGGCGCGCAGGCCATGGCTAGGACGCGACCATAGGTCTGCTGACGCTCTATTTGCAAAACGGCGAGCAACCCCATAATGGGCACTAGCCCCAACGTAGCCCCTAGCAGCATGGCGGTGCCCAAGCAAAGCAGACCGATCAAAGGCAAGGCTCCACGCGAGCCGTAGCGCAAACTGGCCAAAAGCGAAGCGACCGCCAGCACTATGCCCAACAGAATCAGCATCGGCACATGCCGACTCTAAGAGTCGTCGGACTCTTGGACAACGGCCTCTGCTGGTGAATCCCCTGCCTCCGCTACTTCCGCTACCTCCGCTACCTCCGCTACCTCCGCTACCTTCTCCTCGTCATCAAGTGCCTCGCGTTCAGGGGCAGCACCGCGGGCCTCGTCGCGGGATCTTGGGCCGCGGGAGTCGCGGTGCGGGCCACCTCGGTGCCTCGGGCCCCGGGCCGGTCGGGCAAAGGCTTCTTCGAGGAAATTGTCGGCGGCTAGCTCGGGGACGTGGATGAAGTCGCCTTCGACAGCGGTGACGAGGTAGCGCAGCACCGTTTCGTCGAGCTTGAGCGTCTGCTCTAGCCCTTCAATCGCCGTCGGCGCGGCGGAAAACTGGTAGAGCACGTAGTAGCCTTGGAGCCGGTTCTTCAGGCTAGCCGAGGTATAGGCTAGACGCCGCAGACCCCAATTGTCGATTCGGACGACTTCCCCGCCGTTTTCCTCGAGGAGTGCCTCGTATTTTTCGACGATTTGCTCGTATTGGCCCTCGCCGAATTGGGGGTCCAAGATACATACGAGTTCGTAGTTTCTCATTGTATTGCGCTTTCTTGGTTCTAGCTGGGGCACACTTCTCAGACGACGAAAAGCGGTGCCAAGACGAGAGATATAACCGACATCAGCTTGATGAGTATGTTTAGAGACGGCCCCGAAGTGTCCTTGAATGGGTCGCCGACCGTATCGCCGACGACAGCAGCTTTGTGGGGGTCAGAGCCCTTGCCTCCCAAGTGGCCCTCTTCGATCCACTTTTTGGCGTTGTCCCAGGCCCCGCCGCTATTGGCCATCATCAGCGCCAGCAGTACGCCGCTGACCGTCGCCCCGGCGAGCATTCCGCCTAAGGCGACGGGGCCGAGACCAAAACCGACAGCGACCGGGGCCAACACCGCCAACAGGCCCGGTAGAATCATCTCGCGCAGTGCCGCCGCCGTGCTGATCTCCACGCAGCGCCGGGTATCGGGCTTGGCCTTGCCCTCCATTAGGCCCTCGATCTCGCGGAACTGACGCCGGACCTCCTCGATCATCTTGAAGGCGGCCTTGCCGACCGAGGTCATGGTAATGGAGGCCGCTAGGTAGGGAATCATCGCACCGATAAAAAGCCCACCGACGACAACCGGCGTAGTCACGTCAATGACGATCGGCTTGCCGGTTGCGGTCTCAATAGCGGAGGAATAGGCCGAAAAAAGCGCCAATGCCGTCAACGCGGCCGAACCAATGGCAAACCCCTTGCCCATGGCCGCGGTAGTGTTGCCGAGTGAATCGAGGCCATCGGTGATCTTGCGAGTATCTTCGCCCAAGCCCGCCATTTCGGAAATGCCGCCCGCGTTGTCGGCTATGGGACCATAGGCGTCGACCGACATGGTGATACCCACTGTGGCCAGCATACCGACCGCGGCGATGCCAATCCCAAAAAGCCCGGCAAAGTGGAAGGCCAAGCCAATGGCGACGACGATTCCCAAGGTTGGCAGGACGACGCTCTCCATGCCTATGGCCAAGCCGGAAATAATGTTGGTCGCCACGCCGGTCTTGGAGGTTTCAGCGATGGTGCGGATGGGTTTGCCGCCGGTGTAGTACTCGGTAAAAAGGCCAATCGCGACCCCGGCCAGACAGCCCGCGCACAGCGCCCACACCGGCTTGTTGGATAGGCCGATTGTCCCGGCGACCCACCAAGCACCTAAAATCATTAGGGCGGCGGCAACCCAAGTCGAGTAACGCAAGGCGGCACTGGGGTCAAAATTCTGTAGTATCCGCACCATCAACACGCCCAGAAGCGACGCTCCTATGCCGATCGTAATGACGATCAGCGGGAAGCTCATCGCCGCCAGTTTCGCCTCGGTCGGGTCCGAGATGCCGGGGGCGAGAGTGGCCAGCAGAGCCGTGGACGCGGTGGCGGCGATGGCAATGGTGGCGATGACCGAGCCGACATAGGATTCAAAGATGTCGGCACCCATGCCGGCGACGTCACCGACGTTGTCGCCGACACTATCGGCGATAACGGCCGGATTGCGGGGGTCGTCCTCGGGAATCCCCGCTTCCACTTTGCCCACCAAGTCAGCACCCACATCGGCGGTCTTGGTGAAGATACCGCCGCCGACGCGCGCGAAAAGGGCAATCGAAGAGGCCCCCATAGCAAAGCCACTGATCGTGGGGGCTTGGCTTATATCGTCCCAGATACCAAGGGCACTGGCCAGAGCTCCAACGCCGAAAAGCCCCAAGCCAGCCACGGCAAGCCCCATCACTGCGCCCCCTGAAAAAGCGATGTTCAGGGCCGGCCCTTGGCCGTGCTGGTTGGCCGCTTGGGCGGTGCGAACATTGGCGTGACAGGCCGCTTTCATGCCGGTATAACCGGCCAAAATGGAGCAAACGGCTCCCGACAAAAAAGCGTACGCAGTGTGGGAGCCGACGCAGGCAAAAAGGAGGCCAAAGACGATGACGATAAACCCGGCGAGGATGGTGTACTCGCGTTTGAGAAAGGCCATCGCTCCCTCGTGGATAGCCTCTGAGATTTCCACCATCTCTGGAGTACCAGCCGGAGACTTTTTGATGTAGAAGTACAGCAGGAGCGAGCAAAGCAAACCGCCCAGACCTATGAATGGTGCTGCGGTTGTCCAGATTTCCATACGCGTTTGTAACCTTCCCCGACTACTTTACTTTTTGACCGTTGAACCTGTTCATGGCCGCCTCAATGCCTTCGGCGTAGTACACTTCGAGTGCTGCATTCCCGTACTCAAGCAAGTTTTCTACCTCGTCTTCTGGAGAGAACGGACTCAGTACATAGTCAATGATGTCCGCGCCTGCGGGTGGGATGCCGATCCCCAGACGCAGACGCGGTACAGCCTTGGTATTGAGTGCTTCGAGAACCGAAGCCAAACCGTTGTGTCCGCCATCACTCCCTCCACGGCGAAAGCGCAGGCACCCGAAGTCGAGGAGGAAGTCGTCGAAGATGACCAGTACGTCTTCGGGAGGGACCTCCCATTGGGAGCAAAGGGCCGCGGCGGTTCGACCGCTGTGGTTCATATAGCTCTGGGGCTTGACCAAGAGTACTTCCCGACCGCCCAGCACGACTCGGACAACTTGGCCCTGTATGTCTGCTCGATGCTGCCAGTCAACGCCACAGCGGGCCGCTAGATGGTCTATCACCATAAATCCTATGTTGTGCCGCGTTGATGCGTAGCGCACACCGGGATTACCCAAACCCAAGGCTACTTGCAAACCTACTCTTCGCCACCCTCGTCGCCTTCGCCTGTTTCGCCTTCGCCTTCGGGGACTTCAGGCTCCTCGGCTTCTTCCTCGGCAGCGACCAAGCGCGGAGCCAAGATATTGACAATCGTGCGGGACGGGTCGGTAGTAATGCGCGGCTCCTGTTCGAGGAGATCACTCACATGAAGGCTATCGCCGATGACCAGCGCAGAGATGTCGATTACCATCGCGGCGGGCATTTCTGAGACGACGCATTCCATTTCGATTGAGGTCAGCGTCTGCTGCAAGGCCCCGCCCTCGTTGCGGACGCCTTCGGGCACCCCCTCCGTCAGGAGCGGTACATTGGCGCGCAGCGTCTCGCTCGGATCAATGCGCAAGAGGTCTAAGTGTAGTACATCGCCGCGGACTTTATGGTATTGAATGTCGCGAATCAGGGCCTGCTCAGAGCCCTTATCGGATTCTTCGTGCTCAACCAAGATGATCGCGTTTTGCCCCCCCTTACTCAGGATGCGATCCAAGCCATGGGCATCCGTCTTGAAGGACTCAGAGGGCTGATTGTGGCCGTAGATCACCCCAGGCAACTGGCCCTGCAGGCGGCGCAACTGGCCCGCCGGGCCTTTGCCCTGCTCCCGGCGGGACTGGACTTTGAGCGCGACCTGCTCGCGCGCTTGGATTTGTAGTGGGACTTGCGGCATTGGAACATCTCCTCAAAAGACTCAATCAAAACCAATGGCATAATGGCAGCCCGGCGAGGACTCGAACCTCGATAAACGGAACCAAAATCCGTTGTCCTACCAATTGAACGACCGGGCTACCTATCTCTATGCCTCGCTCTTTCCCAAGCTAGACTGGCTGACATAAAAAAGACCGGCAACCTTGCCCTTGCAGTGCGCTCTGCGCCTGAGAGGCGGCCTTCCGGTCGTCGAAGATACCGTAAACAGTGGAGCCGCTGCCCGACATTGACGTGGCGCGAGCACCAACTTGGTCCAGTTGAGAACGAAGTTCTGCGACGATGGGATAGGTACGATCTACCGCGGGCGTGAAGTCGTTCTCCAGCACTTCAAATAACCTGTCGTGGTCAACGCACCCGTCGCTCAGGGAATTGATAAATTTAGAATAGGGAGAATTTTCTGTCAAGATGGAGCCGAGTTGGTTATATGCCCACGCCGTGCTGAGCTCGATCTCGGGGTACGCCAGCACGTAAAAGACTGCTCCCTCCCAACTCAGCACTTCGAGAACTTCACCTCGGCCTCTCATTAGAGCGGTGCCGCTTTCCACTAGAAAGGGAATGTCCGAGCCAAGGGTAGCGGCGATCTGGCGAAGGCCCACGTTTGAGAATGGCTGGTCATAGAAGCGATTGAGTGCCCGCAGGGCCGCTGCTGCATCAGCACTGCCTCCGCCTAGGCCCGCACCTATGGGAATATTCTTTTCTAGGTGGATGCGGAACGAGTGAGTCGGCCGGTTGAGCCGAGCGCGAAAGGCATCAACTGCGCGGCACACCAAATTGTCCGGCCCGGTCGATAGGCCATCGAGGCTACAGGTCAAATGATCGGAGGAAGAGGGTCTAAGGTATAAGACGTCCGCTAAGTCCACGCATTGAGCCACGCTGAGGATCTCGTGGTAGCCATCGGGGCGGCGGCCGAGAACCTTAAGCCCTAAGTTTATTTTTGCGTATGCTTTTTCGACCAGCCGGATATCCATCGCTGCACACCTTGACCGCATTTTACTATATTCAATCTAAATGTCAGATTGGCATACGCTTGAGGATTGATATGTTTGCAACGTTGATCGTAGTGCTTTTCCTTTGCTTAAACACCCAGAGTTGGGCGCAAACGAACGCAGAGGACGACTTCAAACTAGCCCGCAATCTCTTCCGGGATGCCGGCGACTATGCTACGGCCGCCGGGCTGTTCGCCGAGTTTATTCGCAATTATCCCGATAATCCGCAGCTAGCCGAGGCCCGGCTGATGCTGGCGCGTGCGTACCGCCAGAGCGGCCGTTGCGACCTAGCGGTGCCGGCCTACGCGACCTTTTATCTCGAACATCCCGATCACTTGAATACCGCCGACGCACGGCGCGAGCGAGCGGCTTGTTTGGCCGAGCAAGGCCAATACCTGTTGGCTGCCCGCTCATACGAAGAGGTTCAGCGTCGTTTCAGTGCCAGCGAGTTCGCCGCCAGTGCCCTGATTGAAGCCGCGGCTAATTATACCCGCGCCGAAAATTTGCGGCAAGCCGAAGCCGTTTACGGACGCCTGCTGACCGACTACGCGACTGTTGACCGAGTGCATTTGGCGCGCTACCGGCTGGCCCAGTTGCGCTTTGCCGCTGGTCGGGCCGAAGAAGCCCAACAGCTACTCGGGCAAATCGCCGCCACTACACCGCCGCCGCCTGAAGCCCCTAGCGCCCTGCTTCTCGGAGGGCGCATCGCTCTCTTTATGGGCAACAGGGAAACCGCTGAGAAGCGATTCAAATCGCTGGAGCGGCGTTTTCCGAAGGCGGCGCAGACTGACAGTGCCTATCTAGATCGCGCAAACGATCTCTATAGATCGCGCCTATTTAGCCAAGCTGGGGACGCCTATCAGCGAGCCTTTAACAAAATTGACGACCGCTCCCTCAAAGAACACGCGCTCCTAGGGCTAGCCGATGCCCGCCGCCAGAGTCATCAGACGCGCCAAGCCATCACCCACTACAACGAGCTAAGCACCATGCTCCAACCCGACCACCCCGACTATCTCAGGGCGCAGCTAGGCCGGGCCATCGCCCTAGGCCAAGCCGGACAATTTGCCCTCGCGGTCGGCCTGTTTCAAGGATTGCTCCAGACCGGCGGCAGCCCCGAAGCCATCAGTGCTCTAGGGGAACTGGGCGTCCTCTACAAGCGGCGCGGCGACCGCAGCCTAGCTTCGGGTCGGGACGAGGTGGCAACCAATTATCACCAGCGCTCCATAACTTGGTATCGCCGCTACCTACAGGAAACCGATGAGGCTGCCGACGCCGTGCGCTTTGAGCTCGCCGCGCTCTATGCCTCAACCGGCTACTACGAAGAAGCCGTCTCGCTCTATCGCCAGCTCGCTTCGGGTCAGGACGAGGTGGCAACTGATGCACAATTCGCCCTCGCCCAAACCTTTGAGCAAAGTGGACAGCCGCGTACGGCACTGCGCGAATACGTGGCCTTCCTCGAGCTCTTTCCCGCCAACCGCCGGAGCGGGGCGGTGCGCCAGCGAATCGAATATCTGCGCGAGTTCACCGTCTTGGATCCAGCCAGCCTCAACCAAGCCCTACAGAAAACTTGGATCGATGAATTGAGCGGCAAGTCGCGCCAACTAGTACTGCTAGAGGTAGCCCGGATGCTTTTCTCGCACCACGATTTTGTAACTGCCGCCCAACTTTTCAAACACTACGCCACGACTTATCCCGACGATCACAACAGCAACGAGGCGCAGTACTTTTTGGCCGAAAGTCTGCTCAAGCTCTCCCGCCAACGCCAGCTAGAAGCGGAGCCTTTTAGCGCGGACTCGCTGCGGGCACTCGCCCTACGGGAATATCGCTTTCTCACCGAGCAATCCCCCAGCGACAGCAGCACTTGGGGCCAGCGCGCCCGACTGCGCCTTATTAAAATCGAAGCGGAGGATAGCCCCGATTCGCTGCGGTTGTCAGCTCTCGAAGAGGGAATTGCTGCTTTCGTCGCCGAGTTTTCCGGGAGCCGAGGGGGCCATCTAGACCAAGCTCTTTTGCAACTAGGCGATGCCCGCCGCCAGCTCGGGGCGACCGATAGCACTTGGACCGACGAGGCCATTGCGGCCTACGACCAGCTTCGTCAACTCTTTTCTAATAGTCCACTCGTACCCCACGCTCTGTACGGCAAGAGTCTTTGCCTAGTGCAAAAAGGACAACACCAAGCAGCGGCCGACTCGCTCGAGCGCGTTCTGAGAGACTATCCCGACAGTCCGCTGACGGCCCCAGTGCTCTTTGAGCTGGGCCATATCCGCCTAGCGCAGGAGCGGCCCCAAGAAGCCATCGCCCGACTGCAAGAGTTGCGCTGGGGTTATCCGGCCTTTCCCCAGCGCCGCGCCGCACAGAAACTGTTGGGCGACACCTATTTTCAGCGCGGCCAATACGCCGCCGCCATCGAGTTGTATCAACCGCTGGTCTCGAACCCGACGATCACCGACGACAGAGGACCGATTCTCCGCCGACTCGGTCGCTCTTACCACCACCTAAACCTCTATGGTGAGGCCATGGAGACCTATCGGCAGATACTCGCCGAAGAACCGAACCCGGCTGGATTAGACAGCATTTACTTCTCTCAAGCGGTTCTGCAACTGAGGTTAGGTCGAGAAGACGAGGCACTCCGGCTCTTCCGCAAGGTCGGCCGAGAGTTTGCAGCGAGCGGGTTGGCGGCCGAAGCCTCGGCGCGGTCCGGCCACATCGCCTTTGCCCGACAGCAATACAAACAAGCCTACCAACTCTATCAGCCCTTGCTGGAGCAGAGCGAGGATACCCTGATCCACGGACAAGCTGTCCTCGCCCTGTTCCGACTCAAGCGCGTAGAGGAGGGGCGCAAAGCAGCCAAGCGGTTTGCCAAGCGGTTCGAGGAGGAGACCGAGTGGCGTCAACGCTTCCGGGTTGAAGAAGGGAAATACTATTTACAGGCTGGTAACTACAAGAAGGCTTACGAGCTTTTTCAAGCGGTGGAAAAGCAAGGAGGCAGATGGGCCGACGACGGAGCCTATTGGATGGCCGTGACGCTGTGGAAGCGAAACAAGGCAGAGCCCAGCGAGGAATGGGCGGCCTACTCATTGGAGGCCGTATCGCGCTTTGTACGGGAATATCCGACCAGTCCCCATGTAGATGAAGCCTACTTGCGCCTAGGCGACTACCACTTTTCGCTGCACAACTTCCTACAAGCGGCCGGGGCCTACAAACACGCCTTGGACGCGCCAGAAGTCAGCCGCGAACAGGCCCAAGACGCGATGTGGAAACTCCTCAAGAGCTACCAAAGCGCCCATGAGTACGAGGCCGCTCACCAAGTAGCCAATCAGCTACTGAGCCAGTACCCCGAGAGTCCCAAGGCCGTTGAGGCCCAACTCGAGTTGGGTATCATCCTCAAGAATAAGGGTCAATACGCCCAAGCCATTGAACGGCTAGACGACCTGCTTTCCCAACAGCTACTCAATGGGAACAACGCTTCCGAAGCCCGGTTTTACATCGGCGAATCCTATCAGAACATGGGCGAGTACCGCAAGGCTATCCAAGCCTATTACAAAGTCAGCTACCACGGCGACGAAGGACTCAGCATGTGGATTACCTCGGCGGATTTCCAGCGCGCCCGCTGCCACGAATCGCTGGGTGAACATACCACCGCCATGACCATCTACGAGCGCATCGCCCGGCGCGAAGGGGGCCAGAGTCCACAGGGGCAGCTAGCCCGCGAGCGCATCGAGACCCTGCGCCACAAGTTGGACAACCTCAACTGAGGCGACGACAGCAGAGAGAATTATGGCCCCGACTCAACGTCACATTCTGCTCCTGACCCAGCGATCAGAGCTGGCAGCGGAGTTCAAGTCCGCGATCCACGACGTGCGGTTACGCGTACTCAACGCGGCTAACGGCGACGCGCTTGGGCCGCTGCTGCGGCGCGGGCTGGACCTAGTCGCCTTTGACATGGAACTTCCGCCCGACGTCCTAGCAGCGGGAGTCGCTGCACTCGACCAATACCGCGATGTACCCATCCTAGGCGTGGGCAATGCCGACGAGGGGTGGGACCGCCTTTTGTGGGGCTCGCCGCTCAAAGACCAAATCGCCGTGCCCTTTAAGGCCGGAGTCCTGCGCCAACATCTAGACCAGCTACTAGAGCGCGGGGACTTTTTGCGCGGGGCTGAGCTGGTGGGGCAGTCGCCCTTAATGCGCCAGTTGCGCGAACGCATCTTAATCGTGGCACCGACGCCGGTTTCCTCTATCCTACTGACGGGCGAAAGCGGCGCGGGCAAGGATCTAGTCGCCGAAGCGCTGCATCGCTACAGCACCCGGTGCGAACATCCTTTCCGTCCGCTCAACTGCGGTGCCATTCCAGAGAATCTGCTGGAGAACGAACTCTTTGGACATGAGAAGGGAGCTTTCACTGACGCCCGCGCCCAGTACCGGGGCATCTTTGAACAAGCTAATAAGGGAACAGTCTTTCTAGACGAAATCGGCGAGATGTCGCTGGCGGCACAAGTGCGCCTCTTGCGGGTCCTCGAACAGCGCGAGGTGGTCCGCATCGGCGGCAGCGCACCCATCGCGGTGGATATTCGCGTCATCGCCGCGACCAATCGCGACCTACAAAAGGCGGTTGAACAGCGCGAGTTCCGCCTCGACCTCTACCATCGGCTCAAGGTCGTCGAGCTCGACATCCCCTCGCTACGCCGCCGGGCCGAGGACATTCCCCTCTTGATCGAGCACTTCATCAGCGAGTTGACCCGAGATACCAAGAGCCGCCTAGAGGGGTTTTCGGCGGCGGCGGTTGACCTTTTGCAAGGCTATGCTTGGCCCGGCAATGTGCGCGAGTTGCGGAACCTAGTTGAGCACCTGGTCTTCCTCACCCCGCGTGCCCTCATTGAACCCGAAGACCTAGTGCCCCATCTAGAGAGCCAACCCACGCGCCACCTGCCAGTGCCAACCAACAAGACGCCAGACCAGTCTGAGCGCGAGTTGATTTACTTTGCGCTCTTGGATCTCAAGCGCGAGGTCGCCGAGCTAAGAGCGGCTGTCGAGCGCAATGTTCCCATGGCACCGCCCGTAGCACCAGCGGTCATTCAGCCGGTCGCGCCCGAGGAATCAAGTCAGCCCGTTTACCCGGTCGAGGACGCCCCATACAAGCCCACAGACCCCAAAGAGCCGGCCGCAATACGCATTCCCGAAAATGCAGCTATTGAGCCTTTGCCCACACTCAAAGACATGGAGCGGGAAGCCATCGAACAGGCACTCGACCGCGTCGGTGGCAACCGCCGGAAGGCGGCGGCAATTCTCGACATCAGTACTCGTACGCTCTACCGGAAGTTGAAGGAATACGACCTCGGATGAAGCGAAACCCCTCCATCCTGTTTGGCACTTGTCGCCCGTGGGTGGGCATCGCCTTTATTGCCGCGTTGCTTGCGGGCGGGAGCCCGGCCGGGGCGCAAATGCCGGTGGAGAGCACCCAGCCGCTAGCGGACCTCAGCAGGGCTTTCCGCCAAGTCTATGAACAAGTGCGGCCGGCTGTGGTTTTAATCTCGGCGACGACCCGAACATGGCGGAAGCGCGTATTGCCCCCTTTCCACCCGGAAATCCCCGAAGATTTTCGCGGCATAGGCTCGGGTACTATCGTTAGCGACGACGGCTACATTCTGAGCAATTACCACGTCGTCGCCGGTGCCGACTCCATCCGAGTCACCCTCTCTGACCGCCGCACCTATCAAGCTGAGGTCATCGGCTTTGACTCGCTGATTGACATCGCCCTGCTCAAGGTTGACGCCCCGGGGCTGCCTACTGTGCAGTTGGCCGACTCAGACCTTTTGCAAATCGGCGACTGGGTGCTGGCCATCGGCCATCCCTTGGGCATGGGGTCAACGCTAACGCACGGAATCGTCAGTGCGCTAGGGCGTCAAGCAGGTATTTTTAACGACAACGAAGAAAATCGCTATGCCATCGAGAGCTTCATCCAGACCAATGCCGTGATCAATCCGGGCAACTCCGGCGGCCCTCTGCTCGACCTACAGGGCAGAGTCGTTGGAATCAACACGGCCATTTCAACGCGCACTGGTTACTACATCGGCTACGGGCTGGCCGTGCCGATCAACCTAGCGCGCGAAGTGGTTGACGATCTACTGATCCACGGACGGATCGTACGCGGCCATCTGGGCGTGACCATGGAATCTGAGATGACCCAAGAGCTCGTCCGCAAGTACGACCTCAACATGGAACGGCCACGGGGGGTTTACCTCCGACAAGTGCAGCCCAACAGCCCTGCCGAGCGCGGTGGCCTGCTCGGGGGGGACGTCATCCTGTCGCTCGATGGTATCCCGGTGAACCACTTCAACCACTTGCAGACGCTGATCTACAGTCGCGACCCGGGCGAGACGGTCAACCTGCAAATCATGCGCCAGAGCCAGCTTCACCAAGTCGCCGTGGTGCTCGGCGAGCGCGAAGACGACCGGCTTCTCTCGGCGGGCCATCAGCGGATAGCACAGCTAGGGTTCTCCGTTGAATCCCTGTCCGCCGAATTGGCGGCCGAACTGGGGTTTGGCGACGAGTTGGCGGCTGAACTGGGTCTTGAGCGCGGCGAGGGGCCGGTGGTGGTAGTTGAAGTAGATCCCAAGGGGCTGGCAGCGGACAAAGGCATCCAAGTGCGCGATGTGATTACCGAAGTAGATCAAGAGCGCGTTACCTCGTTGGAGCAATTTGTGCGCTTTGTTTCTGGGCTGGAAGAGGGGCAGTCTGCGCTTTTCTGGCTTTGGCGGCCTGATACCGGAATCGATGTCCGGTTGCTGAGGATTCCAGAGTAAAACCATGACGCACGACCTAAAAGGCACCGATGCCCTGCTGATGATCGGCAGTAGCGAACGCTGCGCCAACCTGTTCTACGCCACCCGATTTCGCGCTCCCGACCCCTTTGTCTTTTTGTGGACCTCTAGCGAAAAAATCATGCTCGCCCGCAACCTAGAGATCGGCCGGGCGCGCGACCAAGCCTGCGTCAACCGGGTATTGCCTTATGCCCAGTACGAGAAGCAGGTCAAGGAAAGAGGCCAAGAGCGGCCCAACAGCAACGCTGTCTTGTTGGAACTTTTGCGCGACCTCGGCTTGGAGAAGCTGCAAGTGCCCGCTGATTTTCCCCTTGGTACGGCCGATTTTCTGCGGGGAGAGGGCATTGAACTCGTCGTTGCAGCCGAGCTGCTCTTTCCCCAGCGCCAGATCAAGGACGCCAGCGAAATTGAGGGCATACGCCGGGCAATGAGAGCCGCCGAAGCAGGCATGGAAACGGCAATTAACGAGCTGCGGGCAGCCGATGTACGCGACAGCGTGCTCTTTCTCAACGGCGATGTGCTCACTTCAGAGCGGTTGCGGCGCATGGTGCATCAGACGCTAATGGACTGCAATACTATTGGCGAACACACCATCATTGCTGGCGGCGACCAAGGCTGTGACCCACACCAAGTGGGGTTTGGGCCTTTGCGCGCCCATGAGCCTATCATCATCGACATTTTTCCGCGCGACGAGGCGAGCGGGTACTATGGAGACCTGACGCGGACCTTCTGTAAGGGACAGGTCTCCAAGCCGATACAGCACCTGTACGAAACCGTGCTAAAGGCTCAACAGTTGGGCTTAGACCACATCCGTCCCGGTGCCGAAGGTCGCCTTATTCACAAATCAATCCAACGGTTCTTCCGCGACGCCGGCTACAAGACGGGAGAGCAAGATGGCTATATGCAGGGCTATATCCACGGCACGGGGCACGGGCTAGGTCTGGAGATCCACGAGGCACCGAGGATTGGCCCGCACGGCGATGTGCTTGAGGCCGGCCATGTCGTGACGGTGGAGCCGGGACTCTACTACCGAGGCTTAGGGGGCGTGCGGCTCGAAGATACGGTCGTCGTTTGCGAAGGCAGCTACGAGAACCTATCCAGCTTACCCAAGGTGCTCGAAGTGTGAACGCGACCCTTTCCGCCAACGAGCACACTCGTTGCACAAGACAGGGAAATTGAGCAAATTTATCTTATGAGACGGCACAAATTTACTCTCGGCTCCCTAGTCATTGCCGCGGGCCTGATCTATCTTTTTGCTGCCGGCGTCCAACAGTCAACAGCGACTCATCTGACGCTGCAAACCTTGATGGACGGAGCGATAGATCAGGGCCAGCGCATCCAACTAGGCGGCGGCACCGTGGTGCCCGGTTCGATTGAGTGGGACCAGTACCGCTCGCGCCCCGAATTTGTGATTACCGACGGGCAACACACGCTGCGGGTGCGCTATGTCGGACACACAGTCCTACCCGATACCTTCAAAGACGAGGCACTAGTAGTTCTCGAAGGCGAATACCATCTAGCCGACCAGATTTTTGCCGCTGATCTCGTCTTTGCCAAATGCCCTTCCAAATACGAGGGACAAAGCTACGAAGGCCACGTGCAGGCGATGAACAGCCCAAACGACTAGCCCGCAGGACCTTTTGGCTTTTCCCGACATTTTATGGTTGATATTGGCTATTTTGCCTTGTGCCTAGCACTCCTATCGTCCGGCTATGGGGTTCTAGCATCGGCCCTCGGAGCGAGGCGTGGCCACTTGGGTTTGGTGCGCTCGGGCGAAAACGGGGTCTTGGCAACTTGTGCCCTGCTGACGCTGGCGGTTCTCGCGCTATGGCACGCCTTCATTTCCCACGACTTCCAAGTCGAGTACGTAGCCGAAAACAGCAACCGCGCCATGCCTTTATTCTATTTGGTAACGGCACTGTGGGGGGGTCAGAACGGGTCGCTGTTGTTTTGGGGCTGGATCCTATCCCTCTACTCGGCGGGATTGGCGGCGCTCTACCGCCAGCGCTATCGCGAATTGATGCCCTACGCACTGGCGACCCTATCCCTTACCAGCTTCTTCTTTTGCATTGTACACCTCTTTGCCGCCGACCCGTTTCAGCGCCTGCCTTTCACGCCAGAAGACGGACGCGGACTCAACCCGATTCTACAACACCCGGTCATGGCCATTCATCCACCGATGCTTTACTTGGGAATGGTGGGCATGGTCGTACCCTTTGCATTTGCCATCGCCGCGCTCCTGACCGGCAAGTTGGACGCTACTTGGCTCCGCGCTTCACGCCGCTGGATGCTCATCCCTTGGACCTTTCTCGGCTTCGGTCTGCTGCTGGGCGGCAAATGGGCCTATGTCGAACTGGGATGGGGTGGGTATTGGGGGTGGGACCCTGTGGAGAACTCTTCGCTGATGCCTTGGCTGGTCGCCACCGCTTTCCTGCACTCAATTATGATTCAAGAGCGCAAGGGCATGCTCAAAGTATGGAACGTAGCACTGGCGATCCTGACCTACGCGCTGTGCCTCTTCGGCACCTTTATGACCCGCAGCGGCATCATCTCCTCGGTTCACGCCTTTGCCCAATCCAACATCGGCCCTTTTTTTGGCACGTTCCTAGTCCTAACGCTGATTTTTTCTTTTGGGCTTTTGTGGCTGCGGCTGCCCTTGCTCAAGGCCGAAAACCGCTTGGAGTCTTTTGCCTCCCGCGAGACAGCTTTCTTGCTCAATAACTGGATTCTCTTGGGGATGCTCTTCGCCGTGTTCTGGGGCACGGTCTTTCCACTAGTCTCCGAAGCCTTGACCGACGAGCAAATCACGGTCGGCCCCCCCTTTTTCAACCAAGTCACGATTCCCATCGGCCTCGTGCTCCTGTTGTTGACGGGTGCTGGCCCGCTCTTCGCTTGGCACCGCACTTCCCGCGAGAGTCTGCGCAAAAACTTCACCTATCCGGTGACGGTGGGCGCACTTTCTTGCGGAGTCTTTTTTACGCTCGGCGTCCGCGATCCCTATGTCGTGCTGTCATTCGGGCTGTGCGTATTCGTTCTCGTCGCGCTCACCTCCGAGTTTCACGCTGGAGCACGAGCGCGGATGCACAGTACAGGCGAGCCTTATCCGGTGGCATTGTACCGCCTCTGTGCCAAGAACCGGAGGCGGTACGGCGGGTATCTGACCCACCTTGGGCTGGTATTGCTCTTTGCTGGCTTCACGGGCAAAGCTTTTACCCAAGAAGCTGAAGTCGTCCTAGACCAAAGGGCTTCGCGTCAAGTCGGCGAATATCGGATTACCTTCGCGTCGCTGGCCTCGGCCGAGAACGCTAATTACAGCACTACTACCGCGGCGTTGGCTCTGCATCGCGGCGAGCAATTCCTCGGGACGCTGCTACCGGAGCGACGCTATTACCCGGCTTTTGACCAAGGTACTACTGAAGTCTCCGTTTATTCGACATGGCGCGAGGACTTCTATGTAATTCTGGTCGGCTCTGCTGAAGACGACAGTGCCAAATTCCAAGTTTATATCAACCCGCTAATCAACTTCGTGTGGCTCGGTGCTGTCGTTCTAGTGCTCGGCGCACTGTGGGCGATGTGGCCTACGCCGCGCGACCGACGGCTAGCTCAGATGGATCGCGAGACCGCAATGGACTCAGCCATCGCACGGAGGCCTCGTGCTTACGTGTCCGTGCTCGCGGCGGTGGCACTGGGCTTCTCGCCGGTAGGAGCGGCAACAACGGCGGAAATCAAGGCGGTGGCTGAGGATTTGGTCTGTCTCTGCGGTAATTGCAACCGAGAATCCCTAGCCACCTGTCTTTGCACCGACTTCGCGGTCCCCGAACGCGAGGCAATTGGCTTGGCTCTAGACCAAGACCAGACTCGGCAGCAGATCATCGATGGCTATGTAGCGCGTTTTGGCCCGATGGCCTTAGCTGCCCCGCCACACGAGGGGTTTAACTTGCTGGCTTGGGTCGCGCCTTTTCTGGCTCTTTTGTTTGGCGTCGCCTTAGTACGGACGCTGCTGGTTCGCTGGAAGGACCAAGGCCAAGCACCTCTGCAATCCAAGGCCCCTCCAGCCGACCACGGTCAAGATCCAAGTCGCTTGAGACGCGAACTGGATCACTACGACGATAGGCCCGGTCGGCCAAACCGACGCGGGCCGTGAGGGCCTATATAATGAATGCGTTGGGACTCTTGCCCACCTTGTGTTCGGTCGCTCTGCTATTGGGGCTATTGCTCTATCTAGGACGTCCACTCCTAATGAGTGGGCGGGCGGGCGCGGCGAGTAGGCCGACGCGACAGCTTTTTGAGCGCAAGGAGCAGCTTTTGGGCGAAATCGTCGAGTTGGAACTCGACCGCGAGCTCGGTAAAGTGTCCGCAGAGGACTTTCAGCGCCGCTTCGCCGAATTGGAGGCCGAGACGCTAGCGGTTATAGGCGAGTTGGATCGGCTCAACGGCGCGAGCAGCCACCAACTCGAACGACGCATAGAGGAAGAGGTCGCGGCTCTGCGCCAAAAGACCACCGCTCCTCGTTGCCGCAGTTGTGGGGTGCTGCGACGCGAGGGCGATCTGTTCTGTCCGCAATGCGGGGCCTCGCTAGTGGAATCTAGCTGAATCATGGTTCTGCGCTTGCTTTGCGCTGCAATAGTCCTGTACGCTTCCGACCTGCGGGGCGAGGCGATCAACGGTTATGTGCTCAATCCCTTCACCCAAGCGCGAATCCCGGGCATTCCCGTGGCTTTCTACGTCCGCCAAGACGGACAAACTCTCGAGATGCTGCGCAAGGAGACTGACGCCGAGGGGCACTTCTCTTTTTCCGGCCCCTTCCTACAGGGCGGGCTCCGCTTCGGGCTGGCTGCCTTCTACAACGACATTCCCTACTTCTCTTCAACCCTTGAGGCCGGGGCGCAGCAACAGATCATCCTCGAGGTTTACGAAAAAACCGATGACCCCTCTGGAATCCGCGTCGGTACTCATCATCTCTTTTTTTCTTTGCGCGAAAACGCGATTGAGTGTGTCCAGCTCCTGCAAATTCACAACGCCCTAGAGCAGACTTACTCCGGCAGCGGCGACGGGCCTGAGCGGCGAGTGACCGAACTCGCCTTGCCAACGGGCATCTTCAACCTCCAAAGCCACTCGGGTCTCCTCCACCAAGCCGGAGAAGGCCGTTTCTTCGACAACCAGCCTTTGCCTCCAGGCCGCTCGCTGCGGAGTTTTTCTTTTAATTTTGACGGACGCAACAGTCCCTACGTGCATCAGGCGATTTATCCAACCGACCGCTTGGAGGTTTTTCTCGATCCCCCTTCCACGGAACCCAAACCCCCTTTTATTGACCTAGGTATTGTCGAACAGCACGGACGCCAGTACCAAAAAATTGTTCTAGAAAACCTACAGCCAAGCCAGCAAGTGGCGATCCCCTTATCCTTTGCCCCCTCGCTGCGTTGGTCGCTCAAATGGGCCGCCCTCGCCGGCGCGTTCTTTGCCGGTGGGGTCGCGTTGACATTGAGCCGCCAACGCCCGAGCACCGATCGCGCCCGCGCATTGAGAAAGCGGCAGCATCTCATTGAAGAACTCGCTCGGCTCGACGATTCTTTTGTCGGTCGCCCCGACGATCCGCATTACATGGACCAGCGAGAGCATCTGATGCGCGAAGCTGTTGCCCTGACTCAAGCACTTGAAGCGTGATGGATGGAGACGACGCAATCGTCCTAGAGGGTGCTGCCAAGCACTTCGGGAGCCACACAGCCCTACATCCCACCGATCTGGTCATCCCGCACGGCCAAGCGGTGCTGCTCGTTGGTGCTAATGGCGCGGGCAAGAGTACCCTGCTGCGGCTGGTGGCCGGCCTCTGCCAACCTTCGGTGGGGAAAGTACGGATCAACGGTCGCGATCCCTGGCGCATTCCCGAGGCTCGGGCCGAGATCGGCCTGCTCTCGCACCAGACCTTGCTCTACGACGAACTGACGGCGAGAGAGAACTTGCGCTTCTTCGCCCAGCTCTATGGATTGGAAAACCCTGACGAACAAATCGCTACGGCCTTAGCGGCTGTTGGTTTGTACGAGCGGCTCGACCAGCGTGTGGGTTCGTTCTCTCGCGGAATGAAGCAGCGTCTGGCTATTGTCCGGGCCATCCTGCATTGTCCCTCTATTCTCTTGCTTGACGAGCCGTTTACCGGCCTCGACACCGGGGCCAGTGCTGCATTGCACCGCCTCGTATGCCGCTTTCGGCAAGAAGGGCGTACCTACATCTTGGTGACGCATCGCCTCGATGAAGCCGATGGCCTAGTGGATCGCCTGTTGGTGATCGAACGCGGGCAATGGTGCTTGGACCAACCCCTGACGGGTGACCCGAACCAACTGTGCAGGCTCTGTGCGCCCTATCTCGACGCGGATCTATGAGCTTTTTAGGGCGTGCGCTGGCGATACTGCGGAAGGATCTTAAGGCCGAGTGGCGTACTAAGGTACGCCTCAGCCCGATGGTCTTCTTTATATTGTTAATGTTGCTGGTGTTTAACTTCTCCTTTGATTTAGGTAAGACCGCTCTACGCGAGATTGGACCTGGTACGCTCTGGTCGTCCTATGTCTTTGCCAGCTTGCTGAGTCTAGGCCGCTCTTTTGCCGAGGAACGCGAAAACGACGCGCTCGACGCATTGCTGTTGGCACCGGGGGACCGCGGTTCCATCTACCTAGGTAAAATGCTGGGTAATTTTGTTTTTCTTTTAGCGGTTGAAATTCTGAGTTTGCCCTTTTTCGCCCTCTTCTTTAATCTGTCTCTAGGCTTCTTTTTGCTCCCCCTACTAGCGGTCTTCGTCCTAGGATCGGCTTGTATAGCATCGGTGGGCACGCTCTTTGCGGCACTGTCGAACAACATGCGTTTGCGCGAGCTAATGCTGCCTCTCCTGCTCTTCCCCATGATCTTGCCGGCGGTGATTTCCAGCGTGAAGGCGACGGAGCTAGTGCTGGTCAACGACTGTTGCAAAGAGCTCTTTCCGCACCTGCAAATGTTGGGAGTGTACGCGGTGATTTTCACGGTACTCTCCCTAATGCTTTTTGAATACGCGATCGAGGAATGATGCGTTCGGTTCCATTCTCCTGTTTGGTTTTTGTGGTTATGCTCGTCGCCTTGGGGGCGATTTTTCTCTGGGTACCCACAGAAAAAGAAATGGGAATCGTCCAACGAATCTTCTATTTTCACGTACCGGCGGCGATTTCTTCGTTCTTGGCTTTTTTTCTGGTATTTGTCGGCAGTGTACAGTATCTACGCACTCGCGAGGACAAGTGGGACCGCCTAGCGCAATGCTCCGCCGAATTGGGCGTGATCTTTGCGTTGATCGTGCTGATCACTGGGCCTTTGTGGGCTAAACCCATCTGGGGGGTTTACTGGCGATGGGAGCCGCGCTTAACCTCAATGCTGATCACCTTCACCATCTACGTGGCCTACCTGATGGTGCGAGGATATGGGGCTTACTCTACTCCGGTACAGCGCACTAGTGCTGTACTGGGTATTCTCGCCTTCGTCAACGTTCCTTTAGTGTACTACGCTGTCGATCTGTGGGCCGCCGACCAACAACTACACCCGCCGCGCAACGTAGAACTCGAGCCGATGATGCAATACACCAAGTGGATCTGCTACGCGGCTTTCTTCCTGCTGTTCTTTCGCCTCCTAGCGCAACGCATGGAACTAGCCCGCATTGAAAAAGCCGTGGCATTCCTGCAGCAAAAACTAACGGACGAAACGTAAGAGACTATGGACAATCTCCACTATTTGTTTGCCGCCTTCGCGGCTGTGTGGGTCGTGCTTTTTGCCTATTTGATGCACCTAAACCGGCGCACTGGGGAACTAGGCCGCCAACTCTCAGAACTTGAGCTGAAGTTGAGCAACAAAGAGGGCGATTTGCCGGATGGGCAAGAAACACACGTCGGTTGACACCTTCTTTGAAGCCGTATTATATTTCACACACCAATCGACAGTAGCCCACTAAACCGCGGTGTACCGCTATGGTTCTGATGGAAGTCAAGGAGGTCTTAAGCAGCAAATCTCACTCTTTATACCCTGAAGTAGTACTCAAAGAAGTCGAGGGCAACCATTATCTGCACATTGTCATCGGCCGCTTTGAGGCGGCAGCCATTTCTATGGCCCACAGCAAGCGGCGGTTTGTGCGCCCACTCAGTTATGACCTAACCCATCAGATTCTCGCCAACGTCGATGCTCGGGTAGCCCGGGTCGAAATCACTTACTTTAACTCACGCGAGGGAACGTACTACGCCGAGGTTCACCTCGTTGACTACGCGGGCAAGCCCCATACTTTCGACGCACGTCCCAGCGATGCAATTGCCCTAGCCTTGCGCTCTCGCGCACCGATCTACGCCGCCATCGAAATCCTCAAAGAGGTGGGCTGCGTTCGCTCCGACGATGGCGAATGGGTTCCAACTGAAGTTGAAGCCCTCGCCCTATCCGTGGCCGCACCGCAGGCAGATCGTCCCATCATCGCCCCACCAGCCGTCAGCCAGTTAGACCAACTCAAAAGACGCATGTGCCAAGCTGTTGCCGAAGAAATCTATGAGGAGGCGGCACGGCTTCGCGACGAGATTAGCCGCCTCAACAGGGATGATTAATGAGTAATACCTCTTTAGTCGAGATGACCGTGGTCAAGGTTAGTCCCTACTTGCGAGAGGATAGGCCCTTGGTCTGGTTAAGCGAGAAGGAAGGTGAATTGCCGCGGCTCTTGCCCATTCCCATTGGCGAATTTGAGGCCGCCGCCATTCGGATGCGGCTAGAAAACGATGGGCCTATACGTCCGATTTCCTACGACTTGCTCTCTTCTATGGTTGATGACCTTGCGGTAAATGTGCGCCAAGTCGTCATTCACAACGTGCGCCACTCAACGTACTACGCAAGGGTCGTCATTGAGAAGGATCACACAATAAAAGACATCGATGCACGTCCCAGCGACGCTATTGCTTTGGCCTTGCGTACTGATGCGCCTATCTACGTTTCTCATGCGTTGCTGGACGAGGTGGGCTTGGATCCTTTGGAGACCGACTTGGACGTTGAACACACCCTGAACCGTTTTTATGAGTTTGAAACGCAGATTTCCAAGTCGCTCAATATAGAAACCGATACGGTCGACATCCGCCCCTCGAAGCGGAACGCTGAAGAGGCCGAAACTCAACAGCCCCTCAAGGAAGAGAAAGACGAACTCAGTCTGCTTCAGCACCAGCTACAACAGGCCGTTATCTGCGAAGAATACGAAGAGGCTGCTCGGCTACGTGACGCAATCGAATTGCTCGTTAATAAAGCCAAGCACTGAAGCCCAATCTGGGGGGTCGTAGGCTTACTCCTACCAAGTAGTTGACGTTGCTCAAGATGCTGACCCGTGCGCTGCACACTATGGCCTTACAACCATTTCTTCTATTTCTTTGTCTCGCCCTCCTGCACGGCTGTAACAGCGAAGACATAGACCAACGCTTCTCCCACCCGGCTCAGACCTTCCAAACCTATAAATACGCGCTAGAAAACCGCGACTTTGACCTGCTTTGGGAATGTTTCAATTCTTCGCAAGTAGGGGGAGAAGATCGTCAGAGCTTTGTCGAACGATGGCGGCAAAAGACGCCAGCCGAAGTAAAAACTTACCTGCGTCGAGAAATCGCCGAAGAGCGCATCATCAACGAGCGCATCGGCTACCTACTCTTTGATTCTTCAACGATAGACGATGAGCGCACGTCTCCATTCTTTTATTTTCTTCGCGATTCTAGTGGTTGGAAAATCACTTCCCACCTAGACAGCACCTTCCACCAAGAGTTAGAGCAAGCCATTGAGCGCGGCGAGTACCAACTACCCGACTTCTAACCAGACATTAGCTCTTTTTGCTGTGATTCTCCTCATCCGCTAAGCGAATCGGCCTCCTTAACTAGGCAGCCCTAAGCCCCAAGTCTCTATAAGGCCCATTATCATATTCCACTGTTTGTCGTCCATCGCTTCTACTAAAGCGAGCAGGGACAACACATCGCGTTCCTTCTGGTTCTCATGCACTCGGGCAACGGCCTCTAACCACGGTTTATCCCCGAGCAGAGCCACGATTTCTGGATTAGAGAGCAATCCCAAGAGGGCTGGATCCAAAGGCTCTTTGTTAGACAAGAGCTGGTTGACTACTGGGTCCGACAGCAAGCGCATCATCTTGCCATAGATCGCACGCCCTTCCTCCGAGCTCGCCTTGGCCTCATAGGCCGCAATCAACACTTTATTAGAGTCTAGTTCCAATACCTCGGCCAACTTGATACATATTTCGTCAGAAGGGACCTTCTCCCCCTTCTCAATTTGTCCTATATAGGTTGCCCATACGCCCTTGGGCCTTCGTGCCGTCACGAGCTGTTCGGCCAATCTCTGCTGGCTTAGATGGGCTTGTAGCCGGGCCTCCTTGATCATTTCAGCAAACTGCATCTGCGATCCTTCCGAACGATTTTCAACCATCTCCTCTACTAAGATATGCACACACTTGTAAGTGTGCAAGACTCCATTACCATTTTCTTATCGCATGTTTTTCTACTTGACAACACAATCTAGCGTGTGTATTTTAGTTTCCAACATAGAGTGTGGCGGTCCGCATAGCGTGGCCAAAGTCCTGATCCGCGAAGCTCGGATTTCCCTTTTCGGGTCATTGAGATCTTCAAAACTACCTCCCCACACCGCCTCGTTTGAGGATCTCACTTGCGTTTCAAGATCACACCATCTGGCCGCCACACTCTTTCTTTAAGAGCAGCCCATTTTTAATAAAAGGGCTGCTTTTATTTTTGGCCTTTATGCCTATTCCTTTATACGTCATGCGTATCTGTATGGTCGCCTTCACCGACCTGAATTTCGACTACCGCATCTACCGAGAGGCCACTTCGCTACACCGTGCTGGTTACCAAGTCGTCATTGTCGCCTCCTCGTTCAACTCAGCCCCTCTCAAGGGATGGGACAATTTTGAAGTCCATCCGATTCCGCTAGACCGCAGCCTCTCATTGCGCCGCCTCTATCCTTTGTTTTGGCAACGAGCTTATCGACTATTGGTTGAGATCCACCCGGATGCCTATCACGCCCACGACCTAGATTCGCTTTGGCCAGCAGTGCGGGCTGCGCGGCGACTAGATCGGCCCATCGTTTATGACTCACACGAATTTTGGACCGAACAATCCTCACTGGTCAGTCGGCCGCTGATGCGGTCCTGCTGGAGTTTGCTAGAGAAGCGGCTGATAAGACAGGTAGATCGAGTCATAACCGTCAGTGGGTCTATCGCCCAATCACTCAAGGAGCGTTACGGCCTTGACGAGGTCGTTGTTCTGCATAATTTGCCTCTATTCCGCCATAAGGACCAAAGCAACCTGATACGCGAAACGCTGGACCTGCCCGATGACCGCCCTATTGTTCTCTACCAAGGGGGATTCCTCACCGAAAATGGCTTGCGCGAGCAAATTGAGGCCGCTGCTGGGCTTGCCGCTGCCTTAGTTTTGATTGGGGACGGGCCTAGCGAACAGGCCCTGCGGAACCAAGTCCGCGCTGCGAGACTAGACGACCAAGTCTTCTTTATTCCCCGGGTGCCCTTTCACCAACTTCACAACTATACTTGCTCGGCCGACTTGGGACTGTGTCTGATAAAAGGCACGGGCAAGAGCTTTTACTACTCTCTGCCCAACAAGCTCTTTGAATATATGATGGCCGGGCTACCAGTCCTAGCTAGCAACTTTCCTGAAATGCAACGTATCGTCCGCGAAACACGTACCGGGGCTACGGTCGATCCAACCGATATAGTTGCCATCCGAGAGCAGATCGCCACTTTTTTGGACAATGCAGAGCAGCGGGAGGCATGTACTAAGGCGAGTTTGCAGGCGGCACGGCACTATAACTGGGAACGAGAAGCCGCCCAACTCACCCAGCTTTATGCAACTCTAGCATGAGTGCCTCCCCGCTGACGCTCAGCATCGTGATGCCTACCTATGGCGAGCCTGAGTGCCTCGAAGCAGCACTTAAAAGCCTGTCGCAGCAAAATTATCCCCATGAGGCGATTCAAATCATCGTGGTGGACGACGCCTCCCCCCACTTGGACGCCGATCACTTACATGCGGCAGTCGCGCCTTTACAGTTGCGGTTGATTCGCAACGAACAGAATCAGGGACGCGCTCGGGCACGCAACGCGGCACTTCGAGTAGCCAGCGGTGATGTAGTTGTCTTTCTCGACAGCGATATGACCGTTGGCATAAATTTTCTCCGTGCCCATGCCCAACGGCATCAAACCCATGTAGAAGCTGTTTTTATCGGTAACATCCGCTTTGCCCCTGAAATTCCCACTACATCCCTGACCCGCTATCTCGAAAGAAGGGGTGTTCACAGGGTCGACACGGATAAGCCCATACCTTTCAAGTGCTTCGTCACCGGCAACTCCTCGGTTCGCCGGTCGTCTCTGCGCCGCGTGGGTTTTTTCGACGAGGATCTCACTGCTTATGGCGGCGAAGACCTAGAATTGGGGTACCGCCTCCATTTAGCGGGTATTCCGCTTTACTATGCCCCTGAAGCCCTGTCCTACCACTATCACTTGCGTTCATTGGAGCCACTCTGCCGCTTAATGCAAACTTACGGCAGCAAGTCAATCCCCGTCCTTTTACGCAAGCACCCTGAACTTGACGCCGTCCTCCGGCTGGACTTTATCAGGGCCTCTGCATTTTCTCCTCGGCGGATAGCACTTCAGCTAGCCCTGTTGTCGCCGATTCACTATCCAATCCGCTGGTTGACCCGCTGGCTTATGAAAACCTATGTCCCGGATTTGGTCTTTAGTTACCTGTTCTGGTCCAGCCGCACTCGGGGTTATCTACAGGCGATGCTCATTCAAAGGCGGCTTGATAATTACCCAGTAGCCTCATAACTCTGCCTGACTCCTGCTTCTTAGCCGCCAACCCGCCGTTATGCCGCTATTGGTTAGGAGAAACCTTTCCCAGCCAGACTCTTGAATTGTTGAACGTAGAAAAACATCCCCAATCAGCCCAGCACCTTCTCTACCGTTTCCCCAATTTCCGCAGGACTCTCACAGATGTGAATTCCGGCTTCCCGCATCGCCGCCATCTTGTCCTCGGCTGTTCCCTTACCACCTGAAATAATAGCTCCTGCATGTCCCATCCGCCGCCCCGGAGGTGCCGTGCGCCCCGCGATAAAGCCAATGACAGGCATGTCGTAGCACTCTTTGATATAGGCGGCCGCTTCTTCTTCAGCGGTGCCGCCGATCTCGCCGATCATCACGACTGCATCGGTTTCAGGATCGTCCTTAAAAAGTGCCAGCGCGTCCACAAAGCGCGTACCGATAATTGGGTCGCCGCCAATGCCGATAGCAGTGGACTGGCCTAGGCCCCGCTCAGTAAGCTGCCCCACGGCTTCGTAGGTCAGCGTTCCGCTACGTGAGATAATACCCACGCGACCTAGCTGGTGAATAAAGTCGGGCATAATGCCGACTTTGCACTTCCCAGGCGAGATGACGCCGGGGCAATTAGGCCCGATCAGCCGGGTAGAGCGCGCCTGTACATAATCGTAGGCTTTAACCATGTCGCTCACGGGAATATTTTCGCTGATACAGATGACCAACTCTAGACCGGCATCGGCCGCTTCCATAATGGCATCGGCGGCAAAGGGGGCTGGCACAAAGATGATTGAAGCATTGGCACCAGAGGCCTCAACGCCTTCAGCGACCGTATTAAACACCGGAATGCCTTCAAATTCTTGGCCGCCTTTGCCAGGTGTTGCTCCTCCTACCACCTTTGTGCCGTACTCCAGCATTTGTCGAGTGTGAAAAGAGCCCTCCGACCCAGTAATTGCCTGTACAAAAACCTTGGTGTTTTCGTCGATTAAAACACTCATCCCTGTACTCCTCTTATGGAATAGTCGCCTTGACCATCGCCGCCGCGTCTTTTAGTCCGTGCCCAACGGCAAAGTCCATGTCGGAGTTTTCCAGCATTTCGGCAGCCACCTCCGCGTTGGTCCCGGCTAGTCGCACGACGATAGGCACATTGACTTCAATGTTTTTGCGCGCCTCAATCACGCCTGCGGCCACGCGGTCACAGCGCACAATGCCTCCGAAGATATTGATGAGTATGGCCTTTACATTCGGGTCGGAAAGCAAAATTCGGAAGCCGTTTTCCACGGTCTCAGCACTGGCCCCTCCGCCTACATCCAGAAAATTAGCTGGCTCGGCACCCGAGAGCTTGATGATGTCCATAGTGGCCATCGCCAATCCAGCACCGTTGACCATACAACCGATATTGCCGTCGAGTTTGATGTAGTTCAGACCGTATTTGGCTGCTTCGACCTCCAATTCCTCCTCTTCATCCACATCGTGCATTTTCGCTAAGTCGGGGTGGCGGAAGAGCGCGTTGTCGTCTATGTCTATTTTGGCATCCAGTGCCAAGAGCTGCCCGTCGGCGGTCACCACCAAGGGATTGATCTCGACCAGCGAGCAGTCGGCATCGACATAGGCCCTATAGAGGCTAAGGATAAAGCTGATTGCTTGGCGAACCTGTTTGCCTTCAAAGCCAAGCCCAAATGCTAGGCGTGTTGCTTGGAATGCCTGTAGCCCCACTCTAGGATCGACCGTTTCCTTGAGAATTTTTTCTGGGGTCGCAACGGCAACCTCCTCAATTTCAACTCCGCCCTCTTGGCTGGCCATAACCACTGGCTTACTCTGTGCCCGGTCGAGAGTGATGCCCAAGTAAAACTCGCGTTCTATATCCGAGGCCTTCTCCACTAGGACTTGCTTGACCTTTTGGCCCTCAGGGCCAGTCTGGTGAGTAACGAGCTGCATGCCGAGAATCTCGCTGGTCGCTTGGCGCACCTCTTCGGGGTTAGCCGCCAATTTGACGCCCCCGCCCTTGCCTCGACCTCCAGCGTGAATTTGGGCCTTAATTACGACCTTTCCACCCAATTCGGCGGCCACGCGTTCGGCTTGGTTGGCTGTCGTGGCCATGGTGCCACTAGGTACGGCGACTTGGTACTGGCGCAGAATTTTTTTGGCTTGATATTCGTGAATTTTCATGAGAATTATCTATTCCATTCGGTGGAAAGTAAAAGAGTACAAAAACCCCTTTCTACCAGCAAGGCCCCTGGTACAAAGCCAAAAAAACAGGCCCAATCATTCTGATGGAGCCTGCCTCAATACATTTCGCGTTATGATTTATTGACTCATCTTCTTAGGCAGCGTACACACTCACCCGCTTGCCCTTCTTGCCGAAAGCCTCAAATTTCACCTGCCCATCAATTGTGGCGAAGAGCGTATCGTCCCCGCCCTTCTTGACATTGACGCCCGGATGAATGCGCGTACCGCGTTGCCGCACGATAATCGTGCCTGCACTGACCCTCTGTCCCCCAAAGCGCTTAACGCCTAGACGCTGGGCATTGCTATCGCGCCCGTTTTTAGAACTACCGACGCCCTTTTTATGAGCCATAATACCTAGTCCTTTCTCACTCAGTTCGGGAGAACGATGTCCTCCACCCGAATCTCGGTGTAATTTTGGCGGTGACCATTGCGCCGCCGGTATTTCTTGCGCCGCTTCTTCTTAAAAACGACGATCTTGTCCCCGCGGCTATGGCCGACGACCGTCGCCGAAACACTGGCCCCCTTGACCGTGGGGTTGCCAATCCTAGTCTCGTCATCGCCGGAAATTAGCAATACGTCGGTAAATTCCTGAGTGCTGCCCTCTTCGACCTGAAGCCGAGGTACGCGCAGACACTGACCTTTGTCGACTTTGATCTGATGGCCGGCGATATTGACAACTGCATACATGATTTACGCTCCTAAGCTAAGACTATTTCGCAATCAACCAAGAAACATCTAAAGGTATAGGCCAGAATTTTTTCTGTCAAACCCGAAACTCGGCTGTCACGTCTAGGCTGCGTTTGGTCGAGAAAAAAAGATAGTCTTGAGGCCCCAAAGTGGAATCGGTCTCAATTTGGAGGCGAGCTTTGGTCGCCTTACGCAACGACTTGAGCCGTTCCTCGCGGTTTTCTAGCATATAGGTGGCCACATCGGGGTGGACCTTTAACACGTAGCGTCTTTCACGGGTGGCAGCATACGAACGCTGAAGCCAGCGTTCAATCCAAGTCAAGGTTGTGTCTGGCCCCATAATTCGGCCCGTGCCGCTGCAAATGGGACAAGGATCGCTATGAGTGTGCAAAAGGTTTGGACGGACGCGCTGGCGAGTCATTTCAACCAAGCCAAACTCGCTGATGTTCGGGCTGATAGAGACCTTCGCCCGATCCCTTTTGAACTCCTCGACCAAGCAGTCAACGACCTTTCTGCGGTTGTGCGCCTCACTCATATCGATAAAGTCGATGACGATAATTCCGCCAATGTCGCGGAGCTTGAGTTGGCGGGCAATCTCACGAGCGGCCTTTAGGTTGGTGTTAAGATTGTTTTCCTCCTGATTGTCTGAGCCGAGATAACGGGCTGAGTTCACGTCGATAAAGGTCCCCGCCTCGGCGTAGTCAATGACCAAGGCTCCGCCCCGCCGCAACCACACTGTGCGGTTGGTCGCCTTCTCAATATCTTCCTCAATATTGAAGGCATCGAAAATGGGCCGACGATCTCGGTAAAGCTCAACCCTTTGACGCAATTTAGGGGAAACCTGCCGCAAATAAGCCGTTATCTCCTTGTACAGCTCTTTGCTATCAACGACTAGCCGATTCACATTGTCGGTGAACAGGTCGCGTATTACGCTGGAGGTCATGCCCATTTCCTTGTACACTAAGGCAGGTACTCCAACCTTCTTGCTAGTCTTGAGCAGGCGCTCGTGGTTTTTTACTAGCTGCTTCATATCGCGTTTGAACTCGCGATCGCTCTGGTTCTGTCCTTCGGTCCGCACGATTACTGAGTAGCCATTGGGTTTGATCTTGAGTACCTGATCTCTCAGTCTTTTGCGTTCGTTCCGACTCGTGATCTTGCGCGATACACCAACCCAATTACCTCCCGGAACCAGTACCATAAAACGACCCGGAAGCGATAACTGAGTTGTCACACGGGCACCTTTAGTGCCTATGGGCTCTTTGGTGATTTGCACCAGCACCTCTTCGCCCTTCTTGATTAGGTTTTGAATGCAAGGATAACCGCGCTGGCGAGAGCGGTGTCCGTTACGCGCCCCCTCGGTCTCTCCTTTATCAGCCTCCACCATATCGCGCACTTGGAGGAACGCGGTGCGATCATGGCCTATCTCGACAAATGCAGCCTGTAGGCCAGGTAAAACGGCCGTTACAACCCCTTTGTATATGTCCCCTACCGTCCGCTCACTTTCGGGCCTTTCGACCCAGACTTCAGCTAGACGCCCCTCTTCCAAGATGGCAATACGGGATTCGTGAATGCCTTGGTTGATAAAAATCTCTGTTTGCACGATCTGCCTCACGCTTAGTAGTTATAAAATGATACAGAATCAGACGATTACAAAGCCCCGCTTATCGCCGCTCACTTCGCTTTTTCTGCGGCCAATACCCCCAAGTATTGGTCTTGGTCTCCTAGCACTTCTACCGCCTTCGCTAGCTGTACATCCTCCTTCAATTCTTCAAGAAGTTGGGCCTTTCTTCCTCTGAAACGCAAGACTAGTTCTCGACGTAAAGCATTCTTTATATAAGGTTCTAACTTGCTGCTATACCGCCGCTCCCACTCCTGCTCCACCGCCGCCCTTAGCTGATGGATTAACTCCTGTGCAGCCTTATCCCAATCCATTTCCTCAGCCAAGCCCTCAAGTTCTTCTATTTGGCTCAACCCTTCTTGGCCTTGATCCAGGCTTCTGTTCTTAGTGCGGACGAACTCTATAAAACCCTTAACCATCTCATCGCTGACGGTCAAGCTTGGATGTTCCTCTGCCCAAGACGAGTCAGTTGATACATAGTCTATGACAAAGTCAAAGAAGAGCCGCCGCCGCTCTAACTTTTGTATGTAGGGAGGGAATGGTTCTTGCTCGACACCAATATCGGGCTTAATACCGCCGCCGCCGAAGACCTTGCGACCTCGCTGAGTATAATAAGTTCGGTTTGAAATGCTATCCAACAATCCTGCCTCTCCTATCTTGGATCTACCCACTAAATCACCCAAACGGATCAAGAGAACGCTCTCTGCGGACTCAGAATCCATATCAAAATGAGATTGGAGTGCAGAAAGGGCCTTAACCCTATTATCTGAGCGCAAAATAAGGTCCATCACTAACTGATGCGGCAGCTCCCTATCGCCGAACAGGACTCGATGCACAGGCCGAACTATATCCTGTTCGCGGTGGATACTACGCCCGCTTGGCGCGTAGTAGAGTGCCGTCGTCAGCTTCAAAGCACTAGACGCCTCTTCGCGTAGGTCGAATATGGTCTGTACCGAACCTTTGCCAAAGGATGCCGTTCCGACAATCACCCCTCGATCGTTGTCTTGGATAGCTCCAGCAACGATTTCGGACGCGCTGGCACTACCCTCGTCAATCAGAACTACCAAGGGTATATCTCGCGCAATAGACTGACGGCGGGAATACTTGACTTCTTCTCTCCCTCCTTCGCGTTCCCTAATCGAAACGATCGGCACCCCTTGGGGTAAAAACAAGTCCGCAACCTGGGTAGCTTGACTAAACAAGCCTCCCGGATTTCCTCGCAGATCTAAAATTAGCCCTTCAACTCGCGGGAGGCTTTTTACCGCCTCTTCTACTTCACTGGAGGTATGCTCGGAAAAACGCGTCCGACGCATACTAACATAACCGATTTTGCCTTTGAGCTCCTCTACCAGCACAACGCTCTTAATCCTGATAATTTCCCTTTGGATTTCAACTTCGCGCGGCGTTGCTCCCAAGTGAGTGGCGACCGAGATGGCAACCTTTGTTCCAGGGTCTCCGCGCAGCGCGTTGACGACAGACTCAAGCTGCATATCCAAGGTACTTTTGCCCTCGACAGCGACGATCAAGTCGCCCGGTCTCAGCCCTGCCCGAAAGGCCGGAGTATCCTCAATAGGGGCAATTACAACGGGAAAACGGTCTTTTATAGCAACCGTAATCCCCAACCCCGCGAACTTGCCCGTCGTGTCTTGGCGCAACTGGCGCAAACCTTCCTCGTCGTAGAACTCGCTATATGTATCCAGTTGGCCGAGCATGCCCTTGATGGCTGCGCTCATAACTTCCTCTTGGTCCAGACGGGCGTAATAGTTTTCCAGAATGCGCGAATACACGGCCCCAAAACGCTCCCAGCTAGCATTTACCTCAGCATACGGATCTTCCGTAGTCGCGGCGCGGATTACGCCCCCACTTACAATTAAAAAAATCAATCCCATTAGGATGTGTCGCATGATTACTTTTTCTCCTCTGGAAACCAAGGCGACCGCTCGCGCAGCGCGTTCCGAATCTCTTTGGCCAGTTGGTCTATTCCGAGCTGTGCGTCAAAAACCAAGGCACTCTCGTCACTCTCGGCGATCTTTTTATAACCTCGGGCGACTTTCCTTTGTAGTCTCTCTCCACCAGCTTCCTCCAAGCGGTCCTCGGCGCGAGGAGAGTGTGAATCCCCTTGGCAGAACAAGTTCCACTGGCGACTTATCCGTCCCCAAGCCACTTCTACGGGTATGTCCAAATATACTGTCGATTCCGGCAGGCATTTCCCTATGGCCAGATTATTGACTTGCTCAACCATTTTTAGATCTAAGCCGCGTCCATAACCTTGATACGCTAGCGATGATGCGATGTAGCGATCACAAATAACTATTTTACCTTGATTTAGCGACGGTTGAATCACCTCTTTTACGTGCTGTGCTCGATCAGCTCCGTAAAGAAAAAGCTCTGCCACATGGGAGATAGCTTCCTGTCTTGGGTCGAGAACAAGACGGCGAATCCGCTCTCCAATCGGCGTCCCGCCCGGTTCTCTGGTAAGTACAACTGGAAAACCCGCTTCTCTTAAATACGACGCCAGTATGTGGGATTGGGTTGTAGTTCCGCTGCCATCAACTCCTTCAAAAACGATGAAATGACCCCGGTACACGATGGCAGGAGAAGCGCAAGAAAGCCCGATTAGCCCCTTATCAGGACTGCTGGACTGAGGCGGGTGAGTTGGGACCAGATTTTAACCTGTTGCGAATATGAGCGAGGCGCTCAACAACCGTATAGTTGGTGGTAACGGCCAATAAAACCAGCACAAAAACCAATCCCTGATGACCCACCAAGCTCCCCAAGGCTAAGGCAATTAGACGTTCAGGACGCTGCATGAAGCCCACCTTACAATCCTCGCCCAGCCCCTCTGCACGAGCCCTTACATAACTAACCATCAGCGAACCAGTGATTGCAAAAAAGAGGATCCCTGAAGGAATCCACGCATCGCGACCAATCAAATACGCACCGATGCCAAAATAAATAAATATCTCAGAGTAGCGATCTGTAGTCGAATCCAGTAAGGCTCCGAACTTGGTCTCCTTATGGCCTTCTCTTGCAACTTGTCCATCCAAGATGTCGCAGAGACCCGCAACCATCATAATGAGAGCCCCCCATTGTAAATAACCCTCAGCAAAAGCCGCAGTTGCCCCCACGTTCATAACTAACCCCATCAGAGTCAGCCAATCGGGCCTGAAGCCCAAGCGAATAAACAAATGCGCCAACGGTCTAAGGACGATCAAACACCACTTTTTTAGGTATTTATCTAGCAAAAAATAACCTGTTTTTATAGGCACTTGGGGCCATTGTATCAAGAACCTGCGTCCTTGGGAACTACTAAAAATATACTTGTTTTTTTCTTTTCTTCCAAAGGATTTTCCATAGAGTTTTCCACTTTCTTAAGAGCAAGTTTTCCACATTATATCTTTTCGACTCTACTCAATATTTCACTAAATCATAGCCTATCTATTGGATAAAATTAGACATATAAGGTCCCCCAAAGGGCCTAAATCTCGCAGTTCTTTTAGGTTTGAGTGTGGATAAATATGGGTAAAACTACACTCGGAACCCCCGATTATTTAGACTTAGCAAGATTCTGCTAGGCTATCAATGCGATCAACTAATGAAATAACCCCAAGCTACTCCCCACCCGTTCTATCCTCCATGCCAACAATCCCGAATGGGCAGCATCTTCTCCAAGTGTTGAAAGAATCCAACCATGAGGAGACAAATGTCTTTGTACTAGGTCAAGCAGTTTCTCTGGAGAAGCCACCGCTCTCGCAGTGACTAAATCCGCTCCCATAGGACTCAAATTCTCTATCCGGTCGTTTACAACCTCTATACTGTCAAGTCCCACAGTTCGGACAACCTCCCTGAGAAAGTGCGCCCGCTTCCTCCTGATTTCAACCAAAACAAAGCATGAGTCCGGAATAACGATCTTTAATGGAATAGCCGGAAATCCAGCTCCTGATCCTAGATCCATAACCAACCGACGAGGGAGGCTTGACACAACTGGGACCATAATTAACGCCTGTCTCAAATGCTTGGTTGCTACAACGGACAACTCTCGTCGAGAAATCAGGTTGACTCTTCTCGACCACCGACTCAAGAGATATAGATATATTTCCAGCTTAGGCCAGACATCATCAAGAGAACAGGATAGAATCCTTTTGCTCTTTAACCGCTCAAGTTCCTCACGAATTTCAGATGGCATTTGAATTACCATTTTACATGTTCCACGTGGAACGTCAAACTCTTACCGGTGTGCTTCAAGAAATTCAAGTGTTCCACGTGGAACATTACTTGCCGATGCAAAACTGGGAGAAGATAGAATCGAGAACTTCCTCCTCTACTGTCTCCCCCAGCATCTCACCTAGGGCATTCAAGGCGTCTTGAAGTTCAGCTACGATACACTCATCTGGCTGGCTAGCTCTCAGCAGTTCATCTGCGACAGCACCAGATTTAGCTACCCGCAAAAAGCAATCTTGGTGTCGTTGACGGGTAATCCCGATTCCATCTATTTCCGCCCTATGGGGCAGTTGGGCCGTCACCTCCCTCTTTAATTTTTCAATACCGGACTCCCTAAGTGCTGATATTTCAACGGATACCGAGGTCCGTGCTTTGATCTTAGATCGAGTAATAGCCCCTGTCAGATCAATCTTGTTGAAGACAGCAATTGACTTCTTATTAGACGGGAGTAGGTCCAACACAGCTATATCGTCCTCACACGACTCGGTCGAGCTGTCGAATACCGCTAAAACCACATCTGCTTCCCCCGCCGCTTGAGACGCCCGTTCAATCCCCTCTTTTTCGATCAGGTTATGGCTTTGCCTAATCCCAGCCGTATCGACTATCCGGATCGTCTCTCCTGCCCATGTAGTCCGACCTTCTACTAAGTCTCGCGTCGTTCCTGGTAAGGGGGTGACTATTGCCCGATCTTCGCCGAGCAAAACGTTGAGCAATGTAGACTTACCTACGTTGGGACGCCCGATGAGTACTACTAAATATCCCTCTTGGCGACGCCTTGTTCCCTCAAACGTTTCGGCAAGCCGCAGAGAGGACTCAACTACCTCACTCAGCGCGGCCTGTATTTCTTGGCGTCCAATATTATCTATGTCTTCGTCGGAAAAATCGAGCCCTATCTCAAGTAGTGATAGCATCTTAACCAACTGCCCCTTAAGCTCTTTTACCATCTTAGATAGCCGACCACTAGCCAAGCCATAGGCATTATCGAGATGCGCTTTAGAACTGGCCTGAATGAGGTCAATTACAGCCTCAGCTTCTAATAAGTCTAACCGCCCATTGAGAAAAGCTCGACGAGTAAACTCTCCCGGGGCAGCAGCGACGGCACCCAAGCGAAGTGCTTCCTCAACGACGGACTCTAATACGACCATATTGCCGTGGCAGCTAATCTCGACGGTATCTTCACCAGTATAAGAGTGAGGAGCAGCAAAGCACCAAGCGACGCCAGTGTCGATTGCTCGGCCACCAGCCCATATACGCCCGTATTCAACGTATCGGATCCGCTCACCGAGTGGGCGACGGGAGCGAAAAACCTGCTGGCTAATAGATAGGGCTGCAGGCCCACTCAAACGCACTATCCCAATCCCCCCCTTCCCCCGTGGCGTAGAGATAGCAACAACAGTATCCGGCTGTATCAAGGAATCGAGATCCGGCTAAAATTCTAAGTGCTGGAAGGAGCGGCTTCTTTCCTAAAATGATTGACCAATAGCTGCTGGCCAATGGTCAGGACATTGAAGGTAGTCCAGTATAACACTAATCCCGACGACATGCTCCAAAAGATAAAGATCATCAGTACTGGCATCATGTAAACCAGAACGGCCTGCTTGGGATCCTTCATAGTCATCTTCTGTTGGACGAGCATGGAGACAGCCATTAATAGTGGAAGAACATGAAGCTCCAAACCGCCGATTAGTAGCTCATCTGGCAGGGACAGATCTTGTATCCAAAGAGTAAAGGGGGCTTGGCGCAACTCAATTGTTTTGCCAAAAAGATTGTAGAGCGAAATGAAAATAGGCATCTGCAACAAGAGAGGCAGACACCCCCCAAGAGGATTGACGCCTTCTTCCTTGTAGAGCTTCATAGTTTCGCGGCTTAGGCGTTGATTGTCGTTCTTGTACTTATCGCGTAGTGCCGCAATTTTCGGCTGAATTTCCTGCATTTTCGCCGCAGACTCGTACGTTTTGTGCGTAAGCGGATAGACGATAATTTTGATAACAACGGCGAAAAGGACGATGATCCAACCATAGTTAGGAATATATTGATAGGTCGCTATAAATAAAATGAGTAGAAATCGGCTTATCTGGCTTACGATAGGCCATCCGAAATCAATGGCCTGCTCCAGTTCGGCCTCATAGCCGATGAGCTCGTCGTAGTTGAGTGGGCCTAGATAAATGGTGTTATTCCAAGAACTTGCCCGTTCGAGCCGCCGACCTATCTGAAAAGAATATTCGGGCAGCAAATTCGACCCTTGGTGATTGCCCTGTAGGACGACGCGAGAACGCTGCTCTCTATCAGCGGGGACGCAGGAAATCAAGAAGTACTTGTTGCGAATACCCGCCCACTTTAGCAGTCCTTTGTCCTCCAATTCGTCCGATTCCCCATCATCTACCTTGAGTTCGACCCGTTCTTCGTTGATATAGGCGAAAGCCCGCATTTCAGGTAGGTCTATTTCCGGCTCCCGCTCAGTAAATGCTATACCGTTTTCCCAAGTGAGTATGGCTTCGGTATCATCGTCAAATCCTTCGTGACGCACTTGGAGATCGAATCCATAGCGGTCCCCATTAAAGGTCAATATCTTTTCCAGTCTCTGGCCGCCACCGAGTTGGGCTACCATAATTAAGGAGTGCTCTTCACCTAGTCCCACCTGCAAACTCGACAGATTAGCGACAAACTCCACCGAGGATATATCCTCCCTGTAGTTCGCGCTTTGTAAATGAATTCCCAAGCCGATGCCGGTTGGAGGCAGCATTTCGATAATACTTCCATCTACGTATCTGTATTTTAATAGTTTACATGATGTAATAGTACCACCCTTTGTAGAGATAACAAAGCTCTGAAGCGGAGTTTGTACTAAAATCTCTTCCGGGATAAAGGATGAACTTTCGGCCGATTCGACTCTTTCAATGACCTGAGACTTAACGGGTGCCAGCTCTTCCGAATAGAGTTGTTTCGCAGACTCGGGATCTCGTATGCTCTCGGCTCTGGATAGATCTTCAGCAACAGGTTCTGTTTCCGTTTCAGGCACCGGCTTTTGCTCCACGGGTGTCTGAGACGGAGGCTTAGGATTTAGCCCCAGCCATTCATTATAATAGGGAAGCAAAAGGAAAATCAAGCCGATAAAGAGAAAGGCCAACAGGGTCCGCTTATCTTCCATAGGTTTTACTTACCCTTTTATAAACAACGTGTTATCAACATACTACTAGCGCAAAGGATCGTATCCATGCCCTCCCCAAGGATGGCATTGACTAATCCGCTTTAGAGCAAGCATCCCGCCTTTGAACAGTCCGTACTTACTTAGTGCTTCTTCGGCATATTGGGAACAAGTAGGTCGATAACGACAGGATGGGGGAAGGTATGGAGACAGTATAAGACGGTAGGCTCGGACGATGAAAATGACGATTTGCTTCATCGTGGGACAAGAAAAGTAGGGATTTTTGCTACCAATAAGTCCAGTTCCTTTTCTAAGTCAGTAAAGGAGGCTTTGACGGCTGACGGTTGGCAGAAAACGACTAGACTACGAGGAAAGTATGGGCGATTTCGGCAGATACTACGCAGGTGCCGCTTAAGCCGATTGCGCTTTACAGCATTGCCCAAATTGCGTCGGACGACAAAAATTTGACCACGATCTTCCCGACCGCAGCGGATCCAAAAGCAGCGTCCTCTAACCCAATCCATCAAACGAACGCGACAAGTGCTAGACTGCTAGCTGCTTGCGTCCCTTTCTCCGACGACGATTGATGATATTGCGACCGGCGGGTGTGCTCATGCGCCTGCGAAAGCCATGCTTGTTGCGGCGGCACCTGTTGCTAGGCTGAAATGTGCGTTTCAAAATAAAAGTTTCACCTCACGTTAGTTTATGCACAGCATAGCAGAAATAGTCCAATTTAGTGGCTATTCTGATTAGTGTCAATACTTTTAACTCTTTGAACGCTAACGAATTTCAGTGGCAACCTCGCGAGAGACTCTTGACTGACATATGCCTTATTTATAGGTTGGAAATACCCCTTAGTATTACGGAATCGCTCAATAAATGGTATTGGAAAAACAGGATCCCCAAGAAATCTGGGCCCAATGTCTGCTCAACATAGAGCGTCAAATTCTTCCCCAGAGATTTGATAATTGGTTTAAGCAGACTTCAGCAAATCAATTTGACGAAGACTTGTTGGTCATCCAAGTTCCCAGTGCATTTTCTGCCGCTTGGGTAGAAGAGCACTACTTGCCTATGATCCAAGAAGTAGTAAGAAAAGAGACGACCCTAGCTCCAAAAATCTCCTTTGTCGTTTCACAAGCACCCCAACCAACTCTCGATCAAGCAAGCAATCCCTCTGCTCAGAAAGAAGAATCCACAGAAGGAGGACAAGAAGAAGTAGAAGTCGGCCCCGCTCAAATATCGCTTAATAAGCGCTATACCTTTGAAGAATTCATCATTGGTGATAGCAATCGATTTGCCCATGCAACGGCACTAGCTGTAGCTAATGCCCCAGGTAATACGGAATTTAATCCCCTCGTGATTTATGGCGGCGTAGGGCTGGGTAAAACGCATCTGCTCCAAGCGATTGGGAATCACGCCTATAATCTCAACCTCGCCGAGAAGGTCGTTTACGTCCCCTCGGAAAAGTTTATGAGCGATTTCGTCCAATCGCTCCGAGACCGCAATAAGACGAGTGAATTTCAGAACTTTTATCGCAACGTGGACATCCTTCTGTTCGATGACATCCAGTTTCTTCTCCGCGGCGAACAGACCCAGAACGAATTCTTTCACACTTTTAATGCCTTGCGACAGTCCGAGAAGCAGATTGTCATGACCTGCGACAGTCCTCCCGGCCATCTTGATGGGTTAGAAGAAAGGCTGAAATCCCGCTTTACATGGGGTCTGGCCACAGCAATAGATCCGCCTGAGCTCGAGACCCGGATCGCCATCCTCCACAAGAAGGCCGAGCGCAATGGCATACGGATTCCTGATGATGTGGCCGCTCTGTTGGGCAATCATATCCGATCGAATGTCCGCGAACTCGAAGGTACGTTGATTAACTTAATGGCCCACTGCTCAATTTATAAAAAGGAATACGACATCGAGGCGGCCAAGCATATTCTAGATAAATTGGGGCCTAGCCCATCGGAACTAAGCATTGAGGCGATCCAGCGGCATATCGCCGACCACTTCAATATGACTCAAGAGCAACTCACTGGAAAAGGACGAAAGCAAGATGTGGTAAGAGCAAGGCACATTGCTATGTTCTTAGCTAGGAGCCTCATCGGAAGTCGCTTCACTACCATCGGTCTACGCTTCGGCAGCCGAGATCACAGCACAGTCATCCACGCTGTAACCACTGTTGAGAAGAAGTGTGAGAACGACCCCGTCTTCGCCAAACTAGTTGAGGATTTGTCCAATACTATTCGTCGACAAAACCGCTAAGCCCACCCCATCTCTCGGTCCTTTTCGTCTGTATTTTTAGTACCACAGTGCCTATTTGACAGTGGAAAACTATTAACACCTACCCCCGCCTAAGTATTGATTCGGTGTGGATAACTTTGTGTAAAAAAGAACACAGTCATTTTTAACCTTTTATCTGTGGAAAATTGGGTTTTTCCACTCAGCAATCCACATACAACCTCCTGCTGTTCGATCAATCCTCTTATTCATAAACATATTATTAACAATATGTTTTGTTGTTTAGAAATAACCTCATAAGACGATTATCCACATATCCCCAACATAACTAGAACTAAAAAAGTAAAAGAACACAGAAGAGTGTAATTTTACCAAAAAGGTCAATGTGGGTAGTGTGTTCCTGATAGTACACACTTTTATTGTTTTTAATACACACCTGCTTTTATGTTCCTCTTGTGAAAAATGGGACACTATATAATAGAACTTGACATAAGTAGATATAAAAGCTAAGTTTAGTTAATGTTTAGACAATCGTTCACAGAAGGATAATCCGAAGAATCTTTATGAAGCTAAGAGTAAATCGCAGTGAGTTATGGCGGGGCATTGATACTGTATTAGAAGCCGTGTCTTCAAAGCCTTCCCTACCGGTGTTGGCTAATATCTTGCTTGACGCCGATACAAAGACGCTCTCTCTATCTGCGACGGATTTAGATTTGTCCATCCGGACTCAAGTCCCTGCTGAAGTGGAAGAGGAGGGAAAGACGACTGTTTCGGCTCGCAAGTTGGCAGAAATCACTCGAGAATGGCCCGAGTCGGAACTGAGTATTGAGGTGCAGGACGAGCGAATTAGCCTCTCAGGGCAGCTCGGGGATGCCGAGAGCAGCGAAGGATCGTATAGCCTGTCGGGAATAGAGGCTGAAGAGTTTCCTAGTATGCCGACGGCACTTGACGGCCAAAGCCTGAGTATAGGGGATGACCAAACCGATACCAATGTCCTAGCAGACATGATCAATAAGACGGCCTTTGCCGTTTCCGGCGACGATACGCGCCCAGTGTTCAATGGGGTGCTCTGGCGCATTGATGCTCAGGGAATGGAGATGGTGGCTACTGACGGGTCCCGCCTAGCTTGTTACAGATTAGCCATAGATATGCAGGATCAGGTACAGGGCGACCAAGAGACCGCGGTCATTGTCCCCCCCCAAGCGTTGAATCAGATCGTCAAATTGCTGAGTAGTCATAGCGGGCCAGTCAACGTCACGCTAGGCGAGGCGCAGATCCTGTTCGATATAGGACAGACGCATTTACTATCGCGTCTAATTGAGGGACCTTATGTCAACTATGCCCAAGTCGTTCCTCAAAACAACCAAAAAGAACTAAGAATAGCTAGCGAAGATCTTCTACCGGCCGTACGCCGGGTGTCCATCCTCTCTAGTTCCTATACGCGTCAAGTGCGTTTTAAGCTAAACAGTGGCCAAGTGGAGCTTTCGGCCGCCAGCCCCGAAATCGGCGGCGAAGCGAAGGAGGTTGTGCCGGCTCAATACGCTTCTGAAGAGATAGAGGTTGGCTACAACGCCCAGTATCTGATGGATATCTTGCGCAGGATGGACGCGAAGGAGGTCTGTTTTGAACTCAATGACCACGTCACAGCAGCCCTGTTGCGGCCGGTGGAACAAAACGAAGGCGAGGACTACTTCTGCTTGCTAATGCCCTTGCGGCCAACAGGATGAGGTAAGCAGGAATAGTGCGGATCCGTGAATTAACGCTGAGACCCTTCCGCAATTTTGCCGCGATTCGCTTGAGCTTTGCGGCAGATCATGTGCTAATTTTTGGTCCAAACGGCCGCGGTAAAAGCAATATCCTAGAAGCGATTTCCTACCTATCTATCGGTAAGTCAGTACGCGGGGCCAAGGATCAACACGTCGTGCCGCACGGCGAGGATTTCTTTGATATCCGAGCCTTGTGTACTGACGGTCGCCACGACCAGCAATTACGCGTCTTTTACAGTAAGAAGGAAGGCAAGAAGGCATTTGTTGACGCTAATTCCTTGCCTCGAGTATCGGAGTTGCTGGGCACCTTCCGCACAGTTCACTTCTGTCCTGAAGACGTATCGTTGGTACTGCTCTTCCCGGCCCGGCGAAGGCGGCTCCTCGACATACTTATCTCTCAGTCTAGCGCAACGTACTTGCGGTGTATGCAGCGCTATTACCGTGTGTTAGCCCAGAGAAACTACTTGTTACGCACTGCAAAGAAGTCGGGACAAGGACTTGTCGATAGTCAAGTAATGGAACCATGGAATACTCAGTTGGTGGATTTGGGGTCCCAACTCCGACTGCATCGCTTGGAGGCACTGAATAAATTGAGAGCACCCTTTCTCTGCTATTACGGTCGCTTTGCCTTGGCTGGCGAAGAGGCGGCCGTTGTCTATCAAGGTACCAAGGAGCAGGACTTGGAGGCCCTTAGAGCCGAGTTGCGCGAATCACTCGAGTGCCGCAGGGAGCAGGAAACCCAAATAGGCCATACGCTCTGTGGACCGCACCGCGATGATTTGAAATTCACGTTGAACGAAGAACAGGCCGAAATCTACGCCTCCGAGGGCCAGCTAAGGACAGTACTCATATCGTGGAAGCTGGCCGAGTCTCGTTACATGGAGGAGCAAACAGGTCGGCAGCCCGTGCTGCTCTTAGATGATGCTTTTTCAGAGTTGGACTCTGGCCGGATAGAAAAACTATTGGACATAGTAAGTGAGTTTGAACAGGTCGTAGCAACGATCCCCCAAGAGCCCAGTACAAGACAGGCTGCCCGTTTTGAGTCGATTGACCTCCAAAAATAAAGGCCGTTGTGTTGGTCCCCCCACCGTTTTGCATGGGTTGCTCGAGGTCGCAGCCGATGATCTAGGGATCAATCAGAAGCTATTGGAGTGTCGGGCACGGATGGCGTGGGAAGAAGCAGTAGGTCCCACTTTGGCTCAGTACACCAGTCCACTGCGCTTGTCCAAAGGATACTTGGAAGTGGCTGTTCCATCTGCTGTATGGCGAACCCAACTAAACTTTATGCAGCGGGACATCGCGGCACGGATCAACGAGTTGTTGGGTAGCCAGGTACTCAAGGGGCTAAAGTTACTAAACCAGTCTGAAAATGTGGCGAACAGAAGGAGGAGTAGATGACGGAGCCGGCCAGAAATTTTCCTAAAGAAGAAGCGGAAGTAGCACAGGCGGAGGAATATACAGCCGACGCTATACAGGTACTCAAGGGGCTTGAAGGAGTGCGCAAGCGCCCGGCCATGTACATTGGCGATACGAGCGAAAATGGACTACACGAACTGGTAAAAGAGATAGTCAACAACAGCATTGACGAGGCCATGGCTGGGCGCTGCTCGCGCATTGACGTAACAATCACCACACAAGGCACTGCCCGCATCCAAGATAACGGGCGAGGCATCCCGACGGACTTCCACGTTGCCGAAAATAAATCGGGAGTTGAGGTGGTAATGACTATGCTCCATGCCGGCGGTAAGTTCGACAAGAAAGCCTATCAGGTCTCTGGCGGGCTACATGGTGTGGGTGCTTCGGTCGTCAACGCATTGTCTGAGTGGTGTACGGTTGAAGTTTGGCAAAAAGGCAAAATCTACTTGCAGCGGTACTCCCGTGGCGTAGCCGAAACGGGCTTGGAAGTCATCGGCGACACAGACCAGACCGGCACGATCATAGAATTCAAGCCAGACACCGACATATTTGAAACCGTAGAATTCAGCTTTGAGTTTATCGCCAAACGACTACGCGAGTTGGCCTTTCTGACTAAGAGTGTGGAGATCAATGTGCGGGACGAGCGAAGCGGAGAGGTCGAATGCTATCTGTACGAGGGAGGCGTACAAGAATTCGTGCGCTTCCTCAACGAGGGCCGAAGCGTGTTACATCCAGATCCGATCTACCTTCTGGGTGAGCGCGACGAAGTCGCCGTAGAGGTGGCCCTGCAATACAACGACAGCTTCCAAGAAACTCTTTTTACCTACGCGAATAACATAAAGACCGACGAGGGGGGAACCCATCTCGTGGGCTTCCGCTCGGCACTGACTCGGACGATCAACAACTACGCGACCCGTAATAATCTACTCAAGAACGTCAAGTTCAACGTCTCGGGTGAGGATACTCGCGAGGGCATCGCCGCCGTAGTCAGCGTCAAAGTGCCCGAGCCACAATTTGAGGGACAGACCAAGGGCAAGCTAGGCAACAGCGAAGTCAAAGGCATCGTCGATTCGTTTGTCTCTGAAGCACTAAGTACATACCTCGAAGAGAACCCGGGCATTGCTAAACGGATCGTCGACAAGATCGTGGAGGCCGGCCGCGCCCGCGAGGCAGCACGCAAGGCTCGCGAACTGACCCGGCGCAAGGGGCTACTCGACGGAGGATCATTGCCCGGCAAGCTGGCCGATTGCTCAATCCGCGACCCGGCGCAGACCGAAATTTTCTTGGTTGAGGGCGACTCGGCTGGTGGTTCGGCGGCGATGGCACGAGACCAGAGCTTCCAAGCCGTGCTGCCGATGTTCGGCAAACCGCTCAATGTAGAAAAAGCGCGCATTGACCGCGTTTTGGGAAACGACAAATTGTTGCCGCTTATAACTGCGCTGGGCACTAGCCTCGGCGAGGACTACGACTTTGGGAAGCTACGTTACGGCAAAATTATTATCATGGCCGATGCCGATGTCGATGGCAGCCATATTCGGACGCTAATCATGACCTTCTTCTTTCGCTACATGCGCGACCTAATTGAGAAAGGCAAACTCTACTTGGCCCAGCCTCCCCTTTTTCAGGTGAAGAGGGGCAAGCAGGAGCTATACGCCTTTGATCAGGCCGAGCGCGACCGACACATCGCGGCACTCGGCGGCAATGGCGACGGCAATGGCGACGGTCGAAGGGTAGTTATCCAGCGCTACAAAGGGTTGGGCGAAATGAACCCCGAACAGCTATGGGAGACGACGATGGATCCCGAGCGGCGCACTCTGTTGCAGGTAGCCATCGACTATGCCGTTGAGGCCGATCACCTTTTTACCCTACTCATGGGCGAGCAAGTGGAGCCACGCCGCGAATTTATCGAGAAGTACGCGCTAGAAGCCAAGAATCTGGACACCTCCTATTAGACTACAAATAGACTACAAAGCTAGGATTTAATTGATGCTCGAACAGCAAGAAAGCCGGATCCTTCGGGTCAAAATTGAGGAGGAGCTCAAAACCTCTTTCCTCGACTATTCAATGAGCTTTATACGGTCGCGGGCCCTACCCGATGTCCGCGATGGTCTCAAGCCATCCCAGCGCCGCATCTTGGTGGCGATGAACGACTTGAGCCTTTTTCCCAACCGCGGCTACCGCAAGTGCGCCAAAATTGCTGGCGACACCTCGGGTAACTACCATCCGCACGGCGAAGACATTGTCTATCCGACGCTAGTGCATATGGCGCAGAGCTTTCGCTTTCGTTATCCACTGGTCCAAGGCCAAGGCAACTTCGGTTCAATTGACGGCTACCCTCCGGCTGCCATGCGCTACACGGAGGCGAGGCTGAGTAGGCCGGCGATGGAGCTTCTAGCGGACCTCGACAAGAATACCGTCGAATTCGCCAGCAACTACGACGAGACTCAGCAAGAGCCTCTGGTTTTGCCGTCTAGGTTCCCCAACCTGATATGCAACGGCTCAATGGGCATCGCCGTCGGCATGGCCACCAAGGTCCCACCGCACAACTTGCGGGAAGTTGCCAGCGGCCTCAAGGCACTGATTGATCGCCCCGATATCTCCATTGCCGAGTTGCTCGAGCATGTCAAGGCCCCAGACTTTCCCACCGGCGGAATCATCTACGGTATGAGCGGGGTCCAGCAGGCCTACGCAACCGGGAGGGGACTGATTTATATCCGAGCTCGGGCGGATATTGAAACCCTCAAGAACGGCCGCGAGAACATCGTTGTCACCGAAATCCCTTTCTTAGTAAACAAGGCTAGCTTACTAGAGAAAATTGCCGACTTGGTGCGCGACAAAACCATTGACGGACTTGCCAATATCCGCGACGAATCGGGCCGCAAGGGTCTGCGCATCGTATTTGAATGCAAGAGAGAAGCCCAAGCCGAAGTCGTGCTCAACCAGCTCTATAGCCACAGCATGTTGCAGACTACTTACGGGGTAATGATGTTGGCCATTGTCAATGGCCGCCCTGAGATGCTCAACCTCAAGCAGATGCTGCAGCACTATATTGATCATCGCCATGACGTGATCGTGCGTCGTGCGGAATTCGACTTGGAGAAGGCCGAAGCGCGAGCGCACATCCTTGAGGGCCTGCGCATCGCCTTGGACCACATTGACTTGGTGATTGAGACCATTCGCCGCTCGTCAAGCCCGGCAGATGCTCAAGCCCGGCTGGCCAGCATCCGCCCCACAGAGATCGACGGGCGGGCGGCGGAGGTGCGGTTCGAGTTGAGCGAGCGGCAGATCCAAGCCATCCTAAGCATGCCCTTGCAGCGCTTGACAGGCTTGGAGCGAGACAAAATTGAAGCCGAGTACAAGGAATTGGTAACGACGATTGAGGACCAGAGGGGCATCCTCGCCAGCCGGGAGCGGCAGATGCAGATCGTCAAAGGTGAGATTGATGAAATCGCCGAGCGCTTCGGCGACGAGCGCCGCACGGAGATCGTCTATGCAGCCGAGGAATTCGACATTGAGGACTTGATTGCAGAAGAGGACATGGTCGTCACCATCTCGCGCAGTGGCTATATCAAGCGCCTGTCCCCTAGGGCCTACCGAGTACAGAATCGCGGCGGACGCGGGGTGACGGGTATGAAGACCAAGGAAGAGGACTTTGTAGAACATCTCTTCGTGGCTTCGACCCATTCCTATATCATGTTCTTGACTGCCAAGGGCAAATGTTATTGGCTCAAGGTCTTTCGCATACCCGAAGGTGACCGCACGGCTCAGGGGCGGTCAATAGCCAACCTGTTGCCACTCGACCAAGACGACCAGATATGCGCCATCGTACCAGTTCGAGAATTTTCCGACGATCAGTACTTGTTCACGGCTACGCGCAGCGGCATTGTCAAGAAGACCAAGCTCTCGGCCTACCAGAACATCCGCCGCGATGGGATCATCGCCCTGAAGATCCAAGACGACGATGGCCTGATTGGGGCGGCCATCACCGACGGACAGCAGGATATTGCCCTGCTGACGCGCAACGGCCGAGCCATGCGCTTTAGCGAAAGCGAAGTCCGCTCTATGGGCCGGGTTTCTACTGGCGTTAAGGGCATTAGCTTACGCCCGGGGGAAGAGGACGAGGTTGTGGACATGGTCGTAGTGCGCGAAAGCAGCACTTTGTTGACCATCTGCGAAAACGGCTATGGCAAGCGCACTAGCCAAGCCGAGTACCCCAGCAAGCACCGCGGTGGCCAAGGCGTCATCGACATCAAGACCACCCCACGCAACGGTCACGTGGTGGCCTGTAGGGAGATCCAAGCCGAAGAGGAGGTCATGGTGGTAACCCAGAACGGTATTATGATCCGCATTCCCGTACAAGGGTTGCCTCCCATCGGGCGCAATACCCAAGGAGTTCGGGTGATCAATTTGGACGAGGGCGACCGAGTTATCGACATGGCCCCGCTGCCCAGCAGCGAGGAAGAGAGTAGCTGGGAAGACAGCGAGACCGATGAGAAGGCCTCGGGTTGACCTAAGATCGTGCCTCATGTATATTTTTATCCTTGCCGCGAAAAGGAGGGTTAGACCTAATTGGTAAGGCAGCGGTCTTGAAAACCGCCGGGCTTACGCCCTTGAGGGTTCGAGTCCCTCACCCTCCGCCAGTTCACCATTTGATGCCGCCACAATCCCATCCCTTTTAGCGATGGGAACACGTCAAAAGTTTATTTTTAAGTTTCGGAGAGGTGACCGAGTGGCCGAAGGTGGCAGCCTGCTAAGCTGTTGTGCGGGGTAACCCGTACCGAGGGTTCGAATCCCTCCCTCTCCGCCATTATTTTCCCGAGTTGCCCTCTAGCACAATTGGAAGTGCGCCTGACTCTGGATCAGGAGGTTCTAGGTTCGAGCCCTAGGGGGGCAGCCAATACAGGCTCCTGAAATGAATGCTTCAGGAGCCTTCTTCTTTTGGCCTAGATCCCGTCGATAATTGGGACGAGGCCGCATTCTCCGCGCATTTAGCCTCGCGTCTCAGCACTATCCCACGCCGATGAGTACCCGCATTAGAGAACAACGGACTGCTTGGGGCCTTCTTGCGCCGGCACTTGTCCTGCTAGGTGCGTTTGGGCTTTTCCCTATTGGCTATGCCTTGTACGTCAGCCTGCACAAGTGGCGAATAAGGAAGGAAGCGGTGGTTGGGTTCGACCACTATGTCCGCGCCTTGGGCGACTCGCAGTATCTGTTGGTCTTCATCGCCGGGGTGGGCCTCGTCTGTGCAGCCTATCGTCTCCGCGCCACTTTATCCAAGCGCGGCCTGCGTCCCCTTTACGTCCGCATCGCTTGGGGCATAGTCGTACTATCGGGGCTTTGGTTGGGGGTGGTTCAGGGCTTGGGTGGCCTCGTCGAGACAGGCGATCCGGTGCTGTATAACGGCTTTAAGGTCACGTTTTTCTACGCGGTCGGGACGATCCCGTGCCAACTGAGCTTGGCCACCGGACTGGCGTATTTGCTCTTCAAGATCGCACGGGCTAGAGGTGCGTTTCGCACGCTGTTCTTTCTGCCTTATGTCACGCCGATCATCGCCTCAGCCGTGGTTTTCCGCACCATCTTTAGTCCCCACCCTTCCTCGCTGGCCAACCGCTTCTGGAGTTTTTGGGGGCTGGAGAGCCAGCACTGGCTCTACGAGAGCAAGTCCGTCGTAGCCCTGTTACTACAAGGGGCCGGCTTTGCTTCTTATCCCGCGTGGGTGGACAGCGTCTTCCCGAGCCTAGCCCTGACCTCAATCATCCTATACAACATTTGGGTCTATGTCGGCTACGACACGGTGATTTTACTGGCTGGCCTCAGTGCTATCCCCAATCAATACTATGAGGCCGCCGAGATGGACGGTGCTGGCGAGTGGCAAGTCTTCCGCCACATTACCCTGCCCTTGGTCTCACCGACCCTGTTCTTTTTGTCGATGGTGGCCGTCATTGGGACCTTCAAAGCCTTTAACCATGTTTACATCATGCGGACCCCGGGTGCCCGCGACTCGGTCGATGTGCTCAGTATTGCCATTTTCGACCAAGTTTTTGAGTACCACAACGCCGGCTATGCCTCTGCAATGTCTTTCGTGCTCTTCGTCGCGATTTTGGCACTGACGCTGCTACAAAACCGGGTGCTCGGCAGGCGGGTGTTTTATGGCAACTAGGGTCGGCAAAGCGGGGCTGATTTACTGCGGTTTGAGCTTGGGGGGGCTGGTCGCGAGCTTTCCGTTCGCATGGATGCTTTTGGCCTCTTTTATGAGCCGCGGGGAATCACTGCGGCGGGTCTTGCTGCCCGAGCGCGTACAATGGGACAATTATATCACCGCTTGGCAAGAAGCGGATTTTGGTCTCTACTTTGAGAATTCGCTGATCATCGCCATCCTACAGGTCAGCGGGACGCTGCTGTTCTCGCTTATGGCGGCTTACCCGCTGGCGCGGATGCAGTTCCGCGGACGAGATGCGGTCTTTACCGGCATCTTGGCTACACTGATGATCCCCGAAGCTGTGACCATCGTGCCGAATTTTCTCGTCGTGACTTGGCTACACCGCAATACGCCGTTTGCTTGGCTCAATAGCTGGCCGGCCCTGACCATTCCCTTTATGGCTAGTGCCTTTAGCATTTTTCTCTTGCGTCAGTTTATGCGCGGCCTGCCCAACGAATTGTGGGATGCGGCCCGAATTGAGGGAGCCGGTCATGTGCGCTTTCTGTTTCAGATCGCGGTCCCCCTGTGCCGGGCACCCCTCTTGACGGTTGGCATGTTTACGTATATTGGTTCTTGGAACGCCTTGGCTTGGCCTTTACTGGTGACCAATACGCCTGATTGGCGTCCGATCGCAGTGGGTTTGCAGCAGTTTGCCAGTGAGGCCGGGACCGAGGTACACCTGCAAATGGCCGGGGCCGTTATCGCGACCGCTCCCGTACTCTTGGCGTATTTTCTCATTCAGCGCGAATTCACGGAAGGCATTTCCATATCTGGGTTCAAAGGATAAAGCGATGAAGCTGAAAAGTGCGATGATGTTAGTTTGGTGTGCCTTGCTGGGGGCCTGTGGCGGCTCGCAAGAGGTTGTTTACGAGCAGCAGACCAGTGTCGAAGCCCTCGATCCGCAAGGCCAGAAAGTCGTCTTTTGGTATCAACACACCCGAGAGCGCGAAGAGGCCCTGCAAGCCCTGATTGCCGACTTTAACCAGACGAACCGCTATGGGATTGAGGTCCGCGGCGAGTACGTGGGGCGCTATGGGGACATCTACAACAAGATGAACGTGGGTATCCAGAGCGGTTCGCTGGCTGCCAACTTGGTCGTAGCCTACCAAAACCAAGCCCTAGCGTACTACCAAGCCGACGGCATAGTGGATATAACGCCCTATATGGACTCGCCCAAATGGGGATTGTCGCCCGAAGAGCGCGGCGACTATGTCGAGGCGTTTCTGGAGCAGGACAATGTCGGCGGAGTGCAGATTGGCTTCCCGCCGAATCGCTCGATGGAATTGCTCTACTACAATTTTGATTGGTTGCGCGAGCTGGGCTACGACGATCCACCCGCGACTTGGGACGATTTTGCCGCGATGTGCCGCTTGGCCAAAGAGCAACCCTTTAGCAAAAACGAAGACCCAGCCCGCAGCTTGGGCTTTTTGCTCGATGTTGACGCCAGCCGATTCGCCGCGATGGTCTTCAGCCGCGGCGGCGACCTAGTAGATGCGACCGGCACCACCTACACGCTGGATTCGCCAGAAGCGAAAGCGGTGCTGGAGCTGATACAGGAGCTAGCACAGGACGGCGCGATACACATCGCCGGCGAACGGGATGCCGAGCTAAACGAGTTTGTCACCGGTCAGGTTCTCTTCTCTCAGGACTCTTCCTCCGGCCTACCCTTTTACAAGAGCGGCATTGAGGACTCTGGGCTGGTCTTCGAGTGGGGAGTAACCCATCCGCCGCAGACTGGACCGAGGCCGGTCGTTGACGTGTATGGGGCCAGCGTGTCAATCTGCGCTGGTACGCCCGAAAAACAGCTAGCGGCTTGGCTTTTCCTCAAGTGGTTTACTGCGCCCGAGCAACAAGCGCGGTGGGTGCGGGCAAGCAACTACTTTCCAGTGCGCCAGAGTACGGCGCGGGAGTTGGAAAGCTACTTCGAGGAAAACCCGCATTACGGAGTGGCGTTTGGAATGTTGGAATACGGAAAATCGGAGCCGACGATAGCTGGGTACGAACAAGTGCGGCGGTTAATTCAAGAGGCGATGGTAGAGGCGATTGAAGGCGGGGACATCGAGCAGGTGGTAGAGGAGTTGCAGCGCGCAGCGAACCTGACGCTTGAGCCGTAGGCGATCGCCCCCGCATCAAGAAGGCCCCTCCGCGACCCTCGGACCAGCGGAAAGTTCGCCCGGAGGAAGTACGGTCATAGCCTTAGAGGGAGCAACGACAAGTTCTTTTAGGTCTGCTGTTGGGGCAGGAGCCGTAGGGCTGATGGGGATAGAGTCGAGCTTTTCGCGTAGCGATTGAAGCTCGAGCAGCCGCTTGACAACCAAAGAGATAGAACGGGCGAACTCGTCCAATATGGTCGCTAGCTGTTTGGGGAGCCTAGGTAAGCTCATGGGTAGCCCCAGCCCTAGCATGCCCTGTGCAAAGGGCACGTCAATCAGCAGTCCGGGGCGATATACCGAGTCCGAGAAAATTTCTTGGGTCGCCTGTTGAAAGTCCTCGTCGGCCTTGCGCTCCCAGACCTTTTGGCGGTGCCAGTGGCTAAGCAACCTCCGCAGAGAAGCAAAGTGCCCGAGCGATTCTCGGAGATGTACCGCGTTCTGTAAGGAGTGGTAGCCCCGTGCTTCGGAATGGGCGCGATAGCAAGCCAAGAGGTTTCTTTGTTCGTCAATGACCTGTAGGTCAACCGCCTCGAATTGGACGCCCATGGCCTCTAGCTCGTCGCCCAGAATGCGTACGACCTTGCCTAGATCGCGCACTTTTTCCGCTTCGCAACCAGCCTGCAAGACGCGGAAGGCCCCTTGCTGACAGCAGTGAGCCGTAATGTCGCGCACAGTGACCAAGCGCACTTTTTCGCTGATGTTGACGTTGTTGATCTCAGCGGGAAGAAGGTTGCCGTCACTACACACCATGAGCACTTCGTAGGCATTGGACGAGCCGCTAGCAACGATATGCCGAGCGGTGAGACGGAACTGAGGAGCGAACACGAGCTCAATGACGTCTTTGGCGAGCAATTCTTCCCCGCGATACCCCAGTAGGTCGGCCAAGGTCTGGCTGATGAAGAGCAGTTGTCCGTTTTTGTGGATGACAAAGCCGTTAAGGGTCTCGGCGATTTGATGCAAACGGCCTTTGTGGACTTGGGCTAGGTGTCCCTTATCGTCCATTAGGGAGTCGGTCGAGACGCAGAGGGCATCAGCTAAACTTTTTAGAGCAGACGAACCCGGCTGGCGCACTCGGCCCGTTTCAATGCGGGAGATGGTGGCTTGGGAGACGCCGGAGCGATCTGAGAGGTCTTTCTGATTGAGCGATTGTTTCTGTCGCAGCTCTTTTAGGTTGCGTCCTAAGGACATGGGCTGCTCCTAATGGGGATATAAAATACAAGGTGTTTGGATATGTAAATAATACAGCACGAGGCGGATTATTACCAAAGTGTAAGGCTATGGAAACAAAAATGTACCCAAGGGGTTACGCATGAAAATAACCGAAGTGCGGTCCGTGTATCCCCGCTATCGCGTCGCGCCCGCTGCTTGGCGCCGACACTTTTGGCAGATGGTCGTGCGCATAGATACGGACGTCGGCGTTAGCGGCTGGGGAGCGGGTGGCGGCGGGATTGCTGCCGTAGAGGTGATCAACCGCCACCTGCGCGAGTTGCTGGTGGGGCGCAGCATCAACAGCATTGAAGATGTCGCCCAACTCTGGGACGACCAATACAAGGCCAGCCTGCCCTACGGCCGTAGCGGGATCGCCGTCATGGCCATCAGCGGCGTGGACTTGGCATTGTGGGATGTCTTGGGCCGGGCAGAAGAGCAATCCGTCTGCGACTTGCTAGGGGGGCGGCAGCGAGACGAGGTGCGGGCCTACGCCACCGGCCCAGATTGTGCTTGGTATCGCGACTTGGGCTTTGACGCCCATAAGTCTTCGCAGACGCGGAGAGAAAGCCAAGCGGAAGACGCGGCGCGCATACTCGAGTGGGCCCAAGGAGCGCACCAGACCTTGGGCAAAGACGCGCTCTTGATGATTGACGCCTACATGTCGTGGTCGCCCGACTTTGCCTTGGTCGTAGCGCAGCAACTCGCGCCATTCAACATATATTGGTTTGAAGACGTGCTGTTGCCCGACGACTTGGCTGGCTTGGCGGCGTTGCGGCCGCAGATTCACCCCATTTTGTTAGCTGGCGGCGAACACGAATTCACCGTGCGAGATTTCGGTCATATCGCCAGTGCGCGGGCACTGGATTTGTGGCAACCGGACGTCACTTGGTGCGGCGGTTTGACGGCGGCACTGCGCATTGCCGAGCTGGCCCAAACGCACGGCGTCCCCTTGGTCCCTCACCGCGGCGGCGAGATTTGGGGTCTGCACCTTTTGGCGGCGGGCTACGGCGACAACTTGGCCGAAGTGGTCATGGGCTGGCGCGGTGCGGTGCGCGACGAGCTGTGGCTAGGTGAGCCACAACCCCGGGAGGGGCACTTAGTTCTGCCCGAAGGCTCGGGCTTTGGCGTCGAAGTAAACGAGGAATTGCTATAACCTACTCTTTAACTGCTAGCGATACTAGGTAAGTCCCCCGCTGTTTGATCTTCTTGTAGTTGCCGAAGACCTCCTTGAAACTGCGCTTGATGTACTCCTTCAGCCCGGCAATGGTGACGACCCATAGATGCCCGCCCGGCTTGAGGCGGGCGCAGGCATCGTGCATGATGATCGTCAGGAGTTCGTTGCCTGTTTTTGCGGGCAGGTTGGAGGCAATCGTGTCAAAGCGCACGTGTGCGGGCACGTGGCTGAAGGCGTTGCTCAAATAGGCGCGACAATTGGCCAATCCGTTGCGCTCGGCGTTTTGTGCCGCGTAGTTGACAGCGACAAAGTCCTTATCAATTAGGTGGACCTCGCCCTCAGAGCAGAGAAAAGCCAACGCCAAGCCGATAGGACCATATCCACATCCTAAGTCGAGGCAACAGTCGGTAGGCCCGGCTTTGATATGGTCGATGAGCAGCCGCGTACCGGGGTCGATGCGCTTGGGGTTGAAAAGCCCCCAAGTGGAGTGAAAGGTAAAAGTGTGCCCCCTGAGGGTCTCTTCAAACACAATGTCTTCGCCCAAGCGGCTTATATCTCTACTAGGCATTGAAAAGGAAAAGGCGATGGGGACCAATCGGGGCTAGGCCTAGTAAGCCAAGCCCAACGGCTGCTGGTGGCGGTAGGTTTTGAATTCCGACTTGAGGGCGACCTCTACTAGGTACAAACCTGGGACCAATAACTCGCCGCTCGCATCGCGGCCGTCCCATTGCACGGTTTGCGGCCCGGCATCCTGCATTCCAACTTCTAGACCGCCGACCCGGACGCCGCGCAAGTTGTAGATGTTGAGAGCCACAGGCACCGGCCCGGGCAGGCGGAACAAGGTATAGTTGATAGCCAAGACATCGTTGGTGCCATCTCCATTAGGGGTCAATACCTCGCTTGAAAAGGATAGGTTTTCGATGGGTGCTCCGGCCTCTTGGGCACCACCCAAAACCCGCAGGCTGTTGGTGTTGACCTCGTCGGTGGCGTTGCCGGCCTCAATCTGCTGCGGAAGACTCTCTCCGCTCGTGTCGAGAACCTCGCCGGCAAACGTGTTGGCAAAGATGAAAACCTCTGTGCCGAAGACCAGCCGCACTGGTTGGTTGCGGCTGCGCGTGACCGCCTGCGGCAGATGCACGACTAGCTCGTTTTCTCCCTCGACTACTTCGGCGGGGTCTAGTGCTTGGAGTGGCTGGCCCATCTCTAGCCGTTTGAACCGGGGGCGGCTGCCCGTGCGGATCCGGATGGTGTCGAAGCCCGGCTGGCTTGCCGCGTCGAACTCGGCACGGACATCGTAAGTAAAGTCCGTCGTCTCCCCTAAGTACACCTCGGTCAGGCCGCCGTCCGGCGTCGGTTCGTCAAAGCGGGCGATCTCGCCTATGACTTGCGAAGCCAACGGCGGGGCAATCTCAACCCACAGCGAGTCGAGCCGCACGAAGTCGAAGAAGGAACTGCTCTCAAAGGTGAGTCGCACTTGGATGTGGTTCCCGCGTTCCAGCGGGGAGAGCTGCCCCGATCTAGCGATGGGAAAAGACCAGAAGGTCCAGTTGTCTTGGTCGTAACTGATCGAGGCTCTAAGGCCGGGCTTACCCTCTTGGATCTGGCCGCCGGTACTCTGGTCTGGTTGCTTGAGTTCGTTCTCAAAGCGCTCGCGAGAGACCGTTCGCTCGGCCCCGGTGTCTGTAAACTCGTGATAGACATTGGGGTCGTCGTCGCGGCCCGAGCGCACGGAGATTGCGAGTCGGGCTTGGGCGTCGTCAACGGGGGTGGGGACGCCATCGATCATCCGCATGGGGGCGGCGTCCCAGAATAGACGCCCGAAATTCACCGTGCGGCCTAGGAAGATGATCTTAGAGAGGTAAAACACCCGTTTGGGCACCCCTTCCCCTTTGAGCTCAAATTCGCCGATGGTCCCCTGCTGGACATTGGCTTGGCCCGAGGCAAAGGCTTTATCGTCGATGGAGGGCTTGCGCTGGAGGCGTATAAAACGCACGTACTGTTTGGGAAATTCGAGTTGAACGTTGGCGTCGAAATTGAGCGGTACATCGGCGACTAGCTTCTCTAGTCGGTGATAGTCGTTGTCGTTGTTCTCTCGGTTGAGGACTGGATCGAACTCCTCGGCGATTGAGACTTCAAACGCCTTGAAGATATCGTCGCGCAAAAGCGTACCGTCGGCGCGGAACCCGTGCGGCGGTGTGTAGAACCCGACTAGGTCGGCTGGCACTGGGACCCCTACATCAAAGGTGTACCACTCCGAGTTGATGCCACGCGCCACCGGAGGGCTGTAAGAAGAACTGTCGCCGTCAACCCACTCGGTCGTCAGGGTTCCAGCCGTGAACCAATAGAAGCCGTTGGCCGCACGCCAGACTCGCGGAATGAGGCCGTCTTCGTAGCCCAAGTCGATGGGAAACTTGAAAGGCGACCAAAAGGGAAGCTGGGAGAGGATATTCTCTTTGCCATCAAAATAGGTCGGTGCTATGGAGCGAGGAAAGGTCTCGAAGTCGATAAAGACTTCACTGCTGTCGTTCTGACTCCAAGGCAAGCCCTGCCCGCCTAGTTTCCACAGCGAAATCTGGGCGGATGCCGGTGCTGTAGTCAGCACGAGCGCGATGAGAATTGACCGTTTATGCACTATTCTGCTCCTCGAGCCAGTCGCCGAGTTTGCCAGCGACTCTTTTACGCAGTCCAAGTTTTTGTTTAATCTAATAAGGCTCGTATCTCAAGCTCAAGCTGACAGGCGTCGGCTTGGTCCTTTTCTGGATTCCCGCCCCGTGTCGGAGCACGGGGTGACGTCCGTTCGCGGGAATGACCCCTAGAACGCTGGAGTTTCTCATGTCTGTTCTGTCTGCCATCCGCATGGTTTCTTCCTACCTGCTCTGTATCCTTGCGAGTTCTGCCCTTCACGCCGAGTACCCCCCCGGCCAGATTCGCTTAACGCCCAAAATTGACCTTCACCTCGAATCTGTGCCAGTCGAAGGTCTCCCCGGCCGCACCCTCAATCTCCCGCCCGGCTTTAAGGTCAAACTCTTTTCCGATCAAGTAGATAAAGCCCGCTTCATGGCTTGGGATGACCAAGGCGTCTTGCACGTAGCCAACATGAAGACTCAGAGAGGGAATCAATGGCGTCCGGCCTCTGGCCGCCAAGGTACGGTATTGGCCTTGCCCGACCGCGATGGCGATGGTCGCGCCGACACTGTGTACAAGGTGGCCGATGATTTTCACTGGCCCCACAGCGTCGCCTTCTACCAAGGAGCGCTTTTCGTTGCCGACGACGATGCGATTTACCGCCTCGAAGACCGGGACGCGGATGGCTTTTACGAGGAGCGCGCTGTCTTCGCCGAAGTGCCCGGCTTTATGGGACGCGCCTCTGAGCACGTGACCCATACGCTGGTCTTCGACGAGGCCAACGACAAGCTCTACTTCCACGTTGGCTCAAGTTGCGACTTGTGCCGTGAAGACGACCCGGAGCGGTCCACTATTATACAGATGAATACCGATGGCACGGGCCGACGAATTTTTGCCTCTGGGCTGCGCAATTCCATCGGCCTCGACTTGCACCCGGTCACCGGCGAGCTGTGGGGTGCGGGCAATGGACACGACCGCGAAGGCCGAGACCTGCCGCCGGAGTGGATCACCCCTCTCCGCGATGGCCGCTTCTATGGTTGGCCCTTGGCTTACGCCTACCAAGTCTGGACCGATTTCTCCATTGGGGCCTACCGACGGGCGATTTTCCCGCTGACTAGTGCCGACTCGCTATTGGTTGCCAGCATGGAGCGTCCGGCCGCCCTCGTCCCCGCCCACTTGGCGCCCATGGCGCTGCATTTCTACGAGCATGACCAGTTCCCTCCTCAGTACCGCCACGCTGCGTTTGTCGCCTTCCGCGCCGGTGTCTTGGGCAACGATCCCGGCTACAAGGTCATGGCGCTCTTTGCCGAGCCGGATGGATCCAATGCCCGCATCGCCGACTTTCTCACCGGGTTCCGTCCCAATCCCAACGGAAGGACCGTATGGGGTAAGCCCGTTGGGCTGATTACCGACGAGGCGGGTGGCCTGTACGTGACGAGCGATGACTTAACCCAAGCTGTCTTCCGCATTGAGGCCAGCCCGCTCCAAGGCACGTGGGAATCCCCCCCCCCCGATACCCTGCTCGTCGGCGCGATGCTATCCCTGCGTGCGACGATTCGCCTCCAGCGGCAGGTAGAAGGCGCTGGGTCCGCCCAATTAACGGCCGACTTAACTGCGCTGGGCGGCCCTGAAGCATGGCCGTTGCAACGAATAGACGACCAGACCTACCGCTTGGAAGCCGACCTCTCGGCTGGTGAGCACAACGGCCGCAAAAAACTGGTGGTGCATCTCGCCCAAGGCGACGAGGCGACCAAACTGGTGCATTCTATCGCCGTGCTGCCCAGAGAGGATCAAGTCCTCTTTGCCGACGAGCTCGCTTGGGATCAAGGCGCACTCTACAGCGCACAACTCGACCCGACCCATGCGGATACCGTCTTTGCCGGACAGCGAGCGATGCGGGTGGAAGCTCGCGGTTTCACCATTGAATTCTTGCCCCGCATTCCGGTCGCCCCAGTCGGCTACGTCGGGCTGCGCTTGGCCCTGCATCCCGGGACCGCCACCGGCGGCTTCCGTCCTTCCTTGGCTTGGGTTATCAACGGCGATACCAGCAACCGGCTGGATTTGACGGACCAATTGGACTGGGAACTAAATCAGTGGCAGGTGCTTGAGGTCGGCTTGGACAAACTCGACGGTCCCATTGAGTCGCTGCGCTTCATCGGCTCCCTGCGCGGAACTTTCTATCTCGACGATGTGTACTTGGTTGCCGCCCAGTCCTCTGGAGGTGTTACGGCTGTGCAGGAGGAAGGCGACCAAAGCGGTGCGCCACAGAAGTTTGCCCTCGGTCTGAACTATCCCAACCCTTTCAATAGCTCCACAACCATCCGCTACCGCATTGAAGAGCCGGGCCGGGTGCGCTTAGAAATTTTCGACGTACAGGGCAAGAAGGTGAAGACGCTCGCCCGTGGCTATACAGGACTAGGCGTTTATCAAGTTGAATGGGATGGGGCAGACGCCAGCGGGAAACCTGTGGCCACAGGAGTTTATATCGTGCGCCTACAGAAGGGCACTGTCTCACTATTCCACAAGATGCTCTTGCTTAAATAACATGCAGCGCCTCGACCTCCCGGCCGCGGAGTTTGACATCCGCCACGTCGAAGGCAAGCGCGAGATACTCGACCCTTTGCGCCGCAAGTACGTGCAATTGACGCCCGAGGAATGGGTGCGGCAGCACTTGGTGCAATATCTAGTATCGGGCTTGGGCTACCCGCGAGGATTGATCGCCATTGAGAAAAGCATTGACCTCCACGGCAAGCGGTTTCGCGCCGATGTCGTCGTCCACGACCGCACGGGCCGCGCCCTGCTAATGGCCGAGTGCAAAGAGCCCGACACCTCCATCGGTCAGCAGACCTTCGACCAAATTGCTGCGTACAACCGCGTGGTTCAGGCCCGCTGTCTTTTGGTGACCAACGGCTTGGTCCACTATTGCTATGTCGCCGATCGCGGCTTCATTGACCAAGTGCCCCGGTACGACGAGCTGTGAACGTTTAGCCAATCTAAGAATCTGGGTCGGTCGCAAAACGGCCTTGGTCGTTGATGTGCAAAGAGGCCTGCGTCTCCCCCTCTTCGTCGTAGAAATCCAGCCGCGGGTTCCCGCCGCTTGGTACGCCCAACCCGGCGCGGAAACGCTGCTCTTCATCGAGAACTCCAAGCCAAGCGATTCCATCCTCCAGTACGCCGACGATGGTGCGAGTCTGGCTGTCTTGGTCGCGCATTTCGAGCAAGGTCATGCCATCGGCTCGCACACTCAAGGTGGCGCGGACTGCGCCTTGGGCATCGTAGAGTTTGAGCGAGGGCCTCTCTTCGTCTTCGATGCCGCTTTGCAGCCGCATCCGTCCTTGGGCATCGAAGAAACTCAGCCGCATAGCGCCGGCGTGGCCGCTGCCTAGGCCCGCGCGCGGCTGCCCGCTCGCGTCGTAAAAGGCCAAGCTGCCGGCTCCGTCTTCGCTCAGCGAAAGGCCCGCTCGCACTTCGCCCCGCTCGTCGTAGAGCGCTAGCAGCGGGGCCTTGTCGCTCTCCAGCCGCAAGTCGGCCCGCACCTGTCCTTCGCGGTCGCACAACCGGAGCCTGTTGCTCAGCACAGCGGTAATTCCACCGTCGGCATCCCTCAACTCCAGCTCTCCGCCGTTGGGGCCTTGCTCCAATTGAGCGAGTAGTTGGTGCTCGTCGCCGCGCAATACAAAGCGCCGCGCCTGCACCGTCCCCAACCGCCAACGTGCGACGAGCAGCCCCAGCGAGACCAGCAGGGCCACTCCACTGGCCGCCCCCACTAGATAGACAACGCTCGCCAACGCCGCCAAGTCTTCTCTTGACGCATTTTCTTCTGGAGACTGAGCTCCGCCAAACGAACTGAGCAGGAGCAGCAATGGCACCGCCCTCAGGCAATGGATCAACATGCCGCAGAGGCCCTATGTAGTTCGCGCTTCTTTATTAGCCGCTTGGATCATGGCGATGATATACCCGAACTGGAAGGCCCAGGCTTGGCGGACCCGGCCCGAAACGCCCTCGGGTGCCTTGTCGTCGGGATGAGATGGCGCGTGGTCGGGCATCAGCATGTACTGATAGCCTACGTCCCTCAGGGTGCATGCCACCTCGTGCATATCTACGTCGCCTTCGTCGGGCCAGACCTCTTGGAAATTGTGTAGCCCTCCCTTGATGTTGCGGTAGTGGATATTGAAGAGCTTTCCCCGCTCGCCGAAGTAGCGCACAATATCGCAGAGTTCTGCAGCTGGATTCTCCAGCCCCTCAGACGCCACGCCGCAGCAAAAATTAAAGCCGTGATACGGGCTATCGACTAGTTCGGAAAAGTGCTTGAGCCCCTCCATCACCGGCCAGTTCCAGCGCTCGACGCCGCGCAGAACAGGTGCTGGCGGGTCGTTGAGGTGGCAGGCCATCTGCACCTTGTTTTCCTCGGCTACCGGAATCACGCGCTCGAGCCAGTAGGCCGCCCGCTCAAACGCTTCTTCGCGGCTGACCACACCCGCTTCGCTCAGCGTTTCGTTGTCGAATTTCGCTAGGTCAAATGAGCTGTACGTCACGCCCCCGCGCCCGGGCGTGGGAGCGGTGCGCTGGTGCGGCAGGATGCAGAAGTTGTAGAGCAATGCCCGCAGCCCGGCCGTACCCGCGTTTTCGATCCAGCGGCAGACCTCGTCGAGGTCTCGGTCTCGCTGCGGGTCCCGCGCCAGCGTGATGCTTTTGGGTACGCTGATGTGGATCGACTCCATACTCACCCCACACTCGGCCGCCGCCGCCTTATGCCGCACCAAGGTCTCGACCTCGTTGTCCTCAACGACGGCGTCCATGTGGGTCACCCCGTGTCGCACCAGAAACTCCAGCTCCACCTTTGAGGTCCCAATCCCTTGCACCCCGACGTGCATGCCGCTTTGTCTATTACTCATTCCCATTGTCCTTTTTTGAAATAAAAAAATGGACCGTCGCTAGGCCGACGCCCCTGAATAGTGCCGCACTCCCGACAACCTTATAGGTCTTGCTCAATTCGCGGACATCAATGGCGGGCACTGCCAAGGGCTTCGCGCCTCCCACGGGTTAGAGGGGAAAGGGCGAATATAACCGAAAGGATCAACACAGAAAAGCAGCTACCCCTAGGCGAGGGGTCGGCCACAGAGCCGAGTGCGCATGGCATCAAGGGGGAAGGCCGGGCCGGGATCGACCTTGCGGGAAGGGGCGATTTCCTCGTGGCCGAGAATGTGTTGGATGCCGTAGTATTGGATCAGTGCGGCGCAAATCGCCTCAACGACTTCTAGCTGCTCGGCTGGGTAGCGGTGCCAGTAAGAGGCTTCCGACTGGTTGCGGTGTACGCCGCGCACCACTTCCTCGGGCGGATATACCTGCCCAAACCACGACTCGTAGCGGCCATTTCGCTCGCAAAGCTGGCCGGCGTTATCGATCTCAATGCCGATTGCATACTTGTTGAACCCGGTGCGCGTCCCCCACTGGCTCACGCCCGCGTGCCAGCCGATGATGTTAAAGGGCAACAACTGCGTCACGGTGCCGTCGCGGGCAACCACTAGATGGGCCGAGACCTTGTTTTCGCGCTGGTCGTCGCAGAGGGTGTGGATGGCCGCCTCGGCATTGGTGGTGGCCGTAAAGTGAATGATGATCGCGTCGGGTGCGCCCGGGGCAAAAAGGCCGCCTTGGTTGGGCGATTCGATGTAGTTGACGCCTTTGAATCGGTGATTAAGGTCTATTTCCATCGCAATAAAGCTGTGTTTTCGCCAACGGGTGCGGCGGCGGCAGTGCAAGGGCCTGTTTGATTGTATATTATATTGAAATAGTTTGAGATAGCCATGACGACTGATGAACACGCCGCTGATCTCGCGTGGCAACACGCGATTTTGCAAGACGTCTCGCGCACGTTCGCGCTCACCATTCCGCAGCTTCCGGCGGGCCTGCGCGATGTCGTAGGCAACGCGTATCTGCTGTGCCGCATCGCGGATACCATTGAAGATGATCCGGCTTTGTCGGCCGACGGGAAGCGCGAGTTTTCCGAGCGATTTATCCGGGTTATCGCTGGCGAGGAGCCGCCGGCCCCATTCGCCGAGCAGCTCGCGCCGCGCCTGTCCGATAGCATGCCGCTCGCCGAACACCAGCTTGTGGCCAACACCCCGCGGGTGCTCCGGCTCACGCAAGGGTTTTCCGACCGGCAGTGCGCTGCACTCGTGCGCTGTGTGCGAATCATGTCGCACGGCATGGCCGAGTTTCAGCAGAGCCAGGGCCTCAAAGGTCTAGATGATCTCTCCCATCTCGACCGCTATTGCTACCACGTCGCCGGCGTTGTCGGCGAGATGCTCACGGAGCTGTTCTGCGACTATTCGGCGGAAATTGACCGCCAGCGCAAGAAACTGTTGCCGCTCGCAGTGTCGTTCGGCCAAGGCTTGCAGATGACCAACATCCTCAAGGACCTCTGGGATGACCGAATGCGCGGCGCGTGTTGGCTGCCGCGAGACGTATTCGAGCAAGCCGGGTTTGATTTGCGCTCACTCGAGGCCGGCCACACCAATCCCGCGTTCCGCACGGCGCTGGGCAAACTGATCGGCTTGGCCCGGATGCACCTCGGCAATGCACTCGCGTTCACGTTGCTCATCCCCGGGCGCGAAACCGGCATTCGCCGGTTCTGTCTTTGGGCCTTGGGCATGGCCGTACTGACGTTGCGCCGCATCCACGCCCACGCGGATTTTACTAGTGGGCAGCAGGTCAAAATTTCGCGGCGCAGCGTGTGGGCAACCGTGATCGTGACCAGCCTTGTGGCGCGCAGCGACGTTGCGCTCAAAGCACTGTTTGCGCGGTTTACGCGCAACCTGCCCTCGCATGTCGAGACCCCGGCCTGAAGTTTGGACTCGTAGCAGACTGGGGTGCTGTTTTTTATCTTTTAACCTTCATCAAGTCTTCGGAGAAATTCACTATGCAGTTTGATCTGGTACTCAAGGGCGGGCATCTGATTGACCCCCAAAACGGCATTGACGCGCCCAAGGACATCGGCATCAAGGGGAAGGTGGTCGCGGCCGTAGATGCAGCGTTGCCGACTGAGGGGGCCGGGCAGGTCATTGACGTGAGCGGACTCTACGTGACGCCGGGGCTAGTGGATATTCACATCCACGCCTATGCCACGGCCGGGCACCGCAACACGTGGGCTGGCGACAACAGCATCCTGCCCGATGGCTTTAGTTTTCGCACCGGAGTGACGACGCTGGTCGATACCGGGAGCGCGGGCTGGCGCAACTTTGAGGACTTTCGCTACCGGGTAATCGACCGCTGCCAGACGCGGCTCTTCGCGCTGGTCAATATCGCCGGCACCGGGATGACTTCAACTGACCACGAGCAGAATCCGTACGACATGGACCCCGACAAGACCGCGGGCGTGGCGCGAGAAAACGAGGACGTAGTCGTCGGCATCAAGACGGCGCACTACATAGGCCCCGAATGGGTTTCGGTCAATCGTACGCTCGCGGCCGCCGAAAAGGCCGCGACGCGGGTGATGATTGACTTCGGCTACTTCAGAAAGGAACGCCCTTACTACCAACTCTTGGGCGAAAAACTGCGCCCGGGCGACATAAGCACTCACATCTTCCGCGGGCCGACGCCGTGGTTTGACTCACAGGGCAAGGTGCTGTCCTACTTGCACGAGGCCCGGGCACGGGGCATCGTCCTGGACGTGGGCCACGGTGCCGGCAGTTTCTGTTTCCGCAACGCGGTCCCTGCTATTGCCCAAGGCTTCTATCCAGATTCGATCTCGACCGACCTGCACGCCCTCTGCATGAATATGGGTATGCTCGACATGGCGACCACCATGTCGAAGTTTCTGGTGATGGGCATGCCGCTCGGCGATGTCGTCCGCGCCTCAACCATCAACCCAGCACGGGAGATCGGCCACCCCGAGTTGGGGCACCTGTCGGTGGGGGCCGTGGCTGATGTGACGGCCCTGAAGCAGATGGAGGGGGATTTTGGCTACGCCGATTCTTTCGGCGGCCGGTTGGAAGGCCACAAGCGGCTGTTTTGCGAACTAACCGTCAAGGATGGCGAAGTGGTCTGGGATTGGAATGGCCGAGCGGGGGTTGACTTCCCCGCGCTCGGGGAAAGCTATGGGATCCGCGAGGGCGAGTACCTGATCCCGCCCCCAGCGTGAAAGGGAACGCTTTGGTGAAAACCGTCTCTGCGCTTTTGCTCATGGTCGTCGGATGCGGCCCAGAGCACACCGGCGATCCCATCGTCGTGCGCGACGCCTGGATCCGCGAGCCTCCGCCGCGCAGCCCAGCCGCTGGTTACTTGGTCATTGAAAACCGAGGCGGCGAGCCCGTCACGTTGGTCGCTTTGACGACCGAGGCCGCCGCGCAAACCGAGATACACATAATGGAACACAAAGACGACCGGATGACGATGCGCCAAGTCGGAGAGCTACAGGTTCCAGCGGGCGAGGAGGTTGCACTGAAGCCGGGCGGTGCCCATTTGATGCTGATGGAACTGCGTCGGCCGCTACGGGACGGCGATGAGGTAGAGTTGCTACTGCGCTTTGGCAATGGAACGGAAAAACGCATACAGGTGCCGGTGCGGAAGAAAGGGCTTTATGAGGGCGACTGACGCGCTGGTCTTTTGCGCGGTTTTCGCGCTGCTCGGAGCATGCCGTGCTCAGCCAGAGGCCCACAAGGCCCCGGTCGCCGAACCCCCCGCTCTTGTGGAGGTCCCCCCCTTGCAGGATTTTGGCGGCATTGGCGGCGACTTCGCGCTCGTCGATCAGCACGGCACCCCCTTTGAGTTGCAAAGTTTGCGCGGCCAAGCCGCCATGCTCTTCTTCGGGTACACCTATTGCCCCGACATCTGCCCAGTGACCCTATCGAAGATGGGCCGCGTCTATCAGCTCCTAGACGAGCACCAGCAGGAGCTGACGACCCTATTCGTCACCGTGGACCCCAAGCGCGATACTCAGGAGAAGCTGGCGGAATATCTCGACTACTTCGCCATTGATGCGATTGGCCTGCGCGGCAACAAGGAAGAAATTGACCAAGTGGTTCGCCAGTATGGCGCTCATTACTCCCTCGGAGCGGAGCAGGCGGCCTACTTGGTGGATCACTCGACTTATACCTACCTGATTGATCAGCAGGGCAAGGTGCGGTTCCTTTTCCGCCGGAGCGACGGCCCAGAGCTAATGGCAGCGGTAACCGATCAACTCTTCGCCGAGGCAGAAAAACCATGAGAAGCGTCCTGTACAAAATAATCAAGGTCGTCCACGCCCTGCTTTGGTTTCCGCTGAATCCGCTCATCGGCCCAGACTTTCCGCTGTGCTTTCTGTTTAGGGGTCGGCGCAAATCCGGGCGTACCAAGCAGACATTACCCCAGACCGAGCCATAGCCCATCTGCTCGGCGTCGCCAAGGACTCCACTCAACCCATGCAGCGACCGAATATCCTCATACTCTACACCGACCAGCAGCGGTGGGACGCCCTCGGGGCCAACGGCAACGCCGAGATCCAGACGCCGCACTTGGACCGGCTGGCTGCTGCCGGGGTAAATTTCGACCATTGCTTTGTGCAGAATCCGGTCTGTATGCCCAGCCGCGTGAGCTTTCTCACGGGGCAGTATCCATCCACGCTAGGGCTTTCGCACATGGGAGTACCCGTGCCTGCGGACGCGCCGACCCTGCCGCGCTTGTTGCGCAACTACGGCTATTACAGCGGCCAGATTGGCAAGCTCCACTTTCTGCCGCACGCCAACCGCGACCACCGCCAGCCTCATCCCGACTACGGATTCGATCACTTGGAAATCTCGGACGAGCCGGGTTCCTACCACGATGCGTACCGCGCTTGGGTGGCGGCGCAGGCTCCTGAGCAACTCGACTACATCAGCCTCGGCGAGGCCCCCAGTTCAATTGAGTGGAAGCGAATTATGAATGTCCGCGACGGGATCGCGCATCCAGAAGAGCGTTTTGTCAAGCGCGCCCTAGCCAGCCGCTGCCGCAGTGAACTGACCCACACGGCGTTTGTCGCCGAGCAGACCATGGAGTTTTTGACGCGCCACAGGGGAGGCCCTTTCCTCTGCGTCGCCGGCTTCTACTCGCCGCACGATCCGTGGGTGGCCCCGCAGGAGTTCCTCGATCTCTATGATCCAGCGACCCTGACGCTGCCGTCCTTCCCCCCGGCCCTCGACGCCCGCCGAGGGCCACAGCACTTTTCCGACGACGAACTGCGGTCCGCGCACCACGGCTATTACGCCATGGTATCCGAGGTTGATCACCACGTCGGCCGCATCCTCGACCGGCTCGACGCCCTCGGCATTGCGGACAACACCATCGTCGTCTTCACGTCCGACCACGGCGAGTGGCTCGGCCAACACCTGCGCTATGGCAAGGGCTACCCCGGGCACGATGCGGTCACGCGCGTTCCCCTGCTGATGCGCTGGCCCGCTGGGGCAAGTGCTGGTGGGCACTGCTCCCGCATCGTCGAGGCATTAGACGTGGTGCCCACGCTACTGGAGGCTGCCGCAATTCAGCGGCCGGCTGCCTTGCAAGGCAGCTCCCTACTGCCCGACTTGCGTTGCGAGGAAGGCGCCGGCCCCGGCTGCGCCATTACGGAAATGACCCCTGTTGCAGGTCTCCGCACCCACCGGCAGCTAGTCGGTGCCGGCCCCGGTTGCGCCATCACGGAAATGACCCAGCCCAAGCGGCACTGGAAAACGCTGCGCACGGAGGGGTTGCGCTACGTGGTGGATGCCGATGGAGCGGAGGCACTCTTCGACTTGGAGCGCGACCCACAGGCTTACCAAAATGTGGCGGGCGACCGCGAATACGCCACTCGCTTGCAAGCGGTTCGCAAGCGACTGCTAGAACGGCTGCTAGCGCGCGAGCGGCCGCTGCCACGACAGTGGACGTACTGAGCTTGGCAGGACCGAAGCCCCCTCGGTAACAGCCCATGCAGATTGAGCAAATTCGGATAAAAAACTTTCGCGTCTTTAAGGATGTGGAGATGCGCAACATACCTCGCCTCGCCATCCTCGTCGGCGCGAACGGCACCGGCAAGTCCACTCTGTTCTCGGTGTTCGGGTTTCTCCGCGACGCCATGAACTCGAACATCAGAACGGCCTTGTCCAAGCTCGGGGGGAGCCGCGGCTTCAGCGAGGTGAAGAGCCGAAATTCCAATGGTCCGATCGAGATTGAGATCAAATACCGCGTGAAGTCCGGGAGTCCGCTGGTGACTTATTCGGTGTCAATCGGATGGGCTGGAAACAAGCCGGTCGTCGAACGCGAAATTTTGCGGTATAGGAGATTCAGCCGCGGCAAGCCTTGGCACTTCTTGGACTTCAAAGAGGGTAAAGGTTTTGCCGTAACAAATGAAGCCGAGGAGGTGACGGACGAAACACAACTCAAACGCGAAGAACAGGCATTGAAGTCGCCCGACCTGCTGGCGATAAAGGGCTTGGCTCAATTTGAGCGCTTCCCCGCTGTCGTCGCCTTGGGCAATCTGATTGAGCGCTGGCACGTATCCGACTTCCATGTGAGTCGGGCGCGGTCCGAGCAAGAGTCCGGCTATGCGGAACATCTGTCGCGGGAAGGCGAGAATCTTTCACTTGTCATCGAATACTTGCACGACAACCATTCAGCGGTTTTGTCAGAGATTATGGACAGGCTGAAAGTGCGCGTTCCGGGCATTACCCAAGTGGAATCCAAACAGACGGAGGAAGGCCGCATTTTACTGAGGTTCCAAGACGGTGCCTTTGAGGATCCGTTCCTTGCCCGCTATGTCTCCGATGGAACGATCAAGATGCTGGCTTACTTGGTTCTTCTATACGATCCCGAACCACACCCGCTATTATGCGTTGAAGAGCCGGAAAACCAACTCTATCCGACCTTGCTCTTGGAACTGGTAGAGGAGTTTCGCGCCTACGCGCATCGCGGCGGCCAAGTTTTTGTCTCTACACACTCCCCTGACTTTCTCAATGGTGCTGAGTTGGAAGAGGTTTTCTGGCTGCAAAAAGAAGGCGGTTACGCCACCCTAAAAAGAGCGAGCGAGAACGAGCAAATTGCGGCCTATATGCAGGATGGCGATCAGATGGGCTACCTATGGAAGCAAGGTTTTTTTGAGGGAGCCGATCCGCGAGGATGAATTTGGTGTTCTTTTTAGAGGAACCGTCGGCGCGTGAAATGCTGAAGGGGTTGCTTCCGCGCGTACTGCCCTGTTACGGGAACGCGAGCAAGTACAGGGTTCCCGATAGAATTCACCATCCGGCTATCGAGTTGAAGAAGATCACCCGTGACGCTTATCAGAAGATTTCGGGATCAAGGGCTATTGGTCCAATGATGTCGATGGACTCGAACAAGTCTCACAGTTTCCGGGTATTTATCGAAGGCGTCCAACAGGCGATTAGGGATGCGATAGAGCCTAACCTACCTTATCCGGGGTAGCTACTTTTGCCCCATCTTCAACTGTTTTATAAGGGCGGGATGAGCCGGAAAAAGGCACGGACGCTCACAGCTTTTTTACGACGTCTTTAACCCGTATCACGCCTCGGCGAATGATCTTGGCGTTGACCCCGCGTAGCTGAAGCTGTTTGCCCACCGGAGAACTGATAAATTTCAGGGCGTCCAGCCCAAAGCGGGCCGCGAATTTTTTACAACCTGTGTGTGGTGGTGCCGTGATTTGAATCACGGCCGCGCCTATGGACAGGCGAGTCCCGGGAGGCGCGTTATCCGCGCTCAGATCGAAGTCAATGTATAGCTGATCCCCTGCTAGAGGCCAATGCTTTCTCTCTTGGGCCACTAGGGCCATTAAGCGGGCATTGGTCACCGTGAGTTGCATGTCCGGGTGCGCCGATCCATCTGCGGTTGTCGAGCTACCGCGCCGTTTCCAATTGTCGCCCACTAGCCCTTCGGCTAGATCGAGTTCCCCCACGTCTAAGACTTCTCGCATTTCCGTCTGCGGCCGCCGCACGATGAGTTCCAGTACGCCGACGGCTTTGGGCGACTGACGAATGTCGTCTAGCCCGGCGGTTAGTGCTTCCATGGATAGGTGTTTGACCTCAGTCAAGATCGACCTCCTGAACGTTTTGTCTCTGTGGGCATTGTTACCGCCTTTATCGCGGTACTTCGTAAGACCCTCTAATCCCGCTGGGCGAGAAGAGCACTTGCCAGAGTTGGTTCGACCGGGCGCGAAAAGAGCCGGCACAGGTCAGCAAGTAGAACGTCCACATCCGGTAGAAGCGGTCATCGTACTGGGCCTTGAGCTCGCTCCAAGCCTCGTTGAAGTTGTCATACCAAGCCATCAGCGTCCGGTCGTAATGCGGCCCGAAAGCGTGCCAGTCCTCTAAGACGAAGTACCCCTCAGCCGCCGTGGCAATCTGCTTGGCCGACGGCAGCACGGAGTTGGGAAAGATGTAGTGCTCAATCCAAAGGTCGTTACTGGCCGCCGAACTGTTGCGGCCAATGGTGTGCAATAAAAAACGCCCGTCTGGGGCGAGGCAGCGTTTGACCGTGTGCATGAAGGTTGAGTAGTTCTTGACGCCCACGTGCTCGAACATGCCGATCGACAAGACGCGGTCGAAGTGCTCATCTAAGGATCGGTAGTCCTGCAAGCGAATCTCCACCGGCAGCCCGCGGCACGTCTCCTCAGCCAGTTTTGCCTGCTCCTTAGAGACGGTGACGCCCACCCCTTTGACGCCGTAGCGTTGGACGGCAAACCGCAGGGTGCCTCCCCAGCCGCAGCCGATGTCGAGCAGGCGCATCCCCGGCTCCAGCCCCAGCTTGCGGCAGCACAAATCGAGCTTGGCTTCTTGCGCTTCGTCTAAATTGGCGGCATTGCGCCAGTACCCGCAGCTATAGATCATGCGCTGGTCGAGCATCGCTCGGTACAGATCGTTCCCTTTGTCGTAGTGATGCTGGCCGACTTGGAAGGAGCGGGCGGGCGTTTGCAGGTTGAGCAGACGCGCCTTGAGGTGGGGCAGAAACAGGTGCCGACCGCGCAACTTTTGGTCCAGCTCGGCATGCAAGACCCGCGCACAAAGCTCGTCTAGCTGCGGGCAGTCCCACCACCCATCCATGTACGACTCGCCCGCGCCCAGCGACCCGTGGCCCAGCACGTGCGCGAAAAATCGGTCGTCGTGAACCGCTACATCCCAAGGCCGATCTCCGCCGATGCGCACATCGGCCTCTTTGAGCAGTTCTTCTATTTTGCGGCGATAGGCATTTTGGTTCATGGTCGGTTTTTTTGGCGGCGTCTATCTTGAGAAATGGTAGCGCATAGTATGCGTAACGAATGTGCGGCAAACAACCCTGTGATGATGGACAAACGGCTGAGGTGCAGGTGAGTCGCTCGCTTGACAGTACGCCGCGGCCTGCTGCAACTTTCGGCGCAGCGCGAGAAGCGCTAACTATAGCAATCCTACATCCTTTGAGACTGGATTCCCGCTTTCGCGGGAATGACCCCTTATAGGCAAAAATCCGTGCTTTCAAGTCACTTAGGACTGCTATATCACTTTGTCCCCTCCAATAAAGGCTAGGAATCTATGGCGACGGAACGCTTCCCCTCGACGTTGAGTCGAGACAAACCCAACTTTCTGTGGGTTTCATTCGAGGATACCAACCCCCGGTACGGGTGCTACGGCGACCCGGTGGCGCGTACGCCCACGTTGGACCGGCTCGCGGCCGAGGGGTGCCGCTGGACGCGTTGCTTTTCCACTGCCGGCGTCTGCGCCCCGGCGCGCTCGGCCATTATCACCGGCATGTACTCGATCTCCATCGGCACCCACCAGATGCGCACGACGCACACCAATCGCGCCACTCCAGAGATGCCCACGCCGTATTCGGCCGTTGTGCCGCACTACGTAAAGTGCTTCACGGAATACCTGCGGGCGGCCGGCTACTACTGTAGCAACAACGCAAAGACCGACTACCAGTTTGATCCCCCACTGACCGCTTGGGACGCGCTCGGCCCGGATGCTCACTGGCGCGACCGTTTGGCTCCAGACCAGCCCTTTTTCGCAGTCTTCAACCCCACGCGCACCCACGAAAGCGGCATGTGGCCCGAAAAGTGCCCTGAGCCAGAGTTCGATCCAGACGCTATCCCGCTGCCGCCCTATTTTCCCGATACCCCCTCCGTGCGCCAAGCCATGGCGCGGATGTACACGCACATTGAGCGCAGCGACCGAGAGCTTGCCCAGCTCCTGCAACAGCTCGACGAAGATGGCCTGTCCGATAATACGTACGTCTTTCACTGGAGCGATCACGGCCCGCTGCCGCGAGGCAAGCGCTGGCCGTATGACGCGGGCATTCACGTGCCCCTGATCGTCCGCGGCCCGGGCATGGAAGCGGGGCGGGTGTGCGAGGACTTGGTAAGCACGGTTGATCTTGGCCCCACGGTGCTCTCGCTCGCAGGGATCGAAGTGCCCGCCCATGTACAAGGCCGGGCGTTTTTGGGCCGCCAAGCCCAGCCGCCGCGAGAGTTCATATACGCGAGCCGGGATCGGCACGACGTGGCGTACGACATGGTGCGAGCCGTGCGCGACCGCCGCTTTAAGTACATCCGCAACTACCAGCCCGACCTCCCCTATTTGTCGTGGATCCCGTACCGCAATCGGCACCCCATTATGCAGGAGATGTGGCGCTTGCACTTGGCTGGCGAGCTGGACGAGACGCAATCGGCCATGTTCCGATACCCGAGGCCGGTTGAAGAGCTGTACGACACCGCAGCCGATCCGCACGAGATCGACAACTTGGCGGCCAATCCCCAGTACCAGCCGGAGCGGGATCGCCTGCGCGGTGCCTTGGACGAGTGGCTGAGCGAAGTGGGCGACATGGGCCGAATGACGGAAAGCGAAATGGTGCGACAGTGGTATCCCGATGGCGAACAGCCACAGACAGCCCCGCCGGTATGCGTACCCATTTGCGCCGACCACCCCGGGACCGAGCCCGCGCCGGAAGGCGGTACATTCCGGGGGCCGCTGCTGGTGCAGCTCCACTGCGCCACGCAGGGTGCTTCTATTGCTTATACCTTGGACGACGGTCCGCACTGGCAACTGTACACGGAGCCGCTGCGCATGGAGGTTGGGACAGCCACCTTGCGGGCCAAGGCGATCCGCATTGGATACCGGGAGAGCGAAGAGACTCGTGCGACCTTCGTCGTGGAGTGAAATGGTCGCCCCAAAAGCAGGCGTGGAGGTAGCGGCATGAACGAAGAATTACAGGCCGCGGCCGAGCATCTAGACGTATATGGGTACTGTGTGCTAAAAGACCGCATGTCCCGCAAGACCGCCTTGGCGTTGGGCCGCCGCTGTCTGAAGCTGCACAGCGACCCGCGCTGTCAGGACTATATCACGGGCGACGCTTACTATCAGACCTTGTTCGGTATGCTCAACCAAGACGACGAGGTTTGGACCTGCGCCTTCCACCCGGATTCCGTGGCCCTTGCGCGGCATTTTTTGGGGCCGCGCTGCCGCGTCGTTGAAGCGTGCTCCAAGCCTACGTGGCCTGGGGCACCTGCTCAGAATTTACACGCTGATTCTGCGGGTGCGTTTGTCCAAGTGCCCGATGTGCCGTGGATGATCAACAGCATCTGGATGCTCACGGATTTTACCGCGGCCAACGGTGCCACCGGCGTCGTGCCCATGAGCCACAGGTCGCGGCGGCCCGGCCCGCCGCTCGATATGGATGCTGATAGCGGGTTGATCAAGCCCGTGGAAGGCCGGGCTGGTTCGGTGATGCTGTGGCATGGGGGGCTCCTGCACCAAGCCCGGGCCAACCAGAGTGGGGACATGCGGATAGGGCTGAATATAGCATACTACCCGCCTTGGTTTAACAATTGGATTGAAGGCGGCCACCAACCGCTGTGGCCGGAGACGTACGAACGCATGCCCGAGGAGTTCCGCCGCCTATGCCCGGGTCTGTTGGGTCGCCATCGCGCCGATCGCTATGAACAGCGGTGAATAGGAATAGCGAGCGACAGCGCGAGCCGCCCAGATCAAGACCCCTGTCTCCGCATAGGCACCTTCCCCGTCCTATTTATATCTATCGGCCTGCATTTTGAACATTGAAGCATACTTCCCATCCGCCGCCATGAGTTCCGCGTGACTGCCGTTTTCGGCAATACTCCCTTTGTCCAGAACGATAATGCGATCGGCCATTTTGACGGTGGAAAGCCGGTGGGATATGAGCAATGTTATCTTGCCCTGCGTCAATTCTTTGAACCGAAGATACATAGAATACTCCGCCTCGGCATCTAAGAAGCCTTTTTAAAACTCTTTTTCTTTGTTTTTTCGCTTGAGCAACAGATGGATCATAACGATATGTATAAAGGCTTGGCTATTGTCGGTTAAGGTTTCATAGTCTTTGGCGTGGATACGATAGTTACCCAACCAAGCAAAGGTTCGTTCGACGACCCATCGGCGCTTGAGTAGGGTAAAGCCTGGACGTGGTTTTTCACGGACGTCCAATCGGATTTTATAGGTTTGTTTTAAGTTGGCGACCCATGCGTTGAGCGCCTCCCCTCGGTAACCGGCATCGACCCATACTCTTCTCAGCCGTTGGACGCCGGCGGAGAAATAGTCCCTCAACAGGGCCTTTAGGCCGTCGGCGTCGGAGACATCGGCGGCGGTGACCTTACATTGCAGGATCGATCCTTGGCTATCGACTAACAGGTGGCGTTTGCGTCCTTTGACCCGTTTCCCGGCGTCGTAGCCGATGGCTCGGCCTTGGGTTGCGGTCTTAACACTCTGGGCGTCGATGCCGCCGGCCGACGGGGTTGGCCGGCGGCCTTGTTGGGTGCGCTGTTGGCGGGTCAAGGCGTCCAGTATCCGGGGCCAGTGCCCGTCTCGCCGCCAGCGATTGAAGTATCCATACACTGTTTGCCACGGCCCAAACGTCGGCGGCAGCATCGGCCACGGACAGCCGGTTTTAGCCCGATAGAGGATCCCATTGAGCACCAAACGTAGAGTCCGGGGCGGACGACCCGGACCCCCACGACGCCAACGACGCGAGGGCAAGAAGGGAGACAGCCGCTGCCATTGCGCGTCTGTTAGGTCGGTCGGATATTGATATGGCGTACTCATCGGAGACCTTTCGTTCAGGGTTCTTAGGCGAAACCTGAAGGTGTTCGGTGAGTACGCCTACGTCAAATCCAAGCAAAAAAGGAGTTTTAAAAAGGCTTCTAAGGCAGATGTAGGTTCATCGAGAATGAGTAAACCCGCATCGCTTCTGATGAAAGCTCTCGCCATCGCAACCTTCTGCCATTCTCCTTCAGATAGATCAACGCCGCCGGCGAATTGTCTGCCTAATAGAGTGGAGTAGCCGTTAGCTAGCTTGGCGATGAGAGGGGTAGCCATACCCTTCTCGGCAGCTTCTTTTATTAAGGCTAGGTCGTCCACATTTTCTACTTTTCCGATTCCTATATTCTCGCGTACCGTCAGACTAAAACGCGAGAAGTCTTGAAAAATAGCTGAAATGTTGTTCCTCCAAGGATCGACTTCGCATTGCCTCAAATCAACTCCATTGGTAAGGATACATCCGCTCGTCGGATCGTAGAAGCGACACAGCAATTTGACAATAGTGCTTTTCCCGGCTCCGTTGTCTCCTATCAAGGCGACAGTCTCACCGGCGTTTATGGTGAAAGATATCCCTCTTAAAATTTCAGTTGCGCTTTCTGGATAAGAGAAGTGGACATTTCTAAATTCAATAGTAGAAAGAGATTTTTGGTGCTCGTGTATTTCCAGTGCGGCCTTGGTCAGTATAGGTTTGAGATTCAAAAATTTCATAAAATCTCTATATTGAAAGGCCACCTCGGATAATCGACCACTCATCAAGGTGAACATCCAAAGAGTTTCTTGAACGGTTGTAACTGATGAAAAATAAAGCGCGATATCGCCCGGTGTTATATCTCCTCTAGTGACGAGGTACGTCACATAGACATACATACTAGCTAGCCCGATCCCACTCAACAAGGCAAATTTTGACGTTAAGTGAGCGTGATCTGTTTTTACAGCCTTTACTGCTTTTAGAATTTTGTCGAACCCCGTGCTGTATCGGTTTATGAAATACTTTCCGATATTTAATGTCTTTATTTCTTTAATGGTCTTGGGATCGACCATTATCTGGAAGTAATAGTCGAGCTTACGAGATTCCGGCACATTGCTCCACATGACATCGTACGATTTTTTATAATGGCGAAACTGGACAATCAGGTGAGGTACAGAAACAATCACTAATACCAAAGGTATAACCCAGTCTATTTTGAATAAGAGGAACAAAATAAAAATCAGCGTGACGAAATTGCGAATTGAGGCTGAGATGAGCCAGAGCATAACTTCAGGTAGAAACGTATGACGTTGCAGGTACTGAAGGAGGTCGTAGAATTTAGGGGTTTCAAAATAGAAAAGTCCGGGTAAAGAGGCTGAAGTCTCCATAATCATTTGATCGACTTTTCTTTGCAAACGATCGCACAGAGTTGTTCTAATCGCTTCACTCGCCGGGTTTATAATGAAATAGGCTACTTGAGAAAAAATAAAAATACCTCCCCAAAAGATGTGGCGATACGTAGCACCATCTTCCTGTGCTTGGTTGGTATCTATAATCGAGTACGAGATTTGATCGACGACGTACTTGACGACTAAAGCCGATAGCCCCGGTAGGATACTTGAAGCTATCTCATAAATAGTCTGGCTGTGCTACGTTAGTGGTATTCCCTTTCGGAGGTATCTCTTATGGATCTTACAGACGAACAGTGGTCGATAGTGTCCCCACTGCTGCCGGCGTGTCCCAAACGCCGCGATGGCCGGGGTCGTCCGTGGCGTTGTAACCGAGCGGTGCTCAATGGTATTCTGTGGATTCTCCGCACCGGGGCGCCTGGGCATGACCTGCCTGCTCGCTATCCGTCCTACCAGACCTGCCATCGTCGATTCCAACAGTGGTCGTCTGATGGCACCTTTGAACATATTCTGCGCACCCTCGCGCACGACTTGCATGAGCGCGGGGGCCTTGATGTGAGCGAATGCTTCATCGATGGCCTGTTTGTCGCGGCGAAAAAAGGGGGGACCAAGTGGGTCCGACCAAGCGGGGCAAAGGTACGAAGCTCATGGCAGTGGCAGACCGCGCTGGTCTTCCTATCGCCGTACTCATCCAAAGTGCTTCGCCGCACGAAGTCACCCTCGTAGAAGCCACCCTGGAAAACCGATGGGTCCAGCCCCGACCGCAACGACTCATCGGGGACCGAGCCTACGACTCGGATCGATTGGATGCGAGCCTGGCCGACCAAGGCATTGAGATGATCGCGCCGCATCGCCGCAATCGTACGCAGGCCAAAACCCAGGACGGGCGGCGGTTGCGGGGCTACAAAAGACGCTGGAAAATAGAAAGACTGTTTGCTTGGTTGCATAACTTCCGCCGCATCGTGGTTCGATACGAATACTATGCTGAAAACTACCTCGGCTTTGTACAACTCGGATGCATCCTCATACTGCTACGGTATTTATGAGATAGCTTCTTGCTAAAATAAGCAAAAGAATAAACACGATTGTCAGAAAGGCATCAGCTTTCCATGCTAAGTAAATAATACTACCACTAGCTCTTACCAGTTGCTTAGTTTGATTGATTAGCCGGTTCATCTTTTATATTGTTTCGCTTGCATATTATACAAATCGGAGTAAACTCCTTGGAGATCGATCAGAGAACTATGGTTGCCTTCTTCTACGATGCGGCCCCCTTCCAAGACTATGATTCTATCCACTACATGGGCTGTAGATAGCCGGTGGGAGATGATCAACGTGACCTTGTTCTTCGTTAAATCGCGAAAGTGGAGGTATGTTTCATATTCGCTTTGTACATCTAACGCTGCCGTGGGTTCATCCAGAATCAAAATCCGTGCATCTCTGAAGAAAGCACGAGCGATAGCCAGTTTTTGCCATTGACCAATGGACAATTCAGTGCCTCCCTCAAATTGTTTCCCGAGGAGGGTGGCAAATTTATTTGGAAGTTCTTCAATAAAATCAGCTCCTGCTTGGTCTGCGGCCTCTTTTACCTTCTTCTTTTCTATAAGGCTTAAATTCCCTAGCCCTATGTTTTCTTCGACCGTCAATTGATAGCGGTTATAGTCTTGAAAAACAATTCCTATATTCTTTCGCAGTTCATCGAGGTCAAAGTGGCTGATTGGAATCCCATTGATCAGAATCTGTCCGCTGTGCGGATCGTACAAACGGGCCAAGAGTTTGACAATAGTGGTCTTGCCAGCGCCGTTTCTTCCCACTAGGGAAATCGATTCGTTGAAATTGATCGAGAAGGACACCTGATTTAGTATTAGACGGTCTGTTCCGGGGTATCTAAAACTCACCTCCTTAAAGTCAACGCGCTCGATAAAATCTGGGAAGGATCTGATTTTTTGATTGGAAATTATTTCAATCGCAGGTTTGGCTTGCAGAAGTGCAAAGAGATGAGAGAGAAGCCTACCTCTTTGGAAAAGCATAGCAACGCCGAACATGCACTCATTTGAATACATCCACAACTGTATCGCAGCCGTTAGATAAGCGACTAAAGATCCGATAGTTAGCAATCCTTCAGTGGCTTGATGGACTAGATGACTATAGACTGCATATAGGCCCACGCTACCAACTACGGTACATAAGGACAGCCAGAGAAACTCTCTGAAACGGACATTCCACAGGGTCGCCGTTATCTTCTTGAAAGTCTCATCGTACCGCAATAAAAAGAAACGGTACAGTCCCAGTAATTTTACATCCTTAGCGACTTCATACGAAAGCATCTGATTGCGGTAATAGTCGAGCTTCCTCGCTTCAGGAGCCTGATGTTGTATAGCAATGCCTGCCCTATTGGTGAAGCTGTAATTCACTAAAGCATACGGTATTATTGTCAAAAGAAAAAAACCAGTAAAAACAAAATCGAGGGTGCTTAAAAATAAAGCGACAAATACTATTTGTAGTATGTATTTGCATGTATCAAAGCCAAATATAACCACATTCGCAACGTTGGGCTGAATCCTTTGAATTTGCCGTAATTGGTCGTGGAATTTCGGGTTTTCAAAATGCGCCAGATCGGGCAACCCGTCGACCGCATCCATCGTCAAGGTCGCGATGTAACCTTTCATTTTATCCCCTAAAATACTTTGCAGAGCTAAAGCGATAGGGGAAGTAATCGCGGTCAAGACAACGACGCACACCAATGCTATAAGCCAGAATAAAATGGAGTCGATGTCTCTGTTTTCCATCTTGGAGATTTTGATAGCATCATCGATCACAAATTTCATCAAATAAAGTTTCAAGGCCGGTAATATACTTTGTATGAGGGTCAGAATGGCCATGCCAGACAATAAAGACAGTGGTGCCACCTGCCATATCATTACCGCAGTTTTACCTATCGCCGTACTAGCACTTTTTAACTCTTTGATAGAAGGCCACCAAGATTCGAGTTCTATTTTTTTCTCTTTGTCCATTAGCTCATCTATTCACTAGAGGTGGTCCCAAAACTCTGGGTTCGGTTTCTTGTTTGGAAAAAAAAGGAATTTATGAGAAGGCACCGGACGCCCCTTGAGACGGCCCGACGCTAGTTTTGAAACCGCTTTGTATTCTTTCGTATTCTTCAAATAAATGTTTTATTTATGTAAATTCAAGAAAAATTTCTGGCACGTCGCCATCGCGCCGACCGCTATGAACAGCGGTGAATAGCGAGCGACGGTCGTGCTGCCTTTGGCCGCGGCGACTTTGAGAAAGGAGTTCCCTATGAAAACAGTGGTCTTTGGTGCTGCCGGTTGGTTGGGTCGCGCTGTCTTGCAAAATTTGGCTGGCAAACACGATGTCCGCGCCTTTGATTACGGCCCCCAAGCGTGGGAGGCTTGGCGCGACCTAGACGGTGCTTGGAACGGCGGAGAAGTGATCCACGGCGATATAGTCGATTACCACGCGGTGGAGCGAGCCGTCAGCGGCGTAGATTGCGTCATTCACACAGCGGTTTACTCCGGCTGCGACCCGGACGACGACAAGCCCTTCCTCGTCAACCTCAAGGGTTTGTGGAATGTCCTGCAAGCGGCCCAAGAGCAGGGCGTCCGCAAAGTAGTACACATCGGCTCGTGCCAGACCGTGCATCCCGAGGGAATTTTTTTCTCCGCGGAGGTGCGGCGGCCCGATGGCAGCCTGTACGCGGTGGGCAAGCGATTACAGGAGGAAATGTGCCGCCAGTTTCACGAAGCCTTTGGGCTGGCTATCGTGGTCTTGCGGCCCGACTATATCGTGGATTCGCGCTTGGGAATCGGCCGACACCGGGAGCCATTGCAGAACATCCGCAACGGCTTGGTCTGCCGCCACGATTTGGCCGAAGCCTGCCGGCTGGCCTTGGAAAGGGACCAAGTGAAGTTCGACGTGCTGCACATCGTCGGCATGCCCGAAGCCGACGCCACTTGCAATACGGCGCGGGGCCGAGAGGTGTTGGGCTTGGAGTACAAGGGGAATTTGGACCAGTTCCGCTGAAGCTCGTAGAGGGTCGTTGCGACGAACGGCCCCGTTGACACTGTTTAATACCAACTCGTCCTTCGCTTAGAAGCTGTCTGAAATCCACCTCGGGGCGTGTGAACAAGCCGTAGAGAGGAGAAAGCATGAACAAACGAGCCTGTGGGGCTTTGCTGGCGTTGTTGTCGGTCGCGGTGGCGGCGTTTGCCGGCGATGTTGGTTGGCCGTACTACGGAGCCGACCAAGGCGGCACCCGTTACACCCCGGCGGACCAGCTCCATCGCGACAACTTCGATCAGTTGCGCGTGATCTGGCGCTACCGGCCCCCCGACCAGCAGCTCTACGAGACGGCTGGCCCCAATCCGGTGGGACGCAATCTCCACTTTGACAACAACCGCGGCACACCGCTCGCCGTGAATGGCGTGCTCTACTATGGCTCGCCCTTCAACATTCTCGTGGCCCTCGACGGCCAAAGCGGTGAGGAACTGTGGACCTTTGACCCAGAGGCTTGGCAGATGAATTTCCGCTTCTTGGGCAATTTGCGCGGGGTGAGCTATTGGACCGATGGCGAGGTCGAGCGGGTATTTCTGGCGACTTCGACCTCCTATCTGTATTCCATCGACGCCAAGACAGGCGTTCCCGACTCGACTTTTGGCGAAGGCGGGCGCGTCGATTTGGGGGCCTCGTTGCGTCGGCCGCTGGGCATGGAGGACCGCTGGAACTACGGAGTCACGTCCCCGCCCGTGATTTGTCGCGGCGTGGTCGCTGTTGGCTCGGCCATGGGCGACTGGCGCTTTGGGCCGCCGGCCGAGTACACGCCCCCCGGCGACGTGCAGGCCTTCGACGTGCGTACCGGCGAGAAGGTGTGGGAGTTTCACACGATTCCGTTAGAGGGCGAATACGGCAACGAAACGTGGGAAAACGAGGCGTGGAAGAAATACGGTGCGGCCAATGTCTGGGCGACGATGACCGCCGACGAGGAGTTGGGCTACCTCTACCTGCCGGTGAGCACGGCCAGCCACGACTACTACGGCGGCGAGCGTCCCGGCGACAACCTGTTCAGCGAGTCGGTGGTCTGTCTAGAGGCCGAGACCGGCGAGCGGGTGTGGCACTATCAGTTGGTTCACCACGGTCTGTGGGACTACGACCCGCCGACTGCTCCCCTGCTGTTGGACGTGGTCGTCGATGGTCAAGCGCGCAAGGTCGTCGCCCAGCTTACCAAGCAGGGCTTTTGCTTTGTCTTTGACCGCGTTACTGGCGAGCCGATCTGGCCGATTGTCGAAAAGCCGGTGCCTCAATCGCAGGTGCCAAGCGAACAGACCGCGCCGACGCAGCCTTTTCCGACCAAACCAGCGGCCTTTGAGCTTCAAGGCATCCGCGAGGAGGACCTGATTGACTTCACGCCTGAGTTGCGCGAGGAAGCTAAGGCCATTCTCGCCGAATATGACTACGGTCCGCTCTACACGCCGCCGACTGAGAAGGGCGTCTTGTCGGTTCCCGGCCAATGGGGTGGTGCCGACTGGGCGGGCGGTGCGGCCGATCCGCGCACTGGTGTGCTGTACGTGCCGTCGCATAAGGCCATCACCACCGTGAAGCTGCATCGGGTAGAGGACCCGGAGGCTCATTCGGCGTTTTATGCTAGCAACAACATGCACGTCGTCGGTCCTCGGGGCCTGCCGCTGGTCAAGCCGCCCTACGGTAGCATCACGGCCATTGACCTCAACAGTGGGGAGCATGTATGGCGGACGACGGTGGGCAAAGGTCCGGTCAATCACCCGGCGCTCAAGGACCTCGATTTGCCGGATATGGGCTGGGACAACCGCACCTTCGTCTTAGCCACGCCGAACCTCTTGTTGGCCACTTCGCAGGACCCGCACGGCCTAGCCGACGCTGGCGAGGATTATTTCGTCGATCGCGATGCGTATCTGCGGGCGTACGAACTGGCGTCCGGCGCGGAGATAGGCCGCGTCGAATTGCCCAGCAACGCCTATGGTGCGCCGATGAGCTATACGGCTGGTGGTCGTCAGTACGTGGTCGTGCCGTTGGGCAACTATCTAGGCGAGGCGGGTCGTCCGCCCGAATTGGTCGCCTTGGCCATTCCACGCGAAGGCGAGGAACTGCCGCCCCAAGGCCGAGACCGTGGCGACGCTGACCACAAAGCCTTTTACGAGGCGGTAGAAGCCCTTGATGCTGGCGACATTGAGGCCCTTGAGAAGCTGCTCACCGAGTACCCCGAGCTAACGACGGCTCGCGGCTACTTCGACGAGTATTACGAGTATCCGTACTTTCGCGGGGCCACGCTCTTGCACCATCTGGCTGGCGAACCACAGCGAGTGCCGCTGCCCGAAAACGCGGCTGAGCTAGCCGCGATCCTGCTCTCAGCAGGTGCCGATCCCAACGCTGCCACTCTCGATTCGGTCGCCGTGCTGGACTTGGTGATAAGAAGTGCCCAGCTTGAATGGGCTGAGGGCAAGCCTGAAATGGTCCAGCTCTTAGTCGCAGAGGGCGTGGATTTAGATCACAACCGGGGCCGGGTTTTGTGGGACGCGCTTATCGAGAGAGACTTGGCGTTGGCCCGCATGTTGGTTGCGGCGGGCGCGGCCGTAGATTTGCGCTTTGCCGCTGGGGTCAACCGCGTTGACCTGATGGCCGAGTTCTTTGACCCGGAGGGCCAGTTGAAAGAAGGAATCGGACACCTCTACCACCCGGACCCGGACACCGTGCTCACCGCCGAGCAGATTGTGGTGGAAGCACTCAATTTTGCGGCTTATAGCGGCGCGTTGGAAGCGGCGGAGTTTTTGCTGGATCGCGGTGCGGACATTGACGGCTTTGCCGGTGAGTTTCATCGGTACGACCATGGCAGTACGCCGCTGCACAAAACCGTCATGGCCGACCAGCTAGCGATGGCCCAGTTCCTTTTGGCGCGGGGGGCGAACCCGCTCGTGGGGGACCAAAGCTATGACACCACGCCTTATGGGTGGACCAACTACTTGGATACTTCTAAGGCTCTTGACGAGTTGCTCAGAGCGCACCATGAGGCCGCCGTAGAGAAGGCGGGCACCCGCTAGGATGCCGCTACTTGACCGCCGGAGCGCGGCTCCTTGAATCGGTTCCGTGTGCTGGGACGAGACGCCTCACGCCCTACGGTAACGACGCCCTGCGCGAAGTTCTTGAAGCGGCATCCAGCACGGAAAAGGAAAATCCGATGAATAAACGCGCCTGTAGGACCTTGTCGATCTTGTTGTCGCTGTTGCTCGCCGCGGCGGCGTTTGCCGACGAGGTTGATTGGCCGTACTACGGGGCCGATCAGGGTGGCACCCGCTACACCCCGGCGGACCAGATCCATCGCGACAACTTCGATTCGTTGCGCGTGGTCTGGCGTTATCGGCCCCGCGATCAGCAGCTCTACGAGACGGCTAGAGCGAGCCGAGGCCGGGATCGGGGCCGGGGAGGTCGGCGGCGCGGTCGTTCTAGCCTCCGTTTCGACAATAACCGCGCCACGCCGGTCGCCGTGAATGGTGTGCTCTACTATGGCTCGCCCTTCAACATCCTCTCGGCCATTGACGGCCAAAGTGGCGAGGAGTTGTGGGCTTTCGACCCGGAGGCTTGGAAGGCTGGTTCCTTTTTCTTGGGCAACTCGCGCGGGGTGAGCTATTGGACCGATGGCGAGGTTGAGCGGGTGTTTCTGGCGACGTCGACCGCCCATCTATATTCCATTGACGCTAAGACCGGCATTCCCGACTCGACTTTTGGCGAGGGCGGGCGCGTTGATTTGGGTGCCCTGCTGCGTCGGCCGTTGAGCGAACAGGATCGCAGGGGCTACGGAGTTACGGCACCGCCCGTGGTATGCCGCGATGTGGTTGCCGTTGGCTCGGCGATCGTAGATGTGCGGGGTCGGCCGCCAGCCGAGTACATACCCCCGGGCGATGTGCAAGCCTTTGACGTGCGTACCGGCGAGAAGGTGTGGGAATTCCACACGATCCCGCAGGAGGGCGAGTACGGCAACGAGACATGGGAAAACGAGGCGTGGAAGAAATACGGCGCGGCCAATGTCTGGGCGACGATGACAGCCGACGAGGAGTTGGGCTATCTCTACCTGCCGGTGAGCACGGCTAGCCATGACTACTACGGCGGCGAGCGTCCCGGCGACAACCTGTTCAGCGAGTCAGTGGTGTGTCTGAGAGCAGAGACCGGCGAGCGGGTGTGGCATTATCAGTTGGTTCACCACGGTCTGTGGGACTATGACCCGCCGGCTGCTCCCCTGCTGCTAGACGTGGTCGTCAATGGCCAAGCGCGCAAAGTTGTCGCCCAGCTCACCAAACAGGCTTTCTGCTTTGTCTTTGACCGCATTACGGGCGAGCCGATCTGGCCGATTGTCGAAAAGCCAGTTCCGCAGTCGCAGGTAGTGGGGGAACAGACTTCGCCGACACAGCCTTTTCCGACCAAACCAGCGGCCTTTGAGCTTCAAGGCATCCGCGAGGAGGACCTGATTGACTTCACGCCTGAGTTGCGCGAGGAAGCTAAGGCCATTCTCGCTGAATACGACTACGGCCCGCTTTACACGCCGCCGACCGAGAAGAGCGTCTTGTCAGTCCCCGGTCAAAGGGGTGGTGCCGACTGGGCAGGCGGTGCGGCCGATCCGCGCACCGGCGTACTGTACGTGCCGTCGCATAAGGCCATCACCACCGTGCAGTTGCGCCGAGTAGAGGATCTAGAGGCTCATTCGGCGTTTTCTGCTCGCGTTGATGAGGATGTCGTCGGCCCTCGGGGCTTGCCGCTGGTCAAGCCGCCCTACGGCAGCATCACGGCGATTGACCTCAACAACGGGGAGCATATATGGCGGGCGACGGTGGGCAAAGGTCCGGTCGATCACCCGGCCCTCAAGGACCTCGACTTGCCCGATATGGGCTGGGACAACCGCACCTTCATCTTGGCGACGCCGAACCTCCTGTTGGCGACTTCGCAGGACCCACGCGACCTAGCCGACGTTGGCGAGGATTACTTCGTAGATCGCGATGCGTATCTGCGGGCGTACGAACTGGCGTCCGGTGCGGAGATTGGCCGCGTCGAATTGCCCAGCAACGCCTATGGTGCGCCGATGAGCTATACAGCCGGCGGTCGCCAATACGTGGTCGTGCCGCTGGGCAACCGGAGGCGTCCGCCCGAATTAGTCGCCTTAGCCATTCCGCACGACGGCGAGGAACTGCCGCCTCAAGGCCGAGACCGCGGCGACGCTGACCACCAAGCCTACTACGAAGCAGTAGAAGCCCTTGATGCTGGCGACGTTGAGACCCTTGAGAAGCTACTCGCCGAGTACCCCGAGCTAACGACGGCTCGCGGCTACTTCGACGAGTATTACGAATACCCGCGCTTTCGCGGTGCCACGCTCTTGCACCACTTGGCCGGCGAGCCACAGCGAGTGCCGCTGCCCGCAAACGCGGCTGAACTGGCCGCGGCTCTGCTCTCAGCCGGTGCCGACCCCAACGCCGCCACGTACGACTCGGTCTCCGTGCTGGACCTGTTCATAGAAAGCGATCAACTCGAATGGGCCGAGCGCAAGCCCGAAATGGTCCGACTCCTAGTGTCCAACGGCGTGGATGTGAACCGCGACCGGGGACGAATGTTATGGAACGCGCTCAGGGAGAGGGATCTAGACTTGGCGCACATGTTGGTCGCCGAGGGGGCGGCCGTAGATTTGCGCTTTGCCGCTGGCGTCAACCGCGTTGACCTGATGGCCGAGTTCTTCGACTCGGAGGGCAGGCTAAAAGAGGGGATTAGCCACCTCTACCACCCGGACCCGGACGCCGTGCTTACCGCCGAGCAGATTATGGTAGAAGCACTCAATTTTGCGGCTTATAGCGGCGCGCTGGAAGCGGCGGAGTTCCTGCTGGATCGTGGTGCAGATGTTAATGGGTTGGCCGGTGGGTTTAGCCGGTACGACCGCGGCAGTACGTCGCTGCACAAAACCGTCATGGCCGACCAGCTAGCGATCGCTCGCCTGCTCTTGGCGCGGGGCGCGGACCCACTGGTGGGGGATCGGCGCTTTGGCATGACGCCTTATGAATGGTCCAATTACTTGGATACCTCTAAAGCTCTCGACGAACTGCTCAGGGCGCACCATGAGGCCGCCGGAGGGCAGGCGGGCACCCGCTAAAAAGAGAATTATCACGCACCGCTTGCGGATGTTTCGGCACGGCAAGCATCTGATTGTCAACTCGATAGAACAGGGCTAGAAGCGCATAGATAAGTTCTGGCCGACCTAAAAATTCCTTCCCAAACGTTCACTAATTTTTGGCTACTAAAGACGTAAGTGATTGTTTTTTATAAATTTATGAGAGAGGGGGAGAAGTGGCTCGCCCGCTTCCCCCTGCTCATCGTCGTCCTCGCCGGGCTGGGCACCGCACACATCCTCGTCCGCACCGCCACCTACGGCCCGGTCATCACCGTGGACTCTATAATTTTCCTATCCACGCCCCTGAACTTCCTTGCGGGAGAGGGCTGGCGGGATTTTTCGGGCGGCCCGATGGTAGGATGGCCGCCCTTGTTCCCCCTGTTGCTGGCGGCCTTCGGTTGGGTCGGCCTCGATCCGCTGGAAGCAGGTCGGTGGATCAACGCCGCGGCCTTCGGGCTGACCATCCTCGCCGCGGGGGGCTGGCTGCGCTCAAATCTCCGGTCGCAGTGGTTGGTGCTGGCCGCCACTGCGACCCTCGTGGCTTCCTTGCCCTTGACCTATTGGGCGTCTCACCTCATAACCGAGCCCCTCTTTGTCCTGTTGACGCTCCTCGCCTTGATCCAATTGGCGGCCTTCCTCAACCGAAGGACGACCGCGCCCCTGCTGTTAGGCGCGGTTTTCACCGCGCTGGCCGCCCTGACCCGCTGGCCGGGTGTGGCGTTGATTGGCACTGGCGTCCTCATCCTGCTGCCTCACCCGGCGCAAGCAAACCGTCGTCTTTGGCGCGATCTCGTCTGTGCCCCTGCTGGCGGTATTGGCGCACAACTGGGCGGCCACCGGGCACCTGACCCAAGCCACCGGGGACAGAACAAGGCACCTAAGGCCTCTGGGGCAGTACCCAGACGATGGGCTGCGCCAGACCGTCGAGGAATTCCGCACGTGGATCGTCCCCCCAACGCCGGATGGGTTGGCGTATCTGCTGGGGCTGGCGGTCGCCGCGGTCGGCCTCGCCAGCGGGGCGGTCATCCTCCGCGCCGCCCGCATCCCAAGCGACAACGGCCGGAAGGACCCAGAGGCCGCGCCGCTGTCCTTCGGGTTGGGACCGGTTCTCCCTTTCGGGGGGTTCGCCGTGCTCTACCTCGTATTTCTCATCGTCGTCGTGCCGCTCACGGTTGCACAGGGCATCGATAGCCGCTACCTACTGCCGATATACGTGCCGCTGCTGTTGACGGCCGTGTTTTTGCTCGATCGGTTCCTGTCCATCAAGGCGACGGGCTGGCTGGGGGCTGGCCGCTACGGGTTGGCGTCCCTCGTCGTGCTGGCCACCCTCGCCCACGTCGGCTTCTCGGCGCGAGCAAACCTCGGTCGTACCGCCCAAGCTTATGGCACCGGGTACAGCGACTGGCCGTACAATGCCGCCCGCTTCCAACACTCCGAGACCCTGAAATATATCCGGGACAATATCGAGGGCAGGATTTACAGCAACAGGGACGGGATTGCTTGGTTTTGGGATCGGACTGCCGCCCTAAGAAAGTCGAGAGAGTACAGAAACATCCCGCGCAAGATGAGGTGGGCCGAGATCGAGGTCGGAGCGCATATCGTTTGGTTTGGTAAGTCGCCCTATCGAGCTTCTCTCGGCTACGACACCTTGGACCTCCGTCTCCTGCCCGGCATAGAAGTCGTAGCCGAACTGCCCGACGGCTTCGTACTCCGCCGCACAGCCGCCGCACCCTTCGACGAAGATAGGATTCGCGCTCGGAAACAACGCTACGTGAACCAACTCATCCAACAGGCCAGCGAGCGAGTGGTCCGTGCCGGCTGGACCGTGTACCGCACCGGACGCAAGCTGATCTACCGCAAAGAGCCATGCGCCCCCGCCGACGTGCAGGCCAAGTTCATTTTGCACGTCGTCCCGGCCGACCCGGCCGACCTGCCCGCCGACCGCCAACCGTACGGTTCGGAGAATCTCGACTTCTATTTCCGCTGGAGTTCTCTTTGGAAATCCCTCAACTTCCGGCTGGGCGACCAGTGTATTGCGATCGCCCATCTCCCCACTTACCCCATCGACCGCATCCAGACCGGCCAGTGGATCTCCAAAGACAACCGCACCGTCTGGGAAGCGGAGTTTTCGCCGGGCCGGTGATACCGGATGCCCCAAGTTGACGACGGGAAAAGGCTGTCCCAGCGATTGAAGCGGGGGTATCCCCGCAGTATATTCTGATGGCCCCAACCTGGCACCGCACACATCCTCGTCCGCACCGCTACCTACGGCACCGCGGTCGGCATAGACTCCACGGTTCTCCTTTCTACGGCCCTGAATTTCCTCGCCGGAGAGGGCTGGCGGGATTTCGTGGACCGCCCGATGGTTAGAAGCGGTCGCGGTCGTTGCCCAAAAGCGAAAGCAGGCTGTTAGGAGAGGGCTTGATTCGGGCCTCGCAATCAAGCCCTGCCTCCCGCTCACATTCCCCAAACATCCATCTCCACCCCGCTGTCGGCTACCCGGCGGCAGTGAAATACTTTGTCGGCCCAACGCCGACCTTCGCGCCGGTCGAAAATCACCAGATGCCCCGCCTCGGCCCCGCAGCGGTCCAAGTATTCCGCTGTCTGCGTCAACCCGGCGACGATCGTCTGCTCCAAGCTCTGGTGCAGCACCTTGCACTCAATGACGAACCGGCGCGTCTGCTCCCCTTGCGGCCATACAATGAGCAAATCCGTGCGCATCCGCCCCAAGCCATACTCCCGCTCGATCCGCCCCCCGCTGTTGACGATGCGCTGCAAAAAGGCTTGTAGCAGAAGCTGCGGCCCCGCTTCCTTGTAGTCGAACCGCTCCACCCAGTGCTCGGAGTGCTCGCGGAAGAACGCCTGAAACGCCGACAACAGCTTACCCAAGTCCAAGCCGCCGGCCGCATCCACATACCAAGCCGGGTCTTGGGCCAATGTCGCTTGAGTAGTGTGGATCAGCTCGCGTGGAATGACCTCTCGGTATATGGGATTGGCAATACGCGCCGGGTTGTCTGCGCTGAGCAGGCCCAAATCGCGGACATACATCAAGTCGTCGGAGGGCATGGAGTGCGCTTGACTGCCGCTCAGCAAAGGCTCGACGACGCGCCGGACGCGCTCTTCTTGCAGCTTATCGGCCAACTGGTCCAGATGGGTCTCGCGCCGCAGAATGAGTTGCTCTTGCGCGGCGAGGATGGCATCGGCCGTGACCGGATGGCGTCGGTCTTGGGCGTCGCCGTAAAAGCAGGCTTCGTCGGCCAGTGCGTTGACTAGCCACGGCTGCCCTTGGGTCTGCGTCCACACCGTCTCCACCGCCTCGGCGGTGAATGCTTGGCCGGTCTCGGCGGTGTGCTGACCCAGCAAGGCGAACACCTCCTCGCGGGAAAAGTCGCCCAGCCGCAACGACCGCGCCTTGATGTTGAACGCGCTGCCGCCGGTGATGATGGCGTTCTCGGCCGTTGATTGAATGCGGTAATCGCGCACGTCGCGCACCCCGCACAACACCACGCTCTGCGGAAATTCTCCGGGCCGACGCACGTAGCCCGCCCGCAACTGCCGCAGCACCGACAGCAGCGAATCGCCGATCAGGGCATCGATTTCGTCGATCAGCAGCACCAGCGGTTTGGTAGCCGCCGCCGACCAGCGCGTCAGGGCCTCGCGCAGCGCACCCGCGCCGAATTGGGCGAGGATGTCCGACCAAATATCGTTCAGAAACTCGTCGCCCAGCGTCGAACGCGCCCAAGACGCCAGTTCGCCTAAGATGACCTGCATCGCCTGTTCCACGTCTCCGCGCAGGGCTTGTGCGCCCTCCACGTTGACGTACACGCAGCCATAGTTCCCTTCGGCGTTGAGCAGGTCGCGCAGAGCCAGCAGGGCCGAGGTCTTGCCCGTCTGTCGCGGCGCATGTAGGACGAAGTAGCGTTTGTCGCGAATGAGCCGGCGCACCTCAGCAAGGTTCAGCCGCTCCAACGGCGGGATGCAGTAGTGATCGTCGGCCACCACCGGACCACTCGTGTTAAAAAAACGCATCGTGGTCTCGTTGAAAGAACCTAGCCCCGGCACCCTGACCTATCCGCAGTGCTGGACGCGATAGCAGGCACATCGCTCAGTTTGTGTCATGGCATTCCTACCAGTCCACGACCGACCCGTCGTCGGGGTCAAGGCGGGCTTGGTAGGGGCGCGGTTCGCCGACTTGGTCCCTGAGCTTGGCTTCGTCGATGGTGATGCCGAGACCGGGATCGGTGGGCAGGGGTCGGTGGCCGTTGGTGACCGGGGTCAAGGGTTTGGCGAGCAGGTCTGCGTATTCGTTGTCGCCGCGCTCTTGGATGAGAAAGTTGGGGATGGCAGCGGCCACCTGCAAACTCGCGGCCAGCGAACAGGGGCCTTGGGGATTGTGCGGGGCCAGCGGCGAGTAGTACGCCTCGGCCATGCCGGCGATGATCTTCAATTCGGTGATGCCGCCGGCATAGCAAACATCCGGTTGGAGGATGTGGGCGGCGCGCTTTTCGAGAATTTCCTTGAACCCCCACTTGGTAAAGATGCGCTCGCCAGTGGCAATGGGGATGTGGGTCTTTTCGGCGAGCTCGGCCATGACATCGACGTTGAGGGCCTGCACAACTTCCTCGTAGAACCAAGGATGATACGGTTCGAGTGCTTTGATGAGCAGCAGGGCGGTCGGAGGCTGCACCGCGCCGTGAAAGTCAACGGCTATATCAACGCCGGAGCCGTGTTGTTCGCGGAGCGCCTTGAACCGCTCGACGACCTCATCGACGAACTTTTGCCCCTCGATGTATTTGAAGGGGGAACGCGACGTGCCCGGCCCCACCTTCATGGCGTTGACCCCGGTCTGCTCGCTCACTTCGCCATAGACCCGAATCCGCTCGCGCGTAGGACCGCCGAGCAGTTTGTACACAGGCACGCCATAGCATTTTCCGGCGATGTCCCAAAGGGCCATATCAATGCCGGAGGAAATCGCGGTTTTGATCGGGCCGCCGCGATAGAAGGCACCGCGGTGAATGGCTTGCCAGTGGTGGGTGACTGGACGGGGGTCTTTACCCACTAGGTAAGCGGCAACTTCGAGCGCACCCGCCGCACAGGCTTTGGCGTCGTCCTTGAGCATTTCGCCCCAACCGGCAATGCCCGCGTCCGTCGAAACTTTGACGAAAACCCAAGAGTTTTTGAGGACGAACGTCTCGATCTGGGTGACCTTAATCGCATCGTTGGGACCGATGGGGGCTTGAGTGCTCGACATGGCAGTAATCCTTTGGTTACAGATGGACGGTCCGTTGCGGAAAGGAGAACAGGGTTGGTGCCGACCTACTGCTTGCGCCGAGCACCTGGGCGACCGATCCGATAGGTACTCGCCGTATAGGTCAGCGTCTGCCCGGGCTGCATCTCTACCACCTTAGTATTCGGCGAGAGAAACTTCACCGCTTCGCTCAACGCGCCGATGTCAGCCGGTTGCTTCATAATCGGCCCGTAGTGGCAGGGAATGACGATGTCGGGGCGAATCAGGCTTGCCGCCCGCGCCGCCTCGCGGATCCCCATGGTGTACTGCCCGCCCACCGGCATAATCGCGATCTGCGGTCCGTACATCTGGCCGATGAGCTGCATATCGCTGAACAAGCAGGTATCGGCCGTGTCGTAGATGGAGATGCCGTTGTTATAAGCCACGACGAAGCCGTTGACTGCGCTGTCGGGATGGAAGAGCAGCCCCGCCGGCAGCTCGCCGCCGATCACGTGCGGCGATAGCGACTGGGAGTGGTGGCCCTGTACCATGGTGATCGTGGCGTCCTTGACCTTGACTGCGCCGCCGGGGTTCATCGACAACGCCCGCGAGCCCATCTTGAGCCCATGCACGGTCTCGGCGACCGAGCACAGCTCGTAGTTGCCGACGAACTTGGCCTTGGTGCGCTTGCATATCTCGTAGGAATCGCCGATGTGGTCGCTGTGGCCGTGGCTGGCGATGACGATGTCGGCTTCTTTAACCTGACTGAGCTTCATCTTGGCCGTGGGATTGTCGTCGAGCCAAGCGTCGAAGTAAGTGACTGAGCCTTTGTCGGACTCAAAGCGAAAAGAAGCGTGGCCGATAAAAGTGATCTTCACGGATGCCATAAGGATTGGTCCTTTCTGTTAGCGTTGGCTTAGATCGTCGCCGAGGTCCGTTGAGTCGAACTGCCCCTTCTCGGCACAGACGGCGACGACCAACAATTCGAGATGTTCTCGCGTGTGGTTATAGAGGCCGTGGCTGCCTCCCAGCCGACTGGGAATCGCGTCCCACTGAGCGACCTCCTGCGTCTCCTCGTCCACTGTCATCCGCCCACTGCCCTCGATGATGATATAGACCTCCTCGACGCCTTCGTGCCGGTGGTAGCCGAGCGATGTGCCCGGCGGCAACAGGCAGTGGACCAAACTGTAGAAATTGCTGCGGAAATCCTCCGGCCCCCATATACATCGGCCGCCGACGTTGCCTTGGCCGCCGTGCGCTTGGCCGTATTTCAGGGCCGTGCGGTCCAGCCGCCCCACCGGCAGGCGGTCGGTGGATTCCAATTCAGCACCGACCCGATCGTCGCCCAGATCGGTTGATTTGGGAGTGCCGCCGGGAACTACACAGTGGACGTTGAACCAGCGCGTCTCGCGGTCGGTGTGGTTGTAGATGGCGTGGGTTTCGCCCGAGCGCAAAGGCACTGCGGCCCCGCCCTCGACTAGGGCCGTGCGCCCGTTGTGGGTGAACTGCGAGGCGTTGTCAATGGCGATGAAAATTTCCTCGCTGTCGTCGTGTCGGTGGTAGCCAATCCCGCCGCCGGGCAAGAGGATCGCGCTGTGGACGAAGGCGAAGGGCGTCTCAAAATCGGCGCGGCCCCACAGGCTATTGAAGAGGATCGTCCCGGTGCCGCCGTGGACGTCGCTCAGTTCCTGCATGTTCGCCCGGTCGGCTCTCGCTACGCGCATGACGGCCTCATTGCTCGCGGTGGAAGAGTTGTAGGTTCAGTTGGTTCGGCCCCTCGAAAAACCCCAAGGTAATACCGGTCCCTCCGCCGACGTCAAAAGGCTCCTTGGTGATGGTGACCCCCTTGTCCTTCAACTCCTGTGCGCTGTCCTCCACACTATCAACCGCAAAAGAGATGTGGTGGAAGCCGGGGGCCTGCTCCACCGTCTTTTGCGGCATGAGTTCGAGCAGGATACCGCCGGCGTCGAGGAAGACATAGTCTTCGTCGTCCTCGGTTGCAAAGCGCTCCACCACGGTCAGCCCCAGTTTCTGCGTGTAAAACGCCACGGCTCCTTCAATATCATCAGTTATGACCGCGATCTTGTGGATTTTGTGTACCATCGAATCCTCCTCTGGCAGGGGTCATATTGGCTTTTGCGGCAGCAAATATAGAGCGTGCGAACAAATCGCCGCAAGCTCAGCAGGGCTTGGCCTCGGCTACTCGTGCCCCTATGTTCTGAAGCCCAACAAAGTCAGGAGGCTGTCATGTCCCATCCACTCTTCGACCTATCCAATCGCGTCGCCTTAGTCTCGGGTGCGGCTCGTGGCCTCGGCAAGGCCATGGCTACGGGCTTTGCCGAAGCAGGGGCCGACCTCGTCTTGGCTGACCTCAACGCCGATGGCTTGGCCACAGCGGCTCGCGAAATGGGTGCCTTGGGCCGCCGCGTCCTCCCGGTGACGTGCGACATGTCCCAACCCGATCAGATCCGCACCCTGTTTGAATTGATAGACGCAGAGTGTGGTCGCATTGACATCGTCGGCAACGTTGCCGGCAATGCGCGGCGCAATACCCCGCTCGACCTGACGCCCGAACAGGTCGAGTTTACCCTGCAAAACCTCGTCGTTGGCCGCTTGGTCTGTTGTCAAGAGGCCGGCCGGCGCATGATGGCCTCGGGCGACGGCGGCAGCATCATCAACCTCGTGTCGATCGCCGGCATCAACGCCCTCGGCCGCAACCACCTCGCGTACAGCATGGGCATGGCCGGTGCCGCGCAGATGACCCGCGAACTGAGCACGGAGTGGGCCGCCAAGGGCGTGCGCGTCAACGCCATTGTCTGCGCCCAGCTAATGAACGCGGACCTCAAAGAGCGCATCGCCGCGGATCCCGCGCTGGGCGAAACCTATTTGCGCGGCCTCCCCATGGGCCGCCTTGGCGACTCCAACGACATCAAGGGGGCAGCGATTTTCCTCGCCTCGGCCGCCTCGGCTTGGATCACCGGTGCGATGCTCCCTCTAGACGGCGGCAACCTCGCCAAAAACGCCGGCGGCTCGCATCCGGGCATGCCCAACGCGCCCGCCGAGCAGATCGGCCTTTAGGCTATGGGTGTTGGTCCATTATGAGATCCGGCGTCCTCTCATTGGGTCTTATATTGCTCTTTTTGTTCGAGTAATGTCAGTTTTTTCGGTTTTTTCGGCTTATTTGGATAAAGAGACTCAATGGATTTCTCAAAGTCTCTAAGAGCGTTCTCGTGGCCGCGCAAGAACCAATGTTTATGATTTTCAAGATACGCCTTTCTAATAGACTCGTTACGCAAATCAAGGGGAACGCGTTCCATCCTTGGATCAATACTATCGAATCCTACAAACTCCTTTTGCAAGCGGTCTTGCGACATTTCTATGTAGTCAGGGTTCAATTCAATCCCGACGCCGACTCGGTTGAGTTGTTGGCATACTCTAAGTGTGGTTCCACTACCTAGGAATGGGTCGAGAACCAGCGATCCTTCATTACTTGAAGCCAGTATCATTCGCTCCATTAGCCCTTCCGGTTTTTGAGTTGGATGATTCTGCCTATTCTCATTACAGTAGTGAATGTGCGAAAACTCCCAAACATCGCCTGGATTTGCCCCTCGCATGTTGTTGCGCTCACGATAGTATTTTTGCGGTACGCGAATATCATCTAAATTAAAAATAAAATTTTTTGTTTTTGTGAACATTAGAATATCGTCGTGGCGAGGAGAGAAGCCCCTCTTTTTACCTATCCCTTGCGTATAGTGCCACACGATCCAGCTATTGAAGAACATTCCAAATTCTCTATCTAATAGATCGTACAGAGAAGAAATAAACCGGAATCCCATAAAAACATAAATCGTTCCATCGGCCTTTAGGAGTCTATGGGCTTCTTTGATCCAATTTTTTGAGAATGCCAAATATTCTTCAAAGCCTTTAGTATCACGATTATTGCCATAGTCTTTTCCCAAATTATAAGGGGGATCGGCAATGATAAGATCAAAAGTCTCAGAGCCGATCTTTTGCATTTCAGAGACGGCCTCTCCCAAGATTATTTTTTGTTCAATCACTGGATTTTATCCATCCATTTTTATTGGCTAATTCAAGCCATTGATCAAATGACCTCCGGGCAGACTGAAGGTATTTCCGATCGAGTAACTGACAAAATTCCCATGTGGTTCTTTCTTCAAGTTCAACATAGTGAATATCCCGTACTTGGATTTGTCCCGTTCCAAGTGCAGGGTTATAGCTAATGTCGCTTGAAGAAAGATATTTTAGATCGTAAGCGTTATACGCAACAACCTCCATAATTCCGTCCATTAACCCTGTGGTTTTGCTGCGCTTTGAATACACACGGTGTTTCAAAGACAGGATGACGAATATATAATCGGGGTCTTCGATATAGGCGGTACGAATACGAGCGTATGAAGTGATATTCGGTGACTTGCCGCTAGATTCTATGTCTTCCGCTGTTGCCTTAACATCGATCTCTGCTGTCACTCCACTTTCAATTTTTCTCTGTTTCTGGAACTGTAATATGATATCCGCTATATGTAGGCGTTCAACTGCTTCCACATTAATCAGTTGATATTTATTGTTATTATCTTCAAGAGCATCATAAAACGTTTGGGCAGCCCATGCTTCAATAAACGGCCCAGCGATTTTATTGATATTCTCCATCGGGAGACCTCGCTTCAAATTTGTATTAATAAAAATTTTGTTTTTTCTCTGTTCAATCGCTTCTTTGATGATCGCTTCAATAGTGGTCGTGACGAAACTCGAGCACTCCGAGTAATCATCGGACTGATTGGGAATTTTGAAACTTTGTGTTTCGTATGCCATCGTTGTCCTTGCAGTTTCGCGTCCGTATTTCCAGCGAGCAAGAGCTTTGGCTGATGCGAACCCGATCTAAGAAACGTTCGCTTCTAAGGGGGACACAAGAAGCTAGTCGTGCCTAACGTGTCGTATCACCGGCACCCTGTCAAGTGTTTGCGGTCAACGACTCCACCAGCCGATTGAAAACGATGATCGGCAAGCAAGTCGGCGCTCGCGAGCAAATCGAGATAGCGCGCCAAGACTGAGTAATTTTACTCAAGAGCGTAAATAGCGCGAAATTGCTCGGTGCGAACTTGGTTCAAAAATCGCAACTTAGACCGTCCCCCTGAATTCTGGATCGCGCCAGAATGACTTTTTGAACGTGTTGGGGAATCAACCCATGCTTATCATTTATAAATGACTGCGGATTGCCATACAAAGAGTCGGCTATGAGCAAACTCCCCCTAGCCCCGCTGATCCTGTTCTTTTTTTCTGGAGCCAGCTCCCTCGTCTATCAAGTCGTCTGGGTGCGTATGTTGATGCCCGTGTTCGGCGTCAGCACCTTTGCCGTCAGCACGGTCCTAGCCGCCTTCATGGCCGGTCTCGCCTTGGGCAGCTACTGGTGCGGACGGGTTGCCGACCGCCGGAGCAACGGCTTGCGGCTCTACGCGCTGTTGGAACTGGGCATAGGCGTCTTCGCTCTGATATTCCCGCTTTTGCTTGCGGGCTTAGATGAGATATACACGGCACTATACGGCTCTCTGCAAGGTATAGACGGGGCTTTTGTGCTAGTCCGCTTGCTGCTCGCGTTCGCGCTGCTCTTGGTGCCGACTACCCTCATGGGGGCCACTCTGCCGACGCTGAGCAAAGCCGTGGCGCATCGTCTAGGGCGCGTCGGCGAGGATATGGGACGCCTATATGCAGCCAATACCCTAGGCGCGGCCACAGGATGCGCGGTGGCCGCCTTTTTCGCGCTCGAACACCTCGGAGTCAGGGGCACCACCTACGCGGCGGCGGCCGGCAACCTGCTCATCGCCGTAGTCGCCTATGGCTGGAGCTGGAGCCGCGACGGCCAGCCAGAGCAAACGGGCGTAGAGCGGGATGCCGCCCCAGCCACCTTAGAGGGGCGGCTGGTCTTGGGGGGATTTGCGCTTTCGGGATTTGTGGCCCTCGGATACGAGGTGCTGTGGACGCGGCTTTTGGCGATGCTCCTGCAAAGTGCCACCGCCCAAAGCCTGAGCACGATCCTCGTCGCCTTCCTACTCGGCTTGGCTGGTGGAGCCGCGCTCGGAGCGCGCTGGATCGATCGCTGGCGTGCGCCGCTTGCGGCCTTTGGCGCGGTAGAGCTGCTCATCGGGCTGTGCGGCCTAAGCTCGATTGCCGCCTTTGGTAGCATACCCTATATCGTCGAGGCGTGGGGTAGTGCCCTCTCGTGGGAAGGCCATCTGTCCAAGCTGTTCGTCGCGGCCTTCGTCGTAATGCTCCCGGCGACCCTGCTGATGGGGCTGCTCTTCCCCATTGCGGCCAAGGTGTGCATCCGGCGGATTGAACAGCTGGGGCGCGGCGTCGGCACGGTGTACGCCGCCAATACGCTGGGGGCCATTGGCGGCGCACTGGTCGCCGGGTTTGTGCTGCTGCCGCTGCTGGGCACTTACCGGAGCATCGGGGTGTTGGCGTGGGTCAATATCGCCATCGGTGCGGTGGTTTTGGCGCTGGACCCAGCGGCACCGCCGCGCAAAAAGGCCGTGCGCACGACCTGCGGCTTGGCCCTAGGCTTGGCCCTGACGCTGCTCTTGCCGGCTGGCCTCTTCGTCGAGCTGTTCCACTGGTCCGAGCCAAACAGCCGCTTGCTCTACTGGGACGAGGGGGCTGGTGCCACGGTCTCGGTCCACCAGAAACAAGACGGTGTGCGGATCCTCAAGGTCAACGGGGGCGGTGAGGTCCCCACGGACTACGCCTCGCTACAGACCTTCCGCTTGCTGGGGCACTTGCCGCTGGTTTTGCACCCCGATCCAGCCCAAGTGCTGGTCATTGCTTTTGGCGGTGGTATCACGCTGTCCGCCGCCGAATTGCACCAGCCAGTGCGACTCGATTGCGCCGAGTTGGTGCCGGGCGTCCCGCGAGCCGCGCCCTACTTTGCCCGCTACAACCGCCAGATCGCGACCCGCCTCGACCAAGCCCCCATCGAACTGGTCGCCGAGGACGGCCGCAACCACGTACTGCGGACGCAGCGGCAATACGACGCCATCATCTGCGACGCCACGCATCCGGGCACGGCCGATAGCTGGGTACTCTATACGGAGGAGTTCTACCGGCTCTGCCGCGGGCGCGTCGGCGCGGACGGACTGGTCGCGCAGTGGCTGCCGCTGCACGGGCTGGCGGTGGAGGACTACAAGATGATTCTGCGGACTTTCCGGGCCGTGTATCCGCACGCTTCGCTGTGGCTGACCCACCAGTACTCGATCCTGCTGGGCACGCCGGGCGCATTGCACATAGACTACGCTGCGCTCGAACGCAAGCTAGAGCCGCTAGGGGTGCGGGTGAGTTTGCGCTCGGTGGATCTGGGCGATCCGCCCTCTTTTTTGAGTGCCTTGGTCTTGGGCGAAAAGGAGCTAGCCGCCTACGCGGGCAGCGGGTCGATCAACACAGACGACCGCCCGTACATCAGCTTTACCGACCGCCGCCGCCGCGGCACCAGCGGTGGCCTCCCCGTGCTCAAGAGCTTGGCCGAGCACCTAGTGGCCAACCCCCGGCCCTATCTACCGGCCAACACGCCTACGGAGGTCGTCCAAGCCCTCGAACGGCGCTTTGCCGCCCGGCGGCACACCGTGCTCGGAACGATTGCCCTGCTCGAAAAAGATGAAGAGCGAGCCGCGGCGGCCTTCGCACGAGCGCGGGAGATAGACCCTGAAGAGCGCGGTGCGCTACGCGGGATTAGGCGAATGGGTGGGACCAATGGACGTTGATGGTAGCGGTGGCTTGCAGGTCCCAACGAACTAGGCGAACGCAGGTTGTCATTTGACAACCGATAGACTCTCTGCCATTTTTTATAAAAAGTGCATCCCAGTGTCGAGAAGAGCTCATCCCAAACGAGAAATAGAGGCTGCTCTCAAGTATGCAGAAACACACGGCTGGAGAGTCGAAGTAGGGGGTGGTCACGCATGGGGTAAAATCTACTGTCCCTATAATGACAGCGAGTGTAGATGTGGAGAATTCTGCATATCCAGTATTTGGAGCACCCCGCGCAACCCGGAAAACCATGCCAAACAGATTCGCCGAGTCGTCAACAATTGCACTGCTCGCATAATGACTGAAAACGACGAGAACTGAAAATGGCCGAGTACGAGTTTACCTTGAAATTCACCCTGCAAAACGCACAAGCTGATCCGCAGGAATACGTCGAATTATTGGGTAGGAATGGATGCGACGATGCACTGATCGGCACTGGTCAATGCGGGCGTATTGGGTTCAGCTTTATCCGAGAATCGACATCTGCTTATGAAGCGGTCTCAAGTGCCATAGAAGATATTCGCAAGGTGCTCCCCAATGCGAGGCTGATAGAAGCCGCTCCCGACCTTGTCGGGCTAACAGAGACTGCCGATCTGTTGGGTTTCACTCGACAGAACATGCGCCAACTCATGATTCGCGCTGGTGCAACCTTTCCCGCACCAGTACGCACTGGCAAACCGACAATGTGGCACCTATCTCAGATTCTGGTCTGGATGAACAAAAATAGAAAATACGAAATCGATGAAGCGTTAATAGATGTTGCAAAAACAAACATGGAAGTTAATCTCGCCATAGCAATCCAAGACCTCGCTACTAAATCCCTGCAAAGAGTTCTCAGCCTTACGGCTCCCTAATTTCGAGGAGTTGGTTGCTCTCGATGGGGCCAGCGACGGTTTGCGCGACGCCAGAAGGCCACTGCACTTGGATGCGCTCGACGGTGCGGGCCGGGCCAAGTCCGAAGTAGAGCGGCAAGAGGCTCTGGGAAAGATAGCCGGACTTGCCGTCGTGTGCTCGGGTGTAGGTTTGAGTGCGGGTGTGAACCTCGACCACCGCGCCGAGGCCATTGCGGTTGGAGCGGGTGCCGATCAGGCGGACCTTGAGGAAGTTGAGGTCCGCTTTTTGGTCGCTCAGATCGCTAATCAGCAACAGCGGCGGCGCATTGAATTCATTGGTGACGATGTCTAAGTCGCCGTCGTCGTCCAAGTCCGCCAGCGCCGACGCACGCGATCCTAACGCCCCCCAGAAGACGTGTGGGCCACTGCGCCCCTCGCAGTCGGGATGGGCTGCATATTCCCCAGCGCAATCTAAGGCAAACCAAGGCATGGCCGTGCGGCCTTCGCGGCGCGGCTCAGCCCCAAGAACAAATTCGGCGTCGAGGAAGCCTCGGCCGCGGTCGTTGAGCAACAGGGCGTTGACTGCGTAGCGGAAGGCGTAGTTCATGCTCGCGGTGATAAAGACATCTTCGTATCCATCGGCGTTGAGGTCGCCCGCGCTCAGCCCCCAAGGCCAGTAGTTCTCCGCGCCGATGGAGTCGGAGATCTCGGCGTAGGTGCCGTCGGCTTGGCGGTGGTAAAAGGCGTTGCCGTAGATGCTGCGCCCGCCCGAGCGGAGAAAACTCTCGCTCCACTGCATGCGCGACTTGCTCTTTTCGCGCTCCGGCCCAATGTCCTCGCTCATGTCCGAGTGCATGTCGGTGATGTAGAGGTCTTGGTGGCCGTCGTTGTCAAAGTCGATGATCTGGGCCGACATCGCCCCCCACGGCGTGCGCGGGAAGACCGCTAGGCTCTTGTCGATAAAGCACTGGCCTTGGTCGTTTTCGTAGTATTGGTCGTGCCCCTGCATGTTTAGCACGTACAGGTCTGGCCAGCCATCTTCGTTGGCGTCGAGCGGCACCGCGTCGCCGGACCAACCGCGTGCCCTGATGCCCACTTCTTCGGTCACATCGACAAAGCGGTTTTCGCCCGCATTGCGAAAGAGCAGGCTCGGCTCGGTGCGCTCGGGCTTGAGGTGCCCGGCAAAGGCGTCCTTAAAGCCGACGTAGTAGCGGTACTGATCCGTTTGCTCCTCGGGCGCAGAGCCAACAACCGCCACCGGCTCGCCGCGCTCGGTGTACTGCCCAACATTGGTTAAAAAGAGGTCGAGCTGCCCGTCGAGGTCATAGTCGAAGAAGAGGGCCGCCGAAGAATGCCCTTTGTGATTGAGGCCAGACCCTTGGGAAATGTTCGCAAAGCACCCGTCGCCTTGATTGCGAAAGAGAACATTGCCCACGCGCACGTTGGTGACGTACAGGTCGGGTGCTCCGTCGTTGTCTAGGTCGGCGAAGGAAGCGGTCACGCCAATGCGGTCGGCAAGTGCCACGCCGCCCCGCTCAGTGATGTCGGCGAATTGGCCGCTGCCCACGTTGCGCCACAGCCCATTGCCTCCCGCTTGGTTGACAAAGTAGAGGTCTGTGCGCCCGTCGCCATCGACATCCGCCAAGGCAATCCCATTGCCGTGGTCGTAGTGATTGGGCCGGTAGTGCCGCCCCGAGTCATCGACGATGCGGTGGCGGAAGGCAATGCCGCTTGTGGGCTGGCGGTCGGTGAAGCTAAAATCGCAAAAGACTGCGTAGCCCTTCGCCGCGGCGAGCTGGCTCTGGCGACGGCTTTGCAGCCAAGGCGGGTCCAAAACTTCCGGGGGGACGCCTACGATGGGCGGTGCTTGTTGTGCATCGGCCATGGCGGCGCAAATAAGAAATGGCAAGAGGGCGATCGCATAAACGCGGAGGGGGCGGGCGTTTTGCGCGATGGATGGGCGCATTGGACGGACTAAGGTTCCAGTTCGTGATAGCGGTTGATTGCCGGATGGGCGAGGGTCGTCACGTGTCCGTCGGCCCACCGCACTTCGATTGCGTCAACCTGCTCGTTGCCGCCGAGGCCAAAATGGCGGACGGGCGGGCGTTGAGCGTCGAAGGACTCCCCGGTGTAAATCCACGCGGTCTGGTTGCCTTGAGGCGTGTGCAGGGTGATGCGTGCGCCGATAGGGGAGCCTCCCGTCCCGCGCAGGCGCACGCCGAGCCAGTTGTTGTCGCCGGGCCAAACATTGCGCAAGACGTGAACCCGCTCGCGGCGCGGGGTCCCGGCCCACTCGCTGACCAACAAGTCCACGCGCCCGTCGCCATCGATGTCCATGTCGAGCACGGTGCGCGCATCGAATTCAAAAGCCACGCCCATCAGATAGCCGATCTCGACGAAGGAGTGCCCTCCTCCGCTCAGGTAGAGCTTGTTGTGTTCAAAGCCGTTCCACGAGATGCCCGCGTTGTTCCAATCCGCAATCATCTCGTCGAAAAATTCGGCTATTTGCGGGTTGGGTTCCGAGCCACCTGTGTAGATGTCGTGCGTCCAGAAAGTAGTGCAGTAGTCTTGGGCGGTCTCGCCGCTGAGGTGGCCGTTGGCCACGTAGATTTCGTCGTCGCCATCGTTGTCGAAGTCCGCAGAGGCCACGCCCCAAGACCACCCGGTGCGCGCCACTCGCTCCGTGCCCGGGGCCATGCTGAACCGAGCGTCCTCGCGCCCGAGGTAAAGCCGGTTGCCAAAGCCCATAGCCCGGCGCTGGTGGTGGTGCTCGGGGTACTCCGCCCGCCCGAGGCCGAGGTAGTCGAGGCGGCGCGCCGTGGTCGAGCTCATGCCCACCACGTACATGTCGAGGCGGCCATCGGCGTTGTAGTCGCCAAAGACGTGGGACATGCCAAAGGTCGATGCCTCGCTGACGGCCTGAGCGGTGACATCGGCAAAGGTGCCGGTGCCATCGTTGTAGTACAGGTCGATGCCAGCGAAGTCGCTGACGACTAGCAGGTCGAGGTCGCCGTCGCCGTCGAGATCGGCCAAGGAGCCGCTGTAGGTGCGCCGCTCGCGCTTGGTTTCGAGGCCCGCACGGGTCGTGATGTCGGTGAAACGCCCGCGCCCATCGTTGCTCAGCAGGTACGCGGGATAGCCGTCGTTGGCGTCGTAGTACGGCGTGGGCATCTGGCCCTCGCGGTAGGGCGGCCGGTACTGGCCGACCCATAGATCGAGGTCGCCATCGGAATCTATGTCGCCCGCACTCATGGCTTCTGGGTACTGCAGGGGCCGGGTCGCAATGGCCAAACCGGGTTGGTCAAAGCTCTTGCCGCCCTCGTAGAGGCCCAATAGCTGCTCAGGACCGCCGACGATTAGGTCGGGTGCGTCGTCGCCAGTGAAATCGGCCAAGAGCGCGACTTCGATGCGACCACCCCGGGGCGGATGCGTCAAAAGCGGCTCGGGCGCAAAGCGTCCACCTTGGTTGCGGTAGAGCAGGTTGGCTCCCAGCGTGAGCAAGTCGTCGCGCCCGTCGCGGTCGAGATCGGCGGCGATGAGGGGCGAGAGCGCGGTGTCGTCGGCCAAGACGGCCGAGGTGGTAAAAGCGGGTGCGCCGCGGCGTTTGGTCAGCGTCAGATTCGAGGCGTCGATGGTGGCGGGGATGTAGTCCCCAGTCTCGTCTTGCTGCTCGCTCCAAGTGACGGACAGGTCGCCGCTGACGATTAGACGCCTAGCTAGGTTTTTGACGTGTAGTTTCAGTTCTATTAAAGAGCGGGCCGGGCCGTCCGCGGCCGGGGTGAACCGCTTGTGGTGCCACTCGGATTGTTCGAGAACGAAGCCCTCGTCTTCCCACTGTTTGAGCAGGGCCGACCACTGTCCGGGGTCGAGCGTGCGCGGCGGGCCGCCATAGTGTGTTTCGGTGATGTCCCAGTCGTGCTCGACGCGGTCCTGTGGGGTGCCGAGCAGCAGTTGATCAAAGGGAAAAGCGGCCAGCACCGGCCGCGCTGCCTCGGCCGCACGCAGTCGATCCCATAAGGCGACAAAGACAGCCTCGTACTGCTGGGCGCGGCGCTCATCCGACCAGACCGTGCGGTCCAATTCGAGCCGCTGTTGGCGGATAGCAGCCGTGCCCTGTGCCCCGGTGTGGTGCGACGCCGCCAGCGAGAGGATGGCGAGGGTCGAGAGCAGTTTCAGCCGACGATGGAGCTTGACCATCGGCCGCGACGCGACGATAGAGGCGTCATCGTCAGCTACATGGTCTTTCTTCATAACTGCTCTCCCAAGTCGTAGAGATCTTACAAGTACGCGACACTTGCTTTGTGTACGCATTTTCTGCTGCTCCCACTGCGTCCGGGATCGAGGGCGTCCCGCCCTCGACGAGGGCAAGATGCCCTCGATCCTTGGAAGAACGGAGACCGTCTCTACGGCCCCAAGGTGGGTTTTCAGACCGCTTCTTAGTGAATATACGATGCGACTCTTTGACGCGCTTCTCAAACCCCTGCCGTTCGAGCCGGTTGCCGGTGGGTAATCATTCCTCCGCTGGCCGATAGCCCACCCCGGCGTAGGCGGGAGCTTGAGGCCGATAGTTTTCGTCGAATTGCGGGTTGGGGGCTTGGAGCACATTGCGCTTGGGGTCCAAGGTGCCGCGCAGGTCGTCAATCTGGCCGCGGACGAAGCAGCCGCTGAAGCGGCGGCTGTCGAGCAGATCGACCTCGTAGCGGCTGCCGGGGGCGATGCCCCCAGCGCGCACGTTCATCCAGAAAATGGTATTGCGGTACGCGCTGCCCCGGCCCTTGTCGTCAACGCCGTTCCAGTTGTCCGTAAAGGTGCAGTCGCGCACTTCGACGTGCGCTCCGGGAAAGACCGTCAACGCCCCTGAGCCATGCGCCTTGTTGTATTCGCCTCCACCGCCGCGGCCCACGTAGTCGGGGCCGAGATTGGCGACATTGCCGACGAAGAGGCAGTTGTTGAGCACGGCCGCGCTGCCGGGCAGCACATCGACGGCCGCGCCAGTGATTTGGCAGCGATTGTTGCGAAAAACCGAGTTCTCGATCCGCACGGCCTCGGCGTCGAACCCGCGATGCTCGATGGAGATGCCGCCGCCGCAGGGGCTGGCGTAGTTGTCGTGGATTGCTAGGTCTTTGAGGGTTGGATAGGAGCGGCCAAAGACCTTGATGCCGCCGCCATCGGCGTAAAAGAACAGTCCCTTTTCCCAGCGCACGCCGTTGGAGGAGTCGGGCTGAATTGGCTCAGGGCCTTCGTTGCGGCTGGCAAAGTTGTTGGCACCGGTGATGGTGAAACCGCGTAGGACGGTGCGCCGGGAGATGCCATCGCCAAAAAAGACCACGTGGTTGACGATGGCCGGGTAACTGGCCGCGTTGGGGTCGGCTCGCTCGGCATGGGCAGCCGTCAGCACCACGCGCCCCACCGCTTCGAGCGCGATGCCATCGTGGCGGGCCGCGAAGAAGATCAGCGCTTGGCCGGGCCGCTGCGGCCGATAGGTTCCCGCGTGTACCTTGACGGTCTTGTGGATTGGGTCGCGGGCGGCCGCTTCGAGGGCCGCTTGGATGTCGTCGCCCGGATAGACGTGGTACGCGGCGTCCGCTTGAGGTTGCGGGAGCGGAGGATCGCAGCCGGCAAAAAGAGAAAAGAGCGCGAGGAAACAGACCGCCGCCCGGTCGAAAAACGCCAAATTGCGAGGCACTTTCTTTCTTGACTTAGTTTTTGGTAGGTACATATATATACTACCTGCCCGACAAACACTTGCAACGTTTGTACTTGTACTCGCCACTCTGGAATCTACGACATGTCCTTTTCGCCCGTGGATCGCCTCGCCCTTCTCGCCCTTCTCTCGCTGGGGGGATGCGACCAAGCGCGGCAAGAGTTGCCAACGGACGATCCCTTGCTCGCGGTGGGGAGGACGTATTTGGATCAGGGCCGCTACGACCAAGCCGCGGCCGTGTACCAAGAGGCCGTGCGCCGCGATTCCCTGTCCCGCGACGCGCACTTTTACTTGGGCTTGGCGCATCTGCAGCGCAAGAGTACGGCCGCCGCCCCGCACTTTGCGCGGGCCATTGCGCTGGATTCGACGTATATCCCCTCCTATCACAACTTGGCCATTGCCGACCTCGAAGCAGGCCGCTACCCGCAGGCCGTAGAGGCGGTAGAAGCCGCGCTGCGCTTCGATCCCCAATCGCCTAGCTCCTATCGCTTGTTGGCCTTTCTCGCAAAGGAGCAAGGGCAATACGAGCGCGCCGAAGAGGCCCTGCTGAGGGCACTGTACATCGCCCCCAAAGACGTGGAAGCGCGGCAGGCCCTCGCTTTGCTCTACAGCCAGCAGGGCCGCAATGCGCGAGCGGAAGAGGTGTTGACGGAAGCGGCCGAGTTGGCACCGGAGCGCAAAGAAATCTGGCGAGACATGGGCCGGCTCTACTTGAACGAGAAGCGGTACGAAGAAGCAGCGCAAGCGCTCAACCGGGCCGTGGCACTCGACGCCAACTACGGCGCGGCGTACCACGACTTGGCGAATTTGTATTCGGCCCAAGGCCGCTACGACGAAGCCGAAGCCATGCTCACGCGCCTAGAGGGCTTGCTCGACTTGGCGGACCGAGAGGAGACCTTGGAAAAGGTGCTGGAGAGAGAACCCGGCAATGTGGAAGCGCGGTTGGGATTGGGCCGGGCGCAGGCGCGCTTGGGGCACTACGCCGACGCGCTGAGCACGTACCAGGAGGTACTCAGCCGCGAGCCTGAGCACGTTGACGCGCTGGCCGCGGTGGTCCAGCTCCACTTGCGGCAGGGCGATGTGGAGCGCGCCGCGCACTTGGCCGGCACAATCGCGGCGCACGAGCCGCGGGGCCGGCACGCGCCCGAAGCGCATTTTACCATGGGCTTTGCCCACGCTCAAAAACAGCGTTGGGGCGAGGCCGAGGCTGCGTTTTCCCGCGCCCTCGACATCGACGCCTGCTACGCCAAGGCGCACAATGCCTTGGGCAATGTCTATGCCCTGCGGGGCGACTTGGAAAAAGCCATTGACGCCTATCGAGCCGCTCTCGCTTGCGACGCCGAATTGCGCGACGCGTACTACGGGTTGGGCATGGCCTTGGCCCGGCGCGAGTCCTTGGCCGAGGCCATCGCCCAGTTTGAGGAGGTCGTGCGGCGCGATTCCACGCATGCGCGCTCCCACTACGCGCTAGGCCAAGCCTACGAGCAACAGGGCGCGGTCGCCGCGGCGCACCTCGCCTACGGGGCCTTTGTCCGGCACTGGCGCGGCGACGAGAAGGCACTGGCGGCGGCTCAGAGCCGCATCGCGCACTTGCAAACACTTCAGTAGATTACAACCAAGAAAGGAGGTCGTTACCTGAATGCAGTTGCAGTGAAACGTCCCATTCGCGGCCGTTAGGTCGTGCAACGAAAGCATTATGTTTTAATTCAGAGAGGACCCGCTGTGGCGGGCGTTTTTACTAAACCAAGGAGGATGATTTTGAAGAGAATCACTGTTTTGCTCGCACTGGCCCTGTGCATGGGCGTCGTCGCCACGGCTACGGCGCACGTGCCCGAGGGGACTGTGCGCACGGCCTTCCAGTGGCCGGCGGGCCTTGAGCCAACGCTGGATGGCGACTTGTCCGAATGGTCGATCGTGCCCGAGGACTACTTGATTTCCTTTGCCGATCACACCGCGTTCAACGGCGAAAAGCCGGCCGATTTCGGCGACTTGAACTTCCGCGTCATCGTCGGTTGGAGCGAGGCGGCCAACAGCCTCTACTTTATGATGGAGCGCTTTGACGACTTCTACGATCGCGACGCCATGGGCGGCGTGGCCGGCGGCGACGATAGCTGGGAAATGCACGTTGACGGCGACCACGGCGGCGAGCAGATGCGCTTTGGCGCGGCCGACATTGAGGACGAAGAGGAGCGCACCTTGGCCCAAGGCCGCTGGGCGCAGTCCTACCACACCCGCTTCCCGAACCTCGGCCCCGATGGCCAAGAGAGTTGGTCGTGGTTTTGGATGACCCAAGCGCAGTGGCACGACGAACTGCCCTACGCCGACCACGGCTTTCGCTTGGACGGCGAAATTGGCAGCGGCGAGGCCACGGCCTTTATCGAGGTGCGGCGTCAGGCGTGGGACGACTTTCTCTTTAACGACCCGGAAGGCAGCGTCATCCACGACTACAACGAGGGCGACATCACCGGCTTGGGCTGGGCGGTCTTCGACAGCGATGTAGCCGGGGCCGACGGCGGCGTTGGGCAAGACGCCGAGCACTCCGGCCAGTGGTCGCTTTCCGGCGCCAGCGACGTGTGGAAAACCACGGCTTCGGCCACGGATTTCCTGCTGGCACCCGTTGATCCCCGCGTCGATTTCAGCGCGATTGAGAGCTCGGTTGAGGCGAATAGCTGGGGTCGCATCAAGTCTGCTTACGTCCAGTAAGCGGGCCGGATCGCAGGATGCAAGGACGAGGGGGGATGGGCTGGTTCCATCCCCTCTTCTTCTTGGAGGTGTTACGTGAAAAAATTGCAGCGCACGACGCGGCTCATCGCGGCCCTGTTGGCCTTGCTCGGCGGTCAGCCAAGCGCGGCCTTGGTCGTCTATCGCATCGGCGGCGAGAGTCTGCCGCCGCCGGCCGAGGTGGAGGCCGGTGCCGAGTTCCGCCAGTTGAGTTGGGCCGGCTTAGACAAGAATTTGGGCGGCGAGAGCTTTGGGCTTTCGCTCAGTGAGCAAATCACGCCGTTTTTCTACAACGAGCGCGATAATATGGCGACCAGCTTGAGCGGGGTCGGCGGCAATTTCCAGCACGGCGCGTACAATGGCTTTGAAGATGTCGGCGACGAGCTGCGCGTGGTGACCGACGGGGACCCGACGACGTTTTTCTTAGAGACCCGCCCGCGAGAACACGCCCATACCTTCCGCGGCACGGCTTTTTTCTTTGATCTCGGCGGCGATTTTGCGACGCGGTTGATCCGCTTCGTCCCACCGGCAGGCAGCGAGCGCTCGGTCGCCCACGTCATCGTTGCCGCGCAGACCGAGGCCGGCGGCGGCATTGACGAGATTGAATTCGTCGGAGCGAGTGCGCTGAATCGGTCGCTGGGAGAGGCCGACGAAAAAAAGGGCATTGAGCTACAGGTGGTCGAGGAAATCCGGGAAAACAAAAACCCCCAACTCGACATCGAGCTAGACGGAACGCCCATCCGCTATTTGATGATCCACGTGATGCCGCAAGACGAGATCTGGGACTTGGCCGAATTGGAGGTGTACGGCGGCGGTTTCCAAGGCTCGGCCTCGTACCAGTCCAATGTTCTCGACCTAGGCGAATTCGCCAACTTGGGCTGGGTGCGCTGGGGAGGGCGGCAGGACGAAGGGGCGCGAGTGGAGATCCGCTCGCGCGCTGGGGCCGACGAGACGCCGCTGGTGTACTGGCGCAAGACTTTCCGCGGCGACGAGCAGGTGCCCTTTGGCGAGGACGGCAAGCTGCTGACCCGCAAAAGCTACGGTCGCTTGGGGCCGATCGCACGCGGTGCCATCACCGACGACACCGCTCAATGGGAACTGTGGTCGTCGCCGTACGAATTCGCCGACAGCGCGGGCGTAGCCCTGCGGGCGACGCGCTCCCACCGCTACGTGCAGTTCGGAATAGAATTCAAATCTTTTGGCCGAGCGGGCGGCCAGCTCGACTATCTCGAATTCGCCGTTTCTCCGCGCTTGGTGACCGGCTTAGTGGGCGAGGTCAATCCTTGGCGGGCCGCAGTGGCTGAGGAACGCACTTTCACCTATGCCTTGCGCCCGACGATTGAACCCGGCGACAAAGGATTTGACGGTTTGGACCTGCGCTTGGTCGGCGGCCGGATCGCCGGTGTGGAGGCCGTGCGCCTCAGCGGGGTCCCGGTGGCGGATTTCAGGGCCGTAGCGGAGGATGCCGGCGTCGTTTTGGGGTTCCCGCGGCTGGACGTTGCGCGCAGCCGAGAGCTGCTCGAAGTGGATGTGCGCGCTGAAATTTTCCGCTACGGGGCCATTTTTGCCGGCCGGGTGATCGACAGCACAGAGCCAGAGGAGATCGGGCAACTCGTGGCCGCTGGCGAGGCCGACGAGCTGGTAGATGGCAACCAACTTTCGGTTCAGGCAATGACCCTAGACGATAAGGTCTTGGGGGCCGTGTCGCTGAGCGCCGCGGCGTTTACACCCAACGGCGACCAAATCAACGATCAGGTGGAGATCGCCTACGAGCTGCTCAAAGTGACCGAGCCGGTGCCCGTGCGGGTGCTGGTGCGGGATTTGAGCGGTCGCTTGGTGCGGCGCGTACATGCCGGGGCCGATGGCGCGGGGCGGCATCCGCGCCGCTGGGATGGGCGAGACGAAGCCGGCCAGCCGGTGGCCCCCGGTCTGTATATCTGCCAAGTCGAGGTCGAAAGCGGCGGGGAACGCCAAGTGCATATCCGGCCCATTGCCGTCGCTTATTGAGGAGTAGGAGCCTTGTTGAATGCTGCGTTGTTGCTGAGCATCTTGGGCGTTGTCGCCGCTTGGGGGCAGGGCCATACCATTGCCGGGAACGAGGTCGTCGTTGAGCGGCAGGCGCACTGGCAGCAGTGGGCTTTTCCCGCCGGTGCGCTCGACCTAGACGAAACCGGGGCCGTGCGTCCGCACTTTGTGGCCAAGAACATACTGGCCACGTCAGACATCGCGGCGTTTATCAAGCGCGGCAAAGGCTCGGAGGACGCGACCCTGCTCGACGCCCTCAGCGCGGGCACTCGGGCCGCGGATCTAGTCCATCTTTTCGACGGGGACTTGAGCACCTATTGGGAGCCCGATCCGGCCAGCCCAGTGCGCCAATGGTGGTTTGAGGTCGATTTGGGACGGCTGGTCGCGGCCACCCACATCCGGCTCAAATTCGTCGACGAGGAACTGGGCGATCCCTTCTTGCAATTCGCGGTTTTGACCTCGGATGGCGGGGAGGTAACAAAAGGTCAGCGCCGATTCAACCCGGTCTTCCGCACCTTGAAGTCGAACAAGGACCAACGAGAATTTGAAGTTGAGCTGCGCCCCACGCGCTTTGACCGCGAAGGGCGCATGGTGGGCGACTACATCCGCTTCGTGCGCGTGACGATCACCGGCACGGATAGTACGCGCGCGGCCGAGGTGTCGGCTGAACAATACGACCAGCTAGGGGCTGTGGACCGGGGCGCGGTGGATTTTTACAAAAAGGCCGGCGCGGGCCAAGTGCAGGTCAGCGAGGCCACGTACGAGGTGGTTGACCCCGCGTTGCGCGGTGCGATCCGCCGCTACCGCCGCGAGCGGCCGCGACTGGCCGAATTAGAGGTCCAGACTCTTGGGGAAAACATCTCGCTGGGCTTGGCCAAGCGCAAAGGCGTCGCGCTGCTGACCTTCTTGGACAACGCGCCGGCAACGGCCTTCTTCGACGGCCTCTTTGAGACGTCCTTGGCCTTTACCAGCACCGACGAGGTGCGGGAGTTATTCTTCGACTTAGGCTCTTCCTTCTGGATCGATCGGCACCAGATTTACTACGACCGCCAGCGCAGCCGCTTTCCCAATTACGATTTGCAGACTTCCGACGGTTCGCTGGCCGCGGACGGCTCGCTGGTGTGGACGACGCAGGTCTCGCGGCGCAATCGCGCCACTTCTGGCCACTTTACCGGCGACGTGTACGACGTGGATGCGTTCGCGCCGGCGCACACGCGCTTTGCGCGGATTTTGTTCTGGGGCGGGGGACAGTTCAAACCGCGCGAGGTGCAGTTCTACGGCGAGGGCTTTCAGCCGGAGGTCGAGCTGGTTTCGCCGCTCATCCGCTTGGGCCGCTCGAAAAACTTGGTCTCGCTTGAGTGGGATGGCGACGCCGACTTGGGGACCTTTATCGAAATTCAGACGCGCACCGGCAGCGAGTTGGTCGAAGAGTACCGCTATTTCAACAGCGGCGGCGGCGAAGTTTCGGCTGAGGCATACGCCGGCTTGGGCTTTTTCAGCAAAGGGCGGATCGACACGACAGAAGCCCCCGGCGCCGACTGGAGCGCGTGGAGCTTGCCCTACGAGGCGTCGGGAGCGGCGATCACTTCGCCAAGCCCGCGCCAATTTCTGCTGCTCAAGGCCCGCTTGCTCTCGGGCGATCCACACCGCGCCGCCGTGCTGCGCTCCATTCGGCTCCACTTCGTCGAGCCGCTGGCCCGCCGGCTGTTGGGTGAGATCGAACCGAGCGTCGTCGGCGCGTTGGGCGAGAAGCAGGAGCTTTCGCTTTTCATCAAACCGAGCTTCGCGCCCCAGAGCATGGGGTTTGACGAAGTGCAGATACGGGCACCGGACAACATGGCGTTGGAGTTTGGCGGGCTGCGCTTGGGGCGCGAAGCCCAATGGGAGAGCGCGGAACTAGCGACCGCAGCCGAAGTAGTCGCGACCGCTCCAGACACTTTGTGGGTGCGCTTAAACGAGATCGTCGGTCCGTCCTCAGCCGACCTGATTGAGGTGCAATTCACCACCGCCCTCTTTTTGCCCGGTGCCGTGTTCAAGGCGTCGTTGGGACATTCGGCCCTTGAAAATTCTTGGCAGCGGGTTGACCCAGCGGATGCAACGGAGTTGGCGACCGGGCAGGGGATGCTGTTGGTAGGGCCGGAAGGCGGGCGGCACGTGCTGGGCGATCTGAGGATTGGCCGTGGGATCGCGACGCCGAATGGGGATGGGATCAACGACGAGTTGGCGTTCTCATTCGCGGTCACTAAGCTGACCGGCACTCAGCCGCTCCACGTGCGGATTTACGACCTAGCCGGCCGACTGATTCGGCACTGGCGGGAGACGCGGCCCTTGGTCAGCGGCGAGTACGCCCTGCGCTGGTCGTGCGAGGATCAATCCGGCGCGTTGGTCGCCCCCGGATTGTACCTATTAGAGGTGGGAGTGGTGCCCAACGACGACTCGCACGTGGAACGCACGGCGAGGCACCGCCTCGTTCACGTGGCGTATTGAGGGAGGTTGCGATGTACGGGTTGCCGATCGCGCTGCTGTTGCTAGCGGCCCTGCAAGGCATGGCCGAGACGCAAAGCATTGTCATCGGCGGCGCGAGCGGATCGTCTTGGCAAGATGGCGGCGGCCAGATACCGGCGATTTTCCCGACCGGGGCCAGAGACGTCGAGCGCGGCAACACCCCGGGCGGAGTGATCGACTTTGACCCCGAGGGACGGGCGGGTTGGATTTTTCCGCAAAACGTCGTCAAAGGCACCAATCTAGCCCTCGGCATACTCGGGCGCGGCGGCTCGGTCACCTCGCCGACGGTTCTCGAAGCGGGGATTGAGTCGCAGCTAGAGACGATGATTGACGGCGACGGTGAAACGGCCTTGGAGCGCAAGAACGTGGCTGTCATCCGCGGCATGGCCATGGACTTCGACCTCGGTGCTCGCTTTGGGGTCCAGCGCGTCCAGTTTTTCCCGCGCAACGGCCACCCAGACTTTCCCGCCGCGCCTTTCCAAGAGGACTTCATCCGCGGCTACGAACTGTTTTTCAACGATGGCAGCGAACAGACGCAGGGCGCGGGCGGCCCGGAATGGCGCTCGTTTCGGTTGGATGCTGCCAACCAAGACGCGCTGGTCAGTCTGAGCATTCCCCCGCAATTTGTGCGCTTCATTCGCTTGCAGTCGCGCACCAGCAGCGGTTTTGAGATCGCCGAGTTCCGCGTCTTTGGCACCGGCTTCGTGCCCACGGCCGAATACCTATCCAACATCTTCGACCTCGGCCCAGATTTGGGCTTGTGGGGGACCATTCGCTGGGTGGAGGAAAGCGTCGGCCCGGCTGGTTTCTCCAGTGCGCGCATCCGCACCCGCACGGGCTTGGACGACAATCCCTTGGTCTATACCCGGCGCTTCTTTTTTCAAGGGACCCAAGTCGAGGTGCCGTGGCAAAAGAATGCCGCGGTTGAGACCGAGGGCGGCGAGGTCAATCTCGACCAAGTCGATCTGGAGAGGGCGCGGGCGCTCTTTGGTGCGCTGCCGCTGGCGGAGCGCAACGCCATCTCGCTGTCGCTGGACGACTACAAGGGCTTGGGGGCCGAGCGGGGCAATGTGGTCGCCGACCTAGACGCTTGGAGTCCGTGGTCCTCACCCTACGATTTGGGGGCCGCGTTGACCGAGGCAGAAATTGAGGATGGCCAGTTGGGCGTGCCGATTGTTTCGCCTGGGCCTAGGCGGTACATACAGTTCCGCATCGACTTTCTCAGCGAGGACTTAGACGGGGCCACAGGCATCGGCCCGCTGGCCTTCACCGTGGCTACGCCGCCGCCGGCCGCGCAGATTCTCGGAGAAATTTTTCCGCGGCAGGTCGATTTGGGCAAGCCGGTGGATTTCATCTATGCAGTGATGCCAACCTCCATTCGGTCGGGCGTAGATACGGGCTTTGACGGCTTTGAGATCGCCACGCCGGTGCAGGTCGAGGCCATTGAGTCCATCGAAGTAGAAGCGGCCGATGGTCGGGTCGAGGCCGCAGACTTTTCAAGGGCCGATCTTTCTGCGCTGCCGGTGACCGACGAGAGCGGACGCTTTGCCATTGAGTCGGTTGGTGCGCGTCGCTTTCGCGTGCGCTTTCCCCTGATTGCCGAGAGCGAACTGGCGACCGGACGGACGGCCCAGCTCAGAATTCGCTTTCGCAGCCGCGTGTTGCGCTACGGCACCAAGTTCGCCGGTTTTGCCTTCAACAGGGCCGAGGGAGAGGTGGGGCAGGAGGTCGTCGCCGGCAACGTGGCCGCGTTGGCGCCCGGCGACGACGATATTGTGGCTGTGGGCGCGGCGACGAGCCGGGGCCTTTCGGTCGATGTGCCGCTGGCTGGCCGCAGTCCCCTGCTGATCAACGTGCGCTCCGAGCCCCGGCCCTTTAGCCCCAACGGCGATGGAATCAACGACGCGACGCACGTGTACTACGATCTGAGCCGGTTGGTCAGCCCGGCCCCGGTTGACGTGGAAATCGTCGATTTGGCCGGACGCCGGGTGCGCCAACTATTCTCCGGCCTCCAAGGCGGCGGTTCGTACGCCATGCCTTGGGACGGTGCGGATGGGCGTGGGGCCGCGCTGCCGCCGGGCATTTACTTGGTGCGCGTGACGTTGGCCAGCGATGCGGGCGGCGAGAGCGCGGTCCGCGTCGTCGAGTTGGTGTACTGATTAGGGAGGGCCTTAATGAGAGACCTACGGTGGATACTCGCCGCCTTGCTCGGCGCGGCCCTGAGCGCCGATGCCCAAGGCCGGCGCTGGGGAGCGGAGATTACCTACGAACCGCGCGGGCCGGGGGTGCTTTTCGACGCTTTGGACCCAACGGTCAAGCGCTGGTACGTGCCGCAGGAGCTGTTTGCCGACTATGGTTGGCAGCAGTGGCAGTACACCAACTACGCCCGCGACGCGTACGAACGCTACGTCAGCACTACCATTGAAGGCTCGCCGTTTTACGACCTGTATGGCAACTATTTGACGCGCGGCTGGCTCATCTATGACTGGAGCCAGAACCAGCCCGTCCAGTTTGGTTCGTCCATCTTCAAAGATCAGCGCTTTAACAACTGGTTCAACGCGGTCACCATTAGCTCGGACTCGCAGGGGCAGTTCTACTATGCGATCACGGTGGGCGAGCGCATCCGCACGACCCTAACCCCGCTCACCTTTTCCAAGCCGGCCTTCAGCGGCGTGCAGATGGACTTTGCTGCGGACAAGTACGAGGGCACGCTGCTCTTTTCGCGGGTGAGCCGCCCGGTCATCGGCAGTACGCCCGACGACCCCAGTGCGGTCTCCAACGCGACCAACCTGATGGCTGGCCGCGCCGTGGTCCAGATCGGCGATTTCGTGGCCGTGGGGGCCAATTTGGTCAATGCGCGCAACTCTACCACCGTGGCCGATGCGTTTGAGCGCAACCCCTTCGTCGGGACCCTCGCGGCCAATCAGGGCAGCCTGCCCATATCGGGCATTGCCCTCGTCCTCAGCGACGACTCGCCCGAGGATGGGCGGGGTGGGGCAACCTTGTTTTCGCACGACATCGTATTGACGAGCGAGGATCCAGAGACGGGCGAGCGCGAGCAGTTTAGGCTCCGCGACGTGGTCGCCGATCCGGCGCGGTGGCCCGTGGTCTCGGGCGGGGCGCCCAAGGAAGGGGCCTTAGCGGCCGACGGCGACGAAAAGATCGTCATCAACTACGACTTCGCGGATATTGCCTACACCGGCCCGCGCCCCTCGGAGATCGTCGCGGTACAATTCGACTTGGTCTTGGCGAATGACTACAAGGTGCAGGTTTGGTCCGACCGGCAGACGGGCACGTACGCCCTGCCGGTCTTGCCGCTGACGGGCCAAGACGTTGAGGATCAATCCCCGGCGTTGTTCGACGTCCTCAGCGCGGAGGGCAATGTGCAGGACAATTCCAATCAGCAGCGGGTCGTCTTCGACTACGGGCTGCCGTCGTCTCGCTTGATATACGGCTTTACCTTGGACGCCGCGGATATTAAGGGCGTTGACCTATATGCGGAATTCGATGTCAGCCGTGCGTACAGCCAGTACCCCAACCCGGCGCGACAAGCCGCCGACCGCTCGCTGGCCACGCATGCCCGCGACGCCGAGGCTTGGATGATCAACGCCGCAAAAGTGGCCGCCCCGTTTTACTTTTTTGGCGAGGCGTACAGCATGGACCCCGAGTACTCGACGAGTTCGTTTATCGTAGATGACAACGGGGGCATTACCTACGACAATCCGCGCACGTCCCTGTACGAGTTGGTTGACGACAACGACGACCAAGACCGCTCGGCCGATTGGTTCCGCTTCTCGCAGGGCGGCGGCGATGTGGCCGTCTTCCCGGGGTGGGACGAAAACAACGACTTTGTCTCCGACTTCAACCAAAACGACAACCGCATTCTCAACAACCGCATCCCAGACTACGAAGAACCGTTCTTCCGCTACGCGGCCGATCGCCCGGAGTTTTTGTTCGGCATCGACCTAAACAACAATGGTTGGATCGACCGCTTTGAAAACGACGACTTGCCCGACTACCCCTACAAGGCCGATCGCCGGGGCTACAACCTGTATGCCGGGGTCTTCCTCAACCCGCACACCCGGCTGACGTTGGGCAGGTTGAGCGAAAAGAGCATGGCCTCCGATCGGCGCAACCGCGCCACATATAGTCTGCTGACCTATGACCGCGACTTCACTTGGGGCCGGTTGCGAGCCTTTGAGATGCTGCGGCGCGTGGCCGACGATATCGCCGACGACCGGCGCGAGATGACGCCCCACCTCGAAGTCAACTCGCTCGCGCTGGTGCGCGACATTCTGCCGGCGCGGGACACGTGGATCAACACGACCTATTTACAGCTCGATTATCAGCCGCTCGCCAACCTAAACGCGAGCAACAAGTTCAAGTACGAGCGTTTTTGGCAGCAGGGCGAGGCGTTCAAAAGCCGCGTCAAAGGGCCGGTGCTCAACCGAGGCAGCCACTTAATTGGGTTGATCAATAAGGCGGATTACACCTGTGGCTTGGCTGGCTTTAGGTTGCAGCCCAAGGTCAAGAGCGAGTATCTCAACCAGACTGCGCTCGAAGCGCGCGCCGAGGACCGCGAGGAGTGGGTTGGCACGGGCATCGTGCTGCTGAGCCATCCGCTGTTGAGCCAGTCGCTGATAGAAGGGGGCGTTGAATTTTCCCTATTCCGGGACTTGGGTCTCAACGAGGACGACCAGCTCGCCAACGGCCCGGCCGGGCCTACGGGCGACTTCCGCAACTTGGTGCTGGCCCTGCAATGGTCCAGTGCCAGCTCCTACTTGGGCTACCGGCTGACGACGCAGTTTGGCTTTAGTTACACGCGCCTGTGGGAGGAGCGGGTGATTGTCGGGAATGAAGGCTTGGAGCGGGCCAGTGAAATCAGTGCCTTTAGCACCAGTTTCATAACCGTGTACGCGGGGCTGGAGTAGCGGCATGAACGCCCGCTTGCGCCGCGTCGGTGCGCTCTGCTCGGTCGCGCTACTCTGGGCCGCGCCGCTCAACGCCCAACGCGAGGACTACGGCCACCGCTTGGGCCGCATCGAAGCGGGGCAGCCGATTTACTATTCGGCCGGCACGGGACTCCGCATGGAGGCCGTCTATCCCTCATTGCAAAAGTGGTATCTGCCGTCGGAAGTTGCCGGCGAGTACCGCCGGCAGTGGGGCTATACCAACTACGCACGCGACCCCTACCGGCGCTACCTCGATCCCGCCTTGGAGGGCGGGTACTTCTACGACCTCTACGGGCGCTTCTTGAACAAGGGGTGGTTGATTTACGACTGGCGTCAGGTCCAGCCGATCGGCTCGGGCGGCTCGGGCATTTTGCAGGCTGGCCAATACGGTTCGTGGTTCAACAACTTGGTCATTGCCGGCGACGCCAAGGGCCAGCACTACTTCTCAGTGCTCATCGGCGACGAGATCTTCGCCATGCTAACGCCCATGACCTTTCGCAAGACCGCGTATAATGGAGTTATGTTCAACTACGCGGCCGATCGCCTGACGGCTACCGTGCTCATGTCGCGGATCAACCTGCCGCTTTTCCGCACGGACCCTTTTCCCGTGACAGAGGACAACTTCACCAACCTCGTCGGCGGGCGCGTGGTCTGGGACTTGGGTGCTACGACGAGGATCGGCGGCACCTTTCTCAACGCGCACAACGGCCGGACCGCCTCCGACCGCTTTGAAGGCCACCCGCTCAAGGGCAAGCTGACCAGCGGCCAGCTAGACGGACGCATCGACCGCATCGTGGTGCGGCTGACCGACGACTCGCCCGCAGACGGGGGCGGTGGGGCCGTGCTGTTTAGCAGCGACATTGAAATTGAAACGCGGATCGGCGAGCGCGACACCCTGCTGATTGGCAGCCAGATTGGCTTCGCGCCGCGCATCGTCGGCGGCATTGAGCGGGGTGGTTTTCTGACGGCCGAGGGCCGGGGCGAGGCGAGCCAGATCTTGCTCGAATACGTGTTTTCCGACGACGATCCAGCGGTCTTGGACCTAGAGGCGGCAGTGCCGAGCGCGGACTTGGTCAACCAAATCAGCCGGGTGCGCTTCCGCTTGGTGTTGGGCAACGACTACAAGGTAGAAGTCACGTCCAACCGCCAGACCGACAACAACCCCAGCGGCGAGCAGCCGCAGTTTCGCACCGTCGCCCGAGCCGAGGGCAACGTCTGGGACAACTCCAACCAGCGCACGGTCGTCTTTGACTACGGGCTGCCGACGGCGACGCAGGTGGCCGGGCTGACGCTACAGGCCGACGATTGGGCTGGCTTCCGCGTGTATGGCGAATTCAACGTCAACCACCAATTCACCCAGTACCCGACGCGGACGCGGGATACGCACAAGGCGTCCTCGGGCATTGGCGGCGATCGCGCGGCCCTCGGCTGGATGCTCAATGTCTCGCGTCGCTTTGCCCCGTTTTTCTTTTTTGGCGAGGCATTCGGCCTAGATGCCGAGTACAACACGAGCCCGCGCTTTGTCGATAGCAGCGGCCGGGTGGATTGGTCCAACGACGCCGAAGCGCGGTCGCGGCACGGGTACGACTTTGTCGATGACAACGACGACAACGACCGCATCAACGACCAAAAGCGCCGCTTCGACGACGGGCGCACCGCCGACCAGCGCGGCCTCCGCGCCCGCACCTTTGAGGGCTTTGCCGACGACGCGGTCTTTCCGGGTCTCGACGAGAACAACGACTTCATTTCCGACTTCAATCAAAACGATCTGCGCGAGCGTCCCAATTTCCTGCCCGACTACGAAGAGCCTTTTCTCCGCTACAATGTCGATCGGCCCGAGTACCTTTTTGCCCTCGACTTGAACAACAATGGCTGGGGCGACCGCTTTGAAAACGACGATGAGCCCGACTACCCCTACAAGCGCGACCGGCGCGGGTACAACGCCTATCTGAGCGCGGACCTCCGGCCCGAGCTCAAGCTGACGACTGGGCAGGTGTGGGAGCGCGAGCCGACGACCGGGGCGTGCAACCGCACGTACTATGCCTTGCTTGCGTACGAGCAGAGCTTTGCCGGATTGGGCACACTGACGGCGTATAATTCGTTCAAGTGGGTGGCCGACGCGATCGCCGAAGACTTGGTCCAGTGGATTCAACCGCGCCCCGTGCTCGGTCGCCCGAGCAATTCCTCGGGCAACATGATCGCCATTCGCGATCCGCTGGGCATGGGCGACGCCTTGGTCAACAAGCTGTGGATAGGGGCTGAGGGTCGCCGCGCTGGCTTTGCCGGCGAGGGCAAGCTGCTGTACGAATTCATACAGCAGCGGCGAGAAGATGCCGTTGACCGCGATGGCCGCCCCTTGCAACGCAATGCGCGGCGCTTGGGGCTGATCAACAAGGCCGAGTACCCAGTGCATCTGGGCCGCATAACCGCGTTGCCGCGCCTCAAGCAAGAGCTGTTCATGGACGACACCCCGTTCAATGTCGAGCGGCAGCTCGGGGCTCCCATGGCCGAGCGGCGCGATTGGAGCGTACTGGCCTCGGTACTGGTCAAGGTGCCCTTTATGAAACGCTCGGTCATACAACTCGGCGCGGAGTACTTGCGCTTCCGCGACTTGGTCGTGGACGAGAGTGCCGTCACCCCGGACGATCCCACCGGGGACTACGACGAGACGTCCTTGGCCGTGCAATTGTCCAATACGACCTCGTACTTGGGCTATAAGCTGATGTCGCAAGTGGGGCTTCGCATCGACAAGCGGCAGATCGAGCGCGCCGCGCAGAGGGCCAGGACCGAAACCAGTGGTTTGACGTTTGTCACCATACAAGCAGGGCTTAGTGAGTAGAGCGAAACAGGCGGCATATTGGCTGTGGCTCCTCGTTTTATGGACCTGCGGGCCACCCACCGAGGATTTGGTGGTGGCCCGAGTCGGCGAGGTGGAAATTGACGTTCCCCAACTGCTGGAGTTTGAAGAAAGGCTACACCCCGATCTGCGGAGCAAAAAGACGGGTGCTGACGCCTATTTCGACTACTTGCAGACCATGATCGACAAGGAGCTCATGGTCTTAGAGGCCAAAAAGCGGGGCCTCGACCAGCGCGCCGACTTCCGCCGCAAGATGGACAAACTACATAGCGATCGCGTCTTGCGCCGTTTTTTGCAGCTAGAGGTCCACGACAAGATCGTCCACACGCAAGAGGAAATGCTGGCCCACCAGCAAAAGACAGGGCGAGATCGCGCCGTGCAGGTGCGGCGCATCGTCGTAGCTACGCGACAAGAGGCGTACGCAATCAAGGCGGCCTTGGAGCGCGGTGCCGACTTTGACCTCTATGCCGACCGCAACTTGCTCGCCGAGACCCGGCTAGAGAGGGGGCGCTCCCTACTCAAGGACGAGTTGTATCCACGCATCTTGCAGGAGGAAGTCTTTCCGCTGGAACCGGGTCAGTTCTCGGAGCCGGTGTTCTTCAACGACCAATTCGGCGTGTACGAGGTGACAGCCGAAAGACCGGTCGCGCTCTCGGTTGTACAGTCGGTCATTGAGGCCGAGTTGCTCAAGGAGAAGCTGCCGCCAGCCGTGCAGGCACTGTCGGCCCGCTTGCGGCAGGAACTCGATTTTGCGATTCACGCGCAAGCCTTGGAGCGAGTGCGCGGGCGCGTCGGGCAGGGTGCGAAGGCGTTTTCTGCGGCCGAGCGCGAGCAGCCTATCTACGAGCACGCGAGCGGCGTCTTTACCATCGGCGACCTGCTCGATTTTGCCCGTGCGCTAGGCGTCGGCTTCCCAGCAGACGCGCCCGAGCGGTTCGACTGGTTCGTCAATGACATCGTCGAGCCGCGCGCCCTGCTCTTGGCCGGCGCACATACCGCAGGCATTGACCGCGAAGAAGAAGTGGTGGCTTGGTTTCAAAGGCGGTGGCTGTCCAACCTGCTGGTGGCCATGCGTCGGGACGTGGTTGATGGCGTCTTCGCCAGCCGCGAAGAAGCTCGTGCGTTCTACGACCGCCACCCAGACCTTTTCCGCCCCCTCGAATCGATCACCGTGCAGGAGGTTTTGCTCCGCACCGAGGAGGAGGCACTCGCGTTGCGCGAGGAAGTGGAGCGCGGCGGCAACTTGGGCGCACTCGCGGCCGAGCACACCCTGCGCCGGCGCGGCCGAGCGAACCAAGGCGAGTTTCACCTGCATCCTTGGGAGAAGCAACAGTTCGTCCCGCTCTTTGAGGCGGCGCAAGGGCAAAAAATCGGTGCCCTCATCGGTCCTATTGCCTTGGAGGTCGCTGCGGCCGAGGTGCTAAGCCCCGAGCCGATTAGCGGCCCGTACTACGCCATTTTCCGCTTGCTCGATTCGACGATCGACGCCGCCCCGAGGCCCTTCGCGCAAGCCGAGCACCGCGCCCGGGCGTTGGTTCGCCGCCAAAAGCAGGAGCGGCTCTTTGGGCAGTTCATCATCCAATTGCGCCACCAATACGCGGCGCAAATTGAGGTCTTCCGCACACAGGTGGAGGCCCTCGTCCGCCAAACATGAGGAGGCTGAAATGATAAGAGTTGAAGGGAACATACCTTTTGTCGAGCCGCCCCAATGGGCCGTTCTCGAGCGCAGCCTAATCGACCTAATGGACGACGCTGTCCATCCGCTCTGGGAGCGCTACGTGCGTCCAGACGGCTCGGTGATGTGGCCGCCCAGCGAGGACTTCAGTGGCATTGACGGCCTCGACGACGCGTACGAGAGTTTTCACAACTGGCCGCTCTTTTATTTGCTCGGCGGCGGCGATCACATTCTAGAATACTCCCATCGCGCTTGGGAGGGGATCACCCGGCAGTTTTCTCGGTACGACACCGGCCACGGCCACCCCATGGTCGTCAAAGAATACGAGCAAGGGTACGACTGGATGCACCAAGGCGAGGGGTACTTGTTTTTTTATTTGCTATGCCTCGCCGATCCAACGCACGAAAAGAACGTCGAGCGCGCTCAGCGCTATGCGGGTTTCTATCTCAACGAAGACCCAGCGGCCCCCAATTACGACGCGGAGAAAAAGCTCATCCGCTGCGCCCACAACGGCAGTATGGGGCCGGCGCACCGCAATTTTGCAAAGCACTACACGGCCTATCGCTACGCCCAGTGGAAGCCTTGGCCCTTGCCGTTTCACGACGTTCCCGGCATTGAGATGGTCGAGGATTTGCAAAAGCCGGGCATGGAAGAGAAGATGGGCCAAATCCTCGTCGAGCGGATGAGCCGCGGCGATGTGGCCTGCAACCTCGCCGCTACCAGCATGGTGACCAACGCCTATCTGTGCAGCGGCGACGACAAGTACCGAGCTTGGGTCGAGGAATACACCCATGCTTGGGTCGAGCGCACCCGGCAAAACAACGGCATCCTGCCCGACAACGTCGGCCTTTCGGGGCAAATCGGCGAGTACATCGACGGCAAGTGGTACGGCGGCTACTATGGCTGGACTTGGCCGCACGGCTGGCACCACCTGAGCGACGCCTGCATTGCGGCCGCTGAAAACGCGACCTTGCTCTCCGGCGACGCGCGCTACATGGACTTTCCGCGCTCCCAAATTGACGTGCTGATGCAGCAAGGGGAAATGAGGGGACAGACGCTGTACGCGCCGCACTTCTACCACGACAAAGGCTGGGATGGCTACAGCCCCATGCAGGCCCAGCCCACAACCCACCTCTGGTGCATGAGCATGGAGCAAGAGGACTGGGAGCGGCTCAAACAGCAGCGCGACCCCGACAACTGGCGGCAGGTGCGCTCGCACTTTTCCAAGCACGGCGGCGGCCACGAAGCCGCTTGGACCGCATATCTCGCAGGCGAATACCCGGAATATCCGGTAGATATCCTGCGACACAACCACGCGCAAGTATATCAGCGCTTGGCCTTTATGCGCGACGACCAGCAAGACCCTTCTACGTACAGCGACGCATATTTGCAAGTCCGCAACCCCATCACCGTTGAGGGCTTGGTGCAGTTGACGATGGGTGCCCCGCTCTTTATGTACAACGGCGGCCTGCTCATGGCCCGCCTGCGCTACTTCGACCCGCAACGCGGCCGGCCGGGCTTGCCGCCAGACGTGGCCGCCTTGGTGGAGTCGCTCGCCGCCGAGCGGGCCGTCCTGCACTTGGTCAACCTGCACCCGACTCAGGGGCGCGAGGTCTTGCTACAGGCCGGTGCTTTTGGCGAGCACCGCTTCACCCGCGTTGCCTACCAGCAGCGCCGGGCCATCGCGGCTGAAGAGGCCGGCTTGGGGCATGCACACGCCGCCCAATATCAGCAGACCGTGCAGGGGCAGCTAGTGGACAAAACGGTCGCCGTACAGGATCGCCACTTCACCGTCTGCCTCCAAGCGGGCGCGGCAATTCGGCTCGACTTGGGAATGGAGCGTTTCGTCAACAAGCCCTCTTATGCCCGGCCGTGGAGTTAGGAGACGACATGCACAACCGCATCAAGGACCAAATTCCTCCAAGTCCAGACCACCGGCCTCGACCACGTCGATGTCGAGGGGACTCTCAACGCCGGGCTGTTGCTCGCCCATTGCCCCGGGCGGCTCGGCAGCGTGGCGTTGACCCAGAGTGCCATGATGTTCATCCTCATGTGCGCCCACCGCTACGGAGAGGCGCGACGGCACCTCGCGCAAGCGGGCGCACTTGGCCGCCGCCAACCTCGACCGCTACGTGCGGGGCGAGGCACTCGTGGGGCAAATCACGTCTAGGTTCATCTAAACGTTAGGAGATGTCTGCAATGAACGCACTTATGACCCCCGAACAGCGCTACTTCTTCGATTTGACCGGCTACCTGCACCTCGAAGGAGTACTCCAAGGCGCAGCGTTACAAAAGGCCCAAGAGGCGGCGCAGCGCTATATCGACACACCCCCCGAGCAAGTGCCCGACGGCTTTGCGATCAACCTTGAGCGCGGCCACTTCAACTGGTATTTGCACGCCTTTGCCTTTGACAAAGCCCTTGAAGCCCTGACCATGCACCCGGTGACTTGGCCGATCATCAAAGAATTGCTCGATGATCGGCCGCGGCTCAGCGGCGGCAATATGATGGTCGATTTCCACGGCAAACCCTTTCACCCCCTGCACTCCGGCCACGAGAGTTCGCTGCGGGCTGCCGTGCCGGGCTGGCGTCGCTACCAAGTCCACAACGGCCGCATTTCCTGCAACGACTTGGTCTTTTTCTTTTACCTAACGGATGTACAGCCGGGCGACGGCGGTCTCATCGTCCTGCCCGGCTCGCACAAGGCCAACTTCTCCCGCCCGCTGGAAATGTTCTACCCGGGCAGCTATAAGGATGGCACGTACAACGACTCCTACAACTCGACCGAGGTCCCCGAGGGCGTGGCCAATTTCAACCCCAAGGCTGGGGACGTGGTCGTCATTTCCGAGTTGGTCGTCCACGGTGCCCTTTCTTGGCAGCCCAAAGACCGCCAGCGCCGCTTTTTGACCCTGCGCTATTGCAGCCAGCACATTCCCTCTTCCAATCCTTTGCCCGAGGGCGTAAAGGCGCGGCTGTCGCCCGAGACGCTCGAACTGATCGAAGTGGCCCCCTTCCCAACAATCAAAAGCATTGTCGAACGAGAGGGTGTCGGAGGGAGTACCTAATGGACGAGCGAGAAACCCAACTACGGATCGCGGATGCAGGCTGGTCGGCGTCTAAGCAAGCCCTGCTCCCAGCACCAATGGATCGTCCGCGTCAACCCTTCCTCTTGGGGCGTATAGGCCAGACCCAACTCAGCAGTGGCCCGGCTTCCGTCGGCGCAGAAGCCGTGGGCGATGAGGCGGTAGGTTTCCCAAGACAGGACCGGCGGTCGGCGGGTCAGGCGCGAAAGGGCCTCGCCGCCGAGCGCGTAGGGTGCGGCCAGCGGAGTGGGAATGGTCGGCGGCACCCAGCGCCCAGCTAACCGACAGACCAGTCGGCCGAGTTCGGTCAATTTGCCAACCGTGCCCGCGAGTATATAGCGTTCCCCCACCCGGCCCTTTTCAGCCGCCAGCACGTGCCCCCGAGCCGCGTCGTCGATGTACACTAAGCTCACCCTGCCGGGAAAGAGCGCGGGGACCCGACCGTTGAGTAGGTTGAGGATAAAGCGCCCGGTGGGCTTGCGATCGCCTGGACCGTAGATGGCAGCGGGCTGGACGCAGATGAGCGGCACCCCTTTTTCCGCATACGCGAACGCCACCTGCTCGGCAGCGCGTTTGGCTTTTTCATAACTGGAGAGAAAGTAGCCGCGATGAGCCGTTGCCTCGGTGGCGACTTGGCCTTTGGCCTCGCCAATACAGACGGCAGTGCTGGTATAGACGACCTTGGCGACGCCGGCCGCCAACGCCGCGGCCATGGCATTGCGGGTCCCCTCGGTTTCCGTGGCCAAAAGTTCGGCCTCGTCCAACCCCCATAAGTCGTAGAGTGCCGCGGCGTGGAAGAGAGTATCGCACCCTTCGAGCGCGGCTTCAATGCTCGCACGGACGAGAATGTCGCCGCGGACGATCTCGACGCCCAAACTCTCCAGTGCCTTAGTCTGACTGGTGGGCCGCGCCAGCACCCGGATTTGTGCGCCATCAGCCACGAGGGCGCGGACCAAAGCTCCGCCGACAAAGCCGGTGCCGCCAGTTACCAAAGCCCGCATTAGGCCGCGGCCTCGCGGATCAGCCGAGCGCGGGGGCCGACGCCGCGCCGTGTGAATTCTAGGCTTTCAGCCTCGGTCAGCGCGTACTGCAAACAAGAAGAATCCATGGAAGTTCCCATCTAAGCGGCGGGCCATTTCCCTTTTGCTTGGTATATACGAAAATTCTGGCTACTGCCCAACATTACTGTTAAAAAGCGGCGGGGTGCTCGTTGCCAAGCACTCGCCGTGGCGGCATTTTATTACAATAAGTTGCCATTAAAGGTCTATTGTTGTTGTGAAATTCGATCAGTTACTCGCCATTGTCGCTGATGAGCCGCTATTTGAAACCGGCCTGCTCTTGGCCGGGGCCGTAAACCCGAGTGCTATGCGGCGACAACTCGTGCGCTGGACCCAAGCCGGACAGCTGTACCAACTGCGGCGCGGGCTTTATGCGCTAGCTCCTCCCTATCGCCAAGTCGCGCCCCATCCCTTCCTCGTTGCCAATCGCCTAGTGCGCGGCTCTTATGTCAGTGGTTTGTCGGCGTTGGCACACGCCGGTATGATTCCCGAGTACGTGCCGGAAGTGACCAGCGCGACAGCCGAGCGTCCCCAACTCCGCCAGACGCCGCTAGGGCGCTTTTCCTTTCGCCATCTCAAGACCGATCTGCTCTACGGGTACCAACAGGTAGAGTTGGCTCGGGGCCAGTCGGCTTTTGTCGCCGCGCCGGAAAAGGCCCTGCTCGATTTGATCTATCTACAGCCGCAGGGCGATGCACCGGCTTATATCAACGAACTGCGCCTCGACTTGGGGGCCTTTGACCTAAAGGAGCTGGATCGCCTAGCGGCCATCGCCGCTCGTCCCAAACTGCTGCGGGCCGCCCGGCGCATTCGCGCACTGGCCCGAGACGCGATGTTGGGCTATGAGACGCTATGAAGGATCACCTCCTCCAACTCGTGCAGGCGGCCGATCCTGTGCAGGGACGCAACGTCCTGCGCGAATACTTGCAGGCCCGCATTTTGGATGTTCTACAGCGTGCAGGGGCGATGGTGCCGCTGGCGTTCCAAGGGGGCACTAGCCTGCGCTTCCTCTTTGCGCTGCCGCGCTACTCCGAAGACCTCGACTTTACACTCGAAGGCGCCTCGAGCTCCTACGACTTGCGGGCCTATTTAGCGGCCATTCGCTCGGAACTTGCTCGCGAGGGGTATGAAGTCGGGCTCGGCTTGAACGATCAGAGGACCGTCCACCGTGCGTTCGTGCGCTTTAGGGGCCTGCTGTACGAGGCCGGTCTCTCGCCGCATCAAAACGAAGTCCTCGCCGTACAAATTGAGGTCGATGCGAATCCGCCAGCCGGTGCCGTGCTGGAAACCCGTTTGGTGCGCCGACACGTGACACTGCGGCTCCAGCACCACGACCGGGCTTCCCTGCTGGCTGGCAAACTGCATGCGATTCTACAACGCCCTTATACCAAAGGGCGGGATCTGTACGACTTAATATGGTACTTGAGCGATCGGATGTGGCCTGCGCCCAACCTGTCCCTACTCAACGCGGCGTTGCAGCAGACCCATTGGCCCGGCGAGGCCCTGACAGCGCGGACTTGGCGGGAAGCGGTCGGCAACCGGCTGCGTACGCTGGCGTGGGATCAGGTGGCGGCTGATGTGCGTCCGTTTTTGGAACGGGCAGAAGATGCGGCACTATTGAACCGCGAGACCGCGTTGCAGTTACTGACCGGCTACTAGATCCGCCCCCACCGCACCCGATGGTGAGTGAGAGGTCGCACAAGGCTATGGTCGCTGATGATCATATCCATGATGCGGTTAGTGCGGGCGGCAGTTAGGCCGGTGCTGAGGCAAGTGTCCCGGGCCAACAGGGCATCGACGACGGTTTGGATGAGTGGCTGCTGTACGTGTTCAGGCGGGTCGAAGGCAAAGGTTTCAGTACCGGCGTCCGTCTCCAATTCGACCGGGGTGAAGGCAAACGTGGAAAAGGTGATCCGGCCCTTGTCGCCGACGATTTCGATCTGATCGCGGGACTGGTCGGCGGCGAAGTTCCAGACTCCGACGCCGAGAACGCCGGATTCAAAGACGAAGCTGGCGGTAACCGCATCTTCGGCCCGATAGAGCCCGGCTTGATTGGTCGCGTAGCCCGAGGCTTGGATGATAGGGCCGAGCACAAAATCGAGGAAGTCGAGCTGGTGCGAGGCTAGGTCGAAGAAATAGCCGCCGCCCGAGATCGCTGAGACGACGCGCCAAGGCAGGTCGTAGGAGTCCTCCGATGCGGGTCGGCAGAGCGCGATGGAGACGAAGCGCACCGCGCCGATGGCCCCTTCCTCAACTAGCGACTTGATCTTGAGAAAAGCGGGCAAGGCGCGGCGGTAATAGGCGACAAAAAGCCGCACCTCGGCCTGGAGGCAGGCGTTTCTCATCGCCAAACACTCGCCGTAATTGCGCGCCATTGGTTTTTCGACGTAAACAGGTTTGCCGGCTTGGGCGGCTTGGATTGTGTAGTAAGCGTGGGTGTCGGGAGGCGTCGCGATATAGACCGCATCGACGTTCGGGTCGTTGATGAGTAACTCGGATCGGTGGTACCATTTGGGTACGCCGTGGCGCTCGGCATAATCGCGGGCCTTGTCCGGGTTGCGGCGCATGACCGCCACCAGCGCGGAATTGCGCGCCTTGTACAGAGCGGGGCCACTCTTTACTTCGGTGACGTCGCCGCAGCCAATGATACCCCAACGAATTGTAGCCATGAATGTTCTCCTGTGAGCGAGTTAGGCGGCCTGTCGGACGATAGATAGCAAGTCGTCGCCGTATTTTTCAGCCTTGGCCGGACCGATGCCGTGCGCCAGCTTGAGCTCTTCGAGGCTGGCAGGCCGCAGCAGGACGATGTCGCGGAGGGTGCGATCGCTGGCGATGACGTAGGGAGGAACCTTTTCTTCGCGGGCCAGCGTCATGCGGTAGTGGCGCAATGCTTCAAAGAGGGCTTGGGCGTTTTCGTCGAATTCCCCGCTGGGGTCGGGGGGGCGCGGATGTGCGCGGGCGGTGCGCCCAGCTTCGGGTCGGGCTTGGTGGGCTTCTGGGTCAGAGGTGCGCGGGCGGGTGCGGGCTGCCGGGAGCGAGGCCGACTTAGGCGGCAAGAGCAGGCGTGCGGGTCGCTCGGCGTGAATGACTTGGCGTCCTTCTTCCGTGAGGACTACGACTGGCCGCTCGCCGCCAAAAAAATCGACCCAACCCGCCGTGACCAGCCGGCGCAAAAGCTGTAAAAGCCACCGCTCAGAATGTTCCTTGAGGATGCCAAAGGTCGGAGCCCGATCTAGGCCATCGCGTGCAAGGCGGGCGTCCTTGGTGCCGCGCAAGAGCTTGGCCGCCATTAGGATGCCGTAGCGTCCGTGCAGGCGGGCGACCGCGCAAAGGGCTTTGCGCACGGTGGTAGCGACCTCGGTGGCGTTGCTCGCCGCGGCGTGGGAGAGACTGCGACAGACATCGCAGCGGCCGCAGCCCGAGAGCGTTTCTGCTTCGTCGCCGAAGTAGCGCAAGATCGCGTCGTGGCGACAGGACCCGCCCTCGCTCCAGCGCATTAGTTCCAAAAAGAGATTCCACTTGTGCTGGACCACCGCTTGGTCGGGGGCGCGTCCGTTGGCATCGCTTTCGATTAGGTGCCGTCGCAGGGCCATGTCGCCGGGGGAGATCAGCAGTAGGCAGTATGCGTCTTGTCCGTCGCGCCCGGCGCGGCCTACTTCCTGATAGTACGCTTCAATTGAGCTGGGCGGGGCCAGATGGGCGATGGCACGCACATCGGCGCGGTCAATGCCCATGCCAAAGGCATTGGTAGCCACCACGATTTGGATTTGGTCTTGCATAAAGGCGCACTGAACGGCGTCGCGGTCTGGCCCGGTCATGCCCGCGTGATAGGCGGCGACCCGCCAGCCGGCCCCTTGCAGGCGGGCGGCCTCTTCCTCGGTGCTCTTGCGGGTGGGGGCATAGACGATGGCGGTCCCCGGCTGCTGGCCGGAGGGGCCGAGGGCTTTGGACAGCAGGGCGTCGATTTGCCGCCGCCGCTCGGCCGCGCTGTTGATTTCGGCGACTCGCAACGAGAGGTTGGGCCGGGCAAAGCCATGCACTAGCTGGGGCGTGTCGCTGGGTAGCCCGAGGCGTTCGAGAATTTCGTCGCGCACCACCGGCGTGGCCGTGGCGGTGCAGGCGAGGACCCGACAGTCGGGCAGTGCGCGTATCAACTCGCCAATCTGCAAGTACTCGGGTCGGAAGTCGTGGCCCCACTCGCTGATGCAGTGGGCCTCGTCCACGGCAATAAGCGGGCACCTGATCTGGCTCAGGAGGGCGCGAAAGCCGGAGAAGGTCAGCCGCTCGGGCGCGGCATAGACCAGCTTGTACTGGCCTTGGGCCACCCCGGACATGCGGCGGCGCAACTCATCGCCATCGAGGGTTGAGGATAGGTACGTAGCGGCGAGGCCGCGTCGCGTTAGGGCTTGGACTTGATCGTGCATCAGGGCTATGAGCGGCGAGACGACTAAGGCCGTGCCCGGCAGGAGGGCCGCGGGCAACTGGTAGGTCAAGCTCTTGCCGCCGCCGGTGGGGGCGACCAAAAGCAGGCGACCGCCGGCGAGCAGGGTTTCGATGGCTTCGCGTTGACCGGACAGAAAACGCTCAAACCCGAGCCGGGCCAGCGCGGCGTCGAGAACGGCTGGGGGCGGCTTGAGGGAGGCCGCGTCATGGATACAGGGCTGGCTCATAAGAGGTCAATCTACCAGAAACTTTCTCACCTTAAAGACCTTTCGGACCGCTTCACACAGCTACTCGACCACAATAACTTCCTCGCCCAGCATATCTACGATCTTGACCGCGACTTTTGCGCCGGCGCGGGGGAGCGTCAGTTCGTATTCCCCTTCGATAAAACCAGATCGCCGCTGCGGCAGATCGTTTTTCACGATGTTGAAATTCTCGCCGTTGTAGTCGGTGTCAATCAGAATGTAGTCGATCTGCGCTCGGAAGTCGCCAATTTGTTCGTTAAAGAACGTTCTGTCGATTTCCATTCTCGCCAGAATGGCAGGGCTAATGTAGTCGGCAATTTTTATCGTCGCTTTTTTGCCTTTCTTAGCGATTTGCACATCGGCCTCAGCGGGCTGGTCTGTTGTCACGCCGTCCTGCTGAATGTCGCAGATCGTGATTTTGTTGATCGGGCTTCTCTCTTGGGCGATTTCGTCAATGATGTCCATTTCAGAGCCGTTGCAGAAAACGGCAATATCCCGCGTTTCGTCCAGGCGATTGTGGGCAATTTCATCTTTGATAATCTGGATATCCATCCGGTTCAACGGCCTGTTCAGGTCAATGATTTTCGCCAACTTGCCGCCGACTATGCCGTCGAAAAACAGGTCGCCATTGTCTTTTTGGATGCCGTACTTAGAGATGATAATTTTCTTGAGTCCGTTTTGTTTGGCGAAGTCGTAGTTGTTGACCCGGTAGTGAATGAAGCCGCGGCCGTTCTCTATCAAGTCGCCGTTTTTTTGGTTGATGATTTTCTGTAGCCGCTTGATGGTAGTCTGAATCGCGCCCTTGTTCAAATCTGCCACGATCCAGCGACGGCCTAGCTTTTCTGCAACAGCGGCGGTGGTGCCGGAGCCGCAAAAGCAGTCAAGGACGATGGAGCCTTCATTACTGGAGGCTTTGATGATGCGCTCTAACAGGGCCTCGGGTTTTTGGGTTGGGAAGTCGGTTCGTTCATTTTTGAATCCGGCGATTATCGGAATATCCCAGACGTCGCGCATTGGCATACCTTTTGTATCCTCTTCCATCGTTATTTTTCTAGTGCCAGTCTTCTCATCTAGTATTTGCGTTTTCCCTCCAAATCTCTGTATGTAGCTATCGGAAGGATCTTCATACATTTGGTTAAAAATGTGACGCTTCAATTCTTTTGAGTAGCAAAGCAAGGTATCGTGCATAGATTGGAAGTTATTGGTTTTAGAAGGCCATCTTCGGTAGCTCCATATTATCTCATTTCCGAAATTCTCTACGCCGAATACCTCGTCCAACAAAAACCGTAGGTGATGGCTTTTGTGCCAGTCACAATGCAGATAGAGAACCCCCTTGTCGCTCAGTAATTCCCGCAGTAGAATCAACCGTTCATACACGAACTGCAAGTAATTGTCATTCGCCCAAATATCCTCGTATTGCGTCTGCTCGATAGAAGTATGTCCCTCGCCTTTGAGCGTTTTGGATTGCCCGCGCAACCTGACTTTGCGGACGTAATCCGCGGCGGAATCAAACGGCGGGTCGATATAAATCAGATCAATCTTGCCCCGGAACCCGGCAATCAACAGCGAAGAGAGAATCTCCTTGTTATCGCCGTGAAACAGCAGGTTGTAACTGCTCTTGGCAAATTCCTTGTAGGATGGTTCAGCCGGCGGATCGTCAACTTCCACCGTCTCACACAACTGCGCTGGAAAATGCCGCACGACGTCTAGCGGTTTCTTGCCGACCCAATGGAGCATCGGGCGACCTTTGAGCGGGGCGACTTTGAGCGAGGTTTTCATTTGATTTTTACCCTTATCTACAGATGGTAGAAAATAACAGAGACGATAATTAGAGCGATATGAAAGATAAAAAAGGCAATGGGAAGGAAGGTTTCAACAATGGTAAGCTTCCAGTAACTACTTCGCTTCTTGCCTTCTTCTAATAATTCCCATTCACGCCTAAAAAAGGGATAGGCGAGTTTTTCTTCTAATTCGTGTAAAGCAGCAAACTTTCCTGAGTTAAGTTGACGATAGGATCGGATAGCGATATACCATGCTGCGGAAAGAAAAATTCCAAAAATACTAACGGCGGTCAAAATTGCACCTACAGGCATGGTCTCGGTGCCGTATCTCAAAAAAGCGGCGAGAAAAATTAGTGTGCCCGTCAGTAGGCTTACAAAGAGTCTGTTTGCTCCTTCCCGTCTTTGACTCACCCTGTCCGCAAGTTCGGCATGGAGTTTATAAATTTCTAAAAGTTCCTGTCTATTTTTGTCCATTAGGTCAACTCCCTTATTGCTGAGACAATGCTTTCGGTGTTCCATCCCACAACACGGTCACATTCATTCCTTAAGTCTGATGCTCTACCACTTCCCCAAGGAATTATGGCGAGTGTAGGCTTGAAATGTCTTTTGGCTAGCCGTATCTCTTTTTTTATAGATGGGCTATAACTGGCATACACACCTGCAATAACAATAACAGTGCTACACCATTTAATATTGTTCTCTATCTCTGCCCAATTATTTTTGGGTTCATCACTTTCCACAGAGTAGTTTCTGAAATTAAAATATCCTCTGTTTTCCAATAGTGATTTTAACCTCCAATAGTCGCCTGAGTAGTTCCAAGAATGGCTAATAAATAGGTTCATGGCTACCTCCTCTCTGTGAGTTTATCCAATCAGCAATTGGTTTGATTCTTTTGGAAAATATCTGTCTCCTAATTACTCTATAGAAGCTGTCTGAAAACCCCCGGTGCCCGAGCTATGTTAAGCATCGGTCGATTCAGCAGCTTCTCGGATATTGCTACCTTGTCCAAGTCGTTGCTCAATCCTGCGCCCAGGGTCAACCATAAGAGAGAAGTAGGAAATATCGGTCCCACGGATAATAGCCTCTACGGTTTCAACAAGATAACGGTGACGACCCTTTTCATCGCCGGATGCGTAGGGGCCTGCTTGATGCTTGTACAGGAACTTTTCTGACTTGAGTAGCTCAGCGACAAGACGGAATCTCTCCCACTTCGCTCCGTAGTTCGCAAATTCTTCCCATTGATACGTTGCTAGGACGAGCGTCGATAGAACAAGAGCACCGATCCCCATCCAAACCTTGTAGTCGTCAGGCACGGTAAACGCGACAGCGATGGTCATTGTCGTGAGGATATTGGAGACGACGGCCGTCTTCTTTAGGAAGCGATACCATTTCTGGTTCTTGCTCGCTTTCTGGTCAAAGTACTGAATCTGATCTTCGACCCTATCTTTGATATAGGAGTCACCAGACGATGTTGTTGTACTCTCACCCATATCTCAATCTATCTATGTTGTCAGAGTGTGCCCTATTGCTGCTAGGGAATTACTGCTTCTTTCGTCCATTACGCTAGCTCCCTTATTGCCGAGACGATGCTTCTGGTATTCCATCCAACGATCTGGTTTGCACTTTCCTTGACGACCGAAGAGGTTTTCTCGCTCCCCCAAGGTTCTATGGCTAGAATAGGTTTTGGTCTCGAAAAGCTACTTCTAGCAATTTTAATCTCCTTGTCTATCCATTTGCTGTAACTGGCATATACACCCGCTAGAACGATGACGATGCCACACGGCTGCATTTGATCATGGATTGCCTTGGACAGCTCTTTGTCTGTGCCAACATGCACTGGATCATATTTGGGGATAGAGTAGTTATGATAACGGAACCTACTGGCTTGATCCAATAGGTTGACCAAATTGTTGTATGCGTCAGCATGTGCCCAAGAATGGCTAATAAATAAATGATAGATTTTCACGTTCATACCTCCTTATTGTGAGTTTATCCAATCGGCAATTGGTTTGATTTGCTCCGCGCTTATCGCAGCAGCCTGAGTATAAACGACGTTATATTTGAATTTATCCGGCTGCATATTCTGTAACCGCTCCACGGCCTTTCTCTTTGCTTCCACCGTCCTGTCGCCGCGCTCACTCTCAGCCTTGACCTCGACAATATAAAATTCGCCCGTCTTCTTGACAATGACAAAGTCGGGGAAATAGCGGTGGTATCGCTTGTCCTCACCCATGTATTCAAAATGAAAGTCGGTCTTTTTAGGATCGGTCAAGCCACCCGTGAACAGAAACGCCCTCACATCGCCGGAGTCTGTATTGAGCACGGACAAAATCTGCCGGAAGAAGGAACGCTCCGGTTCACTGTCGAAGTTGTACGGCATGTAGTGGAAGCTCAAGTCGTGATCGTCTGCATACTCATCGCAGTCAGCAAACAGCCCGCCGTTTCTCATCCGGTCATAAGTTCGCCTGAGCAGACGCAAGTGGTGGACGTAAACGCCGTCCTCGTCCTTTTCAAAGAGATCCATTCCGTTCTCATCCTGAACCCGAATTAAGGCCATCGCCTCAGTAACTTTTTCTTCCACAGTCTCGTAGTTCGCCTGCTGCTCTTCAACCTGCTGAAACAGCCCGTATAAATGAGTATTCGGCATTTCACCTTCGGGATATAAGCTGTTGAGCTTCTTCAGAATTGGTATCACCGGCAGATGGTAGCGCGAGGCGATTTTCCAAGCGGCAGCATGGCAACCTGTCATTTCCGCTACGGCCGGCAGTTCCTTGGTGTCTCCAGTTGGCATTAGAATTTCCCGCGGCCCGCTGAAATCCGGCGTCAGAATGCTGCGGAGTACTACAGGAGCTTCTTGCGGCTCTGGTTTGTTCAAGGTAAGATTGTCGCTTGGTTTTTCAGTGCGGATAGCCCGCTTAATCGTCCGAGTGATTTCCAGTTTGGGCAGTTCCGTTTTTACAATACGCAGTGTTACGGTCTCTTTATCTCCCGATGCCGCGCTAAGCAGATCGAGGTCGGTACCAAAATTGTCTTTCAGTTCTTTGTCTAGGGTCCGCACATTGCCGTAATCGAGAAATACCTTTGCCGAGTGCCCGTTTCCCGGCACTTGTCGCAGGCACCGGGTCGCCGCCTGCAAAACATAATTGTTGCTCGTCGTCTGCTCTTTGATGAGCGCACAGGCAAACAGGCTCGGACAGTTCCATCCTTCGACGCCTTTGCCAATCAGAAGAATCACGCGCTTCTGGTTAGTCGGGTTGTTGAGACGCTTAAACTCATCCACTTCCTTCGAGCTTGATTGCTGGGTATTGACCAATATCTGAGAGACGCTTTCGCCCATTCCCGTCATGGCCTGCTCAATCCAAGGACGCGAATCGTCTAAGTGATCCTGTGTCTTAAAGTAAAAGGCAACTTTCGCCTTTGCCCCATTGGGAAGCGAGACATTGCCATACTGATTGAAAAACTCTCGGATGATGTCGTTGAACACGCTCTGTTCCGACTGCTTGCCAATGTTGTATTGGTGAATCCCGTCGTTGAGGTTTTTGAGAATGTTATCCTTGATACCGTCTCCAAGTCCGTACCAGACAATGACCTCTTTCAGATACTGTTTTTTGTAATAAGGCGTTCCGGTGGTATTGACTACGGCTACGATAGAAGTTTGCTCGTGGATGTAGTTGATGGTTTCCCGCACCCGCTTTAGCTTGTTGAAGGTGTTGCCATAAGTGTGGTGCGCCTCATCGGAGAAGACGCCGAGGTTCGGCAGGCTGGCGATTTTTTGCAACCTCAAGTTCGCTTGCAGTTCCTTTTCCTTGAAATCCAGTTCGGTCTGATTGCTTCTCCGCCTCGCTCGCAGACTGATTTTTTCGGTGTTGGTGATGATCAGGTTGTAACTACTGCTGGTCTGAGCCTGTATGTCCTTTTCGTTGCTCGGATACTCAATTTTCAAATTGGCGGCAAAATCTCGATAGAGATCGGGCGGCAGAATGTTTTCATAAGGCATATCGCTAAGTTCGCGCAAGGATTCTATAATCGTCGTGCCGGGCGCAAACACAAGGGCGTTTTTCATAAAATGGCCGTTGGGATAGCGCAGGGACATGGCAAACTCAGTGGCGATAATCGTTCCGATTAGCACGGTTTTTCCGGCACCCATGGCCAAGGCGAGAATGTAACTCGGATAGTCCAGCATCGCCGCCTCGTGCAATGCCTGAATTTTCTTTTCAGCGACAAAGTCTGGATCGCTTTTGACTTTCTCAATGACCCCATCTATTTCTGCCCACTCCAAAGCATCCCTTGACATTGGAACGCCAAGCGTATCAAAAAAGGTCTTTTTATCTCCCCCGTAGTAATGCTTGTAAAGAGCTATGATACGGGGAGTTTTCAGTTTGAGCCGGACATACCAGTACACCTCAAGGGCGAGAAACTGGGGTTCGCGCAGAAACTTGAGGACAGGCGCACCTTCCTGCACCTCCATCTGGTAGGCGAGGATTTCGCCTATAAGTGGATGTTCATCACAAGTATATCCGCCCTTGCGCCAGTCGAGAGCGGATTGCTTTAGATCGTCAAACAGGGTCGTCAATTATATAAATCCCTTCGCATTAGAGGTTTTGGATTTACCAGCATTTGTCGATCTTCCCCTCGCACGAAAAAATATAACTCGCCGAGGCAGCCGGTCCAAAACTCTTGCAATTGGCGTACCAGCGCTTCGCAAGCCAAATTTTCAGAGAGGACCCGCTTGTGCTGAAAGAAGACGCTGTGCCGAATACTACACAGCGCTGTATCGCCTGCCGGACTCGGTGAAGAGCTAACCGTCGGACCGCCGCTGATCCCAAGGCCCGTAGATGGCTAGTGTGGTTCCGGGGTGCTGGATATTGACGAAGAGCACTTGCCCGTCGGGGGAGAAGGTCGCGCCGGCGAATTCGGATTTGTTCATGCGATTGTGCCCGAAGCGGTAGATTTGGCCGGCGGGCGTTACGCCGACCAAGTTGTTGTCCCCGCCGCCGTCCTCGCAGACGATTAAATCGCCAAAAGGCGAGACCGTGAGGTTGTCGGCGTTGTCGACTAGGTCGCCGTCGTTTGGCTCGACGAACAGTTCGAGCGTCCCTGGTGCCTCGCTCTCATCAGGGCTAGGCTGGTAGCGGAAGATCTGCCCTTTCTTTTGGCGGCCGCCGCTAGTGCAAGCAAAGTAAATCGCCTCGCGTCCATACCACATGCCCTCGCCGCGGGCAAAGCGGGCACAGCCCTTGCCGTCAAAGCCCTGAAGGCGCAAATCGTCGTCCGGCGACTCGACGTTTTCTATATCGACCCAGCGCACGGCGAGCGGCTCGCCTCGGCGCACCCGCTCTTTTTCCCAGTTGCGGGTATCCAAGCTCGGATGGTCGATTACGGCCAAGGCTTGCAGCCGCCCAGCCGTTAGGTTGCCCGGGGCGTCGGGGATGTAGCGGTAGATCAAGCCATCTTCGGTATCTTCGGTCTGATAGACGATGCCCGAGCGGGGATCAACGGCGATGGCCTCGTGCTTGAAGCGCCCCATGGCCTTGAGCGGCACCGGCGCGGCGCGGCGGATTGCTGCGGTCGCGGGGACCTCGAAGTTGTAGCCGTGGTCTTTTGCGATCGGCTCGTCCATCCGCTGGGTCGTCTCTTCGCAGCTAACCCAGCTATGCCACGGGGTCGGCCCGCCAGCGCAGTTGACCGCCGTGCCGGCCAAGCTGAGAAATTCCCGCTCCACTTTGCCGGTTTGCGGGTTGTACACGACGGTTGTGGTGCCGCCCAAGCCCGGCATCTCGCCGTGCCCCCAGTCGTACAGGTCTTCTTTGGGCAGTTTGTCCAACGCCTCGTTGGCGTCGCCAAAGGCACCGGCCTCCCGCTCCCCGCTGCCCAGCTCGTGGTTGCGCACCAAAACGACGCGGCCCTCGGCCCCGGGAAAAGCGGCCATCCCGTCGGCTTTGCCCGGCACCCGCAGGCCGTCGTCCATGGCGTCGCCGATGCGCGAGAGAATCCGATAGCTAAATCCCTCGGGCAGGTCGAGGATGCCTTCGGGGTCGCGCACGAGCGGCCCAAAGCGGTTTTCGAGCGCTGAATCGCCCCAAGCAAGGTGGCGATGGAGGCCGGCAAAGCCGATGGAAACGGCGGCGGCACTTTTGAGGAATTGGCGTCTAGAAACAGGCATGGGATTGGCTCCGATAGCTAAAAGGCGTGAGACCGGCTGGAAGGGACTTGTACAAAGATACCAAGGCGCATCTAATGGTCAATGGCGAGCGTCCCAGCACTTGGCCTTCGTCCTGTACGTTATTTTTATAAAACGATGCGATTCCAAAAACCCCAGTGGCACGACGAATTGCCCTCGACCAATACGACCTTGGTCCAGTGGCTGCGCACGGGCCGCAACCTGCCCGCTGGCTTCGTGTTGGCTGCCCGTTCCCAGACCGCTGGCCGGGGCCGCTATGAGCGACGGTGGCTCGCTCGGCCCGGCCGCAACTTGACCTTTTCCGTGCTGTTGCGGAGCGATGCGTCGCCGTTGCAGTTCCTGTCGCTGCCCCAAGCCGCTGCTTTGGGCGTGGCTGCCTATCTCGAAGAAAATGGCTTGGTGGCTCAGACCAAGTGGCCCAACGATGTGCTCGTGGGGGGGCGCAAAATTTGCGGCATTTTAGCCGAGCGCTGTACAGGGGTCGTCCTCGGAATCGGCCTCAACGTCAACATGGATGCCGACGAGGCCGCGTCCATCGCCCAGCCCGCCACCTCGCTGAGGATCGAGACCGGAGCCGAGCGCGAGGTGGAGGGGGCATTGGACGAGCTACTGGCGCATTTGCAGGTGTGGATCGAGCGCTGGGAAAAAGGCGGCTTTGCTGCGCTGAGTGGGGCGTGGGAATCTCGTTGCGCCAACTTGGGCCAGTACGTCGCTGTCGGCGGGCGCACAGGCGTGGTGCTGGGCTTTGGCCCGGCCGGGCAACTGCTGTTGCGCGAAGACGACGGGACGCGGCGCGAGGTGTGGACCGGAGATGTGGCTTAGTGTATGTGCGCCAGCACCTGTCCGTCGGCCACCTGATCCCCGGCATGGACCAAAATATCGGCGACCGTGCCGCCGACGGGAGCCGTTACCGGCATTTCCATCTTCATGGCTTCGAGCACTATGATTCCGTCGCCCGTTTGTACGGGGTCGCCGACTTGGACGAGGTGGCGGATTACTTTCCCGGGCATCTGGGCTTGTACCGGCGTACCGTCTTTGGCCTTGGAGGCCGGTGGGAGAGCGGCCGCGTCTGTGGCTGCGTCTAAGCTGACTTGGAAGCGGCGGCCATCCACGGTGGCCGTGTCGCCGTCAATGGCTACGGCGTAGCGGCGACCATCCACGGTGACCTCATAGTGCGCCGGGCCGTCGGCCGGGGCCTCTTCTTTTGGCTCTTTTTCCACTTTGCGTACGCCGATCTCGCCTTCTCCCTTGAGGAAGGCGAGGCCCTTGTCTTGGCAGGTGGCGACGATGAAAATGTTTTCGTCCGTCTCGGCGAGGCCGGCTTCCCGTAGTTGTTTGCGGGCCGGTTCGACGCCTTTGTTCGGGTCGGCGTCGTTGCGTTCGAGCGGCTTTTGGGTCGTTGGCTCTAGACCGAGTTGCTCGGCGGCGATCTCCACGACTGAGGGGTCGGGCGCGACGGGCGTCTTGCCGAAGTAGCCCAAGACCATTTGGCCGTAGGGCGCGGCGATCCGCTCCCAAGGGCCGAACATGACGTTGTTGAAAGCCTGCTGAAAGTAAAATTGCGAAACCGGCGTCACCGAGGTGCCGAACCCGCCCTTTTCGACGACCTCGCGCATGGCCTTGATCATGTCTGGGTACTTGTCCATGATGCCGTTGTCGCGCAGCATTTGGGTGTTGGCCGTCAGTGCGCCGCCGGGCATGGGGCTCCAAGGAATCATCGGCTCGACCGCCACCGCTTCGGGAGGCAGGAAGTAGGAGCCCATGCACTCCTTAAAGACTTCCTCGGCCTCGCGGATTTTGTCGATGTCTAGGTCGAGGTCGTAGGCAGAGCCGCGCAGCGCGTGCCACATGACGATGATGTCGGGTTGGCAGGTGCCGCCGGAGCAGGGCGCCATGGACAGGTCGATGGCGTCGGCACCCGCGTCGAGGGCGGCCATGTTGGCGCTGACGCCAATGCCGGCCGTCTCGTGGGTGTGGAAGTGGATGAAGGTGCCCTCGGGCAGCATGAGCCGCGCTTGGGAGATGGTCTCATAGACTTTGGAGGGCACGGCCGTGCCCGAGGCATCCTTGAAGCAGACCGAGTCATACGGGATGCCGGCGTCTAGTATCTGGCGCAAGGTATGGGTGTAGAAGGCCGCGTCGTGGGCACCGGAGCAGCCCGGCGGCAGTTCCATCAGGGTGATGCAGACTTGGTGTTTGAGCCCGGCATCCACAATGCACTGCCCCGAATAGATGAGGTTATCGACGTCGTTGAGCGCGTCGAAATTGCGGATGGTCGTGATGCCGTGCTTTTTGAAGAGCTCGGCGTGGAGCTTGATGATGTCGCTCGGCTGCGATTCGAGGCCGACCACGTTGACTCCCCGCGCCAAGGTCTGGAGTTCGGCGTCTGGGCCGGCCGTTGCGCGAAAGGCGTCCATCGCGGCAAAGGCGTCTTCGCCGCAGTAGAAGTAGAACGACTGGAAACAAGCGCCGCCGCCGGCCTCGAAGTAGTGGATGCCAGCTTCCTTGGCCGCGGCGACGGCCGGCAGAAAATCGGACGTGAAAACGCGCGCGCCATAAACCGATTGGAAGCCGTCGCGGAAGGCGGTACACATAAAGCGAATTTTCTTCTTGCTCACAGTTGCATCCTCGTTGTCTATCCCACCAGCACCGACCACAAGACGCCGGCACCGACCGCCGAGCCGATGACGCCGGCGATGTTGGGGGCCATCGCGTGCATCAGGAGGTAGTTATTGGGGTCTTCCTGCTGGCCCATCATCTGCACTACGCGGGCCGAGTCGGGCACAGCCGAGACCCCGGCCGCGCCGACGAGGGGGTTGATTTTGTCTTTGGTGAAGAGGTTCAAAAACTTGGCGAAGAGTACGCCGGTCGCCGTGGCGATTGCAAAGGACAGAGCACCGAGGCTGAAAATGAGTACCGACTGCGGCGTGAGAAAGGTCTGGGCTTGGGTCGAGCAGCCGACCGAGAATCCGAGGAGAATGGTGACGATATCGACCATTGAGGTGCGGGCGGTCTGGGCCAAGCGCTCGGTGACGCCGCTTTCCTTGAGCAGATTGCCGAAAAACAGCATCCCGATCAGGCCAATCGCGCCCGGGGCGAGGAGCGCGCAGATGAGAAAGGCGGCGATGGGAAAGATGATCTTTTCGCGCTGCGAGACTTGGCGCGGGGGCTTCATGCGAATCAGCCGCTCGCGGCGAGTGGTCAACAGCTTCATCACCGGCGGCTGGATTACGGGCACGAGGGCCATGTAGGAATACGCGGCGATGGCGATGGCCCCCAACAGGTGGGGCGCCAGCTTGGCCGCGAGGAAGATCGCCGTTGGCCCGTCGGCGCCGCCGATAATGCCAATGGCCCCGGCCTCGGCCGGAGTGAAGCCTAGGTGCAATGCGCCGATCAAGGTGAGGAAAATGCCCGTCTGCGCGGCGGCTCCGAGCAGCACCAACCGGGGGCTGGAGAGCATGGTCGAGAAGTCGGTCATCGCGCCGATGCCGAGAAAAATCAGCGGTGGAAAGATCCCTTGGCTGACGCCGAAGTAGATGTAGTAGAGCACGCTGCCTTCGTCGTACACGCCGATGGCCATGCTGGTGATAGACGGGATATTGCCGACGATGCAGCCGAAGCCGATCGGCAACAGCAGCAGCGGCTCGTAGTCTTTGCGAATGGCGAGGAGGATGAAGACCGCGCCGATAACGATCATCAGCAGGTTGCCGCCCGACATGTTGGCCACGGCCGTGGTGGTGAGGAATTCGAGGAGAATCTCCATGGCCGTTAGTCGTTTTGTCGGCGCGTGTGCAAGGCAAAGCTGATGGCCGCGATGGCGGCTGCGTTGGTTTCTTTGCTCTGGCTCTGCGTGTGGAGTTGGGCTGGGGGAATATGCGGGTTGATCGCGGCGAGGAGCCGCGGCAAAACGGCGATAAAGACGCTAACCAATACGAGGGCGGTAAAGACGATGCTCATGCCCACAAAGGCTAGGTCTAACCCCTGTACGACTGGATTGTCGAGTGCGAGTTGCTTCATGTCTGAGTGGCTGGGCGGAAAGTGAAAAACATTAAAGTATGGCGATGGGCCGATAAGTCAAAAGGCGTTAGAACGTCGGCCCGGGCTGTTCGACGAGGGCCTTCAGATAGAGACAATACGCATTGTCTTTGGAGTAATGGGCGATGCGGAGGAGTTGTTCCGCGCCAATGTAGCCCTTGCGGTACGCTATTTCCTCGATGCAGCCCACTTTGAGCCCTTGCCGGTGCTCAATGGTTTGGACGAAATCACTGGCCTCTAGGAGGCTCTCGTGCGTACCGGTGTCGAACCAAGCGAAGCCCCGTCCCAACACCTCGACCCTGAGCTGCTGGCGGCGCAGGTACTCGTTGTTGACATCGGTAATTTCCAACTCGCCGCGGGCCGAAGGCTCGAGGCCGCGGACGATGTCAACGACTGCTCCGTCGTAAAAATAAAGGCCGATGACCGCGTAGTTGGACTGGGGGTTTTGCGGCTTCTCTTTGATGATGATGGGGTGGCCCGCTCGGTCGAATTCGACGATCCCGTAGCGCGTGGGATCGCTCACGTAGTAAGCGAAAACCAAGCCGCCCTCCCGCAGTTGGCTGGCGCGCTGTAAAATCGCCGTCAGCCCGTGCCCGTAGAGGAAGTTGTCGCCGAATATCAAGGCACAGGGGTCGCGGCCAGCAAAATCAGCCCCCACGACAAAGGCGTGAGCCACGCCCTCGGGCCGCGGCTGGACTGCGTATTCAATGCTCAGCCCCAGCCGCTCGCCATCGCCGAAGAGCTGGCGGTAGAGATCGGTGTGCTCTGGGCTGGAGATGATGAGGATCTCGCGGATATCGGCCAGCATGAACACCGAGAGCGGATAGTAAATCATCGGCTTGTCGAAGATCGGCAGAATCTGTTTGGAGACCGATACGGTCAAAGGGTAAAGGCGCGTGCCGGCGCCGCCAGCGAGAATGATGCCCTTCATGGACTACTCAATGGCCTTTTTTTGCGGTCCTTGGGGACGGGGCCGCTGCGGCCAGACGATCTGCCGCCGCTCGGGCGTCAAGCGCGCCAACAGCTCGTCCGAGGGGTGGTAGCCGTGGCGAAAGTTGCCCCAAGAGGGCCCGTAGCGATAGACGAAAATCCGGCGGGTCCCTTCGTTTTTGCGCCGGGCCGAGCCGTGCGAGAGCCCATCGACGAAGAGCAGGGCGTCGCCGCGGGCCATGAGGCATTCGACCGCGCCGGCGATGCCCTCGACCGTAGCGCCGCCGGGCCGCATGCGATGCCGCTCTAAGTCGGGGTGCGCGAAATTGGACTTGTGGCTGCCGGGGATTAGCATGGTGCCGCCGTCGCCTGGGCCGATGTCCGTGAGCGCTACGAGGATGTTGATTTGGCCGCACATATAGCGCCCGCCGTGGTAGCGGAATTGGTTGCGCATGATGGGCGGGTAGCCGCCGGAATGCAGGCCAATGGCCTCTCCTCGTTGGCGGAAGTTGGCAAAGTTTTCGTCGATGAAAAGCGGCCCGTGGGCGTGGTCGAATGTGCCCTCGCCGCCGACGAAGTGCTGCACTTTCTCGATCCAAGCGGGATGGTCGATCATTCGCTCAAAAGGTTCGCCCGCCTCGTAGATTTGCTGCAAGTTGAGGCCGTCCACCGTGCCATAGGTATGGGCGTGGACATGGCCGTACCAGTCGCCCGGCTCTAGCGGGGGGATGGCGTCGAGGCAATCGTTGAGTGCTTTGATTTCGTCGGCGGTAAGTGCTCCCTCTAAGTGCAGGTAGCCGCGCAGGTCGAAGAGATAATTTTCGAGGTCAGTGACCATTAGGTCCTCAGCGTTGTACGGGGTTGCTCCAAGAGCCGGGGATGTACGGGAAGCGCGCTTCGAGGTCGTCGGCCAGCTCGACGCCGAAGCCCGGGGCTCCTCGGGCCAAAATTCAATGAGGTTCGATGCGTGACGTCCGTGTCTGAACGGAATTAAAGGGCCACTTGCTTTTCGCGTCAACACCGCTTCGGCGGGCCTTCCCTTGTCGCTTGCAGGGTGCTCCCGTATTTTGAGGCCGCTTCCTAACCAAAGGAGAATCATAATGATCGAACATCCCTATCAGAATTTGAGCGGAGGACGCTGGCTAGCCGGCAACCTGCACGCGCACACCACCGCCAGCGATGGCGAGCGCGGTCACCAAGCGGTAATTGACGACTACGCGAGCCGTGGCTATGGCTTCTTGGCGATTACCGACCACGACCTCTATACGTCCTTGGCAGACTACGAACAGTACGACGCCCAAGGGATGGTCTTGGTGCCGGGCAATGAGATTACAGCCAACGGCCCGCACGTTTTGCACGTAGGGGCCACAGCGTGGGTCGCACCCCATGCAGACCGGCAGCAGGTAATCGACGAGGCCAACGAATCGGGCGGTGGGTTTGTTCTTTTTAACCACCCCAACTGGCGCGGCCATTTCAACCACTGCCCGCAGGAGCTTTTGCAGGCCTGCGAAGGCTATGCGGGCTTGGAGATCTACAACGGCGTGATCAGCCGCTTGGAGGGCAGCCCCTACGCGACGAACCGCTGGGACATGCTGCTGAGTGCGGGAAGACGCCTGTGGGGGTTTGCCAACGACGACAGCCACGCGGCCGAAGGCGATGTGGGGTTGGGGTGGAATGTGGCCTACGTGGAAGAGGCGACCGCCGACGGCGTGATAGAGGCCCTGCGCGCCGGTCGCTTTTACGCCTCGACGGGCGTCGAGATCAACCATATCCAAGTTGAGGGGAACCGGATCTGGATTGAGACGGAGAATGCGGCGCGGATCGTGGCTTTGTGCGCGGGCGCGAAGCGAATCGCCGTGGCCGATGGACGGGAAATCGAGGTGGAAGTGCCGGCGCGGGCGGCCTACGTGCGCTTTGAATGTTGGGGGGCTGGCGAGGCATTTGCTTGGACGCAGCCATTTTTTGGGGGAGAGCGCGAGTAACATGGGCGATTTGATCGTAGTTCATCCAAGTTTTGACGGAGTTTGGCCCTTTGCCGCCGACCACTTCCGCACCTTGTGGCCCGCAGCAGGCTTTGTGCGTCTAGCGCATGGCGACGAGCGGCCCTTGGGCGAGCTCGTCGAGGAGCCGCGCCAAGTGACGCGATTGGCCACGCTCGGAGTGCCGGTGCGCCTGACCTGCCTACAGCGATTCAGCGCCTTGCAGGAGGCGACCTTTCAGGGGTCTTATGGCCGGCGGCTCGGCGAGGGCTGTAGCGAGTACCTATCCGAGGCCGGCGTCGCGGTGTACGACCATCCGAGCGAGGGGTTTTGGTCGCAAACTGTGGCGGAATTTGGCTTGGCATTGACGCTGTGCGGGCTGCGGCGGATTCCGCAGTTGCACCGAGCGATCATCCAAAACCAAGCGCCTTGGGACTACGAGCCGCCCGAAGGCGTGGGACGGCCCGGGGCGCGGGGGCACCAATTTGGCGACGACCCTGCCTTTGCCAATGGCACGCTGGGCGGCAAGCGGGTGCGAATTGTAGGGGCCGGCAACATCGCCAGCCGCTACGCCAGTTTCGCCGCCATGCTCGGCGCTGAGGTGGCGGCTTGGGACCCGTTTGCCACCGAGCCGTGCTTCCACCGGGCCGGGTCGTGCCGCGTGTACCATCTGGAGCAGCTAGTCGCCGATGCCGAAGTGTTCGCACCCATGGTGCCGCTGACGGAATCGACGTGCGGCTTAGTTGAGGCTGGGCACATTGACGCGCTGCCTAAGGGCTGTCTAGTCGTGCTGGTGACCAGAGCCAAAATCTGCGATACCGACGCCATCCGGCGACGAGTGCTGGCCGACGAGTTGAGCCTAGCGGCGGATGTGTGGGACCAAGAGCCGCTGCCGTTGGACGATCCGCTGCTGGGGCGGCACAACGTGGTGCATACGCCGCACAATGCCGGGCGCACGATCGACGCGAACAAGGCGTGGGCCGAGAAATTGGCGGTGCAGTTCAAGCCGCGTTAATTGCTCGCGCTCGGTGCTCGGTTTATACTTTTTGCGGTTCTTTACTCAACTGAAAATACCCACTTAGGGAGCTTTACATGCGGGGGATTGAAGCGGCACAAGCAGGCCAGCGGCAGCGGAACAAAGCGCTGCTGAGCGGAGTGCGCTACCTAGGCGAGCAGGTGCATTCCGAGGTCTTGCCGCTCACAGTAAATATCGGCGAACAACAAGCGTTGCACCCAGAGCAAATCGCCGCTCTGGAGGGCTTGCAGATCGAAGCCGCCGAGATGGCGATTCGCTCGCTGGCCTCGCTGGCCGAAATCGGCGAGTTGGATCACCTCGGCGGCGGTCTAGAGCTGATTCCGCCGCTCTTGCTGACCTTGGCTATCACCGACTACGAGCGCATCGAATACACCATTGAGCACGCCCACACCTCCGTAGGCTACTACGCGGCATTGGCGGCACTGGGCTTTATCGATGAGGAGATCGTCGTCGAGGGTTTTCGCCGCGGGCTCGACGCTCCCGGGCACGTGTCTTGGCTGCCGGGCGGGACTCAGCTAAACGGCGGGCGGCTGGGGGTGATGATCCCGGTGGCGGTGGGCCAAGCCCTCGGCAAGCGGGCCAAGCTCGGCGAGGATAGCTGGGTCGTCTGCCACTGTGGCGACGCTGGCTACATTTCGGGCCAAGCCCTCAACGGCTTCAACGGCGCAGCCGTACACGGAGCACCCATCACCTTTGTCATGCACCGCAACGGCATCCAGCTTTCGGGCACTACCGAGGGCATCATGGACAAGGACCCGCGCCCAATCGTCGCGGCACTGGGCGTGGAAGTCATTGAGATCGAGACCCTGCACGACGCTCCGACGCTCTACAAAGCCTACCGCAAGGGCCACGAACTGGCGCGGCAGGGCCAGCCGTCGCTGATCTATCCCACGGGAACGCACGAGTGCCTCGGCGACTTTGGCGAGCGCTTGGGCATTGGTTCCGAAGTCGCAACGTTCGCGGCCGAGCACGGCGTTGAGCTGAACACCCGCGTCTGGGTTCCCGGCTCGCTGATGAGCTACCGCGACCTAGTGCCAATGCTAGAGTGCCTCTTCTTGGTCAACAAGCTACCCGGCGGCGAAGGGCATCACGACGGCCACATGAAGGGCCGCGACGCCGCGCAAGTGCTGAGCAACCCGATGTTCAAAAAAACAGCGGCCGTGCGCCAAGCCCTAGCGACGCTGCGCCGAGGGCAGAAGCGCCCCGTCGAAACCCGAGCTAGGCCCGCTCCCGGCAGCCGCAACTTGGTCCTGCCCGCCAGCATCAAGCAGGAGGTCAGCCTGCCGGCGGTGGGCACGAGCGAAAGCCCACGCGCCGGGTCCGAAGCTGCGTACGCGGCCGTAGCCGCGCATTTTCCCGACGATGTCTTCGTCGTTAGCTGCGACCTCGACCCCTCGACCAAATTGGCAAAGGCGCGCGGGTTCTTGGCCGCTGATCACCAGTTTGAGATGAGCATTGAGGAGCAAGCCGCTTGTCTGATTACCGACGGGCTAGCGATGCGCGGGCCGGGTCCGCAGTTCAATGTGGTATCGACGTTTGCGGCCTTTTACGAGGGCATTGCCCGCGAGGGCTTTGACGTCTGGCGTTATCAGCGCAACCTCACCGGCGTCAACGAGGGCCTCAACGTAGCCTTCCACGTCTCGCACGTGGGGGCCTGCACCGGCCGCGATCACTTTTCAGGTTGGGGTTTGGAGTGGATCAATGTCGGCTTGAGCTATCTGCCCTATCTGCACCGCTTCTACGGGCCAGCCGATGCGCGGGCGGCGTTTTTGGCGGTCTGCGATATGGCGGCGCACTACGGAGGGCATATCATCGGCATCCCACGCGACTCCCTGCCCATCCTCGAAAAGCAAGATGGCTCCGGGCCGCTGTGGGAAGCGGGCGACGCTTGGGAGCCGCTGACGGCCTATCGCACCTACGCCGGAGCCGAGCGGGCGATTTTGGCTTTTGGTGCCCCGGCTTTTCTCGCTGGCGAGGCGGCTGCACAGCTCGAAGGCGCGGTGGATGCCCACATCATCAACGGCCTACCGCTGCCTGACGGCAGCCTCGAAAAGCTCGTAAGCCGCTATCCCCAAGGCGTAGTAACTATAGAAGATGGCCTGATCGGCGCAGCCAATGTTGGCTTGCGCGGTTTCGCCGGGCTGGTGGCGGGCGTCGCCAGCGACCTCGGGATTTCGGCGGCGCACATCGGCATTACCGACCCGACGACAGCCCCGTCCGAAGGCCATCTAGCGACGTGGGCGCACTTCGGCATTACGACCGAAGCACTCGTCGCAGCGGCGAGAGGGCTGTAGCGGAGATTAACAAACAGGTTGGCCGGGTAACACACCCCAACGAGGAGAAACGCCATGACCGAGCAACCCCAGCCCTTAACCCAAGCTCAAGACCACGATCGGCGGATTGGACGATTAGAAGGGATTGCCGAGCAACTCAATTACCGGCTGGACGCCATTGAACGCGCCGTTGCCGATGTGCGCGTGACGTTGCGTTGGGTTATCGGCATCCAAATCACAACGCTGATAGCCATAGGTAGCTTATTGTTGAGCATCCTGAGCAAGCTACCCGGATAACGACTAATCCGCCTCGGCCGGTTCGCGCTGGTCGGGGCATCACCACCGGAGGAACAACCATGCAGATACACCCATCAAAGAGGCATCAAAAATGAAGCGGAGCGCACTACTAATCATCATCGCCCTCTGGGCTTTCGGTTGTGGAACCGGCGGTCAAGGCGGGGAAGCAAACAAGGAGATCTTAATGGAGCCTACGAGCGACGCCTTCAACGAGCAGGCCCCCGACGAATTCTCCGTGCGTTTGGAGACCAGTGCCGGCCCGGTCGTCATCCAAGTGATGCGCGACTGGTCACCGCACGGTGCCGACCGCTTCTACCACTTGGTCCGCAACGGTTTCTACGACGAGCAGCGTTTCTTCCGCGTGGTGCCCGGCTTTGTGGTGCAGTGGGGCTTGAGCGGCAATCCAAAGCTGAACATGGCTTGGCGCCAAGCCAATATCCTCGACGACCCGGTCAAGCAGGGCAATACGCGCGGACGAATCACGTACGCCAAAACCAACCGACCCAATACGCGCACGACCCAACTCTTTATCAACTTGGGAGACAACAGCCAACTTGATGGCCAGAACTTTGCGCCCTTTGGTGAGGTGGTAGAAGGCATGGAGGTGGTTGACCAGATCAACGCCGAGTACGGCCAGCAGCCGAACCAAGGGCAGATCGCCATGAACGGCAATGCCTATCTCGAAGAAAACTTTCCCAACCTCGATTACATCACCAAGGCCGAGATCATCGACTAAATTGGCCGCTGAAATCCGCAACGAGGCCGTCGGGCTACAGGCCGGTGCCCTAGCCCTGGTGACCGCCGTGCTGTGGGGCGGCAATCCGGTGGCGATCAAGATGGGACTCGACGGGGTGCCGCCCGCGGCCATGGCTGGCTTGCGCTTCGCGCTAGGTGCTCTGACCGTATGGGTCGGGGCACTTTTTGCTGGTATTCGGCTGCGTACACCCCCCAGCGAATGGAAGGGGCTGGGCGGCTTGGCACTGCTTTTCGCGCTGCAAATATGGCTTTTGAACGCCGGCACTCAATACACCACGGCCAGCCGCTCAGGGGTGGTGGTCAATATCTACCCCTTCTCCACGGCACTTTTCGCGCACTTGCTCGTCGGCGACCGCTTGGGCTTGGGGCGGTGGCTCGGCTTGGCCATTTCGTTTGTCGGCGTGGTGCTGTTGTTTTGGGAGTCGCTGGCACTGGCCGACACCCAATACCTGCTCGGCGACGCGATGGTGGCCGCCAGCGGCTTGTTGTTGGGTTTGCGACAGGTGGTGATCAAGCGGCTGGTGCAGGGGCTTAACCCCTATCAAGTATTGTTCTGGCAGGCCGTGCTGAGTCTGCCGTTGTTCGCCGCTTGGAGCGCGCTCTTGGAATCCGAGGCCGAATACGCCCTAACCGGCCCGGTCGTCGCTGGCGTACTCTACCAAGGCATCGCTGTCGCCGGGCTGTGCTTTATCATCCTAGTCTTTCTGCTCCGGCACCACTCGCCGGGGCGATTAGGGGGCTTCAGCTTTGTGACGCCGGTGGTGGGTGTGCTGTTGAGTGCCGCGCTGTTGGGCGAGGCCATATCGCCTTACCTGCTGGCCAGCATGGGGTTGGTGGCTTTGGGCATTGTGGTCGCCAACTGGGTCGGGAGGGATTAGGGCAACCCTACAAGTCAACGGGGATCCAATATGCAGTTCATAATCGACGTACACCTGCACTCGCGTTTTGCGCGAGCGACCAGTCGCGCACTCAACCCCTCCAATTTGCACAAGTGGTCGGCACTCAAGGGCGTTGACGTCGTCGGCACCGGCGATTACACGCATCCAGCGTGGTTTGCCGAACTGTCGGACCAACTTGAACCGGCCGAAGAAGGGCTGTACCAACTCGAACCCGGCCGCCGCGCCGCCGTGGAACAAGAACTGCCCGAGCACTGCCGCCGCGCCGTGCGCTTCATGCTCTCGGTGGAAATCAGCACCATCTACAAGAAGGGCGACAAGACCCGCAAGATCCATCACGTCGTCATCCTGCCTTCCCTCGAATCCGTAGCCCGGCTCAACCGCCGCCTCGGCGCCATTGGCAACTTGCAGTCCGACGGTCGGCCCATCTTGGGGCTGGACAGCCGCGACCTTTTAGAGATCTGCCTCGAAGCCGACGAAAACGTGCTCTTCGTCCCGGCCCATATATGGACGCCGCACTTTGCCGCCTTGGGAGCCTCTTCGGGCTTTGACTCGTTGGAGGAGTGCTACGAGGATCTGCTGCCGCACATCTTCGCGGTCGAGACCGGCCTGTCGTCGGACCCGCCGATGAACTGGCGACTGTCGGCCCTCGACCGCTATGCGATCATATCCAATTCCGACGCGCACTCGCCGCAAAAACTGGCCCGCGAAGCCACGTGCTTTGATACGGAGTGCTCGTATCCGGGCATCTACGCTGCACTCAAAGACCGCGATCCAGCGCGCTTTTTGGGCACCTTGGAGTTCTATCCCGAAGAAGGCAAATACCACTACGACGGGCACCGCAAGTGCGCGGTGTGCTACAAGCCAGCGCAAACGCTAGCCGCTGAGGGAATCTGCCCGGTGTGCGGGCGCAAGCTGACGGTGGGGGTTTTGCATCGGGTGGAGCTGCTGGCCGACCGCCCGGAGGGGTTCCGCCCGGACGTCGCTCCATCCTACGAGTACTTGATCCCGCTTGACGAAGTAATCGGCGCTGCGATTGGTGCTGGACCAAAGACTAAAAAAGTCCGTGCTGTGTACGACCGCCTCTTGGCCGAGATCGGCCCGGAACTCGAAGTCTTGCGCCGCGCCGGACTCCAAGCGATTGAAAGCTGCGGCGGGCCGCTGGTGGCCGAGGGGGTGCGCCGGATGCGTTGCGGCGAAGTCGAAATCTATCCCGGCCACGATGGGGAGTATGGCGTAATCAGCGTGTTCAGCGAGGAGGAGCGGGCGCGCTTACAAGGGCAGGGGGCGTTGTTCGACTTGGGGTCGGCGGATGCGAAGGCGGCTGAGGCCGGGGTGCCGGTGCCGCGGCCAAAGCCCGATAGCACCTCACAAGCGGCACCGACCACGGACGCGCCCGACGCGGCCCAGCGGCAAATCGAAGAGGCCGGCGGCGGGCCTTTAGTGGTCGTAGCTGGCCCAGGGTCGGGCAAGACCCGGGTGTTGACGCGACGCATTGCGCGGCTGGTCGCAAGCGGCGTGGACCCGGGGCAGATCATGGCCATTACCTTTACCCGGCGAGCGGCTGGACAGATGCGGCAGCGGCTGAGCGCATTGTTGGGCGGTGAGTCCGGGCTGGGCGCGATGCAGGTGGGGACCTTCCACCGCTTGGCGTTGTCGCTCTTGCGCCAGCTAGGCTGCGAGCCAAAGCTGGTGCTCGACGAGGTGGAAGCGCGTCGGTTGCTCGAAGGGGCACTGGCCGATGCCGATTTGCCGGGCTCGGTCGCCGCTGTTAGTCAAGCCATCTCGCTGGCCAAGGCCGCGGCGCAGGGGCCGGATGAGGTGGCCGAAGCGTGGCGACCGCACTACAGCGCCTATCAGGCCGTCCTCCATGCGTCTGGAGCCTGCGACTACGACGACATCCTCTTGGATTTGCTGCGTCTCTTAGAAGCAGACGCAGCTATGCGGGAACAGGTGCGGGTGCGTTTTCCCTATCTGCTGATAGACGAGTTCCAAGACCTCAACGCCGCGCAGTATAGCTTGGTCCTCCAGTTGGCGGGTGCAGGTGCGGGCCTGATGGCCATCGGCGACCCAGATCAAGCAATTTACAGCTTTCGCGGAGCTTCGCCCGCGTACTTCGCCCGTTTGCGCGACCACTTCTCGGGTATGCAGCTATTCCATTTAGGCGCGAATTACCGCTCACAGGGACATATTGTCGAGGCTGCGGCTGCCGTCGTCGGCCACAATCCGGGGCGCGAGGCCATTGAACTCGCAGCCATGCGCCCAGCAAAGGAGCGGATCCGCCTAATTGAGGTGCCGAGCGAGATGGCCGAGGGCATTGCGGTAGTGCGAGAGATTGCCCGCATGGTCGGCGGCATCGATATGGTACAGGCCGATGCCGGCGAAGAGGGCACCCGCAGCTTCGCCGACTTTGCCGTGCTCTTCCGCACTGGCCGACAGGGCCAAGTGCTCGAAGAGTGCTTCCACAAGGAGGGCCTGCCCTACCGGCTCGTCGGGCAGAAGGGCTTTCTCCAAGCACCGTCGGTGCGGGACGCTTTGGCGTTTGCCCGCTACGCCTCGATCTCGCAAGAGGATGTGCGTCGCTGGCAGGCACTAGAGGCCATGGGCGCGGAGCCGCACATTTTGCGCCAAGTGCGGCGAGGCGAGCTGTCGTCTGCGGCACAAAGCCGGGTTGAGGCACTAGAGGCGCGGGTAGCAGAGTACAGGCAATGGGCCGCTCAGGAGGGGGCGGGTGCTTGGGTGCGCCGCTGGCAGGCCGAGTTTGGCGACCCGGAGGACGAGGACTTGGAGCACTTGGCCCGCGTAGCGGACGCGGCCGGCACGCTCGCGCAGCTTTTGGAGACCGTGCTCCTAGGCGCGGAGGCCGACTACGAGGAGCGGGGCGGCCCCCAAGGCCCGGAGGCCGTCGCGCTGATGACCTTGCATGCGGCCAAGGGCTTGGAGTTTCCAGTGGTATTTGTCTGCGGGGTGGAGGACGGACTCGTCCCCTTCCGCGAGCGGGACGCCGACCTCGCCGAGGAGCGGCGGCTCTTTTACGTGGGCATGACGCGAGCGGAGGAGGAGTTGATTTTACTGCGGGCGCGCAGCCGCCAGCGTTATGGCGAGCGGGTGCAAGGGGCGCTATCGCCGTTTGTAGATGAGATTCCCGCTCGGTTGCTCGTGCGCGAGGAGGTGGCCATGCCGCGCCGACGCGGGACTGAACAGCTATCGCTCTTTTAGCCCGTTAGTCCCTGCGCTCAACGGGTGAATACATTCGAGGATCGTCAGTGTTTGCGTATGGACGGGAACGAGAACTACTCGGTTTTTCATCTGCGTTGACAGGCTCGACCAATCCAACGACTCCGACAGGTGATACCCTGAAGCTGCCGTGCCACTAGGAGAGGTAAGCTCTAATCCCGGGTCTGGTACAGTTTTCATCATGCTACCTCATTTGGGTTTGTCAATTCACTAAGCGTGAACCTTTTCTTGGTCGATGTCGCAATTTCGATCTCCTTGTACTGCTCCTTTTCAATCATTCTATTAGGATTGATTCTCACCGACTCCTTGTCGATATTTTCGTTCAATTTTTCCCCTATAATGAAATAGTTGGTGTTTATTCGCGTTGTTTTAATGCTATTATTCTCAATTTTGCAGACGGAAAGAAGATACTCCAAAAATGGTGGGGATCGCCGTAGTTGTTCTCTTGGCTTTTCCTCTTTTGTAAGAGTTCTCTTCAGTTCAATGAAAACGGCGTGAATTTCATTGGCTGATTCAACGACTAACAGGTAGTCACATACCTGCTTCCACGGACCATCTTGCATAGTTGATAAGTGACTCCTAGCACTCATTCGTATCGCGATGACGGACGCGGACTGTGTAACTATTTCCACTTCCATATCGACATTCTCATTCCTTTCCTGAAGGGTGATGGTTTTATCCTTACTTGATGTCTCCACAACATCTTCTTGCAGAACTCTTTCCAATACCGAATTTATCGCCATTTTACGCATCTCTTTCTTCTATGAGACGCGAGGCAAGTTCATTTGAAGTCCGATTGATTTTATCAATAGTTTTGTCAAAGACGGGCATGTCGATACCAAATTCATCAATTCCACACTTGGTCAAGCTGTCCCCCTCTGCGACATACGCCCGGACTGAATCTGGTCTGATAACATCGTCTTTTTTGTACCCCAGATCCTGAATGACCTTCTTTTTTTCCTTAAATGGCCTACTGAGCATAATGAGATTGTTGATTTCCTTGATGATGTAGTCGCTGTGGGTGGTTATCAGAACCTTCAGGTTAGACTGTATCATCCGCGCCAACAATCTCGCCAGTAGTATTTGGTTGGCCGTATCGAGATGGCTCTCTGGCTCGTCGATGATGACGAGTTGATTTTCTTTTGCTGCGTGACGCAGGTAGAAATACAAGTCGGACAGTCCACGTGCTGAGGAGGACGCGATGTGCAACGGTAGATTAAAGCTGCGTCCTTTGCGCTTGGAGATAAATGCGATACCGTCGCTGGAACTGCTATAATAGCCCTCCATCATGTCCTTGATTTGATCAAACAATTTGTCGTCGTAAAGCTCGCTTCTATCTCCTTTCAGAATGGGTATGTCTCTGGTGTAGTCAATGTTGTCTTTTATGGGAAGCGCGTAGCGGCTGGTCGTTTTGTCTATGAGGATATATGGAGAAATGCCACCTCTATCTTTATCGTCGCCCATTTTCTGCAAATAATCTACCAATTGGTTCTTGTTAAAATCGAGTTCTCTGTAGAAAAGCGAAATACCAAAGCGTTCGGCGGAAAGAATGAATGGATCAAAAGGCAGTTCTGGAAACAGAAACTGGCAGTAATGATACGAGAGTAACTCAGAAATGTGATAAGACCACTTTATGTTTTTTCTTGTTATGATAATATCAGTTCCATCGTATTGGATTGAAAGGAAGCCATCCGTTTGGAGAGAGATGTCAGTCTGTACGTCTTTGGGAAATTCACCGGGAAGTTCGACTTCAATAGAAGATCCCGGGAAAGTACTGCTTGGCGAACTGAACGCACCGGCCAACTTTTCTTGCGAGAAGGAACGGGTCAAGCCGCGGATTATTTTTTTTCGCTCTTGACCGAGCGTTTCTCTATCTACGGTGCGCTTGAAGCGACCCTTCTCTATCAATTCTTCGATTATTTTTTTTATTTCCGACGACATATTCCACATTTTCCAATTCCACTGTTTCAGAAAGCCGTAGAGCGTGTACGCCAGATACGTCTTGCCGGTATTATTGCGCCCGGCAATGATCGTGATGTCGCCTAATTCCAGTTCAGCCTCTTTTATCGGGCCGATTTTTTTGAAAACAAATTTGGCAGATTGCATCGCCTGATTCCTTTCGGCTTTTGGTATTTGCTATAGTTGAATCGCTCAAATATCGCCTCGGCTTGGGCTAGCTGCTCTTGGCTGAGGGAGCGCGGGTCCAAGACCGTCAGGCGGGGCAGTTGAGTGATCGTCAGACACGCCCGGCCCTGCTGCTGGTGGGTCCCAATCCACCAAAAGGCGAGCGTTGGTTCGGAGCACGGCACGATTTCCTTGTTCTCATCCTAGCCCGGCTCTGGATTAAAAAGCCGTGCGATGTGTACGGCTTGAAAGAGCGTAGCCGGCTCTAGCTGCGTCCGCAGGGCGCGCTTGCGCGGCAGGAGCGTGGTTTCGCCGAGCATTGGTGGGCAGACCACCACTTCGACCCGGCCGCTGCCGATGTCGAGGTTGCCGCGAGGGCACTTGGGCCACAGCGAGTGGATGCCGCGCAAAGCCAGCGGCACGATGATCACGTCGGGCGGTAGGTACGCAAAGAGCGCGTGCTGCATGGGTAGGCACTGATGCTCAAAGGCGGCGGTGGTGCCCTCGCCATAGACGATGCCCGGCCGCTCTGCGAGGAGTTTGGCAAAGCGGCGCGTGGGGTTGCTCGTGTCGGCCGAGCGGGTCATAATGACGTGCCCGTCAACGGCCTCCATCATGGTATCTACTTCCTCAGTGGTAAAGCCAATCAGGGAAAAAGAGCGGCCACCAATGCGCAGGGTTGCGGGTGCGGTGAGGCGGGCGCGGGCGAGAATCACAGGCGTGGGAGGTTCGCGCCAGCCCATCAGCTCGAGAAAGCGGGGGTCGTGGAGCAGGCTGCTCATCACCGGATGGTCAAAGAGGCTGCGGTGAGTGGGAAGAAAAAGAACCTTCGCCTGCTTATTGGCGAGGTCGAGGTCGCGGGCGGTAGCGGCGAAGAGCGGATCGGCACTGATGGTCAGTTCAATGTCGAAAATGTCCAGCGACTTCCGCCCCCATTCGCCGCTTTGTGCGCTGGCCGCTTTGAGGCGGTCCGCTTCTGGGAGCTGCTCCGCTAAGAGGCTCATTTTTTTGCGCCCGGTGCGGTAATAGAGCAAAGCCCACCGCAACAGGCGCGCTCGGCGACGCCATGGGCCGAGGGTCTGGCGTCGCCCGACGTGCTGGTATTCGAGAAAGCGCCCTTTGGCCTTGCTATTGAGCAGTGGGGGCAGGACCACCGGATCGACTTCCCCCGGCACTCGGCCCGCTAGTCGGTTGACGTAGCCGACTAAGCGGCGCGTCAGGTCAATCATGTCGCGGGTCAGGTAGCTATACTCTTGGCCGTACCAAAATTCCCGCGGCTTGATTTGGGCGGGGTCTTCGGAGTGGGCTTGGAGGAACTTGAGTAACATGCCCTTACCGAGCAGGACCAACTTGCACAGCTTTTGATGCCATTGGGGGCGCACCCGCCCCTCAAGGCGGGCCAAGAGCAAATCGGCGTCCGTGATGGCCTTCCACACCGATATCCCGAGATAGATAAAGTTGCTATAGGCGTTGAAGCGGATGGCGAGGTGCTCGCCAGCGGCGAGGTAATCGACGACGCGCTCGGCAACCTCGCTGAGCAGGTCGCGCAACGTCCCGGCGTGGTGATCCCCGTTGATCTCGCAGGCATAATGCTCGGCCAAGCGCGGATCGTCGGCCGAGTCGGCCGCAGGCTCTTTTTGCTCAGCACCGGCTTGCAGCTTTTCGGCGACGGCGTGGGCGTGAGACAGCGGTACGCGGGCGACCCGCAGCTTGACGAGGGCGGCTTCTCCTTCGTCAAGGGTGTAGGGGTTGTCGCGGCCTAGGGCGTGTAGATAGACCGATTGGTAGAGCGCGTGGAAATCGAGTGCGTCGCCGCGCCCGCGCTCGACGAAGAGCTCGCGCGTTGCTAGGTAGAGACGGTTCGCTTGGTGATAGGCGGGGCCGACGCGCTCGTAGTGGTCGTACGCCTCTTGCAGGCGCTTGTCGCGGAGCGGGGGGATGCCCTCGTGAATGGTGCCGATCAGGTCGGCGCGGCGCGTGAGCGCGTCGAGGTCGCCGCCCACCGGCCAGATGATCTCGCTTGGATCGCGGTCGGCAAAGTGCCCGTCGCTGATGGCGACTTGCATCAGCTCTTCAGCCGCCTCGTCGTAGAGGCGCAGCATTTCGTCTAGGTCCACATCGCTCAGCAGTGCGTCTAGGTCCATGTTGCCCCCGTTTGGTTGGTTTTGACGACCGTTGTGCTGTAGTGCCAGCAGGGCAGGGAATTAACAAGATTACCGCCTGCTTGGTCAACCGAGGCGGCACTGATCGTCACGCCCGTTTCTCAATCACTTCAAAGTTCATACCGCCCCTAATACCCACTTCACTAAGGGGACGATTATCCTTCGCTATTCCTCGTTGTTTCGCCCAAGCAGCTCCTATATCGTCGTAAATTTTGTCCGACGAAGCGTCTTTGAGGAGCCAGATTGTGCCGTAGGGATATGGAGGGAAAGGCTCTAGCCGCCACGCCGCGCGGTTTAGCCAGACATCTACGGGGGTATCCTCGTTGTAGATTTCCTCCCACATCGGGGCATCATCACCCATCAACGGTCTGGCATCGAAACGGAGAGCGGACGCCTTTATTTCTTCAACGGCGTTCCCGCGAAGTTCCTCAACAATCTGCCTGATGGCCTCCCCACGCTCTGTATCGGGAAGCATCACTGCATGGTTTAGCTTTTCAGACAAGGAATCGTCATCGAAGACCAGCCCAACGCTATCAGTCAGTCGGCTGAGATTCAGGTCAGTTCCCCCACGCATCGCCGCCACATAGCTTTCAACAGATGCGCTTGGAAAATCCGAGGGGGGATAGAAAACCCAGTTGCGTTTCCACAGAAACGTAAAGAAAGTCCCTGCGATGCCAACGGCAAACAATGCCATGAAGATCAATACTGCGACCTGAACGGTGCCGGAAGAAACGCCGGAACTATATGCAAGACCGATCTCGACCAAGCCGAAAAACAGGCTGATAACCGAAAGCGGGCTATGTGCTCTCGGCCCTTTGCGTTGGACTTGTTCTGACAATGGTTTACGGCTGTGGTGATGCGTTAGCTTTTATTTTTCGGTACGAGGAATATCGCCATCAAGGGCATATTGAAGTGTTGCCAACCATGCGAAAAGGATTCGCTCATCTACGGACCGATAGCGCAACGTATAGAGCATGTCGTCGTAAAGTGGCTCAGGCAGTATGTCGGGGGAAATTTTCATGAAGGCCATCCCCCCTCGCATGGCGAATACCTCATTGACGTATAGGATGGGTTTGCTCACAACATCTTCTGGACAACTGAACTGGACCGGCCGAAGTTTCGCGATCCATTTCATCGTATAAGCCGCTTGCTTGATCTCGTCGACGCGTTCGGTCCCGTGAAAATCCTTATGGCGATTTACATCGTGGAAATAGCTTTGGACCACATTATGCAAAACGGCTCTGTTGAGTTCGATGTGCTCGAAATCCGAACCTAAATGCTCTCGAAGACCAGAAAAGGTCAATTCCAGCAAGTTCTGTCGCCTAGCAATTTTCTCTTGGTAACATGTAAGTGCCATTACCTCGCCTTTGCGGATCAGAGTTTGGGATGCGCGGCTCAGTCCGCCTGATCCAACTCTTCAACCCGCTGAAAGGCCGAGCGCACATACTGGGCATGGGCAGCATCGGAATCCTGAACAAACTTGAGGATGGCTTCTTCATTGACTGGTTTGGCGTCATTTGGAGTGCGGGCATCGCCCACATCTTGGATCGCTTTGTTCTCAAAGAAAGGCCGGTAACGTTGTTCGAGGTCTTTGCCACTGGGTAGCGACATAACTTTGCTCCTTGGTTTACGCTGGCGCGTCGTCAAGGCCAAATGGCGAGAGTTCGTAGGCTTTATTGATAAATAGTATGAACAATAATTATGCGGCTAGCCAATAAACTCGACATAATTTCGGCAATTTTTGAGCGAGGCGGAAACCTATTCCCCCCGGTGCGCGACAACGCCGCGTGGGTTTTCAAAGGCGTCGATCCACAAGCGGCACCATTCGGCGTGGTCGGTCAGTTCGCTGGATGGGTTGCGGCGGGAGCGGGCGACGAAGTCGGGGTGGCCGGTGCGGCCGGTGGGTTGGCCGGTGGGCTGGTAGCGCAGGTCGAGCGACCAACGGCATTGATCGGAGTAATTGGGGGTGGAGCGATGAGGCGTAAAGCGGCTCATGAGCACCACGTCGCCGCGCCTGCATTCCAAGGGGATGGATTCAGTTTGGGGCATGGCCTCGGGGGCAATGGTGGTGCCGCCGGCCGCCAAATGCCGGAGATAGCCGGTTTCGACGAGCCCGGGCAAGACCTCCATGCAGCCGGTCTCTACCGTGGCTTCGGCCAAAGGCAGCCAGCAGGTGACCACGTCAGAGCCTTCGGCTTCGGGCATCATCACGCCGGCGTCTTGGTGCCAAGGCGCATTGTGGAAAGAGGGGCCTTCGCGGTTTTCGTAGGCTTGCGGCGGTTTGGCTCGCAGGTGCTGAATGGGGTTGCAGGTCAGTTCGGGACCCAAGAGCGATTCGAGGAGGTCGAGCAGGTTTTCGTTGAGCAATAACTCGAACATCGCCCGCCCCCGATAGTGCATGATGTCCATTCCGCGCCCGATCTCAGGGCACTGTTTGAACAACAAGCCGTAGCGCGTGGCAAACGGGGCGTCCTCGTGCAGGTCCGCTATTTCGCCCGCCGCGTGCAGCGTCCGCGCCCGCTCGTCGATCCACGCCGACAGCTCGTCGATTGCCGGCTGCAAGTCGTCGTGGGTAAGCGCCGCCCGGGCGATGATGACGCCGCGGGTGTTGAATTCTGCGATCTGCTCTGCTGTCAGTCTCATCTCTTTTGATCCGCTGTTGAAGTGGTGTGAAAACTCTCTTGTCGTTAGGGCTATCGCCGTCTCGCCACCTTGAACTTGAAGCTCTTTGCTGGCCGCGGCGTCGGCACATTCGTCATTTTCAGTTCGTAACCGGGCGGGTCTAGGACGAGCTCGGCCTCGCGCAGGATGGCCGCCAGCGTTAGCAAGGTCTGCATCTCGGCAAAACTGGCCCCCAAACACCGGTGGGTGCCCACGCCGAAAGGCACATAGGCGTTGGGCTGCCTGTGCTCGGCGCGCTCGGGCAAGTAGCGGTTAATGTCAAAGCGGTCTGGATCGGGAAAATACTCCGGCAAGCGATGCGTCACCGTCGTGGCCACGAACAGCAGCCGGCCAGCGGGAATGTGGTAGCCGGCAAAATCGAATGAGTTTGATACGGTACGGAAAACGGTGGGCGCGGCCGGATACATCCGCAGCGATTCCAACACCACCCGGTGGGTGACGTCGAGCTGGCGCAGACTTTCTGCGGTCGGATGCTCCCCCGCGGCGAACAGAGCGTCGGCCTCGGCCGTCATCCGCGCCAGCAAATCCGGGTGCTTGAGGCTGGCATAGAGCGTGAACGCGCAGGTGGTGGCGACGGTCTCAATACCCACCAGATAGGGGGCCAGCACCACAGCCATCAGGTCGGTCTCGGGCAGGAACTGTGGGTCCGAGCGGTGGAGGTCAATTATGTCGTTTACCAAGTCGCCGGCATCGCAACGCGGCCCTCCGGGCTCATGGGCCTTCAGCGTCTCTTGAGCCAGTTCTTTGAGCCGCTGGCGCGCTTTCCTGAATCTGCGCCTGAACAAAAACATGGGAAGCTGCGACAGCGTGGTCTTCAGCAACGTTTCGAGCAGGAAGACCAAATCTTCCAAATAGGTGCTCGCAGGTGTGCCGGACAAAATCGTGCCCATCTGATCGGCGATGATGTGTTGTAAAGCATGGAGCGGCCGGATAGGTTGATCGAGCGGCCAGGCCCTGACTTGGCCCCGAGCAATGTCGCTGGCGATGTCGAGATGATTCTGGAGCCGCGCCCGCGAGAAGGCAGGGGCGAAAGCCTGACGGTATCGCACGTGTTCCGGCCCATCCATGTTGAGGATCATCCGAGACGCGTCAAGCCCATCGCTAAGCCCTCGATAAGGCTCGTACGATCGAAAAAAGAACCGTCCCTTCCGATTGACGAACTGATTGGCTTCCGAGCCGGCGAGAACCAGTATCTTCTGATTGAGGATCCGGATTTCAAACACCGGCCCCAGTTCCAAGTACTGTTTCGTCAGAAAGGCGCGGATGTCCTTGGCGGCTTCCCGTGCGCTGCCGAATATGGGCAATCCCTTGACCATGGGTATCTGCTTGGGCGCGACCACTGCGCTCGGAGCGGTCAACGCTTGGGCGGATTCGCGCACCGCCTCGGCGATGGCCCGCCCGATCAAATCCAGCCGCGAAACGGTATTGATGCGCTCGCTTGCCTCCTGCAACTCTTCTTTCGACAGGATTTTCTCGAATATGCCACAGGCGTCGGCCAAGCAGATGAGCACGATGTCGCGGGGGTCGGGTATGTCGTCGCTGAACAGAACGCGCATGATCCGCAGTTGCACTTCCTGTACGGCTTTGCCTTCGACAATGGGATAGCGGCGGGAACGCGCCACCCCACGCGCCAGAGCGATGGCCCCTTCCTCGGCAGAGGCCAGAATGCCGGTTTTCAGCAGGCGAGCGAGCGCGAGGTTGCGAATCTGCTCGCCGTTTTGCGCGATGCGGCGCACATAGTATTCGGCATTGTGCGTTTCCGCGTTTTGTGCGATGTCGGCCAGCGTGGGGTCCAGAAGGTCGTCTTCAACCGGCGTAGAATCGACCAAAACGAGCTTTTCGAGATCCGTGTCAATCCGATTTTCAAGGACCAAGTCCATGAGCACGGCCCCGGCGAGTGCGAGGTTCAGATGCGGCTCGGGAACAAAGGCGAGATCGCCGCGATCCTCGTTGAGGATGAGCAGCAGTAACTCTTCGGCAAATCGCAGGGCCATTGCACACCTTCCGTTGGTTTAGGCGTCGCCGCTCGGTCGTTGATAGTTCCACTCTTCTACAGCGAACCGCCATTTCTCCTCTACTCGGTCAATAATCGCTTGCTCAAGTTGGAACTCGTTCTTGCGATAATCGGCGATGGTCTTGAGGTACGCGGCGATCTGCGTCTGGGCGTTTTCCCAGTTGGGCAGGTCGAGCTCGGCGTAGAGCCGCGCCAGTTCGCCGAGGGGGTCGCGCTCTAGATCCTCAAAGCGCACTTCCGCGAGGTGGCCGGCCGGAATCAGAGCGCGGTCCGCCAAGTACTTCTGCATCACGCACGCATAACTCTCGACGAGGAACTCCTCCACTTCCGACCAGTTGTAGTCGTCTAGCTGATACAGGGGAAGCAGGGAGTGGTGCAACTTCATGAGCGATGGGTACACGTTGTATGGATTGCGCACGATGTAAATGAACTTGGCGTCGGGGAAGAGGCGCAACAGGTGGTCAACCCGGCCGAGGTTGGCCACATTTTTTAGGAGGAGTTGCCGGCCGCCGGTGTGGATCGTCGTCTTCTGCAAGACGCGCAAGTACGCCCGCTCCCACCGGCGCAATTCGCTTGCCGTCAAACGCTCGCCATCGGGGTCCGCGCCCATCAGCGAGTACTTTTCAAACAACCGCCAACACTGTTTCGGAAAGGAAAGTTGGTGGATAACGGACAGAATACTCGAGTTGGCGATTGCCACGTCTTCTTCCTGCGGCGCGTCCAGACCGACTTTCATGTTGTCCATCGGACGGGTTTGCTCGCCCATGTCTTCCATGCCCTTTTCCATCAGGCGTTTCAACCGTCCCTGCCCGACCAGCGAAAAGGTCGCCGTCACAGCCTGATAAGTAGATACGCATCCGTACGTGTGATCCTGCGCGAGCAGATTCTGCAAGTGCGTCGTGCCGGAACGCGCATAACCCAAGATGAACAAGGGGGCGTGCTCAATTTTTGTGTTGGCGATTTGTCGGGCATACAATAGCCATTCCGCAAGGCGCAAGGGCGTGGCCAGGGCGGTGGCGATCAAAATCCGCGCGAGTTTGCCCCAATACGGCTTGGGCACACCGCGATTCGCCAGAACGAGACGCGCCCACACGAGCGGTGGTGCGAAAGTGAAGGGATGGAAGTCGTTGCTCATAGGCGTTCTCCCCTTGGAAACAACAGAAGAATAGGGGAACAGCGACCGATGTCTCGTATATAGAAGGTTTGCAGAGATAAGTCAAGCCATAGCTCTCAGGCAGAACGCCGGTGAGCACGGCGTGGCTCTTTAGGCGTCGCCGCTCGGCGGTTGATAGTTCCATTCTTCTAAGGCGAACCGCCATTTTTCCCCTACCCGCTCAATAATCGCTGGATCGATTCGGAACGCGTTCTTGCGATAATCGGCGATGGTCTTGAGGTACGCGGCGATATGGGTCTGGGCGTTTTCCCAGTCGGGCAGGTCGAGCTCGGCGTAGAGCCGCGCCAGTTCGCCTAGGGGGTCGCGCTCTAGATCCTCAAAGCGCACTTCCGCCAGATGGCCGGCCGGAATCATAGTGCGATCCGCCAAGTACTTCTGCATCAAGCGCGGATAGGTCTCGGTGACAAACGACTCTATTTCCGACCAGTCGTAGTCATCGAGTTGATACACGTGCAGCAACTCGCGGTACAGATGCAGGAGCGACGGGTACAAGTTGTATGGATTGCGCACGATGTGAATGAACTTGGCGTCGGGAAAGAGGCGCAGCAGGTGATCAACCCGGCCGATGTTGAGCACATTTTTTAATAGGAGTCGCTTGCCGCCGTTGTGGATCGTCGTCTTCTGCAAGACGCGCAGGTACGCCCGCTCCCACTGGCGCAGTTCCCTTGCCGTCAGACGCTCGCCCTCGGGGTCCGCGCCCATCAGCACGTACTTTTCATACAACCGCCAACGCTGTTGCGGAAAAGTGAGGTGGTGGATAGCGGACTGAACACTGGAGCTAGCGAGTGCCGCATCTTCTTCTTGCGGCGTATCTAGATCGACTTTCACGTTGTCCATTGGCCGAGTTTGCGCGCCCATCTCCGCCAGACCCTTTTCCATCAGGCGTTTCAACCATCCCTGCCCGACCAGCGAAAAGGTCGATGTCATAATCTGATAGGTAGATACATATCCGTAGGTGGGGTCTTGCGCGAGCAGATTCTGCAAGTGCGTCGTGCCGGAGCGCCCGAACCCAACGACGAACAAGGGCGCGTGTTCAATTTTTGTGCTGGCGATTTGCCGGGAATACAGCAACCATTCCGCAAGGCGCAACGGCGTGGCTAGGGTGGCGGCGATCAGAATCCGCGCGAGCTTGCCCCAATACGGCTTGGGCACACCGCGATTGGCCAGAATGAGACGCGCCCACACGAGAGGCGGTGCGAAAGTGGAGGGATGGAAGTCGTTGCTCATGGGCATTCTTCCCTTGGAAGATAGTTCCATTCTTCTACGGCGAACCGCCAGTTCTCATCTACCCGCTCAATAATCGCTGGATCGATTCGGAACACGTTCTTGCGATAACCGGCGATGGTCTTGAGGTACGCGGCGATATGGGTCTGGGCGTTTTCCCAGTTGGGCAAGTCGAGCTCGGCGTAGAGCCGCGCCAGTTCGCCGAGCGGGTCGCGCTCTAGATCCTCAAAGCGCACTTCCGCGAGGTGACCAGCCGGAATCAGAGCGCGGTCCGCCAAGTACTTCTGCATCAAGCGCGAATAAATCTCGACGAGGAACTCCTCCACTTCCGGCCAATCGTAGTCGTCTAGTTGATACAGGGGAAGCATGGTGCGGTACAACTTCATGAGCGACGGATACAAGTTGTATGGATTGCGCACGATGTGAATGAACTTGGCGTCGGGAAAGAGGCGCAGCAGGTGATCGGCCCGGCCTATATTGATGGTATTTCGCAACAAGAGTTGTCGCCCATCGGCATGGAGCGTCATTTTCTGCAAGACGCGCAGGTACGTCCGCTCCCACCGGCGCAGTTCGCTTGCCGTCAGACGCTCGCCCTCGGGGTCCGCGCCCATCAGCACGTACTTTTCAAACAACCGGCGGCTCTGCTGCGGAAAGGAAAGTTGGTGGACAAAGGACATGTCGCTCGAATTGGCGAGTGCTACATCTTCCTCTTGCGGCGAATCCAGATCGACTTTCACGTTATCCATCCGCCGAGTTTGCTCGCCCATGTCTTTCATGCCCTTTTCCATCCGGCGTTTCAACCATCCCCGCCCGACCAGCGAAAAGGTCGGCATGATCATCTGAAAGGTCGTCAGGTATCCGTAGGTCGGGTCTTGCGCGAGCAGATTCTGCAAGTGCGTCGTGCCGGAACGCCCGAACCCCAAGATGAACAAAGGGTCTTGCTCGATCTTGGTGTTGGCGATTTGCCGGGAATACAGCAACCATTCCGCAAGGCGCAACGGCGTGGCTAGGCTGGTGGTGATCAGAATCCGTGCGAGTTTACCCCAATACGGCCTTGCCACACCCCGGTTCGCCAGAATGAGGCGCAACCACACGAGCGGGGGCGCGAACGTGGAGGGGTGGAAGTCGCTTTGCATGGGCATTCCTCCTTTGAGAACCGCTACGCTATAATCAATAGGACGCCGCAACATTCGCAGCACCTTCAGCGAGAAGACCCTGCGTCCCAACTGCTAAAGACGAGGTGAAGCCACCGCACTACAAGTTCTCGGCGTGTTCTGCTACATAGCGCTCAATGTCCTCCCCGCTCATTGCGCCGGTAAAGGTTCCGCCCAGCGGCACGTAGTAAAATGCCTCGGCGTAGTCCAAGCCATAGGGCGCGCCAATGCGCTGGTACTCTTGTAAGCCGAAGAGGCGAATGTACTGGCGGTCGGCTTCCTCGTCGTCGTCGCCCAAGGCGGGCAGGTACTGGCCCTGACGCGCCAGCCGCGCCTTGAGGTGGCGGCCGTGGGCACCGGCTGGGCCTTGGGCCTTATTGGCGCTCATCGCGGCCACCTTTTCCTCGATATGAGGCGATATATCGACGACCGTGTTGTAGGGCTGGCCGGGGCGGCAGGTCCAGTAGTAAAGGTCTTGCACCGAGTGGGGCTGCATGCCGCAGGCTAGCTGTTCGGGATAGTCCTTGTTCATGCCGGCCATCCAGCGCGCGGCTTCGACCGCTTGGCCGGTAACGTAGTGATCCGGGTTTTCCTCCCAGTGGCCCCAAGGACTAAAGGTCGTAATGGTGTCGATTTTGAGGGCGCGAATCAGAAAGACGAGTCGAGCGCGGAGTTCCGTGGGCGCGGCTTCGTCGAGAAAGTGGTTGCGGTAGCCGAGGTGGATGACCTGTTTGAAGCCCAACTCCTCGGCGAGCACTTCGACTTCGCGCTCGTTCTGGAGGATGGTCTCGCCCATCGTCCCTGGGCCGCACTTCTCGTCGTTGGTGGTCTGGATCAAGTAGGCAGTGTAGCCTTCGGCCATGAGCTTGGCGACGAGGCCGGCGCAGAAGAGGGGAATGTCATCCGCATGGGCTTGGACGGCGGCCAGCACTTTGCCTTGGTGGGGTTTGCTTGGGGTGGGGTTTTCTACGGTTACTGCACCGACGGGAGTGTACCAAGGAATGCGCGGGTCGGGACTAGAGGCCATGGTCGTTTCCTTTGATGGTAGGGACGGCTGCCTGAGAATATGAAGATTGGGAACTCAATGCGCTACGGAAGGGTGTTGCGGTCGAGGGCGCGATATTGGATGGCTTCGGCTAAGTGCTGCGGTTGGATCGTGCTGTCGTCGGCTAAGTCCGCGATGGTGCGGGCGACTTTGAGGATGCGGTCGTAGGCCCGGGCCGAGAGACCGAGGCGGGCCATGGCTTTTTCGAGCAGGGACTGTCCAGCGTCGTCGAGCGAGCAGTGGCGGCGGGTGTGCCGCGCACCCATCTGGGCGTTGCAGAATAGCTCGCCGGCAAAGCGGTCGAGTTGCCGCTGGCGAGCGCCGTTGACGCGCTGGCGGATGTGCGCTGAGTTTTCGCCGTCTTTCTTGCTGGCCAAGTCGTCGTAGGCGAGGGTCGGCACTTCGATGTGGATGTCGATGCGGTCGAGGAGTGGCCCGGAGACGCGGGCGCGATAGCGGCGGATTGCGGCCGGAGAGCACGTGCAAGTGTGGCGGGCGTCCGCAAGGTAGCCGCAAGGGCAGGGATTCATTGCCGCGACGAGGGTAAAGTCCGCGGGATAGGCGAGCGCGATCTGCGCCCGCGTGATGGTGACGGCGTGGTCTTCAAGCGGCTGGCGCAGGGCCTCGACGACGTTGCGGCGGAACTCGGGCAGCTCGTCTAGGAAGAGCACGCCGTGATGGGCGAGCGACACCTCGCCCGGGCGCGGGTACGCGCCGCCGCCGATGAGACCAGCGTCCGAGATGGTGTGGTGCGGGGCGCGGAAGGGCCGAGTGGCGACTAGGGCTTGGCCTACGGGAAGGATCCCGGCGACCGAATGGATCTTGGTGGTATCGAGCGCTTCTTGCAGGGTCGGGGCCGGGAGGATCGTGGGCAGGCGGCGGGCGAGCATGGTCTTGCCCGATCCCGGCGGCCCGACCATGAGCAAGTTGTGCCCCCCGCTGGCGGCGACTTCAAGGGCGCGCTTGGCGTGGTCTTGGCCGCGCACTTCCGCAAAGTCAATCCCGTAGTTGGCGTTGCTGCTAAACACTTCTTCCACATCCAGTTCGTAGGGTCGTTGGCGCGCATCGCCGGTCAGAATGGCTAGCGCCTCGTTCAGCGAGCTGACGCCATAGACGAGCGGCCCATTGGCAATGGCGGCCTCGCGGGCGTTTTGCGTCGGCACGATCATGCCGTAGAGGCCCTGCTGGTGCAGGGACGTGGCCATGGAAAGCATGCCGTGTACCGGGCGCACGCTGCCGTTGAGCGACAGCTCGCCCAAGAGCGCGAACTCGGGGAGGCTCACCGGATCGATTTGCCGGGAGGCCGCCAAGACGCCCACGGCTATGGGCAGGTCGAAAGCCGAGCCTTCCTTCTTGCGGTCGGCCGGCGCGAGGTTGATGGTGATCTTGCGGCGCGGCCACTGATAGCCGGCGTTTTTGATGGCCGCCAAGACGCGCTCTTTGCTTTCGCGGACTGCGGAGTCGGGCAGGCCGACGACCGTAAAGGTCGGCAAGCTGCGGTCGGTATCGACTTCGACGTGGACCGGGTACGCGTCAATCCCGAGCGTAGCGGCCGAGAGGACAGTGGAGGGCATGGGGTTCCTTTCTGTGTGAGACACACAAGAACAAACAAGAACCGTGCCAACGGGGATGTCCTCTGAGAGCGATAGGGATATTGCAGTACAGAGTGGGGACTAGGCGATACGGCGTTGGGACCTAAAGGGTACAGCCGCGCCCTAGCCGCCTCGCCTGCTGCCAAGCAGCGTAAAACTCCTTTAGAGAGCGGTAGCGTGCGTCGCGTTGCTGGCGACAGGCGCGTTGCACCACCGCCCCCAGTGCGCCGCCGAGGTCGTCGCCGAGGAATGCGATTGCGGCGCGGCCCATGGTAAAGACGGTCGTGCGCTCGTCGATTTGTGCGCCGCGCTCAAATTCCTCTGGAGCCATAAAGCGCGTCGAGCCAAACATCCGCCCCATCCGGTTGGTGAACGCCCCCAAGCGATACATGTCGAGATCCACGACGTGCGCGACGTGGCGCTCAAAGTCATACATCAGGCAGCCGTCGTAGAAATCCACGGCAATCCACCCGCGTCGGGCGAGCTGGACGTGCAAATCGTAGATCGCGTCGAGCACGGCGAGAATGGCGTCGTCGGGCAGGCGGCGAAACCGCTGATGCGCCGATTGGGGGTCGTCGCGCCCACCGTATAGGCACTCGCCCTCTACCCAGTCGTACACGAGCGCCGGGCCGTGCGCGGTTTCGACGATGCGATGCAGGACCGGCAAGGCTGGATGATCGCAGCTTTGCCTGAGCCGCGCCGCGTTGTACAGAAGCGCCACGCGGGTCGTGTGGTCGCCAAAGACCTCGGCCCCAGGATTGGTGGTTTTGACGAAGAACCGCTCGCCGCCCACCTGTACGCCATAGGAGACATTGCCGGAGTCTTGGGTGCGCGGGCCAAAGACAGCGAAGATGGTGCCGATGGCTGCGAGATACGGCCCGGGCGGCCCGTTGACGCGCTCGATGTCGAGCAGAGGATGGGCGGTGCTCATGCTTTAGCTATCGAGCAGCCGGAGCGCGAGGCGTTTAGCTTCATCTAGGCTTTCGACGAAGCGGTCTTGGGAGACGTCGTCTAGGGTGCCGAGGGCGCGGAGGGTATGGGCGACCGAGCCGGACAAGCCCATGATCACGCATTCCGTGTTCTCGTCAGCGGCCGTCTCGAGCAGGCGTTCGATGACCATAGCGGCGCTGTCGTCGATGTGCTTGGTGGCGGAGAAGTCGAAGATCACGGCCTCGTGCTCGCGGATGTCCTCGCCGATGACGCGCACTAGCGCGGTTGAAGAAGCAACGGAAAACCGGCCCCGCAGAGCGACTAGGCCGACGCGCGCCAAGTAGGGGTCTGGCACTTGCGAGGAGGTGAGCGTCTGATCGAGGAACGGCACCGAGACCACGCTGTCTAGTTCGAGGGCCTTCGACCGCTTCGAGCTGGCCATGCCAGCGGCGATCAGCCCAATCGCCACGGCGGTGACCAGATCCGCGAATACGGTAAGCCCAAGCGTCAGAAACATGACGACCAGATGATCGCGTGGGATTTGGCGGACGCGCTTGAGGAAGCGCCAGTCGATGATGTCCCAACCGACCTTCATCAGGATGCCGGCGAGCACGGCATGGGGAATCTGCGCGGTGAGCGCACTTAGCTCCAGCCCCAGCCCCAGCAGGAGTAGAGCGCACAACGTGCCAGACACCCGCGTCCGCCCACCCGCCCGCACATTTACCACCGTACAAGAAGTCGTCCCCGACCCCGGCAGCCCGCCCAAGAGACCTGCCATGACATTGCCGACCCCTTGCCCGACCAGCTCGCGGTTGGGTTTGTGGCTCGTCCGCGTGATCGAATCGGCCACCAGCGAGGTCAGCAGGCTGTCGATGGAGCCTATCAGCGCGATAATAAAGGCCGGTTCGAGGACGCCGAGCAGGAAAGAGGGGGACAGCACCGGCCAGTTCAGGCTCGGCAGGCCCGCCGGCATCGGGCCGAGCACGGGGACGTCGTCCAGCCACGCTAGGCTGATTAGAGTGCCCACCGCTAGGGCCGCCAGCGTCGGCGGGCACAGTTTGCGTAGCCGGTGGGGCCAGCAAAAGGCCACGGTTAGGGTCAGCAGCACACAGAGGATCGCGTCGGCGTTGACCATTGCGGCCGGCCAAGCGAGGATCGCCTCCACTAGGCCGCCCGGAGGGGTTTTGGTCCCGAAAATGGCCAGCACTTGCAGCAGTATGATGATGACGCCAATACCCGAGCGGAACCCGGAGATTACCGAGTACGGGGTGTACTCCACATAGCTGCCGATTCGCAGGGCGCCCAGCGCGATCTGCAAGAGGCCGCCGAGCATGACGATCGTAAGAGCTTCGGCGAGGCTGTCGGCATACCCAGCCACGATGACTACCATGGCCACGGTCATCGGGCCGGTGGGGCCGGATATCTGCGCCGGCGTCCCGCCGAACATCGTCGCGAAGAAGCAAACCGCGATCGCACTGTAAAGACCGGCTAGCGGCCCCATGCCGGACGCCACGCCAAAGGCCAACGCTTTCGGCAGCAGCACGACCGCGGCCGTGAGGCCGCCGAAAGCGTCGTTGCGGAATGTGTGGAGACTGTAGGTGGTGCGCTCGCTCAATTCTCGTCCATCACCGCTTGGATCATGGCTTGGATGTAGCCGAACTCGTAGGCGAAGGCTTGGCGCATACTATGGGGGTCTTTGTGCCCGGGCGCGTGATCCGGGACGCACATGTGCTGGTAGCCCACTTCTTTGAGGGCCTGCATGTTGCGGTGCATGTTCATCACCCCCTCGTCGGGCCAGACCTCTTGGAACTTGTTGCGCTTGCCGACGATGTTGCGAAAGTGGCAGAGGAAAATTTTGTTGCGCGAGCCTAAGTAGCGGATGATTTCGGGGACCTCGTTGAGCGGGTCTTCGACGCTTTCGGCCATGCAGCCCAAGCAGAGATTGACGCCGTGGTAGGGGCTAGGGCAGATCTCGATAAACTGCTTGAAGCCGTCAAAGCCCCCCATCACGCGATCGATGCCCTTAAAGCCGGGCGGCAGCCAAGGGTCGCAGGGATGGCAGGCCATGCGAACCTTACACTCGGTGGCCACCGGGATGACCCTTTCCAAGAAGTACGTGATGCGACGCCAGTTTTCCTCGGCGGTGACGGGTTGGTCGTAGCGAGGCGTATCTGCGTCGGCCTTTTCGAGGTCCCAAGTGCTGTAGATGGACCCGCCGCGGCCGGGGGGCGTACTTTCGGTGCGCTGGTTTTCAAGGGCGCAGAGGTAGTATTTGATGGCTGGGATGCCGGCTTCGGCCGCCTGCCGCACCATGTTGACGACCAGCGCAATCTCCTTATCGCCCTCTTCGTAGTTGCCCATCATAAAGTTGGGGACGCCTCCGCCGTTGACGTTGAACTGGGCCATGGGCAAGGCGACCATCTCTAGGTCGATGCCGAAGCGAGCGCACTTCTCCTTCTTGGCGACCAATTCTTCGACGTCCCAACCGTATTCGCGGTGGAACGCGATGAAATTTTCGTTTTTGTTGAAGACCCCGTGACGAGCCAGATATTCGAGGTCTTCGTCCGATGTATTAAACTGCTGAGTGCCGACGTGCATGAGAAGCTCCTTGGTGAGGGGAAAAAAGCGCACATCTTATTCTATTCAATTGGACCCCTTTTTGCAATTTCACCACAGAGGAAGCACGACATGGCCCAACCATTGGGCGCGGCCTACAAACAGACCGCGGGGCGGTGGTTGGAGGAGGACGGGCGATTTTTGCTACTAAAGCGGCTGCGAACTGGGAAATTCTATGAGATTAAGAGTTAGGTGCTGAGCTTTGGAGCGGCGGCCCAAGTACCGGAGCCGGAGGAGTTGCGGAAGGCGGTGGGGTTAGATGTAGAAGGTATGACTTGACACATCGTAGGAGCTAAGTACATTCTTCACATAGCACGAGTTGGCACAGCCAAAAACACTCAGATACAAGGAGACATGGATGAGCAGCTATACGATCTACGCATTACGGACCTCGACGAGATGAGGAAAAATGGTTAGCATCCGAGTGGAAGATGAACTGCCGAATGCAGCAGTTGACTTCCTCAAACATTGCTATCGGTTTGTCAACGAGGAATGGCAGCACACAGCTCGTGACAACCTGCCCGATCAGGGATTTGAACGTAATTTTCGGACCGGTTGTATTACTAGCTTGAGTAGTTGGGAGATTTCTCAGGAGCGAGAAATGCGTCTCGGTTCTGAGATGTCTACTGCATCCGGTGTTCTGCACGAAATCGACATCGTGGCCAAACACCCGGATGTCACTGCTATAATGGAACTGAAGAACTGGCAGGGGCCTCCGGCGAAAAACGACGTAATAGTCTTCTTTGCCAAGATATTAGACTATCTCGCCCTCAATCCGGATTTGTTATTGAAGGAGTTGTGCCCTGTATTCATGGCTACCGCGGCGTTCGACATCAACGGCTTGGCTGCGTGTCTTGGGCTTGGCATCCACCCGGTAAGTCCTAGTTTGAGACCCGTTCCCATACTCGTTGATAATGCAAAGAGGATTAACGTGGAACTGCGTCGGGGTCGTCTCCAAGTTTCAGAAGAATTCCACGACCGGTTTCAAGATTTTTGTGCCGAGCTTAACAATGTATGGCTGAAGTTAATGGATAATTGGATCAGCAGTAGATTCGGCTATCGTTCTGAAAATACTATTGTGTTGAGGGTGGTCGCTGAATCTGAATCTCAGGTAATCAGCCATTCGTTTCGGCAGCTTAACGCGGAATGCAATTGGCTTTTAGCCAGTGCCCGGGAGGCGATGCAGTGAATATAACTAGCTACAACGTAACCGACGTTGGCTATCACTATATCGGACTGCGCGTATTGGCAGGTTTGCCTTCTAGTGCTCGCCGAGAGGAGCAGACAGACACAATTGCTAAGAGCGTCCGCAAATATGTCAGTGACAAAGCTTTGCGGCTAATGTTGCCGGAGCCGAGGGGTACATTTGAGACCGTGGGTGAAAAAATTTGCCCTGAATTGGTACATCTCCAACTCGCCAAGTCCGTCAAGAGAGGGGCGTATGAACTGACGGATAAGGGCAGGGCAGTTTTATCCCTTCTTGATAATCGTCAATTCCAAAAACTGCGGCGTGTTATGGCTACGGAGCATTTGCGGACTTATGATAATCTCCGGTTGGTAGTTAAGAAGCACTTAGAATTGGAGGCTATTTGGCGTCCAGTAGTAAATGCGGACAGATTTGATAACAGGGATTACATCACTGGTTTACTTGTTCCTACATTTGGTGAAGAAGCAGCTAAGCAGGCCGACCAAGTATTATCGACACTGAATGGTAGTAACCCTAAGAAAATGGAGGATGCCTTACGTCATCGTATTCTGCTAAAGGCGGTTCCCGAAATGCGTATAGGCGTTCCCATGTTCAGAGCGATGTGTGATCGGTTGGTAAGTCTCCGATTATTAAACCAAATGAAGCATAACCAAGAAGGTTGTGAGTTCTTAAAGACATATACTCCCTGTATGGTGAATTTTCCTCCGAATAATTGGCATGTCCCGCTAGATATTCGTCTTAACTCGGACGAATCCTTTAACATCTATTTCTGCGAACCGGACATAGCTGATCTTAAAGTACTCGACAAACTCCTTAAGGCCATTTACGAGGTGTTTGAGAGCTTGACTCCGATCGCCGGGTACTATGACTTATCTGAGGTCCGGGATAGGGTCAGCGAATATTTGAAGATACCAGAAGCGGCGTTCGACGAGGGCCTCAACCATATCCTTGACTTGGACCCTCGCCCCTTAACGGTCGGCCTACAATACGAGGGTATCACCGGTCGGCGAAAGCCATTGGTGCGTGACCGGGGTTCCACCCAGATCTATAACCTTATCAGGAAGGCATAATGATGCTGAGAGTACCTAAGAAAGGCCTGCAACAAACGACTTCTCCCTACAAAAAACTTGGTCTGAAAGACTTGCCATTTCCTAATGTAGCTATCTCTGACCCATATAATACTGACCCTCGGCGTAATGGGACCATTTATGCTGAGGGACCGGTGCGCCCAAGCATCGAAAAATTTGAGCAGCTTTTGATTCGTCCCAACGATTTCCAAAATAGAGTTCGGCTTGCCTATCTTTGGTCCAAGGGAGACACGGAGTCGAGCCGAGGCATGGGAAAGACTGCGTTGCTCCGTTACTTTCGGCAGCGTATCAACCAAGACTGGGGGTGGACGGAATTCGATGGACAATTTTCTGCGCTGGTGGTTTACGTGTCTTTTCCTTCCCAAGTAGACCGGCGCTTTATGGAGCAATTGGCTTTGTCGGCATTGGTCGATGTGTGTAAAAGCGGCGTACTGAAAGCATCGCAGGCTGCTCTACGAATGCAGCATCTGACAGACCAAGAAGTTCAACAGGTTGAGAAAAAACCAGACGGAACCCGAGATCTCGCTAATCTGTTGGCTGACGACATATTGCACGCCAACGGGATAGACGCTGTGGAACTGAACCTAAAGGTTACGAACCAGCTAACTACAGAAGGAATACGACCCGAATCAGCATCAGCTCTTGCCATAGGCGGGTTTGAAGACTATCTGAAGTCCTTTAGAAAGGACAACAGTCTCGAACCGTTCTATGTTCCCCGTGACACAAAGCTATTGGATCTCTCACGCGATTTTCTTTTCAATGACATAGTCCTCTACTTGAAATCCGCTGGTTTTGCCGGAGGATATCTCTTTATTGATGACATAGAGAACCTTGTCGACCAAATGGCGCGTAGACATCGCGTGGAGTTCGCAAAGGAATTCGCCCTATGCACTGTTCGCCCAGGATATGCAAACACAGCACACAACTTTTTTTCTTGCGTACTGACTACCCACCAACAGGCCTCGGTAGGCTTGTCTGCAGCTTGGGGGGAAGCGGGGCTGGCAGGAGTTGCCCGATTGGATCCTAGCGATCCCAATTCAGTGGAACTTCCGCTTCCAAGTACGGACCAAGCCAGAGAGATCATAGTTGCCCACCTTGACTACTATCGGGACAATCCCGGAGACCGTGGCACCATTAAGCCCTTCACTGAAGAAGGGGTGGCGGCCCTATTGAAGAATAGACAACATCCTCGCATTCTGTTGACTACAGCGGCTTCGGTGGTCAGTCGTGCTGCCCAAGAAGGGGTAACTTCAATAGATGCGGCGTATGTGGATGCGGTAAGCGAGGGTGCAACGGTTCAATCCACGTCCGACTTCAATGAAGGTATTGAAGGAGCAGTGTAGAGACGATCTGTAGGGCCACCTCCCCGAACCCTCGATCGGTCGTAGCGGGGCCAGAGGCAGAGGAAGACGACTGCCGTGACCGGCTTGCTGAAGTTGACGACACTTCTGTGACCTGTAAGGTTGATATTCGACAATGGTTTAGCTTCGCCTACGAACCCGAGGCTCAGGCCGCCGAATGCAGGAATCCGAGGGCGTCCAACCGCTCAATCCAGCGTTGGCGCAAGGGGCTGCCCGAGTGATTGGCGATCCAATGGGGGTGGATGAGCGGGTCGCCGGGGCGGTGGTATTGCGCGGGTGCTTGATGGCTTTTTTGGGCGCGTTGGCGGGCGGCTCGTTCTTGCGCTGGGGTCTCGGGGTTTTTGTAGTACACGCAGGTACTCATGCGGCGTCCCCGTCGCCCGCCAAAGCTGGCGTGCCAGCAGCGCACGTCAAAGGCGACGACGTCGCCCGGCTCGGAGGGGTAGGCGCACACGAGGGGATGTCTGCCAACTCCAAGCCCTGCCCTTGAATGTATGCCCGCAGGTCATCGTGCAGCGGGTTTTTGTGCGAGCCGGGCACGAGGCGCAGGGCACCCGTATCCGGGCCGACCGCATCGAGATAGAAGGCAAACTTGATCCCGTAGCAGTCTTCGGTGGGATCGACGCGGTGATCGGGGTGCCAGCGGGTGTCGCCGATGTAGCGGTTGGCATCTACGCCCACGGCAAAGGCATCCGCGCCGTAGAGCTGCGCGGTAATTGACCAAGAAGCGCTCGTCCTCTAGCAAGCTGGCGTACAAGGGCGTGCTCGGCCCCATTTGCGGCACCCAATGGCGCTCAGAGCTGTCGAAGGGGCGGTGTGCATAAGCGAGGTCGAGGCCCTTTTCAAACTCCGCGCTCAAGGTGGCCACCTCGTCAGCGGTGAAAAACGGGCGCAGGACGACGAAGCCAAAGGTCTGAAAGTGCTGGTATTGTTCGCTGCTGAGCATGGGATTTCTCCTGTGGGATGTGCCTACCCCGCGTTGAGGATCTGGGCGCGGCGGAAGCAGCCGAGTACGTGGTCGTTGACCATGCCGGTGGCCTGCATGTGGGCGTAGATGACGGTTGAGCCGATGAATTTGAAGCCGCGGCTCTTGAGGTCTTTGCTCAAGGCGTCGGATTCGCGGCTGGTGGCCGGTAAGTCGGCGAGGGTGCGAAACTCGTTGACCATGGGCTGGCCCCGGACAAAGCGCCAAACGTAGGCGTTGAAGCTGCCGAATTCGTCCTGCACGGCGAGGAAGTGCCGAGCGTTTTCAACGGCCGCGTTGATCTTGCGGCGATTGCGAATCAGTCCGGGGTCTTGGAGCATCTGCTCGATTTTGGCCGCGCTAAAGCGAGCGACTTGGGCAGGGTCGAACTCGGCGAAGGCTTGGCGGTAGTTGGCGCGCTTGCGGAGGACGGTGTACCAACTGAGCCCGGCTTGGGCGGACTCGAGGGTGAGAAACTCAAAGTGCTTGCGGTCGTCGTGAACGGGGACTCCCCACTCGCGGTCGTGGTACGCGACGTAATCGGGCTTGTCGAGGTCGAGCCACGGACAGCGTTGAAGAGCCATGTCAGCGCACCCCAGCGGGAAAATCAAACGCGGCCTTGCACTCCGGCCCGAGCTTCAACCGCGCGTCGAATTTGTGGCCCTTTTTGCTCTTGAAGCCCTTGATCACGCCGGTTTTGCCTTTGGCGATCAAGGTGTGGATTTGCTTTGCGGTCAACTTCTTACCGGCCATTTCCTTCCACACCACAAAGTCGCACCCCTCGCGATAGCGGTTGCAGCCAAAGCCGCGCTGGCCCTCGATGATTTGGCCCTGCCGGCACTTGGGGCAGGTGAGGGCGGCGGTCGGCTCGGGCGGCCTCTCGCGTCCCTCCGACCTAGCCGCACCATTCCGCGGCGGATCGTCAAAATCAAAGACGACCTTGAACGCATCGTCGAATTTGAGCCGCGCCGCAAACTTTTTGCCGGCCTTGGACGTAAAGCCCTGCATCTTTTCGGTGCGGCCCTTGGCTATCAACAACTGCGCCTGCTTTTCGGTCAGCCGCTTGCGCGCCACCGTCTTCCAGACTGTTAGGTCGCAGCCCTCCCGGTAGCGACTGCATCCGTACGCCTTGGCGTTTTCTACTACTCGGCCCTCTTTGCACTTGGGACAAGGCCCCAACGCTTTGCCGCGCCCCCTCTTTTTGCCTTGTGCCGCGGCCGCTTGCTCGGGCGAGAGTGCCGGCCCCTGCTGGACTTTGGGCACCAGTGCCCGCACTAAGTCGGCGATCTCTGCGTAGAATTTCGCCGCTGGACGCTGCCCCTCCTCAACTTCCTTGAGCTGCTGCTCCCATTCGGCCGTCAGCTCCGGGCTACGCAGCGGTTCGGCCACCAAGCTCACCAGTGCTTTACCCTTCTCTGTTGAGGTGATCGCCTTGCGGTCGCGGGCGACGTAGCCGGTGCGAATCAGCTTTTCGATGGTCTCGGCTCGCGTGGCCGGCGTGCCCAACCCGGATTCCTTCATGGCCGCGGCCAATTCGTCGTCCTCGATTTCGCGGCCGGCGTTTTTCATGGCCGCTAGGAGCGTGGCGTCGGTGTAGGGTCGCGGCGGCTGGGTTTCCTTCTCGACCACATCCATGCTCGTTACGCGAACTTGCTGACCTCGTTGCAACGGCGGGAGTGCCTGTCGCTGCTCCTTTGCCGCGTCTGGAGGCCGCATGGCTACCACCGTCCACCCCGCCTCTAAGACGACAGACCCTTTGGCCACAAAGTCGGCACCGCCGATGTCGATGAGTACCGTGGTCTCCTCAACCACTTGGTCGGGCAGGAAGACGCCGACAAAGCGCGCCACGATTAGGTCGTACACCTTCTGTAAGTCTGGGGCCAGATTGGGGGCGGGCCGTTGCCCGGTGGGAATAATGGCGTGGTGATCGGTGAGCTTGGTGCGATCTACATAGGCCCGGCCGAGCCGGTGCCCGCCGCGCAGACGCGCCAGCGCAGCCCCGGCCTGCGGGTGCGTTAGTTTTTCTAGGATGCCGGGCAACTTGGGCACCATGTCCTCGGAGAGGTGGCGGCTCTCGGTGCGGGGGTACGTGATGAGCTTGTGGGTTTCGTATAGGGCTTGGGCGCGCTCGAGGGTTTGCGCCGCGGTAAAGCCAAAGCAGCGGTTGGCGTCGCGCTGGAGGTTGTTGAGGTCGTAGAGGGCGGGTGGCCGGTGTTTTTTGACTTTCTGCTCAATTTTGCGGACGGTGCCGACCTTGTTGGGGCTGAGCTGGCGATGCAGGCGCTCGGCTTCCTCTTTCGAGTCAATGCGCGTCTGGCCATCCTTGCAGTACTTGGCGGCAAACCCCTCTGCTAGCTGCGCCACCAACTCGTAAAAGTACGCCTTTACAAAGCTGGCAATCGCCGCATCGCGCTTGACCACCATGGACAAGGTCGGCGTCTGCACTCGGCCAATGGTGCAGAGCGCGTTGTTGTGGACGGTATAGGCGCGGGTCAGGTTCATGCCCATCAGCCAGTCGGCTTGGCTGCGCGCCCGCGCGGCCGCCGCGAGCGGATCGAAGGCCCCCCCCTCCTGCAAGGCGCGGAAGCCGGTCCGAATGGCCTCGTCGGTCAGGCTCGAAATCCACAGCCTGTCAACCGGCTTTTTGCAACGGGCGTGCTCGTAGATCAGGCGAAAGATGTGCTCGCCCTCGCGCCCGGCGTCCGTCGCGCAGATGACGCGCTCCGTCTGTGGGCTGTTGAGCAATTTTTTGACGATTTGGTATTGGTCGGAGGTCGAGCGCGTCGTCTTGAGCTTCCACTGCTCGGGGATCATGGGCAGTTGGGTAAAGGACCAGCGGCCATTCCAAGGCGGGCCGTACTCGTCTGGCTCAGCGAATTGCACGAGGTGCCCTAGTGCCGAGGTGACGATGTAGCCGTTGCCTTCGACGTAGCCTTGGCCGCGTTTGCTGGCGCCGAGGACGCGGGCAATGTCGCGCGCTACACTCGGCTTTTCGGTGAGGACGACGGTGGCCATAGATGTATGCTACAAATCGACTCGCTCCGGCGCAATGACGACTCGGCGCATATAGCGAGTGTATGCTCCGCGCAACGCTGCTCCCAGCACCAGTGCGACCACCCCCCCGACCAACGCCACAGTCCAACGCCCCACGTAAAGCCCCGAAAAGCCGATAACGCCTCCTCCCACGGCGACCGCACCAAGCAGGGCAAGCCCCAAGCCGTGTGCGATCGGTCTGCCGCCGCCGGTCTCAACTCCCGCCTTCTGCGCGATCGGCCCCCACCATCCCATCGGCCTAGCCTCTTTGTAGAAGGCCAAGAGCTTTTCCTCGGGCTCCGGCTCGGTGCAGAGTGCCACCGCGACCCAGAGCAAGCACGTCGCGGCAATTGACGAGAGTACCACCATATAGGCCGCATCCTGCCCCGCGTCGATCCAATGGGCGAAAACCACGTACTTGTTTGAGAGAAAGACCAGCGGCCCGCCGAAAGAGGCCGCCAGCCGCGCCGCGCCGTTGAAGCGCCACCACCACCACTGGCCCCAGTTGGCCGTCAGTTCGGCCGAGGAAAGCCCGAGCATGAAGACCGCGATGTCGATGACATTCTCGGCTTGGAGTGCGACCCCCAGCGAGAGACCCATGATGGCCAGCATCACCACCCGACCGACGCTCATGTAGTGCCCCATCCCAGCACCGTGCTTGATAAAGCGCCGATACACGTCGTTGATAAAGACTTGGGCTCCGAAGTTCATGTTGGAGTCCACCGTGGACATGATCGAGGCAAACATCGCCACCAACGCCAGCCCTAGCAGCCCCGAGGGCAGGTAGTGGCCCAACAAGAGACCGTAGGCCAGCTCCTTGTCCATGCTGCCGTCGTACAGGCCCGGCCATTTGACCATCGCTCCCAGTGCCGGCAGGGTCAGCACGGCCAGCATTAGGAAAAGCGCGATCTCAGTCCAGACGTACATCCGCGTCGCCTCGCGGCTGTTGCGACACGAGAGCAGCCGCTGGCCCTCCATCGCTCCGGCCATCGGGGCCACGTCGCCGCCGTAGCCTATAGCGGTCCCCATGGTCCAGGCGATAATCCCCACCACCCCCAAAAGTTCGTGACTCATCGGCGGATGCCAGCTAACGACCCCTTCCCCGAACTGGGTCACCAGCGCTTGGTAGAGGCCCGTCGGCCCGCCGAAGTCGGCCCAGACCAAGCCCATCAGCACCAGCGAGGACGCGATCATGACTGCGGTCTGGATCAAATCCGACATCACCACGCCCATATAGCCGGAGAGCACCACATAGACCAAGATGATTGGAATGACGAGCAAAAAGGTCTCAAAGCGCGACCAGCCCAAGAGGGCCTCGGATACTTTCGTCAGCCCCAAAAGCCCGGCTCCGGTCCAAGCTACCACTGCGACAAAGGCGCTGCGCAGCGAGACCCAAGCGCGCATCGTCGGCGCGGCCGCACCGCCGAAGCGGAGTTCGTAAAATTCCGGCGAGGTAAAAATTTTCAACCGCCGCCAACACGCGGCAAAGAGCAACCCACCAATCATCAGTGCCAGCCCGAAGCGACTCAGATACCACCAGCAGATAAAGGTCCCGGTGATGACCGTCATGCCGCAATACGCCGGTGCTACGTCGGCGTTCATGCAGGTGACCGCATAGCTAGTGCCGCTCATCCACCCCTTCATCTTGCGCCCACCGAGGAAGTAGTTTTCCATGCTTTCTTGGGCGAATTTCCTATAGTACAGTCCCATCCCCACCAAGAAGAGCATATAGAGCACCATCAGCGCGTAATCCAGACCCGACACAATCCCTCCTTTGTCTGAGAAAAAGCTGGTTTTTTGGGCACCATAGCGTCCGACACCGTGCCCCAGCTCACCCGCGCCCTCGACGACGAGGATTGCTACGCCCGGGCCAACGCGGCCGTGGCTTTAGAGCGCATCGGCCCTTAACAGATAAAGCGCGAGGGGCGGCGGCCCGACTAGCGAGGCGGCGTGAAGGCCGAAGACTTCAGGCGATGGCAGGAACTGGGAAGAAGGATGGGCTACAGGAATCCTTTGAACAGGATCGCGCCCATGGTGGATAGCCAGCTAGCTAGGACGATGCCGATGGTCCAGCGGAAATAGGTATCGAGCTTGTCGTGTAAGTCGCGCATAGTCGCGTCGTACTTGTTGAGCATATTGCGCTCTACCGCGTCGATTTTCTCGTGCAGGCTCCGATAGGACGCGGCCCTTTCCTCTCGGAGGAGCTGAAAGGACGTGTCGATTTTCTCGTGCAGGCTCCGATGGGACACGGTATTTTCCTCTCGAAGCGTCTGCACGGACGCGGCATTCTTATAGTGCAGCGTCTGAACCGACGCATCCTGCTTCTCGCTGACGGCTCGCACATCGCTTTCAATCAACTCCAAGCGGCGGTTGATCTGCTGTAATACGTCGCGGGTGGTGATCTCAGATGTTTCAGGGGTCATCCCGGTATTGCTCCTTGATTAGGGTTAAAGTAGGCAACAGGAATAGATAAGCAAAATGCGAGCCACCCCTTTTTCTCTGAAGGGATCGCTGTCTTATTGCCTCTTTCTGTATCTAATGGCAGACAAGGTGATCCCTTTCCTATACAGCCGACTCCCCCCTTGATAGCTGCCCGTCAGACCCTATCTTGTTTGTCGCCATGGCTGCAACCTTTCGCATAGGCGTCACCCGCGACTTTCTCAAGGCCGACGGCACCCTCGGCTTTGGCGACATTGGTCTCGACCTGCTCGACGAATCCCCCAAGGTCGAGTGGGAGTTTCTAGCGGAAAACACCACCGAGTTGCGCCCCGACCAGATCCGCAGCTACGATGGCTTGCTGGTCCTCACCTCGACAATCAGTGCCCAGACCTTGCAGGGAGCAGACAAGCTGGCGATCGTCGCCCGCTTCGGCGTTGGCTACGACAGCGTCGACGTCGCGGCCTGCAACGAGCGGGGTGTGCTGTTGACGATTACTCCCGACGGTGTGCGCCGGCCTGTGGCTGTCATGGCTCTGACGTACCTGTTGGCCCTCAGTCACAGGATGCTGGCCAAGGATCGCTTGGTGCGCGAGGGCCGCTGGAACGAGCGGCTTGACTACATGGGCATGGGCGTCACCGACCGCACGCTGGGGCTGGTCGGCCTAGGCAATATCGGCCGCGAGATCTGCACCTTAGCCAAGCCCTTCGGCATTCGCTGCATTGCCGCTGACCCTTTCGTTGATGCGGTACAAGCACGCGCCGCTGGGGCCGAACCGGTTGAGCTCGACTCGTTGCTGCAACGCGCCGATTATGTCTGTATCTGCTGCGCCCTTACTGAGGAGACCCATCACCTCATTGACGAGCGTGCGCTCTCGCTGATGAAGGAAAGTGCTTACCTCATCAACGCAGCCCGCGGCCCCATCGTCGATCAGCAGGCCCTCACTCGCGCCCTCCAACGGGGACAGATCGCCGGGGCTGGCCTCGATGTCTTTGAAACAGAGCCTGTATCCCAAGACGATCCTGTGCTGGCCCTCACCGATCAGACCATCGTCGCTCCGCACGGGCTTTGTTGGACCGATGAGTGTTTCCGCCTCATTGGCCGCAGTGCCTGCCGCAGCATCCTAGCGGTCGCCTCTGGTCGCTTGCCCGAATACCCGGTCAATCCCCAAGTGGCCGAGCATCCCCGTCTCAAAGAAAAACTGAACCGCTATCGAGCTATCGGATGAAACCCAACAAAGTCAAGCGCACCCTCAAAGAGGGCGGCACTGTCATTGGCACCATGACCCTTGAGTTTTGTACTTCGGGCATTGCCCGGCTCTCTGCCGAGGCTGGTGCTGAATTCATTATGTACGACATGGAGCACACCGGCTGGAGCGTCGAGACGGTGCGCGACCTGATTGCCACCACCAACTCCGACCACATCGAGCCTTTTGTGCGAGTGCCGGCGACCCAATATCACTTCATCGCCCGCGTCCTCGATGTGGGGGCGCGAGGGGTCATGGTGCCGATGGTTAGCGACGCCCAGCAGGCCGAGGTCATCGTGCAGTCGGGCAAGTACCCGCCCCTAGGCCAGCGCGGCGCGGCCTTTCAGATTGCTCACGACCACTTCGCCCAAGGCTCCATCGTTGGCAAAATTGACCACGCCAACGCCGAGGGCCTGCTGATCGCTCAGATTGAAAACCGCCCCGGGCTCGAAAACGTAGAGCGCATTGCCGCTATAGAAGAGATTGATGTGCTGTGGATTGGGGGCTTTGACCTAAGCAACTTCTTGGGGATTTCCGGGCAGTTTGACCACCCCGAGTTCACCGCCGCCCTTGAGCGCGTCATCGCTGCTTGCGAGCGCCACGGCAAGGCCGCGGGCTATTTGGTCAATACCATTGAGGAGGGAACGGAGATGCTGCGCCGCGGCTTTCGCTGCATAGCCTATGGCGGCGACTTGTGGCTCTATCGCCGCGCCTTGAGCGAGGGGATTGAAGGGCTGCGGACGAGGGTGTGGCGGGGGTGATCACAATAGATCGCTCTTTACCGGGGCGTACCACAGATAGGCCATCCGTTTGGGTTAAGTCAACGCAACACAAATCAGGAAGTGAGAGTATGGACAACCGAATTACTATTGATCCTCAAGTATATCACGGCCAGGCTTGCATCAAGGGGACGCGCCTTCCCGTGCATCAAATCCTTCGGATGCTCGCCAACGGGGATACCATCGAAGACCTACTTCAAGAATATCCTTCTCTAACATGGGAAGATGTCCTCGCTTGCTTCGACTATGGAGCCTCACTGGCTGAAGAGCATATAGCTCCTCTTGAGGTGCTCTCGGGTGAGGTATGAAGGTCTTGGTCGATGAGCACATCCCCCTCATGACGGTCCAAGCCTTGCATATAATGGGGTATGATGTCCGCGATATTCGTGGTACCCCAGATGAAGGGATGAAAGATGATGCCTTGTGGGAGATAGCACAGCGGGAAGAGCGCCTGTTGATTACGACGGACAAAGGGTTCACGTGCTATAGAACAGTGGCGCATCACGGGATACTCATCATACGCCTGCGACGACCGAACCGCCACAAAATTCACCAACTCATTATGCAGGCGTTACGGCAATTTGACGACGCGCAATGGCCCGGTTTACTGGTAGTCATGCGAGATGTTGCACAGAGTACTTGGCGTCTGCCGGAGACTAGAGGCGAGTACCGACGAACTGAGCGCGATACCGACGACTCAGGACAAAGCTAAATGACAACGGAAGGAATTTTAGAGCCGAGAAATCGAGACATTTGACCGGGCTGCATAGCTTATGGCGGCGACTTGTGGCTCTACCGCCGCGCCTTGAGCGAAGGGATTGAAGGGCTGCGGACGAGGGTGTGGCGGGGGTGAGGCTACTCCCCCTCCAACGCCCGCCGCATCGCCTCGCCCTGCTCACGCCAATACCCATACAGCACCGATATATCCGTGCCGACGCAGAAGTGCCGGACCCCCATGTCGAGATAGCGCTTGGCGTCGTCGGCTGAGTTGATCTCGGCGCGGGGATGGACGCCCATTTCCAAGGCCGTCTTAAAGACCTTTTCTTCGGCAGCGGCAATTTCCGGTGCGCCGCGCTGGCCGGCCTTGCCGACGCTCATGGAGTAATCAGCTCCTCCCCACTGGACCATCTCGACCCCTTCCACCGCGAGCATGGCCTCCAAGTCGGCGACGGCACTCTCCTTTTCGATCATCAGAACTACGACCACGTCGCGCAGCGCTTGGACGTACTCCGGGGTGCCGCCATAGCTCATATAGGCGAAGCGCCGCATGGCGACCCCATAAGTGCCTTCATCCCCGGGCGCGTCGGCGCGCACGCAACGCACACAGGCCCGTGCGTCGTCTGGATCGCGTACGTCGGCAAAGAGGACGCTGCCAAAGCCCGACCCGATGGCCCGTTGGGCCACGTAAGCGCGGTTTTCGGCATCGACCTTGATCATCGTTCCCAAATCCCATAGCTCGGCGGCTCGGGCGAGGTTGTCCAAGTCGTGCAGGTCAAAGGGGGCGTACTCGGCGACAAATTCCACGTAATCGTACGCGCCGGTATGCCCTAGGGCCTCAACGATCGATGGCCAAGTGGTGTGGATGTGGGTGGCGAGCGTCGGCTCACCGGCGTTGAGTTTTTCGCGCAGCTTGTTGGGTCTCATGGTTCCTTTTCCTTCCGTTAAGACTGGACCTCGTCGCGGTCAGTAGCGGGCGGTGGCGCAATCGAGAGTGCCGACACCTCATCGCGCATTTCGGCAGACATGGCGAAGTCGAGCGCGGCGAGCGATGGCTTGAGTTGGTCTAGGTCGCGCCCGCCGACAATCGGCGCGGTCACGTCTCGATGCCCCATAACCCAAGCGATGGCCAAGGTCGCCGGATGGACGCCTTGGTCGCCGGCATAGCGCACAAAGCGCTCGGCGATTTCGTAGAACACGGGGTTGGCATAGCGCTTGATGTAGTTGTCCTGCTGCAAGAGACGCCCCCGCGCTGGCCGCTTGTCAATCCCGTACTTGCCGGTCAGCAAGCCGCCGCCCAAGGGGCTATAGGTAATCACGCCCAAGCCTTCGGAACGGGCCAGCGGCAAAATCTCTACCTCCACTTGCCGCTTGGCCAAGTTGTACATGGGCTGAATACACGCAAAAGGTGCTAGCCCTGCGCGGGCACAATGGCCGAGGGCTTGGGCCATTTGCCAAGCGGCCCAGTTGCTCACGGCCGGATAGAGGATTTTGCCGTGGCGCACCAAGTCGTCGAGCGCGGCGAGGGTCTCTTCCATCGGCGTGTCTTCGTCGAAATTATGGACGAAATAGAGGTCGAGGCGGTCCGTCTGCAACCGCCTGAGACTGGCCTCGATGGCCTGCACAATGTGCCGCCGCGACAAGCCCCGGTCGTTGGGGTCATCCCCCATCGGACCGCAGACTTTTGAGGTGATGACCAACTCGTCGCGCTCGCCTTGGATCAACCGGCCCAAGATCTCCTCGGAACGCCCGTTGGAATAGATGTTAGCCGTGTCGAAGAAATTGATCCCCAACGCACGGCAGTAGCGGTACATCTGCCCGGAGGTCGCCTCGTCCGCATCGCCGCCAAAGGCCATGGTGCCGTAGCACAGGGAAGACACTTTGACGCCCGTGCGACCTAGGGTGTTGTATTGCATTTTTCCGTCTCCTCAGCGGGGCAAGCTACGAAAGACAGCCGCCGCTATCAAGAGGCGTCATTGGCCGCGCCGCACCGCCTTTCTATATTAAACGCTGCGCTGTACACCCCGCATTGCAGGAGCGATTCAACCCAATGGACGCACCCCGCCAACGCCTGCTCTACTTGCAGGCGCGCACCCCCAGCGTCATGTCCCCCATCATCGGCCTAACGCTCATCGAGCCGGTCGCGGGCTTTGTGCCCGAGATCCGCGCTGAGTCAGCACCCGATTGGCCCTACCAAACCGTACACGACGCCGTAGTTGACGGCTGGCAAATCGTCCAATTCCCGCACCTACAGGCCCCGTTCGACGACCGGGAGTTGGACGTGATAGGCTATGAGTTCATCCTACAGAAAATGGAGGGTATCGCCGATGGATAAGCATTTGCTCAGCGACGCCGAAGTGGCTCGTTTCCTCGTCTCCGGCTACCATCTCGTTGAGCCGGAGTTGCCCGCCGGGCTCAACGAGTCTATCGCCGACCAGCTCGACGCGTTAGACCACAACCCCGGCGACGCCATCACCGAAGCCGTGCCCCAACTCTGGCAGGTGCTCGACCATCCGGCCGTCACCGGCGCCCTCGTCAGCCTGCTCGGCCCAGACTACGAGGTGCAGCCGCATCGCCACTGGCATTGCAAGCAGCCAAACGCCTCGCACATGAGCTGGCACCAAGACGGCCTCAACAACCGCGATGTACTGCTCAACCGCTTCTTGGGGCTGTACTACCCGACCGACGTCACGCCCGACATGGGGCCGACCATCATCGTCCCCGGCACCCAGTTCCGCAACGCGCCGACGGACCGCATGGCCACGTACACCAACATCCGCGGCCAAGTGCCGCTCGTGGTCAAGGCCGGGACCGTGGCCTTTACGCACTACGACCTGTGGCACGGCACGGCTGCCAACCGCTCGCCGCACAAGCGCCACATGATCAAGTTCCTCTTCCGCCGTACGCGGGACAACACCGCCCCCACTTGGAACCACGATCCAGCCGCGGCCAACCAGCCCACCAACTGGAACGAGCGCGACCGGGCCGAGGACGTCACCAACATCCTCAACTTCACCAACCCGCTCGGCGTCTCCCAGAGCGACCACTACAAGGAGCGAGCCATCCGCCGTCAAAACTGGAACTACCTCATGGGCCGGTCGGCCTAATCCCAACCCCTAGCAAAGAAAGCATACCATGACCATCCAAGTCGCCCGCGTTGAAGAGCGTTTCAAATGCCCCGGTCCCCAGCCCAATGGCCTGCAAGCCGCGCCCGACGGCCTCTGGTGTATCGACCAAGTTGACCTCAAGGTCTATAAATTCGACTACGAAAGCGGCGAGACCCTTTTTGCCGCCCAGACCGACACCGAGCACTCCAGCGGCATTACGCTCGGCGGCGGCTCGCTGTGGGTCGCCTCGACCTTTGAGCTTAAAATCGCCCGCCTCGACCCGACTACCGGCCAAACCATCGCCAAGCTCGATTCGCCCGGTAATGGCGTCGTCGCTTGGGTCGCCGACCAGCAGAGTGGCCGCGTCACCGGGGCCCACGGCTTAGAGTGGAAGGACGGCCAGGTGTACGTGGCCTCGCCGCCTTCGCAATTCGTCCACGTGATGGATGCCAGCACTTGGGAAGAAGTCCATTCCTTCCGCGTCCCCGGCCTCCGGGTCCACGGCCTAGCGTGGGCCGACGACGGCACCCTTTGGGTCGCCGACACCTCGGCCGGCACCATCAACCGCCTCGACCCCCGAGACGGCCGCATCTGGGAGGTCATCCGCGTCGAGGCCCCCACCGAAGTCCACGGGCTGACCATCCACGAGGGCGTGCTCTGGTACTGCGACGCGGCCACGCACGCAATCGGCCAACTACACCTATAGAAGAAAGGGACTCCCTTGAAGATCACAGAGGTCAAAACCGCTCAAGTGCGCGTACCCGGGTATCTCTACCACTACGTCCGCATCCACACGGATGAGGGCCTCTACGGCACGGGCGAGGCCAGCCACGTGGATGGCGGCTGGCGCGGCTCCACCCAATCCATGGCCGCCCAGCTCATCGGCAAGGACCCCCGCGATGTTGATGCGCTCTTTGAAGGCATCCGCCGCAGCTACATCTTTCGCGGCGGCATGTCGGGCTTGGCGATTTCAGCGCTGACCGGCCTTGAGGTCGCGCTGTGGGATTTGGCCGGTAAAGCCCAAGGCATCCCCGTCTATCGGCTCTTGGGCGGCAAATTCCGCGACCGGGTGCGCCTCTACGTCGATAGTGCCCATTCGGATTACAAAAGGCGCGCCGAGGACGTGCGGGCCAAAGGCTTCAACGCGATTAAGTTCGACCTCGACGACGCGGGCCACCCCGAAAAGCTCGATGCTTGGAACTGGTCGGTCGCCCCGGCCGAGTTAGACGACCTGGTCGACCAAGCCCACCAGATCCGCGAGGCGGTTGGCCCCGCTATGGACTTGGCCATTGACCTGCACGGTCGCTACGATGCCACCGCTGGCATGAAGTTCGCCCACGCGCTTGAGGGCCTGAATCTGATGTGGCTCGAAGAGCCGGTCCCGCCCGAGAACATCGACGCCCTCAAGCGCATCACCGACTCGACCCGCACCCCGATTTGCGCGGGCGAGAATGCCTATTTGCGCTACGGCTTCCGCGACATGCTCGAGCAGCAAGCGGTCGATATTATCATGCCCGACATTTCCAAGTGCGGCGGCCTATCCGAGTGCCGCAAGATCGCCAACATGGCCGAGACCTATTACATCCCCTTTGCCCCGCACAACAATTCCAGCGCCTTGAGCACTGTGGCCGACGCCCACGTCTGCGCCAGCGTGCCCAATTTTCTCGCCTTGGAGTTCCACCGCTACGACGACCCCACGTGGGGCGAGGTGGTCCTCGCCGACGAGCCGGTGATTCAGGAGGGACACGTGGTGCTGAGCGAAAAGCCGGGGCTAGGGGTGGAGTTAAACGAGGCGTTTTTGCAAAGTTCGCTGGAGGATGGCGAGCCGCTCTGGCAATAGGAGGAAAGATGACTCAACGCAAAGCACACAACCCCCCTTGGCCTTGGGCCGAGAAATTCCGCATCTCGCAAGCCGTGCAGGTCGGCGATACGGTCTATGTCTCCGGCCAAGGGCCGCTCGACCCGCAAGGGAATCTCGTCGGCGAAGGCGATATGACCGCCCAGTCGCGCCAAGTCTTTGCCAACATCCGCGCCGTGCTCGCCGAGGCCGGTGCGACCATGGACGACGTGGTCAAAATCACCTCGTTTATCACCGATACTGGTCGCTACGCCGAGTACTCGACCGCCCGTGCCGAAGCCTTTCCCAACCACGTCCCCGCCAGTTCTACCGTGACGGTCGCCGACTTGGTGCTGCCCGGGATGCTCGTCGAGGTTGAGGCCATTGCCGTGCTCGGCCTCGAAACGCGCTCTCACGAGCAGAAATAGACGCCTTGTGGAGCAACGTTTTGCCGCCGTTGCCCGATACTGATACGGGCAAATACGAGGGGGGTGCTTTTTGTGCTTTTTGTGCTTTTTGTGCTAAAATGGTCAACTCGTAGTTCATTTCGTAGTTCACGTAGTTCATTTCGTAGTTCATTGAGAAAGGAGCTTTTCTATGGTGTCGTTGGATTCGGGTGATGCACGTGCGGCGCTGGGTCGGCGTGGTATTGACTATACGGCAGCGGCTTTTGGTGCTGCGGCGGGCGAGGGCAACGTAGAGGTTGTCAAACTGTTTGTGGAGGCGGGTATGCCGGTTAATGCTAAGGATAACGCTGGCTTTACGGCTTTGCACTCCGCGGCTTTGGAGGGTCAGTTGGGGATCGTGCGGTATTTGGTGGGTGCGGGGGCGGAGGTGAACGCTACAAATGACCGCGGCTGGACGGCTCTGCACTGGGCGGCTCTGCACTGGGCGGCCTCGGGCGGCTCGTTGGAAGTGGTGCGGTATTTGGTAGAGCAGGGGGCGGAGGTGAACGCTACGACTAACCGCGGCGTTGCGGTTCTTCACTCCGCGGCTTTGGAGGGTCGGTTGGGGATCGTGCGGTATTTGGTAGAGCAGGGGGCGGAGGTGAGGGCTACGACCAACAGCGGCACTACGGTTCTTCACTTGGCGGCTTGGTGCGGCTCGTTGGAAGTGGTGCGGTATTTGGTAGAGCAGGGGGCGGATGTGAGGGCTAAGAACGACGATGGCTATACGGCTCGGGACGAGGCGGCCCGGGGCAGTTGGTTGGAGGTGGCGGATTATTTGGAGTCTGTGGACGGGTAGGCTATCTGAGGCTTGCTTGGGCGGTGTGGTGCTTGTAGTTATGGGTTTGGTGAGCGGCCCAACGAGACCCATCCCTGCTTGCCCAATTCAAGGCGTTGCGCTTGAACATGGGCGTCAGCGACGTGGTCGTCCTCTACTTGGTAACTCCTGACGAATGGTTGGCCGTAGAGGACGAAGTAACGACAAGCGCGAACAAGACCGGCCCTTGTGTTTGGGGCATTGACTTAGGGGCAACTGCGGCAATGAGCGCCGTTGCCGCATACTACCCGGAAACAGGCCGTCTTGACGCCATCGCAGCATTCCCCAACGATCCGCCGTTGGGCGTCCGTGAACGTTTCGACGGCGTGAAACCGGGCTTGTATCGGAATATGGCAGATAGGGCCGAACTACTCTTGCTTGGTGACAAGGTCGTGCCAGTGGGCGAACTCTTGAACGCCGCGCAGCTTAGGCTTGGCTACCCGGACGCCATCGCTGCCGATAGATGGCGGTTGGGCGAATTGCACGACGCCATGACCAACGCCGCGCTACTTGCCCCCGTGCAAGCGCGGGGCATGGGTTTCAAAGACGGCAGCGAGGATGTTAGGGCCTTCAAAACGGCCTTCCTTGAGGGCCGAGTCAAGCCAACGCAAAGCCTCCTGCTGCGTTCAGCAGTTGCGGAAACAAGGCTTGTCCAAGACCCGGCGGGCAATGCGAAAATCGCCAAAGCGGGAGAGGGCAATAGACGACGCAATGGCCGCGACGACCCGGCGGTGGCAAGCGTTCAAGCGGTTGCCACCGCTGAACGCATCCCGAAGAAACAGGCCGTAGCGTTTGACCACATCCCTAGAGTGTATCCTCTACGGTGTCCTTGACGCCGCGCAAAAGGGCGATTGACAAACTGCCGTCGTGGATCAGTCTCGTAACCTGCGGCGTAACTCAAGGCGGGTACGCCGCTCACTCCAACGGAAGGAAAAACCATGTTCAAGTCACTCAAAAACCTACTGGGCCTCAGCCTGCTGGCTTTCTTCGGCGCGTGGATCGGGTGCTCGTCCGACTCCTCGCCCGTCAGCCCTTCAAACAAGGCCGTGACGGACGATGACGGATCGGCAACACAAGTATCGACGTTTTCGACCGAGGTTCGCATTCTCGACGATAGTCTAAGGGTAGCGGTTACTCAAGGACTCTGGGATTTGTCGGCAGCAGGGAAACTTGACATTCCCGCAGGGACAAACCCGCTTACAACGGCAAACCTTGCAAAGCTAGAAACGCTTTCCGCTGGCGGCAAAGGGATTAGCGACTTGACCGGCCTTGAGCACGCTACCAACTTGACAGAGCTGTACCTAAGCAGCAACAGCATTGAGGATGTAACTCCTTTGGCCGATCTGGACAAGTTGGAAATCTTGTACTTGGCAGAAAACCAAATTACGGATGTTTCTTCTTTGGCCGGTCTGAACAAGTTGACTTCTCTTCGGATAGGGGTCAACTACCAGGTGGTGGACGGCGTCAAGCAGAGGATGGGCAGCGACGGTCTGAAGGCAGCGGTTGCCGGAATGCCCAACTTGACCGATCTAAAGGTAAATGCGCTTGGGCTTACGGATATTTCTTTTTTGGAAGATTTGCCCAAGTTGGAATACTTAAACCTAAATGGCAACCGGGGTATTACGAGTTTCAAGCCGCTTGCTTGTCTGAAAGTTCTGGCAGATTTGCGCGTACAGAGGATTAATATTGCTTACAACTCCGTTACCCGCGAGCTTCACCCTCTTCTCTTATTCTTGAAAGGGGAAGGGGTATCCGTAGATCACGGGCCTCCGCCCTCCTAGCAGTAGCCTCGTCCTCTACTCTGAGGACGCCCAACGCCCCGTTGCCGCTTGCCGGTGACGGGGCTTTTTTTATATGCGGAGACCACTGATAACTCTGGTTATCGGCGGTTTTTTCATCGAGGATCGCCGATCTACCGCGATTTGGCCCTTTTTAGGAATAATTATCAATTACTTGTGGTTGAAGCGGAGTGTCAAAAGGCTCTGTCCGAATGGACGGGGCTTTTTTGTGTCTAATGGCCTTTTTTCAAAAAAGAGGACGGCGTTTCTGTTTTTTGGGCCGCTTTATCGTAGTACCGGGTGCGCGTATGGGAATTAGGGCTGGCTCAGATCGGGAGGCTCGATCAGATCGGGAGGCTGGCTCAGACCGGGAGGCTCGTCGGGAATAGCAGGCGCGGCTTGAGCAACCGGGGCTGCCGGAGCGACCGGCGTAGCTTGCGGCCACTTATTTACAGCAAGAACCCCCGCAGCAAGCCAAATAGAGACCAGAATACCTATAACCCAACAAAAATACTTGGATTGCTGGCGCACTTCGTCCTTCATCTCGGCGCGCAACTCCTTCGCCTCGGCGCGTAACTCCTTAATCGCCGTATCCATCGAGTCGCGCATCTTCTCCCCCTCCTCTTTGGCTATAAGGCGCATCTCCGCAACCACCTTCTCAAACCGGGGTTCTAAGATGGCGTCTATCAATTCGATTTGCTCCTTGCTAAGGGCGGCGGGGCCTTGCCCGCGCTCTGGGTCTTGACGCTCTGTGCGTGGCTCGCTCATGGTTCGTTCTCCGATGGGGTCGTTAATAATAATATAAAATAATACAAACTCCTCGTAAGCGGGAAACGCCGCGCTCAGGAACTTACGCTGGCTCCGCGGTACTATTGCTCGCAGAGTTGCGACATGAAAATATTCGTACAGGCGGGTATGTCTCTTGAGTTTACAGTAAAATCCCGGCGACGCAGGCCGTCATAAAACAGGCCAACGTGCCGCCGAGCATGGCGCGGAAACCCAACCGCGCCAACTCGCCGCGCCGCGTCGGGGCGATGGAGCCAATGCCGCCGATCTGGATGCCAATACTGCTGAAGTTGGCGAAGCCGCACAGGGCATACGTCAAAATAGCCACCGAGCGCGGACTCAGATCTACGCCCGAGCCGGGCTGGAGCCACTGGCTCAGTTGGACGTACGAGACAAATTCATTGGCCACCATTTTCTTGCCCAACAACTCACCGGCCGCCAAACAATCCCTCGCCTCAATCCCCATCAGCCAAGCAAAGGGCGCAAAGAGGTAGCCCAGTGCCGCGGACAAAGACCACGCCAAGCCCTCCATACCGAGGAGGTAGCCCACGCCCCGGCCCAATAAGCCCACCGCCCCATCCAGCAGGGCGATCAAGGCCAAGGCGGCAATGAGCATGGCCCCCACGTTCAGGGCCAGCCGCAAGCCATCCAACGTGCCGTTGGCCGCGGCTTCCACCACATTGGTGGCCGTGCGCTCCACCTCGATAGCTACTTGCCCCAAGGTCTTGGATGCCTCCACTTCCGGCTGCATCACCTTGGCCACCAACAGCGCGGCCGGGGCCGAAATCACCGAGGCGGCCACCAAGTGCCCGGCGTCGATTCCCAAGCCGACAAAGGCCGCCAATACGCCTCCGGCAATGGTGGCAAACCCGCCCACCATCAAGGCCATTAGCTCCGACCGGGTCATGCTGGCCACGTATGGGCGCACCACCAGCGGTGCCTCGGTTTGGCCGACGAAGATATTGGCCGCGGCGGCCAAGCTCTCCGCGCCCGAGGTGTGCAGGGTGCGTCGCATGACCCAAGCGAAGGCCGCCACCCCGTATTGGACCAAGCCCAAGTGGTAGAGCACACTCATCAGGGCGGAAAAAAAGATGATGGTCGGCAGCACCTTAAAAGCGAAAAAGTGCTCGCTGAAATCAGCACCAAAAACAAATTCGGACCCGGCATCGACATAGCTGAACAAGGCGGCAAAGAACGTGCCGATGTAGCCGAAAAACGCCTGCCCAAACGCCGTCTTGAGAACGAGCAGAGCCAAGGCGAATTGCAGCCCCAGTCCCCCCAACAAGAGGCGTCGATCCACCTTGCGCCGGTCAGCACTCAAGGCCAAGGCCAAGGCGACCATAATCAAAAGTCCGAACAGACTGATTAGCCGTTCCATCTACACCCACTTCTCCACAAAAAAGGGACGGAACCCCAGTTGCGCCCCGTCCCTCCACCGCGCCCCGCTCAATAGGTGTAGCGCAAGCCGACCTGCACCTCGCGCGGATCGCCCAAGCCCGACTGCACAGTGCCGTCAAAATTGAACAGCAGACCGGCACTGGAGGGATCGCGGAAGTTGTCTGTGTTGAACAGGTTGAAGACCTCGACGAGGACCTCCAATTGGCCGCTGCCCAAGGGAAAGGGCCGCGACAGCCGCACGTCGTACGAGAAAAATGCGTTGTCCTTACGCAGGGTGTTGCGCTCGATAATGGAGCCATCGCCGCATACTCGGTCGGAGGCGGCCCCCCACGGGTTCGTTGAGGGCGCGCCCGAGCCTCGGTTGTCAGCGCCGCAGGATTCAGAGGTCGGCTGCGCCGAATAGTAACTCACGCGCTGGTTGAGAAAGACCGCGCCGGGCAACGCAGCCAAGGCCCACCCATTGAAGCGGTGGCGTTGGTCGCGGTCTGAATAGGACCACTCGCGCTCCAACCGAGTTGGATCGACGTAGCGGAACGTGAAGGGATCGCGCTCGTTGTCGTCGTCCGACCGATCCCACGACAAGGTATAGTTGAGTTGGAACTGCACGTTCTCTTGCACCATCTGCCGCAAGCCAAAGCTGAGGCCGTGGTAGCGCGACTTGGCCGTGCTCTCAACCACGGTCAGGTTGTTTATGCCGTTGCTGCCGTCTGCGCCCAAGCCCGTTGACCAAGGGGAGCCGAAGACCGCGTCGTTGCGGTTGACAAAGCGCGTCAGGTGGTCGGTGCGGGCGTAGGTGTACCCGACCGATCCCACCCAACCCCGCGGATGCAACTCGCGTTCAACCCCCACGTTGGTACTGAGGGTGCGCGGGTTCTCAAAATTTTGGTCGAACACCGTAATATCGGGCCGGAAGGGAGCGCCCTCGGGCGCGGGCAACAGCTCGCCGTAGGTCGGCGGCGGTCCCAAAACGGGCGTTAGAGCGCTGGAGCGGAAGATGGTCTGGCCGCGCGAGCCGTTGGTCGAGCGCGTACCGGCCACGTTCAGGCCCGGGATGCGGGCGTAGTAAAGCCCAACACTGCCGCGCAACAAGGTCTTGTTGTCGCCCTGGACATCGTAGGCCACCCCGACCCGCGGCTGGAACATATCCCAGTCCGAGGGAATTTTGCCGTTGGAGGGAAATTGGTACGTGCCGGTTTCGTTGGTCTTGGTCTGGCCGATGAAATCGGCGAAGAACACCTCGTCCGGATCGGTGAGGACATCGGGCTGGATTTGGGCCTCCCAGCGCAGACCGTAATTGAGCGTTAGCTTGGCCGAGGGCTTCCAACTGTCCTGCGCGAACAGGGCCAACTCGTGCTGCGGGATGCTTTGCGTCCCCGCCTCTTCCACCGTTAGGCCGCCGACGCCGGCTTGCTGCAAATAGAGCAAGACGGGGCCGGTGATGTCCGTCCCATCCGGGCAGGTCCCGTCCATGCTGGTGCTGCCATCCGAGCACTCGACATAGCCGTTGCCCTGATCAGCGAAGTTGAGAAAGCCATCAACCGAATTGAAGATGTAGCGGCCATTGGCAAAGCCGATGAAGGTCTGGGCCGATTCGACCCGGTTCCACTCAATACCGGCTTTGATCAAGTGATCCCCCTTGCTCACGGAAACATTGTCGAGCACCTGAATGCGGCTATCGTAGTAATCAACCGGAATGAAGAAGGGCATGCCAAAGCGATAGCCCTTGGCAAAATCCATGCCCGTATCGGGGAAAGGTCGGCCGGTGTTGGGGTTGTCCGGCCCCCAGTACGGACGCGGCCGGTCTTCGCGGGCGATCTGGAAGCGGAACTCGTTGGTCGCGGTGGCGGACAGCACCGATAGCAAACTGCCGTTGAACGCATGAGACCAGTCCCGCTCGACCGCGTTGGCGCTGCGAGCCCACGAATCCACGTCGAAGGTTCCGTTTTTCTGCTCCGACCAAGTGTAGTTGTATTTGAAGGTGGCGTAGTGCGTCTCCGACAGGTGGTAGTCGATCTTGGCGAGAAAAGCGCGGGCGTCGTTGGTGCGGTTGATGGCCCCGTAATCTCCGGCCAAGGCCCCGCTGAACGCCTCGTCCATGAACGTGCGCAAGCGGCCGTCTATGCGCTCGATGTCGTCCTGCTTGGTGTCTTCAAAAATCTGCTGATCGTACGCGGTAAAGAAGAAGGCTTTGTCCGCGATTAGGGGACCGCCCACGGTGAAGCCGGACTGCACTTGCCTGAAATCGGGATCGCGTTCCACCCCTTGGTGCCGGGCCATCCCGGACAAGGCGTCGTGCTTGCCAAAAAAATGCACGGACCCATGCAGGTCGTTGGTGCCCGACTTGGTGATGACGTTGACAAACCCGCCGCTAGAGCGGCCAAATTCGGCGTTGGCTCCTTGGGGCACCACGACGATTTCCTCGACCGCGTCCAAATTAAAGGTAAAGGCCGGGCGCTGACCGCCGCGTTGTTCGCCGAAGAAGGGATTGTTGAAATCGGCCCCATCCACCGAGACGTTGTTGTGAATGCCGCGCTGGCCGGCGATGGTCAGTTCGTCGCCATCAGGCCCCTGCACAATGGCCACGCCCGGGGTCAGTAAGGTCAGGTCGAGGAAATTGCGCCCGTTGTTGGGCAAGTCCTGCACGGCTTCTTCCGGCAGGCGCGTGGCCGGCTCGCTCTGGGTGATGTCCACCGTGGGTGCCGTCGCCTCAACGACCTGCTCCTCCAACTGCGGCGCCATTTTGACGATCAGTTCCACGGTCTCGCCGACCCGCACCTGCACTCCGGTCTGCCGCACTTCGCTGTGCCCAGCCGCTTGCACCGTTACTTCGTAGTGCCCCAAGGGCAGCAAGGTCGCCGTGAACAGCCCCAGCTCAGACGAGGTGAGCGTGCGCTCGTAGTTGGTCCGCGTCTCTTTGATCGAGACCGTGGCGTTGCCAATGGGATGGCTGAACTGGTCCTGCACCAAGCCGCGGATGACGCCGGTGGTCGCTTGGGATTGGCCCCAAGCGGATTCGCCCAACAGGACGACGCCCACCAGCGCGGAAAGAAAAAGTAAGACGCGAACTCTATTTGTCGGCATAGATTGCTCTCCTGAAAGTAGGAAGGTGTGTTATGAAATTTTGGCGAAGAATCGTACACGTCCTTTGGTGTTAGTGTGGGTTCATTATCTACAATAATGTTTCTAAGAAGCGGTCTGAAAACTCATGTTGCTTTTGGCTCGTCTTGCCTGACGACGCTAGGGGTCATTCCCGCGAACGCGGGAATCCAGAAAAGGACCAAGCCGAACCAGAAACGGAAACTCTAATTTTAAGAACGCTTCTTAGGGGCGGTCTGAAAACTCTGGTGGTCGTCCTTTGCGTCTAAACGATCCCGGCTGGATTCCCGCCCCGTATCGGGGCACGGGGTGACGTTCTTGCGCGGGAATGACGCCTCATTACCTCGGCTCCCGATAGACATCCGGCCCAGAGCCGCCGACCAGAATGTCCAAGTCAACGCCCTTGTCGGCCTGAAGCACGTGCTGAATGTACAGCCCAGCATAGCCCCGCGTCTCTCTCGGCGCAGGCGGCGTCCACGCCCGGCGTCTTTTCGCCAACTCCTCGGCGGACACGGCCATATTCAACGACCGCTTCTCCACGTCCAGCTCGATCCGGTCGCCTTCCTGCACCAGTGCCAGCGGCCCGCCTACCGCCGCTTCGGGCGCGACGTGCAAAATCACCGTGCCGTAGGCCGTGCCGCTCATCCGCCCGTCCGAGATGCAAATCATATCGCGCACCCCTTGCTGCAACAGCTTCTTGGGCAAGCCGAACTTTCCGGCTTCGGGCATACCGGGAAACCCCTTTGGCCCAATGCCTTTCAAGACCAATACGCAGTCCTTATTCACGTTGAGGGCGGGATCGTCAATCCGCGCTCTGTAGTCCTCGATGTCTTCAAAGACTACGGCGCGCCCGCCGTGCTGCATGAGTTCGGGCGAGGCGGCCGAGGGCTTGATAATGGCCCCGCCCGGGCAGAGGTTGCCGCGGAGCACGGCGATCCCGGCCGCTTCCTTGAGCGGCTTGTCGATGGCGGCGATGACCGCCCGGTTGTAGCATTGGGCACCCGCGGTGTTTTCGCCGAGCGACCTGCCAGTCACTGTTAGAGTATCGAGATGTAGATGCTCCTTCATCTCTTGGATCACGGCCGGCAAGCCCCCGGCGTAAAAAAAGTCCTCCATCAGGTACTCGCCTGCGGGCATTAGGTTGACCAAGTGCGGCATGCGGCTGCCCAAGCGGTCGAAGTCGTCTAAGTCGAGCGCGACGCCGGTCCGCCCGGCAATGGCCAACAAATGCACCACGAAATTGGTTGAGCCGCCCAGCGCGGCATTGACCTTGATGGCGTTTTCTAGGGCGGGTCGCGTCAAAATGCGCGACATGCAAAGGCCCTCGCGGACCATCTCGACGATGCGATTGCCGGCCAAATGCCCCAAGCGTTTGCGCCGCGCATCCGGCCCGGGGATCGCCGCGCCGCTCGGCAGCGTCAGCCCGAGGGTCTCGACCATGCAGGCCATCGTCGAGGCCGTGCCCATAGTCATGCAGTGCCCGTCTGAGCGCGAAATCCCGGCCTCGGCCTCTAGGTAATCCAAGCGCGAGATGCTCCCGGCCCGCAGCTCGGTCGTAAAGCGATAGACATCCGTGCCGGAGCCGATGTTCTGATTGCGGAATTTGCCGTTGAGCATCGGCCCGCCCGTCACCGCGATGGTCGGCAAGTCCACGCTCGCCGCGCCCATCAGACAAGCGGGTGTGGTTTTGTCGCAGCCGGTCAGCAGCACTACCCCGTCGAGCGGATTGGCGCGGATGCTTTCCTCCACGTCCATGCTCGCCAAGTTGCGGTAGAGCATGGTCGTCGGCTTCATCATGGTCTCGCCGAGGGAGGTGACTGGAAATTCGAGCGGAAAGCCCCCGGCCTCGTACACCCCGCGCTTGACTTGCTCGGCCAAAATCCGCAGGTGGGCGTTGCAGGGATTCAAATCCGACCACGTATTGCAGATCCCGATCACGGGTCGGCCGTCGAACATCTGCTCGGGATGGCCTTGGTTTTTGGCCCAGCCGCGAGAGACAAACCCTTGGTGCCACTCGTCGCCAAACCACGCCGCGCTGCGGAGGGTTTTATTGCGGTCCATTATTATATCGGCATCGCTCGCCGCGTGTGCGCTCGTCCCACCCGCGCCGTTTCTTCGTTCCCACCTGAGATCACGCGCGCCCCAGCGTCAATTTTCTCCGCGACCGTTGCGGGTGTGGCGCCGTCCAAGAAGGCCACGCCGTTTTGCTGACACGCCGCCTTGACCCGCTCGTGCGTCTCCTGCATTTGCTCGGGCCACGGCTGCGGCATCGCCCGATACCCCAGCGAAAGGCTCAAGTCGCCCGGCCCCATTTCGGCAAAGCCGATCCCGGGTACGGACAGGATTTCCTCGATGTGAGGCAGGGCCGCGACCGACTCGATCTTTAGCCCTAGCAGCAATTCGCCGTCTGGATTGAGGGGCCAAGGATCGGCCTTGGTTAGGTACTCGTTGCGGCTTATGCCCCACACGCCCGTACATACGCCCTCTGAGCCGACGCCGCGCGTACCCCGGCCCAAGTCGGGGCCGACGCCGATGGTGTTGATCGGATAGCGGCACGATTCGACGAAGGCTCGGACAGCCGCGGCCGATTCGGCTTGGCACAGCAAAATTCCGTGCGCTCCCCGGCCCAAGATCTGCCGAAACTGCCAAGCGTTGTAGCGCACGATCTCCTCAGATCGGCCCTCAACCGGGGCCTCGACGATGACCGCCGGCGTCCGGTGCCCACTGCGGGTCGGCCCACCGGCGACCAAGCCGCGCAAGTATTCGTCTAGCCCCGCCATATCAAACGAACCGTGTTCCATGCCGACATTGATGTAGTCGGCCCAAGTCCCGGCGTCCTGTTTGCCCTGTTCGTAGGTCAGCACGTGTCCAGCGTGGGCACCTGTGTAGTAGATTGGCTGATCCGCGGCGAGAAGTTCGACAGCGCGGTTGATTTTTTGAGTCATTGAATTGCTCCTTAAAAGATGTGCTTGGTACGCGACACTTACGTTGAGTACGCCTTGTCTGCGGTTCCCGCTGCGTCCGGGATCGAGGGCGTCCCGCCCTCGACGAGGGCAAGATGCCCTCGATCCTTGGTTTTACCGTCCTACGCTAAGTACGCGACACTTACGTTGCGGTCGCAACATCAGGCGACCGGCCGATCTCGCTGGTTTTGGCCGCCGTAGCGGAAGCCGGGTACGTTGTCCGCGCAGTAGGTGCCGCGGAACAAGGTCTGCCGCATCGGGGGCATCCGCTCGACGAGGGCGGCCGGCGGCGACCACGAACTCCAGCGCGATCCCACGCTATTGTAGAGGTTGAAGATGCCTACCCGCTCGTTGTCGGTATTGGTCCACCGCGAGGTGCTGTGTGCGAGTGCCTCGGTAAAGAATAACACCGATCCGGCCGGGCACTCGTAGGTCTCCCACACGGCCGAATGCGGCTCCTGAATGGCGGCGGGCGCGGGGTATGCGGCCTTGTGGCTCCCCGTGGCTAAGAGTGTGCCGCCCTGCCCCATCTTGACCGGTGCGAGCTCCCACACCACCCGCGTCAACCCGCTAAAGGATTTGCCGGGAATGCTCTGGTAGTGGTGCGAATCCACGGCGAAGCGAAAGAAGCCGCTGCCATTGTGCGGGTTGAAAACGCCCTCCCGCTCGGGCGTCGCCGCTGGATTGCGCAAGCCGCTGCCCTCCATCCGAAACCCGTAGCACTCGGCACTCGACAGCCCAGGGAACGCCAGAAATTCGTTGAGGAAGCCCACGACCACTGGATGATCGGTCAGCATCTCTAGCGGCCCGGCCACGAAAGAACGCTCGGGTTCCGGCAGCGACTCCGGGTGGTTTTGCACGCGCAATGCGTACTCGCGCATGGCCTCGACCTCGTCGTCGGCCAATACCCCAGGCACCAAGAGCCACCCGCGCACATCGAAGAGGTATTTCTGCTCGTCGGTCAGCGCGACGACCGGCTCGCCATCGGCGTTTTTTTGCGGCAGGTCGCCTTCCTCCACCAGCAATGGCTGCCCTAGGTTCTTATCTACTACGTATGCTTGGCTCATCGGCTGCATCCCCTTTTGATTTATAGCCATCCTACATCATTCAAGACTGGATTCCCGCCCCGTGTCGGGGCACGGGGTGACGTCCGTTCGCGGGAATGACGACTCAAAAAAAACCGGGCCGATCAACATTCCATTCTCGGAAAGGGTTCGGCTGGCGACTTGTCTTTCGGGCTTACTTCGTATTCGTCCGGCGGAAAATTCTGGCACAGTGTGCCTTTTCGCATCACCCAAGGGAAGGTGCCCCAAGTGCGGATGGAGCGGTCGGCGAGCGTGGGCGTGGTATAGACGCCGGCGATGCCAATCCGGCTCTGGTTACTCTCATTGACCGGGCTGTAGTGCCATAAACTGCTGTGCCAGCAGACGACATCGCCCGGGGCCAGTTCAATATGCTCGACGCCGCGCTCGGCCTTTAGGGCCGCGACCCGCTCCCGCGGTAGCTCGCCGTGGATGCTGTCGGCGTAGAGCACATGCTTGACGATTTCGGTTTTGTGGCTGCCCGGAATGAATTGTAGGCAGCCGTTGTCGCGCCGCGCTGGGTCGAGGGCCATCCAGAAGTTGAACGGCTCGGTCTCGCCATCGCGCCACAACCCGTTGTCTTGGTGCCAAGGCGTGGCCGCTCCGGTATGGGCCGGCTTGACGAAGACGCTGCTGAACTTGAGCAGAATGTCCTCGCCTAGATAATGCCGCGCCAGCGGCGCCATCGCCCCGGCGTGTACCGTGTGCCAGACCAGCGGCGCGGTGTGGCACCAGCGGTTGAACTTGCGAAAGCGCTGCGCCCGCGCCTCGGGCGTATCGCCCATCGGGTCCATGGGGTCGGCGTCCGTGCGCACATTGTCGGGCGCGGGCGTGTACAGGATGTTTTTGATCACCCCGCGCATCTCGGCTGCTTGGTCGGCCGTCGCGACCCCGGGCACCGTGAAATAGCCCTGCTCTTCCCAAGTTCGGGCTTGGTCTGGGGTAGGTTGCCAGTTTTTCATGCGTCGTGCTCTTTAACGACCAGCGAGTTGAACTTCTCCTCGTCCCACTCCGCGCCCCAGCCCGGCCCCTCTGGGGGTGCGATGTGCCCTTCCTCAATCAAGGGCGCATTGAGCAAACCCCAGCGCGCTCCGGTCTGCCGCAAGCTGTCGGCTGTTGCCCCGAAAAACTCGTAGAAATCCGTGTTGTCGATACAGCAGCCCAAGTGCGCGTGTACCAGCCCATCCAACGCCCCGCCGCCATTTAGTTCGATATTCGCGCCGTGCAGCTCGGCCAGATGCGCCAGCTTGAGCACCTGCGTGGTGCCATGCCGGGCATTGCCCCGCAGCCGGTCGGTCGCCCCTTGGATCAGCCATTGCGCCGTCAAATCGATGTCGTGCATCAGCATCTCGGTCCCCATCACCGGAATGGTCAACGCTCGGCACAGCTCCTGATATTGATTCATCTTTTGCTCGTGCATCGGCTCTTCCAACCACACAAAATCCAGTTCCTCTAGCACGCGCCCCACCTCTAGGGCTTCGCGCAAGTTATAGGAGCACACTGGATCGGTGATCAAATCGTAATCCGGCCCTACGGCATCCCGCACCGCCCGGTAAATGGGAATATCGGCCTTGCCTCCTTTATACGTGTGAAACTTGTACGCGCCAATACCCATGTCCCGGCCGGTCTCTATGGCCCTGAGATACCCCTCTATATCCGCGTCTCCGCCGGTCAGATACGCGGGCAGTCGCGGCCGCACGCGCCCCACCAACGCATAGACCGGCAGCCCCGCAGCTTGGCCCAAAATGTCCCACAGACAGTTGTCAAACGCTCCAAACCACCCCGGAGGCTGGTACACCCACCGGGTTCCCTTCCAAAACTGCTGAAACAACCCCTCGCGTTCCCACGGGCTCCGCCCCAGCGCGTGATACCGCACGATGTCGGCCTGATAGGGCGTCATCGACGTATCGCTGCGCCCCACAATCCCTTCGTCGGTATGCACCTCCAAAAAGCTCTGTCGCACCGGACGCGATTCCCGATCCGGCCTTCCTCGATGCGTGTATTGTATCCTCCTCAGCCCCTCTACCCGTGCGATACTATGGCCGCCGCTTCCCCTGTGGCTTGGGTCTTCCAACACCCGCAATTTTACCGCGGTAATTTTCACGGTCGCCTCCTTTATCGGCAAATTTGAATACCCTATATTTCATTGCCCCTCGACGCCTGTCAACCTCAGAGACCTCTTATGAAAATCGCTGCCATCAAAACCTTCGACCTCATCGCCCCCCTTGAGCACCCCTTTGGCTGGTCTCAGGGCTGGCTCGACGCACGGAGCACCACGCTCGTCAAAGTCATTGCGGACGACGGCCTCGTCGGCTGGGGCGAAGGCGCGGGTGCCGACCTCATCAACGGCCTGCTCGCCCCGCTGCTGATCGGCCAAGACCCCATGGACCGCACCGGCCTCTGGGAGCGCATGTTCCACGCGCTCTACAACGGCAACAACGCGGTCGGCTTGGCGGGCAGTGCCCTTTCTGCGCTCGACATGGCCCTTTGGGACCTCGCTGGCAAAGCCACTGATCTTCCGGCCTGTGCCCTCCTCGGCGGCAAGGTCCGCGATAAAATTGCCGTCTATGCCACCGGCCTCTACTACACCACAGGCGAGTTCCCCGACCGCCTGCTCAACGAGGCCCGGGGCTATGTGGCCGAAGGCTTCAAAGGGATGAAGACCAAGGTCGGAGGACTGTCCATGGCCGAGGATGTTGCGCGCGTCTGTGCGCTGCGGGATGCCATCGGCCCGGACATTCACCTCATGGTTGATGCCAACGAAGCCTACAACGCCACCACGGCGATTCGCATGGGTCAAAAGCTGGCCGAGCTGGATCTGGTGTGGTTTGAAGAGCCGGTCAACGCCCAAGACTTCGACGCCTATTTAGAAGTCAAAGCCGCGCTACCTATGGCTATTGCCGGCGGCGAAAACCTGCGCACCCGCTACGAGTTCAAGCCCTATCTGACGCGCCGCGCCTACGACATTGTCCAGCCCGACGTCATGCACTGTGGCGGCATCACCGAAATGCAGCGGATATGCGCCATGGCCAACGCCTGCGGCATTCAGGTCAATCCCCACGTCTGGGGATCGCCCGTTATGATTGCTGCCACGCTGCACGTGGCCGCCACCTTGCCGCCCTGCCCACCGGCGCACAACGCCTTGCCCTATTTGCAGGAGCCGGTGATGGAGTTCGACCGGACGCCGAATGCCATTCGCCAAACGATCTGCGCGGTGCCATTTGATCACGAGGATGGGTTTGTGCGCGTGCCGACTGGGCCGGGGTTGGGGATTGAGGTGGATGAAGCGGTCGTCGAGCGGCTGAGGCGAGGTTAGGTTGGGCCGGACGGAGCAGCGATCACTCGGCCTGACCCTTGCCTTTACCACGCTGCTGCTGTGGGGTGCTCTGCCCGTGATACTCAAGCTGCTGTTGCAGTCGCTGGACCCCTTTACGGTTACTTGGTATCGCTTCCTACTCGCGGGGGCCATGCTGGTCCCGGTCATCCACTTTCGCTACGGCCTTGCTTCCCCTTTTCGGGTCCGCGGCGCCGCCTTGGCGCTGGCGGTGGTTTGCGTCCTCGGCCTCGGCGGCAACTACCTGACTTATCTGATGGGGCTGGGCCGCATCTCCCCGGGTTCGGCGCAGATCGTGATGCAGTTTTCGCCCATAGTTGTGCTCTTGGGCGGACTGGTTCTCTTCAAAGAACCCTTTAGCCGTTTGCAGTGGGTCGGTCTCGGCGTCCTGATCGTGGGCATGGGGCTCTTTTTTAACCAGCGCGTTGCCGAACTGGTCGTCGTGGTGGAAAACTATGGCCTCGGCGTTTGGCTCGTCTTTACCTCGGCCATCCTCTGGGGGGTTTTCATGCTGGCGCAAAAGCCGCTGCTGCGCCACCTGCCTCCGACCTCGATCATGGCCTTGGTCTATTGGTTTGGGATGCTGCTTTTCCTGCCCTTAGCCCAGCCGAGCCGCCTATTCGACCTGCCGGCCATCCCCTGCTTGCTCTTGGCCTGCTCGGTCGTCTTCACCCTCGTTTCTTATCTCAGTTTTGCCGAATCGCTCAAGCGGATGGAGGCTTCGCGCATGGGTGCGCTGGTCTCGCTGACGCCGCTGATCACAATAGCCATGATGGGCCTACTCGCCCTCTTCGACCCCAACCTAGTCCCCATGGAACCTCTCAATACACCCGCCATCGGCGGCACTATATTGGTCGTCATTGGATCGATGTGCAGCACGCTGGGTAAGAGCACCTCCTAACGGCCTAAAGTCCAGTCATTCGCAGATAACCCACAAGGAGCCAATTCTATGGTATTCTCAAGAGTATTCAGTGCGGCTTTGGCTGCGGCCCTTCTATTCGCACAGGGCGAATCCGCCGAAGCAAATCCTGAAAGCAGGGCTGGGGCTCTGTTCTTGCTGATCTCCCCGTCGGTGCGCGTCAACGGAATGGGACAGGCGGGCGTCGCTCTCCCAGACGAGCCGGCCGGTTACTACAACCCCGGTGCGGCAGCCCTCGCGTCGCCTGTACACACGCTACAGAGTCGCTTCTACCCGAGCGAGATGCCGTGGCTTCCAGCGTTGGCAGATGGTCTGAGCTACAATTACTTTGCCGGTCAGGCCGCAGTTGAGCGAGTTCTCGGCGGGGGGAGGCTTAGAGCGGCATTCTACGGATACCGCACGAAGCTGGATTTAGGAGAACAAATCCGCACAGATGAACGGGGTAATCCAATAGATACCTTCGCAAGTGTAGAGGCATCCAACAATTTCGGCATCAGCTTGGCGTTGAGATCGGTCGTGGAGATAGGCGTTGGTTACACAACCAAGAGGATTTCGTCCGACCTTGGTTCACCTGGGGCAGGCCTTGAATGGGGTAAAGCAGAAGGTTCCGCCAAGGCATACGACTTCGGTCTCATGGCGGTAGTGCCGGTGGTCGGTGTTTTGGAACGCTTCACAGGAAAGGATTTTATTCTGGGACAGCATCTCCGGCCAAAGCTCGATGTCGGGGTCGGCGTCGCGTGGCAGAACCGTGGCGGTGAAATCATTGCCTACATCAATGGGAACCAAGCGGATCCTCTACCAGCAAACAGGCGGCACGGATGGTCGGGCAGTTTGGGAATGGACTGGAACTCCGACGCTCTCGATCTCGCTATCGGCAGGGTGACATTTTCCAAGGAGATATACCGTCCCCAGATAGACGGTGTCCATATCACGAGCCGTGCTGAGGACGACAAGAGCGGGATTGAGATTTCGATTCTGGAAACGCTCGCGATTCGGCGAGGAACGTACGACGACTTTGATGGCGAGATTCACTTGAAGACCTCTGGATGGACCGTTAAGTCCGATGGCCTCTTCAAGTTTTTTGCCCACTCTCTAGACAGTAAATCGCCCCGTTCCGAACGCGGGGTGCTCCAGTTCCTTGCCAGACACCTGTCGATCAGTTGGTCCCGGTTCGACTACGGAAATTCGTCATCGTCACCACGGCTCGCCGATCACAGCCACTCCTTTATCGGCTTGTCGTTCTGAGTAGCGGATTCTCTGATCTCGCCAATCAGCTTCACCGACCTTCAGACCAAAACACCAATGGACTTTCGCATTCGAGAAGAAAGCATCGACGTCCTGCCCGAATACGGTCGGGTGCCCATCGCCTTAGAAGTGAAAAGCCGCTTTCGCGTTGAACCCGTCGCCAATGGCTTGGGGGGAATTCAGCTCGTTGAGGAACCCGTCGATCCGCCCTACATCAAAGACTACGACCACTCCGGCGGCCCGGAACGCTGGACCCGGAAAATGTGGGACCTCTCGCGGTGGATTGTCCTCGCTGCGTATAGGGAGCGAGAGCGCATCGGCGGAGCCATTGTCGCCTTTCACGGCGAGGGGCTAGGCTACTGCGAAGGGCGCGAAGACTTGGCCGGCCTCTGGGACATCCGCGTCCGACCCGAGTGTCAAGGGCGAGGCGTGGGCAGGGCACTCTTCCAACGCGCCGAGACCTGCGCCAAGAAGCAAGGCTGCACCCAGCTCAAGATCGAGACCCAAAATATCAATGTCGCCGCCTGCCGCTTCTACGCCCGCATGGGAGCCAAGCTCGGTCAAGTCCACCTCTACGCCTACCATACCGAGGGCCTAGACGAAGTGCAACTGACTTGGTACAAGGATCTGTAGCTGCCGCAGACGCTGGTGATTAAAAAGCGTGCGGCGATCTGTTTCTAGTCGCGTTGGGTCTTTTGTGGCAACTTGCTTTGCACCAACCATCCACCACATTTGAGTAAAATTCAGGTTTTATACCGAGGATAGCTATGAACGATCTTTTCGAGAGAGTGCGTGAAGACTTTCCGCGAGCGCGGACCATGGCGTACTTCGACAACGCCTCGTCGCATCCGATTAGTGTACATTCGGCGGCGGCCCTACACCGATACGTCGATTGGGTCGCGCACGAGGTGGGGGAGCCGTGGTGGCCGGCTTGGGCACCGCCGCGAGACCAAGCCAACGCCCTATTCGCCCAGCTCATCAACGCCGACCCCAGCGAAATCGCCTTTGCGCGCAGCACGGTGGAATCGGAGAGCAATATCCTCAACGGCTTGCGGGATCATTTGGCGGGCGGCAACGTGGTGACGTCGGACTTGGCCTTCAACTCCTGCCTGTACAACTACAAGTTCCGCGCCCAGCAAGGTCTCGATGTGCGGATCGTCAAGAATCGCAACTGGCAAATCGACATGGACGCCATGGCAGACGCGGTCGACGGCAATACCCGGCTGATCTCGGTGGCATTGGTGTCGAACGTCAATGGGTACGTCGCAGATGTCGCGGCCCTGAGCAAGCTGGCGCACGACAACGGCGCGTATCTGTATGCCGACATCATGCAGGCCGCGGGCGGCGTTCCGATAGACGTCAAGGCGATGGGCATTGACTTTGCGGCTTGTTCGACGTTCAAGTGGCTGATGGGCGTAAAGGGGTTCGGGTTTCTGTACGTGCGTTCGGATCTGCAACTCGATGTGCTCAAACCGTCTCAACCCATGGGGGGTGTGACACTCAACTATCCCCCGTGGGTAGAAGAGGCCGACGCGGCTGGTGAGGAGGTATCGTTTTCACCCCCGACCGGAGTCGGTGCCTACGCGGTCAGTTACCCCTCGTACGAAGGCGTCGTGTGCGCCCAAGAGAGCCTGCAATACATCCTGCGCCTCGGAGTTGACCGAATCCGCGACCACGCGAGAGACCTGACCGACCGCCTACAGGAGGAACTGCCTAAGAGGGGATACCAATCGATCACGCCGAAGGGAAACGAAAGCCCCATCCTCTCCTTCGTAGCACCACACCCCGAAGCGGTCCTAGCCCGTTGCAGGAACGCCAATGTTCATGTGGCGATGCGCTTCGGCAACAAGATGCGCCTCTCGCCTTCGGTGTACAACAACCACGAGGACATCGATCGCCTCCTCAAAGCCCTGCCTTAGAGGCTGTCTGAAAACCCACCTTGGGTCCTGTTGAACACGCCGTAGAGACAGGATCCGTCATTCCCGCGAAAGCGGGAATCCAGCCGGGATCGGTTAGACCCAAAGGACGACCACCAGAGTCTTCAGACAGCCTCTAAGCAGCCGTCTGCTCCATCGTGCGGCCGTTGCTGCTCCCAACTTGGCGCGAGGCGAAGCGGTGGTTATGTTGAGCAGGACACCCTCAACCCAAACAGACGGACCATGGCCAATAGTACCCGCATCCTCTTCATTGGCAACAGCTTCACCGCCCGCAACGATCTGCCCGGTCTCCTCGCCCAACTCGTCCACGCCGGCGGCAAGGGCGAGTTGGAATGCGAGCTCATCAGCGGCGGCGGAGCCTCGCTCAGGATGCACTTGAACAAAGGCGAGGCACACGAACGCTTGCAGGCATCCCGCTGGGATTACGTCGTATTGCAGGAGCAGAGCACCCTGCCGGTGAAAAACCCCAAGCGCACCGGAGAAAACATCCGCGAGTTCGACGCCGCAATTAAAGCGGCCAAGGCGCAGACGGTACTCTACATGACTTGGGCGCGGCAAAACGCTCCCGAGACCCAAGCCGCCTTGAGCGAGACCTACACCCAAGTGGGGCGCGAAATCGGCGCGACCGTCGTGCCCGTGGGCCTAGCTTGGCAGCACTGTTTAGCGGCCCATCCCGATCTCGTCTTGCACGACAAAGACCAAAGCCATCCCAACCTCGCCGGGTCCTATCTGGCCGCCTGCACATTTTACGCGACGCTCTTTATCGGCCAGCCCAAATCCATTCCCAACCTCGACATGGGCCTAGACGCCGAAACGGTCGCCGTCCTCCACGAAGCCGCGCTGGCAGTCTCTGCGTAGAGGAGTTCACCCATAATGAGTGCATTTGCAAGCGAGTACTACCTGTGGCTCAAAGCGATCCACGTCGCCTTCGTCATCTTTTGGATGGCCGGTATGCTCTACCTGCCGCGCCTCTATGTCTATCACTGCCGAGTCTCCCTAGGCTCCGAAGCCGATGAGACCTTCAAGGTCATGGAGCGCAAGTTGCTGAGGGTGATTATGAACCCGGCGATGATCGTTTCGTTTATTACCGGCATCCTGCTCATTCTCGCCACAGGGGCCGGCGCACCCGGTACTGGCTACTGGATGCACATCAAATTGGTGCTGGTACTCGTGATGGCGGCCCTCCACGGCATGCTCTCTTCCTATCGCAAGGCTTTTGAACGCGGCGAAAACCAAAAGAGCGAGCAATTCTTCCGCGGCCTCAACGAAGTGCCCACGGTGCTGGTGATCGTCATCGTGCTCTTGGTGGTGGTCAAGTTCGTCTGAGCTTGATTCAGGGCCTCAATTTCCTTATACCATCGCGGTAAATTTCCGCGCCCCTTTATCAAGGAAAGACATATCTTATGAAATCGCTCGCTGCGGCCCTTCTCGTGCTCGCCCTGTCTCTGCCGTGCTTTTCCCAGACCCGCGAACAAGGGCCTTGGTGGCCCTCGGAGTGGGGAGCCGACGACCAAGCCGGTGCCTCCAATCGCATCACCGCCGCAACCATCCTCAAATCCATCCAGTTAGTCGAGACCGGCAAGATGTACGAGCTAGGGCAAATATACGAGCGCGGCATGCCGCTGTTTGGCGAGCGCACCTATGCGATGATCACCCCCGGCTCTCCTACCGGCGGCCCCTTCGGCGAGAACAACATGCTCATGTACTACGACGAGTTCCTCTGCGCTGAGATCGGCCAAGTCGGCACTCAGTTCGACGGGCTGGCTCACATTGGTACGCGCATGAAGATGGCCGATGGCTCGACCCAAGACGTGTTCTACAACGGCGTTCCCACCAGCGAGATGGCCAGTCCTTATGGGGTGACCAAGCTGGGCATTGAACACGTGCGCTCCTTCGTCACCCGCGGGGTGCTCATCGACATTGCCGGGTACAAGGGCGTTGAGCGCCTCGACCACAGCTACGAAGTTACCGTCGCCGATATTCGCGGCGCGCTCGCAAAGCAGGGGATTGCCGAAAGCAGCATTGAGGAAGGCGACGCCCTCCTCTTCAACTATGGCTGGTCCAAGCTGTGGACGGACCCTGAAACCTACAACACCAATCCGCCCGGCATCGGCATGGAGGCGAGCGAGTGGATCATATCCATGAAGCCCTCAATGATCGGCTCAGACCAGTGGACCACCGAAGTAGTGCCCGGCCCCGACCCTAAACTGGTCTTTCCAGTTCACCAAGAACTCATCACCAAGAATGGCATCTTCAACTTGGAGAACATGGTCTTTGAAGAAGTGCTGGCCGACGAAGTGTACGAGTTCCTCTTTATATTTACGCCGACCCGCTTCAAAGGCGGCACGGGCTCGCCGGGGCGGCCAATCGCCATCCGCTGAATGGAAAATGGAAAACCCCGCGTCGAAAAGGCGCGGGGTTGTTAGACAGCGGCCTGAAGACTCTGGAGGTCGTCCCTTGCGTCTAAACGATACGGCTGGATTCCCGCCCCGTGTCGGGGCACGGGGTGACGTTCTTTCGCGGGTGACGGCTCTGCTTTCGTCATTCCCGCAAAAGCGGGAATCCAGTTTTTCCCCCAACGCCCCACACCTGTCCCCTTTTCGCCACACCCCCACGCCGCCGATCCCCCGCCCTTCCCTATGAGCCGCCCCCCCGGCACGGTTTTTGCCAGTTGTGGATACCCTCTCACCCGCAACCAAGGCAGGACCCATGGCCGAATTCGACACCATCGCCAAACACCTCATCCACACTTACCCGGCAGACTTCGCCCGCTTCGCCCTCCAACAAGACGACATCCAAGTCCTCGGCGTCGTCGATACCGAGCAAACCACTGTCGAAACTCATCGCACCGACAGCCTCATTCGCGTCAAAATTGGCGACCAGAAGGCATTGATCCACCACGAGTTCCAAACCACCGACAGCAACCCCCCCATGCCCCTCCGCATGGCCGGCTACATCGGACGCGGCATCGAGCAACATCGCCGGCCGATCTATTCCAACGTCATCTATCTCCGTCCAGACGCTGGCCGAAATGACCCGGGTTACTACGTCCAAGAGCGTCCCGGCTACCGCGTCTTAGTCCAATACAAGGTCATCCGGCTAATCGAGATAGACGGCCAACGCATTCTCGCCGCCGGACCTTCGGGCTTGCTGCCGTTTGCGCCGTTGATGCAGCCGCCCGTGGGCGTCGATGCCGAGGGGTGGTTGCGCCAGTGTGTCAACCGAGCGCAACAGGTGCCGATGGACGAGAGACGCAAGGCGAACTATCTGGCCGATCTTGCGATGTTAAGTGGGTTGGTATATAACTTAGAGACGATTATGACCATCATTGAGGAGGAGACCATGTACGAATCGTCGGTAGTGCAGTATTTCACGGAAAAGGGCATTGAACAGGGGATTAAGCAGGGCATTGAGCAGGGCATTGAGCGAGGGGGCCGAGAACTCGCCACGGAAGGTCTGCTTGAGGTGCTAGAGATTCGCTTTGGGCTGGCTGCGTCGGACCCGTTGGCCGCCCGCATTGGGGCCACCGACGATGTGCAGCGTCTCAAGCAGTTGCATCGGGCGGCCATACAGGTGCCCAGTCTTGACGCCTTTAGGCGCCTGTTAGACCAAGCCGAGTAGGACGCCGCGTAATAGCGTTCTATCCGAACCCGTTTAAGCCGTCCTGCCCGCGCAAGAACATTTCAGGTGTTGGGGCAGGACGCTTTCATGGGTTGCCGCCCCGTGTCGGGGCACGGGGTGACGTTCTTGCGAGGGAAGGACGCAGACCGTCTCTACGGCTTGTTCAACACGGCCCAAGGGGAATTTTCAGACCGCTTCTAATACACCCGCACCACAGTCCCCCGCTCGGCCGCAAGCCGCTCGGCTACGGCCTCCTCGGTCACCGGATTCTCCGGCCACTCCTCGGGTGCCACGTGCGACAGCCGCAACAACAAGCGCGCTAGCTGCCCGACGTATTCTTTTAATTCTCGCACATTGAGCTTGTCGGCGGTGTCGGCTGGCTCGTGGTGGTAGTTGGAATCGGCATGGCGGCCGCTAAAGCGCCAGCGCCACAAATGCGCCGCGTCAATGCCGGCGCGCAAAAAGGGGAAATGGTCTGAAGTCGCGTCGAGTTGGGACATTACGTGGCACTTCAGCCCATCGCCCATCGCATCGAGCTGAGCCTGTACCAAGCCGCGCAAATGCCCAAACCCCAGCACCACCCCCTTGATCGGCCCGGTCGATAACTCGTCGAGGTTAATCGCCAGCCGCGGCTTTTCGGCGCAGTGTTGCCGCACGTATTCGCTCGACCCTTGGAAGGTCTGCTCCTCGGCGCTATACGTCGCAAAGCACAGGCTCATCCCCGGCTCGACCCCGAGCGCCGATTGTAGCCCGGCCAATACGCGCGCCGTCTCCAGCACCGCAATGGTCCCCGAGGCGTTGTCGTTGCCCCCCGGGGCGTCGTACACCGTGTCGTGATGCCCGCCCAACACCAGCCGCTCCCGAGGCCAGCGCGTCCCGGGAATCGAGGCGACCACATTGTGCGCGGATGCTTGGTAAAACCGGCTCTCGACGGCCAGCTTGAGTTGCCGGTCCTCGTTGGCCCACTTTTGCAACAAGGCTCCGTGTTCCCGCGAGGTCGTCACCGTGGGCAGGGTCAACTCGGCGGTCTCCGGCTCGCGCCAATCGCCGCCGTTGTGGTACTCCACGCGCCGCCCGTCTTTTGGATCAATCGCGATCACCGCCAGCGCGCCCGCGTCGCCTAGTGCTTCGAGCCGCACGTTGGGTGGAGAAGGCGCGGTAAAAGGCTCCAGCGCGAGGTACATTACGGCGATACTCCCTTTGAGTTGGCCGCGCACTCGGTCGATTTCGTGCTCCGTACCATAGCCTGCATGGACGATTGGGGCTTGGAGGTCGCATGGTGGACAGCGATTGTAGGGCAAGAGGTCAATTTTTGCATCCCCCACCGTGGCCTCGGCCCGGTTGTACGCCCAAGTATCCAGCGCAAACTCCTCCAGTGCCGCATCGGCGAGTCCCGCCTGTGCAAACTGCTCCCGCAGGTATTTTACCGCTTGGTGCTCCTCGGCTGAAGAAGCCCAGCGCGGCCCAATTTGCTCGCACAACATCTCCACGTGCTCGTTGATTTGCGAGCCGGTCCAAGCCTCGCCAAAAATCCACCGGTCGATTTCGCGCCAATTCAGTCGCATAGCGTCCCTTTCTCAAAGTTGCCGTAAGGATAGGCAAATGTTGTTCCTCGGCCAAAGGGGCGTTAGATTCCCCCGCAAGGTGCCGCCGATGAATATCCGCCCGAAACTCCTCTCGCGTCTCGTGGTGGCCAGCGCAGTGCTTTGGTCCAATGGGGCCGAGGATTTGCTGGCTCAAGCAGGCCATCGGCTCGACCGCCGTGCGAACCAAGTCGTCGTCGGTCCCGACCATTGGCAACACTGGGAATTTGCGCCCGGTACTATCGAGGTTTCCTCGCTCGGTGCGGTGCGGCCCAATCGCGTCCGCAAAAACACCAATGCCGCGCTGGATATCGTTGATTTTCTGCGCTATAACCCGCCAGATTACCTCTCCAAGAAAGAGCCTGAAGACATCGCTCTCCTCGACGCCATTCAGGGCGGGTCCAACCGCGCCGGAGTCGTCGCAGTCCTAGATGGCGACTTGACCACGTACTGGGAGCCTGATCCGGTTGCTGAGAATGTAGATCTGTCGTCTCAGTGGTGGTTTACTGTGGATTTGGGCCGCGTTGTCTTTATCAACAAAATCGCGTTAAAGTTCGTCGCGGAGGGCATGGGCGATCCCTTTCTCTTGTTTGATGTCCTAGTGTCGGATGGACAGAAGCCTGTACAGGCCATTGGCGGGTCGAGCCTCGAATTCTTTCCGGTGCTCCAGACGCTAAAGCCCAACAAAAGCCAGCGCACCTTTGAGGTCGAGCTCGACCCGATAGGGCTCGACCAACGCCGGGCCGTGGGACGCTTGGTCCAAGTTGTCGTCCAAGCCAGCGATTTTGGTCGCGGCCGAGAAGTATCCCCAGCGGAATACGACCAGCTGCCCGCTGAAGACCGAGGAATCGTCGAATACAGCAAGCGGCAAGCGGACGGGCGGGAGATCGTGGTCAAACGGGCCGTGTACGAGGCTCTCGATCCCCAGCGGCAGGGGACGGTGCGCTACTTTCGGCGCGAGCGGCCCCGGTTGGCCGAGCTCGAAGTGTGGACCCAAGGCGACGACTTGGCCAGTGGTGCCCTGCGGCGCAATGGCTCCATTTCTACTACGGTGCCCGGGAGCATCAATCCCCAGTTGATGATTGACGGCGACGTGACCAGCGTAGAGGGGCTGTCCCTATTCAACATTGAGAATCGGTTAGAGGACGAGTTGTTCATCGACTTAGGCTCGTTCTTTTGGATCCACAGCCACCGCATGAGTTTCACGGAGTACGCCTTGGGGAACTATCGCTTGGAGTTTTCGGATGGTTCGCGGGAAGTAGATGGGGGCCTCAAGTGGACTACGGCCATGCGGCGCGAGCAAGTAAAGCGGAGCGTCGCCGGTGCCCTCAACGTGGATGGCAATGACTTCGACCCGGTAAAGGGGCGTTTTTTTCGCTTGGTATTTGAAGTAGAACACGTGCGCCTTCCCAACCGGAGTGCTAGCCGGTTGAGCGAGATACAACTTTTTGGCGAGGGGTTTTTGCCCGAGGTGCAGCTCGAATCGGACCTGATCCGGTTGGGGGGCAGCCGCAACTTGGTAGCCCTTGAGTGGGACGCTCACACGCCGCCCGGCACCGAGGTACAGCTTCAGACCCGCACCGGCGACACCTTGGGCGAGATCTTGCACTACTTCAAAAAGGATGGAACCGAAATCTCCGAAACGGCTTACAACAAGCTGTTGAGCATTTTTCGCGGCGAGGTGGTGTCCGAGGAAGTCGCTGGCGCAGACTGGGAGCCGTGGAGTGCGCCCTACAGCGATCCGGGAGGCAGTCCGATCACTTCGCCGTCGCCGCGGGAGTTTCTCAAGGTGCGGGCGACGTTGCGCTCGGCCGCACCGGATGTAGCGGCGAGTTTGTCGGGGCTGCGGCTACACTTCGCCGAGCCGGTGGCGCGGCGGCTCTTGGGCGAGGTCGTGCCCAGTCAGGTGGATCGGTTGGGGGCCGAGGTGCCTTTTTCAGTGTATGTGCGGCCTGAGTTTGACGCCGGGGATGGGGGGTTCAACGAGTTGTTGTTAGAAGCACCGGCGGGCATGGAACTGACGTATAACGAGTTGTTGGGGAGCGCGGATGGGGAGCATTTTTCTCCGTTGGCCGCGGCCGTGCTGGCCGCTACCGCCGACCGAGTGCATTTGTCCTTCGCCCGGTTGGGGCCGGAGAGCGAAGTAGCGGTGCTGCGGATAGACTTTGCGGGGCGTCTGTTTTCCCGGGGGGGGCCGCTAAAGGTGCAACTGCGCCAAGGAGAAGATGGGGAGGGGATCTGGCAGCGCGTCGATCGCGGGGAAGCGGTGGAGGCCGTCGGCCGCAATCGGCTGTTGGTGGTGGGGCAGCCGCAACAGCGCTCGGTTTTTGCGGATTTAGTGATCGAGCCAGCGGTGTTGACGCCGAATGGGGATGGGGTCAACGACGAGGTGGCGTTGCGCTTTTCAGTGGTGTTGGTGGAAGGCAGTCAGCGGGTTGAAGCAACCATCTACGATTTGGCGGGACGCTGGGTGCGCCAACTGGCCGAGCAGCGAGATTTTGCCTCGGGGGTGTACGAAATGGGATGGAACGGAAAGACCGAAGAGGGAACGCTCGTGCCGCCGGGGGTGTACGCAATTCATCTGCGGCTGGACGCCAATACGTCGGGTGCGGAGCTAGGTCGGGAAGAGTTGGTCCGCACCCTAGTCGTGGCCTATTAACCAATGGTGCTAGCGTTTTACAAACCGAACTCCGCGATAGACAACGTAGCCGGTGGCGCGTTTCAAGAAGGGTCGGATGAAGGCAGCGTGGGCGCACACCGCCCTTGAGAGAACGGCCCGGTTAGTGCGCGATCCCTTCGCGCTGCTCATCGTCGTCCTCGCCATCTTGGGCACCGCCCACATCCTCGTCCGCACCGCCACCTACGGCGCGGCAGTCACCTACGACTCGACGTTTCTTCTGTCCACGGCCCTAAACTTCCTCGCAGGAGAGGGCTGGCGGGATTTCAGGGGTGGGTCGATGGCGGGCTGGCCGCCCTTGTTCCCCCTGTTGCTGGCGGCTAGCGGTTGGGTCGGCATCGATCCGCTGGAAGCGGGTCGGTTGCTCAACGCCGCGGCCTTCGGGCTGACCATCCTCGCCGCGGGATGCTGGCTGCGCTCCAATCTCCGGTCGCGGGGGTTGGCGCTGGCCGCCACCGCGATCATCACGGCCTCCCTGCCCTTGAGCGAGTTCGCGTCCTACTTCTTGACCGACGCCCTCTTTGTCTTATTCACCCTCCTCGCCTTGATCCAGTTGGCGGCCTTCTTCAACCGCGGCGGGCGGACACCCCTGCTGTTAGGCGCGGTTTTTGCCGCACTGGCCGCGCTGACCCGCTATCCGGGCGTGATCCTGATCGGCATCGGCGTCCTGCTGCTGCTGATGGGACGCACCCTGCCGCTGGCCGCCCGGTTGAAAGACGCCGTCGTATTTGGGGCGGTCTCATCCGCGCCCCTCGCGGGGGTGCTGACGTACAACTGGGCGATCTCGGGAACCCTGACTGGGTACAGAAAAGAGTCGGGGCAGTCCCTGTCCGATGTGCTGAGCCGAGTGGCCGATGTATGCCGGGCGTGGGTGATTCCCCCGAATGCGCCGGACGGGTTTGATTATCTCCTGTGGACCGCGGCCGGGCTGGTGGTGGCAGCGGGGGCGGTCGTCGTGGGGTCGGGTCTCGGCTTAAGATCAGGTGGGAAGGATCGGCCGGCGTCGCCGCTCTGCGGGTTGGGGCCGGTTATCCCATTCGGGGGGTTCGCCGTAGCCTACCTTCTATTCATAGTCGCCATCGTGCCTCTCGTGATCCAGTCTCAGATCCCCGCCCGCTATCTGCTGCCGGTGTATGTGCCGCTGTTGTTGGCGGCGGTGTTCTTGCTGGATCGGTTCCTGTCCATTGAGGCGGCGGGCTGGATGGTGGCCGCTCAGTACGGGCTAGCGTCCCTTGTCTTGCTGGGGTTCCTCGCCCACATTGGCTTCTCGACGCACAGGAATCTCCATATTACCCGCCAAGCATGGAGAGACGGTTTTTTAAGCTGGACATCCAATGGCTCCCACTGGGAATCCTCCGAGACCCTGAATTACACCAAGACCAATTTTAGTAACGATGACCGGATCTACAGCAACCACTCCGCCCTTGCTTGGTTTTGGGATCGGACCGCGGCCCCGGGAAAGCACCGGTCTCTCCCGACCGAGATTCACCGTATGACGTCGTACATACTGGAGGCGACCGATGACGACACCCCGTATATCGTATGGCTCCGGGGCAAAAAGTCTATTTACGACTTCGACCACTCCGACATCCGCTTACTGCCCGGGGTGGAACCTGTGGCCGAGTTGGTCGACGGCGTGGTATTCCGCGTAACGGCCCTCGAACCCTTCGATGTGGACTGGCATCGCGCCCGGAAACAACGCTACGTGGACCAACTCATCGAACAGGCGGGCGAGCCGGTGATCCGCGCCGGCTATGTACCGTAACGGACGCAAGCTGATCTACCTCAAAGAACCGTGCGCCCCTGCGGATGTGCAGGCGAAGTTCATTTTGCACGTCGTTCCGGTCGATCCAGCCGACCTGCCAGTCCATTGCCAACAGTACGATTCTGAAAATCTCGACTTCTATTTCGAGTGGGTCGGCTTCCGCCGCGGCGACCAGTGTATCGCTATCGCCCAACTCCCCGACTACGCCATCGGCCGCATCCATATCGGCCAGTGGATTGCCAAAGAGGACCGCACCCTATGGGAAGCAGAGTTTCCGGCGGGCCGGTGATCGCCCGGTTCGGGCGCGATCCCTTTGCCCTGATCATCGTCGTTCTCGCTGGGCTGGGGACAGCGCACATTCTCGTCCGCACCGCCACCTACGGCGCCACGGTCAGCACGGATTCCACGATTTTCCTTTCTACGGCCCTAAACTTCCTCGCGGGCGAGGGCTGGCGAGATTTCACGGGCTGGTCGCCGGTGAGCTGGCCGCCCTTGTTCCCCCTGCTGCTAGCGGCCCTCGGTTGGGTCGGCATCGATCCGCTGACCGCAGGTCGGCTGGTCAATGCCACCGCCTTCGGGTTGACCATCTTGGCGGCCGGCCTGTATCTACACTCGAATCTCCGGTCGCGGGGGCTGGCCCTAGCCGCCAGCCTAGCTGTCTTGGCTGCCCTGCCCTTGAGCGATTTCGCGTCAAACTTCTTGACCGACTCCCTCTTCGTCCTGTTGACGATCCTCGCCTTGATCCGGTTGGCGGCCTTCCTCCATCGCGGCGTGAGGACATCCCTGTGGTGGGCGGCGGTTTTCACCGCGCTGACCGCGCTGACCCGTTATCCGGGCGTGGTGCTGATCGGCGTCGGCATCCTCATGCTGCTGGTACGTCGCGCCCCGCCGCTGGCCGCCCGGTTGAAAGACGCCATCGTATTTGGGGCGGTCTCATCCTTGCCTCTCGCGGGGGTGCTAACGCACAACTGGGCGATCTCCGGGACCCTGACTGGGCCGAGAAGCGGGTCGGGGGAGTCCCTGTTCGATGGGCTGAGCCGAGTGGCGGATGTATTCCGGGCGTGGGTGATGCCCTGGGATGCGGTGGAATGGTTTGCTTATCTCCTGTGGAGGACGACCGGGCTGAGCACACCGGACTGGTTCAGTTCTCTCCTGTGGGCAGCGACCGGGCTGGTTGTTGTGGCGATGGTGGTGGTTGTCGTTCTGTCGGGTCGCGGTACGCCGTCCTTCGGGTTGGGGCCAGCGCTCCCATTCGGGGTATTCGTCGTGGCCTATCTCGTATTCATAGTCGCGGCTGTGCCCTTCACAGTTAATCGTGAAATCCCCGCCCGCTACCTGCTGCCGGTGTACGTGCCGTTGCTGTTGGCGGCAATGTTGCTGCTGGATCGGTTCCTGTCCATCAAGGTTGCGGGCCGGGTGGGCGGGGCGGCCAAGTGGGGTCTGGCGTCCCTCGTCTTGCTGGGCGTCTTTGCCCACACCGGCTTCTCGGCGCACCGGAACCTCCGTCTCACTGCCAAAGCACTGGAACCCGGCTACCAAGAGGACGGGGCGTACAACACCGCCGATTGGCAACAGTCCGCGACCCTGAATTACCTCCGGGACAACCGCATTGAGGGCAGGATTTACAGCAACAACCCGTTCCTCGTCTGGTTTGCCGGTCGGACCGTCGCCATTAACAAACTTCCAAATGAGATACGCGATTGGACGCGGTATGCGGAACGGTGGATCAAACGGGACGACGACGAAGTACATATCGTCTGGTTCAAAGACGACTATCTGTCTGGACTTTATGACTACAACGACCTCGACATTCGCTTCCTGCCCGGCGTGGAGCCGGTGGCCGAGTCGCCCGAAGGCGTGGTATTTCGCGTAACGGTCGTGGCCGCGGTCGAACCGTTTGACGAGGCGAGGCTTCGCGCCCAGAAAGAACGCTATCAGGAACGCTACGTGCGGCAACTCCTCGAATGGGCGGGCGAGCGGGTGGTTCGCTCCGGCTGGGACGTGTACCGCAATGGACGCAAGCTGACCTACTTCAAAAAGCCGTGCGCCCCGGCGGACGTGCAGGCGAAGTTCACTTTGCACGTCGTTCCCGTCGATCCGGCCGACCTGCCAGCCCATCGCAGGCGGTTCGGCTTTGACAACCTCGACTTCCATTTCGACTGGCTCGATCGTACAGCGCGTGTGTAGGTCGCCGATCAGTGTGTCGCGATCGTCCGACTCCCCGACTACGCTATTGGCCGGGTCCGGATCGGTCAGTGGATTGCCGACGGGAACCGCACCCTCTGGGGAGCGGAGTTGCCGCCGCGCCGATGATACGTCTGATTGTTCGTATTCGCGGTAGGGGGCGGACCAGCTCAAGACTGGCTACTACACGACACCAGCGGTCAGCCTTCCAAAGATCGAGGGCGGGACGCCCTCGATCCCGGACGCAGCGGGAGCAGCAGAAAAGGCGTACTTAAAGCAGGTGTCGTGTACCTATCTATTAATTAGCGCTCGTCTCATTCCAAAAGCTGCTGACCGCGCGCTCGATGCTTTTGACTCTCTGCGAGCAGCCCGAGTGCTTCGCAGGCATCGCCTAAGTAGAGGTGGCCGCGCCCATCTTCGGGCTCCAGCTCGACAAAGCGTTGGTACGCACTGCGGGCCGCGGCAAAGTCCCCGAGCTGGGCATGGGCTACCCCTAAGTTGAAGTGAGCTTTGGCGTATTGGGGGGCGAGGCTGGTGGCGCGGGCAAAAAATCGTGCGGCTGCTTTGAATTGGTGCTGCTCGGCGGCGATCAACCCGAGCATATAAGGAGGCTCGACCAAGGAGGTGTCGAGTTGGCTCGCCGTGGCAAAGGTTTGGGCCGCCCCTTCGAGGAAGCCCGCCTGATAGTGAGCATTGCCCAGATGCACGTACAGGACGGGATTTTCTGGCTCCAACTCAATGGCCCGCTGGAAATACCGGGCCGCCTGTTTTTGCCGGCCTTGCTCGGCGAGGAGGAGGCCGAGGCCGATGTGGGCGTCTTTGTGATCGGGTTTGATTTCGACCGTGCGCCGAAACTCCAACAAAGCCTGCTCGATTTCGCCGGCCATCCGGTGCTTCAACCCCATGTTGTAGTGATCCCGCGCCGAGCCAATGGGGAGCGATTGATGCGCTGGCCGGGAGATTTCCGAGTGTAGGCCCCGATGCTGCTGGCGCAGGCTTTCCGAGCGCGCCATTTCCCGCTTGCCCTCTTCGCCGCGGCCTAGGCGGAGATAGACGTTGCCGAGGTTGAGGCGGAGCTTGGGCGAGTCGGGGTTGAGCTCGGTGGCCTTGAGGAGGGCCGCCAAAGCCGCCTCGTTATCGCCGATGTCGCGCTGGGCCAGTCCCAAGAGAAAGTGCGCTTCGGCGTCTTGCGGGTCGAAGCGCACCGCTTTTTTGAAGGCGCGGGCCGCGGCGGACGGGAACCCCTTTTCCCGGTGAATTTTGCCCAATTTCTTGTGCGCTGGCGCCAAGGTGGAATCGGCCGCCAAGGCCGCCGTGTACGCGGCTTGGGCCTGCTCTACTTCTTGGCGATAGCCGTGTAGTAAGCCCAAGTTGTAGTACGCGGTTGCGCGGTGGGGGTCGAGCGCGGTCGATTGCTCAAAGGCGGCCCGCGCTGCTTGGACATCGCGGTGCTGGTTGGGGCTATACGCTCTGGAGGTGTAGCGGGCCGTGTGGACGATGCCGAGAATTTCGTACAACTCGGCCCGCGTCTGGTTTTCTTGCGGCGCGAGTTCAATCGCGTGTTCGATCGCCCGCAGGGCTTGGGGGAATTTGCCCAGCGCTAGGTAAGAACGGGCGAGATAGTGGTGGACCTCGTAATCGTCGGCGTGGGAGGCCAGCGCTTGGTGAAAGGCGACGATGGCTTCGCTGTAGCGCTCCTGAGCAAAGGCGTACATCCCGGCGCGGACCAAGGAGTTGCGCTCCTTGGGGCTACAGGTACAGAGGAGGAGACAAAGGGCGGCCCCCAGCCAAGGGCCGGGGCGGTGAAAGCGGGCCATGGATCGCCTTTCTAAGGATCGAGGGCATCTTGCCCTCGTCGAGGGCGGGACGCCCTCGATCCCGGACGTAGCGGAAACAGCAGAAAAGGCATACTCAAAGTAAGTGTCGCGTACTTAGACCGAGCCGTTAGTATATGAGAAGACACGCGGTATTGTCCATCTTGGGCGCTTGGGTAGTCGCTGGATTTTGGTTGATGTATCCTTTCGTATTTCATACAGTTACTTGCCTTGCAGAGGAGGCGTCGGAAGATATAGCCGTCCTACATCCTTCATACGGGATGTTCTGCATGGCGTTTTGGGTATGAGATACTTCGCTGCGCTCAGTATGACAAGGTTTGGGGGACGAAGCCCCCGTCTGTGTGTCATGCTGAGCGCAGCGGAGCGAAGTCGAAGCATCTCTACATGCTTGCAAGTCATTTAGGATGGCTATATGCCAACCATGATCCATAGGGTGCTTATCCTGTTCTCAGTGCTCGGAGCATTGAGTGTACCTGTTGACGCCGAACTGGAGGTCGTCCAGCTAGGGGGCGAGGGGGGGTTGTCTTGGGAGAGTGGCGGTGGGGCGATTCCAGCGCTCGTCATCCTCGACCCGGCGACCGTTGATCAGTCCAATACGCCCGGCGGCGTCATTGACTTTGCGCCCGTTGACCGCGCCCAATGGATCTTTCCGCAGCAGGCCGATACCACGGACAACATATTGATCGGCGTCAATTCTAAGGAACGCGGGGGCAGCGTCCTTACGCCCATCCCCTCCTTTCGGTTTCTCGAAGCCGACTTTCCCCAGATGTTCGACGACGACGGCAATACCGCCTTGGCAGTGAAATCCTCGGGCACCGGGGGCACCGGGGCCTTTGGCCTCCTCATCGAGTTCGACTTGGGGGCCATCTTTGGCGTCAATCGGTTCAAATTTTTCCCCCGCAATGCCGACCCGGCCTTTCCGGCCCCGGATTTCCAGTCCCAAGACGACTTTTTGAAGGGCTACGAAATTTTCGTCAACGATGGCCGACCCGAATCGCGCCGCGAGGGCAGTCTAATCTGGGAAACGGTCGCCTTTGAGGGGCAAAACCAAGAAGCGGTGGTGGATGTGCGAATTCCCACTCGCTTCGTGCGCTTTTTGCGGCTCAAGTCCCTGACGGCCGCAGATTTTGAGATCGCCGAGTTCCAAGTGTTTAGCGAGGGGTTTGTGCCGCAGGCCGTGTACATTTCCAATGTATTCGATTTTGGCGACCAAGCGCTTTTGGGCCGCTTGCGCTGGCTCGAAGAGCAGGTGGGCGATCCAACTCGCTCTAGGGTGCTGGTCCGCACCCGCAGTGGGGATGATCCCCAGCCGGTCGAGTTCACTCGGGTCGGCAAGCAATCCTCGGGCCGGGTTGAACAGCGGGGCGATACGGTTTTCGACATCCCCATCAACGCGCCTTGGCAGCGAGCCGAAGACGTAGAAGACAGCGAACTCAAAAGTCTGATCGCCAATGTCCTCGACAACGAAGAGATGGACGGGCGCGAGGCACTTTTGACGTTTGGTCAGTTGCCTTTTGCACAGCGGTCCCAGATCACCCTCGACGAGGCGGCTTACAACAAGCTGGCGAGCGGCCAAAAATCGGTGATTCGCGACGACCTAACCAACTGGAGCCCGTGGTCGCCCCCCTATTCGCCCGAGGGTATTGTCGCCCCAGACCAACTTCAGGTCCAAGGAGCGGGAGCGCTGATCGTGTCGCCTAGCCCGCGGCGCTATTTTCAAGTCATGCTCGAATTCTTCAACGCGGAGGTCGATGCCGCGACTGGCATCGGCGGGGTGGCTTGGGATGTTTTCCGGCCGGTATTTGCCGACTCCCTCATCGCCGAGATTCTGCCCCGCACCGCCATTTTGGGCCAAGCCACCCGCTTCACCTACAGCGTCTTGGTCAAATCCACGGCCCAGAACGCGGGCTTTGACCGCTTTGAAATCAGCACCCCGCTGCGCACCGCGTCGATTGGCCGAGTGGAAATACGCCGGCCCGATGGCACGGCAGAAGCGGCGGATTTTTCCGGCTCGTCCCTCGCGGCTCTCCCGGTCGAGCAAAACGGTTTTAGCGTGGTGGCAGTGCGCGACGACGGCTTTGTCATGGCCTTTGAGCGGATTGCGGAGGATGGAGCTCTTTTGACCTTAGAATTTGAGAATACGGTCCTGCGCTTGGGGACTCGCTTTGCCGGCCGGGCACTCAACGCCGACAACGCAGTGCTGGGTCAAGTAGTGTTGGCGGGTAATGCAGCGGATTTGAGTCGGGAGGGTCTGGATGATCCCGATCGCCGAGCCGTGGGCACTCTCGATCCAGAAAACCTCTTTGTCAACGTGCCGATCACCGACGAGCTGCTCGTGAATGTGGCGGCCGTCCCCGGCGTTTTTACCCCCAATGGCGACGGGGCCAACGAGCGCACGGCCATTACCTACGATATAACCAATATCGCCCACCCAACCCGGGTGCGGCTCCGGATCTACGATTTGAGTGGCCGGTTGGTCCGCACCCTGTACGAAGGCTTGGATATGAGCGGTCGATTCCCCCGCTTTTGGGACGGGCGCGACGATGCGGACGACGCAGTCCCGCCGGGGCACTATATCTTTTCTGTTGCGTTGGATGCGGGGACCGGCGAGGAAAAGCGGTTGGGGATTGTCGGGGTCGCGTATTGATGCTAGGCGCGGGGAATTCCCGCGCCATGAACTTTTATCACGCAGAATTGGGAGGGTGCGGCATTGAATGTCCGCGGAGCGAATTTAACGATTGGGCTAGCGCTGTTGGTCGCGTCCCAAACCGTACTCCACGCCCAAGACTACGGCACTCGCCTAGGGATTCAGCGCGGCGGCCAAGTCAGCTTTGAGCCCCGAGGCCCAGGCGTCCTCTTTGGAGCGCTCGATCCGGCCGTCCAGAAGTGGTACGTTCCCCAAGAGCTGTACTACGAGTTCAAGTGGCGTCAATGGAAGTACTCCAACTACGCCCGCGACCAGTATCAGCGCTATATCAACACCAACCTAGAGGGCGACTACTTCTACGACTTTTTTGGCAACTACATCAACCGCGGCTGGCTGGTGTACGACTGGCGTCAAGACCAGCCCCAAGAGCTGGGCAGCGGCATCTTCAAGGGCCGCCAATTCGAGCAATTCTTCAGTTCGGTGACCGTAAGCGGCGACTCAAAGGGCCAGTATTCCTACGCCATTACCGTGGGCAATGCGATACGCACCACCCTGACGCCGATGACCTTTTCCAAGCCGAACTTCAACGGCGTCCAGATCGACTTCGCCGCGGACAAATACGCCGCCACCGTGCTGGCCTCGCGCATCAACGACCCGGCCGTAGGGGTGACCATCAACCCTAGACGGCAATCCAACTCGACCTCCCTGTTCGGGGGCCGGGCACTCGCTCAGGTGGGCGACTTTATTACGGTGGGCGGGACCGTGGTCAACGCCCACAACGCCAATACCGCCTTGGACATGTTTGAAGGCAATCTCCTCGCGGGGAACCTCACCTCGGGCCAGACCAGCACGCCGGTTACGGCGATAGCCATCGTCCTCAGCGACGACAGCCCCGCAGACGAAGCGGGCGGTGCGGCCCTTTTCAGCCACGACATACGCATCAAGAGCCGCGATTTTGAAACGGGTCTAGAGACCGTCTTGACGTTGGACGAGGTGGTGCGCGAGGGGGCGGAGTGGCCTACTGTGTTTGGCGGCTTTCAGCGCACGGGCTTTTTGGCCGCCGACGGCAGCGAGCGGATCATCCTCAATTACGACTTTACGGACCCGGCGTATATAGGGCCGGATTTAACCACCCTAGTCGAGGTGGAGTTCGACTATGTGCTCGCCAACGACTTCAAGGTCGAAATGTGGTCCAATCTGCAAACGGGTACGCGCCCGGTGCCGCCGCCGCCGCTGACCAACCAAGTCATTGAAGAAGCCGAGCCAGTGCTCATCGCCATACGGCGGGCCGACGGCAATATAAAGGATATATCCAACGCCCAGCGGGTTCTTTTTAACTACGGCTTGCCCTCGGCCAACATGGTCGCCGGATTCACCATTGAAGGCAAGAACGTGTGGGGCTTTGATTTCTACGGCGAATGGAACAACAACCTGCGCTATTTTCAGTACCCCAATGCCGCCCTGTTCAATGCCAACGAAGGGCACGAGGTGTCTGCGGAGAGCGGCCAGGCCACCATCTTCAACCTGTCCAAAGAAGCCTATCCGTTTTTTGCTTATGGCGAAGCCTATTCGGTGGATGCCGACTATTCGACCTCGGCTTTTGTCTCCCGGCCCGAAGGGGATGTTTTCTACGACGACCCCATACGCTCGGTGTACGAATTTGTCGCGGACAACGACGACCAAGACCGCCAGCCCGACTGGGCGCGGGTCGGCTCGCAGTCGAATGACCGGGAGGTGTTTCCCGGCTGGGACGAAAACCTCGACTTCATTTCCGACTTCAACCAAAACGACAACCGCTCCGTGCCCAACTCCATTCCCGACTACGAAGAGCCGTTTTTGCGCTATCACGTCGATCGGCCCGAATTCCTCTTTGGCATCGACCTCAACAACAACGGCTGGATCGACCGCTTTGAGGATGACGAGTTGGCCGACTATCCCTATAAGCCCGATAGGCGCGGGTACAACGTCTTTTTTGGCGTTCACCTCTGGCCCGAGGCGCGCTTGCTGGTGGGGCGGCTCGACGAGCGCATGCTCTCGGACGACCGCGACAACCAAATCGCGTACGCCATGTTCACCCTTGACAAGGACTATCCCGGGTTGGGGCGGGTGCGGGTCTTCGATAGGCTCAAGCGGGTCGCGGACACCATCCCCGACGCTCGGCGGGCGCCGCTGGCCTTCCTCGACGCGCCCACACCGCCGCTGGTGGCGGATATCCTCGCCTTTCCCGACACGTGGATCAACACCGCGTGGCTGGGGTTAGACTACACAGCGATTGCCAATTTTGAGATCGTCAACAAACTCAAATACGAGCACTACAACCAAGCCCAAGACGAGGCCCGCGACATCAACGGCCGGATACTGGCCCGCTCGCCCTCCCTCTTGGGTTTGATCAACAAATTCGAGTACAAGCTGCACCTAGGGCACTTTATCCTCCAGCCGAGGCTCAAAAGCGAGTACTTCCGTCAAGACGCCTTTGTGCTGGCCGAAGAAGACCTAAAGCAATGGACTGGAATTGTCTCGCTTTTGGCCCAAGTGCCCCTACTCAACAGCAGCGCGATTGACTTAGGGATCGAGTTGGCCCAGTTCAACGATCTGGTCCAGCAAGAGGAGGATATGGTCGCGCAGGGCGTGGCCGAAGAGACCGGAGATTTGCGCTCTGCGGTTTTTGCGGTGCAGCTAACCAACAACTCGAACTATTTGGGATACAAGCTGACGACGCAACTCGGCCTACGCCTCGGCCGCACCTTCACCGAGGCGGTGCGCGAGGTAGAACCCCGGGTCTTTGGCAAACGCACCCAAGGCCGGACCGAGACGACTAGCTTTATCACCATTTATGCCGGATTGTAATGGGGATGAGGGCGCGGTACATCACATTGGCTGCTCTGGTCGGGTTGGGTCTGTGGGAGGCAGCCACTGCGCAAGTTGACTATGGAGGCCGTCTGGGGGATCGGGTCGGCGATCGCGTCATTTACTACGTGCCCGGCGTACCGACCTATATGGAGGCGTTGGACCCGACCGTGCAGCGCTGGTACATGCCGGCCCCCCTCTTTGGCGAATTTGGCCGCAATCAGTGGGAGTACACCAACTACGCCCGCCAAGCCCACAAGCGCTATATCGACCCCTCGTCCGAGGGGGCGCTCTTCTACGATCCCTTTGGTCGCCTCATTACGCGGGGCTGGCTGGTGTACGACTGGCGTCAGACCAAACCCCTCATCGCCGAGAGTTCCTCCGTTAGAAAAGGTGCCCAGTACAACAACTGGTTTAGCCGCTTGGTTATATCCGGGGACACCAAGGGCCAGTACCGCTATTCGGTCATGGTCGGCGACGAGATATGGACCACCCTCACGCCGATGACCTTCCGCAAGGCCGGGTTCAACGGGGTCGTGGCCGACTTTGCGGCCGACCGCTTTCGCGCCACCGGGCTTTTTTCGCGGATTTCGTTTCCGCTCCTGTCGGGGGGCACTGCGCGCTTCCAGTACGCGACCAATCTCACCGCCGGCCGGGTCGAAGCCGATCTGACCGATTCTTTCACATTGGGGATGAACTTCGTCAACAGCCACAACAACACCGGCAGCAACGAGAGCTTTCAAGGGAACGTGTTCAAGGGGGCTCTGACGGCGGGGCAGTTGGCCCAGCGGGTTGACCTGCTCTTGGTGCGGCTCTCGGACGACTCGCCAGAAGACGGCGAAGGCGGTGCGGTGTTGGTCAGCGAGGAGATCGAGATCCGCACGACCCTGAGCCGTCAGGAGATGCTTCGGGACCAGCTCGTGGAGGTGGAGCGAGACACCGTCATCCTCAGCAGTAGCATTGGTTTTAGACCGACCATTGAAGGGGGGAGACGAGACCGGGGGTTTCTAACGGCCGATGGCGCGGACCAGATCATTTTGCAATATCCCTTGGCCCCTAGGGAGACGACCGGGGAAGCGGGAACGCTGCGGGCGCTCTTCCAGCAACACTTAGATCTCACCCTAGCGGAGGCCGAAGCCGCGATTAGTGCCATTCGCGACGTGCGTTTCCGCCTCGTGCTCGCCAACGACTATCGAGTCGAGGTCAGTTCCAATCGGCAGACCGACGAATTTGGCGTACCGCAATTTTTACCTGCGGCGCGGGCCGAGGGCAATATCAAAAACCAACTGAACCAACGCGAGGTCGTCTTCGATTACGGGCTGCCGACAGCCAACCAGATCGTCGGGCTGACGGCCGAGATACGGGATTTTCACGGCTTTGATTTTTACGGCGAAATAAACCTCAACACCCAGTACCGGAAATACCCCAGCATCGGGCGCGATTCCCACCGTGCGATCAACGGCATCGCCGGGGATCGCCACGAAGTAGGCTGGTTGGTCAACTTGGCCTTCCGGGAGGGGCCTTTGCGTTTTATGGGCGAGGGGTTTGGTATGGAAGACGGGTATCGCACCAGCGTCCTGACGGTCAATCGAGACGGAGTGTCCGACTATGCCCCCGAGGCCGTCAACTTGCACTACGAGTTTGTCGATGACAACGACGACAACGACCGGCAGCCCGACTGGCTGCGGGTGGGCGAGGGCAGCTTTGTCCCCACCGAGCGCCGCAGTGCAATCGAGGTCCGCGGCGTGGCCGATCCAGCGGTTTTCCCCGGGTACGACGAGAACCGCGACTTCATATCGGATTTCAATCAGAATAGCACGGTCGATCGGGTGAATTTTTTCCCCGACTACGACGAGCCTTTTTTGCGCTATGCCGCCGATCGCCCCGAATTTCTCTTCGGCATTGATCTCAACAACAATGGGTGGGTGGAGCGTTTTGAGAACGACCAAGAGCCGGACTATCCCTACAAGCGAGACCACTGGGGCTATAACGTCTTCGGCGGGCTTGAGGTGGCGCCGGGTATCGAGCTAAGGGTGGGGCAGTTGCGGCAAATCCGCTTGGCGAGCGACCGCCGCAACCTGACGAGCTATGGAATGCTCCTCTGGCAGCAGAGCGGGTCGCAGTGGGGCCGTCTGAGGATTTTCAACATGATTAAGAGGGCCGCAGACGAGATCGCCGACCACTTGGTGCAATGGGTCATCCCTAGGAGCCGATTCGGCGCGCCGGCCGAGTCGGCCGGCAGCAATGTGCCGGTATTGGACCCCTTGGCCGCGGCGGACACTTGGATCAACACTTTTTACGCCGATTGGGAATACGCCAGCCCGCGTTTGTGGCGGACCCTGCATCGCTTCAAATGGGAGACTTGGCGGCAGCGCGACAGCGAGGTAGAATTTTTGCGCGACGGGCGGCAGACCTCGGGCTTTGTCGGGCTGATCAATAAGATAGAATATGTTTTTTACTGGCGGTCGCTGAGTTTCAGGCCCAAACTCAAGAGCGAATTCCTACGCGAGGTGCCCTTTAGCCGCGCATTCGACCCGCGGCGCTCTTGGGACGGCCTCTTTTTCTTTGTGGGTAGCGTACCAGTGCTTGAGACCACCGAGTTTGAGTTTGGCTTGGAGCAGCGCACTTTCTTCGACCTCGAAGGAGGAGAAAGTGAACTGGCGGCGGGGCTTTTCACCGGGGATTTTCGCGGCTCGGTTTTGGCGTTGCAACTCACCAATACCAGCCAATACCTAGGCTATGATCTAACCACTCAGGTGGGTATCCGCCTCGACCGCCGCTCGCTGGAGGTTGTTGGGCGACGCCGCGAGATCGAGACTTCGGGCTTGAGTTTTCTGTCAATCATCGCCGGCTTGAAGTAGTTTTTGCTTGACCGCATACTATATTTTTGTTAGTACAGCAGAGGCCATCGCACTTAGCTTTCAAAACCAACCTCACACCTCTAAAAAGGAGGTTCGCTTTGCATAAAGTTTTATCCGCCTTATTGGTCCCCGTGCTTTTGCTCGGCCTGAGCACCCGGGGCCAAGCCCACGACCCGCCCGATTTTATCGGCGCGGTGTGGCAGTGGCCCGAGACGCACCTTCCGGTCTTAGATGCCGATCTGAGCGAATGGGACATCATTCCCGAGGAATTTTGGATCACCGAGCAGAGCGTCGTCCAGAGCACGGCTCGGCCTTGGATCTACACCGGCGATCTAGACGTGTCCTCGATTTCCTTCCGCTGGATTCCCACTTGGAACGAGGAAACCAACCGCATCTATTGGGCCTACGAGCGCTTCGACGACAAGTACCAGTTGGGCAACGAATCGGTCGAAACGGCCGTAGATGCGGATCACTCGGGCGGCTCGTTCTGGGATTTAGAAGGCCAGACCGACGAGGAGAAGGCGCGCCAGCGCGGTCGCCATGCCCAAATCAGCCACTATTGGTTCGACAACGGCCAAGCCCGCGAGGGACAATGGCACTGGTTTTGGATGACCCAAGCCGACTGGTACGACACGCCGCCCTACTCCGATCATGCGTATTGGTTTAGTGGCACCGCGCCCAATTCCTTTGAGGAGATGCGCCAACGGGCCGAATGGTGGAGCGTCTATTGGGACGATTTCAACTGGGAAGACCCCCAAGGGAGCATCGCCCACGACTTCGAGCAGGACGAGATCATCGGCCTAGCCGGGCATGTCTTTGATACCGATGCCGAGTTGTCCGACGACTGCAACTGCCATTCGCGCTGGGCCATCAGTCCCAATGTCGAATCCTTCGGCGACGCCGATTTCTTGGCCGACTGGGTGCTTTTGCCCGTTGACGAGTCTGCCTTTGAAGGGGTCGCGCCGACATCCGTCGAAGACAACACTTGGGGCCAGATCAAGGCTTCATTCGGCAAATAAGCGGTTCTCGCGCCGCACAAGTGCCTTGAAGAAGGGGGGGAATTCCATTCCTCCCCTTCTTTTATTTACGGGTTGGATTAGTAGATGATGAGAGAAAATTTGCTGTGGCTTTTGGCGGCCGCTCTAGTAGGGAGCTTTTGCTGGGGGCTAGCGGCGGTTGAGGCGCTCACCGTGTATCGCATTGGCGGGGAGGAGTTGCCGCGGCCGGAAGTCGAAGGGGACTTTGAATTTGTCCAGTTATCTTGGGCCGATGTAGATGAAAAGCGGCTCGGTAGGATCGACCTCTTGGAGGTCGCGACGCATTCTATTGAGCCGCAGCGCCTCGATCCGACCGTCAATCTGACGCCGCTGATTCGGGAGCGGGGCGGCGGCATACGCTCGAACAATTCCTATGGTTGGCAATCGGAAGCCCTCTTGGACAACTTGATGGACGGCGATTTGACCACGGCTTATTTGGGCAGCGGCCGCAGTCAGGCCGCCGATTGCCCGCCGTGCAAGAAGGGCATCTGGTTTGAGTTGAACGGACTGTTTCCCATCAGGCGCATCAAAATTTCTACCACCGAGCGCTTTGCCCACCAGCGGTTTATCGAGGTGTTCGAGATAGGCACTAACGATGGCGATGCGCGCAAAAAGGGCACCCGAGCCGGACAATACCATTGGCGCGGAGCCTTTCTCGATTACGATATAGCGTTCAAGGTCGCAAACAATTTGGAACCCTTCCTCGACTTGGAACTGCCCGACCAGCCCATTGCCGAAATTCTTTTTAAGGCCCCCGTTGGCAACTGGGAGATCGCCGAATTTGAGATCTTCGGCGATGGCTTTGCCTCGCAGGCCAGCTATGTATCCAATGTCATTGACTTGGGTATGGCTTCTAGCTTAGGCGAGTTGACTTGGGCCGGCAGCCGCGACCGGGGAGCAACGGTCGATCTGAGTATGCGCAGCGGCGACGACCCAGACCCCAATTTCTACTGGCGCTTCACGTTCAGAGGCGATGAGCGTTCCCGCTTTGCAGTTAGCGGCGAGCCGCTCTCCTTAGACCGCTATAAAAGGCTGGAGGAAGGCGAGAAAGCCGGGATCAGCCCGGACAACGAAAGCTGGGAATTCTGGACGCCGCCGCTCGACTTCGATCGGGGGCATTCCGAATTAGTCGGTTCGCGGCCTCGGCGCTACTTGCAGTTCAAGGCGGACTTTTTCTCGGAGCGGGCCTTTGCGGCCGGCCGCATGGAGTACTTGCAGTTCAGCGTCTCCCAGCCCCCGGTCGCCAGCCAAGTGCTGGCCGAGATTGTGCCGCACCAAGTTGAAGTGGGCGAGGTCGTCCAATTCACCTACAAAATCCTACCCAACTTAGAGCAAAACGATCTCGGCTTCGACAGCATTGAGATCGACACCCCGATAGAGGTTACGAGCATTGACGCCGTGTACATCGGCGGCGAGGAACAGGGTTTTACCATCGCAGAAAAGGACGCCGAGCGCTTTGTGGTCCAAGTGCCGCGAATCGATGTCAATCGCACCGGCGAGTTGGTCGAGGTCGAATTTCAGGCCGAAGTCTTTCAGGTGGGCACGGTGTTTTCGGGCCGGGTCTTCGACAGCCGCCGTCCCCATGAGGTGCGCCAACGCATCACTGAGGGGAACGCCGATGATCTGGCCGCGAGCAATACCTTGAGCGTGGGGTTGGGTACGGTGGCCAATCCGGCGGTCCAGGCCTTGTGGCTTTCGCCGCCGCTTTTTACCCCCAACGGGGATGGCGTCAACGATGTGCTACAGATCGAATACGATCTGGTAAATCTCAGCGGGGCGGTGCCCGTGACGATAAGTCTATACGATCTAGCGGGGCTGAGGCGGTGCGAAGTGGCCCAGAGCACCGCGGCGAGTGGCCGATTCTCGGCTACTTGGGAGGGCGTGGACGATGCGGGCAACCTGCTCGCCCCTGGGCTTTATCTCTTGCGTCTCGAAGTAGATTCAGACAAGGCCAAGGACGTCGAAGTCGCGATCGTCCGGCTGATTTATTAACCCTACGAGCTATGGTTTTAGATTTATGAAGCGAAGATATGGAATAGTGCGCTTAGGCGTTTGCCTCCTAGTGCTCTCGCTGCCCTGTGCAGCCCAAGACGATCTGGTGCTCGCCCAGATAGCAAACCAACCCATCGCCGTCCGCGAGTTCAGAGCTTATGCCGCGACTATTCCCCAAGCCTACCATCTGGGCAAGACCGGCATTGAGGCCGACCGGCTTCTACTCAATGGACTGATCGACAAAAAACTACTGCTCGCCGAAGCGGAACGAGTTGGCATTGGGGACGAACTGGAGTTTAAGCGCAAGGTCGAGCAATTTGCCCGAGACCAGACCGTCAGGCTCTACAGAAGCATGGAGATTGACCAACGGATTTCCATTGCCGAAGAGGAGTTGATGCAGCACTACCGGGATTCGCACCGGGATAGAGCGCTGCGCTACGCCGGCATTTTGGTCGCCACCCGAGACGAGGCCCTTGCGCTGCTCGACGAGCTAGCGGCGGGTGCTGATTTCCGCCAACTGGCCAGAGAGCACTCGCTCTACGAGGCGACGCGGGACCAAGGCGGGGACGTGGGAAAGTATTATGCGATTGACGATACGGCGCCACCGCTCCGCAGCATCTTCTCCATGCAGGTCGGCGAGGTTTCCGCGCCGCTGCCGTGGGGCGGCGACCCGCAGCGCTATGTGATCGCCAAGGTTTTAGACGATGCCCCGGTCACCTTTCAAGAGGTCGCTTCGTTTGTCCGCGAGGAGGTGTTCGCCCAAAAGCGCCTCCAGCGCGCCCAAGTTCTGCGCGATTCGCTCAGCGGCCTGTACGCGCCGCAAATTCACGACGACGCCATAGACCTTCTGATGATGCGTCTCACGAGGTCGCCCGCAGAGCGGGTGGCAGCACCCGAGGAAGGCGAGGCGGTATTGTGCCGCTACAACGGCGGTGTGCTGACCATTGACGATTTCGTCCTGCTCGTCCCGGAGAAAGAAGAAGGATACTCGCGCGATTACGAGCGAGACTGGATCGTCGATTATCTGCGGGATGTGGCCATCCCCAATCGGATGTTTTTTGCAGAGGCCCGCGGCAAGGGACTGGACAAGCATCAAATAATCCTCGCGGCGGTGGCCAACAAGCGCAGCGATATGCTGATCAGCGCGTTACGAAAGCGAGCGGTTGAGGAGCGGCTGCCGCCGATTACCGATGCAGAGGCGCGCGCCTTTTACGATCAAAATCCCGAGAAGTTTCAGGGGTTTGAAAACATTGTCACCACCGAGATTCTGGTCGCCTTTAAGGAGCAGGCCCACAGTCTGAAAGAGGAGTTGTTGGAGGGGGCCGATGCGGTGCAACTGGCGAGGGACTATACGATTCGCAAGGAGCGAGCGCACCACGAGGGGCGGTTGGTTTTGAGTCCGGTCGGGCTATACCAAGACCTCTACCAAGTAGGCAAAAACCTCCAAGTGGGGGATGTAGGAGGGCCGGTAAAGGTGCGGGGGGGCTATTCGGTGTTTAAGGTGGAGGAGAAGCAACCGGCGCCCAAGAAGCCTTATCACGTTTTTTCGCAGCGCCGTGCGCGGGCTTATGTGAAAATCGCCCGTTCTCAGAAGGCGTACGTGCAGTATATGCGCGGGTTGCACGAGCAGTACTCGGTCGAGGTTTTCGAGGATAACTTGTTGAAAATTCAGGAAGAGGCCGAAGACGGGACGGGGGGGTGAATGGCTAGTTGGAGATTGGGTTTTTTGGGAGTCGCCCTTTGGATCGGCTGTCAGGAGGGCGGTAAAGAGCCGCTTGCAGTTGGGGGGACTGAGGCGATAGCCATTGGGTCTCAGGAGGAGTTGGTTGCTTGGGCGGCGACTCAGAGGGAAGCCTTTGTGGTGCGGGGGGATTTGTTGTTAGAGGATGCGTACTTGAGTAGCGTGGAGCCGCTGCGCAATCTGGTCGGAATAGAGGGCGATTTCGCCATTCGGAGCAATGGGGCACTGACCGACCTAAAGGGGCTGCACAACCTCGGCTATGTACAAGGGAACTTCCACATTCTCGACAATGGCTTGATGGCCCTAGAGGGGCTAGAGCGGCTGGAGCGCGTGGGGGGCGATTTTGAGATTAGTTGCAATTTTTCGCTGCGGGATCTAGATGGGCTTAAAGCACTCCGGCGCGTCGGCGGTCATCTCTTTGTCGATGCCACGACCGTACTGATTCACCTAGAGGGCCTGAGCGGGCTGACCCACGTGGGGGGCAGCATCAAAATCAGGGACAACAAGGCCCTGCGGGATCTAAAGGGGTTGGGCGGCCTCTCCGTGGTAGAGGGGGATTTGCTGCTCATATTCAACGGCGCGCTCAAAGACCTGCGGGGTTTGAATGGGATTGCGACGATTAAGGGGGGATTGACCGTGGATGGGCATCCCGCCCTCAAGAGCTTGGCCGGGCTGAATGCACTGGTGGAGGTCGGGGGTGCTTTGAGCATAAACAACAATCGAGCACTGCAAAATCTCGATGGACTGGACCATCTCAGGCAAGTGGGCAAAAGCCTCTATATTGGCGGCAACGCGCTCCTGAACAGCTTGGACGGGCTGGCCAAGTTGGGCCAGATCGGCCCCGGTGAGCGAGACTTGATGATTGTGGAACGGAACCCCTCGCTGCCCATGAGCGCGGGTTATGCGCTAGCCGAGCAACTCGGGTTGGCCGAGCATCAGTTCATCGTCTTTGACAATTTGTCGGCCCGTGCGCCGTAAACGCCCTTCTTCCTTCCACATAAGGTCGTCCTCTTGCGCCGATTCCATCCCGGCCGATCGGTTCTGTGCTCCCTACTCGCCGTTTCAGTCTGCTATGGAGCCGCCCTCTGCGTCCTCGAAAAACGCGGCTTTTGGATTACGGATAACGCCAACAAATTCCTTCAAGTCCAAGCCTTAGCGAACAGCGGCTACACAGACTTTTCCATCCCTTGGCCGGGGCAGATTGTCGATCCAGACTTCGCTTACAATCCTCTGCCTTACTATTTCACGCGGGTTGAGTCCGGCACACTCTATTCGGTTTTCTCGCCGGTCTTTGCTTTTATCTCGGCCCTTTTCTTCGTCCATTTAGGTCACTGGGGGCTTTATCTGGTGCCGGTGCTCTCCGCGCTGGCCATGCTGGCCGGCTTGGCCCAACTGGCGCGTTTGGTAGGCCATCGAATTGCGGTCGGGCACGTCGCGGTTCTCACGGCCGGGCTTTGCACGCCGGTATTCTTCTACAGCCTCGTCTTCTGGGAGCACACCCCGGCGATTTGCTTGGGGATTTGGAGTGTGCGCTATCTGGTGCAGTTTCTCGCCGACTCCGCCCCCAAGCACCTAGGCTTGGGCATGGCCGCGGCCGGACTATCGGTCTATTTCAGAGACGAGTTCTATTTGCTTTGCCTCGTGCTGGCCCTAGCCATCGCCTTTTATGCCCGCGCCGACAGACTAAAAATCCTCGTCTCGTCGGCCCTGATCCTCTTCGCTTCCCTGCTGCCCCTCTGGCTGTTCCAGTGGCTGACCATCGGCCATCCCTTGGGCTACCATTTGAGTACGCACCTAGCCACTGTGGCCGATTGGGTCGATCATCTCGCGGCGCGGCCCCGGGTGTTTTACAACCTCTTCGCAGCGTCCAACCCGATTCCCGCACTGTCCCTCGTCCTCGCGCTGCCGTTCATCCTCGCCTTTGTACTCAGCCCGCGCTTGGCTTTGCAAAAGGCCGTGCCCGCGTACAGTGCGGTGGCCCTGATCAGTGCCGGTTTATCCCTCGGGGGCTATTTCTTCGCCGCCAGCCCCATTGACTACATGCTCAAATCGTCCAATGCCCTCTTTGCCTCGGCCCCCTTTGTCGCCTTGGCCTTCTTGCGTTCCGCTGATTCCGACCTCCATCCTCTTAGACGTTGGATTTGGCTAGTCGCCTTGAGCTTTGCCGCCCTCTACGCCTTGGCCGCACCCAAAGTGGGTTCCCTCGGTATCCACTGGGGCAACCGCTACTTTCTGATTCTCTATCCGCTCTGGGCGGTCTTAGCCGCCGGAAACTTGCTGGAGTGGCTAAAACGCCAGCGGCCCTACTTTAGTGCCGGCGTCCTCGCGGTGGGTGCTGTGCTGGCGTTTAGCTTGGCCGCCCAAGTGTATGGAGTTTCGCTTCTTGCCAAAAAGAAGGCCTTTTCCCAGCGTCTCCATAGCGAGATGAGCCAGCGCAGCGAAGAGGTCGTCATCACCAACCTGCGCTGGGTTCCCCACGCCCTGTGCGGCGAATTTTACCAAAGGCCCTTCTTTTACGTCGCCACCCCCAGACACTACGAGAGCCTGTTGCAACGCCTTTCAGACGAGGGGTACAAGTCCTATCTTTTTGTCACCCAGAATCGCGGGGGTGCTCGGCAACCCACCGTTGAGGTGGACGATGGGTCCTTGAACTTTTTCGATCTACAGTTTTTTTCAGAAAAACTTCCGCTCTCTAGGTTATGACGGTCTCCCTGCCCTCGTCTTTGGTGTCGCAGCAAAAGCGATGTACGCGCTAGTAAGCGGGGCCTTCATCCTCCTCGGTCCGGCCCTCCTAGCAGCCCAACCCCTGCCGGCTCAGTTCACCGACCAAGCCGCCGCACTCGGCATCACGGCCCGGAACGTCTCGGGTAGCACCCAAGAATACATCGTTGAAACTGCTGTGGGAGGCACGGCCTTTTTCGACTACGACAGCGATGGCGATGTCGATCTATACGTCGCCAACGGCTCCCGCTTTGAGGGATTTCCACCGGGCCAAGAGCCAACCAACCACCTCTACCGCAACCTCGGCGATCGCTTTGTCGATGTGACTGCGGCCGCGGGGGTCGGCGACACGAGTTGGTCCATGGGTTGTGCCGCTGCGGACTACGACAACGATGGCGATCTGGATCTGTACGTGACCAACTTCGGCCGCAATACCTTCTACCAGAATCAGGGCGATGGCACTTTTGAGGATGTTACAGAAAAAGCGGGCGTCGGGGACGACCGCTGGGGCGTGGGCTGCGCTTTCGGCGATGCCGATTTAGACGGTTATGTCGATCTGTACGTAGCCAATTATATCGACTTTTCGCGGGACTATTCTTCTACCGTTCCCTGCGTATGGAAGACGGTCGATATTTTTTGCGGCCCGCGCGGTTTGCGGCCCGCCGGCGATGTATTCTACCACAACCGCGGCAACGGCACCTTGGCTGACCGCAGCGAGGAAGCCGGCATTGCCGGCGCGAAGTACTATGGGTACGGGGTCGTCTTTAGCGATTTCGACCGCGATGGCTGGCCCGATGTTTTCGTCGCCAATGACTCGGCCCCCAACAATCTGTACCAGAATCAAGGCGACGGAACCTTTGTGGACGAGGGCCTCAGCGCGGGCGTGGCCTATAGCGGGGACGGCACCGAACAGGGGTGCATGGGTGCTGCGGTCGGCGATTACGACAACGATGGCTACTTCGATATCTTTGTCACCAACTTTGAAGGCGAGTACAATACCCTCTACAAAAATCAGCGCGGCACATTTTTTCTCGACGTATCCTTTGTATCCCACGTTGCGGCGCGGGGCATTCCCGAGGTGGGATGGGGCACAGGGTTCTTCGACTTTGACAACGACGGCGACCAAGACCTCTTTGCGGCCAATGGCCACACCTATCCTCAAGCCGACTTGCCCCATACCAACAGCAGGTACGCCGCGCCCAACTTCCTCTACCAAAACTTGGGCGACGGCACCTTTGCCGAGGTTTCTGCCCGCGGCGGACCGGGCTTGGCCTTAGTCAAGGTGAGCCGCGGGGCCAGCTTTGCCGACTACGACCGCGACGGCGATATAGACCTGTTCGTCTTAAACCTCAACAGCACGCCCAATCTCCTCCGCAACGACGGCGGCAACGACGGCAACTACTTGCAAATCGCCACCGTAGGCACCCGCAGCAACCGCGATGGAATCGGCACCCGGATCGAGATAAGCGTTGCGGGCCAGCACCAGACCGCCGAGGTGCGTAGCGGCACCAGCTTCCTCTCCCACAGCGATCTCAAGGTCCACTTTGGTTTGGGCGCCGCCGCGGTCGTCGATAGCGTCGTCCTCCACTGGCCCAGCGGCACGGTCCAGACGCTGCACGAGGTGTCGGCCAATCAGGTCCTAACCGTGCGCGAGCCTTAGCAACCAACCAACCCTAAGTACGCGACCCTTGCTTTGAGTCCGCCTTTTCTGGTGTTGCCGTTGCACCTGGGATCGAGGGCGTCCCGCCCTCGACGAGGGCAAGATGCCCTCGATCCCGGGAAGGCGGAGGGCTGGTGTCGTGTAGCAACCAACCAACCTACCACCGCGTCACCACGGCGTCCCACCCGGCGATCAGATCCACCGCCATCCATAAACCCGCGCTGCTGACTTGGCCCAACACCATGCCGAGAAAGAAGGGCCGCAGCCGGCGAAAGAGTTTAATGCCGCCGTACCGCAAGGCGATCCATTTCGCCAGCCAGCCCAGTGCCATACTCGACCAAGCGAAAAACATCACATAAGTCCCCCCCACCGGCAGGCCAATCGGGTGAATGGGCCACCACAAGAAGCGGTGGCGCAGGTACAACAACAAAAACATCAGCCCGGCCCCCAAGCCGGTGAACGCGCCCCGTGGGCCCCAAAAATTCCACTCGGCCACCGGGTTGAGTTGATTCGCCACCATGTCCTTAAACGTCCAGCGGCCCATAATGCTGTAAAACCAGTAGTGTAGATTGACCCCGCCGTAGGTATAGGCGATGGAAAGTACCGTCCAAGCCGAGGCGACCAAACTCACGGCGATAGCTAGGAGCAAAGCCCAAAAGAGCGGTGGCCGGCGCGTCCCGACGACCTCGGCCAGCCGGGTGCTGTTGGAAGCGGCCGCCATAACGGTCGTGCGAATATCTCCGGCCCAGCCGTTGGCAAACCCGAGCACCATCAGGCCCTGCGGCCCAATGGGGGCCGTGCCCAGCGCATTGATCGCAAAGGCTGTGGGCGTCATCTGGGCGCGGCCATACCCCATGCCCCCTTCGGCGACAATCCGCGTCAAACCGATGAACACCACAAAGGCGATACCGAGCAACAGCAGGGCCGCCCCCACGGGCAATCCCGCGCTTTTCAGCCATAGGAGCGCGTAGAGAAAGGCCCCGAGCAGGAGCCACACGGCCTTGCGGTAGGAGAGGATATGCCCTCGATCCTCCGTCGGTTCCTGCCTTTTCCACGCCCCGACGACAATTTTTTTGAGATGCCGACGGGCGGTCCACAAGCAGGCCGCGACGAGGGCAATCAACGCCCCCATGGCCTGCTGGGCGGTCGCTATGGACCCTTCGGTGTGCATCAGCCGGATTTCTGCAATGCTGAACCCGAGGGTATTGAAAAGGCCCAACTGGAAGAAGTTGAGCAGGTAGAAAAACCACAGACTAAAGGAGACCTCCAAGCTCAGAAAGTACGTCAGGCCGAGGACGATAAACCACAAGTTGAACAAGACCCCCCGCATATCGTGGAACACGGCCAACTGGGTTGACAGCTCAATGGGGGGAACAAAGGGATAGTACTTGTGCAGGGCATTGATTCCCAATAGGACGAAGGGAATGGCAAACCCCAACCACATCAGCGGTTCCTTGAGAAAGGGGTTGACCGCCGAGGGCCGGTCGTCCTCGTGGATCATGTACAGCGGCAACTGGACGAGCGGAAAGATCAAGCGCTCGTTGCGGGCCCATTGTTCGTGGAGCAGCGCCGACAGGGCGATCATCATCAAATAGAGCGCGGCCAAAAAAGAAGCCCACGCCAACAGGGGCACCAGCCATGCTCCCCAAGGGATGGCCGCCTCTTGGGGTAACCCCTCGTAGAAGTACTTAACAGCCATTGGGTCTTGCGGTGCCAGCCACGGCTGGATGTAAGGGTGCAGCAGCTCGGCCCAGTTGTTTTCGGGCGTAGCATAGTAATAGACGCCGGCCAAAAAGGGGACCAATTGGGCCGTGACCCCGGTGGAGGGAATCGCCGAAGCCGCGACCATCATGGCGTAGATCACCACCAGTTCCCGGGCCGACAAGTTCCATTGACGCCCGATCCATTTGAGCGGAATGTTGACCAACAGCAGGAGAAAGAGGAGGAAGATCGCGCTCAGGGCGATGAAATCCCCGGTCCAATCGAGGGTCCCCATCACCAAGAGGCCATAAGGAAAAACCGTGTTGATCACCACGGCCATCAAAGCACCGACGAACAGGGCACGATACGGCATCATAGGGGCGATCTTCGGCTGAGTTGCTCGGCCAGCAGTTGGAGGAAATAGGCCGACGACCTGTCCTCGGGATTCGCCTTTAGTGCGCGCTGATAGGCCCTTGCCGCGGCCCGATCGCGGTTTTGCAGCCGCATTATATCCCCAGTTAGCGCGTGCTCGCCAGCCCTGAAGTACGCCTCCAGCTTTTGCCGTACCGCAGCAGAGGGGGCCGTCAGCAGCGACAACGCCGAGGTGCGGTGCGGTGCCAAACTTTCCAATACCTCCCACGAGCCGCTGTTGTAGCCCCGCGGACTGACAAAGCTGATGTAAGGATGGTCGTCGGTGTTGAGCGGCCCTTCCCCCACATAGCGCCGCAGGGCACTCTCGTCCAGCACGAGGCTATTCAGGAGCGCGAATACATTGCCTAGGTCGATGTCCTCCAAGCTGCGCTGCACTCGCGGCGGCGTCATTTTCTCTTGCAGCACCGCCCAATCAATCGCCTGCGGCTGCATGGTTCCCACCATGATCGAGTAGTTGTTCGAGCGCCACAAAGTGGCGTGGGGGAAAACGCGCTGAAAGGTCCGCACGATGGTCTTGTAGTCGTCTGGAGGCAGGCCGTGAAAGGGCAGCCACTGAGCCATGATCCCGTCGGTGCTGAGGCGGGCGCGGCACAACTCGTAAAATTCCTTGGTGTAGAGCACCCAGCTATCGGCACTCGTCGGATGGGTGGCGTCCCCGGTGATGACTTGGTAGGTATTGCGGCTGGAGAGGAGAAAATTGCGGCCGTCGTCGATGACTAGTTCGACGTTCCACCCCGTCGGGTTCTCAAGGACGTGGTGATTAAATTCGCCAAAGTGCGCCCGGGCCGCGTCAATTACCTCCGGCACCAGCTCAACGCACGTGATGCGTCGCGGCTCGTACTGGGCCGCGGCCCCCAAGGCGATCCCGCCGCCCAAGGAGACGACCAACACCTCTTGCGGATCGGGATGCAGGAGCAGGGGTAAATGGCCCAGTAAGCGGAAAATTTGCAGCGAGCTGTAATCGGTGGGCACCTGCCCGCCCCCATTAAGGGCCATTTTGCGGAAACCATCGGTTTGCCTTTCGACGGTGATGACGCCTTCGACCCCCTCTTGGTAAAACACCAACTCCCGGTTGACGGCCGCTGGCTCTGCAACGCGCCGCAGCACGTCCGAAGGCACTAAGACCAGCAGCAGAGCCAACCCGGCCGCCCCACTCCAGACCAGCCCCTTACGTTGCTGCCCAACGAAGGCGATGGCTAGGCCGACCAAGCCGTTCAGCCCCGCCAACACCTTGACGCTCCACTCGGTCCCCAGCAGCGGCATCAGCACAAACCCGGTCACAAAGGCTCCTCCAACCGCGCCCAAGCTGTTGACCGCGCCTATATCCCCTATGCCGCGCCCTAGACTCGCCAGTTGTCGCGTGTAGATTTGGCCGACCAGCGGAAAGATAACCCCCATGGCCAAGGTCGGCAGCAACATGATGGCAACGGCCGTAAAAAACACCCCGGTCCTCGACACCCACCACGAGTCCGCTGTCTGGATCGGCGTCACAAGAGCGGATACATGGGCAAAGGCCAGCACGGACAGGGCACCACACGCGCCGATCAAAAACTGGACCCAGACAAAAATCAAGAGCAGGTTTGCCCGCCGCGTAAGCAGCCGACTGCCCAGCCAGCCGCCCAAGGCCAGTCCACTCAAAAAGGCCACCAAGACAATGCTGAACTCGTAGTGTGAATTGAAGGAGAAACTGACCATCAAGAGCCGCATCCACGCCACTTCGTAGCCTAAAGCGGCAAAACCGGAGAGGGCAAAGCCGGCCAATACGCCCCACAGGACGCGGTTGGCGGGAACGATCTTTTTCACCACCGCCTCTTCGCCGCCGCCGACAGCCCGTTGGCTCCCCCACAGCCAAGCTGAGCCCGCCACCGAAAGATTCACCGCCGCGATGGCTTGGGTCGTTCCCTGCAAACCCAGCCCTTCCATCAGTCCGAAGGTCGCGGCCAACACCCCGACGACCGCCCCTAGCGTGTTGACCGCATAGAGTTGCCCGACCCGCCCGCCCAATCTGCCCAGCCGCCGCACCGCAAATTTGGCGACGACCGGTAGGGTTCCCCCCATCAGTGCCGTGGGGATCAGGAGCAGGGCAAAGCACAGGCCGAAGCGGGCCAAGGAAAAGAGGTAGAAGTTCCCCTGTAACCCCACTAACGCTCCGTAGGCGTTGCCCAAGTTCGCACTAAGGCTGGGAAAGAGGAGGGCAAAAAGACCAATGCCGGCTTCTAGCGCGGCAAAAACCCGCAGCGGGTGCTTGCAGCGGTCGATGCGCCGCCCCAAAACGCAGCTACCCAAGGCTAGGCCCGCCATGAAGGCGCTGAGCACGGTGCTAGTCGCCAGTAGGGTGGTGCCAAAGACTACGGTCAGCATCCGCGCCCACACGACCTGATAGACTAAACTGCTAACCCCCGAAAAAAAGAACAGGACCCAGAGCGTCTTTTGTTCTGACCGATCCAAGTCCCGATCGCGTTCTTCCACGCTGAATGCTCTGTTTAGTGGTTCGTGGTTCGTGGTTCGTTCCCTGACCGCTTCTAAGAAGCTGTCTGAAAACTCTGGTAGTGGTGGCTGGATTCCCGCTTGCGCGGGAATGACGGATCCTGTCTCTACGGCTTGTTCAACATGACCCAAGGCGGGTTTGCGGACCGCTTCTAAGGTTCCTCTGCGGTGAGGCGCTGGTTGGTCGGGATGGGGCCGTCCAAGGTCTGTACCTGACCCGAGGGCCAGCGCACCGTTAGGCGATCCACCGCGGCCGCTGTCCCCAAGCCAAAGTAGAGTCCACCAGCACTCTGCGACAGATACCCCGACTGCCCATCCTGCACTTGGGTATAGATCTGATCGCCGGCTTTTACCTCGACCACTGCGCCCAACCCGTCGCGATTCGACGCTTTTCCCACCAGTATCACCTCCAAGTAGCGCAACCCCGCCCGACGCTGACTCAGGTCGCTGAGCAAGACCTGCGGCACTCCATTGAACTCATTGGTCACAATGTCGAGATCGCCGTCGCCCTCCACGTCGAACAGCGCCGACGAGCGCGTCCCCAAGGCACCATACACCAGCAAGCCGCCTTGTTGACCCTCGCAGTTTTTGTGCTCCCTATCCGCTCCATCGCAGTCGAGGGCGAACCACGGCTGCGCGGTCCGACTGTTGAGTCGCGGCTCTACTCCTAACACAAACTCGCTGTCAAGGAAGCCGCGCCCTCGGTCGTTGAGCAAGACGGTGTTGATCCCATAGCGAAAGGGGTAATTCATGCTCGAAGCCACGAACACATCCTGCCAGCCGTCGGCGTTGAGATCGCCGCTGCTCAACCCCCACGGCCAATAATTCTCCGTGCCGATTAGGTCGGAGATTTCTTCAAACTGCCCCGCGCCTACGTGGTGGTAAAAGGAGTTGCCGAAGATGCTCAACCCTTCGCTCTGCAAAAAATCTTCTGGATACTGCATGTACGCCTTGAGTTTTTCGTCCCAAGGCCCCACCGGCTGACTCATATCGGAGTGCATGTCGGAGATGAAGAGATCCATCCGGCCATCGTTGTCGTAGTCGAGGGACTTGATCCCCATCGCCCCCCACGACGTTTTGGGGAACAGTGCGCGGCTCTTTTTAATGAAATGCTGCCCGGCCGCATTCTCGTAGTAGGAGTCGTGCCCCTGCATGTTGAGCACGTAGAGGTCCTGCCAGCCATCCCCGTTGAAATCTACCGGGCTGGCGTCGCCCGACCAGCTCGAATCCAACAACCCCACTTCGCGGGAGACCTCGGCGAAAACCCCCTGTCCCAAGTTCTTGAACAGCGCGCTCAGCTCGGCCCGCTCGGGCTTCAAGTGCCCGGAGAAGGCATCCTTGAAACCTCGGTAGTACTGATAGGTCGCTCCCGCCTCCAGCCGCAGCGGATCGACCGCGGCCGTCCTCTTTTCGTCTTGGGTATAGACCCCCACATTGGTCACAAACAGATCCAGCAACCCATCGTTATTGTAATCGAAGAACTCACCAGACGACGAGTGCGCCTGCCAGCCCGTGCCCGAATGCTCGGTTGCATCCTCAAAGCGGCCGGTGCCGTCGTTGACCAAGAGCCGGTTGCCCAACCGCACCGCTGTGGCATACAGATCGATATCGCCGTCGTTGTCAATGTCGCCAAACGACGCGCTTACCCCGATCCGGTCGGCCAGCTCCAGACTCGGCGTAGTGTGGTTTGCAAAGTGCGCTCGGCCGAGATTGCGCCAGAGCTGATTGCTGCCCACTTGGGTCGTAAAGTAGAGGTCGTAGCGTCCATCGCCATCCACATCCCCCACCGCGAGCCCATTGCCGTGGTCGTAGTGAACCGGGATATGGTCCTTGCCTGAATCCGCCACCACCCGATTGCGAAACGCAATGCCGCTCGCTTTGAGCTGGTCGGTAAAGGAGAAATCGCAAAAGACCTCGTAGGCTTGGGCCGCCTCCAGTTGGGCTTGCTGGCGACGCGCCAACCACGGGGGATCGATGATTGCGGCCGGCTCGGGAAAGGGCTTGAGAAGTTTGGCCGACCCCGGCTGGCCGGATTCAGCGTGGACCCTTGTTAGGGGAGTGAGCGCGAGAATGCACAGCGCCGTGAGAAAAGCCGCCGGACAATTCGGCCTGCTCTGTACTTTGCAACGCATACGCTATACCAACTAATTTGTGAGGAGGGCGTGAAGAAAGTAGCATTTACCCCCGATGTCAAGAGAGTGCGCTTGGCCGCTCCGTCGTTAGAAGCGTTCTTAAAATTAGGGTTTCCGTTTTTGATTCGGCTGGGTCCTTTTCTGGATTCCCGCTTGCGCGGGAATGACGCCTCGCGTCGTCAGGCAAGACGAGCCAAAAGCAACAGGAGTGTTAAGAACGCTTCTATGGCGCGCTCGAAAAGCCAATGTCCCGAGCATTCGCAAACCATGATCTTCTACGCATCTGTCCATCGGCTTCTCTTGCTGTTCCTACTGGTTCCGCTGTCCTCGGCGGCCCAATACGAAGTGACCTTAGAGGGCAAAGCCTACCAACTCGTCCTCGCCCGCGATCTCGTCGCAGCAATCCAACGAGCACCCGCCGACACCGCGCTCGAATACAACCGCCTCGTGGTGCAGGGGCCGCTCGAATTAACCGGCGACACCCTGAGCGCGGCACTCGCTTTTGCGGATGTGCGCTTTACCAGCCCCGTAGTCTTAGAACGCGCCGTTTTTCGCCAACCGCTGCGCTTTGTTCGCACCCACTTCCAACAGGGGATCTCCCTGCTCGAAACCCGCCTCGAAAAAGGGTTTGCCTGCCGCGAGTGCCGCATCGTGGGTACGGCCAATTTCAAACGGACTCGGCTGGCCGATGTAGATTTTTCGGCCACCGAGTTTTCGGCCGCGGCCTTTTTTCAGCAGACCGTCTTTGGCGGCGAAACCACCTTTGAGCGCACCCAATTTGAGGGGGCGACCTATTTCGACGAGGCTGCATTCGCCCGCGCCACCCTTTTTCGGGATGCGTCCTTTGCCGATTTGGCTTCCTTCAAAGAAGCGGTGTGGCAATCGACCGTTTCCTTTGCCGGGGCGCGCTTTGGCGCGGACGCCCGGTTCGCGCACAGCCGCTTTGTGGGAGCCGCCACGTTTGCTGCGGCTTACTTTGGCGGCGCAGTCCACTTTGAGCGAGCCACTTTCTCCGCGGCGGCCTCCTTCCGCCGAATCGTCTTTGGCGGCCCGGCCCGCTTTGTCGATGCCTACTTTCACGACTCGGCTCTCTTCGGTGACAGCCGCTTCAAACAGGAAGCCACCTTTGCCGGCGCGACCTTTGCCCGGCCCTTCCAGCCCAGCGCCCACTTTAGCGTCGCCCCCGACTTGGCCGATGTGACCGCTCCGCTCATAGCGCTAAGGCCCAAGGCCGCGGCCCGCCCGACCCCACCGCTGGACCCCGCCGACCCTAGCTGCGGCCCCATTCAACTGGCCGATGTGACCCAAGCGGCCGGCCTCCATTTTGAGCACTACAACGGCTTTGCGGGCGAATACTACTACGTCGAAACCTTTGGGGCCGGCGCGGCTTTCCTCGATGCGGACGGCGATGGCTGGCTCGATCTCTATCTAGTCAACGGCGCGCCCCTAAGCGGCGAACTCCCCGATCCAATCCCCACCAATCGCCTGTACCGCAACACCGGGGCCGACGGTTTCGCCGATGTGACGGCCGCCTCCGGGGCCGGGCACACCGGCTACGGCATGGGCTGCACGGCCGCCGACTACGACGCGGATGGGGACGTGGATCTCTACGTGACCAACGTGGGTCCCAACCTCCTGCTGCGCAACGAGGGCAATGGGCGCTTTGCCGATGTGACCTCAGCCGTGGGTGGGGGCGATGCCCGGTGGGGCACTAGTTGCGGCTTTCTAGACTACGACCTCGATGGCGACTTGGATCTCTACGCGACCAACTATGTAGAATTTGACCCGCAAAAAAACATCGTCTGTGCTGAGGGCGGTATTCGCTCCTATTGCGAGCCAAAGTTTTACGAGCCGGTAGGCGATGTGCTCTACCGCAACGAGGACGGCCACTTCCGCGACGTGGCGGCCGCAACGGGAATCATCCACAAGGGGCGCGGCTTGGGCGTGGCATTCTCAGACTACGATCTCGACGGCGACACCGACCTGTACGTAGCCAACGACGGCACCATGAATTTCCTCTATCAAAACCAAGGGGCGCGCTTTGCCGAGGTCGGCCTCTACGCCGGAGGACGCTACAACGAGGACGGCTTGGCCGAAGCAGGTATGGGGGTGGAGTTCGGGGATTGGGACAACGATGGGTTCCAAGATATTTTTGTGACCAACTTCGCCCAAGAGACCAATACCCTGTACGGCAACGATGGGCAGGGGCAATTCTACGACATCACCCAACGCGCCGGCCTCGCCGAGTGTAGTTACAAACCGCTGGGCTTTGGCACCAATTTTTTCGACTACGACAACGACGGCGACCTCGACCTCTTTGTCGCCAACGGCCACGTCATGGACAAAATCACTCAGGTACACCCCGACCACGCCTATCCGCAGCCCAATCAGGTGTTGTGCAACCAGCGGGGAATCCGCTTTGTCGATGTCTCGGCTAGGGTCCATCCCGCGCTCGCGCAGGTAAGCCGCGCTTCGGCCACGGCCGACTACGACAACGATGGCGACCTCGATCTGCTAGTGACCAATGTTGCCGCGGCCCCCAACCTCCTGCGCAACGACGGGGGCAACCGCCAGCACTGGCTGACGATTCAGTTGGCAGCCCGCGGAACCCGCGTCGTCGTGATCGCTGATGGGCAGCGCCAAGTCCGGGAATTCCAGTCGGGCGGTAGTTATCTTTCGAGCAGCGACCCCCGGCTCCACTTTGGCCTAGGAGAGGCCACCTCGGCCACGGTCAAAATTTACTGGCCCGACGGCACGTTGCAGACCTTAGAAAAGGTGGCGGCCGATCAGATTGTACCCATAATTCAATCCAAACCCTGATTCCAAGGAGTTGCAGATGACGCGGTTCGACCTCTTCGCCGCCCTGCTAATGCTGGGCGCGGCCTGTTCCCAAAGCCCCGATGGCGACTCCTTGGAAAAGCACCTCCGCCTCACCCGCCAAAACCCCACCGCGCCGCCTGCGTACTACAACTTGGCCGTAGCCTATACGCAAGCCGGCCGCTACGACGAAGCCCAGCGCAACTACGCCAAAGCACTCGATCTCGATCCAAACTACGCCCTTGCCCACGATGGCTTGGGGCTTTTGGCCCAGCGGCGCGGTGCCTTAGAAGAGGCCGCGGCCCACTTTCAAAAGGCTATTGACCTCGACTCCACCTTGGCGGCGACGAGCAATAATCTGGGCAATATCCACTACCAGAATGGGGCCTTGGAACAAGCGGTCGCCGCGTATCAAGCGGCCGTGCGCCAAGCTCCAGAGCACATCGCGTTCTACATCAATCTCGCCCGCGCCCTGCGCGAGTTGGGGGAACCCGACCAAGCGGTGGCAGTCCTGTTGCAGGCTGTTGACCGCGACCCGTTTTCCCAAGCGGGCCATGCGGCTTTGGGCCATCTTTACGCTGAAAATTTTCGCGTTGAAGCCGCAATAGCCGCCTACGGCGAGGCCCTCCGCATCGCGCCCAGTGCCGACCTCCACATCCGCTTAGGAGATGTCTATGCCCGCGTTGAGAAATTGGACGAGGCGGTCCACGAGTACGAAAGCGCCTTGGAGTTGGAGCAAGACAACGCCGAAGCTCACTACAAGTTGGGGGCCATCTACGCCAGCTATCAGCGCATCCCCGAAGCCGTGGCCTTGGCCGAAAAAGCCGTCGCACTCGATTCGACCCAGACAGCGGCCTTGCATCTCTTGTCGCGGCTATACGCCAACCAAGGCTCGTACGACAAAGCCGAAAAAGCCCTGCGGCAAGCCATAGAGGCCGAACCCAACGGGGTGGAAGCCCGCAGCGAACTGGGGACACTCTACATCCGCCAAGCCCAGTACCAAAAGGCCGAAGCCATCTTAAAAGAAGCCGCGGCCATGGATCCGCAGCACAGCGAATCTCGGCGTCAGTTGGGCCTGCTCTATAGCGATTTGAATCGCCCCGAGGAAGCGGCCCAGATGCTGCGCCAAGTTCTCGCAATCAATCCCTTGCACCCGGAAGCCCACTACAACTTAGCCAACGTCCTGCTCGCCCTTGGCCAAGCGACGGAGGCCGGGCGCCTACAAAGCCGCTTTGAACGCCTCGGCCGCCTTCACAACCACATCGACCAGTTACAGCAAACCCTCGCCGCCACCCCTGCCAACGCCGCAGCCCGCTTGCGTCTGGCCCGTGCTTACCTCATGCTCCGGCAGTGGGAAAAAGCCGAAGCCCAGTACCGCCTTCTGCTCTCCTTCGCGCCGGCCCATTTGGAGGCGCGTCTCCAGCTAAGCGGCCTCTACGCCGAGCGCGGCCAGTTCGCCAGCGCGTTGCGGGTATGCCAAGAGGCCCTAGCGCACAGCCCTCCGGATTCGGCCCGCCATAAAATTTATTTTACGCTCGGTCATCTCTACCACGCACAGGGCCGCATTGAGGAGGCCGAAGCCGCCTTAGAGCGCACCTTGGCACTAGAGCCTACCCATGCCCAAGCCTATAACAATTTGGGCAATATCTATCTAGAAAAGAACGCGCTCCAACAGGCGGCTACGGCCTACCAAAAGGCACTTGAGGTAGCCCCCGACTTTGCCGAAGCCCACTACAACTTGGGCCGCCTTTACGCCCAACAGAACGCGCCCGCTCAGGCTGTGCGCCAGTACCAAGCCGCCCTGCGTGCGGATTCTACCTACGCCCGAGCGCATTATGCACTCGGCGTTCTCTACCAAGAGGCCGCGCAACCCCGCCGAGCCATCCGCGCGTACGAGCATTTCCTCGCGCAGTGGCGGGGCGACCCTCGCCTGACCCAATCCGCCCAAGAGGCATTAGCGCGCCTTGCTGCATCCCCGTAGAGCAGGTTTGTGATCCATATTTTCCGCTTGACCCATCCCCTTTTATGTTCGATTTTCGCCCCATGCCCACTTCCGCGTTACAGCACAGCGTGTTAGTCCCCAAAAGGAGATGAGGACCGAAATGAAAACAGTACGCGCCAGTATGTTCCTAATCGCGCTGCTGGCCGCCCAGACCGCAGCGTTTTCGCAAACCGAGTTTCACCTGCAGTACGGCAGACACAAGAATCCATTCTCGGGTGCCGCCCACCCGACCTTCGTATTTACCGTGCAACAGGCTGCGGGGTGGAAATTGGGGGAGAGCTTCTTCTTTATCGACTATCTCAACGACGACGTCCGCGATAAACCGAGCTTCAACGACCGAGATTTCTATGGCGAGTGGTATCCAACCCTGAGTTTCGGCAAGCTGGCCGGCCGGGAATTGCGCGTCGGCCCCATTCGGGATTTTGCCCTGATTGCCGGGGTCAATCTCGGCGGCGACGCCAACGTCGTGAAGTACCTGCCCGGTTTGCGAGCCTCTTGGGACCTGCCGGGATTTTTGTTTTTGAATACGGACCTGACGGCTTACATTGACGCCAACACCGGCACCGCTCCTCAAACCGACAACGCTCCCCAAACCGACAACAGCTTCATGTTGGACGTCAGTTGGGCCTTGCCCTTTAATGTTGGCAATCAGTCTTTGGCCATTGTCGGCCATGCCGAGTACCTCGGCCGCCGCACCAACGAATTCGGTGAAACCGTCAAGGGTTCCATGCTCGCTCAGCCGCAGTTCACTTGGGATTTGGGCAAGGCGGTCGGCGTCCCCGATCAACTCATGGTCGGCATCGAGTACCAATACTGGCTCAACAAGCTGGGAACGGACGAAGACGAGAGCACGGCTCAGTTGCTGCTGGTATGGCGTCTGTGAAGAGGGGCTTTTGGCGGGTGCTGCCTAAGTACGCGACACCTACTTTGAGTTCACATTTTTTGGTGTTCCCGTTGCGTCCGGGATCGAGGGCGTCCCGCCCTCGACGAGGGCAAGATGCCCTCGATCCTTGGCAGGCTAGCGGCTGGTGTCGTGTAGTAAAGTTGCCGCTTAAATGAGATACAGCCCCTTGCGGATTTATCGCGTAACCTGTGAAAGAGATGGTTTGCAATGGCGAGAGCAAACGAAAACATTCGCTACGAGCCGGACGAGCGTCCCCCCCACTCCATCGCCGCTGGAGTCGGCTTTCAGGCCGCAGTGGTCATCATCGCGCCGGTGGTGCTCAGCGCGGTCATTATTGGTCGGGCGGCCAACCAGCCGGAGAGCTACCTGACGTGGATCGCCTTCGCGGCCCTGCTGATCAGTGGAACGAGCACGGTTCTACAAGCGGCCCGGCTCGGGCGGATCGGGGCCGGGCACGTGCTCATTATGGGCACCTCTGGGGCCTTCATCGCGGTTTGCATCACGGCCCTAGTGAAGGGTGGACCGCCCCTGATGGCGAGCCTGATCGTGGTTTCGTCGCTGTTTCAGTTTGCGTTGGCCGCCCGGCTTTCGCTGCTGCGCCGGATTATCACGCCGGTCGTCGCTGGCACGGTGATCATGCTCATCGCCGTCACGGTCATGCCAATCGTGTTCGGCTTGCTGGCGGATGTGCCCGAAGGCATGCCGTCGGCCGCAGCCCCGGCCGCAGCCGGAGCGACGCTCGCTACGCTGGTGGCGTTGGCCCTGTGCGCCCCAGTAACTTGGCGACTGTGGGCACCGCTCATCAGCATCGTGGTGGGCTGCGCGGTGGCCGCTCCCTTCGGACTATACGACATTCAGCCCGTAATCGAAGCACCTTGGATCGGCTTTCCCACTAGCGCGTGGCCGGGGTTGGACCTGACGTTCAGTGCAGAGTTCTGGGCGCTGCTGCCGGCGTTTGTGGTCGTTACCATGGTCGGCGCGATCGAGACCATTGGCGACGGCGTTGCCATCCAGCGGGTCTCGCGGCGTCGGCCACGGGCCACGGATTTCCGCTTGGTCCAAGGTGCTCTCAACGCCGATGGAATGGGCAACCTGTTGTCCGGGCTGATTGGGACGCCCCCCAATACGACCTACTCTAGTAGTATATCGCTCGCCGAACTCACCGGGGTCGCCGCGCGGCGCGTCGGGGTGTATGTCGGGGTCATCTTTGCGGTACTGGCCTTGTCGCCCAAGGTGACAGCCCTCCTGATCGCCATTCCCAATCCCGTAGGTGCGGCCTATGTCACCCTGCTAATAGGCCTGCTTTTCGTACAAGGCATGAAACTGGTCGTTGAGGACGGGATCAATCACCGCAAGGCCGTGGTGGTCGGGCTGTCGTTCTGGCTGGGCGTAGGCTTCCAGAATCAGGTAATTTTCGCCGACTTGCTGGGCGGGACGTGGGGCACCCTGCTCGGCAACGGCATGACCGCTGGTTGTCTTACGGCGATTGTGTTGACCGCATTCATGGAGCTGACGGCTGCGCGCCGCCGACGCCTAGAGGTTGAGTTAGCCGTTCCGTCAATGCCCAAAATTGACGAGTTCCTCCGCGCCGTTGCCGCAAAAGTCGGCTGGGACGGTCCGGCGACCGAGCGGCTGTGCGCCACAGGAGAAGAGACCTTGGCGATTCTGGTACAACAGGCGGGGGACGATGCGTCCGCGAATGGTCGGCACTTGATCCTCACCGCCCGGCCCACCGAAGGGGCGGTCGAGTTGGAGTTTTTAGCCGCGGCCGCGGGGGAAAATCTCGAAGACCGGCTGGCGTTCCTGAGCGAACAGCCCGAGATAATAGACGAAAGCGAGATTTCGTTCCGCCTGCTGCGGCACTACGCCTCTTCGGTGCGTCACCAGAAATACCACGATCTAGACATCATTGCGGTGCAGGTCGAGTGCGCGCCTTAAGCTCGTTTCAGTTAGTGTAGATGGTGTTCGGCTCGTTTTGAATGTTCGACGTTGAACCTAAAAGAGGGCAACGCTAAAATCTCCAGTTGGTCTCGTCCCTCGGTGACTCGGATGATTGCGTTTAATGGCACTTCAGCAAACGCCTGCTCTAGGCCGCTTTTCGGCCAAAAAACCGCTAGCTGCGCCACCCGTTCCGCTGAACCCAACCCTACATATTGACGCAGCGGATTGCCGCCAAAGCTGCCGCCGCTGCCCACCCAGCGGTACAGCGACCGCCTTTGGCCGCCCTCCACCACATCTACCCGTAGCTGCGTCCCGATCCCCGACCGATTCGACTCCACCCCGACGACCTCAACTGCTAGCCAGCCGCGACCAAACCCTGGGTTCTCGTATAGCACATCGGCGAATCCGTCGCCGCGATAGGCCCCGCCCATCTGCTCAAATAGGTCTAAATCGCCGTCGTGGTCCACATCGGCGAACACGACCCCATGCCCCTTCTGCAAATGCCCCAATCCGCTGGCAAACGTCACATCGACAAAGTGCTGACCCGCTTGGTTCCAATACAGCACATTGGGCATCAACTCGGCGTAATCGGTATCGCCAGTGCCCAAGTAGAAATCCAAAAACCCGTCGCTATCCACGTCGCCAAAATTGGCCCCCATCGGCTTAGTCGGCTGCGCGAGGTGGCGGCCTTGGGACACCTCCGCAAAGCCGCCTTGGCCATCGCCGCGATACAGCCGCGCCTTCTCCACGGACACTGGCTGGCCCATATACGCGGCGGCGATGTCGGCGACGGTAGCCGCGTAGGCGGCCACGAACAGGTCGAGGTGGCCGTCGTTGTCAAAGTCCCAAAACCAAGCCGGGAAGCTGGCGCGAGGGGCGACGACGCCGGCGTCGGGGGCCACATCGGCAAAGGTGCCGTCGCCTTGGTTGCGGTAGAGTCGGTTGGGCTGGCCGAGGTTGGACACGTACAGATCGGGCCAGCGGTCCCCGTCGTAGTCGCCCCAGACGACGGCCTTGGCGTGGGCGTATTGGTCAACACCGGCGTCGGGGGCCACATCGGCGAAGGTGCCATCGCCTTGGTTTTGAAAGAGTTGGCCGGGGGCTACATAGGTGTCGGTGGTTTCGTTGCCGATGTAGAGGTCGAGGTCGCCATCGAGATCGTAGTCGCCCCAGGCGGCGGTTTGAGTTGGGTAGTGGTCTTGCCCCAAACCGGCGGCAAAGGTCGCATCGAGGAAGGTGCCATCGCCCGCATTCCGCAACAGCGAATTGGGGTGCTGGCCGTGTTCACCGAACCAAGCCCCGCGCAAGACGAGCAGGTCGAGATGGCCGTCGTTGTCGTAGTCGGCTTGCACCAAGTTGAGTCCCCCCAGCAGCCCGTTGAGGTTGGCCGCCTCGGTCCGGTCCTCAAAGGTGCCGTCCCCCCCGTTGCGGAAAAAGCGCAGTGGTCCGGCCAAGTCCGATGTCGAGACGAAGAAATCGAGGTATCCGTCGCCATCGAAGTCGTCGGCCACGGCCCCACCAGAGAGGCTGAAGGTGTCCAGCCCAAGCGCAGGAGCCACATTGACCCAACGCGGGAACGCGGCTTGGGACGCAAAGGCTTGGGGGGGAATCCGATGAGCGGGCGGCACCGCCTCGGGATACTGCCCCAAGGTCATATAGGCGATGTTGAGCAGCCAGCGGGCACTTAGGTACAAGCACTCCTCGGCGGCGGTATTATCGAGCACGGCTTGGAAATAGGGGATGGCTCGGCGCGACCCTTCGGGAAGGGTATGGACGCCGCCGGGGCGAATGGGCAGGATGCAGTGGTCGGCGTTGGGGTTGAGGACGCAGTTTTGGGTTTCCCCCAAGCGCAGCCACGCCAGCCCGAGGCGAAAGTGTATCTCGTTGACGACCTGAGAGGGGACCGAGTGCTGGCCGGTGAGCAAGGCTTTGGCCGCGGCGAGATGGTCTAGGGCGCGGCGTTCTTGTCCCAAGAAAAGTTCGGCTAGCCCGAGGCGAAAACGGAGGCGAATTCGCTCTTGGATGGGGGCTGCTTCGGGCAGTGCCTGTAGCTGGGCTTCTAACTGTCGTACTGGACCTTCGCCCTGATAGGGGTTGTCGTCGAGATTGTGGGCGCGAACCTCCGCCAGGAAAGCCACCATTTGCCGATGGCTTTCCTGTGGCGAGAGCGCGACGGCGTAGCTAGCCGAAAGCGTAAGTAAAAAGGACAGTAAATAGGGCATGAAGGGCTGCAAGCCGCCCGCGTTCCGCGGAATTTCGTCCTCGGGTGTTGATAGGGACTCTAAGTCCATTGCATCCCTCTCTAGGCTGTTTTCTCACAATAATACGACGAATTTACTCCCTTTGAAAGAGCCAAGTAGTTTTTTATATTGTCCATACCGCTGGTAGATTTCTCGGATGAGATAAGGAGTCGAGGATGTCAATAATTGACAATGAATTGAAGAGAGTTTGGGATCAATTGCGGGGAGACAAACCTCACCGGCAAACATTTCTGGAAGAGATTACTATCCGAAATATGCGAGGTATCACCAACTTGCGGGTTCCTCTGGAATTTCCAGTTACGGTGCTGGCTGGTGAAAACGCCTGTGGTAAATCCACTGTATTATTTGGTTGTGCTTGTGCATATAAAGTGCCGGGCGCAAGTAATAAAGAGTACGTACCGACGACATTATTTCCCAATTTCACGATAGGAAAGATGGATTCAATGGATAAAACAGAATTGGAATACGCCTATATAGACAATGGTCGGCGCATGAACATGGTGTGGCGGCGAGGAAAGGCATGGAATAGAAGTTTTTTTGGTCGTAAAGGTGCAACGCAGCCGGAACGGAAGGTGTATTTGCGAACATTAGCCAATTTTACAAATCCCTCTGAGGTTAGAAGTATGCTGCAAATTAAGCGACGCGACCCCATAATTGACAATGTAAATCCCGGTCTATTAGTGTTGGCAAAGCGGACCCTTCCCTTTGATTATCAAAGTGTACAACAAGCCAAGAAGAGCCAAGGGCGGGGCGATTTATTGCTTGCAGAATTAAAAAATAACAGTGCTTACTCAGAGTTCCACATGGCATCGGGAGAGCGATCAATTTTGCGGCTGTCGATAGAAGTTTCTTCCCTAAATAATGCGCTAGTTTTGATCGATGAAGTGGAGACGGGCTTGCATCCATACATTCAAAAGCAGCTCATGTTACACCTACAAAGATTATCACTGCGAGAAAAACTCCAGATTATAGTGACCACCCATAGCCCAGTGGTGTTGGAAAGTGTACCGCTCGAAGGACGAGTTTTTCTAACCCGGGATAACAAACATGATGTAAGAGTTGAATCGCCAATGAGGGATATTTTACAGAAAGCAATGTACGGGCAATCCAAGGACAAGCTATCAGTACTATGTGAGGACGATGTTGCAGAATTTATTATTAGGGGCGTTGTGGACGCGCTCAGTGAGAAAATTAATCTGCGTCCCGAAGATTTGTTTATCGGCAAAAACACTGGCAAGAATGAATTTCCTGCTCATGTGCGGACATTGGCACGAATCCAACAATTGCAAGACTTTATCTTTGTGCTCGATGGCGATGGGAGAGACATGATCAGGCCGATTGAGCAAGCCGCAGATGCAGATAATGTAAAAGTGCAGCTACTCTTTCTGCCGGGCGAATTTTGCCCAGAGAAGTGGTTGTGGGACACGATCGCAAGAGATACCGCAAAATACGGCGGATTGCTGGCTATTGGTCAGACGCAGTTGGAAAAGGCCATGCAGGAGGCCCAAGCGATAATGGCCGGAACGACCGCAGCGGAATCAGAACGTCAAAAGGAGCAGTTGCGGTTTTTGGCGGAACGGTTGCAGAAAGAGATAACCGAAGTAGCGCGTCTCGTCGCACGTCAAAACACAAAAGATGGTGGCGAAATCATTGAATTTGTCAATGACTTGGAGGACAAGATAAGCGATTGGCGCAACCAATAGGCTTATGATATAGCAATCCTACACCCTTCAAGACTGGATTCCCGCCCCGTGTCGGGGCACGGGGTGACGTTCTTTTGCGGGAATGACGCTTTGTATGCAAAAAACGGTGCCGATCGACATTCCATGCTTTCGAGTCATTTAGGACTGCTATATGAGTAGCCACGTAGCGTTCACCGATCCCACGGGAACGCAAACGTCGGCCCATTGGCATATCGCCGCATCCCAATCTCCAAAGTCTCCCCGGCCCCCGGCGCTAGCTCCACGGCAAAGGCCGAATCATCTATCGCGGTTTCTTTTCCCCCCACGCGCACACTCGTAAACTGGTGCTCGGCATAGGCGCCGCCCTGCACGATTACCTCGCGCCCCGCCACCGGGTCTGTATTTACCAGCGTCAGCGTCATGGAGTCCGCGCCTAGCCGCTCCACCAACGCCCCCACCCCCTCGGGCATCCCCGATCGCCCGGCCTGCGGGTCGAAGTAGCGCACCCGGCAGTGCAGCGGCGAGCCGTGACGCGGCGTCAGCCCGCCCAACATGAGCTGGGTTAGCCCGCCCGGAATGGCCGGGTTGAATGGGTTGGGATTGTCCGAAAGCCGGGTGTCCGGTGTGGTTGGATCCCGGCGCACCTTGTCCATCTGCTCGCGGAGGCGGGCAAAGTCGGCCCGTAGAGCCGCTTCTGGATAGGTGGGGTCGCGTCCCTCCAAGAAGCCGAACCAGCCGCTGTCTGTATCGAGTCGGCTCAGATCGGCCCGGTCCATTGACCAGTAGTACACCTCTTGCGCTCCTTGGGCATAGCGGCCCGGTCGAAATTCGTACCAGCCCTCGTCTCCGTACATCTGCGGGTACATCATAAGCCCGTTGATTTCTTTCCCGTTGGCGTTGATCTTGTCGATCATAAGCCGCCACACATCGACGAATTTCTGCTCGCCCGACAGCAACAGCGCGTTGCCAAAGCCCGAAATCCCCAGCCCGTGCGTGTTGCGGCTGGCTAGTTTGCCGGTCTGGGGGACCTCAACCGTAAAGGCCCAGCCGTAACACCCCCCGTACCACTTGCCGTTGCACTCGCCGCCGATGGTCCCGTCGAGTCCGATATTGGTGGGGATGATTCCGTCGTTGGCCAGCGTCCGCTGCCGCCACGCTTCGACGTATTCGAGCACCCAGTCTTTGTACGGGGCCTCGCCCGTCAGCGCGTATGCGTTCAGCCCTAATGCCGTCGCCACCATGTTCTGCGGATGGTCGCCGACGATGTCGGTGTAGTCTTTGAAGTGGGCCAGCATCTCCTCGAAGGTGCGCTCCCCGTGCAGGGGTATAAAGCGCTCTTCAACCTCGTCGAGCGGGTCGCCGGCCCAGTCGAGTGCTGTTGCTTGGCGCAGCAGCGGCCCGCGGCTGCCGTTGAACAGGCTCTTGATGATTTTGTGTTCGGGATCGTAGTTGGGTGCCTGAGGGTCGCGTCCCATGTAAAATCCGGCGTAGCGCCGCACTCGCTGCTCAAATGCCCGCTCGCGTGGGTTCATCAACCCGTGTAGGTTGAACGTCGTCAGCCCCTCGCCGTTGTGGACCCAGTCGAACATCACCGGAAATTCGCGGTAGTACATCCCGTCTCGGGCAAAGGGCACCTCCGTGGTCTTGGCCTCGGTGTATTGCTTGAGATGCCCCTCCCAAGCCAACTGGCACATATCGTACAGATGGCCCCCACCTCCCAGCACATAGAGCACTGGCCAGTGGACTAGGTTCTCGATGGCGTCGTCCGGCCCGTCGTTGCCACCCCAGCGCGGAATGCACTCCAAATATCCCCGCTCGTCAAAGTACTTGGCGAAAAATTCCGTGCATCCTCTCGTCTGCGCCCGAATCAATTCCCATTCGAGCAGCGCCCAAGCGGGCGGGGGCATGGGCTGGTCAATGGCGATGGCGCGGGGATTTAGATGGCTCATGGATCGCTCCTTTGTGGTAAATGGGCTGTGTGCGGGCATTGACCCAAGTAATGAGCATCATGGATAGCGCAGGGTCAATGCTCATTGCGTTGACAAAGGGCCTGCTGTGCAATGTATTTGTCGTTAGAAGCTGTCTGCAAACTCTGGTGGTCGTCCTTTGGGGCTAAGCGATACCGGCTGGATTCCCGCCCCGTGTCGGGGCACGGGGTGACGTTCTTTTGCGGGAGGACGGACCCCGACCGCAATGTACACAGGAGTTCTGAGAAAACCATGGCGCAACCGCCTTACCCTCAGCACCTCAACCCCAAGCTGACGCCCGAAATCGCCGAGGATGTGGCCTTTTTCCGCAAGTGGGGCTATACGCCGTCAGCGAGGGGCAGGTCGAGACCTTGCGTGCGGCCCTCGATGCGGCCTTTGTGCGCGGGACCGGGGAGCAGTTTATCCACCAGCTTCTCGAAGAGGACGAAGCCTTCGCCTTCCTGCTCGACAACCCGCCCGTGTTGGCGAGGATGCAGGCCATTCTGGGCACCTGCGTCCAGCTCCACAGTGCTACCGCTCGCGTCACCGCGCCGGGGCAGGAGGATCAAAACTGGCACCGCGATGTGCCTTGGCCGGTTGATCCCGATGGTACGCCATACGGGGCGTTGCCCGGCCAGATCAACTGCGGCTACTACTTGGACGAATTAGACGCGGACAACGGCGCGATCGTCATCGTCCCCGGCAGCCATCGCGCCCCCTTCCGCCCGCCGGCCGGCCATCCGCGCTTCCCCGAAGAGAAGTGGGTTTTTGCCCGGCCGGGTCAGGCGGTGATGTTCGATGGCTGCCTCTATCATCGCGGCGCGGCCAATCGCTCGTCCGTGCGCCGCCGCGTCTGCTTGATGTGCTACCAGACCGCTTGGATGAAATCTCGCGAGCCTTTTGACGGCCCTTTCGCGCAGAAGGTTCGCGCCACGGGCACTGACCAGCAAAAAATGCTCATGGGTGCCATAGAGAAATGGTAAGGAGGAACCAACATGTTGACCCCCGCACAAGTTGAACACTACCACACTGAAGGGTACGTCGCTGTCCCTAGCTTTCTCAGTGCCGAGGAGATCGCGGCGTTCCTGAGCGAGATGGACGCGGCCAGTGCCGGCAATACGCTCGCCGACCACGACGCCACCCGCATGGAGATGGAGCCCAATCAGCCTCCCGACGGGACTCAGGTGCGCCGTCTGTACGAGCCTTGTAGCCACTACGAGGTTTTCCGGGCGTTCTCCGAATCGGAGCGGCTGCTCGACGCGGTCGCGGCCCTGCTCGGCCCGGACTTGGTCTTCCACTACAGCAAGATCAACATGAAACCGGCCGGCGTTGGATCGCCCGTTGAGTGGCACCAAGACCTTTCCTACTACCCGCTGACCCATCGCGGCTCGGTGAGCATCCTCTTTTATCTCGACGACGCCACCGTTGAAAACGGCTGTCTGCAAGTCATTCCCCGCCGCCATCAAAGCGAACTGCTGTCGCACAGCACCGACGGCTTTTTTCAAGGCCGAGTGACCGAAGCGGTCGATCAATCGCTGGCCGTGCCGATTCCGGGCGCGGCGGGCACGGTCATCTTCATGCATGCGATGACCCCTCATGCTTCCATCGCCAATGTTTCCGACACGCCGCGGCGCACCCTAATCCTCAGCTACCGTGCAGCCGATGCCTTCCCGATCTACACCGGCGAGATGACGTACAAGACCGAGGCGAATGCGCGCTTGGTGCGTGGCCGGATCCCGCTCGCCGCACGCTTTGAGGACCGCTCTTTTCCCATCCCGCTGTACAAGGACGCCATTTCCTCGCTCTACGACTTGCAGGAACGCTCGCGCCAAGGGGAGGTGCTGGCCGGTTAGAATCCAAACCTTGACGAAAATTAGCCGCAACCCAATAGGAGAAAATCATGTCGCGTTTTGTTTTACTCACATGCCTGACGGCTTTAATGACCTCGCCAGCACTCGCGCAGCAAATCCAGCAAATGGAAGATGTAGTTCACTTAAAAAATGGCGGACTCATTCGCGGAATTATCATTGAGCAGATTCCGGGCGAATCGCTGAAGATACAGACGCGAGACGGGAGTGTGTTCGTCTATCCGATGGACGAGATTGCCAAGATATCCAAGGAACCTGTGATGAGGATTCAAGGGCATATTGGGGCTGAAAAGAAAAATCCTTGGCTCGCTTTTGGCCTATCGGCTCTAATCCCTGGGGGCGGACAATTCTACAATGGGCAGCACAGTAAGGGAGTGGCTCAATTAGGCGGAAGTATCCTAGGTTTAGGATTTATGCTCAGTGGTACAGCGGATAACCAGGTCTTGATCAATGTTTCCGTTGTTCGGGTTGATACTGATCCTGATGATGATGATGATGGAAAAGCTGTCTTTGGGGTTTTGCTTTTCTTAGGCAGCTCTCTATGGTCAATGATTGACGCACCGATCTCTGCCAATAGAATCAATCGGCAAAATCAGCAACCTTCGTACGGACATCTGATTGAGCTTGGCGGCAGCCGAGCTACGCTTGGTGTCGATCCGGTCGTTTCTCACAAAAGTTTGGGGACTAGACTGACGCTCCATTTTTAATTCGCTTTGGGCTTCTGTCTGTTGGCATTACTCGCAGGAGAGATGCGATATGGATGCGTCAACCATTGACCTGACATTTGTCCCCGAGCTGTTGCGCTTGCCCTATTCACAAGTTTGGAGCGACTATGATGAAGGGGCTGACGTATTATACCTCAGTTTTGCAAAACCTCAGTGCGCCAATGACAGCGTGATGGAAGAGGACGGGAATATCTACCACTATCGCGACCGCCGTCTTGTTGGCATTACGCTCCCCAATGCTCGAACTCGCTTTCAACAGAATCCCTCACAATAGGAGCCATAAAGCGTGTGGCAAAGTGAAACGAGGAGACAACATCGATGTCCCAACAAGATCCCAAAGAAAACTTTGACCAGCTCATCCGCGACGGCTACTGCTTGGTAGGAGACGTCCTCGGCGATGATATGCTCCACCGGCTGCGCCAAGTAACCGACCAACTCCTCGACGCCCAAAGCCGAGAAAACCGCGCCCTACAACGCTCCACCGGCAGCATGATTGATGTCGGCGTCCACCCCATCTTCGCCGAACTCGTCGCGTACCCGCCCGCCCGCGCCGCGCTCGACCTCTTGGGCTTTCTGCGCCCTCGGTGGATGTCCGGCTACGTCATCAGCAAACCGCCCAACAGCCCGGCTCTTTTCTGGCATCAGGACTGGTGGGGCTGGGACGATCCTTCGAGTTACACACCCTTGCCTCAGCAGCTTTTCCTGATGTACTACCTCGTCGATACCACGCCCCACAACGGCTGCCTGCGCCTGTTGCGCGGCTCGCATCTCAAGCGTCATCGCATGCACGACGCAGTGCCCAACGCCCACACCGACGAACTTCGCCGCGTAGCCGACCCCGACCATCCAGCCTATCAATCGCTTCCCGAAGAGGTGGATGTACCGGTGGCGGCCGGCGATGTGGTCATCGGCGACGCGCGGCTGTTGCATTCGGCCCACGCCAATAAGTCGGCCCAGCGTCGCACCGTCATTACCCTGTGGTATTTCCCGTACTTCGACCTGCTCTCCAACGGCCTCCGCGCCGCCATCGCCCGCCCCCGCGAATGGGTCGGTTGGGACGACGAAGCACGAGCACGAGTTGCCGATCTGCTGCCTACCTACGAGGGGACCGCCGCGCCCGTGCCTTGGAACCGGATGCCGGGCGAGGCACTCACTCACTAAACGAGGAGCTTTGCTATGCCTGCCAACTCGATCTTGCTGGACGATCGCCGCATGCAGTCTTTCATCGCCGATGGTTATACAGTGGTCAAAACGGATTTGCCCGCGGATTTTCACCAATCCATCTATCGGCAAATAGAGACGCTCTTGGCCACCGAGGGCAATCCGGGCAACAACCTATTGCCCCGCATCCCCGACTTGCAGCAGGTGTTCGACCAACCCCAAGTGGCGGGTGCCCTAACCAGTATCTTGGGGCCGGGGTACTATTTGCATCCGCACCGTTTCTGCCATTTCAACAAGCCGGGTTCGGAAGGGCAGAAGCTGCACAAGGATAGCTGGAGTCGGCGGCATCACCGGCTGCGCTGGGCCATGGCCTTTTACTATCCGCAGGACACGCCGGCCGAGCGCGGCCCCACCGGCGTTGTCCCCGGCAGCCACTACCACAACCGCCTTGACCAAAAAGCTGACGAGCGAGAGATCGCGCTTGCGGGAGAGGCCGGGACGGTCGCCATTGTCCACTACGACTTGTGGCACCGAGCCACGCCCAACAGCACCGAGCAGGCGCGCTACATGGTCAAGTTCCTCTTTGTCCGCCTCGAAGAACCGGACGGGCCTAGTTGGAACGCGACCGGAGCGCCTTGGGCCGGGAATGGACATGCCGAGGCCCCCATCTGGCACAGTATGTGGGAATGGTACGGCGGCCAGTCCGAGGGCTTTGCTGCGGATACCGACGAGCGGTCGGTGCTGATGCAAGTGCTGATGGGCGATTCCGAGGCGGCGAGTCAAGCGGCGGCCTATGCCCTCGGTTGCGCTGGGGAACCCGCCGTGGGGCCGCTCATCGACTGTTTGCGCCAAGGACCGGAACCTGTGCGGCGCAATGCTGGCTACGGTTTGGCCGCGGCCGGCCCGGCCGCTGTCGAGGCGCTAGCGCAAGCCTGTGCTGACGACGATCCGGCCGTGCGGCTAGCCGCGGTCGATAGTTTGGGCGATATGGGTCGGGCCGGTGCCCCAGCCATGTCGGCATTGCAGCGGGCGCTGGGCGATGCGTCGGGCGAGGTGCGGGGCCACGCGGCCGAAGCCTTGGGTGCCATGGGCACCTTGCCCCCAGCGGTGCTGGAGGAATTGGCCGGAGTTTTGGGCGATGGCGACGAATGGGTGCGGCGCAATGCCGCCTTGGGCTTGGCGCGGCTGGGGTCGGCTGCCGAGGCCGTGCAGCCAGCGGTGGTGGCAGCCCTAGACGATCCAAACCGCTACGTCAGTGCCAAGGCGGCCAAGACCTTGGAACGCATTGGTACGCCGGAGGCGACCGAGGTTTTGTTCGACTATTTGTTCGCCGCCCGCTGGTGTCCCATCACGACCCAACACACGCCGTATTAAATAGGTCGCCGCCAAAACCTCGCCGCGCTAATTGTGCGCTTCAACCTGAGAAGCGGTCTGCAACCAGATGAAAATGGCGAGATCGTATCCGCTCCTACTCCTACTCGGTCTTTGCCCGTCCTCGCCCGTGCAGGGGCTGACCATTTACCGCATTGGTGGAGCGGACCAACCGCCGCCCGCGCTGGACGTGGCCTATGAATTTGTGCAGATACCTTGGAGTGCAATTGTCGGGACCGCGAGAGGCCAAACCCAATCCCTGCAATTGCAGGCGGAATACATCGAGCCTAAGCAGTTAGAGGCCTCTGTCAATATCATCCCGTCCCTCGTCGAAAACGGTGGTTTGATCCTCACCACTGGCGGCTACGATGGCTTAATCGAGCCCGGCGTCAGCGAGTTGGCCGCTTGGGATGGCGACATTGAGACTGCGTACCAAGGAGACGAGTCGGTCTCGTGGAGCGGGATCTTCAACCGCCGAGAAAACAGGTCGTACAGGTCCTTCAAGTACTGGGTTTTCGATCTGGGGGGGCGCTTCACCCTCAAGAATATCCGCTTCTACCCGAGGGACCGCTTTCGCTTTGAGCGTTTTGCGGAAAGTTTCATCGTCGGCGTCAGCGATGGCGATCCCACCAAGGACGGGACTCGGGAGCTCAAGGCCACCGAGGAATTGGACTTCGACCCGATTCACAATATCCGCGAAAACACAAACGCCGTAGTTGACTTGGAATTCCGCCAACCATCGGTGCGCCAGCTCTTTTTTGCGGTGCGCCGCAATATCCGCAGTTTCTGGGAGATTGCCGAAATCGAAGTGTACGGGACCGGCTTTAGTGCCTTTGCCCGCTACGAATCCACGATCATTGATCTAGGCCAGCCCTTCGTCTTAGGCCCCTTGGTCTGGGCCGGCGACCAGCCTCTGGGAGCGAGCATTGAAGTGCGGACCCGGTTGGGTGACGATCCCGATCCCAACCTGTACTGGCGCGCCACGTTTCGCGGCGACGAGAAGACCCTTTTTGATCGCCAAGGCCAGCTCCTGACGCGGGAGACGTACGCGGCCCTGCAATCGGGGGAACGCGCCGGCACGACCCACGATACCCGCAACTGGAGCGATTGGAGTGCCCCCATCTCCTTAGCTGCCGAGACCGGGAATCCGATTGGGGACCGCCCGCGGCGTTTTGCTCAGGTGCGGGCCGATTTTCACTCGCGGCCCGAGGCCGGGGGACGCCTAAGTTACCTGCAATTCGCCGCTTCCCAACCGTGGGCGACACACATTGCTGCGGAGATTGAGCCGACACAGGCCCGTCCCGGCCAGACCACGTCTTTCACCTACAAGCTGCTGCCCCAATTTGAGGGCGATGAACCGGGATTCGACCGAGTGGAGATCGGCACGCCCGGGCGCGCTGTGAGCGTAGATGCTGTGCGCATTGACGGGCGGGCCGAGGCTTTTGCCGTGGTCAGGCTGGACCCGTCGGGCTTTGTCGTGCAGATTCCCCACGTTGACGTGCGGCGGACCTTAGATCGCATTGAAATCGACTTCAAGGCGCAGATATTCCAGTACGGCACTGTTTTTTCGGGACGGGTTTCCAACAGTACTCGGCCCCACGAGGTGCCCCAGTCGGTGGTCGCAGGGGATGTAGATGTGCAAAACGACGGCGCGACGTTGCAGGTGGTCCTAGCGGATGTCGGCCGCGAGGCCATCGGTCGGGTGGAATTGGGCTCGTCGATTTGTACGCCCAACAGCGATGGCGTCAACGACGCGGTGCGCCTCGAATACGACTTGCTCAATCTGGCCGGCGCGGTGCTGGTGTACATTGACTTGTGCGACTTGAGCGGCCGCAAACTGTGGGCCATAGACCGAATGGTTCACTCAAGCGGCCGCTTTGCTGTGGCTTGGGACGGCCGCGACGACAGCGGCTTGCTACTGCCGCCGGGAGTTTACGTGCTGCGCCTAGCGGTAGAGACCGATAAGGGAAGGGAGCGCGTCAGCCGAGTTGTTTCGTTGGTGTACTAAAGGCATCTACATGACGGGATTGGCACGCCTCCTGTCTGCAAGCCCCCTCGGGTTGGTCCTAGCGCTGGCCGATATCCAAGAGGTCTGGCCCCAGAGTGCCGGCCACCGAGTCCGCGACAATCAAGTCGTCGTAAACAGCCGCAACCACTGGCAAAACTGGACCTTTCCCCCCGGGACCCTAGCCATTTCTCCCACAGGCGCGGTGCAAACTCGGCGCATTGAGAAAGATACCAATGCGGCCTTAGATATCGTCGATTACCTGCGCTTCAATCCCCCCGCCTCGCTAGGCGACAAAGATCCCGCGACCATCGCCTTGGCCGACGCGATTGAGGGCGGCTCTAATGTCGCCGACATGGCCAAGGTATTCGATGGCGATATGGCCACCTATTGGGAACCTGCGCCCCCCAGCGATGCGCTTGATTTGGCCTCGCAGTGGTGGTTTGTCGTCGATTTGGGTCGCTTGGTCTTTGCCAAGAAACTCGTCGTGCGCTTTGTCGAGGAGGGCTTAGGCGACCCCTTTCTCCTCTTTGAGGTCTTAGTGTCTGACGGCCTTGAACCAAAGCGCTTGCAGGGGAGCGGAACGCGATCCTTTGCGACCGTACTGCGCACCTTGAGCAGAAACAAGAGCCAGCGGGTCTTTGAGGTTGACCTGACTGGACAGATACCCGCGCTAGCGGCCGCTCCGGTGCGCTTTGTGCAGTTGCTGGTGACGGGCACCGATGGTCTGCTGGGCGCGGAAATCTCCCGTGCGGAGTATGAAGCACTGGCCGCGGATCAGGGTGCCGTCCAGCATTTCAAGCGGCAGTTAGACGGCCGCGAGGTGCCCGTCGCGCAAAAAGTGTACGAGCTCCTCGACGCGGAGCGCCGGGGGACCATTCGCTACTTCCGCCGCGAGCGGCCCCGCCTAGCCGAATTGGAGGTGTGGAACGCCGGGGACGAACTCGTCGCTGGCCTGCTGGACCGCGGCGGGGTCATCGCCACCACAGCCGCGCAGACCTTGGCCTTTAAGAGTTTGATCGATGGCGACTTGGCCAGTTTCAGCGGCATTTACTTCGGCGTCGAATCTGCGGTGGCCGATCCCGAAAAGGAGTTGGTTTTTGATCTCGGGGCTTTTTATTGGATCGATACCTATCGGCTGGCCTATAGCGGCCTCGGAGGGACTCGCTTCGGCTCTTTTCTCAACTATCGGATCGACTTTTCCGACGGCTCCCTAGCGGCCGATGGCGCGCTCAAATGGACCACCCGGGCGACCAAGAGCCAGCACCAAACTTCCCGCGGCGTGGCCCCGAAAGCCCGCTTTGAAGGCACCCAGTTCGAGCCGATCAAGGCCCGCTTCGCCCGCATTCAATGGACGATGGAACCCATTGGTAGTCAGATCGCCACCATGGCGGAGATGCAGCTATACGGGGAGGGTTTCCAGCCGGAAGTGAGCCTAGAATCCGAGTTGATTCGGCTGGGCGGCAGCCGCAATCTACACTCCATTGAGTGGGACGCCGACGAGCCACCGGGGACGCGCGTCCTGATTCAGACTCGGACGGGCGACGAGTTGGGCCAAGTGCTCCACTATTTCAAAAACGACGGTACTGAAGTGACCGAGGCGCAGTATGGCAAGCTGCTGTCGATCTTTAAGGGCGATATCGTCGCCGAGGAAGTGCCCAAAGGCAACTGGAGCGATTGGAGCGCGCCCTATTCCCGGGCCGAGGGTAGCCCTGTTACCTCGCCATCACCACGGCGATTCCTCAAAATTCGGGCGACCTTGCTGTCGGCCGACCCTGCGTTCAGTCCGACCCTGCGCTCAGTCCGGCTCCGCTTTTCGGACCCGGTGGCGCAAAGTTTGCGGGCGGAGATCGATCCTTTTGCGGTGGACCGGCTCGGCGTCGAGCGTTCTTTTTCGCTCTATGTGCAGCCTCATTTCGAGCGCCTAGACCCTGGCTTTGACGAGTTGCTCCTCACCGCCCCGGCCAACATGGCGCTGAGTCCAGTCGGGGTTTTTGGCGGGCGGGCGGATGAGTTCAAGGCAGAGGCCGGTGGGGTGCCAGCGCTAGATCACGCGGAGGTGATGCCGACGGCACCGGACTCGCTGCTAGTGCGCTTCCCCAGCATCGGCCCCGACAGCGCAATCGAGATTCTACGGCTCGATTTTACCGCCGCCCTCTTTGCCACGGGTGCCGTTTTGCAGGCGTTCCTGCGCAACAGCCATGCGGACGACGGGGGTACTTGGCAGCGGGTTGACCCGGGTGCTGTCCTATCGCATATCCCCGGCAATACCACGACCTTGATCAGCGTCTCTAAGCCCCAAGCCCTGCTGACGGATGTGGCCGTGCGCCCTGCTGTGTTTTCGCCCAACAGGGACGGGATCAACGACTTGACCTTTTTCTTTTTTAAGGTGGTGAGGGTGGAAGACGATAGTCCGGTGGAGGCCGCAATTTGCCATCTCGATGGCCGACGGGTGCGCGTCCTCACCGAGCGGCGACCCCTGAGTGCCGGCTCCTATAAAATGGGCTGGGATGGACGGGACGAGTACGGAGCCCTAGTGCCGCCGGGCCTGTACTGCGTACGCCTGCACATCCATACCAATACGGCCGGAGCCAACGTCAAAGACAAGACCATCCTGCGCACTGTGGCCGTCACCTATTGAAGGGGTCGTGCTCATTACCTACAATACGTAAAACCTTGTCGCGCTCATTGCGACCATTGGAAAAGGAGAATATCCATGCAGCGACGTCCCTACGGCACCACGGGTGAACACCTTTCCGCAATCGGCTTTGGCGGCATCGTCGTCAGCCAAGTGGAAGCGGCCGAGGCCGCTCGCTTGGTGCGGCGGGCCGTTGAGCGCGGCGTCAATTACTTTGACGTGGCCCCGAGCTACGGCAACGCCGAGGAGCGGCTGGGACCGGCCTTGGAGCCATATCGCCGCGATGTATTCCTCGCCTGCAAGACTACCGAGCGCACGCGAGCCGGGGCTGCGGCCGAGTTGCGCCAATCCCTCAAAACCTTGCGCACCGACCACTTCGACCTATACCAGTTGCACGCCATGACGACAGCCGAAGATTTTGCCGCGGCGACTGGCCCCGACGGCGCCTTGGCCGCGTTTGTGGAGGCCCGCGACCAAGGCTTGGTGCGCTATATAGGTTTTTCAGCACACTCGGCTGAAATCGCCCTGCAACTGCTGGATTATTTCCCCTTTGACTCGGTGCTCTTCCCCGTCAACTGGGTCAATTACTTCCAAGCCGACTTCGGCCCCCAAGTCGTGGCCAAGGCCCAAGAGCGCGGCGTCGCCTGTCTAGCGCTCAAAGCCATGGCCCGCTCGCGCCTGCCCCAAGGGGCAGCGAAACGCTACGCCAAATGCTGGTACGATCCCATTGACGAGCCAGAACTAGCCGAACTGGCTCTGCGCTTCGCCCTATCGCAACCCATCACTGCCGCCCTGCCGCCCGGCGAGGCCCCTCTCTTTGAAATGGCCTTGGACATGGCCGACCGCCTCGCGCCGCTCACGGTCGCCGAAGTGGAGGACTTGCGGGGCCGTGCCGAGGGGAACGCGCCGCTGTTTGAGTTGGCGGCCACCTGAAAGGAGCAACCCGTGATCCCATTGGTCAGCACCCTCTGTCAAGGCCCGCTAGGCGTGGCCCAGCTACCGCGTCTGTGGTGGAAGAACCGCCTCCACCAGGCCGGGCAACTCGACGGGGACTACCCCTTTTGCAGTAGCGGTCTCGACCAATACGTGCTGGGAGTGCTGCGTCTCGACCCAGACCGTGCCTTGCGCTTTTTGGGGGACCAGCGGCCTACCTATCTACAATTCGAGGAGTGGGTAGCCGCCGAAGGCTCCTACGAGGCCCCCCGCATCGTGCGCTGGAATAAGTCGCTGGTGCAGCGCACTCACTATATCCCGGCCAAAATCGACGAGACCTATAGAGATATAGGCTGGTCGCTGGAGGAGACGACCGAAGTATCGGCCGTGTTGCTCAACTGCCTACAGGACTGGTCTCTTTTCCATGGCCGCGTCTTCGCGCCTGATGCTCCGGGCCTGTCCAAGCCTGTGGCTCCAACCCTCAGCAGCATTGACCGAGGCCCTTTGGGCATCTGTCAGCTTCCCCGTACTTGGCTCAAGACCTGCCTGCGCGCTAAGGGCCTGCTGCATCTCGACTACCCCGACTGCGCCGAGGGCAGCCTCGACCAGCGCTGTTTGCAGACCTTGCAGGTGGATCAAGATGCGGCCCTTGGGTTTCTCCGCACGGAGATGCCGACCTATCTCGCATTTGAGGGCTGGGTGCGCCGGAAAGGCACTATCGAGCAAGAGGCAGTGGCGGCCTTCAACCAGCGTCTGCTTGAGCGCGATCACATCGCCGCCAAGCAGGCCGAAATACACGCCACCTTGCAGCGTCCCCCGACTTGGACCTCAGGCGTGTTGCTCAACCACTTGGAGGACTGGCACTACGCTCACGAGGGGTTAGCCGCGGAGTGAGCTCCTGCCTGACGACATCCCAAAGTTGCTCGGATTCAACTAGTAAACGGAAACAGGGGACACACTTCGACTTGCAGCGGATGCGGCCTCAGCAGGGGGCGAACCGTCTAGAGATTGCGCTCTTGGGACGGCTAGACGATTTAGAGCCGAGCCGTCACATCCCGCAGGTGTGCGGCTGCCAAGCGCATGACCTCTTTGTCGTCGCAATCGTTGATGGCTTGGCCCTCAAAGACGACGGAGAGCGGGCCGTTGTACCCAGCCTCGGCGAGGATGGGGACGATGCGCTCGTAGTCGATCCACTCCTCCTTGCCGCTGTCGATCTTGTAGAACTTGGCGCGGACGTGGGTGGCTAGGTGGGCGGTCTGCTGCATGTAAGCGTAGATGTCGTGATCTGGGTCGGGAATGCCGCGGTTGCGGGCCGGCGAGCCACACCACTGGCCGGTGTCGAGCAGAAAGCTAAAGTTGGGCCGGTCGGTTCCCTCAATGATGCGTAGGACGTCGTCGCCAGTGGAAGGATGGTTCTGCAAGCCGATGGCGATGCCTATTTCGAGGCCGTAGTCGGCCACTTCTTGGAAACAGCGAATTTCGCGGGCGCGCTCCTGCGGGTCGGTGAGGGGTTGGCCGCAGAACAGGCGGATCATGGGCGCGCCCAAAATCAGCGCGATGTCCATGTCGGCCTTGGCGGTGGCGACCTTGGCGCGCAGGTCCTCGTCGCTGCCGACAAAGTGCCCCCCGGACGCCAAGTAGCCGATGGCAAGCCCCTTTTCAATGCAGGCCAGCTTGGTCTTGATGAGGTAGGAAGCGTCTTCGGAGCTAAAGCCGCGGTCGCGGCGGAAGTCGATCAAGTCGAGACGGAGGTCGTAGGCGTGGTCGATGTAACTTTCGATGCTTTGCAGGGTGGGTGGATCGTCTTTGCCGAACATGGAGGCGTAGAGGCCGATTTTCACGATTGAGACTCCTTTGAGGACGATGGAGAAGATTGATTGAGTACGGGGGTAATCTAGTAAAAAAGTCCCCTTTGACAAGAACAGTTTCTATACCACGCAGTCTGCACAGACGGGTCTATTCTCCTTTCAGGTTGGTGCGAATGTACCACCCGTCGTCGATACCCCGATAGCACTCTACTTCAAACCGGCACTGCTCTACTTCAAATCGGCGCTGTATGGTCCGCCCGACCTCAAGGTCAATCGCCAGGGGTCCTTCCGACGCAACGAGGGCCACCCCCAAATCCAATTGGGAGAAGTAGAGCGTTAGAAACTCCTCCTCAAGGTCTGGTCGCATCAGATAAGTCGCTCCCTCAAGACGCGCCCTTAGCGCAAGCAGTCCCTTTTGTATATCCAGATAGCGCGGGATGAGACCTTCAACGCGGATACCGTGCCATTGCTGGCGCAAAAAAAGAAGCGGCCACCAACGCAACCGCCCCGATACCTCAAGGCGTCCTGCTCCTAAGCCGAGTCCTTTGTGCTGAACCAACAGTTCCCCCCAAGCCGTATAGCGATTCTTGCGGGCACTATCCTCGGCGGTAATGGCTGGCATCAGGAGCAGTCGGGTCTGAAAGGAGCGGCCCCACCGGCGCGTCCAACCCAATTCAAAGTGCCCTGGAAACAAGGCGATGCGATGTCCCGACTGAAAAAACCTACTCCCTTCTTCGTCAAAGCCAATGCGCTTTCCCAAGAAGGCCAGCGCGAGCGTGTCGCGGCGGCCCTGCCATTGATGGGATAGCCGCCATTGGAAGGAAACCAATCCGACAGCGTGATAATTCCAATAGTAGCCCGGCTGCTCACCCTGATACTCCACCAGCGCCCGTCCGTAATTGGCAAAGGACACTTCCACTTTGGGTCTCGTGGCCGCGTGGACGGTGCTTATTAAAAATGCCGATACGAAAATTAGCAGCATGGGTAGGAGGCGCGATTTCCTAGTGGTTAAAGAAGAAGTCCTCGGCCGTCTTGCCGAGGATGTATTCCTTGTCGCGTGGGCTGAGAAAATCGGCGTGGTCGCGGATCAGGGCGACCGCCGCAGCAAAGTCGGTTGCGGGGTTTTTCATACGGACGGGGCCGCCGCTGTCGCTTTCCCACATAACGCGCTCAGGGCCAAAGGCATCGACGACGCGCTTGATGAGGGGCAGGAGGTCTAGATAGGGGGCCTCGCCGTCGCCGAGGGCTTGGAACGGACCGAGTTTGACCATGACGCGCGGGTAGCGAGCCATGGAGCAGAGAGTGCTGATGTCGTCTTCGGGCCAAATGCCATCGCGGAGGCGAACTCCGCAGAGATGGTCGAGGATGACCGGGGTCTCCGGGAAGCGGCGGCAGAGGCGGATCAGCCCGGGCAGATCCGCGAGGCCCATGAGGAAGCTGAGGGCCAAATTGTGCTCGGCCCCGGTGCGGAACATCGACTCGTAGCCCGGATAGTCGAGCCAGCGGTCCAACCGGCCAAAGGCGGTCGGACGCCCGGTCTTGCCGCCGCGGACGCGAAAGGCGCGAATGCCTCCTTCGGCCAAGGCGAGCATGGTCTTGCCCGGATCGGCCAGCGACACGTCGGAGACCCCCGGGACAATGCCGGTGCCTGCGTAGGTCGCAGGATCAGAGGCGATTAGGTCGAGGATGTAGCGGTGGTCGAGCCCGTACCAAGTCATCTGCACGAGGTTGAGGCGGACCTTGCCGACCTTGCGGCTATACGCAAAGTGATCGGCCGGCGTAAAGGAGGGCAGCCACAGGTCCGCGGGCGCAAAGCCGGGGGCCAGTGGATACCGGTCGAAGTCGGAGGACCAGACGTGGATATGGGCATCGACGATGTTCACGGGCGTTGCTCCGGTTGGCTGGCGCGGTAGGTCTGACGCGCTTGGTTGAGGGCGGCGAGGGCGTCCGCGGGAAGCTGGAGGTCAGTCCCTTGGAGATTGGCGTTGACGTGCGCGGTGCTCTCGGCCCCAGCGAGCACACAGGTAAGGCCCTGATGCAGGACCCAAGCGACGCAGACGGCCGCGCGGGAGGTGCCCAAGTTGGCGGCGACTTGGTCGATGGCGGCGACCAAAGCGGCGAGGGCTGGGGTGTCGGGGCGGGCTAGGAGGCCGGTGTCCAGCGGGCTGAAGGCTAGGCACCCTAGGCCGGTGCGCCGCAGCAGCGGCAGCATTTCCGCCTCGTAAATCGCCACTCGCGAACGCCCCGCTCCGTCGCAGTGGCTGCCGGCGATATTGTAGTAGTCCTCGACACCCGCGATGGGGGCTCGGGCTAGAAAGGCTTCGACTTCGGCGGCGCGATGGTTGGAGACGCCCCAATAGCGGGCCTTGCCCGCCTGCACCAAGTCCTCCATGACCTCGGCGATGGCCTCCGGCGGCGTATCCTCGTCGCGGTAGTGCAAAAGGTAGAGATCGACGTAGGAAGTGCGTAGGCGACGAAGGCTTTCTTCGAGGCGAGCGGTGAGATGAGCACGGGTGTAGCGGACGCGCTTTCCAGTGGCCAGCGACGCCGGAACCTTGGTGCAAATGACGACCTCGTCGCGCCGACCTGCGACCGCCCGCCCCAGCACCTCCTCGGCCCCGCCCCAACCGTAGGCCTGAGCGGTGTCGAAAAAGTTGATGCCGCGGTCCAAGCAGTGGTGGAGCACGGCTAGGGACTGGGGGCTGTCGGCGCGGGGCAGGTGCCGGAAGGCGGTGCCTTGGCACAAACGCGAGACCTGTAGATCGGTCTGCCCGAAGAAGACGCGGTTGCTATCGTTCATGGTGCTCCAATGCCTAAGTACGCGACCCTTGCTTTGAGTCGGCCTTTTCTGGTGTTGCCGTTGCGCCTGGGATCGAGGGCGTCCCGCCCTCGACGAGGGCAAGATGCCCTCGATCCCGGGAAGGCCGAGGGCTGGTGTCGTGTAGTAAACTCCAATGCTACCGTTGCGTCAGCAGGGCGACCGCGGGGCCGCCGTGTGGAGGAGCGAGTTGGACGATGGGGCCGCTGTCGATGTCGGCCGCGGATGCCCAAGTGCTGGCCGCAACGTCGAGCCATTGGACCGCAAAGGTGCCTGTTGCCCCCGTCAGGTCGAGCCCCACCGTGCCGCTGTCGGTAAAATAGAGCGCGTACTGGCGGCCGGGGACGCGGCTGAGATACGCCTCGTTGGCAGCGCGGTTGTGCAGCAGGGTGCTGTCGGAATCCGGCTCGGCGTTAAAAAAATCGAAGCTGTCGGCGAGCAGCCGCCCGCTGCGAATGTGAGCTTGGGCTTGCGGGCCTAGCCCTAGGCCGGAGGCTGGCCGGTGAAAACGGCTGGAAGCGAAGCCGCCGATGAGGTTGCGCCAAAAGCACTCGGTGGCGTGGCGGGCGTCTATGCCGCGGGCGTGGTCCCGGTGCGTCTGGGCACCGTAAATTTTGGTCGAATTGATCGGCCGCGTCTGGGCGGCGATGTACTGCCACACCCACTGCGCGTGGTCCCAATTGGTCTGCTCGCGCTGCCAGCTATTCTGCGAAATGTCGATAAAAGAATAGCGCGCTGGGTGGTCGAAGGTCGCGCGATGCGTTTGCCCCCGCACGTCCCACTCGTCCCACATTTCGGTGGTTTCAACGCGCTTACCCGCTCGTTGCGCCCGCTCCTTGATATAGTCGTTCCAATAGATGCTCCACTTAGGGTCGCCGCTGGTTTCGTTGTTCATGCAGTAGAGCACGTGGTCGTAGGCGAGGGTATGCGCGAGGACTTGATCGACAAAGGCCCGTTGGTAGGGCAGCACGACTTGGTTGTCGCGCAGGGTGGGCACCGTGTAGAAAAAAGGCTGCTCGTTGCCGCCCGGATGGGCGGGATAGGCCGTTTTTAGGCCCGATTCCTCGACCGTGTAGTTGATGTTGTTGGCCGGATTGAAGGGGTCTTCTTGCCAATACTCGCGGCTGTGGTCAAAGCGGTCCCACATCTCTAGTTGGACGATGATGTCGCGCTCGGCGGTCCAGCGCAAAAAATCGGCCAAGCGCTGCCAATAAGCCGGGTTCCAGCGACCGAGGTCGTACAGGCCGTCGGCCGCTTGGTGAAAGGCTTTGATCTCATAGCCGTAGAAGCGGCGGTCGCTCATGGTATTGCGCACGTAGTTGCCGCCGACCGATTGCAGGAGGTCGAGATGAGCTTTGAGATCGGGTATTTGGAATAGGCAGTCTTTGATCGTTCCGCCTAGCAAGAGCACGGGCTGGCCTTTGTACTGCCAGTAGCGCGGATTGGCGGCATAGGGCTGGATGCGGTCTGAGTGGTCCATGGGCGCGGACGATGCGTTGCAGCCTGTGACGAGGCTGATTAGGAGACAGGGCAAAAGACGTGCCGGGCTGGAGGAGCGGATTTTCATGGAGACATTTGTACCGCGGCGAAGCCGTTGGGGTGCGTCTCAATATAAAAAGAAGACAGCAGCGGCCCTACTTGAAATTTTGTCCCAATTCGGCTATTATCCATGCAAAATGATAAAGGAGGTTAGCAAATTGCATGGCTCTTCTTGATACTCACACCCAAATTTCAGCGATTATCGGCGACTTTGGCAGCGGCCTTGACCACCCCGAGTGCATTGCTTGGGGCTGCGATGGCTATGCCTATGCCGGCGGCGAAGCGGGCCAGATCTACCGCATTGACTTGACCCGGCGCGAGTTCGAGGAGTTCACTCAAGTCGGCGGCTTTGTCGGCGGCATCTGTCAGGATGCTCAGCACCGCCTGTACGTGTGTAGCGGCGGCGTCAAGCGCGTCGAGCCGGATGGCGCGGTCAGCACGTATTGCGACCGCGCCGGCGAGGTGCCGCTGGCCGGGGCCAACTACCCGGTTTTTGACGCGGCTGGCAACCTCTATGTGTCCAATTCTGGCGGCTGGCACAAAAACGACGGTTGGATTTGCAAAATCGCCCCGGGCGGTGTCGGCGAGGTGTGGAGCCGCGCCCTACCCGAGTTCCCCAACGGCACGGCACTAGATGCAACCGGCGAATACCTCTATGTGGCCATGAGCATTCAACCCCGCGTGGCCCGCATCAAAATCGAGGCCGATGGCCGCGCTGGTGCGGCCGAAACCGTGTTCGACCTCCCGCAGACCGTCCCCGATGGCCTCGCCTTCGACGACGAGGGCACCCTCTACTGCTCCTGCTATCGCCCAGACCGCATCTATCGGTATGCCGATGGCCAACTTGACGTTTTGGCCGACGATTACGAGGGCACGGCCATGGCGGCCCCGACCAATATCGCCTTCTGCGGCGCAGATCGGTCGCTCTTCCTCAGCGCCAACTTGGGGCGTTGGCACATAGCGCACTACGAGCTAGGCAAGACGGGGATGCCGTTGAATTATCCAGACGTTCCCTAGGGGCCGGATTCTTCAACTGCGTCATTACCGCGCTACCCACCCAGCATCCGCGTCGCTTCTTCGAGCTGGGCTTGGGTGTAGGGCGATGCAAAGGCGCTGTCGGTCGGCTCGCCGTTTTCCATGAGCACGGCCGACGGAGGCGGCACTTCCCAATCGCCCAAGTCCTCCCGCTGTACTAGGGCGCCGCCGCGCTCCAACGCCGAGTAGAAGGGCAGGAGAAACATCAGCAGCTTTTCCAAGAGTTGCTCGCCCGTCTCCGGCGACTGCCCCGTCTCGAACATTTCCTGAATGCCGAGTTGGAGCGCGTTCCAAGCGTTGTACATGAAGTAGCCGGCCCGGGCTGGAATTCGCCCCTCGGCGTCGCCCCGGTGGTCGCCGAAGATTCGCATGTAAGCGTTGCCATCGGCACCCGAACTCTGGTGCAGTGCCCCGTAGTACGGGTGCGTCGGACTCTCGTGCTCATAGGCGATCATCCCGCCGGGCACTCGCCAGTTGGGGGTGTGGTACGCTGCGGCGCGCAGCCGGCCCCGCCCCTTGGCGATCTCGTCGCGCAAAATTGAGTGGATGTACCAGACGCCGTGTAGGCCGTGGGTGTAGTAGTCGCTCATGGAGTTGTGCGCTACGTAGCCCTTGATGTCGGGCAGGTCCGCGGCCTTGGCGCGCAAGTCGCCCGCGCTCTCGGAAAATTCCCACGTCGAGGCGGTCAACAGGGCCGTGCCGTGCCGAGCGGCCGTTTCTACCATCTCTCGTCCCTTGGCCATAGAGGTGGCAAAGGGGCGATTGACAAAGGTCGGGATGCCGGCCGCTAGAAAGGGCCGGGCCAACAGGGGATAGAGCGAAATCGCGTTGATGTCGTCGATGTATATCCCGTCGATCTGGCCGATCATGTCCCGAGGATCGGCGACTATATGGACCTCGGGATACTTTTCCGCAAAGCGTTGGCGCATCCCCGCGTCGAGGCACCAAGCGTGGGTCATCAGCATGCCCGTCGTGCGGAGGGCACCGGGCGGGGGATTCATCTTTTCGCCCCAGATGCCGTAGGTGTGGCCGCCGGGGCCGGTGATCATTCCCACGCGGAGCAGGTCGCCGGGTGCGGTGCGTTGGAAGCGTTGTTGGGCCATGATTCCTCCGAGGAGATGAGAGGGGTGGGTTGAGCGAAGTAATATAAAACATTAAAGTCCTACCACCTTATCTTGAAATCCCAAGAGGCTGGTCATGGCTGATCTGCTCTACTTTGCTTATGGGTCCAACTTGCTCTGGCGGCAAATGCAGGCCCGCTGCCCGGGTGCCCGGCTGCACTCTGTGGTGCGTCTAGCAGGCTATGAGTTGTGCTTTCCGATGATCTCTTTCACGCGCGGCGGCATGGGCGTGGCCAGCATCCGGCTCAACGAGGACGCTTACGTTGAAGGCGTCGTGTACGAGATGACCGAGCGCGATTTTTCCCGCCTTGACCACTACGAAAGCGAGGGGACCAAGTACCGGCGGGTCGAGTTGGAAATACCCGCGATTGGCCTAGTGTGGACGTATTTTTCTCGCCTCGATCAGGGGCATCACTACCCGCCCTCGGAGGAATACCTCAACGCCGTCATCCAAGGAGCTACCGAACACGGACTTTCCGCTGAGTACATTCAAACTTTATACGCCTTTAGAGACAGACCAGAGGAGTGATCACAATGGCCCAACAGACCATGACTAACATCGAACCTTTCGTCGATTCCACCCCCCTGCTCGACGCGCCCAGCGCATTGCGCGAGCGTGCGGCCGAGCAGGGCTATTTGTTCTTCCGCTCGTTGCTGGACTCGGAGCCGGTGCTCAGCCTGCGTCGTCAGATCCTCGAAGTTTGTCGGAAGCACGGCTGGCTCGACCGCAGCGCACCTTTGATGGATGGAGTCGCTCGCGACGGGCAGCTTTTCATCGAAGGCCAGTCGCCCGAGTGGATCGCCTTTTACATTGATGTCCAGCGGTTGCGCTCCTTCAACGCCTTGGCTTTGCATCCGGCGATCTTGGCGATGTTCGCAACGCTCTTCGGCGAGAAGGCCCTGCCCCACAGCCGCAATATATGCCGAGTAATTTTTCCCAATGCCCTCGCGCACACCACCCCGCCGCACCAAGACAATTTCTACATTGGCGGCACCGACGAGACGTGGACCGCTTGGATCCCGGCCGGCGACTGCCCGGCCGCGCTGGGCAGCTTGGCGGTGGCACCCGGCAGCCACAAGCTGGGCAAGTTAGGCGTTACAAGGGCGACGGGCGCGGGGGGCCACGCTGTCGCGCTGCCCGAGGATACGCTGTGGGCGGGCGGCGACTTTTTGGCGGGCGACGTGCTTATATGCCACAGTCTGACCGCTCATCAGGGCCAAGACAACCAAACCGGCGACCGCCTGCGCGTCTCGCTCGACTACCGCTATCAGCCCATGAGCCATCCGGTGCGCGAAGACTCGCTAGAGCCGCACATGCACTTTACGGATTGGGAGAACATTTACGCCGAGTGGGACGAGGGCGATCCGCTCAAGTACTACTGGCGGAAGTGGGATTTGCAGGTCAATGCCCACGTTGGTTAGTGGTTGCTTGATTGTCGATTCCGACCGCGTCGCCCACCCGCGCAAACCCATCCCGCTCTAACAGGTGTGCCAACCCCGCGTTGATTTGCCGCACGATTCCCGGACCCTTGAAAATTAACGCTGAATATAGCTGCACGAGCGAAGCCCCGAGGCGAATTTTGCGATAGGCGTCCTCGGCCGATGAAATCCCGCCCACGCCGATGATCGCGTGTCGCTGGCGGTCGATCCGCTCGTACCAGAAGCGCACGGTTTCGTCGATCAGGGCTTGAACGGGCCGGCCGCACAAGGTTCCGGGCAGAGAGGCGAGGAGATGGGCTGGCGACTTAAGCGGATAATTCGTTCCCGGCGGCAGGTTGAAGATGAAGCCCTTGACGAAAGCAAACGGATCGACCGCCTCCAGCATCCAGTCGAGCCGCGCCGGATCGGTGTGCGCGGTGAGCTTGAGAAAGATTGGCGGCAAGTTGTCGATGGCAGCGCATTCTCGGAGCAAGTCGCCCAAGGCATGGCCGCTGTTGAATGGACTGGCCCCGGCCGAGGTGTTCGGGCAGTTGAGGTTGAACGCGATGTAGGAGGCTCGCCCGACAAAGGGCGCGATGGCCGAGGCCAGTTCGGCGACGACGGCGTCCGGCGCGATGGCCCGCCCGGTATTGGTTTCGACGAGATTGATCCCCACAGGGGCGGCGGTCGGTTGTTGGGCAACGCGGGCCGCCACGGCCGCAGCCCCGTCGTTGGGCACCCCATAGTTGACGACGATGGCCTCGTCTAAGGGCAGGCGAAACAGCCGAGGCCGCGGATTTCCAGCCGAAGGATGGGCCGATACCGATCCCACCTCCACGAACCCAAAGCCCATGGCCGCAAGTGCTTGGATCATCCGGCCATTTTTGTCAAACCCCGCCGCCATGCCCAGCGGATTGGCAAAGCGCAAGCCGCCCACTTGGGTCGTCAGCCGCGCATCCGCAAAGGCAAAGAGACTCGAAAGCAGATGGCGGCCCAGCGCGGAAGAACCGACCCGCTCGCCCAGCGCGAGGGTTTGCTCGTGGACGCGCTCAGGATCGCAGCGGAACAGGAGGGGGCGGGCGAAGCGTTGGTATGCGCTCATTATATAGGATCTCGTTGGAGGACCTTCGCCAATACAATATCGTTCTGCCCTGCATTTGCCATCGTCAATGCTCCTTATGGAGTTTTGGGTATGAGATACTTCGCTTTGCTCAGTATGACAAGGGCTGGGGGACGAAGCGCCCGTCTGTGTGTCATGCTGAGCGCAGTCGAAGCATCTCTACATGCCTTCGAGTCATTTAGGACTGCTATATCACAAAAACAGGAGTGTACCTCATGCCGCTCGAATTGATCGCCGACCGCCCCGGCCACGTGGTCTTCAGCTCGTACCAAGAACCGCCCTTAGCCCCGGACGAAATCCGCGTCCAAAGCCTCTTCAGTTCGGTTAAGCACGGCACCGAGTTACGCGGCTTCCGCGCCGACACGCCCGACGCATCTGACCGCTGGGATGGCGAACTGCGGCTGCACCGCCGCGGCGAATCGGCCGCCGGTGGCTTCCCCCGTCGCCTCGGCAATATATGCTTGGGCGCGGTCGTCCAAGTGGGGGCCGAGGTCGCTACGCTGCGAGAAGGCGACCGGGTCTTCGCGCATTTGCCCATCCGCGAAACGCACACCGTAGCGGCGGCGCGTGTGCAAAAGGCCCCAGACGGGATCTCGCCGCAAGCCGTCATGTATTGGGACCCGGCCGATTTTGCCGTCGGCGCGGTGCGCGATGGTGCCGTGCGCTTGGGGGATCGCGTCGCGGTCTTTGGACTCGGTGCCATCGGGCTGATGGTCGCCCAAGCCGCACGCCTGTGCGGAGCGCGTTGGGTCGCGGTCGTCGATCCCATTGAGCGCCGGCGCGCCGCGGCCCTGCGCCACCGCGCCGACTTGGCGCTGGACCCGGTGACCATGGACGCCGGCTTGGAAATCAAGCAGCACACCGACAAAATCGGCGCGGATATCGCCTTTGAAACGAGCGGTTCCTACCGAGCCTTTGAAGACGCCCTGCGCGCCACTTGCTACGCCGGCACCTTGGTCTCAACCGCGTATTACCACGGCGAGCAGGGCTTGCGCTTGGCTGGCGAGTGGCACCGCAACCGCATTCAGGTCGTCTCCAGCCGCGCTTGCAGCGAGCCTTTGCCGCAGGCGAGCTGGAATTTCGCCCGCATCCGTGCGGAGTCGCTGGCCCTGTTGGTCGAAGGCCGGTTGCAGGCCGACGACCTCATTGACCCGATTGTGCCCTTTGTGCAGGCGGCCGACGCTTATATGGAGATCAACCAGCATCCCGAGCGTTCGATCAAGCTCGGCATTGATCATGGAGCGGGAGACAGCACTAGGTAATGGTAATCAGCCGGTTGCCCGTCAGGCCGGTGAAGGAGTCGATGATGAGCCAGAGGCCGGCTGTGCCAAACGCGCCTAGCACCAGCCCCAAAAAGAATGGTCGCAGGCGCGTGTAGAGCCGGGGGCCGCCGTATTTGAGAATGAGTGCCTTGAGCAGCCAAGCCATAAAGACCGACGGCCAGATTAGCTGCACGGGATGCGGCAGCCCGATGGCCAAGCCGATGGGGTGAATGGGAAAGCCGACGAAGCGATTCTTCACAAACGTCAACAGCCCCATCAAGAACGCGCCGAGGCCGGCAAAGGATAGGTGCCATACGTGGGTGGGCTGCATGTTGTTGATGTTGTTGGTAATCCAGTTGCCGGTATAGGTCGTCATATAGCCGAATTGCCAACTGCTCAGGTTGATGCCGCCGTAGGTGTACGCGAGGTGGATGACCGCGGCGATTGAGCCGACGAGGGTGACGACAATGGCCGTGGCAATGGCCCAGAACACGCGCCGATACTCCAAGCGCGTCACTTCCGCCAGCTTGAGGCCCGTAGCGGCCGAGGCCATGACAAAGGTGCGGATGTCGGCCGACCACGGGAAGTTGAGGGCCAGCGCTGTCAGTCCTGGAGCCCCCACCGACGACGATCCGAGCGTGTTGACGGTAAACACGGCCGGAGCCACTGGAGCGCGGCAATAGGCCAGCCCGGCCTGCGAGATGATGCGCGCCAAGCCGACGAAGATCACGAGGGCCGAAAGCTGAAAGACAAAGGCGGTCGGCAGGTTCATGTTGGTCGCGTAGAGCGCGAACAGGCCGAGGAGAAAGCTGGCGATAAATCCAAAAACCGCGACCCGGTACGAGAGCAATTCCCCGCTGTCGTCGATGGAGTCGTCGCCGCGCAGGGCCTTGCGCCAGACTTGGCGCACATGCTGCCGCCCGCTCCACAAGCTGGACAGCACGAGAAAGAACAACGCACCGAGGGCAATGTGGGCGAGGCTGGGCGGGGAGGGCGAGGAATAGGGCTGCTCCGGGCCGATGTTCCACCCGGTCATGCGGCACAAGCCGATAGCCAGCATGTTGAGCAGGGCGAAAAACCACACGCCCATAGAGATGTCGAGGTTGAGCAAGTAGGAGAGACCGATGACCTCGAAGTGCGGGCGAAAGTTGACCCAGATAGAGCGGCGCAAAAAGGGCACCCAGAGGTTTAGGTCGATCGGTGGGACGAAGTTGAAATAGCGGTGCAGGGCGTTGACCGAGCCGATGAGCGCGGGGATGGCAAAGCCGACCCAAGTCAGGTAATTGCGGTAAAAGGGCGCGACGGCTCGGTCCTTGGCGTGCGTACTCATTGCTATGGGCAAGGTGGCCAGCGGGAAATTGAGCCGCTCGCGCTCGACCCACTGCTTGCGCAGCACGACGAGCACGCACAGCGTGGAGAAGTACATGTTGACGACAAACAAGCTCCACGCCATGAGCGGCGTTGCCCAAGCGCCCCAAGGAATGCGTTCGCCTTGGGCCTTGCCTTCAAACAGCTTTTGGATGGCCGCGCTGTCTTCCGGCACGAGGAGCCGCGAGATATAGGGCTGGATGGTGTTGACCCAGTCGTTTTCCGGGGTGGCGTAGTAAAAGAACCCGCCGAGGAGCGGGATCAGGTTCATGGTCAGGCCCCAAGAGGGAATGGCGGCCCCCACGACCATCATTATGTACACGGTGGCCAATTCGCCGGTGTGCAGGCTGGAGCCGGTGAGCCATTGGGCGAGCGGGTTGATGAGCAGGGTAAAAAGAAAAAACAAGAAGAGGGCCGCGCCGGTCGAGTAGTCGGCGGCCATGGGCGAGCTTTGCATCACCAAGACGCCAAAAGGTTCGCCCACGGCGATGGCGAGGCAACCGATGGCTCCAATGGCAATGGCGCGGAGGGAGACGCGACGTGGGGGTGCAGACAAAATTCAGAACTCTAGATTGACGAGGGGATTTTCCCAACTCAGGCCGGGAAAGCGGGCGAAGACAGTGTCGGTAGAGCAAAGGGTCAAGCCGTGCTCAATGGCGAGTGCAGCGAGATGGACGTCGGGTATGTGGTTGGCACGCAGGCCCTGTGTTTTAAGCAACTGGGCTAGGACTTTCCGGTGGTGGTCGGTGGCTGGCGGTATCCAGCTAGCGGGAGCGTCGAGCCAAGACTCGACCTGTTGCCAAGCTATTTCTATGGATTCGGGGCGTTCAAAAATGCGGGGATTGGATACTAGACGGGCGAATGCCAGCAGGCTGGACCACGGCAGACCGAGTGGCGTTGTGTCGTTTAGCTTGTCGTCGAGCCAAGTGAGTGCAGCGCGGTGTTGGGCAAAGTCGACGACATGAGCATATACCAAGAGGTTGGCATCGACCAGCCTCACTGAGCGTCTTCTCCCTCTGCGATGGACAGGGCTTGAGCAACATCGTCAATGCTATCGATCAGGCAACCTCCCAACCGGACTTCCTTGGTGCGGTGAGTATGGTGGGCCTGTGGCTGGACATTTTCCTCGAGATGTTCGCGGTATGTATTCTCGTTGACCGCAGTGCCCCCTAAGGTGCCGTATAAAGAACGAGTGATCGGTGCCAAGGTCTCCGGTTGATCGTCCCGGTCCAGCAGCGCGAAATAGTCGGCCACCATCTGCGATACGGACTTGCCCCGCTTTTTGGCGTGAGCCTTAGCGCGTTCGATCAATTGCTCCTCTAGGCGTAGAGTGATCTTGGTTTGCATCAGTTGCCTCCATAGATGACATATAATTTGGGCATTACTGTATGTCATCACAGCGCGATAGTCAACGCTGGAACTTGCAGATGGCTCCTCAATCGCGCACTACCGCTATCGTGCGCTTGGCGGCGGTGCCGTCGGCTTCAAGGAGCAGGTGGTAGATGCCGCTGGCGACAGGATGGCCGGCGGCGTTGCGCCCATCCCACAGCACGGCGTGTTCGTCCGCCCGACGCTCGCCTAAGTCTTGCTCCCAGACGAGTGTGCCGTTGGCGGTAAAGAGCGCGAGGCGGGTTTTTTGGCTGGGGAAGGCTAAGTCGAAGGCCAGCCGAGTGTGCTGGTGGTGGCCGGGGCGGAAGGGGTTGGGGTAGTTGGGCTGGAGGAGGGTGGCGAGAGGGGCTGATTGGCCGGGGTCGGTCAGACTGGGGTCGAACTGTGCGGCAAAGAAGTGCTGGTAGGCCAAGCCCGTGCGCTCGGCCGACGAGGCGACGAGGACGATCTCGTCGAACCGGTCCCAGTCGATGATTTGGACTGTCGGCTCGGAGACCGCTTGGATGGCGACGCTGTCGGGGCCGATCAAGAGCAAATGGCGACGCCACGCCCCTTGGTCGGCGTCCCAGAACAGGTTGACGCCGCCCGGGCGCAGGTGCGGCTGAAGACGCAGATAGACGCTGCCGGTGGCATGGATTAGGCTGGTGTCGCGGCTGACCGCTTCGGCTGCGACGGCAATGTCGCGGGTGGGGACGGTGGGGTATTTGTCCCCTTCGGCGTAGAATTGGTCTCGGTGGCGGTTGTTGGTGAAATAGTTCCAGACGGCAAATTCGCCCACGGCGACGCCGAGTCCGCCCGGCTCGACTTGGCGGAGGACGCGGTCGAAGTGGTCGAGGTGGACGCTTTTGCGCTCGCCTATTTCCTCCCAGATCAGGCGGTTGAGATGCGACCGTGCCCGTAGCGCGATGCGATTCGGTGGGTGCTGTTTCAACTCTTCCCGGATCAGGGGTTTGAGCGCGGGGCCGTAGTGCTGATCGAGGAAGTGGGAAAATATGGCAGAGCCGTAGGTGTGGTTGCTGCCACACGCACCGGAGTTGAGGGCGAGGTAGGGTTCATCGAGAAAGTGGGGCAAGTACTGGAGATAATCGTCGATGTGCGGATAGGCCATTTCCTCCATCCACGTTGCGGTCGATTCCTGCCACCAACAGCCGTCGGCCTTCGCGTAGTAACCAAATTGGATGGCGTGGTGAAACTCGTGGGCGATGGTCACGCGCAGAGCGTCTAGCCCGCGAGTCTGCTTGTAGCCCGGATCGGTAAAGTTGTTGTCGATTTCAATGTAGCTGTGGGAGGTGTATCCGCTTTGTTCTCCTCTATAGGTGTAGCCGTAAACGACGCCGTTTAAGTCTATAACGTAAACATCGTATTCGTCGCCACCGCCCAAGCCGTTGTCCGAAGGAGGCGAGTTGTAGCCGAGTTGTTCGACTTCCAACGCCCAAGTGCTATCAAGGACAGTGGCCGCTAGGTCGATGTAGTCCGGGATGCCGTTGGTATCGTCATCGTCGGGATCAACCGCGTCGCTGCCCTCAGTGTCGTAGTGGACGCGGAAATGGCCGGAGGGCGTTAGCAAGCTGTGCTGAGTGCTAGGTCGCTGCTGCACGAGTTTTAGACGCTGGTGCTCGCTGATCTCGTCCATAGCTTGGAGCAAGTAGGGGGTGCCGCAGCGCAGCGCGGTCGGGGAGTGCTGCGTCGGTGCTTCCGCGTGATTGCTATGTGCTGTAAAGAGCACTATTCCGATAACCAGCGTCAGAAGCATGGAATAATTCCCCGCGATACCCGCCTTCCTAAGGATCGAGGACATCCTGTCCTCGTGGAGGGCGGGACGCCCTCCCTCCCGGACTCTTAGATGTCGGCTGGCGAGTTTGATCCCTTCAATCGCGCACTACCGCTATCGTGCGCTTGGCGGCTGTGCCGTCGGCTTCGAGGAGCAGGTGATAGATGCCGCTGGCGACGGGATGGCCGGCGGCGTTGCGCCCATCCCACAGCACGGCGTGTTCGTCTGCCCGCCGCTCACCTAAGTCTTGCTCCCAGACGAGTGTGCCGTTGGCGGTAAAGAGCGCGAGGCGGGTTTTTCGGCTGGGGAAAGCTAAGTCGAAGGCCAATCGGGTGTGCTGGTGGTGGCCGGGGCGGAAAGGGTTGGGGTAGTTGGGCTGGAGTAGGGTGGCGAGGGGGGCTGATTGGCCGGGGTCGGTCAGGCTGGGGTCGAACTGCGCGGTAAAGAAGTGCTGGTAGGCCAAGCCCGTGTGCTCGGCCGACGAGGCGACGAGGACGATCTCGTCGAACCGATCCCAGTCGATGATTTGGGTCGTCGGCTCGGAGATCGCTTGCACGGCGACGCTGTCGGGGCTGATCAAGAGCAAATGGCGACGCCACGCCCCTTGGTCGGCGTCCCAGAACAGGTTGACGCCGCCCGGGCGCAGGTGCGGCTGAAGACGCAGATAGACGCTGCCGGTGGGATGGATCAGGCTGGTGTCGCGGCTGACTGATTCGGCTGCGACGGCAATGTCGCGGGTGGGGACGGTGGGGTATTTGTCTCCTTCGGCGTAGAATTGGTCTCGGTGTCGGTTGTTCGTGAAATAGTTCCACACGGCAAATTCGCCCACGGCGACGCCGAGGCCGCCCGGCTCGACTTGGCGGAGGACGCGGTCGAAGTGGTCGAGGTGGACGCTTTTGCGCTCGCCTATTTCCTCCCAGATCTGGCGGTTGAGTGCGCGGCCGTAGCGCTGATCGAGGAAATAAGAAAAGATCGCCGAGCCGTAGGTGTGGAGGCTGCGATAAACGCCGGAGTTGAAGGCGCGTTGGGGTTCGCTGAGGAAGTAGGTCAAGTACTGGAGATAATCGTCGATGTGCGGATAGGCCACTTCCTCCATCCAAGTCGAGGTTGATTCCTGCCACCAACTGCCGTCGAATTTCGCGTAGTAGCCGAACTGAATGGCGTGGTGGAACTCGTGGGCGATGGTCACCCGCAGGGCGTCCAGCCCCCGAGTCTGCTTATAGCCCGGATCGGTAAAGTCGTTGTCGATTTCGAGGTAGCTGTGGGTAGTGATCGCGCCGGCCGTCTGAGGATAGGCGAACCCGTAATAGCTCCCGTTTAGCTCGACGACGTAAGCGTCGTATTCGTCTCCACCGCCCAAGCCGTTGTCCGAAGGAGGTGGATTGTAGCCGAGTTGCTCGATTTCGAGGACCCAAATGCTGTCGAGGACGGCCATAGTGAGGTCGATGTAGTCCGGGATGTTGTTGGCGTCGTCGTCCGTAGGCGAAACCGCGTTGACGCCTTGGGTATCGTAATGGACGCGAAAGCGCCCGGATGGCGAGAGGAGATTGTGTTGGACATCCGGCCGACGCTGCGCCAGCTTGCCCAAGCGCGTGCGGTACTCGGCACTCAGCTCGGGGGCCGCGCTCATGGCTTGGACTAGGTGCGGGGTTCCGCAAACCGCCCGCTCGCCAGACTCTCGGTACACGGCCGGCAGTTGGTCGGGAGCGCGTACGCTGAGAACTTGGTAGATCAAGGCCGTTTCCAAGTCGAGTTCGCCGGCTGCATAAGCTGCTTCAATCCGAGTTTTGGCTTGCAGGGGTAAGGCGAATAGGAGGAGGACGGCGAAGGCTTGGGCTGTCATAATAGCTCGGCTCGGGGCTGCGGTGAATGGTGGCCTGAAAAAGTAAGGGCGCGACGGGCCGAGGCCAAATTTGTGGCCAATCATCAGCGGCGATGCCAAGCCGCACTCACTTAGAAGCGTTCTTATTCTGATTGGGCTGGGTCCTTTTCTGGATTCCCGCGTTCGCGGGAATGACCCCTCGCGTCGTCAGGCACGACGAGCCAAAAGCAACAGGAGTGTTAAGAACGCTTCTTAGGGGCTTTAGCCGCTTTTATGACTGTGACAGGCACGACGCGCCATAGACAGGCCGTGTCGAAACCGGCGTCCGTCAGCGCGGCGAGTTCGTCTTCCACCGGAAAGTAGGTGTCCTCGTCGGCCCATTTCTCAAAATGGCTATAGGCGCACTCTTCGGCGATGCCGCAGGAGACGAGGTGGGCCGCCCAAGCCTCGTATTCGGCTTGGCGAGCGGATGGATCGGGGGGCATGGTCGCATCCGCGTTGACGAATACGCCGCCCGGTCGCAACGCGGCGTAAATCGCGCCGAAGATCGTTCGTTTTTCAGCCATTGTGGGAACGTGGTGTAGCGCGAGGGAGGCGACCACTGCGTCGCAGGTAGGTAGCGGGCCTTGGAACGCTCGCACTGTGTACTGCACTCGGCCCGCAAAAGGGGCGAGCCGCTCGCGGGCCTGCGCGAGCATCTCGGCATCGGCGTCGATTAGCTCGACCTTGGCCCCCTCACATCGCCGCAATACAGCTTGCGCCAACGCGCCGGTGCCCGCGCCGAGATCAATCACTTTTTTCGGCTCGATTTCGGCAACGGCATCCGCGGCACGTGCCAGCATCTCCTCGTAGGCGGGAACAAAGGCGCGGATGATCTTATCGTACGCATCAATTTCAACGCGCAGATGGCGTCGGACGGAATGGCTCATTGGCTTTCGAGATTCGATACTGAAGTTTGCAGAAGATGCACAGTCAGAAACGTTAGATCAACTTGCCAACCAAGCGTCGGATTGCTTCCGCTAGGCGATTTGTTATCATTGTGACATGATGTGATAACATGGAGCTATTCAAGTGATTCGCACACAGATTCAACTGACCGACGAACAGGCGCGGCACGTCAAGCGGATCGCCGCTGAGCGGCAGGTTTCGATGGCGACGGTGATTCGCCAAGGGGTTGACCTCCTTTTGCGTTCGGCGGAGACAGCCGCGACCGATGACGAACGCATCGAACGTGCGATCGCGGTGGCCGGCCAATTCCGATCCGGCCGCGGCGATGGGGCTTCGCAACACGACCTCTACCTGCAGGAGGCTTACCGCAGGTGAGCGTCCTCGTCGATACCTCCGCGCTTTACGCAGTTCTCGACGCCGACGACGATGAACATTCGCGGGCCATCGCTGAATGGCACCGTCTCGTGCGCGGCGCGTAGGAGATGGCCGTGGAATTGAGGAAAAGACCTCGACGACTCCGGTGCTCAGCAGCGGTGCGTAGCTTGGTGCGCGAGACCCATTTGCGCGTTGATGACCTAATCTGCCCGCTGTTTGTCACTGAAGGCGAAAAAATGCGCGTTCCCATCGACGACATGCCCGGCCAATATCGCTTTTCGATCGACGAGTTGGTTGATGAATGCCGTGCGCTGTGGGAGTTGGGCGTCCCTGCGGTCAACCTCTTCGGCTACTCGGATCAAAAGGACGATCAAGCCACCCAGTCCTACGACCCGCAGGGCTTGATCCAACGAGCGATTCGCAGCCTCAAAGCCGCAGTGCCCGCGCTCTGTGTGCAGACCGATGTGGCCCTCGACCCTTATACCTACCACGGCCACGACGGCTTGGTCGTCAATGGCGAGGTCGTCAACGACGAGACCGTAGAGGTGTTGTGCAAGATGGCTCTTTCGCACGCCGAAGCGGGCGTCGATTGGGTCGCGCCTTCAGACATGATGGATGGCCGGGTCGGCGGGATCCGCCAAGCCCTCGACGCGGCCGGTTATAAAAACGTCGGCATCTTGGCGTATTCGGCCAAGTATGCTTCGTGCTTTTACGGCCCGTTCCGCGACGCGCTCCAGTCGGCACCCAAGAAGGGCGACAAGAAGAGCTATCAGATGGACCCAGCCAATGGCCGCGAGGCGCTCAAGGAGATCGCGCTCGATATTGCGGAAGGAGCCGATGTGGTGATGGTCAAGCCAGCGCTGGCCTATCTCGACGTAATCGCCGCCGCTCGCCAAGCCTTTGACGTGCCCATTGCCGCGTACAACGTCTCCGGCGAGTTCGGGATGATTGTGGCGGCCGCAGAGCGGGGGTGGGTCGAGCGCGAGCAGGCCATCATGGAAGTGTTGACTGGGATCAAGCGAGCCGGTGCGGACATGATTTTGACTTATTTCGCCAAAGAGGTCGCCGGGTACTTGCGCGCATAACGCAACCATGCAACTCAAAGACAAAGTCGCCCTCGTCACAGGCGGGGGTCGCGGCATTGGCCGCGCTATCGCCATGGGCTATGCTGCCGAGGGCGCACAGGTCGCCATTGCGGCGCGCAGCGCGGCTCAGCTCGACGAAGTAGAAGCCGCTATTGCCGCGCAGGGCGGCGAGTCCCTTGCGGTGCCGACCGATTTGCGGGTGCGCGCCGAGGTGGAACGCCTCGTACAGAAAACAGTAGAGCGATTCGGCCGGATCGATATTCTCGTCAACAACGCCGGCGTCAATCCGCGCGGGCTGTTTTTGGACGCGACCGATGAACAGTGGGAGCAGGCGTGGCAAATTAACGTCATGGGTGTCGTGCGCTGTTGCCGTGCGGTATTGCCCATTATGCGGCGGCAGGGCTGCGGGAACATCATCAACGTCGGCTCTGGCATGGGCCAAGTCGGCCACGCGGATATCAGCGTCTATTGTGCGTCCAAAGCGGCCTTGCACGGATTGACTCAAGCTATTGCAGAAGAAGTGTGGAGCGAGGGCATTATCGCCAACGTTTTCATACCCGGCCCGGTCAGGACGGAGCTGTCAAAACCAGCTTGGCAAGAAGCCAGCAGCTTTCGCGCCGCAAGCGACCCGTGGAAGGAGCCAGAACAGGTCGTTGCCACGGCGCTCTTCCTCGCCGCGCAACCCCCGGCCAGCGGCATGACCGGCCAGATTCTCAGCATCATGCGCCCCACCGGTCCTTAACTCCTACTTAAAGCCCCAAGTACAGATCGCGCCCTTGGGCCAGTGCTGCGATTTTGCGGTCGGCGATGGAGCGTTTGAGCATCCAAAAGCCGCAGTCTGGGTGGATGAAGCGAATGCGGTCGGGTCCGACCGCGGCGACCGCGGCTTCTATGCGGCGGGCGATCTCTTCGGCCGTTTCGATGTGGTTGACCTTGATGTCGATCACGCCGAGGCCGAGGCCGAGGCGCGGGTTGACGTGTTGCAGGGCGTTCAGGTCGCTCGCCGGGCGATGGGCGAGCTCGAGCACCAAGTGATCGGCGCGCAGTTCGTTGAGAAAGTCGAGCAGAGTGCGCCACTCGCCCTGCTGGATGGTCTGGCCGCCGTAGTTGCCAAAGCAGAAGTGGACCGCCTTTTGGGTGCTCGCGTTGATGCTGTCGAGTACGGCGTTGATGGCGCGGGCCGCGAGCGGGCCATCGGCTGGGTTGCCGGGGATGTTGGCCTCGTCGATTTGGACGCAGGCGCAGGGCAGGCCGCGGACCTGATCGGCGAGGACATGGGCAACGGCCATCAAGAGCGCGGCAAAGTCGCCGTAGTGGCGATCGAGGAGGGTGCGAGCTAGCATGTAGGGGCTAGTCAGGGTGAACTTGAAGGGGCCGCCGGCCACGGCTGCGGCGCGGGCACAGTCGGCAAGCAGGTTGAGGCCGCCCGCGCTGAGTTCGGCCTCTACTACGGCCGCGGGCTTGGCCCGGAAACCCATGCTTTGTTTGGCGGCGAACTCCTCGGCCTCACGGCGGCCAAATTCCGCGCGGGTGCCGCCCATGGGCCGGACGAAGTACTCGATCATGCCGTTGGTGTCTGGGTGGTTGATGTCGAAGCGGTATAGCTCGCCGTCGGTGGGCAGGTCAATGCCGGCTTGGCGCTGGGTGTCGAACACTACGCGGGTGGCATCGACGAGGGCCTGCTCGGAGGGCAGGGCTTGGAGCCAGTCCGGGACGGGATAGGAGCCGACGGTCGTGGTCTGGATGGCCGATGTGCTGGACATAACGGGCTACGCTAAGTGCTCGGCGGTGGCAGCGCAACAGGTGCTATGAGGCAACATTCACGTACTCTCCACCTCGAAAGCCGCTAAAGTGCGGGTCTCCCGACTGAACTCCACCCCAATCAGGAAAATCGCCTCGCCTCGCCCGCGATACTTGGCCGCGTAGTCCCGCTCCTTCAATTGCTTGATCGCCGCCCCCGATGACGCCCGTTCCACCACCTTGAACTCGAACAGGTACACGTTCCCATTGAACTCAACCGCCATGTCGAGGCGACCCTCCCGGCTGCTGTCCTCCACGGTGATCGCCAGCCCCAGCGACGCGAAGTATGAGTAGAACACGCTGGCGTAATAGCCTTCGTAGTTGGCAATCTCATTATTCGTATGCCATTGGTAGGGAATGCTGGCAAAGAACGCCTCGAACAGCTTTTTCAAGCCATCGAAATCGTTGACCAACAGCAGATCGTACAGCCGAGCACTGTGCTCAACTTGGCGCGATGGGTTGCCCGTCAGGTGACTCAGCAAGCTCTTGTTCAGGCTCTGCTGCACCTCCCGGTTGGGATAGCCCAGCCGATAGAACATCTCCCCGCCGCGCAACTCACTGCGGCGAATGGTCAGGTAGCCGGTCTGGAACAGCAGTGCCTCGGTCGCAATGTGGTCCACGTCAAACGCCGACAGCAACTCCTCGCTGCCGAGCATGTCGTCTAAGGTTAGAGCACTGATCCCGCGCTCCAACAACATCTCAAGCAGAAACGTCGGCGTACCCGTCTCAAACCAGTAGGCCCCGAATCGACGGTTGTAGAACAGCAGCAACACGTCAAAGGGGTTGTACACAGCTTCCTCGCCCAACCAGTTGTAGCCGTTGTACCACGTGCGTATTTCATCTCGGTTCAAGCCGGGCAACTCCGGGGCGAACACCGCGTCTAAGTCCGCCTCGGTGTAGCCGCAGATGGCGGAGTAGTGCGGGTTTAGGGTGATGTCGATGAGGTTGTTGAGGCCGGAGAACAAGCTGACCTTGGAAAACTTGCTCACGCCGGTGAGGAAGGTAAAAGCGATGTGTGCGTCGCTGTCCTTGATCGTTGCGTACAAGCTGCGCAAATAGTCGCGGTTGGCGCGAGCGACTTCTGGTTCCTCCAGCGCGTCTAGAATGGGCTTGTCGTACTCGTCAATCAGCACCGCCACCGGCTGGCCGGTCCGTTGGTGCAGCGTCCGAAGCAAATGCCGAAAGTAAGCCGGTGCGGTGTCGCAGCCGTCAACTTTCTCTATGGTGCCCAATTGGGCCATCGCCTCCTTGTGCAGATTGCCCGGCTCCTTGAAGTTGCCGCTGCCAAAGCTCAGTCGCAGCACGGGGTGGCGCACCGACCAATCCCACTGGTCGTAAATGGCCAGCCCCTTAAACAGCGGCTCGTTGCCCTCGAACACCTCCTTCAGCGTATCGAGAAACAGGCTCTTGCCAAACCGGCGGGGACGCGACAGGAAGTAGTGCTTGCCCTCGGTGACCAGCCGCGCTATGTACGCGGTCTTATCGACGTAGTAGCAGTTGTCCTCGCGAATCTCGCGGAAGGTCTGAATGCCGATGGGCAGTTTGCGCTTGGCTGGCTGTGACGAATCGGGTTTCACCTTTAGCATGGTCTTGCTCCATATCCCGAATAGGGCTTTACAGCCGACAAGATAGGCTACCGGGTCAACCCGTGTAAAGAAATCGCCTTGTTGTGATATAGCAATCCTAAATCATTTAAGAGATGTTGTATATTGCTGTAACTTTAAGAAAAATGATAGGATGTCCCATCCTAAAAGATCAACACCTGCTGACCGGGACGACATAGCTGACTCAATAAAAATAGCCCCCGACGCTCAACCGGCATCGGGGGCTATCCTGTTAGGCGCGATTGGTACTCAAGCGATGGTCGCCAGCGCCTTGCGGGCGAAAACTTTAGCCAAGTGGCGGCGGTACTCTTCGCCGGCAAAGTGGTCGGAGAGCACGTCTTGCCCGTCGGCCGCCCGAGCCGCGGCCGCGGCGATCGCCTCCTCACTCAAGCCGCCGCTGAGGGCCGCTTCAACCCCGGTATCGCGGAAGGCCGCATTGGCCACGCCTGTAAAGGCCACCTGAACCGCGCCTCTGGCCGAAGCTGCGGCGCAGCCGACGACGGCAAAGCGCGAGGCCGGATGCGGAAACTTGCAGTACGCTGACCTTTCCGCGGCCGGGACTCGCACCTCGGTGATGATTTCGTCCGGCGCGAGTGCGGTCAAAAACAAGTCGATAAAGAACTCGTCCGCGGGAATCACGCGCTCGCCCTCCTCGCTCTTGACCTTGATCTCAGCACCCAGTGCCAAGATCGCAGCCGGGTAGTCGGCGGCCGGGTCGGCGTGCGCCAAAGAGCCGCCAATGGTCCCCTTATTGCGTACTTGGGGATCGCCGATGACCGCGGCCGCTTGGGCCAGTGCGGCGACGCGAGCGTTGGTCAGGGGCGAGGTCGCAATCTGGTGATGGGTGGTGACCGCGCCGATGGCTACGGCGTCGCCCTCCTCGCGGATGTAGTTGCACTCCGCGAGCCGCCCAATGTCGATTAGCGCACCCGGGGCCGACAGGCGGAGCTTCATGGCCGGTAACAGGCTGTGGCCGCCCGCCAAGAGCTTGGCGTCGTCCGCGAGGAGCTGAATCGCCTCATCTACTGAAGAGGGACGATGATAGTCAAACGCGACAGGTATCATGGTCGGCTTCTCCTTAACTAACTTGCTGGATGGCCTGCCACACCTTCTGCGGCGTCAGCGGCATCGCTAGGTCGCGCACGCCCAAAGGCCACAGGGCGTCGAGCACGGCGTTGACAATGGCCGGCGGCGAGCCAATCGTGCCGGTCTCGCCAGCACCCTTGACGCCGAGGGGATTGTGTGGGCAGGGCGTGACAGTGTGATCGGTTTCAAAGGAAGGCAGGTCGTCGGCGCGCGGCAGGACGTAGTCCATATAAGAGCCGGAAATGAGCTGGCCGCTGTCGTCGTACACGGCCTCCTCAAATAGGGCTTGGCCAATGCCATGCGTAATGCCGCCGTGAACTTGGCCCTCGACGATCATGGGATTGACGATATTGCCCACGTCGTCAACGGCGACGTAGCGCTTTACCGCGACCACGCCCGTTTCGGCATCCACTTCCACTACGGCTATGTGAGCACCAAAGGGAAAGGTAAAATTGGCCGGGTCGTAGAAGCTGGTAAACTCCAGCCCCGGCTCCAGCCCTTCGGGAAAATTGTGCGGCACATAGGCGGCCAGCGCGACCTCTGCGAAGGAAATCGACTGGTCGGTGCCCTTGACCGCCCAGCGCCCTTCGGCGAATTCGAGGTCCTCTTCGGCGGCTTCGAGCAAGTGGGCCGCGATCTTGGCCCCCTTCTCCTTGATCTTGTCCATGCTCTTGACGATGGCCGTGCCGCCTACGGCCAGCGAGCGCGAGCCGTAAGTGCCCATGCCAAAGGGCACAGACTCGGTGTCGCCGTGAATGATGTCCACGTCTGCGATCGCCACGCCCAACCCATCCGCTACCACTTGGGCGAAGGTCGTCTCGTGGCCCTGCCCGTGCGAGTGGCTGCCGGTGAAGACGGTGACTTTGCCGGTGGGCTGGACGCGGACGCCCGCGCTCTCAAAGAGGCCGGCGCGCGCACCCAAGGCACCGACCACGGCCGAGGGCGCGATGCCGCAGGCTTCGATATAGGTCGAAAAGCCAATGCCGAGGTAGCGGCCATTGCCGGCGGCGCGCGCCGCCGCCTGCTCTTCGCGCAGTTCGTCGTAGCCCACGGCCGCGAGTGCTTTTTCGAGCGCGGGCTCGTAGTTGCCGCTGTCGTATTGCAGGGCCACTTGGGTCTGATAGCCTTCCTGCACGACGCCGTCAAAGGGTGGGATGAAGTTTTTGCGCCGCAGTTGGGCTGGGTCGCGGCCCGTCTCCAAGGCGGCCTGCTCGACAGTGCGCTCGAGGACGTACGTGGCCTCGGGACGGCCCGCGCCGCGCAGCGCATCAACCGGGGTGGTGTTGGTGAAAACACCCGTGACATCGACGTGAACCGCCGGGGTCGTGTACAGGCCCTGCAAGAGTGTGCCGTAGAGATACGTGGGTACGCAGGGCGCAAAGGTCGATAGGTACGCGCCGAGATTGGCGACGGTTTTGACTCGCAGGCCGACGAAGTGGCCGTCGGCGTCGAGCCCGAGCTCGACCTTGGTGTGGTGATCACGACCGTGGGCGTCAGTGAGGAACGCCTCACTGCGGCTGGAAGTCCACTTGACCGGGCGACCAATCTGGCGGGAACACCACGTGACGAGGACTTCTTCGGCATAGTGAAAAATTTTGGAGCCAAAGCCACCGCCCACATCCGGCGACACCACGCGCACCTTGTGCTCGGGCAGATTCAGGACAAACGCCGTCAGCAGCAGGCGAATGACATGGGGGTTCTGCGACGAGGTGTAGAGCGTGTAGTGATCGCGCGCGGCGTCGTAATCGCCAAGGGCGCAGCGCGGCTCAATCGCGTTGGGAATGAGCCGTTGGTTGTCGAACTCCAAAGTGGTGACGTGCGCGGCACGGGCTAAGGCCGCATCCGTGGCCGCTCGATCGCCGAGCTCCCAGTCGAAGGGCGTGTTGTTGGGCACATCGTCGAACAACTGCGGCGCACCCTCGGCTATTGCTTGAGTCGCCGCGACGACCGCGTCCAAGACCTCGTATTCCACGGCCACCAACTCGGCGGCATCCGCCGCTTGCTCGCGGCTCTCGGCAAGGACGATGGCAACCGGGTCGCCAACGTGGCGCACCTTGGCCACGGCCAGCACCGGATGGGCCGGCTCCTTCATGGTGTCGCCGCTTTTGAAATCCACCTGCCAGCCGCAGGGCAGGCCGCCGACGCCCGCGGCTTCGAGGTCGGCCCCCGTAAAGATGGCGACCACGCCCGCGGCTGCGGCTGCGGCCGTCGTGTCAACGCCCTTAATCGCGGCGTGGGCATGCGGGCTGCGCACAATGGCCGCAAAGGTCGAGTTGGGCAGGGCAATGTCATCGGTGTAGCGGCCCTTGCCGGTGATAAAGCGCTGGTCTTCGACGCGCTTGACGGATTGTCCTATGACTCCCATAGCGGCCTCCTAGACGCTCTCGGCGGCGCGTTTGACCGCCTTAATGATGTTGTCGTAGCCCGTGCAGCGGCAAAAGTTGCCTTCGAGCGCGTGGCGGATTTCCGCGTCGCTAGGCGTTGCATTGCGGTCTAGCAACTGCCAAGCGGCCATAATCATGCCGGGCGTACAAAAGCCGCACTGCAAGCCGTGGGTCTCGCGGAAGGCTTCCTGTAACGGATGCAGCGCGCCGTTGACCGCAAGCTCTTCGATGGTCGTTATTTCCGTGCCGTCGGCTTGCGCCGCGAGCATGGTGCAGACCTTGACGGCTTGGCCATCGACGATGGCGGTACAGGCACCGCAGTTGCTGGTGTCGCAGCCGACGTGGGTGCCCGTCAGGCCCAACTCCTCGCGCAAATAGCTGACGAGCATAAGGCGCGGCTCCACCTCGTGCTCGTGGGTCTGGCCATTGACAGTGACCTTGATCGCTACTGCCATAGTCGCCTCCTATCGAATCGGATTAAGGTATCTCGCGCTCCAGCGCCTTGAAAAACTGGTTGGTAAACATCCGCGCCACGCCCGAGAGCAGGCGCTGGCCCATGCTCGCCAATCGGCCCGTCAACTGGGAGCCGCCCTCGACAGCCACCGTGGTCTCGCGCCCTTGGTCGGCCAGCCGGACGCGGCCCTCGGCCCTGATCTGGCCGATCTTGCCATCGACATCAATGAGCAGACGATAGCTTTCTGGCTCCTTGCTATCGACGACTTGTAGCGCGCCGTTGAAGGCACTGTTGATCGGCCCCATTTTGATGTGCAGCACGGCTCGGTACTGGCTGGGGCCGGTCTGCTCCAAGGTATCGACGCCCGGCGTGATGCGCGCCAAGACCTCGGGGTCGTTGAGCAAGTCCCACAGGATTTGCCGCGGGGCACTAAAGGTATGAGAGCCTGCAAACTGCATGGGCTGATGCTGTGGTTGAGGGCCAGAAGCGGATGACGCGATGGATATTAAAAAATTTTGTCTATCCTTGTCAATTAAACAGCCGACCGGGCCAACTTGGGATGACCGGATTCGCAGACCTTAGCGGGATCGTACTGGCGGCCGGGCGTTCCGCACGGATGGAGGGGGCCAATAAGTTGCTGCTGCCTTGGGAGGGCCGATGCGTCCTCCAAGTCGTGGTGGAGCGAATCTGCGCGGTGGGTTTGGGGGAGGTCGTTGTGGTGACCGGGCATCAGCGGGCAGCGGTAGAGGAAACGTTGAGCCGCTATCCCGTGCGGCTGGTACACAATCCAAATTTTGCCGAGGGGATGGCCGCCTCTATCAGGGTGGGCGTGGAAGCGACCGGCGGCGAGAAAGGGTATTTGTTTGCGCTGGGGGATATGCCGCAGGTCGCTGGGGGAACGATGGAAAAGGTCGCTGGGGCGTTAAAAAGCAGACGCGCTATCGCCGTGCCGGTGTGCGCTGGACGACGCGGCCATCCCGTGGCCATCGGCCGGGCCTATCGAGACGCCTTGCTCGCGTTGACGGGCGACCGGGGGGCGCGGCCGGTCTTAGCAAAAAACGCAGCCCATATTGTGGAAGTGCCCGTTGAGGACGAGGGTATTTTCGTGGATGTGGATACGCGGGAAAGCTATGGGGCGGCGCGGGGCGCGGGGCAAAAGTTGGCGGATGGAGAAGAACCGACATAGTTTTGAATCGGCTAGCGGGACTAGCAGCAGGATACCCGAACTCATAAAAGGTGGATCCATGTGCAAGCCTAAGCTGAAGAAATTGAGACGCGACCCAGCCCTCTATCGCGGCTTATTTGAAGCGTCGCCCGACGCTCTCGTCATTGCCGAGCAGGACGGGACCATCGTCGATGCCAACAAGGCCGCCAACGTCCTGTTTGCCTACGAACGCGCCGACTTGCTCGGCTCGAACATTCGCAGCCTCTGCGCGAGTCTAGACGAGTACGAGCGGTTTCGGGAAGAGATTGAACGGGAAGAGTTCGTGCGCGACTTTACCGCGACGTTTAGAACCCGCACCGGGCACCACTTCGATTCGCTAATAACGGCCTCGATTTGGCGAGCCGCGGACGGGACCCCCATATACTATCAAGGCGTTATTCGCAAAATCAGCCAGCACAGGCGCATGGAGAGACATATCCAGAAGTTGCAGACGCTGGCGGCCAAGCTCTTAATCGACAGGGAGCACGAGCGGGTGAGCCTTGGGAGTGCTCTCCACGATTCAATCGGGCAGATGCTGGTACTGTCGAAGGTCAATATCGCTGCACTGCGGCAGGCCGACGACACAGAGCGCGAAGCCTTGATTGATGCATTGGAGAAAAAAACTGACGAGATGGCTCACATCATCCGGGACATGACATTCGATAGCAGTTCACCCGTGCTCTACGGCATAGGGTTCGTACCAGGCCTAGAGGCTCTTGGCGACCTCGTCCATTCCCAGGACGGGTTGACCGTGCGCGTGGAAGCCGAGGATAAATGGGAGATACACAGCCACGACATACGCGGCTTAGTGTACAGGTCCATTCGCGAGTTGCTGGTCAATGTCGCTCGGCACGCCAACACAGACCAAGCCACCGTTTCCCTGCGTCGAGACGGAGACCAATTACAGGTGGTGGTAGAAGACGCGGGCGCGGGCTTTAATGTCGCGCATCTGGACCAGATGATCCAAGGCAATCACTTCGGTCTGTTCAGTATTCAAGAGCATCTGCTCCATATCGGTGGTCATTTGACGATCGAATCGACGCTCGGAAAAGGTACGCGCTGTCTGATAACGCTTCCGAGCACCTTGGCTGAAGAGGAGGGCCATTCCTCATGAAGATTTTTCTAGTGGAAGACCATATTATGGTGCGCCAAGTAATGTACGCGCATCTCGAACGAGAAAGCGGGATTGAGGTAATCGGCGAGGCCGCCGATGGTCGCACGGCCATTGACTTGATCACCGCCTATCAACCCGACATTGTGATCGTGGACATAGGACTACCCGACCTGAGCGGCATCGAGGTGACGCGCCAGATACGGGCCACGTATCCGCATATTAAGTTCGTCGTGCTGTCGGAACACGCGGACAAGCGTTTTGTAGATGGCCTATTCGAGGCAGGCGGCTCGGCGTACCTGCTGAAAACGAATTTCATCAACGAGTTGGTAGAAGCACTCTGGGAGGTCCAAGCCGGCCGCGAGTACGTGAGTTCGCACTTGACCAACCCCATCGTCCCCAGTCACGCGCATAACGCTACTATCCCCAGCAAACCTTCTCCCCTGACGGCACGCGAGCGCATAGTGCTGCGATGCGTCGCCGAAGGAAAGACAACCGCGCAAATAGCCGAGGCACTCCACGTGAGTGAAAAGACCATCAGCACTCATCGCCAGCACATAATGGATAAGCTCGACTTGCACAGTGCGACCGCGTTGACAGCGTACGCGATCCGAGAAGGGCTGATGGATGGGGAGGACGAGCCGCTCTAAGCACAGCAGCAGTCATTTGAGACTACGCCTAGGCCTCCTGCCATCGAGGTCTTAGTCCCTCCCGCACCCTGTACCCTTCCCATGCAGCTCGCCTGCGATAAACTCCGGCGGCGACCCAAACCATCACCTATCGTGGCGTGGTCTATGTCCTGACGCGCACACAGCCACAAGCCAATATCAGCGTTTTCTCGGAAAAATTCAGGTGTTTACCTGATAAGAACCGGCCAAAAATCAGGTGATCACCCGATATACAAGCACCGTGGCGATTGCTATTTTTATCACAACGAAAGGACCGGAGCCTTATGAACACTACCGATTCTCATTCTCACGACCGCACGCTCCTCGTCGCCTGCATCACTCCTCCCTCTTTAAGGATCAAGCTCATGAAAAAGCGTAGCAAGAAAGGCCGAGCGTGGCCGCGGCTCCTCACCAAGGCCGGCTTCCTCCTATGGCTGGGCGCATTGGCCAGCGGGTATGCCCTCTGGTCCTGCTCAGGTCAGCCCTCGTCAGAAGTTATAACAAGCCGCATTGACCCGGCCGAGGCCAAACAGGAGCTTGACCGCGGCGACGCCCTCTTTGTGGATTTGCGCTCAACATCCGCATACGAATCCGGTCATATCCCCAGTGCGTTGCATCTGCCTTATGATGCTCCTGTTGAGCACCTGCGCCAAGTCTTAGCGTCTGATGCTCGCATCATCGTCTATTGCGAGCGAGCCGTTTGCGAGACCGGCAACTTAACCACTCGCCTCTTCAGCGCATCAACCGATGAGTTCAAGCTGAAAATCTACATCCTGAAGGGAGGCTGGCCGATTTGGAAGAAGTCCGGGTATCCTACAGCAACCGGCGCGGAGGCTGGCTCTTGAAGCTCGCCGGTACTGATTGGCTAAAAAATCAGGTGATCACCCGATAAGAATCAGCCAAAAATCAGGTGATCACCCGATATACAAGCACCGCGACGATTGCTATTTTTATAGTAACGAAAGGATCGAAACCTTATGAACGCCAGAAATTTTCACATCTGCACATTCCTCGTCGCCCTCGGTAGCACGGCAGCCGACGCCGGACTGTGGAGCGACATCCGCGACAGCGTCAAAGCGTGGTACACCGCCTACCAAGTCGGCGAAGTCGATGAGACCAACATTTCGCAAACGCCCGTTGAATATGTCGGCGAGGTCGACGTGATTTTTCAACAGCAGATCGAACTCGCCTTTGATGAGGACTCCCCGGGTATCGGACGTGTACGCTGGCTGAGCTTCTCGCCAGAGGGCACCTTGCTGATCACGGATAGCATCGGTGACCAAGCCCATGAGTTTAGCCGCACGGATGGACATTATATTCGCTCCTTTGGCCAGCAAGGACGCGGCCCTGGCGAGTATGGTTCCCCTAGAAATATGGCCATAGACTCACACGGCCGGCTATATATCCTTGACAAGACGTTCGGCCAGATCGTCCGTTATGATCGTCAAGGGCAGTACATAGATGGGACGCGTTCGTTCAAGGGAAGTCGGCTTTTAATCGGCCGGGCGGGCGAAGTGTTTCTGCTGAAAACAAACCCGATGAAGATCATGGAGATACAGAGTTTGGATCCCACGACTTGGGAACCGCTCTATCGCACCCCCCTGTCCACCGATGAACAGCAGTTTGTCTCCTTCCGCATGAACGCGTTTGCCCAAGTGCGCTACAGTCCAGCGCGGCATCGGCTGTATTACTTGGGCCCCAACGACTACCTCGTCAAGGAAATCGACGCCGACACCGGACAGATCATCCGGCAGTTTGGTCTGCGCCCAGAGGGCTTCGTCTCCTTGCCTGAACGCTACCATAGCATCGGGCGAGGTTCGTCTGAGGGTATGTATGGATTGGAGATGACCACGCTCAAAAACATGACCCTAATAGACGATCGGTATCTATTTGTCTCTCACCAAGTGGCTAGAGATGCACAATGGTGGATACTTTACGATCTTACCTCTTCGTCTAACATGGAGACATATACGTTCGATAGAGCGAAGGTAGAGTCTCTCGTGTCCAACATGGCCCCTTGGAACAGTGTCGCCGCTTGGCAGGGGCATCTGTATATATGGAGAGAACCGTCGAGTGAAAGGGCGGAGATATCCAATGGCACGGTCGAGACATATACGCTGTCCTTTGATATAAACTAAGATATCCTATCACGAACCAGTATTATGGGCCTTGGTTCTATCATTCATCACTCTTTACTAAGGAGCAATCTCATGAAAACACTCAGCAAGAAAACCCCAAACAGGCGCACCGCCTTGGTTCAGGCCTACGAGCGTGAGGGCTCTCACGGGGGCGACTGGGAGTTAGTGTATTTCGACGCTTGTACGGAAGAGTACGAGTGCGTAATAGATTACTGGGATATTTGGGATGACTGCACTCCTCCCGCAACCAAAACGAGCGATAAGTGCTAGGATCGGCCTCTAACTTCAAGGCCCATACTTTGGTCATGCAGCGGTCCGGTCCCAGCACTGGGACCGGGCCACCCAAATCGTCGGTTGCTACCATGCAACATAAAATACTACTGAAGCTGTTGGTCGCCACCAACTTACTACAACTCGTCGCCCTGACTACCGTAGTAGCTTGGTTCGGCAAAATCTATCTCGTAGATATGCGGAATTACCGCACCTACGCCATCAGCACCTTCAAAGCTAGCCAATGGGTTGGCCAGTCTTTTCCCTCGATCCCATTTCAAGTCAAAGAAGACACACTGCACACCAACTTCGCCGGAACCCAAGGCTGTATCGTCGTCCTCTTCAATCCCTCTTCCTGTCAGCCATGCTTGGAAATAGTATTAGAGACTCTACAACATGTCTATGACCATATAGAAAATCCAGCTCAACTGCCCATCTATGCGCTGTCCTCAGTGCCATCGGCTGCTGCTCAATTTTCACGGGCGTTCAAGCTCAAATACCAAGTGGGAACCATACAGGACTATGAGGAAGATTATGCGGCTCTCTTCGAGCGGACGCCGGCGATTTTTCTCGTTGACGAACGCCAGACCATTCTCCAGTGCCACTACCCATTAGTTGGTCGAGAACAATTCACCCAACTCTTTTTCTGGAAACTCATCTCTATTCACCTACCGGCTCTTGAGATTAAGACCGCCAGCTTCGCCGATTCGCCGTTAAAAACGCTGGAGGGCGTGTCCCTATTAGACATTATAAAAGGCCGCCATATCTTAGCCGATCTTTGAGATCTCTCATGCCTACGCCTAAAACTAAAACAGCCCGGTTTACTATCGGCTTTTTCCTGCATTTTCTAATTCCTTATTGGTATCAAGGGATTGTGGTACTGTTCTGTGTACTGTGTATCACAGTCGGTTCTCTAGCACCTCCTTACATTTTAAAAACCGTCATTGATAAAATTGTGCCAGCCAAACAGCTTTACCCACTGCTGGTTGCCCTCGCCATCCTACTAGGTATTACCATCACCCGTTTGATCCTATCCTTCGCCTCTGACTACCTGTACGCTTGGGCCGGCAACCGCATCGTCCGGAACATCCGCGTCGAACTGTTCCAGCATCTCATGCACTTGCCGCTCAGATTCCACCATCGACATACCGTCGGCGACATCGTCTTCCGCCTCAACAGCGATGTGGGCATAATCCAGTCGGTGTTGACGGCAAGTGTCATGCGTTTTCTACATAGCGTACTGACCTTGATAGGTCTCGTGGCCGTCCTGTGCTGGCTGGATGTCACCCTTTTTCTGCTTTCCATCGTGGTCCTCCCCTTATTTGTGGCGAATCTGCTCTATTTTCAGCCCAAGATCAGAAGGGTCGTCGAATCCATTCAGCAACAAGGGGCCAAACTTTCTAGCTATGTTATCGGGCGGTTTAGTCACATCCCGTTGATACAACTTTCCAACAGCGACAGCTATGAAAGGCATCGCTTTCGCTCGGCCCTTAACGATCTGATCGTATTCTCCATGCGCAACGTGCTATACTCGGCTTCCATGCGCACGATTTCGTCGGGGCTAGTGGCTCTAACTCCAGTATTCATCATGGGCTGGGGCAGTTATCAAGTAATGCAGGGCGCGATGACGATCGGAACTCTCATTGCCTTTCTTCAGTACACTTCGCGTTTGTTTGGTCCGGTTAGCGGACTACACGATTTGTACATGGACTTAGTGCGGGGCTTGGTCTCTATGCGACGGGTGTTGGAATTCATGCAGTTGCCCACTCAAGAGGCGATGCACAACGGCCACAAATCCTTCGTCTATGAGCACACCATTGAACTGCAAGATGTTCACTTCCGCTTCGGAGACCAATCTATTTTGCAGGGTGTGAACCTGAAGCTCGTCAAGGGCAAAAGCTACGCCTTAGTCGGCATGAGCGGCAGTGGCAAGACAACTCTAGCCAATATGTTGTGTGGGTTCTATCAGCCGGATCAAGGCCGCATCCTTATAGACGGTGTGCCGTTTGAAGAGATAAGCCTGCGCGAATTGAGAGCGCACATCGGCTTAGTCAGTCAGCATGTTCATCTACTTAACGATGCGGTAGGAGACAACATCCTCTACGGGAACTTCAAGTGCGAGCCAGCGGAAGTCGAACGGGTGAGCGAGCAAGTGGGGCTAAATGGCTTGGACATGCAGGCGGAAATCGGTGAACAGGGCGTCCAACTTTCCGGCGGCCAGTGCCAGCGCATTGCGTTAGCTCGCACCCTGCTGCAACCAGTGGACCTGCTTATCTTGGACGAAGCCACCGCAGCACTCGACTCCGAAAGCGAGGCCGCCCTCTTCCAGCGCATCCAGCACCTATACCGCGACCAAACGATTCTCTTAATTAGCCACCGGCTCAGTGCGGTACAAGGTGTGGATGAGGTGATTTGCCTGTCCAACGGTCAAGTGGTCGAGCAGGGGCCGCCGGAAGTGCTGCGCCAACAGCCGGGCTATTACACCCAGTTTGTTCACCACCAGCAAGAGGCTGCCTAGGAGCAAACCGCATGAGCCGCCTGCTACTCAGAATGGGGCTGATCCTCTGGCTGGTCGTGCTGGCTGGCAGCGCATGGGTGATCTGGTTCTATACCAAGCAGTTCTCTATAGCGGAACTAGAGGCCGATGTGACTCTTGGGGCCATGCAGGGCGTTCATCGGCTGGCCGTGCCCGTGGCCAAGCAGGCTTTCGACCAAGGCGACGTAGTGTTTGTGGACGCACGCTCAACGCACGCTTATGAGGACGGTCATATCCCTAGAGCATTGCACCTGCCTTCCCATGCTTCTGCGGATAGCTTGCGCCAAACACTGGCGTCTTACCCGGCTGACACCCGAGTCATCACTTACTGTTCAGGAGGCGGTTGCCGGAGCAGCTACACACTAGCCAAGCGGCTCGTCAAAGAGTCGATCCGCAGTGAAGTCTATGTTCTGACGGGCGGTTGGCCAGCTTGGCAGGCGGCCAGATTCCCAGTCGCCACAGACGCGGGGGCAGGCCCATGAGCTTTTCCCTTGCGAACCATACCGGCCACGGCGTCAAAGTCGCTATCGTCGATAGCGGCCTCGTGCCCAATCACCCCAAAATCGGCCCAATAGCCGGTGGCGTCGCCCTCACTATCGGGCCAGATGGCGCGATCCGCCAAAGTGCCGATCACGCCGATTGCGCCGGCCACGGCACGGCCTGCGCCGGCATCATCCGTCGCAAAGCATCCGAGGCGGATCTTTACAGCGTCCGCATCTTCGATGAATTGCTACAAGCCGACAACCGCTTGCTAGTCAAGGCCATTGAATGGGCCTTAGACCAAGGTATAGACATCATCAACCTGAGTTTGGGCACCACCGAAGTAACGCAGCGCGACGCCTTGGCCCGCATCTGCCAACAGGCCGCAGACCAAGGCGTTCTAATGGTAGCCGCCGATCACGAAGAAGGCCGCGAAAGCTACCCGGCCCACTTACCCCAAGTCATCGGCGTGGGCGCGGGGCTATTGCAGGGGCTGTGCGATTACTACTATCGCCAAGGAGCCGCCATCGAGTGCGTGGCCTGGGGCGATCTCCAGCGGCTGTGCTGGCTGGAGCCGCCCGAGGTCATGCTGAGGGGCACCAGCTTTGCCGCGCCCCACATCACCGGCTTGCTCACCCTCATCCGCCAAACTCATCCCAAGGTGGGCTTAGCACAGGTGCGCGAAATCCTCCGCACGCATGCTCAACCCGAAGCTGCCCGCACCACCGTGCCCAAAACCACTTCTCTGTCCCATGCTGATGACTCGTTCGCCCACATTCAGAAAGCCGCCCTCTATCCCTACAACAAGGAGATGCACTCGCTGGTGCGCGGGCGTGACCTGCTCGGCTTTGAGATCGTCGGGGTCGGCGATCTGGTCGGCAAGGGCTTGGTTGGCCAAGACGCGGGCGAGGCCATTGGTCTGCCGCCAGCGGGCCTGCCGATTGCCCCCAGCCTGACCGCCTCCCTACGGGGTGCCGATACCCTCGTTTTGGGCTATATGGACGAACTTAGCCGCATCCGCAAAAGAGACCTGCTGCGCGAAGCCGTTCAAACCGCCATAGACCAAGGCGTCCATGTATTCAGCCTCTTGGCCCTGCCGCACGAGCGGTACGCCGGTCTGTACGAACAGGCTGACGCCAAGGGCCTGCGGCTATACTATCCAGCGTTGTCCTCCAAAGAAATACGGCAAACCCTCCGTTCGGCCGAGTACTGGCCCCAAGTGGATGTGCCGGTCTTAGCTGTCACAGGCACCAGCTCACAGCAAGGTAAATTTACCCTACAACTCGCCCTGCGCCGCCGGCTGCTGGAACTAGGCTACCAGATAGGGCAAATCGGCACCGAACACCACTCGGCCCTCTTTGGCATGGAATGCGCGTTCCCCATGGGCTACGCGGCGTCCATTGAGATGCCGCTAGACTACTACGCGCTCTATCTCGACGCCAAGATACGGGAAATCAACCACCGCAAGCGGCCGGACCTAATTTTAGTCGGCACTCAATCGGGCACGGTGCCCTATAACGTAGAGGAACAGCAGACCCATACGCTGCCGACCCTTGCGTTCCTGATGGGCGTCAAGCCCCAAGCCTGCCTATTGGTGGTCAACAGCGTGGACACTGACGACTACATCCAAGACACCATCAACGGCATTCGCGCCCTGTGCCAAGCACCGACGCTCCTGTTGGCCATGAGCAATCAAGCGAAGCACATTCGCACGGCCTATGGCCGAACCTCTATTAAACCGCGACCCATGACCGCGGCCGAGGTGCGCGACAAACTGAATCGCTTGGAACAGACGTTCGGCCTTCCCGCAGTATCCATTGCAGACGAAGCGGATGTCCATCGGGCTATCGAGGTGGTCATCAACTACTTTGCCGAGGAAGAGGCGCAGCCATGCGCGACGATATAGCTCAACGAGTGAAACAAGCCCTCGTCCAAGGGCTCCAACTCAAGATCAATCCCGAGGACATCGCCGATGACGAGTCCCTATTTGGCGAGGGTTTAGACGCCGATTCCATTGCCGCGTTAGAGATCGTCTTTGCCCTTGAAGAAGAGTTCGGGTTTGAAGTGGAGGACGAAGAGCTGCGGGTGGACCTATTCGATTCAGTTCGGACCTTGACCTCATACATAGAACAGCGGTTGGCAGCCCGATCGCCTATGCCTTGAGTGGAAAAACGGAAACAGATATGCGATCTAATGGTCAAGTAACTGTGAACCTAGCACCTTATTTCAACAACGCCGGCATCGCCTCTTCCTGCGACCCAGCCGCCGACGGACTCGACGGGATGGGGACGATCCTTCGGGCGGAGGATCTCCCGGCGTCGGGAGCGACCGTCCGTTGCAACGGCACATCGTTTGTTTTTCCAGATAAAAGCGATGGAGCGCACGACAACATCGCCTGCGAGGTGCAAGAAACCCCACTGCCAATAGGACGCTATCGCGCCCTCCACGTTCTGGGGCTATGCGACTGGCGGGCCACGGCCGAAATCGTCCTGTTGCACTCGCCGGACGGTTCCCGCACTCAAGCAGTTCTCGGGCTCAGTGACGCCTCGCATTACAAAGGGCTTCAGTACGGAGAGCGCGAGGCATTTATGGGCCAACTGATCTCTCCCGATAGTCTCACTCCCCACGTATTCCTCTTCGGCATAACCCCGCCGGGCGAGGACTACCAGATGCAGGAGACGCTTATTGAAGCAGGAATCTGGCATCAGGTAATTGAATTGAAAGAAACTCCGCTGCTATCGCATCTCGTAATGCCGGATAATCCATCCATGCACATATTCGCGTTGACCTTGTGTCAAGAAGCAGGTTCGTTGTGAAAAAGCGCATTAGCGGTATTCCCTTCTGCACTAATCGGCACTACAACTGCCTCTACGTCATGCTCGACAGCTTGTTGCGCTACTACCAATGGGAACCGTCGCTGCCCGCTTTTTACAACTGGGACTTTTTCTACTTTAGAGGCGAATCGTTCAACATCAGGAGTCGCCCAGCTCCCCTCTTTTCCATGATCCAGCGGTTCGGCATTAAGCCATTCGACGAGACTTCTGATGATGGTAGGGCGGCGTGGAACCAAGTCAAAAAACGATTGGATGCAGATGCGCCTGTATCCATCAATCTAGACGTCTTCCATCTAGCGGGAGCCGGGTTCTATCCGCGCCAGCGTCACTCAGACCATCAGTGCATCGTCGCCGGGTATGATGATGGGGCTGGGACCGTTCATTTGATAGATCCTTCGCCGTGGCAGCCTTCGGCGCGAGACATCCCCTTGGACCTCTTTCTATCGTGTTGGGACACGCGGGCTATTGCTGGCGCGGACCAGCCCTGCTTTGACTGGCTCTGGCTAGACGTACCGGACGAGCCGCCTAGGGTGCGTCTGCGCCATGTAGTCGCCATTCTGCAACGCAATATCGCCAGTATGTCTGCAACCAGCATACGGGCCAATTGCGTACCGGGCGTGGCCGGGATTGAGCAGCTCGCCGAGGACGTAGAAATATGGACGGAATGCGAAAAGCAACTTCTCAAAACACGCCTGAATCAATGTACTGAACTGTTCCTCGAGATCGCCCTGAACCGAGAAGGACACGGTGCCTTTCTCCACTATGCGAGTCGGATCTGCGGCCTTGATGGCCTAAGTGCTCTCGGCCGGGAATTCGAGTCGATTTCTCAGAGTTGGTTTGTCGCCAAAAATCTGTGCTTCAAAGGCGTAGTCAAGGAGACGCCAAGGCTAATCCCGCGCATTCAGGCCCGGCTTCACGCCATCGCCATCCAAGAACGGAAGGCCCTAGATGTTCTAGCCGCTCACTCTCAAACCTTGAGCAGATCGCAACTGAGCGTTGATCTTGTCCATGGCAAAGATCGCGAGCTTACAAAATGACGACACTAAAGAAACTCCTATATATCGCTCTCGCGCTTGGGCTACTCACCCTATTATTTGCGATTTTCAGCGATTCCGCGCCATCGCAAAATCCCCGCGATGAATCCCTCGACACTCTCCCCGAACTTGAACCACCCAACACTCCGGTCGCCATAGACACCGTCCAGCACCGCGACCTCGTTCAGAAAATCACCTCGACAGGCGTCTTCAAGGCCAAAATGGAGACGGCTATCGTCTCCCAAATAGCCGGCCAAGTGCGCCGCCTCAACGTCGAGGAAGGTCGCTTCGTCAGCAAGGGAGATACTATTTTGGAGCTAGACGCGGAACGCTATGCCATCGCGTACCTACAGGCAAAGGACCAGATGACGCGCGCCCTACGGGAATACGCCTCCATAGCCTTGTTGAGCGGCCAATTGGACCGCGGGCACCAAGCACGCGACCTCATCAAGACCAAAGCCGACACCACCAACATCAACGACGTAGAAGCTCTATCGCTGTTTGCCAGCGGCACCCCCAAAGAATGGATCGCCAGCACTACGGGCCTAACCCGCGCTCGACTCGCCCTGAAGCAGGCCGACCTCGACCGCAAAAATGCAGTTATTACAGCACCTTTTGTCGGCACTGTTACCGAAGTGGAAGTAACCCTCGGCACTTGGGTCACCCAAGGCCAGTCCCTGATGCAGCTTTTGGCACTCGACCCGCTGCTGCTCGAAGTCAGCAGCCTCGAAAGCGAACTGCGCCTGCTACACGTCGGTGCCCAAGCAACCATCGCGTTGCACGCGTATCCCGACGACTCGTTTGTGGGTGCGGTCAAAGCCATCAGTCCGGTAGTCGATAGTGAAAGCGGAACTTGCCGCATCTTGATCCAAGTGGCCAACCCCGACCGGCGCATCAAACCCGGTATGTTCGCCCGGCTCGAAATCGGCGTCGAAGCCTTTCAGCAGCGGCTGCTCATACCGCGCGACGCGCTCCTAACCCGCGACGACCGCAAGCTAGTGTTCATCCACCAAGACGGGCTAGCCCAATGGCGCTACGTCAAGACCGGCCTCGAAAACGACGACTTTATCGAGATTACCGAAGGGGTAGAAGCAGGCGAAGAACTTATCGTATTCGGGCACTACAATCTAGCCCACGACGCCAAGGTCGTGGTCGTCCAACGCTGAGAGCACCGGCCATGCGTATCGTGCGCTTTGCCGTCTATCGACCCGTGGCCACTACGGTTTGCTTTCTCGCCGCGCTCCTCTTGGGTTTATACTCTCTCTCTCGGCTAGGCGTAGATTTCCTCCCCGACATCGACATTCCCCGGCTCATCGTCCGCACGGACGCACCCAGCCTAAGTGCCCGCGACGTAGAAGAACATGTCACCCGTCCCATCGAAGCATCTCTCAGCACCATAAGCGGCGTACGGCGGCTCAAGTCCATCTCGCAAGACGGCATCTCTTTTGTCGAGGTCGAGTTCAACTGGGGCAGCGACATGGACCTCAGCTTCATCAAGGCACGCAGCAGCCTCGATCAAGGCCACCTGCCGCAAACGGCCGGCCGCCCTACCATTTTGCGCTTCGATCCTTCGGCCGCCCCCATTATGACGCTCGTGGTCACCGGCGATCGGGTCGAACAGCCCCGCTCCACCTGGGACCACCAAGCCGCCCTCATGGAACTGAAGGAAGTGGCGCAGGCCGTCGTCAAACGCCGGTTAGAGCAGATCGATGGCGTGGCCTACGTGCAGGTCGCTGGCGGGCTAGACCGCGAGATCCAAATCCATCTCGACACCGAGAAAAGCCTGCGCTATAACGTCGGCTTTGCAGAGGTGGAATCCAGTCTCAAGCAGTTCAACATAACCCACTTCGGCGGCTCGATCCGCGACGGTTTTGCCCAGTTTCCCCTGCGCATACAAGCCGAGTTCACCGACGTACAACAAATCCGCCAAACCCCGGTGCAGCTAACGCCCAAACTAATCCGCTTACAGGACGTGGCCCGCGTCGAAGAAGGCTATGCGGAACGCACCGGCTACACCCGTTTGAATGGACACGAAGTTATTACCCTGTATGTGTTCAAGGAGGCCGGCACCAACACCGTGGAAGCCTCCGCAAAAGTGTATGACAGCCTCTATCGCTTTTCGCAAGAGTACGCGGACTTCGACGTCGTGCCGGTCTTCGACCAAGCCGAGTTCATCAGCGAATCCATACACAACGTCCTACAATCTCTGTACTTGGGCGGACTCTTTGCCTTTGTCATTCTCATTTACTTTCTTCGCGATCTCAAAAACCCGCTCATCGTGGGGCTGTCCATACCGATCTCCATTATTGCCACCTTTATCTGTATGTACTTTCTCGACATCCACTTTAACGTTGTGTCGTTGGGGGGCCTCGCCTTAGGCATCGGCATCTTAGTTGACAACTCCATCGTCGTGCTGGAAAACATCTACCGCTACCGCGAAATGTCTCACGATCCGGGCGAAGCAGCAGTCCGCGGCACCCGCGAGGTGGGCTTGGCCATCACGGCTTCGACCCTTACCACCATGTCGGTTTTCATGCCCTTGGTGTACGTCAAAGGGATCGCTGGGGCACTCTTTTACGAGCAGGCCGTCACCATCTCTCTGGCGTTGGCAGCCTCTTTGATCGTGTCGATCATGCTACTGCCCATGCTGTCGGCTCGGTCTTGGAACGCACCTAATACAACGGGGCGGCTTTACCGCATTGGGCGCGTAGCAGCCACCCCTTTCCTCCTCACCATAGACCTCTTTCAATACCTGTTCAATAAGTTTTTCTTGCTGTACGAGTACGGCCTCGTCCGCGCCCTGCGCCATCGCTGGAAAGTCTTCTGCACACTGTTCGTCCTCCTTGCACTGAGTACCTATCTAGCCACCGATCTAGAGCGAGAGCTCATACCCACCGTCGATAGGAAGCATTTAGTCCTCCGCGCCGAACTGCCGCCAGGGACCAATCTGCCGACCACTGCGGCGGAAGTTACCAAACTGGAACGCCGCCTGCTGCGCGAGGACGGCGTCGCGTCCGTGCTCTCATCCATCGGCATCACATGCGAAATCCTCGACCGACAGTACCGACTCGGACTGAACAAAGCGGTGCTAGACATCGAGATTGCCGAGGGCCGCGAAAGCGCAAACGTCGCCGAGCGGATCGAAGCGGCCTTTGGGGAGTTCAGTCGCCTAACCCTCTCCCTGTCGCCACCGGAATCGGCCTTTGAGCAGCTCTTTCAGCAGCACCAGACTCAATTCGACTTGAAAATTATCGGGCCGCAGCTAACCGTCCTCGCCGATTTGAGCCAGCGGATCACAGATTTTATGCAGCGGGACGCCGGCTTTGCCAACGCCCGCGCTAATTTGCAGGCCAGCAAGCAAGTGTTCAACGTCGAGGTACAGCGGGAAGCGGCCCTACAGTACGGCATCCGCCTCGCCGAACTTGCCGACTTTATCAACCGCCAACTACAAGGCAGTACGCCCACCCAGTTCGTCAATTTTGCCGATCGCATAGACATCAAGGTGCGAGCTGAGCACCGCGCCGAACTCGACTTGTGGCGCGTCCTCAACATGCAGTACCCAGTCAGAACGCAAGGCCGCCTTGTCGCCGTTCCGCTTGCTCAGTTGGTCCGCCTCAAACCGAGCGAGGGCTACGAAGCCATCCACCGCGAAAACCAAGCACGCACCGTCGCCGTCACGGCCTCCTTACAGGGCCTCGACTTTGCCGAAGCCAAGGCTCGGCTAAACGAATTCCTGCCCCAGCTAGCCATCCCCGCCGGATACTGGATTGAGATCGGCACCCAGCACACCGAGTTGCAGGGACACTATCAAAACCTGTACCTCATTCTCTCCATTTCCATCGTATTGGTCTATTTCATTCTCGCCGCCCAGTTTGAGTCCCTCGTCGTTCCTTTTGTGATCGTCGTGGCCGTGCCCCTCGCGTCCATTGGGGTCGTCTGTACCCTGTGGCTAACGGGTAACTCACTAAATATCATGTCCTTGTTGGGATGTATCGTCCTCGTGGGAATTGTAGTGAACGATTCCATCGTCAAAACCGATTTTATCCACCGGCACTACCGGGCCAGCGGCGACCTAGGCCAAGCCATCGTGGAAGCCGGACAAAAGCGCTTGCGCCCCATCTGCATGACGACTTTGACCACGGTCTGCGGCTTGTTGCCCATGGCCTTGTCTAGCGGCAGTGGCGCCGAGTTGCGCCGTCCCTTGGCGTGGGCGGTTGTCGGCGGCATTTCTCTATCAACCTTGTTGATCCTGATCGCCGTCCCCATTCTCTACTCGGTCGTCGCTCGGGCGAGAGACTGACATGCACAAGTTGCTGGACAGGCCCGTGACCGTGGGCGTAGCCGGAGTGGCGGTGTTGGCATTGGGGCTGGTTTGTTTTCGGCTGGTACCTATTGACATCGGCGGCCCATTAGACGCTCCCCAACTCACCGTGAGCGTTGAGTGGCCTGGGGTTTCTGCTTTCACCGTTGAGTCGCAGATTACCGCGCCCTTGGAGTCGCTCGTGCAGAGTCTGCGGGGCGTGGTCCTGTTGAGCTCAACCAGTTCCGAGGGGCGTGCGTACATCGCCGCTGAATTCGCGCCCGATACAGACATACAACTGGCCGAGCTATCACTAGCCGAAAAGGTGTATTCGTTCCGCCGCCAAATGCCGCTCGGTGCTTCGCCGCCCCGCATTCAGCACACCGATCCCGATCAGCTGAACAACCCAAACTTCGTCCGTTTAATGCTCCTTGGCCGCGAAGACTCCGCGGTCCTGCGCCAATACGCAGACGAGCACTTGCGGCTGCCCTTGCAATCCGTGCCGGGCGTCGAGCAGGTGACCGTGCGCGGCGGCAGCCAACAGCACATCCTCCTCGAAATGAACCACCTCTTGGCGCAGCACTGGCAAATAGACCAAGGTGTACTGAGCCAAGCACTAGCCGCTCAGGGCATCCAGACCCGTTTCCTCGGCGAGACACCGAGCCAAGGCACACTCAGTAGCATCCAGCTTCGCGGCAACCTCGCAGACTTGGAGACCCTCAAGTACGCGCCACTCAAGCGGCTGGAGCACGGCCGCCCCGTGTACACGGGGGACGTGGCGACCGTGCGCTACCAGCCCGGCCCACCTTCGTCGCTCTACCGAATCAACGGGCGCAACGCAATTGCCATCCAATTTGAAAAAACACCCGGTAGCGACATGATCCGCGCCTCCCAGCACATCCGGGAGAAAGTAGCCGAACTCTCCCAGCACCTGCCCGAGGGCTTTGAGATCATCGCACTGCACGACAAGGGAGCCGAGCTAGAGCGGGACTTCCGCTTTCTGCTGCGCTGGTCGGCCTTTTCCATCGCGTTTATTGCGTTGGTGCTGATCGGGGTTTTCAGGCGGCTTCAAACGGTCTTGCTCATCTTGAGCTCCATCTGGTTGTCCGTCTTAGGGGCAGTCGTGTTGTTCTTTGCCCTCGGCATTCACCTAAACCTCGCTACCCTCGCCGGCTTTACTATCGGTTTTGGGCTGGTCGTGGACAACGCCATTGTCATCTACGACTATCTCCACCGCCGCACCCAATCCTGCGGCCCCGAAGGGGATTTGCGGGCGGCGGTGGCCGCGGGATTGCGCGATGGGGTTCATCCTATCGTCGTCTCTAACCTGACCACTTTGGGGGCCTTTCTGCCGGTGTTTTTCCTCTCCCGAGAATTACAAGGTTATTTCGAACCGTTTGTAGTGGCCCTAGGGCTAACCCTCATCATCGCCCTCCTAGTCGCCCTCACCCTGATCCCGACCTTCTTCTACCAGACGGTCGCACGGTCGGCCATCGTTCCGGTTGCACCCACAGACCGCATCTACCGCTTGTATCGCACGGTCCTCTCTTTTTGCGTCCGTCGCAAAGTACTGTTTCTCGGTTTAGTCGTGTGGTTGGTGGGCGTCCCGCTGTGGATATTGCCGGATGAACTCGGCGACAAGCGGGAACTCGTGCCGGCCGCGTCCGCCGACAAAATCACCACGCGACAACAGTACAAGGCGGGGCTTGCGACGAGAGATACAACCGCTTCGTCTAGCCTATTTGGCCGCACGACCTTCCTACCTAAAAGCTCGCAAGAGGATCGTCCGCTCTGGGAGCGGCTCTACGACGACGGGGCCGACCTCTACAACCAAGTGTGGAGCAACCCCATAGTGGCTGCGGTCAAGCCGGTGCTTTTCAAGGTGGTTGGCGGGGCGACGTATTTTCTCTTCCGCGATCTATCGCACCGGCTCGACCGACAACCTCCCCGGCACCTTTTGCGCGAACTCTCAGAGGGCTTCTCACTGATCGTCACCCTCCAGATGCCCTATAACTCCCACATAAGCAGGATGGACAAAGTTTTGCGCGATGTCGAAAAACAATTGTTCAACTTCGCGCCGTATATCGAGGGCATCATCACCCAAAGTTCGGGTCAGTACGGGCTTATTCAGGTGCTGATAAAGGAAGAGTACCGCGCCTCGGATATACCATACATCCTCTACGAACGTTTAGCGGCCTATGAGAGCAATATCGGCGGCGTGGGGTTCTCCGTATATGGCAAGGGGATGGATGGGTTCGGCAAGCATTTGGGGGGCAGCCGGAGCGTTTCCAACCAGCTTAGTATCCATGGGTTCAACTTTGGGCAGGTAGGCAACATTGCCGAAGACATTGCCAAGCAGCTAAAGCAGCGTCGCTCGCGGCGGATTAAGGACATTCACATCGACTTTGCCTATGGCCCGTCCCAGCGCGAAATAGTGGCCCAGTTCGACCATAGAAAAACCGCGCCACTCGGCCTAGGGCACATCAACCTCGTACATGAAATCCAAGATCGGCTCGCAGTCGGCACTGCTCTTGCACACGTCTATATGGACGGGCGACAATACGCTGTAAGCGTCGCCGACACCGGAGCCAGTCGCATGACCATCCGCCGCCTCAGCCAAGTCGCTTTGGATGCACACCCAGCGCGCATCGGGCACGTTGCCCACATTCAGAAACGAGCCGTGACGCCCAGCATAAAACGCGAAAACCAACGCTACATCCGCACCATTGGATTCACGGTTTTGGGAAGCTACTCTTATTCTAACAGCATCCTACAAGACATCGTCGATCACACGTCGCTGCCATACGGTTATAGCCTTTCCAATCCCATGATATACGAGATGGACAAAAAGGAGCGGCGAGAACTGGGGGGTGTCGTGCTTTTGGCGGTTCTTTTGGTCTGGATGGTCGCCGCCGCGCTCTTTGAGTCTTGGACCCAGCCGCTATTGGTGCTCATTGCCCTGCCCCTCGCGCTCATAGGGATGGGTGCCGCGCTCTTTTTGTCCGACGCCCCTTTTAACCAAGGCAGCTATGCGGCCTTGTTGCTGTTGATGGGCATTGCCGTCAACAATTCTATCCTGCTCGTTTACACCATCTCCACCACCTTGAAGCGACAGCCGACCGCTCCCACCGAGGCCATTGCCCAAGCGGCCTTTCAACGCTTGCGCCCCATCTTCATCACCACCCTTACGACGATCGCTGGGTTTCTGCCCATGTTGCTGCAAGGCGAAAAAACCGACTTCTGGTACACTTTGGCCTTGGGGACCTCGGGCGGCTTGGCGTCCTCCTCAGTGTTGCTGGTATTGGTGGTGCCGCTGTGTGCGATTTGGCTTGCGACAGCCCGACAGAACATACGCTGCTAGTTCAATGCACTAAAGTCAGTTTTTCTCGGTATAGCTGCTCGCCCGCATGAAGATTGATAAAATAGACCCCCGATGCGGCCTGTTGCCCCAATAGATCGCGTCCGTTCCACACCGCAGAGTAACTCCCTGCTCGGCGATATTCGCTGGAAATAAGCGTACGAATTCGCTGCCCCAACAGATCGTAGATCGAGAGGGAGACCGCCATCGGCTGGGGGAGATTAAATCGAATGGTTGTAGAGGGGTTAGAGGGATTGGGCGCAACGCTCAAGATAGTTGGGGCGGCGGACGGACCGGTTACAGTTACGGATTTGGCAGGTACGGTCCCGTTAATTGTGCCCCCTGTAGATGTGATCGTATATCCATTCATATTGATGGAGAGACCGGACTCTATGGTTAGTGTTCTCCCAGAGGGAACGGTTATATTTCGGTATAGGACGATTGCTTCGCTGCTACCGGTGAAGGCGGACCAATCTTGGTCAAAATCTAAAACGCCGTCTCCAGCTTTCCCAGGTGCCGTAGTCATATAGACGCCGCCAGCCTTGTCCCCCCATGCCAGCGTACGGCGCTTTGTTTCAGTTCTGACCGAGAAGTAGTACATGGTATTATCAGGCAGATCGCTATGTCCAAGCCCGACAGAATGACCTAGCTCGTGGGTCATCACATCCCTGAAATCTTTGGGCTGAGCTACGGTCCAAGAACTTGAGCTTGGATACGTCTCAGACGTAGTCCAAGTGTGGTGCGTACTGAGACGGATATCCGAGGTAACTATTCTACCGTGCGTACTCGATGCACGGGCTGTTAGCCCGTCCAAATCGTCTCCAAACGTTACCGTACTCCACGAATCATATCTATTGTGCGTTCTTCCGGTCGGGACGCTAGCTACTCGAAACCTAATAAGGCCATCTTCAATGCTATTCCACTGGGCGACACAGGCATCCATAGCTGTTTTCAAGTCACTGAATGGGATCGGATTGCCATTTCCATCTCTAGCACCATCTGGATTGATGTGGAAGGTAATGGCATGAAGTGGCGGGTGATGGCGGTATCCTATCTGAGCATAAAATTGGCCATTCAAGTGAGACCCATTTCTAGAGGTGGCTTTCGCAGCACGCTTTCCACTTGCCGCACGGACCTTATCCAACTGGTACTCAATAGGAACCATCTCGACTTCCAACTGCGAGACCTCTTTCCTATCGACTCGTTTTATGGCCTCTTTGAAAGCGGTAAGGTTTGTATCGATTCCCCCAATTTTATCTCCGATTATATCGATTTTACCGCGGAAAGCCCCTGTGACTTCGTATGTGTCTCCTCTGCTTAACAGCATGAGGAGAGTCTGTTCACCTAGTGTGAAGGTGGGTCTGAAGTAGAAGTACTGTTCGACTGCTCCGCCCTTTGATCCCGGGGTTCCTTCACGGTGGTCCACGATGATGGTTTCACCGATGTCTTTATCTCCACCCTTGATGACCTCTTTAATGCTTATCGTCGTCTTCCTTCTAACGTCTCCTTTTTCATCTTCATAGATAGACGTTTTCTCTACCATGCCGATCACGACGAGATCGGACTCCTCGATCATGGTCTCGACAGGTTGGGGTTCATAGGTCTCAGCAAAATGAGGTGCTGGCCCTACCAATAGTAGCAGGGGCACCATGAATGCGGTTACCTTCGTTGGGCTTTTCATTGTCTTCTCCTTACGGGTGATGAGGAGTGTTGGCTAACGGCGCGATTCCCAACCGCTTGAAGCCCCTACTAACGACCTTTATAGGCCCTGCTAACTGACATGGAGCGATCACCTGATCCTCCCCTCGAAAGACGTCTTAATCTGACCCCAACTCGTCTGCTCCACTGAGGTCGCCAGATCCCTTATGATGGTTTGACCGCCGATATGAGCTTCTTTGAGAAGGCCAAAGTCCCAACTCTCAGTCTCATCTGTAAGATGCGTGATATAGACCGGGCCTATCCCGACCTCAAACACTTCATCCCATTCCGCCGTAAAGGGCGTTGCTGAAAAGCGGAAAAACTTCTGAGAGGGTCCTAATTGAAAAGGAATGCCCCAGCAGCACTCCCAATTATTCGGCGGATCGGCATCGCCCGCCCAACGGGCATTGACGAGTACCCACCATATAACTACATATGGCGGATCAGTAAGATCTGGTAAGGGTAAATCCCAAAAAGTTCCTTGAGATGCCTCAAAGTCATACATCAACCAATCTGTCTGATTGGGATCCAGAGGATACGACCATTGCACCGGGTCCGGGCTATCCAAGTCCTGTGCTGAGATACCATCCGCCACGGTGTCCGGCTGCTCTATATAGCGAAAGACTTGCCCTTCTTCTGTTCGCAGGTAGAGCGTATCAGGTAGAAGCCAATTCCAGTCCTGTCGCAAGACGAAATACGACCGCTCCTGCAACTGAACTTGGCCGATCACCTCCATTGAAGCGGTCTCCTCAACCCGGAGGTGATCGGGGTATCTCCAGTCATATTTCTGATATATCCAGCGGTTGCCTACTTCTAACGGGAAGAAATCGCCTTCCTCGGCGTGGGCAGTGCCCATACCGCCTATAACTGAGGCTCCCAATGCGATCCATTTAAGTATCATTCTCTAACTCCTCATGGCTTGAGCACCTGCTCAACATACTTCGTTACATCCCCTTTATATAAAGATAGCGACCACGCCCGGCTTTTGTATCGGGTAAATACCTGACTTTTCGCCGATTCTTATCGGGTGGTCACCTGATAGGAAGATATGGGGAGCACGGCCGGTCGTGCGTCGGCACCCGACCAAAGTCATCGGAGGAACCCCGAGGACGAGGGGATTTTTATGGATGTGAATACGCGGGAAGCGTATTCGGCAGCGCTAGGACTACCTCTCCTGCTGCACTAGGAACTGCGTCGTCTCCGCCCGGTCGCCAATCTCCTGCCAATCCCACAACTGAGGTATAAACTCCACATCGGCCCAAAGCCGGGCTTGGTCGGCGTAATGCGGGCTAGCCGGGTGGCCAGAAGCCCCCAGCGGCGCGATCCAGCACGAGCGGGTCCAGTCGGAGGGATCAAAGACATAGCGGTTGACCGAAAGACCCGTGACCGCGAAGGCGTCGAAGGCGTAGCTACCGGCGAGGGGCGTGTCACCATCGCCGTGGACCGGGAGCGAAGGGGGGTTGAGGAAGGAAGCGGCTTCGGGGAAAACCGCCGAGAGCGGGTGCTGAGGCTGGGTGCGGTGCAAGCGGCCCCAACGCCATTGGTGCATGTCGTCGCCGAGGGCCTCTTTGAGGGCGGCGAGCGCACCAATAAGGGCCTCGGTCAGGACCTGTGCCCACGTTTGGCCGGGCGGCAGCAGTGCCGGGTCGCCGCGCTCAATAGCGAGGGTTGCTTCGAGGTTGATCAGACTCCAGTGGGCGTCGCCGCCACTCTCTGCGAGCAAGGTCAAGGCGTCGTCGCCGAACAGGTGGCGAGCGAGGCGGTAGCCCAGCAGGGCGCGGGTTTGAGCATAGATCGCCGGCTGGGCTTGGTCGCGGTCCATCCGGCCATCCCATTGGCGCAGCAGGTCGAGGGCTTGGGCGCAGTCGGCGTCGGGCGGCTCGAGGGCGAGCAAGGCCCGCGTAAAAACCTCGGCCGGCAGCGAGACGCATTCGGCATGGATGCGGCCCATCACTTCGGGCGTAGCCGTGCCCTTTGCCAGTTCGAGGATGCGGGTCTGGATGCGGCGGGCGCGGTAGTCCGGGCTAAAGACAAGCCCGACGTAGTAGGGATAATCCGAGCCGGTCACGCGCTGGTTGCAGGTGATGGCATAGCCGGTTGCAGGGTCTATGGCTTTGGGTAGCTCGGCGTGGGGGATGTAGCCTCGCCACTCGTGCTCGCCGGTCCAGCCGGGAACGGCGCACCAGCCGTTTGCGGCCTCTCGCACCGGGATCCGACCCGCGTGTATATAGCCGAAGCAGCCGTGGACATCGGCGACAGCGTAGTTGTTGACGCGGTCGGTCCAGCGGGCAAAGGCTTGGTGCAAGCCCTCGACCGAGCGGGCGCGCATGGCATCGCGGGCGGCATCGGCCCAAGGGGTGCCTTCGATGAGGCCGGGGTCGCTGAGGGCGATGGCTTGGCCTTGGCGCGGATCGCCGGCGACGATAGGCCCGTGATGGGTAATGACGATTTCACAGGCTGCGGAAGCTGCGCCGCGGACGTGGATTTTTTCCCGCAGGATTTGCGCCGGTCGCCACGCGCCTTTGAACTCGTACTCCAAGCCGTCGGCCATTTCGCGGAAGCGCTCGACGAACAGATCTTGGGTATCGGCACTGCCGTAGGTCATGCCCCAAGCCACGTACTCGTTGTGGCAAAAGTGCAGGGTGCCGGGCACGCCGGGCACCGAGTAGCCGATGACGGCAAAGTCCGGGCAGGCGAGGTGGACTTGGTAATAGACGGAAGGGGTGTCGAGGGCGCGGTGCGAGTCACCGGCCACCAGCGGCAAGCCCGAAGTGGTGTACGCGCCGGCGATGGACCACGCATTGGAGCCGGGATCGGTTTCGCGGCGGCTGAGGGCCGCGAGGCTGTCGAGAGGGTCTCCTTGGTACTCGGTGCCGGGGGGCACGGTGAGCAGGTGGCCTTGGGGATAGCCTTTGATTAGCTGCGCGAGGTTTTCAGGGCCGACAACTTGGGCGAGACGGGTGCGCCAGAGCTTGGATTCAAAGGTGCCAAGCAGGCTATTGCGCATCTTGTACACGGCGAGGCAGTGCCAGCTTTCCCACGGCTCGGGGCACTGGTTGAGGAGTTGATATTCGATGGGTAAGGCCGTTGTCGTCGCCAAAAAGGCGTTGACGCCCGCGGTATAGGCGTCGAGCATGGCGCGGGCTTGGGGGCTGGACGCTTCGTAGTCCAACTTGGCGGTGCGGCCCAGACCCGCGGCGCGCAGGAGGCGGTCGCGGTCTAGCCCGGCGGGGCCGGCCCATTCAGACCAGCGACCCAAAGCCTGATGGCGGTCGAAGTCCATTTGCCAGAGGCGGTCTTGGGCCGTGGCGAAGCCTTGAGCGAAGAACAGGTCGGCTTCGCTGGCAGCTTGGATATGGGGGATTCCCCAAGGGTCGCGGTGGATGGTGACGGTTTTTTCAAGGCCCTCGCAACATTGGGTGCCTTGGAGGTCGGGGAGGGCGGCTTGGCGGTCTTGAGCACTGATGGGCATTGCGTTCCTCCTGCGTTGTTGGTTCAGGCTATTCTGCACGGCAAATGCGTTTGTCGCAACCTGCACACCCGTAGATTTGTCTCCGAGTATAAGAACAGAAAGCCGCATGTAGCCGAGGCGACTGAGCACAGCGTACAAGATGAAGTAGATACTGGACCTGCGATAAGGCAACCAAACCGGAAGCCCTGCCGAAGGGCCTACAAACCTCTTTAGGGAACTACTCGACCCTTGCCTGCGTTCATCTCCTTGACAAAATCCAAAAAAGGGGTTTGTCTATTTTTATGTCTAACTATGGACCTTAACGTACTGGGGGATTCATGACTAGGGACATGGCAAGGCAGATGCAAGCGGCATCCGCGATCCGCCCACAGGCACCGTGGTCAACGCCTGTGCTCAGCAGACTTGCGACTTACCTTCGCCGGATCCCGCCACGGTCTTCCTCTGTAGTCGTCTCTATCGGGCTGAACAACGGCTGGAGTGCTGTTGCGAGCCGGGGTTTAGCTTGACCGACCTCGCTGGGGTGCTACGGTCGCACGACAAACGGCTCCCGGTGCTGGAGGGTAACTAGTTATGAAATCGAGAGACATCGGCTATGAAGCACTTGTGGTCCACTCACGAATTCACTCTCCGACAGCAACGTCGGCAGCGAAAATTCGACCGGCGGCGGCACCTTGCACAGAAACGGCAAACGGCGTTGCGGGAGCGACCGACGCGACTCCGGCCAACACGCTCTCGTCAACGAGGATCACCGCTACGAGCACCCGAAACGCTCAGTCTTTTTGATGCACCTAACGAAACTCTCAAGTACTGCAACACATTACGGGACCATCTTACTCAACCGGACATGGAGATTTTTCTCGATCTCGGTGATGTCCAAAATTTCACCAGTGATGCGCTTCTTCTGATTCGAGCAATTATGGACTCTAGGGCTCGTCACACGCAGATCGGCGGAAATTTGCCACGGGATCCAACCGTAGCCTCCGAATTCAAAGCATCTGGTTTCTTCGCCGGGTTTGCCAAGCCACCAGAGGATCTTCCTCTCCCAAAGGGACTGATACTGAAAAAGTCAAACAACACGGTGCGTGCGAAAATAGCTGCGGAACTAGTAGACTTCGCAAAGGAACACATGCCCATCGCCAAGGAATGCACTAATGCCTGTTTCCAGACTCTTGTCGAGGTCATGACAAATACCCACAACCACGCGGGGGGTCAGAAGCAACGTTTTCCCCCAAAATGGTTTGTCAGCGTTTACTGCCGAGATCAAACTGCCTATTTCAGCTTTATCGATCTCGGCATTGGTATTCTAAAAAGCGCACCGGCAAGAAACATGCTGCAAGAAACCAGTGCTTTGATTTCCTCGCGCGGACGAACCAGTTTACTAAAAGACGCCTTCGAGGGAAAAATCGGATCTGCCACACGTAAACCCGGTAGGGGCCTCGGGCTGCCCAAGATGAAAAAGGATGCGAGGAGGGGTACGTTGTCGAATCTTCAAGTATTAACTTCTGACGTCGTCGGATCTGTTGCGGATCTTGACTTCAAAAAAGTCGCCCATTCTCTGCGCGGCACAGCGTTTAGTTGGTGCGCCCAACCTAGGGAGTTGAGCAATGATTAAGATCAACATCGCTAAAGAATTCACGGAACTACCAGGTCCACGATACCGGAAACAGGGACCTGGATCCGGCCAAGAGTTTCTGGAAGATCTTCTGAAACCTGCGTTCTTGAAGGCGAAGGAGGCCAATGATCAGGTGACCATTCAACTTGATGGTGTTAAATACGGTTACCCCACATCGTTTCTTGAAGAAGCATTCGGGGGCCTCGCCAGAGAATTCGAAATAGAGGAGGTTCAGCGTCTTCTACGCTTTGAGTCAGGCTCTGAACCGATGCTCGATTTCGAGATCCGCCACTACATCAAACATGCCAACGACACGACGGGCACAAGCCCATGAATACTTTCAACATCCTCGCGATCGTGTTCGGCGTACTCCTTGGCACACTCATCACGTCATTAGTGCGTGAACCCCAACTTCCGATTCCCAGCTTGATCAGCGCGACAACAACCGTTGTCATCGGCTGGTGGATTCACAGGGCTGTGCGACGCAGAGGAGAGCTTGACCGAGTCCCGATCGATTATTTGTCGAATCTTAATCGCCGGATCGACGAGTTGATTTCGGAGTGTCTTGACGCTGCAACTACAGACAGCGGACCCGAACACTTAGTCAATTTTACACGGCTCGCCAATGAGATTCATTGGCTGAACGTCATTGCCGAGAGGATACAACCCAAGCTGAAGCAGTCAGGAGACGAACTTGCTTCGCATTACGTGGACTTCAAAAGGCATCTAACCGAGAGTGACTCGAGTGACTCGGTCGATATAAGATTGGCCTCGAAAGCAAGCCACGAGATGCGGATGACCGCTCTGAAGGTCCAATGGAGTATCTGCCAGCATATCCTCGATCGAAAGAAGAATACCGACATCTTCGCGTCGCTTTGATCCTGAAACTCCAGCACTCGGGATTATTTGATTGCGCGATTCTAGAAGCTATCTCATAAATACCGTAGCAGTATGAGGATGCATCCGAGTTGTACAAAGCCGAGGTAGTTTTCAGCATAGTATTCGTATCGAACCACGATGCGGCGGAAGTTATGCAACCAAGCAAATAGTCTTTCTATTTTCCAGCGTCTTTTGTAGCCCCGCAACCGCCGCCCGTCCTGGGTTTTGGCCTGCGTGCGATTGCGGCGATGCGGGGCGATCATCTCAATGCCTTGGTTGGCCAAGCTCGCATCCAATCGATCCGAGTCGTAGGCTCGGTCCCCGATGAGTCGTTTCGGTCGGGGCTGGACCCATCGGTTTTCCAAGGTGGCTTCTACGAGGGTGACTTCGTGGGGCGAAGCACTTTGGATGAGTACGGCGATAGGAAGACCAGCGCGGTCTGCCACTGCCATGAGCTTCGTACCTTTGCCCCGCTTGGTCGGACCCACTCGGTCCCCCCTTTTTTCGCCGCGACAAACAGGCCATCGATGAAGCATTCGCTCACATCAAGTCCCCCGCGCTCATGCAAGTCGTGCGCGAGGGTGCGCAGAATATGTTCAAAGGTGCCATCAGACGACCACTGTTGGAATCGACGATGGCAGGTCTGGTAGGACGGATAGCGAGCAGGCAGGTCATGCCCAGGCGCCCCGGTGCGGAGAATCCACAGAATACCATTGAGCACCGCCCGGTTACAACGCCAGGGACGACCCCGACCATCGCGGCGTTTGGGACACGCCGGCAGCAGTGGGGACACTATCGACCACTGTTCGTCTGTAAGATCCATAAGAGATACCTCCGAAAGGGAATACCACTAACGTAGCACAGCCAGACTATTTATGAGATAGCTTCTAGTGTCACGGCCTAGAAGTTCGTTCGACAAAGTCGCTTGACTCTGTTGGGGACGGGGTCGGCAGTCGCGGTCCATTTTTTAATACAGTTCACTTTATAGTTCGGAGTTGTGGCATGAAATCAATTACCATTCACGGAATGGACGATGAAATGGACCGGCAAATCAGGGAGAAGGCCGCCGCCGAAGGCAAGAGCTTGAACAAGACCATTAAAGGGTTGCTCGAACAAGCACTGGGAAGGCGGCACTCGCGGCGCGAAGAATTTGCCGATCTCTTTGGCTGTTGGTCGGCAGCGGATTTGGCCGAGTTTGAAGAGGCGACAAAAGACCTTCGCCAGCCGGAACGCCAATACCGCTAAACGATATATGGTTGGCGGCACAGGCCATGGAAACCGGCTCGGTTATCGTCTCTTTCGATGCACATTTCGACCAAGTCAGCGGGCTTAGGCGCTGGATACGGTAGGGCGATCGTGAATCGGCCCGGGGTGATCGCGGAGCGAGCCGCCTTTGCGGCCGGTGAGCGCGGCTTGGACTTCCCCGAGAATGGACAGGGCGATTTCCTCGGCCGTTTCGGCGCCGATGTCAAGGCCAACCGGGCTGAAGAGGCGGGCGGCCTGCTCGGCACTGGGCGCGGTGCCTTCTTTTTGCAAATCGGCGAGTAGGCGCTGGGTGCGCTGGTGCGGGCCGAGGACGCCCAAGTAGGCGAGGGGCGCGTCGAGCAAGTCCCGCAACAGCGCTTGATCCTGTAAATAATTGTGGCTCATGACGACAGCGCACGAGCGGTTGTCGAACTGAAGGGCCTCGGTCAGACAGCCGGGCAGGGCGAGGAGGACTTGCTTGGCCCAAGGGAAACGCTCGGCGCGGGCGTAGGCGGGCCGGTGATCGGCGACGGTGACGCGCCATCCAAGTTCGCCAGCCAGCCGGGCGAGAGGCACGGCGTCGTAGCCCGCGCCGAAAAGGTAAAGGGCAATCGGGGGCAGCAGAGGTTCTAGGAGCAGGGCGGCCTTGCCGTGCGTCAGCTCGCAGTGGCGTGTGCAGCCCGGGACGACCGGGAGGCAGGTGTCGCCGAGGGTCGCCAAAATTCCCCTAGCAGCGTTGAGCGCGATTGTGCGTAGCTCCGGGTCGGCGATGTCGTCAAGGGCGTTTTCCCGCTCGTCGAGGATCAGGTGTTGGCCCGGCGCAGCATCCGTCTCTCCCTCGGTGGCAAAGACCGTGACGGTGACGCCGTGCCGATTCTCCAAGGCGCAGCCGTGCAAGAAGGTTGGGTAGTGGAGGGAGCCGTTGGGCAGGCGCTCTAAGAGCACATCTACCGTGCCGCTACAGCCCAGCCCGGTGCCCCAGAGGATGTCGTCTTCAGAGGTAGCGTCGTAGTGCAGGAGCCGGGGTTGGCCATCGGCGAAGACAGCTTGCGCGTTTTCGCGCACGTCGCCTTCGAGACAGCCGCCGCTGATGGTGCCCAAGCTCTGGAGGTCGGCTTCGATGAGCATGCGGGTGCCCGGGCCGCGATAGACCGAGCCAGAGGTCTGGACAACCGTGGCCAAAATGTAGGACGCACCTGCTTCGTCAAGCTCCTGGGCGCGGCCGAGGATCGTCTGTAAGTCTTTCACGGCTAAACTCCAAAGCGCCGGAACCAGTCGGCCCTCGTCGGCGCGGCGGGTTGGGCTTTCGGCGGCGCGGGATTCTCAGGGCGGCGCAGGTACTGCGCGGCCGTTGCACCGCGCAACGCCATCAGGTATCCGCCGAGGGCCTTGAGGCTCTCGATGTTGTGGGCCGGGGCAAAGAGGTCGATGTACGGCAAAGCGGCCTGCATCCCGCGTGTGGCGGGCCGGTAGTTCGGGCTGCCCAGCAGGGGGTTGAGCCAAATTAGGCAGCGGCTGCGGCACTGCAATGTATGCATACCTTCTTCGAGCGTCTCAATGTCGCCGGTGTCCCAGCCATCGCTGACGATTAGCAGCGCGGTCTGGCGATCGACGAGGTCGGCGTGTTTGCTGAGGAAGGTCGCCAGCGCGGCCCCGATGCGCGTGCCGCCCGACCAATCCGGCACTTGCGCGGCCAGCGCGTCCAATCCCGCACTCAGGTCGTCGCTCCTCAGCAGCGGCGCGACATGGTGGAGCGAGGTCGCAAACACAAACGTCTCCATGCGGCGATAGGCGTTTTGGAAGGCGTACAGGAACTGGATCAAGAAACGGCTGTACAGATCCATGGACTTACTGACATCGCACAACAAGACCAGCTTGGGCTTCTGGCAGGTGCGGCGGCAATAGGACAGGTCTAGCAGCTCGCCGCCGCGGCGCAGGCTGGCGCGGAGGGTGCGCCGCAAGTCGAGGCGGCCCGGCGGGCGGGCGGGCCGATAGCGGCGGCTCAAGCGCGTGGCGAGCGCCCGGGCGATGGCTTGCAGCAACCGCCCAATCTCCTCCAACTCTTCCGCGTTAAAGTCCTTAAAGTCGCGCTTTGTATGCACCTCAATGGGGCTGTACCCGGCGGCCTCGCGCTCCTCTTCGGTCGGCTCGCCCTGTTTGAGCCAGTCGCGGACGCTCGTCAGGGCACGCTTGGCCGGGGCCTTTGCCGGGGCCGGGGGCGCAGGCCGTCCCAATTCGCCGGCGCGATCCCATAAGGACCAGTAGGCAGCGAAAAGCGCGTCAAAGAGCTTTTGCTCGGCCGGCGTCTTGGCCAAAGTAGTTCGCAGGCTCAGCCGAAAGTCCTCCGGGTCGGACAAGTCAATGGCCGCGAGGGCGCGGAGGGCGTCTTGCTCCTCGCCCAAGGCCACGCCGGAACGCTGGGCGCGCAACAGGCGGCAGAAGCCGACCAAATTCGCGCTCAACGCGCCGTGGAGTGCCAGGTCGTCTATCTCGGGGTTCATCGTTTTGGAGCCAGCTTGGCGCGGACCCCCAATCCTTCCAAGAACTCGGCCAGCGATTGCTTCACCTCCGCCACGTCGCGCTGGTCCTTCAACACAATGCCCAAGGTATCCGCCACGACTTCGAGGTTGAGGTGGTGCTGGTGCAGGGCGACGAGGGCCTTGGCCCAGTCGAGGGTTTCGGCGACGCCGGGCATTTTTTCGAGGCGTTGCAGGCGGATCTTTTCCATGAAGCGGCAGATCTGCTCGGCGAGTTGGACGTCGATCCCGGCGACCTTGCCGCGCACGATCTCCACTTCCTTGGCAAACTCTGGGTAGTCAATCCACAGGTAGAAGCAGCGGCGGCGCACCGCGTCGGAAAGCTCGCGGGTGCGATTGCTGGTCAGGATTACGTGCGGTCGCACGGCGGCACGGATGGTGCCGATTTCGGGGATGGTAATCTGCCAGTCGGACAGCACTTCGAGGAGGAAGCTCTCAAACTCCTCGTCGGCCCGATCGAGTTCGTCAATCAGCAGCACCGGCGGGACGGGCTGGGTGATGGCTTGGAGCAAGGGACGCTTGAGCAGGAAGTCCTCGGAAAAGAGATCGGCCTCGCGCTCGGCTAAGGGACGTTGGCTCTTCTCGTCGAGCTTGAGATGCAAGAGTTGGCGCTGGTAGTTCCACTCGTACAGGGCGGCGTGGGCGTCCAGCCCCTCGTAGCACTGCAAGCGGATCAACTCGGTGTCGAGGGCGCGAGCTAGGACCTTGGCGACCTCGGTTTTGCCGACGCCAGCCGGTCCCTCAATGAGCAAGGGACGCTCCAAGGTCTGAGCGAGGTACACGGACATAACAACTTGGCGATCGGCGACATACCCGTGCTCGGCGAGCATCTCTTGGATCGCGGCAGTGGCACTCATTAAACCCCTCTCGTTGCGCGATGCACGCCCGTATGGTTGGGTGCGGGCAGTGCAAGTTTCTTAATATCACGCGCCGCCTTCCGTACAGCAAGAACGCGCCGCTGTCGCCGGGACATTGCCGACTACTAGGGATTCTCTATATTCTCAACTCCCTTTAACCCTATCTGTAGATGCCTTTGTATGGCCCTTGCAACATCCGCCAAAACCGAGTTGGTACGCGATCTTCTGGGCCGCCCGTTGGTCTCTTTGCGCGTGTCGGTAATCGACCGCTGCGATCTGCGCTGCCAGTACTGCATGCCCGAAGAGTACTACACTTGGCTGCCGAATAAAGACATCCTCAATGCCTCCGAGATCGAGCGCGTGGTCGATGCCTTTTGTCAAGTTGGAGTCCGCAGCGTCCGCCTGACTGGCGGCGAGCCGCTATTGCGCGCCGACTTGCCCGAGCTCGTCGCCCGCCTCGCCGCCCTGCCCCTCGTCGAGGACCTAGCGCTGACGACCAATGCGCGGCAACTGGCGCACCGGGCTGGACCGCTGCGGGAAGCCGGATTGCAGCGAGTCACGGTCAGCTTAGACTCGCTCCAGCCAGCGCGTTTTGAGGCGTTGACGCGGCGAGCCGTGCATCCCAAAGTCCTAGCGGGGATCCGCGCCGCGGCGGCGGCTGGCTTTGACGCGCTCAAGATCAATTCGGTCGTGGTGCGCGGCTTCAACGACGACGAGTTGGTCGCTCTGCTCGAATTTGGCCGGGAAGTGGGAGCGGAGGTTCGCTTCATCGAATACATGGATGTGGGCGGGGCCACTCACTGGTCGCTAAAAGCGGTGGTGTCGCAGCAAGAGATGCTAGCGAGGCTGGAGGCGCACTACGGCCCTATCGAGCGCGAGGCCGAGCGGGGCGCGGCACCAGCGGCGCGCTTCCGCCTGCGCGACGGGACGCGCTTTGGCATCGTCGCGTCGGTCACCGAGCCGTTTTGCCGGGCCTGCGATCGCAGCCGGCTGACGGCCGACGGACTGTGGTACTTGTGCCTCTATGCTCAGCAAGGCACCGACCTAAAGCCTTTGCTGCGCACCGGAGCGGACCGCGAGCGACTGGTGCGACGCATTTGCGCGGGATGGGTAGGACGGGCCGATCGCAGCGCCGAAGAGCGGCGCGACGACCCACACCGCGACGTGCTCTATGAAGTCGCAGAGTTGCAAGCCGATCCGCACCGCGAGATGCACACCCGCGGCGGGTGAGCCGCACCCTTCCCCTACATGGATTACTTTCGCGCCAAACGCCATTTGGACGCCCTGCCCGACTGGGAGGTCGGCCGTCCCGTGCTCGGGCCGACCGCGGATTACCTGCCGCGGATGCGCGCCCTGCTGGCCCGCCTCGGCGACCCACAGACGCACTTCCGCTCAGTCATTGTCGGCGGCACCAACGGCAAGGGAACCGTCGCCAGCCTGCTCGCCGCCCTCCTAAGGGCACAAAGGCACAAGGCCGGGCTGTACACTTCGCCGCACCTGCACACCCTGCGCGAGCGAATCCGCATTGACGGCGACATACTCAGCAAGGAACAATGGGCCGCAGCCGTGTCGCACCTCGACGATTGCACCCGCGACTTTGGCCGGGAGGCGTTGGGTTCGTTTAGCAAATTCGAGGCCCTCACCGGCCTCGCGGCCTATCTCTTCGCGCAGCAGGGCGTGGAGTTCGGGGTTTTTGAGGTCGGGCTAGGGGGGCGCTACGACGCGACCAACGCTTGGGACTCGGAACTGGCAATCCTGACGGCCATCGGTCTAGACCACGTGGACCTGCTCGGTAATACCTTGGCGGAAATCGCCGCCGACAAGCTGCACATCGCCCGGACGGATCGCACGCTCATTACCACCGCGGCGCAGGCCCCGGAGGTGATGGCTCTGATCCGGCAGACCTGTGCAACGCGAGCAGTGGCGTTGCAGGTTGCTGGCACGGAGTGGCACTTAGGGCCTCTGACGGACCGTCCGGCGACCTACGCGGAAAATGCGCGGCTGGCCCTTGCCGCGGCGCAGGAGCTCGTCCGGGGCCTAGCAGACGAGGGGGCGCACCCAGTCGTGGCGACCCATCGCTGGCCGGGCCGCTTTGAAGTGGCGAGAGAGAAGCCGTTGGTTTTGCTCGACGGGGCGCACAATCCGGCCGCGGCCGCGGCGTTGGCCAAGGAGTTACAGCGGCTGAGCGGAGCATGGGTGCTGGTCGTCGGCGCGGGAACAGGGCACGATGCGGCGGGGATTTTGTGTGCGCTAGCGCCGGTGGCGCAACGGGTCTTGCTGACTTCGTCGGACCATCCACGGGCACTGGCACCAGCGGTACTGGCGGACTTGGCACCGGATGGACTGGCTGTCGAGCAGGTGCCTGCAAGCAGCCAAGCACTCAAGCGCGCCCTAGTGCTGGCGGGGCGCGAAGGCCGAGTCTGCGTGGCGGGGTCGCTGCACTTGGTAGCGCGGGCGCGGGAGTTTTTCTCCCTACCCGGCGAGCGCGACGGCATCACCGAAGACATGGCACTGGAGAATCTGGCGTGCGTTGCCGCGGCCGGCCAGCGACGGGAACTCATCTGCGAGTGGATTTCGGACGACGGCACTCGGCTCAAGCTGTCGGGCGGCCGGCGGCCCTTGCGCTTCTGGCGCAACAAGCATCCCTTCAACGATTACGTCGAGGCCCGACTCGCCGAAGACAAGGCATACCAATACGAGGATTTCGCCGCGGCCGGCCTGCCGGTTCCCCACACGCTCAAGCTCTTCAACCCACTGGCCGACGCACGCTTTGACCGCTACAAGACGCACGCTTCAGTCGCGGAAATCGTCGCGGAGGTCGTGGCGCGATTCGAGTTCCCCCTGTTGGTCAAGAAGTGCCACAGCTCGCTGGCGCAGGGCGTATTTTTGGAGCGCGACGCCACCGCCCTTGCTCAGCGGCTCGAATCCCTCTTTGCCAACAGCGCCTTTCTCGACAACATTGCACTGGTGCAGCAATACGTGGCTGGGCCGGAGTATCGGATCGTCGCCAGTCGCGATGAACTGTTGTTGGCCTATCGCAAGGAGAGCAAGGCCACAGGGACGGATGGGGACCGCAACCCGCTGCATCAGGCCGATGGCCGGGCCGTGCGCCTAGCAGACGGGGTACTGCTGGCGCAAATGCAGGTGCTAACCGAGCAAGTGGCCGGGGTGTACTCGCTCGGTTTTTACGCCATGGACCTCATCCACGGCGCGGCTGGTTTCTCCATCCTCGAGCTCAATCCCAACCCCATGTGCTACGCCTACAACCGCGACAACGGGCGTCGGGACTTCATCGGACTGTACGAGCGGCTGCTCGCCCAATTTGCCTAGGTGCCGCCTAGATTAAGGAGAAAGAAATGGATATTCAGACCCGTCTCGTCCACGCCGGCGAGGAGCGCATCGACGGCGCTGTGGTGGTGCCGATCTTCCAGAGCTCGACCTTTGTCTCGTCAGACGAGCAGCGGTACGACGCCGTCCGCTATCTCCGCCTCAACAACACGCCCAATCACCGCGCATTGCACACCAAATTAGCCGCTATCTGCGATGGCGAAGCGGCTTTGGTCACCGGATCGGGGATGGCGGCGATCACCACGGCCTTGCTGACCGTGCTCAACAGCGGCGATCACCTGCTGATTCAAGACTGCCTCTACGGAGGGACGCACAGCTTTGTGACGCAGGATGCGCCGGGCTTGGGGCTGCGCTGCGACTTTATCGCCGGCAATGCGCCCGAGACCTGGGCGGCCAAGCTCCGACCCGAGACGCGGGCGATCTACGTGGAGGCCATGACCAACCCGCTATTAGAGGTCGCGGATTTAGAGGCGGTAGTGGAATTTGCCCGCGAGCACGGGCTGGTGTCCCTGATCGACAATACCTTTGCCTCGCCGTGCAACTTCCGCCCGCTAAAACTCGGGTTTGACCTAGAGCTACACAGCGCGTCCAAGTACCTCAACGGCCATTCGGACATCGTCGCGGGCGTGGTCGTCGGCTCGGCGGCCCGCATCCGCGCCATTACGCATAAGCTCAATCACCTCGGAGGGTCGTTGGATACGCACGCCTGCTTTTTGTTGCAGCGGGGCTTGAAGACCCTGTCGCTGAGAATGCGGCAACACGACGAGAACGGGCTGCGGCTGGCGCGTTTTTTGGCCGAGCAGCCGCAGGTGGTACGGGTGAACTACCCAGGGTTAGAAAACCATCCGCAATACGAGCGGGCGCAGCGGCTGTTTGCCGGGGCGGGCGGCGTGTTGAGCTTTGAGTTGCACGGGGGCGTGGAGGCCGCCGAGCGGTTGCTGTCCAAGCTGATTCTGCCGGCGTCAGCCCCCAGTCTCGGCGGGGTCGAAACCCTCATTACTCGGCCGGTCACCACATCGCACAGCGGCTTGAGTCCAAAGGAGCGGGCGGACATGGGCATCGCCGATGGCTTGGTGCGAGTGGCGTGCGGCATTGAGGCCGCCGAGGATTTGTGCGCGGATTTTGGGCAAGCACTCAAGATGTATGGCCCATGCTGACACCTATTGTATTCGTTCCCCATACAGAGAGCGAATATCAACGGCTTGTGGCTGTACTGGACGACTTGATTGATGTGGTAGGTGAGAATGAAAATCATCCCTTGGCCTCATTGATGGAGGTCATTGGTGTGCTGATTGAGAAGTATGAGACTGAACGCGTTCCTGAGCTAACGGAGGTATAGCTGTTGCGAGGAAAGCCGGTTCGATGAGTCCGTACAACACATCACTGGCGGATCAGTTGCGGCCCGTGCAGAAGAGAATGCAGGATCAGTACTCGTCTGTGGTGCCGATCAGCCAAATCTCCATTGAGGTCCACACGTGCGATGGAAACGACCTCTTTGCAACGGCCCAACAGAAAGCCTTGCAATGGATCGCCGACCGAGTGGGGCAACCGCTCCCCGAGGCGGCTTGGGCCGGTCAATCCTTTGAGACCGAGAAAATTGGGGCGCAGTACGCCGAGGCCGCGCTATTGGACGATCCGAAAATTTGGGGAGCGCGGCTCGACGACGCCGACAAGTCCGTTCCGCAGCTCACTTGGGTTACGGAGGTTGGGCTAAAGCGGCTAGCCGACACAAAGATCGCCATCAGCGTACGCTTTGTATGTACTCGGCGCGGTCCCAATATCCCCATCGAGCGGTCCGTTCCCGATTTCGTCCGGCAAATCGCAACCATTGGCACCAGCTCGCTAGACGGTCGTTTGCTGCGCCCGATTCCATGGCTCGTTTCCGAGCCTGACGACGTTCTGGCGCTGTGCAACCTGATTCAGGATCCAAAGCGGCGGGCCGCTGTCATTGTCGCATCCTTACCGGCAGGCTCCACACACCCCAAGGACGCAGCTTGCCCGATTGACGCTCTATGCCGTAGGACATTTGGCGCTGCCCACGTGGCGATCATCACGGAGCCGGCCACCTATGGTTTGACCTACGAGTTAGGGCGGGAGTTTTCCGTATTCAACCGAGCCGTCAGAAACTATCTGCCGAATTTTAACCCCAAGGAAGACGAACCGCATCAACACCCATGGGCAACGGCCCGCCGCATTCAGAATTGGGACGGAGGCCCGGCTAGGTATGCGGAATTTTTGGTCGACCACGTACTAAAAAACGCGGTCGAACGGTCGGAGCCTGCGGGCGATCTTCCGTCCTTTGCCAAAATTCGGCGGCTGGCAGCCGAGCGTCGCATAGAGCGCGCCAAGGCGACCAATGCGTCCATAGAAGAGAGGCTCGAACTCGCCGAGGCCCAGATCGTCGATCTCCAATCCGAGCGCGAAGAGATGGAAGAGACGTTTGAAGGGGTCTTGAAGTCCGTAGAGCAAGAGCGCGATGAAGCCCAAGCCAAGGCCGAGACAGCTACCCAACGGGCGCGGAACTTACGCACCCGCGTGGAGATGCTCGAAGAGGCCCTGTCGAGCGGCTCCAGTCCAGAGGCCCTGTCGAGCGGCTCCAGTCCAAAAGAGCCGAAGATTCCAAGCGACCTGAACGACTTTGAGGAGTGGTGCGACAAGCATCTTGCGGGGTTTGTAGAAGTGCTTCCACGCGCCAAACACGCCGCCAAAAAGAGCAAGTACGAGGATCCTTCCTTCCTGTATAAGGCGCTGCTTTTGCTCCGAGATTACTACGTTCCCATGCGGCGCTTCGGCGGCCCTGCCAAAGTAAAAGCCTTCAAGCAGGCTTGTTCGGACCTGAACCTCGAGGAAACCCAAACCTTTGCTGGCACACGGCACGGAGAGCACGGCGACACGTACTTTGTGCGCTACGTCGGTCAGTCGCATCTGCTCAACCGGCATCTGAAAAAGGGGAACACCCACGACGTACGCCGCTGTTTTCGGCTGTATTTCTTTTGGGACGAGGACTCAGAGCAGGCCGTTGTAGGATGGTTGCCCTCGCATTTGGACACGCGAAAAACCTAGCGTCGCAATTCTGGCAATTTTTGTGATTTTTGCCGCAAAAGTTTCTAGATTGCGTTATGGAGAATATGCGCTTTTTGTGCTACAGCATCGCATCAAACGCGGCGGGATCAGCAACTACAGAAGGGCGGGGATTAGGCGGCGAGGCGTTCTGGGTCGGTGTCGCGCAGTTCTGCGAGACGATCGAACAAAGGGGTTAGCTCCTTGTAGCTGGCCAACTCGGCTCTGAGCCGCGCCGCGCCGCGCAAACCGCGGAAATACCCGGCGTAGTGGCGTCGCATGCCGACCAGCGCTTCTTGCGGGCCGCCGTGCTCAACGGCCAGCCGCAGGTGCTTGAGGCAGAGCGCGGCGCGCTCCTGCCAGCTTGGTTCGGGCAAGAGCGCACCGGTCTCTAGATAGTACTGGGACTCGCGAAAAATCCACGGGTGGCGGATGGCACCGCGGCCGATCATCACTCCGTCGCATCCCGTGCTGTCGAAGGCGTGTTTGACCCTCTGCGGCGAGGTCACGTCGCCGTTGAGAAGGATCGGGATCGAGACCGCCGCCTTGACTTGGGGTATCCACTCGTAGGCCACCGCGCCCTTGTGACCTTGTGCGCGAGTGCGGCAGTGGATGGCCAGTGCCTGTACGCCCAGATCTTCGAGCATCTGGGCTACTTCGACGATGCGGATGCTCTGCTGGTCCCAGCCGAGGCGCGTCTTTACGGTCACCGGCAAGTGCGTCGCGCCCAGGACGCGCGAGACGACCTCCTTCATCTGCGACAAGTCGCGCAACAGCCCGGCCCCAGCGCCGCGCAGCGCCACATTGCTCACCCAGCAGCCGCAGTTGATGTCGATGAAGTCTGGATTCTGCGCGCTGGCAATCTCAGTGGCTTTCTCCATAGACAGCGAGGCCGCGCCGTAGAGCTGAATCGCCAAAGGCCGCTCTGCTTCTGAAAAACGCAGCTTGCGAAAAGCGCGGCGCGGCCCGGTGAGATCTTCGCGCAACAGCCCCTCGGCATTGACGAACTCAGTGTACGCGATGTCGGCACCTAGTTCCCGGCAAATCAGGCGGAAAGGTAGCTGTGAGACCGCCTCCATGGGCGCTAGCAGGATGCCGGGATCAGCGGTTATTGGGCCGATGCGGAACATTATTTTAGGGTCGAATAGGGCAACGCTTTCATCACTCGCACCTCCCGGCGGCGGATCAGCGGCCGGATATGATCGACGATTTTGGCCCATTCCGGGCTGGCGTAATACTCGTCGATGGCCTTGGCGCGGGCCTTGGCGTTGGGGAAGGCGCGAATCCATATAAACTCGTCGTCGCGGTCGGGATTTTCCCATGCGGCGACAAAGGTCACACCGTACTTGGCCATAAAGCGGCGCGCCTTGGTAAAGCCAGCGAGGAACTTCTTCTTGTTGTCGGCTCCCTTGTGGAAGCGGTAGATGCGCAATTCGTAGATCATGCGATTTCCTCTTGATAAATGGCGGTTTCGGCGACGACCATGTCCACGGGCACATCGTGCGGCTCGCCGGGAATGCAGTCTAGGACTAGCTCGTCGTAGCACAGCCCTATTTTGACGGTTTGCACTTGCGCTAGAAAGCGGTCGTAGTACCCGCCGCCCCGGCCGATGCGCTGCCCGCGCCGGTCAAAGGCAAGGCCCGGTACTACGACCAAATCGATCCGAGCTTTTGCCGGCAGCCAACGGGCCGCGGTCGGATCGGGCTGCGCCAGCCCCCAAGGGCCGACGACGAGCTGATCTAGGCCGTCGATTAGCGCGTGGCCCATCGTCTTCGCGCTCGGCATCACCACCGGCACGGCCACGCGCTTGCCTTGCGCTAGGCAAGTGCCGATCAACGCACGGGTATCGACCTCGTTTTCCTTGCTGGAGACATAGGTGTGGACGAGCTTGGCTCGGCGGTACGCCTCCAGCCCCAAGACCTTCTCTAGGATAGCCTGCCCGCCGACCTCCACTCGACCGCGGTCCAAACCCTTATGCACAGCTAAGACGCGCTTCCTGAGCCGTTCTTTGTGGGCGCACGTCGCCTCCTTCTTCACAAGCAGCATAATTGGCCCCTAGGATTGCTTGACGAATATGAGCCTTTCCCCTAAACTAATCAAGCAGGGCGCAACCTTCGCTTTCTCAAGGCGGGACGCGCCCGAATTTATGACAGTGGCTGCGGATCGCCGCCCCAGAAACCCACCGAATCATCCTTATCATCTTTATTGCGTTTATTACGCTTACTATGAGTGCTCAGGCTCTGCCGCTGAAAATTTCTCCCCGCGAATACCACCCAGTAAAACCCCTCAACCCCGAAGAGGACTTCCGCATCCAGCAGTGCCTCAAGGACGATGGGAACTTGCCTCAACACATTGCCATTATCATGGACGGCGATCGGCGCTGGGCGGTCGAGCGCAATTTGCCCAAGACCGAAGGGCATCGCTTTGGCCGCGAGTCTGTGCGCGACATTGTCCGCGCCTGCGGCCAGTTGCAAATTGAGGCTCTAACCCTGTACACCTTCTCGACTGAGAACTGGTCCCGGCCCGAAGCAGAAGTAGAAGAGCTGATGCAGTGGCTGCACGAGTCCCTGCGCGACGAAGTGTCGGAACTCCACGAAAACAACGTGTCTCTCAACGCCATAGGTCGCACCGATGCGCTGTCGCCGACCATCCAACTGGCCCTAGAGCACGCCCTCGCTCAGACCAAACACAACACCGGCCTCAAGCTCAACTTGGCACTCAACTACGGGGGCCGCAGCGAGCTAGTTGACGCCTTCCGCAAGCTGGCGTCCGACGTAGTGGCCGGGCGGCTCGCCCTAGACGACATCGACGAGGAACAAATCAGCGGTGCGCTCTATACAGCGAACTTGCCCGACCCGGATTTGTTAATCCGCACCAGCGGCGAAATGCGGCTGAGCAACTTCCTCCCTTGGCAAATGGTCTATACCGAAATCTGTTTTGTCGGCGATGTGCATTGGCCGGATTTCCGCCGCCAGCACCTCTACGAAGCCATTGCCGCTTATCAGCAGCGACAGAGGCGCTTTGGCGGCTGACACCACGGCAGCAGCTTCCGGCCTGCGAAAGCGCGTTTTCGCGGCGGCCGTATTCGTGCCGGCCATCCTACTGCTAGTCGAAGGGGCAAGCTGGGCACTCTTCCTCTTGGTCTTGGCCGTGGCCGTGCGCTGCTCATGGGAATACCACCACATCCTAGCGGCGGCTGGCTACCGGCCCATCCGCCTGCCGGGTAGCTTGTTGGTCTTGGGGCTGTGCAGCTACTTCTGGCTACGGGGCGCGGGCGACGACTTCGCGGCGGTGCTGATGGCGGCCATCTTGCTGGTTGTGGTGTGGGCCTTGTTCAGGGGCACGGAGCACTATGCGGCCAATGCCTTTCTGACGCTGGGCGGGGTGCTCTTCTTCGGAGTCTTGGGCAGCGTACCGTTGCTGCTTTTTCAAGTGGCTGGTGGGGGCGAGGAAGCTCGCCACTTGGTGGCCGTGCTCTTTCTCTGCATCTGGCTCACGGATTCCGGGGCGTACTTCAGCGGTCGGTTTTGGGGCCGGGCCAAGCTGGCACCGGCGATCAGCCCTAAGAAGACGAGGGTTGGATGCATCGGCGGCGTAGTCGGCAGCACCCTTCCCATGCCCTTGGGCTTTCTGCTGCCCTCCTTTTCTACGGCGTCGCTGCTGGGGCTTTTGCTCGTCGCCGGCATCGGGGCGCAGGTGGGCGACTTGGTGGAATCGGCCTTTAAGCGCGACATGGGCGTCAAGGACGCACCGATGCTAATCCCAGGCCACGGCGGCCTACTCGACCGCTTTGATTCCTATTTTTTGGCCTTTCCGCTGGCGTATCTCTACGTAGATGTGCTGGCTGTTTTTTCTTGAGGTGGATTAGAGTATGCTTGATACCCTCACTACTATTGCCTCGTTTCTCATTGCCTTAGGCGTCTTGGTTTTCGTCCACGAACTAGGGCACTTCTTGGTCGCCAAATGGGCGGGCATTCGCGTCGAGCGCTTCTCGTTGGGCTACCCTCCCAAAATGATCGGCTTCACCCACGGCGAAACCGAGTACTGTATCTCTTGGGTCCCGTTTGGCGGGTACGTCAAGGTAGCCGGCATGGCCGATGTAGGCACCGAGAAAATCACCGGCGCACATTGGGAATTTCCCTCTAGGTCGGTGGGGATCCGCATGGCGGTCATTGCGGCCGGCCCGGCGATGAACTTCCTCTTCGCCTTCGCGGCCCTAGTTTTCCTCTTCAGCTTTTATGGGATCGACACCTTCGACAGCACCCGCGTCACCCCCCAAGAGAATTCTCTCGCCGCTGAGGCCGGTTTGGCACACGGCGATCGCGTACGCACCGTAGGGAGTACGCCCGTCGGCAACGCCTACGAGTTGGCCCGTGCCTTGGACGAGATCGCCAGCCGTGGCGGTGATCTCGAAGTTGAGCGCGACGGCGTCTTCTTGGCGTTCAGCCTGCCGCCGGCGGGAGACGAAGGTTACGGCGTCCAGCTCATGCGCCCCACCACGGTGGGAGAGGTCGTTCCTGGGATGCCGGCCGATAGCCTCGGCCTGCGCGCAGGGGACATCATCCTCGCGGTCGGCCAAGCTCCGGTTGTGAGTTGGGCCGAGATGAGCGAAGAAATCCGCCGCTACCCGGGCGAAGCAACCCTGCTGGCTTGGGAACGCGACAGCCAGCGCATGGAGCAGCTAATCACCCCCGCAGCCCACGCCGAAGGCGACGCGCTGGTGGGCCGCATTGGCATCAGCCCTCACTCCTCGCGCCACACCGTCGGGTTGGGTCAAGCGGTCGTGCTAGGGGGGCTAGGCGTGTACAATTCCTCTTGGCTGATCCTCGACTTCTTGGGCGAACTTTTCCAAGGTGAACGCTCGACCGACGAGCTGGGCGGCCCGTTGCGCATTGCCCAGCTAGCCGGACAGACCGCCGAGCAGGGCTTGCACTCCTTCGTCCACTTCCTCGCCATCCTCAGTGTCAACTTGGCGATTATCAACCTCCTGCCCATCCCCGTGCTTGACGGCGGCCACCTGACCTTCCTCACGCTAGAGGCCGTCATGCGGCGACCGCTCTCGTTGCGCCAGCGCGAAGTCTTTCAGCAGATCGGCTTGGCTATCATGCTGTTGATCATGGTGCTGGTCACGTTCAACGACCTCAATCAGATGGTCTTCCGCCACATCGCGGAGATGTTCTAGTCGCTACTTGCGCGGCCCGGCATGTCGCTGACCGAACGAATTCGCCATAAGGCCCGCGCCTTGGGCTTTACCTCGGTCGGTTTCGCCCCGGCCGACCCCTTAAAGGGGGCCGAGTTTTACGCCCGCTGGGTGGCCTTGGGCTATGCCGGCCAGATGGACTACCTAAAACGCTACCTCGACAAACGCACGGACCCGCGCCGGATGGTCCCCGGTGCCCAGACCGCCATCTGCCTCGGCATAGATTACTACCAGCCCACGCCTGCGGCACCCGACCCCCTGCGCGGCCGGATCGCTTGTTACGCCCGCGGCGACGACTACCACGACCTCGTCAAAAAACGCTTGGCGGCCCTGTGGGAATTCGTGCTAGCCGAGGCTGGAGTGCAGACGAAAGGCCGCTATTTTGTAGATACGGCCCCCGTCCTAGAGCGCGAACTCGCCCAGCGGGCGGGCTTGGGTTGGTGGGGTAAGAACACCTGCCTGATCGACAAGCACCGCGGCTCCTACTTCTTCTTGGCCGAAATCATCACCGAACTCAAACTCGACTACGACGAACCCGCCCCAGACCACTGTGGCACCTGCACGCGCTGCTTGGACGCTTGCCCCACCGACGCCTTCCCCGAACCTTACGTGCTCGACGCCCGGCGCTGTATCTCCTATCTCAACATCGAACTCAAGGGGCCGATTCCCCGCGACCTGCGCCAAGGCATGGGCCAGTGGATCTTTGGCTGCGACGTATGTCAAGAGGTGTGCCCTTGGAACCGCAAGGCCGAGCCGGCACCAGAGTCGGCGTACAAAAGCCGAGCCGGCCTCAGCAGCCCGGCGCTCATCGACCTGATCCAACTCGACCGCGAAGCCTTCAACGCCCTGTTTCGCCGCAGCCCGGTCAAGCGCCCCAAACGCCGCGGTTTTTTGCGCAATGTCGCCGTGGCCTTGGGCAATTCGGGCGAACAGGCCGCCGTGCCAGCCTTGGTCAGAGCTCTCGACGATAACGAGCCGCTCGTGCGCGGCCACGTGGCTTGGGCACTGGGCCAACTCGGGGGCGATGAGGCAAAAGGGGCGTTAGAACGGCGACTGAGAGTAGAAGAAGATGCGGAGGTAAGGGGGGAGCTAGAAGACGCGCTGGCCGCGCTGTAACCCCTCACTCGGCGAACAGGGCGCGGGCAAATGCCGCCCCGTCAAACGGCTGCAAATCGTCCACTCCTTCGCCCACCCCAATCAGCTTCACCGGCAGGTTCATCTGACGCCGCAGCGCGACGACGATCCCGCCTTTAGCCGTCCCGTCTAGCTTGGTCAGCACGAGCCCGGTCAGCTCGGTGGCTCGATTGAATGCGGAAGCCTGCGACAGGGCATTTTGGCCGCTGGTCCCGTCGAGTACCAGCAGGGTTTCGTGCGGGGCTGCTGGGTCTTGCTTGGCCAGCGAGCGGCGGATTTTTTTGAGTTCCTCCATCAAGTTGACCTTGTTGTGCAAGCGGCCGGCCGTATCGACCAACAGCACGTCGGCCCGGCGCGACTTGGCCGCAGCGAGCGCGTCGAAGGCCACAGCCGCCGGGTCGGCTCCGCGCTGCGCCCGTATCAGGTCGGCCCCGGCGCGTTCCGCCCAGATGGCGAGCTGTGGAATGGCTGCGGCCCGGAACGTGTCGCCGGCAGCGAGTACCACCTTCTTACCCGCATCGGCATAACGCTTGGCCAGCTTGCCGGCCGTCGTCGTCTTGCCGGTGCCATTGACGCCGACGATCAGCACGACAAACGGCTGGCCCGGCAACTCGCCGGCTAGGGGTAAGGCCGAGCCGTTGCCGAGGTCATCATCGCGGCGACTTGCTCCTCCAACACCTGTATCACTTCGGCCGGCCCGCCTGCTATCTGCCCGCGCCTGAGCCGCTCGCGTAGCGGATCGACGAGTTCGGTCGCGGTCTCCAGCCCCATATCAGCACCGATCAGCGCGGCCTCTATATCGTCAATCGCATCGTCGTCCAAGCGAGGGTTGCCCGTGATCACCTCGGTCATCGCCTGCCGCGTCCGCGCTAACCCCTGCTTTACTTTATCAAAAAATTTGCCCAGCATGGCTTTTGTCCTTCGATCCCTTAAATAATGAATGATTGACCAAAAAGTAATTCATTTATACCTTATATGCTTTCATTGGCTTATAAGTTAAATAATATATAACCCATTTTTCCCTAAGAAGGAGAAAGATCCGATGAAAAAGCTCCTATCTGCCTTTGGCCTTGCGGCCCTGCTCTCTGTGAGTTGGGCGTCTGAGGCCATGGCCCAAGGTGCCATGGAGGAAGAAGAGACGGCAGCAGAAGAGATGGCCGCGGCCAACGCGGAAATGCTCGAAGGGGTCGTAGAACTTGAAGAGCAGGTCGTGACCGGGGCGCGGCAACCGCGCTCGGTGACGAACTCGGCCGTGCCGGTCGACGTAGTCCGCGGCGAAGATTTCGTCAACCAAGGCGGCACAGACCTGCCCGATCTCCTGCGCAATATCGCGCCCTCCTTCAACGTCAACACCCAGCCCATCAGCGACGCGGCCACTGTCGTCCGGCCAGCCAGTCTGCGCAACCTCGCGCCCGACCACACGCTGGTCTTGGTCAATGGCAAGCGCCGCCACCGCTCTGCGGTAATCACTTGGCTCGGCAACGGAGTCGCCGATGGCGCACAGGGGCCGGACATTTCCCCGATCCCAGCCATTGCGCTCAAGCGGGTGGAAGTGCTGCGCGACGGGGCCTCGGCTCAGTACGGCTCCGACGCCATTGCCGGGGTGATGAACTTCCAGCTAAAAGACAGTTATCAAGGCGGGTCTATCGAGTTTAAGCCCGGCATTTTCCAAGAAGGCGACGGGTTTACCTACAGTGCCGCCGGCAATATCGGCTTGGGCAGCGAGCGGGGCTGGGCCAACCTCAGCATGGAGTACGGCAACGCCGATGAGACCGTCCGCTCCTACCAGCGTCAAGACGCCATTGACCTGATCGCAGCGGGCAATACCAATGTGGCCGACCCGGCTCAGCGATGGGGTCAACCCTTCGTCAGAAACGACGTCAAGTTCTTCGCCAACTACGGCGCGGGCCTGACCGACGCCATTAAGCTCTACGGCCACGCCAACTATGCCAGCAAAGAAGTGGAAGGCGGGTTCTACTTCCGCAATCCAAACACGCGGGGTTCCGTATTCAGTGGGGACGGCGGCGCGACCTTGCTCATTGGCGATCTGGACGGTGTGGGTTCCGGCGGGGAGTGCCCCACGGTGACCATAACTGACAACGTGCCAGACTCCGAGGCTTTGAACTCGGTTCTTAACGACAACAACTGTTTCACCTTCCAAGAGAGCCAAGGCGGCAGATGGCCGGGTCGGCCGGGTGGGTTCACGCCCCGCTTTGGTGCCGACACGGTCGATCGCTCGATTCTGTTGGGCATTAAGGGAACGATTGCCGACCCGACGATCACTTGGGATCTCAGTGCCTCCAACGGCCGCCATCACGCCGACTTCTTCATTTTCAATACGGTAAACGCCTCGTTGGGGCCTGATTCGCCGACGTCGTTCAATCCGGGCGACTACATCCAGTTGGACACCAACTTGAACCTCGACCTTACCTTCCCGGTCAACGAGCAGTTGTTCCTCGCTGCCGGTGCTGAGTATCGCACCGAAGAGTTTGAAATCGTGGCTGGCGACGAAGCGTCTTGGCAAATCGGTCCGCTAGCTAGGCAGGGATTTAGCTCGGGATCTAATGGTTTTCCTGGGTTCCCCGATATTGCTGCCGGCACTTGGAGTCGCTCCAATTCTGCTTTCTATGTCGAGGCCGAGCTCAATGCACTTGAAAACTGGTTGCTAGTTGGTGCGGTGCGCTACGAAAACTTCGACGATTTCGGCACCACCACCAATTACAAGCTGGCGACCAATTACGGCCTCAGCGACGACCTGAAACTGCGCGGCGGTTATAGCACCGGCTTTAGGGCTCCCACGCCCGGGCAGCAAAATGCCTTCAACGTATCGACGCAGTTCGATCTGGTCCTGAACGACTTGGTAAACAACGGCACCATTCCTTCGACCAACCCGGTCGCCGAATTGGTGGGCGGCAAGCCGCTCGACGCCGAAAAGTCAACCAACTTTACGGCGGGCATTGTCGCCGACCTGTCGGGCGGGAACTTAACCATTGACTTCTTCCAGATCCTGTTGAAAGATCGCCTCGCCCTCTCTGAGGACTTCAATCTTACGGAAAACCTGACGGAGGAGCAGATCACGCAACTTGAGAACGGAGAAGTGCCTTACGTTCGTAACTTGACGAACTTCCGCTACTTCACCAATGATTTCGAGACGACAACGAAAGGTCTGGACATCGTCCTCACGGTTCCGGCGGGCAATGGGGATCTGATCTTCGCCAACAACTTCACGGAAACCGAGGTTACGGACTACAACCCCGAAACCCTTAGTCAAGGCCGCATCATGGAATTGGAGCAAAGTCTGCCCACTTACCGCGCCAGTCTAACTCTGACACAAGCCGTCTCTCCCGAGTTGAATCTCCTCGGGCGCTGGCATTATTACTCTTCTTGGTTTGATGGCGATGATACGGCGACGTACCGGAGCGACGGTCATCTGCTTGACCTAGAGGCGAGCTATGGGCTTGGCAACGGGTTAATGGTCAGTGTCGGCGGGCAGAATGCCCTCAATACCTATTCGGATGAAAATCCGAACGCTCCCAGAGGAGTGGGCAATAAGTACAGCCAGTTTAGCCCCTTTGGGTACAGCGGCGCATTCTGGTACGGGAAACTCCGCTACGGTTTCTAAGGACGCCGAGCAGTCACCCTAGACGTTTCACTCAAAAGGTCGAGTGCCTCTCTTTTGGCACTCGGCCTTTTGCATTTTGACCAGAGGTGAGCAGCCAATGACCCCATCATACCGCGACGCGCTAGAACACATCCGCCGTGCCTTCCCCCAGCCGGTATCCGACCCCATCCACGATTCGTATTTCGTGCATTCCATCATGCGCGCCCTAGACCAAGTCGATGCGCTGAAAACCCAGTTGCCCACGCTCGGCCCGGTCATCCCCGGCGACTTTGCCGAGGCGCAAAAGGCCGAGCTTCCCGCTGAGATGTCTTCGGTCGAGGCGGTCACCGCAGAGTTGGTGGGCTATCTGCGCGGCATAACCATCTCCAGCCATCCCCAGACCCAACAAAACGTCATCCCGCCCCCGACCATTCCCAGCCTCATCGGCGTCCTGCTCGCCTCGCTGCACAACCCCAACATCGCTTGGGACGAATACAGCCGCCTCGTCGCCTTAGCCGAAGTCGAAGCGGTCAGCATGACCGCGCGGTTGGTGGGCTACGACCCCCAACAAGCCAGCGGCACATTCACCTTTGGCGGGACCGCTACCACGCTCTATGGAGTAAAAATCGGCTTGGAAAAAGCCTGTCCACAGGCCATGCAAACGGGCGTATCCGACGACTTAGTAGTACTCGTTTCCGACGCCGGGCACTACTGCGCCCACAACATCGTCGGGTGGCTCGGCATTGGCACCGATCAGCTAATCACCATTCCGACGATCGCTGAGAACGAAATTGACCTCGCCCAGCTAGCGGATGCGGCACGGACGGCCTTAGATAGCGGGAAAAAGATCGCCGCCATTATTGCGACCATGGGGACTACGGATGCGTTCGGGTTGGACGACCTGCCGGCGATTGCGGCCTTGCGCGACTCGCTAGTGGACGAGTTCCAGCTCTCCTATCGCCCCCACATCCACGCCGACGCGGTCATCGGCTGGGCGTGGTCGGTTTTCAACGACTACGACTTTCAGGCCAACCCCCTAGCGTTTCGACCGCGGACCCTCCGCGCCCTCGCCGGAGTGTGCCGGCGCATCCGCCATCTGGCGTTGGCCGACTCCATGGGCATCGACTTCCACAAGACCGGCTTTGCCCCGTACATCTCCAGCCTCGTCCTCGTCAAAGAGCGGGCCGATTTGCAGCTCCTAATGCGCGACCAGCGACAAATGCCGTACCTCTATCACTTTGGCGACCATCGCCCCGGCATGTACACCCTCGAAACGTCCAGAGCCGGAACCGGCCCGCTGGCCGCGCTGGCCAACTTTCGCTTCTTAGGCAAGCAAGGGCTGCGCGTCGCCCTCGGGCACATCGTCGAGATGACCCAGCTCTTGCGCGAGCACCTCGAAGGACACGAAGCCATCACCGTGCTCAACCGCGACAACTTTGGCACGGTAACGCTTTTCCGCGTATATCCGCCCGACGTAGATACCTTTTCGATCAAGCGCCAAGAATTTGACGACCCAGCCTATCGAGAAACGCTGCTGGCCCACAACGACTACAACCGAAAAATTTTCGAGTACGTCCACGCCGAGGCCATGGCCGGGCGCGGAGTCGTCATTTCCTCAACCGACTGCTACCGCCACACCCAATATCAGGAACCCATTGTCGCGCTAAAGTCCTTTATCGTGTCGCCGTTTGTAGATGCCGGCGATGTCGAAGTCGTAGTCGCAAAAGTCTTGGAAGCGAGAGAAAAGTTCGTCTGAAGTACACGCTGCGGTAGCCACCGCGACAAAAGTCAGCGGCCAGAGCATCAATCAATGGGCTGCCGAGAGGTTGTCAGAGGCCGTTGACGACTAACTGGATCGGTTGCTTCTGTTGAGCGCGTCCCCAACTTCGCGGATGGCCTGTTCTAGCTGGCCTAGACGCTCGTTGATGTCTTTTACGTCTTCTTGAATTTTTGTTACAATCCCGACCTGCTCCTCAAGCTCCTCGACCTTCAAGGAATCCTCATCGCTTACGAGGATGCTCGTCAGCGTAGCCGTAAAAACCCCCACCAAAACCATACCCGTAATCACCAGAAACACGGTGAGGATTTTGCCCGAAGCCGTCTGGGGGTTGTGGATGTCGGCGTACCCGCCGGTGACCAGCGTCGTAAAGCTCCACCAAAGACTCGCCCAGAACCCCGAACCGGATTCCATGCGCTCCAAGCCCATGAAAATGCAGGCTCCAAACACGAGCGATAACAAGCCGTATAGCAGAGACCGCTTGAGGAGCCGCACGTCTAACGTGGAACTCAAGTGATCCATACCCCGCCAGAAAAACATCGCCACTCGGAACACTCTCAACGCCCGCAAAATCCGCATGGCCCTGAGCAGGCGTCCCAAGCGGACAAACTCCAATTGGCCGGAAGCGGCAATGACTTGCACCGGCGGCAGCGGAATGGACGTTATGAAATCGATCCAGTTGCGCTTCCAGTACCACTTTTTGGAAGCGGCGAGGGTGTGCTCAAAAAAGAAGTTGATCATAAAAATGGTGCAGCAAATCACGTCGAGGATCCAAAACAGCCACAGCTTGCCGACCGCAAAGTGGGGCGCGATCTCCACCGTGGGATTGACGTAGTGTTCGCCGGCCTCAATGACATCCACTTGGGTTAGCTTACCCTCAACGACCTGCCCGGTGACAAGGGCACCCTGCCCTACTTTGTCCGCGATTTCGATATTCACCCGTTCGTATCCAGCCCCTTCGTTTAGCATGATGACTCTGCGGATCTGACCGTTCTCAATTTCGGCTTTGGCAACGGCCCCGCCGCCAGTGGCCCCGATGCCGAGCAAGTCAACGACCAGAATGGCGATAATAAAGAGAATGAGCAAAAAGATGAGCATGTCTTTGACCACGACCCTCTTCCTGCTGCCAAGCACCCGTGCCTGTTCGTTCATCAGGTGCTTCTTTTGCCGCGCTTCCTCAATGACTTGGACCTTTTCCAACAATTTTTCTTTTTCGGCGTTCAACCTTGCGATCTGCGCTTCCGCTTTATCCAGATTCAGTTCGTATTGGCCGTGCCGTTTGCTCAGACTGACCGTTTCTACCTTTTCGATCATTTCGCCGAGTTCTTTTTCTTGCTCGGCTCGCTGACGGTCAATCCTATCAACCTCCTGCATTACCACATCTTTCATCTTGGTAATGCGTTCAAGCGAGCACGAGTCGAGTCGCCTTGATAATGGCATAGTACGTCGTCCTATGTGGTTGCGAGTTGTCGATCCCTCTCAGAAGTATTCCAAAACTCATGTTGCTTTTGGCCTAGTCTTGCATGACGACGCTAGAGCGTCATTCCCGCGCAAGAACGCCACCCCGTGCCCCGACACGGGGCGGGAATCCAGCCGGGATCGTTTAGACGCAAAGGACGACCACCAGAGTTTTCGGACCGCTTCTAAGAGCCTGTGCGTTGATGGTTGCGCGGTTTTCCTCCATACCGCTCCCGCAAGACCCGGCGCATCACCTTGTTCGACGCGGTCCGCGGCAGCGATTCTACTAGTACGACCTCGTGAATTTTGAAGAGCGGATTGAGTTCCCGGCGGATCGCTTGCTGCATCGCGTCTTGCCAGCCGCCGCCGGAATCCTCCAGCACTGCGAAGATCACCAACCCGCTCGGCCCGCCCCCCGGCGGCGGCACTGCAATCGCGGCGGTCTCGACCACACCCGGCATCGCATTCAAGACGCGCTCGATCTCGGCTGAACTCACCTTAATTCCGCCTAAGTTCATGGCGTCGTCGGCGCGGCCATGGACCCGGTACATGCCCGGAGCCAGCCGCTCGACTTGGTCGCCGTGGCGGCGCAGCGGCACCCCACCCCGCTTGGGTACGCCCGCATAGTACACTTCGCGGTGGTCGCGGTTGAGCACCCGAGTGGACATGCCAATGGCGGGCGGGACCAGAAAGCCCTCGCCGCTTTCGCACTCCTGCCCGTCCTCGTCCAAAATTGCCAAGTCCGTCCCCAGCGTCGCCGAATTAAAGGTCGCGGGGGCGACCGGCTCGACGAGCGTACTGAGCAAGTAGCCGCCCGCTAGCTCGGTGCCGCCGCAGTATTCGAGTATGGGCCGATACCCCGCCAGTGCCATCAGATAGTGCATGTCCTCGGCGTTGGAGCACTCCCCGGTGGCACTAAAAGCGCGGATCGCCGAAAAATCGACGCCCTCCATGCAGCCCGTGCTGCGCCAAGTCCGCACCATGCTCGGAATGACGCCGAGCATAGTAATGCGAGCCGCCTGCACAAACTCCCCAAACCCCCGCTCGGTTGGCGTCCCATAGTAGAGTGCCATCGTCGCGCGGTTCAAAAAGGCGGCGTAGATCAGCCACGGCCCCATCATCCAGCCCAAATTGGTCGGCCAAGCGACCACATCGCCCGGATGGACATCTTGGTGGTAATGCGCGTCTGCACCGCACTTGATCGGATTGACATGGGTCCAAGGCAGGGCCTTGGGGTCGCCGGTCGTTCCCGATGAAAACAGGACATTGGTCGTCGCGTCGGGATCGCCGGCCACAGCCGCGAACTCGGCGTCGGCCGGCAAGAACTCGTCCCAGCGCAGATCCCCCGAGCGCAACGCCTTCGTCAACCCCTCCACGCGCCCCGGCAACACAATCGCCAACGGAGCGTGGGCCGCGATCAAGCGCGGGTACAGGGGCAACGCACGCCCCCCGCGCAAAATCACGTCTTGCGTAAAAACGGCTTGGGCTTCTCCAATCCGCAGCCGAGCGGCGATCTGGGGGGCGGCAAAGCTGTCGGCAATGGCGACCACCGCGCAACCCGCCTTGATGATCCCCAGATAGATCGCCACAGATTCGGCTGTCATCGGCATGGCGATGGCAATCCGATCGCCGGGGCCAAATCCCAACGCCCGCAATCCACCGGCGACCCGGTCGCACAAGGCTTCTAAGGCACTGAAGCTCATTCGCTCGAGCCGACCGCCCTCGCGCTGAAAGACGATGGCCGTCTGATCGGCCGGTGCCTGAAAGCAGCTCTCGACGATGTTCATCTCGGCCCCGACAAACCACTGGGGCGTTTCAACGCCTTGGGAGAGATCGACAAGCCGCGTGTACGGCTTGCGGAAGCGGATGCCCAAGCGAGAGACCGTCCGTTCCCAAAACGCCTCCCGCTCGGCAACCGACCACGCAAAGAGCGCGGCGTGTGAATCCAGACCGAGCGCGCGCCGCAGCGCCGTTATATGCGCGTGCTCAATGTCTGCTAACTCGGGAAAGAACACCGGGCCACCCGCACGGCCGTAGATGGCCCGATAGAGCAACTGGTGCAGGGCGAAGGGATGATCCGGTCGCAGAATGCAGCGGGCTGCCTCCCGCCAGCGCGCTTCCGGCGCACCGGAGAGGGCCTCAACTTGGGCGAGGAGCGTGGCGGCCTCTCGCTCGCCCACCCCGCAGCCGATGATGTCGGCGCGTTGGATCACGGGGCCACGGTCACTCGGACGCGCTGGCTCAACTCGGTCGGCGGGAGGCACCGGGTCTCGTCGCAGGCCTGATATTGGACTAGGAAACGCAAATAGCCCGCTGTCCCGGCCGCTGCTGGGGGCAGCGACAAATCCGCCCACAGCGCGACCTGATCCTCGTACACCGCGAGCGTCTCTCCTAGGGCCGGAAAGGCCCGCGCTCGGCCGGTGGGATAGCGCACGCGGGCAAAGTCCAACGGCCAGTCTGCATTGAGCGTCAGGGAGGTGGGAATGAGCAAGTCGCCCGAGGCCGGGTTGGCGTTGATATGCCAGCCCGGACGGATGTTTAGCTGCACGGCCGCGACAAAAGCCTCGCCCGCCACTGGCCGTTGCACGGACAGTTCGACCCGCATGGAGACGAGCGAATCCGCTGGGGTGTCGGCTGAGGCGGCGGCGGACAGCGCCGTTTGCAGGTGGTGCTCGGCCGCCGCGGCTAAATGTACCGAGGCCGAAGGCCGCGCCCGCATAGCTCCGCCAAAAGCGGATAGGATTTGCGCGGCCCGGCTGCGGTAGTGCGCTTGGCCGGTCAACTCGGCCAAATCCAACAGCGCGTGGGCCGCCACCGCGTTGCCCGAAGGCAGGGCCGAGTCTTGGGCGAACTTGCTCCGCACGATGAGCGCGTTGCTCGCTTCGGTAAAGAAAAACCCCCCAGCCGCTTCGTCCCAAAACCGGCCTACCATTTCGGCACTTAGCTCGCGGGCAGCCTGCAACCACCGCCCCTCGCCAGTGGCCCGGTACAAGGCCGTCAGTCCGCACACCAAAAACGCATAGTCGTCTAGGTAAGCCACCTGCTGCGAAATGCCCAGCCGATGGACCCGCCACAACCCCCCGTCTGCGCGCCGCAGGTGCTTGAGCGCGAAATCGGCCGCCCGCTCAGCGGCCCGGCGATAGAGGGAATCGCCCAAAACCGCGAACCCGCGGGCGTACGCCTCGATCATCATCCCGTTCCAAGCGGCCAGCACCTTGTCGTCGAGGAGGGGATAGGGCCGCTCAGCCCGCGCTGCTAGGACGCGCTGCCGCACGGGCGTCAGCCGATCCCGCAGCTCGGCCTCGGGCAGCGGCGTTTGCGCGTAGAGGACGCCCCCCTCGCCCTCGGGCATGGAGGCCAATCCATAGCCATCCCAAAACAATTCGGCCTCGCGCCCCAACGTGCGCTCCAAGTCCCTCGCTGTCCACAGGTAGTACTTGCCCTCTTCGGCCTCAGTTTCGGCGTCCAGTGCCGAGTAAAAAGCCCCCGCCGGCCCGGTCATCTCCCGAGCGACAAAGCGAAAAATATCCTCTGCCACCCACCGCCACCGCTCGTCGCCCGTCAATTCGTACGCCCGCACGTATAGCCGCGACAAATGAGCTTGATTGTAGAGCATCTTCTCAAAGTGCGGCACTCGCCACTCGGCATCCGTGGCGTAGCGGTGAAAGCCCCCGCCGATTTGGTCGTAGATGCCGCCCGCGGCCATCCGCTCCAGCGAGTGCAAGACGATGCGCTGTACTGAGGGATCGGCAAAGCGCTCGGCCTTGGCCATCAGCAGCTCCAAGCGCAAGCTCGGGGGAAATTTGGGTGCGCCCCCGAAGCCGCCGTTGATCGCGTCGTAGCGCACCTGAATAGCGGCTAGTACTTGGGCTACGAGCAAGGAATCGGGCGGCGCGGCCGCTGTCTCCGGCCCGGATTCCAAGTCGCGAATGGCCGCGGTCAAGCGGCCCGCAATTTGGAGCACCTGCGCGCGCTGGTCGTGCCAGCGCCGGCGCGTGAAGTCCAAGACTTGGGGAAAGGAAGGCCGCCCGGGCAGGGGACTGGGCGGAAAGTAAGTGCCGGCAAAAAACGGCTCTTGGCTTGGCGTCAAAAACACCGAATTAGGCCAGCCGCCGTGCCGGGTAGTCAACTGGGTCGCCAGCATGTAAATCCGGTCGATGTCGGGCCGCTCCTCCCGATCGACCTTGATGTTGATAAAGCTGGCGTTCATCTGCGCCGCGATCGCGGGGTCGGAAAAGACTCGCCGCTCCATTACGTGGCACCAATGGCAGGTCGAGTAGCCGACCGACAGAAAGATCGGCTTGTCCTCGGCCTCGGCTCTCGCTAGGGCTTCCTCGCCCCAAGGATACCACTCGACCGGATTGTGCGCGTGTAGCAATAAGTACGGGCTCGTCTCTCCCACCAGATGATTGCTGTATTTCCACGAGCCATCTGCGTTCTTCAGCGCATCCCCTCCGGCAAGGGTCGCGATAAGGAGGCAAGCGCACGGGGCTATAGACGAAAGACGAGCCAAGCAGCCCGCCCCCTACCCGATCATTGCCCGGGTCGCCTCCACCACGTACTGGACGTCCTCTAGCCCGACGTGCCGATTCGCCACGAGCCGCGCTCCGTGCGGCGGGCGCGGATTGCACAACACGCCCCGCGCCTTCCACTGAGCGACCAGATCGGCCGCCGACCACCCCAAGGCCGCAAAATCCACCTTGAGTATGTTGGTCGGTCGCGGCGGAAAAATCACCTCAACGCCCTCAATCGCTCCCAAGCCCGCGGCCAGCTCCCGCGCCACCGCGTGATCCTCGGCCAGCCGATCGACCATCTGCTCTAAGGCCACGATGCCGGCCGCGGCCGCGACGCCGGCTTGGCGCATGGCCCCCCCGAGCCGCTTGCGCATCCGATAGGCCCGCTCGATAAAGTCCTTGCTGCCGCACAGCAGCGAGCCGACCGGCGCACTCAGCCCCTTGGAGACGCAAAACATCACGGAGTCAACGTGCTGAGTAAATGCTGGGACCTGCGTCCCGGTGGCTATGGCGGCGTTGAAGATGCGCGCTCCATCTACGTGGAGTTTCAGCCCGTGTTCGCGGCAGGCGGCACCCACGGCGGCCACCTCAGCGACCGACCAAGCTTGGCCGGCGTGATTGTTGTGGGTGTTCTCAATGCAGACGACCTTGAGCGGAGCGAAGTGCGGGTTGTCGGCGCGGATGGCCTCGCGCACTTGGTCGCCGGTGATGATGCCGTGCTCGCCCTCAACAGTGCGCACGGCCAAGCCGGCCAGCGCGGCATAGGTTCCGGCCTCCCAGTAGTATAGGTGCGCCTGTTCCTCAAAGAGCACCTCGTCCCCCCAGTGGGTGTGGGTCATCAGGGCGCAGGCATTGCCCATCGTCCCCGAGGGCACGTAGAGCGCGGCTTCCATGCCCACTTTTTCGGCGGCCAATTCTTGCAGGCGGTTGACCGTTGGGTCTTCGCCGTACACATCGTCGCCCAACGGCGCACTGGCCATGGCCTCCCGCATGGCCTCGGTCGGCAGGGTGATCGTGTCGCTGCGCAGGTCTATTGTTTTGTCGCTCATAAGAAGTACGCTCCTCATTGACGCTGTAATTTACCCGCTCTATTTTAGGCGGTTAAGTGGTCGCAAATTTACAAATCGCAAGGAGTTGCGTCCAATGCCCTTTTCTGCCAAAGGCACCACGCACCGCAGCACCGCTACGGGCCGCCGCGGCATGATCGCCTCGGCCCATCCTCTCGCTTCTCTCGCCGGCATGCGCCTCCTAATGGAGGGCGGCAATGCCATCGACGCAGCCATTGCCACGGCCGCGGCGCTCAACGTGGTCGAGCCGTACATGTCGGGCATTGGCGGCGTTGGCTATCTACACATCTACAGCGCCCGCGAAAAAGAGCACAAGATCGTCGATTACGTCGGCCTCACCCCGCGGGCGGCCACCCTGAGCTTGTACGACAAGGACAAGCAGGTGCTCGGCCCGCTGTCGCCGCTGGTGCCGGGTGCTTGCGGCGGTTGGCTGGCCGCGCTGGAGCGCTACGGCTCAGTGGAAGCCGCCCGCGTCTTCGCACCGGCCATTGAATACGCCGAGCAGGGCTACGCTCTCACGGTCAAGAACGCCTACTTCTACGGTGGTGCGGTCGCGAGCCTGCGTCGCTTCAAGACCGGCGCCGACACCTACCTGCTCAACGGCGCGGCCCCCAAGCCCGGGGAAGTGGTCGTGCAAAAGGCCCTCGCCGAGACCTTCCGCCAAGTCGCGGCCGAGGGCGCGGCGGCCTTTTACAAGGGCGCGATTGCCGACCGCATCGTCCGCTATATGGCCGAGACCGGCGGCCTACTTACCAAAGACGATCTCGCCGACTTTACCCCGGCCTTCGTCGATCCAATCGCCACCAACTATCGCGGCTATGAGGTCTTTGCGCCGCCGCCGCCCTGCCAAGCCGTCCAGTACTTAGAGACGCTGGCCATTATGGAGGGCTTTGACGTGGCGGCCCTCGGCCACAACACCGCCCCGACCTTGCACCGCTTTATCGAGGCGACCAAGCTGGCCATGGCCGACCGCATTGCCTACGCAGCCATTGCCGACCCGCCGACTGCGGGCTTGCTCTCCAAAGAGTACGCGGCCGAGCGGCGGGCACTCATCGGCGACGAGGCCCAGTTCACAGCGGGCGATCGCCTCTCGCCCGGCGGCCCGGTTGAGCAGGTCACAGCGGGCGACCCGCGCGCGTGGATGAGCGAATGCACGACCCACTTCGACACCATCGACGCCGAGGGCAATGCGGTCGCCTGCACCCAGAGCTTGGGCGGCGGCTTTGGATCGTCGATGGTCGTGCCAGAGACCGGCATTGCACTCAACAACTTCATGCGGTGGTTCGATCGCGAGCCTACCAGCCCCAATGTCATTGGCCCGGCCAAGAAAAACGAGATGTGCGTTTCGCCGGCCCAAGTTTGGGACGCCGATGGCCTGCGGCTGCTCATCGGCACCCCGGGGAGCTATGGCATTCTCCAGACGACGCCGCAGATGATTATGAACATCCTCGATCACCAGATGAACGTCCAAGCCGCCATTGAGGCCCCCCGCGTCAAGACCGGCTCCTCCGGCTTTGTCGTCGATGCGGAAAACCGCATTGACCGCGAGGTCGTTGCCGAGCTGGAGCGGCGCGGGCACCAGTTCAATTTTCTCGGCGACTGGTCAACCGGAGTCGGCGGCGGCCAAGGCATCATGGTCGATGCCGCCACGGGTTCCTTTATGGGCGGGGCCGACCCGCGCCGCGACGGCGCTGCCCTAGGGTGGTGAACGATGAGCGCAGACACGAGTCCCCACGTCGAATTCTCCGGCGTCAGCAAAAGCTACGATGGCCGCACTTGGGTCGTGCGAGACCTCGACCTCACCGTGCTCAAGGGCGAATTTCTGACCATGCTCGGGCCGTCTGGCTCCGGCAAGACGACCTGCCTGATGATGCTCGCTGGGTTTGAGACCCTAGCTTCTGGTTCCATTCACATCAATGGCGTACCCGTCGGCGATTTGCCGCCCCACAAACGCGGCATTGGCGTTGTATTCCAAAACTACGCGCTCTTTCCGCACATGACGGTCGGCGACAACTTGGCGTTTCCGCTCGAAGTGCGCGGCATGGACCCCAGCGAGCGGCGAGAGCGGGTCGCCCACACCCTGCGCTTGGTGCGCCTCGAAGACTTGGCGGATCGTCGTCCGGGGCAGCTATCCGGGGGTCAGCAACAGCGCGTTGCAATCGCCCGCGCCTTGGTCTTCGACCCAGAGCTCGTGTTGATGGACGAGCCGCTCGGGGCGCTCGACCGGCGATTGCGCGAGGAAATGCAATACGAAATCCGCCGCATTCAGCGCACCTTGGGCATCACCGTCGTCTATGTCACGCACGATCAGCAGGAGGCTATGGTCATGTCGGATCGGGTCGCCGTCTTTCGCGGCGGCGTGATCGAGCAAATTGCGTCCCCAGAGATGCTCTACGAAGAGCCAGAGCGCGCTTTTGTGGCTCACTTCATCGGCGAGAACAACCGCCTAAACGGCGTGGTGCGCACGGTGGGCGATGGCGTGTGCGAAGTGGAGGTCGGCGGTGCGATCATCAAGGCCGTGAGCTTGGGGCAATGCCCGCCGGGGGCTGCCACGACGGTCGTCGTGCGCCCGGAGCGCGTGAAGCTCCCGCTCAAGAGCGGGCACTCGCACGCATACGCCAACGAATTTGACGCCGAGATTGAGGACATAACCTTTATCGGCGACCACTTGCGCCTGCGCCTAAAGCTGTGCGACCACTCGGGCTTCATCGTCAAGATTCCCAACCTCGTGGGCCACGGAGCGGTATTGGAAGGCGATCAGATCCGCGTGGGCTGGACCTTGCTCGACTGCCGGGCGCTGCAACCCGATGCTGAGGACGACGAGGGGATTCACTAACAAGTGGTTGATCAAATAAGAACCCAGACGATTGCAGATGCACAGGCGCGGCAGCGGCGGCGAGCGGCCGGGCTGGCCCTGCCGCTGATCGCCTTTGTCTTGGCGACCTTTGTCGCGCCCCTCGGCATGTTGCTCGTGCGCAGCGTGCATGACCCGCTAGTCGCGGATAAGCTGCCGGAAACGCTCGCCCTGTTGCGCGAATGGGACGGGACCAGCACCCCAGCAGAGCCGGTGTATGCAGCGGCCGCCCGCGAGTTGTTGCAAGCGCGGGAGGATCGCACCCTCGGCCAAATTGCCACCCGCGTCAACCGCATCAAGAGCGGCTTGCGCAGCGTGGTCACGCGCAGTGTGCGCAAGTTGCGCACCGCCAGCGGCGATTCTTGGCGCGAGACCCTGATCGGCATTGACGCCGCTTGGGGCGAGCCGGATGTGTGGTTGGCGATTCGCACCACGGGCGAGCGGTTCACGCTCCGCTACTACATCAATGCGCTCGATCTGGTGCGCGCACCCGATGGCGACCTCGTCCGGCAGCCAGAGGAACGCCGCATTTACCTGCCGCTTTTGTGGCGGACGCTGGCCATTAGTTTTGGCATTTCCGCGCTGTGCTTGGCCATTGGCTACCCGGTGGCCCACCTAATAGCCCACGCGCCGCCGCGCCGCGCCAACCTGCTGTTGTTGCTGGTGTTGGTGCCGTTTTGGACCTCTCTGCTGGTGCGGACGACGGCTTGGATCGTGCTGCTCCAGACTCAGGGCGTAATCAACAACGTCTTGGTGGCGATCGGACTGGTCGCGGACGACGGCCGCATCGCCATGATATACAACATGACCGGCACGTTTGTGGCGATGACCCACGTCCTGCTGCCCTTCATGATCCTGCCGCTGTACTCGGTAATGCGTTCGATACCGCCGTCGCACTTACAGGCCGCGGCTTCCCTCGGCGCGCCCCCCTTTCAGGCGTTTTGGCGAGTCTATTGGCCGCAGACTCTGCCCGGCGTCGGGGCTGGATTGCTCATGGTGTTCATCCTCGCCATTGGCTACTACATCACGCCGGCCCTAGTCGGTGGAAGCAAGGGGCAGCTCATCTCCAACATGATCGCCTATCACATGCAGACCTCGCTCAACTGGGGGCTGGCCGCAGCGCTCGCCTTCATCCTGCTCGTGGGCGTCATCGCGCTGTACGTGCTCTACGACCGCGTGGTGGGCATCAACCGCATGAGGCTGGGCTGATGTTTGGGCGATGGATCTATCTCGCGTTTTGCACGGCGGTGTTTGTCTTCTTGGTCGCGCCGATTTTGGTGATCGTGCCACTCAGCTTCAACGCCGAGCCGTACTTCACGTTTACCGAGGGCATGCTGCGTCTCGACCCGGAGGCGTATTCGCTGCGTTGGTACCGCAGCATCGTCGAAGACGGCGCTTGGGCCCGCGCCTTAGTCAACAGCTTGGTTATAGGCGTCTCGGCGACCCTGCTCGCGACCTCGCTCGGCACCCTTGCGGCCCTCGGGCTGGCGAATTCGGCCATGCCCGCTCGGAAGACTGCGATGGGGCTGTTGATCTCGCCGCTGATTACGCCGGTCATCATCTCCGCGGTGGGCATGTTCTTCTTTTACTCCAGCCTCGGGTTGGCGCAAACCCACCTCGGCATCATCCTCGCCCATGCCGTGCTCGGGATCCCGTTTGTGGTGATTACCGTAACCGCCACGTTGTCGGGTTTCGACCAGAACTTGATGCGGGCCGCGGCCAGCCTCGGCGCGGGTCCGCTGCGCGGCTTCTGGCGCGTGCAGTTGCCGCTCATCGCACCCGGGGTAGCGTCTGGGGGGTTGTTCGCCTTTGCCGCCTCCTTCGACGAGGTCGTGGTGGTTCTGTTTATGGGCGGCTTGGAGCAGCGAACCATCCCGCGGCAGATGTGGGCGGGCATTCGCGAGCAAATCAGCCCCACCATCCTAGCGGTGGCGACCTTTCTCATCGCGTTTGCCATCTTGGTTCTGTTTACAGTGGAATGGCTGCGTCGCCGCAGCAGTGAAACCGGCTCTGCCGCAGAATAAACGCGGGAGAGGGGAAACCATAACACCGAGCCTAAAGGGAAAGATATGCTGAGATTCGCCGAAGAAATCATGCTTCTTTTGCTCGACGATGAAGATGGGAGCTTTGTCCGAGTGCCCGACCGGTTGGTGCGGTACGCCTTGGGCGGCGGGGTCCTGATGGAGTTGGCGCTCGAAGACCGCATAGACACCGATCTGGACAAGCTGATTCTCGTCGATAGCACCCCCCTGCAAGATAGCCTGCTCGACCCGATGCTAAACGAGATTGCCGTGGCGACCGAGACGCACGATACCCGCTACTGGCTAGAGTGCGCGGCCGAGCGCGCCGGCGACATCCGCGAGGGCGCGCTCCGCCGGTTGGTGCAAAAAGGCATTCTCGCGCGCGAGGACGAGCGCTTCCTGTGGGTCTTTCGCTCGCGGCGCTATCCGGCCATCGATGGCAAGGCCGAGCTAGAGGTCAAGCTGCGCATCATGGAGGTGCTGTTCAGCGAGAAAATTCCCGACCCCCGCGACGTGGTCATTATCTGCTTGGCGGATGCCTGTGGAATTTTTGAAAAGCTCTTGGCCAACCGCGAGCTAGCCCGGGCGACCGGGCGCATCGAACAGGTGCGCAAGCTAGACTTGATTGGCCAAGAGGTGATAAAGGCTATATGGGATATTGAAGCGTCGCTCGCCCTCGCCGTGCAGCCGCACATGTACTAACCGCTGTCCTAGCCGAAAAAAAAGGCGCGAAGCACGGGAAATGCGTGCTCTTCGCGCCTTTTTTGCGTCCCTTGCGGCGTCTGATATTCGTTATTCCTCGTAGTACATCCCAAAGAGAATCATCATCTCGTCCGTTGACAACAAACCGAAATTGACCTCTTGGTCGGTCCAGTTGTCGTAGGTCGTTTCCAAGCGGAAGCCCTCTCCTCGCTCTAGGACGAGCGGCGGGTCGAACCTCAGAATCGGCGGGTGTTCCCAGTCGTAAGCGACGTAGATCAGCTCGCCATCGTGCGCGCCCCCGATCATTTCGGCCCGAAATTCTACCATGAGCCGATGAGCGTGTGAGACGAGCTGCACAATGTGGGTCCGCTCGGAGAAGATAAAATCCTTCTCTAGGGTCGTTACCTTCTCGGCCGGCAAGGAGATCGAAAAATTGTTCAAAGAAAGAAGACGCGCCTCGTGCTCTACCGCCGATGGGTCGGCAAAGTGCAAGTTGGTATAGACCTCGCCGGTAACGGGCTGACTGGTGCGATTGACATAGTGCGAGTTGAGGTCGAGCAGGGTGTTTTTGGGCAGCCGCATGGCCACGCCGGGCGGCAGGGAAAAATCGAAGAAAGGCCATTGGCTGCCGGCGATTGGCAGGTGGTAAAGTTGCGTGCGCAAGGTTTCAAAGACGTACTGGCCGGCGCCGTCGTGCAAGTCGCGGTATTCGTAGGGTTCCGGTAGGACCGCCGGGGGTATGTCGTCTTCAAAGGTGTAGAGTAGGAAGTGGTGCGAGCCAGCCTTCATGGCGATCTGGACGCGCTCTAGGAATACATCGTCTGGGTTGTTCAGCGGATGGACTACAAAGATCTCGCGCTCGGAGTTGGGCTGGATCTCAAAAGGCGGCAAGTGTAGCTGGACGCCGTTTTCCGGCTCGGACAAGGGCTTGAACTCCGGCACCTCGTAGCGCGACTCGTCCTCCAACAGGGCTACGTCGGCCACGTGACCCGTCTCCGGTGCGCCCGCCTCGATCCAAGCGCGGATAAAAGCCAACTCGCCGTTGGTCAGCGGCTTGCCGCCAAAGGGCATTATCTCCCCGTAGTAAGGATGGTCGCCGTAGAAGTGCTGCTGGTCGGGCGCGTTGATCTTCTCCCACAAATAGCTTTTGAGGAGGCCGGGCATGCCCGCCCCGAGGTCGCTGACCCGCAGCAGCCCGTCGGCCCGCGCGGCCGCGTTCGTCGGAGCGGCCCCCACGAGCTGTTCGTAGGCCACGTCTGGAGTGAGCACGAGCCCGGACTGACGGCCAAACGAGGACCCGGCCGTGTGGCAGCTAACGCATTGGCCGGCGAAAATTTTCGTTTGGATGAGATCCCAAGTCGAGTCTGCCTCGTGCCCGGTCGTTTGGACCGGCCCTGGGCCGTCGGAACTACAGCCGACGAAAATCGCGTATAGGAGCAAGTAGCGGCGAATGGTGCGGTCCTCGGCGAAAGCGATCAAGCGCCGGCTTGGTCGATCAGACCGGCCAAGTTCTGACCCAAGATCAGGTGCTTGTGTTCGTCTGGTATGAACGTGCAGTGCGTGCGGAATGCTTCGAGCGCGTGCTGGTAGGTCATGTTGAAGCGCACGACCGGGTAATCCGAGCCCCAGCACAGCCGCTGGGGGCCAAAGTGCTCGTATAGCTGGCGCACGATGTGATGCGTATCCGAGTAGGGGTAATCCCACGAGACGTGCGAGGCGTAGTGAAAGCCCGAGAGCTTGATGTAGATGTTGGGCACCTCGGCCGAGCGCAAAATCTCCTGCAAGTTGGGGTGCGGTGCTTCCTCGCGCGCATTGGCCCCGGCCAGATGGTGACAGAGAAAGGTCACCGATGGAAAGTGCCGCGCCAACTCGCGCAACGCCGGCTGCCACTGCGGCCCCAAGGCTAGGCTGGCGATCAGGTTCAGATCGGCGGTCGCGCTGAAAAACGACAGCCCGTCTGCGGACGCGAACCACTCGGTATCGCCTTTGACGTAATGAGTGTAGCCCTTGAGCTGGTACTTTGCCGCGGCCGCTTTGAGCCGCTCGGCCGCGCCTGAGGTGTGGTATTCCTCCGACCACGAACAGTCCACGTCGGCGAATTGCACCAAGCGATTTGGGTAAGCGCGGACTTGTTCGGCGACGTAGTCGTTGTTGTGGGGATTGTGCTCAATGCGGGCGCAGACCAGCACGGCCTTATCGACGCCGTTGCGGTCCATTTCCCACAAGAGTTGCTCGGCCCGGCCGCGGCTGTTGTGATCGGGCACGGGCGGCTCGTAAGGCCAGTATTCCCAAGCGTGGGTATGCGAGTCGATTATCATAGCAGCTCTGAGGAGGTATGGTTGTGAAAAGTTGGTAGCGGATGGCAAAAGATACTTAGAACAAGGAGGCTCTGCCAAATCGGGTACTGGCCGCCAATTCCTGCTGGCGGGCGGTCGCACCGCCTCCGAGTCTGCCGCTTACCACCTGAGTCCGTACTGGCCGCCGTAAAACGCCTCGTCCTTGAGCATTTCGAGCTTTTCGCGCTGCTCGGCGGTGAGGATGCTTTCCATGGCCTTTGAGGTCGCCATACTGTTAGACAATGTAAGGGCCAAAGGCGTTCCCGGCGTAATTAAAAACGCGCACAGTGGTCGTCTTGCCGACGGCGTCCAATATCCGTTTTCTTGTTTTATGATCTTAGCTATGCTCGCATCGCTGCTGCTGGTGGGCTGCCGCGCCGATCCCCCCCAAGCCCTAGACTTGGCCGGCCATTCGGTCGATCCCTTTGTCAACCGCGCTTCCGTGGCGGTTTTGCTCTTCGTCCAGACCGATTGCCCCATCTCCAACCGCTACGCCCCGACCATAGCGCGTCTCCACGCCCGCTTCCAGCCACAAGGCGTTGCGTTCTACTTGATATACCCGGACCGCCGCGAGGACGCGGATGCCATCCGCCGCCACGGCCGAGAATATGGACTGCCGGGCCAAGCCCTGCGGGATGTGCAGCACGCCCTCGTCAAAAGAGTCGGCGCGACCGCGACCCCAGAAGCCGTGGTGTTAGGGGTGCGCGGCAACATCCTCTATCGGGGCCGCATTGACGACCGCTACGCCGCCTTCGACCAAGTGCGCCCCCAGCCGACCCGGAACGACCTCGCAAACGCCATAGAGGCCGCCCTCGCGGGTCGCCCCCCGGACCCGAGCGCCACCGAGGCGATTGGCTGCTTTATCGCCGACCTGCAATGACGCGCTCTTGGGTGTTGTGGGTTGTGGCCTGCTTTGGATGCAGTGGCGGCGAGGAAGTCCCGACCTTCAACCGCGACATTGCACCCATAGTCTTTCAGCACTGCGCCCCCTGCCACCGGCCGGCCGGCCCGGCCCCCTTTGATTTGCTCCGCTATGCGGATGTACGCGCCCGCGCCGAGCAAATCGCCTTTGTCACCGAGAGCCGCTACATGCCGCCGTGGAAGCCTAGGCGCGGCTATGGTCGCTTTGTCGGCGAGCGCGGGTTGAGTGCCGAGCAGATCGCCGCGATCCGCCGCTGGGTTGACCACGGCCAGCCGGAGGGCCATGCCGCCGACCGGCCGCCGCGGCCCCAGTGGGAGGGCGAGTGGGAACTGGGCCAGCCCGATTTGATCGCCGCCATGACCTCGGCCTACACCCTGCGGGCCGACGGCCCAGATGTCTTTCGCAACTTTGCCATCCCACTGCCCGTTGACTCCACTCGCTACGTCAAGGCCCTAGAGTTTAGGCCGGGCAACGCGCGCATCGTTCACCACGCCACCATGATGATCGATCGCAGCGGCGCAGCGCGGCGGCGCGACGGGCGCGACGGCACCCCGGGCTTTGACGGCATGAGCTTTGGCGAGGCCGAGGACGCCGATGGGCACTTTCTCGGTTGGACTCAAGGCAAGACCCCATACCCGGGCAGCGACAGCTTGGCTTGGCGGCTCGATCCGGGCACGGACTTGCTGCTCCAGTTGCACCTGTTACCCACTGGCAAGGAAGAGTCCATTGAGGCTCAGGTCGGCCTGTTCTTTGCCGATGGGCCGCCCAAGAGACGCCCGGCCATGCTGCGCTTGGGCCGCAAGGACCTAGATATACCGGCCGGCGCGAGCGACCATTGGATCCGCGATGCGTACCGGCTGCCCGTAGATGTCGAGGTCCTGACCATCTACCCACACGCCCATTATCTCGGCCGGGAAATCCAAGCGTACGCCGAGTTGCCCAACCAAGAGCGGGAGTGGCTTATATGGATTGAGGACTGGGACTTTAGCTGGCAGGACGACTACCGCTTCTCGCCGCCGGTGTTCTTGCCGGCGGGCTCGACGCTGGTCATGGAATACGCGTACGACAACTCCGCGCAAAACCCCCGCCAACCCCATGACCCGCCCGTGCGGGTGCGCTATGGGCTGCACTCGACCGACGAGATGGGCGACCTAACGCTGCAAATTTTGCCGCGCCGCCCCGAGGACTTAGATCGGCTCCGCCGCGACTTCTACCGCAAGTGGCTGGGGCAGGAAATCGACGGCTACAAGAAACTGCTCGAAGCCGCGCCCCAAGACTGGGATACCCACCACACCTTGGCCATGTTCTACACGCGCTCCGGCCAGCGTCCGTTGGCCCTAGAGCATTTTGAGCGGGCGCTCGAATACAACCCGGAGTACCCGGAGGCTCACGTGAACTTTGGCATCGCCTTGGCCCGAGGCCGCCAATGGGATCGCGCCATCGCCCACTTTGAACGGGCCTTGCAGAGCAACCCCGATTTTGCCGAGGCGCATTTCAACTTGGGATTGGTGTTGGAGATGCTGGGCCGCTCGGCCGAGGCCAAACCCCACTTCGACGCGGTCGTGCGCCAGCGGCCGGCCATGGCTGCGGCCATCCAAGAGCGCTTGGCCAAGCTGCGCCGCTAGCCCCCGCCTTTTCCCAACGTCGTTGCCAACCCCAAGACGAGCTGCCGACCGGCCGGAAAATTGCGCCCATTGAGCGAGAAGCGCACCGCCGCCTCGATCACCGTGCGCCGGCCGATGGTGTAGAGCAGGGCCGGTGTCAGGTAAGTGATGCGCTTGATCTCGGCTTCAATACCGCCGAAGACGACCGCGGGTGCGCTACGGACCACCTCGCATTTGCCCAGCAGCATGAGCGGACGTGCGAGTTGGTAGCCCAGCTCGGCGTTGAGGAACCACTCGTCGCCGGGGTCGCGGGCGATTTGCTCGTTGCGGGTGCGGACGCGATAGCCGAGGTCCATGTTGCCGTACAAGGGCCACGGCCAAAAGGAGCGCCCCACCTGCCCGACCAAGTCGAAATCCCATTGGCCTTCGCCCACCGGGATCAGCCCGTCTTCGTTTTTGAATGCTCCGGTCGGCATCTTGACGCCGGCCTTGAGCGCGAGGACTAGGGGCTGGGCCAAGAGGCGCAACTTGGCCAAGGCGCGGATGTCGCTTAGGCCGGTAGCCACGCGGGGTTCGGCAAACGCGGCGTTGGCAAAGGATTGGTCGAAATAAGGAACCTGTAAGCCGAGGTCTAGGCGGTCGGTGACGCCGTAGAGGCCCTCGAAAAAGATGGCTTGCGATTCGTATTGTCCGTCTAGGTCGTAGCGGGCGCGGGTGCCGGGCGCGCCAAAGCGGCCCTTGCCGACGTACCACTCCTGCGTGCGCTGCTGAAAATACGTGAGCTTGCCCCAGAACTGGCCTTGCGGCAAAGTCCACGCGCCAGCCCCCGCATCGGCCGCCGCGCCTAGGAGCACCCAACCGACCAGCAGGTGTTTGACCATGGTCGCCTTCCTTTCGGGTGTTCGGTTCGCAGTTTCCCCATAGCATAGTAAATAAGTACTTTTGAGGTTGTGCATATACTGACTTTAGGAATTAATCACCGCACCGCGCCCGTGGAAATCCGCGAGCGGCTGGCCTTCCCCGAAAGCGACCAGCCCTCGGCCCTAGCCCGGCTCGTCGGGGACTACGGGCTGCACGAGGCGGCCATTCTCTCCACCTGCAACCGCTCCGAGCTATACTTGGCGGCCGATGGCGATAGCGGGCTGGCGCAGGTGCGCCGCTTTCTCGCCGAATGTCAAGGCGTAGATGTCGAGGCGCTCGAATCGCATTTCTACCAGCTCAACGACTCAGACGCGGCCATTCACCTTTTTCGCGTCGCCAGCGGCATTGACTCCCTCGTCGTCGGCGAGTCGCAGATTCTCGGACAGGTGCGTCGGGCGCTGGAGACTGCCCAGCAAAACGGCTCGGCACGCCTGTTGCTCAACGAGCTTTTCCAGCGCTCGTTGCGCGTGGGCAAGCGCGCCCGCGCCGAAACCGAGATTGGCCGCGGCCGGCTGTCGATTGGCACGGCCGCGGTCGAGCTGGCGGGCCAAGTCTTTGAAAACCTGACGGGCTGTTGCGCCCTCTTGGTCGGCGCGGGCGAGATGGGCGCGCTCACGGCTCAGTACTTAATCGACGCCGGCGTCGAGCGGCTGTTGGTAAGCAGCCGCACCTTTGCCCGCTCCGAGTCGCTGGCCAGCCGCTTGGGCGGCGAGGCCGTGCCCTTTGCGGAGCTAGCCGAGCGGCTCTCGGCTGTCGATATCGTCATCTCGGCGACCGCGGCTACGGGCTACGTCATCCGGCCCGCTGACTTGCGCCGGGCCATGGCGCAACGGCGCGGACGCCCGCTGTTCCTCATCGACATTGCCGTGCCGCGCGACATCGACCCGGCCGGCCGCGCCATCGACAACGTCTTCCTGTTTGACGTGGACGATCTAGAGCAAGTCGTTGCGGCCAATCGCCAAGAGCGCGAGGGAGCGATCCGCTGTGTGCAAGCCATTATCGACCACGAGCTAAAGGGGTTTTTGCATTGGTTCAATGCCTTGGGCACTGGGCCGCTAATCCGCGCCTTGCACCAGCGGGCCGCTCGGCTCCAAGAGCAGGAACTCGCGCGTTGGACCGCCCAGCTCGGCCCGCTCTCCGCGGCGGACCGCCAGCTCGTTGAGCGCATCTTGCGCGGGTACGCCAACAAGCTCCTGCACGATCCGCTCGTGCAAATCCGCGAATTCGCCAACGACGACGAGGGGTATGTCCGCCTCGATACGGTGCGCCGCCTCTTTCGGCTCGACGCCGAGTCCGAGGAGGAAAAGGGGTGACGACGTTTTGCATTATCTCCCTCGTCGTCGCCTTGGGGTTCTACTTGGCGGCCGCGCTGCTGTTTCAAGGGCACTTCCTCTGGCACAAAAGCGACTGGGACGCGCTCGGACGCCAGAGCCTGAAGTTGGGACTGGCCGTACACGCCGTCAGCATCGCGTTGCACTTCGCGCTCTCCGGCCAAGCCCTTTTCGCCAACATGTTGGTCATCATCGCCTCGCTGGTCATGGCCTTGGTGGTCGCGGGCCTGCTCGGCGAGCGCTATGCGCGCCTGCGCCATCTCGGGCTGCTGACCGCGCCCCTCGCCTTTCTCGGCCTGCTCTATCCGCTGCTAATGCCCATTCGCTTTGAGCAGGCCGAGTCGATCCTCGTGGAGTATCCCTTCCTCGGCATTCACGTGGTGCTAACCCTGCTGGGGCACGTGGGCTTCGCGCTGGCGTTTTGCTCGGCGGTCGGCTACCTCGTCCAACACCAAGCCCTGAAAAAGGGCCGGCTCAACAGCTATCTGCCCGCGCTTGACACGGCGGCCGCGGCGACCTTTCGCTTTGCCGGTGGGGGTTTTTCGCTCTTTACCTTGGGCTTGGGCATGGGCGCGATTTGGCTCTTTGGCGCACCGGGAGAATACCTCGCGGGCGGGGATGCCAAAATCTGGCTGGCTCTGCCGACGTGGTTCGTCTTTGGCATCTATCTCTACTTGCGCGGCATTGGTCGTCGGCACGGCCGCCGTCTCAAGTGGCTGGTGATTGCGGGGTTTGTGCTGGGGCTGATCAACTTGCTGTGGGTGCGCCACGACTTCGTCAATTTCGTCTAGTGCGCCGCCGAAACGGACGGAACCGATATGCTCTACTGTGGGTCTAACTTTGTACCCTACAACGCCCTGTCCTATTAGGACATTGTGAAAGGAGCCGCGTTATGAGCTATCGATTCTTATTGAGCGTCTGCTTGGCAACGCTGGGGTTGACCGCTGCTGGCTGGGGACAAGCCGACGGGAAAATAGCGTTTCTCTCCAACCGCGAGGGGCACCAAGACGTGTGGATTATGAATGCGGACGGGAGCGACCCTGTAAACCTGACCCAAGGACAGAATTGCGCCAGCCCGGCTTGGTCCCCGGATGGCGCGAAGATCGCCTATATCGGCGACGTTTTTGCCGATGGTCAGTACGGTGGGGAGATCTGGTTGATGGACGCCGATGGCGGCAATCCACAGCCGCTAACGGACGATTCGGTCGATAGAATACGTCTTTCATGGTCTGAAGACGGGAGTAGCATTTACTACGACGTCCTAGGTGCGCCTACGGATGATGGGTACAGTATTGATTCGTTTGTCATGGCACTGGACGGAAGCGGTTCGTCGCCCGTGGGCTCGCGATCGGCACACTACCACTCTAGTCGTTCCCCGGACGGGACCAAAGAAGCGATCATCTCGTTGCGGGAAAAAGGGCACGAAGATAGCATCGTCCGCCTTTATATCAGCGATGCTAGGGAAGATGAGCACTCGATTTTCCTCCGGCCTATCAGTGGAGTCGAGCCTTCGGTTATCCCCCTTCTTGGCATCCCTCAGCCGGCCACTTGTGGGGACTCTCCCGCTGACCGCCTACCCCATGGATGTGTGAGCGATAACAACTGGATGACTACCCCTACTTGGTCGCCTAACAGCATGAGAATGGCTTTCAGTTCTCTCACTAGGCTCATTTGGGCCGTTGATATAGACGGGGGCAACTTAGTCGAATTGACCAACGGCTTGGGCGGACGCAATCCCGTTTGGCAACCCGTCGTCCCTTCCGCGGCTGCTACGAGCGTCGAAGCCCAGTCGTGGGGACAGGTCAAATCGCTGCTAGCCCCATGATATAGCAGTCCTACATCCTTCACATTCATAAGGGATGTTCTGCATGGCGTTTTGGGTATGAGATACTTCGCTACGCTCAGTATGACACGGGCTGGGGCACGAAGCCCCCGTCTCTGGGTCATGCTGAGCGTAGCGCAGCGCAGTCGAAGCATCTCTACATGCTTGTAAGTCATTTAGGACTCTATATACTTAACCATCTCATTCAATCCCTCCATCTGAAAGGAGCCGCGCTATGAGTTGTCGATCCATATTGGGCGTCTGTTTGGCAACGCTGGGGTTGGCCGTCGCTGGCTGGGGACAAGCCGACGGGAAAATAGCGTTTCTCTCCGCCCGCGAGGGGCACGAGGATGTGTGGATTATGAATGCGGACGGGAGCGACCCTGTAAACCTGACCCAAGGACAGAATTGCGCTCGCCCGGTTTGGTCCCCAGACGGCACGAAGATCGCCTATATCGACACTGGTGCCGATCATTTCGGTCGGGACCTCTGGGTGATAGACGCCGATGGCGGCAACCCACAGCAGCTAACAGACGATATTAAATTCATAGGCCCCAACAGCGCTTATCAGCTCTTTTGGGCTGATGACGGAAGTAACATTTACTACTACGTGTCGGACCGCTTCGAGATGTTCGCCGTGGCACCGGACGGAAGTGGCTCCTCACTTGTGGAATGGCGGGAGGCGGCTTTTATGATCCGCCGCCGCCGAGACCACCAATATCTTTCCCCAGACCAAACCAAACGAGCCGCTGTCGCCGTACGCCTTAGTGACGAAGCAGGCCGAGCTCTCCTCCTTGTGACCGGCGAAGAGTACACGGTCGTTCCCCTGTCCGGCCAACCTAACGTCGATCGCTCTCCTTCGGACCTCGCCGCTTGGGTCCTTACTAGTTTTCCCCTTACTTGGGCACCCAACAGCACGAGGGTCGCCTTTACTTCATATACCGTTCTCAACAGCACTGACACTTCTTACACCTTTCGCCCCAGTACTGGGGAGATTTGGGCCGTTGATATAGACGGGAGCAACTTGGTCAATCTGACCAACGGCTTGGGCGGAAGCTATCCCGCTTGGCAACCAACCACCCCTGCTGCGGCTGCCACCAGCGTCGAGACCCAGTCGTGGGGACAGGTCAAATCGCTGATTTCAGCCGGAACCCGTTAATCGCGTCTCGCCCGTTTTGCCATAAGGAGTCATAGATACCCGATATGCCCCCCGACCCGATGCTCACCCCGGAAGAAGCCCGCGCCATCGTCCTCGAACACGTGAAAGTCCTCGGCCCTGAGCGCGTTTCTCTGCTCGACGCTGCCGGCCGCGTACTCGCTCAAGACGTGTTGGCGCGGCGCGACAATCCACCCTGCGACAATTCGGCCATGGACGGCTATGCCGTGCGTCATGCGGACGTAGCCACTGCGAGGGACGACGATGCGGCTATAGCCTTGGATGTCATCGAAGACATACCGGCCGGCAAAGTGCCGCAGAAGACGGTTGGCTCCGGCCAAGCCAGCCGCATTATGACGGGCGCGGCCGTGCCCGCCGGAGCCGACACCATCGTCCCGGTAGAGGACACCCGCCCCGCCGGACAAGGGGTCGAAATCTGCGCCATTGAAGAGTGCGGAGCACACATTCGCCGGCGCGGCGAGGACATGCGCTGTGACGAGCCAGTCATCAAGGCCGGGACCGAGTGCGGCCCGGGCGAACTGGCCGTACTCGCCGCCGTGCAGCAGAGCTTCGTCTCCGTGTATCGCCGGCCGCGCGTCGCGATCCTCTCCACCGGCGACGAGTTGGTCGAGATCGAGGAGACGCCCGGAGAAGGCCAGATTGTCAACAGCAATACGTGCGCCCTAGCCGCCTTCTGCCGCGCCCACGGGGCCGAACCAATAATGCTGCCCACAGTCCCGGACGACGAAGCCGCGATCCGCGCCACCATTGAGGCCGCGATCCGCGCTGACTTTGCCGTCTCCTCGGGCGGCGTCTCGGTCGGCGAATACGACTTCGTCAAAAAGGTCCTCGACGATTTGGGGAGCGAAACGATCTTTTGGCGCGTGGCCATGAAGCCGGGCAAGCCGCTGGTCTTTTGCACGGTCGGCGGCGTGCCCTATTTCGGCCTGCCCGGCAACCCGGTATCGAGCATGATGTCCTTTCTCCAGTTCGTGCGCCCCGCCATCCGCAAGGCCGCCGGCTATCCGCAATCGGCGTGGTTTCTGCCCGAGGCGTCCGCCCGGGTGGAAAGCCCCTGCGCCAACGATGGCGACCGCCGCCAGTACATGCGCGCGACCCTGCGCTACCAAGATGGCCAGTTCTGGGTGCGTCCTGCCCGCAGCCAAGGCTCGCACATAATCAGCTCCATGCTCAACGCCAACAGCTTCGTCGTCCTCGAACCCCACCAGCGCGTCGAGGCCGGCGATTCGGTAATGGTGCAGGTCGTTGGGGAATTTGTGATGGCGAGGGGCTAACGGCGGTTACTGAGCCGCAGGTTCCTCAGACGGATCAGTGGTCGGAACGGTGCCAATTTGGAAGGGCGGCGTTTCCGCTTCCCTCGCGTTCAAATCCTCGGCCAGTCTCTGAACGGACTTGGCGCGGACGCTCTCGTAGAAGCTCGGGCCGGCATAGACGTTAAGACTGACGTTATCTCGGTTCCAAGCGTTCCAGTGCTCGGCGAGGCGGGCCGCCGTTTCGGGGTCGCCATCGATCAGGTTGCGCGTCTCGCCTGGGTCGCGTTCCAAGTCGAAGAGTTGGGCTTCTCCCTCCTCGCTGTCCTTGACGAGCTTTGCGCTGCCGGTTCGGACCGCGAACTGCGTCCTGTACGGCACCTCGTTTGCCTGCCGCCAGAAGAGAGCTTCGTGCGGGGGGCCGGCGGTCTCTCCCCGAAGAAATGGGTCGAGATTCACACCGTCTAGCGGGCGACTGGCGTCCGCCTCTGAGCCGACCAAGGCCATTGCGGTAGCGGCGATGTCGAGGCTGCTAACCATCGGCTCAAAGGTCTCGCCCTGCGGCCACCGGGCCGGCCACGAGGCCACAAAGGGCACCCGGATCCCGCCTTCGAAGAAGCTGTTTTTACCCTTGCTGAACGGGGAGTTGTCCGCCCAAGTGTGCCGATCGGCGTCGTTCTTAGGGTAAACGCCGCCGTTGTCGCTGAGGAAGAAGATCAGCGTATTGTCGCGTTTGCCGATTTTAGCGAGCGTGTCCAGCACCCTCCCGATGTTCTGGTCCAATGAGCTAATCATGGCCAAGTAGGTGCGTCGCCTTTGGTCGTTGAGGTCGTCGGAGGTCTGCCGTTTGTCCAGCAGGCGATGCACTTTAGAAGTGATCTTCTTGGAATACTTCTCAATGAGGTTGTCGGGTGCCTGTAGGGGGGTGTGCGGCGCGTTGTACGCGAGGTACAGGAAGAACGGGTCGCCGCGATTCTCATGGACGAATTCAATCGCGTGGTCCGTGAGCGCGTCGGTCAGGTAGCCGTCGAACCCGGTCGCGCTGCGGTTCTCGTTGAGCGGGAGGTAGCTAATTATGGCTTGGGAGGTCCCGGAGTGGGCGCCATCGACCTGGAAGTAGTTGTGTTCGCCGCCGAGGAAGCCGTAGAAGTAGTCGAACCCGCGGTTGAGCGGGTTAAAGGGCGGCGCAGCCCCCAACTGCCACTTGCCGACGATACCCGTCCGGTAGCCCATGTCCTTGAGGTAAGCGGCCACGGTCGTCTCCTCCACCGGAAGGCCATACTCCGAGTCAAAGGGCGCGTAGGCGAGGTTGGCCTCCATGCCAAAACGCGCTGGGTAGCGGCCAGTTAGCAGGCCCGCACGGGACGGCCCGCAGGTGGGATGCACGACGTAGCCATTGGAAAAAATTATGCCCTCTTGGGCCAGCCGGTCGATGTTGGGCGTCTCTATTTCCGTGGCGCCGTTGTAGCTGACGTCGTTGTAGCCGAGGTCATCGACGAAGATGAGGACGACATTCGGCCGGAGTTCCTCGCCTTTCAGCAAACACCCCGACATGACCGCCTGAACGGTTAGGAGGCAGACAATGATTATCGCCCGCCGGTGCCAGCGCATGGCTTTTGCACACAATGGCTCGGCCGGGGGCCTAGAAGTAAGTCGTGTTGACATTTTTGTATGTAGGATTGAAATGCTGATAGGGCGTGTTCACAAGACGCCTCGAGGAAGCGTTTGCAGCGGTCTTCCTCACTTATATATGCGTTGAGGCATTCTCGCAGGAAGGCGGGAGTGTTAGGCTATTGTCGTGAAAAATAATATAATGTTGAAGGGGTCTATGACAAGCCTCGCAGCGGCTGTCCGCGCAGGTTGATCGCCCCAAAGCCAAGCAAGCAGCGTCTGGCACGGAGAGGACAGGGAAAGTCGGGAGGGTATCGGAGCATTGTGCTCTTCCGGCGAGCCGAAAGAGCGTTTTTCGTTTATGGCTTCGCCAAGAGCGACCAAGACAACATCCCGCAGAACGAGTTACAGGCTTTCCGAGAGTTGGCCAGCGAGATGCTTGCCTTTGATGATAAGGCACTGGCGGCGGCGGTGAAGAACGGAACGATCACGGAGGTTATATACAATGAGTAAACACTATAAAAGTGACGCGCTAGAGGCCGTACACGAGACTGCGCTAGGGCTACATGAGGCAGGCGTCATGGATAAAACGACCATGGACACGTTCGACCAGATGTGCCTGACGCCAGATATGGAAACACTCGGAATATCTACAGCGCGGCAGGCTAATGCCGAATGGCTGACCAAAACCTTTTCTAGCAGCCAGTTGGCGCGAGAGCGATTTGGCCAACCCCTGTCGCCTTCGGACGCGGCAAATGGGGCGGTACTCCCTCGTGACAACCTTGTCGCCGAACTTCGCTCATTCTTGACCGGCAAACCGAACCAAGAGATTCTCTGCGTCATCGGTGGCGAAGGACATGGCAAATCGTGGCTTGTCGCCCAGAGTTGGCTCTCTGTCGAAGAAAAACCGCTGCTGGTCGTCCTGACCCCGAACGCATTTGCCGACATAGCGGAACAGAATGACGTGAAGAAATTGCTGATTTCGGCATTGATTGAACAAACCGGGGGGCACGTACGCGGACGCGAGAAATGGAGCAGAATACTCGACCACTGGCGAGAGAATCCGGCGGAACAGCTTCGTCTTGCAGTCCTTATTGACGGCGTGAACCAGCAGCCAGCAAAGGACTGGGCACGAATTGCCGAAAAATTTGCCTCGGAGTTGGACCAGCTAGGCGGTCAACTGATTGTGACCATGCGGACACAGTACTACCGGAACCGAGTTCAGTGCCGTCTTTCCCGCGCTTGTAAAGAGGTCGAAATTCCAGAATGGAGCGAACAGGAACGCGACAGTATTCTCGCAGGTCGGGGGATCATACCGATTTTAGATGGGAGCTAATCCAGCGAACTCCGAGGCAGCCTATCCTGCTCCCGATAGCAAATGCGGAATCGCTACGTGGCGCAGCCGCCCGGCCGTGCTGGAGATGCTCGACGCATCGTTTGAGGCCACCAAGCCCAACAGCAGCGGCTTATCCAGCAAGTCCTCTAGACCGCGAAGATGGCGAAAATCGGTGGTGCTGATCCGCGCGGTCTGTTTGACTTCCACGGCGATAAACCCGTCCTCGCGCTCAATCAACAAATCGACCTCGCGTCGGTCCGCGGTGCGCAGATGGTATAGTTCAACCGGCAGTTGGGCGTTGCGGCACTGCTTGTAGATTTCGGCGACCACCGCACTTTCCAGTTCCGCGCCGTCAATCCCCCCGCGCTTTCGCAGAATACCCCGGCGGATCCCCGGATCGACAAAGTGCAGCTTGCTTTGCTTGCTCAGGCGTTTTTCCGCGTTGCGATACCAAGCCGGCAACAGAATAATCTGGTAGCTCAGTTCCAAATAGCGCGTAAACTGCCGTGCGGTCGCCGGAGACACGTCGCTCAGCCGCGCCAGATCCGAGAAATTGATCACCTGTCCCGAACGTAGAGCCGCCGCTTGCTGGGCGCGGACAAAAGGCTCCAGCCGCCGCAACTGCGCCAAATCGCCCAAGTCGCGCTGGAGATACATCGCTTGGTAGTCCTGCAACCACGCGAAGCGGTCCTCGTCATCCCATTCCCTAAGCCGCGGCATCCCACCCCAGTGCAGGAAGTACTCCCAGCGCGTTTTGGCCTGCGCGTAGGCTGCGGTAATGCGGTACGTCGCCGGGCATAGTTGGTCGAGGGCGCGGACCGGGTCGTCGGCAGAGAGTATCTCGACCAGTCGGCTCGCGCCGGTCGCTGCCAGCAATTCCGGCAGAGTAAACGGGAAAAGTGCCCGCAGCGCCGCACGTCCAGCGAGCGATTCGCGCACTTTTTCGAGTAGCAGAATCTGGCTCGACCCTAGCAGGATATACCGCACCCCCGCATCGCGGTCGTAACACGCTTTCACGGTCTCGATGACCGCCGGCAACTTCTGCGCTTCGTCGATGATGGCGCAGGGGTAGCGGGCCACCCATTCTTCCGGCCCTAGCTGCTCGTAGGCCGCTCGTTCCACAGGCGAATCTAGATTGATCACTGGATAGTCGGGAAACGCCATGCTGGCAAGGGTGGATTTCCCCACTTGACGTGCTCCCGTAAGCACGAGGAGGCGTCCGCGCTCGCGCCGGTGAACACCTTGTATGTCTTGTTGGATTTGGCGTATAATTTGAAGCATTACTTCAAAATTTACGCCATTTTTAGAAAGAAGCAACGACAGGCCGCCCGCATCGCCCGCCTACTCAATCGGCACTTCTCGCCCCTGTTCTGCCGATTCGTACAGTCCGTCAATCATCTTTTGGACCATCAGCCCGTGCGCTCCGGGTGCTAGGGTTTCTGCGTCGTAGAGTACGTGATCGACAAAGTTGCGCATCCTCAGGCCGAAGGAGTCGGCGGCTGGGCCGCTGGGCATCCAGTCGGGCCGAGTGTTGACCATGTAATCGTTGGCGTCGTGGAAAAAGCCCGGGGGATCCCAGTTGGCACCGCCCTTATCGCCCATCAGGGTGAAGTTCCACTCGTTCTTCTCGATATGGGCGGCGAAGCTGGTCTCAATGCTGAGCATCGCGCCGGTTGCAAAGCGGATGTGTCCCACCATTAAGTCCTCGACCGTATAGGTCTGGTGATCCCAGTTGGGCCAGTGCGAGCGCACGTTTGACGGCTCGTTGCCGATATAGGTATAGGCGCTGCCACTGGCGGCTACCGGTTTGGGTGCGCCCATCGCATAGTGCGTGGTCTCCAGCATGTGGACGCCGATATCGATCAACGGCCCGCCGCCTTGCAGATCCTTGCGGCCAAAGACGCCCCAGTTGGGAATGCCCCGCCGCCGCAGGGCCTGCACCCGGGCGTACAGGAGCGTGCCCAGCTCGCCATCGTCAACGAGCTTCTTGACAAACTCCGTCTTCGGGTCATAGCGGTTCTGGAAGCCAATGATCAGCTTTTTGCCGTTTTTCTCTGCGGCGTCGAGCATCTTTTGGCCCTCGCGGGCATTCATGGCCAATGGCTTCTCCACGAGGACGTGGGCACCCGCGTCGAGCGCGGCGATAGTACAGGGGGCGTGTAGGCCGTTGGGCGTACAGACGCTCACCGCGTCGGGTTTGGCCTGCCGGAGCAGGTCCTCGTAGTCTGCGTAGGCTTGGGGGATTTGGTATTCCTCGCAACAGGCTCGCGCCCTTTCGAGGACCACGTCCGCCACGGCCACCATCTCCACGTCGTCCATGTCTTGGTAATAGCGTATATGTGCCTTAGCGATGCCGCCCGCACCAATTAGGGCGACGCGCAGCTTGTTGCTCTTCGTCATTGCTCTCCGTCTATTTGAGGCTGTGGCAAAATTGCTCTACTACAGGTCCCATCCTATCCCGCTTGGAACTGCTCAATTAGCGGGCGCACGTCTGGGTGCCCGTCAACGCCGCGCCCGGGGTGGATGATCAGTCGGTAGCGGAAGACGGCTTTGTCGCCGCCGGGGATGGTCTGGCTCGCGTCGAGGCTTTCGTCGCCCTTGAAATCGCGTACCCCAAAGGGATTGGCGGTAAACAGCCCGTAGCCGCGCACGTGCCAGTAGGTCGGGTGGCGAGGATTGTCGCAGTGATCGACGACAGTGTGCCCCCACTCCTCGCCAGCGGCCACCGGCCCGGAATAGTCAACCCAAGCCGCCTGCTGGCCCCAAGTAACCTCTGGGCCTTGGCCGTTTTCAAAGACTTGGCCAGCGGAGTTTTCAATCCGCCCCGCTTCCTTGGCATCCATGGAGGTCGGCACTCGGATGGCAAACAGCCCGCCTTCTTTGGTGTCGCCGAAGGTCGCGTCGCCGTAGCGAGCGCGGAATTCGCTGCGTTGGTCCATGATCCGCAACGCACCTTGAGCGCGGATCGCGAGGGTGCGCCGCTCCTCCAACAGCTTCTCCCCCTCCGGCCCGAACCAATCGACGATCCCATCGATCTGCGCGGTGCCGTCGGCTGCGCCGACTACCGGCTCGCCCCGCTGGAGCATGGCGCCGTGCCCGGTGCCCTCGTCCCAGAGGTTGTGGCCGTTGACGAGGCCGTGGGCCGTGTAGATGCCGCGATGGTGGTAGTGATCTTGGTTTTCGCCGGCGACATTTTCCATTGGATAGGCGCGGGTCAGGCCGCTGCCGCTGGGCGTCAGCACGGGATAGAAGTACGGGCGGCACACGTAGTGGCCGTAGCGGTACTCAGTAAAAAGCTGGCCGTCAATCGCGACGACGGCCTTGCAGTCTGCGGGATGTAGCTCGATATCGATCATTAGTGCCTTTCCGTTATGCGGCCCGGCCACAGCAGCGCTTGTACTTCTTGCCGCTGCCGCAGGAGCACGGGTCGTTGCGCCTAGGGGTCTTTTGGTGCAGGGCCGACTTGACCGCGTCCCTTTTTCTCGCCCATTCCATCACGCCGGTGGCCGGCCGGCCGTGCCGCAATTCGTTGGCCATAAAGCGCATGTAGGGGTCAACGTGCCCGAAGTACATCTTGTACCCTTTGCACAGATAGTTGAGACCCCCTTCGCCGCGTGGGGTTTTGGTAAAGCGGTGCTTGGGGCAGCCGCCATTGCAGGCAAACCGAAAATCGCATTCGATGCAGTACTGGGGCAGCGCGTCCTTTTTGTCCTGCCCGAACTTGGTTTGCTGCGGGCTAGCGACCATGTCGCGGATGCTCTCGTCGTGGACGTTGCCCAGCCGATAATCCGAGTACACGAAGTGGTCGCAAGAGTACAGGTCGCCGTTGTGCTCAATGATCAGAGCCTTGCCGCAGGTCTCGGCAAAGATGCACAGGCTCGCATCTTGGCCCAGCCACGAGCCGAGGGTCACGTCAAAGAGCTGGACAAAGACTTGGCCGACGTCGTTACGCACCCACTCGTCAAAGATCGCGCAGAGGAACTTGCCGTACTGCCCCGGCCCCACCGACCACTTGGAAACCGGCGCCCGGCCCTCGTATTCGGGATCGACTAATTCCAACCCGTCTTCGTCTGGCTCGTGCGCGACGCGCTCGACGATGGGAATAAACTGCATAAACCCCGAGCCCGCTTGGCGCAGGAAGCGATAGATTTCGAGCGGATGATCGGCGTTGTGGTTTTGCAGCACGGTCAGGGTATTGAATTCCACCGCGTGCTTTTTGAGCGTTTGCAAACCGGCCTGCACTCGGTCGTAGGTCGGCTTCTGGCCCTTGTCAACCCGGTAGCGGTCGTGGTACTGGCGCGGCCCGTCAATCGACAGCCCGACTAGGAATTTGTTTTCGGCGAGGAACTCGCCCCACTCGTCGTTGAGGAGGATGCCGTTGGTCTGGAAGGCGTTGGTGACCAACTTGCCGTTGGCGTACTGCTGCTGTAGCTGGACTGCGCGGCGGAAAAAATCTACGCCCATCAGGGTCGGCTCGCCGCCCTGCCAAGCAAAATCTATCTGCGGCACGTCTTGGGCCTCGATGTACTGCTTGACGTAGAGTTCGAGCGTCTCGTCGGACATGCGCCAATTTTTGCTCGCGTCCGGGTAGAGCTTTTCCTTCTCCAGATAGAAGCAGTACTTGCAGTCGATGTTGCAGACCGAGCCCGAGGGCTTGGCCATCACGTGGCAAGACGCCGGAGCCGGGGTGAGTGTGGTCGCAGTTTCCATCAGGGCCTATCTTGAAGTGGTGAGTATGATAGCGTTTGCCCTTCCGCAATGCAATCTAGGAAAATCTAATGCGTACTATTTTCGTCGGCGATGTCCACGGCTGCGCCGCCGAGTTTGCAGCCCTCCTCGCAAAAGCAGACTACGACGCGGCCCGGGATCGCCTGTTGCTGACCGGCGATGCTTTTTCCCGCGGCCCCGACCCGCTAGCGGTGTGGCAGTTGATCCGCGACACCGGGGCCGAGATGGTGTTGGGCAATCACGACGCCCGCCTCTTGAAGCAGCTAACCGCGCTGGCCAAGGGCCGCAAGCCCAAAGAGAAGTTTTCCGATCAAGGCTATACCCGCGCCCAGCTCCAGCCCGTCCACCGCGAAATTCTCGCTTGGCTTCGGCAGTGCCCGCTCTACATCGCAGAAGACGCCTTTCTCTTGGTCCACGCTGGCATCCACCCGAAAAAGGGCTTACAAGGCACCCGCCGCGCCGAATTCCTGAAGATCCGCACTTGGCCGCCCTCCAGCGATCTCGCCCGCCCGCGTTGGCACGATTTCTACGAGCCGGTGCATCCCTTGCTCGTCTTTGGCCACGACGCGCCCGGCGGCTTGGTGCTCAAAAAACGCGCTGGCCGCCCCTATCTCCTCGGCCTTGACTCGGGCTGCATCTACGGCGGCCAACTCAGCGGTTATGTGCTTGAAGAAGCGCGGCTCGTGCAAGTGGAGAGCCAGCAAGCGGATGTGTGGAAGCGGCTAGCTTAGGCGAGGTCGCCGCACCAGAGCATTTGGACGAAGGTGGTCGCGGGCAGGATGTCGATCCCGTCGTCAGTGCGCCGGGCGCGGGGTTCAAGGCATGCGACAACCCGCCGGCCGACGCCCGGATGATCCTTTGCTAGGCTACGCAGCCCTTTCAAGTGGTTGCTGACGATGTGGTTGCTCGCCTTGGCCTCGACCGCGAGTTGCATGTCGCCCAAGATAAAATCAACCTCGGTCCCGCCGGCTAGACGCCAATACGTTAGTTCGCCCTCGAACGCTTGATAGTCGGCAAACGCGGCCAGTTCGTGGAATACCCAGTTCTCAAATGCCTTGCCGTATAGCTCCGATCCCACCAGCAGTTGCCCCCGGCGGGCGAGTCGGTTGACCACTCCAACATCCGCAAAGTAAAACTTAGACGCGGCAACCACTCGCCGCTTGGGACGCTTGCGGAAGGCGGGCAACCAGCGCCCGAGCAGCGCGTCTTCGAGAATCTCGTAATAGCCTCTCGCCGTGTGACTGGAGACGCCACACTCCCGCGCGATATTGGAGAAGTTGACCATTTCGGTATCGCCTAGAGCGGCCGCGTTCAAAAACCCGGCAAACGCGGGCAAGTTGCGGACTAGTCCTTCGGCCGCGACTTCCTCCTTGAGATAGTCGGCGACGTAAGCGTCGAGCAACCGGGCGGGACGAGCGTTGGCGTACATCCGGGGCAGGTAGCCGTGGTTGAGGAGGCGGGTGAGGTCAAAGTCTGCGCCGAGTTCTCGCGCCGTCAGCCCGTGCAGTTGGTAGCGCACGGCTCGCCCGCCGAGCAGGTTGGCCCCGCCGCGCCGCACCTTGCGAGCACTGGAGCCGCAAAGGGCGAAGCTCAACCCTCGGTTTTCGAGCAGCCAATGCACCTCGTCAAGCAGTGCCGGTACTTTCTGAATCTCGTCAATGACGATCTGGCGGCTGGGATCGAACCCGGTCGCCTCAATTTCTTGACGCAAAAACTCCGGGTTGGCGACGTACCGCCTGAATTCGTCGGCCTTTAGGAGATCGAGCCACAGGCCATCGGCGTACTGGTGTTTTAGCAGGGTGCTTTTGCCCGCCTGTCGCGGCCCCCAGAGGAAAAACGTCTCGGTGCCGGACGCGGGGAGGTCCAGATTTCGTTTATACATGGACTTAAAATTAACGTGTAAATTTGAAATAGCTATTCAAAATTACATGATAATTTGAAGTAGCGGTTCAAAATTACAGCAAGAAGGCCCGCACATCTCAAACTGAGATGAGATAATCAAGCCGGCTTCTTCATTTTAATGGAAGGATACCGGCTCAGGTCCATGGCCCGGGTGCGATCCAGTCTGTCGGACTGGATTTCCCAGAGGAAAGAGCCGCGACAACGGGCCACAGAAATTCGCACGCCGAAGCCGTGATTTCCCCGAACGAGGTGGGCAGGTGATCCTGCCGGAGCCTATTGCGGAACGCTGCCCACTGGCTCTGCTTGGCATCGATGAAAGGCTGAGAGAATGCTTCGATTTTCGCGGGCAGCACCGTGTTTCGCCGCTCAAAGGTCCGCTGAATGGCTTGGGTCAGCTTGAGACCCTCAAAGTCGAACCGCCGAGACATCAACCAGATGTCGTAGAAATCCTTCATCCGGCTGTTTAGCATACCTAGCTTGACCATGGCTTCAAACTTCTCTGAGATGGAGCTCTCGCGGCTGTAGCAGAACAATCGCGGTGCCGAGAAGTTCAATATGGTCGGAAAATCCGATTCTTTTGGATCGGGATACACGACATCGCCGAAGCCAATGTCAATCTGTATGTGGATTATCGCGGATCCCAGTGTGCCTAGGAACCGAATCCTGATCCCGTCGTAATCCGCACCTTCGGTGATCCGCTCGGTCTGAATAGAATCTGGGTCGAACGCAAGTCCGTCTGTTTCCACATTGACCATCAGGATGTCCCGCATCTGAGAGACGATGTCGGCTTCCGCGTTGCGAGTCCTGCCAAGTAAGTCGATGTCCATGGTCGGACGGAATTCCGGTGAGCCCCAAACCCTCAGCATCAACGCGCCCTTGAGCACAAATCGATGGGCATGAGCGGATTGGGATAGTCGGTAGAGGAATCGCTCCATGGCGAAGTATTGAAGCAGCTCGTTGAATGGCCTTCGCTCACTTCTGGACCGATTGAGGAGGCGTTGTCGGACGGACGCGGACACATTGCGGGGAGACGTCATACCAGTGCCTCCAAATAGGGCCGCATCACCTTTTCCACTCGACAGATGCTGGCGTATTTGAGCAGTTCGCCGAGGTTGAACCCGTTTCGCGTCTGGTGGAGTTTCAACGCTTCCAGCACTACATCCATACCAATTTTGTTGCGAAACTTAAAGCAGTCGGCTAGGGTTTTCTCGCGGCTGTAGATTTTGACGGGTACGCCATCCATCAGATGTGTTTCAATGCCGGATTCGTATGCTGCCTGCGAGCATCTGTGGGCTCGGATGGGCGGATAGTTGAGTGCCGGCACCCGCGAGTCTCTTGGCACTGCCACGGAAATCTCATGGGGAATCTGAGTCGTGATGCCATGGTAGGCTAACGCAGAGACGAGGCAAACGATGGCGTTGGGGAAGCGAAGGCTCACCGCGACCAAATCAGGGTTGCCGAGCGGAGGCAGTTCCCGCAGCCGATAGATGCCTCTGCTGACTGGCTCGATGACGCCCCTGTCCTTGAGGGCATATAGCATGTAGCGTGTAATCCCGTGCGCGATGGCCTCGCTCATTCGAAGTTGGCCGCCGTACCTGCGGAAGATTTCTTCGGGACGTTTTTTCTTTGATCCAGACATATTGACTCCATTTAATTTCATATAGAGACAATATGTTTGATCTTGGCTAATGATCAAGAGGAAATAGAGAAAAACGAATGTAAAGTTAGCGTGTAAATTTGAAGTAGCGGTTCAAAATTACAGTAAGAAGGCCCGCACATCTCAAGCTGAGATGAGATAATCAAGCACTAGCCAGACATTGCTCTTGACCTGTTTTCGGTCTATATTTGGTCCAAAACGGAGGTGCTCATGAAACTGTCCAGCCAGATCAAGCCGATCAGTTATCTCAAGGCCCACGCCGCTGAGATCGTACGCACACTTAGCGACCAACCAGAACCCTTGGTCATCACCCAGAACGGCGAAGCCAAGGCGGTCATGCAGGACATCGACAGCTACGAGCAGATGCAGGAAACGGTTGCGTTGCTCAAGATACTCGCGCTGGGTAGCCGCCAGATCGAAGCAGGTCAGGTGCAACCGGCCGCCAAGGTCGTCGCACGGCTGCGGGAGCGGCACCAGGGTCGCTGATGGCGTTCTTGGTTCAGTTGATCGACGACGCTACGTATGATTTGGAGACGATCTGCGATTACATCGACCGGCATGATGGGCCGGGCCGGGCGGATTATGTGCTGAAGCAGATTGAGAAGGCGTTCAGCAGCCTATCCGAGTATCCAGAGCGCGGGAGCTATCCGACGGAATTGCTGGACATCGGGGTTCGGGAATACCGAGAGATATTTTTTAGGCCCTATCGCATCATTTATCGGGTGATGGGAAATGACGTCTATGTGCTCTTGATCGCCGATGGACGACGCGACATGCAGACCTTGCTACAGCGGCGTTTGCTGCGGGCATAATCATTATCGCGAAGGCTCGCGCAACTAACTGACGATCCCCTGTTCGGTTAAGCGCGTCGCAACTTTTTCCAGCAATTCCTCCAAGCGACGCAGCCGTTCGATCGTGGCGTCCATATTCACGACGCCGTTGGGGTCAACGGCAAACCAAGGGCCTTGTTCATCAAACGTGACGTCTGCAACCGCTGCAGCACCGCCGCCCCTGAACGTCCCCGCCTTTTCGATGTGGATGTCGTCAAAAGCCTCTTCGTTCAAGGCATCGAGAACTTGGTACATGAACGGGGCACGAACTTTGTCCATGGCCTTACCGGATCCAAGCCGGACGGTCAAACGCTGTGCATTGTGGATCTGTATATATAGAGTGTACCGATCCTTGGTTCCGATAGGCCAGTATTTCGACCACCAGCCAAGGAATCCTCCAGCCGGATTTGCAATATAACCCCACCCACAACAACCGTCCCACCTGTGTTCTAGCTCGGCATAGAAGCCCTCGCACTCCCGTTGTCCCCCCTTCCACTCGTCGTAACTCGCGGATTCCCACCTGTTTGTATCGTCTTCCCGGTTTTGAAGATGGGTGCGAAAGTCGTCCACGATGGTATTTCCCGTGTCCTGAAATTTGTTCAGGACGTCTAGCAGGTCGCGGCGCATAAAGCGGCCGCATTCTTTTTTATTTGGAAGGCTGGCTTTCGATTCGTTTCCCGTCTTGAAATATACCGCAACTAAACGATCATACTGGCCTCGGTACTTCTCCTCGGCGGTCTCTTTATACTCTTTAATTTGGTTCCGCCTCTCTTGGGTGTTCACCTTGTCTTCGATGATCAGAAGGACTCCATTCTCGCCGGCGTTGATCTTCACGACAATGTCAATCCGGTCAACTTGGGTCTTAATACAAAGTGTTTCGATCGGTGGAAGAACCACTTCTTGCGTCTGAAGGAGTGAACGCAATAATTCGGTGCCAAGGGTGTGAAGGTGCGGATGTGATTCGCGGTATGCCGGGTCGGCCCACGCCAAGAGATATGAAATGGTAGCATCCTGTGCGAGTTCCTTTGTTGCGAATCCGTACAGATTAGGCAGTGTCATTTTGCTGTGCTCCTTGTTTAGTGTGCGAGTTCCTTTGTTGCGAACCCGCACAGATTAGGGGTGGTCGTCATGCGACGGGCGGGCGAATCAAACGCTCAGCAAGCACTAGCGCATCTACCGGCCAGTAGCACTCTGGGCGAGGTTGAAGGACATTGGGAGCCCCTTTCTTGGGTCGGCAGTTCAAAATTCGGTCCACCCACCGTTCGGGGACGGATTCTCGGCCATGCACCGCGCCTAGCAGCGCTCCGCAGATGGCCGCGTTGGTGTCGGTGTCTCCGCCTCGCTGGACGGTATCTGCGACCGCTTCCTCGAGATTCTCGGCGTGGAGCAGTTGCCATAGCGCGTTGCGGAACGCCGTCAGAACCCAGCCCTGCTGGTGCATATATTCCGCAGGCGGTGCTGTGGCCGCGCCGTCAATGGCCGACATGAGCGATGGTTCCGTTGGGATGTCCCTCGCCCACATCTGAATCCGCTCGTATAGGTCCTGCGGTTCGCATTCGGCGCGGACCGCGGAGGCGATGGCCAAGGCGTAGAGCGCGTTGGCTTGCTGGCAGACCGGATGGGGATGCGTGAGTGCTGCGTCCTCGCGCGCCCATTCTGCCACCTGATCTAATTCGTAGTTCGCGCCGAAGATGCCCAGCGGGCTGATCCGCATCATGGCCCCGTTCGCTTGGCTGGTTCCAATCGCGTTTCCCTTAAGACCGCTTCTGACGGCGTGGCCGCAGTCGAACGGGCCAGAGTCCAACCAGCGAGTATAGGCCGTGAAGGCAAGCGTTCGGTCGTATCTATTGTGCTTCGCCAGCATTCGGGCTAGGGCGAGTGCCATTTCGGAATCGTCCGTCGGCTGCCCGGCAATCGTGTTCCAGACCCCGCCGTCCGCGAGATCACGGACTCCAGCGGGATACTTGCTCTGAATATCCTCGGGGCTACGGAATTCCACTAGGCTGCCCAGCGAATCCCCGGCAAGCTGGCCCAACAAGCAGCCCTGAGCGCGGGAGATGGTTCGGTCTTTCTGCATATTAATCACTCCTTGGATTCCCGCTTTAGCGGGAGGGTACGTAACGTAAGTTGATCACTCCTCCGTATCACAGAAAGCCTACCCTTCGCGAGTAACATACAGCAAGAAGGCTAGTATGCTCCTTCAAGAACCGGTCTGTTATCTCAAACGGGTTGCGGCTCGTAACGCTCGACCTCGATCTCGTCCTCACGCGCTTGCGCCTGAGCGACGTCGTAGGCCGCTTGTAACCGTATCCAAGTCTCCGTTGTAGAGCCGAAGGCTTTCGCGAGGCGGATCGCCATGTCGGCCGACATGCGAGCACGACAATTCACCAGATTCGAGAGGGCTTGGCGACTGACGCCGAGAACTTTCGCGCCTTCCGTGACGTTGAGGCCGAGCGGCTCCAGACAGGACACGCGCACGACTTGGCCGGGATGTGGTGGGTTCTTCATAGGCATGTCGGTTCTCCCTTATTCAGTGGTAATCGACTTGTCAATAACGAGAACCTAATCAAAAGCCCATCTTGTGCGAGTGGTTTGGCTTAGCTTCGCACTCGGCGCGCAGCAATTCGGCGAGTGCCTTCGCGTCCTATAGGTGGCCGAGGATTTCGGCTAATAAACCAAGAGGATTGGCTAGCATTCTATTCTTCCGGGACCATCCGTCTCTCAGGTATAAGCGACTCGTAGGTTGCGCTCCCGTTGTTCCATTTTAGGGAGATCGATTCAAGAGGGCCGTTACGTTGCTTGCCGATGATGATCTCGACAAAATTTTCAAAGCCCTCGCCAGATGGCGACGTGAACCCGTACATGCCCGGGCGGTAGATGAACATCACCATGTCGGCAGCTTGCTCGATCCCCAACGCTGGCAAATCCGATAGCTCAGGTCTCGGACTGGTAAAGCCTTCCTCCGAGCACGCTAGCTGCACCAGCACTAGCACAGGCAGGTCCAACTCCTCGGCCAGTTCCTTTAGCCTGCGCGAAATGTGCGCGATTTCCTCCTCGTGGCTCGAAGTCTTGGCCTGTCCACACATCAATTGTAAATAGTCCACCACGATCAGGCCGATCCCGTGTTCCCGGTGCAGCCGACGCGCCTTGGCCCGTACTTCGGGCATCGGGATGGCGGGCGTGTCGTCGATGAAGATAGGTGCTTGGGCTAGGCGCTCGGCATAGCGCGTCAAGTGCATCCTCGCTTGTTCGCTGAGTCGCCCAGTGCGGAGATGGTGCAAATCAACCTTGGCCTCAATACCGAGCAGGCGCTGGACTACCTGCATCTTGGACATTTGCGGGCTGAAGATCACTACCCCGACCCCGGTATCCACGGCTGCGTTGCGTGCCAAGGTCAATGCCAGTGCTGTCTTGCCCACGAACGGTCGCGATGCCAGCACGATCAGCTCGCCCTTCTGGAGACCAGAGGTACTCTCGTTGAGAGCGGTAAACCCCATACTTACCCCAGAGACTGCCCTAGCCTTGCTGTGGGTACGCTCAATCTGTTTGAGTGCGTCGCCCATGATCGTTTTCAACGGCTCAATCCCACCTCTAATCCCACCTCCAATCCAGTTTTCGCTGATGGCAAAAAGGCGTTGCTCGGCACGGTTGATTAGCTCTAGTACGCTGTCGTGGCCTTTGTAGGTTTGCTCAATGATGTCACTGGCGACCTCAATGAACTGGCGGCTGAGTGCCTTTTCTAGGACGATCCGTACGTGGACAGCGATATTGGCGGAAGTAGAGACCTTGGCAGCTAGCTCGGCCAGATAGAAGGTTCCACCGACGTCATCAAGTTGGTCATGGTGCTTGAGCTCTTCGGCCAAGGTGAACTGATCGACGACCAAGTCGCGTTCGTAGAGGCTGATCATGGCCTCGAAGATCCGGCGGTGCGAGGCATTGTAAAAGCAGCTTGGGGCAAGGATTTTGAGGGCATGGCCGATGGCGTGCTGATCGAGCATCATCGCCCCCAATATGGCCTGCTCCACCTCGATAGCCTGTGGTGGCATCCGTTCTAGGTGCTGATTATCAATAGGTTTTTGGGTCATGTTTTTAGAGTGTTCTCCACACGCTGCCGATCTCCTGTGGGTTGAGCGGAAGTTTTGTGAGGGACGGAAGCCCGGAACGCTGTTTTGGTTTTCAAAAGCCCATCTTGCGCACGTGGGTCGCATCGCTCGTCCTCTTCGCCGACCGTATAGAGGTTCGCTCCGAGCCGGGCGGCCAGCGTCTTACAAAACTCGGTCTTGCCGGTTCCCGGCGGGCCGTACACCAAGATGTTTACGCCCGGTTTGCCGGTGGATAATGCGCCCTTGATCATTTTTTCGATATGGTCGCGTGCTTCGGCCACGTGGTCGAAGTCCGACCACTCCAGTTCGCCCGGAGTCGCCGCGTCGAGCAACAGGCTACACATGTCGAGATCGCTGTCGTCTGGGACGGAGACCAGCCGGCGCAGTCGATTGATGATCTCGAATTCGCTGTCGTCATTGACGGACACAAGCCCCGACTTCACGAGCGGTGCATCGGCCGTGAAGCGGGCGCGGAATGCGCTAGCCGGTATGCCGAGAATGCAGGGTAGGACAGGGTGCGTGACGTTAAAAAATCGCTGATAGTGACGGCCCCTTTCAAAACACTCGACTAGCGACCCAAAGATCGGCTGCGTTTCGTAGTGCAGCCAAAACTCTATGAGCGCGATGTCCTCCGGTGCGAGGTCCATCTCCTGTCCAAGCCGCAGCAGCAGTCGGGCTATGCGGTCTTTCCGTCCACCTTTGCAGGCTGCCGCGTACTCTTCTTCTAGGGTCTTCCGTAGATGATTCCATTCCCGTGCGGACAACTCCTTTTCGTAGAGGCTGCTCGCTTGGTGCTCGCCCGGCTCCTCAGTCTCGTCACTGAGCGCGAGGAGGTCGCGGTTCTCGGTGACCCACTCGGCTAGCTCCTCCCTCTTTCCTCGGACGGAGTGGTGGAAGTGCGCGGCGGCGTTGGAGAGGTAAAAGAGAATAAGCTGGCGTTCGTAGGCGTTGAGCATGGTTTTTTCTCCGAGATGACATGGTGCCTACTGGGACACTAAAATCGCCAGATGGATATCTACTCCGTCAAAAAAAGATTCTACTGCGAGACCTAGGAGGATCCTATTAGGGTCCACGATCGTGAGCATACCCTCGCTGATGGCGAGGACCGGCGTCTCCAACTCGCTCTCTTCGGGGGCGAACGATACCGCAGACACTAGGAGATAGTCTAGCGGCATGTATGCTACTACGTCGGGTCCGAGGTCGGGTAATGCTGCCTTGAACTTGAGATAAAGGGCTTGGAAGGTCGTCGGGGTTATCCGGTCATCCTCGATGAAGATGGTGCCGTCCTCGTCGTAGAGGGCATTGGACAGTTGCCGCTCGATGACGATTCCTTCCCTAGGCGGTCCGGTTGCGCCTTGCGGCCCTTGCGGCCCCATCGGTCCCGCCGGGCCTTCGCAGGCGACAAGGCCGAAGGCCAACAGAGCGACGAAAAAAGAAAAGCGAATACGCATTGCACACCTCCTTTTGGTTGTGGGAAAAGGAAACTTACCTAGGAGGTGCGACAGATCGCGTCGCAGGTGGAAACTTTTTACGAGGAAATCAATTTTTCCAAGATCGGCGCAGGAGGGTGCTTAGACGAGTCTTGGGAGGCGGGTGTTGATGGGGTGGGATGGGAAGAGGAGATCGGTTCGTCGAAGGCTTCTGGTGGGGTGGCATGTCGCGCCTACGAGGGATGGCACGTCTGACAGGAACTCTCTAAGGAACAACTCTCCTTGTCCGTGGATCTCGTCAGATCACATCGCCCCCTCGTCATACAACCCCAACGCCGCCCGCATCTCCGCCTGCACCGCCGCCCGCAATTCCTCCGGCTCTAGCACCTCAGCCGCCGCGCCAAAGCTCAACACCCAACTCTTGATCTCGTAGAATCCCCCAGCCCGCAGCCGCAGCACCACCCGCCCGTCCGCCAATTCTTCAATCGCTTGGCTCGGATGCCAGACCCGCTCCCATATATACGGTGCCTGCTCCTCGGTGAACCGAACCACCACGTCCATCGGCTCTTCAAACGAGACGCCAAACGCATTGCTTACTTGCTCGTCAACCGACAGGTGATCCGGCGGCTCAAACTCCTTGTCGGTCACTTCCACCGCCTCAAAGCGATCCACCGCCTGCGTGATGAGCTGGTCGTAGTAAGGCACCCGCGAGATCACGTATAGACCGCCCCGATGCGGCAGGAGACGCAGCGGTTCAATGTTGTACTGCCGGGCACTCTCCGCCCAGGGCGAGGAGTAGCGCACCCAGCACACGCGGCGATGCAGGATGGCGTCATGTAGGTTTTCGAGAATCTCGCGGGCACCTTCGTAAGGCTTGTGCCCGCGCACCAGCGGCACATAAGCCTCGGCCGCTCGCTCTAGGAATTGCCGCATCTTCAAGGGCATGGCCTGAGTCAGCCGGCGAATCGCCGACCGCAGGTGCTCGCCAAACGGAGTCCCCACCAGCCCCATGCCCGACCGCTCGGCAAAGATCATCGCCGCGACTTCCATGATCGGGAAGTTCAGCGGCAGTTCGGCGTCCTTTTGTAGCTGGTAGTAGATGCGCTGATCGGTGCGCCGTGTTGCGTTTAGCAGAAACCCTATCTCGCGCAGGTCTTGCAGATCGCGCTGGATGGTGCGCCTATCTACGTTGTACTCGTCTACCAGTTCACGAACACTCACCCCGTAACGCCGCGCCTGCAACTCCCGCAGAATATCCAATTGTCGCACAATCTGCTTCATTGAGTCAGCACCCCTAGCCCGCCGCTCGGCTCACCAAGTGATCGAATAGCTTAGACCAGATCGTCCCAAGCATGAGCTCCGGGTGAAACTGGACGCCGATTAAGCGCTCGTCCGCGCTCTCAACCGCCTCCACGACGCCATCGCCGCTACGTCCGCTGATATGCAAGCCCGCGCCGGGCCGGTCAATGGCCTGTATGTGATTGGAGTTGACCCGCGAAGGGCCAGCATGGCTCAGCGCGGCCAGCACCGTGCCCGGCTCAACTTGGAGATCGTGCTCAATGCGGTCGCCTGTAACTCGCTGTCGCGCATGCGGCTCAACGCCGAGTTGGGCTTCCACGTCCGCCCAAATCGTGCCGCCCAACTCGGCGCTGATAAGCTGCATTCCGTAGCAGATGCCCAAAACCGGCAACCGGCGCGCTTGCGCGACCGCAAAGCTCCAGCGGTCGGCACGGTCGCGCTGGGCCGCGACCGGCGGAAGATCGTTGGGCAGGGTGCCGATCAGGCCGCGCTCAATGCCCGGGCCGCCGGTGATCAGCAGACCGTCAATGCGCTCTAAGACCGCTTGCAGCGCAGCGCGTTCTGTGGTCATCGGCAGCACGAGCGGAGCTCCGCCCGCCTGCACGACCGCTTCTACATATTGGGGATCGAGGATTTGCTGGCCGTCGGCGTTTAGGCTGGTGGTGATGCCGATGAGCGGGCGGGGCATCAGACGCCGGCCTTGAGCCTTGCAAAGGAGACCTTGTCGTCGAGGAGGGTCAGGGCCGCAAAGCTCTCGATGTCGGTGCGCGAGGCGTCGAGCCGGGCAATGGCTGCACGCAAAAAGCTCTGCTGCCGGTCGTTGCGCGGCCCGGCGGTCAGGAGCCGTTGGTTAAACTGCGCCTTCTCTTCCTCGCTCTTGCCGCCCAGCCACTCGCCCAGCCGCGCCACCAGTTCCTCGTCAGTTCGGCTGGACGCAATGGCCGCGGCGAAAGCCTGCACGTCGAAGCCGAGAAAGTCCAGAACCGCACGGTCGAAGCCCGAATCCTCGCCGCACCAGTACTCCCCGAGACAGTTGTCTGCTTTGGCGCGGAACTTGTCGATCATCCGCGCTAGGCAGGCAAGGCCGCCAACGCTCTGGTCAAAGGCGCTGCGCGGCGGGTGCCGGCGCAAGTCCGTCAGCCCAAAGCTCAACTCGTCGTCGAGGTCTTGCAGGTCGAAGAAGGTCTCGATGTCCCCGCGCTCGGGCGCGACCTCGGCCCGGCGCACCTTGAGCCGCTGATGCATCTCGCCGTAGCGGCCGACGTTGGCGCGCCAAGCGTTGAAGACGCTTTTGTCCGCAGCCGACTTCTCGCAGCGGTCGGCGATCCACTCGCTCAGTTCGTCGTCGTTGGGATTTTCGTATGCCGCTTGGCGAAAGGCGTCCTCCTCAACGCCCAAGAAATCCAAAATGGCCGCGTCTTGGCTGGAGTCGGCACCAAAGCGATACGCGCCTAGCGTGCCGCAGGTGGCTGCCCGCGCCTTGTCGGCCATGCGCGCCGCGCCCATCACGCCAAAGACGCTGCGGAGGTACGGGCTGCGCGGCGGCTGGGCGGTCAGGTCCAAGTCCCGAAAGGCCCCCCAATCGTCTAGCTCAATGGAGGCGAAGACCGTCTTGATGTCCGTGCGCTCTGGGGCGTATTGGGCGATCCGCTCGACGAGCAGCCGCTCGTGTAGCTCGTCTTGCGGCTCGCGGGCGAGGTGTTCCTCGTTGAAGGCATCGAGCTCCGCTTGGCTTTTCTGCGCTCTTTCTAGGGCCAATTTGCCCAAGGCCGCATCGCTTAATTTGCCGGCGGCCTCGGCGAACTCGGCGGCGTTCATGTTGATAAATTCGAGCACTTCGACATCGAGGCCCGAGTCGTCTCCATACTTGAACGCGCCGATGGTCTCGGCGTTGTGCCCACGCGCCTTGTCGATCATGCGCGCCAGCCCGACGAGGCCGGCGACGCGGGCGTTGGAAGGGCGACGAGGCGGTTGTTTGGTCAGATCCATGAGGAATAGCTCCTGCGTTTTGAGTGAGGGTTTTCAATATACCAACCGCAGACCGGTCGGCAATGTTTGACGCTTCTACGGGCGGCTTCTATACTCTGCCCATGCCCGAGCTTCCCGAGGTCGAAACCGTCCGCAGCGCGATGGAGTGCCACCTGCTGGGCCGGCCGATTACCCGCGTCCGCGTCAGTGCGAAACGCCTGCGCGAGCCTTTGCCGAGGGCCGCGTTGCGCTCCTTGCTCGGGGATTGCTTTGTGGCCGCTCGTCGCCGCGCCAAATTCCTCCTCCTCGACCTGCAAGCGGGCCGGACGCTCTTGGTCCATCTCGGCATGAGCGGCAACCTGCTCCTGCGGCCGTGGGGCACTAAGCACGACCACGTGGGCTTTGAGTTTGCCGACGGGGGGGCTGTGGTGTTCAACGATCCGCGGCGCTTTGGCCTAGTGCGGGTGCTCGACGCGGGCGAGGAGCACACGTGCCGGTACTTGCAACACCTCGGCCCCGAGCCTCTCTCCCGCGCCTTCAACGCCCGCTATCTCCACGCCCAGTGCCAGCGGCGCAAAAGCCCGATCAAGAACGTCATTATGGACCATCGCACGGTCGTCGGAGTGGGCAATATCTACGCCAGCGAGGCCCTCTTCCGGGCGCGCATTCACCCGGCGACTCCGGCCGCAGCCCTCGACCCGCCGCGCTTGGCCGTGCTCGCCCAAGAGATCAAAAAGGTGCTGCGCGCCGCCATTGACCAAGGCGGCACGACCATCAGCGACTATCAGGGAGCGGGGGCGGGTGGACGCTTTCAGCAGCGGCTCTATGTGTACGGCCGCCAAGGCGAGGACTGCCGAGTCTGCGACTCGCCAGTTGAGAGCTTGTACTTGGGAGGTCGCAACACCTTCTATTGCCCGAGTTGCCAATAAAAACGCCGGCCCCGATTGGGACCGGCGCGATGAGCAAACCACGAAGGGACGGTGCTACCTTTTGGAGTACCCGTTGGGCGAGGGCGCCGTGGTGGTGATTATGTCGTCGAGCAGGCCGTACGCCTTGGCTTCCCCAGCCGACATAAAAAAGTCGCGGTCCGTGTCCTTGGCGATTTTTTCGACCGCTTGGCCGGTGTGCTTGGCGTAGAGTGCGTTTAGCTCTTCGCGCAAGCGGATCGTCTCCTTGGCGCGGATGTCGAGGTCGATCGCCGTGCCGGTGATGGTGTGTAGGAGGCTCGGCTGATGGATCATAATCCGGGCGTGTGGCCAAGCGAAGCGACGCCCCGGCTCGCCAGCCGACAGCAGAAACGACCCCATGCTCATCGCCATGCCCATGCACACAGTGGAAACAGGAGCCTGAATCGCCAGCATGGCGTCGTAAACGGCCATGCCATCGGAGACCGAGCCGCCGGGACTGTTGATGTAGAGGACGATTTCTGCGGTTGGGTCTTCGGCGTCTAGCGAGAGCAGGCGGGTGACCACATCCTTGGCCGACTCGTCGTTGACGTCGGACCAAAGGAAAATTTTGCGCGCTTTGTACAGGCTCTGCTCTAGGTTTTTTTCTTGGAGGGTCTTGAGCAAATCTTCGTCTTTTTTGGCCATTAAACCATTCTCCACAACTCTGAAAATTGTTGCTGTGTTCGGGTTTCACAATATACGCGGCGGCCTCAACAGCGTCAATCTGTTGTCCCTGCTGGGCATCTATACTTTGCTCAAGCTCTGGCTGGTCGCCGAGGTGGAGCTGGGCAAGGACGAGGCCGTTTACTGGTATTGGGGCCAGCACCTCGACGCCTCGTACGCGCTCTTGCCCTTGGCCGTCTTCAAGCTGACCCACGCGCTCTACCCGCACCAAGAATGGTTTCTGCGGCTGCCGTCCGCTTTGTTGGGTGCGTTTTCTACCGCGCTCGTCTATTGGCTTTGCAGGATACAGGGCCTCGCCAAGCAACCGGCACTGTGGGCGGCCGCGGCCTTCGCGCTCAGCCACTGGACTTGGCACACCAGCTCCTACCTACATCCCGATGGCTTCTTAGTCCCTTGTTGGCTACTGGCCCTGTGCATGGCGCGGCGGGCCGCCGCAACCAACGCACTCCGGCCCTATATATGCACGGGTCTAGCGGCGGGTTTGGCTGTCCTCTGCAAGTACTCGGGGGCCTTTCTCGTCGGCGGGTTGGGCCTGTGGATCGCGCTCGGGAACCAAAGGAAGGAGCGTTGGCACCGACTCGCCGCGTTCCTACTGCCCGCCTTCGCAGTCGCCGCACCGCTGACTTACGCCCAGTTCAGCACTGGCTTCTACCTGCCTCAGACCCTGAGTACACTTTCGCGCATCGACGACCTCGGCCATCCTCTCGCACGCTTACTCTTCTTTGCGGTCAGTCCGCTCTTTTTTGTGTCGCCGTTTTTGCTGTTTCTGCTCTGGGCCGGCTTGGGGCCGGCGATCAAACGGCGCGACCTCCTCGCCTTACTGCCCGCGCTCTGTACGGTCGGTGCTTTTTTAGTTTTCGCGCTCGGCCGCGGCCAAATCAAGGGCAACTGGCTGCTGCCGGGCTTGCTGAGCCTGTGGCCTGCGGCCTTTGCTGTATATCCTAGACGCTGGCTGCTCGTCGCCCTCGTCGCCACCGGGCTGCTGCAATCGCTCGCCATCGGCCTAGGACTGAAATACCCCGCGCTTTACAGCGACCTCATCGAGCGCAGCGGGCTGGACCAAAGCTATGTTGGGTTGGTGTCGCAGGAAGATCAGGCCCGCGAGCCTTCCTACTCGTGGAGGGAACGGCTCTGCGAGTATAGCGGCTGGCGTCGCTGGGCCGCGGATGTGGAGGAGGTCGTTCCACGGCTGCCGCTACTGAGTACGCAGTATAGCATACCGTTCGCGCTGGCGTATTACGGGCGGGCCGAGCGGGAGTACTACACGGTTGACGACCCGAGATTCCGAGACCTGACAGATTTTTACAGCCAGCGCGAGACGCCCTATCCAGAAGAAGTGCTCTTCGCCGTGCGAACGGGCAGCGCGGTTCCCGAATCGCTGCGCGCTAGGTATCCCCAGCGGGAATTGATCGCGAGAATTGATCGCCACCGTGACGGCTGTCCCTCCGTGTCTTATGAGATCTTCCGCTTGGGACGATGATGATCCGCCCGCTCTACTCAGACAATCTGCATTCGTTTCTTAGGCGTATGGACGATACCCAGCAAACCGTCAATAGAAATATCTTCGTCTAGGAGAGGCCAATGAATGCCATAACCAGAGGGGGAAATTTCAAAAGTCGCCCGCTCCCGATTTGAAGCCTCGGCGAGTACAGTCGATATATCGCTTACGTTAAATCGCTTTTGTTGGCCGTCGATAATCAGCATCATAAACCTGCCATCAAAACGTAAATCGCTCACATCGTGATAATTTTTCATTTCTCAGGTCGCCTCCTGTTTGCGCCCAAATGCCGATGTCATAATCCGCTGCATGGCCGTGCGGAAATCATCGAAAAAGGTGTAAAACAGCGGCACCAATAGCAGCGTCAGTACCATCGCCGTTAGCAGACCGCCGATCATCGTCCTGCCCAGCGGCGCGTAGGCCAAACCCACCATCTTGGAATTGCCCGCGGCCATTGGGAGCAGCCCGAAAGCGGTGGTGAAGGTCGTCATCAGGATGGGCCGGAAGCGGTGGCGGCCGGCCTCCAGCAGCGCGTCGTAGCGCGACTTGCCCTCGGCCCGGAGCCGGTTGGCCAAATCGATCAGCACGATGGCGTTGTTGACCACCACGCCGATCAGGATTACCGAGCCGATCATCGACATGATTTCAAAGGGCGTGTCCGTCAGATATAGAATCCAGTAAACGCCGAGGAAGGAGAATGGGATGGACACGATCACCGACAGCGGCAGCACGAACGACTCGAAGAGCACCCCCATCAGCAAAAAGACAAAGGTCACGGACATGATAAGGGCGAATTTCCGCGACTGGTCCTGCTCCGATAGCTCCGCAAAGCGAGAGCCTTTGTCCCAGCGGTAGCCGCGCGGCATCTCAAAGCCCTGCATCGCCTGATCGACTTGGGCGAAGAGATGTTGAGCCCGGTCCTTAGAGGCGCGGGCACTGACATTGAGCATGGTCTGCCGGTTCTCGCGCCGGATATTGCCTAGGGTGCGCTCGACATAGAGGTCCGCCAGCGATTCGAGGGGGACTTCGCGGCCATCAGCGGTGGGAAAGCGCTGAGTGCGTAGGTCGTCTAAGCTGTGGCTGCCGTATTCGGCGAGCTGGACGCGGATATCGACTTCGCGGCCGTCGTCGGTGTGGAACTTGTTGATATTCGTGCCGCGCAGTGCGTAGGCAATGCTGCCCGAAACCATCTGGGGGTCCACGCCGAGGCGCTGCACTTGGTCGCGGTTGAGGCGCACTTGTAGCTCGGTGCCGCCGCGGTCCATGTCGGTATTGACCGACAGCAAGCCGGGGATGCTCTCCAGCCGCCGTTCGACCTCGGCGGCTAGTCCGATCAGCACCTCGGTATCCTCGCCATACAGGCTGACGTTGACTCGGGGATCTTGTTCGGAGTTTTCCCAGTTGACCCGCAAGGTGACGCCCGGCGGCAGGTAGAGCCGCTCGCGGAGGTCCTGTTCGACCTCCTTGTAGGAGAGGTGTTCCCGTTCCTTCAGGCCCAGCGCGACGCTCAAATTGTCCCAAGCCACCTGATACCACTCCGCGTCCTCTCCCTCGGCGAAAAACAGCGTCACCCGCCCCCAGCCGCGGCGAAAATACGTGCGGAGTATCTCGACATTGTACTCGGCCCTGTGGGCCATCACCGTATCCTCGACGACGGCCATAAACTGCTCGGCTTGGTCCAGCGACTGGCCCGAAGGCATCTCAAAGGCCAAGTCCATCCGCACCTCGTTGCGCTCCTGACTGTCGGTGCGATCCATGCCATTCATGGGGATCTGGATGCTGGCGAGCAGGACCAAGGCGATGACGAAGGCGTCGAGGCGATTGTTCAGCACCCAGCCCAGCGAGCGCACGTAGTGCTTGCGGGTCCAAGCGATCATCCGAGGCTCGCTTTTTTCCTTGCTCGTCGCCAGCTTGAGCGCGGCAAGCGGGATGAAGATCAGGGCGATGAGCAGCGAGGCCACCAGCCCCGCGATGACCGGGAGGCCGATTCTGAGCATCCAGAACGAAAACATTTCCTCGTCGCTCATCAGAATCAGGGGCAGGAAGACCACCACGGTCGTCAGGGTCGCCATGGTCACCGCAAGTCCTACCTCGCCGGCGCCCTCAATTGAGGCCGGGCGTGGGGCGATGCCTTCTTGGCGCTTGCGGTAGATGTTTTCGACGATGACGATGGCGTTGTCAACCACCAGCCCCAAGCTCAGCATGAGGCCCATCATCGTCGCCATGTTCAACGACCAGCCTATGAAGTACAGGGCGGTAATCGTCGCTAGAATGGACAGCGGGATCGCCAAGGTGATGATCAGGGTGATGCGCACCGCGCGTAAAAAGAAAAAGAGCACCAAGGCCGCGAACAGCCCACCCCACAGGCCGGAATTTTTGAGATTGTCAACCGAGTTGGTCACTTGGTCGCCTTGGTTCCAGAACAGCTTGAAGTCCAACCCTTCGAGCTTGGGATGGTCTTTTAGCTCTTCCAGTGCTTCCTTCACCCCGTTGGAAACTTCGACGACATTGGCGCCGGATGCCTTGGTGACGCCGAAGGCCAGCGACTCCTTGCGGTCAATGCGGTTGACCCAGTCTTGCTGCGGCCGCTTATAGGAAACCTCGGCGATGTCGCCCAGCCGCAACTGGTACTCGGGATCGACCACGGTGTTGGCGATCTCCTCGACGTTCTCAAAGCGGCCCACCGAACGCACATAGATCTTCTTGCCGCCCTCAATCACCCAGCCCCCGGGGACGGTGAGGTTTTGGGCGCGCAAGCTGTTGAGCACCTCGAACACGTTGACCCGGTGGCCGTGTACCTTGCTTTGGTCCAGCTCGACGATCACTTGCTTGCTCGGCGATCCCCAAAGCTCGATGTTGCCGACCCCATTGACGCGGCGCAGCGCCGGCTCCACGTAGGCGTCAATGAATTGGCGCGGGTCGGCGTATTGGGCCTCAAAGGTGATCGCGCCCTCCATGATCGGAATGTCGTTTTGATCCCAGCGCCGGACCCACAGTTGCTCGATTTCGTCGGGCAGCTCGGGCATGACTCGGTCGAGCCGGTCCTTCATCTCGGCAAAAGCGAGTTGCAGGTCGGTGCCCTTTTGGAACTCGACTTGGACATTGCCGCCGCCGCTGTAGGCGTTGGAGCGAATCCGCTTGATCCGGCTGACTTGGGCGACGGCCTCTTCGAGGTGATGCACGACCTTCTCCTCCACTTCGACTGCTCCGGCGTTGGGATAGTGCGCCCAGGCGAAGAGGCGGGGATAGTCAAAGCCTCCGGGAAAAAGGGTCAGGGGGATCCGCGTGTAGGCGATGTAGCCCACCACTAGCAATGCGACTAGCGACATTACTACGGTCACCGGCCGGTTGACCGAAAAGCGCGGCAGGGGGTACTGGCTCGGCTTTTCCATGGGTCCCTCCTAGGCCCGGTGATCGACCAGTGAATACACAGTCGGGATCACCACGAGGGTGAGGAAGGTGGAAGAGACGAGGCCGGTGATGACGGTTAGGGCCATCGGCGTCCGAATCTCGGCTCCTTCGCCCAACCCCAAGGCCATGGGCAGAAGGCCCAAGACCGTCGTCGCCGTGGTCATCGCGATTGGGCGCAGCCGCACGGCTCCGGCTTGGATGATGGCCGCGGTCTTTTCCATGCCCGTGCGGCGCAAGGTGTTGATATAGTCAATGAGCACGATGGCGTTGTTGACCACGATGCCGGCCAGCATAATCAGGCCGATAAAGACCACTACGCTCAAAGCCACCTGCGCCAGATAGAGCGCGACCACCACGCCGATCAGCGCCAAGGGGACCGTGAACATGATGATAAAGGGATGGACCAGCGACTCGAACTGGCTGGCCATGACCACATAGACGAGAAAGATCGCCAGCACCAAGGCAAAGTAGAGGCTCTGCAACGAGGTATCCATCTCCTCGTTCTGGCCGCTGATCATAAAGTCGAAACCTACCGGGAAGTCCATGCTCCCCAGCTCGTCGTGGATTAGGCCCGAGGCCGTGCCTAGGTCGACGCCTTGGATGTTGGCCGTGACCACGGCGGCGCGCTGCTGGTCAATGCGGCGGATCTCGCTCGGCCCCTCGTTGACCCGGATATCGGCCACGGCCGAAAGCGCGATCGGGACCGCCGCATTGGGATTGATTACCAGCCGCCGTAGCTCGTCGAGCCCCAAGCGATCCTCCTCGCGCAGCCGGACCAGCACGTCGATCTGGTACTCGTCTTGGCGGAAGTCGGTGGCGACCTTGCCCTGCACCTTGTGGCGCACCAACTCGGCCACATTGCGCAGCGACAAGCCATAGGCCGCGAGCTGGTCGCGCTTGTAGCTAATCTGTAGCTCGGGGTTGCCGGCCTGTAGCGACGATTTGACGTCGACTAGCCCGGGCAACTGGGCCATCCGCGACTCGGCTTCCAAGCTCAACTGGCGCAACTGGCGCAGGTTGTAGCCGCGGATCTCGACTTCGATGGGCGTCTTAAAGCTGAACAGGGCCGGGTGCGAGACTTCGACCTCGATTTCGGGAATCTCGTCAACCGCGTCCCGCAGACGCCGGATCAACGCGGCCTCTTGCGCGGCGTTGGAGCCTTCGTGCATGCGGACCGTTACTTGGGCGGTGTGCTCGCCTTCTTCGGCCGAGGAACTCGCCGACCGGTCGGAGCCTACGGTCGTCGCCACTCGCGCCACTTCGGGCTGGTCGCCGGCGATCCCTTCGATCTGGCGCACGATCTGGGCGGTCTCTTCCAGCGGCGTACCGACCGGCAGTCTGAGGTCGAGGTTGAATTCGGCTTGGTGAACTTGGGGAATCAGCTCGGTGCCCAGTGCGGGCAGGAGCTTGTACCAGCAGATCAACAGGACGGCGAGGGCGCCGCCGATAATCAGCAGCCGCTGCCGGAGTGCCCAGCCCAACAGAGCCGGATAGGTCCGCTGCACCAGCCCGAACCCGCGTTCAAACACAAACAGCAGCGGCAAAAAGACCGGCATCAGCACCATGCCGAGTAGGGACAGCACCACCACCAACACCAGCCAGCCGAGCATCAGCGCCACGTGCAGGACGATGCCCACCAGCCTGAAGATCGTGCCCAAGACGAAGCGCACGGCCACCAAGTAGATCAGCACCAGCGGCAACAACGAGGCTTTGAGCACCTTCCACACTAGGGGGGCGGACCTGTTCAGCCAGTGCCAGTAGCGTTGTAGGGCCGCGCCGAGGAGGCGCGGCGACTCAAAGCCCAAGATGCCCGGCCAGACGCGCTCGAAGAAGGTAAACTGGCCGATGCGGCTTTCGGCGGCCCAAGCACCAACCCAGTCCTGAAAAGTCCGCTCGCGCTTGAGCCAGAAGTACTCGACGGGTTTGATCAGCCACCACGACAGCTCGCAGACGAGGAGGAAGACGGCTTTGAGCACGGCCGCCACGAGGGTCGCCGCGGCCAGCCCCACCCGCACCAGCACCTCGCCGATTAGGTAGGGCAGCGAGAGGGCCACCTGCAGCAGCTTGCGCCACCGGCTCCCTTCTGCGCCGAATACCTCGCGGGCCCGGCTCAGGGCCTGTAAGCGCAGAAAGTCGCTGCGACCGATTTGCTCGGCCAGCCCGCTTGGGCGGTCCATCTGGCGCGAGGCCAGCATGGGAATGAAGAACAGCGCCACCCCCAGCGAGGCCAACAGGGAGAACACGACCGTCAGCGCCATATCGCCGAAAATCTGCCCGGCTACGCCCTCGACGAAGACGATGGGAAAAAACACCGTGATCGTCGTCAGGGTCGAGGCCAACACCGCGGTGCCGACCTCGCTGGTGCCGCGGACGGTGGCTTGGACCAGATCGTCCCCTTCTTCCCGACAGCGGAAGATGCTCTCCAGCACCACGATCGAGTTATCGACCAGCATCCCGATTCCGAGGGCCAACCCACCGAGCGACATGATGTTGAGCGAGACGTCGAACATGTACATCGGCGCGAAGGTCGCCATGATCGACACCGGGATCGTCAGGCCGACGATCAGGGTGTGGACCACGTTGCGCAGAAACACGAAGAGCACGAGCACGGCCATCGTCCCGCCGATGATCGCATTGACTTGGACCTCGGTGATCGAATTTTTGATAAAACCCGATTGGTCGGACAAAAGCTCCAGCTTGGCTCCCACAGGCAGGCGATGGCTGATGAAGTCGGTCATCTGCAAATGCTCCGCAGCCTTGCGGGCCGCCTGCTGCTGCTGCGCCTGTAGTTCCTTTTGTTGCTGCTCCTCGTCCTTTTCCGCCGCTTGCTCTTGTTGCTCCTCGTCTCGCGGCGTCGTTTCTTGGGCCTTCTGCTCTACGTACGCACGTTGCGCTGGCGAGCCGAAGAGCGCGTTGCGAACCCTTTCGGCAACCGCGACGACATTGGCGTCGCCTTCTTTGTAGATCTCGATTTCGACGCTCTCTCGGCCATTGACCCGGGTGATGATCTCGCGGTCCTTGTGCGAGCGGAAGACCTCGGCAATATCGCGCAGATAGACATCGGCATTGCCGTGCCGCACCACGATCAACTCGGCGATCTCATCGACGGTGGCGAATTCGTTGAGGGTGCGGATTAGGTACTCGACTTGGCCCTCTCGCAAGTTGCCGCCGGGCAAATTGACGTTGTTCTGAGCGAGGCGGTTGTTTATCTGATTGATGTCTAGGCCCATCACCGAGATTTGGCGCTCGTTGAGCGCAATGTGGATCTCCTCCTCTAAGCCGCCCTTGATTTTGACCGCGGCCACCCCGGCCAGCGCCTCCAACTCGCGCTTGATTTCGCGGTCGGCGAGGTAGCGCAGCGCGTAGAGATCCTGCGGCCCGTGCAGGCCAATGCGCAGGATCGGGTCGAGGGAGGGGTCGTAGCGCAGCAGGAGGGGTTTCTCGGCGTCTTGGGGCAGCCAGACGCGGTCGGCCTTCTCGCGGATCTCTTGGGACATCGCGTTCATGTCGGTGTCCCATTCAAACTCGAGGATGATGTCCGACTGCCCGGCCTTGGAGATGGAGCTGATGTTGACGAGGTGAGGGACAATGCCCAATTCCTGCTCCAAAGGGCGGGAGAGCAGGGTCTCGACTTCCTCCGGTGCCGTGCCCGGATATTCGGTGCGTACCGTCAGGGTCGGGTAGGAAATGTCGGGCATTAGGTTCAGCGAGAGCCGCTGATAGGAGACCCAGCCGAAAACGCAGACGGCCAGCACCACCATGAGAATGGCGACTGGCCGCCGAGTTGCAATAGCGAAGCGCGATGTGCTAACGGGCTGCTGCACGGCCCCCTAGCCTTGGCCCGCGTCTTCGGCTGAGGCTGAGTTGACCACGCGCACCCGCGTGCGGTCTTTGAGGCCGTTTTGCCCGACGACGATGATCGGGGTGCCGGAGTCGATGCCGGCGAGTGCCTCGATAAAGTCGGCGTCCTCAAACCCGGGCTGTAGCTTGACCCGCGTAGCCGTGGTGTCCTTGACGGCGAACACGAAGCGGTCGCCGCCATCGTACACGACCGCCTGCTTGGGTATCAACACGGCGTCGGAGTGCGTGGCGGTGATGATGCGCACGTTGACGAAGAGGCCGGGCCGCAAGTACTCCCAGCGGTCGCGCAGGCCCACCGTGACCTTGAAGGTGCCGCTTTTGGGATCGACGACGGGGCTGATGCGCTTGACCCAGCCGTGGAACTTCTCGTCGGGCAAGAACTCCGAGGTGATGAGGGCCTGCTGGCCGTTGCTGACGGCGGTGAGGTACTGGCCGGGCGCGAAGACGCGGGCAATGAGGTCGTCGAGCTTGATGAGGTCGTAGAGCTTGCTGCTCGGCCCTACCCGAGCGCCGACTTGCACGTAGCGCTCGGTGATCACGCCGGAAAACGGCGCGATGATTGCTGCGTATTCTAGATCTAGGCGCGCGCGCGCTAGCCGGAGGCGAGATTGTTCAAAGTTGTATTTGTTGGTCTCAAACTCTTGGTCGCTGATGAGGTTGCGCTCAAACATGGCCTCGGTGCGCTTGAAGCCGGTCTGCTGATAGTGGTAGTTGGCTTGGGCCTCCGCAACGGCGATGCGCAACTGCTTGTCCTCAATGCGGAGGAGGGTGTCGCCCGCTTCGACGCGGTCGCCGGCCTCGACTCTGAGTTGGCTGACGAGGCCACTGATTTGGGGATAAATCTCGACGGCCGCCTCGGTCTCGATGGTCGAGTTGAACAGCAGATGGGCGGAGATCTCGCCCGTGTGTGCGAGGGCGACTTCAACGGGCACCGCTTCTATGGGCTTGGATAGGCTATCGGCGGCCGTGCTGTCGGCTTGGGCCGCTGAGTCTGGGCGGTCGTCCTCGCCGCGCCCGCCCACTTGCACGCTGCAAGCCCCCAAAGCTGCCGCCAACAACAGTACGCCGGCCCTGTGACATGCGTTCAAAATCATCTTCCTCCGGCCCTCTGGGGCTAGGGGCTTGTAGGTGGCGAAAGTAAAGTAGTGTGTTACCTTAACCTTACCTTTATTCAATCCCACAAAGCAGACATTGTCAAACGGAGGTATCGTGAGCTATCGAAACGTCAGTCCCACTGAGGCGAAGGAATTGCTCGCCGGCGACGCGGGTGCGATTTACATCGACGTCCGCTCTATCCCCGAATACGAGAGCGGTCATCCGGCCGGCGCGTTCAACATCCCGATCCTGCACCGCCACGCCGTGGGCATGGTGCCCAACCCCGATTTCGTGCGAGTGGTCCAAGCCCATTTTGCCGCAGATGCCAAGCTCCTCGTCGGCTGCCAGTCGGGCGCTCGTTCCATGCGCGCCTGTGAGGCCCTCGCGGCCGCTGGTTTTGTGGATGTGGCTAACGTCACCGCCGGTTTTGGCGGGTCGCCCACCGAGCGCGGCTGGCAGGCCCTCGGCTTTCCGGTCGAATTCGGCGCGGGCGACGACAAAGCCTACGCGGCCCTAAGCGGCGATTCGGGCGCGTGAGCGAGCCGCTCAATCCCTATTTTCAGGTAGGGCTCGACGTGATGGAGCAGCCCTGCTTGATCATCGGCGGCGGGCGCGAGGCCGATGACAAGGCGCGGCGTTTGCTAACCGCCGGTGCGCGCTTGACGGTGGTTAGCCCCAGCGCGACGCCCGCGCTCGTCGAATGGGCTGCGGCCGGACGCCTCACCCACCATCGGCGCTGCTTTGCCGAGGGCGACCTCGACGGCGTCTTCTTGGTGTTGAACACCGTGCGCGACCACGCGCTGACGGCGCGGGTGCATGAACTCGCCTTGGCGCGCAAAGCCTTGATCAACTCCTACGACAACCCGGCCTATTCCAACATTGGCATGGCGGCCTTGGTGCATCCGGGCCACCTGCGGCTGAGCATCTCCACCTCCAACGCCAGCCCGGCGCTATCGAGCCGCTTGCGGCAAGACCTCGAAGCAATTTTCGACGGGGAATTTGCTGCGTACCTCGCCTGCTTGGCCGAGGCTCGCCAGCGGGTGCGCACCAAAGTCGCCGACCGCGAGACGCGCTTTGCCCTGCTGCGCTCTTTGGTCAGCGGCTTCCGCTTGCAAGGAACCCTGCGCTACCCAGCCGACTGGCAGCGGCGGGTAGAAGCCCTGCTGACGTGTGAATTGGAATTTTGCGGGACGGGGGAGCGGTGTGCGGATTGCCCGGTGAGGCTTGGCTAGGTTTATCTTGTTCGGCTTTGTCCATAACCCTCAGCGCAACCGCTCCACTTCATCTACCACCTCTCGCACTGAGCCTAGCACTTTGTACGCCGGCGAAAAATCGCCGTGTTGCGACAACGCATTCGGCACGACCAGTACGCGCAACCCAGCCTTTGCGGCTGCGGCGCATCCCCGTTCAGAATCCTCCACGACGACGCAGGTCTCAGGCGTCAACCCATGCAGTCGCATGGCCGTCAAATACGCATCGGGATGGGGCTTTGCTTCTTCGTAGTCTTCCCGCGTGACCACGAACTCGAAAAACTGGAGCAAATTCGCTTGGGCGTGAATAATGTCGAAGTGATCTTTCCGCGACCCGGTCACCACCCCCATAAGCACGCGCCCGTGTAGTATCCCGAGCGTCTCCACCACCCCATCCAAGACCCGCACCCGTTCCCGCAACAACGCGCTGTAGCGCGCATTGCGCTGCAAGCGCAGCCGATCCACCAACTCAGCATCTTGATCGGGCAGTAAATCAAATACGCTTTGCCCCTTTTTCAGCGACTGCTCAACAAAATCCTCCCGCGTCAGCTCAATACCCTGCGTTGCCATGACCTCCCGCCCCGCCTGAAAGTACAGCCCCTCGGTATCGACCAGTACGCCGTCGTTATCCCACAAAACTGCGCGAATCAAGGGTTCCTCTGCATTCTCAAAACCATAATGTTCAGCGATCGAATACTTGACATTCGGCGTCCCATGTCCCCAGTGAGAAAGTGCCCTCGCTAGACGAAAAACTCCCCAACCCGACACCTAAAGCCTTCTACGGCTCCGACCCCTTCTAACGTCTCCCACTCCGTCAGCGTCTGCACATCCTGTAACGACCGGTACACGGAAACCGCGCTGCTCTTGGGGTCTGCGATCCACACTTGCTCGGCCCCGGCCGCGAGGTAATCGCGCACCTTGTCTAACACGTCACTCGCGCTGTCATTGGGAGAGAGCACTTCCACCGCCAAATCTGGCGCCCCTTCCCAGTAGCTGTCGGGTACGCCCGCAGCGGGGATGCGCTCATTTAGCACGAGGGCCACATCGGCCGCGCGCACGGTATCGGGGTTGGTCGCCAGTTTGAATCCGGTTTCCGCGGCAAACACCAGCCCAATGCCCTGTTGTTCCGCCCAATTGCCGAGCAACCGCCCTATGCGATGGGCAATGACGCCGTGTTTGCCTCCGGTCGGGCTCATCCTTATTACCTCCCCGCGAATCAATTCATAGCGGTAGCCATCGCCTTGCTGCTCCACGAGACGAGCGGCTGTTACAAAATTGCTGATGGTTTCCATGAGCAAGCCTTTTTTGCGTCAGCGCACGACCGCGATTTTGTCCCTCGCTAGCAGGGTCCCGGCTGGGTCGTGAATCGCATAGATGTAAACCCCGTTGCCCACGGGCGAGTTGGTGCGGTTCGTCCCGTACCACAGCACCTCGTTGGCCTTGGCCCCCAAGCGCCTCTGGGCGTTGTCGTCCTCAATTGCTTCCCACACTAGATCGCCCGCTGACCCAAAGACCCGCACCGAGGATTTGAGCGGTACGCCGCTGAAGCGGAGCACGCGGCCGTTGCCGATGCGGAAGGGGTTGGGAAAGACTGCGATCTTCGACTGCGGCACTAGGCGCAGGTACTGGAAGACGCGGTTGTCCGCCTCGCTGGCCTCGTCGATTTGCCCTTCTGCATCGACCTCGATCAAAAAGACCATTTCGCCAAATCGCTGATAGGGAATGCGCAAGTCCGCGCTCGCGCCTGGGGCCAATCCTTCTGGGGCCTGTGCCCGGTGGATGACTTGGCACTGGCTGGAGTCTGGGGCGCATTGCGAGACCCGCACCGAGAAGCGGCTAGCGACCGCGCCCAGCCCGATGTTGCTGACGCGGACGCGGAGGTCGTCCGTGCGGTCGCCGCGCAAATCGCCGGTGAAGACCGCCAAGTTCGGCGGGCCTTCTCCCAACCCGTACTCGGCCAACGTCGCCACGGCTAGCTGGGTGGTGCGGCGCACCAACTCCCAGCTAATGCTGTCGGGTAGATCGAGGACCGTATGGTACTGCGAGTTGATTTGATAGACCCCCTCGCGCACACCGTAGGTCGTTGGGTCTGTGGGCAGGTGGTTTTCAATGCCGACGATTGCGTCGTAGCCCCACTTCCAAAACGGCGCGTGGTCGCTGATGCGCGAGCCTGGGTCTTCAATCACGTCGATAGCTAGACCGATGCCGTAGCGCTCGGCCGCAGACTCCATCTCGGCGGCCAGCCAGTGCGAGCCGGGGTTCGTCACCACCTCCAACCGCTCCTGCAAATGGTTGAAGCCGATCATGTCGAAATTGAACACGCCGAGAATTTTGTCGTCGCGCTCGGCCGCTAAATCGGCGTACGCTTGGCTGCCCAGCAGGCCCAATTCCTCGCCCGACCAAGCGATAAAGCGGATGGACCAAGGAAACTGCTGCGCGGCCAGCAGCCGAGCGCTTTCCAAGACCAAGGCCACGCCGCTGGCATTGTCGTCGGCACCGGGTGCTGGCTCGCGCATCCAGTCCCAGCCGCCGGTCGAGCGCACCCCCGTGGCGTCGTAGTGAGCGCAGATAATGTAGTACCCGGCCTCTGGGTCGGTGCCCGGCAGGGTGCCGATGATGTTGTACGCAGTGGTGTCGGTCGGTGCGTGGCCCTCGTTGCCACGGCGCGAGGTGTGGAAGACGACGCGCTCTGAGGCAATGGGGAAGGGATGCAACTCGACCGCTCTGTCGCCGAGGGCCGCGGCCAGTTGCGAGCGGATGTACTCGGCTGACTCGCGTATCTCTGGATGCACGGTAAAGCGGCTGCGCATGTTGCCGGGGACGCTGCCCAAAGCCGGGTCTTTCAACGCGAGGATGTTGACGTGCGCTTGCAAACGCTCAACTGCGACTTCCTCGATAAGGGCCGCCACGGCCGGCGAGGCGGTTTGCAGGGCCTTGGGTGCCCGCCTCGGCGCGTCCAACCATCCGTCTAGGCTGTAGTTGTTGGGCAGCGGCCAGAGGAAGTAGGGGCCTTCGTGCAAGCGGGCGGTCGGCCCCACCCGCAAGAGCGCCCATTCGCCTCCCCTAACAAAGACCAATTCAACGCCTTGAGGCAGGGGCAGATCGAGGTGAGCGGTGACAAAATAGCGGTCGCCCGCCTGCGGCCTGTCGAGGCACAGGATGGCAAATCCCCGCTTTGTGAACTCCGCGACCGCGCTTTCGCTGGCCTCGACAAAAGCTAGGTTGCGTGCCACATAGCGCACTTGCTCGCTCAGATCGGCGATGGCCCTTAGCTCGTTTGGCGCGTTCCAAGACAGGCCGACCAAGGGCGGATCGGCCAAGGCGAATCCGCTAAAAAAAAGAGAGGCGCACAACGCCCCTTTAATTGAGTTCATAGCTAGCTTACTCTTTGAGAAACAAAACGTTAGGAAACGTACTTTGCGCGCTAGGCCCTGTCAAGAACAAATCTGCCGGCGCACTTTGGCCGCCAAACGCCTCTTGGCGACGCCCTTCGCACTTTGCTTTTATATGGGGACAATTACCTGCCTATAGACGGAAACCCTTGTCGCAACTCAGTGCCTTTTTCCTCCTGCCTAGGCCGCTCAACGGCCTGATTACCGCCCTCTCGGTCGGCGTGGGTGCTTTGACCGCAGACCAACTCCCCGCTTGGCCCGCCCTTGTGCTCGCCGCTCTTTCTGCCGCCTTAATCAACGGCGCCGGTAATGCCTTTAACGATTTGATCGACATAGACATTGATCGCATCAATCGCCCCCTGCGCCCCCTGCCTGCCGGTCGCCTCAGCCCGAGTGCCGCCCGAATGCAAAGTTTGCTCCTCGCCCTAGCCGGCTGTGCGCTCGCATTCGGGCTTAGCCCTTGGCATGGAGCGATTGCCCTAACCGTGGCCGCCTTGCTCGCGTTCTATACTATTTTCTTAACAAACAGCCTGCTGTGGGGCAATGTACTCGTCGCCTTTATCGGGGCCACTGCCTTTCCCTATGGTGCTCTAGCCGCTGGCGATATAGGCCGCTCGTGGATTCCGGCGCTCTTTGCCTTCCTCTTTCACTTGGGGCGAGAAATAGTCAAGGACATTGAGGACGTCGCCGGAGACCCAATCCGCGGCGAGCGCACCTTGCCTCTTGCGTGGGGACGTGCCCGAGCTGGGATGCTGGCCGCTCTCGTGTACTTGCTGTTGGTTGGATTTACTTGGATGCCGTTTTTCCTGGGCCTTTACGGTGCGCTGTACGCGTTGGCCCTGCTGCCGGTTCACGCCTTGGTCGGCTACGTCCTCTGGCAGTTGTATTGCCAACGCGCAGTGCTGGCCGACGACCGCCTCGGCCGCTTGCTCAAAGTCGGCATGTTGCTAGGGCTTGTGGCCATCGTCGTCGGCGAGGCGGTCTTTGCTTTGGGCTAGTCGCGGCCTGATATTATACCGGCGACCATAGAGGTCGCTCGTGGACACCCTGTTCAATGAGCACGTAGAAAGGAGCTTTGATTATGACCAATATGACTGAGAAGCCGCCGGAGCGACCGTATCCGTTGGATCACGAGGGACGCATCGCCCGGCTGGAGGGCATTGTCGAGCAAATCGATGTCCGCTTGGGGCGCGTTGAAGCTAAAATTGACGCTAACCGCGAGGTGCTTGAGGCTAAGATCGATGCCTACCGCGAGTCGCTTGAAGCCAAGATGAACAGCCTCTTGCGCTGGGTCATTGCTCTGCAAGTGGCGACATGGGGCCTCATCGGAGCCTTAAAGCTGTTCGGCTAGCGGATCAATCCACCCTGACAAACATAAAAATCACTGCTAAGGATCGCGCAAGGATCGCCCCCTCGGCCCGGTCTCAGCGCAGCCTGCCCTTACCCCGATAATTTTGTAGGAAACCCTCGCTATGGACCTATCTCCACCCCGCGGCACCCGCGATTTTTTCCCCGAGGATATGCGCCAGCACAACTGGCTGCTGGGCCACTTTCGCGCGGTGGCGGCTCGCTTCGCCTTTGAAGAGTACGACGCTCCGGTCGTGGAATCCGAGGCACTCTACACGCGCAAAGCCGGCGAGGAAATCACCGACCAACTCTACAACTTTGCCGACAAAGGAGGCCGCCGCCTAGCCCTGCGCCCAGAAATGACCCCGTCGCTGGCCCGGTTGGTGCTGCAAAAGGGCGGCTCCTTGGCCCTGCCGCTCAAGTGGTTCAGCATCCCCCAGTGTTGGCGCTACGAGCGCATGACCCGCGGTCGCAGACGCGAACACTATCAGTGGAATATGGACATTGTCGGCGTTTCCGCGGTGACCGCAGAGGCCGAGTTGCTCGCCGCTCTCACCACCTTTTTCGCGGGCCTCGGCCTCGGCCCGGCGGACGTCGGCATTAAGGTATCCAATCGCAAAATTCTCCAAGGGCTGCTCGAAAGCCTCGGCGTACCCGACGACCGGTTCGCGCCGGTGTGCGTCCTGATTGACAAGTTGGAAAAGGTGCCGCGCACAGCCATTGAGGGCGACATGGCCGCCTTGGGCTTGGACCGCGGCATGGTCGACCGCATTATCGAGGCCCTCTCTTGGGACGAACTCGACCAGATCGCGGCCGCAATCGGAACCGACCACTCCGGTATTGCCGAATTGCATCGTCTCTTCGACTTGGCCGCTGATTATGGCTATGTCGATTGGCTCTCTTTTGAGGCGAGTCTAGTGCGGGGGCTGGCCTATTATACCGGCATCGTCTTTGAGGCTTTTGACCGCGGTGGCGATCTACGCGCCATCTGCGGCGGCGGCCGCTACGACCGCCTGCTTTCGACTTTTGGCGGCCAAGACGCACCGGCCTGCGGTTTTGGCTGTGGCGACGCGGTCATCGTCGAATTGCTCAAAGCACAAGGGCTGCTGCCCGCGGTCCCCAAGGCCGTGGACGATCTAGTCTTTGCCTTCAACGCCGATCTGCGCCCGGCCGCCATGGACGTGGCGGCCCGACTGCGGCAGACCGGCCGCTCGGTTGACTTGGTCCTCGAAGACAAAAAAGTCCGCTGGGCCTTTCGCCGCGCCGATCAGATCGGGGCCGCACGGCTGGTCTTGCTGGCCCCGGACGAATGGGCCGCCGGTCAGGTGCGGATCAAAACCCTATCCACCGGCGTCGAGCAAAACGTCCCTCTCGACCAGTTGACCGAAACGAGACGCGCATGAAAATTGGCCTCTGCGCTTGGAGCTTTACCGGCGTCCACCGCCAAGCCGGTCGCGCCATGGATCCCCACACTCCCGAGGGCCTGACGCGCTTGGCTAAGGACCAGGGCCTCCGCAGCGTCGAATTCGCAGCCCAATGGCTGGGCGACTGCTCGCCCGAGGAGCGGGCGGTTTTTGCCGAGACGCGCGCTGGTCTCAATCTGTTTTTGGACACGGGCGGCGACAACTACGCCGCAGACATCGCGCCGCTGCGCCAAGCCATTGAGACCGCGCACCAAACCGGTGCCCGCGCTGTGCGCACCACGGTCAGCCGCCTCCTCGAAGGCAACCGCACCGAGTATGGTGCCGAGGGGATGCGGGCTTACATCGAAGCCTTGGTACAGCCCTTCAAAGAAGTCATGCCACTCGCCGAGGAATACGGTATTCCGGTGGGTATTGAAAACCACCAAGATCTGTGCTCGTGGGAATTGCTGTCGCTGTGCGAAAAAGTCGGCAGCCCGCAGTTGGGCGTCACCTTGGATGTAGGCAATGCCCTTGCCGTCGGCGAGCATCCCCTATCCTTTGCCAAGCGCATCTTGCCCATCCTCAAACACGTCCACATCAAGGACTACGCGGTCCACCCCACGCCCTCGGGCTATCGCCTCAAGCGCTGTGCCATCGGCGACGGGGTCGTTGATTGGCCGGAGATCATCGCGCTATTCGACCGCGAGGTGCCGCATGTCGAGGGCTGCATTGAACTTGGCGCGAGTGTCGCCCGCCACATTCGCCTTTTGGAAGAGGACTGGTGGGCGGCCTTTCCCCACAGACCGCTCCCAGAGGCCATACGTGCCATCCGCACCCTGCATCAGGCGGCTGGTGACCCCGAGGACTGGCAAACGCCGCACGAGCGCGGTGAATCCCCCGAGGCCCGAGTAGAGTATGAAATGGCCCAACTCGAAGCCTCGGTCGCCTATCTGCAGGGCCTGCTTAGGCCGTAAAAATTTACATGCAATCCGCCTATCGCTGGAGCTAAGCCATGCCCGACCGCCCCAACATCCTCTTCGTAATGTCCGATCAACTCATCGCCGCTCTGACCGGTGCCTACGGCCACCCGGTCGTCCAGACGCCGCACTTGAAGCGCCTCGCGGCCGAAGGCGTCCGCTTTGCTTCAACTTGCGCGAGCCCGAGAGCCTGCGCCGCCTGCGCCGTGCGTACTACGGCTTGGTGACGTACCTCGACGACAAGGTCGGTTGTCTGCTGACGACCTTGGAGCAAATGGGCCTCCTCGACAATACGGTTGTGGTCTTTACCTCCGATCACGGCGATATGTTGTGCGAAAAGGAGATGGTGCAGAAGCGCTGTTTTTACGAGTGGTCCTGCCGAGTCCCCCTCCTCGTCCGCTTCCCCGACCAATGGCAGGCCGGCACCGCTGTCGGAACGCCGACCTCACTCCTCGACCTGCTGCCGACCTTTTGCGAATTAGCCGGTGCCGAGGCGAGCTTGCCCCACGATGGCACCAGCCTCCTGCCAATCATTGAGGGCCAGCAAGCTGAACGCCACATCTTCGCCCAAGCTCACGAGGCCGTGGGTGCCCCCTGCATCATGGTCCGCGAGGGCCGGTTCAAATACAATTATATCCACGGCCACCAGCCACAGCTTTTTGACTTGGAGAACGATCCCGGCGAGTGGAACAACCTCGCCGGTGCAGCCGAGCACACCGCAGTTGAGACGCACTTGCGCGGGCTGATTTTAGACCGCTTCGACCCCGATAAAATGGCCGCCGCCAACCTCGACAGCCTCTACCGCCGTCGCCTAATCCGGGACGTGATGTACAAGCACGACGCTTCGTGGAACCACGCTACGACCTTCGATCCGAGGCGAGGGCCGCTCGACCAGTATCGCCGGTAGGCCAGCGCGCTTCGTCTTAGACTGTTAATCGCGCTAGCCCATGTCAGATCGCTCCGCACAGAGACATTCCCTAGACTTCTACCATCTCGCCGATCCGAGATTGACTTTCATACCTCTGCGAATATATTCCTAATTGTCTCAGGCCGGCGGAGATCGGTCCATATATAGGGTCCCGCGATCAAACACGCCGTTGGCTCTGTTCAGGGTCAGTATCTAGATTTATTGGAGGTATTATGCTACAGAAATCAACAGTCTATGATAGACGAAAGTATCGCGTAAAAAATGTCGAGGATGCGAAGAGAGTTTCTGTGAATTATCTAAAAGATATTGATCTCGAAAATGCGATTCAGTTTGGACTTCCAGAAGTAGATGATCGCTATCATATCTGGCGGGTGCCCTTGAAAGGTAAAGGGGGCCATAAGGTTGGCGAAATTGTGATTGATGCTTATACGAGCTTAATACAAGAAAAGAAGACGACGCAAAAGGAGATCTTAGAGGCGAGGCTACTCGGCCGTGCAAATGGTACAACCAAGAAGCGGAAAAAAACAGAAGTACCCAGAGTTTCAAAATTGAGAAATACGGTTGGTTGGGGAGATAGTGAGGAGTTGCTTTTGCAGACACCTTCTGAATCTATAGATCTTGTCTTTACTTCTCTACCCTACTATAATGCTCGACCCGAGTATTCTGATTATATTCAATACGATGAATACTTGCTCAAAATGAAAAAAATAATACACCAATGCCATAGGGTTCTAAACGAAGGTAGGTTTTTTGTCATAAATATATCACCAGTGCTTATTCGCCGTGCAAGCCGGAGTGAGTCTTCTAAAAGAATAGCTGTTCCTTTTGATTTTCATAGAATTTTTATTGAAGAAGGATTTGAGTTTATTGATGACATAATATGGGTAAAACCGGAAGGGGCTGGCTGGGCAACGGGACGAGGCAGAAGATTTGCGGCTGATAGAAATCCGTTGCAGTACAAGGCCGTACCTGTAACAGAATATGTTTTAGTCTATCGAAAAAAAACGAATAAATTGATAGATTGGCATATCAGGAAATATCCGGATCAAAACGTAGTTGACGAATCTCGAGTTGAGGATGGCTATGAAGTGACGAGAAGCTATCTCATAAATACCGTAGCAATATGAGGATGCATCCGAGTTGTACAAAGCCGAGGTAGTTTTCGGCATAGTATTCGTATCGAACCCCGATTCGGCGAAAGTTCTGCAACCAAGCAAACAGTCTTTCTACTTTCCAGCGTCTTTTGTAGCCCCGCAAGCGCCGCCCGTCCTGGGTTTTGGCCTGCGTGCGATTGCGGCGATGCGGGGCGATCATCTCAATGCCTTGGTTGGCCAGGCTCGCATCCAATCGATCCGAGTCGTAGGCTCGGTCCCCGATGAGTCGTTGTGGTCGGGGCTGGACCCATCGGTTTTCCAAGGTGGCTTCTACGAGGGTGACTTCGTGGGGCGAAGCACTTTGGATGAGTACGGCGATAGGAAGACCAGCGCGGTCTGCCACTGCCATGAGCTTCGTACCTTTGCCCCGCTTGGTCGGACCCACTTGGTCCCCCCTTTTTTCGCCGCGACAAACAGGCCGTCGATGAAGCATTCGCTCAGATCGAGGCCCCCCCGCTCATGTAAGTCGTGCGCGAGGGTGCGCAGAATATGTTCAAAGGTGCCATCAGACGACCACTGTTGGAATCGACGATGGCAGGTCTGGTAGGACGGATAGCGAGCAGGCAGGTCATGCCCAGGGGCCCCGGTGCGGAGAATCCACAGAATACCATTGAGCACCGCCCGGTTACAACGCCAAGGACGACCCCGACCATCGCGGCGTTTGGGACACGCCGGCAGCAGCGGGGACGCTATCGACCACTGTTCGTCTGTAAGATCCATAAGAGATACCTCCGAAAGGGAATACCACTAACTTTGCACGGCCAGACTATTTATGAGATAGCTTCGAATACTTTGAATGTAACGGAAAAGTTGTTACCGATACCGCTATCGGAGAAGCGGCCTATCGCTGTTTGAATGGAATCGGCACCTGTCTCGTGAGCCTGATTCCGTCTTCGTGGGACTTCTCCCCGGTGGCAGCCGAGTGGCGAAAGAGCGATGAAGAAGCAGAAAGGATTGAGGTCGTCAACTATCGGGACGCCCGTGTGGTGGAAGCCGCGTTACGTGCGGCATCCCCTCAAATTACGTCGTGGGAGATGCTGGCAGACGTGTCGAAGGCTCGCTGTACGCAGTTGACGTTTTCTTCAGATTGCTTTGGCCCGCTCCAAGGGTATCCTTTCGTCTCTAAGGCTGCCCAAGACGTGCTCAGCCGCCTTGAGGCACTAGATCAACTCAAGACGTGCTTTGACTCAGCAGGGAACCGCACCGCCGAGGGACACAAGCTCTACCAAAAACACTTTACTGGGAAGCGAGCGTGGTTTTCTCCTTCATCACCCACTGAACGGAGCAAGTTCAAAACCGAGATGACGTTTCCACATCCAGATATTCCGGGAAAAGACCTGTTCTGCCCTTGGCACGGAAAGGTTAATTACCACCCTCCTCTCCGCATTCATTTTTCGTGGCCTGTAACGGCAGCCGATCCACTTTATGTCGTGTACATCGGTCCGAAGATCACACGGTAGCGGTGTATATGCCGTGCCAAACAATCCTACATAATTATCGTGCCGCTGAGAGGTTCTTTGGCAAAATGAAACACTCGCTCGTTGGCATCTTCGTGCTCCTCGTCTTGGGCAGCGCGGCCCGGAGCGCGGCCGAGACGGTCGTGCGCGTCGGCGATAAGCGCGTATCAGTCGAGGAGTTTGAGCACACAGCGCGCAAGCTGCGGGAGACCGGCTATAGCCACGTCGAGGAGCTAAACAGCCAAGGCAAGCAGGAGCTACTCGACGGCGTCATTGCGCGGGAATTGCTCATTGCCGAGGCCCTGCGGCGCGGGTACGACCGCGATGCGGCTATCGCTCAAGCCGTGGCCAAGAGCGAGCGCAAGGCGTTGATGAAAAAGCTCTACGAGCAAGAGGCTGTGCAGGAGTCGTATTCGTTTTCAGACGCCGAGTTGCGGGCGTTTTTTGCCCAACGGCAATACGACGTGGAAGTGCGCAGCCAGCACATCGTTTGCGCCACCGCAGAAGAGGCCCGGCTCGTCCTCGAGCTGCTTGGGGAAGGGACGCCTTTTGAGTCCCTGATCCGGCCCTATTCGCTCCCGAACATCCAGCAGCGCTTCGGCCCCGGCGGTTGGGTCGGCTGGTTCAAGATCGGCGAGGTGTACGAGGGGCTAAAGGTGCCTCTGGCGACCATGCCCATTGGCAGCGTGTATCCCGATCCCGTGCAGACCGAGAGTGGCTATCACGTCTTCAGGCTTGGGGAACGGCGTCCCGTCAATTTTGCCGCGGTCCGCGAGTGGGTCGAGAAAAAGGCCCTCGTCCAGAGCCGGGCCGACGATATGGAGCACTACGTCGGCACCCTGCGCCAGCGGTATCAGTTGGCACTGGACGCGGAGGTTTTTGCCGCGTTGCGCGCCATCGCGCCGCAATCGACGCAGTGGGGTGGAGGGGACGCGCCGCTGCTCACATGGCGCGGCGGCCAGCTCATCGCGCAGGAGTACCTCTCCTTAGTCGAGCAGGGCCGCGCACCGCACCCGGCCGAACTCGACAGCGCGCGCCTGTACAAGGCGGTCGATAACCTCGCTGGCAAGCAGATCATGGTGGCGGAAGCTCGCAAATTGGGGATCGCCGACGATGCGGCTATCCGCGCCAGCGTCGCACGGGAACGAGACGCGCTGTTGGTCAAGCGGCTCTACCAAGCCGAGGCCGAGCAGGTCGGGGAAATCGGCGACGAAGCGGTGCGAGCCTTTTACGACCAGCACCTCGATGCGTTTACCCGCGCCGATGGCCGGGTAGCGGATTTTGCTTTGGTGCGGGAGAGCATTCGCGCGGCCCTGCGGCAACGGGCCGAAACCGAGGCCATGGACGCGCTATTGGCCGAGTTGCGAAAAGAGTATGGAAGCCAAATACACGTGTTTCCAGCGGCGTTAGAGAAAGCGTTTGAGTGAACTCTGACCGCTAAAGCAGTTGCTTATAGAGTAGCAAAAGGGGACCTCTCTCAAAAGTGAGGCCCCGTTTCGCGAACTCGCCCCTTTAGACGCCGTACTACCAAGGAATGGCGTCGTACAGAAAAGCCGCTGCCTCGGCGTGTGCCCGACTGTTGGGATGAAAATCCGTCGGGTGAACCCAATAGTCCCGGGCGTCCTTGCCAGCGAATAGCGGGAGCAAGTCCACGTGGTGGATCCCCTCTTGCCGCGCCACAGCCTCAATGATTTCGTGTACCTCTGTTAGGGGATAAGCGTCCAGTTGGTAGAATATAGGCCAGACGACTAAAGAGAAGGCAATCCCCTTCGCCGAGCAATACTTCTTCATCCGGCGGAGCAACTGCTGGGTCTGGGGCCACTGGGGGTTGTTGGTGTAGAGTTGTCGATACCATTCAACGGTATCGCCGGCGATCTGCCGCCGCTGCAAGCGCCGGGCAAACCAACGCACGGTATAGCTGTTCCGTCCCGCCAAAAATCGGGCGGAGTCTGCCTTGGACCGAGACCCCGAGTGCATAAAATCGTTAAGAGGCTGTCTGAAAACCCATTATGTAGTCGTATTTGAATCGGCGTACTCATCAGGCCATATTCAGGTTTCACCACAAAATCTGAACAGAAAGGCTCGTATGATGAGTACGCCCAGTGGCCAATATGCAACCGATGTAACCGATGTGCAATGGCAGCAGATCGAACCGTTGCTGCCGGCTCCGCGGTGGCGCCCCAACGGTCCGGGTCGGCCGCCGCGGGATCGGCGTCCGATCGTCAACGGGCTTTTGTATCTGAACAAGACGGGGTGTCCTTGGGCGTTGTTACCGGCTTGTTTTGGCCCGTGGAAAACGGTGTATGATTACTTCCGTCGCTGGAGCCGGCACGGGGTCTGGCCGCGGGTGTTGGAACGGCTCACCCAGCAGGAACGCCGCCGCAACGGCCGGCCGGCCACGCCCTCGGCGGGCTGTATCGATAGTCAGACCATCAAAACGGCAACCCATGGTAAAACAACCGGTTACGACGCGGGCAAGAAGGTTCAAGGCCGAAAACGGCATCTGCTGGTCGACGCCTCAGGCTTGCTTCGACAGGTGGTGGTCACCGCCGCCGATGTATCCGATCGAGACGGCTTGCAGCAGGTGTTGACCCGCTTGGGGACGTCCGGCGTAGCCCGGTTACGCAAACTGTGGGGCGATGGCGGCTATCGAGGCGAGGCGATCCGAACATGGGTGGCCAACCTAAAAAAGACGCACAAGATTGACTTGGAAGTCGTCGCCAAACAAGGCCCCGGATTTACCGTACTCAAACGCCGTTGGGTCGTCGAGCGTACCTTGGCATGGGTGATGAACTCGCGCCGTCATGCCCGAGATTATGAGGTGTTGACCCGCCATAGCGAAGCCTTGATCCAGATTGCTATGATCCACCTGTTACTCAAAAGAATCAAATAGAAAATGGAGTTTTCAGACAGCCTCTAAATTCACCTTCCAACAATTCTTTTCTCCACTCCTCCAGACGCCCTCTTCTTATTGGATCGTTTAGGACAAACGAATACACGACGCGATCAACCCGAGCAAAGTACTCGACATAATGCTCCATGAACTCGGCGATCCGCTCGATATTCCTGCCCCGCCTACAGGCATTGAAGATGCGATAGCGTTCGGCGGGGTACTCCCGATTTAAGCGGGTCTCCAAGACATTTGAAAAGCGATCCACCACCCGCACCCCTTGACCAAAGCAGAAGGAGTCGCCAACCAACACGACGATTTTGTCCCGCCCCGCATCGAACGCAGCCATAGGCCGCTCGCGCATTCTGGTTTCGTTGTAGCGTACCTCAATGGCATTGGGCACTTTGCGCGGCGATAGATTGGCGAGGGCGGGATCTCTGTTGGCATTATACCAATGGGTCAACTCCCCAAACGGGTGTGCCCGCCGTAGATCCCAGTCGGGCGTACCCGCAAAGTGGTCGTCGTAGCACATCAAACGAAGGCTTGGCTCGTCCGTATAGTAATCGATCATGGGATAGATCGGCTCGGCCTGAGCGAGGAGCCAAAAAGAGACTTCAACCACGAGCGCACTAACGGCCAAACTGGCAACGACCAACAGCAGCTTACCGCTCTTTTCAATCACCCCACGGCCCCTGCGATTTCGGCGGTCCGGCCCCGAGGGACGGTCGTTTTGCCCAATCGCCGCGCATCAGCGAAGCGATCATCCAGCCTTTGAGTAGTGCTAAAAGATCGTAGTCTAACGGAAAAGGGGGGGGGGATAACTGCCTGTTTTTCAAAGACTTACAGCATTTATTGAAAGTAAAATCTTGGCACTGGTAGTACGAGGGGGTCGGCGCGGCGGGTTGGGCCAGCGGCAACGGCATCGCCAATGGGGGGTAGTTTCTCATCTTCCGGTCCGTCCGACGGGCGGAACAGTGCGCTCCGCTTCAGAGCTACAAGCATAAGAGAACGCCAAAGAGGAGGCGTGTCAAGAACGCATCGGAGGAGGGCGAAAGGCGATTTTCACCGATTCGGGTATTTATCAGATAGCTTCACGAAAAAAACTCGCTATGCACTCTTTTGGCTGGGTTCTATAGCAATCCACTTAGGACGGCTATATTAGCGATCGGTGCCCAAGCCCGCGTACACCGTGATGAAGGAGAGCAGCTCGGACGAGGCTGGCGACCCGTCGAGGTCGTTGCGAATCCAGCGCGCCCCGATATTCGTCGTCAGGGCGTAGCCCAAGTACGCGGAGTCGTTGGCGACTTGGCCGGCGAGCACCCACGTCGTGCCGTCGAGGAGGTAGCCCGAGGGCAGGGGGTCTGGCTCGGGGCGGAGGTTGTTGAACAGCTCGCACTCGGCCCCGACGATGAAGCGCATGTTTCGGTTGATGCTACGCACGGCTTGCAGGGAAAAAATTTCCGTTAGTTCGCGGATTTTGAGCGCGCTGCGCTGGGCCGGCACCCGGCTGTTGTAAAGCTGTTTCCACTTGGGCACTAAAGTCCAGCCGCGAATGTGGGTGGAGTACTCCCCTTTGGCGACAATGCCCAAGAAACGCTGGTCGCGCAACTCGCCTTCCCGATTCCCCAACTGCCGATAGAATTCGTGTTTGACCTTGGCCGTCAAGGGCAGGTAGCGGTCGTAGTGTAGTTCGAGGTACGTGGTGTTGACGAAGGCGTCGCGGGCCGGCAGAATGTCGCGCGTGAAAACCGAGCGGCCCCGCGTGCCGGGCAGATCGCGCCACAACAGCACATCGTCGGGAATGTCGTCGCGGACCTTGCGCGGATTGGCAATCAGCCACGCGCTGAAATCCTTGGCGGGAAACTCCTTTTTCGCGGTCAGCAGCAGGTACGCGGCTTGGTTTTCGCGGGCCGTTTCTAGCAGCCGCTGGTCGAGATAGCCGAGCATGAGGGTCGTGCTCGGCAGGATTTCGACGGCTGCATAGCTATTGAACCCGCGGCGACCGCGCTTGTAGGGGTAATCGGCTTCCCCGTCGTCCTCAAAGCGGTCGATGACGCCGTTGCTGTTCATGTCCATGCCGAACAAAAACTCCGGCGGGTCCACGTCAAAGCGCAAAAACGGCTCCTCGTAGTCGGGCTGGGTGTTGAAGTTCCGGTTGAAATCCGAAATGTCGTCGTTGTCCTCGTCAATGCCCGGGAACACCGCAGCGTCGGTCAGCAACTGCTGCCCCTGCCGCGTGTTGACGCGGCTGCCAAACGTGCGCCGCGTCCAGTCTGGCAGCTCGTCTTGATCGTCGTTGTCATCGACGAATTCGTACAAGTGCCGTTGCTCGTTGTCGTAAAACACCTGCCCCTCGGCGTTGGGGATGAAGGCGCGGGTGGAGTACTCCGCGTCGATGCTGAACACCTCGGCGAAAAACGTGTAGGGATAGCTGCGCTTCTGCGCGGTCGCGTAGAAGGCTTGGGCCTCGTGGGTCGCCAGCGTCTGGTCCTTGGCCATGTTCTCGTTGGGAAAGCGGCGATACTGAAAGTTGCGGACGAACTCGCCCCGGAAGTCAAAGCCTTGCAGGTCGGCAATGGCGAGGTCAAAGCCCAACATGCGGGTCCCGGTCGGCAGGCCGTAGCTGAACCGATGAAACGCCTGATTCGAGCCGTCCTTGACGTTGCCGGCCGCGCGCAGCACCGGCAGGAATACGGGCGTACCGAGGTTGTTGGTCTGCTTGTTGGAGGTCACTTCGACCTTGTAGTCGTTGGCGAGCACGAGGCCGATCTCAATGCGCTCGATCTCGCGGAAATCGTCGATGGCGTCGTCCGTGCTCGGGGAGAAGTCTTCGATGTTATAAGTCAGGGTGATGACATCCGGGCCGCTGGCCACAATCGCGCCGCCGCGGCGAATGCCGCCCTCCACCACGGGCACGATGTCTCTGGTGTGCTCGACGCCGTTGACGAAAACGCGCCAGCGCGACAGCAGCGCGCCGCCCTCGCCGTCTTCGGGCGAATCGTCGGAAATGCGCACGACGATGGAGCGCACAAAGTCGGTGTTCATCGGGCCGCTGAGCAGGCCGCTGAGCGAGTTGTCGCCAAACGGCAGGTTGGAGTTGCGATGCGCCGCATTGACAAAGGTCGCGCCGAGGGCGGCAAAATCCCCGACCTGCACCCGCCCCCTAGCGGCCATCAGGGTGGTGAAGGTATTGGCCTGGACGCCCCCCCCAACTTCACTGGCGGAAATTTCTCCGGTGTTGCTGACCCGCGACGACAGCATGGTCAGGGCGTACTTGTCGGTCGTAAGGTCCCATTGAATGCCGTCGAAGCGCGGCTTGGAAAACGTCAGCGGCGTCAGGGTGGTGCGAATGCCGTCGCCGACCATTAGGGCCGAGTGGAACTGCCCGGCATGGCTCGACGATACGAGCAGGTTGTTGAACCACGACCGAAAGCGCGGATTTTTGGTGATAATGCTGCCGTTGTCCTCTGGGTAGTCTTCGGTCCAGTCGTACACCAGCCAGCCTTGGGTGATGTAATCGCCGTACACGTCGTAAAACGGCGAACCTTCCAAGAAGACTTCGGTGTAGCGCTCGTAGTAGTTGCGGGCGTAGTTGGAGTATTGCTCTTGACGCCAGTCGTACAGCGCGTACAGCCGCTGCGGCAAGTACCACTTGCGCACCGAGGGCACGAGCGTCGCCGGAGAGACTTCCGTGCCCGTGGTGTAATAGGGGTTGTCGTACCCGGTGGTGCGTTGGGCGTTTGCCGCTTGCGGCGTCATCCATGCGAGTGGACACATTAGTAAGGCGAAAATTCGGCGTCTCACAGGGCATTCCCTCTCAATAAGCAACATGCACGAGCCGATAGACGCGATCGACGCGGGCATCGGCTGTGAGTGCAACGCGCAGGACATAAGTGCCGGGTGGCACCGGCCGGCCGGCGCGCCGGCCATCCCAGACGTAGCGGGCGCGCCGCCCGGGCGAGCCTTGGCTCGCCAGCTTGACTACGGGCCGGCCATCTAGGGTAAAGACCTGTACTTGCGGCGCTTGCTCGGTCTTGACGACGGTGAATTGCAGTTCGCATTGGTCGTTTGCGCCGTCGCCGTTGGGGGTTATTGCACGAGTGTGCTCGACGTTGCGGATCAACGAGCCGCCGGCGACCGCTTCGGGCACAAAGACCAAATCGGCGCCGAACTCAGCGGGGACCACGCCTTGGAGGTTGTCGCTGGCGGCCGAGTTAAAGACAAACGCATTAAAGACGGTGGGGCTGTGGGACAGGCGAGCGGAAAAGGCGATGGCGACCGAATCCCGCCGCACCAGCGGCAGCGGCAGTTCCACCCTCAGCGAATCCCCCCGCAACGAGCCGGTGGCTGCAACCTCCGCTCCTCCGACGGACGCGCTGATGAATGCGGCGTCTGAGCCGCTGCCGGGCGGGAGCAGAATGAGGGCGCGGTCGAACCCGGGGTCTTGGCGGCGGAAGGCGACCGGCGCGATGGTGTAGCGAAACACCTGCAAAGAGTCCATGGCGGCTTCGCGGGGGAAGATGCGGCCGGTCAGGCCCGCCGTGATGACCGGCGCATTGGCTACAAACACGAGCGAGCGCAGGGTGGGGAAGGCCGCTGGATCGTCGCTGATGAGCCGCACCCGCGCCCGCAACCACTGCCGCGGCGACGGCGAGAGAAAGGCTTGGCCCGAAAACCGATGGGGCTGGCTATACGCACTCCAAGTGTCGTCGCGGACCTGTTCCTCGACGATGTCGCCGCGGTTGCGGGACTTGGCCGACTCGTAGGCTCGTTTGGTCACTTCTTTGCCGTTGGCGAGGAAGTAGCGCTGGACGGTCTGGAAGCCGTTGCCGGTTTGGGTTTCCACTTCAATGCGCGTTCCGAGGGGCTGGTCGGCGTCCCATTCGACGAAGCGCAGGCTGCGGGCGCCACCGAGGAAAATATCCTCGGACTCCAGCTCGATTTGCGCGGGATAGCCCTCGCTGTGAAAGACGAACAGTTGGGCGGCGCGGTGGAACTGCTGCGGCTGGGTCACGCGCCACAACAGCAGCCGCAGGGGGCGCGGCTCGAACTCAAAGTCGAACAAATAGCGCCCTTCGTTGGCGACCGAGGACAGCAATTCGTAGTGGAAGGGGCCTTCGACGACTGGATCGGCGCGGTTGCTGGGGGTGCCGTCGGAGACGAAGAAGTCGAAGCTAGGCCAACTGCCCTGCTTGTCGCGCTGGAAGCCGTAGAGGAACGGGCCTCGGCCCGACACAATCGGCAGCCATATAAGGCGATCGACGCGGAAGACGTTGCCGAAATCGACTACGGACCAGACGCCTGAATCGCGCCAGTTGCCCTTGTCTGAGCCCTCGATGTTCCAGCCGCGAAATCCCACGTCTTGGTCGATGAGGGCCTCGGCCCCGCTGCCCTTGCCGCAGCCCTCGCAGTCGCGGTGCTTGGATGTCCACGTCCGGCCGCCCCAATGCTCGGTGCGATCCTCGGTTTGCACCATGGAGGCGAGGTTGAAGCCAATGCCATCTACCTCTATTTCGGCGAGCGCGGCCTCGGGCGTCGCGCCAGCCGCTTCAAAGCGCACGAAGCGCACCACGTCGAAGTTGAGGACCTCGCTCGCGCTCAAATGCTCGCCGGTGGCTGGGGCGAGGCCGGTGGTCTTGAGGTCGAACTCGACCAAGGACTCGGTGTTGTTGTTGATGGGCCGGCCCAGCCGCCGATAGACGATGCGCTTGGCCCGGCCGCCGAATACTGGAATGCCCGGGCTGACGTACACCGAGAAAAAATTAAAGGGCTTGGCCCCGGCGCGATTGGGAAAGCGGACGCGCACCTTGTCGGCCACGACTGAGCGCCCCAAGTCCAGTTCTAACCACCACGACTGCACCGGGGTGGTTGGATCCGGCTGCCACCAAGTATTGGGGTCTTGGTCGCCAGCTAAGTCGGCCTGCTGCTGGTTGGACGGTGTGCGGGCAAAGCGCTGCCCGTATTCGCCGATGGCTTGGGCGGAAAACGCGCGGGCGTTGGCCACGGCGTTGAACCGCTTCCCAAAGCGCTTCACCGCAATGCCTTGCGGCAAGACCTCGACCAGCCCCTGCGGATGGGCCCAAGAAGCAAAGTCCGACCCGGCAAAGCGCAGGTTCTGGCCGCTCGCCGCGCCCGCGAGGAGGAGGAAAGCAACCGCTAGCGGTCGTGTTTTCATGGAGCCTCCATTTAGTATGCGACGCCGAGCGCGGCTAGGCGGGCGAACGCGCCGCGATCCACTTCGACCTCAACGCGGATTAGGTACAGCCCTGGGGGGACGAGTTGCCCGTGCTCGTCCCGCGCATCCCACCGCAGCGCGTACGGCCCGGCTGTGGCCGGCGCGGCCAAGATCGCGGCGCGGTGCTGGCCGCTCAAGTCGCGCACCTCTACTCGCAACGCGCCCCCGGCGACGCCGAACAAATCGAATTCAATCGCGACCCGCTCGTTGGTCCCATCGCCGTTGGGCGTGACCACCGGGGCCGACAACTCAATCGCCCCGAGAATGCCCAGCGCCGCATCGCTGGAGACGACTTGGATGCTGTTGCTACCCACGTCGGCGTTGGCATCGCCGGCCTCAACGGACTGGGGCAAGCCCGCCGCCAAGGTGTTAAAAAGGCGGCTGGCCAAAAAGACCGACGGCTGAAAGACCGCGCCTTGAAAGCGCACGCGAAACGCCTTGTCTTGGCGGAACGGGGCGGGAAAGGTGAAGCGCAAACGCCCGTCGTGGGCGGCGAGGGAAAAATCCACGCCCTCGGTCGCCGGCTGGTCGTCGATGGTTAGGTCGAGGAAGCGCGCGGCTGGCGGAACCTCCAACTCGATGCCGTCGAAGCCGCTGCGCTCGGTTGGGCCGGCCACCGTGCGAATGTGATAGGCAAAGCGTTCGACGACTCCGAGGGGCACCTCGACAACGCCGTTGGTTGCGGCGCGTCCGTCGAGGGCAATTTCCGCTAAGGCGCGGTCGGCCAACAGGGGCGAGACCTCAAAAGCCAAGCTGTCGAGGACGCCAAAGGCCAGCGGGTCTTCGGTGGTGATGACAAAGCGAAACTGGAGAAATTCGGCGCCGTCCGAGGAGCGGATCTCGTCGCCCGACGCTTGGTAGGCGACCGACCAGTTGTTCCAATTCTCCACGTCGTCGTCGCGCTTGGCCCGGAAGCCGGCGATCCCCTCGGAAAACCGTTCTACCACGCGCGGCGCGGCGAAATAGGTCTTCTCATCGACTTCCACCAGCCGGCCGAGGTCGTCGAAAATGAAGTACGTCTTCGGGTCGGCGTCGAAGCCAGCGCGGGTCTGCACGTTTAGCGCGACGGGGGCGGTGGGGTCGGCGGTGACCGCGCCGGAAGGCAATTGGCGATAGCGGGTGAATTTCCACCAGACCCGCCCAAAGCTCACGGCTTGGCCGAAAGAATGGGGCGCGGAGAGGTAGCGGGCCTCTTGGGGGTAGCCGCGGCCAAAGACCTCGATTTCGGCGAGCAAGGTAGTGGTGGAGACTTCCCCGAACTTGAAGCGGAGAAAGCGGGTAAAGCGCAGCTCGGTGGCGAGGGAGACGACGCTCGTGTTGTTGGCAAAGGTGCTGGCGAGAACCTCGTCGAGGGGGTGATACCCCGCCGACCCGGTCGATGCGGTCTCGTCCTCAAAGATCAGCCATTCGACCGGCACGTTGGTCCGGCTGACCTCATAAGCGCGGGCGAACAACTCGCGCTGCCGCTGGTTGTCGCTGGTCAGCCCGGTCTGCGGCGGAAAGAACACGATGCTATCTACCGGCACGGGGACGCCGAGGTCCAGCGTGATGAACTGTACGCTGTTGGGGCGGCCATCGGCCCGCGCCCGGTGGGTAAAGCTCGCGGTGAGCACATCGCCGTCGACGAGCCCGCGCATGACCTCCGGGGCGTTGGCATTGGTGCCGCCCCCCAGCCACAGGCGCGGATGCCACCCGACCTCTAAGGTGTCGGCCTCAATTTGGCGCGGCCCCTTGTACAAGCTCCAGCGATAGCCAAACAGGTTGCGCTGCGTCGTGGCAATGCCGGTGCGCACGAGTTGGCGCGTCACGGAATGGCCCAGCGGAATGGCCCGCGGCTGAATCGATCCGGTGCGCGCGGAGTCGTCTAGGGCGATCCAGCGTTCTACGGCCCCGGCCCACGGCTCGCCGCTCGCGCCCACGACCCAAGCCGAGGGCGGTTGTGCGACCACCCGGCCGCTGAGGGCGAGGACCAGCACCAGCCACCGCATGTTGATCGGAGCGGTCAATAGACCACCCCAATAGGCTCTACAGCGGCAAACACGTCGAAATCGGCCTCCACGCCGACGCGGCACAAGTACAGGCCCGGGCAGACCAACGCGCCCTGTTCGTCGCGACCATCCCAGATTTCCGCGTAAAAGCCGGCCGGGCGCAGCTCGGAGACGAGCTGGCGCACCCGCCGGCCGCTGAGGTCGAAGATCTCGACGGTCACTGCGGTAGCGGCGGCAAACTGGGACAACACGAGATCAATGGCGACTGCATCGTTGCGGCCATCCCCATTGGGCGAGATAATGGCCGCTGAAAGGGCTAGTTGCAATTCGGGCCGCGCCTGAGTCGCAAAGGCGTTGGTCGCGTCTGTGCCCGCCAACGGGCTGGCATTGCCCGGGGCAATGGGATGCGGTGGGACGCCCTCCGCCCCGAGCAGATAGGCGTTGATCGGAGTATTGTGCTCCAAAAGCCGCAGGCGGAAGGTTATCCGCAGGGGCTGGTTGTTGTCGGCGGCAATGGGCGCGAAGAACACGTCGAAGCCGCTGGCGGTTGCCGCCCACGCAACGTCTTCTATGGCCGCGAGAGGCTCGCCCATGTGCAGGCTCTCGAACACCGGCGGTGGAAACGCCTCAATGCGGACGCCGCGATACCCCACGGCGTCCGCGGCGAACTCGGTGCGGATGTCGTAGGTAAAGGTCGTGTCGATCCCGCCTTCGACTTGGAGCAGGCCGCGGGCGGGAAAGGGATCGGTGGCGAGCGCGACCTCGCCGACCGCTTGGCCGACGAGCCCGGGCGAAAACTCCACCTGAAAGGTGTCGATCCGCACGGCGTTTTCAGCGTCGCCATCGAATAGGATGCGGAACTGCATGAACTCCCGCGGGCTGGGCAACTCTATGGGCACGGAGATCGCGCCCGTGCCGGCGATGGGCGTACTCGGCGACCACGCGCTCCAGTTGGCTACATCGTCGCGGATGTCGCCCTTGACGAAGTCGCGCACCGGCCCTTGCTCCTCGACCGGCAGGTTGAGATAGTCGGCCCGGTCTAGTTCCTCTAATAGCTCGCCGGTGACCGGGTCTTGGCGGAACAGGGTGCGCCGCGGCAGGCGGGTGTTGTATTCGGCTGCTGGCACCTCCTGCTGGCGGCCCGTGTCGCGGTCGCGGCGAAAGTACGCCAGCGGGCTGTCGTCGGCCCCGGTCCGCATCTGAATCGCCGCGGTCGCGGCCCCGGTCGTGCCGAGTTTTGTCGCGTAGATGCGCAAGCGGCCGTAGTTGACCGGGCCGCCAAAGGAGTGCAGCGCGGACTCGTAGCTAGCGACCGGCACAAAGCCCTGCCCATAGATTTCAAACTCCGCGATGTTGAACGCCGTCTTCGACAGCACGAGCAGCCGGAGGAAGCGGCCCTGCAAGGGAGCAAATTCAATATCTACGATGGATTCGCGGTTGACATCAACCCGCCGCAAGAGTTCGTATTGCGGTCGGTTGATGTCGTTGAAGGTTTCGCCGTCGTTGACCCGCAGCTCAAAGGCTTTGACAAAGGCGTCATCGTCGGGAGCGGGAAAGAAGCGAATGCGGTTGACCGGGAAGGGCGCGCCCAAATCCCAGAAGAAGGTCGCCCCGGCTTGGCTTTGGGCGGTTTTGAACACGCCCGATGAGGAGGTCGTTGGATCGCCGTCAATCAGGTCGAGGGAACCCGCCACCTGATTGAAGAAGCCATCGTTGGACCACGCCCGCGGCTGGCCGCCGAGTGTGAAGTCGCGGGGTTGACCGTTGAGAAAGCGTTGGCCCGAAGCGCGGAGCAGCTCGATGAGGTTTTCTCCGGCTTGGAGCCGCAAGGGCTGTAGGCCGCCAGCGACGTCCAAGGCGCCGATCTGCGTTTGGGCCTGCGAGGCCCACGAAAGCCCCCCCTTGCCGATGTGCCACACCTCGACTTGAGCACCGCTCGGCACGAGTCCGCCAAGCACCGCTAGGACCGTGCCGACGACGGCTCTGGGCGCAGAGGCGGTCATCGGTTGATCCGCACTGCGGCCGAGGGGTCGTACCCTTGCAGGATGTCGCGCTGGAAGGAGAAGCTCAGGTCAATCGCCTCTACCGGCTCGTCCGCATAGTCGAAGCGCAAGACGATGTCCTCGAGGTGTACTTGGATCGCCCGCACATCGTCGGCGAGGCGGGGAAAGACCAAATACCCTTGTTCTTCGCTGCCGCTGAAAACTAAGGTCCCGCTGTACAGCGTCCGCTTGAGTGCATCCGTGCGGGCCTGAAAGGTCTTGCGCCCTTGGCCGGTGCGGCCCAGCCAATACGAGCGAAAATAGTGGTATAATTGGGCGTAGCTCAGCACCTGATACTGCCGGGTGTTGGCCGCGCTAATCCGCGCCTTGAGCGGGTCGATCTCGACCTTGGGAAATTGATAGTTGCTGACCTTGAGCCGAAAGACGGTAAAGCGCGGCGGCGTCCACGTGTCGCCCGGGGCAGTCCACTCGCCAAAGGTATAGGGGTTGACCGACGGGTCGGGCCCGGGCGCGAGGCGGTTTAATTCCGCGTCCGTCATGGGCTTGAGCTCTATCGACAAGCGGTCGAGGGCGTAGGCGATGGAGCCGTCGTCGTTGATGGTCATGCCCTCGGCTTGGCGGCTGGCCGGCTGAAGCGGCGTGTGAAAGTAGCGACCGCAAGCCCCCACCAACGGGATCAACAGGAAGGACCAAGCCCAGAGCCGTTTATGCACGATGCACCCCCTAAAAAGAAGTCAGGCCAATTAAGGTTCTAATTGGCCCGACGGATTCTTGCGAAGCGTTCTCAAAAGGGATTTTAAGAGTGCTTCTTGCGTGTTGCGGTGCTTGTTGCTTAGAACGAGTCCTTGATCTTGCCCCAAGTCGATGCTTCGACCGATGTGGCACTGGTGTACTCGCCGACTCGCAGCAGCTTGGCAATGGAGTAGTACTGCCGAGCCGAGGCTTCAGGCCCGCGAGTAGTCCAGTCGTTGCGGCCACCCGGGGTGCCGTCGTCGTTGGGCGAGAAGCTCGAATCCGGCCCTTCGCCGTCTTCGTACCACATGGCGAAAGGCAGGCCCGTGCCCTCTTCACCAGCGACTGCGTCGAGCTGCCACTCCTCACTTGCCGATGGGCCGGCGTCCTCTTGGAAGGCGAGGACCTTGACGCTCCACTCGTAGTACGTGGTGCCGCCCTCGGCCCACAGGTCGGCCGCCCACGCTTCGGGCGGATCGACGCGCACGGCCATTTCAATCCACGGCGATTCGCCGTACTCGGCCCACGCCTCTTGCTCGGTGTAGCGGAAAGCGACGTTGGTCGGCGGGCTGAGGTCGCCCGGCGCCATCAGCCACTCCATGGTGTAGCCCGAAGCCGGGCTGCGCTCGCGGCCGTGATCCTGCGGATCGAGGCCGACTTGTAGCATGTCGCCGTCCCAGCGGGCGATATTGGTGCCGGCGTGTGCCAGCACGTCGTCAACCGCTTCCAAAAAGCAGTACCAGCGGTTGTCGTCGCCGCCCTTCCAGCCCATGAAGGTGGTGATGAACAGGTCGTCGCGGTCGGGGGCCGGGCGGTCGCCTTCGTCGCGCCACTCGTCCATGGTCAGGGTGTACTCCGGGTCGAACCAAGCCCAGTCGTCGCTCTGGGCATCGATGGTGATGGCCCCAGGGTCGGGGACTTCGAGCATGTAAAACCAAAATCCCTGACTGCCGTTGCGATCCTCGAGGGCCGGCGGATCGAAAAACTGGGCATTCGCCGCCCCCACGAGGGCGAGGCTGAAAACCCCTGCGATTGCAAATCGCCGCATAATCCTAACTCCTTGCGTTTGAAGTGAGTACTTAAAACCTACGACGCGCTAATTGCGTCATAGTATAAATAAATGAGACCAAGAGAATCAATACGCAAAAATCTCGCTGGTCATCAACTGCTGCCGAAGATCGACAAGCGAGGGGTCAGGATTCGCGCCCACAGTTGCCGGACGTAGAATGTTGGCGTTGCTCGGTTGCACTGACGGAAACCCGCTGTCGGTTGGCATGGTGATAATCCCGCCCTTGCTCAGTTGCGATTGAAACCGCTTGCGGTTGTCTGGTTCACCGCCCACCGGAAAAGGCACGATCTTTGATGGCGGTATTCTGGTTTCACCGCCGTCTTTGCCGGAACGGGCAAGGGGCATAGCGCGGTCATGCTGTCGATTTACGAGGACGTCCGCATCCGATAGATCGCCAAAAGCGCCCGGCAAGAATTGCTCCTTGAACATGCCCGCGATGTCGGCAGTTGAAGGGGCATACGGAACGGCAACCCCTTCAACTACCACGCCGTCTTGAGTTTCGCGCCATTCGGCTACTTGGAAACGCCGCTCGTCAAGTTCAAGGGCTCGTCCAACATGGCCTAGGCGTCCTCTTGGATTTCTTGGATGTAGTAGGCGTCGGTCCGCAAGATCGCAAACGAATGTAGGGCTATGGCGGTCAAGGCGATTTCGCCGCGCATTGCGCCGCTGAATTGGTCTCGGATAATCTCAAGACCTTGCCACACCGGACACACCGCACTCCCCGCGCCCCGGTCCATTCGGTAGGTCAGGATTTTGCTTTTCTTGCTCGCTTTCACCGGGGCGTGTGCGGACGCCATGATACCGCCCGAATGTTCGGCCAAATAGTCCGCTGCCGAATACCCGCCGTTGGTTAGGAATAGCGCGGACGCCCGCTGTATGCCCGTAACATTGAAAAGCAACCGCGCGCCCATTGCGGACCGGCAGTACTTGCCGTCAATGGCATTGGCCGCGAGGACGGCAACGTCCTCGTACTTGGATTGCGCGGTCGGGGCCGTAGCCGAAGAAATGGACGCCCCATCGTCGAAAAACCCCGCGAAGTTCGGGCTGGTTCCATCCCCAGCGATTATCTGCTTGTCCAGTTGTTCGCCCAACGTGCCGCGCAAGTCGGCACGTAGGCTTTCTTCTAAGCCCATTAGCCTGTTTGCGTCCTCTACTCTGAGGACGTAGCGAGCGGTCAAGCGAGTTGGATTGAGCACCTTAGCCGTAATCGTCGCGGCCTCGGCGTCTTTGGCCGTCCCTTTGGCGGTCAATTCGGCGGTTGCGCCGTCCTCGAATACCGGGTAAGACGCATCCCCAATGCCCACGTTGGGCATAGTAACGCCCGCGAACATGGCCGCCGTATCCGCGAACACACGCGCCAAGATGGTTTGCTGATTGACGCCAACGCCCGAAGTGCTGCCGATATTGACGGGGCTGTCGGCGCGATCTTCGTCCTCGTCACGGGGTAGCAACGCTTCCCACGGTACTAGGTTCTGTCGGGCGTCGTCGCCAAACACTTCGGCGCGCAACTCTTGTTCGGCCCCGTCCACCGGACGCCCCGTTGCCGCTTCAATGAGATACGCGCCCAACTCTACCCGGTCCACCAGCTGCCGGTATTCCGCGCTTTGGGCGTCGTCGTCGATTGTGCGGGTTTCGCTTTCTTCGCTTTCCGCGATTACTGCGGCCCTATACTGGGTTTCAAGCCCCGGATATTCGCCGCTCAGTTGAGCAAGTTCGGCCCTCTGCTCGTCATTCGGGTTGTCGATTGCGAGCAGCTCGTTGAGTTTCTGGCGAACCTCGCTTAACCGAAGTGCCAGTTTTTGGGAGTTGGTCATTACTTCAAACCTCGTCGATTAGTGAATGAACGGCGGTTGCCCATGCCCGATCTTCGGGCGTCCGGGCGTCCGCTGCATGTATGCGAGCATGGCAGTCGAAGTTGACGGCCAAGAGATTGTCAGGATTGAAAGCCAACTCTTGCCGCCGGTCACCGGACGCCGCTTGCCATCGTTCCACGTGGTGGACCAAATCGGCCTGCTTCGTCCGGCCATGCTGTCGGCAGTCGCTGCACTGACAAAGCCAGTTGGCGCGCTTGAGGACGTCCGCTCGCAACCGCTGCCAACGCCGCGTCAGATAGACTTCTGCTCTCTCTGCCGAAGTGGACATTATGAGAAGGACGATGGTGGACGGGCATAACCCATGCAAGGGCTTGAGGACCGCTGTAACGCCGCCTAAGCGGTTTGGGCGGGTAGTTGGGGTATTGGCGCTTGGGGCTTGGGGGGGCGTTAGCGAGAAGATTTTTACTCGATGAGGATGTTTAGTGGTCGTCGATTGACCACCAAGCTTGAATGTTCACTGCACAAAATCCGGGGGCGCGCGGTCGTAGCGGATCGGCAAGCGCGGCCAAAGGGCGTCAACCCCTATATGTTGTATCGCTTCGGCCCAACGCAGGCCCTATATGTTGGGGTTGGTGCTCGACTAGTTTGGCAACCCAAACAGGTGACGGCCATTTACAAAACCAAGCTGGGTTGTTCACTGCACAAAATCCGGGGGCGGACGGGGCAAGGCATAAAAAAGCGGCGTTGGCCCAAGAAGCCGGGGATGTTAGACCCGGTGGCCGCGCTTACGCAATCGGCCCAACCAACGCCGCCCTTCACTTTCCGTGCGCCCGGTTTACTCTGCCGGTAGGTCAGCCGCGCCGCGCTACCTGTCTCTCTCAAGGACAGGATTGCCAATATCGCCCGTGCGCCGGGGGCGGTCAATGGTCTATCGTGCGCGGACGCCAACGAGCGGCGTATTGGAGCGGCATAGCAACGCCCCGTCACCGGCAAGCGGCAACGGGGCGTTGGGCGTCCTCTGCGTAGAGGACGATCTACTGCATGGGGCTAAGTAATGTAATCTACATATACCCCTTCCCCTATCAAGAATAGGAGAAGTTTATTTACCTCGCCGGTAACGGTGTTGTAAGCAGCACCAACCCTCTCTACGCGCAAATCGTTCAGATTCGGCAGACAAGCAAGCGGTTTGAGATTCGTAATCTCCCGGTTGCCATTTAGGTTTAAGTATCGCAACTCTTTCAGATTTTCCTTTTCCAAAAAAGAAATATCCGTAAGCCCCATGTGGTTCACCTTTAGAGCGGTCAACTTGGTCATGTTCTCAACCACCACCTCTAGGGTGTCGCTGCCAATGTCGGCGTTTCTGTGGCCGCCTATCCTAAGATTTGTCAACTTGGTCAGATTAGCCAAATGAGAATAACCCGTTTGGGGAATGAGATTATTTTCCAAGTTCAGATATTCCAACTTGGTCAGATTGGCCAAAGGCGCTAGGTCCTCAACGTTGTTCCCGTTTAGGTTCAGGCTTTTCAAGTCGGTAGCGTGCTCAAGGCCGCTCAAATTCGCAATCCCTTTGCTGCCAGCGGAAAGCGTTTCTAGCTTTGCAAGGTTTGCCGTTGTAAGCGGGTTTGACCCCGTAGGAATGTCGAGTTTCCCTTCTGCCACCAAAGCCCAGAGTCCTTGAGTAACCGCTACCCTTAGACTGTCGTCGGGAATGGAAACCTCGGTCGAAACAGTAAACGTCGATACTTGTGTTGCTGATCCGTCATCGTCCGTCACGGCCTTGTTTGAAGGGCTGACGGGCGAGGATTCGGACGAGCACCCCATCCACACGCCGAAGAAAGCCAGCAGGCTGAGGCCAAGTAGGTTTTTGAAAGACTTAAACATAGGAGTATCTCCTTGTTTGGGTTAATGGCGCACCCGCCTTGAGTGCGCCGAAGGGTATGAGACTGATAGGGTAGGGAGCGGACAGCAGCTTGTTAATCGCCCTTTGGGGCGTCAAGGTGGACACCATAGAGGACAAACTCTGTGGTGTCGAAGTGCTGTAACCAACGATAACTCTAGTTATCGTTGGTTCGGCGGCCTTCCCTTCCTTCCTTCAATGAGGCCGGGGCGCACGACCAGCATACAGGATTGACGCCAACCCGTCAAAGGGCGTCTCTTCAATGAGGCCGGGGCGCGCAAGACCATAGAGTTTGTCCTCTGTGATGTCAAAGCTGGTCAAGCGGAATATGGTCAAACGCTACGGCCACCTTCTTCGGCATTCGTTCAGCGAGGGCAACAGCAAGCACACCGGCTACGGCCGGGTCGTCGCGGCCATAGCGCCGTCTAGCACCCTCGCCGCTTTTTGCGATCTTCGCATTGCCCGCCGGGTCTTGCACGAGCCGTTGTTTCTGAAACTGCGGAACGCAGCAGGAGCGAGCGGACGGGGGTTACGCGCCCTTCATAGTAGGGCCGTCTTGAACAAGCGCACGTCTTCGCTCCCATCCCTAAAGCCCATGCCCCGCGCTTGGACGGGGGCAAGGAGTGCGGCGTCCGTCATAGCGTCCTCTAGTTCGCCCAACCGCCATCTATCGCAAGCGATGGCGTCCGGGTAGCCCAACCGCTGTTGCGCGGCGTTCAGTAGTTGCCCAACCGGAACCACCTTGTCACCCAACAGGAGCAATTCGGCGCGATCCGCCATATTCTGATACAAGCCCGGTTTTACGCCATCGAAACGCTCCCGGACGCCCAACGGCGGGTCATTGGGGAATGCTGCGATGGCGTCCATGCGCCCCGTTTCCGGGTAGTATGCGGCAACGGCGCTCATTGCCGCAGTTGCCCCTAAGTCAATGCCCCAAACACAAGGGCCGGTCTTGTTCGCGCTTGTCGTTACTTCGTCCTCTACGGCCAACCATTCGTCAGGAGTTACCAAGTAGAGGACGACCACGTCGCTGACGCCCATGTTCAAGCGCAACGCCTTGAATTGGGCAAGCAAGGCCGGATCACGTTGGGCCGCTCGTGCTTCCTCCCGGAACGCCTTGAGTAGATGGGGCAAGCGTTTCAACTGAGGACATGCCTTTAGCCACGTCGATTCGTCAAAGGGGTCATCTTCGGCGTCCGCTGCATGGCACAGCGAGAAGTCGGCGTCCTTCAATAGCCGTTCAAACCAATGGCCGCTATCCGCGCTACGTGTGCCAATAGCCACGAGCCTTGAGTTAGGGACCTTGCCCAACGCCGTACTCAGAGCGGCATACACGGCGTCCGCAGTCGATTGCGGTCATTGGGCCGGTTCGTCCGCGATTACAAGGCTTGGCCGCAACCCGTGCGCCCGCCGGGGGTCGCTGGCGATACAGCGGACGCGGCAACCGCTAGGGACGTGCTCAAGGATCGCACGTTGGGTGTTGTCGCTCTGAGGGATTGAACGAATTTCGCCGTTTGCGCGGCCCTGTACTGCCTTGAGTAGCGGATTTTCGCCAAACCCCAAGCACGTTGGTAGGGCTTGTATTTGGTGTGCTGCCGGACGCCCTTACGCGCCCAAAATTTGGCAATGCGCCGGCACTTCGGCCAAAGTCGATTTTTGCGGTTGCCCGGCCCCGGTGCGCTAGCCGGGCGCATAGACTGCGGATTGGTTGTACGGGATGATCAACGGCTCGACCCCGGCGAGCGCGGCCGCCCATTGTTGGGGATCGTAGTTGCGCGCGACAAAGCAGGCGTAATGGGCCGGCACCGCGGCTTGGAGGCCGAGCGCTGCGGCCATTTTGGCCGAGCCGGCAAAGAAGGGAAATTCCCCTTCGCTGGGGTGATTGGTCAGCAGCCCGATGTCGGGTGCTAGGGCGCGGATGGGCGCGAGGAGGGCTTCGTGCTCGGCAAACGTGTTGACCGGGTCGCCGGAGATGTACACGCGCACCCCACTGGCCTCTAGCACGTAGCCGAGGTGGGTCACATCGGGTGGGGCGATGTCGTCGCTAGGCAGGCCCTCGGGGGGCTTGGCGTACACGGCGTGAGCCGTCATCGTGCCCAACTCGGCTGCGTCGCCGGCGGCAACCGTCGTTGTTGCGGCGGCAATGCTCGCGGCGCGGACGCGCTCGATGCTCTCGGCCGGACCGACGATCTGCACGGCGGGATAGGCCGCGGCAATGCGCGCAATGGACTCTGGACACGTGTGGTCGCCGTGGTCGTGGGTCAGGAGCACAAAATCCGTGTGCAGGGACGCCTCGTGGAGCGGGGGCCGGGCGTGGATGAAGCGGTCGGCGGGCCGCTCGCGGGGGTAGTAGGGATCGACTTGGACGATGGTCCCCGGCGCGTCCTTGAGGCCAAACGTGCTCTGGCCAAACCAGTGGAGGCCGACCGCGCCTTCGGGTACTATCAGCGATTCAAACGGGTGCATGGTTTCTCCCTGTGATGAGCCGGGTTGCAACCCGACGTGCGTTCCGTAAGTTTCGTTAGAAGGTATGAGGAGGAAGAATGGGGAGCAACCGATGAACAATTCCACGCTTTTTAACACTTCGTATCAACGCCGCAAGTGGGCGTTGCTAGAGCGGCTGCTAGAGCGGCTGATCCCGATCTACACTTCGGAGGAGGTCGCCGCGCTCCGCATTGACGCGGTGGATCGGGACATTCTCTCGCAGCGTTCTGGGCGCGGGTTTGTCAATCGCGACCTGCTCGAAACGGTGTTGGGCAACTTGCTCGAATGCGTCGCCCCGGGGTCGCACAACGCCTTGGGGGCGAGGCCGCAAAAGCCGTCGCTCGACGAGGCCATCGGCGAGATTGCCGACCAGCTCTACGCGATGATCGCCCAGTCGCTTTTGGCGGTCGGCGAGAGCGAAGGAGCCGAGGAGAAGGCCCTGATGAACACCTGCTGCTTGCTGTGGGAATTGCCCGCCTACAAGACCCGCGCCCACTGGAACCGCTTTGCCGCGCTGAGGGATCCGGCCGTTTGGGACGCCTATTTGCTCGACAACTGCGGGTTGAATCAGGAGCAGTTGCTCAAGATCGACTTCCGGGCCGCCTTGGACGAGACCATTCGCCGCCGCGACTTCGACCACTATCGCCGCTTTCTCGACGCGCTGGAGTGCGACTTTATTTTCGACTACCAAATGCAGCTCGTGATGAGTACCTATCCGGGCTGGCGAGTGCTGTTCTACCACGATATTGCCCACGCCCTAACGCGCTCCGGCCCTGTGCAGGGCGAATCCGGGCTGACGCGGCGGCCGGTGCCCCTGCTGCCGCGGGCCATTGCCGAGTTGGGGGGGCGCTACTATCAAGCCGACATCCATCCCGAAACGCAAATGGGCGACGCCAACTTCCTCGACCATCCCCATCGCGGCATAACCACCGGCCAGACCGGTATCATTGGCAACGGCTGCCATATCTATCCGTGTACTTTGGGCGGCCTCAGCGGCAAGGTGCAGCAGCGCCATCCCACCATCGGCGACTATGTGTTTATCGGTACGGATGCCGGGATTTTCGGCCCCGTGCAGGTGGGCGACCGCACGGCGATTGGGGCCAACACCGAAATCAACGGCATCGTCGCAATCGGCCCGGATTGTCGGATCGGCGTGTCGGTCTCTATCGGTACGCTCAGGGCGGGGGAGGTGCGGCCCGGAGCGATTAAATTGGGGGCCGGAGTGCGGGTGGGGGCCGGCACGGTCATTGAGAACGCGTCGCCGCTGGATTTGGTCATTCCCGACCAAGCGGCGATTCCAGCGCGCAGCTACGTGGTCAACGACGGCGCCGGTGGGCCGAAGTTCGTGCGGGAGTAAAACAGCGAGAACACTGCTGAATTTCTGAAATTTCCATGTTATATTTACATGGAAGTTATTAACTAATGGTGCTAGTATTTGACCGTGGTCCATAATACTAGGCGGGAAGTTCCACCCATTCTAAGGAGGTCAAAATGACTCTGCATATACTCGCTACGCTACGGAAGTCTCTCTTTAAGCCGACAGCCCTCGCGCTCGGCATCGCTGTGTCCCTTTCCCTCAACGCTGTGGCCGAGGAGGATACGACCGCAGCAGAGGAGGTAGCCCCGGCCGAAGAGGCAATGCTCGAAGGGGTAGTAGAGCTTGAAGAGCAGGTCGTGACCGGGGCGCGGCAACCGCGCTCGGTGACGGATTCGGCCGTGCCGGTCGACGTAGTTCGCGGCGAACATTTCGTCAAGCAAGGCGGCACAGACCTGCCAGACCTGCTGAGAAACGTCGTCCCTTCCTACAACATCGCGCTCCAGCCGATCAGCGATGCGGCCACCGTCGTCCGTCCCCCCAATCTGCGGGGACTGGCACCGGACCATGCGCTCGTGCTGGTCAATGGCAAGCGCCGCCACCGCGCCTCTGTGATCTACTGGCTGGGTAATGGCTACTCCGATGCAGCGCAGGGGCCAGACATCTCCCCGATCCCGGCCATTGCCCTCAAGCGGGTGGAAGTGCTGCGCGACGGGGCCTCGGCCCAGTACGGCTCCGACGCCATTGCCGGGGTGCTGAACTTTCAGCTCAAGGACCATTCTGAAGGAGCTTCTTTTCAGATTAAGCCCGGTATTTTTCAAGCGGGCGATGGTTTCACCTACAGCGCCGCGGGCAATATCGGCTTGGGCAGCGAAAATGCTTGGGCCAACCTCAGCCTAGAGTACGGCAACGCCGATGAGACCGACCGGTCCGTGCAACGAGCGGATGCCGCGGCTCTGATAGAGGCCGGCAATGCCGACGTGGCCGACCCGGCCCAACCTTGGGGTCAACCTATCATCAGGAACGACATAAAGTTCTTCGCCAACTACGGCGCGAATCTCAACGACAACCTCGGGCTGTATGGGCACGCCAACTATGCCAGCAAGGAGGTGGAAGGCGGGTTCTACTTCCGCAACCCCAATACGCGGCCGGCCGTGTTTAGTATTGACGAAGGTAACACCTTGCTTGTAGGCGATCTGGATGGCGTGGGCGAGGGGGACGATTGTCCCACGGTGCCCATAATCGACAACGTGCCGGACCCCGACCTCCTAAAGCAGGTTTTTGCCGACGACAATTGTTTCACCTTCCGGGAAGCACAGGGCGGTTTCCCCGGCAGACCGGGAGGCTTCACGCCTCGCTTTGGCGGCAACACCACCGATCGCGCCGTTTTGTTGGGCATTCAAGGAACGGTTCCCAACCCGACGATTACTTGGGATCTAAGTGCCTCCTATGGCCGCCATCACTCCGACTTCTTCATTTTCAATACCGTAAACGCCTCGCTGGGGCCTGACTCGCCGACGTCGTTCGATCCGGGAGACTACATCCAGACGGATACCAACTTGAACCTCGATTTTACCCTCCCGATCAACGACCAGTTGTTCCTCGCTGCGGGTGCCGAGTATCGCACCGAAGAGTTTGAAATCGCGACGGGCGACAGCACGTCTTGGCAAATCGGCCCGCTAGCCGAGCAGGGCTTCAGCTCGGGGTCTAATGGTTTTCCCGGATTCCCCGCCATTGCGGCCGGCACTTGGAGCCGCTCCAATTCTGCCTTCTATGTCGAGGCCGAGCTCTACCCACTTGAAAACTGGTTGCTGGCCGGTGCGTTGCGCTATGAAAACTTCGACGACTTTGGCGGCACCACCAACTACAAGTTGGCGACCAACTACGGCTTTACCGACCAACTGAAGGTGCGCGGCAGCTACAGCACCGGCTTTAGGGCACCGACCCCCGGCCAGCAAAACGCCTTTAACGTGACGACCGAATTCGGCGAAGACAGCGAGGGCAATTTCATACTGGTCAATAAGGGCACGATTCCTTCCACGCATTCAGCGGCCGAACTGGTCGGCGGCAAGGGGCTCGAGCCTGAAAAGTCGAAGAACTTCACGGTGGGTGCTGTTGTGGGTAGTGACGCGCTGAGCCTAACGATCGACTACTTCAACATCGAGGTGGAGGATCGCATGACGGTCTCCAGCGACAAGCAGCTTACGGAGGGACAGATCGAACAGTTGGAGGCTACGGGCATAAACGCACGCAACCTACAGGAGTTTCGCTTTTTCACCAACGACTTTGCAACGCACACCCAAGGCATCGACTTGGTTGTCACGGCTCCCGTGGCTGCGGGTGAACTGAGCTACACGTATAACTTCACGAGCACCGAAGTTACCCAGTACGATACGCTCCTGCTCGACGACCAACGCATCACGCTGTTGGAGAAGGGGCTTCCCAGACACCGCTGGAACTTGACCCTGACCCAAGCCCTGAGCGATAATTTGGCTGCCCTCGGGCGCGTCAGTTTTTACGAGTCTTGGAGTGAGTGGGCTTTCGGGCCCGCGGCCCAAGTCTTTGGTCACGCCCTTTTGCTCGACCTCGAGACCAGCTTCTCGCTAGATCCTCAATCGACGGTCGCTATTGGCGTCCAAAACCTCCTCAATGTCGAGCCGGACAATCTCACGGATGGGCCTGATTGGGGGCCTGTAGTCGGCCGGCCTTTCGGCGAGTACAGCCCTTATGGCTTTGGCGGCGCATTCTGGTACACAAAGTACAGCTACAACTTCTAGGCTTACTCAACCAAGGAAATCCCATGATCATCCGACCCAAAGTTCGCGGCTTTATATGCACTACGGCCCATCCCGACGGCTGCGCTCGCGCCATCCAAGACCAGATCGACTCGGTCAAACGCCACCCCCCCTTCAACGGCCCCAAAAAAGTCCTCGTCGTCGGCGCTTCCACCGGCTACGGGCTTGCATCGCGCATCGCCACCTGCTTTGGCGCGGGGGCGGCCACGCTCGGGATCTTCTTTGAGCGACCAGCGGCCGGCAACCGCACGGCAACGGCCGGGTGGTACAATAGCGCGGCCTTTCACGAGGCCGCACGCAACGCTGGGCACTACGCCCGCAGCATCAACGGCGATGCCTTCTCCGACGAGATCAAGGCCGCGACCATCGCCGCCATCCGCGAGGACCTGCAAGAAGTTGACTTGGTCGTTTACAGCTTAGCTTCGCCGCGGCGGACTCACCCGCGCACCGGCGAAAACTTCAGCTCCGTCCTCAAGCCCATCGGCCACTCCTATACCAGCAAGACCGTCCACGTCCAAACCGGCGAGGTCTCCGACATTGCCATTGACCCGGCGAGCGCAGAAGAGATCGCCCATACCATCGCGGTCATGGGCGGGGAAGACTGGCAGATGTGGATCGAAGCCCTCGACGAGGCGGGTGTGCTCGCCGACGGCGTTCGCACGGTCGCTTACACCTATATCGGCCCAGAGGTTACTCACCCGGTCTATCGCGATGGGACCATCGGCCAAGCTAAGAACCACCTAGAAAAGACGGCCGAGGCACTCGACAAACGTCTGCAAGCCAAAAGCGGTCGTGCCCACATCTCCGTCAACAAGGCCATGGTGACCCAATCGAGTGCCGCCATCCCCGTCGTGCCGCTCTATATCTCGCTGCTGTACAAGGTGATGAAGGAAAAAGGCTGCCACGAAAGCTGCATCGAGCAGATGCACCGCCTCTTCGCCGATCGCCTCTATGCAGATGCCGAATCCGACTCCGAGGGGCGCATCCGCATTGACGACCGCGAAATGCGCGAGGATGTGCAGCGGGAAGTCGCGGCACTGTGGGAGCAAGTCAACACCGACAACCTCAAAGCTCTGTCGGACATCGAGAGTTATCGCACGGAGTTTCTGGGGCTTTTCGGCTTTGGCTTTGCGGGCATCAACTACGCGGCCGAGGTCAATGCCGATAGGCCGCTATAACTACCCCTCCGCAGCGGCATGCCCAATGATAGGCTTTCCCAAAGACAGTAGAGCAAATGCGTCGGCAATGGTTTTGCTGCTACTGGCGGGATGGACGCCCGGGCAAACGAGCGAGTGGCTGCAACTGCGCGGCGACCGCTTTATGAGCGGCCAAGCCTCGGGGGTCGGTCAAATGCACGGCCCGCCGCAAGAGCGCTGGTGCTACGACATCGCCGCTTGGGAGGGCTATGTGGAAGTGGCCGCTCACAAGGGCGACGCCTCGGTGGCCTTACCCTTTGCCGCCCCGGTAGCTCCTAATTACATCGGCAGCCACGGGCGGGATTGGGGGGTTGGGCCACCGATTTTTGACCTCGGCGTCGTCGAGGTGGCTATGCCGCTGGACAACGTCTTCAAGGTGGCTCAGATCCTGCCCGGGGCGGCGGGCTTGCAGCGCTTTGAGATGGGAAATTCCTTTAGCGACGGCGGGGCCGATCCCAAGCAAGGCAGGCTGCTCGCATACAACAACGGCGAGGCCCGGGTAGTCTGGGAGACCGAGTTCTTTACCAACACTTGGGACCCCAATGTCTTAGTGGTCGATGTCGATGCAGATGGCCAGCTCGATATCGTCGTGGCCACCCATTATCGCATCCTCGTCTTCGACGGGGTCACCGGGGAAACCAAAATGCAGTTGCAGTACCACGGGTACCGCAACTACGGCTGGTTCGGGGCCGCCAACATCGACGACGATCCATATCCCGAATTTGGCGTGGTGGCTGATTTCAGCATGCACGCCGAGGTCATTGACAATGACGGGACGGAATTGACCCTGCGCTGGCTGCGCGACATTCAGCCCGACCCATCGCAATCAACCAAAGTGGTGCGGCCCAAACCGCAGGCCCTCGTTGATGTAGATGGCGATGGGCGCTTTGAACTGGTGTACAGCATCTACAACGACCAAGGCGATGGCCAGTGGCATGTCGTCGGCGTCGATGCGCTCAGCGGCGAGACCCGTTTTGACTTCCCGCAGCACCATTTGCACGGCATGGCCGATGTGGACGGCGACGGACGCTTGGAGTTGTTCGTCTCGGCTACGACGGGCGAGGCCCTGCCAACCTACGCGCCGCTGGCGGTCTGGTCCTTGGCGGCGGGGGGGCCAACCGTGCGCTGGAGTCACGAGCGAGGGCGCTTCAGTACGGTACTGCTGAATCAACTGCCCCTAACAGTGAGCACCGGGGCGGCCGACGGATTGCGCACGGTGTCAACCGGCGATGTGGATGGCGATGGTCGGCGCGATTTCTTCGCACTCGCGCCAGACGGGGCCGGCGAAGTGTTGGTCGCCTTGGGCAGCGACCGTGCGGGACGCATCGAGCCGCGCTGGTCGGTGCGCGGTCCGGCCGGGATGACCTTGGAGACGGCCACGGTCGCGGACAACGGGGCGGCCTTGCTGTATCTCAAAGGGAGTGGGCTTCCGGGCCAGACGCTGGTGCTGGAGCGGGCTTCGGGTGAGTTGCACCAGTGGAGCCGCCAAGCATTTACCCCGGCCGGCACACCCGTAGTAGCTGATTTGGAGGGGGATGGTCGAATGGAAGTGGTCGTGCAGACCGCGACTCGAGAAGTGCTGTGCCTACAGGATCTGGGAGCGGGCGGGGGCGCACCCCGGCTGCGGTGGCAGGTGCTGGGCTACGGCCAAACCAACAACGCGCCTTACCACTGGGGAGTGGTCGCGGCCGATGTGGATGGCGATGGCCGCCGGGAAGTACTGGCGGCGCGTGAGGCGGCCAGCGGCAACGCCAGCTTGGTCGCACTCGCGGCCGATGGTTCCATCCGCTGGCAGACCGAGTTCGTCGGCTTTGACGGCAGTATGCCTATATGGAATTTCAGCGGCCTGTCCTACTGGAGTGCTGGGTACTTCCGCAGCAACGAGTACATGGATGTATTCGCCAGTCTGCGGCGAGGCAAGTTGGGCAGCGAAGTGGGCTTTTTGCTCGACGGGCGTAGCGGTGAAATCGTCTGGGAATCCAATGGTTTCACCCTGCCCGAGGACGGCAGTGGCCGCAGTCTGGGGGGCCATCCCAGCGCGGCCGGGGATGTGGACAGCGATGGCTTAGAGGAGATCGTGGTGATGTGGCCCGACCGCCTGCACATCGTCGATGGAGTCACGGGCACGGCGCAGGTGGTGCGCCAAGCTTATGGGTACGGACTCAATCCGCTGTTTGAGAGCGATTCCTTTGTCGGCTATGCGTTCCCAGCGGTGGTCGATTTATTCGGCGACGGCCGGCCGGAGCTCCTCTGGGGGCACTGCGGCTATTTGAACGCCGTTTTGGACGGCGATGGTCAGCGCATCTGGCAGACCCCGTACCGCAACAACACCGAAGTGCAATCCTTGATGGGAGTGGGCGACAGCGATGGCGATGGGACCGTGGAACTACTCGCTTCCACGGCCGAGGGCGTCCGCCTTTTCCGAGCGACGGACGGCGCGGTTTTGCTGGAGTTCGACGATGGGGTTCGGGCCTATACGGACGTGGTCTCCGGCGACGTGGACGGCGATGGGCGCGACGAGTTCCTGTTTGGCAGCGGCACCAAGCTGATCTGCGTGGAACAGGAGGAAGGCACCCTGCGCCGGGCTTGGACGCTAGAGGTGGAGGGCCGCAGCAGCGATATTGCCTTGGCCGATGTAGATAGGGACGGTTTTCTGGACATCGTGGTGACGACCACGGACGGCTATGTAAAGGTGTATGTGGGGGAGGAGGCCGCTACCGCCGTACAGGCTTTGGAGCGGACGCCGCAGAAAACGGATCTACATCCGCCCTATCCAAACCCCTTCAACAGTCAGGTGCATATCGATTTCAACGTGGGGAGGGCCGGGATGGTGCGGCTGGAGGTTTTCGGCCCAACTGGACAGCGGGTGGAAAAGCTGGTCGAGGCGTGGCACAAACGAGGAGCTTACCGGGTGCGCTGGGACGCGGGCGAACTCGCCAGTGGGGTATATGTGGTGCGCTTGCGAGCGGGCGACACTGTGCAGGAACGCAAGGTATCGCTGGTCAAGTGAGCCAGCGCATGAAGCAGAAGTAGCGTCCCCCAAATACGCGCAAGAAAACCAATCTCAAGGGACATATTGCAACTATAACGGAGAAAATGAATGGCCCGGCATCTTCTGAGTCTATCCCTAATCGTCGCGCTGCTAGACGCCGCCAGTGCCCAAGTCCTACCGCTTGCGGACCCCGCCGAGGAAACCTTCGCCTTCGCCCTGATTGGGGACATGCCGTATTCTCCGACCGACAGCGTCCGCTTTGGTCGGCTCGTCGAGAAAATTAACCGCGCCGAGGGCTTGGAATGGGTCGTCCACGTGGGCGATATCAAGGGCGGCAGCAGCCCCTGTACCGATGGCCTGCTGCAGAGCCGCTTCGAGTGGTTCCAGCAGTTTGAACGCCCTTTCATTTTGGTCCCGGGCGACAACGACTGGACCGACTGCCACCGGAGCGGATACCAGCCGCTGGACCGGCTGGCGCGAGTGCGGGCACTCTTTTTTTCGCGCCCAGGTTGGACGCTGGGCCGGCATCCCATGCGCGTCGGCACCCAAGGGGACACCTTTCCCGAGCACGTGCGCTGGACCCACGGGCGGACGAGCTTTGCAGTGTTGCACATAGTCGGCAGCGGCAACGCCACCGCCGCGTTTGAAGGCCGCACTCAGGCCAACGACGCGGAGGTCAAAAGCCGCACCGCCGCCGCCATTGCTTGGATGCGCACAACATTCGCCCAAGCTGCGGAACAAGATCATCGCGCCATCTTCCTCATCATCCACGCCAACCCGCGCTTTGAGGAACGGGAAAACAAACCGGACGGACCATACGCAGCTTTTTTGCAGGCCCTAGAGCAAGAAGTCGTCCGCTTTGGCCGGCCGGTGGCCCTAGCGCACGGCGACTCTCACTATTTCCGCGTAGATAAACCGCTACGTCAGGCCGGCACGAGCCAGCGTCTGGTGCGCTTCACGCGCATCGAGCCTTTTGGTACGCCCGAGATCCACTGGCTGCGGGTGATCGTCGATCCAAACGACAGCCATATCTTCCAAGTTCACGCCGAAATCGTCGCGGCGAATCTCGACTGACTCTATGAGCCTCAAGTGATGAGGCTGGCCATTTTGTACCCGGGACACAACGGGCGAGCGGCGGCAACAAGGGTGACGAGGCTTGACCTGATGCGAGGATACGATACTATTGAGTCTAACAGGTTACTTGGATGAAACAGCATCGGTTTTCTTGGTTAGAGATCACGCCCCCTTTACTAAGGACCTGTCTTTATTCAGCCGCTTCACGGAAAAACGATCACTGACTCATGTACCCCGTCTATTTGGACTATGCCGCAACGACGCCTGTCGACCCGCAAGTCATCGCGGTGATGACCCAGTGCCTAGGGCTGGATGGGACGTTCGGCAACGCCGCGTCGCGTTCACACCGCTTCGGCCAAGAAGCCGAAGCGGCAGTGGAGAAGGCACGGGATCAGGTGGCCCAGCTCATCAACGCTGACCCGTCCGAGATCGTTTGGACATCGGGAGCTACCGAATCCGTCAACTTGGCTATCAAGGGCGTAGCGCATGGATATGCCCACCGAGGCAAACATATTGTAACCTCAAGTCTGGAGCACAAAGCGGTTCTGGATTCATGCGATAAGCTATCCCGTGAAGGATTCGAGGTTACCTATATCAGTCCTAAGCAGGACGGTCTAATCTCCCCAGAACTCGTGGAGAGAGTGCTGAGGGAAGACACCATCCTTGTCTCCCTTATGCATGTGAACAACGAAGTCGGCACTATCACCGACGTCAATGCGATAAGCAAAATAACTCGCGCCCGTGAGGTCACATTCCATGTGGACGCGGCTCAAAGTGCCGCTCGTCTATCGCTTGATACGCGATCTATGCAAGCGGATCTTATTTCACTTAGCGGACACAAGATGTACGGACCTAAGGGCGTCGGAGCATTGTACGTGCGTCGCTGGCCCCGCATCCGGATCGAGCCTCAAATACACGGCGGTGGCCAAGAGCAGGGTCTCCGATCGGGGACGCTGGCAACACATCAACTAGTCGGCATGGGCGCGGCCGCACAGTTGACACGCGAACGTCGAAGCCGCGATGTCGAAGCTATTGCCAAGCTCGATCGCCTCTTGCTTGATCGTCTTGCAGATATTGAGTATTCCTTCGTAAACGGCAATGGAGCGAATCGCGTTTCAGGAATCGTGAACATTGGCTTTGCTTGCGTCGAGAGTGAGTCCCTAATGATGTCGTTGAAGGACGTTGCTATCTCATCTGGTTCGGCCTGTACGTCATCGCGTGTAGAGCCTTCCTATGTATTGAGGTCGCTAGGCTTATCCGAGGATCTCGCAAGCTGTTCAGTCCGCTTCAGCCTCGGGCGATTCACAACCGAAGAGGAAGTCGACTTCGCGATAGCATGTGTACGGAACTCCGTTGACGCTTTGCGCCAGTTGTCCCCTCAGTGGCGAGCAATTTGCCGAAGTGGTCGTGCCACTAATCCGTATCCTCGGGTACGGCCGACAGTGATGACATGAACGAGCGCACCCAGCAGAGATCCGGCGCAAGCGATAGCCATAATGGAATCGTCCGTGTCGTCGAGCGGCTCAACGCCACCATGGACATCATTCGGAGGGAATACTTGCGTAAGCATCTCGATCCGTGGATAGTGGCCTATTCTGGTGGAAAGGATTCGACCTTGCTGCTCCAACTGATATGGGAGATGCTGGCATCGCTTCCTGTTCACTCGCGACGGCGCAAGGTCTATATCGTAGGCAATGATACGCTAGTCGAGTCGCCGCTGGTCATCCGGCATCTCAAAACTACCATATCGACGATCAGCACCGCTGCCACCGAGAACGAACTGCCGATCGAGACGCAGATCACGAGGCCGCATATCGATCAAACTTTCTGGGTCAACGTGATTGGACGTGGCTACATTCCCCCGACACGGAATTTTCGATGGTGTACCGATCGAATGAAAATTGTCCCAACTAGCCAACTACTCGAAAGTCTTGTTCGTACGCACAAGCGCACTGTGCTATTGGTAGGAACGCGCAAGAGTGAGTCCGAGAGCCGTCGCCGCAACATGGCAAAGCACGGGGTTTCGGCAACCAAGATGAATCCTCACAGTTCTGTCGAGGGGTGCCGTATATTCGCACCACTCGCCGAATTCAAAGACGAGGATGTGTGGCTGATCCTGATGCAACGAAGGCCACCATGGGGCGGCTCGCATCACGATCTAATCACTCTGTATCGGAATGCTGGTGGAGGGGAATGCCCGCTGGTACTGACCAAGGACGATGCGCCCTCATGTGGAACAACCTCACCTAGATTCGGTTGCTGGACATGTACCGTCGTTAGTAAAGATCGGAGCTTGCGTGGCTTAATCGATTCTGGCCACGAAGATGCAGAGGTTTTCGCACGTCTCTTCGACTTCCGTGAGCGGCTAGTCCAACTCCGCGAAGACGATGCAAATCGTCAGCGCGTACGGCGAGATGGAAACTTGAAATCCCGTGCCGACGGAACTCCTGTCATGGGACCTTTCAAACTCGATGTCCGCAGGCGTATCCTGAGCGAATTGCAGGCTTTGGAACAAGCCACAGAACAACAGCTAATTACCAAATCAGAACTCGACGTCATCGAGGACATCTGGCGTCGAGACCAAATTCGCCAAGACTGTCGTTCGGCCCTGCACGAAGCGATTACTCCTAATCCTGAAGAGGCTTCGGCTTGACAAAGAAACCTCAGACTGTTGTCGGGGCAGAAGCGATGTTGTTTTCGGACTTGTTCCAACAGGGCTATTTCGACGTCCCGTGGCATCAGCGCTATTACGATTGGAAGCCGAGCGATGTTCAAGCACTGCTCCACGATATCGAAGATGCGATAAAAGAGGAACGCGATTGTTACTTTCTTGGTGCAATCATGCTAGTAGAGGTCGGACACCAACGGTGGGCAATCAACGATGGCCAACAAAGGATGGTAACAATATCGTTAATGTGCGCCGCCCTCTGTCGCCGATTTGTACGCGAAATAAAGGGCTCGCAACGGGAAGGGCTCGCACTACGGATGCTTTTCGATCTCGATGCCAACAGCGCATGGACTATGGAAGACTCAGAGCGTTATACTCCTCGAATTTCTCCTCCAAAGAATGACGCGATGCAATATCGTCTTATGATCAGAGGGCACACGATTGGGACCAACGGTCCCCTTACGGCCGCGTGGGCAGAGATCGAGAGCTTCTTCTCTCCCCTGAGTTACGAGGAATTAGAACGGTACTTCGACTTTCTTACCAAGAAGCTCGAAGTAGCATGTCTGCGGGTTCCACCGCACATCGATCCGAACGCCGTATATGAGACGATCAACTGTAGAGGTAAGCAACTCGACGATTTAGACCTCATCCGCAATTATCTGTACTCGCATTTTAATTCGGAAAATGATTCTGAAAGAAAAAATTCGGTACATGAAAATCTGGAGAGAATTCGCACAATTATTTCTGGCCCTAATAAGGCATCCGAATACATGCGGTGTCATTTGCAATGTAGATTCGGCTTTCTACATAAGGATCATTTCTATCGCGAGGTGCGGGAGGCTATTCGTAACCAGATAGACAAAAAGGAACAAGAAAAGGCTGCCTTGGCAGACTACGTGTTCAAGATAACCGAGCAGGTCACTTCTGGCGAATCCTTGGAACTCTTTCGCACAATCACGGCGACGACTCCAAACCCTGATTTCATCCGGGCGTTCGAGGTTGCCTCCGGGACAACAAGATCACCGAGGAACTTGGCAGTCTTTCTTCGTGAGCTGCGTAGATACAAAGTTACTCAACCTCTGGTCTTTGCTACGTTAGCTTGGTACCTTCGGGAGTCGGATGGACGTAAAAAGCCGCGAATTGCGAGACTCGCCAACAAAAACCTGAAGCGTCTGACGGCATTTGTCCTCAGAACAGCATTCATCGCACCGAAATTCGAGCCCTCTCACTTCGAAGCGCAGTTTTCCGACTACGCCAAAGATATATCGGGGGCTGCCGATATTCCCGACACCGAATTTGCAGATTTCCTACTCAATTGCGACCGCTCGGCGTATGGGGTGCTGGACGACTCTAAGTTTCGGGATGCCCTACTTGAAACGAGAATGACAGGAAATCCAAAAATTAAGCAATTCTTGCTCGGAATTAATGGCAACATGCAACGTGATGCACGGCTATTAGACGAACGTTTCTGTACCGTTGAGCACATACTGCCGGAGTCTCCACATCATTGGAACTCTTGGCCCGGTTTCGATCCCGAAACTGTTGGTGATTGGGTTCATAGAATCGGGAATCTGACACTTATGGGCCCGGCGGACAATAAGCCTGGCCCGAAGTATAATGGTAACTTTATGAAGAAGAGAGAGAGCTATCAAGAAAGTGGAATCGTGCTTACGCGCAAGCTTGGCGAATATGATGACTGGACTCCGACGTTAATTGAAAAGAGACAGCAAGAGATGGCGAAACAAGCCATCCAAGTCTGGACGTTCGATTGATGCTTAACACGCTACAACTCCGTCGTCTCGCAGAAAGCCAACTCGGCGTTCCCGCGACGCTCCATAGCTACCAGTGGGAGGGCGTCGCGTTCTTGTATCGATCTCGCTCTGCCCTCCTCGCTGACGAGATGGGGCTAGGGAAAACTGTCCAGACCGCGGTCGCACTAGCGCTTCTCTTGAACGGACAGAGCGAGGTACGCCGAGCCGTGATCATCGCACCCGCATCGCTGACGACTAACTGGATGATGGAGCTCTCAACTTGGGCACCATCGGTGGCTACGCGGCGCGTACAGGGTACTGTACGCGCCCGTGAAGCGTTTTACCTACTGCCAATCCCTGTTCTCGTGAGTTCTTACGAACAAATTCGATCCGATGGCTTGGACCGGATTCCCTCGGATACCTTCGATCTCGTGATCCTTGATGAGGCCCAACGAATCAAAAACAGGGATTCCACTACTGCACTAGCCTGCCGGCTCCTGCCACGCAAACGTGCTTGGGCACTGTCGGCTACACCTCTCGAAAACGACGAAAACGATATTGTGTCTATTCTCAGTTTTCTCGACCCGTCGGTTGGACGAGGGCTTCCTAAATCGTACTTGGTCAAAAAGTTGGAGTCGATGATGCTTCGGCGGCGAAAATCTGGCGTTCGGGCCGAACTGCCCCCAGTTATATTCCAAGACTTGAAAATCGAACTCTCAGTACCGCAGAGAACAAGATACGACGAGCTGTGGGTAAATCGCGCCCAAACCATCAGCAAAAACTCATCTGACGGAGATAGCAGTACCGCGTTGCTCGGACTCATCACACGACTGAAGATTATCTGTAATTTCGATGCGCCCGCGAACGCCTCATCAAAATTGGATACTCTGAAGACGATTAGCGAAGGGGTCGGAGATTCTGCTCGCATTCTTGTCTTTTCGCAGTTTGTCGAAACTCTGCGATGGATTTCGGACAGGATCGAGCTTCCGCACGACCTCTTGACAGGATCAATGTCGCTTGCCGAGAGGCAGATTGCCATAAACCAGTTTAGGACCGGAGCTACGCCTCGGGGACTTCTGGTGTCCCTTCGGGCCGGAGGAGTGGGCCTGAATCTGGGCGAGGCGACGCACGTCGTGATTTTCGACAGGTGGTGGAATCCCGCAGCCGAGGTCCAAGCGATCTATCGGGCTCACCGCTTTGACCGAGAGGAGCCGTTACACGTTATTCGTTTCCTCGTAGCCGATTCGATCGAGGAGCGCATCGAAACGATACTTGAACAAAAGAAATGTCTATTCGATGAGGTAATTGAATCTGCGGAGACAACTACTCACCGCTTCACGAAGGAGGAATTGATGCAGATTTTGGAACTCGAAACTGGAGACATCTTCCTGACACGCAAACCCAAAAAAAAGGAGCACTAAAGTCATGGCAAAGATCGTTGAGTATAAAGATATCCCGCTCGATGACCTGACTATTGGAAAGGGGCAGGCACGGGTCCAAGACGTCGGCAAGGAAATTGAAGACTTGGCCGAAAGCATCAAAGCGCAAGGACTGCTACAGCCGATTGTAGTCTGCCCAGCGAGGGAAGCGGGTAAGTGGGAGATTCTCACAGGCCAGCGGCGGTTCTTGGCACATAGGATTCTGAAACGAGAAAGCATCACGGCAGCTATTCTCGATGAACGGGTTGAAGAGCACGAAGCCAAGGCCATCTCGATTACCGAGAATCTTATTCGGCGAAAGCTCTCTGGGAAAGAGCTTATCGAAGGAGTCACTTACTTGTACAAAATCTATGGAACTGCAAAGGCTGTAACAGAAGCCACGGGCTTGTCCTACAAAAACGTGCGGGATTATGTGAAGTACCCGCGGTTGGAGTCCAAATTGCAGGAGATGGTTGATGAAGGGCGAATCGACGTCAATGTCGCCCTAAAGGCGCAAGATGCTGCCACTAAGGACGACGGAGAGGCAGACATTGATGTCGCTACTAAATTAGCCCAAGAAATGGAACAGATGACGGGGCCCCAACGCACAAAATTTTCTGAGGAATTCAAGAAAAACCCTGCCAAACCAATTGACGACAAAATTGAGGATGCGAAAACTGGGGCTAGAGTAACGCAGATAACGGTGACGGTGACCCACGACACACACAACGCTATCCGAAGATTTGCACAAGAAGAAGGTACCAACCAAGACGAGGCGATTTCTGCCCTCATCGAAGAAGCACTGATCGGCCGCGGCCTCTTAGAGGAGGAGTAGAGTCGATGCTGGCCGGGTTGAGCACCTTAGAACTTGCACGCCTTCGGATGTCCATAGGTTACGGGACACACAAGAAGGGGCGCCCGTACTCTCCCATAGAGGTGGGATCACTTTTCCGCAAAGCTCGCGATTCAGGTGCATCTCTTAGGGACTGTGCAACCGAGGCCCGCATTGACGGAACAGGCGTAGGTCGTTTTTTACGAATTCTCGACCTACCTCACGATCTTCGGCACCTAGTTGATTGGGGAGCTGGCAAGGACGCTATCGGCTTTTCGTCCGCCATTGAGTTGGTACGGCTTCAGGACCTTGACGATCAGCGTACCGTCGCTAGTTCGATCCTCGCAGACGGCCTCAATGGAAAGGAGGTCCGACAGGTCGTTCAACTCAGAATGCGCTCAAAACGTCCTATTTGCACATGCCTAAAGGAAATCTTAGGTATGCGGCCAGTAATCGAAAGACGCTACGTCTTCATCGGTTCGGTTGTTGATCAGAATGTCGGGGACGCTCTCACTGAGCTCACACAGACGGAGAGAGATTCGATTCTTGAGTCTGGTATCAATCTCCTCAACCTCCAGGGAGTATCCGGTCGGCTCGGAAAGCGGTTCTTCACACTAGTCGGAAACGAGTGCTTTGATGCGTCAATGAAGAGCATTGGCAAGGAGAGCATTGAGGCGCGGCTTCGAATCCACATCTCGGAGACTGTTGAGAATGCCCGACCCCATTGTTGACGTTCTTGCGAGTGGTGCGGTCTGCCTCGGGTCAAAAGTAGTGTGTGATGGTTTCGCCGAAGGATACCCTTTCCGCGTCCAGACACATATCCACGATGACCACATGGGCGAATTCGACAAGAGCAAGGGCTTTCAGGATTTTCTGATGAGTCCAGAAACATATGCACTTCTGGTAGAGGAACTCAATGCAGACCTTGAGTTCCGTGACAACATCCACCAAGTAAATCGAGGCGACGAGCGTGTGCTCAACGACGGATCGAAGCTATCCCTTCTTCCCTCCAACCACATGCTCGGCTCGTGTCAAGTCGCGCTGGAATTACCCGATGGCCTCCGAGTCGGCTATTCAAGTGACTTCGGCTGGCCTCTCAATGAGGTTATTCAAGTCGATGAGCTTGTTGTGGACAGCACCTATGGGAGCCCCAGAAGCGTACGCCGCTACACCCAAGCGGAAGCGGAGGAGTGTCTGTTAAACCTCGTATGTGAGCGACTGCGACATGGTTCTGTGCATGTCAAAGCTCACAGAGGAACTATCGAGCGCGTGTTGCATGTACTCGGGGTCAACGTAGGGGTTCCGATTCTGGCCAGCGAACGACTCATTGGGGAAGTGAAGGTCTATCAAAATTACGGATCCGCTATCGGGGACCTATACGCACTCGACTCGGACTCAGGTCAATCTGCCATGAGGGAACGAGCCTATATTCGACTGTATTCAAAGGGAGATGGTTTTGGCAACGAACTAATCGGCGAAACAAGCGTCACATGCAGCGCGTACATGGCCAATACCGATGATCCGCTGATGACATATTCGGATCGGGCTTATAGGGTGGCGTTATCTAATCATGCGGACTTCAATGAGACGCTTGAGTACGTTAAGGCGACGAGGGCCAAGAAAGTTGTCACGGATAACACACGAAACCACGGAGTGGATTTGGCCATCGCCATCAAAGAGCGTCTCCCGGGCGTACAGGCTCATCCATCAACGAATAAGCCCGGACCGCCCTAGAACTGTATCCATAACCCACATCGTCGAAGACCGAAGGCAATTAAGACGCGGATGATGATGGGCGTCGGTATTCTCATTGTGCCGTATGCTCCATCTTTTAGAAATGGGCACGGCCTACAGCGATTCGCATGGCCCGTCTATGCACCCCTTCCTCGAAGGAGCGGCACTAGTCTGCATCCGCCTGCCCTCCGGCGGCTTCATGGTGCGCTCTGAGCAACTCGTCAAGGGCCTTAGAGGTATCCATATCCAAGTAATCTAAATCCACGCCCTCTGAGACTAAGAGCTGGACCATTTCGGACTTGCTCTTGGCCCATTCAAGCTGGGCACTTCTCATCACCAAATCCAGCACGGCGACCGAATCAAGAGTGGCGGCGTTGGGATCGGCACCGGCTGAGAGCAGAGCCGCGGCTAGTTCAACCGCGTTTGCGGGCAGCGGTACTCGCTGTGGTTCGCCAGCCAGATGGTGCAAGAGCGTGGCACCGCGAAAGTACGGGTATTCGTAATACTCGTCGAAGTAGCCGCGAGCCGTCGTTAGCTCGGGGTACTCGGCGAGCAACTTCTGAAGGGTCTCAACGTCGCCAGCATCAAGGGCTTCTACCGCCTCGTAATAGGCTTTGTGGTCAGCGTCGCCGCGGTCTCGGCCTTGAGGCGGCAGTTCCTCGCCATCGCGTGGAATGGCCAAGGCGACCAATTCAGGCGGACGACCGAACTCGCCTAGAGAGTTGCCCAGCGGCACGACTACGTACTGACGACCGCCGGCCGTATAGCTCATCGGCGCACCATAGGCGTTGCTGGGCAGTTCGACGCGGCCTATCTCCGCACCGGACGCCAAATCGTACGCCCGCAGATACGCATCGCGATCGACGAAGTAATCCTCGCCAGCATCAGCGAGGCCGTGCGGGCCCTGCGAAGTGGCCAACAGGAGGTTCGGCGTGGCCAAGACGAAGGTGCGGTTGCCCCAGCCCATATCCGGCAGGTCGAGGTCCTTGAGGGCCGGGTGATCGACCGGACCTTTGCCCACCGTCGTCCGCCATATATGCTCCCCGCTGTTGAGGTCAATGGCCGTGATGCTGCCGTAGGGCGGCTTGACCAGCGGCAAACCCCGAGGGCCGAGGATGCGCCAACTGGCACTGGCAGAAAACGCCGAATAAGCGTCCGGGTCGCGCACCGGCCACAGCACCAAGTTGTGGACGACACGGTGCGACGGCACATAGAGCACACCCGTGCGCGGGTCGGCCGCGCCGCCTGCCCAATCGGCACCGCCATCTGGGCTAGGAACCAACAAGACGCCCTTCTCGGTCGGCGGCGTGTAGAGCGGGCCGTAGTCGTATTTAGCGAGAATGGCCTTAGCTTCCTCGCGCAACTCAGGCGTGAAGTCGATCAGGTCGGCCTCGCTTATGCCTTGACGCTCGAAGGCCGCTGGTTTGGTCGGAAAAGGCTGCGTCGGCGAGGTCTGTTCCCCCGCTACCTGTGACTGCGGAACCGGCTTTTCGACAATCGGCCAGATCGGCTCGCCAGTGACGCGGTCAAAGACGAAGCAGAAAGCCTGTTTGGTAAGCTGGGCGACAATTTTGCGCGCTTGGCCATTGATGACCACGTCCAACAGCAGGGGGGCCGCTGGCGGGTCATAGTTCCACAGACCGTGATGAACCAACTGATAGTGCCACACCCGCTCGCCGGTCTCGGCCTCTAGACAGACCACCGACTCGCTGAACAGGTTGTCGCCGGGACGCTCGCCGCCGTAGTAGTCGTGGCTGGCCGTGCTCACCGGCAGGTAGAGATACCCCAACTCCTCGTCGGCGGTCATCGTCGCCCAGACATTGGCTGCGCCGTAGGTCTTCCACGCCTCGTTTTCCCACGTCTCGTTGCCGTACTCGCCCTCCTGCGGGATCGTGTGAAACTCCCACACCTTCTCGCCGGTACGCACATCGAAGGCTTGCACATCGCCGGGGGTGATCTGGCGAGCACCGTGATCTTGCAGCCATCCGCTCATGATCGCCGAGCCAACGGCGACCACGTCTCGGCACACCACGGGCGGGGCGGTAACCCCGTAGCCCCTGCGATCCCTGTCGCTCAGTGGCCGACGCAACGAGGCCCCCAAATCGACGCGCCCGCCCTCGCCAAAATTTGGGTCCGGGATGCCGGTCTTGGCGTCTATGGAGTACAGATGAGCGGTCGAAGTAGCCAGAAAGATCCGCTCAACCTTTCGTCGAGGCCGGGCTGCTGGCGGACGTACTGAACTTCGTCTGCGGCGGGGGGAGTACGGTCGGGGAACCTCACCATCAGTCCAATAGCTCACCCCGCGCGAACGGCCGAAAAACCTAGAACGATTCTGCCAAGCCTCCGGGTCGAAAGCCCACAACTCCTCGCCGCTTTGGCCGTCAATGGCCGAGAGGATGTTGAAGGGCGATCCATAGTAGAGCACCCCATTCACGGCGAGTGGCGTACCCCGGTTATTGCTGAAACGGAGGCGAGAACGACCACCTCGCTCTAGCTGTCTCGAGATCTGCTGATCGCGAGGCCGATAGTGCCAGACCACGCGCAACTGATCGAAGTTGTCGCGGTGGATTTGGTCCGCCGGAGTGTAGCGGGTGCCGCCCCAATCGGCCCCGTAGTACGGCCAATCAACCTCGTCGGCAAACGTCGCCGCGGCGAGCAACAGCGACAACAAGACCGACAAGGCCCGACAAGTGCGTTTGTTCACTGGAATCTTAATACGCGACACTTACGTTGAGTCCGCCTTTTCTGATGTTGACGCTGCGTCCGGGATCGAGGGCGTCCCGCTCTCGATCCTTGGAAGGCGGCCGCTAGTGTCGTGTAGTAAGGGGGAAAGGTAATGGAGCACTAAAAGAGGCGTGGCTAGCCTTAGGCCGCACCGGCGTACATGACGAAGGCCGCCCGGCACTGCGAGGGCCTTGGGGCCGTGCGGCAAGACCCTCGCTACGCCAAACGGCCTCGCACGATCGGTTGGCCGATGCTGAGAAGTGGAGAATTTGGTGCTTAGTGGTCGAGAAGAATTTGTGGGGGGGGGGGGGGTAAGTCGTTGTTTTTCAATGACTTATGAAACATTAAATCAACGATAATTCCAAGCACCCAACAGGGCTGGGCACTCGCAGCAAGGCCCCCGTCTAATATGGAGAGATCAACCATTATGTCTCATTCGTCCGCTAACCGGCGGCACCAAATTTGCCGCCAAAAAAGGGCTTATAACTATATGGTGCTAGTATGTTGACCGTGGTCAAGGTAGTTCCTACGCTGAGGGTGTCCCACCTTTCAACGGAGGATCGTCCCGATGACCACAGCCGACTACTAACTAATGGTGCTAGTAGTTGACCGTGGTCGCGGTAGTTCCTACGCTGAGGGGTCCCACCTTTCAACGGAGGATCGTCCCGATGACCACAGCCGATTTTATAATAGCCCTCTTCTATCGCATTGACAATCACATGCTGGACGTACCCAAACATCCGCAAGCGTTTTTATACCCCAGCGAGGTCGTAACCTTAGGGGTGTTGTATGCGCTCAAAGGCGGCAGCAAACGGGCATTTTACCGCTGGCTGGTGCGGGATTGGCAGGCCTTGTTCCCGCGCTTGGTGTCGCGCACCCGCTTGTTTCGCCTGTTCACGACCCATGCCGATTGGACCGACCGCTTCCGCGCGGAGCCGACGACGTTGGGGGTAGTCGATAGCTATGGCATCGAGTTGATCCATCCGGTGCGTCAGGGGCGGGCGCGGCACCCCCTCGGTAAGAAAGGACGGTCCAATCACCGCTGGATCGTCGGAGGCAAGCTGTGCGTTATCGTCAATCAATGGGGCCGGATCGTTGATTGGGATTGGAATACGGCCAATGTCCTTGAGACGGTCTTTCATCCGATGATCCGGCGCTTCCAACAGCAGATGATCGTCCTCAGCGACCCAGGCTTTCATGCCCAAGCCGGCGATCCGGCCAATCTGAAAGTGTGTCGCCGTAACACCTGGGGCGAGCGGATGGTCCTTGAGACGGTCTTTTCCATGCTCACCCGAATCAGCCGATTTAAGCAGCAGACCCATCGAGCTTGGGCGTATTTCACCGCCCATCTCGGCTTGGCCATGGCCGCCTTCAATCTGCTGGTGCAGTGGCACGGAGTACAAGCCGATGAAAACGGATTCGTCGCCTTGTCTATCGCGGAGTTCGGATTATAAAACACTAGCACCATTGGTTTCTAACCAATTTTCACCGTCCGCTGCCCCTTCCCTGCCCGCAACACAGCCGTCGCAACCTCCAAGGCGGCGATCCCGTCGTCGCCAGTCACCAGCGGCTGTTCGCCCTTGGCAAAGTACCGGACCACGTGTTTGGCCTGTTCGGCGAACATGTCCTTGAGCGGATAGGAGTACACTCGCTCGCGGCCCTCGCCCGTCTTGAGCGTAAAGGCACCGCTTTTTTGCGGGTTGAAGCGCGCCGGGGCCTGCTGGGCGGTCATGCCGAATTGCAGGGTGCCGGCCGGACCAATCACGTCGTTGAGACTCGCCACGGGGGTACCAGCGGTCACGCCCCACGACCAGATCAGGGCGTGTTGGTCGCCGCTGGCAAAGTTGATGATGACGCTGGCGGTGTCAGCGCCGACGCTGGTGGGATCGAATTGCAGGGAAGAGGCCTGCGCCGAAGCGGCCGGGCCGAAAATCTGCAAGGCGAAATCGTAGTTGTGTACGGCACCGTCCATCAGCGGACCGCCGCCTTTGTTCTCATCGCGGAACCACGGGCGGCCCGGGCGGCCCCCCGCAGCAAAGCGCCACACGACCGGGGTGCCGACGGCCCCGGATTGGACGATCTCCTTGAGCTTGCCCCACTGAGCGTCAAAGCGGCGCACAAAGCCAATGGTCAGCCGCACATCGGCTTGGCGGCAAGCATTCGCCATGCGCCGCGCATCGGCCACCTTCAGCGCCATGGGCTTCTCGCAGAAGACGTGCTTGCCGGCTTTGGCTGCGGCGATGACCGGCGCGGGGTGCTGGAAGGTGGGGGTACAGATCCACACCGCGTCGATCGCGGGCAGGTCGAGCAGGTCGCGAAAGTCCGCGAAGTGGTGCTCGGCTCCGAAGTCGCGGGCGAACCCTGCGGCCGCGTCGGCCACGACATCCGCAGCCGCGAAAATGCGCGCTCCCCGGACTTGGGACAGGCATTGGGCGTGATGGCGGGCGATGCCGCCGCAGCCGATAAAACCGATATTCAGCATGATCTTCTCCTATTGGCACGTAGGTGGTGGCGAGAGCAAAAGTAATGGCGTCTAGCGCGGCGTTTGTCAAGGGCTGGCCCACAAATCCAAGAGAAGCAACTCCTTGTCAAACAAAATGTTACAACGCCTATAAGCACTCGACTTACCTTGACTTTTCCCTAGCCCAAGTATAGCTTTTTTCAGTACTTTTCTCTATGGAAAGGCAAGCAAAAGGTCGTGCAGACCTCATTTCCCATACTAGTCGCGCTAGCGTCGTTGCTCTTGGCTGCTCCCGCGCTCGGCGCACAACCGCTCATGGCGCCCAGCGAGTTGCGCCGCGGCATGAGCGGCTTTGGGCTGACGACCTTCCAAGGCACTGCGATCGACACCTTCCAAGTCGAAGTTTTGGGGGTGCTAAAAGGAGCCTTGGGGCCGCGCATGGACATGATCCTCGCCCGGCTTTCGGGCGGCCCGTTGGAGCACACGGGCCTGATAAGGGGCATGAGCGGCAGCCCGGTGTACATCGATGGGCGGCTCATCGGTGCCATCGCCTACGGCTGGTACTTTTCCAAGGACCCCATCGGCGGAATCACCCCCATCGCCCAGATGCTCGAAGTAGCCACGCGCCAAGACCCCACGCCAAACCAGTACGGAAAAGTCTTAGACCTAGACGAAGAGACCACCCGCCTGCTCGGCGGCGAGGGCGTCAGCACCCTAGCGCCGCTGGGGATGCCCATAGCGGTCGCCGGTTTCAGTCCGAGGGGGCGGCAGGTGTTGCGCGACGCGCTCGACGCGCCGGGCATCGAGCTTTTGGACAGCCCGGCCGGGCGCGTACTGCCCGACCAAGAGGCGTCCATCGCGCCGGGGGCCTCGCTGGCCGTGCAGCTAATCCGCGGCGATTACAGCGCCGCGGCCATCGGCACCCTTACTTGGGTCGGCGCTGGCCGCTTCGTCGGCTTTGGGCATCCGATGTTTTTTCTGGGGGCTACCAACCTGCCCGCCACCGGCGCCTATATCCACCAAGTCATTCCCATTCAGACCGCCTCCTTTAAGCTGGGGACGCCGACCGGCGCACTGGGGGCGGTGCGCCAAGACCGCCTTCCGGCGATCGCCGGGACGCTGGGCGACGCGCCGGACATGCTGCCCGTGCGGGTGGCCCTGCGGTCAGCGGCTGGCAATCGCGCCTTCCGCTGCGAGGTGCTGCGCCACCCCGCGCTAAGCGCGTCCTTCGTGCGCTCGGTTTTGTTCAACTCGCTTGAAACAACGGAAAAGCTCGTTGGCGACGCGACGCTGCGGGTGCGTAGCCACATCGCATTGGCCGATGGTCGCACGGTGGAGCGCGAGCAAATGTACAGCAGCGGAATCGCGCCGCTCAGTGCTGTGATCGACGCCGTGCAGCCGGTTGATAGGCTGCTCAACAACCCCTTCGCCGGGCTGGCGTTAGACTCGCTGCACTTTGAGTTGGAAATCGGCGAAACCCTAGCCCAAGCTCGCATCACCGGGCTGCGGCTGTCGCCGCCCGATCCCAAGGTCGGGCAGCGGGTTTCGCTGCAAGCGACGTTGCAACCGTATCGCGCCGAGCCGGTAACAGAGCGTCTGGCGTTGGATTTGCCCACGCATCTCGAACCCGGCCCCTTCGTCGTGCGCGTCGGCAGCGGGGTGGCGAGCACAGGTTGGGAAACTGCACGTCAGCCCGATGCGTTTGTGCCGCGCAATGCCGCCGACTTGCTCGCATTGCTCGAGCGCCCGAGTGCGGCCGACGAGCTGGTCGTCGAGATCTTTCGCGCTGGATCGGGCTTTACGGTAAACGGGCGCGAGTTGCCCGGTTTGCCTCCGTCGGCGTTGGCCGTGCTGAGCGCGGACCGCTCGGCCGGGCATCTGGGACCGGTACAAGGCGAGGTCGTCCTCCGCCGCACTGTGAGCACGGACTATGTCCTCTTAGGCGAGCAAAGCCTCGACATGACTTTGAGAAAGCCCTGATCCAATGATACGTACTACGACCCCAGCCCTGTTTTCGTTTTTCTTGCTCCTGTTGGCGGCCAGCGCGACCGACGCGGGGCGTACCAAGGCTTGGAAGCAGCACGCGTACGACGACTTCGCCCAAGGCGAGAGCGAAGGCATCTCCATTGCCGCAGACGGCACGCTCGCGCTCGCGCCCGCGCTCGTCGAGCTCGCGTCATTAGACGCCGAGCGCGTCTGGTCCATAGTCCCCAACCCCAAAGGGGGAATTTACGTGGGCACCGGCGACTCGGGCCGGCTCTTTGCCGTTGATGACGAGGGGCAAGCCGAGTTGCTGTTCGACTCGCCCGAACTCGTCCTCCACGCCCTGATCGTCGGCCCTGATGGTCGGCTCTACGCGGGCTCGGCCCCCGATGGCCTAATCTACGCGCTCGACGGCGAGGGGCCGGCCGAAACCCTGCTCCAGACCGGCAGCCACTACGTGTGGGACTTCGCCCTAATGGACGGCCAGCTCTACGCGGCCACGGGCGATCCCGGCCGAGTGCTCAAAATCGCCAACGATGGGTCGCACGAGGTCTTTTTTGCTCCTGAAGATCGCCATGTCATAACGCTGCTCGTCCACGATGATCGCCTGTACGCCGGCACGGCCGACAAGGGCCGCATTTACGCGCTCGATGGCGAGGGCCGCGGGCGGCTGCTCTTTGAAAGCGAGCAAGAAGAAATTCACAACCTAGTGGCCGGTGCCAACGGAAAAATTTTCGCCAGCGCGATTCCCGCGCCGAGCAACGGCGAAAACTCCCACAAGGGCCAAGCAGCCGTGTACCGAGTCGGCGCGGAGGGGGCGGTCTATCCCATCTGGGAGGACGCCGAAACCCAGTCCGTCCGCCTCGTTGCCGCCGGCGAACACCTGATGCTCAGCACCGCTAGCCCGGCGCGGCTTTCGCGCCTGAGTGCCGATGGCCGCCGGGCGTTGGTCGTGCAATTCGAGAGCTTCGTTCCCAGCCGCCTTTTGTTCGGGCCAAGGGGCACGCTCTATTTGGGCGGGGCGCAAAAAGCCGTCGTCTCCGTCCTGCCCGGGACGGGCCGCCGCAGTGGGCACTTTGAATCAGCGGTCGAGGACTTTGCCATCCACGCGCGGTGGGGTGCGCTCGAATGGCGCGGCACCCAACCCACAGACACCCGCCTAACCGTGCAGACGCGCACCGGCAACAGCGAGGTGCCGGACAAAACTTGGAGCGCGTGGTCCGAGCCCCTGACCGAGAGCGGCCAAACCATCACCAGCCCCCCCGCTCGCTTTATCCAATACCGGGTCGAGATGGAATCCACCCACGACGAGGCCACGCCCCGACTCAGTTCCATTGAAATCCGCGGCGTCCAAGTCAACCTCAAGCCCCGCATTACCGAGCTGCAAACCTTTCCCTTCCGGCCCCAACAATCCGGCAACGGCGGCCAATCCCAAGGCGTCCCTCAAGCGGGCCAAGGGCGGCGCAACAACCGTCCCCCTCATGCCAAGAGCCTGCGCCTAGTGCGCTGGCAAGCTCAAGACCCCAACGAGGACGGGCTGGTGTACGACCTCTATCTCAAAGGCGAGGGGCAGCAAGCGTGGAAGTTGGTCGAAGAAAACATCGCGCAAACCTCGGTTGTCTGGGATACCGAATCCATGCCCGAAGGCCAAACCCAGCTCAAGCTGGTCGCCTCCGATCGCCTAGACAACTCAGCGGCCGAACGCTTGCGCGACGAGCGCGAAAGCGCACCCTTCGCCATCGACAACAGCCCGCCCACCGTTGAACTCGACGCGCAGACCAACGCCGCTGGAGCGGTCGTTGAAGTGGCGATTAGCGACCGCATCTCAGCGGTGCAAAAAGCCTATTACACCATTGATTACGACGAACAACAGCACCCCATCGCGCCGTTGGACGGCGTCTTTGACAGCCGCGGCGAAAAGGCGCGCTTTGCCGTTGAAGGGCTGGCGTCGGGCGAGCACGTCATTGTCGTGCAGGCCATCGACGCCCTCGACAACATCGGCGTGCGGCAAATCGTCGTCCAAGTCAAGTGAACGCACCCGCGCAATACATGCGCCGCGCCCTGCGGTTGGCGCAACGAGGGCGAGGCAAGGTTAGCCCTAATCCCTTGGTCGGCGCGGTTGTGGTGCGCGGGGACCGCATCGTCGGCGAAGGGGCCCACTTGCAGGTCGGCGGCTCCCACGCCGAGGTCCACGCCCTGCGCGGGGCCGGGGCCGAGGCGCGGGGGGCCGATCTCTATGTCACGCTGGAGCCCTGCTCCTTCCACGGCCGCACCCCACCCTGCACCGAAGCCGTGCTGCACGCGGGCATTAAAAGGCTCTACTGTGCGCTGGAAGACCCCGACGAGCGGGTGGCCGGGCGGGGAATCGCCGCGCTGCGGGAAAAAGGCGTTGTCGTTGAAGTCGGGCTTTGCGCTGAAGAGGCGCGCCGCCTCAACGCAGCGTACATCAAACACCGCACCCAAAACCTGCCTTGGGTCTTGCTCAAGCTCGCGCAGACCCTCGATGGTCGCATTGCGGCCCGCAGCGGCGATGCGCGTTGGATCACGGGCACCCGAGCGCGGCGTCACGTCCACCGCTGGCGCTCTTGGGTCGATGCCGTAGCCGTAGGCGCGGGCACAGTGCAAGCCGACGACCCCCTCCTGACGGTGCGCCACGTCCCCGGGCGCGATCCGCGGCCCATCGTCATAGACGGTCGCTTGCGCACTTCACCCGAGGCGCGCGTCTATCAGCGGCCCGGTGCCGTGCTCGTCACCGCACAGGACGCGCCCGCCGACCAGTGCCGAGCCTACGCGGCCCAAGGAGCCGAGGTTTGGACTTTTCCGGCGGCTGCCGGGCGCATTGACTTGCGCCAACCGCTTGGACGCATGGCGCGCGAGGGCATGACCAGCGTCCTCATTGAAGGCGGTGGCCAGTTGGCCGCGGCCGCACTCAGCGACCGCGTCGTCGACCAAGTCCTGCTCTACCTCGCACCGCGACTGATGGGCGAAGGCGTTGCTGCCATTGGCGACTTGGGGATCGAACGCGCAGCCGAGGCCATTCACTTGGCGTCCAGCCGCACCCAGCGGCTCGGTCCCGATCTGCTCTACACGGCTGAGGTACGATATACTTGTTCACCGGACTCATAGAAGAACTGGGAAGGGTGCGCGGCCGCGCGCGCCGAGGCCTGTTCCAGCAGTTGGAGATTGAGGCCGAGCGCGTTCTCCCCGGCTTGCAGGTGGGGGACAGCGTCAATATCGACGGGGTTTGCCAGACGGTCGTGACCATCACAGAGGGCGGCTTTGCGGTCGAGACGGTCCCCGAAACGCTCGCCCGCACGACCTTGGGCATCCTCGCCATCGGGCAAGCCGTCAACCTAGAGCGCGCCCTCCGCGCCGACCAGCGGCTCGACGGTCACCTCGTCTTGGGGCACGTTGATGGCGTAGCCCGCATTCGCCGGCGCACGGAGCGCGACCAAGAGCATCGCTTCGAGATCGAGCCGCCGCCCGCGCTCGCCCGCTACATCGCCGCCAAAGGCTCGGTGGCCCTCGACGGCATCAGCCTGACGGTGGCCGAGGTCAGCGGCGATGCCTTTACGGTTGCGGTCATACCGCATACATTTGCTAATACAACGCTTAGCCACCGGCGCACCGGCGATTCTGTCAACCTCGAAGTGGATGTGATCGCCCGCTATGTCGAGCGTTTGCTCGGCGACAAACCCCAACTCAGCTTTGAGAACTTGCGCGATATGGGATACTGAGCAATGCTCGATTTCAATACCATTGAAGAGGTGGTCGAAGACCTGCAAAACGGCCGCATGGTCGTGCTCGTTGACGAGTGCGAAGCCGTGGGCGAGGGCGTACTGGTAATGCTCGCCGAGCGGGCCACTGCCACCTCAGTCAACTTCATGACGCGCTGTGCTAGCAGCCCGCCCGTAGTCGCCGCCGCTAGGGAGCATCTCAAAGCCCTCGAACTACACCTACAGGTCTCCAAGGCCCACGAGCCTCTAGACGCCTCGATCATGGTCTCGGTCAATGCCCGCGCCATGGAGGGCACCGGCGTTTCGGCTCAGGACCGCGCTACGACTATTCGCAAACTAGCCGATCCCAACAGCGTCCCCGAAGACTTCGTCCAGCCGGGGCACGTCACGCCGCTCCAAGCCCAACCGGGCGGGGTGTTGCGCCGCGCCGGGCACACTGAAGCCGCGGTTGATTTGGCCCAGATGGCCGATTGCCAGCCCGTGGCCTTGATCGCCGCCATCCTCGACGAAGCCGGGGCACTGGCCGACGCATCCTACTTGCTCGGCTTCGCCCGCGAACACGGCTGCAAAATTACCACCATCCACGACCTCATTGCCCATCGCCGCCGCACCGAGAAACTGATCCATCTAGAGGCTCAGTCGCCCATGCCAACCCGCTACGGCGAATTCACGGCCTATGCGTACCGCAGCTTGGTGGACGACAACCCGTACCTTGCTTTCGTGTACGGCGAGGTCGCCGATGGCCGCGACACCTTGGTCCGCATGCACTCCGGTTGTCTGACGGGCGACGCGCTCGGCTCACTGCTATGCGACTGCGGCGAACAGCTCACGCAATCCATGCAACTCATTGCGGCCGAGGGACGCGGCGTCATCGTCTATATCCAGCACCACGAAGGGCGCGGCATCGGCATTTTGCACAAGCTCAAGGCTTATGAGTTGCAACAGCAACAGGGGCTCGACACCATTGAGGCCAACCACGCCCTCGGCCACCCCATGGACTCGCGCGACTACGGCATTGGTGCCCAAGTGCTCTACGATCTAGGATTGCGCCGAGTGCGCTTTTTGACCAACAATCCCAAGAAGCGGGTCGGCTTGGAGGCCTACGGCCTAACCGTCGTTGAGCAAGTGCCTATTGAGGCCGCTCCCAACCCGCACAATATCCGCTACCTAACAACCAAGCGCGACAAGATGGGCCACGCCCTCTTGCTCAAGTGCGCAGCCGCTGAGGACTAAACGATGCCAAAAGTGCATGAAGGACAGCTCGACGCCCGAGGTCGCAGGTTCGGCATTGCGGTCAGCCGCTTCAACGACTTGGTGACCACCCGGCTCCTCGATGGCGCGTTGGACTGCATCCAGCGACACGGGGGCGACGGCAGCGACATTGAGATCGCTTGGGTTCCTGGGGCCTTTGAGTTGCCCATTGCCGCCAAGAAGTTGGCGAGTTTGGGGCGCTTTGACGTCGTCATCTGTCTGGGGGCCATCGTCCGCAGCGATACTCCCCACTTCGACTACGTGGCTGGCGAGTCGGCCAAGGGCATCGCCCGCGTCGGCCTCGACAGCGGCATTCCGGTGATCTTTGGCGTCATCACGGCCGACACCGTTGAGCAGGCCGTGCAGCGCGCCGGCGTCAAGGCCGGCAATCGCGGCTGGGACGCGGCCCTCAATGCGGTTGAAATGGCCAGCTTGATGGCCGAGTTGGGATGAGCGGCGAAGACGATTTTTTTGGCGATGGAACCTCGGCCGACGAGGCACCTCCCAACAACCGCCACGGCGCCCGCCAAGTGGCCTTGCAGGCTCTGTACTGGGAGCAGAGCGCACAGGCCGATTCACTCGGCGCACTCGATCAGCTCTGCGTGCGCTTTGGCTTGGCGCAGGAGGTGCAATCCTTTGCGGCCGAACTCTTGCGTCGCGCGGCCGAACATGCGGCCGAATTGGACGCGCTGGCAGCGGCCCGGGTCCAGCACTGGCGCTGGGAGCGCGTCGCCCGCATCGATCGCTTAATCCTGCGCTTGGCCTTGGCCGAAATGCTCTTTATCGAGGAAATTCCCGTCCGGGTCTCCATTTCTGAAGCGATCGAACTCGCCAAGTCGTACAGCACCGACAAGTCCTATGCCTTCGTCAATGGCGTCCTCGATGGCGTCGTGCGCCAGAAGGGACTCAGCGTCTGAGGTTCTGGCACTCGTTTCAAGAGGATTTAGCATGTTCAACTTGTTCGTAAAAAAGTTCTTTGGTTCGCAGGCTACGCGCCAGTTCAAGCGCACTCAGCCCCAAGTGAGCCAGATCAGTCAGCTAGCGGCTTCGTACCAATCCCTGAGCGACGCTCAGCTGCAAGCCAAAACCGCGACTTTCCGCCAAGATCTACGCACGCGCAACGCGGACAGCCGCCAGCAGCTCGAAGCAATCGAAGCGCGTCTGCGCGGCGATCTAGTCCCCGAAGAGCGCGAGCAGCTCAACGACCAGTACGGCGAGCTAGACAAAACCATCCGCGACGTGGAAGTCGCCTTCCTCGACGAAATCATGCCCGAAGCCTTCGCCATGGTGGTCGAGACGTGCCGCCGGCTCTTGGGTCGCGCGTGGGACCGCGCCGGCGAGTCCGTGGAGTGGGACATGGTGCCCTACGATGTCCAGATATTCGGCGGCATCTCGCTGCACCAAGGCAAGATCGCCGAAATGGCTACCGGCGAGGGCAAGACCCTCGTGGCGACGATGCCCCTCTTCCTCAACGCCATACCCCAACGCGGGGTTCACCTCGTCACCCACAACGAATACCTCGCCCGGCGCGACGCCATGTGGATGGGGCCGATATACAATTTCTTGGGGATGTCCGTGGGTATTATCCAAGATGTGTTTCAGACCGGGGCCGAGGCCTTTTTGCTCCAAGCACCCGAGGGCGTCCCCGAGGAATTTCGCTGGAAACAGACCGACCACAAGGCCGCGTACAATGCCGATATTGTGTACGCCAATCACAGCCAAGTCGGCTTTGATTACCTTCGCGACAACACGGCCGTGCAGCTCGAAGACCTGATGCAGCGCGAATTCAACTACGCCATCGTCGATGAAGCCGACTCGATCCTCATCGACGAGGCGCGGACGCCGCTCATTCTCTCCGGGGCGGTCCCCGACTCCACCAATCAATACAAAGAGATGCGCCCCCTCGTGGAGCGGCTAATGAGGGCACAAACCAACTTGGTCAACAAAATCATCGCCGGAGCCGGGCAGACGAGCAAGGAAACGGGCGAATACGACTACGACACCGGGATCGGACTACTCAAGGCCACCCGAGGGGCTCCTACCAATCGCCGGTTGGCCAAAATTTTGCAAGAGGAAGGCGTCAAGCGGCTGATCAACCGGATCGAGGCCGATTACATGCGCGACAAGCGCCTCAACGAGATCGACGAGGATCTCTTCTTCGTCGTCGATGAGAAGGCCAACACCATCGACTTAACCGAGAAGGGGCGCGACTTGCTCTCACCCAATGAGCAGGCCCTCTTCGTGCTGCCCGATATTAGCATTGAGGTCGATGCGATCCGCAACGCCCCAGACCTAAATGCCGAGGAAAAGGCCCGCCAAGAGGAGGACGCCCACCGCACGTACGCCGAGAAAAGCCAAGCGGTCCACAACATCAACCAACTGATGAAAGCCTATACCCTCTTTGAGAAGGATGTGCAGTACCTCGTCTCCGAAGACGGGCGGGTGGTCATCGTCGATGAAGCCACGGGCCGCCCGCAGCCCGGCCGGCGCTTTGCCGATGGGATACACCAAGCGATAGAGGCTAAAGAGGGGGTGACGCTACAAGACGAAACCCGCACGGTAGCCTCCATAACCGTGCAGAATCTCTTCCGCATGTATCACAAGTTGGCCGGCATGACCGGTACGGCCGAGACCGAGGCCAGCGAACTGTGGGAGATTTACAAGCTCGACGTGGCCGTCATCCCCACCAACCGCCCGATTCGCCGCTTTGACCAAGAGGACCAGATATTCCGCACCAAGCGCGAGAAGTACAACGCGATCATCGAGGAAATTGACCGTCTGCATGCGCTCGACCTGCCGGTGTTAGTCGGCACCATCTCGGTCGAGGTCTCCGAGCTGCTCAGCCGGATGCTCAGCCGACGCGGCATCAAGCACCAGTTGCTCAACGCCCGCCACCACGACAAAGAGGCCCAAATCGTCGCCGAAGCGGGCCGAGCCGGTGCCGTCACCATTGCCACCAATATGGCCGGGCGCGGCACGGACATTAAGCTGGCCCCCAAGGTAGTTCACCTCGACCGCCAGAGCATTGAGTCCGACCTCACGCTCGACGACAAGCTGCCTTCTGGCGAGGGCCTGCGCCAGTATCTGCAAGAAAACCCCTGCGGCTTACAGGTCATCGGCACCGAGCGCCACGAGGCGCGGCGCATCGATCGCCAGTTGCGCGGCCGCTCGGGCCGCCAAGGCGACCCCGGTTCCTCGCGCTTCTACTTGTGTCTCGAGGACGACCTCATGCGGCTCTTTGGCTCGGAGCGCATCGCCGCCGTCATGGATAAGCTCGGGGCTGAAGAGGGCGAGGTCATTGAGGCCGGCATGGTCACGCGGTCGATTGAGCGGGCGCAAAAGAAGGTCGAGGCCCGCAACTTTGAGATGCGCAAGCACGTGCTCGACTACGACGACGTCATGAACCAGCAGCGCCAAGTCATCTACAACCGCCGGCGCGACCTTTTAGAGCAAGAGAGCGCTTATGAGCAAATCGCGGACATGATCGAAGAGAGCGTCGATGGCATCTTGGCCTCGTCCATCAATGCAGACGGCCCAGCCGAGGACTGGGATTGGGAGGGCCTGCAAACCGAGTTTGGCAGCACCTTCTTTTTGGGTTGCACCATCTCCGCAGACGAGCGGGCCGAAGCCAGCGTCGAGGGCCTGCGCGAACAGCTGCTCGCCATCGTCCGCGAAGCCTATCAGCGCCGCATCGACGCCGTCGGCGAGGAGATTTTTCGCGAAGTTGAAAAGAGCATCGCCCTGCGCACCATCGACACTTGCTGGCAGGAGCACCTTCACGAAATTGACGAGCTCAGGGACGGGATCGGTTTTGTCGGCGTCGGCGGGAAAAACCCCCTCATAGAATACAAGCGGGGGGCCTACGACATGTTTGAGAGCCTAATCGGCCGCATTGCCCAAGAGACGCTGCGGAACCTCTTCCAGCTCCGCATCGCCATCGGCCCCGAGGCTTTGGGACCGGCCCCCTCGCTAGGCCGCATCAACGCGGTTCACCAAGACGCCACCAATATGGGCTTTCGCGGCGTCGAGTCGGCCCCGACGGGCGGCCCCAGCCGGCCCGCACAACTGCGCGGGTCGGGCGGCGGCAGCAGCGAGGGCCGAGCCGTGCGCCAGCCGGTCGTCCGCAACCAGCCCAAGGTGGGGCGCAACGCCCCTTGTCCCTGCGGCAGCGGCAAGAAGTACAAGCGCTGCCACGGCATCAATGCCTGAGCGGTGGCAAGCGACATGGCCTTCTGGGAAGTACTTTGTCTGGTGGTGTACAGCATGATCATCGCCGTTCTCGGGGTGTACGGCTTCCACCGCTACCAGCTACTGCGCCTGTTTTATCGGCATCACCCAACCCCGATTCCCGAGCCCAGCCGCTTTGCCGAGCTGCCCTTCGTCACGGTCCAGTTACCGCTCTACAACGAATACCACGTAATCGAGCGCCTGCTAGAGGCCGTGGGCCGGATTGACTATCCCCGCGACCGCTTGCAAATCCAGATCCTCGACGATTCTCAGGACGAAACCCGCGACAAGGCGCGGGAAGGGGCCGCGCGGCTGACGGCCCAAGCGCTAGAGGTCGAGTACATGGGCCGCACCGAGCGCCACGGCTTTAAGGCCGGAGCACTGGCCGCTGGACTAGCGCGCGCCCGGGGCGAATTCGTGTTGGTCCTCGACGCCGATTTCGTGCCCCCGCCCGACATCTTACAACGGGCTATTCACTACTTTACAGACGACTCCATCGGCATGGTCCAAATGCGGTGGGGGCATCTCAATCGCTCCTACTCGCTCCTAACGCGCATCCAGTCGATCTTTCTCGACGGGCACTTCGTCGTTGAGCACACGGCCCGCAACCGCTCGGGCCGCTTCTTCAACTTCAACGGCACCGCCGGGATCTGGCGCAAAAAAGCCATCTACGACGCCGGCGGCTGGCAGCACGATACGCTCACGGAAGACCTCGACTTGAGCTACCGCGCCCAGCTAGCGGGCTGGCAGTTTCGCTACCTGCCCGAAATTGAAGTGCCCGGCGAAATCCCTGTTGAGATCAATGCCTTCAAGTCGCAACAACACCGCTGGACCAAGGGCGCGGTGCAGACGGCCAAGAAGGTGCTGCCGCAAATCTGGCACGCCGCGCTCCCAGCCAAGATCAAGATCGAGGCCACCTTTCATCTGACGGCCAACCTCTGCTATATCATGATGTTCTTGATGGCCCTGTTGACCCTGCCGGTGCTCTCCATTCGCTCGCAACTCGGCTGGGAGCGGCTCTTTATCATCGATCTGCCGCTGTTTTCTTTTGCCACCATGGCCATTTCCGGCTTCTACATTACCTCCCAGCGCGTGCTCTACCCGGATTGGCCGCGGCAGATCAAGTACTTGCCCATGCTGATGGCCATTGGCATGAGCCTCTGCATAAACAACACCCGGGCGGTGATCGAGGGGCTCGTCGGGCACCAAACCGATTTCCTTCGCACCCCCAAATACGGGCTTACCGGCCGCCGCGACCGAGGCCAGCCGCGCAAGTACCTAAGCCGCTGGCCCCTGCTGTCTTTGGGCGAACTGGGCATGGCGCTCTACCTCGTCGTCGCTGTCTATCACGCCTACGCGACCGGCCTGTACTTGGGGATGCCCTTCCTGCTGCTCTTCCACGCCGGCTTTCTCTACACCGGCTTGCTCTCCAGCGGCCAGCACTGGTTCCACCGGGCCTCCTGAAATGCAAAAAGCCCCCGGCCACGAGCGGCTGGGGGCTTTCTTCGTGCGATATTGCGGTTATGCGGTTAGTTAGAAGGCCATGCGAGGGGATAGGGATCGGTGAGCTTCCGCTGCAACCATAAGATATCGACAGCTTTGTAATGCCGTTTGGTTAGCTTCTCAATGTGGCGCACCCCGATATCTACGTTGCTCTTTTCGCGCCGCAGCTCGCGGCCCTTGTCCCCGGACAGTGGAATCGCTTCCGCTACCTTTGTGACATAGAGGTTGTGGGCCAAGCGCAGTTCTTTATAGTCCAGATCGTCTGGCACGAGCCCTTTCAACTCTGTGACATAGTCGTTGATGAGTCGGCGCGCTTTAGCCAAGTCCGGCTCAGCAATCTCGGAGAGCGGTTTTCTCAAATGCTCAATGGTCTCGACAACCTGCCTGTTTTTGTTGTCTAGTTTCTGCATCTGCTCTACGTAATCGATCAGGATCTGTCTTTCCGCCTCCTCGCTACCGCAGGCGACCAGACCCACTGCCAACACCAACACAGCCAGTTTTCTCGACATTAGACCCTCCCTGTAGGGGTGAGATTCTCTGCTTTGTCGGCCTCAAAATACGCCGCAGAGAGGCGAAAATCAAGCACTCTCTACGCCGAACCTATTGACGGGGCTTAGGTGCGCTCATAATATCAATTTTTCGCATCCCACGATCTCACTTGAGGGTATCTATTCTATGGTAACGCGCGAACAAATCCAATCCCAGCTCGACAACTGCCTGCTGGAGGCCAAATTCCCCCAGTGGGAGGCTCGCTACAAACGCGGGAAGGTGCGCGATATGTACCTGCTCGACAACCATCGCGTCCTGATCACTACGGACCGCCAGAGCGCGTTCGACCACGTGCTCGGCACCATCCCCCTCAAAGGCCAAGTGCTCAACCGCATTGCTCAGTACTGGTTTGAGCAGACCCAAGACATCGCCCCCAATCAAGTCCTCGCGGTGCCCGACGCCAACGTCACCGTCGCCCGCGAGCTAAGTATCTTGCCCGTCGAGGTGGTGGTGCGCAAGTACCTAACGGGTAGTTCGGACACCGCTATCTGGACCCACTACAACAGAGGCGTCCGCCACTATTGCGGCCACACGTTGCCCGACGGCATGGTCAAAAACCAGCCCTTCGACGAAGCGATTATCACGCCGACGACCAAGGACGAAGTCCACGACGAGCTGATTTCGCGCGACGAGATCATCGCCCAAGGCTTGGTGCCCGAAGACACTTGGGCCCAAGTCGAGGAGATCGCCTTCGCGCTCTTTGCGCGCGGCGAGGAACTAGCGGCCAAGCAAGGGTTAATCCTCGTGGATACCAAGTACGAGATGGGGCTAGACGCGGACGGGCGCATCACCCTCGCCGACGAGATCCACACGCCCGACTCGTCGCGCTTCTGGATCAGCGATACCTACGCAGAGCGCCACGCTCGCGGCGCAGAGCCCGAAAGCCTCGACAAGGAGTTTTTGCGCCTGTGGCTCCGCGACAAGGGCATTTCCGATGACAATATCCCCGCACTCAACGACGAGATCCGCATCCAAGTTGCCGAGCGCTATATCGACCTTTTTCAACGGGTTACAGGCACGGGCTTCAAAGCCGAACTCGGCGCAAAGCCCGTCTTGCAGCGCATTGAGGAGCGGATTTCCGAGTACCTTCGCTAAGGGGCGGCATTTGCCTCTCGCCCAGCAATCAAGCAGCGATTAGAGTGCTATGGTCAAAAACTTGCTCCGCGCCTTTTTGGTCTTTCGCTTGGAGTTTCATCAGCCCACCCTCCATTTCGAGGCCATGTTGAGCTATTGGCGGCGAACCCCCATCGTCCAGTACGTGATCGAAGACGACAGCGAGCAGCGCAGCACCGCGCTCAAGCGCAGGCTCGACGAGGTCTATCCCTTCTAATGCTCTAATGCTGCATCGCCAACTCAGAAACGTCTTGGAGGAAATTTTCGGCGTCTCCTTTGTGGCCGAGGCACTCGCCAACGCGCCCATTGCCCACCTAGTCCTCTACGAGCGGCGCGAGGATTTCAAAAAGGCCGTCCGCGGCTTCCAGCGGATCAATTTCCGCGACGAACACACAGCGTATGCCGCGGCCATGGAGCGCGAGTTGAGCATCGCCCTTATCTGCGCCCTCCTCGACAACGACACACGCGCCCTCGTCTCCGAACTCGGCCTCAACTACCTATGAGCAAGCTGCTCGCCTTTGACCTAGGGGCCGAGAGTGGCCGCGCCATCGTCGGGCATTTCGACGGTGAGCGCCTAGCGCTAGAAGCGCTGCACCGCTTTGCAAACGGGCCAGTGCGAGTTTTCGACCGTCTTTACTGGGATCCTTTGCGCCTCTTCGCCGAGATGAAACAGGCCCTCGGCCTCTTCGCCCACACCCACGGCCAAGAACTCGATGCGCTTGGCGTCGATACCTGGGGAGTCGATTTTGCCCTCCTCGGCCCCGGCGACGCGCTCTTGGACAATCCGCGCAACTACCGCGACCCGCGCACCGACGGCATGTTAGCGGAAGCCTTCGCCCGGGTGCCGCGCGAGGAAATTTTTGCCCGCACCGGCGTACAGTTTTTGAAGCTCAACACCTTGTACCAACTGCTTTCGTTGCGCGACTCGCCCCTGCTGGAATGGGCGCAGACCTTCCTGATGATGGCCGACCTTTTCAATTTTTACTTTACGGGCACTAAGACCTGCGAATTTTCCAACGCCACTACCACCCAGTTCTACGATCCGCGCCAAGGTACTTGGTCGGTCGAGCTCATGGAAAGGCTGGGGCTGCCGACCCATTTTCTTCCCCCGATCGTCCAACCGGGAACCCGCATAGGCTCGCTCCTGCCTTCCATTGCTGCTGAAACAGGGCTCCACTCGGTCCCGGTCATCGCTCCAGCGACCCACGATACCGGCGCGGCCGTGGCGGCCGTGCCCGCCGAAGTCCGCGACTACGCCTATATCAGCTCGGGCACTTGGTCGCTGATGGGCGTCGAGCTCGACCAACCGCTCATCAGCGAGCAGGCATTCCAGTACAATTTCACCAACGAAGGGGGCGTCGGGCCGACCTATCGCTTCCTCAAAAACATCATGGGCCTGTGGCTGATACAGGAGTGCCGGCGCACGTGGCAACGCGAGGGACACCCCTTTTCCTACGACGAGCTGGCGGCCATGGCCCAAAGCACGGCCCCCTTTACCGCTTTCGTCGATCCAGACGCCGAATGCTTTCTCGCGCCGGGCGATATGCCCGCCAGAATCCGCGCCTATTGTCAAGAGACGGGCCAAGCCATTCCCGCCGATGCAGGGCAGGTCGTGCGCGTGGCTCTCGAAAGCCTAGCGTTTAAGTACCGCTACGTCCTCGACGCGCTAGAGGCCATTCTAGGCCGCCGCCTCGAATGCATCCACATAGTCGGCGGCGGGATCCAAAACCGCCTGCTCTGCCAATTTACCGCCTCGGCTACCGGGCGTCCGGTCGTCGCTGGGCCGCTCGAAGCGACGGCCATCGGCAATCTAATGCTCCAGCTCATGGGCCTAGGCCAGATGTCCTCGCTGGCCGAAATCCGCCAAGTTGTGCGGCACTCCTTCGCGCCCGTTGGGTACGAGCCGGAACGAGCCGCCGCTTGGGACGCGGCCTACGACCGCTTCCGCTCGCTGCTCCCCCCGGCCTGATTCCGGGCTGGAACCGCGCCTCTTCCTCCGTCGTCTTACTTACTGTATGGTACGCTACCAGTGCGCTACCGGCTCCCCAAGGCTAGCGCACTGGCTATTTCTCACCTTTCGATTGTTGGGCTACTATGGGAAAAGGCAGCCTCGATTCGCTGGGCCTGACCGAGTCCTACTGGCGCGACATTCAGCACTTTCAGCCGCTGAGCCGCCAACGAGAGATCGAGCTGGTCCACAGAGCGCACACGGGCGACGAGCGCGCCATGCACCAGATTGTCGAGGCCAATTTGCGTTTTGTCGTCCGCATCGCGCGGGGATACCACGGGCGCGGGCTTTCCTTTATGGAACTGATTTCGGAGGGCAACCTCGGGCTGCTCGAAGCCGTCCAGCGCTTCGACGAGACCCGCGGCTTTAAGTTCATCACCTATGCGGTGTGGTGGATTCGCCAAGCCATCCTCCGGGCCTTGGCCGAACACGGCAAAATTGCCCGCCCCCCGCTGAGCCGGGTCAACGACCTGCAAAAGGTCGAGCGCTGGAGGGGCATCCTCGCCCAAAAACTAGGGCGCGATCCCACTCCAGAGGAAATCGCCAACAGCACCGGATTATCGCTGGAGCGGACGCACAATGCCCTGTATATGGCCCAACCCGATGTCTCTATGGACATGCCGACCATGCCCGATGAACGGGAGCCGCTAATGGCTACTTTTGCGGCTCGCACTCCCGATCCGGCCGATTGCTACGAGCGCGCCGCGCTTGCTCACACCTTGCATGCGTGTCTCGACTTGCTCGATCGGCGCGAGCGCCGAGTCATCCGTGCGTACTTCGGCCTCGACGACCAAAAGCCACAGACGCTGGAACAAATTGGCGTCCAATTGGGCCTCACGCGCGAGCGAGTGCGCCAACTCAGAGACGAAGCCCTCGACAAAATGCGACTCCACGCCGGCGATCTACTACTCGAGCTTTCCAACGCTCCCGCCTAGCAAGACGCGCCCTTGCTATGGGAGGCGCATCGCGCTGTGGGCTTGATTGAGCGCGGCAAAAGGCTTTCTTTCATTATGTATTAACGGGACTTTGGAATAGCCTTCTCACAGAATCACAGATAAAGACCCTCATGTCGTACAATTTAGCTGATCTCCATACGCACTCCCTGTGCTCCGACGGGTTGCGGACGCCGACTGAAGCAGTCGAAGAGGCCTGCGAAGCGGGTTTGCAAGCGATGAGTTTGACCGATCACGACACGGTCAAGGGCGTCCCCGAGGCCACGGCGGCTGGCGAGCGGATGCAGATGGAAGTGGTGCCCGGCACCGAGTTGAGTGCCCACATCCGCGACCGCGAAGTCCACATTCTCGCCTACTGCATAGACTACCAAGACGACCAGCTCGGCACGACGCTCGCCCAGTCTTTCCAAGCCCGCTACCAGCGGGGGGTCGCGATCATCAAAGCACTCAACGCCATGGGGCTGGCCGTCAGCCTCGACGACGTGCTCTCCCAAGCCAAAGGCAGCCCGCTCGGGCGGCCGCACATCGCCGCGGCCATGGTGGCAAACGGCCTAGTAGCCGACAAAGACGAAGCCTTCAGCCGCTACATCGGCGATCACGGGCCGGCTTTTAAGCCTAAGCCCTACGTCGCGGCCAAAGATCTCATCACCCTCATCCATCGCACAGGGGGAGTGGCCGTGCTCGCCCACCCCAGCATCCGCCTCCTCGAGGCCATCATTGAGCAGTTAGTCGCCTACGGGCTCGACGGCATTGAGGTCTTCCACCCAGCCCACCAGCCGGCGCAAATGGAATACTACGACCAACTCGCCGACCGCTATGGCCTGATCAAGTCGGGAGGCTCCGACAGCCACGGAGACAGCCACGGCACCCGCATCGGCGACTACGGAGTCGGTTACGAAGTAATCGAGGCCATGCGCGAGCGGGCCTCCACTTATGTTTGAGCCGCAGTAAAAATGCTCGCTCGATGACCTATTTCTTCTTTCGGCTGTCCGTCCTCTGCTCTTTCGCGTTGCTCGTCCTCGCGCTCCATCTATCGCCCGGCCACGCGCTCCGGCCCCAGCGGTTCCATCAGGCGTCCGAGCCTATCCGCGGGCTATTCGGCACTTCAATAGGCGACATCGTTTGGAGTGGGCGCTATGTATGGGTCGGTACCGAAAGCGGAGTGGCGCGGCTCGATCCAGCGCAAAGCAACGGCCTCAACTCGGCGGACTGGGTCACCTTTACCGAGCTCAACGGCCTCGGCCGCGGTGCAATTAGTGCCCTCGACGCGGTCGGCGATACCGTGTGGGTAGGGACCTTGATCGATTCGGTTATCGCGGGACAGGGTGCGCAACAAGCGGGCACTGGGTTGAGTTTTTCCCACGATGGCGGCGGCTCTTGGCACCACATTCCCAACGAGTTCATTTTCGACCCCGCCAAGCCCGGTTTTGAGCGCACTCCCGGCACGACGATCCTCAATGCTTGTTTTGACCTCTCCATCGACGGGGAGGCCGTGTACGCCGCCTTTTTCGCCGGCTCTACTGTGCGGTCGCTCGACCAAGGCCGCACTTGGGAACCCTTCTTGCCCGGCGGCGCAGACGAGATCGTCTTCTTCGCCAGCGAAACGACCGCCGACAGCTTGCAAAGTGTGGCCGACAGCCTCGCCAGCGAAAACGCCGATCCGAGCCGCATTGCCTCGTTGCGCACCGCCGCCGACAGCTTGGCTAGCCAAGCACTTCTGCACCGCACTTTTGCGGTTGTCGCTTACGGAGATACGGTGTGGATCGGCACTTCGGGTGGGATCGCCTTCACCTTTGATGGCGGCCAACATTGGCAAAACGCCAAAGTGCGCCTCAGCGAAGAGGGCACTCCCCTCCGCGGCCATCCATCCGGCAACTGGGTCGTTGCACTCGAACGCCAAATTCTACCCGACGGCACCACGGCCATCTGGGCGGGAACCAACACCACAGCGCCCGGGCAAACCCAAGCCATCAGCGTCAGCCGCGACCTCGGCCAGACTTGGGGACACACCGGGCCGACTTTTGCCTGGGACTTTGCTTTTACCCCCAATTTTGTTTGGGCCGGCACCGACCAAGGGCTGCTAGCCAGCCCAGACCCAACCCTGACGACCGACTCAGAACGCGCTTGGGACCCGATAGAAGTCGCTGATGGACAGCCTCTAACCGGAACCTTCGTCGGGCTGGCGAGGGTGGGCGAGGTGCTCTGGGTGGGAGCCGAGCAGGGCCTTGGACGCTCTGCGGACGAAGGGGCCACTTGGCGCGTCATCCGCGACCTAGTCCGCACGCGCACCCTCGACGAAGGCACCTTCGTCCGCGCTGGAGGCGTACCCGACAGCACCGCCCTCGCGTATGCAGCCCCCAACCCTTTTGCTCCCTCGCGCGAAACGACGACCATCGTCTTTAGCCTGTCGCAGGACGCAGCGGTCTCGGTCGCGATCTACGACTTTGCCAGCGGCCTCGTCCGCAACCTCGCGGCCGACGCGCCCTTTGCTGGCGGCGTTGATCACCGCATCCTTTGGGATGGCCGCGACCAAGATGGCCAACTAGTAGCCAATGGCACGTACTTTTACCGCATTGCCCTAAACACCGGTCAACGGGCCTTTGGCCGAGTGGTGGTGCTCGATTGAAAACGCTCTGCGCGCTATTGCTCGCGGCCTCGGCCGCGCACGGGGCCGATTTTGCGGCCGCCTTTCTCAGAACGGGGCTGGGTGCCCGCGGCCTAGGGCTGGGCGCCTTTGTCGCCGCGGCCGACGATGCGTCCTCCCCCTACTGGAATCCGGCCGGCCTCGCCCGCCTGCGCGGCAAGACCCTACAGACCTCCATTCAGTCGCTCTCGCTAGGGCGGCGGCAAGGCAGTGCTGCGCTCGCGTTCAACGTCCGCGGCGACATGGGCTTTGGCTTTGCTTGGTCCCATGCCGCAGTCGGCGGGATCAAGGGCCGCACGGCGAGTGGTCAGTACACAGGGCCAATCGACGACCGAGCGGACGCTTTTATCTTGGGAATAGGGCGCTCCCTAGGGCCGCGCCTCGCAGTTGGTCTGGCCGTTAAACTCCTCAGACAGGGCATCGCTAGGCCCTCCGCTCCCCAAGCCACGGCCAACGGCAGCGGCTTCGATTTGGGGGTGCAGTTCCGCGTGGCCGAGCATACTTGGCTCGGAGCGAGCGCGTCCAATTTTGGCACCGAACTCACTTGGAAGGTGCGCCACGCCGATCAGCGGTCGAATACCACGGAGAATGCCCTGCCGCGCATTTTCGTCTTTGGTGCCTCCCATCGGCTTTTGGACGCCCTGCTGTTGGCCGCCGAACTGCGCGCCGATGGGGAGCAAAGCGTCAACCTCGGGGCCGAATGGCAGCTCAGTGCGTTGCTCGCAATGCGCGGCGGCCTCCACCGCCTCGGCGTCGAAGACGGAGGCCAACTCTCGGTCGGGCTGACCTTGCACCCCATGCACCGCGAGACCTTGCAATTCCAATATGCGTACTTAACCGATCCCCTCGGCACTGGGGGCCGCACGACCGTGGGGCTAGTGCTGGCGTTCTGACCAAGTGATGGCTCTCTTATTGGTCGCCCTCTTAGTGCTGCCCACGGCCCTCGCCGCGGCCGGGCTGCCCTCGCTGCGCCAAGGTGGCGGGGCATACGCCGCGGCTTTGGCCGGCGCGGGGACGGCCCTGCTCAACGCCCAAGCCCTCAACCCAGCGGCCCGGCAATCGCGTGGGCGCAGCGTCGCCTTTAACCACCAAGTCTCGATCCAGAATATTCGCCAGAACCACCTAGACCTGACGCAGGCTCGTGGCCGCAGTACATGGGCACTTTCCGCCCAGCTATTGCACGACAGCGGCCTAGCGCGCCGCACCGGCCCCTCGGCCGAGCCGCTGGGGCACTTCGGCGTATATGAGGGAGCAGTGGGCCTGAGCTACGCCCGCCAGCTAAAGCGGACGCGCCTCGGCTTGCAGCTAAAATTCATCCGCCAGTCCATTTTCACGCAAAACGCCAGCGGCTTGGCCGCTGATTTTGGCCTAGTGTTCGACATCGCGGCCCGTGTGCGCTTGGGGGCCACAGTCCGCAACGTGGGTCGCATGAATCGCCTCGACCGCCGGGAGACCGACCTGCCCTTAGAAGCTCGGGTCGGCGGCACCTTTGTCGGCCGGGCCGATCTGCTCGTGGCCGTTGAAGCGCGCAAGGCCCGCGGCGACGACCTCACGCTGCATCTGGGCGGCGAATACCGGGCCGGCGAGCGCTTGCGCCTGCGCGCAGGCTATCAGAGCACTGAAAACCGCAGCCTCGCGGCCGGGCTGGGCCTCGTGGGCAAGCGCTGGGTCATCGACTACGCCTATCTGCCTTTTGGCGCGGGCTTGGGCGACGCGCACTGGGTCAGCCTCCAGCTAGAAAAGGCAAACCCTTGAACTTCTGGCGCAAAACGGCGTCGCCGGTGGTGCCGCCTACCTCGACCCGCCCCCCGCCCCCGCGCCTATGGGTCCACCTGCTGCTGTTTTTCTGTACCATTGCCTCGACTACGATGGCTGGCGCCATGCAGCAAGGGGTTGACCCGCTGAGCAGCATTGCGGCCTTGGTCCACCTCGTTGAGGGCATCCCGTTTGCCGCGACCTTGCTCTTTATTCTCACAGTCCACGAATTCGGCCATTACTTTGCGGCCCACCGCTGGGGAGTCAGGGCCTCGCTGCCGTACTTTCTCCCCCTGCCCTATGTTTCCTTCCTCGGCACTTTGGGCGCGGTCATCAAAATTCGCTCCCCCATCCCCAACAAGCGCGCCCTCCTCGACATTGGCGCGGCCGGCCCCCTAGCGGGCTTTGTCGTCGCCCTCGCGGCCTGCTTTGTCGGGCTTTCGCGCTCGGCCGTGGTTTCGGTCGATTACTTTCACTCTTCCCCCATCGAATTGGGGGCGCCCTTGCTCTTTTCCGGCATCGCCGCGCTCGTCTTGCCCGCCATTGGGCCGGACCAAATGGTCCTTTTGGATCCGGTGGCTTTTGCCGGTTGGGTTGGGCTGTTTATCACGGCCTTCAATCTCTTTCCGATCGGCCAACTCGACGGGGGCCATATTACCTACGCGCTCTTTGGCCCCCGGCACCGGCTGATCGCCCGCACGGCGTACGTCGCGTTGCTGGCCTTGGGGGTTTATGGGGTCCTATCCCTGCTGTGGGAATGGCCCCAAGGATGGCCGGGGTGGCTCGCGCTGGCCTTTTTCCTCGCGCTTTTTGGCAAGGATCACCCGGCTCCCTACGACCCCTTCGTCACGCTGGACCGCAGTCGGCACGTCGTCGGCTACCTCTGCCTGCTGGTCTTTGTCGTCTGTTTCGCGCCCGTGCCTTTTGTCACCCACTGAGCCGCGCCATGCCCTCGTCCCGATCATTTCTGCTTGCGGTGCTGTTGGCTGGCTGCGCCATCGGAGACAGCGAACAAGTGGATTGTCGCTGTGTGCCCGACGAGACGAGTGTCCAGCTTTTTCCCCACTGCGCGGACGTCACCGCCGCGGAGGCGCGCCCCGACCCTAAGACTCCGCTCTCGACCCAGATTCCCGATTGCCCCAGCGGACCACAACTCTTCCTGAACGAGCGCACGCGCCCCGAAGCGGTGCTGGCCAATCTCACTTCTATCTTTCAAGCCCAACCCGAGTTCCGCAGCCCCCAACAGTACATGGATCAGCTCACCGACGATTTTGTCTTTATCCCCGACCCCGAGGATGTGCAGCTATATCCAGAGATCTACGCCGCCAACCGCGACACCCTCTGGGCGGCGACCGAGGAACGCAACTTCGCCCGCCTCATTCTCTCACCAGAGCGGATCCATAGTGCGCGCTTTGTGCGCTGGTTCAGATCGTCTTTGGACGAGCGCATCCTCTCCGACGACGAGCTGCGCCAGACCTTCATCTTTCCCTACGAGGCCGAGTTCGTCGAGCGAATCAGCGCGGCCGAGTCGGACGCCGAGGAAACGACGTTCAACACCATCGGCATTAAGGGGCTGGCGGAAATCGATTTGGTGACGCCAACGGCGGAAAATCCCGTGTGGTCCATCGCGGTTTGGCGCGACCAGCGCGACCGGGCTTCGGCCAAGTTCTCTTGGGGGGAACTGCGGGCGGTCTTCTCGCAATGAACGCTCGGCGCGTTCCTAATTCTCCTATACTTCTCGAATAATGTATATTGTAAGTAGCACAACGAACCCCGTAACGAAATGGAGTACAACCGTGAAATCACTTGCCCTCTTGAGCTTTTGCGGCCTCCTCGCCCTGAGTGCCTGCGACAACCCCTTTGGAGCTGATAAAATCCCTCCCGCCGAATTAGAGCCGCCGGAACCACCCGCCCCCGAGGCCACAACGCCCGAGCAACTCATGGACAATCTCGACCGCGCCATGGACACCCGCGACCCGGAGCTCTACGAGAGCTTGCTCGATAAGGATTTCTTGTTTACCGAGAAAAATTGTCTCCTCGAAGTAGCGTACTTCAACAACTTGGAAGAAGAACTGGAAATCATGGGCGGCAGCCGCGATGGATCGCGACCGGGTATTTTCGACATCTATCGCAATTTTGAGTACAGCTTTGATCTTATTCGCCGCTTTCAAGAATTTGGGGACGAACACCCGGAAGCCTTTCCCGGCGATCCCAACGGCCACCCAGACGAAGATTGGGCGGTATTTTACGGCCGGGTGCAGATGACCCTGATCGACGAGAACGGCGATGGCTTCCGCGTCGATCAGAACATGACCTACAAGCTCCGCCTCGACCCAGACGACAACCTGTGGAAGATCGTCCGCTGGGAGAACGATGCCTTGACCGGTTCCTGCGGCGAGGCCGGCAAGCCCTTGGCAACCGCCTTTAGCTGGGCGGCTCTAAAGCAGCAAGTCGCGCCCTGAGCCGATGGGCAAACGCCTGGCCAAGCGCCAGCGCCATCCCGGCTGGCACTTGGCCCTTGCGGGTTTGTTGCTGGCCGGTGCCATCGCCTTCTTGCTCTATACGCCCTCGCCGGAACCAGCCAGCGACCTACCCATCATCGCGCCCGCCCCCGCGCCCGCCCCCCACCCAGCAGCCGACGCCAGCCAGCTAGCCAGCGCGCTCTACGCTGGTATCGACAGCGCCTTGGCCGATTTGGGCATCTGGCCCGCACTCTACTCCAAGAGCCTCGACCGCATTGAGGTCGGCGTACCTGCTGACTTGCCCCTAGCCGAGGCGAACCTGACGATCGCGCGCTTTGTCCAGCGGCTCGGCGGCCAAGTCCTCAGCGCCCGCGAGCGGCGAGGCCGAGTCGAAATCCGCTGCGGTTTTGGCGAGGTGCAGACGACCATTTTTAGCCTAGTGCCGGTCGCCGAGAGCCGCCGCACCGGCAACATTGCCATTGTCATCGACGACTTTGCCGATGGCCCCATGGCCACGCACTTTTGCGCCATACCGCAGACCCTGACGTTTTCTCTCTTGCCCAGTGCCGGCCAAGCCCACGCCCTCGCCGAGCAGGTGCGCGCCAACGGCCACGAGGTCTTGGTCCACCTGCCGATGGAACCCCGAGGGGGGACGTTTCCCGGTATGAACGCCATTCTAGTGGACCTCGACGACGCGGAAAACCGTCGCCGAGTGCGCCGCGCCTTGCAGAGCGTCCCCCAAGCCCGGGGGATCAACAACCACATGGGCTCCAAGGCCACGGCCGACGAGCGAGTTATGCGCCTAGTGCTCTCTGAGCTAAAGGAGCGCAACCTGCTGTTCCTCGACAGCCGCACCACGGCCTCGTCCGTCGCCTATCAGTTAGCGGTAGATATGGATATTAGAGCTCTTCGTCGCGACCTCTTTCTCGACGAGGTCGCCGACGCCCAAACCATTCGGAGCACGCTGTGGGAACTTGCCGAAATCGCGGCTCAGTCGGGCCAAGCCATCGGCATAGGGCACAACCGCAGAGAAACGCTCATCGCTCTATTAGCCGGGTTGCCGCAGCTAGAGCGCCGCGGCTTTCGCTTCGTCGCCGTCTCCCGACTGCTGCCATGAGCTCCTTCACCTTTGAGCTGGTCGCCCAAGACGCTGCAACCGGGGCGCGAGCGGGCGTCCTCCACACGCCCCATGGCACCATCCAGACGCCGGTCTTCATGCCCGTCGGCACCCAAGCCACAGTCAAGACCCTCGACCAACAGGACCTAACCGCAGCCCGAGCGCAGATCATCCTCGGCAACGCCTACCACCTCTACTTGCGCCCCGGCCACCAACTCGTCAAGCGGATGGGGGGACTCCACGCCTTTATGAACTGGCCTAAGCCGATCCTCACCGACAGCGGTGGCTTCCAGGTCTTCAGCCTCAGCGACCGCAACGAGGTCACCGCAGACGGCGTGCGCTTCCAATCGCACTTGGACGGCTCTCATCACTTCTTCACCCCCGAGAAGGTCATGGAAATTGAGCATGGACTCGGTGCCGACATCATCATGGCCTTCGACGAATGCACGCCGTATCCCTGTGAGCGCACCTACGCGCAAGAATCCATGCAGCGGACCTTGCGCTGGGCCGAGCGCTGCCTGAGCCGCCACCGGGAATTGGAGGCTGAGCGCGTCAACCGCCCCCCCCAAGCACTCTTTGGCATCGTCCAAGGCAGTGTCTATCCAGATTTGCGCCGCGATTGCGCCCAAGCACTAGTGCAGTTTGACTTGCCCGGCTACGCCATTGGCGGCCTAGCCGTAGGCGAACCGCGCGAGGACCTGTTCGAGGTCGTGCGCCAGACCACCCCCTACCTGCCAACGGAAAAACCCCGCTACCTGATGGGCGTGGGCCGGCCGCACGACTTGGTCGAGGCGGTCGCGGCCGGCGTCGATATGTTTGACTGCGTGGTCCCCACCCGCAATGCGCGCAATGGCACGGCCTTTACCCGACGGGGCCGCCTGCGCCTCAAAAACGCCTGCCACGCCGAAGACCCCCAACCGCTCGACGCGGATTGCGCTTGTGCCACCTGCCGCGACTACAGCCGGGCGTACTTGCGCCATCTCTTCCAGACCAACGAAGTGCTCGGGCCGCGCCTAGCCACCTTCCACAACGTCTTTTTCTTTCAACAACTAATGAGCGAGATGCGCGACGCGATTGTCCGCGGGCACTTTGCAGCCTATCAGGCCGAATTTCTCGCCTGCTACCAAAACCGATAAAACATCGGCTCAGGCCGCTCGATCGCAGGGAGCGCATACTAGGGCGAACCGCCGCGCCCCGCCCACATCGAGTTCGGTCGCAAAATCCCGCTTGACCGGCACCTGCCGCGCGCCGCAGAAATCGCACTTGCCGCGCTCTGCATACTCGGGCATTGCCGCTGCCTCGAACTCGACCTGTTTGCGCTTTTCGCGCCCTTGGGAAAACAGCCGCGCAAAATTGAGCACTTGCTTGTCGGTCTCGCGCTCCAAGGTCCGCTCTATGATCGCGTCGAGGGCTGGGTCGTCGGGTTTGCCGCCGTCTTCGAGCGTGTGCCAAGCGGCGCGGCGCACCCGCACATCTTGGTCTTCGAGCATCCGATAGAGTGCCTTCCAGACCGCGTTTATGCTCCGACGCACGTGGCAGGGGCACAAAAAGGACGCAGCCTGTAAGCGATCGTCTGGGTCGGCGCTACGCGACATAAGCAACAGCTCTTGAATCTCTTCGCGCCCCACGCGCAGTTCGCCTTGGCGAAAGGCCGCCCGCTGATACTTGTTTAGCCCCTTGGGCCGCGCCTTGGGTCCTTTTCTGCTCATGTCCAATTCTCCTGTCTCAACCTCTCCATCTTAACGGCGACCATGCTGCAATGTCAAAGGGTTTGACAAAGGCGTTCCCGCCTCGTACTCTGAACGCTCGCGGGTATTTAGTTGCTAGGTTTTACTCTTCTGAAAGGAATTAATCCGTGTTCGATCTCATCGCCACTGCCTACGCTATGGGCGGCGCACCCGCCGAAGGCGGCCAACAGCCCAACCCCATCGTTCAGTTCCTCCCCTTTGTGCTGATGTTTTTGGTTCTCTACCTCTTGATATTGAGGCCGCAGATGAAAAAACAGAGGAACCAACAGCGGATGATCGACGAACTCGAAAAAAACGATAAAATCGTCACCAGCGGCGGAATTCACGGCACCATTCTCAACATCAAAGACGATATTCTCGTGGTCAAAATCGCCGACAACGTCAAGATCGAGATCTCGCGGGCGGCCGTTTCCCGAGTGAAAAACAAAGAAGACGCCGACGGCAAGGGGAAGTAGTGCGGGTCGTGTTTATGGGAACCCCTAGCTTTGCGGTTCCCTCCTTAAAGGCCCTCGCCCACAGCCGCCACCAGATCATCGCCGTGGTCACCAATCCCGACCGCCCCCAAGGGCGAGGGCGTCAGCTTGCCAGTCCGCCGGTCAAAGAACAAGCGCTACAGCTCGGATTAGAAGTGCTGCAACCGGCCACGATCAAAGATCCCACGCTAGCCGCAACACTGGCCGCCCGGCCGCCCGACCTCTTTGTCGTCGTCGCCTTTTCAATCCTGCCCCGCCCCCTACTCGCCATTCCCCGCCTCGGCTCAATCAATCTACATCCCTCGCTCTTGCCAGCGTATCGCGGCGCGGCCCCCATTATCTGGGCGATAGCCAATGGCGAGCAGGAGACCGGCATCACTACTTTCCAACTCAGCCCGCGCATTGACGCAGGGCATATCCTGCTCCAGCGCCGCTTTGCCATCGGCTGCGCTGAGACGGCCGGTGAGCTGGAGGCCCGCTTGTGTGTGGAGGGTGCCGATATGGTCGTGGAGACCGTTGATGGGCTAGAAGACGGCCGCCTCACCGGACAGCCCCAAAGCGCGGACGGCGTCAGTTGTGCCCCCAAGCTGACCAAAGAGGACAGCCGGATTGACTGGGGCCAACCCGCCGAGCGGGTCCGCAACCTCGTCCGCAGCATGAACCCCGCGCCCGGGGCCTATACCCACTGGCAGGGCAAAACGCTCAAAGTACACCGAACTCAGCACGCTACGGGCGGCGGCACTCCCGGTACCGTACTCTGCGCCGATGGCCGCCGAGGTTTAACCTTGGCCTGCGGCGAGGGCGCCTTACAACTAACCCAAGTACAACCGGCGGGCAAAGCCGCCATGGAAGGAACGGCCTTTGTCCGGGGCTACCCGATTGCGGCTGGTATGCGGCTGGGCTAGCCTGCTCCTCGCCCTGTTCGCTGGACGACCGGCCGCCGCCACAAAGGCCAGTACCGATTCGACTCGCACCGACGCGCTGCCTTCGGCCCATGGCGCGCTCCTGCGCTCGGCAGTGCTGCCCGGCTGGGGACAGTTTTATAACGGCCGCCCTGTCAAAGGGCTGTTCTTCGGGGCGGCGAGTGCAACCGCCCTCGCCGCAGTTGTGGTCGAACATCGCCGCATCCGCCCCTCGCTTACGCCCGAGCAACACCAAGACCACATCACCCGCCGCAACAATCGCCTGCTCTATTTCGCGCTCTCGGTCGCCTTGGCCGCTACCGACGCCTACGTTGATGCCCACCTCGCAGACTTTGGGGCCGAGGTGCAAGTGGAGGCTCGGCGCGGCCACACGTGGCTTAGGCTGAAAGCGGCTGTGCCTTAACTCGACTCCTTGACGATGTAGAGGGAGATTGCTTATCTTGTTTACCCTTATGGGGCTGTAGCTCAGTTGGGAGAGCGCCTGAATGGCATTCAGGAGGTCAGGGGTTCGATTCCCCTCAGCTCCACCATGATACTGTCAGGTAGAAAGGGTTTACGACATGCCGTCGCAGACCCTTTTTTTCGGATTGCTCGGCTGCGGACAGGCCCTACCTCGGCTGTTTTCGCTGAATAAACTGCTCTAATAGCACGTTGAGAACGGAATGGATTCGGCCCATTCACTCGACCACATCGTTCGCCTGACCTCTCAGACGAATAGCTTCAAAGAGGCCGCGGCCCGGCTTGCGAATGGCGAGCAACACATCCTCTTCCACGGGTTGCCTACAACCCTAGCCGCGTTTCTCGCCAGTCACATTCGCACGGCCTTTGAGCGCCCCGTCTTCATCGTCGCGGCCGACGAAGATCAGGCCGAGCAGTGGCGCGACGACCTCCAAGTCATTGCCGGCGAGCAGATGGTCTATTACTTCCCCGCTTGGGACACTGGAATCTACGACCGGCAGTCCCCAGACCTCGAAATTACCAGCTTGCGCGTGGCCGCGGCCGATCGGCTCATGCGCGGCGGACCGGCCCTCGTCGTCGCCCCGGCCTCGGCGCTGCTCAATCCGCTAATTCCGCCCCATGCCCTCGAATTGGGCACTGAGCTCCTCAAGGTAGGGGAGGAACGAGACCTCGACGCACTCTGCTCGCACTGGGTCGCCTGTGGCTTTGATCGCGTCGCGGCCATCGACGGCATCGGTCAGTTCAGCCTGCGCGGCGGCATCCTCGACATATACCCTTTTGGCGTTGAGCACCCCTACCGCTGCGAGTTCTTCGGCGACGAGATCGAATCCATCCGCCACTTTGACGTCGGCACTCAGCGCTCGCTGAGCACCTGCGAAGAGGCTTGGGTGCTGCCGGCGCGCGAGGTGCTGCTCGATTCCCCCTTTTACGAAGATTATCTCCAGCGGATTGAGGCCGCTGACGCGGCCGAAGCCCTCGCGCCGCTGAAAGACCAGCTGGAGTTCGGCGAGTCGCTCGACGGCATTGAGTGCTACATGTCCCTCCTCTACGGCCGCGACGACGGGCTTTTCGAGTACCTCAAGGAGCCGGTGCTCTTTTTGGCGGAGCGCGAGGACATCGCCGCAGCCCTCGACAAGGCCCTAGCAAAGCCGCGCCAAGAGTACGAACGGTCGCGGCAAAAGGAATCGCGGCTGCCTCCGTCCGCACTCCTGCGCGACCGGGATTGGCTCATCGCGCAGCTAGACCACCGCACCCGGCTCGAGCCAGCCCCCTTGGGCCAGCTCGACAACGCTGTCCGCTTCGAGGCCACGACGCCGCGCAGCTTTGCCGGCGAGCGCGCCCTCCTCCAGCAGGAAATGGACCGACTCGCAGCCGAGTCCTACGCCATCCACATCCGCTGCGAGACCAAAGGGCAGGCGAGCCGCTTACAAGAGGTGTTCGCCGATTGCCCCGAGATCCACTTCGGCTTGGGTTCGCTGCATCGAGGCTTCATCTTTCCGCAAGCCCAGCTAGCCCTGCTCAACGACCACGAGATCTTCAGCCGCCAGAAGCGCCGCTACCGCTACCGCAGGTTCCGCTCCGCCCAGTCCATCGCCAACTACGGCGCCTTGCAGCGCGGCGATTTCGTCGTTCACATCGACCACGGCATTGGCCGCTACTCGGGCATCCGCCGCCTGCGAATCGGCGGGCGCGAGCACGATTGCCTCGTCGTGGCCTATCAGGACCAAGACCGCGTCTTCGTCCCGGTCGAACAGCTCGATCGCTTGCGCAAGTATTCCAGTGCCGACGGCGAGATACCCATGCTCAACAAGCTGGGCAGCGCCGCTTGGGAAAAGCTCAAGGAGCGCACACGCAAAGAGATCTTCAAAATGGCCAGCGAGTTGGTACACCTCTACGCCGAGCGCAAGGCAAGGCCCGGCTTTGTGTTCTCAGCCGATGGAACTCTGCACCGCGAGTTAGAGGCGGCCTTTCCCTTCCAAGAGACGCCCGACCAGTTACGCACCATGGAAGAAGTCAAAAATGACATGGAAACGCCGCATCCGATGGATCGCTTAGTCTGCGGCGATGTAGGCTATGGCAAGACCGAAATCGCCGTGCGCGCGGCCTTCAAGGCCGTTTGCGACCACAAGCAGACCGCCGTGCTGGTGCCCACCACCATTCTCGCCGAGCAGCACCACCAGACCTTCTCCGAACGCATGGGGCACACCCCAGCGCGGGTCGAGGTACTCAGCCGCTTCCGCTCGCCCAAGGAACAACAGCAGATCCTCCGCGCCGTCAAAAACGGCCAAGTCGATGTGCTCATCGGCACCCATCGCATCCTCTCCAAGGACATTCGCTTCCGCGACTTAGGGCTTTTGATCGTCGATGAGGAGCAGCGCTTTGGGGTCCGCCACAAGGAACGGCTCAAGCAGCTAAAGCGGCTCGTCGATGTGCTGACCCTGACGGCGACCCCGATTCCGCGCACCTTACACATGTCGATGATGGGTGCTCGGGACATGTCGGTGATCAACACCCCGCCGCAGGACCGCCTGCCCATTCACACCGAGATACTAGCCTTTGACGAGGCCCGCATTGCCGAGGCCATCCACCGCGAGGTCGAGCGCGGCGGTCAAGTCTATTTCGTCCACAACCGAGTACAGTCGATTCAGCGGCTCAAGGAATACCTGCAAGACCTTCTGCCACAGGTGCGCTTTGGCGTCGCCCACGGGCAGATGCCCCCTAGGCAGCTAGAGAAGGTCATGGTCGATTTCTTGGAACGAAAGTACGATTGTTTAGTCTGCACTATGATCATTGAATCGGGTATCGACATCCCTTCGGTCAACACCATCATCGTCAACCGCGCCGACGCGCTGGGCCTGAGCCAACTCTACCAAATCAGAGGCCGAGTCGGCCGCTCCAACGAGCGCGCCTACGCCTATTTGCTGGTGCCCAAGGGCAAGAAGCTGACCAAGAAGAGCCGCCTGCGCCTGCGCGCCATTGAGGAATTTGCCGATTTAGGGTCTGGATTCAACATCGCCATGCGCGATCTAGAGATCCGCGGTGCCGGCAATCTAGTGGGGGCGCAGCAACACGGGTTTATCGCCGCGGTCGGCTTTGACCTCTACTGCCGCTTGCTCGACGAGGCCATGCGCGAAATCAAGGGCGAGTACGCACCCGACAGCCCCGAACCCGAGATAAAAATTGCGGTCTCGGCTTATATTCCAGATGAATATCTGCGCGACCCAGACCAAAAGATGGAATTTTATCAGCGCTTAGCCGACGCCGGCCGCATCGTCGATCTTTTGGATATTCGCGAGGAGATGCAAGATCGCTTTGGACGCCTGCCCCAGCCAGCGCACGCACTCATGCACATCATGGAAATCAAGATCATGGCCCGCCAACTCGGCCTTGAAAGCGTCCAGTTGGAGCAAAGCCGCTTTCGCCTCGCCTTTCTGCCAGACCGGCCAGTCTCACCGGCCGATATTCAGAAGATGGTGGAGCAGTGTTCCACCCAGCTAGACTTCGACTTGGGCGATCAGTTCAGGGTCGAGGCTCGGGTGCCGGGCCGCGACGAGATAGAGCGCTTAAAAAAGGCGCACAACATTTTGGAGGAAATCCTCTGAAAACCCTGCTTGCCAGCGCCCTCGCGCTCAGCGCCCTATTCGGCTGTGAACCGTCGGGCACCCGCGACATCGTCGCCCGCGTTGGCGACGCCGTGCTCACGGAAAGCGAGCTGACGAGCCAGCTCGCTCTGCGCCCCAGTGCCGATTTAACCGAAGGCGAGCGAGCGCAGCTCATTGAGGACTGGGTGCGCCAAGAGTTGATCTATCAGGAAGCGCTCGCCCGCGGGCTTCATCAGCAGACGCGGCTCAAAACGCTCCTAGCGCAGATGCGGCGCGACCTGCTAATAGCGGCCCTGCTCGACGCCGAGTTTCAAGACCGGGAGCTCGCTTTCGGCGAGGCCGCTATTCGCCGCTACTACGACGCGCATCAAGCCGATTTTCGCCGGCTTCACCCCGAGATTCGGGCGCGGCACATCCTCTTGACCAGCCAGCGCGAGGCCAACGCCCAGCGCCAAACTCTGCGCCAGCGCGGCGAGAGTTTTGCCGAGGTGGCCCGCAAGTACTCGCACGACGACGCTACCCGCAACCAGGGCGGTGAGCTGGGCTATTTCTCCGAAGCAGAAAATCCCGTGCTATGGGCCGTGTGCCAAGACCTGCCGCTCAATCGCATCTCCGAGCCGATATACACAGAGTACGGCTACCATCTCATCCAGATCCTAGAGCACTGCGAGGTTGGCACGATCCGCGACCTCGCGCAAGTGCGCTCTCAGATCGTTGCGGCACTCGTGCGCGCGCATCATCAATCTCAGCTCGACCAACTCGTCGCCAAACTCAAAGACTCTGCCGACTGGGCTATCGCAGCCCCCACCCCCCCCTGAGTATGCCACTGCATTCGCCAAATCGCCTGCTATTAACGCTCTGCCTCACCCTGTGCATCGCGCCGCGCGCGGGGGCTTTGCCCGAACTCATTGACCGCATCGTCGCCACCGTTGACAATCACACGATCCTCTGGTCTGAGCTCAACTATCGGCTGCGCTTTGAGGCCGAGCAGCGCGGGCTCTCGCTCTTCGTCGAATCCGCGGAGTTGGCGGCCGAGCGCCGCGCGATTCTCAACGCCATGATCGACGAGCAAGTACTGGTTCTCAAGGCCAAGCAGGACAGCATTCAGATTGATCCATCCGAAGTCGAGGAAATGCTCGGCCAGCAGTTCCAGATGGCCAAGAGCAGCATGGACGACGGAGAATTCGAGAAAATGCTAGCGCGCGTGGGCTTGAGCGAGCGCCAACTCAAGGCTCGCTACCGCAAGGAAATCCGCCACCGCCTGCTCTCGCGCCAGATGCGCGCCTTTGTCTCGTATCGGGTACACGTCAGCCACCGCGATGTAGAGGCGTTCCGCAGCGCATACCAAGACACCTTACCTTCCCAAATCTCGCTCAGCCACATTCTGCTCAAGGTCCAGCCCAGCGATGAGGTGCTAAAAGAGAAACGGGCGCGGATCGAAGAGATTCAAGCCCTGCTAGCGGCTGGTGGCGACTTTGCCGCCATAGCCCGCGCCCACTCTGAAGACCCCGGCAGCGCCTCTCTCGGCGGCGACTTGGGCTGTTTCGCGCCGCGGACTTTGGTGCCCGAGTTTGAGGAAGCGGCCTTCGCCCTCAAGCCGGGCCAGACGAGCGAGCCGGTTTTGAGCCCGTACGGCTACCACCTGATACAGGTGCGCGAAAAACGCGAAACCTCCATCTGCGCCAGCCACATCCTCGTTTTGGCCAAAACCTCGGAAAGCGACCAAGCCCGCACACGGGAAACGCTAGCGGATTTGCGCCGCCGCGCCCTGAACAGCGAGGAGTTTTCCCAGCTCGCTCGCCTCTATTCGGCCAACCCGCAGACGGCCATGCAGGGGGGCCTGTGGGGGACCTTCCCCAAGGACCAGATTCCCCCCTTCCTCCAGCCGTACCTCCGCAACCTCAAGCTGGGCGGCGTTAGCGAGCCTTTCTTTCTGGACGATGGGGGCTACCTCGTCAAAATCAACGACGACCAAGCCGCGATCGAGGGCCTAATCCGCGAAATCCGCACCGAAGAGGCCATGCGCCAACTAATCGACGAATACCGGCAGCAAATCCACATCGAGGTTCGGCTCGACGAGGAGAACTTGCGCCGACCAGTACGGGATGCGACTGGATATATTTCTGAAGAACACGGGGCTGATCAAGCAGCGCAGTGAAGCCAAGCGGGCCTGCGACGCCGGGCGAGTTCAGATCGGCGGCCAGCAGGCGAAGGCTTCCCACGCCGTGGTCGTGGGCGAGCAGATCCACATTGCCACGCCCACCCGCCTGCTCGACATCGAGGTCCTCGGCCTCCCAGAGCGCCCGCCCGCCCGGCGGGACCGCGGCCGCTTTTATCGGATCCTCCGCGAAGAATACCGCGACCCGTACGAAGACTTGAGCTTTTAGGACGCGACCTGTGGGTAACGCCGCGCAAGCACCCTATCAAGGGCTAGCCCCGATTTACGACTATGTAATGGCCCACGTCGATTACGGCGCGTGGGCCGCTTACATCCACGCGATCTTCGCCCGCTTTGCCCCAAACGCCATCCGCGTCGCGGACTTGGCCTGCGGCACCGGCAACGTGTCTTTCGCGCTCCACCGCCTCGGCTATGAGGTAACGGGCGTGGACCGCTCCGAGGCCATGCTGCAAGTCGCCCGCGAAAAGGCCGCCGGCACCGATGTCGAGTTCATCGAGCAGGACTTGCGCCAGCTAGCGGGCCTAGGCCCTTTTGACGCGGCCACTTGCCTGTACGACAGCTTCAACTACCTGCTCTCACCTGCCGACCTCGACGCGGCCCTGCGCGGTGTGCATGCCATTGTGCAGCCGGGTGGGCTTTTCGTCTTTGACGTCTGCACCGAGCGTAACTCGCTGCGCTACTTCCGCAATATGCGCACCAGCGAGCGGGGGCCGGGTTTTTCCTACGAGCGGCACAGCATCTACGACCCAGACCGGCGGCTACAGAGCAACCACTTCCGCATCCGCCGCGACGGGAGCGACGTCGCGCTAGAGGAAACCCATGTTCAGCGCATCTACCGGGTCGCTGCGGTCGCCGCCCGCGTCGAGGCGAGTCCTTGGGAGTTGCTCGCGTTCTTTGACGGTTTCACCTTTGACGAGGGGACCGAGGAATCGGACCGCGTTCACTTTGTCCTACGCGCTCCGCGAGCGGAGAAATAACTTTGGACCTGAAGCTAAAAGCAACGCAGGCCTTCATTGAGGCAGCAGACGACTTCCTGCTTACCACCCACGTCAACAGCGACGCCGATGGCCTAGGGGCCTGCATGGCTTGGGCGCACCTGCTGAGGGGCCTCGGCAAGCGCGCCGACATCGGCCTGCCCGAGCCACCAGCGGACCAATGCTCCTTTCTCGCCGGCTGGGACGGCGTGCGCCACTTTGCCGACCTCGACTTGGCCCGCTATCGCTGCGCCATTGTCGCCGACTGCCCCTCCCTCGACCGCATCGGCCCGGTGCGCCCAAGTCTCAGCCCCGACATTCGTCTCCTCAACATCGATCACCACCGCGGCAATGAGGGCTTTGGCGCGGTGAATATCGTGGCGGAGATCAGCTCTACCTGCGAGCTCCTCTACCATGTCGCCAGCGGCCTCGGCTATGAGATCGACGCGGTCGTCGCCGCCCAACTCTATGCGGGGATTCTCTTTGATACCGGCGGCTTTCGCTTCTCGCTAACCACGGCAACCACCTTTGAAGTGGCGGCCGACCTAGTGCGGCGCGGCGCACAGCTCGACGCTATCGCCGAGGGCGTCTTTGGCAACAAGAGCCTCGGCTCGGTCAAGCAGCGCGGCCAAGCCATTGAGAGCTTGGTGCTGCGCCTTGGCGGCCGAGTGGCGGTGCTCCATCTCGACCACGAAGCCATGGGCGCGGGCGAACCGGACGAAGTCGTCAACTACGGCCTGATGATTAGGGGCGTTGAAGTGGCCGTGCTGCTCAAGGAACGCTCCCCCGGATGCTACCGCATCAGCTTGCGCTCCCGCGCCGAGGTCGACGTCAGCCAAGTCGCCGGCACTTTTGGTGGCGGCGGTCACGCCCGCGCCGCCGGGCTAGAGCTAACGGGCGCGCCCCAAGAGATAGTGGAGAACGTATTGGCCGAAATTGACCGCCACTTGCGCTTTAGTAATAATTATTCTTGATTGCAAATTTTTATTTACTATAGTTTTACTTCACTCCAACGAAGCAACAAAGTAAGGAAACGTTCCATTGCATTTAATTACCCTAAAGGACTGGTCCCCAGCCGACGTGCAGCAAGCTGTCGAGCTCGGCCTCGCCGTCAAGGCCACCCCGCAGCACTACGCCGACGCCCTCTCTGGACGCACGGTGATCCTGCTCTTCCAAAAGACTTCGACCCGCACCCGGTGCGCCGGCGAAATCGGCACCGCTCAGCTAGGCGGCCACGCCCTCTACCTCGATTGGCTAAACACCAACTTCGGCCTCGCCGACTTAGGCGACGAGTTCCGCGTCCTCTCCGGCTACTCCGACTTCATCGTCGCTCGCCTGCTCGAACACGCCGATGTGCGCCGGGCGGCCGCGGCCTCGCAAGTACCGCTGATGAACGGCTGCTGCAACCGCTACCACCCCTTGCAGGCATTGGCCGATCTAATGACCCTACAGGAGGCTTTCGGTCGGCTCGAAGGAATGCGCCTGACATACATCGGGGTTCTCAACAACGTCGCCAACTCGCTCATTGCCGCTGGCGTCAAAGTGGGCATGCACGTCACTTGCGTCTGCCCGGAGATCAACGAGGCTGCCCGCGACGACGCGCTCTACGCCGAAGCCAAGCGCTTGGGACTCTACGAGCACACTGAGGATCTGCACCCGGCGTTGGCAAAGTCTGACGCCGTGTACACCGACACTTGGATCGACATGGAGTTTTTCACCGACCCCAAGTTCGCCCGCGAAAAGGAGCGCCGGGTCCAAACCTTCCAGCCCTATCAACTCAGCCGCGAGTTGCTCGCCGGTCTGGACCTGAAAATCCTGCACTGCTTACCCGCCCACCACGGCTACGAGATCGAAGGTGACCTCTTGCACGACGAGCGCTCGCTGATATTCACTCAGGCCGAAAACCGCCTGCACAGTCAGAAGGCCGTGTTGCTCAAGCTGGGATCGGCGGTATAGGATGGAGTCATATAGCAATCCTACATCCTTCGAGACTGGATTCCCGCTTGCGCGGGAATGACGCCTCATCGGCAAAAAAGACCGGGCCGATCAACATTCCATGCTTTCAAGTTATTTAGGACTGCTATATATAATGCGGCGTATTGGTTGGGGTTTTGTGGGTTGTGTACTGCTCGCGCAATGCTTGGAAGCCGAGACCGAAAGAACACACCAAATCGGCGTTGGTTTCGGTTCGTCTTGGATGAGAAGTAAAGACGATCTGGCCTCTCTTTTTACGCACAGTGGAGGCGGACAAGCCGGGCTAATACAATACCGCTCTCAAAGTTACAAAAGTCATCATTTAACATATCCTTGGTCGAAGACGCTAGCAGGCTCCCATCGCTCAACAGTTCGATCCCGTTCTATCCTCGTCCCGCACCCACGCCCCACTCTGCCCGCCCCGTTTCTCCATGAGCCGCAACTCGGAGATCACCATTCCGCGATCGACGCCCTTGCACATGTCGTAGATCGTCAAAAGCGCCGTGCTCGCCGCCACCAGTGCCTCCATCTCTACGCCCGTGCGGTCGTCAATCCTCGCCTCGGCCTCAACTTCGACCCGATCCTCGCCAACGTGCAAATCCACGCTGACCGCAGTCAGGTTGAGCGGATGGCACAAGGGAATTAACTCCCCCGTGCGCTTGGCGGCCATGATCCCGGCCAGTCGCGCCGCTTCCAAGACGCTGCCCTTGGCGACTTTATTCTCAGCAATCAGCCGTGCCGTCGCGCCGTCCATGCGAATCTCGCCGCGCACCCGCGCCATCCGCGCCGTCGGCTCCTTGCCGCTCACATCAACCATCTTGAGGCGGCCCTGCTCGTCGAGGTGAGTCAGCGCGTCGGCCACTACATGTTCTCGATAATGGCTGCGCCGAACTCCGAGCACTTGACCTCGGTCGGCGCGTCCATCAGCCGCGCAAAGTCGTAGGTGACGACCCGGCTCGCAATCGTCTGCTCCAGCCCCTTGACGATCCGGTCGGCCGCCTCGTTCCACCCCAAGTGGCGGAACATCATCTCGCCCGACAGGATCACCGAACCGGGGTTGACCTTGTCTTGGCCCGCGTATTTGGGAGCGGTGCCGTGGGTGGCCTCAAAGATGGCATGGCCCGTGGCGTAATTGATGTTGCCCCCCGGCGCGATGCCGATGCCGCCGACGCAAGCGGCCAGCGCGTCGCTGATGTAATCGCCGTTGAGGTTCATCGTGGCGATGACCGAATACTCGGCCGGGCGCGTGAGAATCTGCTGTAAAAAGGCGTCGGCGATCGCGTCCTTGACCGTGATCTGGGTGCCGTCAACCACGAGGCTCGTCCAAGGGCCGCCGTCGATTTCCTCGCCGCCATACGCCTTTCGCGCCACCTCGTAGCCCCAGTCGCGGAAGGCCCCTTCGGTGAACTTCATGATGTTGCCCTTGTGTACCAAAGTAACGCTCTCGCGGCCTTGGGCCGCGGCGTAGTCAATAGCAGCACGGACCAGCCGCTCGGTGCCCTCTTGCGAGATGGGCTTGACGCCCAAGCCAGCGGTATCTGGAAAGCGAATTTTTCCGTAGCGATCGGCAAAGTGCTCGGCAAGGAGCGACTTAAAGCGCACGTTGTCGTCTGTACCCTGTTCAAACTCGATCCCGGCGTAGATGTCCTCGGTGTTTTCGCGGAAGATAACCATATCGACCAGTTCGGGTTGCCGCACCGGCGAGGGGACGCCGCTGAAGTAGCGCACGGGGCGCAGACACACATAGAGGTCGAGTATCTGGCGCAAAGCCACGTTGAGGCTGCGGATCCCACCCCCAACAGGCGTCGTCAGCGGCCCCTTGATGCCGACCAGATAGGTACTAAAGGCCTCCACCGTGGAGTCGGGCAGCCAGCTAGCGGTCTGCTCAAACGCCTTCCCACCGGCCAAAACCTCCATCCAAGCGATCCTTCGCTGACCGCCATAAGCCTTCTCAACGGCTGAGTCGAAAACGCGCACGGCCGCCGCCCAGATATCCGGCCCCGTGCCGTCGCCTTCGATAAAGGGGATGATGGGCTGGTCGGGAACGCGGAGTGCGCCATCGACTAACGTTATTTTGTCGCCATTTGCGGGGACCTGAGGCTGCCAATCGGCCATAATGATAAGACTCCTCGTTCTTTGTATTTAAGGGATAAAAGGAACAATCGGCTCAGTTTGACCGCGGTGCTCGGGGCCTATGTGCCGCGGCTTTTGAATCTAAGGATTTCGCTCGAGACGGCCAATGCGAGCCGCTAAAGCACTGCGCTCAACCTCGACCAACTCGCAGGCGAATACATCGGCATAGGCGCACAGGAGTTCAGACTCGACTTCGCTCCGGTCCAACCCACGCCCTAAAAGCGCGGTCATCGTAGTCATCTCCTCGCTCCCTAAGCCGCAGGGCTTGATTGCCGCAAAGTAGCTCAAATCGGTAGCCACATTCAGGGCCAAGCCGTGTACCGTGATCCAGTGCCGCACGTTGACGCCTATCGACGCCACTTTGGACGAGCCGACCCAAGCACCGGTCAAGCCGCGCCGCGCCTCTCCCGCCAAGCCACAGGCGTCCAACGTGCGGATTAGCACGGTCTCCAGATCGCGCAAGTATTGATGTACATCCCGACCGCGCTGGCGTAGATCGACGATTGGATAGGCCACAATCTGGCCCGGCCCGTGAAACGTCACGCTGCCCCCGCGGTCAATCGCGACCACATCTAGCCCTTTGGTTAGGAGATGCTCGGGCAGCGTCGCCCTGCCGCCCGTATAGGTTGGCGGGTGTTCAACCAGCATGAGCGTATCTGGAATTTGCTCGGCGCGCCGCAACTGGCGCAGCGACTCTTGCCAAGCCCAAGCCCGAGCAAAATCGATCCGCCCGACTCGGCAAACGTGCGTTTCGTTCGACCTATTCAAGTACCTTGTCCAAGTTACCTTTCACGATGTATCTTTTTTCCCAAAGGAACCACTCATGCTAATCAAAATTACCTCCAAGCACCAAGTCACCTTCCCTGCCAGAGTATTGGACGCGCTAGGAGTAGGGCCGGGCGATCGGCTCTCCCTAGAGGAAGGCCCGGATGGATTCATACTGCGGCCCCAGCGAATTGATCCCACACGCCTCGCCCCCCTCAAAGATAAGCTAGTGCGTGGCAGGGGGATGTTCGATCTCCAGTCCTTTCGAGACCAATCCTATGACCCAACGCTTCGGGATTGACACTTCGATATTGGTCCGCCTGCTCACCGGAGACCCTGAACCGGAGTTTGTTCGTTGTGTACGGCGACTCACTGCGTTGGCTGAAGAAGGCGCAGAGATTTTTGCATCCAACCAAGTCATTGGCGAAGCCTACATTGCCGTGCAGCATCACTACGGAGTCTCGAAAACGGAGGTACGGAGTGCATTGGGCCAAGTGCTGCAAAGCGGACTGATCGCACCGCTTAATGGCTACACCGTACTGGCCGCGCTCGCATCCAATACTGGCCCGGGTCTCCTTGACCGCTTAATCGTCAACGACTATACGCGAGCCGAGCTAGAGACCTTGACGCTGGATCGCAAAATGGCGGGCCTTCCAAACGCCAACCACCTGTAAGTTTGATTTCTACAGCACGACTGAGGACATGCTAAGAATAGTGCCAATGTTCCTGAGAACGTAGGGAAAATTCGACCATGGCGAATAAGACCTATCCCGAATTGGCCAATCTCAGCACTCGGTTGCAGGAACTAGACAGCCGAGGGTACACCGTGTTTCCCGATTATCTCGACCGCGACACTACGGCCGCAGTTCGTGCCCATATCGACACCAAGTACCGCGACAACTTTCCCGACTCATTGCGCCAAGGCTTGCCGCTCGAACTTCAGAGCTTGCTCGATTAGCATTTAGGGCACTACCTGCACCACTCCCTGCTGAGTCGCGGTCTCAGCGTCGGCCTTTACCATCTCAAAAAGGCATCGGTTTGACCAGAGGTGGCAACCGGCGTCAAGTTCTATCTTTCTTTGGTTGCCGATAACAAGGAGCTAGAAGCTATGAGCGCATGGAGACAGCAAGCTGTGAAATTGGGGACTGGAGGTCTCCTCGGGCTGGTGTTATTGAGCGGAAGGAGCGGAGCGGTGGAACCCGAGCCGCGGCTTGAGGGCTGGGTGCGGCTGGCCTCTGGGCAGCCGGCGGCCGGAGTACAGGTGCGGCTTTTCGACCAGACCGATCCGCGCCGCTCGGTCGGCACCACGGCGGATGCAGAAGGGTACTTCGCGCTGGCCGCTCCCCGCTTAGCCGATGCCCGCCCTCAAGACTTCGCGCTACTACAGAACTATCCCAATCCATTCAATCCTTCCACAATTATCCCCTATCAGCTTTCGGCACCGACGCACGTACGGCTTGAGGTCTTCAATGTACTTGGGCAGCACATCGCGACCTTAGTCGATCGGGAACAGCCAGCCGGCTGGCACACGGCGACTTGGCACGGCACAGATGCAGCCGGTCGCGCTGTAGCAGCGGGCCTGTATCTCTATCGCATCCGTGGGACTGGGCCGAGTGAGACCCGGAGGATGGTGCTCATTGATGGGCCGGTCCATGCTCCGGGAGCGGCGACTGCCGCTGAGCCTCCGGCGAACTTGGCGGCATCCGAGCCGACTTACGGGCTGACCGTCTCGGGACTCGATGTGGTCACCCATATAGACCCAGCCTTCCGAGCTAGCGGCGGGCCAGTGGAGATCGTGGTCGAAGCGCACACCAGCACCACTGGCCTAGCCGCGATGAAGGAGACCACGAGTGACAGGATCTGGGGCGATGTAGATGCCAATGGCCAAGTTGACATCTTTGACGCGCTACTGGTGGGATTGTACAGCCTCGATGCCTCAATCACCATCCCAAACGACGGAGACATCTTCACTAGGCGATGTGAATCGCGACGGTCGCATCGACATCACCGACGCTTATCTCATCGCCACCTATAGCGTCAATCCGACCGACCCCTCGCTGCCGCCGGGAATCGGCACCCCAAGTAGCGTGGTCGCCGAGGGCAAAATGTACTGGGTGGATCGGAGGGAGGCTAAAGTTCAGCGGGCGAATCTTGACGGGTCCCAAATCGAAGACCTCGTCACCACCGGGTTGGAGCAACCGACAGATCTCGCTTTGGATTTAGACGAGGGCAAGATGTACTGGACGGATCGGGGCACCAACAGGATTCAGCGGGCGAACTTGGACGGGTCCCAAGTGGAAGACCTCGTCACTGGGCTGGGCGATATCTGGAGCCTAGCTCTGGACATCACCGGAGGCAAGATGTACTGGACGGACGCGGCTTGGCCGAGACAAAAAATTCAGCGGGCGAATCTCGACGGGTCCCAAATCGAAGACCTCGTCACTACCGGATTATTTCAGATAGATGGCCTAGCCTTGGACGTCGCCGGAGGCAAAATGTACTGGACGGACTGGGGCACTGAGAAGATTCAGCGGGCGAACTTGGACGGATCCCGGGTCGAAGCACTCGTAACCACCAGATTGGACTTTCCATCTGGCCTGGCCCTAGACTTGGCCGGAGGCAAGATGTACTGGGCTGATCTGGGCAAAATTCAGCGGGCTAACCTCAACGGATCTCAAGTCGAAGACCTCGTCATCACCGGATCGTTCGATCCAAGAAACTTGGCCTTGGATGTGGCCGGGGGCAAGATATACTGGACAGACGAGGACTGGGACGAGGGCAGGATTTCGCGGGCGAATCTCGATGGCTCCCAAGTCGAAGACCTACTAGCCACCGGATTGGAAACTCCATCTGGCTTAGCCCTAGACTTGGCCGACATGCCGGAAATCAAAGTGAATCGTCCGCCGGTACTAGACGGCATCGGCAAGCAGAGCGTTGCGGAGGGAGAACTCCTTCGCGTTGACTTGGTCGCCCGCGATCCCGAAGGGGATGAGGTTACCTATGAGGCGGAGTCCAACGCCCCCGGCGTGGCGACAGTGAGCGTGTCCGGCCGCCAGCTAACGATCAGTCCTGTAACACTTGGCGTCGCCACAGTAGCGGTAATGGCGAGTGATGCCAGCGACGCGACCACCACGCAGACCTTCACGGTGAAGGTGACGGTCCCTATACCCGAAAGCCGGGGCAGGATGTACTGGACGGATTGGGAAACGGACAAAATTCAGCGGGCGAATCTCGATGGCTCCCAAGTCGAAGACCTCGTCACTACCGGGTTGGATTATCCAAGCGGCTTGGCTCTCGATGTGGCCGGGGGCAAGATGTACTGGATAGATGCAGGAACGGACAAAATTCAGCGGGCGAATCTCGATGGCTCCCAAGTCGAAGACCTCGTTACCACCGGATTGTTCGTTCCAAGAAACTTGGCCTTGGATGTGGCCGGGGGCAAAATATACTGGACAGACGAGGACTGGGACGAGGGCAGGATTTCGCGGGCCAACCTTGATGGCTCCCAAGTCGAAGATCTCCTAACCGAAGTGGGCACTCCGGCAGGCCTTGCGCTGGACTTGACTGCAGGCAAGATGTACTGGACGGACACCGGGAGATCTAGGATTGGACGGACGAACTTGGACGGCTCGCAGTTTGAAGACCTCGTCACCCCATCATTGAACAGTCCGCGGGCCTTAGCACTTGATGTAGCCGGAGGCAAGATATACTGGACGGACTCGGGCACACTCAGAATGCAGCGAGCCAACCTTGACGGATCCCAAGTCGAAGACGTGGTCGTCTCTGGATTGGGGTATCCAACAATAGGCTTGGCACTCGATGGGGCCGGAGGCAAGATATACTGGACGGACTCGGGCACGAAAGATATCCGGCGGGCCAACCTCGACGGCACGCGGATCGAAGACCTCGTCACCGGATTGAGCGACCCGGTGGGCTTGGCCTTAGAAATCGTCGTCCCAGACGCCCCAGACCTAGTGGTCGCGTCGCCTTCGGTGAATCCGCCCAACCTAGCCTCAAGTCAGTCCTTCACTTTATCGGTCGCGATTCACAACCGAGGCAACGCACCGGCACCACCGACGACGGTGCGCTACTATCGCTCTAACGACTCGACTATCACCAACGAAGACATCGAGGTAGGCACGAGCACGGTGAGCGGATCGGCCGCCCCAAGTACTACTTTCAAATTGATCCGGCTGACAGCACCATCGAGTCCGGGGACCTACTACTACGGTGCCTGTGTACAATCCGTCAGCGGCGAGCGCGACATCGAGAACAACTGCTCTTCAGCTAGCAAGGTCGTCGTAGTCGCTCAGTGATATAGCGACGCCTCTGCCCACACCCGCTGCGGCGACCGGGCATCTGTCGGCGGCGATGCGGATTCAATAGGCCACCCCATCGTGCGTCCAGCAAAAAGCAGAGGTCATTCTTGCACAAAAAGGGCGCGATTTCTATATTCAACAATTCAGCTTTGCTTTTTAGCACTCTCTTTTTTTGAGTGCCAGATTCTTATTTAATGGCTATAAAGTTCCCATCCATTCACCACATTTAAGGAGGTATATACTATGGCTGCCAAGCAGCTAGAATTTGATATGGCGGCGCGCGACGCGCTCCAGCGAGGCGTCGATAAGTTGGCCGATGCCGTCAAGGTAACGCTGGGGCCAAAGGGCCGCAATGTCGTGCTAGACAAGAAGTTCGGGTCGCCGACGGTCACCAAAGACGGCGTCACCGTAGCCAAGGAAATCGAGCTCAAAGACGCTTATGAAAACATGGGTGCCCAGATGGTCAAGGAAGTCGCTTCCAAGACCAGCGATGTCGCGGGCGACGGCACTACTACCGCCACGGTCTTTGCCCAGATCATTTTCCGCGAGGGCCTCAAAAACGTAACCGCCGGTGCCAATCCCATGGACCTCAAGCGCGGCATCGACAAAGCCGTTGCCGTCGTCGTGGACGAGATTCGCAAGTCTAGCGAGGAAGTCAAATCGCGCGAGGAAATCGCCCAAGTCGGCACCATCTCGGCCAACAACGACTCGGCTATCGGCGAGCTGATCGCCGACGCGATGGAAAAGGTCGGCAAGGACGGCGTCATCACCGTAGAAGAGGCCAAGGGCACCGACACCAACCTCGATGTGGTTGAGGGCATGCAGTTCGACCGCGGGTATCTGTCTCCCTACTTCGTCACCGACCAAGAGGGGATGACGGCCGAGCTCGAAGACACCTACATCTTGATCCACGACAAGAAAGTCTCCTCAATGCGCGATTTGGTCCCGGTCCTCGAAAAGACCGCCCAACTCAGCAAGCCTTTGCTGATTATCGCCGAGGATGTCGAAGGCGAAGCCCTAGCGACGCTGGTCGTCAACAAAATTCGCGGTACCATCAAGGTCGCGGCCGTCAAGGCTCCAGGCTTTGGGGACCGCCGCACGGCCATGCTCGAAGACATCGCCGTCCTCACCGGCGGCCGGGTCATCTCCGAAGAAGCAGGGCTTAAGCTCGAAGGCGTCACCCTCGACGACTTGGGCCAAGCCAAGCGCGTCGTCCTCGACAAGGACAACACCACGATCGTCGAAGGCGCGGGGCAGAGTGCCGACATCCAAGGCCGCGTCGGCCAAATCCGCCGCCAGATTGAGGAAACGACCTCGGACTACGACCGCGAGAAGTTGCAGGAGCGGCTGGCCAAGCTCGCCGGCGGCGTCGCCGTGATCAATGTCGGTGCTCCGACCGAGACCGAAATGAAAGAAAAGAAGGCCCGCGTTGAAGACGCGCTGCACGCCACCCGCGCCGCTGTCGCAGAAGGCGTCGTTGCCGGTGGGGGCGTCGTCTTCCTCCGGGCGCAAGCGACACTCGACCAGATCGATGCCGAGGCCGACGAGGCCGTGGGCGTCAACATCATTCGCCGCGCCCTCGAAGAGCCGCTGCGGATGATCGCCTCCAACGCCGGCACCGAAGGGGCCATCATCGTCCGCAAGGTCGCCAGTGGCGAGGATGCCTTTGGCTTCAACGCCCGCACTGAGGAATACGAAGATCTGCGCACGGCCGGCGTTGTCGATCCGGCCAAGGTCTCGCGCACGGCGCTCGAAAACGGCACCAGCATCGCTTCGCTCTTGCTGACGACCGAAGCACTGGTCGCCGAGCTACCCGAAAAGCCTGCTCCAGCCCCGGCTGGGCCTCCCGGCGGCGACATGTACGGCGGTGGGATGGGCATGTAGCCCTTCTGTCGCAAACGAAAAAGGCTCGCTGCCGAAGAAGCAGCGAGCCTTTTTTATTCCCTATTCTCTTTTCACATCCACAATCTATAGAGCAAGGGGTCGCGGAACTGCCCATCCTCTTGAACGGCGTAGTGTAGTCCCGGCCTCCGGGAGCCACGCCCCTCGTCCAAGAGCGCGATGGACTGCCCCTTGAGCACATAGTCCCCCACATCGACGAGCAGGCGAGCGTTGTACCCGTATTGGGTCAGCAGACCATTGCCGTGGTCGAGAATCACCACGTAGCCGAGGTCCTTGTCGTAGCCCGCTTGCAGCACTTGGCCCGCGGCACTGGCCCTTACCAAGCTGCCCGCGGTCGCCGCAATAACAACCGAGGGGTGCTCCTCGCTAAAGGGCCTGAGCACAGGCCCGTGCAACGGCCACAAGGTGGGGACGGTGTGTACGTGTCCCCAACTCAGCCGCTGCATGGAGGAGATATAAGGGGGATCATCGCTGGGCTGTGCGGCCTCCTCGTCTAATGCCCCGGGCTTGCCTAAAATGGCGCGCAGTCGGTCGTTGCCGCGCTTGAGCCGAACCAGCATTTTTTCGAGCCGATCGATTTGCCCTACTTGCTCTTCGAGCAGGGCATTGTCCTGTTCGAGGAGTGCTGCCTTCTGCGCTGTCTCGCGCATGTCGAGATAGGAACTAAGCCCAAAGGACAAGAGCACCAGCAAGGCGACGCCACACAGCCCCAGCAACCACACGAGTGTGCCGGAGATCTTAAACTCAAAGGTCTTGCGACCCTTTTCTGGAACGATGATTAAAGTAATGTTGTTGCGCTTAAACATGGGTGTTTTCGCCCGCGACAAAGCCGATATATCTTTCGGCAACCTTATATTTTATATTCGCCGATTAAGCGGCGCTTCTCCCTTAAAAAAACAACGGATCGCTCTTGTCGCCATTCCGCCTCTTGCCCTTAGCACTGTGCATGATCGTGCCGTTCAGCAGCCCCATGCGTGCCGAGCGCCTAGTTATGACCTCGGAGGATATATGGGAACACTGGGTCTATCCCCCCGGTGCCCTGCGCCTAGACGAAGCAGGCTCGGTGCGGCCAGTGCGAATCGGCAAGGGCATTGACCCGCTCTCCGAGGCTGCCATTCGCGGGGTCGGAGCGGCACAATCTACTGCTGCCCAAGCCTTTGACGGCGACCTTGCCACAAGCTGGAATCCACCTCCGGGCACGGCCCCAAAGGACTGGTGGATCGAGATCGACTTGGGACAAGTCTTTCCGGTCCAGCAGATTCGCTTGCGCTTCGCCCCCGGTGCGCCGCCCCTGCCCTTTTTTAATGTTTCACTCTCCAAGGGCGAGCGCTTTATCAACAGTGCCAATGTCGTCGTCGAAGGGACCCTAATCTACAGCCACAGCAGGCACTTCGCCTTCAACGAGGCGCATGATGTGACGATCGACCTCGACGACGAATTCGTTCAAGTTCTCCGCATCGAGGCCACGCGCGAAGTGGCTGGGGCACCCGCGCTTGCCGAAATCCAAGTCAGGGCCTTTGGCGACAATATCGCCTTTGACTTGATTGCCAAAGGCGGCACCGTTGATGTTGAAGCGGCCATTGTCGCCGTGGCCGGCATCCCTTCCGTCATGTTCGACGGCAATGTTTCGACCATGTGGCGCGTCAACCCCCTCGCCAAAGGCTCCAGCGGCGGCAGCGAGACCTTCGGCGACTACCGCATTGATCTGGGAGCGACCTATTGGATCGATTCGGTCTGGCTCTTGGGTGAGCCGTTGGGCATTCCGCCACGGCTGCGGCAGTCCTACGCCAACTTCCTCGCCTATCAGATGCAGTACTCCGATGGCTCGCTGGCCCCCGACGGTTCGCTGGCTTGGCAGGCATTGGCCTCCATTCCCCTCGACCCCCGCAACCTCTTCGATGTCCGCAATTTTCGCCACGATGTCCCCCTAATCGCCGCCCGCTATCTGCGTTTGATCTATCCCACGAGCCAAGGCGGCTACATCATCGGCGGCGGCCTGTCGGGCAACGCTTTCGACAACACCGGCCGCTTGGACGGATTGGGTCTAGTCAGTGAGTTCCAAGTTTACGGTGAGGGATACCCGGCCCGCGTCGTCCTTCGCTCGCCCGTTATCGACCTCGGCACCAATTGGAACATTACTGCGATTGACTGGGAAATTGACGCGCCGCTCGGTGCTCAATTCGCCTTGCGTAGCCGCACCGGCGACCACGTCGTTGAGGAGATGCGCTACTTTGACAAAAACGGCAAAGAGGTGTCCAAAAGGCGTTACGAAAAGCTGATCGCCTCGTTCCGCGGCCCCATCGAAACCACGCTTCAACCGGGCGATGGCTGGAGCGTGTGGAGCGAGGAGTACATCCAAGCCGGCACCCGCTTCCGCTCGCCTTCGCCCCGGCGCTACGTGCAACTCGAAGCCGAACTGCACGCCGACAATCCGCAGGCCGGCATTGCCCTCGACGCGCTTATCTTGAACTACTCCCGTCCTTTGGCCCGTACCGCCGTAGGCGAAGTCCACCCGACGCGCGTGGAGCCGGGGGAGCAAACCGACTTCACGTACTTCCTCCGCCCAGAATTCGCCCGCGACAGTCAAGGCTTTGCCGCGATCGCCCTCGAAGCCTCGGTTCCCCTCGCGTTCCGCGCCCTGCAAATCGACGGCGCGTCAGTCAACGCCGAGATAAAAAAGACGGATGCGGGCTTCCGCTTGCACTTGCCCGCACCGGTCGCCGTGGCCGAGCGCGTGGAGCTGGGTTTCGCCGCTACCGTGTTTCAAAACAATACCCGCTTTCGCGCTTTCTTAGAGCGCGTAAGCGGGCCTGATACCCTGCGTCAGCAGGTTGACCCGGGCGACGCCGTCCCGGATCTAGCGGGCAGCGGCGATGTCGTTGCTCTGCCCATCAACGAGGGCCTGCTCGCCCACCTCGACATCGGCAACGGGATTTTTACGCCCAACGGCGACGGCATAAACGACGCGCTCGTCATCTCTTTTGACGTGCTCAAGGTCATCGACGCCCGCCCGATTGACGCCCGCATCTTTGACCTGCGCGGTCGCCTCGTCCGCACTCTGCGAGACGCCAGCGGCGTGGCCGGCCACTACCAGCTAACGTGGGACGGCCGCCGAAACTCCGGTGCTATGGCCCGGCCCGGCCTCTACCTCCTCCGCTTGCGGGTCGCTGGCGACTCGCTCACCCGCACCCTAATCCGCAGCATCGGTTTGAGCTACTGAGCCGCTTGGTGCGTTAGGCGGGCCAAAAACGGCTACGGGCATTGCGCTACTTGTGCGCAATGCCCGCAGTCCTAAGTACGCGACACTTACTTTGCTTAGGCCCTTTTCGCGGTTCCCACTGCGTCCCGTCCTCGATCCTTGGCAGGCTAGCGGCTGGTGTCGTGTAGTAAGGTTACAAGGTCAAAAGCGCAACGTGGCAACGGCAGAGAGGCCGCCGTTGGGGGCCGGTCCTAAATTGACGGAGACGCGGCTGTTTTGACTATCTTGAGGAGGCTTGCGCCATAGTTCAGACCCAATGATTGCACCAGCAATAGGGCTGTATATTAAGGGCCAATAGTCCCGTTTTACTCCCATTCTGCCGATCAACCATCCCGCTACACTGCCACCCCATGTCAGCATCCATCTATCCCGTGGATCGACCCAACTGACGCAAACCGCAGTTCCGACCATCTCTCCGAGAAGAGCCATCTCAAAAGAAGCATTAATTTCAACGAATGGGTCGTCGCTGGAAGGTAAGACCGCAAACAGTCCCGCGGAAAGGATACCCCCAAGAACACCGCCCCCCAACTTTTTAGCAATCCGAATGACTGGATTTTCTACTCGATCAACCCGCATGGAACGTTGGGTGTCCATTTTCTCTGTATAGTTCCGATAGGCTTTGGCCATGACGGCCACATCCGCACCCGGCGGAAACGTCAACCGAAAACGATACCCATAAAAGCCAGACGATCTCCTATTCGTACGATATATCCCAATCAGGCCGTATGTAGCCGCCAGAGAATCCAACTCGGCGATTCCGGTAACTGGCGTCCCCTCGTCAGCAGCTTCCAACAGAGCCGAAACCACTTCCTTGTGCTCGCCGCGGATATGAATCGTGATTTCTGTTGGCTCTGTTTCCGCATCGGCCTCCGCTGCCATGAGAGCAGCGAATAGGGTAAGTACAGCGATCACAATGGGCATAAGGGTCAAAAGCGTAAGGTGGCAACGGCGGAGAGGCCGCCGTTGGGGGCCGGTCCTAAATTGACGGAGACGCGGCTGTTTTGACTATCTTGAGGAGGCTTGCGCCATAGTTCAGACGCCAGTGTTGCACCAATGAGAGGAGCGAAGGGCCAAGAAGTATCGCGTTCTAGTGCCATTCTGCCGACAAACCATCCCGCTATGCTACCAGCCCATGTCAGTATCCCTTTATCTCGTGAATCAACCCGACTCATGCCAATCGGAGAGCCGAGCGTGTATCCGATAAGGGCAATATGAGGACCAGCAGCAGCAGCAGCGATTGGGTCGGAGTCGGAGTCGGCACTCTCTCCGATGACAAACACTACTAGAACGCCAAGGCTGCCCCCAAGAACACCGGCCCCCAACTTTTTAGCAACCCGAATGACTGGGTTTTCTACTGCCACGTTGAGAGCGGGCCGCGGTTGGGCACTCCTCCTACTTATCGAAAGGCCAGCGGTATCCTCTGGCGCGGTCGGCTTCCCACAGTTGGCAAAGGAGATAGCGTCCATCGTGACGCGCCCACTCCGCTTGGCATACACACAGCGCAAGCCATCGCGTATCGTAGCGTTGGATAAGTCAGCTTGCCCACCCCGCTCAACGACAAGGCCATACCAATCCGCTCCCAACGAACCCGCATCCGCTGAACGAAAGACGATGCTACCGGCTTGGGCATGAAGCCGCCCTTCGACGATCAGTTCCGCACGGGTCGAGTCTAAGCCGCCTTGGGTCGCATCGTGATAAGGTAGAAAGAGAACCTTCGTATTGGGAGCCAGCGTCAGCGTCGCGGCTGCTGCAATCGTCACGTCGCCGCCGACGTACACCGTATCGCGCCACGTGGTATCCTGTTCGATCCGACCTGTCCAGTAGGGGCGTGTGTCGTCGGTATGGTCGATGGCTTGAGCCGCACGACCCGCCAGCAGGACCAAGACGAACCACACGACGATAGCCAGTCTATGCGGTATCATGGTGGGGCCTTCATGAAGGGTTTACTTTCGTGAAAAGAGACGGAAGAAAAGCAATTACTGGCGTCCGCCTTTATCAATTATCAGACAAGCAATTATCCAATAGTGCCCTAGCCTCCTCCGCTACTGAATTGGATGTTTTCCTCGACGTATTCGTTCAGAATCGTAACTTGGCGATAGCTAATAAATGCCTCCGGGGATTCGTGCCTAGTCCGAGCGAGAAACGGCCGGTTTCAGGAGGCTTCAGTGTGGGTTCAGCCGAACGATTGCGAGAGTCTTCTGACAGCCATACTGCCGAGGCAACTGAGAAAACGGGGGAGACAAGAAAGGCATTAGGATTTCCAGATATGTAGGCCAGCCCCAAACCTGCTCCAAATCCTAGTATACTGCCCATCAGTGAGGCTGCGAAGAGATCATGCGGATCAACTTGACTCACGCTGACCGCGGATCCGACCGCAGAGCCGACAGACCCGACGAAATAGAAAACTTCACGGCCACCAATACCGTCGCCACCACCACCGACACCCAAGGCGGCAAAACCCAAGACAGTCCCACCTAAGAACCCCACGAATCCTCCTAAAGCACCGGCCTTCAACTTTTTGGCAATACGTTTGTCAATCCCTCTGTCGTCCCCTCTACTCGCTTTCATCGAAAGAGGTGGTAGCTCTTGGCGGAGAGCGGGCAGCGGTTGGGTACGCCTCTGACTTATCGAAAGACCAGCGGCGTCTTCTGGCGCGGTCGGCTTCCCACAGTTGGCAAAGGCGATAGCGTCCATTGTGACGCGCCCACCCCGCTTGGCATACACACAGCGCAAGCCGTCTCGTATCGCAGCGTGGGATACGTCGGCTTGCCCACCCCGCTCGACGACAAGGCCATACCAATCGGCCCCCAACGAACCCGCATCCGCTGAACGAAAGACGATGCCACCGGCTTGCGCCGCCAGCCGCCCTTCGACGATCAGTTCCGCACGGGTCGAGTCCAAGCCGCCTTGGGTCGCATCGTGATAAGGTAGAAAGTGAACCTGCGTATTGGGAGCCAGCGTCAGCGTCGCGGCTGCCGCAATCGTCACATCGCCGCCGACATACACCGTATCGCGCCACGTCGTGTCCTGTTCGATCCGACCCGTCCAATACGGGCGCGTGTCGTCGGTATGGTCGATGGCTTGCGCCGCACTCCTCGGCAGCGTCTCTGCCTTCCCATCTACCGCTACCGCACGACCCGCCAGCAGGACCAAGACGGACCACACGACGATAGCCAGTCTATGCGGTATCATGGTGGAATCTCCATGGGGTTGTTCATGCTGATTTCAATGCCGTCGGTTGAAATACCAGAAAAGCGTACTCAAATAGGTCTCGCGCACTTAGGTCCGCGAACCAACACCGTCTATGGCAGATCGTCTATCCAAGCGGGCGGCAAACGGCCCGACGCTTTGGCTGCGGCTTGAAGGCGTTGGAGCACGGCGGCATTCAGAGGGAGGACTTCGTCGGCCGCGTTGGGACTGGTCAGAACGATGAAGTGGTGGTAAGGAGCGACGTTCGACTGGACGACGGCACCGGCTCGGATCACGCCAAGACCCTATCCAGCCAAGCGTCGGTCTGTTCCAACTCCAAGAGGGCTTGGATTTCTTCGTCGCTCTTCTTCAAGGCGAGCAGGATGCGTTGGATAGGGATGGGCGTCGCTTGGGGACCGTGCGGATTTTCTGCGGGATTTTCCTACTCGGGGAGGCGATGAGTATGCTCGACGATGCTATTGGAACCCCATGGGGGCAAATGGCCGTATTGCTGCCAGACATCCTCCGCAATCGCCCGTTCCGCCGCAGACAGGTGGTTGTTCCCGATGAATCTGGGGTCGAGGGCAAGATGCCCTCGACCCTTGGAAGGCTGGCCGCGGGTGTCCTATGGCCCCGCCTCGGCGTTGTCTCTATCTAAAACTGCTTTTTAGCTGGCCCCAAGCAGTGTGCTCAACCGACGTCATCGCATCGGGGGCCGGATAAAAGCCCGAACCAATTATGAGCTCTTGCCCAAAGACGTTGAGCGGAGCGGCATAGCCCACTTTAAGCGAGCCGTTTTCTTCATCGCCATCTACGACCGGATTGTCCCAAAGATACTCGACAAAACCACCCCCATCGGCGGCCGCGCTGATGAGCTCTTGCAGGATTTTGACGCCGTTGGCATCCTCGAGATCGATTAGGTTTTGGCCCTCGAGACTTTGATCCTCGCCGTGAAAGATGCCGACCCCTTCAACGGTAAAAACGTAAAGATAGATCGGGCCTTTGTTCCACTCGCCTTCTTCCCTGAAGGTCCCAAAAGACCCCAACGCCTCTGCAAGGGAGGTAAAGCTCTCCACCACTCCCTTAGCTCTCAGGACAAAGGCTTCCAAAGTAGCCCGATCCACCACGTCGCTAGCCGTTATCTCGTCGTCTTGGGCAAAGGTCGGCCCCGAGCTGCAAAACAAGACCGCCAGCCCTAGTACGCACACAAAACGCGCAATGAACTTGCTCTTCTGCATAATGAACTGCTCCTCTCCATGAGTGTGTTGTTAATAGGCTAGACACCGCACAAGCGTTGTCGGCCTCGCGCCCCTTGCTGCACTTATTGTCAGAAGGTCGCGTTGGTTAGTAGAAACGCAAAAGTCATGTTGCCCTTCAATCCGTTTACCTCCTCCATGGCCTCGTCGGAGACGACCTGCGATAGCCCACCTACTACGGCGACGTTTGGCCGATACTGATAGCTCAGCGTCAAATCGACCTCCTCGCACAAGTGCTCGCCTTTTGCGGCCGTGAAAAACGAGTGCCCGTGTACGGCCAGCGAGGTGCGGGTACTCAGCGGCACGGAGCCTTTGAGCGCGAAGTCCTGTAGGCCCAATCCCTTGGTGTGTTCTGGGATATTGAGAAAGCGGTCGGCGAAACCGTAGAACTTGTGATTCGTGGCAAAGAGCGTGTCAAAGACCTTGGTTTCGCCGTCATTTGGGTTGCTATCGCCGGACAGGTAATCGTACCACAGGTCCAGCTTCAGGCGGCCAAAGGGGCGGCCGACCCGACCACCGAACATAAACGCCGCCACATCCTCGCCGCGGTGCGTACCGGTCTGATACGAACCTTCCAAGCGGTACGTGTAGGCCGCTCTCTGCCCCGCCAGACGCAAACCGAGCGTAGCTCGGTCGGTAGTCGGCGCACCAGACGCTCTGTCGTAGAGCCCGAACATGTCCAAGTCCCCCGACGTCGCATAGATACCGGCCAAATAGGCGTCGTCGGAAAACTGCGCCGACTTCGCTTCGGCTAGCTGGATTGCCACTACATCCACCTTGCCCCAAGACGGCGCGAGCGACAATCGCAGCCCGTCGAAAACCCGGCCTTGCTGGGTCCATTCAACGGCCCCGATCAGGCGCTGGCCGCCGAAGGCAACGGCTTGACGCCCGATCTTGAGCGCGTGGCGGCTGCCGCCGAGCTGTCTGAGGTGAATATAGGCCTGATGCACGTCGAAGTTGTCGGCGTTGTAATCGGTTAAGGTATTCTGCTCCTCGCCGAAGAAGCGCACATCTTGGAACTGAATCATCGCGTCAACATCGCCAGCGAGCGCAGCACTTAGCTGGGCGCGTACCCGCATTGAGGTAAAAGCCTCGGTAGCCTCGGTGCCGTCGCGGAGCGGCTCGCGGAATTCGTAGCGCGGCCGGATCTGGCCACTTAGGCTGATTTCCCTTTCGGCGTAAGCCCAGTCGCAAACGACATAAGTGCATAGCAAGGTGAGATACAGCGTACAGCGCATGTCATGCCTCCTTAACTCGCTTTATTTTTGGGCCATCACTTGAGCGCACTTAATATACGCATTTATCATGTATTCAGATAGCTTCACAGGTTCAATGAATGAAGCACCCCCAAGGGCGGGGAAGCCCTCGCTTAGCGCAGCAACCGCTCGCTAAATAGCGTCCGCGCCAAGGTGCGCACGTCTCGCTCGCCTGCCGAATGGCTCTGCCCTACCGACACCAGTACCACCTCGACCTCACCCAGCCCTATCCGATAGACAATGCGGAACCAGCCTCCCGGCGGACGCAGGCAGCGATAGCCCTTTAACTCGCCGACCAAGGGCCAGCCCTGTTCCTCGGGATCGCTGGCTAGCCCTGTGATGTATTGGTCAACCTGCTCGGCAATCCGCCGGTTGAGCAGACCTTGCAGCGACTCTAAGGCGCACTGCGCCAAGACGACGCGGAATCTCATAGCACAACTCCTCCCTTCAGCGGGCGGTGGCTTACTGCACCTCCCAAACGGTGCGCTCGCCCGCCTCAATCTGGCGGATGCCTTCGCGCAACGCAGCACACTGGGCCTCGTCCCCGAGTACCTCTAAGGTTTCGACAATGCCCTGATAAAGCGACCACGGCATCAGCGCGAGTACCGGCTGACCGCGGCGCGTTACGGCGAGAGCACTTGCTTCGGGTTCGGCGACGAAGCGATCGGGTAGTTGATTCAGGACTTTGCGAGCTTCGGCAATGGGCATGGATTGGATCATATTTCCTCTTTTGTACCTTATATGGTACTAAATTAAGTACTCTAGCCGACGGTTTAGTTGGCTCATAATTGTAGGATTTCTCCATGAACCTGCGAGCGCGTGGAACCTGCTAACGTATAACTCACTAATAATACGCTAGTTCGGCGAATCCCGAGAAAAGCACATACTTGTATGTACATCTAAAAGTGCGAAAAAGTGTACTTTAATTAAGACAAAGATCTTTTTAACTGACAAGTTGAAACTAAATTATCTGAGAATTGATTAAAGCTCTACTTGGCCCTGTCTCGCCGTGGGAGGATCAGCGAGCATCAACAAGCTCCGCGTCGCCTTGGGAATTATCCCGCCCCAAGACTTGCCGGCTTACAAACTCAATAATCTGCGGCAGTGTCATAGCACCAATGCGTCGGGCCTCGCGCAACAAGAGCAATGCGGCGACGGTCGCATGGATGTTCGCCGCAACCCGTTGCAAGTTTTCACGTATGATTAGCGGCAGGGCGTCGCCGATGGCTTGCAGTAGATCGGATTCAATTCGCTGTTCGAGGACGCGCTCGCGTTCGTTCTCGTCGGCTTGGGCCAACACATCGCGCCACTTCTCAAGGTGCCTTGATCGGATCGCCAGCAGATCGAGCCCCGGATTGCCCAACCGAGCGGCACACTTTGCAACTATTGGATCGAAGCGATGCGCCTCCCAAACGAGGTCAATGCGGCCCTTGAGATCGGCAACGAGCCTTGGCCCATCCTCTGGGGCGTCGAGCAGGTCGCATGCTTCAATCGCGCCATTGAGCACTTCTTGAAGCCTGCTAGCAAGGTAAGCACAGCAATCCCCGTAATGGGCGACGCTGTCTGGAGTTCCGCGCCCACACGCCTCCTTGAACCAACGATGAACGAAGGCATACGTTTTCTGATCTCTCGTGCTTTTTGTATCGAGATTGTGGGCCACATAGGTTCGCAGGCGAGAAACTTCCTTTCGGAACGAATTGTCCGCCTTCAGGGGCGGCAGGTTGGTGAGAAAGGCAAGCGGAATTTTTGCTGACTCTTGGACGAGAACATAGCCCCAATTGACCAGCCGATAGAACGCCAACTCATCGCCGAAGTTGGATGGCAACCGCAGGGAGATTTCGGCACAACTGTTCGGGCAGTGGATAGAGACACGAGTGCGAAGTGTTTGATACAGGTTGCTGAGATCGATCGGCGTCATCGTCCGCGCCTCGGGTGGGAGAGCGGATCGGCAATGGGGCCAATATAGTTGAAGGCGATGCCAAACTCTCTCAGTTCTCGACCATGGGCGAGCTCAGCGTTTGGGAAATCGCGCGCTAGCAATGAGATGGGCCTTTCAACACCCTCTACTCGCACTTGCCAGTTGTTCTCCCTTCCCGCTTCGACGCGCCCGCGAAATTGACGCGGGGAACCGTTCTCGTCCGTCGCTACGAGCCACCGAACTACTCGTGCTCGATCTTCGTATTCTGTATCACGCGACAGCGCCCGCCATATCTCGATGGCGCGGTTCGTATCCTTGAGCAGCCAGCATAACACTGCTTCGAGAAACCGCTCCCGGTTGCGGGCGTCGGCCCCGGCTTGTTCGTTGAGAACATTTACGATTTTACGCAACTCAAAAATCAGGTCCGTGTCCACGGGCGTACGGCTACGCTGATTGAACATCAGACGCTCGCCCGTTGCCTGTGCCCACCGCAACCTGAGCAAGAGCCGTTGGCAGCGGTCATCCAGCACAATTCCTTTATTGACGCGGCGGGATATGTAGTCCGCCGCTTTTGCTGCGATTCCGCGAATCTTGTAGTCGAAAGGCGGCTCGCCCATATACACCTGCTCCGCCTGCCGCTTTGCGATGAGGAAGGTTGCTGCCGCGGGCGCGATATTTTCCAACTCGGCAAGTGTCTCATCGCTCAGTTTCGCGTCGCCCATAACGTCTGCAACACGGCTTCGACGATAGAGATACTTCGTTTTTTGATCTAAAGCGGCTAACCCCTCGTCCGGGTCACTGTATTCTGGTAAATCGCTCGACATCCCTGTCTTTTGTCCCTTCACCCTGAAGACTTCATCGGCAACATCAATGGTTGCGTGCAGGTCGGCTAAAACTTCCGCATGTTGTGCATCGGACATTTCGTCCTTTTTTAGTTTGAGCACATCGCTCGCTGTCCAAAGGGCGATGTCAATGGGATGGGTATTTCTGCCAAGCCCAATAGCTTTCTCGCTTGCTGTCCTTGCAGCGAGATAGTCCGACCAAAAGTCCTCGCTGCCACTGGATCGAGCACGCTCAATTGCAAGGTATCCGTATATCGCCGAGCGTTCTGCAATTAGGCTTTGTTTTGTTTTTCTGGACACTAAAATCTTCCCGTCGTCAATCTGGCGGAGCGTCTTTTCGACTGTATCGCGAGCCTCATCCAGAATAGCCAATCGCTCGTCGTCAGTTCTATCTGCATCGTAATCGCTTTGTGACCGGGAGACCGCTCTTCGTCGGAACACGCACTCGGGCAAGACGAGGTCTGGATCGGATATTCTATTCTGCTCCCGCAACTGCTTGAGCGCGTCGGCAAACCGAAGGTAACCAGAGCGGTACGCCTCTTTGCGCGGTCCATTCCGAATCATGAACAGCAAGTTGAGCAAGAACGAACGCTCGGCACTTTGATCCAATCCAAATCTGACGCTGCCGATTAGATCGAGCAGGCGGTCGATTTCCTGCTCGGGAGTAAGCCTTCGCCTACATATAAGCTCTGCCTCGAGCTGTATGCGTGGCGAAATCAGAAAATCCGCTCCTTCTTGGTCATCTATCCAACGGAACAGATCGAGGTCGGCGAGGAGATAGGTGATTTGATCCAGATGCAGACCACCTGCCTGACCGAGCAGACGAAAAATAAGATTAACGGGCACTGCACAGTCCAGCCGACCAGCTACCATCACATAGTCAACCAATCGTCCTGCTTCGTCCAAGCCCAAAGCCGCGAGCTTTTCATCCTCCTCAAACAACGGCGAAGTTGGACTAGCAATGCCCGACTTAATCAACTGCTCCGCTAAGAGAGATAGCCCAGTAGATGACCGCGGCGCATACCTTGCCCGATCCCGTACCACACTTTCGGTAGCCCTCGCTTCCGATGACACGCCTGTGGTGAGGCGTTCGCGTGAGGAAGGCAAACTGCGGTATAGCATGGCAAAGATCGAGTCAGTGGTGAGTTGAGTGTAGTAGCTTGTTGAGGGATGGTCGAATTTGTTCAACAGTTCCTCAAACGCGGATAATTCGCCCTGTGAAACGCTGGCGGGGGACTCGACATGTCGATTCAACGCGCCGCCATTTTGATCCTCCATCCGATAACAAGTGCCCACGATGAGCAATCGGCGCCCCATACTTCGCAGCGCAGAGGCCAAATCGTCGTAGCGTTGTGGGGGTTGGCTGGCGTCGCAGACCAAGACCGTCGCTTTCGCTCCCAAGCGTTCGGCCTCCAAGCAGAATGCTTCGATGTCTGTGGGATTCGGTATCCGATTCGTCGCGACCACAACGGGCAGGTGCAGTTTGCGACGAATCTTCCAAGCCAGCCGTGCGAGTGCGATGCTCTTTCCAGTGCCCGACTGCCCATGCAGAATAACCACATTGTCGGAATCAGCTTGCCCGAATCGCTCGAACTCGTCGTTCACTGTCCTCCAAAGGGTTTGCTCGAACTCGCGTTCTACTGCAAATCCACGCGATATTCCCTCCACCAGCAATCTGAAGTTACCGAGCGTACTGTGAAAGCGGCGGAATGCGTCGTATCGTTCTAAGTCGCCTAAGGGTTCGATCTCTTCCGTCCATCCGTCATCGACAATAGCTGCCGACGCTTCCACTCGGAGCCGCAGGGCAGGCGTGATGTCCAGTGCCGTTTCCTCGGAAAGCGACACCATGCCCGGATTATCTGGGGCAGCGGATCCCGCAATGTCGAGCACACCGCGGAGTTCGAGTTGGCTTATCGCGCTTGCAAGGGTCGTTTCGGTCACAGTGAGCGAACCGCGCTGGATCATTTCGTCAGCGAAGATCGAGTCCAGTTTGCCGGGACAGCCCAACAATAGAACCTTGGGGCCGACGGGGACAGATAGCGGGGCCAATAACGAGTCCAGTTGCATCCAATCTTTGCTTGGGTCGTAGCCCGCTATGACCACCAAGCCATGCACTGTCGCGGTTTCCGCAATGCGGTTCAGCAATTCCGTCGCGTGTAGGCTAAGGCGGCGCGTCAGATCAATTTGGTTTCCGGGTGCTCGCGCATACTCAACGGTTTCATTGGATTTTCCAAAGAGATAGTGGATCGGCGGCCTTGAGCGGCTACGCGGCACCTTCGAGTAGGTGTCTTTGGAAAGCACGGATTCGGGCTGCCGCCCTCTGGTCTCGAAACGCCTCGCAAACCGGGGATCTATAGATGAAGTGAACACCGCACTCCATGCGACATCGAAGATAGCGGCGGCGGCGGCAGAGGGAACACTTCGTTCAAACCGTTCAGAAAGCCACGCCATATCGTCCACACTTATGCCCTGCTTGAGGGCTACGCACCATCCCGAATTGCGATCTGTGCATCCAAAGCGATCGAGGAGGGCACCAAGTATGGCATCATGGGCCGAGTCGAGACTCTGGCCTGCGAACAACACCAGCGGCCGCTTCTCCTCAAGCGCGTCCGCGAGTATTTCAAGGGGATCAGTTGATGAGCTTAGCATGGTCTATTTCTAAGAGTTATCATTTTATGGAGTGCGGAAAAACCGCATCAGGCGAATACCCCATGCGCTCGGGCACGGGGAAAATCCACCTTGCTCTTGTCAATAAGGTACACTCTGCGGAAACCCCGCGCTATCCGCGTTTTGCCGCAATTCCTATCTTATCTCCATGTTCCAACTCGCGCCCCCATACCTGTTGTTCCTCGGCGATGCTGCCGACCAGCTAGCCGCCAAAACGGCCGTTGGCATCGCCCATTGGCGTCCCGAACAATGCCTTGGTCAGCTTCGCCTTCCGGGCTGCCGCGCCGACCTCGGCCTACCGGACCAAACCCTCGCCCAAGCCCGAGCCGCCGGTGCCCGCACCCTCATCATCGGCGTCGTCAATCGCGGCGGCATGGTCTCCGACCTCTGGCGCGAGACCCTCTTGCAGGCCATTGACCTCGGCTACGACCTCGCCAGTGGCCTACACACCCGCCTTGGCACCATCCCCGGCTTGGCCGACCGCGCTCGCGCAAAGGGCACTCGCCTCGTGGATGCGCGCTTTTCCGACCGCGATTTCCCCATTGCAACCGGCGTCAAACGCCCGGGCAAACGCCTGCTCACCGTTGGCACGGACTGCTCGGTCGGCAAGATGTTTACCGCGCTGGCCATTGAGCGCGAGATGCAAGCGCGAGCCATGGCCTGTACCTTTCGCGCCACCGGCCAAACCGGCATCTTCATCGCCGGGACGGGCGTTGCTGTGGACGCTGTAGTTTCCGACTTCCTCGCTGGGGCTGTCGAGCTCCTGACCCCGGCCAACCACCCCGAGCACTGGGACCTAATTGAAGGCCAAGGCTCGCTGTTCCACGCCTCCTATGCCGGCGTGTCGCTGGGCCTCATGCACGGTGCCCAGCCCGACGCGCTCGTCCTCTGCCACGATCCCAACCGCCCCCACATGCGCGGCCTGCCCGAATACCGGCTCCCCGATCTGCTCGACTGCATTCGCCTCAACGAGCAATGCGGCCGGCTCACCAACCCGGCCTGCCGCACCGTTGGCATTGCAGTCAACACCTCGCACTTGCCGGAAAACCACGCCTTAGACCTGCTCAGGACCATAGAACAGCAAGCCGGCCTGCCCGCCGTTGATCCGCTGCGCCAAGGGGCCGCGCGCTTGGTTGATGCCCTGTGACCCGATTCTCCGTGCGCAGCGAGCACTTTCCCCTCGCCCAGCCCTTCACCATCTCGCGCGGCGTCAAAACTACCGCCGAGGTCGTCGTCGTTGAATTGAGCCGCGATGGCTGCGTTGGCCGCGGCGAATGCGTCCCTTATCCCCGCTACCGCGAAAGCGTGGTCGGGACCATAGAAGCGTTAGAATCGTTGCGCCCACAGGTGGAAGCCGACCTCGACCGAGCGGCATTGCACCGCGCCCTGCCGCCCGGTGCGGCCCGCAATGCCTTGGACTGCGCCCTGTGGGATCTAGAAGCCAAGCTCAGCGGCCGCCCGGCTTACCAGCTAGCCGGCCTAGTAGCACCGCGCCCGGTGGCGACAGCCTACACCCTCTCGCTCGACGACCCAGCGGCCATGGGTCGGGCCGCGGCCCTGCACGCCAACCGCCCGCTGCTCAAGGTCAAACTCGCCGGTCGCGACGATCTCGACCGCGTCGCCGCGATCCGCGCCAACGCCCCAAACTCGACCCTGATCGTCGATGCCAACGAAGGTTGGTCCGCCGACCAAGTCGAGCCGCTCGCGGTCGCACTGGCTCGCTTGGGCGTCGCGCTCATCGAACAGCCTTTACCCGCCGACCAAGACGCCCTGCTCGCCGAGTTTGAACACCCGGTCCCCTTCTGCGCCGACGAATCCTGCCACACCACCGCCGATCTCCCTGAGCTGGCCTCCCGCTACGAATGCGTCAACCTCAAGCTGGACAAGACCGGCGGCTTCAGCGAGGCCCTGCGCTTGGCAGCCGAGGCGGGCGCGTGTGGATTGGACCTGATGGTCGGCTGCATGGTCGCCACCTCGCTGGCCATGGCACCGGCGGTCCTGCTGGCGCAACGCGCCCGTTTCGTCGATCTCGACGGTCCCCTGCTCCTGCAAAAAGATCGGCAACACGGGCTGCGCTACGAAGGCAGCCTCCTCCATCCGCCCCATCCGCAACTCTGGGGATAGGCTGTTGCTTGCTGGACGCAGGTAGCGATTCAGTGTATTCTTCCCCTTTCAATCTGATGAACAACGCCCTTCTATTGTTTGCCCACAGGCTGGACGAGGCCGTTCTAAAACGCGCTGTCCCGCCGTCCCTTTGGCCCCAGCAAATCGAGCCGTTGGCATGGCATGGCGACGAGTTCTCGTTTGGCTTGCCACCCGCAGTGCTAGACGGTGCGCTAGAAATCCTGCCGTGCCTCTCGGTCGTCCACGACGGCGCGTGGGGCTATCAGTTCGCAGTGGAATGCGAAACCAAAACGGGTCAGCGCAGCCGGGCCGTCCTCGAACCGGTCGGCTCGTTTCTCGGGGCCGAAGTCGGCGAGGCAACCGAGGCGGTCGAAGCGGCTACCGACCTCCTGCGCATCCGCACCCCATTGCAAGCGGTCACCCTCCACCTGCGCGTCCAAGGCGTCGCCCCCAAGGCCCCGGCCTTGCTCTCGGTCTCGGTGCGCCACAAGGGCGCAGTGCCCGCTCCGACGCTCGCCGGCCGCGATACGGCCCTCGCGGTGCCACAGCAAAGCCAGATGGCTCTGCGGCCCGCGCTCGCTTCCCGCGTCTGCTCGCCGACCAGCGTCGCCATGGTCCTCGCGTACTACGGCCATCGCCCCGACATCTACGACGTGATCGCAGCGGCGCACCACCAGCCGAGCGGACTATACGGCGTGTGGCCGGCCAATATCCACGCCGCGGCCGGCCAAGGGCTCTTAGGCTATCTGTTGCACTTTCCCTCTTGGGCGGCGGCGTACGCGCTGCTCAACGCAGGCTTTCCCATTATTGCCTCCGTCCGCTACGAGGCAGGCGAGTTGACCCGGGCGGCTATTGAGCGGACGGCTGGGCATTTGCTGGTCGTGCGGGGTTGCGCCGGGCCTACCGTGCTGGTCAACGACCCGGCCGCGCCCGCCGAGGTTGCACGAGCGTACGACCTCGAGGAATTTTGCAAAATCTGGTTGGAGCGCAGCGCAGTGGGCTATGTGCTCTTTCCCGCGTTGTGATGGCAATGGACAAAGCGCACTTCACTTCCATCGTCTTTGGCGAGATCCTCTACGATTGCTTCCCCGATCGCACCTGCTTGGGAGGGGCCTCCCTGAACTTCGCTTGGAACTTGCGCCAACTCGGCTTTCCCGTGGCCATGGTCAGCGCTGTGGGGCGGGACGAGCTAGGGCGACAAGCGCGGGGCTTTCTGCGGCGCACCGACATTGGTCAGCAATGGGTCGCCGATCGGCCCGAGCCTACGGGCACGGTCGATGTATCACTCAACAATGGCCAGCCCTCCTACACCATTCGCGCCGGCGTGGCTTGGGATCACATCAAAACGAAGCCGACATTGGACCGGCCCATCGACCTGATTTACTATGGAACGGCCGCGCAGCGCAGCCCGGCCAATCGCCCGGGACTAGCCCACTTGCTGGCCGCCCAGCCCCGGCATCGGTTTTTCGATGTCAACCTGCGTGCAGGTTGCTATACGCCGCAGACCGTGCGCTTGGGTCTCGAAGCGGCGACCACTGTCAAACTCAACGGCGAAGAGTGGGAGGCCGTGCGGGACCTTGCCGCAGTCTCCGCGCCCGCCGACTTGCTCGCCCGCTACGCGCTGGACCGCCTCGCGATTACCTTTGGCCGCGACGGCGCTCAGCTCCACCTTCCGGGGGCCTCGTTTGCCGCCCGGCCCGCGCCTGTGTCCGTCGTCGATGCGGTCGGTGCGGGCGACGCCTTCAGCGGGGTTTTGGCCGCCAGTGCCCTGCTCGGCACCCACCCGCAACAGACACTAGACTTAGCGTGTGCCGCCGGCGCCAGCGCGGTGCAGCACCGCGGGGCGCATTGCCCGCTGCCCCAAGCCGTGAAAGCGGCGTTTGCTTAGCTACTTATCAGCGAAAGGTTTTCTCCATGCAGACTCCCATCCCCTTGTGCGACCCCCACTTCCACCTCTGGGACCTAGCCGAGCGGCCCAACCCCAACCTCGGGGCCGTCATGCCGGCGTACCGAGCCGCCGATTACGCCCAAGACATGAGCGAGCTCCCTCCTGAGTTGCAACGGGTCAGCGGCGTCCACGTCGAAACCGTCGTCGGCCAAGTCGCGGGCGGCGTTCCCGTCGATACCGTTGAGGAAACGCGCTGGGTGCGCGACCAGCTCGAACCGACCGCGGCCGAACAGCCCTTTGGCATAGTCGCGTACGTGCATCTGGAGCGCGACATAGCCGCGGCCGAGCGCACCATCGAACAACACTTAGAGGCCGCTGGGGGCCGTCTGCGCGGTGTGCGCATGATCCTCAATCACCATCCCGACAACCCCGACCTGACTTGGCCGCAGGTCGAAGATGGCGTGTTGCAAAGCAGCCGCTTCCGCACGGGCTTGGCCCTGTTAGAACGCCACAACCTCGCCTTTGACCTTTCCTGCAATCCCCACCAAGTGGCCGACGCGGTCGCGGTTTTCCGCGACTTCCCCAACCTCCGCGTCGTCGCCAATCACCTCGGCTTCCTCCACGACGGCGAGGACCAAGCGCACGAGGCCCTCTGGCGCGAAGGCATGGCCGCGCTGGCCGCTTTGCCCAATGTCTATATGAAGCTGTCTATGGCGTGGTTTGCCCGGGACGCCTTCCACGAAGACGCGGCCAAAGAGGCCAAAATCGCCGCGGTCGTTCACGAGCTGATCGAACGCTTTGGCTGTAGCCGCTGCATGTTTGCCAGCAACTATCCGGTTGATAAACTGCGGGGCATTAGCATTGGCTATCTCTACGCCAAGTTCCTCAAATGGACCACCGGCTTTTCGGGCGACGAGTGCCGGGCACTTTTCCACGACGCGGCTCTCAGCGCCTACGGGCCGCTTTCGTAATACACCATGGTCAGCTCAAGGCCGGGCCGCGGATTATATCACGGATACGCGACCGTGGTCATGTATTCGTATCCAATCCGCTCAGCTAAGACAAAGAAATTATTCACAGCATGTATTGCGAAGCATTCCGTAATCGAACCGCGCTTTTTCATGACATAGCATGTAACCAAGCCGAGCAACAACGCATCTGTCATCTGCGCCGGAGGATCGTGTAGCGACGCGAAAGCGGCGGTGCATAACAGCGTACTGAAAACCCAAAAGAGCTTTGTCTGCAAGGTTTGATACAGAACGCCACGTGAAGAAGACTTCCTTATGTAGCGGTCCAACCAACACAGCGGGCATTATGTTCTGGATCCCACGGAAGAGCGGAATGCTGAATTCGCCATCAACCCAAAAGGGCACCACGTCATCGGGCCAGAGCAACGCACTCAGTTTGTCGCCAATGGGCGAAGCGTATCGCCCGCACTCGGATTTTGCTGTTGTCATTGGTTCGGGGATTTTTGCAGCCACGTTTGGATCATGTAGGCCTGTTCTTGCTCCTCGATAAGCAGTGCTTCAACTCGTTTGAGAATACGCGGCAACATGGCGGCTGGTGCTCGCTTACAGCCTTTGAAGAACATATTGCGGGCGACCTCCCAACTCTGGGCGATAGCAAGAAAACGCTGGGCGATGGTCTCCAGCTTGGGGACACAATGTAGATCGGCGAGTCGTTCGAGCGTCTGGCCGAAGACCGTGCGTTGCGGCCCGGTAAAGGCCAACTGCTTAAATGCTTCGTGCATCCACGGACGCAGTACATCATCGCTGGAACCAGTGTGCGATTTCATTTCTTCTATGAACAAACGGATCGCGGAGAAGCCTGTTTCTACCATTCCCCTAGTGCCTCCGTGCAGCATTCCCAATACGTCTGCTTGCAAAAGCTGTTTGCCTTGGCTTGCAGGCCACGGGACCAAACGTTCGGGCACTCGATAATCATAGGCAAGATTGAACATTAAGATGTCTGAAAGGCACGAAAGCGGTATGGAGCCATGGAAACGCTGAGGATTGACGATGATCTCCAATGTGTCGTTGCTGTGGTCGCAATCGCAAATGACCATGAGTTCAACTTCCCCGGAAACTCGGTTATAATGGAACGCGTTGTCGTTGATATGGTTGGCGTCAACCCATACGACGACGACGCGCCCTTGTACCAACAGGCTTTCAATCGCTAGCCATAAGTCGTCAAAACGGTCCTCGCGGATTTCATCTTGGATAATTCCGTACAAGTGCTGCAAATTCCGCTGCATGAGCTGGCTTGCCGGAATTTTGAGGGGCATACCCCGATCTTTATCAAAGAAAAAAGTCCAACTCAGCAGAGAGGCGTAGTACGCTAGCGGATCAGCCAATACGGGATTATAGTATTGGAGTGCAGCCATGGTCGTGCCCGCGCAGCCGTAGTACATCGGCCGCCGATCTAAATGGTATAACGTAGCTCGTCGCTTCATGTTATTCCTTTCGAGAACATCTTCGCGCCATCAAGGTCATTGAAAAGATGTGCATACAGGGGTTGTCCGGTAGCTGGATGCGTTCCAGCGTTTTTGACTCGTCTATCTCGATTTCCTCGTACCAAAGGGTCGGATAGGTCTCATATCCTCGCTCAGACAACGCGCAGCGACCGGTAGGGCCGTGCATATAGGGACAGCGCAGTGCTTCGCGTCCTCCTGACCGCTGCTCCTCTATACATATCCAGTCTTTCAATCTCAATGTCGCGCATTCCTCAGCGTCCCGATACGAGAAGACGAGCAGGTCTTGATAACCGCCGTTCACATAGCGTCCAGAGTCCGAAGCTCCGATAACTGCCAACGTGGAATAGTGCCCAGAAGGTACCACAATCTGCTGGGCTTCGAGGACGATATTATTAAAGGCACCGTCGCATTTGTCGGGAAATAGCATCGGAGTCCCATACAGGGTGGTGAGCTGCTTTGAGTCCGGTAGTTTTTCAGCCGGATAGGTGTTACCTAATCCATCGAAGTCGCCATCTTCTACATCGATCTCGAAAGAGATGCCGTCATTATTTAAGTATTGGCTGAGGTCAAGAGGATAATGTTGCATAGTGGGTGCAGGGGTAGGGTACGTTGCACGGAGTCAATCTGCCATCTGCTTACTGGCGACGTATTCAGCCAGTGCTTCTACCGAGTCAAACAGTTCGACGGTCAGTTCGTCATCTTCGACCGTAATGCCGAATGCCTCCTCTGCGGCGACGATGATCTCTAAGGTGGCTATTGAGTCGAGGTCCATGCCTCCACCGAACAGCGTCTCGTCGTCGGGAATCTCCGCCGGGTCCACGTCCAATCCAAGCGCGGCGACGATCAGGTGTTTAATCTCTGCTTTCAGTTGATCGGACACGATACAGACTCCTCGGCAAAGTGGTTGACCACCGTATCCACCATCCGCTGCTGGCCGGCCTCTGAAAGGATAGACACCGCCGGCAAGCCAAAGCGGTCTTCGAGCCGACCCAAGGTGCGTTTGATGTGCTCCGCAGTCATCGGACGTGGCTTGATGAACGTGCGCCCGTAAGCGGCGCGGATGTGCTTTTCTTGGTCGCTCATAGCCAACAGCAGCGTCGGTGCTTTGGCGAGCGCACGAAGGGCGTCGATGGTGTCTTGGATATACTCGTCGACGTCGATGCTGTTGACCACGAGGATACACGCATCCGGCTTAGTCCCCAACAGAAAGGCTGTCGAAGTCAAAGAATAGGTGCGATGTTCATGTACATCGTAGGGGATGGTGCCCGACTGCGAGCCAACCAAGATGAGATCGGGCTGCTGCTGGCTGAGTTGCCGCAACTTATAGTCCAGATAGGGCACGTAGTATTGCAACGGCAGCGACACATTGGAGGCATAGCCCATGGGAAAGGCGAGGTCCATGCCAAACAGTGCTGCATGGTGCTCCGTGCCGATCTGACCGACTCGGTAGCCGAGGCGCAAAAGATGGCGGCGTAGGATCAGTTGCAGGGTGAACTTGCCCTGTTGGGCACTTGAAGCTATCTCATAAATAGTCTGGCTGTGCTACGTTAGTGGTATTCCCTTTCGGAGGTATCTCTTATGGATCTTACAGACGAACAGTGGTCGATAGTGTCCCCACTGCTGCCGGCGTGTCCCAAACGCCGCGATGGCCGGGGTCGTCCGTGGCGTTGTAACCGAGCGGTGCTCAATGGTATTCTGTGGATTCTCCGCACCGGGGCGCCTGGGCATGACCTGCCTGCTCGCTATCCGTCCTACCAGACCTGCCATCGTCGATTCCAACAGTGGTCGTCTGATGGCACCTTTGAACATATTCTGCGCACCCTCGCGCACGACTTGCATGAGCGCGGGGGCCTTGATGTGAGCGAATGCTTCATCGATGGCCTGTTTGTCGCGGCGAAAAAAGGGGGGACCAAGTGGGTCCGACCAAGCGGGGCAAAGGTACGAAGCTCATGGCAGTGGCAGACCGCGCTGGTCTTCCTATCGCCGTACTCATCCAAAGTGCTTCGCCGCACGAAGTCACCCTCGTAGAAGCCACCCTGGAAAACCGATGGGTCCAGCCCCGACCGCAACGACTCATCGGGGACCGAGCCTACGACTCGGATCGATTGGATGCGAGCCTGGCCGACCAAGGCATTGAGATGATCGCGCCGCATCGCCGCAATCGTACGCAGGCCAAAACCCAGGACGGGCGGCGGTTGCGGGGCTACAAAAGACGCTGGAAAATAGAAAGACTGTTTGCTTGGTTGCATAACTTCCGCCGCATCGTGGTTCGATACGAATACTATGCTGAAAACTACCTCGGCTTTGTACAACTCGGATGCATCCTCATACTGCTACGGTATTTATGAGATAGCTTCTATGAACCACTATATAGCAGTCCTAAATGACTCGAAAGCATGGAATGTTGATCGGCCCGGTCTTTTTTGCATATAAGGCGTCCTTCCCGCGAAAGAACGTCACCCCGTGCCCCGACACGGGGCGGGAATCCAGTCCGCGCCTTTTTCCGAGGGTGCGCTGTGCTTGATTGCAGCGGTGGATCGGGGTATCTTGAACGCCAATTTATCACCCAACGCCTCATGCAGGGGGTCAACTGAGGCCGGCGGTCGTCGGCTTCTCCTACACTCACCAAAAACGTTTCCCGAAAGGTATCTCATGGCCATGACCGAAGAAGAACGCTTCCGCTTTGACCTCACCGGCTTTTTGGTCCGCCCCGCCATCTTGGAGCCAGCCCAAGTCGCCGCCATCGTCGATCAGATTGACCGCATCAAACACGACCCGCAGTCGCTGCCGCCCGAGCACCGCGACGTGCCCGGCGGCCCGGCCAGCGCACTGATTGACCATCCCCAAGTGGTTGATGTAATCCGCGAAGTAATCGGACCCGATATAAGAGTGGAAGGCTGTGGCTGCGTTTGGCGCAAAAAGGGCGAGGAACACGGCCCGCTACACGGGGGCGGGCCTAGACAAGCCGATCCCATTTTTGGCTATCGGGTAAAGAACGGGCGCATCCACGCCGGTATGGTGCGGGTTATTTTTGAATTGACCGATATTGCGCTAGCAGACCAGAGCACCCATTTCTTAATCGGCAGCCACAAGTCGGAATTTCCCATCCACGAGGATCATTTGTCGCTGGAAGAGGGCAAGCGCAGCCCTTTCCTCACCACATATTCCTGCCCGGCCGGCAGCGCGGTTTTCTTTACCGAAAACTTGTGCCACGCTGGACCGGTGTGGCGTCGCGACACTCCGCGTGTGGCCATCCTCCACGCCTATTCGCATTTGGCCACCCACTGGCACCGGCTGAAGATCCCCCCGGCGGTGCTGCACAGCCTGCCGCGCGAAAAGCAGGCCTATTTCCGCCAGCCTTGGATCGCCGACTTCCGCACCAACCCAGCGACCCACAATACTACGGAACGCTTTCTGACCAACGACGAAATGCCGGTTGACACGGATCATACGCCTTAGAAGCGTTCTTACAATTAGGGTTTCAGTTTCTGATTCGGCTGGGTCCTTTTCTGGATTCCCGCTTGCGCGGGAATGACCCCTAGCGTCGTCAGGCAATCCTCTCACAGCTTCTCCCGCACGGCGCACACCCCAGCCACCATGTTCTCCAGCTTCTGCCGCGCCGCCCAGCGCGCCGTTTGGCTCAGCCCGCAATCGGGCGCGAAGGCGAGCTTGTCGGCTGGAGCATACTCCAAGCACGCCTCCACCCGCGCTGCGATGTCTTCTACGGTTTCTAGGTAATAGCTCTTCACATCGACGATTCCCACCGCCACGTCCATCTTCTCGGCGATCGGGCCGATGGTCTCCAGCTCGGCGAACTCGCGGCTGGCCATCTCAACGTGCATCTCATTGACCTGCATGTCCAAGAATGCCGGGAACATGGGCGCGTAGCGGCGCAGCCCTACGGCGCGGCCCTTGTAGTTGCCAAAGCACAGGTGGGTCGAGAGCCGGCACTGGCCCACGACAGACTCGACCGTGCGGTTGAAGATATCGACAAAACGCGCTGGATCCTCGCGGTGGGCGTAGCAACTCATCGACGGCTCATCAACGGTCAGTTCCGTGCAACCCGCCGCACAGAGCGCCGCCAACTCGCTCCGCACAATCGGCAACAACGCCTCGGTCACGGCCCAGCGGTCCGGGTACTGGCCGTTGGGCACCAAGCGGCCGCTCAAGGTATAAGGCCCCGGTACGCTGGCCTTGAGCGTTGGCCCTGCTGGCGCCAACCGCTTGAGCCGCGCAAACTCCTCCACGGCCCCCAAGCCGTGCGGCGCTTGCAGCGGTCCGGTGATTGCATGGCGACCGCGCTGGTCGTGGGCGGGCGGACCGAAGCGTCTAGGCGGTGCGGACTCTAGGTCGATGCCTTCTAGATAGCCGTAAAAGGAGAGGTTAAAATCAAAACGGGTTTGCTCGCCATCGGAGACGACGTCCAACCCGGCACGCACTTGGTCGCCGAGCGCGGCAACGACCGCGTCGTCCTGCATCTCGGCGATGTCGTCCGGCCCGAAAGCATTGAGGTGCTCAGCCGCGTGTTCGAGCCAGCTCGGGAAGGGGTAAGAGCCGATAACGGTGGTGCGAAGGGGTTGCTCTTTCACGTCTTTTCTCCATTGACTTTTTCCCAAGCGATTGCCGCCGTCCCCAAAACGCCGGCGTGGTCGCGTAGCTTGGACAACACAATCGGCACTCCCGCGCCCGCTGGGTGGCGAAATAAATGCTCGTTCACTTGCGTTTGCAGCGGCTCGAGAAAGTGCTTGGCCGCATTGGTAGCCCCGCCGCTGAGGATAATCCGCTGGGGCGCGTACACGTGTACCGCGCTCACCAGCAGCCAACCCAGATTGCGGGTCCAGTGCTCCAACTCGTCCATGCAGAGCCGGTCTTGACGCACCACGCCGCGGATCACCGCCTTAAAGTCAATTGCGCTGGAGTCCTTGAAGTACTGGTCGCTCAAGACCGAGGGAATGCCGCGCGCCAGCCCGTCCCGCACCTGCTGAGTCAGGGCCGTGGCCGAGCACATCATCTCGGCGGTGCCCCGCGCGTTGGTCAGGCACAGCCTCCCCCCCAGAGCCTGCATGACGATATGGCTCATCTGGGTCCCGAACTGGAGATGGGGATCGCGCAGAATTTTGCCGTCGAGCAAAACCCCGGAGCCAACGCCCGTGCCAAGGGTGATGGTCACCGCCCAATCCAAATCCCGCGCTAGGCCGTAGTGTCGCTCGGCATAGATGGAGATGCGGCCATCGTTGTCGGCGACGACTGGAATCCCCGTGGCCTTGGCCAGCCGTTTGACAATGGGATAGCCTTCCAGCCCCTTGATCTTCCCCGGCATGTACACCACGCCGACCTCGGGATCCACAGCCCCGGGAAAGCCCAAGCCAATGGCCAGCGGCTCGCCGCCCAGCCGCTTGGCAATCCGCCTGCATTCTCCTTGCAGCGTCTTGAGCAAATTGCCCATGCCCAGCGCAAAACCCGACGGATTGATGCCCGGTGCCAGCATCCGCCCCCGCCGAGTCACCGCGCCGCTTTTGACCCGAGTGCCGCCCACGTCAAAGCCGATGACGTATTCCTTCATAGTGCCCTCTCCTCGTCAGCTTACGCACCAACCCGCATCTACGGGTACTACGGCCCCGGTAATGGCCCGCGCTCGGTCCCCCAACAAAAAGACCGCCATCCCCGCCACGTCTGCCGCGCTCATCATCGCCCCGAGCGGCTGCTTGTCGCGCATAAACGCCATGATCTCCGCGCTTGCTCCGGCCCGCTTGCTCATGGGGGTCTCCACCAGGGCCGGCGCAATGGCATTGACCCGAATCCCGTGGGGCGCGTAGTAGCTGGCCATCGCCTTGCTCAGCGACACAATCGCCCCCTTGCTGGCCGCATAGGCGTGCGAGGCAAAAAACCTCCGCTCCGGCGCAAAGGCCAACACACTGGCCATGTTGAGAATCGCCCCGCGCACGCCGCCAGCGCGCAGTTTTTGGGTCAACATCTGTTGCAGCACGGTGCGGCACACCAAGAACATGCTCTTGGCGTTGGCGTCCAGCGTCGCGTCCCATCCCTCCTCTGTACACTCGTGCAGCGGCCCGTCGCCAAAGCGCCGTCCGCTGATCCCCGCCACATTGAACAACCCGTCGATCCGCCCCCACCGCTCCACGCAGGCCCCCACGGCCTCGGCGACCTGTTCTTGCTGGGTCAGATCGGCGGCCCGATGCGCTCCTTGGCCCCCCAACTGCTCGGCAAGGGTCCTACAATGGTCTTCCGTGCGCGAAGTGACGAAAACCTTGGCCCCTTCCTCGGCGGCGTGTAGAGCCGTGGCTTCTGCGATGCCGGTGGAGCCGGTAATCAGACAAACCCTGTTTTCGAGAGTGCCCACGGTTCAGTGGATTGGAGTCGGGGCGATAGGCATTTGTTCTACGATCCTACGCGTACAAATGCTTGAGGCTCTTGCGATAGCCCTCGTAGAACCGCTCTAGCTGCTCTTCCGCACTTGCATTGCCCACGAACTGATGGCTCGGCAATAGCTCCGGCTTGATCCCCCGCGCCAACAATCGCTCGGCTACCTCGCAACGGAGCATATTCATCATCATCGCGCCGGTCACCGTCGATACCGGGCCAGTCCGCCACTCCAAGCCCTCTAGCTCCAGAACGCAGTCTCCCGGCGGACATTGATTGTCGAGGACGACATCGGCCAGATCCATCAGCTTTTTGCCCGACGAGTGCGCGGGCGGCGACTGGTCGCCGTGCGGCTTCGACAGCATGGCGATTACGGATAGGCCCCGCGCCTTAGCCCCCATGGCCATCTCGACGATTAGGGGCCGAATGCCACTCGTCGAGATCAAGATAAAGGCGTCGTGCGGCCCGAACTCAAATCCTTGCAGGATCTCTTCGGCGTAGCCTTCGCACTTCTCCAAAAAGAGCGGCCCGCGCAATCCATTGGTGCCGACAATTGACGCATGGGTCGATACCGCGAGCTCGACCAACGCAAAAAAGCCCACGAAACATCCTTGGCGCGGCGTCATTTCCTCGCACATCATCCGCGAGTGCCCAGCACCAAAGAGAAAGACCAGGCCGCCGTTGGCAATGCTCTCGATGCAGATTTCGGCGGCCCGGTCTATAGAATCCATCTGCGTATCGCGCAGCCGTTGCAACAACTCCATCGTCTGCGCGTAGTACTCTTCAGCAGCGCTCATGCACGCAGTTTCTCCTGTTCAAAGTGCCGCGGCCCGAAACTCGGCGATGGTGTCGTCCGCGACAGAGGCCATGGCGGCCGCGACATTCCGCTCTAGCTGCTCGATGTTCAGCGAGCCGATTGGGTTGCCGTGGATTCGTTCCTCGCGCAGGCAAAATTGCAACGTCAGCGCGAGCATGTCGATGCCCTGTTCGCCGCACCACAAGCGCATGGCCTCGGCTCGTTGCTGGTCTTCGCCCCACTTGTCGCGTGGTATAAAGCGCTCCACGGGCACGCCCGTCAGCCAGCCGCGCATGATGGACCAGCCGTTGAGGACTCCCAGGTCGGCCGCCGCGGCCGCTGGTAGGATAGCGTCGGCCGCGCTCTGCCGGAGCAAGTTGTAGTCGCTGAAACACAGCATGGCGTCGGTGCGGCCCGAAGCAATATGTACGAGGTGAAAGTCGTGGGGCCTCATGCCATAGCCGATGAAGTCCACAGCGCCTTGCTGACGCCCCCGTTCCAGCCCTTCGAGCGCGCCGCCGGCCTCAAGGGTCGGCTCCACTTCGGGCGGGTCGTGGAGGAAGAGCACATCGAATTTGTCGATCCCCAAAATTTCTAGCTGGTCTTCCACATCGGCCAAAGCTCGCGCCGCCGAGTAGTCGGGCCGCCCCACGCCGTAGCCGCCCCACTCAGCCGCGCTGTGGCAGCATACGCGCCCGCTGATGATGATCTCGCTGCGGGCGATGACGCCTTCCTTGATCGCTCGGCCCAGCTTGGGCAGTGAGTCGCCGTAGCAGCGGGCGCAGTCGAAGTGATTGACGCCCAAATCGACGGCTCGGCGCATCAGGGCCATGGCCTCTTCGTCGCTGACCGGCCCAAAGTGGCCGCCGAATCCTTGCGTCCCGAATGGGATTACGGGTATGGAAAGCTCGGTTTTGCCCCAGCGGCGGCGGGGGCAGCAGTTTGCAAGCATAGCTAGGCGACCAGCGGCAGGCTTTTCGGCTCTTTGGGTGGAGACAGCAAGGCCCACGAGGAGGCGGGCCGCAGCGATTCAGACCTCGTCTGAGTCTGCACTTTCTTCCGGCACGAGGACGATGCGCCCCTCGGCAAAATCCAGCATGGCACTGGCCGACGAATTGGGCTGCTCTTCCTCGGAAACTGCGCCTTCGGATTCTCTCACTTTGCGTTCTATGTTAATGTCTCGTGCGCGATGCGACAGGCTGCGACAGGCTTGAAAGGCGTTGATTTCGCTTTCTAACTTGAGAGCGACTTCCCGAGAAAACATCGACTTGGCCATTGTAACTCCCGCAGGATGAAAGGTGACTGGTAGAGGGCGTAATGGTACAAAAATTATACGATTCTGCTGAAACGGGCAAATTTCACAGGGGGCTGAGCGGCTCCTCTCACAGCGATTCAATTTTCATCGCGCACCTCCTCGCGCTTTATGCACGGTTAGTCTCACTTTCTCTGGCTTGACGCTTTTGACCTCTAGGCCGGTTGCATGGCGCACGGACTGGGCGGATACCTCAAAGGTCCGCCGCCCCCACTCGACCAGCTTGGCGTCAATGACGACTTGGAAATCCGCATTGCTCGCCAAAAACAGATCCACCCGCGATCCGGCCACCGCGACCTCCACCGCTGAGGGTTTGACGTCCTCTAGCACATATCCCTCGGGTATATGCTCCACGGCTATGGGCACTTGGAGCTCTGTTTTATCAAGCGTCGCGCCCGGCACAAAGACCACCCACGCACCCAAAGCCAAGGCGAAAGACAAAAGACCTTCTACCAAACGCTGGCCGGCCCGGCGCACCGTCACCTCGGTGCCGGTATGCTGCAAGTGGTCTTGGATCCGGTCCAACAAATCGCCCGGATCGTCCAAAACCTCGAGTTGCCCCCGCGCTGCAATCCCGATGGTGCCGCGCTCCTCTGATACGACCAAACACAGGGCATCGCTGCGCTCGGCTAAGCCCAACGCGGCAGCGTGTCGCGTACTGCCCCCCTTTAGCTCGTCCCGATTCTCGGAAAGCGGTAAATGCACCCCAAAGGACGCGATCCTATTATTCTGCATCACCAGTGCCCCATCGTGCCCAGCCGAACCGGGGTCGAAAAGGCTGTCGAGGAGTTCTTCGCGGACCTCCGCGTCCAGAGAGACTCCGCCCTGCAAATGCCGCGCTATCGGCTCGCGCCCCGGTAGGACCACCAAGGCCCCGCGTCTCTTCGCGGCCAACTGACGCAGCCCCCTAATCAGCGCCGCCAAGTTGGAGGGATCGGGGCGCGGAGCCTTGCGGCGCAGGCCGAGCGTGGCGATCTGCTCAAAGAGCCGGCGCAAGTCGTCTTGGAAGACGACCACCACGACCACCACTAGCACCGCGAAAAAGCCTTGGAAGATCCAAGCTGTTAGCTGCAACTCGAACTGCTGTGCTATCAGGTAGAAGACGCCCAAAAAAGCCAACCCGAGCAGGGCCATCCGCGTATGCACTCGGCGGGTCCAAGCGACTAGACCCCAAAGCAGCAAACCGACGACTGCAATGTCCACCAGATCCGTGGGTGCGATATGCAACAGGGGGGTGTGCAAAATAACCTGATCTCTACATCTCCCCGCCCTAAAGGGAGGGAGCTTTGCTGCGGGCCGAAGGGGTCAAGCTCCGGGAAACGCCGCCAAATACGCCTTGGTGCGCTCGTTCAAAACTCCGTAAAAAGCCCGCGTCTCTGCATCTTGGCTATCCCGCCAAAACGCCGCCGGAATAGTCGAATCGTTCGCCAGCGGCGCCCGGCTGCGATGTCCATAGTAAATCTGCACCGTCCGCCGCTCGGCCGGCGTGGGCCGCGTCGTCGCCGTGTGGAGTGCAGCCACGTTAAACAGCGCACAAGTCCCGGCCGGACCGTGCAAGTGGTACTCGCCGCCTCGCTTGAGCTGTGCTTCCTTGTCTTCGAGCACCGGCTGGCTTATCGACTCCGGTGACAGCGAAAAACAATGCGTTCCTTCGTTGACATCGGTCAGATAGACCATGAGTTGGATGTAGTCCATTCGTAGCGGATGGTCGTCCCAATGCGGCCGGTCGCGGTGCCAGCCTTGGTGCAACGGGCCGTCGTAGGCCCGCATCATCCGCAGCCCGATCTCGCCAAAGCAGAGCGGACCGCCCATCAGTGCCTCGACCGTTGGGTATATCTTCGGGTGGCGAATCAACTCGTCGAACTGCGGCGAGGTGATCAACGCCTCGTAGTTGGCGTGTTGGTGGTAGCCGTAGCGGTGCCAGAAATAGGGATGCTTTTCCATATCCCCATCGAACAGGCCGCGGAAGTATTGCACCTCGTCGGCGAGCACCTGCCCTAGGTTGAGATAGCCATTTGCGGCAAAGAAATCTCGGTCGGCTTGGTCCACAGTCCAGTCTCCATTTTAGGTTGAATGCTTAGAAGCGGTCTGAAAACCCACCTTGGGGGTGTTGAACGAGCCGTAAAGACGGGGTCCGTCATTCCCGCGAAAGCGGGAATCCAGAAAAGGACCAAGCCGAATCAGAAACGGAAACCCTGATTTTAAGAACGCTTCTAAGAGCCTATACAAAATTGCTGCCCTACCGCTGGGGAACCTCGTCGCCGTGCCAAGGCAGGCGAAAGCTGGGCGGCCGGCAGTACCGCCGCATGGCGAGCGACAAGTCTATTTGGCTGGCCGGTGCCAATTCGACTTGGAAATAGGTGCTGTCCACGTCGAGGGCCTCGTCGCCAGCTCGCACCCGGTCAAAGCAGTGCTCCCCAAAGCTGCCAGCACCGACGATCACGCGCCGAATGCGGCGCGCGCTCAAGTTGACCAACGTCAACTCCGCACTTTCGTTGCTGAGGCCGGTCACCAGCGCGGCTACGTCTGGGGGCAAACCCGGCCGTTGCTGCTCGCCGTCGAAATAGCGCACCCGCCCTTGTGCCAACCCGCCCCAGTAGATGGTCTGCGGCGCGCCGGTCGTTAGCTGCACCAAGGCTTCGGTGACCACCGGGTTGACCTGCTGCCACCAATGCACGTCGAGCTGGGTGAGATCCTGCTCGTCGGCAAGCACCTTGGCGATGCGGTCACAGACCTCTCGGTAGTTGGCCTGCAAGATGCGCTCGGGATAATCCGGGAACTCGCCCGCGAGAAAGCGGGTCCAAGCGCGGTCGTCGAGCGAGCGCGGCCCGCGCGGCCCCACCTGCCTCCACTCGTCTTCGGCACCGCGGCGCAAGGCCTCCAGCCGCTGCCAATCCCGCGCCTCCATAGACGCAGCCCACAAGTGGATCGGCGCATTGGGATCAATGGGGTTGAAGTCGGTCCAACCTTCGTCCGTGTGCTTGTAGGGCACGAGCAGCCGCCCCCCTTCCTCCTCGCCGTGCTCCACCAGCGTATTTAGATGCATGCGGAGCAGGTCCAAGTAGCGGGTCTCGCCCGTGACCAGCAGCGCGGCCTCTGCCGCGGCGGTGATCGCGTGGGCCATCATGCCGTGTCCATAACGCCCGGTCCAGCCGTACAGCCCACCCCACCATTGCCCTTGGCGCATCTCGCCGACGATGCCGTTGGGGCCGATGTTGTCCGGGACGATGCCGCCGTTGGCCTCGGTTCGCTCTATCCAAGCCCCCACGTATTCCTCGATCCACTCCCGATACCGCACTTCGCCAGTGTGGAGAAAGGCCGTTGCCACTAGTGAGGCGACCCCTAGGTTGACGGTCACGTCGCCCTGCATGACCACTTGGTCAAATCGCTCCTCAACGCGGCGTTTGGTCTCGGGGTCTTCCCACCAGTTAGCGGGCAAATCAAAGCTCGGCCCCAGCGTGGCGTGATCGTGGGTGAGGTCGTAGTGGATTTCGCCGCGCCGCATTTGGAAGAGTGGCCCCTTGCTGCCGCTACAGGGCGAGCGCACGATGCGGTGCTCGGAGTCGTAGTTGGGCACGGCGGGGTCGTCGTTCAAGTACAATCCGGCAAAGCGCTGCGCCCGGCGGCGCGTGTCGGCGTTGGTCGGGTCGGCCATCCCCAAGTGGTAGAAGTAGATGTAGTTTTCGGCGTTGTGGAACCAGTCGTCGTCGTTGATAAACTCTCGGGTAACGCGGCCGTAGTCGTGCTCTAGCTGCCGAGTAATGGCGTTCCACTCCTCTAGGGCCTTGACGCCTGTGTACTCGCTGCCGCCTAGGGCATAGTAGTGAGGCCAATTGAAGAATGCCTCGTACAGGTCGTCGGCCCAGACCCCGTCGCCGGGGTATTCTTCCTTCCATATCAGGCTGCCGCCGGGGCGGGTGTACTTCTGCAAAAAAATCGGGGCCGCCTCGTCGATAGCGTCGATCAGTCGCCGCTGCAAGACCGCCCATAGCGGCGGCGCGGTGCGCGTTTGGCCTTTTAGCTTTTTCACGGCGTCGTCCCGTTAGTCTGCGTGTGACTTTAGGCGGCAGAAGAGGTACGCCGTCGGAACGGCAATCAGCAGAACGAGTCCCAAGCGGCAGAAGAGGTACGCCGGAACTACAATCAGCAGAACGAGTACCGAGATGATGTCGAGGAGACGCCTTATTTCTGGAGATTGCACGGCGGTTTATCTCCTTTCGGGGCTTGAGTACGTGCGAAAAATTGAGCTTTCGACGGATGAAGAAAAGGAAGGCAAGGTTGCGCGGCCCATGAGGTACAAAGAGATAAGGATGGTGCTAGCGATGCGAGCGGCTCCGCATCGCTAGCGTGCAGTGATTATAAAAATGGTGCCGGAGGTGGGACTCGAACCCACACACCCTTGCGGATACAGGATTTTGAATCCAGCGCGTCTACCAATTCCGCCACTCCGGCTATACCATTTACCACTCCTCGCGCTCGCTCTTAGGCTTGCTGAGGATTTCCATGTAGATGATCGCGTCGCGCGCCGTCTGCGGATTGAGGAACCAGTGGTTCCGGGTGCGACGGGGCTGGCGCTCCTCGCCTGAATCCTGAGGCCTAGTCTCCATCAGCCGCTCCATGGCCTGCCTCTCGGCCGCCGCAGTGCGCCGCTCAACCGCTAGGGCCTCGCGCTCGGCTTCTAGTGCCTCCCGTTCAGCCTCGACGGGATCAACCTCAACCTCCGCTGGAACCGGCTCCTCAAAAGGATCGCCGTCAAACGGCCACCCAAAGGTCGGCTCTTCCTCCTTCTCCGGCTCGGCGACAACGGGCTTGGCCGGATGGACCTCGGCGTGCTGTTGTTGGGCCTCTTCGAGCCGTCTGCGGCGCTTGCGACGCTCCATCAGCGCCGAAAACACGCTGAACAGGATGGCGAGGGTAAAGAGTAGGAGTTCCATGGACTAGTTGTTGTCGCGTTCCCCGTCGCCTTCGGAAATCGAGTCGCGCATATCCGTGTCGGCTTGGATATTCCGCATGCGGTAGTAGTCCATCACTCCCAGGTTGCCCTCGCGGAAGGCTTCGGCCATGGCGCGCGGCACTTCGGCCTCGGCTTCCTTGACGCGCGACTCCATCTCTACCACTTGAGCGGTCATCTCCTGCTCGCGCGCTTGGGCCATGGCCCGGCGTTCCTCGGCCTTGGCTTGGGCGATTTTGAGATCGGCATCCGCCTGATCGGTCTGTAGCTTGGCGCCGATGTTTTCGCCAACGTCAACATCGGCGATGTCAATGGAGAGGATCTCAAAGGCCGTTTCTGAGTCGAGGCCCTTTTCCAGCACCCGTCGGGAGATCAGATCGGGATTTTCGAGCACCTCTTTGTGCGTCGTAGCCGAACCAATGGTGGTAACGATCCCCTCGCCGACGCGGGCGATGATCGTCTCCTCGCCAGCACCGCCGACCAAGCGGTCGATATTGGCGCGCACGGTCACTCGGCAGGTGGCCTTAACCTGAATGCCGTCTTTGGCGATTGCCGCAATCAGGGGCGTGTTGATCACCTTGGGATTGACGCTGACCTTGACCGCGTCGAGCACGTCTCGACCAGCCAAGTCAATGCTGGCCGCACGCTCAAAACTCAGGTCGATGTTGGCTTTGTCGGCCGAGATCAGGGCCAAAATCACCGCGTTGACGTTGCCGCCGGCCAAGTAGTGAGCTTCCATGCTCTCTAAGCCGACATCCAACCCGGCCTTCGTGGCGCTGATCTTGGGGCCGACGATCTGGCGCGGTGGCACCTTGCGCAGTCGCATACCCACTAGGTCCTTGAAGATCCCCACCTTGACTCCGGCGAAATAGGCCGAAATCCACAGCCCCACCGGAATGAAATAAGTAAAGAGCGACAAAAAGACGATGATGCCAAAAAGCGCCAAGACCAAAAATAGGACTTCCATTATTAGCTCCTTGAAGGGAATAAACTAAGGCTCGGAGCGAACTGACTGAACGACTACTCTGTTGCCAGCCACTTTCAATACCTCAACCTGTTCGCCGCGTTCAATATAACCACCTTCGCTGACTACGTCGACCACCCGTTCGCCAAATTGCGCCCGCCCGGCCGGTCGCAGCGTCGTAACCGCCTCGCCCGTCTGCCCGAGCAACGCCTCGCGGCCGGGCTTGACCGAATCGTAGCCGGCCTTGCGCGTCATGCCATCGTTGAGCACCAAGCGGTTCCAAGCGCGGACCTTGAGCATCAATTTCACTAGGATGGCAGTCCCCACAAGCCCCAAGCCCGCCACGACTCCAGCCGCCAAGCTGCCCATGTTTACATAAGCATAGCCAATGCCGGCGACGGCGGTCAGAAAACCGACGACGCCGAAGATGTTAAGCCCCGGAATCACGAAAATTTCCAAGAGCACCAGCGCAAACCCGAGCACGAGCAGGGCCAGCGAATAAACCCATTCCAATACCTCCCCCCCGAGAAAGCTCATAGTGCCTTCACCACCACCCGACTACCGCGGGCTTCGACTACCTTAATGGGCCGCTGCGCCTCAATGAATTCGCCCTCGGCAATCACTGTGAGCCGCCGGCCCTCAAACAGGGCTATCCCGGAGGGCCGCAGGTAGCTGACCGTGACCCCCTCCTTGCCCAACAGATCCTCGTCGGTCGTCCGCGAGGAGGAAGTGTACCCGTCGGCGGCCTTGATTTCGTTGTGGAGGACTAGGCGGTTGAAGACGGCGAACTTAGGCAGGGAGCGCAAAACGATGAGCGAGAGTACAAACGCGCCGATCATCGAGCCGGCGAGCCGCCCTATCACCGAGACGATTTCGTCGAAGCTCCACAACTGAAAATCGCCCAGTTGGGTAATCACCACGCTTGCAATCATCGCCCCGATACCCAACACGCCCACAATGCCAAAGCCCGGAATGGCGACTAGCTCGACGACCAAAAGCGTCGCGCCCAGAGCAAAGAGCGCGAGCTCCTGCCACTTTGCCAAGTGGACGATCAAATGGCTGCCAAAGAAAAGGCCCAGCGCGACCAGTGCGAGCGTACCGCCCAAGCCCCAACCGGGGGTGCGGACCTCGGCGATTAAGCCAAACATGGCTACGGCGAGCAAAATCGAAGTGACAATGGGGTGGGTCAGCAGGCGCAAGACGTGCTCGGCCCAGTTGAGCTCGACTTCCACGATTTCGGCCTCGCCTAGATCGTAGATGCGCAACAGCTCAACCAGCGTCTCGGCCGTCTCGTCGGCCATCTGGTAGTTGAGTGCCTGCTCGGTGGTCAAGGTGGCCGGCCGGCCCGCTTCGGCACTCAGGCCCGGGACCTCAACGCGCTCATCTACCATGGCCTCGGCGATCTTGATGTTGCGGCCGGTGCGCTCGGCCGTAGCGCGCATCTCGGCGCGCATGTACGAGGTCACCTTGTCGCTGGCCTTGGTGCCCGTAGCGTCAACCGGAGTGGTCGCGCCCATGGTGGAGGCTTGCGTCATGACGATCTTATCGCAGGCTAGCGAGATGAGTGCCCCGGCCGAAATCGCCCGCTTGTTGATAAAGGCGATGGTCAAGGTCTCAGCGTCGAGGATGGCGTCGCGAATCACAGTGGCCGCATCAACGCGCCCGCCAAAGGTGTCGATCTCAAAGATGATGGCGGCCGCATCGGCCTCGGCCGCATCGACGATCACGCGCTCGACAAAGGCCGCCACACCGGGGTCAATCATGCCCTCTAGCTTGAGGTGGACGCGATAGACGGTCTGTGCTTGAGCACTGCCAGCCGACAGAATTAGGAGTGTATAAATAAGACGTCGCATTATCTAAGTTGTATGAATTATGAGACTATAGATTGTAACCCAAGCGTCTAACCATTGTCAATAACCCCATTTGACCCTCCTTTTGGGCCAGCCTATTTTTTGATTTTCACCCTGACATCTGGAACGAAAAGCCATGCCCCGCAAGCTCGAAATGCTGCTCAAAGGCGGCCACGTAATCGACCCTACCAACGATATGGACGGCGTCGCCGACGTGGGCGTACTCGACGGCCGCATCGCCCGCGTCGAAGCGGACATCCCCACCGCCGATGCCCACTGCGTAATCGATGTGGGCAACCTAGTCGTCGTGCCGGGCCTAATCGACATCCACGTCCATACCTACCACACCCGCGCCCGCAAATCGAGCGGCTTGGTGGGCAGCCTCAACGCCGACGCCCACTTCCTCAAAGAGGGCGTAACCGCCTGCGTCGATACGGGCACGGCCGGTGCCGAGGAGTTTGAGCACTTCCGCGAGACGGTGATCAACCGCTCCGCGATCCGCATGTTCGCCTATATCAACATTGCCGCCCCCGGCATGGGCCCGCCCGAACAAGTCGTCGCCAACCTCGATCCTCAGCAGGCGGCCGAGATGGCCTCGGCCCACGACGATGTGTGCGTGGGCATCAAGACCGCCCACTATTGGACCACCAAGCCCTTTGACGACGAGCACCCGCCTTGGGCCTCGGTTGATGCGGCCGTCGAGGCCGGCGAGCGCTGTAAAATGCCAGTGATGGTTGACTTCTGGCCGCGCCCGCCCGAGCGCTCCTATCCCGATCTCCTCCTCAAGCACCTGCGCCGAGGCGACATCCACACCCACGTCTTTGCCCGCCAGTTCCCCGTCATCGACGAAAACGGCGCGGTGTACGACTACATGCGGCAGGCGCGGCAACAGGGCATCCACTTCGACCTCGGGCACGGGGCGGCCAGCTTCTGGTACCGCGCCGCCATGCCCGCCATCGCCGACGGCTTCCCACCCGATTCCATTAGCACCGACCTGCATCTGGGCAATATCAACGGCCACGTTCACTCCATGCTCGACACCATGTCCAAGTGCTTGGCCATGGACATGCCCTTACAGGAAGTGATCTACCGCTCCACCGTCACGCCGGCGCGCGCCATTCGCCGGCCCGAGTTGGGGGCCTTGACGCCCGGTTCTGAGGCCAACATCGCCGTGCTGGGCGTCCTCGAAGGCAACTTCTACTTTCGCGACTGCGGTTGGGCCTGCATCGAAGCCCGGCACCGCCTCGAATGTGCCCTGACCCTGCGGGCGGGCAAAGTGGTGTGGGACCGCCACGGCATGACTTGCCCGCACCTACAAGAGATCCCAGCAGAGGCCGAATACTGGCGCTTGCCCGAGCGCCAAGCCACCAGCCCTATACCGCGCCTGTGGCGTTCGGACGCCTGAGTAGGCGCGCTACTTAGACCATCAGCACCAATTCCTCAAAGTACGCCGCGTAAAATCCGCGATCTCGGCTCAATAGACGATCGGCTTGGTGCAAGGCGTGGGCACCGATGAGAAAATCGCTGACGATGTGCTGCCGACCACGCAATCGCGCACCACACTGGGCGCATGGTACTGCGCACTGGACGCGACCGCAGGCCGCACAGGACCATCCACTTCCTCGCCGCGCTCGATAGGTTTTCCAAGCTAGGCCGGCTGCAAATAGGGCGTCCTCGGTCGCCGGCACTCGCCTAATCCCAGCATCGCGTAAAAAGGCCTCTAGCACCGGCTGTTCCACAAACTGCGAGGCCAACTCAGCCCAAACGACCTCGCATACAATCAGTTCGCCTTCGCCGTGGGCCTTTTCCAGTTTCTCCTTAGACGAATCCACAAAACGCGCATTGGGAATCAACAAATCCAAAAAGATATTCGTATCAACGGCGGTAATCATTCGTCGTCCCTGAGCTGGGCGACGATGCGGTCCGGGTCCGCGCCCTCTTGGGTCGTTAGATAGCCGACGTAGCGTTCAAAGACGGTTGTAGCCAATAGTGGCTTGACCACCACCCTCCGGTCGGGCAGCAGTTCAAACGCGACTCGGTCGCCCGGTTTGACCCCCAACACTTGGCGGATATTCTTGGGAATGGTCACCTGTCCTTTGCTCGTTATTCGAGACATCCTCTGGCTCCTTTTGGCGAGACGCGATCAAAGTATTACTTTTGCGAGAAAGTAATACCTCGTCCTCGTATTTGCCACCATGCGGCCCCGGCCGTACATTTTTTGGGCCAGTACAAACGCCGTAACCCCTTGTAAATTTTGAATCAATCGCCTAGTAGCCTCCACCCCATCACTGCGCTCAAAACCCTCCTGCCGCAGTGTATGCTCCAAGATCGGGCGCACATTGAACGGCGTCTGAATCGCCGGCACCTCAGCCCCGAAGAGGTCGAGCGTCTCTTGGGCCAAGCTCGCAGCTCGGCTCGCTTGCGCGAGCGGCGACGCGAAAATCGCCCAATCCCCACCTACCCACCCGCCCTGCCCATCAGCGACCGCCGGGACGAAATCCTCGCGGCGCTGCAAGCGCACCCCGTCGTCGTCGTCGCCGGCGAGACCGGCTCGGGCAAGAGCACGCAACTGCCCAAAATTTGCCTAGAGGCCGGCCGGGGCGAGGCCGGCCGCATCGCTGTCACCCAGCCGCGTCGCGTTGCCGCGCTCTCCATCGCCGGCCGCATCGCGGAGGAACTGGGCGTGGCCTACGGCAGCGATGTCGGCTGCAAAATCCGCTTCCGCGACCAGACTGCACCCGAGACCTGCATCAAGGTCATGACCGACGGCATGCTGCTTGCCGAGACCCAAACCGATCCCGACCTGCTCGAATACGACACCATTATCGTGGACGAGGCCCATGAGCGCAGCCTCAACATCGATTTCCTGCTCGGCTATTTGCGGGTCCTTCGCCGCAAGCGGCCCGATCTCAAGATCGTCATTACTTCGGCTACCATCGATACAGAAACCTTCTCGCGGGCCTTTGACGACGCCCCGGTCATCCAAGTCTCGGGCCGGATGTTTCCGGTCGAGGTCCGCTATTGGCCGCTCGACGAGCTCCTGCAAGACCGCGGCGACTACACGTATTTGGATGCGGCCGCCAGCGCGGTAGAAGAAATAGTGCGGACGTCGCGGCAGGGCGACCTCTTAGTCTTTCTGCCGTCCGAGCGCGATATTCGCGAGACCCGCGAGCGGCTCGAAGGGCGCAAGTGGCGCGGGGTCGAGGTCCTGCCGCTGTTTGGCCGCCTAACAGCCGGGGAGCAGCAGCGCGTATTTGCTCCGGGGGACCGCCGGCGCGTCGTGTTGGCCACCAACATCGCCGAGACTTCCCTGACTATTCCCCGCATCCGCTACGTCGTCGATACGGGCTTGGCGCGTCTGTCGCGCTACAATCCCCGCACCCACACGCAGTGCTTGCCCATCGAACCGATCTCCCAGAGCAGTGCCCGCCAACGGGAGGGACGCTGTGGGCGGGTCGAGGACGGGGTGTGCATTCGCCTCTACTCGGAGCAGGACTTTCTCGCGCGGCCCGAATACACCCAGCCCGAGATCCAGCGGGCCAATCTCGCCGAAGTCATCCTGCGGATGATACACCTCAAGCTAGGCGACATTGCGGCTTTCCCCTTTATCGACCCCCCGACCAAAGCCGCTATCGCCGGCGGTTTCCAACTCCTGCGCCAACTCAACGCCCTCGACGAAAACCGCGCCCTCACGCCCATTGGTCGCGCCATGGCCCGCCTGCCCATCGACCCCACCGTCTCGCGGATGCTGCTCCAAGCCCGCGAGGAGCACGCCCTTTCCCAAGTGCTCGTCATCGCCGCGGCCATCAGCATTCAAGACCCGCGCGAGCGGCCTCTCGAAGAGCAGGATGCGGCCGACCGAATGCACCGGCAGTTCCACGACAAAAACTCCGATTTCCTAGCCTATCTCAATATATGGAACGCCTACCACGACAAATTGGAAAACGCTTCGCAGAACCAGCTCCGCAAATTCTGCAAGGCGCACTATCTCTCGTACCTGCGGATGCGCGAATGGCGCGACATCCACGCGCAGATCCGCGAGGCACTGAGCGAAACAAAAGGCTTTCGCTTCAACTCAAAACCCGCCGGGTACGACGCGATCCACCGCTCCGTACTCACCGGCCTGCTTTCGAGTGTGGCGCACCAAGAGGAGGGCAACATCTATCAGGCGGCGCACGGTCGCGAGGTGATGGTTTTTCCCGGCTCGGGGCTTTTCCGCTCCAACAAGCGGAAGCAGGCGGGCGAAGGCGGGCCACCGGGCTGGTTGGTCGCGGCCGAGATCGTCGAGACCTCGCGCCTGTTCGCCCGCACCGTCGCCCGCATCCAGCCCGAATGGCTCGCTGAGCTAGGCAGTCACCTGTGTCGCGCTTCGTACGACCAGCCTTACTTCAACCCGCGCTCAGGCCGGGTGCTGGTGCGAGAAAAGCAGACCCTCTACGGCCTCGAAGTGCTCAGTCGCCGCATCCCCTATAGCCGCATCAACGCCCGCGAGGCCACCGACATATTCATCCGCGAGGCGTTGGTGCCCGGGGCAGTGCATACTCCGCACAAGTTTCTCGCGCACAACATTCGCTTGTGTCAGAAGATCGAAACTTGGCAGACCCGCGCCCGCGGCTTGGCCGATGTCCACGTCGAAGAGGCCGCGGCCCGCTTTTACGCCCAGCACCTCGACGATGTTTCCTCGCTACACGACCTCAACCGATTCCTCAAAGACCGAGCCGACGATTTCCTGGTGATGAAGGAGGAGGACTTGCTCGGCACCCCCCGCGCTGGCTTCGACCAGCAGGCCTTCCCCGACGCACTCGACCTCGACGGCAAAAAACTAGCGCTTAGCTACGCCTATCGCCCAGGGCAAGACGAGGACGGCATCACGGTCAAATTGCCCTACAAGCTGGCCCATGCCGTCGATCCAGAAATACTCGAATGGCTGGTGCCGGGCCTGCTTGAAGAAAAAATTACCGTCCTGCTGCGCTCGTTGCCCAAGTCCATCCGCAAGCAACTGGTGCCGATTCCCGCGAAGGCTCAGCGCATTGCGGCCGCGCTCAAGCCGACGCACCCCACCTTTTTGCAGTCGCTGCAAGCTCACATCCGCCAGCACCACCGGATCCAAATCGAGCCGTCAGACTGGAACGCGGCCGACCTGCCCGACCACCTCAAGATGCGCGTCGAGATCCAAGGGACCAGCGAGCAATCCGTCGCGGCCGGCCGCGATTTGCAGCAACTGACCCAACGCCTCGAACAGCACGACGCGCCCGTCGAGCTCGACGCTTGGAAAAAGGCGGCCCAACAGTGGGAACGAGCCGGGATCACTACGTGGGATTTCGGCGACCTGCCTGAGCGCATAGAGGTGACCCAAGCGGGCGGGGTGCCGCTCTATGGATGGCCCGGCCTGGGCCGGGACGAAGGCGGCGTGTCGCTGCGGCTCTACAAAAGGCGCGCCGAAGCCGAAGCCCGCTCGCGCGAGGGGTTTTTGGGCCTCTGTGCCCTCGCGCTCCGCGACGAGCTAGCGTGGCTCCGGCGCGAACTCCAAGAGCTGGCGCAGTTTAAGGCGCGCTACCAAGGCAGTCCCCTCGAACTGCGCACCCAAGCGTTTGAACATCTAGAGCGCTATCTCTTCCACCTCGAGCAAATCCTACCCCTGCGTCAACGGGACTTCGACGCCGTGCTGGAGCAGGCCAAGCAGCGGCTGCGCGGCTTGGCCCCGCGCTTCATCTCCTTGGTCGATAGCCTGCTCGAAGCTCGCCGGGCAATCCGCCTTGCGGGCCGGTCCTATCGCGGGCTGGACGCCGACTTGGAGCGACTGCTGCCAGACGATTTCCTCGCCCGCGTTCCCTTCCACCGTCTCAGCCACTTGCTCCGCTACCTAAAGGCCGTTGAGGTGCGTACCGAGCGCGCTGCGAGCGACCCGCGCAAGGACGCGCAGAAGGCCGAGTTGATCGCGATGTACGAGAGCCAGTTGGAACAGCTCGCTGGGGCGGCCCATTCGCCCAAGCGGGAGGTGCAAATCAAGGAGTTGCGCTGGATGCTGGAGGAATATCGCGTCTCAGTCTTCGCCCAAGAGCTAGGCACGGCCCACCCGATCTCCCCCAAGCGACTCAACAAGAAGATCGAGCAAATTCGCCAAATCCGGTGAGCTACGCCCTGATACCGTAGCACCCCCCGCCGATTCCTCGTGTATCGAAAAGAAGCCACCTGCGTGTGCAAACACACACAGATCGAGCTAGCGGATCGCCGTTTTTACTCAGAGATCGGCGTTGGCACATAGATTGCTTTACGATCCTTGCGTCGCCATATTCCCTCCTAGCCCGCCATCCTCAAGGAGTTTGCCATGACCGATAGTCCCGCCCCTCAATCTCGTCCTGCCTCCGAAGAACTGCACTGGGGCATCAGTTATCTGCGCGAAGACATCCAAGACCTGCGTAATCAAGTAGGAGCCGTTCATCACCGCATCGACGAGACCAACCGCTCGTTGAGTGAACAAATCCAAGACCTGCGTAATCAGGTGGGAGCAGTTCACCTCCGCATTGACGAGACCAACCGCTCGTTGAGTGAACAAATCCAAGCGGCTCACCACCGCATCGATGAGACCAATCTCTCGTTGAGAGAGCAAATCCAAGAGGTTCACCGCCGCATCGACGAGACCAATAAGCGCATGGATGCCTATTTCAGGTGGACGATGACGACCTTGATCGCCATCACTGGCATCCTCATTGCCGTCATCAAACTCTGACCACACCCCAAGTGTACCGCAAACTTGATCGGCCCGGTCTTTTTTATCTACGAGGCGTCACTCCCGCGAAAGAACGTCACCCCGTGCCCGACACGGGGCGGGAATCCAGTCTTGAATGATGTCGGATTGCTATATCCTCGCTCAACTTGAGGAGGCAATAGCTAGATACTACGGCGATTGGGCTGTTCGGGACCTAGCACTAGTAGGGACAGGTCTCGATATGGTGGTTTGGCGAGCCAAATCGACTCTTTATGGCGATTTAGCGATCAGGGTGCCTAGACAGCGATTCCTTAAAAACGAGAATGACGGCGAGATAGACTCTCGCGTACTGCTCAGACAAGAGGCGACCATTGCAAGACATGTCGCGCAGTTGGGAGTTCCTACCCCCGAGGTGATTGCCGTTCACGAGGCACCCCTTGGGGACGGTGTTGATTTCCTTGCTTACGAGTACATCGACAATGACTCTGACGCCCCCTGCGAGTTTGAGCTAGGAGAGGTCGTACGAGCTATCCACGATTGCAAGCCTCCATTGATTCCTTGGGCAATGCAGGGAAAATCTCTGGCTGAGACGATTGCCGAAAGAGTGGTCCAGAGAAGTGAAGCTGTTCAGAGAATATCTGGAACTACCTTGCCTACTCCGTCACTAGATACCCTCTACGAGTTGTTAGGCCGCTTGGACAGCAGGCGTCCCTGTCTCCTTCACATGGACATCCGACCTAACAAGAATGTACTGACCCGGCGAGGTGCTATAGTCAGCGTCATTGATTGGGCAAACGCACTCATTGGCCCCCCGGACCTAGAGTTGGCTAGGATCCAAGAGTATGGCTTGTTGAGCACTGAGTTTCTGCAAGGCTACGGAGAGCTTGAAGATCCGCTTGAAGAAGCGGCAATGATCTTATGCCGGCTTGACACCGCGATAATGCTTGCGGTTGTGTTTCTTTCGGAAGCCCCAGACAGACAACGAGCAGAACACTTCATCGAACATAGTAGGGAACTGTTGGCAATGTTGGGCAAGGAATAGCGGAGTGTGCGCAAAGACCCTGTGGTTTGACATTGATATAGACGACAGCGACTTTCCCAGAGAAGGCATAAAATCCACTCTCATAATAGTCTGGCGGCGGCGGCAGGAATTTTTACGACCTATCGGTGTTCGGGACCTTGCAGTTTGTCCGCTAGGAACGGAGGAACCTCCGCGATGACAGCGAACCCAGCTTATGCGACCAAGCGCATCCTCGCGGTTCTACTCTGGGGAGCCGCGCTCGTCGTCGCACCATCCGCGTCGGCCCACGAGAGCAACAAGGCAATGCGAGCCTTCCAGACGCATGTCCCACCAAAAGTAGATGGCGTCTTAGACGACGAATGCTGGAAGAGCGCCATCCCTTCAACCGGCTTCATTTTGATCGACCCCCATGAAGGCGTCGCCGCCACCAACCAAACCTTCATCCGCATCCTATACGACGCCGACTACCTATACATCGGCCTCGACATGATAGACGAGGAACCCAGTAACATAGAAGGGCGCATGGTAGAGCGGGATGGCCGGTTCGCGCCCCTCGATCTAGTCGGCCTCGTGCTAGACACCTATCACGACCACCAAAACGCCTACGGCTTCTACATAAACGCTTATGGCATCCAAAACGACTTTCGCGTCCAAGACGACGGGGCCGGCGGCTGGGGCGGCATCGACCAAAATTGGGACGGCGTCTGGCAGGCCGAGACCCACCTCCACGATCGCGGCTGGAGCGCCGAACTGGCCATTCCGTTCAAGACCTTGCGGTTCCCCGAATCCGAGCAGCACACGTGGGGGCTCAACGTCCAACGCATCGCCCGGACCGGGACCGAGAACAGCAACTGGGCGTTTATCTCCAGAGACGTCCGCTACCTCTTAACGGTGTCCAAGGCCGGCCACCTCCACGGCATTGGGCGCATCAAACAGGGGCTGCACTTAGAGACCCGGCCTTACATGACCGGGCGCTACGAAAGGCTGCGCGATCAGGCCGCCGAAGGGTGGGCCAGCGACTTGGGGCTCGACCTGAAATACGGCATCGCCTCCAACCTCACCCTCGACGCCACCCTCAACCCGGACTTTGCCCACATCGAAGCCGACGAAAGCCAAATCAACCTGACGCGGTTTGAACTCTACCTCAGAGAAAAGCGGCCCTTCTTCCTCGAAGGTCAAACGCTCTTTACGCCGATGGATCTCTTTTACAGCCGCCGGATCAGCGACCCGGATGTCGGCAGCAAAATAACGGGCAAGATCGGCAAGAACAGCCTCGGCCTAATCGCGGCGCGCAACCGCCAAGCCGATGGCGACAAGCCGCATTTTGGCGTCTTGCGCCTCAAGCGCGACCTCGGGGTCAACTCCTCTATTGGCGCGTTAGCGGTCGGCAAGGTCGGCGAGGATGGCAAGGATGGCCGCTCCGGGCAGCAGGCCGCTGGCAGCGACCTCGTGTTGAGCTTGACTGAAAACGCCAAGCTCTTCCTCAGTTCGGCCATGAGCTTTGGCACGGACGTCGGCGAGCAAAACAAAATGCACACCGGCCGCCTGACGCGGAATTCTGACCGCTTGCCCTTCCGGGCTTGGGCGTCTTGGATTGACCCGGGATTCAACGTCGATCAAATCGGCTTCATCCCGCACGACGCCAATGTTGGCGAGCGCGAGTTCGGCGTTGATGGCAGCTACGCGCTGCGTCCGCAGTTTTTCGGCATTAAGCAAATCTACTTGGGGCAGGCATTCACCGCCGAGAAGCGGACCAACGAAGAGGGGTGGGAATGGCAGTGGACCAACGTCGATTTGTACGTGCAGCGCTGGGACGATTCGCGGGCGTTTTTCACCCATGAGAATTGGCAGTTGCGGTGGCAGCAACACACGTACAAGGGCGATTCGTTTAACGCAGGTTTTGACACGGGCAACGGGCGCAAATACCGCATCCGCCTCACCGGCCAACTCCGCGATCAGTACGACTTTGCCGACGAATACTTCGGCGACATCCGGCGCGTATCCGGGCTGCTGCAATTCAACTTGGGGAAGGGGTTCTTTTTTGACTCTAGCTCCGAAGCCGTGTGGGAGTATTTTCCTTCCGGGGAGTTGGACGAAGTCAAGCGCGTCCTGCTGCTGCGGACGACGTACTTTTTCCAGCGCGACGTGTTCGTCCGCAGCTTTTTTCAGCGCAGCTTCCACGAGGACACCCTCGATCTCAATCTTCTTCTGAGCTACAGGTTCGGCGTGAACGACAGCCGGTTCTACATCGCGTACAACGAACACCGGGCCAAGGACGAGGCCGTGGAGCGCGTGTTGCTGACGAAAATTAGCTACATGTCAAACTTTTGAGCCGCTCCAGTTTCCCCCTTCCAGAAAGGAACGGGAAATGTCGATCATCACGGTCAGCAACCTATCCAAATCGTATAAAATCCCCCTGAAAGACCCGGGCCTGAAAGGCGCGTTCAAAAGCCTGTTCTGGCCGCGGACCTCCCTCATACACGCTGTCCAAGATATAAACTTTGCCATCGAGGCTGGAGAAATCGTCGCGTACCTCGGCCCCAACGGCGCGGGCAAGTCAACGACCATAAAGCTGCTGACTGGCATTCTCACGCCCTCGGCCGGCCGCATTGAGGTCTTGGGCATCGAACCCTACGAGAAACGCATCGAGAATGCGCGGAATATCGGCGTGGTGTTCGGTCAGCGTTCGCAACTGCGTTGGGACTTGCCGGTCATCGAGTCGTTTGAGCTCCACCGCAGGCTATACAGCCTTTCCAACTCGCTCTATCGACAGCAGATGGAACTCTTCGCGTCTATTTTGGGCCTCGGCGACTTGCTCGCCAAAAACGCCCGCAGCTTGAGCTTGGGGCAGAAGATGCTGTGCGACATGGCCCTCTCCCTGCTGCACAAGCCCCCGATAGTCTATCTCGACGAGCCGACCATCGGCTTGGACATCGTGGTCAAGGAACGTTTCCGCGAATTCTTCGTTTACATGAACCGCGAGCACGGCGTCTCCATCATACTTACCAGTCACGATTTAGAGGAAGTGGAAAAGCTGTGTCGGCGGATTATCGTCATCGACAAGGGCCAGAAGCTGTTTGACGGCAGCCTCGAAAAGCTCAAAAACATCTCGGGCAAGACGCGGATCATGACCTTGGAACTAGCCCATCCCCCGCAGCATCTCGACCGCTTGAGTGCCATGTCCGTCGTCGAAAGCCAAGGCAACAAGCTCAAGATAGAATTCGACGGGGATCAGCTCTCTACGACTCGCTTGATCACCGAGATCGCCGCTCACAACGACGTGCGCGATCTCGTCGTACAGGAGCCGGAAATCGGCACCATCGTCAAGAGCTTGTACCACGAGCGGATACACTAATGAACCGCTTCATCGGGCTGGTAAAAATAACCTTCCTAGAAGGGCTGACGTATAGAACGCAATTTTTGGCCGACGTATCCGTCGGGTGTGTGTACCTGCTGTCGTTCTACTACCTATGGCACGCGATATACGCTGGGCGAGCGGAAATAGCGGGCATATCGCTGGCCTCCATGGTCGCCTATACGCTCGTCTCAACGCTCATCGGCTTTATCGTGCGGCAAGACGTAAACATAATGATCGGCGATAAAGTCTATACCGGCGACATCGCCCCTGAACTGATCAAACCCACGAGCTATCAACGGATCGTTTTATACACTGCGGTCGGGCAGGCCCTCTTCAATCTGTTCTTCAAAGGGGTGCCCGTGTTCATCCTCTTCGGCTACCTCTTGGACATAGCCATCCCGTTCGAGCCGACGCGCCTGCTGCTGGCGGCCCTTAGCTGCGGGCTGGGGTTCGCGATGTACTTCCTCATTGACCTATCGTTGGGCTGCGTCTCGTTTTGGATCACCCAGACCTTCGGCGTAAACCAGTTCAAAAACGCGTTCATGGCGTTCTGTGCCGGGAGCATTATGCCACTGGATTTCTACCCGGCCTTCCTGCGCGACGCGCTGGTCCTCATGCCGTTCAAGGGCTGTTTTTACAGTCCGCTGGCCATCTATCTCGGAGTCGCCCCTCAAGACAACGCCCTGTACGACAGCTTGCTCGCGCACGTGCCGAGCTACGAGTTATTGCTGATAACCGAGCAGGTGACGTGGATCCTCATCATGCTGGGCTTGTCCCAAGTGCTGTGGAAGAAGGCTCTACGCAAGATCGTCATCTTGGGAGGTTGAGTGTGCGTAGGTACGCGGCATTGTACGGTTTCCTCTTCACGAGCCACCTGCGGAGCATGTTGGAATACAAGACTAGCTTCTGGCTCTCGTTCATCTCCATCATCGCGACCACGGCCGCGGGGCTGGCGACCATCGGGGTGGTTTTCACCCATGTCGATGCGATTGCCGGGTGGACGTTCCGCGAGTTGTTCTTTCTTTACGCGCTTTCCATCATCGGCATGAGCTTCCACCATGCGTTCACCAACAGCGTCATTTACATGGAGCAGTACATACGGGAAGGCACGCTCGACCAGCTACTCTGCCTGCCGGTCAACACCCTGTTCTACATGGTGGCTCGCCGCTACACGCCGCTCGGCTTGGGCAACCTGATCATTGGGGTTTTCTATCTGGTGGTCGCCGGCCAACTCGCCGAGGTACAGTGGGACGTCTTCAAGGTTGGGTTGGTGATCGTCTTCGTCCTCGCCGGGAACCTGATCTGGTTCTCCATCATGCTTTTCTTTGGCTCCATGTCCTTTTGGGTCACGCGCACCAACGCTCTGTGCAATCTGGTGATTGGCCTGTACGAATTGACGCGGTATCCCCTCAGCATCTACGGGCCGTATCTCAAGGGGTTTCTCACCTTTATCGTCCCCTATGCGTTTGTCGCGTACTATCCGGCCCTGTACTTGCTGGGCAAGAGCGGGGCCGACGGCCATTGGGGCGCGTTCTCGCCGCTGGTGGCAATCCTGCTGTTTGCGGCAACCTACCAGTTTTGGAAGCTAGGGATCAGGTCGTATCAGGGGACGGGGTCGTAGGCTCAGGACACGTTCTCCACCAGCCATTGATAGCACTTTTCGTATCCCACCTGCCCCTCGGTCTCCGGCCCCTCGTATTCCGCCGTCCAAGCCCCGTCGTAGCCAGCCGCCTTGAGGCATTCGACCGCGTGGCCGAGGTGGATTTCGCCCTCGCCCAAGGCCGCCCCCTTGTAGTTTTGCCGCGAGCCAGTGCCGTCCTTTAGGTGGGTGTGGAAAACGTGCGGCGCCAGTATTTCATAGAAGCGGTCGATTTGGTCCAACTCGTGCCCGAACCAGCGATAGTTCATCGTATCCAAATTGACGCCGAGCCGGTCTGAGCCAACGCGCTCGATCAGGCTGAGCTGCCAGTCGCCATCGTTGGTGGAAACGCCGTGATTGTCGAGGGCAATCCGCACATCGTACTCCTCGAGAAAATCGGCGCAGCGCTTGAAGGCTTCGAGCAACATCCCGTCCCACTGGTCTTCTGGCACGTCGCCGTTGCGGTTCCAGCCGCCGTCCGAGCGCACGATGTCCGTGCCGGTTATGGAGATGATCTGGCAGACGTAGCGGTAGCGCTCAATTTGCGCGTCCAAGTCGCCGCGGTCGGCTTGCAAAAAGTCGTTGCCCGCTGCTACGGCCGAGGCTTGCATCCCGTATTGGGCCAATAACTCGCGCGTGGCCGCGGCCGTCTGCTCACCGTTTTTGGACTCGCCATCCCATATATCGCCAATCTGCAACTCGCAGTACCGATAGCCGATTTCGCTGGCCCGCCGAGCGAAGCCCTCTAAGTCGCAGCCGGGCCAGTTGTAGTGAATCGCGCCGATTTTCGCCATGATGAGTTCTCCTGTTGAGGTTAAAAACAGACGTTACGCCTAGTGCGTGACCTAACGTTGCGTATGTCTTTTCTGGTGTTGCCGCTATGTCCGGGATCGAGGGCGTCCCGCCCTCAACGAGGGCAAGATGCCCTCGATCCTTAGCAGGATAGCGACTGGTGTCGTGTAGTAAGAAATTAACAGCAAAGCCGCCACACCTTCGTCTGTAACGGCATGAGGCGGACCTCCCAGACCTCGTCGCGGGCGGGTATCGCCTCAACCGCAAGGGCCTCGTACGAGTCGAAGCACGTTTGGCGCGCTGTGGGCGGCTGCGGCAGGTAATCAAAGCGGTAGCAGGTCCGCCGCACGGTGCGCGGATCGAAGTTGTGCGCCACCAATAGCGCGCTCCGCTCAGTATAGCGCCCGTATGCCAAAACGCGGTCGTCTGGGTCGCCGCCGGCGAACTCGTTGCGGTGGAAGTAGATCGCTCCGTCGCAAAATTCCGGCCATTCCTTTTGCAGCGCGAAGAGACGCTCGTAGGCCCTGACTAGACTGGCGTATGGCTCGCGCTCGGCTTGGTCGAAATGCAGAAGGGTCTCGTTTTCAAAGTCCGTGCGCGTTTCCTCGCCCCACTCGCTGCCCAACTCCAAACCCCGCGTCAGATTGCACCCAGCGGCCGAGCCAGCCGAACAATCAATCAGGGCGGCCTGCAAGTTCTTGAGCAGGGCCATCAGCAGGGCGCGGTCTCCCGGGTCGGGCTGGATGGGACAGGTCAGGCCCTGCCAGTACGACCGCGCCTGCTCGTCGCCGTGCAAAAGTTCCCGGAACCGCTCGTGCCACACGCGGGTGGCGCGCGGACTATCGTGGTTTTCAAAGTAAGCCATGGCCACGGTGCCGGCCGCGAAGGTGCGATTCATCTCCTCTAGGAAATCAATGAGGGGCTGGGCGTACTCGACATCGCGGTGAAAGTCAACCAAGAGCGCGTAGATCGCGTCGGCCGGGACATCCACGGCTTCGGCTAGCGGGCACAGGGTCTCGCCCAGCACGAGCGCCTCGGGCGCGGTCGCTTGAATGCGGTTCTTGAGCTTTTTGAGGAAAGGCCGATCAATGGTCTGGCTGGCGTCGATCCGCACCCCGTCGAACCCGCATTGCTCAATCCAATACGGGGCGATCGCCAGCAGGTATTCCTGCAATGGCCGATTGTAAACCAAGTCGAAGAGCGCCACGTCCGAATAGACCAGCCAAGCGATCTGATGGATTTGCGGCATCCCGCGTTCATCGCGCAAATACCATTCGGGGTGCTCAACGATCAGCGGGCAGTCGCGGCTGCTCTGCATCAGCACCAAGTCGAAGATGACCTTCTTGCCGAGGGCGTGTGCCCGCTTGGTCAGCGCCCGCAGCTCGGCGCGACCGACGAGCTGGACGAAGGCTTGGCGGCCGAGGGCCTTTTCCGCTTGGGCCGCCGACAGTCCGGCGAGACCTTCCAGCTCGCTGGGGCGCACGAGACCTTCCGCCACCAGCGACCCCCAATCCACTTCCTCGGCTGGCGAAACGAGCGCGGGGTCAATTTGGAAAAAGTCCCGCACCGCATAGACGCTGCCGAGGGTGCCCTTGCGCACGTCCTCGCCGGTGTGCAGGTCCGCAAAACCCGGGCGAAAAAAGGGCAACAGGTAAATCACGTCGGCCGCAATGGCGTCTAGCCGCCGCGTCAGTTCGGCGAGCCGACCCGAGCGGAAGCGGCCTCCAACGACCCGTGCGCCGACTTTGCGAGCGCATACCTCGGCGACCGTCGGCCCCTTGCGAACCCACTCCGGGCTGACGACCACGATCCCGTCGCGATTTTCGGCCAAATCGTTGAGGCTGACCCATTCCTTGCGCCCGGCCTCGGCGTAGCTGTCGGCGGAGAACTCCACCGCGTAGTTGAAGGTGCCTGTGCGCTCAAGCGCGAAAGCGGCCGACTCAAAGACGAGGTTGTTGCCGGCGAGCACGGGCGTGCCTTCCGCGTCGATGAGCAGCCGCATCTCTATATAGGCGTTGGTCTCATTGGCATCGGTCCACAGCCGCGCATCCACATCGCCCGGCTGAACTTGATGCAGGTCAACGGCCGCGACGAAAAGCTCGCAACGCACCCGGGCGCGAGCCGTTGTTGTGCCCGGCTCGATATAGGCCCTAGCGAGGGGCGGCTCGCAAATCCGACCGTCGATTTCAAGGGTCAGGTTGCCGCCCCAGACCTGCCAGTTGTCGAACTCGCGGCGCGGGTAGCGGCAGTGCAGTTGTTCGTAGAACGCGGCGCGTAAACTGAAGACGGCCGTAACGGTCAAAGAAATCTCTCCAAGCATGAAGGGGGATGCGGCGCGGCCCTAAGTGTGGCTCAGCCGATAGTGTCGCCGGAGCATGTCCTCGCCGAAGTCGTTGTGTAGGTCGCGCCAGACCGCGTGGATGTGGTTGGCGTCGTTTTGGGTGTTGTCGTACTCGGCCAAAAAGCTCGGCCCCTGCACTCGGTAGTAGTGCGGCCCTCCCCGTTCCTCTGCACCGGCCCAAGCAAAGTGCGCGGCCGACAAGTCTGCGGCTTTGAGGCGCACCCACTCGGCTTCGGCCACGGCTTCGGGCAGGCGCTGGACGTACACTTCGATCAGCGCGTCCAAAATCTGGCACTGCGCCGCGCTCATATCTGCGCGGCCCAAGCCCTTGGGCGCGATTTCGTCGCGCACGTGGGTGCGTTGGTCGTGAGGATGTCGCTTGGGGCCTCGGCATGGACGATGGCTGCCGCTTTCTGCTCGCCGTCCAATTCGTGCAAGAGCTGACGCCCTAGATCTTCCTCCTCCCGCAAGGCCCGCAGCCCTGTTTGCGCGCCGTGGCGCACCTCGGCGGGGTTTGAGCCAAAAAACAACGGCGTTGACCCCAGCATCCGCCCTTCTACCACCGTGTGGTTGAGCGAGACGTGGTGGCCCTCAAAACGCCAGCCCCAAGGCGCGTCTCCACCCGGCTCGCCGAAAATGCTCACGTAGTACAGCGCGGGGTCGCGCTGGAAGCGTCGCCCAGCCCCCTCCAACTCGGCCAGTATCGGCTCCAACGAAATGATCGTCGAGACTTTTTCGTACCCTGACGCGCTGACTCCGGTCACTACCAATGCGTGTGCGAGCGCCCGCTGGCGCTCGTCCATTTCCTTTAGCGGTAATCCGGCGCGTTCCCGCGGCACGTAGTGCCAGTTTTCGCGCTCCGTGCTGTCGGCAAAATCGATCACCGCCTTCTGCCGGCCGGCCGCATCTAAGGACGCGAGGAAGTTGCCGGCCGCCTCGGCCATGCGCTGTACTGTATTGGTCTGGTTCATGATTTCCTTTCTCTAGTCGGCTTGCGCGCCGATAAATCGTCGTGCAAGTCAATGGTCGTGTATGCTTTGCGTGCTTGCTTCACGGCAATGCGCACAAACTCCAACTCTTCGGGACCGGGATTGTAGATGCCGTGTCCCTGCCCAATGCCCTGCCAAGTAACCGATCCCGGCCTCACCGCAAAAGTCTCACCGGCAATCGTCATCCAACCCGTTCCCCTCAGCACCACAAAGCTCTCCTCTAACTCGTTGTGATAGTGATACCCGACGGAGCTATCCGGGGCGAGGATCGCATGGTCGAGAAAAGTCCAGTCGCTATAAAAATCCTCGGGCGACAGCACGTGCCGAGTGGCGATCTGACCACAGCCGCCGTGAATTGCGTCGCGCCACTTTAGGGCTTGCGCGTCAAAGGTTCCGGCTTTGGGCAGCACATCTGGTGCTACCTCTACTTGGATGCCCCGTGTCTCTATACCCACAGCCGGCGCAGCGCGCTGGAGCACCATTTGCACTGGCCGCCGAAAGTCCGACAGCGCCACGCGGGCGCGCAGGACATGGACAAACGTGTTGGTCAAGTTTTTCAGCACGAGGTCGGACCTAGTCGGCTCGACGATAAAACCGGCCCCTTCGCCGCTTTCTACTCGCTGCTGCCGCACTGTCAGCTCCACCGACCCGCCCATAAACACATAGCCTTGTTCACAAGCTAGCCACGTATCTTCCACCGGGCGCACTTCCCTTGGTTTCAGTGCCCAATAGTCGAATGCAAACCACAGCGTCTGTCGCTCCAGTCCCGAAAAGACTGGGGAGTTTTCTTGGCTCAAATCATTGATGTGAACGTGCTTCATGCTTTTCCCCTCGCTATCACGCTCTGCCGCCCCGTAAACTACGCATCCCCCCCTTCCTTCACAAACCCTTGACACCCCTTATCTTACCCCCCAACATAGACGCGCATTTGCCACGCGCCGCAACAAGGAGACTCCCATGAACCCTGCAAAAGCGAACGCCCTCACCGCCGCCATCGCCAGACTGCCTCGCGTCCAGCTAGCCTCAATCCGTCCCACCCCGCTGGAGCCGCTGCCGCGCCTAACTGCCCACCTCAACAGCCCTGCTCTCTACATCAAGCGCGACGACCTGACGGGGCTGGCCTTTGGCGGCAACAAGACGCGGATGTTCGAGTTCGCCTTGGCCGACGCCTTAGCCCAAGGGGCCGATACCATCGTCTCGGGCGCGGCCGTGCAGTCCAACTACTGCCGCCAACTCGCCGCGGCCTGCGCCAAGCTAGACTTGGAACTCCACCTAGTCCTCCGGCCAGTGCGCGCAATCGACCGCACCCAATCCCAAGGCAACAACCTGCTACAACACCTGCTCGGCGCACAGATCACCGTCCTAGCGGAAGGCGAGCGGCGAGGTCAACAAGACGCTCTGCAAGCCAAGGTCGAGGAGCTTTCCGCACAGGGGAAAAACGCGTACTGGCCGCGCCGAGCAGATACCATCGACCTCGACGCCATCGCTTATGCCGAAGTGGGGGTGGAAATTGCCCGCCAATGCCAAAAGCAAGGCATCAATCCGTCTTACCTCTATCTCTGCGCGCTTGACACCACCCAAGCTGGCGTGGCACTAGGCCTAGCTTATATCGAGTCGCCGATCCAAGTGCGCGGCTTCTGCCCAACCGCCAACGTCGAGAGCCGCCACGAGGACATGGCCCTCCTCGCCAACCAAGCCGCTCGTCGCCTCGGCCTCGACATTGCCATGAACGCCGCCGACTTCGACAACGACGATTCCTTCGTCGGCGAGGGGTATGGTATCCCCACGCTCGCCGGCTTGGAGGCCCTGCGGACCTTGGCGCGCAAGGAGGGCATTCTCCTCGATCCCGTGTACACCAGCAAGGCCCTCGCTGGCCTCTTTGCCCACACACGCGACGGCAGGCTCGACGGCGAGGCGATCTTCCTGCACACCGGCGGCAACCCCGCCCTGTTCGCCTATGCCGAGGAAGTGCTTGCCGACTGAATGGACCCCTTTTTCCTGATCGGCGTCTCTTTCCTGACGTCGGCCTTTACCGCCATCATCGGCGTGGGCGGCGGTATCGCGCTGATCTCGGTCATGCCGGGCCTTCTGCCCGCCGCGGCCATCATCCCCGTCCACGGTGCCGTGCAGCTAGCCTCCAACGTCAGCCGCGTATTCTTTGGCTTTCACCATATCGAATGGCGCATCTTCTGGCCGTTCTCGGGCGGTGCAGTCCTCGGTGCTTTCGTGGGGGCGCAGGTCGTCGGCGGCTTTCACTTCGACGACCTGCCCTTGTATCTAGGCGTCTTCATCCTCCTCGTCACTTGGGTTCCCGTGCCCAAACGCGCTTTTCGCCTCCCCGGTCACTTCGCCCTCTTCGGTGCCCTTCAGACCGTTCTCGCCCTCTTCGTCGGCGTCGCCGGTCCCCTGACTGGTGCCTTCTTAGCCAGCGCGGGCTTGCCCAAGGATCGCTTGGTCATTACCCATGGCACGGTCATGGCCGTCACTCACCTGTGCAAAATTTTGGTCTTCGGCTTTGTCGGCTTCGCCTTCGCGCCCTACTTGCCGCTCGTCGCCGGGATGATTGGCGCCGCGGCACTCGGCTCGTGGAGCGGGACGCGCTTGCGCGACCGGGTTTCCGAGAGCCTCTTCCGCAAGGTATTCAGGATAGTAATCACGCTCCTGTCGCTACGGATGATCGCCGAGGCCCTCTAGGCGGCGGAAGCACCGCTTTTTACTGGACACCTTGCACGTTGCCTAAGTGAACTTTGCGGGCTTATTTTAGGAACCCTTGTAAAGGAGACCTCTTATGAACGAACTCGAACAAGCCATCCAAGAAATCGAACTCTACGGCTTCACCTTGCTCGAAAGCGTCCTCGACCCCGACACGGCCGCTGCCATGCGTCAAGCCTTGATCCGCTGTGAACAAGAGCACGGCACCGAACACACGCACCGCGGCTCGGCCCGCCACGTAGCCAATCTCCCGGTCATGGATCGCATCTTCCACCAGTGCATTGACCACCCCCGCGTCTTGCCGATTCTCGAACACTTTCTCGAGCCCTCGCTGATTTTGGGCAGCCTCAACTCGCGTATCGTTCGCCCCGGCGACGGCTTCCAAGACCTACACAGCGACATCCCTGTCTATATGCTCAACATGGACACGCCGGTGATGATGAACACGGTGTGGATGCTCGACGACTTCAGCCCCGTGATCGGCGGCACCCGCGTGGTGCCCGGCTCGCACAAGAGCGGCCTCGCCGCGCCCCCAGAGGGATTTGCCGTCCAGCACGAGGTCCAGCCGACAGCCCCGGCCGGCTCGGTCCTTGTCTTTAACGGCCAGTGCTGGCACGGCGGCGGCGCCAACACCGGCAGCCATAACCGCCACGCCCTCTTCGGCCACTACAGAAAGCACATGCTGGTCTTTCAGCTCGACCCGCACGACGGCTTCCCGCCTGAGTGGTGGGACGGCTTGAGCACACGTCAGCGCCAGCTAATGAGGATGCAACACGGCCCGGGGGTAGCCCACGCGGCCGACGCTCATTTCCGCTAGGAGACACGACATGCCGAGCATTCGCAGCTTCGGGCTTGCCGTTAGTATCGGGCTTCTGGCACCCATAGCCCTAAAAGCTGAGGTGACGACTTGGCAACTCGGCGGCAGCCAGCCTTGGGCCGGCCAAGACACGGTCAGCATTATGATCGACTTTGAGCGCGTCCCAGGTGCCATCCAGCCGGTGCGCGTCGAGCCGGGCGTCAACATCATTTCCCTGCTCGATAACTGGACGACCTTTCGCCAGCCCAAAGAGCTGGGCTATATCGACGGCGAGCGCCCCCGAATCTGGAAGTGGAACGAGGGCAACGGCGACCCCACCGAAAACGGCGTCGCCCTCATCGATGCAGACAGCACCACGTACAACTCCTCCAAGGCCGAGGGCATTGACAAGCAGTTTTTCACCATCGACTTAGCCGTGCCCATGCCGGCGCACACCTTCGGCTTCCACACCCCTTCGAGCGGCTTCCGCTCCGACGGTACGCCGCTGCCCACGGATTCGACGCCGGCTTTCCAAGTCTCAATCCAAGAGGAAAACAGCGAGATTTTCGCCGTCAAAGGGCCGCAGCCCCTCGCCCGGATCGTCGCCGCGCCCACCGAAAACTTCGCGCCCGACGTGCATATTGGTTTCGACCAGCAATACGTGCGCTTCTTCCGCTGGGCCCGCAAATTTTCCATCATCGACGAAACGGCCCTGACCCGCGTTAGCGGCACGGCCGGCGGCCAAGGCAATCAGGCCCGCTCGCTCTTGGGCACCATCAGCGAGTTCGAGGTCTATGGCAAGGGCTTTCCCAAGCGAGCTACGTACCGCTCCAAGATCATCGACCTCGGAGCCGAGCAAAACTTTGGCCGCTTGTTCTTTGCTGCCACGCCAATGCGCGTTGTCGCTGGCGAGGCCGTTGAAGCACCCGATGCCCGGGCCTTCGTCGAGGTTGAGGTTCGCACGGGCCGCGACGACGACCCGAACATTTATCACGAATACACAGTAACCGGCAAGGAGAAGGTCGTCTCCCGCGCCCGCTACGAGACCGACCTCCGCACGGGGTTCGCCCGCACATGCGCCTCCTGCGACTTCGTCCAGCGCAGCCCCCGGCCCGGAATGCGCGCCGGAGTCACCTACGACAGCGATAACTGGACCTTCTGGTCAACGCCCACGACCCAGTCGGGCCTGCCGCTCAACCTCCAAAGCGGCTCCTTCATCCAAGTATTCATCACTTTTCACAGCACCCGCTTTGAGGATTTTGTGCGTTTGGACTCGCTGTGGGTCGAGCGGGCACCGCTGTTGGCGGCGCGCGTTCTCGGCGAAGTGGCCCCGCTCGCCGACCCGCAGCCCGTGCTCGGCTTCGGGGAGGTCGCCTTGGGCGAAATGGTCGAGTTTGCGTACGACCTGTCGGCCTCCTTCTCAGGGGGGAATCAGCGCGGCTTCGACCAAGTGCATATCCACACCGGGGCCCGGCCCGCGTTCAAAGAGCTGCTCGTCAGCGGCCAAGCAGCCGACCCAGCCACCGTCCGCGAGGAGGACGACGGGCTAACGGTGATCCTGCCGGAGCGCGTCACGCGCGCCAACAACGCGCCGTTGCGCATCGTCTTTGCAGCGGAGGTTTTTGAACTAGCCACCACGTTCTTGGGCACTGTCACCGATTCACAGGCCGAGACCTTGCCCCAACCCATCGTCGCGGGCGACGCGAGCGAAATGCTCTCCACCAATAGCCTGCGCGTCCTCAGTTTTTCGGATCAGCAACCGGCCCTGCTGCAAAACCTGCGCTTTTCAACGCCCGTGTTGACGCCCAATGGCGACGGCGTTCACGACGAGCTCCGCGTGGCCTATGCCCTCTATGGCCTGCCGGAACAAGTGCCCATCGAATTGGTGGTCTATGCGCTCGACGGACGCCGCATGGCGACCGTGCCCCAAGGCTTGCAAACGGCCGGGCCGCAAATGGCGCGCTGGGACGGACGCGACTCAGAAGGCCAAGCCCTGCCGCCGGGCGTGTACTTACTCTCCGTAGCCCTGCAATCCGAGCTCCGCACTGCCGCCTTGCTCCGCCCATTGGGCATCGCGTACTGAGGGTGGGAACGATGCGATTTCTTTTGCCGCTCGTCTGCGTCGCGTTGGCCGTCATGGCCGCTAACAGCGAAACCCTGACCTTCCAAGGGCGAGATGCTTGGGCGACTTGGCAGACGCCCTTCGGCCTGACCGAGGTGGGCGAAAACGGCCAGCTACAACTCGTCAAGTTCCGCAAGGACATCAACGCGGTCGCTGATGCCCATCGATTCTCCTACGAAAGCAAGAGGCGCGGGCGCGTTGCCGGCGGCATCTGGGAGGCGGCCTCCAATCCAGCCGATGCCGACCACATCATCGACGGGGATGTCCAGACCTTCTGGCGTCCAGACCCAGCCGATGCCATCGAAGACTGGGCCATTGAAATAGACTTGGGCCGGGCCGTGCTGGCCCGGGAGATCCGCCTCGTCTTTCCCGACGCGGAGGACGTGCGTCCCTTCCGCCAGTTTACCGTGTACGGCAGCCCGGGGACCCGCATCTCGGTCCAAGACGACTTAGTGCTGCTAGACCCGCTCTTCCGCACGACCCAGCCCAACGCAGCCAGCGAAATCGTCATCCCCCTCGGGTTCGCCGCCCGCGATACCGTCCTTCAGCTCGACGCGGACTTGGATGGCGACCCGGAGACCAAAAACAACTATAGGGTGATCCAGCGCATCCGCATTGAGGTCGAAGAGAAATCCCCGGGCGCGGCCTTGGCCGAAATCGAGGTCCGCGCCATCGGCGACAACCTCAGCATTGGCACCATGCAGCGGGGGCGCTTTGTCAACGGGATCAATTCGGTCGATCCGCAAAACCTCTTCGACGCCGACATGAACACCAACAACCTAATCGGCTCTTCCTATGGCAGCCTCGGCTGGAAGGAGGGTGGGGTGTGGTTCGGAGTGGATCTGGGGGCGGTGTTCTTCGTCGATGAATTCTTTCTCTATTCCTTTCGGCCCGACGAGGGCTTGGTGGGCTTCTCGATCAATGGCACTGGCCCGGGCCATACAGTGCTCTACTCCGATGGCTCCCGCAGCCTCAGTTCCAACCTGCCCGTGCCCGATGCGTTTGACTACACAGAGCTGCTGACCCACATCGATCCCAACGCCGACCGCCTGCTCTACATTCGCTACATGTTCAAGCCGCGCAAGATGCGCTACTTCTTCTGGCACGGCATCCGCGACACCGGCTGGGGTATCGTCAAGTGGGCCGAGTTCATGCTGTTCTCTCCGGGCTATCCCGCCGAAGTTGTCTTGCACTCGGATTTCGTGGACTTGGGCCAACTCGCGGGCGATGGCCGCCCGAAAGTCATCAAAAACCTCTCTTGGGACGCCGAGCTAGCCGCGGGCACCCGCCTGCAACTGCGTTCGCGCTCGGGCAATGCGCTAGAGCCGGTCTATACGTTTTACAACAAGATCGGCGAACAGGTCACCGAGGAGAAGTGGAAGAGTTCGCCCAAGGTGCTGCGCGGCCCCGTCGATACGACCCTCGTGGTGGGCGAGGATTGGGGAGAATGGAGCAACGTCTATCAGTTCTCGGGCGAGGCATTCCTGTCGGAAAGCCCGCGCCGCTTTATCCTGCTGGAGATGATTCTCTCCACAGAGGACCCCAGCGTGGCGCCGGTGGTCCATTCGCTCGCGGTCGAGTTTGAGGACGCGCTGTTGCAGGGCGCGGCCGGCCGCATTGAGCCGCGCCAAGCCGTCCCCAACGAGGACACTCGTTTCACCTATACGCTTTGGCCGCAGATGACGGCTGGGGACTCGGGTTTCGACCTGTTGCGCTTTATTGTGCCGGGTCGGATTGACGCTGAGGGTCTCGAATTACACATTGGCCCCGAGTCGGTCGCGCCAGCCCGCGTTGACCAGCGCGGCGACTCGCTGCTGGTCGCCCTGCCGCGCACTGTGACCGCGGACTCAATTCGGGTGGGTTTTACCACGCGGGTTTTGCACAACGCCACGGTTTTTTCCCTCGACCTCGGGCTGAGCGAGCGGCCCGGCCTCTGGCAGTCGGTCGTTCCAGCCGAGCGCCGTGCTCAAGTAGTAATGCTGCCCGAACTCGCAGCACGCGGCCAACTCATCGACGCGCTGGAACTGGCCTCGCCCGCGATTACGCCCAACGGCGATGGCGTCAACGACGCGCTCGACATGCGCTTTGTGGTCTTCAAGCTAGCCGCGGCCACTCCCACGCTCGCGCTCTACGACCTAGCGGGCCGCCAAGTTGCCGCGATCGAATCCACGCCGACCGCAACGGGCCATCGCTTCACTTGGACGGGCCGCGACGAGTCGGGCACTCTGGTCGCGCCGGGCATGTATCTCTACCGCCTCGATCTAGGAGCCGAGTCGGGCCGCGACACGCGCACAGGTGTCGTTTCCGTCGTCTATTAGCGCGGCCCACATCAATGGACAGCCAGACCGTTTTGAGGCGACTAAGGGCTGATGGCTGGGAAATAGATCGCATTCGTGGATCGCATTACCATCTGAAACACCCCGCAAAGCGCGGTTTGGTGACCGTTCCGCATCCGCGGCGAGATCTTCCAGCCGGTACGCTACGGAGTATCGAAAGACAATCTGGGCTTAAACTACGGTAAGGAGACCTTATGGAGAGAACGTACATCGGCTTAATTCACAAGGAGCCGAACAGCGACTACGGCGTGAGTTTCCCCGACCTTCCCGGCTGTATCACCGCTGGCGGCACCTTGGAGGAGGCCCGGGCAATGGCCGCCGAAGCCCTAACCCTTCACATCGAGGGCATGGCCTATTCAGACATGAAGATTCCCCAACCCAGTTCTGCCGACGCCGTGGTCGCACACCCAGACGCTTGCGACGCCATCGCCCTACTCGTCGTTAAAGCTGTGCCGGAGTACGCTGGGGTTCGGGTGTCTAGCGGCCAATGAAATGAGACGTTTTATGAAATGGATTCTTCCCATTCTTCTCTTCTTCCCTTCCATCGCTTTCACAACGCAAAGGAGTTCTACCATGAGCGACTATCTCGTCTATATCGGCACCTATTCCAAGGGCGACGAGGACGGCATCCACGTCTATCGCCTCGACATGGCCACGGGTGCGCTCGCGCACCAAAGCAGCATTGGCGGCATTGACAATCCTTCTTTCCTCGACATCGCTCCCAACCGCCGCTTCCTCTACGCCATCGGCGAGACCAGCGAGGTCGGCGACCGGCCCGGCGGCGCGGTAGCGGCCTTTGCTATTGACCAGCAGAGCGGTGCCCTGACCCACATCAACACCGAATCAACCGTTGGTGCCGGCCCTTGCCACATCAGCATTGACCGCGAGGGCCAGTACGCGCTGGTAGCCAACTACGGCGGCGGCAGCGTCGCCATTTTGCCAATCCGCGAAGACGGCTCGCTCGGCGCGGCCACGGACTTCGTCCAACACGAGGGGTCTTCGGTCAACCCAAGCCGCCAAGAGGGGCCACACGCCCATTCGATTATGGTGTCCCCCAACAACAAACACGCCTTGGCCCCAGACTTGGGCATCGATAAGGTGCTCGTCTATGCGATTGACCACGACAAGGGGACGCTCGGCGCCCAGACGCCCGCGGCAATAGCCCCCGGCAGTGGTCCGCGCCACCTCGCCTTTCACCCCGACGGCCAACGGGCTTACGTCATCAACGAACTGAGCAACACCATCACGGCCTTCGACTACGACGCCGACGCTGGCACACTCACCACCACTCAGACCATCTCGACGCTGCCCGCTGGCTATACCGAGGTCAGCCACACCGCGGACGTTCACGTCCATCCCAACGGCCGCTTCCTCTACGGGTCCAATCGCGGTCACGACTCCATTGCCGTCTATGCCATCGACCCAGACTCCGGCCAACTCGCACTCGTCGAGATCGCGCCGACCGGCGGAGCCAACCCGCGCAACTTTGGCCTCGACCCTACGGGCACGTACCTAATCGTCGGCAACCACAGCACCAACGACATCTTCACCTTCCGCATCGATCCAGCCACCGGCAAGCTCACGCCCACCGGACACAAAGCGGAAGTGTCGTCGCCCGTGTGCCATAAGTTCATTCCGGTGTTCTAAGAATAGCCATGGCTAGCCGATACGCCGACTGGCTAAAACAGGGCCGGCGAGACTTGGACCACGGACGCCGCTCGCTCAACGCTGGGGACTATGAGTGGGCTTGCTTTGCCGCCCAACAAGGCGCGGAAAAAGCAGTCAAGGCGGTTGTCGAGAAGACGGGCGGCGCGGCTTGGGGATATTCTGTTACGGCCTTGCTAGAGTCTTTGCCCGAGTCGCTCAAGCCCGATCAGCGGCTGCTGGATGCCGCCAAAGCGTTGGACAAACACTATATCCCTGCTCGCTACCCCAATTCGCATCCACAAGGAGCACCCTATGAGTATTACACCCACGATGAGGCAGGGTGTGCGCTTGGCCACGCCGGCCAAGTCATCAGCTTCTGTGAAGGTGTTCTGGCTGGACCGCCCCCACCTCATAGAGCGTCTCAAGAGCGCTGCTCAGGCACTGATTGAGCAGCACCCCGAGATCGAGCAGATCGTGTTGTTCGGCTCGCTGGCGCGAGGAGATGCGGTGCCGGGTAGCGATGCCGATCTGCTAATCGTGGTGAGCCACAGCGCCGAGCCGTTTTTGGATCGGGCGGTGCGCTATCGACCAGAGGGTGTGGGCGTGGGTGTCGATGTAGTGGCGTACACGCGAGAGGAACTGGCGGCGTTGCTGGCGGCGGGCAATGCCTTTGTGCGACAGGCATTGCGCGACGGGATGGTGTTGGCGTCGGCTCATCTATGCGATTGACCGCGACAAGGGGACTATGGCTCGGGCGATCATCTTTGACTTCGACCTTACGCTAGCAGACCCAACAAAGGGCACCATTGAGTGTGTCAATTTTGCGCTGGAAAGGTTGGGGCTGCCCCACGCGGATGACGAGCAGATTAAGCGGACCATCGGCCTGTCCTTAGAGGACACCTTTCTACGTCTGACCAAGCAAACAAAGAGTCAGGATGTCAGCTTGTTCATAAGCAGCTTTGTTGAACGCGCCGATCAGGTTATGGCTGAGCTAACGCTTGTGTTTGACAGCGTCCCCGCGACAACTAGGCGATTGAGCGAAATGGGTTTTGAACTGGGAATCGTGTCAACGAAATTTCGCTATAGAATTGAGGAGATTCTAGCAAGGGAAGGGCTATTGGATCGCTTTCGCGTCATCATAGGCGGAGAGGATGTAAATGAGCACAAGCCGCATCCTAGTGGTTTGATAGCCGCCATGTCTAGAATGCAAGTGGATACGGATGACGTACTGTACGTTGGCGACAGTACAGTTGATGCGCTAGCGGCCGAGCGGGCCAAGGTGCCCTTTATTGCGGTACTATCAGGTGCTACGAGCGAGACCGAATTCAATGAGACCGCCAAAATTGCGGTTATCGACGACATTTCAACGTTGCCTCGACTACTCCGAGTCTAATCCCGTGTACATGGGGGATGCGTCGCCCGTCGCAGCTTGACAGGCTTTCCGTTTTGGACTAAACTCCAAAAAAGTTCGACTAATTTGGAGGAATGTTCAAAATGGTTCAGTATCGGCGGCGATTGGAGATGGACTTGCCCAATCGGCAGTCAGCCTTCTTGTGGGGGCCGCGCAAGACGGGTAAATCCACCTATCTCAAACAGGCGTTTCCCAACAGCCTAGTCTATGATTTTCTAAAGACGGATTTGATGCTGGAATTCAACCGGCGGCCAGCCCTGCTACGCGAACAGCTACTCGCACAACCCGAAGCATTGCTGGCGCATCCGATCCTCTTGGACGAAGTGCAGCGCGTGCCGCTCTTGTTGGATGAAGTGCATTGGCTCATCGAAAACAAGAGGCTGCGTTTTGTCTTGTGTGGTTCCAGTGCGCGCAAGCTCAAGCGGGGACGAGCTAATTTGCTCGGCGGACGCGCTTGGCGTTACGAAATGTTTCCGTTGGTGACGGACGAATTGAATGACGGCGATATAGATCTTTTGACGATCTTGAATCGCGGTCTGATCCCCGATCACTTTGCCAGTGTTCAGTACCGCCGTTCTCTGAACGCATATCTGCAAGATTACCTGAAGGAAGAGGTTTTTGCCGAGGGCTTGACGCGCGATATTCCGGCATTTTCCAGATTTTTTGAGGCGATGGGATACTCGCACGGCGAGTTGACCAACTTTTCCAATATCGCCCGAGAGTGCGGTGTGAGTTCCAAGACCGTGAAAGAGTATTATCAGATTCTCGTCGATACGCTTTTGGGCAGCACGGTCCCACCTTTCAAGAGGCGGCAAAGTCGCCAAGTCATTTCGAGAGCATCTAAGTTCTACTTATTCGACGTGGGCGTGGCCGGAGTGCTTGCGAGACGACATTTGCAGGACGCCCAAGGCGCAGTTTTCGGCAAGGCGTTTGAGCACTTTATTTTTTGCGAATTGAGAGCACACACTTCTTATAGTGCATTACAGTACGACATCCATTTTTGGCGCACCAAGTCGGGGCTAGAGGTTGACTTTGTGCTGGGCAACGGCGAGGTGGCCATTGAGGTAAAGGGCACGCGCCAAGTCGAAGATAAGGCCCTTCGACCTCTACGCGCATTTATCGACGAATACATACCAAAAAAAGCACTTGTCGTTTGCAACGAACCGGCCGAGCGAGTCGTCGGCCCAATTCGCATTGTGCCTTGGAAAGCGTTTTTACAGTCGCTGTGGGCCGGTGAGATAATTTCCTGACGGCGTCATCACCAGTTCGTATGCGACCCATCTCGTCGGCGCAAATGCGGTGCTTCCCAAAACTTGAACTCCTGTTCTTGGGCCAGCTCTTCGTTGAACTCCACGCCCAGCCCCGGCCCCTCGGGCACCTTTAACATGGACCCCACCAATTCGCACTGAGCCGGGAACAACTCCTCGTCCATGAATTTCCCCGCCTCGGTCGGCGTCACGCGATGCTCGAGCCACGCGAAGTTGGGCACGGCCGCAGCCAGATGCACGGTCGCGGCCGTGCAGATCGGCCCCAGCGGGTTGTGTGGCATCAGGTCGATGTAATGCGATTCGGCTAAGCTGGCGACCTTCATCGACTCGGTCAGCCCGCCGACATTGCACACGTCGAGCCGCGCAAACTGGGTGATGCCCCGTTCAAGGTAAGGCAAAAACTGCCACTTGCTGGCAAACTCCTCGCCGATGGCAAAGGGCACATCCGTCATCGTCCTGAGCGATTCGTAGGCTTCGGGGCACTCGTCGCGGATGGGTTCTTCGAGAAAATCGAGCGTCCCCGGCGGCATCTTCTGGCAGAACGACGCGCTCTCGGCGACCGTCAGCCGGTGGTGATAGTCGATGCCCAAGATCGGGTCGGGACCTATTTCTTGGCGCACTTCAGTCAGCCAAGCCGCCGTGATGCCGATGGTCTCGCGCGGCTCAAACAGCCGCTCGTCGTCGTATTGTTTGCGCTGGGCCATTCCCGTGCGAATCACGTCCCATCCCTTGTCCAACAGCAGTTTGCAGTTGTTGACCAAGGTCTCCAGATCCGGTGCCCCGGTCGTCGCAAAGCAAGGCACCCACTCGCGCTGCTTGCCGCCCAGAAGCTGATAGACCGGTACGCCGAGGGCCTTGCCTACCACGTCGTGCAAGGCGATGTCAATCGCCGAGATCGCCGCCGTCAACACTCGCCCGCCTTCAAAGTACTGGCCGCGGTACATCTCCTGCCAGAGCCGCCCGATCTCGCGCGGGTCCCGGCCGAGCAAAAACTCCCGGTAGTGCCGCACAGCCCCGACTACAGCCAACTCGCGCCCGGATAGGCCCGACTCCCCCCACCCGTAGATGCCTTCGTCGGTCTCGACCTTGACGATGAGCTGATTGCGGTGGCCGACCCAAGTGGGATAGGCTTTGATGTCGCTGATTTTCATGGTTTGTATCCCTTGAGGAAGGGCAGCCCATGCAACAGCGCGACCAGTCGCTCGTAGATTTCCGGCGTGGCTGCGACCAAGTCGCGGCCGTACAATTCTTCCGGCAGCACGCCTTCCACGGGCTGTAAGTTCCCAACGCGAGCACCGGCTTCCCGCGCAATCAGCGCGGCCGCGGCCAAGTCCCAAGGCTTGAGGGTCTCGTAAAAGCCGTCGAGCCGGCCCATCGCCACCCAGCACAAATCAATGGCGGCCGAGCCTACGCGGCGAATGTCGCGGCAGCATCTGAGGACGCGGCGCAAGCGCTCCATCAGCTCCTCTCTGTCCTTGACTGCGTAGGGAAAGCCCGTGCCAATCAGGGCGTGGGATAGGTGGTTGCACTCGCTGGGCCGAATGGGGCGGCCATTGAGCCAAGCACCCACATCGCGCTGGGCGGTAAAGGTCTCTTCTACAAAGGGGCAGCGCACCACCCCGACCTGCACTTGGCCGCCTTCGACAAAGGCGATTGACACGGCCACTTGGGGCTGGTTATAGGCGTAGTTCACGGTGCCGTCAATCGGGTCGATGACCCACAAAGGGCCGTGCAGCCATGCGGGCTCGGCGATTTCGGGCGAGGATTCTTCGGAGAGGATGTGGTGTTCGGGAAAGGTCTTTTCGATCGCGCTGCGGATGAGTTGGTCGGCCTGCAAATCGGCCGACGTCAACAGCTCAATCCCTTCCTTGTAACTCAGATCCAGTGCCCGGTCCGCCCGTGCTTTGGCGATTAGCGCCCCAGCGCGCTGGGCGAGGTCTTCGGCAAATTCGAGTAGCTCGCTCAACAGTGTGCCCCCAATTCCATTGGATACGGCGACAGGTTTTCCAAGCCGCCCTCGGTAATTAGATACATGTTTTCCAGCCGCACCCCCGCCCGCGCCTCGGGGATGTAGGCCCCCGGCTCGACCGAGACCACGTTGCCCACGCGCAAGGTGCCGCCGCGCTCCTTGTTGAGGTCGGGCATCTGGTGCGCCCGCAGGCCGATGTTGTGCCCGGCGTGGTGGATCAAGCCGACGTCGGCTAATTTGGGATGCTCGCGGATATAGGCGTCCATGGCCACCGCGCATTCGCGGCCGTCTTTGCCCGGCTGCAAGTACTCGCCGACGCGGTCGTGAAAGCCCTTGACGTGCTCAAAGACGGAATGCTGCACTTCGGTCGGCTCACCCACTGCAAAGCTGCGGCACAAATCCGCCCAATAGCCGCGGTACACCGACCAAGCGTCAATGACGTAGATTTCTCCGGCCTCAATCGGGCGATTGCGGGCAAAACCGCCCAACTCACCGCACTGGTAGTCGCCGTCGTGGAACACTTTCTCACCGGCCGCAAGGTGCGCTGCTCGCTGCGCCGCCGCTAGCACCTCCAGTTCGTTGACGCCCGGCGCAATCGCCGCTTCCGCTGCGGAGTATGCGGCCAGATCAACCTGCACGACCTTGCGTAGCAGCTCGATCTCGTCGGGGTCCTTGACCTCCTGCATGTCGGCGAGCAGGTCATCAACCGCAATCCACACCGGCGTTTTGCCCAGCCCTTCTTCAACCGCCTGTCCCAAGCGACGCGGCAAAAACTCGCTCTGCCATCCCAAGCGGCCTGCCGCCGGCTTTTTGGCCCGCAGCGTATCGACGATTAGCCCGCTTATCACCTCTCGTAGGTCGGGCGAGACTGTGCCGCCGACGCTGAGGGAAAAGGAGACGCACTCGTCGGCGCACGGCTCGCCGGCGTCGGTATGTGCGATCAGCAAGGAGTGTCCATCGGCCCCTAGCCAGAAGAGGGCCGGCGGGCCGGGGAACTCTTCCGGGATGATGATCCCGGTGAAGTAGTAGATTTCCTTTGGATGGTTGAGCACTACCGAGTCGATGTCGAGCTCGGCCAGCCGCGCACACAGGCGCTGCTGCCGCGCACGGCATCCTTCTTTAGTCAGCATAATTCCTCCCGTTAGCGATTGGTCGCTATCTCTACACACCCTCAAATAGTAACCAACCACACCGCCCCTGAAAAGCAATCGCCGCGCCTTGAGCCACCCGCTAGCCGCTCCGTATATTCTCAGCCCATTTCCAAACGAAAGTTCAAGGCATTCCGCAAGGTTGCCGACTGCCGCAAGGATTTGCTGTGACTGCAAACACGTTCCTTGAAGAAGCCAATTCGGAAGGCATCGTGCGTTATGTCGTCGGTGCGGTTATTGCCAAAGAAGACACCGTCCTCCTGCTTCGCCGTAAAATGGAGCGAGCGGATGGTCCTTGAGACGGTCTTTTCCATGCTCACCCGAATCAGCCGCTATGTTCTTGCGCTTGCGCGGGATATAGAGGTGACGCGCCGCTGATTTTCACTTATCTTGCAGGTATGGCCTAAACGCTCTCAGGCCATACCCAAACAGCCCCCGAACCCCTCACTCGAAAGGAGTGAATCATGACGGAACAACCCCTCCCCCTCACTCAAACGCAAGACCGCGACCTCCGCCTTGGCCGGTTAGAAGGCCTTGCCGATCAATTCGTCGAGCAAAGCCGCGAGACCAACGTCCGCTTAGGCCGCATGGAGCAAACCATTGCCGAGCAAGGCCGCCGCATCGACGAGCAAGGCCGCGACCTGCGGCAAGAGATCGCCGAGCAAGGGCAGCAGACGAACGCTCGCTTTGACCGCATGGAGCAAACCATCGACGAGCAAGGCCGCGACCTGCGGCAAGAGATCGCCGCACAAGGGCAGCAGACGAACGCTCGCTTTGACCGCATGGAGCAAGCTATCGACAAGCAAAGGCACCGTATTGATGTGCTGACGCGGTGGTTGGTGGGGATGCAGGTGGCTAGCTTGGTGGCGTTGGGGACGTTGATTTTGGTGCGGTTGCCCTGATCTAGCCGCCCCCCCTACGACGCCAGCGACGCGACCACAGCCTTCCTGTCATACTGAGCGTAGCGAAGTATCTCATACCCAACACTCCATACAGAACATCCCTTATAACGGCCTCGAAAGCATGTAAAGATGCTTCGGCTTCGCTGCGCTTCCTCAGCAGGACACACGGGCGGCCTTTGCGGGCGGGGGTTTTTCGGCATATTTTGGTGTTTTATGAATGAGCAGAATGAACAGGGACGAATAGGAAGATGGTAAATCAACTGAATTATGAGAGGATGTTGGCGGCGGGCCAGCCAGCCGCGATGACCGCATCCTGCTTACAACGTCAAGACTTAACGATTTGTCGTAACTTATTGAAAGACAAGCACTTACCCCCCCCCCCCCCCCCCCACGACACCAGCGACGCGACCACAGGCTTCCGGCTTCCTGTCATACTGAGCGCAGCGAAGTATCTCATACCGGCAGGGCGCGGCGGCGTGGGGGTGTGGCGCGGGTGGGGGACGGTCGGGCGCGGCAGGACGCTTTTATGGATTCCCGCTTGCGCGGGAATGACGGAAGGCGCAAGAACTCGTCATTCCCGCGCAAGCGGGAATCCATGAACGCCCCTCCCAGCCCTCCCCTGCCCCTCCCCCCCTTTGTGCCTTTTGTGCCTTTTGTGGCTATCTTTTGGTCCTTCCCGACACGTCAAACGCAACTTATGCTTGCAAAAATAGCCTCTTTTAGCATAATTATTGAATGGCTTGAATAACCTAAAAACGTCTCTTTGTATTCTTTGCATTCCACAGGAGGTTGAACGATGACATCCATGAAGTCTTTTGCATCCCGGCCCTACGCTCTTTACCTGCTCGTCGCGGTCTTGGCGTTGGGCTGGGCAGGCGCGGCGGCAGCGGAGATTACGCTGTCGGTCGATAAGCCGCTGATACGCGAGGAGGACGGACGAACCGAAATCACCGTGACTGCCGAAAGCGACGCGAAGGTGACGGCGAATACGGTCGTCTCCCTGAAACTCGGGGCCCAGACTTTGATTTCTGATCTCTCCGGGACTCCCCTCCCCAACGGAGTAGGGAATCTCAGCCCCGGCCATACTATAGATGCAGATGGTCGTTGGACGGGTTATGGGCAGCCTTGGTGGGCCCTTCCCGCTGCGAACCGTGATAGCGGTGCTCGCCAGAGTGCGCCTCTGACTAGGCCGGGGGGGGATTGGAAAGACTGGTACAATAGTCGCGCCCAGGTCAATAGCCAATTCGCCATCACGCTGCCGACGTTAGTCATTCCGAAGGACCAGAAAAAGGCGACCGGCACCATTATCCTCACGCCGAGGGATAACGACGAGCGCGGTCTTTATAATACCTATGATGACTTCACCATTCCTTGGGGCCTTGATCGTGATGAGTCCATTAGTCAACAAATAATTTCAAGTCCGCTGCAAGTCCTCGTTCTCAAGGATGGTGTTCAATACACCGACGACCTTTTCGGTAATCAATACCGTTACTACCACTTCGAACAGCGCGGCACCCTCCTGGGCCGCCGCTATCCCGATCTTATCATTAAAATTGACGGCCTTGCCGGTAGCGAGACAGTTAAGCGGACGGAGATTCGCGTAACGGACGACGAAAAGCTAACCAATCAGGTAAACCTTTCGTTTTCGCCGGCCAGTCTGAGCAAGGATGCGGGGCCGACCGAGGTTACCGTGACCGCGACCTTGAACGGTGCCCCGTTGCGGTCGGACCAAACCTTTACCTTGATCCATAAAACGCAGTTCCCCGGTGATCGTCACACTAATTTCCCGCTGGGTGTTAGTGCGTCCGATGTACTGACGCGCGATACGGATTACTCGGCGCAGTCCGCGTCGCTAACCATACGCCGGAATAAGCCATCGGGGAAGGCGACGATTACCATCGATCCCAAAGGCAAGGTTGGCTACATCGCGTTCGCGGCGGGGACGGAGAAGCTGGTCCTCAACGGCATTGACTTGAACCTCGATGGGGACATGAGCGACTCGCTGGCGCTTAGTAAAATCGGCGGTTACGTCTCTGGTGGTACTAAGCGGCCCGACCGCGCCGTTATCTTCAACGAAGAAGGTTTAGGCTGCACCCCCACGACCTCCGGCCCCCTGTCCCAACACGATCTCAACTTTGATGGCCGCTGCGACGGCCTTATTCGGGAAGGGAGAATCGGCGTCGACCTGAACGGTAATGGGGTGATTGATGCTTTTGATAACGATGGTACTCTCCAAGACTTTCTAGGTGGTGCTCGTAATGATGCTGGGACGCAGGGCCAGAATGTAGGGGTTGGTCCTCCTTTTGCCCTATTTGGCGGAGATGTCGGACCATCAAACACCCGCGTCCCCGCTCGCGACGGCGGAGCCCTGCTGCTGGCTGCGATAGCGGCTAAAAGGGTCCCTTGGATCGCTGACCGGGGTGCTCAGTATAGCCAAGAGTACGATACTACTCAGCCGGCTGGTAGGATGGACCGTCTCGAGACTCATCCTTCCCGTACCCGTCCCGATTGGTGGCCTACGTCGAATCCGAGGTTTGTGTTAGTTGAAAGCAAACTGCCGCAGTATATTGAGTTTCCCCACCATCTCTTTGAGATAACGGACACCCCCGTTGTCACGCTCAAAAGCGCGACCGACGGCCTGACTGCCACGCCTGCGACAATCCGCGAGGGAGCCGGTCGGCAAGAAATCGCCCTGAAAGTCACCTTGAAGGACGCCGTAGCGTCAGATACGCGAGTGACGTTCACCATCAACCCGCAAGAGGGTCGCCGCGACATAGACTACACGGTCGTCTTGAGCGATCTCGTCGTGCCCAAAGGCCAGACCACAGCCTCAACCACGCTGGTGCTCACCCCGGTCGATAACGAGGTGGTGAACGACGCGCGCACCTTCGATGTAGTCGCCTCGGTCGGCGAGTCCGCCACGGACGCCACCGCGACGATCACCATTGTAGATGACGAGACGCAGAGCACTCAGATCATGCTGACGGCCAATCCCGCCGAACTCAAGGCCGGCACCGGCGCCAACAACGTCACGATCACCGGCACCTTAGACGGCCAATCCTTCGACGAGGACGTGAACATAGTCTTAGTCGTCACCACCGACACGGACGCCGACGGCGACGTGGACGACGCCGATAAAGCCGCCACCCGCGACACCGAATACACCGCCATTCTGCGCGGCCTGACGATTGAGGCCGGCGAAGTCAGCGGCACAACCACTGTGTCCGTAACCCCCCTCGCGGGCGGCGACAAAAAGATCGGCCTGACCGCGCTGAAAAGCCCGGTGAAGAATGATGACGACGAGGACGTCACCGTCACCACAACCGTCATAACCCTAAAAGATGGCGACCCAGAGACGGCCCCGGGCGGCCTCGTTTTCGACGAGGACGTCGATGTAGTCTCCACCGTGTTTGAATACGTCGTCGGCACGGCCATTGAGCCTTATGTCCTGCCCGCCGCCACCGGCGGCATTGGCGACAAGACGTATAGCGTGTCCGCCACCCTGCCCGCCGGTCTAAAATTCGACGCAGAAACCCGCACCCTATCGGGCACACCGCTGACGGCAGGCGACGCCACCGTCGTGTACACCGTCATCGACAGCGCGCCCGACCCAGTCAACACCGCCGTCCTCAGCCTCACCTTTGAGATCGGTACGGCCCCGCCGGCCACCGTGCGCGTCGCCAGCATCACCTCGACCCATTCCTCCATCCGCGAGAACGGCGAGACCACCGCCATCCTCCTGACGGCGACGCTAGCCGCTCCCGCCCCCAGAGCCGAGACCATCCTCTTCACCATTGCCGCCCCCAGTTCCGGCACGCCGGCCGTGCGCGACGCCGATTACACCGCCGTCATCGGCGGCTCGGTCGTCGTCGCCGCCGGTGAGACACAAGGCCGGACGCTGCTAACCCTCACCCCCCTCGACAACGAGGAGGTCGATGGCAACAAGTACCTAGGCGCGCAAGCCTCCGCTTCCGGCGGCTCCGCCCAAACCGACATCAAAATCGCCGACGACGAGACGCCCAGCACGTCCCTGTCGCTGGAGGTAACGCCGCACACCCTCAGCGAGGACGCCGGCGTAACGCAACTGACCGTCACCGCCATGCTAGACGGCAAGGCTCTCGACGCGGCTGCCACCGTAACCCTCTCCATTGACCCAGAATCGGCTGCCACCCGCGATTTAGACTATTCCGCGTTGTACAACCCCTCGCTGTCCATCCCGGCCGGTTCCACCTCCGGTTCGATCACCCTGCTGATCGACCCGACGGCCGACAACGAGGACGAAGGCAACGAGACGATCACCCTCATCGCCTCTGCTGAGGGCCTGACCGGCGGTTCAGCCCACATCACGCTCGCCGACGGTGCTGAGCCCCCGCTTCCCCCAGAAGCCACCCCTCTCGCCTTCGCCGACGGCACGTCCATTGCCGACCAAAAATACACCGCTGGTACGGCGATCAGCGCTATGGAACTGCCCGCCGCCGTTGGCGGTGTCGGCGACATCGCGTATAGCGTCACCGACCTGCCCGCGGGCCTGTCCTTCGACGCGGCCACGCGGACGATTTCCGGCACACCCGACGCCGCTACCGACGAACCTGTCGAAGTAACCTATACCGCCGCCGACGGCACGGGAGCCTCCGCCACGTTGACCTTCTCCATCACAGTCAACGCCGAGATAACCTTCGACCTAGTCTTCTTCGGCGCCGGCAAGCTCGTCCCAACCGCTTCCGACGACGGTGCTTCCATCCCCGAGTTCATCTCCGGTCAGCCGGTCAATGCTTTCACGCTCCCTTCAGCCACCGGCGGCACCGCCCCGTTGACGTACACCCTTTCCCCCGAATTACCTGCGGGCCTGTCCTTCGACGCATCCACCCGGACGATTTCCGGTACGCCGCAGTCCGAAGGCTCCCCCGTTTACATCTACACGGTGACGGACGCCCTCGGTGCCAGCGTAACAATGCAGCTCCAAACGCGCCCCGCCGCCTTCGCGCTCGCAACCAACTACCCGAACCCCTTCAACCCGGCGACGACGATCCAGTACGCCTTGCCGCAACCGGCGGACGTGCAACTAACGGTCTATAATGTCGTCGGTCAGGTCGTGCGGACGCTGGTGGCTGAGCACCAAGCTGCCGGCCGCTATCTAGTCGCTTGGGACGCCACCAACGACAACGGCCAAAGCCTGTCAGCAGGGGTTTACTTCTACCGCTTGCAAGCCGGCGGCGAGTTCCACGCCGTAAGGAAGATGCTGTTGCTCAAGTAGCCGGTCGCCGTCAGCAGGAGCCGGTTCCGCCAGCTCCCGTCCTTCCCGCGCACGCGGGAAGGACGAATCGAGTTCATACAATGGGGCCTCTCTCAGCCAGAGGCCCCATTTTTCTTTCTAGACGTGACACACCCCCTCATTTTCCCTTATCTTGCAAGTATGGCCGAACCGCTCTCCGGCCTACCCAAACCTCCCCACAAACCCTCCCACCAAAGGAGCGAACCATGACAGAACAACCCCTCCCCCTAACCCAAGAGCAAGACCACGACCGCCGCCTCAGCCAGCTAGAAGGCACTGCCGAACAATTCGTCGCGCAAAGCCGCCAGACCAACACCCGCTTAGACCACATCGAGCAAACCATTGCCGAGCAGGGCAGCGAACTGCGGCAAGAAATCGACAAGCAAGGCCGCCGTATCGACGCCCAAGGCCGCCGTATCGACGAGCAAGGCAGTGCCCTGCGGCAAGAAATCGCCGCGCAAGGCCAGCAGACCAACGCCCGCTTTGACCACATGGAGCAAACCATTGCCGCGCAAGGCAGCCGCATCGACGCCCAAGGCAGCGAACTGCGGCAAGAAATCGCCGCGCAAGGCCAGCAGACCAACGCCCGCTTTGACCACATGGAGCAAACCATCGCCGAACAAGGCAGCCGTATTGACGAGCAAGGGCGCGAACTGCGGCAAGCCATCGACAAGCAAGGCAGCCGTATTGACGAGCAAGGGCGCGAACTGCGGCAAGCCATCGACAAGCAAGGCAGCCGTATCGACGAGCAAGGGCGCGAACTGCGGCAAGAGATCGCCGAACAAGGCCAGCAGACCAACGCCCGCTTTGACCGCATGGAGCAAACCATTGACGCGCAAGGCCAGCAGACCAACGCCCGCTTAGACCACATGGAGCAAACCATTGCCGCGCAAGGCCGCGAACTGCGGCGAGAGATCTCCGTGCTAACCCGCTGGTTGATTGGAATGCAAGTAACCAGCTTGGTGGCGCTGGGGACGCTGATCTTGTTGCGCTTGCCCTAATCCACCCGCCCCGGCCCTAAAATGGCCCCACGAACCCCCCACTCAAGGAGTGAATCATGACGGAACAACTTCTAACTCAAACGCAAGACCATAACCGCCGCCTTGGCCGGTTAGAAGGCATTGTCGATACCGAGCAGTTTACCGAGCAAGGCCGCCAGACCAACACCCGCTTAGACCGCATGGAGCAAGCCATTGCCGCACAAGGCCGCTGTATCGAAGCGCAAGGCAGCGCCCTGAAGCAAAAAATCGACGAGCAAGGAGACACCCTGCGGAAAGCAATCAACGAGCAAGGCAGCCGTATCGACGAGCAAAGAGACACCCTGCGGAAAGCAATCAACGAGCAAGGCAGCACCCTGCGGAAAGCAATCGACGAGCAAAACCGCCGTATTGACGAGCTAATGCGCTGGGTGGTTGGAATACAAGTAATCAGCTTGCTGGCGCTAGGGACGCTGATCTTGTCGCGCTTGTAACAAGGAGCGTACACGACACCTGCTTTACGTACGCATTTTCTGGTGCTCTCGATAAATCCGGGATCGAGGGCGTCTCGCCCTCGACGAGAGCAAGATGCCCTCGATCCTTGGCAGGATAGCGGCTAGTGTCGTGTAGTAAGGGAGCGAACCATGACGGAACACCCCCTAACTCAAACGCAAGAACAAGACCATAACCGCCGCCTCGGCCGGCTAGAAGGCATCGCCGAGCAATTCGTTCGCGACGGCAAAAAGAATACAGCCGCTTTCAAGCGGAGGCGAAAATGAATAAGAGGGAATGGACGAAGCTCGTTCACGAAGGAAGCTATGTTGCAGCCGTCAACGTAGAGCTACTAGAAGAGCCGGAAGGATAGTCCCCGTACCTTTCTCTTGGAGACGCCTATCGTCTCGACGATGTGCGCGAGGCTCTTCGCCGCGGGGACATTAAGACCGCTGCAAGATATTCACGCGTGTTCAGTCTCACGCCTGTTGCTGTGTAAAGCAGCTAACCATCGTTTAACTGCGTCGTATGGCCTGAGCCTGACATCACCCTGACCTACGGATATGTTTATAATTGAAGATTGGAGGTACGAAAATGCAGTACGAAGAACGTTGGAAAAAAATTGAATCCATTGGCAAAGGAGGACAAGGAGAAGTCTTCCATGTCGTGCCTAAAGTCAACTTGGATCTGCTTGCTCTCTCTAGACCAGTCGGCCTTGCTCTGAGCCCCGAACGACAGACCTTGACGGGCGAGGATCAGGTGCAAAGAGAAATTGCCAAAGTTGTGCATGCTGAAAATCCTATGAACCACGGCGCACTCAAAATTCTTCACTCGCCGAATGAAGCTCGAAATTTTGAGGATGCAGAGAAACGGCTAAAACGCGAGTTGGAGGCTATGAAGAAAGCTGATCATCCGAACCTCCTGAAAATTGTGGATCATAATCCTGATGAGAAGTGGTTTGTCTCAGAATACTATCCAAAGGGGACCTTAAAAGACAGATCCGACCAGTTTACAGGTCAAGTAGAACGCACCCTAACTGCAATTCGGCCGATTGTTGAGGGAGTTGCCACCTTGCACGGAAATGAACTCGTCCATCGCGACATCAAGCCAGATAACATTTTCGTAGATGAGAGTGAACAACTAATACTCGGCGACTTTGGCCTTGTGTTTTTCAAAGATCCAGAACACACGAGACTCAGCGACACCTTCGAAAACGTAGGTAGTCATGCCTGGATGCCACCATGGGCAGTACTGATGCGAATGGAAGAGATAAGACCCAGTTTCGATGTCTTTTCACTAGGTAAGACCATCTGGTCAATGGTATCCCGTACCCCGCTTCTTCCCCTTTGGTATCACCGCCGAGAAGAATTCAATCTTGAGAGGATGTTTCCCGATAAACCTGAAATGGCACTTCTTAATGGCTTGCTCGATAAGTGCATTGTTGAAGGCGAAAAGAACTGCCTCGAAAACGCTGATTTGCTACTTGAGAATATCGACAGTCTTCTCCGTGCCCTAAGACTCGGCGCAGGTCCAATGGGAGGAAATTTTGACCGCCTGTGCAGGGTTTGTGGTTTCGGGAAGTATCAATTATTTGCGGACAGGGACAGGCACAAAACTATAAATTATTTTGGCTTGAAGCCAGCAAACGATCAGGTGTACTTCAAGATATTCACCTGTGATAACTGTGGGCACGTCGAACTCTTCTACTGTCGAAACAGGTCTAATCCCCCGGCTTGGGAGGAGAGGAACTATTAGCGTCTCTAGGTCGCGGTAAGTCTCCCGCTCCATCCGATTGTCATGCCTACGGCGCGGTAAATGCCAACACAGCAGCCTCTCGTTTAGACGGCCAATCCTTCGACGAGGACGTGGACATAGTCTTAGTCGTCACCACCGACACAGACGCCGACGGCGATGTGGACGACGCCGATAAAGCCGCCACCCGCGACACCGAATACACGGCGATCTTGCGCGGCCTGACGATTGAGGCGGGCGAAATCAGCGGCACAACCACCGTGTCCGTTACCCCGCTTGCGGGCGGCGACAAAAAGATCGGCCTAACCGCCCTAAAAAGCCCGGTGAAGAATGATGACGACGAGGACGTGACGGTCACCACAACCGTCATCACCCTAAAAGACGGCGACCCGGAGACCGGGCCGGGCGTCTTGGCTTTCGACGAGGACGTCGATGTCGTCTCGACCGTGTTTGAATACGTCGTCGGCACGGTCATTGAGCCTTATGTCCTGCCCGCCGCCACCGGCGGCATTGGCGACAAGACCTACAGCGTGTCCGCCACCCTGCCCGCCGGTCTGGTCTTCGACGCAGAAACCCGCACCCTATCGGGCACGCCGCTAACAGCAGGCGACGCCACCGTCGTGTACACCGTCATCGACAGCGCGCCCGACCCAGTCAACACCGCTGTCCTCAGCCTCACCTTTGAGATCGGCACGGCCCCACCGGCCACCGTGCGCGTCGCCAGCATCACCTCGACCCATTCGTCCATCCGCGAGAACGGCGAGACCACCGCCATCCTCCTGACGGCAACCTTAGCCGCTCCCGCCCCCAGAGCCGAGACCATCCTCTTCACCATTGCCGCCCCCAGTTCCGGCACCCCCGCCGTGCGCGACGCCGATTACACCGCCGTCATCGGCGGCTCCGTCGTCGTCGCCGCCGGCGAAACACAAGGCCGGACGCTGCTCACCCTCACCCCCCTCGACAACGAAGAAGTCGATGGCAACAAATACCTAGGCGCCCAAGCCTCCGCTTCCGGCGGCTCCGCCCAAACCGACATCAAAATCGCCGACGACGAGACGCCGAGCACAGCCCTCGCGCTGGAGGTAACGCCGCACACCCTCAGCGAGGACGCGGGCGTGACGCAACTGACCGTCACCGCCATGCTAGACGGCAAGGCTCTCGACGCCGCGGCCACCGTAACCCTTTCCATTGACCCAGAATCGGCCGCCACCCGCGATTTAGATTACTCTGCGTTGTACAACCCCTCGCTGTCCATCCCGGCCGGTTCCACCTCCGGTTCGATCACCCTGCTGATCGACCCGACCGCCGACAACGAGGACGAAGGCAACGAGACGATCACGTTGATCGCTTCTGCTGAGGGCCTGACCGGCGCCTCCGCCCACATCACGCTCGCCGACGGCACTGAGACCCCGCTTCCCCCAGAAGCCACCCCTCTCGCCTTCGCCGACGGCACATCAATTGACGACCAAGAGTACACCGCCGGTACGGAGATCAGCGCTATGGAACTCCCAGCCGCCGTTGGCGGCGTCGGCGACATCGCCTACAGCGTCTCCGACCTCCCTTCCGGCCTGTCCTTCGACGCGGCAACACGGACGATTTCGGGCACCCCCGACGCGGCCACCGACGAACCTGTCGAAGTGACGTACACCGCCGCCGACGGCACGGGAGCCTCCGCCACGTTGACCTTCTCCATCACAGTCAACGCCGAGATAACCTTCGACCTAGTCTTCTTCGGCGCCGGCAAGCTCGTCCCGACCGCCGCCGCCGACGGTGCTTCCATCCCCGAGTTCATCTCCGGCCAGCCGGTCAATGCCTTCACGCTCCCTTCCGCCACCGGCGGCACCGAGCCGCTGACGTACAGCCTTTCACCAGAGTTACCGGCAGGCTTGTCGTTTGACGCGGCAACACGGACGATTTCGGGGACGCCGCAAGCCGAAGGCTCCCCCCTCTACATCTACACAGTGACGGACGCCCTCGGCGCGAGCGTAACAATGCAGCTCCAAACGCGCCCCGCCGCCTTCGCGCTCGCAACCAACTACCCGAACCCCTTCAACCCGGCGACGACGATCCAGTACGCCCTGCCGCAGTCGGCGGATGTGCAGCTAACGGTCTATAATGTAGTAGGCCAAGTCGTGCGGACGCTAGTCGCCGAACACCAAGCTGCCGGCCGCTACCTAGTCGCCTGGGACGCGACGAATGACAACGGCCAAAGCCTATCCGCAGGGGTGTACTTCTACCGCTTGCAAGCCGGCGGCGAGTTCCACGCCGTCAGAAAGATGCTGCTGCTCAAGTAGCCAGTCGCCGTCCTTCCCGCGCACGCGGGAAGGACGAATCGAGTTCATACAATGGGGCCTCTCTCAGCCAGAGGCCCCATTTTTCTTTCTAGACGTGACACACCCCCTCATTTTCCCTTATCTTGCAAGTATGGCCGAACCGCTCTCCGGCCTACCCAAACCTCCCCACCAACCCTCCCACCAAAGGAGCGAACCATGACAGAACAACCCCTCCCCCTAACCCAAGAACAAAGCCGCCAGACCAACACCCGCTTTGACCACATGGAGCAAACCATCGCCGAACAAGGCAGCCGTATCGACGCGCAAGGGCGCGAACTGCGGCAAGAGATCGACGCGCAAGGGCAGCAGACCAACGCCCGCTTTGACCGCATCGAGCAAACCATTGCCGAACAAGGCAGCGAACTGCGGCAAGAGATCGCCGCGCAAGGCAGCCGTATCGCCGCGCAAGGGCGCGAACTGCGGCAAGAGATCGCCGCGCAAGGGCAGCAGACCAACGCCCGCTTTGACCACATGGAGCAAACCATCGCCGAACAAGGCAGCCGTATCGCCGCGCAAGGGCGCGAACTGCGGCAAGCCATCGACAAGCAAGGCAGCCGTATCGCCGCCCAAGGCAGCGAACTGCGGCAAGCCATCGACAAGCAAGGCAGCCGTATCGCCGCCCAAGGCAGCGAACTGCGGCAAGAGATCGCCGAACAAGGGCAGCAGACCAACGCCCGCTTTGACCGCATTGAGCAAACCATTGCCGCGCAAGGCCGGCAGACCAACGCCCGCTTTGACCACATGGAGCAAACCATCGCCGAACAAGGCAGCCGTATCGACGCGCAAGGCAACGAACTGCGGCGAGAGATCTCCGTGCTAACCCGCTGGTTGATTGGAATGCAAGTAACCAGCTTGGTGGCGCTGGGGACGCTGATCTTGTTGCGCTTGCCCTAATCCACCCGCCCCGGCCCCCCCCCACGACGTCACCGACGCGACGACAAAAAGGGATACAGCCGCTTTCAAGCGGAGGCGAAAATGAATAAGAGGGAATGGACGAAGCTCGTCCACGAAGGAAACTATGTTGCAGCCGTCAACGTAGAGCTACTAGAAGAGCCGGAAGGATGGTCCCCGTACCTTTCTCTTGAAGACGCCTATCGTCTCGACGATGTGCGAGAGGCTCTTCGCCGAGGGGACATTAAGACCGCTGCAAGATATTCACGCGTGTTCAGTCTCACGCCTGTTGGCTGCCGGCCGCTACCTAGTCGCTTGGGACGCCACCAACGACAACGGCCAAAGCCTATCCGCAGGGGTTTACTTCTACCGCTTGCAGGCGGGCGGCGAGTTCCACGCCGTAAGGAAGATGCTGCTGCTCAAGTAGCCGGTCGCCGTCAGGGGGCCGGTTCCGCCGGCCTCCGTCCGTGGAGCCGGTTCCCGTCAGCGGAGCCGGCTCCCGTCCTTCCCGCGAAAGAACGCCACCCCGTCCCCCGACACGGGGCGGGAAGCCAAAAAAGGACCAAGCCGAATCAGAAACGGAAACCCTAGTTTTAAGAACGCCTCTCAGAACAACCCCTTGATCTGTCCGGCTTCGTCGAGGTCAATCGACTCGGCTGAGGGCTTCTTAGGTAGGCCGGGCATCGTCATAATGTCGCCCGTCAGCACCACCACAAAGCCAGCCCCAGCCGAGACCTTGACATCGCGGATCGGCACGTCAAAGCCGTGCGGTCGCCCCTTGAGCGCCGGATCGGCCGATAGCGAGTACTGGGTCTTGGCTATGCAGACGGGCAAGTTGCCGTAGCCTTCGTCCTCCAGCCGCCTAAACTTCCTCCGCAGCATCTTGTCCCCCACGATGTCGTCGGCGCCGTAGATCGCTTGGGCGACGGTGCGGACCTTGTCCCAAAGCCGCATGTCGTCCCGGTAGAGCAGCTTGAAGTTGCTCTGGGCGTTTTCGGCAACCTGCACCACGGTGCGGGCGAGGTCTTCGGCTCCGGCCCCGCCGCGAGCGTGGTGATCCGCGGGAACGACCTCAACGCCGAGGGGAGCGCACTTGTCGCGGATGCACTCGATCTCAGCGTCGGTATCCGTGGCAAAGACGTTGACCGCTACGACGACGGGCAAGCCGAAGAGACGGATGTTTTCGATGTGCTTCTCGAGGTTTTCGACGCCCCGGACAACCGCCTCGACATTGGGTTTGGCAATGCTTTTGAGCGGGGTGCCGCCGTGAAATTTGAGGGCACGCACCGTGGCCACCAACACCACGAGGTCGGGTGCGAGGCCATGCTGGCGGCACTTGATGTTGGCGAACTTCTCCGCGCCCAAGTCCGCGCCAAAGCCGGCCTCGGTAACTGTGTATTCGGAGAGGCGCGTACTCAGGCGGGTGGCGGCGATGGAGTTGCAGCCGTGCGCGATATTGGCAAAAGGGCCGCCGTGGACCAACGCCGGATTGCCCTCTAAGGTCTGCACCAAGTTGGGTTGACAGGCGTCCTTGAGCAGCACCGCCATGGCGCCGTGGACCGCTAGGTCCGCAGCGCGCATGGTCTCGCGGGCGCGCGTCTGGGCAACGACGATTCGGCCGAGCCGTTCCTTGAGTTCGGCCGGCGATTCGGACAGACAGAGGATGGCCATGACCTCTGAGGCCACGGCAATGTCGAATCCCGACTGGCGCGGCAAGGAGTTGGCGATTCCCCCTAGCCCAACGACAATATCGCGTAGTGCTCGGTCGTTTATGTCGAGGACGCGGTTCCAGACGATGCGCCGGGGATCAATGCGGCGCGCATTGCCGTGGTGAATGTAGTTGTCGAGGGCCGCGGCGAGCAGGTTGTGGGCCGCGGCGACAGCGTGGATGTCCCCAGTAAAGTGCAAGTTGATGTCCTCCATCGGCGCGACCTGCGCGTAGCCCCCGCCCGCGCCCCCGCCCTTCAGGCCGAAGCAAGGCCCCAGCGAAGGTTCCCGCAGACAGACGGTGGCGCGCTTGCCAAGGCGATTGAGCGCGTCGCCCAGGCCGATGGTAGTGGTCGTTTTGCCCTCGCCGGCTGGAGTCGGGTTGATGGCCGAGACGAGGATCAGCTTGCCGGTAGTAGGCGCGTTTTCGAGTTGCTGGCAGAAATCCTGCGCGATCTTGGCCTTGACGCGGCCATAATGTTCGAGGTGTTCGGAGCCGATCCCGAGCTGGGCGGCTACATCGTCAATGGGGCGGAGTGAGGTTTGGCGGGCGATTTCAATATCCGGTAACAAAGTGAACTCCTGATCTGAATGAATTGGTTTATACGCCGCAAAACGCGGAAAAGCCGCCGTCAATCGGCACGATGGCACCGGTGACAAACGCGGCTGCGTCCGAAAAGAGCCACAAAGCCGCGCCGACGACTTCGTGCGGGTCGCCGAAGCGGGCCATGGGGACGTTTTTGAGGATCGTCTGGCCGCGATCGGTCAGTTCGCTGCTCGTTTCGTCGAGGAGCAAGAAGCGGTTTTGCGCGGTGATCATAAAGCCGGGGGCCACGGCATTGACGCGGATTTTGGCAGCGTAGGTCGTGGCCAGATGCACGGCTAGCCAGCGGGTGAAGCTATCGGCGGCCGCCTTGCCGTTGGAATACGCCAAAGCCCGCGACAACGGTAGCCCTCCGCCAATGGAGGTGATATTGACGACCGCGCCCGCGCCGTTGGCAGCGAAGACGCGGCCCACGGCCTGCGAGGGCAGGACGGTGCTTAGATAGTTGAGATCCATGACCATCTTGACCGCCTCTGGATCAATATCGAAGAATTCGAGCTCCGGGGAGGTGGTGGTATCCTTGTGGCTGCCGCCCGCGCCGTTGAGCAGGAAGTCAACCGTGCCAAAGCACTCAACAGTCTCGGCGAGCGCGGCCTCGACACTGTCTTTGCTGACGACGTTGCACTCGACCGGGAGGGCCTTGTTGGGGAAATCGCGGTTGATCTCGTCGGCTTTGGCGCGGGCCGCCTCTGGAGCAATGTCCCAGATCGCCACTTCCGCGCCCGCTTGGGCAAGGCCACGGGCGATCTCACCGCCAATGGCACCGCCGGCACCGGTCGCTACGGCCTTTTTGCCGCGAAAGTCAAAGGTAGTCAAGGGGATGCCTCTCCTTTTGCTAAATCAGTCACTGAGCCGTAGTGCCAAACAATGCGAGATATGGGCAACGTCGAGGAAAGGTGGATGTGCTTTGCTCCCTTCTTCCTCTTGGTAGGAAGCAGCAAAGTACGCATCTTATTCTATTTAATCGGCCCCCTTTTTGCAATTTCACCTCAGAGGAGACGCGACATGGCACAACCGTTGGGCGCGGCTTACAAACAGATCGCGGCGACGAGGCCGCGTGGAACGTATCGCGGGGCAGTGGTCGGCTGCGGGCGGATGGGCAGCACCATTGACGACGAGCACATTGGGATGCCGCACTATCCTTGGCCGTGGGCACACGCTCCGGCCATGATCGAAGCGCGGGGCATTGAGCTGATCGGAGCGGCGGACGTGGACCGAGCCAAGTTGGACGACTTTGCCCGGCGCTGGGGCGTACAAGCCCTGTACGAAGACTACCGCGAGTTGGTCGCCCAAGAGCGGCCCGACCTAGTGGCGGTGACGACGCGACCCGACGAGCGAGCCGAAGTGGTCATCGGCCTAGCCGAGGCCGGGGTGCGGGCGATTTTTGCCACCAAGCCCATGTGCCGCACCTTGGCCGAAGCCGATGCCATGATCGCGGCCTGCAAGGCAAGCGGGACCATCCTTTCCATGGCCTGTCATCTCAACTGGTATAGCTGGTACACTCAGGCGCGTCAGGCCCTAACCGAAGGGGCGATTGGCCGGTTGCGCTCCATGGTCTGCCACAGCCCGCACAGCCTGTCGAATCTGCAAAGCCATACGCTGGCCCTGTTTCGGCTGTTTGCCGGAGCACCGGCTGAGTGGGTGATGGGCGAGATGGACGACGACGAGCAGGCCGCGGCCGACCGGGATTTATCCGGCTCGGGCTACATTGCCTACGCCAACGGAGTGCGCGGCTTGCTGAACTCCCGCGCCGACCGCTCGGGGCATGGGTGGCGTCTGGAGTTTATCGGCGAGCGCGGGATGATCGTCTCGCGCAACGCCCACTCGCAATTCGAGCTGTGGGGGGCGCATCCAGAGACCGGCGAGCCGATCCAACGGCCATTCCCCAACCCGTGGCACCCGCGCTCGTCCATGGTCGATGCGATTGAGGGCGTCTGTCGGGCGATCGAGGAGGGGGAAGAGCGGATTTGCCCGGGGGAATTTGGGCGCGAAGCCTTGGAGATTGCCATTGGCTTGCGCGAGTCGCATCGGCAGGGCAACGGGCGGGTAGAATTGCCGCTGGCGGATCGGGCGTTGCGGTTGGGCTAGCAGGTTCCTGATGGCCTTCAATTTCTAAGAAGCGGTCTGAAAACTCTGGTGGTCGTCCTTTGCGTCTAAACGATCCCGGCTGGATTCCCGCTTTCGCGGGAATGACGGATCCTGTCTCTACGGCTTGTTCAACACGACCCAAGGTGGGTTTTCAGACCGCTCTACTCGGCACGGCGGCGGTCAGCAGCGGCCCGCGCTGGGGGTCGGCGAGGGGCACGGGGGCCGAGAGCGCGATCAGGTCGGGGATGTCGAATTCGGCGAGTAGGCCAAAGCAATAAAGGGACGGGGCCGCGTCGTAGGGCAGGGGCCAGTCGATGAGGCGACCGAGGGAATCGAGCAAGGTGTTGGTCGTCAGGGAGGCGAGGGCTTGGGGTTTTAGCGCGGCGGCGATCAGCGCGACGACCGGACAGACGCGGCCGTGAGCCGTCAGGTGTACCACACGGCTCTTTTGGCTCGCTATCGCCAGCAGCGCGAGCACTTGGCCGACTTGGATGCCGAGCGGGCGCTGGCCGGCGGTGGCGACCAGCATCTGGTGGCGCGGGTCGGTGCGGAGTTCGCCGGTAGAGAAAATATCGGCGACGAGCACCCGGCGGCTTTGCGCGAGGGCGGTGGCCAGCGGGTCGGCGACCGAGCCTCGCCCGCCGTCGGCGATGATCAGCTCAAGGCCCCGAGGGCGGGGCGGCGTATATTCGGTCAGCGGCAGGGTCCAGGTATCGTCGAGGTGCAATAGATAATGTTGGATGGTGCCGGCTTTGCGCTTTTGCGCGGTGCCGGCTTCTTGTAGGGACCTGTTTTTCCACTGTGGCAGCTTGAGTAATGATGCGAGCGCTTGGCGGGCAGCGGCTGGCGGCCGCGCTTTTCGCTCGCGCTTCCTGATCTCGCAAAGAGCGGCCTGTGCGATGGAGAGCAAGGTGGCGTTGTCGAGGGGCAAGCCGACAGCGAGGGCCTCTTCGGTTTGCAATTCGTCGCGATAGGGCAGGTCGTCGTCTGGTGTTTTTAATCCCCAGTGTCGGTTGAGAAATTTGTAGAGTTGGCGGCGATTGTCGCGCTCGTAGTTGTGGGTGCCGGGGTCGGTGTTGTCGTAGAGAGCGATGTTGTCGCGGGCGTCCAAAAGCGCGAAGACCGGTCGAATGGGTTCGTAGATGGATTTGCGCGCCCGCCGCGTCTGGAAGCAGCAGTCGTCGTGGCGGTTGTACATGAGCAAAGTAGGCCGCGGCGCGAAAAGCGCGGAGAGCGCGTCGTAATCGGCCACTGTGCAGAGGTCGGCCGGGCATTGCTCTTGGTCGCCAATGTCCTCGATACAGCCGCAGCGCTGCCAGACAGCCGAATGACCCGCGACCGGCACGATGACTTTGACTCGCTCGTCGATAGCGGCGAGCAGAGCCGTTTGCCAGCCGCCGCCCGACAGGCCGGTCATCCCTATGCGCTCGGGATCGGCCTTGGGGTGGGCGAGCAGCACATCGAGGCCGCGCTTCATCAGGAGATAGAACACGCCGACGCCGGCGATGCCGCACAGGTCGAGGTGGCCGATGCGATTGTGTTCGACATCGGCGCGTAGCTCTCCCATCCCAAGAAATTCGGTGTTGAGGGCCAGCATTCCGCGCTTGGCGAGGTTGATGCAGCGGGCCTGTTTGTAGTCCATGGCCTTGCCGCCAGCGTGGTGGCCGTTGGGGTTGAGAACAGCCGGAGCCTTTTCCCCGAGCGGGTCCGGCTCGTAGAGCAGGGCCGGAACCCAGAGGCCGGGGTAGCCCTCGTAGCGCAGCTTGCGAATGGTGTAGCCGGCCCCGGTCTCGATGCGGTCGCCCCAGTGGACTTGCGGCTGTTCCGCGAGGAGGCCGACGGGATGACCGCGGAAGAACAGGTCGAGGACTTGGGCGCGCAGGGCCGGAGCTTGCTCGCGCCAAGCGGTGGCCGAAGTGGGAGGTGTGAAGTGGGGCAGGTGCTCGCCGAGGAAGGCGAGAACTTGGCGATGGGCCTTGGGGCCGATGAGCTTTCTGTGCAGGGTGCGCTGCATGGCAGTCCTCGTGTTTTTGCACCGGATAGTATAGGGTACGGCTCGGCAGTGGGCCAAAGCAGGGCGGGTTGACACGCCAAGTGGGGTTTGCTATCACTAGCGGCCTTGAGGGAGGCGGGATATGAAACCTATTGCGGCAACGACCAATCCATTCGGCGGCATCCTTCCCAAGCCAGAGGCTCTCGACCCCGACCCGGCGGCGTTTGCCGAGCGGCTGCGCGTTTCGCTGGCGGCTTGGAAGGACGAAGGCTATCGAGTCGTCTGGCTGGAGGTCGCCATTGCCAAGGCGGCGTTGATCCCCGTAGCAGTGGAAGCTGGATTTGCATTCCACCACAGCAGCGACGGCTACCTAATGCTGACCTTGCAACTCGAAGAAGGTGCTTATGTGCCAGCCCACGCTTCGCACTATATCGGCGCGGGCGGAGTGGTGCTCAACGAGGCGCGGGAGTTGTTGGTGGTCAGCGAGAAGTACCACCGGCGCGCGCCCGGGCCGCCGCGCTACAAGCTGCCCGGCGGTGCGCTGCACGCCGGCGAGCACTTGGCCGAGGCCGTAGTGCGCGAAGTCGCTGAAGAAACTGGGGTCGATACTGAGTTCGACGCGCTGGTCTGCTTCCGCCACTGGCACGGCTACCGCTTCGGCAAGTCGGATATTTACTTCGTCTGCCGCCTGCGCCCCCTGAGCACGGAGATTAGCATCCAAGAGGACGAGATCGCCGAGTGCCGGTGGATGCCGGTGGCCGATTATCTGGCCGAGGAGAACGTCAGCGCCTTCAACAAGCAGATCGTCGAGGCGGCACTCAACAGCACGGGGGTGCGGCTGACCGAGATGGAGGGGTACGGAACGCCGGAGCAGTACGAGTTTTTCATGCCGCCGGAGTTGGGGCGGAAGGGGAGCGACAGAGAGCAGAAGCTGGAGCGACAGAACCAAGAGCGTTTAGCCGCGGTGTATCTGGACCCGACTGCTCAACAGTTAATCGACGCTTTATACCAAGAGACATCAATTAGGTGGGAAGATCTGCCAAATATGGTTGAAGGTGAGTTGCATGATGTTCTCAGGTCCGTAGTGCTCTTGGCTGGAGCCAACTTGTGCGAGGCAAGCCCCACCCGGCTTAGGCTTAGCGCGTACGGAGACAAGTTGCTAGCAACCGAGGCCGAGCAGGCCAACTCTGAAGTTGAACGTCAACCTGTTCGCTAACCTATTGCGACGGGAGGCCCTGAAGATCGTCGTCTTAGGGCCGGGAGAAGCGCAGCCATGCGACCATCTAGCCGAGGAAGCGGCTGGTTCGGACCCTATAGCAGTTTCCGATAATCACAGTCTAGTATCTCCGCCAATTTCTTGGCATTTACTTTTCCCAACACTCGTTTGTTGTTTTCCATTTCAGATAGATGGTGCTGCCGGATGCCGCTCCGCTTGGCAAGAGCCGCTTGAGTCAGGTCTGCACGCTGGCGATACAGACGGAGGTAATAACCGATGCTTCGATAGTACTCACCGTGGCGTTCTCTGGCTTCATCGTGGATTTCCTTTGCCGGTACACGGTCTTCGTTCAGATATTGATCTAGGGTTGAGCAGATCATCTTTTTTAACCGTTTTTGGTTCACTGTGACACTGGGCTTGACGATTACGTCCGCTAGGTCGTGATGGATTTCCAATGCTTGGTTCATCTGTATGCCTCCCGTCGGTGCCCAATATAAAACACTTCGATTTCCAAGGTCTGCCTGTCCGTGACGCGATAGCGCATTCTATAACGATAGTTTAGGCGCAAGCGATATTCGTTATCGCCGGTTTTTAGAGTATCCCAGCCTTGTGGGTTAATACCCTGTTCCTCCATGTCAGCCACTGCAAGGTCGGCCAAGTCCCAGATCCTCTGCGGTAGCTTTGACAGTTGCTTATACGCTCTTCGAGTCAGGTAAACTGTCCATGGCATAATAGGATATATACCATTAAATGGTATATTGTCAATCTGGAACGAGGAGAGTGCCGTGGCAATACTTCTACATTCCCGACCGCTCGCCCGTCAAATCCAATTTATCCAGCACTTCTTTATTGACCACGTGATCGGGGACTCTGCCCTGCAACAGGGCGACGATGCTCTGCGCGGCGACGAGGGCCATGCGCTTGCGGGCGCTGAGGGTCTTGGAGCCGGTGTGGGGCAGGGCCAGCACCTTGTCGCGGCTGACCAGTTCGAGGGATTGGCCTTGCGGCGGCTCACTCGCTTGGCAGTCGAGACCGGCACCGGCTAAATGGCCGCGGTCGAGGGCGGCGATCAGGGCGGCTTCGTCAACCAAACCGCCGCGGGCAGTGTTGATCAGGTAGGCCCCCTCTTTCATAAGGCCGAGGAACTCGGCATTGACGAGCTGGCGATTTTCCGCGGTCAGCGGCAGGTGCAAGGTAACGGCGTCGGCTTGGGACAGGAGCGCGGCGCGGTCGGCCGGCTCGGCGCCGAGGGCGCGGATTTGGGCGTCGTCGATATAGGGGTCGTGGACCAAGACCTGCATCTTGAAGCCGCGAGCGCGGCGCACGACTTCGGCGCCGATGCGCCCACAGCCGACCAGCCCCAAGGTCATGACGCCGAGGTCTTCGCCAACGGGAACGTCGTAGGTGTCTTCCGCCTTGACCCGCTGGTCGCCTAACCGGAGCGAGCGCACCATCCCGAGGAGCAGGGCAAAGGTCAGGTCGGCCACTGCGTCGGCCATGGCACCGGGGGTATTGGTGACGACGATGCCGCGTTGGGTGCAGTAATCGAGATCAACTTTGTCGAAGCCGACGCCGTTGCGGGCGATGATCTTGAGTTGGGCTGCTCGGCCCATGGTGTCGGCGTTGAGGTTTTCGCCGCCGGCCAGCAGGGCGTCAAAGCCGGCCAGCTTGGTGCGCGTCTCCTCGTCGGGCCAGCCGGGTTGGGGATGCCGGACCTCGACGGCGAAGCCGGCGCGCTCCATAAGCGCACGGGCTTGGCTTTGGCCCTGAAACTCGATCTCGACGCTGGACAGGATGCGGGGTTGAGCCATGGCTTCCTCTTCTTCTATGGGGAAGTAAAGCGGGTGTGTTCATAGGCGGCGAAGGGCGTGGCCTCCCCTAGCTCGTCGGCTAGGGCCTGAAGGTTCTGCTGGTGTTGCGGGCTGATGGGCACGCCGTCGCGGGCGTACTCGCGCTCCCGTTGCCACTCCAGATTGCCGGGCAGCTCGGCGCGGTTGAGGCCGGGGAAGGGCCGCATGTTGCGCGCGGTAACGACGAACGCGTCCATCTGCGCGTGGAATTCTTCTAACGGCATAAAAGCGCGCACGTCAAAGGCGGCGAGGAAGGTGCCTTGATTGGACTCCCAAGGCGAGGTCGGCGGGATAAATTGCGGCAGGTAAATCCCGGCCAGTACGCCGCCCAGCGCCCGGTTTACCGCGCCGATGCCCAGTTCCTTAAAAAAAGCAAAGGGGATCTGAGCGAAGAGGTTTTCGTCCCAAGGCAGCATTGAGGCCCCCATGTCGAGCACGAGGGGCGGTTGCTCCCGGTTGGGGAAGGCAATGCTAATCGGCGAAGTGGCGTTGACGCCTTTGACGAGCGAGTCCGGCGGCAGCTCGTAGCGGTGCGAGGAGATGGCGACCCCGATGCAGCCAGCCGCGGCGGCGATCCGCGAGTACTTGCCGGCGCTGCCGAAGTGGAAGTGGTTGCGGGTGGTCGCCGCGGCCGTGCCGTACTCGGCGGCCGTTTTGGCGGCCCAAGCCATGGCGCGGTGGCAGGGCAGGTGGCCTAGGCCGCCGTCGCCGTCATAGACGCGAGTGGTGGTAGTTGCGCTGACCACCTTTATATTAGGGCGGGGATTGACGCGGCCTTGGAGCATCAGGCGCACATATCCGGGGAGTTGCCAAGTCCCGTGGCTGTGGACGCCGCGCAGGTCGGTGGCGGTCAAAAGGTCGGCGAGGAGCCGGGCGTCCGCCGGGTGGGTGCCGGCTTGGAGAAAGAGGTCGGCGGTGAATTGGCGCAAGGCCGCGGCTGGGATGCGGATGCCTTCGGCCGGTGGCGTGTTTCCCATGGTCGCTCTCTGAGGCGGGGTAAAAAAGCGAATTATATACGGGGTTGGGCTTGGGCGTGTCAAGAAGGCGTCGCGGCTTGCCAATTCGTATTTAGGCGATAAAACTTATAACCATTCAAGGAGTAAAAGACTTGTTTGAATCAACCGACGATCTGCGTATTGCCCAACTCAAACCGCTGATACCACCGGCGATTCTCATGGAAGAGCTGCCCATCTCGGAAAAGGCCTCCCACACCGTGGCCGCGGCCCGGCACACCTTGGACGCCCTATTAGCCGGAGCGGACGACCGGCTCGTGGTGGTGGTCGGCCCCTGTTCGATCCACGACCCCCAAGCCGCGCTTGAATACGCGGCCCGGCTAACGGAAAGGGCCACGGCCCTAAGCGACGAGTTGCACGTGGTGATGCGCGTGTACTTTGAGAAGCCGCGCACGACCGTCGGCTGGAAGGGATTGATCAACGATCCGCACTTGGACGACAGCTTCGATATAAACAGCGGCTTGCGCGCCGCGCGCGGCTTGTTGGTGCAGTTGGGGGATATGGGGTTGCCGGTCGGTTCCGAATTCCTCGATACCATCACGCCGCAATTTATCGCCGACTTGATCGCTTGGGGTGCCATTGGTGCTCGCACGACCGAAAGTCAGGTTCACCGCGAGTTGGCTTCGGGTCTGTCCATGCCCGTTGGCTTCAAGAACGGGACCGCGGGCAATGTGCAGATCGCCCTCGACGCTATCGGGGCGGCGCGGCACCCGCATCACTTTCTCTCGGTGACCAAGCAGGGCATTGCGGCGATTGTCGGGACTTCGGGCAATGCGAGCTGTCATCTGATTTTGCGCGGCGGCAGCGACGGTCCCAACTGCGATCCCATCAGCGTCGGCGCGGCCGCGACGCAACTCAAAGAGGCGGGCTTGCCGCCTCGCGTGATGATCGATTGCAGCCACGGCAACAGTGCCAAAGATCACAAGCGTCAGCCGGCTGTTGTGCGCGCTGTGGCCGCGCAGGTGGCGGGAGGGGCGCGGGATGTTTTCGGGGTCATGCTGGAGAGCCACCTAATTGAGGGCAACCAGAAACAGCAGGCAGGCCGTGAGTTGGTGTATGGGCAGAGCATTACCGATGCCTGCATCGGGTGGGCGACGACGGTGGAGGTGTTGGAGGAATTGGCCGCGGCCGTGGCGACGCGGCGAAAAATCTAAGGAGGGTTTCGGATGGCTAAGTATCGCGTGGGGTTGATCGGGGCTGGGCGCAAAGGGACGCAGCACGCCCGCGCTTACATGCTCGATGAGCGCACGGAGTTGGTGGCCGTGGCGGATGGAGACCCGGAGAATCTGGCGCTGTTTCAAAAACGCACTGGGGTGCCCGGTTATGCCGACTATCGCCAGATGCTAGAAAAAGAGGCCCTCGATATTGCCGCGCCGATTTTGCCGGTCCGGGCCAACCCGGAGGTCGTCATCGCCTGCGCTCGAGCCGGGGTTAAGGCCATTCTCTGCGAAAAGCCGATCGCGGCCTCCCTCGAAGAGGCCGACCGGATGGTCGCCGAGTGCAAACGCCGGCGCATCTCCTTTGGCGCCGGCGACTTGGACGTGAACCTGCCGGCCTACCAAAAGGCCCTAGCGTTCATCGGCGCGGGCGAGTTGGGGCCGGTCAAGCGCGTCGCGCTGCTCGGGGGGTCGGGCACGGAGATGTCGGGTGGGGGCTGCCAGCGTTTCACCCTGATGCGCCACTTCGCAGAATGCGCCGAGGTGGCGTGGGTATCGGGTTGGGTCCGCGACGATCCCCTGAGCGACCACGACCAAGGCGGGGCCGGATACGTGCGCTTCACCAATGGGATTGAGGCGTTTATCGCCCGCGACGAGGATGGGCGCGGCCGCGGCTACGAGGTGGCTTGTGCGGACGGGGTCTTCCGCTCGGACGACAACCTCGTAGGCTTGTACCGGTACGCCGAAGGCGACGGAGCGAGCTGGGAGAAGTTGGAAAAAATTGAGGGCGTCTTGCCGGAGGGGCCAATCTACGGCCCAGAGCGCGGGTACGACGCCGAGGGCTGGCGGTGGCCCGGGGACCGCAACGTGGCAAGCTGCAAGGCCATTATCGACGCGCTGGAGCGGGGCGAGGACCCACCCGGCAGCGGCGAGAACGGCGTCAAGGTCCTCGAAATGGCCATTGCGGTGCGCGAGTCGCACCGGCGGGGGTGTGCGCCCGTGCCCTTGCCGCTGGCCGACCGCAGCCTACGCATCATCCCCAAGCCCTCGCGGATGTACAACAAGAAGCCGATCTTTGGCCGCGAAAAATACATGGATCAGGTTTTGTCCCACAAAAAAGACTAAGTAGGAGCTAGCCATGGACCGCCCCCGTTTGATTCACTACAACGACGCGCACCACTTTCACGCCAAGCGACTCGAACCACCGGCTAGCCGCCACCTCCTGCACTGGCCGGTAGATGAGGTGTTGGGCACGGGCGTGGATTTGCTGGTTTTGGGATTGGGTTATAGCGACGTCTTCTTTCACCAGAGCGCGGTTGGCCGCGTGGTAGGGCAGGGAAAGGAGGTGTGGGAAAACTACATTGACTGGCGGATCATGCGGATGGTCGAGGCGGCCCAAGAGCTGGGCACAGACCAACTGCGGGCTGTGATTGAGCGCGGCCGCGCTACGGGGCTAAAGGTCTTTCCCAGCCTAAAGCTACAGGACTCTTCCCGGCCGGGACACGAGCGCTCGGGGCGGCTCAAGGAGCAGCGCGGAGCTGCGGTGTGCATTGGCGACGCGGGCCGGGCCGAGTGGTGCTACGACTACGCGCAAGCGGCTGTGCAGGACGACAAACTGGCCATCATCGGCGAGGTGTTGGAAGGCTACCGAGCCGATGGATTGGAGTTGGATTTTTGCTTTGACAACTTCTATTTCAAACAGGATGAAATTCAAAAAAACGCGCCCCTGATGACTGAGTTCGTGGCCAAGGTGCGGCGCTTGGCCGAGGAAATCGGCGCGCGGCAGGGCCGCAAAATTCCGCTTATGGCGCGGGTAAAACTAACAGAGGAAGCCAACCTCGCAGTGGGGCTGGACGTGGCGGCGTGGCTCCGGGCCGGCAGCCTCGATTGGGTCGTCGGCCAAGACGAGAATGTGCTAGTTGACCCCGGCATTTGGACGCCGTGGTTGGCCGAGGTGGCCGAGCATGCGGGTGCTGCGGCGTATTATCGGCCGCCGCGGCGGATTTACGACGAGCGGGTGGGATTGCCGAGCATTGAGATGTACCGCGCCCTCAGCCAGACGTTAGCTTGGCAGGGCTACGCCGGGATGTATCTGGGCTATATGCCTTGGCCCTTTGCCGAGCGCGAGTACCAGATCCTGCGCGAGATGGCCTATCCGCAAGCCCACGCCCGGCGCGACAAGCGCTACCTGCTACAGCCACGCGAGGGGGCGATAGGGGAGGAGACTTGTACGCCGGCGCGCCAAGTGCCGGAACAGTTGTTGGAAGGCGAAACGGTCGCGCTCGATATCTGGGTGGCCGACGACGTGGAGAGCGCCCGCCGCGATGGCGAGATGCGCCCGGCCATCCTGACGCTGCGCTTTGCCTTTTTCTGCATTGAGGACGAGATAGAAACGCGCTTTAACGGCCGGGTCCTGTCCCGCGCCGAAGCCGAGATCAGCGACGAGCGGGCACTGACCATTCCCCTACAGCTCGCCGGCAATATGGCGGTGCAAGCCCCGTTGGGTTTTTCCGCGCATTGGTTCCGCTTTCGCTTGGCGCCCGAGGAAATAAGGCGCGGCGCCAATCGGGTTGAGATTGAGGTGAAGAAGCTGGAGGCGCGTGCGGGTTTTGCCCGCAGCATCAACGGGGCGGAAATACGGGTCCGCTACAAGGACTTTGTGCGGCCTGAAGGCTTGGTGCTGGAGCGAATTGCGCCGCTGGGTGGCTGAGTGCTGAAAATCAAGCGCATATCGAGGTCCGCCTTTTCTGCTGTTGCCGCTACGTCCGGGATCGAGGGCGTCCCGCCCTCGACGAGGGCAAGATGCCCTCGCTCCTGAGAAAGTTGGAGGCTAGTGTCGTGTAATAAGGCCGCCAGCTACTCCTGCGCGAAAGGTTGGTGCTTGCTGGTCGCGGAGTTCCCCACCGGCCTGAGTTGCCCCTTGCCGGTCACCGCATAGTTGCGGCCGTCGCGCTCGGGCACTACGTAGCGTTCGTACCACGCCTCCAGTCGTTGCTTCAGCTCGCCAATCCGCTCGGCTTGGCTGGGATCGTCCGCCAAATTGGTGCGCTCGCCCGGGTCGTTGGCTAGGTCGTAGAGCTCGTGTGGCCCAGCGGGATAGCGGTGGACGTACTTCCACTCGTCGGTGCGCATCATCCGCGTCGCCCCGTACTCGTCGTAGATCACGACCTCCGGCCGGCCGGGGTCGCCCGCTCCCAACAACAGCGGCAGAACGCTCTGTCCGGGTACGTCGAGGTTTGCCGGTAGCGGCAAGGCTAGATAATCGAGCAAGGTCGGCATGAAATCATAGGCACTGACCATGCCCTCTTGGACGCTTCCCGCAGGTATGCGCCCGGGGTGGCTGACGACGAAGGGCACCTTGATCGAATTTTCGTACATGTTCGGCGGATAGGTCCCATTGCCCTTGCCCCAGAAACCGTGGTGGCCGCAGCTAAAGCCATTGTCGCTGGTGAAGATTACTAGCGTGTCCTCGCGCAGCCCCCGTTCCTCCAGCTTGTCGATGATCCGCCCGATGTCGCGGTCCATCGCGGTCACCGCCGCGAAGTAGCCCTTGAGCATCTCGCGGTTGCCCAAGCAGTGCTCGCTCAGCGGGTTCCCCACGGCCCAAGGGTGGATCTCCTCCTGCGGACAGGAGTCGAACGCGCAGTTGTCGTAGGAATCGACGATTTCTTGCGGGTGGCCAGTCCACGGACTGTGCGGCGCAGTGTAGTGGACGCCTAGGTAAAAGGGCGCGTCGCCATCGGCGTGCCGGTCGATAAATGCCAGCGCGTCGTTGGTGATCGCCGTCGTCACGTAGCCTCGCTCGGTGACCCGCTCGCCGTTGCGGATCATGGGCGCGTCGTTGTATGGCCCGCCGCCCTGCTGATGCACGTACCAATGCGCGAAGCCGTGCTGGGCGCGTTGGCTGTGCCCTAAGTGCCACTTGCCGCTTAGGCCGCAGACCCAGCCGTTTGCAGCGAGGATATCGGTATAAGCGACCTCACCGGCGAGGTAAGCGGCTGCGGTCTCGCCGACGTTGCCCTCTCTGATCCAGTCGTGTACCCCGTGTTGCGAGGGGATCCGCCCGGTCAAAAAGGTCGCCCGGCTTGGCGAGCAGACCGGCGACGCAACGAAAAAGTTGTCAAAGCGCGTGCCGGTCTGGGCGATGCGGTCTATGGCCGGAGTGCGGATTTCCGCGTTGCCATAGCAACCGGCGGCCCAAGGGCCTTGGTCGTCGCTGATGATGAAGACGATGTTGGGTTTATTCATGAGGAAGCAGTCTCCGCAGGGGTGGCTAGGTCGCGCGTTTTGCGTTGCCAGCCGTATTTGGCTCCGCCGGTGAGCAAGGCCGCCCGTTCGGCCGGTAAGCCGGCGACGAATTCGGGATCGGGATCGTAGCCGTTCCACGCTTGGAACATCGTCGGGGTGTAGCCGCCGAGAATTAGGACGCGGTCTCGTTGCGAGCGGATGATGCCGGAAGAGTGCATCAGGGACTCGTAAAAGAGCAGCGTCGACCCAGCCGGTGCTTCGACTTGGTGAACGAGCTCAGCGTCGGCGAAAGCGGCGTTGATGATCGCTTGCTGGTCAACCTCTTGGGGGATTTTATGGGTTCCGGGAATGACGGTCGTGCCGCCGTCGTCGGGGCCGAGATCCGTAAGATTGGTGAGGGCCTTGACAAAGGAGAAGTGATACAGACCTTGGCCGGTGTGGGCATAGGCGGGGTTAATGCCCCGATGGAAGCCATACTTTTGCTCCCCGCCCGGCCGCCGGATATGGGCGTCTGACTGCTCTAGGCGGACGGTGCCGCCGACGATCTCCTCGGCCATCCCCAAAATTCGAGGATGGGTCAAATAGTCGTAGAAACACGGAGCCAGATGGGGGAGGTTGTCGATGCGGAAGAATTCTTGGGTCGAGCTGGAAAGATGGCAGTTGGCTCCGGGCAGCCGGCCCGTGCGCTGAAAATCGGCCTCAATCCGGTAGATACCCTCCAAAAGCGCGGCGACTTCGGCTTGGGTTAGGAGGTTTTCGAGGACGACGTAGCCATAGATTTCGAGGTGCAGGCGTTGGGATGGGGTCAACGCGGGGAAGGGCCTATAGTCTGTGGTCATGGTCAACTCCTCGTTTGGGACGGGCTGGACGAGCGGGTAGAAAGGTAGGAAAATTTGACACAAGAGAGAACATTGCTCATCTCATAGAAAAACGGAAGGGAGTAGCAAATGAAATACAGCGACGAACACCACATCTACTTTGAAGAGCACGGCTACGTGCGGCTCGGCAAGGTGCTCGACGACGCGGGACTGGCCGCACTCCAGCAGCGCATTGACGCGATCATGCTCGGGGAGATTCCGTACCCGGAGATGGACTTTCAGCTCGACGGGGAGGACGCCGAATACGCGAAGATGCCCACCGTCTCCCCCGGCCACAAGGGTTCCACGCTTCAGTACCGCAAGATCATGGGCCTAGAGCAGGATTCGGTCTATCTCGCGTACATGCAGCACCCGCTTTTCCGCCAGATCACCCGGCGCTATATCGGCGAGGATGTGTCGATTTTCCGGGCGATGTTTATGAACAAGCCGGCGGAAAAGGGCACGGTACTGCCTTGGCATCAAGACGTGGGGGTGGGCTGGGGCGTGGGGTACAATCCGACGATCACGGTGTGGACCGCGCTCGATCCGGCGATGGTCGCAAACGGCTGTATGCAGGTGGTGCCCGGCAGCCACAAGCGCGGCGTGATCACCGAAAGGCACTTTCCCTCGGCCGAGCAGCTAGCCGAATGCGCGCCGCCGGGAGCGGAGATCGACCTCGAAGCCGAGGCGGGCGAGGCGATTTTGCTCAACAACCTGCTGCTGCACCGCTCGGGAACCAACCCGACGGGTCCGTCGCGCCGCGCCTTTAGCATCGCCTACATGGACGGAGCCGCACGTTCCGTGCGCACGGGCGAAGCCTATCCGATGATCTTTGGTGCAGGGGCGCTGGTCCCGGCCTAGCCGAGCCACTCAGTACAGAGCTTGGTAGAGCTTGCGCTGGTAGGAGGCGACCAGTGGGTTGTCGCGGCCGAGTAGATGGAAGATGGCGACCATGGCGTCCTTGGCTTGGTCGCCGTTTGATCTTTTTCCCACGATGTGTAGCCACTCCTGCAACGCGGCTTCGTAGTCGCCCTCGGAGGCCGCGCAACAGGCGAGTAGGTGGCGGGCCTCTGGATCGTCTGGCTGGCCGAGTGTTCGCTGGGCGCAGGCGGCGCGGCCCCCAGCCTGCTGGCATTGGTGGGCAAATCCGATCTGGGCGAGGAGTGCTTGGGCCTGCGGGTATTCGGGGGTGTTTGTCTCGACGAGATTGACCAGTTCCTGCACAGTTTCAAAGCACCCCTGCTTGAGGTGAATTTTCGCTAGGCCGAGGAGGGCGGGACCGTCGGTTGGATTTTCTTGAAGCACGTTCTCGTACTGGCGTGTAGCCCCGTCGAGATCGCCGAGGGCCGCTAGGTCGTCGGCTGGGTCCAGTGCTTGGGCTTCGGGGATGGCGGCGTCGGGGACCAAGGGCCGGAGAATGGCCTCGATCTGCTCCTTGGGCAGTGCCCCGGTAAACTCTTGGGCGAGTTGGCCGTCTTTAACGATTTTGACCGCGGGGATGCCTTGGACCCGAAAGGCCATGGCGAGCTGCTGGTTTTCATCGACATTGATCTTGGCTAGGGCCACGCCGGGGCCGAGTGCTGTGACGACGTCTTCGAGGATGGGTCCTAAGGTCTTGCAAGGGCCGCACCAAGGGGCCCAAAAATCGACGACGATGACGCGCTCTAGCGAGCCTTGGAGAACCAGCTCTTCAAAGTTTTGCTCATCGACGTCGAATATCTGCGGTCGGGATTGGATTTCCATGGCGTCCTTCCGGTGAAAAGGGGGGTGGATCGGGTTTCTAAGTTGGCCCCTACTGGCCTCGGCCCCGCCCGGCGACTTCCCATTCTTCGACGACCTCGCCGTTGCGGAGGGCGAAGAGGTGGTCGTGGAGGTTGGTGGTCATGCCGCCGTGCAAGGGGATGAAAGAGAGGATGTCGCCTACTTTGATGGGACGATTTGCGGAAGTGGTATCGATGTGGCCGTGCTCGACGGACATGCCTTTGATAAAAAGCTCAGGCTGCTCAATGCAATAGCCGTAGGGAGTCGGCGGATAGCTGGTGAAGGCCTTCTGGCCGGCATCGACGATGGCTTGCCCCGGGCGAGAGGTGCTGACCACGGCGACGACCAAGCGCAACGGACAGCGGGCCGGATTGAGGTCTGCGCGCTGGCCCACGCGGGTCATGCCCTCATAGGCATACGAGCCGATGCGGGTCTCAGTGCAGCCGAGGGATTTGGAGATGGCTTCGCTGCCCGTGCCGCCGCCGCTGATGATGTGCAAAGGCAGGCCGCTTTTTTGCGTTAGGTCGCGCACTTCGTCGAGGAAGGGGCGAGCGCGCTCGCTGCTCGGATAGGTCATAACGCCGGTAAAGTCCAGCCCCGGCAACTGGTCGATGTGCTGGGCTAGCGCGAGGGTGTCGGCGGGCGATTGGGTGCCGACGCGGCCGCCGCCCGTATCCATCTCGACGATTGCGCGGATGCGGCACCCGGCGGCCATGGCGGCCTGCGACAGCCCGTCAACGGTGACCGCAGAGTCGGCCGCGACCGTCAGGGTGCTCTTGCCGCTCTGGATCAGGCGCGTCAGGCGGGCTAGCTTGGGCCGGCCGACGATGTTGTAGGGAATGAGGATGTCTTGGATGCCCCCGTCGGCCATGGCCTCGGCCTCCCCGAGCTTCTGGCTGACAATGCCAATGGCCCCCGCGGCGATTTGCCGACGCGCAATGGCCGGCGTCTTGTGGGTCTTGGTGTGGACGCGCAGGCCAATTTCGAGTTGGTCGCAGGCGCGTTGCAAGTCGCGGATGTTTTTTTCTAGTACGTCGAGATCAACGCAGAGGGCAGGGGTGTCGAGTTCGGTAAAGTGCATGGCGGTTAGGCCCTTTCAGTAAAAAGGTCTAGGTACTGGGCGGCGATTTTTTGGGGGGAGTATTCGCGCTGGACGTAAGCGCGGCACTGGCGGCCTAGCGCAGTGCGCTCAGCCGGGCCGAGCGCGAAGAAGCGATGGATCTGCTCGACGAAGCCCGGGTAGTCCTCGGGGGTGACGAGGAATCCACCCTCGCGTACGCTCTCGGTCAGGGCATCGACGGCAAAGGCCACAGCCGGGGTGCCGGCGTACATACATTCGAGTTGGGTCTGGCCGAAGCCTTCGACATCGTCGGGTAGGTGGATGTTGGGCATGAGGAAAAGGTCGCAACTGGCGCGCAACATGGCCAACACATCGTCGGGGACCGGCCCGAGGAGGACGACGCGGTCCTTTAGGCCCGACTGACAGCACTCCTCCAAGCGCGTGGTTTCGCTGCCAGAAGGCCCGCCGATCAAGAGGCGAATATCCGCGCTGAGCAGGGGCATCCCCTTTGCCAAAAACTCGACCATGCCCTTGCGGGGGACTTGGCGGCCAAAAAGCAGGACGACGCGGTCTTGGCCAAAGCGCAGCCCGTGTTCCTCCTCAAAGCGCGCTCGGACCGCGGCCAACTCGTCTGGTGCTAACTCCGGCGGCTCCACCCCTAGATAGATGGTCTCCAGCTTGGCCTCGGGTACGCCGCTCGCCGCGGTAATGCGGCGGCTGTGTTCGCTGATGACGACGACCTTGTCGCAGGCGCGGACTCCCCGGTGCATCAGCGCGCGGGCGAGGGGATTTTTATAGGTCATTTCGAGGCCATAGACGGTGGTGACGAAGCGCGCCGGCCCCAAGGGGCGCAGGAGGGGTGCCAATGCTGCGGCGACGCCGTCGGCAAAGTACACGGCATCGACGCGGCGGAAGAGCACGGCCCCAAAGGCGACCACAAAACAATAGGGGAGGAACCAAGCGAGGTGCAAAAGCGACTGGCGGCCCAAGGCGACGAGGCGGACTTGGGCGTGGTGGACCAGCCGAGTATAGAGCGCGTGGCAGTGGGTCTGGATGCCGCCGATGGTGGGCGGGTAGCGGCGGGCGAGGAAGAGGATGCGAGGGCGATGGGACATAGTGGGTCTATGCGGCGGAGTACGTGGAGACTGCTGGGGGATGCTCAATACTCCCCCAACAGCGTTCCAGAGCGATATAGCAATCCTACATCATTCAAGACTGGATTCCCGCGTTCGCGGGAATGACGGATCGGCTTGTTCAACACGACCCAAGGTGAGTTTTCAGACAGCCTCTCAGGATCGAGGGCATCTTGCCCTCGTCGAGGGCGGGACGCCCTCGATCCCGGACACAACGTCAAGAAAACGCGTACTTGTGAGATTACGCTAGGTCGAAGCGATCGAGATTCATCACTTTGTTCCACGCGGCTACGAAGTCGCGCACGAACACTTGCTGCGCGTCGTCGCATCCGTACACTTCCGCGATGGCTCGGAGCTCGGAGTTTGAACCGAAGACGAGGTCGACCTTGGTGCCGGTCCACTTGCGCTCGCCGGTCCGACGATCGCGTCCCTCGAACACGTCCTGCGCTGTGGAGGTCGCGTTCCACTCGGTGTTCATGTCGAGCAGATTGACGAAGAAGTCGTTGGTCAACGCCTCGGGCCGATTGGTGAACACGCCGTGCTCAGAGTGCCCGGTGTTCGCATTCAAAACGCGCATGCCACCCACGAGCACCGTCATCTCGGGCGCCGTGAGCGTTAGCATGTATGCCCGCTCCACCAGCAGGTCTTCCGGCGTGCCTTCCTGCCCTGCTTGGAGGTAGTTGCGGAACCCGTCTGCGGTGGGTTCGAGCACGGCAAAAGACTCCTCGTCGGTCCACTCCTGCGTTGCGTCCGTGCGCCCTGGGGTAAAGGGGACTTGCACGGCATGGCCGGCGTTTTTGGCCGCCTGCTCGACGCCGGCACACCCGGCCAACACGATCAGATCCGCCAAGGAGACCCGCTTCTGGCCGGTCTGCGCGTTGTTGAACTCCGTCTGGAGCTGCTCCAGCGTCTGCAACACCTCTTTGAGCGCGGCTGGGTTGTTTACTGCCCAGTCCTTTTGCGGTGCGAGACGGATGCGCGCCCCGTTCGCTCCGCCGCGTTTGTCGGTGCCGCGGAACGATGCGGCCGCCGCCCAAGCGGTAGAGACCAGTTGGGAAACGGACAATCCCGAGGCGAGGACCTTCGCTTTGAGGTCGGCTATATCTCGTTCCCCGACTAGCTCGTGATCGACGTCGGGGACCGGGTCTTGCCACAACAGCGGCTCGGTGGGAACCAAGGGGCCGATATACCGGCTGCGAGGCCCTAGATCGCGGTGGATCAGTTTGAACCACGCCCGGGCAAAGGCGTCTTCAAAGTCCGCCCGGTTCTCGAGGAAGCGCTTGGCAATCGGCGCGTAAACCGGGTCCTCCCTCAGCGAGAGGTCCGTCGTGAGCATCATGGGAGCGTGCTTTTTCGAGGGATCGTGTGCATCGGGTACGCTGGCCACGGCCGACGCATTCGCGGGAGCATACTGCGATTTACCAGCAGGGCTCTTCGTCAGCTCCCACTCGTGGTTGTGCAAGTTCTCGAAGAAGTTGTTGTCCCATTGCACAGGGTTCGTGGTCCAAGCGCCTTCCAAGCCGCTCGTGACCGTATCGCTGCCTTTGCCGCTGCCGTAGCGGTTTTTCCAGCCGAGGCCCTGTTCCTCTAGGCTCGCCCCCTCCGGTTCGGGACCGACATTATCCTCAGCGGCCGCGCCGTGTGCTTTGCCAAACGTGTGTCCACCGGCAATAAGTGCGACCGTCTCCTCGTCGTTCATCGCCATGCGTTTGAACGTATTGCGAATGTATTTTGCGGCCGCGAGCGGGTCCGGGTTGCCGTTTGGCCCCTCTGGGTTTACGTAAATCAGGCCCATGTGGTCGGCACCAAGGGGGCCTTGGAGTTCTCCGTCGTCGCTGTGGCGCTCGTCGCCAAGCCATGTGCCCTCAGGCCCCCAGTCCGTGTCGTCCGCCTCAAAAACGTCTGGGCGTCCGAAGGCGAAACCAAAGGTCTTGAAACCCATGGACTCCAGCGCGCAGTTGCCGGCGAAGATGATTAGGTCGGCCCAAGAGAGTTGCCGCCCGTACTTCTGTTTGATCGGCCAGAGCAAGCGGCGCGCCTTGTCCAGATTCCCATTGTCGGGCCAGCTGTTGAGGGGCGCGAAGCGTTGGTGGCCGGAGCCGCCACCCCCCCGACCGTCGCTGATGCGGTACGTGCCGGCGGCATGCCATGTCATGCGAATGAAGAGCGGCCCATAGTGCCCGTAGTCGGCTGGCCACCAGTCTTGCGAGGTGGTCATCACCTCTTCGATGTCCTTCTTAAGCGCGGCGACATCAAGGGCCTTTACCGCCTCGGCGTAGTCGAAATCCTCGTCCATTGGATCGGACAGGGGAGAATTGTGGCGGAGAGCCTTTAGGTTTAGCTGATCCGGCCACCAGTGCTGGTTGGAAGTCATTTCGTCCCTCCTAAATAAAGAAGTTGTTCCCGCACAAGCGGGAATCCAATGTTCTGAGTGTGGCGCAACCTTCTCGAACCGTTGCAAGCCTGCGAAATTAGGAACAATAAACGGCGTTCTCTCGTTTCCAAGCAAGGGAAATACCTCGGAGCCGCGCCGCGCTCACGGCTCGACGAAGATGCGGCCGAGATTTTCCGCGGTCACCTCGCCGACGAGCGCGGCGGCCTCCACTCCGTTTTGCCGAAGGGCGTTGAGGAGGGCCTCAGCCTCAGCCGCGGCTACGGCGATGAGCAGGCCGCCGGAGGTCTGGGCGTCGAAGAGGAGGTTGGCGCGGGCCGGATCGACGCCGGCGGCGACGGTTACTTTGGATTCCCAGAAACGCTGGTTGTCGCGGGAGCCGCCTTGGAGGCCCTTAGCGGCCAGTGCTAGGCTGTGCGCTAGGGCCGGAACGCGGGCCGCGTAAAAAGTCATGCCCACTTGGCTGCCCTCGGCCATTTCCGCGGCGTGCCCCAAGAGACCGAAGCCAGTGACGTCGGTGCAGGCGTGGACGGCGAAGTCGGGTAGGGTTTCGGCGGCGGCCTTGTTGAGCGCGAGCATGGATTCCACGGCTTCGGCGAGGTCGGCTTCGGCGAGGTGCCCGGCCTTAAAGGCGTTGGCGATGAGGCCAGTGCCCAGCTTCTTGCTGAGGATAAGGCGGTCGCCGGGCTGGGCGCCGGCGTTGGTATAGATGCGGTCGAGGCGGATGAGGCCGGTGACGGCGAGGCCGTACTTGAGCTCTGGGTCTTGCACGGTGTGGCCGCCGACGAGGGTGCCGCCGGCTTCGCTGACCTTGGATTGGCCGCCGAGGAGGATTTGGTTGAGTACCTCCGGCTCGAGCTCGTTGGCGGGGAAACAGGCGATATTGAGTGCGGTGAGGGGTTGCCCGCCCATGGCGTACACGTCGCTGAGCGCGTTGGCCGCGGCAATGGCCCCAAAGGTATAGGGGTCGTCGATGATGGGGGTAAAGAAATCGACGGTCTGCACGAGGGCCTCGCGCTCGTTGAGGCGATAGACGCCGGCGTCGTCGAATTGGTTGAAGCCGACGAGCAGATTGGGATCGCGGGTCGCCGGCAAGCCTGCCAGCGCACGCCCCAACTCGCTGGGGCGCAGCTTGGAGGCTCAGCCGCCGCAAGCAACCATTTGCGTCAGACGCTTGGTCTTTTTATAGGTGAATATGTTTTGCCAGCGGTTCATAATCGTTTGGGCAAGATAGCACTATATTCTACGGCAAGCGAGGCACTAAAGCGACCTGTTCGCTAGAAAGGTGGTACAGAATGAGGATTGGAATAGCGGGTTTTTCCCACGAGTCGAATTCGTTCTATTCGCAGCCGACGCAGTTGGAGGATTTCGGAGTCTGCGAGGGCGCGGGCCTAATTGACCAGTACGCGGGAACCTTTCACGAGATGGCTGGCTGTATCGCCGGGGCCGAGGAGTTCGGCTATGAGCTGCATCCGCTGCTAGCGGCTACGGCGACTCCGGGCGGCCCGGTGACCGCGGCCACGTACGAACACTTTGTCGGGCGCATTCTCAGCGGGCTTGAGGCCGCGCCCCCACTCGACGGGGTGCTGTTGGCCCTGCACGGGGCCATGGTGGCCGAAGGATTCCCCCAAGCCGACGGCGAGACCGTGCGCCGGGTACGTGCGCTAGTGGGCGACTTGCCCATCGCCGTGACCCACGACTACCACGCCAACGTGCCCCCAGCACTCGTAGCTGCGGCCGATTCCCTGATTATCTACAAAACCAACCCCCATATTGACCAGCGGGAACGCGGCTTGCAGGCGGCGTCCATTCTGACTCGGCAGATTCGCGGCGAGGTCCAGCCCAAGATGGCGTTGGTCAAACCAGAGGTGCTCTGCAATATCTACTTCCACAACACGAGCGTCGCGCCCATGCAGCCGCTGATGCAGGCGGCGCTTGAGTTGGAGTCGCAAGCGGGGATTCTCGGGTGTAGTATCGCTGCTGGATACCAGTATGCGGACGTGCCCTATATGGGACCGGCGATTGTGGTGATTGCCGACGGTGACCAAGCAAGGGCCGAGCGCGAAGCCGAGCGGTTGGGCGAGCAGCTATGGGCCAGCCGCGACCAGTTAAAGGCCGCAGTGCCCGGCCCGGCCGAGGCCGTGCGGTTGGCTTTGGAGAGCGAGGAGAGGCCCGTGTGCCTGCTCGACATGGGCGACAACATCGGCGGCGGGTCGTCTGGGGACTCGACGTTTGTGTTGGAGCAATTGCTCGCGCAAGGAGCGGACGGCTGGGTCGTATCGATTTGGGACGCGGAAAGCGCGCAGGTGTGCTTTGCGGCCGGCATCGGCGGGCCGGTCCAACTCCGCGTGGGCGGCAAGACCGACGACATGCACGGGCCGACCGTGGACATTGCCGGCCGGGTGCGGACGCTGCACGATGGGTCGTTTGAAGAGCGGGCGCGTCGGCACGGTGGGGGCCGTTATTTCGACCAAGGGCCGACCGCGGTTGTGCAAGTTGAACAGGACGGGAGCAAAGGGCTGCTCTTGCTCAACAGCGAGCGCACCTGTCCCAACAGCATCCACCAGATTACCTGTGCCGGAATCCAGCCCGAGCAGCAGCGCATTTTGGTCGCCAAGGGCGCGGTGGCGCCGAGGGCCGCGTACGAGCCGGTGTGCCCTCGCCTGATTGAGGTGGCCTCGGGCGGAGCGACGGCCATTGACCGGCCGGCCGATGAGTATCGGCTAGCGCGTAGATCGCTCTATGAATGGCGTTGATCAGGGCCGGATGGCGGCGCGTCAGAGGGTTTTTTTATCTGCGTGCAGAGGCCCAAGCCTGCTTGCTCCTCCTGTGGCCTCCGGCTATATTTTCGCAGAGGAATCAAACTTGCTAAAAGCCGCTTAAAATTAACAGGAGGAAACGGCTGTGACGCTTCGCATAGGACTCATAGGCGCGGGGGCCAATACCCGCTTGCAGCACATTCCCGGTTTTCAAGGTATTGACGGAGTCGAGATAACCGCCGTTTGCAACCGTTCCCGCGAATCGGGCCAACGGATCGCCGACGAGTACGGGATCCCCCAAGTCTTTGCGGACTGGCGGATGCTAATCGAAAGCGACGCTGTCGATGCGATATGCATCGGCACTTGGCCTTATATGCACTGTCCGATGACGCTGGCCGGGCTTGAGGCGGGCAAGCACGTGCTGACCGAGGCGCGGATGTGCATGAATCTGGCCGAAGCGCGGCAGATGTACGCGGCCTCGCAGCAAACCGATCAGGTGGCCATGATTGTGCCGGCACCCTTCTACTTGTCGGCCGAGCCGCTCTTGCTCGACAAGCTGCACAGCGGTTTTTTTGGCGACCTGTTGGAAATTCACTTCACCGGCCTTTCCGGCGGCTACGATCCAGACGCGCCGCTGCACTGGCGGCAACGCCGCGATTTGTCGGGCAACAACATCATGGTCATGGGCATTGGCAACGAGACGGTGCGACGCTATGCCGGGCACGAAAAGGCCGTGATTGCTCATGGCAAGACGTTTACGACCGAGCGGCTCGACGAGGAGACGGGCAAGAGCGCACCGGCCGATGTGCCGGAGAGCTTGGGCATCGTCGCCGAGATGGGAAGCGGGGCGACCGCGGTCTATCACCTGAGCAGCGTCGCACGCTTAGGCCCTTCCTTTAGCTTTGCCTTTTACGGGACCAAAGGCTCGTTTAAGATGGACGCGGGTACGCCGCAGACGCCCGGCGGGATATGGATAGCTGGCGAGGGCGACGACGAGTACCAGCCCTTCGCCATCCCCGAGCATCCGCGCAATGGTTGGCAGGTGGAAGAGGATTTTGTCGCCGCCATCCGCGACGGCCGCCCCGTGACGCACACTAGCTTTGCCGACGGCGTCAAATACATGGAGTTTACCGAGGCCGTGCAGATCAGCATGGCAGAGGGGCGGCGGGTGGAACTGCCGCTTGATTGATTCCGTTGACCAAACAATCTCCCCTCGCCGAGCGGCTGGTGACCAAAGAGGATCTGGATGTGATGAAAGCCAGCTTTAACAAGTTGGAAGCTAGCTGTAACGAGCACTTCGATAAAATCGAGCGCGATTTGGCGCAGATCAAGTTCGGTTGCGCTGTCGTTGTGGCGTTGCTGGTCAAAATAGCGTTCTTTTGACCGAAACGTATTTTGGACCGGTCGTTTTAGGCGAGAAAGAAGAGGAGATGGTTCGACATGTCATGGGTCACAGATTATTAACGTATGCCTTCACAATGGAAGATTATCTACTACGAAACAGCCGAGGGCGAATGTCCCATCCAAGGATTCATAAATGGTCGCAAGGAACGGGAGCAAGCCAAGAATATGATGACAACTCGATTAGGGAGGCTTACCATGAAGACGCTTAAAGGGCACCTTGAAGGCAAGCTGCGGCACGACCGCTTTCGCAGGTTGTTTGCAGAAGAAAAGCAGTTGGCTCAGCTTTCCCTGCAAATCCTTCAGGTCCGGCAGCATCTTGGTTTGTCCCAGCAGGAGGTCGCGAAAAAAGCAAAAATTACGCAGCAGCAGCTATCCAAGTTGGAGCATGGAGCCAATTGCAATGTTTCGACGTTTCTCAAGGTGTGCAACGCCTTAGGCGTGATTGTCGAATTAGAAACGCCAGAGTTCGCGGAAGGCCCTTTCGTATGACAGCACAGTTTGCACTGCGGCATATATGGAAGCGGCTGGGGCTTTTGCCTCGGCCGTTTTTTTATGAGAGTGGCTTGCCGCAGTGCGGGCAATGGCGAGCGGGGTCGTCTGAGCGGTTCGCCGCTAGGGCCTCGACAAATCCCGCGCCGAGAATGCCGGCCGGCAGCGCGAACATGCCGATCCCCAAGATGGCGATGATGGCGGCGATGGTCTGGCCGAGGGCGGTGATCGGATAGGTGTCGCCGTAGCCGACCGTCGTCAAGGTGACGATGCTCCACCACATGGTGGCCGGGATGCTGGTAAAGACTTCGGGCTGATCTTCGTGCTCGACAAAGTACATCAGCGACGAAGAGATGGACAAAAGGATCAGCAGCACCAAGAAGATGCTGACGAGCTCTTCCTTGCGATCGGCGATGACTTGGCCGAGCAGGCGCAGGGCGCGGAAGTAGCGCACCAGCTTGAGGACGCGGAAGATCCGCAGGACGCGCACCACGCGGATAAAGCGTGCATCTACGCTCGGGGGCGGGAAAAATAAAGGGAGAATGGCCAGCAGGTCGATGATGGCTAGGGGCGTTAGGGCAAAGCGAATGCGCCCGGCCACCGGGCGCGCAAACCGCGGATCGGCGGTAATGGCCCACAGCCGTACCACGTATTCGATTGTGAACACGGCCAGTGAGCAATCCTCAAAAAGCTCAAAGGCGAACCGGTTGAGGTTGTAGATAGGCTCGACGGTTTCGAGGATTAGGGCGACGATGTTGAGCAAGATCAAGAGGATAATGGCCACATCGACGATGCGCCCTTGCTCATACCTCGGCTCGATAAAGTGATAGACGCGCTCTCGGATGCTCATCGGTTTATGCCCACTCGGCGCTAGCTGTTGAGGTCGGCCCCTGAGCGAGAAAGCACTAGGAGGTCGGCTTGCGCCAGTAGCCCGCTAGCCGGTCCTGCGGGGTCCATCCTAGCAGGCGTCGGGCCTTGGCGTTGCTGTATCGGCCGTGGGGCGTGTCCGTGGTAATGTGGAATATCTCGCAGCGCGAGGGCAGGGACGCCAAATCCACCGCTAGGCACTTGTGCAGGGCGCGGGCCGCGTCGGGAAAGGTAACGGAAAAGGGGTTGGTGCCGCTGCCGAGTTGCTCGGCGGGCGGCTCGGCCTCGCGAAAGCTCAAAAAGAGGGTGGTGAGTACGTGGATGGGATGGTTGGCGGCAAAGACGCGGCAGATTTCTTGGCCGACCGACTTGCTGTGGGCGTAGAGGTTGATCCCGGAATGCAGGGGGACTTCCTCGTTGATGTCAAAGTCGTAGTGCTCGTACGACGGCCCGACTTGGGTGAAGTGGGGCCCGGTGTTGATGAAGCGGGTGTGGCCGTTTTCAACCGCGGCGCGGATGCCGTTGTACGTGCCGGTCGCGTTGACGTCAAAGGCCAGCTTGCGGTCGGGGCGCAGCACCGAGCAGTTGATGGTTACGTCGGTGCCCTCGGTGGCGCGGCGCACTTGGTCGAGGTCGGAGACATCCACTTGCATGGTCTCGTGCGGGCTGTCGATGGGCACGATGTCGGTGATGCGGAGCTCGTAGGCGTCTTGGAGCTGCTTGACCACGTGCGGACCGAGAAAGCCATTGCCGCCTAGGAGCAGAACTTTCATGGGTTGGCCTCAAAGTTGTATTGGGGAGCGAAGGCTAGGAGATTCTTGGCGTGCTCGACGGAAAAGCGGGCCCGGGCCGCGGCGGACTGAAGGTGGATGACGCGATACGGACCGGAGGCCCCCTTTTGCACGAGCTGGGCTATGGCTTGGGCCGCGTCGCGCTCGTCGAGCCACAGCGGGTCGTAGGGCTGGCCAGCGACCTCCTCAGAGCGGACTAGGTGCCCAAGGCGGGCCACGGTGATGTGGAGCGCGTGGCTGTGGGCAAATTCGCGGGCCGTAAACTCGGCTAGGTGGGAGCCTAAAACGGCCGGCGCACAGGAAGGCAGCGGCTTCCAATTCTCGTCAACGGTGAGGTCTGCTTCGTACGGGGCGAACAGGTCGAGGGTGCTCAAGAGGATGACGTGTTCGACCCCAGCGGAGGCCGCAGCCAAGAGAAGATTGTACGTGCCGCGCGTATTGCGGTCTAGCCAAGTGGTCTGGCCATCGCCGGTACGCGGCGCGTAGCCGAGATGGACGATGGCGTCGATGTCTTGGACGAGCGCATCGGTCGCGGGGCCGTGCCCTAGATCGCTCTGGATCCCGACCCCGCGCTCTGGGTCGGTCAAGCGCAGTTGGTAGGCGTCGCCAAGGCCGGCGGCTAGGGCTTGGCCGAGCGAAGTGGCGGCGTTGGTAATGAGTACGTGCATGGCGTTAGAGGATTTGCTGGTCGGTTTGGGTGGGGACGATGTCGTGGATTTGGCTGTCCATGAGCGCGGTGGGCGACTGCATTTCGAGCACGGCCTTTTCGTGCAACTCGTCGATGGTGCGGCACCCGGCCGTGGCGAGGGTGGCGCGCAGCATCTGGATGCGGATTGGCAATTTGTCGTGCAGCGAGCCAATGTGGGGCACGTAGCCGGAGATGCCCTCCTCAAAGAAATTCTCTTGCGTCTGGGCATAGCGCCGCATGTTGTGGGCGCGCAGCGAACCTTCCATCCAGTACTCCTTGACGATGTCGCCGGCCGCCGTGCGCACGAGGTTGCCTTGGCTTTCGGTGTAGCCGGCGAAGAAGTGCCCCATCATCACGGCGTTGGCGCCCAAGGCCATGGCCACGGCGATCTCGGCCGGGCCTGAAATGCCGCCGTCTGCGATGATGGGCAGGTAGGCGTTGCAGTCGTGCTGCCACTGGTTGCGCGCCGCGCTGATTTCCATCAAGGCCGTGCCTTGGCCGCGGCCGGTGGCCTTGACTTCCTGAGTGATGCAGCCCGAGCCGATTCCCATGCCGACTTTGATGGCGTCGGCACCGGCTGCGGCCAAAAAGCGAAACCCCTCGGCCGTGACGACATTGCCGCCGATGACTGGGGCGTCGGTGCGCTCCTTGAGGAATTGGATCATCTGCCGCTGGTAGTCGGTGTGGCCGTCGGAGGCGTCGATGACGAGCACGTCCGCTTCTTGCGCGATGAGGGCTTCGGCCCGGTCGCGGTCCTCCGGGTGGGTGGAGACGGCCGCGCCGACGATCAGGCGCTTTTTTTCGTCGATTGATTCGTTGGGATGCCGCAGGTGCTTGTCGAGATCCTTTTTGAAAACCACCGCTTGCAGGACGCCCCCCTTGGACAGAATGGGCAGAAAGCCGCGGCCATAGCGGATCATCAGCTCGTTGGCGGCCTTGAGGTCGCTTATTTCGCGGCCGGCCTGCACGTCGGTTTTCATGCGGGAGGCGACTTGGCAGTCGAGGTGGCGGCGCTCGTCGAAGTCCTTGTCGGTGAGGATGCCGAGGAGTTGGTCGTGAAACTGGCCGCTGGCGGTGACTGGGAAGGTGGTATAGCCGGTGTGCTGGATGATCTCAACGACCTCGGCAATGGGTTGGGTTGGAGCCAAGGTGACAATATCGGTCTGAAAACCGGCCTTGAAGCGCTTGACTTGGCTGATTTTGGCGCACTGCTCGTCGATGGACTGGCTGACGGGCAGGATGCCGATGCCGCCTAGCTGGGCCAAGGCAATGGCCATGTCGCCGCCGGTCACGGCCTGCATGGCGGCACTGAGGAAGGGCACGTGCAGATAGAGAAAGTCGCCCCCCTTGCGGCAGAGCCGGGTTTTGAGCGATGCGTTGGGAGCGTTGCCGTCTGTTGGCGTGTACCCAGGCAGGATGCGAAATTCTTTGAGGCTGTGCGAAGGGGTGCTCAGGACTTGGGCCATAGAAGTCCTCTCAGCGTTGTCGGGAGAAGAAGGAAGATTAGATTATAAAAATTGCATTGGTTTTATTCAATACACTGGTTTTCTTAGACAGTAAGCATACCACACCCATAGCCAAAGGAGCTTTGTATGTTCTACGAAAAAATTTACCCCAGGCAGCATTCAACCAACGGCGCGACGAGCCTCTTGGCCGGTTTTGTGGCCGGCGTCGTGGTCGGCGCGGCCGTGGGCGTCTTGCTAGCCCCTCATAAGGGCGAGGACACCCGGCGTCTGATCATGCGCCAAGCCGAGGAGACGCGCGATCAGGTTTTGAAGGCCGTGGAGAGAGACGGCAAGGCCCCGCAAGAGGAAGAGGCCCAAGCCTAAGACCGGCCGTAGTTGAGGCGGTGGAGCCGCGCATAGATCCCGTCTTGGCGCAACAGCTCGTCGTGGCGGCCCCGCTCGCGCACCTCGCCGCGGTGCATGACCAAGATCTGGTCGGCACTGCGGATGGTAGAGAGGCGGTGGGCGATGACGATGGAAGTGCGCTCGTGCATCAGCTTGGCGATGGCGTCTTGGATGAGCTGTTCGGTGGCGGTGTCGATGCTAGAGGTCGCCTCGTCGAGGACGAGGATTTCCGGGTCGAAGGCAAGGGCACGGGCAAAAGCCAATAACTGGCGCTGCCCGGCCGACAAGGTCGAGCCGCCTTCGGCCACGGCGTGGGCATAGCCTTGGGGGAGGCGTTCGATAAAGGGCGCGGCGTTGACGTAGCGGGCCGCCCGCTCGACTTGGGCGTCGTCAATGGCGTCCTCGCCAAGGCGGATGTTGCCGCTGATATTTCCCGAAAACAAGAAAACCTCCTGCTGGACGATGCTGATGCGGCGGCGCAACTCGGCCGCTGGCCACTGGCGCACGTCGCAGCCATCGACGAGGATGGCCCCGCGCTGGATGTCGTAGAAGCGGCAGAGGAGACTGACGATGGTCGTCTTGCCCGAGCCGGTGGCCCCGACCAGCGCTAGGCTCTGCCCGGCCTTGAGTTCAAACGAGACATCCTTGAGAATCCAGTCTTCAGCCGCTGGATCGTACTTAAAGAACACATTGCGGAATTCAATCGCGCCGCGGCTTGCCACCGGCAGATTGCGCGGCGGTCCGCCAGTGGGTTCGCCGGGGACCGCCAATAGCTCGAAGACGCGCTCGGACGCAGCCATGGCGCTCTGCAACAAGGCATAGCGGTCGGATATGTCCATGATCGGGCGGAAGAAGCGGCGGATGTACTGGAGAAAGGCGACTAGTACCCCCAACTCGATGCGGCCGTCGATCACGCCCGAGGCCCCGTACCACAGCACGAGCGCCATGCCGACGGTGCCGAGCAGTTCGGTAAAGGGAAAGAAGACAGCATAGCAGTGGATTTCGCGGTCTTCGGCGCGGCGATAGGGCAGGTGCTCGGCGTCAAAGTCCCGCAAATTGCGTTGCTGGCGATTGAAGAGCTGCACCACCTCAACCCCCGTGATGTTCTCCTGTAAATAGGCATTGAGCCGCGCCAAGCGCGTCCGCAACTCGCGATAGGCGCGCATGGCAAGCCCTTGGAGGTAGAAGGTCGAGACGGCGATGACCGGGACTACGGTGCAGCAGATCAGGGCCAGCTCAAAGTCGATATAGGCCATAAAGCCGACGATGGCCAGCAGGGTGAAAAAGTCCATAAAGACCGCGACGACCCCCTCGCTGAAAAATTCGTTGAGGGCGTCGATGTCGTTGGTCGTGCGGGTCATAATCCGGCCCAGCGGGGTGCGGTCGAAGTAGCGCAGCGGCAGTTTTTGCAAGTGGGCGAAGAGATCGCGGCGCAGGTCGTACATGACGCGCTGGCCGATCATGCCGGTGACCAAGGTCTGGGCGTATTGAGCACCGTACTGCACGGCGACGCTTAGAAAAAAGGCCGCGATGATCCACTTCAGACCCGCCCAGTCGCCGACCGCGATGTAGTCATCTACAGCGACCTGCGTCAGATAGGGGCCGACTTGGCCGGTGCCGGCCGCGAGGGCGATGGTGCCAAAGGCGAGAACCACGCGCCGGCGGTGGGGCTTGAGATACCCCAAAAGTTGCAGCGTCAGCCTTAGATTAAAGGCGCGTTCTTGGATTTCTTCTTCTTTGTTGAGTTCGGTGCTCACAGCGTTTCCAGTTCGGCGCTAAGCTGCTGCTGCTGGTGCAAGTCGGCGTAGAAGCCGCCGCGGCTAACCAGCTCGTCGTGAGTGCCTTGCTCGGCGATGCGGCCGTCTGCGAGCACTGCGATGTGATCGGCGTGGCGCAAGGTCGAGATGCGGTGGGCAATGATGAGGGTGGTGCGGCCCTGCATGAGCGTGTGCAAGTGGTTGAGGATCGCTTCCTCAGTATGGGTGTCCACCGCAGAGAGCGCGTCGTCGAGGATGAGGATCTGCGGGCGGCGAATGAGCGCCCGGGCCAGCGTCGTGCGCTGCTTCTGTCCCCCCGATAGGGTGACGCCGCGCTCGCCGATGAGGGTGGCGAAGCCCTCGTCGAATTGGTCGATGTCCTTTTTGAGCTGGGCCGCTGCGGCCGCTGCGCGGATTTGGGCCGCGGCGGCCGCATCCGCGCCGTAGGCAATGTTGGCATTGAGGGTATTGGAAAATAAAAAAGGGTTTTGCGCGACGTAGCCGATGGCGTCGCGCAAAGTCGCCAGCGGCCATTCCTCAATCGGCACCCCGTCGATGAATACCTGTCTCGGCCCCGCTTGGATCAGGCGCGGCACGAGGCGTGCTAAGGTCGTTTTGCCCGAGCCGACGCGCCCGATGATGCCGAGGGTCGTACCGCGGGGAATATCGAGATCAATCTGGTGTAGGACTTGCTCCTTGCCGTAAGAGAAATTGAGCTTGCGGAAGGCGATGTGCCCGGCGATTGGGCGCGGATTGGCCGGAGGCAGGGCGCGGTCTTGGATCTCAGGCTCAATGGCGAGGACCTCGTTGATGCGCTGCATGGACACGAGGGCATGCTGGGCGCGGTCGATGACCCAGCCCGTGTACATGATCGGGCGAATGAGCAGGGTTAGGTAAGCGTTGAAGGCCACAAACGTCCCCAAGCTGAGTTCGCCGTTGATGGCCGCGCGCCCGCCCAGCCACAAGTTCAGCCCGAGGCAGAGCGAGGCGATGACGTAAGAAAGCGGCCGGTAGTTGGCCCGCGTGCGGATGTACGCACGATTTTTTTCGAGGTACGCCCAGTTGAGCCGGTCGAAGGCGGCGTTTTGCGCTGGCTCTTGGGTATAGGCTCGGACCACGCGGATGCCAGAGAGATTTTCTTGGATAAAGGTGCTGATCCGCCCGAAGTACTCTTGGATGGCCTTGTAGCGGATGTTGATGACCGCGGCGATGCGGATCATCACGACGCTAAAAAGCGGCAGGGGGACCAGCACCAGCAGGGCCAGTTCCCAGTCGAGCAGGCACATACAGGCGAGGGTGAAGGCCAGCCCCAAGGCGGTATCGACGATGCCGCGAATGCCATAGACCCAAAAAATATGCACCGAATGGAGATCGTTGGTCGCCCGCGCCATGAGGTCGCCGGTGCGGCGCTGCTGGTAATACGAGAGCGGCAGCTTGAGTAGGTGGGCAAAATACGCGGTGCGGATATCGTATTCAATGCGGTTGGCGGCGCGGCCCAACAGCATCCGCATGGCGTACCCGCACAGCGCCACGCCCAAGGCGTAGGCGAGGATATAGAAAACGTAGGTCTCTATGGCCGCGGCGGCAGTATCCGTCGCCGTGACCGCATCGACGGCATCGCCCACCAGCAGCGGGATGCGTGCGGTCGCCGCCTGCCCTAGCCCGATGCAGAGTGCGCCGAGCAGGATGCGGCCCCGATAGGGACGGACGTATTGGGAAAACGGGCCAAACATCAACGGGAACGGGCGAGCTCGGGAAAGGTGCGGGCGAGGAGCGGGCGCACGGCCGCCAACGCTTGGGCGCGGTGACTGAGTTGGTTTTTGGTTTTCAGGTCGAGCTCGGCCATGGTTTTGGCGTAGGCGGGAACCAAAAAGACCGGATCGTAGCCAAAGCCATTCGTCCCGGCTGGGACCGGGGCGATTAGCCCTTCACACGTGCCTTCGGCTTGGCATTGGCGGCCGTCGGGGCTTGCGGCGCAGAGGACGCAGCGAAATCGGGCGCGGCGTTGCGCTGGATCGGGATAGGGTTCGAGTTGGGCCAGTAAGTGCTGATAGCGACCGGCGTCGTCGAGGTGGGGGCCGCCGTAGCGGGCCGAATAGATGCCCGGGGCGCCGCCGAGGGCATCGACCTCAAGCCCGGAGTCGTCGGCGAGGGCGATCTGGCCGCTGGCCGCTGCATAAGCGCGGGCTTTGAGCTGGGCGTTGGCCGCAAAGGTCTGGCCGCTTTCCTCAACGCAGAGGTGCAAGCCGAGTTCGGCCGGGGCGACGACCTCGACATCGGCAAACAGGGCGCGGACTTCGCAGAGCTTGCCGGCGTTGTTCGAGGCCAGAAGCAGCGCCATTACGGCTGTTGGAACTGCTCGTCGATCTCTGCGAGTTTGCTCGCCGCGTAGTCTTTGAAGCGGCTGTCTTTCACCGCTAGGTTGTACCAGTGCCGCGCTTCCTCGCGCTGGCCGAGTTGAAAATGCGCGTCGCCCAAGAGCGCTTCGGCGGCTCGGTAGTCGGCTTGACAACTCGTGGCGCGCCGGCCCTTATCAATGGCTTGGCGGAAGTTGCCCATGCCGTAGTGCGCCTCGCTCAGCCGGTAATACGTCTCGCAATAAGAGGCGTCTAAGTCGGCGGCCCTGTTCAGCGGGGCAATGGCCTCGTGGAAACGGCCGAGTTGGTTGAGCGCAATGCCGAGCAAGCGGTGCCCTTCGACGTAGCTGCCGTCGATAGCTAGGGCCTTTTGCAAAAGCGGCACGACGCCCTCTGTGTCTTGCGTATCGAACTTCACCCGCGCCAAGTCGCCATAGGATTCCATGTACGCGGGATCGGCCTCTATGGAGCGCTGGTAGGTGACGATGGATTTGCCGTAGTCGCGGCTGAGGCGCTGGATGTCGCCGAGGGCATTGTAGGGCCTAGCGTCGGTGGGATCGGCCGCTATGGCCTCGGCAAAGGCCACTTTGGCCTTGTCTTGCTCGCGCAGGCCACTGTAGGCAAGGCCCATGACGTAGAGGGCTTGAGCACTTTGCGAGCTGAAGTCGCGGGCGCTGGTAAAATAGTCGATGGACTCGCGGTATTTCTTTTGGCGAAAGCTGTTGAGGGCGGCCTTTTGGTAGAGTTGGCCCAGGGCCTTAGCGGCCTGCTCCGGCTTGGTGCCGAGGGCGTGGGCCTGGGTAAAGCTACCGATGGCTTTGTCGTACTCGTTGAGGGCCTTGTAGGAAATACCGAGGACGTAGTGGGCGTTCCCGTAGGAGGAATCGGCCGCCACGGCCTTTTCTAGCTCGATAACGGCGTTGCGGTAGTTGCCCTTCTTGACTAAGTCGTAGCCCTCGCGGAAGTAGTCGAGAGCTTCGGACTCTTGGGCGAGGGCGAGGGCCGGGGCGTTCAAAAGCGCGAGGGCGAAACTGAGCAAGCGGCAGTACTTCAAAGTGGAATCTCCTCTTTAGCGGCGGGCGGCGAGCCGGGCTTCGACTTCGCCGTAGTCGGGAAAGCGGCCTTCTTGGAGCTTGGAAAAAATTAGCTCGCCATCGAGGGTGAGCTCAAACCGCCCTCGGTCTGAGGGGACTAGCGAGAAGGCGGCGATGTCTGTTTTGTAGGCGACGAGTAGCTGTTCCGCCAAACTGGCGGCTCTATTTTCGTAGCCTCAAGCAGAGCAGTAAACGAGTTTTAGGTTCACGGGAAACCTCCTGTGGAATAGGGCTGGAAAAAGTATAAAAGTCCCTAGGAGGATTGTCAAAAACGGGCAACGGGTATAGTGGACGATGTTATGGTCGGCCCTTATCTTAGCGACATGGTCAGCCCTTTTTTTAGGAAGCAAAAATTTGGCAGCCCGCGACTTGTCCTTTGGGCCTTGCTCCTGGGCGCGGGCTTGAACATCGCGTGTGGGGGCCGCTCGCCAGAAGAGTACATTCACCGGCTCAAAAGCCAGCAAAAAGCCGAACGCACCAAAGCCGCCAACCAACTCATCCGCTTCGACGCCGACGAGGTCGTCCCCCTGTTGATCGAGGAGGCCGACTCCGGCTACATCCGCATGCGGTTTGAGGTGGTACACCTGTTGGGCCGCTTTAAGGACGAGCGCGCCGTGCCGACCTTGATCGCAGCCTTGGGCGACCGGTCGCCGCGCGTGGCCGCGGCGGCCGCATGGGCGTTGGGCCAGATCGGCTCGCCCACCGCGCTCCCCTCGTTGCTCAAATACGTGCGCGACCCCGCGGCGGAAGTGCGCCAATACGTGCTCGGTGCGCTCGGTTCGTGCCATTCGTACGAGGCTGAGCCGGCCTTGAGCGACTCGGCCTTCCGCGTGGTGCGCCGGGCCTTGCGCGCCCCCAAGCCCAAGTGGCGGATCGCCGCCTTGCAGAGCCTGCGCGTCTATGGATACCGCGACTCGGTGGAAGAAGTCATTCGCATGGCACTGGATCCCGCGGATGAGGTGCGCTACGTGGCCGTGCAGGCCCTCGGCCAGATGGGTCGGGCCTCGCTCGGCCGGTCCGACCGCAACGCCATCTACGAAGCTCTGTTGGGCGCCCTCGATGCCGACGAATTGCAAAGCATCCGCAGCAAGGCCGTGCATGCCCTCGCTGAGGTGGGCGATGAGCGCGCCGTGCCGCACTTGCAGCGGCTGATGAGGGAGGGCACAGAAAAAGACCGGATCGCAGTGCGGCCGGCTTTGTACAAGCTAAGTCCCCAAGTCGCCGATGCGATGAACTAAGCCGTAGGATCGAGATGAAGGAACTGAAGATCGGCTTCCCGTCCGGGAGCCTAAAGGAGTCCACGTTTGACCTGTTTGTCCGCGCCGGCTATCGAGTGCGGCTCGCGCCGCGCTCATACGTGCCCGACATTGACGACCCCCAACTCGCGGGCCTGATGTTCCGGGCGCAGGAAATCGCCCAGTACGTGGCGCGCGGAGTCGTCGATGTGGGCCTGACGGGCCGGGACTGGATCCTCGAAAGCGAGGTTGATGTCGTAGAAGTCGGCGAACTGACCTACAGCAAGAGCACGGCGCGGCCCCTGCGCTGGGTCATTGCCGTGCCCGAAAATTCCCCCATCCAATGCGTCGAAGACTTGCAGGGCCGCCGCATTGCCAGCGAGCTGGTCGGGGCGACGCGCCGCTTCTTGCAAGCGCGTGGCGTGGAGGCCGAGGTGGAGTTTTCGTGGGGCACGACCGAAGTCAAGGCCGGCATTCCCGGGCTGGTCGACGCCGTAGTTGAGGCGACCGAGACGGGCGCGTCGCTCAAGGCCAACCGGCTGCGCGTCATTGATGCGGTGTGCGAATCGACCCCGCGCTTGATCGCCAACAAGGCCGCGTGGGCCGATGGCTGGAAACGGGAGAAGGCCGAGAACTTGCTCATGCTGCTCAAGGGGGCGCTCGAAGCCGAGCACAAGGTCGGCCTCAAGATGAACGTGCCGCGCGCCCAGCTCGACCGCGTCATCGCCCGGCTGCCGGCCCTGCACACCCCCACGGTCTCCAGCCAGATGGACGACGAGTGGGTCGCGCTAGAAATCGTCGCCGACGAGCGCGTGGTGCGCGAGCTCATCCCCCAGCTCAAGCGGCTCGGGGCCGAAGGCATCATCGAATACCCGCTCAACAAGGTCGTGTATTAAATGGTGCCCATCGCGTCCTACCCATCCGAGCCGCTGGCCGCCCCGCTGGCCGCCTTGTTGGCGCGCCGCCCCGAGCTCGACTCCGAGATCGAAGAAGCCGTGCGGGGCATTTTGCGGCAGGTGCGGGAAGAAGGCGATGCCGCGCTGTGCGCGCTGACGCAGCGCTTTGATGGCGTGGAAGTAAGCCCGCAGCAGGTGCGGGTGCCCGCGTCTGTGCTCGCCGAGGCCGAGGCCGCGCTCGATCCGAGCCTGCGTACCGCCATGGCCGCCGCGGCAGCTAATATCCGCGCCTTCCACGAGCGGCAAAAGCTCAACTCTTGGTTTGTCGAAGCCGGCGACGGGGTGATACTGGGCAAGAAAATCACGCCCATTGAGCGAGTGGGCCTGTGTGTGCCGGCCGGAGAGGTGCCGCTGTTTTCGAGCCTGCTGATGACGGCCATTCCCGCGCAGGTGGCTGGCGTGGACCAACTCTGCGTGGTCACGCCGCCCGTAGCGCCCGGCCAGCCGGCCCCGGCCATTGCGGCAGCCGCGCACCTGTTGGGCATTGACGAGGTGTACGCCGTGGGCGGGGCGCAGGCCGTGGCCGCGCTCGCCTATGGCACGGAGCGCGTCCGGCCGGTCCACAAGATCGTCGGCCCGGGTTCCCCCTATACGGTGGCGGCGCAGCGGCAGGTTTTCGGCGCGGTGGGTATCGCACTGTTGCCCGGCCCGTCGGAAATCGCGGTGCTCGCCGACGCAGGGGCCGACCCGCGTTGGGTGGCCGCGGACTTATTGGCGCAAGCCGAGCACGGCTGGGGGGTAGCGGTCGTGTGCATCACGGATTGCGCGCCCCTAGCGCGCCGCGTGCAGGAGGAGCTTGAAGCGCAACGAGCGGCCCTCCCGCGCTATTCAATTATAAATAGTTCCCTAGAAGAATACGGCGCGATTGTCGTGGTGCCTAGTTTAGAAGTCGGGATTGAGCTACTCAACCGCCTCGCACCGGAACACGCCGAATTGCAGGTGGCCGACCCTTGGCGCTGGGTGGATTCCATTCGCCACTGCGGTGCGCTCTTCCTCGGCGCGGCCTCGACCGAGCCGGTCGGCGATTACTTCGCCGGTACCAACCACGTGCTGCCCACGCAAGGCGCGGCCCGCTACGCCTCGTCGTTGGGATGGGCTGACTTCGTCAAGACCACGAGCATCATCGCCTACACCCCCGAGCGCTTGGCCCACGCGGCCGACCCCATCGTCCGCATGGCTCGAGCCGAGGGCCTTGAGGCCCACGCGCAAGCCGTCCGCATCCGCCAACAGCAGGCCACACCATGAGCACAGCGGCCCGCACGGCGCAGATTGTGCGCCAGACGACCGAGACCGAAATCGAGTTGCGGCTGGGTCTCGACGGCAGCGGCCAGTGCCAAGCCGACACCGGCCTCGGCTTCTTCGATCACATACTCCACGCCTTTGCCCGGCACAGCCTGTGCGACCTAGCGATTCAATGCCGCGGCGATCTGCACGTGGATGCCCACCACACGGTGGAAGACGTAGGGATCTGTCTCGGTCAAGCCATCGCCCAAGCCTTGGGCGACAAAGCCGGCATCCAGCGCTATGGCCACAGCTACGTGCCCATGGACGAGGCGCTCGCAAGGGCGGTGGTCGATTTGTCGGGCCGGGCCTATCTGGCCTTTGCGGCCGCCTTTAGCGAGGAGCGGGTCGGTGCGCTCGATGTGTCCTTAGTGCGCGAATTCTTCTACGCTGTGGCTGATCAAGGCCGGATGAATCTCCACCTCGACCTCGTGCGCGGTCACAACGCCCATCACGGCATTGAGGCCCTCTTTAAGGCGTTCGCCCGCGCCTTGCTCATGGCCGCGCAGCGGAACGAGCGGGTTCAGGGCGTCCCTTCGACGAAGGGCGTGCTCTGAGGCGCGAGCACTCGCCCATGAAGATCTGCCACTTGATGTACGACGACATCGCCAACCCGTGGTTGGGCGGTGGCGGCGCGGTGCGGGCATTGGAGCTGTACCGCCGCCTGTCTAGCCGCCACGAGATCACCGTCGTCAGCGGCCTTTTCCCCGGGGCTGAGCCAGAAACCGAACAGCACGGCCTGCGCCTGTTGCGCGTCGGCTCGGCCCGCAGCTATGCCCTGAGCCGCTTGGGTTATTGCCGGGCGGCCGTAGCCGAGTTGCAGCGGCTAGAGTGGGATCTGTGGATCAATGAGTTTTCGGCCTTCGCGCCCTTGCGCGTCCCGGCCGCGCTGCGGCAACAGGGCCTGCTTTTGTTTTATCACTTCATGGGCCTACACGCCCTGGCCAAACACCCGCTCGTGGGCGGCGTGGCGTGGCTGTGCGAGCAGCGTGCATTGCGCGCTTGGCCCCGCATCTTGACGATTGCCCCGAGTGTGCAGGCGCGCATTGCGCGGCGCGCTCCCCGTGCGGCGGTTGACTTGGTGTACAGCGGCGTCGATCGCCGCTTTTTCGCGCTCGCGCCCGAGGAAGCTCCGTACCTGCTCTACTTTGGCCGCATGGATATACACACCAAGGGGATTGACCTATTGGTAGCCGCGTTTGCCGAGATTGCCACCGAGCATAAGGACATTCACCTCAAGCTGGCTGGGCGCGGCACCCCAGAGCAGCTCGCTGGCGTCCGCGATTTGGCGCGGCGAGCGGGATTGGAGGACCGCGTGGAGATTGTTGGGAGTGTGGAAGAGGAGCAAAAAGGTGCGCTCTTGCGTCGCGCCCTCATGGTCTGCATCCCGTCCCGCTACGAGGGTTGGTGCATGGTGGCCGTAGAAGCCGCCGCGGCCGGCAAAGCCGTGCTGGGCACTAACATCGACGGCCTGCGCGACGCCGTGCGCCACGACGAGACCGGGGTGTTGGTGCCCCCCAGCGATGCGGGTGCCTTAGCGGCCGGGATGCGTGCGCTGATCGTCGATGGCCCAAAGCGGCGGGCTTTGGGGGCGGCGGGCCGAGCGTGGGCTAGGGGGTTTGGTTGGGATCGGTTGGCTGGGGAGTTGGAGAGCGTGTATTTGCGCACTGTTGAGGAAATGAAACGGGCTTAGAAGCGGTCTGAAAACTCTGGTGGTCGTCCTTTGCGTCTAAACGATCCCGCTGGATTCCCGCGTTCGCGGGAATGACCTCAAGAGGGTTTTCAGACAGCCTCTTATCTTAGGCCGCCGCGGAGGGATTTTATGGTTAAAAAGAATAAACGCGCCAAGCCTCAAGCACCGGCTAAGGTCGCCGGGCCGCCTCTGTGGAATCACCGCCTGTTCCCTCCGGTCTTTTTTCTGGCCCTGAGCCTGCTGTACTTCTACGAGTTCCCCCTGTCGGATAAGATCGTCTATGGCTTGGACGTGGGCACAGACTACCACCGAGGCTCGGATCTGAGCTTCTGGGACAAGGTGGAAACAGTGGCGCAGCCGCTGTGGGACCCCAAGATGGGTGGCTTTCCCCAGTCTGAGGGCATTCGTCCCCAGTACTTCCCGGCCTATGTCCTGTATTTTTTTACCACCTTTCAGCGCTACATCGGCTGGCGCTACATCCTGACGATGTTCGTGGCTGGCTTGGGTATGTACGCGTACTTGCGCCAAATCCACGTGGGCGGTCGCGCCGCGCTGTGGGGCGGGCTGGCCTTCATGTCCGCGCCGACCTTCTTGGCGTTCCCCTTGGCCGGGCACTACGCCAAGATGGGCGTTATTGCTCTTTTTCCGTGGATCATCTGGGCGTTGGAACGGGCCTTGGCGCAGGGGCGGCTGATCTATTGGGCGGCGCTGGGTGCGCTGATTGGCGCGTGTATCTACTCCCATCCGCCGATGACGTATTTCGCCCTGTTGGGCCTCGGCGTCTATTGCCTATTCAAGCTGTACCAGATGCGCCGCGAGCGGGCTTTGGTCCGGCGCGTGGTGCATTTTGTCGGCGCGGTGGGGCTGGGCTTGGCCTTAGGGGCCGAAGGGGCTTTTCCCGTGATGCTCTACACCCGCTCCGAGTCCAAGCGGGCCACGGGCGACGAGGTGGGAGGCAAGACTGCGGAGGAGCAGCTTGCGTATGCGCGGAGCTGGTCGCTACACCCCGAAGAAGTGGCGTCGCTGGTCGTCCCGGAGTTCGGCGGATACGACGATCTGCTGGTAGAGGGAGGCTCCCGCTATTGGGGCCGCAATGCGTTTAAGATCAACTCCGAGTACTTTGGCGCGTTGGCCGTGCTCTTGGCTCTGTTGATGGTGCCGGAATGGCGTCGTCGCCCCCAAGTGGCGCTGTTGGCTGGCGTGTTTGTGCTGGCGTTGGCCTACGTCTTGGGCGAGCACACGCCCGTCCACTGGCTGGCGTTTCACCTGCTGCCCGGGGCGGATGTGCAGCGCGCCATTGGCATGGGTTCGTTTGTGTTCGCGTTTGCCGGGTGTGCGCTGGCGGGGTTGGGCTTGCAGCAGGTGTTAGACGCTGACGCGGGCGAGCGGGCCTTGCTGCGGGGCCGCTTGGCTTATGGCGGCGGCATCCTCGCCGCGCTCGCCCTGCTGGTCGCGCTCTTTCCCCAAGGGGCGACTGATGCTTGGGTGCGCGTGTTTTACGAGGACATTGCGCCGCAAAAGCAGGCCGTGTTGGCCGCTAGCTACGATTGGATCGCCCGGGGCGGCTGGTGCGTCGCGCTGGCGGTGGGCGCGGGCGTGGTCTTGCTCTATCTGCGGCTGTGGGGCCAGCTTTCGGCGACCGCGCTGGTGGCTGGCTTGTGCGCGGTGACCCTGTTCGACACGTGGCGCGTCGATCGGGTCTATTTGCACTATCGGGACCCGGGCCGCTACGCCGACATTCGGCGGGAGAACTTGCGCACCGTGCAGTTTTTGCAAAGCGATGAGTCGCTCTTTCGCGTTTTGCCCTTGCCTAGCTTCCGGGTGCTGGAGGAACCGGGCTATCACTTGCACGGCGTTTGGTCTGTCACGGGCTTTCACGATTTGACGGTGGGCCGCTACGACCGGATGCTGAAGGAGTTTGAGCCGCTGGTGCAGCAGTTTTTGCGCACGGGTGTGCCGTCTGCGGGGTTCCAGTCTTTGTTGAATTTGCTCAATGGCCGGTACTTGGCCGCGCCCAAGCCGCTGGCATTGAATGGGGCGGCGTATCCGCTGCGCTTTGAGGGGGCGCGCTTTCGTCTGTACGAAAATCCGCAGGCTTTGCCGTGGTTTTACTTGGCGGCCGAGGCCGAAGTGTTGGCCGATGGCGAGGCGGTTTTGACGCGGCTGTTGAGCGGCCGGGCCGATCCTCAGCGCGTGGCTTTGCTGGAGCGTGCGCCGGCCGTGCGGCTCGATGGCGCGGGCGACCGAGCGGGCGACCGGGTTGAGCGGCTGGCTTATGATCCGGCGGGCGGGCTGATCCGCCTGCGGACGCACAGCGGGGGGCCGCGCTTGTTGGTGGTGTCGGAAAACTACCAGTCGAATTGGTCGGTGTGGGTGGATGGGCAGGAGGCTGAGATGCTGCGGGTGAACTATATATGGAAAGGGGTGGCGTTGCCGGCCGGCGAACACGAGGTGGAGTTTCGCTATTTTTCGCGGGTGTTGGCGTGGTCGCGGGGGGCGGTTTTGGTGGGGTTGGTGGTGGTGGTCGGCGTGGTTGGGGGGGCGTTGCGGCGGAGGCCGCGGAATGTTTGACAAAGGGATGGGGGTAAGTGATATTTGCCCAAAGGAGCTTTGGAGGAGGCGTTTTCTATGGACAGTAGCATGATGATGAACTGGCTTCCCTTGGTCGGCGTTTTTATCGCGTTCGCGGGCCTCACGCTGGCTATGAGGAGGAGCAGCCGCGCCGATTGGGATCGGATGGACAAGAAATTGGATGCGATCCGCGCCGAGATGAAGGGCGAGATGGCTTCGCTTTCGGATCGGTTGGATAAGCGATTGGATGAGAAGACCGAGGCGCAGTCGTTGCAGTTGAATGAGAAGATAGCTTCTCAGTCGGCTCAGTTGGATAGGCTTTCGGCTGAGTTGCACCAACTAGCTTCGCTATCGGGTCAGTTTTTCCAGCGATTAGATGAGAAGATCGAGGCGCAGTCGGTTGAGTTTCGCCAGCAGCTAAATGAGAAGATCGACGCGCAGTCGTTGCGGCTGGACGAGAAGATCGAGGCGCAGTCGGTGCTGCTGGACGAGAAGATCGAGGCGCAGTCAGCGCAGTTTCACCAGCGACTGGAGGAGGGACTGACGCGCATGGACGCTCATGCGGCTTTGCTTTCGGCTCGTATGGACGAGTTGGTGGAGCGTCAGGACGTGCTTTCGGCTCGTATGGACGAGTTGGTGGAGCGTCAGGACGTGCTTTCGGCTCGTATGGACGAGTTGGTGGAGCGTCAGGACGTGCTTTCGGCTCGTATGGACAAGTTGGTGGAGCGTCAGGATGCGCTTTCGGCTTCGCTTTTGGCTCGTATGGACAAGTTGGTAGAGCGTCAGGACGCGAGGATGGAGGGGCTTTCGGAGCGTCAGGATGCGAGGATGGAGGGGCTTTCGGAGCGGCTGGGGCGGCTGGAGCAAGCGCAGGCGCATACGGCTGGGGTGCTTGAGACGCTTCCAGAGCGGCTGGGGGGGCTGGAGCAGGAGCAGGCGCGGATGAATGGGGTGCTTGAGACGCTTAGGGATGGGCTTTCCTATCGAATGGAGCGCATCGATCCGAAAGACCGGGCGGCTGAGGCTGCTGAACCTTATGCGCCGCAGGGGTGAAAGCGTGAAGCATACATCTACTAAAGTTAAAGCATGGATACTTGGCGGTGTGCTCGGGGGGACGGTTATTGCCGCGATCATTGCCGCAGTAATAGCTGGAATTATTTTGAAATATGGGCCGGGTTGACCCTTCCTTTGAATCTGCTAAGAAGCGGTCTGCAAACTCTGGTGGTCGTCCATCCCGGCTGGATTCCCGCTTTCGCGGGAATGACGGATCCCGTATCTACGGCGTGTTCACGACCTAGCCAACTAGAAAGGAGACGAAATGACTGAACCTGTAGTGCAAGTACAGGACCACGACCGGCGAGTTGGCCGGCTGGAAGGCATTGCCGAGCAGTTGACCGAGCAAGGTCGCCAGACCAATTCCCGCTTTGACAGTATGGAGCGGTCTATTGCTGGTCTTCGGCAGGAGACCAATGCCCGTTTTGACAGTATGGAGCGAGCCATTCGGGAGACCAACGCCCGGATTGACTCGCTCGTCCGTTGGTTGGTTGGGGTGCAGGTGGGGAGCTTTTTGGTTATGGGGGGGCTGTTGGTGTCTATTCTGTTGAAGCTGAAGTAATGGCTCGGCTTGGCTAGGGGGTTTGGGGTACGTTTTCAAAGAGGAATTTATGCTTGACACTTCTTTTTTTTGTAGGTATAATTAACTCTATTGTATAGGAATAATGCTTTATGCGTTATGGACGGAAAAGCCGCGAAAGGGGGCGTATGAAAAACGCAAAAACGCAAAGTCTGAATGGGTTTAAGGCAAATCCATCTTTTAATTTTTCTTTCACAATCAGGGATGCTTTCCCTGGGGAGGTTGAGTAATGCTACACATGAAGTCGTTTATCCGGCGGTTGGCTGGCGGCTCTTGGTTACTGGCGGCTGGTTTGGTGCTGGGATGGGCTGGTGTTGCGTCAGCCGTGACAGTCACCCTGTCGTTGGACAAAACCAGTGTGCGCGAGGACGCTGGTGAGACCGAGATCACGGCGAAAGCCAAAGTCGCGGCTGATGCGGCGGCGGATATTGTTGTGACCTTGAGTATTGAAGCCGGGGCCGCGGCTAACGCTCAAAACACGCGCTACCGCATCGCACTGCCCACTATCAAAATTCCCAAGGGCAAGAAAGAGGCAACCGGGACGATCACCTTCACGCCCATAAATGATAAGCTGCGCGGTACAAACCATGGGCAAGGGGCTGACGATCTTGCTATTGGTATTCTAGGGAATGCCGGTTCTTCTCACTCCGTCAACCCGACTGGCACCCCGGTATCGGGGGTGACGCTTAACTTGATCGACGACGACAAGATAAGCAGTTCGTTCGATCTTTCGTTTGCTCCGGGCGATCTAAGCAATGAGGCGACTTCGACTTCTGTCGTCGTGACCGGCACCTTGGATGGAAGCCTTTCATTGGGGCTCCATAACTATACCTTGGCTTTTAGGAATGCCACTAGCATCACTGGGGCTGACGATTTGGCCGCGTTCAATACGGCTACTTCGAAAGGTGCTAACCAGGACAGTGTCAACAAGTATGTACTGGCGCGCGATTCGGATTACTCGGCGACGGCGGCCTCCCTATCCCTGAAAAGGAGAAGGGTGTCGGGGAAGGCGACGATCTCCATTGATCCCAAAGAGACCAAAGAGTATGGTGCCTATATCGCGGTGGAGGCTGTGGGGCCGGATACCCTCAAAGGCATTGACCTAAACCTCGATGGGGATACGGGCGACAGCTTTACGCTTAATGCTTCTGGGCAGTTAACTGAAACCGAGGTAGGCCTTGACTATTCAGCTGGTGGTGTTCCTGGCACCGATCCTTCTGCTAGTCATAACCTTTGCGAAAGCGACGTCGGAATTGACATAGACCTTGATGGCTTGGCAGGGGCTGCAGCGGATCAAGCTCAATCGGGGGGTGATGATTGTATCTTCGGTGCGGCAAACGCTGTCCTGAGGGAAGCAGACTTGAAGTTCTTGGTTAGTAAGCCGCCGGCTTTCTTCCTGATCAAGGACGCCCCCATTGCTGATGTTAAAGACGATGGGCTGACCGCGACTCCTTCGATGGTACGCGAGAATGCTGGGCGGACGGAAATCGAGCTGAAAGTTACCTTGAAGGCTGCCGTTACGAATGACCAGCGTGTCCGGTTCACTGTTTTGACCACCGGTTGTGCGGGTGATTTTGATTGTGCCGGGCGTCGCGATATAGATTACACTGTGGATGTGAGTGATCTCACCATTCCATCCGGCGAGACCTCGGCGACGACGACGCTCGTCCTGACCCCCGTGGACAACGACGGAGCGGGTGGTTCGCTAGGTTTTCAGGTAACAGCTCAGGTCGGAGCGGGTGACACTGCGGGCCGAGCGAATATCACCATCGTTGACGACGAGACGCTTACCGATGCGATCACGCTGTCGGTGAGTCCGACTGAGCTAAAGGCCGAGTCGGGTCAGCAAGACGTTACGGTGACCGGAGCCTTAAACGGCAAGGTCTTTGACGAGGACGTTACGGTGACCTTGGTCATTAGCAGGGATGGGCCGGATGATGGAGACGCCGCGGATGATAATGCGGCGCAGCGCGACACCGACTACACCGCTACCCTCCGTTCGCTGACGATTCCGGCCGGCGAAGTTAGTGGCGAGACGACCGTCTTCATCACTCCGCTCCAAGGCGGGGATAAGAAGATCTTCTTGAGAGCGCTGAAAAGCCCGGTCAAGAATGATGATGACGAAGACGTCACGGTCTCCACCGCGACGATAACGCTGAAAAATGCGGACGCGGCGGCGACGCCGACCGCACCGGGTGCCCTTAGTTTCGGCACTACGGACTTGGGGGCCACAGTCTTCACCTACACGGCGGGCACGGCGATTGAGCCGGAGGAACTGCCGGAAGCTGAGGGCGGTGAGGGCGACAAGACGTACAGCGTGTCGGCCACCTTGCCAGCGGGTCTGTCGTTTGACCCGGCCACGCGGACGATTACGGGTACGCCGACGACGGCCGGTACGTCCAAAGTCGTTTACACGGTCATCGACAGCAAAGAGGGCGGTGCCAACAGTGCGGCAACGACCTTCACCATTGAGGTCGAGCCCGCACCGGCACCCACGGTTGCGGTCTCCAGCGTGGCCTCGACACACTCATCCGTGCGCGAGAACGGGGCGACGACGGCCATCGCCATAACGGCGACGTTGGCCTCTGCCTCGGAGAAAGCTGAGACCATCCGCTTCACGATTGTCGGTCCTAGCTCGGGTACGCCTGCCGTGCGCGATGTCGATTACACCGCAGCATTAGGTGGATCGGTCGTCGTTGCGGCTGGCGATCTCCAAGGAAGCACGATGCTTAACCTCACCCCCCTCGACAACGATGCAGTCGATGGCAATAAGTACTTTGGGGTGCAGGCGTCGGCTTCGGGTGGCTCGGCGCAGACGGACATCAAAATTGCCGACGACGAAACGCCGAGTACGTCTGTCTCGCTGTCGGCGTCGCCGCACACCTTAAGCGAGGACGCTGCGGTGACCGAGGTTACGCTCACGGCGACCTTGGACGGCAAGGTGTTGGACGAGGACGCGGTCGTAACCATTGCCGTTGATCCAAATTCGGCGGCTACCCGCGATGTGGATTATTCGGCGCTGTTCAATCCGCTGCTGACGATTGCGGCTGGTTCGACGTCCGGTTCGGCTGCTTTGCTGATCGACCCGACGGCCGACACCGCTGACGAGGGCAACGAGACGATCACGCTCACCGCATCGACTCCGGGCCTGACGAGCGGCTCCGCCCAAATCACCATCTCCGATCACACGCCTGGGCCACCTGAGCCGGGAGAGGAACCGCTCGCTTTTGCCGAGGGAGCTTCTGTTGATGATCAGGAGTACACCGCTGGTACGGCGATTGCCGACATGGTACTGCCGGAGGCATCGGTCGGTACGGGCGACATTACGTATAGCGTCTCCGAACTGCCGGCGGGTCTGTCGTTTGACGCAGACACGCGGACGATTTCGGGTACGCCCGAAGCGGCCAGCGACGGAGCAGTCGAAGTCACCTACACGGCGACGTCTGGCGAAGCGACCGTAACCCTGACCTTCTCCATCACGGTCAATGCACCGCTCGACGAACTCGATCTGAGCGGACTCTTTGGCATGTTCCTCGAAGGTGAGGGTGCTGGCAAGGCCAATCCCGCGACTAATCACGAGGAGGACGGAGTTATCCGGGCTGTCGTTGGTGAGTCGTACACGCTGACGCTGCCCGAGGTCATGGGCGGCACCCCGCCGCTGACGTATAGCGTGTCGGGGCTGCCGGCGGGCCTGTCGTTTGACCCGGCCACGCGGACGATTTCGGGTACGCCCGACGCGGTCACCGACGGATCGGTCGAAGTAACCTACACGGTTACGGACGCCGCAGGTGCTTCGAGTTCCGTGCCGTTCAACTTCGCGGTCGTGCCGCCTTCTTTGGACGCACCGGACGCGGTCGTAGCCCAAGACTACACGGGTGCTGACGGTTCGGGAGACCAAGGCGGCTTCGTCCTGCTGACGTGGGACTTGTCGGCCGATCACGCCACGCTTGATGGCTATCGCGTCTTTCGCGAAATGCCCGCGCTGGGTGGCGAGATGATGCCTTGGGCGATGGTGGATGCAGTACCGGGAGTTTCTATCGCCCGCGCCATCGTTGCGACGCTCGACAATGCTGAGACCAACTGGGGCATTGCGGCCGAGCGCGGTAATCTGACCACGCACGGCGCGGCTAAGGCTGCGTTTGTCCGCGCCGACGCGGTGAATCACGCCTACGAGCAGATGGCCGAGACGCTACTGGCCAGCCGCGAGGCGGCCCAAGCCGGTGACGCGCCGGTGTTCGCCGCGCTGCTGCCGGAAGCCCTCGCTTTCGCCGAGGGTGTGGCTCCCAAGTTCAATCTCGTTGCCGCGGGGACTGAGCGTTCAGCCCTGACCATTACGGAAGAGGCAGTGCGCGCTATCGACAACATCGCTCCGGTAGCAGTGCCGACGCTTCAGGTATTGGACGCGCCCGGCGACGCCGGCGGTCGCATCGCGCTGACGTGGGCGCTGTCGCCTTCGGATCAGTTGTTGCAGGGCGTCGTTGCCGGGGCCTTAGGTCCGGCCGCGGCCTCGCCTGTCGCTGGCGTCCATGGCTACGGCATCTATCGCCAAGCTGCGGGTTCCGACGAGTTCGTCTTAGTCGGGCGGGTCAATGCTGGGGCTACGTCGTTTGTCGATGAAACGGCGCTCAACGGCGTGCGCTATACCTATCAGGTGCGTGCCTACGACGCGGACAACGAGACGGCTTCGGTTGAGCAGACGGCGCTGGCCGTGCGCAACCAAGTTGTCGATAGCGAAGGCCGGGTGCTGTATGGTCTGTTCGGCGCGGACAACCGCGTTGGCTTCGACGACTTCTTCCTCTTGGCCGATATGTTCGGTTTGACGGCCGAGGATCCGGCGTTTGACCCGGCGTTTGACCTCGTGTCGAGTGCTCAGCCGCAGATCGACTTCGACGACTTCTTCGTCTTTGCCGATAACTTTGGCCGCAGCACGGGCGGCGCTGCCAAGCGCGTACCCATGCAGGCCGGTTTGAATGCGGATGCGCGGTTGTATCTGGCGGCGCAGACGGCACTGCCGAGCGTGGGTGAAGACTTCGTGCTCGACGTGCGGTTGGCGGATTTCGTCGAGGTGCAGGGCTACGGCTTGCAGGTGCAGTATGAGGCCGACAAGCTGACGTTTGTCGAGGTGTCAACCGATCGTCCGTTGGGCGGTGGTGAGTTGGCCTCTCCGCAGGTGTTGTCCGACGCGGGCGGGGTGTTGACGCTGGCGGCGCACGGCGAGGTGTTGTCCGATGGCGAAGTCGGGTTGCACTTGGTGTTCCGCGCTGCGACCGAGATCGAGAACACGGTCGTTGAGATTACCGCCAGCGAGTTGGCCGACGGCGCATTGGCTATCAACCGACTGGCACTGCCGGTGCCGGTGTCGTTGCAGACGCGGCCGGAAGTCTTTTCGCTGGTTGACAACTACCCGAACCCGTTCAACCCGGCGACGACGATTCGGTATGCGTTGCCGCAGGCTGCGGACGTGGAACTGACCGTGTATAACGTGGTTGGTCAGCCGGTTCGGACGCTGGTAGCTGAGGCGCAGAGCGCAGGTCGTTATGTGGTAGAGTGGGACGCGACCGATGACCGCGGGTACAGTGTGTCGTCGGGGATGTATTTCTACCGCTTGCAGGCGGGCGATTCGTTCCGCCAAGTCAAGAAGATGCTGTTGCTCAAGTAAGCGACCCTACTACTGCACAGCGCGTTAGAGAAATGGGACCTCAAACCTCAAATTTGGGGTCCCATTTCACTATATAAATCAACGGGTTCCGATTACAATAGAAGGAGAAGCAACCATGCAGAACAGCGTGCGCAAGATGTTGCCTCTTGCCATCTCCCTGTTGCTCGCACTTTGTGGCACCGCTATCGCCGGGGACAACGCGAATGTCGTCATTTCGCTGGACAGTGGGGAGCATGTCGCCGCTGGTTCTAGCGAACAAATTCAGGTGGCCCTATCGGCTGCTGGGATGGTCGGGGTCAAGCAGTTTGAAGTTACCCTGACGGCATCGCCGGCTGACGCCTTTGATCTGGAGGCGACGACCTTTACCCCGGCTTTTGGCTTTTCGCCCGGCGTGGAATTGCTAGGGGGTGGGCAGATCAAAAGCGGTGTGGCTACTCTCGGTGAGACCATAGATGGCGATAGTGCTTTGGGTGTTTTTACCATCACGACGTCGAGTAGTTTTAGCCAAAGTGACTCTGGGGCGGTTGTGGTGATTAGCGTGTCCTTGGGGTCGTCGTCTGTGGACCGGGATGTCCTCGAGCCGTTGGGGCTTAAACTGATCGTCAATCTGCCGGTGTACCAGCCGGCACTAGTAGCCACTTCGTCGGTTGCTGCGAATCCAGCCTATTCTCCAGTCGGCGCGGGCGCGGTGGCCGATGGTAGCCCGGGCGAACTCGAATTCGCGGTCAATCTCACGGACTATAAGGGAAGGCCGACCAAGGGCCAGGCCATTGCTTGGGACATCACCAATGATGGGCCTAAGTCGGTCTATCTGCTCGGAGTTGCGGAGGTGCCCTCTGGGGTGAGTGTAAGCCTACAGAGTGTGACCGATGCGGCCGGCAATACGGCCATTCAGTTTGATAGCGAGGGCAACCTAAAAGCGGCGGCCACGTCGCTCGGTGTGCGAGCCCGCACGACCGCGGGGAATTCGGCCGGTGAGTCTAGCGACCTAGCGGTTGACTTCAACGCCACTTGGGCGGTGCCGGATGCCGACCAATTGATGTTTGTCTCGCAGGTTTCCCTCGATAGCGCGGCCGAGATAGTCGCGGGTGCGGGGGAACAAATCCCGGTGGTGCTGTCGGCGGCCGGGCTAGTCGGCGTAGAGCAGGTTGCAGTTACCCTGAGCGTGTCGCCGGCCGATGCCTTTGACCTAGCGGCCACCACGTTTGCGGGTTCCGATGCGTTTAACCTGTCGGCCCCGGCCGTGGAAGTTGCCGCGGCCGAGGTGCAGGGCGGCGCGGTGGTGATTGATGCCGCCGTAGATGGCGATGGCGGGCTGGGGGCGTTCACCCTCGTCACAGCGGACGATTTTAGCAAAGAGACCGAGGCCGAGATTGTGGTCCACAGCGTATCGCTCGGGTCGGCGTCCGATATGCGCGATGCCTTGGATGCCGAGTTGTTGGGTCTCAGCGTGTACCTCAACCGGCCGGATCCGACGCTGGTGGCCACGGCGCCGCTCGTTGGCAACGCGTTGATTTCTGGAGCCGAGACGGGAGCGGTTGATGACGGCAGCCCCGGTGAGATTGCGTACTCGGTCCATTTCACCGATCGCTGGGGCGATCCGGGTGAGGGTCAACTCGTCTCGTGGGACCTCTACAACCGGAGTGCCCAGTCGGTGTCTGTGATCGGCATCGGCACGATTCCCTCCGGCGGTAGCGCGTTCTTGCGGACTACCACCGATGCGGCCGGCAATTCGTCCATTGAGGTTGACGCCGAGGTCGTGTCTTTCCTCAGCATTCAGGCGAGTACCATCACTGAGAATGCTGCTGGCAAGACCCTCAACTTGGCGGTTGACTTCAGTGCGGCTTGGGCTGCTGCCAAGCCGCTAGCGGCCGTGCCTTTGGCCAATTCCCTGGGTCAGAACTATCCCAACCCTTTCAATCCAGAAACCACGATTCGCTACGATCTGAGCAGCGACGCTATCGTCTCCTTGGCGGTTTACAACATCGCGGGTCAGGTCGTGCGCCTGCTGGTTGACGGCGAGGCGCTGGCCGCAGGTCAGTACCAAGCCGTATGGGATGGCCGGAACGAAAGCGGTGCTCGTGTCGCCAGCGGCATGTATTTTTACTTGCTCCGTGCCGGCGATTACGTGGCTAAGCGCAAGATGGTGCTGCTCAGGTAGTTCCTTACTTACTTAGGTGGACAACAGCAGTAGTTAGTACGTGAAATGGGGCCTCAAAAGGGTCCCATTTCCTTTTTCTGTCACGGCCTGTTGTACAAGGCCGCGGCGTTATTGTACTTGGATATGAAAATCAGGGTCTTGTTTTTTGCTTCCTGCCGCGATGCAGTCGGCCACAGAAGCTGCGACTGGGAAATTTCGGCAGGCTACCGGGTCGCGGATTTGCAGCGGGAGCTCGTGGCCGCGTATCCGCAACTCGGTGCCGTGCAGCAGGTGTTGTCGATTGCGGTCAATTCCGAGTACGCGGGAAAGCACACCGTCTTAAAAGCGGGCGACGAGGTGGCTCTTATTCCGCCGGTAAGTGGGGGCTGAGGTGTTCAGAATTACCGAAGAGCCGATTGAACCCGGTGCTTTGTTTGTCCATGTGGTGCGCGATGAAAATGGTGCGGTGGCCACGTTTGCCGGGGTCGTGCGCAATCACTCCGGGGACAAGCAAACCGATTACTTGGTGTACGAAGCGTATCCGGCTATGGCCGAGAAGAAGATGGCGGCGATTGGCGACGAGCTAAAGGCGCGGTGGGGCGTCGTGGATGTTGCGATGATTCACCGAGTGGGGAAGCTCGAAATCGGGGAGATCAGTGTGTTGATTGCCGTGGCTAGCCCCCATCGGGCCGAGGCCCTAGCCGCGTGTCAGTACGCCATTGATCGGCTCAAACAGATCGTGCCAATATGGAAGAAGGAAGTGGGGGTCGAGGGTGAGAGTTGGGTTGAAGGGCCGCAGGGAGCCTACGAGGGGTGTTAGTATGGTGTTCAATTTTGGTTGGCTGTTAGAAGGTCGGCTGGCAGGCGCTGGGCAGATCGGTGGTTGGGAGGGGGACGAGCAGCTAGAGGACGATCTCGATTTGCTGGCGGCGCAGGGCGTACAGGCGATTGTGTCGCTGACTGCGGATGCGCTACAGCCGAGTGAGGTGGCGGCGCGCAATATGGAGTACTTGCACTTGCCCATACGAGATATGCAGCCGCCTTCGCTCAGGGATATACGGGCGTTTGTCCAATTCGTCGATAAGGCGGTCGAGCAGGGACGGCCCGTGATGGTCCATTGCAGCGCGGGGTTGGGGCGCACGGGCACGATGTTGGCGAGTTATTTGGTGAGGATGGGCAGCAGCGCGGCGGCCGCCTTGGCGCAGGTGCGGAACCTGCGCCCCGGGTCGGTAGAAACAGCCGCCCAAGAACGAGCTGTCTATGAATACGCCGCGCATCTTGGGCAAATGCGATCCCCCGTTAATTGACATAGTAGGGCGGCCCGATTACATTGAACGAAAGCGTAGTTCCCTAGAATGAATTATACGCTAAAACTGGAGGGAGGGTCGGATGGAAAGAATTGATTTTCCTGAATGTTTGAAGTGCAAGGAAGGCGTTTTAATCCCGCTTTCCGACTATGGAAGAGACGGCGCGGCTATTCACTATAAAGCGTGGGCCTGCATGAATCCAAGTTGCGGATACCATATCCGAATAGACAACGGCGAGTTGAGTATCGGCGAGGAAATCAAGAGGTCGTTTAAGTAAGCGGTCCCGTCTTCGCTTTTGACGTGCGGTAAAAGCAGTAGATTACGAGAAGAGGCCCCCTTTTGCGGAGCCTCTTCTTCTTATGTTATGGGGTCCATTGTTGGCCAACATCAGTATAAGCAGTTGGGGAATCAGGGCCGGCGCACTCGTGCTATCTTGTGCGCTGTGGCTACACGCGGTAACAGAGAAGTATTACGATAAAGAAATTGCAGTGCGCCTCTGGGTTGAAGTCCCCCCGCCGGGCGAGGGAGTGGAAGGGGATATGGTGCTGGCCAGCGAAGTGCCTTCCACAGTTCGCGTTTTGGTCACAGGGGGAGGCAAAGACCTGCTATTTGACTTAGACGACGATTCCTTTGTTCTAAAGCTGCGGGCCGAAGGCAAGGACCGGATCCACCGTTTGACCCCTTCCCAAATCACAAAACGGGCGGCCGACTTGGACGCCGAAGTCAAGGAAATCCTCGAACCAAAAGAAGTTGCAATCGCCCTAGCGCCGAGAATGGAACGGGACGTGCCGGTGCGGGTGCAAGCGAGTATAGCGGCCGCACCGGCCCACGTGCAGGTGACGCCGGTACGAGCCGAGCCCGCGCTCGTGCGGGTGATCGGCCCTCAGCAGCAAGTCGCAGCATTGCGTTATGTGGAGACGGATTCGCTAATTTTGCAAGATGTCCGGGAAGACGTAGCGGTAGAATGGCCCTTGCGGCATCCCGAGCACACGCAACTCGCGTTTGTGCCCGAAGCCGTGCGCGTGCATGCCGCCGTGCAGATGCTCGCGGAGGACGATTTAATTGGAGTGCCGATTGCCGTGCGCCATGTCGGCGAGACGCGCCTGCGGCCCGAGCCGGCCACCGCCCAAGTCAAGGTGCGCGGCGGAATTGGCGTGATCACCCAACTCGACCCAGCCCGCGACATAGAGCTATACGTGGATTACGCCGAGTATCAGGGGGATGCACTACCGGTGTATAGCGCGGAGACGTCGGTTTTTGAGGTGCGCCATATCTCGCCGGCATACGTTGATTTGGTGAGCTATTAGGATGTTGGTACTGGGGCTGGAGACCTCCTGCGATGAGACGGCCGCCGCGGTCGTCGATGAGTCGTACGCCGTGCATTCCAATATCATCTTCTCGCAGCAAGATCACGCGCAATATGGGGGCGTGGTGCCCGAGCTGGCCTCGCGTGCCCATATACGCGCGTTGGTCCCGGTCGTCCAGCAAGCTCTGGCGACCGCGGGCATTGGCTGGGAAGATGTGGATGGGGTGGCGGCGACGCGAGGGCCGGGCTTGGTTGGTTCGTTGATCGTGGGGCTGTCGCTGGCCAAGGGGGTGGCGTTGGCGCGCAATAAGCCGCTAGTAGGCGTCCACCACCTAGAGGCCCACGTGTTTTCCAACTTGATCGCCACGCAAGTCGGAGTCCCCTTCCTAACGCTGCTGGTTTCGGGCGGGCACACCGAGTTGATCTTGGTGCGTACCCTCGGCTCATACGAGGTCTTGGGCCGGACGCGCGACGACGCGGCCGGCGAGGCATTTGACAAAGTCGCCAAGCTGCTGGGGCTCCTGCCCGAGGAGGGGGCCGTGGCCGGTGGCCGGCTCGTCGCCGAGCTGGCTGTGGACGGCGACCCCGACGCCATTGACTTTCCCCGCGCCCTCGCGGGCGAGATGGATTTCAGCTTCAGCGGCCTAAAAACCTCGGTGTTGCACTACGTGCGCTCGCTTACCCCGCAAGCGCGTGCGCAGCAACTCGCCCATATTGCCGCCAGCTTCCAAGAAGCCGTGGTAGATGCCTTAGTCGCCAAGACCCTGTTGGCCTTGGATCGAGCCGATGTTGCGACTGTTTGCCTCGCCGGCGGCGTGGCCGCCAACCAGCGGTTGCGCCAGTGCCTGCGCTCCGCAGTGGAGGCCCGCGGCCTATCGTTCCATTGCCCGGCGTACGATTTGTGTACGGACAATGCCGCCATGGTGGGAGCCGTGGGAGCCTTCTACCTCAGCCGCGGCGTCTGCGATAGTCTTGATGTAGATGTCGCCCCCCGCCTGAGTTGGCGTGTCTGAGTGGTCAGATAGCCAGCTCCAGCTAGCAGGACCCCGCGCATTCCTCGTCCTGCTGCCCTTCCTACTCGCATTCGTCTATTGGGTATATCAGCGGACGTACCCGGATGTTGCGCCCAAGAACCGCATGGTGCTCGTGGTGTTGCGCGGCGCGGCCGTGGCCTTGCTGGTCACCGTGTTGTGCGAGCCGGTTTTGACGTGGTGGCACCAGCGGGTCATCCGGCCGCTGGTGCTGGTGTTAGTCGATACGAGCCCGAGTATGAGGGTGGCCGGGGCTTCCACACGCCTGCAACAGGCTGTGGCCGTGCTAGAAGACGAGCGTTGGTCGGAGCGCTTGCAGCAGGCCGAAGTCCGCGCTTGGGGGTTTGCCGAGTCCGCGTATCCGCTCGCGCTCGATACGGTCGCGGCCGCCAGTACGCGCGGTCAGGCAACCGACATAGGCCGCGCCCTCGCTGCCAGCTTGGAGGCGGTCGCCGAGCAGGAGCGCGTGCAAGGCGTGGTCCTATTTTCCGACGGAGGCCACAACTTGGGCCGCGACCCGGTGCAGCTAAGCGCGGAACTGGGCGTACCGGTGTACGCGCTCGGCGTAGGGGGCGCGGAGGTCCCCGTCGATGTCCAGCTCGTAGATGTGCATATCCCTGAGACCGGATACGTCGGCCTACGCCAGCAAATCGACGCGAAGGTGCGGAGTTGGGGCTATGAGGGACAGCGCGTGGAAGTCCAGCTCTACGAGGGCGAGCGGTTGCTTCAGAGACAATCCCTACTGTTGGAGAGCGATGGGCAGGTGCAGCGCGTCTCGTTTGCGGTGACCCCTCAGCAGGCCGGCCCGCGCATTTTCCGCGTCGTCGTCGCGCCCGTGCCCGGGGAGTTCGCGACGGCTGACAACGAAGCGCTCGCGGCTACCCACATTCTCGCCGGGCGCACCCGGGTGCTGCTGCTGGCCGGAGGCCCCAGCGAGGATCTGGCCTTTCTGCGCCGCAGTTTAAGCGCGGATTCGAGCTGGGTCGTTGAGGCCCTGATCCAGCGGGAGCCAAGCTCGTTCTACGGAGGGGCGTGGAATCCGGCTGTTTTACAGGGGAGGGACGTGGTGGCGCTGGTCAATCCGGGCGCGTGGCTGCTCAACGGCCCGCCCGCCACCGCGTTGGTCCAGCACGTGCAGGCGGGCGCGGGTTTGCTCGTCGTCGGTGGCCCCAAGATGGCGCGGGCTTGGCGGCCCGACTCGCCGCTAGCCGCCCTCATGCCGCTGCAAGTGGCTGGCCCCGCGCCCTTCGTATCGGGCGAGGTCTTGTTGAGGCTCAGCGCGGCCGGCCGCCGCCATCCGGTCGTGCGCCAGCCGGTGAGCGCGGACGATTTGTGGCTGAGGTTGCCGCCGCTGCCGGGCTACTTTCGCACGTCTCAGCAGCGGCCGGGGACCACCGTGCTCGTCGAGAGCACGGCCGGCCAGCCGGTCATAGCTGCGGGCGCATACCGCGAGGGCAAGGTCATTGCGGCCCTGTCCACGTCTTTTTGGCGGCTCGACTTGATGAGCAGCGGCGTTGATGGTCAGCCGCAGACCATTCGGACGTTCTGGCGGGCCGCGGCCAAGTGGCTCGCGCTCAGTGCTCCGAGCGGCCGGGTCCGCGCCGCGACCGAGCGGCCCGTGTACCGAGCGGGCGAGGAAGTGGTTTTCGCGGTGCAGGTCTTCGACGAGTTGCTGAGACCGCAGCCGGGGGCGACGGTGCAGGTCGCGCTGGCCGGGCGGGAAGCGTTTGACCTGCAATCCCAAGGGGCCGGTCACTACCGAGGCGTCGCTAGTGGGCTGGCCCCCGGCACCTATGAATACGAGGTCCGGGCCGCCGTGGATCAAGCCGCCGTGGGCGCGGTTACGGGCCGCTTTGTCGTCGAAGCGTATAGCATTGAGCTGGGGGATTTACACGCCGATCGGTTGCTCTTGGGCGAGTTGGCCCGCGCCAGCGGTGGCCGTGCCTATCCGCTCGTAGATTGGGAGGACATGCTGGAGGAGCTCGCGCCGCGCCAGCGCTGGGTCGAGAAGGCCGAGGTTCTGCCGCTGTGGGGGCCGCTGTGGCCCGCGCTTTTGGCTGTCGCCCTGTTGGCCGCCGAGTGGTTTGGCCGCAAGCGCAACGGCATGATCTGACGCGCCGCAAGGTGCAAAAAATCGCGTTTTTGTTTATTTTAGTGCATCCCCTCTCCAATCCCATCCGATTGATCGCTTCTCAACATGTACTAGCGGAGTCTGTGGCTCTATGTCCGAGTTTGTGCTCATGCCCAAAGGCGAGAAAAGGCCCCAAGTTTTAGGGGTGCTCTTCCTCGGCCTCGGCGCGTTTTTGCTCGTCTGTTTGCTGTCCCACTCGCCGCTTGATCCTCCCAATTCGAGTCGGTCGGTGGCCGAGAGTTTGAATTGGGGCGGCTGGATCGGTGCGTACACATCCTATGGGGCCTTTGCCGGCATGGGCTTGGCCGCGTACGTCTGGCCCATGCTGTTATTGCTCTGGGGTTGGAATAGGGTGCGTTCCCAGCCAGTGGCTTTTGCGATCCATCGCAGTGTGGGTCTTTTGTTTATGGCCGTCTTCATCAGCGTCGCTACGGGCCTGCCCGACTATTCGCCGCACACGGCCTACGCACTGGGCGGCGTACTGGGGACCCAGATTAGTTTGGAATTGCTCATACCCTACCTAGGCAGGCTGGGGTCGGCCGTGTTGCTGAGCGCGCTCTTTGCGGTTGCGATGATTTTGACTCCCGGCCTCAACTGGCGGCTGCTGGCATGGCTGGGCGCGGGCGTGGCGGCTGGTTGGCAATGGCTCGGGCGTCTGCGCCTCCCCCGCCGGGCTAGGCCCAAGAGTAAAGCGGCAAACGAAGTAGCCATGGTGCGAGAAACGCGGTCTGAGATTAGCCCGCAACCTCAGGTTGAGGATGCAGCTGGTGCGTCTTGGAAGCCAATGGTTGAAGAGGCCCCCGCAGCCGAGCCTCGGGAGCCCGAGCCGGTGCGCGTTGAGCGACGAGAGCGCAAAAAGAAGAAGAAAAAGAAATCGGCGGTTGAAGATGCGGTCGCGCCCGAGCCGGTGCCCCAACCCGAGCAGGTTGAGCCTGTCTGCAAGCCGGCCGGGGCGCGCTACCAGCACCCGAGCATTGCGTTGCTAGAGGAAGTGCCGGCCGACCGCAACCAGATTTCTAAGGAGACCTTGCTGGAAAACGCCAAGCTGCTAGAGGATGCTTTGGAAAACTTCGACGTGGTTGGCAAGGTCGTAGAGGTCAGCCCTGGGCCGGTAGTGACGCGCTACGAGGTGGAGCCCGCCCCGGGCGTCAAGGTCAATCGCATCGCCGCGCTCTCAGACGATCTCGCGCGCGTGATGAGCGCGAAGGGCATTCGCATTCAAGCCCCGGTGCCGGGGAAATCCGTGGTGGGGGTGGAGATTGCCAATCAGGAGCGGGAGACCGTGTACTTGCGCGAGATCATTGAAGACGAGGTGTTCAGCCGGTCGGATTCTAAGCTGGTCATGGCGTTGGGCAAGACGATTGCGGGCGAGCCGTGTGCCGCAGATTTGACCAAAATGCCCCATCTGTTGGTCGCCGGTGCCACCGGAGCCGGCAAGAGCGTGTGCCTAAACAGCCTGATTTGCAGCATTCTCTTCAAGGCCACGCCCGACGAAGTGCGCTTTATCATGGTTGATCCCAAGGTCGTCGAGTTGACCATGTACAATGATATACCGCACTTGCTGGTGCCGGTCATCACCGAGCCTAAGAAGGCGGCGCAGGCCCTGAAGTGGGCCGTGGCCGAAATGGAATCTCGCTACCAGAAGCTGGCCAAGCTCGGAGTGCGGAGCCTGTCCGACTACAATGCCAAGCTGGTGCGCGCCCAAGCCGAGGGCGAGGTCGAGGCCGAAGAAGCCGGCGTCGAGCCTGAAAAGCCGCTGGCGTACATTGTGATAATAATTGACGAATTCGCCGATTTGATGCTGACGGCCCCGGCCGATGTGGAGACCTCCCTGATGGGTTTGGCGCAGAAGTCGCGGGCCGTGGGCATTCACATCATCTTGGCGACCCAGCGGCCTTCGGTGAACGTGATCACCGGGGTAATCAAGGCCAACTTTCCTTCGCGCATTGCCTTCCAAGTGGCGTCGAAGACGGACTCGCGCACTATTCTCGATCTCAATGGGGCCGAGCGGCTTTTGGGGATGGGCGATATGCTCTTTCTGCCGAGCGGCCAAGGCGAGCCAATCCGCGTCCACGGGGCCTTTATTTCGGGCGAGGAAACCGAGCGCTTGGTTGGGGCATTGAAGGAGAACCAGTACGAGGCCGAGGAAGTTGCGGTGTTTTCCGAGCAGGCGGATATTAACGCGGATGCCAATATGCGCGACGACCTCTTTGACGAGGCCGTGCGCTTAGTCTGCGAACACCAGCAGGCTTCCACGTCGTTTTTGCAGCGGCGCTTGAAGGTTGGGTACTCCCGGGCCGCGCGTCTGATGGACGAGTTGGAGGCCGCCGGTATCGTCGGGCCGATCGAGGGGGCTAAGCCGCGCCAGATTTTGGTCGAAAGTGCGGAGGACGCAGAAGCGTCTGACGCCTAAAGGGGAACGGATGAGATTGTTGTTGTGGGCCGCTTTTTGTTTGGGCCTGACGGCCAGCGCGGCCCTCGGGCAGAGCGGCGAAGAAATCATCGCTAGGGTGCAAAAACGTCTTTCTAGCTACAAGACGTTTTCCGCCCGCTTTGAAAAGCAATTCTACTGGGCGGTGCTCGACAAGTACCGCAGCCGCGAGGGCCGAATCTATTTGCGCCGCCCGAACCGCTTTCGCATCGAGCTGGAAGGCGGCGATGTGGTCGTGGCCGATGGCGAGGCCGTGTGGTCCTATGTCGTGCATAACGGCCAAGTGGTCATCAGCCCCTACGAAGCCGAAGTAAAGACCCCTTGGCAGGTGTTTTTCGACTATACAGAGCGCTATGTGTCCATTGCGGTGGAGGAAAGCGCGTTGGGGGGATGGCCCTGCTATTTGCTGATCATGGCCCCGGAAAACAAAGCCTCAGCGGTCGAACAGATGCGGGTCTGGGTGGAGCCGAGGAGGTGGTTTCTCCTGCAAGTGGAGAAGCGCGAGGCCAATGGCAATCGCACCGCGTACGTGCTCAGGGATCACCGCGTCAACAAGAAGATAGCCGACGAGGTCTTTTCCTTTCAGGTCCCCGAAGGGGTGGAGGTGCTAGACACGAGGGAACCCCCCGTTGAATAAGGGGCTGCGGTGGGGGTGCGCGGCCCTGCTGATGCACGCGGGGGCCTTGGCGGTCGCAGCGGATCAGAATATCTGGATTCTGTTGCGCGACAAAACAGACGCCAATGGACAGCGCGTCGCTTGGACGGATTTGGGGGCCGGTCATTCGGACGCAGAGCTAGACCTGCCCGTCAGCGCGGGCTATATCGAACGCCTGCGGGAGATGGAGGTGGCCGTGCGCTTTTCCTCGCGTTGGCTCAACGCCGTTAGTGCGCGCGTCTCGCCCGAGGTGCAGCGCCGAGTGCAAGCCGCGGACTTTGTCGTTGCAACGCGGCCCGTGCAGCGCTTGCAGCGGCCCAGCCCACCGCCGCCGGCGCCGCTTGCCAGCCCCAAGTTGCTCCAAAGCCGTTATGGCCTCGCCTTGGAGCCGTTGGCCCAAATCGCCGTTCCCCTCCTCCACGACCGAGGTTTTACCGGTGCTGGGGTGCATATAGCCTTGCTCGACAACGGCTTTCACTACGCCGAGCACGCAGCCTTCGACTCAATGCGCGTGGTGGCCCAGCGCGACTTTGTCAATGGCGACGGAGTCGTCGGCGACGAGGCCAATCAACCCATCACAGGCGACGAAATGAGCGGCAGCCAAAACCTGCATGGCGCGCAAGTCCTTTCCCTGCTGGCCGGCAACCACCCCGACCACTTCGTCGGCGTGGCACCCGACGCCGAGTACATTCTGGCCAAGACCGAACTAGACGACACCTTGCCCGAGTTGCCCGCGGAGGAAGATCGCTGGATCGCCGGCTTGGAATGGGCGGACAGCTTGGGGGCGCAGGTGGTCAACAGCTCGTTGGGGTACAATCGGTGGGACGACGGCACTGGCTACTCGCCAGCGGATCTGGACGGGGCAACCGCGCTGACGAGCGTGGCCGCGGCGCTGGCGGTGCGGCGCGGCATCGTCGTGGTGGTGGCCGCCGGCAATGAGGCCGACCGAGATTGGCACTACATAACGGCGCCGGCCGATGCGAATGGCGCGATTGCGGTAGGGGCGGTTGATGTGCCCGGCCGTGGCGAGCGCTGGCCGCAGATTGCCGCCTTTAGCTCGCGGGGGCCGACGGCCGATGGCCGCATTAAGCCGGATGTGGTCGCGCCCGGCCGCGGCGTCGTAGTAGCGGACCCGCGGCGCGGCGGCTATGTGGGCCAGAGCGGCACTTCCTTTGCGGCCCCCTTGGTGAGCGGGGTGTGTGCCCTGTTGTTGCAAGCCCACCCCGAATGGACGCCGCACCAAGTGCTGGAGGCTTTGCGCTCAACCGCGCTGGACTTGGGCGCGGCCGGTCCCGACACAGTGTATGGCTGGGGGCAGATAAACGCGCTGGCGGCTAGTGGTCTGTCCGAGGACCTGCCGGGGGAGGACCGGCTGTTGGCCCCCTTTCCCAATCCAGCGCGGGGCGGGTCGGTGCATTTTCCGGTGCAGTTGGCCGAGCGCGGCCCGGTCGAGCTGACGGTTTTTGACGTGGCGGGTCGGTTGGTATTTTCCGAGCGTTGGCTGCTGTGGCCGGGGCACCACGACCAGCCGGGCCGGGCACCGCGCTGGACGCCGGGTGCGGCTATAGCCAGCGGGATATACTTCTACAAACTGCGGTTGCCCAACCGCCGGCACTTGGGCAAAATTGCCCTAGTACGCTAGGGGTGGGTTCTGGGAAAACGCCGTGGTGATTTCAGCAAGCGAGCGCAAGAAGCAGTTTAACAGACGCATGCGGCTGCTCAACCGCGTCATTTTGGGCGGCGTAACCCTGTTCGTGCCGATTTACATCGGGGTGAGCCTGACGGGCGAATCGGCGGACAAGCTCGAAAACCTGACCGACTTGTTCGCCAACATCAACAACCAAGTTGCGCTGACGGTGCCGCCCGACGGGGTGCGCTATATGTACTTTTTTCACGGCGCGCCCGACGAGGGGCACAAATTCGTACTCATCAACGTGCGCTTGCAGGTGAACCTACAACTCGCTTGGGCGATTGTGCCGCGGTGTTTTCAACTCGTTGATGACCGCGGCCAGCGGTATTATCCGCGATCGCGATCGCCATTTTTCATTGCCCACAGCGACGAGCTCAAAGGAGCGCGCGGCGCGGTTTACGAGGGGGACTTACTCTTTGAAATACCGGCTGAGAACACGCACGACAGCCTCCTTTTTGATCGCTATAACGATAACGAAACCGAGGAAGACGACCATGGCCACGATTGAGGAACAGTTGGCGAGCGGGCAGCAGCAACTAGAGCGGCTGCGAGGGTATCTTTGACATAAGCGGTAAGCAGGAAGAGCTGGCCGCCCTGGAAAAGCGCATGGCGGCCGCGGGCTTTTGGAACGACCGGCGGCAGGCCGAATCGGTCGGCAAAACAGTGCGCATCCTCAGAGACACCATTGCGGATTGGGAGTCCTTGAACGCGCAGTTGGAGGACTTGGACCAACTGCATCAGATGGCGGCCGAAGAGGACGACGCCGAGGCCCTGACGGAGGTCGAGGCCGAGGTCGAGGCCGCCATGCAGGGCATTGGCGAATTGGAGTTCCGCACGATGCTCAACGACGAGGACGACCCCAAGAACGCGATTCTCGTCATTCACTCGGGGGCCGGGGGCACAGACGCGGCCGAATGGGCGTCGATGTTGATGCGCCTGTACATGCGCTGGGCCGAGCGCCACGACATGGAGTGCGCGGTTGTAGAGCTACAGCAGGCCGAGGAAGCGGGCATCAAGGGCGCGACCATTGAGGTTAAGGGGGATTATGCCTATGGCTACCTCAAGGCCGAGGCCGGCGTCCATCGCTTGGTGCGGCTCTCGCCTTTTGACACCAGTCGCCGCCGGCATACTTCGTTTGCTTCGGTGTTTGTCTATCCAGAAATCGAAGACGATATCGAGGTGGAGCTCAACGACGAGGACGTGAAGGTCGAAACCTACCGCTCCGGGGGCGCGGGCGGCCAACACGTGAACAAAACCGCCTCGGCCGTGCGAGTCACGCATCGGCCCACCGGCATTGTCGTCCAATGCCAAAACGAGCGCTCGCAGTTCAAGAACAAGGCCACTGCGTTTAAGGTGCTGAAGTCGCGCCTGTACCAGTACTTCAAAAACGAACAGAAGCAGAAGCAGCTCGCGGTGGAGAGCACTAAAAAGAGCATTGACTTCGGCTCGCAGATCCGCTCCTACGTGTTCCATCCCTACACCATAGTCAAGGACCACCGCACCGCTTGCGAAACGGCCAATGCCCAAGCGGTAATGGACGGAGACATCGACCGATTCATCCGGGCCTATTGGACCGAGGGCCAGCCGTGAGCATTGCCTTGTTCGTCGCCGGCCGCTACCTGCGCTCCAAGCAGCGCACCGGCTTCTTCTCCGTCATCGCCTATATGGCGGTCGGTGGGGTTATTTTGGGGGTCGCGGCTTTGGTGATCATCCTGTCGGTGACCAATGGTTTTGCCGGCGAAGTCAAAAATCGGCTGATCGGCATGAACGCCCACGTCAATGTTCGCCGCTTCGACGGCGGCCCCATCGCGGGCTGGGACGCGCTGCTGCAACAGGTGAAAGGGGCGGTCGGGGTCGTGGGCGCGGCCCCGGTCGTGGATTCCAAGGTCATCATTGCCTCGCAGCTCGACTTGGGCCGGGTCGATGGCATTCCGGTGTGGGGCATTGATCCGGCGACTTTTCGCGAAGTCTCCGACCTAACCGAACACCTGCGCTACGCCGATCCAAAAGGGCAACTGCGCCTCGGCTTGCTCGCCGAGCTAAATAAGCGGGGGATTGTCCTCGGCGAGTACTTGGCGCGGCGCTTGCACGTGGGGCCGGGTTCTGAGGTGTTGCTGATGACGGTGCAAAATCTCGATGTGGAAGCAGCCGTGATGGATGGCTTCTCACCGCGTCCTTGGTCCTTTTTCGTGACCGATCACTTCAAAAGCGGCATGTACCAGTACGACGACAACTATGCTTTTATTCTTTTGGAAGACGCCCAGCGCATGCTCGAATTGGGCGATGCGATTACCGATATTCACATCCGCGTCGAAGACATCTACCAAGCACCTGAGATCCGCGACCTCCTAGCCGAGGAGCTGGGCTATCCCTACCAAGTGCGCGATTGGACCCAGCTTTTTCCCGAGTTCTTCCGCTGGATCGAGTTGGAAAAATGGGCAATTTTCCTCGCGCTGAGCCTCATCGTGCTGGTCGCGGCCTTTAATATCATGTCGATCTTGGTCATGTCGGTGCTGATCAAGACGCCCGAGATCGGCATCTTGCGGACGATAGGTTGCACAGTGGGCGAGATTTATCGCATTTTTATTTATCAGGGCTTGGTCATTGGCGGCATCGGTACTCTATTGGGCTGCTTGATCGGCTTCGCGCTCTGCTTGGCCCAACAACACTTTGCCCTAATTTCCATTCCCGGGGACATGTATTTCATCAGCTCGTTGCCCGTGGATATGAATGTTGTGGATTTCGCACTGGTCGCGGCAATCAGCATGGTCATCTGCTTGGCGACGTCGATTTATCCGGCGCGCAAGGCCGCTGGGTTAATGCCGGTAGAAGCGATTCGATATATAATGTGATGTGATATGGTGCAAAAAGCCGACATCATCCTCCAAGCGCACGGTTTGCGCAAGGTATTCAACACCGGCGGCGAGGGCTTGGAGGTTCTCAAAGGCGTAGATTTAGCCGTGCGTGCGGGCGAATTGGTCGCGGTCATGGGCGAGTCGGGTGTTGGCAAAAGCACCTTGCTACACCTGTTGGGTACGCTCGACCGGCCGACGGCCGGCCAGTTGCAGATCGCTGGCACCGACGTGCTCAATCTCGGCGATCAGGCCCTGTCGCGCTTTCGCAATCGGCACATTGGCTTCGTATTCCAGTTTCACTACCTACTGCCGGAATTTACCGCGTTGGAAAATGTCTTACTGCCGGCGCGGGTCGCTGGCGTCGATCGCCGCAAGGAGGTCTTGGAACTGATGGATTTCGTCGGACTAGCAGACCGCTTGGATCACCGGCCCGGGTCGCTGTCCGGCGGCGAGTGCCAGCGGGTGGCCATGGTGCGAGCACTCGTTACCCAGCCCTTGGTCGTGCTGGCCGACGAGCCGTCGGGCAATCTCGACGAGCGGGCCAGCGAGTCTTTGCACCAACTGCTCGCCGAGTTGGCGCGGGAGCGCGGGCAGGCTTTTGTGGTGATGACGCACGACCGCAAATTGGCCCAGAGCATGGATCGCCGGGGGCGCATAGAAGCAGGTGTATTGCAGATGGAAGGCGGCTCGACATGAACATGAAATGCGGAGTGTGCGCCAAGCGCGAAGCCGTGGTGGCTTATACGCATATCGTCGAGGACGCAAAACAGACGCTCTTTCTCTGCGGTGAGTGCGCCAGCAAAAAAAACATCAAGGTGCGGGTAGGCCCGGCGGTCTCGGTCAAAGAAGTGCCCGTGCTGGTAAAGGAAGTCAAGATAGAATTGGCCAAGTTGGCCGGGGCCGAAGGCGACGGGGGTGTGCGCTGTCCAACCTGCGAGATGGCCTACGAGGAGTTCAAGAAAATTGGTCGTCTCGGTTGCCCGGATTGCTACGATGCCTTCGCCCCCCAGCTAGAACGCCTGCTCAAGCGCATCCACGGCGACGACGAGCACCGGGGCAAGGGGCCGATGGAAGCGGCCCAACGTGTCGAGGCGACCGACGATCTGGAGGGATTGCGCGAAGAGTTGGCCCAAGCCGTGGCGGAGGAGGCCTTTGAAAAGGCCGCTCAACTCAGGGACCGCATCCGCGTCCTCGAGGGAAAATAGCCGTGAATATCGAGGATCTCGTGTACAATGCGGCTAGCTGGCTCAGCGGCGAAGGGAGTGCCGACGGCATGGTCGTTAGCTGTCGCGCCCGCCTAGCGCGCAATCTCGCAGCGTGGCCCTTCGCACCGAAGACCACGCTTGAGGATCAAGAGAAAATCATTGCACAGGTCCTGAGTGCGTCGCAAAAGTGTCGCTCTATGTGCGATGCGGCCTTTTTCCAAATGAACGCCCTGCAGGCCAACCAACGCCAGTTGCTGGTGGAGCGCCACCTGATTAGTCCGGCGCTGGCCAAAAGCAAGGGCCAGCGCGGCGTGCTCTTTAATGCGGATGAATCGCTCAGCGTGATGATCAACGAGGAGGATCACCTCCGCTTGCAGGCCATCTTGCCGGGTTTGCAAACGCACGCGGCGTGGCAGCGGGTTGACGCGCTTGACGACGCGCTGAGGAGCGAATTGGAGTGGGCGCAATCCGAGCGCTGGGGCTTTTTGACGGCCTGCCCCACCAATACGGGGACGGGCTTGCGCCTATCGGTGCTCATCCACCTGCCGGCCTTAGTCCTGACCGAGGATATGGAGCGGGTGATGCGCGGTTTGACCCGAATGACTTTTGCGGTGCGCGGTTTCTACGGAGAAGGCACCAATGCGGTCGGCAACCTATTTCAGATATCCAACCAAGTCACCATGGGCGTACCTGAAGGGGAGATCGTCGAGAAGCTCTCGGCCGTGACCCAACAGATTATAGGCCACGAAAGGGAGGCGCAGGCCGCCCTGCTGGCCGACGCCTCGGCGCAAGTGGAGGACAAGGTTTGGCGAGCCTATGGGATCTTGCGCCATGCGCGGGTATTGAGTGGCAAGGAGTTTATGGATTTGCTCTCGGCGGTGCGTTTAGGGTGTAGTTTGGGGCTGATCGATGGCCTGCCGCTGGGCTTTATCAACCAGTTAATGATCATTACCCAGCCCTCGCATTTGCAGGCCGAATCCCGCACGACGCTCTCGCCAGCCGACCGCGATGTGCGCCGCGCCGAACGAGTGAGGCGGTGCTGGGCCGAGCAGGGGAGTTCACCTTGACAACCATCTGCTCGTTTGGTACGTTCAAAACCGAATTTCATAGTGCTCGATATTCAATTCACGCTCTTCGAATTGTCGAGAATCAAACTTCCTTACATACATAGGCGGATTGTGGAGGACCCCTAGATGAACAACATGTTCACCGAGAATGTAAAACAGGTAATGAAGCTAGCGCGTGAGGAGTCGGCGCGCTTAGGTCACAACTACATTGGCACTGAGCATCTGCTGTTGGGCATTATCAAGGACGGCAAGGGCAAGGCCGTGGCCGTGCTGACGAACTTGGGGTTGAGCTTGGAGACGGTCAAGCAGTCGGTTGAGGACTACGTGACGACCACGGGCGGCACCATGACCATTGGCGAGGTGCCCTATACTCCTCGTGCCAAACAGATCCTCGAGGTAGCGGCCAACGAGGCCAAGGAGATGAAGACCCAGTTCATCGACGTCGAACACCTGCTCTTGGCCCTACTCAAGGACAAGGAGGGGGTTGCCGCGCAGATTCTGGCCGCCTTTGGCGTCGATTACAAAACGGCCATGGAAGAGACCTTGGCCGTGCTCGAAGGCAAGACCACCGGGCGCAAAGAAAAGGGCAAGAAGAGCAAGACGCCTTTCCTCGATCACTTTGGCCGCGACCTGACCCAGTTGGCGCGCGAGGCCAAGCTAGATCCGGTGATTGGCCGCCAAAAGGAGATTGAGCGCGTCACGCAAGTGCTGAGCCGCCGCAAGAAGAACAATCCCATTCTCATCGGCGACCCGGGCGTCGGCAAGACGGCCATTGTCGAAGGGCTGGCCCAGCGCATCATTGAAAAGCGCGTGCCGCAGATCCTCCTCGACAAGCGCTTGGTCACCCTCGACATGGGCGGCGTGGTAGCCGGCACCAAATACCGGGGCCAGTTTGAAGAGCGCATTAAGGCGGTGATGAACGAGCTCCAGCAAAACTCCGAAGTCATCATTTTCATTGACGAGCTGCACACGATTGTTGGTGCTGGCAGCGCCGAGGGCACGTTGGACGCTTCCAATATGTTCAAGCCGGCCTTGGCCCGTGGCGAATTGCAGTGCATTGGGGCGACCACCCTCGACGAGTACCGCAAGCACATCGAAAAGGACGGTGCTCTTGAACGGCGTTTTCAGAGCATCATGGTTGATCCGCCCTCGGTTGAGGACACCATTGAGATCGTCAAGGGGTTGCGCTCCAGCTACGAGAACCACCATCACGTGGAGTTTGCCGACGGCGTCGTTGCCTATGCCGTGCGCCAAGCCGACCGCTATATAAGCGACCGCTACTTACCCGACAAAGCCATTGATGTGATTGACGAGACGGGATCGCGCGTCCATCTCGCTCGGCTCAGCCCGCCGGAAGAAATTGGCCGGATCGAAGCCGAGATACAGGAGATAAACCGCCAAAAAAACGAAGCGTCCGAGCGCCAAGATTTCGAGGACGCCGCCGTGTTGCGCGACAAGGCGCTCCAATTGAATGAGCAGCTACAAACCAAACGCCAAGTGTGGGAGGAATCGGTCCGCGACGAAGTAGTCGAGGTGACGACGGACGATATTGCTGAGGTCATCGCGAGTATGACCGGCATCCCCATCTCGCGGCTGGCCAAGACCGAGACCGAGCGTCTGCTGGCCATGGAAGAGGCGCTCACCAAGAACATTGTCGGTCAGCAGCAGGCGGTCACTGCGGTTGCGCGGGCCATCCGCCGCAGTCGGGCGGGCCTACAGGATCCCAAGCGGCCCATTGGCTCGTTTATCTTTCTCGGCCCGACGGGTGTGGGCAAGACCGAGTTGGCTAAGCGGCTAGCCGAATTTCTCTTTGACGATGCCGATGCGTTGATTGCGGTTGATATGTCTGAGTACATGGAGAAATTCGCAGTGTCGCGCCTAATTGGCGCCCCTCCGGGCTACGTGGGTTTTGACGAAGGGGGCCAGCTCACCGAGCGAGTTCGCCGCCGTCCCTATTCAGTGGTGCTGCTAGACGAGGTCGAGAAAGCCCATCCCGATGTCTTCAACATCCTGTTGCAGATTTTCGACGAGGGACGCCTCACCGATAGCACGGGCCGCAAAGTGGATTTCTGCAACACCGTGCTGATTATGACCTCCAACGCCGGGAGCCGGGATGTGGGCACGGGCGGTGTATTGGGCTTTCAAAAGTCCGATTCCGACTCGCGGTACGCGCTGATGGAAGGCAAGATCAACGACGCCTTAAAAAAGACCTTCAATCCCGAATTCCTCAATCGCGTTGACGACACCATCATTTTCCACGCGCTCGACAAAGAGCACATCGCCGCCATCATAGATATTCGCTTGGAGGAATTCAAAGCGCGCTTGGCTCCGCAAGACATCCATGTGCGAGTTACGCCCGGAGCCAAAACGCTACTCGCCGACAAGGGCTTTGATCAGGCCTATGGCGCGCGCTATTTGGAGCGGACCATCCAAAAGATGCTCGAAGACCCGCTGGCCGAGGAGATTCTCCAAGGCCGCTTTGGCGAGGGCAGTCACATTCGCGTCACCAAAAAAGGCGAGGAACTAGTGTTCGACGAGGAGCGTCGAGTAGGTGGAGCGGTCAAGAAGAAGCGCGCAACCACGAGCTAATATGATAATGAACAGGGTCCGCACCATACTTTTTGCCGTCGTCTCTGTGGGGCTGATGGGGAGTACCGCCGAGGCCCAGCAGGTGGTCTCGGTCGAGGTGCAGGGCGAGCTGCGCAAGGTGGCCAAGTCGCTGATCCTGACCACGGTGGGCTTAGAGCCTGGAGTTGAGTTGTCGCAAGAGAACGTGCAGCAGGCGGTGCGCGATCTCCAAGGGCTCAACGTCTTTGAGGATATTCAGATCTGGGGCGATCCCGGCCCCGAAGGCATCAACCTGATCATCATGGTTGAAGAATACCCGGCCTTAGAGGGCTTGCAGTTCAAGGGTCATAAAAACCTCAAAGAGAAGGATTTCAAGGAAGCGCTGAGTTTGATCACCGGTCAGGTGATCGCGCCGCGGGATGTGGTGCGGGGCGAGCAGAAAATCCTTGACCTGTACCGCGAGAAGGGCTATCTGCGCGCCGAAGTCAAAGGCCAGACCTTTGCCGGCGCGGAAGAGGGCGAGGTATTCCTCCAATACGACATCAACGAGGGGTCCAAGGTGCAGATCAAGCAGATCCGCTTGATCCAGCACCACGCCGACGGCACGGTGATCGACAGCCAACAGCTACCAGCCCGCAGCCCCCGGCGTCCACAAAAGTGGGACAGCCAAGGCCCAGAGCCGCGCCGCTTGGTGTCGTTGATGGAGACCAAAGAGAAGCGCTGGTGGCGCAAGGGCGAGTTCAGCGGCGATACGTACGAGGAGGACAAGCAGAAGCTACTGGCATACTATCGCAGTTTGGGGTTTCAGCAGGCCGCCATCGTGCGCGACAGCGTCTATTACGACTCGACGCGGCGGCACTTGTTCATCGACGTGGAAATTGACGAAGGGCTCCAGTACCGGTTGGGCCAAGTCGCTTGGGAGGGCAACGCGCTCTTTGGCGGCGACGAGTTAGTCGAGAAGCTGGACCTGCAAGAGGGGATGGTATATGGGCGCTCGGGACCCGAGCTAGCCGACTTGGCGCGCTTTGTCTATTACGAGAAGGGCTACTTGGACACGCGCGTGGTGCCGCAGGAGGCGATTCGCAACGACTCGATTGACGTGTCGTTTCAGGTGTTTGAAGGCCAACCGTGGACGATTCGCAGGGTCGAGATTGCCGGCAATACCAAGACGCGGGAGAAGGTGATTCGGCGCGAGATCGAATTGCGTCCGGGCGATATTTATCAACAGAATCTCGTCCAAGAAAGTCAGCGGCGCATAGCCCTGTTAAACTTCTTCAAAGATGTGCAAATCCAGCCTCAATATAGCTCGGGCGAGGGAGAGCGGCTGGTGGATATGGTCTTTAACGTCGATGAGCGGCCCACGGGATCCGCGTCTGTGGGGGCGGGATATTCAGACCGCGACAAGATGGTGGGCCAAATTGGCTTGCAGATTCCCAATTTCCGCGGAATGGGCCAGAGTCTAGACTTTAACTGGGAGTTCGGCACTCGGCGCGATCAGTTCCTAGTTGGTTTTACCGAGCCTTGGCTTTTTGACACCCCGACTAGTTTGTCGGCCCGCGCTTATACGCGAAACCTCCAGTACTACGACTACCGGCAGGCCCATCGCAATTCGATCCTGTGGAAATCCAACAGCAAGTCGATCAATGTGCGGGTCGGTCGGCGCTTGAAGAAGCCGGCCAATTCCAGCCTTTCGCTCGGCTATCGCCTTCATAGCCAAGGCTATTCCGACTTTGCAACCAACGCTACACGAGATCCCCGCTTTGACGATCGGCTTACGAGCCGCTTTGAGTTGATCTATACGCGCGATACGCGCGACCGGGCCGAGTTCCCGACCAAGGGGACGGTTTTTAGCTACACGCCATCGATCGCCACCTCGATTGTGGCCGGCGATGTGGACTACCACAACCACGAAGTGAAATTCAATTACTATCGGCCGAGTTGGTGGAAGTTCGTCTGGAGTTTGGAGACCAAAGTCGCGGTTATAGATGGTTTTTCCGACTGGGACGACAACCACATTTCGCACTATGACCTGTTTACGCCGGGCGGCATTGATTACTGGGACGGACAGGTCCGGGGTTATCCAGATTACTCCTTGGGTCCGAAGAGGGCCGACGGGATTTCCCTCGGCGGTCGCTCGATGATGGTGTTGAACCTAGAGTACCGCTTTCCGATAGCCGAGCAGCAAGTGTACGGCATCCTCTTCGCCGATGCGGGCAACGCGTGGAGGACGATTCCCGATCTCAATCCCCTAGACCTCCGGCGTTCGCTGGGCTTTGGTTTTCGCGTCCAGACGCCGATGCTGGGGATGATCGGCTTCGACTTCGGCTATGGTTTTGACCGCAAGAGGGTCGATGGCGCACCGGCCGGCTGGAAGACGCACTTCCAGTTTGGACCGCAGTTTTACTAGTGCCCGATTGCAGGGGCAAAAGACGGAGCCCAAGGTGTCATCCGGCATCTTGGGCCTTCTTATGTCCAATGTTTCACAAATTTATGCCAAGTCGTATCTTATATAATGAAAGAAAACAGCGAGTTATACAGACTCAATCCAATTGATTTTCGTCCATAAAGAGGAGTATCTATGAGACGCGCCCTATTGTTCGCCCTCGTCGTGGCTTGTTGCGCCACGAGTGCCTCGGCTCAGCTAAAAATAGGCTATATCGATTCAGAAGTGCTCAAAGAGCGCCTGCCCGAATTTCGGGATGTGCAGCGCACGTTGGAGCAGCTAAGTCAGGACTACGAGAACCAAGCCAAGGACCGCGAGGCCAAGTTGCTCAAGTTTCAGGAGGACTTTCGGCGGCAGGAGTTGCTGATGAGCGAGGCCCGCAAGGCGGAAATGCAGGCCGAATTCGAGGCGAAAGTTCAGCAGTTGCAGCAGTTTACCCAAGAGAAATTTGGCCCCGAAGGCGAGTTGATGCGCAAGAATATCGAGCTTTCCGAGCCGATCTTCAAAAGGATCAACGATGCCATTCAGGGCATGGCCGAGGAAGAGGACTACGACTTCATTTTCGACGCCGCGTCGCCTTCAAGCGGTTTGGTCTTTGCTAAAGAGCAGTACGATCTAACCGACCAGTTACTGGAACTGATGGAAAAGGAAAAGGAAGAGCAGGAGTGAATTTAACGGAGATTCTCAAGCTGTTGCCGCACCGCTATCCGCTGCTGCTCATCGACCGCGTCCTCGAATTGGTGCCGGGGGAACGCATCGTGGCCTTGAAGAACGTGACGGCCAACGAATCGTTTTTCCAAGGACATTTTCCCGGGTATCCGGTCATGCCCGGCGTGCTGATCGTCGAGGCATTGGCGCAAGCGGGTTGCGCCATGATGCTGAGCGGCGTGGAGCATCCTGAATCCAAGGTGCCTTTTTTCGCTGGAATAGATCGCTGCAAGTTTCGCCGCCCGGTAGTGCCGGGGGACCAGTTGCGACTGGAGCTAAAGGTGCTCAGGCAGCGGGGCGGATCTTGTAAGTTGCAAGGGCGAGCACTGGTCGGCGAGGAAGTGGCGGCCGAGGCGGAGATTATGGCGGTATTGGGGGAGCGGGAAGGCCGTTGAGGGGGACCTGATGGCTCGCCTCTATCACGTCCTCGAAGCGCAGCAATTCGATCGCGACTTGCTCGACGCCATTTTCGCCACGGCCCAAGAGATGGAGCAAGTCGTTCAGCACTACGGCTCCAATATTCTCAATCGCCGGGTCATGGCTACGCTGTTCTACGAGCCTAGTACGCGGACGCGGCTGTCCTTTGAATCGGCGATGACGCGATTGGGCGGGGCCGTCATTACAACCGAGAGCGCACAGGAATTCTCTTCGGCGGCCAAGGGGGAGACCCTTGAGGACACCATTCGCGTCGTCGCTGGGTACTCGGACGTGATCGTGTTGCGCCACTACGAAAGCGGAGCTAGCAACCGAGCGGCTGCTGTCGCCGGCATCCCGGTGATCAATGCCGGCGATGGAGCCGGACAGCACCCGACTCAAGCCCTGTTGGACCTGTTTACTATCCAACGTGAGATCGGACGCCTCAAAAAAATTACAATTGCTCTGGTGGGCGATCTGGCCAATGGACGGACGGTGCGTTCGCTGTGCTACCTGTTGGCTAAATACGAGGGTGTTAAGATGTACTTCGTCGCGCCTGAGATAGTGAAAATGAAGGACGACATAAAGGAGTATTTGCAGCGGCACCAGGTCCCTTTCGAGGAGGTAGATGACTTACACGAGGTGGCAAGGCAGGCCGATGTCGTCTATCAGACGCGGATCCAAAAGGAACGCTTCGGCGACCGCACTAGAGAATACGAGCAGGCCCGGGGCAAGTATATCGTCGATCGCTCGGTGATGGACTGCATGCAGGAACACGCTGTTGTCATGCACCCCCTGCCCCGCGTTGACGAGATTGACCCGGCAGTGGATGCAGATCCGCGGGCGGCCTATTTTCGCCAAGTTCACAACGGGCTTTACGTGCGCATGGCCCTTTTGCGGATGATCCTCGCTTGACCTCAGTGGTGCCGCCCGATATATTGCCGCCAATTGCTTCTTATTCTTAGGAGGATACACAGATGGGGTCGAGTAAAGGCAGAATGAGGGATAAGGAATTGAGGAGTCGGCGACAGCGGCGCAAAAAACGCTTGAAGCAGCGCGCTCAGGAGGCGAAGCAGGCGCCGCGGAAGAGGTAAATAGCTAAAAGCTAGGAGGCCACCGGCCTTGCTTGGGAGAGCCGACAGATGGGTTGTCGGCTTTTTTGTATTGGAGGAAGAATGGAAAGGGACCTGCGCGTCGCCATCGCCGGTGCCAGCGGTATCGGCAAGCATCACGCCAAGTGGTTCCACCGGGTTGGAGCGCAAGTCGTTGGCTTTTTGGGCCGCAGTCGGGAAAGTGTGGCGGCTACAGAGCGCGTTCTACGCGATATTTTCCCCTTTTCGGGCCAAGGCTATTGGGACTTGGACCAGCTACTGACCAAAGAAGTGCCCGATGTGGTCGATGTTTGTTTGCCGAATGAAGCCCATTTCGACTGTGTCAAATGCGCTCTCGAGCGGGGTTGTCACGTCCTCTGTGAAAAGCCCTTAGTCTGGCATTCGGATGGGGCCGAGCAGACGCAGATGCAGGCGCGGGCCTTGGTTGATTTGGCGAGGCAAACCAATCTGCACTTGGGCGTTTGTACTCAATACGCTGCCGCGCTGTTCTACTACCGGCAGTTATACGAAAAGGCCCGGGGTTCGCTCGCTACCATAGAATCCTTTTACGCGGAAATGGAGACCTTGGCCCGGGGGCGTCGCCGCTGCGCTGAGGAGGTGTGGACCGATATGGCCCCGCATCCTTTGAGCATGCTCTTGGCTTGGATGCCAGACGGGGTCATTGAGCCGGCGTCGCTAGAAGTGGCGTCCGGGAGTGGGGAAGTGCAGGCCCGTTTTAGTTTTGCCGACTCGACCGGAAGTTGCCGTTGCGAAATCATCGTCCGCGACCTACACGCAGGCCAACCCCTGCGGCGATTCGGCGTCAATGGCTTTTTAGTTGATTGCACGGGGCGGTCGGCACCCGACGGGACCTATTGCTCGGTACTCAGCACCGGTGAATCAGAGCTAATCGGCGATGATTTTATGTCGCTGCTTATCGCCCGGTTTGCTGAGGCGGCAGTACAGCCCACACGAGTGCCGCTTATATCCGGCGAAGTCGGGTTGCGCAACCTCGAACTGCAGCTACAAGTTCTGCAGAACGCCTAAGAGCAAGCGCGGGCGCGGACCGCAACGGCTGAGCTTAACCGCCGTCCCGACTGCCCGATAATTGCAGGAGACGCAGAATGGGAATTCCAGAGCATAATATAGAAGACCAATTCGCAGCTTTAGCTGAGATGCTCTCAAGTCAAGGGATAGAAGTAGAAGCAGTCAAAGCCAAGCTCAAAGCCCAAGAGATTGAGACGCCCTCTTGGGGATATGGCAATTCTGGGACGCGCTTTGGCGTTTTCAAGCAGCCTGGTGCCGCTCGCGACGTCCACGAGCGGCTTTCCGACGCGGCCCAAGTGCATAAGATGACGGGCGTTTGTCCCGGCGTGGCTTTGCACATCCCTTGGGATAAGGTGGATGACTACGATGCCCTGCGACAAGAAGCGACGGAATTGGGTTTGTGCGTTGGGGCGATCAATCCCAATGTCTTCCAAGAGCCTGAATACAAATTGGGCAGTTTCGGCCATCGGGACCCGGCTGTGCGTCGCAAAGCACTCGCTCATATTCATGAGTGCATAGATATCATGCAGCAGACAGGGTCCACAGTACTGAGCCTTTGGTTTGCCGACGGTACGAACTACCCAGGACAGGACGATATCGTCGAACGCAAGCGGCGGTTTGAGGAGTGTCTGAGTGAGACGCACGCCATGCTGCCCGAAGGGGCGCGGATGCTCATAGAGTACAAATTCTTTGAGCCAGCGTTTTACCATACTGACATTGCCGACTGGGGTATGGCACTAAATTTCGCCATTAAGGCTGGGACTAAGGCCGAAGTGCTGGTTGATCTAGGGCATCATCCCCTTTCTACCAATATTGAGCATCTTGTGGCCCTACTCCTCGACGAGGGGCGAATGGGAGGGTTTCACTTCAATAATCGCAAATACGCCGATGACGATGTGACGACCGGCTCGGTCAACCTCTATGAGGTCTTCCTGATTTACCACGAGATCCTCAACGCTGAGCGGCGCGGTGCCGCAGCGGCTAATATTGCCTACATGATTGACCAAAGTCATATTATCAAGCCCAAAGTCGAGGCGATGATCCAGTCAGTGCTCAATATCCAGATGGCCTATGCCCGTGCATTGCTGGTTGACCGCACGGCACTAGCTGAGGCTCAGGCGGAGGACGACGCAGTGGGATGCGAAGAAGTTTTGCGCAATGCCTACGACACTGATGTGCGGTCCTTGCTGGCGGTTGTGCGCCGGGAACTGGGGGCCGAAGCCGATCCCTTGGGGGCCTATCATCGCAGCGGTTACTTTGAGCATATTGCCCTAGAAAGGCAAGGCGAATTGAAGGGAGCCGCTAGCTGGGGTTGATTTGATATGGGAGCGTTGTATTGATACTGCCTTTAGTGCCGATATTTTGCCTCTCCTCTTGACAGAGAGGGAATTGGAGAATAGTTTTAACAGTTACGCTCGATACCTGAGCAATATTGATCTTTGAAAATCGAATAACGTACATGAGGGTCCAGCGTCGAAGAGCTTGGATTTTCAGAATCAAAAAGTAGTAATCAAATTTTTCTCACGGAGAGTTTGATCCTGGCTCAGAACTAACGCTTGTGGTGTGTCTTAGTCATGCAAGTCGAACGAGAAAGTCATCTTCGGGTGGCGAGTACAGTGGCGAACGGGTGAGTAACACGTGGGCAACCTGCCCCTAAGTTTGGGATAACACTTCCAACGAGGTGCTAATACCGAATGACAAGGCGAGTTGATGACTCGTTTTTAAAGGTGGCCTCTATTTATAAGCTGCCGCCTAGGGATGGGCCCGCGTCGTATTAGCTTGTTGGTAGGGTAATGGCCTACCAAGGCGACGATGCGTAGCCGGCCTGAGAGGGTAAACGGCCACACTGGCACTGAGATAAGGGCCAGTCTCCTACGGGAGCCAGCAGTCTAGAAATTTGCACAATCGCCGAAAGGCGGATGCAGCGACACCACGTGGAGGATGAAGCCCCTCGGGGTGTAAACTCCTGTCAGAAGGGAAGAAGGCGCGGGCGTTAATACCGCTCGTTGCTTGACGGTACCTTCAGAGGAAGCTCCGGCTAACTACGTGCCAGCAGCCGCGGTAATACGTAGGGAGCGAGCGTTGTTCGGATTTACTGGGCGTAAAGGGCACGTAGGCGGGTATGCAAGTCGGTTGTGAAATCCTCTGGCTCAACCAGAGAACTGCAGCTGAAACTGCACACCTTGAGTCCAGCAGAGGGAATCGGAATCCCAGGTGTAGCGGTGAAATGCGTAGATATCTGGGAGAACATCAGTGGCGAAGGCGGATTCCTGGGCTGGTGCTGACGCTGAGGTGCGAAAGCTAAGGGAGCGAACAGGATTAGATACCCTGGTAGTCTTAGCCGTAAACGATGGGTACTAGGTGTTGGGGGACATTGACCCCCTCAGTGCCGTAGCTAACGCATTAAGTACCCCGCCTGGGGAGTACGGCCGCAAGGCTGAAACTCAAAGGAATTGACGGGGACCCGCACAAGCAGTGGAGCATGTTGCTTAATTCGAAGCAACGCGAAGAACCTTACCAGGGCTTGACATCCGAGGAGCTTCTTGGAAACAGGAGGGTGCCTTCGGGAACCTCGAGACAGGTGCTGCATGGCTGTCGTCAGCTCGTGTCGTGAGATGTTGGGTTAAGTCCCGCAACGAGCGCAACCCCTATCCTTAGTTACCATCAGGTAATGCTGGGAACTCTAAGGAGACAGACTGTGATAAGCAGGAGGAAGGTGGGGATGACGTCAAGTCATCATGGCTCTTACGTCCTGGGCTGCAAACGTGCTACAATGGCTGGTACAAAGGGTTGCGATACTGCGAGGTGGAGCCAATCCCAAAAAACCAGTCTCAGTTCGGATTGGAGTCTGCAACTCGACTCCATGAAGGTGGAATTGCTAGTAATCGCGGATCAGCATGCCGCGGTGAATACGTTCCCGGGTCTTGTACACACCGCCCGTCAAGCTAGGAAAGACGGAAACACCTGAAGTCGCGATCCTAACCGCAAGGAGGGAAGTGCCGAAGGTGGAGCTGTCGATTCGAGCTAAGTCGTAACAAGGTAGCCGTACCGGAAGGTGCGGCTGGATCACCTCCTTTCTAAGGGGGATTATTGGGAGTTTAGGCTCCTGACATTATCCGCCTAGGTCAATGTTTTACTTTTCGACCTCCCTTCATGTGCGTTATTCGATTTTCGGGGGTATAGCTCAGGTGGTTAGAGCGCACGCCTGATAAGCGTGAGGTCGGTGGTTCAATTCCACCTACCCCCACCATTCAGGCTTTTTGCTCTTTGACAATCGAATACAGGTTCATATCAGTTAATAATCAAGGTTTACCGAGTGGAAGTGCGTTATGTGCTTACTACTCGATACACCGTGATGCATACCTCTAGTAGTGTTGTGACAGTGATTTTTGGTCAAGCTACAAAGGGCGTACGGTGGATGCCTTGGCACGAGAAGGCGATGAAGGACGTGATAAGCTGCGATAAGCCTCGGGGAGGTGCAAATAACTTTTGATCCGGGGATTTCCGAATGGGGCAACCTAGTGCAGGTCATGCTGCACTACCCTCGGATGAACACATAGTCCGAGCGGAGCAAACGGGGGGAACTGAACCATCTAAGTACCCCTAGGAAGAGAAAGCAACCGCGATTCCCTTAGTAGTGGCGAACGAAAGGGGAACAGCCCAAACTGTCTGTATGTTAAAGCCAGCACGCGTTGTACAGGTGGGGTTGTGGGGCGTCACTCGTCAAGAGTGCTGACTTGTCGGGAAGTTACTAATCGACACCATAGTCGAAATGTTCTGGAAAGTTCTACCACAGAAGGTGATAGTCCTGTAGGCGAAATGGTAGTCGACTTCCCTATGACGTTCCCGAGTACCACGGGGCACGGGAAACCCTGTGGGAAGCTGGGGAGACCACTCTCCAAGGCTAAATACTCTCTCGTGACCGATAGCGCACTAGTACCGGTGAGGGAAAGGTGAAAAGTACTCCGAGAAGGAGAGTGAAATAGTACCTGAAACCGTACGCCTACAAGCAGTCGGAGGGGGCTTTGTCCCCTGACGGCGTGCCTTTTGCATAATGAGCCGACGAGTTACTTGTATGCAGCGAGGTTAATTCACTCAGTGAAGGAGCCGTAGCGAAAGTGAGTCTGAATAGGGCGTTCAGTTGCATGCAGTAGACCCGAAACCAGGTGATCTACCCATGGCCAGGATGAAACGGGAGTAAAATCTCGTGGAGGTCCGAACCGCCGAACGTTGAAAAGTTCTCGGATGAGCTGTGGGTAGGGGTGAAAGGCCAATCAAACCTGGAGATAGCTGGTTCTCCCCGAAATAGCTTTAGGGCTAGCCTCTTGTAAAAGAGTCGTGGAGGTAGAGCACTGGATCGGCTAGGGGGCTTACCCGCTTACCAAACCGAACCAAACTCCGAATGCCATTGACTCGTTTCAAGGGAGTCAGCGTGCGAGGGATAAACTCCGTACGCGAGAGGGAAACAACCCAGATCGCCAGCTAAGGTCCCTAAGTGCAAGCTAAGTGATCAAAAGGATGTGAGATTGCTGAGACAGCTAGGATGTTGGCTTAGAAACAGCCATCATTTAAAGAGTACGTAATAGTTCACTAGTCAAGTGATCTTGCGCCGACAATGTACCGGGGCTAAGCTTGCTACCGAAGCTGCGGACTTCGCACTTAGTTCGCGAAGTGCGAATTGGTAGGGGAGCGTTCCATAGTAGGCCGAAGGTGAACCGCAAGGTTCGCTGGACGAGATGGAAGTGATTATGTCGGCATGAGTAGCGATAAAGCGGGTGAGAATCCCGCTCACCGAAAATCTAAGGTTTCCTGGGCTAGGCTCGTCCCCCTGGGGTTAGTCGGGACCTAAGCCGAGGCCGAAAGGCGTAGGCGATGGGAAACAGGTTAAATATTCCTGTACCACTTACAGAGCGTTCGAACTATGGGGTGACGCAGAAGTGAAAGGTCAGCCAGCGACTGGAAATGCTGGTCTAAGCTCGTAGGGGGGCCAACTAGGGAAATCCGGCTGGCCGTTAACCCCGAGAAGCGATGGGGAGCCGTCTAACGGCATAAACTGACCCTAATCATGCTGCCTAGAAAAACCTCTATGTGAGTTCTGTAGGTGCCCGTACCGCAAACCAACACAGGTAGATGAGGAGAGTATCCAAAGGTGCGCGAGTGAACCCTCGTTAAGGAATTCGGCAAAATGATCCCGTAACTTCGGAAGATGGGATGCCCTCAGTAGGTGAAGCCCCTCGCGGGTGGAGTCCAAAGGGGCCGCAGAGAAACGGGCTGGGCGACTGTTTACCAAAAACACAGGTCTCTGCTAAGCCGCAAGGCAATGTATAGGGACTGACACGTGCCCGGTGCTGGTAAGTTAAGAGGATTAGTTAGCTCCTTCGGGAGCGAAGCTTTGAATCGAAGCTCCAGTAAACGGCGGTCGTAACTATAACGATCCTAAGGTAGCGAAATTCCTCGTCGGCTAAAAACCGACCTGCACGAATCGTGTAACGACTTGGCCGCTGTCTCAACGAGGGACTCGGTGAAATTGTAGTTCCGGTGAAGATGCCGGATACCCGCGGCAGGACAGAAAGACCCCGTGAACCTTTACTACAGCTTGGTATTGGATTTTGGCACTGCATGTGTAGGATAGGTGGGAGGCTATGAATCGGGAACGCCAGTTTTCGTGGAGCCGAACTTGAAATACCACCCTTGCCTTGTTAAAGTTCTAACCTTGGTCCTTTGATCAGGATCGGAGACAGTGCCAAGTGGGTAGTTTAACTGGGGCGGTTGCCTCCTAAAAAGTAACGGAGGCGCCCAATGGTTCCCTCAGCGCGGTCGGTAATCGCGCGTAGAGTGTAAAGGCATACAGGGAGCTTAACTGCGAGACCTACAAGTCGAGCAGGTGCGAAAGCAGGGCTTAGTGATCCGACGGTTGCGTGTGGAAGCGCCGAAGCTCAACGGATAAAAGGTACTCCGGGGATAACAGGCTCATTGCCCCCAAGCGCCCATAGCGACGGGGCAGTTTGGCACCTCGATGTCGGCTCAGCGTATCCTGGGGCTGGAGAAGGTCCCAAGGGTTTGGCTGTTCGCCAATTAAAACGCTACGCGAGCTGGGTTCAGAACGTCGTGAGACAGTTCGGTCCCTATCCGCCGTGGGTGTAGGATATTTGAGGAGATCTGACCCTAGTACGAGAGGACCGGGTTGGACGAACCTCTGGTCTACCAGTTGTTCCGCCAGGAGCACCGCTGGGTAGCTACGTTCGGAAGGGATAAATGCTGAAAGCATCTAAGCGTCAAGCCCACTCCAAAACTAGATATCCCGTAGGGTTAACCTACCTGAAGGCCCCTCGTAGACTACGAGGTTGATAGGTTGCAGGTGGAAGCGCAGCAATGTGTGAAGCCGAACAATACTAATTGGCCGTGCGGCTTGACCAATTTATTGTCGCAGCAATACTGGAGTTTTGCATCACTTTTGGTATGGGCCTGTATTCGGTTGTTGAAGAGAATTTAAGTTTTCCGGTGGTCATAGCGGAGGGGAAACACCTCTTCCCATTCCGAACAGAGCCGTTAAGCCCTCTTGCGCCGATGGTACTGCTGGGTCGCCTAGTGGGAGAGTAGGACGCCGCCGGATTTTTTATTGTTTTGAAGCCCACCTCTTTAGGGGTGGGCTTTTTTTGTGTCTTTATGGAAATATCTTGACAACGCTAAGGCGGCCCAATTAATTAAGCACTTCTCTTAATTCAGGAGGGGTCAAATTGAGCGAACAAACTAGGAATTTTTCGCTGTGTGGCCATAGCGGCGCGGGCAAAACAGCACTGTCGGAGGCAATGTTATTCAACATGGGCGTCGTAAACCGCTTGGGACGCATTGACGACGGGACGACGACATCAGATTGCGATTCGGCCGAGATTGAGCGTCAGATTTCGCTGAAGGTCTCTTTGCTAAATGGTCACTGGCAGGATCACCAACTCAACATAATTGATACGCCGGGCTATGCAGATTTTATCTCCGAGGCCAAGGCGGCACTGCGCGTGTCCGACGCGGCAGTCGCTGTCGTTGATTCGATTACCGGAGTAGAGATTGGCACCGAGCGGACTTGGAATTTTGCGGCCGATTACAATTTGCCCCGGGTACTATTCATCAACAAGATGGACCGCGCCGATGCGGACGCCGACCAAGTCTTAGAAATGGTTCAAGAGCGTTTCGGGCGCCAAGTCGTGCCTTTGCAAATGGCGGTAAACCCCAATGAGGGCTTCAATCATATTGTCGATTTGGTTACCATGAGAGGCTATGCGTACCAAGATGGCAAAGCCACTGAAGGAGACATACCGGCCGAAGTACAGAGTCGCGCCGAAGAGTTGCACGAGCAACTGGTAGAATCCATCGCCGAGACCGACGAAAAATTGATGGAGAAGTATTTTAGCGAGGGCGAATTGACCACAGAAGATATGGTTGCTGGCCTGCGCCAGGCCGTATTACGGCTCGAAATTTTTCCGGTCTTTTTCGGCGATGCGTACAATAACGTCGGCATCGATCGGCTGCTGGACGCCTTGGTACAATACGGGCCGTCGCCGGCCGAAGCAGCAGGACTCAGGTTCCAAGATGGCGAGAAACAGGAGGTTGAGCTTGCAGGTACCGCTACTGCGCCCTTGGCTGCTCTGGTGTTCAAGACCTTGGCTGAACAGCACGTAGGTGAGCTTTCTCTGCTGCGCCTCTTCTCTGGAGTGCTCAAGCCCGGCGACGAAGTGGCCAACTCAAGCAATCGAACCACTGAGCGCATCGGTCAAATCTACCACCTCAACGGCAATAGGCGCACCGAAGTCGAAAGTGCCGAGGCTGGCGATATCGTCGCCTTAGTCAAACTCAAAGACACCCATACGGCCGATACGCTTTGCGCCAAGGGCGAGTCGCTACAACTTCCGGGCATTGAATTCCCCGAGCCGCTAATTCGCGTGGCTATCCACGCCAAGGAGCAAGGCGGCGAGGATCGCGTTGCTACCGGGCTTTCTCAGTTGCACGAGGAAGATCCGAGCTTCATCCGAAAATACGACGGCGAGGTCGGCCAAACGATTCTCCTTACCCAAGGCGAGTTGCATCTGGAAACGATCATTAGTCGCCTGAAAAAGCGCTTTAGCGTGGAGATTGATATGGAGGTGCCGCGGATTCCTTATCGAGAAACGATCCGCGGCAACGCCGACGCGCAATACCGGCACAAGAAGCAGTCGGGCGGACGGGGGCAGTTTGGCGAAGTGTTGCTACGCATTGCTCCCAAGAGGCGCGGTGAAGGTTTTGAGTTTCTCAACGAGGTCGTCGGCGGCAATATCCCGAGCAACTTCATTCCTGCGGTGGAGAAGGGCATCGTCGAGACGCTGAGCCAGGGGCCGGTGGCCGGCTACCAAGTCGTCGATGTGGCTGTTACTGTATACGACGGTAAGCACCACCCAGTTGACTCGGACGAAGTTTCTTTTAAGCTAGCCAGTTCCCACGCCTTCAAGGACGCCTTCCTCAAAGCCAAACCGATCCTGCTAGAACCGATTTATCAGCTAGAGATTACAGTGCCCGAGGAATTTATGGGAGACGTAATGGGCGATCTCTCGTCGCGGCGGGGGCGGATTAGCGGTATGGACGTAGCGGGCCATTTCCAAGTCATCCACGCCGAAGCTCCTTTGGCCGAAATAGACCGTTACGCGACGTTTCTACGCTCAATGACGCAGGGCAAGGGATTCCACGCGCAGAGATTCGACCGCTACGAGGACGTACCCGGGGACATCATGGCTAAAATCATCGAGAGTTCGCAGAAAGACAAAGGCAAAGAAGCAGCGTAAGCGACTTGCTTTTACTCGTTGTGAAGGGCGGTCGGCCAAGCGGTCGGCGGCCCTTTGCTTTTTGGATTGCGTGGGTTTTTTTATCTTAATATCGTCATAAGAAAAGGGATAAAGCCGATGTCCGGCCACTCCAAATGGAGTACGATCAAGCGCAAAAAAGGTGCTAACGACGCCAAGCGCGGCAAGATTTTTACGAAGTTGATCCGCGAGCTTTCCGTGGCTGCCCGTAGCGGAGGCGACGAGGCGACCAACCCGAGCCTCCGCACGGCAGTCCAGAATGCCAAAGCGGCCAATATGCCCGCGGCAACAATTGAGCGCGCCATACGCCGCGGTACCGGCGACGAGCCGGGGGTGATATACGAGGAAGGGCTCTTTGAAGGCTATGGCCCCGGTGGGGTGGCCATCATAGTCGAAACCCTATCGGACAACCGCAACCGCACGGTTTCCGAAATCCGCCACGTATTCACTAAGTACAACGGCAATCTCGCAGAGAGCGGAGCGGTAGCTTGGATGTTTGAACACAAGGGCCTTATCGAAGTGGACAAGGCCGATGTTTCCGAAGACGACCTCCTATTGGCGGTCGTAGATGCGGGGGGCGAGGACATTCTGGACGGAGACCAAGTCCACGAAGTAATGACCCCGGTTGCCGACTTGGAGCCGGTTAAAAAGGCACTGGAGGACCACGGCATTGCCTTTGCCCGGGCGACATTGGCTTGGACGCCCAAAAGCGAAAATGTGCTCGAAGTACGAGGCGAAGAGGCCGAGAAAATCATCCGCCTCATCGAGGCATTGGAGGATATAGACGACGTACAGAAGGTTTTTTCCAATTTCGATCTCCAAGAAGACGAGCTCGAAAAACTTATAGCTCAGGCCTAGGGGGGCTTCGCTTTGCTCGTTCTTGGCGTAGATCCTAGCAGCACGAGCACTGGCTACGGCTTCGTCGAATATAGCAAGCGCAAGGCCCGCTATGTTGCCTGTGGCTGTATCCGCCCTCGGGAAGGTGAGTTTGAGGATCGGCTGGTTTACATGTTTGACGAGATGACGCGGCTCATCGGCGAATACGCCCCAGACGAGGGGGCACTCGAAACCACGTTCTTCGGCAAGGACGCCAAAGCGGTGGCCAAGCTGGGCCAAGCGAGAGGGGGCCTGATCATCGCCATGCGCAAAGCCGGCTTGCCCATTGCCCACTATGCGCCGACGATGGTTAAAAGATCGGTGACCGGGAATGGCCAAGCGACCAAGCAACAGGTCCAGTTCATGGTAGCCCGCACCTTGGGTCTGAAAGAACGGCCCAAGCCCTTCGATGCGTCAGACGCCTTGGCTATCGCGCTATGCCACACCCAGCAGTCCGGTCGGGTCTTACGCGAGAGCCGAGGGCAGCGCAAACCCGAGGTAGAAGCCTTGCTCAGCCGCATGGTCCGGCGTTAGGTATCTCCGTGATAACCCATCTGCGCGGAACACTCCGGTCTAAATCTCCTACCCATGCCGTCATCGATGTCGGGGGCGTGGGTTATGGCTTGGCCATATCCCTGACAACTTCCGACCAACTACCCCCAGCCTCTGAGGCGGTCCATTTATCTACTTATCTCTACGTGCGCGAAGACCGCATGGAACTTTTCGGCTTTGCCGATGAGGAAGAGCGGGCGACCTTCGAGTTGCTGATCGGCGTTTCGGGCATCGGCCCTCATTCGGCGTTGACCGTGCTGTCGGGCATGACCCTGCGCGGTTTGCAGGAGGCCATCTTACAGGAGCGCGTAGCCGAATTGACGGCGATCAAGGGCATTGGTCGCAAGACGGCGGAACGCTTGGTGCTCGATCTAAAGGACAAGATCCGCGTGAGTGTCCCGGCGGCCGGCGAAGCGGCCTCGGAGGCCAAACTTGACGCGAGCGAGGAGGCGGCAAGGGCACTAATGGCGTTGGGGTACGCAGCACCTGCTGCTCGCCAAGCGGTGCACAAGGCCGTCGAAAAGCACGGCACCGACCTGAGCGTGGAGCAGCTAATCAGACTGGCACTCAGGGAGCGCTGAAAGCTCGGCTATGGACCATCGCCCCGTAGATCCTAGTGGCGGAGACGACGACCTGCAGTTCGACCATACGCTGCGTCCTCAGTCTCTGGCCGAGATGCTGGGTCAAGACAAAACCAAGCAGCAGCTAGGCATTGCCATTGAAGCCGCTCGGCAGCGCGGCGAAGCCATGGATCACGTGCTGCTATACGGTCCGCCCGGTCTGGGCAAGACGACGCTTTCTTACGTGGTTGCCAAAGAGCTAGGCGTTGAAATCTATCCCACTTCAGGGCCGTTACTCGAGCGTCCGAGCGACTTGGCAGGCATGCTCACGACCCTAGAGCCACGCGATGTGCTCTTCATCGACGAGGTTCACCGCGTCAACCGCGTGGTTGAGGAATACCTGTACTCGGCGATGGAAGACTTCAAAATTGACATCATCATCGACCAAGGCCCGGCCGCCCGCTCGGTCACCGTACCACTGGAGCCTTTTACCCTGATCGGGGCCACGACGCGCCAGGGCCTATTGACTTCGCCAATGCGGGCGCGCTTTGGGCTTAATGCCCACCTCGACTACTACTCGGTCGCCGAACTCGCCGCGATTGTCAAGCGCGACGCTCGGCTGCTGAATTTATCGGTCTCAGAGTCGGGCGCGATGGAAATTGCCCGCCGCTCTCGCGGTACGGCGCGGATTGCCAAGCGCTGGCTGCGCCGAGCGCGCGATTTTGCCCAAGTGAAAGGAGAAAGCGAGATCGATGCCGAGGTGGTGCAAAAGGCACTCGTCATCCAAGATGTTGACGAGATGGGGCTCGACAAAATGGATATCACGTTGCTGCGGGCCGTTGTTGAAAAATTCAGCGGCGGCCCGGTCGGCCTGAGCAATCTGGCGGCCACAATCGGCGAGGAAGCCGAGACCATCGAGGAAGTGGTCGAGCCTTATTTGATCAAGGAAGGGTTTATTAAGCGCACCCCCAAGGGCCGCATGGCCATGCCGCGCGCGTGGGATCGCCTCGGCCTCAAGCCACCGCCGAGCGCCGGCGAGCAGTTGGGGCTTTTATGAGCGCGCCCGGCCGCGACGCGATTCTGGCGTTGGACACGGCGACCGAGGTCGGCAGCGTGGCACTCTGCACAGCAGAAGGGATCGTCGTCAGCCGCTATTTCGATGTGGGATTGCAACATTCACAGCGACTGTTCAGCGAGATGGAATCAGCGCTAGAGGCCGCAGGCATGGAGGTCGGGGCAGTACGGGCCGTAGCGGTCGCGATTGGGCCGGGGTCGTTTACCGGGCTGCGGATCGGCCTGAGTGCCGCGAAGGGCTTGTGTTTAGCCGCGGCCAAGGATCTAGTGACCGTCTCAACGCTCGAAGCCCTCGCTGCTCGCCTGCCCTTTGCTCGCCTGCCCGTCTGTGCGGTCCTTGACGCCCGTCGGCGCGAAGTCTATGCCGCCCTCTACGACACGGCCACGGGCGTTCCGGTCAAATTAGCGCCGCCCCGGGCCATCGCTCCAGCGCAGTTGGCCCGAGAGCGAGCCAACGCGGCGACGCTTTACACCGGCGACGGCGCCACGGCCTATCGCGAGCTATTGGCCGCCAACTCGGCCGCCCAATTTGCTCCCCTGCCCTGCGCCCGCCCCGACGCCGGCGCGATTGGCTGGCTGGCCCTGTCCAAGCTAAAAAAGAGCCAGACTGCGGACTTGGGTTCAGTAGAACCCGAGTACTTGCGCTCGCCCGATGCTCGTCCCCTAGCGCGGGCATGAGCGGCGAGAGGAGCTTCGTTCCGCTAGAGCCAATCCACCTACCGCGCTTGATGGAGATTGAGCAATGCTCTTTTGCCAATCCGTGGAGCGAGGCTGATTTTTGCTATTTACTGGCAGATAGAGAGGCCCTGTGTTTGGGGCTTTTGCACCGCGGCGAACTCATCGGCTACGCGCTCGGTTATTTTGCCGGCCGCAATTTTCACCTCGCCAACCTCGCGGTGGATCCGGCATGTCGGAAGCGGGGCCGAGCCGGGCAGTTGTTGGAGCGGATATTGCGCTTGGCCGCAGCGCAGGGTGCTCGCTGTTGTGTGCTTGAAGTGCGTGCGGCAAATCGGGCCGCACGGGCGCTCTACCGCAAGGCGGGGTTCCGGGTCGTAGGGCGGCGGGCGGCGTACTACAAAGCCCCCCCGGACGACGCCGTTCTAATGGAACGCAACATAGAGATTTTGTAATTTATTTATTATACTAACTCCTCCTCGACAAATAACCGCCAAAGCTCATAACAGCAGAAGAGGGACGCGATGGCTGAAGTAATTCTGAAGAATATCCGCAAGGTGTACGACAAAGACGTAGTGGCGGTAGAAAACGCCAATATCGAGATCAAGGACCAAGAATTCGTGGTACTAGTCGGCCCTTCGGGCTGTGGCAAGTCCACGACGCTGCGGATGATTGCCGGGCTCGAGGAAATCACCGGCGGCGAGATTTCAATAGATGGGACGATCGTCAACGATGTCCCCCCCAAGGACCGCGACATCGCCATGGTCTTCCAGAACTACGCGCTCTATCCTCACATGAACGTCTATCAAAACATGGCCTTTGGGCTCAAACTGCGGAAATATCCCAAAGACGAGATTGAGGCGCGGGTGCAAGAAGCGGCCGATATACTCGGCATCCAAGACCTGCTAGAGCGCAAACCCAAAGCGCTTTCGGGAGGTCAGCGCCAGCGCGTGGCGGTGGGGCGCGCCATCGTCCGCAAGCCCAAGGTATTCCTCTTTGACGAACCGCTCTCCAACCTCGACGCCAAGCTAAGGGTGCAGATGCGCACCGAGATCAGTAAGTTGCACACCCGCCTAGGGGCCACCATGGTGTACGTGACGCACGACCAAGTCGAGGCCATGACCATGGGAGACCGCATCGTGGTCATGCGCGATGGCCTAATCCAGCAGATTGACAAGCCCCTCCATCTCTACAACAAACCCGTCAACCAGTTCGTCGCCGGCTTTATCGGCAGCCCCTCCATGAACTTCATCCGCGGCAAGCTGTCCGCCAACGGCAGCGGTCTGGTCTTCGACGAAGGCAATGTGCAGCTCGCCTTGCCCACCGACCACGGCCAACAGCTAGGCAGCTACTTGGGTCGGGAAGTGACGTTGGGCATCCGCCCGGAAGACATCCACGACCCGGATACCATTGGCCGCAACGTCGAGACGGTCGAAATCGCGGCCAAAGTCGAAGTGGTCGAGCCCATGGGCAACGAAGTTTTCCTCAACCTGACCACCGGCAAGACCGCTTTCGTCGCCCGCGTCGATCCGCTGCACATGCCGCAGGTTGATCAAACGGTAAAATTGGCCGTTGAGATAGACAAAGCCCACTTTTTTGCTCTGGACAATCAAGAGAGTCTGTTGCAGAAATAAGGATTGGCTTGTACAGCATGAGCGGCACCCCGCACTCCGAGGAGTTTAGCGAGCTGGCTCGTCGCGATCGGGCTGGGGCCGTGGCCGCAGCTTGGCTCGAATCGGGCCGCATTCCCCATGCGGTTCTCATCTGCGGGGCCGAGGGCATCGGCAAACGGAACTTTGCGATCACATGGGCGAAAGCCTTGTTATGCACTGGCAGCGGCCCTGCGGCCTGCAACCGCTGCCCGAGCTGCCGCAAAGTCGCCTCGTTCATGCACCCCGACCTCCACATCGCATTGCCGCGCCCGCCTAGCCGAAGCAAGCAAAAACCTTCGCTGGCGGACTTGCGCGAGTTCGCAATAGAGTACGTCCGCGGCGCGAGTGCCGCGCTGCCCAGCAATGCCAATATCGCGGTTGACTACCTGCGCCTGTTGCAAAAGGAGTTGGCGTTTGCGCCGACCGAATCGCCGCGCAAAGTCGGCCTGATCTTCGCCGCCGAGCGGATGCACCCGGCCGGTGCCAATTCGCTGCTCAAGCTCTTGGAAGAGCCGCCAGCCCGGGCGGTCGTCGCGCTGGTTTCGGCGGCGCCGGAGCGCCTTTTGCCCACCGTGCTCTCGCGCTGTCAGCGCATGATTTTGAGTCCCTTAGATCCCGCGACCTTGCGGGCGCAGCTCGAACAGGAGGGCGTGGCCGAGGATCGCCTAGAGCTTGCCGTGCGCATGGGAGCGGGTTCGTTGCAGCAGGCCAAAGAGGTGGCGGCTGGGGAGTTTGACGGAACGCGACGGTTGGTTGAGTCGTTTCTCACCGGCGGCTCAGAGCAACAAGACGAGGTCTATTGGAGCGTCCTCCACGAATTGGGGGCCGATCGCGCCCAGCTAGAGCGTTTTTTGCAAGTCTGCGGCCTGTATCTACGCGATCTCTTCCTGCTGGCACACGGCCGCGCCGAGTCGGTCATCCAAGTAGATCGACGTCCTTATTTAGAAAACCTGCTCAATAAAATAGACGCGGCCCAAGCGGCCTTAGAGATGGACCGCGCCGCCGCGACCTTGGGGCACAACGCGAGTCCGCAGCTAGTGCTGACCGACCTGTGGCGCGGCTTGCGCCGCGGAGGCTCCGCGCTGGAACCGCCGCCTGACCCTAGCTTGGCGAGGGTGCGGCGTTGGTAGATGCTCGCCGCCCGCGACCGCGCTTCGCCCAGCACTTCCTCGTCGCCCGGGAGGTTACAGAGGCCATTGCGGAGCTGGTGCGCCCGGCCACTGGCGAGGTGGTCGTCGAGATCGGCCCAGGTCGAGGGGCGTTGACCGAGGCACTGCTCGCTGTTGTGGACCGCCTAGTGGCCGTAGAAATCGACCGCGACTTGGTGGCCTTGCTACGTACGCGCCTAAGCACGAGTAAGCTAGACTTGATTGAAGGAGATATTCTGCAGATCGATCTCAGGGAGGTCTTGCGGGCCGCGGGCGGATGCCGGCTGCTGATGGTCGGCAATCTTCCCTACAACATCACTGCTCCGCTGATCTTTCACCTCCTCGCCCACGCCGATTGCATCAGCCGGGCCATCGTCATGGTCCAACGCGAAGTGGCTCAGCGCTTAGTCGCCCGTCCCGGATCAAAGGATTACAGCCTGTTGTCCGTGCTGGTAGCCCTGCGCGCCGAAGCAGAGCTGCGCTTGCAGGTGGGCCGCGACTGCTTCCGACCGGTCCCGGCTGTGGATTCGTCCGTAGTTGAGTTGCGCTTTGCCCCCAAGCTCCGCTACGCAGTACAGGACGTGACTGGGTTTGACCGCTTGGTGCGCCGAGCCTTTGGCCAGCGGCGCAAGATGCTGCGCAACTCGCTCCTCGGCCTCAACCCCGCAGGCGGGCGGCCTTGGCTAAAAGAGGTGGCCCAACAGGCGGGAATCGACCTAACGCGCCGCCCGGAGGAGTTGTCGATAGAAGAATTCATCCGGCTGAGCGACGCCTGCTCACGCTTGGGAAAGGAAGAGCCGTGAAGCCGGTCTTGTGGCACGTGGGTTGGCTCGTCTTGGCTGCCTGGGCGGTGGCCGATGCCCAGCAATACTCGCTCAACTTCAGCCGCTCCAGCAGCCGAACCTCTTGGAACCACCGATTGCCTAGCTGGAACTATTCGACGCCCGTGCGTTTTTCAGCGGTGGGGGACTCGACTTCCAAGCTGACGATTACCGCCTCGGCGAACATGGGGTTTACCCTCGACGATCGTAGCGGCGGCAAGAGTTGGCAGGACAATGCCTCGGGCCGAACTTCGATCAACTATCCCATTCTCGGTCCAAAGGCCACCATCAGCCTCGGCGCCACCATGAGTACGCGCAACGTAACGCTCCAAAAGCAGAAGACGCGCAGCCAGTCTTTTAACTTTGGATTTAGGTCCAAGCCATTGAGCAGCGGCCCGTTCAAGAGCCTGAGTGCGAACCTAACCCCGAGCCTAATCACGGCCACCCGCGCTACCCGCGCCAACCTCGACAGCACCATCAAGGAAACCGGGATCCGCTACAATGCTTCGCTGAGGGTCTCGCCCGATGTCGAGATTGCCGGCAAAAAACTGAGCAACTCGATTTCGCTGAGCAAAACGGACGATACGCTCGAGCACAACAAGAATCGCAGCGACCGACTGAGCGGCAACGTGAGCTATACCTTCCCCGGCGACATCCGCGTTGGTCTGAGCATGTCTGAGAATCGCTCGCAGCGCGGCCTCCCGCGCCGCATCATCAGCGAGGACATAGTAGGGGAAACCGCGGTGCGCGATACGGTAGTCAGCGCCGAGCTATCAGAAACGCGCGGCACCAGCCTATCCTCCAACGTGGAGTTCGATCTAGGGCGATTCAAGATCAAAAACCGCGCCTCTTATAGCCAGAACGAGCACACCAACACTGCCAACGCGGCCCAAGACTTAAACAACCGCTTCTTCGGCAAGGACCGCCTCAGCGAGAACTTTAGCTGGGACGCCTCCCTTTCGGGCAAGCTAATCGAGAAGCTGATCTTCACCGCCAACGTGCGCTTCAAGGGCAGCGACGTGCGCCGGCTGGCGGTGCGGGTGCTCGATACCAGCCGCTGCGACAGCCACTTCACGCGCTCGGCGGACGGAACGTGCCGCGACCCAACCTCTGACCTGAGCGACCGCAACCTCTTTCTCAACGGCTCGCTTAACTGGCCCCTATCCGATGCACACTCGCTGCGGCTGACGACCTTTGGCGACATCAAACGCTCGGAAAACCCGGGGAGGCCCGATCAGGACCGCGACACCTTTAACAACAGCATTACCCTCAGCTACAACGGCACGCTGCGCTCGGGGGCCAAGCTGCGCGTCGATCTCAAAAACAGCTTTTTGCACCGCGTGAACCTGCACGCCACCCGCGCCGGGAACAACTCGCGCAACCGCGACCTCTCGCTCAATATCGGCACCAATTACGAGCGCTTGGGGGCGTCCTTTTCGCATCGGTTCAGCGTGTCCGCCAAGCGCACTATTTTTGATTTCGACCGCCAAGTCAACAGCCGCGAGTCGTCGCGCAAAAGCAAAATCCGCCGCGGCTGGAGCATGTCACACGCGCTCCGGCGCAAAATTGACGACGACCTCTCGGTCAACGCCCGCTACGAGTACTCGGCCGACGATGACGGCGCCTTGATCTTGGAAAACGGGGCCCAGATTGTCGAAGAGGAAAACGCCCGCTACTCCCTCCGCTTCGGCATGACCTACTCGCCCAGTGCCGACTACTCGGCCGGCGCGAGCTACACCTACAAGCTGGCCCGCCAGTGGGATTACGACTACGCTGCGCTCGCCCAGCCGCGCTCCCTCAACCGCCGCAATAGGCATCGGACCCTATCGGCGAACCTCAACTACAACCCGGTCGGCAGCGACAACAAGCTCACCGTACGAGGCAGCCGCAATCACCAGCGCAGCGGCACGTTCGACAGCTTTGCGGTGACCTATACGCGCTCGCTGTAGTAGCTTAACCTTAACACTGGTAACGATTTCGCAGTGGTGTTACCTTAATTACTCGCATACTTGCCCAAGGAGATGTTCTGCATGCCCCTACCCAAATGCGATAAAATTTGGTTCAATGGCCAATTGGTCGATTGGGATGACGCCAAGATCCACGTGCTCTCCCATGTAGTACACTACGGATCGAGCGTCTTTGAAGGCATTCGCTGTTATAAGACGGCGAAAGGCTCGGCCGTATTCCGCCTCGACGAGCACGTCAACAGGCTGTTTGACTCCGCCAAGATCTACCGCATGGAAATTCCCTATACGCCAGCGGAAATCAGCGAGGCCATCCTCGAGACGATCCGCGTCAATCAACTCGCGGCTTGCTACATCCGCCCGGTCGTCTTCCGCGGCTACGACAACCTCGGAGTTGATCCGATGGAGTGCCCGGTTGACGTAGTAATCGCCGTTTGGGAGTGGGGAGAGTACCTCGGCGAGGCCGCGCTCAAAAACGGCGTTTCGGTCTGCACCTCGTCGTGGAATCGCATGGCACCGAATACGTTTCCGGCCTTGGCCAAGGCCGGCGGCAACTACCTCAACTCCCAGCTCGTGCGGATTGAAGCCAATATGAACGGCTACGACGAGGGCATTGTCTTGGGAACGGATGGATTGGTCAGCGAGGGCAGCGGCGAGAACCTCTTTGTGATCAAAAACGGCTCGATCTATACCCCCGCGTCTAATTTTGCCATCCTGCCGGGGGTCACCCGCCACACCGCCATTACCCTGATCCGCGATCTGGGGATGCGGGTCGAGCAACGCGGAATTCCGCGCGAGTTCCTCTACATCGCCGACGAGGTATTTTTCACGGGTACGGCGGCCGAAATCACGCCGATCCGCGCCATAGACCAAGTGCCGATCGGCTGCGGCAAGTGCGGGCCGATCACCGCGCAGATCCAAAAGGGCTTTTTCGCCGTGGTTCGCGTCGAAGTTGAGGATCGGCACGGATGGTTGACGTTTGTGTGAAGGAGAGAATATGCCTAAGTGTAGAATGTCCGTAGTGGCCGCTTGGTTGGCCCTTTGCGTCGTCGGCCATGCCGCCGCTGAGGAAGGGGCGTGGGAGGTGGTGCAGAAAATCCTCATGAGTACCAAGGATATTGTCGTACTCGACGGCACTGAGAAGGCACCCCTGCGCTACGAGGGGGAAGACGAGCCCACCCACGGCGACTGGATGGTGCGCCATCTGCTGTCCGACCCCGAAAGACTCAACCCGTACACCTCCAGCGATGCCGGCACCAGTAGGGTGCTGGAGCATATCTTTGAGGGCCTGCTCGACGCCGAGCACGATCCGCCGTACAACCTGCGGGGTCAGATCGCCAAAGAGTACCCGAAGGTTTCCGCGGACAAACTCGCGTACACGTTTGAGTTGCGCGATGGGGTTTACTTCTCAGACGGCAAGCCGCTGACGGCCGCGGACGTCGTCTTCAGCATGAAGGTCATCCACAATCCCCAAGTACTCGCTCCGCACCTGCGCAACTACTACGCCACCGTCCGCGACGTGCAGATCGTAGAGACCAACAAAATTCGCTTCCTTTGCCGCGAGCCGTATTTCCGCAACGACTTGATCTTGGGCGGCTTTTCCATCCTGCCCAAACACTTCTACGACCCGGAGGGGCTGATGGACCCGGTCGAGCTCACCAGCTTGGTGGATGGCTCTTGGGAGGCGGGGCCTCACAAGGACCGGGTCCAGCGCTTTGCCGAGCAGTTCAACCAAAACTTCAATCGCCAGGCCCTCGGGTCGGGGCCGTACCGGATTGAAGACCCAGAGCGCGATTTGGTCACTCAGCAGAAAGTCGTGCTGACGCGGAATGCAAACTACTGGGGCCGGGATGTCGAAGGGCTGCTGCCGCCCGGGTTTGTCGATAAGGTGGTTTTTAAGATCATCAACAACACCGACGCGGCGTTCATTGAGTTGACCAACGGCCACCTCGATTACCACAGCTTGCGCCCGCTGGAATTCAGGGAAAAGAGCTGGTCCGACGACTTTAACCGCCGCTTCCTCAAAGGGGTTAGCTACTCCAGCGGCTATGTGTACATCGGGTGGAACAACAACCACCCGATTTTCGGCGATAAGCGGGTGCGCCAAGCCATGACCTATTTGACGGACCGCGAGGGCATGGTGGAGAACATCATGTTCGGCTTGGCCGAGGCGGTAGAGGGGCCGATTCACAAATTCCGCCCCGAATACAACCACGACCTCGCGCCGTACCCCTACGACCCCGACCGCGCCCTCGACCTGCTCGCGGAGGCGGGCTGGGCAGACGCCGACGAGGACGGCATCCTCGACAAGGTCATCGATGAGGAGTTGGTGCCGTTTCGCTTTGAGATCTTGGTCAATTCGGGCAACCAGATCCGCAAAGACATCGCCCTAACGGTCCAATACGAGCTGCAAGACATCGGCATTGACTGCCGAGTGCGCGAATTGGACTGGTCGATCTTTCTGCAAAGGATCAGGCGCAAAAACTTCGACGCCACGGTGCTGGCTTGGACCGGCAGTTTGCGCTTTGCGCCCGATGGCTACCAGATCTGGCATTCCTCCCAAGCCGTAGAGAACGGCTCCAACCACGTAGTCTTTATCAACGACGAAGTGGACCACATCTTGGAGTCCTATCGCCGCGAGTTCGACGCGGACAAGCGCATCGCGCTCTACCGCCGCTTTCAAGAAATCCTGCACGAGGAACAGCCATACACCTTCATGTGGAAGCCGCGCTCGCCCCAAGCCTACAGCCGCCGCTTCAGCGGCATCACTTGGTATCCCCCCGGCGTCCGCTTGCAAGACTGGTGGGTCGCGCAGGAAGAGCAGATGTACTAGCAGCTCGTGTCCTGTGCAGACACCCTCCGCTGGGAGAGCCTCCCCCTGCGCCGAGAGAAGCCGGCCAAGTCAATGCTGTTGGTCGCGCTGATCGTCGCTTCCTCAGCGGCAGCGGCCGTTGGTTTTGAGCATTGGTTTTACGGACTATTTTCACTCGGAGCATTGACCGCCTCGCTGTCGCGCTATTTCTTTCCCACGCGCTACGTACTCAACAGCGAAGGGATCCGTAGCGAACACCTCGGCCTCAAACAACGCCGTTTTTGGGTGGAGTTCCGCCGGGCTGACGAACAGCGAGACGGCATTTTTTTGCGTCCATCCGCCCGCCCGGGTCGGCTCGATTCCTTTCGCGGCGTTTTTTTGCGCTTCGATCAAAACCGCGAAGAAGTTGCGCGTTTCGTCCGGTGCCATGTTCCGATTCAATAACTTAAAAGCGCAGTGGCGGCACGCCTTTGCCCTCGAAGACCCCGCGGCGGGTTGGTCTGAAGACGAGCGCGCCCTCGTCGAGCGGCTGGCCGAGTTTATAGTGAGTCGCCGCATGGGAGCGGCTGCGGCCATGGCGCTGGAGGCCTGTCGCCCGCTCAACTTTTTGGGGAGCCAAGCCTTGGCCTTTTTGGCCCCGTTTGCCACGCTGGTTTTTTCGCGCACCGAGTACCAGCGCTTTACGCGCATGTTGGAGCGCCGCCAGTGCATAGACTTGCTCGCAGAGGCCATTGCCCAGCGCGAAAGCCAAAAGCATGGATGACCTCAACGTAGTTATCGCCACGGACTGCGGCAGTACGACGACGAAGGCGATCCTCATCGAAAAGAAGGACGAGGGGTATCGCCAGACCTTTCGCGGCGAGGCCCCCACCACGGTTGAGGCCCCCTTTGAGGACGTCACCCGGGGGGTGCTCAACGCCATTCAAGAGGTCGAGGAACTGTCCGGGCGGCAAATTCTCGATGGCGAGCGGATTATTGCCCCAGCCGCTGGCGATGTCGGGGCCGATATGTACATCTCGACGAGCAGTGCGGGCGGCGGGTTGCAGATGGTGGTGGCCGGCGTGGTGCTGGCGATGACCGGCGAGAGCGCGCAGCGCTGCGCCTTGGGCGCCGGGGCCATCGTCATGGACGCGCTCGCGGCCAACGACGGGCGCTTGCCGCACGAAAAAATAGAACGCATCCGCCAGTTGCGCCCCGACATGGTGCTGCTGTCGGGCGGCACGGATGGCGGTACGGTCAGCCACGTGGTCGAATTGGCCGAATTCATCAGCGCGGCCGACCCCAAGCCCCGCTTTGGCGCGGGCTTTAAGCTGCCGGTTATTTTTGCGGGTAACAAAGACGCACGCGAGGAGGTCGAAAAAGCACTAGGGGGCAAGATGGCCCTGACCGTTACCGAGAACATCCGCCCCGTGCTCGAAAGGGAAAATCTGGACCCGGCGCGGCACGTCATTCACGACCTCTTCCTCGACCACGTCATGGCGCAGGCCCCGGGCTACCGCAAGCTGATGGGCTGGACCAGCGCGCCGATTATGCCCACGCCCGGGGCCGTAGGCCAGATCATGCAGACCATTGCCCGTCAGCAGGAAATCAACGTCGTCGGCGTAGATATTGGCGGAGCGACGACCGATGTGTTCAGCGTTTTCGATGGCGTGTTCAACCGCACGGTCAGCGCCAACCTCGGCATGTCCTATAGCGTCGCCAACGTGCTGGCCGAGGCTGGCCTCGACCAGATCATGCGCTGGGTTCCCTTTGACATTGAGGAGGCCGACCTCCGCGACCGGATCAAAAACAAGATGATCCGCCCGACGACCATCCCGCAGCTCATGCAGGAACTGCAAGTCGAGCAAGCCATTGCCCGCGAGGCCCTGCGCTTGGCCTTTGACCAGCACCGGGCGTTGGCGGTGGGATTAAAGGGGGTGCAGAGCAAGCGCACGCTGGCCGATGTCTTTGAGCAGGGTGCCACCGGCGAGAGTTTAGTCGAGATGATGACGCTGGACATGCTAGTCGGCAGCGGCGGCGTACTCTCGCACGCGCCCCGCCGAGCGCAGAGTTGCGCCATGCTCATAGATGCCTTCCAGCCCGAAGGCGTCACCCGCTTGGCGGTCGATAGCATCTTTATGATGCCTCACTTGGGGGTGCTCTCGACCGTTGACGAGCGGGCTGCCACCGAGGTTTTTGAGCGCGATTGCCTGATCTACTTGGGTACGTGTGTGGCCCCGGTCGGCGCGGGCAAGGGCGGCGAGGTGTGCCTCCAATACGAACTAGACCTGCCCAGCGGGCGGCGAACCGGCCAGTTGGAGGTCGGCGAGCTACAGTGGCTGCCCTTGGCCGACGGCGAGGAGGTCGAAATCGCACTCCAGCCGGCGCGGCGGTGGGATGTGGGTGCCGGCCCGGGCCACGCGCTCAATGCGCGGGTGCGCGGTGGGGCCGTAGGGCTCGTGCTCGATGGTCGCGGGCGACCCATAGACATGGCGACTGACCGCGACCGCCGGCGTCAGATAAGCGACTGGCAGCGGGCGTTAAACCTATACGAGTAACTCATGGCCCACGCTTATACCCCTGGGCTGCGCGTGACGCAACGCGCAGTCGTCCACAAAGAGCGGCGGTTGCCCCTCAAAGGCGAAGTGGTCGTCGAGCGCGGCCAAGCGGTGCGCCGCGACCAAGTCGTGGCGCGCACCGAACTGCCGGGCGAGGTGGCGACTCTCAACTTGGTCAACCGCTTGGGCATCGCGCCGCGCGAACTATCCGGCTACATGCTCAAAAAAGAAGGCGACCGAGTCGAAGCCGGCGAGCCGCTCGCCGCGACCAAGCCGTTTATTCGGTGGTTCAAGACCACCATTGAATCCCCGGTCCGCGGCACGGTCGAAAGCATTTCGCCGGTTACGGGGCAGGTGATTTTGCGCCAAGCACCTAAGCCGGTTGAAGTGCTGGCGTACGTCGATGGGGTCGTAGAGGAGGTCTTTGCCGCGGAGGGAGTGCGCGTCGCAGCGTGCGGTGCGTATATCCAAGGCATTTTCGGCGTGGGGGGTGAGTGCTGGGGTGCGCTGCACTTGGCGGTTGATGCCCCGGACGCCCTCGTCGGGCCGCTGGGTCCCGAAGTGGCGGGCAAGATCGCAGTGGTCGGCAGCCTGATTAGCGCGGAGACCGTAGAACAGGCCCGGCAGGCCGGGGCCGTGGGGTTGATTGGCGGCGGCCTGCGCGACCGCGACCTACGAGACCTGCTCGGGCGCGACTTGGGCGTGGCCATCACCGGGACCGAGCAAATCGGCCTGACCGTGGTAGCGACCGAGGGCTTTGGCCGCGTCGCCATGGCCCGCAAGCCCTTTGACATTCTACAAGCGTGTGCTGGCATGGATGCGTCTATGGCCGGCGCGACTCAGATTCGCGCCGGCGTGTTGCGGCCGGAAATCATCATCCCCGCAGCCGCTGACACAGGGGAAGAAGAGGGGCGGCCGGGCGAGACCGGGTTGCAGGTGGGCGATTTGTTGCGCGTGATTCGGATGCCCTATTTTGGGCGGGTTGGGCGCGTCAGAGACTTGCCGACCGAGTTGTGCGAGGTAGAGTCCGGGGCGCGGGTGCGGGTGTTGGCTGTCGAGTTTGAAGGCGGAGAGCAGGCCGTAGTCCCGCGGGCGAATGTGGAGTTGATTGAAGGATAAAGGCATGAGCGCAAAAAGCTGGCTATCTACACTCGTCTTGGCTTGGCCGTTGGCGAGCGCGGCGGAAAATGCAGAACAAGGGCTGGGCACACTGCTGGCCCACCCTAAGCCGCCGATTGAGGTCCAAGCCTTTGACACCCCCAACGACGACGGGGGCAGTATTACCCTGACTTGGCCGCGGGACCGTCAAATCAGTGAAAACGCGATTTATCAGGTAGCTATCGCCGACTCGCCCAACGGGCCTTTTCGCGTCGCGGCCGAGGTCGCGGCCACGGAGAATTTGATGGCCGAGGCCCCGGCGCTCTTTGGGCACGGGGACGAGCTAGCGAATCGCCATTACGTCAACGTCGAAGAATTTGCGGGCGCGGGCGGAAAGACCCCGTTGGAAGACGGCAAGACGTACTACTTTCACGTGGATGTGCGGTCGGCCGGGGGCGCGATCCGCGGCAAAGTGATCGTCCAAGCCGAGTCGGCCGGCAATTTCTTCAATCGCGCCAAGGCCAATAATCTGGTGTTATGCCTCCTGTTTTCAGGGCTTATCATGGGCTACATTGGCATTGCGCGTCGCCGCGAACTCAAAATTCGCCGCATTGCCGGGCTAGAAGCCCTTGACGAAGCGTTGGGGCGGGCGACCGAGATGGGCAAGCCGGTGCTTTTCATCCACGGCCTGCGCGACATGAGCCAGATTTCGACCATTGCCGCGGTCAACATCTTGGGGCGGGTCGCGCGGCGCACGGCCGAATACGACACCGCGCTGCGGGTGGTCGCGCCCGATCCAGTGGTCATGTCCGTGAGTCAGGAGACGGTGAAAGCCTCGTACATCGAGGCGGGGCGGCCCGATGCCTTCAACCCCGATCACGTCTTCATCGCCGGGGCCGAGCAGTTTAGCTATGCAGCCGCTGTCGAGGGCCTCATGCTCCGCGACCGGCCAGCCGCCCACATTATGATGGGATATTTCTACGCCGAGTCCCTGCTGTTGGCCGAGACAGGTTCTACTACTGGGGCGATCCAGATCGCCGGCACCGACGCCTTCACCCAGTTGCCGTTCTTCATTACTACCTGCGACTATACACTGCTCGGCGAAGAGCTCTACGCCGCCAGTGCCTATCTATCCGGTGAGCCGCGGATGCTGGGCACTCTCAAGGGCCAAGACGCCGGCAAGGCCCTTATTTTGGCCGTCTTGGCGTTGGGTACGCTCTTGGCAACGGCCGGGCTGTTCCCCCAGCTAACCTACTTCTTTACTCCCTATTGAGGAGGGGCCATGCTGTTTTTTAGCCGCACCGTGCCGCTGGCTATCGCCTTAGTCTTTGGCCTGCTGGGCATTGCCATCTACTACATACCGCACAGCCATGCCCAAGGATTTGAGCGCGAAATGGCAAAGTGGGTGCGGATCATCTCCGCGTTTGCCTACCTGCTCGGCCTGTACAGCCTGCTCAACCTGCATTGGCAGCGGATCCGCCAGCACGTCGTCGGTTGGGGCTACAGCTTGGTTGCCATCGCCAGCTTTGCGCTGATGATGTTCTTCGTCGTGTACAACGATGGCCGCGGTCCCTTTGTCGCCCAAGCCGAAGCCGGGGGCTACAACTGGCTCTTTCAGTACGTCCACCTGCCTTGTTCGGGCACCATGTTTTCGATCTTGGCCTTTTTCATCGCTTCGGCGGCCTACCGGACCTTTCGCGCCCGCACGCCCGAGGCCGCGCTGTTGCTGATCGCCGCGGTGATCGTCATGCTGGGCCGAGTGCCCATTGGCCGAGAAATCTCGGAGTTTTTTCCGCTGGCGACCGACTGGCTCATGAGTGTGCCGAACTTAGCGGCCAAGCGCGGCATTCTGCTCGGGGTGTCGCTCGGGGCCATCGCGACCTCGCTGCGAATCATTTTCGGCATTGAGCGTTCGTATTTGGGCGGTGGAGGCGACGAATGATCCAAATTGACCGCCGCATTCTCTTCGCCTTGGTGTTTTTGGGCGTGGTCGGGCCGCTCTTGATCGGGCTGCACCTGCCGATTACGCCGAGCAAGCAAGTACGAGCGGCGTACGACCAATTTGAACAGCTCGCCGCCGGGCAGGTCGTATTAGTCTCCTTCTCCTACGGCGCCAGCACGGCCCCGGAGATGCAGCCCATGGCGCGGGCGATTTTGCGCCACGCATTTAGCCGCCAGCTCAAGGTAGTCGCCATCTGCCTGTGGCCCGAAGCGACCGGGCTAGCCCAAGCGGTGCTCGAGGAGATGGCGGCCGAATTCGATTTGACCTACGGCGTGGAGTACGCCTTTCTGGGCTATAAGCCCGGGACCTCTAGCGTCATACTCAACATGGGGCACGACGTACCCGGCGCGTTTCCGCAGGACAACTGGGGCACAAGCGTCGGCGACTTGGAGCTGATGCGGGGTTTGCGCTCGCTGCGCGATTTCGACTTCGTCTTTGACTTAGGGGCCGGGGATTCGATTGAGTTTTGGTGGATCCCCTTCGGGCAGGAGAAGTACGGCTTCCCCTTTGCGGCCGGCTGCACCGCAGTAATGGCCCCGGATCTCTACCCATTCCTCGGATCGGGCCAGCTCGTGGGCCTGCTCGGCGGCTTGGCCGGTGCCGCCGAATACGAGGTCCTGATCGACCACCGCGATGCGGCCAACAAGAGCATGTCGCCCCAGTCGGTGACCCATCTGGTCATTGTCGCCTTCGTGATTTTTGGCAACATCGCGTACTTCGCCGCCCGGCGGGGCCGATCTCCGCAGGAGTGCTGAGCCATGCGCGATACGTATGTCTTGTTGGGTTTTGTGTTGCTGTTTGCGGCCGTCAACATCGCCTTGGTGGCCAGCGGGATCTTGGCGGCCGACTGGACCGGTTTCGGCGTCATAGTCGCCGCTGGCATGACCTTGGCGCTGTATAGCTTCCTCTACAAGGACAACCCGCTCTTCAAGTTTGCCGAGCACGTCTTCGTCGGCGTGGCCGCGGCCTATGTATTCGGCCAGTACTGGTATCCGACGATCTACGGCGAGCTCATCGCCGAATGGACCGATCCGGGGGAAGGGGAGACGCCCAACTGGTGGCTGTTGGCCCCGACCGTGCTCGGGCTTTTGATGTTGACGCGCTTTTCGTTGCGCTTCGGTTGGCTCAGCCGCTATGCGTTTGCGTTTTTCGTAGGGCTCGGGGCCGGATGGACGATTCCCCGCTATATTTCTTCCTTTATTCTCGCCCAAATTGAGCCTACATTACAGCCGCTCACTTGGAGCGTAGAAGGGCTCAACCTGCTGATCGTCCTAGTCGGGGTCGTCGGGGTGTTGGTTTACTTTTTCTTTTCGGTTGAGCACACCAGCGCGGCGGGCCATGTCTCCAAGGTGGGGATATGGTTTTTGATGGTCTCGTTTGGTGCTTCGTTTGGGTACACCATTATGGCGAGGGTCTCGCTGTTGATCGGGCGCGTGACCTTTCTTTTAGAGGATTGGCTGCATCTGATGTAGGGGTATCGAACTACTCCATAAGGAGGGAGATATGACCAAATTCGCAGGCGTTATTCGCGTTGTGACCGCACTGGGCGTCCTGCTCGCGCTGAGCTTGGCGCCGGCCGGGGCTAGTACGGGCGGCAAAATAGCCGGTGTCGTCAAGGATGCCACCACCGGGGATGGGCTGCCCCAAGCCAATGTCGCAGTGGTCGGGACCAAGCTGGGGACCACGGCCGATGAAAAGGGCCGCTTCTTTATTCTCAACGTGCCGGCGGGCACCTACACACTCAAGGCCACGTACATCGGCTACGCAGACTATACAGTGGAGGATGTGCGAGTCTCGGCCGACCTGACTACGAACCTCGACATTGACCTGACTTCTGCGGATATCCAAGTCGAGGAAGTGGTCATCCGGGCCGAGCGGCCGATCATCGACAAAAACGCCACCAATGCGGTGCGGATTGTCGGGGCCGAGGACCTAGAAATTCTGCCGTTCCGAGGCGTCGGCCAAGTCTTGGCTTTGCAGGCCGGCGTGGTTGAAGACGAGGGGGCGTTGCACATCCGCGGCTCGCGCTCCGACGAAATTGGCTACTACGTCGATGGGGCCAGCGTCCGCAACATAATCACCGGCGGCAGCGCTGTGGGCCTGATCGACGAAGCCCTAGAAGAAATTCAGCTACAGGCCGGCGGCTTCAACGCCGAGTACGGCGGGGCCAACGCCGGCATCGTCTTGCAGGAGCTGCGCACCGGAGGCCGCGATTGGGACTTCAGGGTCATTGCCGAGTCGGACAATTTCACTTCCGACTTTGAGGAGCGCTTTGGCACGTACTCTTATGGCTATTCCAGCCAAGTGATCACGGCCGGCGGCCCGGTCGCGGGCAACCAAAACATCCGCGCCTTTCTCGCCGGTCAGCGGTGGTACCGGGAGTATCGACCGACCTTCTGGTCGGGGTTTGAATTCGAGAATCTGGTGGATACGGGCAATCGCCAAGGGCGCGTGCATTGGGCCAAAGACGAGGAAGGCAATCCCATCCCAGACGTGGTCGAGCGGCTGGAGGTCAAGCCGGGCAATATCCCGCACACCGGCAGCTATATCACCGACTTCAACGGCACCCTGCACTTCAACTACAACCCCATCCTGTTCCGGGTCACGGGCCTGCACTCGGCCGGGCAACGCGACCTCAATATCAACCCCATCAAAAACATCCTCAACCAAGAACGCCTCAACGAGCAGACGCTCTCGTCGAGCTTGGTCAACCTAAAGGCCATCCACTTGCTCGACCCGAGCCTGTTCTACGAAATGAACGTCAGTTTCTACAATCAGGGACGAGAGAGTTTTGACGGGTTGTTCAAAGAGCGTTGGTGGGTGTACAACGACAGCGTGGCCGTCCAGCGGGCCTTGGAAGGCGGCCCGGAGTACACCCCCTATACGGCCAACGGGTCGATTCCCGAGCCGTATGACCTGAGCGGGTTTCCGTTCAACCGCCCGGGTTCGCCTACCAATTCTGGGTCGGGCAACAGCACGGGCGCTTGGTACGGCAAGGAACAGGACCGCTATTGGGGCTTGGCCGGCAGCATTACCAAGCAGACCGCGGTCCATCAGCTCAAGGCCGGCTTTGACTACCAGATGTGGACGTCGCGCCGCCACAGCATTTTCAACGGGTCCATTCGCTCAGGCATCGCCGCGACCTACCCCGAGCTAGACGAAGTGTACCAGCGGTACTACAGCGGCGAGCTCGCCGAGGGCGCGATCCTCGACGAGCTCATCAAAACCGCCGAGGGCCTGCCCGAAGGCGAGGGGAGCCTCGATGACCTCAAGCGGTTTCTACGCCGCAGCTCGGGCGACTTCTTTGGCTACGACGAGTTTGGCCGCTCCATTGACTCGTCGGCCGACCCGCTGCAAGACCCGCGCAAGCCCGTGGTCGGCTCGGCCTACGTCCAAGACAAAATTGAATACAATGATCTGATCATCAACGCCGGGTTGCGCTTGGATTACTTTGATGCGGCGAGTTGGCGCTTTGTCGATCAAGCGGCGCCGGTGGTTGACGAAAAGGAGCGCACTCTGGTGATCGCAGACTCGGCCGGCACCTACATGGAGAAGACAGCGGCCTATACGGAGGTCAGCCCGCGCTTGGGCTTTTCGTTCCCGGTGTCGGACCTGACGGTCTTTCACGTGCAGTACGGGCGCTTCTCCCAGATGCCGCGCATGCGCGAGATGTTCACCGGCGGGGCGCGGCTGGCCCTAGAGTTGGGGGGACAAAACTTCATCCTCACGCCCACAGCCTTTGACGTTGAGCCGGTACGCACGACCCAATACGAGATCGGCTTTGAGCGTCAGTTCGCGGATTTTGCCTCGTTTGACGTGACGAGTTTCTACCGCGACGTCAAGGGCCAGATCCAAATCCGGCGGCAAGAGGTGTCGGCCGACGCAAGGGAGGCCGGCTCGTTCACGTACTTGCAGAACGGCGATTTTGCCACGACCAAGGGCATTGAGTTCCAGTTCAAGGTGCGGCGGATCAACCGCGTGCGGGCCGAGTTGAACTACACCCTGTCCGACGCGCGCGGCACCGGTTCGACCCTGACATCGGCGCAGTCGGGCGTGGAGAACGACACGGACGTGCCGACGATCATCTCCCCGCTCGACTTCAACCAGACGCACCGCGGCTCCCTGCTTTTGGACTACCGCTTTGCCGACAACGAAGCGAACCCGTTCCTCCGCAGCTTGGGGGCCAACCTGCTGGCGCGGTTTGCCAGCGGCTACAACTTCACGCTCGTAGATGGCTCAATCGGCCAGCGCGGGCCGGAAGAAGGCGGCATCCTCGCCAGCGACGACCCGCGCTCGCGCAAGCCCGTTGAGTCCATCAACCGCTCGGCGACGCCTTGGACCTTTGAGGTCGGCTTGCGGATCGACAAGGGCTTTTCGCTCTATGGGGTCAATGCCCAGATTTACGCGTACGTGCAAAACCTGTTCAACCGCCAGAACGTAATTAACGTGTACGGCCGGACCGGCAACGACAAGGACGACGGCTTTTTGACGAACCCGGATCTGAGCCAGCAGATCGTCGAGGCCAGCGGCGGCTTGCAGTACCAGCAGCTCTACGAGGCCGTCAACTTGCTCAACCGCCAGCACTACTGGTCCACCGAAGGCGGCGACATCTACGACTCACCGCGGCAGATACGCTTTGGTTTGCAATTCGACTTCTAGCCGCTTAAAAGCGAGGAAGTACACCATGCGAAAACTCATTTTTGGAATGATAGCTGCGGCTGGGCTGGCGATCGGCCCGGCCGAGGCACGCGACCCGTTCTATGGCCGGGCGGCCAAAGCCCTCCAAGAAGACGCCGTTAAGGTCTCGACCGAGTGGACGATGCTCAACATCAACAACATGGCCATGTGGATCCAGAGTAATGGCGCGTCGGCCCACCACCCGATCACGAGCGGCGCGGGCGTGACGTTTCCGCGCTCGACCGACCAAGTCATCTATCAGGACGGCTTGATTTGGGGCGGGCGGGTCCTCGACGGCAACCCACAGGAGTTGCGAGTTGGCGGCCAGACCTATGCCATTGGCACGGTCCCGGGCGTCATTGAGTCGAAGGGGGTGGCCCAAGACCGCGATACAGCGCGTCTGTACCGAATTCGCCGCGACTATGCTACCGCTGATTTGCGCCTTGACGCCTCTGAGGTCCTCAACAAGGGCCTGAGCGCAGTCACCGCGGCCGATGAGGAGGCCGTGCGCGCCCAATACGAGCGCGACTGGATGGAATGGCCGGCCGAGTTGGGCGCTCCCTTTTACGACAACAACGGCGACGGAAGCTACGACCCCGCGGTGGACGAGCCGGGGCTGGCCAATGCCGACCAAGTGATCTGGTTCGCGGTCAACGACTTGGACGAAGGGGCTGTCGCCAGCCTCTACGGCGCCCTGCCGATTGGCATGGAAACGCAGGTGACGCTGTGGGGGTACGCCCGCACGGACGCGCTGGGCGACGCGATTTTTAAGAAGTACAAGGTCATTTACAAGGGCACTGAAAGTACGCCGGACACGGCGCGCGTCGAGGACATGTACTTGGCCCAATGGTCCGACCCGGACTTGGGCGACTTTGGCGACGACTTTGCCGGCGCCGATGTCGATTTGAGCCTCGGATACGTGTATAACTCAATTGACGACGACTCCCATTACGTGAACTTTGGGCTGGCACCGCCGGCCGCGGGCTACGATTTTTTGCAAGGCCCGATCGTGCCGGTGTACCTACTCGACGAGGAGGGAAATGTCGCCGTGGATGAGGAAGGCAACCCGCTGCTCGACGAGAGCTCGGTGGCGATCTTCAACGACGGCCTAAGGCCCGGGTACAAAAATTTGCCGATGACCGCTTTCGTGTACTTTGCGGCTGGGTCGTCGATTAGCGACCCGGACTTGCAGGAGTACGACGGAACCTTGCAGTGGTACAACCTGTTGCAGGGCTTCCAGCCGCAGGCCGACATTGAAAACCCCGTGCCCTATACCAATCCGCTGACCAACGAGGATACCAAGTTCACGCTCGCTGGCGACCCAACGCGAGCCACGGGCTGGAACGACGGAATCCCATTGCCGGCCGGCGACCGGCGCATCGTAATGGCGACCGGCCCGTTTGAGATGGCATTGGGAGACACGCAAGAAGTGGTGGTCGCACTTTTGGGCGCGAGCAGCACCGACCGCCTGCGCAGCGTCTCCAAGCTCAAGTTTACCGACCAGTTCGTGCAGGACGCGTACAACAGCTTCTTTCAGGTCCCCAAGCCGCCGGCCCGGCCCAATGTCCGCCTAATTGAGTTGGATCAGACCATTGTACTCAACTGGGGTTGGGACCCAGCGTCGGTGGCTGAGACCGAAGGCACGGGTTCGCCCGGTTTTGATTTTGAAGGCTACAATGTCTATCAACTGCCTTCCGCCGAGGCGACGCTGAGCCAAGGCACTCGGGTCGCCACTTTTGATTTAGTCAACGGCGTGACGACCATATTGGGTATCGCGCTCGACGAGCAATCCGGCGTGGTGCTCGACGTGCCTTTGCAGATCGGCAACGACCGAGGCCTCCAACGCTATATCACGCTGGGCGACGACGCATTGCGCGGCGGCCCGTTGGTCAACGGCCAGCAGTACCACTTCGCGGTGACCGCGTACAATCGCGCCACTTCGGAAGACGCGGCCACGACCACCACCCTAGAGAGCAGCCCGCAGATCATCACTTGTGTACCACAAGTCGCGCCTCCGGGCATCACCCGCACTCACGAGGCACCGGGTGATACGCTATCCGTCGAACACACCAACGGCATTGGCGATGCCAGCGTATATCCGCTGGTGATCGATCCGACCGCCCTGCAAGAGGCGACCTACAAGGTAGCCTTCAACGACGACGCGACTTGGAGCCTGTTGCGCGACGGGGAGCGGGTAATTGACCGGGAGAGCAACATTTCCCTCGACGAGAGCTATCCCATCGTCGATGGCCTGCAAGTGAAAGTGGGTAATCTGGTCTTTACCAACCCGACGACCTACATCAGCGCCGCAGTGACCAACGACGCCAATCCTGACGATGGCGACCTCACACTCTGGGGCGACGGTACGCTCTTCGGCTTTGCCGATGGCTATGGCTCGACTTTCTGGGATGGCGGCGGGGCCGGTGACATTCGGCTCGTGCGCGACATTGAGTTCCGCTTCACCGGCGTATGGAGTGCCGATTCGACCAGCATCGTTGAGGGCGGCTCGATGGCGACCCTCGGGGGCGTCAGCGGCGGCAGCGGCGAGCGCGATATTGCGGCGCACCCCTTCAAGCCCGCCGAGGTATCGGATTCGACCGGTGCCTTCCTCCAGCGCGTGCCCTTTGAGGTCTGGGACGTGGAGGACCCGGACAATCCGCGCCAGTTGAACGCCGTGTTTTACGACCGCGGGGCCGACGGATCGAGGGACGAAGGCAGCGTGGCCTATCACCAGACGTACAACATGCCGGGGCGCGACTACATCACCATCGTCCACACCGACTACGACCCAGCCAAGATCCACGAGTTGACAGACGAAAACACCACGTGGGTTTACTTCTTTTTGCAGGGCGGAGCTTCGGTCTGGTCAACGGGCGACGTCATAAAGATCACCATCGGCAATACCGTGGTGGCTGGTGAAGACGAGTTTGAGTTCAGCGTGACGGCCGAGCGGTACTCCGAAGCGTTGGCCAAGGAAAGCGTCTCAAAGATCAACGTCTTTCCCAATCCCTACTTAGGGGTCAACGAGGCGGAGACCAGCCGCTACAACCATTTCGTGACCTTCAGCCACCTGCCGCCCAAGGCGAATATCCGCATCTTCGACATGAGCGGTACGCTGGTGCGTACGATTGAGAAAGACGATCCGTCGCAGTTCACGCGCTGGGATCTGCAAAACCACAACGAACTGCCGGTGGCCAGCGGCATGTACATCGCCCATATCGAGCTACCGGGGACCGGCATGAGCCGCGTCCTCAAGCTGGCCATCATCCAAGAGCAGCAGTTCTTGCAGAACTTCTAGGGGAGAAACAGGAGGCCATTCCATGCTTCGACACAAGCTTTGCATCTCGACGATCCTGCTGGCGTTGGTTTTCGCCTCGGCTCCGGCCTTTGCCGACGGCTATGACCGCGCCGGGACGGCCGCAGCCCCGGAACTGCTGATTCCGGTTGGTGCCCGCGACATGGCCTTGGGCGGTGCCGCGATCGCCACCAGCTCCGGGCTGGAATCCCTGCACTGGAACCCGGCAGGGCTGTCCAAGTCCGAATCCAACGCGGGCATCCTGTTCTCGACGATGTCGTATCTGGCAGATACCCGCATCAACTATCTGGCTACCGGCGCGAATTTCAAGAGCATCGGTTCGCTCGCTTTCGACATCAAGGCCCTGAGCTTTGGCGACATTCCGGTGACCACCGAGGCCAATCCAGACGGCACCGGTGCGACTTTTTCGCCGACCTTCTTCACGCTGGGCCTGACCTTCGCCCGAGCGCTGACCGACCGCATCGCCGTTGGTTTCACCAGCCATTATGTCGTCAACCGCATCCAGCGCGTCGAGGCCGCGGCGACTTCGTTTAGTGCCGGCCTGCAATACGCCAATCTGGGAGGGATTGCCGGCTTGGACTTGGGCGTCGCGCTCAAGCACATTGGGACGCGGATGCAGTTTGGCGGTTCCGACCTGTTGCGGCGCGGCCAGATTGATGGAGTGCGGCGCGGCCCGGCTGATTACAATGTACAGGCTAGTTCGGCCGACCTGCCCTCGACGTTTGAACTCGGTCTGAGCTACCGCTATACGCCCGCGGGGCTAGGCGCGCTCAACGTGTCCTCGGTCTTCCGGCACAACAACTTCGCCTACGACCAGTACCGGTTGGGGGCCGAGTATCTGGTGAGCGATTTCTTCGCCCTGCGCGCGGGCTTTGATTACGCGCCCCGCTCGGCCGACGACTACATCTATGGCACCAGCTTCGGCTTTGGGTTGAATGTAGAGGCTGGGACGCTCAAAAATTTGCGCGTTGATTACGCCTACACCACGGTCGATTATTTCGACGCACTCAATACGTTTACCTTTCAGTTCGGTTTCTGAACAGGGTAGGCGGTCGCCAAAGGAGATTCTTATGAAGTTTGCAGGTTGGCTGGCGGTGCTCGTCGCCGGATTGGGATGTCAGAGTTCGACCATGACGGCCGCCAAGCTCTATATCAAGGAAGAGAAGCCGCAAAAGGCCCGAGAACAACTCGTCTTGGTCTTGCAGAACGAACCCGACAACGCCGAAGCCCACTATCTCATGGGCAAGCTCTTAGGGGCCGAGGGCCGCTATGGCGAAATGGTTGCTCACTTGAATAGTTCGGCTGCGATCAGCCCCAAGTTTCAGACGGAAATTGAGCAAACTCGCCGCCTCTACTGGGTGCGCGAGTACAATGCCGGCGTCGGCCATGCCCAAGGCGAGGCCCCGAATTACGCCTTGGCGCGGCATTCGTTTCACAACGCCACCCTCATTGACGAGGGCGCGCTCGACGCTTGGCGCAACCTCGCGTATGTCTATTACCAGATCGACAGCACGGATGCGGCCATTGCCACCTACCAGAAGATCGCGTCGGCGGACCCAGAAGACGCCCGGGCCTTTTTTAACCTAGGGTCGCTCTACCTAAAAAAGGAACGTCTCAACGACGCCATCCGCGCCTTGTCGCAGGGGGTCAAGATCGATCCCGAAAACCTCAATGGCCTGACCAATCTCGCCCAAGCCCAAGCCCAAGCCGAGGACTACGAGGGTGCTGAGGCCAATTATCGCACGATCATTGAGCGGACCCCGGACGATTTCAGGCCCCACTTTAACTTGGGCAACCTCTACTGGCAGCAAGAAAAATACACGGCGGCCAAGCGGGCCTACGAGCAGGTCCTAGCGCTCAAACCCGACGACGGGGACGCGCTCTACAATCTCGCCATGGTCCACTTGGCCACCGACGACATGGACGGGGCGTTGCCCCTGTTGGAGCAACTCGCCGAACAAATGCCCAACAACGCATTGGTGTGGATGCACTTGGGGACGGTTTATGCCCACAAGGACTTGGTCGAGGAGAGCGAGGCGGCGTTTGATCGCGCCGCAGAACTAGAAGAACTAGAGGAATAAATCGCCCACGCTGTAGTTCGCCATCCCCATGTTGCAGTACACCATCCAGCGCATTCTGCTCGCCATCCCGACGCTCCTCGGCATCACCCTGCTGACCTTCCTGATTATGCGCTTGGCGCCCGGCGATCCGGTCGATCTCTTCTTGGGCGGGGCCGCTAGCGGCGAGGGCCTCTCCACCGACCATCAGGCGGACATGGAAAAGACGCGCCGGGATTTGCGCCGCCAACTCGGGCTAGACCAACCGCTGTACCTCCAATATTTGCACTGGCTTTCCAACTTGGTCCTACGAGTGGAGGACCTAAGCGCATTCGAGCGCGGGGCCTTGTTGGCCGACGCCGTGCTCGACGAGCTGCCAGCCGCGGCGCGGGCCGAGCTCGCCTCGCTTGAGGGGGCCGAGCGCAAGGCGCGCTTTTTGGAACACTTTCGCGGCCGGCGTCCCGAGCGCATCGACGAGCTAGTCGAATCGCCTTTCTGGCAAAGCCGCCTTTTCTCGCCCGTCCAAAACTACGCTTATGCCGGGTCGGGCTTGGAGCTGATGCAGACGGGTGGCTGGCGTTTGGTGACGCTGAATTTGGGCCGCTCCTTCAAAGACCAAGAACCGGTCATTGACCACATCCTCGACCGGCTGCCCATCACGCTCGAAATCAACCTCATCAGCCTAGTCTTTGCCTATCTAATCGGCGTGCCGCTGGGCATCGCGATCGCGGTTGAGCAGAATAGCGTTATGGACCGCTTAGTTACCACCGGGACCTTCATGCTCTGGTCGATGCCTTCGTTTTGGGTCGGCATGCTGTTGATCTTGTTTTTTTGCAACAAGGAGTTCTTGCACTGGTTTCCGGCCTCTGGGATTCAATCCCTAGACGCTGGAGAGGACTGGGGATTCTGGCGGCTGTTGACCGACCACGCCCACCACATGGTCTTGCCGATACTGGCCTCGACCTACGCCAGCTTCGCCGGTATCTCGCGCTATATGCGCACCAGTATGCTGGAGAATTTGCGGCTGGACTACGTGCGCACCGCCCAAGCCAAGGGCCTGCGCTACCGGGTGGTAGTGCTGCGCCACGTGCTGCGCAACTCCCTGATTCCCATTGTTACGCTGATGGCCGGGCTTTTGCCGGGGATGATCGCCGGCTCGGTGTTTATCGAGACGATCTTCACCATTCCGGGCATGGGCTTTTTGGCCTTCCAGTCGGTCATCGTGCGCGACTATCCCATGGCGATGGCGCTCTTCACCATTGGCTCGGCTCTGTCGCTGGCCGGTATCTTGGCGGCGGATATTCTGCTCAAGGCCGTGGACCCGCGCATCGACTTTGCGAGTGCCTAGATGAGTGGGGAGGGGGTTGCACAAGGGCAGTCCTACTGGCAGGTCGTCTGGAGGCAGTTCAAGAACAACAGACCCGCTCTGCTCAGCCTCTTGGGCGTGGTCTTGCTGGGGCTCGTCGCCTTGAGTGCCGATTTACTCGCTGGCGACAAGCCGTACTACATGAAATACAAGGGCGAGCTGTACTTTCCGGCCTTTCGCCAGTACGCAGTCTATCTAGGGCTGATGGACTGGCCAGCCGAATTGAAGCGTCGGCGCAATTTCAAAAAGCTCGATCTAGAGGAGGCCATCTTCCCGCTGGTCCCTTATGCCCCGGGCGAAGTGCGCCTGCCGGAGAAGTACCAGCCCCCCGGGGCCGAGCACTGGTTGGGCACAGACCGCTTGGGACGCGATGTCCTCTCGGGGCTGATTCACGGTACGCGCTACGCCTTGACCATCGGCCTAGTGGCCGTGGGCATATCGCTGGCCATTGGCTTGGCCTTGGGCGCGTTGGCCGGCTACTTTGGCGGCTGGATCGACTTGGCACTCTCGCGCCTTTTCGAGCTGTGGGCCGCGATCCCCAGCTTCTTCCTAATCCTGACGGTCGCGGCGTTTTTCCCGCCGAGCCTGTTTTTCGTCATGATCATCATCGGCCTTACGAGTTGGGTCGGTATTGCCCGCTTGACCCGCTCGCAGTTTTTGCAGGTGCGTAGCTACGACTACGTGGCCGCGGCCCGCAGCCTCGGGTACTCAAACGGGCGGATTATGTTCCGCCACATCCTACCCAACGCCATCGGCCCAATTTTGATCCCGGCGGCCTTTGGGGTGGCCGGTGCCATCCTCGCCGAGTCGGGCCTGAGCTTTTTGGGCGTGGGGATGCCGGCCGAAGCGATCACTTGGGGTGCCCTGCTGGCCGGGGCGCGCAGCAATGCGGCCGCTTGGTGGCTGGTGGTCGTGCCGGGCGTAGCCATTTTTGCGACCGTGACCCTGTACAACCTGCTCGGCGATGGGTTGCGCGACGCGCTGGACCCGAAGCTGCGCGGCTCAGGTGCTGAGGAAAGCGGGTAGGGACTCGTTGGCGACGATTTGGTCGAGGGTCTGTCGCTGGCGCAGCAGGTGGAGTTCGCCGTCGGTGCCGACCAGTACTTCGCACGCTTCCGGGAAGGAATTGTAGTTTTTGGCGGCCATGCCCGCGCAGTAGGCCCCGCTGCCGCCGATAAAAACCGCGTCGCCAATGCGCGGCTCGGCGAGGACGCGCGGGGCTAGCTCTTCGGAGTTGCCCGGGGCCGGCGTGAGGATGTCCCCACTTTCACAGCAATGCCCGGCGATTAGGTACTCGCCTTGGCCGCGCTCCTCTGGCGTGGCCGGAACTACGACGATGGGATGTTGCGCCCCGTACAGGCTGGGGCGCAGTGCTTCGGTCATGCCGCTATCGACCTTGATGAAGGAATACCCCTCTTGGCCGGTGTCAACGACGTCAACGACGCTACAGACGATGGCCCCGGCATTGCCCACCAAGAAGGTCCCCGGTTCGATTTCGAGATGCAGTTTGCGGCCGTGCTCGCGAGCGAAGCGATTGAATTCGCTGGCGACCGGTTGGCCGGCTGTGCGCAAGTCGGTCGATGCTTCGGCGGCCATGCGCCCGACCTTAAAGCCGCCGCCCATATTCACGCGCCGGACCTCGGGCAACTGGGCGGCCACGCCGAGCGTTAGCCGAGCGCAGTGCTGCCAGACTGCCGGGTCGTTGCCCGAGCCGATATGGCTGTGCAAGCCGGTGATGTGCAAGTTGTGGGCCGCGGCCGTGGCCCGCACTTGCCCGAGGTGTTCGTGCCAGATGCCGAAGCTGGCCGAAGGGCCGCCCGTATTGGTGCGATTGCTATGTCCCGAGCCCAAGCCTGGGTTGACGCGCACGGAGACCTCGCGGCCCGGAAAGAGCCGGCCATAGGCTGCGAGCTGATGCAGGGAACAGGCATTGAAGAGGACGCCTTGGCCCACGAGGTCTGCTAAATTGTCGGGTAGTTGCTGGGCCGTAATCTGAATCTGGGCCGCGGGGACGCCCGCGCGCATGGCCCGCCGTGCTTCGTACCCACTGCTCGCGTCGATGTGCAGGCCGGCGCGGTTGAGAATGCGGATCACGCCGGCTGCGGGGCAGGCTTTCACCGCATAGCGCACGGTCAGACCGTAGGCGTTGGGAAAGGTCAGGGCCTTTTGGGCTTGGGATTCCAAGGTCTTTTGGTCATAGACAAAGGAGGGCGTCCCAAACTGGCGTTGGACGGCGCGAATTTGGTCTTCAGACAGGAGTGAAAGCCGTTCCATTAAATGAACCTAACTTGATATTTTTCAATAGAATCCGTAGCTTATGAAACCTTTTTAGTATCGCTGCAATACCCCAGTTTGTCAAGCTCCTTATGGCCACTCACATCCTCGGCATTTCCGCGTTTTATCACGATAGTGCGGCCTGTTTGGTGCGCGACGGAGCGATTGTCGCCGCGGCGCAGGAGGAGCGATTCTCGCGCATTAAGCACGATCCAAACTTTCCCTCCCGCGCCGTCGAGTACTGCCTGCGAGAGGGCGGTATTGAGGCCAAAGACCTGCACTGCGTGGGGTTTTACGACAAACCCTTGCTGACCTTTGAACGCCTGCTAGAGACCCATCTCGGCACGGCGCCGTTGGGCCTTCGCCTCTACTGGAAGAGCATGCGGGTATGGCTCGAAGAAAAACTGTGGATCCCGCAGTTGATTCAAGAGCAGCTAGGTTGCGATGTCCCCGTGCTGTTCGGCGACCATCACGAGTCGCACGCCGCGTCGGCTTTCTATCCGTCTCCGTACCAAGAAGCGGCCATTGCTACTCTGGACGGGGTGGGCGAGTGGACCACGACCAGCTACGGCTACGGCCGAGGTGCCGAAATTCACACGCTAGCCGACATCAAGTTTCCCCACTCGCTCGGTTTGTTCTATTCGGCTTTTACCTATTTTGCCGGCTTTAAGGTCAACTCCGGCGAGTACAAGCTGATGGGGTTGGCCCCTTATGGCGAGCCTAAATACGTCGATCTCATGCTCGACGAGATCATTGACCTGAAGGACGACGGCTCTTTCAAGCTCAATACTCGTTATTTCAACTTCCTATCCGGCCTGACGATGACCAGTCGGGCAATGGACGAGCTGTTTGGGGGAGCGCCGCGGTCGCCCGAGACGCCGCTGACTCAGCGCGAGATGGATATTGCGCGCTCCTGTCAGGTCGTCACCGAGGAAGTCATGTTGCGCATTGCCCGCACGGTGTACAGAGAAACCAAGCTCAAAAACTTGTGTCTGGCCGGTGGCGTGGCCCTCAACTGCGTCGGCAACGGCCGCATTTTGCGCGAGGCCCCCTTTGAAAACATCTGGATCCAGCCGGCCGCGGGCGATGCCGGCGGGGCCTTGGGCGTCGCGCTGGTGCTGTGGTACAACCACTTGGGCCACGAGCGCATGGCAGATGGCGAAAACGACGCGATGCGGGCGTCGCTGTTGGGGCCGGAGTACGGGGACGAAGAAATCTACCAATACCTTGAGAAGCAGGCGGGGGTGGCGCACAAGCTCGCCGAGGACGAGTTGCCGGTGCGCGTGGCCGAGCTCTTGGCCGCGGGCAAGGTCGTCGGCTTTTTTCAGGGGCGGATGGAATTTGGGCCGCGGGCGCTCGGCGCCCGGTCGATTTTAGGCGACCCGCGCTCCCCCCAGATGCAGTCGGTGATGAACCGCAAGATCAAGTTCCGCGAGAGTTTCCGCCCCTTTGCCCCGACGGTCCTGCGCGAATGCGTACACGAGTTTTTTGAGCTAGATGCCGACTCGCCCTACATGCTGCAAGTGGCCCCAATTAAAGCAGAACGGCAGATTCCCATGAGCGAGGACCAGCAGCGGCTGTTCGGCATTGACAAGCTAAACGTGCCGCGCTCGGACATGCCGGCCGTCACCCACGTCGATTACTCGGCGCGGGTGCAGACACTGCGCCGGCAAGATCACCCGCGCTACTACGACGTGATTCGCGCCTTTCAGAGCCTGACCGGATATCCCGTGGTCGTCAACACGTCCTTCAACGTGCGCGGCGAACCTATCGTCCAAAGCCCAGAAGACGCCTATCGCTGCTTCATGCGGACCGAGATGGATTTTTTGGTCCTAGGCTCTTATATCTTGGACAAGCAAGACCAGCCGCAGTGGCAGGAAGAGCGGGATTGGCAAGAGGAGTTTGAGCTTGACTGAGGCCAAGAGCTATTGGGGGATTGCGGTTCCCAACCGCGGCGATTTGCGCCGATTCGGACTCGTGCTGGCGGCGTTGCTGGCCTTGCTAGGCGGCTATCTGTGGTACGTAGAAGCTAGCGGCCTCGCCCAGCTTGTCCACGCGGCCTCGCTGGTGCTGCTCGGGGCCGGACTGGTGCTGCCCGTCGCGCTCAAGCCGATCTACTTTCCCTATATGTGGCTGGCGAAAATCGTGGCCTTTGTCAATATCCACCTGCTCTTGGGGCTGGTTTTCTACACGCTTTTTACGCTAATCGGGTTGGGTATGCGCCTTTTGGGGCGCGACCCGCTCGACCGCAAAATCGCTCCCGACGCGAAAAGTTACTGGCAGCGTCGGGCCTCTTCTTCGTTCCCCCGCGACCATTATCGCAAGCGCTTTTGAAGCGCCACTAAGCCTTGCTCTTGTTTTGGGCAGCCGTTATATTTTCACCGCTTGGGAGGCCCCTTAAAACGGCCTCATAATGAACTATACGGAAGAACTTAGCTCATTCGCCGAAGACGGTCATTGGATGCGCGAGGCCCTGCGCGAGGCCGAGCTAGCCGGCCATCGCGGCGAGGTGCCTGTCGGTGCTGTCGTCGTTAGAGCCGGGCGGGTTTTGGGCCGAGCCGGCAATGCCATTGAAGCGTCGCAGGATCCCACGGCACACGCAGAGATGTTGGCTTTGCGCCAAGCCGCAGCCGCACTGGGGACGCGGCGGCTGTTGGCGACGACGCTCTATGCCACCTTGGAGCCTTGTGCCATGTGCGCTGGGGCTGTGGTTTTGGCCCGGGTGCCGCGGTTGGTCTTCGGGGCCGCAGATCCCAAATCCGGTGCTTGCGGCTCGTTGCGCAATGTCGCGGAGGATCCGCGGCTCAATCATCGCTGTCAGGTCCGCGGCGGAGTGCTAAAGCGAGAATGTGCCGAGCTGCTCAAGGGGTTTTTTACGGCCCTGCGAGCGGCCAAGTAGATTGGGGAGAGGTGCCGGAGTGGTCGAACGGGCCGGTCTCGAAAACCGGTGTGGCTGTACGGTCACCGTGGGTTCGAATCCCACCCTCTCCGCCATCTAAGGCAAAATGCTTTTGTGGAGAGATGGCCGAGTGGTCGAAGGTGCACGACTGGAAATCGTGTGTAGGGCAACCCCCTACCGTGGGTTCGAATCCCACTCTCTCCGCCATAATTGATCCGGATGGGGCAGTAGCTCAGCTGGGAGAGCGCCAGGTTCGCAATCTGGAGGTCGTGGGTTCGATCCCCATCTGCTCCACCATATTTTCCGGGTGCCCGTTGGTTAAATGCAGAATTTTAGGTCGTGCTAGATGGGGAGATAGCGGTGCCCTGTACCCGCAATCCGCTATAGCGGGATTGAATTCCCATCCAGAGGTTTTCGTTCCTCTTGTTCGACCAGAGCAAAGTGGTGTTGAAGGCCGGATTCTGCGCAATCAAGAACTTCTGAACCCCGTCAGGACCGGAAGGTAGCAGCGGTAGGAATGTCTCTTGGTGTGCCGCAGAGTCGTCCGGTTGGAGCCAACTGGCACTGGATAGGCCTGAGGGCGGGGTCGAAGATGGGTGCACGGCCTTTTAGTTTTTCCCTTCAACTTAGCTCTGTCGAGCAACGCAAATGGCCTATCAGGTAACAGCGCGCAAGTGGCGTCCTCGCCAATTCGACGAAGTCGTCGGGCAGGAGCATATCACGGCCACCTTAAAGAACGCCGTCCATTCCGGGCGCGTCGCCCAGTGCTACCTGTTTTGCGGCCCGCGCGGCGTGGGCAAGACCACGACCGCCCGGATTCTCGCCAAGGTCCTCAACTGCGTCGCGGCCCGCGACGGCAATCCCTGCGAGGAGTGCGATTCCTGCCAGAGCATCGCGGCCTCCATCAGCATGAACGTGCTGGAAATCGACGGGGCCTCCAACAATGGCATCGATGACATCCGCGAGTTGCGCGAGGTGGTGCGCTACGCCGCGACCGAAGGCGTCTATAAGATCTACATCATCGACGAAGTTCACATGCTCTCGACCGCGGCATTCAATGGGCTGTTGAAGACGCTGGAGGAGCCGCCGGAGCACGTGGTTTTCATCTTCGCCACCACCGAGGTGCAAGCGGTCCCCGAAACCATTCTCTCGCGCTGTCAGCGTTTCAATTTTCGCCGCATCTCAACCGGGCAGATCGCCGCTCATCTCGCCACCATTGCCCAAGCCGAAGGCATCGCGGTCGAAGAGGGCGCACTCCACCTGCTGGCTAGCCGTGCGGACGGTGCCTTGCGCGACGCCGAGAGCCTACTCGATCAAGTGGTCTCCTTTGAGCCGGAGGTGTCGCAGCAAGCCGTGGTTCAGGTACTGGGGCTCGTCGACCACGGCCTCTATTTTGAATTGCTCGACGCCCTGCGCGACGCTGCGCCCGACCGGGTGCTGGAGCTCGTCGCCCAAGCCGTTGACGAAGGGGCCGATATTGAGGAGTTCGTCTATGGCCTAGTCGAGCTTTTGCGCCACCTGCTCTTCGCTAAGATACAGGGCCGGGCCGATGAGCTGGACCTAGCCGAAGACGCCCGCCGCCGCTGCGGCGAGCTCGCGGATGCCATGGCGGTCGCCGACCTACTTCGCATGATGCAGTCGCTCCTCGATTTAGAAGCGGATATAAAGCGCTCGGTACAGCCGCGCTTCCGCGTGGAAATCGCCTTGGTGCATCTGGCGCTGATGGGGCGGTCTGTCGATGTGGGCGAGCTGCTGCGCCGCTTGCAGTCGCTCGAAAGTGCCGCGCCGCGCCCGGCTGCGCCCTCGCCCCCGAGCCGTCGCCGCGAACCGGCTGCGCCCCCGCCGCCAAGTCCAAGTAAGCGCAATGAACCGGCTGCGCCTCCGCCCCCGGCCCAGCAGCAAATTGCCGCCCCTGCTGAGTCGAGCAATGCGGCTGGCGGTCTGAGCTTTGATCAGGTGCGCACCACTTGGGCCGAGTTAGTCAATGCCGTGCGCGCCGCCAAGCCGTCGCTGGCCCATTTTCTCAATGGGGCGGCTTTAGACGGGCTAGAGGGCCACGTGCTCAAGCTGAGCTTTGGTGCCGCCGACCGCTTTGCCATGAATCAAGTGCTCAAAAATCGAGAAAGCCTAGAGGGGATAGCCGAGGCCCAGTACGGGCAGCGGCTGCGCTTGGAGGCCGTAGTAAAAAAAGGAGATCAGCCGGCCCCACAGGCGGCGCCCCCGCCCGAGGCCGACCCCGCCTTGCGCTCGGTGCTCGACACTTTTGACGGCGAGTTAGTCTGAGAGACCTATGGAACCTCTGGCCCTTGAAGACTTGATCGTCGCATTTGCCAAGCTGCCCGGTATTGGTCGCAAGACAGCCCAGCGCTTGGCGCTCTATGTGGTCAAGAGGCCGCGCGAGGATGCCGAGCTGCTCGCCGAGGCACTCGTTGCCGCCAAAGACCAAATCGACCACTGCACAACCTGCTATAATTTCACCCAAAAGGACGAGCCGCTATGCGAAGTCTGTCGCGACACCCGGCGCGACCAGCAGTTCCTCTGCGTGGTGGCCGAAGCCAGCGACGTGCTGGCCTTTGAGATGAGTCAGTTCTACTCTGGAGCGTATCACGTGATCGGTGGGGTGCTCTCCCCCCAAGACGGCGTGCTGCCCGAGGATTTGCACATCGACTCCTTGGTCGAGCGCGTGCGGCAGCAGGGCGTACAGGAAGTCATGCTCGCGCTCAACGCCAACGCCGAGGGCGATGCCACCGCTCACTTCATCGCGCAGCAGCTCATGCCGCTGACTAAGGTGTCGCGGCTGGCACGCGGCTTGCCGGTGGGCGCGGATTTGGACTTGGCCGACAGCGTCACCCTCTCCCTCGCCTTTGCCGGCCGGTCTTCGCTGTAAGGTTGTCATGAACCGGCGCGATATTTTTAACTTGCCCAACGGACTGACCGCGCTCAGGATCGGTTTGACGCCGCTGTTTTTGCTGTTGCTCCTCACCGATACTTGGTATTTGAAAAGTCTCGCCTTCGTCGTCTTCAGCGCGGCTTCGCTAACCGACTTCTACGACGGCAAACTAGCGCGTGCCGGCAACCAAGTGACGCCGCTGGGGCGCTTCTTGGATCCATTGGCCGACAAGATCTTGGTAACGTCGGCGCTCGTTGCGCTCGCGTTGGATAAAATGGTCAATTTTTGGCTGGTCTTGCCCATCGTCGGGCGCGACATCCTAATTACGGGCATGCGCCTCTACGGGCTGTACCGGGGCCGCCCGATGGTCACTTCGCGCTTGGCCAAGTGGAAGACCGCGGTCCAGCTTTTCACGGTAATTTTCATACTCTTTGTCATTGGCCTCGAGGAGGCTATGGGGCGTTTTGCCGCAGGTCATCTCTTCTTTCTCGACGACCAGCTAATCCAACTTTTGGCCAATGCCTTGTTGGCGGGGGTGCTGCTGCTGACGCTGCTATCGGGTTTTCACTACCTGTTCCGCGCGACCTCTTCCTACAAGGAACCCTAAGCGCGGCGCAGAGGAACGCGTTTGTTCTGAACCGACTGATCGCCACGCTTTTTTTTGTCGGCTATGCCCCATGGGCCCCCGGTACGGCTGGCACCGCGCTCGTCGCTGTGTTGTACGGGTTGTTTTTCCCGCCTTTGGGAATGCTGCAGTGGCTCGGGGTGCTTTTGGCCGCCTCGGCCCTTGGCGTGTACAGCGCGGGCCGGGCGGCCCCGGAATGGGGCAAGGACCCCGGGCAGGTCGTCGTTGACGAGGGGGTGGGCTTTCTCTTTGCAGTGGCGTTTTTGCCCCCGGACGTTGGGACGGTTATCGCGGGTTTCTTCGTCTTCCGCGCCTTCGATGTGGTCAAGCCGCCCCCGGCGCGACAGCTAGAAGCCCTGCCCGGAGGGTGGGGCATTGTGGCCGACGACGTGATCGCCGGCCTGTACAGCAACGCGGTCATTCGCTCGTCGTCCTATTTGGTCGAGTGGGCGGGCTAGGCCGATACCACTTCAACTCAACTGAGGGGATTTCCATGGCGAAAGAGAACGGACACCGCGCAGACCGCAACAAGGCCAGAGCACTCGAACTGGCGATGTCGCAGATTGAAAAGCAGTACGGCAAGGGGTCGATTATGCGCCTCGGCGACGAGGGGGGGGTGCAAGAGGTAGAGGCGATCTCTACCGGATCGCTGGCGGTTGATGCAGCCTTGGGCATCGGTGGCTTGCCCAAGGGGCGGATCGTCGAAATATCCGGTCCAGAAGGAGCGGGCAAGACCATGCTCTCGCTCCACGCCATCCGCGAGTCGCAAAAGCAGAACGGCACGGCGGCCTTTATCGACGCCGAACACGCCCTAGATGTCAGCTTCGCTCGGCGCATTGGCGTCGATGTGGAAAATTTGATCATATCGCAGCCGGATTCGGGCGAGCAGGCCCTCGAAATCGTCGATACCTTGGTCCGCAGCGGTGCCTTTGATATCATCGTGGTCGATTCGGTGGCCGCGCTGGTTCCCCAAGCCGAGTTGGAGGGCGACATGGGCGATTCGCACGTGGGCTTACACGCGCGGCTGATGTCTCAGGCCCTGCGCAAGCTGGCTGGCTCGATCAACCGCTCGCACACCTGTCTGATTTTCCTCAACCAGTTGCGCATGAAGATCGGCGTGATGTTCGGCAACCCGGAGACCACCACCGGCGGGCGCGCCCTGCCTTTCTACTCCTCGGTGCGCATCGACATCCGCCGCATTGCCCGCGTCAAAAACGGCGACCTCGATATAGGCAATCGCACTCGGGTCAAGATCGCCAAAAACAAAGTGGCCCCCCCTTTTCGCGAAGCCGAGTTCGACCTGATTTTCCACGGCGACCAAATTGGCATCTCTTGGGAGGGCGATTTGATCGACATCGGCGTTGACAAGGGGCTGATTGCCAAGAGTGGGGCGTGGTTCTCCTACAATGGCGAGCGCTTGGGGCAGGGCCGCGACAACGCCCGGACCTTTCTGCGCGAAAACGCAACCGTGGCCACGGAGATAGAGCACAAGCTGCGAGTTGAGTTGGGGCTTGAGGCGGCGGTGGAACGAGACGAGGCCAGCAAGGCGGATGAATAAGTGGACGACCAACGGCAAAAGGCCAAGGACGCGGCCTATCGCTACCTCAGCTATAGAGCGCGGTCCGTAGCCGAAGTGCGCGACAAGCTAGGGGAGAAGGGCTTTGCCGCCGAGGTGGTTGCCGAGGTTATTGCCGACTTACAGCGTCAGAAGCTCCTCGACGACCGCGAGTTTGCCCGGCGCTGGGTTGAGGCGCGGTTGCAGCGGGCCAATGGTGCGCGCAAACTAGCCCAAGACCTCCGGCACAAAGGCGTGCCCGCCAGCGTCGTTGACGAGGTCCTCGCCGAGTTCGCCCCGGTGCTCGCTTCGGGCGAACAGGCGGTCGAGCTGCTAAACAAGCAGGCTTGGCGCTACCGGGGCTTGACGCCCACCAAAGCCAAGCGGCGGATGCTGGGCTTTTTGGCCCGGCGCGGTTGCGATGAGCAAATGGCTAGGGCAGCGGTCGAACAGGTTTGGAAGGAGCTAGACAGTGAAGTCGCGGGAGATTAGAGAGGCGTTCCTCCGGTTTTTTGAGGGTAAGGGTCACGTGCGCGTACCGAGTGCCCCGGTCGTGCCCCAAGACGACCCCACGCTCTATTTCACCAACGCCGGCATGAACCAGTTCAAGGATGTATTCTTGGGCTTGGGCCGGCGCGACTACACCCGAGCGGTTGACACGCAGAAGGTCGTGCGGGTCTCGGGCAAGCACAACGACCTCGACGAAGTCGGCTACAGCCCTTGGCACCACACCTTCTTTGAGATGCTGGGCAACTGGTCCTTTGGCGACTACTTCAAAAAAGAGGCCATTGAGTGGGGCTGGGAGTTAATTACCGAGCACTTTGGCTTGGAAAAGGAGCGGCTGTGGGCCACCGTCTTTGTCGGCGACGACGCGGTAGCAGCCGACGCCGACGCCGAGGCCCTCTGGTATGAATGCACCGACTTGCTGCCGGGCCGCGTAGTTCGCCTACCAGCCAAGGAAAACTTCTGGGAAATGGGCGCGACCGGCCCCTGCGGCCCCTGCTCCGAGATTCATTACTACCTAGGAGACGATCTAGCCGCGCAGGATCGCCGCATGATTCTCGACGACACGGGCGATTTGGTCGAGATCTGGAACTTGGTCTTCATCCAGTACAACCGCGACGAGACGGGGGCACTGCACCCCCTGCCGGAAAAGCACGTGGATACCGGCATGGGTTTTGAGCGAATGTGCAGCCTCTTGCAGGGCGCCGAGAGCAACTACGAGACCGACGTCTTTCAGCCGCTCATCGGCCGCATCGGGGAACTGGCGGGCAAAGAGTACCGCGGCGAGCACCGCATCCCCATGCAGGTCGTCGCCGACCACGTACGCGCACTCAGCTTCGCCATGGCCGATGGCGCGATGCCCGCCAACGAGGGCCGAGGGTACGTCCTGCGCCGCATCTTGCGCCGCGCCGCCCGCTACGCCCGCCAGCTCGACCAGCATGGCCCCTTTATTCATCAGCTAGTCAGCCCGTTGAGCGAAACGATGGGCCATGTCTTCCCGGAGATCGCGGCGCGGAAGGACCACATCGCCGGCGTCATCCACGCTGAGGAGGAAGGTTTTGGCAAGACGCTCGACCGCGGCTTGGACATCTTCGCGCAGTTTGCCGCCCGGGGTCAGATCACCGGCGGCGATGCCTTCCAGCTCTACGACACCTACGGTTTCCCGCTGGACCTGACGGAGCTAATGGCCCGCGAACAGGGGATCCCACTGGTCGAGCGGGAGGAATTCGACCGCGCACTCGCGGCCCAACGGCAGCGGTCGCGCCAAGCCACCCGTACCCAGTTTAGTGCGACCGAAGGCGTCGGCCATACCTTGGCGGCAGCGCATTCGCTCTTCGTCGGCTACGACGAGTTGGAAGTAGAAGCTCAGGTGGTGCAGGCCGAAGGAGGCGCGGATGGCCGGGTGTGGCTCGTGTTAGACCGCACCCCTTTCTACGCCGAGGCCGGGGGCCAAGTCGGCGACCAAGGGCGCATTGAGGGCGAAAACTTTATCGTCGAAGTGGAAGACGTCCAGAAAGCGCACGACCGCATCGTCCACAAAGGGCGTCTAGTAGCAGGCGAAGCCGATGCGTTGACCGGGGCCGTTGATGCCCGCGTAGATCGCCAAGCCCGCATAGACGCCGAGCGCAACCACACGGCCACCCATTTGTTGCACGAGTCGTTGCGGCGGACGCTCGGCGAGCACGTAGGGCAGATGGGTTCGCTGGTCGCGCCGGACCGCTTGCGCTTTGACTTTTCGCATTTCGCCGCGGTGACGCCGGAGCAGTTGCGCGAAATCGAAGAGCGAGTCAACGAGCAGATTCGCGCCGATCTAGCTGTGAGCACCTTCCGCGAAGAGTTGGAAAAAGCCAAGGCCATGGGGGCGCAGGCGCTCTTCGGGGAAAAATACGAGGACCAAGTTCGCGTAGTGCAGATCGGTGACTTTAGCCTAGAGCTATGCGGCGGCACCCACGTGCGCTCGACCGGCGAAATCGGCGCGTTCGATTTGGTCGCCGAAAGCGGCATTGCCGCGGGCGTCCGGCGCAGCGAGGCGTTGACCGGCGCAGGTGCCGAGCGCGTCGCGCACCAGCGGCGGCAGATATTGGCCGACTTGGGTGCCCGGCTCAACGCCGCGCCCGAAGCACTCGCCGACAAAATCGAGACGCTCTTGGGGCGCAATCGCCAGTTGGAGCGCACCCTCGACGAATTGCGGCGGCGGGTTGCCGCGCTAGAGACGAGCGATCTGTCGAGTGGAGCGCAGCAAGTGCAAGGGGTCGCGGTTGTGGCGCGGCGCACCCAAGCAGAGGACGTCCCCAGCCTGCGAACCATGGCCGACGGACTGCGCGAGAGCTTGGGGTCGGGGGTCGGCGTCTTGGGGGCGGATATCGGCGGCAAGGTTTCCTTCATCGCCGTTGTCACCGACGATGTGATTAAGGACCGCGGGCTGAAGGCCGGCGACATTGTGCGCGGCGTGGCGCAGCTAGCCGGCGGCTCGGGCGGCGGCAAGGCGCACTTGGCCCAAGCCGGCGGGCGCGACCCAGACAAACTCGACTCAGCCCTAGAACAAGTGGCGCGCATCGTCGAGCAGCAGCTAAAATAGACGAGCTAATTTGTGACTAGCAGTGTACTGCAACACCTACTGGACATCCGCCAGCGTCGCGGTGCTGGCTACCTGCCCCTGCTGGACCCCGATCGCTTGGAGCCCGACGAATTGGAGGCGCGCGCCCAGCTCTGCGTTGCGGCCGGGGCCGATGCCATTCTCATCGGCACGAGCCTGATGTTCTCGTCGCGCAATGCGGTCTGTTTCGAGCGCGTCCGCACCCAAGTCGATGTGCCGGTGATCAGCTTTCCCGGCAGCGCGGGCCAAATGGTCCCTACGGCCGATGCCATCCTCTTTCTGTCGCTGGTTAGCGGGCGCAACCCCGAGTTCTTGATCGGCGAGCACGTCAAGGCCGCCCCCTTAATCCGCGAGTACGGCATTGAGACCATCCCCACCGGATATATGCTGGTCGAGTCTGGGACCCTGACCTCCGTGGAATTTATGAGCGATACCCGGCCCATTCCGCGCGACAAGACCGATATTGCCATGGCCCACGCTTTGGCCGCCGAGTACTTGGGCATGCGGCTCATTTACCTAGAGACCGGCAGCGGCGCGTGTGCTCCGGTGCCCGACGAAATGGTGAGCGCGGTCGCCGATTGCGTCTCAGTGCCGGTCGTCGTCGGCGGCGGCATTCGCGACCCCAAGGTGGCGCGGGCCAAGGTGGAGGCCGGCGCAGATTTCGTCGTCACGGGCAGCGTCGTCGAAGACGATCAGCAGCGCCTGTACGCCCTAAGCCGAGCAGTACACGCGCAAGAACGATAGGAGTAGCAATAGGCCATGGTTGAAAAGACGGCCACGATCAACAATCCGCTAGGCATTCACGCTCGTCCGGCCGCGCTCTTGGTGCAGACGGCGGCCCAATTCAACGCCGAGATTTACCTGTCCAAAGGCGACGTCGATGGGGTCAACGGCAAGAGCATCATGGGCGTGATGATGCTGGCGGCCGAGCAAGGGGCCCAAGTCGCCGTGCGGGCCGAGGGTGAGGACGAGGCCGCGGCCGTCGAGGCCATGGTCTCCCTGCTGGAGAGCACATTCGAGGAGCAGGCTTGACCACGACCAGCGCACATAAAGTTTTCAATGGCATCTGCGTCTCCTCCGGCATTGGCATTGGCCGAGCTTTCGCATACCACAAGCGGGCCCCGGTCATCACCCGCCGCCGCGTGGCGCAGCACTTGGTTGGGGAGGAGGTTGAGCGCTTTCGCAACATACTCCACCAAGCTGGGGACGAAATCCGCCGCATTCGCCGCTGGGTCGCCAGCGAGCAGGGCGAGGAGTTGGCGCAGATGTTCGACGCCCAGCTCGCCATGATAGAGGACCCGTCCATCGCCGCGCGGACCGAGGCCTTGATTCGCGAAAAGCACTATTCGGCCGAGCGGGCGTACGCCGCGGAGTTGGAGAGAGTCAAAGAGGCCTTCGGCAACATTGAAAACGAATACCTGCGGGCGCGGATAAGCGACGTTGTAGATATAGAAAATCAGGTGTTGATGCGATTGGCCGGGGGCGAGGTCAAAGCCCTCGATTCGCTCCGCGCCAACACGATTGTCCTAGCGCACGACTTGCTGCCCTCGGAGATGGTGCGCCTAGAGCGCCGCCGGATCAAAGGCGTGGTGCTCGATGCCGGCGGCGCGGCTTCACACGCGGCCATCATCGCCCGCTCGTTGCAACTGCCCACGGTCGTCGGCACCGGCGATTGTTCGCGGCACGTAGCAGATGGCGACCTAGTAGTTGTCGATGGCAACGAAGGCCAGGTCCACTTGCGGCCCGATGCCCGCGGCGAGCGGCATTATCGAGCGCGTCGCCGGCGTCAGCTCCAGCGCGAGCGCAACCTAGAGCGACGGCGCGGCTTGCCCGCCGTTACCCAAGACGGGCGGGAAATCGCGTTGATGGCCAACGTCGATGTGCCGACCGAAGTGCAGATGGCGCTCGACCACGGTGCCCGCGGCGTGGGCATGTACCGCACCGAGTTCCTGTATCTCAACTACCGCTTGCCCTCCGAGGAGGAGCAGTTCAAGGTCTATTCCTCCCTCGTCAAATCGCTCAGCCCGCATCCCGTGGTGATCCGCACCATGGACTTGGGCGGCGACAAGCTGTCCCACGTCTTGGAGGTGCCGCCCGAGGCCAACCCCTTCTTGGGGTGGCGCGGCATCCGCATTTGCCTCGATACCCCAGACCTGTTCAAGACGCAGTTGCGCGCCCTGCTCAGGACCGGAGTACACGGCGAGACGCACATCTTGTTGCCGATGCTATCCAGCCTAAACGAGTTGCGGCGCATCCGGGAGCTAGTGGAGGAAACCAAAGACGAGTTGCGCGCGGCCGGGCAGCCCTTTGCCGAGCACTGCAAGCTAGGCATCATGGTCGAAGTGCCGTCCGTGGCTTTGATGGCCGATCACTTTGCCAGCGAAGTCGATTTTTTCAGCCTCGGCACCAACGATCTGACCCAATACGCATTGGCTGTCGATCGGGGCATGAGCAAAGTGGCTTGGCTCTACGACCCGTTTCACCCGGCGGTCTTGCGCTTGATCAAGATGGTCACCGACAGCGGCCAGCGCACGAACACGCCGGTGAGCATCTGCGGCGAGATGGCCGGCGACCCCTTGGCCACGACGCTCTTGCTCGGCCTCGGGCTGGATTGTCTGAGCCTAAGCCCCGGCCTCATCCCGGAGGTCAAGGAGGTCATTCGCGCCATCCGCGCTGACAAGGCGCGGCAGATCGCCGACGAGTGCTTGGCCATGGATACCGGGGCCGAAGTGCGCCAACACTTGGAGGATTCCGTCGGCGAGTACATGCCCTTCTGGCATCATAAGTCTTAGTGAAGGAGCTCGATAATACACCATGTCCAAATCCATGTTTACTTCCGAATCCGTGTCCGAAGGGCACCCCGACAAAGTCGCCGACCAGATTTCCGACGCCGTCCTTGACGCCATGCTCGCCGAAGACCCCAACGCCCGGGTCGCCTGCGAGACCCTCGTCACCACCGACCGAGTCGTAGTCGCCGGCGAGGTTAAAAGCGAGGCTCGCCTAGACATTGAGGCCCTCGTCAGGCAGGTCATCGCCGATATTGGCTACTGCGATCCCGAGCAGGGTTTTGACTTTCGCTCGTGCAAAATTCTCGTGGCTTTGGGCCAGCAATCGGCCGATATAGCCCAAGGCGTCAACGCGGGCGAGGGGCTGCACAAGGAAGAAGGTGCTGGCGACCAAGGCATGATGTTTGGCTATGCCTGCCGCGAAACCCCTCAGCTCATGCCGCTGCCCATCACCCTCGCGCACGGGCTTATGCAGCACCTGACGCGGCTGCGCCAAGGCGGGAAAATTCCCTACCTGCGCCCGGACGCCAAGTCTCAGGTCACGGTCGAGTACGAAAACGGCCAGCCCGTGCGAGTAGGAGCCGTAGTCCTCTCGACCCAACACGCCCCGGAGGCCCGGCACGATCAGATCGCAAAAGACATGATCGAGCAGGTTATAAAAGAAGTAATCCCCGCCCATCTGCTCGACGAAGGCACCCAGTATCACGTCAATCCCACCGGTCGCTTCGTCATCGGGGGGCCGACCGGCGACTGCGGATTGACCGGCCGCAAGATCATCGTCGATACGTACGGGGGCGCGTGTCCGCACGGCGGCGGGGCCTTTTCCGGCAAGGACCCCAGCAAGGTGGACCGCAGCGCCCACTACATGGCGCGCTGTGTGGCCAAGAACGTGGTGGCCGCCCGCTTGGCCGCCCGCTGCCAAGTGCAACTGGCGTATGCCATTGGCGTGGCCGCGCCCGTATCCGTGCGGGTCGATACCTTTGGCACGGGCGTCGCGCCCGACGAGGAGATCGCCGCGGCCGTGCCCAAGGTTTTCGCCCTAACTCCCAAGGGCATCATCGAGACCCTCCAACTGAGGCGGCCCATCTACCGAAAGACCACCAACTACGGCCACTTTGGCCGCGAGGAGCCCGAGTTCGTCTGGGAACGGACCGACGAGGCCGAGCCGCTGCGCCGGGCCGTGGGGATCAAATAGATCGCCGACGAGGACCTGCTTTTACAGCCGACTTTCTTACTACACGCACTAGCCTCCAATTTTCTAAGAAGCGGTCTGAAAACTCTGGTAGTCGTCCCTTGCGTCTAAACGGTACCGGCTGGATTCCCGCTTTCGCGGGAATGACGGATCCTGTCTCTACGGCTTGTTCAACAGGACCCAAGGTGGGTTTTCAGACAGCCTCTAAGGATCGAGGGCATCTTGCCCTCGTCGAGGGCGGGACGCCCTCGATCCCGGATGTAGCGGCAACAGCAGAAAAGGCATACGCAAACTTAGGCCGACTTCAACCACCGCGAGGAAGTTGGCACTCTTTCGCCTGAGTCTCGTCTGACAGATCCACGCCCTTTTTTACTCATTCCAGCCCCTTGAGTGCCACAATGTCCCATTTTGCAGGAAGCCCTACGGTTTCTCAACCGAATCAGAAACTGAAACCCTAATTTTAGAACGCTTCTGAGAAGCCGCCTGAAGCGGGAACCGCGATTTAGTGCTTGTCGTCTTTTTTTGTGAACCTTGAAAATTATCCGTACTTTCACACCCTTTTCAGAGAGGAATACCATGCGGAAGTTGTGCTTTTCCCTATTCATTCTAAGCCTCGCCATAGCTGGCAATGCCCGAGCCAGCGACAACATGCAGCTTTTGCGCCAGATGAGCGATGGCTTTGCCGAACTCGCCGCGCAGGTTAAGCACGGCGTCGTAAAAATCACTACCGAGGGCACGGAGGAGGGCCGCGTACTTGACCTGCCGTGGCGAAGGCCCTTCCGCGCCCCCGACCAATGGCACCAGGGCCAAGGCTCGGGCGTGATCGTTGAGTTTGACGGCCAGCAGTACGTCATCACCAACAACCACGTGATTCGCCGCGCCGACAATATCCGCGTAGAAGCGACCGATTCGCGGTTTTTTGCAGCCGAGGTGGTCGGTCGCGACACCTTGAGCGATGTGGCCGTGCTGAAGATCGACGCCGAAAACCTACCCACCCTGACATTGGGCGACTCAGACCAGTTGCGCGAGGGCGAGTGGGTGATGGCCATAGGCAATCCCTTGGGCTTTGCCCACTCCGTGACTATGGGCACGGTCAGTGCGCTGGGGCGGGATCGTTTTGGCCGCGAGTACGGCTCTTTCATCCAGACCGATGCCGCCCTCAACAAGGGCAATAGCGGCGGGGGCCTAATCAACTTGCGCGGGGAGCTCGTGGGCCTCAACACCGCCATCACCAGCAACGACGGCGGCAATATAGGCATTGGCTTTGCCATTCCAATCAACTTGGTCAAACACGTGGCCGAGCAGCTCATTGAGCACGGCGAGGTGCGGCGCGGTTTGCTCGGTGTGAGGATCGACAACTTGGATCCGCTGTTGGCCGAAGCCATGGGGCTGGACAACACCCAAGGCGTGTTGATCCGCAACGTGGTCTCTGGGCGAGCGGCGGATAAGGCCGGCGTCAAAAGAGACGACATCGTGCTTGAAGTCGATGGCCAGCCCGTCCACAACGCAGTCGATCTAAGGAGTCAGATCGGGCGCACCGCCCCCGGCGTGGAGGTCGAGTTGCTGGTGTTGCGCGAGGGCGAGAAGAAGCGCGTCAAGGTCGAGTTGGAGTCGCTGACCGAGGAGGCCTTAGCCTCCGCAGCCGAGCCCCGCGATTCCAACGAGGCGCGTGGGCCGCTGGGGATCCGGGTGGAGGACCTAAAGGACGAGTGGGCGGAACGCTTGGGCTACCAAGACGAATCGGGGGTGGTGATCGTGCAGGTGGCCAGAGGCAGTGAGGCGGCCAAGCGGGGTTTGCGCCGATGGATGCTCATTCAGCAGATAAACGGCGAGTGGGTGGAAACCGTGGCAGAGTACGAGGATGTGTTGGAAGCAATTGAGCCGGGGGATGCGTTTATGGTGCGGGTGCTCGGATCGCAAGGGACGCGACTGGTGGGGTTGCGGATGCCCGTCCATTGAGTATGCGCTCGCAAGCTATATGGCACCCGGCCGCGCCGGCCGTGTACATCCGCCTCAAATTCCACCTGAGCAGCGCAGCAGTCAAAGGGCTGCTGCGCTGTGCTGCGAGTGGCCCATACGAGGTGTATTTGAACGGCGAGCGCGTGGGCCGGGGATTGGGGCCAGCGGCGGCTGAAGTGGCCGTGTGGGAGCGGTTCGCGTTGGAGGCTGCGCTGCGGGAGGGCGAAAACGTGCTCTTGGTCTTTGCCGTCGGCCGCGGCGTAGCCGACTGGTTTCGCGCCGAGGGAGCAATCGAGCGCAGCGATGGGGCCGAGCAGGTGCTGTACACGGGTGCGCCTTGGCAGGTGCAGCCGGCCAGTGCTTGGCAAGGGCCGGCCGGCTACGCCGCCGGGTTGGAGCCGACCGAGTGGACTAAGGGGCGGTTTGCGGGATGGCAGGAAGCAGCCGTGGTGGCTGGCCCCGAGCCGAGGGATTGGTCGCCGTTGCCGGCGGTGGAAAGCATGGTGTCAGCGCGGGAGGTGGTGGCTTTTAGCGAGGTCGCTAGCGAAGGGGAACTCGAATGGATCGCGTATCCCGCGCCCATGCAGACCGCCAAGTGTGTGCGGCGGGAAGCGTTGCTGGCCCCCGGTAAAGCCCAGTGTTTGGTGCAGGCAACAGATCCAGCCCGGGCCGCGTATTTGGTTTTAGACTTCGGACGATTGCTGCGCGGATTCCCCCATCTGCGGCTGCGGGGCCGGTCCAGCGCGGTGATTGACCTAGGTTTTGCGCGGGCGTCGGGCGCGGTGGAATCGCGTTTGCGCTACGTGTGCCGCGATGGGTTACAGGAGTGGACCGTGCCGCACTTGGCGACGTGTCGCTACCTAGTGGTGCGGGTCGGACCGTGCCTAGAAGAGATAGAAATAGACAGTGTCTCGCTGGTGGAGCGGCGCGTAGCCGTTGCAGTGCGCGGGTGCTTTACAACCGCAGACAAAGACTGGGAGCGGCTGTGGCAGACCGGGGAACAAACCGTAGCCGCTAGCCGACAAGAGGGGTACGATCTCGGGGAGGAACCGATCCGCTGGGACCACTTCTACGTTTGGGCCATGAACGATTGGTGCGCGACCGGCTGCGTGGACACAGCGCGCGCCGTGCTGACGGGTAGCAAAGCACCGCTTGGCGGGGAACAGGCCTGTTTCCACGCGCTGTCTGTCGAGCGGGTGCAGCGGTACGGCGGCGACCAGTCGGCTGCCGTGCCGCTAGCGAGCCTAGTGAGCGGCTTGCAAACGGCCGAGGCCGAAGCCGCGCCAGCGACCGCTGCGGTCGCGTTGCGAGCCGGGGCTTGGCAAGCGGTCGCCGCCTTGTGCCGACGCATGGGCGACCGCCAGCAAGCCGCCCAATGCGAGCGCGCCCATCATCGGGCGCAGCAGGAATTGCAAGCCGCTTGGAGCGAAGCGCAAGGGCTTTTTGCCGCTGCCGCTGGGGCTGGTGATTGCAGCCGCTGGACGAATGCCTTGGTACTCTACTTTGCTTTGGCCAACCCCAGCCAGCAGGCACAGGTGGCGCAGCACCTATCCGGCGGCTCGGCGGCCGAAGACGATTTGTGGCAGGCGTTTTTTGTCGCCGGGGCGCTGTGGCAAGCGGACGCCGGCTCGGCGGCTTTAGCGTACGTACAGAGAAAGTGGGGCCGCTTGCTGGCGCGTCCGGGACAGACGTGGGGCGAGAAGGCCGGCTCGTTGACCGCGCAACCGGGGCCGGAGAGCTTGCTCGCGGCGCATGTGCTAGGGGTTGAGTCGAAGGCCGAGGGGATCTTGGAGATTCGGCCGCAGTTGTCCGGGCTCGAACGCGCCGAGGGCGTCGTGCCCACGCCACACGGCGATGTCGAGATCGCGTGGGGGGCATACAGCGGCGGCTTTTCCGCGCACCTTGCCGTTCCGCACGACGGCCAAACGCATCTTGCCTTACCCCGTTGCGACAAACGCTTCCCCCAAATCGAAATCAACGGCGAGACGGTGTGGCGCAACGAGAAGGCCCACCCCAACTCCTACGTGCAGGAACTAATCAGCCAAGCGGAGCGGGTGGTGATGGTATTGCGACGGGCCGGCCAGTACGAAGTCTCGGTAGCGTAGCCGCGGCATGGCGTCCCTCTACCCCAACGGCGGCCAACAAGTTATGACTCCGTTGACAGGTTTCTATCTCGTTCTGTACCTTCCAATAGCTGCAAGACTACCGCAAGACTACCTAGTAAAGCAGGTCTGATATGCTGCGCGATGAAATTTGGAATCAGCTAGTGGACGCAGAACGACTAGTCCGGTATTATGGCGATCTGGCCCGATATTACAATAGATGCCGTTGGATTCTCCGGGGGGCTATTCTTCTGTTCTGCATGACCGGCATAACGGCATTCGTGGAAAGCCTTCCCGAATGGATCAACCTCATCGTAGCGGCTTTCTTAGCTGGAGCCGTTGTTTGGGATGCCGTTATGAACTACGAGAAAAAGGCAGCACTGCTTGGGATCATCTGTGTCCGATGCGATAGAATGCTGAACCAGTGGCGCGATTTGTGGAATGAGGTAGAACGAGAAGAGCTTTTGGCAGAGGATGCCCTAGAAGAGAAATTTCGCCATCTGAGAGACGATATGACAGACGTGACGGAATGGGCGACTCTGTGCGGTATTTCAGAGCATAAACGCATCCATGAAAAGGCGACGAAAGCGGCCTACGAAACCATTCAAGGATACTATGCACAGACCTAGAGAAGATTCAATTATAGGAAGTCAGCCACCGCGCCCTTCGCGCCCGCCACCGCCTAAGCCACCGCCACCCCGAAAGCCTCCCTCAAAGAAGCCGCCCGCACCAAAACCTAGGCGTTCAAAGTAAAACGTGCTGCTAGGGATTGCTCCGTTGACTCAAGAGACAACTCTGTACACATACAGCTAAAAATTTCAAGAGAGCAGGGACTCGACTCGCGCTGGTGTGAGCCGGTGGCCGAAAAGCGGCTGCGAGCGAGTGGAGGTTGAGCGCTGCCAAGTGGCGAAAAGCCCTCCGTCCGCTTCGGTCAGCACGGATGCGTAGCGCGAGCAGCCAGTGCCTTCCGGCGAGACGAAGAGCGGCTCGAGGCGGCTGAGGCGGTGGAGGCGCGGAAACTGGCGATCGAAGCCATAGGCCAAGCCGCCCAATTCCTCGCAGGAGTACCCGCGCGGTCGAGCTACCCCCCTTGCATGCGCTTTGAGTGGACGCATGGACTCGGCCCCGTCGTAGAAATAGAGCGAGAGCGAGGGCAAACAAGCGAATGCGCCCACTTTGGGCACGGGCAGACGGCAGGTGACGCGCGAGGCAGCCACATCCCAGGTGGGGCCGCGGGGAAAGAAATCGTGGTCGTGGCTTTCGCCCGACTGACCCGTGAGTACGCCACGGCCCGAAGTGCTCGCAGACCAAGTGTACGGGTGGGCGCAATACAGCAGCAGAGGCTGCCGGCCCATTCCGGTCGAGAGGTTGGGGTCTTTGAGGTGTAGATAGGCTGGGTCATCGCTGGTCAGCAGCGGGGCAATCGACTGCTGGGGGTCGAGCCGGTCCATGGAGGAGGCGGAGAAGGTGTCAATGCTCCAGACGCCGGTGCCCGGCTTCTGAAAAGCAGCGACGGGCCGTGGGTAAAGGCGAACCTTTTCGGTGGAGACCAGCACTTGAACGCGGCGTTTGTTGAGGCGCAGCGCACTGCCTTCAATGCTGAGCACGGTCGAGTTGCAGTAGAGATCGGATTTGTCCCAAGTGCGAACCTCAGCAAAGCTCCGTCCATGGTCCGTCGAGCGAAAGAGGGCTAGGGCGCGGCCTCGGGTCCCTGCGGTCAGCCCGGTGCGGCTGTCGCCGGCGTCGCGATAGCGGCCTATGAGCCAGAGGCTACCATCGCTGGGGTCGCGCACTGTGTTGCCGCCGCCAAACCAGAAGCCATCGCGGTTTTTGGTCGGCTCGACGATGCGCCGGCCGCGCTTTTGGTCAATGAGATGAGTGCCGAGCCGGATGAGTTTGCGTTCGAGTGCGGGGGGTAGCTTGTCCATAGCAGAGCCGCGCTAAGTATGACAAAAAAAACTCAGGATTGTCAAGCAAATGACCCCTTGCCGTCAGGCATCCCAGCCGGCCAGTTCTTGGCGGGCGATGGCTGCCATGGCGTCGAGCCAGGCCGGGTGGTCGTTGAGGCAGGGTACTAAGTGGAACTGTTGACCGCCGCCGTGGGAAAACAGCTCGGCCCCTTCGCGGCCAATTTCGTCGAGCGTCTCGAGGCAGTCGGCGGTGAAGCCGGGGCAGACGGCGACTAAGCGGCGCACGCCTTGCCCCCCGAGACGCGCCAGCACATCCTCGGTATAAGGCTCTAGCCAAGGCTCTTTGCCAAAGCGCGATTGGAAGCCGTTGGTCCACTCGTCGTCTGCCAACCCAAGGGCTGTGGCTAGCAGCCGCGCAGTTTCCTCGCACTGGCGGCGGTAAGGGTCGCCTTCATCGACGTAGCGCTGGGGAATGCCGTGGAAGGTGATTAGGTAGCGGTCGGGGGTCCAACGGAGGCGGGCGACCGCTTCGGCGACCGATTGTTTGAGCGCGTTGATGTACGCGGGATGGTCTGCGTAGGGCGGGACGAAGCGCAGGGCAGGCATCTGACGTTTGCGGTCAAAAAACCACGGACAGCGCCGGCCCAAGGCCGCGCGGGTGACCGCGTCGTAGATCGAGCCGGTGGTGGCGCAGGAAAACTGCGGGTACATGGGAAAGACGAGGATGCGCTCGACGCCTTCCCGCTCTAGGGACTGTACCGCGCGGGCAATGCTCGGCTCGCCGTAGCGCATGCCGAGCACGACCCGATAGGCCGCGCCCAACCGCTCTTGCAAGCCGCGGGTTTGCGCTTGGGAATGGACCATGAGCGGCGAGCCTTCGTCGGTCCAGATATTGGCGTACAGGGCGGCCGAGCGCGCGGGTCGGCGGGTGAGGACCAAAAGATAGAGAATGGGATACCACTTGAGAGGGTGGAGGTCGATGACGCGCGGGTCGGAGAGAAATTGGCGCAGATAGGGCCGCAGGGCGCGGGCGGTGGGTGCTTGCGGCGTGCCGAGCTGAGCGACGAGGACGCCGATTTTGGCTGAGCGAGCGGGCATAAGCGGGCGTTTGCTGGAGGGTGTGCGGCGACTTACCTTTGACAATATATCCGACAACGCCGTCTTGAAAAGCCCGGAGGGAGAATAGAATGCGCAGCATTTTCGCAGGCATTGAATACGCGGGGAAAAGTACGCTGGCCACCATGCTCGGGAAATACTACCGGCACCGCCGCGTCCCCATCCACACCGACGATCACTTCACCATCCCCGACGCCTCGCTCAGCCCGGCGTCGCGCGAGCTCATGCTCGGCCTACCCAACGACGTGAAGGAGCGCGGGCAGCGGATGCAAATCCACTATCACGTAGAAATCATCAAAAAGTACGCCTGTCCGCTGATCGTCGGCTGGCACTTAGAGGAGGCTGTGTACACGCGCTTTTACGGCGACGACCCGCACAGCTTTTACTACCCGAACTTCCACTACGGCTTCCAGCGTCTCTACGAGTCTTTGGTGTTAGAGGCCCATCTGCCGGATGTGGTGCTGTTCCACGTAACGGCCTCGGACGAGGAGATCGCTCGGCGGATGCAGGACAGCCCGCACGAATATCCGGTTGTGCGCCGCGAGCACATCGCCGAGGTCAAAGCGGACTTTGAAGCGGAGATCGCCGCATCGCTGTTTACCCACCAAAACCGCACGGTCGTCTTAGACACCACCGGCAAGACGCCCGAAGAGTCGTTTGACGAGTTGCTGCTGGCGTCCGAGCCGCTGGTGACGATGGGCGAGCTAGCCGTGCGCGGCATGGCGGTGCCGGAGGGCGAGTACGAAGTGGTGTACGAGCGCGGCGTCCGCAAGATGGTGCCCAAGTAGCGGACTCAGTTGAAACTTTTTTGTGTTGGCAGTCGTCTATCTGCGTACTCGATTGATTACCATGAAAAACCTGCGTCCCGTAACCACGTCTTTAGCCCTGCTGCTGGCCCTCGCCTGTAGCGGCTTGCAGGTCCTCTGCGCTCCGGTCGCAGAGGCCGCCCCCATGCCCTGCCACGTCGCCAATGCTTGCGGCGACGTCGGCATGCAAACGGGTTGTTGCTGTCTGCGTACTGAATCCAACAGCGCGTCCTCTCAGTTCGTCCCCCCAGCCGAGCCGCCGTCTGCCGCTATGCCCTCAGGCGGCATGGCGGCGACCGCTCCTGCCCCACCTCGCTCGTCGGCACTGGAGTCGCTGCCCAACCGCATTCCCCAACTCCATCCCCCGCTCTTCCAGCTCTACTGTTCCTTCCTGATCTGATTCTCGCCGCACCGAGTTTGTCCTAAGAAGCGGTCTGAAGACTCTGGTGGTCGTCTCTTGTGTATAGACGATACCGGCTGGATTCCCGCGTTCGCGGGAATGACGGAGTCTACCACTCAATTTGCGGGGGCCTGCCTATACGTGATCCCGGCCCCGTGCGGCGAGGAGTATTTGCATGTACAAAAATAGAACGGCCCTGCTGCTAGCGGGTCTGCTTGCAATACCAGTTTGGTCGCAGGAAGCAGTGCTCGACCCCCGAGCCGAGCTCGCGGAGTATGTGCGCTATGCTGAACAGCACAACCCCAAGCTCAAGCAGGCTTTGGCGCACTATCAAGCCGCCCTAGCCAAGGTGGCCCCGGCGAGTGCTTGGGCCGACCCCCGCCTGACCTACGGCTATTTCGCACGCCCGGTGGAGACGCGCACCGGCCCGCAAGAAATGCGCGTGAGTGCGGCGCAAACCTTCCCTTGGAAGGGCACGTTGAACCTCAAGGGACAAATCGCCGAGCAAGAAGCCGAAGTTGAGGGCCAACGCTATGAGGCGGCGCGGCGGTCGCTGGTCTTTGCGGTCAAGGCCGCGTACTACGACTGCTACTTTTTGGAGCGAGCCATCGCCGTCACCGAGAGCAACGTGCGCCTGTTGTCGCATCTAGAAGAGGTAGGCCGCACCCGCTATCGCGGCGGCACCGGGGAACACGCGGCCGTGCTCAAGGCACAGGTGGAATTGGGCCGCTTAGCGGATCGGCTACGCAGCCTGCGTCAGCAGCGGCGTCCGGCCTCGGCCCGCTTAAATGCGGCACTCGGCCGCGCGGCGACCGCCCCGATAGCCGTGCCCGACTCGCTGCCCATGGCCGCGTTGGCCCTCGACGAGGAAGAGCTAAAGGGCCGCTTGCTGGCCGCAAACCCAACGCGGCAAGCGCGGCAAGCGCAAGCGCGGGCGCAGTCCCTAGGCGTTGAATTGGCCGGCAAGCGGTTCTACCCAAACTTGACCGTGAGTCTCGATTACATCCACATCGGTGACCGCGGCGAGAATCCCCTGATCGCCATGGCGACGGTCAACCTGCCCTTGTGGCGCTCGGCCTACGAGGAGGGAAAACGTGCGGCTAAGCTGAGCCATCAAGCCGCTTTGCAGGGCCTTGCGGACGAGGAGAATAGGCTCGTTGCCGAGCTAGAGTTGGCCTTGTACAAGCAGCGCGACGCCCAAAGTCGCAGGGCGCTCTACCAAGACAGCCTGCTGCCCAAGGCCGAGCTTATGCTCAGCGTAACGCAACGCGCCTTTGCCGCTGGCCGCAGCGATTTTCTCGCGGTCATCGACGCCCAACGCACCCTGCTCGCGTTCCAGCTCGCGTACGAACGCGCACACACCGACCAAGCCCTGCATTGGGCCGAGATTGAAAAGCTGGTCGGCGAGCTTGCAACCACAGAGGAAATCCAACCATGAAAGCGACAAAGCAAATAATAGCGACCGGCATCGCGGCCGGGATCGTCGGCTTGGCCGTGGGCTGGGGTTTGGGCGGCTCGGATACACCGAGCGACCGCGCCCCAGCGGCCGTTGCCGAGCAGGCCGAAACGTGGACCTGCTCAATGCACCCGCAGATCCGCCAGCCCGGGCCGAGTCAGTGCCCAATCTGCGGGATGGACCTAATCCGAGTGACCGCGCCCGAGGTTGGCGACTCCTTGGGGCCGCGCCAGTCGCGCCTCTCGCCGGCCGCCGAGCAGCTTGCCAGCATCCAGACCGCGCCGGTCGAGCGCCGCGCCGCGCCGGTCGAGACGCGGATGGTCGGCAAGATCGCGGTTGATGAGACGCAAGTTCGCTCCATCACCGCTTGGGTAGCGGGCCGGATCGACCGGCTGTACGTGGACTATACGGGCGTGCGAGTCGAAGAGGGCGACCACATAGCCTATCTGTACAGTCCTGAGTTGTTGACCGCCCAAGAGGAGCTTATTCAGGCCCTGCGCGCCCGCGAGCGATTGGTTGACAGCGGCGCGGCGGTTGGGCAGCCGGTGCTGGTTGCGGCCGCGCGCGAAAAGCTGCGCTTGCTCGGGCTGAAGGAGGAGCAAATCGAGCGCGTTGAGCACACCGGCCGCGCCTCCGACCATCTGACGATCTACGCGCCCACTGGCGGCGTGGTCATCGAAAAGCATCTCAGCGAGGGCGCGTACGTGCAGACCGGGACGCCGATTTACACCATCGCGGACTTGTCGCGGCTGTGGCTAGAGCTGCGCGCCTACGAGTCGGACCTGTCTTGGATCCACTACGGTCAGGCCGTCGAATTTTCAACCCAAGCCTATCCGGGCGAGGTGTTCACCGGCCAAATATCCTTCGTCGATCCAGTGCTTGACGAGCGCACGCGCACGGTGCGCGTGCGGGTCAACGTGGCCAACGAGCAAGGTCGGCTGAAGCCGGGGATGCTGGTGTGGGCCGTGGCCCAAGCCGAGGTGGGGGCCAACGGGCGCGCCCTGTCTGCCGCCCTCGTTGGCAAATGGATCAGCCCGATGCATCCAGAAATCGTCCGCGACGAGCCGGGCACCTGCGACATTTGCGGCATGGATCTAGTCCGCGCCGAAGAGCTAGGCTATGGCACTGGCGATGAGACGGGGCGCGAGCAGCCGCTGGTGGTGCCCGCTTCGGTGCCGCTGCTGACGGGCAAACGCGCCGTGGTGTACGTCGCGCTCGGCGAGGGCCTATACGAGGGCCGCGAGGTCGTGCTCGGGCCGCGGGCGGGGGATTACTACTTGGTTCGCGAGGGCCTGCGCGAGGGCGAGCAAGTCGTAGTCAACGGCGCGTTCAAAATTGACAGCGCCCTCCAGATTCGCGCCCAGCCCAGTGCGATGTATCCAGCAGGCAGCGCGTCCTCCGCGCCCGAGCACCACCACGGAGGCCACTGATGGCAGGGCAAAACTCGCTGCTCGACCGCGTGGTGCGCTTCTTTCTCACGCGCAAATTGGTCGCCGCGCTCATGTTGGTCGGCCTCGTGGCTTGGGGCCTTGCGGTCGCCCCCTTTACTTGGGAACTGGCATGGCTGCCGCGCGACCCCGTGCCCGTAGATGCGATTCCAGACATCGGCGAGAACCAACAGATCGTCTTCAGCGAGTGGCCGGGTCGCTCGCCGCAAGACGTGGAAGATCAGGTGACCTACCCGCTGACCACGGCGCTTTTGGGCGTCCCGGGCGTCGAGACGATCCGCAGCTTCTCGATGTTTGGCTTTTCGAGCATTTATGTAATTTTTGCCGAAGAGGTTGATTTTTATTGGTCGCGTTCCCGCATCCTCGAGAAACTCAACAGCCTGTCGGCCGGCCTCCTGCCCGAGGGCGTCCAGCCGGCCCTAGGACCGGACGCAACGGCCTTGGGGCAAGTGTTCTGGTACACCTTAGAAGGCCGCGACGAACAGGGCGCGCCCACCGGCGGCTGGGATCTGCACGAGCTGCGCCGCATTCAGGACTGGCAGGTGCGCTATGCTCTGTTGGCGGCCGAGGGGGTCAGCGAAGTGGCGTCCGTGGGCGGGTTCGTGCAGGAATACCAAATCGACGTCAACCCAGACGCGCTGCGCGCCTATGGGGTGCAGCTCGACGAGGTCTTCCACGCGGTGCGCATGTCCAACCGAGACGTGGGGGCGCGCACGGTCGAGTTGAATCGAGCCGAGTACGTCATCCGCGGCATCGGCTTTGTCAAAGGACTAGCCGACCTTGAAAACGCCGTCATTAAAGCGCGGAACAACGTCCCGATTTACGTCAAAAACGTCGCGCGGGTCGCGCTAGGGCCGGCCCTGCGGCGCGGCGCGTTGGACAAGGAAGGCGCCGAGGTGGTCGGCGGCGTGGTGGTGGCGCGCTTTGGCACCAACCCCCTAGCAGCCATTGAGAGCGTTAAAGCCAAGATCGCGGAAATCGCCCCGAGTTTGCCCCAGAAAACCCTGCCCGACGGGCGGGTCAGCCAAGTACAAGTGATTCCCTTTTACGATCGATCCGGCTTGATTGAGGAGACCTTGGGCACGCTGGAGCGTGCGCTGAGCGAGGAAGTGTTGGTAACGGTGATCGTGGTCTTGGTGCTGGTGATGAATCTGCGCGGGGCCGCGCTGGTCTCTGGGCTGTTGCCGCTGGCCGTGCTCGCCTGCTTCGCCGCCATGAAGGTCTTTGGCGTGGAAGCCAATATAGTCGCCCTCTCCGGCATTGCCATTGCCATCGGCACCATGGTCGATATGGGCATCGTCATCAGCGAGAACATCCTCAAGCACTTAGAGGATGCCGACGCAGAGGACGACCGCTTGGAAGTGGTATTCCGCGCCACGCGCGAGGTCGGCGGAGCCGTGCTGACGGCCGTGCTCACCACGGTAGTGGGCTTTTTGCCCGTCTTTGCCATGGAAGGGGCCGAGGGCAAGCTCTTCGCGCCGCTGGCCTTTACCAAGACCTTTGCGCTGTTGGCCGCGGTGTGGCTGTCGCTGACGGTTTTGCCGGCCTTGGCGCACTGCGCGTTTGCCGTGCGTCTGAGTCGTTGGGCACCCGGCCTTTGGGCTGTCTGTGGCCTCGGGGTAGCCTTGGTTCTGTCGAAGTGGATCGGCCTGCTGCTGATAGCCATTGGGACGTATCACCTACTCGCCGCCCGCGTACCAGAGCGAGTGCGCTTGTGGGTGGCGCGAGGGGCCATTGCCGCCGCGGCCTGCGGAGTAGTAGTCGTGTTGGCCGAACACTGGTTGCCCCTCGGCCCGGAAAAGGGCGGATGGCGCAACTTTCTCTTTGCTGCCGGATTGATCGGCGGCCTGTTGGCCCTTTTTCGCGTCTTGCAAGTCGCGTTCCCCCGCGTGCTGCGGTGGTGCTTGGATCACAAGGGCTTGGCCCTGCTCTTCCCCTTGTTGCTGCTGCTGGCCGGGGCGTCCGCGTGGCTGGGTTTTGCCCGCGTCTTCGGCGTCGTGCCGCCCTCCCTACGCAACACAGCGCCCTTTATGGCCCTCGCCGAGGCGCTGCCCGGGTTGGGCAAAGAGTTTATGCCCCCCCTCGACGAAGGTTCTTTCCTGTGGATGCCGACGACCATGCCCCACGCCTCCATCGGCGAGGTGCTCGACGTCCTGCAAAAGCAAAACGCGGCCATTGCGCAGATACCAGAAGTGGAGTCCGCAGTGGGCAAGCTCGGGCGGGCGGAGACCCCGCTGGACCCCGCACCGATTTCCATGATTGAGACTATCGTCAACTATCGTGCGGAATACCTCACCGACGAGGCCGGCCGCCGCCTGCTATTCGCTTTTGACGAGCGCGTCCCAGACCTGTTTCGCGCCCCGGATGGTACGCCCGCGCCCGCCCCGGATGGCGCGCCCTACACGGTGCCGGGCCGCTACCTGCGCGACGAGGCCGGCCGCCTCGTGCCCAACGCCGATGGGCGGCCCTTCCGCTTGTGGCGTCCGCCCTTGGATCTCGCGCTCAATCCGGGCCGGGCGGCGTGGCCGGGCATCCAAGGCCCCGACGATATATGGGCGGCGATCGCCCGGGCCGGCCAGATTCCCGGCTCTACTTCGGCGCCGAAGTTGCAGCCGATTGCCGCGCGGCTCGTCATGTTGCAGAGCGGAATGCGCGCCCCAATGGGCATTGAGATCAAAGGCCCTAGCTTGGAGGCCATTGAGCGCGCCGGCTTGGTGCTGGAGCGCTTGCTCAAGGAAGTGCCCGCGGTTGAGGCGGCGACCGTCAACGCCGACCGCATCATCGGCAAGCCCTACTTGGAGATCCACATTGACCGCGAGGCCATTGCCCGCCACGGCATCCCCCTGCAAAAGGTGCAGGACGTAATTGAGATCGCCATCGGGGGCAAGCGGGTCACCACCACGGTGGAAGGCCGCGAGCGCTACCCAGTGCGAGTGCGCTACCTGCGAGAGTTGCGCGACAGCGTCGAGGAACTGGTGCGAATTTTGGTGCCCGCGCCGGACGGGGCGCAGATCCCCTTGGGCGAGCTGGCCGAGATTCGCTACGTACGCGGCCCTCAGGTCATCAAGAGCGAGGATACGTTTTTGCTCGGCTATGTGCTCTTCGACAAAAAGCCGGGGTACGCCGAGGTCGATGTGGTGGAAGCATGCCGAGCGCATTTGGCCAGCAAAAGGGCCAGCGGCGATCTCGTGCTGGAGACCGGCGTCAGCTATACCTTCGCCGGTAGTTACGAAAACCAACTGCGGGCGCAGAAGAAGCTCAACGTGCTGCTGCCGCTCGCGCTGGCGACAATTTTCCTCATTCTCTATTTCCAGTTTGGCAACGCGGTCACGGCTCTGATGGTCTTTTCCGGGGTTGCGGTGGCGTGGGCTGGCGGCTTTGCCATGCTGTGGCTCTACGGGCAGGAATGGTTTTTGGATTGCTCCGTCTTCGGCACGGAGATGCGCGCCCTCTTCCACATCCGTCCTTTGAACTTGAGCGTGGCCGTGTGGGTGGGTTTTCTCGCGCTGTTTGGCATTGCCTCGGACAACGGCGTGATCGCGGCGACCTATCTGGGCCAAGTCTTTAGGGCGCAAAAACCAGCGACTGTCGAGGCGATGCGTCGCGCCGCGCTCGCCGCTGGGGTGCGGCGCATCCGCCCCTGTCTGATGACTGCGGCCACTACGATCTTGGCGCTGATCCCCGTGCTGACGGCGAGTGGACGCGGCGCAGACCTCATGCTGCCGATGGCCATTCCCACCTTCGGCGGCATGATTGCGGTGGTGCTAACTGCGCCGATTGTGCCGGTGCTCTACTGCGCGGTTGAGGAGTGGAAGCTGCGGTTTAAGCGCGCTCGCTGGTGAGAGGTGACACATTTCGTTGGTAGGGGTGTTATATATGCAGTACAGGCGGCGGCACGAAGGCAAAGTCGCAGGTGAACGCAGGAGGGCCGGTGTCCGGTCTGCCCCTGATAGCCTCAGATATTTATGAGACTGTTTTGGCTTAACAAAAAAATCGTTAGGGGTTGACAAGGATCACAGGATAGGAAAAGTTTTAGGCAGATGAGAACCTCGTTGCTTTGATGCCTTTTGCATCTCTTCCGTTCCTGATAGTCCTTCGGTCGGGAATCCGACGGGTTCGCAATTTGGGTTTTACCCAGATTGTCCACAGGATATAGCTTGGAGTGTAGCATGAGCAAAGCTGAAAATGGCCGGAACGGTCTCGTATTTCCTTCAAAAGATTTTTCTTACTCAGAAGAACTGAAACAGCACCTTCAAGATGCTGGTTTCTGCGAGGCGGATCAGGGATGGCTAGTACAAGTCTTTGAACGTCCCGACTGTTTTGGCAACTCTGATTCTAATAGTGCCTCTATCTTCAAAGAAGGTTTTGAGGACAGTTTTGAATACGTCCTGCCTAGCATCTTGAAAGACTTAGAAGGACAAGTTCAGGTTGAGAAAGATCGTCAAACCCGCTTGGCGTTTCTTTTTAGCACTATGCTTGGCTTTGGACCTGTGTATTTAGGTGAGACGATCCAGTCCAATCCTAAGCCTGTGAGATCGGACGGCGTCTGGGATATTCCGCAATGGGCTGACGAGTTTCAAGAGCATGCAAATTTTTGCGCTGAGCGTTTGGATTGGAACAGACTAAAGTCGTCTATTCATAAACTTGATGATTTGCTTCGATTTCTTTTTCCAAATGGTATGCCCTTAGTGCAGGTCGTTGATTTTGATCTCTTGAGTCCCATTCAACGAAGCTGGTCCAGCAGTGATTTTGAAGATCCCAAACAGCTCGAATTCTGGTTAATCCAGCGATTTCGTTCAGGCACAGACCATCACGGCACAATCCGCTTGGACACGTTATTGGAACATTTTTCTGATGTTCCAGAAGGTGTTTTAGGAGATGAGATTCTCGGACTTCTGAATGCTATTGGTTATGCCTTGAATGTGGCCGGTTTAGATTCCCTGAATGACGGATGGCGGATTGTTGCACGTGAATTAATTCCATTTTTGGAACTTCTGGAAGCGAAAGCACCAGAGTCGAATCAGGAATGCTCCTCATTGACTAAAGCTTGGTGGCGATTAGCCAAGATAATTTACAGCAGTAGCATGGGCGGGTTGGAATCCGAACTCTCTCCAGAATTGAGAAGTCGGCTTATCGAAAGTGCCGCTAGGCATATAGGAATGTTGCGGGCGGTGTTACGGGATAGCCCAAAAGCCTTTGAGGAGAAAAATTCGATAGGAGAAGTGTCCGATTTTTACAGAAAGGCTTTTGATATTTTGCTAATTTTTGCCGACCCGTGGAAACGCCTGAAGCCTTTATTGCTGGCCTTTACGGAGATGAACGTGCCGGCCGTTACATCCGATCTTCGCCCTTGGGGCGAACTTGGAAGAGAGGCCCCTCCTCATCCGTATAGTGAAATACCTCTGTGGATCGAAATCGCCATGTATCCTCAGAACCTGCGGGCAGAACTGGACCGAGACCCGCAGTTGCAGGATTTGCGTGAAGAGCTCGCCAAGTTTTGCCTTGGACGACTCAAAACCCAAAAAAACGATACAAATGCTAATCGTGAAGAGTTTGTAGAACCGCGGCCTGTATGGCGGCAGTGCTACGTGCAGGCGTTGACGGCACTGCGCGTTAATCCCGGCGGAAGGGCTCATAGAACACTGTTTTGGCTCTCTAAAAATGATCCCGATGAAGAGTGCCGAAAATTGGCTAAAAGAGCACACAGGCAGATTCGGCATATAGACCGGAGAAAACCGAATTTAGAGCGCGGTGCATCGCCGCGTCGTCCCCTATTTGAGGCGTTTTGGTGGCTTCGCCAAGCTCATCTTTTGACGCTTGGAAAAGAAATTGATGAGGCAGGTGCTATGCGAACACGTCGAAAAGAACTACATCGAACAAGAGAGAAAGATGATCGTCTCAATTGGAAAGCATAGTGTTCCCGTGAGGCGATAAATTCCCATGAGAAAGGAGGTGATGACAGATGGCTAAATCCCGTAGCGGAGGCGGTAAAGCTGGTGCTGACAATCGCGCCAATCAGTTGAATCCCAATAACGATGTTTATTGGCAAGGGCGAAAATACAATCAGAGACCCAATGATTGGCAATCGCGTAAAAGTCAGGACCAACAGAGCCCCAAAGGCAAGGGCAAGTGATTGATCAGTAGGGGGTGACCGCTGTATTTCCTTCATCGGTCACCCCCTACCAATTCGCCTCATATTTTTTCTCGATGCGTCGCACTTCGCGGCTCAATAGTCGCATTCTGATCCTTTTAGGATCGTGCTATGACGCGCCTTTCAAGATGCTAGCAGGGCGATATAGAATCGTCCCTGTGAGATCAACTGTGAAAAGGAGAAGTCATGATCAAGCTACGTTTCTTCGGAGGTGCCAACGAGGTTGGTGCTTCCTGTACGTTAATTGAGATCGCTGGATGCCGTATTCTGGTAGATGCAGGCATCCGAATGGGACCTGGGAAAAATTCAAAGCGGCCTGATTTGGGTGCTTTGGACAAACCTGACGCTCTACTGTTGACCCACGCTCATAGCGACCACACGGGTGCTCTGCCTGTGCTTGTAAAAGAGAACAGGTTGCCCGAAAAGGTGTATTGTACGCATGCGACGAAAGATATTACACAGGTGTTGTTAGACGATGCTGTGAGACGGGAAGAACGCGAGTCTCCTAGGCTATCTAACGATGTCCGTGAAGCCTTGAGCCGTATGGAATTAGTGCGGTATATGGAACCCGTACAGATATGCGACGGCGTGAAAGCTACGTGGATTCGTGCCGGTCACATTTTGGGCGCTGCAATGATCTACATCCAAGGCAAGCGGGAAAGTATTCTGCTGACGGGTGATGTATCGGTTGCCGATCAGTTGACTATTCCCGGCATGGTTATTCCAGAGTGGTGTCGCCCCGATGTGATGGTGATGGAATCGACTTATGGCGGTCGCCTGCATAAAGATCGCGCTCAAGAAGAGGCTGCGCTTGTACGGGATGTGGTCGAAGTGGTTGAAGCAGGCGGCAAAGTGTTGATCCCAGCGTTTGCCGTGGCACGTTCTCAGGAGGTCCTTCAGATCTTGAAGGGCCACATGGAACAGAAGCAGATTCCGGTGTATGTTGACGGGATGGTGCAAAAGGTCAATGATGTGTATTCGCGTTTTGTTGACGATCTCTCGCCTTCCTTGCAATGCAAAGCGAAAGGCAGCGAGGATATTTTTTATTCAGCTTTCGTAAAGAGGGTTGATTCAAAGGGTCATCGCGATCGCATTTTGTCAGGACCTCCCTGTTGTATCGTGGCATCTTCGGGGATGTTGAACGGTGGTGTATCGAAGAATTATTACGCCAAGCGTTTAGCTGGTGATCCGAAGAACCTGATAGCTTTTACAGGCTATCAGGCCGAAGGAACTCCTGGGCGCAAGTTGCAGGATGAGCGTGTCCTGAATCTTGATGGACAGGAGGTGAGTGTGGAGTGTGACGTGAAGCAATACTCGCTTTCGGCCCACGCGGATCAGAGAGAACTGACGGAATTGGTCGAAAAACTGCGTCCGCGCACATGCTTTTTCGTACACGGTGATGACTCCGCGAGGAAGAAGTTGGCTAAATCCGTGCGAGAGAGGTCTCCGGCCGTGGATGTGCAACTCCCCGAAAATGGCGGCGAATATACCTATACTCAGCGAGCGGGCATCGCAGACGGGAGACAACTCCGTCTTAACAAGCTCTCTGAGGTATATGCCTATCTGATGGCAAGAGGAGCGAAGGGACCATTTCGCTTACGGGAATTGGCCGAGATATGGTTCGGAACAGAGTGGACGACGCTAAAAGAAGAGAAGCTGTTTGGGTTGCTTTTAGCGTTGGATTGGCAAACGCTTTTTGAACGGGACCGCCGATCGCCTGATCTGTTCCATTTGAGGCGAACTGTTTAAGCGCAGTTCAGAGCCTGAAGAAGTGCCTCGGCAAAAGCTGTCGATGCGCCGCGCTCGCTGCTGGGGTGCGGCGCATCCGCCCCTGTCTGATGACCGTGGCCACCACGATCTTGGCACTGATCCCCGTGCTGACGGCGAGTGGACGCGGCGCAGACCTCATGCTGCCGATGGCCATTCCCACCTTCGGCGGCATGATTGCGGTGGTGCTAACCGCGCCGATTGTGCCGGTCCTCTACTGCGCGGTTGAGGAGTGGAAGCTGCGTTTTAGGTAGATATACAGTGGGGCTGCGGACGCTGCTCCACCGCCCAGAGGACGGATTAAATTTTCTCCAAGGGGTCTCTCAGGTGAAAAAGCGAATCATTGGCTATGACTTTGCCAGAGCGCTTGCCGTCTTTGGCATGGTCGTCGTGAATTTCAAGATCGTGATGGGGGCCGAGCAGAACGGCCCGGACTGGCTCGTCCGCCTAGCCGGCATGTTTGACGGACGGGCAGCAGCTACTTTTGTGGTCCTTGCTGGTGTAGGGGTCTCTCTAGCATCTCAAAGAGGTCGTGCCTCGGGCGATCGCGAGCAAGTGGCGAAGGAACGCAACACACTGCTGAGGCGGGCGTTGTTTCTCTTCGCCGCCGGCATGCTTTATGCCGCGATTTACCCCGCCGACATTCTCCATTTCTACGGAATTTACATAGGAGTAGCAGCCTTCGCGTTGGCTGCTTCCACCCGTCAACTCTGGACGTATAGCACTCTGCTCGTGATCGCTTTCGCGGTGATGTTATTCGCATTGGATTACGAGCGAGAGTGGGATTGGGATACACTGGAGTACGCGGGCTTTTGGACCCCGTCGGGCATGGTCCGCCATTTGTTTTACAATGGTTTCCATCCGGTAATTCCGTGGCTTGCGTTCCTGTTCGTGGGCATGATCCTTGGCCGTCGAGATATGGGGGACCGTTCCGTCCGCTGGCGCGTCTTCGCTTGGGGTCTCGGGGCAGCTCTGGCGGCCGAGGGCATCAGTTGGTTCTTGGTGCATGCGCTCTCAGCAGGAGTTGGTGCTGCTGAGCGGGAGATTGTCGTCGCGATCTTCGGAACTAGCGCGATGCCTCCGATGCCACTCTACATGATCGCAGGAGTTGGCACAGCGAGTGCCGTCGTCGCAGCCTCCGTCGCGCTTGGCGAACGATATGAGGACGCCGCTTGGATTCGTCCGTTCGTGAGAACGGGGCAGCTTTCCCTTACCCTATACGTGGCTCACGTGGTGCTTGGCATGTCGGTGCTGGAAGCCGTGGGTTGGATGGGTACTGCACAGACGTTGCCCCGGGCGTTGTTTGCGGCCACCGCATTTTCCGTAGTCGGCGTCGTGTTCTCACACCTATGGCTAGCCCGCTACAAGCTAGGGCCGCTTGAAGCGATCATGCACAAACTTACAGGGCGAAAGTAAGGAGAAGGGTGGTGGCGCACCGACAAGATCACCGCGCCGTTTCTACTCCTGTGAATGCTTCATAGCCGACGCCCGCATCCTGTGCGGTGCCGAGTACGCGCAATGGCACGACATTGACCTGCGCGTTGAGGGCGTATGACTTTTGGCCGGGGTACACGATAATGACCCGTTCGAGCTTTAGATCGTCGAGGGCAGTGTGGATGGAGCGCGTCAGGCGCGGCGCGTCCGTGCGCTTGCATTCGACGCCTAACCAGCGGCCATTCTGGCGCAACACGAGGTCTATTTCAGCCCCCTGATGAGTGCTCCAGAAAAAGGCCTCCTCGGGTTGCAGCAAGGCAAGCAACTGCTCGATGACAAAACCCTCCCACGACGCGCCCAGGCTGGGATGATTCATCAGTTCGCCCTCCGTCCGAATGGCGAGCAACTGGTGCAATAGGCCGCTGTCGCGCAGATAGATTTTGGGTGCCTTGACTTGCCGCTTGGCGATGTTCGCGTAGTAAGGCTGCAATTGGCGAATCATGAAGGCATCGGTCAGCAGATCGAGATAGTGCCGCGTTGTAGATGCGCTCACGTCCAAGGCGCGGGCCGGCGCGGCCGCGTTCCAAGTTTGCCCGTGATAGTGGGCGAGCATGGTCCAGAAGCGATGCAGCGCAACAGCCGGGGTCCGCGCTCCCCATTGGGGCATGTCGCGCTCCAGCAGGGTCTGAATGAAGTCCTTGCGCCATTGGTGGCTTGCAGCGTCGTCGGCTGCGAGGTACGACCGCGGCAGACCGCCGCGCAGCCACAGAGTACCGGCTTGGTCAGTGCCCACCTCGCCTAGCTGAAAGCCGCCGAGGGTAAGGTGCTCAACCCGTCCGGCTAGGCTCTCCGAAGACTGGCGCAACAAGTCGCCGGACGCGCTCCCCAAGATGAGGAATCGGGCCGGTGCGTCGCGGCGGTCCGCCAGCACCCGCAGAACCGGAAACAAGTCCGGTCGCCGCTGCACTTCGTCTATGACGACGAGGCCGCGCAGCGTCTCTAACGCGGTCATTGGCTGGTCGAGCCGAGCGAGACTGACCGGATCCTCCAAATCGAAGTAGTTGGCCGAATCCTCCCGCACGAACTCGCGGGCGAGGGTGGTTTTGCCGCATTGGCGCGGGCCGGCGAGCAGTACCAACGGGCTTCTGGACAGGGCCGTATGCAAACGATCAATGGGCTGTGGGCGCGGAATCATACGTAGAAATATAATGAAAATCGACAGTGCGAGTACCGATTTTCATGGTTAAAGCTCATTCCAATAGATTTCGGCGCGGTGATCCTTTTCTCAATCGTCGTCTTCGCGCTCGCTGAGGAGCTCGCCGCGCTGGAGCCGCTCGGCGTTTTGGGTGGACCAGAGGATGTTCTTCATCACCTTCTGCGCGGTGATGTAGCGGGTCGCGGCCAAAAGGTGGACGCGCTTTTCCGCTGGATCGCTGCTCAAGTCGTAGTGCCGGAACGCGGCTTCGAGCACTTGGAACATGTGCAGCTCGGCGTCTTCGCGGAGCATGATGTGGGCCAAGGCGTACCGGAGCTGGGTGATGTCGCGTCCTTCTGCGAGGTACTGGCTGACGAGGAGTTCGGCCTCAAAGACCTTCTGGAAGTCAGCCAGTTCCCCTAGACGCTGGAGCATGGCCTCGCTGGAGGCGAAGTCCTCGCCAAGCGTTTGTCCAAGCTGGGGGACGCGGGCGGCCGGCATGTTGAGCCAGCGCAGGTACGTGAGAAAGACTGCGCCGTGAAAAATGGCGCGCAACAGCTCCTTGCTGGCGGCGTAGTGGAAGGCCGCGTATAGAGCGTGGGCGTAGGAATATATGTTGGCGACGTCGTGCCAATCGCCCTCGTTTTTGAGGTGGAAGCGCAGGGTGCGCAACGCGCTGGCGTAGGTCATGGCGCGGCAGAGCTGGGTCGGCGGTACGCCCGCGCGCAGGGCCGCTTCGACGCGGGCGAGAATGGGTTCAAAATCGTCGCCGAGCATGACTTGGGCGAAGGCGGAGACGTCGAGGGTGGCTTCGTTGCGCTGGTTGTCCTCCCAGATCGCGTCTAGGCGCGAGAAGATGCTTTCTAAGGCCGGCAGGCTGTCGGCCCAGCGCGAGGTCTCTTCGTGGCGGGTGCGGCTGACCAGATCGACGACGATCGGGCGGAGGATCTCGTGGGCACCGACCCAGTCCACGGAGTCGAGGGCCTCGAACATTTTGTTGGCAAAGTCGAGGGCGTGCCCGTCGCCGGTGAAGTAGAAGTCCGTGGCGGCCGTAAAGACAAAATCCGCGAGGGTTTCCTTGCCGCAGTCGCGGTCGTGCAAGGTCAGCAAGATGCGCTCGGCCGCGCCGTGGTGCCGCTGATCGACAAAGGTGCGAAACCAGCGCTTGAGGGTGGCCAAATTTTGGTCGGCCTTGGTGCGGGGAAAGGGGAAGCGCTGGCGGCGCGACGAGCCAGAGGTGCGCCGCGAGATCTGGGTCAAGCCGTGGACGAGGAAAAGGTTTTGGTCGGCCTCGGCAATGTCGTCCCACAAGTTCGCCGCGAGGGTTAGGATGGCGACGCCCGAGGACCAGCCTTCGTTGGTTTTGTGCGCGCCGTAGTAAAGGCCCTGCTGGATGATTTCCTGCGGGGTGGCCCCGGTCTGGCGGAGGGCGGCGACCGCTTTGGCGATGAGGAAGGAGCTGCGGTCCTTAAGCCCTTGTTCGAGGATGCGCTTGCCGCGAGCCACGAGCCGCCGGCGGGCCTCTTCCCGCTCGCCGGGCGGGATGCCGACCCACGCGCAGCCGTCGTCGCGCACCTCCACGGGAAAGGCTTTCAGGTCGTCGCCCGAAGTCAGCAGGCAGCCGCCCGTCTTTAGGTCAAATTCCCAGTGGTGCCAGTGGCATATAAGCACCCCGTCGCGGATGCTGCCTTTGGACATGGGGTAGCCCATGTGCGGGCAGCGATTGTCAACGGCGTGAAAGGCCCCCTCGTAGAGAAACACCGCGAGGTGAATGCCTTCGACTGTAAAGGACCGGCCCTCGCCGGCGGCAAATTCGCTCGCCGGTGCGAGCCGGTGATAGACGCAGGTCGCTGGATCGACATCAATCGGCGGCCGCACTTGGCTTAGGTCGAGACGCTGAGCGGTGGACATGAACGTTGCCTCCTGTGGAATGGACTAGGGCTAGGAGAATATGCGCGATTTGGCGGTGCGGGGCGAACCGGCGGGCGTTCTCGCAAGGGCCTGTGTTGACTTATCGGGTTAAGCGTAGTCATGTTCTAAAGAACGAAACCTCTGGTGAACGACGAGAAAAGGAGATTTTCTATGACTTTGCGAGTTCTGCTGGTAGGTGCGCTCTTTGTTGGTGGCTTGGTTGCCGAGGAGGCGGCTGCGCGTAGCAAGCGCGTAAGGCAGATTCCCAACGGCTCTGCGGCTAGCTGCAACACCTGCCACGTAGCTGGCGGTGGATCGCCGCTCAACCCGTTTGGCTTGGAGATCCTAACCAACTTCCTCACCGCGGCTGGTCCAGCCGGTGAAGTGATTTGGGATCCAGCGCTAGCGGCCTTGGACTCCGATGGCGACGGCGCCTCCAATGGGGCGGAGTTGGGCGATCCAGCCGGTACTTGGGTGGTGGGCGATCCCAATCCCGAGGGGACGCACGAGGATGGGGCTGGCGACGATGGTGATTCTACGGCGGGAAAGGTGTTCAATCCCGGCGATCCCGAGAGTACCCCGCCGCTGCCGCCGCATGATACGGCGGTTGAGGAAACAACTTGGGCGCGGATCAAGCAACGGCTGGACGCGCTCGACTGAGTTGCGAGGTTGGAACGTGACGGAAAACGGTAGAGAGCAGCATTTTGCCATTGAGGGCATGCACTGCGCGGGCTGTGTGCGGCAGGTCGAGCAGCAGGTGTCTGGCTTGGCCGGCGTCGAAAAGGCCGACGTGAACTTGGCGACCGAGCAGATGGCCGTGCGCTTTGACCCGGCGGCCGTAGATGAGGAAAGCATTGCCGTGGCCGTGGCAAAAGCGGGGTTTGCGGCACGGCCGCAAGCACCCGAGGCCGAAGGGGCGGCTAGGCGGCAGGCGCGCAAGCGGGCCGCGCTGGCCGAGCAGGCCGGGGCCTTGCGGTGGGCCGCTGCGTTTTGGCTGCCGCTCTTTGCGGTGGAGATGGCCGAGCAGATGGGCGGATCGGTTGCGGCGTTGTCTTTGGAACAGCATCCGCTACGAGTGGGCGTTTTGCACCTGCTGTTGGTGCTGCCGGTGCTGTGGGTTGGCCGCTCGATCTACGCCGAGGGCGGGCAGGCTTTGTGGCGAGGCCGCCCCAACATGTTTTCGCTAATCGCCATTGGCACGGCCGCGGCTTGGGCTTACAGTGCTTGGGGGTTGGGAGCCGTGGCCGTGGGGACGGTCGCGGCGTTTGACTCCTATTTCCCGTCGGTTGCCACGATCGTCACCTTTATGCTGATGGGCCGCTATCTCGAAGCGCGCTCGCGGTTGCGGGCCGAGGAGGCCATAGGCTCACTGCTGCAACTCAGGCCCGACAAGGCGGTGTTAGTCGAAGGCGATGGAGAGCGGGAAATTGCAGCCGACGCCATCGCGGTGGGAGACTGTCTGCGCGTGCGCCCGGGCGAGCGCGTCCCAGCCGACGGCGAAGTCATCGCAGGAAATTCTACGGTGGATGAGTCGCTGCTGACCGGCGAGTCGCTGCCGGCGGCCAAGGCCCCGGGCGATGCCGTGACCGGCGGCAGCCTCAACGGCGCGGGTGCGCTCGTGGTGCGTGCAACGCGGGGGGCCGGGGACGCGCTGCTGATGCAAATGGTGCGCTTAGTCGAGGCCGCACAGGCGGGCAAGGCCCCGATTGCCCGCCTAGCCGATGTCGTCGCCGGATATTTTGTGCCGGTCGTCTTGGCCTTGGGCTTGGTGGCCGGAGTGGGTTGGCTGTGGGCCGGGGAGGGTTTGAGCTTTGCGTTGCAGGTTTTTGTGGCCGTGTTGATCATCGCCTGCCCGTGCAGCTTGGGCTTGGCCACGCCGGCCGCCATTATGGTCGGCACGGGCCGAGGTGCGCGTTTAGGCATCTTGTTCAAAAGCCCAGAAGCACTGGAAACGGCGCACAAAGTAGATGCCGTGGTGCTGGACAAAACCGGCACGATTACCGAAGGACGGCCGCAGGTAGTCGGAGTGGAGCCCTTAAACGGAGGCCACGCCGACGAGGTGCTGAGCTTGGCCGCAGCCGTGGAGCGCGGCTCGGAGCATCCGCTCGCTGCGGCGATTGTGACGGCTGCGGTCGAGCGGGACTTGGCCGTGCCGAAGGCGAGCGAAGTGGTGGCGAGCCCGGGCAAGGGGGCGCGGGCCGAGGTGGAAGGCGAGGATGTGGCGGTGGGCAATCGCGCCATGATGGCGGGAGTGGGAGTTCGCATAGACGAAGATCGCGATCCGGCGGCTGGTGCTACCGTCGTGTGGGTCGCGGTCGCCGGGTCGCTGATAGGCCGCGTGTCTTTGGCCGACCGCCCCCGTCCGCAGAGCAAGGACGACGTGGTTCGATTGCGTCAATGCGGCTTGGAGGTGGTGATGCTCACCGGCGACAGGCGTCCGGCCGCTGAAGCCGTGGCGCGTCAAGTGGGGATTGAGACCGTACATGCCGGTGTCTTGCCCGCAGACAAGGCGGCGGTTGTGCAGGCATTGCAGGCCGAGGGCCGTTGCGTCGCCATGGTCGGCGATGGGATCAACGACGCGCCGGCACTGGCCGCGGCCGATGTGGGCATGGCCTTTGCCACGGGGACGGATGTGGCGGCCGCGTCGGCGCCGGTGGTGCTGATGCACAGTCGGTTGGCGGATGTGGCGCGGGCTATTGAACTGAGCCGAGCGGTCGTGCGGACCATAAGGCAGAATTTGTTCTGGGCATTTTTTTATAATGCCGCGGGCATTCCGGTGGCCGCGGGCGCACTACACCTGTTCGGCGGCCCGCTGCTCAATCCGATGCTGGCGAGCCTAGCGATGGCCTTTTCGTCGGTGTCGGTGGTGATGAACGCGCTCCGGTTGCGGCGCTTTGCTCAAAGCCGCTGATCCAAAGGGTCAGGCACTATCTTAGGAGGCCGTTATGGCTACAATTATGATGGTTGGGGCGTTTGACACAAAGGGCGTGGAGTACGCCTTCTTGCGCGAGCAGATTTTGGCTCGCGGCCACGAAGTGCTGGCCGTGAACACGGGCGTTCTGGGCGGGTGCGAAGCCTTTGGGGTGGATGTGGCTGCCAGCGAGGTGGCCGCGGCGGCTGGCGCGTCGCTGGAGTCGTTGCGTGCGGCTGGCGACCGCGGTGCCGCCATGAAGGCTATGGGGGAGGGCGCGGCCAAGGTGGCGGAGCAAGGGTACGCCGAGGGCCGGTTTGACGGTATTGTCGGCATGGGTGGGTCCGGCGGCAGCAGCGTGGTGACGGCGGCCATGCGCGCCCTGCCGGTGGGAGTTCCCAAAGTGTGCGTTTCGACCGTGGCGGCCGGCGACACGGCCGCGTACGTGGGCAGCAAGGACGTCGTGCTCATTCCGTCAATTGTGGATGTGGCTGGGGTCAATCGGATTTCGCGGGTAATTTTCACGCGGGCCGCGGGCGCGATCTGCGGCATGGTTGAGGCCGAGCCAGCCCCGGCCGGCGACGACAAGCCGATCGTCGTCGCATCGATGTTTGGCAACACCACCGAATGCGTGAACGCATGCAGCGAGGCCCTGTCGGCGAGCGGGTACGAGGTCTTGGTTTTTCACGCCACGGGCACGGGCGGCCGCACTATGGAGTCGCTCATCGCCGAGGGCTTGGTGGATGCGGTTCTGGACATTACCACCACCGAGTGGGCCGACGAAGTGTGCGGCGGCGTCTTCAGCGCGGGGCCAGATCGCTTGAGCGCGGCCGGCCGGGCGGGTTTGCCCCAAGTAGTGGTCCCCGGCTGCGTGGATATGGCCAATTTTGGCGGCATGGCTGACGTGCCGCCAAAGTACAAGGACGGTACGCGGCTCTTTTACGAGTGGAATCCAGCCGTGACCTTGATGCGCACCAATGCCGAGGAGAACGCGCTGATGGGCCGGATATTTGCCGAAAAGCTCAACGCGGCCCAAGGCCCGGTCGGCGTGCTCATTCCGCTCAGAGGGGTGTCGATTCTCGACGGCGATGGCGAGTTGTTTTGCGACCGCGCAGCCGACCGCGCCTTTGGCGACGCCCTCAAAGCCAACTTGGACGAGGGCATCCTCGTCCGCGAAGTCGATCACAACATCAACGATCCAGCGTTTGCAGCCGCAGCGACCGCGCTGCTGCTGGAGCTGATTGCCGAGAAAGCAGGAGAGTTATGAGCGAGAAAAAGACCTTCGTGCAATGCGCCGATGTGGATACCCAAGTCTTTGACTGGGGCCGGTTAAACTGGCTTTCCGAGCCGCTGGTGACCGCGGCCGAGCACTTTAGCTGCGGCGTAGTGGAGCTGGCGCCGGGCCAAGGGCACGTGCGCCACAACCATCCGTATAGCGAGGAGATCCTCTACGTGATAGAAGGCACTGGAATTCAGACGGTGGAACTAGAATCGGGTACGCTGGAAAAGGAGATCGGCCCGGGCGAGCTCGTACACATTCCGACGGCCGTGTATCACTCGACCGTGAATAGCGGCGTGGGGACGATGAAGTTGATCGCCGTGTATGCGCCGTTTGGGCCGGAGGCCGAGCTGCGGAAGATGGACGGGGTGCGGATAGAAAAGGCACTAAACGGATAGGCGGCCATGGCGTTTACAAGAGAAGAAGTGCTCATGCGGTTGCGACGCCACATCGCCGCTGGGATTCCCATTATCGGCGCGGGTGCCGGGACCGGGATCAGCGCGAAGTTCGAGGAGGCTGGCGGAGTTGACTTGATTGTGATTTACAACTCCGGGCGATTTCGCATGGCCGGCCGGGGGTCGCTGGCTGGGACCATGCCCTACGGGGACGCCAATGCGATTGTGATGGATATGGCCGGGGAGGTGTTGACGGTGGTGGAGGATACGCCGGTGTTGGCTGGCGTGTGCGGGACGGATCCGTTCCGGCAGATGGATGTTTTCTTGCGCGAGGTGGCGGCCATCGGGTTTTCCGGGGTGCAGAATTTTCCGACCGTGGGGCTGATTGACGGGTTGTATCGGCAAAACTTGGAGGAGACCGGGATGGGGTATGGAGTGGAGGTGGAGATGATCCGCACGGCGCACGAGATGGGTTTGTTGACGACGCCTTATGCCTTTAATCCCGCCGAGGGCGAGCTTATGGCCGGGGCCGGGGCCGACATTGTGGTGGCGCATACCGGGCTTACCACCAAGGGCGCGATTGGCGCGACGACCGCCCTGACTTTGGAGGAATCGGTGGGGGTTGTGCAGGCGATAGGCGACGCGGCGCGTGGCGTGTCTGAGGAAGTGATTGTGCTGTGCCACGGGGGGCCGATTTCAGAGCCGGCCGACGCTGAGTACGTGTTGCAAAACACCACGGGCGTCCATGGGTTCTACGGCGCGTCGAGCATGGAGCGATTGCCGGTGGAGGTCGCCATTACCGAGCACGTGAAGCAGTACAAGGCCATCCGCTTTTAAGCCGGCCCATGCGCCCCTTGCGCAAAGTGGAAGTAAAGCGGCTCTTTGCGGATGCGACGCAGCGCTATCCGCCCAAGGCGGAGTTGGCCTTTCTGTTGCAGAGCGTCGAAGACCCGCTCAATGTCGGCTCGATGTTTCGCATTGCCGATGCGTGTGGAGCGCGGGAGTTGGTCTTTACGGGTGTGACGCCCGTGCCGCCGCACGAGGATATTGAGCGCACGGCTCGGGGCCATGAGCGGCGCGTGGCTTGGCGGCGGATCGGGCGCATGGACGAGGCGGCGAATGCTCTGCGGGACGAAGGGTATCACTTGGTGGCGTTGGAAATGGTGCAGGGGGCGGTGTGCTATTTGGAATACGATTTCCCGGACAAAGTGTGTTTGGTGCTCGGCAACGAGACCAAGGGCGTCTATCGCCAGACGTTGGCCTTATGCGATGGAGCGGTCTATATCCCCATGTACGGCAAGGGGCCGTCGATGAATGTTCACGTGGCAGGGGCGTTGGTGGCGTATCAGGCGTTGCTTGGATCGGCCGATGATCAAGAGCTTTGCGGATAAACGCACCGCAGCGATCTTTGCGGGTCATGCCGTACGCGGCCTGCCCGTACAGCTCCAGCGGCGAGCGCGGGCGAAGCTCTTGGCAATTGATGCGGCTGGTCGGCTCGACGATCTAAGTTCCCCGCCCGGTAATCGTCTCGAGGCTTTGCGGTCAGACCGCCGAGGGCAATACAGTATTCGAGTCAATGACCGCTGGCGTATCTGCTTTGTCTGGCGCGATGGAGAAGCGTGGAAGGTCGAGATTGTGGACTATCATTGAGGAGATAAATGAGCATGACCATCAAACGCGAAGAACTGGACCGGCGCGAGATCGACTTCTCGGATGTAGCCTCTGGGCGGCGGTTGCCGCCGGTGCATCCCGGCGAGATCCTGCGCGACGAGTTCCTGATTCCGCTGGAGATTAGCGTGTACCGGCTCGCTCAGGCGATCAAGGTTTCGCGGCCACGGCTGAACGATATTGTGCTCGGACGTCGTAGCGTCACAACCGATACTGCGCTGCGCCTCGGGCACTACTTAGACACGACGCCTGAGTTCTGGATCAATCTTCAGACCCGCTACGATCTCGATGTCGCCGAGCGCACATTGCGCCGCAAAATTGAGCAGGAGATAGAGCCGCTTGTTACACTAGACGAGCGACGGGCGATTCCTCCGCCAGTTGATCCCGGCCGAACGGCTGGCCCGCATGTTGACGGAGCGTCGCTTGGCTAGCCCGCTTGAGGAGCGACCCATGGTCGGTAGCAGCCTCGACGACTTGGACAAAACCCGGCTCGAACAGTACTTCAGTCGGCGCTTCCCCGATTGGTCCACGCCAGCCGACTGGGCTTCCACGCTGGTGGCGCATAAACTGGCTGTGAGCTCGGCACTGGGGGCCACGCCGACGCATTTGGGCATCCTGCTCTTTGCCTGGCAGCCCGAGCAGTACATTGCCGGCGCGTACATCGATCTGGCGGTGTACCACCACGACATTCCCGATGGCAACACCGTGGATAGCCGGCAAATCACCGGGCCGTTACCCGAGCAAATCGCCAAAATTGTGTCGTACTTCCAAGCCTCTCCTTTGACGCCAATCGCTTCGCGGAAAAGCGGCGACGGTCGCCGGGATTATCCCAGCTACATATACACTGCACTCCAAGAGGCCGTCGTAAACGCCGTCATTCATCGGGACTACGGAGTTGCCGGATCGCAGATCATCATTCGCATGTTCCCCGACCGCATCGAGTTCCAAAATCCCGGAGCGCTCTACAACACCTTGACCATTGAAAATTTGTACGCTGGGTGTCAGCCGGCGCGTCGGAATCAGTTTCTCGCTGGCTTCATGCGCTACTACGAAAGCCCGATTACGGGATCTAGTTTTCTCGAAGCGCGGGGCGAGGGGTTTTTGAATTTGGTCCGCGACAGCTTGCGCTTGTCGGGGCGGCGGCCGGAACTAGAACAGATCGGGGCGGCGACGAAGTTGACGATCTACGCGGCGCAGTACCCGGAGTTGGCGTAGTCCCGCCGAGCGACGACCTAGTGCGAATGCTCCGGTACTATCGGAAATGCCTCGATGTCCCCGGCGACGGTCTCCAGTAGAGTGGCGATCTCTCGTTTGTCGCCTTCGTCCAGTGCCAGCTTGCCTGCCGGTGCTCGTTCCACCAGCGTGCTGAACACCCCACGGCACTTGAGGATATAGCGCATAAAGGGGTGATTCTCAAGCACGATCAGCGGCAACAAGCGGCGGTGCATCGCACGCGCCTCCTCCTCTTGCCCGGCCCACCACAACTCGGTGATCTTGGCCAGTACATCGGCCAGCTCGCAGGCGGGCATATTGCCATTGGCTCCGCGGCGCATCTCGTCGGGTAAAAACTTGCCCGCCGCCCCGCCGAAGATGCACTTGACCCGGTCGCCGACCATCTCGGCCACCTCGGCGATGTGCTTAGGGCCGGGCTGCCGCTCCTCCTTGACGTATTCGATCTGCGGGATCTCGTCGACCAGTTGCGCCACCTGCTCGCCGCGCAACGGCGCGTACAGGTCGGCATTCTGCACCATGATCGGCCCGTCGAACACCCCAGCCAAGCGCCGGTACAGGTCCATGGCCGTGGCGGCGTCGGTGCGCGCCGGCGTCATGGCGATAATCGAATCCGCCCCGGCTTTTCGCGCCGCCCGCGCATAGAGCAGCACCTGCGGCACCGACAGCCCAGAACAGCCAAAGACCACGGGCAAGCGGCCGTTGACCTCCTCCAGCACCGCGTCCAGCCCTCGGATCCGCTCCTCCTCGCCCAAAAACCAAAACTCCCCGACCATCACCGGCCAGACGATGCCGTGCTGGCCGCTTTCGCAGCAGAAGTTGGCGACCTTCTTCAGGTCGTCGATGTGAATCTCGAGGTCTTCCCGGTACGGAGTCGGCAGCAAGCCGAAGACCCCCTTCATGTCGTCAAATCGCGCCATCGTTTATCCTTTCTTAGTGGTTACTTGTCCCAGCGGTGGTCGGCGCGTCTGCTTTGTAATTCTTTTTGCTTGCGCGCAAAGAGGCGTATCTGCTGCTGAGCCGCAAGTGAATCTCCTACTTCTCGGTAGGCCACGGCCAAACCATAATGGGCACCGACATAGGTGGAATCGGCCCGCAAAACCGCCTTAAAATCGTCGATGGCCTCCCGGGCATGGCCCTCGCGCAGTTTGGCATTACCGAGGCCGTTTATCGCGTCGATGTAGTGAGCCTTTATCGCCAAAGCGCGCTCATAGGCCGAGCGCGCCTGCACTGGATAGTCTTTCATCAAATAGGCGTTGCCGAGATTAAACCACGCCAGCGCATAGTCCTCGTCTAAGGTCAGGGCTTGGCGATAGGCTGTGATGGCATCGTCAACCCGCTCCAGCCGCATATAGGCCGTGCCCAAATTCTGCCAAGCCTGTATCTGGGCGGGATTAATCTTGAGCGAGGCTTTGTACTCGCGAGCCGCTATTTCGGCAAAACCGAGCTTCGCGTAGATCGCTCCCAAGTTGTAGCGGGCTACGGCATCGTCGGCATGGCCTTTGAGGCGCAAACGCTGATCGCGAATGGCATCGAAATGCGGATCAAGGCGCTTGAACATCTCGATCTGCCGCTGCCCTTCCTCGGCCTTTCCCTGCTTCATGTACACTTTGGACAGGGCCAAGTGCGCGGCTGGATAAGCCGGGTCCAGAGCGATGCTTTGCTCGAGTACCGCGGCTGCTTCGGCCTCCTTGCCTTGGCGGGCGAGCACCATCCCCAGCCCATTTAGTGCCTCTACGTAAGCCGAATCGCGCTCAATGGCCGCGCGAAAGGCGGCCTCCGCTTCTGCATGGCGATTCAACCGCATGTAGATGTGCCCTAACGCCGTGCGGTAGCGGGTGCGCCGAGGCTCTATTTTGACGGCTTTGCTCGCCAAGTCCACGGCGCGTTCGCATTGCCCCATCTTGGCGCAGTACATCTCTCCCAGACTGTAGTAAACCAACGCGTACTCCGGGTCTATTTTTAGTGCTCGCCGTAGATGCTGGGCGGCGGTCTCGTAGTCGTGATCTCGGGCATGCGCCACGCCTAGGTTGTAGTGGTCTGGAGCGTGATTGGGAGCCAATTGCAACGCCTTTGCAAACGTCGCCCGCGCCTTGGCATCGTCGTCTGTGCGCAAGTAGAGTTGGCCGAGCTGGCGATAGGCCGCTGCGCTGTCGGGCGCGAGCGCAATGGCCTTGCGATATACGGCCAACGCCCGTTTCAATTCGCCCTGCCGGGTCAGGACTTCTCCGGCCCCCAGCAATGCCCCTACGTGCGACGAGTCGATGCGGAAGGTCTCGCTGAAATGTTTCAGTGCCTCCCCATACACGGCGTGTTGTACATAGAACGTCCCTAGTTCGTAGTGTGCTACTACGTCGCTGGAATCGGCGCGGATGCGATCCAAATAACTCAGTTCTATCGCCCGCGGGTCTTCAGGAGCCTCTTCTACCGCGCCACCGCAGCCAACAGCCGTTATCCACACCAGCCATACCAGCCATAGCCCCCCGTTAAATCTCGTCACGCTGGCCTTGCCCTTGCGCGGATTGCTGGCCCGCTGGCTCTCGGATGGTGAGGAATTGATCGACGGCCACGTCCTCCAACACCTGCGTTATCCCGCTCGGCCAGCGGATCTCCAGCCGATCCACCCGCGTGTGCATCCCCAAGCCAAAGTGTACCCGCAGCGCGTTCTGCGACAGATACGAACTGCCCGACCGCACTTCTTCGATTTGGTGCAGGTCGCCAGCGACCACCCGGATACGTGCGCCGATGCCGTCGCGGTTGCTGCGGGAGCCCACGGTGCGTACGGACAGCCAGTGGTGGCGGTTGCCGCCGTCGTTGCGCAGCAGCAGTCCGCGCTGGTTGTTGTTGGCTACGAACAGGTCGAGGTCGCCGTCGTTGTCGTAGTCGGCGGTGGTTGATCCGCGCCCGACCGCGGCCGCGGCTAGTCCGGGCGAGTCGGCGCTGACGTCGGTGAACGTGCCGTCGTTGTCGTTGTGGAATAGCTGATCCCGCTGTGCGTAGGAAGGCCCGGCGCGGTCGATAATTTCTATATTCGGTTCGACGTGTCCGTTGGCTAGGAACAGGTCGAGGTCTCCGTCGTTGTCGTAATCGAAAAAGTCCGTGCCAAAGGTCAAGGTCGAGAAGGTCGGTTCGGCTAGTTTGGACTCGTGTATCTGGTCCTTAAATACGCCACCCCGCTCGTTTTTTAACACGCGACAGTGCTCCCACTGGAAGTTGCAGACGACGATGTCGAGGAGTCCGTCCCGGTCGTAGTCGCCAAAGTCTGTGCCCATGCCGGCCTCGGGTTTGCCGTCTGGGCTGAAGGCGACGCCGGCCTCCAGCCCAACATTGGAAAATCGCGTCCCCCCCTCGTTGCGAAAGAGGAAGTTCGGAGTCATATCGTTGGCGACAAACAGATCGGCATCGCCGTCTTCGTCGTAATCGCCAAATACCACGCCGAGTTGACGACCGCGGTCGTTGTAAACGCCCATTTCTTCGGTTGCGTCGGCAAACGTTCCATTGCCTTCATTGCGGTACATAATCCCCGACGCGCCCTGGTACTGACCGGGGCCGCAATAGACTCGTATAGAACCGTGCCGGCACTCTTTGTGGTTTTCAAGGGTAAAATCGGTATTGTTGGCCACGTATAGGTCGAGGTCGCCGTCGTTGTCGATGTCGGCAAAGGCCGCGCTCGTGCTCAAGCGCTCGTCGCCGACGCCAGCGGCCTCGGTCGCATCGACATACGAACCGCCGCTGCCGTTGCGATACAGCACATTGGTGCCAAAGTTCGTGACGTAGAGATCCACGTGACCGTCGTTGTCGTAATCTCCCGCGCAGACCCCCATGCCATACCCTTCATCGCCGACCCCGGCGTCCACTTCCTCGAATTTCCCATCGCCCCTGTTTCGATACAGGGCGTTTTTCGGTACGCGCCGCTCCAAAAAACCCGGCAACATGGCCCCATTGACCAAGTATAGGTCTTCGTCGCCATCGCTGTCGTAGTCGATAAAAGCCGCCCCCGAGCCATAGGTCTCCACGTAGTAGAAACGACCGCTCCCGCCGTTCAGATGAGTAAAATGGATGCCGGCCGCGGCCGTGGCATCGACGAATTTCGGCCGGGTGCTGCCAGCCAATTTGGGCTTGGACGCAGTGGCTTCTGGTGCTGGAGTGGGCGTTTCACTTGAGCACCCCGCGATCAGTGCCATACCCCAGCTAAAGAAAACCGCAACGATGGGCCGCGAGAAAGAGCATATATCGCGGGAAGGATGCGGTCGGTGGGATTTCATTCAATTGGCCGCTGGGTTGCCAATTTTGTCTGGGGCTATTGCAAGCCGGCAAACATGCTCAGAAAAAGCACCAGATCCGTCGTCGTCTCGTCGCGGAAATCGCGCCGCTCCCAGCGCCCGCCGATGTTGGTCGTCAGGCGATAGCCCAGATAGTCCGAGCGATTGGATAGCTGGGCCGCAATCACGAACTGTTCAAAATCATCTACATAGCCGGCGGGCAGTGGATCGGTGCGCGGGACCATGTTCCTGAAAATCTCGTACTCGATGCCGGATTCTAAGCGCATTGTGCTGAGCAGCTCCTGCTGCCATACGAAGAAGAAAATTTCCGCTAGCTCGTTGTTCTCCAACTCGCTTTTGTCGGTGGGCGAGCGCCGCTTGTAGAGCTGTTTCCACTTGGGCCACAGCACGTGTTTACCCAACGGAATGGGCAGGTCCGCCTTGGTGATCAGCGCGAGGAGCTCCTCGTCCTGCCGGTTTGCTGACGGCTGGTCGCCGCGCTGGTGATAGATCTCGTACTTCAGCTTGGTTTCCAGATTGAGCGGGGCGTATTTGCGCGTCTGCGCACTCAGAAAGGTGGTGTTGACCAGCGCGTTTTGCGCAATCAGGGGATCGACAAAGGGGCGCATATCGCCCCGCGTGCGCGGACTCTGCACCCACAAAATGACGTTTTCGGGGATGTTATCCTCAACCCGGCGAAGGCCGTTGTAGAGCTGGACCTGCAAACCGTGCCGAGGCATCTCGTGAGTCAGGGTCAACAGACCGTAGAGCGACTTGCTGCGGCGATTGCTGCTCAGCAGCCACTCGCGCATGCGACCGACCATTATGCGGCTGCCCGGCTTGAGTTCGGCACCACCGTAGAAGTTGTAACCGCGGTGGTCGCGCGGATACGGGTAGTCCGCTTCCTCGTCGTTCTCAAAGCGGTCGATCACGGTGTTGTTGTTCATGTCCGTGCCGTAGAGAAACTCCAGTGGATCGACATCGTAGCGCACAAAAGGCTCTAGATAGTCCGGCATGCCGTTGTCGTTCTGGTTGAAATCCGACACCAAGTCGTTGTTCTCGTCGTAGCCGGGAAAGACCGCCACGTCAGCCCGCTGGATCAGCAAACGCTCCGACGAGGAACTGCTAAAGGTACGCCGACGCCAGTCGGGGAAGCGGTCTTGGTCGTCGTTGTCATCTACGAATTCATAGACGTTGTTTACGGCACTTTCGTAGTTGATGCGCCCGTTGCTGTCGGGTACGAACATAAATGTTTGGTAGCCTGGGTCCATGCTAAAAATTTCGCCATAGGCGAACCACGGATACCTATTGTGCGACGCCGTTGCATAGTAGCCCTCGGCACTCTCTTTCCCCAACGCCTGATTGTAGGTGAAGTTCTGGTTGGGGAAGCGGCGGTACTTGCGGTTAATGTTGTATTCGGCGCGCAAGTTAAACCCGCCTAAGAGGTCGTCGATTTCCATGGTGAGACCGGCGACTTCGTTGGCCGTTGGCAAGCCGTAGCTAAAGCGCACCACGCGCTGGTTGGAGCCGTCCTTGATGTTTTTCGCGGCGCGGGTGACAGGCAAAAATACGGGCTCGCCCGTGTTGTTGACCTGCATATTGGAAGTGACTTCAACGGCGTAGTCGTTGGCTAAGACCAATTCGATCTCGATCTTTTTGATTTCCTTGAAGTCGATGATCTCGTCTTCGCCGGGAATGGGCGTGAAGTCGCGCTCGATGTCGTAGGTAATGATGATGTTGTTGCCACCGCTGGCCTCCCAGCGTCCCTGCCGCCGGACGCCGCCATCAACGAGTGCCCGGTCGGAAATTTCGGGATGCTCCACGCCATTTATGTACACGCGGTGCAAAAAGAGCAACGCCCCTCCTTCGCCATCCTCGGGCGAATCGTCGGACAGACGCACTAGGAGGCGCTGCACGTTGCCCGCCTGTAGGTTGCCGCCGAGTGTGCCCTTGAGCGAGTTGTTGCCAAAGCTCTCCGAGCTGTTCCAGTGGCCCGCGTTGACGTAAGTGGTGCCCAGCCTGATAAAATCGCCGATCTGGGCCGTGCCGCGCAGGCCGAGCAGATTGGTGAAGATCGTCCGCACCGTAGCCCCTTGGTCGCGGTTGGTCGCCGTGGCGGCCAGAGCGGGGTTGTCCGTGCGCGAGGCGAGTAGCGTCAGGGCGTATTTATCGGAGAGGAAATCCCACTGCAAGCCGTTGAACAGCGGTTTGGAAAAGGTCATTGGCGTCAGGGTGGTCCTTAGCTGCTCGCCCACGGTCAACGCCATGTGGTATTGGCCCTGCGACGCCGTTGAAATGACGAGGTTGTTGAACCAGTTGTTGAACTCCACAGACTTATCGATTGCACTGCCCGTTTCCGTGGGGTGCTGCTGCGCCCACTCGTAGATCCTCCAGCCGCGCGTGATGTAATTGCCGTAGATATCGTAAAATCGTTGGCCTTGCAGCACGATGTCGGTATAGCGCTCGTAGCGATCTTTGGCGTAGTTGGTGTACTCCCAGTTTTTCCATCCGTAGATGTCGTAGAGCGTCTGGGGCAGATACCATTTCCGCATAGTCGGCGCGATGGTCTGGGGCGATATCCGCACCCCACTGGTTACATAGGGGTTGAGAAAGCCCGATTGCAGGCCTTCGGCTAACGCGCCACCTGCCAAAAGGCAACCCGTTAGCAGAGCACCGAAAAACTTCCGGCCCATTTGTTCCCTCCCTTTTTTACCGCTGTGCAACACGTACTGTTTTAATAGGCCAAACGAATGGTGCGGTACACCGACTGGTCTCCAGAGTCGGCTTCCATCTGGATGCGGCAGACATACACCCCGGGTGGCAAAACCGCTCCCGCATCGTCCCGGCCATCCCACGCGAAACCCGTGTCGCCTAAGTCGAGCGTCCGCAGGTGCGATCCGGTTAGGTCGTAGATATCTACGTTGGGATTGCCCTCAACTTGGACCACGATGAAGTTGATGCGCGCTTCGTCGTTTACGCCATCGCCGTTGGGCGTAACAATCGGAGTCACTTGCACGTGGCGCAGCAAAACTCCACCGGCCACCTCGGGCACAAAAACGATCATGGAACGCGGCTCTAAGGGTTCGACGCCTTGGCGCACATTCTGCTGGCTGTCCCCGGCCCAGGCCTCAAAGAGAGTGGCATTGGTCGTTACCTGCGCGGTAAACAGCACTTCCACCGAATCCTCCCGCACCCGCTCCGGCAGCCCGACCCTTAGCAGCCCGTCCGCCAGCTCAACGTCCCTCGGCTGCACCCGCTGTCCGCCGACTCGGACGCCGACCTCTTGCACCGCGCCCGGCACTTGAATAAAAACCTCGTCAAAGCCTTGGTCGTTGCGCTCAAAGGTCGGTTGCAGCAAATACGTAAAGCGCTGTAGCGAATCTAGCCCGACCTCGCGCGGCAATATGCGGGCAGCAATGCCACCGCTGACGAGCGGGTCGTCGAATTTTAGCGTCAGGGAGCGCAGGACCGGCGTTAGCTGGGGATCGTCGTTGGCCAGTCGAACCTGTAGTTGCAGAAATTGTCTGGGCGTCGGCGAGAGGAATGCCTCCGCGGGAAAATCGTAGGGCTGGCTCCAGCCGCTCCAATCCGGCCCTTTGAGCTTGAGGATGTCGATGCGCCCGCGCACGCTCTTGGGCAGCTTGCCAAAGCGGGCCGAATCCAGTTCCGTGCCGTTTTTGTGGTAGTACCTCTTTTGCAGTTCAAAGGTATTGCCCGTCTGCGAGCGAATTTCGATCTGCGTACCGGCGGGTAAATCGGCGTCCCACGACAACTCGCTCACGCTCTTCATGGCTCCTAAGTCGATGAAGTCCGACACCATTTCCGTCGCTGCCACGTGCCCTTCGCCGTGGAGGATGTATTCAAAAACCGACTGGCGGATCTGTAGGCGAGCCGGAATGCCGCTGCGGTGGTAGAAGATGTAGCGGATTTTCCGCAGCGGGAATGCAAAGTGATACGACTGTTGGAAGGGCAGTATGTCGTTGAATACGTCGCTGAGTTCTTGGTAGTCGAAATTGCTGCGGATGCGGTCGCTAGTCAGGCCGCTGGCCGGCGTGCCGTCGGAGGTGGTGAGGATAAATAGCTTGGCGCCGTTGGAGGTGCTGCCGCGAGACCCCTCTTCAACCGTCAGGTCCAGATGAGAAAGGTGGTCCACCCAGAAGGTGGCGCCCAAGTCCCATTCAAACCAATCGCCGTCTTCGACGTAGGTCCTGAGATTGCCCACCTTGGCCTGATCGCCGCCGACCGCAACCCGCCAGTTGGTATTGACATCCCCGTCGAAGATCATGCCGATCTTGTCTTCGCTCCGCCCCGCTCGCGCCGACCCGCCCCGTTCCACCGTGCCGATGGCGAGATTATCGCCGAGTGCATCCACTTCGACCTCGGCCAGCGCCGCGCCCGGATTCTTTTCCGTGGGGACTAGGCGCACATGCTGAACGAGGGCAAAATCTAGCGTGTCTTGCTCTATGAGGTGTTCGCCGCTGGCCTGACCGAACTCAATTCGCTTTAGATCGACCTCGAAAACGCGCTCCACATTGGGTTTTGTAGTGACAGCGACCGGATTGTAGGTTACGCCAAAGCGCGTATCGACTCCGTTGCTTATGTAAGCAGTGAAATTGCGGAAGGGCTTGGCGTTGAGTTCGTCGGGAAAGACTAAGCGCAACTTGCGCGCCAGTACCGGCCGACCGAGGTCGATTTCGATCCACCAATCTTCGAGCGGATCGTCGGCGGATGGCTGCCACCAAGTCGATGGGTCTTGGTCAATGACGTTGGCCGCGTCTTGGGGGTTTGAGTTGGCTTGGCGAATGCCGCCAAAAACCTGTTTCTTGCCCTCGCTATGGGAAAACGCTGCGGCATCGGCCACGGCGTTTATATTGCGGCGCATCCACGCTAGGCGAATGCTGCCGTCGTCGGCAATTTCTAGCGTGCCCTTGGGAATAGCCCACGTCTGCCAGTCCGCTGGGCTACTCAGGCGCAGTTCGTCGGCATAGGCTCCTGCTGCCCACAGGGTGGCGACGAACAAAAGGCGAGTCGCAGCGCGTGTTCTCATGGTACATCCTCGAAAGCGTTAGTAGGCCACCGCAATAATGCGCGTGCGCGTGAAGTCGCCCGCATCCGTCGCGACGGAAAGTCGGGCGAGGTACAAGCCCGGTGCCACGCGCCCCGTCCCCGCTCCCCGTCCATCCCACTCTTCGACGTAACGCCCTTCGCTTCTCGAATTGGCCGCTAGCGCATGCACTTTGCGCCCGCGCAAATCGTAGATTGCAAAGACCACTTGGCTGGCTTGGACGCCGAGCAGGGAATAGGCCAGTTCAAGCGTGTCGTTGCGCCCGTCGCCATTCGGGGTCACTACGGTTGCTCTTACGTCTAATGCGCTCAGCACATCCAACTCCTCGCTCCGCGCCAGCACCTCGATGGAATTGGTCGATACGGCCGCGTTGGCGTCGCCGGGATCGATGGATTGGGGCTGTCCTTCCCCCCCCACGACAAACACCTCGCCCTCAAACAGGGCATTAAAACTGAAGACGCCCGTTTTGAATAGCAGCCGCAGCGGCCTATTGTCTGCGGCCACGATGCGGTTGGACGGAAAATAGATGACCAACTCCCCCTGTTTTTCCGCGATGCTGTCGGGCTCCACCGCGACCAAGGGGTCGCCCATTTCCAGCCCTATAAACTGGGCGCGGGCCGGGGTTTGCAGCCTTAAAGCGTCAAAGCCCGACTTGGTCGCCGCCTCAAAATTGGCCCGCACGTCAAACGTGAAAACGCGCTCCTCGCCCAAGGGCACTTCCGTCTTGCGCCCAAGCGGCTGTGGTTCGTCCTGTAATGCGACCTCCCCGACGACCGCATCGACCAGCAAAGGCGAGTATTCTACGACCAGCGAATCCATCCGGCCATAGGTGAACAAATCCTCGCTCTCCATCGTGAAGTTGATTTTGAGGTACTGCCGATTATCCGGCGAAAGGGTCGCTATGGCCTCGCCGTCAGACGTTTTTTGCGGCACCGACCAGAAGCTCCAGTTGTCCACGTCGGGCCGCTCCGGTCCCCGGGCCCCTGGGCGCACATAATCGTCGCGCGGTGCTCTATCCCATTTGGCAAAACTTACTTCGCGTTCGGTCCTCAGCTCGGTGTATATGGTATAGATATGTGGCGTATCGTCCCGGCCGGTCTGGGTTTCCAGCGCAAAGGAGATGGGATTTTCTGCCAAAAGTTCGGGGTCGCTGTCGATGCCTTTTTTGGCGAACCCGTTGAAATAAGGTATGACCCGCCCGAAGTTGACCGGCTCGCCGATGTCGATCACCTTGGAGATGTATTGCGATTTTTGCACAAAGCCCTCGCCATAAAACTCCACCTCGGCAATGACGCCTAGTTCCGGGAAGTTTAGGAAAATGAACTGCAAGGGCTGGGTGGGAAAACGAGCATTGGCAATGCGCGTGGTTTGGTTGAGATTCTGCTCTAGTAAAAGGTCGAACTGCCCTTGCTTAAAGCGCTCTCCATCCATTGCAGCCCAAACCTCATAAATTTTGGGATAGGCGTTTTTGAGCGGTAGGCCCGGCGTGATCCGCTTGCGATCATCGGTCTGAGTGCGCCCTTCGGCTGGGGGAAAAAAGCGGATGCGTTTGATGGGCAATTCCCAACCTAGGTTGTAGTAATAATAGCCGGAGACAATGGCCACGGACCGGGTTGTGTCGCCGTCCACGGTCTGTTGAAAGCCGTTGTCACCCAAGACCTCGGGCTGGCCGGGAATCAGGCGTGCGGCCTGCGGCCCGGCCCGCTCTCCTCCCCAGACGTTGCCGAAGACATCGGTGCGCGAGCTGCCCTTCTTCTCGCCCAGCGCGATATTGACCGCTGGATCCAATTCGTAGGGCTGCAAGCTGCCGTCCACGACCCACATACCGCCCATCAACGCCGCTAGGTCTTCCCAGCCGTTGTCTCCTGTGCCCAGCACCAAGCGCTCTATCTGTGCTTCTGCAAACCAAGGGGCCGAGAGCAAAAGAGCGAGTGCCGCGATGTGCTTCATGCTCAGTTTCCCGCGTTTGATGGGCTAGTAGGCCACGTGAATCAGGCGCGTGCGATTGACTGCGTCGGCTGCCGCCTCGACCGCCGCTCTGGCGATATAGGTCCCCGGTGGCACCGGATCGCCGGCATTGTTCGTTCCGTCCCAGTGCCATTCGGTATAACGCCCGGCGGTCAGCGCATCGGAGAGCACGTTTTTTATCAATCGACCCGAAAGATCGTACACGAGCAGTTCGGCCGCGGCGGGCTGCACCAAGTGGATGAGCACAAAGGAGAATACGGACGAATCGTTTATGCCATCGCCGTTGGGCGTTATGACCGGCGGGGAAACGGAAAAGGACTGCAACACGCTTTCGCCGCTGGCGCGAAAAATCACCTCTTGCGAATCCGTGCCCACTTCCCGCGTTGCGTCGCCCTCGGCAATGCGCTGGGGAAGGCTGCCGGTCGTATCGAGAAGCTGTCCCGTAAACTGGGTGGCAAACAGCAGGGCCTGCGAGCGAAACGTAATCCGCAGACGCACATCTTCTCCGGTGCTAATGCGCCGGGACGGGAAATAGACGCGCAAACCTGTATCGTCTAAGCGCACGCTATCCGGCGGTGTTTCCGCCAGTTCGTCCCCCATTTCCAGTTTGAGAAACTCGGGCTGTCTCAGCGTTGAGATGCGCACGCCGTCAAAGCCCGTTCCGTCGCCTAAGTCGGCCTTTATGTCGTAGGTAAAAACCGTATCCCGACCGGCCGGAACGGACGCGCGCCCACCGACCGGAAAGGGATCATCCAATAGGGCTACTTCGCTCAATGCCAGCGCGGCCAGCGGCGGCGTATGTACGATGGCCAAACTATCGACCTGCATGCTCGCGGAGGTATTGCCCTCAAAGCGCAGGCGCACTTGAAAAAAATCGCGCGGCCCCGGTAGATCCAGCGGCATGGAGTACGTGCCGCTGGAGTCGGCGATGAGAGGCTCCGTCCAAGCGGACCAGTGGGTGGCGTCTGGGCGAATGCTGCCCTTGATGATCGACGGTAGATCGTCGTACTCTTCTTTGCTGACCAGCACTTCCGACTGAGTCTCTACGTCGGCGATTTGGTAGTAGTCGAGAGGCGTTTCGTCGATGCCGTTGCGCATCTGCACGATCGCCCGTACTGGCTCATCGGCCCCCGCGCTGCTTTCTCTTTCCTCAGACAGCGAAACCTTGCGCGCCCGAAAAGTCAATGCGCCATAGTTGACAGACTGGGCAAACTCGATGAGCTGGGTTTCGTAGAGCCCACGCGGCACGAAGCCTTCGCCGTGGACCTCGATTTCCGCCAGTTCAAAGGGGTTGGGTGAAAGCACTCTGAGCTGAATAAAGCGCACCAGTTGCGTCGGGAAGCGCGCATCCACTCTTGGATCGCGGTTAATTGTCACTTGGCGCACGGCCTCGTAAACGGGCGAGTCATTGGCGTCGAAAGTGCGCCCGTTATTGAGCGATATTTCGTAGCCGGCGACGAACTCATCCTCTCCTTCACGGGGGTAAAAAACAACTTGACTAACTGGAAACGAAGCCCCGAGATCGAGAAAAAAAATGCGTCCGCGCTGATTGACCCCCACTTCCTTAAAGCGGTTTTCCGTGCTGGTCGTGCCATCCCCATCGACCAGAACCTCAGACCCCTCAATGCCCAGCGCCGAATTGTTCCACACCCGTCCGTTGCCTTCGGCGATAAAGCTGCTGGGCGCGCCGACCCCCCAGACGATGAACTGAGTTATGTTTTGATCGAGCGAAAAGCTGGCCGGCCCTAGTACCTGTCCTGAACCTACGACTACCCCCGCCATAGTCTGCGCCGGCTCCTCCCAGGCTTGTCCACCCAAGCCGACTCCCCAGACATCGGCTCGCAGTTCCGCTGGTCTAATGCAGAACGACAAGATCAGCCCGACCAAAGCGGTTTGTCGAAAGGAAGCCATCATGGCCTATTCACTAGTTCGGGCGGTGGCTGAAACCCCTTAAACACCTCGCGCTGAAAGTGAAAGGTTAGCTCCTTGGTCTCGACCGGCTCGTTGCGATAATTGTATCGCAATGCAATGTCACTGACGCGGATGGAAAACTCCGTCACGTCGGGAGCCAAGCTCGGAAAAACGACAAAACCCTCGGCCTCTTGGCCGCTGAAGACGATCTGCTCCTGAAACATGGTGCGCCCGAGCACGTCTTCGCGCTCGTTAAAGCGCCGGTATTCGTTGCCGGCATATCCCTGAATAAACGAATAGTAGTATTCCAGAATCTGTAGCGGTTCTAAAGGCGCGTACTTGCGATACCCATCCTTTGAAATCAGCTCAATTTTGAGGGGATCGACGCCGACTTTGGGGTAAGCATAGTTTTTAACTTTTAGCAGCCATACGCTGTGCTTGGGCGGGGTCCACTCGTCGCCCATGCGCTGCCAGTTGCCGAAAGTATAGGGATTGGTCGATACAGGCCCCTGCGTGGATTGCTGGGGGAATTTGCGGTTCAATTCGGCGTCGGTCATGGGGCGCAGACCGATCTCCAGACGCTCGAAAGAATAGGTGATCAAGCCGTCGTCTTTAACGACCATGTCGGCCTCCTGCTGTCCCTGTGGAGCGGGCTGAATTGGCCCGTCGAAATAACGTCCACATCCTGCCAACATCGCTAGGGAACAAAGCCACGAACCGAACCGCATCATCGCGTTACTCTCGGGAAGGGTGACAAAGTGCATATTGCACTGGTGGTTATTGGGCGGCGGCAGCGGTATCTGCCGCCGCCCAGTCTGTGGTCAAAGGACCGTTCGGTTAGTCGCTGAAGGTCGCTTTGATTTTTGCCCAGCTCTCGGATTCTACTGAGGTGCCCCCGCCGTCGGCGCGATCGTACTCGTCTGCGCCAAGCAGCGTGTATTCCGAGCAAACATCGCAGTTACCCGAAGCGCCATCCTCGCCGGCGGTTGCCAACTGATGCGTGCGGCGGTCTTCGGGATTATCCGCTTCGTTCAACTGATAGGTCAGGCGAATGATCTGCCCAGCCTCGTTTTCGTGGCGGATGCTGTTATCTGGACCGTCCAACGACGCGTAATCCCAGAGGGGAATGCTGTACTCGTAGTTGACCGTGACGTTGGTCGAACCCGTGGTCGCTCCCGGAGGATTGGTCGTCACTCTGGATTCGGCGAATTCGTCCATCCAGTGGATTTCCTCGACTACCTGCCAGCGCAACCACCACGAGCCGTCGCCGCCATAGGGCGTTTCATAGATCCCAGGGACCGGCAAGTGCATGGTAAACTGCTGCCCTTCGGCGCGCGTCCCCGCCTCGCCATCGCCGTCGTGCGGACCGCCGCTGGCATTGGCATCGGTGATGATCTCGAGATCGTCGTCGCGCCAGCCATCGTCAAAGACATCCGAGGTGACGACTAGGGTGTCGTCGGTGGCGCGGACAAATCCGTAGAGCTTGTTGTCGCGGTCCGTGCCCGTCCACGCCGTCATGATGGCCACGTCGAGGTCGCTCTTGTCCAGTACTTCGGCCTTCTGGATTTCGTACATCTCGTCGGGACCAACGGTGAAATTGTCGTCGAACCACGCCCAGTCGCTGTCGTCGCCATCAATGGCGATGGTGACATCAGCAGGCACCTCTAAGGCGAAGTAGCCAATGAGGTTGGCATTGGACTGCCCCCAAGCGAAGCTCGCTAGTGCCACGGATAACATGGCTGCTACGAGTGTGTTCTTGTGCATCTTTTGCTCCTTAGCTGATAGGGTAGAGATTGTGAGAGAATAGAGATGTTGCTCTTCTCTACTTCTTGCCGTTGCAAATGCTGTACTCATTCACCTCCTTCCGCATTTTAGAGTAGGGAAATATGGCTCGTCCGTGCGTGGAAACGCAGAGCCGCTACTTCTCCAAGTTAGACAGGGCCTGTTCGTCGATAACGACCTCAGCCCTGTACTTATGCCTCAACTCATCTAGATAGCGATCAAAGTTTTCTTCAATCGCATGCCGGTGGGCGTAGCGCAATTGACGCCATATTCTAGACTGCACCTTGGGGGCCGAAAAAGAGAGGACCTTTTCCGGGCGCATCGCCAGCACTTCGAGGACGAGGTAGCCCGTCGTATCGCCGCTCAACTGAATAGGGAGCGGCCCCTTGATGCCGCCAACCGGCATGCCCCGCACGGCTTGGATCATGGTAGCCATAGCACCTTGGGCGGTTGCTGTGTCAGCAAGCGCGAAGTTGAATATGTCGAACTGACGTACGCGCCCGTTGAATGCCGGATACTCGCGCATGACCTCGGCCATATCCTCACTGGCGCGTACGCGCCGGGCAATGGTGCGCGAAGCCGCTTCCGAATCGACTAGTGCTCCAGCAAAAAATGTGTGCATCGGCAGCGTGAATTCTTCTGCTAGATCCTCGTATAGAGTGCGCCGCTGGTCCTCGGTGACGAAGCGCGATTCTACTTCCGTGCGCCGCAGCATCTCGGCCATGGCTTCTTCGCGCTTATCCCGCACGTACTGAACCATAGCCCGCTCGCGGTCCAATCCCCGTTGCTGGGCCAACAGAGGCAGCAGGATTTTGCGCAGCACTTCGTCTTGGGCAAATTCGACCACGGCGGTGCTGTCTATGGCGTGGGGACGACGCTTGGGTTCGGCTTCCTCTACCAAAGCCATGTACGCGTTCAGGTCGAGGTGCCCTCCGCGATAGCGCAGCAGGATGCGTGCGTGGTCGCCTGCTTCTAGCACAGGCACACCGCCTTCAGCCAATCGCCCCCGCTGCAGCAATACGCCCAATACCGGTGCATCGACTGAAAAACCAAAGTGCGTTTTCTGGTCGGCTAAGTAGTTGGCCCAGCGGTCTTTTTTTTGCTGCTTTTCCAGCGTTTGGCGCAACGTCCTCTTTTGACGCTCAAAACCGACGGAGCGCTCTTCATCGGCCCTGATCAGGTGGTAGGTTCCCTGCGGATTAAGGTACGGTTCGGACACTTGGCCGACCTGTAAGCGAAAAAGCTCGGCGACAAACCCGCTGTGCTGTGCTTCTTCCTCCTGCCAGAAACCCATATCTCCCCCTTCGGCCGCCGATGAGCGATCGAGGGACTGCTGACGCGCCAGTACTGCAAAATCGGCCCCTTGCCGCAGTTGCTCTTGCACGGCCCGGGCTTCTTCGAGGCTGCCTACCTGAATGTGACTCGCCCGCATCTCCCGCTTTTTGTGCGAGCCGCTCTGGTGGAAATACGACCAAAGCTCCTCTTCCGATATAGAGACATCCCCCGTGACTTCCCCGTACAAACGCTCGACTAGTCTCCGGTCACGCACCTGTTGTACGCTTGCGACTACGTCGGGGTGCTGATCCAAACCCTTCGCCCTAGCCTCTAAGACCAGCAGCTTGCGATCGATAAAAGGCTGTAGCATTTCCCGCGCATTACCCGCTGCAAAACGACGCATATTGCGCTCGGCGCGAAGCAAGTCATCTACCAGAATGACCTCGCTCCCGACTCTGGCCAGCACGGCTGAATTCACCGCCCACGAATCGACAGCTATTAGCCCGACAAGTGCCGTCGCAGCCCAGCAGCAAACCAGCCCTTCTTTTGTCGCAGCCAATCCAATGCTCATAAAGCAGCATTACAACCTTGTGAAGATCCGTCTCATGTAGGGTTTGCGAAAAAAAGGCATAAAAATTAAAAAGAGGCCCTGTGTCAAGCGGCCCTCTTCTACGTCGAGCTACCAAACATATAGCATGTGTTGATGCAAACTCGTTCGGTTTTCAGACGCCGACGGACCTACGCACAGAACTCGATACGCCCTACGTGTGCGCTTGCTCTAGGGAGGCGTACTCGTCGATGAGTTCGTCGTACGCGGCTACGGCCCTCGGCTCCGGCGCGATGGTTGATCCGGCGACCGGTTGAGCGAATGGCTCGACGACTTCCGCCCACGAAGGCGCGTGGTCGGCGGCGGATTGGTGGGCGTGAGCGGCGCGCAAGGCCGCGCCTAGTGCCGCCGAATTGGTCGTCTCGAAGCGGTGGACCGGGCAGTTGTGGACGTTGGCGAAGACGCGCAGAATTTCGGCGTTGGCCGACGCGCCGCCGGTGACGTAGAGCGAGGAGATTTCTACCCCCATCCAACGGGCGTGGATGCGCGAGGAAAGGGCTTGGGCTTCGATGACGGCGCGGACATTGGCCGGTGCGTCGGCGGGGTTGAGGTTGTGGCGGACGACGTTGGCTTGGGGGACTTTGGGGACGATTTCCGGCGCGAAGTACGGAAGCATGAGCGCGCCGTTGTTGCCCGGCGGCGTGGCGCGGAGGGCGCTGGTGAACTGATCCCAGTTCAGGCCGTATTGGTCGCGCACGGCCTCGCGGGCCAAGCTGCCGTTGAGATAGCAAGTCAGGGCCATGTAGTGGACGCCGTCGGGCGAGGCAAAGACCGCGCCCTCGCCGGCTGCGGAAGTGCGCGGCTGGTCCATGCAGGCGAATAGGGTGTCCGAAGTGCCCAAACTCAGGGCGACTTGCCCGGGAGCGACGAGGCCGAGGCCGATGAGGCTGCACGGATTGTCGCCGGAAAAGGGCAACACGAGGCAATCGTCCGCAAAGCCGTAGCGACCCACGTAATAAGGACTGATGACGCCGACGGGCTGGCCAGAGGGCGCGATCGGCCGGAGTTTAGCGGCTAGGCCGGGAGCGGTTGCGTTGAGCGCGGGCGCGCTCCACTGGCGGGCGGCAATGTCCATCAGGTTGGTGCCGCTGCCGTCGCCCGGGTCAACGCCGACGAGCCGACCGGCGAGCAGGCTGGCGACGTAGGAGCTGACCAAGCCGATGTAAGTGGTGGCGGCGTACGCAGCGGGTTCGGTCTGGTAAAACTTGCGAATCTGCGGGCCGCTGAAGCGCTCAAAGGCCGCGTTGCCCGTGAGCGCGAGGAGTGCGTCGCGCCCGCCGACGCCCGCTTCGATCTCAGCGCATTGCGAGGCCGTGGAAGTGTCCATCCATATAGGGGCTGTCGGGCGGGCGAAGATGGCGGCGAGTTGGTTTTTGAGCGGCTGGATGGGCGACAGACGCGCTAAGGCTGGGCCGGCGTGGGCGTTGAGATAGACGGTGCCGTGCTGTTGGCCGCTGCCGGCAATAGCCCGCACGGTGCTGAGATCGTGGCCTTGGTCGGCAAGCGTTTGCAGGAGCAGGTCCAGTGCTTCGGCCCACATCAGGGGTGCGCTGTGGACCACGCCCGCGCCAAAGTCGAGGACGCCGTTGACGACCCCATAGGTGGCTTTGAAGTGCTCGTCGAAGTTGATGGACGCTTCGGCGACGATGGTGCGCTGCTCTGGATTGATGAGCAGGCCGGTGATGGACTGGGTGCTCGCGTCGATGCCCAAATACTTGCTCATAGAAATCCCCCAACGTAGTTTTTGTGCGCTAATCACACCCAAATTAACAAACGCGCTGGGGAGAACAAAACCAATGGAGGCATTGGCGGTGCAGCCCGAAATCGCAGGGACGCTGGCGACGGCAGACCCGGAAGTCGAGGCCATCATTCGCGCTGAAAACAGGCGTCAGCACAACAAAATTCGCCTAATCCCATCTGAAAATTACGCCAGTCAAGCGGTACTCGAAGCCAGCGGTTCAATCCTGACGAATAAGTATTCCGAAGGGTACGCCGGTGCGCGCTACTACGAGGGCCAGCGAGAAATTGACAAGATCGAGCGGCTTTGCATCGAGCGCGCCAAGGAGGTTTTTGGTGCTGAGCACGTCAATGTGCAGCCCTATTCGGGCTCGCCGGCCAATCAGGCCGTGTACGTCGGCCTCTGCCAGCCGGGCGATGCGGTCATGGGCTTGGCGCTGGCGCACGGAGGTCATCTGACGCACGGCGACCGCGTTAGTATCTCGGGGATGCACTACAAGTCCGTGCAATACGGAGTGTGCCGGGACACCGGCCAAATTGACTTCGACCAAGTCGAAGCACTGGCCAAAGCGCATCGGCCCAAGCTGATCTTCTGCGGGGGCACGGCCTATCCGCGCATCATCGACTTTGCGCGTTTTGCCGAGATCGGGCATTCGGTGGGGGCCATCGTGGTCGCCGACATCGCGCATATTGCTGGATTGGTGGCCGCCGGAGTGCATCCCAGCCCCGTGCCGCACGTGGATGTGGTAACTACGACGACTCACAAGTCGCTGCGGGGGCCGCGCGGCGGCATGATCTTATGCCGGGCGCAGTACGCTGAAGCCCTCGATAAAGCGGTGTTTCCGGGCTTGCAGGGCGGGCCGCACAACAACACCACGGCGGCGATTGCCGTGGCGCTCAAGGAGGCGATGAGCGCGGAGTTTAAGCGGTATGCCCAACAGATCGTCGCCAATGCCCAGACCTTGGCCGCCGCGTTGTCGGCGCGGGGTTTTGCCCTCAGCTCGGGCGGCACTGACAATCACCTGATCCTCATGGACATGACTGATAAGGGCGTTACTGGTTATGCCATGGCCAAGGCCCTAGACGCATCGGGCATCGTCTGCAATTTCAATCGCGTACCCTTTGATCCGCGGCCGGCGCGCAAGCCCAGCGGCATCCGCATCGGCACGCCGGCGATTACCAGCCGGGGCTTTGGCACGGCGGAGATGGAGCAGTTAGCAGAGTGGATGGAGCGGGTCGCCGAGGTCCGAGCCAATAGAGCACTCGAACTCGACGACCGCAAAGCGGAGTACGCCGAGGTGGCGGCTGAGGTGCGGGCACTCTGCGCTCGCTTCCCGGCCCCCGGCTTACTCTACGACGGCGGGGGAAGGCCGCTTTAGGTCTAAAAGTAATAATGAATATATATCAAGAGCTAGGCGTCGAGCCGATTATCAACGCCGTAGGGCCGGCCACGCGGTTGAGTGGGTCCGTTATGCACCCGGAGGTGGCCGAGGCCATGCGGCAGGCTTCGGAGTGCTGCGTGGATATAGCGCAAATGCAGGCGCGGGCCGGGGAAGTGATCGCCGAGATCACGGGCGCGGAGGCCGGGTATGTGACGAGTGGGGCCGCGGCGGGCTTGTTGCTGGGAACGGCCGCTTGTGTGACCGGATTGGACCCGGGGAAGATGAACCGCTTGCCGGATACGGCTGGGATGAAGAGCGAAGTGATCATGGCGCGCAGCCATCGGAACTTCTACGACCACGCGGTGCGCTCGGTGGGGATTGAGTTGGTGGAGGTGGGGATCGCCGACCGCTTTTCCGGGGCGGGTGTGCGCGATGCGGAAGGCTGGGAGATTGAGGCGGCGATTAGCGAGCGGACGGCGGCCATAGTGTACGTGGCGTACGCGCACACGCAGCCGTCGCTGGAGGTAGTGGTGGCCGCGGCGCGCAAGGGAGGGGTGCCGGTGATTGTGGATGCGGCCGGGCAGTTGCCGCCGGCGAGCAACTTGCAGTGCTTTATTGCCGCTGGGGCCGATCTGGTTGCCTTTAGCGGTGGCAAGGCCATCGGCGGGCCGCAGGCTTCGGGGATTTTGTGCGGCCGGCGCGATTTGATCGCTGCGGCCGCGCTGCAACACCAAGACCTCGACGTGATGCCCGAGCTGTGGGACCCGCCGGCGAGCTTGATCGACAAGTCGCAGTTACCCGGTGCTCCGCAGCATGGCATTGGGCGGCCCTGCAAGGTCGGCAAGGAGGAGATCGCCGGGTTGGTGAAGGCGCTGCGTCTTTTTGTGGCCGAAGACCCGGCGGCGCGGCGGCAGCGCTGGTATGCGCTGATGGCGGAGTTGGTCGCTGCGTGTGGTGCGCTGCGACACGCTGAGATTGCGGTGGTAGCGGACCGCAAGCGCACCGAGATTCCGACTGCACGGTTGGTGCTCGACGAGGAGGCCGCGGGCATGACGGCGCTGGAACTGGTCAAGGCGTTACAGGAAGGCCAGCCGCAGATTGCCGCCAACCCCACAGATGTGTACGAGGGGGTTGTGATTTTTGGGCCGATGTGCCTCAAGGAGGGCGAGCCGGCGCAGATTGGGCGTCGGCTGAGGGAGTTGCTCGGCTGAAACGGTGCGGTGAGTGTGCGTTAAAAGGCAACAAGCCCCGCCGGGATATGGTCTCGGCGGGGCTTGTGGGTGTAGGGGATGGACGCGGGCTAGCGTCAGGGCCGGGGCGATGGGCGCGAAATGTTACGGGCGACGCAGCCGACCGCCAACTTCATCTGTGCGGTCGCCGTACTCACGAGTTGAACGGTTGACCGCGTTGGGTTAAGGCGATTTTAGACCGCGAGCAAAAAGTCGATTTTTCATTGACGTTGCTCAACCTCGTCCTGTATGTTCATAGTAACCCCACCCTATACACCCCAAACCCCCACGAAAGGAGCGCAACGCTATGGCTACCGTACCCCCGACGATTGAAGAGCGTTTAGCCCGGCTGGAAGGCGTGTATGATCATCTTGCTTCCAAAGCCGATCTTGCTGAGTTGAGAGCGGTCTTAAAGGATGATATTGCGCGGGTTGAGAGCGATCTCAAGGAGGATATGGCGCGATTACAGGCCGAGATTGCGCGGGTTGAGAGCAGTCTCAAGGAGGATATTGCGCGATTGCAGGCCGAGATGGCCGAACTCAAGGGGAGCGTCAAAATTCTGGTTGTAGTGATGATTTCCGGTTTAGCGTTACTCAATATCGTTTTGCGGTTTTGGCCCTCGTAAGCCCGTGCCTAAGCTAAAAAGGCAATCAAACCCCAATGAAAGGAGCGCACCGATTATGGCTACCGTGCCCCCGACGATTGAAGAGCGTTTAGCCCGGCTGGAAGGCGTGTATGATCATCTTGCTTCCAAAGCCGACCTTGCTGAGTTGAGAGCAGTCTTAAAGGATGATATTGCGCGGGTTGAGAGCGACCTTAAAGCCGATCTTGCCGAACTCAAGGGTAGCGTCAAAGTTCTGCTGGTAGTGATGACTTCGGGTTTAGCGTTACTCAATATCGTTTTGCGGTTCTGGCCCTCGTAAGCCCATGTTTCAGCTAAAAAGGTAATTCAAGGAGGGCGAGCTAAAAGACAACAAGCCCCGCCGGGATATGGTCTCGGCGGGGCTTGTTGGTGTAGAGGACGGACGCGGGTTTAGCGTCAGGGTCGGGGCGATGGGCTCAAAATAAGTTGAACGGTTGACCGCGTTAGGTTAAGGCACTTTTAGACCGCGAGCAAGAAGTCGATTTTTCGTTGACGCGGCTCAACCTCGTCCTATATGTTCATAAGTACACCCCAAACTCCAAACGAAAAGAGCGCACCGCTATGGCTACCGTACCCCCGACGATTGAAGAGCGTTTAGCCCGGCTGGAAGGCGTGTACGATCATCTCGCTTCCAAAGCTGATCTTGCTGAGTTGAGAGCGGTCTTAAAGGATGATATGGCGCGATTGCAGGCCGAGATGGCCGAACTCAAAGGTAGCGTCAAAATTCTGGTTGTAGTGATGACTTCGGGTTTAGCGTTACTCAATATCGTTTTGCGGTTCTGGCCCTCGTAAGCCCGCGCCTAAGCTAAAAGGGTAATTCCGCTACGTCGCTGACGACGATCTCCTCGACAAAACGCTACTCCTACGACAGCCCAGTCCGCGCTGCCTTCTTATTCATACAGCAATCCTACATCCTTCAAGACTGGATTCCCGCTTTCGCGGGAATGACGCCTGATAGGCAAAAAAAACCGGGCAGATCAACATTCCATGCTTTCGAGTCATTTAGGACTGCCATATCATACACGTAAATTTCACTATTGGATTTCTAAAACTGCGTTCCCCAATAGGCGGCGCCCAGCAGCGCGGTCTTGTCGTTGAGTACGACGTGGACGGGCATGGACGCGAGGGGTGCGCCCATGCGCCCTTTGTCCATAAAGCCCTCCATAAAGCGGCCGTCGCGCAGCTTGGCGAGAATTTTGGGCGCGATGCCACCGCCGACGAAAACCCCCCCCGAAGACATCAGCTTTAGTGCCAAGTTCCCCGCTTCGCGACCATAGAGGAGCGCGAAGAGATCGAGGGCCGTTGCGGCCAGCGCAGAATGGCCTTTGAGGCCGGCGTGAGCGATGGCGTCGGCGCGGTCGGGCTGTGCGGCCTCTGGGGCCAAAGAGGCGTCGGCGCGGTCGGGCTGCCGGGCGCACAGAAAGTCGTAGATCGCGGCCAAGCCTTGGCCCGAGAGAACCCGTTCCCAGCTAACGTGGCCGTAGTGCTCGTTGAGAAAACGCCAGAGCGCGACTTCGAGCGCGGAATTTGGCCCGAAGGTCGAGTGGCCGCCCTCGGAGGCGATTGCTGCGTAGCGGCCCTCGGCCCAGCACAAGCCCCCCTCGCCCAGCCCGGTGCCGGCGGCAATGACGGCGATGTTGCCCTTGGGGTCGCACTGACCTCGGTTGAGCGGACACAGGTCGTCCGGCCCCAAGACCAAGGTGCCGTAGGAAGTCGCTTGCAGGTCGTTGAGCAGATGAACGTCCGTCCCGTGGAGCACGGCCGAAATTTCGCTGGGATCGATGAGCCAAGGCAGGTTGACGGCGCGGACGGGAAGCTGGTGGACGGGGCCGGGGACGCCCAAGACCGTGCGGCTGGGAACGATTTGCGTCTCGGCGGTAAAGGCTTTGAGCAGCGCACCGGCGCTGGGATAGGCCACCGTTTGGTAGCGCCGCTCGACGAGGGGGTCAAAGCCTTGGGCGGCGGGGTCGAAGGCGGCGAGGTACGTTTTGGTGCCACCGACATCACCGGCGATAATCACAAGGCCCCCCACTTTCTCCGAGCCTCCCGAGCTGGTCGTTGGCTTCCATATTGTTGTAGTATAAAAAAAAGGCCACAGCGTTTGCCATGGCCTCCCACACCGCCTCGTGTGAGTTTTACAAATATACAAGCGTGGGCGCAAATCAACAAGCCGATTGCGCCGCTCAAAGCGTTGTGCGCGGACGCCCTGCCGTTTTTATATTACGCAGCCAACCTTTGATGCGATACGAGGCGAGACGAGGAAATGGGAAATATGGATCGGTATTTGGTCACGGGTGGGGCGGGCTTTATTGGTTCTCACCTCTGTCAGCGTTTGTGTGCAGCAGGGAACGCAGTGCGAGTTCTGGACAATTTGAGCACGGGCCGGCGCGAAAACTTGGCCGAGATCCGCGACGAGATAGAGTTCGTAGAGGGCGATATTTGCGACGCGGCCTTGCTAGCCGAGGTGGTGCAGCAGGTCGATTGCATCCTGCACCAAGCAGCCATCGGCTCAGTGCCCGCTTCGGTTGAGCAGCCCCTCGTCGATCAGGAGGTCAACGCCGTGGGGACGCTGCGGCTTTTGGAAGCGGCGCGGCAAGTTGGGGTCCGCCGCGTGGTTTTTGCTAGTTCGGCGGCCGTGTATGGCAACAACTCGCAAATGCCCAAGCGCGAGGACATGCCGCCCGAACCCGCGGCTCCCTACGCGGTCTCCAAAGCCATGGGCGAACACTACGCTCGAGTGTACAGCCAGACGTACGGTCTGGAGGTGGTCGGCCTGCGCTATTTCAATGTCTTTGGTCCGCGGCAGGTGCCGTCTTCTCCGTACTCGGGCGTCATCTCGATTTTTGTCGCTCGGATGCGAGCCGGCGAGGCGCCAACCATTTTTGGCGATGGTCACCAATCGCGCGATTACGTCTATGTCGGGGATGTGGTCGAGGCCAATATGAGGGCCAGTACGACTCCGGGAGTCGCCGGGCGGATATACAATATCGGCTGCGGCCGCAGCGCGTCGCTGCTCGAATTGATCGCCGCACTCAACCAAATTTTGGGGACCGAGTTGACGCCGATGTTCGCCGCGCCGCGAGCGGGCGATATCCGCTTCTCGTCAGCCGATATATCGCGGGCCCAGGCCGAGTTGGGCTACGAGCCGAGGGTGGGGTTTGCCGAGGGCTTGGAACGGACGATTGCCGCGTGGGAAGACGCCAACGCCGCGTGGCCATAAAGGGATCGCTATTGTGGCAACCATAGTCGATGGCAAAAAGCGCATCCCATTTATGCGGGGGATGCTGGTACACTACCTAATTGAGCGCGGCTTCAGCTACGAAGACGCCCGCGCTGTGGCCAATGCGGTGCGCGTGTCTTTGGGGAAGGCAGAGCTCGTGCGCAAAAAGGACATGGTCCAACTCGTAGGTAAGGCCATTCGCAAGGGGTTCGGCCCATACGAGGCTGGCGACCTAATTTTTTGGGAGCGCCAGCCCACCACCATCATCGTCGAGGGCAAGAGCGGGTCGCGGCCTTTCTCCAAGGAGTTGCTGTCGAATTCCATTCAGGCGTCTGGATTGTCCCCAGACCAGAGCTACGAGATTGCGCAGACGATTGAAGCCCGCTTGATAGACCAGCGTCGCGAGCACATCGCGCCCTCGGAGTTGGCGGCACTGGCGGCCGAACTGATCGAAAAGTCCTTTGACGAGTCCTTTGCCGAACGCTACTGCTTGTGGCATGCTTGGGGCGATGTAGATAAACCCCTGATCATCCTCATCGGGGGGGCCAGTGGGGTGGGCAAGACCACGTTGGCGATTTCACTGGCCAATTTGCTCAATATCCCCCGGGTGGTAGCGACCGACGATTTGCGCCAAGTCATGCGCTTGACGCTGGCACAGGAGCTGATGCCGGCCCTGCATACCTCCTCGTACACCGCTTGGAAGGTTGCTCCGGCGGTCGGCCATCTCGACTCGGTGGTCGCCGGGTTTCTGGAGCAGGCGCGCAGCGTCTGCATTGGGGTCAAGGCCATCATCAGCCGCTGCATTGAGGAAAACACCAGCGTCATCATCGACGGCGTACACTTAATCAGCGATATGCTGGGCTTAGAGGGATACGCCGGCCATGCCTTTATCACGCCGGTCTGTTTGGAACTTCCTGGGCGCGAGGCCCTTGAGAACCGCTTTGCCCAGCGCGCCAGCGAGGCGCCGTCGCGCTCGGCCCACCGCTATATGGAGCACTTGGAGGATATTCTCAAAATTCAGGACTATCTCGTTGAAACGAGCGCCGCCCACGGCATTCCAGTGATTACCACGACCTCGGTAGAGAGCCTGACGAGCGAGGCCGCCATAGTGGTCAGCGAGCAGCTACAGGAGCAGGAGGAAATCCGCAAGGCCCTGAGCGCGGTCCGCAAAAAGCACGCGACCCATTGACTCGGTGGTTCGCCCGATGCTCGGTTGTATTGTATATTCCACAAGCTGCGAAAACGCGCAACCAAGTTAGGATAGAAATGCTAAACAAAAAAAAGAAGGGTGCTTCCACTGCCAGCAACGGCCAAGCGCTCAATACGATTATCGGCCGCGGTAGCTGCTTTGAAGGCAAGCTGACGGTGGAAAACAGCGTCCGAATAGACGGCGTATTCAAGGGCGAACTGATCTGCACCGGCGAGCTGACAGTCAGCCAGTCGGGCGAGGCCGACGCCACCTTACAGTGCAAAAACGCGTACATCGACGGCGTCGTGAATGGTACCGTGCGGGCCGCTAAGGTGCGGTTGGATACGCAGACGCACTTTACCGGCGAGGTGTTCACCGACTCGTTCACGATTTCCGAGGGCGCGATTTTCCACGGCTCTTGTTCGATGGAAAACAAGAAGCGGAAGAAGAGCGAGGTGCCGGCACCCGGAGCCCAAGAGGGCGAAGCGGCCAAGCCCCAGCCCCACCCGCCGCGATCTGGCCCCCAAGTCCAAAAGAAATAGCGTTTTCCCCCCTCGTTTGCGTGAAAATCCATCGGCGCCGCGCATGGCCGATGGATTTTTTCTCATTGTCCATGAGCCAACGCGACTACCCTGCGTCCAAGCGCCGCCGCCACCGCCGCTCGGCTCCCCTAGAGGAGATCGCGGTCCCGCCGAGTACTCGGCACCGAGCGGCAAAAGGCGCGTCGCCTCTAAGTGGCTGGCGGCACTGGCGGCGCGGTGCCCTAGCCAGCTTGGGCGCGTCGCCGGTTTTCCGCGCGTACATCTTTCTCGGCAGCGTTGCCGCGATTTTGGCCTTCCTACTCTACAACGAATTGATCATCGCCGAATTGCGCGAACACGAAAAGAACCGGGTCGATCTCTATGCACACCTGATCTCGTTCACTCCTCAGGCATCGGAAGGCCAGCTTCCCACCCTCTTCACCGAGGTGATCACCAAGGTCAATTTCCCGCGCATCATCACCAATCACCGCGGCGAGATCATTCAGGCCGAGGGCATTGATACGTCGAGTTTCTTGGACGACTGGGCGTTTTGGCGTAGCGAGGCGGCGGATGCGGACGCCGCTTCAACCGCTCAGTTGCACAAGCTGGTCGAAGAAATGGACGTCCAGAATCCGCCCATTCCCTTTTATTGGTCGCCGGAGACCTTGGGGCGGCTCTACCGCAAGGAAGGCCGCGTTATCGTCGCGGATACGCAAGGGGCCATCGCGGTTTGGCAGGGGACGGGCCTGCCAGCGAGCAGCGACACTTCGGCCGCGGCCCGCGTTGAGGTGCAACGAGCGTTGCAGGCGATGGAGGCCGGGGCAGCGCTGGCCTTTAGCGTACCGGCCGCTAGCTTCAGTTACCTGCATTCGGACGGGACCAACGCGGTCATCACAGACGCCGAGGGCCAGTTTAGGGCTTGGGTCGGGGCTGGGCTGCCGCTGGCTAGCGACGACCCCAGCGAAGCATTCCAAAATCAGCTCCGGGCCTTTGTCGATAGCTTGGCCAGCCAACGCGCCCCGCTAGCGTTCAGGATCCCGGCCGAGCACTATATCCACTACGGCGATACGAGCTTAGTCGGCCGCATTTCCCTGGCCCCTTTCGTGCAGACCGGCGTGTTGTTGCTCTTTTTGCTCGTCGGCTATATCGGCTACCGCAACATTAGGCGCAGCCAACAGCGCTCGCTTTGGGTGGGCATGGCCAAGGAGACGGCCCACCAGCTCGGGACCCCGCTCTCCTCGCTGTCCGGGTGGCTAGAACTGCTGCGCGGCGAGGTCGCTACCGTCCCGAGGCCGGACCGCGACGAGCGTTGGGAGCGCGTTGATCAGATGGTCGGGGAGATTCAGCAGGACATGCGTCGCCTCGACCAAATTGCCTCGCGCTTCAGCCAGATTGGCTCGGTGCCCGAACTAGCGAAAAAGGACGTAGCAGCCGTGCTGGAGGAGACGATTGAGTACTTCCGGCGGCGCGTCCCCCAGTTCGGGCGGCAGGAAATCGAACTGGAATGCCCAAGCGACCTGCCGCTGGTGCCGATCAACGCCGAATTGATGAGCTGGGCGTTTGAGAATCTGTGCAAAAACGCCATTGACGCCATGGATGGCCAGACGGGCCGCTTGCGCATCCACCTAGAGCTTTTGCCCGAAGGCCGCGCCGTGCAGGTCGCGTTTCAGGACGACGGGCGCGGCATTGAGCCGGAGCACATCGAGCGCGTCTTTGAGCCGGGCTTCAGCACCAAGAAGCGCGGTTGGGGGCTGGGGTTGGTGTTTGTCAAGCGCATCGTCGAGGAATACCACAAGGGCAAGATCAGCTTGGTGCAGAGCGCACCGGGCAAGGGGACGAGGTTTGAGGTGGTTTTGCCCTTGGGTGAGAAGGGTGCTTAGAAGTGGAACGGGTGCGCGTTTATATCGTCTATAGATAGACAAAGGGGGCGTATGGAAGGCGACAAGCGAAAGATACTTTGGGCCGACGACGAGATTGACCTATTGCGTGCGCACCGACGCTTTCTCGATGAGAGGGGGTACGCGGTGACGCCGGTGAGCAACGGCAAGGACGCCATCGCCCTGATTGCCCAAGCACCCTTTGACATCGTGCTGCTCGACGAGATGATGCCGGGGCTGGACGGCCTTTCGACCTTGGAGCAGATCAAGATGGCCGATCCCAACGTGCCGGTGATTATGATTACTAAGAACGAAGAAGAGCACCTGATGGACGAGGCCATTGGCCGCCGCATCGACGACTACCTGACGAAGCCGGTCAACCCCAGCCAGATCTTCATGGCGTGTAAACAGCTCCTCGACGTGCGGCAGATTCGCCAGAGCCAAGCCGGGCAGCACTACGTCTTTCGGGCCGGCCAGATCCGCGACCAGATTGCGGGTGCGACTTGGCAGACTTGGGTTGACATATACCGGCAGCTCTGCGAGTGGGACATTGAAGTGGCGCGCTTGGGCGATGCGGGTCTCGGCCAGATGATTGGGGATCAGCGGCGCGAATGCAACCGCGAGTTCGGCCGCTTTGTCGAGCAGCATTACGCCCGCTGGATAGCGGACGAGGGGGATTCGCCGCCGCTGTCGGTGGATGTGGTGCCCGAGTTTGTGGTGCCCTATCTCGAACAGGGCCGGCAGGTGTTCTTTATCGTGGTTGATTGCCTGCGCCTAGATCACTGGATGGTCATGGAGCCGCAACTGGCCGAGTACTTCAACATCAAGCGCTCCTATCACTACTCGATTTTGCCTACGGCCACGCCCTTTGCTCGTAACGCAATTTTCAGCGGGCTTTTCCCCAAAGAGATCGCCGACAAATACCGCACTAGGTGGCACGAGGCCCAAGACAACGAATACAGCCTCAACCGGCACGAGCACCAATTCATTGACGACTTGATCGGCGACATGGGCGTCGCGCTCAAACCGGGTTCGCACTACGTCAAGGTGCTCGACACCAGCGAAGCTCGGAAATTGACCCGCAAAGTACCAGCGCTGGGCAAGTGGCCGCTCGTGTCGGTGGTGTACAATTTTCTCGACATGCTGGTTCACAGTCAGGCGCAGTCCGACCTACTCAGGGAAATGGCCCCTAACGAGGCGGCCTTTCGCGCATTGGTGCAGACGTGGTTTGGCAATGCGTCGCTTTTTGAGACCCTCAAGGGCATTGCCCGCACCGACGCGGTGGTGGTGCTGACGACCGACCACGGCTCAATGCGCGGGATGCGCGCTTCTGTGGTCCATGGAGACCGCAGCACGTCTTCGAGCCTGCGCTACAAGTACGGCCAGAATCTCCGCTGCGAGGAAAAGGACGCGCTGCTGATCGCCGACCCAGAGGCCTACGGGCTGCCTTCGACCGGCCTCGGTCATAGCTTCGTCATTGCCCGCGAGGACTTCTACTTTGTCTATCCGACCCAGTTCAACAAGTACCAACGCCGTTACAAAGGCAGCTTCCAGCACGGCGGCCTATCGCTGGAGGAAATGATTTTGCCCGTGGCGATTATGGAACCCAAGTGGGGAAAGTGAAAAAGGTTTTCACCACGCATTCGGCGGCGCAGACCCACGCGCTAGGTGTTGCGTTGGGTCGACACTTGGTCCCGGGCGATGTGGTCGCCTGGCGCGGCGACTTGGGCAGCGGTAAGACCTGCATGATCCAAGGCGTGTGCGAGGCCCTGCACGTGGCCGATTACGTCACGAGTCCAACCTTTATCCTGATCAACGAATACGTCGGCCAATGCCGGGGGCGCGACCTGCCCGTCTATCACTTTGATCTCTATCGGCTGGGGGGCGTTGACCAGCTTGAGGAATTGGGTGCCGAAGAGTATTTTTACGGCCGTGGCGTCTGTCTGGTTGAGTGGGCCGAGCGCGCCCATGGCTCGTTGCCCGATAGGTGCTGCCATGTATGGCTAGCGTACGGCGGGGAGGCTTGCGAGCGGCGGATTACCTTGCAAGGGGACGGGGTGGGCGAGATAGCGTTCTGAGAATTGGCCAAAGGGAGGGGAGTTTGCAGCGGCTAATAGTCAGCCTTTGCATGGTCGCGGGTCCGGCCGCGGCCGCCGGGGTTGAGTTGACGAGCTTGATCGATAGCCCAACGGCTGGGTTGGTTGCCAAGGGGCATTATGCGATGGATGCTCGCCTATTTGCCAACGGCGGGGCTGTCGGGCGCTTGCAGGTCGGGGTGCTCAAGCGCCTGAGCGCGGGCGTGTCTTTTGGCGGCGAGCGGCTTATTGGCGCGAGTTCGGTCGATTGGTACCCGCGCGTGGGATTGGCTGCCCGCTGTCGGCTCCTCGAAGAGGGCTACACGTGGCCCGCGCTGGTCTTGGGCCTCAATACCCAAGGCATCGGGCCGTATCGAGGCGCGCGCTATCAAGTCAAATCCAAGGGAATCTACTTGGTACTGAGCAAGAATTACACCTCAATGCTAGGAGAACTCGGCGTCCACGCGGGCTTCAATTGGTCGCGTGAAGATACCGACGATGGCGACTGGTCGGCGTGGTTGGGTATCGACAAGAGCTTGAGGTTTATGGCTCTGTTCGCCGAGTACGACTTGGGCCGCAACAACGGCTTACCGAATCAGGGCGTGGAAGACGGCTATTTGAACGTCGGGGGGGCTTGGACCGTAACGCCGCAGTTCAGAGTCGCGTACTATTTCAAAAATGCGCTGGAAAGCGACCACTTCGACGCCCAATCCATCCGGGAGTTGTCGGTCACGTACAGGGGGAAATTTCGATGAAGATACTGGCTGTTGCTTTGCTGTGCGTTTGGGGCGGCGGCGCGGTGGCCCAAGAGGAGCGGGCCATTGACAATTTCGCCGGGGTCGGGGTGCGAGCCATGGGCATGGGCGGTGCTTTTGTTGGGGTGGCCGACGATTTCACGGCTATGTACTGGAACCCGGCGGGCTTGGCCCAGATGCAGCGGTGCGAGGTGCAGGTGTCTTTTCTGCGCAATAGCCGCGCCAACGACTCGGTTTTTAACGGCACTGCGGGGAGGAGCGAGCTGACCAATACGCGCTTTGGCTCGCTGGGTTTTGTCTATCCCTATCCGGTCTATCGCGGCAGTTTGGTCTTGGCGGCTGGCCTGACTCGCATCAAGGACTTTGACTGGAGTCTCAATCAAAAAGGCAATGACAACGGGCTTACTGCGGACCACGCCTTCCAACACGAGGGCGAGTTGGCTTTGGCCGGGGTGTCCGCCGCCCTCGACGTGTCGCCGGCTGTTTCGCTGGGAGTGACCTTGGGTTTGGTCAGCGGCGAAGACGAGGCGGTCAATGGATACGACTGGGCCGACGATTCGCCAGACGAATTCCTCGAGACGCGCTTTCTCGCCCGCGATACTTTTACGGACGAATACCAGTGGACTCCATATACTGTCTTGGGCGCGATGCTGCGCACCCCTCGGGACGACCCCCGCTACAGGTTGGGCGCGACGTTTGCCGCTGGGAGGGCGCACAAAATTCGCTACAAGTTTAAGGGCCCTGCATCATACAATGAAAAAAATCCTTGTAACCTAGACGCCGTACTCGAAGAGGACTATGACTCCATTGAGTGCGACGATGGGACCGTAGGACAATTCTCGGACCAAGAGGTCAGCAACACGTACCAACTCGCGCTGCCTTTTGAGTTCGGCGTGGGCGTTTCGGCTGCGGCCCTGCCGGGCCTGACGCTGGCCGGTAGCCTGCATTTGGCCGAGTGGTCGCAGAGCGAGTACAAGGGGGACGATGACCATGACTTGCGCGCTGATACCTCGTTTGAGACCCAGTACCGAGACGTCTTGCGCTACCATTTAGGCGTCGAGTACCAAGTGCCGGTCGTCGCGCTCGATCTGCGGGCTGGCTACTTCGTGGACCCGGTTCCCTTTGTCGGCCCGCGCGATCCCAGCACCGACGATCCGCCCATCCGCATTGAGAAGGACCGGCGCTTTATCACCCTCGGGGCCGGGATATTGCTCGACGAAGCTGTCCAAGTCGATCTGGCTTGGGTGCGGGGCGCGTTTAAGCAAGTGGAAGAATACTCCGGCAACGTCCTCACTGAGGACTACGCGATCAATCGCCTCGTCGTCGGCGTGGGCTACAACTTTTAGGATTCCTTTTGCTCCAATTACTGGTTTGTGTATATTCAAACCGAAAGATGAGTTCAACGCGCTCCTCAAGGAGGTAACATGAAAACGAAGGCTTTGATTTTGTGCTCGGCCCTGCCGCTCATTGCGCTGATGGCCAGCGGCTGCTACACCGTGCTCAACAGCCCTTACGAGGCGGCCAGCCTGCACGACGAGGAGCTGGACCGCGCCAAGAGCCGCGATGCTGAGGCCCCCACGATTGGCCAGTTCGACGACCGCGACTACATGGACGATCTCTACCGCTATCCGGGTGTGCGCGGCGGCTACGGCGGCTACGGCAGCTATGGCGGTTATGGTGGCGGCGGTTATTACTATCCCGCTTCTCGCTACAATCCCTACTACTACGGCGGCTACGACCCCTACTACTACGGCGGTTATGGCCCCTATAGTTATGGCTACGATCCGTACTATCGGAGTGGGGGCGGTTACTACGTGCCGCCCGGTTACGAACTAATCAACACGCGCGCGCTCGACGATTTGCGTGCGGCGAGCCGGCGCAATGCGACGCCGACGATTGTCGATCCCGCAGCCGCAGCCAAAGTACAGCGCCGCGAAGAGTCCGTGTGGCAGCGGCGGGTAGAGCCGCGGGTGCGCAACGCGCCGACGCCGACGCCGCGGGCGACATCCTCTACGAGTACGACGCAAAGATCGGCTCCGAAGGCGTCCTCTGCGCCGTCGGCCCCAGCCTCCAAATCGTCCGCGACAAAGAAATCAGCCAAGCCCAAGAAGCGACGGCGCTAGTCTTTATTCGATAGGCACAAAAAGCGGAGGTCCTTTCGGGGGCCGCCGCTTTTTTGTGTCTAGTCGCCGCTTAGATCGAAGTGGCGGGCTTGCGGCTTGGGTGGTGGGGCGATGCGGAAGAGGAAGCGTTGGAGGGGGCGAGACAGGGCCATGAGCAGTTGGCGCTCGCCTTGTTTGTTGCCACCGAAGAGCTGGAGTTGCACCGGCTGGTAATTGCGCTGCGTGCCCCCCTGCTGCCAGACTTGGTTGGTGTTGAAGTTGATCAGGCTGACCTTGAGATCGACCGTCAGGTCGATGCCGGGGTTGGGCGACATGCCGTAAGGCGTGGGCGACATGGGCATCATCCGCGCTTGTAAGTGCCTCAGCTCGACAAAGACCAAGGCGTCGAGCTCGAGCTCCTCCCTAATAACGGCCCGTATTGAGTCTTGATGGACGCTCGTTGAGTCGAGGCGGACGCCCTTAATTTTGTAGGTGATTTCGTCTTGGTTCATCACTTCGGTCTTGGGCATGTGGCTGAGACTGCGGGCCACGGCGTTGGACAGCCGCGCCATGACCTTTTCGATGTCCAGCTCCCGGAAAGGTTCGATGTTGGTCGCGCAAACGACGCCGATGTGATCAACGTCTGAGAGGAAGGGGCGCAAAACCGGGTCGGGTTGCGCTGGGGCGCGAAATTCGACGCGGGTGAAGGCACTGCGACCGCCGCAGCCCGCAATGAGCAGTGCGAGGATGGCGACGCGGATCAAAAGCTCCGTCCAAAGCTGAAGTGGAACTTGAAGTCCGAGAAGTTGCCCTGCATGTCCATCTGTCTGGCGAATTCAAAGTTCATCGGCAGCAGGAAGTACACCAAGAGGCCGAAGCCGACGCTGGCGTGTACTTGTTGCGGGGAGGATGTGGGGGCGGCGTGTGGATTGTGGAAGGGCCATAGGTCGATTTCGTCGTCTTGGTCCCAAACCATGCCCATATCCATAAACAGGCTGCCGTCAACCGCTGGAATCAGGAAGGTGCCGGGCCAGCCAAAGAGGATGCCGCGCACAAAGGGAACGCGCAGTTCGACATTGGTCAGCAAGACCCGGCTGCCGGCGAAGGCCGAGAACGGATAGCCGCGCAGGGGGCCGGTGTTGAGATTGAAGCCCGTGTAGAAGGGCAAGTACCAAATCGGCCCCCCTAAGTTGTATTGGAGGGCGTTGCGGCCCAAAGACCCCACGCCATAGGCCCGCAGCCCCAGCACGGACCAACGCCCCAGCCGCACGTAGTGGCGATAGTCCAATTCGAGGTGCGAGAAAGAGCGCGTGGCCGACCCGAGGTCGAGCGTCCGCCCCACCGAGAGGAAGTAGCGCTTGCCAGCCGTGGCCCCCAAAAGACCGTAGGTAATGGAGTCGTGGACGTATGCGGTCTTGAACAGGTGCGTGCTGGTAACAGAAGTGGAATCGGCTTCGTAGAAGGGACTGACCTGTTCTCTTTGCTCGCCGACATAGGTATAGCTCAGGTCGAGGCGGCGGTAGAGGTCGAGCGGATAGCTGGCGTTGGCTAGGGCACCGCGCTGCTGGAGACGGCTAATGCCCCGAGTGGGGGGACGGCCTTGAACGATGAAGTTGCGCTCGTTGATAAAGTACTGGTTCCAATTGAAAATGGATGCGCGGTAGGTGGGCCGCTTGCCGTAGTATTTGTAGCTGGCAGCAAAGTTGAAGTCGTTGCTGATGTCTTGGGCGGCGACGTAATCCGTGGCTACTACCAGCGAGTGATTGCCCAAAAGGTCGCTCATGCCCAGTTGGGCAATTGACGACAGGAACCCATCAAAATAGCCCATCTGCAAGGAGATGCCGTCAAATTCGAGCTTGGGGGTGTAGCGGCGTCGGCGCAGCTCCAATTCGCCGTCGGCGTCGAGTGGGACGGCGGCTTGTGGTGCTGGGGATTCGGCGGGCGGCAGCGGGCCGCTGGCCCCGGCTAGGAGCACGGCATCGTCCGAGAGTGCCCGATCCTTCAGGGCCGCGACTTGCCCTAGGCCGGGGATGCCGCCTTGATCGGAGAGCGCGGCGTCGCCCTGTACCACGGGCCGCGTCGGCGTCGGGGGCGGCTCTGGGGTTGGGGGCTCGGCGGCTGGCGGTTCGACTTCGGCCTCGGCTACGCGCGCCAGCAGGAGGGCGTCTTTGCGCTTGACCTCGGGCCATTCGGGCATGGCCATGCGGTAGAGATGGCTGCGGCCCTTGAAGTAGGTGTTGAACACAATCTGCCGCCCGTCGGGCGAAAGGGCGGGATTCATAATGCCGCTGAGGCTGCGGGTCAGGCGGAATTCGCGGCCCTCGTCGAGGTGATAGACGAAGAGATCGTTGATCTTGTCGCGGGTGGAGACGAAGAGCAGCTTGTTGCCTTCGGGCAGCCACTGCGGCCACAGATCGTCGGTGGGGCTGGATACGGCTGTGTGCGCCGCGTCCTCGGTTAGATCGTAAATTTTGATGTCGAACTGGTTGCGGTACTTGGTGCTAAAGGCGATGCGCTGCCCGTCGGGCGACCAATTCGGATAATCTTCGCGCTCGGGCGTGCCGGTGAGCTGACGCCGCTCGCTGGTCTGCACGTCTATGAGGTAGAGATCGCTCTGGCCCTGTCCGGTGCCGATAAAGGCGAGTTGGCGGCTGTCGGGTGCCCACGCTAGGCTCTCGACGAGATCCATATCGGGCAGGGTCAGGGTCTGCACGAGCTTCTTGTCGTAGAGATCCCACAGCATGATGCGGTCGCGGGGGCCTTCTTTGGCGACAAAGGCGATGGTCTGGCCGTCCGGTGCCCACGCCACAGTGCCGCTGCCGATGCTGAGGTGATCGTAGTTGGCGGCCCGCATGCTCCCGGTGACGCGCTCGACGAGCGAGGCGTCGCGCAGGCGGATGATATCGATGTGCTGCTCGATCCCGTCTGAGGAATGGACGGCGAGCATGTCGCCGCTGAGCGACCAGCAGGCGCTGGAGAAGCTATGGGTATCCTCGTCGTCGCCTATTTTCTCGGCAAATTCGGAGGTGTAGTCGCGCGTCTGCAAGAGGGGCCAGTAGGTTTTGCGCATCTGGGCCGACCAACGCTCGTCGAGGGTCTTTAAATCCATGCCAATCAGGCGATCCATGAGCTTGTCGGTGTCGTGCTGGCTGTCCCACAAGCGGAGGATGCGGCTGATTTTTTCGGGACCGTACTGCTGGGCAATGTATTCCATGAGCGAGTGGCTCTGCTTGTATGCGAGGAATACGTTGCCTTGGCCCCAAGCCTGATTCATGGTTTCGAGGGGGATGAGGCCGTCAGTGAGCACGGCGTCGCGGAGGACCATTTCGTCGATAGTATTGCGGCCCGGGGTGGTGTATTCGGCCATGCCCTCCATCAGCCAAGTAGGCGGCTGGACAATCGGGCTGGTGATGCGGCGAATGGGGCCTTTGTGAACGATGTCGTACTGGAAAATGTGGGTCAACTCGTGGACGAGGACGTTGCGGAACTCGTCGAGATCGCCGGCAAAGGGGACGACCATGCGGAAGCGCAGCGGCTCGGCAAAGCCGGCGACGCCGGGGGGCAGAAAGTCGGGAAAGATATTGGTCTGCTGGAACTGGTAGTGAGACTGATAGATGACGACCGGCGGCCGGTGCGAAAGCTCGTGGTGCAGGATTTGGCTGATGTGATCGTAGCCCTCTTCGAGGTACTCGATTGCCCGCACGGCCAGATTCTGAAATTCGGACTCAAAGTGAAGCTCGATGTGCTCGCTTTCGAGTATCTCCCACTGGAAGTCGCGGTAGCGGACCTTGTTTTTCCCGAACCCCTGCTGCAACTGCGAGGTGAGGATGTCTTGGGCGCCGAGGTCTGCGGCGCCCCAAGCGAGCAGGGCGGCGCAGGCGAGGAGGCGGAATGTCGTTATAGCCTGCACGGTTACTCTCCCGTGGATGGAGGTGAATTGTCCGGGCGTCTGGTCCGCGGTGGCAGGCCATCGCCCAGCTTGAATATATCAAGTGAGCCTGTGGAGTCGTGGCTGGCCTGCTGGTATTGTTGCAAGTGGCGCAAATTGGCGGCATACGCTGCTTGGGCGGGATTGAGGGCTGCTGCCCGGCCGTAGAATTGAGCGGCTTTGTCGGTCAGGCCGAGTCGCTCATAGACGACCCCGAGGTTGTTGTGCAGGCTGGCCGCCAAGCTGTCTTGCGCTAGGGCGCGTTCGAGGTGCGATTGGGCCTCGTTCCACATGGCGTTTTCAATGCACCAGAGCGCGTATTTGTTGACCTGCTCAATGTCTTGCAACTGCTGGCGCGAGCGCTCGGGGCGATCTACGACGACTAGCGGCGGCACGGGTTGGACGATGGCCGCGCTCGTGGCCGTGGTGTCGGCCGCTCGGGAGTGCTCGTAGCCGGCTGGCGGCCGACGCACCAGTTCGAGACAGCCGTGTAGCCCCAGCGCAGCCAAGCCCAAGGCCACGAGGCCGAGTGTATTTTTTGTGGAGCAGTTCACGCGCAACTTTCCTAGCGCGAGGGGGTGGTCGCCTCGCGCCATATCGGGTGGTACATAGCGTATCCTTACAGACTAAGCAATCGCCGTTCTGTTTCCGGCGATTCTCTCGGGCTAGCTGCCCACGTTAAACTTACCTTTTCGCCTTTGGGCCGTAAAGCCCATGCCGAGGCCGAGATCCCCAGCGACGGGCCAGTTCGGCACCGCACAGGAGCAAGTAAAAAGGCGCGTATTGCGCCCACAGTACCCACGGCTTTTCTCGCCACACGCCGCTGCTGCCATAGCCGATTTGCACCTCGTAAGCGAGGAAGATCAAGCCGCTGAGGAGCATCCAAGCGGGGCTGGGGAAAAAGGCGAGGAACGGCAGGACCCAGAGCAAGTACCAAGGATGCACGGTCGGCGAGAGCAAGATGTATGCCCCGAGGGTTGCAAAGGCGGCTCGGTAGGGGTCTCGGTAGCGGATTTGGACGCCGAGAGCCACGAGGGCGAAAAGGGCGGTGCAGAGCCAGCGAGCGTGTGCGTAGGCGTGGCCGTCCCACGGCTGGAGGGCAAAGCGAAAGAGCGAGTAGGCCGCCGCGTTGAAGTGCCAGTGTTGCACGTAGGTCAGCAGCCCGGTCGCGAGTTTTTCCCCGGCGCTGGCAAAGGGCCAAAAGGCCAATAGCCCCAGCGCTGGAAACAGCAGTAGGGCACTCCGCTTGCGGAAGTTGAACCAAGCAGCGCGCGGCCGACGCCAAAAAGTGGGCAACAGCACGAGGGGCACTAGTTTGACGAGAAAGGCCCCGGCGAGGGCACAGACGGCCGCGGCCCAGCGCTGACTGTGGAGGGCGTACAGGGCCGCGAAGAGGATCAGAACGCCGAGCGCGTCAATATGGCCGCTGCCGGCGACCTCGACGAGGGGCAGGGGGTTCCAAGCGTAGAGCACGACGCGACGCGGGTCTTGGCCGCGCCGGACGAGGATGTGTGCCAAGAGCAGGCAAAGGCCCCAATCGCACAGGAGCAGGGCCAATTTGAACGCGGCCGGCGTCGCGCTGAGCAGGCAAATCGCTCGAAAGAAAAGCTGGGCGAGCGGCGGATAAATCGTGGGAATGGCGGCGTGGTTGACGCTGGGGTAGAGGGCGTCGCGCAGGTGCGCCACCTGCGGGGCCGAGGGCGCGTAGAGGTATGGGTTGATGCCGGCTAGCTGGACGCGGCCATCCCAGATGTAGCGGAAAACGTCGTCCGAGAGCGTCGCTGGGCTCCACCACAGCGTCAGGCGGAAGACGAGGGCGGCTCCGAGAATCAGGTGCGGTCGCCCGGGGGACGCGCCTCGCCGCAGCACGAGATACGCCGCGCCCGCCCAGCAGAGAAAAGCGGGAAAGACCCCGGCCCACAGAGCGCCGATCTGGTGCTGGAGATCGCCGCGGGAGACCAAGTAGCAGCAACAAGCCTCTATGGCACAGGCCGAGAAAAGTAAGCCGCGCTGCACCTTATCGCCCGACGCGCCGGGCGCCGACATAGCGAGCGTGGAAGTAAGGGTGGTTGAGCGAGGTAATGGTCACGCCGGTGCTCACGCCCGCATGGGCGAAACGCCCCTTGCCGAGGTAAATCCCAACGTGCGAAACGCCCCGCCCTGAAAAGGTATTCTGAAAGAAAACCAGATCCCCCGGTTTGAGATCCTGCCGTCGGCTGACCGTGCGGCCGACGCGGTATATCTGCCTAGCGGTACGCGGCAATTCAATGCCATAAGTTTGGCGGAAAATGGTGCGGGTAAAGGCCGAGCAGTCCATGCCAGCGCGGGTGGTGCCGCCCCACTTGTAGGGTACGCCGAGATACCCTTCGACGACGCGAGTGAGGCGGCTGGGGCTGGCGCGGCGGCGTTGTTTGAGTTCGCGCACCACGCTGTCCGAATCCGTGGCGTCGGCCGTATAACGCGGCGCCGAGCGGATTGAGCAGCTACAGGTGGCGAGGACGCACAAGAAGATGAGGAGGTGCAACATCGGTGCTTCGTTATCTCGGGTAGGAGAAAAATCCCCGACCCGTCTTGCGACCCAACGCGCCTTGCGCGACCATCTCGCGCAGCAAGGGGCAGGGGCGGTATTTGGAGGGGTCTAGACGCTGGGCAAGCGACTCGAGGATGTCCAACGTCACGTCGAGGCCGACGTAGTCGGCTAAGGCTAGCGGCCCTAGGGGATGGCTCGCCCCCAGCACCATCACCCGGTCAATGTCTTCGGGACTGGCCACGCCTTCGGCTAGGGCGTAGATGGCCTCATTGATCATGGGAAAGAGGATGCGGTTGACCGCAAAACCCGGGCTGTTGGCGACCGCGACCGGAGTTTTGCCTAGGTCTTGGGCCAAGGCCGTGACCGCGGCAACGGTCGCGTCGGAGGTCGCGGTGGCCCGGACTATTTCGACTAGGGGCATGGTCGGAGGGGGGTTAAAGAAGTGCATGCCAATTACCTTGCTTGGCCGCCCGGCCGCCGCGGCCAGCGCGTTGATGTCGAGGCCGGAGGTATTGCTGGCGAGAATGGCCTCCGGCCCGGCCAACTGCCCGAGCTGGGCAAAAACAGCGCGCTTGAGTGCTAGGTGCTCGGGCACCGCTTCGACGACCATGTCGGCGTCGCCGATGGCCGCGAGGTGGTTGATGCCCCGCAGTGCCGCGATGGCTGCTTCGCTAGCGGCCGACGACAGCCGACCTTTGGCGGTTTGTTGGCGCAGGCGGGCGGCGATGCCGGCCACCCCCTGTTTGCAGGTGCGGGGGTCTGCGTCATAGAGCAGAACCTCCCGGTTAGCTTGGGCCAAAACTTGGGCAATGCCGCGCCCCATCGTGCCAGCCCCAATGACGGCAATGCGTTTGAGATCCATATCGTCTTTCAAGGCGGAGTGTGCAACATGCGTACCATCAGTAACTAATATATAGTATTGCGGGAGCGAGGAGATCGCCTAGATTGATTGCCTCGTTGCTGGTACAAAAATAAATCAGGGGAGAATTTAATGGCAGCAGATCAGGGAAAATTGAGGAGTGCCGACTGGTTTGGACGCGAGGACAAAGGTGGGTTCATTCACCGCAGTTGGATGAAGCGCGGCCTGCCCGAGCACGAATTCGACGGTCGGCCGGTCATCGGCATCTGCAACACGTGGTCCGAACTGACGCCGTGCAACATTCACTTCCGCGACTTGGCCGAAGCCGTCAAACGAGGCGTGTACGAAGCGGGGGGAGTGCCCGTAGAATTCCCGGTCACCTCGCTGGGCGAGCCCATCATGCGCCCGACGACCATGCTCTTCCGCAACTTGGCGAGCATGGATGTGGAGGAGTGCATTCGCGCCAATCCGGTTGACGGCGTGGTGCTCTTAACAGGGTGCGACAAGACCACGCCGGCGTGCTTGATGGGGGCGGCGAGCGTAGATTTGCCGACCCTTGTCGTGCCGGGTGGTCCCATGCTCAACGGCAAGTATCGCGGCCGCGATATTGGCTCGGGAACGGACGTGTGGAAGTTTAGCGAAGACCTGCGCGCCGGCAAGATGACGCGCGAAGAATTTGGGCTGGCCGAGGACGGCATGACGCGCTCGGATGGTCACTGCATGACTATGGGCACGGCATCGACGATGGCCTGTATGGTCGAGGCCCTCGGCATGACCCTGCCCGGCGGCGCGGCGATCCCGGCCCCAGACTCGCGGCGCAAGGTGCTGGCGCATTTAGCGGGATCGCGCATCGTCGAGATGGTCCGCGAAGACCTCAAGATGTCTGCCATCCTCGGGCGCGAAGCCTTTGAGAACGCCATCAAGGTCAACGCGGCCATCGGTGGCTCGACCAACTGCGTCGTTCACTTGCTGGCCCTCGCCGGGCGCGTCGGCGTCGAGTTGTCCTTGGACGACTTCGACCGCCTCGGTAGCGAGTTGCCGCTGTTGGTCAATTTGATGCCCGCCGGCCAGTATCTGATGGAGGATTTCTATTACGCCGGTGGCTTGCCGGTGGTGATTCAGGAGTTGAAGGATTTTTTGCATCTGGGTGCTTTGACGGCGACGGGCCAGTCGCTCGGGGAGAATGTCGCCGGGGCGGTCTGCTACACGCGCGACGTGATTGCGCCGCTAAGCGACCCCCTGATCCAGGCCGCGGGCTTGGCCGTGCTCCGGGGCAACCTCTGCGAGGACGGGGCGATCATCAAGCCGTCGGCCGCCTCGCCCGAGCTGATGCAGCACCGCGGCCGAGCGGTGGTCTTCAAAACGATTGAGGACTATCACCAACGGATCGACAGCCGCGATTTGGACGTGGATGAGTCGAGCGTATTGGTCTTGCAAAACGTCGGGCCGGTTGGCTATCCGGGCATGGCCGAGGTAGGCAATGTGGGATTGCCCAAGAAGCTGCTCGAAAAGGGCGTCCGGGACATGGTGCGGATTTCCGATGGCCGCATGAGCGGCACGGCCTACGGCACCGTGATCTTGCATGTGGCTCCCGAAGCGGCCATTGGCGGCTCGCTGGCGCTGGTGCGCGATGGCGACCTGATCGAACTCGATGTGGCGAGCCGGCGGCTACACCTCGACGTGTCGGGCGACGAGTTGGCGCGCCGCCGAGCGGCTTGGCAGCCCCCCGCACCCCACGATACCCGAGGCTACGTCAGCCTCTACATCAACCACGTGATGCAGGCCGACACCGGAGTTGACTTCGACTTTTTGGTTGGCAAGTCCAGTGCGGTTGTGACGCGCGAGGCCCATTAGCGAAAGGACTAGACGGTGAAAATTGCCCAGATCGAACAGTTTTTCCCGCGCCGGCGCATGCGCTTGGTCAAAATTACTACGGACAACGGTCTAGTCGGCTGGGGCGAGACCACGCTGGAGGGCAAGCCCAAAAGCACTTGGGCCGCGGTGGAAGAGTTGGCCGAGTACTTCGTCGGCAAGGACCCGCTCCGCATTGAGCACCACTGGCAGCACGTCTATCGCTCGGCCTTTTTTCGCGGCGGCAACGTGCTGATGAGCGCGCTGTCGGGCATTGATCAGGCGCTGTGGGACATCGCCGGTAAGTACTACAATGTCCCCGCCTATATGCTCTTGGGCGGGGCGGTGCGCGACCGGATTCGCGTGTACGCGCACTGGGGGATCCACGGCCAGACCGACGCGGCACTGGCAGCCGCTCGGGCGCGGCTCGACATGCTGTTGGCCAAAGGCTACACGGCCTTTAAGACCGGGCCGGGCGGTACGTGGCGCGCCCACGAGCCCCCCGCACGCATCGACGCCTTTGTCAAAGACGCGTACACCATGCGCGAATGGGTCGGCGACCAAGTAGAGCTGTGCTTCGACTTCCACGGCAAGATGACGCCTGGGCTGGCGATTGAGGTGTGTGGCCAGCTCGCGGGGATGCGGCCGATGTTCGTCGAAGAGCCGATCCCGCAAGAGAATGTCGATGCGCTAAAGGAGGTCTCCGATCACGTCCCCTTTCCCATTGCCACCGGGGAACGCTTGCTCTCGCGCTGGGAGTTCCGAGAGATCTTTGAAAAGCAGGCCGTCTCTTACATTCAACCCGATGGCTCGCACGCCGGCGGGATCACCGAGCTAAAAAAGATCGCCAATATGGCCGAGGTCTATTACATCCACATCATGCCGCACTGCGCCATCGGCCCGGTGGCCTTTGCCGCCTGTATGCAGGTCGATGCAGTGGTGCCCAATTTCCTCGTGCAGGAACAGGTTGACGAGGGGTTGGGCGAAGGGCTACTCGTCGCGCCTTGGCAGGTGGTTGACGGCCACATTGCGCTGCCGACCCAGCCCGGGTTGGGGTTTGACCTGATCGAGTCCGAGGCGGAAAAGACGATAGAGTACACAGAGGAACTGGGTGGTGAATACTGCTACGAAAACGACGGCAGCGTCGCCGATTGGTAGCGTTGCCGTGCGCCGCCGTGCGTTTGAGCAACTGGTGGAAAAGGCCCTCCAACTCCTGCCGGCAGAGTTCCGCACAGCGCTGGACAACCTAGCCATCGTCGTTGAGGACTGGCCCGACCCCGAGCTGGTTGAAGAGGTCACTGGCGACCGCGAGGAAGTGCTCTACGGGCTTTTCACGGGCACGCCCTTACCCGAGCGCCGCCTCGAAGACAGCGGCGACCTGCCGCCGGTAATCGCGCTCTATCAGGGGCCTTTGGAGGAGGACTTCCCCGACCGGGGCGAGTTGGCGCGGGAGGTGGAAACCACCTTGGTACACGAGTTGGCGCACTTTATGGGCTTTGATGAAGACGCCGTTAGAAAATACGGCTATGAATAGCACCGCTTTGCAAAGCGAAGCGGCTCGGCTGCGGGCGCTGCATGCCCCGGCGTACTCTCGCCGCGCCTAGGCAATTGCTCCCAGCGGAGATATGATTTAACTTTGCTTTTCCCAAGCAACGCACCATTTATCAAGCAGCTTTTCTCGTGAACGTACCTAAACACGACATCCTGATCATCGGCGGCGGTGGCGCGGGGCTACGGGCCGCGATTGCCGCCGTCGAGCTCGACCCAAACCTCAGTGTCGGCTTGGTGTCCAAAGTGTACCCTATGCGCAGCCACACGGTGTCTGCCGAGGGCGGGTCCGCGGCGGTGCTGCGCGACGACGACAGCTTCGACTCCCATGCCTTCGACACCATTAAGGGCAGCGACTTCCTCGCCGACCAAGATGTAGTCGAGGTCTTCGTGGAGGAAGCCCGCGACGAGTTGATTCAGTTGGAGCATTGGGGCTGCCCTTGGAGCCGCGACGACGATGGGCGAATCAGCGTGCGCGCTTTCGGCGGCATGTCGGTCAAGCGCACCCTGTACGCGGCCGACAAGACCGGCTTCCACATGCTCCACGCCCTTTTCCAGACTTCGCTCCAGTACGACCGCATCCATCGCTACGACGAGTGGTATGGGACGCGGCTGCTGCTCGACGACAACGGCGCGGCCTGCGGGGTGACAGCGATCAACGTGCGCTCAGGGGCCATGCAGGCGATTCCCGCCAAGGCCGTAATCATCTGCACGGGGGGCGGAGGGCGCATCTTTCCCTTTACGACCAACGCCGCCATCAAGACCGGCGACGGCATGTCCATGGCCTACCGCGCGGGCTGTCCACTCAAGGACATGGAATTTGTGCAGTACCATCCCACCGGGCTGCCGGGCACGGGCATCCTGATGACCGAGGCATCGCGCGGCGAGGGCGGCTATCTGATCAACAACAAGGGCGACCGCTATCTCAGTGAGTACCTGCCCGACAAAATGGAGTTAGGCCCGCGCGACATGGTTTCGCGGGCATTCGTCCACGAGGAGCGCGCCGGTCGGGTCTTTTCCGGCCAGTATGGGACCTATGTCCATCTTGATTTGCGGCACTTGGGGGAAAAAAAAATCGACGAGCGCATCCCCTTTGTGCGCGAGTTGACCAAAAACTACGTGGGCATCGATCCCGTGCATGAGCCGGTGCCCGTGCGCCCGGTGGTCCACTACATGATGGGCGGCATTCACACCGACATTACTACGGCGACGCCCATTCCGGGCTTGTACGCGGCCGGGGAAACAGCCTGTGCCACGATCAACGGAGCCAATCGCCTCGGTTCCAACTCGCTGTCTGAGCTATTGGTCTTTGGCGCTCGGGCCGGCCGGTATGCCGCCGAGTATGCTGCGGAGGCCAAGATGCCGCCGGACGGCAGCTTGGATAAGATGGCGGCCGACGAGTGGCAGCAGATTGAAAATGCGTTTTTCAAAAACGAAGGCCGCGAGAAAATTGCCGACATTCGCACGGATCTGCAAAAGGCGATGGAGCAAGGAGCGGGCATTTATCGCGAACAGGAGAGCCTAGAGGCGACCTGCGCCGAGTTGCTCAAGCTCAAGGAACGCTATACTCGAGTCAAGGTTGACGACAGCTCAGCGGTCTTCAACACCGAGCTAACCACTGCTTTGGAACTGGGCTCGCTCCTCGACGTGGCCGAGGCCGTGGCCCACTCGGCGCTTTTGCGTCGGGAGTCGCGTGGCTCGCATTCGCGCACGGACTACGAGGAGCGCGATGACGAAAACTTCCTCTGCCACTCCTTGGCGTCTCGCACCGATGGCGAGCCGCGCATTGAATACCAAGATGTCGTCATTACCCGCTGGCAGCCCCAAGAGCGTACCTACTGACGGAGAGGAGCTATGAGCGACAAGACCATTGGCATCCGAGTGACCCGCTTCCGACCCGAACAGGAGGACGCCCCCACCGAGCAGGTTTACGAGGTTCCCTATCAGGAGGACTGGGTCGTCCTCGACGCGCTCAACTACATCAAAGACCATATTGACGGCACCCTCTCGTACCGCTGGTCGTGTCGCATGGGCGTGTGCGGCTCTTGCGGTATGATGGTCAACGGCGAGCCTAAGTTGACCTGCGCGGCCTTTCTCAAGGATTACTACCCGAATGAGTTGGTGGTCCAGCCCCTCGCCCACTTTCCGATCATCCGCGATTTGGTCGTCGATATAGACGATTTCATGGATAAGCTCAAGGCGGTCCAGCCGTGGATCATTCGCGAGGAAGACAAGCCGGTTGCCGAAGGCGAGTATTTGCAGTCGCCCGCAGAGCTAAAGGAGTTCAAGCAGTTTAGCCAGTGCATCAACTGCCTGCTGTGCTATGCGGCTTGCCCTGTCTATGGGCTAGAAGATGTCTTCGTCGGCCCAGCGGCCCTCGCGCTTGCCTACCGCTACAACCTCGACTCGCGCGACGAAGGCTACGCCCAGCGCACGGTCGTTGCCGCTAGTAGTGAGGGGATCTGGGAATGCACCTTTATCGGTGAATGCTCAGTGGTCTGTCCCAAGGACGTGGACCCGGCCGCCGCCATCCAGCGCACCAAGGTCGAGACCACCACCAATTGGTTCAAGTCTTTTCTCATGCCTTGGGGGAACAAATGAGCCAATCGTACGAAACCTACAAGCCAAAGCTGTCGCCGGCTTGGTGGCTGAAGAGCCGTCGCTACTTCCTGTTTATGATGCGCGAATTGAGCAGCGTCTTCATCGCCGCCTTCGTCCTCGTCTTCCTCTACCAACTCTTTGCGCTGGCCAAGGGGCCGGAGGCATATACGGCTTGCCGCTCCGTACTGACGAGCCCGGCGTTTGTGGCCTTTTACGCGGTTGCGTTTGTCTTTGCCCTCTACCACACGATCACTTGGCTGGGAGTCATGGGCCGAGTCCAAGTCGTGCGGCTGGGCGCGTTTACCGTGCCGCCCAAATTGGTAACGGCTGGTGCCTTCGTCGGGTTTTTCTTGGTGTCGGCAGCCGTCGGCTACATTTTCCTATCCGCGCTAGAGCTATGAGCTACAAACAAGACAAAACCGAACCTTTCTGGTGGGGCCTGTTTTCCGCGGGCGGCGTAGTGGCCGCCATGCTGATCCCCGTGATGATCTGCTTCGTCGGGCTAGCCGAGCCGCTAGGCTTGGTCGGCTCGGGGGCGAGCCAATACGACGCCATGCGCGAGTTGCTCAGCCACCCGCTGGCCAAAGTGTTCTTTTTTGTTGTAGCCGTTCTGCCACTCTACCACGCGGCGCACCGCATCCGCTTCATGCTCCACGAGTTGGGGGTGCGGAAGTTGATCCTTCCCATTCATTATTTTTGCTACGGCGGTGCCTTAGTCGGCACTGGGCTAGCGGCCTATCTCTTCTTCTATCTGCTTTAACCCCGGCCCCGCATGGTTGGCAAAAAAAAGCGCGGGTGCCCAAAGGCCCCGCGCTGCTCGTATCTGTCTGGTTGAGGGATTATTCCTGAGTTTGGGTTTCGGGGGCCGTGCCGATGACGACCACGTCGCGGGCTTGGAGGCCCTTGGGGCTGGCGACCGTTTCAAATTCCACCTGCTGACCTTCTTCTAGGGAGCGGAAACCATCGCCGCGAATTGCGCTGTAGTGGACGAAGACGTCGTCTTGTCCTCCGCGCTGAATGAAACCAAACCCCTTGGAACTGTCGAACCATTTGACGGATCCACTTTGACGTTCGGACATGATGAAGGCTACCTTCCTTTAGTTGCTAATTGTGTTGAGCCAACAGGGCTGGCTGACAAAAAAGCCCTAGCGCGAGTTGCGCGCACCGGCCCCTTGTGCGCCGCGGACGAAGCCAGCCCCGGCCATGCGAATGGCCTTCTGCTGCCGGCGGATGCTCTTTTGGCGATTGATCTTCTTCTGGACCGAGGGTTTAGTGTAGAAACGCCGCTTCTTCAAGTCGCGCAATAAGCCGGCTTTGCGGGTTTTGGACGTAAAGCGCCGCAGTGCCTTTTCAAAAGGTTCGTCCGACCGGACCTCAACGCTGAAATTACTCATCTGCTGCTCCTAACCCTCGGTTTTAAGTTACTACGTAAACAAATGTATATTCTACGCTATGGGTTGCTCTTAGTCAAGACCCGTCTTGACGGTAGTGCCGGCCTAAGACGAGGGGCTACAAAAGTAGTTGCGATTTTGGACCGATGGCCTTTTTTTTTGCAAAGACTCCCCTACTCAGAGGGAAGTCGTGCTTCGCGGTTCGGCTTCCATACTTCCTTCCTCTATTTCGCACGTAAGGAGATGCCATGGCTTTTTCGCACGCGAATTCCAAGGGGGTCGCGTATATTCTGCATCACCGAATCACGACCCTCAAAAACGGGAACTCACAGACGATTTATTTCTTTTCTAAGACTGAGAAGGAAGGTGCTCTCGATGCAGTGCCGGATGGCTATGAGGTGTCTGAGAGCAAAAACGGCCTGCCCGTGCTAAAGCGCAAATAAGTAGGCCGCCTCGGCTGTACCGCGTTCAGGCCGGTTCTTTTTTCGATATTCCCTGCGAAAAAAGGACCGGCTTTTTCGTGCTAAAAGGCGGTGCGGTCGCGCTTTTGCCGAGTGTAGCGTTGTCCTATACTATGGGGCATGGCACCAAAAGCGGTAAGAGAACAGGCTATGGCCAACTTGCGGCAACGGCTGGCCGAAAATCCCTACGTAGGCCGCGGTATTGTCATTGGCCGGGCCGCGGAGGGGACTTGGACGCAGGTTTACTGGATCGCGGGGCGCAGTGCCAACAGCCGCAACCGCATCTTCGTCGCTGAGGGCGACGTGCTGCGGACCGAAGCAGCCGACCCCGCGAAGTTGAGCGACCCCACGCTCATTATTTACAACGCCATGCGAGTTTGTGCGCGGCGCAGCATTGTCTCCAATGGGGTCCATACCGACGCCATACACGAGGGTTTTGTCGCCGGCCGCAGTTTTGCCGAGAGTTTGGCTGACTGGCTACACGAGCCGGACCCGCCCAACTACACGCCGCGCATAGCGGGGTATGTAGATCTGGAGGCCGATGAGGCTTGGCTTGCCATACTCAAGGCCAGCCCCTTTGATCCCAAGCGCAGCGAGCGGCACTTCTTTCGCTTTGACTGGGTCGAGCCGGGCTACGGTTACGCCATCACCACGTACGACTCAGATGGCGACCCACTGCCTCCGTTTTCTGGAGTTCCCTACCTGTTGCCCCTCGCCGACGCGCCCACCCGCCTTTGGGAAGCCCTAAACCCCGAGCATCGAATTGCACTTGCAGTGCGCCAGATCGCGGCCGACGGCGCGATTGAAACCGAGATTATCAACCGCTATGAGGCGGCATAGCCTCTGTACGAGACGAGCGGTGGCAGAGGAAAAGCGCGGCAGCAAACAGGGCCACGGCCACGGCCTGATGCAGGGAGGCCAAGGCCAAGGGCATCTGGGCGACGACAGTGCCGATCCCCAAGCCGATCTGCACCGCTACCAAGCAGAGGGTTAGGCCAGCCCCAGTTTTTAGGGCCGTGCGGCGTGCTGCTACCCACAAGGCTAGTGCCAGCCCGAGGACCACAAAAGCGAAGAAGCGGTGTTGAAAGTGGGCGGTAGTGGCGTTGTTGAGCAGGTTTACGAGCGGTGGCTGCATGGCCCACAAGCCGTCTGGCACCCAAGCTCCGAACATCTTGGGAAAAGTGTCCGATAGGTGTCCGGCCTTAAGTCCGGCGACTAGGCCACCCGCGGCGATCTGGAGGCAGACAGCGGCAAACAGCCCAGCACAAAGGCAGCGCACGGTGCGGGGCACTGGCCGGGCTTTTGCTTTAGGCGACAGATAGCCAAAGACCTGCCAGAGGCAAGCGGCCAAAAGAGCAAAGGCGCAACCAAGGTGCAAGGTCAAACGCAGATGACTTACTTGGGGCCGGTCGCCTAGGCCGCTTTTGACCATCAGCCAGCCGACCAAGCCCTGAAGGGCGAAGAGCAGGCCAATGCCCAGATAGATGGGTATGTGGGCGCGGGGAATGGCCCGGCGGCCGAGGAAATAGAGCAGGGGTGCGACAAAGAGCAACCCAGCCACCCGGCCGAGCAAGCGGTGGCCGAACTCCATGTAGTAGATAAACTTAAATTCGTCCAGCCCCATACCATAGTTGACGAGTTGGTATTCGGGCGTCTGCCGGTACTTGGCGAATTCGCCTTCCCAGGCCGCAGCACTCAGCGGCGGAACGACGCCGGTGACGACGTTCCACTCGACGATGGATAGGCCCGAGCGAGTCAGGCGCACCCAGCCCCCGTACACTACGAGGACGACGATGAGGGCCGACACAGCGAGGAGCCAGATGGCGAGTTGGCGATGGGTGGTCATGTAGCGGAGTTTGAACAAATCACTCGTAGAAAATACCCCATGGCGATATATCGGCAACTTTTGCCGCTTCGCCGCAAGCGATAGAGGGAGGTAAGCGTGAGACTAGCGAACAAAGAGGCGTTGGTAACCGGCGGGGCTACTGGCATTGGCCGGGCCACTGCCGAGCTTTTCGCCCAAGAGGGCGCGCATGTCCACATCGTTGATTACAACGAAGCGGAGGGACGAGCCGCCGTAGATCAGATCGAGGCCGCAGGCGGCCAAGCGCGTTTCTATGCAACGGATGTGCGGTTGGAAGAGAGCGTGGTCGCGTCGGTCGCGCAGATCAGAGAGCACACCGTCCGCCTTGAGGTGGCGGTTTTCGCGGCCGGGGTCTTGACGGGGGCGTACAAGACCATTGAGGAGCTGTCGGCGGAAGATTGGGACGCAACGCTCGACACCAACTTGAAGGGCACCTTCCTCTCGGCCAAATACGCGACGCCGCTCTTGGCGGCCGCCGGTCAATCCGTGCTGCTGATCATCGCCTCGGGCGCGGGCGTGCGGGGCGGTTCCTCGTCCTACGCCTATGCAGCGAGCAAGGCCGGGCAGCACGGGTTGCACTACAAGCTCGAAAGCGAGTTAGGGCCTAAAGGGGTGCGCTTGCACGTGGTGTGCCCCGGGGGGATTGCAACGCCGCTAAAGCTGGAGAATATAGCGCAGGGGGCCGAGGCCGCAGGCCGCGATCCAGAGGAAGCAAAGCGAAACGCCGTGTTGGGGGATCCGATGGGGGTGGCGCGGGTGCTGGCGTTTTTGGCTTGCGAGGAAGGGTCTTACGTGCGGGGGACGGTGTTTACTCGGTAGCGTTAGACGCGCTCCCAGCGGCTGGGGTCCATGCCCGGGGCCGCGGCGGCCATGTTCGGGGGCTTGTTGCCGCCGTGGTAGTCCCAGTGGCGCGTGTTGCGGTCGGCGAAGAGCGGCCGGATTTCGTCGGGCAAGGCTCGGAGGTCTTCCTCGCTCCAAGGGCTGACTTCGTCAACCGGCCCGGCCCAAGCGGGTCGATAGGCGATGGCCAGCATTTCGCGCGGGTAAGCCCCGACGTTGGGGAAGTTGCCGTGGAATACGCGGTGGTGGATGAGCACGGCAGAACCGGCCTTGCAGGGCACCATGACTTCTTCGGGGTGGGATTTGTAGCGCGTATAGGGGTTGGCGTGGGCGTGCAAGCACAGGTGGGAGCGCGGCACCACGCGGAAAGGCGAGACGGCTGGTATGAGGTCGTCGAGATAGTAGAGCACTCGTATTAGCACTGGGCAAGAGCCTTCAAAGCCGAAAATTTTGGAGCCGTAGGGTTGGCCATCGGCGTGGAGGCTGATGCCGGGGTGACCGGGTTCGGAGCGGGCATAGCCGTAGTGCATGAAGATCACGTCGTCGCCCAAGAGTTCGCGCAGGAACGCGAGCGTTGGCGGGTGGCCGAGCAGGGCGGTGATTTCGCCGCCGTCGAATTGGATGTTGCTGCGACCGCGCTGGCGTTCGCTGTAATCGACGGCCTTGGTCTCGAAGGTAGCGGTGATGGCTTTGAGGCGGGCGATGTGGTCGGCGTTGAGCAGGTCGGGCAGGACGAGATAGCCTTCGACTTCGAGTTGGCGGATGCGCTGGCCGGTGGTGAGGGCTGACCAATCGCGGTCGTCAATGCGGGGTGTGGCCATGGTGATCCTCCTCTGCAGGGGTGTTGCCGAAAGGATACGGCATTGAGCAGCCGCAATCAACGGCAGCGAGTTGCAGGAGAGCGGTCTGAAGTGATATTATGATGCTTGCGTAGAAAGCCCATATTTGACTCTACTCTACTCGTCTCAAAGGAGTCCTCCCATGCGGCACAAGTACCCTTTCGCCCTCATCGTCGCGCTTGCTGCGAGCAACATTGCCAGCGCGCAGGAAAGCGCGGATACCACCGCGACCGAGTTTTCGGATATTCTCGAACAATTGGTTGAGTTTGATGAATTGGTGGTGACGGGATCGCGCGCCCAGCCGCGTTCCGTCGCCGAGTCGGCCGTCCCCATCGACGTGGTCACTGGCGAAGATTTCGTCAAGCAGGGCGGTTCGGATTTGCCCGATCTGCTGAGAAATGTCGTGCCATCCTACAATGTCAATATCCAGCCGATCAGCGATGCTGCGACCTTTGTCCGCCCAGCCAACCTGCGCGGACTGGCACCCGACCACACTTTAGTACTCGTCAATGGCAAACGCCGACACCGCGGGTCTGTGATCGCATGGTGGCCCACGGGCGTATCCGATGCGGCGCAAGGCCCTGACATATCTCCGATCCCGGCCATTGCATTGAAGCGCGTGGAAGTGCTGCGCGACGGCGCCTCGGCGCAATACGGCTCTGACGCCATTGCCGGGGTGATGAACTTCCAGCTCAAGAACAAGTACCAAGGCGCGTCTTTTCAAATCAAACCCGGTATTTTCCAAGCGGGCGATGGATTTACATACAGCGTCGCGGGCAATGTTGGCTTGGGCAGCGATCAGGCGTGGGCAAACCTCAGCGCGGAGTATGGCAACGCGGATGAGACGGACCGCTCGGTGCAACGCGCCGATGCTGCGCGCCTAATCGATCTGGGCAAGGATATAGCTGATCCGGCCCAGCCGTGGGGGCAGCCCATTGTTCGCAATGACGTGAAACTCTTTGCCAATTACGGCGCGTTCATCAACGACCATATCGAATGGTACGGACACGGCAATTTTGCCAGCAAGGAAGTGGAGGGCGGGTTTTACTTCCGCAATCCCAATGAGCGATACGGCGTGTACAGCATTGACAAGGGCGAGACCCTGCTCATTGGCAGTTTAAGCGGCGGCGAGGTGCCCGTAGTGCCCATCGTCAACGATGTGCCGCAGCCAGATTCCCTGAAAAAGGTTTTCGACGATCCGGGGCTGTTCACCTTCCAAGAAATGTTTCCCAATGGTTTCACGCCTCGGTTTGGCGCGACCACGCAAGATCGCGCCTTGTTGGCCGGGATTAAGGGCACGAAATCGCTGTTGGCATGGGACCTCAGCGCGTCTTATGGGCGTCACGAAACCGATTTTTTTATCAACCGAACCATCAATGCGTCCCTAGGCCCCAACACCCCCACCTCGTTTGATCCGGGCGCGTACATCCAGACCGATACCAATTTCAATCTCGATGTGATCTATCCACTTAGCGAGCGGCTGTTCTTTGCCAGCGGGCTTGAATATCGCATTGAAAGGTTTGAAATCGTAAGCGGCGAGCCAAAGTCTTATGAAGTAGGCTCGCTGGCGCGCTATGGTTTTCTGCCGAGTTCCAATGGGTTCCCGGGGTTCAGCGATGTTGCCGCCGGGGCGTGGAGTCGGTCCAACTGGGCGATTTATGGCGATGCGGAATGGAACCCGCAGGACAACTGGTTGCTCGGCGGTGCGGTGCGCTTTGAAAATTTCGAGGGATTTGGTGCCACGACCAATTACAAGTTGGCGACCAACTACGGGATCAACGAGAATGTGAGAGTGCGCGGCTCGTTCAGCACGGGCTTTAGAGCGCCCACGCCCGGGCAACAAAATGCCTATAACGAGACGACGGGGGTCGGCGAAGATGACGAAGGCAATCTCATTTTGGTCAATAAAGCCACGATTCCCTCAACGCATCCGGCCGCGAAATTGGTGGGGGGCGATGTGCTGGAGCCGGAAAAATCGATCAATATGTCGGCTGGCCTCGTCGTGGCGGTTCCCAGCTATCCCGTCCATGTCACGCTCGACTATTTCAATATTGTGGTGGAGGATCGCCTGACGACCTCGCAGGACTTTAAGCTCAGTGAACTCGACGACGCACCAATAGAACAACTGCGCGTTGCAGGCATCACCAATCTGCAAGAGTTCCGCTTCTTTACCAATAATTTTGCAACGCGCACCCAAGGGATCGATGTCGTTCTCACCGCGCCGTTTGGGTCCAAAGGAGAACTGAGCCTCGCGTATAATTTCACCCAGACCGATGTCACCGAATACGACGAAACCTTGGTCAATCAAAAGCGCATCACGCTCTTGGAAAAGGGGCTCCCTAGGCACCGCGCAAATGTGACCCTGATGCACGCCCCAACTGATAATTGGCGTGTGTTGGGCCGCGTCAGTTATTACGGTTCGTGGGACGAATGGGATTGGGGCCACCAAGTTTTTGGCCGTGCGTTGTTGCTCGACCTCGAATCCAGTTTTTCACTCGGCACTGGATCGACAATCACCCTCGGCGTTCAAAATGTCCTCAACACCGAGCCGACGAATTACGAAAACGAGATCGCCGGCGAGGATCCCGCAACCGGCCTCGGCAGACCATTTGGCGAGCACAGTCCCTATGGCTTTGGCGGCGCGTTCTGGTACGGGAAATACACCTTTGATCTCTAGATGATCCACGTACCACTTTCCTTTGCAGACCACCGCTAAGCTGATATGCGGCCCTGCCCAGTCCATGGCCGGAATCGCGGATGAGTCGGTTGATTTGATCGTCACCTCGCCGCCCTATCCGATGGTGGAAATGTGGGATGATATTTTCGCGCTCCAAGACTATCGCATTGGGGAGCAACTGTCGAGCGGCAATGGACCGGACGCTTTCAAGCTCATGCACGAGTTGCTCGATGCCGTGTGGCGGGAGTGCGACCGCGTTATGAAGCCGGGGGCTATTGCCTGTATCAACATTGGCGACGCCACCCGAACCATAGATGGCGACTTCCAGCTATACTCCAATCACTCCCGCATACTCAGCTATTTTCTCGACAACGGTTTTGCCGCTTTGCCCGATATACTCTGGCGCAAGCAGACCAACGCCCCCAACAAATTTATGGGGTCTGGGATGTTGCCCGTAGGAGCATACATAACCTACGAGCACGAGTACATTCTCGTGCTTAGAAAAGGGCGGCGACGAACATTCACAACGGTCGCTGAGAAAGCCAACCGCCGCGAGAGTGCCTTCTTCTGGGAGGAACGCAACGTGTGGTTCTCGGATGTGTGGTTCGACGTAAAGGGAACTTCGCAAGGGCTTGTGGATGGGCCGACCCGCGAGCGTAGCGCGGCCTTTCCTTTTGAGTTGGCCTACCGGCTCGTCTGCATGTTTTCTGTCAAAGGGGATGTGGTGCTCGACCCGTTTGCCGGGACCGGGACGACGCTCGCAGCCGCCCTAACAGCAGGAAGAAATTCTGTCGGCATGGAGATTGACGAGACGTTGGTGGCGGTCGCGCAAAACCTGCTGCGCTCCACACCTCCGGTTGCCAACGAGTACAACCGCGCCCGGCTAGCCCGGCACGTGGAGTGGGCCGTTGCGCGGACGGAAGAGAGCGGCCCGTTAAAATACGCGAGCCGCCACTACGGATTTCCGGTAATGACGGCTCAGGAACAGGACTTGTTCTTAAACGAAATTACGGGAGTTGACGACGAGGCCGACGGCACGACGCTAGTGGCTCAGTACAGGGAGCAACCAAACGGCATGGTCGGTGAAAGTTTATCCGCTGACTGCACGGTCGGCGAAGTCCCGCAAATGATGCTGCCGATAGGCTGTTAGGATGCCAGCTAGCCCCGGGGCCTGTCTAAAGGCATCTTCAGAGAATACCCCTACATCTCATACTAACGAGCGGTGCGCTCAAGACCGTAGAGGTGCGCGGCGTAGCCTTTGAGCGCGAAATCGGCGTGGCGTGGCGTCGGGGCCGTTACTTTGGCCAAGCCGTGCGGCTCTTGCTCGAAGCCGTGTTTGCCGCTTACGGCGGACGGGACGAGTGGATGACGAAGAGTGCCGCCAAGGGGTAGTCCCGATAAGGCCTATTATCGTTAGTATAAAAGTCTAAGGCGCGTTATTCGCTGGGGGCGTTTGGCGGTGGCAAGCGAGCACAAAAAGGCGCGGCGTTGGTTCAAGGCGCCGGGGATGTTCGACCCGGCGGCCGCGCTTACGCAATCGGCCCAACCAACGCCGCTTATTCATTTACAGGATTGCCAATATCGCGCCGCGAGCGGGGGCGGTCAAGATTTCATTGAGTTACTCTTGTATCAAGGCTTTAATCGCGCCCCACGATTCAACCTGCACCGAACCAGCCTTACCCGCCGATCCCTCGCTGTTCGTTGTATCGTCAGCCGCCCCCGTGAACAAGTCAAATAGATCGCGCCGCTCTTGGTCCGTTGGGGGGCAAAACAAAAGCGTATCCGTGTGCGAAACTAGCACCGTATCGCGCACTACTTGCCGACCTCCCCCGATAGCCGTGCGAGAAGCAAGACTGTCACGCGCCGCGCTTAGATCGCCCCGTAAAGCGTCATTCTCGCCCCGCAACGCATCTAACTCAGCCTGCAACTGTGCCAACGCATCGGCGTTGTCTGTGGGTGCTGTTGGTTCCTCTGGTTCCTGTTCCTCTGGTTCCTGTTCCTCTGGTTCCTGTTCCTCTGGTTCCTGTTCCTCTGGTTCCTGCAGCTGTTCCAGACAATGATCGGTTTCTTCAGTTCCAAAGAGGCCAAACAGACAAGACAAATCTGGCGTCGTCGTCGTATCCGCTGGTGCGGCGTCCGTGCTATCCGCTGGCGTCGCTGCCAACTCCAAGCCAATTAACAACCCACTCAATACCCGCATCGTCTTTGCTCCTGTCTGTGAAAGTGTGTGCCAAGCCAAGCCCCATAAAAAAGCGCGGCGTTGGCCCAAGAAGCCGGGGATGTTAGACCCGGTGGCCGCGCTTACGCAATCGGCCCAACCAACGCCGCTTATTCATTTTCGCGCATCCGGTTTCCACCGCCAATAAATCAAGCCGCAATGCGCTAGCTAGGCTTAGTCGGCGGTCGCGGATACTAACCGCCAGCCTAACCCTGTCTCTCTCAAGGACAGGATTGCCAATATCGCCCGTGCGCCGGGGGCGGTCAATGGTCTATGATGCGCGGACGCCAGCGAGCGGCGTATTGGAGCGGCATAGCAACGCCCCGTCACCGGCAAGCGGCAACGGGGCGTTGGGCGTCCTCTGCGTAGAGGACGATCTACTGCATGGGGCTAAGTAATGTAATCTACATATACCCCTTCCCCTATCAAGAATAGGAGAAGTTTATTTACCTCGCCGGTAACGGTGTTGTAAGCAGCACCAACCCTCTCTACGCGCAAATCGTTCAGATTCGGCAGACAAGCAAGCGGTTTGAGATTCGTAATCTCCCGGTTGCCATTTAGGTTTAAGTATCGCAACTCTTTCAGATTTTCCTTTTCCAAAAAAGAAATATCCGTAAGCCCCATGTGGTTCACCTTTAGAGCGGTCAACTTGGTCATGTTCTCAACCACCACCTCTAGGGTGTCGCTGCCAATGTCGGCGTTTCTGTGGCCGCCTATCCTAAGATTTGTCAACTTGGTCAGATTAGCCAAATGAGAATAACCCGTTTGGGGAATGAGATTATTTTCCAAGCTCAGATATTCCAACTTGGTCAGATTGGCCAAAGGCGCTAGGTCCTCAACGTTGTTCCCGTTTAGGTTCAGGCTTTTCAAGTCGGTAGCGTGCTCAAGGCCGCTCAAATTCACAATCCCTTTGCCGCTAGCGGTAAGCGTTTCTAGCTTTGCAAGGTTTGCCGTTGTAAGCGGGTTTGTCCCTGTAGGAATGTCGATTTTCCCTTCTGCCACCAAAGCCCAGAGTCCTTGAGTAACCGCTACCCTTAGACTGTCGTCAGGAATGGAAACATCGGTCGAAAACGTCGATACTTGTGTTGCTGATCCGTCATCGTCCGTCACGGCTTTGTTTGAAGGACTGACGGGCGAGGAGTCGGACGAGCACCCCATCCAAACGCCGAAGAAAGCCAGCAGGCTAAGGCCAAGCAGGTTTTTGAAAGACTTAAACATAGGAGTATCTCCTTGTTGGGTGAACGGCGCACCCGTCTTGAGTACGCCGAAGGATACGAGACTGTTAGGTAGGGAGCGGTTGGCAGTCTGTCAATCGGCAGCATAGCTAAACCTCCCTTCAGTGGAGTGTGTGCCACGCCAACGCCCTCCCCAAGCGGTAGCCATCCTTAGCCTTTCCTTGCTCCAAGCAGGGCGTTGCCGCGGCGCCGGGCAATATAGGGAGCCGCAGAGTTGGTTCACAAGCCGCAACGCCGCTGGCTTACCACAAAAACTTGATAATTATGCCGAAAAAGGGCCAATTCGCGGTAGATCGACGATCCTCGATGGAAAAACCGCCGATAATTATGCCGTTTTATCAATAATGACGCCGCGCCAGCCGCAACGCCGCTGGCAACGGCTATAAGCCGCGAGCCTGCTCGTGCTCGCCAGCTTGCCAAAGCGCGGAGCGGCTACGAGGGTTTTCAGCTACGGAGCGGCCCCGCGACCACGGCGTCTATCGCGGAGTTCGGATTATAAAACACTAGCACCATTGGTTACTAACGGAGGTACTGCTAATCGGCGTTGCGCTCTTCCGTGCGCAGCGTGCTCTGTAGCGCGTCGTAGGCCGCCTCGAAATCGGCGAGCGCAGCATTCTGCTCTTTGATCTGTTGGTTCAGTGCTTGTACTTGATCGTCGGCTACGGGATCGTCCCCGGCTTCGAGGCGCTGGTGGACCCGCGCCCCCAGATCCGCTTGGGTGCGGTGGAGTTGGGTCCTAGCAGCGGCGATGTCGAGCCGGGCACGCGCTAGGCGGGTTAGGTCGCCGGCCTTGTCGGCCGCGGCAGCCGCGCCTTCTTGTAGCCCTTTAAGGAGGTTGTTCCACAGGTTATCCACTGAGACCTCATCTCATAAGGTTTAAGTGTCTGGTGCCGAGGCGCGGGTCTCAATCAGCCATGGCGGCCACTGGGTGCGCTGGGCTCGGTCAACGAGTATCGTCGATGGTGTGGGGGACGAGGGCTAAAAAGCGGGCGCGCTTGATGGCGCGAACTACGCGCGTCTGCTGCTTGCGCGTGGCGCCGGTGCGCCGGGCCGATTCGATCTTGCCGGTCGGCGTGATGAACTTGACTAGGACATCGAGACGCTTGTAGTCGATGTCTTCGGACTTGAGCTTGGCTACGGCCTCTCGGCGCGAGCTGCGGAACTTGGCGATGACGACGCTCCTTGTTAAGGCATCCGCTGGGGCGGGCACGTAAATTTAGAAAAAATAGAAGGTACAGGAGGGATCGGGGAATGTCAATATGGTATCGCGCCCCGGCCTCTCGCGGTCAACGCGGGTTCATTTCGTCGTGGAGTTGGCGCATGATTTGGTGGTGCCCCATGCCCTCATCCCAGAGCTTTTTGTACTTGGCCTCGTCGATGCCCTCGCGCTTGAGAAAGCCGCGGATGTCATAGCGGCCCTCGACTTCCACGGGCAGGCTGCCCTCCTCGACCATGAGCTGGAGGGGATAGCCCTTTTCTTGCAGCGGCAAGTGGACCACGCGGTTGCGGCGCGCCGATTCGTAGAGGGCCATCATAATTTCTACGGTGTCGCGGGCCGTGGTGCCGGCGTTGCGGTGCTCGGCCTTGTGGCCTTCGAGACAGGCGATGAGTTCGCGGACTTGGGCGGCGTTGGTATTGCCCCCAATGGCCTTGGTGCCGGCGGTGAGCGCGAGATCGACTTCCCGCCAGCCGCCAGAGGAGGCGTTCATAAGCTGGACCCGAGTCTCGCTCACTGATAAAATTCCTTCGCGGCCGCGGATTTCAAAGTGGCCGGCCGCAGCCCCCTCGCGCATGAGGTCGGACTGAATGAAAAGCTGGAGATCGCCGGCGAAGTGGACCAAACCCATGCAGGCGTCTTCGATCATGGTGTCGCGCTCGTAGCGGTCGGTGCGACGCTCGACCGCGCCCATAACCCATTGGGCGCGGGGGTCGCCGAGCACGAAGCGCGAACCGTCAATGGAGTGCGTACCCCAGTTGGTCAGCCCGTCGGCGACCTTGTTGGTGACGAAGATCGGCTCGCCAATCGCGCCCTCTTCGACCAGTGCCTTGGCCTTTTCCCAGCCCGGGGTAAAGCGGCGCTGATGGCTGATGACCAGTTGGGTGCCGTGCGCTTGGCAGGCATTGACCATGGAGTCGGCGGCCGCCATGCCGATGGCCATGGGCTTTTCGCAGATGACGGCGCGGGCACCGCCCTCGGCTGCGGCAATCGTGGGCGCCGGATGCAAGAGATGCCAAGTGCAGACGCTGACGATATCGGGCCGGGCCTTTTCCATCATCTCGGCGACCGTCTCAAATTCCCGAGGGATGTCGTATGCTTCTACATAGGTCTGGCGCGCCGTGGCGACCGGGTCGGCGACTGCGATCACCTCGACCTCGTCCACGAGATTGTAGCCTTCTATATGGGCATTGCCTATGGAGCCACAGCCGACGATTGCCGCGGTATAGCGTTTCATAGAAAGTCTCTCCTTAGCGAAAATGGGATGGCGGGTGCATTACGGGACATAATAAAGGATACATATTAGGTTATCTTCAAGTCTGCCGGCCGAGGAGCGACCACTCATTATGGAAACCCTATACGTCTTACCTTCTCTTTCCATTCCGCTTTCCGAACTGCGCTTCAAGTTTCGCCGCAGCTCTGGGCCGGGGGGACAAAACGTCAACAAGCTCAATACCTCCGTTGAGCTACAGTTTGATTTTGTCCACAGTGCGGTGCTCAGCCCCGAGCAACGCCAGCAGATTGCCGAGAAGCTCGCCGCTCGGCTGAACAACGCGGGGATTCTGTCGATCCAGTCGGAGCGATTTCGCACGCAGGGACGCAATCGCGCCGACTGCCTCAGTAAGCTGGCCGCCCTGCTCGCCGCGGCCCTCCAGAAGCCGCCTAAGCGCGAAAAAACCAAGCCCAGCCGCGCCGCCCAAACGCGCCGCCTTAACAGCAAGCGGCGTCATTCCGAGAAAAAAAAGAGCCGCCGACTGCCTTTAGATTGAACATTTGGCTGTCTTGGTGCGTCAAAAAGATAGGATTTGCACATGTTCACTTGGTATTCTACCTTCAACTTTAACGTGAACGTAAACATTGTTTAACGTGGAGAACTAAAATGGACGCTCAAAAAAAAGAAACAATGTACTCGGCGACCGATCTCTACTGGCGCGATATAAAAGGCTCCGAGCCGCTCAGTCGCAAGGAAGAAATAGCCCTTTTCAAGCGCGCCAAAGCAGGTGACGAAGAGGCGCGTCAGGCGCTGGTACAGGCCAATTTGCGCTTTGTGGTGCGCGTCGCCCGCGAGTACCACGACTGCGGTCTCTCGCTGATTGAGCTGATTTCCGAAGGCAACCTCGGGCTGCTCGAAGCTGTCCAGCGCTTCGACGAGACGCGCGGCTTTAAGTTCATCACCTATGCGGTGTGGTGGATTCGCCAAGCCATCCTCCGGGCCTTGGCCGAACACGGCAAAATTGCCCGCCCGCCCCTGAGTCGGGTCAGCGACCGGCAGAGGGTCGAAAAGGAGGCCGCGGTCCTCTCGCAGCAGCTAGGGCGTGCCCCGACTGTCGAGGAGATCGCCGCATCGGTCGATTTCTCAGCCGAGCGCATCCGCAACGCCTTTGAGATGGGGCAGCCGGACCTGCCCTTGGACGCCCCTGCTTTTGCCGATGGCGAGATGACGTTTGCACAGACGTTTGTCGCGGCCGAGCCCAGCTCACACGAGCATTTTGTCGATGGGGAAATGCGCGCGGCTGTAGCCAATTGTCTGAAGGTGCTCGACGCCCGCGAGTCCCACATCGTCCGCGCTTATTTTGGCCTCAACGACAGCGCACCCAAGACCTTGGAGGAAATCGGCGCGGGCATGGGCGTCACCCGCGAGCGCGTCCGGCAGTTGCGGAACAGGGCTTTGCAAAAAATGAAAGACGAGTGCGGCGGGCAGTTGGTCGAGTTTTCGAGCAACTGAGCGAGCGAGGTCGGCTTTTTTGTTGTATTGCTGTACCGGCCTAGCAGTGTAGTAGCCTACTCGCCCAGAAGGCAAGAGCAATCTAGCGGATCCGGACTCGTAAAGACCGAGCGCGACAGTTCGTCGAAGACCGCCACATCCGTGTGCTCGCGCTCGCCGCGACCGTCGGAGAGCAAAATGGAGCCGTGGCGTTGCCAGTTCGTCCACGGGCCGATAAAGCGCGGTTCGGCGTCGGCCGCGTCGCGGTAGAACGCCCATTGAGTAACCAGCCGCGATTCTCGGTTGATCCAGACCGCGTATTTGTTCTGCGGGGTGACGCCGACATCTTTGAACGTGAGCTCCAGCACTTGGGCCGGGCGGCCATCTTGGGTGGCTTCAAGGCCCCGATAGCGCAGAGTGACGCCGGTGTCCTTGAGCTTGTAGGGCATGACCAGCCAGTACGAGTCGTTGATCCAAGCGCGGTAGCCGTGGTCGAGTTTGGCCGCGAGGGTGTCGGGGTCGCTGATTGCCTCACCCGCGACAAAGGCGCGGCCCTCTTTGCTGTGGATGTTCATCAGCACCGTCAAGTCGCCTTCCTCAAAGCGAATATCCCCCGTCCACTTGTCCCACACGTGTAAGCGGAAACCGAAAAAGCGCCAAGTGATGTAGCGAGTAGCGTCCCAGTTGGCGCGGCCCCCCAGCGCGGTCATAACTTCGTCGGCTAGGGCGATGGCTTTGGGGTCGGAATCAGCGGCATTGAAGCCGGACGCTGGCGGGTTGTCGGCGGCATGAGCCGGGCCGATGCAAAAGAAGAAGACTAGGAGTAAGCGCGACATGGGAGTCCTTGCGGCTGTCTTATCAGCTAAGAATGCTCAGGTAGCACCTCGGGTAGCAATTTTTCCAACTCGGCCAGTGGAGCTTCCAAAGTCTGAATGGCCTCGGTCCAGAACTGGGGGTCTTCGAGGTCGCGGCCCAAGGCCCGGCGCGCCACGCCCTCGGCGGTGTCGCTGCCGGTGAGGCGGAGGAATTGCTCGTAGCGCGGAAGAAAGTCGCTCCCCTCTTGCTTAAACATTGAATACAGGCCGCGGCTGAGTAGGAATCCAAAGGTGTAAGGGAAGTTGTAAAAGGTCACGCCGGTGATATAGAAGTGGAGTTTCGAGGCCCAGAAGTAGGGGTCTTCGCCCCCCGGCGAGAGCGCGTCGCCGAAGACTCCGCGCTGGGTTTCGACCATTAGTTCCTTGAGGCGGCTGACCGTGAGTTCGCCGTTGGCGCGCTCTTCGTAGAGCTTTTTCTCGAACTGGTAGCGCACCGGAATATCCAGCAGGAAGATCGCGCCGTGGCCAATTTCTTGATTGAGAGCGCTGGCCTTTTGGGCCGGGCTGAAGGAGGGGTCGGCGAGGATGCCCTCGGTGAGGATCATTTCGCCGAAGGTCGAGGCCGACTCGGCCAGCGTCATCGGGTAGGAGTGGGCGTAGGTGCGCACGTCGCGCATGATGTAGCTATGGAAGGCGTGCCCGGCCTCGTGGGCGAGCGTGAGCACATCGCCGAGGGTGTCGTTGTAGGTCATATAGATGCGGGACTCGCGGGTCAACAGCGAGCCAGTGCAAAAGGCACCGGGCCGTTTGCCCGAGCGGGGCGCGTGCTCAATCCATTGGCGTTCGCAGACTTGGCCGAGGAACTCCCCTAAGCGCGGGTAGGCTGCCGCAAAGGAGCGGGCGACGAGGGCCGTGCCCTCTTCCCAAGAGAGTTGCCCTTGATCGGGCAGCGGCAGCGGTGCGCCCAGATCGTACCAAGCCACGCCTTCGGTGCCCATCAGTTGAGCCTTGAGGGCGAGGATGCGTCGAGGCAGTTCGATTTGGTCGGCAATAGCCGCAAACATCGCGTCGAGGGTCTTGGACGAAATTGATGCCTCGAAGAGGGCGACATCGAGAAAGTGGTTGACGCCGCGGTGCTGATTGAGGGTCAGGCGCGTCCCCGAGATGGCGTTGAGCGCGGCGCAGGCTACGTCTTCCATGCGCTCCCAAGCCCGATTGCCTCCGTCAAAGGCCGCTTGGCGGACCCGGCGGTCGGGGTCTTCCATCAGGGCGCGGCGTTGCGACATAGGGCGCCGCTCGGTGCGGCCATCGGGAAACGCGATGTCGAATTCGAGCTTGCCGGAGATCGTGTCGTAGAGGCGGCCCCAAGCGTGGAGACCGTCAACGCCGAGGTCGGCCGAGAGCATCTCCTGCTCCAGGCTCATGGTGCGCTGCGCGTCTTCGCGCTGGCGGCGGAGGAAGTGGAGGCAGTCCGCCAAGGCGGCCCGTTGGGCGAACTCGGCAAAAATTTCGTCCGCAGCGTCCTTGAGCGTACGCAAGAGTTCGACATAGAGCTTTTCGCTCTCGGCCGCCAGCAGGGCAAAGGCGGCCTCCTCGCGGGCGTAGTCCTCATTGCGAGCGTCCGCTGCTGTGAGACAGCCGAGGTAGGAACCCAGATGAGAGAGGCGGTCGGTCAGGCCCTCCGTCAGGAGGAATACGGCTTCCCAAGCGTCGGCATTGTCCTCGGCAAGCGGCGCTAGGGCGGCAGCTTGCTGGCGTGCCGCTGCAATATCCCTTTGCAGGGCTTCTTTGAATTGCCGCATGGCCGGGCCATCAAATTCATCGAAATAGCTCGTCAGGTCCCAGTCCATAGCAGGCGAGGTAGCGGTCATGGGCGTTTTCCTTGTTGTCTGGCTAAATAACAGTGTTCTAATGGTACAAAGGCAAATTGGCCGCTAGGCTTGGATAGTCATCAGGTCGAAGATGGTCGCTCGTATTCGAGTGCTTGGATAAAGGCTTTGATATAGCCGAACTGGTAGGCCCAAGCTTGGTTGACGCGGACCGAAACGCCGGCCGGAGCCTTGTCCTCGGGATGGCTCGGCGCGTGGTCGGGCATCAGCATGTAGGGATAGCCCGCTTCGTGTAGGACCTTGGCGACCTCGTACATATTGACATCGCCCTCGTCGGGCCAGGTCTCGCAGAAGTCGTGCAGACCGCCGCGGATGTTCCTAAAATGCACGTTGAATATCTTTTTTCGCTCGGCAAAATACCGGACGATTGGCGGCAGTTCTGTGGCCGGATTTTCTAGGCCCTCCGCCGCTACCCCGCAGCAGAAGTTGAAGCCGTGGTACGGGCTGTCAACCAGTTCGCTGAAGCGTTTCAGCCCCTCAAAGACGGGCCAATTCCACTTTTCCACTCCGTTCAGGACCGGCGCGGGCGGGTCGTTGAGGTGACACGCCATCTGGACCTTCCATTGCTCGGCAACGGGCATGATGCGCTCCAACATATAAGCCGCCCGCTCAAAGGCCTCTCCGCGGCTGACCTCACCGGCCGCGTAGCGCGTGTCGTTGTCGTATTCGGCGAGCCGGAACGAGCTATAGGTCGTCCCGCCGCGCCCCGGGCGAGATGCCGTGCGCTGCACCAGCCCACCGGCCCCATCGGCGCGCAGGATGCAGAAGTTGTAGTTGAGGCCGCGCAGCCCGGCCTTACCGGCGTTTTCAATGTATTGGCACAGCGTGTCGAGGTCGCGCTCGCGCTCGGGGTTTTTGGCTAGGCCGATGTTGTCGAGCGGCGCGACGTGGACCATTTCCAGTTCCACCCCGTAGGTGGCCGCGGCCTCGCGGTGCCGGACGAGGGTATCGACGTTTAGGTCCTCGACTCTGGCGTCGAAGTGGGTCACGCCGTGCCGGACGAGGAATTCCATCTCGGTCTTTGAGGTGCCGAAGTACTGAGTCCCTACGTACATGGAGTCGATCCTTTCTGATGCGCTTGCCTTCTGGCGAGAAGGAGAATGGCTGGCCGTGTAGCCCTATCTAAAAGAGAGTTCCATCTGTTGATCATCTGGTTGATTGCTAATGGATTGAGAGAAGTTTTCAGTCATTCCTTTGTCGCCAACGGCACTACACACCTCTCCCCAGTCGATGAAGTATTCGTCAAAATAACGAATTGGGTATTTGCTGAGTCTAATAATATCTTCTCTAGTGGGCCTGCGTTCCAGTTTGATCGCGATCTTCTTGACTTCGATCTGTAGTGTTTTTTTGGGTACTTCATACTTCTGTTTTTGTAGTCTTGCAACTCTGCTATTCTTTGCTTTTGGAGTAGTGCCATTTTTTGCAAACGGATCCCTCCCTTTTTGCAGCTCTAAATGTCTCTGTTCGGCAATTGCATGATATTTATTTGACAGTTCAATTCCAATAAATTTTCTTCCAAGCATTTCCGATGTTAAGGTTGTTGTACCGGCACCATTAAAAGGATCTAAAACGAGATCTCCTACTTTGGTAAAGGTATGGATAAGTCGTCTCATCAATGATGGAGGTAGTTGACATGGGTGATCAACTCTTTTTGAATTGTGTTTTAGTCTATGGATGTCCCACCACAAATTTCCAATCGGCTGCCGGTCGGTAATTTTGTTTATATTTCTCTTCTTGATACAAGAGGTTCTAACACAATACCATGGTTTGAGGCTCATGAAGTCTTGGGGAGTTGTCCAACTGGCTTTCTTCTCGTGATTGGCAATTTCGATTGGCCGACCTTTACTAAAGCAAATTATTCCGTAGTGTGCCGGCATAATTTTTCTGACGGGTAAGCTCAATCCCTCCCAAACTATCCAATCTTGGTAGTCTAAAATGCTTTTCGCGAACGAAAAATGCCTGACGATCCAGAGGGGGATATTTATAATTGCAAAAGTCCGACCGGGCTTTAAGACTCTAGCTGATTCAGCTATCCATTGGTCACACCATGAAAAGTAATTACTAATATCTTGGGCGTCATTCCAGTTATCATATTTCTTTTTTATATTATATGGAGGATCAGCAAAAATAAAATCTACAGAATTTTCAGGTATAGTTTTAATGACATCTAAACAATCTCCATTAAGTAAACGACTCTCGCCGGGGTTATTAATTATTCCATTTGAAGAGTGGAATTTTCTCTTGTTGGAACATGTAAGAAAGTTCCTGACATCGCAGTAAATCAGTTCGCGATAAGGTTCGTGTCCAAAGAGGTCCTTTAGCCTACTCAGAATAGCTCTTGGTGCTGCGTCATTATCATAAGAAATGTCTCGCCAAATATCAGACATAAGCGTCCCATAGGGGCTATAAATATGTTTCTTGCCGCCGTAGTCCTTTGTTGTTTTCTTGCAGGCAGGACAGTACGTATATTCTATTTGAGTCTTGTTGTGTCTTAAAGAATCTTTGTAACGGGTAAAAACTAAAAGAGCAATATGGTCATCTGGTAAAGCGTCCAATCTCAGTATCTTTTTCTTCCGTTTGACAGCAATCCAAAGTTTGAAATTGACGCGGTTCTGAAGTTTTTCTATTACATAGCAAGCTGTGTGAGGGTTTGTTAAAAAACAAATTGTACTTTCTTCAGGCAATTTTTCAAGAAAACCGTCAAAATCTTGATTAAAAAATTCCATAGAAACTTTATCGTCGAAATCGACTTCTGTAGTCAAATGGAAAAGCCATACATCTGGACGTGATGACTTTGACGATAATTTTTGAAAATCTGCAAATGCCCTTGTTGATATATCTAGAGGTTTGCAGTTTTCACTCCTATGAGCCATTTTCATCGTCTCCTTCCATAGTTTCTGCAAGACGTCTAATATCGTTGTCGCTAAAGTTGATAATACAGTCGCTGTAGTCGATTAGGTCCTTCACAAAAGATCGACGTTCAAAATTACCGGCACCATCAACTACATACGCAATTTTATGCCCTTTTTCACGAAGAAGCCTTTGTCTATCAGGGGCAAGTTTGGCTTTTCTTTCTACTACACTGTTTGTCGTAAATTGGAAACTTACTTCAATTCCCCAATAATTACCACTAGGGCTTTTTCCTACGATGTCAAATTTTATATCTGTTCTACCCTCATTTTGACTGACGCCTGGAATCGTAGTTTGTGAAAAATTCCAACTTGGGAGATATTGGGCCAATCGCTCTTTTACATAATTCTGAGCGAGATGTCCCATTCTATTGGACGTTGCTCCTCCAGTAATTCGACTGACCCAAATATATCGTTCTTTAATGTATTTTTCCAATCTCGACCTGTCGCCGAGCATTGAACCGATAATACATTTATCTTCGACTTCTTCTGGCAAGAAGTCATTAGTTGACAAACTGCCAAATAATATCAGGGTACTTACATCAATAATGGCGTCTGTAAGGCCAAAACGTCTTTGGAGACCTTCTCCATCAAGTCCTAGGCTGGAATTACTCCATTTCTTGCCAGAAAAAAGAGATTCCATCTTAGAATCGTAATTTTTGCCACGAAAGTTAAATCTGAAATCCTCACACTTAAATTTATTCGGAAGGTCTGCTGCAAAGCGTTTTAAGTTTTCTCCGCCGATGTCGGATAAAATACAAAGATGTTTTAGAAAAAGGTTTGGATAGAGATCTTCAACAAAATCTAAAATTTTAGTCCAATCATAAGGGTCTTTAGATGCAAGATGGAGTACGCTTATAAAACTGTCTTGTGTTTTAAGGAGCAATGGAATAATACTAGAACTCTTCTCTTGCTTGGCGATTTCAGATGGCCAATAAATTGCAGCTTTCTCCTGCAGTTCCTCTACTGTTTTAGGATTAGGCACTGTCAAGTTCTCCATTTTCAGGCAAAAGTAGGGTCGATAACAGCCTGACTACTGGTAATATAGCCAAATATCTAACAGCGTAAAAATATGAACTAGTGCAGCGGCTGAGTGCCGCTCACACCAGCTTACACCCGGCTAGTTCCTTGGTCGTCAGGCGAATGCCGCCGGCACGGTGTCCACGCACGGGATATTGGCCGATGGAGAAGACCTCGTCGAGCTTGCGGAGGCGCGGCTTGGGCTTGTAGTTGAGGGCGATCTTTTTGTCGGAGTCGGTAGTCAGCTTAAGCACCTTGCACTCGGCAGGTACGAGCTCATAGCTGCGACCTAAGATGAATTTGTCGATTGTGCAGCGCTTGATGTAGGAGGCACCGGCCTTGTCTTTATAGATGATGCTGAAAATTAGGTCCTTATCTACCAAGCCGCAGTGGAGCAAGCCTGTACCGACGAAAAGTTTGTCCGGCGCGTGGACAACCGAGTACGAGCCGTCCTTGCGGATGGCGAGTACTTTGTCGTAGAGCGATACGTCGAACAGGGCCGCGCCGTTGATTTGATGGCCGAGATAGCCGGTCTTTTTGTCGTAGCGGAGTTTGAGGTTGCGGTTGGCAGCCGAGCGCGCATCGACTCGTTTGAGCTCGACGATTTTGGTGCGGCGCGGGAACTGGCTGCGGTAGCGGCTAATGAGGTCTTGGAGAAAGGAAATGGCGTAGGGGATGATGCCGTCTAAATGGCCCTTGATCTCGCGCAGCCGGCCGCGGATTTGGGCCATTTCCTTTTGGGCGCGGTTGGTGTCGTAGAGCGAGATGCGGCGGATTGGTATGGCGAGCAAGGCGTCGATGTCGTCGGCCGTGACGGCGCGTTTGATTTGGGTGGCAAACGGCGCAAGCCCCGTCCGCACGGCCGTGGCAACCTGCTTGGGGGAGTCCTCGCCCTCAATGGCCTCGTACACGCGGTTGGCAATGAAAATTTGCTCCAAGGTCCGGGCGTGGAGCCGGTCGTTGAGTTGGTCGGATTCGAGGTGCAGCTCGGCCTTGAGGATATCGACGAGGCGATCGACGTTGTGCTGCAAGACTTCGGTCGCGCTCATGGCTTGAGGCTTGTCCTGCTGGTTGATCAGCATCAGGTGGGTCGAAATCGACAGTTCGCAGTCCGTGAAGGCGTAGAGCGCATCTACGATCTCTTCGGTGTACGTGCCGCGCGGCAGCTTGATCTCGATCTCAACCTCTTCGGCCGTGTAGTCGCTGATGGCACCGATCTTGATTTTGTTTTTGCGCGCTGCGTCTTCGATGGAAGCGATGAGCTGTTCGGTGGTGGTGCCGAAGGGAATCTCGCGGATGAGGATGCGCTTGGGGTCGGAAGCGTCGAGCTGGGCGCGGACTAAGACCTTGCCGTTGCCGTCGTTGTACTCCGAAAGGTCGGCAAGCCCGCCGGTGGGAAAATCCGGGCGAATGGCAAAGGGCTGGTCTTGGAGGTACGCGACTTGGGCTTGTAGGAGCTCGACGAGGTTGTGCGGCAGAATTTTGGTGGCCATGCCGACGGCAATGCCCTCGGCCCCTTGGGCGAGGAGCACCGGGAGCTTGGCGGGAAAAACCACGGGCTCTTCGTTGCGCCCGTCGTAAGAGGGGACGTATGGAGTAAGCGATTTGTTGAAGAGGGCTTCCTTAGCCAAGGGCGTGAGGCGGCACTCGATATAGCGCGCCGCAGCGGCTTCGTCGCCCGTGTAGATGTTGCCGAAATTGCCCTGTTTCTCAATGAAAAGGTCCTTGTTGGCGAGGACGACTAAGGCGCCGTAGATCGACTGATCGCCGTGCGGGTGATACTGCATGGTTTGGCCGACTACATTGGCGACCTTGTGGAATTTGCCGTCGTCAATCTGCTGTAGCGCGTAGAGGATGCGCCGTTGGACGGGCTTTAACCCGTCGTCGAGGTGCGGGATGGCGCGATCCTTGATGTAGTACGAGGCGTATTTGAGGAAGTAGCTCTCATATAAGTGGTCTATATAGGCCATTAGACTAAGTGCTCCATGATGTAGTCGCGGCGTTCCGGGGTATTTCTGCCCATGTAAAAGGAGAGGGTCTGCGGCACGGTGTCTAGCGAGCGCACGGCGACCTTGACCAAGCGCATGTCGCCGTTGATAAATTGCCCGAATTCTTTGGGGGAGATTTCGCCCAAGCCCTTGAAGCGAGTGACCTCGATGTTGCCCTTGAGCCGGCCCTCGGCGCGCTCGCGCTCGCGCTGGTCGTAGCAATAGAGGGTCTGTCGCCTGTTGCGGACCCGGAAGAGCGGAGTCTCCAAAATGTAGAGGTGGCCGCTGGTGACCAGCTCCTCGAAGTACGTGAGGAAGAAAGTCATGAGCAAGGTGCGGATGTGGAAGCCGTCTTCATCGGCGTCTGTAGCCAAGACGACGTGGTCGTAGCGCAGATTTTCCACGTCCTCTTCAATGCCCAGTGCCATCATCATGTTGTATAGCTCTTCGTTTTTGTAGATGGAGGCGCGGGTCTTGCCGCAGAGGTTTTGCGGCTTGCCCTTGAGCGTGAAGATGGCTTGGGTCTCCGGGTCGCGTGAGGAGACGATGGAGCCAGCCGCCGATTGACCCTCGGCGATGAAGATCATGGACTCCTCGCCGCGCTTCTTGTCGCCTTTGTGAAACTTGCAGTCCTTGAGCTGGGGAATTTTGATCTCGATGCGCCGCGCCGCCTCCTTGGCTTCCTTTTTAACCGCGTTCAGCTCCTTCCGCAACTTCTCGTTGTGGATAATGCGCGCTTCGAGCTTTTGCGCGGTCTCCCGATTTTTGTGGAGGAAATCGACGATGGCTTCGCGGGTCTGGTTGACGATCCAACTGCGGACGTCGGTATTGCCCAGCTTGTTTTTGGTCTGCGACTCAAAGACCGGCTCCTTGACCTTGACGGCGACGACGCCAAAGGCCCCGTCGCGGACATCAACGCCGTTGAAGGTTTTCTTGTAAAATTCGTTGACCCCCTTGAGCACCCCCTCGCGGAACGCGCTCTGGTGGGTGCCGCCGTCGGCCGTGTATTGGCCGTTGACAAAGGAGCGGTAGGACTCGCCGTAGCTATCGACGTGCGTGAAGGCAAACTCGAGGTACTGGCCCTTGTAGTATGCGGGCGGGTAGAGCACCGAGTCGCCGGCCTCGCTTTTGAGAAGGTCGAAAAGGCCCTGTTTGGACTCGAATTTTTGGCGGTTGAAGTACAGGCGCAAGCCTCGGTTGAGGCAGGCGTAGTTCCACATCCGGCGCTCGACGAATTCGTGGTTGAAGGCGCATTCGCCAAAGATGACGGGATCGGGCAAAAACTCGACGTACGTGCCGTCGGGCTCGTTGGGTGCTCGGCTCTTCTTTTGCTTCTTTAGCTCGCCGCGCTCAAAGAGCACTTCGGCGCACCGGCCGTCGCGGTAGGAGCGCACGACGAAATGGGCCGAAAGCGCGTTGACAGCCTTGGTGCCGACGCCGTTGAGCCCTACGCTGAACTGGAAGACATCGTCGTTGTACTTGGCGCCGGTGTTGATGACCGAGACGCACTCGACGACTTTGCCGAGGGGAATGCCGCGGCCGTAGTCGCGGACCTTGACCCGCCCCTCGTCGATCTCGACGTCGACCTGCTTGCCACATCCCATGATGAACTCATCGACTGCGTTGTCGATGACCTCCTTGAGCAATATATAGATGCCGTCGTCGGGGTCAGCACCCGAGCCGATCCGACCGATGTACATGCCGGTCCGCAGGCGGATGTGCTCGAGTGAAGAGAGGGTCTTGATCTTGCTTTCGTCGTACGTGGCCTTGCCGTTGGCGTGGCCATTGGTTGCAGTCTTAGCCATTGCTTCCATAAGAGGTAATGTAGAACGCGCCGCGTTTAGGGGGGAGGGACGCGACCGGCGGACAGTGGGAGTTAAAATGCGGAGAAAACAGAAGCAGGGAAGTCGCTCTCTTGGGTGCGGCTGCTAATTTCTCCGTCTGTCTAATATAGTGAACATAAATGCAGTTGTCAATCAATCATCGACAGGGGCCAAGGCGGCGACTTTTTGTAACGCTTGGGAACGGTAGTGTTTCAGAGGTGATACGCTTTGGCGTATTGACTAGGTGGGCGGAAACTGCGGCAATAAAAAATATGAATTACCTAACTTGCTTGATTCCAAGAACTTAGCAGAATACCAGCGACGGCTCAGTTTATCTGGACGCACTTCTCGGCACACTTTTCGCTTTTACTCCCGCTGAAGCTTAGCTGTGCTTCACCAATTCTAGTCAGATCATCCAACCAGAGGTATATTTCAATTGATTACATCTATCAGAGAAAAATTAGTCTCAAGGTTATTGTGGTGGAGCAGTAATCTTAGAAGAGCATCGGAAACCAATATATTAGACCGTAGCGCGTTATCTATTATGGTCCTATTCCATGGCTGTAGTGCTGTTCATACTAGGCGAGCTTGTGAGATCGCCCAACAGTTACGCTGTCGAGGCTATGAGGTTCGGCTAGCAGGAGATGGGCCTTGTGTGGATCAGTGTTCCCAAAAAGGCGAAGAAATATGCAGTGTTAAAACGCTGCCTCTAGAGATCCACAGAGACCAGATTGAGCTATCGGGCTATAGATCATGCGATACTGAATGGATCGACTCTTGCGTAAAATCCGAACGGTCTTTGATTGAGATGTATAAGCCTGATCTGATTATCCATTCCTTGAAACCAACGGCTTCAATTGCAGCACACTTGGAAGGGATTGACGAAGTTGAAATAATTCAAGGATACGACCGAATAGGACATAGTATTCCTCCTCAGACTCTATCTGTCTTATCATCAAGAGACACGTTTGCAGAGTACTTAAAAAATAAAGCCTGCGAAATTAAGAAGAAGAAGAAGTACTATCTAATTGCCGATATACCCGAACTATATCCCACGCTAGATTTCGGTGCTGATGGGTTCCACTATATAGGGCCTCTATTGCCGACCACCAATAAAAAAAGAGGCAGACGAAAGATGCTTCGCAAACAGGATAAGTCATTTCCTGTCGTCTATATAAAAGATCCCAGAAATCTTCTAAAAGAAGATATACTGAGACAGAATACATCCGGGATGGAGATCCCTTATCGCTTACTAGTAGAATCTACCCGAGGAGTAAAGCGACCTGAAAGCCACATAGAGTTTGTCGATGAAATCTATAGAGATCCGCCATGGGAAAGAATACATATAATAATTGGAGATTTAGATATAGAGACCCTATATAGTGCTTTACTTCATGGAGTTTTGCCTATCGGTATAGCAACCACTTTAGATCAGGATCTCCATCTCGATAGACTCGAAGCGGTTAGTTTAGGTCTGAAAATAGATCCGGATAGATTTAATTATCACAATATTACACAAATACTAGGGAGAACTCTAGATGTCTGGGATAAAATGGAGATTCAGTTGGATTCTATTGCCAATTTATTGAAGCGATGGTGTGAAAAAGACGTAGTAGCAGACTGGGTGGATGATTATTTTTTAAACCGTTATACGGCACTCCGTTACGATCCTAAATTTCTGGTAGGTGAAAATGAATTCTTACAGCAACTCGACGGTACTACTCCTTCCACCCTATCAATTGAATCGCTGCGTGAAATGCTAAGGCAAGGTATTAAAAAAGGGATACCTCACTGGCGACAGGGCAATCAGTATTTCTTCGATAGAATAGACTCTTGGAACTGGCTATACGAAAGAGAGGCTCGATTTTTTGAGGCTGAATACAAGGCCTGCGATCAAAGACGACGTGTCTTTTTCGATATAGATGAAACAGGTAACATACGTTCAAAATCTCATACCCAGCGTTATAAAATGACCTACTCCTACGACATACATCTCACTGAAAAACCGGATCACCAGTTAAGAGCTTTTATACCATATCCTTTGGAGACAGAAGACCAAAAGGCCGTTAGTCTAATCGACTGTTTCCCAGAGAATATGAAATACTGTTTACGCAGCAAGTTTGGATTCTTCTATGCATATCCCTTCACTGTAAAATCAAATTCGGCAAATTTTTCATATACTTGCGAACTTGAAGTCAGCGAGTATAATGCTGAAGGTAGAGGCGAACACACCCTCTCGGACTGGGAGAGGTCGAAGTATTTATATACCGACGAGGTCTTAGACAAACTGCCAGAACTGGAGCAAGTGCTCTCCGAGATACTCGAAGCATCCGCGCCTTGCGATAAAAAAGAACTGGCTTGGGCCTTCTACAGCAAACTAATCAGAACTAAAAAATTCAGGAAGACTAAGATACCTGCGGTGGGTCTGGCCGATAGTTCGGCTATTTTGCTGAATAACATCGGTGGCAATTGTATTCACTTTGCGAGAACCTTTATAGCTCTGTGTAGAATGGTCGGTATTCCTGCTAGAGAGAGATGTGGAACCTTGTTGGGATTTCCAATTTCTGGACAGGTGTACGAATACAGAAGTATAGACGAGCCTATGGTAGGCCACACGTGGGCCGAAATTTATCTAGAAGAATCAGGCTGGATACCCGTTGAATTTCTCAGTATGGCTATCGGCGAAGTTTCTATAAACGAATACAATGTCGAAGATCTTAAATTAAAAACATACATAAAACGAAATACTCGATCTTTTGATTCTTACTATTTTGGCCACTTAGATAACCAACGACTAATGTTTTCCAATTCTGCTAAGACACTGCCCTCCTGCCTAATAGAAGGTAAAGATGGGTGGAACTATATACCAAATCTGAAATGCCAATATCATCTGAGGGTGGAGTGTATATAATGGATACAAGTGTAATCGTAGCCACGTATAACCAGAAAGAACGCCTCCGTCTCGTGTTAAGTGGCTTAGAAAATCAGAATATTCCAAGTGATCGTTTTGAAGTAATAGTGGTTGACGACGGTTCTACCGACGGCACTGGAGCAATGCTAGAATCACTGAAGATGCACAATCTCAAAGTTGAATATTTTGAAACGAATCAGGGCCGGTGTCGAGCACGAAATAGAGGGGTTGAGCGAGCATGCGGTTCATTAGTCGTTTTCCTAGATGGAGATGCACTACCAGCCCCGGAACTACTCCAGTGCTACTTAGAAGCCTATAAAGAGAATGGTCAGAAATCAGTATTATGTGGCTGTCAATATGTCCTTCCCGACCTAGAGTATTTCCAAGATCCTCAGACAGGTTCACCTTTCGATACCTCACTGCCTTATTCACTGCGCCGGTTCTTGGCTCTACATCGAGATAAGATGATTGTCACAGAGAGTATGGTGTGCAATGAGTTCGATAGTATTATCGAAAAAGCAGTGGAAGGAGGCTATCCGTTTGAAGAAGTCCGTACTATACAGAGAGAATTTCACGATCTTTACGAAACTGTCGCAGAACCGGCCCTAGGCTGGATTGGGTTATACCCTCACAATATGGCCATACCGTTAAAGCTGCTAGAAAAAGTAGGGGGATTCGATGATGCCATACCTTTCTGTGAAGGGTGGGAACTTGGCTACCGCCTAGGGGCGACAGGTGGACAATTTATCAGTGTCCAAGCCTCTTCTTATCACCTGTACCATCCTCATAATTTCTCCGATCCTGAGAAGGCAAAAGCAGAAAGCGTGAAGCGATACGCCGCGGTTGAGTACATAGCCTGCAAACATAGCGATCCCTTGGTGCGTCTGATCCACTTCTGGTGGGCGCATCTGTGGCCTAATCCTTTTCTTCCAGAGGAGTCAGTTATAGACAGTCTGATTGAATTTGACCATATCTATCGAACGATCTCTGCAACAGACAGGAAAGAGTATCAAGAGGTCTTGGATGTGCTCCCACAGCTCAACCTAGAGACCGAGCTTCCTACTCATTGCAAATTTAGCCCTACTGAAAGCGAGGTAGCCAAACGGGTTGATCAGCAAGGTGATCCTGAAGAATGGGAAATTATTTTAGCCTCTGCTGACGAGCACTGGCAGAACGGTCGTCTAGAATCTGCCTTATCTCAAATCGAATTGGCCAAAGAAGTTAATCGGCTTCGGGGTGGAACAACTACAGGATTGGCTAACATACTGATCTCCCAAGGTAAGGTTTGCGAGCTGAAAGGCGAATTAGATAAGGCGAGTCAATGCTATGATGAGGCCATATCAATTTTTTCACAAACTGGGGATGATAAAAGTAAGAGGAAGCTAGCTGTAGGATATACCTGCAAAGGATTTATCACGCAGCTACAAGGAAATCTCGCCGAAGCTGAGGATTTTTATATAAAAGCACAGAGTCTTCACAAAAAAATAAGTTGTCGAGAAGATTATGCCTTAGTTACTAGCAACTTGGGTACTGTGCATCTTCTAAAAGACGACTTGAATTCAGCAGAGAAACTTTACGAGGAATCTTTAGCTATTTACAAAGAAATCGGAGACTCCGAGGGGATTGCTAACCAGTACAATTCGCTTGCAAATTTGAGAAAAATCCAAGGCCGTATTTACGAAGCACATACTCTACTGGAACAGGCTATTGATATAGACAAAAAGGCGAATAGAAAAGAGGGATTGGCATTACATTATGGATTATTTTCTTCGATACACCTTCTAATGGGAAATATGGAAAAAGCACTAGAGTACGGCAAAGCTGCCTTAGAGGCTAACCAAAGCTTGGCGGATGAAAAGGGAAAAGCGTACTCATATAAAATACTAGCGAATGTACATTTCTATCGCGGAGATTTCCCTCTGGCAGAATCCTACCTGCATCACTCGATAGGTCTATTTGAACGTATAGGTATGTCATCCGATGTGAATGAGTGCTATTTATCTCTCGGAAAATTGTATGCTCATAGTAAAAAATTTGATAAAGCCAAGGAATTCTTATGCGATTACCTACGCCTTACTCCAGACTCGCCTAATCAGCAAGCTATTGCTACAGCCCGAACTACTTTAAGTCTCGTATATATCCAATGCGGACAATATGAAGACGCGTACCAAGAGCAGAGGACTGCACTGGGGATATACGAAGCTGAGGATGACGAAAAGGGATCCGCCTACGGACTTGCTAGTCTGGGCGAGATACATCAGCTTAGAGGACAATGGAGTGAAGCTGAAGCTTGTTATGGTAGAGCTCTGTCTATATGCAAAAGGATAGGTGACGAACTAGGACAAGGACTTGCCTATACAGGTATGGGAGATGTGGCTGCCCAAAAAGAGTCAAAAGCAAAAGCTATTGCTTTGTGGATGATGGCATCAAAAATTTTCGTCGGAATAGATATGTATGACTATGCTAATCGAGTCGAAGAAAAGATAAAGACTGTTCAGGAACCAGCACTACAGTGTAATATCACAGACGATACCTTCGCAAAAGGATAGTAATAATTTATATCAAGTATGACGCTTTGGAAAAGTAAATTAACGATTGGAGCGGCAATAGTATTAGTCATCTTTTTTGCTTCTAGCTTGCAATTAGTCGCCGTATCCATTACGAGTGAAACCATATACCGTAACTTGGCGGCATGGTTGAAAGGTGCGGAATACGAAGGGACAGAAGGAGTCATTCTACAGACACGTAAAATGAATTGTGGTCCTGTAGCTCTTAAAATGGTTTTGGATAGCCTAGGTATAGACCAAGATCTTACAGATATTGAAGACATGATTAGACTGGACGAGACAGGTTCTTCCTTATTCGACCTGATGAAATACGCCGAAAGTCAAGGAGTACATGCTGAAGCTTGGAGACTAAATATAGATGACCTAGAAAGCAAACCGCTTCCGGCAGTGGTCTTTATTGAGGATGATCACTTTGCGGTGTTAGACCGAATCGATGAACATGGTGAGGTCATCTTGAGAGATCCAGCCATTGGCAGGCTCAGAATTGGAAAAGGGGCATTCAATCGTATATGGAAAGGAGAGATTTTGATATTGACAAAAAAATAAAACATTCACCATGTGGAGGTAAGGGTTGTCATCTTCTTCCTAAAGAAAGGAGAACATCATGACTAAACTTATCAAAACTAAAGGTGTAACAGCTCTGGCGACAGCCTTGGGTTTGTGCGCCTATAGTATCGCACCGAGCAACAGTGAGATCGTTTCAAAACCTATTACGTCTTCTGAAGCTCGAGATATCAAAGGGGGAGCTATTCCTTGGGCAATAATAGGAATTGCTTTAGCGGCTGACGTCGCCCTCACAGCTGCTGCGATGGCCCTCTACGGTACCCTAGAGTCTTCAAGGCAAGACCGAGAAGCATCATACGCCCGCAATCCGTAAGAAGCCTGAAAAACAACAAACAAAATCAGTAAGAAGCCAACCTAGATGAAACCCACAACCTCTACATGGTGAATGGATGAGCTACCAGTCTCCTTATCGAGACTGGTAGCTCAAAGTCTTCGCCAGCAACTAATGGAAGAAGCAGGTGTATTCATGAAAAAAATCCATACAATGGACCAATACATTTATTCCGTATTTACCAGAAAGTTTGAAAATATACGATGTAGAATGTTTTCTACCTTTCTACTAGCCATTTTTATGTTCTTTTTCTTTCGCTATACTGTCGATACTATACTTAATCTATTCGCTTTGAGCGACTACCTTCTCGTATTATTATGTACTATTCCTTATGTTCTACTTATTTTGGTTGTCGTAGCATTCTCCAAAATAGAAAAACAGGATCTAAACACCCAAACACTGGGATTGTCCATTCAAATTCCCAGAGAATCAAAAAAGTTCGTTTTAAAATTTAACTTTTTATTGTTGATATCCGGAGTAAGTGTATTGGCCTTTTTCCTTTACATGAAGCTCCAGGGAATTGATATCCACTTAATAAATCCCAATCCCATTCTAACACCTTGGACTGAGGAAGCCGACTGGGACGAAAAATCTCGTACTATATTTCTCCTTATCATTCCACACTCAGTTCGCGTTTTACTGATTGCCCCTGTTATAGAGGAGGCATATTTTACCGGCCTGATATTCCCTGCTTTGAGAAATCGATTGGGGTTCGTTCTCGGTTTCACTATTACCGCGTTCATCTTCAGCTACCACCATTACTCTCCGTTTTCAGAGGAACATCTAAGGGAATTTATCGTTACGTTTATGACACAGAGTCTTTCGTTTTTTTTGTATCAGGGAACACGCTCCCTTTATCCTTCCATTATATACCACTTTATACGCAATATGTCAGTTTTGGCTCTGGAGCTATCAGCCTTTATACCAGCTCAACCTTAATTGGTACTAGAAAAATCCTCGGTCCCATTTTAGTTTATGGTTCGTCTGCTATATGTCAAACACGTTTTTAGTAAATACGATGTTATAGAGATAAACTCATCTCTTTTAATAAGGAGGAGTCTTCATGGAACCTACATCCCAAGCCGAAATCGGCCTCATCAACCGCATGATTCGCCTCTTCTACACGCCGAGAGAAACCTTTGAATCCCTCGCCCGCAAGCGCAGTGCTGCCGACTGGCTTGTGCCTGCTACTTTGAACGTTGTAGTTGCCACGATTGCCGCTGTGCTTATCCTGCCCTTTACGGCTGAATTCAACCGAGAAGTCATGCAGCAACGGATGCAGGGCATATCCGACGAAGAGCGCAAGATAGTGGAGCAATACCGAACCCAAGGCATCATGCAGGCTAGTACTCTGATCGTTACACCTATTGTGCTTTTCGTTTTTATTTTTATATTTGCCGCGCTTTGCCTACTGGTGGGTAAATTACTAGGCGGCCTGCTCTCCTACGGACAAGTCCTAACCATAGTAGTCTATGCGGGGTTGATAAATATCCCCCAACATATTGTCAAGACATTGCTAATATTGGCCACAGAGACACCGCTAGTGCAAATAGGCTTGGGGGTGTTCCTCTCCGAAGAGGCTCTCCGAAGCTTCAGTGGGCACTTATTGTCTCTCATTGATCCCTTTGTCGTTTGGAGCGTTGTAATCACTGGTCTCGGCCTGTCTATTATCGGGCAGTTTGATCGCCGCAAAGCCTACGCTGGAGTTGGTATCATAACGATTGTTTGGCTTTCCTTCGCCGCTGCCCTAGGCAGTATCGGCTAGTCTTCCGGATCAAGCCCTTGAGTTGTTCGCCAAAGAGGAAATCCGCGACCCCTTCCAACCCTCTTGGGGCTACGACGAAGCCTGTGTCCACCTCGGCATCATGCGTCAGGAGACCGGCGACCCCGAAGGGGCGCGGCAAGCCTTTGTCAAAGCTCTTGAAGTGAACCCCAACAACGGCTGGGTAAAAGACCACTTATTGCCGGGATTGGACCATTAGGACGCAATGGATAGAAGATGCACCGCCCGACAGGCCGCGCTGGTCCTGTTCTGGGTTCTCCTGCTCGTCGGTCTGCACGGCGGCCCAACCTTTGCTGAGAGCGTGGCCCTCGTACAGGGACGGGTCGTCGATGAAACTGGACAGCCGGTTGCCTTTGCCAATGTACAAATCGTCGGGACCACAGCCGGCGCGACAACCGGGCGCGACGGCCGCTTTGCCTTTTCCACGCGCCACCTCGGGCAACACGACCTGAGTGCCTCCTGCATCGGCTTTGAGCCTACCCGGCAAACCATGCACTTAGTCGCTGGCGACACCGCAACGGTTCGCTTAATACTCAGGTTCGCCCTCATCGAGCTCGGGGAAACCGTCGTCTCAGTGAGCACTTATACCACCGGAGAGGATGAGACCGTCACGCTCTCGCCTTTGGACGTAGTGACGACGGCTGGGGCCTCGGCCGATATTTTTCTCGCGGTCAAGACCTTTCCCGGCGTTGCCACCGTAGATGACGGGGCCGGTCTTTTTGTGCGCGGGGGCGATGTGAGCGAGACCGTTGTTTTGCTCGATCAAGCCACGGTGGTGCATCCCTATAGATACGAATCGCCCACCGGCGGAGTATTTGGCACGATTTCTCCCTTTATGGTACAGGGCACGGTCTTTTCCACCGGCGGGTTCTCGGCGCGCTATGGCAACGCGCTTTCTGCGGTGCTGTCCATGGAAAGTCAAAACATGCCCGAGCAACGGCGCTATACGCTCGGTTTGGGCCTCGCGGCCGGCTCGCTTGCACTGGACCTGCCGCTGATAGACGACAAGCTCGGCCTGCGCTTCACCGGCAACCTCGGCTTTACCGATCTCCTGTTTCGCGTCAATGGTTACCGCAACACCTTTACCACTACCCCGCGTGGGTACGACGGCAATCTCAACCTAGTGTACCAATACTCGCCGACTGGACGCCTCAAGCTATTCAACTTCAACTCCAACAACCGCCTCGGGGTGAAAGTCGTCGAGCCTTCCTTCAATGGCCTTTATCGCAGCCGCACGGACAGCTATTTGCACAACCTCCAGTGGACAGAAGAGTGGGCCAGTTGGAGCATCCAGACCAGTGCCTCGCTCAACCGCTACAATGCCCGGCAGCAGCTAGGCAACCTAGACTTGACGCCCCGCGACTGGACCCTCAAAGTTCGCACCGATCTAGAACGTCCCCTCGGCACTGATAAGGCTGTGCGCTTGGGGGCCGAAAGCGAACACAGTGCGAACCGATTGCTGGGCAGTTTTCCGCAGAGAGAGATTCTCGACCCCGGGGCAGCGGTCTTTGAGTTCGATACCTCCTATAGCACTAGGCGCACGGGGGCCTATGTTGAAACCGATTTTAGACTCATGCGCCGCATCGTCGCCCAAGTTGGGGTGCGTACCGACCACCACGATCTATCCGGCCGTTTTGTCGTAGATCCGCGCCTGTCTGCGCGATACCTGCTATCCAAGTACACGAGTGTGCGGCTCGCTTGGGGCATCTATCACCAATTCGCCGCGCCGTTTGAGTACAATCCGACCAGCGGCAACCCCAAGCTGAAGGCCCAACGCGCCCAGCACTGGGTAAGCGGCTTACACCACGAGCGCGACCACTTCACCGCTCGACTCGAACTCTACTACAAACCGTATCGCAACCTCGTCATTGACCATCCTGCTCCGGTCCATGTTGCCAACACAGGCGAGGGCCGGGCCTCGGGGGCCGATTTGTTCCTCAAGTACGGCGCTTTTCTCAATACGCGCTTGAGCGGGTGGATGGCCTACAGTCTGCTGCGCTCGCGCCGAGAGCAGGTGCGCTATAATGGGATGGATATGGAGTACGAAGTGGCCCCTTCGCCCTTTGACATTACCCACAACCTGACCTTGGTCGCCAAAGCGCGACTCGTCGGCGCACTCAGCGGCGGCCTGACCCTAAGACACGCCACCGGTCGGCCCATTACCCCTGTTATCGATGCCATTCGAGTAGCGGACCAAAATTACTACCTCCCCATAGAGGGCCGGTCGGCTCACAGCGTCTGCCGTCGTTTCAAGAGCTGGATGGGCAGTTGAGTTACGTGCTGTTCTTTGGTAGCGGCCACCAAGCCGTTTTCTACTTGGCCATCGGCAACCTGCTCAACCGCGCCAACGTGCTCGACTACGATTACAGCATTGACTATACCCAACGCCAACCGCGTACCACCAATTTCCGCCGCTCCATATACTTCGGGGCCAGTTTCTCCTTAAACTACTAAAGCCGCCCAACCCGATTCCCTTACTCAGGAGAACGTCCATGCAACGTTTGCTGCTCTCCCTCGTCTTTGTCGCCTCTATCGCCTATCCCACTCGCGCGCAATCGGGCGACAGCCTCCTCGTCAGTGGAAAACAGATGCTGCAAGCCGGTGAAAACGCGAGCGACCTCGATGCGATGTACGCGGCGCGGGCCACATTCGAGCGCGCCTTGGCCGATACCAGCTCGACCGCGTGGGGCCACTACTACATCGCCTTGGCCGATTACCGCATCGCCGATCGCCTATTCGCCGCGGGCGAACAAAACAAAGACGCGGTCTCTGAACATCTCAAAACCGCTGTCGAGCATTTGAAAGAGGCCACCCGGCTCGATCCTCAAGCCGCCGAAGCCTATTCTCTGCTGTCGAGTGCGTACGGAAGACAGATCGCCCTCAACCCGGTCAAGAGCATGGTCTTAGGCCCCAGAGCAGGAAAGGCTGCCCAAAAAGCCCTACAGCTCGCCCCCGACAATCCGCGCGTGATGCTGAGCGCGGCCATCAGTGCTTTCAATACCCCAAAAATGTTTGGTGGAAGCAAGGAAAAGGGCCTGCAAGGATTCCAGCGCGCGGCCGAACTCTTTGCCCGCGAAGAGCCAACCGATCCCATCCAACCGACATGGGGACACAGCCGCACTTACGCTTGGCTCGGCCTCGCGTACCAAGACCGAGGCGAGCTAGAGTCGGCGCGTGCGGCCTTTGAAAAGGCGCTTGAAATCGACCCGGATTTTGGCTGGGTCAAGGACGTGCTGCTGCCCGAATTGGAAAAGGCCAATTAGCCGGCCGCGTTGCGAAAAGCACTTAGTTGGCTTTGGCTGCGGGTTTTCTGCCGCGCGGCCTTCGCCGGCGTCCTCGGCCATTGCGTTTCACATCGTCCAAGTCGGGCGCAGTCCCTTCCCAATGCGCGTGGATGCGGTTGGCGTTGAGCAGGCGCTTGAGGTCGCGGAGGTCGCGGTCGCCGACCAAGGTCAGGGCCTTGCCGACCCGGCCCATGCGCCCGGCCCGGCCTGTGCGGTGGGTGTAGATTTCGGCGTTAAAGGGAAAGTCGTAGTTGATGACGTGGGTGACGTGCGAAAAATCGAGGCCGCGCCCGGCCACGTCCGTGGCGACCATAAAGCGAATTTTCTGCTGGCGGAAGCGGCGGAAGATGGAGGTGCGCCGCTCTTGGTCTAGCCCGCCGTGGATGATATCGACCGAGCGGATGCGCCGTTGGAGGTCGCGGAACAAGACGGATGCTTTGTCGCGCGAGTTGCAGAATATGATACCCTGTTGGATCTCTTGGCCCTCGATGTAATTGACGAGTGCGTCGTTGCGACGGCGGGAGACGTGGAGGAAGTGATGGGCCAGCGATTGGGGTGCCCGCTGGTGGCGGTTGAGGTGGACGCGCTCAGGCGACTTGAGGTATTGTTGGGTCAGCCGCTCTATTTCTGGGGGCATGGTCGCGGAAAAAAGCAGGGTTTGGTATTCCTGCATGATGCAGGACATGATAAAATCTACGTCTTCGATAAATCCCATCTTGAGCATTTCGTCCGCCTCGTCGAGGACCACGGTTTTGACTTGGGTCAAGTCAAGGCTGTGGTTCCATATAAAGTCGATGAGGCGGCCGGGCGTGGCCACGAGGATGTGGACTCCGTGGTTGAGCTTGGCCTTTTGGATGTCCATGTCAAAGCCGCCGTAGATGGCAAACGGCACAGCCCCTGAGTACTGGGCGATTTCGTCCACCTCTTGGACGTATTGGAGCGCCAACTCGCGGGTGGGGACCAAGATGAGGAATTGGATGGCGTTGAGCGACACGTCGGTGGCTTGGATTAGGGGAATGGCACAGGCGCCGGTCTTGCCAGAGCCGGTTTCGGCTAGGCCCATGACGTCTTTGCCGGCGATAATGTGGGGAACGGTTTGTTCTTGGATGGGCGTCATGTCCTCGTAGCCCATCTCGTCGAGTGCTCTGAGGATGTGGGGGGCTAGATCGAGCTCGGTAAACTGCATAAATCCTGTCTGTGGGTTGAAAGGGCGGGAAATAGGGGCGGTGAGACGCTAGCGAATGCGCGTTAATTATTATAAGTTATAAACTTACGAAAAAAAGCTAAATGTGCAATAGGCCGCGTTGCGCGGGAGCAGCTGGGGCTTAACTTGTAAGCCAAAAGACGAGGAGGTAACAGATGGCAGATGTGCGAGTGCGCATCGCACCTTCGCCGACCGGCCCCATGCACGTAGGGACTGCGTATCAAGCACTGTTCGACTGGGTGTGGGCGCGGAAAAACGGAGGGCGGTTTGTGCTGCGCATTGAGGACACCGACCAAGCGCGGTCGCACCGGAAGTACGAAGAGCTGCTCATGCAGTCGCTGCGGTGGCTGGGGCTGGCGTGGGACGAAGGCCCGGATGTGGGCGGACCCTACGGCCCGTATCGGCAGAGCGAGCGCTTGTCCATCTACGCAGAGTACGCCGCAAAGTTGGTGGCGAGCGGGTGCGCCTATCCCTGCTTTTGCACGAGCGAGCGGCTGGCCGCCCTGCGAGCGGAGCAGCAGCAGCGCAGAGAGCCGCTCGGCTACGATGGCCATTGCCGAGTGCTAGCCGCCAGCGAGGTTGAAGCCCAGATGCGGGCGGGCTGTGCACACGTCATTCGGCTGAAGATGCCTAAGGAGGGCGCGTGTATAGTTGAGGACCTGCTCCGCGAGCCAATTTCCCTACAGTGGGAGAACATGGACGATCAAGTGCTGATAAAGTCCGATGGCTTTCCGACCTACCACTTAGCCGTGGTGGTGGACGATCACTTGATGCAGATCAGCCACGTGATTCGGGGAGAGGAGTGGATCACCTCCACGCCCAAGCACCTCATGCTCTACGAGGCTTTTGGCTGGACGCCGCCGACGTACATACACCTGCCGTTGTTGCTCAACCCCGACGGCTCCAAGATGTCGAAGCGGCGCAACCCGACCTCAGTGGAGTACTATCGCCGCGCCGGCTATCTGCCGCAGGCCCTGATCAACTACTTGGCCCTCATGGTCCATCCGCCGCTCGAAGAAGAAAAGTTCACCTTGGCGCAACTAACAGAGCATTTTGACCCGGCCAAGCTCAACTTGAGCGGCTCCATCTTTGACATAGACAAGCTGGGCTGGCTCAATGGACGCTACCTGCGCGAGGAGCGGACGCCGGAAGCTCTGTTGACGGAGCTAAAGGACTGGCTGCTCAACGACGAATACGTCGGGCAGATGCTGCCGTTTATGCAGCCGCGGCTAGAGACGCTGGGGGATTTTGTGCCGCGCGTGGCGTTTTTCTTTGCCCGGCAGGTAGTGCCAAAGGCCGAGGATTTGATCCCGAAAAAGCGGGAGGCCGCCGAGGTGACGCGGATGTTGCAAACGGCCGTGTGGGCCTTGGACGAGGTGGGGGAGTGGGACAAAGACAGCGTAGAAAAGGCCGTGCGACGGGTGGTCGCGCATTGGGCGTGGCCGGTCCGCGACGTGACCGTACCGCTCATTGTCGCGCTGACTGGCGAGCGGGTGGGGCCTCCGCTGTTTGAATCCGCTGCGCTCTTGGGGTCGGAATTGACGCGGATGCGGCTGTTGGACGCCATGAAGGCGTTGGGTGGGCTGTCTAAAAAACAGGCGAGTCGGCTGGAGAAGGACTGGAGGCGGTGAATCAGGGTGGATTCTGCGGCCCAGCGCGCAGCCGCTTAAAACGCGCCAGTGCCTGCACCGCACGTAGCGAATCGCCCAGTGCCCGGTAAGCCAAGGCCAAGCCGTAATGGGCGCGGGCATAGCTCGAGTCGGCCGCTAGAACCGCGCGAAAGTGGTCAACGGCCTCCTCGGCCGCCCTTTCGCGCAGGGCCACCCCCCCGAGGCCGTGGTGCGCGTCCGCGTACCCGGCCCGGTGATTGAGTGCCGCAGTGAATGCCTCGCGGGCTTGAGCCAGTTCCCCCTTTGCAAAATGGGCGTTGCCGAGGTTGTTCCAAGCGAGGGCATACCCTTCGTCCAGCGACAAAGCCCTGCGGTAGGCGGCGATGGCCTCGTCCAAGCGGTCGAGACGAGCGTAGGCATTGCCCAGATTGTGCCAAGCCGGCGCATGAGCGGGGTTGATCATCAACGCGCGCTCAAAAGCCGCGACCGCTTGGCTTGCTACGCCCAATCTCGCATAGATCCGGCCCCATTCAAAGAGCGCCATAGCATCGTGCGGATTGCCGTCTAGTATTGTTTTCCACCGGAGAATGTCCCCCGAGTACGCGTCCATGCGGTTGAAGGCGCGAAGGGCCTTTTCACTCTCTTTGGTCTTACCCTGCTTTTGGTAGGTCTGAGATAGGTTGTAATAGGCTTGTGGGTAGAGCATATCGAGGTGGATGGCGCGGCGCAGGGCTTGGGCCGCCAGTTCGTATTGCCCCAGCTTGGTGTGGGCTACCCCCAGCCAGTTAAATGCAGCCGCGGCCGTCGAATCCCCTGCAATGGCCGCCTCAAAGCTGGCCGCGGCCTCCTCGTATCGCCCTAGCCGGAGGTGTGCCCGCCCCAAGCCGATCCGGGGGGCGACCGCCGTTGGTTGCAAGGTCGCGGCCTGCGCGAGGAGCGCGGCGGCCTTTTCGCACTGTCCGAGCTTGAGGCAGTACACATCGCCCAGCGCGGTGTACGCTCGGATGTATTTAGAGTCGCTGGCAAGAGCCCGTTCCATTGCCGCAGCCGCCTCTTGATACGCGCCTTCTTGGGCGAAGGCCGCGCCGATATTGTAGTGCGAGGGGGCGTGATCCGGCTCGCTTAAAAGGGCTTGCTGGTAGGCTTGACGGGCCTTTGCAAAGCGCCGCTGCCGCAGATAGACCGTTCCCAGCCCCCGGTGCGCGTCCGCACAATCGGCACATCCCTGCGCGGCCCGTTGGTATGCGCTTGCAGCTCGATCTAATTCGCCGCTCCTAAACAGAATGTTGCCCAGCCCCACCCGCGCTCCGGTGTGGGTGGAATCCAGCACCAGAGCCTGACGAAAGGACTGTAGGGCCTCGGGGTAGTGCGCCTGTTCGTGGTACACTTGGCCGAGCGCGTAATGGGCCTCGGCGTCTGTCGGATCTTCGGCGATTTGGCGTTGATAGCGGCTCTCGCGCTCGCCTAGGCTCTCTTCGGGGGGCACGCATCCGCAGAGCAGGGCTGGCAAACAGGCGACAGCCCAGCGGCCCCCTCTGGTCTTTTTCCACAGGTTGCTCATGCGCCGCCAGCGGAAGGAGGTTCTTTCACTTGGTGGATCTGGTTGATGGGCACTTGTACGAGCGTCTGCACGATCCCGCTGGGCCAGCGGATCTGGACGCGATCCACCTTTTCTCGCTGGCCCAAGCCGAAGTACACCCGCAGATCGTTTTGCGAAAGATAGCTGCTGCCGCTGCGCACCTCCGCGACCTGGACCAAGTCGCCGCTTACCACCCGGATCACCGCCCCGATCCCGTCGCGGTTGCTAACCCGGCCTACGGTCTTAAAGGCGATCCAGTGGTTGCGCTGGCCGCTGTCGTTGCGCAACAAAAACGCTCGTTGGTTGTTGTTGGAGACAAAAGCATCGAGGTCGCCGTCGTTGTCGATGTCGGCAAAGGCCGCGCCCCGGCCGACTCCGCGCAGGGTCGTAGCCTGCACCAGCGCAAACCGCCCGGCCCCGTCGTTGGCAAAGAGCTGGTCCGACTGCGGATAGGACGCGGCTTGATCGAACGCCTGCACTTCTGGATGGACGTGGCCGTTGGCTAGGTAGAGGTCTAGGTCGCCGTCGTTGTCGTAGTCGAGAAAATCCGTGCCAAAAGTCAAGGTCGAAAGCGTAGGTTCGCCCAGCCCCGCCGGAAAACTCAGGTCGGCAAAGGTGCCGTCGCCCTCGTTGCGATAGAGGCGGCAGCTTTCCCACTGGAAGTTGCAGACCACAATATCCAAGTCGCCGTCCCGGTCGCAGTCGCCAAAATCCGTGCCCATGCCGGCCTCGGGACGAGCGCTCTCGCTGAGTGCCACCCCCGCGCTCAATCCCACTTCGGCAAACCGCGCCGCGCCGTCGTTGCGGAAGAGGAAATTGGCCTTCATGTCGTTGGCCACATACAGGTCTGCGTCCCCGTCGCCGTCGTAGTCGCCAAAGACTACGCCCAACTGGCGGCCGGCTCGGTTATGCACACCAGCCGGCCGGGTAATATCGGCGAACTTCCCGCCGCCGTCGTTGCGAAAGAGGGCGCCGGATTCTCCTGGGTACTGGGTGGGGGCGCAATAGACCGAGATCGCCCCTTGGCGACATCCTTCGTCGTGCGCTAGGTCAATGGAGACGTTGTTGGCTACATAGAGGTCTAGGTCGCCGTCGTTGTCGATGTCGGCAAACGCCGCGCTGGTGCTCAGGCGGGGGTCGCCGACCCCGGCGTCGGCAGTCTGATCGGCAAAGGTGCCGTCGCCCTGATTGCGATAGAGGACGTTGGGGCCGAAGTTGGTCACGTACAAATCCACGTGCCCGTCGTTGTCAATGTCCCCGACGCAACTGCCCATGCCATAGCCCGGATGGCCCGTTCTCGTTTGCGCGGTCGCATCGGCGAAAGTGCCGTCGCCCCGGTTGCGGTAGAGCGCGTTGGTAGGGATGTCCTCGGCGACAAAACCCGGCAGCGGTGCGCTGTTGACCGCATAGAGGTCTTGGTCCCCGTCGCTGTCGTAGTCGAGGAAGGCCGCCCCCGACCCATAGGTTTCCACGTAGTAGTAGCGCCCGCTCGCCCCATTCTGATGGTGGAATTCAAGGCCCGCCTCCACCGCTACAAACGCCGGTTTGACCTCCGGGTCCGCTGGCCCGCATCCCGCGCCGCCCACCACGAGCAGCACCCACAAAGACAACGCGGCGACCACGCTTAGGAGTAGGAGTAGGAGTGAGCGAGGAGTGCGGTCATGGGCTAGTCAGGGCTGGCGTCTAGCGCGCTCAACTGCTCTTCAAATACCACAACCCTATCGGCGTACTGATCTCTGAGCCGGGCGAACAAGGAGGCGAAGAGGGTCTTTTCTTGCTGCTTCTGCACCCACCACCGCGCCCGCGAAGCCGCCTGTGCAAAGGGCGTGGGACGGGGGGGAATGCGCTCTTGCACCTCGAAGATCGAGTAGCCCTCGTCGAGAGCCACCGGGCCGGTCAGCACCCCCACGGGTGCGGCGACCACCGAGTCGTAGAGCGCACCGAAAACCCGCCGCTCGGAGGGATGGTTGTGGATGTGGTATGCCCCCTCGGCATCCGTGCGGAGCGTGTGGCGAGCGGCCAGCGTTGCTAGGGGTTCGCCAGCACGGATCCGCCGCAAGAGTTGTTCCGCCTCGGCGCGGGTCGCCACCAGTACCTCGGCCACCCGAATTTCTTCGAGTTCCATGAACATTTGCGGATGGTCGTCGTAGTACTGGCGGGCCATGGCACTATCCACCTCGACCCGCTGCACGACGTCCTCGCGGCGGAGGGCTTCGAGCAGCAGTGATTTTTTTTTGTCCTGCAACCAAGCGGCGATGGTCGAATCTTGGTCTAGGCCTTCCTGCAACGCCGCTTGATAGACGAGGGTCCGCGGCAAGAGATCCCGGTGGACGAACTCGGCAATCCCGCTGCTGTCAAAGGAAACCGAGCGGATAAACCAATAGGCGTTGTAGGTTTCCGCGAAATCGAGCAGCGTTACCTGACCGCCCTCGAAGCGACAGAGGATCACATCCTGCTCGTCGGGACCCAGCAGCATCCCTCGGCGGCCATCGGCTTCGGCCATCCTATCGACCAGCAACCGGATCGCCTCGCCATCGAGCTGGGCGTTGAGGCGGTCTTTGAGTTGGGCGGTCAGCGCGTTCCAGCGGGCGCGAAACTCCTTCCAATAGTGTTCGCGCAAGAAGGACGCTCGGTAGTGTGCAGGCGCTGGCCCTTGAGACAACACCTTGAAAATCTCGTAGTGTTCCCCCACGAGTAAGGGCTGGCTCAAGGCCCCCACCTGTAGGTCGAATACCTGCTCCCCCACGGCTAGGGGCAGGCCCATCTCCTCCAAGTTGCCGCGTCCGTACCAAGCGTCGAGTGCCCCGCCGTGGGCGGCGGTCGGCGCGATAGAACGCGCTCGGGCCACCTCGGCAAAATCTCGCCCCTGCTCCAAGTCGCGCAGGGCCTTTTGGGCTTCGGCCTCGCTCGCGGTGCGGATATGGGCCAAGCGCAACATCCGATTCCACTTACTCGTCGCAAAACCCTGCCGCATCTCTTCTACCGCGAGATCTACATCCGCGAGGATGGTCCGCACGGCGTACTCGTCAACCAGTTTCTTGCGCCGTTCCCGCTCCCATTGGCGGACGAACTCCGCGGTCTGCTCCAGCCGCCGCTCCCGCGCCTCCATGAGCATCAACTTCATGTCGATCATGGTCTGCAAGTAGAAGCGCCACGCCTTGAGGCCCTCTTCGGGGTCGCGGTAGTTGGCGGTGGACTCGGCGCGGAACTGGCGCAGGTCTGCTAGTTTGATCGCTTCGTCTCCGACCCTAGCGACCACGTCGCCATCCACTTTTGGCTCGCAGCCGCTCCACCACAGCGACGCGAGGGCGACTCCCGCAACGACCCGAGCGAGCATCGTTAGAGTTCCTCGGCGCGGCGGTGCTTGGCCAAGTACACTTCGCGCGTAAACGGGTAGGCGATGTCTATGGTCTCCACCGGCTGATCGCGGTAGTCGAAGCGCAGCACCATCTCCGCGACCCGCACCTCAAACGCTTCGACATCGTGTGCCAGCGGGGCAAAGGCAACAAAGCCTTCGCGCTCTTGGCCGCTGAAGATCATCTCGTCTTCGGGATACAAGGTGCGGAGGAGTAAGTCGCGCCGCTCGCGGAAGGGGAGAAAGGTATTGCCGGCATAGCCTATGGCATACGGGGCGAAGTACTCGTCTAACGCCAGCCGGGTGAAGGCTTGGTAGCGCCGGCCATTGGAGGTGGCGATCTCTATGGCGTAGGGATTGAGCCACACCTTGGGGTACGCGTAGTTTTTGACCTTGATCAGAAAAACCGTAAAGCGGGTGGGCTGGTCCTCCTCCCACCCCGGTTTCCAGTCGCCGTAGGTGTAGGGATTGACTGGCGCGAGATAGGGGTTGGGGTCGTGAAAGCCCTCGGGCCGCTGCGAGTGGCTGCTTAGCTGCCGATTGAGCATGGCCACGGTCAGCGGCAGCAAACTCACCTCCAAGCGGTTTTTGACGAAGGTGATGCTGTGGTCGTCGCGGACGACGAAATCCGTTGCCGCTAAATCCGCGGCTGGCAAGATGGGGCCAGCAAAGTGGCGGTAGCCGAGCTTGTGGCCGCAGCCTCCGACGAGCAGCACGGCGCACAGCAGGGCGAATAGGTGGTGAGACGATGCAGGCATAGCTAGGCTTTCGTTAGGAGGTGCTGTTTGGGGTGGGATGGTCGCAATGGCTACCACGGAGAGTTTACCTTTATGGGCAGGGCGTCTGGATAGCGTTCGCCGACTATTGGAGACCATCGCTTAGCCAAGGACGCTTCTGCACCGTCTTGGTATTCCTTGGGTACTGGTGCCCAAGTGACATAAAGCTCTAGAGAATCATATCGCTGTATCTCTGGATCGTTCCGGTGTTCGGCTATGCGATCCCTGATATTTCCCTGACCGACGTACACCACCTTGGGGTCTGGTCCTCCGTGCCAAATTATATAGACGCCAGAGACGTCCTTGTGGAAATACTCATGGTTTAGGTTTACAAGGTTGAGATTGCACCAGACATCGCCCCAGCATCTCATCCATTCCAGCTCTAGCGACAATTCGTGTCCATGAAGAAGCTGTTCGTTCATCTTACACCTCCTTAAAGTTATTGCGACTCGTCAGGATCATTGTGGGAGTTGGTCGGGTTGCGATACTTCTGCGAAATAACTTTCTGGCAACCTACTACAAATATCTTGAATGCGCCGGAATACATCGCGTGTACCCTGATCAGTCGCATATTGATCAACTAAATCACATGCCTTTATCTGGGCGTCGATTGCCCTTGCAATCCCCTGTCTGCTACGCCTATCAAGAACTTCAATTTTCGCTTGCGGTGACAGATTTATAAGAAGTTGACTAAGTCTAAAGAAAGCACCGTCAACGGCATTACCTACTTGCACCATTGCAATAGCTGGGACGATCTCGAAGTAGTTCCCCTGATCAGTCTCATCTAAGAAGTAGGAATGCAACTCAGTACATTGTGATTGGAATGCAGTGATAATTTCTTGGAAACGTGCGATCAATGTGCTCTTGTCGGCAGGGGGTGGTTTGCCAGGAATTCTCTGATAGGCGTCCCCAAAGTCCGAAATAATTGTTTCAAAATTTCCGTGAAACGCCACGAATTCTGTAGCAAAATGTTCAAGTCGTTTTTGAGCATCGGAACTGAAAAGACGTTCAACATGGTATGACGGACGTCGCGAAGTAACTTTAGCTATCATAATGCCTATCACTACGAGTCCTAGGAGGACTTCTATACAGGCGAGAGCTTTTGAGAACCCCATCGGGTGCATGTCACCGTACCCTAACGAGGAGATCGTGACAATACTGAAGTATATGCCTGTGAGAAATGCAATGTCAGAAAGCGGCTTGAGATTTTGCCCAATACCGTGCCCTATTGGGGTCAGATAGGTATAAAGAATCCCGAAAACTATGACTACCGCAGCGAAAAATACAATATACTGGATCGTGCTGACTTTTTCTACAAGGAAGACGCCCACCTTGTGGATGCCTGCCGAGACGATCTGTATGATTCTACGCAAAACAGCCTCTCTTCATTTTCATTAGGTCATAGATGAGAAGGTGTTTTCGGACCCAACGCCCGACGCGCCATCTCCAAATCTTGATTTGCCTTATCGAACCAGTCCCGTTCAGGCAACGTGCCGCTCATACAATACCTTTCCCTCTTTTAGCACTTGGTGCATCAAGGAATATGGGTCATTGCGCTGTTCGGCGAGAACTTCCGGCGAGCGGATAAGGACATCAACGGGCAGGACGAAACGCTCGGCAATCGCTCGACGGATTGGATTGCCGGGCGGTAGTTTTTCTGTGCCGGTGCGAAGCACGACCAGCAGGTCCACATCGCTATGCGATCCCCCCTCTCCGCAGGCGTGACTGCCGAAGAGAATGACTTGTTCCGGCTCAAAGCGTTCGACGATCAGTCGCGCTATGGCCTCAATGGTAGCGTTGTTGATCTGGGTTTCAATGGCATTCATAGGGTCCAAGTCCTCGCTGGGTATAATTCCCTCAATCTTCGACCTCGACCACGGCCAATACATCCGTCCCTTCTAAAACGGGATTTATAAAGGTAATGATTGTAGTACCTCTACTTTTATCGACTATGTAATCGCGATCTTCCTTGAGCTTGCCAGAACGGTCAACCAGTGCTTTTAGTTTAAGCTTGCCAGAACTACCAACTAGGGCTTCTGGAGCTGAATTTAGGGTCAAGTCCAATTGCTGATTGAGGGGCACAATTTTGACCCGGGAGTCGTCGCCTTCGAGCTTTTTAACCAGTTTGTACTGTTTGCGCAGCATCGCATTGCGGCTCGTCTTGAGAAAGCGATTGCTTTTGAGAAGACTCTCAGTACCTACTAGGAGACGTACCGATTTCCGAATCCTGTGGAGTGCGTTGTGAGTCTCCCTAATCTCGTTTAGTTTATTTTTTAAGTCTTGATTGACGCCTATTAGGAGGTCCCGATCTACGGAAATACTGTCTATCTTAACAGCTAGTCTGCGGATTTCCCGTTCGTTGGTACGCTTATCCTTCTGTAGTTGGTCAGTCTCCTTCTGTAGTTGGCTAACCTTCTCTTGCAAGTGCTCATTGTGTCGGCGGTATTTGTTGGCCTCTTGCTCGGCGTTCTCCACTTCCTTGCGGAGCTGATTGTTCTTCACCAAGAGAAGTTCCCCAGATTTACTCAGACTGTCGTTCATAGCCTCCAAAGCGGCTATGTCGCTCTCGGATTGGATTATCTCTTCCTTTAGAGAGTTATTCAATGCCGATCTTTTTTTTATTCCCTCTAAGAGCCGTGCCTTCTCGTCCTCATCACTACAGGCTGCCAGACTTATACAGCCTGCTATAGAGAGAAGGAAAAAAATATAGCGCATGAGTTACTCCTTACCTTTATAAGCTCGAATTAAATCTTTTGCTTGGGAAATGTACGGACTGTTGGGATTTTGAATGACATAATATTCTAGAGCTTGGAGACCTGCATCCCGCGCCTTTTCGTACTTCTCGAGTTCCTCAAGTGCAATTATCTGTTCACTAGATTGACTAGATTGAAGGGCGTACCAAGTGCCTGAACTGGCTACTAAGCCTCCTAGGAGGAAACACACCACTCCTATTGCTATTACTTGCTTTTTACGTTTTCGCTGTTCATCTTCGAGTTGCCTCCTAGTTTCTTCGAGTAACTCTTGGATTTCTTCATCAGATGGCTCATTCATAAGTTCCTCTACGAGTTTGTTAGCAGCAGAGGAGGCTAATGTCATGGCTGCCGTTTTAGCTAATCCGACAAGAAATAGTGGTATTGGCATGTCGATTTCCTTTCTATGTTAGGCTATTTGATGTTGTTTTCTCATATGGCGAAATGTCTCACTAACTATATCTGGGATCAGACCGCCCCTATTCTAAAAAAATCTCATTGAATTAATACGCCACGGCCACCGGCCGCAACCGCACCTCACGTCCCTTATCCGTTTCTACTTCCACCCGCGCCAAATAGGTGCCGGGAGGGACTCTTTGGCCGGTGCTATCGCGCCCATCCCAATAGACCGCATGGCGTCCTGCCCCCTGCACGCTAGGCTGCGCCTGCCATACCGCCCGCCCGTCGAGGGCGTACACGCCGACTTGCACTTGGGACGACTGCCGCACCCGGAAGAGGGTGTATCGTATGGGCAGCAGGTCGTTTACGCCGTCGCCTTGAGGAGTAAACGCGCCGCTACCCGCCTCGATGTCTCCCAGTACCCCACTCTTGGAAGTGGCAGAGGCCACGACGAGCAACTGGTTGGAGCCTAGTGCCGCGCTGACGTCGCCTCCTTCGACGCGCTGCAACAAGCTCGGCTCGCGGCGGTTAAAGACCTCGCCGCCAAATTCGCCGGCCTCGCCGTACAGCACGGCTTCGACGCCGATGCGCAGCCGCTGGTCGCCGCTTGGGTGTAAGGGGCGGGGCAAGAATACGACAAAGCCGCTTTCTTCGCGCAGTAGGCTGTCTGGCTCTATTGCGCTGAGCGGGTCGCCCATCTCCAGATAGCGAAATGTGGCTTCGGCCGGTGCCGAGACGCGCACGGCGTCGCAGCCGACGCGGTCCGCACTGGCAAATTCTACGCCTAGGTCGTACGTGAACGAGGTTTTCTCACCCGCTGGGACGCGCACTTGCCCGCCTTGGGGATGGGGTTGGTCCGCACGGACGACCTCGCCGACAACCCGGTCAGCCAGCAGGGGCGCGATCTCGATTTGCAGGGAATCGAGGCGGGCAAATTCCCACAGCGCGTCCGTTGCTAGCTGGACGCGCAATTGGAAATACCGACCCCACGGCAGGCGCGGGTGCTGGCCCGAGCCCTCTAGCGGCAGCGACCAAAAGCTCCAGTTTTGCAGGTCTTCGGCCACCGGACCGCGATAGCCGACCGCTATGGTCGCGCCGCGCGTCTCTAGGGGTATCAGCCGGTCCCACTGCTTCTTGGTCACCTCTACATGGGCGCCCAGATCGTCAAAGCCGAAATAAGCCGTTGGGCTGTCGTCGCGCCCCGTGCGGATTTCCACTTGGGCGCGGGCTGGCCCGTTGGACGGCAGCAGTTGCTCCCCGTCCTTGCGCCATTTGCTCACCCCCAAGCGCACCTGCCCAAAATTGACCTCCCGCCCCAAATCTATGATCTGCGACTCATAGATCGCCTGCGGGGCGAACCCCCGGCCGTAGATTTCCATCTCGGCAAAGGCTGAGCGCGTGACGATGGGGTCGCCGTATAGGGTAAAGCCGTCGGGGATGGCGATTAGGCGGAAAAAGCGGAGGTATTGGGTGGGAAAAGCGATTGCGGTCACCGCGTCGGTGTTGCGCTCTTCGTAGGCGAGGGGGATGGCCAGCGGACAGCACGGCCCGTCGCCTCGCCAGACAAACCCGCGCTCTGTCTCCTCTTGCAGGATGCCGGTCTCGGCTTTGGCGGCCGTCAGACTATAGGACTTGAGGATGTAATTGGGTCTGAAAGGCTCGTCGCTTTCGGGGCTGACGCCTTGGGGAGGGAAAAAGACAAAGCGCTCTACCGGCACTTGGATACCCAGGTCTATGGTATAGAAAATCTCCTGCTCATCTCGCCGCTCCACGTACGTGGTTGAGTCGCCATCGACGAAGAGAAAAATTTCCGTGGCCTTGTATAGGGTGTTGTGGTTGATGTCCGTCCAGAAGCGCGGATGGCCGGGGCGGAATTGCGGGTCGGTGGGAAAGCGCCAGCGCTGCCAAGGGCCGAGTTGCGGCAAGATGTTTTCATGCGGGTCGAGCTCGAAAGGCTGGAGCACTTGGGAAGCGGCTGCATCGTCTATCATCAGGCTGAAATCCGCCACATCTACCGGCGAGACGCCGCCCTGCCCGCCGAGCTGCCACCACTCTTGCGCCGCCCCAGGGCTGCACATCAGCGCGACGCAAGCCAACAGTGCCCATCGCACCCACCTAAGGAGCAGCCTTCTCCGAGGCGAAGGTTCCGGTGAAGGTTTCGTCGTCTTCATTGAGGCTGCCGGAACGGTGGCCGCCTATGGCGTGGTGAACCAGAATTTGATGAGCGCGGTGATCATCCCAATGACGAGAATGCCGCCAGTGCTGAGTATCGCATAGAGCAAGGTCTTGATCGATTTCTCCATATCGCTCCGCATTTGCGAGAATCCCTCTCTCATTTCGCCTCGCACTTGGGCAAACCCGGTTTCCATTTCGCCTCGCACTTGGGCAATTTCTTTATCGACGCGGGCAAATCCGGTTTCCATCTCGCCTCGTACCTGGGCAAATCCGGTTTCCATTTCGCCTCGCACTTGGGCAAATCCGGTTTCCATTTCGCCTCGCACTTGGGCAATTTCTTTATCGACGCGGGCAAATCCGGTTTCCATCTCGCCTCGTACCTGCGCGACCTCTTTATCGACGCGGGCAAACCCGGTTTCCATTTCGCCTCGCACTTGGGCAAATTCCTTATCGACGCGGGCAAATCCGGCGTCCATTTCGCCTCGCACTTGGGCAAATCCGGTCTCTATCTCGCCTCGTACCTGCGCGACCTCTTTATCGACGCGAGCAAAGCCCTCGCGCATCTGGCCGTTCATCTCGGCAAATTTCGCATCGGCTTGAGCAGACTTCTCGCGCATCTCGCCTCGCACTTGGGCGACCTCGGTGCGGACATTCTCTTCAGCCATGTTCCTGTTCCTTGAGCAAATTCATAGAAAATGAAACGAGGGAGAAGGGCTGCTGCCCCCCTCCCTCGTGGTTGCGCCGCGAACTCCTACTTGAGGCGTTGGGACATGCTGTTTTTGATGTGGCCCCAAGTCTCGTTTTCCACGCTCGTCTCGGGGGCCGCCAGTGCCCAGAAGTCGGGCATCTGCGAAGCGTCGACGTCCTGCGACTGGCTGCCGTCGTTGATGTACATGGAATGCTTGCGTCCACCGCCGGGGCGGTCGGCGTCAAGCGGGCGGTAGCCGAGGTGAATCACGTCGTCCTCGGCGAACACGTGCCGCACACTCTCGCTCTCGCTCAGGCCCCAGATGTCCCACAGGGCACCCCGCCACTCATAGGTGTACGTGACCGGGCCAACCGTCAGGTTTTCGGCGCCGGCTGGCAGGACGGTCCACGCGGCCTCGAAAAACTCCGGCTCCACTCCCCAGAGGAGCTCTTCGGAGTCGATGAACTCTAGCTGGCTGTAGAAGAAGGGAGTTTGATTGGGCAGCAGGGACTCGCCGGCGGGCGGGAAGATGCGCACGTGCCAGCGCTGGCCATTGGCGATCTGCTCGAGGTCGGAACCGAGGATATTGCCGCCGAGATGATCGGCGTCCACGGTTATCTGCAAGCAGTCGTCTTTCCACCACTCCTTGACGGGCGAATCGTACTTGAGGGTGTCATCGACAAAGCGCGCAAAGCCGTACCACTTGTTGTCCGGCGGCGCGGACCAACCGTTGAGGATGGTGAAATCGTAGTCCGACAACTCGACGAAATCGCTGGCCCGGTCGAAGAAATCGGGCTGATTGAGGGCGAGGGCCGGGTCGTACCAACCCCAGTCATCGTCGTTGCCGTCGATGGTAATGGCCGCCGGGTCGGGCACTTGGGGATAGAACACGGTCACGCCCACGTGGGCAAAAGCGGCCGTGCTCAGCAGGCACGCCAGCCCGCAAGACAAGGCGAAAAAGCCGAACTTTCTCATTATGCTACGCTCCTTGATTGGAAGAGATGAGATGAAGTAAAAAAGGGAATGCGAGAATTGCTGTTTAGCACGCTACACAACCTCCTTTCGGATAAGTGATACTGCCAAGTGATTTTACATTATAACAAAAAAACCCAAACAGGCGAAATAGGCTACTGACTTGGTAGGCAGTGGGAACGGGGCGTATATTGTCAGCGCTCGCAGGTCTAGACGGGCTTTCCCTCATTAGGAGATGGATCATGAGGCTTACAACCCTTTACCGCAGAGGGTCGATCTTGCTGTTGTGGTGCGCGTTTGTACTCTCAGAATCCACGGCTCTTGCCCAGCTATCTACCGGCTTTCGCCCGGTTGAGCAACCGGGGATTCGCGGGGTGCGCATCCATCCCGGGGCCTTGGCGCCCAATCGGCGCAAGTGGTACTTGCCGCAGAACCTGTACTACGAATACCAGTGGCGCGGCTGGGAATACAGCAACTACGCGCGCGACAACTACGAGCGCTACGTGAATATCCTGCTCGAAGGCACCCGCAACTACAACCTCTTCGGCCAGTATATCAACCGCGGCTGGGTCATCTACGACTGGACCGAAACCAGCCCCCTGCGCCAAGGCAGCGCCCTCCTAAAGGGAACCCGCTTTGGGCGGTGGTTCGACAGCCTCGTCATCTCGTCGGCCAGCCACGGCCAATTCCACACCTCCCTGACCGTGGGCGACGCCATTCGCACGACGCTCACGCCCCTGACCTTTTCCAAGCCCACGTTCAATGGGTTGCAGTGGGATTTTCTCGCCGACAAGTACGCCCTGACCCTCCTCGGCTCGCGGCTCAACGCGCCGGGATTTACCGCGCTCAACGAGGCGGCCGGGTCTTCGGCACTCGAAAACACGACCCGCCTGCTCGGGGCGCGGGGCGTGGCCCAAGTGGGCGATTTCGCCAAGCTGGGCCTGACGTGGGTCAACGTGTCCAATACCAGCAGCGAGCTAAGCCTCGGGGACAACTCGCTCAAGGGCCTGCTGACCGGCCCCCAAAACACGGGCAATGTCGAGCGGGTCATCATCCGCATCGTGGACGATTCGCCCGAATCCGAGCAAACCGGGGCCTCGTTTTTCGTCGATCAGGTGATCATCGATGGCGAGCTGCACCCGGAAATCGTGCCCTTGGTGCGCGGCGGCGTGCGGCGCGAGGGCATTTTGGAGGTGAGCGGCTCGGACGTAATTGAGCTTATCTACGACATTCGCAACGATTTTAGCCCAACCGAAAAAGTGGGCACCTTCCGCGAGGCCCAGAAGCTCGAATTCGAGCTGGTGGTGTCCAACGACTACCGCATAGAGATCGCCTCCAATCTCCAGACCAACGCCCGGGGCGAGCAGGTCTTCTTGCCGGTGGCCCAAGCCCGCGACGAGATCACCGATGGCTCCAATCAGACCTTTGTGCGCTTTGCCTACGGCCTGCCGACCGGGCACGAGGTGGTGGGCATGGATTTAGAGCTGATCAACCTCGCCCACTTCGACTTGCGGGCCGAATGGGCGGTCAATCGGCGCTTTCGCCGCTTCCCCAACCAGAACTTTCGCAAGCTGCTGGCCTACAAGGAAACGGCCGAAGCCGGGTACGTCACGGCCTCGTACCAGCGCTACCCCTTCTTTGCATACGGCGAGGTGTTCTCCATAGATCCCGATTACAGCACCACGGCCTTTATCGCCGACCCGGGCGGGGTCATTGACTACGCCAGCGAGACCCAAAACCTCTTTGAGTTTGTCGATGACAACGACGACCAAGACCGCTTCACCGACTGGCAGCGCTATCGCCAGAGCCAAGGATTTGGAGGGCAGGGCGGCTCGCTGGGCCGCGACACGGAGATTTTCCCCGGGCTGGACGAGAACAACGACTTTATCTCCGACTTCAACCAAAACCAGAACAGCCGCCCGGATTACGTCGAGCCTTTCCTCCGCTATCAGGTCGATCCGCCGGAGTTCCTCTTTGGCATGGACATGAACAACAACACGATCATCGACCGCTTTGAGGACGACCGCCTGCCCGACTATCCCTACGAGCGCGACCACCGCGGCTACAACGCGTACGGGGGATTAAAAATCACCGAGAGCACTCGGCTGACCGTCGGCCGGCTCGCCGAGCACCAGTTGAGCAGCGACCGCGCGAGCCGCTCGTTCTACGGGCTGCTGACCGTGGAAAAATCCTATCCCGGGCTGGACCTAGCCCTTTTTGAACACGCCAAACTCGTGGCCGACACCTTGCCCGAAGACCGCATCGTCTGGCGCGATCCCGTCGGCCTGACGGATTTTGACGATCCGCTCGACAACCAAGACACCTTTGTCAACGCGCTGTACTTGCAGGCCCGCTACTTTCGCATCCCCAACCTGAACGTCGAGGCCAAGCTAAAGTACGAGCACTTCAACCAACTCGGGGAGCAGGCCCGCCTAAAGCGCGACCGCTCGTTCTTGGGCCTGATCAACAAGGCCGATTACGCCATCCGCCCCAGCGACCAACTCGCTTTCTACCCCAAGTGGAAAAGCATGTACCTGCGAGAAACCCCCACCGCGTTGGTTGACTTGCCGGCCGACGAACTGACCGAGAGCTTCTTCTTCATCGGCCAGTACTTGCTCCTGCCTAAGACGCACTTGGACTTTGGCGTTGAATTCAGCCTCTTTGAGAACCTAATTGAGCGTCCAGCCGAGGCGTCGCCGAGCTATGTCGATGACTTCCGCAGCTTGGTCTTTTCGGCCCTGCTGACGAATGTGTCGTCCTATCAAGGGTACGAGCTGACCATGAACGCCGGCTTCCTGCTAGAGCGCCAGTTCTTCGCCGAGCAGACCCAGAAGCAATCGGTCGTCTTCGTCCGCATCTTCGCCGCCACTGGCGGGGTGTAGTCCTTGCGCCCCCCAGCGGCCGGAGCCTTCACGCCCAAGGCCCTGCTTCTCGGCTGCCTGTTTACGTTTTTCGTGGCTGCCGGCGACTCCTACGGCGTCTTCTATCTGCGCGGCTCGTACATGACGCTGGGGACCAGCACGGTCGGTGCCCTGTTCTTGCTCTTCTTCCTCGCCGGCTTGGTCAACCCGCTGCTCAAGTGGATCCACCCTCGGGCCGGGCTGAACCGCGGCGAGCTCCTACTCATTTATATAATGATGGTCATGGCCTCGCCCCTGCCGGTGTTTTTTGCCGGCCGGTTCATCGGCACGATTCTCACCCCCTTTTACTTTGCCACGCCGGAAAACGACTGGCACACCCTCATCCAGCCCCACCTAGCGGACTGGCTGGAGCCGCGTGACCTAGCGGTTATGGGTCCTTTTTACGAGGGCTTGGAGCAGGGCCGGTCCACTCCGTGGGCTGGCTGGCTGCCGATTTTCCTGCGCTGGGCTCCGCTGGTGTGGGCCTTGTTTTTGGCGATGATTGCCGCGATGGCGATTTTGCGCAAGCAGTGGAACGACCACGAGCGGCTGACCTATCCGCTGGTGCAAGTGCCCATGGCCCTCACCGAACAGGACGCCGGGGGGGAACGCATGGCCCCCTTCTTCAAAAACCCGGTGATGTGGGTAGGCTTTGCCGTGCCGGCCGTCTGGGGCACGCTGCACGGGCTGCACAACTACTTTCCAGAGACCGTGCCCATCGCCACCAATGTAGATCCCATTCACTTCATTCTGCCCATCTTCGACAATCTGTCCGAACTGCAATTCAAGTTCCGCTTCAACATCCTCGGCTTCTTCTATTTTCTCAAGACCGAAATCGCCTTCAGCCTGTGGTTTTTTAACCTCTTCGCCAACGCCTTGCGCACCGCGTTTGCCGTCCTCGGCGTCACCAGCTCGGAGATGCTGGGGGGCGGGCACTCGATCATCGACCCGATCCTCGTCCACCAGTCGATGGGCGGCATGCTGGTCCTGTTTCTGTTTGGCCTGTTCGCGGCTCGCAAGCACCTGCGGGCGGTGTGGTGCAAGGCCGTGTGGGGAGATCCCAAGGTGGATGACTCCGGCGAAATCCTCTCCTACCGGACGGCCGTGCTCGTTCTGCTGGGCAGCAGCGCGGTGATTGTCGCGTGGCTCGCGCTGGCGGGCCTGCCCGTCTGGATTGCCCTAGCCTTTCTCTTTACCGCGGCCGCGCTCTTTGTGGGTTTTACCCGCCTGATTGCCGAAGGGGGGCTTTCGGACGGTTCGGTCCCGGTCGGCTCGGCCGCCATCGTCGTCTCCGCCCTCGGCTCTTCGGCCATCGGGGCGCAGGGCTTAGTCGTGCTGGCGACGACCTATTTCTGGACTACGGGGCGCAGTTTCGCCATGACTTCGGCCGCCAACAGCCTCAAATTGGGCGAGGGCTTCGGCGGTTCCAAACGCCCGCTGTTCTGGACGATGCTCTTGGCCATGGCCATCGGGATGGTTTCGTCGATGTGGGTGGTTATGGAACTGGGCTATTCCTACGGGGCACTCAACCTGAAAATACCCGGGGGGAAGCACGGGTTTTACGACTACGCGGCCGGCTTGATTCGCACACCGAGCGAGCCGCATTTAGGGGGTTGGATCAACACCGGGATTGGGGCCGGCGTGATGCTGCTCTTGATGCTGGCGCGCTGGTACTATGTCTGGTGGCCCCTCCATCCCCTCGGCTACCCCATCGGCCCGACCGTGATTATGGATCACCTTTGGTTTGACATGTTCTTGGCTTGGCTGATTAAGGTGTCGGTGCTGCGCTACGGCGGGGTGGCCCTCTACCGCCGGACGCGCCCCTTTTTCATGGGCATGATCGCCGGGCACATCGTGCCGGGGGGCCTTTTTCTGTTCGTCGATCACTACACAGGCATGGTCGGCAACGTGATTTTCTGGGGTTGAAGGGCTGGGTGAGAACGGGCTATATTTCGCCATAAAGAGGGGGAATTGCTTTTGTCCGCGTTCAAATCGCTGTTTTGTGCTGCTACTGCTAGGGCGCTCGTTGGAGTCGCGTGGTTGGCCGCGGCCGCGGCGGGCGAGGTGCGGCCGTGGGAATTGGGGGGCGCGGGCCGGGCTTGGAGGGACGACGAGCTAAACTCCACGGCCATCAGCTTCGACGCGGCCGGGGCCATTCAATTGGTCGGGTTCAATCCCAACGACAACATCGTCCGGCAGCTACGGTGGACCGAGGGTTTTCCCTTGGATTTCGTCGCAGAGGTGGCCGAGGCGCGGGTGTGGGACAACGTGCCCTTCAAGCAGACGAATGCCCCGCTCGTCGATGGCGACGCGCAGACCTCCAGCGAAAATCGCTTCAAGGAATTTGGGGTGCTGCAAGCGGGCCGGGCCTTTTTTTTCGACTTGGGGACGCGCTTTCCGATCAACCGCATCTCGTTTTTCCCGCGCCCAGCCGGGGCTGACAGCCGCGGGCGGCCCTTTGCCGACGACTTCATCCGCGGCTACAAAATTCAGGTCAGCGATGGCGTGCGCTTCACGCCGGAAAACCTGCCGGTGTACAACCTGCTGACCCAAGTGGATTTCACCACGGAAAGCGTGGCGCACATTCCCTTCCCATTGCAATTCGTCCGCTACATCCAGCTCAACGTCACTTCGACCAACCCCTTTGAGATAGCCGAGTTTGAGGTGTACGGAGCGGGCTTTCCCCCGGAGGGCCGCTATCGGTCCAAGATCATCGACTTGGGCGAGGTGGCCAACTTCAGCCGCCTATTGTGGACAGCCGAGGGCTTGCGCCAAGAGGAGGGCCGCATCGACGTCGAGCCTAGGGCCGATGCCGAGGTCTCCATTCGCATGCGCACGGGCCGCGACGATACCCCACAGGTCTTCTACGAGATCGTCAATGTTTTCACCGGCGATGTGCGGGAAGTCTCGGAAGGCGACTACGGTCGGCTGGGCCTGAACGTGCGCGGCCCGGTTGAAGACGACCAAGTCAACTGGAGCGAGTGGTCGCCCCCCTTCGCCGAGTCCGGCCAGCGGATTGAGCTGCCGAGCCCGCGCCGTTTCTTCCAACTCGAAATCGTCCTGACCAGCCACTCCATCCTCGACGGCATCCGGGTCAACTCGCTGGTGGTCGAGCACTCCATCCCGCCGTTGGCCCAGCAACTAATAGGGGAAATCTCCACGCTGGAAACCCCCCGCCCCTCGGGCAACAAGCCCCGAGTGCCGGCCGGCGCCCTCTCGACCTTTGCCTACGACATCCGCGCCGACATAAACGAGACGGACGTGGGCTTTGATGCGTTGGAGATTTTCACGCCCGCTAGGCCGCAGTTTGCGGAGATGTTCGCGGGCGATCCGCCGGTTGCCACCGCGCCCGACAGCGTCGTTGAGGGCGAGCGGAGCCTCAAGCTATTCTTCCCCAGTCAACGGCTGACCCATCAATCCCCGAGTGCGTTGCGCGTCGTTTTTAACGCCGAGGTCTTCGTCCAATCTACGTTCTTTCGCGCCCGAGTCTTCGACACCCAAAGCGACGAGTCCCCGCAACAGGTCCTGCCCGGGGACGCCAACCCCGCGGTCTTGACCAACGACCTACGAGTGCTGACCACGGCCGCTTCGGGCCGCAATCTGCTCCCGTTTTTCGCGGTGCAGCCGGCCACGGTGACGCCCAATGGCGATGGGATCAACGAGCGCGTCCGCATTTCCTGTACCTTGGTCCAGCTCCAGCAGCCCGTACAGTTGGCAGTGCGAATTTTCTCGGTTGGCGGCCAGCGGGTGCACACCTTGTTTGTGGGTGCGCGAGGCAGCGGCTCTTTTGCTTGGGAGTGGGACGGCCGCGACGATCGCGGCAACCCGGTTCCCGTGGGGCTGTACCTCGCCCAAGTGACCGCCGACGCCGAGCGGGCGCGCTTCACGCGCCTCGGCGTGGTGGGCGTTGCGTACTAAGGTAAAAAAGGAGCAGACCATGCAGCGCGTTCGCTCGCACCAAACGTTCCTCCTATTCGCGGGCTTGGGTTTGGCGGCCCTCGTGCTGGCGGCATACGCCCAGACTCAGCGCGCCGATTTATCCGTGTACCGAGTGGATCGCAAAGCCGAGTGGCAGCAGTGGACCTTTCCGGCCGGTACGCTCGCATTTTCCCCGGACGGGTCGGTGACCCCGGTCGAATTCAAGGGGACGCACAACGCCGCGGCCAACGCTGGCGAGTTCACCCACGAGCTGGTGAGCGGCCAAGAGCGGCGCGGCGGCGCGTGGAAGGCCGGCTCCAACCTCGCAACGGCCGGCCGGGCCATAGATGGCCGCGCCCATACCTTCTGGCAACCCGACCCGGACGCCCCCTTAGACGACTGGTGGATCGAGATCAACCTCGGCCGGGCCGTACTCGTGTCGGAGATTCGCCTCATTTTCCCCGATCAAGAGGGGGCGCGGCCCTTCCGCGAATTCCGCGTTTTCGGCTCTGAGGGCCGCCGCGTGACGCGCCGAGACATATTCTCCTTTCACCTAATAGGCGGCACGACCAAGCCCATTGACGAGACCGTGGTGACGTACGATGTAAAGCCGCTGGTGCGGGAAGCGACGCGGGCGTGGGGCCGCCGCGAGGAGGCCCCTGCGGATACTACTTATGATCTGCTGCAATACATAAGGATTTTGGTCGACGCCAAGACGCCGGACGCGGCCCTCGCCGAGGTAGAAGTATATACGCTCGGAGAAAATATCGCCTTGCAGACCCTAGCGCGCGGCGGCACAATTCAGGAGCGCGCGGGCCGGGGATTTGCCTTCAATATGGCCGACGGCAACGCCAATACCGATTGGGGCGCACGGCGGGAGCGCGGTCAAGACCCCATCGCTTGGGACTGGGATTTGGGTGCGCTGTTTTGGGTGGATCGAATCGTGATGCGCACTTCGGACTTTCTCCTCCGCACTCTGACCTACGGCTCCAATCTGCCGCAGATTCGCACCCATAGCTTGAGCGTTTCCAATGGTCGCCGCACCCTGACGGGCGAAGTCGATTTCGAGCAACTCTTCATCGGCGACGCGGCGGCCTTGCTCGCGTCCTCGACCGAGTTCCCCGGCCAGTTGACGTATCTTTTTGAGCCGCGCCCCGTCCGCTTCATCGCCGCCGAATGGGTCGGCGGCGGCGGGGCGCAGTCGAGCTTTGAGTTCCAGAGCGGGTTTTTGATCGAGACGCTGGTGTTTGCGGTGGGCCATGTGGCCCAAGTGGAAATGAATTCGGACTTCATCGACTTGGGGGAAATCGCCGGCGACAACCGGGCAAAGGTGATCAAGTCCCTGCGCTGGGAAGCCGACTTGCCCCCGGGTGCTCGCATTCAGGCGCGCACTCGCTCGGGCAACGCGCTGCAAGAAAATTTTCGCTACTTCCGCAAGGACGGCACCGAAGTAACGGCCGAGCAGTACGACCAGATGCCGAAGGCACTGCGGGGCGAAACCCAGAGCACCATCGGCATTGGCGAGGACTGGAGCGAGTGGAGCAACTTTTACCAGCGCTCCGGCGAGCAGTTCCTCTCCCCCAGCCCACGTCGCTTCGTCCAAGTTCAGCTCATCCTCAGTTCAGACCGCCCGACCACTGCGCCGACCGTGCGCGCCTTAGAGATCGAATTTACCGACGCCTTCCTCGCCGAGGTCACCGGCGAGGTGTTGCCGCGCACGGCCGAGGCGGGCGTGGCTCAGCGCTTCTCCTTCCGCATTACGCCGACCTTAGAGCGGCTCAACCCGGGGTTTGACCGCATCCTCCTGCAAACGCCCTCGCCCGCCGACCCCGACGCGCTCGTCCTCACCATAGATGGCACCGAAGCCGAGCCGGCCGCGGTGCGCGTTGCCGGCGATTCGCTGCTCGTGGAGCTCAATCGCACGGTGCGGCGCGAGGAAGTCGCGCTGGCGTTCAGCGCGGTTGTCGAGCGCAACGCCGCCCTCTTCCGGGCCTTCGTCGGCCACGAGCGGCAGCTAGGGGTCTGGCAGCCGGTTGATCCGGTGCGCCGCGCCGCCACGACCGTCTATCTGCCCAGCGTCCCAGACACCGAGCAGCTAATCGCCAACCTTTCGGTGCAAGCGTTCATCAGCCCCAACGGGGACGGAATCGGCGACTCGGCAGAAATCCGCTTCCACATTCTAAAGACGGACGCACCCGTTCAAGTGCAGATCTACACCCTCGGCGGTCGGCTCGTCCGCGCCCTTGCGGGCCAGCGCCAGCCCGACCAGTCCTACCGCTACACTTGGAGCGGCCAAGACCAAGACGAGCGCCTAGTCCCCCCCGGTTCGTACCTGTGCCGAGTGGAGGTGGATGCCCAAGCCGGGGCCGCGAGCCGGCACCGCATCATCAGCGTGGCCTACTAAACTCGGCTTTACCGACGCTTCGCAATACGCTCATATAGAACGGTTTTGCAATTCGCGGTGAAGTTCGGAGGCCGTGGTGAGCAGGCTTTGATCGATGTTCAATGCATCGGCATCGTAGCGGGTCGGCGGGCGAAATCGGCCGCCGAGGGCGACCAAGTCTGTTGGGTTATCAATGCCTATCGCGTCGCCGATGCGCCGCAGGGTCGGGCCGGGATTGGCGCAAAGCGAATCGTAGCTGACGAGTAGGAGGTTGGGGCCGGGATTGGCGAGGATATGGGCGTAGGCCGCGCACCAATAGTTGAGCCAAAAGCCCGCGGTATGCGTGAGCTGGGAATACTCCCGGCTCAACCAGTGACCAAAATCAACCGGACGGAGGTTCGCTCCTAGGTCGAAGTGGCCGATGTCCGCCATGTACCGCCGAGTAAAAGGCTCGGCGGCGTGTATTTTCAGGAAGTTGAGATGCTGCCGCAACAGGGCGGCGGCGTGGTCGAGGGGATTGCGGAACGGGACGAGGATGAGGGCATCGGGAAACAACTGAACGATTTTGGCAATGCGGGATATGTTGGCGTTGTTTTTCGAGAGATAGCGCACCGCCTCCGGTTTTGTCTCCGCTCTCAGGGCGATCATCTTAGCGAGGTGGGACTTGATGAACGGCCCGAACTCCCGATGAACATCCTCGTCGGTCGCTGTCCATGTAGCGATGCGATCGTCGAGGTATTTCTCAGGCCAAAACGCACGCCACACGACTTCTTCAAACGCCTCGGGGCTGTCAAAGCCGATGGTCATGCCGTCGCCGTGAGCGCGCTCGACAACCGCATCGGGTGCGCGAAAGCGGCGCGAAAGGGCGTTCCACAGGAGCGGAATGAGCAAAAACGGCATGTTCCGATAGGTATGCGTGGCGAATACCTCTAGGGAACCAAGCGTTTCCAGCAGGAGCGTGGTCCCCGCCCGGGGAAGCGCGGTGATAAATAGTGGCCGGTCAATTTCAATGCCATCCAAGTGCCGGGCGTAGAGGCGGGCCTCAATATCGGCTAGGGCCTTTTGTATTTCAATCGCGGAAAAGGCCCAGCGATGCAGGAGCCGGTCCAGCTTGGAATACCGATCTTGGAATTGCATGGTTAGCCCGTCGGCGTATTGTTGTCAATGTATTTTACGCACATCAACGGGATTACAACGATAGCCTTTTTTCTTTCGGCGAACGAATCCAAATGCGACATGTCGTGTAAGTTGGTGAACACGGCGAGCACCGCGCCGTCGGCAAGCCGAACTTCAACCGCCGTGCCTTCGGCGTGGTATGTAACGATAACCCGGCGGCGGTCTGGAGAAATGGAGATAAGCCCGATAGCTTCAGAAAACATGTCTCGCAGATGTTCGGGCGTCGTGTCGTTTGGAAAGATGGTGGTCTCCTCGCCATTGGCCAGATTGACCATGAGCAAGCGAGAGGGGCCATGCACCCCATCGCCGCCCCAGTTGTCGAACATGAGGAACTTGGCACCTTCGAGATGCATGACGCTGTGTTGGCGAAAAAAGCTGCCGCGCACGAACCTTTTCAACTGATGGCTTGTGCCGTCTAGAATGCCGAATGCGTCTAAATCTCGCAGAGAAACCACGAGGTCGCCCGGTGCAATACCGGCTGCGCCGCCGGCGTCTTCCCGCAGTTGGTGGACAAAGTTGAGATGCGTTGGGTCGCGGATATGCGCGAAACGCAGCGACGGTACAAACGGGGATTCGAGGATCGCGTCGAGCACGGAAATAGCATTGAGAAGCTGCCCGTTCCCGTCAATGACGTGGACGAAATCGTTATAGAACGTTCTTGCTCTTCTAAAAGGGAACGTTACAGTATGTGCAAATGTTCGGTTGTTTTTGAGCTTGATCTCGATAGGTCCTTCGCCAACCCTCAGACTTGGGACCAGCGCAATATCGCCATCGGTCATATACGGTATATGATGGCTATAGTCGCGGCGGAACCAGATTACTTGACCATGGCGATTGATCCGCGCCACGCCGCCGGCGAATGGAAAGCTATGGCGGAAGTGGAAAACAGCTAACAGGTCGCCGTTTGAGTAGGTGGATGCACCTACTGGGTGAGCATAAGGAACAAACGAGGCCCCAAACTGCTCATGAGGAAAGTCGCTGAGGAGCGGCGCGGTCTCTAACTTATCGGGGTGGTACGGGTAGGCATGCCGCACTTCCCCTCGGCTGTCGTACTCGACCGCGAGGCACCCTCTGGCGCTGGGACAATACTCGGCGAAGTAATCCAGACCTCCCATAACGAGGATCGGATCGGCGAGTTCATCAGCCCCGATGAATTCAAAGCGACGCGCTGCCAAACTATCGGGGCTGATATCCGCGGATCTAAGTAACCAAGGCTTACCCTCCTCATGCTCCTTATACAAAGCGTACAGCGTTTCACCGGCCCTATGGGCATCTCTTAAAAGATCGTACGGAAACACTTTTTTTGTGCTGACATATACGCCCCCTAAGAACGCCGCTAACACTAGTGTAATCACGAACAGAGGTAGCGGTGCCCTGTGGAGCAGCACCATGATCAATCGTTGAAATTTAGACCGAATTTTCATGGCAGCTTACCATTCGGCCACGCGCTTTTTGGCAAAATAAGCCCGGTCCCACTCCGCTCCCCAGCCGGGACCAGCCGGCGGCGCGATGTGGCCATTGACGGGAAGTGGGGGATTGAGCAGGCCGATCTCGTGGCCGATCTCGTCGCGGCTGCCACCGGGGAAATACTCGTAGTACGTGGTGTTTTGCAGGGCGCAGACTAGATGAGCGTGGACTAGGCCAAAAAGGCCGCCCGGGCCGTTGAGTTCGATGGTGGTGCGGTGGGCGGTCGCCAGCGCGGCGAGTTTGAGCGTGGCTGTGGTGCCGTGGCGGGCATTGGCGCGGACGAGATCCGTGGCATTGGCGCGGACCCAAGCGGTACAGAGTTCATAGTCGTGCATCAAGGTCTCCAGGGCCATGACTGGTATGTCGAGCTGGGCGCAGAGCGTTTGCAATCCTTGGAGGTCGCGGTCGGAAATCGCCTCCTCAAACCAGCCGTAGTTGAGTTCCTCTAGCGCACGGCCAACGCGCAGTGCTTCGCGCAGACTGTAGGGGCTGCCAGCCGCGTCGTGCAATAGATCGACGTCCGGGCCGACGTGGTCGCGGATAGTACGCGACCACGCGATATTGGTGTCGGGGGAGCCAGACCAGTGATCTTTGAGCGCGACAAAGCCCGATGCGAGTGCTTGGTCGGCCCCTTCTAGGGCGGCGTCGAGACTGCCGGAAGGGAAGTTGTAATAGGCCCGGCAACGCGGCCGCGCTCGGCCGATCAGAGCGTGGACGGGGAGGGAGGCCGCTTGCCCGGCGATGTCCCAGAGGCAATTGTCGAAAGCCCCGTGCCAGCCCGGGCGCGAAAACAGCGAGCGGGTAGCCCAACGCAACTTGTCGTCGAGTCGCTCGCGATCGAGCGGGTCGCGGCCGATGGCCATGATTCGCAGAGCCTCCAATTCCTCGCGGCGCATGGTCTGGTAGCGGGCGTCGCCGACGGTGCAGATGCCCTCCAAGCCTTCGGCGGTCAGCACGTGTAGCACGTGGATGGGGGCCTCGGCGCGGCGGTGGCCGCGGGGCTGCCAGCGGGTGCGATGGCCGTAGGGGACGCGCTCTAGATCGAAGAGGGAAGTGGTCGCTGGAAGCTCGAAAACCGAGAGTTGGATGGTCGCGATTTTCACAATCGGCTCCATGCGGTCGGGTGAAAGGTATATCGGCGCATTGCGATCAGACAGAATTTTTTGCGTCTTTTTTAGGTGGCTTGCGTCTTACTGAGTACAGAAAATATGAAAGGAGCGAGTTATGCGCTTGCAATTGGCCCTGAACGTCCGCGATTTGGACGAAGCCGTCGCTTATTACGGCGAACTTTTCAACGCCGAGCCTCACAAGCGGCACCCCGGTTATGCCAACTTTGCCATCGATCAGCCGCCGTTGAAGTTGGTGTTATTTGAAGATCCAGAGGCGGCAGAACGCCTCAACCACCTAGGCGTCGAAGCGTTTGCAGAAGCCGAGGTGGTCGACGCCGAGCAACGCCTGCGGAACGCGGGCATTTTGACCCAAGTGCAACGCGACGAAACCTGCTGCCACGCGACGCAAAACAAAGTCTGGTCGAGCGATCCGCAAGGCTTGCGTTGGGAGTGGTATCGCATTGTCGATGACCAGCCGGTGGAGCGTGCCTGCTCCCCCCGCGATTCTGGCGAAGAAGATAGCTGCTGTGCATGAGCACTGAGACGCAGAACCTCGGCGAGGACCATTGGCGGGATTTCCAGACGAGCTTACACGCCTATGTGAGTCGCCGCGTTGAAGCGGGTGCTGTGGACGATGTTGTCGGCGACATCCTGCTACTGCTCGCCCGCCATCAGGACCGGCTCGCCGTTGCTGATGAGCCGGCCGCTTGGGTGTTTCGCGTGGCGGCCAACGCGATCGCGGATCACCATCGTCGCCGCGCTGCGGAGGCCCGGGCGTTGACTCGATATGCCGCCGAAATCGAGCAGAACGGCGGTGCGTCCGGCCATGCAAGCAACGCCGCCGAAATCGCCGCGTGTCTGACGTCTGTTATCCGCAACCTGCCGGAATCTTATGCGGAAGCGTTGCTGCTCACAGACATCGCCGGTCTCAACCAAGCAGAAGCTGCCGCTCGCCTCGGCCTTTCCACTTCCGGCATGAAATCCCGCGTCCAGCGCGGCCGTTCTAAGCTGAAGCAGGCGATACTGCGCTGCTGTGCTATCGCGCTCGATTGCCGCGGTGAGGTGATCGGCTGCGAACCGCGCCGCAGCACCAAGCTGCAAAACGATAGCGGCTGCACACCCCATTAGTATTGACGAAGCCGGTCGCCTGTAAGTCCATGATCGGCTGGGTTCCGTTGGAGGCCGCGCAATATCGCCTTGCCAGTGTCCATATCGCCCGAAAGCAGGCACTCGACCCCTTCCTTGAGCAGTTCCTCGCGGAAGGTCGGATCGCGCTCCATGCGCGCTTGGATCGTTTCCTTGAAACTTCGCGTCAGAACCATGGTTTTCAAACCTCTCGTCGCTACTTTGGCCGCCGGCCTGAGCGTTGAGTCTTGCATGATGGGCCTTGCATCAATTGAGGGGGTTTGACATGGGATGGGATAAAACAATACAATCCCGTCTATCCTGTCCATTTGTTAAATTCGCAACGCTATTAGGAGAGCGAGGGACCATGATCAAATTGGCGACTATGAGCAGCGCGTGTCCAGACTGGACCTTGGACGAGGTCGTCGCCGGCATGAAGCGGCACGGCTATCAGGGGTTTGAGCCGCGCGTCGAGTGGGATCACGCCTGCGGCATTGAGGCCGTGCTTGTGGCCCAAGAGCGGCGGGACATTCGCCGGCGGATGGAGGACGAGGGCCTAGCAATCTGCTGCATTGCGACCGGGGCGCGGATGGCTGCGCCCGACGCGGCTGAGCGGGCCGGGCACGTGGAGGACGTGAAAAAGTACATTGACTTGGCGGCTGATTTGGGCTGTGGCTTGGTGCGGGTTTTCGGCGGCCAGCGCGACCGGAGCCGCGAGTGGACAGCGGTCGTCGATTACGTGGTCGAGGGTTTTGCACAGGTGCTGCCGGCCGCGGCTGGATGCGGTGTGACATTGCTGCTGGAGACGCACGACGATTGGTGCTGTTCGGCTCCGGTACGCGCCGTCGTCGAGCGGGCCGGGCACCCGAATTTGCAGGTGTTGTGGGATTTTATGCACACGCAGCGGGTGTTGGAAGAGCCGGCCGAGAGCTTCCGGCTGCTGGGCGAGCACACGCGCCACATTCACGCCCACGACGGGGTGATCGTCGATGGCAAGGTGCAGGTCAGCGAGGTGCTGGGCGCGGGCGTCTTTGATCACGCCGAGCCGCTGCGCCTAATTGCGGAAGCCGGGTTTGCTGGGTATTGCTCGGTGGAAGTGATCTATAAGCGGGGGAGTGGGGAGCGGGCCGATGCGGTGTTGGGGCAATATGCCGAGGGGTTGCGGGCACTAATTTAATGCTCGGAGGAGCGATTTACAGGGCACAAAGAAACGTTTTCAGCGGTTCCAGATCGGGTGCGTCCAGATTCCAATACGATGAATTCACATATTCCCGCTTACTTGCACGGGTCTCAAGGCCGAGAGCTTCGCAGTAAGCATAAATTCGCGCCTTGTGATTGGGAAGTTTATATGGCGTGTTGCGGTCTTGTAAACAGGTTTTGTACTGGTCAAAGCAGTCGTACACGACGCGATGAGTGGAGATGGCCATCGCTTCGAGCAGGGTCTCAAGGCTCCCGGAGTCTTTGTTGTTTGGCAGGAGGAAGAAGCGGTCAATTGGAAGTTTGAGGCTTGCTTTCTGTGTCGCAAACTCGGCACACCGACTCGCGAAATTGGAGTTCGCGTCCAGTACGATAGCGATGCGTTTGCCCGCATCGTAAGCACGTTGTATTTCATTGGCAATGTTGGGAAGTTTCGCCACGCCGCCGCCGATGATAGACGTGTTGACGTTGGCAATGTTCAGGTGTTGTAACAGGTCCTTGAGGAAGGCTCGATCGTCCGGTCCTTCGACGAATATCTGCCATTGGCTACTCATCACCTGATCTCTATATCGTACTCAATGGTGTGCTCATATTGACGGTACTCGTACTTATAGGAATGCACCAATCCGCTTTTGTCTCTCTGCAATACATAGCAGTTTGTCGTCTGCCGATAACCGGAAAATTCGGGCAAGCTCAGCACATCCTTCAGTGCTTTGAGGATTTCGTGGCTGTGCGTGGTGACAAAAATCTGCAAGTGCTGCTCGCTGGAAAATTTGAGGAGTGTCTTTAGGAGCGGCGGAATGGCCTTATAGTGAAGGCCATTTTCGAGCTCGTCGATGAGGAGAATTTGTTCGGCCCTTAAAATGGATAGCGAGAGAATAGTTGCGGCGCGGATCATGCCACTGCCGAACATATTCAGCGGCATCATTTTCTTCAATCCGATGTCCAAATAGGCTTTGTCCCCACGTACCGCGATTTCCTCCACGCGGGGGTTGATGATCCGTAGATAGCGAAGAAGCGCGTCTTTCTTTTTTTCGACTATTACCTCGCCGATGACACTGCTATTGTATTGAAATCGTGCGCCGATAAAACTAGCGGCAGTCAAATCGTTGGCGAGGGCATCCGGCATTTTGGTCAGTTCGAGATTGTCGCCGCGTTCAATCAGTTCGCCGGAAAACGGTAACGGCTTTTGTTGCGCGGCTTTCTGCACCGTCCCATCGTAGCGCAAGTAGCGCTGGCCAGAGGAAACCGAAGAAGATGAGGGATCACTCGGCGGCACCTCGCTCTGTATTTTGGTGGCAAGGGATTCGTGCGGAGCCGATATAGCCAAGGTTAGCTTCGTGGAATCACAATAACGCGCCTCCAATGTTATGCGTTGGTCGAAGTCGAGTTTGTGAAAGAGAGCGGATAAATCGGCTAATTCGCGAACCCCATAATTGCGAAAGGTCTGCTGTATTTGCAGGGGCAGTTGCATATTGGCAGAACCCGACAAGAGGAATATCGCTTCCAAAATGGAAGTTTTGCCCACGTCGTTTGCGCCCAGCAAGATGTTGAACGTTCCCAAGCCATTGAGATCGAGGCGCGATAGCCCGCGAAAATCTCTAATTTTGAGTGTTGCCAAATGTGTGTTTTTCATCAGATTACCGAGAGGCTAGTATCGTAGCACCGCCGCCTAAAGCACTCGCAACGGCAGCACCTATACCTATTACTATGAGGGGAAGTGGCATGACGAATACTGATAAAAGGGGATGAGCCGCAGTTACTCTTTTGCAAATGAGTTGCAATAATATAGCGTGTAGCGCGAGGCTATGCCAAATGCAATCTCAAGCTAAAATCGGCCCTCCGACCGCCCATTTTCCCTCGCACTGCTGGCATCTGCGGCCTGAGTTCCTATCTTAAAGCCGCTTTTGCGGGCGCACCGCTCGCGTTGCCAAATAGGACGCATCTATGGACAGCGAACAAAGCAGCATCCGCGAGGCCCCCACCCATTTCGGCGGCCTCTTACGCAACATCGGCCCCGGCGTCATCGTCTCGGGGTCGGTGGTCGGCTCAGGCGAGTTGTTGGTGACGACGCGGATGGGGGCTGAGGTCGGCTTTGTCTTTCTCTGGGGCGTGATTTTGGCCTGTTTGGTCAAATTTGCGATTCAGCTCGAATTGGGGCGGCAGTGTCTGTTGCGAAAAAGCAGCACCGTGCAAATCCTCGACCAAGTGCCGGGTGTGCGCTGGCGCGGCACCTCGTGGATCGCGTGGCTCTGCGTGGCAGGGTACTTCTCGGTGACGGTGGCCGTCATTGGCATCTTGGGGTCGGTGGCCGGGCTGATGGGCGCGGTTTTTCCCTTTGCGTCCGAACAGGTGTGGGCGGTAGTACTGTTCCTCGCCATGTCGGTCTTGCTCTGGCGGGGGCTATACGGCGACTTGGAGAAAATGGTCTCCGCGCTGGTGGCGACCTTCAGCTTGGTCGTCGTCGGATCGGTGCTCGCACTGCAAGGCACGGGCTATGCCATCAGTAGTGCCCAAATCGCTTCGGGCCTTCGCTTGGCCATGCCCGCCGAAGGCGCGTTTGTGGCCCTCGCGGTAATGGGATCGGTCGGCGCGACCGCGGTTGAGCTTTTCATGTATCCCTACTGGATCGTGGAAAAAGGCTACCCAGATTTCGTCGGGCCAAAAGACGATAGCCCGGAATGGCAGGCGCGGTATCGGGGCTGGATGCGGGTCTTGATCACCGATGCCGGCGTGTGTACGGGCATTGCGCTGGTGGTCACGTGCGCGTATTACCTGCTCGGCGCGTCGGTGCTCAATCAGCTACAAGTCTTGCCCGAAGGCATGAAGGTCGTTGAGCAAGTCTCGCTCATTTTTACCGAGAGCATTGGCGGCTGGGCGTACTATCTTTTCATGTTTGGAGGATTTTGTACGCTCTTTTCCACGCTGCTGGTGTTCGCCGCTTCTTCGGGGCGGATCGGCGCGGACTTTCTGCGACAATTAAAGGTCAGTGCGCTGGCCGGAGAAGAGGGCTATCGCCGCTGGGTCCGCATTTTACAAATCGGCTTCCCGTTTGGATGGCTGCTCTTCATATTGTTTGACCCGCGCACCCTCGATTTTGTGCTCAAAGGGGCCAACGCCAACAATCTGTTGCTCATTCCCATGGCCTACGCCGTGCTACACTTGGCCATGCGCACCCCGGCCGACGAGCGCATGTCGCTCAAGACGGAGCTGGCCTTGCTCTTTACCTTATGGGCCATCATCAACTTCACGGCGATCAATCTGTTTAAGCTGTTTGGGCACTAGCCGATGGTAGTTGGCTACCATATCCTCGTAGCGCAGCCCTGTGCCCCCGAAAATATCGAGTGCTGCTCCCACCGTAAAATCCAATTTCCCTTGGCCGAGCCGGCCGAGAATCTCGAGGTCCTCGGCACTGCACACGCCGCCCGCATAGGTCGTCGGGATGGGCGCGGTCTCGCCCAAGAGCGCGACGAGTTCGGCATCGACGCCCTGCTGCTTGCCTTCGACCCCGGTAGCGTGAATGAGGAATTCGCTGCAAGACTCGGCGAGGAGTGCCAAGTTGTCCGCGCTAAGGGCCAAGTCCGTGGCCTTTTGCCAGCGGTTGGTCATCACCACGTAACGCCCCTCGCGTTTGCCGCAACTAAGGTCTAAGACCAGCCGCTCGCGCCCCACTGCCGAGACCATTCGCGCCAGTCGGTTGCGGTGAAGCTGGCCGTCGCTAAAGATATAGGAAGTGACGATCACCTGCGCGGCACCCCGGCCGAGCCAAGCCGCCGCATTGTCGGGGCGAATGCCGCCGCCGACCTGCAAGCCCCCCGGGAAGGCAGCGAGGGCCTGCGTGGCCGCGTCCTCGTTGCCCGGGCCGAGCATGATGACGTGCCCGCCGGCGAGTTGGTCGCGGCCATAGCGCGCCGCAAAGTACGCAGGAGGATGGGGGGCGATGAAGTGGGTTTGGGGGGCCGTGCCGTCGCGCAAGCTGGTGCCGACGATCTGCTTGACTCGCCCCTCGTGCAGGTCAATACAGGGCCGGAAGCGCATCAGCGGTCGCAACGGTACTCGGCGACCGCGTCCTCGTTGAGGCTGACGCCGAGGCCCGGCCCGGCGGGCGGGAGGATGTACCCGTCGGCGATGGGCAGCTTTTCGCGGATGACGTCACCACGGTGATAGACGCAGCCGTTCACGTCGCTGGCGTAGCCCAAGTTGGGCATGGCAAAGGCGAGATGGGCTTGGGCCGCTGTGCCGATCCCCAGCTCGGGCATACTGCCGATGATACAGGGAAGCCGCGCCGCTTCGGCAATGGCGAAAATGCGCGCGGCCGCACCCAAGCCGCCGGCCTCCGACACGTACACGTTAAAAACATCAACGGCTTGGTGGCGGATGCAGTTGAGGGCGTCGGCCGGAGTCCAGACGCTCTCGTCGGCCATGATCGGCAGTGAGACGCGCTCGCGTACAAAGCGCAATCCCTCTAAGTTGTCGGCTGCTAAGGGCTGCTCGACCAGCTCCAAGTCAAAATCTGCAATCGCCTCGATGTGGCGCACGGCTTCCTTGGCGGAGGACCAGCCCATGTTGGCATCTACGCGCAGAACGATCTCGTCGCCGATTGCGCGGCGCACGGCTGCGAGCACGGCTAGGTCGGCGCGAATGTCGCGCCCGATTTTGGCCTTGAGGGTTTTGTACCCCTCGGCCACTAGGCTCTGGGCTTGGGCGGCGATGGCCTCGGGGTCGCCCATAGATAGCGAATGACTCAGCAACACGCGGTCGCGGACTAGCCCACCGAGCAGTTGGTAAACGGGCACGCCGCAGGCTTTGCCGACCAAGTCGTAGAGGGCCATTTCAATGCCGGCCTTCGCGGGGAAGGAGCGATGCAAAGCTCGGTCCATGCGGTCGGCGATCTGGCGAATGCGGCGCGGGTCCAAGCCGCACAGCACCTCGGCGAGCAGCCCGTTGATGGCCTCGCTTTCTCCGCGTCCGCGGCGGTCCCAGATGCTGGAGGCTTCGCCGAGGCCGGTGAGACCGGCGTCGGTGTGGATCAAGACGATGGCGTTTTCAGAGGCTTGATGCGTGCCGAGGCTGCTTTGGAACGGCTGCGGCCTGGGTACGCGCACGGGTATGGCTTCGACGTGGGTAATTTTCATGGGATCAGGCGAGGCGATAGATGCTGAGGGTGGTGTTGCCGTAGGCTCGTTGCTCGATGTGCGCGAGGTGGCCTGTCCGCTCGGGCACGGCCAAGTCGATTTGGTGCTGCACGAACAGCAGGCCCTCGTCGTTGAGGAGCGGGGATTCCCCAAGGGCTTCGATTAGGCCCAGCAGTAGCGGGGCACCGCAGTAGCGGGCATGGTACGGGGGGTCGGCGTACACGATGTCGAAGCGGTGTCCGGCCGCTGCTAGCTGGGGAATGAGGTGTTGGGCCTTGGCCGAGTGCAGGCCGGCGACGCCCGCCCGCCATTGGTAGAGCAGGGCGCGGATCTGACGCCGCCGCCGGTGATCGGGTTCGTTGAGCTCGACATGTGCGCCCCGGCTCAGTGCTTCGAGCCCCATCTGGCCCGAGCCAGCACACAAGTCGAGGAAGGTCCGGCCGTTCAAGTCGGGGCCGAGCATGGAAAATACGGCTTCTTTGAGGCGCGTCGAAGTGAGGCGGATCTGGCGCAGGCGTCGCCCGGAGGGAATCTGCCGACCGCGATAGGTGCCAGTGACAATGCGCACGGCTAAGCCTTGAGTTGGGGTGATGAAGAAAAAAGTATCGCGGTTGGGCATAGTAGCGTCAAGCTAAGTACGCGACACTTGCTTTGCGTCCGCCTTTTCGGGTGTTGCCGTTGCGCCCGGGATCGAGGGCGTCCCGCCCTCGCGAGGGCAAGATGCCCTCGATCCCAGGCAGGCGACGGGCTGGGATCGGGTAGTAAAGGAGGGAATTGAGCTAATGGTCACAGAACGATACGATGTCGTCGTCGCCGGGGCGGGCGGCATGGGAAGTGCCGCGCTCTACCACTTGGCGCGCCGCGGCGTGCGCGTGTGCGCTGTGGAGCGCTTTGGCATCGCCCACGACCGGGGGTCTTCGCACGGGGACACCCGCATCATTCGCAAAGCCTACATGGAGCATCCCGACTACGTGCCCTTGCTACACCGGGCCTACGCGCTGTGGGAGGAGCTAGCGGCCGAAGAGGCCGGAGAACTCTTGGCCGAGGTCGGGCTGCTAGTCGCGGGCGATCCCAACGCGGAGGCCATGCAGGGGCAGGCCGCTTGTTATCAGGCCCACGACCTGCCGCATGAATCGCTCGATGCAGCGGCCATTGCTTCGCGCTATCCCAGCTTGGCCTTGCCGGCGGAGTGGAGCGGCTTTTACGATCCCTTGGGCGGCTTCCTCCGGGTCGAGGAGGGCGTCCGCCGGCACGTCGCGTTGGCCCAAAAGCACGGCGCGCAGCTCTACGCCGGAGAGGCCATGCTGTCGTGGCAGAGCGATGGCGAAGGGGTGGTTGTAGAAACTGAGCGACGGCGTTTGCTCGCCACGCGGTTGGTGCTCACAGCCGGGGCTTGGGCGGTGCCGGAGCTATGCCGGCTGGGCGTAGCGGCGCAAGTAGTTCGCAAGGTGCAGTTGTGGTACCAAGGACGCGGCGTAGAGCAGTACGCGCGCGGCGCGTTCCCCTGCTTCTTCATCGCCGCTGGCGCACACTATTTCTATGGTTTTCCCGCCGAGGTGCCGTGGGGCCTAAAGGTGGCCGAGCACAACGTGTCGCACGACCCGGTGGCCGACCCGCTCCAACTCAATCGCGCATTGACCGCCGGCGATCAGCGCGCTGTCCTCGACTTTCTGGCGCGATTTTTCCCCGCGCTGCAACCCGCGCTGAGCAAGTACGCGGCCTGCATGTATTCGCTGACGCCGGACAAGCACTTCGTCTTGGATGTCCACCCCGAATGCCCGGCCGTGGTGCTCGGCGCGGGCTTTTCCGGCCACGGCTTTAAGTTCGCACCGGTGGTGGGCGAAATTTTGGCTGAATTGGCGTTGGAAGGCGATACCAAACACCCCATCGAATTCCTGCGCCTTTCCCGCTTTGCACAAAGGAGGTCGTAAATGGATCTAGGACTGAAAGACAAAATCGCGCTGATAACTGGAGGGAGTCGGGGGATTGGCCGGGCGATTGCGTTGGCACTGGCCAACGAGGGGTGCAAGGTGGCGATTTGCGCCCGCGACCGAGAGCCGCTCGACCGCGCATTGCAGCAGGTGCGGGCCACTGGGGCCGAAGCCATCGCCGAGGTCGCCGATGTGCGCTCGCGGAAGGATGTGGAGGCCGTTGTCGCGCGCTGCGCGGCCGAGTGGGGCGGTGTGGATGTCTTGGTCAACAATGTGGGCGGAGCGGCTGGCGGACAGAGCCTGCTCGAAACCGCTGATGAGGACTGGGAGGAAACCTTTGACCTAAACGCGCTCCACGCTGTGCGCACGACGCGGGCGGTGCTGCCTTACATGCGGCAGCGAGGCGGGGGTGCGGTGGTGATCGTCTCGTCGATCTCGGGCTGGAAGCCCGGGCCTAAGTCTCAATACGGAAGCGCGAAGGCCGCGGAGATTTTTCTCGCTGGGGCGCTGGCGCTGGAACTGGCCGAGTGCGGAGTGCGGGTCAATGCGGTCGCGCCGGGGTCGATATTTTTCCCCGGCGGTGGGTGGGCGCGATTTCAGGAGGAGCAACCCGAGCGTTTTGCCCAGTTTGTGGAACGGGAGTTTCCCGCTGGGCGTTTGGGAACGCCAAAAGAGGTGGCAGATGTGGTGGCGTTTTTGGTGTCCGAGCGTGCGAATTGGATCAATGGAGCGATGATTCCCGTGGATGGGGCGCAGGGCCGACCGACGGCTTTTTGACCTTAGCCCGCACGGCGTTGTTGTAATCGGGTACGCACCCGTTGCCTCACTTGCTGTGAACGGAGGGGATCGCCGCCCCGGATGGTGCCAAAGGTCTGCATGGCGGCGTTGCGAATCTGTTCTTGCATTTCGTCGTCTCCAGCCTCTTCCCGGTTGAGCCACTGAGACACGATCTGGTCGAGAAGTTGGGCTACGCTCGTTTTATGGGCTCGGGCCGCGGCTTCAAGACCATTCTTCACTTCGGGCGAGACGCGCCAGCTATATAGTTCGCTTTTGTTCATGTAGTACAGCGTACTACATATATGATGCCGTTGCAATAGGTATGAGTAGCGATTTTATCGATTAGGTACGAGTATCCTCAACCGCCTTCGATATAGAGGACGGCACTCACCAGCGATTACCGCCGAGTTGCCCCGAACCCCAGAGCTCGCCGAGGCTATACTCGTCCAACCAAGTTTTCAATCTCGTGCTGTCCAACCGCTCGAACCGCGACTCGCCGTTCTCCTGCTCGCACACTACGACGCTTGACGGATGGTCCGACAGCGCGTCAACCAACATGCGCGAGTGGGTAGTGACCACGATCTGCATGCGCTGAGCGGCATCGACGAGCAATTCCGCAACCTGAGCGACGACGTCGGGATGAAGGCCCAACTCCGGCTCCTCAATGGCGACCAAGGAAGGCGGCTCGGGATGCAGCAGAACGGCCAGCAGGCACAGGTAGCGCAGGGTGCCGTCGGACAGGCGGCTCGCTGGAATCTCGCGTCCGCCCCGTTCTTCTAAAAAAAGCGACACCGTCCCGCCCGTCACCGGGCAGTTGACGTCCACGATGCCGTCAAAGAGTTCCTGCAACGCCGCGACGAGTTTCCGCTTGTGCTCCCCCCGGAAGTGTGACAGGACGAGGGCCAAATTCGATCCTCCTTCGCTCAGGAAGTCGGAGGGGTCGTGCGTACTCTGGTTCCGGCGCAACTCCGCCGCAGGACCGAATGACCAATTTCGATACAGGCGAATGCGCTCGTATTGCTCCTGTAGGCAGTGCAGCGCGGGATACGTTTGTACGTCGCGGACCTGAGACAGAACAGACTCCTCCGGCTTTTCTCTCGTACGAGTAGCGCGGCCAAGCCTGTGAAATTCCTGATAAAGGCGATAGGAGAACTTGGTCTCCGCGCATTCAATGCGCTCATCAGTGACTTCAAAGCGTCCACCGTGGTCGGTAAATTCCAGCACGTGTCGTAAGGGACTGTCCTTCTTGGGATCGTCAACGGTGGCTTCCATCGTTGCCTTGTGAGGCGACTCGTCGCCCTTCCAGAGCCATTCCCAGATTCCGCCGCCTCGCTTGATCGGTCTCGCCAGTTCACGCGGCGCAGCCCTCAGCAAGGCCAGCACTTCGAGCAGATTAGATTTTCCCGCACCGTTTGGGCCGATCAGGACGTTCAGCGGTTCCATCGGCAGATCGATCCCCTGCGGCCCGAAGGACAACAGTCCTGAGACTTTCAGTCTATGTATCGTCATACCGGAGCCTCGTCCAGTTTGAAGCGTATGTAGCCACTTTGTCCGTAATTCTGAAAATATATCCCCACTCTATCGGCGACAACCGCACCGGGAATGGCCGCAAAGAAGGGAGCGGTTCCTGTGTGGGACCGCTCCCATGGTGTGCTCTCATCTTTCTATCGCCCAAGCGATCGGCAGAGTACGTGCCGGTTCCGTGCGAAGCAATCAACGCAGCAGCATGAGCTTGCGTGTCAATGCGACTTCGTCCGTCACGAGCCTGTATAGGTACAGGCCGCTGGCTACGGGGCGACCGGCGTCGTCGAGGCCATTCCAGCGGAGGCGGTGGTAGCCGGCCTGCTGCGGGCCTTGGTGTAAGACCGCCACCCGTTGCCCGGTCAGTGTGAATACTTCTAAACGCGCTGGACCGGCCGCTGGCAGGAAATAGGCAAAGATCGTCTGGCTGTTGAACGGATTGGGCGCGTTTTGCACCAACTGCGGGCTATTAGGCAGGGCTACCAGCTTACCACTCAGAAAATCATCGAAAAGACTAGCCAAGGGCGACTCTTGCCCGACAGCGGTAAAGGTCACCGGCTCTAGTCCCTCTACGGCGGCCTCTACGGTATTCGTTCCCGGCTCGCTGCCCAGCATCAGCCGGGTCGCAGCACGACCATTGGCATTGGTCGTGGCCGTGGTGGACGACAGCGTCCCCCCGCCAGCGGCAACCGAAAACGACACAGCTACCCCGGCCATCGCCGCTCCATTTTCGTCCAATAGTAAAACCACAAACGACTCATCGAGTTGTTCGTAGGCCGTACCTTTTTGGCCATCGCCGCAGAGCTTCGTCAGACTATGGGGCCTTGCTTGCGCGGCGGCGGTAGCGGTAAAGGTCACCGGCTTTAGTCCCTCCACGATGGCCTCCACGGCGTTCATTCCCGGCTCGCTGCCCAGCGTCAGCCGGGTTGCGGCTTGGCCGTTGGCATCGGTAGTGGCGGTGGTAGAAGACGTAGAGGACGCAATGGTGCAAGGATTGGTGTCGCTGGCAGATGACAGCAGTCCTCCGCCAACGGCAACCGAAAAGGTGACGACCGCCCCGGCAAGGGGTGAACTGTCTTGATCCAACACCGAAACCACAAACGGCTCGTCCAGTTGTGTGAAGGCTGGGCCTTCTTGGCCATCGCCGGAGACCTTAGCCACGGTCTGGGTCATAGATCGCCCGTTAGTGGTAGTATCCTGCTCGGCCTCCTGTTGCTCATCGGTGGTAGTATCCTGCTCGGCCTCCTGTTGCTCATCGTCGGAGGTTATCACCAGACTTTGAGTACGGGACGCCGCCCACTCAGACACATCCCACAGTTGGATCGTGTCATCACTTGCCCCGGCCGCGAGGATGATCCCATCCGGCGAAAATGCTACCGAAGATATGCTTCCCGTTGCTCCGAAGGTGGCGATGTTCGTTTTCGTGGTCGCGTCCCATAACGTAACCTCGCCACTCCGTGATCCGGTCGCGAGGGTGGCTCCATCCGGCGAAAACGCTACCACAATCCTAGTCTCCCTATGCCCCTCAAGGGTGGCGATATTTGTTTTCGTGGTCGCATCCCACAGCTTAACTACACCATTCCACGATCCGGTCGCGAGGGTGGCTCCATCCGGCGAAAACGCCACCGAAGAGACACCCTCTGTAGCTCCGAGGGTGGCGATATTTGTTTTCGTGGTCGCGTCCCACAGCTTAACTGCACCATACTCTGATCCGGTTGCGAGGGTTTTCCCATCCGGCGAAAATGCTACCGCAATCCCATACCCCTCACCCCCATGTCCCTCAAGGGTGGCGATATGATGTGGCGAAATTTCCGCGAGGATAAACAGTCCATAGCCTGTATTTGTATCTCCATCCGTATCAATGGCGTCAACCTGAATAGTATGCACGGGAGACATAGAAAGATTCGTCGTAAGAGGCGCAGATGGAACAACGCCATCATAATCGAATTCAACGATGGCCCCTCTTTCACCCATCAATCTACGACACGCCTTCACTTCCTTAGCCCCAGCGGAAAAATGTGGCTTTCTTGTAAAATTGAATAAGGTCACTTGGTGAAGCCCGTCTGAATCGCGGACTCTGAGTTGGACGGAGGCACTGTTTGACCCGGCCGGATATCGCGGTGAAATGAGTTCGATGGTTGGCGACTCTATGTAGCTAGTTGGGACATCATAATCGAAGTAAGGATGTACAGCCAAAAGTCCGGCAGCGCACGCCGACAGCCGTCCCCCCGGGCCATACGACATGATGTACGTATCATCCCTGAAATCGTGCGATAATCCGAAGGTATGGCCCAGTTCATGGGCCATTGTTATAAAGCTGGATTCTTCAGAAAACATCCCCAAGCCACCATTGCTTTTGCCGGTATAGATTCCAATGCCTCCCACTAATCCACCCCAAAAACCAATCCCATGGATACTATTATCAACTACGATGATGTAAATATTACTCCAGAGATCAAAAACTTGATCGAGCTCTTCGCGCACATCGCGATACGTATAGTTGAGATAGTAGCTATCGGAGTGCCTCCCATCGACGCGATGCACCATCGGCTCGCCTGCGGCATCGGTTTCAAAGCGGAAGGTTCTATCCCCATAGCCATGCACCTGCATCTGCTCTGCATAGAAGGTCTGAACCCGGCGAACCATCGCTTTCATCGAATGGACCACTTCGGCGCGGTATGGACGGTCGTTGGGCAAGAAGTAGATGAGCCGTACGGTGCGCGGTACGCCGACGTTCAAATTTGCCAGCCGCTTGGCCGCCGGACGCGGCGACGACCACTCTTGCTCTGGCGAGGCTGCGGCTCTACTGCAAGGAGGAACCGACTGGCTTTCGCCCGCGACGCTTGCTTGAGTTGGGCTAGTACTTAACACCACGAGTAGGACCATCAAGATTCCAACATTTGCATTGGTCATTTCGTCTATCTCCGTAAGGATTGGTGGTGTTCCGGTTTGTGCAGCGGACGCTCTCACCCCTGAAACAGCGACAGCGCCCCATCGACGTACATCTCGGTCCCCGTGATGTAGCTGGCCTCGTCCGAGGCTAAAAAGACAATGGCGTTGGCGACCTCCTCGGCACTGGCGGCGCGTTGTTGTAGGGGGATCATGCCTTGGGGGAACTCGCGGGGGATGCGAATTTTGTCGAGGTCGCGGGGGAAGGTGTTCTCGCCGATGCTGGTTTGGGTCGCGCCCGGGCAGACCACATTGATGCGAATGTCCCACTGCGCTAGCTCGACCGCGGCCATTTTGGCAAAGGTCACTTGCGCGGCCTTGGAGCAGGAATACGCGGTAAAGCCGAAGTTGGAGAAGATGCGGTTGCCGTTGACCGAGGAGACCACGATGATGCTGCCGCCGCCCGCCGCCCGCAGATGGGGGATGGCGTATTTAACGGAGAGGAAGGTGCCGCGCACGTTGATGTGGTGCGTCTGATCCCACTCCTCGGGGGTGATGTCCTCGATGGGAGCAAAGACTCCGTTGATGCCGGCGTTGGGCACGACGATGTCGAGGTGGCCCCACCGCTCAACCGTGGCCGCGACCAGCCCGGCTACGTGCTCGGCGTTAGCCACGTCGCCGGGCAAGGCCAGTGCTTGGCCGCCTAGCCCTTCGATTTCGGCTACGGCTTCCGCACAGCGCTCGGCGCGGCGAGCTGTCAGCGCGATCTTGGCCCCTTCGCGGGCCATGGCCACGGCCGCAGCTCGGCCAATGCCGCTGCTGCCCCCGGTGACGAGGGCCACTCTGTCTTTTAGCTTCATGTCGATCTCCTCCTAAGTATGATGTTGAAGTGAATAAAAAATGCGATATGTCCTTTCAATCCGGCGGCTGCAAAGAACTCTGCCCACGAGACCGGCAGAGTACGTGTCGGTGCAACGCGAAGCAATCAACGCAGCAGCATGAGCTTGCGCGTCAACGCGCCTTCGTCCGTCACGAGCCTGTACAGGTACATGCCGCTGGCCACGGGACGGCCTACGTCGTCGCGGCCATTCCAACGGAGGCGATGGTAGCCCGCTTTCTGCGGCCCTTGGCGCAAGACCGCCACGCGCTGCCCAGTCAGGGAGAATACTTCTAAGCGCGCCGGACCGGGGGTATGTAAGAAGTAGGAAAGGACCGTCTGATTGTTGAACGGATTGGGCGCGTTTTGCTGCAATTGGTCACTGTCGGGCAGGCCGGTCTGTACAGAATCCACCAGTGCCCGTGCCAAAGCCATGGGCCGCAGGGGGCCTTCACAGTACAGGTCGGCAACCGGGGGCCAGCCCCCCACATTAGTAAAGTAGCAATTCATGTCCTCAAAGTTATTGATCTCTCCATCTTCTACGGCAGCGACGATAAAGCTGTCTAGCCGGGTATTTAGTCGTTCGTTGAGTGGCCCCCGATCGCCGATGAGCGGGGCAACTTGGCCGGTGGCGAAAAGATCAAAAAGGCTCGGCTCGCCCTGATTGCTGCTGGAAAGAGACTCTACCGACCGGGACTCCCCTGACAAGGTTCCAGAGCATCCGAAGCGAGGACTGAGTTCGGTCGCCACGGTACGACAATTCAAGTTCAACTCGCCGTTAATTCGTTGCAGGGCAGTTTCTATCTCCGCAGGACTGTCGCTGGTAAGATGGGCCGGTAGGTGGAAAGTGGTCGTTTGGGGAGGGTAGAGTTGTGGGTCGACATCAGGTAGGTGGACTGAGTAATCGGGATGATAGGGCAGTTGATCAACGTTGGCGAACTGTTCATCCACAAAGGCGGAGTAATCAGCGGCTAGTTGGGTATTTCCGGCCCAAGTCTCGATCACAGCGTTGTAGGCTGACACATCCCCGCTACGGACCATGCCGACTAGCTCCAACAACTGGGTGCGCCGCTGCTGATGCATGAAATGAAAGAAAAGGCCGGAGTAGCGGTAGTCACGGAGCTTGAAAGGGGGCCAGCCAGTGTAACAAAATTTGAAGATTCGTGCAGGGTCGAATCGTCCGACGCCGGTATCTTGCTCTTCGCCCATGATCTCTTCTATGTGGAATCGAAGTACGGAAATGCCCTCGGCTTGGGTACTGCCCATCAGGAACTCGGCTAGACCTTCGTGAAACCAAGTCAGTAGGCAGTCATCATACAGGCCTGTGGGCACAAAGCGATCAGCTAGGTAGTGTACGTACTCGTGGCGAAACTTTTCTTCAAGGGCTATGCCTTCACGGGGTTCAGTGGGAAAATTGGCCCGATAGGTGTACACGGTACCATTCTCGTAGTAGCCGGCGGCGTAACTCCGCCTAAGGTCCGCATCGAATAGATAGCCTTGAAAATTTCTGTGCTCCGAAGCAGAGCCATATATCTTGACGTGGAGCACATCGTCAATGGCACCCGGCACAGGCTGATCCGTCTCCAACAGTCTGTGAAACTGCGCCTTCACCTCCTTGGCCGCTTGGTATAAGGTCTGCACTGTATTCAGGTCTAGGGGAGTCTCAAAGACTAAGGAACCATCGTCGAAGCGGTACGTGTTGGGGAAGACCCGGGCGTGGAGTTCGCGCTTCAGCACATCTCGGCAGATGTTCAAGCTGGTGCAGTCGACTTTGTCTTCCAAGGCATCTGCCGCGATTATGAAAGTGTTGCTGAGGCGTTCTTGCTCCATGAGGAAAGTGGTCAGCGCGGCGATGGCAGCTTCCCCTATGCTTGGAATTGTGGCCAACAGCCCCAGTGTGTCAATGGGCAATTCACCAAACTGGGTAGCCTGCAACAGGAGTTCGACGATTTCCGAATCCTGCGCGAGGACATCAATGAACCCTTGGTCGTTGCGGAATAGGCCTTCGTATATCAGACGGACGGTCATCCAGAACGCCTGCTCCTGAAAGAAGTTGGTCATCCGCTCAGGAGTCATACCCGAAAGGACCAATTTGATCTGCTCTAGATGGAACTGGCGTATCCCGTCCCGGTCGGCAACTTCCATATAAGCGAACAAGATCTCACCAGCCTCGTCATTGAAATCGAAGAAGTGGTCATTGGCGGCAAAGGCCTCTGAGGCGGCGATGTAGGCGCGGTGAGTCATTTCGCCGAATGGTCCACCGATCTCGTCGGGGTATGATTCGTGGAACCAGTAGCCTATCCATACGAAGTACCAGAGCTGGTACAGACCAGTGTTATTGGTACCGTTGTATGCAGTGGCCAGATCTTCAATGGCTGCAAGCACCGACTGCATATTCTGGTCGCTGTAGATGATGGGCAGGCGTTCGATGCATTCCGGCGTGTGAGTCCGCAGGTAGTTGACCAGATCGTCTCCATTGAGGGAAGCCACCTCGGAGCGTGAGCAGCGGGGAGTCGTTTCGTCGCTCAACCCTCCGATCATATAGGGATGCCAATACCAATGGGTTCTCCCCACGGAGACTGTGGGGCTTATGGAGTCGTCCGCTTGCGCTTTGGCCGCCGGGCGCGGCGACGACCACTCCTGCTCTGGCGAGGTTGCAGATCTACTCCAAAGCGGAACCGGCTGACTTTCGCCCGCCAAGGCCGCGACTCTTGCTTGAGTTGGGCCACTGCTTAACACCACGAGTAGAGCCATCAAGATTCCAACATTTGCATTGGTCATTTCGCTAATCTCCTATGGGATTGGTGGTGTCTCGTCCGATCTCCTAAGTTGACGAAAAAATGCGGGCGGAATATCATTGGAAGCCCCTAAAATACATCCAGCGAAAATGGAGACAAGAATGGAAGAGAACGCAAACCCGCACTCCCGACCCTCGGCTCTAAAGATCACCGATGTGCGCGTTGCCAATATGCGCGGTGCGCCGTTCCGCGCGACGATCATCCGCATCGACACCAACCAAGGGCTCTCGGGCTACGGCGAGGTGCGCGACGGCGGCAGCCCGACCTACGCACTCATGCTCAAAAGCCGCTTGCTCGGGGAAAACCCCTGCAACGTCGATAAGCTCTTCCGCAAGATCAAACAATTCGGCCACCACGCGCGCCAAGCCGGCGGCGTCTGCGGCGTTGAGATGGCGCTGATGGATCTGGCGGGCAAAGCCTATAATGTGCCGGCCTACCAACTGGCCGGGGGCAAGTTCCGCGACCGCATCCTCTGCTACTGCGATACCCCCACGCGGCGCGATGGCCGCCAGATGGGGCAGTTGCTCAAGGAGCGCGTGGAGCGGGGGTTTAAGTTCCTCAAAATGGACGTTGGCATTGGGTTGCTACAGGGGGTTAAAGACGCGCTGATCGCCCCGCCGGGCATGTTGGAAAGCCGCGACGTCATGCACCCATTTACGGGGATTCAGATCACCAACAAAGGCATTGACGTCCTCTGCGAATACGTGGCGCAGGTGCGCGAGGTAATCGGCTATGAAGTGCCCTTGGCCGTCGATCACTTTGGCCACCTCGGCGTTGAGTCCTGCATCCGCTTGGGCAAGGCACTCGATCAGTTCAGCCTAGCTTGGTACGAGGACATGATCCCTTGGCAGTTGGCCGACCAATGGCAGCGGCTCGCCGAAGCCGTAGATACGCCTCTGTGTACAGGCGAGGATATCTATCTCAAGGAAAACTTCCTACCGCTCTTTGAACGGCGCGCCATTGCCGTCGTCCACCCAGACTTGGCCTCTTCCGGCGGAATCCTCGAGACCAAAAAGATCGGCGACCTAGCGCAGGATTGCGGCATTGCCATGGCGCTGCACATGGCCATGTCGCCGGTGGCGGCACTCGCTTCGGTGCATTGCGCCGCGGCGACCGAAAACTTCATGGTGCTCGAAAACCACTCGGTTGATCAGCTAGAGCAGTGGAGCAGCTTGGTCGAGGGCTTGCCGGTGCCTCTAATTGAGGACGGGCACATTGCGGTGCCGGAGGGGCCGGGGCTGGGCTTTAGCGGCCTCAACGAAGAAGTGCTGCGGTCGTTTGCCGATCCAGAGCAGCCGGACCTATTTGGCCCCACCGAGGAGTGGGACGACGAGCGGCCACACGACCGCTTGTGGAGCTAAAGATGGCCTACGACATCGCCGTCCTCAAAGGCGACGGCATCGGACCGGAAGTGATGGACGAGGCCCTGAAGGTGCTCAAGGCGTTGGGCGCTCCTGCCTTGGCCTTCGCCGAGTACCCCTGTGGCGCGGGGTGCTATCTGGAGCAAGGGAATCCGCTGCCGGAGGCGACCGTGGCAGGATGTCGCCGGGCGGATGCGGTGCTGTTGGGCGCGATGGGGTTGCCGCACGTGCGCTGGCCGGACGGGACGGAGATGCGGCCACAAGTTGACTTGCGGATCGAGCTGGACCTGTACGCCGGGGTGCGGCCGATTTACCTCTACGCGGCCGCGCATACCCCGCTCAAAGGGTTGGAGGCGGGCGACATAGACTTTGTCGTCCTGCGCGAGAACGTCGAGGGGCTTTTTGCCTCCATGAACGGCGGCATTGAGCTGCGCGGAGAAGTGGCCGTTGACTCTATGGTCATTACGCGCACGGGCACGGAGCGCGTGGTGCGCTACGCCTTTGAGCTAGCGCGGCAGCGCGGCCGGACGCCGATGAAGGTAACGTGCGTTGACAAGGCCAACGTCTTCCGCTCGATGGCCTTTTTCCGCCGCGTGTACGACGAAGTCGCGGCCAACTACCCAGACGTCGAGCGCGACTACGCGTACATCGATGCCCTGAGCATGTACTTGGTGCAGCAACCGGCCGGATACGACGTGCTGGTCACCGAGAATATGTACGGGGACATTATCTCGGACTTGGCCGCTGGCTTAGTCGGTGGTCTGGGGCTGGCCCCTTCGGGGGACATCGGCGAGGACGCGGCCGTGTTCCAACCCTCGCACGGCACTGCGCCCGACATTGCCGGGCAGGGAAAGGCCAATCCAGTGGCCATGATCCTGTCGGCAGCCATGATGCTGCGCTGGTTGGGCCAGCAACACGGCGATTTAGAGGCCACCAGCGGGGCGGAGCGAATCGAAGAAGCGGTGCGCGCTGTAATCGGCGAGCAGGGCGCGGGGACGCCCGATTTGGGCGGTGCGTTGAACTGCCGTGCGCTAGGGGAGCGGATTGTCCAAGCACTCTGACATGGCCCGCCGGACCTTTCTCGGCTTGGGCCTAGGGGTGGCCGCGTGGCCGGCATTGGGCCGCGCCGCGCCCGGGCAGCCGGAGCGGGTGCGCCTGCGCGAGTTGGGCATTGTCATTGGCGAATTGGCGACCGGCCCCCACAACGCCATCACCGATGTCGAGGGCGTGCGGGTTGGCCATCTAACCCTGATTGAGGATGATCTAGTGCGCACCGGGGTGACGGCGATTGTGCCGCCCGCGCCCGCGTTTGCCGCCGACTTCACGCTCAACGGCAACGGCGAGCTAATGGGAGTAGGCTCTATGCGCCGCACGGGTCTGTTGGGCGGCCCTGTCCTTTTTACCAACACATCCAGCGTCGGCGCGGTGCATGATGGAGCGGTGGAGTGGATGCTGGCCCGCGACCCCGACCTGTTCAAGAGCGCTTGGCAGCCCGCGCCCATAGTCGGCGAGACCTGGGCTGCGTTCCTCCACGACGAAGTCGGGCGGCACGTGCAGCCCGCCCACGCGGCCGCGGCCCTCGACGCGGCGACCAGCGGGCCGGTAGCCGAAGGCTGCGTCGGCGGCGGGACCGGGATGCGGGCCTATAGCTTCAAGGCCGGGATTGGCACGGCGTCGCGCACAGTCCCCTGCGGCGACCGGCACTACACTGTGGGGGTGCTGGTGCAGGCGAATTTTGGCCGGCGGCCCCAGTTGCGCGTTGACGGCGTCCCGGTGGGCCGGGAGATCCCCGATCTGATGCCGGCGCGAGGCAAGAGCAAGTCCATGCTCGCGGCCGTGGCCACGGACGCGCCCCTGATCCCCATTCAGCTCCAGCGCGTGTGCAAGCGGGTGGCTTTGGGCATGGCGCGCACGGGCGCATATTCCACTCACGGCAGCGGCGATTTAGTGCTGGCCTTTGCCGCGGCCCCTCCCGGGGCCATGCTCGCCGACCGCTGGATCTCGGGCTTGTTCCAAGGCGTAGTCGAGGCTACGGAGGAAGCCATCCTCAACGCGCTGACTACGGCCTACACCATGACTGGCCGCGCTGGCAACACCATCCACGCGCTGCCGCTGGACCGCTTGCTCGAAATCATGCGCGCCTACGGTCGGCTCAAATGAATCGCTCGCGCCCATCGGGTGCTGCGGCCGGGCCGCACGACGCCATTGTCGATGTGGCCGGAGTCCGGGTGGGGCACATCGACATTCGCACACCCGACTTGCACACCGGCCTGACGGCCATCGTCCCGTATCCGGCCGCCGTGGCTGAGCGCAAGCTGTTTATCGGTCGCTTCTCCATAGACGGCGGCGACGCCATGAGCGGCCTTGGGGTCGCCGAAGACTTCGGCACCTTTTCCTCGCCCATTGTCCTCGCCCCGGCCCCGGTCGTCGGCCGGGTGTACGAAGCCTTAATCCGCCACAGTTTGGGCCGCGACCCCGGGCTATCGACCGAGGCCGGTTGGCCGCCGGTGGTCGTGGGGATCGACGACACGGCTGTCAACGACCCCGCGCTCGTCCGCAAGACCGTGACCCACGCCCACGTAGATGAGGTGTTGGCCCGTGCTGACCGTGCGGTGCCCACGGGCAATGCCGGAGTCGGCGGTGGGTTGCGGGCCTTTGGCTACAAAGGCGGCATCGGCACGGCCTCGCGCCGGGCTGATGAATACGCGCTGGGCCTGTTGGTCGCAGTCAACGGGGGCCAACAGTTGCATTGGGCCGGTCGCAGCTTGCCGGTGGGCGAGGAGATCGGGGAGCCGCAAACCTTTGCTGCGGTCGTGGCTACGGACGCACCCCTGATCCCGCGTCAACTAGAGCGTTTGGCGGGTCGCGCCGCACTGGGGCTGGCGCGGACGGGCTTGTGGAACCCGCATACGCGCGAGGGCCTCGTCCTTGCCTTTTCCACCCAAGAGCCGGCCGCATCGGTGCAGATGGTGGGCGAAGAAAGGCTCTATTCGCTCTTTGCCGCGGCGGCCACGGCGGCCGCGGCCGCGGTCGTCGATGCCCTTTTGGCGGCTGAAACGGTCGGGGGTCTCAAAGCTATGCCGCAGACCGGCTGGCCGGAAGCGGGGGACGGTTGAGCGTCCGCTTGCTCGACGATCAGGACGCGCTCAGCGACTTCCGCGCCCGGCTATTGGCTTGGTATCGCCAAAACAAGCGGCAGACCAGTTGGCGCGACAGCGACAATCCCTATCACGTCTGGGTATCTGAGGTCATGTTGCAACAGACCCGGGTGGATCAGATGGCGCCTTATTTCGATCGGTTTATCCGCGCATTTCCCACGCTCCAATCGCTGGCCGCTGCTTCTGAGGACCAGGTACTCAAGGCCTGGGAGGGCTTGGGCTACTATGCGCGGGCGCGCAACATGCACAAGGCGGCCAAACGCATGGCCTTTGAGCTGGGAGGCCGCATCCCGGAGACGTACCAAGAGCTGATTAAACTGCCGGGGATTGGCCAATACACGGCCGCGGCCATTAGCAGCATTGCCTTTGACCGCGACCACCCGGTGCTCGACGGCAACGTGACCCGCGTACTCTGCCGCTTGTTGCGGATTGAGGAAGAGCCGACCCGCGCCCAAGTCAAGGCGCGCCTCATCGCCGCTGGCGAGGCCCTGCTGGCCCGGGGCGAAGCCGGCGATTTCAATCAGGCGATGATGGAGTTGGGGGCGCGGGTCTGTACGCCGCAAAGCCCTTGCTGCCCAACATGTCCGGTCGGCGGCTGGTGCCGGGCCAAGGCCGAGCTGGCCGATCCGACCGCCCTGCCGCGCAAGGCCCCTAAGAAACCTAAGCCACATTACCAAGTGGCGGCTGGCTTGATTCGCCGGGGCGACGAGTTGCTAATTGCCCAGCGGCCGGCCGAGGGGATGCTCGGCGGCCTGTGGGAATTCCCCGGGGGGAAGCAGGAGCCCGGCGAGACCTTGCCCGAATGCTTGGTGCGCGAGATCCGCGAGGAGTTGGGCATTAAAATTGAGGTGGATGAGCACCTGACGAGCGTGGATCACGCCTATTCGCATTTTAGCATTACCCTACACGCATTTGCCGCCCGCTACGTGTGCGGCACCCCGCAGGCACTCGGTTGCGCTGCTTGGTGCTGGGTCGCTCCAGAGGCTTTGGACGACTTCGCGCTGCCGCGGGCCGATCGCCTGATCGTGGAGTTCATGCGCCAACACGCACAGCATAAGGAGCTATTTCGTGAAAAAAAATGAGTTGCTAGTCGCGGGCCGACGCCGCGCCCCTGGGCTGGTCTTGCGCGGGCTGTGCATGGGCGCGGCCGACGTAATTCCCGGGGTTTCCGGGGGGACGATTGCCTTAGTCACGGGCATTTACGACGAGTTGGTCGGGACGATTGCCGCAGTGGATCAACGGATCGTGGGGGCCTTGGTGCGGGGGCGCTTCATTGAGGTGTTGCACCGAGTCAATGCCCCTTTTCTGGTGCCGTTGCTGTGCGGTATCGGCCTGTCTATTGCCGCGCTGGCCAAGTTCATAACCTCGCTGTTGGAGACGCACCCCCAGCCGGTGTGGGGGTTTTTCACCGGGTTGATCTTGGCCAGTGCGCTCGTGGTCGCTCGGCAGGTCGCCGGATGGAGGCTGGCGCAGTGGGGGCTGACCGCTCTCGGCACTGCGATTGGCTACGCCATTACCACGTTGGTCCCGGTCGAGACCGGCGTCGAGGCCTACAAGTTCACGCTGGCCGGCATGGTGGCGATATGCGCGATGATCTTGCCGGGGATTAGCGGCTCGTTTCTGCTGGTGGTCATGGGCAAATACCAGCAGGTCTTGACCGCGGTACACGAGTTTGATTGGGCCATTTTGGCCCTCTTCGGCTCTGGGGCGGTTATTGGTCTGCTGGGCTTCTCGCGGCTGCTCAAGCACCTGCTGACCCGCTTTCGCGCCGGCACCATGGCCTTGTTGGTGGGGTTGATGCTGGGGTCTCTGCGCAAGGTGTGGCCGTTCCGCAATGCGCTGGAGGAAGGGCGCTACGAATGCGCGTGGCCGCAGGAGTTCAACGGCGAGGCTTGGCTGAGCTTGGGGCTGATCGTGGTGGGAGTTGTGCTCGTCTTGGCGCTGGAGCGGCTGAGCGGAAGGCGGTAGAGGAGCTTCTCAGCGGCTGTTGCCGTTGGGCTCAGTAAGGGGGTCGTCGGTCTCGGCGTCGCGCAGGGCGTCGCGGGCGGCGTGGAAGCGGCGGATGCGACGCACGAAAATGAAGATCAGGCCCGCCAACGCCGCGTAGAGCAAGTACTGATAGATCGGCTCAGTCCAGCCTAACACCACCGGCCAGAGGCTGGCGATGCAGAGCAAGATGAAAAGGTCTTCGATCAGCTTGTGCCTTTTTTCTCGCTGCTCTTCTCGTTCAGGCGTCATCGGACAGGGCCTTGTAAATGGCGTAGTTTTTGAGGACTAGCTTGACGTAGAGGCGGGTCTCCTTAAAGGGAATGCGCTCGACGAAGGCGTCTGGGTCCTCAGCGGGCAAGCGCTCGAGCCACCGACGGGCGTTGTGCGGGCCGGCGTTGTACGCGGCCAAGCCCAGTTCAAAGCCCAAATCCGCGCCCGGCCCTGCCGCGAATTGGCGCAGTTGGTCGCCGAGGAAGTAACTGCCCAAGCGGATGGAGACGGCCGGGTCAAAGAGTTCGCGTAGCTCAAAAGGTTTTATCTTCAAAGTCCGCGCGAGGGTGAGGCCGGTGTGGGGCATGATCTGCATCAGGCCCCGCGCGCCCACCCGCGATACTGCGTTTTCGTCAAATGTGCTCTCTTGGCGAATGACCGACAGGACCAGATAGGGGTCGATTTGGGCTTCGGCCCCGGCCGCCGCAATTTCCTCCCAGTAGTAAGTCGGGTAAATGCGAGACCATTCCTCTGGGTCTTGCCCGTCGAACAGGCGCAGCGACAGCCGCAGGGCTTGGTCGCGAAAGCCGAGTGCTTCACAGTAGTCGCGGATGACCTTGAGCGCTGCCTCTTGGCCCGCGTAGTCGCGGACGGCTTGCTTCATCTCGGCCGCCGACCAATCCCTTAGCCCCAATTGATTCAGCAAACCAGCGCGTTCGAGGTGGGCCTTTTGCGCTCGCGCGGGGCTGACTTGGCGGCGATTAGCTGCGGGCCGCCCCTTGAACTGAACCTGCTCTTTATGGCCCATTTGGACGGCGCGGGCCGAGTAATAAGAGCGCGGGAATCCGGTCGCGGCGCGGCCATAGAACTCAGTGGCGGCCTCCATCTGGCCCAGCCGCTCCGCGCTTTTCCCGGCCCAGTACAGGGATTGGTCAATGAGGTGGGGCTGACGCGCCTGCTGACTGGCGCGCTCAAAAGCGGCGAGGGCTTGGGCGTATTGCTCTTGGCAGTAGAGCGCGAAGCCGACGCCCCAGCGCGCTTCGTCGCCGTAATCGGTTTGCGGGTAGTGTTCGGCTAGGCGGCTATAGAGCGTGGCGGCGCGGGCGAACTCGCTGTTGCGCTCGGCGGCTTTGGCCGCCTGCCAGAGGGCATCGTCGGCCAAGTCGTGCTGGGGATACCGCTTGGCAAAGCTCGTATAGGCGGCAATGGCCTGGTCTTCGCGGTTTTTGCGGACCAACAGACTGGCGATGCGATAAAGGGCCTCTGGGTTGCCGTAGCGGTTGTGAACCGTCCGAAAAACCTGCTCGGCCTTGGTGTAGTGCCCCGCTGCTAGGTGGGCCTGACCGAGCATGAAGTGCGCCTTGGCGACGCGCTGGTCGTTGCGGTGGGCGCGGATGAAGTGCCGAAAGCTCTTGATGGCTTGGTTGAATTGCCTGTGGCTGTGCTCGGTGTGGGCCTTGGCATACGCGGTGCGAGCGTCGAGCCGCTTGGGCAGGTGCGACAGACTGTTGCGGGCGTGTTTGGAGTGGGGGTGGTTTTCCAGCAACTCTAAACGCCACTTTTGCGCCCGCGCCGCGTCGTGCTTTTGGCTGGTGGTTGCCAGCAGGTAGAGGACGCGCGCCCGATCGGCGTCCTGCGCGAGTTGTTGCTCGTACAGGGCGAGGGCCTTGGCGGGTTGGTCGGCGTTCCGGTAGAGGGAGGCCAAGCGCAGGCTGGCTGGGTTGCGGAGGATTGGGTTGGTCGAGGTCGCGAGAAAGTTTTCGTACTCGGCGATGGCGTCGTGCGTCTGGTCCATGTCCTCTAGGGAGCGAGCCATCCAGAAGCGGCGATAGTCGTCCAAGGCTGGTAAGTTGAGGGCGCGCAAGCGATCGTACGCGCGGCTTGGCTCGTTGAGGGCGCGCTCGCAAAACGCCCGCTGGAACTCGATGTGCGCTGCGTGATGTTGGCTCGGATCTAGTGCCGTGAGCTGGGGATAGGCGAGGTCGCAGCGGTCGTCGGCGATCAGCGCGGCGATTGGACTCGGTCGCTCTGGCGCGGCGACCTTAGTGGGGGCTGAAAAGTAGAAATAGGCCGCTAGCGGCAGCAAAATTAGCAGGCTCAGGCCCAGCGTTGCCCAACCCCATATAGCTTTGTTGGTCATTGGTATTGCGGAGGCTTAAAGTGGGTTTCTATTGGACGCGCCCGCGGCGCGACTTGCTCTCAAAAATACAATAGCTTGGGGCAAGGGGCCAAGCGAAAAATTGCCGCGGCGCGGCGCTTCAACGGCGTTTGGGCGCGTAGAGGTGTGCGCTTGGGCCGTAGTGGCTTTCGGCCGCTTCCATGAGGGTTTCGGAGAGCGTAGGATGGGGGTGGATCGAAAGCTGGACATCCGCTGCCAGCGCGGCCATTTCCACGGCTAGGACGCCCTCGGCAATCAGCTCACCCGCGCCGCTGCCCGCAATGCCCACGCCTAGAATGCGGTCGGTCTGAGGGTCGATGAGCAGCTTGGTGAGGCCGTCGCTGGTGCCTTGGGTGGTGGCGCGGCCGGAAGCCGACCAAGGAAAGCGTGCCACCGCGACCGTGCGCCCCTGTTCTTTGGCCTCTTCCTCGGTGAGGCCGCACCACGCGATTTCCGGGTCCGTATAGACGACGTTGGGAATGGCGTGGGGTGCGAAGACTTGTTTGTCGTGGCCCGCTACGACCTCGGCGGCTAGGCTTCCTTGGTGGGCGGCCGTGTGGGCGAGGGCCGCGCCTATGAGGTCGCCAATCGCGAAAATTGAAGACTCGGCCGTGCGTAGCTGGTTATCAACTTGGACAAAGCCGCGCTCGTCGAGGCCGACGGCCGTGTGTTCCAGCCCTAAGCCTTCGCTGTTGGGGACCCGGCCAACGGCGAGGAGGATTTTGGCGTAGGTCTTGGAAAAGTGCTGGCCATCGCTGGTCTGCAATTGTACCGCTAAGCCATCGTCGCGCTCGTCGAGTGCGGTCACTTGGGTGTTGAGCATGATGTCGTCGAACCGCTCGGCGGCCTTGGCGTGCAGGGGTTTGACCAAGTCGCGGTCGGCCGGGGGGATTAGCCCGGGCAGCATTTCGACGACCGAAACTTGGGTCCCAAGCGCTGCATACACCTGCCCCAACTCCATGCCGATGATGCCGCCGCCGACGACGAGCAGGGAGGCCGGTATGTCGCGGAGGGCGACCGCCGCGGTCGAATCCATGATGCGATCGCTCGGCTGGTCAAAGAGCGCCGGCACGGCTGGGCGCGACCCGGTGGCGAGGATGGCGCGTTCAAACTGCAAGGTGCCTTGGCTGCCGTCGGCTTTGTCGATTTGCAGGGTGTGGGGGTTGAGGAAGCGAGCGTGTCCCTGCACGTAGGTCAGTTTGCGCGCCCTGACGAGCTGACCTAAGCCCTGCGTCATCTGGGCGACGACCGCGTCCTTGGCGGCCCGCAGCTTGGGGAGGTCGATCTCGGGCGCGGCAAATTGGATGCCCCAGTGCTCGGCTTCTCTTGCCTCGTAGAGGAGCTTGGAAACGTGCAGGAGGGCTTTGGAGGGGATGCAGCCTCGGTAGAGGCAGACGCCGCCGGGGTGGGCTTCTGGATCGATCAAGGCAACATCCAACCCCAAGTCCGCGGCCTTAAAGGCGGCAACGTACCCGCCCGGGCCGCCGCCGATGACCGCTAGCTGGACCTTATCCATAGCCGCCTTAGCCTTCCAAGAGGGCGATAAAGGGGTCTTCCAATGCCGTGCAGACCCAGCGGAGGAAGCGGGCGCCATCGGCCCCGTCAATCAGGCGATGGTCGTAGGACAGCGACAGGGGCAGGAAGGTGCGCGGCTGGAGCTGGCCGTCGATGTACGCGGGTTCGACTTGCGAGCGCGCCACCCCGAGAATGGCCGCTTCGGGCGGGTTGACGATGGGCGTAAACGCGGTGCCGCCCATGGTGCCGACATTGCTGATGGTCATGGACCCCCCCTGCATGTCGGCCGGCCCGATCTTGCGCTCGCGCGTCTTGCGCGCCATTCGCTCAGCTCGACCGCCAAGTCGATGATGTTCTTTTGGTCCACGTCGCGCACCACCGGCACGAGCAGGCCATGGGGGGTATCGACGGCAATGCCGATGTGGAAGTAGCGTTTGTACACGACGAGCCGCTGGGCCATGTCGATGCTGGCGTTGAATTGCGGGAACACCTTGAGGGCGATGCCGAGCACTTTGATGAGGATCGCGGTCGGCGTCAGCTTGCCGCCGGCTGCTTCGGCCTTTTTGCCGTATTCGGCGCGCCACTTTTCCAACCGGGTGATGTCGGCCTTGTCGAATTGGGTGACCTGCGGGATGGTGGCCCAAGCCTGCGCGAGGCGCTCGGCGGTTATTTCGCGCACCTTGGTCATGGGCTGGTGCTCGACCGCGCCCCACTGGCTGAAGTCGGGCAGCGGCGCGGCCTCGGCCGGCGCACCCGCTCGCGTTGTGTGCAGCTTTTTTGAGTGCGCCTTGACGTCGTCGATTGAGATCCGGCCACCCGGCCCCGTGCCTTGGACTTGGGCAATATCGACGCCGATCTCGCGGGCTAGGCGGCGCGTTGATGGCGCGGCTGGGACCGGGGCGTCTGGTGTGGGCGCGGGGGGGGCTTCTTCGGCGACCGGGGCGGCCTCTCGTTCTTGTACAATCGGGTTGAGGGGGTCAATCAAGGGTACCAAGCTGCGGCGCTTGCCGTGCTGACCGAATTCCCGTGGGGCTTCCTCCGCTTCAACGCCCGGGGCTTCCTCCGCTTCAGCGCCCGGGGCCTCGGCTGCGGTCGTCTCAACTGCGAGGATGGGCTGCCCAACGACAATGGTGTCTCCCGGCTGGACGAGGATTTCGGTGACGACGCCGTCTATGGAAGAGGGCACCTCAATGACGGCCTTGTCGGTTTCGAGCTCGATGACGGTCTGGTCTTCGGCGAGGCGGTCGCCAATGGCGACGAGGATGCGGATCACATCGCCGCTTTCGATGTTTTCTCCCAAGTCGGGCAGGGCGAATTGTACGGGCATAGAGGGGTCTGAACTCACAGGTAAATGGGATTGGGTTTTGCCGGACTGATCGCTAGGTCTTTCATGGCTTGAACTACCGCGTCGTTTTCGATCTGCCCTTCGCGGGCCAGTGCGCTCAAGGCGCCCAAGGCGATGAAGCGGTAATCGACCTCAAAGTGGTCGCGCAGGGCCTCGCGGCTCTCGCTGCGGCCAAAGCCATCGGTGCCGAGGGAGACGGGCGGGTTGGGAAACCAGCGGGCGATGGATTCCGGGAGGGCCTTGACGTAATCCGAGGCCATGACATACACGCCGCGCTCTTGGGCTAGGCATTGTTCTAGGTAGCTGAGACGGGGCTTTTCCCCGGGGTGTAGGCGGTTCCAACGCTCGGCATCGAGGGCGTCGCGGTGCAGGGCCTTGTAGCTGGTGATGCTCCAAACATCCGCGCTGACTTGGTACTTTTCCTCGAGGATGCGCTGCGCTTTGAGCGCGCTGTTGATGATCGCGCCGCTGCCGAAGAGGTGGGCCTTGAGGGGGGCGTTCGTTTGGGCAGCGGGTTTGAACTTGTACAGGCCCTTGAGAATGCCTTCTTCGACGCCATCGGGCATCTCTGGCATGGAGTAGATGTCGTTTTCAACCGTCAGGTAGTAGAACACGTCCTCCTGCTCGACGTACATGCGGCGGATGCCCTCGCGGATGATGACGGCGATCTCGTAGCCGAAAGCTGGATCGTAGGCTTCGAGATTGGGCACTGGATAGGCCAAGAGGTGGCTGTGCCCGTCCTCGTGTTGCAGTCCTTCGCCGTTGAGCGTGGTGCGCCCGGCCGTGCCGCCGACCATAAAGCCCTTGACCCGCATGTCGCCGGCTAGCCAGACCAAATCGCCGATCCGCTGCATCCCAAACATCGAGTAGTAGATGAAAAAGGGAATGGTGTTGATGCCGTGGGTGGAGTAAGCCGAGCCGGCCGCGATAAAGGAGGACATAGACCCGGCCTCTGTGATGCCCTCTTCGAGAATCTGGCCGTCTGTGGCCTCTTTGTAGTAGGTGATGACGTCTTTGTCAACCGGCTCGTATAGCTGGCCTAGGCTCGAATAGATCCCGAACTGGCGGAAGAGCGGCTCCATGCCGAAGGTGCGCGATTCGTCGGGGACAATCGGGACGACTAACTTGCCGATTTGCTTGTCTTGCATGAGTTTACGCATGACCGCGACAAAGGCCATCGTCGTGGCAAACTCGCGCTTGCCCGAGCTCTTTTTGAATTCGTCCCACAGCGTTTCCGCGGGCATGGCCAGCGGCGGGGCCATCACCTGCCGCTGGGGCACAGAGCCGCCGAGGCTCTCCCGCCGCTGGCGGATGTACTGCATTTCCGGGCTGTCGTCCGGGGGCCGGTAGAAGGGCGTGGCCGCGACCTCGTCGTCCGAAATGGGGATGCCGAAGCGGGTGCGAAAGAGGCGGATCTCGTCTTCGTTGAGCTTTTTTTGCTGATGGGTAATGTTCTTGCCCTCACCGGCCTCGCCCATGCCATAGCCCTTGATGGTCTTGGCGAGGATAACGGTGGGCGCACTCTGGTGGGCGATGGCCTGCTGGTAGGCCGCATAGACCTTTTCTGGATCGTGGCCGCCGCGCCGCATTTTCTGGAGTTGTTCGTCTGAGTAGTGCTCGACCATGGCGGCTAGTTGCGGGTCGGTGCCAAAGAAATCGTGGCGGATGTAGCTGCCGTCGGAGACCGAGTATTTCTGGTACTGGCCATCGACGACCTCGTTCATGCGCTGGGCCAAGCGGCCGTCGGCGTCTTGCTCCAAGAGCGGATCCCAGTCGTCGCCCCAGATCACCTTGACGACGTTCCAGCCGGCGCCGCGGAAAACCGCTTCGAGTTCCTGTATTATCTTTCCGTTGCCGCGCACGGGGCCGTCGAGACGCTGGAGGTTGCAATTGACGACCCATATTAGGTTGTTGAGCTGTTCGCGCGCCGCGAGGGTGAGCGCGCCCAAGCTCTCGGGCTCGTCGCACTCGCCGTCGCCCAAAAAGGCCCACACCTTGCTGTCGTCAGGAGGCTTGAGGCCGCGGTTTTCAAGGTAGCGGTTAAAGCGAGCCTGATAGATCGAAAGGATGGGCCCCAAGCCCATAGACACGGTTGGGAACTGCCAAAAGTCTGGCATTAGCCAAGGGTGGGGATAGGAGGCGAGGCCACCGCCTGGTTGCAACTCGCGGCGGAAGTTTTCCAACTGGTGCTCGCTCAGACGCCCTTCGAGAAAGGCCCGGGCGTATATGCCGGGGGCCGCGTGGCCTTGGAAGTATATCTGGTCGCCGGGGTGGCCGTTGCTGGGGGCGCGGAAAAAGTGATTGTAGCCGACCTCGTAGAGCGTGGCCGAAGAGGCGTAGGTCGAGATGTGGCCGCCGAGGTTGGCGTTGTCGCTATTGGCGCGCACGACCATGGCCATGGCGTTCCAACGCACCATGCTTTTGATGCGCCGCTCGATCTCGCGGCTGCCCGGATAGGGAGGCTGGTGGTCGCGGGCAATGGTATTGATATAGGGAGTATTGACGCTAAAGGGGGTGCCGACGCCGGCTTCTGCGGCGTGGGTTTGGAGCTGTTGCAGGAGACGGAGGACCTGCGCGGGCGTCCTATGCGCTAGCACGTAGTCGAGAGATTCGAGCCACTCGCTGACTTCGGCTTGTAGTTCTTGGGCATTGCTCATGGCTGGAACAGTTCCTTTGGATAGGCCGTTTTATAGGTCGGCAAAGATAATAAGCACGTGTTTTCTTGGCAAAAAACCGTTTTGTTATAATCAGTTGTATAGGTAGGTACTGTTATTCGCGCTGATGAGCAGCGCAGAAAGAGAGACTCCCGTGCATAGACACAAAACGGCCTATGTCTGTTTGCTGGCGTCGCTGCTTTTGCATCTCACCGCGCTGTACTTAGGGGAACACCTGTGGCGCGACGAGCTGGACGCGGAGACTTTTCGCGTGCGTCTCGCCCGCATCCCGCCGCAGTTCAAGCCCCGCCGCCCGAGTCCCATGCCCCGCTTAGACCTAGAGGCGTTGAACGTGGAGATGGAGTACCTGCAGGCCGACCAGCCGGCCGTGGACGTCCGCGACCCCAATCTAGAGACCGAGGCGACCCCGCCCGAGATAGAGACCCCAACGGCCCCCTTGGCATTGCGCGAGATAGGCGTTGGCGAGAAGGAAGACGCGCCGGTCTTGGAGCGCGAAAAGATGATCGCGCCCTCGTCTTTGGGCTTGGCCGATAGCATGGGCATCGCCTCGATGGACCTCTTGCGGCTGGAGGACATGGCCCGGGCCAACAAGGACCACGCCGCCGTCATCCGCAGTCGGGCGACCCAGCGCGACTTGGCCGGCTACGTGAACTTCACCCAGTTGCGCGTCTATGGGGCTGGCTCGGGACGCGGTGCGCTCAATGCCCTGAGCCGCTACTTGCGCGACCACACCCATTTGCTGGCGCGGGTGCGGGACCAGACCTACGAGTACTTCCTGTCGGAGCAACTGCTCAAGGACCCCGTCCATTTCCTCTTCCAAGACACCTTGTCTGCCTACGACGAGAATGTCCTGACCATGTTCAGCCCGGAGGAGAAGGCTCTTTTGGGCCGCTATCTGCGCGGGGGCGGGTTCCTGTTTATCGAAGGCTCCAACCGCTATTTGCGCGCAATGATCGACCTCCTGCGCGAGATCTTGGGGGCTGAGGCGCACTTGAGCCCCATTCCGCCATCGCATCCGATATATCACTCCTTTTACGAGTTCAGCGGCGGTTTTCCCGGGGAGGACAAGTCGCAGAGCGAGAACGTGGGGGACAACCGCTCTTGGTATTATCCCGTCAGCAATCGCGGCGACCTTTTGGCCTTGCAGGAAGCACAAGCAGCCACGTTCTCCGGGGCCAGTGCTGTGGGCGAGGGGTTGCCGCCGCCCGAGGGGCTGTGGGGAGTCGAGATGGACGGCGAGTTGGTGGCCGTACTGAGCGATTTGGGGTTAGAGGGAAATTGGCTGGCTAGCTTCTATACTGAAGAAGAAAACGAGCGGCCGACGACCTACGCGCTGATGGCGGGGACCAACATCTTGGTGTATGCGCTGACGCGCAAAAACGGCATGACGCCCCAGTTGCCGCCGCCGGCTTGGATGCCGGGTCAAAGGCCCGTGGTGGCCCCGCAAGAGCCGGGGCTAGCTATCGACGACGCAGCATTGTCATTCGACGATCTAGACGCTTGGCTGGCCTTGGTGTTGGCCCCTATCGGCAGCGAGATCACAGAGGATCTCACGGTGCGCTTGGACGGTCGCTACTCGCTCGAATTGCTCAAGCGCGGCTATCAGGGATTGCTGTTCCACAATCTGCCCGCCGGGGCGCACTGGGTCGAGTTGAGCTATGGCGACCAGACCCAACAGTTGGAGGTCGATCTGAAGGGGGGCGAGGTCACCACGCTGACGTTCGCGCTCAATCGCTTTGCCTTTGTGGTGCGGCTGCGGGTGCAGGAGCAGGAGGGGCGGGCGGATTGGCCGCACTGGGCGGCGGCCTTTGCCGACTTGGAGGTCGAGGAGATTTTCTTGGCCGCAGACCGCGATTGGTTAGAAGGCGGCCCGTAACCCCTACATGTCGCGCAAGAGCACTATAAACAACCCGCTGTCCTCTCGTTCTTCGCCCTGCAAATCTACGCTGACCCCTACGTTCAGAACCATGCCATCGCCGAGGCCGATGTCGAGGTTCGGCTCTAAGCGGATGCTGAGCTTTTCCTCCCAGTCGGAGGTGTTGGACGTAAAGAATAAGTCGAGGTACGCGCTTAGTCTTTCGCTGAATACTTGGGCTGGTTCGAGCAAAAGCTCGCCGACGAGCCCTTCGTCGGCGTAGCCTTTGAGCGCCGCGACCTGCAACCGAGTGTTGAGGCGGAAGGTCTGGCCCAGAGGCACGGTCTGCATGAGGCCAACGGCCAGCCCCGGGTCGGAAATGTCGCCAGCCGGCAGCGCGATGCTAGCGGTCGCGGCGCGGTTGGAGCCGAGCTGGTACTTGCCGCCAACCACGAGCGACGAAAAGTTGGAACGCCCGTCCTTAAAAAAGCCAAAGGTGAGATGGGCGCCCGCTTCAAAGCGAGTGTGGGGATTGAATTTGGCCATGGCGAAGATGGCGCTCGCGTCCTTGAGCTCTTTGAGCGCGGACGGAGAAGCCTTCGTATGCACTCCCATATCGACGCTCGCGTAGCCTTTGCCGCCCGGCAGGACGTAGTAAGGGTCGTAGCTGAGGGGTTGGGTGTGGACGGCAGTGCCCACGAGTGCGACCATGCCGATCAGTACGCAAAGCAGGTGCATGAGAACTCCTAAGATGTGAGGGGGAGGGGTGTTCAAAAGCCGCAGCGCTTGCAGGCGCGGAAGAAAGGCTCGGCCATGGCGTAGGCCCCGCGAAAGACCATGTCGCTGGTGAGGGGATGGACGCAGATCAGGCGGGCGCCGTTGTCGATGGCCTCGACCATGCCGTCTTCAATGTCTTGGGGGTCTTCCATGGCACCGTGCCCGACGACGCGGCCAGTGTGGATGCCGCGCTCGGCCGCGGCGCGGAACAGGGCGTTGACCGCGTCGTTGACTGCGGGGAGGTCGCCCTCGCGCAGGATGGCGTCAAACGGGCCGACAAAGCCACATGCCTTGTTCTGCCCTTGGGCCGCCATCAGGTCGAGGACGCGGTCGCGGATCGCCAAGTCCATGATGTATTCCTTGGTCTCGAACTGAATCCAGCCTTGGGTTTCGGTCTCGGTGCCGCGCAATTGGTCGGGCGTGAACATCATGGTCCGCTCGCCGTCGCGCACCGGATACCCGCCGCGGTCGTCCGGGGTGGCTTGGCCGGGGACGGGGAAGTTGATGGCGCGGAAATAGCGCTCGGCTTCCTCGTAGGTGGTGCCATAGGGGCGCATCGTCGCCCGGGCCCCGAGCTGAAAGGCGTCGCCGTGTTCGGAGCGGGCTTCGCGCGCTAGGCGCTGCACCGGCAAGATGCCGTGGCGCGACAGGACGGCGTTTTGCTCGCGGCCGTACCAGCCTTCCCACTGGCTGTGCTCGGCGTCGTTGACCATCCACGACCAGCCGGCCTTGGCCCAGGCGTGGACCTCGGCGTCGCGCAGCTTGTGCCACGGCACGTCGTTGAAGCCGCCCAGCAGGGGTGGGGTTACGGCTACCGACGCGCACTGATCGAGGATTTCCTTGAGCGAGTTGCGAGCGGGATTGCGGGCATAATTGTAAGCGCGGCGGGCGAACTCCTCGGCTTTGAGGGGCCGGCTGCCGCCGATGGCTGCAATGGCGTCCACTTAGGGGCCTCCTTGTTTCTCGTTGCACGTCAAGTTGCTTTTTTGCCGGACCACTATTGAGACGATAGCCAGCCAATAGAGGTTCTGCATGATGGCGAAATAATAGACGACCCCATAGAGCGGGTCAAACACCGCACCCAACGGCGAGTTGGGGCCGCGCAAATGAGCAAATTTGGCCCTTACATTCGACGCGGAAGCGTTAGCAGATAGACATTCCAATTGCCCTCGCGGAACGACGAGAACGCGAGGTATTTCCCATCCGGCGACCAATCCGGCGACCAGTCTTGGCGGGGGTGGTCGGTGAGGCGGACGAGGTTGTGCCCATCGGCATCTATCACATACAATTCCCAGTTGTTGTCGCGTTTAGACGAGAAAGCGATGCGGCGGCTATCCGGCGACCAAGAAGGATGTCGGTCGTCCGCGGCGTGGTAGGTGAGGCGGGTGAGATTATGTCCGTCGGTGTCCATCACATACAACTCATAATTGCCTTCGCGGGAGGACGTGAAGGCCATGCGGCGTCCGTCTGGCGACCAAGTTGGGTCCCAATCGCCGGCGTCGTGATAGGTGAGCCGGGTGATGTTGTGCCCGTCGGCGTCCATTACATACACATCACTATTGCCTTCGCGGAAGGAGGTGAAGGCCATGCGGCGTCCGTCTGGCGACCAAGTTGGGTCCGTGTCTTCGGCACCGTGATAGGTGAGGCGGGTGGGATTATGCCCGTCGGCGTCCATCACATACACCTCGCTGTTGCCGTCGCGCCAAGACGAGAAGGCGATGCGGCGTCCATCCAGCGACCATGAAGCCGGTTCATAGCTTTCGGCGTCGTGGTAGGTAAGGCGGGTAATGTTGCGCCCGATGCCATCCATTACATACACCTGCTTGTTGCCGTCGCGTGCCGAAGTAAAGGCAATGTGGCGTCCATCCGGCGACCAAGAAGCGACCACGTCTTCGGCGGGATGGTCCGTGAGTTGGGTGATGATAGCTGAGATATTGACCTGTAGGGGCACTTCACGGCGGTCGTCGCTGGTGGTGACCACCAAGACAGGGTTGGCCAAAAAGGGGGCAGACTCTCGATCAATCTGCACTTCTATACTCAGGGACTCGTCGGCTAAGATGCCTTGGGTCTGGCTCAGGGTTATCCAGTCGGGGACAGATTCAATGGTGAAGTTGAGCAGGCCGCCGCCAATGTTTTTCAGCGACAGCCGCTGGCTAGTCTTAGTGCGGCCAAAGTCGAGTGTAGGAGGCAATATAGAAAGGCGCGGCGGCTCCGCGGGCGGAGCAACCTCTATAGTATAAGTCTGCACGACCGAACCGTCCGCGGCGTTGCGCACCTCCACCGTGCCCGTACCCATACCGCAGGCCGCTAAGTGAATGCGTTGACCGGGCTGCCGGGCCTCTTCGTCTCTAGCCTCGGCCGGGCACCAATCATCCCGATCCGCCGTGTTGGCGACCGCAAAGATGGGGTCAGAACCAGCGGGATTGGCGACGATGACTACCGGCGTGTCAGCGTGGACGATGAAGGAATGCCACGCCCCGTTGGGCGCGAACGCTATGGTCGTCGGAGACGGCGTCAGCAGCGAAGGCGGCTGGCCTATCCCCGGAGGCAGCAACGAGTGCGCTGGATCGTTGAGATACAGCCACACGAGATACGCGTCGTGGAACGTGATCACTCCGTCTGCATCGATATCGCCGAGCAGGATGTCGCTGGTGTCGGGCGAGCCCGCCGGGGCGTCGAGGGCATACAGGGCAATCCAGATAAGATCTTGCTGGTCAACGACGCCGTTGCCATCGACATCTCCTACTATGTCTGCGCCCGTCAGCACCTTCGCACTTGGGGGCGGTGTCGCCTTGTGCATCGTTATGACGCCCACATCACTAGGCTCAAAAGAGGGGATTATATGCGTGGCCAGCCCGTCGCCATAGACGGATAAGCCATAGGATCGACCCGGACGATAGGCTAGCGCGAAGTAGCCATTGGCATCTGTCTGCACGGTCTGGCTCGGCCCCTGACGCAGGTTCGCTAAGTCGAAGAGGACCACCTGCGCCGAGGCAACGGGGCCGTGATCAACGGTTGTGACGCGCCAACTCGCTTGTGGCTGGTTGGTGCTCACCGGGCTAGGGTCGTCACAGGCTGCGAGCAGAACTGCTAAGGATAGGGACAACAATGGGCTGAGAGTTTTCATCGGCAAATCCTTCCTTTCCGAGAACAGCAGGGCCGCGCCACGGGGATCGGACAAAATAGCCGCATTCGATCTGCGGTCAAGTTGCGATCCTATTGCTCGCTCCGCTTTGTTGTTATTCCTTTTTCGGGCCAAAATTTAAGGTATAAGTTGGTACATCTCCTGTCTCTGTTTACCTTGGGCGTTCCGTCCTATTGCAAAACTCAAACCCAGTACGCGGTATCATGTTGCCGACCATTCTGTTCGTAGATCATGCAACGGCTATTGGTGGGGCGGAGAAGAGCCTTTTAATGCTACTTGATGGTCTGGACCGAAGCAGATGGTCGCTGCATCTGGCCTGTTGTCCTGGCGAACTATCGCGTCAAGCCGAGGCTCGAGGTATCCCTTTACACTTGGTAGAAATGCCGAGTCTGCGCCGCTTACCCCTCTTAGCTTGGTTGCGGACTATATACGCGCTTGCCCGTGGTATCGAGGCGGATATCATCTATGCCAACACGGCTAGAGGCGCCTTGTATGCTGCGCCGGCCGGGCTGTTGAGCGGCCGCCCGTTTATATGGCATACGCGCGACTTCTCTTTTACCGAAGCCGACACGTGGATGGACCGCCCACTGAAGCAGTTGGTCAGCCGCTGCGCCGCGGCAGTGATTGCCAATTCCGCGGCAACGGCAAACCAGTTGCCTAATTCTGCTCGCGTCCGCGTAATACACAATGGGATTGACTTGACGACGCTGGACAACACCTCGTCGGCGGCCACGGCCCGCCAGCGTTTCGGCCTCCCGGCCGAAGCACAAATTGTCGGTATGCTCGGGCGACTGCGGCCGTGGAAGGGTCAAGAGCGATTTATCCGCATCGCCTCAAAGGTCCTCCGCGAGTCGCCCGATACCTACTTCGTCGTTGCCGGGGGAGATCCCTTCGGGGTCAATGACGGATACGCCATGAAACTGCGCTGTCGGGCAGAGGAACTTGGAATTGCGGCCAAAGTGACCTTTACGGGCCAGTTGCATGAGGTGGCAGAGGTGCTGATGGCCATGGATTTGTTCGTGCATCCCGGCGACCCGGAGCCATTCGGCTTGGTCAATCTAGAGGCCATGGCCATGGCCAAGCCAGTGGTGGCATTTGCCCACGGAGCACTACCAGAGATCGTTGAACAGGATGTTACCGGCGTTCTGGTCCCCCCTAACGATGAGGATGCCTGCGCCGCAGCCATCGTCGAAATGTTGCGGACCCCCACGAGAATGGAGGCACTCGGTGCTGCCGGCCGGGCGCGAGTCGAGTCGCTCTTTCAGATAGATGGTACGGTAAGGGCCGTGGACGAACTACTACAGCAACAGTTGCATATCGAGGACAGGAACGGCCCGGAGTGTCTGGCCAATGAAGCTCCTTAAACCTATAGACGCAGGCGGAAGATGGGGGCTGAGATTGTTCAAATGGTTTGGTCCTCCCTGCCTGTCGCTCGCACGGGCGATCCAGCATCCTGCTACAATGTACGGACAGGAATTGGTGTACGAGCGTCTTTTTGCCAACGCGCTAACCCGCTTGGGGCTAGAAAACCGCTACTACGCCACCGGCGGTGCGGCTAGCTTCTCACTCCTGTACCTGTTGCTCCGCGCCGTCACCGAGCTTCCCGTTAGGCGAGTTGTTGAGTGCGGCTGCGGTCAGTCTAGCTTGCTACTAGACGCCCTGCAACAACTGCGGCCCATTGAGATTACGACGTTGGAACACGACCGAGAATGGGCACAGCGCATTCAACAACAGGTGCAGTACGACATTACCTGTGCCAACTTGGTCGAGCGGGTGGTCCGAGGCCGACGGATCTCGACATACAACATCGATGCTGAACTCGATACTCCCCCCGATCTGCTCTTAGTCGATGGCCCACAGGCGAGCCCAAAGCACTCTCGCTGGGGAATGCTCCAATGGGTCGAGAGGGAACTCGGCGAGGATTTTCTCATTCTGTTTGACGATGCCAATCGGCGCGGCGAAATCGACACCATCGAAGAAACGCTCAGCCTTCTCACGGCTCAAGGCCGTACCTTCCGCACCCGATTCTACTACAGCGTCAAGTGGCAGTTCGTCGTCGCTGGCGGCAAGTTCATCCCGGCCACCTTCTTCTAGTCCATATTGTTAGGACGACGCGAGGGACGGCTTTTGCCACTGCACAGGCCAGCGGCTATTTTCCGGCCATGCACAAGGAGCGAACTGGCTTGGAGGTGACGCGGCGCGCCCTCGTATTGGGCGCGGGGGCGGCCCTCTTTTTGAATCTGGCCTGTCCCTATTCAGTACTCGTCCTGCAAAACGCCGGCTTGACCTCGGATTACCTCGCGGCCGGCGCGATGATGGTCTTTCTGCTGCTGGTGGGCTTGGTCAACCCCTTGCTCAAGGTGGTGTGCAAATCGCGAGCCTTGCGCACGAGCGAGTTGGTGGTCGTGTACGCCATGATGGTCGTGGCGTCGGCCATTCCCACGTGGGGATTAGTGACCAATCTGTGCCACATCCTCACCCGCCCCTTCTACTACGCCACCCCAGAAAACCGCTGGGCCGAGCTGATTCAACCGCTCATTCCCTCTTGGCTGGCACCGCACGAAGCCGAGGCCGCACGCTTCTTTTACGAAGGGCTGCCCGAGGGGATGGGCATTCCGTGGGGAGCTTGGCTGGTGCCGCTGGCGGCTTGGGGCAGCGCGATGGTGGCCATCTACTTGCTGATGATTGCGACCATGGTCGTCTTCAGGCGGCCTTGGGTCGAACAGGAGCGGCTGGTTTTCCCACTGGCGCAGGTGCCCTTGGAGATGGTGCGTGGCAACGACGAGGGCATTTTCCCGCCGTTGTTTCGCAACCCGCTGATGTGGGTCGGGTTTTCGCTGCCCTTTGCCATCCAACTGCTAGACGGGCTAAACCACTACTTCTTTTACGTGCCTGAGGTCCGGCTGGTGTTCGACCCGCTGATGCTGTTCCGTGATAGCGTCCGGCTGCACATCTTCGTCAATTTCGCCATCATTGGCGTGGCGTACTTCCTCAACCTCAACGTGGCCTTCTCGGTGTGGTTTTTCCACCTGTTGAGCCGCTGCCAGACCGGGGTTTTTAACGTCGTCGGCTTTCAGATCAAAGGGCACAACGAGGCACTCACCGGTTCTTCAGTGGCCCTGTCGCACCAAGGGATGGGGGCGATGCTGGTGTTGGTCGCGGCAATTTTGTGGACGGCACGAGGCCACTTGCGCCAAGTGTTCCGCGCGGCGTTCAGGCGCGGGGCGCAGGCCGACGATGGCGACGAGATTCTTTCCTATCGGGCGGCCGTGTGGCTGTGGATCGCCTGTGCGGCCTATTTCCTCGGCTGGCTGCTGTTGAGCGGGGTGCCGGTGGTGGCGGCCGTGGTGTTTTTCTGCGGGGCCTTTGCCATTTTCTTGGCCATTGCGCGAGTCATTGCCCAAGGCGGCGTGGGATTTACCTCTTCGACCATGCTGCCGCAGCCCTTTGCGGTCTATACCTTGGGTACGGACGCCATTGGGTGGAAGGGGCTGACGTCGATTAGCCTAAGCTATTCTTGGGCCGCTGAAATGCGCACCACGGTCATGGCTTCCACCGCCAATGCGCTCAAATTGGCGCACGGGCACGGAGCGCATCACCGGCGTCTGTTTTGGGGGTTGGTCATCGCAGTTGTCGTCGGCCTGATGGGGGCCTTTTGGATCACCCTCTATTTGAACTACACGCACGGTGGGATCAACCTGCGCCAGTTCGGGGTGCCGACGCTGGCCTATCGCTTCTTGGAGGACAAGATCCTCAATCCCGTCGGCTGGGATCACATCCGGCCGCGGCTGCTGTTTACGGGCGTGGGCGCGGCCTTGATGGGCGCGCTGATTTACATGCAGCACCACTTCTCGTGGTGGCCGCTACACTACATCGGCCTGCCGGTGAGCGACAGTTGGGTCATGGGCGTGGCGTGGTTTTCGGTGTTCTTGGGCTGGTTGTGCAAGGCCGTGATATTCAAATTCGCCGGTACGCGCGGCTACCGCACGTACAAGCCGCTCTTCGCCGGGCTGATCGCCGGGCAACTCATGGGGGCGGCCGCGTGGATGGCGATCGACTTTTGCCTCGGGGAGGTGGGGAATGTGGTGTACGTGGGGGTGCGGTGAAGAAATTGCGGCTCAGACGATTTGGATGCCCCATTCAGCACACCGCGCTTTCACGGTATCGGCCGGTTAAGCTGATGAGGGCCCCCTCGACCGCTTTGTCGGGATGCTGCCGCCGCACCAACGCCACCTTGTCGGCAAACCGATCGATCTCTTCGACCTTACAGGCGGCCGATTTGACCTCAAAGACCACCAGCGAGCTGTTGTCGACCAGAATATCGACCTCGTAGGTTCGTCCCGCCGGGCCTACCACGCCCTCCACATCCGCTAGCGTCTGTCGCAGCCGCACGTTGTCTGCGGACACATCTTGCCGCTTCAGGCCAAAGCGCAACACCTCGGCGACCATGTTTTCGAGCTTCCTTCCCGCCCGCCGCTGGAACCCCCCGACCGTCAAATCGACCTTGGCGTCTGTACGGGAGATCTGCTGGCTCATGTAGGCGATCTGTTGGTTTACATCGGCTATCTGTTGGCTCATCTGTTCAAAGCGTTCGTCGATTTTTTCAAAGCGTTCGTCGATTTTTTCAAAGCGCTCGTTGACCTCCGTGCGGAACTGACCAAACTCGCCGCGGAAGGCATGCAATTCAGCAAGCACTGCCGCCACTTCCTTTTTGGTGGCAAACGTTTCGATGAACGCTGTATAGACGCGAGGCTCTAGCTCGGGGTGCCGTTTGATCAGGGCCGGCAATTGCGTTTCAAACGTCTCTAGTAATTCTTCATCGGTTAACAGGGCCATTACTTTCTCCTCCTTCTCGTTAATACATATATATACATACAATTCGAGTATAACCTTAGCAAGAGCAAGATGCCGATAGCCCAATCTCTCGCGGCGTGGCGACATCACAGGCAATTGACGCGCCCAACTAAATGGTTCTATATCGTAGAAACTCAACTGAAAGGAGTGCAGCATGAGCGACGAGATGTACAGAGCAGCGGCCATCGGCCGCACGGGCCGGGGCAATTGGGGACACGGGTTGCACTTGGGCTTGAAGAACCACCCGCGCGTTGAGGTGGTGGCGGTTGCCGACGAGGACGCCGAGGAACGGCGGGCCAAGCAGGCGGAATTGGCCGCTCCCCGTGCGTACGCCGACTGGCGCGCGATGCTAGCGGCCGAGCAGCCAGCGATAGTGACGGTTGGGCCACGCTGGACCGATTGTCACTTGGAGATGGTCTTGGCCTGTTTGGAGGCGGGGGCGCACGTGTACTGCGAAAAGCCCATGACTTGGAACTTGGCGGAAGGCGACCAGATTGTGGCTAAGGCCGAGGCGACCGGGCGGAAGGTCGCCGTGGCGCATCAGGGAGCGTACCTGCCGAGAATCCGGCACGTAAAGGAAGTATTGGCACAGGGGCGGATCGGCGCGGTACAGGCCATTCGCGCCCACGGCAAACAGGATCGGCGCGGCGGGGGCGAGGACATGATTGTCTTGGGGACGCACTTGTTCAATATGGCGCGCCTGTTTGCCGGCGACGTAGCGTGGATGACGGCCCACATCACGCACGAAGGCCGGGCACTCACAGTCGAAGACGTGCGCGAGGCGACCGAGCCGGTGGGACCGGTCGCTGGCGATTGCATCCACAGCTACTTCGCCTTCAAGAGCGGGGTGGCGGGCTTTTTTGATTCGCGGAAACACGCCGGGGGCGGGGGCCAGCGGATGGGCCTGAAGATCGAGGGCAGCGAAGGGATGATCGCGTTGCGCGGCGGCGGCAGTGGCGCGGCCATGCTCTATCCGCATCCGGTGTTTGATCCAGCCGATGCGAACCAGCAGTGGGTCGCCTTAGACGAGGTGGCAGATGAATCCCTGAGCACGGGCAACGACTTGGCGGTCGCCGATTTGATCGACGCGGCCGAAGCCGACCGCGAGCCGCTGTCGAGTGCGCGCGACGCAGTGGCGGCCTTGGAGATGATCTTGGGCGCTTACGAAGCGGAGATCACTGGGGGACGGGTGGAATTTCCCATGCAGCGGCGCGAGCATCCGTTGGTCGCTTGGCGGGCGTAGGATACGTGAGAAGAATCGCGCAGCAAGAACCGGATGGTCGAGCCGTTGACGGGTCTTCTGGTTCGAGGTCGGGATGTTCGCTACTTAGGCCATAGGCGATTTTGTTCGTCCGCTGATTGCTTAGAGGAGGGGCGATATGACAACTAAATCCGTGCCGCACGAGGCGATCCCCTGCGATCGGCTGCCGGCAGGGCAGTACCGCGATCTACCCGAGCCGCCCCACTGGCGCAAGCTGGTCGGCCCGAGCATCCTGCTGTTGGGGCTTTCGCTGGGCAGCGGGGAGTTCGTGCTCTGGCCCTACATCACGTACAAGTTTGGCTTCGCAGTGTTCTGGGCCTGCATGGTGGGGGTGCTGACCCAGTATTTCATCAACATGGAGATCGAGCGCTGGACGCTGGCTACCGGCGAGACTGCGGTGACCGGGTTTTGCCGCCTGTGGTCGGGCTGGGCCGGGGTTTTTCTGGTGTGCAACGTGGTTCCGTGGATGTGGCCGGGCTGGGCGTCTGGGGCGGCGACCATCTTGACTTGGGAGTTCGGCGGCGACGAGAGCACACGGGTCGGCTATTCGATCGCGAGTCTGTTGGTGGTCGGGTTGGCGCTGAGTTTGGGGCCGGTGGTGTACCGTACGGTAGAGCGCATCCAAACGGTGCTAATCGCCGCGGTGCTGGTCTTGCTGTTGGTCATTTTCTTCTTGGTCGTAGAGCCGAGCCACGTGTGGGACCTGTGCAAGGGCATCGTCAATATCGGCTATATCCCCGAGGAAATGGAGTTGCCGCTCTTTTTGGGTGCTTTGGCCTTTGCGGGTGCTGGCGGGACGATGAACTTGGCGCAGAGCGATTTCGTCCGCGACAAAGGCTACGCCATGGGCGCGTACGTGGGGCGGCTGACTAGCCCGCTGACCGGGCGGGACGAGGCCGTGGGTGCCATCGGCTACCACTTTGAGCAGACGCCGGCGAACATGCGACGCTGGCGCGGCTGGTGGCAGGCGGCCAATCGCGAACACTTGGTCACCTTCTACGCGCTCTCGGTCCTGTCGCTGATGCTGCTGTCGCTGATCGCCTACGCCACCACGAGACAGGCGCCCGGGCTGGAACAGGGTTTGGGGTTTATCGGCACTGAGGGCGACTTTATCGCGCAGGAGCGCGGCGGCTTTTTCAAACACCTCTTCAACTGGATGGGCATCGCCATTTTGCTGACGACCGAGCTGGGGCTGTTGGACGCCTGCGCTCGCATCTCCACCGACATTATCAAGACCAACTGGCTGCGCGCCCACGCCCAGTGGACGCGGAATCGGCTCTACTTCCTCTTGCTGTGGGCGCAGATCCTTTTCGGCATCCTGATCATGCTCTCGGACTACAACAAGCCGGTGCAGTTGCTGGTCTTGAGTGCCTCGCTCAACGCCGGGGTTATGCTACTGTATTCGGTGTTGCTCTTGTGGCAGAACAATCGCGTACTCAAAGGAGCGCTGGCCATGCACCCGGTGCGCTTTGTGGCCTTGCTGTGGGCCTGTGCGTTCTTCGGCTATTTCGCGTTTGTCACGCTGCGGGAGCAGGTGCCCAAGTTCTGGGGGTGAGGGTATGCGGAGGGCATGTTTCGCTTGATAGAGGTATCTTTGTTTTGTCATTCTGAGCGCAGCGAAGAATCTCTTTTATGTTAGTTGGTTTTGTATTCTTGTGAGGTATGAGATGCTTCGTCAGCCTGTCGGCTTCCTCAGCATGACAAGAATAGAATGTAAGACGAGATGATAACAAAAGAATACTTCGTCTATATCATGACAAATCGCTCAGGAACCCTCTATATAGGTGTTACCAACAATCTACAAAGAAGAATCTATGAACATAAGCGCAAGCTCGTTTCAGGTTTCACAAGCAAATACAACATCAATAGGCTGATATACTTTGAAGCGACATCCGACATCCTCGAAGCTATATCAAAAGAGAAACAGCTAAAGGGATTGACGCGAAAGAAAAAACTTGATCTGATAAAAACCACCAATCCAACGTTAGCCGATCTGTCTGAGGATTGGTATTGCTAACGGCAGAAAATTTTAGAAAAGGTAATGGCAATTGGCTAGCCGAACAAGCCTCCGAGTTTTAGACACGGGGGCGTTCCTTTTTTTTGTAACCTTGCTGCTCACAAGCCCGACGCTTGCCGCCGAGTCCGAGCGAGAATTTCGTCTGCGATGCACCGTAGAGACGCTCTCCGCACCGGCCTCGCGCATGACCGGCTATCCGGGGGCCACAGCGGCCCGCGAGTGGCTGGTCTCCGAGCTGGAGAGTTTGGGGATAGCAGAATTCTACCGGCACGAGTTCCCGGTGTCGGTGCCAATCGACGAGGGGTTCTGGCTCGAATGCGGCGGAGAGCGGCTCGAATTGTTCGGCGTCTGGCCCAATTTGGTGCGGACGCCGACTCTGCCTCCTAATGGGATTGAGGGGCAGTTGGTGTATGGTGGGGACAGCAGCCTGCTCGAAGGACAGCCAGTGGCCGGGCGGATCGTCCTGCTCGACTACGCCTCGGGCACCGCTTGGGTGGATGCGTTCCACTTGGGGGCTGCGGCCGTGGTGTTCTTGGAATCAGCCGGCGCGCATCGCAAGGAAGCCGAGCATAAGTTCCTCGACGTACCGGCCGACTTGCCGCGGCTGTATGCGCGTAGGGACGTGGCGGAACGGTTGCGAATGCTCGCAAGGTCGCGGGCGCAGGTGCGCTTGTGGGGGCGAATGACGTGGCAAGAGGTCGCCGCGCAGAACGTGGTTGCCATAATCCCTGGGCGCGATGCGACCCTGCAGAAGGAGGTCGTCTTTCTCGCCGCGCATTACGACGCGGTGTCGCCGGTGCCAGCCCTAGCACCGGGGGCCGAGCAAGCGGCGAGTGCGACCGCGCTGTTGGAATTGGCGCGGGGGTTTGCCGCACGGCCACCCAAGCGCACGGTCGCGTTGCTGTGGACGGCCGGGCACTTTGAGAACATGGCGGGCATGCGCCATTTCGCGCCGTTGCTGTTGGCCGCGGCGGGGCGGCGGGAGAGCGTGGAGGAGACCGCGCTTTTGCAGCGGCTCCGGGCGTTGGAGACGCGCTTTTTTGTCGGCTTGGACCTGTCGTTGCACAGCCCGCGGCTCGGAGCGTTCAGGCCGCAAGCCCCGTATCGCGTCTCGTTGCTCGCGCCGCCCATCACCGATCGGTTGCTAAAGCGGGTAACGGCGTACGAGGACTCCGCGTTGGGAGGCCAGCGAGTGCTGGTCAATGGCCTGAAGCAGGACTTTGCCCGCGAGGGGTTGGGGGGCATGGCGCTGACGGTGCCATTGGATGCGGCGGTCGCGGCCCTCGCCGGATGTCCGGCACTGGCCTTTTGCACGGTCAACGACAGCCGCGCTCGCTTTGACGCGCCCGCCGACGATCGCGCGGCCCTGCGCTTTGACTGGTTGGCCGGTCAAGTTGCGTTGCTAGGGGCCGTGCTGCCCGCGCTGATTGACGACCCGGATCTGGAACCGTGGGCGTGGGGCAACGATGCGTTTGGCACCATTCGCGGCGAGGTGGTCCACTACGGGCCGCGCAGCTATCTGCCGGATGAGCCGACGGCCGGGGCGTTGGTGCGGGTGCGGGTGCGCCAGCCGACATTGGCGGGGGTGCGGCCGGATTTTTGGGCGGTGGCCGATGATTCGGGGCGGTTTGCCATTCCCGGGGTTGAGTCGGGCATCATTTACACGCAGCCGGTGCGGTTGGAGGCGTATCGGCTCAATGCGGAGACCGGAGCGGTGACGGACGCGCCGGACTGGGGAATCAATGGGGAGCGCCGGTTGCCCGGGCGTGCGCTGACGGTGCTGATGGATAGCGCCGAGGAAGAGGTGCAGATCGTCACCGCACCGCTGCGGGGGACGACGCTGTTTGGGATTTTTGATCCGCGCAATTTGTTGACCTTGGAGCGCGTACAAGCGATTGACGCGGTGCAGGAAGCCGAACCCGTGGTGTACGGGGCCTGCCTGCCGCTGACGGCGCCAGAAATGGAGTTGTTCAGCTATGAGAATCGGGTGCGGTCGTGGACGGAGCCGGTCGGCGTACTGTTTACGCGGCCTGCCACGCGGTTCAAGGCCGTAATGGCGACGGGTCGCTATGGATTGGGGCGACGCCTGCTGTTGCTCAATGGGACGCGGGACGCGCCGAGCGGATTGGGCTATGCGGTTGATGGGCGAGGGCGCGTCGTGGAGACGGTGTATCGGGTGGCTGTTGATATGCACGTGCTCAACGGTGAGCGGATTGAGCGGCTGGAGCGACACGGCGTACGCAATGAGCGGCTGGCGGCCTTTCACGAGCGGTCCGCTGGGTTGCTCAAAGCAGCGGCCGCAGCGCGCGCCGAGCATCGGCACCGGGACTTTGTCGATCGGGCGCGGCGCGCTTGGGCACTGGCCGCGGCCGCGTATCGGGACGTGGAGCGCACACAAGCTGGAGTGGTGCAAGGCGCGCTCTTTTTATTGGCCGTGCTGATTCCCTTTGCCCACTTTGCCGAGCGGTTGGCGTTTGGGTTTGCCGATTTGCGGCGGCAGGTATTGGGGTATTTCGCGCTCTTTCTCGTCGGCTTTGTCGCCCTGCGCTATGTGCATCCGGCCTTTGAGTTGTCGATCTCGCCGGCGATCATCCTGCTCGGCTTCGTCATCTTGGCGTTGGGGATTTTGGTCGCGTTTCTGGGGATGTCGCGGTTAAATCGGGAGTTGCAGGCGTTGAGCGAGGGCGGCCGAGCCATTGCGGTACAGCGGTCGGGCGCGGTGCTGACCTCAATCGCCGTGGGGTTGGCGCATTTGCGGCGGCGGCCGTGGCGCACCGGGCTGACCTGCGCGACGCTGGTGCTGTTGACCTTTGCCGTGCTGTCCTTCACGTCGATCCGCGCTGCGCTGCACACAAATTGGATTGCGATTGGCGCGGGCGCGGCATACGAGGGCGCGTTGGTGCGGATGCCGGGCTGGCAGGCCATGGAGATGGAAGGCTACGACCTGTTGCGCGATTGGTTTGGCGCGGAGCAGGTCGCGCCGCGGGCGTGGCTGTCGGTGCAATCGCTGGCGTCGTCCTATCGAGTTGAGCGGGAGGACGCGGAGGAGCGAGCGGTTGGGGTCTGGGGGTTTGTCGGGCTGGCGGCGCAAGAAGAGGATTTGCTCGGGCCGGAGGTGGTCGCTGGACGGTGGCTGCGGCCCGGGGAAGAAGACGCCTGCCTGTTGCCCGTGGGATTGGCCGATTCTTTGGGGATAAGCGCGGCGGGGTTGGAGCAGGAACGGGTGCGGGTTTTTGGGGAAGTGTTTCGGGTGGTTGGACTGCTCGCAGATGACGCGCTGGACCGGCTCGATCTAAATGGCGAACCCCTGACTCCGTTGGATCCAGAGGCGCAACAACCTTCGGAAGCAGAAGTGGGGCGGGGGCAGGGAGGGACGTTGCGGCCGTTTGCCCATTTGCCGGCGTCGGCAACGCCGGTCTTGCCGTTTGCCGCGCTGATTCGCTGGGAAAGGGCGCGGCTGGCGTCGGTGGGGATCCGGTTGGACGGAACCCCAGCCGAGACGTGCGCTGCGCTGACCCAGCTAGCGGAGACGTTGGATTTGAACTTGTTCGCCGGCCTCAAGGGGCAGTGCTTGCTCGTCAATTCGGTTGGGGTGGCCTCGGTGTCTGGGTGGGGGTCGCTGATCGTGCCGCTGCTAATCGCCGCGTTGATCGTGTTCAACACGATGCTCGGGGCCGTGTACGAGCGCACGCAGGAAATCGGCACCTTTAACGCGGTTGGCTTAGCCCCTAGGCACGTTAGCGGGCTGTTCATGGCCGAGGCCGTGGCTTTGGGCGTGGTCGGCACGGTCGCTGGCTATTTGCTGGGGCAGGGCGCGGCCCAGCTTTTGGGTCGAGGGGGATTTTTGCCCGGCTTGGAACTGAATTACTCGTCGCTGGGGGCGGTGCTCACGGTCGGGGCGATCGCGCTGTTGGTGGTGGCGTCCGCGCTCTATCCGGCGCGCATGGCCGGGCGCATCTGCACGCCGGGGATTGAACGGCGGTGGAAGCTGCCGGTCGTTGAGGGCGAGCATTTGCGTGTGCAACTGCCCTTTTCGCTGGCGCGGCGCGAAGCCTTGGGCATGGCGGCGTTCCAAGCGGAATCGTGGGCGGCGCATCGGGAGCAGTCAATCGGGGCGGGATTTTACGTCGAGGCCCTGCAGGTGGAGCAGGTGGGGGATCGGGTGCGCGTGGCGGCGCAGGTGTGGTTGGCGCCGTTTGACCAAGGAGTGATGCAAAAGACCGCGATGGAGATCGCGCCCGGGGCGGACCCGCACTACTGCGACATCCACGTTGACTTGGCGTTGGTCGCGGGCGATCTGGCGACGTGGCAGCGGGTGGTGCGCACCTTTTTGGACGACGTGCGCAAGCAGTTCTTGGTCTGGCGCACCTTATCCGCGGAGAGCCGCCGCTACTACGCCGAGCAGTTGCCGCAGCGGGAGGGGGACTGAAACCAGAGCCAGATTTTTCAAAAGAAGGCTTGTGCTGGCTTCTACTGACCGTAGCGGTATATAGCAGTCCTAAATGACTCGAAAGCGTGGAATGTTGATCGGCACGGTCTTTTTTGCCTATCAGGCGTCATTTGTATGTTGCGTATTCCTTTCAGATCGGCCACTCTCCCGCAAAAGAACGTCACCCCGTGCCCCGACACGGGGCGGGAATCCAGTCTTGAAGGATGTAGGATGGCTATATCTTTCTCCCGTTTTTTGCTGTCGCCCCTTACAGCCCAAACCCAAAGTAGAAGTGCCACTCGTCGATCCTGTCCACGTTGCCTTGGGAGTCCCTCACGGTCAGATAGGGTTCGGGGTTTGGGTCGTCCTCGGACGGTAGTGGTTCGATCCGCTCCACTCGCCCTGACTCGATCGGACGTGCCACTTGGAAATAGGCGAACATGGGGATGCGGTAGAAGGTAAAAAGCTGTAGTCGCAACTCGCCGCCCACGTTAGTCAGAAACTTGTCGGTGTTGGGCCAAGACCGCCATCGCTTTCCCTTCCAGAAGTCAATGTCCTCAAAGCGCGAGAAATTGCCCACCGCCCCGGCTTCGGCGAATAGCTCGGCGTAGAGCTTGGAAAAGCTGAAGTTGATAAAGCGGCTGCTGATGCGTCTGAGGAGCGGAAACCCATAGCCGATACGGGCGTAGAGCAGCTTGGAGCCAGAGTCGGTGAAATAGGGATAGCCGCTGAGGAAGTTGCGCCCGCCGACATAGTAGCGCAGGGGCCAGTAGAAGCGGCCCTCAAGAAAGCCGCCCTCCTCGGTATAGCGAGGCTTGAGCCGAATGTTTTTGTACGCGCCAACGAGCTCAATGTTGAGCGAATTGTTGAACGGCAGCCTGATCCGCTCGTTGTACGCGGCCACGTATTCGTTGACCCGCAGGCGGCGCTCAACCCCGACGAACTGATCGCGGGGGACTCCATCGGTGGGGGTTTGCTCGGCCAGCGAATCGGCCACAGTCGGCAGCAGGTAGCGATAGACCAAGGACAAGGCGCGACCCGATGGGTTGATCGAGCGGTCGGCCGTGGGATTGATCTTCTGGTAGCGCCAAGACGCGCTCAAAAGATGGGTGCGAAAAAAGCTGAGGTCGCCGTAGAATTTCAGCGGATCTGCGCTGTCAACCAACAGGGTGTCTTGGCCCAAAAGAGCCGGGTCTAAGACTTCCGACATATCGACGCCGTCTTGCACCAAATAGATCTGACTTTTGCTGCGGAAGCGGCGCAAGGTCCAACTCTCAGCGTAGTTGCGCCACAGATAGAGGGCGTTCAACTCGGTACGCCGAGTCAGCGGCACATCAATGCCCACGGCGAGTTGCCCCAAGACGGTCTTGAACAAATCTTGGCGACTCGTGTACTGATAGATGTGTTGCTCAACGGCCGGGATGAGCACGCTGGAGACCGAATCGACCGGGACCGGGTAGAGCGTGGACGCCGCGAGCGTGTCGGGGGGATCGATTGCGCGGGCCTTGACCAAGTTGTCGATCTCGCGTCGCCGGGCCGCTATGTAAAACGAGGGGTTGAAGGTCCGGTTGTTGCCCACTTGGGGCCTAAGCCGACGCTCATAGAAAAAGCCGACATCCGTGTTGAGATCAGTGGCGTCGCGCACGTTCTTGCCGACGATCCCCCAAGCCGTCAGTTCTTGACCGCCGAACATGTCCCCGGTGGAAAACTGCAAGCCGCCGCTGGCTTGATTGAGGCCAAAGGCGTTGCCGACAAACGTGGGGCCGACCTGTAAAATCGGGATGTAGCGCAAGACATTGCGCCCCCGGTACGACGCGATTTGGTACTGATCGTCGAGCTTGGGGCCATCGAAAATGGAGCGATAGTCGCGCATAGCCACCGGCTCAAAGTGGGCCGCGCGCTCGAATTCGCCCATCTCAAAGCGGTAGAGGCTATAGTCGTTGGAGTGGTAGCCACTGTACACCACGCGCTCGTCGGCCGCTACGGTCGGCACAAAGGCCCCGCCGATGACGTTGGTTAGCTGTTCGACTTCGTCGTTTGCCAAGCGATAGCGGTAGATGTTGAAAATGCCGCTCTGGTCCGACGAAAACACAAAACCCGAGCCATCGGGCAGCCAGTGCGGGTCGCGCTCGTCGGCCGGCGAGGCAACGACCGCACGAAACCCCGACGAATCAGGGTGGGCAAACGCAACAGTATCGGGAAAGACGTCGATGGTTTCCTCCGCGCCTTCTTCGTCTTCGCTCTTCTTCGCCTTGGCCTTCTTAAAGGTCTTGGGCCGCGGCGGGCTATCGGCGCGGATCATCGCAATGTCGCGGTCTTCGCCGCGGAACACGCTAAAGAGTAACCACTCGCCGTCGGGCGAGAAGCGCGGCCCACTGTATTGGGTGGCATCGTTGTTGTTGGTTAGATAGACCAAGTCCGTGCCATCGCGATCTATGAGGCCGAGGTTGTTGGTCCCGTCCTCATTGTGGACAAAGGCGACGCGCTGGCCATCGGGGGAAAACGAGGGGTCTTTGGCTCGCAGCCGAGCGCTGATGCGGCGCTCCTCGTCCTCGGCCAAGTTGTAGATATAGAGGTCGTTAAAACCGCCCTTGTTGCGGACAAAGACGATCTCCTTCCCGTCGGGCGACCAGCCAATTCGCGTAGCGATCCGACCTTTGAGCTTGGTCTTTTTCTGCGTCGCAAAATCGTAGATCTTGAGGGCCGTGATTGCGTAGTCCTGCTTCTCGCTGGTGAGGTACGCCAGTTTTTTGCCGTCCGGCGACAGCGCGGGATGATATTCGAGCACGCCCTCGTTGACTTCGTCCAACGACGCCCCCTGAAAAAAGCCCTGCCCGCGAATCTCGGACTGGAGGCGACCGTAGTTCTCGCCTAAGAAGGCCACCCAATCCGCGTAAAACTGGTCGGCGGAAATGCCCAACACCCGGCGAATGGCCGGGTCGAAGCTCATCGAGCCGATCTGATGCGTCAGCTCATCGACCTTCTCAGCGCCGTACTGCTGATGGATGTACACCATCATCGCGTAGCCCTGATTGTACACGAACTCGCCGTAGAACTTGCCCGTGCGGTCCCCAACCGTCCCCATCTCCTCCCACGACAGCAGATCGTCTTCGAGCACTGCCATCCGCAGCAACATGTCGCGGTGCGAATCCCAAGAATCGTAGCCGAATTTGTGCGCCCCGTACTGGGCAATGCCCTCGGTCCAGCCACGCGGGGCGTTGAGATGGTACAGGGGGAACTGAAACGCAATGTCTGGATTGGAGTCGAAACGCGAGACCGAGAGCAGCGCAAACTGAAAGGGCCATTTCTTGCGCGCCTTGTTGAGCGTCATAATATGCGTCAACTCGTGCGTGACCACGTTTTTGATCCAATCGTGGCTGCCGCGCAGTTCAAAGTCGAGACTCGTGGCCCAAATGGCCATGGTATTGCTGTAGTAGTTGGCCCAGCCGTTGCCTAGCACGTCGGAGTTGTCGAGGACGATGACGTGGATGGTGCGAAAATCGTCGTAGTAGTCGTAGGCCGCGGCGAGGGTGGGAAAGACTTCCTCGCAGGTTTCGGCCACTCGCCGCGCGGTGCCCTCGGCCCCCCGCGAGAAATGGACCCGGAAGTGATCCGTGACGATGGTTTGTATCTGGGCCTGCGCCGCTCCGGCGAGGAACAGCGCGGCAATGGCGGAAAAAATCGCTCGGCGCAACGTGTATCCCTTTCAAAAAAAGGCGACCAGCAGCCAATTGCCGGTCGCACCACAAGTTGGTAGGAAAATACTGGAGACCGTATTCCTCGTCAAACGCGATCCTAGGTGCTCAAAAAGCAGGGAAACTGTAGGAGGGCGAGCGAGCAAAGCGCTTCAGCCCAAGATGCAAGCGGGCCTGAGCCGCCGGGCCTAAATGCACCTGAAGATACGGGTCCGCTACCTCAATGGACTGATCTGGGCCGGCTTCTATCTCTAGTCGAGCACCTGTGAATTGGTGCTCGCCGAAGGAACCGGCCTGCAACAGGACGGAGCGACCTTCCACCAAGTCCGTATTCACCAGCGTCAGGCTGACCCCGTCGGCATGGACCTGATCCACTAGCGCCGCGACATACTCGGGCAGACCGGAACGACGACGCTGCGGGTCAAAGTAGCGCAGATGGGCCTGGAGCATCCCGCCGTTGTAAATCGCGGCTGGCGTGCCCAAGGCCATCTGGATCAGGGCTTCGGGCAGCACCGGATTGAGCCTCTGGAAGTGGTAGCACTCGCGTGTCTCGGGATCGCTGTCGTCGTTTTCTAGGCGATTCAGACTGTGGCAGATGCTGGAGTAGGTCGAGTTGATCGCCTGATCGACGTAGCCTCGGTTTTTGCCTTCAATAAAGGCGAACCAAGCCATCGGCGGACAGATACCGGCTTTGGCAGCACCCCAGTCGGGGGGCAGGCCGGCAAAAGCGGTGCGGTCGGGAAAGACTTCGTCGAGGCGGGCCAAATCCCGCTCGCTTTGGCTCAGGTAATATAAATGAATATACAAGTAGGGGTCGGGCGGCCGAAAATCAAACCAGCCTTGGTCGCCATGGCGGGCCGGCACCTTGACGCGGCCATCCTCCTCGCGCCGCTGTTCCCACAGCCTGTCGAGCTGCGAGCGGGCCAAGTCCAAATGGGAGTCATCGCCGGTCATAAGCAGGGCGCAACTGCCGGCCACTAGCGCCGGCTCGACAATGTTGCGCGCCCCATGCGGCCAGCGCCAGCCGTAGTACCCGCCCCACCACTTGCCGTCCATCAACTCGCCAATGGTTCCCTCGGGGCCAATATTATCGGGCATAATGCCGCCGTTGGCCTCGCATCGCTCCTCCCACGCCTGCAAATAATCGAGCACCCAAGTTTTGTACTGGTCGTCGCCGGTGTAGAGATAGGCGTTGGTGATCAGGCTGGCGGCACTCAAGTTGAGGGGCACGTCGCCGCGGGTCATGCGCTGGTTGATCAAGCTGAGGACTTGGGCGAACACGTCGTCGTCCGTCCAGTCAACCTTGAAGAGCGGGTCGGAGCTATCGGCCCCTAAAATATCCTCAAAGGGGGCCAGATAATGGGCTAGGATGGGCCGATGGTAATCCCAATCAACTTGGGTAGTGACAAAGCGCGGGCCTTTGCTGCCGTTGAGCGGCGAGCGGATCATTTTGCGCTGGGCGTCCCAGTTGGGGGCCAGCGGGTCGGTGCCGGTGTACATGGCGGCGTAGCGCAGGGCGCGGGCGCGGTTGATGTGGTGGGCGGGATCGGCCAAGGCCAGATAGTAGATATAGGTATAGCTCTCGGAGTGGTGGAACCAGTCAAAGCCAGTGACAAACTCGCGCTCGACCGTGCCGTAGTTGGCGTACTGCCAAGTGATGGCATCCCACTCTTTGCAGGCGATCTGATAGATGTGCTCGCCGCCGCCGAGCAGGTAAAACAGAGGGAACGAGAGGAAGGCCTCGTAGCCATTGTCCGTGCCGTCCATGCTGGTCCACTCCGTGCGCTGGATCAGGGTGCCATCTGGACGGGTACTGTGCTCGACAAAGGGACGGGCCGCGCGGTCCATCAGGGCGATCAAGTCGCGTTGACGCACGGCCCAATCGGGCGGGGTTTTGCGGGTCTTAGCGGCAATGGATACGCGAGCCATTGGGGGTTCCTCCTCGTGGTCAGTACCTCGTATAGAAGCGAATTATTCAGTCTGTGTTATTGATCCCGGTCGAGAAGACCCGCACGTAGCCCACGTCCAGCGATTCCTTCCGGCGCGAAGCATCGGCGAGACGCCCGATGTCGGTATTCCGCCCAATCATTCCCCTTGCCAATTGCGGACGAACTGATAGAACCAACGGTTCCTCAGCCCGGGTCTAGACAGGTGTCGCTCAAATCCCGTACACCCGGACGGCGTTGTCCCCCAGCACTTTGGCCCGATCCCCCTCGTCCAGTTCCATGGCAACAGTGCGGATTATTTCCAAACTCTGCTGGTACGTGATATGGCGGCTGACCGGCGGCCAATCCGACCCCCACAGCAGCCGGTCGGCACCCAACCCCTTGAGCAGATGGCTGAAGAAGGCCAGTGCTTGGGGGCAGCGGAAATCCCAAGGAGTCGCCGCCGCCGCGTAGAAGCCCGATGCTTTGATCGACAAATTGGGATAGGCCGCTGCCTGCAGCAGTCCTCCGTATGTCGCATCTTGGGCATCGGGGCCGCCGGGTAGCGCGGGCAGCCCTAGGTGATTGGCGACAAAGCGGACCTCTGGATGCCTCTGGGCCAACTCCAGCAAAATTCCGTAATTGGACGGCCCGATTTGCAAATTGCAGACTAAGCCAGTGTCTTTGTACGCCTGCCAGAGCGCATCACAAGGTTCTTCCACCAGCCACTGCATCCTCTCATCGAGCTTGGGCGGGTAGTAACTGGTGCCCACGGCACCGAATTCCTCGCCCGCCCGCAAGACCCGCTCCGCGGCGTCTTTCTGGTGCATCTGCACATCCGTCAATACGGCCAACCGATCGGGATGCTCTCTTCCCCACTGGGCGCACTCCTGATTGTTGCCCGGCGAGTACTCCGCCACCACCGGCAGCACGACGGCTTTGTCAACGCCGCATCCGTCCATCTGGTGGAGGAGCCGATCGACCCGCCCTAGGTCTTCCCAAGGGGTCATTGGAGCAAAGTTGGGAAGCACGTGAACATGAGCGTCTATAACGGGCATTGACACCTCCTTACTCGTTTGATCTTCCACGGGAACTATGCACTCAATAACGCACCGATTCACCAGTTTTGCAACGGCGGCGACCGTGCGTCACCTATCCTAATCTGCATGGCTGGTTTTCGGTGCTGGCCCCAAGTCCCCTTTATTCCCACCGAGGTCTCAGGGTCGAAGGTATAGCGAAAATTAAAGGAGTTGCCGCACAGTGCTTTATAGCTGTAATTTTCGGCGGTTGCCAGTGCAAACATAAACGGCGCGGCAATGGGCCATAATCATAATGACAATAATAAGGCAGAGCACTCTATACGGGGTCCAAGTTGTTGCAGGATGGTTTTTTGTTTTGGTAGCCTGCGCTGAGCGAGAACAGACAGCCAGCACCCAGCGCATGGCCGGCCTCCTAGAAGACATAGCCGTCAATGTCGATCCCGCCACGCATCCGTATGTGAATTTGGACCGAGTTGCATATTTCCGCGCTCGGTTGGACCACCTACGCCAATCCGGTGCGGCTGTCAATCCTCAAGGACGAGAGCAGATCCTGCAAGCTCGCTTTTCCCTTGCCAACGAATTGCTGCAAGCCGGGCAATCCGAGCAAGCAGTGCAGGAGTACCGGCAACTACAGACTGTGGTTCACCATCCTCGGCTTCGGCATTCTCTCCAACTGCTAGTGGGCTTGGCTTATCTCCGTTTGGGCGAACAAGAAAACTGCATTGTGCAACACAATATCGACTCTTGTCTAATGCCGATCCGCGGCACTGGAGTGCATCAAATCAAGCGCGGATCAAGTGCCGCTGTCGAGGAATTTTTGAGAGTTCTGAGCAGAAATCCAAGCGATTTGTCGGCTCGTTGGCTGCTCAATATCGCCTATATGACGCTGGGGCAGTATCCAGAAGAGGTCCCTCAGAACTTACTGATACCACCCGCAGCATTCACCTCTGACTACGATATTGGGGGGTTTCGCGACGTCGCTCCTCAGCTAGGGCTGGATGTGGTGGGACTTTCGGGGGGGGCCATCATGGAAGACTTTGACGGCGATGGCTATCTCGACATCGTGGCTTCATCTTGGGGACTGCGCGACCCACTCCGCTACTTCCGCAACCAAGGGGACGGCACCTTCGCCGATCGCACCCAAGCGGCAGGCTTGGAAGGTATTGTGGGTGGTTTGAATATCTGTCAAGCCGACTACGACAACAACGGCTATGCGGATGTGCTGGTGCTGCGCGGTGCTTGGCTCGACGAGGGACGCTACCCTAACTCGCTGTTGGCCAATCGCGGAAACGGGCGATTTTTCGATGCGACCGAGGCAGCCGGCTTGCTCACTTTCCACCCAACGCAGACAGCAGCTTGGGGCGACTTTGACAACGACGGGTGGATCGACCTATTTGTCGGCAACGAATCGCAGGGGCGGGCTACTCATCCGTGCGAATTGTTCCGCAACAAAGGCGCAGACTCTGGGCGCGGCGTGTCGGCGGTACAATTCGTTGACGTGGCCGAGGCAATGGGACTCGATGTGGTCGGATGGACCAAAGGCGTCGTCTGGGGCGACTACAACAACGATGGACAACTGGATCTGTACATCTCGCGTCTGGCACCCAAAGAGTCCAATCTGCTCTTTCGCAATCAGGGGAGTGGGCGTTTCGCCGATGTGACCGCCACGGCAGGTGTAGCTGGACCGCCCTACAGTTTTCCGACTTGGTTCTGGGACTACGACAACGACGGGTGGCAGGACCTATTCGTCGCCGGTTTCAAGGGCGAGGTAGCGGATGTGGCGGCCGCTTATTTGGGCTTGCCGCACCGCGCCGAAGAGCCTCGTCTATACCGCAACAACGGCGACGGTACTTTTACCGATGTCACACGCCAAGTAGGGCTCGACGAGCCCCTCCTCGCCATGGGCAGCAATTTTGGCGACCTAGACAACGACGGGTACCAAGATTGTTATATCGGCACCGGCGACCCGTATATGGCTACGCTAGTCCCCAACCGCATGTTCCGCAATGCCGACGGCAATTTCTTCCAAGATGTCACCACCTCGGGCGGCTTTGGGCATTTGCAAAAGGGCCACGGTGTGGCTTTTGGCGATATTGACCACGATGGCGACCAAGATATTTTTGCGGTCATTGGCGGGGCTTTTACCGGCGACACCTATCAGAACGTCCTCTTTGCCAATCCGGGCCACGGCAATCATTGGATCAAGCTCCGGCTCGAAGGCAAGCGCACCAATCGGGCCGCCATTGGAGCACGCATAAAAGTAAGCGTGAATACCCCACATGGCAGCCGCGACATTTATTCCACAGTGACCAGCGGAGGCAGTTTTGGTGCCTCCAGCCTACAATGCGAAATAGGCTTGGGACAGGCTGAGTCTATCCAAGCTATTGAAATCATCTGGCCCACCAGCGGGGAAGTGCAGCATTTCAACGATATAGAAATGGACCAAAGCATATACATCCGCGAAGGTGATTCGCGTCCGACTCGCTGGCAGTTCAAATCTTTCGCCCTGGCCCCGGGCAACGGGTCGGACGGGATGGCACACACCCACTAGTCTCCCCCGACCCGTTCGGCAAGACGCACGGTGGTCTCTAAGAGAGGACAATTGCTCCATGTATTTTCCAAGTCTGCACAAGGCATCGATCAGCCATGTAATTTCATTGGTATGTACCCTGTACCACATTGGAGCCGTGCATGGACAGGATGTGGGTGCTTCCTCAAGGAGCCAAGAGCATTATAGACTCGGGATAAGCCATGCCCAAAAGGGCGACTATGAAAGCGCGGAGAGAGAGTACCGGAAGGCGATAGAACTAGATGCCAATAATATCTATCCGCACGACGGCCTCGGTTTCATTTACGCCCTACAAAGCCGATTGAGCGAGGCGGAAGAGGAATTTGCCAAGGTACTCCAGATTGATCCGGGCTACGCGCCAGCACACTACAAGTTGGGTAAAATTTTTTTCATTCGCCAAGAGTACGACGAGGCTTTCGATTCTTACCAAAAGGCCATTGAGGCTGACCCCAAGTACTTTCCCGCCCACCACGGACTAGGGGTCATCTACGTGCAGACCCAAGAGCGAACTCAAGCAGCAGAGCATTTCAAAGCAGCTATCGAAGTCAACCCCAACTACGGCCCCTCTCGCTACCGGCTCGGGACGATATATCTAGAAGAAGGGGACTATTCTCAAGCCATAGAGGAATTGCGGCAGGCGGCCAAGGCCGTCGCCAACGAACCGTCTATCCACTTTGTCTTGGGGAACGCCTATATGGCAATAGGTAAGCTGTCAGAGGCCGCAGAAGCATTCCATAGAACATTGCAACTCGAGCCGAGTTGGGCCGATGTGCATGATAAACTGGGCTTGGTCTATACCGATCAGTCCTTGGCCCTGCTGGGGGCTGTCATGGCGGACCAAGACAAGCTAGCCGCCGCTGTCGAGGAACATCGCAAGGCCGTGGAATTGGCCCCTGAAAACGGTTGGTTCCAGCACAATCTGGGTATGGCCTATGAACGCCAACGACAGTACGACCAAGCGGCGGAACAGTTCGTCAAGGCACTCGCCGTCAATCCCGATATGGCCTACACTCGTTACCGCCTCGGCATGATCCACTCGAGAGACAAAAAATACCAAGAAGCTATTGAGGAATACCAGCAGGCCATCCGGCTCGAGCCCGACCGGTCGATTTTTCACTATGCCTTGGGGTCTGTGTACGCCAAGATCGGCAGAGGGGCAGAGGCGACTGGCAAATTCAAAAAAGCCATCGAACTCGACTACTACAATGCCGAAGCACATTTCGGTCTGGCCAACGCCTATCTGAAACAGGGAAGAGGCGAGGAGGGTGCCAAGGAAATGGAGATCTTCAAAAAACTGCGCGCAGGCAATATAGCAGACATGGAACAACGGGTCATCTTAGTGCCTGATAATCCAAAATACCGCGGCGAATTGGCCGCTCATTATACCCAACAGGGCAGATATATAAAGGCGATCAACGAGTACAAGCTGGCCGTCGGTCTCGATCCGCATAATCTCGAGTACCGCCGATTGCTCAAAGATGCCTATATCAAAGCAGGGCGCTATCGGGAAGCGGAAGAGCAACAGGAGATCATCCAGAGCTTGGACGCCAAACGAAAGCAGGCGCACACCCCATAGGGGTCGCTGGTTTATATGCACTTCTTTTTTTTAATCCTTATTTCCTCACGGCTTTTAGCCGTCGAAGGACGGGCAGTAGAGAGGCGAGTCCAGTTCGTGGATGTAGCGGAGGAAGTAGGGGTTGTGGCGCAGAACGTCTCCGGGGATAGAGAGCAGACGTACTTGGTCGATAGCATGATGGGAGGATCGGCTTTCTTCGACTACGACCAAGACGGTGATTTGGATTTGTACATCTTGAACGGGTCGAAAGTGGTTGGCTTTTCAGGCCAAGAGCATCCACGCAATACCTTTTATAGAAACGAGCACGGTAAATTCGTCGATGCTACCGACGAAGCGAACTTGGGCGACACTGGCTGGGGGATGGGATGCGCCGTCGGCGATTACGACAACGATGGCGACTTGGACATTTATATAACCAACTACGGCAGGAACGTACTGTACGATAATCAAGGCGACGGGACTTTTGTCGATGTAACCGAGTACGCCCAAATAGGAGACGAGCGGTTCAGCACAGGATGTGCCTTCCTCGATTACGACAGCGACGGATCTCTAGATTTGTACGTAGCCAACTACGTCGATTTCAAGCACTTTCTACAGACCACTCCTAATAGGTCCTATATGTGGAAAGGCTTAAGGGTTCACTTTGGGCCCCGCGGCATGAAGGGGGGGGGGGATATCCTGTATCGCAACCAAGGCGACGGAACTTTTGCGGATGTGACCGTGGAGGCGCGAGTGGTGGACCAAGATAGGCTCTACGGTATGGGCGTGATCGGCGGCGATTACGACCGGGACGGCGATGTGGACATCTATGTGGCCAACGACACGGGCCCCAATTTCCTTTATCAAAACCAAGGCGATGGCACTTTTGCCGACATCGGCTGGATGATCGGTGCTGCCTATGGCGAAAGCGGTGAGGCTCAAGGCTGTATGGGCATTGCCTATGGGGATTACGACAATGACCTATACCAAGATATATTCGTCACCAACTTTTGGGAGCAAACCAATACGCTTTACCACAACGACCGCGGCGCGTTCTTTTCCGACCTCAGCTTTGACGCGGGCGTGGGCAAAGAGAGTTTCCAGTTTTTGGCTTGGGGCACCGAGTTTTTCGACTATGACAACGACGGCGATAAAGATCTCTTCGTCGCCAATGGCCACCTCTTTCCACAATTGGACAGGGCCAACCTAGGCACTAGCTATGCCCAGACCAATCAACTCTTTGAAAACTTGGGCGACGGCACCTTCGTCGAGGTATCGCAGCTATCAGGGGAGGGCTTGGGAATTAAAAAAGTGAGCAGAGGGGCTTCCTTTGGGGATTACGACGACGATGGGGATCTGGACATATTTGTCCTGAACCTAAACGATCGCCCCACTTTGTTGCACAACGATGGCGGCAATAAGAACAACTGGTTAATGGTCAAGACTATAGGGACTGAAAGCAACAGAGACGGTATAGGGGCCTGGGTTGAGGTTCGCTGTGGAGGACTCACGCAAAGTGCCGAAATTCGGAGTGGTGCTAGCTATCTTTCGCACAATGACTTGAGGGCCCATTTCGGCTTGGGGCAGAGAGAGTCCATCGACTTGTTGGTAGTGCGCTGGCCAAGTGGCCTAGAGGAACGATTTGAAAATCTCTCTGCCAATAGGCTCGTGGTACTTCAAGAGGGCGAGGGCATTGTCCACATAGATGGAAAGAGCAGCGCGGGACGCGCCCTGTCCAAATGAAAAATTAGCTTGATCTTCTGGTCCTTTCTTTTTATATAATTTCGAGTATCGAGTATCTTTGCTCGCCATGCTACCGAAAGTTTGAAAGGAGGAGATAAAAAACCCCTTAAGCAGCCCACCGCTCAACCAGCAGTTTTCTCCCTAAGAAAGGATCTTGGGTGATGAACAAAGCAACGAGTTATAACTTCTTGGCATTGGGTCTTATCCTTTTCACGGTCGCGTCCAGTTCGGCTCACCTGCGGTCAGACAGAAACTGGGCCGCCGTTCAGGTGCCTATTGGAGTCGATGGCATAAGAGATGTCCAGATGGACGGCGACATAAGCGAATGGGACAACGTACCCTCGGTTTTCTGGGTGACCCATGAGGATCTGATCGAGACTGTCACCGGCACCCAAGGAGACCCCGACCCCTCCAATCTAGCTGAGCGCATCATTTTCGGTTGGAGTCCAGTGACCAACATCTTGTATTTCATGGAGGAACGGTTCGACGACCTCTTTTATGGAACTATCGAAAACAATTTCGATACGGTCGAGGTAACCCTAGACTTCGACCATAGCGGCGACGCTATTTTCCAGAATGTACAATCGGCGGATTTGGACCCGGAGAGATGGGAAGGGGCTTTGTCCCAGAATTACCGCTACACGCTGCACCAAGAAAATCACATGTGGCTCTGGGGCGGAGCTCCGTGGGCCGGAGTCGAGCCTTATTCTGGTGCCAAATGGAGTTTTGAGGGTGACATCAACGGCGGGGCCGGAACTCTGTCCATGGAAATGTGGTTCACTCCCTTCGACGATTTGCCTACTAGCTCTACGGGCATAGAAGACGAAGATGTGATCGTCCATACCATGGTGGCAGGAGAAATCATGGGTATTGGCTTTGCCGTTCAGGACGACGACGACGGTGCTGAAGGCAATTACAACGGCTACTGGACCAACAGCGGCGATACAGAACTCTACTTCAAAGCTACCGCTATGGTCGACTATGTCCTGCTCCCCTATGATGAGAGCATCTGGGTACCGGGCGAGGACATGGGCACTTCCGTCGAGGCGGATAGCTGGGGAAATATCAAGGCGAGTTTCTCCCGCTAAGTAGAACAATTAGGGAAAGATTGGTAATTGGGGGGGCAAGGTTATCGCCCCCCTTTTTATTTTTATTTTCGCCAAAGGATGAGCATGCTCCCTCCCAAGTCCACAGGCTTGCTCTTACTCGCTTTACTGGGTGTCGGCCTCTGGCCCCTAAATGCCGCCAGCGTGATCATCTATAGGATTGGCGCACCTTTTTCAACAGCAGAAAAGGACAGCCTTGAAAGCCGCGGCATCGATTTCAGGGAAATCGACTGGACAGCCTCTCAACTGCAGGATGCCCTCGAGTTGGACTCTTTGCAGGCGGGTTCACTGCAACCCAATTTTTTTACTGAGGACGAGGACATCGCCGCAACTCTCTTGAGCCGAGACGGCTGGGTGCGGGTAAAGCTTTTTGCCAATCAAAATAAACTGATCGGACAGGCGATGATCGATGCAGATCCGACTACGGCCCTTACGTGGCCAGCTATAGCTCCAGAGAGCTTCCATGTGGGCACTGCTGGCCCGCAGGGCCGGCGGTTGATCAATGAACAAGTGACTTTCGATTTAGGCGGTCGATTTCTCATCCGAGAGGTGAGATTTCGCCCTCTGGCGGAAAAACCAGAACACTTTCTGGAGCGGATATCCATTGGTGCCTTCGATGGTAGACTAGTCAACATCGCTCAAAACATTCCCAATTTCCCCACCATAGCAGAAGTAAAGGAAAACACCGAACCTGAAGTTAGCGTGATTTTAGATCCTCCCATATCAACCCAAACGATCCAACTGCTGATTTTTCGCGCAACACCCAAGGAGATAGGGCTTGCCGATTTTGAACTCTACGGAGGTGGTTTCTTGGGGCGAGCCTCGTATGAATCCGAAATAATCGAATTGGGCGATCTGGCCAGTTGGGGCGAGATCCGCTGGTCGGGCCGCCAAGATACGGACGCCCAGATCAATATCCGCACCCGGACGGGAACGGACCCACATCCCGATATTTTCTGGCAGTTGCGGCCCGAGCAGCGAGACAGCGTTCAATTCCTCGATGGCGGTGGCGACTTGACCCTGAGCGAATACAAGAGCCGATACCGCAAGTTGCTCGACGTTCTCAAGCCGGTAGAACCCCGGGATAGAGTGAGCCCCGATACGGAAAACTGGAGTTTCTGGTCCAGTCCCTATCTGTTCAAAAACTCGGGGACCAGCATCGTCTCCCCTAGTCCTCGCCAATTCTTCCAGCTCAAAGTGGACTTTTTTTCTACTGTCGAGGACGGAGGCAAAATTGACTATGTCGAGTTCAAGGCCTCCGTGCCACCGGCCGTGCATAGCTTGGTGGGCGAAATTTTCCCGGTGGACACCCAAGTGGGGCAGGTGACGCAATTCACCTATTTTATTCGACCGACCATCCGGGCTAGCGACCGAGGTTTTGACGGTGTGGAAATTTCCACGCCCTCGGGGGTGGTTTCGGTCGATTCGCTGCGCATAGACGCGATCAATTACGACAATTTTCTCTGGACGAAAACGGCGGATGGCTTGGGCTTTGAGATCGACTTTCCGCGCAAGCTGGAACCGACCGACAGCGGGGCCTTGATCGAGGTGGTGTTCAATGCTCCGGTACTGCGGGAAGTAGGTACGCTGTTTACTGGTAAGGTGTTCAACAGAGCCGAGCCAAACGAAGTGCGCCAACGCATCAACCCAGGCAACGCCGACGACGAGATTGAGAGCGACGGAATTTCGGTGAAAACATCGCTGATTAGTTCACTAGTATCTACACCGCAAATTGAGCCCAATCCCTTTACGCCCAACGGCGATGCCACCAACGACGTGGTGCATATTTCCTACAAGCTCCTGCGGGTGACAGCTCAGGTTCCCGTCTCCGTGGAAATCTTCGACTTGTCCGGCCGGCTAGTTAAGCAAATATACGCCGGGGACATTTCCATCGGAGAGTATTCCCACCCTTGGGATGGAACAGACCACTCCAATCGGCTGGTACCCCCAGGACTCTATTTGTATCAAATAGCGGTAGACATCCAATCGGAAGAGGGCATCAAGAGCGGCGTTATCGCCGTGGTCTATTGATTTTTAATCGCCCCCAGATGAGCAAATACGTGGGAGCCCCAATGCCATGGCATGGCAGAGAACATTCAAGCTGGTGAGCACTAGCTTGGCCTGTATCTTGGGTAGAATGATCTTAGGTGAAGTCGCTTGGGGGCAAGAGGGTTTTTCTATCCAAGACGGCGTGGCTGTCATTGAGTCCAAGGATCACTGGGCTCGTTGGCAGGCGGTGGCAAAGACCATCCAGATCACCGAGGATGGTGTGAAACCGGCCTTTATACGCAAGAACACTAGGCTCGAAATAGATGGTGCCGAAAAGATAGTCCCCGGCATTAACGCGGTTTTGAATGCCTCCGAGTTCGGCGGTGGGATATGGGACGCCGGCTCCAATCGCTTGAGCGCAGCAAACCTCATGGACGGCAGGATGGACACCTACTGGGAGCCGGACACTTCCGTCCCTCTTAGGGATTGGTGGGTACAAATCGATTTAGGGCGAGCCGTATCGGCCAATAAAATCGTTCTCAAGTTTGTCGGGGAGGATTTGGGAGACCCCTTTCTCCAATTCAAGGTCCTCACCTCTCAAGGGGAGACGATCATCGGACCGCTGGTGTACAGGAAACGCTTCTCAACGAACAAGCCCATCAAGAATGAACGGGTCTTTGAAGTCGATTTGACCAACCAGTTGCCCACCAAATGGACCCAGGTGCGCGGAGATTTTACCGGCGATGTGATCAGATTCGTCTCTGTCGGCGTCACAGACAGCGATTTTGGCAAGGCAAGACAAGTTTCCCAGTCCAATTATGAGGCCCTTGATCCCGAGCAACAGGGCGATATAGAATACTTTCGTCGGGAAGCCTCGGGAAGGACGCGATTGCTGGAAGGACGCGAAGATTGGGAGACCTTGGCTGGCACGGCCAGTCAAGGTCCTGTCGTTTACTATCGCCGCGAGTTGCCTCGATTGGCGGAAGTGGAAGTCTGGTCGATCGGCGACAATATCGGCATTGGCGTACTGGAGCGGGGTGGCAAAGTGACGAGTTGGGAAAACAACGGGGCTGAAGGGGTGGTGGTAGACGGGGTAATATATAGTGTAGAAAAGGCGTTGTACTGGCCCGCTCAAGGGGGGTACAATCCCGATAGGCTGCTGCCTTCGCAGCCGCCCGATGTCGAGCGTGCGTTAGTGGCAGATCTGGGAGGGGCCTTCTTTCTGGACAATATCCGCGTACTCCAAGCCAGTAGTAACCCCCCTGGGCCTTTCCGCGCCTACCGCATTGAAGTCTCAGATGGCTCCACCAATGCTGGCGGGAGTCTGGCCTGGAAAACAGTAGGGTCGCTCGACCATATCAACTCTGGTGAATCGTACCACGATTTTAAGTTCCCACTCACCAAAGTCAAGCATTTTTCTTTTACCTATAAGCTCCATGTAAGGGCCGGACGCCACGGCTTGTCAGAGATTCAGTTTTTCGGCGAGGGGTACATGCCCGAGGCTCGGATCGAATCGGTCTTTGACGGGCCTTCGGCGTTCATAGAATTGGGGGCCACTCCCCAAAATTTGGCGTCTATTGAGTGGGATGCGGATATACCGCCGGGTACGGATATTATTCTCCAGACCCGCACCGGCAATACGGTCAAAACTACTACGCTCTACTATAAAAAGAACGGTGAGTTGTTTCCGGGCACCGAAGAAGAAGCAGCGGAAGCGTACGCTACGGACAAAAAATTCTTTGGGGATGCCTCTGTTGGACCCGTCGTTACCCAAACCAACCCGGGCAGCGATTGGAGCAGTTGGAGTCAACGCTATTTCAACTCGGGAGACAAAATCACCTCGCCTAGTCCGCGGAAATTCGTCGCTATCCAAGCGACCTTTATCACGGAAAATCCTCTTGTAGCGGCTACACTGCGTTGGGTGAAACTCAATTTTGTAACGCCAATCGCCAAAACAGTTATTGGCGAGGTGCTGCCCGCCCAACTCGAGGTGATTGGTGCTGAGCAATCGTTTTCCTATTTCATCCGCACGACCTTTGAGGCGGCCAACGAGGGATTTGACGAAATTCTCATTGAAGCTCCCTCCGGCGTCAAAATGAAATTCAAGCAAGCCCACGTGGACCTCACAGGGCAGCCGCCTCAAACCTATACCGCCCAGAGCGAGGGCTTTGAGGTGGTAGGCGGTGGTTCCGATTCGCTTTGGGTGCGCCTGCCCACTCCCATAAAGACGACCGGCGGGGCCGCGTTGATCGAAATCCAGTTTGCGGCGACCACATTCGATTTTACCACCTTCTTCAATGGGTCTATCGGCCATTCTTCCATTCCCAATTCGTGGCAAAGAGTGGACCCAGGCGATGCGAACGAGACCACGGACAGCGAAAAAACCGTGATCTTAGCCCTTGAAAGAGGAGTGGTACTAGGGGATATCGAAGTCAAAAATAAGATCTTCACCCCCAACGGCGACGGCATCAACGATGATATGACTGTGAGTTTTTCACTCATGCGGGTGAAGGCATCAACGCCGTTACAGGTGAAAATATACGATCTAGGTGGGCGTCTTGTTCACGAACTGCGCGATGAGTACATAACCACGGGGCGGCATTCCGTGGTCTGGACCGGAGTCGATAAATTCGGGGATTTGGTGGCCCCTGGCATATATGTGCTGAGGATCGACATTAAGGTCGATTCAAAATCGAGTAGAAATACCTCGGACTACCGCTTAGTACATGTCTCCTATTAATCTTATACGATCCGAGAGGAACAGGTTTAACAAGCCACCACTAGTCAAGACCGCGCTATTAGCGTTCTCTTGTCTATTGCAGGGACTTGTACCGACCCAAGGCTATGGGGTGAAGGTCGTCATTGGAGGCGGTCCAGGGACCCTAGCATGGGGTGGCCATTATTCCGAGATATCGGTTATCGACTTTGACGCCAATCCCGGCCAAATTCAGCCGGCTCAGACAGGTCCCGAAGACAATATCGTCCTAAAAATATTTGAAAGAGGAGGGGCCGTAACATCGCCCAACGCGAGAATAGTGCTTGAAACATCTCAGAGTCTTTTGAATAAACAATTGGCGCACATGGTCAGCGGCGACACGACCAAGGCCTTTGAAGTAAAGGGCGGTTCTCCTACAGGCGTTATATTCAGGATAGATTTGGGTGAGCGCTTCGGGGTCAATCGGATCAAGTTTTTCCCGCGCAAGGGATTTGAAGAGTTTTTCCTAAAAGGCTATGAATTGCTGCTGAACGACGGCAGCGAGGAGCAGAAAACCCTAGCCGGGACGCCGGATTTCAAGGTTTTTAAAACCGAGGAACGCAACCTCAAGCCGACCATTGACCTAGACATCCCCCTACAGTTTGTTCGTTTCATAGAGGTGAAACAACTGGTACGCGGGGAATGGGAGATTGACGAATTTCAAGTCTTTGGTGCAGGTTTCGCCTCTACAGCATCGTATACCTCAAGAGTATTTGATCGAGAACAGCCCGCTATCTTTGGCGATATAACATGGGCTAGGAGTAGCATTGGCGAACCAACGAAAACAGATGCTATCCTATCGACTCGGAGCGGCAACACACCGGATCCCAGCGATTCGCTGTCTTGGAGCACTTGGTCCTCCCCCTATCCTGCCGGAGTGCATACGGCTATTGAATCACCAGCCCCGCGTCGTTTTTTTCAGTTCCGTTTACTCCTCAAGACCAGCGATATTCTAGCAGCGGCGACCGTTGATTCCCTCGCCTTTGAGGTATCTCCTTCCCTAGCCGACTCGCTGGTGGGCGAGATATGGCCCCAAAGTGCTCTGATTGGGCAGAATACTCCCTTTACCTATGCCGTGAGAACCGTCAACAGCCGAGGATTTAACCGTCTCGAACTAAAGACTATGGCACCAGTAGACGTAGTGAGATCTGTGCAAATAGACGGGATCGATGTCGGATGGGAAAAGGTGGATACAGAAGACGGGGGCCAAATTAGCTTCCCCCGGATTGTGGGGAACCGTACCTTGCGAGTAGTCTTTGAGAACGTGGCTTTGCAGTACAACACTTTTTTTGCCGGCAGAGTCTCCGATAGCCAAAAACCGGACCATCTGCCCCAAGTAGTCACCGAGGGCGATGCAGCCTCTGATTTTGAGGCGCAGGGGGATGACCTTTCGGTCGAGATCTCGGTGGGCAAAGACCTCATTCATTCCATGAAAGTGACTCCCGTCCCTTTTACTCCCAACGGCGACGGCCTAAATGATGAAGTCTTGGTGACCTACGACATCGTCAACCTGACAGGTGGTGCCTTAGTTTCGGTGGATATATACGATCTTTCTGGAAGGCGTATAAAGGCGATCTATTCAGGGTTGGATCCCAGTAAGAGATACCAAAGGGCTTGGGATGGAACAGACGGGAGCGGTGCCAAAGTGCTGCCCGGAATCTATTTGGTGCGAGTGGAAATTGATGCAGATTCAGGATCTGAGAGCAAGACGAAACTTGTCCCTATAGTCTATTGATTATTCCCATTTTACCTGAAAGCTAGGGTGGAACTCTCATGCTGACCTACCATACTTGCAGCACTTTAATGCGCGGTATTAGTCTAGCGACCATAGTTTGTTCCCTTCTCTCTTTCATGTTAGCTTTCGACACCGACGCACAAGCCCAAGATGTCGATCCAATGCGTATAAAAGGTATGCGCCGAGGAGCCGAACTCACCTTTGAACCAACCGGGTCCGGTGTGCTGTTCGGTGCCTTGGACCCGGCGGTCAAAAAGTGGTACGTACCGCAAGAACTTTTCCTAGAATACCGCTGGAAACAGTGGGAATACACCAACTACGCCAGGGATCACTACAATCGCTATGTGGATATCAATTTAGCCGGGGATTATTTTTACGATATTTACGGTTCCTATATCACTAGGGGATGGTTGGTCTACGACTGGTCCCAAACGCAGCCCCAGCAAGGGGGCAGCAACTTATTCAAAACCGAGAGATTCCAAAACTTTTTCAGCAATTTGGTCATTGCCTCTGATCAGAAGGGGCAACATAACTTAGCCATCACCATAGGCAACGAGATCCGCTCGACCCTTACCCCAATGACCTTCTCAAAGCCGGCCTTGGACGGAATCCAAGTGGACTACCAAGCCGACAAATACCAGATCACGACGATCCTCTCTCGGATCTCTTCTCCCGGCGGAGCCGGTCCTCGCAATCCGGCAGTCAACCAAACGACCAGCTTGACAACGCTGATGGGCGGGCGGGCCGTTGCCCAAGTGGGTGATTTCATCAGCATCGGTGCCAACTATGTAAGTGCCCACAACTCCTTCCAACTCTTGGACGCTTTTGAAGGAACCCCTAGGAGTGGTTCGATCACTTCTAGTCAAAACGCTGAAAATATCACCCAGCTTTTCGTCCGTCTGACCGACGATTCGCCCGAAGATAACGAAGGCGGCGCTACCCTCTTCGCTTGGGATATGATCATAGAAGCCGAAGTCGAAAGCATTGATGAAGAGGGGGAACGGGTGTTTAGGCGAGAGGTTGTCCGAGCCAGCGAGGCCGGTCTCAAGCCCTCGCCTCAAGGCGGCTTTCAGCGCTTGGGTTTCTGGGAAGCCAGCGGCTCTGAACAGATCGAACTAGTATACGACTTTTCCGAGGGAACCTACACCGGCCCCGACCCTTCGGAGATAAGAAGAGTGACTTTTGAACTGGTGGTTGCCAACGACTACAGAATCGAGGTGTCTTCAAACCGCCAGACTAACCGTCAAAACAGCAACGTGTTTCTGCTGGCAGCCAGAGCCCAAGAAAACGTCAAAGATGGCTCTAATCTCAGAGTCCTCAAAATCCCGTACGGTTTGCCGACCGCCACCGAAATTTTCGGTTTCACTCTGGAGGCGAACAACATTGGGGGACTTGATTTCTACGGCGAATTCGACCGCAGTAGGAGTTATAGAAAATACCCCAACAGGCAGCATACAAAACACCTGTCGGCTTTTGACCAAGGCGATGGCTGGATGTTGAATCTGTCGAGAACCGTTCAGCCGTGGTTCTTTTTCGGCGAGGCTTACAGTATGGACCACAATTACAATACAAGTGCCATCTTGGCCCGAGGCGAGATCAACATAGATTACGAGGACCGGACGAGATTCTACTACGAACTCGTCGACGACAACGATGATCAAGATCGGTACCCCGATTGGCAGAGGATAAACGAAAGCATCGACTTGAATGTATTTCCCGGCTTGGATGAAAACGTCGATTTTATCTCCGATTTCAATCAAAACGACAGTGAAGATCTGCCCAACTTAGTGCCTGACTACGACGAGCCCTTTCTGCGCTATTCCACGGACCGCCCCGAGTATCTGTTCGGCATAGATATGAACAACAATATATGGATAGACCGGTTTGAAAACGATGATGAAGCAGACTTTCCCTATGGTCGGGATTTAAGCGGGTACAATTTTTATGCGGGCGTCAACATTACTCCAGAGATGAGGTTGACTATCGGCCGCACTGACGAGAGTCTCATTGCCGGTGATGGAGAAAATACCACCCATTATTTGCTTTTCACCCTAGAAAAGGACTACCCCGGCCTAGGAAGGGTGAGGATTTTTGAGAATTTTAGGCTGGCTAAGGACAATATAGAGAATGACCTTCGCCAGTGGGACGAATTCGAGAGGCGCAACGTCCCTACCATTGATCCTCTGGCGGCCCGGAATACGTGGATAAACTCGTCCTATATAAGCTTCAGCTATACCAAGCTGAAGAATCTAAATCTCGTCAACAAGCTGAAATACGACCACTGGCATCAAAGGGAAAGACAGCCCGATTTGCAACGGGACTTCGTTTTTGTCGGCCTGATAAATAAGGTGGACTATACTCTCAAATTCGTTAATCTCGATATCCAGCCCAAAATCAAAAATGAACTGAGGATAGAGTCGCCAGCACTTAAATCAGATCCCAAACGCAGGGAAGACACCCTGATTTTTTCCTTACTGGCCCGGTGGCCATTGTTTAATAACTCCACTATGCAGGCAGGCGTGGAATATACCGTTTTCCAGCAACTCAGGGATTCGGATACAGCGGTCAAGGAAGGACTGCTGGACGACTTCAGTGAAATTGTCGGCGCGGCCCAGTTCTCCAATAATTCAAATTACTTGGGCTATAGTCTGACGACCCTGATGGGACTCAGGTTGACCAGAAGAGCCAGCGACAACGAAACCGAAACAGGCAGAATGGCTTTTGCCACGGTATTTGCCGGTTTGGACTAATCTACCCGTGTGCAGGAATGCAGAGGAGATCTGAGCTAAATGTCAAGAGAAATGACTGTATTTTGTCTTTTACCACTCGTACTTTTTGCCGCGCTCATGGGTTGCACAGTGGAAATAGGAGAACGAGTCGTTGCTCAGATAGGTGATGCGGAGATAACGGTTGACCAGTTGCGGAAATTTATAGATGACCTCCCCGAATATGCCAAGGCGGAGTCCACTAGGGTAGAAGAAGCGAAGAATCATTTGAACACCATGATCAATATCGAACTGCTGACCATGGAGGCGAAGACGACTGATCTCGACGAAAGCCCTGAATTTCGCGCCCGACTGGAAGGGGTCCGGCGGAAAAAATTGGTCAGCATTTTCCAAGATAGAGCACTGGAGGTAGAAGAGGAAGTGGAGGAGAGCAAGGTGCGGAAATACGCTGAACAGATGGGGCTTACTAGAGCGATCAGATTGGCCGATATAATGGTCCCCAGCCGAGAAAATGCCTTGGTCGTCCTCCGAGAACTCAAAAATGGGGTGCCTTTTGGGCAAGTCGCCAAGAAATGGTCCATAAACAAAGAAACCTCGGCCCAAGGTGGGGACTTAGGCCGTTATACCACCCGAGAAAACATGGTCACCCCCCTTCAGGACAAACTGTTTTCCCTCGCCTTAGGCGAAATCTCCGAACCCATAAAAATCGGCGGGCACTATTCGATTTTCACGGTCATCGCCGATTCTACCATCGAACTCAGTCCCCAGAGGAGACTGGCGATCGAAATGGGACTGAAAAAGGAGGAAAAGCAGCGGGCTCAATCGATTTTAGTCGCTGAACTCAAGGAAAAATACCACCTCGAATTGGATCGGGAAGGTCTCGCGCTCATTGTCGAAAAAGTGCGTGGCGGTACATCTTTTGCCCTGGAGACTGAACGCAATATAGTTCTCTATCGGTACGACGGCGGCGAAATAACCGCTCAAGACTTGGCAGAAGCTGGCCACGCCCTGAAAGGCAATGCCCTAGCCCAACTCAGCGACTCCAGCCAAGTGATCGCTTTTGCCGAGCGCCATGTCGTGCCCAATGCGATGCTCGTGGAAGCGGCCCTGCGTGCTGGCATAGACGAGGAAGCAGAGACGATCGAGTGGTTGGAAGATCAGGCAAAGCAATTTTTGCTACGAGCCCTCAGGGCGCGAGTCCTAAGAGCTAAAGTGACCATCGCTGAAAACGAGTTGCGCCAGTTTTATGAGGCCCATGCGGAAAGGTATCTGCAACCCGAGCAAATCGAAGTACAGGAGATTCTAGTACAGACGGAGGCCGAGGCCCTGAGGTTGATGGAGCAGATACAAAAGGGAGCCCCATTAGGCGACTTGGCCAAGAAGTATTCTATCCGGTCGCTAGAGGATCGGGATGAAGAAGGCCGATTCCACTTCCACCTTTTTGAAAAGAACTTTTTCGGCGGTTTTGTAGAACTCGCCGAAAAAGCCGAGATCGGAGTGCTCACTGGTCCGGCCAAGGTCAATGAAGGTTATTCTATATTTAAGGTGCTTTCTAGGGAACGCAAGCGAGAGACTTTTGCGGAGGCCGAGTGGAGAGTCCGGTCCCAACTTAAAAGAGAAAAAAACAGAAAGGCCTTTAATCAGTTTACCGAAGAAGTGCGCAATAAATACGCAGCGAAAGTGGTTATTCGGGAGGATAACCTCAACGCCGCTTTCGGAGAGAATAGGAGCCCATAGGTCCTACTCTGCGTAAAGGTTGACCCCCATCTCCAAGAAGGCGTAGGAGCCGTTCTGGCGAACTACCAACAGCTTATTGGCCGGTGCCGATGGCACTGTCTGACGAGTTCCATCGGGCCAAGTGATCTCCACTTCATCTGCCTCTTCCGCCTCACCTAGGCCAAAGAAAATACGCATATCGTTATAGGAGAGATAGCTAGAAGCACCATTAGCCGTGCGCCACTGGGGTCGGCCGTCGACCAGCAAGCGTATCTTGGCTCCGACGGCATCGCGATTGGGGCCACGCCCCAGAAGTTGTACTACGAGCCAGTTGTTGGCAGAGGCAAAATCGTTGCGCAACAGGGTGGCCACCTCATCCAAATTGACGACGAAAATGTCCATATCGCCGTCGTTGTCGTAGTCGCCGAAACTGGCACCACGGCTGACTCTTTTAAGGTCCATTCCCGGGCCAGCCGCAGCCCCTATATCGGTTAGACGATTGCTGCCTTCGTTGCGGATTAACTGATTGCGCTGGGGATAGAAAGTGCTCGCAATAGCGCTAGCCACCTGCGGATAGACATGGCCATTAGCGACGAATAGATCCAAGTCGCCATCCCTGTCATAATCGAAAAATTGGGTGCCCCACCCCAGCATTCCAAGCGTGGGTTCTTCTAGACCAGTCTGGGCCGTTATATCTTTGAAATGGCCTGGTCCGTCGTTGCGGTAGAAGGTATTACTCTCGCGAAAAAAATGGGTTATATAGAGGTCGAGGTCTCCGTCGGCGTCATAGTCTCCGCCGCTGACTCCCATCCCCGCCTCTTCTTCGCCGTATTCGTTATACGCAATGCCTGCTTTTAGGCCAATTTCGCTAAAGGTGCCATCGCGGTTGTTGTCGAAGAGCACATTGGGAGTTGCGTCATTGGCTACGAAGATATCGATGTCGCCATCGTTGTCGAAGTCTTCGGGCAGTACACCCAACCCATAATAGCGGTTGGCCCAAGAGATACCCGAGGGCCGAGTGACGTCGGTAAAGGTATTGTCTCCGTTGTTGCGATAGAACAGGTCGGCAGCTCCGGGTAGGCCCTGGGGACCGCAGAAGATCTCGATTCCCTCGTAGGTGCAGACCTTATCTGGAGGAGAGTCAAAATCGTAAACAAGATAATTGGCGACGTATAGGTCGAGATCGCCGTCGCCATCGTAATCAAAAAAAGCGGCGCTGGAGCTATAATCGTTCCCTGCTACCCCAGTGGAAATGTCCGCGAAGGTTCCGTTGCCTCGGTTGCGGTAGAGGACATTGGGACCATAATTAGTCACGTAAAGATCGCGGTGCCCGTCGCCGTCGATGTCGCCCACGGTACAGCCCATGCCCCAACTGCGGTCCCCGACACCGGCTGGTAAAGCCACATCGGCAAAGGTTCCGTTGCCTCGATTGCGATAGAGGACATTGCCCGGGCCGGATTTTTGCCGATAGGTATTGACCGTAGCACCATTGACCGTGTATAGGTCGAGATCGCCGTCGTTATCGTAGTCAAAAAAAGCAGCACCGCCGCCGGAGGTTTCGACAATGTGCTTTTTCTCAAGTCCGCCAGCCACGTATTGGAAGGCGATGTGCGCCTCCTCCGTCTGGTCGGTAAATTGGGGTAGAACAGATTTCGGTAGCAGCACGGCCAGCACCAAGGCAGAGGCAAGGGGCCGACGCTGGTGAAAAAAGTCCATACACTCATACACTCATCGCTGTAGAGGTGAATTAAGCAACTCATGGTCGCAATTATAGAAATTACCCTTTGCTGCGGCAAGGACGGGGATCATAGGACGCGGGCGGTGGTTTTGCGGCTTTTTTGCTGAAAAATCATATATTCTCGCCATTCATGGACCAGAGGTGTGGAATGAGGCAAATTTTTGCCGCCCTAATGATGGGCATCACGTGCGCGACTGTGGGGCGATCCGAGAACATTGTCGTGGAACTTCGCGACGGAGTCGCGATGGAATTTGTGTGGATTGAACCGGGTACTTTTCTGATGGGATCGCCAGCCTCATCCCCCACACGAGGTGAAGACGAAGGCCCACAGCACGAGGTCTCGATAAGCAAGGGATTCTACTTGGGTAAATTTGAGATTACCCAAGCCCAATGGGTCGCGGTGATGGGGACAGCACCGTGGACCCGGCGCAAGTATGTCCAGGCCGAACCAAATCACCCGGCAGTCTATATCTCATGGGTCGATATGCAGGAATTTCTCCGCCGCTTGAACGAAGCCGCCGACAGGGATTTGTACCGCCTACCTACCGAAGCCGAGTGGGAATACGCCTGCCGGGCAGGGACCACGACGAGCCGTTCCTTTGGGGACGACGAAAGCCAGTTGGGCGACTATGCGTGGTACCTAGAGAACGTGGGGAACGCGAGGGGAAAATTTGCCCAGCCAGTGGGTTCAAAGCAGCCGAATCCATGGGGTCTGTACGATATGCACGGCAATGTATGGGAGTGGGTGCAAGACTGGTACAGCAGCTCCTATGCAAACGCCAAACAGATAGATTCTACAGGAGCTGCTTCGGGCTCTACCCGCGTTATGCGTGGAGGCGGCTTTGTCAATCATGCCCGCAACGTGCGGTCGGCCAAACGCTTCAGCTTTGATCCGTCGCTCCGCTATTGTGCTATTGGCGCACGCCTAGTGATGAAGAAATAAACGGCCTCTTTTTATAGTTCAAACTACTTCTTCACTAGTTAAAATACGACATATAATAGCCCATAGAGACGAGTGTTGAAAAAGAGAATTCCGCTCCAACAATGCACCTGGCTAAAAAGACGCCAGCCGGCTCGGCCTTGGGTGCTTCGGGTCTGGTGGCCCTCGGCTTTTCCTACGGCTGGCACTCCGAAGTGCGTTCCTTTGTCATGGCGTCTGTAGCCAACGGGCTAAAGATGGGTGAGCTTATCACCGGTTCCAAGCGCCGGCTATTCTGGGCCGTGGTAGCACCCGCTCCGCAAAGCCCTTTGGGGCCTATTGACCGCGCAGGTATTCGTCTGGTTTGGCCGCATTGGGCGGCCAGTACCCGTCCCGCGATTGACGCCATTGCGCGCCGCACAGGCCGCTGATCACGCTCCACTCGGACGGACTGGGATCCGGGTCTGGGTGGAAGAGAAAACGCTGGGCACCGGCGGCCGCCGAGGCTTTGAGAATGCCGGCTAAGTCGCGGGCGGGCATGGCGTCTCCGGCGTGCGGGGCGCGGCCGGTAGATACCCAGAAGATGGTTTTGTCCACGTCTTTGATGGCCTCTAGGGCGCGCCGCGTTTCGCTGTACACAACTTCGGCGAAGAACTCGTCGGGAAAACCCATCTCCATATCGAGTAGCGACTCGACATTGGGCAGACGCAGGCCGAACAGCGACTCGACCAGCAGGAAGCAGTCGGCCTCGGTCAGGGAGGGATTCCACTCGGCGAACTTTTGCACCCAGCGGGCAATGGTGCCGTACATGCCGTCAAAGCCGCGGTGCCAGTAGTAGTGCTTGGGAAAGATATAGTCGAAGTACGGCGGCATCTGTTGGTAATCTTGGCCGGTCAGGGAAGAGAAGGTGGTGATGCGCGGAATGCCGCCCAGCTCGACATAGCGGTTCACTCCGTCCAAGTCGGCGCGGGCCTGCTCCCAAGAACGCCGCGACCTTGCCCCCCGGGCTCGCAGCCAGTAGAGGGCATCCTCGTTGATGTCAAAGAGATTCAGACCGGCCAAAGTCCCGCCCGGGGCCCAATAGCGCACGAGGTCGGGGGTGAGGCTGTGGAAACGCTGGCGCAGGTGGGCAATGCCGCGCTCCAGCCGGTCAATGGCAAAGCCCAAGTTGGCGAACTCGCGACGCTCGCCAGCGCGCAATTCAAAGAGTTCGCCGCCGTGGTGCCAAGCCAGCTCGTAGTGGTTCTCGCCGGGGCCGTCGATGATCACTCCGTTGACTTGGGGATAGCGGTTTATCAAGCTCTGCACGTGGGCGGTGGTGCCGCTGTCGAACACCATGATATGCCAGCCGCGCCCGGCCGCGTCCGCTAGCATAGCACTGAGTGCCCGCTCCTTTTCCAGATTGCGGGGTCCCTCTGCCGGTGCTTCTAGGCCCAAGTCGGCGTAGGCTTTGGGATCTTGGGGAAAGGCGGGGATTTGGCCGCCATCGTCCTCCACAAAGAACATGCGCCCGACCACAATGCCGCGCACTCCGCCCGCTTCCCAAGCGTCGAAGATGTGCTTGAAGTTGGCCATGTAGCGTTCGAGCGGATTGAAAACGAAAATCCAGCACTTCATCGTCTAACCTCCTACCTACATCCTTATAAGGGATGTTGTGTATGGCGTGTTGGGTATGAGATACTTCGCTTTGCTCAGTATGACAAGGTCTGGGGGACGAAGCCTCCGTCTGTGTGTCATGCTGAGCGCAGCGAAGTCGAAGCATCTCTACATGTTTGCAAGTCATGTAGGATTGCTATATCGCCCGTTACGCGGGCAGCACCTCGCGCAAGACCCGCAGGTAATTCCCGCCGCAAATTTTGCTCGTGTCCTCTGGCGTGAATCCCGCATCGAGCAAGCCCTCTACTACCCAAGGCAATACCGCGCTGTTGAAGTGGGTGCCGATCCCCACGCCTTCTACACCCATCACATCCGTAGCATAGCGAATTTGCACCAAGGTCTGCTCCAACTGTTCTGGCGCGACCGCCCGATAGGGCGCGTCCCCCGGCGGCCGGGCGATCGGCGGGGGGATCCCCAACACTCCTCCGCGCTCGGCCAACGCCCGCATCACCTCGTCGGGGGCCGCCCTGAGATCGCCGACCAATGCCCGCGGATTCGAGTGCGAATCAACCACCGGCTTGGTCGATACTTCGATGATATCGAGGGCGCAGGGGTCATTGTTATGGGCCAAGTCAATGAGTATCCCGGTCGCGTTCATCTCCGCAATCATCCGCACCCCCAACTCGGTCATCCGCCCACCCGAACGGGTCTCATTAGAGGCGTCCCAACCCAACTCGCGGGTCGCTTGGCCCAAGGTGATCATCCGCAGCCCGAGGCGGGCAAACATCCGCAGGATGCCGGGGCTGTCGCCGAACCAGTCGCTGCGATTGGCCCCCATCAATACCGCGACCTTGCCCGCCGCCTGTGCAGCATCCAAGTCCCGGGCCATCCGCACCAGCAGCACTTGTTCGGGATGGGCTTCGACGTTTAGCAAAAAACGGTCGAGCACCCCTAGCACCAGTTGAGTCGGATTCTTGATCGCCAGACTCAGGAACATGTCCTCGCCGCCGCGACCCGGACGCCATTCCGCCTCCTGACGCCACAGCGGTTTGTAGTTGTCGTCGTAGTAAGCCGCGCCCCCCTTGCACATCACCACCCCTACTCCCCATTCGGCAAACTTGGGAAAGTCCCCGCGACAAGTACTCGCGTCTTTTTTGCCGAGGTCAATGTCGTCAATCGCAAAACGGGGATGGGTTAGATTTAACCCCAGCATATCGCATACTCGATGCGACCAAATGCGTCCAGAGGGCAATTTCATAATCGTCTCACTTTGCTCTTTCTCATAACTACTATACACATATTCTTATAGCAGTCCTAAATGACTTGCAAGCATGGAGAGATGCTTCGACTTCGCTGCGCTGCGCTCAGCATGACACACAGACGGATACTTCGTGCCCCAGCCCTTGTCATACTGAGCGCAGCGAAGTATCTCATACCCAGACGGCTATACTACCGCAGATACGCCCGCTCCACCTTTGCAAACGCCTCCGCAATATCGGCCACCTCCTGCGCGGCAAAATTCTCGTGAATCGACAGAATGAAGTGGCTTTCAACCGCGGCGACGGCGTTGGGACAGGTAAACTGGGCATTGCAGTCTCCTTATGGGCCACACTCTCCCCGGGATGCCACTGGCGCGAGTCAGCGGCACACCGGTAATTTAGCGAGACCGCACCGCTCGCCGCTCACAACTAGCACACCGCTCCCGATTTGCGCAAAACACACGACCCCTATTCCAGCCTGCGCGTCCCGCTCTTCCGGCGTTATCTCATCGCCTCCTCGCTAGTGCGGATGGGTACGGCCGCCCAAGGTTTGGCCATCGGCTGGGAGGTGTACGACCGCACCGGCCAAGCCCTCTCCCTCGGCATGGTCGGCCTCGTCCAAGCCATCCCCATGCTGCTCTTGACGCTGCCCGCCGGGTATCTAGCCGACGTCTTCGACCGCCGCAAGCTAATGATGCTCAGTCTAGCCGGCGCGACCCTCTGCTCGCTGGCCTTGGCCGCCTTTAGCTGGTACCAAATGCCGGTCCACTCAATGTACTGGCTGCTCTTTTTGGATTCGTCCTTCCTCCGCCTAGGCTGGCCCGCCCAACGGGCCATCGCGCCCTTGCTGGTGCCGGACGCGCTCTTTGAAAACGCCGCCAAGTGGTCGACCAGTCTGATGCAAATCACCGGCATTGCCGGACCGGCCATCGGCGGTTTTGTCATCGCCTTCAATCTCCAAGCCGCCTATCTCCTCAGCGCGGTTTCCTCGGCGGCCTTTATCCTCTTCCTCAGCGCCATGGCCTTGCCTCCCGCTCCGCGCATTCGCGGGGGCAACATGTTCGCTCAGATCGCCGTCGGGCTACACTTCGTCCGCAGCCAGCCGCTCCTGCTCGGCGCGATCTCCCTCGATCTCTTCGCCGTACTCTTGGGCGGCGCAGTGTATCTCTTGCCCATCTTCGCCCGCGAAATCATCGACCTCGGCCCCACCGGACTCGCCCCCGAGGCCGCGCTCGGCTGGCTGCGCGCGGCCCCGGCCATTGGCGCCAGCATCACCGCCTTGGCCATCGCCCACCGGCCGCCGATTCGCCGCGCCGGCCAAACCCTGCTGTGGTGCGTGGCCGGCTTTGGCGCGGCAACCATTCTCTTTGGCCTCTCGCAAAATTTCTGGTTCTCGCTGCTGATGCTGGCCCTGACCGGCGCCTTTGACAACGTCAGCATGGTCATCCGCCGCGTCATCTCGCAGATGGGCACTCCCAACGAGATGCGGGGTCGGGTCCAAGCCGTCTCCGCCATCTTCGTCGGGGCTTCCAACGAGATCGGCGGTTTTGAGTCCGGGCTGGTGGCCCAGTTGTTCAACCCGGTCTTCTCGGTCGTCAGCGGCGGCATTGGCACATTGCTGGTCGTCGCCGCGTGGACGGGCCTTTTCCCCGCGCTGAGAAACTTGGGCCGCCTCTCGTCGCTGACGGCCCAGCACTCGGCCAAATGAGAGACCTGCGCTTTCTATCATCTAAGTTGTGGTACGGCATTGATTTAGGTTTATTTTTTACGTACTTAGCAATTGTGCGTTTTATTTAAGGATCGCGGGTGCGTTGAGAGTCTCACACAACCGTTTTTTAATAACCTTCCAGATTAGGGAGAGGCTACTATGTCCACTAAGAGTGTGATCGGTGCCAACGTGATGCGGCTGCGTACCTCAAAGGGGATAAGCCAGAAGGCCCTTGCGGATCGGGCGCAGCTATCGCGCCTTGGTTTGGCCAAGATAGAGCGAGGACAAACGCTGCCTCGCGCTGCTACCATGCACGTGTTGGCGCACGCGTTGGGGGTCTCGACCGTCGAGCTCGCTACCCCGGTGCGCCCGCTGCACACCGTGCGCTTTCGGGCTCGAAAGCGCGTCCGGGAGCGCGAGCAGTTGCTTGCCGAGGTTTCCAATTGGCTCGACGACTACAGCTTCCTCGAGCAGTTGCTTGAAGATTCCCCCTCCTTTCAACTGCGAAGCCTCCTAACTAGTCAGCAACTCGGTCCACGGGCTGTCGCCGAGAAGGCGCGAAAAACTCTCAAGCTCGATGATCAGCCCATTCACGACATCTGCGGGATCCTCGAAAGATGCGGCATCAAGGTCCTCCGCCTCCCCCGTGCAACCGATGCCTTCTTCGGGCTTTCGGTTAAAGAAGACGATGGCGGACCGGCGGTCGTCATCAATACTTGGGAGCGAATTTCGGTGGAGCGCTGGATTTTCTCAGCCGCGCACGAGCTCGGGCATTTGCTGCTGCACCCGGGTGCCTACGACTACAGGGAACAGGAGGAGTCTTTAATGGAGGAAGGGCAAGCCGATGAATTCGCAAGCTACTTCCTCATGCCGCACGACTCCTTCAAGCAGGAGTGGCATGACTCGAGAGGACACCCGCTTTACGAGCGCATCCTCAAGGTCAAGCGGATCTTCCACGTAAGCTACAAGACCGTGCTGATCCGTTTGGTACAGATGGAAGAGGCCCCAAAGAACGTGTTCCAGATCTTCCAAATTCAGCACCAAAGGCGTTTCGGAAAGACCCTAAAAAAGGTTGACGAGCCTCAGCCCCTCACCGAAAACGAGTTCAACGAAAAACGGGGCCTAGAGCCGGATCGCCTCTCCGACGCCGACTGCTTAGACGATCGGCTTCGGCGGCTGGTCCGCCGAGCGGTCGAGAACGACGAGATCTCGCTTAGCCGAGGGGCCGAGATCCTCCGCATGTCCTTGATGGATATGCGCCTATTGGCCGCCGAATGGGCCACATGAGATGCCCAATCGCCCGACGGTCCTTCTGTTGGACGCGGACGTACTGATCGACTACCGAGATTCGGATCTATCGATTCTCGCCCTCATCGTTCAGCACCTGACGCCGATTCACGTCGTCCGAGAGGTTGTCGACGAAGTGGACGACCTGAGTCTCGTGCGCTGTAGGGAACTCGGGCTGACCGTAATCGAAGTTGAACCTCAAGTTCTTCTCCAACTCGCGACGCTTCCACCAAGACTCTCACGTTATGATCGTCTTTCGCTTCAAGTGTGCCGGGAGAACGACTGGATCTGCGCGACCAACGACAGACTGCTTCGTCGGGTCTGCGGCGAGCACAGTGTGAGGACAAAGTGGGGACTCGAGCTCATGCTCGATCTGGTTTCGGCAGAGGCTCTCTCCCCTTCCCGCGCTCTTGAAACGGCACGGCGCATCCACGCCAACAACCCTCATCACATCTCCGAGAAAATCCTCGCACGGTTCTCATCGCGTCTTAACCGCATGGAACCGTAGAAGCCGGGTGGGAGATGGGACGACCCGGCCGCCTAATGACTTGCGCCCCGTGACCCAAACGAATAGTATAAACCGCGCCTCAGCAGACGAAGCAAAACATAGGAAAGAGCCATGAAAAAGAAACTTTTCATCACCGGCGCCGCCGGCAAAGTTGGGTCCGGCCTGCGCCGCCACCTCAAAGACCGCTACGACTTTCGCCTGCTCTTCCACCGTAACATTCCCCCAGTCGAACCAAACGACGAGATCGTGGTCTCCGACCTCGCCAACTTCGAGAACATGGTCGAGGCTTGCGAAGGCATTGACACCATCGTCCACCTCGGCATCGCCATTACCCAGCGGGGCTATCCGCGTACGCGCTACAACCAGATGATCATGGAGACCAACATCCAAGGGACCTACAACCTCTTTGAGGCCGCCCGCATCAACAAGGTCCCGGTCGTCGTCTTTGCCAGCACCAACCACGTAACGGGCTTCTACGAGCAAGAAGGTATCTACACCACCCCGGACATGCCGATTCGCCCCGACAGCATGTACGGCGTCAGCAAGGCCTTCGGCGAAGCCCTCGGCCGCTTCTACTACGACCAATACGGCATCGCCACGTATTGCCTCCGCATCGCCAACTATCCCGACACCGAAGAAGTCAACAGCACCTATCCCCCCGGCGAAAACCGCTGGCTCAGCGCCCGCGATGTCTCCGAGCTGACCGCTTGCTGCATCGAGGCCCCTCGACCCCAATTCGGCATTTTCTACGGCGTTTCACTCGGCGCGGACAAAAAGTGGGACCTCGCCAACGCCAAAGACCTCGTCGGCTGGGAGCCCCAAGACCGCGGCGCCCCCTCGCCGTGACCAATGCGGCCCGTTTGGGCGGCGGCTACGCAGAGTCCGCACCCGATCCCGGCCCCACCATAGCAGCCCTCCAGCGCCGGGCGCACCTCGACCAACGGCCCCCTGCACTCGGTCGTCCAACGCGCCCTTAACGCCCTCAGCTAAAGGCGTGGCACCGGGTGCGCTGCGATTGACTTTTCTCGGTTTTACCCTTTATTTTTTAGGATGTTATGTTAATTGTCCACAGTGCCTTAGGCTACTGCGTTCTCCTTGCCATTGCCTATCTCAGCGGCCGCCGCACCCGCTCCATTTCTTGGAAAACCCTCGGCGTGGCCACGGTGCTCCAGCTCCTGTTGGCTGCCATTCTGCTGCAACCAGCCATCCGTCCGCTGGTGTTTGGCCTCGCCAGCGACTTGACGACCCTACTCAAAAAAACCGCGCTCACCGCCAATGAGTCGCTGCTGTTTAGTGGCGTGAGCGCGGAGTCGTTTGCCCGCGAGCACGGGCCGGTCGTCGCCCTTGAAATCGCGGCGATCCTCATTTTTGTGGCCGCGCTTTCGAGAGTGCTCTACCACTACCGGCTCCTGCCTTGGATCATCGCCCGGCTCAGCCGCTTCATGCAGAGGTCCATGGGCATCAGCTCGGCCGAGAGCGTCGGCATGACCGCCAACATTTTTCTCGGCATGACCGAAGCCCCGCTCCTGATCCGCCCCTACGTGGCCCGCCTCACCGAAAGCGAGCTGTTGTGCCTGATGATCGGCGGCATGGCCACCATCGCCGGCACCGTGATGACCATCTATGCGACCATGCTCGGGGCGGTCCACCCGGATATTGCCGGTCACCTCTTCGTCGCTTCGCTGATTAGTGCCCCGGCCGCCATTGCCGTATCCAAGCTCATGATTCCAGAAACGGAACCGGCAGAAACAGCACAAGCGAAGGTAAAACTGCCCCCCAAGGACACCCTCAATGGCCTCGACGCGGCCGCCCGTGGCGCGGCCGAAGGCATGCACTTGGTGCTCAACGTCCTCGCCATGCTCATCGCCTTTCTCGGTCTAGTCGCCTTAGTCAACTATGGTCTGAGCTATCTCGACGCTCTGTTCAATAGCACCCCAAGCGGCTGGAGCTTACAAACCATAGCGGGGGTCCTCTTTCACCCCCTGACGTGGTTGATGGGGATTCCTTGGGGAGAAGCGCGGCTCGTCGGCGAAATCATGGGCCTAAAGACCATTCTCAACGAATTTGTCGCGTACCTAGCGCTGGCTCAGCAGATGGAAGGCAACGCCGCCTTGAGCACGCGCTCGTTCATCATAGCCTCGTACGCCCTCTGCGGCTTTGCCAACTTTGGTTCCGTGGCCATTATGATCGGCGGCATCGGCGGCATCGCGCCCGAGCGGCGCGGCGACTTGGCGCGCTTGGGGCTGCGCTCGCTCGTGGGCGGTACGCTCGCGACCATGGCGACCGGCTGCGTGATTGGGCTATACCTATGAAACTTAAGTGGCACTTCGGGCGTCATATACTATCTAGCGAATGAAGTGAAAGCAGATGAGCAAAAAAAAGACGACCTATCGCGCCCGCTTTGACGGCCACCGGCGGCTCGCCGCGGCCGTCATCATCCAAGCCGTCAAAGACGTGCAGACCGCGGATTGCAATCAGGAACGGCAGATGGCCATCGACTTCCTCAAGGGGGACATGTGGCCCTTTTCCGATGTGCTCGACCTGCCTTTAGACGGCCGCGCCCTCTGCGAGTACCTGTGCGCCATGGAAATCGCCCCCACCGAAATCCGCTGACCAGCGGCAGAACCGGAGACTATCCCATGGAGCTTTCGCCCGAGCAGATTCGCTTCTTCAAGACCTTTGGTTATCTCTACTTCCCGCGGCTTTTTGCCCCCAGCGAGATCGCTTGGATCACCGCTGAGTTTGAGCACTCCATCCAAGCGCACGGCCGCGGTGCCCAACACGACGGTACCAAGCGCACCATGTTCGGCGGCCCCATTGAGCACCGCGAGCGGCTTTGCACCCTCATAGACGACGAGCGCATCATCGGGATCTGCAACGGCGTCCTCGGCGCGCACTTCAACTACGCCAGCGGCGACGGCAACTACTACAGCGGCGACACCGGCTGGCACCCCGATGGCAACTGGGGCCAGCTTTTCTCGGTCAAAATCGCCTTCTATTTGGATGAGCTGACCCGCGACACGGGCTGTCTGCGCATACTCCCCGGCAGCCACCACCCCAACCACTTCGTCCGCGCCGAGGGCATTGACCTCAATAGGTCCATGGAACGGTTCGGCGTCGAGCCACGCGATTTTCCCGGCCACCTCGCGCTCGAGACGACCCCTGGCGACCTCGTCATCTTCAACCACGACCTCTATCACGCCTCCTTTGGCGGCGACCAGCGGCGGCGCATGTTCACCATGAACCTCACCCGCCCCTGCACCAACGATGCAGACCGGGCCACCCTCAAGGACTATCTCCGCCGGCACTCGCCCGGCGGCTACCAAGTCGTCACCGGCGGCGGCATGTTCTATCCCACCATGCTCGATACCGCCAGCCCGGAGCGCATGGTACACTTGCGCCAATGCGCCGAAGTCCACGACGAGCTCTTCCCAGCATTGGCGCGGCATTGACGGCCAGCCCACTCGTGCAGATATTTTCTACGCGCCCGTAGCTCAGTTGGCAGAGCAGCTGACTCTTAATCAGCGGGTCCAGGGTTCGAGCCCCTGCGGGCGCACCATCTTTGCCGAGGGGGTGCGGACGCGGTTTCCGCGCCCCTTTGTCTGCGAATTAGCCCCTGTCCATCGCCCGGCCTCATCCTTGACATTTCCCAGTTCAAACCATAAAATAGCCTCTCTTTTCAGCCGCTTTAGCCCCTCCCATTCCTATCGCCATGGCCGATCCCATAACCAAATTAGAAAAGGCATTCCGGCGCGACCCGCACTTCCCGCACTTCGCTCGCCTCGCCGATCTCTACCTCAAACGCGGGCGCATCGAGCGCGCCCTCGCGCTCTGCCAAAAGGGCTGCGAGAGTTTTCCCGATTACGCCACCGGCTTTATTGTCCTCAGCAAGTGCTATGAAAAACAGGGGGACTTAAAACAAGCGCACGAGGCCATGGGGCAGGCCCTGCGGCTCGACCCGCAAAACCCCAGCGGGTACAAACGCCTCGCCCACCTCTCTGAGCAGCTCGGCCTCACACCCCTCGTCTTGCAAAGCCTGCGCCAAGCCGCGGACCTCGACCCTTTCGACGCCTCCCTAGCCGAGCAAATCGATCGCTTCGCTAGCCAAACCGACCAAGACGCGCCCGCGCCCAAACCCGAAGAGAGCACCGCCCGCGCCGAGCCCAAGGCCCCCGATACCCCAGCGCCGCCGCCAAAAGACCGCGACGACCTGTACGGCAATAGCGACGACAGCGAATTGCTCCGCATCTTGCAGGAGATCGAAGAGGACAAAGCCGCCGAGCCGAGGCCCGCCCCTAGCAAGCCACCCACCCCGGCTGTCCGCGAGCCGAGCGCACCGAAAAGCAAGCGCATCGCCACCATGACGCTGGCCGAGATCTACACCACTCAGGGCCTGACCCAGAAGGCGATCGAAACGTACCGCGAGCTCCTCGAACAGGAGCCGACGAACACCATCATTCGCAGCAAGCTAGCTTCGCTAGAGCAAAGCAGCAACGCACACTAACGGGAGCGATATGGCAGATACCACGGATTTTAGAAACGGTTTTACCATGTACCTCAACGGCGAGATCTTCTCCATCGTCGAGTTTCAGCACGTCAAACCGGGCAAGGGCAGTGCCTTCGTGCGCACCAAGCTCAAAAATACCAAGACCGGTGCCGTGCTCGACCGCACTTTCCGCTCGGGCGACAAAGTTGAGCAAGTCCGGCTCGAAAAGCACCAGATGCAATACCTGTATTCCGATCAGGGGCTGTACTACTTCATGAACTTGGACACCTACGATCAGATCCCCGTGTCCGCAGAGATCGTCGGCGCGGCGAGCAACCTCCTCAAAGAAAGCGAGAACGCCTTCCTCCTCATTGCCGGCGAAGAGGTCGTCGCCGTTGACCTGCCCAACTTCGTCTCCCTCGCCGTCACTCACACCGAGCCGGGCGTCAAGGGCGACACCGCCACCGGCGCGGTTAAGCCAGCGACCCTAGAGACCGGCTACGTGGTCCAAGTGCCGCTCTTTATCAATAAGGGCGACCGGCTCAAGGTCGATACCCGCACCGGCGAATACGTAGAGCGCGTTTGAGAAAGGACGACACCTCCTGTGAACGAAGGCAAGCTCCGCAAACTGCTAGCGCTTTTTCGCGATAGCGACATAGAAGAGCTAGAGATCCAACACAGCTTTTGGCATGGTACGCGCATCCGCCTGACCCGCAATCACGCGCCCCCACTGGTGGCACCCGCCGCACCCGCGGCACCCATGCCCACTGCGCCCAGCGCACCCACCGCGCCCGCGCCCACACCGGCAACACCCGCCGAAAAGGCCGACGATGGCCTACACGAGGTGCTCTCGCCCATGGTTGGCACGTTTTACCGGGCCCCCTCGCCCGAGGCCGATCCCTTTGTGCGAGAGGGTGATCGCATCGAAAGCGGTCAGACCCTCTGCATCATCGAAGCCATGAAGATACTGAACGAGATTCCAGCGGATGTCCAAGGCGAAGTGGTCGAGATCCTCGTCGGCGACAGCCAGCCCGTTGAATACAACCAAGCGCTGCTCAAAATTCGCCCTAGCTAAGAGGCTGTGTTCGAGAAAATCCTCATTGCCGACCGCGGCGAAATCGCGCTGCGCGTCATCCGGGCTTGCCAAGAGCTAGGCATCGCGACCGTGGCCGTCCACTCCCAAGCCGACGCCCGCTCCCTGCACGTGTCTTTTGCCGACGAGGATGTCTGCATCGGGCCGGCCGCTGGCAAGGACAGTTACCGCAACATCGTCAATATCATCAGCGCGGCCGAACTGACCAACGCCGACGCGATCCACCCCGGCTACGGCCCCTTGGCCGAAGACGCCGACTTCTCCGCTATCTGCGCCGATTGTGGCATCGAGTTCATCGGCCCGCCGACCGCGGCCATTCGCAAAATGGGCGACAAGGCCGTCGCGCGCCACACCATGCAGCAGGCCGGAGTGCCCGTAGTCCCAGGCAGCGAGGGCGCACTGGGGTCGCTAGACGACGCCCGGCAATGGGCGGAACAGGTCGGCTTCCCCCTGCGTCTCAAGGCCGCGGCGGGCGGCGGCGGGCGCGGGATGCGGGTCGTTCGCGCCATGGATGAATTAGAGGAAGCCTATCAGATGGCGCGCCGCGAAGCACGCACCGCCTTTACCAGCGACGCCGTGTACATGGAGCGCTCCATCGAACAGGCGCGCCACATCGAAATCCAAGTCCTCGGCGACCAGCATGGGCACCTCGTCCACCTCGGCGAGCGCGAGTGTTCCATTCAGCGGCGGAACCAGAAGCTCTTAGAAGAAAGCCCCTCGCCCGTCGTCGATGCCGACTTGCGCCAGCGGCTCGGGGAGTCCGCACTCGCTGGGGCTGCGGCCGTTGGCTACTACAGCGCGGGCACCATCGAGTTCCTCGTTGATTCAGAGCACAACTTCTATTTCATGGAGATGAATACCCGCATCCAAGTCGAACACCCGGTCACCGAAATGGTCACCGGCCTCGACTTAGTCGCGGAACAGATCCGCATCGCGGCCGGCCAATCCCTTCGGTTTAGCCAAGAGGGCGTCCAACTTTCAGGACATGCCATTGAATGCCGGATCAACGCCGAGGATCCCGCGCACAACTTCATCCCCTCTTCGGGCGTCATCGAGGTCCTCCACCTGCCGGGCGGCCCCGGCGTCCGCATCGACAGCCACATCTACCAAGGCTACGAGATTCCCCCGTACTACGACTCCCTACTGGCCAAAATCATCGCCTACGGCCCCAACCGCCAAGGCGCCATGGCGCGGATGCGTCGAGTCTTGGACGAATGTACAATAGAAGGCGTGGCCACCACTCTACCCTTTCACCAAACCCTACTCACCAACCCCGACTTTATCGCCGGGCAGTTCGACACCAGCTACGTGGCCAACGCGGAGCGGTTGTCTTAAGCAAATACGAGAATACGAGGCGATTATGAGCCAGACCCAAATTCCCGAGCACTTGCTCTACTCGGAAAGCCACGAATGGCTTCTGCTAGAAGGCGACATCGCCACCGTCGGCATCACGGATTTCGCGCAAACCGAATTGGGAGACATCGTATTCGCCGAGTTGCCCGGAGTGGGCGACCACGTCGAAAGGGGCGAAACCTTTGGCACGATTGAGGCGGTTAAGACGGTCGCGGACCTAATCGCCCCGGTTTCCGGCGAGGTCCTAGCAATCAACGACCGCCTCGCGGAAGAAGCCGAACAGATCAACGAAGACCCGTACCGCGGCGGTTGGTTGCTCAAAATTCGCATCGCCGACTCTGCGGACTTGGAGCATTTGCTCAGCGCCCCAGACTACGCCGATCGGATCGCCAACCACTGACCTTGCCTTTGTTCATTGGAAGTGCGCTCTTTATAAAATCCAATCCCAAAGGTTGGAACATGCCAAAAGCCGCTTAAAGGCTTAACTTTATTCAGCGCTGGCTACTCGCCCAACAAAGCCGGGCGCAACAGCCGTCAATTAGCCCTATACCGTGGATAGACCTTTGCTCGAAAGAACGGTACTCGTCCTCAATCAAAACTACGAGCCCCTGAGCGTATGCAGCGTGCGCCGGGCCTTGCTACTGGTTTTGCGCGGAAAGGCCGAAGCGGTCGAAAAAATGAACGCGGTGGTCCATTCGGTCTCCCAGGACTATCCAGTGCCCAGCGTCGTCCGCCTAGAGCGCTACATCCGCGCCCCGCGCCGGCGGGTCGTGCTCTCCAAGCGCAACATCCTCAAGCGCGACAAGCACCAGTGCCAGTACTGCGGCCGCAAAGACGGCAAGCTAACGGTTGACCACATCGTGCCGCGCACCAAGGGGGGCCAAGGGACTTGGGAAAACCTCGTCTGCGCCTGCGCCCTGTGCAACAACAAGAAAGGCGAACTCTTGCCCGAGCAGGTCGGCCTAGTGCTGCGCACCAAACCCAAGCGCCCCAACAACGTCAGCTTCATTCGCAACTTCGTCGGCATCGACGATCAGCGCTGGAAACCGTATCTTTTCATTGACTGAGGCAGGAACTCTCGTGGAACGCGACGCGATCGAACAAGAAGAATCGGCTCTCTACGAAGTCAAGCTCGACGTCTTTGAAGGTCCGATGGACCTGTTGCTTTACCTAATACGCAAAGACGAGCTAGACATCTACGACATCCCCATCGCCCACATCACCGCCCAGTACTTGGGCTTCTTGCAACACATCCACCAACTCGACATCGAACAGGCCAGCGACTTCCTCCTCATGGCGGCCACCCTGCTGCGGATCAAGTCGCAGATGATGCTGCCCCGCGAGGAGCTCGGGCTCGATGGCGAGCCCGAGGGCGAGGAAGATCTCAAGGCCGAGTTGGTTCGCCGCCTGTTGGAGTACCAGCAGTTTAAGGACATCGCCGACTGGCTGGGCGTGCGCAAAAACGAGCGGCGCGACGTGTACCTGCGCCGCCAAGGACTAGGGGATCGCGTTGAAGAGGCGGCCCCGTTGCAGCCCGTATCGCTGTTCGACCTATTGGTCGTGTACAAGCACGTGCTCGACACAGTACCCGCAAACCTAGTACACCAGATCGCCGAAGAAGAGATCTCGGTCGCCGAGTGCATCGACTATCTGTTGGCAGTCCTCGAGCAGTGTGCGCGCATCAGCTTCATGGACCTGCTCCAAGGCCGCGACCGTCGCGCCCTAATCGCCACCTTTGTCGGCGTCCTAGAGCTGCTCAAGTCGCAGCGCGTCCGCGTCCAGCAGGCGCGTCCCTTCGACGAGATCTGGATCGAGCCATCACCCCCTCAACTGACCGCAGTGCCGTGAGCCATGAATCCACAGCCGCCGCGCGCGACGTCGCCCCTGAGCAGGCGCGGGCGATTATTGAGGCCATTCTGCTGACGGCAACCGAGCCGGCGACCCCAGGCCGCCTCGTCAACTTGCTCGCCGGGTACAACGGCCGCGATATTCGCGAGGTTATCGACGCGCTCAACGCCCAGTACGAAGCGGCCGGGCACGGGATCGAGATCGTCGAGCTAGCCGGGGGCTACCAACTCGCCTCGCGCCAAGCATGCGGCCCTTGGCTGCGCAAGTACCACAAGACCTCGCGCCAAGTGCGCCTCTCGCCGGCCGGCCTCGAAGTCCTCGCCATCGTCGCCTTCAAGCAGCCGGTCACCCGCGTTGAGATCGACAACATCCGCGGCGTTAGCTCGGCCGGCGCGTTGCAAACCCTGATGGAACTCAACATGGTCCGCCTCGCTGGCCGGTCCGAGGGCATTGGCAAACCCATGCTCTTTGGCACGACCCGAGAATTTTTAGTCCACTTTGGGCTGCGGGGACTGGGCGAATTGCCCAAGCCCAAGGAATTAGAAGAGCTGCTCGCCGAGGGCCAGCCGCCGGCCGCCGCGCGCCAGCTCGCGTCCGAGCTAGACGAGCTGCAAAAGCAGGCCGAGGAAGGAGACGCAGGTGAACGCTCCTGAGCCGCAGATGCGCCTCAACCGCTTCTTGGCCCGTTGCGGTGTGGCCTCGCGCCGCCACAGCGATGCCCTAATACAAAGCGGCGCGGTTTGCATCAACGGCGAGGTCGTCGCCGAGCCGGGCCGAGTTGTCGCAGTCCATGCCGACCGAGTCGAGTGCCATGGCCAAGTCCTCACCCTGACCAGCCAGTACGAATACGTGCTTTTGCACAAGCCGGCCGGGTATCTGGTCACCCGCAGCGACCCCCGCGACCGGCCCACGGTCTTCGACCTCTTGCCCGACCTCCATCCGGGGACCGTGCCCGTGGGCCGTCTCGACCTCGACACCACCGGGCTTTTGCTCCTGACCGACGACGGTGCCCTCGGCCATCGGCTGCTACACCCGCGCTTTGTCGTCGCCAAGTGCTACGAGGCCGTTGTCAGCGGCGACCCGCACGAGGACCAGCTCGAGCGGCTGCGCGCCGGCATCGCGCTCGGCGACGGGCCTACGGCACCGGCTCAGGTCCAAGTAGAGGAGCGCTGGAAGAGCGGTTGGGACCAGCGGGCCAAGCTGAGCCTTTGCATTCACGAGGGGCGCAAGCGCCAAGTCCGCCGCATGCTCCGCGCCATCGGCCATCCGGTGCGGCAACTCACTCGGGTCGAATTTGCCGGGCTGACCCTCGGCCCGCTCGCCGCCGGTCAGTACCGTTGCCTCAGCCCCGGGGAAGTCGGCCGGCTCAAAGCCGAGGTTGGCTTGTGAAGCGGCGCGGGCTCGTCATCGCCATCGACGGCACCATCGGCACCGGCAAGACGATTACAGCGCGGCAGGTGGCCGGGCGGCTAGGCTATAGCGCCCTCGACACCGGTGCCATGTACCGAGCCGTGGCCTTAGCGGCCACCCGCCGGGGGATATCACCCGAGGACTCAGCCGCGCTGGCGGACCTATTGGCGACCTCGACCATAGATTTGGATTCCGACCGGGGGCGCGTCCTGCTCGACGGGCAGGACGTAAGCGAAGCGATTCGCCAGCCCGAGATCACCCGCCGAGTGAGTGCGTACGCAGACGTGCCTTTGGTGCGACGCGCCCTAATCGCCCAGCAGCAGCGGTGGGGCCAAGAGGGCGGCGTTGTCGCCGAAGGGCGCGACATGGCGGCGGTAGTCTTTCCCGACGCCGAGCTAAAAATCGCCTTGGTGGCCGACCTCGACGAGCGCGTTCGCCGGCGGCACCGGGAATTGACCGCCCAAGGAGTACGCATCACCTTGGACCAAGTCCGGTCCGACGTCCAAGCGCGCGACCGGGAAGACGCCGCCCGCGACTACGGAGGTACGAGCGCAGCGGCCGAGATCATCGAGATCGACACGACGCGCATGACTTTGCCAGACCAAGTGGACTGCGTCGTCGCCTTGGCCCGCCAACGCGGCGCCTAACGCTGGCGCGGAGAGGCCGCGCCGGTATCACCCAACGCGAAGTGCGCGCTTCGCCTTAACCTTTTTGAGGATCTGCGCAACATGACTGAGGAAACCACAGCAACACAAGAGCCGTTAGAAAAGCCCGTGTACGGCAACATCAGCGTCGAAGAGCTGGAAAAGCCCGAGTACGACCCAGCCGAATACGACGAACTCATGGCCCTCTACGATGAGAGCATCTCCGGCATTGAGGAGGGCCAAATCGTCAAGGGCATCGTCGTCTCAATCGGCCCCAGCGAGGTGATGGTCGATATTGGCTTTAAGTCCGAAGGCGCGGTGCCGGTCAAGGAATTTTCCGACCCCGAGGCCATTGAGACCGGCCAAGAAATCGAGGTCTTCTTGGAGAACATCGAAGACCAAGAGGGCCAAGCCGTGCTCTCCAAGCAAAAGGCCGATTTCATGCGCGTCTGGGATTCCATCAAGGACGCCTACGACGCCGGCACCACGGTTGAGGGCCAGCTAATGCGGCGCATCAAGGGCGGCATCGTCGTCAGTCTCTTCGGCGTTGAGGCCTTTCTGCCCGGCTCGCAGATCGACATTCGCCAAGTCAAGAACTTCGACCAGTTCATCGGCCACGAGTTCCCCTTCAAGATCATCAAGCTCAACAAGACGCGGCGCAACATCGTCGTCTCGCGCCGCGCCGTTTTAGAGGAAGAGCGGGCGCGGATGCGCGAGGAGATCGTCAAGGTGTTGGAGGAAGACCAGATCCGCGAGGGCGTCGTCAAGAACATCACCGACTTCGGTGCCTTCATCGACTTGGGCGGCGTCGATGGCCTTCTCCACATTACCGACATGTCGTGGGGGCGCGTCAACCACCCCTCGGAGCTGGTCTCCATCGGCGACCGCATCAAGGTCAAGGTGCTCAGCTACGACCGCAAGCGCGAGCGCATCTCCTTGGGACTCAAGCAGCTAACCTCCCATCCGTGGGAGAACATCGACAAGAAGTACCCGCTTGAAAGCCAAGTGCGCGGCAAGGTGGTCTCCATCACCGACTACGGTGCCTTCGTCGAGCTGGAGGAGGGCATTGAGGGCCTAGTCCACATCTCCGAGATGTCTTGGACTCAGCACGTGCGCCATCCTTCCAAGCTGGTCGCCATCGGCGACATCGTCGAGGTCAAGGTGCTCAAGATCGACAGCGAGAACCAGAAAATCTCACTCGGCATGAAGCAAACCGAGGACGATCCGTGGGATACGCTCGACGCCAAGTATCCCCCCGGCACCCAGATCGAGGGCACGGTATGCAGCCTGACCAACTTCGGGGCCTTCGTCGAGATCGAGGACAACATCGATGGCCTAGTCCACATTTCGGATATGTCTTGGACTAAGCGCATCCGCCAAGCCAGCGAAATGTTCAAAAAGGGCGACGTGATCCCCGTGGTCGTCTCCGAAATCGACGTCAAGCGCCGCCGCATCTCGCTCAGCCACAAGGAGACCTTTGAAAACCCTTGGCCTCGCTTCGCCGATCAGTACGCGGTGGGCGTCGAGGTGCAGGGCGCGATCTCGCGGATCCTCAAGCGCGGCATCGTCGTCTCGCTCGCCGACGAGGTCGATGGGTTCGTGCCGCTGTCGCAGTTGGCTATCGACGGGCTGCAAACCCCGAGCCAGTGCTTTGCCGAAGGGCAAACGCTGCCGCTAGAGGTCATCGAATTCGACAAGAACCAGAAAAAGATCGTCCTCAGCGTGCGCGAGCACTTCAAGGACAAAGACCAAGCCGAGTACGAAGCCTACTTGGCCGCTCATCCCGTCCAAGAGGCCGCTGATGAGGGCGCGGCCGACAAGGACGACGAGATGGAAAGCTGGGGCGATGTCCACGACGAGCAGGGCGAGTCGTAAGCCCCGCAGCAACAACCCAGCGCGGTGGGACGGACGAGTGTTCCACCGCGCTTTTATTTTTCCCACCCCAACCCGCGACCCCCCCGAACCATGTCCCCGAGAACCAAACTCACCCCGGCGATGGAGCAGTACGCGCACTTTAAGCGCCAGCACCCAGACGCGATCCTCTTCTTTCGCATGGGCGACTTCTACGAGATGTTCTTCGACGACGCCAAAGAGGCCGCCCGGCTTTTGGGCCTCACCTTGACGGCGCGCCACCACGGCAAGGCTTCCGGCGATGTGCCCTTAGCAGGCGTCCCGCATCACGCCATGGAAGGCTATTTAGCCAAACTCATCCAACTCGGCCGCAAAGTCGCCATCTGCGAGCAGGTCGAAGACCCCAAAAAGGCCAAGGGCGTCGTCAAGCGCGACGTGGTGCAAGTCGTCTCCCCGGGCACGGCCCTTTCCGATGCCTTGCTCGACCAACAACGCAACAACTTCCTCGTCGGCCTCTGTCCCCGCGCCGACTGCGTCGGCTTAGCCAGCGTCGATTTATCCACCGGCGACTTCGCGCTCGACGAGGTTCCGGCCGGCGACCTCGCCGACGAGCTAGAAAGCCTCGCCCCGGCCGAGCTGCTCATCGCCGCGGGCGCGGACGCCCAATGGGTGCAGACGCTTCAGACCGCCTTGCCGCGCGTGGCCATCAGCCACGTCGAAGACTGGCACTTTGCGGTCGACACCGCGTACGACACCCTCACCGACCAGCTCCGGGTGCAGACCCTCAAAGGCTTTGGCTGCGACGACATGAAGGCCGCCATCTGTGCCGGCGGGGCCGCCGTCGCCTATTTGCGCGACAACCAGCGCGGCGCGGTCGAGCACGTCAACCGCCTCCAACGCAAACGCCGCGAGGACTTTGTGCTGGTCAACGCCGCGGCCCAGCGCAACCTAGAGCTTTTGGCCAACCTCCAAGACGGGGGCCGCACCAACACCCTCCTCGAAATCCTCGACCGCACCCGCACCCCGATGGGCGCTCGCCTGATGCGCCAGTGGATTGCACAACCCCTGAAAAAACCGGCCGCCATTGAGGCCCGCCTAGGGGCGGTTGACAGGCTGTTGCGCCTGCGCGACCACCGCCGCACCCTCGGCCAATGCCTAGAGCAGGTCGGCGACTTAGAGCGGCTGATCGCCCGGATTTGCTGTCTGCGAGCCAACGCCCGCGACATGGTGGCCCTCGCCCGCTCGCTCGACGTCGCGCCCGCCATTGGCGCCGCGCTCTCCTCGGCGCAGAGCGAACTCCTGCAAGAGCTGTGCTCTAAGGGCCTGCCCGACGTCAGCGAATTGGTCGCCGAAATCCTCCATGCCTTGGTGGACGCGCCCCCGGTGGCCCTGACCGAAGGCGGCCTAATCCGCGATGGCCATCACCCAGACGTCGATCAACTGCGGCAGATCGCTCGCGGCGGCAAGTCCTACATCGCCCGCTTGCAGGCCACCGAGCGCGAGCGCACCGGCATTGCCTCGCTCAAGATCGGCTACACCCAAGTCTTTGGCTACTACATTGAAATCAGCAAGGCCAACCTCGACAAAACGCCCGCGGAGTACCATCGCAAACAGACCTTGACCAACGCCGAGCGCTTCATCACGCCCGAGCTAAAGGAATACGAGGAAAAGGTCCTAGGGGCAGAGGATCGCCTCAAAGAGCTAGAGAACGAGTTATTCTTGGCCCTGCGCGACCGCGCCGCCCGCTGGACGCCCCGAGTTCAGCAGATCGCCCGCGCCATCGCCCGCATCGACGCGCTGTATTCCCTCGCCGAAGTCGCCGAGAGCGAATCCTACACTCGGCCCCAAGTCAACGACAGCGAGCGCATCGATATCCGCGACGGCCGCCACCCAGTCGTCGAGCGTCAGCTTCGCACGGGCCGCTTCGTGCCCAACGACGTGCGCCTCGACGCCAACGGAGCGCAGATCATGCTCATCACCGGCCCGAATATGGCCGGCAAGAGCACCGTCATCCGCCAAGTGGGTCTCATCGCGCTGATGGCACAGATCGGCAGCTTCGTCCCGGCGCGCCAAGCGACCATCGGCGTCGTCGATCGCATCTTCACCCGCGTGGGCGCGTCCGACAACCTCGCCGGGGGCGAGAGCACCTTTATGGTGGAAATGCACGAGGCCGCCAACATCCTCAACAACGCCACCAGCCGCAGCCTGCTCCTCATCGACGAGCTCGGTCGCGGCACGAGCACCTTCGATGGCCTGAGCATTGCCTATGCCATCGTCGAATACTTGCACCAGCACCCCGAGGTTCACCCGCGCACCCTCTTTGCCACCCACTACCACGAGATGACCGAACTCGAAAGCCACCTAGAGCGCGTCGTCAACTTCAATGTGCAGGTGCGCGAAGAAGGCGACCGCGTGGTGTTCCTCCACCGCTTAGCTCCGGGGGCGGCCGACCAAAGCTACGGCATCAACGTCGCGCAGATGGCCGGGATGCCCGCCCCAGTCGTAGCCCGCGCCCAAGAAATTCTCGCCCGCCTCGAAAAGGACCAGATCGACACCGACGACATTCACCGCCCCGACGCGCCCGCCCCGACCCCCCGGTCCCAACTCGACCTCTTCCCCGCGCCGGCCGACGCGCCGTGGGTGGCGGAGTTGCAGGACTTGGACCTCAGCCAGATGACGCCGCTCCAAGCCTTGCTCAAGCTGAATGAATGGAAAGAGAAAATCAACGGAGCCGGCCGAGACTGATGCGGACTATCGTACGTGCCAACGCAGATTGACCTGCGCTCCGTTCCTGCATGTCTGATAAACAGCCATCCGACGACCTGATTTGGGGCCGCCACCCCGTGCTCGAAGCCCTGCGCGCCAAACGCCCCCTGCGCCGCCTACTCGTCGCCAAGGGGGCGCACGGCCCGGTCATCGACGAAATTTTCGCCCGCGCTCGGCAGGCGCGCATTCCCTACGATCTGCGCGACCGCGCCCAGCTCGACCGCCTCGCCGGTCCCCACCACCAAAGCGTCGTCGCCTATGCGGCCGCCGCGTCGTACGCCGACTTTGACCATGTGCTCGCCCATCTGCCGACGCCAGCCCTGATCCTCTTTCTCGACCAAATCCAAGACCCCCACAACCTCGGCGCCATAATCCGCAGTGCCCACGCGCTCGGCGCGCAAGGCGTGGTCGTGCCGTCCCGCACCGCCGCCGGACTCTCCCCGGCTGCGCTCAAGGCCGCGGCCGGCGCGGCCCAGCACGTACCCGTCTGCCGGGTTGACAATTTGCAAAAGGCCCTGCAAAAAGCCGCGGACTGTGGGCTTTTCATCGCCGGACTCGACGCCCAAGGCGAGCAGCCCTTGCCGGCCGCAGACTTTGTTCAGCCTTGCGCCCTAGTCATTGGCAGCGAGGGCAAGGGGCTGCGGCGCATGGTGCAAAAGCGCTGCGACGCCCTCTTGCACATCCCCATGCCGGGCACTGCCATCGGCTCACTCAACGCCTCGGTGGCCGCGGGCATTGCCCTGTACGAAGTACTGAGTCAGCGCCAGCCATGATCGCCCTGCTGGTCGCCGGCCTAATCCTCGCCCAGTTGCGCGGCAGCGAGGCGGCTGAGACGCCCCTGCAACAGGCCCGCGCCCTGCTGACGCAAGCCCAAGGCCAAGACCAAGACGCCAGCTTTGCATACCAAGCCACCTATATGCGCTACTACGAGGTCGGCGACTCGCTCCTGTTGCAGGGGCAGGCCCGCGTCTTGCACAAGGGCGCTCAGCTAGAGGCCGCCGAGATCGTCTTCCGCCGCGCCCTCGACCAAATTGAAGCGCGCGCGGCCCTCGATTCGACCGGGCGCGTCGTCGGCCACCCGGTGTTGCGCCAAGGCGAGCAAACGCTGCGCGGCGAGCGCATCCTCTACGACCTATCCACCGAGCAAGGAACCATCCTCAAAGGCAAGATCCACCGCGACAAGGGATTTTACGCCGGGCGCGTGATCCAGACCCGCAGCAGCACCGAGTTCCACGTCCACCAAGGCTCGTACACCACGTGCGACGCCGACCACCCGCACTTCGACTTCTACAGCCCGCGGATCAAGGTCCTAGCCGGCGACCTCGCCGTGGCGCGCCCCGTGTATTTCCGCATCAAAGAGCGGCGGCTGTTGTGGATTCCCTTCTACGTATTTTCGCTGCGCGAAGGCCGCCAGTCCGGGCTGTTGACGCCGAGTTTTGGGCAACGCTCCCTTCGGTTTGGGGCGCGGCAAAGCGAGTGGGAGGTGCGCAACTTGGGCTACTACCTCGCGCCCAATGACTATTGGGACTTGTCGCTCGCAGCCGACCTGCGGCAGCGCTCGGGCTGGCTAGGGCGCGCCCGCCTAAACTACGCCGCACGCTACCGATTCAGAGGGCAGGTTAGCACCCAGTTTGAAAACCGCCAAGAAGGCCGCACGGCGGCGCGCAACTGGCGACTCGAATTCAGGCACAGCCAAGAGCTAGGCCGCGATGCGAGCCTGCGGGCCAACGGCACCTTCCAGAGCAACACCAGCTTTGCCCGCGACAACAGCGCGAGCCTGCAAGACCGCCTCAACCGCCTCTTGCGCTCCAACCTCAGCTACACTCGGCGTTGGCGCGGCTCGGGCAATAGCTTTGGCCTGAAAGCAAGCCAGACCAAAAACCTCGACACCGAGACGTTCTCCACCATTCTGCCCGAACTCAGCCTACGCAAGAGCCGCAAGCCGATATGGGGCCAAGCCCCCAAGGGCTCAAGCCGCCAAAACCTCCCTTGGTACAGTCGCATTTACTACGATGGCAACGCCAGCCTGCGCAACACTCGGCGCGGCACTCGCACGGATACGACCAGCCAAACTAGGGCCCAAGTAAGCTGGCGCGTCAGCGCGCAGTACCACCCCTTCCCTTGGCTCAACCTCAGCCCGTCCCTCAACCAAGACTGGCAAGACCAAGACCTGCGCGAGCGTGCGGTCCGCAGCCTGCGCCGCGACCGCTTCTCGACCCGCACGGCCCTGAGCCAGACCTTCTACGGCCTCTTCAACCCGTCCATCGGTCCGCTCCAAGCACTGCGCCACGTGTTCAAACCGAGCATCGCGTTCAACTATCAAGCCGCCCGCGCCGACACCGGCGGCGTCTTGGGCTTTGGCGGCGACGGCAGCCGCCTCCAACACCGACGACGCCTGAACTTCCGCCTCGACAACACCTTCTGGGCCAAAATTCTGCGCGACGAGCAAGAGCACAAAACGCGCCTAGTCCAGCTCAATTTCTCTACGGGCTATGACTTTGAGAAAAAGGAAAACCGGCTAGACGACCTGCGAACGACCCTAAGCGTCGAAGCGGGTCGCTACCTAAACTCGCGGCTGACCTTGCGCCACCAGTTCTACGACGAGCAAAACCGACTACACCTGTGGGCACCGCGCCGCGAGCAGCTCGAAGTGCGGACCTCGGCTAGCTGGTCGCGGCAGTCGGCCGCGTCGCCTATAGACGCCGATCCGAACAGCCGCTTTGGCTCCTCCAGCCGATCCGATCCGAACAGCTTCGGCTCCTCCAGCCGCTACGGCCGGGAATCCTTCGGCTTTGAAAGCGGACTCATGCGCGACATCGACACCCGGCGGCGCGGCAGCCGCTTCCAGCTCAGCCACTACTTCTCGCACCGCCGCGCCAGCACCAGCCGCTCTTGGGTGCGGGCGGCGGCCGGCTTTAGCTCGGGGGCGAGCTGGCATTGCAATTATTCGCTCAACTACAATCTGCGGGCTCCGGGGACGCGGCTGTTGGCCACCGAGCGCATCACTTCCGAGCTGTTGTCCCTGCAAAAGGAGTTCCACGACTGGACCGCAACCCTCAACGTGCAACCGAGCACCTTCCACAAAAACCGGGCGTTCTTTTTTAAGATGCAGTTAAAAGACATTCCCCAGCTCAAACTCGAGCGCGGCCAGCGGCACTTTTAGGATTGGTTGACAGTAGTATGGCGGGGGATACATTTACAGCTAATTCTCATGGCCTATTTCCCCAACCCACCCACGGATCGACCCCTCCCATGAAGGTCCTCGTCCAGCGCGTCAGCCGCGCTAGCGTCCACGTCGAAGGCGAGCTCCGCGGCCAAATCGGCCAAGGTCTGCTCCTGCTCGTCGGCTTCGGCCCCAACGACGACGACCACGCCCTGCGCTTCTGCGCTGAAAAATGCGCTCACCTGCGCATCTTCGCCGACGACCAAGGCAAGATGAACCGCTCGGTTCTCGATGTGGGCGGCGGTGTGCTCGCCATCTCGCAGTTTACCCTGTACGGGGACTGTCGCAAAGGCCGCCGCCCCAGCTTCGTCCACGCCGCTCCCCCCCCGGTTGCCCAGCGCCTCTACGAGCGCTTTCTCGACCTGCTCGCCGAACAAGGCTTGCCGCCCCAACGCGGCGTCTTTGGTGCTTACATGCAGGTTGAGATTCACAACGATGGCCCGGTTACTTTGATGGTGGAGTCGCCAGCGTGAAGCCGCTCATCCTCGGGTCGGCTTCGCCGCGACGCGCCGCGCTGTTGCGCCAACTCGCGCTGCCCTTTACGGTGGTCCCCAGTCCGGTGGCCGAGCCAGTGCCGGCAACGTCCATTCCGGCCGACTATGCTATCGAATCGGCCGAGGCCAAAGCCCGCGCTGTTGCCCGCTCGGTCACGGCCGACGCCATCGTCATCGCGGCCGACACCATCGTCTGGAGCAACGGCGCGATCTTGGGCAAGCCGGCCGACGCGGCCCATGCGGCCTCCATGCTCGGTCGCCTGTCGGGCCAAGTCCATCAGGTTTATACCGGGCTAGCCATCCAAAGCGGCGAGCAGCTCCTGCGGGAAGCCGCTTGCACCCAAGTAGCAATGCGGCCCTTGACCGCGGCCGACATTGCCGCTTACGTTGCCAGCGGCGAGCCGCTCGACAAAGCCGGTGGCTATGGCATACAGGGGCTAGGGGCGCGCTTTATTGAACGCATCGCAGGTTGTTATTATAATGTAGTTGGTTTGCCCCTAGCTCGTCTTTGCGTCCTTTTGAGCGCGGTGGGGTACAACCTAAACGATCAGGGCACAAAATGAGCGAAGAAAAACAACGAACCATCGCAGAAGAATTGTCGGCCGCCCGCCAAGAGCGCGGCCTCGACCTCGAAACAGTCCAGCAACAGAGCGGCATTAGTTTGGCCGTCTTACGGGGCATAGAAAGCGGCCAGTTTGATGTAGTTGAGCCGGTATTCGCTCGCTTAGCCCTGAAAGCCTATGCCGAATACCTCGGCCTCAACCCCGAGCCGTTCCTGACCCGCTTCGACCAACAGCAAGGCCGGGCCTTCCAACCTCGCCAACGCCCGGTGGTCTTGCTATCGCAGCCCAAGCCCAAGCACCGCTCGCAGACCCCGCTGATCGCCATTGGCTCGGTAATAGGTGCCTGCTTCCTGCTCGTTGGGGCGTATTACTTCTTAGGCGATAAGATAACGGCCCCGACCCAAACGGTCTCCGCGCCGCCCGAACCCGCGCCCGCCGCGGCCCCAAACGACACCCTGCTCGTCCAGCCACCCACCGAGTTAGAGGCCGCCACCGAAGCCGCCCCGCCACCGACGGCTCCTTCCTCGCCGGCGACCGACACCCTCGCCACCGAAGCCGCCCCGCCACCAGCGGCCGCTATTCAAGCCACCGCATCCTCTCCGGTCGTCCTCGAACTAGAGGCCCGCGACTCTACTTGGGTGCAAATCCACTGGGATGACGCAGAGGAAAATTTTGAGGGCATCGTCCCGCCCGGCCAGCGCCACCGCTTTGAGGCCCGCGGGCACTTCGTCGTGCTCTCGACTCGCCCCCACGGCCTGCAATACTGGTTGGACGGCCAACTCCTCGGCGATGGCCAGCTTGGCGATCCCAATAAAGTGCTGCGCTTCCGCGCCACCGCCGCCGGCATAACGCTGCTGCCCCTCACAGACGAGGCCCCCGACGCCCAACCATGATCCAAGGCTACGTAGAGGTCTCCCTGCCGCCCCCCGTAGCGCGCGAGTTGACCTATGGCGTACCTGCTGAATTCGCCGCGGAAGCACGGCCGGGTGCTCTGGTGTTGGTGCCGGTTCTCCAGCGCCGGCTCACCGGCATCGTCTTGGGGCCAGCCGCACTCGGCGACATCCCCCCAAGCAAAATCCGCCCCATCGAACAAATTCTCGACACCTCGCTCCTCAGCCCCGAGGTCGTCGCGCTCTGCCGCTGGATGGCTTCCTACTACATGGCCCCCCTCGGCAGCGCACTGATGGCCGCTCTGCCCCCAGGCGTCAAACTCAGTTCCAACCGCCTCGTGCAACTGCGCGGTGCGCCCACGGGCCACCACACGGGTATCGAGGCGCAGATCCTCGGCGAACTCCAGCGCAGCGGCTCGCTCAAGGTCAGCACCCTCAAGCGCCGACTCGGCAGCCGAGGCTTGGAAAAGGGAATGCGTTCCCTGCGCCGCAGCGGCCGCATTGAAATCGCGCCCGTGCTCCAAGACCGGCGGCCCCGCCCCCTGAGCCAACGCCGCTTCCTCTTGCGCGACGAATCGGCCGCGCCCGCCGCTATCGCCGCCATTGAAAAGCGCGCCCCGCGGCAAGCGGCCTGTCTGCGCTACTTGCTCGATCATCCCATGGCCGCGTCCAGCGAGCTGAGGGCGGCCGGCTTTTCCTCGGCCATACTCAAGGCCCTTGCAGACCGCGGCTTGATTGAGCCAACGGCCGAGGAAGTCATCCGCGATCCCCTCGCCCACATTGTCAGCGGCGTGCCCCCGGCCCTCGTCCCGACCTCCGACCAGCAACAGGTGCTCAACGCCCTGTCGGCCGCGCTCGCCGCCCGGCAGTTCCATCCGGCTCTGCTGCACGGCGTCACCGGCTCGGGCAAGACCCTCGTGTACGTCCAACTCGCGGCGCAAGCGTTGGCTGCGGGGCGGGGCGCGATCGTCTTGGTTCCAGAAATTGCCCTCGCTTGGCAGATGGTGCGGCGCTTCAAGGAGCACTTCGGCGAGGCCGTCGCCGTCCTCCACAGCCAGCTCTCGGCCGGCGAGCGCTACGACACTTGGCGTCGCTTGCGCCGGCGCGAGCAGCACCTGCTCATCGGGGCGCGCTCGGCCATTCTCGCGCCGGTGGACGATTTGGGGCTGATTGTCGTAGACGAAGAGCACGATTCCTCGTACAAGCAAGAAGACCTAGACAGCAGCCATCCCCTCACGTACAACGCCCGCGACCTCGCCTTGGTCCGCGGGCAGCACTGCGACGCGGTCGTCGTCCTCGGCTCGGCCACGCCCAGCCTAGAGTCGCACTGGAATGCCACCACGGGCAAGTACCATCGCTACACCTTGCCCCGCCGCATCGACGACCGCCCCTTGCCCCGAGTGGGGGTCGTCGATATGAAACAGGAGCCTTTCCAAAGGCAGCAGCGGACCATCTTCTCGCACGAGTTGCGGGGCAAGATGCAAGGCCGCCTCGACCGCGGCGAGAAAATCATCCTGTTGCAAAACCGCCGGGGCTTCGCGCCCTTCGTTAGCTGCGCCGCCTGTGGCGAGCCGATCCAGTGCCCTAGTTGCCGCGTCTCCCTGACCTATCACCAGCGCCCCGCAGCTTCTGAGACCCGCTGTCATTACTGCGACTTTGCGACCCCGCCGCCGCCGGTGTGCCCGTCCTGCGGCAGCGCGGAGTTGCGCTTCGACGGGGTGGGCACTCAGCGAGTCGAAGAGGCCCTGTTGGCCCAATTCCCCGGCATCCGCGTCATCCGCATGGACGTAGATACCACCGCTTGGAAGGGTGCCCACGACGAGCTCGTCGAGCGCTTTCGCAATGGCGAGGCCGACGTGCTGCTCGGCACCCAAATGATCGCCAAGGGCCTCGACCTGCCCGAAGTTACGCTCGTCGGCGTCATTTCCGCTGACACCGGCCTGCACCTACCCGACTTCCGTGCGGCCGAGCGGAGCTTCCAGCTTTTAACTCAAGTGGCCGGCCGCTCGGGGCGCGGCCACACGGCCGGCGAGGTCGTCATCCAGACGCTGCTACCCGACGACCCAGCCCTGCGCGCGGCCGCCAGCCAAAATTACGCGACCTTTGCCCGCAACGAATTGGCCCAGCGGCAGCAAGCGGGATTTCCCCCGTTTGGCCGCCTCATCGTCTTCCGCTGGCGCGGCCCCTGCGAGCAGGCCGTTGAGACCGGCGCCCAACGAGGCGTCCAAGCCCTGCGGCGCGATCTCGACGCGGCCGAGCTCGTACTCGGGCCAGCCCCGGCGCCGCTGGCGCGGCTGCGCGGTCATTACCGCTGGCAAGCCCTGTTGCGCGGCCCCTCGGTGCGCCGCTTGCGCACTACGACTCTCAGTGCCCTGCCGGCCATGCGTGCGGCCGCCAAAGAACACGCCCTCCACTTTTCCATCAACATCGACCCTCTAACCATGATGTAGGCCGTTTCCATGCTCTTGCTCCCCCTTGCTTCCCTGCTGCTTTTGGCTCTACCCGCCCGCGCCCAGCTATCCGGCACCCAATGGGAAGCCTATACCAGTATGCGCCAAATCAACCGGGTCCTCGTCCACCAAGACGCCGTCTGGGCCGGTACGCACGGCGGCGTCCTGCGCTACGACCAACAGACCCAAGCCTATACGCGCTTCACCCGCCGCGATGGCCTGCCGGGCAACCTCATCTTGAGCCTATCCGTAGATGCCAACGACCACCTGTGGTTTGGTACGCACTCCCAAGGCTTGAGCCGCTATCGGCCCGAGCAAAACCGCTTCGACCCGCCCTTTCTCGACTTCCAAAACCTCCGCATCAACGCCCTCAAGCCCCATGGGGACATCCTCTACGTGGGCAGCGAGCGCGGCGTCAGTGCGTTTGTCATCAGCAAGGAGGAGGTCAAGGAGACCTATCGCCGCTTGGGGAATCTGGCGAGAGACACCGAGGTGACCAGCATTGAGATATTTGCCGATCGGCTGTGGGTCGGGACCGTCAATGGCCTCGTGTCGGCGGATTTGGACCAGCCCAACCTCCAAGACCCCAGCAGTTGGGAGGCCGAGCCCATAAGGGGCGAGGTGCGCGACGTGCTCGTCCATCAAGACACGCTCTTCGTCTCAGCCACGGACGGGCTCTGGCAAGTCCATCCCGCGCTCGACCGGCCCGCGCTCGATCCCTCCACGACCAGCATCGTTGCCCTCGGCCTCTTTGAGGGACTCATCGTCAGTGCGACGGCCGAGGGCCTCCTCCAGCGCAGAGACAACCGCTGGCAACCGATCAGCGGTATCAGCACCGCCGCCGACCTATCGGATACCGACGGCCCGCTGTGGGTGGCTAGCGAGCGCGGCCTGCGCGCCCTCGGCACCACCCCGCCGCCGCCGCCCCGCGAGCCGATCGGCAATTTCTTCTTCGACATAACTCAGACCTCCGACGGTCACCTCTGGGTCGCCTCCGTGCCCAAGGACAATCTGCCCGCTTTTGGCCTGTACGAGTTCGATGGCGAGGGCTGGACTACCCACACCAGCCGGGCCAACCTGTCGTCCGAGAAAGTCTCGGCCGTGGAGACCGACGCCGAGGGCCTGCTGTGGGTCGGAAGTTGGGGTTGGGGCATTGACGTGCGCGACGCCGACGGCCAGTGGCAAAACCTCAACGCCAGCAACTCGGCTCTCGAAGGCATCGACGGCGACTCCTTTGTCGCCATCAGCGACATGGACCGCGACGCCAACGGCTTGCTGTGGATCGCCAACGTCCGCAACGGACTCGTCGTCATGGATGGATGGCCGCCCCAACAGGCCGCGCTCAACAGCCAGTTGGACTTTGGCATGTCCCCGGGCCAAGACATGACCAAGATCGCCATCGGTCCCGACGGCCTGAAGTGGATCGGGACGGCACTCGACGGTTTCTTCCTCTTAGACGACGGCGGCACTCCCTTTGCGATCGGCGACGAGACCGGCTTGGTCTTCGACACGGTCGCGTACCCAGACCTGACGAGCGATACCATCAGCGACATTCACGTCGATCGCTCGGGGCGGGTGTGGGTCGCCACGAACAACGGCCTCAATGCCGTGCGCGGCGAGTACTCGCGCGCCAACGCGGATTTTGAGGTCGCGAGCTGGAAGGTGTACAACACCGACAACGGCCTGCCCGCCACCGCGACTACGGCGCTGGCCGAAGACGACTGGGGGCGGATCTGGGTCGGCACCGAAGGCGGCTTGGCCCGCATCGACACCGAGGGCCAAGTCGAGTTCGCGCTCGACGCCAGCGACGGCCTCGTCAACAACCGCGTCAACTCGCTCTACTTCGACCGGGAAAACGGCGCGCTGTGGATTGGTACGCTCGCCGGCATGAGCCGCCTGCAACTCGGGGGCTCGGGGACGACCGTTGGGCCTCAGGCGTATGCGTATCCCAACCCCTTCCACCTCGGCGACCGCGGCGCGTCCCTAACCTTTGCCGACCTGCCGCTTGGGGCCAGCGTCCGCATCTTCACTGCGGCCGGCGAACTCGTCCGGGTTCTCGAGGGCGCGGCTGGCGAGGGCGCGGTCACTTGGAACGGCCAGAGCGCGGCCGGCTTTCTCGCGGGGTCGGGTATTTACTACTTCGTCGCGCAGGCAGAAACCGGCGACCTCGTGCGCGGCAAATTCGCCGTCATCAACAACCCCTGACATGCGCGGCCTCGTTCTGTACGCCGCGCTCGCCATCGCGCTCCTCGCGGTGGATGGCTCGGCCCAGCCCCTATTTACCATTGCGCGGCTGCAATACGGCGGCGGCGGCGACTGGTACAGCGATCCCTCTTCCCTGCCCAACTTGCTTCGCTTCTTGCGGGAGCATACCCAAATCGACGCGGCCGAAGCCGAGGCGCGGGTGCAAATCATGGACGAGGAGTTGTTTTCCTACCCGTACATCTACATGACCGGGCACGGCAATGTCGCTTTTTCTGCTGAGGAGGTGGCGCGGCTCAGGCACTACTTGGAAAGCGGCGGCTTTCTCCACGCCGACGACAACTACGGCATGGACGAGAGCTTTCGCCGCGCCATGCGCCAAGTTTTTCCCAACGCCGAGTGGGTCGAGCTGCCGCCCGAACATCCCCTGTTCCGCTGTCACTTTGCGTTGCCAGCGGGCCTGCCCAAAGTCCACGAGCACGACGGCAAACGACCACAAGCCCTCGCGCTCTTCGCAGGCGAACGCCTCGCCGTGCTGTACACTTATGAAGCGGACTTAGGCGATGGCTGGGAGGACCCCGGCGTCCACAACGACCCAGAGAGCAAGCGCCTCGACGCCCTCAAAATGGGCGCCAACATCGCGGTCTGGGCACTGAGCCGCTAGCGCGACGGTCTGAGCCTAAGCAAGACATAAACAGCAAATGCGCGACGATCCTTTAGCGGCGCACGTTCAAGTACGCGATAGCCGCGGCCGCTTGGGCTATATCGTCCGCTACTTCGGACTTCAGCCAATGCCCTTCAGATGCGTAATCCGCTCGATGGCGTTTTCGCTGCATATCCACGAACGACCCGGCAAATTCCTGAATTTCTGACGGAAAGTGCTGAATTTGGTTCTGTTCGCACCGCTTAGCGGCGTCGCGGTGTTCTAGGGCGCGATAGGCTTGACGCCATGCGGGTTCGCTTCGATTGGCTCTGGCAGTTCCTACTAGGGCATCGGCGCAACATCCCGCCAAGCAATGGAATAGAGCGTAGTAAGCCGTGCTGATCGCCCGGCGAAGATTCGCCTGCCGTGGAGCACCTTTGCCGTCGCCGACTAAGTCTTGCGCGGCAGCAACGAGGTCATGTGGCGTCACTGGGACGCTCGTCCCAGTCGGATTTTGCGATGTAGCGCATGACAGGGAACGCGGTGACGCCCGATTCCAGTAGGCGTCGCCGCAGCAGAGGAATCACCCCGACCATCCGCTCACCGCGCAATTGCCCGGCAACTCCGTCGTAGATCGCCTTGACTTCAATAAATTCGTCGTCATCGTCGTCCCACTCTTCTACGTCGGGCAGGACGGAGACCATCACGAAGTCAATGTCGTCGAATTGCTCGCCCAACGTGGTTTCGACCACGTGCTTCGCGTCATTCAATTGCTGCTGAGTGACTTCCGGCATTGTCGTCCTCCGCGTCTGCGTTCTGTTACTAAGAGGCTGTCTGAAAACTCCATTTTCTATTTGATTCTTTTGAGTAACAGGTGGATCATAGCAATCTGGATCAAGGCTTCGCTATGGCGGGTCAACACCTCATAATCTCGGGCATGACGGCGCGAGTTCATCACCCATGCCAAGGTACGCTCGACGACCCAACGGCGTTTGAGTACGGTAAATCCGGGGCCTTGTTTGGCGACGACTTCCAAGTCAATCTTGTGCGTCTTTTTTAGGTTGGCCACCCATGTTCGGATCGCCTCGCCTCGATAGCCGCCATCGCCCCACAGTTTGCGTAACCGGGCTACGCCGGACGTCCCCAAGCGGGTCAACACCTGCTGCAAGCCGTCTCGATCGGATACATCGGCGGCGGTGACCACCACCTGTCGAAGCAAGCCTGAGGCGTCGACCAGCAGATGCCGTTTTCGGCCTTGAACCTTCTTGCCCGCGTCGTAACCGGTTGTTTTACCATGGGTTGCCGTTTTGATGGTCTGACTATCGATACAGCCCGCCGAGGGCGTGGCCGGCCGGCCGTTGCGGCGGCGTTCCTGCTGGGTGAGCCGTTCCAACACCCGCGGCCAGACCCCGTGCCGGCTCCAGCGACGGAAGTAATCATACACCGTTTTCCACGGGCCAAAACAAGCCGGTAACAACGCCCAAGGACACCCCGTCTTGTTCAGATACAAAAGCCCGTTGACGATCGGACGCCGATCCCGCGGCGGCCGACCCGGACCGTTGGGGCGCCACCGCGGAGCCGGCAGCAACGGTTCGATCTGCTGCCATTGCACATCGGTTACATCGGTTGCATATTGGCCACTGGGCGTACTCATCATACGAGCCTTTCTGTTCAGATTTTGTGGTGAAACCTGAATATGGCCTGATGAGTACGCCGATTCAAATACGACTACATAATGGGTTTTCAGACAGCCTCTTAACATGTCCGATGGTCCTGCCGCCGTCAACAGCCCCCGCAACGCAGCAAGCGATACAACCAAAGCGTTAGCACGAGAACCAAGCACACTCCAGCGAGGCTCTTGCGGAGGATTTCTTGGATGGTTCGACAGGGAACCTCCTCAAAATGGGTGCCAACATCGCGGGGTACTGAGCGGCTAGCCGGGCAGTACGCGATACATCCACAACGCCAGCACGAGGGCCTTGCGGAGGGTCGAGCCAAGCGAGGCCGAGGGCCAATGGGCTTGATTCTGTGATACAGGGATATTACTTTGCCAATCCCCTTTGTGAACCGGAACTAGAACTTGGACCCTACAACCATGGCCAAATTCTCGCCAATACATTCGCTCACGTTTGAGATTGACGGTCCGCGGATTACGGCCCAGCGTTTTAGGAAAGGCTTTAACGCGTTCTTGCAGATGGCCGATGAGGTCGCCAATAGCGTGGCCGGAAAGCCGCACGCTGTAGAGTGGCTTCTTTCCGTTGAGTCGGGTAGCGTGTGCATGCACATCGCTCCAGAAGCAAACAAGATACCCCCCGAACACATCCCTGTGGCCATTCATGCGATTCAAGCCGGACTCGGGTCCCTCGAAGTAAGGGATGATGTCTGGCCTGAGCATTTTTCGGAAAAGGCGTTGGCGGCTGCCAAGGCGATGGGTGAAGTGCTATCCAAGTCCGAGGGGGAGTTGAGTACGGTACAGATCCGATACAATGGACAGGCTACTAAAATGTCGTCTCGATCTGTTGCGTCTGTCGATCGGTTACTGCAAGGACAGTATGTTGATCACGGTACGGTCGAAGGACGAATTCGAGTACTTAGCAGACGAGGCAAGACGCGCTTTTCCATTAACGACGATATATCGGGCCGCAACATCAACTGCTATTTTCCCATTGAATTGTGGGACGACGTGCTACAGTCCTTCGATCCTAAGACGGACCGGCGCGTGTCGGTTTCAGGGCCTATTCTGTATCGGCGCGATGGTGCGCCGGTCAATATCACGGTTGAAGAATTTAGAGTACTGCGCCCAAAAGACGAATTGCCATCCTGGCGCGATGTGCTGGGTATTCTCACTGAGTGAATCTATATGCGGAACGTCTATTGCGATGCCGACATATTTCTTGGATGGTTCAATAGGGCACCCCCTCAAAATGGACGACAACATCGCGGGGCACTGAGCCGCTAGCCGGGATGTACTCATGTCCAAACCTCCCACTTCAACCGATTGGGCTCAATGTCCTTACGAGACCAGTGCTGCTCTATTGACTGAACAAAGGCGGGACGAACCAACTTGGCTCTCTGAACCAACCAGCCACTGCGATCAGACCGGAGATAAATGCCTTCTGCGGGATGATCGCCGATCATTGATTGCAATAGAAATTCGCTCAGTTCTGAGAACGTGAAGCAACCGCGTCTGACGGTCGGGACGGGACAAATGCGAATAGTGCGAAAAAGCTCATTGCGTCGGTCGCAAGATAAAAATCGGTCCGTTTCCCTATCATAGACATCGAAACCGAGGAACCAGTCCGGTAGCCGGTCGTAGAAGACCGTGTGCCTAGCATAGCACCATTCCCCAAAAAGGATGTAACGGTCAAATAGATGTTCAAAAAAAGTCTCTGTTCTCGGAGTCAACCACTCCGAGAGCTTTTTCCATTGTCCCGGCCGGGGAAGCTCCAAGTACATGCCCCGATTTTGGGCGCGTATATTTCCGTCGGAATCAAACGAAATGCCGAGATTTGCCCCATCGACTTTTTCTTCGATTACCAACTCATGGCACAGAAATTCATTCCGCTCGGCTGCCGTCATGACCTTATCATCCCTGACATCGGCATCGCCGAGGAGTGCCAAGTATGGCGTTGAAGGGAACTTAAAGAAATCGTCGCTCACGAACCTATCTCATCCGCGTACTTTGCCTTGAAGTGGCTTCATAACTAGCGTCGGGCCGCAGCCGCGTTGGGCATTTTCATAGGGCGAGACGCTTCTGATCCAACGCTTTTTCTGCACATAACCGACCGAATCCTGAGTTTTGGGACCACTTCAAGACAATACTTCTTGTTCCGTCGTACTCTGGATAGCTCTGCATAAGAGGCCTCCTACGTACTTTGGGGAGAGTTACCTGACTGAGCCAACCGCTCGGCGAGGTCTTCGAGTCGAAATCCGTCGTTTTCCCACACAGAATTAGCAACGCGGATCCGTGCTTTCCCTGCTTCAACCTCTAGCTGGAGACCTGAAGATCGACTAGTTGTGATATTGTCTCGTAAACTCTCAAGATCTTCGATGTCTTTACACAGTGAGGCTACGCGGGAGCCAATACCTTGTACGAATCGCATAGCATCTTGAACGACATCTAATTCTAGCTCAGTGTTCCCATCTTCTACGGGTACGACGCAGAGTAAGAATCTGTCTCCTTCTTTTACGGAAGTTTTCGCCTGAATATGAGTCATTCGGACTTCTTGGTGCCGAGTAGCTTTTATCTCAATAAGCCAATCTCTATCTCCTAGAGATATATCCAAGTTTGCCACATCTCCATTTTCAGCCGAAATTTCAAAGTCCGATCCAGTGCCGGTAAGATCGACGGTAAAACCTTTGCTTTCTAGATTTTTCCTCACCAAGCCTTCTACTCGTTGCCCCAAGCGTTGGTTTTCACGCCCCATACGTCTTTTTTCTCGGTACTGTTCAAGAAATATTTGGACTAGGCTCAAGTCCCCTTCAGTAGTAGCCAATATCTCCGTAACTGTATCTTCTAAAGCCTCCCGAGCTTCAGCATCCTTAGCAAAAGTCTCAAGCATCAAGTCGGAACGCCTCACGTCAATAGCCTTCAATAATGCTTGATTTTCATGAAAAGACTTTGTTTCCCCATCTACATTACGGAGCAGCCTGCCAAGAGATTTCGCTGTCGCCCTGTCTTGTTTACGTTCTCCCAAAGGAACCCACCGTCTCCGTACCAAGGGCAATAGCCACTCTGCTGGGAAATAATCATGACTCTCTCCGCAGTCGCAAGATGCTTCCGCAATTTCTAGTCCGCTAGTATCATGAACTACCATCCATTCAGTAAGAAAACGCCAAAATAGACGGGCAAGATGCTGGCTTTGACGCACCCGATCCATGATCCCAATATTATCTTCAGTCAGGAAAGCGATATTAGTCACATCAACACGCTCATCAGTTTTGTGATCCTCTTCCTCGGTCAGGGGATCATCAGGGAGGAATGTCTTAAAATCAAGTTCTAATTTCTTAGTAATTATCACATCTTTTTTGAGAAAATATTTCTCTTCCAAAATCTGCCATACTTCTTCACCAGATGCGACCTCGAAGAAACGTTCAGACAATATATAACTCTTCGGAAAAAGCTGGGAGTACTGTTGTAAGTCTTTTGGCCATGCTAAAATAGGGGCAAGCGGAAGATCGTCTTTCTCTTCTGTACGCTCCAGATAAATAACTTTTCGCTTGTCAGAGTCAGCATTTTCTGCGAACACTGGAAATCTACGTAGTCGATCCCAGTCTTTTTCGACAACAATCCACGAGAAAAGATCCACACTCGCTTTGGCGAAGTCATCGTCTGGGTTCTGCTCAGCACGTTCCTGTAACTCTTCTATTAGTCTTTTAACTACTTCTTCATTTTGCATGTCTCCAGCACCCTTTTCACCAGCCAAAGAAGAGAGCTCTACATGACGGAGTTTCTGTCTGATCTCCCATTCGAGCAATTCCGCAATGTCCTTCAGTTTCTCAGAAATGCCTCGATCGCGATGCAGATCACTCAATGTGCTAAGATAACGCTTTTGATCAAGAACAATATGATGATCGCGTACTGTTTCTTGTAAGCTGTTTTCGTTGAGAAACTGGTGAAATTGATCCAGCCAGTCGACTGCGAAAATATCTTCATAAAACAACGCTTGAAGCGTATCAATATTACCATAACCACCATCGATGTGTGATGCCAACTTTTCTCCATCCATTGTCTCATCGAACAAGGAAGGGTCGTCTCCGCCGTATATCGGCCAACTCTTTATGGCGTGCGACCAACCAGCGGCTTCATCCCGTCTTGGCAACATATCGCGTAATTTTCTCCAGTCATTCAACAGATCCCAAAGAGCTTCAACGCCCTCGTCCTTTTCCGCCATTGGCAGTATTGATTCGCTTGTAGGTATCGCGTCACCAACCTCGCTCACAACTGAGGGAGTCTGACGGAACTGTTCGATGAGTTGTTCTTTGAGAGTATCCTGTAGCCAACCTACATCCAGCCACTTCTGTTCACGGACGCGAGGAACTTTTGCCAATGTGAATGTATTACGCCAGCCGGACGATGCTGCGAACAAAAGCAAGCGGATGTGCAATTCACAAGCCTCTTGTATGATCGACTGATTCTTATCATTCACTTCGTTATTGCCTATTCCTAGGAACACGCCATCACGATCCTCAGTCGGCCCAAATTCAAAACTATTGATGATAGCGGGGAAACTAAAATCCTCAGTACCTACCAAAGGAAAACCTAAGAAAAGCCTAGGGATACCATTTATAGGCAAGCATCTTTGGCTATTTCCAACTGGCTCTAATGGAATAGCAACAGACGTCTTTTCGTTCTCTGCTTCTGCCAATAGATATACTTTATGATGTTTCTTTTCGTCCTGTTTCTCCGAGACCTTGACTTGCCAAAGTCCACTTGGAGACAATGGTGAACGCTCGTTCATCTCAAAACTCATATTTCCATCAATTGATTGAATGTCGATACGCAAAAATTCTTTTATTAAAGGCTACTACGAAAGGAGCACATGTCCTCAATGTTGCGAGTCCTTCTTTAACGGCCTCAACTGGTGCCCCATCCTCGATAGGATATTGAAAAATAGTGCGATCATCCGATGGCAACTCTTTGGATAGAGAATCGTTAAAATCTTCCCATGCTTGGTCCATTGAATCGCGGAGTTCTTCAACTGAGCCTGCTTCTCGCTTTAGACAGAACTGAAAAGACTGACCGTCTTCGAGTTGACCAGATACATTGATTATAGGAGACAATAGGTGAGTCGTGAGAAAACCGCTCCCGTATTGCCCGATTGTCTCCTCGCTCTCGAGTTTCGTAGTGCCGTGGTAAATGAGATGGGCTATCTGTTCCTCCTTGAACTTGGGGCCATTATGCTGAAAAATTAGCTCTCCGCACTCGTCCTCTTCTCTCCACTTGTATTCAACAGAAGCTACGAGCTTCCTATCGATGTTAGTCGAAGTGTCGCGTGCGTTCTGCAAGAGCTCCCAAATCCATCGCGTGAGCAGACTCATACGCTTCGACTTCAGAGAGTTGAGGTGTTTGAAGACCGCCTGTGCTGTATTCTCAGTCAGCACCTTACGTCTAGTTTCATCAGGATCTCGCCTAGTTTCATCAGGGCTAATTTTATCCATTTCTTTGCTCATAGTTCCTCAAGTAGGGGGACGTAGTTGGCAAGCCCGCTACCGCGAGTGGTAGCGAGAAACGGTTCGGGGTTGAAGGCTCAAAAAGGATAGATGCGCCCTCAAATATAGCCGCCACTCGCCAGACAGCAACCGCCCCTACCCCCCCTCCTCAACCCGCACATACCCATCAATCGGCAAGCCAACCAGCCGTTGCATCACACCACTCGGCCAGTAGATGTGCAGCGAATCCGCTCGGCCCGCTGCGCCCAAGCCAAAATGCACGCGCCGGTCGCCGCTGCCCAAGAAGCTCTCGCCGCAGAGCACGTCCCGCCGCTGCTTTTGACCGCCGCTCCACAATACGACCTTCGCGCCGACCGCCTCGCGGTTTTTCCCCACGCCCACGAGGCGCAGGCCGAGCCAGTGGTGGCCCGCGGCCGTCTGGTTGTGTAGCAGGGAGGGCCGGCCGTTGAGGTTGGTGACGAACAGGTCTAAGCGGCCATCATCGTCAAAATCCCCGGCCACCGCACCGCGGCTGACCGCCCAATGCTCGCTCGGGGCGAGCTCGACGAGGCGGAAATGACCGGCGTCGTTGGCAAACAAGTGATTGGCTTGCGCGTAGGTCGCGCCGCTGCCCGGGCGTTCGATTTGGGGATACACGTGCCCGTTGGCCACGAACAAGTCTTGGTCGGCGTCGTTGTCAAAATCGAGAAAGACCGCGCCAAACCCCACGTAGGGAAGGCTGATGCGGCCCAAGCCGGCGGCAAAGCTCACGTCCGCAAAAGCGCCGCCGCCGGTATTGCGATAGAGCGTGTTGTAGTCGTCCTCAAAGTTGGTGACCAGCAAGTCGCCGTCGCCATCGTTGTCGTAATCGCCCCAAGCCGCGCCCATGCCGGCCTGCGCCAACCCCGTTTCCCCCAGCGCGGCATGGGCCTGTAGCCCCACTTCGACAAAGGTGCCGTCGCCGGCGTTGCGATAGAGGAAATTGGGTGTGGAGTCGTTGGCGACATACAAGTCCAAATCGCCGTCGTCGTCGCTGTCAATGAAGAGTACGGCAAACCCATAGCCCGGGTCGGGCCGACCGAGGCCGCTGGCGGCCGTCGCATCGGTAAAGACGCCCGCACCATCGTTGCGGTAGAGCACATCCGGCAGCGCGGGCAAGCCCAGCGGGCCGACGAACACATCCCGGCCCTTCCACTGCGTCCCCAAGGGCCGCACCGCAGCCGAATCAAAATCCGCGTAATTGGCCACGTACAAATCCAAGTCGCCGTCCAAGTCGGCGTCGCCCATGGCCGCGCCCGTACTCCACACCGGCAGCGCCAGCCCGGCGCGGGCCGTTGCATCGGCAAATTGCTCGAACCCGTCGTTGCGATAGAGGATATTTTCGTGCAGGCACGTGACGTACAAATCGGCATCGCCGTCGGCATCGTAGTCCGCGCTCAGCGCACCCATGCCCCAGCCGCGACCCGAGACCCCGGCCGCGACCGCTCTATCGACAAAGCCCCGGCCTTGGTCGTTGCGGTAGAGGGCATTGCCACCGCCCTCTCCATTGACCCAGTAGATGTCCAAGTCGCTGTCCAAGTCCGCGTCGAGGAGCGCGGCCCCGCCGCCTTTGGCTTCGACGATATAGCGCTTTTGTGCGCCGCCGCCGACATGAGGCCGCTCCAAGCCCCAATCGCCGGCTTTGTCGATGAAGGGAGGGCCGTCCGCAGGCGCGCAAGCCGCCAGGCACAACGGCAACAGACCACCCCACTGCAATCGCGCCACAATCGTTCAAGACTCAGTAACCGGCGCGACCTCGGCGGTTCCATCCTCGCCCAACCGCTCCCAAAGCCCCTGCGCTCCCACCAACAGGTGCATGCCCACCGGGACGCCCAGTAAAATGATGAAGGTGGCAAAGAGGATGCCAAAACCCAAGCTGACGGCCATGGGGATTAGGAACTGCGCTTGGATGCTTTTTTCGAGGATCATCGGCAAAAGCCCAAAGAAGGTCGTCAGGGAGGTGAGGAGGATGGGGCGGAAGCGCGCCGCCCCTGCTGTAATCAGGGCTTCGGCGTGCGGCGTCCCCTTGCGCAGCGTCTGGTTGTAGAAGGTCAGCAGCACCAGCGAATCGTTGACCACCACGCCCGAGAGCGCGACGATCCCAAAGAAGCTCAACAGCGCCAAGTCCAAGCCCATGAGCAGATGCCCCCAAACCGCGCCAATAACGCCAAAGGGAATCGCGCTCATAACCACGAGGGGCTGGGTGTACGATTTGAATGGCACGGCCAGCAACATGTAGATGGCAAAAAGGGCGATGGTGAAGTTGAACATTAGGCTCTGCAGCGAGTCCTGCTGCTCCTTTTGCTCGCCGCCGAATCGGTAGCGCAGGCCGGGATAGTCTCTGGAGAGTGCGGGCAGCAAAGACGATTCGAGATCGCGGTTGATTTCGTCGGCATTGGCAATTTGGTCATCGACCGAGGCACTCACCCGCACGACGCGCTGGCCATCGGTGCGCTGGATGGCGGCATAGGCGTGGCCAATGGCGACGGTGGCGACCTCGGCAAAGGGCACCTCAGCACCCGAGGGCGTACGGATGCGCATCGAGCGCACGTCGCCCATGTTCCGGCGCTCGCCTTTGGGGTAGCGCACCATCACTCGCACGTCGTCCGAGCCGCGCTGGAAGCGCAGCGCTTGGTCGCCGTAAAAGCCTTGGCGCACTTGACGAGCGAGATCGGCGAGCGTGAGGCCGAGGGTGCGAGCTTGGGGCTTGAGCTGGAGTTTCATCTCCAACTTGCCTTCCTCAAAGCTGTCTTGAATATCGCCGACGCCGGCGTACTCGGCGATTTTGCCCTTGAGCCGATCGACGGCCAACAAGAGCTGGTTGAAGTTGTCTGCGGCGAGCTCAACTTCAATGGGATTGCCAGCGGAAAACAGCGACGAAGAGAACAACACGGATTCGGGGCCGGGCACTTCGCCGACCAACTCGCGCAGCCGCGACTCAATCTCTGCGCTGTCGAAATCGCGCTCCTCGGAAGGTTGCAGCTCAATGGTAACTTCGGCGAGGTGTCCTCGGCCGCCGGCACTCGAAGCCGTTGACGGGAGGGAGGCACGCCGGGCCATGGGTTGGTCGCCGATGTAGGTAAAAACATTGCGATAGATTGAATCCTCGCCCTCGCTCTCGGCGTCGATCTGGTCGCGCAAGGCGAGGGCCTGTTGCTCAACGTATTGCACGACGTTGGCGGTTTGGGCCGCCGTGGTGCCTTGGGGCATGTTGACCGAGATCGTCACCCAATCGGAGCTGATCTCGGGCATAAACACGAACTTGATGTGGCCCCCAGCGACCAGCCCGCCGGTACCCAGCATCAGGGATAGGGCCAAGGCGGTGCTGGAGATGGGATGGGCCAGCGCCAAGCGCAGCGTGGGCCGATAGGCGTTGTGGATAACGTACTGGAGGCCGCGGTCAAAGAGGACGACGACCCGGTCGTGCCAAGCGAGCGGGTGCGCGAAGAGCCGGCGAAAGAGGCGGCTGAGTGCCCCGTGCCCCTCAGAAGACAGGTGTGCCGGCAGAATGAACAGGCTCTCAATCAGCGACAGCAGGAGCACGGAGATGACGATCACCGGCATGACCGACATGAACTTGCCCATCAGGCCCTCGACGAAAAACAGCGGCATAAAAGCAGCAATCGAGGTCATAATCGAGAACGTGACCGGCGTGCCCACTTCGAGTGCGCCCTCAATGGCGGCGCGGCCAAAGGGTTTCCCTTGGACGCGGTGGGCAAAGATGTTTTCGCCGACGATGATCGCGTCATCAACCACAATGCCCAAGGCCACGATAAAGGCAAACAGCGAAAGCATGTTGATCGAGGCGTCGAAAGGCTCCATCAGCACGAAGGCCCCCAAAAAGCTGATCGGAATGCCCATCATTACCCAGAACGCCAAGCGCAGATCGAGGAAGAAACTCAGACAGATAAAGACCAGCACCAGCCCAAGGCGGGCGTTGCGGATCAGCAAATCTATGCGGCTGCGCAGGATGCGCGCGTTGTCGCGTGCATAGTCAATGTAGATCCCGGCTGGCAGGGTTGAACGTTTGTCCTCGACGTACTGGTGGACATAGGCGGAGATGTCGAGGTCACTCTGGTCGCCAATGCGATAGACTTGCACCACGGCCGCTGGCTGGCCGTTGAAGCGCGAGATGAGATCGGTATCCTCAAAGCCATCGACGACCGTGGCCAGGTCTTTGAGCTTGAGGGCCGTGCCGTCGGGGCGGGTGAGGACGACGACCTCTTCGTATTCGCGCCCTGTGCGCATCAGCCCCTGCGTGCGGAGCAATATCGCGCCGTCCTCGCTCTCGACGCTGCCGGCGGGCAGGTCAATGCTCGTGCGGCGGACGGCGTCGGCGACCTGCGCGAAGGTCAGGCCGTAGCGGCGCAACGCCTCTTCGGAAACCTCAATGGCAATCTCATCGATGCGCACCCCCTTGAGCTCGACCTGCGAAATAACGCCGCTGCTGCGCAGGTCGTCGCGCACGAGTTCGGCCGCGACTTTGAGGGCCTTCTCCTCGACCTCTCCGTAGAGAACCACGTCAATGGCTTGATTGCGCCGAGTCAGTTCCTTGATGACCGGCTCTTCGGTCTCGGCGGGAAAGGTGTCGATGCGGTCGATCTCGTTTTTGATGTCGTCGAGGAGTTTGTCTATATCGGCCCCGCGCTCTAGCTCAATGCTGACTGAGCCCATGCCCTCAGAGGCGGTGGAGCGCACGCGGCGCACCCCCTCTAGGCCGCGCACCCGCTCCTCAATGCGCTTGCAGACCGCGTCTTCGACCTCGGCCGGGGTCGCGCCCAGATAGGGGACTTGGATTTGCACTTGGTCGAGCGACATCTCGGGGAAGGTCTCTTTCTTGGTCTGCATCATGGAAAACAGTCCGCTCAACATGATGAAACCCATCAGCAGATTGGCGGCGACGTGATTCTTCGCCATCCAAGATACGGGTGCTTTCACGGTTGACCTCCTGCGTTTCCAGCAGCCAACCGCACCTGCATCCCGTCGGTAACGCCGCTGAGTTGCGAGACGATGACCCGCTCTTCGGGCGCTAGGTCGATATAAGAGAGCACTTCGTCTTCGAGCGCACGCACCACGCACGCTGGGCGGATGTGGAGGACGCCGTCGCGGCCCACCGCCCACACGCGGTCGCCTTGGCGCAGGGCAGCGCGAGGCAGGACGCGGACGCCATCGACCGTGCGGCCGGCGATGGCCACATCGACGAACATTCCCACCGTCAGCGGCGGGATCCCGTCGGCAATGCCGCCGTAGGGTGCTTCGACCTCTACCACTAGGCGGACCATGCGGCTTTGGGGGTCGAGTTCGCCTTCGGTGCGCACTACGCGCCCTCCCCACTGGTGGCGGCGGCCGGCAAAGGCCCCGCTAACCACGGTGCTGGCCCCCTCGCGGCCAAAGGCAAAGGCGCGGACATGGCCCTCGGCGTTGCGCTCGGCAACAGGGCTAGCCGGCGCGATGTCGATGGGCAGCGGCAGGGTGAACCACCCGAGGTCTTCGTCCGGGACCGGGACGACGATCTCGGCCTTTTCAATGCTGTATATCTGGGCGATGGCTTGGCCGGCGTTGAGGTGTTGGCCGACATCGACGCGGGCGGTGCGCACTCGGCCGGCAAATGGAGCATGCACTTGGGTGCGCTCGAGGCGCAGCCGCGCTTCGGCGAGGCGGGCTTCCGCGCCTTGGAGGGCGGCCTCGGCCGCGCGCAGTTGGGGTTTGTGCAGCACCAAGTCCGTGGGGGCTTGGTCGCCGGTGTGGAGCCGCTCCCACTCCTCCGCGGCAATGGCGGCTTCTTCTCGGGCCAAGTCGAGCTGGTAACGCGCCTGCGCCACTTGGGCCACAGCCTGTTGGACGGCGAGCTCGTAGTCGCGTGGGTCCAGCCGAAAGAGCAACGCCCCCTTGGCAAAAGTCCCGCCGGGTTTGAAATCAGCGTCCTTCCACACCACAATACCCGACACCTGCGGCACGAGGTCGATCTGAGCGTCGGGCCGCACCGTGCCCTGCCCCTCCACTACGACTTGGACCTGTTGGAGCGGAGTGGCAATGGCTTCGACGAGCGGACCCGTATAGGCAGGCGAGACGCGCTGGGGAGGCTCGCGCATGGAGGCCAGCAGTTGGAAGGCCCCAAAGCCGAGGGCGAGGATGAGGACCGGCAAGACCATTTTGAAGACGCGCATCATTGCTGAATCTCCGCGTATTGAGAGGCAAGGGTAAAGCCACCGCCCAGCGCTAGGTGCAAGTCAATGCGCGTATCGAGCCGCTGGCGGCGAATGGCGAACAGGCGGCTCTGGGCGTCAAAGGCCCGGCGCTGAGATTCTAGCAGGGCGATGAGATCGGACAGCCCTCGGGCGTAGCGGTCTTCGGCTAAGGCGCGTGCGGCCAAGGCTTCTTCGGCCGCTGTCGCGAGCGCTCGTTCTTGGTCGGCGAGCAAGCCTTCGGCGTTTAGAGCGGCCTCCACCTCGCCGTAGGCCCTGAGGGCGCTTTGCGCGTAGGCAAAGAGCGCGTGCTCGGCCGCGGCCGCGGCCTGATCGACGCCGGCGCGCAGGCGTCCACCTTGCAGCAGGGGCTGCGCGATATTGCCCACGAGGCTCCAGACCGAAAAATCGCCGTTGAGCAGGCTGCTCAACGCGCCCGACGAGCGGCCGGTGGAGGCCGTGAGACTGATGCGGGGCAACAGGGCGCGCCGAGCTTGGGCCAACCGGCGATCGGCCGCGGCGAGGCGACGCTCTGCGGCCACGAGGTCGGGCCGTCGGGCCACGAGTTGGGCGGGCAGGCCGGCGGGAACCGGGCCGCTGACGGCCGGCAGCTCGCCCCCGACCTCAACCCGCGCCCCGGGATAGCGGCCCAAGATCAGTTCGAGCTGGCGCAGTGCAGCATCCCTTTGCCCGCGGCGTTGGGCAAGAGTGGCTTCGGCCGTGGCCAAGCTCGACCGGCCCAAGCGCACATCGAGCGATGAGCGCAAGCCGCGGCCATAGCGATCCTCTATTTGTTCGGTGGAGAGCCGGTAGTTTGCAACGGTCGCCTGCGCCAGCTCGACTTGGCGACCCGCTTCGACCGCGGCGAAATAGGCCCGCGCCGTTTGCGCTGCCAGCGAGAGGCGGGCCGCCCGAAAGTCAGCGGCCGCGGCCCCGGCGTCGGCGAGCGCGGCTTGGGCCCCGGCGCGCAGGCGGCCCCACAGGTCGGCCTCCCAACTCGCCGTCAGATCGACGCCAAAGGACGTGCTCTTAGAACTCAAGACTTGATCGGGGGCACTGCCGGGAATGGGTAGGCCGACGAAGTTTTGTTTGCGCCGCGAGCCGTTGGCGCTGGCATTGAATTGGGGCCAGAGCGGCGCACCGGCCACTCGGGCTTGGGCTTGAGCTTGGGCGAGACGCGCCCCGGCGGCCTTGAGATCGTAATTGTGCGCTAAGGCCAACGCCACGAGGCTGTCGAGGCGCGCAGCCCCCATATCGCGCCACCAGTGGTCGGCGACCGTATCCTCTGAGGCCCCAGCCAGCCCCAGCCATTGGTCCGGCTGGGCCAAGTTGAGGGCTGGGTATTCGACTTGGGGCGCGGAAGCGCAGGCGAGCAACAACAGCACCGGGAGGCACGACGGCCTCATGGCAATTCTCCAGAGGAAGCAGCAAAGTCTGCGTACAGGGCTTCTAGGTGTGCGAGGCTGGGGGCTTGGTCTAGGACGAAGAACGCGTAGTGTAGTTCCAAGCACTCGCCGGCTGTTAGCTCTAAGTCGCCCTCCATCAGCAGGCCCGCGCCCAGCAAGTTTGCGCGGGTAAACCAAGTGACCGGGTGGCGCGGGTTGGTCGGGTGGTCCATGAGCGCGACAAAGCCGCCCTGTTTCCCGCGCGCCCCGACCCAACGGGCGCGCTGCCCCATGATGTCTGCGTGGCCGCGGCGTCCCTCGCTGCAATAGTGGTCGGCCTCGGCAAAGGAAGGCCCCATGCGCAATTCCAACCCCGAGTAGCGCGCCGCCCGCGAGGCCCCCATGACCAGCCGGTCGCCAGCCGGCTCAATGCGCGTGGATATCCGCAAGCAGTAGCCGCCCGCAGTGTGGTAAAAGCCAAAAGAGCGCGACTCCAACGCCATGAGCTGGTCGCGGCCGTCGAGCCAAGAAAGCGACTCGGTCGCGGAGGCCGCGCCCCAGGCCGTGAAGCGATCGTGCCGCTGTACGCCGTGGCTGTCAGCGACGTATTCGTATTTCTTTTTTTCTGGCAAGTACCAAGGCCCGCCCCACAAGTTCGCGTCGTTCACGTGGACCCAGCCAAAATACAGCCCGGTGTGCCAAGCGTGGTCGGGTGGGCGGTACTCGGTTATGAGTTGGCCGGAAAGCGTGTACAGGGGCGCGAAGCAGGGCTTGGGGGATTCGCTGCGGGGCAGCTCCTCCGTGGCGCGGTACAGGGCGAGCAGCTTGTTGCCCGCGTGGATTTCGACGCCGAGGGCGTTTTCTCGCAAATCAAAGGCGCACATAGTTATTTCTCCAATTCTCGCTCGAACCATGCAATTGTCCGGCCCAGCCCTTCGTCCGGCCCCACGCGGGGCGTCCAGCCGAGCAGGGAGTGGGCCTTGGCAATATCGGGCAGGCGGACCCGGGGGTCGTCCTGCGGTAAATCGCGGAAGGCGATGCGGCTCTTGGCCCCGGTCATGGCGATGATCTTGCGGGCCAAGTCGAGGATGGTGATTTCGCAGGGATTGCCGAGGTTGACGGGCGTTACCACCTCGGACCGCATGAGCTTGTAGAGGCCGGCGATCAGATCGCTGCAATAGCAGATGCTGCGCGTTTGCTGGCCGTCGCCATAGACCGTCAGATCGTCGCCCTTGAGGGCTTGGATGATGAAGTTGGGCACGGCCCGGCCGTCGTCTTGGCGCATGCGCTCGCCATAGGTATTGAATATCCGCACGATGCGCACATCCGTGCCGTGCTGGCGGTGGTATGCCATGGCCATGGCCTCGGCAAAGCGCTTGGCCTCGTCGTACACGCCGCGGATGCCAATGGGGTTGACGTTGCCGAGGTATTCCTCCGACTGGGGATGTACCAAGGGGTCGCCATAGACCTCTGAGGTGGAGGCCAGCAGGAACTTGGCCTGCTTGGCCACGGCCAACCCCAAGGTCTTGTGCGTACCCAACGCCCCGACTTTGAGGATGTTGATGCCCAGCCGCTCAAAGTCGGCCGGGCTCGCTGGGCTGGCGAGATGTAGGATAAAGTCGAGCGGCCCATCTACGTGGATGTAGTTGGTGACATCGTATTGAATAAACTGGAATCGCGGATGGCTGAGCAGATGGGCGATGTTTTCGGGCCGGCCCGTGAGGAAGTTGTCCATACATATAATTTCGCAGCCTTCCCTCAGCAGGAGGTCGCTCAGGTGCGACCCCAAGAAACCCGCGCCGCCGGTGATCAGCACGCGCATTATGTACGCTCCTTTCTCTGCTGGTGGGCTGGCTCTACTCCCGAATTAACCAATATAAAAATGTATTGCCTTCTCAAGGCACTTTCAACTCGACTCGGGGACGCTCGCCTTAGCTGGCCTTAGAATGATGGAAGCTCCGTGCATTTTGAACTATATTTCTGATTTATTATGAACCATAAATTTGAATGAGGTAACTATGGAATCTCTGACTATCCACATGGACGATGCCTTGGCCCAACTCATACGCAAGAAAGCCGCCGCCGAGGGAAAAAGTCTAAACAAGACTATAAACGGCGTGCTGAAGGAGGCCTTCGGACTACAGCCGACGAATCATCGCGCTGATTTTTTGGATCAATGCGGCGTGTGGAGCACCGAGGAACGGACGGCATTCGACGCCTTGACTCGCCGCCAAGTAGATTGAAACCGGCTCAGTTCTGATCACTTTTGACAACCACTTTGGCAACGTGCCGGGAATCCGCCTGTGGGAACCCTGATCGCTCGGCGCGTCAGACCAGTTGCGAGAGCAAGGTCTGCGCGGGGACGATAATGGGTTGGTGGTGGTCAAAACAGTCGCGCTCGACATAGGGCAAGTCCAGCGCGACTTGGAAAGCGTGCTGCGCCCCCGTCTGGCGTTGGAATAGGTGCAGGGCCGGGGAAAGGGCGGTGCTGCCGGAGGACTTGACTTCGACTAGGAACCAAGGCCACCCGTCGCGGACGACGACGAAATCCACTTCGCGTTGTTGCTTGTCGCGCAAAAAGAACAGGCCGAAATCCCCTTCGCCGCGGTCGCTCCATAGATGCACGGCTTTGAGGAGCGCGCTGGCCACCAGATTCTCGGCGCGGGCGCCGTCGTCCGGTGCCTGCGACCAGTCCCACAGGTAGTACTTAGGCTCCTTGCGTAGGGAGCGAGCCACATTGACGTACCAGGGCCGGACCGCATAGCAAAAGTAGAGGGATTCGAGGATCCCGATCCAGCGCCGGACGCTATCCACTGAGGCACTGAGGGCGCGGGCGAGGCTGGCATAGCTGGTGAGTTGGCCGCACTGTTGCCGGATCAATTCGGCCAGCGTCTCCACCTGCCCTAGTTCGCGCACCTGCGTCAGGCTCCGCATGTCCTCCTTGAATAGTTGCTGGACGCGCGTGCCGCTCCAGCGACGCCAAAAGCGCGTATCGGCTCTGAGCAGGGGTTCGGGATACCCGCCGAACTGGAGTAGGTCTGCAAAGGCCCCAGTGCTGAGAGGGGACGGGGGCCGGACGAGGGCGTCGGCCTCGGGGGCGAGCAATTCGGCCACGGACAGCGGGTGCATGCGATAGCCTAAGTAGCGCCCCATCAGACTGTCCCCGCCGGCCTTAAAGACATCGAGACGCGCACTGCCCGTGACGATAAAACGGGCTTGATCGCTGTACGTATCAAAAAGCCCTTTGAGCAGCCCTTTCCAACGCCCAAACTTATGCAGCTCGTCTAAGGTGCAGACAGGGCGATTTTCGCGCAGCCGGTCCAGACCCAGTGCTTGGGCAATGGCGGCTGGTCCGGCGAGAATGCGCTGGCGGTCGTCACCGTTGTCCCAGTTGAGATAGACGGCCTCGCCGCAGTGGATCGCCCCGCGACGAGCGCTAGTCGTTTTGCCGACTTGGCGCGGCCCCATGAGGAACAGCATCTGTCGGTTTTCGGCGAAATGCGTTTGGATGAGGTGTTCGTACAGGCGTCTCATACACTGACCAAACTAGGTATATGTCGTAAAACGGTCATGACTATTTTACGACATATACCTAGTTTGGTCAAAAATTCACCGCCTGCGAGCGCAAGGCAGACGACCGCAGACAGCCGGCCCGGCTCAGGTGGGGTCGTCATTGCGGTTTGACCGAGGTTCCAATGCTGCTTATGTTGCAATCCATCTTTGGATAAAAGGAGGGAATCCGATGAGCAAATACATGTTTCGCGCAACGTACACGCAGGCCGGGCTCGCCGGTTTGCTGAAGGAAGGCGGTACGCAGCGACGGGCGGCCCTAACCCAGACCATTGAGGGAATGGGTGGCAGTGTAGAATCGCTTTACTACGCCTTCGGGGCCCCAGACCTCTATATAATTGCCGACCTTCCCGACGACGCAACGGCCGCCGCCGTGTCCTTGGTCATCGGCAACGCGGGCGCGCTCGACATTAGCGTCACCGTACTGGTCACGCCGGAAACCATAGACGAGGCCATCGGGAAAAGCGTGCCCTACCGGCCCCCGGGTGCCTGATACGCCCACCGCGTAAAAGCCGCTTGTGCAAAGGCTCCGTCGAACATGGTTCGGCGGAGCTTTTCTTTTGCTACTCAGCCCATGAGCCAATCGAGGGCCGCGGCCAGATTGAGCGAGGCGACCGCTTTCCCGCAGACCGGCTCGGCCGTGCGGCTGATTAGGGCGACCCGGTCGGCGCCGACGAGCGTGGCATGGTCTTGCAGCCGCCGCAGAAAAGCCGCGTCTGGGGTACTGCTCAGCTTGATCTCAAAGGCCCAGCGCTGGCCGCGATACTCCAGCACGAGGTCGATCTCCCGCTGGTCGCTGGTCCGCATATAGAACGCCTCAAAAACGCGGCCGGTGCTTTCGAGGTGGCCTAACAACTGCTCAATCACCCACCCTTCCCAACTCGTTCCAACCCACGGCTGGTCAAATACGTCGCTCGTGCGCTCGAGACCGAGCAAGGAATGCAAGAGTCCGGTATCGCGCCAGTAGAGCTTGGGGCGCTTGACCAAGCGTTTGTGCAGGTTCGACGTATAGGCGGGCAGCCGCCGGATCAAGAACGCCTGCTCTAGGAAGTCGGCGTATGTATTGACGGTGTGGTAACTCAATCCCAAGCTCTTGCCCAGTTGGGAAGCATTCCACATCTGGCCGTGCAGCGCGGCCAACATGCGGAAGAGCCGCTGAATGAGCACGGGCTGGGCGGGCAGGCCCCAAGAGGGAAGGTCGCGCTGGGCCATGAGCGCGAGGTAGTTTTGCTGCCAGTCGGGGAAGCGGCTGGCGTCGAGAATACCGCCGTCGGGATAACCACCCCTTTGCCAGAGGCTATCCCACTCTTGAGCGGGCCGTTCCAGAGCCAAAAAACCGGTGAGTTGGCACAGGGCTAGGCGGCCGGTGAGTGCCTGACCGGCCCGCTGCATCAGGGCGGGCGCAACCGAGCCGAGCATCAGGAAGCGACCACAGCGCTTGCGGTCCGCGTCGATGGCTGCGCGCAAGCGCGGAAAGAGTTCGGGCATGGCCTGGATTTCATCGAGGATGACCAACTCCTGCGTTTCCATCAGCTCTTCCCAAGTGACTTCGAGACGCAGTTGGTCTTGGGGATTTTCTAGATCGAAATAATGGCCCGCGAATGCTTTCGCTAAGGTCGTCTTACCCGTCTGGCGCGCCCCGCTCAGGGCCACGGCCGGATAGTGCGCGAGTTGAGCGTTGATTTGCCTTTTTAGCAATCTAGAAATCATGTCTGGTAAAATAGAAATGGATTTCTATTTTGCAAATTCACCCCTTCTCGTCGGCGTCGAGGACGCGCACCGCAGCAATGGCCTCGGCAATCCACCTGAGATTGCGCCGGGAAATCATACCGTAATTGTAATACGAGAACCGACGCGCCCCGGTTTTGTAAACCGCAGTGAGGATCGCTCGCATCTGCTCGGCCCTATCTATGGGTTGGTGGCCGTTCAGGCCGCAGATCAACCTAGCGGGATCGGCCATGCCGGCTAGGGTCTCCTGCGCCGTTTGGCTGGCCTCCTCCGGCGAGCCACTGTAGCACAGGACATTGACCCGATCGACGATCTTTTCGATGGACGTGCGCTCGATGCCGTTGTTGTAATAGTTGCCCATATACAAAAAAGAAACGGGGATTTTCACGGCCTCTTTCATTTGGGTGACCAGCGACGTCACAGTCTCCGCCCGCATCGTTACGTACTCGCGCAGCAGCGGCTCGGCGGCGACGAACTCTTCCACGCTGCGCTCCGGCGGCCCCTCCTCAAAGAGGTCCAAGAGCCATTTTTCCACCCTCCCCTTCAATTCCCCCACGTCCATGCCCCGGCCCTCGGCCCGCTGCATGCACCCAGTGCAAAAGCACAGCGACATCAACAGGGAGCCGACCGCTCCTAGCTGGACCCCCACTTTGGCGTGGTTGCGGAACATGCCAAAGCCCATGTAGTGGAGGGATTCGTACTCGATCATCTGCACATCGTGGTTGGTGGCCAAGTCCAAGCTCAAGCCGCGGACGTACTCCCGCACCTCGGGATTGGCCGGGCACAGGCAACCCGGATAGCGATCCCCGAACACACCGAGCAGGGCGCAGTCTGGATGCCGCCTAGCCATGTAGTGATTGTGGAGGGGCACGGTCCACGAAATCAGCTCCAAACCGTGCGCCCGGCAGGCCTCGGCGATGATCCGCACGGGATCTTGGTCCTTGGCCATGGGATGCACGTGCGGCTTGAGCTTAGTGCCTTGGTACAGCTCGCTCTGGGGCTGGAAGTAGATGGCGTCCTCGTACCCAGAAAAGAGCTTTTTGCCGGGTACGTGGGTGCGGAGCGCGTCGTAGGTGTGATAGACCGTAGATAGGCTGATCGCATCCAGCCCGACCTCTTCCTTGAGGAAGCCGAGGACGCGGTCCACTCCCTCGTCAATCACGTCCCAAGGATAGGTCCACATCGTAGTATGAATCATGGGTATGTCTCCTTTTTCGCCGCTTGGCGAGGCGGGTCTATCCTTTCGGGAGCCATCACAATTTCAGCCTCTTAAAAATGCGCTCGGGGATGCTCCTGACCGCGAGCATGATCCAGCGCCAAAAAAACGGCGTGTAGAGCACATCCTTCTTTTGCCGATAGGCGCGCACGATGTCGGCGGCCACTCGGTCTGGCGTAGCGACCCCCAAAAGCCCGTCTAGCCGCCCCTCGGTCATCGGCGTAGCGACGAACCCGGGCTTGACGGTCAGGACGTGTACCGGCGTCTTAGCCAGCCGATTGCGCAGCCCTTGCAAGAAGATCGAAAGCCCTCCCTTAGCAGCCCCATAGACGTAATTGCCTTGGCGGCCCCGGTCGCCGGATACGGACGAGATGGCGATGATGCCGGCCGGCGTACCCTTTTCTTTCAGATAGGTGGCCAAGTGCGCGAGGGCGAGGGCCGCGCCGGTGAGGTTGGTGTTGAGGATGCGGAGGATCTCGTCTGTATCGTGCGGCTCGTCGCCAAAATAGCCGAAGGCGAGGACGACCAAGTCGAAGGGACCGCCGCGCTCGTGAACCTGCTGCGGCAAGCGCGCCAAAGCCGCAAAGTCCAAGGCGTCAAACTCGATCAGCTCTACGCGGCACGAGCGTTTGAGCCGCAAGTCCGCGGCAAAAGGCTCCAACTCGCTACACCGGCGAGCGGCCAGCGCGAAGTCATAGCCATCGAGGTGCTCGACGATGGCTTGGGCAATGGCCGATTTGGCCCCTAAAACCAGTGCTCTCACGTGATCCCCAAGCGGTCGGATAGACAGGAGCGGAAGCGGTGCTCGGGGTCGTATTTGCGCTTGACCGCTTTGAATTGTTCGAGTTGCGGATACATGGCGGCGAAATCCTCCTTTTCCAAAATGGCGTCCTTGGCCAGATAGACGCGACCTTTGGCCTCGACGACTGTTTTGTTTAGGGCGCGCAAGAAGGGAATAGTCCCAGCGTCGCGCAAGGGGATGTCTAGCGAGAGGGTATGGCCCGCTAGGGGGAAAGAAAGCAGGCCATCGCTCGGCGGCCCAAAGGACTTGAACACGGCCAAGGGCGAAGCCATGCCTTGGCGAGCAATGCGCCCGAGCAGATCGGCGATCATCTCCGCGCTGTCGGGGTATGGCACGGCGACTTGGTACTGCAAAAAGCCCCGGCGGCCGTATAGGCGGTTCCAGCCGCGGACGGCGTCGAGCGGATAGAAATACGGGTCGTAGTGGATGAGCGCGTCGGTCGCACGGCGCACTTGGCGATGATAGTAGAGGGCGTTAAACGCCTTTAGCACTTGGGCATTGAGCACGCGGCCGGGCAAAAAGAACGGCACGGCCCAGCCTCCATCGCCGTGAACGGGAAAGGGCGGCTTGCCCTTGAGCTCGCACTCGCTAGCGTGTTCCCCCAACAACACACGACCCCGGCCTAGCTGCCGGCCCGTTTGCAGGCCGTCGATCCACGCGACCGAATAGGTGTACTGCTGCTGAGTCTCTAGGCAAACGCGGCACGTCTCGGCCCAATTCGCGGTCTTAATGGCGCGCTGCCGGATGTACGCCGACAGCACCTTTTTTAGCCGCAGCGTCGCCGCGTAGATAAATCCCGTCAAGCCCATGCCGCCGAGCGTGGCCCAAAACAAATCGGCGCGCTGGCTGCGCGAGCAGCGCACGGTCGAGCCATCGGCCAACACCATGTCCAGCGACTCGACAAAAGCGGCAATGGACCCCTCGGCGTGGTGGTTTTTGCCGTGGACATCTGCGGCAATGCAGCCGCCGAGCGTGGGGAATTTGGTCCCCGGCGTAACGGGCAGGAAAAAGCCCCGGGGCAGGGCAAAGCGGATGATCTCGGCGAGCGTAATGCCGGCTTGGGCGTACAACAGCCCGCACGACCGATCGAAGTCAAGCAGGTGCTTGAGGGGCAGGGTGGAGACGACGCGCTCGTATAGGCAGCCATCGCCGTAGGACCGGCAATTGCCTTGGGGCAAAATCGGGTCCGCAGCCGCACGGCACAGGTCGCTCAAGTAGCGCACGCGCTGAACCGAGGCGGCGACGCACGGGTACAGCCCCCAGCCGGAGGTGGCGATTTTTTTGTCCATAGTCAAAGTAGGTCGGATGCGCCTAGGCGGCGTACTGCGTAACGGCACTTAAATATAACAATACATGGGTGTCGCGTACTTAGACCGGGACAAACAACTACGGTCCCTTGCGTCACAACAGCCTTATCACCCCACTTTGGCCATTGATTTCGCTCCAACAGGCCCGTTCTGATTTTTGTACAAACGTACGCCGCACTCGCTCGTCTCCCTGTATATGTATCGCACGACGCCAGATATGAGGCATTTCCTCGCCCGCTTTGAGAGGGATGTCAAGCTATATATGGCTTGCGCCGCCCTGATCGGGTTTTCGGCGTTTGGCATCTACAGCGTCCTATTCAATCTCTATCTGCTGAGGATGGACTATGGCGTCGATCTAGTCGGTCGCTTCAACGCCATCGGCTTGCTGAGCTTCGCCCTTTTCAGCCCGATAGCCAGCAACTGGGCGCACCGGGCTGGATACCGGCGAACTCTGGTGGGGGGTATGACACTCATGGTCGTGGGGTATCTGCTCATGTCGTTGGCTGGGTTCTTTTTCGGCCCGCTACGCACGGGGTGGATCGCCGCGGTACAAGTGGTCATCAACTGTGGCTTTGCTACCTATATGGTTAATAGCAGCCCCTTTCTGATGTCGGCCACGGCCGCCGACAACCGCTCGCTCGTATTCTCCTTGCGCGGGGCGGTCTGGCCGCTTTTCGGCTTTGCCGGCAGCGTCCTAGGGGGAGCACTGCCGCAGGTTTTCGCCCGGCTAACCGATTGTGGCGGGCTCGTCCCCTACCAGTGTAGTCTGCTCGTGGCCTCGCTCGTCCTAGCTCCGTCGCTCGTGCTGTTCGGCTCAACCGCGGGGGATAGCGGCCAAGAACAGTCGGCTGCGGCTGCGGAGGGCGAAAACGGGACGCGACCGGCCGCGCCGTTAATGGCGATTGGCCTGATCAGCTTGCTCGCCGCTCCGGGGGTCGCTGTGGCCCGCACCTTTTTCAACGTGTATCTAGACGCGGAACTCGGGATCGCTCCGCCCTCCATCGGCTGGCTGATCGGGCTGGCGCAACTGCTCTCCGTCCCCGCAGCCCTAGTCGCGCCGTACGCGCTGGCGAAAACAAGTCACGTCCAGGTCTTTACGTACACCACGCTCGGCATTGCCTTGGCTCTGCTGCCAATGGCCCTTATTCCCCGTTGGGAGACCGCTGGCCTAGGGTATATCAGCGTCATCGCGTTGACCGCGGTTCGCATGCCTGCGTTTACCGTCTTTCACCAAGAGTTGGTCGGACCGCGCTGGAGGGCGACGATGTCGGCGGTGACGACGACCACCGCCTTGATGGGCTACGCGATCACCGCCTTTGGTGGAGGGCGGCTAGCCCTCAGCATGGGCTATACGCAGCTTTTTCTTTTAGGCGTTGCCATAACCTGCATCAGCGTCGTGCCGTTCAGGATGCTGGCCGCTCAGCGGGTCAGAGAGGCGTCGGCGTGAGTGCGAAATGGGGTTTGATACGGGCGAGGGTAGAAAGTGGAAGCTGGACATCGGCACGGGATGGATGGGTACGCAAACGATCCTACAGACGAAGCATTGGTACGGCGTTTTGCCGAGGGCGATATGGCCGCCTTCGCCAGTTTGGTCTCCCGCTACCAAGACGGAGTTTTTTTGTTTTTCTGTCGCATGACGGGCCGGAGAGCGGATGCGGAAGATCTGGCGCAAGAGACCTTCGTGCGCGTTTATGAGGCCCTCCACAGCCTCGATGATCCAACGCGTTTCCGCTCGTGGTTCTGGGCCATCGCCAGCAACTTATGCCGCGACCACCACAAGTATAGCCAGCGCCGGGTCCACCTGTCGGTCGAGCGCGACATCGATCTCGATCGCCAGTTCATGGCGGCGGGATCAGCGCGGGACGCCGAGTTGGCGCGTAGAATCCGCATGGCGCTTGAGAATCTTGACGACGAACGGCGCATGGTCGTAGTTTTGCGCGAATACCACGAGCTCTCTTACGAGGAGATCGCCGAAACAGTGGGTTGCTCGGTAGGCGCTGTGCGCTGGCGTCTGCACGCGGCCCGCCAGCAACTGCGGACAAGCCTATCCGATTTGATCGAGTGAGCGCAATGGAACCCGAGAAACCCCGCACCGGAGATCAACTATCGCAGCTACTGTCGGCCTACGACCCGGCCCTGCCGGAAAACCTCGCCGCAAAGACGCTGACCCGGCTCTTGCATAGTGAGCCGGAGCGAGAGCGCCGCAAGGCTCTGCGGCAAGCCTTCGCCGGCCGGGTTGAGGAGTTGCAAAACGGGCTGGGATATACCATCGCCATCGCGTACATCGGCACCGACTCGGTCGTCGTACCGACCTCGGCACGGGCGCGGGACAGCCGGCCGATCCCGTCGACAGCCGAAGCGAAAGAAGTCAAGTCCATAGTGCGCGAAGTCGATGAATGCGAAGTGCCGGTCGGCGTGGGCTATACGTTTACCGTAGATGCTGGAGCCAGACCGCAAAGACGACATGGATAGAGATAGAGACCAAGCCAATATCGAGGCGATCCACCGCCTACTCAACCGCTACCAGCAGGCCCACCGGGAAAAGGATTGGGATGCGGTCCGCGCGTGCCACGACGAGAGCTATTTCCGCTGGTTCGGGTGTGGCTCAACCGATCCTACGGACTGGGTGCCACACCTATTCTTGGTGCAGAGCGAGATGCAGGAATGGGGGGAGACGCGCATGCCCGCGGGAGCCAACTACGAGCAGGAGCAGCAAATAGTGCAAACGGATATTCGCGGCAATATGGCCATATCCGTAGTGCGGGAGTCGGGGTGCTGGCGCTCGGATACCGGTGAGGTCTATGTTCGCTGGGACGATTGTCAGAATATATGGTTCACGGGCTATATCAAGGGCGAGTGGAAAATTGTCGCCGCCTTCTTTCCCGATATAACCCCCTCGAAATAGAGGGCTACACAAGCCCATCTCGAGTGCGACCATGCAGGCAACGCTTGATCCGCAGATAATGAAGGCCCTTTTGCACGGCGAGTGCGCCGATGTGTTCGCGTACTTGGGGATGCACCCCTTAGACGAGGGATGGGTCGTGCGCGTGTTCCGGCCCGATGCGGCGAGCGTCCAAGTCGTGGAGCGGGGAGGGCAAGGTGCGAGCTTTCAGGCCGCCAAGACCCATGCCGAGGGGTTGTTCGAGGCGCGGATTGCCGACCGCCGCTCGCCCTTTGCATACCATCTAGCGATAACAGACGCGCAGGGCGAGGTTCGCTCCTGCCGCGACCCATACTCATTCTGGCCGCAGCTCGCGTCCCAAGACCAATACCTCTTCAACGAAGGAACCCACTACCGCGCCTACGAAGCGCTGGGGGCACATCCGCGCTGCATCGACGGCGCAGAGGGCACGTATTTTGCGGTGTGGGCACCGAATGCCCGCCGGGTCAGCGCGGTCGGCGACTTCAACCACTGGGACGGCCGGCGGCACTGCATGCGCTCGCTGGGCGCGTCCGGGGTCTGGGAACTGTTCGTCCCAGAGGTGGGCGCGGGCGCACTCTACAAGTACGAAATCCTCAGCCGCCAAGGAACCATCCTGCTCAAGAGCGATCCCTTTGCCTTTGCAACGGAACGGCCACCCCGCACCGCTTCGGCGGTCTGCCGGGACGATGCGTTCGCTTGGGGGGACGACGCTTGGATGGCCGAGCGTCGAGCACACAACTCGTTGGAAGCGCCCCTCGCCATCTACGAGGTGCATCTCGGCTCGTGGCGGCGCAATGGCACTGCCTATCTCGACTATCGCACGCTGGCTCACCAATTGGTCGCCCACGTGGCCGAGCTAGGTTTTACCCACATTGAGCTGATGCCGGTGGCCGAGCATCCCTTCGACGGCTCGTGGGGGTATCAGGGAACGGGGTATTTCGCGCCGAGTGCGCGCTTTGGTGCGCCCGAGGACTTTGCTTATTTCATCGACTATTGCCACCGCCACGCCATCGGCGTGATTCTCGATTGGGTGCCCGCGCACTTTCCGGGCGACGCCCACGGCTTGGCCCAGTTTGACGGCACCAGCCTCTACGAGCACTGCGACCCGCGCCAAGGACGGCATCCCGATTGGCAGACCTGCATATTCAACTATGGTCGCGCCGAAGTCCGCTCCTTTCTCATTTCCAATGCCCTTTTTTGGCTCGAGCGCTTTCACCTCGACGGCCTGCGCGTCGATGCCGTGGCCTCCATGCTCTATCTCGACTACTCGCGCCTAGGAGGGGAATGGGTGCCCAACGCCTACGGCGGGCGCGAAAACCTCGAAGCCATCGATTTCCTCCGGCAGCTCAACGCGGCCATTGGCGAGCACTGCCCCGGGGCCTTGATGATCGCCGAGGAATCGACCGCTTGGCCGGAGGTCTCCCGGCCGGCTGCCAGCGGCGGCCTCGGCTTTAACTTCAAGTGGAACATGGGCTGGATGAACGACGTGCTGCGCTACATGCAGCGCGATCCGATCCACCGTCGCCACCACCAAGGCGACCTGACCTTTGGCATGCTCTACGCCTATAGCGAAAACTTCGTGCTGCCGCTGTCGCACGACGAGGTGGTCCACGGCAAGCACTCGCTCTTGAGCAAGATGCCCGGGGACGCTTGGCAGCAACGGGCCAACTTGCGCTTGCTCTACGGCTTTATGTACGGGCACCCGGGCAAGAAGCTGCTCTTTATGGGGGCCGAACTGGCGCAGTGGGAAGAGTGGGATCACCAAGGCGAGCTGCCTTGGCACCTGCTCGCCGACGAGGGGCACAGCGGCGTCTATCGCTGGCTCTGCGACCTCAACCAGCTCTATCGCCGCTGTGCGGCCCTGCACCGCACCGATGCCCATCCCGATGGTTTTGAGTGGATTGACTGCTCGGACTCCGCGCAGAGCGTCGCGGCTTTTGTGCGCCGCGCCGAGGGCGAAAAACCCCTGATTTTTGTCTGCAATTTCACCCCAGTCCCCCGAGCGGACTACCAGCTCGGGCTGCCAGCCGCCGGGCCGTACCGCGAGGTGCTCAACAGCGACGCCGAAATCTACGGGGGGAGCGGCATCGGCCACGGCGGCTGGGTGCAAACCGAGCACATCGCCTGCCATGGCCAACCGCATTCGGCGCGGTTGCGCCTGCCGCCGCTGGGCGTGTTGGTTCTAGAGCCTAACTAAGCAGACTGCCATGCTTGAGATGATTCCACACGTCGCCGGTCAACTGCGGCAACTCGGCAAGCAGCACCTCGCGCTGGTCGGCGGCGGGGTCTTGGCGAGTGCGTTTCTGGTCGCGCTGCTGGCGCCGCTTTTGGCCCCTTATGATCCACTGGCGCAAAACCTCTATGCGCGCTTGCAGCCGCCGTCGCTGATCCACTGGCTGGGAACCGACGATTTTGGCCGCGACATTTTCAGCCGCATCGTGTACGGCGCCCGCATCTCATTGCGGATCGGCCTAGTCGCCATCGCGCTGGCCGCTTCTACCGGCACCTTGCTCGGCTTGGTGGCCGGGTATCGCGGCGGGGCCGCCGACATGCTCATCATGCGACTGATGGATCTGATGCTGGCCTTCCCTAGCATCCTACTGGCCATTGCCATCGTCGCCATCATCGGGCCGGGCATTGACAACGCCATCCTCGCCGTCAGCATCGTGTTGGTGCCGCAATTTGCCCGCCTCATGCGCTCCTCGGTGTTGACCGTGCGCGAGGCCACCTATATCGAGGCTGTGCGCGCCTTGGGGGCGAGCGAATGGCGGCTGCTGTTTTACAGCATCTTGCCCAACTGCACGGTTCCGCTCATCGTGCAAGCCACGCTCAGCTTGGGCACGGCCATCCTCGACGCGGCCGGATTGAGCTTTTTGGGCTTGGGTGCCCAGCCGCCGACCCCCGAGTGGGGGGCCATGCTATCCGGGGGGCGCGAGCTGCTCTTGCAAGCTCCTTGGGTCATGGCGTTTCCCGGGCTGGCCATCTTCGCGGTCGTCCTCGCCCTCAACCTCTTTGGCGACGGGCTTAGAGACGCCTTAGATCCGAAAGTTTAGGCTTCTGACTTCCTAGACACCGTTAATACAGGTTTATCTTTTGCTTATGAATAATGTCTCGCATCTCCTTCCCCTGCTCTGCGCCCTCGCGCTGTCAGCAGGCGGCTGCGCGGGCCTGAGGGGCCACAACGCGCCCGCGCCCGCAGAGCCGACAGACCCCAAACAAGCCATGCAATACTTTGTCAAGGCCAAGATCTTTGAAGCCCAGCACAACTACCTCGGCGCGATAGTCGCCCTGCGCTCTGCAGCCGACCTCGACCCGACCTCGCCCACCATCTACGCCCGCCTCGCTTACAACTACCAGCGCATCAACGACCCCCGTATGACCGCCCACTTTGCCCACAAGAGCCTATCATTGGAAGGCAGCCAAGTGCGGTTACGCCGCATGCTGATTCGGCTCTTGGAGAGCGAAGGCTACCGCGAGGCCGCCATCGGCCACATCGAACAACTGCTGCGCTACGAGCCGGACAATTGGCCGCTCTACCGCCACTTGGCCTATCTCTACTTTGAAACGGGCCAAACCGAGCAAATCGCTCCGCTCTTCAAGGAGGTGCTCGCCCAAGAGCAAGTGCCGCCAGAGGTCGCGGTGGACATAGCCAGCATTTTTTCTCGCATCAGCCGACAAAAAGAGGCCGAGCACATCTATCATCGGGTCCTCGCGGCCGACCCCACGATTGAGGACGCCTATCTCGGTCTGGCCGAACTCAAGCTGGCGCAGGGGGATCGCCACGAGGCCATCGCCATCTACCGACAGGCCGCTAGACGCCTGCCCGACAGCAGCGTCCCTTACTACTTGGCGCGGCTCATGGTCTCCGAGCACGACCTAGAGGAAATCCTCGCCGAAGAGGGGGCCGAGGTGCTCTATCACTTGGGAATGGCCCTGTCCGAGGCCGGCAAATACGACCAAGCAACGTTGGTCTTTAAGCGCATCGTCGAGATGCAGCCGCAAACGGTCGAACAGTGGACCGACCTAGTGCGCTACTACATCTACTTGGAGGATTACGATTCCGCCACCGCCGTCCTCGGCCAAGCGGCCGAAGCCATGCCCGATAGCAGCGAGATTTACCTGTACTGGGGGACCGTCCTAGAGAGCACCGAGCGCTACGACGAGGCCATCGCCGTGTACCAGCGCGGCCTTGAGCACCTGCCCGACGCCGTTGATATATATCTGTACTGGGGACTTGCGCTAGAGCAACAAGACGCTTGGACAGCGGCCATTGACGTCTATCGCCAAGGACTCAGCGTATCCCCAGAGCACGCCGTGCTGCACGTGCGGTGGGGGATCAGCTTGGGGCGGCAGGGGCAGTGGGAAGCCGCGCTGGCCCAATACGAAACAGCGGCCGCGCTCGACTCCGCGGCCAGCCCGACCTTTTTGCACTGGGGCATCGCCCTAGAGGAATTGGAGCGCTGGGAAGCGGCGCTGGAGAAGCTGAATCAGGCTGTCGCGCTCGCCAGCGACAAAAGCCACGCGCTCTTTTACCTCGGCTCCTGCTATGAGCAGGCTTCGCGCAAACTGGGCCGCGACGAGTACTTCGATCGCGCCATAGAGACCTTTCAGCGCCTATTGGCGATTGAGCCAAACGATGCCTACGCCCTCAACTACCTCGGCTACATGTACGCGGACAAGGGCGTACGGCTGACAGAAGCGGTCGAGCTCTTGGAGAAGGCGATCGCAATAGAGCCGGACAACAGCGCGTTCCTCGACAGCATCGGTTGGGCCTATTTCCGCCTCGGCGAGCTAGCGCAGGCCGAACACTACCTGCAACAAGCCTTGGAGCAGATGGACGAGGGCGATCCCGAGGAGCAGGCCGTGATCTTCGACCACGCTGGCGACATTGCCAGCGCGCTCGGCAAAACGGGCGAGGCGCGCGCCCATTGGCAAAAGGTGCTGGAACTCGCGCCGGACAACGAAGAGGTCCGGCGCAAGCTGCGGCCGTGATGCCCACGTGGTCTAAGCGGTTCGCGCTCTGCGCCCTCGCGTTGGCTTGCACTCCGCCGCCGGTGGTGCGCCAAGGCTGGGATGCGGACCAAGGACCGGCCGCCTTGCTCGCCGCCTCGGCGTCGCTGGCCCAGTTCGAGGACCTGACGGCCGAAGCGGCCATTGAGCTGCGGCGCGGCCCGGTGCGCGAGCGGGGGACGGCCCTCGTGCAGCTAATCAATCCCGATCTCTGCCGCGTCGAAGTGCGCGGTCCCTTTTTCACCCACATTTTTACGGCCCTACTCGAAGGCGACAGCCTGACCGTGTATGGCCGCGGCATGGACCAGCCCTTAAAAGGAACAATGCGCGGCCGGCTGCTAACCGCGCTGACGGGGCTGGACTTTGGGGCCGGCGATCTGCGCTACGTCTTGCTCGGCCTCGTCGAGCCGGGTTCCATCGCCGAGCCGGTTGAGTATCCCCGCGCCGACCACGCGGTGGTCGCGCTCGCCGACGGGCGGCGGGCGTGGCTGGACCTGCGCCGCGGCTTGGTCGTGCGTGAGAGTCTGCCGCTGCCCGAGGGCGATGTCCTGCTCCGCGAGCTTGGAGAATACCGCCGAGAAGACGCGCTGTACCTGCCGCGCCGAGTAGAAATACGCCAAGCCGACATCTCGCTGGTATTGGCCTACAAACGCTATGCCTTCAACCGCGGGCTAGACGCCAGCCAATTGCAACAAGGACTACCTACGGCCGCACGGCGCGTCCCGTGAGTTTGACAGGTAGAGGTTCCAAATTAAAATAGAGCACTGCAACAATACATTTTGGGAGAAAATTCCATGAGCAAACTCAAAGTAGGCATGATCGGCGGCGGCGGCCCCGATTCCTTTTTTGGCATGGTCCACAACCGCGCCATCGCGCTCGACGCCAGCCGCGAATTGGTCGCGGGTGCGCTGCGCTCCGACCCAGAGGCGGCCATGCGCGCGGCCGACGACTACGACATTGAGGGGTATCCCACCTATCGGGCCTTGTTAGAGGCGGTGCAAAGCGGCGAGCAAGCCCTTGATTACGTCACCATCGTCACCCCCAACTTCGCCCACTACGAGCCAGCCAAAGCCTTTTTGCAAGCCGGCATCCCAGTGCTCTGCGAAAAGCCAATGACCCTAACGGTCGCCGAAGCCCAAGACTTGGCGAGCATCGTCGAGCGCGAGTCTGTCCCCTTTGTGCTGGCCCATACCTATACGGGCCATCCCATGATGATGCTGGCCAAAGAAATGATCCAAAGCGGCGAAATCGGCCAAGTCCGCAAGGTGGATTCTTGGTATCATCAGGGCTGGCTGGCCACGGCCCTCGAACAGACCGGCCAGCAGCAGGCGTCTTGGCGCACCGATCCCGAGCGCACGGGTATTTCCAATTGCGGCGGCGACATTGGCACTCACGCCTTCATCGCCGCGACTTGGGTGACCGGGCTGGACATTGAGCGGGTCTCGGCGCGCCTCAACACCTTTGTCGAAGGCCGCGTGCTCGACGACGATTTCAACGTGATCGGCGAGCTGGAAAACGGCGGCACCGCCCTGATCACGGCCACGCAAATCGCAGTCGGCTATCGCAACGACAACGGCTTCCGCGTCTTTGGCACCCAAGGCTCAATCGAATGGCGTCAGGAGCGGGCCGAATGCCTGCTCGTGCGCCACGGCGATGGCCGCGACATTACCTATTGGATTGGCGCTGAATTCGACCTGCCGGCGGCCGTCGCCTCGTACCTGCGAGTGCCTTCGGGGCACCACGAGGACTTCTTCCCGGCCCTCGCCAACCTCCACACCACTATCGAGCGGCTCATCCGCACGCGCCGCGGCCAGCAGGATGTGCCCGCGGCCTTTCCCCATCCGGGCGTACAAGAGGGCGTCGCGGGCATGAAATTCGTGGCGGCGGCCGTGGAATCGTCCAACAACAGCGGCGCGTGGACAAAGGTTTAGTTGGGCATCGCCTTGCGACGCAGTAAGTCACGCATCCGCCGCATGCTGCAATTGGTCGGCGGGAATGTGTTGTTGTTCATCGCCGGGCTGGTCCTGATTGCAATCGCCGGGGAGGCGTATTTCCGCCTGATTCATCCGTGGCCGTTCACCAACCGAGTCCATACCTTTCGCTTTGTTCCCAAGGTGGGACTCATCAGGCGACCCAACGCGGAGATCCGCCATACGAATTTTCTCGATTTCTGGACCGTTTCCCGCACCAACAGTCTGGGCTTCGCAGACCGAGAACCCCCGACCCCCGAACGCGCCGCCGAGAGTTGCCACATCGCCATAATCGGCGATTCCTATGTCGATGCGGAGCAAGTTCCCATCGCCGACAAATTTCAAGTCCGGCTGGAGCAACTCGCGGCTCGGGCAGTACCCCATCTCGACATCACGACCTCGGCATTCGGGCTTCCTGCTACCGGGCAGATCAATCAACTGCCGTTTTACGATGGGTTCGCCCGGCATCTGCGCCCCAAGCTCTTAGTCTTGGTCTTCGCCCTGAACGACTTCCGAGACAACTCCGCGATTCTGCAAGCATTCGATGCCGGCCGGGACCCGGATCACTCGCCGTGGATGTCTGCGGCCAGACGGGCAGACGGAACGGTGGAACTGCGCCCCCCTGATCCCGACTGGCGGGCGCACAAGTTTCCTCTGTGGAGACCGCGGTCCTTGCAAGAACGTCTCATATCATACCTGAGGCGGGTTTCCCGGTTCGCAAACTACCTCGCTGCGAAGAGGAGGGCCTTCTTTCCATACCATGCCCATCCTCGACTCACCGAATGGGCGGAGCTTCTGAGCCAGCGTCCCCGCTATGCCCCCCTTCTCGATAGGTGGACGCCAACAACGCAATTGCCTACGGAGGGGCCTGCCTTTGAGGAAGCCTTCCACTGCACGGGGTTCGCCCTCGATCAGTTCAAGGAACGCACAGACCGCGACGGGGTCGCCTTGGTGATCTTGGCGTCCCATCGCCGGAAAGGTGCCGGGAAGTTCCTCTTTGATCAGATGAACAGCATGGCCGAGGCGCGGGGCATCCCCGTCATTGACCAATACGACTACATCCTCCGTCAAGGGGCCAGACCAGAAGACGCGAATTGGCCGCACGACGCCCACTGGAACGCCGTTGGCCACCAGTGGGCTGCGGAAGCCTTGCTCGAATACCTGAAGCAGCACCCGGAAGTTTGCGGTAACTATTCCTCGTCATAGCGTATCCGCGGGTCCAGCCAAGCGTAGAGTACGTCGGCGATGAGGTTGGCCAGCACAAAGACCGCGGCCAGCAGCAAAACCCCGCCCTGCACTGCGCGGAAGTCGCGCGCCTGCACCGCTAAAAAGAGCCAGCGGCCCACCCCGGGCCAAGCGAAGATGGTCTCGGTGATAACCGCGCCCCCGAGCAGGTAGCCAAATTCGAGGGCAATGACCGTGAGCGTGGGGATGAAGGCGTTTTTCAGGGCGTGGCGCACAATCACCACCCGCTGTTGCAGGCCCTTGGCCCAAGCCGTGCGGATGTAGTCCTCGCCGAGGACGTCGATCAGGCTGGCGCGGGTCATGCGGGCGATGACGGCCATGGGAATAGTCCCCAAGGTCAGGGCCGGCAGGAAGAGGTGCCACAGCACGTCGCCGCAGGCCGCGAAATCGCCCTGCAAAAGGGTGTCGATTACGTAGAAATAGGTGATCGGCTCAAAGTAAATATCCGTGCTCAAGCGGCCGGACACCGGAAAGAGCGGCACGTAAAAGGCCAACAGCAACACGAGCATCAGGGCCAGCCAAAATACCGGAATGGAAATGCCAGCCGTCGCCAAGATCATGCTGAGGAGATCGGCGATTTTGCCCCGCCGCACAGCCGCCCACAGGCCGGCCGCGATGCCGACCACCACGGCCAGCAGCATACTCGCCACCGTTAGCTCGCAGGTGGCCGGGAAGCGCTGGACGAGTTCGGTGGTGATTTTCTCGTGAGTGCGAATCGAGCGGCCGAGATCGCCGCGCAACAGGCCGGTGAAGAAGCGGTAAAACTGCACGTGGAAGGGCTGGTCGAGGCCCATGGTCGCGCGCAACTCGGCCAAGCTCTCGGCATTGGCGCGCTCTCCGAGCATGACTTGGGCCGGATCCCCCGGCACCAAATAGAGCATCAGAAAAACTAGAAGCGAAATACCCGCCAGCGTCGGCAAGAGCGCGATGAGCCGCTTGAGGACGAAGCGGTACATGGCTCAAGGGGCCAGCGCGGTGCTGTGAAACCACTTGCTGCCGGTGGGATGCAGCTTGAAGCCCGTGACGCGGTGCTGGAAAACCACCGTCTGCGTCGCGTGTACTAGGGGAACCCACGGGGCGTCGCGGTGGACGATTTCCTGCGCTTGGGCGTAGAGCCGCGTGCGCTCGGCGCGGTCGGTTGAACGGCGAGCCGCGACGAGGGCGTCGTGCAGCTCCACGCTGCGGTAGAAGGCGATATTCTGGGCCGGCTTGACGGCCGCGGTCGAGTCGAGGAGCACGTAGAGGAAGTTGTCTGGGTCGCCGTTGTCGCCGGTCCAACCCAACAACGCCATCTGGTGCTGACCGTCGAACACCTTGTCCAAGTACGTGCCCCATTCCCAAGACACAATGCGGGCGTGAATTCCCACCTTTTCGAGATCGGCCTGAATCGCCTCGGCGATCTTGCCCGGCTGCGGCATATAGGGCCGCGGCACCGGCATGGCCCACAACTCGGTCGCAAAGCCCTCGGCATAACCGGCTGCGGCCAGCAAGGCCCGCGCTTTCGCCGGATCATAGTCATAGCCAGCAATGGTGTCGTTATAGCTCCACAGGGTCGGCGGGATGGGGTTTTTGGCTGGCATGGCCAAGCCCTCGTAAAAATTATCCACGAGGGCCTGCTTATTCACGGCGTGATTTACGGCTCGGCGCACCCGCACGTCGTCAAAGGGCTTCTTGTCTAGGTGCATGGCCAAGTAGCCGACGTTCATGCCAGCCTGCGTCAAGAGGTGGAGATTGGGGTCGGCGCGGATCGGCTCAAGGTACTCCGGGCTGAGGTTGTCAAAGCCGTGGATCGTGCCCTGCGAAAGCTCCAAGAAGCGCACCGAGGCTTCCTGAATGGGCTTAAAAATTAGGCGATCGAGCGGCGGCTGGGGCCCCCAGTAATCGGGGTTGCGCTCCAAGACGATGCGCTCGTCCTTGCGCCATTCGACAAAGCGGAACGGGCCGGTGCCGACCGGGTTTTTGAAATAATCGCGACCGTGCCGGGCCACTGCGGTGGGACTGACGGCCGCACAGAAGTTCATCGCCAAGTTGGCCAGAAAGGGAGCATGCGGCTCTTTGAGGCGGATGACAAAGGTCGAGTCGTCCGGGGCCTCTAGCGCGGCGACGATGTCGTCCATGCCCATGGCCTGCCAGTACTTGTACGCGCCGGCGACTTTGTGGAAGGGATGGTCTTTGTATAGCTGCCGCCCGAGGGAAAACAGCATGGCCTCGGCGTTAAAGGGCGTGCCGTCGTGGAAGAGGACCCCCGTCCGCAAGTGGAAGGTCCACGCGAGCTGATCGTCGGAAATGTGCCAAGAACGCGCCAGTTGCGGCACGACAGCCGTGCTCTCGCTGTGGTAGGTCACCAACGTCTCGTACAGATTGTCGCAGACCTTAAACGATTCGCCGTCGTTTTCAATGGCCGGATCGAGCCCGACCGAATCCGAGCCGCGGCCAAAAACCAAGGTCTGCTGCGGGCGTTGCTCGCGGCCACAAGCGATGAGCAGGACGACGAGCAGGAGAGCGACGAGACGCTGCAAGGCTAGTCCTCAAACGCCGCGTCAAAGGCCAGATCCGAGGGCGGGAAATCGACCTGTTTGACAAAGGCGGCCGCTTCGGTCGCGCCGTGGACGCGATCCATGCCGCTGTCTTCCCATTCGACCGACAGCGGCCCCTGATAGTTGATGCGGTTGAGGGCGCGGATGATTTCCTCGAAGTCGATGTTGCCGCGGCCCAACGAGCGAAAGTCCCAATAGCGGCGGCGGTCGCCGAACTCGGTGTGCCCGCCGAAGACCCCGGCGTCGGTCGGCGTCGCAGACCAGCCTACGTCCTTCAGATGGACGTGGAAGATGCGGTCGCTGAATCGGTAGATGAACTCGACGTAATCCACGCCTTGGTAGCCGAGGTGACTGGGGTCGTAGTTGAAGCCAAAGGCCGGGTGGCCGTCGAGTGCTTGGATGGCGCGCTCGGCCGAGGCCGTATCAAAGGCGATTTCAGTGGGATGGACCTCTAGCGCGAACTTGACGCCGAGGGCTTGATATTGGTCGAGTATGGGTTTCCAGCGCGCGGCAAAATCCGCATAGCCGGCCGCGATCAAATCGGGGGATACCGGGGGAAACGAATAGAGCAACGGCCAGATCGAGGAGCCGGTGAAGCCGTTGACCACCTCGACCCCGAGCCGGGCGGCCGCTCGACCGGTGGCGATCATCTCTTCGGCCGCTCGCTGGCGCACGCCCTCCGGGCGGCCGTCGCCAAAGATGCGCGGGGGCAGGATGGCTTGGTGGCGGCTGTCAATGGCGTCGCACACGGCTTGGCCGACGAGGTGATTGGAAATGGCAAACAGGGCTAGATCGTGTTTTGCGAGCAGTTTGCGCTTGGCCTCGCAATAGGCATCGGTGGCTTGGTCCACCTCAAAATGGTCGCCCCAGCAGGCCAACTCCAAACCGTCGTAGCCAAACTCAACGGCCTGTTGGCAGAGGGTCTCAATAGGTATGTCGGCCCACTGGCCAGTGAAGAGGGTGACAGGTCGCATGGCAATCGCTCCTTGTTGGTGGTTGTATCGGCGGGAGTATATACGCCGGTCGCCGCCCAAGTGTCAAGGCGGGGCCGCTAGCGCCCCAGCGACTTGGCGCGCCGGAGATCGATATCAAAGATGCGGAGGTAGCGGCCCTGAGACTCGCCGACGACCTCGGGAATCTGGTCCTCGTCGAGGTCTATTAGGCCCACGCGCTCGCCAAATGGCACGGGCGACTGCCATTCCAAGTCGAAGAACCGGGCGTCGAACACGTAGCCGTCGTTGAGTACGATTTCGTCTTCGTCGTCCCCATCGACATCGCCGATGAGAATCTGATGGGCCGTCAAGTCGGTTTGGTCGCTGCGCCACTGCTCGTACTGGTCGCGGCCGTCGTACACGATCAAGCGCCCATCGGCGCAAAACACGAGCTCGGGCTGGGGGTCATCGTCAATGTCGCCGATGGTTAGGCTGGTAATGCGGGCGTATTCATTGGGCGAGTTGCTCCACACGAGCGCGTAGTCCTGAGCGTCGAAGTAATACACGCGGCCGTGGTCGGTATAGGCGACGATCTCCTCGAGCGGGTCGTCGTTGATGTCGAGGACGAACACGCCGGCCACGGCCCCTTCGAGGTAGTCGCTGACCCACACCTCGGCATAGGTCTGGTCGCGCCCTTCGCGCTCTTCATAGACGTGGATCCGGCCGTCGTTGTCGCCGAGCACGAGGCGGGCTGGGCCTTCGCCGGCCGGCAAGTGCTGTATGTTGTCGAATTCGTCTAAATCGCCCCTATAAGCCGGCCATTCGGCCGCTTGGCTCGATAGGGGAACCAGCCATAACGCGCATAACGCACATACGATTAACCGCAACATGATGGTCATTACTCCTTAGTGGCGGCCGTTTGAGCGGCCTCATATACGGATAGCAAGGGCACTTGGTGCTCTTGGGCCAGCCGAGCGCAATCCTCGTATTCAGGAGCGACGCGGCGGCGGCCGTCTATACAGCTAAACTTGACGCCGACCGCCCCGTACGGCGTGGCAACGGTCTGGACTTGGCGTTCCAAGACGCGGCGTTCCACCTCGTAGTAGCGGAGGCCGATGGTCGTTGTTTCTCGCAGGACGATTCCGGCCAACTCGTCTAGGCGACCCGCCGGCGCGAGGACGCTGAGCACATTGCCCGGGCGGCCCTTTTTCATCAGGACCGGCGCGGCGTACACGTCGCACGCGCCCTGCGCTAGCAGCCGATCGAAGAGGTAGCCGTACACCTCGGGGTTCATGTCGTCGATATTGGCTTCAATCAGCAGGACGCGCTCGCTGGTCGGTGCTCGCTCGCCCAAGCGCAAGCGCAATAGATTGGGGATGGCCTCTAAGTCGCGGCCGCCCGCACCATAGCCGACGGCCTGTTGGCAGAAGGGCGGCTGCGGCCCAAAGGACTGGGCCAAGGTGGTGATGATCGCCGCCCCGGTCGGGGTGACGAGTTCGGCGCGGATATCGGTCTGCTCGGTCGGCACGCCGCGGCAGAGGGCCACGACCCCCGGCACGGGCACCGGGTAGCACCCGTGCGCACAGCGCACAAAGCCCGTACCAAAGCGCAGCGGCGAAGCGCAGACCTCGTCCACCTCCAAGAGTTGGAGGCCGGCCACGGCCCCTACCACGTCTATCAGGGCGTCGAGGGCACCCACTTCGTGCAGGGCCACTTCGGCCGGCGCGGCGTTGTGGACCTCGGCTTCGGCTACACACAGGCGTTCAAAAATGCGCATGGAGCGTTCCTTGACAACGCCGTCTAAGCGGCTGCCGTCAATGCAGCGAGTTATGTCTTTGAGATGGGTGTGGGCGTGCTCGCCCGACAGGTCGAGATGGTGCTCGGCACCGGCCAAAGGCGCGTCGGCCACGCAGACCTTGGCCCGCGTGGCGGCAATGGCGTGCCGGGCGGTGGGTTCGCGCTCAATGGCGACGCCCGGCACGCCGAGCTTGGCGATTTCTCGGTTGAGGTCCGCCAGCGCGAGACCCGCGTCGAGCAGGGCACCCAAGATCATGTCGCCGCTAATACCTGAGAAGCAGTCGAAATAGGCGATTTTCATCTTCGCGTCCCGCGCTTAGGGCAGGCGCTTGAGGTCGGCCTTGCGCTTCTTCCAGTCGAATTCCTCGGCAAAGTCGTACACATCGACGAAGTCTTCAATCCGGTCCTCGTCTGTTTTGCGGAGCAAATTCGCTTTGACCAAGTTGAAGACAATTTCGCCGAAATCGCGCGTCTGCTCAATGCCCCAGTGGGCAAAGACCGCGCAAGTGAGCGGCCCAAACTGATCGGCACTGTACTCGCTGATGCCAAAGAGCAAGTCCCGGCCGGAAATGTGCCGCTTCTCGTTGGGCAAGGCGTCCTTGCCGAGCGTGCGCACCGTGTACTCCAGCGCGTCGTACACAAAAAGGTACGCGTCCCTCTTGTAGCGACCGTCGCGCTCGGCGAGGCTCTCGATCTCCTGCAGCGACTTCAATTCCATAGCGAGACAGCCAATAAAACTAGGGCAAAGGGCGTGTCAAGGGCCGCTGCGAAAAGCCAAGTGGCGCGGGCCGAGATCGAGGACGTGCAAGAGCGCGTCGCGCTTTTGGATAAAGTCCGGCAACAGACCGTCGGCCAGCGTCGGGACGTCACTGCCTGTGTTGATGCGTTCGGGATTGATGTGGCGGCCGTCCTTGATGATTTCGTAGTGCAGGTGGGGGCCGGTCGCCAGTCCGGTGGCACCCACTTTGCCGATGATGTCTTTTTGCTCGACGAGCTGACCTTTGCGAACCAATATCTTGCTCAGGTGCGCGTAGCGGGTGCGGTAGCCATTGGGATGGACGATTTCGACCAGCTTGCCGTATCCGCCCTTCCGCCCGGCGTACGCCACCTGCCCCCGGGCCGTAGTCCACACCAAGGTGCCGGTCGGCGCGCCGTAGTCCGTGCCCAGATGGGGGCGTTGCTCTTTGAGGACGGGATGGAAGCGCTGGCGGTTGAAGCGCGAGGTGATGCGGCTGGCTCTGAGGGGCTTGAGTACGAACATCCGGCCGAGGGAGCGACCGCTGGCGTCGTAATAGGCGTCCTCTCCCTCGGCCGGGGCATAGCGGACCGCCAACTTGGTCACTCGCTCGCCTTTGTAGCGCGCCAAGAGGACGTGACCGTAGCGCACAAAGCGCTCGTCGAGGTAGAGCTTTTCAAAGACGATGCCCAGCCGATCGCCGCGGCGCGGGTCGCGCTGGAAGTCGATGACTGCGCCGAATATGTCGTCGGCGATCGCGTCGCTGAGCGCGCCGCCCTCCCCGGCCGTGCGAATGGCGTTAGAGAGGTTGTTCTCGATGCGTACTTCGAGCCGCTCGCGCCGTCGCTCCAGCGGCAATTGTAGCTGGCGGCCGACGAGCTGGCCGTCGCGCAACGCCACCTCAATCGGGCGGTCCGGGGTGCGATGGGGCGTGTAGCGGAAGCGGCGAATGGCGTCGCTGGAGTCGATTACGACCTCGTAGGAGTCGCCCGGCTTGACTTGAGCGGGGTCGAAGACCGCGTACAACGCTTGGTACAGCCGCTCCAACTGGCGGCTCGGGACGCGGCGGTGCTTGAGCGAGCGGTCGATGGAATCCCCGTAGCTCAGCACGTCGGCAATCGTCCGCGTGGGGTCTTCGGGCAGGGGTGGAATCTGGGGGCCGACAAAGGGCGGCTCCCCAACGGCGGCCGGAGCATGGGCTGTTGTGGCCGCCGAGTGTTGAGAGGCCATCCCCAAGCACAACGCTCCAAGCGCGAGCGCGAGGAAGCCCAATAGAATGCCCCAGAACCTGATGGCAAATCCGAATCGCATATTCATCAATAGATGGGAAAACAAGGGAGCTAGCAACGGTTGGGAGCCCGTTGACCAATATCAGCAAACTCTTAACATATATGCCAAGCCGTTTATTCGTCAAGGACTTTTAAGGTGATTAGTCAGCTTTACGACCTCAAATCTATGCTGCCCAACGAGATTGACCAGCTCGTCGCCGAGCTCGACGAACCCGTGTACCGCACCGGTCAGCTCCTCGATTGGCTCTATGCCAAGGGCATCTACGATGTCCGCGAGATGACCAATCTCTCCAAAATTTTGCGGGAAAAGCTCGCCACGCGGACGCGCATTACTTGCCTAAACCTCGTCAGGCGGCAAGAATCGGCTACGGGCGAGGCCGTCAAATTCCTCTTTGAGCTGCCCACCGGGCAGCGCATCGAGTCCGTCCTGATCGTCGATGGCACTCGGCGCACGGCCTGCCTGTCGTCGCAAGTAGGCTGCCCGCTCGACTGCAAGTTCTGCGCCACCGGGCGCATGGGGATGATAGCCAATCTCGAAGCCGGGCAGATCGTCGATCAACTCTTGCAGGTCAACCACTTCGCCCGGGAGCGGAACGAGAAGGTGACCAATGTGGTGATGATGGGAATGGGCGAGCCGCTGCTCAATTACTCAGCGGTCGTCCGCGCCCTAAAACTGATGCGCCTAAAACAGGGCATTGGGTTGGGAGGGCGGAAAGTCACGGTATCTACTGCGGGGTACATCCCGGGCATTCGCCGGCTCATGGCCGAAGATCTCAACGTGGGGTTGGCCATTTCGCTCAACGCCACGACCGACGAGATGCGCGAGCAACTCATGCCGATCAACCGCAAGTACAAGATCGCCGATCTATTGGCGGTGGCGCGCGAATTTTTCACTCGGCGCGGCTATGGCGTCACCTTTGAATACGTGCTCATGGCCGGGTTGACCGATGCGGACGCGGACGCCCGGCGGCTAGCCGAACTGACCCGCAACATTCCCTGCAAGATCAACCTCATACCCTACAACGAAACGGCCGCAGACCCCCGCTTCCGGCGGCCCGCCCGCCAGCGTCTAGCGCAGTTTTACCAAGTGCTCAAAGGCTGCGGCGTCGAGTTTACAGTGCGCCACAGTCGCGGGCGGGACATCGACGCGGCCTGCGGCCAGCTTTACCACCAGCAAACCAAACGAGCTTGAGAGCGTGAACTTCAAGGGACATGTCTTGGGAGGCGTCGTCGCGGGCGGTGGAGTCGCGGCGGGCGCGACCTACTTGGGCTGGGTCGCGCCCGACGACCTGACGACCCAAGCCGCTGTCGGCGGCACCGCGCTGTTTTTCTCCCTCTTTCCCGACTTGGACACCGCTTCGGTAGTACAGCGGTGGTTCTTCCGCTGCGTCTTATGCACCTTGCTCTATCTGGGCTGGACCGAGCACTACGAGTTGGCGACGCTCGTGGGCATCTTGTGCATCCTACCGCTTTTGGACCACCACCGCGGCTGGACGCACTCGAAAATTAGTCCGTTCATCACCGTGGGATTGCTGGGCATGAGCTACGAATACTGGCGGGCGCGGCAGGCTTTTATGGGGGAATTTACTTGGGACAACGTGTACACCCTGCTCGAAGGGCACGTGGTTTTCTTTGTGGCCTGCATCGTCGGTTGGTACACCCACCTGTTGCTAGACGGGCGCTTCAAGGTATTCCCCACCAGCCAAGACCACCACTGAGGGGCCTCAGGCGCGCTCGGCCTCGGCGTCTTTGTCTTTGTTCTTGCGGACGAACTTCTTGATCTTGCCGATGGCTTCGGGCACCAGCCCGATGATCTGACTCCAACCGGCCTCTTGATCGCCGATAGCTGCCACCTGCACCCGGCCGTCGGCATCGACGATGAGGAAGGCAATGGGTTCGATGTTCGCGCCGCCGCCCGTCCCGCTCTGCCCCTTGCCCTCCTGCCCGCCGCCGGCGCCAAAGCCAAACGATATTTTCGACACCGGAATAATGGTCAAGTCGCCAGCCTGAAACGGCTGCCCGATGACGGTTTCCGTTTGCACGATGCGGTGCAACTCGCCTAGGACGCGCTCAACTAGGGATTCTACAGACGATGCCATGAAAAGCTCCTCGGCTTAGATTGGGCTTAGTGGTCGGGTCGGAGGCGCGCGACTAACAAACGAGATGCCACCTGCCAGCCAAAACGCCCCAAGAGTAAAATGAACAAGCCCATATACAGATGGGCGACCAAATCCAAACGGCCAAAGGCCCCCGGGCGCACGAAATCCGGGCTGACGTTTATCTGGACCCTTCCTCGGTGCGCGGCAACCGCCTGCAAATAGCCATAGATTCGCCCGGTTTGGGCCGGGTCGGCAAAGCCCAAGCGGCCCTCGATTCGCAGCCTTTTGAGCCGAATGGTGCGCGGCAGACTCGCCAAGAGCCTAACGCTGGGCTTGACCAGCAGGCGCACGAGTGTGCTCCAGTGCCGCTCGCTGACTTTGGGCGCGGCCTCGGGCGCGGCCTTTTGCCGTGCTCTTTGCCGGTGCTTCACCGCGGGCCGCAGCGGCAGGAAGGGGTACGGTAGGAATTGGCCGCAGAGCACCGGCGCGAGGGACAGGCCCTCGGCTTTCCAGCGTAGCCCCAATCCTAGCCCCCCCCAAAAAAAGGACAGCCGCACACCCCATTCCCAAGACTCGGGCAAGCCCTCGCGCCGACAGCGCAAGGCAAGGGTCATAGGGGCGCACAATGCACCGAGGGCGAGCGCGCCGAGGGCACAGAGCGCGGGAAATAGCCAGTCTAGCATAAAGAGAGGCGCGGCCTTTCGGCCACGCCGCGTTCCAATCCGTGCGTCCGGTAAGGGTGATGGCCAGCTAAAGCTAGTGTACAACCTAGCGGAGCGCACGGATTCAGTCAAGCCTTTCCAAGGATGCAGACCGGGGCTTCTACCTTGACAGCACCCGCGTCGTACATTAGGCTTGAACTAGACGTAAGTTACAGTTAAAAATCAAGTTAGGCTTTTTTGGCTACGGGCCAGTACGCGGCAATTTGAGACGAAGGGCGAACCAAATGGCAACCCGAAGGACAGCAGGAAGGCGCGGCCTTCAGGGCAGAGAGAGAGCGGGCCGTTATGGCAGCTATTGGCTAGGGGTGGTCGTCGCGCTGTGGGCAGCAGCGGCACCGTCGAGCGCCCGCTCGACGCTCAGTATGCACCTAGACCAACCGGCGATTGCCGGGCCGGCCTTGGATCAGCAGTCCATCCTCTATTTGCACTACTTTCCCGGCGATGGCGAAGCCATAGTACGCACGGAGCTTGAGTGCCTCGGCAATGCGCGTTTGCACGACGCCCGCTCAGCACTAGGCCACGCGCAACTCGCGGTCGCATCCGTCCACATCGACTATGCGGCGCGCCCTTTGGCTGGCGAACCCACCGACACGCTCTACATCGACCTAGCCGCTGCCGAGGTAGGCAACATCGGCTGGTCCGCGGCCATCTACTCCTCGCTCGATCCACAGGGTGCTCCGGCCCACCAGATCGAATTCAACCTAGCGGTGCGCCCCCCGCCCGCCATTTCGTGGTCCATTGAGCCACAGCGCGTCTATCAGGGCGAGCACTTTGACTTGCGTGCGATTGTGCGCCTCGACGAAGGACCGCCCTTAGAAGAACTGAACTGGCACTGGCCGCCGGAACTGAGTTGGCCGGAAGGCGACGCTCCGCAGCGTTGGGAGGGCCGCTTGGCCCCCGGGCAGGCCGACACGCTTTCTTGGTCGGCGCGCGTGTCTTCGGCCCACCTCGGCCCCCTGCCCTTGGCGGGCACTGCACGGGTCGCTGGTCAGAGTCCGGTGGCCTTGGCGACCCGGCACGTACAGGTGGACCCGCTGCCGGTGATGGCGTTGGAGAGTGGGTTTATGGAGGTGGGCAAGCGCGGGGCCGTCACCTGCGTATGGCGCAACGAGAGCACCGACCCCATCGGCCTCGCGGCGGTGCGCCTGCAAATCGCGCCGGCGTTCTCAGATGTCTCCTTGGTAGAAGGGCCGCCGGGCGCGACGCTCGTGCCAAGCGACGAAGGAGCCGCACCGACCCTGCTGGTGAGCGGCTTGGATAGCTTGGGCGCGGGCGCGGCGATTCGGGTGACCCTCGAAGCGGTGCCGCAGCGCCCGGGGCCTTTTACTTGGCCGAGTGCCTGTAAGCCCTTGGGGCGGGAGGAGTTCATTCCCCTGCGCGGGGCGAACACAATCCGCGTGGTGTGGAAGGAAGCGGCCCAAGCTCAAGGCGATGCCCAGCAAACGCCCACGGACTTGCAGTTGATCAACCAAGCCTTTGTCCGCGCCTTAGACCACCAGATGGATGCCCTGCCCCTATCCCCCAGTACGCGGCTTTTCCTCCAAGCCGAAGACCCCAGAAACGAGGCCAACTGGGTCGTTGAGGACGCCCTGATCGAGACGTTGCAGCGGCGGGGCTATCAGGTGCTCGTGCGCCAGCCAGAAGACGCACCAGCCGACGTGGTGTACTATCGGCTAGTCCGGGCGCGGGTGATATACTCGCCAGCGGCCCGGCGGCTACTCCTTTGGAGCAACCAACAGCGGCGCGAGGCTTATGGTGACCTCTTTCTCAGGATAGAAACGACCGCCGACCGCATCGTGCGCTGGGACCGCCGCGTCCAAGCCTATCGCTCGGACCTAGTGTCCAAGGGATTGCACGAGGTCTTAGGGGGGGGCGACATGGTCGAACAAACGGTCCTCAAACCAGAAAACAAGGCCATTGTGCGCGGCCTATCGGCCGGCATTCTCGGCGGGCTGTTCTACATCTTCTTCGTTTTGTGAGCTTCGTACTACGCGCCACTAGCCCCCAGCTTTCTCAGGATCGAGGGCATCTTGCCCTCGTCGAGGGCGGGACGCCCTCGATCCCGGACGTAGCGGCAACAGCAGATAGGGGTCGCGTACTTGGGTGATCGTCAAAACCGCTGGATGTGCCCGGGATCCTGCTCTGGGGGCCGTCCGTGCAGGGGGCATGTGCTCGGCAGGACCTCGCCCGCGATGAAGATCTCCTCGCGCTGCTCGGGGCAGAAGCGAGTGGCGATTTTGTGGGTGTCGTTGCAGACCGCCCGGTGTACGACGAGGTCCTCTGGATACTCAAACCCGCGGCTTTTCAGGCTGCGATAGGGTTCCACAGCCTCATACACCTCCTTCATAAACGCCGCCCACAAAGGCAAGGCCGCCGAAGAGCCGGCCTGCTTGGGCCACAGACGCAGGCCGGGGTCGTCCATCCCGACCCAGACCCCGGCTACGAGGTGAGGCGTAAAGCCGATGAACCACGCATCCGTGTAGTCGTTGGTCGTGCCGGTTTTGCCGGCCGCTTGGGGCCGGAAGTTGTAGCTCGTGCGGATGCGGCGTCCGGTGCCGCCGACTTCATCGACGACTGAGCGCAGCATATCCGCGACAACCACGGCCACGGCCGGCCGCAGCACCTCCTGCTTGGGGCCGCTTTCCCGCGCAAAAAAGACAGCGCCGTCCTTCCTCTCCAAGCGGCTGATCGCCATAGGCTCCACGTAAATACCCTTGTTGGGGAAAACCGCGTACGCCGCCACTAAGTCAAGCAGTTGCACCTCGCTGGTGCCGACGCCGATGGAGGGGATGGCTTGGATGGGCGTGGATATGCCCATGTTGCGGGCATAGCTGCGAATTAGGGGCGGGCCGAGTTCGTCGGCCAGCTTAATGGAGATGAGGTTGCGCGACTGTTTCAGCCCGTCGCGCAACGTCATCGGCCCCTTGAACTTCTTGTCGTAGTTTTCCGGGTCCCAAAACTGTTCGCGTTTGTGGTCCCACAGCGTAAAGGCGTTGTCGTCGAGTACGTCCACCGCAAAGCGATTGTTGTCGATGGCGGCCGTGTACACAAAGGGCTTGAACGCAGACCCCGGCTGCCGCTTGGCTTGGGTAGCGCGGTTGAATTTGCTGCGGCCGAAGTCGCGGCCCCCAATCATGGCCAAGATGTGGCCGGTGGCCGGGTCCATGGCCACGAAGGCGGCTTGGACTACGGCCGAGTCGCGCATCCCCGGGGTCGCGCCCACGGCCGCCAGGTGCTGATCCACCTTTTTCTGCACCTTGCTTATTTCAACGGCAAAGTGTTTTTCGGCGATTTGCTGTAAGCGCGAGTCGAGGGTGGTGTGGACCACAAAGCCCTCGCGATAGATTGCCATGCCAAACTCGCGCTGCATCTGCTGGCGGACGTACTCGACAAAATACGGGGCCAAGCCATAAGTCTCCTCGCGGCGGCGTTTGCGGGCGGCGATGGGTTCGTCGCACAGGGAATCGCGCTCGGCCGCAGTAATCGCGCCGTTGGCGGCCATGCTATACAGCACCACGTTGCGGCGCTTGCGGGCGCGGTCGGGGTGGCGCAGGGGGCTGTACGCATTGGGCCTCTGTAGCAGCCCGACGAGCAGGGCGTTCTCTTGGAGCGCGAGCTGATCGACTTCGCTGTCAAAGTACAGGCGCGCCGCCGCCTTAACCCCGTAGGCCCCGTGGCCGAAATAGACCGTGTTGAGGTACATGGTCATTATCTCGGGCTTGGTGTACAGGCGCTCGATTAAGACGGCGGTGATTTGTTCGCGGATCTTGCGCGCGTACGTGGCCACCACGTCCGCAAAGGAGGCGCTGCTGCGCTGCGTGCCAACTTCGGCGAAGATATTGCGGGCGAGTTGCTGGGTGAGCGTACTGGCCCCCTGACCGACGAGGCGGCGGTCCTTGAGGTTGGCCAGCAGCGATCCGGGGATGCGGTAGAGATCGATGCCCCAATGCGAGAAGAAACGCCGGTCCTCAGTCGCGAGGAGAGCGGCCCACATAGACGCGGGGACTTCCTCGTAGGTGACGATTTCGCGGTTTTCCTCGAGGAAATCCTGCAAGAGGCGGCCGTCGGCCGAATACACATTGGTGACCCGTTTGGGCCGGAAGCTCCAAGCGTCGATGTCGGGCAAATTGTCGTTGAAGATCAAATAGGCACTCACGCCGACAACCGCGTACAAGGCAAAAAAGCACGCGGCGTAGAGCAGCAGCCGCTTGAGCACTGGGCGACGAAGCGCGCGTCTTGCTCTTTCTATCACCTCATCTCGCAGCCATTTATTCATAGTAGCCTTTGACCCTGCGCGTGTTGTATTCCTGCAAGTACTCTAGGTGGGCGCTCGTCTGCGGGTAGTGTTCGTGCGCGGGGTACGGGTAGCCGGACATGCCGTGAAAGGGGAGCGGCCCGACCGTTAGCGAGTGCGCCGAGTGCAGGTCCATGTCTTTGCCAAAGCCGTCGGCGTACAGCAAGAACGAGCGCACCAGCCCGGGCGCGGGCGGCGGCAAGGCGGCAAACTCAACGGTCAGCTCGTCGCCGTGGAACATGATGACGAAGCGGTCGTCAATGTCCTCGACCAGCTCCTCCACCGGGCCTAAGCGCGTGAAGGCCCCGGCGTGGGTGCCCCAAGGCGCTTCTAACGCCAATTGATCGTAGTGATAGCGAAAGGCAAAGGTCCCCTTGATAGCCGTGTGCGCCGGGTAGCCGCGCCAGTGGAGGTTGCTCCGCGCCGGCTGGATGCGGTGGACCGCGAGGGGCACATCCGCTGCGTCGCCCACCAGAAGTTGGTCCCAATAGAGCGCGGTATTGGTTTCGATCCGCAGCCGGTAGTCGTCGGACGGGAACAGGCCGGCCAAGTCGAAGAGCGCGTGTTTGGGCAGGCCGGCCGGGCGTCCCATATCCGCGCTGACTTCGACCCACCCCCCCTTGCCATCGGCTACGGACAGGCGCGGCGGCTGCAGCGACCAGCCGCGCTGCGCCGCGCTCCAATTGGCGGTCGAATGCGCGTAATCAACCCACCCGTAGCCGAGCAAGACCGGATGGGCGAATTCGGACAGGTCGCCCAAGTTTAGCTCTAGCGCGTGGGCTTCGGCATAGCCGTGTATATCGAGCCGAGCGAATCCATCATACCACTCGTCGTCGATCGCTTGCAGGGCGGCCAACACATCTACCCCCCGGTGATCGCGGGCGGCCACCGGCGGGCGCAACGCCCGCAGGGGATATAGCTTGAATTCTGGATAGGGCGGAGCGGAGAGCAGGCGCTCGTTGGGATATACGTCGAACTCGGGCGGATGATCGACGGCCACCAGTTCGAGGGCATCGACGTAAATGATTTCCTCTAGCTGATTGGCTAGCTGCAAGACATAGTGGCCGTCTTTGGGCGCGAGCGGCCCCAAGCGCACGCACTCGTCGGTGTCGGGCTGGTAGTACTGGCCCGGGGCGGTCAAGTAGCCAATAATGGCCCCCCCGAGAATGTCGGTGACAAAGCGATAACGCTCGCCGTCCCAAGCGTAGAGAATGGGGCACGAGGTGCCCTTGCGGTCGAGCTCGGTCAGGGCCAGCCGCTGTCCGGCGGCGGTGGCCAATTCGGTCTGGCGCACGCCCCCGGGCCAGAGGATGCGAATAAATTCGACCGAGTCGCTCTGCGCCAAGCCGAAGTGGAGGACGCCGGCGTACCCTTCGCTGCGAATCTCGCGCTTCTGGAGGCGGTGCGTGGTTTTGACCTCCACCTTGGCCCCCACGCCGTCGCGATTGCTGTTGAGGCCGGCGGCGGCAATTTCGATCCAATGCCCTCCCTCGCTTTGGTTGTGCAGCACCCGGCCACCCGCCCAAATATCCACCCGGCCATCGCCGTTAAAATCGGCCACGAGCGCGCCGCCACCCGGCTCGTCGAGCGGGGATTGCGGCTGAAACTGGCCTCCGCTGTAGGCGAGCGGTTGCAGCCGCTCGGGCGCGCCGGCGAGCAGGTCGAGGTCGCCATCGTTGTCGAAATCGGCGGCAAGCAACGCCTGCCCGCCGGACGCAACCGCCGTCTCGGCCCGGACGAAGGCGCGGCCGGCTTGGTTGGTGTGCGTCTCAACGACGTCGCCAGCCGCGATGGCCAAATCCATATAGCCGTCTTGGTTGAAGTCCTCCACGGCCAAGCCCGCGCCCTGCACCGCACCCAAGCCCAAGGCACCGGCTATTTCCGAGAACGTGCCGTCGCGATTGTTGGTGTGGACTTGCAGGCCCTCGGCCGCGAGGAGGACCACATCCACGTCGCGGTCGTTGTCGAGGTCGGAAAATGCAGCGCGGTCGGCCGCGACCCCGCCGGCCGGTTGGCCGGTCGCGGCGAACTGGGCCTTTCCGTCATTGGCCAGCAGCGAGACGCGCGGGCCGAGCACCAGCAGGTCGAGATCGCCGTCGTGATCGGCATCCCCTAGCGCGACCCGGGCCGAGGCGACCGACAGGTCTTCGCCGGCCGCCCATTGGCCGTCGACCGCTCGGTAGAGGAGGGTTCCGCCCGCGCCGCTGAGGACCAAGTCGGTGGTCCCGTCGTTGTCGAGGTCGCCGGCAATCGCGCCCGTCGGAGCAAAGCCATCGGGCACGGCCGGAGCGGTGAGCACGGCCGCCGGGTCGCTGGCGTACAGGTGCAAGCCATCGGCCCCGGCCAAGACATCCGGCCGGCCATCCGCGTCAAAGTCGCCCAGAGCGGCAAAGCGCACCGGACCAGCCGCCGGGCCAGCCGCGGCAAATGCGAACGGCCCGGCCACGTCGTCCTTACTCGGATCGCCGCCGCTGGCGTCGGCAACGGCCTCGGCGTATTTGCCCTGCCCCTGATAGGACGAAGAAACGCCTTGGTGACCGGCTTGGCTGAGCTGGTTGAAGTGCTCCAAGGTGCTTTTCCACTCCTCGTCGCGCCCGAGCCGGCGGTACACATTGGCCAGCCCATAGTACGCCGACACATTGTAGGGATCGAGGCGGATGGCCTCCTCAAAGTCGGCGATGGCGGCCTCGCCCTCGTTTAGCTTGGCCCGCATCTGCCCCATGTAGTAGCGCACGTGGGGGTCGTCGCGGTCGGCGGCCGCGACCTTTTGCAAGGCGGCCAGCGCTTTGTCGTGCTCCCGGCCTTGGGCGTTGTAAATCAGGCCCAGCGCGTAGTTGGCGTGGAGGAGCTCGGGGTCGGTGGCGAGGGCGGTTTGCAGGGCCGTGGCGGCGCTGTCGTACTTGCCGAGCGCGTAGTACGCAATGCCTAAATTGGCCCGCGCCCGAGCGTAGTCCGGGGCCAAGGCGAGGGAGCGGTCAAACTCCTCCCGACCGCGCGTGTAGTTGTGTTGATCCATATAGACCACGCCCTGATTGTTGTGCCAGCGCGCTTTGGGGGGCCAAGCTGGCGGCTCCTCGGGCGGCCCCTGCTCACAGGCCACTCCCCAGAGGGCCGCGACGCAAGGCAATAGGGCTTGGCGCACCTTGACGCTTATTCGGGGCATCGTTATATTTTTCCTCCCATAGCGAGTAGTTTTCGAGTTTCGAGCGAGAGTAGCTCAGTTGGTAGAGCTCCACGTTGCCAACGTGGTTGTCGCGGGTTCGAGTCCCGTCTCTCGCTCCATTTTTTTGCCCATCAATGCTTATCAAAATATAGCGAAAGGCCCTCTGGGGAAAAGGCCGGTCCGTTGGCGCGGATCGGCCTTGTGTTTAATTCAACATTCAACGCAAGGAGTTGAGCAGATGAATGCATCAAATCAGCAAGCGGCCCGCCTCGAGCTACAGAAAAGGGGGATTCCGTTTTCATCGGATTGTTTCGTTAAGTGCGTAGAAAAACACAATGAAGATGTTGTGCGTCTATTTATTGAGGCCGGAATAGACGTCAACGCTCCAAACAGCGAGGGCTTTACCGCTTTGATGAAAGCTGCCCATATCGGTTTTTTACCTATGGTTTCTCTATTAGCAAGCTGTAGGGGTGCCGATGTAAATCGAAAAGGTCTGGCTGGCTGGACTCCCCTGATGATGGCCGCCCAGAAAGGTGCTACTGATATTGTGTGTTTCTTGGTCGGCAGAGATCCGCTTAGTATCTGTATTTCCGGTAAGCTAGCCGATGTAACGGTCAAAAATGACGCTGGCGAGATGGCTCTGATGATTGCTAGAAAATTCGGAGCCCCTCAAGAGTTGATTGACTGTCTCGAGTCTATCTCTAAACCCTGAATACGTCGTTTACCCTGTGGTTATCCTCTGTTAGACCAGACAGGAACCGATAACGATTTGGGGCCTCTGTCTTAGAGAGGCCTCATTTCACTAACTCGCGGTGGATGCTTGCTTACTTGAGCAACAGCATCTTTTTGACCGCGTGGAACTCGCCGCCCGCCTGCAATCGGTAGAAGTAAATTCCCGCCGATAAGCTGTGGCCGCTGTCATCAGTCGCGTCCCACGCCACTAGATAGCGTCCGGCACTCTGATGCTCAGCCACCAACGTCCGCACGACCTGACCGACGACATTATAGACAGTCAACTGCACGTCTGCCGCTTGCGGCAGCGCGTATTGGATCGTCGTCGCCGGGTTGAAGGGGTTCGGATAGTTGCTCGCCAGCGAAAACGCGGCTGGGCGCGTCTGAAGTTGCATCGCTACGCTCGTGCCGAGGGCGTCCGTCACTGTGTAGATGTAGAGGGGGGAGCCTTCGGCTTGCGGCGTACCGGAAATCGTCCGGGTGGCAGCGTCAAACGACAGGCCCGCCGGTAACTCTGGTGAAAGGGTGTAGGTCAGCGGATCGGTCCCGCCGGTGGCTGAAGGCAGCGAGAAGGCATTGACCGGCTGGCCGGAGATGAACTCGGGGATGGAAGCACCGTCGTCGGAAGCGGTTGGGACTAGCTTGCCGGCGCCGAAGAATACGAGGTCGAAGGTTAGGGTGGCGTTGACTGTGATGGAGAAGGTCAACGAGGCGGTGGCGCCGGTGCCGTCGGCGGCGGTGTACGTGATTTCGACAGGTTCGTCGGTGGCGGCGTCGGGGATGCCGGAAAGGGTGCGGGTGGCAGCGTCAAAGGACAGGCCGGAAGGCAGGTCGGAGACGCTATAGGCTATATCGCCGACACCGCCAACTGCCGCTGGGAGTTCCATAGCGCTGATCTCCGTACCGGCGGTGTACTCTTGGTCCTCGACCGCAGTGCCGTCGGCGAAGGCGAGAGGGGTGGCTTCCGGGGGAAGCGGGGGCTCAACGCCAGCGTCGGCGAGCGTGATGTGGGCGGAGGCACTCGTTAGGCCCTCAGCAGTGCCGATTAGGGTGATCGTCTCGTTGCCTTCGTCCTCGTTGTCAGCCGTTGGGTCGAGCAGGAACGTGAGGGAACCGGAGGTGGAACCGGCCGGGATGACTAGCGAGGGGTTGTACAACGCGGAATAGTCTAAATCGCGGGTGGCAGCCGATTCTGGGTCAATGGAAAGGGTTACGGTCGAAGCGGCGTCGAGGGCTTTGCCGTCGAGCATGGCGGTGACGGTCAGTTGCGTCACGCCAGCGTCCTCGCTGAGGGTGTGCGGCGTTACCTCCAGCGGCAGGGCCGTACTGGGCGTCTCGTCGTCGGCGATTTTGATGTCGGTTTGGGCGGAGCCGCCGGAGGCGGAGGCTTGCGCGCCTAAGTACTTGTTGCCATCGACCTCCTCGTTGTCGAGGGGGGTGAGGGTTAGCAGCGTCCGACCCTGTGTTTCGCCCTCGGCGATGACGACGGAGCCGCCGATGACGGCGGTGTAATCGGCGTCGCGCACGGCTGGCGTCCCCGTGCTGGGAGCGGCAATCGTGAAGAGGATGGTCTCGGCTTTGGCTGAAGGAGCGGCCAACGTTGCCGTTAGGAGGATGGAGGTCGTCTCGCCGTTCTCGCGTATTGAGGAATGGGTCGAGGTGATGCTGGCGACGCGCACGGTGGCGGGCGGGGCCGTACCGATCTCAAAGGTCAGGCTGAGGACGGCGGTGTTGACTTCGTCCGGGGCACTGTCGATGACCGTGTACACGACGGTGGCGTCGCCCGCTGTCAGCGGCGTGCCCGACAGGGTGCGCGTCTCCGCGTCGAACACCAGACCGGCGGGCAGGGTGGCGGACACGCTGTAGGTCTTGTCGCCAATGCCGCGGGTGGCCGCGGGCAGGACATAAGGCTCGATGGTCGTGCCGACGACGTATTCAAACACGGTGGAGACGACATCGATGTCCTCGTCGAAAGCAAGACCCGCTGGAGCCGCTGCCGGGTCCCCGTCTTTCAGGGTGACGACGGTCGTGGTGACCGTGACGTCCTCGTCGTCATCATTCTTGACCGGGCTTTTCAGCGCGGTCAGGCCGATCTTTTTGTCGCCGCCCGCAAGGGGGGTTACGGACACAGTGGTTGTGCCGCTGATCTCGCCCGCCTCAATCGTCAGGCCGCGCAAGACCGTCCCCCGTGCCCCGACACGGGCCGGGAATCCAGTCAACGCCCCACCCCTGTCCCCTTTTCGCTACACGCCCACGTTGCCGATCCACGCCCCTTCCCTCTGAGCCGCCGCCGTGGCACGATTCTTGCCTGTTGCACATACCACCCCCACCCCCACCCGCAACCAAGGCAGGACCCATGGCCGAATTCGACACCATCGCCAAACACCTCATCCACACTTACCCCCACGACTTCGCCCGCTTCGCCCTCCAACAAGACGACATCCAAATCCTCGGCGTCGTCGATACCGAGCAAACCACCGTCGAAACCCACCGCACCGACAGCCTCATTCGCGTCAAAATTGGCGACCAGAAGGCATTGATCCACCACGAATTCCAAACCACCGACAGCAACCCGCCCATGCCCCTCCGCATGGCCGGCTATATCGGACGCGGCATCGAGCAACATCGCCGGCCGATCTATTCCAACGTCATCTATCTCCGTCCAGACGCCGGCCGGAATGATCCGGGGCACTATGTCCAAGAGCGACGCGGCTACCGCGTCTTAGTCCAATACAAGGTCATCCGGCTGATCGAGATCGACGGCCAACGCATCCTCGCCGCGGGGCCTTCGGGCTTGCTGCCGTTTGCGCCGCTGATGCAGCAGCCGGTGGGCATAGATGCCGAGGGCTGGTTGCGCCAGTGTGTGAATCGGGCGCAACAGGTGCCGATGGACGAGAGCCGCAAAGCCAACTATCTGGCCGATCTTGCGATGTTAAGTGGGTTGGTGTATAACTTAGAGACGATTATGACCATCATCGAGGAGGAGACCATGTACGAGTCGTCAGTAGTGCAGTATTTCACGGAAAAGGGCATTGAGCAGGGCATTAAGCAGGGGATTGAACAGGGCATCGAGCAAGGCATTGAGCGAGGCGGCCGAGAAGGCGCCATTGAAGCTCTGCTCGAAGTGCTAGAGATTCGCTTTGGGCTGGCTGCGTCAGATCCGTTGGCCGTCCGCATTGGAGAAACCGCCGATGTGCCGCGTCTCAAGCAGTTGCTTCGGGCGGCCGTACAGGTGCCCAGCCTTGACGCCTTTAGACGCCTGTTAGACCAAGCCGAGTAGTGTCAGGGCACGGGGTGACTGTCGTCAGGAAGCGCGGTGCTCGCGGACTTGCAACAGGGCCGGCAGCAGGGTGACGGAGGTGATAAAACAAGACCCCAAGCCCACCAGCGAGAGCACGCCAATCGACGTGAGGGCCGGATGGATGGCCGGCACCAGCCCCGAGAAGCCGACCATCGTCGTCAGCGACGTAGCCAACAGCGCGACTCCGGTTGTGCGCAACACCAAGCGCAGCGAGCCGCGGCCGACTTCTTGATAGCGGTGGAAGATGTGGACGCCGTTGTCAATGCCCATGCCGATAATGGTCGGAAAGGCCACCATGTTGTAGAGATTGAGCTTGATGTCAAACACGTACATGAAGCCCACGACCCACACCAAGGCGTTCAAAAGCGGCGTGAGCACCAGCAGGGCATCGACCAAACTCCGCAGGTCGATGAGCAGCACCACCGCGACGACCGCGAGCGTGAGGATCACGGCGAGGGAACTGTCTTTGAGCATGACCTTGAGCATTTCGGCGACGATGATGTGCGAGCTAGAGGCGATATAGGTCGTGCCCGTCGGCGTTTCGATGCGGCTGATTTCCTCGGCAAAGCGGATGGCGTCTTTCCCGTCTTTGAGCTCGACCGCGGCGTTGATCGCCACGAAGTTGAGAATGCGGCCGTCCTTGTCCTTGAACTCGTTGGTCAAGTCTGCGGGCAGGTCGTAGAGCGTTAGCTTCTCCACGTCGAGGTACGGGCGCAGCGAATCGAGTTTGGCCCGCTCGCTCTCGCTGAACAGACCCTCTTCCCGGTCGAGCACGGCGCGCATGTCGGCGATGAGCGCCAGCTTGTCGTCTTGGGCTTGCGGCAGCGCGGAGTACACGCTCTTGACGTTGAGGACCGTGGAGGAGTCCCCGTGGGCGGCCTTGATGCGCTCGACCGTGCGCACCACCTCCATGGCCTCGTCGTAGCTTTCGGTCAAGACGATGGCCGGCGAGCGGCCTTCCTTGAGGCTCTGGGGCAGGCTGCCCTTGTTGATGGTAGGCAGCGGCTTGGGCTTGAGCTTGCTGAAATCGTATTCAAATTCCAAATCGCCAAAGTAGTACAGCGAGTACCCAGTGATCGCGGCACCCATCAGCAAGGTGATCCAAGGCTTTGGATAGCGACCAGTGCGCCACAGGACGCTTCGCTTGCGGATCGGGATGATCCAGCGCAGGCGCTCGGCGAGGACGATGAAGGCCGGGCATATCGCCACCATGGCCACCAGCGAGAACAGGATGCCGGTGCCCACGATAAAGCCAAACTCCGAGAACCCCTTAAAATCCGTCAACAGCAGCGAATAGAAGGCGACCGAGGTAGTAAGTGCCGTCGTCGTCAGGGCCTTGCCCGTGTGGCGGACGGTCACGGTCAGGGCCTGTTCGAGGTCCATGCCGCGGCGGCGGGCCTCTCGGTAGCGGGCAAAAATGTGAATGCCAAAGTCGATGCCCAGCCCAAAGAGGATGGCGAAAAGCCCCACGGTGATCATGTTGAGGCTACCGATGGCCAAGTAGGTGACGCCAAAAGTCCAAGTCAGGCTCATCAGCAACGGCAAGGTGATGAAGAGCGAGCCAACTACTTGGCGGAAGAATAGCGTGATGAGCAGGAGCACGCCGACGATGCTGTACAAGGCCGTTGACTTGAGGTCGCGCACAATGATCGTGAACTGGTTGGCGCTATTTTGGAAACTGCCCTTGTACACGCATTCGATGCTGGGGTGGAAGCGCTCCGGGCCAATGGCGGCAATGGTCTGGTCGAGATGGTCGATCAGGGCTTGGGAGAAGACAACATCCGTGGTCAGCCCGGCCGGATAGAGCCGCAGGATAACGCCGTTGCCCTCGCGCGTGAGGACGTACCGGCGATATTGCTCTGCGACCGCGTCCGCCGCGCCATCCTGCTGGTACTTGGCCTCGATATCCGAAAAATCGAGCCCCTGTTCTTCTTCGTCGTCAAAGGCGAAGTAGAGCGGCGACTGCTTGAGCTTTTGCAGGTCTATGTGCTCGTCGAGGCGGCGGTTGATTTCTTGCAGGTCCGCTAAGTCCATGTAGAGGAGCCGGTTTTTTTCGAGGAGCTCCTTTTTGCTGTCAAAGCGGCTGACCGAGCTGACGAGCGGGCTGTGTTCGAGCGAATCGGCCAAGACCTGCATGAAGGAAACGGCCGCGCCCAAGTCGGCGCTGGTAATGACGACCATCAGCGGGCCGATGCCGCCGATGCGGGCCTTGATGCGGTTGAGTTCGCTAACGCTGACGTACTCGTCGGACAGGAGGTCGGCGAAGTCGGTCTTGATGTTGGCGGCCAGCTTGGCGGCGAAAAACCCGGCAAATACCGACAGCACTGTGGCCAGCGCGATTATGCCGATGTAGTGGTGGTAGATGTAGCGGACCAAGCGCTGGTGGCTTATGGGCATGGCGGCGGCTCAATCCCGGGTTTGGCGCAGGCGGGCCAACTGCTTGTCGAGCTGGACGATTAGCTTCTCGTAGCCATTTTTCTCGATGTAGCGGGCATAGCGCCGCCTGTTGCCCTCGGCCGTGCTGACGCCGTCGATGACCAAGTCGTATATCCGCCACAAACCCTCCACCCGATGGAGCTTGTACTCGATCGCTATTTGCTCGCGCCGCACGGGTACCAGCGCTTGGACGACGGCTGCATCGCCTTGCACCTCGGCCGACTCGTAGCGGATCTCGCCCTCTCGGTAGTAGCGGGAGAAGCTGGCAAAATTCTGCTCGCGGATGATGCTGCTGAAGGTTGCGGCGAAGTGGTCGCGCTCTTTTGGGGAGCGTTTTTCCCAGTGATCGCCCAAGGCGAGGCGGCTCAATTCCCGGAAGTCAAAGGCCGCATTGATGTGCTTTTTGAGTTCTTCCCGCATGGCCGGGGGCAGCGAGTCGGCCGGCGCTTGGGCGAGGATGGCTTGCACCTCGGCGTCGTGGCTTTTGAGGAAGGCGATGGGGTCGTCCGCTGCGGCCGCGCTGGCCGCGATCGCGCAAAGGGCACCCCACGCGGCGCACCATACCATTTTCATTGCGAATTCTCCTCTGCGTACGCGCCGTTGGGGACGGGAAGTCCGCCGCAGTAGTTGACGACGCGGCCGCCGTCAAAGGCTTGGCGCGTCCAGACTCGCAGATCGGCGTAGTACGCTTCGGCGTACGAGCGGGTTGAGTTGGCGTCTGTCAGCAACCCTAGGCCGATGGTGCGCGCGGCCGGGCGACCGCCGAGCTTTTCTCGGTGGTGCTTCTCCAAGTCAACCACCTCAAAGGTCCACTTGCCCAAGTTGGTCGCGCCGCTTTCGACGACGAAGAACCAAGGCCGGAATATCTTGTCGCGCCTCCCCACCGTGCCTTCGGGCAAGGTCGTGCTCCACACGTATTTGAGCTGTTTGGGAACCCCCAGCCAATTCTTGGAGAAGATGACGTACACGCCGGCCGCGCTGTCGTTGGCGTCGTCGAGGAACTCGTTGCCGCCCAGCGGCAGGGCCGCGGCCCGCCAACACCAAGTCATAATCGGGTACTCGCGGGGATTCCAGTGGGCGAATTTTCCCACGATCACCGAGTGGCTCGAATCGCGAGCGGCCATGTAGCGCCGCGGGCGGCCCTCGACGCGATAGAGCACGGGTTTGTGGCGGTCCTTTTTCTTCCACGGCCCCCACTCCAGCGGCTGCGACCCGTCCCACGTAGCGGCGAAGTCCTCGAGGACGACAAACTCGCGCTCGGCGAGCTGGGCTTCCATCACTGGCGGAGAATGGCCGCTGTTGATCAGGGACTGATAGCGCCGCCGATAGTGGCTGGAGACGGCCCGGCCATCGATCGTCAGCTCGGCGATTTTCCAAGTCCCGTTGGCGAAAATCAAATCGGCCTCCATGTCGAGCGCCCGAGCGTCAAACAACGCGCGAAGCTGCGCCCGTGCCCGCTGGCCATGCACTGCGAGGCTATCCAAGCGCACGCCGCGCAAGTCCGGGGCAGCGAGCTGGGCGGCCAAGTCGGCGCGGAGGCGGTGCTGAAAGGCCCGCATGAGCCGGCCGCGATAGTGCTCAACGAGGCGCGTAAAGCGCGGAACGGAGAGCAGGCTCCGGTAGGCCTTCAGCGACTTTTCAGTGTAGTCGCCAAAAGTCGCCGCGGAGAACTCGTCCAAGGCCAAGTGCTCGCTCACGAGGCGGTAGGCCCAGCCGGCGCACTCGCGGTTGGGCGACGCCAGCAGCGCGTTCAGCCGCGCCACGGCCCGCGTCGGCCCCGCCGCGTCGGCCCCGCTGTCGCCGTGGCTGGCCAAAGCCAACAGCAGGACCGCGCTAAGGAGTTTCATCGCGGGGAATCAATTCGAGCCCGCCCGTGGCTTTTTCGAGGCGGGCGACGCTGATGTTAAAGTCGTATAGGGCTTCGCCATAGCCTTGCTCGCGGCGGGCCCAAGCCTCAAAGGCGGCGATCAATTCGCCGATGGTCTGCGGGTCGAACTCAAAATCGTCGCGGGCTTCTCGCAGCCACTGCCGGGCCAGTTGGCGGCTCTGGCGAGCCCCTTGCAAGTCGCGGTCGGCGCGGCGATAGTCCAAGTAGGCGCGGTGGACATCTAAGCGAATTCCCTCCTCCGCGCCCGGGACGCGCACTTCGAGGGCGCGGTATTCAGCGCGTGCCCGATCTAAATCTGCTGCCAACAAGTGCCATTCCAAGGATTGCCGCACTCCGATGAAGACGCCGCCATTAAAAAAGTTGAACTCATCTTTGACAAATGGGTTCCGCTGATCGGTGCGCCCCGGGGCCACGGCGTAGCGCAAGCCGCCGCCGATGAATACTTGGGGCTGGTACGCGGCGCGGGCCGCTTGCGCGAGGGCGTGTTTGGCGGCGAGGCCCGCTTGCAGCTTGCGCCATTCCGGTCGCTGGCCGAGGGCCTGGGCAGCCAACTCGTCTAAGGGCGGAACCGAGGCCGCTACCGGCGCGAGTCCTTCGGCCCGCAGCAGCAGGGGCGCGTCGCGGGGCAGGCCCGTGCGCCAAGCGAGTGCCGCCCGCGCCAAGGCCAATTGGTCGCCGACCATGCGCTGCTGCTCGCCCAAGTCGAGCTGGGCCAGCCGCAACTTGTAGCGGTCGGACGGCGCAAGCGCGAGGGCGTCGTCTAACTCCTCGACCCTGCGGTCCAGTTCCTCACTGACGCGCTGCGCCAAGGCGCTGAGGTCTTGGGCCAACAGCAGCCCGTAGTACAGCTCCTTGACTGCAAAGGCCACGTCCAGCCGAGTCTGCGACAACTCGGACTGCTCCACATCCACCCCTCGGGTGGCGGCCTCGTCGAGGTGGCGACCGAGGCTAAAGGGATAGAGCGGCTGCACAAACTGCAACTCAGCGCGCACAAACGGCCCCAAGGACGGGATTCCAGTGGTATCGGCGGGCGGGTTGAACACATTGCCCATAGCATCTGGGACTAGGCCGCTTTCGCTGTCAAGGCGCAGGCGGGGGAAAAACTTGGCGGCCGCGGCTTGGCGCCGGCGGGCCGTGGCCGACTCAACCTGCCAGCGGCTGCTCGCAACCTCGGCGTCGTGGTCTAAGGCGCGGTCGATAAGCTCGGTCAGCGTCCAGTGCTTATCGGGTATTTGGGCGCGGGCCGGCGGGACGAGCCAGCATATAGCAAGGCCCCAAACCCCTAGCCACAAGGGGGCGCAAATTTGCATGCCAGTGGGAAATCTCAGCGGCGGAAGAGGCGGAATTCGCGGTGGTAACGCGGGTCCGTACATTTTTATAACTTATTAAAAATAGTTAAGTTAATATACATACAAAGCGATTTAGCGTCAATGTTAGTGCCGGTCTGCTTCTCGGAGTGTACAACACCCAACCCCTATGCTTTATGCACCCATGTCTTTCTTAAAATGCGCGAATAGGCGAGCGCAATGCAGCCGACTTTAGTCGTCCGCGAAGCCTGCGAACACAACCTGCGCGGCGTCTCTTTGGACCTGCCCCACGAATCCATTGTGGCCGTCAGCGGCCCGTCCGGGTCGGGCAAGACTTCGCTCGTATTGGACACGATTTACGCCGAGGCCCGCCGGCGCTTTCTCGCGGCGCTGGACCAAGGCGGCGGCTGGCGCACCTTGCGCGTGCCCAAGGCCGGCCGCATCGACGGCTTGGCCCCGGCCCTCGCGCTGGCCGGGGGGGCCGGCCGCCCGAGTCCGCGCGCCACGGTCGCCACCCTATCCGGCCTGTACGAGCTGTTGCGCCTGCTCTTTGCCCGCGTCGGTCGGCCCGGCTGCCTCGCCTGTGGTGGGCGCGTACAGACGCATCGCTTTGAGGAAGCGAGCGAAGCGGCTAGGAGCCTGCCAGACGGGACCCGCCTGATGATTCTCGCGCCGCGCCGCCAGCGGGCAGACGAAACGCCCGAGCAGGTCCTCGCCGCAGTCGATCGCGCCGGCTACCGCCATCTGCGCCTCGACGGACGAGACCTGCTGCTCGAAGAAGTCGCGCCCGCACACATCGCCTGTGCCCAGCACCTGTCCATAGTCGTCGATCGCCTCGTCGTCAAAAGGGGCATCACGCGCCGGTTGCCGGGCTCGCTGCAAGCGGCTTTGGAAGTCGGCGACGGCCAAGTGGTACTCTCGGCCCGCGGCACCGGAAGCGATCTGGTTTTTTCGGTGCGGCCGGCGTGTTCGGCCTGTGGTGCGCCCTTCCCGGCCCTAGAACCCGCGCTGTTTTCCTTTAATAGCGCGGCCGGGGCCTGCGCGGCGTGTCGAGGCCTCGGGGTGCAGAGTGGCTTGAACTACGAGCAGGTCTTTGCCGCTGGACGGGCCACGCTCGAAGGGGCCTTGGGTCCGCTGTGGCACGACTTTGGGCACGGCGATTTGCGCGACCGCCTGCAAGCCTTCTGCCGGCGGCATCAGGTCAATCTCGAACAGCCCGTGGGCGACTGGGCCGGCCAAGCGGCCACCCGGCTATGGCGCGGCGAGGGGCGGCGGGGGCGGTTTATCGGGCTGGAGCGCTGGCTGGAGCGCGTCGGCGCGAAAGCCCAAGGCGAGGAATTGACTTGGCTAGAGGAACGCCTCGACGATGTCCCGTGCGCTAGCTGTGGCGGAGCGCGCTTGCGGCCCGAAGCCCTCGCGGTTGAACTGGGCGGGGCGTCGATTGCTGCGGTCGGCGAGTGTGCGGTGGTCGCGGCGGCCGAGTGGCTTGGGAACCTCGATTTCCCCGAGGCTACAGCCCCCATGGGCGAGGCCATCCGCGCTCAAATTAGCCGCCGGCTGAGCCTGTTGCACGAGTTGGGGCTGGAGTACTTACAACTGAACCGCCGCGCCGACACCTTGTCGAGCGGCGAGTTTCAGCGGCTGCGCCTCGGGTCCGCCCTGTCGTCGGGCACCACGCAGATGCTCTATGTGCTCGACGAACCCAGTGCCGGTTTGCACGCCCGCGACGCCGCCCAGATCTTAGACGCGCTGCGGGCACTGCGCGACGCCGGGAACTCCGTGTTCCTCATAGAACACGACGCAGCACTCTTGCGCGGGGCCGACTGGCTGGTCGATATGGGGCCGGGCGCGGGGATCGCCGGCGGGCAGGTCGTGGCCGAGGGCACTCCGGGCGAGGTCGCCGCGACCGAGTCGCTGACCGGACGCTACCTGCGCGGGGCGTTGCAATTGCCGCGCACCTGGGCGCGTCGGCCGCAGGGGTGGTTGGCGCTGGCTGGTGCCCGCGGCCACAACTTGCGCCAACTCGACGTGCAATGGCCGTTGGGGACCTTGACCTGCGTGACCGGGGTTTCCGGGTCGGGCAAAAGCTCGCTGGTCAGCCACACCCTGCACCCGCTCTTGGCGGCCAAACTGCACGGCGCTCAGCGGCGACCCCTGCCTTACAGCACTTGCACTGGGGTTGAACAGATCGCGCGCGTCGTGGCGGTTGATCAGCGGCCCATCGGCCGCTCCGCGCGCTCGAATGCGGCAACCTATACCGGGGTGCTCGCGCCGATTCGCCGCCTGTTTGCCGAGCTGCCCGAAGCTCGCCTGCGGGGCTACCGACCGGGGCACTTCAGCTTCAACGCCCCGGAGGGTGCTTGCGACCTGTGCAAGGGCCGCGGTGCGTCAGACGATCTCGAAGCCATCTGCCGCGCTTGCAGTGGACGACGCTACCGCGGCGAGGTCTTGGACGTGCGCTACCGCCAGCACCACATCGCCGAAGTGCTGGAGATGAGCGTGGCCGCGGCGAGCGCGTTTTTTGCGCCCGTCCCCCAAGTAGCGCAGCGGCTAGCGACCCTCTCGGAAGTGGGCTTGGGGTATTTGCACCTCGGCCAACCGGCCACTAGTTTCTCCGGCGGCGAGGCACAGCGGGTCAAGCTGGCGGCCGAACTGGGCCGCTCGCGCCAAGATCACGCGCTCTACATACTCGACGAGCCGACCGTGGGCCTGCACTTGGAGGATGTGCGCTTGCTGCTCGCGCTCTTGCAGCGCTTAGTTGACGAAGGCAATACCGTCGTGGTGGTTGAACACCACCTCGAATTCATTGCGGCCGCCGACTGGGTCATCGACCTAGGGCCAGAAGGCGGGCACGCTGGCGGGGCGCTCATGGCTTGCGGCCGCCCCGAGGAAGTGGCCCACGCGGCCGGTTCCCACACGGGCGAGCACCTACAGAGGTTGTTTGCCGCACAGGATTGAGCGAGCCGAGGAGCCTTTCATTATGGACTTACAAAAAATACAAGCCTATATGCAGCAGGAGGGGATCGGTGCTTGGTTGGTGTGCGATTTTCGCGGCGGCAATCCGGTCTTGTGGCAGCTTTTGGGCCAGCGCCGGCAAACGACCCGGCGAGTCTTTCTCATCGTGCCAGCGGCGGGCGCACCGCGCCTGTTCGGCTCGGCGGTTGAGCCGGAGGCCCTCGCTGGGCTGGGCGTGGAGATCGCGCATTACGCTAGTTGGAAACAACTGCATGCCCTGTTGCGCCATGCGGTGGGAGGGGTGGCGCGGGTGGCCATGGAGTACTGGCCCGGGGGCGCGTTGCCCACGGTGTCTTGGGTCGATGGCGGAACCTTAGATCTGGTGCGATCCCTCGGCCCCGAGGTGGTCCCTTCGGCCAATCTGTGCCAAGTCGCCTTGGCCACGTGGAGCGCGGACGCGCTCGCCTCGCACCGCGACGCCTGCCGCCAAGTGGCCGCAGTCAAGGACGCGGCCTTTGATTATATACGCCACCGGCTCCACACCGGCCTCACCGAATTCGACGTTCAGGCTTTCATCGTCGCCGAGTTGGAGCGGCGCGGCCTCGACATAGGGCATCCGCCGATCGTCGGCGTCAATCGCAACAGCGGCAATCCGCACTACGAACCGCAGGCCGACACGGCCGCGGCCATTGAGCCGGGTGCTTGGGTCCTCATCGACCTGTGGGCGCGCCACCCCGGCGAGCAGCACGTGTTCGGCGACATCACTTGGGTCGCCTTTGCCGGGCCGCACGTGCCAGCGGCGCACGCCGAGGTCTTTGCCGCTGTGCGCGAAGCGCGCGATCAAGTGCTGGCGCGGCTCAATGCCGCGTGGCGCGCCGGCGACGTGTTGCAAGGCTGGCAGCTCGACCGCGTGGCGCGCCAAGTGATGACCAAGCACGGCTTAGGCGAGCAGTTCGTCCACCGCACCGGGCACAGTCTCGGCCCGGGGCCGAGCATCCACGCGCTGGGCGCGAATCTCGACGACTTGGAGACCCACGATGCGCGGTCAATCCTACCGGGCACGGGCTTTTCCGTAGAGCCGGGGGCGTACCTGCCGGAGTTTGGCGTGCGGCTCGAAGTCAATGTGTACATGGATCCAGAGAACGGACCGGAAGTTACGACCCCCATCCAAAACGAAGTCGTCCTCTTGCTTTGAGTCTCGCAATCGTCCTCGTCAGCGGGGGGCTTGACTCCTGCGTCGCCGCGGCCATTGCCGCCCGCCGTGGCCCACTGGCCTTTCTCCACGCGCACTATCGCCAGCGCACCGAAGGCCGCGAATTCACGGCCTTTTCCGCCCTCGCCGATCACTTTCAGGTGGCGACCCGCCTCGTGGTGGACCTCGAGTACATGCGCCAGATCGGCGGCTCCAGCTTGATCGATGCGACCCAGCCCATGCCCGAAGACGGGCCCACAGCCGACCTGCCCACGACCTATGTCCCCTTCCGCAACGCCAACTTGCTCGGCGTGGCCGTGGCTTGGGCCGAGGTCCTTGGTGCCGCCAACATCTACATCGGTGCCCACCAAGCAGAGAGCCAATACCCGGACTGCCGCCGGGAGTTTTTCGCCGCTTACGAGCGCATGGTCGCCGCTGGAACCGGCCCGCAAACCCAAGTGCGCCTCCAGACCCCGCTCATAGACTGGGACAAAGCCGCCATCATCCGCTGCGGCCTAGCGCTCACAGCCCCCCTGCACCTGACTTGGTCCTGCTATCAGCGCGAAGAAATCGCCTGCGGTCGCTGCGCGAGCTGCCGCGTGCGCCGCGCCGGCTTTCGCCGGGCCGGTGCCGACGACCCCTTACCCTATGCCGATTGCAGCGATTAGGGGTCAGGGGTCCGTTCCCGCCGCCCCTTTGTATCCCCGCGTAGATCCCCTTATACCCACTTACCAAGGAGCTAACTCATGCTAATCGGCTACGTCAGCGACGAACGATACATCGCCCTGCACGATGTGCAGATCGAACTCGCCAACGAGAACCTGCACATCGAAACCCGCTCGCGGGCCACCGGGGAGGTCTTCGCCGACATCCCTCCCGGCCCCTACACAGCGACCTTGCAAAAAGACGGCTTCGGCCCCAAGCGCGTGCCGGTCAACATCCACCCCGACCGACCCCACCACTTCCGCCTACTCGCTCATCAGCTGCTCGGCTACGCCTGGCCCAAATGGGTCAAAGCGGGCGAACAATCCGAGTTTCGCGTCCACTCGCTCGAAGCCTACCGACTCGACCTGTGGCGTTACGGCTGGGAAAAAGAGCACATCCGCCCGCTGGGCTGGTTCGACGAGCACGGACCGCGCGCCACCATGCAGATTACCCCGGACGGCGACTACGTGCAGACTGGGGTGACGTGGAACAAGTTTGGTTATACCAGCCCCTCCCACAAACAGTTCGTCGCCGCGCCGGAACGCTCTGGCCTCTACTACTTCCACGCCCGCGGCGAGTCCGGCGCGTTCTTCTCCTTTCCTTGGATCGTCGCCCCGGCCGCCCCCAGCGCGGACATCGCGGTCCTCGCCGCCAACATCAACTGGAACGCGTACAACAATTTTGGTGGACGCTCCAACTACATCCACCCCGACCGCTTCCCGCCCACGCCGACGATCAACGCCCGCCTAGAACTGAAGCGCTACACCGACCCCGAACACGTCAACTACGACGCCGAGGACTACGCCCCGCTCTCCTTCGACCGGCCCGAGCCGATCAACCACATCCCCGCAGACATTGAGGTCACCGACCCCATTGCGGGCCGCGCCGCCTGTCACGTCGCCCCGGCCGAGTGGCGATTTCTCGGCTGGCTAGAGCGCGAGGGCTTTGCCTACGACCTGTACGCCGAGACCCAGTTGCACTTTGACCAACTCGACCTCGACCAGTACAAAGTCCTCATCATCACCACCCATCCCGAGTACTGGTCGCGCAAGATGTACTACGGAGTCAAGGCATGGGTGCGCGAGCGCGGTGGCAAACTCATGTACTTGGGAGGCAACGGCCTCAACTGCGAGGTGGAGCTGATTGACGAGCAGACGATGAAGGTTAAAAACGGCGACACCCGCGTACAACGGGCCAAAGGCCACGAGAGCCGCTTTCACCAGTACAACGAGTCCGAGGCCAACCTGCTCGGCGTGGTCTTTACCCATCCGGGCATTATGACGGCCGCGCCGTACCAAGTCCTCGACGCCGACCACTGGATTTTCGCCGGCACGGGCGTCACAACCGGCGACGCCTTCGGCGCAGCCAGCCTGCACGAGCGGATACCCGGCGGCGCCTCCGGCCACGAAACCGACAAGACCTCCCCCTTTTCGCCCCCCGGCGTCGAAGTCATCGCCCGTGGAATCAACCCGGACCGCGGCGGCGCGGAAATCATCCACTACGAGACGGCGAGCGGCGGCGCGGTTTTTTCCGTGGGCTCCATCACGTATCCGGCCTCGATTCTCGTGGACGAGACCGTCTCGCGCATCACCGCCAACGTCATTGAGTGCTTTGTCGTGGCATAGCCAAAGCACCCGTTTGGCCTTATCTTAGCTTTGGCTATTCTAGGCCCTCAGGAGACAAAATTTTCATGGCTACCGAGCCGAGCAAAAGCCTAGCGGTTTTTGCCAATCCCCATCCGGACCGCGACTACACAATCGAGCTAGAGTGTCCGGAATTCACTTCGATATGTCCCGTAACCGGGCAACCAGATTTCGGCACCATCCACATCCGCTACGTGCCCGACCAGCATTGCATTGAGCTCAAATCGCTCAAGCTCTATCTGTGGTCCTTTCGCCAAGAGGGTGCTTACTACGAAGCGGTCACGAACGCCATTCTCGACGATTTGGTGGCCGCCTGTGCGCCGCGGCGCATGACTGTGGCGGGCGACTTCAATGTGCGCGGTGGCATCTCCGCCGTTGTAACGGCCGAGTTTGCCTCGCAGCCCTAACCCCGGAGACATATCAACTTATCAAATGGAGACGACAATGGAAGAAGTACGCCAAGACGCCGCTGAGACGACAGTGGAAGAGGCATCGGAGGAAAACGGCGGCCGGCAGGACCGGGCTTGGTTTCCCTACATTACCAAGGTGCAGTTCGAGCGGTTCCTCTCGCGGCTGGAGAGCAAAATCCCCGACCAAGTCAACCGCGACTACGTGCGGCCGATTATTCGCACCCCGTCAATGATTCACCGCTTTTTGCGCGGCATTGAATCCATGAACTTGACCGACCGCAACCAAAAGCCCACGGACTTACTCTTGCGGCTAGTCCCGCATGAGACGCGCCGGTTCGCGATTGCCGAAATAATCCGCGGCCTCTATAAGGAGCTATTGCCAGAGTGGGAACAGACCGACGGCAACATGAGCGACGACGCGATTGTCGATTACTTCCGCAACCGCACCGGCATGGGGCGCGATTCGGCCAACAAGATGAAGATGTTTTTCAAATACCTCATCGCCGAAGCCGATTTCGGCACCCCTAGCGCACCGCAACGAGAAGCGGCATCCGCCGAAGCCGGGCCGCAAAACGAACGCCCCGCCGCAACCGCGCCACAAGAGGATCGCAGCACTCGCGAACCTGCGCCCGCTCCCAAGGAGCGCCCCGGGCGCGACGGACGCGCCAAACGCATCAACTCCGAACGCTCGGAGCGTCCCCAGCAGGAACGCCCCCTAACCGAGACCCAGCGAGCGTACCTAGAGACCCTCCAGTCCACGCTCCAGATCAACATTGACGGCGATTGGGACGAAGACATGATTCGCCTCGTCTTCGACCGCTTAGAGCGGCTCTTCGACCGCTTGCGGCGCGCCTGATCCCCGCGCCCTATTCCTCAAACCGCGCCATGGCCGCGAACTTGTCCTGCCGCCGGGCTACCAGTTCCTCGGGAGCGAGGGGCTGGAGCTCGGCTAGGGCATCTTGCACGTAGCGCTTGAGGGTGGCCGCGGCTTCGTCCCAGTCGCGATGGGCGCCGCCCAACGGCTCGGGCACGATGCGGTCGATGATCCCCTGCTTTTCTAAGTCGGTGGCCGTGAGCTTGAGTGCCTCGGCCGCCTCCTCTCTGCGCTCGCGCACCTTGAACAGAATAGTCGAGCAGCTCTCCGGCACAATCACCGAATAACACGCATGTTCCAGCATCAGGATCCGGTCGCCGACCGTGATGCCAATGGCCCCGCCGCTGAAGGCTTGGCCGATGATGGCGACGACGATGGGCACCGACAGATGTGACATTTCGTAGAGGTTGCGGGCAATGGCCTCGGCTTGGCCCCGCTCCTCGGCCTCGATTCCGGGATAGGCACCCGAGGTATCGACCAAGGTCAAGACCGGCAATTTGAACTTGGCCGCCATTTGCATCAGGCGTCGGGCCTTGCGATACCCTTCTGGATGCGGCATGCCGAAGTTGCGCTTTTGCCGCTCTTCGAGGTTGCGTCCATTCTGGATGCCAAGGACCATGACCGATGTGTCGCCCAGCCGCGCCGGGCCGCCGATGATGGAGGCGTCGTCGGCAAAGAGGCGGTCGCCGTGGAGCTCGGTGAAGTCGGTGAGCATTCGCTCGACGTAATCGAGCGCGTACGGGCGGTGCGGGTGCCGGGCGATTTGCACCCGCTGCCAAGGGCTGAGATTGGTGTAGATCTCTCGGCGCTTCTTTGCGGCCTGCGCTTCGAGCTTCTGCACCCCCTCGTCCAAATTCAAGCCATTGGTCTCGGCTTGGCTCTTTAGGTCGTCGATTTTCTTTTCTAGCTCGACGAGATCGCGTTCAAAATCGAGGTAAAATCCACTGTTGTTCACCGGATAAACTCCCTAGGTTTGGCTGGTGATGCGACGCCCCTGCATTCTCAATAGAGACGCCCAAAAATATCTTCGACCCGGTCCATGGCGCGCTCAATTTGCTCCATGGCGGTCGCGTAGGAAAGCCGGATGTGCTCGGCGGTCCCAAAGCCCGCACCCGGTACACAGGCCACCTTGCCCTCCTCGAGCACGTACTCGCACAATGCCACTGAGTCGCGGACTTGGCTGCCGTAGTACGCGGCCACATCGGGATAGGCGTAAAAAGCCCCCTGCGGCAACGCGCATTCCACCCCCTCTATGGCGTTGAGACGCTCGACCATGTAGTGCCGCCGCACATCAAAGGCCCGGCGCATTTCCTCGACCGACTCCTGCGGGCCATTGAGGGCCTCAACGGCCGCTTTCTGCGCCATCGACGAAGGGTGCGACACCTCTTGGCTTTGCACCTTGTTCATTCCGGCGATGATCTCCTCGCTGGCACCCGTGTAGCCGATGCGCCAGCCCGTCATTGAATACGCCTTAGATACCCCATTGACCACAATGCTGAGTTTTTTGGCCTCCGGGCCGCAGGCGGCGATCGAGTGGTGCTCGGCCCCGTCGTAGATCAGCTTCTCGTAAATCTCGTCGCTGAGCACATAGACCTCGTGCTCAACAGCCACGGCCGCGAGGGCTTTTAGCTCCTCGCGGGTGTACACCGCGCCGCTGGGATTGGACGGCGAGCACAAAAAGAGCATCCGGGTGCGGGGCGTGATGGCGGCGCGGAACTCGTCCGCGGTGAGCTTGAGGCCGTTGGCGGCTTGGGTCTCGACGATCACCGGCTCGCCTCCTACCAGCCGCGGCTGCTCCCGGTAGGTCACCCAATAGGGCGTGGGGATAATGACCTCGTCGCCGGGGTTGACCAGTGCCGCCACCGCCAAAAAGAGCGAGTGCTTGGCGCCATTGTTGACGATCACTTCATCGGTTGTATAAACCAAGCCGTTGTCGCGCTCGAATTTGCGGCAGATGGCCTCCTTGAGCTCCACGATCCCCGACCCCGGGGTGGTGTACTTGGTAAAGCCCTCGGCAATGGCGCGGATGCCGGCGTCTTTGATGTTTTGCGGCGTATCGAAGTCCGGCTCGCCCGCCGATAGGGAAATCACGTCGATACCGGCGCGCTGCATGGCCGCGGCGCGGGCCGAAATCTGCATGGTGACCGATGGCTGGACGCGCTGAACATGGTGCGAAAGTGGCATGGTGGTCCTCAAGTGGTGTATTCGGCGTTCAGGCGCACGTACTCGTACGTCAGATCGCAGGTGAAAATCTCAGCGGCGGCCGATCCCATGGCTAGGTCGATGTCAATGGCCATTTCTTCGGCCTGCATGGCCGCGCTCAGTTTGCTCGCATCGTAGGCAAGACCTGCGCCGTTGCCGTAGATGTCGGTGCCGCACAGCGCCACGCGCACCCTCGCGGGGTCGAAATCCACGCCGGCGTACCCCATCGCACACAGAATGCGCCCCCAGTTCGGGTCGTTGCCGAACGCAGCGGTCTTCACCAAGCTCGAGTTGGCCACCGCGATGCCGACCTGTCTCGCCTCGGCTTGGGTCGCGGCCCCGCGCACCGCGATGGTGATTAGCTTGGACGACCCCTCGGCGTCGCGCGCAATCGCTTGGGCCATCTGCCGACAGACGCATTCAATGCCCTCGTAGAGGCCCGCGCAATCGCGCTCGCTCAACTCTTCCGCCGCGCCGTTGGCCATCAGGATCACCGTGTCGCTCGTGCTCATGTCGCCATCTACGGTGATGCAGTTGAACGTGCGCTGGATGGCCTGCGACAGCAGTTCCTGCAAGGGGCCGCTGGGCACTGTCGCGTCCGTGGTCACCACCGACAGCATCGTCGCCATATTGGGGGCAATCATCGCGGCTCCTTTGGCCATCGCCCCAACTACGGCCCGGCCCGCTTCCAACTCGACCTCGACAGCGCAGCTTTTCGGCACGGTGTCCGTGGTCAGGATCGCCTCGGCCGCATCTCCTCCGCCTTCTTCGGACAGCGCGGCGACGAGCCGCGGGATGCCTGCTTCGATCTGGGCAATCGGCAGGGGTACGCCGATCAAGCCGGTAGAGCAGACTAGCACTTCTTCGGTTTGCAGGCCCAGTTCGCTTGCCGTCCGGGCACACATCCGCCGGGCGTGGTCCAAGCCGACATGGCCGTTGCAGACATTGGCATTGCCGCTGTTGAGAATGACCGCCCGCGCCTTGCCGTCGGCGAGGTGCTCGCGGTCGATGGCAATCGGTGCGCCCTGTACCTTGTTGGTGGTGTACACCGCGGCGGCACTGGCCGGGCGCGTCGAGTACACCAGCGCCAAATCCTTCGCGCCCGATTCTTTGACGCCAGTCTGGATGCCAGCAGCCCGATACCCACTCGGCGCGGTGACCCCTCCACCCTCTATAATTCTCATTTTTCCTCCTCTGGTAAAACATAAGGCTGCCGCCTTTTCTATAATAGTGGGATAAAGATCGTATCCGTCAAACGTCATACGGGGTTGAGCGACAGCCGATTCTAAGTCGGGTTCAATATCCTATCCCTTGGCGTACTCGAACAGGGCCGTCACCTCAACGGCGAAGCCATCTAACAGCCGCGAGGTGGCCGTGTCGCCGCGGGAGAACGCACCGCGTTCGACAACTTTGGGCTTGATGCCGGTCCATTGTTTGTAGCGGTGCGATAACAATCTTCACCCCTGCTCCACCTCAAAGGCGGCCACGTTGCGGGTCGTCTTGCTGAACGACACCCCGATCAGGTAAATCGGCCAACCCAAACCGCCATACTTGGCCGCATACTCTCGTTCTCGCAACTGAGCCAGTCCCGCGCCAGACGAAGCGGCCTCCTCCACCTTGAACTCAAACAGATACACGTGGCGGTTGAACACCAACGCCAAGTCCAAGCGACCCCGACTGCTGCTGTCCTCCACCGTCAGGTCCAACCCCAACGACGCAAAGTACGAATAGAACACGCTGGCGTAGTACCCCTCGTAATCGGCGATGTTGTTTTTGGTATGCCACTGATAGGGGATGCCGGCGAAAAACGCCTGCAATAGCTCCTCCAAGCCCGCAAAGTCGTTGACCAGCAGCAGTTTGTATAGCTGGGCACTGCACGTCGTCCCATGCGACGGGTTGTCCGCCAAATGATTGAGCAAACTCCGGTTGAGACTTTGCCGCACCTCGCGGTTGGGATAGCCTAGTTGGTAGTACGTTTCCCCACCGAGGTCTTCTTCACCTTGAATCGTCAGGTAGCCAGTCTGGAACAACAGCGCCTCGGTCGCAATGTGCTCCACGTCGAAGGTCGAAAGCAACTCGTCGCCGCCGCGCATCCCGTCAAGTGCCAAGGTGCTGACGCCGCGAGTCACCAGCGTCTCAAGCAGAAACGTCGGCGTACCCGTCTCGAACCAGTACGCACCGAACTTGCGATTGAAGAACAGCAGCAGGATGTCGAAGGGGTTGTACACCTTCTCGTCGCCCAGCCAGTTGTAGCCGTTGTACCAAGCGCGAATCGCGTCCCGGTCCAAGCCGGGCAACTCCGGCGCGAACACCCGATCCAAGGCCGCATCCGTGTAGCCGCAGATAGCCGAGTAACGCGGAGCGAGGGTGATGTCGGTGAGGTTGTTAAGCCCCGAAAACAAGCTGACCTTGGAGAATTTGCTCACCCCCGTCAGCAGAGTGAACTTGACGTGCGCGTCGGCGAACTTAATCGTCGCATACAGCCCGCGCAGAAAGTTGCGGTTGGCGCGGGCAACGGCCGGCTCCTCCAGCGCATCCAAGATCGGCTTGTCGTATTCATCAACCAGCACGACCACCCGCTGCCCGGTTTGCTCGTGCAGCACCTCGATCAGATGGGCGAGACGTTCCGGCGCAGTGGTCTGCTCGCAAGCTACTTGAGCCCGGCGTTCAATCGCGGCCAATTGCGCCATCAGATTGGTCTGTAGATAGCCCGGCTCCACGTAGTTTCCGCTGCTAAAGTCAAGTCGTACCACCGGATAGCGAACCGACCAGTCCCAGCCGTCGTGGATGGCTAGCCCCTCGAACAGTTCCTCACTGCCCTCGAACAACTCCTTGAGCGTATCGACCAAGAGGCTCTTGCCGAACCGACGCGGGCGAGACAGGAAGTAATGGGTGCCTTCGTCCACCAGTCGCCGGATGAAGGCGGTCTTGTCAACGTAGTAGCAGTTGTCCTCGCGAATTTTGCGGAAGGTCTGAATGCCGATGGGTAGTTTTCGCTTGGCCTGCATGTCCGACCTCTGTTTCTTATGCGTTATAGGCACGGTAGGTGCCCTTTTCCGTTGCGTCTCAATCCTCCGCCTGCTCCACCTCAAAGGCAACCACATTGCGGGTCTTTTTGCTGAACGACACCCCAATCAGGTAAATCGGCCAGCCCAAACCGCCATACTTGGCCGCATACTCTCGTTCCCGCAACTGAGCCAGTCCCGCGCCAGACGAAGCGTTCTCCTCCACCTTGAACTCAAACAGATACACGTGGCGGTTGAACACCAACGCCAAGTCCAAGCGACCCCGACTGCTGCTGTCCTCCACCGTCAGGTCCAACCCCAACGACGCAAAGTACGAATAGAACACGCTGGCGTAGTACCCCTCGTAATCGGCGATGTTGTTTTTGGTATGCCACTGATAGGGGATGCCGGCGAAAAACGCCTGCAATAGCTCCTCCAAGCCCGCAAAGTCGTTGACCAGCAGCAGTTTGTATAGCTGGGCACTGCACGTCGTCCCATGCGACGGGTTGTCCGCCAAATGATTGAGCAAACTCCGGTTGAGACTTTGCCGCACCTCGCGGTTGGGATAGCCTAGTTGATAGTACATTTCCCCACCGAGGTCTTCTTCGCCTTGAATCGTCAGGTAGCCGGTCTGGAACAACAGCGCCTCGGGGGCAATGTGATCGACGTCGAAGGTCGAAAGCAACTCGTCGCCCCCGCGCATCCCGTCAAGTGCCAAGGTGCTGACGCCACGCTCCACCAGTGTCTCAAGCAGAAACGTCGGCGTACCCGTCTCGAACCAGTACGCACCGAACTTGCGCTCGGCAAACAACAGGAGAATGTCAAAGGGGTTGTACACCTTCTCGTCGCCCAGCCAGTTGTAGCCGTTGTACCAAGCGCGAATCGCGTCCCGGTCCAAGCCGGGCAACTCCGGCGCGAACACCCGGTCCAAGTCCGCATCCGTGTAGCCGCAGATAGCCGAGTAACGCGGAGCGAGGGTGATGTCCCTGAGATTGTTGAGCCCCGAAAACAAGCTGACCTTGGAAAATTTGCTCACCCCGGTCAGCAAGGTGAACTTGACGTGCGCGTCGGCGAACTTAATCGTCGCATACAGCCCGCGCAGAAAGTTGCGGTTGGCGCGGGCAACGGCCGGCTCCTCCAGCGCGTCCAAGATCGGCTTGTCGTATTCATCGACCAAGATGGCCACCCGCTGCCCGGTCTGCTCGTGCAGCACCTCGATCAGATGGGCAAAACGTCCCGGTGCTGTCGCGTACTCGGCGGTCACCTGCTCCCGACGTTCAATGGCGGTCAATTGCTCCATCAGATTGGTCTGCAGGTAGTCCGGCTCCATGTAGTTTCCGCTGCTAAAGTCGAGCCGTACCACCGGATAGCGAACCGACCAGTCCCAGCCGTCGTGGATGGCTAGCCCCTCGAACAGTTCCTCACTGCCCTCGAACAGCTCCTTGAGCGTATCAACCAAGAGGCTCTTGCCAAACCGACGCGGGCGAGAGAGAAAGTAGTGCTTGCCTTCGTCCACCAGCCGCCGGATGAAGGCGGTCTTATCGACGTAGTAGCAGTTGTCCTCGCGAATCTCGCGGAAAGTCTGAATGCCGATGGGTAGTTTCCGCTTGGCCTGCATGTCCCACTCCTTTCCGAGGCGACGCACCCGTTCACCTCAACCAACGGGTCTGGCGTGGACTCGGCTAGAACGTAAAGGACCGTATCCGGGTTGTGAAGTCGTATTCAATACCCTTCCGGTCGTCATTAGTACCACGCACACAATCCTCACGCCTGCTCCACCTCAAAGGCGGCCACGTTGCGGGTCTTTTTGCTGAACGATACCCCGATCAGGTAAATCGGCCAACCCAAATCGCCATACTTGGCCGCATACTCTCGTTCCCGCAACTGAGCCAGTCCCGCGCCAGACGAAGCGGCCTCCACCACCTTGAACTCAAACAGATACACGTGGCTGTTGAAAACCAACGCCAAGTCCAAACGACCGCGACTGCTGCTGTCCTCCACCGTCAGGTCCAACCCCAACGACGCAAAGTAGGAGTAGAACACGCTGGCGTAGTACCCCTCGTAATCGGCGATGTTGTTTTTGATGTGCCACTGATAGGGGATGCCGGCGAAAAACGCCTGCAATAGCTCCTCCAAGCCCGCAAAGTCGTTGACCAGCAGCAGGTCGTACAAGCGGATGCTGTGCTGCACTTGGCGCGAGGGGTCTTCGGCCAAGCGGTTGAGCAGGCACTCGTTCAGGCTCTGCCGCACCTCGCGGTTGGGATAGCCCAAGCGGTAGAAGCGGTGGCCGCCGCGGTCTTCTTCGGCTTGGATGGTCAGGTAGCCGGTTTGGAACAACAGCGCCTCGGTCGCAATGTGATCCACGTCGAAGGTCGAAAGCAGCGCGTCACCACCGCGCATCCCGTCGAGTGCCAAAGAACCAACGCCGCGCTCCACCAGTGTCTCAAGCAGAAACGTCGGCGTACCCGTCTCGAACCAGTACGCACCGAACTTGCGCTCGGCAAACAGCAGGAGAATGTCGAAGGGGTTGTACACCTTCTCGTCGCCCAGCCAGTTGTAGCCGTTGTACCAAGCGCGGATCGCGTCCCGATCCAAGCCGGGCAACTCCGGCGCGAACACAGCGTCCAAGTCCGCATCCGTGTAGCCGCAGATAGCCGAGTAACGCGGAGCTATGGTGATGTCCCTGAGATTGTTGAGCCCCGAAAACAAGCTGACCTTGGAAAATTTGCTCACCCCGGTCAGCAAGGTGAACTTGACGTGCGCGTCGGCGAACTTAATCGTCGCATACAGCCCGCGCAGAAAGTTGCGGTTGGCGCGGGCAACGGCCGGCTCCTCCAGCGCATCCAAGATCGGCTTGTCGTATTCATCGACCAAAATGGCCACCCGCTGCCCGGTCTGCTCGTGCAGCACCTCGATCAGATGGGCGAGACGTTCCGGCGCAGTGGTCTGCTCGCAAGCTACTTGAGCCCGGCGTTCAATCGCGGCCAATTGCGCCATCAGATTGGTCTGTAGATAGCCCGGCTCCACGTAGTTTCCGCTGCTGAAGTCAAGTCGTACCACCGGATAGCGAACCGACCAGTCCCAGTGGTCATAAATAGCCAGCCCCTCAAACAGCGGCGCGTTGCCCTCGAACAGCTCCTTGAGCGTATCGACCAAGAGGCTCTTGCCGAACCGACGCGGGCGGGAGAGGAAGTAGTGCTTGCCTTCGTCCACTAGTCGCCGGATGAAGGCGGTCTTATCGACGTAGTAGCAGTTGTCCTCGCGAATCTCGCGGAAGGTTTGAATGCCGATGGGCAGTTTCCGCTTGGCTTTCATGGCTGAACCTCCTTCCTTGACAGGGCGGCGTTGACTCGATTATACGCCTTTCTTTTTGGAGAATCTATCTTCGCGTGACCGAGCGGCTCGGGGCGTACTCCCGTCAGCCTATGGGCTTCGACGCGCTAAAGCCGATTATTGGGGGACGCGCCATAAAGGCATCCCAAAACGGATCGCGCTGCTGAGAGGGATGCAAATGGGGACCGACCCATTGAAAATCGACAAACCCCGCTTTTTGAAAGGCCCATTGATACGTCTCTGGTTTGAGAAAGTAATTCTCAAACGCAAACTGCGTACCATCCTCATTGGTCATTCTATACACAATGGCATCGCCTTCGCGAGGAGCTGCGGTGCATTCTTTGGCAAATCCGTATTGGGCAAAAGACTGGAGGCCGGTGGGAACATGCTGGACATTGTCGTTGAACCCGACAAAGCGGCCCCCCGGTTGCAGGCCCTTGTATGCCACCTCGACCAAGCGGAGCAGTTCCGCACGCGTCTTGGCGTAGTTCAACAGATACATGGCCACCACGAGATTGACCTGTTCAGCCAGTTCGAGCTCGGCCACGTCCTGCTGCAGGTACTTGCAGCCCAAGGGCCGGCTGCGTTCTTCGCGTTTGGCCAACTCGACCATTTTCGCGGAAATATCGACGCCGGTGATGGCTCGCGCCCCGGCGTGCTTGAGCTTGCGGGTGTAAAACCCCTCGCCACAGGCCAAGTCCAAGACCGTTGCCCCGCGAATATCGCCCAAGATCGCAAAGAGCGTATATTCCTCAATGTACTTCCGAAAGGACAGTTGTTTGGAGGCTTTATAGGCTTCCGCAATAGCGTCGTACTCGTTGTTCGGTTGGTCCATGGGTAATCTCCTCGTTGGGTTAAAAAATGAATGACGGCCGTTTCGAGCGGTTCGCGCCTCACGCCTGCTCCACCTCAAAGGCGGCCACGTTGCGGGTCGTCTTGCTGAACGACACCCCAATCAGGTAAATTGGCCAGCCCAAACCGCCATACTTGGCCGAATACCCCCGATCCCGCAACTGAGCCAAACCCGCACCAGACGAAGCGGCCTCCTCCACCTTGAACTCAAACAGATACACATGGCCGTTGAATACCAACGCCAAGTCCAAACGACCCCGACTGCTGCTGTCCTCCACCGTCAGGTCCAACCCCAACGACGCAAAGTACGAATAGAACACGCTGGCGTAGTACCCCTCGTAGTCGGCGATGTTGTTTTTGATATGCCACTGGTAGGGAATGCCGGCGAAAAACGCCTGCAATAGCTCCTCCAAGCCCGCGAAGTCGTTGACCAGCAGCAGGTCGTATAAGCGGATGCTGTGCTGGACTTGGCGCGAGGGGTCTTCGGCCAAGCGGTTGAGCAGACACTCGTTCAGGCTCTGCCGCACCTCGCGGTTGGGATAGCCCAAGCGGTAGAAGCGGTGGCCGCCGCGGTCTTCTTCGGCTTGGATGGTCAGGTAGCCGGTTTGGAACAGCAGCGCCTCGGTCGCAATGTGATCGACGTCGAAGGTCGAAAGCAGCGCGTCGCCGCCGCGCATCCCGTCGAGTGCCAAAGAACCAACGCCGCGCTCGACCAGCATGTCGAGCAGAAACGTCGGCGTACCCGTCTCGAACCAGTACGCACCGAACCGACGGTGATCGAACAGCAGCAGGATGTCGAAGGGGTTGTACACCTTCTCGTCGCCCAGCCAGTTGTAGCCGTTGTACCAAGCGCGAATCGCGTCCCGATCCAAGCCGGGAAGTTCCGGCGCGAACACCCGGTCCAAGTCCGCATCCGTGTAGCCGCAGATAGCCGAATAGCGCGGGTCTAGGGTGATGTCTCTGAGATTGTTAAGCCCCGAAAACAAGCTGACCTTGGAGAATTTGCTCACCCCAGTCAGCAAGGTGAACTTGACATGCGCGTCGCTATCCTTGATGACGCCGTAGAGCCCACGCAAAAAGTCGCGGTTGGCGCGGGCGACCGCCGGCTCCTCCAGCGCATCGAGAATGGGCTTGTCGTATTCATCGACCAGCACCGCGACGGGCTGCCCAGTCTGATCGTGCAACGCTTCAAGCAGATGGGCAAAACGCTCTGGTCCCGTAGCGTATTCGGAAACCACCTGAGTTCGGCGCTCGACAGCGTCCAATTGCGCCATCAGATTCGTGTGCAGGTAGTTCGGCTCCTTGAAGTTGCCGCCGCCGAAGCTCAGCCGCACGACCGGGTAGCGAACCGACCAGTCCCAGTGGTCGTAAATGGCCAACCCCTCAAACAGCGGCGCGTTGCCCTCGAACAGTTCCTTGAGGGTATCAATCAGGAGACTCTTGCCGAACCGACGCGGACGGGAGAGAAAGTGGTGCTTGCCTTCGTCCACCAGCCGCCGGATGAAGGCGGTCTTATCGACGTAGTAGCAGTTGTCCTCGCGAATCTCGCGGAAGGTTTGAATGCCGATGGGTAGTTTGCGTCGAGCTTGCATGACTGAACCTCGTTTCGCTGGCCGTATCGGCCTTGCTATGTGCCGGGCTGCTGAGTCGTTGCCTGCTCAATGTCGTGGCGCAGCCGGTAACTCTGCCGCAGTATCGAGATGGCAAACGAGGTGATAATGAGGAGGCCGACCAAGCCGGATATCGTTCTGGCCCAAGCCATTCCCTCCGCGCCGTGTTCGGGCACCATCCACAGCATAGCGGCAAGAAAAACGGCCAATCTCACGGTTGCCGACAGGATGATCGGACCAACGCGCCCCACCGCGGCCGGCAACGATATAAACGCGGGGGCGATGTTGAGCGTCCCCAGAATCGAAATCAGCAGCAGCGGGGCCACGCCGGCGAACTCACCGCCTAAGAAAAGTCGAATGATCGGCTCTCGAAAGAGGGCCAGCAGCCCGAATCCAGCGGCGAACAACGCGCATGACAAGACGGTGGTGCTGAGCACGACGCGGCGCAGCTCTGCGCCCCGTTCCGAGTACCACAGTCGGCTGTACTCAAGCGTCGCCCCGGCGCGTACCGGCACGATTGAATCTCGTACCATGTTCACGAGCCGCCGCGCCGCGCCGTACAGCCCCACGTCGGCCGAGTCCGCGAACCGCGCCAGCAAGAGGACATCCAGATTATTCATCAACACCGTATTGATGCCTGCCTCCCAGTACCTTCCAGCGTAGAACCGCACCACTTCCGGCGGGACTTTGATCGACGTCGAGCGCCAGAAGCCGGCCAAGCCGGCCCGCGGTGCCGACGCCGTAGCAACGGCGAACATCCCCAACCCGTTCACGGCCGACACGGCGACATATACCAAAACGACCTCCATGATCCCGCCCCCGGTCAGCCATACCGCCACAAGGAGGCCGATCCGACCCAAAGTAACGACTACGATGACGCCCAGTCCGAGTTGCAGGCGGTCGGCCAAGCGCAGCACTGCCTGCGATTCTCTATTCACAGCCGTCAAGAGGCCGACCATGCCATACAGGAGCATTAGGTGTCGGTATGCTGGGTCAATCTCCAGCAGGCTACCGGCCGTGAAGGTCAGGACGGCAATGACGGCGTAGGCAACAAAACTCAGCCCCACAGAGGCGATTAGGGCAAAACGAAATATGGACGCGGCCTCAGACCGGCCTTCGGCCACGCTCCGCATCACGAAAGTTGTAATGACTTCGCCGCCCGACGTAGAAGCCAGTCCGTAGATGAGGCGAGCAACGGCGATGATGACGGTCAGGACGCCAAATCCTTCCGCGCCGAGGATCCGGACGGATAGGGGTAGCGTCACCAAGCCGCCCAAGATGTGTACCGCCCTTATGGCGTATATCCATAAAGCATGCCGCACTACGCGCTGCTCCGAAGCCGGGAGCAGCCACGCAATTAGGGACCTGACCTGAACGCGAATCAAAGCGCGACCACCGGACCTCGGCCGCGGCTGTCAATAAAATGCCGTGCGCCGTGCCGCTGGGCATGCGCGAAGCTCAACCACATTCTAGAACCTAGGCATAGGTGGCGCGGCAACAACAAGCGGTGGTCTCGATGGTCCGGGAATAGACAACCCTGCTTGTTGGTGACGGCTGTCTTAAAACCGGCTTTCCCAGCCAAGGTCGCCTCCCGCGCTCCGCCAACGCCGTAGGGATAGGCAAAGTGATCGACCGGGCACCCGCAGAGGTTTTCGAGAAAGGTCTTGTTATCGGACATTTCACGGGACGCCTGCAATGGGCTGAGGCTCGTCAAATCGGGGTGGTCGGTAGTATGACCGCCGATGGTCGCCAAAGGGTGACCGCCGAGTTCGCGCAACTGCTCCCTCGACAATCCGGCCTCCTTCGTCACTGCGCTCAGGGACACGCCGTACCGTTTGAACACCTCGCGCAGCATCGGCGCACGCTGCGCGACATCCGCCCAGACCCAACGCTCCACTTGCGCGATGGCGTACGCCTTTTCCTCGATAGACGCGGCCGTGAACCGTCTCTCCATCGGCGGAACCTCAACCGCCTCGTTCCTCCGCAGCACGTGCTCTAGGCCGAGCCACCACAAGTAGCCGCTGCCCTCCACCAACGCCGTTGTGACATGCACGGTGAACGGTGCTTGATACCGCTCCAATACCGGCAGGGCATACGCGAGGTTGTCGGCGTATCCGTCGTCAAAGGTGACGACGACGAAGGGCGGCCCGGAGGAAGGGCGGCCCGGATCGGCCACGCGCTCGACAGCGTCGCTCATGGAAATCACCTCGACGCCGGCCTTGTGTAGCGCGGCCAGCCAGTCTTCCAAGAATTGGACGCTGACATACAGCTCTCCATTCAGATGGGCCGACACCTCGGGCACGACGCGGTGGAACGCGAAGATGGAGCCGATGCCGGCGTACCGATGGCCGATGGCGGCCGAGAGACCGCTGCGATAAAGCAGGTCCCACGTCGTTTTTCTGCCCATGAGTCCCATTCTCAGAACGCGTCGTCCTGAAACAGCCACGAGATCACCGCGGCCTCCCGCCGACCCGCCGCCAAACCGAACCGGCCAGCCACTTGAGGAACGGCCCCACCTCGCCGGGGTGGGTGATGGCCCCCAGCCGGGCGCGCAAGCGTCTCCACTGGGCTGAGTGGTTCACGGCCTCCGCTCTACCGACGCGGGCCACATCCTCGGCCGGGTCAGCGACCGCGATCTTTAACGCGGCGGCGGGTATCGCCCGCGCTTCGCCGAAGTCGGCGACCCTTTTTCCGGTGCGCCGCGCCCGATGGAGTGCCCACGACCGGGTGATCGATACCCTGCCCGACCCGTCGGGGAGCACCGATGCCGCGTGAACCGCGTCTCCGAGCTTGGACCGCAGCCGATGCACCAAGTCCTTGGCGACCACGGCCGCGGGCAGGGTGACGTGGAACGGCGACGCGGGGAATTCGTCGAGGGCGGTGGGCGTGGGCGCGACACGTACGCGCGGGTCCGGGCCAAACTCCGCTTGGAGCCGGGCCAGCCGCTCTTCATCGTCGTCGCTCGCCTGCATTTCGATTCGCACTAGCAGATCGCGTACGCGGTCAGTCAGGATGTTGCCGACCACCCGGACTATTTGGCCGACCGGGCATCGCCCCCCATCGACGGTCACCACGTACTGGGGCACCGCGAAAATTCGACCGGGCCGGTTGCCGCGGTACCAAGGGTGGGCGATCCGGTGAGCCGCTATTCCCTCTTGGATTTGAGTACTGCGGTGCTTGGCGTCGCGGTCCTCATTCCAGCGGCCTTGGCGATAGGACAAGGAGTCCCGGACGGGCACCAGCAGCCCGCCGTGCGTATAAGCCCGGTAGCCGAGTTCGACATCCTCTAATCCCCAGTACGTGAACGATTCGTCGGCCCCACCCACCGACCAGTAAAACCCCTTGCTCATCCCCAAGTTTCCCCCGACCACCACCTGAAATGGATCATCGGCCCGCGAAGTCAGATCGTTGGTTTTGGCCATGTAGCCTTCGTACAAGGGCGGGTCCATCGGCCGGCCTGCAAGCAGTTCGTTCAGCGATCCGGGCCGCTGCCGAATGGTCGCCGCGTCGAGGCCGTTCACATCTACGTAGGCGCGAATCCCCACGGTCAGGGCGTCGGAGATAGCGTGGTGCCAGCGGGCGTGCGCCGCCATCCAGTTCGCCTCGACCAGCATGACGCTGTTGAGGAAGAGCAAGATGTCGTGGGTCGCGGCCCGAGCGCCGGCGTTCATCGCCTGACTGTGGGTGGCGCGCATCAAGGCACGCCCGAATACGCGCCGCTCCCGCCGTATGACCTTCACGTCAAGCCTCGTCGAGGGAGGCCGCTTCAGCGGCGGCTCAGAGCCGTCGTCAACGAGGATCACCTCAAACATCTCCCTCGGGTAGGTTTGGCCTTCGAGCGTCGCGAGGGTCCGCGCCAGCGTCGCGGCGGACTTTTGGTAGTACGGGTCGGCGGTCGTCTGGTAGTACGGGATTACCACGCTGACGGGCCGAGTGGGCGCGAACGCATCAAGCGGCGTCACCTCGACCTGCCGCCAGTCGTTATACCAAACGGAATTCATTGGGCTAAGAAGGGCTGATGGCGTGGACATATCGGTCCACCAAGACGCCGCGGTCGGGGTTGTCTGGGTCGTTGGCAAAATCCCAGCGCCAAAGCTGGACCTCCAAGCGCAGCGGGCGCGGCGTCTTGGTCTGTAAGTCTGCCGCGTGAACCACAGCGTCTAGGAACTTCCGGGCCAACTCCCGCCTTTCCATGCCCTCAAACGCCGCTTCGAGCACCGGCCGAAACGACCAAGAGATGTCTTGACGGCGGGTCACCTCCGCCGGGTGCTTGAACGCAACCTCAACAGGCCAAAACCTGAATGTAGGCGTCAACCGGCACCACTCATCAAGCGGGGCCTCCTCGCTGGTGCCGTCCTCCCAATAGACGACCACTCGCTCGTATTCGACGATGCCGGGCGGCGACTCCGGCTTGCTGAACATGTCCAACGGCGTGAGCGGATAGAAGCTGAGGCCGGCGGTCCAGACGGACGCGGCCACTGCCGCGATCACCAGGACGACAAGCGCGCCTCGTCGGTGCGTGGGTGCAGCGTCGCTTGGGGGGAGCGAGCACTCCATTCGCACCGGGGCCGGGAACCATCGCCTCACGGCCCGGCCCAACGGCCGCCAGTCGTAGAACACCAACAGCAGCATTATTAGATCGGGGAATACGATCTTCTGTAAGACCGCGATCCCGATGTGGACCAGCACCATCATGGCGGGCAGCACCAAGCGGGCGCGCCGGGACACCAGCACGAGGCCGAAGGCCAGCTCCGTGCCTATCGCAACCACGCCCTGCAGGACGATTAGGAGGTCCGGGGCCTGCAAGATGGAGTCCAATACGTTGCTGTCCTCGTACGGCATCTTTAAGTTGGGCCGCAGCAGATGGGCGCGCACGTTGTCGGCCGCGACCCACCCTAGACCCGAGTCGTATAGCTTGCTGCAACCAGCCATCACGTACGGCATGGCAATGGTCGTCCACACTGCATACCGCGCCCAGCCGCACTCCGCGGTGGGCTGATTCACTGGCGGCACAGGGCGTCGGCGGGCGACGCGCCAGAGCCGGTCGATGGACCAGCCTTGGTCGCAGCGGGTAAAGGCGAGCACGACCAGCACGTACCACGGGATTAGGCCGCCGTGATAGAAAAACGAATACTCCCGCCCGATCCCGCCCACCATGAGGTGGCAGATCGCGGCGGCTGGCACGACAATCCGCGTACCCAGTCCGAGGACGCCGAATAGGAGCAGCAGCATCGTGCCGTACTGGAACGCCCAGAGTGCCATCGGGGCCGCGAGGAAGGCGTCATACCCGAGGGGCAGCCAGTGCATCAGGCGCATCAGGCCCATCGGCCGGATCATCTCGGCGGGAAGCAGCGTCGTACTCGCCAAGTCGTAGCGAAGCGTATCGAGGAACAGGATGGCGCACGTCCAAGCGCGGATCGCCCCGAGCGTCCCAGGCGTCGCAGCGCCGACAGTGCGTTCAAAGAATCGCGGAACGCTCATCCAGATCCGACGCCCGAACAGGCCGGCACCGACGAGGACCACGCACCAGAGCGTACCCAGCCGCGCCATTTCGTGCCAGCGGTCGAGGTAATTCGCAAACGGGTTTTTCGCCCGGCCGGGGAAGAGTTCATTGATCGAGTCGATGCTTTCCTGCCGATACCCGGCTTCGAGCAGCACCGGAACCCAGCCGTAGGCGACGAGCAACCAACCGACCAGCCCCGCACCTAGCACAATCCAGTGCCACCTCATGGCTTGCTTCCTTCGAGCGTGACGGATTCCAGCCGTAGAAAGCCATCCGGCAGCCGCCCCTCGTTGGCCAAGCCACAAAGCGCGGCATCCTCGCTCTGGTTCAGGTCGCACCTCACTACGTTTTGGAACCCGGCGCTCTCAAATACACAGCGCAAGATCGGCTCGTCGTACACGAACAGACCCCACTCCGAATGCAGGGTGTGATTGACCAAAAAGCCGGTCTCCGCAAGCGGCCCGCTCGCTCGCTCCTGCAATGCGCGGTGCGGGCTGTCCTCGCGCCGTTGCAAGCGAGTATCGGCGGCCCACTTGAGGTACTGCTCCTCCAGCTCAGAGCGTTCCCGCCGGTACAGATCGATCAGAAAGGCCAAGTCGAAGGTCGTGATGCGCAGCTTGCCGCCCGGCGCGAGCACGCGAAAGCACTCGCTCAGCATGGCCATCGTCGCGCGAAAGGTAATCGAGCCGAGCAGATGCTCGCTGTAAGCGTGGGTGAAGGTGTCGTCCGCAAAGGGAAACGGGCGCGTCACATCCAGCCGCAGAACGCTTTTAGAGCGGGGGTGCAGATCGGAGTTTAGCCAGCCGTCGAGCAGGTTGTCGCCGCAGCCGATGTGGAGCTTGGGATCGCTCGCCTCCGCGAGGTAGCGCGCCGCGATGCGGCTGTCGATGCGGCGCAGATCGCGCAAGGCCAAGCGGACCCGGCCGTGCATGCGAGCGGCCTGTTTATACAGGTGAACCCGCCTGAGCACCTTTTTGGCCAGTGTTTTCAGGGGTGGGCTTTTTGCGCGTCCAGTCACGGCGAATAGCCCCCCAGTTCCAAATCGCCCGCATACCGCTTGCTGAGCAACGCCCTGTTCTGCTCGGTCAAGAGCGCGCTCATCTCCGCCCGGGCGGCTTGCAACGCTTGCGGCGACCGCGGTTGCCATCCCGCCATCGTGTTCAGCATCGGCAGCGTCGGCAGCGGCATCCCCAAGTGCTCGGCGACTCGCTCCAAGTCGCGGGCTATGTTCTCGAGGCGGCCAATGAAATCGGGCCGGCGGTCATCTAAAAGGCATATTTGCCGATGCTGGGACAGAAAGTGGCAGTTCGCGAACGCATCCGAACCGTAAGGCGTGTTCAGCCAGCGGCAGTAGTCGTCGAAGCTCTTCACCTCCGCCAGCCCAAAGAACGCGTTGGCGAGGAACCGTTGGCGCTCCTCTTTGCGGCAACGATTCGCTCCGTCAAAGCGCGTGCGGAAGAAGCGCATTTCCGCATACAGCGAAAGTGCCCGGTCAAAAGGATGCCGGATGAACGCGAAACTGAAGTAATCCTTCACGGCTGGGTACATGGCGTACACTTGGGCGACGCTCGCGCCTTCAATGATTTCAGCATCGGGGTCTGCATCGCGCAGCACCGCTATGATGCTCCGCGACGCCACCTTGGGATTGCAAAGCCAGAGGCAGCGGTATTTTCGGGAGACGACCTTTTCCGCCGTCAGGTCCGGCGAGCGCACCGCGGTGTACGCCATGCGCCGCGCCACGCCAAACGCGCCGCGCCCCAACGCACCGGCGAGGTCCCGGACGACGAGCGGGTTCGCGCAAATTGCGTGTAGTTGTTTCAGTCTGCTCATCAGCATCACTCACTCAGCGCGTCCCGCTCGTACAGGAACCTCAGCCGATTATCGGGCGTGAGCAGCCCATCCGTCTCCACGCGCTGGGGCGCGATGACCCAGTCGGCAAAGCGACGCCTTCCGGGCGGCTCATTATATATAATAATTCTTCCGGCGAGATAGTAACTCAAGGCGCGCCGCACCCCAGCAAACGTGGAGTCCGCCTTCCAAGAGCTCGATATAGGAACGAAAACCCGCCCGCCCGGCGGGATCTGGGCGCGAATCGCGGCAAAATCCCTGAGCAGCGTTTTTTGCAGCGCGGCGGCTTGGGCGTCGTTGCCCACGCGGCTCATATCCGCGCTCGAAAGGCCGAACACCAAGAGCGCGGCAACCGCCAAGCCAACCACGACGCGGTCGCCCCACCGCTTGCGGATGAACAGCAAAACCAGCGAGAACAAGACCAGCGGAATGCCGATGTAGTGGACGCTCTCAAAATCGTGGAAGGCGGTGTGATAGCGCATCGACAGCCCCCAGCAGAACCCGTACAGCACCAAGGTCGCCAGCAGGATTTTATGGCGAACCAACCGCAGGCCAATCAGCAACGCGCCGGACGCGGTGATTCCCAAGACGACGGCCAGCAGCTTCAACGGCCCTTGGGCGGATTCGCCCAGCGCTTGGGCGTAGCCAGACCAAGCGTAGGGCAGGCTCATGCGGGCGATGGCTAGAAATTGCCTCTTCAGGAAAGACGGCCAAGCGGTGGCCGCATAGGTGGCGTAAAAATCCGAATCATCAACCCCTACGCGCCGCAGAATCGACTGGAACGTGGGGTTTTCCATCTGGGTTTTCTCCGCGTTCAGCGCCAAGTATTGGCTTTCGTTGATGAGATTGAAAGCCAAGACAGCCCCTCCGAACAGCAAGCAGACGACGCCAAGTATGATATAGCGGTTGCTAAGCGGCGATAGATAGCGGAGGCCGGCGCGCAACCGCAACCGGATCAGTTCGCTCCCCAAGCGGAGCACGATAAACGGCAGCAGCAGGGCGTACACGTGCCAGCCCAGCAGCAGGGCGACGCACCCCTTGACCGGCAGTTGTCGGAAGCGTCCCTCGTGCTCGAAAATCACCATGCCGTGAAAGGTCAGTAATACCCCGAACAGGCTCATTGACACTTCGGGGTTGACGGCATCGTTGTAATACAGGCAGTAGTAGGAAGCGAAAGCTAGCAGCGTCGCGGTTAGGGCGATCCATGGGTTGGCGATGAGCCGACTGAGGGACAGGTAGGCCAAGATGGCCGCGGCCGCGAAAAAGGCCAGCATGAAAAGCCGCGCCGCCCAAAGCCGCGCCGACAGGCTGTCGCCCACCGGCCACGTCGCCAGCTTTATCAGCCCATAGCCGCCAATCGGAAAGCGATTGTACAGCCTGTACGTCGGAGTGTTGTCGTCATCGACGGTTCGATAAAAGAATCCGAGGAAGGTATGCTCTGGGGATAGGTTCGCGACGATCCCCATGGTATTCGCGGTTGTGGCATTGTGGTGACCGGGCCGGTAGAAGTGGCCCCGGTCGTTGCCAAAAAAGAATACCGTTGACAGCCCCAGCAGCAGCAGCGCCAGCGGAAGCGGCGAATTCCGCAGGGGTTGGTCCATAGCTCGTCCTCCTGCCCACGCGCTTCTAAGAACACTGCTCACCGGCCAAGGCCGGATGCCCAAGGTTCGGCTCCTCAATGGCCGCCCGGGCCGGTTGGAAGCCGCACCAGACGCGGTCGGCCTTGGCGAGCAGGGCGTCGTCGGCACCGTCTGGGTCGCTCCAAGTATGGCGGCAGCCATGCCGAACCAGCATGAAGCCGGTCGCGTGGGTGCGGTAAACGCGCCCGCCGGCTCGCAGGACATCTTCGGCCAGTGCCGCATCAACGCCGCTCGGCACCTTTCGCCAACCGCCGACGCCGTCCAAGTCGCGGCGGGAAATGAGCAGCGTACCCCCGGCCAAGGCCGACGTCTGGTAGCGCTCACCGCACCCGTTGAACCAGCGAATGGTGCGGTTGGCGGCAGCCAGATAGACGAACTCCAGCCACTTGCCCACTAGCTGCGCCCCCGAGTACTCCCGCGCCAGGACCAAGTCCCACAGGTGATCGACGCCGTACACATCGTCGTCGTCCATTTTGGTCAGCAGCGTCCCGCTCGCTGCGGCGGTCGCGGCGTTGAGCACCGCGCCGAGGGGTTCGCTCGCAGGCATCCGCAGCACCTTTGCCGGGAGCGGCAATTCGGCAACCTGCCGCTCCACATCGGCAAAGCCCTCGCCGTGCAGCACCAAGATCAACTCCGCCTTGGGATAGGTTTGTCTCGCCGCATTGGCGAGTGCCCACGGCAAAAACGCGGGGCGCTTAGTCGCCAGCAGGATGGACACCAAGGGCAGCTCTTTCCCCCGTGCCCAAGACGAATGCTCTCGCAAAGCGGCGCGGCGCAGCCCGACGCTGAGCAACTCCCGGGCGTCGGCGTTGAGGCCGTGCGCGTTTGAGGTCGCCAGCCGATAGAAATCGTCGCCGAGCAACGGGAGAAGCCGCTGGTCTCCGTCCGCCAGATGGATGACCACGCCCAGCGCGGCCAAGCGAGCCAAGTCGCCTGCTCGCGCAACGACGCTGGAATGGAACGCCGAGGTGTCTTCGAGGTGGTGGATTCGGCGCAACCGGCGCAGGTCGCGCCGATGAACGACGCGATGGGCCTCGACGTCGGGCGGCAGCCGCTCCAGCGGCCCCAACGCCGCCACCTCGCTCCCTACGTCGCGCTTCCAGCCAATCGGGTTGTAGCCGCCGAGGTCGAAGGCGGGAACCGAACTCGCCCGCCACGATTGGGCGCGTATCCAGCGGCTCCGCATCGCGCTTTGGAGATGCCACCAAGCCACCCGCCGCTTGTTGGTCTCCCGCCGCCGCACGGCGTTCAACCAGCGCAGGAACGCCGAGGCCCCGCCGGGGCGTCGAATGGCCCGCACCCTGTCTAAGAAGCGGGTCCACGCGGAACCGCCCGCCGCTGCTGCTGCATTAGTGCGGTTCATCGAGAGCACCTGTAGGCTAATTCGGGGAACACCTTGTCGCTATCCTTACCTTAAAGGATCGAGGGCATCTTGCCCTCGTCGAGGGCGGGACGCCCTCGATCCCGGATGTAGCGGCAACAGCAGAAGCAGAAAAGGCGAACTCAACGTAAGAAGCTGTCCGAAAACCCACTTTGGGCGTGTTGAACATCCCGGATTCATCGGCAACAGCAGAAAAGGCGGACTCAACGTAAGCGTCGCGTACTTAGACCGTGCGCTACGAGCGGCGGCCCCATCGCACTAAGCCGCGCACCAGCCATTTCAAGAACCACCACGCTCGCGCCGGGCTGTCTATGCTCCTCGCTTCGACGCGCAGCCATGCCATCTTCGAGGGGCCGCTCCAAAACGTCGTCCGCACCGCTTCGCCGCTGACGCCGCCGCGGCTGCGACCTCCGAGACCCACCTTCTTGGGGGAAACCGTCACCTCGTCGCCAAAGTCGGCGATGCTTTTCCCGGTGCGGCGCACCCGATGGAGTGCCCACGCCCGGGCAATCGACACCGTCTGGCCGCCGGGGAGGGTCGCCCGGGCGATCACCGCGTCGCCTAGCGTTTCGCGCAGGCGATGCACCAAGTTGACGGCGAATGGGACGGAGGCGGGAAGCGCGACGTGGAACGAGGCCGCTGAAAATTCGTCGAGGCTCGACCCCGCTGGCCCGACGCGCACTCGCGGGTCCGGCCCCAACTGTTGCCGGAGCCACTCAAAGCCGTCGTCGTCGTCCTCTATCTCGACTCTCACCACCAAGTCATGCTCCCGGTCGGCCAAAATTTTCACCGCGGCCTCAAAGAGTTGGTCGGCCGGCAGCCCTTCCCGCTCTCGCTCGATGGTCACTACGTACTGGGGCACCGCGAAGGTTCGCCCCGGCGAGGCGCAGCGGAACCGGCGGTGGGCAATCAAGTGGGCGGCCTTTGCGTGCTGGGGTTCGCCGCTCTTCCACTTGGCGGCCCAGCCTTCCTTCTGGAGACCCTGATGCCATGCGAAGGCGTCCCGGACCGGCACCAGCAGCCCGCCTCGGGTGTAGGCCCGGTAGGCGAACTCGACATCCTCTGCTCCCCATCCGGTGAAGGACTCGTCGTACCCGCCCACTAACTCGTAGAAATCCCGGCGGATCCCGCAGTTTCCCCCACCCACCATTCTGAACAGGTCATCGTCGCACGAGGTCAAATCGTTGGTCATTCTGATATGGCGTTCTACCCACGGCGGCTCCGTCGGCCGACCGGAGAATAGCTCCTCAAGCGATCCGGTCCGCCGCCGAATGGCCTCCGCGTCAATGCCTTCGACCGCCACGTTGGCGTGAAAGCCGGCGGTCAGGGCGTCGGATACGGCGTGGTGCCAGCGGGCGTGGGCCTCTATCCAACCGGCTTCGGCCAGTAGGTCGCCATCGAGAAAGAGGAGGATGTCGTGGGCGGCCGCCCGAACCCCGGTGTTTCGGCCCCTCGCTAGCCCGAAGCCGCAGTCCGCTTGATGCACCACCTTGATGTCGAGGGGCGTTGACCGGGGCGGCGTCAGCGGCGTCGGCGAACCGTCGTCCACGACAACGACCTCAAAGAGATGGCGCGGGTACGTCTGTCCTTCAAGGGACGCCAGCGTCAACTCCAGCGCTTGGGGGGCGTCGTAGTACGAGACGATAACGCTGACGGGCAGGGTGGGCGCGAACGTCTCTGACGACGCGACCGGCACTTCGCACCAGTTGTTGTACCAGACTGAGTTCGGTTGCGGACTCAACGCACTAGTTCCGTGTCACCCGCCGGAGACGCCAACGAACCGCCTGCCACTTGTTGAGCGCCCTCCACCGGACCATGTCGATCATCCACTTGCAGAACGCCCAAATCCCCCTAGAGCAGCGGATGTCTCGCATCTGGTCGCGCAGGCGCTCCCTGTTGGTGGGGTAGTCAACGGGCTCCTCGGCCGCGTCGCCCTCCGCGACGCCTGCCGCCTTGAGCCTCAGCACCGTAGCGGGTATCGCCCGCACCGCTCCGAAGTCGGCCGGGCTTTTCCCGGTGCGACGCGCCCGGTGAACCGCCCATGAGCGGACGATGGACACCGTGGTCCCGTCGGATAGCTCTGAGGTGGCGAGCACCGCGTCTTTCAGCCGGACGCGCAAGCGATGCACCAAGCCCCGGGCGAACGCCGCGGCGGGAAGCTCGACGTAGAACGGCGACACCGGAAACTCGTCAAGGGCGGAACGGGTGGGAGCGACGCGCACCCGAGGGTCCGGCCCAAACGCCTCCTCCAGCCGCTCCAGCCGCTCGTCGTCGCCACTCGCGTCCGTTTCGACTCGGACCACCAAGTCATGCACTCGGTCGGCCAAAAGGTTCACGACGGCTCGGATGACTTGATCGGTCCGGCACTGACGCCCATCAACGGTCACCACATACTGGGGCACCGTGAAGATGCGGCCGGGACTGTTGCCGCGGTAGCTGGGGTGGGCGATCAGATGCACTGCTTTCCCGTGCTGGAGCCGACTGCTGCGATTCTTGGCGTCTCTATCCTCATTCCGGCGGCCTTGGTGCCAAGCGAGGGCACTCTGGACCGGCACCAGCAGTCCCCCGCGAGTATAAGCCCGGTAGAAAAACTCGGTGTCCTCCCCTCCATACCGCGTGAACGATTCGTCGAACCCACCCACCGACCAGTAGAAATCCTTGCCAATCCCAAAGGCTCCGGCGGCTATCGCCCTAAACAGATCGTCGGCCCGCGACGTCAGATTGTTGGTTCTGGCCATGAGGCCGGTCGATAAGGGCGGGTCGGCCGACCGGTCTGAAAACAGCGCCTCCAACGATCCCGGCCGGTGCCGGATCGTCTCCGCATGGATGCCGTCTATCGCCACGTGCGCGACGGGTCCGCCGGTCAGGGCGTCGGATACGGCGTGGTGCCAGCGGGCGTGCGCCATCATATAGCCCGCCTCGGGAAGTATGTCGTCGTCGAAGAAGAGCAGAATGTCGTGGGCCGCCGCGCGCGCGGCGTTGTTTCGCGCGCGCGCGGCGTTGTTTCGCGCGCGCGCGGCGTTGTTTCGCGCGCGCGCGGCGTTGTTTCGCGCGCGCGCGGCGTTGTTTCGCGCGCGCGCGGCGTTGTTTCGCGCGCGCGCGACATCACGATCCAAGCGCAGCACTTTGACATCCAGCGGCGTCGAGGGGATGCACTCCAGCGGCGGGTCCGACCTGTCGTCCACGATGATCACCTCGAACAACTCCCGCGGATAGGTCTGGCCTTCGAGCGCCGCCAAGGTTCGCGCCAGCGTCTCGGCCGGCGTTTGGTAGGACGGGATGATCACGCTAATCGGCAGGGTGGGCGCGAACGTCTCCAGCGGCTCTACTTCAACTTGGTGCCAATCGTTGTATTGAACAGATGTGGGTTTTGGGCTCAAGGTTCGCTCGCCTTTGCGTATTTCCGCTACCGGCTCGGCCGGCGCGCACAAAGGCTCCCCGCTAATGAGTCTTTCATCAACTTGTAGTGCAAGCTGTCGGCCAGCGCGATCCAGCTCGCCTCAATTACATTCTCCGAAACCCCCACCGTCCCCCACACATCCTTGCCGTCCGAGGACTCAATCAGCACCCGCACCTTGGCCGCGGTCCCGTCCCCGCTCGACAACACCCGCACCTTGTAGTCCTCCAAATGCACCTGCTTGAGCGCGGGAAACTTCTGCTCCAGTGCCTTGCGCAGCGCTTGGTCGAGCGCGTTGACCGGGCCATCGCCGCCAGCGACCGTATGGTACTCCGCATCGCCGATGGCGACCTTGACAATGGCCTCGGCTTCTTCCGCGTGCTCCCCGGTCCTGCGGTTGATCGTGCGGAAGTTGATCAGGGTGAATGCGTCCTCGTACGTGCCCTGAACTCGGCGCGCCAGCAGCTCAAACGACCCCTCGGCCGCCTCGAACTGATAGCCCTCGTGTTCCAACCGCTTGACCCGCTCCAAGACCTGCCCCACCAGCGGATCCCGCTTCTCTAGCTCGGGCAAAAACCGCTGGAGCTTGCTGACTATCGTCGCCCCGCCCGCTTGGTCTGAGACCAAGAACCGCCGCTCGTTGCCCGTGGCGGCCGGATCGGTGTGTTCGTAGCAGCGCGGGTTCTTGATCATGGCGTCGATGTGGACGCCCCCCTTGTGGGCGAACGCGCTCTCGCCGACATAAGGCTGGCGGTGGTCGTGGTACACGTTGGCGATCTCGCTCAAGAAGCGGGAGAAGTCCATCAACTCCGCAAGGTGCTCGCGGCCGATCAGGTGCTTGCCGAGCTTGAGCTCCACCGTTGGGATCACCGTACACAGGTTGGCGTTGCCGCAACGCTCGCCATACCCGTTGAACGTGCCTTGGATCTGGACGGCCCCCTGCTCAACCGCGGCCACGGTGTTGGCCTCGGCCATGCCGGCGTCGTTGTGGGTGTGAATGCCCAACGGCAGCCCCACGGCGTCCCGGGTCGCGGCGACGATGCGGCCGATCTCGCTCGGCAGCCGGCCGCCGTTGGTGTCGCAGAGCACGAGTAAACGCGCCCCGCCCCGCTCGGCCGCGCCCAGCGTGGCGATTGCGTAGTCTGGGTCGGCGCAGTAGCCATCGAAGAAATGCTCGGCGTCGTAAATCACCTCGCGCCCACGCGCCACAAGGTGCCCCACCGAGTCTTCGATCAGCCGCAAATTTTCTTCGAGGGTCGTCTTGAGCACCTCGACGACGTGCAGAGTCCAGCTCTTGCCAAAAATGCAGATGCTGCGGGTCTCGGCCTTGAGGAGCGTGTTCAAGGTCGCGTCGTCCTCCGGGGCCACGCCGGCCCGGCGCGTACTGCCAAAGGCGGTCACCTGCGCCTTCAGGCCCTGCTTCTCAACCTCCTGAAAAAAGGCCAGATCCTTGGGATTAGTGGGATTGGGCCAGCCCCCCTCGATGTAGTCAACCCCGAGCGCGTCGAGCCGCCGAGCTATGAGCAGCTTGTCCTCCAGCGAATAGGAAATGCCCTCGGCTTGGGCACCGTCCCGCAGGGTGGAGTCATAGACTTCGATGTGCATGGCGTCGCTTTCCTCAGGCGTCTGCAACGGCCTGCGCTACCAGATCGCCTACCTCCGCAGTGGAATACCCCATCCTGCCCGCGCCCAGATCGTCGAGCTGGGCCAGCGTCGAGACGATGGCGTCCTCCAAAATGCCCGCGCTCTCGCGCTCGCCGAGCGTGTCGAGCATGAGCTGGCAGGCACCGATGGCGGCCAGCGGGTTGATGATGTTCTGGCCGGTGTACTTGGGGGCCGATCCGCCAATCGGCTCGAACATGGACACGCCTTCCGGGTTGATGTTGCCGCCGGCGGCAATGCCCATCCCCCCTTGGATCATCGCACCCAAATCGGTGATGATGTCGCCGAATATGTTGTCGGTGACCACCACGTCAAACCACTCGGGATTTTTGACCATCCACATGCAGATCGCATCCACGTGGGCGTAGTCGCGCTTGATGGCGGGGTAGTCGGCCGCGCCGACTTCGTGGAACGCCCGCTCCCACAGGTCGAAGGCATAGGTTAGCACGTTGGTCTTGCCGCACAGCGTCAAGGTGTTGTCCTTGTCGCGCCGCTGGGTGTACTCAAAGGCGTAGCGCAGGCAGCGCTCGACGCCTTTGCGCGTGTTGATCGACTCCTGCACGGCGATTTCGTCGGGCGTCCCCTTTTTGAAGAAGCCGCCGGCCCCGGTGTAGATCCCCTCGGTGTTTTCGCGCACCACCACAAAGTCGATGTCGGCCGGCCCCTTGTCCTTAATCGGCGTCGGCACATTGGGGTAGAGCTTGACCGGGCGCAGGTTGATGTACTGGTCGAGCTCAAAGCGCAGCTTCAACAGGATGCCCTTTTCGAGGGGGCCTGGCTTCACGTCCGGGTGGCCGATGGCCCCCAAGTAAATGGCATCGAACTGCCGCAACTCGTCAACCGCCGAGTCGGGCAAAAGCTCGCCGGTCCGCAAGTAGCGGTCGCCGCCAAAGTCAAATTCTGCGGTCTCGTACTGAAAGCCCGTCTTGCGGGCCACGGCGTTGAGGGCCTTCAGCCCCTCGGCCACGACTTCGGGGCCGGTTCCATCTCCGGGTACTACGGCGATTTTGTGCAATTATTACCTCCTCCTATTCTCGTTCCAATTGGCAAAATAGTGCCGTGCTGTGACCACGGCTCGAACCGCGGCGTATAGCAACACCAAGCCGACTGCGAGGGCCAACACCGCGAACACCAACCCGATCGCGATTAGAAGCCCGCAGATGGCGACCGCCGCGACAAAAGCCAAAACCAGCAAAGCGGTCGTCGGTATCAGCACCCGGGCGAATGGGTTGGTAATTTTCCGTCCATTTACTTTGATGTGTCCCATCTCATCGCCTCCCTCAGAACCCCGCCATATACGGCAGCTTCCGCGTGGTGCTCTCAATCTGGTCGTCAGCGGCCAAAAGCTGGCCCAGCGAGTCCCAACTCCCCTTGAGAAACTGCTCGCGCGGGCCATCGGCGATCTCGGCCGCTTGCTCGCCGCCGATGTAGCGGACCGTCCGCGTTTCGAGATCGATAGTGATTTCCTGCGCGGGATCGCCCTCGACGGCCGCCATCAGCGCCTGCATGTCCTCGGCCGCCAGCCGCACACAGGGCAGCCCCAGGGCGATGCAGTTGCCAAAGAAAATCTCGGCAAAGGACTCGGCGACAAAGCCCTTGATGCCCCAGCGCATCAGGGCCTGCGGCGCGTGTTCGCGCGAAGAGCCGCAGCCAAAATTGGCGTTGGCCAACAGGATGGACGCCCCTTGAAAGCGCGCTTGGTCAAAAGGATGCTCGCCAGCCGCACGATCATCCTCAAAGGCATGGGACCCCAAATCGTCAAAGGTCACCGTCCGCAAAAAGCGAGCCGGGATGATGCGGTCAGTGTCGATGTCCGCGCCGCGCACCACCACGCCGCACCCAGCTATTGTCTTAATCACACTCGAATTTTCCATGGTGTCCCCTTAATGATTGCTTTAACAAGTCCACGCAACTATCTAACGAGCCCTGAGAAAATCGTCGACGTCAATTCGGGCCTCTCGAAGAATGGCGCGAAGCGTTCCTTCCGCCATATCTCTAGTGTGACGAGGCACAGTAACTTTCCGACCCGTCTGCACATGACGCCAAACTTCGTGACTACCCGGCCCCGGACGGTCAAACGCATAACCAAAACGTCGCAATCGCCGAGCGACATCTCGATACTTGAACCCGGCAAGCCGACTCATTATGGCACACTGACAGGTACCAACAGATCAATTTCGGTGCTACCCTCGGGAAAAATCGCCAATGCGCGAGGAAGTGGGTCCCCGTGTTCAATACACGACTCTGCGATTTTGCGTACGAGACCCTGTGCAATCTCGACCGCCTCGGTGACGCTACGTCCTTCCGCAACCAAGCCCGAGACATCGGGACTCGTGGCAAGAAAGCCGCCTTCGGCCAATGGCTCAATATGTAGCCGGATCGCCGATTCGTTCATTAAGTATCTCCTTTGCGTCGGTCCGTTTTGACAAGTTCCAAAATGGCCCCTATCCGACCAACGCCCGCACATCCGCCACTTCGCCGGCCACGGCCGCGGCTGCGACCATCGCCGGACTCATCAGCAGGGTGCGGCCAGTGGGGCTGCCCTGCCGGCCCTTGAAATTGCGGTTGGACGACGAGGCGCACAGCTCGCGGCCTTGGAGTTTGTCGGGGTTCATCGCCAAGCACATGGAGCAGCCTGCTCCCCGCCACTCAAACCCGGCCTCCGCAAAGACCTCGTGCAGCCCCTCGGCCTCGGCCTCGGCGCGGACTTGCTGCGACCCGGGCACCACCAGTGCCCGGACGCCGGGGGCCACCTTGCGCCCGCGGGCCACTCGGGCGGCCTCGCGCAGATCCGAGAGCCGGCCGTTGGTACAGGAGCCGATAAAGGCCACATCGACCTTGGTGCCGGCTATCTTTTGGCCCGGCTCAAAGTCCATATAGGCGAAGGCCTCCTGCACACTAGGCCGCTCGGCGTCGGCAAAAGCGGCGAGCGGGGGCAGGGCCTGATCAATGCCGACCGACTGGCCCGGCGTGATGCCCCAAGTCACGGTCGGGCCGATGTCCGCCCCTTCTACGTGGACTACGTCGTCGTACTCGGCGTCGGCGTCCGAGGCCATGGATTCCCACCATGTGACCGCCGGCTCAAAGCGGCTCGGCGCGTGCGGCCGCCCCTTGAGATAATCGTACGTCGTCTGGTCTGGATTGACGTACCCGACCCGGGCGCCGCCCTCAATCGACATGTTGCACACCGTCATCCGCTCTTCAATGGACATGGCCTCAACGACCGAGCCGCCGTACTCATACCCGTAGCCAACGCCGCCCTTGACCCCGAGCCGACCGATGAGGTGCAAAATGACGTCCTTGGCGTACACCCCTTCGCTCAGCGCACCGCTGATTTCGATCCGCCGCACCTTGAGCGGATCCAAGGCCAAGCATTGGGTCGCGAGCACGTCGCGGACTTGGCTGGTGCCAATGCCAAAGGCCACCGCGCCAAAGGCCCCGTGCGTCGAAGTGTGGCTGTCGCCGCACGCAATGGTCATGCCCGGCTGGGTCAGCCCCAATTCCGGGCCGATGACGTGGACCACCCCTTGGCGTCGATCGTCAATGTTGAACAGCGGGATCTCGAACTCGGCCGCATTCTGCTCAATCGCGTCCATCATCTCTTCGGCTAAGTCGTCGATAAAAGGCCGCTGCACCAAGTCTGTGGGCACGATGTGATCCACCGTGGCAAAGGTGCGCTCCGGGAAGCGGACGGTGAGGCCGCGCTCCCGCAGCATCGCAAAGGCTTGAGGGCTGGTCACCTCGTGGACCAAGTGCAAGCCAACGAATAACTGCGTCTGCCCAGAGGGTAGCACGCGCACGGTGTGCGCGTCCCAAACCTTGTGCAACAGAGTCTTACCCATCTCCAAGTCTCCTCTATAGCAATCCTACATCATTCAAGACTGGATTCCCGCCCCGTGTCGGGGCACGGGGTGACGTTCTTTCGCGGGAACGACGCCTCATAAGCAAAATCTATACGGTCTGGAGTGCTTCTTTGGTGCCCTTTACCGCCAAGCGGTTCAGCGCATCTACATAAGCCCTCGCACTGGCCTCAATGACGTCGGTTGAAACGCCCCGGCCCCGCGCCTTTTTGCCGTTATCCGACAGATGCACCGTTACCTCGCCCAGTGCTTGGCTGCCGGAGGTAATGGCGCGGATGGCGTAGCCGTCGAGCCGGGCGTCCGTGCCGCAGGCCAAGTCAATGGCCGCATACGCCGCATCGACCGGGCCGTCGCCCCAAGACGACTGCTGGACCGTCTCGTCGCCGAGGCGCATGCGGACCGTGGCCGAGGGCACCGTACCCGTGCCGCTGACCGAGTGCAAGTACTGGAGCTCGTAGTACGCGGTCGTTTCGTCCGAGTCGCCGACGATCTCAATCAGGTCTTCGTCGAAAACCTCCTTCTTCTTGTCGGCCAACGCGACGAAGTCCTCGTACACCTTGTCCAGTTCCTCTTTGTTCAATCTGTAGCCCAAGACCTCCAGCCGGTGGCGCAACGCAGCGCGTCCCGAGCGCGCCGTCAGCACGATCTCGGTATCGTCTAGCCCGACGTCTTTCGGCTCCATGATCTCAAAGGTGTCGCGCTGCTTGAGCACTCCATCCTGATGGATGCCCGAGCTGTGCGCGAAGGCATTGGCGCCGACGATGGCCTTATTGGGCTGGACCGCGATTCCCATCAAGCGGCTGACCAACCGGCTCGTGGGGACGATTTCCTCGGTGATCACCTCGGTGTCAAAGCCGAAGTAGTCTTGGCGCGTCTTTAAGGCCATGACGATTTCCTCTAGCGAGGCATTGCCGGCCCGCTCGCCCAAGCCGTTGATCGTGCATTCGGCTTGGCGGGCGCCGTTTTTGATTGCGGAGAGCGTGTTGATTACCGACATGCCCAAATCGTCGTGGCAGTGGACGCTGATAATGGCGTCGCCGCTGTTGGGCACCTCGGCGAGGATCTGGGCAATCAGGGCCCCAAACTCTTCGGGCACGGCATAACCTACTGTGTCTGGAATGTTGATCGTCGTGGCCCCGGCCGCAATCGTCGCCGCGATGACCTCGTTGAGGTAATTAGGCTCGGTGCGCGCGGCGTCCATGGGCGAAAACTCGACGTCGTCGCAGTACGACTTGGCTTGCTCCACCGCTGCCACCGCCATTTTTAGCACCTCTTCGCGGCCCTTGCGCAACTGGCCGGCGAGGTGAATGTCCGATGTGCCGATGAAGGTGTGAATCCGCGGCCGGTGCGCGCCTTGGAGCGCCGCGCCGGCTCGGTCAATGTCTTCGGGCACGGCGCGGGCTAGCCCGCAGATTACCGGCCCTGCAACTTCCTGCCCAATGCGGCGCACGGCCTCAAAGTCCTCGTTGGAGGACACCGGAAAGCCGGCCTCGATAATATCGACGCGCAGCCGCGCCAACTGGTGGGCGACTTCGAGCTTTTCTCGGACCGTCAGCGAGGCACCGGGCGTCTGCTCGGCATCCCGCAGGGTGGTGTCAAAAATATATACGCGATTTGCATTCGCCATGATGTGCTCTTTCCTAAGCTGGCCGGATGAGGTGGTACCAGCGGCAGACAGCCCCCTCCAGCCGGGTAGAGACCGCCTACCGACCCAAGGTCGGGATCGGAACTCAACTCGCTAAGTAGGGGATCCATCGCGCTTACCTCCTTTTGGATTGTCCTATTTCCTATTTGTCGTCCAACCAACTCATCATCGCCCGCAGCCGGGTGCCAACGGTCTCAATCAGGTGCTCGGAATCGCGGCGCTTGACCGCATTGTACACCGGGCGGCCCACTTGGTTTTCGGCCAGCCATTCCCGCGCAAAATGGCCGTTTTGCACGTCGGCGAGAATTTGCTTCATCGCCGCCCGCGTCTGCTCGGTTATCACCCGACGCCCGCGCGTCAAGTCGCCAAACTCCGCAGTATCCGAAATCGACGAGCGCATGTTGGCAATGCCGCCCTCGTAGATCAGATCGACGATCAGCTTGACCTCGTGTAGGCACTCGAAATAAGCGACCTCGGGCTGGTAGCCAGCCTCGACGAGCGTGTCAAACCCCGCGCGGATTAGCTCGGTCAAACCGCCGCACAGCACGACCTGCTCGCCGAACAAGTCGGTCTCGGTTTCTTCGCGGAAGGTCGTCTCAATGACTCCGGCCCGGCCGCAGCCAATCCCCTTGGCATAGGCCAAGCCGACCTCGTGCGCTCGGCCGGTGGCGTCTTGGTAAATGGCCAACAGGCCCGGCACTCCTCCCCCCTGCTGGTACACTCGGCGCACCAAGTGCCCCGGCCCTTTGGGCGCGACCATGAACACATCGACGTCGGCCGGCGGTACCACCTGCCCAAAGTGGATGTTAAATCCGTGGGCAAAGGCGAGGGCGTTGCCCGCTTTGAGCTGGGGGCGAACATCGGCTTCGTACACGGCCTTTTGGACCTCGTCGTTGATCAGGATCACCACGATATCGCCCCGCTGGCTGGCCTCGGCCACATCGGCTACCTCCAGCCCGGCGGCTTCGGCCTCAGCGCGTCGCTGGCTACCTGCGCGCAGGCCCACCACCACCTCGACGCCGCTTTCCGCAAGGTTGAGCGAATGCGCGTGGCCTTGGCTGCCATAGCCGATGACGGCTACGGTCTTATCCGAGAGCAGATCGAGATTGGCGTCGTTGTCGTAGTACATTTGCATGAAAATCCTCCTTCACTGAGGGCGTTGAGATTGTTTTATGGACATAGTTGGCTGACAGCCTGCGCGTTCAGCGGCTTCGTCCGTTAATTGGGCTGTCAAAAGTGAAACGAGGAGCGAAGCCTACTAGACCGGCCGGCCAATAATAAGTAGGTCGAGGAGAAGTCGGAGGTGCGGCCGCACTGGCGTCGGGCGGAAAATACGCGCGGACAGCAACGGCGCACTCATGGGCATTAAACCTAAGTAATCCAAGCAGTTAGCTTTCAATTTAGAGAAATTTTCAATATAGGGTGCGCTAGGAGGAATGTCAAGCGATGTTCGCTATTTTGAACGAAGCGAAAAGCCGCGCTCAAGCGACTCCAAATAAACCCATTATGAGCTTCAGTCCCACTTCGCCTCATCGTCGCAGCCGGCGTCGGATCGGCTCAGGAAATGGACCCGGCCCCCATCGACCAACAGCGCGATCCGGCTATCCGGCATTTGCGCGAGATCCCGGATTCGGTTGCCCACCTCAATGCGCTCGACGTATTGCACAGCCGTACCGTCGCGCCGGACGCGAAAGAGCGCGTGGCCTGCAAGCGAACCGATTAGCAAATCGTCTTTCCACAGCGGGAACAAGTGCTCGTCATTGACGATGACGCTGGAGATGCCGATGGACGGCACCCACGCGAAAACGGGCTTTGTGAAGCCGTCGTGACGACCCACCTCTGCGGCGTGGGGCACGTTGACCTTGTTTCCATACTCGACGCCATAGGAAACCTGCGGCCAGCCGTAGTTGCCGCCCGGTTCCAGCACATTGAGTTCATCGCCGCCTCGCGGCCCATGCTCGGTTTCCCACAAGCGGCCGGCCGCATCCCGGGTCAGCCCCTGCGGATTGCGAAGGCCACGGGCCAGTACCTCGGTGTTGCCGGTCTCGATTTCGACGCGGACGAGCTTGCCCAAGTGCGAGGCCAGGTCTTGAGCGTAATTTTGATTATGAGTTCCAATTACGACCAACAAGTGGTCGGGACCGTCCATCAACATCCGGCCGCCCGCTAGGGTTAGATTGGATGCGAGGCTCACGCACGGCTCTGCATCCAATATCGTTCTCCATGCTGGCGATACCGAAACGGTCGCACCTTGTTGCCGAAGCGTCGTAGCGGACAACCGGAACCGGCAGCACTCACCGGTGAAATAGTGATGCGTCACAAACAGTTCATACCGCCCCGCCGAATGCCGTTTCAACAAAATGTCGGCCACTCGAAACACGTTCAAGCGGAAATTTTCTTTGTCCGGGTGCGCGAGGAGTTCGGCCCGATTCATCGGCACATTCCCTTCGAGATGCGCCACCTCCCCGGTTGGCCGCACCAGATCGAACTGCCCGTGTGGCGTTGCCACGAGCAAGTCGTTGCCCAACGGTGCGATGGCCCCACCACTGGTGCGATCCCAGCGGAGCCAGACCCACGACGATTGCAGATCATACAAGTGCGTCGTCAGCGTCCGGGCGTCACCGACGATGCCCAACACCGCTGTCGCGGAGTATGACACGCCCTCTTTGTCGTAGTCAACCTGAACCGACAGGCGCTTCCCTTCCATTGAGGCCTCCATGAAATGCTGCCAAGTCTTTGCATGCTGAAGCCTCGGCAATACCTTGCGATCAGACCCGTCCGCGCTGGAAATAAACCAGTGCCACGGCGACCGGTTCTCAAGTGGATACTGGCTGCCCACGCCAACGGCTATGGGTTGTCCCACCACCGGGGACCAGAAGCCGCCAATCGCATCGGCCGGGGCCGCTTGCAGCGCGGGGGCTGTTATCGAAACCGGAGCCGACCACTCGGATTGTCTGTCGGCACTGACCGCGGCCATCCGCACCTCATACGCCATCCCGCCCATCGCCCACATATCTGCGATGGTATAGGGCGAGGAGGGCGACGTGTGTTCGCGCCATGCAGGGACGAGTTCGTCTTTTGGTCTGACAGCGATCTTGTAACTCGTCGCGTCGGGGACTTCGCGCCAAGCGACGGTCAGGCGTCTGTTGGAAGCACCAACGGCGACTTCGGTTGGCCTACCGAGCGTAGGGAACTCAATGTCGGGGGTTCTTTTGACGTACATGCAGCCAGCGGCAGCCAACAGCATGAGCAAAAGAGCAAGCGTTGAAATTCGGAAGCGAATTTTTCGAGGGGGGGGTAAATCATTGTTTTTCAATAATTTACGACAACTATCAGCCACTGTCGTTCCAAAGAGGTACATGCGTAAGTCCCTAACGAACAAAAACGCCCCAGCAAGCGGCTTGGCCTAGTCCCCGATGAAGTCGGCGATGGCGCGGGCTTCCGCTTGAGTGAGGTCCAACGACTCCTTGGATGTGCCCGGGGCAAACGCCCTCGGATCGGCGAGAAATCGTTCCAAGTCGGCTGGCGTCCACACCATGTCCAGCGAGCGGAGCGCGTCTGAGAACAGGTAGCCGCTGACCGCGCCCGCCCGCCGCCCCAGCACCCCGACGAGGTGCGGACCAATGCCGTGTTTCTCGGCATTCAGGCTGTGACAACCGCTGCAATGCGCGCCGTATAGCTGAGCACCGGTCGCCGCGACGGTCTCCACCGTATCCGGGCAGTCGATCGCATAGACGTTGCGGTCCCTCTTCGATTCATCGGCGCAGTGGGCGTAGGACCGGCTCAGAAAATGGACCAGTCCCCCATCGGCCAACAGCGCGATCCGGCGATCCGGCATTTGCGCGAGATCCCGAATCCGGTTGCCCACCTCAATGCGCTCGACGTACTGCACCTCCGTGCCATCGCGCCGGACTCGATAGAGCGCGTGGCCTATAAGCGAACCGATCAGCAAATCGTCTCTCCACAGCGGGAACAACCGCTCGTCATTGACGACGACGCTGGAGATGCCAATGGCCGGAACCCACGCGAAAACGGGCTTTGCAAAGCCATCGTGTAGCCCCACCTCTCCGGCGCGGGACACCTTGACCTTTCTTTCACGCTCAACGCCGTACGTAACCTGCGGCCAACCGTAATTGCCGCCTGCGACCAGCACGTTGAGTTCATCGCCGCCTTGCGGTCCGTGCTCGGTTTCCCACAAGTGGCCGGCCGCATCCCGGGTCAGCCCCTGCGGATTGCGAAGGCCCGAGACCAGCGTCGCCGCCCGGCCGGTCGCGATTTCAACGCGGACGAGCTTGCCCAAGTGCGAGGCCAGATCTTGAGCGTATTCTTCTCGACCATGAGTTCCAATTACGACCAACAAGTGGTCGGGGCCATCCGTCAACATCCGGCCGCCCTCGCCGGTTGATGCGGCACTCACGCACGGCTCTGCATCAAATATCGTTCTCCATTCCGACGACACCGAAACGCGCTCGCCTTGTTGCAAAAGCGTCGTCGCGGACAGCCGGAACCGCATACACGCCCCGGTGAAATAGTGATGCGTCACAAACAGTTCATACCGCCCGGCCGAATGCCGTTTCAACAAAATGTCGGCCACTCGAAACCGGTCATAGCGGAGCTTGTCTTTGTCCGGGTGCGCGAGGAGTTTGGCCCGATTCATCGGCACGTTCCCTTTGAGATGCGCCACCTCCCCAGTGGGCCGCACCAGTGCGAGTCGCCCGTGCGGCGTTGCCACGAGCAAATCGTTGCCCAACGGCGAGATAGCCCCACCACTGATGCCTTCCCACTGGAGCCAAACCCACGACGATTGCAGATCATACAAGTGCGTCGTCAGCACCCGGGCGGCCCCGACGACGCCCAACCTCGCCATCGCAGAGTACGACACCCCCTCTTTGTCATAGTCAACCTGAACCGACAGGCGCTTCCCTTCCATGGCCGGCTCCATGAAATACCGCCAAGACGGTCGATCGGGACGCCACGGCAATACCTTGCGATCCAACCCGTCCGCGCTAAAAATGAACCAATGCCACGGCGACCTGTTCGCAAATGGACGCTGGCTGTGCAAGTCAACGGCTATGAGTTGTCCCACCAACGGGGACGAGAAGCCGCCAATCGCATCGGCCGGAGCCGCTTGCAGCACGGGGGCTGTCATCGAAACCGGGGCCGACCACTCGGATTGCCCGTGGGCATGGACCGCGGCCACCCGCACCTCATACGCCATCCCGCTCATCGCCCACATATTCCCGATGGTGTAGGGCGAGGAGGTCGCCGTGTATTCGCGCCACTCGAAGGGGACGAATCCGTTTTTCAGTCTAACGGCGATCGTGTAGCTCGTCGCGCCGGGGATTTCGCGCCAAGCGACGGTAAGGCGTCTGTTGACAGCACCAACGGCGACTTCGGTGGGCGCACCGAGGGCTTCCGCCGCGTCAAGGGTGCTTTCGGCCGCGACCGCCAACAGCATGAGCAAGACAGCAAGTGCCGAAACTCGGGAGCAAATTTTTCGTTTCACCACGACTATGGCCTCCTCTCCCCGCAGTCAACGTCATAGACGCTTAACCACTTTAACTCATCGTCGCACCCAGCGTAGGATCGGCTCAGGAAATGGACCCGTCCCCGATCGGCCAACAGCGCGATTCGTCGATCCGGCATTTGCGCGAGATCTCGGACCCGATAGCCAACCTTAATGCGCTCGACGTATTGCACGTCTGTGCCATCGCGGCGAACTCGATAGAGCGAGTGGGCCTTATCCCAGCCTGAAAGCGCACCGATCAGCAGATCGTCTTTCCACAGCGGGAACAGGCGCTCGTCATTGACGATGAGGCTGGAGATGCCAATGGCCGGCACCCAAGCGAAAACGGGCTTTGCAAAGCTATCGTGTCGGCCTAGCTTTTCGATTCGGGACACGTTGACCCAGCTTCCATACCCGACGCCATAAGTAACCCAAGGCCAACCGTAATTGCCGCCCGGTTCCAGTAGGTTGAGTTCATCGCCACCCTGCGGCCCGTGCTCGGTTTCCCACAAGTTGCCATCCCTATCCCATGCGAGCCCCTGCGGATTGCGAAGGCCGAAGGCCAGTACCTCTGTATGGCCGGTCGCGATTTCGACGCGGACGAGCTTGCCCAAGTGCGAGGCCGGGTCTTGAGCGTACTCATTTTGAGAATGAGTTCCAATTACGACCAACAAGTGGTCGGGGCCGTCCATCAACATCTTGCCGCCCGCTTCTTCGCCGCCTCTCATGCCGGGTATGGTTGGTAGGCAGGGTTCTGCGTCGAATATCGTTCTCCACTCCGGCGACACTGAAACGTCCGCGCCTTGCTGCAAAAGCGTCGTCGCGGACAACCGGAACCGCAGGCACTCGCCGGTAAAATAGTGATGCGTCACAAACAGTTCATACCGCCCGGCCGAATGCCATTTCAACAAAATGTCGGCCACTCTAAACCACAACAGGTGAAAATTTGCTTTGTCCGGGTGCGCGAGGAGTTCCTCCTTATTCATCGGCACGTTCCCTTTGAGATACGCCACCTCCCCGGTTGGGCGCACCAGCGCGAGCTGTCCGTGCGTCGTTGCCACGAGCAGGTCGTTGCACAACGGCGCGATGGCCCCGCCGAGTGCATAGTCCCGCGCGATGGCCCCGTCTCGCGCACTGTCCCAGCGGAGACCTACCGATGCCGATTGCAGAGCATACAAGTGCGTCTTATGAGTCGCATCCGCAGTCAAGCCATCTGCACCTATATCCGGGCGTACCGGCGGGCAACCGGCTGCTAATTCGGGGACAAAAGTGGCCGGAGCCGGAGCCGCGTCCGCGAGCTCCAACACCGCCGTTGCGGAATACGACACCCCCTCTTTGTCATAGTCAACCTGAACCGACAGGTGCTTCCCTTGCATTTTGTCCCTCATCCGGTCCATCCAGTGTAGCCGACTCAGCCGCGCTGAATCCCAAGCCCAAGCCCAAGCCCTAGGCAACAACTTGCACCCGGACCCATCCGCACTGCAAATAGAATAATTCCACCGCGATTTGTTCTTATAGGGACGCTGACTGTGCAAGCTGACGGCTATGGGGTCTCCCTCGGCCGTGGGCGCGGTGATGCTAATCGCATCGGCCGGGGCCGCTTGCAGCACGGGGGCTGTTATCGAGACCGGGGCCGACCACTCGGACTGCCCGTGGGCGTGGACCGCGGCCACCCGCACCTCATACTCCATCCCACTCAGCGCCCACCTATCCGCGATGGTGTACGGCGCGGTGGGCACCGTGTATTCGCGCCACTTGAGGGGGACGAATCCGTTCTTCTGTCTGACGGCGATCTTGTAACTCGTCGCGCCGGGGATTTCGTTCCAATCGACCGTAAGATGTCTGTCGGAAGCACTAACGACGGTTTCGGTTGGCGTACCCAGTTCTTCCGCCCCGTCGGGAGCATTGTCGTCACCGCATGCCAACAGCATGAGCAAAAGAACAAGTGCCGAAACTCGGAAGCGAATTTTTCGGGGGGGGAATGTCGATTCAAAGAGGTCCATGCGTAAGTCCTAACGGATTATAGAAAAATCAAACCTTAGTTGCAAAAGGCCGCACAATCCGCTCGGCTCCCATCGCCTTGACGCGAAAACGCAGATGTGGTTCTTTCGGCTTCCGGCCAATTTCAGCCGCAATCGTCCGCCCCCAACAGCGAGCCATGCCCGACACCTACGAAATCCAGCTCGTCGCCGACGACACCGCTTGGGATGCCTTCGTCTATCAAGCCATCGGCGGCACGGTGTTCTCCACCAGCGCATGGCTCGCCTGTGCGGCCGCCGCGACCGGCGGTCAAGTCCACCGCCTCGGCTGCTACCGCAATGGACGCCTCGTGGCCGGCCTCAGCGGCCTAGCCCGCTGGCGTTGGGGCCTCTACCGCCTCGAAACCCCGGAACTGACGCCCCACACCGGCCTGCTCTTAGCCCCGGTTGCCAGCAAAAGGCCCGCTACGGCCGAAGCCGCCCAGCATCACGCTTGTACGCACCTGCTCAACTACATCGCCCAGCACTACCACCGCGTCTTCCTAGTCCACGCGCCGGCCATCGCCGACGTGCGTCCCTTCACTTGGCAAGGCTGGGACGCGCACCTGCGCTATACCTATCGGCTGCCCCTCGGCGATAGCGACACCCTCTGGGAAGGGCTGGCGACCCTCAGACGCCGCGCCATCCGCAAAGCCGAAAAACTCGGCTATCAGTTCCAAGCCACCGCTGACACCGCGCTCTTTCGGCGGCAATACGAAGCCACGTACACCAACCAAACCAGCGGCCCTCCGGTCGCCTCGGCGATGGCCGAGCGCTTTGTCGCTCTAGTCCTAGAGGCCAGCCTCGCCAAGGCGTACAAAATCGCGGCTTCAGACGGGGGGGCTGCCGGCCTCGTGGTTTTTGTCGAAGGCCGCGACACCGCTTATTTCTGGACCGGGGGCTCCGACCCCGCCTTCAACCACACCGGCGCCAACTCGCTTTTGTTCTGGCAGTACTGGGCGACCTGTTCCCGCCCATATTTTGACTTCGTCGGCGCCAACCTGCCCTCCATCGCCTTTTTCAAGCGCGGCTTTGGCTGCGACCTCGTGCCATACTACGCGGTTGTAGGCCACAAGAGCCGCTGGCTCAAACGCGCCTTTGACCTCGGCCACGCGCTGCGCGGCTGACCGGCCTCAATAGTGCAACTGGGTCACCGACTTGGATATTAAGGCAACGGCCACGGCCGACATGCCCACCAAGCCCATGCCGCAGGCGTATCCAGCCAACAACACCGGCGCGTATTGCCGCCACTGCTGCGCCCCAAAGCGCGGCTCCAGCCAATAGCGCGCCAGCAGGGCCCCGGCCATCTCCGGGATTAGCAAATGCGGCAGCCCCGAAAGGCCGCGCACAAACCCGTACACGAGCGAAATCGGCCACCCCAACCACGACATAATTCCAAACGTCCCCCCGGCCAGCACAAAACTCCCCGCGATCCACCAGCCCTTAATCGCCTCGTCAAACAGCGTTTCCCCGCCCAACGTCGCCGAGTACCACAAGCACTGGCGCAGCGCGATGAGATGCCAATACGTCTGCGCGTATTGGAAGGTCGGCGAGGGAATGGGCTCCATCTGCCAGACCAGCGACCAAAACACAAAGCCGCAGACCAAGCTCAGCGGCAACAGCAACAACTCGGCCTTGAGGATGGACGAGAAGCGCGTCCCGGTCAGCTCCACTTCGCGGAAGAGCTGGGCGCGCCGGCCGTGATCGGAGTATGGAATGGGCGCGAACCATATATCTATGCCTCGGTAGCCGCTCAAGATAAAAGCCCCTTCGCGCAGCAGCGGGAAGCTGACCAACTGACCCGTCAACCCGGCCATGCGCGCATTGACGTATGAAATCACCGGCGTCAATACGAAGCCGAAGAGCAGCAAAAAGACCAGCGGAAACTCATCGTCCTCTAGGAGCAACACGCACAGCCCGACCATGGCCAGCGTCGATAGCGCGTATCCGACAACCGCTATCCACAGCGGAAAGTCGCCCCGCCCGGGCGGCGTATCCCGCAACGGGCGGCGCTCGCCCTGACGGCGCGACGCCCGCACCGACAGCACGGCGTGCAACAAGCCAATCGCGCCCACGGCCGCCCCAGCGCCAATGTACACGCTCATCCACACGTCGATGTCATTGGCGAAATTCGTCAGGATCGCGTCCATGCCTGGGCGCCAGTGCGGCAGCGCCCCAAGATGATAGAGAATCGGGCTACCCAAGGCGTGGACCATGGCCGCGGCAAACGTGCCGACGACAATCCAAAACGGCAGCACCATCCCCAACAACACCAAGCCCAAGTCCGTGCCAATGCCCAAAGGCGCGGCCGGCAAAATGCCTTGGGTCGTGCGCGTCAAGTCGATCCAAGGAATGGGCAGCAGGACGATGGGATCGCTGGCGATCAACCCGGTCAGCGCGGGCAAGCCCACGTACACCGCGCCGAACAGCAAACCAATCCCCATGCCCACCGAGAAAACCCGCCACCGCCAGCTATCCCGCCCTTCGTCGCCCTCGGCCAGGGCCGTCGCCCCCTGCGCGGCGACCGGGGCCAGTGGAAAGGGCAAACGCTCCACATCGGACGTGACCCGAAAGAGGATGTAGCCGAGCGCGAACCACTCGACCCGCGACAAAACCTGCGAGGCGACCAGCACGACCACCGGCGGAATCCACGCCCGGTGCAAAAAGCTGCGCCCGATTAGCGCGTCCGAACCGACCGGCGGCGCAACCCATGCTGGAATGTGCTCGGCAATGCCAAAGCCCGCCGCGGCCGGCGACTGGGCGAGGTACTGGTTCCACACGAGTTGCCCAAACGGCCCACCGGCCAGCATGGTGCCGCCGATGACGCCGGCCAAGCCACCGGCAATGTAGTAGATCAGGTAAATCTCTTGGCGCGTTAGCGCAGAAAAGGAACGCCGCGCCAACTCGGAAAACAGGATGATGGTCACCCATTCGGCGGCCGCGCCGAGCGAGGTGCCGGCAATCAGGCCCATGTAAATGGCACCGGGCATCATGATAAAGCCGACGAAGAACGCCCCGGCCACCGTGCGCGCCGTAAAGCCCGTGCGAAAGCGCGTCGGCGGCTGCATCAGGTCGCGGTAACTGGTCAGTTCGTCGGTCCTCACGGCCGGTATCCCCCTCCTATCTCACCCTGCCATAGCGCGACCGCGGCCCACACCAGCCGCAGCGCGATCTCCCCGCCAATCATCCCCAAGAAAAACGGCCGGACCCGCCGGTAGGTTCGCGCTCCGCCGTAGCGCACGGCCAGCCACTTGCACAGCCAGCCGCACAACACCGAGCCCCACACCAGCCAGCCAAAACCCGTGCCAAACACAAAGCCCATGGGATGCAAGGGCCAGCGGAGAAAGTGCTGGCGCATCAACGCCAAGAAATAGGTAAAACCCGCCCCGGCCGCGTGAAACCCCAAGCGCATCCAGTCCGTGCCGCCATCCACGGTGCCCGCGTCCTTGAACAAGTAGTTGTAGTAGCGGCCAATGCGCGCTTCCGCCTGCGCCCCGCCCTGCTCCTGCAAGGCGAACAGCCCGTGCTCGTAGATCGTCTCCAGCGAAAACACATAGCCGGCTCCCAGCCCGACAGCCAACCCCAACGTCATCCCCCCAATCAAGCGACGCGGCGACACCCCGTGCATCTCGGCCAACTTCAGCCCCTCAAATTGCAAGGCCGGCCAAAGCCCAATCATCGTAAAGCCAAACACCGCCAAAAATCCAAAGCCCATGTACGTCGCATCGGCAAACCGCCCGGCTCCGGTCCCCAACACCACGAAGAACAGGTAGCCCACAATCTGCGGCATCCCCACAATGGGCAGGCCCCCGTCGATCCGCAGGCGCGCAAACGTCAATGCCAACAGCAACACCAGCAACAACGCCGCAATGCCCATAAGCGGCGGCACCCCCAAAGCCGCAGTCCAAGCCCACAGCACCAGCAGCCCGACTACTAGCCCCCACGTCGCCCGGCTGCGCCAAGCGATCGCCGCGGCCAAGGCTCGCCGCGCCGACCACAGGCTGAGCAGCCCCAAAAACAGCAGGCCACCGCGCGCCTGCGCCATAAAAAAGGGGAAGTGACTGGGCCAATCTAGCCACGGCGACCCGTGCCCGGGGATGAAGTCGCCGCGATACTCAAGTCGCCCGAGAAAATGGGCCACCAACAATTGGACGCGGGTGAGCAGATAGAACAACCACGTGCTGAACGACACTTCTACGGGCGCGAGAAAGGCCGCGCCCACCAATAGGGGAACAAAGTCGAAGTAGAACGGCGACTCAAAGGGTGCCATGGCTTTCCACGGGTCGTCGAGGAGGAAATGAGCCATGTTCAGGCCCGTGGCGATCTCGGGCACGGTCGGCGCGTAGTGATGCAAGCCATTGATCCCCAGCAACGCGCCCGGCACCAACGCGCCCCACCAAAAAAGCCGCTGGCCAAACAGGCCTCCGGCCACGAAGGCGCGGGGTACTTCAAGCAGCGGGAACCCCAACCGCTCAACCTCCAGCCAGCGTTGCCGCAAAAGCCACACCAAGCAGAAGCAGGTCAGAAAGAACGCCCCGAAAAACGCGGTCCACATTGCTAGCGGCCCCAGCCACGCGCCCCAAGGCACGGCCGCGCCGCCCTCAAACGCCCCGATGGCCGGCACCTCATTCGGCCCGCCCGGGACCAGCCAGTCCGGGACGACTTGCAGAAAGCGGTAATAGGGGCCGGTCGGCCGGGCAAAGCCCCCGTAGAAACCCGTCACCAAGCTCGGCAAAAACCGGTGCATCAGGCCGGAAGCGGTCGCCGACACCCCAATGGTCAACGCGGCGTAAAGCACCGCGCGATCCCCCGGGCCGAGCACGCGCCGCATTAAGGTAACGGCGGCCAAGGCTCCCAAGGGCACCGCGAGAAAGACTTGGCCCCCCGGCATACTCCCGGCCCCGGCCAAATGCGGGCCGTTGTACAGCAACTCGACGCGCTGGAGCAACCACCCGCTGGCGACCGTAATGCCGACGATGAGCGCGGCTAAGCGCAGCGCGGCCATCTCATAAACCTTTCCAACATTCCTTGCGTTGCCCCTCGGCTGCCAGATCCTTGAGGCTTTTATATTGACTGAGGCACTTGGTATTCTACCTTACATCAGACACAAAAGCGGCCTCATACCGGTCGAATTAAGGGTATTTCCCTTTCAGAGGGAGCGGTTGAAGAAAATGTTCAAACGCTTATCACAGCCGGCTTTTTGGAGGATTCCAATGGACACTTGGCCGTTACGGAAAGAGGACGTTTCGTATTGGGCGATCTTGTTAGCGACTACCATGGACGTGCCCAGCGATGCCAAGCAGAACGAACTACCAAAGGCGATTGAGTCTGTAAGCGGCGATACGGACAGCTATAGCAATCCTACATCATTCAAGACTGGATTCCCGCCCCGTGTCGGGGCACGGGGCGACGTCCGTTCGCGGGAATGACGCCTGATAGGCAAAAAAGACCGGGCCGATCAACATTTCATGCTTTCGAGTCATTTAGGACTGCTATAGGAAGCGACAGCAGTTGAAGCAAAAGGCGAAAAAATATGGTTAAGCGGCTAACTGTTTTGGCCTCGTCTTCCGCTTAATCCTCTCACCCCTACCCCCATCCCTTCGATTGTGACGCGCAGAGAACCAGACGGGAAAATCGACCTGCACGAGCTAGCTTTGCGGCGCAAGGTGCTGGCGATGATCTATGGCTACGCCCGGCGTCGCGCTTGGGACGAGCGATCCTATCGGCGCTGGCGTCGCTTGATTCGGCCCAACTGACTTCAAGTTCGGTCTCGTTGCAAGAGCCTGAGCGCGAGTTGGGCGTAGCTCAAGCTGGAGATGACGACCAAGGCCGCCGCGGCCCAGCTCAGCCCCGTGCGCAAGCTGGACGGGGCATCGAGGATGTAGCTGAAGGCCGTAAGTGCCATGCAGACGGTCGTGTATTTGCCCCAGCGATTGGCGGCAATGACCAGCCCCTGTGAACGCAAGAACAACCCCCCCACCAACACGATTGCCAAGTCGCGGACCAAGAGCATCGCCAAAAGCCACAGCGGCAAATCGCGCCAGTGGACTAGGGCGCCGAGTAGGCAGGCGAGAAAAATTTTATCGGCCAGTGGGTCGAGTATCTTGCCGAGGCGGGAGACTTGGTCGTAGCGCCGCGCCACCCAGCCGTCGCCGATGTCCGTGGCGCCGGCGATGAGCAGCAGGAGCACGGCTTGGAGTTGGGCCGCTGGCCCTTGGGCGATGAAGTAGAGCAGAAAGGGGATGAGTAGAACCCGCAGGACGCTGAGAAAATTGGCCAACATGCCGGGCTATTGCAGCATTTCGCGGGCGTGTTGGCGGGCGGTATCCGAAATGGTTTCGCCGGCCAATAGATAGGCAATTTCTTCGGCGCGGGCCTGGGCGTTGAGTAGCAAGACCTCGGTGGTGGTCCGCTGCTGCACCTGCTGCTTGCGCACTGAAAAGTGCTGGTCGGCGAGGCTGGCAATCTGCGGTAGATGAGTGATGACGATGGTTTGGCGCGTTGCGGAGAGGGACTGTAGCTTGCGACCGACGGCCGCGGCGATGCGCCCCGAGATCCCCACGTCGATTTCGTCGAAGACCAAGGTCGAAACGAGGTCGCGCCCGGCGATAGCTTCCTTGAGGGCCAGCATCACGCGCGAAATTTCCCCGCCCGAAGCAATGCGCGCTAGGGCGCGCGGGGGTTGACCGGCGCTAGCGGAAATGTGGAAGGCGACGTGCTCCATGCCGTGCTCGCCGGCTGCGTAGCGACGCCCGTCGCGCTCAACCGCCCCTGCAGAATCCTCGGTCGTCACCAGCTCGATGTAGAACTGGGCCTTGGCCATGCCCAACTCCCCGAGGGTGGCGACTAGCAAGCGCGACAAGGTAGCGCTGGCCTGCTGCCGCGCCGCAGAAAGGGCTAGACAGCAGGTGGCAAACTCGGCGAGCGCGCGATCGCGGCGTTCAGCCGCTTGGGTCAATTCGTCGCGGAGGCGTTCTGCGCGGTCTGCGCGCGCCGAAAGCGCACGGGCGCGCTCTACGACGGCGTCGAGGGTGCCGCCGTATTTCTTTTTAAGGGTGCGCAGGCCGTCGAGGCGCTCGCGCAGTTCGTCGGCCCGCCCGGGGCGCACCTCAATTCTGCGGGCGTAGTCGCGGAGTTGGCCGGCTAGATCTTCGACCTCGTAGATCAGCTCCTCTAAGGCCGCGGTTTGGGGACTGAGCGCAGGGTCGATTTCGCGGAGCCGACCGAGCTGACGACGAACTTGGCCTAGGGCTTCGCAAACCGCGCCTTCGCGCTGATAGAGTAGGTCGTAGAGCTGGAGGCCGCCCTCGGATAGGGTCTCGGCGTTTTCGAGGACTTGCAACTCGCGCTCTAGCGCGGGCTCTTCGCCCGGTTGGGGTGCGAGGCCGCGGATCTCTTCCAACTCGAAGGCGCGCAGCTCGTCCTCGGCGGTCAGCTCGTCGCGCTCGGTGTGCAGTTGGTCGAGGCGGGCTGCGCTATCGCGGCAAGTGCGCCAGTGCTGTCCCACGAGGCGGCGCTGGTCCTCAAGGCCGGCAAACGCGTCGAGAAAGCGGACGTGGAGCTTGGGGTCGAGCAACGATTGGTGTTCGTGTTGGCCGTGCAGGTCAACCAATAGCGCGCCGATTTGCTTGAGTTGCTTGATGGGCTGGCCTTGGCCGTTGACAAAGGCGCGCGAGCGGCCTGGGGCGCGGATCTCGCGGCGGAGGATGAGTTGGCTGTCCTCCAAGAGAACGCCCAGCTCGGCCAAGCGCTCGACTTGGCTTGGGTCGCTGAGTTCAAAAAAGCCCTCCACCGCGCACGAGCTAGCCCCTTTGCGCACCAGCTCGGCACTGACAGGCCCGCCGAGGATGGAGTTGAGGGCACCGATGAGAATGGACTTGCCGGCCCCGGTCTCGCCGGTTATGACGTTGAGGCGAGGGCCGAATTCGATCACCGCTTCTTCGATAAGGGCAAAGTCCTTGATGTAGAGGCGAGTCAACATCGGGCCGAAGCCGAGGGGCGGCTATTGATCGTCTTCGTCGTCCAGAAAGGAGAGGCGGAACTGGCCCTCGGCGTCGGCCGTGAGGACTTGGACGCGCTCGCGGATCTGGTCGAGCCACTGGCCGCAGGTGCGCGAGGCGGCGACGCCCTGTTCAAATACTTTGAGGGCCTCTTCGAGCTTGAGGTCGCCTGCTTCGAGGCGCTGGACGCTCTCTTCGAGCACGGCTAGCGATTCTTCAAAAGATTCACTCATCGAGTTTCTCCTCCACACGGCATATCGCACCGCCGCGGCGAAAGCGCAGTTGTAGTTTGTCGCCCGGCTGGAGTTCGTTGCTGTCGCGGATGAGGCGTTGGTTGGCGACGTGTTCGACTAGGGCAAAACCGCGCGCTAGGCTCGTAAGCGGGCTGAGGTCGTCGAGGCGGGTGGCGGCGTTGGCTAGGGCCTCGCGCCGAGTGTGCAAAAACCAATCGAAAGCGGTATAGAGGGCTTGACGCCGCTCGTCGAGGTGCAGGCTCTGCTGCTGCAAGCGGTCGTCGAGGCGGGCGCACAGACGGCTCGGGTCGCAGTGGCGCAACCGCTCCGCTAAGGAGCGGAGGTAGCGCTCCATTTCCGCGAGTAACCGGCCTTGTTGTTCGGCGATTCGCTCGCGCAACGCACTGCGTTCACGGGCGACCATTTCGGCCGCGGCCGAGGGGGTTGGGGCGCGGCTGTCGGCCACGTAGTCGGCGATGGTGTAATCGATCTCGTGGCCGACAGCCGAGATGACGGGTTGGGGCGACTGGTAGATGGCCCGGGCGACGGATTCGTCGTTGAAGGGCCAGAGGTCTTCTGGCGCGCCGCCGCCGCGCCCGACGATCAACACGTCCACGTCGCCGAGCTGATTTAGGCGGGCGATGGCTTCGGCGATTTCAGCGGCGGCCCCCTCGCCTTGGACCCGAGCGGGGCAGAGGACGATAGCTATATCCGGGGCGCGGCGGTTGAGGACTTGGATGATGTCGCGGATGGCCGCGCCGGTTGGCGAGGTCACCACGCCGATTGTACGGGGATACGGGGGCAGGGGGCGCTTGCGGCTTGGAGCGAAAAGCCCTTCGGCCTCTAGGCGGTTTTTGAGCCGCTCAAAGGCGATGGCCGACTCCCCGACGCCAGCGGGTTTGATCTGCTCGGCATAGAACTGGTACTTCCCCGCTCTCTCGTACACGGAGATGCGTCCGTACACCTGCACCTGCATGCCTTGTTCGGGGATGAAGGAGAACGAGCCTGCTTTCCATTTGAACATCACGGCGCTTAGCTGGCTCGCGTTGTCTTTGAGCGTGAAATAGCGGTGGCCCGAGCTGTGGTGGTTGTACTGAGAGATCTCGCCCTCGACCCAGCAGGAGGGCAAGGTCTCGTCGAGCAGGCCCTTGATTTGGCTGGTGATTTCGGAGACCGAGTACGGCCGGTTGGATGCGTCTTCGGCGTCGGGCCAGAAGCCGGGCTCTTGAAAGGACATAGGGGATCCAGTTGGGGAAGCGGAGGCCGATTTCGATTTAAGCAAACAGGATAGGCCGCTGTAGAGGCGCGGTCAAGGCTCGGCTAGCTGCAATCGCTCAATGCGGGTGGCCCGGCCGCTGGTCTCGTCGGCCTCGACGAGCACACCGCAGAGAACCGCTTGGCCATCGGCTGGCTTGAAGCGGGTGGGAACTTGGGTGAGGAAGCGTTGGATGGCCAATTCGGGACGTACGCCAATCACGGATTCGCGGACGCCGGTCATACCGGCGTCGGTTAGGTACGCCGTGCCTTTGGGCAGGATGCGCTCGTCGGCGGTCTGCACGTGGGTGTGGGTGCCGATGAGCGCGGTGGCCAGTCCGTCGAGGTGGAAGCCCATGGCCATTTTCTCGGCCGTGGCTTCGGCGTGAAAATCCACAAAAACTAGGGGCGTCTCTCTGCGCAGGCGTTCGGCTTCGGCGCGGCCCGTGCGGAAGGGGCAGTCGGTGATGGGCATGCCGGTGCGCCCTTGCAGGCAGAGCACGGCCACTGGAGTACCGCCGCGTGCAGCGACGATGGTCGCCCCGATGCCGGGGGCGTCTTGGGGGTAGTTGAAGGGGCGCAGGACGCGGCCTGACTGGTCTAGGTACGGGATGAACTCGCGGCGGTCCCAGACGTGGTTGCCGCTGGTGATGACGTCGATGCCATAGCTGTGCAGCTTGTGGGCAATGCGCTCGGTGAGGCCAAATCCTCCGGCGGCATTTTCGCCGTTGGCGATTACGAGAGCGATGTCGCGCTGTTGCACCCACTCGGGAATCAGGGCCGCGGCGACCCGGCGACCCGGCCGGGCAAAGATGTCGGCGACGAAGAGAATGTTCACCGCGCGTAAGACTCGGCGCGCATTTCGCGGATAATGCAGACGCGCAACTGCCCGGGGTAATCGAGCTGTTGCTCAATTTTGTGGGTGATTTCGTCGGCGAGTTGCTCGGCATAGGTGTCGTCCACCATCTCGCTATCGACCAAGACGCGAATCTCCCGGCCGTTTTGCAGGGCAAAAGCTTGCTTGACGCCCACGTAGTCGGCCGCGAGTTCCTCGATGTGTTGCAAGCGGCGGATGTACTCCTCGACCTTTTCTTTGCGCGCACCCGGGCGGTGCGTAGAGATTTCGTTGGCGGCTTCGACTAATACGGCGATGGCCGAGCGCGAGGGGGTGTGTTTGCTGTAGGTTTCGATGACCTGCACGACTTCGGGGCTTTCGCCGCACTTGCGGGCCAAAACGGCGCTGCTTTGCGCTAGGTCGTTGCCCAACTCAAAATCCTGTGCTTGGCCTATGTCGTGCAAGAGACCCGTGCGGCGGGCCAGCGCTACATCGAGGTCGAGCATCTCGGCCATCATGCCAGCCAAAAACCCCACTTCCTTGCTGTGGATCAACAAGTTTTGTCCGTAACTGGTGCAGAAGCGGAGCTTGCCCAGCGTTTCTAGGAGCGGCTCGGATAAGTCGTGGATGCCGAGGTCAAAGGCGGCTTTGGAGCCGGACTCGCGGATCATCTCCTCAACGGTGCTACGCGCCTTGTCGTACACTTCCTCGATGCGCCCGGGGTGGATGCGCCCGTCGCGGATGAGCGTTTCGAGGGTATATCTGGCGACCTCGCGGCGCAGGGGGTCAAAACCCGACAGCATGACCATGCCGGGGGTATCATCGACGATGACTTCGACGCCGGTGATCATTTCAAAGGAGCGGATGTTGCGCCCGTCGCGGCCGATGATGCGCCCCTTCATGTCGTCGAAGGGAATGGGCAACACCGAAAGCGTGCTCTCGACGGTCAGTTCCCCAGCGAAGCGCTGGATGGCGCGGGTGATAATTTCCTTGGCCTCTAGGTTGGCCGTGGCAATCGCGGTGTCCTTGATCTCGCGGACCTTGCGGGCGGCGACTTGGTGTGCGCCCTGCTCTAGCTGATCAACGAGTATGGACCGGGCCTCTTGCTGGCTGATGCCAGCCAGTTCTTCGAGCCGCTGGCTCTGCTGGCGAACCAAGTCCTGTGCTTGCGTTTCGGCCGCAGCTATGGCGGCCTCGCGGCGGTTGAGATCCTGCTCGTTCTTGCGCTGTTCGCGCTCCTTGCTCGTGAGCAGGTCTATTTTGCGCTCTAGCTGCTGTTCGCGCTCTAGCAGCTTGGCCGCGAGGTCGCGCAGCGAGCGTCTTTGCGTCTCTTGCTCCTTTTCGAGCGGAGCGCGCTCGCTGTGCCATTCGTCCCTCGCTTCGAGCAAGGCGTTTTTTTTTAGGGCTTCGGCTTCTTGACGGGCGCGGGAGACTATTTGGTCGGCGGTCGCTTGCGTGCCGCGCAGTCTGCTGTTGCGCACCCGCCCGTTCCCCAACCAGCCGAGGAGACAGCCGATGGCGAAAAAGGCGAAGGCACAGCCTATCAGGACTAGATAGTCAAACCCATCAAACACGGGGATCTCTTTCTCATTGGTCGCAGATGCCGGCAGGCGTCTGGCCGGAGTGCGCGGGTGCGTTAGCTATCGGAGCGGGGCGCATCCACCTCGGCGAAAAGGTGCCCAAGCGAGGTGGCGAGCTGAGAAGTCCGCAGTGCCACATCGGCTTCGGTGGAAGCGTGTTCCTCCCGCAGGGATAGGAGTTCCTCCACCAAGCTCAGACTGGCCAAGATGGCTACTTGGAGTGGAGAGCCGCCTTTGATCTCGTGCCTGATCTCATGCATGCGCTCGTCCACCATCTCGGCCAGCTTCTGCACGTATTCGGCGGAGTGATCTTGATCGACCCCCAGAGTGTAGTGCTTGTCGAAAATTTTGACCACTACTTGGGACGACATACTAGACCCCTTTCTCAGACGACTTTATCTCGGCCAGACGCTGGGTGGGTGCTATTCGTTTTCACTGCTGACGACGTTATCCAAGCGGCTGAGGAGCTGTTCGATGCGTCCCTTTACCGCTTCATTATCCTTTTTGAACTGTTCGTTTTCACTGCTGGCGGCGTTGATTTGTTCGTGGAGGCTTTGGATTTCAGCCTGTAGTGTGCCGTTTTGCTCGTTGAGGCTCTCGACCTGTCCACTCAAGGTGTCGTTTTCTTGGCGGAGCGTTTTGAGCTCTTCCGCTAGGCGGTTGATGTGCTGCTCGAGGAGTTCAAAATTTTTGTTTACATCCATTGGGGCGGCAGTACTCCTGATTAGGGTTGGGATGAGCGTAAGCGAGCGCCGAACCGCGCTGCGAGGCCCTTGAGCATTGCGGCGATCGCTGCGTCGGCCTGAGCGTCTTGCAAGGTCTGCTCGCGGTCGCGCAGCCGAATGGCAAAAGCTATGCTCTTGTGGCCTTCTGCTATTTGATCCCCTTGATAGAAATCAAAAACCTCGATGGATTCGACGAGGCGGGGTGCGCTATCTCGCATGGTGGCTATGAGTTCGGCGGTTGCAGTGTCTGCGCGTACGACTACGGCCAAGTCGCGCTCGATCGGCGGAAATTTGGGCAGCGCGGAAAAGGAGCGCTCCCGGCTGTGCCAATGGCGAGCTAGCGCGGTGAACGATATTTCAAAAATATGTACTTGACGCTCTAGATCAAATGCCGAGCACAAGCCGGCCGAAACTTGGCCCAACCAGCCGAGCGGTTGGCCGCCGAGGGAGACGCTGGCCGCGTGTCCCGAGCGGCATTCGGGGCGGTCGGCCGGGGTAAAGCGCAGATCCGCCTCACCCACGAACGCTTCGAGCAAGCCCTTGAGGTCGAAGAAGTCGGCCTCGCGGGCGTCGGCTTGATAGGGAGAGGCTGAGACGCGGCCCGACCACAGGGCTGCGAGGCGCCAGCGTTCCTCGGGCCGCGCCCCCTTTTCCGCGCTGGCGACAAAGCACTTGCCCAGCTCGAAAATAGCCACCCCCGCAGCCCGCTGGTTGAAGTTGCGACACGCCACATCCAAGAGACTCGGCACCAAGGTAGTACGCAGCGCGTCTTGGGCTTCGGTCGGCGGATTGGCCAAGCGGGCCGCTTGGTCGGTGGCCCCGGCCCACTCGAGCCAGCGGGATTCAACGATTGTATTGCTGACGACTTCGTCCAAACCTAGGCCCAAGAGCCGCTGCCGAGCGCGCGGCCTAAGCGTGAGCTCGGGATCGCGCTGAGTAATCCAAGGGCCAGACGCCTCTTGGCGGCCCTCGATGCGGTCGAAGCCGTAGATGCGGCCAACCTCCTCGATGAGGTCGACCGGGCGCGTTAGGTCCGGGCGAAAGCTCGGGGCCGTTACCACGAGGGGGTGGCCCGATTGAACTTGGCAGCCGAGGCGGGCGAGAATCTGGCCAATGGCGGCGGAGTCTAGGTCCGTAGCCAAGAGTTGGTTGGTGCGATCGACGCAGAGCGGGATCTGGCGGCACTGGCCGGGGCGGGGGTACACGTCTAGCGGATGGGGGGCGACCGCTCCGCCGGCCACTTCGGCGATTAGGCGAGCGGCTCGGTCCGCCGCCTGTACTGGAGCGTCCCAATCGGCACCGCGCTCAAAGCGCATGGCCGCCTCGGTGAAAAGCCCTAGGCGCGACCGAGCCAGCCGCACCCGAGCGGGGGTGAAATACGCGCTTTCGAGCAGAATATCCGTGGTGGCCGCTGATACTTGGGAATGAGCACCGCCGATCACCCCGGCTAGTGCTTGGGGCCGCGTCCCATCGGCGATGACCAGCATCTCTTCGTCGAGCGGACACCGGGTGCCGTCGAGGGCTTCTAAGGTCTCGCCGGAGCGCGCCCGGCGGACGATGATGCGCCGCTGGTCCAGTGCGTGCAGGTCGAAAGCGTGTAGAGGATGCCCCAATTCGCGCAGTACGTAGTTGGTGACATCGACGATGTTGTTGATCGGGCGCTGACCCACGGCGTGGAGCCGGCGCTGGAGCCACTCGGGCGAAGGGCCGACCTCAACGCCGCGCACGATGCGGCCGACGTAGCGCGGGCAGTCGTCCGGGGCCTCGATGTCGATCCGCACGTCTTGCTCCGTCGCCGGTCCGCTTTCGGGGACCTGTGCGTTGGGAGGGCGCAAGAGGCCGCCGGTGAGTGCGTGGACCTCGCGGGCAATGCCCCAGAGGCTCAGGCAGTCCGGGCGATTGGGCGTAACCTCGAAGTCAATGACCACATCGTCGAGCCCAGTGGCCGCGGCAAAGGGGGTGCCGACCGGGAGGTCTTTGTCGAGCACCAAAATGCCGTCGTGGCTATCGCCCAACCCGAGCTCGTCTTCGGCGCAGAGCATGCCCTCGGATGCGACGCCGCGGATTTTGGCCTTTTTGATTTGCATCCCTCCGGGCAGCGTAGTGCCGGGCAGGGCGACGGCGACGGTTTGCCCGGCCACGACATTGGGTGCGCCGCAGACGATGGTGTTGATCCCGGTCCCCACATCGACTCGGCAGACGGTCAAACGGTCGGCGTTTTCGTGCGGGCGACAGACATTGACGCGGCCAATGACGACGCCCTCGTAGCGCGCCCCGAGATCTTCGGCTCCCTCGAATGCCAAGCCGGCCATGGTCAGGCGCTCGGCTAGCTCGGGCCAATCCGAGGCAAAGTCCACGTATTCCGTGAGCCAGTTATAAGTGATTTTCATAAGGCGGTGCCGAGACCTCAGAACTGGCGGATGAACCGCAAGTCGTTTTCGAGGAAGCGCCGCACGTCGTCGATGCCGTGCCGGATCATGGCGATTCGCTCCAATCCCATGCCGAAGGCAAAGCCCGTATATTCGTCTGGGTTGTAGCCCACTGCGGCAAAGACGGCCGGGTCGACCATGCCGGCCCCGGCGATTTCGATCCAACCCGTCCCCTTGCATATAGAGCAGTTCGCAGATTGTCGCTTGCAGATGCAGGTGAAGTCGTATTCCACGCTCGGCTCGGTAAAGGGAAAGAAGTGAGGCCGAAAGCGCACTTGGGTTTCCTCGCCCATAAGCTGGCGTCCCATGGCCTCAATAGTCCCCTTCAAATCGGCGAAAGAGACCCGGCGATCGACGTATAGGCCCTCGATCTGGTGGAAGGCGATCTGGTGGGTTGCATCGACCGTCTCCTTGCGGTAGCAGCACCCCAAAGAGACGACCCGCACTGGCGGCGGCGTTTGCTCCATGACGCGGATCTGCACCGTGGAGGTGTGAGTGCGCATGAGTCCACCATCTTCTAGATAGAAGGTGTCGTGTAGGTCGCGGGCGGGGTGATCGGCCGGCGTGTTGAGGGCGTCGAAGTTGTGGTACTCGTCCTCGACTTCCGGCCCATCGGCCACGTCGAACCCCATGCCTTGGAAGATGCTGATCAATTCGTCGGTTAGCTCGGACAGGGGGTGGGCACAGCCCAAAAGGGGCCGTCGTCCCGGGAGCGTTACGTCGAGGACGGAAGCCGCGTCGGCCTCTTGCTGGAGGGCTAGGGCCTTGTCGTCTAAAGCCTGCTGAATGGCCTTTTGGGCGCGCCCGGTGGCCGCCCCTAGTGCAGGTCGTTGGGCCGCGGGCAGGTGGCCGATCTGCCGCGCAATCTGGCGCAGCCGGCTCTTGCGCCCGAGGTGGCGAACTCGCAGGGCCTCTAGTGCCTGATCGTCGCGGGCGGCTTCGATTGCCTCTACGGCTATCGACTCCAATTGTCGCACTTCTTCTAACATAGACCTAAAGAACAGAAAGGGCCCGGCGCATATCGCCGACCCCTTTCTGTCAGATGGATGTGAATTTAGACGTGGGGCCGGGCTTGTTCGACCACCGCGGTAAAGGCGGCCGGATCGCGCACGGCTAAATCGGCCAAAACCTTGCGATTGATTGCAACGCCGGCTTGGCCTAGCCCGTGGACGAGCTGGCTATAAGACATGCCGTTGCGGCGGGCGGCGGCGTTGATGCGGACGATCCAGAGACGGCGAAAGTCCCGCTTGCGCTGACGCCTATCGCGGTAGGCATAGGCTTGTGCGCGATCGACGGCTTCGCGAGCGGTGCGGAAGAGGCGGCTGCGCGCCCCCCAATAACTCTTGGCTTGTTTGAGGACCTTCTTTTTGCGCTTTTTGGTGGCTACGGCGTGACGTACCCGGGGCATGGATTATTCTCCGTTAAACTCGCTTACTTGAGATTGAGGGCCCGGCGAACATTGGCTGAGTCTGCGGACGAGACCGGACTGTTTTTGCGGAAAGCCCGTTTGCGCTTGGTCGAGCGGCCGCTCAAGAGGTGAGTGGCATAGGCGTTGCGCCGCTTGAGGCGGCCCGAGCCGCGCTGCTTGATGCGCTTGGCCGAGGATTTGTGCGTCTTGATTTTGGGCATGATGATCCTGCTGTCTTGATTGTAGGCAGAAAGAGCAAAAATAGACCATGACATAGGGGCTGTCAAGGAAGCGCAGGCCGCCCTTCGGGCGGTGAATTTTGTCGGGAAAGTTCGCGGCCCCGTCCCGGATCTGGGCGCGGTCCGTCGCTGAACTGTAGGCGATTAGGTCGCTGCGGGCGATCTACATTTTTCGATCCGCTCGCGCACTTGGGGACGGATAAAGACCGAGTCGATAGGCAGCCGCGAAAGGACGCGGCAAAGCAAATGCACGCGGGCTCCGGTATCGAGTTCGTGGTTGACGATCAAGTAGGACCTACCGCCATAGCGGCAGAGTCCACCTCGGCCCTCGAAATCGTCGTAGCGCACCTCGATATCCAGCCCTTCGACGAGGGTTTCAAGCTCCTGTAGGAGAGTGGAGTCATCCATAAAAAAATAATAGGGCCACAGGCTGCGGCTAAGCAAGGAAATTGTTGGGAGCCGAATGGCGGATTGTTATTATAATGACGCCATTCAAGAGCGCGTCCATAAACAAAGGGGAAAACGACCGTGACCGCTACACCCCCCCAAGTACTAGTGACAAACGACGACGGTGCCGATTCGCCTATTTTGGTCCCTTTGCTGCGGGAGTTGGCCGAGTTGGCCGAGCTCTGCGTGGTCGTACCGGCGGCAGAATGCAGTTGGACCAGCAAGAGCATGAGCCGCTTTGAGCCGTTGGCACTAGCCGAAATAGAATGCGGTGGCTTCCCCGTCCAGACGCTGACCGGCAAGCCAGCCGACTGCGCCAATATCGGCATTCACAACCTCTGCTCCGCAAAGCCGGCCTTAGTCCTTTCCGGCATCAATGTGGGCGTCAACTCCGGCCTCGCTCTCACCCTGAGTTCCGGCACGATAGGGGCGGCCGTAGAGGGCCTTCTCGCCGGGGTGCCGTCCGCAGCTTTTTCATTAGAACTGCCCAAACCGGCTTTTGCCCTCTGGCGGCGGGCGCGGCGGCTCGATCCCGCGCTCGACGCGCTGGTCGCGGCGGCCGCGGCCGTCACCGCTGACATCGCGGCCGAGCTCTTGCGTGGGGGATTGCCGGCTGGTGCCGACATGCTCGCGGTGAATATGCCCGCCAACACTAGGCGCGAATCGCCGCGACGCCTGACGGGCTTAGCCAAGACGAGCTATGGTCCGCTATTCGCTCGGCATGCGGTTGAGCCGCATTTCGCGTACCACGGCTGTCAGCTACAGGTAGTCGGCGATGGAGCGAATAGCGATGTGGAAGCCTTGAGGCGCGGCGCGGTCGCGATTACGCCGCTTTGCTATGCGCTCGACGCTCCAATAAGCTCGGCCGATCGCCCGCGCTTTGAGCGCGGCGCGGTGAAACGAGATGGTCGTGATTAAGCGGCTTCTCACAAACGGCAGCGGTATAGTCGTCCTATTGTTCGCACAGGGTGCGTGGGGCGAGGGCGCAGCCCGCGTCGATTCCACCCACAGCCGGCCCTCGGCCCCGCTGCTGGCCAAGGTTTCGCAGTCGGCGACCGAGCAGACCGTGGAAGCGGTGCGCTGGATGGCAAAGCGACACCAGTTTACCCTGCGGGGCATTCCCTACGGCGTCACCGGCCTTCCGTTTGCGTATCCCAGCCTCAACACGGGCTGGAACTGGGGAGCGCGCGTCCACTGGGCCGATTACCGGGCGCAGCCCTATCTCTACAAGCTGACTTTGCACGTCCAGCAGTCCTCTAAGGGCAAACTAAAAAACCGCGTCCGGCTGAGAGTGCCCCGGATTTCGGGGACGGGTTTTGGCTTGAGGTTGGAGTTGGTCCGCGAGCGCGATCTGCGCACACGCTATTATGGGTTGGGCAACGCCAGCGCGTTCAATCGAGACTTTATCGAGCCCAACAGCCCTGATTTCAAAGACGAGAACTACTACTACTACATTCTAGAAAGAAATCCGCGGATCTTGGCGAGCCTTTTTCGCCAGCTCTACGGCGCAGTATCCATGTCGGTCGGCGTTGGGCTGGAGCGCGTCGATGTGGACCCGCGGGGAACACAGGCATTCTATTTGGAGCGCGGCACTCCCGACGGAGTGATCGATGGGTTTTCGGGGTTTATCGGTGCGACTCTCCAATGGGATACCCGCGACGACGAAGTGGTGCCGAGACGCGGCATCTTTCTGGAGTGTTCATACGAGTCGGCGAGCAACTCACTGCTGGCGCTGTTCTTTGAGTCTATTGATTTTAGCCGCGTGACCCTGACCAACGCCTACCACATCCCCCTGTCGCCGCGGTTGAATTTCTCGCATCGCCTCCTGCTGGAGGTTCTCAGCGGCGAAGTACCGCTCTATGCCTACGGCGAGATTGGGGGCAGTCGCCGGGTCAAGGGGTTGGGCGGGAGCGATTCGCTGCGAGGGTTCGACACCCAGCGGTTTACAGACGACGTGCGCTTTTTGTCCAATATGGAATTGCGCTACCAGTTGTACGACATCTGGTTTTACGGACAGTACATAGAGTGGCAAGGAATGGTTTTTTTCGATTCGGGCCGGGTCTGGCCCGACTTGCACCGCATCGGGTGGTCGGGCCTGCACGTCAGCGGCGGGGCGGGGGTGCGAATGGTCTGGGACGCCGATCTCGTAATCCGCATGGGCGGCGGCGTCGCCGACGAGCAAAAGGATGTCTGGCTGAGCCTAGGGCACAATTTCTAGGCGTGGCTGGCTGTCTGCGGAGATAAAAGTGCGATCAAGCGCGCCAGTTCCGCCGCCATGCGGTCGCGCGGGACGATGCGGTCGATAAAGCCGTGTTCGAGGACGGTCTCGGCTTTCTGAAAGCCCTCGGGAAAGGGGGTATCTGTGCCGAGGAACTGCTGGATGACGGCTGGCCCGGCAAACCCAATGCGCGCCCCAGGTTCGGCCAAGGCAACATCGCCGAGCATGGCGAAGCTGGCGGTGACGCCCCCGTAGGTCGGGTCCGTGAGAATGGCAATGTAGAGCAAGCCGTTTTGCGCGAGCTGATTGAGCTTGGCGCTGATCCGGGCCATCTGCATCAGGGAATAGGTGCTCTCCTGCATTCTGGCCCCGGCAGACTGGCAGATGACGATTAGGGTGCGGCGCTCGGCCATGGCGCGGTCGATGAGGCGGCAGATCTTTTCGCCGGTCGCGCCGCCCAAAGTCCCCATGAGGTAGCGCGTGTCCATAACGGCGAGGGCAATGGGCTGCCCGTCTATTTGGCCGATGCCAGTGCGTACGGATTCCTTGATGCCGCTTTCGCGCCGCCCCTTCTTGATTTTGTCCTTATAGCCTTTGAACTTGAGCGGATCAACGGGCATCACGTCCGGGTCAATTTCGGCAAAAGTACCGTCATCAACGAGGATGTCGATGTATTGTTTGGGGCCGATGGGGTAGTGACAGGCGCATTCCGGGCAGATCCAATGACTGCGTCGCAGTGCCATCTCGTAGTTGGAACGGCCGCAATTTTTGCACTTGATCCAGATGCCTTGGGGAATTTCACGCTTTATTAGCGACTTAATCCCCGTTTTCATTTTTTCAAACCAGTTCAAAGCTCGTCCTCTCAGATAGCCCCGTCGCTTGATAACGGCAAAGTGAATGGGGCGGTAGCTTGGATAAACGCGCTCGTTGCCATTGCTATAAAGTGGATAAAGTGCATTAAAAATAAATAGTTGTCAATTTGCAGATGCGCGGCGATCGGCGAAAATGTAACGCAGTTGCTGTGTCGCTATAATGATGGGAGTTCGCGTGTAGGTGGCCTTTGAAGTTGCATCCCAAACTGTAAATCCATATCTTGACAGCACTGCGAAGGCTACATCAAGCAATAGCAAGCAATGGCTGATTCGGAGACCGTAGCCACATAGAGGATTTCTCACCGTGAAATGTAATTTGCTGCTTACCCTAGTGCTCGTGCTCTGCACCTTGATTTTGAGTGCCGAGAGTGCCGAGGCGGAAGAAGTTGCAACCGCCGATTCAATCCGCAAGTACAAATACTACGCCAAGACAGCCCGCCAAAACAAAGAGTACGACAGGGCGATAGGCTATTACACGACTCTGCTGCAATACAGTCCCCAAGACTTGAAGGCTTCCTACTTCTTGGGTCAGCTCTATTACGAAAAAAGGGATTCCACCGGCGCCCACATCGCACTGCCTCAGGCACGCACCGCACTGCTCCAAGCAGTCAGCATCGACTCGCTGCATCTGAATTCCAACCTGCTTCTCTATTCGATACACAAAGCCATGGACTCGCCCGATTCGGCCGCTCAGAGCTTGGAGCGCGTGTTGATCAAAAAGCCGGACTCGGCCAAGCACCGCCGCGAGTTGGCCGACCTCTATCGCCGTGCGGGCCACAACGAGCAGGCTATCGCCCACTATGAACAGTTGGTCGCGGACGGTAGCAAAGATGCCGAGCTATTTGAAATACTCGCGGTGTTGCACCAAGCGCTAGGGCAGGCGGATCAGGCACTTGCGTGGCGTAAACGCCAAATTGAGGGCGGGATGGGCGATGCCGACCAATTGGAAAGCATCGTCGAACTCAAGCTAGAGGTCAGCGATGTCAAAGGGGCTTACGACACGCTGTTGGAACTGACGAAGGTGGATTCGCAGAACGCCTATTCCTATTACAACCGAATCGCCTCAATCGCCTCTGAAAAGGGCGACGACTCTATGTACGTCGAGGGCCTCAAGGGCATGGTCGAGGCCGATCCCAAGGATTTGGAGAGCATCGCTGAGCTCGTGGAGTGGCACCAAGGCCGTGGCGAGTTCGCCGCGGTAAAAGCGTGGTTGGAGCGAGGGCTGAAGGAAAATTCCGAGGATGCACACCTGTTGCTGCTCAAGGGCGACAATCTGCTGAGGGAGGGCGACGAGGAAGGGGCCATTGCCGCCTTTGAGAAAGCCAAAGCCGATCCAGTCTGGGAGAAGGTGGCCCAGCAGCGCATCTGGCAGCTCCGGCCGCCCGAGACCGAGGAAGAAAAGCTCAAGCGGCAATTCTTCAGGGGCGAAGACGCACAAGCGGAGCAAAACTAAGCATTGCCCCAGTCTGTTGCTTAGGCTGGGCTAACCTTCATAGCGAGGAAAAAAAATGGTAGAGCTTTTTAAGGACGGCGGATGGGCCATGTATCCCCTGCTCTTGCTACTTATCGTCGGCGTTGCCGTAGCGATTGAGCGCCTATTCAATCTGTGGCGGTCGTCGATTGACGCGGCGAGTTTCTTCACGGCTCTCGAAGAGGCCCTCGAAAGCGGAGGCCCCGACGCAGCGGCCGATCTTTGCTCGCAGACGCGCGGTCCGGTTGCCTCAGTTATCCACGCTGGGCTCCAACGCTTGGAGCGCGGCATTGACCACGTCGAGAAAGCCATTGACAACAACGGCGCGGTAGAGATGGCCTTTCTCGAGCGCGGCATGGTCTGGCTCTCGACGGTGGCCAATTTGGCGCCGATGATAGGCTTTTTGGGCACGGTTAGCGGTATGATCAATGCCTTTCAAGCGATCAAGGAAGCGGGCGATGTTGAGCCTTCCATGGTCGCGGGTGGTATTTCCGAGGCCCTAATCACCACGGCCGCGGGTTTGATCGTGGGCATCCTGATCCAGTTTTGCTACAATTTCTGCGCCAATCGCATCGATAAGATCATCGCCGACATGACCGAGCAGACGGCCAACTTCATCGACCTGTTGGCCAAGCGCCAGCACCGAGGAGCCTAGGCGTGATCGGGAGGCGCCAGAGCCGGGTTGCCCCGGAAATTCCCACGGCTTCGATGGCGGATATTGCCTTTTTGCTAATCGTGTTCTTCCTCGTCACGACCACCATGAACCAAGACAAGGGCCTTTCGTTGCACTTGCCGCCGGTGGGCGAGACCAAGGAAGTACGAGAAAAGAATATTCTCAACGTGTGGATCAATGCCCGCGACCAGATCGCCTTTTTTGAGAATGACCAGCTAACACCAGTGTCGTTTGCCGAACTCAAGGGGCGCATTGAAGGGCGTTTGCGAGAAAACGAGAATCTGATCGTCTCGCTCAAGACGGAGCGCGGGGCCACCTATCGGACCTTCGTCGATGTGCTAGACGAGTTCAAACTGGCCGGGGCGACCAAAATCTCGATTGCCAACCCGGAAGAATAGCCGATGAAATTCGCACGCAAAGCCAAAGTCGTTAGCGTTATTCCCACGGCCTCCATGGCCGACATCTCCTTTTTGCTCCTCGTGTTTTTTATGGTCTCAACGGTTTTCGTGCGCTATAGGGGTGTGCCGGTGGAGTTGCCACAGGCCGAAAAAATCGAGAAGCTCGAAAGCCGCCGCAACGTATTGCAGGTTTGGGTCAATAGCGAGGGAGTCGTCAACATTGAAGACCGGAACATACCGCTTTCCGAAGTGGGTACGCTGGTGCATAAGTACCTGACGGCCAATCCTCGGTTGATCATCTCGTTGCGGGGCGATAAGGACTCCGAGTTCGGGGTGATTTCCGATGTCATGGAGGAGTTGCGCAAGGTCGAGGCGTTGCGGGTCAACTTCTCCACCAAACGGGAGTTGGACGAATGATTCGCGGCAAACAGCCTGAAGCCAACTTGCGGTTGACGTACCGGAAGACGTTATGGACTTGCACGGGGCTTTCCACCCTCTTGCATGTGGCCATCTTTGTTCTCTTCCCCAGCTTCGAGCCCGAAGCCTACGCCAAACCCGAAGAGCCGATTGTCATTCAGCTCGAAGAAATTCCCGAGACTAAGCAGGAACGCCGGCCCCCACCGCCCGCCCGACCGGTAGTACCCGTGCCGACCGACGACCCGGATGTCCCAGATGACGTGACCATTGAGGACACCGACCTCGACCTCGACCTCGACGATCTGGCGCCGCCGCCGCCATTAGAGGAGGAGGTGGTTGAGGAGGTCGAGTTGGAGGAGGAAGAGGAGATCGTCGAGTTGTGGCGGGTTGAGAAGAAGCCCGTGATCACGAAAAAAGTAAAGCCCAAGTATCCGGCTACTGCCCAGAAAGCCAACATCACCGGCAAGGTGTTTGTCACGGCACTCATCGGCAAAGACGGCAAGGTTGAGGAAATCGGCAAGATCACGGGTCCCAAGGTTTTCCACGCGGTCGCTAAAGCCGCCGCTCTCCAGTCGGAGTTTACGCCGGCCATGCAAAACGACCGGCCTGTCAAGGTCTGGGTCAGCCTGCCCTTCACCTTCAGGCTTAACTGACGGTTGCCATATCCTCCTATTTTTCTTATATTTAGTAGTACTTTCCTTCCTTTCCTCCTCATACAAACGCCATCCCCCGTACTCCGAACAGACTGATGGAGGATTCGTCTCATGCGGTGTCCTTATTGCAATTGTGAAGAAGATCGGGTGGTGGATTCGCGGTCGTGTCGCGAAGGCATGGCGATCCGTCGCCGCCGCGAGTGCATAAGCTGTGCCAAGCGCTTCACAACCTATGAATACGTCGAAAGTGTGCCGCTATCCGTTATCAAGGCCGACGGCCGACGAGAGCCTTTTGACCGCAGCAAACTGCTCGACAAGATACAGATAGCCTGCTGCAAGACGACCGTTTCGGCTGAGGTGATCGAGCAACTCGTCGACCGGGTCGAGGCCGAAGTAGGCAGCCTCAACGTGAAGGAAATTCCCTCCAAGCAGATCGGCGAGCGCGTCATGGAGCATCTGCGCCAGCTCAACGCCGTGGCGTATGTGCGTTTTGCCTCGGTCTATCGCCAGTTCAAAGACAAGAGCGATTTCATGCGTGAATTGGAGCAATTGGCCAATAATTGAGGTCAGTGCTGTTGTTCTAAGCGCATCGCAACCCGATTAAAAAGAAATTGCTCTGGACAGATAATTTACCTTGACAAGTATGCGCGTAGTTTCTACCTTTAGCCGCAACACAACATCTTGTGTCAGATTAAGTGTATGGCCCTGAGATAGTGTGTCTCAGGGCTGTACTTTTGCTCGCTCCCCGAACCCCAACAGCAGTTCACCCGAATTTTTGGCGATTTTTTTCGCCCATGGACCTTTTTTGCTTCAAAGGGAGGGCATTAATGGAGTCTGAACGCGCAGTCGCACACCGCTTTGAAGATACGTTGGCGCAACTCGAAGGCCACGGCCTCAAGCGCAACGGCCACGACGCCCTGTTGGCCCGGGCCGCTGATGCCGAAACCTATTATGGCGACAACGACCTCGCCATCGACGTTTTGCGCAACAAATACCTAGCCCCCAGCGAGACCGGGCCGCTACACATCTGGGACCGCATCGCCCGGGCCATGGCCTCGGTCGAGGAAGATTCCCAATACTGGTATGATCGCTTCTTCTCGCTGTTGATGGATTTCACGTTCATCCCCGGCGGGCGCGTCATGCACGGTGCGGGCCGGGACGAGGCCCGACGCAAGCCGACGCTGTCCAACTGCTATGTCATTCCCATTGAAGAGGACAGCCTAGAAGGCATCTATCGCTGCCTAGGCGAATCGGCGATGGTGTACCGCACGGGCGGGGGCGTCGGCACGGACTTATCGATCCTCAGGCCGCAAGGGGCCCCGGTCAACGCCACGGTGGATGCCTCGCCGGGTTGCACCGCCTTTATGAACCTGCTCTCCGAGAGCACCAATGCCGTCTCCCAAGCCGGCCGTCGCGGTGCCCTGATGCTAACCTTACGGGTTGATCATCCCGATATCGAAGACTTTATCACCATCAAAAACGACGCCAACCGCACCAAAGTGCAGTACGCCAATATCAGTGTGCTCATTACTCACGAGTTCATGCAGGCGGTGTTGGCGGACTCGGACTTTGACTTGCGCTGGAATGGCAAAGTGTTCCGCACGGTCAAGGCCCGCCAGTTGTGGGACAAGATCATCGCCAATGCCCACGCCAGTGCCGAGCCGGGGATTATTTTTTGGGACACGATGCGCGAGTACCACAACGTCGAATACGCCAATCCGCTCACCAGTACCAATCCCTGCGGCGAACAGCCGCTGGCGTCGTACACGGCCTGCAATCTAGGCAATCTCAATTTGGTCAACTTCGTCCGCGCCGATGGCGAGTTCGACTACGAAGCGTTGGGGCAGGCCGCTCGCGTGGCGACCCGCTTTTTGGACAATGTCATCGATTACAACATGGACAACCACGCCTCGCCCAAAATTCGGGAAGCCGTAGCCTCCGACCGCCGGGTGGGGTTGGGCCTCACGGGCATGGCCGATGCGCTGGTCTTGATGCAGAGTAAGTACGATTCGGATGAGGCTTTGGCGATCGTCGATAAGGTCATGGCGACCATCCGGGACCATGCCTATGAAATGTCCGTCGAATTGGCCCGGGAGAAGGCCCCCTTTCCGCTTTTCGACTGGGCGGGCGTCCAGCAGAGCAAATTCATCCAGAGCCTACCCCAAGCACTACAAGAGAAAATCGCCGCGCACGGCCTGCGCAACTCCACCTTGATTACCATGCCGCCGGTGGGCACCGGTTCGATTGTGGCGCAGACGAGTTCGGGTATTGAGCCCATTTTCTGCACCAGCTATACCCGCCGGGTAAAGCAGGATGACGGCGAGAGTTTCCGCGAGTACAAGGTCTATCACCCGCTCGTCCAGCGCGTCTTTGGCGACGACGAGGACCTGCCTGATTACGTCGTGACGGCCCACGAGATTGACCCCTACTTCCGAGTCAAGATGCAGGGCGTGATCCAGAAGTACACCGACAGCAGCATTTCTTCGACGATCAACCTGCCCGAAGACATCGCGCTAGAGACGGTCGCCGACATCTACATCACCGCGTATAAGGAGGGGCTCAAGGGCGTGACGGTGTACCGCGAGGGCAGCCGCGAGGGCATCCTGCAAACCGACAGCCAAGCCGAAGCCGACGAGCAGGAAGCTCCGGCTGTGGAAATTCCCAACTACATGGGGCCGGACGGCTTCCTCCACCGCCGCCGCCGCCCGGCGGTCACGGCCGGCATCACCGAGCGGATCAATACCGGCGAGGGCAAAATCTACGTCACGATCAACGAGGACGAGTACGGGATATGCGAAGTCTTCAGTACCATCGGCAAGTCGGGCGGCAACGCGGCCGCTCAGTCTGAGGCCATCAGCCGGCTCATTTCGCTGGTGCTGAGTGCGGGGGTTGATCCCAAGGAGGTTATCAGCGAGTTGAAGGGCATTTCAGGCCCCAGTCCGGTGTGGGAGAACGGCGAGTTGATCTTGTCCACGCCCGATGCCATTGGCAAGGCGATGGAGCGCTATTTGCAGCGGAAGGCAGGCAAGCAGCTCGAGGCTGGCGTCCCCGAAAACATGCGGCCTAGTCCCGTCGAGAGCAGCGGGCCGAAAACGCTGACAACCTGTCCAGAGTGTGGGGCGACGGTATCCTATGAGAGCAGTTGTCTGATGTGCAAGCACTGCGGGTGGTCCAAGTGTTGAGCTAAAGCCGGAATCGTGCTTTTTGCTTGAGGCGAGGACGTCGTCGGGAAACCGGCGGCGTCCTCGTTTATTTTAGCTCCAGCACCAATCCGTCGTAGGCGAGCTGGACGCCCGGGGGCAGTTCGGCATTGGTCTGATGGTGGTCGAGGTCGTGGGCTATATGCGTGAAGTACGTGCGGGCCGGCCGGAGCTCGGCGGCGATGGCCAACGCCTGCTCGACGTTGAAATGGGTGGGATGTTCTTGGTGGCGCAGTGCGTCGAGGACCAACACCTCTAGACCGCGTAGCCGCGCCATGGCCGCCGCCGGGATGCAGTTCGTGTCCGTGGCGTAGGCGAAGTCGCCGATGCGGAAGGCGAGGACCGGGGCGCGGCCGTGATAGATGGTGAGCGGCTCAATGGCCAGCCCACAGGCTGTGAACGGCCCGGCAATCGGACGCAGGGCAAGCTGCGGCGTCGCGCTGGGGGCGTCTTTGTCAAAGGCGTAGTCGAAGACCCGTTCGATGCGGGCAATGGTGAGCGGGTCCGCGTAGCAGGGCAGGGGTTGGTCGCGGTCAAAGCAATAGGAGCGCACGTCGTCGAGGCCGTGCAGGTGATCGGCATGGCCGTGGGTCAACAACACGCAATCGACGCGGTCGATCCGATAGCGCAGGGCTTGGGTTCTGAGATCCGGCCCGGCATCTACGAGGATGGACCGACCTTGATACGCTAGGTGTAAGGCGCAGCGCAAGCGCTTGTTTTTGGGGTCGTCCGAGGTGCAAACCGGGCAGTAGCAGCCGATGCGCGGCACCCCGATAGAGGTGCCGGTGCCGAGGAAGGTGACCTTCATGCCGGCACAGCGGGCAGGGTCAAAATTCGCGGCCCATCCTCAGCAATGGCCACGGTGTGTTCGGCATGGGCGGCGAGCGAGCGATCGGAGGTAAAGATGGTCCAGTCGTCGAGATGGTTGATTTGAGGGTTGCCTAAACAAAGAATCGGCTCGATACAAAATACGTGCCCAGGCTTGAGCCGAGGGCCTTTGCCGGGCGAGCCATAGTTTTCGATATAGGGCGACTCGTGCAGCTCGCGGCCAATACCGTGCCCTCCGTACTCGCGCACTACGGCTAGCCCTTGGCTTTCGGCGTGGCGCTGGATGGCGTGCGAAATATCGGAGAGACGTCCGCCGGGTCGCGCTCGGTCAATGCCCTGTGCGAGGCATTCGAGGGTGCTCTTGATGAGGTGCTGCGCCCGTGCGCTGATCGCGCCGACTGCGACCGTAAAGGCCCCGTCGCCATAGTACCCGTCGAGGCGGGCACCCACGTCAATGCTGACGATGTCGCCCTCTTGTAGCGGAGTTTTGTCGGGGAACCCATGCACGATTGCGGCGTTTACAGAAGCGCAAATCGAATAGGGAAAGCCGTGGTATCCCTTGAAGGCGGGCACCCCCCCTAAGGAGCGGATTTCGGCCTCGGCGACTTGGTCCAACTCGAGGGTGCTGACGCCGGGCGCGATGAGTGCTTCGAGCTTTTGCTGGACGGCAAAGACGATTTGGCAGCTAGCGGCAATGTGCTCTATTTCGCTTGATTTCTTGCGATGGATCAAGGTGCAAACCCCAGAGAATGCAGCGCGTAATACCAAATGCGGTACAAAAAGGCGATGGCGTTGGTTTGTCAAGAGCGCGTCTTGCGGTTGTATTAGGGCGTCTATATATTCAGAAAATTACGTAACTTACGGCTAAGTACTACTATCAACCGAGGGAGCAGATGGGCAAGTCATTGGTGGTTGTCGAGTCGCCGGCCAAAGCCAAGACAATCAACAAAATTTTGGGCAAAAATTTTGTGGTCAAGCCCTGTATGGGGCACGTGCGAGACCTGCCGCCGAAAGAGCTGGGCATCGACATTAAAGACGGCTTCAAGCCGCGCTACGTAACGATTCGGGGCAAGGGCAAGATCCTCAGCGGCCTCCGCAAAGCAGCCCAAGCCGCCGATACGACCTACTTGGCCACCGACCCCGATCGCGAGGGCGAGGCCATTGCTTGGCACGTGGCCCAGGCCATCGCTCGCAAGGACGACAGCGTCAAGCGAATTCTCTTCAACGAAATCACCCCCAAAGCCGTGCGCGAGTCGCTGGAGCATTCGGGCGTACTCGATCTGCACAAGGTCAATGCCCAGCAAGCGCGGCGCGTGCTGGACCGCTTGGTCGGCTACGAGATCAGTCCGCTCTTGTGGAAGGTCATACACTCCGGGCTTTCAGCCGGCCGAGTGCAGTCCGTAGCCGTGCGGCTAATCTGCGACCGCGACCGCGAGATTAAGGCGTTTGTTCCCGAGGAGTCTTGGTCAATCGAAGCTCTGTTGGGCCGCGAGGGCCGAGGGGCTTTCTGGGCGCGTCTTTTGGCCAAAGATGGCGAGAAGCTCGACATCGGCAATCGGGAGGAGGCCGATCGCATCGCCTCCGAGCTCGCCACGCAGGATATAGCCGTCAAAGAGGTCAAGCAGCGCGACCAAGTGCGCCGGCCGGTCCCCCCCTTCACGACCAGCACCTTGCAGCAAGAATGCGCTCGGCGGATGCGCTTTTCGGTCAAGCGCACCATGGCGGTAGCTCAGCAGCTATACGAAGGCATTGAGGTCGAGGGCGAAACCCGGGGTCTGATTACGTACATGCGCACGGATTCGGTGCGCGTTGCAGCCGACGCCATCGCCGAGGTGCGCGAGCAGATCGATGCCCTCTACGGCCGCGAGTACGTGCCCGAAACGCCCAATCACTACCGGACCAAAAACAGCGCCCAAGACGCCCACGAGGCCATACGCCCCACCTCTGTGGTGCTGCATCCAGACAAAATTGAGCACTTGCTCAAGCCCGATCAGGCGCGGGTGTACTCCCTGATCTGGAAGCGATTCGTGACCTCGCAGATGAAGCCGCAAGTGCTCAGCATCACGACGGCCAATGTCGAGGCCGGCCCCTATTCGCTCCGAGCTACGGGCAGCATCGTCAAGTTTCCGGGCTTTACCCTGCTCTATAGCGAGAGCAAGGAAGAGGACAAGCCGGAGGCTGGAGCTAACGGCATCGCCCAAGGGAAAGAGCCCGAGTCGCGAGCCGTGCCCACGGACATTGCCACGGGTGAGGTGCTGAAATTAGAAAAGATCGCCCCTGAGCAGCACTTTACCAAACCGCCACCGCGCTTTACCGAGGCGTCTTTGGTCAAGCAACTGGAGTCCGAAGGCATTGGCCGCCCCTCGACCTACGCGCAAATTATCACCACCATCCTCGACCGCGAGTACGTCGAAAAGGTCGATAACCGCTACTTCGTGGCCACTGAGCGCGGCCAGACCGTCAACAAACTGCTCGTAGATACCTTCCCGCATCTCTTTAACGTAGCTTTCACGGCCAACATGGAGGACAAGCTCGATCGGGTCGAAGATGGCGGCACCAACTGGGTGGAGATCGTGCAGCAGTTCTACGACTCGTGGAAGGGCGACTTAGACGCGGCCAACAACCGCCGCAGAGAGCTAAAGCTCGCCCTGCAAGAGGCGTCGGACGAAAACTGCGAGGAATGCGGCTCCGCCATGGTCGTCAAGTGGGGCCGCAACGGCCGCTTCCTCGCGTGCTCGGGTTATCCCAAGTGCAAAAACACCAAGCCCCTCGAAGAGCCAGGCGAGGTCCCCACCGACGAAGTCTGCGATCAGTGCAACGCCCCAATGGTCGTCAAGATAGGTCGCTATGGCCGCTTTTTGGCTTGTAGCAGCTATCCTGCTTGCAAAAACGTCAAGCCCTACGTCCTCGGGATCCAGTGCCCAGAAGATAACTGCGAGGGCCAAATCGTGGAGAAGCGGTCACGCAAAGGCAAGGTATTCTTTGGTTGCAGCACCTATCCCCAGTGCAAGTTCGCCAGTTGGGACCGCCCCATAGCCCGCAAGTGTCCGCATTGCGCGGCCGCCTTGCTCTACGAAAAGGGCAGCCGCTCGGGTGCTCCGGCACTGCACTGCCGGGTTTGCGGTACCGAGTACGAAAGCGAAGAGGGCGAAAAAGACAAAAACGCCCAAGCCGCCTGAGCATTCTTTCCTCCTGGGCTGGCTACGCCATGGCCGATGTACCCCAAAGCACTTTACACGCCGGATCCAGTCTTGAAGAGGGCATAGCCCGCTTCTTGGAATACCTCCACAAAGAGCGCAACTACGCCGAGTACACCCTCAGTTCATATCGCTGCGACTTGCAGCAATTCGCCCGCTTCCTCTATCCGCGAGTCGATAATTTGCAACTGCCGCTGCGGGCGGTGCAGCGCGCGCAGGTTCGGGCCTTTGTCGCCGATCTACTAGACGAAAGGGGCCTCAAAGCCAGCACCGTTGCCCGCAAATTGGCGGCCCTGCGCTCGCTCTTCCGCTATCTGTGCCGCGAGGGCGCCCTCGTGGCCAACCCGGCTGGGGCGGTGGCCTCGCCCTTGGTCGAGCGCGCCTTGCCGCGGCACCTGCCCGTGAAGCAGGTTGCCGAGGCCATGGAAGCTCCTTCAACCGAGCGGTTCAGCGGCGTGCGGGATCGGGCCATTCTAGAAGTGTTCTACGGCGGGGGCATTCGCCTCGGCGAGTTGGTCGGGCTCAACCTCTCGGCGCTCGATCTGGTCGAAGGCATCATCAAGGTGCTAGGCAAGGGCCGCAAGGAGCGCGTCGCCCCCATTGGTGCGAAGGCACAAGAGGCCCTCAAAGCGTACCTGCAACGCCGCGCTGAAATCCTGCTCGAATGCGATATATCCCAAGTAGAAGCCGGTGCCCTATTTCTCAACGGGCGCGGCAAGCGCTTGAGCCGTCGCTCTGTGCAGCGCATCGTCGAGCGCCATCTGCGCACCGTGTCGGAAGACGATTCGCTCAGCCCGCATCGCCTGCGCCACTCCTTTGCCGCCCACCTCCTCGACGCTGGGGCCGACTTGGTGGCCGTCAAGGAGCTCCTCGGGCACGCGACCTTGGCCGCGACTCAAAGCTATACCGAAGTCAGCTTGGAGCACCTGCAAGCCGTCTATGCCGAGGCCCATCCGCACGGTGCTGATTAGCGTCTTGGTCGCGCTGTTGTTGGGCTGCGCCAAAGTCGGGCCGCCCACCGGAGGGCCGGTGGATAAAAAGCCACCCCGCATCCTGTCGCACTACCCGGAGCGCGACGCTTTGGAAGTGGCGCGGGACACCGAAATAGAGATCGTCTTTAGCGAACCCATGAACCGCGAGCAGACCGAAGCCGCTATTTTCACCTCGCCGGCCGGGCCGCTAAAACTGTCGTGGCGCGGTCCGCGGCTGCGCCTTGCCATGTCCTTGGCCGAGGAGCGGACCTATGTGCTGACGGTGGGCACTGGGGCGCGCGATTTGCGGGGCAATGCCTTGACGGAATCCTTTACCTTAGCTTTTGCCACTGGTTCACAGCTCGATCGGGGTTTGGTGCGAGGCCGAGTGTACCAAGACCATCAACCCGCGGCCGGCGTCCACATTTGGGCCTATGATTTGGGAATTTTTAGCGGGGAGGTGGGATTGGACGAACCGTCCTATCAGACTCAGAGCGGGGCCGACGGGAGCTATGAGTTTGCCCGCCTCGCTCCGGGCCGCTATCGGGTGCTGGCCTTTAGGGACGCAAATCGCAACGCCCTGCCAGACGCCGACGAGTGGCTGGCCCTGCCGGCCGCCCCAGTGGAAGTGGGCGAGGAAGAGGTGCGGGCTGGCGACTTGGCCCTCGTGCGCCGGCAGCCGCCCGCGCCCACGCTCAAACGGGTCCAAGCCATACACGCCCAGCGGCTGATGTTGCTGTTTGCCGAGGCCGTAGATCCGCAAGAGTTGGAGCTAGAGATCGCCGGGTTGGCGGTGGAGTCGCTGTACGCGGCCCCGGATGCCGAGGAGAAAATGTACGTCGAGACCGAAGCGCAAGAGCCGGGCCGCCCCTATGCCGTGCAACTCGCGCTCGCCGGGGTGCCCGTGCAGTGGGACTCGCCCGTGCGCGGCAGTGCGCGGCCCGACCGCAAGCCGCCCTCGTTCGTCACGCTGGCTAGGGATCGACTGGCGCCAAGCGATGCGCTGGACCTGCTTTTTTCCGAGGCCATGCAGCCGGCCGCGTTGGAAGGATTTTGGACGGAAAGCGATTCGACGCGCGCATTGGCCGGGGATTGGCTGTGGCCGGCCCCCAACCGCGCCCGTTTCGCACCGGCCGAACCGTTGGCACCGGGTGTGTACCGGCTCGTCGGACCGACCGCTCGGTTCGTGGACCGGGCCGGCAATGGCCTCGCCGACAGCCTGCTCGCGCTCTCTTTTACCGTTGGCGCGGAGACTGCGGCGATTCGGGGGCAGGTGCAAGCCGGGGAAATAGGGCGCGTCCGGGTCGCAGCCATCGACGAAGAGGGGCGGACGTACGCGGAGTGGGCCGACGAAGAGGGGCGGTTTGCGCTGACTGGCCTGCTGGCCGGCACCTACTTGCTGTGGGCGTTTGTCGATCGCGACGGCGACGGCGAGTGCGACCGCGGCTCGCTCCATCCTTTTCACCATTCCGAGCCTTATGGACGCTACGGCGAGCCGATTGACTTAGGCGCGGCTCAAACCGTCGAAGAGGTAGTCATCCCATGCCGCTGAGACTGATCGAGGTGGTGCTTTTGCTGTTGGTGCTCACAGGGCTGGGGGTTGTGCATTTTTCTCGCGTGACCCCAGACGAGCGGCGCTTGATCCAATTGGAGGCGCGGTTAGAGCAACTCTACTTGATCGAAAAGGCCCATTTTGCCGAGTACGGCCGCTACTTCGACCCGAATGACGAGAAGATTCAGCGCGCTTGGTGGCGGGTAGAGGGCTATGCTTGGGAGTTGCGACCGGTCAACGAGGAGTTCTGGTTGGTGGTGCAGGCCGACTTGGACGGGGACGGACAGATAGGGGCTTGGACCATCGATGCGGCCCAGCCGCAGGTGAAGACCTTGGTGCAAGACTGATGTCAGATGGCGATTGCCATGCGGATAGCGGGATGGGGATGGTAGTTGCGTAGTTTGAAGTCGTCGTAGTGGAAGCCGGAAATCGACTGGCCGCGATTTTTAATGGTCATCACCGGCAGCGGCCGGGGCGTGCGGGCGAGTTGTTGGCGCAGCGCGGCGATGTGGTTGCGGTAGATGTGGATGTCGCCGCCAGTCCAGACGAATTCCCCAGGTTGCAAGCCGCAGACTTGGGCCATCATCATGGTCAGCAGGCTATAGCTGGCGATATTGAACGGCACGCCAAGCCCTACATCGCAAGAGCGTTGATAGAGCTGGCAGGAAAGCCGACCGCGGGCGACGAAAAACTGGAATAGGCAGTGGCAGGGCATGAGGGCCATTTGGTCCAACTCGCTGACGTTCCACGCGCTGACGAGGATGCGGCGCGAATCGGGATCGGTCTTAATCAGCTCAACGGCTCGTTGAATTTGGTCGATGGGGCCGTCGTCGGTGGCCCAACCGCGCCACTGCTTGCCGTAGATGGGGCCGAGGTCGCCGCTTTCGTCGGCCCATTCGTCCCAGATGCGGACGTTTTCTTGATGCAAATAGGCCGTGTTGGTGTCGCCCTTGAGGAACCATAACAGTTCGTGGATAATGGAACGCAAATGCAGCTTCTTGGTGGTCAGGCAGGGGAACCCGGCCGCAAGGTCAAAGCGCATCTGATAGCCGAACACAGCGAGGGTGCCGACGCCCGTGCGGTCGGCTTTGCCCTCGCCGTGGTCGAGGCAATGGCCTACTAGGTCGAGGTATTGTCGCATGGTGGAAGCTGGTGGCCGATGGCTAAGACAGGAAACGCAGTATGGCCGCTGTCGCGCCGACGCTGGCTATCAGCAGCCCGCCTAGGCGCAGCAAAAGGCGCGCCTCCATGGCCCTGATTTCGCTTCTGAGTTCCTGCACATCGGCTTTGACGGCGATGACATCTGCTTTGGTGGCAAGGTGTTCATACGCACCTTCGATCCTGCTCACACGCTCTTCGGTAGAGGTCATTCTCACCTCCTTGGTTTTCACGACTTGGAACGATGCTCTTTTTATTGTATAGATTTTGCAAGCGATGTCAAAGGCCCTTTGGCCGCGCCCATTCTTGGTCGTACAAGCGGGTGGTGCAGGTTGACAGGATTTTATGGGCCGCGTACTTTCAAAGCCCTATTTGAGGCGACGTGGCCAAGTGGTAAGGCAGGGGCCTGCAAAGCCCTTATCCCCGGTTCGATCCCGGGCGTCGCCTCCATTTTTTTGCCCGTGTGCCGGGGTGGCGGAATTGGTAGACGCGGTGGACTTAAAATCCACTGTCCGCTCAGGACGTGCCGGTTCGAGTCCGGCCCTCGGCACCACAATCATCCTGCATAAGGAAGAGACCCCATGACCGCGACCGCCAACAGACCGTACGCCCTGCGCGCCGTCCCCGGCTTGTACGCCAGCGAGCCGGGCATCCAAGTCGCTGTCCAGACCTCGCACAAGGCCAGCGACGAGGATTTGCAATTTTTTCAACAACTCGGCGTTGAGTGGGCCATGCTCGGGGTTGACGATCCAGCGTTGCACAGCGTCGAACACTACAAGCAGTTCGCCGGGCGTTTTGCCCAATACGGCCTCCAGATCTACCGCATCGCCAATCACGCGGTCCACAATGTCCCGGCGATCACGCTCAACCTGCCCGGCCGCGACGAGAAGGTCGCAGAACTAATCCAGTTCATCCGCGACCTCGGCGCCGCAGGTATCCGCTACCACACCTATGCCCACATGGGCAACGGCATCTGGAGCACCGGCCGCACCACCCGTCGCGGCGGCATGAGTGCGCGCACCCTCGACATCAAAAACGCCCAAGGACGCTGGGGTAGCGAGACCTTTACAGGCGACTTGACCCACGGCCGAGCCTACACAGAAGACGAACTGTGGGAAAACTACGAGTACCTGATCCGCCAGGTGGCCCCGGTCGCCGAGGAAGCTGGGGTCTATATCGGCATCCACCCCGATGACCCGCCGGTCTATGCCCTAGGCGGAATACCGCGCTGCATCTTCGGCAACTTCGCTGGGTACAAGCGAGCCATGGACATCGCCGACAGCCCCAATATCGGCGTCTGTCTGTGCGTCGGCTGCTGGCTGGAGGGGGGTAAGCAGGGCATGGGGGCGTCGGTTGAAGAGGCGATACACTACTTTGGGGCGCGCAAAAAGCTCTTCAAAATTCACTTCCGCAATGTCTCCAACCCCATGCCCGACCCGTGGAGCGAAACCCTGATGGACGACGGCTATCAGGACATGCACCGCGTGATGCAGGCCCTGCGGGCGGTCGAGTTCGATGGCGCGATCATCCCCGACCACATCCCCGAGCTGATCGGCGGAAGTCGCGCCGGCGTCGCGTACTCCATCGCCTACATGCGGGCGCTGGTCCAAGCCGTCAATAACGAAAGCGGCGGCCCGGCCTAGCCGTGCGGTGCGTTGACTTTGATCGCAATAGCCCCTAATATTTTTGAACGCCTTTTAAGGGTTCGTGGCGATGTGCCCATAGCTCAGTTGGATAGAGCATCTGCCTTCTAAGCAGACGGTCGTAGGTTCGAGTCCTACTGGGCACGCCATGCAGCCCAAGTCTAGTGGTGGGTGTAGCTCAGTTGGTTAGAGCGCCAGGTTGTGGCCCTGGAGGGCGCGGGTTCAACTCCCGTCATCCACCCCATTTCGCCCCTCGTCCTTGCCCATGCAGTCGCCCGACGCCCCGCCGGCCTGGGCCGGTCCCGCCAAAATCATTACTTGCGACCAATTGCTCGCCGTCCGCAGTCAATTAAGAAAAGCACGGCAGACCTTCGTCTTTACCAATGGATGCTTTGACCTGTTGCACCGCGGCCACGTCGAGTACTTGCGGGCGGCCCGCGCCTTGGGCGATTGCCTCGCAGTGGGATTAAACGACGACGATGGGGTCCGCGCCCTCAAGGGACGAGGCCGTCCCCTGTGCCCGCAAGGCGACCGCGCGGCCGTACTCGCGGCCTTAGAATGCGTTTCGCATGTCTGCATCTTCTCGGGCGAGAGCGTCGAGAGCCTCGTGGCCGCGCTCTCGCCCGATGTTTTGGTCAAGGGAGGCGATTACGCCCCGGCCGCCATCGTCGGCCATGCGCACGTCAAAGCATACGGCGGCCAAGTGCGCGCCTTGCCGCTGTGGCCGGGCATTTCCACCACTCAATTAGTTGAGCGCATCCGGGCGCTGCCGAGTGCGTGACGCTCCTTGCAGGCATTTGGTTTGGAAGGGGGATTGTGCTATATTCAGCGAAGATGGTCCATTTGTGTTTCCCAATAAAAAATGCGATGAAGAGCGCGAAAAGCGCGTTGGCGTTGGTCTTGGGCCTCGGGGCGTGCGCCGCGCCTCCCCAAGTTGAGCAACCCCTCGGCCAGTGGGAAGAGCCCGAGCAAGAGGGAAGCGAAGCCCTCCAAGCCCTCCAACGAGCTGTTGCGGCCGCCTATGAGCGCGAGCAGACCATGGCCGAGCGCGTGCGCCAGCTAGAGGAATCCAATGCCCAGTTGCGCCAAGCCCTCAACGCCCTCAAGGGCCAGAGCCGGGTTCTAAGTGCCCGACTGGATTCCTTGCCCAGCCGGGCCATGCCGCCGCCGCCCGTCGCCGCTAGCCCCAGCGGCCGCGATACCCCGGCCGATACGACGGCGGTCATCGACACCAGCGATGCGTTCAACATGTACCAAGGCGCGCTCTACTACTACCGCCACGAACAATACAACCGCGCCTTAGTCGAGTTCGACCGCTTGCTACTGGAAGCCCCCATGAGCGAATGGTCCGACAACGCCCAGTACTGGAAGGGCGAGTGCTATTACGGGCTGGGCAAATACCAGCAGGCGCTCATCGAATTCACCAAGGTGTTCGCCTTTAGCAACACGGATAAGGCCGACGACGCCCAGCTAAAGATCGCCCGCTGTCACCTCCGGCGAGAAGATCGCGACCGAGCCCTTGCGGCCTTGCGCAAGCTGATCGACGAATATCCCGACAGCGAATACGTGCCCACTGCCCGCGACAAAATCAAGCAACTCGGCGGTTGATGCGACCGATCGTGCTCCGAGTCTGTTATCGCCTTTTGGCCGCGCTGATGGTCTGTGCCACTGCGTCGAGGGCCGCTCCTTTTCCCACCAATATGGACTTGTTGGTCGAGACCGTGGCGAGTGCGGTTGAGGCGAGTTTGACGCGCATTGACATGCCGGCCAACGCCGCGACCGCCCCCTTGTTGGTCGTGGCGCAGAGCAGGCACGACGCCAATTGGATGATTGAGCATCTGCTCGCCAACCGGCTGCTAACGCGCGGCTTTAGCGTGACCTTGGATTCGACCGCATCCCAACCGATGAGTATGCGCCTGTCCTACCGAGTGCTCGACCTCGGCGTCTCCGCGCATGCGGGATTGCGCGGCAGCGCGGTCCGCCGCCAAGGCCGGGTAACGCTCGCCCTGCGCTTGAGCGACGAGCGCGACGACGTGGTCCACTGGCAGGACGAAATCACCCGGACGCAGCGCGATCGGATCCCCAAAAAGCAGCTAGCCATACTCCAGCACGACCAGTTCAAATTCGCCAAGACCGAGTTAGAGGAACAAACGTGGAGCAAGTTCGTCGAACCTGTGATCGTATCCACCGTGCTCGGTGGGCTCATCTATTTGTTCTTTTCCAACCGCTAGCCATGAAATACCTTGCTTTTTCGCTCGCGCTGGGCGTCGCCGCCTGTGCCAGCACGCCGTCGGAGAAACTCCAAGGCGCGGATTACTACTTTGCCGAAGGCCAAAAGGCCATGGCCAAGAACCGCTGCCTAGAGGCCTCCGAGCACTTCAAGCGCTTAGTCAGCAATTTTCCCGGCTCGCGGCGGGTCGCCGAGGCGCAGTTTCTCCTCGCCGAAGCGTACTTTTGCAGCCGCGATTGGGTCAACTCCGCCTTTGAGTATCAGCGCATCGTCGATATTTATCCGTCGAGCGAGTGGGCGGTCGAGGCGCAGTTCAAGGTCGGCGAATCGCACTTCAAGCAACTGCGCCGCCCCGAGCTGGACCAGAAGGAGACCTTTGAGGCCCTGACGGCCTTCCGCAACTTCATTGAGGACCACTTCGACTCGCCCTTGGCTGAACAGGCCCGCCAGCGCATTGTCGAGTGCCGGAACCGCCTCGCCCAAAAGCAATACTTGAGCGGCCGCCTATACCACAAACAGGGCTATCTCGACGCCGCCAAAATGACCTATGAGGAAGTTCTGCGCGAGTACCCAGATGTCGGCGAGTGGTATTACACGACCCTCCTCCGCATGGGCGAAATCGCCCACGCCCAAGGCGATGTGGAGCTAGCGGTGCGCTACTGGAAGGAAGTGCTACAAGACAGCGGCGACCCAAAGCTGGTGGAGGGCGTGCAAAAGCACTTGTCTGAGCTAAGCCAATCGCCGGGCTGAAGATGCGGCGCATCGGCGTCATCGGCGGCACCTTTGACCCCATCCACCACGGCCACCTGCTCTTGGCCCGCTTCGCCCTAGAGCAAATCCCCCTCGACGAAGTGATCTTCATCCCGGCGGCCGATCCGCCGCTCAAGCAGGGTGCCTATGCGCCAGCCGAGGAGCGCTGGACCATGGTCCAACTAGCCGTGGCCGACTGCCCCGACTTTGCGGCCTCGCGCTTGGAGCTAGACCGCCCGGGCACGTCCTATACCGTCGAAACCCTCGGCCTGCTGCACCAGCGGTATCCCCATGCTGCGCTGTTTTTCATCATCGGCGCGGACAACATCGCCCAGCTCGACGCTTGGCACGACCTCGAAGGCATTTTTGCCCACTGTACGGTGGTGGCGGGTGCGCGCCCGGGCGAGGTAGAGGGAGGCGACCCCAAGCTGCTGGTGCGCCTGCGCTTTATAGCCACTCCGCTCATTGAGCTATCCTCGACCGAGATTAGGACGCGCCGCGCCGCCGGCCTGCCCATCCGCTACATGGTCCCCGAAGCGGTCGAGGCCCACATCCGGGCGAAAGGACTGTACTCCCCCCCATGTTCATGACGCATCTAGAATGTGCCCGCACGGGCGAACGCTACGACGCCGACGCGCTGCACAACCTCTCGGAGGCCGGTGCGCCCCTCCTCGCCCGCTACGATCTCGACCGAGCCGGCCATGCGCTGCCCCGCGCCGCGCTCAGCACCCGCCCGCCGACGATGTGGCGCTACCGGGAAGTCATGCCCATCGGCACGCCCGAGGAGATCGTCTCCCTCGGCGAGGGCTTCACCCCGTTGCACCGCCCAGAGCGTTTGGGGCGCTGGACGGGCTTTTCCCGGCTCTACATCAAAGACGAATCACTCAACCCCACGGGCTCCTTCAAGGCCCGCGGCCTCTCGGCCGCTGTCACTTGTGCCCGTACGCGCGGCGCGAAAAAGCTGGCCATCCCCACGGCGGGCAATGCCGGTGGTGCCTTGGCGGCTTATGCGGCCGCCTGTGGCCTGCCGGCGATTGTCTTTATGCCCCGCGACACACCGCTGGCCTTTGTCGCCGAGTGTCGGTCTTGCGGTGCTGAGGTCGAACTGGTTGACGGGCTAATCAGCGATTGCGGCCGCATCGTCGGCGAGCGCAAGGAAGCCGAGGGGTGGTTCGAGGTGTCCACCCTGAAGGAACCGTACCGCATTGAGGGCAAGAAGACCTTGGGCTACGAGCTGGCTGAGCAGATGGATTGGTCGCTGCCCGACGTGGTGATTTATCCCACCGGCGGGGGCACGGGGCTGATCGGGATGTGGAAGGCATTCGCCGAGCTGGAGCAACTCGGCTGGATTGGTCGGCACCGGCCGCGGATGATCTCGGTGCAGGCCGAGGGCTGTGCGCCGATTGTCCGGGCCTTTGCCCTCGGCCATGAATCCGCCCAGCCGTGGGAAGCCGCCCACACGGTGGCCTCGGGTCTGCGGGTCCCCAGCGCGGTCGGCGACTTTCTGATGTTGCAGGTGTTGCGAGAAAGCGGTGGCAGCGCAATTGCCGTCAGCGACGAGGAATTGCTCGCGCATTCGCACCACATGGCGGCGCACACCGGCATTTTTCCCGCGCCCGAAGGCGGGGCCACGCTAGCGGCCCTAACCAAGCTCGCGGAGCAGGGACTGGTGGAAGCGGACGAGCGCGTAGTGCTCTTCAATACGGGGTCGGGCTACAAGTACTTGGAGGCTCTGTCCGAGCGGCTCGCGCCTTGACGAGCGTGGGGGCTGGGTCTATTTTATAACCCTGCATTTTGCTATGCACCCATAGCTCAATTGGATAGAGCACCTGACTACGGATCAGAAGGTTCGGGGTTCGAGTCCCTGTGGGTGCGCCATAAAAAACAACGGGTTACGTCAAAAGACGTAGCCCGTTTCGCTTTGCTGGGAAAGGGGAACGGACATGGCGAATATACAGGTCGGATTAGTTGGCTGCGGAGGGCGCGGTCGGGGTCATGTCCGCGCTCTGCACGCGCTGGCGGATGTCGAGTTGGTCGCCATCTGCGATCCCGTTGCGGCAAACCGCGAACAGGTGGGCGATGAGTGGGGCATTGAGCGTCGCTACGCGACCATAGAGGCCATGCTCGACGCCGAGGAATTGGCCGCGGCGATCGTGGCTACCCCGGCCCATCTCAACGCCGAGGCGGCCCGGCCGTGCTTGGAGCGAGGCATTGACACCCTGCTCGAAAAACCCCCGGGACTGAGCCTAGACCAAACCCGTGCGCTCAAAGAGGCCGCCGAGGCCAGCGGGGCCCGCGGCATGGTCGGCTGGAACCGCCGCTTCGATCCGCTAGTTTTGCGAGTGCGCGCCGAGATCGCGGCCCGTGGCCCGATCTACCAGCTCGTCGGCGAGTTCCACAAGAGCATGAGCCGTTTTGTCGCCGCGGGCCGCTTCCCCGAAATCGTCATGGACAACATGCTCCTCGAAAGCCCGATCCACGCGATTGATTTGGTGCGCCACTTAGGTGGTGCCCCGGTCGCCGAAGTTCACAGTTTCGTCCGGCGCACATCCGCGTACAAGGACGTCCACGCCGCTTTGGTCGTCTTTGAAAACGACTGCGTCGCCCAGATCTGCGCCAACTACACCACGGACGCCCGCTTAGAGCGCTACGAAATCCACGGCCGCGACATCTCGGCCTATTTAGAGGGAATTTCCACGTGCGAGCTGGTCTGCGACGGGAAGCGCGAGTGCTTGCAAAAGGACGGCACGGACAGCACACTGGCACAAGCGGCCCACTTCTTCGACTGCATTAAGGCCGACCGCCCCATCGGCCCGCCGGCAGCGGACTTGGACGAGGCCCTTGCTACGATGGAGCTCGCCATGGCTATTCTAGGGGGCCTGCGAGACGGCACTTGACTCCTATTCCTCGGGTCGCCGAATGCGTGCTACGAGCCGCATCAGGGCGAGCCGCTCAAAATCCCGCGGATCATCGGTGCGAATTAGAAAATCTCCCTCCACGCGGTGCGCTTCCCCGGCACTGAGGACGACCGGCTGCCCAAGCGGTATAAACGCGTCGATTAGAAATTCCTCCCGGTCGAAAAACCGCAAGTCGTAGCGCACCCACACGGTTGCGGCCCCGACATTGCGAAACACGGCTGTAAAGACCCCCTCGAATTCGGCTGTCTCCCCTAGTGCGAGTCGCGGCAAAAGCGGCCACCAAGTCAGGCTGTCGATCAACACGCTGCCCTCTAGTCCTGAGTCCTCGACAAATTCTACTTCGCTGTGCAGCCCGTCCTCCGCGCCGCTCGGCGGCCCGTCCTCTGCGGCAAAGCACCCGCCCAGCACCAGCACCAGTGCGATCCCCACGCTCATGGTTTGGCCCCAATGTAGGTTTGCGTCTGTTGCGTTGGTATTTCTTCGTGGTGTTCTTTAATGCTATGAAAAAAAACCAGTTAATCCAGTGCCTAGTACCAATTTTGATCGCCGCGGCTGTCCGCGCCGACGATCCCGCGCCCCGCTACCAAATGCCCCCCACCGAAATCACGGCGACGCGCTCGCCCCGCGAGGGTTTTGACCTGCCGCTTGCCACGGCCGTGGTCGCAGATGTCGGGCGCGCCCGGCCCGGCCTCTCGCTCGCCGAGTCGCTGCGTCCGGTACCCGGGCTGTTCGTCGCTAACCGCCACAACCTTTCTCAAGGCGATCGGCTCAGCGTACGCGGCCTAGGAGCGCGGGCGGCCTTTGGCGTCCGCGGGATCAAGGTCTTGCTCGACGGCATCCCCCTGACCATGCCCGATGGCCAGAGCCAACTCAACAACCTCGACTTGGGGTCAACGGGCCGCATTGAGATCGTGCGCGGCCCCAGCTCTTCGCTGTATGGCAATGCCGGCGGCGGCGTGCTCGCGGCCCACACCCAAGTACCGGCCGAGGCGGCTTGGCGCGTGACGCCGCGCTTAATCGCCGGTAGCAACGGCCTGTTCCGCGTGCAGACGAGCCTTGCGGGCCGCGCCGCTAAAACCCATGCGTTCGCCAGCGTGCATGACCTGCGCAGCGAAGGTTACCGCGACCACGCCCACGCTCGCGCCCGCGGCCTCAACGCGCACGTGGGCCGCACCCTCACCCCCCATACTGAGTTGACGCTCCTGCTGCATTGGTACGACGCGCCCTATTTGTTCAATCCGAGTTCGCTCGCTGCGGACGCGGCCCGCGCCCGCCCGCGCAGCGTCCGCGGGTTCGTGGTGGGGCAGGGGGCCTCCAAGCAGGTTCGCCAAGGCCAAGGCGGCATCCGTCTTGAATATCGCCCGCCACACGCGCCGCACCACCGCGCGTCGAGCCTCGTGCTGTACGGCGTTAGCCGGGCGCTCAAAAACCCCATCCCGGGGCGGATTATCGAGCTCGACCGCCGGGCGGGCGGCCTACGCACCGAACACCAATTCGCTTGGGCTGGGACGCGCCTTGTGACCGGCCTCGACATGGACTTCCAGCGCGACGACCGCCGCGAGTTCGCCAACGAGGGCTTGCCCGAAGGTGTGCGCGTAGAAGACGAGCGCGTTTTCTCGCTCGTGCAATACGGCGACCGCCAAGTGGATCAAGAGGAACAGGTGCGGAGCGTAGGCCCCTTTGTCGCCTTGGAGCAAAATTTGGGCACCGCGCTGACCGCGACCGTGGGCGGCCGCTACGACCGCTACCGATTTGCCGTTGCCGATCATGTGCGCACCATGGGCCAGTTCAGTCCGATGGCGGGCGTGGTGTATCGCCTCGGCTCCTTCTCCCGTTGGTATGCCCATGTTGCCACGGCCTTTCAGACGCCCACGACCTCTGAGTTGGGCAATCGGCCCAGCGGCGAGGGCGGCTTTAACCCCGATCTAAACCCTGAGCGCGTCCTCGGGTTGGAAACGGGCTGGCGCGTGCGCCGGGCGCGCTTGGATCTGGAGGTGGCCCTGTACCAGCTCCAAATCGCCGACGCGCTCATTCCCTTTCAGGTTGAGCGTGCAGACAGCGAGGAAATTTATTTCCGCAACGCCGGCCAAGCGCGCAATCGCGGATTGGAACTCTCGCTGTCGGCGGTGCCGCGCCCCGGGCTGCGGGCCGATCTCGCGTACACCTTTGGCGATTATGTTTTCGAGGACTACGAAGTTGAAGCCGACTCCGTGCTCGTTCAGCTTGCTGGCAACGAGGTGCCGGGCGTGCCGCGCCACCGGCTCTTTGCCGGCCTGAGCTACGAGAGTCCGCAGGGCCTGTTTGCCGAGGTCGAATTAGAGCGAGTAGGCCGCTACTGGGCCAACGATTTCAACGGCCCTCCGCCCCAAAGCGACGCCTCTCCCGACGATTTTTTCAACCGCGCTTATATGCGGATGGATCTGCGCTTGGGGATTGACTATCGCGCCGTGCGGGCCTTTGTCGCGGTCGAGAACTTGTCGGGTGCTCGGTACAACGGCTCGGTGGTTCCCAACGCCTTTGGAGGCCGCTTCTTTGAACCCGCTCCGGGGCGCACTTGGCACTTGGGAGTTGGGGGGTGGATTGGAGATTGAGTCGCGGCCTTTGGGTTGACGCTCCTTGGGCGAATGGCTTGATTCGGGCGTAACACTGTGAAGCTTAAACTCTCAGCATGGGAACTTACCTAGACCACGATCAATCCACTAGCACCCTTGATTAGTAACTAAAAAAATGGACCGAAAGTTAATCATTCAGAAGTTTGAGAGTTTGGGTGTGTGGAGAAGTGCGGGAAAAAGGGCACCGCACAAACCCCTGCTGGTTCTATATGCAATTGGAAAGTTGCTGCGTGGCGAAAGCCGGCTCATTCCATACTCCGAAGTAGATGAGGGACTTGGGAAACTACTATAGGAGTTTAGCCCTAGACGACTAAAGCAAGGAACCCAGTATCCATTTTGGCGGTTGCTTAATGATGGTGTTTGGGAAGTAACCGATGCCGACCAAATTGTAACAAACTCTTCTGGGGATGCCAGCAAAACGGATCTCCTTGATCGTAGCGTTTCTGGTGGTTTCTACGAAGCTATAGCAATTCTACATCATTTAAGAGATGTTATATATTGCTGTAACTTAGGAAAATGGAAGTATTTTTTCTGTCGAATGCCCTCGACAAATAGGTCTTTGATCTGTTCAAAGCTTGTGGTCCACAACGCATGAGTACGCACAAAGGTTTTCCCTTTTAACCAAATATCTTCGATGGGATTTTCTTGTGGTGTATAAGGGGCTACATCGCATACAGCGTACCTTCCATTCATCGGTCGGTCGGTGTGCTTGGATTGTTTTGAGAAAAGCCCGCATGGCCTGTTGATAATGGTAGGACGCCCCATCCCAAAAGATCAACACCTGCTGACCGGGACGACGCTGTTGTATATAGCGTATAAAGTCCACCGTATGCTGTGAATTCGCCTTCGGGTAGCTTTGCATGAGGAAGGTGCCCTTAACCCCATCCAAGGCCCCATAATAGGTTTGCCGTTGCCGTTCATTTTCAATGCACACCGTACGCCGTTGACCCGACCGTCCCCAAGCATACCCACAGGCATCGCCCCAGTGTAGGTGCGACTCGTCGACAAAAAAGGCACGGAGACGACCCGCTTGGAGGTCCTCCTTATGCGCGGCTAGTTTTTTTATCTCGGCGCGCCGTGCGATCCCCGCTTGGGGGTCGGCTTGGGGCGAACGAGCTTGGGTCTTTTTCCAACGATAGCCCGCCTGCGAAAGCAGATCGTAATAACTCTGCGAGGAGCGAAAGACCACGCCAAACGGCCTTTGGATATAGGAGGCTGACGACGCCACCGAAGGCTGCGATTGGCTTGCCAACCACGGGGTGAGTTAGGCGCGCGGATCGGCCGACAAATAGGGTTGCGAGCCTTTATAGCCCAAACGAAAGCAGGCGACCCCCTCGGATAAATAGCGCTTTTTCCACGTACTGATGAAGCCCGACTGAACGCCGAGAACCGCTTGAATCCTACGTTGTTTGAAGCCCAACAAGGTCATCTGAACCGCTAACGCACGTTTGAGTTCACGGGCATCGGGGTTGCTAGCGATAAACGCGGCTAAGGACGAATCCGAATCCATACCAAAACACGCCGAAAAAAGAGGACGATAGAAAACCAGACGACAAAATAAAAAGCAGACCTAAATCTTTCAAGTCATTTCGGATCGCTATAGGAGGTGCTGTCGTGTTGCTCATTTTCTTATGTGCAGGGATGGTGCTGTTGAGTAGCCCGGCCACGGCGATCCGGTGGGATTTCGACGACGGGACGACGCAGGGATGGGGAGCCAAAAAACCCGGTAGTGCCGGGGGGGATCATCAATTTCACCCATTGTCTGGCGCGGTCGAAGTGGGGGTGTGGCGGATTGATGCCTTTCGCACCGACGGCGACAGCGGCTCCGGGGTCACCTTGATTTCTCCGACGATCGGCCATGACTCGTACCTTTTCGACCGGGTGCGGGTGCGGTTCCGCACGGTCCATCTTAGTCCAACGATAGGAGCCTTACTCCTCCGATGGACCAATGAACACAACCTCATGTTTCCGGGGGGTGACCCTCTGCCGAAAAGGGGTCGGTTTTCTCTTAGCGCAAACGGGACCTACGGCGAGTTGTTATACACGACCGAATGGCAGGAGTTCGAGTTTTCGTTGACCGATATGAAGGAGAATTTCTTCGGGTACTATCCCTTATGGGAAGGGTTGTTGGATGATATTCGACTGAGTTTTGTCGTGGAGTTTATGACGGAGTCGCCGCCGGATCGGCCTGCTTCGACGAAGGTGTCAGCCTTGGAAGTGGATTGGATTGAGTTGACCGGGGTGGAAGAGGTGCTACAGGGCGAATTGCCTCGGCCGCCGGTATTCGACCTGGGCGTTGAAGGCCCTACGGTTTTTGCGCCGCCGGTGTTCTATCCGATTGCGCGAGGCTTAGGCTTATTTCGTCTCTTAGGCGACGCCCAACAAGGGGTCTTGACCGATTTAGATGGCGATGGCGACCTCGATCTGTGCGCCTTCTTCTGGCTGCTAGAGGAGCAACTCGGCGGCTGGGTCATGGCGCGCAACAACGGAGAGGGCGCGTTTGAAACCGTCCGCGCCGAGCCGCTGGCGGACCTATCGTATTATCCGAGTCTATCTGTCGGCGATGTGACCGGCGATGGTCGCGCCGAAATGGTGATGAGCCTCGAAAGGTCGGACCTCGGAGTTTGGTCTGTCGGAGAAGAGTTCCGGTTTCAGCAACTCGTGCAGAAGCCCAATCGTCGATTGGTAGGTTTAGCCGATTGGGATGGTGATGGGCAGATGGAAGTGTTTGCTCAACCTGTGGACGAGGACGACTCTTTTTTGGAAGGGTGGGACCTCGTAAACGGCGTGTGGACGTTCTCCGAGTGGCCGGTTCCCGCCCCGATGGAATAAGAAAAACGGTGCTCTATGATGAGTATCTGTTTCTGCGCTCGTCGGTGGTGGTGTGCGACCTGAATGCCGACGGGTTGGACGATTGGGTGTTCGTCGGCGGGGACTATGCGTTGGGTTTTGGCGTGTTCGTCGTCTGGGGTGGTGGCCTGCATCCTAATGGAGCGGTGGAATGGCATCGCTTGAGTGGCGCGGGCGTGGAGCGCTTGGAAGCCGGGGATGTGCCGTCGGGCTTGGAAGGGAATGGCGTCTCGGTGTTGCCCGGCGATGTCGATGGGGACGGCGATGTGGATTTAGTGGTGTTGGATCATGCCTTAGGAGGTGTGCATGTCCTCAAGAATCCGCTAAGTGGGCAGATGACCGCCGTGCTGACGCCAGCGGCAGTCCTGCCGGCGCAACATCGGCTGGGCGACAGCTATCCCAATCCGTTCAATCCGGCGGTGGTGCTGCCTCTTAATTTGGCAACGGACGCGGAGCGCGTGTCGCTGACCGTGTACGATGTGCTAGGTCGTCAAGTGCGTCAGGTGTGGCAGGGGCCGCTGGGGGCGGGCAGCCATCGGTTGGTATGGGATGGTCGCGACGAGGCGGGCAAAGACGTGGCCGCCGGCGTGTACATCTATCGGGTCGAAATCAACGGACAGGTAGATTAAGAGAAGAGAATCATGCAGAGCTTGAGGGAATTCTTCATGTCGTCGAGCGGCTTGGCACCGGCTCGGCAGGGGCTGGCCCTCGGTTGGGTCATCAGTGCCCTCACGTGGATCGCAGTCCTGCTCGGAGGCAAGGAGGCCGAAGCAGAAGGTCCTCGGAACCGCATTGTTGCCTGCTACCCCGACCCTGAAAAATGCCGTGATTCGACTAGGCCGATATATTGCTATGACAAATCCGGGCACGGGTGGTGCACGACATAATCATCTGATACCTCTTGGTAGATAGTTAGAAGCCGTTTTAATTCCTCATGCCGTCCTTTGAGCGAGAAAAGAGCTTGGAACCGAGGGCGTCTCGCCTTCGGGCAACACTTGCTTTTGGGCTTCTCGACACTCCTTGAGACCGGCCGGCGCGGGTTTTAAGACGGCTTCTAACGCTGCAGAGGGTACTCATCGCGCCTTATTCCAGTTTCACCACCAACTCAAGTTCAAGTTATAGACAGGAGGTGCTGTCGTGTTGCTCATTTTCTTATGTGCAGGGACGGTGCTGTTGAGTAGCCCGGCGACGGCGATCCGGTGGGATTTTGACGACGGGACGACGCAGGGATGGGGAGCCAAAAAACCCGGTAGTGCCGGGGGGAATCATCTATTTTTTTCGTTATCTGGGGCGGTCGAAGCAGGCGTGTGGCGGATTAGTGCCTTTCGTACCGACGGCGACAGCGGCTCCGGGGTCACCTTGATTTCGCCGACGATCGGCCATGACTCGTACCTTTTCGACCGAGTGCGGGTGCGCTTCCGCACGGTCCATCCTAGTCCGACGATAGGAGCCTTACTCCTCCGATGGACCAATGAACACAACCTCATGTTTCCGGGGGGTGACCCTCTGCCGAAAAGAGGTCGGTTTTCTCTTCCCGCAAACGGGACCTACGGCGAGTTGTTATATACGACCGAATGGCAGGAGTTCGAGTTTTCGTTGGCCGACTTGGAGGAGAATTTGTTTGGGTACTATCCCTTATGGGAGGGGTTGTTAGATGATATTCGCCTGAGTTTTGTCGTGGAGTTTATGACGGAGTCGCCGCCGGACCGGCCTGCTTCGACGAAGGTGTCGGCTTTGGAAGTGGATTGGATTGAGTTGACCGGCGTCGAAGAGGTGTTACAGGGCGAATTGCCTCGGCCGCCGGTATTCGACCTAGGCGTTGAAGGGCCGAAGGTGTTTGCCCCGCCGGTATTCTATCCGATTGTGCGGGACTTAGGACCCTTTCGGCTCTTAGGCGATGCCCAAGAAGAGGTTTTGACCGACTTAGATGGGGATGGCGACCTCGATCTGTTCTCTTTCTGGGGGGGGATCGAGGGCGGCTGGGTCATGGCACGCAACAACGGACAGGGCGCGTTTGAGACCATACGCATCGAGACGTTAGAAGAGCTAATGTATGATCGAAGAGTACACGTCGGCGATGTGACCGGCGATGGTCAAGACGAAATCGTACTGGGTTTTGAAAGGTGGGAACGGTGGGACCTCGGCGTGTGGGCTGTCCCAGCGGAGTTCCAGATCGAACCCCTCATGCAGAAGTCCAATCGTCGATTGGTGGATGTAGTCGATTGGGATGGCGATGGGCAGGCGGAAGTGTTTGCCCAATCCGTGGACGAGGACGAACCGTTTTGGGAGGTATGGGACTGGGAAAAGGGCGCGTGGACGTTCTCCGAGTGGCCGGTGCCCGCCCCGGCTTCCGGGCTGTCGTGGGCGCATCAGATCGGCGATTTTACCGGCGATGGGACGCTGGAAGTGCTATGGGGACCGGCCGATTTGTCGTGGCCGGAACTGTTTGAACAACCCATCTCGTTTCGCGCCGCTGTCTTAGGGGCCGATCCGACACAGGGGGCACTATTTGAGAAGGTCATGCCGTTTTCTCTCCTCGCCGGTCAAGCCGGCGATTTCGATGGCGATGGACAGGTGGACTTACTAGCCGGCTTCCGCGAGGACTTCCAAGAGCAGCGTAAGGGCTTGGCCGTGTGGAGTAGCCGCCCCGATGGATTAAAGCAAGAGGTGATTTATGATGAGAATCTGTTCCTGCTTTCGCCGGTGGTGGTGCGCGACCTGAATGCCGACGGGTTGGACGATTGGGTGTTTATCGGTGGAGATTATGCGTTGGGTTTCGGCGTGTTCATCGTCTGGGGCGGCGGCTTGCATCCGAGCCAAGCGGTGGAGTGGCATCTCTTGAGTGGCGCAGGTGTGGAGCGCTTGGAAGCCGGGGATGTGCCGTCGGGCTTGGAAGGGAATGGCGTGGCAGTGCTGCCCGGAGACGTTGATGGTGACGGCGATGTGGATTTGGTGGTGTTGGATCGGGCTTTAGAGGGCGTCCATGTGCTCAAGAATCCGCTAAGCGGGCAGATGACCGCCGTGCAGACAGCGGCGGCAACACGACCGGCACAGCATCGGCTGGGCGACAGCTATCCCAATCCGTTCAATCCGACGGTCGTGCTGCCCCTTGATTTGGCAACGGACGCGGGGAGCGTATCGCTGACGGTGTACGATGTGCTAGGTCGTCGCGTGCGTCAGGTGTGGCAGGGGCCACTGGGAGCGGGCAGCCATCGGTTGGTGTGGGATGGCCGCGACGAGGCGGGCAAAGACGTGGCCGCCGGCGTGTATCTCTATCAGGTCGAAATCGACGGACAGGTAGAAGCGAAAAAGACGACCAAGCTGCCTTAGACGCCCGCGCTCCCATCGGCGTTCACCGACGCTCATCGGCCGCTAGCACATCCTCGTACAGCGCGTAGATCCGCGCCGCCAACCGACGATAGTCGTAGCGCGCCTCGGCCTGCCGGCTGATCGCCTCGCGGTCGTAGCCATCGTATTCGTCTAGGACCGCAAGAATGCCCGCTGCCAAGTCCTCCGCGTCGCCAACCGCCACCAGCCGTCCGACCTCCGCATTGACAACCTCTTCCGGCCCGCCGCAGCGCGTGGCGACTACCGGCAGGCCACAGGCCATGGCCTCGACGAGCGACGTGGTCAGGCCCTCGCTAAAACTGGGCAGGACGAACAAATCGGCCGCGGCCATGTACTGAGGCAGGTCCTCCCAAGGAACCGCGTCCGCAAACGACACATGCGCGGACAGATTCAAGGCTTCGACTTGAGCTAGGAAAGGATGGGCCGTCCCAGTCGCCGGGTGGCCACCGACCAAGGTCAGGGAGACGTCGCGGCCTTGACTCCGCACTTTAGCCAGCGCCGCCAGCAAGACGCGCAATCCCTTGGCCTCGACAAATCGACCCACATAAAGCAGGCGCCACCCATCCTTACCGGGCTGGCGCGCCCCGGTCGCCGAAAAGAGCCGGCAGTCAACGCCATTGGGAATGCAGAACACCCGGTCGGCCGGGACGCCCAACTGCACGACCGCCCGGCGCAGCTCTTGGCTAACGGCGACAACGGCCGCAGCTTGCGTCAGGGCCTCAACGATCCGTTGCCGCAACTCGGACTTGAGCTTGGGCAAGACCTTAATGTCGGAACCGTGGACCGTGATGACGACTGGCCGCCCGGTTTGCGCGCCGTACTCAATAGCGGCCCGGCCATCGGGATAGGCGCAGTGCGCGTGTATGAGGTCTGGCACCCGCGCAACCGAGTTGAGCAAAGCCCTGAGCTGAAAACGCCACAACTTAGTAAAGAGAACCCGGCGCGGCAGGGCGAAGCGGCGAGGATACCGCACCCGAATTCCGTCTAGCACATCGACGTGGGGGATGCGGCGGTAGGCACTCCACAAACCAAACCCCGGCAAGGGAAACCAAGGCACCGGGGAGACGACCTCCACCTGACAATGATCCTTGAGGAGGCGCAACTGGTTGTGGACGAAACGGCCGGACATTTTGGCAATGGGATTGGGATACAAATGCGACAGTACTAAGACCTTCACGTAGGCGCCTCGCGTTTTTCTAGGGCGGGCACGGCAAACGCGATGCCCGTGAACATCCACAAGAAATTGTTGGCAAACTCGCCGGTGAAGGTGAGGCTGACCTGAAAGGCGACGAAGGTCGAGACGAGCGCGATCATCACACCGCGCAAGTACTCGTCCTGTATATGCCTTATGTGGTACAGGGAAAAAGCCAAGATGCGCCAAGCGACCCAAGCCGCGGCGAGCAGCCCCACGAGCCCGAGCTCGGCGATGATCGTCGCAAACAGGGTATGCGACTCGCGCGTCGGCAGCCAGTGGGGGAAACCTTCTGGCTTGTAGTCTTCAAAGACGACCGGAAAAGCGCGCCAGCCGACCCCGAGCAAGGGATGCGCCAAGAACATCTTAAACCCGGCGATGGCGAAATAGACTCGCGCGGTACTCGAAGCCCGGCTGTCGGCCCCAAACTCCGCAAACAGCGAGAAGATGGAATAGAACCGCTCGAAAATGTACGCGGCAAAAGGGACGTAGTTCTTGACGATCAAGATGGCGGCGCAAAACGAGACCGCGACGTAAAAGAGATAGCGCAGCTTACCGGCCAAAAACAGCAGCACGACTACGCCGACGAACAGCGCGACCCAATTGCCGCGGCTGAAGGTGATGACCAGTGCCGTGGCCCCCAGCCCAATGGCCAGCAGCAACAAGAGCCGCTTCCACCAGCGCAGCTTGGGCACGAGGAAAATCCCGGCCATAAAGAGGATGCCCACGACGAGAAAGGTGCCGAAGATGTTGGGATTGTGATAGGTACCAGAAGCGCGCGGCATGTTGGCGCCCACGCTAGAAACCACGCTCGCCGGCAGGTAGAACCGCTCCGAGATAATCTGGAACACGGCCAGAATGGAGGCCCCCGTCAAGACGACGCCCAGCGACGCGATCGTCAGGTTGAGAACGCGACGCGAGTCAATGAGAATTTGGGTTATATAGAGAAACAAGGCGAGAAAGGCGATGCGAAAAAAACTAATCGTGGCTTCGGGTTGATTGGGCGAATAGGTCAGGGAGACGGCCATACAACCGAGAAACAGCATGAGGGGTGCTTGTATTTCGAGCGGCGGGAAAGTACGGCGCTTTTGCAGGAAAATGTGGCTGGCTAAGGCGACGCACAGCAGGACAAACGACAGGTGAAAGCCGGTTACTGGTAACCCGAGGGCCGTTGTTTGGATGACGCGCCCGGCCGAATCCAAGGCCGTAGTCGCAATGATTACCGGGAGCACGAGCCAAGGATATACGATCAGGAGGAGGAGGACGAGCACGAGCACCGCGCCCCCCAAGCCCCATAACACCTCTTCGCGGGGCAAAAAGAGAACACCGGCCAAGATCGCGGCTTGGGCCGCTAGGAAAACAGCAAACCCTTTGCGCCTTATTGGGGGCAAATACAATGAATTCATTGCGTCACGAGCGAATAAAGGCCAGCACCTCGTCCCGCTTCTCGGCCATGCGCTCGGCCGAGCGCGCCTCTAGGTTGAGCCGCACCAGCGGCTCGGTGTTGGAAGGCCGCACGTTGAAGTGCCAGTCGTCGTAGCGGACCGAAATCCCGTCGAGGCGCAGGATGTGGCCGTCTTTGTAGCGGTCGGCTAGGGCCGCGATTTTGGCGGCGGGGTCCGCGACCTTGGAATTGATCTCAGAGGACGTAAAGTACTGGCGCTCTAGCGGAGCGAGCAGCTCGGAGAGCGCAACCCCCCGCTGCGATAGCAACTCCAGCATCACCAGCGACGGCACGATGCCGGAATCCGCGCCAAAGAAGTCGCGGAAGTAGTAATGACCGCTCAGCTCGCCGGCGAAAACGGCTCCTTCCTCAAACATCCGCGGCTTGAGGAACGAGTGGCCGACGCGCTCGATCAGGGGCGTACCACCGGCCGCTCGCACGAGATCGGGCACGGCCCACGAGCAGCGCACGTCGTACACGATCTTGGCGCTGGGATGGCGCTCTAGCATGTAGCAGGCCATCAGCGCGGTCGCAAAGTCGCCGGGCACGAAGCGGCCCCGGTCATCGATGATGAAAAAGCGGTCGCCGTCGCCGTCAAAGGCAAAGCCGACGTCCGCGCCCTCGGCTAGGACGCACCGCTCCAAGTCGGCGCGGTTTTCCGGCTGCATGGGGTCGAGGCCGTGGTTGGGCAGGCGGCCATCCGGCTCAAGGTATAGGCCGACAAACTCAATGGGCAGCCGCTCGTACACGTCTTGCAAGACCGGCCCCACCATGCCGTTGCCCGTGTCGGCCACCACCTTGAGCCGCTTGATGCGGGCCGGGTCCACGAGGCTCAACACCTTGTCGATAAAGCCCGGCGTCACGTTTTCCGTCCGACGTGCGCCCCGTCTTTGAGCGACGCCCCAGCTTTCTGCGGCCACGAGGCGGCGCAGGTCTTGGATCCCGGATTCGCCGCTGAGCAGGTAGGGCATTTGGCGAACCATCTTGAAGCCGCAGTATTCGGGCGGGTTGTGCGAAGCGGTCACCATGACGCCCGCCCGGTCCAACGTCGCGCAGGCATAGTAGTACTGATCAGTGCCGACCATGCCGATGTCTATGACGTGCGCGCCTTGATCGACCAAGCCGCGCACGAGGTGCTCTTTTATGGCCGGGCTTGAAAGGCGCATGTCGCACCCCACGACGACCTCCGCGCACTTGAGCAGGGCCACAAAGGCGCGGCCAATGGCATACGCTACCTCTTCGCTCAGGGGGTCGGGATAGATGCCGCGGATGTCGTACGCTTTGAAAATGGAAGGATCGACCTGCATGCTCAGACGAAGCGGCGCAGGGTGACGTCGAGGGTCCGTACGCCGGCCGCCGCCGGTTGGTGCTGCACCAAAATCGGGCTTTGATAGGTGCCCTGTAGGATGCGATCGGCCCCGGCTTCTGCGCGGTCTGAGACCAGCAGCCGAATGTGGCGCTTTAGGCGCAAGATGCGCTGGGCGGGCGTCGATAGGACCGAAAAGATGCGGTCGATGACCGACCGCCCCACTGGAACTTGGTCGAGCAATTCGTTGTAGAAGCGGAGGGAATCGTAGGCCGCGTAGGCGTGCATCTTGCCGGGAATGGAGGCGGGGTGCTGCAGGAGCCGCTTGCCGCGTTGGAGCACGTAGCGCAGCGGGTCGCTGAGGGCCTCGGGCAAGTCGTTGCGCATCAGCAGGGTCTCGTACTCGTTGACGGTCATGCCGACGTGCTTTTCCTCGGGGGCGAGGCGAATGTCAATGCAGCCTTTGTCTATGCCACATTGCCGCAGCCAATCGGCGAGCGTTGCAAACAGGCCGTAGCGCGGGTCCTTGAGATTGAAAGCGTCGATCGCATGGCTGCCGACCACTGGAATCTCCACCCGCCCGCGATGCACGATCTCGGCGTGGTTGTAGGCCATGACTGCGGTGCAGCGGCGGCGCACGTAGTCTTTGTAGATGCCGTCTAGCTCGATGAAGTACACCGGCTCCTCTGGACGGTGGATGTAGGTCACGCAGTTTTTGAGCCCCGCGGCAATAAAGGTTAGGTGCGAGTCGGCGTTGACCGGCTCTTTTTCCTTTTCGCCCTCGCTGAGCTCAGCGCGCAACTGCATGCGGTCGTGAAAATAGCCGGCGTTGTGGGGAAATATCTTTTTGATGGCGCGGATGAAGGGGGCGATCTGCTTGCGGCTGTGGCCCAAGCGCCGGCTCGTGCCTTGCTCCATATAACCGGCCGTGGTGTGCAGCGAACAGTACGCGGCTTTGCGAAAGGGGCGCAGTTGGTCGCCGACTTGCTGGCGGATTAGCTCGGCGATGTCAATGATTGCAAAGCGCCGCTGAGGGCGGATCGTTAGATTGAGCTCTACGGGTTGCGGAGCCATTGGGTATAAATCCTGAGTCGCGTTTGTATCGAGTGCCGACCTACACTATCTTGTTGATAAAAATACCCTGTAGCACAGGCCCACGCAACCCATTTCCCTATGAAAACCTTGCTGATCATGCGCCACGCCAAGTCGGCTTATCCCCCCGGGATAAGCGACGATTTCGACCGTCCGCTCAACAAGCGCGGCCGCGCAGATTTGCCGCGCATTGCCCACCTACTCGCCGCGTACGGTCCGCGCCCGGAGGTCGTGCTGGCCTCGGCCGCGCACCGGGCGCGTCAGACGGCCTCCGGCCTCGTCGAATCCCTCGGTCTGCCGGCGAGTGCTCTGCACTTGGACGACGCGCTTTACTTGGCGTCCCCCAGCACCTTGACCCAAGCGGCGGCCGGCTTGCCAGACAGCACTCAAGTCGGCCTCGTCATTGCCCACAATCCCGGGCTGGAGGCGTGGATCGGCCAGCTAACAGGGGCGCACGTCTGCCTGCCGACTGCGGGCCTAGCCGCGGTCGAATTGGGCATCTCCGCTTGGGCAGAAGTCGCCTCGGCCGCAATCGGGCGCGGGCACTTGCTCTACTTCGTGGTGCCGCGGCTCGTAAAAGCCGTGGTTAGCGATTAGTCCCTAACATTGACGAATGTCGCGGGGATGGCTTATTTTTCAGCAACTTACCGGAGATAACGCGCATGAACCTGTTGGACATTCTGTCGCCCGAATCCACCATAGTTGACCTCAAAGGAGAATCCAAAGAGGACATCATCGCCGAGTTGGTCAACTCACTCGCAGTCGGCGCCGCTATCACCGACCGCGACCAAGTACTACAAGCCGTACTCGACCGCGAAAAGATCATGAGCACGGGCATCGGCGACGGCATCGCCATCCCCCACGGCAAGTCGGCCGCGGCGACCGAGCTAGTTGCCGCTATGGGCACTCAGCGGCGCGGGGTCGATTTTGACGCCCTCGACGGCGAGCCGGCCTTTGTGTTCTTCCTGTTGGTATCCCCGGCCAATGTCTCTGGCCCCCACATCAAGGCCCTAGCGCGGATTTCGCGTTTGCTCAAAAACGACGCGTTCAAAAAGAAGCTCATCCAAGCGAATTCCGCCGAGGAAATCATCGCCACCATCGAAGCGGCAGAGCGCGACATTCCGGCTGCGAACTAGCGCCGCCCCTTCCCCGCCTTGCAGTTTCTCAATCCCGCGGTCCTGCTCGGACTCGTCGCGGCCGCCTTACCCCTAGCCATCCACCTGCTGCATCGGGGGCGCACCCAGCCCCATCCGTTCAGCGATTTCGCCTTTCTGCGCCAGCTTCAGCAAAACCGCATGCGGCGGCTCCAACTGCGCCAGTGGCTGGTCCTCTTACTCCGCACCCTTATCATCGCGCTCATCGTCTGCGCCTTTGCCCGCCCGACGTATCAGGCCGGCCGCGGCTGGGGCGGCGGCGATCGCCCGGTGGCCGTTCACGCGCTCTTGGACTTGTCGTACAGCACCCGCTACCAACGGCCGGCGGGTTCCCTCTTCGACCAACTCCAGCACCAGCTCGGCGACCTGCTGGCCGTTTTACCCCCGCGCGATCTAGTAACCGTCCAGCCTTTTGCCCAACGGCCCCACCCTCCTTTTGCCGGCGACCGCACCTACTTGGCCGAGCGCATGGCCGAACTCGCGCCGACGCAAGCGGCGACCGACTTACGCGCGGCCTTGTACGCGGCGGCCCAGCACCTAAACCAAGAAGCCGCCCTCGCCGCGCACGAGCTTTTTATTTTTACCGATTTGGCCGAATACAACTGGGACCAACTCAACGACGCGCTCCCGTCCTTTGCTGACACCCGCGTCTATATCGCTGGCCCGCACGCCCAGCCCCGGCCGAATGCTTATGTCAAGCGGGTCTCGGCCCCAAGCTGGATGCTCGCGGCCGACGCCAAGGTCACCTTGCAAGCCGACATCGCGCACAGCGGCGCGGGCACGGCCCTCGACCTGTTTGTCGATGGCCAGCGTACGCGCCGCCATAGCGTGGATCCCGGCGCACCGGGCACGACCCAAGTGGCACTCAGCTTTTCGCCGCGCCAGCCCGGGCGGCTGAGCGGACACGTCGCGCTCGCCGACGACGCGCTCGCGCTCGACAATCGCCGCTACTTCACCCTCGACCTGCCCACCGCCATCACCGCGCTGCTGTTGGGCGAGCAGCCCGAGGACGCGTACTACGCGCGCCGGGCACTCGGGGCCGCCGCGCTCTCCGATCCGGTCGTGGAAATTCGCACCGGTTTGTTTGCCGATCTCGACGCGAGTGCCCTCGCCGACGTAGATGTGCTCGTGCTCTGCAACCTCGCCCGGCTGGGCGCAGCGCAAAAGGCGGCCTTGGATGAGTTCGTCGCCGGCGGCGGGGGCGTAGTGCTCTTTCCCGCGCCGCACAGCGACCTCGGCTACTACAACCGCGACCTCTTGACCGGCCTGACTCCGGGACGCTTCAAAGACCGGGTCGGCACCCCCGGCAACACAGCCGCTTATCAAGTCCTAGACGAGGACGGGCCGCACCACCCGCTTTTTAACGACCTCCTAACCAGCGACGGCGATCAACCGCGCTTTTACGCTTATTTTTCCCTAGTCCCTGCGCCCGACCTGCTGCCCTTGGCCCGCTTTGACGACGGTCAGCTCGCCATGGCCCTAGCGTGGCAGGAGCAGGGGCGCGTCGCGCTCGCGGCGTTCCCCATTGACCCGCAGTGGAACGACCTGCACCGACGCGGCCTGTTCGCGCCCCTGCTACACCGCTTGGTGCGCGAGTTGAGCCTGCCGCCCGACCGCCACGCCACCTATTTGGTCGGAGAAACGGTCTATCGCCGCTTGGCCGATGTGCCTATGGAAGCGGTCGTAGAGGCCGAGACGCCGTCGGGCGAGCGCCTGCGCTTGGGGCCGGAGCGCGTCGGCGGCCAATACTTGTGGAAAATTCCCCGCGTCGGCGAGGCCGGGATCTGGCGCCTACGCGCTGCGGGCGCAACGGTCGATGCGTTCGCCGTCAATCTCGACGCTCGCGAATCCGCGCTCGCCCCCGTAGCGCCCGAGCGCGTCCGGCGCGTTTTCCCGGGCGCAGAAGTCCACTTCCTCGGCCCAAGCGACGACCTGCGCCTCGCGGTCTTGGGCAACCGCCACGGCCGCGAGTTGTGGCGCGAATGCCTGCTTTTGGCCCTCGGCCTCCTCCTCGCCGAACAGTGGATCGCCCGCGCGCCCCGCGACGCGCCGGCACGTCAGGCGGCTTGACGAGCTCCGTCTTATCAGTACCATAGACTTAACCCCTAGTGCGGAGCGGCGTTTTAGGTCGTCTGATTGTGCGAATCGCACTTTTTGCGCTTTTTAGGCGTCGCTTTCAACACTTCAAAACAAAAGGAGTTTGAACTATGAGCACACCAACGATAGACCATGACCGCGACCACGACCTTGATCTTGCTAGTCGCGTGGGACGTTTGGAAGGACTCGTCGAGCAGATCGCCCTCCGCTTGGACGCATTGGAAAGGCGGATGGACGGGCTTGAAAGGCGGATGGAGGCCGGATTTGCCGAACTGCGGCAAGCCATCGCCGCGGCCAATGAAGCCACTAACAACCGCATTGAGTCCACTAACAACCGCATCGAGGCTACCAACAGCCGCATGGACAAACAATTTCGCTGGCTCATCGGCATTCAGTTTGGCATCATCGGCCTGCTTGTGACCATCCTCTTGAAAGGCGGCTGAATTCATTTTTGCTGCGGTACTTGCCCAAACGCGGGAGCATTCACACAATCACGGGGGAGTTTGGTATGCGAATTGCGCTTGGGGTGCGATGTTTTTGCTCCCGGTCTATTTGTGACGCGAGCCGCATATCCCTCAACTAAAAAGGAGTTTTGACCGTGACCGAGCACCTTATATCCGTAGATCGCGAGCATGAAGGACGCATTGGGCGACTGGAAGGTATTATTGAGCAGATCAATGACCGCTTGGGCAACTTGGAGCGCGGCCAACGGTGGCTTATTGGCCTGATATTGGGATTGAGCGGCGTTCAAGTGGGGCTATTGTTAAAGCTGGTGGCAGAGTAGCCAGTCGCGCCGATTGGATCGACTCCGCCGGGCGCATCAACAGGCTTATGAACGGCTTGCTCAACGCGGCTTAGAGCGCGTTTTAGGTCGTCTTTGTGCGAATGGGCTTTTTTCACTTTTTAGGGTCGCTTTCAACGCTGCAAAAGGAGTTTGGACTATGAGCACACCGACGACAGATCCAGATCGCGACCTTGATCTTGCCAGTTCCGTGGGACGTTTGGAAGGGCTCGTCGAGCAGATCGCCCACCGCTTGGACGCACTGGAAAGGCGGATGGACGGGCTTGAAAGGCGGATGGAGGCCGGATTTGCCGAACTGCGGCAAGCTATCGCTGCGGCCAATGAAGCCACTAACAGCCGCATTGAGGCCACCAACAGCCGCATGGACAAACAATTTCGCTGGCTGATCGGCATTCAGTTTGGCATTATCGGCTTGCTTGTGACCATCCTCTTGAAAGGCGGCTGAACGCATCTTTGCCCGAGGCCAAGAAGCGCATATTGCATTTAGAAGAAGATTGGGACGACGAAGGATGGCCGGCATACGAAAAAAAAACATTAGACGATGCCGCCGCATTTCTCTATAGGTTAGATACTATAAAGAAGCGAAGAAGGTGCGAATTTTACCAGCGAGTGGAGGCAGTATAGACCTACACTGGAAGACGGAGAAATTCGAGTTCTTGATCAATTTCCACCCGCGTCTAGCCCGCGAAAAAACTCAAACGTATAAATGCCGTGGTCGTGCCCGTCGGCCCATTCGATGCGAATGCCGTAGCGTCCGACGTAGCCAACGCCCCGCACCTCGGCCGTAGCCGACGCGGCTTCGGGCTGCAAGAGCGTCAACCCGCCCTCATCTGCGTCGCGCAATTCCCGGCAGTGGGCGCAGGGACATACGCGCCGCAACCCCGCCAAGTCGTAGCGGCTCTCGCGACCATCGTTCCATGCGATGACCAACTCGCCGGCCCGGCCATCCACGGCGATGTCGCGCGGTCTTGCCTTGTTCAACGCGGCACCCCCATCACCTTAGCGCTCAGCTCGTAGGGCGCGGCCGCGGTAATTTCCACCTCCACGAAAGAACCCACCGGCGGCGTCCCCTCGGCGATGACGACTTGGCCGTCGATTTCCGGGGCGTCGCGCTCCATTCGCCCATAGCACACCGCCCCCTCGTGCGCATCGACCAAGACCACCTGCCGCGTGCCGACGAACTCGTCGTTTTTCTCCGTGCCCACGCGCTCCTGTAGTTGCGTCAGGCGGCTGTAACGCTCCTGCTTGACCTCCTCGGCGACCGGATCGCCCAGCGCATGCGCGGTCGTGCCCTCTTCCGGCGAGTAGAGAAAGCCGGTCGCGTAGTCAAAGCGCGTCTCGGCCACGAACTCCAGCAAGGCGGCAAAATCCGCTTCGGTCTCTCCGGGGAAGCCGACGATGAATGTCGAGCGCAGCCCGGCCCCCGGCAGCCGCGCCCGTAGGCGCTCCAGTAAATCGAGCGTCTTTTGGCGGGTCGTGGCCCGCTTCATGCGCTTGAGCACGGGGTCGGCAATGTGCTGCAACGGCATGTCGATGTACCGGCACATCTTGTCGCACGTGGCGTAGAAGTCGATCAGTTCTTCGGTCCAGAACGCCGGATAGGTGTACATCAAGCGCATCCACTCAATGCCCTCCACCTCGGCGAGGGCTGTTAAGAGCCGCACGAGTTGCGGCCGGCCGTAGAGGTCGGCCCCGTAGCGCACTGAATCTTGCGAGACCAAAACCAACTCCCGCACCCCAGCCGCGGCCAGCCGCTCGGCCTCGGCCACGAGTGCTTCGATTGGCTCGCTCACGTGCCGCCCGCGAATGGCGGGGATGGCGCAAAAGGCGCATTGGTGATCGCAGCCATCGGATATGCGCAAGTACGCCCAGTGCTGAGGCGAGAGCAAAGCCCGCGGCAGGTCGGTTTGGTAGCCAGACCGAGCCGTGCCCAGCGCGTCGTCCACGTGGCGGACGATGTCGGCCTCGTCGGCGATCGTCAACAGCTTGTCGGCCTCCCACAACTCCTGTGATAGCTCTTCGCGGTAGCGCGTCGCCAAGCAGCCGGTGACAATGACGCCTTTGCATTGGCCGGTTTCTTTGAGCCGATGCGCGTCCATAATCGCGGCGAGGGACTCCTCTTTGGCCGGCTCAATGAAGCCGCAGGTATTGACTACCACTACTTCGGCCTCTTCGGGCGCGTCGGTTAGCTGATAGGCGTGGCCTTGAAGGAGGCCGAGCATGCGCTCGGAATCGACCGCGTTTTTGGGGCAGCCTAGGCTGACGAGGTGAACTTTGTGGGGCTGGTTTTTGTTCATCTCATGCCCCGCAAAAGCGCTGCACATATTCAATAGCCGCGCACACAGTCGCATCGGTTACTCCCTCGGCGATCTCCACCTTTCCAATCCGTCGTCCCAGCACGAACCGTAGCCGCTCATCGACTCGCTTTTTGTCGGCCTTGGCACAAGCCAAAATCCGCTCGGTCTCCACCTCGGCCAATCCCCTAGGCACCCCCAACCGCGCCAGCAGCGCGTCCTGCCGCTGCCTTTCCGCTTCGGGCCAAAACCCCGCGCGGCAGGCGATTTCGCCGGCCGCGATCAAGCCCAAAATCACCGCCTCCCCGTGCCGGTAGCGGCCGTAGTCGGTGGCGGCCTCAATCGCGTGCCCAAGGGTGTGCCCGTAATTGAGGATGGCCCGCAAGCCCTGCTCCTTCTCGTCGATGGCGACTACTTCGGCCTTGATCTCGACGTTGCGGCCGATGAGCCAGTCCAAGGTCTCCGGCGCGAGGGCCATATCCACTACTTCTTCTAAGTGCTCCTCCAAAAAGGCAAAGAGCGCGGCGTCGCGGATCAGCCCGTGTTTGACCACCTCGGCCATGCCGGCGACCCGCTCCCGCCGCGGCAGCGAGCGCAGCGCGTTGGTGTCGGCCAAGACCAAGCGCGGCTGGTGAAAGGTGCCGATCAGGTTTTTGCCCAGCGCGTGGTTGACCCCGGTCTTGCCGCCAATGCTCGAATCCACCTGCGCGACGATGGTCGTCGGCACCTGCACGTAGGGTACGCCGCGCAAATAGGTGGAGGCCACAAAGCCCGCCATGTCGCCGACTACGCCCCCGCCGAGGGCCACAACCCAAGTGCCGCGGTCCAACTCGGCCTCGATCATCTGCGCGAAAATGCCCTCGGCCCCGCGCAAGTTCTTGGCCTCCTCGCCCCCGGCATAGACAATCTCCAACACCTCGAACTCAGCGGCGCGCAAGCTGGCGGCCACAGGTTGCAGGTAGCGCGCCGCCACGACCTCGTCGGTCACCAGCGCGACGTGCCGACCCAAGGCCAAGTCGCGGCAGCGCGTCCCCAGTGTCCCGAGGATGTCGTGGCCGACGAAAATGGGGTATGTAGCCCCTGGGAGGTCCAAGTCAATTCTTTGCATATAGCAATCCTACATCATCAAGACTGGATTCCCGCGTTCGCGGGAATGACGAATCGGCGCGTCGATGAACATTCCATGCTTTCAAGTTATTTTGGACGGCTGTAGCTCTCCAGCAAGGCGCGGATTTGTCCGGCCGTGTCCTCAGGCGTCTGCGCTTGCGTGGTGTACAGCGCAATGTGGGCTTGGTCGTAGTAGGGAGCGCGGGCGCGGAGCAGGGACTTTATCTTGGCGCGTTGCGCTGGCGGCGCTAATCCGGCGAGCAGGGGTCGGTTGGAGCGACGCCGGACGCGGGCAAAAATCGTATCCACATCGGCCTTGATACAGACCAAGACGCCGGCGCAACGCACGGCCGCGATGTTGTCGGCGCGGGTGATTGCCCCACCGCCCAAGGCCACTACGGCATCCGGGCGTTGGCAGGTTTTGAGGACGCAGGCGTGTTCTAGCTGGCGGAAACGCGCCTCGCCTTCGGCGGCGAAAATCTCCGCGATGGACTTGCCAGCGCACTGTTCGACCATGAGGTCGGTGTCCAAGAAGCAACGCCCGAGCTGCCGCGCCAGAATGCGCCCGACCCGGGTCTTGCCCACGCCCATAAAACCCGTCAGAAACACCGGCCCTTTTATCATCACATGCGCTCGAGGGTCTCGATGCCGAGTAGGTCGAGCCCTTGGCGCAGGGTGCGCGCGGTCAGCAGCGCCAGCAGCAGCCGACTCGTGCGCGTAGGCTCGCCCGCCCGCAGGACCGGGCACTGCTCGTAGAACTTCATAAAGGCGTCGGACAGCTCGTAGAGATAGGTGCAGAACACGTGCGGATAGCACTGGCGGGCCACGGCCGCGACCACCTCGGGAAACTGCAACAGCTTGATCGCGAGCGCGTTTTCAGCCCGTTCGCCAAGGGCAATCGCGCCGGAGAGCGCGTCTTCATCCACCGCAGCGCGGCGAAACAGGCTCTTGATGCGGGCGTAGGAGTAGAGCAGGTAGGGCGCGGTGTTGCCGTCGAGGGCCAGCATTTTGTCCCAGTCGAACACGTAGTCTGAGGTGCGGTTGAACGACAGCTCCATGTACTTGACGCTGCCAATGCCAATCACGCGGGCAATTTGCCGCCGCTCGTTTTCGTCCAGTGCCGGGTTTTTCGCGCTCACTTGGGCAAAGGCCCGCTCCACGCTCTCCTCCAACACGTCCATCAGTTTGACCGTGCCGCCAGCCCGCGTCTTAAACGGCCGGTTATCCACGCCTAAAATCGAACCAAACTCGTGGTGCTCCAAGGCGGTCGTCTCGGGCGCGTACCCGGCCGCCCGCGCCACCGCAAAGACCTGCTGCAAGTGAAACGACTGGCGCGCATCCACGATGTAGAGAATGCGGTCGGCCGCGAGCGCACCGGCCCGATAGCGCACGGCCGCGAGGTCGCTCGTCGCATAGAGGTAGCCACCATCCGACTTCTGCACGATCACCGGCGTGATCTGGCCGTCCTTGTTTTTGAATTCCTCCAAGAAGACGCACTGCGCCCCCTTGGACTCGACCAGCAAGCCCTTGGCCCGCAAATCCTCGACCACGCGGGGCAATTCGTCGTTGTACGCGCTCTCGCCGCGCACGTCTTCGGGCTTGAGCTGGACCCCGAGCGCGGCGTATATGCGCTGGCCGTGGGCGAGCGACTCGTCGATGAACTGCTGCCACATCCGCAGCACGTGCGGGTCGCCGCGTTGCAGCTTGACCACGCATTCCCGCGACCGGTCGGCAAAGGCCGTGTCCCGGTCAAAGCGCTGACGCGCCGACTGGTAAAATACTTCTAGATCGGCCAATTCCGTGGCCGGGTCCGCGAGTTGGTCCAAGTGGGCGATGAGCATTCCAAACTGCGTCCCCCAGTCGCCCACGTGATTGTGGCGCACCACTTCGTGACCGGAGAATTTGAGGACGCGGGCGATGGCGTCGCCGATGACCGTGCTCCGCAGGTGGCCGATGTGCATCTCCTTGGCCAAGTTGGGATGCGAGTAATCGATTACGACCTTTTGCGGCGCGGCCTTGGGTACGCCCAGCCGCGGGTCGGCCAGCGCGGTCCCGAGCTGCTCGGCCAGCCATTCGCCCTTGAGTTGGACATTGATAAAGCCCGGGCCGGCGACCTCTACGGTCGCAGCCATATCCGCTAGCTCCAGTTCCGCCACGACCCGAGCGGCGAGCGTGCGGGGATTGGTCTTTAGCTTCTGGGCCGCGGCCATCACGCCGTTGGCTTGGTAGTCGCCAAATTCCGGGCGGGTGGCCGGGCCGACGAGGGCCGGGGAACCGGCCGGTGCGCCCGCTCGGGCTAGTGCCGCGCTGATACGCGCTTCTAATGTTTCGGTTATGGTCATGGCTACGCGCTAAACTCCTCTAAAGCGGCCATCATCGCCTCGACCGGCGGCTCGACCCCGGTCCAGATCTCAAACGAGCGCACCCCCTGCCAAGCGAGCATCCCTAAGCCGTTGATGGCCGACGCACCCGCGGCCGCGGCCTGCCGCATGAGCGCGGTTTCCAAGGGGTTGTACACAATGTCGGCGACCAGCATTTGCGCATGTAGGCACGATGGATCCGCCAGCGGCGAAGCGGCCGTGCGGGGGTGCATCCCCAAGGCCGTGGCGTTGATGAGCAAACCTGCGTCCGCGATTGGCCCAGTCTCAGCAAGCGACCCGACCCGGACCTTGCCGGCGCGGTCGAGGTCGCCAGCGAGGGCGGCGGCCTTTTCTACGGTGCGGTTGAGCAGCAGCACCTCCTCCACCTCCTCCCGCGCCAGCAGCGCGTAGAGCACGGCCCGAGCCGCGCCGCCCGCACCGAGCAGCGCGACCGTGGGCGGCAGCCGGTCCAAGCCGCCCACGGCCTTGAGGCTTTGCACAATCCCAAAGGCGTCGGTGTTGTACCCCACGAGCCGGCCATCGCGGTTGGCAATGGTATTGACCGCACCAATGCTCTGGGCCTCGGCCGCAACCTCGTCGAGATGCGCCATGACGGCCTGCTTGTGCGGCACGGTTACGTTCAGCCCAACCATGCCGAGGGCGCGCATGCCGGCGAGGGCTTGGGGCAAGGCGGCGGCCGCAACCCGGAACGCCGCGTACACATAGTCGAGATTCAGCGCCCCAAGCGCGGCGTTGTGCATGGCCGGCGACGCCGAATGCGCGACCGGGTCGCCCATGACGCCGAGCACCCGCGTCGTCGCGGAAATCACCCGAGCAATTCCTCGACGAAGCAGTTGGCAATCTCTAAGGATTCGCGCCACGACACGCCGTAGAGCAGGCGGATGACGAGTAGGCCGCCGCCCAACAGCATGGCCGCGCACACAAAAAGCCGAAAAAGTCCTCGCATCTTCAATCTCCTTGAATAAGGTGTACGGTCTCAAAAAAATCGGGCCAGATAGGCGCTAGGCACTCGCTGCCGTGGATGGTTAGCGCCCCTTCGGCCAACAGCCCAGCCACGGCAAAAGCCATGACTAAGCTAGGGTCGCCCCGACCATCGAGCTGGCCGCCTTGGAGCGGGAAGCCTCCTTTGATGACGAGCCCTTCTGGAAACTGGCCGACCCGCGCATCGAGCGAGCGCAGCGCGGCGCACACATGCTCTACGTGCGGCACGTCTTCGATGTCGCGGATGACCGTCGTTCCGGTCGCTTGGGTCGTCAAGACCGCTAACAGCGCGATCTGGTCGGCGACCTTGGCCGCCCGCCGCCCGGCCACGCGCGTACCCTTTAAGGGGCTGGCACTCACGTGCAAGTCCCACGCACCCTCCTCGCGCTCTTGCGCGGCGACCTGCGCCCCAACCTGCCGCAGCAAATCCAAGAACGCCCGCTGCTTAGGGCGAATAGCCACGCGCTGGATGGTTAGCTGCGACCCCTTGCGGCACAGCGCGGCCCCGATGAGCGGATAAGCCAACGCGAGTTGTCCCGGGACCGCCACGTCAACGCCCTGCAACGCCTGCCCCCCTGCTACCGACAGCCGGTTGCGTCGGTCGACCACCACCCCGCGCTCGTGCAACCAGCGCTCCACGCGGCGACCGGCTTTCAGGGCGGTCGTCCCCTCGGCCAAGAGCGCACCGACCATCGCGCCCAGCGCCAAGGCGTCGGTCGGTGGTGCCTCGGCAAGAACGCACCCTTTGGCCGGCTGCCCCCCGGTTACTATGGTGTCCGCGCCCTCCTGTTCTACGGCGAACCCGAGCTGGGTTAGGACAGCGAGCAAGGGCTGACACCGCTCGGCTTCCGCTCCTAACTTCACCCGCGAGCGAAACGTTTGTCCGGCGAGCAAGGGCAGCAACAACAGCACGGTGTCGCCCAACCCCCCTAGGTCGAGTGGGGCCGCGGTACGCTGAAACCCCCGCAACCCAACCCCGCGCACCGCATAGTCACCGGCGCGCTCGGCAATGTCAACGCCGAGGGTGCGCAACAAAGCGACCACCCGGCCAACGGCAACGGGCGCGTTGCTGACGACGCTGTCTCCTTCGCTCAGCGCGGCCAACACGAGCGCCCGCTCGGCCAGCACCCGCTCTCCGGGCACTGAGACCTGCCCGGCAATTTTCTTGACTGGATGTACGATTTCTTCCATAGCTTAGGGCCTTCGCGCCACATACCCGAGCCGCGCCAAAATTCCCAGGGCGTTTTCCGCGCTCTCCGCACTATCAAACCCCAGCCGCAGCGTCCCCCCCTCGCCCTCGCGCACCTTCATCACCTCAATATCGTTGATGTTGATCCCTTGGTCCCCCAGCGCCTGCCCGATCTCGGCGATGACGCCCGGCCGGTCTTCGGCGAGCACCAAAATCTCGTACAGCGCGTGGATAAACCCCTTTGAATCCCTCGGGATCGCGCCCCGCACCTCGTTGGCAAAATCGAAATCCGCCTTTAGCTCCGCTCCCTCCAGCCGCTCCCGCACCTCGGCCAGCGCGGCCATGTAGCGGTCGATCATCGCCCGAATCTGGTCGGCATTGGTCGCGCAAATATCCTCCCATACCGGCGCGAACGGACTGGCGGCAATCCGCGTCAGGTCGCGGAAGCCCCCAGCGGCCAGCGGCAGGAAGTGATCGCGCTCGGCGTTGAGCCGGCCGACCATGCTCACCAGCGAGGTCGCCATCATCTGCGGCAGGTGGCTGATAGCGGCGACCGCCCGGTCGTGCGCTTCGGCGTCTAGTTCCATCACCCGCGCTCCGACTTGGCGCAAGAGAGCGGTCAATGCTTGGTAGCGGTCGGCGGGCACCTGCTGGTTGGGGACCAAAATGTAGATCGCATTCTGGAAGAGGAACGGATCGGCCGCGGCCACGCCCGCCTTTTCTGAGCCGGCCATGGGGTGGCCGCCGACAAAGTACACCGAGTCGCTAAACTGGGCTTGGGCCGCTGCGACGATGCGCCGTTTGGTGCTCCCTACGTCGGTGACGAGGGTCTTCGGCTCGGCGAGCCGACCCACTTCCGCAATCAGCGCGAGAATCCGCTTAATCGGGGTGCAGATAAAGACCAGATCGGCTCCCTTGAGGGCGCGTTCCAACTCGTCGTAGCCCCATCCTTCGTCGATCGCGCCCAGTTCGAGGGCGCGGGCGATGGTTGGCGGGCGGCTGACGCCCACGAGCTGCCCGCCAAAGCCGGTGCGCCGGAGCGCCAAGCCCATGGAGCCACCAATCAAGCCCACGCCGACGATGACTACTCGCCGGAAGAAGACGAAGGCTCCTCGCGCTCGAAGTCGGTGGTCCGTTTGATGAGCAGCCAGTAGAGCTCCTCTAGGGCTTCGTCCTTGATCAGCCCTTGGTTGTAGGCTTTGACCTTGGCGATCACGACGAGCTCGCGCTCGGGATCGCGTATTGGTTTGCCCGCGGCCTTTTTGAGCCGCCCGATCGCTTGCGCACAGCGCATGCGCTCGTTGAGCAGATCGATCAGTTGCCGGTCGATGTTGTCTATGCGGTCGCGCCAGTCACTCAGGTCCATAGCTATTCTCTCACCGGTGCCCCATCGCCCGGCGGACGGCGTCCATGGTTGCGTCCACGATTGGGCGCAGCTTCTCGACGCTCTCGGCGAGCACCCCGTCGATATAGGCGGGATCCGCCCGCAACGCCCGATAGCGAGCCTGAATCGGCTCGATCTCGGCGATGATCACTTCGGCCAATTCCTTCTTTAAGTCGCCGTATCCCTTGCCAGCAAAACGCGCCTCAATCGCGGCGTTTTCTAGGCCGGTCAACGCTTGGTAGATGGTCAGGAGGTTGTGCAGCCCAGGGCGCTGCGGGTCGAAGACAATGTCCCGTTGCGAATCCGTCACCGCCCGCATGATGGCCTTGCGGACCGCGTCCGGGCTGTCGAGCAAGCCGATGCTGTGGAACCGACCCTCGGCCGACTTAGACATTTTCGCGGTCGGATCGTCGAGCCCCATAATCCGCGCCCCAACCGCGGGAATGACCGGCTCGGGCACGGTGAAGACCTCGCCGAACTGGCGATTGAAGCGCTCGGCCAAGTCGCGCGTCAGTTCCACGTGCTGTTTTTGGTCGTCGCCAACGGGCACCTCGTGCGCTTGGTAGAGCAAAATATCGGCGGCCATCAACGTCGGATAGACAAACAGCCCGGTGCCGACGCGCTCGCTCCGCGCCCCCACCCGATCCTTGAACTGGGTCATCCGCTCCAGCCAGCCCATGGGCGTGATGCAGGTCAAAAGCCAAGCCAACTCCGTGTGCTCGCGGATGTGCGACTGCACGAAAAGGCGGCACTGTTGCGGATCGAGTCCGCAGGCGATGTACAGGGCCACGGCCTCGCGCGTACCGCGGCGCAAAGCCTCCGGGTCGTAGGGCAAGGTGATGGCGTGCTGATCGACCACGCAGAAGATGTTGTCGCGGTCTGGTAGGTTGACCAGCCAGTTGCGGACAGCTCCGATGTAGTTGCCGATGTGGATGTGACCCGAGGGCTGAATGCCCGAAAACACTCGTTTTTTCACGCGCCCAATAGCTCCCTCACTTTGGCCCCGATATCGGCTTCGCGCATCAGGGATTCGCCGACCAAAATCGCATCGACCCCGGCCGCGGCGAGCCGCTCGACATGACCGCGGCCTTCAATGCCGCTCTCGCTGACGACGACCGCCCCCTCCGGCATCTGGTCCAAAAGCGCGAAGGTCGTCTCCAAGGTGGTCTCAAAGGTCCGCAGATCGCGGTTGTTGACGCCGACGAGCCCGGCCCCAGCCGCTTTGGCCCGCGCTAATTCCGCCTCATCGTGAACTTCGACTAGCGCGGCCAATTCCAACTCGCCGGCCAAGCCGAGGCAGTCGTCGAGCTGGCTGGAGTCCATCAGGGCCACGATCAGCAAAACGGCATCGGCCCCGATGACGCGGGCTTCGTAGAGCTGGTATTCGCCGATGGTAAAGTCCTTGCGCAACACCGGCAAGCCCGCAACCTCTTTCGCCATCTGCACATAAGCATCGCACCCCTGAAAGTACGCCTCGTCCGTCAAAACCGAAAGGCAGCGCGCGCCGTTGGCCGCATAGGCATCGGCGATCTGCTCCGGGTCGAAGTCGGCGCGGATGATGCCCTTGGACGGCGAGGCTTTTTTCATCTCGGCGATCAGGGCGATCCCATCGGCCGCCAACGCACCGCGAAAATCGGCCGGCGCGGGCGTGTCGCGGGCGTGGGCGCGCACCTCGGCCAAACTGCGCTGACGCTGGCGGTCGGCCACGAACTCGCGCTTGTACGCGGCTATTTCCTTGAGAATATCGGTCATTAGGATTCGTGGGGTGATGTGCTAGGCGTTGCTCACCTCGACCAGCCGATCCAAGGCTTGGCGTGCTCGGCCCGAGTCGATAGAGGCCCGGGCCAATTCAAGACCGGCGGTCGTATCCTCAGCCCGCCCGCCAACGGCTATTGCGGTCGCCGCGTTGATGAGCACCACGTCGCGCCGCGGCCCTTCCCGGCCATCGAGTACCTCGCGCAGGATGCGTGCGTTGTAAGCCGCATCGCCGCCTTGGAGTGCCTCGGCTGGGGCAAGCTGCAAGCCGAAATCTCTGGGGTCGATCTGACGAGTACTCACCGACCCATCTCTCAGCTCGCTGACCTGTGTCGGCCCGGTCAGGGTAATCTCGTCTAGCCCGTCCGAGCCGTGTACCACCAAGGCCCGCTCCGATCCCAACTGGCCGAGCACCCCGGCGAGTGCCTCGGTCAGCGCACTGTCGTACACTCCGATCAATTGCCTTTTGGCCCCAGCCGGATTGGTCAGCGGCCCCAAGACGTTAAAAACCGTGCGGGTGGCCAGCTCCCGGCGCGGGCCGATGGCGTGTTTCATCGCCCCGTGCAAGGCCACCGCGAAGAGGAAGCCGATGCCGACTTCGTCGAGGCACTCGCCAACTTTTTCCGGCGAGGCTTCGACGTTGACCCCGAGCGCGGCCAGCACGTCCGCCGAGCCGCAGTGGCTCGATATGGAGCGGTTGCCGTGCTTGGCCACCGCTAGGCCAGCGCCGCAGGCGACAAAGGCCACCGCCGTAGAGATGTTGAAGGTCCCCGAGTCATCGCCCCCGGTGCCGCAGGTGTCGATCAGATCGGGGCGCGCTGTCGCTATGGGCGTGGCTTTCTCGCGCATGACTTCGGCGCAACCGGCGATCTCGTCCACAGTCTCGCCTTTGATCCGCAGGGCGACGAGAAACGCGCCAATCTGGGCGTCTGTGGCTTGGCCGCTCATGATCTGGTCCATGGCCGCCCGCGTCCTAGCGCGGCCCAAGTCCGCTCCGGCGATTAGGTCTTTTATGGCTTCTTGTATCATCAAAAGTTCCTCATAGGCGAAGGAAGTTGGCCAGCAGTTGTTTGCCTTCTATCGTCAGGATCGATTCCGGGTGGAACTGCACCCCTTCGAGGGGCCAGCGCCGATGCCGAATCCCCATGATCGTCCCATCGTCGCTCGTGGCCGATATTTCGAGGCACTGGGGCAAACTCGCGCGCTCGACCGCCAGCGAGTGATAGCGCGTGGCCACGAGCGGGTTGGACAATCCGGCAAAGAGCGTGCGACCGTCGTGTTGCACGGGCGTCGCCCGGCCGTGGACGATTGCGCTGGCCCGCACGACGCGCCCGCCGCAAACTTGGGCGATGACTTGGTGCCCCAAGCACACCCCTAAAATGGGAATCACCCCAGCCAACCGCTCGACGAGCGCACCCGAAATTCCAGCTTGATCCGGGCCACTAGGACCGGGCGAGATCACCACGCGCTCGGGTGCGAGCGCGACCACTTCGGCGACCGTCAACTCGTCGTTGCGCACGACCTCGGTTGCAGCCCCTAATTCCTCTAGATAATGCACCAAATTGTAGGTAAAGGAGTCGTAGTTATCAAGTATCAGCAGCATGGTTGGACCATGTAAAACGAGACCTTACACGCTAAGTACGCGACACCGACTTTGAGTTCGCATTTTTTGGTGTTGCCGCTGCGTCCGGGGTCGAGGGCGTCCCGCCCTCGACGAGGGCAAGATGCCCTCGATCCTTGGAGATGCGTATCATCGCGCCAGCTTCCCCACGACCTCGGCGATCAGCCGCAAGCCGAGATCGTCCTTGAGCGTCAAGATCGACTCCGGGTGGAACTGCACGGCCGCTATGGGCAAATCGCAGTGCTCCACGGCCATGATGACCCCGTCGTCGGTCTGGGCCAACACCCGCAGGCACGCCGGCAATTTCTCCGGCCGCGCGTAGAGCGAGTGATAGCGACCAGCGACGAATTCTTCGGGAAACCCGTTGAAGATCCCTTCGGGGGTGCAGCGGATCGTCGATTCCTTGCCGTGCATGGGGTAGGACAAGACGCCCAACTCGCCGCCAAAGGCTTGGACGATGCCCTGTAGCCCGAGGCACACGCCAAAGACCGGCAGCGCGCGCCGGACGCATTCCCGCACCAGCGTTGGCACACCGAACTCCTCGGGCGTCCCCGGGCCGGGCGAGATAAAGACCAAGTCCGGGTCCACCTCGGCGAAGACGCGCTCCGGCTGGCGCAGGCCCCGCGCTCCGCTGCCATCGGGCGACCGCTCGGCGCGCACCGTGACCACTTCGGCCCCGGTTTGTCGCACATAGTCGCCGAGCGTGTGGACGAAAGAGTCGCGGTTATCCACAAAGAGCACCCGCTTGCCGCGGCCCGTGCCCGCGCTCGCCTTATCCGGTGTGACCGCGCTTTCGGCCCCGATCACCGCGTTGATAAAGGTCTCGGCTTTGGTCCGGGTTTCGCGTTCCTCGTCGTCCGGGTCTGAGTCGCACAGCAAGGTCGCGCCGACCCGGACGCGGGCCATGCCGCCCTCTAAGTGTACCGTGCGGATGGTGATCCCGGTGTTGATCTCGCCGCTAAAGAGCAGCATCCCGATGCAGCCGCCGTACCAACGCCGCGCCGAGTTTTCCAACTCCTCGATCTTCTGCATGGCCGCTGGTTTGGGCGCGCCGGTGAGCGTTACCGCCCAGAGATGCGAGAGCAAGGCGTCGAAGCCATCGCAGCTGTCCTTCAGCTCGCCTACGACTTGGTCCACGGTGTGAAAGACTTTGGAGTACTTTTCGATCATTCGCCGCCCGACCACCCGCACCGATCCTTCCTTGCAAATCCGCGCCTTGTCGTTGCGATCGACGTCCGTACACATGTTTAGCTCGGCCTCGTCTTTTTTCGAGTTGAGCAGGTCGCGGATCTGATCGGCGTCCTCCATCACGGTTTTGCCCCGGCCGATGGTCCCGGCAATCGGAGACGTCTCGACGAAGGACCCGTTGACCCGCACGAACATCTCGGGCGAAGCGCCGATCAAATACTCGTCGCCGAGGTGGATGAAGAACTCGTAGGGGCTGGGGTTGGTGCGGCGGATATTCTCAAAGAGGGCATGCGGGCTGCCGGCATACCCCGCGCTGAGCACTTGGCTCGGCACCACCTCGAAGAAGTCTCCGCGCTCGGTGCCGGCAATGACCTCGCGCACCTTGTCCGCGTATTCGCCCGGGGCGTGGTCGCATTGGAGTGCGGTCGCCGCGCCCGGCTCGTATGGCACGGCGTCGGTGTGCCGCTGCATGCCCGCGGTTGACAACCCAGCCGCGGCAAACTCATAGCTGTAGCGCCGCGCTTGCTCTTTGCGGTGATCGACGACGACGAGCTCGTCCGGCAAAAACAGATGCAGATCGGCTTGGTCCGCCCGGCGCGGGTGGCGCAGCTCAATAGGCTCAAACTGGAACACCAAGTCGTAGCCCAGCGCTCCGTACCATCCCAAGTGCCCGTCGTCCGCGCCTCGCATCTGCGCCTCGAGGGCGCGCAGGACGCTGAAGATCGTCGGCTGCTTGGAGCGTTCCTCCTCCAAAAAGTATTCGGGCATCGGCACCACCGCGCCTTTGAGCTGGCCCTCGGCGAGCTCCAGCGCGGCCAAGTGCTCGTGCCCAGCAAGCCCTCGGCGCACGATCTCCAGCAGCACTTGGCCGCGGGCGTTGAGCGCCCGGAAGGCGAAGTCGCGCTGACGCGCCACCAGCTCCAGCGGCGGATCGACAAAGCCAATGTCCCAACGGCTGTATCGCCCCGGATATTCGTAGCCGCTGGCAAAGACCGCGCCGCGGTGCGTATTGAGCCGCTCCAGCAGGGACTCGAGCGGCTGCGCTAGGGGCAACGGCCGGGTTGTGCGCCTGACTTCGACGCCGCCGGCCGTGCGAAAGGTTTCCGTGTGCATGGTCATGGCGTTCTCCATAGTACAAAAAAACGCGGACACCCGAGGGCGTCCGCGTTGGAATTAAAAAATATCGTCGCAGTCTAGCGGATGGACGCACCTCTCTCCCGGCTCGGGAAATGCCAACCGCACCACCAGCGACGAATATGAGGCGAAAAATTCATAACGAGCAAAAGGTAAAAGGGGGGCATTGCGCTGTCAAATCGTTCCGCGGATGGCAGTGGGTTCCTCTGAAACCTAGTCGTTGCTGAGGATGACGTTCCCTGTTCTACCCTCGTACGTCATCGTAAAGTTCCGCAAGAAGGTTCTGCCGAGAAGCGCGAAATGGGGCTGGCCTCCAGCGCGTAGATGAACCCCGGCAAACCGACCATATACCGTAAAATCCAAGGGCGCGACATGAATTTGAGCGAGATGAACGTTGACTGTATCGGCCCCGTGGACCCCGGCCACTTTCTTCCTATCGACAATAGGTAGGTTTAGTACAAGAGCGAGATCGGAGTCAATGCAGCTTTCCATCGCGCCCGTATCCACCAGAGCAGGACGCATATCGGGCGGTAGATTAAGGCTAGAGCCATCGGCTCGGAAAGCCGGATCGAAGCCGATCTGGACAAACAGCGTCGGTCCGTAGAGTGCTAATGCGTCCCGACCGGACTGCCCTGTTTGGTCGCCGAATCCGCACTTAGTTGTCGGCATAGGGACTATACAGTACGGAACAGCACGGAAGCCGGTAGGGTCATCGGTGGTTCTCCGACTCGTTTGATTAGGTACGGCCCGCGCCCGAAACGCTGTACGGCGTTGTCGGCTGCCGCTTCAAACGAGTCATAGATCCCGGCGAGTTCCTCGTCATGCACGACGATCCATTTGCCGAAATGCTCCAATTCAAGGTCGTCACGTATGCGTTCATACGCGGCGATTTCCTTTTTTAGCCCAAGCATAGTATGCCTCTTTCTCAAGTGGTACTTGCAGCGTACCATGATCAAACCGTTAAGTCAAGTAAGTCAAGATTCCCGCTTGAACAAGCCCTGTCAGCGAATCAACGCCAACTTGGCCGTTTGGACGGCATCGCCGGCTTGCAGCACGGCCCAATAGACCCCAGATGCGGCCTCTGCGCCTGCCGCCGTGCGGCCATCCCAGCGCACTTGGTGCCATCCGGCTTCCGCCCAGCCATCGGCCAACACGCGAATGGGCTGGCCCATCAGGTTATAGACGGCAAGCCGCACGGGACTGGCGGTAGCGACGGCAAAGGGAATGGTCACTTCGGCGTTGAACGGCGCGGGGAAGGGATCGCCCAAACCGGATACCAACTCTTCCGGCAACTCGGACAAGCGATGCACCCCTGCGACGGGCTTGGCACTGGGTGGTTCCCCCACCCACACATCCTTCAACTGCCAGAGAGTAAAACCTGAGGTGCGGTCTTGGTTGAGGACATTGCGGAACTCGATAATGTTTGTGCCAGAGTGCAGGTCTGCACTCTCCAAGACGAGATACCAAGCCGTCCAGTCCTCGCTCTCTGGGATCCAGGAGTAAGACCATCCGTTGAGAAAGATGTCAACTTCCCCATCGCTTACTTCCTTTGCTGAAAAATAACACGCGACATTGTAATTGGTTTTTTTCTCAAAGCCGAACTTGACGCTTTTGGGATTTTTGCTAACCGCTGGTGGACTGTAGCCGAAAAGCCCTCGGCTCGGAAGGGGCTCAAACTGCTCGCTTTCGACTGTGAGACGCTTCGTCCCGGATGTCCCATTCGAGGTCGCAACCTGCACATTGCCGCTCCGCGCCTCATCTGGAACCTCGACGACAATTCGGCGGTCCGACCAACTCACATAGTCCGCACCAGAAGGCCGTACACTAGAGAAAAACAAAACGTATCCCGTGCCGCGGCTGGAGCCGAAATTACCACCCGTGAGCGTGAGACGATCTCCTGTTTCTACACTCGTCGGCGAGATGTTCGTCAGATACGGGCTGGTTATGTTCAAGCGGATGAAATTACTGGTGCCTTCTGCCGTTCTAACCGTCAGGTTGCCGGGCGGCGTATTGCGGGGTATGCGAAATCGGATCGTTCCATTCGTCCAAGAGGTGAACGAAGTGATCGCGGTCGAACCAATCCGCACGGAACTGCTCCCCCGAGAGGAACCGAAGTTACCCCCGCTTACAGTAACAACGGTATTGGTCCTTGCGGTCTGCGGAGAGATGCTGCTGATCCAAGGCGAGGCACCTCCGATTGTAACGCGCTTCGCCTCCGATGTCCCATTTGAGGTCGTAACCCGCACATCGCCGCTCGGAGCCTGCTCTGGAACCCGGACGACAATTCGGCGGTCCGACCAACTCACATAGTCCCCAGCAGAGGGCAGTAACGCAGTAAACAAAACGTATCCCGTGCCGCGGCTGGAGCCGAAATTGCCGCCCCTGAGCGTGAGACGATCTCCCGGTTGTGCGCGCGTCGGCGAGATGCTCGTCAGATACGGGCTGGTTATGTTCAAACGGATGGAATTACTGGTGCCGTTTGTCGTTCTAACCGTCAGGTTGCCGGGCGGCGTATTGATGGGAACGCGAAATCGGATCGCTCTACTCGACCAAGAGGTGAACTCAGTGATCGCGGTCGAACCAATCCGCACGGAACTGCTTCCTCGCGAGGAACCGAAATTCTCCCCGTTTACGGTAACAACATTGTTGGTCCTTGCGTTCTGCGGGGAGACGCCGCTGATCCAAGGCGAGGTAATCGTCAGCCGAGCCGTGTCGCTTCCGCCCGAGGTTACAACCTGTAGATCGCCGGTACGCGTTCCCGATGGCACTCGCACGCGGATCTGGGTATCGCTCCAGCTAACATATTGGGAAGCACTAGCAATCCCACTCCCAAAGAAAACCACCCGGCTCGTGCCCCTATTCGCGCCAAAGGCCGTCCCACGGATGGTTACAACTTGACTGTACCGCACCCGGCTAGGCGATATGGAAGTAATTTGCGGACCCCTGCTTTCGATTGTAAGACGCTTCGTCCCAGATGTCCCATTCGAGGTCGTAACCTGCACATTGCCGGTCTGCGCCCTGTTTGGAACCTTGACGACAATGCGGCGGTCGGACCAACTCACGTAGTCCGAAGTAGAGGCCCGTACAGAACCAAACACAACGTATCCCGTGCCGCGGCGGGAGCCGAAATTGCCGCCCGCGAGCGTCAGGCGATTTCCTGTTTTTATGCGCGTCGGCGAGATGCTCGTCAGATACGGGCTTGTTACGTTCAAGCGAATGGAATTACTGGTGCCTTCTGCCGTTCTAACCGTCAGGTTGCCGGGCGGCGTATTGCGGGGAACGCGAAATCGGATCGATCGACTCGACCAAGAGGTGAACGCAGTGATCGCGACCGAACCAATCCGCACGGAACTGCTCCCCCGCGAGGAACCAAAATTCTCCCCGCTTACGGTAACAACGGTATTGCTCCTTGCGGTCCCCGGGGAGACGCCGCTGATCCAAGGCGAGGTAACCGTCAGCCGCGCCGTGTCGCTCCCGTTCGTCGTTACAACTTGCACATTGCCGGTGCGCGCTCCCGACGGCACTCGCACTTGGATCTGGGTATTGCTCCAGCTAACATATTGGGAAGAGCTAGGGCTCTTACCGCTGTGGAAAACCACCCGGCTCGTGCCCCGATTCGTGCCAAAGGCCGTCCCACGGATGGTTACGACTTGGTTGTACCGCACTCGACTGGGCGATATGGAAGTAATTTGAGGCGAAGTAATTCGAGAACCCTGCATAACCGGCAACACGAGTTTGCCGTGTCCAAAAGTATTGTCCCTTCCCCGGCTTCCTACGTCAACCGTTGCCGCGACCAGTGCATTCCACAGTTGAGTGCGCGAGTACGATGGATTGGCCGATTTGATTAGGGCTGCCGCGCCAGCGACGTGGGGTGCAGCCGCCGAGGTCCCGAAATACCCCTCCGGTGCATAAGAAACTGTCGATACTCCAGTAGGCGCGACGAGTTCGGGCTTGATGCGACCATCGGTAGTGGGACCACGCGAGCTATAGTCTTCAATCCGACCAGCATTCCAATCTCCATAATAGACCGCCCCGACACTCATGGCCCCTCGGGCATCCGCCGGACTCTCGATACTGTTCTCCGCCACCGAATACTCTTCAAAGTCGTGATCGAGCGACCATATTTTCAGCCTTTTAGGCCGGGCACCCGCGCTCCAAACAGCAACCCCGTATTCTCCCGATCTCTCTACTTTGATTTCTATCGATTCCACAGGATCGCCACCGCCAATTTTTTGACGATTTTCACTCGCGGCGACTCTTTCGAGAGCGCCGGAGGAGTCTGTAAAATAGAGGAACAGGTCGTAGTCCTCACGCGGGTTAGTCCAATCATCCCACGTCAATAAAACGCTTATCGAATCCCCTTCCTCCGCTTCAAAACCTATCGTCTCGTCGTCTCCCCTAAAATTATGCCAACCATCAGAATCTCGATCAGACCAAGACCCAGAGTAATGGCTGTTTGCACCATTGCCCGCTGCATTTACCCAGAGAATCCCCTTATCCGCGGCGTCATTTACAATGTCGCAGGCTAGTCCTCGCCCGTCGCCAATGCCGGTTCCAAACCAGCCTGTGGAATGATTGATTATGTCAATTCCCTCTCGTATGCAAAGATCCTTGGCATTCTCCAAGTCAACTAGATCGTCCACCCTCAGAAGCGTGAGTTCGGCTTCCGGTGCCACGTCGTAGATAATCTCGGCGCAGGCCGTGCCGTGGACGCTTTCGCCAGCGTATATCCCCTCGCCCGTATAGTCAAGAACCCGCCAAGTCGCCGGCATGTCTGACCCCAATTGGTTCGCTCCCTTAAATCCGCCGTCAATAACGGCCACCTTGACCCCTTGGCCTCTGACGCCTGCATTGTAATTATTTATAGCGTTGATGAGTCGCCGACCTTCGCTCCGAACCTGTTGTGCATGCGGCCGGAACGGTCGGCGGACAAAGCTCACCCCCGGCAGTTCCGACACCGCCAACAGCGACGACGCCGGAACCGAAACCCGCATCAGACTTTTCGACCGAGCCTTCACCTCGACGCCCAACGCCACCATAGACGACGTATCAATCGACGCCGACGCTTGCCCGCGATGGGGAACCAAAATGACGACGACCGTATCCTCGACGCCTTCCGCACGAGCCAACTTGCCCGCCGACGGCACTGCTAGCTCCCACAACGCACTCTGTATCTTGGCCGGGCCGTCGGGCTTGGCCGGGGCGAAGTCTAGGTCCTGTCCCCAAAGGGGTACATAGCCGAGGACGCCCAAGAAAAGGGCGGTCATAACTTTACTGCGGAAAACGACTTTATGAGTACTCATATTGATGGCCTTTGCTGAAGTTAAGAGGTTTGACATTCCAATTCGTCCTCCAAGCGGCGCGTTCTATGGCGACGCCAAATTAAGAACACCTAAGTACACGACACACGACACCTTCTGGTGCTCCCGCTGAATCCGGGATCGAGGGCGTCCCGCCCTCGACGGGGGTACGTCATTCCCGCGCAAGAACGTCACCCCGTGCCCCGACACGGATCGCATCATTCAAGACTGGATTCCCGCTTTCGCGGGAATGACGACTCGTAGGCAAAAAAGACCGGGCCGATAAACATTCCATGCTTTCGATTCATTGCTTAGCACTCAACGAATCAACACCAACTTGGCCGTTTGAACGGCCTCCCCGGCTTGCAGCACAGCCCAATAGACCCCCGACGCGACCTCTACACCCGCCGCCGTGCAGCCATCCCAGCGCACTTGGTGCAACCCAGCCTCGACCCACCCATCGGCCAACACGCGAATGGATTGCCCCATCAAGTTATAGACGGAAATCCGCACCGGACCAGCGGCCGCGACGGTGAAGGGTACGGTCACCGAGGCGTTGAACGGCGTGGGAAAGGGAGCACCTAGGCCGGGTAGCTCGGACGGAAGTTGCGTCCCAAGGACGGGCTTGGCGTTGGCCGGCCGCCGCGACGTCACAGACACATCTTTCAACTGCCAGTGGGCAAAAAATTCGGAGCGTTCTTGGTTGAAGGTATTGCGGAACTCGATGGTGTTACGACCGGAGCGTAGATTTGATCTGTACAAGGGGAGATACCAACGCTTCCAATCCCTGCCCGCTGGGACCGCGATAAGTCGCTGTTCGTTGAGAAAAATGTCAACTTCGCCAGTGACTATTTCCTTTATCGTAAAATAGCAATAGAGATCGCGGTTGCTTCCCTCAAAGCCGAACTTGGCGCTTGTGATATTTCTGGTAACTGCGGGCGGACTGTACCCTAATAGCTCTGTGCTAGGAAGTTGCTGTGGAATAATCGGCAGCACGAGTTTGCCGTATCCGCTGTCGTTGTCCCTTCCCCGAGGGCCTATGTCAACCGTTGCCTCGACCAGCGCGTCCCACAAATCGTCACGCGAATACGATGGATTAGCCGACTTGATTAGAGCCGCCGCGCCAGCGACGTGGGGCGCAGCCGCCGAGGTCCCCATAAACCCCGCCAGTACATTAGAAGTCGTCGATACTCCACTCGGTGCGACGAGTTCAGGCTTGAAGCGACCGTCGGTAGTGGGACCACGCGAGCTATAGTCTTCAATCCGACCAGCATCCCAATCTCCATAATAGACCGCCCCGACGCTCATGGCCCCTCGGGCATCGGCCGGACTCTCGATACTGTTCTCCGCCACCGAATCCCCTTCAAATTCGTGATTGAGCGACCATATTTTTAGCTTTGTAGGCCGGGCCTCCACGCTCCAAACAGAAATCCCGTACTTTCCCGATCGCTCGGCCTTGATTTCAATCGATTCTACAGGGCTGTGGCCACTGGGACCGCTTTGAGAATCGATACTTTCAGCGACGCTTTCGAGCCCGCCAGCGGAGTTCACAAATTCGAGGTACAAGTCGTAGTCCGCATGGGACATGGGCCAATCGTCCCACGTCAAGAAAACCCTTATATCTTCCCCTTTCTTCGCGTCAAACGCTATCACCTCGTAGGCACCGCTAAAATTCTGCCAACCGTCAGCATCGGAATCAGACCAGACCCCAGAGTAATGGCTGTTTGCACTATTGCCCGCTGCATTTACCCAGAGAATGCCCTTATCCGCAGCGTCATTTACAATGTCGCAGGCTATTCCTTTTCCGTCGCCAATGCCGGTTCCATGCCAGCCGAGGGAATGATTGATTACGTCAATCCCCTCTCGGATGCAGCGGTCTTTAGCGTTTTCAAGGTCAACTAAATCCCCCACCTTATACAGATAGAGTTCGGCTTCCGGTGCCACATCGTAGATAATCTCGGCACAGGCCGTGCCGTGGACGTTCTCGCCAGCGTATATCCCCTCGTCCGTATAATCGTAGTACCACCAACGCGCCGGCATATCTCTAGACAGTTCGTCCGCTCCCTTAAATCCTAAATCAATAACGGCCACCTTGACCCCTTGGCCTCTCACGCCCGCGAAGTAATTATCGTGCGCGTTGATGAGTAGCCGACCTTCGCTCCGAGTCTGTTGCGCCTGCGGCCGGAACGGCCGGCGGACAAAGCTCACCCCCGGCAATTCCGACACCGCCAACAACGACGACGCCGGAACCAAAACCCGCATCAAACTCTTGGACTGCGCCAACACCTCAACGCCCAACGCAGCCATGGACGACGTATCAATCGCCGCCGACGCTTGCCCGCGCTGGGGAACCAAGATGACGACGACCGTATCCTCAACGCCTTCCGCACGAGCCAACTTGCCCGCCGACGGCACTGCTAGCTCCCACAACGCACTCTGTATCTTAGCCGGACCATCGGGCTTGACCGGAACAAAGTTTAGGTTCTGTCCCCAAAGGGGTATATAGCCAAGGACGCCCAAGAAAAGGCCGGTAATAACTTTATGAGTACTCATATTGACGGCCTTCACTGACGTTGGGGCTTTTGACATTCTCGCAAAAGGACGTCACCCCGTGCCCCGACACGGGGCGGGAATCCAGCCAAGTCGGATGCTGCCACTCTATTTTTTTCGTCATTCCCGCGAACGCGGGAATCCAGCTAAGTCGGATGCTACCGCTCTATGGGAACATCCCGCTGGGGCCTTGTTTGTATGGTGCCACACGCCAGCGGGCAAGTCGCCGGATGCGCCTGTGTACAGTGTTTCGTTGCGCTTGCTCGCCATGATGTACACGACGGTTGTTTGATCATGATGCTTTAGTGGATTCCCGCTTGCGCGGGAATGACACCTTACATGCAAAAAGCACTCAGCGAATCAACGCCAACTTGACCGTTTGAACGGCCTCCCCTGCTTGCAGCACGGCCCAATAGACCCCCGACGCGGCCTCTGCACCCGCCGCCGTGCGGCCATCCCAGCGCACTTGGTGCAACCCAGCCTCAGTCCAGCCATCGGCCAACACGCGAATGGATTGCCCCATCAGGTTATAGACGGAAATCCGCACCAGACCAGCGGCCGCGACAGTGAAGGGTACGGTCACCGAGGCGTTGAACGGCGTGGGGAAGGGAGCGCCTAAGCCGGACACCAGTTCATCCGGTAGCTCGGACAGAAGTTGCGTCCCGGGGACGGGCTTGGCGTTGGCCGGTCGCCGCGACGTCACAGACACATCCTTCAACTGCCAGTGGGCATAGGACTCAGGGTAGTCTTGGTTGAAGGTATTGCGGAACTCGATGGTATTACGACCGGAGCGTAGGTCTGATCTGTTCAAAGGGAGATACCAACGCTTCCAATTCCCGTCCGCGCTCGCTGGGACCGCGTTGAACCACTGTTCGTTGAGAAGAATATCCACTTCGCCCGCGCTTATTTCCTTAACTGAAAAATAGCAATAGAGCGTACGATTGCTCCCCTCAAAGCCGAACTTGGCGTTTATGATATTTCTGGTAACTGCGGGCGGACTGTACCCTAAGAGCTCTGTGCTCGGAAGTTCCTGTGGAATAATCGGCAGCACGAGTTTGCCGTTGCCAAAAGTATTGTCCCTTCCCCGAGGGCCTATGTCAACCGTTGCCTCGATAAGCGCGTCCCACAAATCGTCACGTGTGTACGATGGATTGGCCGACTTGATTAGGGCCGCCGCGCCAGCGACGTGGGGTGCAGCCGCCGAGGTCCCGGTATAGCCATAAAAAAACTCCGATCCTCCATAAGAAACCGTCGAAACTCCACTCGGCGCGACGAGTTCGGGTTTGAAGCGACCATCAGTGGTGGGACCACGCGAGCTGTAGTCTGCAATTCTGCCCAAGTCATAGAAGTCGTAATGGACCGCCCCGACGCTCATGGCCCCTCGGGCATCGGCCGGACTCCCGATACTGTTCTCCGCCACCGAATACTCTTCAAAATCGTGATTAAGCGACCATATCTTTAGCCTTCTAGCCCGGGCGTCCTCGCTGCGAACAGTAATTCCATACTCTCCCGATCTCTCTACCTTGTATTCGATTCGTTCTACAGGGAGATCACCGTAGCCATTTTGACGATCAGTGCTTTTGGCGACGCGTTCGAGACCGTCGGAGGAGCTAAAGAGATACAGATCGTAGTTCTCACGGGAACTGGGCCAATCGTTCCAAGTCAAGAAAACCCTTATCTCATCCCCTTTCTCCGCTTCAAACGCTAGCGTCTCGTCTTCGCCCTTAAAGTTGTGCCAACCGTCAGAATCGTTATCAGACCAGAATCCGTAGTAATGGCTCTTTGCGTCATTGCCCGCTGAATTTACCCAGAGGATGCCCTTATCCGCAGCGTCATTTACAATGTCGCAGGCTATTCCTCGCCCGTCGCCAATGCCGGTTCCAAACCAGCCCATGGAATGATTGATTATGTCGATACCGTCTCGTATGCTGCGGTCTTTAGCGTTTTCAAGATCAACTAAATCATCCACCTTATACAGATAGAGTTCGGCTTCCGGTGCCACGTCGTAGATAATCTCGGCACAGGCTGTACCGTGGACGCTTTCGCCCTCATATATTCCCTCGTCCGTATAGTTGCGCCACGAAAACCCCGGCATATTTCCAGGCAGATCGTCCGCCCCCTTAAATCCTCCGTCAATAACGGCCACCTTGACCCCTTGGCCTCTCACGCCCGCGAAGTAATTATTATATGCGTTGATGTCCCTTCCGCCCTCACTAAGGATAAAGGTCTGTTGCGCCTGCGGCCGGAACGGTCGGCGGACAAAGCTCACCCCCGGCAGTTCCGAGACCGCCAACAACGACGACGCCGGAACCGAAACCCGCATCAGGCTTTTCGACCGGGCCTTCACCTCAACGCCCAACGCCGCCATAGACGACGTATCAATCGAAGCCGACGCTTGGCCGCGATGGGGAACCAAGATGACGACGACCGTATCCTGTAAATCGTGGATCGGCTTGCCCGCCCGCGGCGTTGCCAACTCCCACAACGCACTCTGTATCTTAGCAGGGCCGTCAGGTTTAGCCGGGGCGAAGTTTAGGTCCAGCCCCCAAAGGGGTACGCCCAAGAAAAGGCCGGTAAGGGTAAGGGTAATAACGTGATAACGATTGATTGGGGACCGCATGAGATACTCTCCGCGTTAGGGGAAGGGGAAAGCGGCTCCCACGGCATTGGGGAGCCGGGCCTTGTCCACCTTCGCGCACAGAGTCATGCGGGAACGCTCTGTCTATTCACCGACGGCGAGGAGCAACCCCCACCGCTTTATATCAGCTCTTGTATTCAACAGAAGACCCGACATGCGGGTTTCTGTGCGAGAAAGTGGACGGCTTAAAAATAGGGATACCGCCGATAATTTCAACCAACGCTCAGCGAATCAACGCCAACCTAGCAGTTTGAACGGCCTCCCCTGCTTGCAACACGGCCCAATAGACCCCAGACGCAGCCTCCGCGCCCGCCGCCGTGCGACCATCCCAACGCACGCGGTGTGCGCCAGCCGCCACCCAGCCATCGGCCAACACGCGAACCGGCTGACCCATCAAGTTATAGACGGAAATCCTCACCAGACCGGCCTCGGCCAGCGCAAAGGGAATGGTCACTTCCGAGTTGAACGGCGTGGGAAAGGGATGGCCCAAGCCTTCCGGCACCGGCCCGGCCGCCAGCTTAGCGCGAAACGGCTTCCACAACGCCACGTCTTTCAACTGCCAGCGGGCAAAGGATGCGGCCCGGCCTTGGTTGAGCATGTTGCGGAACTCAATGATGTTTTGCCCGGAGCGCAGTTGCGTTGCGTCAAGGACGAGATACCGCTTCGTCCAATCCGCGCTCGCTGGCACCGCGGCGTACTCCTGTTCGTTGAGGAAAACGACGACCTCGTCGTCGCTTACTTCCTTGGCCGAAAACTGGCACAAGACCGTGCGCTCAATCCCCTCAAAGCCGAACCGGACGCTCTTGGGATTTTTGCTAACGGCGGGCGGGCTGTAGCCGAAAACTCCGCTGCTCGGCAGCGGCTCTACCCGCTCGCTGCCAATCTCAACTTGCGCGACCCCCGTAGCCCCATCGGCGGTAAAAACCCGCACCGCACCGCTGCGGGCTTGGGACGGAACCCGGACGACGACGATGCCATTAGACCAGACCGCATAATCGTCTGCGGCCGCTTGCACATTGGGGTAAAACAAAACGTATCCCGCGCCGCGCTCAGAGCCAAAGTTGCCGCCGGTCAGGGTCAGGTACTCGCCAGCCTGCACTTGCGGCGGCGAAAGTTGCGCGAGATACGGGCTGGCGATCTCCATGCGGACGCCATTGCTAACGCCTTCCGGCGTCTCAACAGTCAGGTCGCCCGAGGGCGCGTTGAGAGGAACGCGGAACCGTATCGCCCCATTCGACCAAGACTCAAACCAAGACACCGCGACCGAATCAATCCGCACGGAACGATTGCCCCGCACGAGGCCGAAATTATCGCCGGCAATTTCCATGAGATCGTCGGTCTTGGCTGGCGCGTCCCTGCGCGTGTGATTCGCTACCGCCTCAATGTAAGGCGACGTGACTACCACCTGCGCACGGTCGCGGCCGCTTCTGGTTATCACCTGCACCTCGCCGGTGCGAGCGCCGGTCGGTACGCGCACTCGAATCTGCGCGTCGCTCCACGCGAGATAGTCGGAATCGCTCGGCTGCTTGCCCCCGAAAAAGACCACTTGGCTCGTCCCTTTGTCTGCGCCGAACCCCTCACCGACGATGGTAAGGGTTTGGCCGTACTGAACGAGGCGCGGCGAGACCTCGGCAATTTGCGGCACGGAAACCGCCAGCACGAGTTTGCCGTAGCCCGTGCTGTCGTCCTTGCCCGGTGCGCCCAAATTGACCGTGGCCGCGACGAGGGCATTCCACAGCTCGTCGCGTGTGAGCGAAGGATTGGCCGATTTGAGCAGGGCGGCTGCTCCAGCCACGTGGGGAGCGGCCGCCGAGGTCCCCGAAAACCCATCCGCACCGTAAGAAGCCGTTGCCACGCCCGCTGGCGCGACGAGGTCGGGCTTGATGCGGCCATCGGCGGTGGGGCCGCGCGAGCTATAGCTTGCCAGCGTGCCCAAGTCCCATTGGTCGTGGTGAATCGCCCCCACGCTCAGCGCGCCGCGCGCGTCCGACGGAATCCCCAAGCTGCTCGCCGAGACCGGATATTCAATGTCGTGGTGCCAAGACCACACGCGCAGCCTTTTGGGCGCGGCCTCGCCAACGCGTACCACGGAAATGCCATACGTGCCCGTTATCCCGGCAAAGTATTCGAGAAACTCCACCGGCTCGCCGCCGTTTCCCTGCACATCCGTGCTTTTGCCGACCTCTCTGATGTTGCCGAGCGCGTCTTGATAGTAGAGATATAGGTCGTAATCCGCGGTGGTGGAGGGCCAATCGTCCCAAGTCAGGGTCACCCGGATGGCGTCGCCGACTTCCGCGAAAAAATTCACCGCGTCATCGCCCGCGGCAAAATTGTGCCGATTGTCGGCGTCGCTGTCGTGCCAAAAACCCGCGTAATGCCTTTGGGCGTAGTTGCCGACCGCGTTGACCCAGAGGATGCCATGGTCGGCCGCGTCGTTTACGATGTCGCAGATGAGCCCGCGCCCGTCCCCAAAGCCCGTGTTCACCCAAGTCGCCGAGTAGTTTACGACAGCGACTCCGTTTTGGATGCAGCGGTCTTTGGCGTTCTCCAAATCCACTTCATCCGCCACCTTATACAGATAGAGTTCGGCTGCTGGGGCCACGTCGTAGATGACCTCGGCACACGCCGTGCCGTGGGCGCTCGTGCTGGCGTATATCCCCTCGCCCGTATAATCGCGATACCACCGACGCACCGGCAGGTCTTCGCTCAGTTTATCGGCCCCCTTAAATCCCCCGTCGATAACCGCCACCTTGACCCCTTGGCCTTGGGCACCGGCCGCGTGGTTTTCAAAGGCGCGAATGTGCGCTAGGCCTTCGCTAAGGGTTTGTTGCGCGTGCGGCCGGTACGGCCGACGGACAAAGGCCACACTCGGTAACTCAGACACCGCCCGCAACGATGCGGTCGGCACCGACGCGCGCATCAGGCTCTTGGACTGGGCTAGAATCTCGACGCCGAGGGCGGCTAACGCTGTGGTGTCAATGGTCGCGGCCTCGCCCGCCGCGGGCACCAAGACCACGACCGCACGTGGGCCGTCTGCTGCGCGGGTCGGCTTGGCCGCCGAGAGCCGTTCCCACAGCGCACTTTCCATCTTGGGAGGGCCGACGGGTTTGGCCGGCGCGACGCCGAGGTCTTGCCCCCACAAGGGCGCGGCAAAAAGGAGAAATAGGAAGGGCGCGACGCTCAAGGCTGGCGAGCCTTGTACGACTCGTGTTCGCCCTGCATCCCCTGCTCTTGGGTGCGTGCCAAAAGCGCGAGCCGCTCGTCGTCGGCTAAGGGCGCGAACTGCCGGGCGATGGCCGCATTCTGCCGCAATTTTTCCAGCGAATCCATTCCAGAACATACGGTCGCTACCGGCAAGCTCATGGCGTAGCGCAGGCACTCGGCCGCCGTGGCCGCGCCCGTTGCGAGAATCGCTCCGGGCGAACCCGCCAAGGTCTTCATGGCAATGACCCCGATGTTCCTTTCCACGGCGACCGGCAGCACATCCTCGACAAAGCTGAGGTAGTGCGGGTCGAACACGTTGACCGGCATCTGCGTGGCGTCCCAAGCAAAGCCGCGCTCGATCATCTCCACATGCAGGGCGGGCAAGGTATGGCCGGTGAAGCCGATGTAGCGAATTTTGCCCTCCTCTTTGGCTTTGAGCGCGGCCTCCAACAGGCCCTGCTCGTATATCCGCTTTGGGTCGTCGGGCCGTCTGATATTGTGAAACTGCCACAGGTCAATCGCGTCGGTTTGCAGCCGGCGCAAGCTCTCTTCGAGGTGGGCAATCGCTCGCTTGGGGTGGCGGCTCGCGTCCTTGGTCATTAGAAATACGCGGTCGCGGTAGCCGCCGCGCAGTGCCTTGCCCATGCGCTCTTCGCTCTCGCCGTTGGAGTACCCCCAAGCGTTGTCGAAGAAGTTGATCCCCTCGTCGATGGCCGCGTGCATCAAGGCGATGGCCTCTTTCTCCTCCATGTTGCCGTGGTCAGCTATATGCGCGCCCCCCAACCCGAGCAGGGAGACGGCTTCGCCCGTGCGACCCAAGACCCGATGGGGCATGTCGCGGTGGGACGGAGCAGCACTTATGGAAAGGCCGGCGGCCGTGGCAGCCGACAGCTTGAGAAAGGTGCGGCGAGAATAGGGTATGGCGTTCATTGGATGATCTCCAAGCGTGAGGGGGATTAGGTAAATATCGGTGTCTATTCATCTTTGAGAAAATTTTCAATAACCTGTGTTTCCCAGTCCGAGTAAGCGTCGAAGTCAGCATCGAATTTTCGCCAAGCCTGATTCAAAAGGCCCACGGGAGACCCTTCTTTTTCACCGCTAAACATTTGGGGGGCAGCTTCAACCAGCATATCATCAATGGTCTGCCGTAGCTCAGGCAGAAAAGGTTCCTCATAGTATCCAAAATAATCTTCGACAATCCCTATAGCCTGAGCAATTTTCTCCCATTCTTCTTCCAATTTATCGGCTTCAGCGTTGTATCCCATCCTCCTGACTAGGTCAGAAAGCAGCCGAACTCTTAGAAAAGTAACCGGGTGAGATCTATGCACCAATTCGTCAACAGGGACCTTAAACTCACTTCGTCCGTTCATTCTAAGATACATAGAAAAGGCCCTGAGAAAAGCAGAGCCACCGATGCAGAATCCAATAGCGTCGCAAAATACCTCCTGCATCCACCCATACCAAGTCTCAATGATGGTGACTCGCTTTGTTCCCTCCTCTTGAGCGTGGAGGTCATTGCGCTGTACATTAGGCCGAAGAAGGTCTTCAAGGGCTGTCTGAAAACTACTTGTTAGATCGTCCATTTCTAGCTTGTGACAGCTATATAGAAGATGACCGTATTCGTGAAAAAAGAGTGGAAGATAAAGAAGCCCGTGTTGAGATGAAGGCGGCATAAAATAAATCGATGGCTCCATAGGCAAGATACTGAATTCGTCATCGCTGAATGCAACGGGAATATGCTCAGTGCTGGGATTGGATGCGTGGAGCCAGCGCAGTATCTTCAGGCAGAGGCGATCCGAAGACAGTGTACGCAAAACAGGGCTAACCCATCGCTGATTGAACAGACGAAATTCCTGTTCAACGACCTGTGTCCTACTCAGAATATCGGGGACTATATCTTGCTGCTGAAGATCGATATCTTGGAGATTTTGCCTCACGTTCCGATGTAGGTCAACACATTTCTCAACGACCCAAGTATAGTACGGCGTGAGTTCTTCTGGAAAAGTCTCCCGGCTGTTGTAAAGAATTTCTTTGAGCCTGACAATCTCCCGAAGTAAATCAGCGTTGTTTTGTCGGAGGATATGAAACAATTAGATATCTCCTAGCAATCGCTTCGCATCAACACTAACATGCTCCTCAAGTAGTTCACGAAAAGCCTCCAGTATTTTTAAGGCTTCGCGGCGATCTTCAGGACATTTAGAATAGAATAACGGTCTAACTTGAGAAAGAGGGTGTTCGGAGAATGGGGAACGAGATTGTCCTTGATAACGTTTTGCATAAACGTAATTTTCCGCCAAATGACGCAACCGTGCATCCACACCTAGGATAGGCTTCCGATGCCCATCTTCGATGTCCTGAACGATCTTATCCAGTTTCTCAAAAAAAGCAACAAGGGTTTCCAGAGCCTGTTCCGCGGCTTCTTTTCTATCCGTATCAGGATGCCCCTTGTCAGTCAATTTACGGTGAATAGACAGGGTATTAATCGCCGACAGAAGTTCCTGACTTTGTTGGAAACTCTGTATATCCAGCCAATGCGTACTCATCAGATTTTCCTCCTGAAATACACTTCACGACAATACGACGAGCCATCTGTTTGTCCAGTTTGCGAAGTCGATCGACAGCGGTCTCGGTGTACTCAATCGTCCAAGCCAAGGGCTTTTTTTACCTCAGCAGCAGAGTACACCTGCTCCTCACCGTTTCGGACGCGCTTCAGGACTTCGGCCGTGAGGTAGTAGTCCTCCATATCCTCAAGGCCCCGTTCTATAACTTCGCGTAGGCAGACGTCCTTGGTGCGCCCCGTTTGCGCCGCCAGAAAATCAAGCCGTTGTTCCGCATCACGAGGAAGTTGAACCGATATAGCCATGTTTTGGTCTCCTAACAGATTGCGCTTTGGACAAGCGGGAATCTACCTGCCGAACTAGGGTTTCCTTAATACTTTCCAACAGATCCTTAAAGCCGAGAGCGTCGGCCACCATGTCGTCTATGAGTACATGCTCATCTGTGTAAATCTCTTCCGAAACAGACATCGGCTCCCTATCTTTGATGCTCTCAAACACTTCCTTTGCATCCTTGGCAAAATTGAAGCTAACGTTGACAGGCAATGTCTTCATGTCAGTCGCTTCGGCTTTCAACATACCGCCGCCGAGATTCTTCCGGCCGGTAATTTCTCTGAATAACCAGACAAAAGAAGAATTCATGTAAGCCCATAGGCAATAGTGCATTTCTGATTCCCAAAGGTCACTGGGCAGGTACAACTCCACATGGCTGTATGAAAACGCCTTGCACAAATTAAAGGTACAATAGTGGCGATCTCCTATCCCACGCGGCATAATAAGTGCTGGTATTTTGTTTTTTCTACGGCTGCTAATCTCGCGTCCTCGTACTCTTCCGTCAGCAGAAAAGGCAACAAATTGCGCGTCCTTGACGATGACGGGTACCTTGGCATCACCCTCGTTTAGTTTCCTCTTGGGAAAATTTATTCCTTGCCCAAAGGTGATTGTATTTCCCGTACCCGAAGTGGCAGATACTTTTGCTAATACATCTGCATAGAATTGCGGCATAGAAAAAAGATGCCCCCATTTCATTGTTTGTCTCGCTTCAATGGTTCTTCTCTCAACGACCTCCATGTCGCTGTTTACAACTCCGTATTCTATATCTTGCAAATGGTTCTTGGTAAAAACTGTGATGACGGCATTGATGTTCTGACTCTTAACATCAGAAAAGAACTTGGCCGTAGTGTCGATGATTTTCTGGAATGAGAGTTTTCCGAGTGAAAACCTTTGAAATTCTTGCCCGTAGTCGGTGCTGAGCCAAGCATTTTGTGTAATCAGGCAGCCACAACCCAAGTCATTTAGGAGTTTCACAGAACGGGAGTAAAAGTAAATGAGTAGATCGCTCCCACGAGGTAGGGTCTCTCCCCAATCGGTTTGGACTTGGTTGCCGTAAGAATCCTTCAATGCGTCCGATAGCAGGCTATTTCTCGACTCAATATACGGCGGATTCCCAATCACCACGTCAAACCCGTCGGCAATGCCAAACATATACTCCGCGTCGAACCAATCCGCATCCGCATTCTGGTCGTAGGGATCCCATGACGCGACTTGGTTCGCGGCGGCAGCACTCAGGCTGCTCTGCAACTCGGCGGCCAGTTCTTTACGTAGCCGAGCGTCCTGTCGGCGATACTCCAACTTGTCTTGGCGCGTGGTCGCATGAAAGTGCCGCTCGCGGTTTTCGTTCAGTTCCCGTTCCAGCCGATTCACCGCTTCCGTTTGCCCGAGGGGCATTTGGGTTGGCTTGTCAAGATTCAACAGCGCGTTCGCCGCGACAAAGCGTGTCTCCAAATTCGGCAGCGGCTTGATGCCAAAGTTGTCGGCGGTCTCGTCGGCCTTCTGCTCTATCGCCAGCGAAACGAAAAAGCGCAGCTTGGCGATCTGACAGGCGATGGGCTGAATATCCACGCCGAAGATGCTGTTCTGAATGAGATACAGCTTGCGTCCAAAATCGCCCGAATACCGCTCAAAGGTTTCGCTAATTTCCAGCAATTCGGCATCGCGTTCCCGTTGGTCCTTGGTCTCAAACGCCGCGTCCGCCTTTGCGCTGGTGCGTTCCTTTTGCAAGGCTTGCCAGCGCAGGTTGCCGGGGTCAATCCGCTGCAACGCCAAGGTCAGCTTGTGTAGTACGCCCATTGGAAATGCACCGGAACCAACCGCCGGGTCTAGCACCTTGATTTCCGCAATCGCCCGCACAACGCCCTCCGCTTCGGCTTCCTCAAAAAGCTCATTGGCATCGTCGAATGCGTCTTCGTAATCCAGCAAATAGCGCAAACGCGCTTGCCAGTACGCTGCGTCGCCATCGTCGGGCTGCGCCTTTTCGGCCAGCACTGCCACCAACGCCTCATCTACCATGTAGTCCACCACGGCGCGGGGCGTGTAGTAGGAGCCCGTTTGCTTGCGCGCTGTCGCACGCGTCTCCGGGTTGTAGGCCGCCAATAAATTCTCAAAAACCTTGCCGAGCAACTCCGGGTCTAGAGCGACCTCCTGCTCTATGGGCGTGTTTTCTTCGACCGTGAACTTGTAGTGGTTGAACAGCGTAATCAGCCCGTCGTCGGCAAAAAATAGCCGGTTGGGGATGCTCAACTTTTTGTAATGCCTATCGGAGAAGCAATCGATCCGATAGCCGCCATCTCGCGTCGCCTCCTCGCTGTCCAAGCAATCGAACAAACCGCCGTTGATAAAGGGCGTTTGGGCGAACAGGGCCAAAAGCGCGTTGGGGTCGCTGATTTCCCGTTTGTAGCGATACAGCGAAAAGTTGCGGTGCGTAGGTTTCTCTACTTGGCTAAAACCGCGCTTGCCAATCTCGGTGTTCAGGGTGGCGAAAAATAGGTTTTGCAGCACCGCCCGATAGTACGAATCGCCCGCGTCTCGGTCGTAGCTTTTTAGCAAGTTTTTAACGCGCGCCTCAATGAATAGGTCCTCGGCAATCAGTCCCTTTTCCTTGATAAACCAAACGAATAACAGGCGCGTGATGAGGCGGATAACGTGCTCCTCGGCCGGCCGGGTTCGGGCCTGATCAGTGGGAAACTTGGCCTCTTGGACCGCCCGCTTAAACCAGCCGAACAAGTCGCGGTAAAACCGCCGGTTGAGTTCTTCGGTGTCCAGTTTGTCCAACCAAGCGGCCAGCAGTCCGTCAAAATTGTGCGGCTTGGCGCGGGCGTCCATCCACGCCAGCAGATTGGGCAAGGCCAATTCGGCGAGGATGTCCAGATGGGCGCGGTGCGGGTCGGCCGGGGCAATCTCCCGGATCAGGGACACATGGCCCAGCACGTCCCGCTTGCCAGCGCGCTTGTGCTCGCGGCGATGCACAAACGCCAAGGTGAGCCGATGGTCGGTGGTCTTAAACAAAACGACAGCGGGTTGGCGCAGACGCTTGTTGATCGCGCGGGTGAACTGCGCGTACTGGCCGCGAGCATAGCTTGCTTCCTTGAGCGCGACAGCGAAGAAGATAAAGCTCTGCTGCTGCCCCGCGTCGAAGGAAGCGGCTGGCTGATTGGCCGCGGCGATTTCATCGCTCGTCACCTGAAAGACGAGTTGCACGGATTGGACGCACTCGCCAAATGCTTGCTCGGTCTTCGTGTTTGCCTTCGGGGCGGGAAACTGCGCCATGAAGTCTGTCTGCCCGGGCAAGGTGCGCTCGCTCTGATAACCGAGAACAGCGAGCAAGTCTTGCGCGGCCGCAGCAAAATTGCCCTGTGGTATGGCCGCAAGCGCGGCGCGTACATCCTCTCTTACGCTCATCGCTCGACCATCGGCTAGGTGTCGTCGAGCATTTCGAGTAGGTCGCCGCGCCGGAAGGTCGCCGACAACTGCTGGAGCGAAACATCTCGGTCTCCGTAGCAAGCCGTTAGCGCGTTTTCCAGCGCTTGGACGGCATCCGCATGGTATTGGGCTTGATCGTCCTCAAGTGCCTTTAAGAGTTCCTGAATGTTTCGATGGGAAACCTGATCGAGGGGGGTATCCTTATCCTTGAGGAGTGTGCGCCCGATCAACATGGCGATGTAGTGAGACGAATAGGGTAGAAAGTCCGGCGGCGTGGTCGTTGTCGGACGTTTCCTTTTGTTTTCGACCGCCCTGAAAATCAAGACCGCAAGCAATGCCTGAGCCGCATTGAGTTGCTCAAAGATATCCTCGTACAGTTTGCCAAAGTGTTCTTTGCGGCGAAATTTGGCTTGGTGCGGTCTTTCTCGCCAGATTGCGAGCACGGCTTCAGCCATAATCGAACTCGTGATAACCGACGCCCCCCCTCCCCCTTCCTCCCGCTGGCGTTTGTACGTATAGCCCAGCCCAGACAAGCCCAACTCCAACCGCTTCTGCATCTCATCGTTAGATCGCAAATCTCTGAGATCCACTGGGTTTTGACTGTTGGTCGCGTAGGTGATGTCTTGGACGAACCCTTTATGGGTATCGGCCAACTGGTAAACGCGAATCAACAGATACGCTGACTCGCCGCACAGGTTGGGCAAAATTCCATTGAGTGTTTCTTGAATCGTCTTGCAGGTCTGCCCCCCGTTAATCACCTGTATATTCTTGAGTTGCACTTGGTAGTCTGATTGCTGAAAAGCGTTGTAATCGAATCGGTCGCAGACTGCGGTAATGCCGTTGTTGTAGAAGTAGAATTTGTCGGATTTGTTTGGATCGCAAAGCGTCTCGTGAATGGCGGTGTTGCCGCGATTGGTGTGAAGCCCGAGGTAACGGCGGATATTGCGCTCTAGCAGGCTGTCTCCGTGATCGTTAAACAGTCGTTGGATCTCTTGCACGGAAACGCGCCCGACCAAAACGCGCATGTAGTTCATATCTTCTACAATGGCTTGCCCACTAAGCGTCAGGGTGGTATCCACCTGTTTGCTGCGCTGTAAGATACGGACGATGGAATCGTGGTTGAAGTGGAGGAACTTCACTTTGTCGCCGTACTGCTCTTCGGCGTCAGTTACCCAACTATCTGCTTGTGATGTCCACCGATCTCCGTTATTGCAAAGAATTACCCGCACATTGGGAATATACGCATCGCGGATCAACGAGCGAATTTCCTCAATTTTAGGAGCTATTTTTTTATTTAGCGCGACATTCCTATTGGGATCAAACAATATCCGCACGGTATCCACCGCTTTTTGCACGTCGTTTTCCGGGAAGTTTGCCTGGCCGCTTAGGTCCTTGACTTTGTATTTGCCTTGGAAAATCGTGACGAGAAAATCACCATCTTCAACCTCGCCCACGTGAAGCCCATCAACGCCGGCATCGTTTCCTCCTTCAGTAAGCAACTCGGCACTGTCTGCAAGCGTCATTTCAAGGCACGTTGACATACACAGGAGCACAAAGGCCGCCGACTTCTTTTGGTTGATGTCGTTCCCTTGCGGTAGCCATTCGGGGTACTCGTCAACAATACCCGATACCCTCTGATCGATAATAGTCGCATTGATGTTCATGGATTTTCTCCTCATCGGACCGCTTGTCTAGCGCCTAGACCACTCGCCCGTCACAAGCGCAGCAATTCTCCCTCGCCAAAGACGAGCAGATCGGCCCAGATCGCGGCAAAATAGATCAGGCTGACCGCGCTGTTGACCGTCATAAAGGCCGTGCTCAAGCGGGACAGGTCGTCGGCCCGCACCAGCCGGTGCTCGTACACCAGCAAGCCGGCGACCACTGCGACGCCCAACCAATACAACAGGCTCAAGCCGGCCGTGCGACCCACGAGCACGAGCAGCACCACGAACAATAGGTGCAAGGCGCGGGCCATGGATAGGGCGCGGGCAATGCCAAAGCGGACCGGGATGGAATGGAGTCCGGCCCGGATGTCAAAGGCGCGGTCTTGGCAAGCGTAGATGATGTCAAAGCCGGCCACCCAAACCAGCACCCCCAAGCAGAGCAGGAGCGGGACGAGGTCAACCCCCCCAGTGACCGCAATCCACGCGCCCAGCGGCGCCCCGCCCAAACTCAACCCCAAAACCAAGTGAGAGGCCCAAGTGAAGCGCTTGGTTAGCGAATAGAACAAGAGCACGGCCAAAACTAGCGGCGACAGGTATAAGCACAACGGGTTGAGTTGGTGCGCTGCCAAGACCAAGACCAAGGCCGACAGAACCACGAACAACCCCACGGCCTGAGGCGAGACCGCACCTTGCGGCAGTTCGCGGTTTTGGGTGCGGGGATTGGCCGCGTCGAGATGGCGGTCAACGAGGCGATTAAAACCCATGGCCGCGCTACGTGCCCCCACCATCGCCAGCGCGATCCAGCCGATCTGGGCCGGGGTGATACCCGTGCCGACCGCGGCCAGCAAGGCACCGCTAAAGGCAAAGGGCAGGGCAAAGACGCTGTGGGAGAATTTGATCATGCGGCCGTACACCGCAATCGTCGGCAAGAAAGCCATCGCGCCCTCGTCAGACCGCTGGATAAAAGCGCAGTTGAGGGACCACGCCGATCAGGCCGTGGCGGTGAGCCAACCGATAGAACAGCCGCAACCCGGCTTGGGCGGCCTCGTCCAAATCAAAGCGGATGTGGTGGGTCAGGTAGCGCTCGTAGAACTCGGGCGAGCCGCCGCATTCTCGGCTGTACGCTTGGGCGATAGACGGCACTTGGCATACCCCCTGCCCTTTGGCCCACTGCAATTGTTGGACTTGGGCGGGGCTAAGGGCCTGCGGGCGGCCCGCCCAAAAGGCAAAGACAAAGGGCAAATCGGTCATGGCCGTCCATTCTCGCCCCAAGTCCAAGCTCTCCAAGTCTCGGTCCAAGTGCGGGAAGACCCGATCGCCGATGAGCAGGGCCGCGTCAGCACACTCCAGCATGGCCTCCAAATCGGGCGGCATTTCGATTAGCTGGGGAGCGAGCGCGAATTTTTCGCGCAGTAGAATGGACAACAAAGCGACTGAAGTGCGGGAACAGGTGGCCAAGGCGACGCGCTTGATCTGCGGCAGCGGACGGCGGCAAAAGAGGCGCACCGTCAGCACCGGACCCTGCGAACCAATGGCTATATCGGGGACGATCCAGTAGGGGCAAACGCTGCGGGCGTATTCGATCGCGGGAATGATCCCCACGTCGATGGCGCCAGCCGCCAGGGCCTTGGCGCAGTGCGAGGGCACCGAATAACTCAGCGCGAAAGGCGCGGGCTCGCGCTCGAGGGCACCGACGAGGGGCCGCGTGTTGAGGTACGGGACCGCGCCCAAGCGCGGCTTCATAGAAAATCTCCTTGGGGATGGCGCGTGGCGCGTGGCAAGGGCTGGGACCAGCGGCCCTGTTTAGCCGGCAATGGCTGGCAAAGCGTTGAGCCTACAGGGTGAAGCCACCGGCTCGTAGCGCGTGTTGCGCCGGCGCGGCGCAAAGCCAGCGTCGCGGATTAGCCGTTCCATGGCATCCAAGCCCATCTCGTTGGTGTGGCGGGTGCCGGCCGCACTGACGACGTTTTCTTCGAGCATGGTGCTGCCGAAGTCGTTGACTCCGTAGCGCAAGCTGACTTGGGCGATTTTAGGCCCTTGGGTCACCCACGAGGCCTGTAGGCTGGGGATGTTGTCGAGGAAAAGCCGCGCTACGGCCACCGTGCGCAGGTGGTCGTACCCGGTCGCTTTGACACCGTTCCAGCGGGCCGCGTCCGCCCCCAAGTCCGTGTGGTCGGGCTGGAAGTTCCAAGCAATGAAGGCGGTGAAGCCGCCGCGTTCGTTCTGTAGCTGCCGCAGGCGGTCTAGGTGTTCTAGGCGGTGTTCGACCGTCTCCACGTGGCCGTACATCATCGTGGCCGTAGTCGGCATCCCCAGCTCGTGCGCGACGCGATGCACTTCCAGCCACTCCTCGGTGCGGTCCTTGCGAAAGCCGATAATGTCGCGCACCTCGTCGTTGAGGATCTCAGCCCCGGCCCCGGGGATCGAATCCAGCCCCGCGTCGCGCAGGCGGCGAATGGTCGCGGCTAGCGATAGCCGCGACAGGTGCGCGATGTAGATGATTTCCGTGGCCGACAGACAGTGTAGTTGCACTTGGGGATAGCGGTCTCTGATGGCCGAGAGCAACTGTTCGTAGTAATCGAGACGCAGCTTGGGGTTGAGACCGCCTTGCATGAGGATCTCGCAGGACTTGGGCTCGTCGCCGCCAAAGGCCACCAACTCGTCGATTTTGGCAAATATGTGCTCGTCGGACAGGACATAGCCCTCGCTAGACTTAGGCGGCCGGTAGAAGGCGCAAAAGTCGCACTTGACCCAGCAGACATTGGTGTAGTTGATGTTGCGCCCGACGTTGTACGTGACCACTGGCTCGGGGTGTTTTTGCCGGCGCACCCAATGCGCCAGCATCCCCAGCTCGGCGAGGTTGGGGTGCGCGAACAGGCGGCGGGCATCCGCGAGCGCGAGTCGCTCGCCGGCATAGACCTTTTCGGCAATATCGGCGATCACGGGCACTATCCGGCCGCCGCCAGCAAGGCCGGGGTATCGGCGACGATATTGTAGAGGGAGTCGCGCTCGATGGGCTGACGCCCGGCCTCGACGATGCGCTGCACGAGCTCGGCCTGCGTCAGCCGCTGCTCGGTCGCGGTGAAACTTTTGCGGGTGATTTCGTAGTCCATGACCGTGCCGTCGATATCGTCGGCCCCGTACCAGAGCGCGGCCTGCGAAATCTCAATGGTATTCATAATCCAGAAGGTCTTGACGTGGGGGAAGTTGTCGAGCATCAGCCGCCCCACGGCGATTTCCTTGAGATCGAGGCAGCCCGTAGGCCCGGGCAAGTGCTCCAACTCGGTGCGCTCGGGGTGGAAGGAAAGCGGGATGTAGCAGAGGAAGCCGCCGGTCTCGTCCTGCACTTCGCGCAGCCGCACGAGGTGATAGACCTTCTCCTCGGTGTTTTCGATGTGACCATAGAGCATGGTGGCGTTGGAGGGCAGGCCGGCTCGGTGCGCCACCTGAGCGATGTTCAGCCATTCCTCGGAATCCGCCTTGGTCCAGAAAAGGTCGCCTTGGACCCGATCGCTAAAGACTTCGGCCCCGCCGCCGGGCAGCGACTCCAGCCCGGCCTCCTTTAGGTCGGCAAAGACCGCTTCGAGCGGCTTTTTGGCGATGCGCTGAATCTGGGCGATCTCAATCATGGTGAAGGCCTTCAGATGCGCGGCCGGCCGGGCTTGCTTCATCGCCCGCAAGACATTGAGATAGTATTGATAGGGCAGCTTGGGGTTGACGCCGCCGACCATGTGGAGCTCGGTGATCGGGGCCTGATCGTACTCGGAGACCCGCGCGGCGACCTGCTCGGGTGCCAACACGTAACCGCGCTCGTCTTTGGGCTTGACATAAAAGGAGCAGAACTTGCAGAGCTTGTTGCAGATGTTGGTGTAGTTGATGTGCTGGTTGCGCACGTAGAACGCGGAATCGCCGCTGGTGCGCTCGCGGACGATATTGGCCAGATAGCCCAAGATGGGCAGCTCATCGCAGGCGTACAGGCGCAGGCCATCGTCTGCGCTCAAGCGCTGCCCAGCCAGCACTTTATGGTAGATATCGCCGAGGCCAGCGCGGCCAATAAGGTCGTCGTAAATCACTTGTTTCTCCCGCGTTTCGTACATAACTACGCAATGGGTATCCTATTCGTCAACCGGCCCTTTGACGCCTTGGTACACCGCGGCAATCCCCCAAGTCATGGGCGTGTAGCGCGTCTGGCTGAAACCGGCCGCGACGAGCAATTCGACAAAGGCCGACCCCTGGGGAAAGGCCCCCACCGAGCGCGGCAGGTAGGCGTAGGCTCGGCGCTGGCCGGAAACGAGGCCGCCGATCAGGGGCAGCACTTTGTGGAAGTAGAACCCGTACAACTGCCGAAACAGCGGCGTCGTAGGCTCGCAGAAGTCGAGTACCAAGAGCTGACCGCCGGGCTTGAGGACGCGGTGGGCCTCGGCCAAGCCGCTCGGAATGTGGCCAAAATTGCGCACCCCAAAGGCCCCGGTCACCATATCGAAGGTACTATTCTGAAACGGCAACTGCTCGGCGTCGCCGACTAACAGCTCAATGCGAGTGGCCGGTCCCTTGGCCGCCACCTTGGCCGCTCCTAGCCGCAGCATCTCAACGGCCACGTCAATACCAACGACTTGCTGCGGTTTTAAGCGGGTGGCCGCGAGGGCAAAGTCGCCGGTGCCAGTAGCCAGATCCAAGACGCGCTGCGGGGCCGCCTTCAGCGCACAGTTGAGGGCGCGCCGCCGCCAGTACACATCTACACCGCCGCTGAGGAGGTGGTTGAGCAAGTCGTAGCGCCGCGCAATGGCGTTGAACATGTCGCGGTTGCGCCTCTTGTGTTCGGCGACGTTTTGCTTATTCTCCATGCAGGAAAAGCTAGTCCTCTTGCCATCCCTGTCAACCAGCGCTCATGCCCCAACTCCAGGCCAACATCCTCATCGCCGATCAATCGCTCTTTATTCGCGAAGGGCTACAAGAGGCCCTACAAAAACCCGGTTATGCCGTTGAAACCGCTGCGGACGGTGCCCAAGTGCGCCGGATGCTGAAAGCCGACAATTTCCACTTGGCGATTCTCGACTTGCAGATGCCGGGGCCCGCTGGGATCCAGCTTTTGCAGGCGGTCGGCCAGCACCACCCCGGCACCTTGTGCATCATACTCACGGCCCACGATAATGTTCACACCGCGGTTGAAGCCATGCGCAAAGGCGCGTACGACGTAGTGACCAAACCCGTCGATCTAGACCACCTGCGCCTCGTAGTCGCCCGCGCCCTCGATCGCTTTGAACTCGTCGTCGAAAACCGCAAACTCCACAACCGCCTCGAAAAAGAAGCCCCGTTCCGTCGCCTCGTGCGCCGCAGCCCGGCCATGCAGGAGGCCGCGGCCACAATCAAACAAGTGGCCGAAGCGGATGTGCCGGTGCTCTTGCGCGGCGAGACCGGCGTCGGCAAGGATCTCGTCGCACGCGCTATCCACGACCGCAGCAAACGCCGCGATGCGCCCTTTGTGGCCGTCAACTGCGGCGGCTTTACCGAAGAGCTTTTTGCCAGCGAGTTGTTCGGCCACAAGCGCGGCGCCTTTACCAGCGCCCACGCCGACCGGCCCGGCCGGTTCACCCTCGCCGAGAAGGGGACCCTCTTCCTCGACGAAATCGGCGAGGTGCCGCACAAAAATCAGGTCGAGCTATTGCGCGTCCTAGAGTCCCACGAGTTCCAACCGCTCGGGGATCCGCAGGTCCACCGCGCCGATGTGCGCATCATCGCCGCGACCAACCGCAACCTCGAAGACGCAGTAGCAACAGGCCGCTTCCGCGAAGACCTGTACTACCGCCTTAACGTGATCCCCATTGACATCCCCCCCCTGCGCCAACGGCGGGAAGACATCCCGGTCTTAGTCGAAATGTGCCTCGACGAAACCTGCCGTGCTCAGAACAAGCCTGCTAAAAAAATCAGCCCGGAAGCCATGGAGGGCCTCATCGCCTACGATTGGCCGGGCAATGTGCGCCAGTTGCGCAACCTGCTCCAGCGGCTGGTGGTCACCACGTCGGCTGCGGTCATTCTCCCCGAGCACCTGCCCGGTCCGCTCGGCGCGCTGGCCGATGGCCCCGGGCAGTTCTCAATGGCCCTCGGCTCTTCTCTACAAGAGGCCGAAGCCGAGCTCATCCGCCAGACCCTCCAACGCCTCACGGGCAACCGGCGCGAAGCGGCCGCCATTTTGGGCATTAGCGTCCGCTCCCTTCAGTACAAGATCAAGCGGTACAACATCACGACGAAGTGAACGCTCTATTCGCCGTTGCCGACCCGGTGCCCAGTCAACGGCTCACTCGTCAATTTTAGGCGACTTCTGCATTTTTTGCACTTTTGCCCTTGCCCGGCCTCTCGCCGCGATCCTCTCCCAGTAGTTCATTTTTCGTAAATAAATAATTTACAGTACTTTAGCTAGTAGGCAACCCAGTGTGGCATTGGATTTGCTTATATAGTACGCGAGTCGAAAAGAGTGCCGGTCGCCAGCCGCGCATCGGGAGGATGCTTCACCCCCCTCCAGCGACCTTAACTGTTTGTTAATGCAGAGCAAACAATCCAGTCGGACTAAGCACACAACAACGCGGGGACGCTTTGCAACCCCGCACCGAAACGATAGGAATGCAAATTTTGCACTTTAAGCAGCTAAAGCCGGACGCTTCTAACTCGTGCAATTCGAGTGCCTTGCGGGATACAAGGCCAAAGTGGTTGCAATCGAGTGCAAAAATTTGCACCTGCTGACCCATTACCCAAGGGAGGTTTCGCCATGGCTTACGCGATCCAAGAAGCCCTAAATGACGAGGACAACACGCTGCGCCTCTACTTCGACGACATCGCCGATTCTAGGCCGCTGAGCCGCCAGCGGGAAGTCGAGCTGTCGGCGCGGATCCAAGACGGCGACATGGTCGCCCGCGACGAGTTGGTTCAAGCCAACCTGCGCTTCGTCATCGATGTGGCCAAAAATTACCAAAACCGCGGTCTCTCGCTAGAGGACCTAATCAGCGCGGGCAACGTAGGTTTGCTGACCGCTGCCGAGCGCTTCGACGGCACCAAGGGATACAAGTTTATCTCGTACGCCGTGTGGTGGATCAAGCAGTCCATCTTGCAGACCATCGCCGAGCACGCTCGCACCGTGCGCCTGCCTCTGAACAAGCTCAGCCTGCTCAAGGACATTTCGCGCGCCGTGCGCAAGCTGGGCCAAGGTCGCGAGAGCGAGCCGGATGTCGAGGAAATCGCCGCAGAGCTCGGCATGCCGAGCGAGGAAGTGCTCGACACCATGCTCAGCGCCCGCTCGGTGCGTTCGCTCGACGAGTCCTTTGAGGACGACGACGACCGCAGCCTGCTCAGCCTCCTCGCCGACGACAATCAGGAGACGCCCGACAGCGACGTCCTGCAAAGCTCGGCCCGCGCCCATTTAGAGGAAGCCCTCGCCAGCCTCGAAGATCGCGAGTTGCGCATCATTCGCCTCTACTTCGGTCTCGATGGCAGCCAAGCTCTGACCTTGGAGCAGATCGGCGGGTTGATGGGCCTGACGCGGGAGCGCGTGCGCCAGCTCAAGGAACGCGCCCTGAGCAAGCTCCGCCACCCGACTCGCTACCAGTCGCTGCTCGCGTTGGTGGATGAGACGGAGTTTTACTAGGATTGCAAGGATTGCAGAGTCCGCTGCCCTAGCGCGGGCAGCGGACCGCAATTCGGTGGGATCAGTACGCGGCTCAGCCTTCGCCTTCCCGCAACTTCTTGAGTTCGTCGCGCAAGAGCGCGGCTTTTTCAAATTCTTCGCTATCGACCGCTTCTTGTAGCCAGCGCTCTAGCTGCTCCTTTTGGCTCAGCGGTCTCTTTTGCAAAATTTCCTGCTCCAGCTCTTCGAGCGCGGCTTCTGAACGCTCGCGCTCGATGTAGAACTCCTCGGCCTCCACCTCGGGCCACGTGCCAATCTGGTCGCGGGTCCCCTGCACGACGGCCAACGCCCGGTCGTAGTCTTGGTTGCCGATGGCGATCATGGCCCGGGCTACGCCGTTGATGCGCAAGAGATAAGGCCACCATTTCTCCAGATTGTCGCGGTCCTCTTCGTCCTCGGCATAGCGATTGACAAACCGGAAGAGCACCATATTGCGCTCGGTATCGCGCACGACCCGCCGGTAGTCGTGTAGTTGGAGCAGAAAGGCGTAGCGCTTGTACAAGCGGCTCCCTTCGTCAAAAAGCTCGTGGCAAGCCGCTTCGTCGAGTGCGAAGCCCTCGTCGCTGCCCCCGTGCTGGCGGCGGTATTTTTTTAGTTCGTCATGGTAGTAATCGAGGGCAAAGTCCCGCCCGTGGGGCCGGCGACCGTCGGGCCGGCCGTCGAGGTTTAGCTGCAAAATGCCCTGAAAGGCCCCTTGGTCCACCCGAATCTGGATCTTTGCAACCCCGTCCCTACCCGACACTTTCCGCACATTCGCCTCTGGATCGAAAGACCATTCATTTAATAGGTCGGTCATATCTCGACTCATGCCAACCTCTCACGACCTCTGTTTGCTGACTTCAGAAATTCTCATTGCAGAATAATAACCGAGTTGATGCGTTACGGCAATGATCTGCCCGCGGACCCGCTAGCCTGCGATGGCATAGTTTATGCTACAACAATGTACGATGCCTCGTTTATTATGGACTAAAATGACGCCCCTCTCGGCGCGTACCCCGGTATTTTGGCCGATTTTTCGTTTTTCTACATTTACAAAAATGTTGCTTTTATCCATATTAACGACAAAAACGTCGTAGAACAGGATGCCTCAAATGTCCATCTCACCGACCGCCAGAGCGCAACAACAGATCTCCATCTTGCACAGCATCGGGCAAATACTAGGCTCGACGACCGAGTTTGAGGAGGCACTCAACGCCATTCTCAAGCTCATGTGCGACCAACTCGACATGAGCTTGGGAACAGTCAGCCTCTTGAGCCAAGCGGCCGCCGAAGTCTCCATCGACGTGGCTTATGGACTCTCGAAATCGGAAATCAAGCGAGGCCGTTACGACGTCGGCGAAGGCGTCACCGGCAAGGTCGTAGAATCTGGCAAACCCGTGATCGTGCCGCGCATCAGCAGCGAGCCTCTCTTCCTCAACCGCACCGGCGCCCGCGGCAGCGCGGCCAAGAGCCAGACCTCGTTTATTTGCGTACCGATCCTCCAGCAGCAGCGGGTAGTAGGCACCATTAGCGTTGATATTCCTTATAAGAACAACGAAAGCCTGCAAGATACCGTGCGCCTGCTGTCCATCATATCCGCCATGATCGGCCAATCGGTCGCCGCCCGACAACGCGCCCGCGCCGAGCAAACCGAGCTGCTCGACGAAAACTTGCGCCTGCAAAAGGAACTCCGCGCGCGCTTCCACCCCGCCAATCTCATCGGCAACTCCCGACCCATGCAGGAGGTGGGCCAGCTCATCGGCCAAGTGGCCTCCAGCGACGCCACGGTCCTGTTGCGCGGCGCGAGCGGTACGGGTAAGGAACTTGCCGCAGATGCCATACATTACAACAGCTTACGTGCCGACAAGCCCTTTGTCAAAGTGCATGTTGCGGCCCTGCCGGAGACCTTGGTCGAAGCCGAGTTATTCGGCCACGAGCGCGGCGCGTACACCGGGGCCTCGACGAGCAAAGCCGGCCGGTTTGAGCGCGCCCGCGGCGGGACGATCTTCCTCGATGAAATCGGCGAGCTCAGCCTCGGCACCCAAGTCAAGCTGCTCCGCGTGTTGCAAAACCGCGAGGTCGAGCGCCTCGGCGGCCGCGGTCCTATAGCGATTGATGTCCGCGTCGTCGCGGCGACCCACATCGACTTGGAAAAAGCCATGGCCGAGGGGGCCTTCCGCGAGGATCTCTTCTACCGACTCAATGTCTTTCCCATTTTCATTCCGCCCTTGCGCGAGCGCAAATCCGACGTCCTCCAACTCGCCGACCACTTCCTCGAAAAGTACTCTCGCCAGCACGGCGTGGAGATGTACCGCATCTCTACGCCCGCCATTGACATGATGATGAGCTACCACTGGCCGGGCAACGTGCGCGAGTTGGAAAACTGCATTGAACGGGCGATCATTCTCAGCAACGACGGCGTCATCCACGGCCACCACCTGCCCCCTTCCCTGCAAACGGCGGACGCGACTGGAACGCCGGTCGCCGGCTCGTTTGAGACGATGATGCGGGCTTATGAACGAGAAATCGTCATCGAGGCCCTCAAAAACGCCCGCGGCAATATGGCCAAGGCCGCCCGCGCCCTCGGCACCACGACTCGCATTTTCTCGTATCGCATCCAAAAACTGGACATCTGCCCGAAAAATTACAAGAAATAGCCATATAAGCTACAAAATTGTTGTTTATTCCTACTGTTTCAATTTTGTAGCTTATGCCCACCTCGTCCCCCTCTTTATTGTTATTTTTTCTAACTCCCGAATTTACAATAAGCTACAATTCTGAAGTATCCGCGCCCAATCCACTTGGCACATTTCTTGCATTATGCGTTGGCATCCACGAGGCGTCGCCCAGACGCCTCCTCATACTTCATTCATTAGTGATTAGTCCCACCGTCGGCGGCTAACCACTAAAGGGAAGGGATTGCCCATGCCTGTTTTTCGCAACCGTCTTTCGCTCTTGTGGATCTGTGCCGGGGTCCTCGGGGCGACCACTTGGGCTTCAGCCGGGGATTTCAACACCGTAGAAGCCTTCAAGGCCATGCCCTTGGCCTATCCCAAATTCATGGTGGACAACCTGTGGATTCTCATGGCCGCCGTCTTGGTCTTCATCATGCACTTGGGCTTTGCCACGCTCGAATCCGGCCTGACCCGGCAGAAGAACACGGTCAACATCCTCTTTAAGAACCTCTTTATCATCTCGGCCGGCGTCCTCACCTACGCCTTGTGCGGCTTCAACATTATGTATCCGGGCGACGATTGGCTCATCGCCGATGTGTTGGCCCTCAAGGGGTGGATCGGCTTTGACAACGACGTGGCCAACCTGACCAATCAATACGCCGATTACACCTACTGGTCGGACTTCATCTTCCAAGCCATGTTCGCCGCGACCGCCGCGACCATCGTCTCCGGTGCGGTGGCCGAGCGCGTCAAGCTGTCGGGCTTTATGCTCTACGCCGCTATTTTGGTGGCCTTTGGCTACACCATAGCCGGCTCTTGGAAGTGGGGTGCCGGCTGGCTCGACGACCTCGGTTTCTACGATTTCGCCGGCTCGTCGGTCGTCCACGCCTTTGGCGGCTTCTCGGCCCTCGCCGCTGTCTTGGTGCTAGGGGCGCGCAAGGGCAAGTACGTCAATGGAGAAATCAGGCCCATCCTCGGGCACAGCATGCCGCTGTCAACCATCGGCGTCTTCCTGCTCTGGCTCGGCTGGTTCGGCTTCAACGGCGGCTCAGTGCTCAGCGCCGACCCGGCGGCCGTATCGCTGGTTTTCGTCACCACGACCCTCGCCGCTGCGGCCGGCTGCATGGCCTCGATTTTCACTTCTTATATCTATCTCAAGAAGCCCGACATCACCATGGCTCTCAACGGCATCCTCGCCGGGCTTGTGGGCATCACGGCTGGGGCCGATGTGGTCACTTGGGGGGGGGCGATTTGGATTGGGCTGCTCGCCGGGGTCATCGTCGTTTTTGCCATTGTCTTTATCGACCGCATCCAAATCGACGATCCGGTTGGTGCCATCTCCGTTCACGGCATCTGCGGCATCTGGGGTACGGTCGCGGTCGGGCTGTTCAGCACCAACGCCGACCACAGCGTGGGCACCCAGCTATTGGGCACTCTGTCGTATGCCCTCTTCGCCTTTGTCTTTTCCTTGGTCCTCGCGATCATCGTCAAGGCGACACTCGGGTTCCGCGTCGACGAGGAGGAAGAAGACGAGGGTCTCGACCTCAGTGAGCACGGCCAGCCCGCGTACGCGGATTTCCAGCACATCAACAACTAAGCGAAGGGAGAACAACGATGTATAAAATTGAAGCATTTCTCCGGCCATCGGTCCTTGAGGACGTGCAGAAGGCTCTGGGCGAACGGGGCATCGCCGGCATGTCCGTAACCGAAGTGCGGGGCTTTGGTCGCCAGCGCGGCCATCGCGAGGTCTATCGCGGCGCCGAGTACCGCATTGATTTCGTCCCCAAGGTCAAAGTCGAGGTCGTCGTCAAGGACGCAGACCACGAGCAGGCGATCCACACCATCGTCGAGGCGGCCAAGTCCGGCAAGGTCGGCGACGGTAAGGTCTTTGCCTCGCCCATCCAAGAGGCCGTGCGCATCCGCACTGGCGAGACGGGCGAAAGCGCCCTGTGATAGCAAGGGGCCGGCGCACCCTTTGGTTGTTCCGGCCCCATCTCTTATCTTACCTTACTATCACTCGACGCAGTACACCTCAATCCATTAAGGAGACCTTAATGAACCGCTTGCTTTTTGCCGTACCCCTTCTCTTTGCGCTGGCTTTAGCCGCCGTTCCGGCCGATGCCGGGGTTGGCTTTGGCGCCGACGTAGTCAACCGCTATGTGTGGCGCGGCACGGACTTTGGCAACGCCGTCAGCGTCCAGCCGGGCATGTCCATCAGCCACGGCAACATCGAAATCGGCGCGTGGTCGTCGTGGGCCATCACCGACGGCGGTGCCAACGAGAACGACCTCTACGCCAGTTTTTCTTCCGGTCCCATCGGGATTACCCTGACCGACTACTACTTCCCGGGCCTGACCGAAGACGACTCGTTCTTCAGCTTCAGCAACGACGACGCAGTACACATCCTCGAGATCAGCGCGTCTCTCGCCCTCGACGGCATGCCCTTGAGTGCCCTAGCGGCCTTCAACTTCTCCGGCGACCCCGACGATTCGTTCTGGGTGGAAGCGACCTACGACTTGGGCGAGATGGAAGAGACCGCCGTCAGCGTCACCGCCGGCTTTGGCAACGGGGTTTACACCACAGATACCGACCCGGCCTTGGTCAGCGTCGGCCTCAACATGGGCAAGGGCGATTACTTCGCCTCGTACATCCTCAATCCAAACAGAGAAAGCTCCTTCCTCGTCTTTGGCAGGAGCTTCTAAGCCGGGTCTGTAGCAGCGGGACTAAAGGGGCGGTGCCAGCTTGGCAGCGTCCCTTTTACATTTTTGGCTAAGTACAGCGTCTTGGATCGAGGGCGTCCCGCCCTCGACGAGGGCAAGATGCCCTCGATCCTTAGAAAGACAGCGTGTAGTAAGCATTTTTGGTCAGCCCGAGCGATTTTCGTATATTCAGCCCTCTAAAAAGGAGAATTATGCTATGCACTTCCTGACAATCCTGATGCTCGCCGCCCTCCCCCTTGCAGCGTCCGCCCAAGTAGGGCTGTCGGCGCAGTACGCAGTACAACGCGCCCTCAAACCGGTCGTCGTCGATGGCAAACTGGACGAATTCTCGTGGGAACGGGCGCAGCAAATCAACCACTTTGAGCGCATCCTCAACGAGTATGACGAGGTGCTCTTTCCCACGCGGGCGAAGATGCTGTGGGATAGCGACTATTTTTACTTTGCTTTCGTCTGTCAAGATGCAGACATGTGGGCTATTTCCACAGAGGAAGACGATCCGCTATGGGACGAGGAAGTCGTGGAGATCTTCATCGACCCCGATGGCGACGGCAAACGCTACCTAGAGCTGGAGGTCAACCCACACAACGTAGTCGTCGATTTGCTGATTTATTCGATCTCGCCCGAGTGGCACTCGTCCAAAGACTGGGATATAGCCGGGCTTAAAACAGCGGTCCAAGCCCACGGCACAGTAAACGACTCGCTCTCGCTCGACTGGGGCTGGACCGCGGAAATCGCCATTCCTTGGGCCGCTCTAGCCGATAGCGTCACCGGCGGTGGATACCCGGCCGTAGGCGATGTCTGGCGACTCAATCTCTACCGCATCGAACGCAAGGCCGGGCGCGCGCTAAAAAGCCGCCTAAACGACCTCCCAGACGCAGACGCGCTCCGCCAGCACTACCACGAACAAACCGAGTACACGGCTTGGAGCGAGACCTACCAGCGCGGCTTTCACCACCCCGCCCGCTTTGGCGCGGTACAATTTGCGGAATGAGCCGCCATGGACAAGCGCTTAGCCCTCTGCCTTTTGCTCGCCTTGCCAGCGCGAGCCGCGTCCGACGTGGAAGGCATGGTACAGATCGATGACGCCTTCTACATCGACCTGTACGAGTACCCCAACCAGCGCGGTGCTCTCCCCCAGGTTGACGTCACTTGGGGCGAAGCGGAATCGCTCTGCACAGCGCAGGGCAAGCGGCTGTGTACCGAACAGGAATGGCAGAAAGCCTGCACTGGGCCGCAAAACTTCGCGTACTCCTATGGCGCGGAATTCGAGCCGGGGCGCTGCAATACGCGCTTTGCCGTTGCTGGGGTCTGGCAGCGCGGGCCGGGCCTTGCGCCCAGCGGCACCTATGAACGCTGCACCAACGACTACGGGGTCTATGACATGATCGGCAACGCTTGGGAGTGGACCGCATCTTGGTATGCGCGCTCCGAGCGCTGGCGGGTCGTGCGCGGCGGCTCCTTTTTTCACAACATCAATCTAGCCCGGGCCGACGCCCGCTACGGGCGGTTCCTCGGCCCCGATTACCGCCTCGATTTAGTCGGCTTCCGCTGTTGCCTTTCGGCGGCGTCCCAAGCGCCGTAACGCCATGGCCATTCGCAAGGTGTCGCGGATGGGGCATCCGGTGCTGCGCCAACGCGCCGCAGAAATTCCCGCTGCCCAGATGCAAAGCCCCCCGATGCAGCGCTTAATCGACGACATGATCGAGACCATGATCGACTACGAGGGCATTGGCTTGGCCGCGCCGCAAGTCTTTGAACCCCTGCGGCTGATCGTCCTCGGCACGCCCCAAGCCGACCCCCAAGACGAGGCCGCCATCCCACTGACCGTGCTCTTCAATCCGCAGTATGCCGCCCGGTCGCCGGAGTGCCTAGAGGGCTGGGAAGGCTGCTTGAGCATTCCCCAACTGCGCGGCGTCGTCCCGCGGTCCGCAGCCGTTGAAGTCCGGGGCTACGACCGCAAAGGTAGTGCGATGACGCTCGCAGCAGAGGGGCTTTTCGCCCGGGTCCTCCAGCACGAAATCGACCATCTCGACGGCGTGCTCTTCCCCGACCGCATGGCCGACCTACAGACCCTGGCGTTCTTGGAGGAATACCAACGCTACTGGCTCGAGGACCCAGCGTGAGGCCGCCGGGCCGATGCAAGCGCCGACTTGACAACCACCCCATACCTCGTACTATGTTGGCACTTATTCCCAACGCTCAGATAGACCCATGGATCCCCGCTTCTCACTCGAACAAGGCACGGGCATTTACACCGGCAACGAACTGATCGTTAAGGGTGCCTTAGAAAGCCAAGTCGGCGTCATTACCGGGTATCCCGGCTCGCCCTTGGCCGAGCTTTTCGAGACCCTCGAAAACAACAAGGACCTCTTTAACGAGCGCGGTATCGTCGCTCAGATCGCCAACAACGAAGCCCTCGCCGCGGCCCGCCTCAACGGCTCGCAGATGGAGGGCATCCGCGCCTTAGCGGTAATGAAGAGCGTCGGCCTGCACGTGGCGGCTGACGGGTTGGCCCTCGGCAACATGGTCGGCGCTTCGCCCAGCGGGGGTGCCTTAGTCGCCGTGGGCGACGACACCTGGTCCGAGGGGACCCAAGTACCGGCCGACTCGCGCTTTCTGTCGCAGCATCTCTACATGCCGGTTCTCGAGCCCGCGACCTTTCAGGAAATCAAAGACTGGATCGGGCAAGGCTTTGAGTTGTCGCGGCGCTCGCGGCTCTACCTGACCTATCTGGTCACCTCCAACCAAGCCGACGGCGGCGGCAGCGTCACCGTCCATCCCAACCGCTTTGCCCCCCTCAATCGCAAGCAGCGCATCGCGCTCGACACCAGCACCATTTGCTCGGACGACCGCGTCATCATCCCGCCGGCCACGGCGCACAAAGAGCGCGAAGTCGTTCACCAGCGTTACCCCCACCTGTGGCAACTCGCGTGGGAGGCGGGCATCAACCAAATCCTCTATCCGCCCAGCGCGACGCCCAAGCCGCTGGGCTTTATCACTTCCGGCTTGGCCTATACCTATCTCGAACACGCCCTGCACATCCTCGGGCTAACCGGGCATTTCCCCATCCTCAAGCTCGGCATTACCTACCCAGTCGATCCCCAGGTAATCGCGCGCTTTGCCGATTGCGTCCAAGCCTTCTGCGTGGTCGAGGAAAAGCGGCCCTTTATCGAGCCGCAGATCGCCGCCGAGTTAGCGCGGCAACAAGACCTCGGCCCCGCGCTGTGGGGCAAGCACTTTCCGGGCAATGCCCCGGGCTTTCCCGATGTCCACGGCCTGCACCCTTCGCTCATCGTCCAAGCCCTATCCCGCCTCTTCGCTGCGCTGGATGCCGATCTACCCATTGACCGCGATAAACTACGAGCCGAACTCGCCACCTTGGCCCCGGTGTCCGCGGCCCCGGTCGTTCCACCGCGGGCGCCCTCTTTTTGCCCGGGGTGCCCCCACCGCGACTCGGCCAGCGTACTCAAGAAAGTGGCGGCCGATCTAGCGGCCCCGGCTGACGGCCAAGCCCCGGTAGATTTGGTCTTTCACGGCGACATCGGCTGCTACTCCATGCTCAAGTACGCGCCGTTTTCCGAGCTGATGCACAATCTTTCCGGCATGGGCTTGGGCGGTGGCACCGGCGCGGGTATCGACCCCTTTATCGACAACAAACAGCTCGTCTTTATGGGGGACTCAACCTTTTTCCACACCGGCATGATCGCCATTTCCGACTCCATCAAAAACGGCCAAGACATCACGTACATCATCCTCGACAACAAGACCACGGCCATGACCGGGCATCAGCCCACCCCGGGCGTCGATGTGGACGTCTTGGGCAAGCCGACCTTTGCCCAAGACATTGAAAAGACCGTCGTCGGGCTAGCGGGCGACTCGCCGACCTTTATCGCCCGCATGGACCCCTCCCAACGCCAAAATTACGACGCCCTCGTCCGCGCAACCTTGCTCCGCGACGGGGTCAAAATCATCATCGCCGACAAGGAATGCGGCATCACCTACCATCGCCGCGAGCGGGCGCACCAAAGCGCGATCGCAAAGGAACGGGGCTTCCTGCCGGTCGAAAAGCACATCAACATCAGCGAAGACGTCTGCGAGTACTGCCTCGAATGCACTCGGGCCACCGGGTGTAGCGGCCTGACGGTCGCGCCCGCCACCGAGTACGGCCCCAAGATCGCCATCGACCCTTCCGCCTGCGTTGCCGACGGCGCCTGCACCCGGGTCGAAGTCGGCGACGGCGACAAAACCTGCCCTTCCTTTGAGGAGATCACCATCTATCGCCAAGCCCCCCCCACCGTCTCGACCCCGCCCATTGACGTCGGCCAGTTGCCCGCGCCCGCCCACCGCACCCTCGCCGATGTATGGTACACCTACATCGCCGGCGTCGGCGGCATGGGCGTCAACGTGGTGGCCTCGGTGCTGGCCCAAGCCGGCGTGCGGCAGGGCTACGAGGTGCGGCTGACCAACAAGAAGGGGCTGGCCATCCGCAACGGCTCGGTGTATTCGCACTTGAGCTACGCGCCCAAGGGCACCCCGGTCTCCCCCCTGATTCCCTGCGGCAAGGCCGACTTGCTCCTCGGGCTCGACGTACTCGAAGCGGCGCGGGGCCTCGAACCCCAAGGCCGCTACCGCATCGCCCATCCAGAGCGCACCGCCGCTGTCGTCAACACCGCCAAGACCGCCACGATCGACACCCTCATCGGCCAAGACGACTTCTCGGCCGAAGATCAGGCCGACCTAATCCGCCACCACACCCGCCCAGACGCGTACTTCGGCGCGGATCTCTTCCGCATCTGCGAGCACTACTTGGGCAACAAGCTCTACGCCAACATCATGATGCTCGGCGTGGCCTTCCAACGCGGGTTGCTCTCCCTAGAGCTAGACACCTTGCTCTGGGCCATTTCTCAGGCCGTGCGCCGCGACCTCGACACCAACCTCAAAGCCTTTAACATGGGGCGATGCCTCGCGCTTGATCCGAACCACTTCCCGGTCGCAGAAAAACCCCTGAGCTACGCCGAGCTCGTCGCCGACAAAGCCGCCCTGCTGGCCCAGACGCGGGGCCAGCGCGTGGCCGCGGCCTACCGCCAACGCATCCGCGAGACGCCCATCGCCACGGCGCGCCGGCACTTCGCCGTGCGGGTGTACGACCTGATCCAGTACGAAGACCTCGCGTACGCCGACCGCTACATCCGCCAAGTGCTCGCCGTGCAGGCCAAAGACGAGGCCGAGCGCGATTTCGCGGCCACCCGTGCGGTTATCTACCAACTCGCCAAGGTCCTCGCCATCAAGGACGAAATCTACGTGGCCCACCTGCTGACCTGCCCCGAGAAGTACCGCCGCGACCGCCGCCGCTACAACATCGATCCGAGCCGCGGCGACCGCATCCACTACCGCCACCTAAACCGGCCGCACCTGCGCCTGTTTGGCCGCGACTTTCGCCCCGAGCTCAAGCTAGGCGATAGGCCCCTGAAGTGGATTGCCCGCATGCGGTTTTTCCGCCGGCTCGGCGCTTCGTGGTGGCACCGCGAGGAGCGCGACTTTGCCGCTTGGTACGAAAGCCTAGTCGCCGATTTTTCTCCGCACTCCGCAGAAGAGTACCACACCTGGGTGCAAGTCCTGTCCCTGCCCGAGGAGGTGCGCGGCTACCGCGGCGTCCGGCAACCCAAAATGGAGGCGGCCAAAAAGCGGGCCGCCGAGCTGCTCGCCGGGCGCGAGACCGCCCCGGACCCAGCCCTGTTGCAGGTCTCCGCATCCGCCGGAAGCTAATCCCCGTGATTCGCCCCTATCGCCCAGCGGACTTGCCCGCACTCAAGCACATTACGGCAGTTTGCTTCCCCGGGGTATCCATCGACCACAACATCGAGCAGCGCTTTGGGCTAATTGGCGGACGCGACTGGCAATTTCGCAAGCTGCGCCACATCGACGACGACGTGGCCGGCGAGCGGGCGAGCGGCGTCTTTGTGTGGGAGGAAGGCGGCGAAGTAGTTGGCTACATTACCACGCGCATCGACCGCGAGAGCAAAATCGGCGGGATACCCAACATCGCCGTCCTGCCGCACCGCCAAGGCGAGGGCCTAGGCCGCCAACTCCTAGAGCACGGCTTGGCGCACCTGCGCGCCGCGGGTATGGAGTGCGCCAAGATCGAGACGCTGGCGCAAAACCCCATCGGCTCGCACTTGTATCCCCACCTCGGCTTTGAGGAAGTCGCCCGCCAGATCCACTATTGTACGCGCCTGTGAATTGATAGCAGATGACGCCAAAAGAAGCCGCCGGCCGTTGCGCCGCCGAGTACATTGAAGCCGGTATGATCGTGGGGTTGGGCACGGGCTCGACCGCCGAATGGGCCATTCGCGCCCTCGGGGAGCGCGTCGCGACCGGGCTGGCGGTTAAGGCCATCCCCACCTCAGCCGCCACGGCCGCCTTGGCCCGCGCCCTCGACATCGAGCTGACGACGCTCGCCGAGGTGGCCCGCGTCAATTTGACCATCGACGGGGCCGACGAAGTCGATCCCAGCCTCAACTTAATCAAGGGCCTAGGCGGTGCGCTCCTGCGCGAGAAAGTCGTCGCCTCCATCACCGGGCGTCAGATCATTGTCGCCGACCCATCCAAGCTCGTCGATCGGCTCGGCACCAAGGCCCCGCTGCCGGTCGAGGTGGTCCCTTGGTCCCATCCCCTCATCGCCCGGGGCCTCAAAGAGCGGGGCCTCGCCCCGGCCTTGCGCTTGCGCGCCCCGAACATCCCTTATGTCACCGACAACGGCAACTACGTCATCGACGCTCGTTTTCCCGCCGGGATCGACGACGCCCGCGCCACCGAGCACTGGCTCAACGCCTTGCCCGGGGTCGTAGAAAACGGGCTTTTTGTCGGCCTGACCCACCTCGTGGTCGTCGGCCAAGACGACGGCTCCTGCCACCTACTCAACAAAAGCTGAGGTTCATGGACAATTCTGCCCCACGCTCGCGCCGCTCCTTTCTGCAACGCGCCCCCCTGCTAGCGGCCGGCGGCTTGGCCGCCTGTGGCCAGAGCGACCAACAGCAAGCGGCCCCGGCCGTCCAATCCCAACAGCATTTCAAGTGGAAGATGGTCACCACGTGGCCCAAGGACTTTCCGGCCTTGGGCACCGGGGCCAACAACCTCGCCCACAGCATAGCGGCCCTGTCCGGGGGACGCCTGCAAGTCAAGGTGTACGGCGCGGGCGAGTTGGTGCCGGCCTCGGGCGTATTCGACGCGGTATCCGGCGGCACTGCCGAGATGGGCCACGCGGCCGCTTACTACTGGAAGGGCAAGCACGAGGCGACCCAATTTTTCTCGGCCGTTCCCTTTGGCCTAAACGCGGCCGAGATCAACGGCTGGCTGCGCTATGGCGGCGGCCAGAGCCTGTGGGACGAGCTCTACGCGCCCTTCAACCTCCGGGCCTTTCCCATCGGCAACACAGGGGTGCAGATGGGCGGTTGGTTCAACCGCGAAATCAACTCCCTAGCCGACTTCTCCGGCTTGGTCATGCGGATGCCGGGTTTGGGCGGCGAGGTCCTGCGCCGCCTCGAAGTCACGGTCAAAGCGCTGCCCGGCGGCGAGATCTTCCAAGCCCTCAAGACCGGGGCCATCGACGCCACCGAATGGGTCGGCCCGTACAACGATCTCGCCTTTGGGCTGCACCAAGCCGCCCAATACTACTACTGGCCGGGCTGGCACGAGCCGGGGACGACGCTAGAGTGCATGGTCAACAAGCAAGCCTTAGAAGCCCTCCCGGCCGAGCTCCAAGCCGTCGTCGTATATGCCTGCCAAGCGGCCAACGACGACATGCTCAGCGAGTTCACCGCGCGCAACAGCCACGCCCTCAAGACCTTGGTGGACGAACACGGCGTTCAGCTTCGGCGCTTCCCCGACGAGCTCTTGGCGCAAATCGGCAAAGTAGCGGCCGAAGTCGTAGCCGAAATAGCGGGCCAAGACCCCTTTTCCAGCCGGGTCTATCGCTCGTTTGACGCCTTCCGCAAAAACTCCATCGCGTACACGCGCATCTCCGAGCAAGCCTATACCCAAGCACGCGCCCTGACCTTTGGCTAACGCCCGCATGGAACGCCTCAACCGCTTCATCGCCCACACAGTGCCTTGGCTGACGCTGGGCATGGTCTTGGTGACTTTTGTCATCGTGGTCTTGCGCTACCTCTTTGGTCGCGGCTGGGTCTGGATGCAGGAAATAGCCCTGTACATGCACGCCTTTACCTTCCTCCTCGCGGCCGGCTACACCCTCGCCCGCGACGAGCACGTCCGCGTCGATATTCTCTACCGGCCCTTGGGCGTCCGGCGCAAGGCACTGGTCAACCTCTTGGGCAGCTTGCTGCTGCTGATCCCCTGCTGCTCGGTGCTGTTCTACCAGTCGCTGCCCTTTGTCGCCGACTCTTGGGCCGTGCTCGAAGGGTCCCAAGACGGCGGCGGCTTGGAGGCGGTCTATCTGCTCAAAACCGCCATTCCCCTGTGCTTCTTGCTGCTGTTTTTGCAAGCCCTAGCCATCGCGTACCACAGCGTCCAAACCCTCCGCGCCCCATGAGCGAACTCGCGCCGCTGGCCATGGTTTTCTGCACCTTCGCGGTGCTGCTATCCGGCTTCCCGGTGGCCTTTTGCCTCGCGGGTACGGCCCTCGGCTTTGCCGGCCTCGGCGTCCTCACCGGCCACTTTGACGCGGCCTTTCTCTCGGCTTTGCCGGCCCGCATCTACGGCATCATGGCCAACGAGACCCTGATGGCCGTGCCGCTCTTCGTTTTTATGGGAGTCGTGCTGGAACGCTCAAAAATTGCCGAGAACCTGCTCGAAACCATGGCGCAACTCTGCGGCCGCTTGTGCGGGGGGCTGGGGATTTCGGTGTGCCTCGTCGGGGGGTTGTTGGCGGCCTCCACTGGCATCGTCGGCGCGACGGTCGTCACCATGGGGCTCATTTCGCTGCCGGCCATGCTCAAGCGTGCGTACTCCCCAGCGGTTGCCACCGGCATCATCTGCGCCTCGGGGACGCTCGGCCAGATCATCCCGCCCAGTATTGTGCTCGTCATCCTCGGCGATGTCGTCTCCTCGGCTCATCAGCAGGCCCAGCTCAAAATGGGCAATTTCGCCCCGGTCTCCGTGTCGGTCGGCGACCTCTTTATGGGCGCGCTCTTGCCCGGTCTCGTGCTGATGAGTCTCTATATCCTCTATATAATCGGCCTCGGCCTCCTCAAGCCAGCCTCCGTGCCGGCCGAGGAGCGCGAGCCCTTCAGCGCGGCCTTCCTCGCCCGCCTCGGCGCGGCCCTCGTGCCGCCCCTCGTCCTCATCGGCGGGGTGCTCGGCTCCATCCTCTTCGGGGTGGCCACGCCGACCGAGGCCGCTTCGGTCGGCGCGGTGGGTGCCATGCTCTTGGCAATGGCCAAGGGGCACTTCAACCGCGACGCCCTCAAAGAAGCCATGCGCACCACCACCGAGATCAACGCCATGGTCTTTATCATCCTCATTGGTGCGAGCGTGTTTTCGCTGGTCTTTCGCGGCTACGGGGGCGACGAAGCCGTCGAGCGCTTTCTGACTCATGAGGCGACCGGCGGCGTACTCGGCTCCTTCGCGCTGGTGATGGCCGTGATGTTTTTGCTCGGCTTCTTTCTCGACTTCTTTGAAATAATTTTCGTCGTCGTCCCCATCGTCGGCCCGGTCCTCTTGGCGATGGGCTTGGATCCAGTGTGGTTGGGCGTGATGATCGCCCTAAATTTGCAGACCTCTTTTCTGACGCCTCCGTTTGGCTTCTCGCTCTTTTACTTGCGCGGCGTCGCCCCCCCAGAGATCAGTACGCCGCAGATCTATAGGGGGGTCGTGCCCTTTATCGCGATTCAGGTGCTGCTGTTGGTGGGGCTGTGGTTCGTGCCGGAGTTGGCTACGTATCTGCCGGCGCGGGTGTTTGGACGGGGGTAGATTACGGCTTGAGCCTGCATCCGCGCACCCGCGCCGTTTTACCCGCGACCATCTGGTCGAATTTTTGGCCTTGGTCGAAAGGATTACAGGTTACATAAAAACATAATGTTACGTCATTTTAAGAACGATCTCTTTCGACCATCTGGTCGAATTCACCCAAGCGGGCCGGCCGTGTTTTGGCAACGGCGCAAGGCGCTCGCCCACTGGTAAAGCGACATTTTGCAGAAAAATGCTCTCTTGTGGCACAGATATTGCTTTAACACAGTGCGACCCAACAATGCGCGTTGGGCATTACACTTATCTCATGCAAGGAGGAGCATCATGAAGGCAACATGGGGCATCGCAGCCGCGCTGATTTTGGTCGCCACGGCGGCCATGGACACCTCGGCAAAAGGCTGGGGTGCCAAAGGCAAGCACGGCAAGCACCGCGAGCACCGAGGCTCGTGGATCGAGCAACTCGGCTTGAGCGAAGACCAGCTCGCGCAGGTCCAAACCCTCAAAGAGGACCTACGGGCGCAACGGCAGGCTCTCGGCGACCAGTACCGCACCGATTTTGCGGCCATCCTAACCGACGAGCAGCGCGAAACCCTCGCGGCCATCGAGAACCCGCTCGGCTTGAGCGAAGACCAAGCCGAGCAAATCCGAGCTCTCAAGGAGCAGGACCTGACCAAAGCAGAGTACCGCACCAGTTTTGCGGCCATCCTAACCGATGAGCAGCGCGAGGCCCTCGAACACCGCAGGGCCAATCGGCCCAACCGACCCGACCTCGGCCTGAGCGCAGACCAGAAGGAGCAGATCCAAGCTCTCAAGGAGCAGGACCTGACCAAGGAAGAGTTCCGCACCAGCTTTGAAGCCATCCTAACTGACGAGCAGCGCGAAACCCTCGCGGCCATCGAGAACCCGCTCGGCCTGAGCGAAGACCAAGCCGAGCAAGTCCAAGTGCTCAAAGAGGACCTACGCGAGCAGAAGCAAGCCCTCCGCGACCAGTACTGGACCGGCTTTGAGGCCATTCTGACCGCCGATCAACTCGCAACGCTCGAACAAATCAAGACCGATCGCGGCAGCCAAGAAGCGGCCGAGACGACCAAGACAGCGGCTGCGGGCAAAGCCACAGCGGTCGAGCAGACGAGCTGGGGTCGCGTCAAGAACTCCTTCGGCCAGTAACGACAAAGCAATAGCCAGCGCTCGGGCGCTTCCGGGCGTTGGCTGTTGCTTGCGAGCATATCGAGGAAACCATGGTCGTCATCGCCATCGTGGCCAGTGCCCTGCTAGCCTGTTCCGCACGCGCCCAATCCGGGCCGGAAGGCGCGTCTCCCGCGCCCGTTGTCGGCTATGTCGATGCCGACCGCGACGGCGTAAACGACCGCTTCCGCGACGCAGACGGAGACGGCGTAAACGACCTCAACGGCCAGCCCTATCCCCACCACTTCCCCTTTTTAGACGCAGACGACGACGGCGTAAACGACCGCTTCCGCGACGCAGACGGAGACGGCGTAAACGACCTCGACGGGCGCTTCCGCGACGCAGACGACGACGGCTTCATCGACAACGTCGTCGATTTCAATGGTGACCGCACAAACGATATAACCGGCGCAGAGTACGGCCCGCACGGGCTGTTGGGCTATCGCTTTGGCCGCGTCTTTGAAGAGCGCCGGCACCAAGTCAAGCAATTCCGCGACGCCGATGGCGACGGCATGCACGACCCGCTCAAGCGGCTGCACCAGCGGCTACACGCGCTAAAACGGCGGATGGATTTCTTCTTGGACGAGGACGGCGACGGCATTGACGACGCCCGCCTGTTGCGCCGCCTCTTGCGGCACCCAGACGAGCGCGTCCGCGACCTCGCCCCCAAACGCCTCAAACGCCGCGTACCCCTGCATCTCAAAAAAGACGATCCCAAGAAGCACAAGAAGAAGGAGGGCAAATGAGACATCTACTCGTCTGTCTAATCGCGCTGATTTCGGCCGCCGAGGCCCAAGTCGAACTCAACGCCGACCTGTACACTACCTATACGGACAACGTTTTTCTCACCGCCCGCCCGCGCAGCGACCTGATCCAGTCGGCCTATATCGACTTCGACTACCAGCTCGGCGAGGACTTGAGCTGGTACTACTCGGGCAACGCCAACGTATTCAGGGAAAACGCCGACCTTTTCAATCACGTCCACCGCTTGGGCGCGAGCTATGCCCACTCCTTGGGCGCGGCCGGGCTGTTCTTTGCCGGCGCGGCCCTGAGCCTGCGCTTGGACCGCCCGCTCTACGACTACCGCGACTTTGCCGCCGGCCGAGCCTTCGCCAGCTTGGAGCCGTATCTACACTCGGAGCTGATCTGCCGCTTCGACTACACACTCAGCTACCAAAACTTTCTCAACGCCGCCGCTTACAACTACCTCGAACAGCGCCTCGACGCGCAGCTAAGCCACTACCTGCCCAGCCGCACCACCTTGCAGTTAAACGGCGAATTGGGCCTTAAGTCCTATCGGCAGGAACTCGCTCAGCTCAGCCGCAACCCGCTCTTATGGGGCACCCGCCTCAAGGCCGCCCAATCCCTCGGCCCCAACCTCGGGTTGCAGCTAGCGTGGCATCACCAAGGCATCCTCGCCGGCCAGAGCCGCAAGGCCGATAGATTCTGGTACGACCCAGACGAACTCTTTGCTAAGGCCCAATGGGAACTCTACGAGGCTAAGGCCCCATTCAAGACCCACTGGTACGACCCAGACGAACTCTTTGAAGACCGCTACAGCTATGGGGGGGATCAGTGGAGTGCGACCCTGAAGTACTTGGTGCCCTTAAACTGCGAGCTCGCCGCCTCCGTCCAGCGAGAAAGCCGCCTCTACCACCAGCGGCCAGCCTACGACCTCGCCGGCGTTGTCACGGGGAAATCCACGGCGGAAACGCGCCACACCGCGCGCTTGGGGCTCGGGCGCACCTTGTACCTAGACCGCACCCCGTTCCGCGCCATGGCCCTCGAATTGGAGTGGCTCTACCGCACCGTGGCGTCCAACGATGCGTTCTACAGCGCAGACGCCCATGCGTACTCTGCGGGCATCCAGTTCGGCTTTTGAGCTATTTCAGCCCGTACTTCTTGAGCTTGTAGCGCAGGTTGCGCTCGGTCAGCCCCAGCAACTCGGCCGCTCGGCTCTGGACGCCGCCAGCCCGCTCCAAGGCTTGGGCAATGGCCTTCTTTTCCAATTCCTCCACTTGCGCGGGCAAGGTGTCCGCAACGGGCGCCGGCGCGGCTTCTTGCACTTCAGCGGGCAAGTCCGCGCACGTCACCACCGCGCCCCGGGCCATGACCACCGCACGCTCGACGATGTTTTGCAGCTCGCGCACATTGCCGGGGTAGGCATAGCGCGTCAGCAGTTCCAACGCCTCTTTGGAGATCTCGCCGACGGCCTTATCGTTTTCTGCGGCATAGCGGGCGAGAAAGTGGTTGACGAGCAGGGGAATGTCGCCTTTGCGCTGCCGCAGCGGCGGCAGGTCCACCGCCACGACGTTGAGCCGGTAAAACAAATCCTCGCGGAATGCCCCGTGCGCGACTAGCGTCGCCAAGTCTCGATTCGTCGCCCCGATCAGCCGCACATCCACCGCGATCGCAACGCCGCTGCCGACCCGCTCGATTGTGCGCTCCTGCAAGACGCGCAAAAGTTTGACCTGTACATCGAGGGGGATTTCGGCCAATTCGTCGAGGAACAAGGTGCCGCCATCGGCCTGCTCAAAGCGGCCCGTGCGCCGGGCATCCGCCCCGGTAAAGGCCCCCTTCTCGTGCCCGAACAACTCGCTTTCGATCAAGCCCTTGTTGAGGGCGGCGCAGTTGACGGCCACAAAGGGGCGGCCGGCTCGGGGGCTGGCCTCGTGTACGGCGCGCGCCATCAGCTCCTTGCCGGTGCCCGACTCGCCGTGCAACAGCACAGTAGCCCGGCTCGGCGCGGCCCGCGCCACCACGTTGAGGGCCTCTTCAATGGCTGGCGAGCAGCCCATGATACCGCCAAAGGGCACCCGCTCCCCGATCTGCTCGCGGAGGAGTTCGTTTTCCGAGATGCGGTGCCGCTGCTCCAAGGCGCGATCGACGAGCCGGTCGAGTACGTCGAGATCAATCGGCTTTTGCAGGTAGTAGAAGGCCCCTTCCTGCATGGCGTCAACCGCGCCATCCACCGTGCCAAAAGCCGTCGCCATGACGACCCCAATCGCGGGGTTGATCGCACGGGCCGCGGCGAGTACGCCCATCCCGTCCAGTTCTGGCATCCGCAAATCCGTGATGATCAAGTCAATCACCCGGTCCTGCAATAGGGCCAAGCCCTCGCGCCCGTTCGCGGCCTGTAAGACCGCAAACCCCCGTTTGCGCAGGTAGCCGCCCACGGCCTCGCGCTGCGCGGCCTCGTCGTCAATGATCAGAATGGTCTCGCCAGCCATTGCAAAATCCCCTCAATCGCGTTGCCTGCTACTCCGCGCCGAGTGCTGCCACCCTATCTAGCTTTTCCACTACTTCGGGGTGGATTTCGTCGGGCCGCATCTGGGCGGCCAGCAGATACAAGTCTCGCTTGGGTGTGGGCCGGCCCATCTCGGCCAGCAGTGGCACGAGGAATTCGTCGCTTGCCTTGACGCGCACCAGCGAGACGTGATCCCCAAATAGGTCCGTCCCGCGCGGGACCTGGCGCCAAAACGCCTCTTCTGCCAAGGGGAAGTTGGCGAACCGCTTGATCGCCTCGGGCTGCAACAGGTAGTTCTCAATCTCGTAGCGACGCCAGCGCAAGACGACCAAGCCGGTACGGGTCAGCTCCGCGTCCGGCTCGTCGCGGTTGTCGCCATCGAGCAGGCACAGGCCCGGCAGCCCGGGAAAGGCGGCCTGCATGGCGAAGAAGTGCGCCCGGGCTTCGCGCAGACTGCGACCGCCGAGCGAGCGCACAAACGGCCGCTTCAAAAAGCCCTGCGCCGGATGATCGAGCATGCGCGCCCACTCGCCCAAAATCCGCTCGTCGGTCTCGCTCTCGACATAAAGCACCGCGCCGACTTCGCGGCCCAATAGGAGATCCGTGGTGGTCAGGCGCTTGAGGGCTTCGCGGAGTTGGTTGCGCTGGTCTTCATCGACGAGTGGACGGGGCGATTCACCAAAAAATCCGAGCACCCGCGTCGGCTCAGTCGCGTCGAGGACGACCTCGGAATGCGTGGCGATGAGCACTTGGCCGCCGCGTTGGCGGGCCACCTTGCGAATCAGGTCGTACACCTGCCTTTGCAAGATGACGTGCTGATGGGCGTCCGGCTCGTCGAGCAAAATTACGGCCGCCGGGCGGGCGTAGAGGAAGGCCAGCAACAGGAGCACTTGGAGCGTACCGCTACCGGCGTTGGACAAATCGAGGGGCCTATCGCGGCCCGGCTCGCGGTATTCGCAGACGATGTACGGTTGGGCCGGGGCATACGACGGCGCGAGCACTTCGATTTGAAAGAGTATGCGGATATGTTCGGCGAGCTGCCGCCAGTCCTCTTTGCTGTTCTCGGAAATTTCCCACAACAGGTTCCGCAAAATCTCGCCCGGACGCCCCTGACCCACGAGCAGATCTTGCATCCCCCGGTCGCGCCGCGGCTCGTCGCGCTCAATACCGGCGAGCGGCGGGACGTGGACGATGTCGAGGGCCCGGGCCGCCGGAGGGGGGAACGCCCGGATGTCCGCCGGGTCGAGATCTTTGGCCCGCAGCGGACGCACATGGACCACTTCGGGATTGGAGTACTGGAATTCGATCCCACACGTCCACTCCTCCTCGCCTGTTCCGCCCTCCACGACGATCTCGATCAGCCGCCGCGTCCCCGACATACCGCGCGGGCCGGTGACCTTCCGCCCCTCCCACAATAGATTCATCTCGCGCAACGGCACGGCTGTAAAATCGGCGCGGGTTATCGCCACGCCGGACCGCCGGACCGCTCGGCCTCCTTCGCGCTGAACTAACCAGCGGTCGAGCCCGAGCTTCCACGTCGCAATCGCCTGTAGCAGCGTAGATTTTCCGGCATTGTTGGGACCGGCGAGCACCACGGACTCGGCCAACTCGCACGTCTGTGCGCGAAAACGCTTGAATTTCCTAATAGTAACGCGCCGGATCATGCAGCCCTTGCCATCGCCTATTGATTTTGTTCGCCCCGTAATATACCCGCCATTCGCCCGGCCTCAACCGCCGCGCCAGCCTCGGCCAATCCCCTCGGCAATAGAACGACAAATCGCGTCCCCGCGCCGGGGGTGCTTTGTACTTCAACGCGCCCCCCGTGCTCTGAGACGATGCGGTGAACCAAGCTCAAACCCAGCCCGGTGCCGGCGGCCTTTGTCGTAAAATATAGGTCGAAAATTCGCTCGGCATCGGCGGCCGGGATGCCCGAGCCGGTATCGGCCACCTCGATCTCTACCCAGTCGGCCGGCCGCGACTGAGCCGCTAGCCGGATGTGCCCCTCGTCCGTGGCCTCCAGCGCGTTGACCAGCAAGTTGAGCAACGCTTGGTGCAACTGATCCGCATCGGCTTGGATCGCGCCCACGCCGGCAAAATCCCGCTCCAGCCGCAGCCCGGCCGCGAGGATTTGCGGCTCAACCGTCTCGGCCGCTCGCGCCAAAATTGACGCTAGATCGACGCGCGTCTTTGCAAGCGCGGGCGGGCGCGTCAGTGCTAGGAACTGCTCGATGATGCGATTGACCCGCTCGACCTCGCCAGCGACGACTTGGGTTAGCTGGCGGTATTCGCCCTCGTCGGTGCGCGGCGTGAACTCGCGCCGCAGCCGCTGCACGATTACGCTGATGGCGTTGAGGGGGTTGCGTACTTCGTGGGCCACGCCCGAGGCCAGTGCCCCCATAGAGGCCAAGCGGTCGCGCCGCTGCAGATCGGCCTCCATGGCCACCTTCTCGCTTAGATCTTGAATCACCAAGACGATGGTCTCCACCTCGCCGCTGGCCTTGTACACCTGTGCGCTCGACAGCGACAAGGCCCGCTCGCGGCCCCGAGCATCGGCCGAGCGACAGGCCAAGCCCACCAGTTCTTCGCCGGCCAAGGCCCGGTCCACGGCCTCGTGCGGCCATACCTCTCGCAGGTTCTGCCCCCGCACCTGCGCGCCCTCAACCCCGAACAGGGCCTCGGCCGCTTGGTTAAAGACCTCAATGGCCCCAGCCGGATCTGTGGCGACCACCGCGTCCGTCATCTGCGCCAAGATGCGGCTGCTATAAGTCTGTATATTCGCGTACGCATCGCTGAGCAGGGCCAAGTTTTGCCGCACGATTACCGCCCCGGTGCCCACGGCCCCCAATATCAGGAGCAGGAGCACCAGCAACGCCACTTGCAGCCGACCGCGCTGCTTCTGGGCCCGCAGCTCGTCGAGCGAGAGGCCAATCCGCAAAAGCCCCAGCGTCGTCCCTTGGGGCGCGAAGGGAATGACGACCTCAAAGATCTCCTCGCCCTCAAACTCGACGAGGCGCGAGGCGACCGCATTGCGCGTTAGAGCGGTCTCGAGAAATGCGTCGCCGGTAATGCTTTCGAGCAAGACCAAATCGTGCGAGGCGGCCAACAGGCCCAGCCGGTCTTGCAACGCCATGTACACAATGTCTGGGTTGGCGCCGATCTCTTGAATCAGCCGACCAGCCCCCGAGCGAATCCGCTCGGCCGCCGCCCGCACGATCACCGCACCCCCGCCCCGCACGGCCACGGCCACGGCAAAAAGCTGGTCGTCTAGCTCAAATAGCAGGGCCTCGTCCGCGCCGGCCAGCAGCGGCGCGAGCGCGCGCCGCCATTCCGCCAGCGCGGCCGCATCAACGACGCCACTCGACGCGACCAACCGGCCGGCCGCGTCGAACACATCGACTTGGTCGAGGGCGTTGTCGGCCGCGAGCCGCTCCAACAAGGTGTCGGAAAACGCCGGCGCCGGTCCCAACTCGGCCAACAGCCGGGCGTTGTCCAGCAGCCGCTCCTCAACCAACTCTTCCATGTCGCCTTCGGCGCGGAGGACGTTTTCCTCAGCGCGAGAAACCGCTTCGGCCAGCGACCGCGCCCCGCGCTCTAGCACCGCTAAGGTCGATTGCTGCGACTGCCGCAGGCCGTAGAGCGCGAACGCCCCCAACACCAAGGCCAGCACCACAAACAGCAACGCCAAATAACCCGGCCTGAGCACCGCCAACTTCCGCGCCGGGAATCGCAGCTTAGGCTCGGCCATCCCGCCTTCTATGCTCCTCAGCTGTGTGCTCGCTCAGAGGCTCGCTCGGCCCGGGACCCTGACCATAGTCAGCACCCCGACGTAGGCGTCGTAGAAGCTCTGAACATTGCTCACGTAATGCACGGGTTGGCCGCCGCGACAGAAACCGTAGCGCGCCCGTTTGTAGTACGCCGGCTTGGCAAGCAGCTTCATCGCCTGTTCCACGTGGCCAAACCACTGGTCGGGATTCCACCCATTTTCGCGGGCCAAGCGGCGGGCGTCGAGCACGTGCCCGTACCCGACATTGTAGGCGGCCAACGCAAAGCGCATCCGCTCATCTATGGGGATTTTCGGATCAAAGCGGTCGACCAGCCAAGCCATATATTTTACCCCGGCGTGGATATTCTCTTCGGGATCGTGTAGATCGGTAAATCCCAACTCGCGCCCGGTGCCCGGCATGATCTGCATCAGCCCGCGCGCGCCGACCCAGCTCGTGGCCTGTGGATTGAATTTGGATTCTTGGTACATCTGCGCGGTAATCAAGCGCCAATCTTGGCCGTACTGGCGAGCGTATTTTTTGACCAACTCGTCATAAGGCGACAGGCGGCCGCTCAAATCGACCCGCAGCGAATCCTTCGCTTGGGCGATGGTGCGCTTGTTTTTGAAGTACCGCTTCTTCATCACGTTAAAAAACAAGCCCCCTTTTTCCGCTTGGACGTACTGGTTGAGCGCCGCCAGCAAGGCCGGATTGTCCGCGCGCACCGCCCATCCCAAAGAGGTCGGCTTGATGCTAAAGGCCGCCTTGAGCTGACGGCCGTAGGCGAGCTCCACGTCGAGCAAATTGGAGTCGCATAGGGTAATGTCGTATCGCCCTTCCTCAACGCCGGCTAGGATGTCCTCGGTTTCGAGGGAGTCGGGCAAGGGCGCGATCTGCAAACCCGTTATGGAATCGGCGAGGGCCATCAGGGTCGTGTAAAAAGAAGAACTGGGCCGCACGTGGACCGTGCGCCCGGCCAAATCCGCAAGGCTGGCCACGGAATCCTCCGCTGCGCGCACTACCACCAGCTCTTCTACCTCGTTATAAGGCCGGGTAAACGCCGCCTGCGCCCGTCGCTCCTCTGTGATGGTCATGGCCGCGGCCACCACGTCGCCCTTGCCTTCGTTCAAATACGCCAGCAGATCGGCGTGGCTTTCCGGGATGACGATATCGAGCCGCAGGTCGTGCCGGTTGGCAAATTCCTTGATCAACTCGTATTCAAAGCCCACCTGCCGGCCGCGATGGATGAAATAGGTCATCGCGTTGTTGCGCGTGATCATGCGCAGCCGCCGCCGCTCTTTTAAGCCGGGCAAATCGTCGGTAAAGGCATGTTGGGGCTGGTGCGTAAAATGCCGGGCGAGTAGGTATTCATCGACCTGGGTTTTGAGCTGCACGTCGTCGGGCCGCATCATCAGGGCAATCGGGCGATTTTCGGCCAGCACCAAGGGCGTGACCATGCTATCGTAGTAGCATGCCACCGCCCGCCACACATGCCCGTCGGCGACCGTTGCGGTGTATTCGCCGCGGACGATCCCTTCGACGAGGGGTTCGAGGCCGAGCTTTTCCGGTGCGTCATGTAGGCGCAACGATGGCACTTGGCGCTGAATAGCCAACAGGGTCTGGTAGTGCGAGCTGGAGCGCCGGACGCCGATTGTCATTCCGGCCAAATCCTCAATCGCCGCTGGTAGGCTGTCGCCGGCCGCGGTAATCAGATATTCATCTACATAGAGATACGGCACGGAAAACGCCGCTTGCTCCTGCCGCGCTGGCGTAATCGTCAGGCTCGCCGCGACGACGTCGCCTTCGCCGCCGAGGAGTTTCTCGACCATCTCGGCATAACTTTCGGCCTTTACCAAGACCAGATCTAGCTTGAGTGCCTCGGCCAAGCCCTCGGCGAGGTCGTAGTCGATGGTCACCGGTTCGGCCGCCTTGGGAATGTGGGCAATCGACGCTGCGGGAACGATGACCCGCAACTTGCCGTGCTTCTGCAATACCGGCAGATCGCCGGTGTATTGGGGGGGCGGTGAAGCGGGCGGGGCGGCCGGTTGGCAGCAGGGCACCAAGGCCGCCAAGGCAACAAGCCCTGCGGACAGCAGCAGGCGAGTGCGGAACAACGCACCGCGCCTCATGGGTGTTCGTGCATTGGGCATCTAGCGGTAAACTTGCGGTGGATTGGGACGACGACCTTTGGGGGCGTAATGAATGATAGAGAAGGGCGGCGTTATTCGTCAAGCTGGCTTGACGCTGCTTCCGCAAAGGCCCTTTATTCTCGCACTTGCTCTAAGGAGGATTGACCGCCGTGCGAACCCGCGAACTCACCGTCGTCGAGCCGGGGCGAATTGAGGTTGCAGAAACCGACCTCGACGACTGCCTGCACTCCCACGAAGTACTCATAGCAACCGAATACTCCATCGTCAGCGCCGGCACCGAAGGCGCGGGCTTTACCGGCCTCGTCAAGCAGATGCCCTTCGGCGACGCCGGTCAGTATCCCCGCCACACGGGCTACGGCAACCTCGGCCAAGTGCTACAGGTCGGAGACGCTGTCTCCGGCGTCCAACCGGGCGACCGCGTGTTGTCCTTTGCCCGCCACGCTTCCATCGTCAAGGCCGATGCCCGGCGCATGGTGCTGCCGGTCTCACGCGAAGCCCCCGGCCAGCACCTCGTGTTTGCGCGCATGGCCGGCGTCAGCATCTCGGCCTTGCGCTCGGCCAGCGCCCAGCCCGGCGACACCGTGCTCGTGGTCGGCGGCGGCCTCGTGGGCAACTTCGCCGCCCAGCTCTTCGGCTTGGCCGGGGCCGACGTCATGCTCGCGGATCTGTCCGAGCTGCGCCTGCGCCAAGCGCGTGCCTGCGGCATTGAGCGCACCGTCAACCCCAGCCGCGACGATCTAGAAGAAGCGGTGCGCGACTGGACCAGCGGCACGGGTGCTCGCATCGGCGTCGAGGCCATTGGTATCAGCGAAGTCATCGCCCAAACCGCGATGTGCGTGGCCCGCCACGGCGAGCTCATCCTCCTCGGCAGTCCGCGCGCCCCGGCCCACTTCGACGCGACGCCCATGCTGCTGCGCATCCACCTAGAGGCGATCCGCATGATCGGCGCCCTCGAATGGCGCTGGCCCCAGCACGCCACCGAGCGCAGCCGCGATCTCGACGCCAATTACCGCCAGATCGCAGCGTGGATCGCCGCCGGCCAGCTCGTCGTCGAGCCGCTGCTCACCCACCTAGCCTCCCCGGCCGACTGCCAGCAAATGTACGATGGCCTTATCGCCAACAAAGAGGAGTACCTCGGCGTGGTCTTCGACTGGTCGCGCCTGAGTTAATACATCGGCTATCGACCCATTAAGGAGTTCTCAATGAGACGACTTGTGCTGTTGCTATTCGCGTTTTCAGTGCTGCTAGGTGCCTGCGTCAGTACGACGCCAACGCCGGCACAACGAGCCGCGACCGAGGAGGAGCTACCCATTGATTCACTTGCGACCGTCGGCCAGCTCGACAACGGTCTGCGCTACGTCATCCGCAAAAACCAAAAGCCCGAAAACCGGGTCGAGCTGCGGCTGGTCGTCAATGCCGGATCCGTGCTAGAGGACGAAGACCAGCGGGGGTTGGCGCACTTTGTCGAGCACATGGCCTTCAACGGGACCAAAAACTTTGCCAAGCAGGAGCTAGTTGACTACCTAGAGCTAATCGGCATGCGCTTTGGGCCGGACCTGAATGCTTACACCAGCTTCGACGAAACCGTGTACATGCTGACAGTGCCCACCGACAGTGCCGAAGTGGTGGAAACGGCCTTCCAAATTTTGGAAGACTGGGCGCACCAGATCAGCTTTGAGCCCGAGGAGATCGACAAAGAACGCGGCGTGGTCGTCGAAGAGTGGCGGCTGGGGCGCGGCGCGCAGCGGCGCATGTTCGACGAGCAATTGCCCATCCTCCTAAAGGACTCGCGCTACGCCACGCGCTTACCCATCGGCCAGAAAGCCGTGCTCGACACCTTTCAGCACGAGGCCCTGCGCCGCTTTTACCGCACTTGGTACCGGCCCGACCTGATGGGTCTTGTGGCCGTCGGCGACCTTGATCCGGCGGCCCTAGAGGCCCTAGTGCAGGACTATTTTGCGCGCATCCCCGCGGCCGCAAGCCCCCGCGACCGCACCGTGTTCCCCGTGCCCGACCACGAGGAGACGCTCTTCGCCATTGCCACTGACCCAGAGGCCACGTACAACAGCGTCAGCATCTACTACAAGATGGATGTGCGGCCCCAAGGGACGGTGAGCGCGTACCGCCGCTCGCTGATCGAGGCCCTCTATCACCAGATGTTCAACCAGCGCCTGCACGAGCTAACCAAGCGACCCGAGCCGCCCTTTTTGGGGGCCTATTCCGGGCAAGGGCGCTGGTTGCGCTCCAAGGAGTTTTTTATCCTCGGCGCGGGTGTGCAAAACAACGGTTTCGACGCTGGGCTTGAAGCCTTGCTGCTCGAAGCCGCGCGGGTGCGGGAGTTTGGCTTCACCGCCTCTGAACTGGAGCGCGAGAAAAAGGAAATGCTGCGCGGCATGGAGCAGTCCTACCGCGAGCGCGACAAGCAGCAGTCGAGCCGTTTTGCCGCCGAATACGTGCGCCACCTGCTGACCGACGAGGCCATTCCCGGCATTGCCAAAGAGTACCAGCTCTACCAAGACCTGCTGCCCGGCATCGCGCTGGCCGAGGTCAACGCGCTGGCTAGCGAGTGGACGAGCGAAAAAAACCGGGTGATCGCCGTGGAGGCCCCTGAGCAAGAGGGCATTGCCGTGCCCAACGAGCGCGATCTGCGGGCGATCTTCGCGGCGGTGGCTCAGCAAGAGATCGCGCCGTACGCGGACGAGGTGTCCGACGAGCCGCTCGTGGCGCAGGTGCCGGCCCCAGCCGCAATCGTCGCCCGCAACCAAATCCCCGAGATCGGCGTGACTTGGTGGACCCTCGCCAACGGCATCCGAGTGTGCCTGAAGCCAACGGACTTCAAAAACGACGAGATCCTCTTTAGGGCCTATAGCCCCGGCGGGCACTCGCTGGTACCCGACGCCGACTACGTGGCGGCCTCGACAGCGGCCTCGGTGGTGAGCGAAGGCGGCGTGGGGCCGTTTGACAAGATCGAACTAGAGAAGAAACTGGCTGGCAAAGTGGTGCGGGTCGCGCCGTGGATCAGCAACTTGCGGGAGGGCCTTTCAGGATCGGCCTCGCCCGAAGATGTCCAAACCCTGTTCGAGCTGATCTACGCCTTCTTCACCGCGCCGCGGCCGGACAGCACGGCCTTCCAAGCCTACCAGACGCGCATGAAAGGCTCCATCCAAAACCGCAGTGCGCGCCCAGAGACCGCCTTCAGCGATACCATTGCGGTCACTATGGCGCAGTATCACCACCGGGCGCGCCCTTGGTCGCTGGAGTTGCTCGACGAGATGGACTTGGCCGCGTCCATGGCCGTGTACCAAGACCGCTTTGCCGACGCCGGCGACTTCTCGTTTTTCTTCGTCGGCAACTTCACCCTTGAAGCCATGGAGCCGCTGGTGTGTACCTACTTGGGCGGCCTGCCGGCCACCGAGCGGGAGGAGGCTTGGCGCGATGTCGGCATTGAGGCCCCGGCGGGCGTGATCGACAAAGCAGTCTATCGCGGCATCGAACCCAAGAGCCAATCGCGGCTGATTTTCACCGGCCCCTTTGAATACGACGGCTGGAAAAACAACCTCGGACTCAGGGCCATGACCTCGGTGTTGCAAATCAAGCTGCGCGAGGTATTGCGCGAGGACTTGGGCGGCACCTATGGGGTATGGATCAGCAGCAGCAGCGCCCGCTACCCGGACGAGGAATACCGCATCTCCATCACCTTTGGCAGCGATCCCGAGCGCGTCGAGGAGTTGACGCAGGTGATCTTTGAGCAGATCGACAGCTTAAAAACTGTCGGCACCACCGATCTCTACATCGACAAGGTCAAGGAAATGCGCCAGCGTCAGCGCGAAATCGATCTCAAGGAAAACAGCTTCTGGGTCGGGTCTCTGGCGTCGCTCGACTTCAACGGGGTCGATCCGCGGCGGCTGATTCAGTACCCAGCATTGGTCGATTCACTAACGGCGGAGGCGGTGCAGCAGGCTGCGCAGAACTATTTCAACATGGACCGCTACGTGCGGGTCGTGCTTTATCCAGAGGAAGCGGGGGAATTGGGCGAGGAGTAGTGGCTGTGCAGCATACAGGACCGCGTGGGCACGATAGCAAGCTCTCCTTCGTCAATTCAACCTGTCAATCAACCAGTCGGAAAACATCCGCAGGCCGTTGGTGACATCGATCTTTGGGGCATAGCCCAAATCCCGTTTGATCTTTGTAATATCCGCACAAGTTACCGCGACATCCCCGGGTTGTGCTGGTGTAGTCTCCAGCGTTGCAGTTTTGCCGAGTATATCTTCAATAATACGCACTACCTCTAAGACCGAAACGCTGGTGCCCGTGCCGACATTGTAAACGTCGTGTCCGGTCGATTTCGAGTCGAACATGGCCCGCAGTATGGCCTCCACGACGTCGCTGACATAGACGAAGTCTATTTTGTTCAACCCGTTATTAAATAGGGTGATCGGCCTGCCCAAGGAGATGTTCTCAGTAAATCTCCAAGTCGCCATATCAGCCCTGCTATATGTGCCGTACACCGTGAAGAGCCGGAGGCTGGTGATCGGGAAGCCGTATAGGTGACTGTAACAGGTGTTCATGTTTTCGTTGTTTAGTTTGGACACCCCATAAGGCGAAATCGGCATGGTAGGGGATGTCTCGGAAAACCCGCCGCCGACCCCGTACACTAAACTAGAACTGGTGAAGACCATCCGCTTCAGCCCTGCCAACGTTTTTGCGTATTCAAGCAGATTGATATGTCCAAGGACGTCCTGTTGTACTTGGATATATGGACGCCCAATCGATTTCCGAACATCTGCCAAAGCGGCTAGGTGAACGATGTAATCAACCTCTCCGACCTCCTGAGAGAAGGAAACGTCGGCGATGCTGCCATGCCGAAACTCGAAATTCTCGTACTGCACCAAGATGTCCAGCCTTTCGTTCGAGTGGACCTTGTCTATGGCAACCACGTCATGGCCGGTTTCCAGCAGGCGGCGCGACAGGTGATACCCTATAAAACCCGCGGCACCAGTAACGAGAACCTTCACGGCTTCCTCCTTGTGTCTCCAAAGTGTTCCACGCGCCGATTGCGAAGAGAGTCCGCGTCCTTAAGTACGCGACATTTGCTTTGAGTCCGCCTTTTTTGGTGTTGCCGCTGTGTCCGGGATCGAGGGCGTCCCGCCCTTGACGAGGGCAAGATGCCCTCGATCCTTGGCAGGTTGGCCGCTGGTGTCGTGTAGTAAGGTCCGCGTCAATGCCGGCCGTCGCTGAGATTGCACCAGACTACCGACCTTACCCCCCGCCTCGCCCGCCATACAAATCCCGCACCCGGCTCACTACTACGGCCAACAAGATGATCGACCCCAAAAACGCCTGCTCGTAATAGACGTTGGCCTCCAGCATCACCAAGCCATTCTTGATGAGGACGATGATGACCGCTCCCAGCAGCAGGCCCAGTGCTGAGATGCGCCCGCCCGACAGCCCGGTTCCCCCGACAATGGCCACCGCAAAGCTGGTTATGAGCCAGTCCTTGCCCGTCGCCGGTTGCGCCGAGCCCATCCGCGACACCCACAACACCGCGGCCAGCGCACCCACTCCGCCCGACAGCACGTGCGACAGCAGGATCATCCGCTCGGTATGGATCCCGGCCAGCCTAGCCGCTTCTTGGTTCCCCCCGGTCGCCAACAGCCGCCGCCCAAACACCGTGTGCCGGAATGCGTAGTGCGTCGCCAGCAGCACCAGCCCCATCGTCCAGAACAAATTCGACAGCCCCAAAAACTTCTGCCGTCCCAAAAACGTGAACGCCCGCGGTATGTCCGTATAGGCGTAGCCTTCGGAAAACCCATGCACTAGGCCCGTAAAGACAAAAAGCGTCGCCAGCGTGGCGATAAAGGAATTGATCTGCAGCCGCGTGATGATGACCCCATTGACCCACCCGGCCGCGCCTCCGATGCCCAATGCCACCAACGCCGCCAACCACCCCGGCAGCCCCAACACCTGAATGCAGTACCCGGTGGCAATGGTCGCCAAGCCGCCGATGGCCCCGACGGATAGGTTCATCCCCCCGGCGACCAGCACCACGGCCTGAGCCAGCGCCACCAACACGGAGAACGCGACGATCCGCGAGATATTGAAGAGGTTGTACGCGGACAAAAAGCTCTCCGAACTGAGCGCACATCCCACAAACAGCAACCCCGCCGACAAGGCGATCCCAGCGTCGTTATGCCGCATGATCCTGCGTAGGCGTTCCATAGTCGCAGTGCGATTCACGCCCCGTGTCGGGGCAAGGGGTGACGTTCTTTTGCAGGAATTGACGGGACCCAGAGGCACCATTTGGAAATCAGACGGGAGCATCTGAGGGTGGTATCGAGCTTAGCGTTACCTGCTGTCAGACGCGCTCGGCAGACATCGGCGATATGGGCAGCGTCGGAATGTTGGTCGGCCAAAAAGCCGAGGCGCTTGAATACGGCTCCGTTGCCAAGCCTCTCGGCGTAGGCCGTGAGCGTATCATCGCTGCGATCGGGGCGTTTCAGGTACGCATCCAAGCAATCGGACACGTGTTGAATTCCGCCTCCCAAGGAGGGATTGTCCAGCATGTCGATCACGGTCCGGTGAACATCCGACAGCAGCACTTTGGAACGGCCGCGCCAAACGGGCTTCGTGCCGAAAATTTTGCGTTCTTGAACGTGGTACAGCGCAAAGTGCGCTCCGTGGCGGACCTGACGCTTTTCGCGTACGGTCTGCGCCGTCAGGATGATGATGTCGCGGAACAACTGCTCGGTAAGGTCCCAGTGCTCAGCGGCTGTCCAGCCCCCGATATAGGCCGGAGTGAAAAGGGCGGGAACAAGCACCCAAGGATCTTCGAGTACATGTTGGCTGTCGAGTGAGTCCATAGGCACGGGGATATAGGAGCCTCGACCGACGCGGCGCAACCAGCCTTGGCCTGCCCATCGGGAGAGGAGCTTGGCGGCTGCGAGCCGGCCGATGGCAAGCGTGGCCGCGACATCGTCAATTTTGATAATATCGTTGGCGGCCCGTATTACGGCTGCGAGCCTTCGTCGGCCGATGGGCTGCTCCGAGGAAGAAGTATATTCCATCTACACAAATTCACATTTTTAGGGAATTTTGTCAAATACGCTATTCATGGTTAATTTGTTGCAGATGCGATACATTTGAAACCGCTTAGCTGCTTATGACCCCTCCCCTCCTCGACGTCCACGACCTAAGCGTCCGCATCACCCGCGACGAGGGCGTGGTGCGGCCGCTCAACGGCGTTAGCTTCCGCATCAACACCGGCCAAGCCGTGGGCATCGTCGGCGAAAGCGGGTGCGGTAAGACCATGACGTCCAACGCCCTGCTGCGGATTTTGCCGCCCGCAGCCGAGATTACCAGCGGCCATATCCGCTACCGCCGCAAGCTGGACGAGCGCGAGCTGGACCTCGCCGCGCTCGCCGCGCACAGCGACGAAATGCATCAGATCCGCGGCGGCGACATTTCCATGATCTTCCAAGAGCCTATGACTGCGTTCTCGCCGGTTCACACGATTGGCAACCAAATCGCCGAGATGATCCAACTCCACGACGAGCTATCCCCAGAAGCAACGCAGCAGCGGGTCGTGGAGCTGTTGCACTTGGTCGGCATCCCCGATCCGCAGGACCGCGCCGCCGACTATCCCTTCCAGCTTTCGGGCGGGATGCGCCAGCGGGCGATGATCGCCATGGCGCTGGCGAGCAATCCGCGGCTGTTGATCGCCGACGAGCCGACTACGGCCCTCGACGTGACCGTGCAGGCGCGGGTGCTCAAGCTGATCCAGCGGCTCCAGCGCGAGTTGGGGCTGGCACTCATGCTGATTACCCACGATCTGGGCGTGATCGCGCACACGGTCGAATACGTCTATGTGATGTACATGGGGCGGATCGTCGAAGAGGGGCCGGTAGCCGCAATTTTCGACCGCCCGGCGCACCCTTATACGGCGGCCCTGTTGCAATCCATCCCCAGCCTGACGGGCACACGCCGGCGCGTCGAGCCGATTGAGGGCAGCGTTCCTAGCGCATACGCCCTGCCCGAAGGGTGTCCTTTCCACACCCGCTGCGCGAAAAAGGTCGGGCCCATCTGCGAGCAGCACATGCCCGCGGCCGCAGAGATGGGGCCGCACCATCGCGCCCGTTGTTTTATGTACACCCAAGAAGGAGACTCGCCCAATGCCTAAAGGGGCCGAGGACGTCCTCCTGCAAGTGCGGGGGTTAAAAAAGTACTTTCCCGTGCGCCGGGGGCTTTTACAGCGGCAGACGGGGTGGGTAAAGGCCGTAGATGGCGTGAGCTTCGCGCTCGTTGAGGGCAAAATTTTGGGGCTGGTTGGCGAGAGCGGTTGCGGCAAGACCACCACCGGGCGGATGATTCTCCGCGCCCTAGACCCAACCGCCGGGGAGATCCTCTTTCGGCAACAGAGTACGCAGGTCGTAGATATGGCCCAGCTCGGTCGCCGCCAAGTCGTTCAAGCCCGCCGGCAGATGCAGATGATTTTCCAAGACCCGTACTCGTCGCTAAATCCGCGGATGCCGGTGCGCGACCTAATCGCCGAGCCGCTGCGGGCTTATGGCTGGTCGGCGCACGACAGCCACGAGCGCGTGCGTGAGCTGATGGAGCGGGTGGGGCTAGACCCCCGATATGCGCGCCGCTATCCACACGCCTTCTCGGGCGGCCAGCGGCAGCGCATCGGCATTGCCCGCGCCTTGGCCTTGAGCCCGTCGCTCATCGTGGCCGACGAACCCGTCTCCGCGCTCGACGTCAGCGTGCAAGCGCAGATTCTCAACTTGCTCCGCCAACTGCGGGCCGACCTCAACCTCACCTTGCTCTTTATTGCCCACGACCTGAGCGTGGTGCGCTATCTCTGCGACGAAGTGGCCGTCATGTACCAAGGCCGAATCGTGGAACAAGCCGCAACCGAAACCCTCTTTACCCAACCCCAACACCCCTATACGGCCATATTGCTAGAAGCCGCGCCCGCGCCGGACCCCCACGCCTCGTGGATGGAGGACGACGAAGACGTCAGCGAGGCGGGTGAACCGACGCCGGCTGGCGACCGAGGGTGTGCGTTCGCGCCGCGCTGCCGCTACAAAAGCGAGGTGTGCAGCGAGCAGAGGCCCGCGCTGGAGGGCGAGTCGCATCGGGCCGCCTGCCACCACAAACACGAGCTCGACCTAAAGGGAATTGACCCAGCTTAGCGGGCCAAAGTCCCACTCCTCCCGCAAAAATTTCCATTGACAAGCAAACGGCAATAGCATATCCTATACGAATGTTTGATATATGAAACAGATGATTATATTAGATAACATTATTTTTATGCAGTAATCATCTGTGTTGTCTGTATAACTAACAACCGAGACCGGATGCGCTCCATGCTTTCTCAGCCGTTTATCGCCGCGTCTGTCCTGCTCCTAATCGCCTGCTCGACAGCGAATTCTGAGACAGCGCGAAAAACGCCTCTCCACATAGAGGGCTACGGCGAGCTGATGTACTCCCACTTCGATTATGGGCCAGACCAAAAGAGCGGCCCCCATGGTTCCCCACCGGACAGCCGCGCCATCATCGACGTCACCCGCCTCGCGCTGGAGCTAAAAGTCGAGCTACTCAAAGACGTCGAACTGGAGGCCGAAGTCGAGTTTGAACACGGCGGGGCCGGGGCCGCGCTGGAATTGGAATTTGAAGAGTTTGGCGAATTTGAGCAGGAAATAGAAAAAGGGGGCGAAGTCATCGTCGAGGAGTTGGCCGTCGCCAAGAAATTCAGCGACGCCCTTGCTGTGCGCTTGGGGCATTTCTACGTAGCCGTAGGCTATTTGAGCCACTACTTCCAGCCAACCGACTTCTTCGGCACGCGGCGGTCAGAAGCCGAAACATCCGTCATCCCCAGCCTCTGGCACGAAACCGGCGTGGAGCTGTCCGGGCACTACCGAGGCTGGTCGTACCAACTACAGCTAGTCAACGGGTTGGACGCCACCGGATTTAGCAGCCAGCACTGGATTGTCGGCGGCCAACAAAAGCGCTTTGAAACCATTCAGGCGACCAACATGGCCGGCGTCGCCCGCTTGGATTACCAAGTCGCGCCGCAGCTCGTGCTGGGCGTTTCTGGCTACCGCGGCGATAGCGCCGACAATCGGCCCAAGCCCGACATGGAGGGGACGGACGCGCACGTCTCCATTTTCGACCTGCACGGAGCACTGAATTGGGGCCGCCTGCGTGCGCGCGGGCTCTACCTGCGTGGGCACCTGCAAAATGCAGCCGTTGTCAGTGCGTGCAACCGTACGCTCTCCAACAATTTAGACGTATTGCGCTCGCCAGTGGCCGAAGGGGCGTACGCGGCGTTTGTCGAAGTCGGCTGGGATCTGCTGCCCTCGCTGGTGGCCCAACCACGCGCTCGGCTAGACGTGTTTTTTCGCTTCGACCAATACGATACCATGGCCAAGGTCCCGGCGCAGACCTTTGATAGCCCGTGCTTTGCGGTCCCGACGCAGACCTTTGACAACCCGCGCTTTGAGCGCACGGTCTATACCTTGGGCGCGAACTATAACATGGAAGAGACCGTGGTGCTCAAAGCCGACTACGCCATGCGGCGGCTAGGGGCCGATCACTTTAACGACGAAAATACCCTGACTATTGGGCTGGGGTTTCAATTCTGAAAGCTGGGCCGCTTGCGGCCGTGCTTTCAATTCCGCCAAAAGGAGCTATTCATCATGCGAACCATCTTCTCTTCATATCTGCGGTTAGGACTTGGGCTAGCCACTTGCAGCGTACTGCTGTTCGCCGGCTGTGGCGATGACGACGAGACCGCGGTCGGCCCGTCCGAATCGTTCGATTTTTCGCCGATCCTGAATGACTTCACCGACAAGGTCATCATTGCCACCTACGCGGATCTCGACGAGCGGGCCGGGGAGCTTTTGGCCGCGGTCGAGGCCCTGCGCGCCGGTCCGACGGATGCAAACCTCAGTGCCGCCCAAGACGCTTGGGTGGCCACGCGCATCCCTTGGGAAGCCAGCGAGGGATTCCTCTTTGGGCCGGTGGATTTCAACGGCTACGATCCGTCGCTGGATAGTTGGCCGGTCAATCACAGCGACCTCGATGGGGTTCTGGCCAGCAACGACGACTTGACCGCGGAGTACGTGGGTGGGCTGGACGGGACGCTCAAGGGCTTCCACACCATTGAGTACCTGCTTTTTGGCGAAGGGCGCAGTAAGACCGCTGCCGAATTGACCGAGCGCGAGTTCGCTTACCTGATTGCCACCACGCAAGACCTCAAGGCCACGGCGAGTGCCCTACACACGAGCTGGGTTGCCGCTGGGGGCAACTTCGGCCAGAAGGTGCGCGACGCCGGCAATGGCAGCGATGTCTATCCGTCTGCCCAGTCGGCGGTCCAAGAGATGGTCAACGGCATGATCGGCATCTGCGACGAGGTGGCCAACGGCAAAATCGCCGACCCCTTCGTCGAGGAAGACCCCCGCTTGGTCGAATCCCAGTTCAGCTTCAATTCCATCGCCGATTTCCAAAACAACATCCGCAGCGTCCAAAACGTCTATACCGGCGACTACGCAGGCCCCGGCCGAGGCTTGGACGAGTTCATCAGCCAGACCGACGCCGCTCTAGATCAGCGGCTCAAACGGGAAATCGAGGCCGCCATCGACGAGATTGGCCGCATTGAGCAGCCCTTCCGCGACGCCATTTCCTCCGATCGGGACCAAATCGAAACGGCGCAGGCGGCGGTGGCCCGCATTCAGCGGACCTTAGAGGAGGATATCCTGCCGCTGGTGTTGGGGAGTTAAACCCGCCCGGCCTCGCCTAGAGTAGAGGAAAATGGTCCGAACCCGTACATCCGCACTCTATCCACTTCTCCTCGGTGCCCTAGCCCACTGCGGCGACGACCGCGCTGGGCTAGGGCCGACGCCCGCACCGGACGACCGCCTGCTATCCGGTGGAGCGGCCACGGTGTTCGACGCCAGCAGCACGGCGTTTGAAAACCCCATCCCGGCGCTGGACGGCTTGGAGTTGGAACGCTTCTTGGCGGGCGATGCGGCCTTTGAACAGGTTTTTGTCACCGCACCGGCCGAGGTGGGGCATGGGCTGGGGCCGGTGTTCAATCAGACCTCGTGCGTCGGTTGCCACGCCCGCGATGGCCGCGGCCGCGATGGGTTTGGCATCGACGCCCCGTTCATTGGCTCCATGCTCATGCGGGTCAGCCTCCCGGGGTTCAATCCCCAAGTGCCCGGTGGGCCTCAGCCCGTGCCGGGGTTTGGCGAGCAAATCGGCGACCGCGCCGTGTTCGGGGTGGAGCCTGAAGCGCGGATTGACCTGACCTACTTTGAAGAAACCCGCTATTTCGCCGATGGCCAAGCCTATTCGCTGCGCTTCCCCCAGTACGAAATAGTCGATGCCTATCAGCCCTTGCCAGCCGGTGTGCTCTTCTCGCCGCGCATGGCACCGCCGGTATTTGGGCGCGGTTTGCTCGCCGCCATTGCCGAAGAGACGATTGTGGCGCGGGCCGATCCCGGCGACCGCGACGGGGATGGCCTCTCCGGCCGCCCCAACTGGGTCTATAACTTTCGCACCCAACAGACCGAATTAGGCCGCTTCGGCCACAAGGCCAACAACCCCGACCTATTGCAGCAAGTCGCCCGGGCCTATCAGCAGGATATGGGTATCACCAGCCCCTATTTTCCCGTGGAATCCACCGCCGGTCAGCCGCAGGTGGATGGCCGTGCGGACGACCCCGAAATCAGCCGAGAAACGCTGGAGATCAACACCTTTTACGTGCAGACGTTGGCGGTGCCGGCGCGCCGCAATATCGACGATCCGCAGGTGTTGCGCGGCGAAGCACTTTTTGTGGAAGCCCAGTGCTCGGGCTGCCATCTTCCCACCTTGCAGACGGGCCGCCACGAGATTGCGGCCTTGGCCAACCAAACCATCCACCCCTATACAGACTTGCTGCTACACGACATGGGGGAGGAATTGGCCGATGAGCGGCCCGACTTTGACGCCGATGGCCGCGAGTGGCGCACCCCGCCGCTGTGGGGGATTGGGCTGACGGCCACAGTCAATGGTATTCCCGCGTACCTCCACGATGGCCGAGCGAGGACGCTGATGGAAGCCATTATGTTTCACGGCGGCGAGGCCGAGAAAGCGCGAGAATTCGTGCGTCAGCTCGACGCGGCCGACCGCGATGCGCTCATCGCCTTTTTGCAATCGCTGTGATTTTCAGGCTTTAGCCGCGTAGGTCGCCACAATGCGCTGCAACAGGTCCAAAGCCGGTCCGCGCTCTCGCTGGAAAGCGTTGCGGCCGATAATGGAGCCAAAGCCGCCGCCGCCGCGGATGCCAGTGATTTCCTCGATGATTTCCTCGTCGCCCTTGGCCGGGCCTCCAGAAAAGATCACCACGCGCCGCCCATTGAACGCCGCTTGCACCACGTGGCGGACGCGCTCGGCCAAGGTGCTGGCCGGCACCTCCGAATAGGCCGGCCGGGCTTCGCTCTGCTCAATGTGGGCCGTAGGCGGTTTGACCTTGATGATATGGGCCCCTAGCTGGGCGGCGATTTGGGCGGCGTACGCGGTGACGTCGAGCCCGGTCTCCCCGTCCTTGCTCAAGTCCGTGCCGCGCGGATAGGACCAGACCACCACGACCAAACCGCACCGCTTGGCCTCTTCTGCTAGGGCTTGCAGCTTTTCGTACATCTCTTGCCGCAGGGCCGAACCCGGATAGACCGTGTAGCCGATGCCAACGCAACCCAAGCGCAGGGCGGCGTCAATGGAGCCAGTAAGCGACTGGGTGGGGTCTGCATCAGCGTGCAGGTTTTCGCGGTTGTTGAGTTTGAGGATTAGCGGCAAATCGCCGGCAAAGTCGCGCACACCGGCTTCGAGAAACCCGAGCGGGGCGGCGTATGCACTGAGGCCAGCGGCAATGGCCAGTTCAAAGTGATAGCGCGGATCGTACGCGGGCGGATTGGGGGCAAAGCTGCGCCCGGGTCCGTGCTCGACGCCCTGATCTACGGGCAGGATGACTAGCTTGCCCGTGCCCCCGAGCGCACCGTGGTTGAGTAGGCGAGCCAAGTTGGTCAAGGTGCCGGGGTTGTCGCTGCCATACCAGCTTAGAATTTCGCGGACGCGCTCTTGCATTTTGTACCTTTCTAGTAAGCAAAAGAAAAGCTCCTCAAGCGCGTAAAGCGCGCTAAAGGAGCTAGATAAAATGGCGGGGACGACGAGACTCGAACTCGCGACCTTCGGCGTGACAGGCCGACGTTCTAACCAACTGAACTACGCCCCCATTCACTTGACAACTAAAAACTAAGGTAAGAGCCGGACTAAATGCTGTCAATGGCCGAGGCTTGGACCTGCGCGGCACTCTCTTTTTTTAACCGCTTGAGTGCGCCGCGCATGAGTTGGCGTTTGAGCGGGCTGAGGTAATCGATGAAGAGCTTGCCGTCGAGGTGGTCAATTTCGTGCTGGAGGGCGCGGGCGTAAAAGCCGTCGCCCGCGGTTTTGAAGGGCTGGCCATCGAGACCAAGGGCCTCGACTTCGACCCAAGCGTAGCGCTTGACGTCGCCGTACAGATCGGGAAAGCTCAGACACCCCTCCTCGCCGATTTGCTCGCCCTCGCGGCTGGTGATCTTGGGGTTGATTAAGGCCACGGGTTGGCGGCTCGGCTGATGGATGGCTACGTCAACCACGCAGACCCGCTTGAGGACGCCAATCTGCGGGGCGGCCAGCCCGACCCCGGCCGCGGCGTACATGGAGTCGAAGAGGTCGGCGACGAGGGCGCGGATGGCGTCATCCACCCCTAAGACCTCGGCACAGGTCTGGCGGAGGCACTGCGACCCGAACAGCGCGATTTCGCGTTTCATCTGTCCAAGGGGTCTAAGTCGAGGGCAATATAGCGGAAGCCCAAGTCTGCGAGCGCAGCCACTAGGGCCGACCGCAGCGGGGGCGAGGCGAGGCGGGCGATGGCTTTTGCCGGCAAGCGCAGGACGAGCATGAGGTCGCGCTGCTCGTACGCGGCCGGCAGGAGCGAATGCGCTGCGAGCAGCGGATTGACTCGCGCAAAGAGCGGCTCGTCGGCACCGGAGTCAGCGATGGTGAGCAGAGCCTCGTTCATGCTGCCGGAGCGGAAGCCGCACAGATCGGCCGTGGTTTGCAGGTAGCCAATCTCCCGCAAGCGTTCCACCAAAGACCGGCACCCATCCGGGTTGCTCAATAGGCGCGTCAAGTCCTCAGCGGGCAACTCGATGCGCGACAGCGTCTCGTGATGGCGGGCGCGGACTTGCTCAAAGCCACAGACCGTGCGCAGATAGCGCTCGGCGCAGTCGATTTGGCGCAGGCCCTCGGCGGTGACCGGCGTGCCGTAGGGGAAGCGCGACGAGAGGCAAGCCATGGCCGGGCGGTCCCACACGGCCAACCCCCAGCGCTTGGCTAGGGTGCGCACATCGTCCTTCGTCAGGCCCGCTTCGGCTAGGGGCGCGTGGACGCCGCGTTCGCGGGCTGCCGCGGCCCCGGGCCGGAAATCGCCGATGTCGTCGGCGTTTTGGCCGTAGAGGATGTAGTTGATATTGAGGGTGTGCGCGAGCTGCTCCATGTGGGTGAAGAGCTCTTGCTTGCAGTAGTAGCAGCGGTTGGGCGCGTTTTTTGCGTAGTCGGGGTTGGCTAGCTCGCGGGTCTTGACCACCTCGTGGCGGATGCCGAACTCGCGAGTGATCTCGGCGGCCTTCTCCAACTCGCCAGTGGCATAGCTTTCAGAGTCTGCAGTGACGCAGATGGCCCCCTCGCCCAAGACCCGCTGAGCCGCCACCGCTAGCGTGGCACTATCGACCCCGCCCGAATAACCGACCAGCACTTGGCCCATGGGGCGCAGAATTTCTTCGAGGTGGGTTAGTTTTTCGTCTAGGGAAAGCACGGTGCTTAGAAGGGGGATTTTTCCGCGGACGCCGCACAAGGCATAATCGCAGCGTCAACCATGCCGTGTAGGATCTTCTTGTCGGCCGGGAATACGAGGGCTTGGATGCCGCACAGCCGCGGCGCGTCGCCAATGACATAGTAATAAGGACGCAGCATCACTCGGCCCCGCATGGGCACGACCTCGTCGCGGTCAAAGTCGTAGTAGCGCACCCTGCGGCGGGCGGCCTTGTGGAATTCCTGCAAAACATAGGGCTGATAGGCAAAGCGATCTAGGGCCTCTTGTACGCGCTCGGCCCACTCGGCTTCGGATAGGTCGTGGCCGATGGACACGCCCTTGCTCTCATAGGCTAGGTTGGAAAAACCCGAGGGCTTGAGCACGAGCTCGCGCTGCTTCTTGGTTAGCTGCTTGAGCTGCTGCCAGTCGTTGACGGGTTGGCCGCCAATGTCGAGGCCGGGAATGATGGCGTGGGGCGGCAGCGGCCGCGCATCTACAATCCAAGAGCGCGGGATCAGGCTGCCCAAAGCGGCAAAAGGCTCCTTGCCCAAGGCGCGATGCCAATAGGATTTGAGCGCGGGATGGTGGTAGAGGGCCAGCCAGAGCTTTTCTTCGAGATATGCCTTTGGCGGCGGCGTCAAGCACAGGGCGTTTTTCTTGGTGAAGTAAGCAAAAAGCTCGGCCTTGGGGATATTTTTGAGGTCGAACAACTCGAAAAAGCGATAGGCTGCGTCAATGCGCCACGGGGCCGGCTCGTCCGCACCTTGGAGGAAGAGGCCGTTTTCGTCAAAGCGAGCCTCGCGTGGGTGGGCACTGCGGGCCGGTTTGCCGGCCGCCTGCAAGCACTCAACCAGCCATTCCATTTCTCGGCGATAGGCCGCGGACTCGTCCGAGACGAAGAGGGCGAAATGCGGCTCGGCTACCTTGGCGGCCGCGGCCATGGCTTCGTAGAATGGGTCGATCAGGCCGCGGGCACCGCCGATAATGTCGTAGCCGAGGTCATCATAGACCTCCGAGATTTGGGCGGTGAATCCCATGCCGCCGGGGATGGCGTCGAGCTCGACCAGTTTGAAGCCGTCCTCGGTGAGTAGGAGGTCTGGACGGATGACCAAGGGCAACTGGGACTTGATGCGATTCCAGCGGCCCATTTCGCGTACGGCACTCGGTTTGCCCAAGTCTAAGTACTCGTGAATCCAAGGCGGCTCAACGCCCTTGACGCTCTGGTGGTAGAGCTGGTTGCAGGCCCTGTAAAACTGATGTAGGACCCCGCCGAGTTGGTCTAGGTAGCGGTGTTGCGCCGGCGAGAGCCAGAAAGGCTCTGGGGCAATGCGCCAAGGTAGATTGCTGTCCGGGTGTAGATGAGTGCGGTCGCCTTCAAAAAGGCCACCGGCGGGACAATGGGCGTTGATGTGGAGGCAGAGTGCTTTGAGGTCGGATGCAGTGCTGGGCAGGGACATCGAATAGGCTCTCTAATGGATGCAAGTCAATTTAGGATAAATGGTATACTAGGTCAACGACGGGCCTGTTGGCCTTTGGCAAGATCGAGCGCGCATCGCATATTTGCTCGGGCGACGAAGGAGCGCGATATGGAACTGATAGGCCGGCGTTGCCTAGTGACTGGCGGGGGACGCGGCATTGGTCGAGCCATTGCCTTGGCCTTGGCCCGAGAGGGAGCGCACGTAGCGGTTTTGGCCCGCACCGGAGCAGAGCTGGACGAGACCGCCGCGCTGTTGGCAGACCAAGGCCGGCCGGCGTTGAAACTGCGAGCGGATGTGGGGCGGCGGGCGGAAGTAGAGGCGGCCATTGGGCAAGTGCTCGCAGCTTGGGGCGGCGTTGATGTGCTGGTCAACAATGCGGGAATTCAGGGGCCTATAGGACGAGTAGAAGACGTTGATCCAGACGCTTGGATGCAAGTGGTGCAGGTCAATCTCGGCGGCTGCTTCTATTGCACCCGCAAGGTCTTGCCAGCCATGATCGCCCAGCGCTACGGCAAGATCATCAACCTCTCGGGCGGCGGTGCGGTGGGGCCGCGGCCCTTCTTTAGCGCGTATAGTGCCGCCAAAGCCGGCGTCGTGCGCTTTAGCGAAAACTTGGCTGGAGAAGTGGCCGAATACGGCATTGACGTCAACGCCATGGCCCCCGGCGCGGTCAACACGCGGATGCTCGACCAACGGCTAGCGGCCGGCGCGGCCGTGAGCGCGGAGGAACGGGAGCGGGACCAGCACCTGCTGCGCGAAGGCGACGCTACGGGCGAGCGAGCGGCCGCGCTGGCAGTCTATCTGGCCTCGGCGCGCTCAGACGGGCTGACGGGGCGGTTGCTGTCGGCGGTTTGGGACCCTTGGGAAACCCTCAATGTCGAGGCGATCATGGGCACGGAGACCTTTGCGGTGCGGCGCGTATCACGACCGGAGGACTGAATGAGTATGTACAAGGTAGGGATCGTCGGTGCGGGTCGCGTGGGGCAGCGGCGGGCGGCCACGGCCCACGCTCATCCCGCGTCCACAGTGGCCCTAATCTACGACGATCGCACGGCCGCTGCGGCCGAACTAGCCGCGGCCTGTGGAGCGGCCGTGGCCGCCTCGCGGGAAGAGCTCATCGCGGCCGATATTGACGTCGCGGTGGTTTCGACGACGCACGACGCATTGGCCCCCATCAGCACCGCCGCCCTCTTGGCCGGCAAACACGTCTTGTGCGAAAAGCCGCTAGGGCGCAACCCGCGTGAAGCCCGGCCGGCCGTGGCAGCGGCCGAGCGGAGCGGGCGCGTACTCAAGGTTGGCTACAACCACCGCTATCACCCGGCCATCCAAAAGCTGCACACAGTTTGCACTGCGGGCGAGATCGGCCCGCTGCTGAGCATCCGGGCGCGCTATGGCCACGGCGGGCGGCCCGGCTACGACCGCGAGTGGCGGACCCATCCCGAGAAGGCGGGCGGCGGCGAGCTTTTAGACCAAGGGGCGCATCTAATCGACTTGGCCAAGTGGCTCTTGGGGGACTTTGCCGAAGTCACAGGCTATGCCGAGACCCATTTTTGGGACTCGCCCGTGGAGGACAACGCCTACGGACTCTTTCGCACGGCCACCGGACAGATCGCCTCGCTACACGCGAGTTGGACCCAGTGGAAAAACCTCTTCAGCTTTGAGGTTTTCGGGCGCGATGGCTATGTCTGTGCCGAGGGTTTAGGGGGGTCCTACGGGCCGGAACGCGCCATCGTGGGGCGACGCAACCCTCGAGGCGGCGCACCGGACCGCGAGTGCTTTGACTACCCGGACGAGGATCGCTCGTGGGAGCTGGAGTGGGCCGATTTCTTGCGTGGCCTAGCGAGTGCTGGCACTCCTCATTCGCTCGGACGGGAGGCTTTGGAGACGCTAGAGTGGATTTACCGACTCTACCGGGCGGCTGCCGAGGGGCGCTCCGTGCGGCGGGAAGAACCGCTAACCGTATAGAAAAAAAAGAGTTACGAATAGCATAGCCGCCGCGCCGCTAGGGGCGATGGTTTTTTTTTCGCTCAGGTTATTTTTTTTCAAAATTTTGCGCGAAAATTTCTTACTATATAGATAGTCATAGATAGTCAGACGGCAAACACTACTTTTTTGTCATTAGAAAGGAAGGAAGCCTTTAGACGAAGTGCAGTGCCCTAAACTCATTGCTTATTACCGCATCTCAGCTACCCTTAACCCCGCAGGAGGTGCTATGAGAACAGATCGGGATAGTGCTCAAGTGGAACGCATTGCGATGGCTTATCGCCGCCTTGCTAATGCTATGATTCTCAGTACTTTACGCGAAATATCCAAGATGGATGAGGTCGTGGAAACCCCAGATGGCACCCCGGAGATGGCCTTTGTCGAAAGCTCTAGGATCGATCCTTGGTGCGAGCTGGCTGGCCTCGAACCCGAAGTCGTGCGCAAGGCCGCCAAACGGCTGATTGAGGAACGGCCTTTTTAGCACTACACAGCACAAACCAACAAAAAAGCTCCAGAACGAACACTTCTGGAGCTTTTTTGTGTTTAGTAGCCAGCGCGGAGCGTGGTACGTGCTGCGTGGTCGAGGAGGCCGCGTACCACTTTTTCGGCATCGCGGTGGCGCAGATCCTCAAAGCGCAAGGCCCAGACGTGGTCCCGGTACGCCATGTTGCGCAGCTCGATGAGGACCTTGACGTCCGCGGGGTTGTTGCGCAAGACCCCTAGCCCCTGCCCGCGGACGCGGGCGCCAGCCCCTAAGGCCGGGAGCAGGGAGCGGGCGAATTGGCGCGAGACGCGATCTACCCTTCCACTTCTGCTGCTTTTGTAGTATAAAACCAGCGGTGCTTCGGGGGCCTTGGGTTCGACATCGGCGTGGAAGGAGATAAAGATGCGCCGGCCCCGCGGCGCGTTGGCAAAAGCCTGACGGGCAATGCGCACCCGAGTCGAAAGATTGCTGCCGCGCGGCCAAGCACTGAGCTTATTGGTCTGGTTATAAGCAGCCAAGTTGTACACTTCGTTCTTTTCGTTGACAAAGGTCTGGGTCGGCGGCTCGTTTTGGCGGATTAGGTGGTTGGGACTGAGTAGCGTCATGGTCGCGTGGGCGCCATGCAAGCGCACCAAGACATAGACCCGCAGCGCGATGTCGAAGACGTACTCGTCCTCAACTACATAGAGCCTTTTGCCGTTGCCGTCGCGGGTGGAAACCACCGCGCCCGGATCGAGCCCTCCGTGCCCCGGGTCGAGGACGATGTGCCAGCCTTCCAACCGGGAGCTCAAGCGCCCCATGCGCCCGACCTTGCGCTCAAATTCCCGCCACAAGCGCATGGCTTGGCGATAGGTCTGGCGCGGCGAGCTTGGATGCTCCTCGTAATAGGTCTTGCTCGGCTGGCGCGTATTGCGGGGCCGGGAGAAGTAGTACGGGCCGTTGCCGGATGCGATTTTCGGCGTGTCTGCGCGGCGGATCTGCAGGTCGTCCCAATCAATCTCAGACAATTCCACCCAGCGCATAGGGCGCACCTTGAGCTGGTCGCCCGGATGGATGACGGCGTTCCTCTTGAGTTTGTTGATGCGGGTGATTTCAGCCACGCTCATCTGGTGCAGGCGGGCGATCTGCGCGAGGTAATCGCCCCGTTGAACCACGTATGTGGCCAGCCGCGGCCCGCTCGTGGGCGCGGCACTCGGCTCGAGCTTCCCGTCTGGGTAGAGCTTGAGTTTTTGCCCTGGGTAGATGCGGTTTGACCGAAGGCCGTTGAGAATTTTGAGGCGATAGACGCTGACGCCGTACGCACGGGCAATTTCCCACAGCGCGTCCCCCCGCTCCACGATGTGTACCGTGCTCTCCGCGTCTTTGAGGCGGAGCTTCTGCCCGATGAGAATCCGGTCGCCGACCAAGGCATTGAGGTGCTGCAACTGGCTAACCGAAACTCGGTAGCGTCGGGCGATCTCGGTCAGGGTTTCGCCCTCTTGCACCACGTGGACAGCCTCTTCTAACCGCGAAGCGCGCAGGCGCAGCTTTTGCCCGGGCCGAATGAGGTCGCTTTTGAGTTGGTTGAGCTGGCGTAGAAAACCCAAGCCGACGTCAAATCGCAGGGCGATTTTCGACAGCGTGTCGCCGGCGCGAACCGTGTATTCGCGCGGCTCTTCGTCTTGGTCGTCAGCCGGGGCACTCCGAACAGGGGCGGCCGCTTGCAAGCGGAGCTTTTGGCCCACGTGGATGACGTCCCCATCGAGGCGGTTGATTGCCTTGAGCGCATGGACCGGGACGGCGAACTGTCGAGCGATTTTCAAGAGCGTGTCACCGCGCCGAACGCGATACCAATCGCCGCTTCGCGCTGGCGGCCCAACTTTGAGGCGCTGACCAGCGTATATCTTGCTGCTGGAGAGCTTGTTCCAGTGCTTGATTTGCTCCCGCGAGACTCGGTAGCGCGCGGCAATCTCAGAGAGCGTATCCCCTCGTTTGACCAGATGGACGCTGGGACTCTTGCGCTCGGCGGCGTCAATTGCAAAAGCACACAAAAGCAGCGCCACCAGGATATAGACCGGGCGCGACATAGACGTAGATATTCGGAATTGGACAACAGGGGGAGGGGTTTTGCAAGTATAAGGCTATTGAGGTTATAGCGCAAAGGCTACTTGCTGGCGACAAAGGGGCAACCTATACTTCGCCCCCATGAATGAAGCTAGGCTGCCCTCGGTAGATCAGATCCTCAAACAGGTCGCCGACCTGTTGCGAGAATACGACCGCACCTATGTCGTCGAGCAGGTGCGCCGCTGCATTGCGGATGTGCGTTGCCAAGTGCGGGAAGGCACTGTGGCCGAGGAGCGGGCGGCCTTGGGCTTGCGGGTTGAGCGGGCCGTGCGCCGCTGCATTGAGCGGGAAGCCGCGCCCCGGCTGCATCGCGTCGTCAATGCCACCGGCGTGGTGCTGCACACCGGCTTGGGCCGGGCGCCCCTGCCCCAAACGGCCCAAGAGGCCATCGCCCGAGTAGCCACTGGCTATTGCAACCTCGAATTCGAGTTGGAGGCGGGCCAACGCGGCGACCGCGGCCAGCACGTCGAGGCCCTTATATGCTCGGCGACCGCCGCGGAAGCAGCCGCTGTAGTCAACAACAACGCGGCCGCCGTGCTCCTGCTGCTCGACACCTTGGCGCGGGGACGGGAAGTGGTGGTTTCGCGGGGGCAACAGGTCGAGATCGGCGGCTCGTTCCGCCTGCCCGACGTCATCGCGGCCAGCGGCGCCAAACTGCGCGAGGTCGGCACGACGAATCGTACGCATTTGCGCGACTACGAGCGCGCCATCGGCTCAGAAACCGGGGCCATTTTAGTGGTGCATCCGAGCAACTACAGGGTCCAAGGCTTTACGGCCGAAGTACGCCTAAAGGACTTGGCCGCCCTGAGCCGGTGTGCGGGAGTGCCGCTGGTTCACGACTTAGGGAGCGGTGCTGTGGTCGATCTGGAGCAGTGGGGGCTACCGCCCGAGCCGGTAGTCGCCGCGAGTCTCGAGGCCGGGGCGGCCGTAGTCAGCTTTAGCGGCGACAAGGTGCTGGGCGGGCCGCAAGCAGGTATCATCGCCGGCCAGCGTCCCTATCTGGAGCAAGTGCGCCAAAATCCGCTGATGCGCGCCCTGCGCTGCGACAAGCTGATCTACGCCGCGCTCGAAGCTGTGTTGTCGCTTTATCGCCGGCCGCCGGACGAGCTAACGCATGCCCTGCCCGTGCTGGCGATGCTGCGGGCGTCCGTTGAGACCTTGGAGGCGCGTGCTCAGAAGCTCCGGTCCCTCCTGCCCGAGGCGGCCTGCCATGCGCTCCGCCTCAAAGTGGTCGAATCGCTGGCCCAAGCCGGCAGCGGCTCGCTGCCCCTAGCCGAGATCCCCAGCCGGGCCGTGGCCCTCCAGCCGGACGCGGCCCGGGTCGAGCGGCTAGGGCGGCAGCTCAGGCGGCAGGGGGTAATTGGTCGCATCGCCCGCGACCAGCTCCTGCTCGACATGCGCACCGTGCAGGACGACGAGGTGGAATGGATCGCCCAAGCATTGATCCGCGTCGCGGCGCAGTAAAAGCCGCGCTCTTGCTAGCCGCTTGGCTGCTCAGCGGCTGCGGCGGCACAGGCCCTACCGCCCCGCCGGCACCGGTCTCCCCCGAACCCACTGGTCGGGACGGGACCGTCTCGGTCGCTAACCACACAGCCTACGATCTCGAAGTAGCGTACCTCAACGAGACCGATGCGGACGCGCCGCGGATCGTGCGCACCCGCGTACCGGCCGGCCAGCGCACAGAGGTTTCGGACGGGGTGCTGCCAGCCGGTCTAGCAGTGGAATTCGACTTGGTACTCGTGCCGCGCACGACAGACGGAATTCGGGTGCGGCGCGAAATCGAGGTCGCGATTGACGGCGATTGGGTCTTACACGTGCGCTTGGCGGACGAATCCGATCCTTTCAGCCTAGCGATCACCGGCGCGTCCCCATAATGCTGCAAAGAGCGGGCAATATTTTCGCTTGCTTTATCGCGGGGCGGGTTATACGTTTGAGAAGCCCGCGGTAAATTTTCAACCCCTTCCCCTTACTTTTTCGTCTCTCGCATTAGAGCAGAGCAGTTTCTGTTTCTGCTAATGGCTAGCTGTGCCAGCCGCGCATTTTTGGCACAGCAAAGGGGTCAAAAACATGGTTTTGGACATCCGCGACTGGCGCGAAGAAGCGACGCCGGTCGCCGAAACATCGCTGGACCAATTGCTCCAAGGCGAACCGGCTCAACCGCACCGGCTGGCGCTCAGCACGGACGATTTGGACCAGCTCTTGACCATCGCCGAGGACTCGGGCGACAGCCGACGGCTGGCGGCCATCGACGCCTTGAGCCATGACCGCTCTTGGCTGGCTTCGCTCCGCATGCTGCGCCGGATCGTGCGACTGGCGCACCAAGAGCCCGACCCTCGCCTCGCTGCGGCCTTGGTGCAAGCGTTGCGTCAGTGCGATGAAGTGGCCCAATTCCTAACCAGCAAGGAGCGGGCGGTCGTCCGCGAGGCGGCGCAGGGCGTGCCAATCAGCCGCCAAACCCTCGCGCCGATCACCGCAGCACTGGCCGCGGGCCTCCCAGCCGACGTCGCGGCCGTACTCCTCGACAAAATTCGCCGCACCCATCCCTCTATGATACCCTATACAATCGACTGCCTCCTCAAGTGCGGCCCCAACGAGAGCCTCTTGCGCGCGGTCTTGGCGCACTTGCCGCAGATCCCGCTCTTTTCCCTCTTCGTGGAGGCGGGGCAACCCCAAACCATGGCTGCGACCTCCAGCGTCTGGCAACAGGCGGCGCGGATAGCCACTGAAGTCCTCCAAGCGGCGCCAGCGGCCAAACTGCTGCGCCACCTGCTCAGCAAGTGCGGCGAGGACGCGGCCTTTGCCCGGACCCACGCCCGCTTCCTGCGCGGGATCGCCCAGCGAGCCGACACGCCGTTGGACGCCGACCTAATCGGCCACTTTGAGCGACTCACCTCCGGGGCGTCTGAAGACAAGGTCGCCCGTCTAGCGCCGCTATTAGTTGGGTTCAGTGGGAGACTCGACGGTCAAGCAGGGCAGCAAGCGGCCGCCCTGCTAGAAAATTGGAAATCTCGCTCGGCCTCACTCAAGCTCAAAATCTACCATTTAGAGCAAGGCATTAGCTGAGCAATTCCAATCCGAGTCTCCCCAAGGGCCGTTCGTCGACGGGCGAACGGCCTTTTTATTTGTGGGCGCGCCACAGCAGGACCAAGGCCAAGGCCGCAAACAACAAGTTGGCTATCCACGCGCCCAACCAAGGCGCGAGCAATTGATTCCAACCGAGTGCTTGGCCGGCCTTGACACAACCGTAATAAGCAAAGCAGAACAGGCACCCCAAGCCGAAGCAATTGGCTAGGCCCGTGCGGCGGGCGTTGGCGCCGAGGGTCGCGCCGAGGACGATGATGATAAAGCTGGTCAGGGGAAAGGATATTTTCAGGTGCAAATCGACTCGCTGGCGCGTGGCGTCCTCCCCGTTGAGCGTGGCGCGGGCGATGTAGTCGGCCAGCTCGGCGTAATTCATTTCCTCGGGATCCTTCTGCTGGCGGGCAAAGTCGCTGGGGAGCAACGACAAGCTCGGCAGGGACAGCGTATCGAAGGAAGAAGTCGCCACGGCTTGGCCCGCAGCAAAGCGAAAGCGGCGGCCTTTGCGGAGCACCCAAGTGCCCTCCCGCCACTCCATGCGCTCGGCCACGGCACGCTCCAGCGGAATGTAGCCGCGCAGCCGCTCCCAAGACACTTCGTCGGCGCGTTGCCGCCCTGCATCGTAGCTGCGGGCGTACACGAACTGGTCGCCCGCGTCTTGGAGCAGGACTTGGCGGCGGGAGCCGTCGCTGCGGTGATAGGACTTAATCTCGTTGCTGATTTGATTGTACCGATAGGTCGCGGACGGGACCACCCAGTCGGTGAAGAAAAAGGCCGCGACCGCAACGGCGAGCGCGCATACCAAGACCGGGGCCAGCAGGCGATATAGGCTAATGCCGGTGGCCTTCATGGCGATGATTTCGTTTTGGCGCGCCAAGCTGGTCAGGGCAAAGAGCGCGCCGAGCAGCGCGGCGATGGGCAGAGTCAGGATGAGCCAGTACGGCACCCGATAGACGTAGTAGAGCAAAATCTGCTTGGGGTGGGCCTTAAAGTCGATAAACGTGTCGATGTTTTCGGTGAGGTTGATGATCACCGCAATGAGCAACAGGCTGACCACGGCGATCCCCAGACACGCCAGAAAGCGGCGCGTTAGATAGAGGTCGAGTGTGCGCATCTCAGGTCTTTTTCGTCCGTCGGCGGCCGGCGCGGTCGTACGCGACCACCCGCAACAGCCCCCATCCGGCGAGGGCAAAGACCAAATTGGGCGCCCACATCGCCAAAGGCGGCGCAATATAGCCGCGGTCAGCGAGCTCCTCACCGCCGATGAGGAACATCCAATAGATCCAAAAGAAGAACAGGCTGATCCCAACGGAAACGGCCGCGCCGCGCCGGCGAATGAGCGCGCCCAATGGGGCGCCGACCAGCGCAAAGACCAAGCAGGCGGCCGGGATGGACAGCTTCTTGTGAATTTCGACCAAGTACTCGTTGATCCGCCCCGTGCGGCGGTCTATGTGTTGCCACTGGCGGCGCAGAGCCTCGGTCGCCTGTTGCCCTGCTCGCGCTAGCTCGTCCGCTGTCGAGTCGGCGAATTGGCTTTGGTGGAGTGCGAGGTAGTGCGCGGCAATCGAATCGACGCGGCCGTAGGCGCGCTCCTGCTCGCGGCGACGCTCTACCACCAAGCGACGCATGGCGGCGATGTTTAGCTCGCGATCGCTGCGGTAGGACGAAGGGCGGTGTTCATACCGGCGGCGCTCGTCCTTAATGTGCAGCACTTGGCGGGCAAAGGTGCCGTAGAAAAAGCGTTCCTCTGGGCCGGCTTCGACGCGCTGGACATGGCCTTCCTCCAGTTCTAAGCGGATGTACGCCCCATCGCCCAACAGCGCGATGCGCCCCCTAGGAGCGTGTAAAATCACCGGCGGCCCGGGGCGCGAAGCGTCGTAGAGTGCAATGCCGGCCAACTCGTTGGTCTCTGGGGCGATCTCGCGGATGAGCAGGTGGTAATCGCCCAAGTTCGGGATGAAAACCCCTTCCTTTTCCCGCAGTACTAAGGCCGCCTTGGTTCGCTGCAAGCTCGACGACAGGACGCGGGCTTGGTGGTTCCAGTCTGGGAGGATCTGGTCGTTAAAAAAGACCATCAGCAGCGTGAGCAGAAAAGCGGCCCCCAGCACGGGCCGCAGCAGCAGCCAAAAGCTCACCCCACAGGCTTTGGCCGCGACGATTTCCCCGTCGGCGGCGAGGCGGGCAAAGGCCATGAGCACGGCGATGAGGACGGCCATCGGCACGGCCAAAGCCACGATCCAGGCCAAGTTGAAGAGCAAAAGCTGGAGGGCGGCCAGCAGCGTCAATCCCTTGCTCAGCACTTGGTCCATCGTCTGCAATACGACGTCGACCAGCAGAATGAAGAGGATCAGCGCGAAGCCGAGCGCGAAGGGCCAGCCGTGCTCTTTGAGCACGTAGCGGGACAGGGTCGTCATGGGTCGAAAGGGATACAGGGCTGGGGTGTGCGGCACTCAGGGGGGCTCGTCGCAAGCGGCGAGCACCCGCACCGGGCACGGGCCGTAGTGCCTTCAAATATAACGACTTAGATCGCCGCGCCAAAAAGTACGCCCCGCGCCGTGCAACGGGAATGGTTTTTGCAAGGGCTTCCTTGAAATAATCGCAGCCCTATGCTATGTTTTCAGGTGGTTGCCCGTTCCGTCTGGGCAGCATCCCCCTGTTGGGTTTGGAGACAGCCTATCGCGTTTAGTTAATGCAGAAGCCGCTCGGCGCATTGATGCCGCCGAATCACAAGTGAAGGCTTCTGAGTCGCTTCCAATAAACGTCGATAGGTGTGCATTAGAGGTGTTTCTCCGCTTTTCCGTCCAAGCGTTTTCCTCATGGCTGTGTGTTTTCGCGCTCGCGGCGGTGGTACGCGCCGAGCCGGGTCTGCACTTTGAGCCGCTGTACGGCCCGCTTTCCCAGCGCGCAGTCCCTCGCCAAGAAGCCGCCTTTAGGGCTGGACAACCGCTCTTGTCGGCCTCCAGCCGCACGCCAATTTCGTACCGAGCCGCAGTGGACTCCGTGGGCCTAGCCCACTATGGCCGCCGCGTCAGCGGGTTCGCCGAGGGCCCCACCGTCGCCGTCGCTCTAAACGACTATCTCCGCATGGAATACCAAGCCAAGTACCGGCAGCTTTGGCACCAACAAATCCGCCGCGCCTTTCGCACCACCGCCTCCGAGCAGCGCCGGCGCAAGGGCCGCCGCTTTGAGTGGACCGTGCCCTTTTCCGCGCCCAAGCCCCTACGGCGCTTTATCGGCGACGGAGGCCCCAGTCTGGCGCTCAATGGCTCGCGCACCATCATCATCTCTGGCAAGAGCGAGTGGACCGACGGCGAGGTCCAGACCTCGTTTGGGCGCAGCTCGAAGTTCCCCTCGCTGGGCATCGAACAGGAATCCGATTTTACGGTCGAAGGCAAAGTCGGCGAACTGATCAACATACGCATTGACCAAGACACCCAAAACTTCGGCTCAGCGATTGGCTCCGGTTTGGGAGATCAGCTGTCCAATCAGATCAAGCTCGACTACGACGGCGAGGAAGACTCCATATTCCAAGAGGTGCAGGCCGGCAACACCACCTTAGAGCTGCCCAACACGCGCTTCGTCGGCTTCCGGCAGAGGAATAAGGGCCTCTTCGGCATCCGCGCTAAGGGGCACATCGGGCCGCTGGCCTTTACGACCGTGGCCAGCCACGAAAAGAGCAAGTCCAATCGCCAGACCTTCAAGGGCGGAGCGGCCATCGACACCCTCCAGCTCAAAGACTACCAATACATCCGCAACACGTACTTCTTCTTGCACGAGTTCTACCGCGCTCACCTCCTCGACTTCCGCCGGCTGTTGGACGGAGCGCAGTTTGGTGCGGAAAACTTCGTCGATATTAGCCGCCTCGAAGTCTATATCAACGACTTCAATACCCAGAATGACGCCGAGCTGTTCGCCAAGCCCGGCACGGCTTGGGTCGATCCGTCCGATTCCCTCTCGACCGTTGAGTGCTTTGACGCAGCGGGCCAGCGCTTGCGCAACAGCGGCTGCTTTGAGGAGGGGACTTGGCACCGGCTCGACCCGGACGACGACTATGCAATCGTGGCGGAGGCGGGTTACATCATCCTCAACAGACCCGTATCCAACTCCCATGCCATGGCCGTGTATTTCAAAACCCGGGCACCGGACTTCGACGACGCCCTCCAACACGAGACGGCTCGGCTCAAAACCAGCGCCGAATCCGACTCCTTGCACCTAAAGCTGATCAAGGCCCGCAACGCCCGCCCGGGTTTTCCCACTTGGAACCTAGAGTGGAAAAACGTGTATCGCATTGCCTCTGGTTTCTCCACCGGCCGCCGCTTCGACCCCAAGACTTTGCAGGTCGATATTGCCAAGGAAGTGCCCGGCCAAGAGGACCAACTTTCGCAAAAGGGCCGCTCTTATTTGCAGGTTTTGGGCTTGGACGAGCGCGGCAAAGACCCCGGCAGCGCCCCCGACCGCGTCATCGACTCCGATTACATCGGGCTGGACGACATCCGCGGGCACTTGATTTTTCCCGACCAGCGGCCCTTTGATCCGCGCTCCAGCACCTACCAAGGCCAGCTCGACGAACCCGTCGCCGCCATCTACGACGAGCAGCAGCAGCGCGCCCAAATTGAGGCCAGCCGCTACAAAATCCTCGTCCGCGCCGCCTCCTCAGAGCAGCGCATTCGGCTGGGCGGGCTCTTCGGCAGCGTCCGCCCCGAGACCGTAGAAGTCCAGCTAAATGGCCGCCCCTTGGCGCGCGACACCGACTACCGAGTCGATTTCACGGGCAGCGTGACGTTTGTCGGCTCGATTGCTCAGGAAGTGGCCGACCCCGGTGCCGACTTGGAAATCTCCTTTGAGTCCGAGGACCTCTTCAATATCGGCAGTCAGCAAAAAACGCTGTTGGGCTTGCGCACCGAGTACGAGTTCTGGGGGGGCGACGGGCGAGTGGGCAGCACCATGATTTACAACAACGAGCGGTCGAGCGATCGGCGGGTGCGGGTGGGCAACGAGCCTAAGCGCACGGTAATATGGAACTTCGACTTGCGCGCCCGGCGCGAGATGCCAGTCCTCACCCGCGTCGTCGATATGCTGCCGCTGGTCAAGACGGCGGTTCCCTCCGAAGTGACCTTAGACGCCGAAATCGCGCAGAGCCGCCCCAATCTCAACACCAAGGGGCGCGGCTACATAGACGACTTTGAGGATAGCGAGCAGCCCACCGCCTTGGTGGTCAACCGCACGCGCTGGGCACCGGCCAGCGCACCAGTAGGCGGGCGTTTAGGCGCGGAAAATCGCGCTCCCTTCATCTGGTACAATCCCTACGACGGGGCGTTGCGCACCGACATTTGGCCCAACCAAGAAGAGCAAATCGAAGCCCAAAACCGCCGCACCGACATCCTGTCGCTGGCGCTGACGCCGCTCCTCGAAGCCCCTGAGTCTTGGGGGGGCATCTCCTTCGCCTTCTCGGCCGTCAACGACTTCTCCGAGTCCAAGTTCCTAGAGGTATGGGCACGGGGCCGGGAGGGCACTTTGCACGTGAACTTGGGCGACCAAATCAGCGAGGATTACATCGCCAACGGTCGCCTCGACACCGAAGACGAGCCTTTCCCCGGGCAAGCGGCCGGCGATGGGTTGGTGTCGCGGGAAGAGGACGTAGGCATTGATGGCCGCGACGACGAGGCCGAGTTGAACTTCTACTTGCGGCTGCAAGACGCCGCGTTTGACACCACCCGCTCCCTAGACGAGCGGAAGCAGGCATTCGCCGCGCTCTACCCAGACGCCGATCCCCTGCGCCCCAACCGCTCGCCCGACGACCCCGAAGGGGACAACTGGCAATACGACGCCGAGCGCAACAAGAACGATTACAGCCGCATCAACGGAACCGAGAACAACAAAAAAGACCTCGAAAGCGGCGACCGCCCAGACACGGAAGACCTCAACGGCAACGGCGTGATAGACCGGCGCAACAGTTACTATCACTACGAGATCGATCTGGCCTCGAGCCACTATGAGGTCGCCGGCACCCAAAACAAGGGCTGGCGTCAGTTCCGAGTGCCTCTGTTCGGCCCCCACGTCGAGCGCGTGGGCTTGCCCGACTCCACCCGCATCGAATACGTGCGCCTGATGCTTTCGAGCGCACCGCAGCCGGGGGCCGAAGAGCCTGTGCGGGCCGATATCGCGCTCGTGGAGATCGTGGGCAACAAGTGGCAGGAGGACGACGTAGTGCGGCTCGACGAGCGCTTCCCGGTGGGCGACCGCGAGGCGCTCGACGTCACGGTCCTTGGCACCGACAAGAGCCAGAGTTACCGGCCACCCCCCGGCGTGAAGATCCGCCGCAACGTGCAGTCGCGCACCCGCGAGCGCGAGCAGTCCCTCGTGCTGGCCTACGAAAACCTAGAGCCTGGCCACCAGATGTCGGCCACTCGAATTTTGACCCGACCGGCCAATTACACCAACTACGAGCGGCTGCGCATGTACGTCTATGGCGATTCGAGCGAGACCATTGAATACGCCCGCGGCGATTCGAGCGACTTGGTGCTCTTCGTGCGCTTTGGCGTGGATTCGACCAACTACTACGAGACCATCAGCCCCATCTTCCCGGGGTGGGAAGGAGGGCGCAAGGGCTGGAAGGGCAATCAAGTCGATGTGGACCTGCCGGTCATCTCCCAGCTCAAGGCCCTGCTGCAATCCGGGCAGGCCGATACCACTACGGGCGAGTTCTACTACACCTACCGGGTGATCGATCCGCACGGGGCACCCCTAGACGGCCATTCCTTGATCGCCCAACGCGAGTTGGAAGCGCTGCACGCGGCCGGTTACGACCCCGAAGTCGAGCACTTTTCCCTCGACCAAGTCTTTGCGCGGCCGGGCCGGCGCAGCGGCGAGGAAGCCATTTACCGGGTGCGCGGCAACCCGTCGATGCAGTCGATCAAACAACTGAGTATTGGCCTGCGCAACCGCGCTGAAAACCGCGCGTACAGCGGCCGGGTCTTGCTCGACGAGCTCCGCCTCGACGGGGCGCGCAACGACCCCGGGCTGGCCGCATACGCCCATCTCAACACCAAGCTGGCCGACTTTGCCAACCTCGGCGGCAACGTGCTCTGGCGGCAGGAGAACTTCCGCAGCTTTACCGGCCAAGGGGGCAACAGCACAGACCGCGAAGCCGCGCTCGCGGTCTCCACCAACGCGCAAAAGCTCCTGCCGAGTAGCTGGGGGTTTTTGATCCCGCTCAAGGTAAATCTCAGCCGCACGACCAGCTTGCCGCGCTTCGGCCCCGGCTCGGACGTGGAGCTGACGCCCGAAGAGAAGCTGGCGCAACAGGCCGTGCGCTCCAAGGAACTCTACGACGTATCCATCAGCCGGCGGCAGGGCAAAAACCTCCTCTTGCGCTGGACCCTTGACCAGATGAACCTGAGGCTGTCTCATTCGCGTGAACACAGCTCGGACCCGGTGCGCCCGATCAACGAGCGCGAGGCCCAGACGATGAGCTTCAACTACAGCATGCCGCTGCCCAAACCGGGGCTGCGGATCATGGGCTGGCTGCCGACGTTCATGCCCAAGAGCTGGACGCGGCTGGAGTTCCGCCCGCTGCCGTCGAGCCTGACCTACTCGCTCAACGGCCGCCGGAACATCTCGCGGTTGCTGCGCCGCGGCGACGACGAGCCGACCGAGCAAGAGGACTTTACGCTCGTCGAAACCTACGCCTCCAAGCTCAATCCGCTCTCCGGTCTATCGGCCAACTACAACCTCAAAATCGACCGCGACTTGCGAAAAAAATTCGCCCTCGACAAGCGGAGCTTTGGGCGCGAGGTCGGGCGCAGACAAACGGCCGATCTCGGCTTATCGCTGCGCCTGATCTCGTGGCTGGACCAAAACTACACCTTCAAGGCCAATTACGAGGAGCAGAACGACCCGGCGCAGCGGCGCGGGGTAGCCCCAATCGATTCGATCCGCGGCCTGCCGTTTGAGACCCGCGAAATCCGCAGCCAGAACGACCTGTCCGTCCGCCTCAATCTCAAAATCCCGACCCTGCTCAAAACCTTGGGCAAGGCCCCGGGGCAAGGCCGCAAAGCACCGCGCCGCGATGATCGGGGCCGAAACGCCGGCGAGGCAAACCCAAAGGAAGACCAAGCCGAGGAGAAGAAAAGCCAAGCCAAGCCGCAACGTCCCAATATGTTCCGCCGCCTCGCCGGGTGGACTGGCCGCATCGTCGAGCCGGTCAATGCCAGTTGGCGGCGCAACATCAACTCGCGCCACTTCAACTTGCTGCACCGCCCCTCGCTGGCCTATCAACTCGGCCTTGAGGACACGCTGCGGGTGCGGCAAGTGACCCAAGGGCTGACCCACCAAGACAACTGGCTGCACACGGACGCGTTTGAGGCCGGCTCGGGGATGCGGTTGCCCTTTGGCATTAGCGTCAAGGTCAACTCTAAAGATCAGACCACCAAGCGCAGCGGTGCCTCGCAGCAGCGCCGGCGGCTGCGCAACGAGCGGACCTACCCGCGCATAAACCTTAGCTGGGGGCGAGCCGACCGAATTCCCTTGATAAAGCGCGTGATCAACAGCGCGCAGGTAAACGCGAGTTTCGAGACCTTGGAGGCCAGCGAGGGCGAGGGCAGCCTCGCGCCCGGGCACCTGCTCTCCGAGGAGACCAAGACCGAGTTCCGGGCGTCGTGGAACGGTCGTTGGCGCTGGGGGCCGACGACGACCATCGAGCGCGTGATCTCCATCTCGGAGAGCCGAGATTTTGACGAACCCACCGCAGAGGGCGACGGCACCCAGTCCCTGCGCGGCACCCGCGACCGCGAGCGCACGACCACCACCTTCAAGATCACGCATACTCTCAAGCCGCGGCGGCTGCCCTTGCTCGGCCGCCTCAAAAGCGATGTCACGCTCAACTTGGAACAGAAGTTTGAAGAAGAGGTGCGCTCCATCGCCACGGGCGACGAAGAGCGCGTCCCCAACGCCAAAAACAACATCTGGCGCACGCAGCTAACCATGACCTACAACTTCAGTTCAAACTTTCGCGGCGAGGGGCGGGTTCGCATTGAAAACGACAAAGACCACATCCGAGACAAGACGCGGAAGATCCGCGAGGTGCGGCTTTCGGGCACGTTCTTCCTTCGCTGAGCGTATTGCTCGGCGCGACTGCGGGAGATATGTTTTGTTTAATCAACGCGAGCAACGCGCACTCATCGGCCTGACGGCGGCCCTGCTGGTAGGGATGCTCGTCGCCGTCAGCGACTGGTATGCTCCTTCGCATTCAGAGGAATTTAGCGTCGTGCCGCGTGCGGTCGCGCCGCCGCCACCGCTGGCCGTGGTAGCCGCCGAGCAGGGGCCGCTCTCGCTCAATTCGGCTACGGTCGCCGAGCTCGTCGCGCTGCCAGCAATCGGCCCCAAGATCGCCGAGCGGATCGTCGCCTTTCGCCGCACGCACGGTCCGTTCAAGCGGCTGGAGCAACTGACCGAAGTCCATGGCATCGGGACCAAAACACTAGAAAAGCTTCGTCCTTTGCTCATCGTGGAGTAGGGGAGTACTTCGCAGGAAGAGGTTGGGATTGTTTGGGTTTGGCAGAACAAAGGCGACCGGGATCCACATCAGCGGTCAAACCGTGCGCGTCGCCGCTTTAGACGCTGGACGCACTGGCGTCCGGCCCTTGGTCTTGGCGACCGACGAGCTGGAGCAGCCCTTTGACCCGGTAGCTCTGACCGACGAGCGCCAGCGACAAGCGCTAGCCGTCAAGCTAGCCGCGCTGGCGAAGGATTACGATTTTGGCTACAACAACGCCTGTTTTGCGCTGGACCGGCGCGTGGGTTTCGTTCAGCGTCGGCCCCTCGTGGCGGGGTCTGGGCGAGAAAACCGCGAGCAACTCTTCTGGGAGTCCGAGCAGCTTTTGGCCGGAGAAGCGAAGGCGTTTAGCTGCGATTGCGCGCTGGCCTCGCAGTGGGGGTTTGTGGTCGCGGCTCGCCACCGCGCCCTCGACTGCTACCGCGCCCTAAGCCGGGCGGCGGGGGTCAATCGGTTCGACGTGGATTTGGCACCCTTTTCGCTGTACAACGCCAGCGAATGCGCCAACCTGCTCGCCAAAGACAAGTTTTCGCTCTTGGTTTATGCCGATATGGGCGAGGCTTGGCTCCTGCTGACCGAGAAAGGCGAACTGTTTGCAATGACCAGTTGCACTTGGGAGGGCAACGCCGCCGCGGTCAACGCCTTAAAAGGTGCGGCGGACGAGTTACTCAGCGATAGGGGCAATAGTCTCCAGCGCCTGTGGGGGGCCGGCGTCGTGTTCTGGACCAATGGCTTGGCCGATCATTTGCGGGTGCCGCATTCAACCCTCGATCCGCTCGCCGCGGTCAATCCCAAACTGCTCGGCAGTGCCACGTCCGCGCAACGGTCCGTGTATGCCATTGCCGTCGGGCTAGCTCAACGGGGGTTGACGCGATGATCCGCGTCGAACTGGTCGGTCGGCGGCGGTCGCCTTGGCCCAAAGCCTTGCTTTCGGCCTTGATCGTCTGTGGGGGCCTATACTGGCTCTACCATTTTCACTACTCGGGTTCCGCTCCAAGCCCGGTAACTCAGCAAGAGGTCGCTCCTCCTAGCCCGGTAGTCGAGCAAGAAACCGCCCCTAGTCCGGTAACTCAGCAAGAAACCACCCCAAGCCCGATAGTCCAGCAAGAACCCGCCCCAAGCCCCTTAGCCCAGCAAGAAACCACCCCAGAGATCGCGACAGCGCAAGAGACCGACTCCAGTTCTGTAGCCCAGCAAGAGGCCAACCCCAGCCCTGCCGTAGTGCAACAAGAAATCGAATCCAGCCCTGCGGCAGCGCAAGAGACCGCCCCCAGTCCCGTAGCCCAGCAAGAGAAAACCGCCGAGCCGGTGGTCCAGCAAGAGGCCGTCCCCAGTCCCGGAATAGAACAAGACACCACGTCCAGCCCCATACAAGAGTCCAGCCCCAGTCCCATAGCGCAACGAGATACCACTCCGAGTCCACGAGAAATCGCCCCCAGCAAAGCCCCGTCCCGCCCCGCCCCCGCGCTCCAACGCAGCACGGCCTGCCACCAAGCCATGCAGATCGCCCAACAGGTTCCCGCCGGGATTCGCGTGGCTTCGCTGAACTGTAACTCGGCCGGGGAGTACTGGCTGGAGGGGACCACCCCCTCGCACACCGTGCTGCGCGAGTTCAGGCTTGGCTTGCAAGCATTTCCATCGCGGGTTTCGTTTTCGACTTGGTGGGAGGAACGTGCGTTGCGCTTCTCATTTCAAGGCCGCTTTGTTGAGCAGGCCCCCCCTCCACTGGCCGCCCTCTCCTCTGGCCAAGCCGAGCAATTCTTAGGCAAGGTGGCCGGCTGGGCCGACGCGAGTGGCTTAGACAGCCTGTCGATTCACGAGCCTCTCCTCAAGCGCTCGTCGCCGGCGCGCATCCAACAGCGGCAAAAATTGCGGGGCATTGGGGCCCCTCAGCAGATTGACGCCTTCTTACAGCAGTTTCAACAGGCCGAGGAGGTCGCGACCCTCGGAGAGGTCTTGCTCATGCCCGTCGAGAGCGACGAGCACGGCTGGGTCAAGGCGCGGCTCTACGCGGCTGTGGACATTGTTGTGGACGCGCCCTGATGAACCGCTTTGCAGACGCAGCCATCTATCCCGGCAGTTTCGACCCCATCACCTTGGGCCACCTAAACATTCTAGAACGGGCCTTGGGCATCTTCTCCCAAGTCACCCTGCTGGTGGCGATCAATCCCAACAAAAAGCCGCTCTTTTCGCTGGCGGAGAGCCGGGCGATGATCTCCGAGGCCATTAGCCACTGGCCGCAAGCCAACGTCGATTTTCACGACGGCTTAACCGTTGACTATGCGCGGCAGCACAACATACGCACGGCCGTGCGGGGCCTGCGGGCGGTCACCGACTTTGAGCACGAGTTCGCCATGGCCTTGACCAATCGCTCGCTGTGGCCAGAGTTCGACACGGTCTTTCTAATGACCAAGGCCGAGTACATGTATCTCAGTTCGTCGGTCGTGCGCCAAGTGGCGCAAATGGGCGGGCAGTTGAACCAGTTCGTGCCCCCTTGTATCGAGCAACGCCTGCGGGAGAAATTCCAAAATGCCTGAGTCCCAACGCGAAGTGCAGGCCCTACTCGCGCTGAGCCAAGCCGAGCGGCTCGGGCGCGTGCGGCGTTTGCTCGACCACTTTGGCTCGGCCCAAGCGGCCCTCGACGCGGCCGATTGGACTGCGGCCGTGGGAGCCAACGCCCTCGAACAGCGGCCGACGCAGGACGATTTCGCTTGGGCGGCCGAGCAATGGCAACGGCTCTGCGCCAGCGGCGGGCGCTGTCTATCCCCGCAGGACGCGAACTATCCCCAACTCCTCGGCCAAATCGCCGCGCCGCCCCCCGTGCTGTTCGCGCTGGGTCCAGACGACTTGGCCCCTCCTACGGTGGCTATCGTCGGCTCGCGCCGGGCATCGAGCGACAGCAAGCAGCTCGCGGCCGAGCTGGCCCGCGAGCTAGTGGGGCGCGGCGTCTGCATCGTCAGCGGCTTGGCTTTCGGCATTGACGCCGCGGCTCACGCGGCCGCGCTCGCGGCCGGCGGCCGCACCATCGCGGTGTTGGGCTGTGGGGCCGATGTGGCCTATCCGAGTGCCCATGCCTCGCTCTATCGCCAAATCCGCGAGCGCGGGGCCATTGTTTCCGAGTTTGCTTGGGGGGCGCCGCCCGAGCGCGGGGCCTTCCCGCGCCGCAACCGCATCATCAGCGGGCTGAGCTTGGGGGTACTCATCGTCGCGGCCCCGCAAAAGAGCGGCGCGCTGATTACGGCCCAACACGCACTCGATCAAAACCGCGAGGTTTTCGCCGTGCCCGGGGATGTGCGTTCGGGCCGCAACGCGGGTTGTCACCGGCTCATCAAAGACGGGGCGAAACTGGTCGAGGATGTGGAGGATGTGCTAGAGGAATTGGCTATCTGGACGGCCCCGCAAAATGCGCCCACGCCCGCGCCCGTTCTTCCCCCAGAAGAAGACAGCGTCTATGCCCTGCTCTCGCGCCAACCCCAGCACATCGACGAGCTCGCCCAAAACAGCACCCTGCCGCCCGCGACCCTGCTCGACGTGCTGCTGCGGTTGGAACTCGACGGCCTAGTAGAGCAGCTTGCGGGCAAGCGGTTTTTGCGGCGAGCGGAGTCACCCCGCAGCTAGTCGTCTGAGTCGTCTATTTGCAGCGGTTCGTCGCGGTGGGATTGGTTGCGGAAAAAAGGCCGCGCTAAACGCCACAACACATACACTGCGGCGAGCGCGGCAATGGCGACGGCCACGGGCGTTTGCCAGTCCATCAGAAACCCAACGCCGAACAGCAAGCCGTTTTGGAGACTATTCTTTGCCAATCGCGCCTGCTCTATAACAGAAGTTAGTAAAGGATTTAACCAATTGAAGAACTTCGAGTTTCGCAACTAGATTCCGCGCTTGTCCGACGCCGATGTGCTCGGCGCGCTCATTGAGAAATTCCTGTCGCCAGAGATCAACCTCAGCCCCTACCCGGTCGAGAGACATCCCGGCATTTTTACAAGCCGCAACCGCTGCGCTCCCGAAGCGGAATCCGCGCCGACACCCTAATGTTGGAGCGCGAAAATGAAGCGGTGCTCGCGGAGATCATCGGGGCCGATGGCGAATGATCGGCGAGCTTGACACTCTAGTATAGTATCTGTTACAGTACAGTACTGAGTGTTACTGTCTGAGATAACTAACGTCAGGAGGCCCAAAATGGCTGAAAAAGAATTCACGCTCAAAGTAAACGGCATTGAAATGACCACGTCGTATATAGGAGTCGTCGCCCACGATATTCTGGAGCTCGCTGAAAAGAATGGAGCCATCCCCGGTAGGCTGAAGGATTACCTTCTGCAGGGTGCCAAAGGGCAGTATGGCTGGGGTGACTGGGTCGATCTGGAGGAGGATAACCTATTCATTACGATTCCCAATAAGCCCACGCCAGTAGCATAGGCAAAGAAGAATGTCCGACGACATCAATCGGATAAAGGCTGAGTTGGAAGCCTTGGGGTATGAAACATCGTGGTCTGATAGCCCACGCGGAAAAGTAGTTTCGTTTGACTACACGATTGAAACCGGCTCTCACAAAGGCGAGCAAGTCGCGGTAGGCGTCAGCTTTCAAGAGACTGGGTATCCTGACTACCCTCCCCACTGGATCCATATAACCCCGCCAATTGACGACGGGAGAGGCGGCGTGGTTGAAAGATACAACGCCAATGGGCGCGAATGGCTCGCAATGAGCAGACCCCCGGGGGATATATGGGATCAGTTACCGACAAATCACATGTATGCCTACATAAACGAACACTTGCGGCGAATTTGGAAGGACGTATGAGGGTCGAGGCCGTTCTCACCGCAGAGGCGGATTCAACTTCCAACGATCACTTACTACAACACTACAAGCGCGACACGCCCCAAGAAGATCTGTGCTTTGCTCTGTGGCACCCCTCTACAGGCAAGCTGCGCCGCACCGCGCTGATAGACGAAATCATCCTACCCCAAGAAGGCGAGCGACTGCTGCACGGCAACGTTAGTTTCGAGCCTGCGTACCTCGCACGGGCGATGAAAATAGCCCTGAAAAAAAGGGCGGGGTTGGCGTTTATGCACAGCCATCCAAGCGATGGATGGCAGGGAATGAGTGCTGCCGATGTCGAAGCAGAGCGAGATGTTCTAGCGTATCCGGCGGGAGCGACCGGCTTGCCGTTGGTAGGGCTGACAATCGGGACCGACGGTTGCTGGAGTGCGCGTTTTTGGGAGAGAGATGGCGGGGAGATGCGTCGCCATTGGTGCGAGAAGGTCCGCGTTGTCGGGCCGCAGTCCTACAAAATTTATTTTAACGACGACATTGCGCCGCCCCCACTACGGAGGGATATACTCAGGCGCACTTTTGATACGTGGGGGCGCGAATCGCAGAATACGATCTCACGTTTGAAGATCGGCATTGTCGGACTTGGCAGCGTCGGGTGCATCGTCGCCGAGGCCATGGCTCGAATTGGAATCGCACAAGTTACTCTGATCGACCCCGATAAAGTTGAGGAGCACAATCTCGACCGCTTGCTCTACGGAACAGTACACGACATCGGTGAATTAAAAGTCGATTTGGCAGCCCGAGCGATGCGGCGCAATGCGACGGCTGAAAGCATCCAAATAACGGCTTTGCCGGTTTCGGTTCACAACAGCGAGGCTTACAAGGCCGCGTTGGATTGCGATCTTCTTTTTAGTTGTGTTGACCGGCCAGTTGCCCGCGATGTCTTAAACTATCTCGCACAAGCGCATTTGATTCCGGTTATTGATGGCGGGATCGCAGTGGAAACAGACCGCCGCAAAGACAGTCTGTTTTCAGCGCATTGGCGCACACACCTCGTTACGCCCTATCATCAGTGTCTGCGTTGCAGCAAACAATACAATTCGAGTATGGTGGTTGTGGAATTGGACGGGTCACTCGATGATCCGTCTTACGTCAACAACTTGCCGCCTGAAGAGCGGGTCGGCAATCAAAATGTATTTCCTTTCAGCGTGGGCGTTGCCGGGATGGAGGTGAATTTGATGCTTCGCTACCTGCTCGCCGAGGAGTGGTGGCCGTTAGTGCGGCAACAGGACTACCAATTTGTGACCGCCGAGACGCGGATTATCAATGACGAATGCCATCCCTATTGCTCTTTCCGTCAGCGTCGCGCACAGGGGGATGAGGAAAACCCACCCTATTTGGTAGAGGAAAAATACACGGAGCCGCCGCAATCTATATGGCGTGGGATTTGGCGTTATGTCGTCAAGCTTTTCGATAGGATATTTCGGAGGTCTTGATTCTTAGGCTATGCAATCTTTTTTTATTTAAGTAATTCATTTGAAATTAGCATTGAGAGAAGGAATAACAACTCATGGGTGCTCCAAAAGCCTTCATATCTTATTCATGGGATGGTGATTCTCACAAGAAGTGGGTTGCAGACTTGGCGACCAAACTTCGCGCCGATGGAGTCGAGACGATTCTAGATCAGTGGCATACTGCTCCTGGCGATCAATTCCCAGCCTTCATGGAAAAAGAGATACGAGAAAATGATTATGTTTTGATCATCTGTACGCCCAACTATCGGATAAAGTCAGACGAAAGACGGGGTGGTGTTGGATATGAGGGAGATATCATGACTAGTGAAGTGCTTAATCAAAGCAATCACCGTAAGTTCATCCCAATTCTTGCCCGTGATAAGTGGAAAGATTCAGCCCCATCATGGCTGAAAGGGAAATGCTATATTGATTTGAGTACGCCGGAACAATACAAGAAAAACTATCCTGATCTTATAGTTACGCTACTAGGGGAAAGACCTGTCGCTCCGCCACTTCAAACCTCGTCTCGGCCCGCCTACTCGGAGCCTATGGAGGAATCACCGTCGGACGAACCGATTAAAATTGTTGATGTCATCGTTGATGAAGTTACAGAACCGACACTGGATGGTACACCGGGCTCCGCTCTTTACACCGTACCTTTCAGACTTAATCGGGAACCTTCATCCCTATGGTCTGGTATCTTTGTGCAAACTTGGAATTCCCCCCCAAGTTTCACCTCTATGCATCGTCCAGGCATTGCCAGAGTTTCCGGCGCGAAGATCGTACTAGATGGGACTACAATCGAAGAAGTTAAGAAGTATCATCGCAAGACACTGATGCTATGTGTTGATAGAGCGAACGTGGAGGAGGCCAACAGCCTCGAACACAAGCGTAGGGAAAGCGAAAGGCGCCTCCAGCAATCAGAAGCGCACCGAAAGACAGTTGAAGATATAGCTGACGATTTATCCTTTGACTGACAGGCATCGAAGCAGATGAACGTCACAATCGATCACTGTGAGCCTAAGCATTATGAGTATCTGTAACCCGGAGAGTACATCTTCACAAGCATCTATAATCACCCTCGTCGAATACCCTTGATTGACCGCTCATCGTCGTGAACTCAGTATTTTCTGGCATAAATACGCAAATTGTATGACCTGCCTTGAAAATTGCTGTGACTTAGGATAGTAAAGTGACTACGAACCTGAAACCCTACCCATCCTACAAGCCCTCCGGCGTCAAGTGGCTTGGCGAAGTGCCGGCGCATTGGGAGGTGCGGCGGTTGAAGTGGGTCGCCTCATTGAACCCGAGCAGGACCGAAGCGCGTACATTCCTTACAGCAGATACGCCGGTGACGTTTCTTCCCATGGAGCGAGTAGGGACCGATGGGGAAATAGATGAGAAAATGGTCTCTGCTTCTGACGTTTGGAACGGCTTTACTTATTTCCGCCGAGACGATGTTCTTGTTGCCAAAATCACCCCGTGCTTTGAGAATGGCAAGGGCGCGTGTCTTCGCGCCTTATCTACGGAAATCGGTTTCGGTTCAACGGAATTTCACGTCTTACGAGCGGGATCGTCTATCTCCTCACAGTTTCTGTACCGCCTGACCACTCTTGCACCATTTCGACATTCCGGTGCTGAGGCGATGACGGGTGCAGCCGGTCAACAACGCGTACCGCAGGCATTCGTGGCCAACTACCCACTCCCTGTCCCACCTCTCGCCGAACAAGCCGCCATCGTCCGCTACCTCGACCACACCGACGGACGCATCCGCCGCTACCTCCGCAGCAGGGAACGGCTCATCGAGTTGCTCAAAGAGTATCGGCAGGCCGTTATCCACGAGGCGGTCACACGCGGACTTGACCCGGATGTGCCCCTCAAGCCCTCTGGCGTCGAGTGGCTAGGCGATGTGCCCGCACATTGGGAAGTGCGGCGGCTGCGACACGCGGTCAATATGCGAGTGAGTAACGTTGATAAACATAGCAAAGACGACGAACTTCCCGTCCGACTTTGCAATTATGTTGACGTGTACAAAAACGACCGCATTACCGAGAGTGTGCCGTTTATGCGAGCCACGGCTAAGGCGGACGAAATGGCTCGCTTTCGGTTAGAACTCGGCGACGTTCTGATTACCAAAGATTCGGAAGTATGGAACGACATTGGGGTGCCTGCCTTCGTTGAGTATTCGGCTAAAGACTTGGTTTGCGGCTACCATTTGGCCTTGCTTCGTCCTTTGAGGGCTGTGCTCAACGGTGCGTATCTTTTTCATTCTTTACAGAGTTCGGCGATTGCTTCTCAGTTTCACCTAGCGGCCAACGGGGTAACTCGCTATGGCTTGTCTCATCATGCCATCAAATCCGCACTTTTGCCCATTCCACCCCTCGCCGAGCAAGCCGCCATCGCCGCGTATTTGGACAAACAGACCGCCGCCATCGACGCCGCCATGGCCCGCGCCCGGCGGGAGATCGAATTGTTGAGCGAATACCGCACGCGCCTGATCGCCGATGTAGTCACCGGCCAAGTGGATGTGCGCGAGGCGGCTGACTGAGATTTGACGATGCAGGTGCCCCGTCAGCCAAAGATATACCATATTGTTCATGTGGACCGGCTCAAATCCATTATTGCAGACAACTATATCTGGTGCGACGCGGAGATACTCAGACGCCAACCTCCCGGCACCACGATTGGCATGTACAACATCAAGCAACGCCGCCTCACGAATCCTTTGAGCAGTCATCCAGACCTGTGCGTAGGCGACTGTGTGCCATTCTACTTCTGTCCGCGCTCTATTATGCTCTACGTGATTTCCCAAAGGAACCACCCAGAATTGACCTATTGCGGCGGGCAAGGCCCTATCGTCCATCTGGAGGCAGACTTGTATCAAACCGTTGCTTGGGCAAAGAAACATGGTAAGCGTTGGGCATTTACGCTTTCGAATGCTGGCACCTCTTACTTTGAGGACCTGTGCGACTTGAAGCAGTTGGACGAAATCAACTGGAATGCAGTGCAAGCCACCGACTGGCGGCAGTGTAAGGAAGGCAAACAGGCAGAATTTTTAATTGAGCAACTATTTCCTTGGGCACTGATCTCGCGCATCGGCGTCCTGTCGCAACGGGTTTATCAACAGGTCATGGCGGGTCTTGGGACCGCCGCCCATAAACCACTCGTCGAAATCAAGCCCGATTGGTATTATTGACCGCAAAAGGAGAACAACCATGATCAAATACAAGACCGGCGACATCCTCGCGGAAGATGCCGAAGCTCTGGTCAACACCGTCAACTGCGTCGGGGTCATGGGGCGCGGCATCGCGCTACAGTTCAAGCGAGCCTTTCCCGAAAATTTCAAAGCCTATGCCACCCGGTGTAAGCGCGACGAAATGCGGCCGGGACAGGTGTTCGTCTTTGAGACCGGGCAACTTACCAATCCCCATTACATCATCAACTTTCCCACCAAACGGCACTGGCGGGGCAAAAGCCGCATGGAGGACATCGAAGCCGGCTTGGTATCGCTCGCAACGGAAATACGAACGCGGGGCATCCGCTCCATTGCCATCCCCCCGCTTGGCAGCGGACTAGGCGGCTTGGAGTGGCCGGAAGTACGCAGGCGTGTGCAGGCGGCTTTGGAGAAATTTGACGATGTGAAGGTCGTCGTATTTGAGCCTAGCGGCCCAGTAGATCAAAGGGCCAATCGTTCGCGCGAGGTCCCGGAAATGACAGCAGGACGGGCCGCGCTTATCGGGCTAATGGACCGCTACCTACGCGGTCTGCTGGATCCATTCATTACCCTGCTGGAAGTACACAAGCTCATGTACTTCATGCAGACTGCTGGCGAGCCGTTGAGACTGCGATTCGCCAAAGGTCCTTACGGACCTTACGCCGAAAACCTCCGGCACGTCTTGCATGCCATTGAAGGGCACTTTGTGTCCGGTTACGCAGACGGAGGCGATGCACCCCACAAAGAATTGGAACTCGTACCGGGTGCGCTTGAGGATGCACACACCTTTCTCGCGGACGCGCCCCAAACGCCCGCCCGCTTTGAAAGGGTGGCCGCCCTCGTCGAGGGATTCGAGTCGTCCTTTGGCTTGGAATTGCTGGCCACCGTCCATTGGGTCGTCCGCGAAGAGCAGGCATCGACCCTTGCCGAGGTCGCCGAGCGAACATATATGTGGAACGAGCGAAAGAGACAGTTCACTCCCCGACAACTCGACATTGCCCTCAATGTGCTCGCCGAGAAGAACTGGATAGAGGACCTCCGCTCACCCCATACCCCATGACCGCCGCAATAGCTTTCAAAGGTAGCCGCGACATGAACGCCGTACGTATCGACCAGTTGCGCGGTCAGCCGACGGAGACGGAATGGTTGGAGTTCAAGCGCAATCGCTACGAACCCGAGCAACTCGGAGAATATCTGTCCGCGCTTGCGAACTCGGCCTGCCTCGCCGATCAACCGGCGGGCTATCTGATCTTCGGAATTGACGACGAGACACACGAAGTCGTCGGCACAGATTTTGATCCCCGCAACACCAAGGCGAAGGGCAACCAAGACCTGCTGCTGTGGCTTGCGGCCGGCCTGCATCCCAATACGGGATTCGAGCTACGTATCGTCGATTACCCAGCCGGACGGGTCGTCGTCTTTGAGGTCGGTCCGGCGCGGGATCAGCCGGTCAATTTTTACGGAACGGCGTACATTCGGGTCGGCACCAGCAAAACCAAACTCAGCAATCATCCCGAGAAAGCGCGGGCGATTTGGACGCACGGGAGCGACTGGTCTGCGGAAGTGTGCGAACAAGCGGGTCTCGACGACCTCGACCCCGAAGCCATAGCCAAAGCACGCGAGCAGTTCATCGTCAGACATCCGTCGCAGGCGGCCGAAATTGAGGGGTGGGACGACACGACGTTTCTCAACAAGGCGCGGGTGCTATGGCAGGGGGCACTGACAAACGCCGCGCTGCTGTTGCTGGGACAGCCCGAATCGTCGGCCCTGCTGGTGCCGGCAGTGGCCCGAATCTCTTGGGTGCTCAAAGATGCCCACAACCGCGAATTGGATTACGAGCATATTGAGCCGCCGTTCTTGCTCGCTGGCGATCGCCTGCTGCAACGCATTCGCAACCTCACCGTGCGCGCCCTGCCCAACGGAACCCTGTTCCCACAGGAGTTCACCCAGTACGACCCGTGGGTGATCCGCGAGGCCCTGCACAACAGCATCGCGCACCAAGACTATCGCCTCCGAGGCCGGATCGTCGTCGTTGAGTTCCCCGACCGCATCCTGATGACCAACGTCGGTGATTTCCTGCCCGGCGATGTCGCAACGGTCATCCGGCAGGACGCTCCCCAAGCGATCTACCGCAACCCGTTCTTGGCGCGTGCGATGGTCGAACTGAACCTGATTGACACGCAGGGCGGTGGTATCAAGCGCATGTTTGACACGCAGAGGAAGCGTTCCTTCCCACTGCCGGACTACGATTTGACCGAGACGGAGACGAGCCGCGTAGCCGTGAGCCTCCACGGCCGCATCCTCGACGAGCGTTACACCCACCTCTTGATGGAACGGACCGATTTGGACCTCGACCGAGCCATGCTCCTCGACCGGGTGCAAAAGGGCCTGTCCATCAGCCGGGAAGAGCATCGTCATCTGAAGGCCGACGGCCTTGTCGAGGGCCGTTATCCCAACCTGATGGTCGCCGGATTGGTCGCCAAGGCGACGGGCGAGGCCGGTCGCCACATCCGAGAACGCGGGTTCGACAAGCAGTACTACTTAGATCTGATCGTAGCTTTGGTGCGCGAGCACGGGCCGGTCAGCCGCAAAGAGATCGATCAGGCCCTGATACCCAAGTTGCCCGACCGACTGACGGATGTGCAGAAGCGGTGGCAGGTTCAGAATTTAATGCAGGCATTGCGTCGCTCCGGTCAGATCGTCAATCGAGGTACGCGTACCCAACCTGCATGGATACCCGCGAAAGCGCAACCGGAAGAGATATTTGATGAATAAAATTAAAGGAAAGGGGACAGCAAACACTGACTCGCGTCTGCCAAATCTCCGCAAGTCTCTGTTTTTACAACACTTTTACTCTTTAATAAGTTTTAGACATTTCGGAGAGTCTATTAAAGGATTTAGTAAAGGATCTATTAAAGGATTCACCAATCTGCATCAATTATATTACTTGACGGGTACTTGACTGGAGTTGTCCATGACCACCGACACCACCGAACGCGGCCTAGAACAGCGCATCTGCGCGCTGCTGACCCACCGGGCCGACGCGCCGGATGCCGCTGATGTACGGGAACGCCCGGCCACCTATGAAGCCGGTTGGCTCAACGGCCACTCCGCCGACTACGACCGCGAGCACTGCATAGACTTAGCCCAGTTGACCGCCTTCCTCAAGACCACACAGCCGCGCTTGGCCGCCGCGCTGGCTTTGGACGCGGACAGCCCGACGCGCCGCAAGTTCCTCGCCCGCCTGAAAAACGAAGTCGGCAAGCGCGGCATCGTCGAAGTCCTCCGCAACGGCGTCAAACACGGGCCGCACGCCATCGCGCTCTTGTATGGCACCCCCTCACCGGGCAACCCACAGGCGGCAGCCCTATACGAGCAAAACCGCTTTTCGGTCACGCGCCAATTGTCGTACAGCAACGCCAACAAGCGGCTGACCCTCGATCTCGCGCTGTTCATCAACGGCCTGCCGGTGGCGACCTTTGAGTTGAAAAACAGCCTCACCAAACAGACCGCCGCCGATGCGGTCGAACAATACAAACGCGACCGCGACCCCAAAGAGGAGCTCTTCCGCCTCGGTCGCTGCATGGTCCACTTCGCCGTGGATGACCTCGAAGTGCTGTTCTGTACGCACCTCAACGGCAAGGCGTCGTGGTTCCTGCCGTTCAACAAGGGCTGGAACGACGGCACCGGTAACCCGCCCAACCCCAACGGCATCAAGACCGATTATTTGTGGCGCGACGTGCTGACCCGGCGAAGCCTGACCGACATTGTGGAAAACTACGCCCTGCTGATAGAGTCCACCGCCCCTGAGACCGGGCGCAAGACCAAGACGCAAATCTGGCCGCGCTATCACCAATTGGACGTGGTGCGGAAACTGTTGGACTCGGTCGCCGAGCACGGCGTTGGGCAACGCTATCTCATCCAGCACTCGGCCGGCAGCGGCAAGTCCAACTCCATCGCGTGGTTGGCGCACCGGCTCATCGGCTTGGAAAAGGGCGGCCGGCCGGTCTTTGACTCCATCATCGTCGTAACCGACCGCATTATCTTGGACCGGCAGATCAACGACACCATCCGGCAGTTCGCGCAAGTGGGGGCAACCGTGGGCCATGCGGAAAATGCCGGCGATTTGCGCCGCTTTATCGGCGAGGGCAAGAAAGTCATCATCTCTACCGTGCAAAAGTTCCCGTTCATCTTGGACGAAATCGACAAAGACCATCAAGGCCGTCGCTTTGCCATCGTCATTGACGAAGCCCACTCCAGCCAAGGCGGGCGCACGGCCTCGGCCATGGCGCGGGTTTTGGGGGAGCATGACGCGGACGCGGACGATACATTTGAGGACCAAATCAATCGCATTATCGAACAGCGGCGTCTGCTCGCCAACGCCAGCTACTTCGCCTTCACCGCCACGCCCAAGAACAAGACGCTGGAGTTGTTCGGCACACCCGCGCCGCAGCCCGATGGCGCGGTCCGGCATCGGCCCTTCCACAGCTATGCGATGAAGCAGGCCATCCAAGAGGGGTTCATCTTGGACGTGCTCGGGCATTACACGCCGGTAACGAGCTACTACCGCCTCGCCAAGACCACAGTCGACGACCCGGAGTTCGACGCCAACAAGGCGCACAAAAAGCTCATCCGCTATGTGGAGACCCACAGCCGGGCCATCCGCCTCAAAGCCGAGATCATCGTCGATCACTTCCACGAGCAGGTACTGGCCCCACGCAAAATCGACGGACAGGCGCGGGCCATGGTCGTCACCGGCGGCATTGAGGTGGCGATAGCGTACTATCGCGCCATCTGCGACTATCTCGCCGAGCGCAACAGTCCACACAAGGCCATCGTGGCCTTTTCCGGCGAGGTCGAACTCGGCGGCGAGCAGGTGAGCGAAGCGCGGTTGAACGGATTTCCGTCGTCGCAGATCGCCCGCAAAATTCAGCAAGACCCCTATCGGTTTCTCGTCTGTGCGGACAAGTTCCAGACTGGCTACGACGAGCCGCTGCTGCATACCATGTATGTCGATAAGGTCTTGTCCGGCATCCGGGCGGTGCAGACCCTGTCGCGCCTCAACCGCGCCCATCCCGCCAAGCGCGATACGTTTGTGCTCGATTTCCACAACGACGCCGATGCCATCAAAGACGCCTTTGCCGCGTATTACCGCACCACCATCTTGGCGGACGAAACCGACCCGGACAAACTGCACGATCTCAAGTCCACGCTCGACGACCAACAGGTCTATTCCGCCGAGCAAGTCGATGCGCTGGTCGCGGCCTATTTGAACGGCGACGACCGCGCCGCCCTCGACCCCATCTTGGATGAGTGCGTGCATACCTATCGCCGCGACCTCGACGAAGACGGGCAGGTCGATTTCAAGGGCCAAGCCAAAGCCTTCACCCGCGCATACAACTTCCTGTCGCAGGTGCTGCCCTACGCAAATGCCGATTGGGAGAAGCTGTCCATTTTTCTGACCTTGCTCATTCCCAAGCTGCCGACGCCCGCGGCCGAGGACCTATCGCTGGGCATTGAGAATGCTATCGACATGGATAGCTATCGCGCCGAGAAGCAGGCAACTATGCACATCCTGCTGCCCGACGAGGACGCCGAAATCGAGCCGGTGCCGGCCAGCGGCGGCGGGTTCCAACCTGAGCCTGAGATGGACCGGCTCTCCAACATTCTGCGGGAATTTAACGACCTGTTCGGCGACATTCCGTGGACCGATGCCGACCGCATCCGCCGGATGATCACCGAGGACGTACCGCAACGGGTCGAGGCGGACCCTGCCTATCGCAACGCCCGACAACACGCAGACGCACAGAACACCCGCATCGAGCACGACCGGGCCTTGGAGAAAGCAATCACCGACCTGCTTGCCGACGACACCGAACTCTACAAGCAATACTCGGACAACGCAGCGTTCAAACGCTGGCTGGCCGCTAGCGTGTTTGAACTGACCTACCGATAGCATCCACCCAAGGACGACCCATGCAAAACAGCCAACTCAATCGCATTCCCAACTTTATTTGGGGCATTGCCGACGATGTGCTGCGCGACCTCTATGTGCGCGGCAAGTACCGCGACATCATTTTGCCCATGACGGTGATTCGGCGGCTGGACGCGGTGCTCGAACCGACCAAGCAAGCCGTGCTCGCCATGCAGGCCCGGCTCAACGACCAAGGCATTGTCGAACAGGAAGCGGCCCTCAAGCAGGCCGCGGGACATGCCTTTTACAATGCGTCCCAATTCACGTTGCGCGACCTCCGCGCCCGGGCGACTCGGCAGCAACTCCGCGCCGACTTTGAGATCTACTTGGACGGGTTTTCGTCCAATGTGCAGGACATCTTGAAGAACTTCGAGTTTCGCAACCAGATTCCGCGCTTGTCCGACGCGGACGTGCTCGGCGCGCTCATCGAGAAATTTTTGTCGCCGGAGATCAACCTCAGCCCCTATCCGGTCGAGAGGCATCCCGGCCTCGACAACCACGCCATGGGCACGATTTTCGAGGAGTTGGTGCGGCGGTTCAACGAGGAGAACAACGAGGAGGCCGGCGAACACTGGACCCCGCGCGACGCGGTCAAGCTGATGGCCAATCTCATCTTCCTGCCGGTCGCCGACGCCATTGAGTCGAGCACGTATCTGCTCTACGACGGTGCGCTCGGCACCGGCGGCATGCTGACCGTGGCCGAGGAAACCCTGCAGGAACTCGCCCGAGCACGCGGCAAGAACGTATCCACGCATCTCTACGGCCAAGAGATCAACGCCGAGACCTACGCGATTTGCAAGGCCGATTTGTTACTCAAGGGCGAGGGCAGCGCGGCGGACAACATCGTCGGCGGCCCGGAACACTCGACCCTCGCCAACGACGCTTTCCCATCCCACCAGTTCGATTTTATGCTCAGCAATCCGCCCTACGGCAAGAGTTGGAAGCAAGACCTCGACCGCTTGGGCGGCAAGCGCGGTGTGGCGGACCCGCGCTTCATCATCCAGCACGCCGGCGATCCGAACTATTCCCTGCTCACCCGCTCCAGCGACGGCCAGATGCTGTTCCTCGCCAACATGCTGAGCAAGATGAAGCGCGACACCGCGCTCGGCAGCCGCATTGCCGAGGTCCACAACGGCAGTTCCCTGTTCACCGGCGACGCCGGGCAGGGCGAGAGCAACATCCGCCGCTGGATCATCGAAAACGACTATCTGGAGGCCATTGTCGCCCTGCCGCTCAACATGTTCTACAACACCGGCATCGCCACCTATATCTGGGTGCTGACCAACCGCAAGCCGGCGCATCGGCAGGGCAAGGTGCAGCTCATCGACGCCACCGAGTGGTTTAGTCCGTTGCGTAAGAATCTCGGCAATAAGAATTGCGCGTTGTCCGAGGACGACATCGGCCGCGTCTGCGATGCGTTTCTCGCCTTTGAAGAAAGCGAGCACTCGAAAATTTTTCCCAACCGGGCCTTTGGCTACTGGCGCGTAACGGTTGAGCGACCTTTGCGGCTTGCCGTCGAGTTGTCGTCGGAGCATCTCGCGCGCTTTCGCGCTGCCTGCGAGGAAGTGGGCGAAGAATCGCTCGCTGAGGCCGTTGAGCGAATAGCGACCACCCTCGGCGACGGGCCGCACCGCGATTTCAACCTGTTTGTGGATGCGGTCAGACGCGGCGTCAACCTGACGGCCAAGCGCAAGAAACTGCTGCAAACGGTGCTGGCGTTCCGCGACGAGGCTGCCGAGCCGGTCGTCAAAAAGACGCACCGGCCGGGCAAGCCGGTTCCACTTCGCGGCTTGGTCGAAACGACGGTGAACGATCGGCCGTGTGTAGTCGAATACGAGCCGGACAGCGAGTTACGCGATGCCGAACAGGTGCCGTTGCTCGCCGAGGGCGGCGTTGAGGGCTTCTTGCGCCGCGAGGTGCTGCCCTACGCGCCGGACGCTTGGTACGACCCAGCGAGCGTCAAGATCGGCTACGAGATCAGCTTCACCCGGCATTTTTACAAGCCGCAACCGCTGCGCTCCCGCAGCGAAATTCGCGCCGACATCCTAACGTTGGAGCGCGAGAATGAAGCGGTGCTCGCGGCGATCATTGGGGCCGATGGCAGAAGTATCGTCAACATTGAGCGGGAGACTTAAACCATGCGCTTTTTCACTACCGCCGGCCCCATCAAGCCGGCAAGGCACTATTGCATCCCGCCGCTGGAACGCTTAGACCTCGACGATGTACTCGCCCTCATTCGGGACGAGAAGTATTTCGTCCTGCACGCGCCCCGGCAGACGGGCAAGACTTCGGCCTTGCTGGCCTTGCGCGATTTGCTCAACGCCGAGGGCGTCTATCGTTGCGTGTACGTCAATGTCGAGGGTGGGCAAGCTATGCGCGAAGATGTAGAGCAAGTCATGCGTACTATTCTGGCGACATTGGCACTCCGAGCGAGTTTGACACTGGACGACGAATTTTTGAACCAGATCTGGTCCGGTGTTCTCGCCGAGGTCGGACCTGGGGCTGCTCTGCATACGGCATTGACGCGCTGGGCCGCGGCGTCCCCGAAACCGCTGGTGCTACTCATCGACGAGATCGATGCCCTGATCGGCGACTCGCTTCTGTCCGTGTTGCGGCAGTTGCGGGCGGGCTACGATCTGCGCCCAGAGGGGTTTCCGCAAAGCGTGGTGCTGTGCGGTGTGCGCGATGTGCGCGATTACCGCATCCATTCCACTGCGGCCAACGCGACTATCGCCGGAGGGAGCGCGTTCAACATCAAGGCACAGTCGTTGCGCTTGGGCGACTTCTCGCAAGACGAGGTGCAGGCCCTGCTCGGCCAACACACCGATGAAACGGGTCAGGTGTTCACGCCAGACGCACTGGCGACGATCTGGACGCAGACTCAAGGGCAGCCGTGGCTGGTCAATGCCTTGGCAGACCAAACCTGCTTCCGCGATGGGGCCGCAGACCGGCGCGATCCAATCACGGCGGCGGCCATCGTCGAGGCGAAAGAGCAGCTCATCCTCCGCCGCGAAACGCACCTCGACCAGTTGGCGGACAAGCTCCAAGAGGAGCGCGTACGGCGCATCGTCGAACCGCTGTTGAGCGGGGCCGAGGAACGCCACTTCACCGATCGCGATTTGGAATACGTGCGCGATCTCGGCCTCGTGGCGCAGGACCTGCCGTATCGCATTGCCAATTCGATTTATGCCGAGGTCATCCCCCGCGAACTGACATGGGTCATTCAAGGGGAATTTGATCAGGACACGGCTTGGTACATCCATACCGACGGCAACTTGGATGTGGTCAAATTGCTGACCGCGTTCCAGACCTTTTTCCGCGAACACTCCGAGCATTGGGTCAAGCGATTCCAGTATCAAGAGGCCGGTCCGCAGTTGCTATTGCAGGCGTTTTTACAACGGATCGTCAACAGCGGCGGGCGGATTGAGCGCGAGTATGGCTTGGGTCGCATGCGAACTGATCTGCTCATCGTCTGGCCGCAGGGCGAGCGCACGCGCCAGTTCGTGATCGAGTGCAAAGTGCTCCACAAGAGCTTGGAGCAGACCATCGCCGAGGGGTTGGCACAGACCGCCGAGTATATGGATCGTTGCGATGCAGAGGCGGGTCATCTGGTGATTTTCGACCGGCGCGCAGGCCGGCGTTGGGACGACAAGGTGTTTCGGGATCGCCGCGTGTCGGACCGTGGGACAGAGATCGACATCTGGGGGATGTGAAGAAGGGTACGCACGGGGGTATGGGCAGACGGGCGGCTGATCGGAACAGACCATTGAACGGGAGACTTAAACCATGCGCTTTTTCACCACCGCCGGCCCCATCAAGCCGGCAAGGCACTATTGCATCCCGCCGCTGGAACGCTTAGACCTCGACGATGTACTCGCCCTCATTCGGGACGAGAAGTATTTCGTCCTACACGCACCTCGGCAGACGGGCAAGACTTCGGCCTTGCTGGCTCTGCGCGACCTGCTCAACGCCGAGGGCGTCTATCGTTGCGTGTACGTCAATGTCGAGGGTGGGCAAGCCGCACGCGAAGATGTGGAACAAGTGACGCGCACCATTCTGGGCGAGTTGGCATCTCGGGCGCGTTTAATAGGCGACGAATTTCTAGACGAGATTTGGCTCGACATCTTGACCAAGTACGGTCCGCACGTTGCTTTGCGCGAGGCGTTGACCCGTTGGGCCGCGGCGTCCCCGAAACCGCTGGTGCTGCTCATCGACGAGATCGACGCGCTGATCGGCGACGCACTCCTGTCCGTGTTGCGGCAGTTACGAGCGGGCTACGATCTGCGCCCAGAGGGGTTTCCGCAAAGCGTGGTGCTGTGCGGTGTGCGCGATGTGCGCGATTACCGTATCCATTCCACTGCGGCCAACGCGACTATCGCCGGGGGGAGCGCGTTCAACATCAAGACACAATCGTTGCGCTTGGGCGACTTCTCGCAAGACGAGGTGCAGGCCCTGCTCGCACAACACACCGATGAAACGGGTCAGGTGTTCACGCCAGACGCACTGGCGACGATCTGGACGCAGACCCAAGGGCAGCCGTGGCTGGTCAACGCCTTGGCAGATCAAACCTGCTTCCGCGATGGGGCCGCAGACCGGCGCGATCCAATCACGGCGGCGGCCATCGTCGAGGCGAAAGAGCGGCTCATCCTCCGCCGCGAAACGCACCTCGACCAATTGGCGGATAAGCTCCAAGAGGAGCGCGTGCGGCGCATCGTGGAGCCGCTGTTGAGCGGGGCCGAGGAACGCCACTTCACCGATCGCGATTTGGAATACGTGCGCGATCTCGGCCTCGTGGCGCAGGACCTGCCGTATCGCATTGCCAATTCGATTTATGCCGAGGTCATCCCCCGCGAACTGACATGGGTCATTCAAGGGGAATTTGATCAGGACACGGCTTGGTACATCCATGCCGACGGCAACTTGGATGTGGTCAAGTTGCTGACCGCGTTCCAGACGTTCTTCCGCGAACACTCCGAGCATTGGGTCAAGCGATTCCAGTATCAAGAGGCCGGTCCGCAGTTGCTGTTGCAGGCGTTTTTGCAACGGCTCGTCAACAGCGGCGGGCGGATTGAGCGCGAGTATGGCTTGGGTCGGAAACGCACCGATCTGCTCATCGTCTGGCCGCAGGGCGAGCGCACGCGCCAGTTCGTGATCGAGTGCAAAGTGCTCCACAAGAGCTTGGAGCAAACTATCGCCGAGGGGTTGGAGCAGACCGCCGAGTATATGGATCGTTGCGATGCAGAGGCGGGTCATTTGGTGGTTTTCGACCGGCGCGCAGGTCGGCGTTGGGACGACAAGGTGTTTCGGGATCGCCGCGTATCGGACCGTGGGACGGAGATCGACATCTGGGGCATGTAAGGAAGGGCACGGGCGGACGGGTGGATGCCCAGCGGAGGAACCGAGGTGAACTGAATGGAGAAAGTGCAGATTTTTCTCAGTCATTCAAAACACGACAGCGATGGAGAACTCATCGCCAAGAGTATTCGAGATTGGTTGCACCAGAACAGCGGGCTGTCGAGTTTTTTCGACATGATAGATATTCCCGCGGGTGTACGCTTTCAGGATGTCCTTTACCACCAAGTTAAGAGAAGCGTGGTCGTGGCTGTACATACTGATTCCTACTCGTCACGCGAATGGTGTCGGCGCGAGATCATCGAAGCGAAAATCCAGAATGTTCCGATGATTGTGATCAATTGTATGACAGATATTGACGAGCGCGGCTTTCCATACATGGGCAATGTGCCCATCGTGCGGATGGACCCGGATAAGACAGGTCGCATCGAGGTGGTCATTGGTCGTTTGCTCGACGAAGTGTTCAAAGACTTTCTCTGGCAATGCTGCGTCGAGCTCGCAGGGCGATCCAACTCGGGGGCCTTGTTCATGCCAAGACCTCCAGAGTTAATCTCTCTTGCGAATCCGGCGTTCACCTCTTTTGCGAACCCAGAGTTGATTTCTGCTCCGGCCCTGCCGACTGACACGGATGTAGCGGATCCCACGATTGTATATCCCGACCCGCCATTGGGGGCTGAGGAGGAACAGTTGTTTGAGAAAATCGCGCCGCATGTTCGGTTGCTAAACTTGAGCCAGTGGCTCACGGAGGTGTAGCGATGGCCTATATGCCAACGATTGCTGGCAATACGGTGGCAATCTCGATATCGGAAAGCCCAGACCTGTCGGTATTTGGGCTAAGCGATGTGCATCTGCGCGACGCCATGGATAGACTCCCACTACATCTACTTTCGTCCGGTGCTCGCCTCGCATACGGTGGCGATCTGCGGAAGGACGGGTTTACGGAATGGTTGTTTGAACTGGTGAGTCGCTATCGGCGCGAGACGAGTGAAACCCAGATTGGCGTGACCAATTACCTCGCATGGCCGGTCCACATAAGTATGGCCACAGACGAACTCAAGGCGATCTCCGACAGCCTTATTGGCACCGGCGATTTGGTCTGCCTAACGCAGAAAGGTCGCCGTTTGGAACCGACGACATGGCACAAACGTGCGTTGCATCAGCCAAGCGACGAGGAATGGGCCACTGGATTGACCGCTATGCGGCGCGTCATGCGCGAGGCGACCCAAGCGAGAGTCGTATTAGGTGGGAAAGTCGCCGGTTACAAAGGCATTATGCCCGGCATCGCGGAGGAAGCCCTGCTGTCGCTCCAGAAACGTCAACCGCTATTTTTGTTGGGCGGCTTCGGCGGCTGTACCCGGGACGTTGCCGAGACCCTCGGGCTGGTTGAGCCTTGGGCAGGCTCCCGCCCGGATTGGCCGGGCCGCCAGAAATTCGCGGCGTTCTCGTCCGATACTGGCTTGAGGGATGCCAGCACATACTTGAGCAATGGGCTTTCGGAGGATGAAAACGCCACCCTCGCCCGCACACCGCACATAGATCAAGCAACCATACTGGTCATGCGGGGGCTACACCGCCTTGGACTCCAAAAGGAGAAAGATATGAGCCAAACAAATAGGCACAAAGTATTCGTCAGTTTCCATCACGATGATCAAGACTACAAGGACCTGTTCGTCCGCATGATGGGCGAGGATATGGTAGATAAATCAGTCGAGGATGGCGACATTGACGACCTCAATATCAAAACGGAAACGATTCGCCAGAAAATCCGCGACGACTTCATTGCCGACGCAACCGTTACTATCGTTTTGATCGGCCCTTGCACTTGGCAACGGAAGCATGTGGATTGGGAGATCGGTTCCAGCTTGAGGAAAACGGATAAGAACCCCCGCTGTGGTCTGTTGGGGATTCTGTTGCCCAATCACCCGGATTTTGGGACGGGAAAGTACCATCCTCACCTGATACCGCCGAGGCTGGCGGATAACTGCGGAGACGATGATCCCTACGCCTGCATTTACAATTGGCCCGGCCAGCAGGCGACGGAGCAAATTCGCCGGTGGATTCACAAGGCATTCCAAAGAAGAGATGGAACGTCACCCGACAACAGTCGAGATCAGTTTGGAAGAAACAGGAGTGGCGATTGTTCGGCGGGCTGGGTGGACTAGATCGGCGTGTGGGCGTTGGGCAATAAATCATTCGTTGTGACGTTGGGATAGTGGAATGACCGCCGACCTGAAACCCTATCCCTCCTACAAGCCCTCCGGCGTCGAGTGGCTCGGCGATGTGCCGGCGCATTGGCATGTTGAGCGTGCAAAATGGTTATTTCAGAAAATGGGGAGGTCCGTTCGAGAGGGTGATGAAACCGTTACATGCTTTCGCGATGGCACCGTAACGCTTAGGAAGAATCGGCGTGAGCTAGGATTTACGGAATCCATAAAGGAGATTGGCTATCAAGGCATTCGCCGGGGAGACTTGGTAATCCACGCTATGGATGCTTTTGCCGGGGCAATTGGGGTTGCTGACTCTGATGGTAAGGGGACGCCTGTTTATTCCGTCTGCCGAGCTAATCCGAGAGCTAACGCTTACTATTATGCTTACACCTTGAGAGAAATGGCACGAAATCAATGGATACAAGCACTTGCAAAGGGCATCCGAGAACGGTCATCAGATTTTAGGTATGCAGAATTTGGTTCTCAATTAGTCCCTCTCCCACCCCTCGCCGAACAAGCCGCCATCGTCCGCTACCTCGACCACACCGACGGGCGCATCGCCCGCTACCTCCGCAGCAGGGAACGGCTCATCGAGTTGCTCAAGGAGTATCGGCAGGCTGTCGTCCACGAGGCGGTCACACGCGGACTTGACCCGGATGTGCCCCTCAAGCCCTCTGGCGTGGAGTGGCTTGGCGAGGTGCCGGCGCATTGGGAAGTCCGGCGGCTGCGACACACGGTCAATATGCGAGTGAGTAACGTTGATAAACATAGCAAAGACGATGAACTTCCCGTCCGACTTTGCAATTATGTTGACGTGTACAAAAACGACCGCATTACCGAGAGTGTGCCGTTTATGCGAGCCACGGCTAAGGCGGACGAAATGGATCGCTTTCGGTTAGAACTAGGCGATGTTCTGATTACCAAAGATTCGGAAGTATGGAACGACATTGGGGTGCCAGCGTTTGTTGAGTATTCGGCCAAAGATTTGGTTTGCGGATACCATTTAGCCTTGCTTCGTCCTTTGAAAGCAGTGCTCAACGGTGCGTATCTTTTTCATTCTTTACAGAGTTCGGCGATTGCTTCTCAGTTTCACCTAGCGGCCAACGGGGTAACTCGCTATGGCTTGTCTCATCATGCCATCAAATCCGCACTTTTGCCCATCCCACCTCTCGCCGAGCAAGCCGCCATCGCCGCGTATTTGGACAAACAGACCGCCGCCATCGACGCCGCTACGGCCCGCGCCCGGCGGGAAATCGAATTGTTGAGCGAATACCGCACACGCCTGATCGCCGATGTAGTCACCGGCCAAGTGGATGTGCGCGAGGCGGCCCGCCTGCCCGACGACGGCGATGCAGGGGAGCTTTTGGCAAAGTGATCAAGTTTGACGACTACGCCGAGCGTCACAACGCCCGTGCTAAACCCTAAATCGAGTTCAGGCTTGATCTAGGCTCACTAACTGGAGGTCCCATAATGAGACCAAGCGAAATTATTTTTGAAGTGACCGAGGCGACCGAAGGCGGCTATGACGCCAAGGCGTTGGGCCATAGCATCTTTACGCAAGGACAGGATTGGGCCGATCTGAAGGCCATGGCGAAAGACGCCGTACTCTGCCATTTCGACGAGGGCTGTGCGCCCCAAGTCATCCGGCTGCATCTCGTCAAGGAAGAAGCTGTGGTCCTGTGAAATTGCCCCGCGATTTATCCGGCGATGACTTGGCGAAGTTACTACGCCGTCACTACGGCTACCGGCTCATCCGACAGAAAGGCAGTCACATGATGCTGACTACTGCCGATCAAGGCACCGAACATAGGGTGACGATCCCGCGTCATCGAAACGTACATGTCGGCACCTTGAGCGCGATTATATCCGATGTTGCCGAATATCTTGGACGTACACGCGCTGAAATCCACCGAGAACTGTTTGGTCGTTAGCTGCAAACCCATTTCAAAACCCCAGAGCCGTGCCGACTTGGTAGGTCGCCAGCGCACCGACATAGGCGAGGGCGGTCATATAGCCAAAGCTAAACAGGGACCAGCTATAGGAGCCGGTCTCTTTTTTTATGACCACCAAGGTCGATAGGCACTGGGCGCAAAGGGCGAAAAAAACCATGATGGACAGCGCGACCGCCAAGGTGTAAATCGGGCGGCCATCCGGCCACGTGGCCGCGGCCAAGGTCGCCCGTAGGCTCTCAGAGCCTTCGTCCTCGCCCGCGCCGAGGCTGTAGATGGTGCCCAAGGCCGAGATGATGACTTCGCGGGCCGGGAACGAGGCGATGACCGCCATGCCAATGCGCCAGTCCCAGCCCAAAGGGCGCACGGCCGGCGCGACCCAATGCCCGGCTTGGCCGAGATAGCTGTTTTCGACAAGATCGGCCGCTTGGTGCTTTTCTAAGGCGTCGAGGGCTTCGGGCTCGGCCGCTTGGCGCTCAGCTTGGTGGCGCTCAACCACCTCGGCCGAGCGCGGGAAGTACGCCAGTGCCCACATCGCAATCGTCGTCGCCAAGATGAGGCTGCCAGCGCGGACGACAAAGGCTCGACTGCTGTGATGTACGCGCAGCAGCACCGTGCGTAGATCGGGTATCTTGTACGAAGGCAGCTCCAGCAGAAAGGGCGGCGGATCGCCGCGGAGCAAGGTCCGCTTGAGCAACCAAGCCACCGGGATGGCGACGAGCGCACCGAGGCAATAGAAAGCGAACAAGGTCAGAGCCTGCCAGCCGATGATGCCACCCCACAGCGAGCGATCTGGGACAAAGGTGCCGATAAACAGCACGTACACCGGCAGCCGCGCCGAGCAGCTCATCAGCGGCGCGACCAAAATGGTGGCAAAGCGGTCGCGTCGGTCTTCAATGGTGCGGGCGGCCATGATGCCCGGGACGGCGCAGGCAAAGCTGGACAGCAGGGGAATGAAGGCCGTGCCAGAAAGCCCCACGCGGGTGAGCAGCCGATCCATCAACAGCGCGGCGCGGGCCATGTAGCCGCTGTCTTCGAGCAGGGCCAAAAAAAAGAACAAGATGGCGATCTGAGGCAGGAAGATGAGGACGCCGCCCACGCCGGCAATGAGACCATCGACGACGAGGCTTTGCAGGGGGCCAGGGGGGATGAACGCGGCGACGCGGTCGCCGGCGACGGCAAAGAGCGCGTCAATGGCATCCATCAGCGGCCCGGACCACGTATAAATGGCTTCAAAGACCAAGAGGTTGATCAGCACAAAAATCGCCGTGCCAAAAAAGCGGTGCGCGAGAATGCGGTCGGCCCGGTCTGAGCGGCGGCCCTGTAGGCGACTGGGCTGAGAAATCGCCCGCGCGAGCAGGCCATCGATCCAAGCATAGCGGGCGTTGCTTTCCAATTCGGATAGGGAGTCCGCGCAGGCCGTGCGCAGGCCGTGCAAGCGGCCAGCGACGCCATCCCCAGCGGCCGCCAACAAGCGGTGCTCGGCATAGCCATCTTCATCCACTAGGGCGCGCAGGGCCTCTACGGGCGAGAGCGGCCCGGAGACGGCGGCTTGTAGCTCGGCGGTGGCGCGCTGGAGCGGCTCGGGCAGGTCTATCTGCTGCGCCCGCCCGGCACCCGAGGCCGCCAAGGCGCGTCGCAGCTCGTCTAGCCCCTGCCGCCGGTGGGCGCATATAGGCACCACCGGCGCGCCGAGTGCTTCGGACAAGGCATGGGCGTCGATGCGAATGCCGCGCCGAATGGCGATGTCCCCCATATTGAGGGCCACGACCAAGGGCAAATCGACTTCCGCGAGTTGGGAAACCAAGTAAAAATTGCGCCGCAGGTTGCTGGCATCGACGACCACCAAAATGCCATCGACGGGCGGCGCGTCTTGCTGTTGGCCCAAGAGTACGTCAATGGCCAGCATCTCGTCGGGCGAGTGCGCCGCGAGGCTGTACGTGCCGGGCAGGTCAATCAGCTCAAGCGCTTCCCCGCCCGCGAGTGCGACCGCGCCCACTTTGTGCTCGACCGTGACGCCCGGATAGTTCCCGGCGTGCTGGGACAATCCGGTCAGGGCGTTAAAGAGCGTGGTCTTGCCGGTGTTGGGGTTGCCGATAAGTGCGAGGGTCCGCAAAGCGGGGCTACTCAACTGAAACTAGGAGACGAGGCGGATGGCGGCAGCGTCTTGACGCCGCAGGGCCAAGCGGGTCTGTCCGATTTGGACGATGAGCGCGGCCCCTGAGCGCAACACGCACAAGTGCTCGCCGGGCAAAAAGCCCAATTCGCGCAGGCGGGCGGCCAAGTGCGCTGGCCCTGCGATCTCGGCGATGACGGCCTCGACGTGCCGAGGCAACTGCGACAAGTCGAGATGAGATGATGTTTTGCGGAGTTTCACGCGATTTCCGGCGGGCATTGTTTAGGTTGCTAAAAATATGTTTGACATGCCAAATAGTTGTAATATATAGCCAATTAAAGCCCTAAGTCAACCGCGACCTCGCCGGCGCGCTTTGACGCAAAGTCCGTTTTAGCGTATAAAACGGGTGTAGATACACCATCACAGACGGGTGTCGTGAACTTGGGCGATGCTCTGCAAAGAGGAGGATACATCATGTTGATCCATTTAGCCCTGTTCGCGCTCGTCGTCGGTCTAGGAGGCTGTGGGAACGACGATGATACGGCCCCTGCCCCCACCGCGCCGCAGCATCCGGTGCTGCGCCCGACCGGGGAATTAAAACCTTGGGATCTGTCGCCCATTGTCCCGGTTGATTCGGTGCGCACCATGCCCCCGGGTACGCCCGTATTCTTGCGCACCGAATTTGCCAATGGCCAGCTCGCGGATCTCGAAATGACGTTCATACAGGTGGTCGATGATTTTTTGCCCCCCATGCCGGTCTATCTGGTCGAAGCCTCCGATCCGGTTTTGATCCAGTTGAAAGGCATTGCCCAAGGGATGAGCGGTTCACCCATCTTCACCGAGCAAGGCACTTGGGGAGCCATTGCTTATGGGTCTAATGGCCAAACCAGCCCGCCGTACTATTTCTTTGCCACGCCCATAGAGTGGGTAATCGGCCGAGAAGGCCCTAGGCCCTTGGCCAAGCCCACGGCGACTTGGGCGGACACCCGCTTCGCCCCGTTGGAAATCCCATTGGTCGGCACTGGATTCGATCTGGAGTCGTTCCCAAAGGGGATGGTGCAAGCGGGGAAGACCACGCAGCGTCAGGAGAGCTTTGAACCCGGCCGACCGCTCGTGGTTGGGTATCTTTTGGGTGAGGTTACGCGCGGCGCGTTTGGGACTATATCCTATATCGAGGGCGACCGGGTATATGGTTTCGGGCATCCAATGGCAAACACGGGTGCCGTGGAACTGCCTATTATAGAAGGACAGGTCCTCGCCGAAATATCGAGTATTCAGGCACCGTTCAAGTTGTTGACCTTGAACCCAACGGTGCGGGGAACCCTGACCGAAGACTATTTGCCCGGGGTGCGCGGTCGGCTGGGGGAGGCGCCGGAACTGATCCCTATTCGGAGCGTATATACGCTTCCTGCGGGGCGCAGACTCGAATACATGCACGAGATGGCAAAAGGGAGCCGGCTGCTCTCTGCGGCTGTTTTTGTGCCGTTGACCAGCGAGGTTGCCAATGAGGCGAATGTCAGTATGCGGGTCAGGACGAACATTTCCTTTGTCGGAACCGATTCGGTACTGGCCCTCTCCCGGCTTTACGCCACTGCGGACTCCCGCTTCAGGACCTTGTATATCAGGGCAGAGGACGATTTGAACCGGATGATCACACAACTCATGACTAGGGATGATTACGAGTTGGAGTTGCGCGAGGCCGAGGTTCACCTCGAACTGCTCGCTGAATCTCGCTTTGCAAAAGTCACAGCCGTTGTGGCCGACTCCGTGGTCCGCGTCGGGAGCACCCTGCCTATTGAGACATCGTTGCGCGTAGGTCGGCTCCGGGACCAAGCGATTGAGCTCGCCCTCAGCATACCGGACGAGCTTCCCGTTGGCGTCTATCGGCTTGAAGTGGGTTCGGTCGCGGCCTTGAGCCGAGCCGAGCCGTTTGGTGCATCGGGTGGTTTTGGCGCTGAAACTCCGCTCGGGCCGACTGAAGCTCCATCCGCCCCCTCGGGCACTGAGTCGGATGAAACGCTCGGCGAATTTTTTGCCCGCGTGAATGCACCGGACGAACACGCGATCTTAAAGGCGCAGTTGACGTTTGTGCGGCCCTTTGCGGACGGAGCCGATGAGGGGGCGGGCATTGGGGCCGGGGCCACTGGATTTCCTTTTTTGGCCCCCGAGCCAGCGGTTTCTACGCAGCAAGCGGTTGATCTAGCCCTCAAAGGCTCGCAAGCCCTTGAGATCCGCGTGGTAGGGGATTGATAGAGGCCCCATGCGGAAACACCCCACCCCACCCCAACGGCCGGGCGACGAGGAGTACAGGAAGTTATTCGGTTTAGAGATTTACCTCACGCCTGTGTTCGTGACTTCGAGTATTGCCATTGTCATCTTTATCGTCGGTGCCCTCGTCTTTCAGGAGGGCGCGACAACGGTTTTCGGAAATACCCGCACGTGGCTGACGACGAACCTCGATTGGTTGTTCATGATCACCACCAATTTCGTCATTCTCTTTTGCCTGTTTGTGGCGTTCACCCCCCTCGGCAAGGTGCGCCTCGGCGGGAAAGAGGCAAAGCCCGAGTACTCCTACTTAACTTGGCTGGCAATGCTCTTTGCGGCCGGCGTGGGAATCGGTCTCCTGTTCTTTGGGGTGCTAGAGCCAGTGACCTACTTTCAGAGTCCTCCTCTCAGCCTAACGCACCTAGACCAAGTTTATGATACAGAGATAGCGTACAACGCCGATAATACGCCCGCAATGGACGACGCCAACACCCAAACGGCGAGTGCCCTCGGGGTTGCCGCGACGACTTTTCACTGGGGCCTACACGGCTGGGCGGTCTATGGCATCGTCGGTCTCACCCTTGCGTTTTTTGCTTACAACAAGGGGCTTCCGCTCGCCATCCGCTCGGCGTTCTATCCGCTGCTCGGCGAGCGCGTCTGGGGCTGGCCCGGGCATGCCATCGATACGTTTGCCATCTTTGCCGGGCTGTTTGGGCTTGCGACCTCGCTCGGCCTCGGCGTCCAACAAGTGTCGGCCGGCCTCAACTATTTGTTCGACATTCCCGAGACCAACGCGACCATGGTGCTGCTGATTGTGGTGATTACGTCTATCGCGCTGGCTTCTGTGCTGACGGGTATTGACGTCGGTATCAAGCGGCTCAGCCAGCTCAACATCCTACTCGCGTTGTTGCTGTTGTTGACTGTCATCATACTCGGCCCAACGTCCTACATTTTTCGCAGCATGTTCGCTGGGCTCGGGGAATACGTCGCGAAAATTGTGCCGCTGAGCAACTGGGTCGGGCGGGAGGATACGGACTTCCTGCACGGCTGGACGACGTTCTACTTGGCGTGGTGGATCGCTTGGGCGCCGTTTGTCGGCACCTTCATCGCCCGCATTTCCAAAGGGCGCACGGTGCGCGAGTTCATGATTTTCGTGCTCCTTCTGCCGACGCTGTTGTGCGTGGTGTGGTTCGGTGCGTTTGGCGGCACTGCCATTCACCAATTCCTCGCCGAGGGCTACACCGGCGTAACCGAAACGGTCGAGGTCTATAAGCCGGCCCTCGTGCTGTTCAAAATGTTCGACCAACTCCCGCTGACGAGCCTGCTGTCCTGCATCGGGATGCTCCTGACCATTGTCTTCTTCATTACCTCGTCGGACTCAGGCTCTCTGATCATCGACACCATCGCAGCCGGCGGCAGGACGGACGCGCCCGTACCGCAACGGGTCTTCTGGTGTACGATAGAGGGGCTGGTCGCCATTGCCCTCCTACTCGGCGGCGGGCTGAAGTCATTGCAGGCTGCCGCAATCGCAACCGGCCTCCCTTTTTCCTTCGTAATTCTCGGGATGTGCGTCTGCGTCTGGATGGGGCTCCGCAGCGAATCGCGCTGAGGTCTTTGACGATGATCAAATGGATGATAGTGCCCCTATTGGCTGGGGCCGTGCAGGTGGGCGCGGTAGATTTCTACGCGCACTGGGCCGACGGGAAGGCCGAGGTCTCTAGCTACGAGGTGGTCCAGCCCCGCTACGGCGAGCTGCGGTCAGGGTACGGAGTGATGATCTTCGTCACCGAGGACCTGCACCGGCAGACCTTGATCAAGGTCGATTCGCCGACCGCGGAGGCCGACCGATTCTACGCGCTCAAGCTCAACCACATCCTCAAGTTTACGACCGGGATATACGACTACTCGGTAATGACTTCTGTTTTTAGCCAAGTGGCGGGCGAGCGGCATCCCTTTGAGTTGCGGCGCATTTCGTTCAGCGCACAAGAGTGGTGCGGGCAGGTCTTTGACGAGGCCCTGTTTAGCGGCGGGCAGATCAACGGGCGCATCAGCAGCTATTTTGCCAGCGAAGGCCGGGGGGCCTACCAGCTCAAGCAGCCAGAGCACTTCGCGAGCGAGGACCACCTGCTGATCCGCATCCGTGAGCTGCAAGGGCCGTTTATGGCCTTGGGCGAGGTGCAGAAGCTGGAGGTGCTGCCGAGCTTTTGGCAGCTTAGGCAGGCGCATCAGCCGCATGCGATGGCGAGCGGGCGAATCCACAAGGCCGCCGAGGAGCAACTTCAGACGGCCGCCGGTGCGCGAGCCAGCGTGCGGTGGGAGCTGCACATTGGCCCACGGCAGCACACGTTGTGGACGGAAAAAGCCTATCCGCATCGCATTCTGCGCTGGGAGGACGGCGCTGGGGGGCGCGGCGAATTGGTGCGGACGATCCGGGTCCCCTACTGGCAGTTGCAGGCCAACGCCGACGAGATATACCGGCGGGAATTGGGCATTCCCTGAGCAGCGGTCTGCAAACCCCACCTTGGCCGCTCAAGGCTCTTCCGGCCGAAACGTCCAGTAAGAATTGAGAATGTAGTTGACCGCCGTGCCCGGCGCGATGGCGCACCCTTGCAGCCACACCGGCGCGATGTGCGGCAACAGCACCGACAGGACGAGAAACGTCGCATAGCTCACCCCCAGGGCTAGCAGGGACACGAGGTGAAACCGCAAACCCCGCAGCCGCTTGTGGCCGCTCAAGGCGCGGTCGGCAAAGGTCCAATAGTTGTTGAGGAAAAAATTTGAAACGACCGAGATTTCAATAGCAGCGGGTGAGGCCAGATATTTATGGACGCCGAGTTCGAGCAGGAGATGGAACGAACCGAGATTGACGACCACCCCGCTGAGGCCGGTCAGAGAGAACTTTACCAAGGTGCGGGGTGTGCCAAGCGCAGTGCCCATTCTGACCGGCCCTCGCTGCTTACGCCGCGTCGTATTCGGCCATCAAGCCGCGCAAGTAGCGCACGGCCTTGGGCACGGCGGTCGCCTCTGCTTCCACGTCCTGCCCTTCGTACACCACCGACAGCCAACCATTGTAGTTGACTCCCCGCAAAATCTCAAAGATGCGCGGATAGTTGAGCCACTCTTCAACACCGCTTTGGACGCGATAGATTTTACACCGGACGTGGACGGCCAACGGAGCGGTTTCCTCGATGCTGCCGTAAAAGTTGAGGGCGGGATCCTCGTGCCCGCGCTGGCCCGAAGCCCCGGGAGAGCCGACGTATTGACCCGTGTCGAGGATGTGCGAGAAATAGGGGTTGTTGACGCCCTCGATAATTCGGCGCACGTCTTTGCCCGTGCGCGTGACGCAGCCGTGATTGTGGTTGTGCAAGCCGACGACCACGCCCTTTTCCTCGCCGTGGGCCGCCACTTCCTCGAGGCAGGGCATCATCCGCGCCCACACGTCCTCTTCGCGGTCGCCTTCGGGAATCCACGCGGCAAAAACCCTGACCAGCGGAATGCCCATGAACGCGGCCACGTCAATCCACTCCTTGGTGGTCGCAACTTCGGCGGCAAGCTCGTCTTGGGGCTTGCCGTAGTTGGAACTGACGCCGATGTACGAGAGCGCGAGCCCGCGCCGAAAAGCCTGCATGCGAATGCGGCGCAGATACGCCGGGTCGAGCGAGGCAAAGGCGCGCGTGTGAATGTCGATACCGTCGAGGCCGAGCTGATAGGCGCGTTCAATGAACTGCTCCAAGTTGAGCTTATTCGCGGCAAATTCGTCTTTGTAGCTGAGGGACATGCAGCCTAGCTTGAGCATTAGAGGCTTCCTTTGGATTGGGGTGATGGAGGGCGTATCGCGCCGACAAAATAACGAACTCAGGCGAGGCGACCAAGAATTCTATTCGGGCACTCCTTCCATCGCCTTGAGCACGGCCTCGCGGTTGACCCGTGCGCTTTCGAGGGTTGGGTCGAGGGAGAGTGCTTGGTCGAAGCGTTGCAGGGCCTCGTCTCTTCTGTTCAAGTAGAACAGGGCGACGCCCATGTTGCCCAAGGCCACTGCGTCGCTGGAGTCGATGTGGACGAGGCGCTGAAAGAGTTCGAGTGCCTCGTCGTAGCGCTGCTGCTCGTTCCGCAGACGGCCCAGCCAACGGATAGCTTCCGTATGCCGTGGGTTCAACTCAAAGGCGCGCATGTAGTATTCGGCCGCGGCCTCGGGTTGCCCGTTTTGCTGCGCGGCCTGACCCATGCGAAAATGCAGCTCGGCGGCCTGCGGCAAGGCCGGGGCCAATGCCGCCGCTTGGGCTAGGACGTCAATCGCTTCTTGGTAGCGCCCCTGTCGCATGAGTACCTGCGCGAAAAGATCGACATCTTGCGGGTCAAGTGCGATGGCGCGGCGCAGGTGGGTTTCCGCTTCTTCGACGCGCCCCAGCGCATTGAGAATCGCGCCGAGATTGGCTTGGGCCTTCGCGTACTCGGGGTCTTGCTGTACGGCGACGCGGGCTGCGTCGAGGGCTTCCTCATACCGTGCCTGCTTGTACAAAGCCGCGCTCAAGTTGAGGTGGGCCTTGGCGTATTCGGGGTCTTGCTGTACGGCGATGCGGGCTGCGTCGAGGGCTTCCTCATACCGTGCCTGCTTGTACAGGGCCTTGCTTAAATTGAGGTACGCCCTCCGCGCCTGCGGGTCGAGCGCGATGGCTCGGCGCAGGTGGGTTTCTGCTTCTTCGACGCGCCCGAGCGCATTGAGGATCGCGCCGAGGTTGGCATCGGCTAGCGCGAGCCTGCGTCGAAATGCCTGTCGGCGCATGCCGCGCAGATGCGCCGAGTTGAGCGAGGCCAAGGCGCGTTCTTTTTCGACGGCGATGCGGGCTATGTCGAGGGCTTCCTCGTGCCGTGCCTGCTTGTATAGGGCGGAGCCTAAGTTGAGGTGGGCACCCCGCGCCTGCGGATTGAGCGCGATGATGTGGCGATAGAAGGTTTCGTCGTCCCGATAGATGCTCGCCTGCCGCCAAGTCAGCAGCCCCAGCGCGACGAGGGCCACGGCCGCAACGCCCAGTGCCCCCTTTTGCCCCCAGCTTGGCAGGCGACGAACCCCAGCGGTGGCCGCACCGATGACGACCGCCATGACTCCGATGCCGGCGAGGTACTGAAAACGGTCGGCGACGAAAGCGTACTGCATGTAGCCGTAATTGACGAAGCCGAGTACCGGCGACAGGGTGACCGCAAAGAACAACGCCCCGGCCAGCGGTCCGCGCCCGAGCGGTCGCCGGAAACACCAAAGGGTCACCGCCAGTGCGATGGCGGCGATGAGATACCCCCAAGCGAGCGGATCGGCGACGCGGATGTCCCAAAGAGGATAGATGACGGCCAAGCCAGATGGCCACAGGAGCTTACCCGCGTAAAACCACAGGGCGCGGGCCGCGATGAGCGTTCGTTCGGTTAATGAGTAGTCGAGATCGCCGAGGGCCTTGGTATCGACAGCCCGATAAAACGACAAGTCGCCGACCGTGATGGCTAGCCCTACCGCGCAAAACGGCACCAGCCGCACTAGGTCGGTCGAGGTCACGCGGCCCTGTTTCCACCAATGCCCGAGCAAAAGCGCCGCTGGCAGGGTAATCGCAATGGATTTGCTGAGCAGGCCCGCCGCATACAACGCCAGTGCCCCCGCGTACCGCTGCGGCCGCGGCTGCTCGACAAAGCGCGTCCACGTCAGCGCTGCGGCGAGGTAGAACAGGCCCGAAAGCACGTCCTTGCGCTCAATGATCCAAGCCACCGACTCCACGTGCAGCGGATGCACGGCAAACACCGCGGCCACCATCCACGCGCCGGGCACTGCCAGCCGCCGCAAAAGGTGCCACACCAGCAGCGTATTCGCCCCGTGTAGCAGCACGTTGACGATGTGGTAGCCAGCCGGGTTGAAGCCCCACAGCTTGTGCTCCAGCCAGAAGGTCGTATAGACCAGCGGCCAGTAGTGCCCCTCTCCTTCGATATCGCCGGGCGAGAACCAAATTTGCCACAGGCCGGATACTTTCCGCACCGGCTCGGTCATGACGCATGAGTAGTCGTCCCAGACAAAGCCGCCCCACAGCATCGCCGGCAGGTAGCTGACCCCCACCAGCAGGCCGAGCGCGAGGAGGGCCAGCTCGCGGCGCACCCTGCTCTTCTGCTTTCTTTTTGCCATTCAGGTTCCCTGTGAATTGGGAAGAAAATAGAGAAAGTTGCTCGGACCGGCGACGAGTGCTACCTTCCGCTGAGCTACAAAGACGACCTCCCCAACCCGACCCAAGTCATGATCGAAATAGGAGAGTACAAAGTCGCTGAGCCGGACGGCATTGAGACGCCGGCCATGCTGGTGTTTGCCGACCAACTCGACCACAACATCCAGCGAGTCGGCGAACTAGTCGGCGGCAGTGAGCATTTGTTCGTCCACGTCAAGACCCACAAGTCCATCGACGTGGCGCGCAAGCAACTCGCATCCGGCGTCGCCGGGTTCAAATGCGCCACGCTCAAGGAACTGGAAATGGCCCTCGACGCCGGCGCCCAAGAAGCCATTTTGTCCTATCCGCTAGTGCAAAAAAGCAAGGTGCTGCGCTTCGCCGCGTTGGTGCGCCGTGCGGCGACCGTCCGCGCGATTGCCAGCACGCCTGCACACGTGCAGGTCTTGGGCGCGGTGGCCCAAGAGCAGCAGCAGACCCTGCGGGTGATGATCGACCTCAACGTGGGCATGTTCCGCACCGGCGTCCCCTTGGACGCGGCCGCCGACCTCTACCGCCAAATCGCTCACCACCCCCACCTGTCGCCGGGCGGGCTGCACTTGTACGACGGGCACGAGCACATCGCCGAGCCTAAAGCGCGCCAAGCAGCGGCCGAGCGGCACATCCGCGATGCCCAAAGCCTAAAAGCAGCCCTCGAAGGCGCGGGCTTGGCCGTGCCCCGGATCGTCGGCGGCGGCTCCTTTTCCTTTCCATACTACGCCCGCACAGAGGGGATGCACGGCTCCCCGGGCACCTGCGTGTACTGGGATGCCGGGTACGGCCGCGCCATGGCCGACCTGCCCTTCAAATGGGCGGCCCTCGTCCTAACGCAAGTGATTGATCGCTATCCCGAGCAGCAGACGATCACCACAGACTTGGGCATCAAGGCCATTAGCGACGATGGCCCCATGCCGAGCCGGGCCAAGCTCTTGCAAAACCCCGCAGCCGAGCTGCTCAGGCAAAACGAGGAGCACGGCGTGTTCTCTTGGCCCGCACCCCAACCCGCCGTCGGCACCTACCTCCTCGCCGTGCCCGGGCACGTGTGTCCGACGACCATTCGCTACCCGGGCGCACACGTCATGGACGGGCACGGGCAGGTCGTTGGCTACTACCTGCACTCGGCCCGCGACCGCTCCTAAAACATGCACCAACTGGCCACACTGGCCGCCAAGCAGCGGCGACGGGTCGTGGGCCTGATGTCTGGAACCTCGGCCGACGGGATTGACGCGGTGGTGGTCGATCTGTGGGGCAGCGGCGAATCCACGCGCTACGAAATGTTGTCCTTTGCCACCACGCCGCTGCCCAGCGCGTTGCGGCGCGAGGTGTTCGCCCTGTTCGCCGAGGATGCTTCGCTCGACGCACTGTGCCGGGTCAATTTTGCCCTCGGCGAGGCTTTTGCCACAGCGGCCCTAGCCGCACTAGAGCAGGCTCAGCTCGGCCCCGACGCCATTGACCTGATCGGCTCGCACGGGCAGACCGTGCGCCACTTGCCGGCCAGCGGGTCCACCTTGCAGATTGGCGAGCCAGCCGTCATTGCGGCTCGCACGGGCGCGGTGACTATTGCGGACTTTCGCGTGGCCGACATGGCGGTCGGCGGCGAGGGCGCACCGCTGGTCCCGCTAGCCGATCACCTGCTCTTTGCCCAGCGGCACGAGGGGCGTCTGCTGCTCAACATCGGCGGGATCGCCAACGTCACGGTCTTGCCGCCCAACGCCGCTGCCAGCGCGATACGGGCCTTTGACCTAGGGCCGGGCAACATGCTCATTGACGCGGCCGTGGCGCACTGCACCAACGGGCGCGAGCGCTTTGACCGCGGGGGCCAGCGGGCGGCGCGTGGACGCATTGACGAGGGCCTGTTGGCCGATCTGATGCGCACCGATTTCTTGCAGCGCGAGCCGCCCAAATCCACCGGGCGCGAGGAGTTTGGCGAGCCTTTTCTCGCGGATATTCTCCGGCGCGGCCAGTGGCGCGACGACGATCTGATCGCCACGCTGACCGCCTTTACCGTGCAATCCATTGCCGAGGGCATTGGCCGCTTCTGCCCGGGGGAGTTCGCCGCGCTCTGGGTCGGGGGCGGCGGCGTCCACAATCCGCGCATTATGGCGGGGCTGCGCCACGCGCTGCCGGGCCTAGCGGTGCGGTCGCTGGCCGAGCTGGGCGTCAATCCAGACGCGCGCGAGGCCCTCGCCTTTGCGGTCCTCGCCAACGAAACCCTGATGGGCCGCCCAGGCAACATCCCAGCCGCCACCCGCGCCCAGCGCCCGGTCGTCCTCGGCAAAATTGCCCTGCCGTGAGTGCCGTTGTTTCCTTGCTGAGAAGCCGTAGCGCGAATATGTTTGCCCGCTAGTTTTCCGCACTAAACCACAAAGGACCCCAAAGGAGACGCCATGGATCGCCGCGATTTTGAACTGCTGCGCGACGAGGAAATTCCCGAGATCAACACGCGCGCCTTACTCTACCGACACCGCACCGGCTGCGAAATTGTCTCGCTGATCAACGAAGACGAAAACAAGGTCTTTGGCATCAACTTCCGCACTCCGCCGGCCGACTCGACCGGCATTGCTCACATCCTCGAACACTCCGTGTTGTGCGGCTCGCGCAAGTACCCGGTCAAGGAGCCGTTTGTCGAGCTGATCAAAGGCTCGCTCAACACCTTCCTCAACGCCTTCACCTATCCAGACAAAACCTGCTACCCGGTCGCCAGCACCAACTTGCAGGATTTCTACAACCTGATAGACGTGTATCTCGACGCGGTATTTTACCCGCGGCTCACACCGGAGGTTTTGCAACAAGAAGGCTGGCACTACGAGCTAGAAGACGCCGGCGATCCGCTACGCTACAAAGGCGTGGTCTTCAACGAAATGAAGGGCGCGTATTCAGATCCCGAGCGGATCCTCGCCGAGCGCACCCAGCAGTCCGTCCTCCCCGACACGACCTACGGCGTGGATTCCGGCGGCGATCCTCGCCACATCCCGGCCCTCAGCTTTGCCCAGTTCAAGCGTTTCCACGAAGAGTTTTACCACCCGTCCAACGCCCGCATCTACTTCTACGGCGACGACGACCCCGAGCAACGCCTCGCGCTTTTACACGACTATCTAAGCGCCTACGAGGCGTACGCCGTTGATTCCACCATTGGGACCCAGCCGCGCTTTGCCGCGCCCAAGCGGCAGCAGTTTCCCTATACGGTTGATCCAGACGCGGCCGAAAAACCCAAGTGCTTTGTCGCGCTCACTTGGCTGTTGCAAGACGCGATTGACGCCGACGAGCGCCGTGCCCTGCAGGTGCTCGAATACGCGCTGCTCGGCACCCCGGGATCCCCGCTGCGCAAGGCCCTGATCGACTCTGGGCTCGGCGAGGATTTGACCGGCAGCGGGCTGGAGACCGACTTGGCGCAAATGTTTTTCAGCGTGGGCCTGAAGGGCGTGCAACCGGGCGATGAGGATGCGGTTGAGGCCCTGATCTTGCAGCACCTCGGCGAGTTGGCGCGCGGCGGGATCGACCGCGGGATGGTCGCGGCCGCGCTGCACACCGCAGAGTTCCTGTTGCGGGAAAACAACACCGGGTCCTATCCGCGTGGCTTGGGACTGATGCTGCGGCTGCTGACCGACTGGCTCTACGACCGCGACCCCTTCACGCCCTTGCGCTTTGCCGACTCATTCGCCGCGCTCAAGGCCAAGCTGGCGGCGGACGACCGCTATCTAGAGGGATTGCTCCAACGCCACCTCCTCGACAACGCCCACCGCACGACCGTGGTCCTCCAGCCCGATGCCGAGCTGGGGACGCGGCTGGAGGAGGAAGAGACCGCGCGCCTCGCCGCGGCCCGGGCGAGCATGAGCCACGCGGATTTAGAGGCCCTAGTCGCCAAGACGCAACAGCTCAAGCGCCGGCAAGAGCAACCCGACCCGCCCGAGGCGTTGGCCAAGCTGCCCCGCCTGCAATTGAGCGACCTCGACTCAGCGGTCAAGACCGTGCCTCGGCAAGAGGACCAAATCGCTGGCGTGCCGGTGCTCCACCACGACCTCTTTACCAACGGCATCGCCTATCTCGACGTGGGCTGCGACCTGCGGGTGTTGCCCCAAGAGCTTTTGCCCTATATCCCGCTTTTTGGGCGCGCCCTGCTGGAGATGGGGACCAAAAGCATGAGCTTTGTCGAGCTGCAACAACGAATCGGCAGCCAGACCGGCGGCCTGAATGCCCATTCGCTGGTGGGGACGCGCCGCGGCGGCGGGCCGGCCGCCGCGTACCTCTTTTTGCGCGGCAAGGCCATGGTCGACCGGGTCGCCGACCTGACGGCGATTGTGCGCGACGTGCTGCTAGAGGGCCGCCTCGACGACCGCGAGCGTTTTTTGCAAATGGCCTTAGAAGAGCGGGCCAGTGCAGAGGCCGGGCTGGTGCCGGGCGGACACCGAGTGGTAGCCACCCGGTTGCGAGCGCAATTCGACGAGACGGGCTGGCTCGCAGAGCAGATGCGCGGCTTGAGCTATTTGTTCTTCTTGCGGCAGCTCATCGCAGACATCCACCGCGACTGGCCGGCCGTGCAGGCGCGGCTGGAGCATATCCGCGCCCTGTTGGTCAACCGGCCGGGTATGCTGTGCAATGCGACCGTAGCTGGCGACGACCGCGCTGTGTGCGACCAGAGCTTGGCGACGCTGCTGCGCGCGTTGCCGCAAGAGGCGCACCCGCCCGCGACTTGGACGCCGCACCTGACGGCGGCCGACGAGGGCCTAACCGTCCCCGCTCAAGTCAACTACGTGGGCAAGGCGGCCAACCTCTTCGCGCTCGGCTACGAATTGGACGGGTCGGCGGCCGTCATCACTCGCTACTTAGCCACGACTTGGCTGTGGGATCGGGTGCGAGTCCAAGGGGGCGCGTACGGGGCCTTTTGCTCCCTCGACCCGTTTACCGGGGTGTTCGCGTACGCGTCGTACCGCGATCCCAACTTGCTGGAGACGCTGCAAGTGTACGACCAGAGCGGGGCTTTCTTGCGCGACTTTCCGATTAGCAGCGACGAGCTGACTAAGGCGATCATCGGCACCATCGGCGATCTCGACGCCTATCAGCTCCCCGACGCCAAGGGCTACGCCTCACTGGTGCGCTACCTGACCGGGATTGACGACGCCTATCGCCAGCAAATGCGCGACCAAGTTTTGGCGACTAAGGCCGAGCACTTTGCGGATTTTGCCGCCGTGCTGGACCAAGTCGGCGCAGCGGGCCGAGTCGCGGTGTTGGGGTCGGCCGACGCGATTGCAGCGGCTTCGGCCGCCCGCGGCAACTGGCTGACGCCGGTCAAGGCGTTGTGAGAAGAGTAGTTTGTGGTTTGCGCGACCGCCTAGGCTCCTAGGCGGTTTTTTTTTTGCTTTAGCGGTTCACATAATCGCGCTTGGTGGATCATATAGGGCAAAGACGCAACAACTCAACCCGCACTCTTCCGCAAAGGAGGGCATCATGCAACGCTTAGCCATTCGCATCTTGTGCGTCGCCCTGATCGCCGTCTATGGCGATGTCTCCAGCGCAGCAGCCGTCCAGACCAAGCGGCCAGACGGCGGCTTTACCCCTCGCCTCGACCAGATCCAAGGCTTGCTGGACTACATCCACACCGCGGAGAAGATCGAGGTCAAGGCCGGTCCCACGTTGTGGCAGGCCATCGAATCCATCCCCATCGCGGCGGGCGTCCCCATCGTCCCCGAGCAAGAAGCCGACTTGCGCGCTTGGCTCTACGACTTTCTCGTCGCCTTCTCCGTCTCCGGCAACGACAGCCTCGCCGCCCAGTTCTACCTCCGCGAGGGCGTCAACAACCCCACGGCCTTGAAGCATATAAAAGAGACCCTAGAGCATTGGGGCGTCCCCAAAGGCGACACGCCCTTTGACCTCTTGCAAGCCATGCACCGCGCCGTCCTCGACGGTCAAGGCTGCGAATACCGCTTTGGCCACGCCTTCTTCCGCCACAGCACCTTCAAGGTGTTTGAGATGCAGGGCCGCTACGAGGGCTATCGGTCGCATCGGCCGGGCGTCGTCAAGAGCAAGTTCAAGTTGCAGCGAGAGGTGGAAGCGGCGTTGCGGGCGGGAGAGAAACGGGTCTTCACTGACATCGCGTTTGTCACCGAAGAGCCGGCCGAGTTCGCCGGGGCGACCAGGCCGGTTTGCACCCCCTTCTTCTGTCGGCTGGTCTGGGATTCAGAGCGGGCGATGTGGCGCTTTGTCGAAGTCTTCTACGCCTCCAAGCGGCCGAATCCCTTTCTGTTTTCGGCCATATAATCGGACGTTAGGCTATGACTTCTATAGCGACGACATTCAGACATCCATACAGGGAGGAAGTTTTGCGCCGACCAGCCGACAAAAGCACGGAAGCCGTAGATCGCTACGGACGCTTAGTGCTCAAGGTCGCCTACAAGATCGTCGCCAATGCCGATGAAGCGCAGGAGGTTTTTCAAGAGACCTTCCTGCGCTTCCACTCGGCCTGTGCGCGAGGCGAGATTATCGCCCACCCCAAGGCGTGGCTTTGCCAAGTGGCGACCAACGCGGCCTGCAAAATCCGGCGGTATCAACATCGGATGCTACTCTGCGAAGAGGACGCCAGCGCGGTAGAAGCCAAGGCCGACAAAGATGCCGAGCACCGCTTGCTCATGGGCAGGGTGCGCGACTTGGCCGCCGAATTGCCCGAGCGTCAGCGCATGGTCTTCGCCCTGCGCAACTTTGAAGGCTGGCCTTTTGCCGAGATCGCCGCACGACTAGGATGCAGCGAGGCGTCGGCTAGAGCCAGCGAGTACAAAGCACTCAAAAAAATTCGCGCCCAGATGGGTGCCGACTGCAAGGAGTAAACGCCATGCTAAGAGACGAATTTGAAAGCAAGCTGAGCGACTACGTGCGGGGCGAGCTATCGACCGCAGACGCGCTCCAGATTGAAGCCTATTTGGCCGAGCACCCGGAAGCGGCCGACGACTTAGAGGCGGTGCGTACCGTGCTGGAACTGAGCACCGACATTAGCACCGCCGAGCCGCCGCCCGCGCTCTTTGCGGCGGCTCGTGCCAACGCGCTGCAAGCGATCCACGCGAAGGAGCGCGAGCACAAAACGCAGCGCACAACATTTTGGCAGTGGCTGCCACGGCCGGTGTACTTGTCGGGGCTAGCGGCCGGGCTGGCCGGGGTCGTGTTGGGAGTGCTCTGGCAAGGGAGCACTTCTGCGTGGGCCGAAGTAGTCGCCGAAGTGCGTAAGCTCAACTCCGTGCGCGTAGAGGGCTGGATTCGCGGCGAACAGGGAGAGCAGGTGCCAGTGAAGCAGTGGCTCAAGGCCCCGCACTCTTTCCGCTCTGAAGTAGGCACTGGCGCGGCGCGGCGGGCGGTGGTGGTGAACGACGCCAAAGCACAGATTTACGTGGACGGCGTCTGGTATGGAAAAGACCTCGGCGCAGAAGGGGCGTGGTCCATAGGTGCGCTCGCCGAGCAGCTAGCACTGCCCGAATACGGGGAACTAGAACGTAGGAACTACCAGATTGAGCACGAGGATCGGGGGGCGACCGTGCTTTTTTCGATCTGGCAACGCTCCTCGCTGGGGCGTAAGACCCCAGCCGATATCCGGTATGAGGTCGAAGTAGATGCTCAGGCGCGGTTGCCCAACCACTCCCGCGTTTATCTCGATGTAGGCCAAGAAGATTGGGAGTTGGTCAGCGAATTGAACTATCTGGATTACGACGTGCCGCTGGCGGGCGAGCTTTTTGCGGTCGCCGATGAGGAGATCCAGCCGTTGACCCTTTCGGACGTTGAGGCAAACCTGTTCGGTTTGGCACTAGACCCGTTTGTGCCGTGGAACAGGACGTTTTACATGCCCCTAGACGGGATGGATATCATCGTCCATCCTCCTTGGGATGATCCGAGCAAGGGCAGTTCAGGCAGTGCCTCTTCTACCGCAGGCGGGATCACGCGCCGCGAATTTCACCGCACCCCACTGGCCGAAATCGTGCGGTCCGTTGGGGAAATGCCGGTGGAGCCGCGCGTCGAGATGGCGGCCTCGGATAGTGCCCCGAACGCCGCGACCCCAGCGCAGAAACTGGCCAACCAGCCCTACACCGTGCGGATTGCCTACAGCCATCGTCTAACTCCGGTCGAGCGCGTCCAGCGCTTAGGCCGCCGCTTTGGTTTTGTCGCTGAGGTGGAACAGCGGCAGGGCACGAGGAGTCGCTGGATTTTTACCCAAGATGGCTCTGAATTTCCAACGAACCCACACAAGGGAGGCTCTCGGACCAATGGCGAAAACTACCAAGCTACGGGGTATCTGCTCGGGTCTGCGATCCGGGGTATGCTCACAAACGCCGCGCTCAACGACCTAGTCGAAGGCTACGACCGAGACCTTGACGAAATTGAGCTGCAATGGGATGGCGCAGCCGACAATCCCTTTGAGCGCCAAGTAGATATCGACGTCGATTTCTCCGAGGGCTGGGATGTGGCCCTCGATTACTTGCGCACGCAGTTCGGGGTGAAGATGGAGCGCGTATCCGAGCCGATTGCCTACGAGGTGTTGGTGCTGCGCGCCGAGTAGGCGTTCATCCACCCGACGCCAGCGCGGGCGTCCCACTCGCATCTGGGCCTGCGGATGCAAGTGGGACGCCTTGAGTTTCCGGCAGCGCGTTCTCCGCTACACACGATCCTCTGTCCGGCGGTTGGCGTACTCGCCCCGCGGGATGCGGAAGTACCCCTGAAAGCAAAGCACGCCCGCGGTCGTAATTAGGGCGCAGCTCAAAAACAACGCCCGATACCCTAGCGCGTTGATCAGCCAGCCGCCGCCGAGCGAAATGCCGGCAGTGCTGATGCCGTAGGCCATAGTCAGTGCCGAGCTCATGGTGACCCGCCAGCGCTCAGGGACCAATTCCTGCTGAAAGACGATATAGACCGAGCGGCGGATCGAGCTGAGGGCGACCAGCGCCATACAGGCGGCTCCGGCCACCGCCCAATGAGCGACCAAGGCCAAGGGGACGAGGCACAGCACCATCGCCCCGGCCCCCCCGGTAATCACTGGCACCCGGCCAAAACGCCGGCTGAGCGCGGGGGCGGCCAACGCAGTACAGGCGGCTAGGAGCTGTCCCCCGGCCGTCAGACTGCCGATCAGCGCGGTGGAGGCCCCGAGGCCGTCATCCATGTACACATTGAAGAAGATGCGAAGGCTATTTTCCGCGGCCATCTGCAAGAAGGTGACCAAGCTCAAGGCGAGGACGATGGCCCAGGGGAAGGGCGTCGCTCGACCGCGTTCTCTCGCGGCCGGTTTGTGCGCGGTGGAGCGGGTTGCGGCGATAGCACCGGCGCTGATGAATAGGACGCCGGCGGCCAGCAGCAGCGGGTAGCGGTAGGGGGCCGGGTGGTCTTCGGGCAGGCCGAGGAGCGCGGAGAAGAGGCCGGGCAGCAGGCCACCGCATAGGCTGCCGGCAAAACCCGCCAGCGGCCACAGGGCCACTTGGGTCGAGAACACGTGGTTGCGCAGTCGCGGCGGACAGATCAGGGTCAGGAAGGGAATTGAGCAGACGAGGAAGAGCGTATTGCCGAGGACGCCGAGGGCATACGCTCCCATGATCCAAGTTAGCTGCGCGGAGGGGGGAGCAAACTCGCCGAGGGGCAACAAGCCAAAACCGAGGGCCGCGACCACCGTACCGACGATCATGCTCCGCCGCGCCCCCCAGCGGTTGGCCAACACGCCCGCAGGCATGCTCAAGAGGGCAAACGACAGCGCGCCTACGGCGTTGACTTGGCCGATCAGTTGAGGCCCGTAGCCTAGGCGCAGGAGATAGAGATTGAGCAGGACCGTATAGACGCCGCCGAAAATCGTAAAGCCGAGCAGGGCTTGGCTGAAAAGCACTAGGCGCACGTCGCGGTTGAAAAGCGACAGGGCCTCGCGATGCGTGGAGACCAATTTCTTTTTGCTGGAATGGGGAATGGCAGTTATGTATTAAGAAGGTAAGTCAACGGCTCGCGACAAAAAAGACCATGGAGCGGAGGCGGTATGGGGCGCAGCAGCGCGTTCTGGTGCTTTTGGGTATGGGCGTCAAGTGCCCTAGCCCAAGAGACAGTCCAAGTGCAGACGCCGGCCGGCACCACACACGAGTTGGCCCGCGTCGCGGCCGGTTATTTTGCGATGGGCTCGGCCGAAGGGCGGGCGGACGAGCAGCCGGTCCACCCGGTCTATCTCGACGACTTCTACATCGACCGTTTTGAAGTGAACAACGACCAGTACGCCGCTTTTTTGAACGACCGGGGCCGCAATGCAGATGGGGAAGGGCATCTGCTGTTCGATCTGGACGACGCCGACGCGCAGATCCGCTATGACCGAGAGCGCTACGCGCCGATTCCTGGGTCTGAACAGCGGCCCGTCGCCGAGGTCTCGTGGTACGGTGCCCGGGCGTATTGCACTTGGGCTGGCATGCAGTTGCCGACCGAGGCCATGTGGGAGAAGGCGGCCCGCGGCACTGACGGCCGCCTCTATCCTTGGGGCAATTCCATCGACCGCAGCCGGGCCAACTACGGCCCCGAAGGCGGCGGGCGCGGCGATGGGCGCGACGGCTTTTTCTACTCGGCCCCGGTAGGCTCTTACCCGCGCGGGGTCTCGCCTTATGGGGCCTACGATATGGGGGGCAATGTCTGGGAGTGGGTCGTGGATTGGTACGGCGCGGATTACTATGCACAGAGCACCGAGCGCGACCCGCAGGGGCCAGACGCCGGGATCAGCCGAGTGCTTAGGGGCGGGTCAATGAGCAGCGACCCGTATCGCCTCCGCACTACCGACCGCAGTGGGCTGCCGCCTTCAGCGACCTACATCATCGTCGGATTTCGCTGCGCTGTGCGCGAGCTCCCCGCTACGGCAGTGGAGGCCGCAAGCTGGGGACAAATCAAGCGCGGGGTCGAGGAGGGCGATTAAATGCAAACAGCCCCTCCGCTTGGGTGAGTAAGCTAAGGGGCTGTTTATTGTTTATAATAGTGGTGGCTCCTCGCGGAATCGAACCGCGGACACAGAGATTTTCAGTCTCCTGCTCTACCAACTGAGCTAAAGAGCCACCCAAAGAAGCGTTAAAAAATTAAAGCCCCCTCATTTGCCTTGTCAAGGATGCGCCATGCCCGTCTCAATCATCCCGTTTAACATGCCCGAACCCGCTGCAATTCCGCCACACATCGTCGCATCGCTCGAAGCCATGTCGCCCGATGAAGCCGTGATCCAAGGCATGGATCTGCTGCTGGGCATTGAAGCGGCTGACACCATCGTATATGAGCGCGTCGGCCAAGGGGTGGTCCACACGGCGGGCGCAGGGGCTGAGGTCTTGCAGCGGGTGTTGGAGCAAGACGAAGCGCATTCCTTCGCCGATCAGGACGGGGACTCCGCGTTGTTGCTGGTGGGACAGACGCGCGCCGACGAAGAAAGCCCCCTGCCAGCAGGAGTCGTGCGCTTCCTGCTGGAGGGGGCTGAATACGGGTCTATCGGCTTTAGCTACGTGTTGCCCCTCAAGGCTGGCGACGGCCGGCTATGGGGCGCGTTGACGCTGATTCGCCGAGCGGCGAGCGGGCCGCTCAACCACGAGCAGCCCAACCTGTGCGAGGGCATGCGGCGCGTGTTGAGCCGGATGCGCTAGACCGCGACCGGCTCGACGATTCCGTTTGCGACCATCCAAGCCTCGACCTCACCGCCATCGACATCGGCCAGCATCTGACCGTTGATCTCGACGCAGGGCGAGAGGGGTTGGCCGCTTTTCTGCACCATCTCAGCGTAAATGGCCGGATTGTTGATAATGTCTTTGTCCTCGTACTGGAGGCCGTACTTGGCGAAGGTTTCGCGCACGCTGCGGCTCCAGCCGCAAACCGGCTTTAGGTAGGCGACGATGTGAGGGGCTTCAGCCATGATTGGGATTCCTTTCTGGCGTGATAGAGGCTGTTTTGCGTTCGGTGAAATATAGAGCCGCGCCCTTCCCTGTCAAGCACGGTACTATGTGATTGACGAACCGAATACCCGGCGTTACATTTGAGCTATCCCCTCACCTTTTATATTTACTCTCCTGCTTAACTTTAGGATTGGCAATGAGTTCTACAGAAGTCCTTTTCGTGCGCGGCGGCCGCCCTTTGCAAGGTGAGGTCGAGGTTCAGGGGGCCAAAAACGCCGCTTTGCCCATGTTGGCCGCTTCGCTGTTGGCCACTGAAGGGCAAACCGTTTTGCACCGGGTCCCCCCGGTCAAAGACGTATTGGTCGCCCTCGCGGTGCTGCGTCGGCTCGGCGCCCGCGTTGATTACGATGCAACCGAGAGAGTAGCTGTCCTAGACACCCGCGATGTCAAAGAGACCCGGTTGCCCGAGGATTTGACCAAGCGCTTTCGCGCCTCGCTGCTTTTCGTCGGGCCGCTGTTGGCCCGCTTTGGCCGCGCTTGGATCCAAGAGGTCGGCGGCTGCACGATTGGCTCGCGGCCAACGGATTATCACTATCGCGGCTTTGCCCGGCTCGGGGCCGAAGTCCAAAGCGTGATCGGCGGCGGCATCGACGTGGTGGCCAAGCGGCTCTCCGGGGCCTTTATGTACTGCGATTTGCCCAGCCATACCGGGGTGGAAAATCTCGTGATGGCGGCCTGTCTAGCAGAGGGCGAATCCGCGATTGAAAACGCGGCCTCCGACCCGGAGATCGTCGATTTTGCCGCGTTCCTCACAAAGATGGGTGCCCAAATAGAGGGAGCGGGTACGCGGCGAGTGCATATCAAGGGAGTCCGCGAATTGGTCGGCACCGAGCACACGATCATGTACGACCGCCTCGACGCGGGTCTCCTGATGATGGCCGGGGCGATTACCGGCGGCGACATCGCCCTCAAGGGCGTGGTCCGCGATCACCTGTACGTCTTTGAGGCCAAGCTCCAGCAGATGGGGGTCGAGATGACGGAACAAGGGGCTTGGATGCGGGTGCGCGGGCCGAAAACCTTGTCGCCGATCAACGTAGTGACCACCTTTTACCCCGGCTTCCCAACCGACCTACAGCCCGGGATGACAGCCTTGGCCTGCATGGCCAAAGGCGACAGCTACATCCGCGAGACCGTGTTTGAAGATCGCCTCGGCCACGTCAAGGCCTTGCGCTCTTTCGGCGCTCGCATCGCGCCGGAAAAGGATCGCCTAGTGTTGGTGCATGGCCCGGCGCAGCTCAAAGGGGCCAAAGTCAAGGCCATGGACATTCGCGCTGGGGCCGCCTGCGTACTCGCCGGTCTAGCGGCCGAAGGCGACACCGAAATCAGCAACCTCTACCAGCTCGACCGCGGGCACGCCCACATCGAGCACCGCCTACGGGCCTTGGGCGCCGACATCGAAAGGCACTGAGGCGCGTCGCGCCTCCAAGGCGACTAAAAGCGGTCGGGAGCTCGGGGCTCTCGGCCGCTTTTGCTTGCCGATCACTAGGGGAATTCACCATGCTCGTACACCCCGACTCAGTATATGTAGCGCGCTCGCCCCTCGACCGCGCCGAAGCTCCTTTTGCGACCTACCGGGCGTTGGCCCATCGCACCCTCGCCGCCCTACAGGTGCCGCTACCGGCCGCAGGCACCATCTTGCTCAAGCCCAACGCCACGGTGCTCTATCCACCGGAAAAGCGCGTCATCACCCACCCCGGATTTGTCGGCGGCCTGCTCGACGCCCTGTCCAACCAAGGCGTAGCGGCCGAGCGCATGGTCGTTGCCGACGGTCAGTCCGGGGAAAACGCCGCGGCCGGGCATACTTGGGAACGATGCGGCTACCGCGCCATGGCCGAGGAGCGGGGCGTGCGCCTCGAAGAAATGAACGACGACGAGGATTCCCGCGTCGTTGAGGTCGCCGATGGCGTGGTGTACGAGTGCTATCCCCTGTACCGGGAAGTGACCGATTGCGCCTTCTTTTTGAACGTCCCTCTCGCCAAGTGCCACAACTTGGGCTGCACGACCTTGTCGATCAAAAACCTAATGGGCATCGTAGCCAAGCCCGAGCGGCACCTGTGCGCGATCCAAGCGGTAGATGAGCCTTGCGCCGAGGAGCTATGGCGGCTGACCGAGAGCGGCCTCAGCCTCTTTGAAGACCGCTTCTATCACAAGCTCTGCGATCTATTGGTCGCGTTGCGCGGCTTGGGGATTCCGCGGCTTTCGGTGGTCGATGGCTTGGTCGGGCGCGACGGCACGGCGTTCAACGAAGGGGCCAACTACCCCCTCGGCTGGGCTTTGGCCGGCGTCAACGAAGTGCAGGTAGATGCCGTGGCCACCTACCTGATGGGCCTCGACCCGCAGGCCACCCCCTATCTGCAATGCGCCCACGCCCGCGGCTTGGGCATCATTGACCCCGAGCAAATCGAGGTCGTCGATCTCGCGAGCGGTGCGGTGCTCCATGGCGCGGCTCTAGCCGAACTGCGGCCGGCCGCTCCGCTCATGCCCATCGCCCGCCTCAACCAAGGCGGCTACTACAAGCGCTTTCGCGCCGACGGATCGGCCGTACCTTGGCGTTTGGACGAGGTCAATGCCCAACGCCAGCAGGACGGTCTGGCCCCCGTTCCCCATGAACCAGCCCGCGCCTGAGCACACCCTCCGCGCTTGCCAGCGGGCAGTAGAAGAGTGGATCGCCGAGGTCGGCGTGCGCTACTTCTCCGAGTTGACCAATACGGCCGTGCTGATGGAGGAAGTCGGCGAGCTGGCGCGGATCATGGCTCGCACCTTTGGGGAGCAGAGCTTTAAGGAGGGCGAGGAAGCCGATCTCGGCATGGAGATGGCCGACGTGCTCTTCGTCCTGCTATGTCTCGCCAATCAGACCGGGGTTGACTTAGAAGAGTCCTTCCAACGCACGCTGGCCAAGAAGACCCGACGCGACCGGCGGCGTCACGCAGAAAATCCCAAGCTCCAATCTTGAGGTTCTACGGCCTCTATCTCGCGGCGGTGTTGCTGGCCGGGGCCGGGTGTGAGCCCCAGCCCCAGCGTCCCGCCGTTCCCACCCCCATCGGCCCCCTCGTCGTGGGCGCGTGGCTGCCGGCCGGGCTAGACACCTATCGGTTCAGCGCTGCGGACCGACAGCAGCTCGTCGAACTGGGCCTGAATCAGCTAGAGTGGTTGCAGCGGGCCGAGGCGGGAGGAAAAACGGCCGAAGAGTGGGCCATGGATTTTTGCAATGCCCGCGGCTTGCAGATGCCGGTCTTTTACGAGCCGCCTGGGTACACGCCCTACGACAAGCTGCAACACTGGGCCACGCGCTCCCCGGTGGGCGCGGGTTTTGCCGACTCGCTAGCCCGGCGTGTGCAAGCCCTCGTCGCGCAGTGGGAGGGCGCGGCCGGATTGCAGGGCTATCTCGTGGGGCACGAGGATTATCAGCAAGAGTACTACGATGCGCTCGCCGAGGTCGTGTCAGCCCTCGGGCACGCCGACTCCCTGCGGCCGGCCCTCACCGTGGGGCGGCTCGACCACTACGAGGACCCCCGGGCCTTTGCCGATGCGTTTTTCCGCCGGCGCGGGCCGCCCAATATCTTCCAACACGAGCACTACGTATTTAGGAGCCATGCGCCGCGCACTGGCGCGGGCCTACAGCGTCGGCTCAGCGCGTTGATCGCCGGATACGACCAAGTCGCCGCGCACCTGCGCGAACACTGGGGACGCTGGCACGCCATCGTGCAAGTACACAGCGAGACGCGGGACGGGAAGCCGTACTATCGCAAGCCCTCGCCCGCGGAAATTTCCGTCCAAGTGGGGTTGGCACTGACGCGGGGGGCCTCGGGCATCGTCTATTTTCTCTACAGCTCGGGCCGCGAAAAAGTGCGCAATGCCCGCGGCGAGTTGGTTCAGGTGCGCTGGTATGAGGGGTTGGTCGATCGAGATGGGGCTCCTACGGCGAGCTATGCGGCCGGGCAAAAGATCAACGAGCAGGTACACGCGCTGAGTCCGGTGCTCGCGGGCCTGTACTTTCGCGGCGCGACCGGCGCAGACCCGCTCGCTAAAAACGAACTGGTCGCCGCGGCGGACGCAGACTTGGAGTTCGGATTTTTTGGCGACCTCCAGCAGCAGACCCACGTGTTGGTCGTCAATCGGCGCACTTGGGAGCGGCGGCGCGTGGTGCTGGGCCTGAAGAAGGATGCGGCCCGCGATGCAGCGACCGGCGCGGCCTTGGCGGTCGCCGGCCGAACCTTGACCGTGGAGTTGGCGGCCGGGGGATTTAGGTTGTTGGCCGTGGGCGGCGACTGAAAGTTGTGCGGGGCGCGACCGCCGCTTACTTTGGCAAAACTTCCCGTATCCTCTTTTGCGAAAGGTCGGCCCATGAGTTCCCGCAATGGTTTTATCGAAACGCACATTTACGACTACATCCTCGCCAACTCGCTGCGCGACCGCGACATGTTCAGGCGGTTGCGCCAAGAGACCCAAGCCATGCCCATGGGCGGCATGCAAGTCTCGCCCGATCAAGGGCAGTTCATGGGCCTGCTCGTCGAGTTGATTGACGCCAAGCGGATCGTCGAAGTGGGGACTTTTACTGGCTACAGCAGCCTCGCGATGGCACTAGCCCTGCCAGCGGACGGGCGTCTAATCGCCTGCGATGTGAGCGACGAGTTTACCCGCGTCGCCCAGCGCTATTGGCAGGAGGCCGGCGTGGCCGACAAGATCGAATTGCGGTTGGGACCGGCGGTAGTCACCCTTGACGGAATGCTCGCGGCCGGAGAAGCGGGCTGCTTCGACTTGGCCTTTATCGACGCCGACAAGGAAAATTACGACGCCTATTACGAGCGTTGTTTGCAGCTTTTGCGCCTGGGCGGATTGATCCTAATAGACAATGTGCTGTGGGGCGGGCGGCCCGCCGATGCCAACGTGCAGGACGAGAGCACCGCAGCCATCCGAGCGCTCAACGCCAAAATCTGCGCCGACCATCGAGTCACCGCGTCCCTGCTGTCGATTGGCGACGGGCTGACGCTGGCGCGGAAGCGGAGCTATGGAGGGTAAAACTGCCGACTTTTACGGGGTATATCCTCGGTGAGGAAGCGCAGGAAGATGTTGGTATCGACGAATCTATGCCTCGCCGACGACATCTTGGGCGATTCTCTTTTCGACTTCGGTCTCGATCTGAGCGAAATTTTGGCGGCCTTGCACCCGGACACTGCCCTTGAGTGCCATTACATCGTCTTCGACTTGAGTTATTTCAGCCTGCTGCCCTTTAAGGACAAAGGCGATTAATGCGCCTTCCTTCAGCTTGAGTTTTTTGCGGACCTCCTGCGGGATGGTCACCTGACCTTTGGAAGTCATACGCGCATACATTTCCACATCTCCTAGTTGCAATGGAATTGATTTCATACAAGATAAAAAATTCCTGTCAATTTGGAGAGCACCGCTATGGTGCCGTTGATTGCCTCTGCCTAATTCTCCTCGCTCAGGTTGAAACTCCCAGCAAGCCGCGCGTCAGTTGGAAGTCAACGTTGCGCTGCTGTAAGGCACCGGGGGTGTAGTCGCCGTGCGCTACCCGAACCAACAAAGCGGCCAACTGCTCGGCCCAATCGTCCGCCGCACCGGTCAGTGCCCAATCAATATCGTCTCCGTAGAGCGCCGCTACCGTCGGGTTCGCGCTCACCTGCACCACCGGCATCAGGGGGTGCCCCTGTAGGGGATGCTCGCCGGTATGGGCCAAGATGAGGTCCACGCCCGTAGCTCCCAGTCCGGTGGCCGTCTCCACCCAGTGGTCGGTGGGCGTCTCCATGATGTAAAAACCCGGCTCTGTGGCCGCCTCGCCGTAGGGCAATGTCGCGGCAGCCGAGGGCTGGATTAGCACGGATTCGAGATACGCTGATTCGCGCAGCAGCGTCGCATTGTGCGGGACGACCACCGTGCCGCCGGCCGTCACTACCCAGCGCGTCAATTGGGCAAAAGACCGCGCCGCGTCTGCCTCCAACTCACCTGTCGCCTGCATCCCCAAGCGCAAGGCCGCAAAGCCGCGTTGTACGGCAGCAGGTGCTTTTAGCGCGGCCAGCGTTTGGCGGAACCACGCCTCGACCTTGTCCATGGCCTTGACAATGCCGCCGTCCAACTGCACAGAAGCCCAGCCGAAAGCAGCCGGGTCCAAGCCCCATTCCTCAAGGCCGTTGCGCATGTAGTCGTTGTGGGTCTTTTCGCAGCCGTGCTCCAACAACAAAACGCGCCGGGCCAGCGGATGCGCTGCGTACCCCATCATGGTGCGCAAGTGCATTTGCTCAGTGGCACCGCTCGACGACAGCCCACAGCCTTCGGTGTGGACCAAGGCGACAAAGCGCGACAGGCCCTGTGCGCGACCCACTTGCCGGGCATTGAGCCGCTCGGCACACATCCGGGCGATCTGCCCAGCGCACAGGCTGGTGGGCAAAACCAGCCCGACTTGATCAATCGCGGCCCCGTGCGCTCCGTCCAGCATGGGGAACGACACGGCAGGCCCAACCTCGTCCCGCACCGCTAGAGGACGGCCCTCGGGCGCGGGCGCGGCCAACAGTTCCGCCAGCCGACTGGCATCGGTCTGTTGCCAGTCGCGCCAGATGGACACTTGGGCGTGACCGGCCTGCTCGCCCAGCGAGTGCTCGCCCGAGGCAACCCGCACGGTGCGCTCAAACAACGCCTGCCCCAACTCGTCCATAGACGCGCCATCCAAGTAGGCCCCGGCATTGACATCGAGATCCGCGGCCAGCAACTGGTAGCGCTCCGAGGTGGTGACGATTTTGATCGTAGGCACAAACGGAAAGTTGGTGATGGAGCCGTTGCCCGTGACAAAGAAAATGGCGTTGCAGCCGCTGGCGACCTGCCCGGCGATGCTTTCTAGGTCGTTGCCCGGACTGTCCATAAAGTGGAAACCCGTTCCTCGGAGCGGCTCGCCGTATTCAATGGCGTAGTCCAAGCGCACGTCTGGATCGCGCTTGCGCGCCGCGCCAATGGACTTGAGCGCGATATTGTAGAGACCGCGAAATTTGTTGCCGCCCGAGGGATTGCCCTCGGCCGAGGCCCCGTGCCACGACACCCGCTCCTTAAAGCACTCGACCATCTGCAAAAAGGTGCGCGCCGTCTCCACATCCTTGACGTTTTGCAGCACGTACGGTTCGGCGCCGATCAGCTCGTCGGTCTCGGCGAGGTTGGCAGCGCCGCCGTAGCGGATCAACTCGCGCGCCACCCAAGCGGCCAGCGGATTGCCCGAAATCCCGGAAAAGGCGTCTGAGCCGCCGCACTGCAAGGCCAGCTTGAGGTAGCTTAGGTCGTGCTCGCTCCGCTCCTCGCCCGCCATTTCCCGCGCCCAAGCCGCCACCTGCCGATCGCCCTCTTCCAAGCGCGCCGCAAAGGAGCCATCCAAGCTCATAAAGCGACACCGGACGTGGTCGAGGCCATAGCCGTGCGCGACCATGTACTCCCGCAGCATTTTGTTGGTCACGGCTTCGCTGCCATAATCCACCGCCAGCACCGCGCCGATATTGGGATGGACGACAAAGCCGGCTAGGGTGCGCAATAGGAGTTCGCGGTTGTTGGGAGCGGACCCGCCGCCGCCCTCGGTATGGGCAATCGGCACCACGCCGTCGCCGGCCGGCCGGCCGATCCAGCGCTCGGCCAACAGCCGGGCATAACTGGCCGTGCGCGAGGAGGTGCCCAAGACGACGATGTAATTGCGCGTACCCACGCCTCGTCCCCCGGAGCGACCATAGCCGAGAAAGGTCCGCCGCTCCTCATGTGGATTGAGCACCACCCTAGGCCGGAACGTGGCCGGATCGAGTTGATACGGCTCAATGCGATCGACGAAATTGGCCTGCGCGGGCAGGTCAAAGTCCAACTGCCGGATGCCCAAGGCGTCGAGCATGCTCTGGTTGCAGGCGTAGTCGCCCGGCTTGAGGACGCGCTCGGCCACGCCAAAGGGCAGTTGCCACGACAGCAGGAACTGGCCGGGTTCAATCGGCTCCACGGCAAAGCGATGGCCTTCCATCACCGTGTGGGACAAAGTGAACGACCGCCCTTCGCAGTCGATTCTCGTGCCCGCGGCTAAGCGCCGGGTCGCAATCGCCACATTGTCCCCGGGCATGGGCAACCGGGCTACTTCGCTAAAGGGAAAAACGGAGTTCATAATAGCTCCTTGGGGTGGGGTCGGCGGTCTGATGGGCTTCCGAGGGTGCTCCGAGGTTTGTTGACTTGATCCTGCTTTTAAGAATGGTTTATTGTCATTAGAGGGTCAAGAAGACGGCCCTGAGTGAGCAAAAGAGACCTACGCCTTACTACCCGACATCCGCGGCCAACCTTCCTAAGAGGCTGTCTGAAAACCCACCGTTGGGTCCTGTTGAACAAGCCGTATAGACAGGATCCGTCATTCCCGCGAAAGCGGGAATCCAGACGGGATAGTTTAGACGCAAGGGACGACTACTAGAGTTTTCAGACAGCTTCTTAGGATCGAGGGCGGGACGCCCTCGATCCCGGACGCAGCGGCAACAGCAGAAAAGGCGTACTAAGGACCTACGCACCGAGCGGAGCACGATGTTACCAAAGGAGCACACGTCATGGACAAAAGAGCAAAAGCTGTCGCGATTTTCGCGATTTTCGCGTCGGCCTTGAGCACCCGAGCCCAGATGGACTCGTTGCCGGAGAGTGCCGTTTATGGCGACTACGCCGTGGGCGTGGCCACGGGTTTTGCCGTGGACAATCGCCAGCGCTTCGACCCTTGGAACAGCGCTTATGCCGGCCCTGAATACCGCGCTCTACTGCGCGAGGTGGAAGCCGCCGGACAGACCCGCACGGTGGTGTTTCAGTTGTGGTATCCAGCGGAGCCGGACACGGCCGGGGGGCGGCTGGCCGGGCCGCGCTCGCCCTTTGCCGCGACGAGCGGTCGGCGGGCCAACTACTACGACTTCTTCTTCCAAGCCGGCGACATGGCGCGGACGCTCGGCGCGGCGGCTCAGGTGGTCCTGCCCCAGTTCATTCACCTGCGCGGTGGCGGCATTCTGGCCGAGGCCAACCCTGCGACTCGGGAAGCCGCATTCGCCGAGATCGGCCAGCGGATTCTCAATGCGTCGCAGGGCGCGTGGCAAGACGCTCGGGCCGCAGAGGGCACGTTCCCGCTGATTCTCCTCGCGCACGGGCTGGCTGGCAGCCACGGCATGTGGAGTTCCTTCGCTGAATTTCTCGCTTCGCACGGGTATGTGGTGGCCGCGCCCACCTTTGTTTCCGATGGCGGCCTGCCGCTGGTGTTTCACGACGAGGACTCGCCTTTTGCCGCGAGCGCGTCGCCGGAGGAACTCAAGCGAGCCTACGGGTTGCTCTTGGGCGAATACAAGGTCGTTCCCTATTTCTACCGCTTGCTTTTCGGGCAGGCGGGCCGGGGGTTTGCGCCGCCGGAGCATTTCGACCCGGCCACGGCGCAAGTGATCCCCGGCGGCGTGGAGCGCGCCACCACCATGATGCGCAACCTGTTTCGCCAGCGCGTGTCTGATGTGGGGCTGGTGCTACACACCGTGCGCCTGCTCGGCGCGGGCGAAGCCACCTGCCGGACTGGGCTCGCCTCGATGGGAGCCACCAGTGCCGCTCGTGATCTGTGCGGGCTGCTCAACGGACGCCTCGACGGCGAGCGCGTCGGCCTTGCCGGGCACTCGCTCGGATCGATGACGGCGCAGTTGGCGGCCAACCACCTGCCCGGCATCCGCGCGGCCATGGGCCTGAACAACGCTCCGCCCTTCGCGTGGACGCCCGAGGAGATGTACGGCGCGGGCAAAACCGAGGAGGGCCTGCCGGTGGGCAGCCGCAAGCCCCTGTTGCTGCTGATCGGCGACGAGGACGATTTTGTGCAAAACGTGTTCGTCAGCCTGTTTCAGGTGGCCGTGGCGCGGGCCGGGGGCGACCCGGCTGAGGCATTCCCCTTGGCCCCGGAACGCGCTGTGCCCGAACGCATGGAGAATCCCCAGCCCGTAGCGTTGAGTGCTTGGCGGCGCGCCACCTCGGACCGCGTACTGGCGATTGTGCGCGACACGGATCACTTCACCTTGGCCGAGGACTTTGCGCGGCTCTTCCCGTGGCCGAAATTCCAGCGCGGCGAATTGCCCTTTGGCCAAACCCCGGAGCGCATCCGCAAGCCCACGGGCGAGCGCGCCTTGGGGCCGCCGGGAGCACCCGGGACGCCTTACACTCAGTTGGGCTGGGACATGGTCGGCGATGCTGGCGAAGTGTATTTGCCCCACGTAATCCGCGACTGGTATGCGCGGGCGTGGTTCGACTGGTATCTCAAGGGCGACGAGGAGGCTCGCGCCCGGTTGCGGGAGCCGGATCCGTTCGGGGACATGACCGCCGTGCGGCAGGAGGTGCCGTAGGCGACACTCGCCCTTCATTTTCACGGCGTGGGGGCTGGTTTTCATGGCCGTCAAATACGTCTGGAGCCGATTTCGCGGGGCTTCGTATGAAAACGCCGCGTTTGGATAAGGCCATCGCCCATCTCGACCGCAAAGCGCGGTTTTGGGGGGCTTTGAAGCGCGAGCGGCCGGTGACGCCTTTACCGGGCTTGACGGCAGACGATATGCCGCCGCGCAAGTATCTTCAGCGGTTCAAAGATTCGGACGGTGTGCATTGGCATTTGCACGAGGTGCTTTTGACGGAGGTGCTGATGGATATGCTGGAGCAATCGCCCGACGGATTAAGCGAGCTGTCCTATGCCGGGGGCCGAGTGATGGCGAGTTATTGGCACGTGGCAAGGAAACTGCATAGTGCGGGCGGGTCCGCGGGCGGCGCGTCATGCGTTGCTGTTGCGTTGGGCTGAGGGGGCGGGGTGATGCGCGGCGTTGGGGTGGGCGGTCTGGTCTCTGATCCAGTAATCGTTGAGTGCGGCCGCGGTCGATGGGGGGCCGCAATCGGGGTTGGCGCGTGATCTTTCAGCGGCCCTGATTGTGCGTTTTGTGCGTTTTGTGCGTTTTGTGCGTTTTGTGCATTTTGTGCGCCAAAGGCTTATAAATCTTTCACGGAGGTTGATGATGCGTTGGTTGCTGTTGGTCTTGGTTGCCGCGGTGCTGGGGTCGGCTTCGGCCAGTTATGATTCGATGGCGGGCGATCCGGCGATGGAGGGTGTCGTAGCGATATTAACGTTGTTGGGGTTTATGTTCAGTATTGTGCTTTATTTCTTGCCGAGCATAGTCGGGCGCAAGAAGAAGAATTTTGGTTCGATCTTAGTGCTCAACATCTTCTTGGGTTGGACTTTTATAGGTTGGGTTGTCGCGTTGGCGTGGGCGGTCAAGCACGAGACGGTTGATTAAGAACTTTGAATAGAGGGGTTACGGCGGTTCGGGTGCGAATGGTGCGTTTTGTGGCAATAATTCACTGATCACTTCATACCCGGGGAGATTTTCTATGCGTTGTTTGGTCTTGGTCTTGTTTGGCTTGTCGTTGGGGTGTGGCGGGGATGAGGGGGACAAGGACGAGCGTCTGACGCCGGCGGAGGCACGTTTTGCGTTGGCGGATCTGGGTATCGACTATACGGCTATGTCTTTTAATAATGCGGCTGCGAGTGGTGACTTGGTGGTTGTCAAACTGTTTGTGCGGGCGGGCATGTCGGTTGACACCGAGGGCATCCTCGGCTTTACGACTTTGCACGAGGCGGCGTATGGTGGTCATTTGTCGGTAGTTCGTTTTTTAGTAGAGCAGGGTGCGGATATAAACGCTAAGGTCGACAGTAGCAATACGTTTTTGCAGGTTCTGGTGGGTATCGGGGCCCGCGTAGGGGCCACCTACGACTACTGCTGGACAGCCAAAGACTTCGCCCAAGAGGGGGGTCATACGGCGGTAGTGGAGTACTTGGAGTCGCAGGGCGGGTAGGCTATCTCTCTTGCTGTCGCTTGCGCGGACGGCTGGGTTGGACTGGTTAGGTGTCTTGGGTGTCGCGGCGGACTGGTTTTTTTGTTCACTCATTTCTAAGGGGGGTGTGATGTCTGAGTATGATGAGTTGTTGGCTGAGGTTCGTGGTTTACGGGCGGCGGTGGAACGGTTGGAGGCTCGCATAGATCGGTTGGAGTCTCTGGTTGGTGGGGACGTGGAGCCGGGCGAGGGGCCGGAGTCGATTGGTTTTGTGTCGAATGTGCCGGATACGGACTTCGATCCCAGCGACTAGATTTGATGGGTAGGCTTGGTGGCTTTTGTGCGAATTGTGGCTTTTGTGCGAATCGGGCGAAAATTCGGTACGCGGGTGCTCGACTAGGCGGCTGGATGGGGGTGCTCGACTAGGGGCCGCGGTCACGGGTTGAGGGGGGGTGCGCGGGTTGTGGCCGCGCTCGGTATGCGAGTCGTTGGCGGGCCGTTTTACCGCGGCGAATTGGACATGCAGGGCTGAGTGTTCGTGTTCGCGGTAGGGATTGACGCTATCTGCCGGGGGGCATAGCTTAATGAAGGCGCGCCTCAGTTCCCCGCGCCCGCGGGGATGACCCGTATTGGGCTGTTGGTTTTCAATAGGCGCGTAGTCGTTTTACCTTTCACCATACTCTCAAGGAGAGCATCTAATTGAAAGCATTATTCGGAGTATTCGTATGTCTGTCGGTCATCGTGGCCGGTTGTGGCAAGGACCCGAAACCTGTGGGGCCTGCGGGCGCACCGTCGGCTGAGATCGAGAGCGCAACAGCGGCCCAGCCCGTCGCGCTGGATGGCGCATCGGCGGTGGCGGGTGCGGGTTTGTCGGTGTCGGCGGCGAAGGTTGCTACGGACGAATCGTTGACGCCCGAACAAGCGAAGGCGGAGTTGGATTCGCAGGGTATCGCCTATACGGGCGCGGCGTTTCGTTTGGCGGCTCAGTCGGGGGATTTGGCGACCGTGAAGTTGTTTGTGGCGGCGGGTATGTCTCTTGAGGAGGCGGATGACGAATTAGGTTGGACGGCGTTGTATGAGGCGGCGTATGGTGGTCATTTGTCGGTGGTTCAGTTCTTAGTGGGAGCGGGTGCGAATCTCGAGGCCCGTGATGAGGACGGCTTTACGGTGTTGATGAATGCGGCGGGCATAGCGAACAACTTGTCGGTGGTTCGTTTTCTCGTGGAGTCGGGCGCGGATGTGCTCGCGGTGGGCTATGACCAGCGTACGACCGCTTGGTCTGTGGCGGTGACGGTGGGTAATACGGCGATTGCGGACTATTTGAAGTCGTCCGAACGAGCGCTGGCTGAATTGGAGCGGAGGGGTATCACCTATACGGTTGTTGTTTTTCTTAGGGCGGCTCAGAGGGGCGAATTAGACATTGCCCAGCTATTCGTACAGTCAGGTATGTCTCTTGAGGCTACCGACCCAAGCGACCATACGCCTCTGCACTATGCGGCGTTTGGTGGTCAACTGGCGGTGGTCAAGTATTTGGTGGGTGCGGGAGCGAATGTGAATGCTACGGACGACGGCGGCGGGACGCCTCTGCATAAGGCGTCGTACCGTGGTCATTTGGAGGTAGTGAAGTATCTCGTGGGTGCGGGAGCGAGCACCACGGCTACGAGCAGTATCGGCTCTACGGCTCTGGCCATTGCGGCACTGGGGGGTCGTTTGGCGGTGGTCAAGTATCTGGTGAGTCAAGGGGTGAGCTTCACGACTAGGGATCAACGGGGCAGGACGGTACTGCACACTGCGGCGTTTTGGGGTCGTTTGGCGGTGGTCAAGTATTTGGTGGGTCAGGGGGCGAGCGTCACGGCTACGGACAACGGCGGCGAGACGGCTCGGGCCTTGGCGGCGCGTCGGGGTCATACGGACGTGGTGGCGTATTTTGACTCGCTGTGACGATGACGAGTAGGTCTGTCTGTCTTATTCGTTGGTAGTTTAGGTCAAGGTCGGCACTCGATGGGTTTCGGGTGTCGGCCTTTTTTTTGGCAGTTTTTACCTCTTACGAGGAGTTTGTATTATATATTCACTATTCCCATCGGGGGACGAGCTATGAGCGAGCAACGCACAGAGGGTCAAGAGCAAGAGCGCGGGCAAGGCTCCACGACCCTTAGCAAGGAGCAAATCGAATTGATCGGCGCCATCTTAGAACCCCGGTTTGAGAAGGTGGAGGCTCGGTTTGAGAAGGTGGAGGCTCGGTTTGACCAGGTGATTGCTGAGATGCGTCTTATGACGAATGAGGCGGTCAAGGAGATGCGTGGCGCATTGGATACGGCGGTGAAAGATTTGCGCGCCGAGATAAAGGATGATATGCGTCAGCAATCCACGATTTTTTGTTGGGTTATCGGTATTCTGGTTACTATTGGTCTGGCGGCGGGGGGTCTGGCTGTACACAAGTGGCCGCAAGCTACGCCGGTCGCTCCGGCCGCGCCCGTTGCTCAAGCCGCGCCTGTTGCTCCCGACGAGCCTACCGATCTGAGCCAGCCCTAATCCTTGTCTATACGCGCACCTGGTACACGCGACTCGGTGCGCGTCACTCTATCCGCTCATCGCCTCGGGGAGCACCCCGCATGCCCCGCGCTCGTCAATCCGTACCGCCCTCGCTGTCGTTGCCTTCGTCGTGCTCGTTGTGCTGCTGGTAAGCTGGTAATGCCTTTGATTGAAACGACTGAAACAACCGAGATGAGATGAGCACAGAACACCACACCGTCATCATCGTCGGCGGGGGGCCAGCGGGCCTACCCCTCGCCGTGGTCTTGGGCGGCTGGCATCCTTTCTTCCGCAACAGCCGGATGTTTGCCGTGCGCTACGCGCCGCTCGCCGGGTACTTGCAGCAGTTCGACCGCTCGCTGTTGGGGCTGGATACGCGCCAGCTCGTGCAGAGCGGCATCAAGCCCGTTGACCTCTTTCGCACGCTGCACCACCCGCGCCAGCTTTTTGAGGAACTGGACCAAGTCGCCATGGACTTTCGGCGCGGCGAGCCGTTGGACGCCCTGCTCATCAGCCGCGAGCCGGTCGGCGGGTTGTGGAACCGAGCACCGCACAACCTGCTGACCTTGTCGCCGGGGCAGTGGATGGAGTTCGCCTTTTATCCGCTGGCCCAGTACGCCGCAGAAGTCGGGCGCGCCTTAGACGTCAATGCCCTAATCCTCAAGACCGACTTGATCGAATACTATCACCGAGTGCCCGAGCGCTTTGAGGTGGCGGAGCGCATTCGCACCTTTGAGGAGGTCGAGCGGATTGAACCGCACGAAAGGGGCTTTCAACTCACCAGTCGGCACGTGCAAACGGGCGTTGAGCAGCGCTACACCTGTAAGTACTTGGTCTTAGCAACCGGCCAGCGCGGTCGATTGCGGTCGCTGGGTGTTGAGGGGGAGACCTATCCTTTTGCCACCGCGCACTACGACAAGCCCGAAGACTTCCCCGGCGAGCGGGTGCTCGTCGTTGGCGGCGGGCGCTCGGGCGATTGGGCCGCGACCGAATTGCACGACGCTGGCAAGCAGGTGTACTACGCCATGCGCCAAGGGCCAGCGGTCCATTGGCAGCTAATCAACGACAGCCGCCACGGGTTGCCTTATTACCAGCGCATCGCCGAAATCCTCGAAAGCCGCTCATCCCGGCTCAAAACCTTGTATCACACCGAGGTGACCCAGATCGCCGAGGATGGCCGAGTCGGGCTGAAAACGTCCGAGGGCGACCAAGCGGTGGAGGTCGATCACGTGATCAAGGAAATCGGCGGCACGGCCGACTATTCGATCTTGCAGGGCTTTGCGCCGCTGACCCTAACGCCCATGCGCGACAACTACCGATTCCAAGTGGATCAAGCACAGACCCACGCCCACAACTACGAGTCGATTGACGTACCCAACTTGTATCTCGGGGGCTACCTCGCGGCCGGAATCGGCCTCGTCGTCATTGCCATGCACGGAACGACCTACGCGATTGCCGGAGATATTCTGCAAAAAGAGGGACGGCTCTTGTAACCCATCACCGCTGCGGCCGCAAGTTCAAGAGCACCAAAAGCCAAGTGCGGCTCCAGTACGCGCTGTTGATGTAGGAGTTTTCCGCGCTGGGCCAGTTGGTCCAATAGGTCTCGTTGTGCGGGATGCGGTGCGGCCACTGGACGAGGGGAATGGAGGGCAATTCGGCAAGCCAGATGTCCATGGCCTTGCGGTAGAGCTCGTCCATCGCCGGGGCGTCCGCCGGAGTTTGGCCCATCTGGTCGATCAGCGCGTCGTAAGCCGGGTTTTGCCAACGCCAAGGCATGTCGGCCGGTTCGCCCGTGGGCTGGACAAAGCGGCTTTGGTACTGGCGCAGGACAAAATAGGGGTCGCGCATGGAGCTGAAATTGCCAATTAGGTAGGTGCGAGCCGTGCCTTGGCGTAGGCGCGTAGAAAAGTCTGAGGTCATGCGGAAGGAGGCGTCGATGCCGGCCTTTTTGAGCTGGGCGATGAGCACCGGCGTCAGGTCCTGAAAGTGCGAGAAGATGTCGATGACCATGCGCAGAGGTTGCCCGTCCTTTTCCCAGAAAACCCCGTTGTGCATGTAGCCTTTGCCGGCGAGTATCTCCGCGCTCTTTGCCAAGTCGAAGACGCCGACTTGGTGCTCGGCGACCAAATCCTCGGCGAGGGCAAAATACCGCTGCATCTGCGGGAGATCGGGTAAGGGCAGCAGGGTCCATGCCCCTGAGTTTTGCCAGCCGATGGTCACGAGCCGCTCGCGGTCAATGGCGTAGTTGACCGCGCGGCGCATCGCGGGATCGGACCAAGGGGCTTCTAGCCCGTTGAACCCCAGCGATATGGGCCACCAAGTGATGTAGCTATACGGCGGCTCGCGGCCAGTCCAAGTCGTGATGTTGCGATTGCGCTCCAATAGGGAAACCATGTTGGCCGGGCGCAGCTCCAAGCAGGTGTCGATGTTGTTGGCGATCAGGTTTTGGACGCGCTTGTGCTCCTCCATGTAGGTCAGGTAAATCAGCCGCTCGACCTGCGGCGGTTCCTGAAAGCCGAGTTTCTCCGCCCACCAGCCCTCGCGCCGATCCCAGATCCGTTGGGCCGGCTCCGAGCGCGCAATATGATAGGGGCCGGTCACAACCGGCCAGCCTTTTTGCAGGTCGAAGTTGGCAAAAGTCAGGGGGTCTTTGCCCGCCCAGATATGCTTGGGCACGATGGGGACGCCTTGGTCGCCGCTGTGGACGAAGTAGCTGAAGAGGAAGCGCGGATTGGGCTCCTTGAGGGTGATGCGCGCCGTCAGGCTGTCGAGGGCGACCGCCTCTTTGACCCAAGTCGCCATATCCGTCGAGTACACGAGCTGGGGGGCGTGCTCCACGAGCATGTTGATGGTAAAGGCCAAGTCGTGCGCCGACCACGGCTGGCCGTCGCTCCACTCGACGCCTGGACGGATTTTGACCTCCAGCTCGGTGTAATCCTCGTTGAAGCGGTGGCTCTCGGCGATCCAAGGCATTAGCGCGGAATTTTCCTCGTAGGCATTGAAGAAGTAGAGCGGCTCGTACAGGAAGTTGAACCCGATCCGCGAGATGCTGCCCGGGATGAAGGGGTTGAAGGAGTTGTAATCTTTAATCTGGCCGGCACAGGTATTGGCCTCGGGACAATCCATGATCAAAGTCCGGTTGCGCGGCACCTTTTTGAGAACGTATCCGCCCTCTTCGCCAGTGCAGGCGATGAAGGCCAAGGCAACTAAAAGCAGGATGGGCATGATCTACTTTCTACTTTGCTCGGTTAGCCGCATTGCAAGGCGCAAGCGCGGCTTTGGGCCAAGGCGGCCCTGGGGGTGGGAAGTTGGGAGCTGAGCTCAATGCTCGCCGGGCCGTCGTACGGACTTAGAGCGAGGGCGGCGAAAGTCGCGGCGAGCGCTTCCTCAGTCAGCACACCCGCCAGCAGGGGCCAGTGCAAGTCGGCCTCCCCGTCGTTGTCGTCTAGATGCACGTACCCGAGCCGGTCTCCGGCCGCAGCGATGACCGCGGCCGGGTCTTCCCTAGCGATCTGTAGATGCCCGGTGTCGAGGAGCAAGTAGAGGTTGGGGTGATTCAGGTGAGACAGGTACTCTAAGGTCCCGGTCGCGGTCGGCAGTGCCTTACCGGGGAAGTGTTCAATCCCGACGCGGATCGCCCGCTCGGCTGCGAAGTCTGCCACGTGTCTTAGGGCCTCGCCAAACTGGGGCAGCGCGGCCGCATCGATTCCCGGGACTACGTACGCGGTGCGGGCGCCGAGGGCGGCGGCGTGGTCGAGGGCTTCTCGGCAGTGGTCGAGGGCGGCTTGTCGGGCAGCGGCTGTCGTGCCGTCGAGAGCCGCACCGTCTTCCATGTTAAAAGACAGCGCGAGGCAGGAGACCGACAGGCCGAGGTCGTCGATGCGCGCTCGCGCTGTGGGGCCGACAAAGGTCTTGGCCTGCACGTCAATGGAGCGGAAGCCGATAGCGGCCAGCGCAGTAAGGGCGTCTTCTTCCGGGCCGGTCAAGGCCCAAGCACAACAGGATAGCTCCACGATCCGTTCCTTTCATCTTATGGACAGCTACCAAGCGGGGAGTGCGCCGTAGCAGACGCGGCGGCCTTCCTCGACTTTGGCAAAACCAAGGTGGGTGAGCGCGTGGCCGGGCCGGCGATCCTTCATTACCACTCGGCGGCGAGCGACGCGGCGGGCTTGGTCTAGGTCGGCCGGGGAAGGGCCGCCCTCCTCGGCCAAGCAGCGGACCAAATTTAGTCCCTCGGAGCCGGCAATGGTCTCCGTGAACATGGGATCGAAGTACACGACATCCCAAGTGTTGTCGGCTTCGTCGCGCAGATAGCGGGCAAAGTCGGCGCAGCAAACCTCGACGCGGCGCATGGCCGGGACGAGGTCGGGCGGGTCGTCGAGCACACAGGAGGCCATGCCGCGCTCAACTAGCAGGGCCAACAGGGGCGAGGCTTCGAGGGCGCGCACGCGGCCCGCCGGGCGAACCACCCAAGAGGCGACGATGGCGTCGGCCCCCAGTCCGCAGGTGCAGTCGAGGACGCTTTCTCCCGGGGCGATCTCCATAGCGGCGATTAGGGCATCCCTTTTGCGTTGTCGCAAGGCCAACACGCGCAGCTTGGCCATGTTGGGATGGTAGCGGAAACGCCGCCCGGCAACCCACAGAGAAAGATCAGTGCGCTCGACCACGAGTAGGCCGGTGCAGCCAGCGCGGCCAGCGGTTTGGGCGAGCGCGTCTTGGCCCCGGGGCACGTAGGGGCAGCCGGTTGCGGTCGCGAGGCCGCGGGCGGTCGCACACTCTTGGGGCCGGGGGCGCGAGGTGGTGGTTACGGCGACGGAGAAATCGCGCCGCGCTGTCGTCGTTTTTGCCAGAGCAGAACCTTTTTGAGTTATACTAAACGATCTAAGTACGCGACACCTACTGTGCTACGTCCGGGATCGAGGGCGTCCCGCCCTCGACGAGGGCAAGATGCCCTCGATCCTTAGAGGCTGTCTGAAAACCCACCTGTTGAGACTTCTTCAGAGCCATCCCCTAGCCCTCCTTAAACCACAGCTTCAGCGCCGTCCCGCCCATGATCATCTCTTTTTCCGCGGCGGAAATATCCGGCAGGTGACAGTCGAGTAAATCCACCAGCTTTTGGTATCCCGGCTCGACCACAATCCACGGCGAATCCGTACACCACATCATGCGGTCTGCGCCGTAGGCCCGATACACGTCCTCGACCATGGGCCGCATGTCCGCGTAGGGCCAAGGCTGCTTGGAAAACGCGTACTCCCCGGAGATTTTGACATAGACGTTGGGAAATCGAGCGAGCGCCAGCATCTGCGGATAGTTGGCCGGTGGCAGCGGCTCGGCGTCAAAGCGGGGACGACCCCACTGGTCTGGTCCGCCGGGCGTGGTTGGCATCACGCCGAGATGGTCGAGGGAAATGTTCACGCTGGGAAAAGCCGCGGCCAGCAGTGCGATGCAGGGAAACTGAGCCCCACCGGTGTAGATGTTGATGTTGAGCCCCAGCTCGGCGGCACACTCAAAGAGCGCGTACGTGGACAGGTCCTCGGCCCGCTGGGCAGCCGGATCGCCCAACGCCCCCAGCCGGATCCCCTCAATGCCGGTCGCGGCGACGAGCGCACGCAGGCGAGCGGGCGGGTCTGGATCGTTTGCGTCGATCAGGCCGGTCGCGGTAAAGCACTCGGGCCACGTCCGCACGCAATGCGCGACATAGGCGTGTTGCTCAATTTGGGTGCCGTTCATTTCGATCAGCACGGCGCGGTCGATGCCCGAAGCATCCATGTCGGCTATGAGGGCCTCTATCGGGCAGGAGCGGTCGGCCGGGGCGAGGCTGCTCAGCTCGCGGGGGAATCGCTCGCTCGGCCGGTCAAAGACGTGAACGTGAACATCGACTGTATCCATCGGATGCGTCCTTTCTCTAAAGCTAGGGATTGACGTTTAAGTGCCAGCGCAACTCGGCGGGCGAGGCCGAGTGTTGGTAAATCGGGTGCGCCAACTCGCTGCGGTAGCGGGCAAAGAGCACGGGATCAACAAAGCGCTGCGCCTGTGACCAATCCCAATCTATATAAGTAAATGCCTTGATGTTGGGATGGTGGCGCAAAAAGCGGAGGAAGGGGATGAACCAATGGGGCCACGCCTGCTCGGCCCGGCTCAGGTCCGCGGTCGTTGGCGTGACCACGCCGACGAGCACCGGGTAGCCGCGCTCCTGCGCCGCCTCGATAAAAGCGCGGCTGCGGCGCAGGGTGTGCGGCGCGGTCACGTCAATGGACCACCAATCGACGTACTCATCCCCCGGATAGTACGCCAAGTAATCGGGACGACCGTCGGCCTTATGCGTCCAGATCAGCGCGACATTATCCAAGCCCCAGCGCCCTCGCAGCGTTTGCGCCAGCCGCTGCCAAGCCTCGATGTAGCTCGTCGCCTCGTAGGCGCGCCAAGAGCTGTTGAACGCATAGCCCAACCTCAACAGGACCGGGCGGCCTAGCTGCTGCAACCCCCAGCAGAGCCGCTCAATCGCCTCGTCGAGCTCGCCCGCGGCAATGGCCGCCTCGTAGGGCTGGCCGGCCGCGTTAAAACCGAGGTCAATCTGCGGAAGCCCGTAGCCGACGTGCTGGTCCAGATGCGAGAGCAAGGTCAGATGCCAGTCGTAGGGCAGGTCGTGGAGCTCGTAGTACACAGCATAGACGAGCGGGCGCGTCTGCTCTTCGGGGGCCAGCGGCCCAAGACTGAGCGCGGCCCCGTGCAATATGCGCTCGCCGAGCGGCTCTAGGCGGTGGAGGTGATCGGTGCGCGCAACAAAGTGGCCCAAGGGGTCGGGCGAGAGCGCGGCCGCATAGCAGCCCGCAAGAGCGAGGGCGAAAAACAACGGCAGAGCGCGCATCTTTGCGGCGGTGTTCAAAACCGCTCGCCCGCAGCGTGGAGCACGCCGAGCGCGTCGCAGGTGACGTGGAGGTTGGGCCGGCGGCGGTTGGGCCGCCCCCAATCAACGAGGGAGTCGTCGCCCTTGCCGACGCGCCCGACTCGGTAGTGTTTGCGCTCAGCTGGGAACGCGCCGTCGGCGAGTTGTTTCGACTTGAGCAGGTCGAGCGCAGCGCGGCAACGCGCATCGGCGATCTGGCCGGTTTCGACCATAACCTTGAGGCCAAAGAGGAAGTCGCAGTGCTCGTAGCAGGGATAGTGCAACGAGGCGCAGTCCGCGCTCAAGGGGCGGCCATCGGGCTTTTGGTAGAGGCGGTGGGCGAGCAAGTGCTCGGCGAGGCGGGCGGCTGCCTCGCCGGAAGCGCGGTTGGCACGGAGGCGGGTGTGCAGGGCGAGGCCGCGCAGGGCCGTGAGCGCTTGGCCGAAGGCAGCCGGACTGCGGCCCAATGCCTTGGGCAAGCGGCCCGCGAGGCGCTGGGCCAAGGCGTCGGCGCGGCCATCGTCGATCTCGAGGAAGAGCAAGTAATACAGCGCATTGCCCTCAATCGCGCCGCAGACCGGCTCGGGGCGATTGGGGTCTAAAAGCCACTCGCACACTTGGTCGCGCAGGCCCCAGAGGCTCTCGTCGCGGGGCGCGGAGCCTAGGTCGGCCAGCATGTAGAGCACCCAATGGACGCCGCGCCAGCGGTGGCTCGGCCGGAGGGGAATGCGGCCAGCAGCATCCAACTCGGCCAAGAGGGTTCGGACCAAAACCGACTCGCGGATCTCGGCCCGGAGAATGCGAATCTCGCGCTCGCTGGGCGGGCGAGTCGAGACGTTGAGGCGGATCTTGTAGCGCACAAAAGGCTCGTCCATTGTGGAGAGGGCGCGGGTGATGTGGGCAGTGGACATTAAAACTGTCGCTCGCCGTCGATAGCCGCATCCCAGCGTTGCGAGTAGAGGTAGTCCATTGCGGCTTGCTTGGCTGTGGGCGAGCCAAGCTGTTGCAGGGCACTAAGCGCGAATGCGCCCACGTGGCCGCAGGGGTCGTCGAGTGCCCTGAAGAGCTGGGGTTCTAACGGAGCGGCGGCTTGGCCGAGCTGGGCGCAGGCTATCGCGGCGTTGGTCCGCACCTGATCGCGGGGGACCCAGCGGCGGACAGCTTCCTCTCGCCAGTCTGGATGGTCGGCCGAGAGCATGTTCCCCAAGGCTTCTACAGGTACGCCCTGCGCGATATTGCCGAGAGCGACCAGAGCCGTGCGCACCAAGCGGTGTGAGCTGTCTTGGAGGGTCCTCGTCAGCGCCGGGACGGCGGCCACCGCATGCGAATCCATCTCCCCGAGGGCAAAGGCGGCGTTGACGCGCGTCCACTCGCTTTCGTCCGCCAACAATGCACAGAGTGCCTCGACCGCCGGCGCGCCAACGGCCGCTAGGGCTTGCGCCGCGTCTTCCATGTTCGTCGCGCCCTCGTTCCAAGCGGGCGGGGCCTCGTGTTGGTCGGCCTCGCGCCCGGCCTCGCGCAAGGCTTGGGCCAACGGCTCGACCGCCGGTGCGCCGATCGCGCCCAGCGCGTAGGTCGCAGCCGTGCGCATGGCTTGGTGATCGGTGCCCAAGCACTCGACGAGCGTTGGCACGGCCGCAGCCGCATCAGCGCCAGCCAACTGCTGGGCCGCGGCAAGCCGCTGCGCCAGATCCACGCTTGGGTCGAGCTGGGCGATGAGGGCCGCCACGTCCCCAGCGGCTTGAGGCCAGCTCGCGTAGCGGTCCCGCTGGCCGCAGAGCCAGTCCCAAGTGTGCGCCCAAGCCAGTTCCAGATCGTAGGGCGGCTCAATGCGCTGGGGCTTTTGCCAGTGCGTACTGTGGCAGTCCCAAGTCGGGGCCGTCGGCTCGGAGGCCCGCATGTAGATGAACTTGATCATGTGCCGGCGCATCGGCAGCAGGCTGACGCCGGCCGCGTGGCCCACGTCGAAGTGCGTCAGGGACACCGTACCGGCCCGGCCGGCCAGTGGCAAGGCGCGCGCCCGGTCCTCGTCGGTCAGCCCGCGATTGAACTGCGTACCCGGGATCACGTGTGTCGGCCCCAGTTCGACCGGCGAATCCTGCGGGTAATACATGATGCGCGCATAGCGCAGGTAGTGCTGGCGCGGATGGCCCATGGGCGTGTACCCATCCTGATGGCAGTTGCGGCGCAGCCTTGCCTCGGCCTCGGGCGCGGGCACGGCGTCCTCCTCGGGCTTGAGGGAGTGGCAGTAGCGGTGCGGATGCTCCAAGTAGTTCGGGCCTAAGACGCTGATGAGTGCCCCGCGCACTTGGGGCGAGTTGAGCACGTGGCGCATGGCCGGCACCCGCGGCAGGACATTGTTGCCCGGGTTTAGCTCCGAGTCGATGATTTGATTGAGCTGCTCATAGCACGCTTCGTGCGTCCCCTCGGGCACGGTCGGCTCAAAGACCAGATAGCCATTGACTATAAACTCGCGCATCTGCTCGTCGGTGAGCAGAATAGGGTCGGTCATAATACAAGCTCCTTTGGAGGCTGTTGGTTCGTGGTTCCGGGTCTCGTTCAAATTTGCACCTTCAGGGCCTCGGCCTTTAGCTGTTCGCAGCGGCGCGGCGCGTAGAAAGGCTGTTGGGTCTCGCGCAAATCAAAGCCAAAGGCGCGCTTGCTCAAGACGATGACCGGCGGTGCTTGAATCCGCTTAAAGTAGTTGGTCCGCACTTGGTGCTCCACCCATTCGAGGTCTTCGATCCAACGGTGCGCGTCTGGAAAGTACGCCCGAAAGCGCGCCGCATCGTCCCACCCCAGCCGCTCTAGCAGCACGCCGTCGATAAACCACTGCAACAGATCGCTGCTGTGCCGCCGGTATTCGATGAACTGCTGTAGCACGGCGTCGTGGTAGCCATACTTGATCGGATCGCCCAAGCCCTGCGTCACGTCTTGCGCCTCCGACAGCTCGGCGCTGGGCACCACCGAGCCATCGAGCAAATTCTCCGGCACCACGGGGCGGCCATAGATTTCTTCGTTGAGAAAGCGCGCCAGCGCAAAGACTTGCACCTTGTACAGGTCGGCAATCGGCGCGACCGCGCCGCTGACATCGCCGTAGAGCGTGGCATAGCCCAAAGCGACCTCGGTCTTGTTGCCGTTGGACGTGAACACGAGTCCGTATTTGGCCGCCAAGCCGGAAAGCACATCGGCAAAGCGGATGCGCGCCTGCACGTTCTCATCTACCAATTGAGTGTACTCGCCTTGGCCGGCGGAAAATTCCGCGCCTTGCACGAGGGCCGCTACGGCTTGGTACAGCGATTCAATCGGGCAGCAAAGGTAATCAACGCCCAGCGCGGCGCACAGCGAGCGGGCGTTGTCTTGGGTGACGGCGGCGTTGAAGCGCGTCGGCATGTTGAGCGCGAACACGCGCTCGGGGCCAAAGGCGCGCTCCAGCAGACAGCAGACCACGCTGGAGTCCACGCCGCCGCTCGTCGCAATGAGGAACTTGCTCTCCGCGCCGCGCACGTCGTCCAAGTGCCGCAACCCAGCGAGAAGGCCGGCGTACTGGGCTTCGACTTCGCTTTGGGGCGGTGCGACCTCGGCGCGGCTGGTGAGCACGAGTTGTTCCCGCCACGGGCGAGCGCGGCACACAATGGATCCAGTGGCCGCGTACGCGGTGCTGTCGCCGTCAAATACAATGATGTTCTTGCCATTGTTTTGCGCCCCGACTTGGTTGACGTAGAAAAACGGCAGGGGTGAGTGCGCTAGTCTTTGGCGCACCACGCGGTTGCGCTTGTCGCTTTTCTGCCAAGTAAAGGGCGAGGCCGAGAGGTTAAATACGGCCTCAGCGCGGCGGCGGTGATACAGCGCGAGCGTGTCGAGGGGCCGGCCACTGCGGCAGTAGTCCTCGCACCAGATGTCCTCGCACAGTTGCACGCCAAAGCCAAAGGCCCGCCCGTCCCTGAGCCGCACCCGGTACGGATGCAGCCAGTCCTCCAGCGGCCGGCCCTCTGCTTCCGCGAGGTGGCGCAGCGAGAAGAAGTGCCGGTCGTCGTCGAAGAATCGGTAGTTGGGATGCAGGGTTTTGGGGTGGACGCCGCAGGGCAGCCCGGCGGGCACGGCGTCGCGCACCACGTACGCGCCGTTGGAGCACACATAGACGGCGTTGTACTTGCGCCGCCGGCCATCTTGGCCCTTGTGGACGGGGTCTATCGCCACGTTGCCAAAGACCACGGTCAACCCCGTGCTAGCTTGGCAAATCTCGTCGCTGTACGCGGCAAAGTCCTCGACGTAAGCGTCTATCTCCCACAAGTCGCCGAGGATATAGCCGCTGATGCACAGCTCGGAAAAGACCACGATCTCCGCGCCCGCCGCCCGCGCCTGCTCGATAAAGGCCAGCATCCGCTCCGCGTTCAGGTCGGGTCGCCCGGGCTTGACCGCTAGCTGGACCAAGGCGATTTCGGGCAGGCCCATCAGACCATTACGGGGACCTGCGCCTCGTGGATGCACTCGGCCAACAGGGGCACGCCTTGGCGGCAGGCCTCCAGCGAGGCAAAGCCAAAGGCGAGGCGGATGGCCGGCACGTCCTCGCGCCGGATGTGAAAGCCCTGCCCCCGCGCCACCACAATGCCGCGCTCGGCGCACAAGGCCATGAGGCGATCGCGATCCACCGCTTCGGAAAACTCGATCCAAGTGAACATGCCGCCCACAGGCCGCGACCACGTGCATAGATCGCCGGCGTTGGCTGCGAGACCGGCCAAGACGGCGTCGCGCTTTTCGCGGAGGATGGCGTTGGTCTCGGCCAAGTGCTGCCAGAGCCGGTCGCGGAACAGGGCCTCGCAGCTCGCCGCGGCCAGCAGGCTGTTGCCCCCGTCGTAGCGGCGGTCGAGGATCCGCTCCAGCATGGGCGGCCGGGCCAGCAGATAGCCCAATCGCACCCCGGGGCCTAAAATTTTGGACAGCGAGCCGATGTACAGGACGTTGGGGCTGTCGTCGAGCGCGTAGAGTGCCGGCTCTTGCGGCCCCTCAAAATGCACGTCGCCATAGCAGTTGTCCTCCACCACAATGGCCTCGTAGTAGCGAGCCACTTCGAGCAGCTCTAGGCGGCGCGACCGCGGCATGACTGCGGCGGTGGGGTTTTGGTAGGTCGCCAAAGTGTAGATAAAGCGCGGCCGGGTGCCCTTGCGGTGCAAGCTGGCCAAGACGTCGGCCAGCGCATCGACGCGCATGCCCTGCTCGTCGAGCGGCACTCCGACCAACTCGGCCCCCAATCGCTTGTACGCGCCAATCGTCCCAGAATAGGTCAATTCCTCGGTGACGATCACGTCGCCCGGCCCTTCCATCAGCGCCTCGGCTACCAGCGTAACAGCCTGCATGGAGCCGTTCATCAGCGCGATGTGATCGGCGGACACGTCAATGCCCTCGCGCCGCGACTCGCGCACGGCCATGAGCTCGCGCAAGCCTTGGTGGCCCATGTCGCCGGGATAGCGCACCAGCTTCGCGCCGAGTGCGCGCACGGCCGCGCTCGCCGCCTCGGCCAGTGCCTCGGTTGGAAACGAGCTGGGGTCTGTGCATCCACTGCCAAAATCGTATCTCATACCATCCTCCTGTTAGCGTAATCGCTTGAGCCGGGGGTTTTCAGTAAGCCCCGGACTTCGCCGACCTCAAAAAAGAGATGCGCGACAGAGCCAAAGACACCCTCTACACATGCCGCCATTGGGTCAAGCACCCCCACGGCGCCGCCGACCTGCACAACAGCCTCACCACAACGAGTTCCTCCAGCTCGCCAAACACCGCGGCGTCTATTGCTCTGAGGAAGCCGCAGGGTTCATCGTAGCCCACTGGGTCAATCGCCAATTCAACTACATGCGCCGAGACAACCTCCCCCTCGGGATGCGATTGACCAACGAGCAAAAAGCCGACGGTGCCAAAAACAGCCGAATCAGCCGCGGCAACAACGCCATCGACCTCGCCTACCGCGCACACATCCTCGACCGCGCAGGAGATAGCCGCGAACAAATACTCAAGATCATCGACCGATCCGAAAGAAGAATACGAGACTACCTCGCTACCCCCTTCGCAGTGATCAAAGAGAAACGCAGGGCCGCCAAAGCATCGCAAGGGCAGGGCAAGGCCAAGCCATGCAGGGCCGCCAAACCATCCTACGCCATCGCCGCGGCAATTTACTATCTGTTGGTTGTACCTAGCACAGAGATTCCTAGTGAGAATGAGCAAACCCCCCCTAGTAAATTGCCGAACCATACCGAAATTGACGTGATCGCCGAACTCAAAACCCATTGGAAAGCCACAAAAGGCACAATTCGCACAATTTCGCCTAGTCGAGCACCCAATAAAGACCATCCACAGCACCAAATCGAATGACCGCCTTGACCTTGACCCTTTAATGCTCATAGACTACCTTGTCCGCTTCAATGAGGCCGTGGATTCACCACAGCCTAACCTAAAAGGAGAAAACCATGAAAAACCTACTTAGGTTCGCCCTGTCGGGCCTCGCCGCCGTGTGGATCGGGTGCTCGTCCGACTCCTCGGCCTTTAGCCCTTCAAACAAAGCCGTGACGGACGATGGCACGGCAACGTCCACAGGGACGTTTACTGTTTCGCGCGACGTTGACTTTGGCGACACCAAGCTAAGGGACGCGGTTATGTTGAAACTAGGCATTCATGCCCCGTTGGTTCCAACAGAAGCGGACATGGATAGCCTACGGGTGCTTGACGCTAGCAACAAAGGGATTACGAGTTTGCGCGGCCTTCAGCACGCTACCAACTTGGACACTCTGATCTTAAGGGTTAACAGCATTACGAGTGTAGCGCCTTTGGCCGGTCTGACCGGCTTGGAATATCTGAGCCTAAGCGGCAACAGCATTGAGGATGTAACTCCTTTGGCCGGTCTGGAAAACTTGGAAACGTTGCTCTTGTACCAAAGTGGCCTTACGGATGTTTCTTCCTTGAAAACTCTGACCAAGTTGAAAGTGTTGTCGGTAGGTTCCAACCGACAACTTGGTGACGCTCAAATAAGCGGGTTGGTCGCCGACATGACCGACTTGACTAGGCTAAAGGTGAACGGGACCAGCCTTACGGATATTTCTTTTTTGGAAAAGCTGACCAAGTTGGAAAATCTGAACATAAGTGCCAACCGGGGTATTACGAATTTCAAGCCGCTCGCTTGTCTGGACGCCTTGAGAATTTTGCACCTAAGAAATCTGAACATTGCTTGGTCCACTGGGCTAGATGGCGAATTAATTTCAAGCGACGACCATATCCAATACTTGATAAACATTGGCGTAACGATCCATCGCAGTCAATAGCCCATGCAGTAGATCGTCCTCTGAGTAGAGGACGCCCAACGCCCCGTTGCCGCTTGCCGGTGACGGGGCGTTGCTATGCCCGCACCTTATTTCCGCACAAACCAAAACGTGCCTGCATCGGTCTCTCAGTGCTAAGGCAGGGCAGGGCCGCGCCATACCGCACCTTATTTCCGCAAATCAGTAAATTTACTGATTTGCGTATTTAAGACCATCGCCATGCCGCGCCTTGCAGGCTTATAAATTGAGACAAATTTGGTTGGATTTATAGAGTTTTGCGCATCGCAGGGCCATGCCTTGCCGCGCCTTGCCACGCGCCGCCAAATACCTATATACCGCCTGCCAAAAACCCCATCCTGACCATTAGAATTATAATTGACGATTAAAATTTCAATGATGGATATGATGGTTATTGGCATTGGACAAACCCGAAAAATACATATATAATGTATAAAGATTGAAAATCATTTGTTCACCTAAAACAATGCCTGGCCGGGACTTTTTGGTAACTGCGCGACGCATCGCATTGCAGCCCCAACGGTGTCCGGCAAACCGCCCCATCCTGACCATTGAGATCATAATTGAGATTAAAATTTCAATGATGGATATGATGGTTATTGGCATTGTTTTTTATCCCGCACTGGAACGACTAATAACCCGCCGAACTCAATCGGGTGCTCCTTAACGCTGTGCGATGCGGACCTTCGAGTTTTTATAGTGGTTCCAGTCATGGCCACTGTCAGCACCTAGCCTTATGCTCAGATAGGGCACGGTGCCAATTTTTAAGGAAGAGCACTAACCCACTCCCTTAGATCTCTATTCTCAGCCCTCAAAATCGCAGCCCGTTCATTGGCCAAGTCAATAGCAGACTTATACAACTTGTCTTGCTTCAATAAACGAGCCTTCAAATCCTCTACCTCAGCCTTCAAAGCCTCGTGCTGAGCACGTAGCTTTGTAGCCGTCATATTGGCGTCCACCATAGCCGACTCGAGTGTGCGAAACGCCGCGGCAGAATCCGCCGAAGGGTCTGAGACTATATCGTGCTGTGCTTCTGAATTGTGCTGCGTAGAATGCTGCGTAGAATTTTCCACGTCATCGCCTTTCCTCCCACCCCGGGTTGATTAAAAACACTGTGCCCAAGTTCTACGGTTCGACTCCACAATCACACCGTGCGCCGAACCACTTAATTTCGGGGGCCAACTTGGGCAGTTGGCCCCCACAGTGGATTTAATCGCGGGAAGGCGATTAGTTCGGCGCTGAACTAAAAAGACAATAAGGCAGTGCGCCCATCCGCGCAAGGCCCCCTAGTCGTCCTGCACCAACAAACCAGTCAAGGCCGCCGCCTTCGCAAGGTCCATACCCGCGCTCACTAACTGCATGTAGCTCCGAGCGCGAGAAGCAATGTCCCCCGCCATAAGACGATCAAACGACAACGAGATTTGCCGATCCAGCTTACGAGATAATTCTTGACTCACCACGTCCCCCCACGGTAGCAACGTAGAGTGCAGCCATCTACGAAGGGCCTCACGCGCCGAGTTCCCCTCGCCGCCCTCAAGACCAAATAGCTCTTGTGGACAACCGCAGCACCCGAACAACTCAGACACCATCTGTTGCCGTAGCCGTACCAACGCATCCGAAGGCTCAGGGCCAATCGACCGCGGCTCTAACGAGCTAGAGGGATACGGTGCGTCCATACCCCCTTGCGCCGTGGCCACCGTCAAGTAGCCCCCATGCTCTAACCCATCCCGCAAGTTCGTCACTTGCTCTTGATCGTGATAGGGATAGGGCACAATCCGTGCAGGGGTGATCTTCGTCTCTAACGACAGCGACTTTTCTAACTGAGCCAACACATTGACCGACAGCTTCGCCGCCGTCCACGGCGCTTGACCCTTCCACGGCCGCGCAGCATCCGCGTTGATCCGCACGTGCAGCACCTCCTCGTAGCCGCGCCGTACCGTACGCAATCGACTAGGCCCCTGTAAGTCCAGCCGATACCGCCAGCTCGCAGGCCGATCCCCGCCATCCAAGTCATAGCTCGATGCAGGGATCAACGACACACCCGACTGCGGATCCACCTCGATCAACCACAGCGATTCACCACGGCGTATCAGAGAGCGACCGATCATCGACAGCATAGCAGAATCCAAACCCGGGACCGCTGGCGACACCTCCGCGATACCGAAAGCCCGCGACACCAAGCCAGCCGAAGCCTCGACCGCGAAGTGTTCCTCGGGCAACGCAGACGAAGCAATCGACCGAGTGCGTAGCCAATCCTGCATTCATTCAGGGTCACCTCCGCCAGAAACGGTCGCGCTTTCGCCGCTCTCCGCCGTACGAAGCCCTAGCCAAGACCGCAGGATACCCGATCATAGCCACGCCCTCCTACGCCGATCTGGGACGCCCTCAAGCGATTTAGCAGTCTTGCCCCGTTTAACGGTCTTGGCACGTATAGCGATCTCAGCATCCGAATAGGCAGGGCGATCCACTAAAGCCAGACCGCGCAACTCAGCCGCCGAAATAGACCGCACCGTGTCGGTCCATGTCTCGCCACCATCCCTCACCGAAAACTCGATGCTAAAGCCGCGTAAGACGCCTTGACGAACCAGCACCGCACAGTCGCGCCCCTCAGTCGTATCAGGGAGCACCAACCGCGCCCTCAGCGATTCAGGGCCATCCGACAGCACCAGACCGCCCGATGGTCCAGTACGAGCCAACGGGCGATCCCGCCGATGCTGCACATTCGCGATCACATCCGCCGCGGCAACATCGCCAAACGATCCCGCCTCGATGCGCTCTGTAAATAGACCGCCTATATCTGTCGGTGTGCGATACGGCACCGCAACCCCCTCGACTACCACGCCATCGGGTGTCGCTCGCCATTCGATCCCCGCGATAAAGCGATGCTCAAGAAGCTCCTGCATGAGAAACCTCCTCTCTACGCATCGATCTGCAAATTCTCGATCCGATAGGCCCCAGGTCGCAGCACCGAGAAAGAATGAAACGCTACCGCAGTCAATGAAACCTGATTCGTAGCACTGGCCGAGTACGGATCCCTCAAAATCTCAAGGTTCTGCCAGACAGGACACACACTGTTCCCGCCCATGATACCCATACGCGCCAACAGAATCTTGACCCGATCTTGACCCGTTTGCTCGCCTTCGCCGGCGCATGATCCGAGGCCCGAATACCGCCGCTATTCTCACGCAGATAATCCGCCGCGCTATAATGGTTGGTCCTTAAACAGACCATGGACAAACTGTAACCCCTCGACATTCCATAACAGTTTCACATCCATAGCCGAAGCCGCGTGTTTGCCATCGATCCCCTTGGCCGCCAACTGAGCCGCGTCATCGTAGGTCGCCACCGCATCCGCGTTGGCCGCCGCTACAATGCCCGTGCTGGCCGCGTCATCGTACAAGCCCGACCACTGAGGCGAAGTCCCGTTGCCATTCAGCACGAAATTGTCCAGCTCAGTCGCCAGCGCCATCCTCACATCCGACCGCAATGCGTTTTCCAACCCCCTAAGCCGCATGGCATCCACTTGACTAAACAAGTATCGCGCTTGCAGCCGCACGGGTTCCAACGTCTTGGCCGTGATCACAGCCTCGCCCGCATCGTGCGCCCCACCCTTGGCCACCAAGGTCGGCGTATCACCCGATTCAAACACAGGGTACGAAACATCGCCTATCGGTACGCTAGGCATATCCACCCCTAGCCACCGAGCACTCGACTGAGCAAACACCCGCTCGATAATCGTTTGCTGATTTTGCTGCACATCGCTGGAGTACGAAGTGGCCACATCGACCCGCTCCTCCTCTTGCTCTCTGGGTAGCAGCATCTCCCACGGCACCAAGCCGTCCCTAGCCGCATCCCCAAAGACTGCGCTACGAAGCTCAGCCTCTGCACCTACGACCGCGCGGCCGCTCACAGCCTCCGTGATAAATGCGCCCAGCTCGCTGCGCTCAACTAATGCACGGTACTCAGCACCCTCGCCGTCATCGCGTGTCTCAAGGTCCTCAGACCGATCCTCCGCCACGACCGCGGCCCGATACTCAGGCTCCGTTTTTTGCACCTCTTGCGTCAACGCCGAAAGCTCGCTGCGCTGCTCATCGGTCAATTCCTCGACCTCAAGCAGTTCGTTGAGCCGCTGGCGACACTCCGACAACCGAAGTGCTAATTTCATACTCTTGGTCATGATCAAAACTCCTACATGGTTTGCTTGACTAGCCGATCCCAACCGCGCTCATGCACGTCCTTGGCCGACTCATCGTGCTTAGCGTGTAGTCGAGCATGACAATCCCGACTCACCGCCATAAGATTCTCTGGATCAAATGCCCACTGCATACGTTCGTGCTCCGCTACATGCTGCCACGCCGTGACATGGTGGACCAGCTCCGCAGCCTTCGTAAGCCCGTGCGCCCGACACTCCGCGCACTGGCACAAATAACCAGCCTTTTTAAGGGTCAGGGCGCGTAAAGACCGCCATTTACGAGTCCCATAGACCGCTTGACGCTCTGCAAGAGAACTCATCGACCCTCACCTAAACGGGACATGCACCAACACGGGCTTCACAGGTACAGGCACCCGCTCGGCCATGCTCACCGCCAGCACAGACCCGACCGCAGGATCATCCCGACCGCCCCGCCTACGACCCCCCTCGGCCTTCTTCGCGATCTTCTGATTACCCGCAGGATCCGATACCAACCGCGTCTCACCCACCGCCGACCGCAGCAACAGCGAAGGGACCGGGAGCACCTTGCCCGATAAAAAAGCATTCTTGAATGTCCTCACATCCGTACCGCCGTCTTTATACCCCATCCCCCGTTTTTCTATTCGTACCTCTGACCAACCCAACTCCTTGAGCGCATCCTCTAACTCGCCCAAACGCCACCGATCACAAGCGATCCGCACAGGCCGACCGCCGAACACAGACTCCGCGCGGCCTAAAAAGTCATGCACTAAAACCACTTTGTTCCCTAGAACCAATAATTCCCCTCGATCAACCATCGCCTGATACAGACCCGACTTGACCCCATCGCCGCGCTCCCGCGCCTCAATAGACGGTTTGCCCGGGAACGCACCCAACCCCTCTAAGCGACCCGACACAGGCCAATACGAACCTATACCGCACATGGCCGCCGTAGCCCCCAAATCCAAACCCCAATACATCGGACCCTCGCGCTTGGCCGCGCCATAGACATCCTCAGCACCCTGCCACTCCTCGACCGTACACAAAGGCAAAATAGGGCTATCAGAGACACCCATATTGCACCGCAAAGCACGAAACTGGGCCATGAGCGCAGGATCGCGCCGAGCATCCTCAGCCTCCCGCCGAACCATCCGATGCAAGTGCGGCAACTGCTTGAGCTGAGGACACGCCTTGACCCAAGTAGCCTCCGAAAGCGGATCGTCATCCGAATCCGCCGCATAGCACATCGAAAAATCAGCATCCTCAAGCAGCCGCTGAAACCAATGACTTTGATCTTCGGGTCGCGTACCAACCGCGATCAACCGACTATCCGACACCTTACCCAACGCCGTATTCAACGCCGCGTACATCTTATCCGCCGTAGCGACCGGCCACTGAGCACCCTCATCGCACAACACCAAACTAGGCCGCTTGCCATGCGCCCGCCGCGGATCACTCGCCACCGCGAGCACACGCGAACCGCTAGGCCGATGCTCTAAAATCGCCCGCTGTTGGTTGTCTGTAAGACGCCACTGAGACGGATCCTTCGCCATCGTAGGCTGCAAAAAAGACACCGTACCTTGAAACAGTATCCGCGCCTGCTCTAGCGAACTGGCGACCAGTAGCACCTCGCCACGCGCTTGACGAAGAGGACCAGCCAACGCCGCCGAAGCCACCGCGCCCATTAGGCTCGTCTTACCCGGGCCCCGCGCAATAGAGAGCGCAGACCGATAGACACCCCGCTTAAAGGCACCCCGCAAAAACTGCCGCTGCCAAGTAAGCAGCTTAAACGGTTGCCCCGCCCTAAAGCCGCTCACCAGCTTCAACGAAGTCTCGATCCACTCGATTAGATCAGTCGCCTTCATCTCTCTAAATACCCGTGCCTACGCCAATCGGTTCACAGCCGAATGACCCGATCCGCCGCAAGGTTCCAAGCCCCCATCGACCATGGCCGCGGTCACGGCCACAGCACAAAAAAAACCGAAGCCATCAGACACCCACAACCATAGGTCGTAATGAGTGTCTGATAGCCCCGGCGCATAACAGAGTTAAAAGTCTCAGCGCAACAATCAACCTCGCGCTGAACGCCCCACGGTGCAAGTACCGCGGTAAATAGCCCCTCCTTACCAGAGCTATTCGTACTGCCAATTTCAGTTTATCAAGCCGCCGCGCAACCAGCCGCACAGGAGGTTTGAAGATGCACGAACCAGCCGCGCAGCAGCCTGTCTGTTCTTCATAGTGCTCGGTGTCTCCGAGCATCCTAAAGGTCCGGTGTCAAGCCGAAGATGGCAAGGGCCTGCCTAGCCGTCCTCCTCCGGGCCTGCATCCTCCTCCGGGCCTGCACCTTGACCGCCTTGACCGCTCAAGTAGCTCGCCGCCAGCTCCATATAGACTTGTCCCTCATCGGGCGACAGATCATGACCCACCAACTGCATCCACTGAGAAGCCATGAAACTACCCCCAGCCGAAGCACGACCCTCCCGATACTCCTCCGCCAAACACAACGCGATAGTAGCCAACGCCGCAGGGCGAATCACCTCCGCAGGCTCCTTACCCATCTGTTCCGACACCGCCTCCACCTGCCGCTGAAAAGACGAACCCAGATAGATCCGCAACGTGCAGTACGGATCAAACGCCCAATCCCACCGAGTCGCCGTAGCCGCCGCACCCCCATCCCTAGCCGCCGACCGCGGCAACAACAACAACCGCGCCTTCGTCGGATCATACCGATCCCAACACGGATCCGCTAAAAACGGGCCATCCCACGCCTTCTTGTCCTTCTTGGTCCTATTCTTACCCTTCCCCTTCTTAGCCACGATAATACCCTCCATAGCTAACTTTTATAAGCCTTGCCCACTAACCAAATACAGACCAACCACAAAAAATTGATAATTATGCCGTTTTTTCAATAACGACCCCGAACCACTACATCTTGTGGTCGCCAACCGCGCCGCCAAAACCACCACCGACCACAAGATATGGTAGCCCGCCGTTTGCCGTCCGCGACAAAGACGGCTATACTTGGTGCCACGAGGCCAGCGCGAGCACCTCCTCGACCGCGCCGAGGCACCAGAACCATTCCGCAAATTGGCGGAATGGTCACTCATCCCCTCCCCGACCGCGCCGAGGCACCTCCCCAACAGAACCAACCAGCCGCCCAAACAAAAAAAGGGCCGATACCACCTCAGCCAAGGTTTCGGTATCAGCCCGTATCGACAGGAGTATGACCTGTGAGAAACCAAAATACAAACCAACCCGCCGCCGCGCTCGCTGGGGGTGTCTAGCCGCACCCCCCATAGCCTCTCGCCCAAGGCCGCGGCCAACCGCAGGCTCTCTTCGGCTTCGTCCCTAAAGGTGTCAACCAGCGCGATGCGCTCGACCTCGGCGTCGATGTGGCGGTCAAAAGCCTCGACGGCCTTGAGCGTGTCGCCGAGGCACAAGATCAAGGCGTGCGGCATGGTCCCGGTTGCCTCAATGCCGGCGAGGGCGGCCCCGCGCGGGGTGGCGCATCCGGCGCACCCTCCGACGATGGCCGCGTATTCCATCCGGGCGCTGACCTCCGGGTGGACGTGCCGCGCACCGAAGCTGACGATCGGGACTCCGTCGGCGGCCGCCACGCATTCTGCGGCCGCCGTGGCCCACCCGGTCTCGCTGCTGAGCATTCCCAGCAGCGCGGTCTCGTACAGCCCGAACTGCCGGTACGGCGCGCAAATCCGCAATACGACTTCGTGCGGCTCGATCCAATCCCCTTCGTCCAAGCTCCACACCTCGGCCTCTGGGCCGAGCACCTGCCGCAAGAGGGCCTGCGCCTCGCGCAAGCCGCACAGCAGGGCGCGCTGCCGGGCAAACACCTCCATCGCCACGACCGGATTGAGCTGCTCGGCCGCGAGGATGTCGCAACTGCGGCGGAAGTAAATGTCCGCGTTGTCGCCCGCCAGCGTAGCCGCCGAGGGCGCGTATAGGTCGCGCTCTGCCATCAGCGGTTCGTCACCTCGGCCCCGAGGATTTTCTCTAGGTGCCCCAAGGCCCATTCGTGTTGTTGGGGATCAAAGCTGGCGACGCAATCGGCCGGGACCTTGACTGCATAGTCGCGATTGCGCAGCCCGGCCACGGTGTGCAGGACGCAAATGTCCGTGCAATCGCCCATGACCACGACCTTGTCCGGTGCCAGCGCGGCCAACATCGCGGCCAGTTCGGTCTCGAAAAAGGCACTGTAGCGCCGCTTCTTGACAATCTGCGCGTCTTGGGCCAATGGCGCCAACTCGGCGATGATGCGCTCTTCCTCGCTGCCTTCGATGCAGTGGGGCGGAAACATCTCAAACTCGCGGTCGCTGGCGGTGTGGCTGTCTTGAGTAAAAAAAAGCGCGGCCCCAGCGGCCTGTTCGCGCTCGACCCGTGCGGCGATGCGCGGGATGATCGCCCGCGCTTGATCCCCGCAGTAGAGCGCCCCGTCTGAACGCATAAAGCCGTTCTGCATGTCAACGACAATCACGGCATTGGCCATGGCCTAGTCCTCCGGTGGCGGTAAAAAAATACGATTCAAACGGGTTCGAGCCAGTCCCTGTCAAAGCTCTTTTAATAGACTTTGCCTCTCCCTTCGCGTCAACCCTATATTCCCCGCCCGAAAGGACGACGCCATGATTTTTGACACGGCTTACGAAATCCGCTTCGGCCTAGGCACCACCAAGGAGATCGGCTTGTCGCAGAGGCCGATGGCCTGATTGGGGAAGCGATGGTGGCTTGGAGCGTTTGCGCTATCCGTTCAGCCGCGGTTGGCGGCGACTCGGCGGTTTTCCTTTTGTATGTATTATTGTATAATTAAGCGTTACCTACCAGTTGCTCGGCAAAAAAGGATAAGGCTATGCTGAATAAAGGCAGCCTGAATAGCAGCATGTCATCCCAAACCCTGAATACAGGCATCCTTGGTAGAAACATTCAAAGGTGCGCGTTGAAAACGGTTTCTCTTTTTACCGGATGCGGAGGTTCCGATAAAGGGCTGATTGATGCAGGCTGCGAGATTCTGATGGCAAACGATATTCTGGCCTATGCCAAAGAGGTCTATGAAGCCAATCTCCCCGAGACTGATTTCAAGACCGATAGCGTTGATCAAATCAAAGCCTTTCCGTCAGCGGATGTTTTAGCGGGATGCTATCCTTGCCAAGGCTATTGTCAAGGCGGAGCGCGTGATGCTGGGCGCAAAATCAATAGACTTTACCGCGAATTTGATCGCGCCCTACGAAAGATCCGTCCCAAAGTCTTTATTGTAGAAAACGTATCTGGCATGGCGAGGAGTAACAATCGGCATTTTTTAAATGCACAACTCGTCCGTTTCCGTTTGGCTGGATACCGCGTCAACTGGGACTTCATCAATGCCGCACAGTATGGTCTGGCGCAAGAAAGACGACGGATTTTTATCGTCGGTATTCGCTCAGATTTCGGCGTAAAATACGAGTTTCCAAAACCCACACACGGACCGGGATTGAAACCGGTGAAAACACAGCGGGATTTCTTAGGAGACTTGAAGGAAGAATGGCCTGAAGGCGAATTTTTTAATCAGGATTTTCATTGGTATTATCTCTCCCGTGACCGCTATCGCAGATGGGATGAGCCAAGCAAAACAATACTCGCAAACGCACGCCACATGCAGTTGCACCCAATGAGCCCGCCGCTAAAAAAGATAGGCAGAGATAAATGGATTTTCCAAGGAGATCCGAAAAAAGCCCGCCGGCTTTCGTACAAAGAAGCAGCAGTTCTTCAAGACCTCGGTAATTGGGAGTTTCCAGACACGACGGGATTGATGAGTAAATACAAGGTCATTGGCAATGCCGTGCCGCCGATGATCTTTCGACAAATTTTTGAAGCCCTACCGGGAGAGGTGTTCTCATGAATTTTAAGACACTCAATATTGACGATCTCGAATTCGACAAGCAAAATCCGCGTCTGCCGACTACAGTAGGAACAGAAGAAAGCGCCATTATCGAGTATTTGGCGACAAAAACCGGCATTGCGGACTTGATGATCTCAATCGGGGAGAACGGGTTTTTCCAGGGCGAAGCCATCGTCGTAACGTCTGCTGAAAACGGCAAATACACAGTCTTGGAGGGCAACCGCAGGCTGGTAGCATTGAAACTGTTGCAAAACCCGAGATTGGCGAGCAACCGTAAAAGCATTACAGGAGCGTCAGAAGAAGCTAAAAACAAGCCGACCGATATTCCAGCGTTTATAGTCAACTCAAGATATGATGCCCTGCAATATCTGGGCTTTCGCCATATTTCTGGGGTCCAACGATGGGATCCTTTGGCAAAGGCACGATACTTGAAATCGTTGTTCGAGCAAGCATCGGGCGAACCGAAGGAACGCTGTCGGGAAGTTGCTCGTGAGATCGGCAGCAGGCGCGATGCAGTCCGGCGTAATCTAGATGCTTTGGCGGCGTACGAAGCCATTGCGAAACGCGACTTTTTTGGTATTGACGATCTAAACGAAGGAAGTTTTCGGTTTGGCACGTTCTATACGGCTATCGCAAACGCGGGAATCGCGTCATTTGTTGGCGTCAGACAGGGAGACAGTAGAGCGCCACACCCCATTGCCAATCCAAAATCCTTAAAGAAAGAACCCCTTAAAGAACTCACGGAGTGGATGTTCAAAAAAGATAGTCAGGGTTCTACACGTCTCGGCGAGTCTCGAAACATTCCCAAATTGAATGCGGTAATAGAAAATCCGGATGCACTGAAAAAGCTCCGGCAAGGTGCGTCATTGGACAGTGCTTATAGTGCTACAATAGATAACAGGGAGGTATTTTTACAAGATATAACCTTAGCCATAGATCATCTTGAGCAAGCAAAAGATCATCTTAAACAAGCAAACTTAAATCTATACTCCCTATCGTCCGATGACCAAGAGGCAGATGACCAAGAGGCAGTGGAGAGTGTCCAAGAAGCAATGAACATGCTTGATGACACAATCAATCGCTTAAAAAATGGACATGCTTGATGACACAATCAACCACTTAAAAGTGGATTCACGATGATTGATTTTCCTTGGAGTCAAGAGATAGTTAAAGATGTCGTTGATTTAGCCGACTGCATCGAGTTGACCGTCGCACTGAATAACGAATACGACGGTCATTTCACACGCGCAGAATTTGACGCAGTTCAAAGAGAGATTTTTTCAGAGGAAGAGGATAATTTTTTACAAGGCGAGCAGTTTGAAGATGCTATTGAAGATGCTATGGATCTTATCAAAAACCGCGCCTTATGGTTGGGGAGAATCTATCCCTTCATGCAAGATGATGGCGAAGTGCAGTTTGCACCTCAGACGTCCGAGAAACACTATTTGTCGTATCTGTTCTTGCTGGCTTGTTCGTGCCACAATCGGATTATTCGCTCTTTGCGACAGACTTTGAGGGTGCAGTTTGAAAATCTGTGCAAAGAGGCGATGCAGGCGTTGTTTCCCGGTTGGGCAGAGATTTTTCTGTTCAGTCAAAACAGCGGGGATAGAAAAAGTCTTGGATGGTCCGATACAGAGGCCATTCCGGCATTGGCAAAAAAATTAAATGCCCATCCCGCGCATCAACCTCACAGAATGGCGGGAAGACCGGTCACGTACCGTCAACTGTATCCTATGTGACCGCTATAGAATATGTCGGTTGTTGGAGAAATCCGAGCCGTTGATATGCCAAGATCTGCCGAGTGGTATGCGTGAGATTTTCCAAGAGATTCAAAAACACCTGCCAAAACACCATCAACCGAACTGATAAACTTTCCGCTCAGCTTTTAGTCTATTCCTCCTCCCACACCCGCCCCACCGCATCGCGTATCTTCTCCTCGAATCGCTCGATCAACTCCCGGCTGCCATCCACCAACGCCTGCTCTGCCGCAATCTCAGCGACGAGGGCTTGCTGGGTTTCGAGAGGTGGGACGGCTATCGTTTTGAGGTACGCATCGTTCCGATTTAGACCCGGAACACCAGACTGGACATTTACCTTGTCCAACTCAAGCTCAAGCATCTGATAGTAGCAAAATCGGACATCAAGCTGCTGTTGCTCTCTGATACGGACAAAGAACGTCGTATCTATTGGGTAACACGGCGTCTCGCAAAAATTGACGGCACCCGCAGAACCTTTTCGCCCCACAATGATGGCTGGTCCCTCAATCAAACATTCATTGTGATAACCGACGATTCCATTTGATCCATATACCGGATATGGTCCTTCAATTCGATTTTCGGCTTTGAGTGGTTTTCCGTATTCCAAAGAGATGACTTCTCCCAACGCCACCATCGGCCACTCAGGATCAATCGCAATATGCGGCTGCCAGTTCTCCACCACCGCCCGCGCCCCCTCTATCACCCGCTGATAGCCCTCAATCTCCGCCACGATTTCTCTCTGGACTTCCAGTGTCGGCAAAGGGATGCGTAGTTCACTGAACCTTGACTTGATAATTTCTTTGTAAGTTGATCCGCTGGCTTGGGCTTGCATTGTCGGCACCAATTTCGTCAATGCCAATGCAACGTATTCAGGAATTGCCCTATTTATATCCTTGATAACGACATTTTTGAAGCCTTGGTTGGTGGCGAGAGGTATGCGATTGATACCGATTCGACCAATGGTCGCTCTTGATGAAACAACAACAGAGTTGGCAGGAAGCATCTTTGCAGCCGAGTTCCGCAAACCCTTCTCGCTTATCGTCCTCTGTGTGTCGGTAATTTCTGTGATGAAATCGCCTGTCGGCAAGTCAACCAGCGTGATCCAGGGGACGCCACCATTCCAGTATTCCTTGACCCCTGATTTAGGTGTGCCACCACTTTCAACGCTGAAAATCTCTTGCTCTCCTAACGAGACCACCGGCCAATCAGACTGCCTTGTTCCACTCTCCCGATACCTTTCCCCGCTCAGATTGTATTCCCCACCCTCTGCAACTCTTTCTTTTTTACTGACCAGTCCCAACGTTGGCGCGAAATCTGCCACGGATTCTCCTGTGTGCAAACGGCGCAAGTATTCGCCAAGCTCCTCCTTCACCGTCGGCAAGTCATTCTCGGCAATCTCCCGCCGCTGCGCCCCCAAATCAAACCCATCGTTCTCCACCTTGAAAAAGGCAATGTGCTCGGCCTTTGTCGCAAGCGATCTGTCCAGCAGCAGAATAGACGTCTTAACCCCCGAATAAGGCTGAAACACCCCCGCCGGCAGCGACACCACCGCGACGAGATACTCCTCGACCAGCATCTTCCGCAACTGCTTGTGAGCACGCTGGCTCTGAAAGATAATGCCCTCTGGCACGATGACACCCGCCCGCCCCGCAGGCGTCAGATGTTCGGCAATGTAATCGACAAACAGCACTTCGCTGCGCTTGGACTGAACCGAGAAGCGGTTGTGCGGGCGAATCCCGCCCTTGGGCGACATAAACGGCGGATTCGCCAAAATCACGTCGGCATACTCGTTCCAGCGCTCCTCGCTGGTCAGGGTATCGTATTCGGCAATATGCGGCTCGACAAAGCCGTGCAGATACAGATTCACCAACGACAGCCGCACCATATCGGGCGAAATGTCATAGCCCCTGAAATTGGCCGCGAGTGCCCCCTTTTCGTCAGGCGTCAGCACACTGTGCCCCTCGGCGTCGGTATTGGCCTTGAGAATGTGCTTGTACGACGAAATCAAGAACCCGGCCGTGCCACAGGCCGGATCGAGCACCGTTTGGTCTTTCTGAGGGTCAATCACAGCGACCATGAAGTCGATGATATGGCGCGGCGTGCGAAACTGCCCGGCGTCGCCCTGCGAGCCCAGCACCGACAGCAGATACTCAAAGGCATCGCCCAGCCGCTCGCTGTGATCATACGTAAACTCGTCGATGACCTTGAGGAAGGCGCGCAAGGTCTCCGGGTCGCGGTAGGGAAGGTAAGCGTTGTTGAAAATGCTGCGGAACAACGGCGGCATGCCTGGGTTTTCCGGCAGCCGCGCAATGGCCTCGGCGTATAGGTTCAACATTTCGTGGCCGCCCAAGCCGGCCCGCATCAGCTTAGCCCATCCATAGCCGGCAAATTCGCCGGCAAAGAACGTGCGCTGCCCCCCCAACTCCTCGCTCTCGGCGTCGATGTCGTCCATAAACTTGTAGATGAGCGCGATGGTAATCTGCTCCACTTGGCTTTTGGGATCGGGCACCTTGCCGACGAGGATGTCGCGGGCCGTGTCAATGCGGCGTTTGGTCGCGGTGTCGAGCATACTAGCTCCGGTACGCGAATTCCGCCCCGATTTTCCACACTCCCTTCTCGCGAAAAGCGGGAATAGTCTGGCGACGGGCGGCGTTCGTGACCATCGGTGCTGAGAGGCCATGCTGCTTGATATAGTCTGATAGCCGGTTCACTATATTTCGATACAGTGGATTGGCATGGCCTAGTCCTCCGGTGACGGTAAAAAAATACGATTCAAACGGGTTCGAGCCAGTCTCCCACGAGTCGCCGATAATAGCACCCCGACCGCGCCCGCCCGGCTGCGTCCCGGGTGTGGCAGGCCCCCCCTGCTTTGGGTCGGACGCGATACAGCAGCGAATTTTGCTCGCAGTTGACGCGGATTTCGACCAGTTCGAGCACGTTGCCCGAGGTCGCGCCCTTCACCCACAGCTCGTTGCGCGACGTGCTCCAAAACGCGGCCACGCCCGTGCGCCGCGCATAGTTGAGGGCCTCTTCATTGGCGTACGCCACGATTAGCACCTCGCCGCTGTCTGCGTCCTGCACCGCCACCGGCACCAAGCCCTCGCCCCCGGCCACCGCCCGTTGCAGCTTGCCAAAATCCAAGGCCAATCGCGGCCCTTCCTCCACGTCCTCGGGCGTCATACCTGCTCGTTCAACCACGACGATCTCCTCTGTCAAAGCTCTTTTAATAGACCTTGCCTCTCGCCTCGCGTCAACCCTATATTCCCCGCCTTAAATTAAAGGACGACGCCATGATTTTTGACACGGCTTACGAAATCGCCACCTCCAACATCCGCTTCGGCCCGGGCACTACTCAGGAGATCGGCATGGATCTAAAGGACTGGGGGCTGAAGCGGGTCTTGGTATTGACCGATCCAAATTTGTGCGCGCAAGCGCCGGTGCAGACGGCCTTGGCGGCCATTGCGGAGGCCGGCGTCGAGTACGCGCTGTTCGACCAAGTGCGCGTGGAGCCGACCGACGCCTCGTTCAAGGCGGCGATTGCGTATGCCCAACAAGGGTTTGACGGGTTCGTCGCGGTCGGCGGCGGGTCGGTGATCGACACGGCCAAAGCGGCTAATGTGTACACCACCCATCCGGCCGATTTCCTCGAATATGTCAACGCACCGATTGGCCGGGGTGCGCCCGTGCCCGGCCCGCTCAAGCCGCTAATCGCCGTTCCCACCACCGCTGGCACCGGCAGCGAGACGACGGGCGTGGCGATTTTCGATTTTCTCGCGATGAAGGCCAAGACCGGCATGGCGCACCGCTACATGCGCCCGACTTTGGGGATCGTCGATCCAGACAACACGCGCTCCATGCCGCCGCAGGTGGCCGCTTCAACCGGCCTCGATGTGCTCTCTCATGCCTTGGAGTCCTACACGGCCCTGCCGTTTGACCAGCGCCCCCGCCCCGACCGGCCCCAACTGCGACCGGCCTACCAAGGCTCCAATCCCATCAGCGACTTGTGGGCGTTGGAGGCTTTGCGGTTGGTGGCGCGGTTTCTGCCCCGCGCCGTGGCCGACCCCAGCGACGACGAGGCCCGCAACGCGATGAGCTTGGCCGCGGCCCTCGCCGGCATTGGTTTTGGCAACGCCGGCGTTCACTTGCCGCACGGCATGTCCTATCCGGTGGCTGGCATGGTGGAAGGCTATGTGCCGGCCGGATACGCGGTTGATTACCCGCTGGTGCCGCACGGGTTTGCCGTTATCGTCAACGCGCCGGCTGTTTTTCGCTTTACCGCGCCGGCCAGCCCTCAGCGGCATCTGCGGGCCGCGGCGGTCTTGGGGGCCGATTGCAGCGGAGCGAAAGACGAAGACGCGGGCGCGATTTTGGCCGACCGCATCGTCGCGCTGATGCGCCTGCTCGGTGCGCCCAACGGCCTCAGTGCGCTCGGCTACGGCCCCAGCACATCTCGGTGCTGGTCGAGGGCACGCTGCCGCAGCACCGAGTGACCAAGCTCTCGCCGCGCCCGGCCGACGCCGAGGAGCTAGCGGCGATTTTCGCGGACGCGCTGCGCTACTGGTAGGAGGCAATCCGACATGAACCGCGTTTTCATTTATTGGGACAACTCCAACATCTTCCACGAGGCCCAGCGGCTGGCCGAAGAACGACGAGAAGGGGCTAATGCCCGTTACCGTGTGCGGGTCAACTTTGACAATATACTGCGTCTAGCACACGCCGATCGCCCGCTGAAAAAGGCACTGGCCACCGGCTCCGTGCCGCCGGAAATGCGCCAGTTGTGGAATCGAATGGAAAGCAAGGGCATAGAAGTCCGACTGTTTGACCGCGGCGACTCTGGGCGCGGCGAACAGGAAATGCCCGACCGGGTATTGCAGCTACGGATGTTGGAAGATGCTCTGGATTACAACGGCGACCCCGGCATTGTGGTGTTGCTGACAGGCGATGGTGCCGGCTATCTCGAAGGCGCGGGTTTTCACAGCACGTTGGAGCGCATGCACAAGCGCGGTTGGCGGGTGGAAATCCTGTCGTGGGCGCATTCTTGCAACCAGCGGATGCGCCGATGGGCGCAAGAAAACGGCGTATTTGTCGCGTTAGACGACTTCTACGAGGCCATTACGTTCATGGAACCGTCTAGGCCGGGAGCGGAGCTTGCGCCCGCCCGTGATTCCGCGGAACTGGACTTGTCGCAGAGGCCGATGGCCTGATTGGGGAAGCGATGGCGACTTGGAACTGAGGACGCGAAGTTATTGCTATGTCTGACCTATACCCAATCGTTGAGGTAAAGAGAGAATCGATCAGAGAGTCCGAGGATATGGGGAGCAAAGATAAGTTCTGGTATCTCCATCCGAAGACGGAAGAAGGAGATTGGCTCTTCAAATACCCCCGCTGTAATACAGGGGAGCACTGGGCGGAAAAAATTGTCGCCGAGGTCGCGGCCGTACTAGAGATTCTACATGCGAGGGTGGAATTGGCGGTATTTGAAGAGGATAAAGGATCTGTGACGAAATCGTTCGCACAAGAGGGTCAGGAATTGATCCACGGCAATCAGATCTTGGCAAGAGCTGTCCATGGTTACGATCACAGGCGAGAATATTATCAGTCAAGCCATACTTTGGCGAATATCTGGCAGACAATAGACCGTGTTTTTGTAGAGTCTGAAGATGCAGAACAGGAGAAGTGTCGCCTTGCAGAGTACGTGGTCCTAGATGCGTTGATTGGTAACACGGATCGCCATCACGAGAATTGGGGCATACTACGGGAGCAAAAGGACGACCGCTGGGAAGGGTTCGTGGCACCATCGTTCGACCACGCCTCATCGTTGGGTCGGGAGCTTCAAGATACGCGACGTGATAGGATACTGGCGGAGGATCGCATAGGTGACTATGTTAAAAAAGGACGCGGCGCGATTTACTGGTCGGAGGACGATCGATACGGTTGTAGCCCACTGGAGTTGGTACAGCGGGCTACTTGCAAATACCCTAAACTTTTCTTTTTCGCGCTGATGAAACTCAAAAAATTGGACGAGCGATCTGTGGATAACCTCGTAAACCGCGTACCTAGTGATTGGATGTCCTCTTCAGCCAAAAAATTCGCGATTGCGCTGATGTGCCATAACCTCAAACAATTGCAGGAGCTTATTCGATGAGCACGAGAACTTTATTTCTAGCTTGGCAGGACCACAAGCCTAGTAAGGCATGGTTCCCGGTAGGTCAGCTAGATGCTGATGTCGAGCGTTCGCTCTATCGCTTCCGTTACATTGGCGGCGCAGAGCGAGCAAAAAAGGAAGTGGGGTTTCCTCCGTTGATCGATTTTCCCGATTTGAACCGAGATTATCGGTCTGTGGAACTGTTTCCGCTATTCCAAAATCGGGTTATGAATCGGGCAAGGCCGGACTTTACCGATTATCTTCGCAGGCTTGATCTGACCGAGGAAGCTGATCCCATTGAGATTCTGTCCACCAACGGAGGCCGCCGCGTAACGGACGCTTATGAGGTTTTTCCAAAGATCGAGAAAGACGATACCGGGAGTTTCTCTTGCCGGTTCTTTCTGCATGGCTGGCGACATATCAATGATGCGGCTAAAGATCGACTTGATCGTTTAGAGCAGGAAGAAAAACTGTATGTCACACTGGAGTTGACCAATCCGGCGACCGGGTTGGCCGTGCAGCTTCAGACAGTGGACTACTGTACGATCGGGTGGGCGCCGCGTTACTTGGTGGCAGATCTGGTTGCGGCGATGGCCGAAGGACCTGGTAAATTCGGGGCGAAAGTGGTGCGGGTTAATCCTCAGACCATCCTGTTGAAGCAACGCGTACTGATTGAGATGTATGGCCGTTGGGATGAGTACGAACCAATGAGCAGCGAGGATTTTAAGCCTTTGGTCCCTTGACCGTTCAGCGGAGCTTCCGGCCGATTCTGTCCCTCCTATGGCCGTTCACGGAGCACTTGCAGCTATCGTTTGTAGAAAATCGCGGACCGGGCTGAAGACGCTGTGATCCAAATCCCAGTAGTCGTTCTTTGCTGCCACACCGACGGAAAAATGAGGATTGGGCTTTGTGGTCAGGTAGGCATGGGCACGGGCCTTGTCGGGTCTGTCGATGGACATGTCCGGCAAAGATTCGACACACTTGAAAAAGTCGTCGATGCAGTCCTCCACCGGCGTAGCCGCAAAGCTCTCGCACAGTAGCGTCTCAAGCATCCCTTGGCGATCATCGCCGGGCAGTATCAGCACTGTTACCGCCGGACTGGTGCCAGTGCGTTCTGCGGGTCTGTTCGGCGCGGGCAGGGCGGCATTGCTCAGTGCCGACTGAACGCTTTGGAACGCTCCTCTGGCGGACGTTTCCGCATCTCGAACGATGCCGATACTCTGGACGGTTTCACGAAATCCGGTCGCGCTCACGAGTCCCTCTAGGAAATCGCGCAGTTCGTTGACCCCGCCAAAGTTCTGAATCTGGACATTGGAGATCGAAAGATGACGGGTAAATGCCTCGAAGAAATTGCGCTGATCATTGCCCTCAACGAGAAGTTGGGTCGCCGATTTGATTGCTGCTGGTTGCGGCATATCTAGCGCACCTCAAGATTGTGTCGAAGCGCGGCGCTGATTCCATTTGGCTTAAAGGTAACACAGCGATTTTCCGCATCGCGGGCTTCAAGCCGGTGTAGGCGAAAGCCGTCAGGGCCGAGAGCTTGATGGGCTGCTTCTATGCACTCAAAACTGTGCGTGGTTGCAAATATCTGCGTGTGGAACTGCTTGGCCGCTTCGTCGATGGCTCGCCAGACATCGGGCAGTACGGAGTGGTGAATGCCGTTTTCAACCTCATCTACCAAAACGACGCCGTTCGGTACGGTAGCTATGGCCAAAACCAGCCGAGCTAGCTGGGTCATGCCTTCGCCCATTGCTGGCAGTGGCACTAGTTCGGACAACCCGATATCTCCCCAGATCATGGGGGTGCCGCTGGCGAAGCTGTCCTCAATGCTCTGTAGCTTCGGCTCGACAACTTGTAGTGCTTTTAAGAGCAGATCGCCCTGTTTTTTCTTTTTCAACATTCCCAGCCTCTTGGCATCTTCATGGATATTTCTACCTCGAGACAAGAGAATTGCCGCAATAAACGGGACATTTATAGCGGGCTGCTGAACCTCGAGCTTTTGTCCCTTAAAACGTATATGGCTTTTAATTTTTTGATCAGAAGGATCGCTATACTGGAATATGAGAGAGCGTTCGTCAAAAAGGTTCGTCGCCGAAGATCCGTCCGTACTATCAAGAGTAATTTCAGTGGTGGGCTGTTGCTCCGATGCGATTTCCAAGGCGAATTGACCATGCGACTTATACTCCCCTTCAATTTTAATGGACTGTTCCATATCAAGATTGAAGAAGAGCTGCTTCCAGAAGAAATCCCTCACCGAAACGCCATCTTTTTCTATGCCGCGAATGACATTGGCATTTACAGCCAGTTGCGCGTTTCCGCCTCCAGACAGCAGAAAAACTGCTTCCAGTAAGCTGGTCTTGCCAGAATTGTTTTTGCCAGCAATGAGGTTGATGCCGCTCAATTGGTCGATTTCGAGCGCGTTGAAGCCGCGGAAATTCTGTATTTGCAAACGTTTCAACATGGCTTTGTCTCCTCGCGTCTGTTGAATGCTCCAGATTATTTTTCATACTGTGGCGAGCGGAGGTCGCCGTCGTTTGTAAATCATTCTGAGCGGAGTCGAAGAATCTCGTTTTAGTGTCAGCATAATGGTCAAAGATGCTTCGTCAGCATGACATGCCTTCCTTTTCTTCAGCACAGAGTTGTTGGGTGCGTTGCGCTCGCGGATATTCCAACCATTGGCGTCCGTCGAGTGTATTGCCGCCCGTTTTGGGGATGCGCTCGCCCTATGAGTTTAAGGATTGTTGAGGGGGGGTTGAGGGGTAGGCAGGGAGGCTGGAACAAGAACTTGCTGTTCTTGTTTAACCCACATTTTTCCTGCATCACTGGCGATGATTTTTAAGGAAGGTGTCATCTCAAAAATCAAGGTCATCAAGTGGTATGCAGTCAAAACATCATTTTGTAATGACTGGTCATCTTCAAGAAGTTCCAGCTTGATCCCGAGCTCTTTAAGTTTTGTCACTCCAATTCTTTGACCATGAACATGAATTTGGTCATGACCAGAGGTACGTTCAGCGTTAAAATAGGCTGCAATGGTATCCGCTCTCTTTTTTCTTTTTTTCTTATCTATATCCTTGAACATCCTTTTATTGAGCCAGTTGACGACCAATTCTTTACTGTACGACAAAGCTTTATCCGCTTCCAAAACCAGTGAAGGTCCCATATTTTGTAAAATGGGTGCCCAAAGATGTGCTAATCTCGTGTCGTTTTCAATATCCTCTTTCGCCTTGCTAAACCCTTCTTGGATCGCCCTCGCTGAGTGCGTTTTGTTGCCAGTGACTAGCTGAGGGTCAATAGGTCCCAGTTGGCCCTGTTTGCCGAGTATCAAAAGATTGCTTGCCAGACTTATCATCGCGCCGCCAGACATTGCTAGATAAGGTACGATTACTTCAATATAATCAAACTTTGAATGTAGGTACTCAACGATGCTTTCAACGGCGTTCGGGTCTCCGCCAGGAGTATGAAGTATCAATGTGAGATTTTTATTTTTTTGTGCTTTGTAAAGCGCGTTCATGAACCCGTTAATATCTTCTCTGTCAATGAGCACATTATCGGCGGCCTTTTGCAAAAAACCCGATGCGTAGAAGATAACGGTAGCATTCTTGCGATGCGTTGAGATAGTGGTCAAATGCTCTTGCAGTTTTTTATCAAGCCAATTAGGGTCGTTCTGAGCATGAGCATGCAATGCGCTCAGGAGTTCACTCCAAGAAGCCATATTCACTCCGTTTTATTGACGGATACTAGTTGTATTTGTCGTCAGGGGATTTTCCAAGCTAGGAGGCTGATATTGTATCGGCTCCTCCTCTTGCTGAATCGGCAAGGTATAAAGGTCACTGATTTCCACATACTGCTGGTATTGCTTTTTGACCCGCTCCAAAGTTTTCAGATAATCATCTGAGGTTTTTTCTTTTTTAGTCCTGTCACACATGACGGCTACCTCCTAATTGGTTAAACCGCTAAAAAACAGACATGCCTTTAAGATCCTGCTCTGCGGATAGGATACTCTGTTGCAGTCCATGTGAGATCAATTTATCCGAAGCACTGTCGGTTGTCAACAGCCTTGCCCGCTTGGCTTTTAGCCTATTCCCCCTCCCCTTCGACACGTCCAATCGCCGCCCGAAGCATGAGCACCGCACAACCACCGCAGAGGTGAGAAGAACAGTTAGGCCGCTCTGAGTGGCTCTAACTCCGCTGATGCCGGTTTATCGAGACCTAGAAGTTCAAAAACGCGCTGGATTTCATCTATTGGAAGCGAGGTGAATATAAGCCGCGAGGGGCTTGCCCTTTCGATAGGTGATCTGCAAGGATATGGATTTCATGGGAGCACCTCTTGCGGATATGCGGTTACAATGGCAAGAGGCTCGTCGTCTAGATCGAGCTCGACAACTACGCGCCAAGCTCAAGCAGGGTTTTCTCTGTGCCGTGAACCGTCGATAAAAGCAACGTGTCGCACTTGATTCTACTGAACACGCCTCAGTTTCTCCCTCGCCCAAGGGCCAACGTCGGGCACATCGTTTGCATCGTCTTTTGGTACTCCAGCCACTTGTAACGGCATGCCAAGTTGCTGCTCAGATTCCACTCGCGGATATTCCAACCATTGGCGTCCGTCGAGCGTATTGCCGCCTGTTTTGGGGGTGCGCCCACCCCACTGCTTAAAGAAGAAGGCGACGCGCTGGGCTTGGCACTGATCGCGTAAGGCGCGCACCCACTCTATTTGCATCGGACGCACACCCGGCCCACTCTCGCCGCCGGCGATGATCCAGTGAATGCCCTCCAAATTTACCGCGCCGAGGGGGCCGAGCAGCGGCTCGAACGAGACGAAGCGCACAGAGGCGTTGGTCTGTTTCAAGTGTCGCAGGCGCGTCATGGCCGCGGCGTTTTCAATCGAGACGCCGAGCCAGATATGCGGGGGCGCGGCTTGTCCCCGGTAGTGCTGATGGACGAAATCGCGCATCAGCGAACTGCGCTTGGTTAGCACCTGATAGATGTGCCAATCGGCGCGTTCCATTGTGTCGAATACGCGGGCGATGTACTCGGTGGGAATGTTCTTGTGAAAAAGATCGCTCATCGAATTGACGAAGACGAGTTGTGGACGCCGCCAGCGCAAGGGTTGCTTGATACGCTCGGGCCGCAGGGTGAGATCAAAGCCGGTCTCAAAAGGATGGCCCTTGACGCCGCGAAAACGCTCGGAAAGGCGTTCGGCATAGCAATGGTCGCATCCCGCACTCACCTTTGTGCAACCGGTGACCGGGTTCCAAGTGCTGTTGGTCCATTCAATGGTGCTTTTGCGAGACATGCCGTCGGCTCCCGTGTCCATTCTGCATTTACTGACTAGCGGATGTTACGCGCAAATCAGCATACGCTTGGCAATCTGCGTAGCATCCCTCCGGTTCGCAATAAATAACTGAACATAAGTATAGTATATTCCCGACCAGAGGTCAAGCCAGAATCGTGTGACCGCGATGAGCTTATCTACGAAGAACACCCCATCTATCTGTGCATGAGTACCGCAGACCCACCGCAGAGGTGAGAAGAACAGTTAGGCCGCTCTGAGTGGCTCTAACTCCGCTGATAAGCCGCGAAGGGCTTGCCCTTTCGATAGGTGATCTGCAAGGATATGGATTTCATGGGAGCACCTCTTTCGGATCGGCCAATTCATTTACGCAATATCCTATCACTTATCTCGCGGTGGATACGGATCGAGTACGAACCTCTCCACCACCAGAACCTCTGATAAATTCTTTCACACATCAACACGTTCCATCACAAAAGATCACGGAATTCTTCAACGGTTAATCCTGCGTCTCTTACAATACCCCCCATAGTAAAGGCATTAACAGGGTTGTTTCTTGGAACAGTCAGAATACGCACTCCATCCGTCATGACGATGTGCTTGCCCTGACGTGCAATGCGAAAGCCTGCTTTTTCCAAAGCTCGCACCGCGTTAAGATGATTGACGCCCGGAATCTTGGGCATGTTTATACAGCCAGTTCGATTTCTCGGACTTCGGCATCCTTCAAAAGGTCTTCTACTACGCTGAGATATTCTCGAATGGCGGCTTCGATATTAACGAGGGCTTCTTCTTCTGTTCTTCCCTCGGACCAACAGCCCGGAAAGCCGGGGATCGACACACTGTAGCCTTCGTCAGATTGGTGAAGGGCAATTTTGTACCTCATCATGGTCTCTTTGCGGTTATTCATTTGCTTCTCCTTGCCCACGGTTCAGTAGCCAAACAGATGGTTTATCCTTCCATGTCCAAAAAATCAAAGCGTCCGCATCGAAGTAGGTTCTCGCGAGCCCGTTCGGCATTTGCTCGTACCGTGTCATCGCTGCTGTTTAATCCTGCTCGGAGGATAGGTTTCGCTTTATCGGTTGGGATACGGATATAAAAGTTCCCGTCATTCTCATTATCGATCTCAGTCAATTTGGCAAAGCACTCTACGACTAGGGTAGTATGATCCTCAACCATCTCTCGTAGGGCACTTATCTGCGTGTATGTTTTTCTATTCTTTAATTCGTTTATATCGAGGACTTTCGATAACGAAGTCAGACGCCACTCGGCGTCCAAGCACTCTGCTTCCAGCCAAAACGTAAACTCTTTAAGTTCAGATGGTTCCTTTCTCTCAAAACGCCAGTCGAAAAAGTCGATAATTCTCTGCTTAAGGTCTGCTTCCAGTTGCTTACCGCTGTCTTTCAAACGGCGGCCCACATAATAAAACAAGTGAGACCATCGCTCTTTGTCTTTCTTGGTCTTTTCGTAAAATTTTTCCAGTAAGCTACTGTCTCCTGTAAGTGGATAAACTTTCCATAGATAGTAGGTAAATAAGTGTTCGCCGAGAGTATTTGCACTGTTCGTCTTGAATTTGTCAATGTTCTCAAGTGCGAATTCAATGTCGTCTCGGACAATATCAAAGATCTGTTTGTATGGCCGATTATACCGAAGGAAATTTCCAAAGGCTTCCGTCCATGCCGGTAGTTTCTCCTGCGGAAGAAGATCATTCTTATGCCGAATCGCCCACTCTCTATCCAAACCATAGATACGACCGTAATTCAGTCCAAGGAAGGCATATTCAGGCAGCGTCAGTGCGTACTCGCATTCTGAACCGAGCCGTTTTTCAAGGATGGTAAAAACTTCAGGTGTAGCTGCTTGATCATCCTCCAACTGGCGGCGTATCCAATAACCGAATCTGACCAAGTGCTCCAGTGCCATACTTCGTGTATTATTGAGTGCTTCGTTTAGTTGGTCATCTCGATTCAGAAAAACAGGCTCACCCTCCTCTAGTCGCCTGTCGTATTGGGTGCAGAGCTTATCCAACAGAGAGGCGATATGCTGACGCCCTGAGATTGGGACATTGATATTCTCCTCTAGGCACATCCCGACGAAGTCACCCACCGTTCGACGCGCACTTTGCCAACTTGGATGCTCTCTGGATACATCGCTACGATTGACACCTTCTTCCTTTGGCTGGTCAGGATGGGACAATACCCATTCGCAGAGTTCAAACCATTGACCGAGGTTGTCAAATTGCTTGAGTTTTACTTGCTCATGAATAGCAGACACTATCGCCTTAACATAGATAGGTCTCTCCAACTGGTTCCGGTTTTCGAGCCAAAAATGTAGCCGTGATTCGTCTGATATTATACTTTCTTTGAATAATGCCTGAAATGTCTGAGCAAGTCCTTCAAAGTTGATGTGTACCCACCACTCATCAGAATCGCGACCAACATTTTCCCATTCATTCAAGAACGAAAGGATTTCCTCATCTGACATTTTCTTCAGTTCTTTAGCTGGCTTTGGACTGCGTTCTTCTACTCTCTTCCCTTCCATATCTTCCAATCCATAAGGTGTATAGTCGTCATCCGTAATCGACTTTTCTGCTCCCGCATTTAGCTCTTTGAAGTATTCGTCGTACTTACCGAAGAGTACTGAAGCAAATGGATTTAGTTGCATTCTGTGAAAATTGCGTTTCCATTCTTCAAATAATTCTTGGGTAAAACGAGCTCCCATCCAGTCCCGAGAACTCTGTTCCGATGGGCCGCTAAGGATGGCCTCAAATATTCGCTTCTTTTCGGTCTCGGGGAGCAAATCAGCACCGAATTTTTCGCACGACAGGCGAATCATGCGCTGGAACTCAAAACGATGATGCCATTTATCGTAATCTTCGTGAGCAAGGATCATCTCACGTATCCAAGGCTTAGTCTGTTCATTTAAATGCAATGCGTAAAGATGCTGGCGGATGCGTGTAAAAATTTCCCAACGCTGGTTTCGCAACACTTGATCCAATGCCGGTACGGTTTCCGGTGCTCTCTCGTAAACTTTTTCGCAGGCGAACGTTAGTGTGTGAACAAGAATACTCTTCGAGTCTGGGAGGCTACCGCCAAGTTCGTTTATACGCTCAAACCAAATAAAGGTAGAATCATTACTACTGTTCTCTTCAAGATCGTCTTGATGGAACATGAGGCGTATCACGGTCGCGGTGGCATCAAGCAGTATTCGAGCGGTTTGGTAAGGCTCTCGCTCTGCCAAAGGTTTGACACCTTTTTCCAGTATCTGATGATACTCCCACTCGCTAAAGCGTGGTTGTGGCTCCAGTCGAGTTGTCCAATCTTCGGGATTCGCTCTGCGGCGGGCCTGTTTGTCTTCGGCTTGCTGGTCGGGTTGGAACTCAATTATCTTGAGTAAAAATGGTTCTGAAAATCCGATGAAACGTCTGTCCATAAGCGAAAGCCTATCAACTAGTTGTATGATTTTCTCATGGCTCCATTGAGAGTGATCTATAAAGGCGAGAACTTTTTCAGAGAGACGCATCAGGTCATTCATATCGTCCGACTTTAGAACTATGTTCAAAATTCCCTCAAGTACACGTGGGTTAGTGTTTTTAGGTAGTCCTTCCAATATGGTCAAGACTTCTTCACGAGCTGAGTCACAAATTTTCTCGAGATAGTAAATCGGTGGCCAATAAGGAATCTTTAAACCTCCATCTTCAGTTTGTTCAACTTCCGGTATGTTATCTAACAGTCCACTGGTCCTTAGATGAGGAAGCCACATCGGCTTATCTGCATTATTGAAGAAATAGCGGTAGTTTTCACCTCGACGTTGTAACAATTTTATTACTCGGTCAATCTCAATCTGAGTAGCATCGATTCCTCGATCTAATATGGCTTTCAGTTCCTGCAAGTCTTCGGTGACAATCGGTTGAGTAGGATCGACAGGCTCCTCGGTTAAATGCTGCTCTTTAGTGAGCTCAGGCTTAAACATGTTGACGTATTCTTTAAGACTGTCAAAATGATATATATAACGTCTAATCTTGCAGGCTTCACTAAAATCTTTATCTCCACTCACCACGGCGATGTTTGCCTTGTGGTCATTGTGGTATGCCTCCAGTACACTTAAAATAAAGGCATCAGGAAATTCTTTCTTTTTCTTCTCAGAAAATGGTGGCTTAACCGAAAAATACCAATCCACGACATGGTTTATGTCCCCAACAAGTGGTAGTGTTTCAACAACGAAATGTAATTTGAATTGCTCCCACTGTGATTTAAGCTCGCTGAAACATTTATCTATAATCTCGTTTTCAGATAGTGGCGTCCACATTCCCAAGAATGGCATAGGGTGCTTCCATTGTGCCTTGTGAATTGCGTCTGCACATTCTTCAGCCTGCCTCCGGTAATGCCGAAGAAGCTCGCGTTCCATCATAGCCGGAATCAATAAACGTAGTCCTCCCTTGACGAATGTGCCCTTCAGTGATTTAAAGTCGTCTGTATCCAAACGTAATCCTTGGTGCTTGAATACCTCTGTATCAATATACAAAGATGTGGGAATGTGTCTCATTTGATTGTAGAAACCTCGCCAAAAAGGATTTCAAGAGTTGCCGGAATCTGCCGTCCTGATACTTGAGAAATATACATATTCATCTTATGTTATCTTGGTAGATTAACCGTTCCACACCCGCCCAATCGCCGTCCGAATCTTCTCCTCCATCCGCTCCATCAACTCCCGGTTGGCAACAACGAGAGATTGCTCCACTTCGATCTCGGTGACGATGGCTTGTTGTATTGTCAATGATGGCAGAGGGATTTTGTAATTTTCTATCACTGACCTCGGAACTCGTTGCAAGCCGCCGGTTCCTGTCATTCGGGGCGTCGCCCATGCACGGAAGGCTGGCGTGGCTACGCATAGGAAAATCCATTCGGGAAGCGCGGCCTCCGACGGCCTCAAAACATAGAACTCGCTTGAGCCGAAGCCGATTCCATTACTCAAGCCTTTTGCAATTCCCGCTTTGCCGTTTTCAAAACACGGCGTCACTTTTGCAATCAGCACGTCATCGTCCTTGAAATAGGTATAGCTGGAACCAACCTCTTTCAGGCATTTGCAATCCTTTGGGGCAAAATACATTGTACCTTCGTCCATATCTGCCATAGGTACGAATGAAACAGTCGTTGACTCATCGAGTCCGGCGAGTTCTGATTTTCGCGGATTCACAATACAGGTTTTTCCAATCGCCACCATCGGCCACTGTGGATCAATCGCAATATGCGGCCGATAGTTCTCGACCACCGCCCGCGCCCCCTCTATCACCTGCTGATAGCCCTCAATCTCCGCGACGATTTCTCGCTGGACTTCCAGTGTCGGCAAAGGGATGCGTAGTTCACTGAACCTTGACTTGATAATTTCTTTGTAAGTTGAGCCGCTGGCTTGGGCTTGCATTGTCGGCACCAATTTCGTCAATGCCAATGCAACGTATTCAGGAATTGCCCTATTTATATCCTTGATGACGACATTTTTGAAGCCTTGGTTGGTGGCGAGAGGTATGCGATTGATACCGATTCGACCAATGGTCGCTCTTGATGAAACGACAACAGAGTTGGCAGGAAGCATCTTTGCAGCCGAGTTCCGCAAACCCTTCTCGCTTATCGTCCTCTGTGTGTCAGTAATTTCTGTGATGAAATCGCCTGTCGGCAAGTCAACCAGCGTGATCCAGGGGACGCCACCATTCCAGTATTCCTTGACCCCTGATTTAGGTGTGCCACCACTTTCAACGCTGAAAATCTCTTGCTCTCCTAACGAGACCACCGGCCAATCAGACTGCCTTGTTCCACTCTCCCGATACCTTTCCCCGCTCAGATTGTATTCCCCACCCTCTGCAACTCTTTCTTTTTTACTGACCAGTCCCAACGTTGGCGCGAAATCTGCCACGGATTCTCCTATGTGCAAACGGCGCAAGTATTCGCCAAGCTCCTCCTTCACCTTCGGCAAATCATTCTCGGCAATCTCCCGCCGTTGCGCCCCCAAATCAAACCCATCGTTCTCCACCTTGAAAAAGGCAATGTGCTCGGTCTTTGTCGCAAGCGATCTGTCCAGCAGCAGAATAGACGTCTTAACCCCCGAATAAGGCTGAAACACCCCCGCCGGCAACGACACCACCGCGACGAGATACTCCTCAACCAGCATCTTCCGCAACTGCTTGTGAGCACGCTGGCTCTGAAAGATAATGCCCTCCGGCACGATGACCCCCGCCCGCCCCGCCGGCGTCAGATGCTCGGCAATGTAATCGACAAACAGCACTTCGCTGCGCTTGGACTGAACCGAAAAGCGGTTGTGCGGACGAATGCCGCCCTTGGGCGACATAAACGGCGGATTCGCCAAAATCACGTCGGCATACTCGTTCCAGCGCTCCTCGCTGGTCAGGGTATCGTATTCGGCAATATGCGGCTCGACAAAGCCGTGCAGATACAGATTCACCAGCGACAGCCGCACCATATCGGGCGAAATGTCATAGCCCCTGAAATTGGCCGCGAGTGCCCCCTTTTCGTCGGGCGTCAGCGTACTGTGCCCCTCGGCGTCGGTGTTGGCCTTGAGAATGTGCTTGTACGACGAAATCAAGAACCCGGCCGTGCCGCAGGCCGGATCGAGCACCGTTTGGTCTTTCTGAGGGTCAACGACGGCGACCATGAAGTCGATGATATGGCGCGGCGTGCGAAACTGCCCGGCGTCGCCCTGCGAGCCCAGCACCGACAGCAGATACTCAAAGGCGTCGCCCAGCCGCTCGCTGTGATCATACGTAAACTCGTCAACGACCTTGAGGAAGGCGCGCAAGGTCTCCGGGTCGCGGTAGGGAAGATAGGCGTTGTTGAAAATGCTGCGGAACAACGGCGGCATGCCTGGGTTTTCCGGCAGCCGCGCAATGGCCTCGGCGTATAGGTTCAACATTTCGTGGCCGCCCAAGCCGGCTCGCATCAGCTTAGCCCACCCATAGCCGGCAAATTCGCCGGCAAAGAACGTGCGCTGCCCCCCCAACTCCTCGCTCTCAGCGTCGATGTCGTCCATGAACTTGTAGATGAGCGCGATGGTGATCTGCTCCACTTGGCTTTTGGGATCGGGCACCTTGCCGACGAGAATGTCGCGGGCCGTGTCAATGCGGCGTTTGGTCGCAGTGTCGAGCATAGTCGTTTTCCGGTCGAATGCGGCTATAACAGTTTCACAAAATCTTCTACACTGATCTCTACGTGTCTGATAATGCTTCGCAAAGTGCCTCTGTCCAGTTCCTTATGATCGGGAACAACGACCTGAGAGAAAGGATTGTCTCGACGCAAAATTATATGACTGCCACGCTGCCGTCTCAGGCGAAATCCAATTTTACTGAGAGCTCTGGCACAGTTCCGCCCTGAAATTCTCGGCAGACTACTCATACGGCCACGACCATGGCCTCAAAGTGTTCTTCGGGAACGGGCAGTCCGTCTTCCTCAAGAGATGCGACGTATCCTTCAATGGCCTCTTTGATGTTGGCAATGGCTTCCTGCTTCGTTTTTCCTTGACTGATGCAGCCCAACAAGCTGGGACATTCAGCAACCCAATACCCATCTTCGCCGGGATAAACAACGACTTGTCTCATCATTCCACCTCTCGTTTGAGTTAGACCCTGCCACGAACTGGTTCAGCGACGAGGATGTCGCGGGTCGTGTCAATGCGGCGTTTGGTCGCAGTGTCGAGCATACTAGCTCCGGTACGCGAATTCCGCCCCGATTTTCCACACTCCCTTCTCGCGAAAAGCGGGGATAGTCTGGCGACGGGCGGCGTTCGTGACCATCGGTGCTGAGAGGCCATGCTGCTTGATATAGTCTGATAGCCGGATAATGGCCTCCCCCTGTAAATAACCCAACCGCTTGTGTAGCGCCTCCACGAGCCCTAACGCCAAAATCTCTTCCATCGCCCGAGTCGTTTGGCGGTTCTCATAGCTCCTAAACGCCTGATAGTACCGCTCCTTTTCCGAGTTGCGAATAATAAGGCACGGCAGCCCGTGCTGGAGGAGTTGAAAATTGATGAGAACCCGCCCCAAGCGACCATTGCCGTCGCAAAAGGGATGGATGCCCTCAAAATCCAAGTGAAATCGGGCAATTTTATCGAGGAAATAGGTGCTGAGATCGCTGGAATACTCGATGAGAATGTCGTCTATCATGCGCTCTACATGTTCGGGTGCCGGCGCGATATGAGTACCCACCCGCACGTATTCCCCCTGCTGGCGAAAGCGACCGGCGATGGCATCGTTAATGCCGCCGATGAGCATCCTATGTAAGAGCAGTATCAGGTCTTTGTTCAGCTCGCTATCTTTAACTTTAGCCCGTTTGTATTCTGTGACGCGGGCTAGATTTTTCGCCTCAAATAATTCCCGCACAGACACATTTCGGGACAACATCTGCTCCAACAGGACTCGCTCTGTCTCCTCGAGCGTAAGAGTTGAATTCTCAATCGCGTTCGAGTTGTACACATGCTCTGGTATCTCCACTTCGTCGATCATCGACAGCAGCGATTCCTTGCCTCGGCGCAAGGCATCGTACGCCCGCTTCAGCCCCTGGATGCGGTTTCTTATCGGCTGCGTAGTCGCCATATCGTTATGGTATCGTATTCACGCTATATTGTCAAATATCCGTGAATAGACCGCGAAAAATGGGTTCCATTCACGGTTTTTCTGGATAAATGCGTGAATAGCGGTTCCTAAACGGCGAACTGATTCAGAGACACGTAATCCTTGACATACTCGGGAACGAGGGCGCGGTATGGCACCGGCACGGCGCGAAAGTCGCGGGAGGAAAAGGCCGGATTGGTCGCCAGTTCGGTGAAGGTCCGGTTCTCAATGATGTCTCGGGTTCGGCCGCTGGTCAGATACGCCTTGAAGTACGCCCGAATCGCCGCGACAGACGCCGCTTCGTCGGGCTTGTAATCCGCCACGAATTTGGCGAACTCCTCTTCGAGCAACTCGTCTCTCGACTTAAAACGCGGGATGAGGTCAAAGACCTTCTCCAGTATCTCGCGCAAGCTCACGCGGCGATCCACGGCCGCGGCTTGGCGCAGCTTGGAGAGGGTGTAGTACTCCTCGGGCTGGTCAAAGACTTCTCGATTTACATAGTCAATGGCGCGATCCCATTGGCCCGCTTCAACGGCTTGGGCAATGAAGTCGTTTTCGCGCACCTCGTCGGCAAAGCGGTCGAAAAACATCCGGTCAATTCTCATCCCCTCGGCCCCGATCTGCGCTTGCTCAATCGTCGAGAGAAAGTCGCTCCCCAAGTGCTCGTAGGGGCCAGCATATACAACCGGCCTTGGCTCGTCCCCTCGCTCGCCGCTTCTATCGCGCAACCGCGGCAGTTCCAATACCTCGTCGTAGTTGAACTCGGTCTCGAAGTATTGGCAGTTGCCGAAGAAGTCGAACAGCTTGAAGGTGGTCTTTTCTGGCGCGGCGTCGCCGGTGGTGCGGTGCCCGATCATAAGGTCGAGGAAGTTGTGTTTGCGCGTGCCGCGCCCCTTGATCTGGACGAAGTCGGTCGGCGAGAATATCGGCCTGAACAGGCCCAAATTGAGAATGTCTGTGCAGTCGTAGCCGGTGGTCATCATGCCGACGGTTACGCAGACCCGCGCCTTGCTCGTCCGGTACTCACGCATGAAGTTGCCAGCCCCCAAGAGGTTGTTGTTGGCAAAGTTGACCGCGAATTGCTGGGCGTCCGCAACGTGCGACGTGACTTGCACTGCAAAGTCCGACTGATACCGGCCCGGAAACATGCGGTCGGCGATCTGGTTGAATAGCTGCGTTAGCTTGGCCGCGTGGGTCTGGCTCACGGCGAAGACGATGGATTTGCCGACCTCCCCGCTAATCGGATCGCGGAGCGCATTCTCTAGGAAGGTCCGGCAAAAGACCGCGTTGGTGGCTTCCGAGAAGAACGCCCGCTCGAAATCGCGTCGTTTGAACGCCTCCGCTTGTTGCTCGCCTTCGTCATCGGTGAAAGACACCACAAAGCCCTCGGCGGCGAGCAGTTGGGTGGTCACCTCGGTGCGTGCGTCAATGACCCGAGGATTGACCAGATGCCCATCGCGCACCCCGTCGAGCAGGGAGTAGCGAAACGTCGGCTCGCCCCGCTCGCAGCCAAAGGTGCGGTAGGTGTCGAGCAGCAACCGGCGCTCCACCGCACGCGGGTCGGTCGCTTGGATGCCTCTGAGAAAGTCGCGGGGCGTAGCCGTCAGCCCCAGCTTGTAGCCGACGAAGTAATCGAATACGGCGCGGGCGTTGCCGCTGATGGAGCGGTGCGCCTCGTCCGAAATCACCAAGTCGAAATCCGTGGGCGAAAACTGCGCTTGGTACTTGTTATTGAACAGCAGTGACTGAACGGTGGACACCACGATGTGTGCCCGACGCCAGTCGTCGCGTTTTTCCTTGTAGATGACTGCGTCGAAGTCGGGAGTCAAGTACGGGACGAAGGACTTGCGCGCCGCTTGGTCTTCCAGCTCCAACCGATCGACCAAGAAGAGGACGCGGCGGGCGTTGCCAGTGCGGAGAAACAGCTTGATGACGGCCGCGGCCACCAGCGTCTTGCCGGTGCCGGTCGCCATCTCGAACAGGAAGCGGTCGCGCCCGTCGCGGACGGCCCGCTGCAAACGATGGATCGCTCGGACCTGATAGTCGCGCAAAAAGCGCAGCCCGTGCGTCTCGATGTAGCCGGGTCGCTCGGCCTCGTCGCGCCACCCGGCCTCGGCCGCATAGTTGGGCCGCTGCGTGAGGGCGATGTAGTCGGCACCAACCTGTTCATCGATCAGACGCTGCGGGTTGGGAACGATCTGTTTGTATCCTTCCACCGAGTCCGGCGTTGGAAACGCGGTGATGATATGCGGGTTGCCGCGCTCTAAGTCCCAGAAGTAGTGCAGGTTGCCGTTGGAGAGGAGGACGAAGCGGCAGTCTAGCGAGCGGGCATAGCGGCGGGCCTGCTCCTTGCCGACGAGGGGGTCTTTGGCCTCGGACTTGGCCTCCAACACGATGAACGGAAAGCCCCGGTCGTCGAGGAGCAGGAAATCGACGAACCCTCGGCCGGAACGCTCGAAATCGTCGCCCAAGCGGTCGAGGTCGTCGCGCTGGAGGGCGACCTGCGCTTCCAAGCGGATATTGGCTCGCCCGTCGTCGCTGTCGAAGAAGCGCCACCCCGCGTTTTCGAGCAGCCGGTCGATCTTGCGACGAGCGGTTGCCTCGTTCACGGCCGAGGCTCCTCCGCCAACACCGGCTCCTGCACCAGCCGGATGCCAAAGGTTTGCTCGACCGCATCCCGAATTTCACCGGCCAAGGCGAGGACTTGGCGGGTCGTGCCGCCGCGATTGACTAAGGCCAGCGCGTGCCGCTCTGAAATGCCAATCCCGCCCCTTTGCAGCCCCTTGTGAAACCCCGCTTGCTCCACGAGCCAAGCGGCCGGGACTTTGACGCCAGCCGCATCGGGAAAGTGCGGGACACTCGGATAGCGGTCCTGCAAGGCGGCAAAAGCGGCCGCGCTGACGACTGGGTTGAGGAAGAAAGAGCCGACCGAGCGGGAGTTGGGGTCTTGCGGGTCGATGACCATGGACTTGCTGCGGCGGAGCCCGAGCACTGCGTCGCGCACTGCGGCTAAGGTCGGCTGGGCGTCGGTTAGGTGCCGGCGCAGCTCGGGGTAGCGGATTTGCGGCTGGCCGCTGGGATCCAAGCGATACGTCACCGAGGTCACGATAAAGCGCTCGCCGTTGGCCCCCTTAAAGCGGCTCTGACGGTAGGCAAAGTCGCATTCGGCCGGGGCAAACGAGGTTTCCGACAGGGTCAGCCGGTCGAGGGCGCGCACTTCCACGATGGTGTCTTTTACTTCTTGGCCATAAGCACCCACGTTTTGGATGGGCGTCCCACCCACCGACCCGGGGATGCCCGAAAGACATTCGACGCCGGCCAAGCCGCGCTCCACGCAGCACTGCACAAAGCCGTCCCAGTCCTCGCCCGCCGCGACCTCAACGGTATCGCCGGAGAAGGTCATGCCGGTGAAGCCCATTTTGAGCACCAAGCCGCGGTAGCCCGCGTCGGCAAACAGCACGTTGCTGCCGCCGCCGATCACTTGCACGGGCAGGCCCTCGCCCAGCGCCCACATCAAGCAGGTGCGCATATCAGGTAGCGTGGTACACTCGGCGAAATAGCGCGCCGGGCCGCCGAGGCCCATGGTGGTGAGGGAAGCGAGGGGGATGTTTTCGCGGAGGATGAAGGTTGGCTTTTCCATGCGGTGACGTCTCGTTTTGTAGGTAAGAGATTTGCGTTGCCCTGCCTATATTACAGAATATAGAGCATATAATACACAACGCTGGAGTTGAATATGAAAAAGACCCTCTATCTCGCTAGTCCTTATGGATTCTCGCCTCATTGGAAGGAGCGGCTCTTGCCGCAGTTTGTCGCCGCGTTAGGGGCCTTGGGGGCCGAAGTCTGGGAGCCTTTTGCCCGCAACAACCAAGTTGATTTTTCCGCGCCGGGCTGGGCCTATGCGGTCGGCCAAGCAGACTTGCGCGACGTGGTTGAGGCCGACGCGATCTTCGCCATTGTCAACGGGACGCCCCCGGACGAAGGGGTGATGGTCGAGCTGGGGGCGGCCATTGCCCTCGGCAAGCCGACCTTCCTGTTTCGCGACGACTTCCGCCGCTGCACGGATTCGGAAAACTACCCCCTGAACCTGATGCTGTTCACCGGCCTGCCGCAAGACGGCTGGGAAGCCTATTACTACACCTCGCTCGCGGAGATTAGTGCGCCCGACAAGGCCCTGTCGCGCTGGCTGCGGGACGAACTGTAATGCGCACGGTCATTCCCCCACATTTGCTGCAAGACCCGGAGGTTGCAGCGTCCGAAAAGGTCTTGCGCGCCTGCGTCCACTGCGGCTTTTGCAACGCCACCTGCCCCACCTATTTGCTCACCGGCAATGAACTCGAAGGCCCGCGCGGCCGCATTTACCTCATCAAAAGCGTTCTCGAAGAGGACGTCCCCCCGAGCCAGCAGACGGTTGAGCACATCGACAACTGCCTCGGCTGCCTCGCGTGCGAGACCACCTGCCCGAGCGGCGTGGATTATTCGCGCCTCTTGGAAACGGCCCGGCCGCGGCTGGACCAGCTCGTCAAGCGGCCTCTGGCGGACCGCTTGCTGCGCGCCCTGCTGACGCGGCTGTTGCCCTATCCCGGCCGCACGCGCTGGGCGCTCAAAATGGCTGGCGTGGGCCGTGCGTTCTCCGGCCTGCTGCCCCGCGCTCTGCGACCGCTGTTGGCCATGGCACCCAAGCGGTTGCCGCGCCCGGCGGCAGTAGCTCGGCCCGGGGTCGTGCCAGCCGAGGGCACGGCGCGGCTGCGCGTGGCCCTGCTCACCGGGTGCGTCCAACGGGTGTTGGGGCCGCAGATCAACGATGCGACCGTGCGGCTGCTGACGCGGCTGGGGGCTGAGGTGGTCATTCCGCCGGACCTGGGCTGTTGCGGTGCGCTGACGTTCCACCTAGGAGAGCGTCGGCACAGCCGCGAACTGATGCAGCGCGCCATTGCGGTTTGGCATCGCGAGCTAGAAACGGGCGGCTTAGACGCGATTGTGCTCAACACGTCGGGGTGCGGCACGGCGATCAAGGAATACGATCACATCTTCCGCCACGACTCCCAGTGGGCCGACAAGGCCAAAGCGGTGGTGGAGCGAGTGCGGGATGTTTCTGAGGTGGTGGCGCAGTTGGGGTTGGGCGAGGCTCGTCACGCGCCGGCTCTGCGGGTGGCCTATCACGACGCCTGTTCGCTCCAACACGGCCTGCACATCACCGAGCCGCCGCGGCACCTGCTGAGGGCAGCGGGCTTTGAGGTTGTTGAGGTACCCGAGGGGCATATCTGCTGCGGCAGTGCGGGCACTTATAACATGCTGCGCCCCCATTTGGCGCAAAAGCTGCAAGCGCGCAAAGTGGAGCACATCGCTAGCGTTGCGCCGCAGATCGTAGCGGCGGGCAACATCGGCTGCATGGAGCAAATCGCCGCCCGCGCTGAGGTGCCGGTCGTGCATACTGTCGAGCTGTTGGATTGGGCGACGGGGGGGCCAGCACCGGCGGGGGTGTAGCGGGGCACTGCGGAGATTATTGACAACAGGCGGTGTGCCGTTTAATATAGTCATATAAAATGACTATATAGTCAGGAGTTGAGGCCATGCGGATGCCCATCAGCGAGTTCAAAGCCAAATGCACCCAAGTCGTGCGCGAAGTCGGCACCAAATACAAAACCGTGGAGTTGACCAATCGCGGCAAAGTCATAGCGCAGGTCGTCCCCCCTGAGCCGGAGACCAAACCCGACCCCCAATCCTTCTTCGGCTCGCTCCGAGATACGGTCGCGTACCAGCCCGGTTGGGATGAACCGCTCGGCGAAGATGATTGGGAAACCTGCCAGTGAAGTACTTGCTCGATACCAATGCGTGGCTCTGGGCCTTGGAGGCACCGGAAAAGCTGCCCGCCCCGATCAGGGAGGTGCTGCTGGAGCCGGATCACTTGCCCTTTGGGCTAGCGGCGATCAGTCCTTGGGAAGTGGCGAAAAAAGAGTCCAAGGGGCACTTGCATTTATCTATGCCTGTGCGTCAGTGGGTTGAGTGCGCCACCCAAGCCCCGTTTATAGAACTTTTGCCCCTTACGGTGGATATAGCCCTCGAATCGGCGCATTTGCCGAGTCCCTTCCACAAAGACCCAGCCGACCAAATGATCGTCGCCACAGCGCGGGTACATAATCTAGTGCTAATCAGCGCCGACCAACGGCTGCGCTCCTATCCACACGTGCAAACCAAGTGGCAGTAAAATCTATTCGGCGAACTTTTGCTTGAAGGCTCCTCAACTCGTGGCGGCTATCGCGCTGGCCGGGCTGGGCATCTCAGTGAGGCGGGCGACTTGAGTGGTCGTAGTTGGTGCGATGTTGCCGCTGGCGAAAGTCTGCCCGACGACACGGGAACGAGGCCGTGCGACAATCAAACGCTCACGACGCCAAAGCTGCCAGTATCTCTTCCGGCGTTCGGTCCGGCGAGGCAAACGGATTGACCACCCGAACCGCGCCGAACTCTTGACCGTCTTGCAGGTCCTCGGTCAGCAAAACCCTGCACTCGCAGGTCTGCGCGGCGGCGACGATGAGCGCATCCCACCAAGACAAGGGAAAGCGATCCTGCAAGACCCAAGCTCGGTTCAGCATCGCGAGGTCAGCGGCTACCGGTTGCCACGCTGTGAGTACCTTGATGATCTCTTGGGCCTCTGACCGACCGAAATTCAGCCGCCGTTCGTGCGTGAGACTCACGTAGAGTTCTTGAAGTACCTGAAAACTCAGCCGACCAGAGCGATTGTGCGCGAGCAGTCTGATCCATTGCTCGGCGCAAGCCTGCTTTGACGGGTCCGAGCTGTCGTGGCGGTAAACGAAGATATTCGTGTCAACGAAGACCGGGACGGTCATACAATTCCTCGCGCGTCGGCCTGCGGCCCTGCGGCCAGTTGATCTCGCGTGGCTTCATCGCCAAGTAGCGCTTCATTGCGACCTCATACTCGTCTTCCTGACGCTTCATACTTTCCAGCAGTTCGGCCAGCCATTTGGAGACACTGCGCTCGTTCTCGGCAGCTTTGACCCGCAGCCACCGGGCGACATCCTCGGGTAGAGTGATAGTGATGTTCTTCATGCCAGACCTCCAGTATTCGCAGCATATAGTTGACAACAAAGACCGAGAGTGGTTCGTCATGGTCTCTGTAACGCAAGAATAGTGAAACGCGAAAATTGTGTCAACGAAGGAGATTACTAACAATAAGAGGAGTACTTGCTCGACACCAAGTGGCAGTAAATCAATCTATTCGGCGAACTTTTGCTTGAAGGCTCCCCAACTCGTGGCGGCTATCGCGCTGGCCGGGCTGGATATCTCAGTGAGGCGGGCGACTTGAGTGGTCGTAGTCGGCGGGATGTTGCCGCTGGCGAAAGTCTGCCTCGTCTCTACGACTATGGCGACGGTGCCAATCCCGCGGGCATACCAAACATAGGCGTCTATCTCGGCTGTCACTTCGCCCAACGACTCGAGGTGAGCGTCGCCCGTGAAGGTAACGACGCCAGAGCCAGTCTGGTGGAGGCGCAGACACTCAAAGGTGCCCGCTGGTAGCCGAATCTCTCCCCATGCATCAACGACGTATTGATAATCGTGCAGGCCGGAACGTGTTAGCCCCGGTGCTATAGTCTCGTCCAAGGAGAGATTTTCGACCATCCAGTTTTTGCCGAATTCCAGCGGCCAAGGCGTTTCTACATCGATAGTCGGGAAGGGGACTTGTCCGGCCGGTCCTTCGCTCCCGACGAGAACATCGCCTGCGGCACTGCGCTGGAAATAGTCGTACGTCTCGAACTCTTCAAGGGTGCCGGTGGCGTTGGGCGCGGTCACAATGTTGTGGACGGCGTAATCCGCGTCGGGGAAGCGAGCGGCATTGGGGGCCTGCTCCAGCGGGATGACCGAACTGCGAGCGCGGATGGACGTACTGTTGGCGAGGACGCTAGTCAGGTCGAAGGATTGGTCGGCACCAGTAGTGCCGATGTTGAATTCGGAGTCTTCTAGGCTGCCTTGGGCTGTGGCGATTTCTTGTTCCCAAGTCATGCCCAAGGGCAGGCGTAAATCGTCGGGAGAGAGGGTAATCTGAGCTGTAGCCGAGAGGGGAAGAAAGACGAGGGCGATGGACGCGAATGCACGGACGACGAACATGGTGGTATTCCTTTTGCTAAACTGAGGATGTTCTATGCAAGAGTAGTAGAACGCAAAAATTGCGTCAATTAGCAGCGGATGCGGCTCCTCGGGCTACTACCCCAACCGCTCGTCCGAAGCGATGCGACCGTCGTGGATGCGGATTAGTCGTTTGGCCTGCATGGCAATGACGGGATCGTGGGTCACCAAGAGCACGGTGTTGCCCTCGTCGTGCAAGGCGTCGAACAGCGTCATGATCTCCTCGCCGGTGCGGGAATCGAGGTTGCCGGTCGGCTCGTCGGCGAGGATCAGCGAAGGCTCGTTGGCTAAGGCGCGGGCAATGGCCACCCGCTGACATTGGCCGCCGGACAGCTCGGCCGGCCGGTGCGTCATGCGGTCGGCCAAACCAACCCGCTCCAGCACCTGCGTCGCCCGGGCGCGGCGAACCTTGCGGCGTTGGCCGTTGTAAATCAGCGGCAACTCGACGTTTTGCAGGGCCGACGCGCGCGGCAGCAAGTTGAAGGTCTGGAAGATGAAGCCAACGCGGCTGTTGCGGACTTCGGCCAACTCGTTGGCATTCATGCGCGACACATCCGCGCCGGCCAAGCGATACATCCCGGCCGTGGGCGAGTCGAGGCAGCCGAGGATGTTCATCAGGGTGGATTTCCCCGAGCCAGAAGGCCCCATCAGCGCGACGTATTCGTTGGCGTCAATCGCCAAATCCACCGCCCGCAGGGCATGCACCTCTTCGGTGCCGCGCACATAAACCTTGCTAATGCCATTCAGTTCGATCAGCACGAGATCACTCCGAGCGCAAAGCATCCACCGGGTCGAGCCGCGAGGCGCGGGCCGCCGGATAGATGCCAAAGAAAAGACCAATCGCGATGGACAAGGCCAGCACCAGCAGCGTGGCCTCCGGCGAGACAATGCTGGGAAAGTTCAATTCGCTGTAGTGGGAGATGACGCGCGCAATGCCCTCGCCCAACCCGTAGCCCGCCGCCACCCCGAGCACGCCCCCGGTCAAGCTCAGGGCCATCGCCTCTATCACGAATTGCCACAGTAGCGTCACCGGCTTGGCGCCGAGGGCCTTGCGGATGCCAATCTCGCGGGTGCGCTCGGCCACCGACACCAGCAAGATGTTCATAATGCCAATGCCGCCGACCAACAGCGAAATCCCGGCAATCCCACCCACGACCAACTTCAACAGCAAAATGATCTGCTCGACCTGCTCTAAGATGCTGCGGCCGCTGAAGATCTGATAGCCAGCCTCCGGGCCGTGGTGCTTTTTGAGGGCCTCTTCAATGGCAACGGTAATGTGAGGCACGTCTTCGGGCTCCTTGGCGTGGGCTACCAAGGCTTGGATGAACTTGTTGCCGGCGAGACGGCGCTGGGCTGTCGTCACCGGCACCAGCACTTGATCGCCCCAGTCCTCGCCAAAGGTCTGGCGGTCCTCCATCAGGCCGACGACCGTAAAGCGCTGGCCGTTGAGCTTGAGCTCGCGTCCCAAGAAGGGGGCCAAGCCAAACACCTCCTCGCGCACCTTTTCCCCAATCACGCAGACCCGGCGCACCTTGTCTAAGTCGTCGTTGATTAGGAAGCGGCCCGCGGCGACCTGCCAATTGTACACCGCGGCGAACTCGGGCAAGGTCCCGGCCGCCCGGCTCTGGTAGCTGGCCTTGCGATAGCGCAGATCGGCCCCGTGCGTCATAGAGGGCAGGACCGCGGCTAAGCGGTCGGAGGCTTGCTCAACCACGTGCAGGTCGTCCATGGTCAAGGGCTTATAGCGAGGATTGGGGACCCAGCGGCCGTCCTTGAGATGCATGTATTGCGGCGAGACCATCACGAACTGCGCCCCGCCCAGCTTGCCGAACTCGTCGATGACAAACTGCCGCATCCCCTCGCCAATGGACACGATGCCGACGACCGCGCCGACCCCAATCATCATGCCCAGCAGGGTCAGGGCCGTGCGCAGTTTGTTGACCCATATTTGCCCGAGGGCAATGCGGATGGCTTCGAGGAAGATCACGTGCGGCGCAACGCCTCTACCGGATCGAGCCGGGCCGCGCGAAAGGCGGGATAGACGCCGAAAAAGATGCCGACAGCCGATGAAAAGCCGACGGCCCAGAGCACGGACTCAGCCGAGACAATGCTGGTAAAAGGCGAGCCGGGCGCGAGCTGCTGAATAATGAAGGCCGCCCCCAAGCCCAAACCCAAGCCGCTGAGGATGCCCAACAGACCGCCGACCATGCTCAAGACTACGGCCTCGGCGAGGAACTGGCCGAGGATGTGGCGCGGCTTGGCGCCGAGGGCCTTGCGGATGCCGATCTCGCGGGTGCGCTCGGCCACCGACACCAGCAAGATGTTCATAATGCCAATGCCGCCGACCAACAGCGAAATCCCGGCAATCCCACCGCCCACTTGCTGCAGGACGCGGAAGAACTCGTTGGCGTTGTCTATCTGCCCTTGGCTGGTTTCTACCTCAAAGGCGTCGCCGTGCTCGTGGCGTCGCCGGAGAACGCGGCGCACCGCTTCGATGACCCGCTCGACAGCGTCCAAATCCTCCACGAAAAGCGTGAGCTCTGAGAAGTGATCCTCGCCGTTGAGCCGCTTTTGAGCCGTGGTGTATGGGACCAACACGCGATTGCCCTCACTTTGGCCAAAGCGGACGCGCTCGGCGAGCACGCCCACGACCACGTAGCGGTCGCCGTTGAGCTTGATCTCCTCGCCCAGCGGATCGGCTTCCTGAAAGAGGTCTTTACGCACGTCGTGGCCGAGCAGGCAGACCTTGCGGGCGAGGCGCAAGTCTAACGCGCTCAGGGGCCGGCCGCTGGTCAAGGGCCAGTTGAAGCCCTCGTTGAACGCATCCGAAGTGCCCGTATAGCTCGCCTGCACGGTGGTCTTGCCGCGCTGTAGCGAGGCATTGCCTTGCACCTCGGGCACGAGGGCGTGTAGCTCGTCGATTTCCCGCTGCATGGCCGCCATGTCGGCCTCGGTCAGGTACTCCTGCCACGGGCGACGGACCCAGCGGCCATCCTTGCGCACCCACTGGCGCGGCGGCTCCACCCGGATCATGCCCGCGCCGCCGCTGAAGATGAACTGGGAGATCACTTGGCGACGCAGCCCTTCTCCGAGCGACACCACGGCGATGATGGCCGCCACGCCAATGACAATGCCCAACAGCGTCAGCAGCGAGCGCAGCTTGTGCGCCCGGAGCTGGCCCAAGCCAGCGAAGAGAGGTTCGAGAAGGGTCATCGGGGTCTTTCGTCCTTGCAGGTCGAAGGGCAGCAATTAAGCGTTAAAGCTAAGTACGCGACACTTACTTTTTCTACGGCTCCCGTTGCATCCGGGATCGAGGGCGTCCCACCCTCGACGAGGGCAAGATGCCCTCGATCCTTGGAAGGCGAGCGGCTGGTGTCGTGTAGTAAGGCGTTAAAGATAGGTTAGACGAATCACAAACCCAACGGCACTCCATCAGAATTTCCAGACCGCTTCTGAGAAAGGCGGGGAATGTGCAAAATTGCGCCATTGATTTGCGTTGCCTAAGTTTATTCAGAGCCGATTGACTAAATTTTCGCAATAAACGTAACCATACATATTTAATGAACTTAGAAGAATTCCAAATTCACAATACCCATCTCGACGGTGCCTTTTCCAAACTGGACCCGCACCTCAGACGCCTGCGCGCGCTGCCCCTAATCTATCGCTTTCCCCTCCTCGACCGCCTGCCGCGCACCCAGCCGGGCATTTACACGGTGGGTGGGGGCCGCCAGATTGGCAAAACGACCCTGCTCAAGCAGTGGATGGCCGACTTGCTTGCAACCGGCCTCGACCCGGCCCGGCTGCGCTTTTTCACCGGCGAACTCATCGACGATCACCACTCGCTGGTGCGCTTGGTATCGACCGTCCAGCGAGCCATGCCGACCGAGGGCCGGCGCTATATCCTGCTCGACGAAGTGACCTATATCGCCGGTTGGGACAAGGGGATTAAGTATCTCGCCGATGCCGGCTTGCTCGAAGGCGTCGTGCTCATTGCGACCGGCTCGGATACGGCGGTCATCCAAGAGGCCCGCATGCGGTTTCCCGGCCGCCGGGGGCAAGCCGCGACCGTTGACTTTCACCTCCATCCCTTGAGCTTTGCCGCGGCCGTAGGGCTAAAGCGTTCGCTGAGCGGCCCAGAGTTGCTACAGTTAGCGCAGCCTAGATCGCCGCTGCCCGAAGAGACCGAGCAAGTCCTGCGCGAGGAATTTCTCGCCTATCTAGTCCACGGCGGCTTTCTCACTGCCATTAACGATATGGCCCGCCACGACCGCATCCTCCCGGCCACCTTCGCCACGTACAGCGACTGGATACGCGGCGATGTGCTCAAGCGCGGCAAGCAGGAACACTATTTGGGCGAAGTGCTGGCCGCTGTTGTCCGCTGCTACGGCACCCAGACCACCTATAACTCCTTAGCCCGCACCCTGAGCATAGACCATCCCGCTACGGTGAGCGACTATATCGCCCTGCTCGCCTCTATGGACGTCCTCCGCGTCCAACCAGCCTTGCGCGAGGACAAGCTGGCCGGTGCGCCGAAAAAGGCGCGCAAAATTAGCTTTTGCGATCCCTTCATTTTCCACGCGGTGCAAAGCTGGCTGCACGAGGCAAGTGATCCTTTCACCGCACAGGTGCGCCCCCTGCTCGCCGACCCGGAGCGCACCGGCCCTCTAGTGGAAGCCTGCGCCGTTGCTCATTATGGCCGGCACTATCCCACTTACTATATCAAAGGCGAGGGTGAAGTGGATATCGCATATATAAAGGACGGTCGTTTTTGGCCGGTGGAAGTTAAGTGGACGGGCCAGTTGCGGCCTAAGACGCTCAAACAGATAGGCAAGTACGCCAACAGCCGCATCCTCGCCCGCCAGAGTGCGCCGACGAACATGGGAGGTATTCCCGTCGAGTTCCTGCCCCAGACCTTGCTGCGCTTAGAGTTAGAGACGCGGACTTAAATGCACCCAGCTTTGAGCTAGCCAACCTCCTCATCTTCCAGCCAATCATTTACGATTTGGACTAGCTGGCGGAGTACATCTCTGCGGTTTAATCCGTGACAGCAAGGTCCAACAATTCCGGGGCATGAACCGATAAATACCTGATCTTCTTCCGACCACTCGACGACGAGAAGATACGCTAGGTCAGTCATCAGCCTTCCTCGTCCTCGTCCTGCTCCTCGTCCTTTTGCTCAAGCTGGTTGCGAATGAGGCTTGGGTCTTCGGCGACGCGGTCGCCGCTAGCGAGGCCGGAGAGGATTTCAAAGCGGGTTGAGGTCTCAATGCCGATGGCTAATTCCACCTCGGCGAAGGCACTCAGGGGCAGGTGCAACGCGCTGTCCGGGCGCGTGCTGTCTGGAGCCGCGGCTAGCGAATCCGGCGACTGGGCGATGTAGGCGACAAAGCGGCCGCGCTCGGCTTCTTCGTCCTCGTCGTCAAAGACTTCTAGCACCTGCTCGACCGGCAAGTACAACGCGCTGTCGCGCCGCGCAAAGAGGATGTCGATGTCGCAGGACATGCCCTGACGCAGGCGCGGCGCGGCGTCGGTAATCTCGATCTCAGTGTCAAAGGTGACGATGGTGCTGCCCTGCTTGCGCTGGCCTACCGGCGCGATCCAGCGCACCCGGCCGCGATAGGTGGTGTCGGGATAGGCATCCACGACGATGTCCACGTCTTGGCCGGTCTCCACTCGGCCAATGTCGATTTCCGCGATGTCGCCGCGCACGATGAGTTGGCTGGGGTCGCCGATCTGGAAAAGGACCGTCCCGCCGGAATAGGACGATAGCCCAGAGGCGACCACCTCGCCGATTTCCACGTTGCGGCGGATGACGATACCGTCAATCGGCGCGAGGACCCGCACCTCGTCAAGCGCGACTTGGTCTTCTGAAAGCTGGGCGCGTTGCAAGTTGGCCTTGGCTTCGAGCATCTGGAGTTCGAGTTGAGCCAAGCGCAGGTTGGTACGCACGCGGGTCAGGCGCACCTCGGCTTCCTCAAACTGCTTGGCCGGTATCATCTTGCGGTCGAACAGGGCCTTCTGACGCTCAAAGTTCCGCTCCTGCTCCGCTAGGTCGATCTTGCCCTGCTCCACGCTGGAACGCTTCTGATATAATTGTAGCGATTGATTGGGGTCCGGCTCGATGACGGCCATTAGTTCGCCGGTTTTTACCCACGCGCCGGCCTCAATGGGCAGGTTGCGGATTTCGCCGGCAATCGTGGATTTGACCTCCACGGTGCGCACCAGCTCGATGCGGCCGGTTTCGGCCAGCTTATCGACGATCTCGCCCCGCTCGACGAGCGCTGTGGGATAGGTTTCTTCGTCCTTTTCTCGCTGCAAGTTGAAGTAGATCGCAGCCCCGACCGAGCCGGCCAACAGCAAAAAGACGAGGAGTTTCAGAAGGGGGCGTTTCTTGCCGCTTTTGGGAGACATGGTGACCGACTCAGCCATTGGAGTTGGGGGTAAAGGCCGCGCCGAGAGTGACCCACCCGGCGAATCCGGCTATCCAAAGAATCGCCAGCACGGCGGCCCCAATGTAGGCCCGGTTGCGGTCTAATTGCCCGACGATGGACAGGCCGATTCCGATGAGCACCATCCACCAAACTAAGAAGGGATCAATCGAGGCCAGAAAGCGTCCACCGAAACTTTGTAGTGCCTCCTCGGAGAGGAAAAGCCCCAACCCCATTTGCACTTCCGGCGTCCTCTTGGCCGAGACGAGCAACGCAGTGAGCACTTGTTGGGGAAGGGTGATCAGCCCGGCATACGCGGTTATGGCTAGGGCTTGGCCGTAGGAGAGTAAGCCGCCGAACAATTTGCCCAGCACTAGGCAAAGTGCCGCCGAGGTGAAGAGATAAATGAACATCATAATCGGCGTGGCGATTAGGGTCGCTACTTGCGCTGCGCCTTGGGACTGGAATTTCTCCGCCATTTCGCGCTCTTCGGCGGACATGCTCTGCATCTGCTGCTGCATGGCCTCTTGGTTGAACTCGGTGACGATGGGCAGGACGAAAAGGGCCGCGACCGTCGTCACCGCGGCGACCAGCGCGGTCGGCACCAGCCAGTCGGCGGCCGTGCGCTGCTCGCTTACGGCCTCAAAGGTCTCGCTCGGCGCGTAGAAGACGCGCACCATGCGGCCGACGACGCTGATTGCTGCTTGGGGAGCTTCCATGGCGGTTCCTTTGTGTTGGGTACATGGTTTTCTGGCTATAGAAGCAAGCTAACGATTGCCTATCACACTTCCAAATAGGGGCAATCAGTGCGCAGGTCGCAGTACTTACAACTCGGTACAGAGATTTAGACGACCTGCTCGACCGCGGCCAGACTCTTCTTGTCCAGCTCGTTGAGGTGCGGGATTTCAAAGCGGTTGCCATCGACATCGGTGATCAGCAGCCGGTGGTCGCCGAGCCACTGGGCGTTTTCCGCGACGTTCTGGACGACGAACTCGCGCGGGCCGCGGTCGGTCTGCACGTCCCAATACGAGGTGCCGTATTCGTTGCGCACCGCATGGACCCGCTGAATGGCCGCAGTCAAATAGCGGCGGTCCAACTCCTCCTCAATCAAGGCGCGGGCCGCTCGATTGAGCTGGCTGGGATCGTCGATCATGCAGATTTCCTCGTCTTTGGCGTCGAGGAGGCAGATATAGCGGGTCGGATGGGACAGGGGCGCGGCGCGAACGACCTTGACCTTCAGGTACGAGCGGTCGCCGTCGATGGTCAGGCGCAAGATCCACGCCGGCTCGCGGAAGAGGCGTATCGTGTCGATTTCCACGCGCTCGGGGTGAGAAACGGAAATCGGCGTGATCGCTAGTTTTTGGTTGTCTGTCATTGGGTCGTTCCCCACTAGCCGCTAGTGGCCATGACGGCCGATGTCTCGCGTTGGGTGTTTACCAGATGGTAGAAAATGCCTTCGCGCCCCATGAGTTCCTCGTGCGTGCCAACCTCGGCTATTTTGCCCGCGTCGAGCACCACGAGGCGATCGGCGCTGCGCAAGGTCGAGAGCCGATGGGCAATGGCAAAAGTCGTGCGGCCTTGGACCAGCCGCTGAATCGCCTCTTGGATCTTTTTCTCGGTCGGCGTGTCGAGCGACGAGGTCGCCTCGTCTAAAATCAGGATCCTCGGGTCGTGGAGAATGGCCCGCGCAATCGCGATGCGCTGCTTCTCGCCGCCAGCGAGTTTGTCGCCCTGTTCGCCGACGACCATGTCGTAGCCATCCGGCTGTTTGACGATGAACTCGTGGGCGTTGGCGGCGCGGGCCGCACGCAAAATCTCGTCGAATGTGGCACCGGGCTTGCCGTAGGCGATGTTTTCGGCAATCGTGCCGTTGAACAAAAACGACTGCTGAGCCACCAAGCCGATCTGCGAGCGCAGGTCGCGCAGGCGAATGTTGCGAATATCGACCCCGTCGATGGCGAGGCGGCCATGCGAGACATCGTAAAAGCGCGTGATGAGGTTGATCAACGTGCTCTTGCCCGCCCCGGACTTGCCCACCAAGCCGATCATCTCGCCCGGCTGCACCACTAAGTCGAGGTTCCGCAGGACAATTTTGCCCGGGTCGTAGCCAAAGGCCGCGCCCTCAAAAGCGACTTGGCCCTTGAGCCCGGGGACGCGCTGGGCGCTTGGATTGTCGAACGGCTCGGAGGGCGCATCGACGAGTTCAAAGATGCGCTCGGCCCCGGCAAAGGCTCGCACCATGAAGCTGTAGAAATCGCCAAACCACTTGAGCGGGTGGTAGAGCATCCACAGATAGGCGATAAAGGCCATGAGCTCGCCCAGCGACAGCCCGCCCTCAACGATCTGACGACCGCCAAAATACCACACGAAGAACCCGCCAAAGCTCATAAAGAAGTTGGTCACCATGAAGAAGACCAACCAAGAGCGCTCGGCACTGACGCTAATTTGACGCAGGGCGTGGTTGCGCTGATCAAAGCGCTCGGACTCGCGGTGCTCTTGCGCGAAAGCCTTGACCACGCGGATGCCGGCGATCGACTCGTTGAGATGCGTGGTCAGCCGCGACCAGCGCGCCGACCAACGGCCCCAGAACCGCTGGAGGCGATTCCATATTAGGCTTGAGCCGATGACAATCGGCGGCACCGGGGCCAGTACGTAGAGAGTTAGCTCCCAGTTCATGTAGAACAGCAGCCCCAAGATGCCGACGATCATCGCGGCATTGGAGACGATATAGGGCATGTCAAAGAGCAGAAAATCCTCGACCATCTCCGAGTCGTTGTTCATGCGGGAGATCAAGGCACCGACCTTGCGCTTGTCGTAAAAGCGCAGGGGCAGGTACTGGAGTGCCTTGAACAAGTCTGAGCGCAAGTGCTCAATGGCGCGGAAGCCGACCCGGGTGTTGAGCCAGCGGCGGACCACGCCGACGCCCCACTCGACGACCCCGATCGCGAAAAGGCCGCCGACCAGATAGTAGAGCAGGCTGACGTTGGCGGCCTCGGCGACGAGCACATCGTCAATGAGATGCTTGACGATGTAGGGCGGTGCCAGCTCCAAAAGCGAGGATGCCACAGTCAGACCGAGCAACAAGACGAGCTGGAAGCGATAGGGCAGCATGTAGCCGATGAGGCGCTTAAAGGTGTCGAATTTGGCGAGGCAGACCGGGCATATCCCGCCTATCTCGGGCAGGCGACGCTGGCACTGCTCGCAGTGCGTACGGTCCAATTCGCGGGGCAGGTTGAGGGCTTGGCCCTGTTTGATCTGTTCGATGCCCTCGGCCACCTCGGCGAACTTGGGCGCTAGGGAGTTGGAGTAATACAGGTGGGTCGGTGCGCCCTCCCCGCGCTCCAGTTCTAAGCGCCCGCCCCCGACTAACGCCTCAATGCGGGCGGATTTGACCGCTTGCAGGGAAAACTCCACGTCGCTGCTTGCGCCGTTGGGCGCGAGGACCATCAGCCGCTTCGGCGTTACGACCAACCAGCGCTGCTCAAAGCGGTCCTCGCCGGCCATGTCCGTAGAGACCTGAATCAGGACCTTTTCCTCTCGGCCCTTGCGCGAGCGGACTTTGGCTTCAACCGTGCGCGGCAGATTTTCCAAAAAGGTGGGCATGGATGGTCTAATCCTACTCCTTAATGGCGATGATCTCGGCCACCTCTTTTTGCATGTTGACCAACTCGTAAAAGGTCCCCCGCTTCTCCATGAGCGCGGCGTGCGTCCCCGCCTCGACGATGCGACCGTCGTCGAGAACCATCAGGCGGTCGGCGTGGCGCAAGGTTGAGAGCCGGTGGGCAATGGCCACGGTAGTGCGCCCCTCGACGAGCCGCTGAATCGCCTCTTGGATCTGCAACTCGGTCTCCACATCGACCGAGGCGGTGGCTTCGTCGAGGATCAAGACGCGGGGGTTGTGAAGGATGGCGCGGGCAATGGAGACGCGCTGGCGTTCCCCACCCGAAAGCCCCGCCCCCTTCTCTCCGACTTGGGTCTCATAGCCATCGGGCTTGGCGACGATGAAGTTGTGGGCGTTGGCCGCGCGGGCGGCCGCCATGATGTCGGCAAAGGAGGAACCGGGCCGGCCGTAGCCGATGTTTTCGGCAATGGTGCCAGAAAAAAGCACTGGCTCCTGCAGCACGATGCCGATCTGCGAGCGCAAGTCGCGCAGGGCGATGCGGCGGATGTCCATTCCGTCGATTTCAATGGCCCCGTAATCGACGTCGTAAAAGCGGGCGATGAGATTGACGGTCGTCGTCTTGCCGACCCCGGACTTGCCCACGAGGCCGATCATCTCGCCCGGCTGGATGTCCAAGTCAAAGTTTTTTAGCACGGGCTTGCTCTTGTCATAGCCAAACGTGACGCCCCGGAAGCGGATGCCCCCTTTCATACGCGGCACCCGCTTTGCAGTCGGGTCCTCATACGCCTCGGGCGGGGTGTCGATGACCTCGAAGATGCGCTCGGCCCCGGCAAAGGCCCGCGACATCCAAGAATTGACTTGACCGAACCACTCTAGGGGGCCGTAAAACAGCCACATGTACGAGTAAAAGGCCAGCAGCGTGCCCAAGGTCATCTTGCCGCCGAGGACCTGTAGCCCGCCGAGCAGCCAGACGACCAAGACCCCCAACCCGGTTAGGAACGAGATGGTAGCGAAGAACACGCCGCGATTTATCGCGGTCTTTTCCGCGACTTGGCGCAGCCGAGCATTGGGCTTGGCAAAGGCCGCGATTTCCCGGCCTTCTTGGGCAAACGCCTTGACCACGCGGATGCCGGAAAGCGTCTCCACCGTGCGCTCGGTCAGGCCAGACCAGACCTCGCCCCACTTGACGAAAAACCCGCGCAGCCGCTGCCAGAAGATCACCCCCCACAGCATGATTAGCGGCACGGGGATCAACACGTACAGGCTCAACGACCAACTCATCCAAAACAAAAACCCGAGGATGCCAAAGACCATCAGGCCGTTGATGACGATATAGGGCAAGCCATTGACGAGGAAGTCTTGCAACATGCCGGCGTCGCGGGTGGCCCGCGAGATGAGGGAGCCGACCTTGCGTTTGTCGTAAAACTGCAAAGACAGCATTTCCAACCGGCGGTAGAGAAGCGAGCGAATATCCGCGGTGAGTTGCGCGCCGAGCCAAGTGGCAATCCAGCCGTGGGCCCATTCGGCGACCCAAGCAAAGAAGCGGACGCCGATTAAGCCTAGGACGAACAGGCCCAAGAGGTGAATGCGCTCGTCAAACCCTGTGGCGCGGCCCTCCACCGGGACCAACACCTCATCGACGATGCGCTTGGTAATCAGCGGTGGGGCCAGCTCGGCGGCCGTGGTGGCAATGGAGGCGAAGGCCAAAACGCCCGCTTTGAGTTTGTACGGGCCGAGATAGCTGGCAATGCGCTTGAGGGTCGCCAGCTTCTTGATGCACGCCGGACAGATCCCGTTTCGCTCGGGCAAGAGCCGGTGGCAGTGCTCGCAGCGGGTCCGGTCTAAGCGCCCATTGATGGCAAAGGGTTGGCCTTGGCGCAACTGCTCCAAGCCCCGCGCCACCTCGGACATTTTTTCGGCCTCAGAGCTAGTATAGCCCAGCGATAAGGCTGGCGCATCCACGCGCTCAATCGCCAACTGGCCGCCGCCGACGAGCGCGTCGGTATGCACCTCGGCCAGCGAGGCGAGGGGGATATCGACGATCTCGCCCTGAGCGGGCACGACGAGGACCCGGCGCGGGGTGGCGACCAGCCACTGGCGGCCAAAGCGCCCGTCGGCGGCCAAATCCGTAGAGGCGCGGATTAGCACCTCCTCCTCAGCGGGCAGGGCGGCGGCAATCCGCGCCGCCGCGGGCGCGTCGGCGGCCTCTAGTAGTTTTGGGGTGCTCATGGCTCGTGCTCGCTTTGGTTCGCCTATCTAGCCTGAAAAAGCTAATCCTGCCGTTTGAACAATGGCAAGAGGATGAAGCGGCCAACCTGCTAAGGACGCCCTCGATCCCGGACGTAGCGGGAGCACCAGAAAAGGCGGACTTAAAGCAGGTGTCGCGTACTTAGCCCTGCGCGTCTCTTTTCTCAATATGTTCTCCATATCTTATATTATAAGGTCATTTTCCCCTGCTTCAGACGACGAGATGGACAAAGAACGCAATCAGCAGTTAGAACACTACATCCGCGACTTGCCCCTAGCCCAGATGTCGGCCGAGGACCTGCTGCGCTGGGCCAGCGAGACCTTTCCCGGCCGGGCCGTCCTCAACACCAGCTTCCAGTACACTGGCGTGGCCATGATCCACATAGCCTCGTCCTTGGGGCTAGACTTGCGCCTCGCAACCATTGACACCCTCCGGCTCCACCCGGAGACGTACGCGTTTCTCCAAGAAGTTGAGGCGCGCTACGGCTGCCACATTGAGGTCTTTCAGCCCAAGCGCCGCGATGTCCAGCTTATGGTTTCGCGCCACGGCGAGTACTTGTTTTTTGATTCCAAGGAAAAACAGGAGCACTGCTGCCAAGTCCGCAAAGAATGGCCCAACAACGCGCTGTTGCGGACCGCGGATTGTTGGATTTCCGGGCAGCGTTGGGATCAGTCCGAGCACCGCCAGCAGACGGCGAAGAAGGCGGCCTTGATCAATGAATACGGCACGCAGCGAAAAATAGTCAAGCTCAACCCGTTGGTGGATTGGACCGAGGAGCAGCTAATGGAATTTACCAAGGAAAACGAGTTGCCGGTCCATCCGCTCTACGGGCAGGGCTATCCGAGCTTTGGCTGCATTATATGCTCTACCCCGACCCGCCCGGGCGAACACAAGCGCGTCGGTCGCTGGCGCTGGTTCAACGGGCACGACAGCGGCGCGAGCGATCACAAAGAGTGCGGGCTGCACTACAATATATGAGCCGATGGTTATAATCCGAACTCCGCGCTAGACAGGTCGCTCAGGGCCTTTTGCGGATGCCTTGGAGGAAAATGCGCATGATGGTATTGACCATCGCCTCGGCACTCAGGCCCTTCGCGTGGATCATCACCGAGCGCACCATGTCGCGGAGGATGGCGGTTTCAACCTTCGGATGCTCAACCGAGAAGACGCCCTGTTCAGCACCGTTTTGCAGGACCGTCTCGATCGCGGCGAGCTGGATGCGCCGTTCTGCCCGCCAGCGCTTGCGGTTTTCGCCCTTGCCGCCTTCGCTCTTGCCGTCCTCCTGCGACATCAAGCGGAAGAAGAAGCGGTTTTGGCTGAAGAAGGAGACGATGGCGTGGACCATGCGGCGCAGTTCCTCCTCGGGGTCCTGCGGGCGATTGGCCTCGCGCTGAAGCTGCTCGTTGAGCCGCCGAATCCCTTCAAAGACCACCGCAAAGTACAGCTCTTCCTTGTCGGCAAAATACGTGTAAATCGTCCCCTTGCCGACGCCGGCCTGCTGGGCAATGTCGTCCATGAGCACTTCGTCGAAGCGCTTGGCCGAAAAGAGGCGGGCCGCCTCTTCGATGATTTGCTTTTTGCGGTCGGTTTTAGCCATCACTCTTTTAGAAATACATACCGTTCCAAGCGGGCGAGTTCGTCGTCATCGACGTATTTGCCGATTTCGCGCCGCCACTGAGCTAGGCTCTGGTAGGGACGATACTCGTCAAACTCGTGTGCCAGCCGCGGACCAACCCCTGGGATCGTGCGGAAATCGGCCTCGCTGGTGCTGTTGAGTTCGAGCGGCACGAAGACGTACTGCTCCAAGCGGGCGAGTTCGTCGTCATCGACGTATTTGCCGATTTCGCGCCGCCACTGAGCCAAGCTCTGGTAGGGACGATACTCGTCAAACTCGTGTGCCAGCCGCGGACCAACCCCCGGCACCAGTTGCATCGCGGCGTCGCTCGCGCTGTTGAGGTTGATCGGCAGGAAGATCTCGACGTACAGTTCGGCTCTGACTGAATCCGCTAGGGTCGAATCCAAATAGGCGTCGAACGCTTCCATCCCGATAAAGGGCCGCCGCGCCATGAGGCCCTCGACCAACGCCGAATCGAGGGACGTCAAGGCCAATAGCTGCTCGACGCCGGCGCGGTTGGGATTGAGGACCGTTTCGTTTTTACCCACCTGCCCATGAGTGCTACCGCAGAGGCAGATGGCTAAAACCCCGGCTAAAACGACTCGCTGCATGGCTTAATTCTCCTTGGTTTGCCCCCGGCTCAGGGCCGGGTGTTGGTGTGTATAAAGGAACCCAATCAATCCGAGCTGAACCAGCGCCCCAGGGGCCAACGCCGGCAGGGCGCCGCCCAATGCCTTAGCTAGCAGTTCCAACCCGCTCAGCGTCGGGTACATCTCCAGTTCAAATTCCATATTGGCACTCAGGTGCAACCAGAGGCCAGCTAGGCCGCCCAAGACGAAAGCTAGCATGGTCCAGCGGAACAAGCGCAGAACAAGCGCACCTCGGTAGAGCAGGCGCGCCGCCAACAAGATCAACCCGAGCCCCAGCAACACCATGGGCACTTGTTGACGCCATTCTTCAAAATGTCCCAACAGCAGCAGTTCGGCTCCCAGCCCCAAAGTTCCGAGGACAAAAATCAGCAAGGCACCGCGCCGCAAAGACAGGACGCTACCGGCTCTTTTTTTATTGGACGTCACGTTCAAACTCATTCGTAGGCTAGGTTGCGCGTCGGCATCATGGGACAGCGCGTTAAATCATTTCCTCGACCGAGGCTCGGCTCGCTGGGTCTAGCCGCCGATAGTCGGGAATTTCGTAGCGGTTGCCGTCGGCGTCTTGCACCAGCACTCGGCCGCTGCCTAGATCGCGCACATCGCGGCGGCTAGAATAGATCTCAAAGGTGCGCAGGTCGCGCAAAATGGCCCGGGCAATCGACAGCCGCTGCCGCTCGCCGCCAGATACGCGGACGCCGCGCTCGCCGACCATGGTGTCGTACCCGTCGGGCATGTCCATGACGAAGTCGTGCGCGTTGGCGGCCTTGGTCGCGGTCACTATTTGCTCAAGCGAGGCGGCGGGATGGCCGTAGGCAATGTTGTCGGCCACCGTGCCGTTGAAGAGGAATGGATCCTGCAAGACCACGCCGATCTGCTCGCGCAGCGACTTGAGGTTTAGGTGGCGGGTGTCGTGGCCGTCGATGAGAATGGCACCGGCCTGCGGCTCGTAGAAAATGATGGTGCCCAGAGAGGTTATAAAGGCCATGACCGGGCCGAACAGGCTGCGCATCCACGCCACCCGCAACTCGCCCCGCAGCAGGTCGTCCGTGGCCATGAGCCACGCCTCGCCGTACTGACCATCGAGCTTGATGTCCGTAGCGACCGCCAAGCAGAGCGCAACGTCGGGATCGACTAGCTCGGCCAGTGCGCGCCGAACCTGCACGGGCACTGCGGCGCGCAAAGGCGGCTCTTTGCGTTGGGTCTTGTTCACGTTATGCCATGCTGCGCGCCGTGCGCATCACGCGCTTGCACCACAGCGCCAGATCGTCCAACAGCGAATAGAGCGTCGGGGCCAGCATCAGGGTCAGCACCGTCGAGGTCGCCAAGCCGCTGGCAACGACCAAGCCGACCGGCCCCCAGCGGCGGGCAAAGCCCTCGGACGTGCCATACACCATCGGCAGCACGATCGGCATTAGGTTGAGGATGGTGGTAAAGGCGGTCATCAGAATGGGCCTGAGCCGGTGCTGACCGCCGAGGCAAATCGCTTCTCGTCGCGACAGCCCGCTGGCCCGCAGGTGGTTAATATGGGCTATGAGCACGATGCCGTTGTTGACGACGATGCCAAAGAGGATCAACAGCCCCAAGACGCCGTTATTGTCAAAAGGCACGTCGAGGGCATACAGCCCCAAGGCCACGCCGATCACCGAGAAGGGGATGGCGAAGATGATGGTTAGGGGATGGATCAGGGACTCAAAGAGCGAGGCCATAATTAGATAGATCAACAGCACGGCAAAAATGGCGGTGAAGTGGTTGTCGCGGGCCTCCTCCTGCTCCCAGCGCGCCGCCCGACCCAAATCCCAGCTATACCCAGGGGGCAGTTGCATCCCTTCCATCATTTGGCGGATCGGCTCCATCAGCATGCGGGCGGTGCCGCGGTCTTTGGTGTTGGCAAAGACGGTGACGTTGAGGACCCGATTCTCGCGCTTGAGATCGCGGGGGCCGTAGCCCAGCTCGAAGTCGGCCAACGACGCGAGTTGGACCGAGCTGCCGTCGCGGGTCTCGTAGCGGCTGTTTTTGAGCTGTTCGAGGGTGGCGCGGTCGCCCTCGTTGAGCTGCATGACGATGTCGATCTCGCGGTCGTCGCTTTTGAAGCCACTGGTGCGGCGAGTGCCCAAGGCCGCGGAGATTCCTTGGGCCACCTCGCGCGGCGACAGCCCATAACCGAGCGCCTGAGCGCGGTTGATCTCAACGCGGACTTCCTCCTCGCCGTCTTCGAGGCTGCTATCGACGTCTTGGACCCCGGGGAACTGTTCGAGACCGGCTTTGACGTCCTCCATCAGCACTGCTAGGACCTCTGGATTGCGGCCGTGAAGCTGGACTTCGACGCCCAGTTGGTTGCCGGTCCAACTGCGCGAGCGGCCCATTTTGTACGTGTACCCCACCTTTTCTGGCAGCAACTGCTTGATGGCGTTGCCCGCTTCCATGGTCGAGAACCGGCCCGCGTCGGCATCGACGAGATAGGCGCGGATGCTGCCGCGGCGCAGGCCAAAGCGGGTCGTGAGCGATTCAAGGTCGAGCGAGTCCTGTTGCGCGAGGAGGATGTCCTCGATTTGGTCGAAATGCGTGCGAATCTCTTCGAGGCTGTAGCTGCGGTCGATGACCACCGTCATATCGACCCGGCGCTCTGGGGTCCAAGGAGTGCCGCGTTGCTCGATTTGGTTGTAGAGGTAGTACCCGGTGCCGGTCAACGCCACTGTGGCCAGCAGGGCGACCCAGCGGTGGTCGAGCGTCCAGTTGAGCAAGCGGCTGTATGAGGCGCGCAGGCCGTGGCGGGAGCAGTACCAGCCGAGCGCGGCCCCGGCCAGCGCAGCCAGCGCACACCCGAGCATGGTCTGCCACTGCATCCCGCCGATCGAAGCGGCAATCAGCCCAGACCAGCGGTCCCACCAAGCCTGCAAACCGAGCCAGCCAACGGCGCGCACCTGCCAGCAGGCCATGCCCACCACGACCGCGACCACCAGCAGCTTGAGCCAGCGGTCGAAGCGCTCAACCCCGGCGCGGAACAGCCGGGAAGAAGCCAGCGGAATCAGGGACAACGAGACGATCATCGACACTACCACCGCGAGGCATATCGCGATCCCGGCGTCCTTCATCCACGCGGCCGAGCGCCCCTCGGAGAGGAAGAAGAAGGGCACGAAGACGCAGATCGTCGTCAGGGCCGAGGCCAAGACCGCCATGCCGACTTCGCGGCTGCCAACGTGGGCGGCCTCATCGGCTGCGAGGCCGTCTTCTTGACGCCGGCGGAAAATGCTCTCCAGCACCACCACGGCCGGATCGACCAACATCCCCACCGCCAGCATCAGGCCCATCATGGAGACCATGTTGAGGGTGATGGTGGACTCAAAGACCTCGCGGGCGACGTACATGCCGATAAAGACGCAGAGTGCCGAGGTGGGAATGGCGAGGGCGATGACAATGGTCGAGCGGATATTGCGCAGAAAGACGAAGATGATGATCATCGCCAAAAACGCGCCGAGCAGCGCCGAATTGACGAGCGTGTCGGCTTCTTGCAGCACATCCTCAGCGCGGTTGCGGACGATGGCCACATCGAGCTGGCCCGCGTATTCGCCCTCAATCGCCTTTAGCTCCGCGACGATGGCCTCGCCGACATCGACGACATTGGCGGTGGAGGCTTTGAAAATTTCTAGCTGGAGCGCATCGACGCCGTTGAGCCGCTCGTAGCGGCGCTTTTCGGGGAAGCCGTAGTTGATCGCGCCGATGTCGCCGAGGCGGAACTGGCCGCCCAAAAGCGGCATGCTGGCAATATCCTCGACGCGGGTGAACTCGCCGACGGCGCGGGCCATGTAGCGCTGGCCCCCGTCCATGACCCGGCCCAGCGAGAGGTTGGTGTTGTTCTCGTTGAGCTGCCAGCCGAGCGAGGGCAGCGATATATGGTGGGTCTGCAAGCGCTCTTGGTCGAGTTCGACGATGAGCTGTTTCTCCTCGAGGTCGTCGATGACCACGTTGGCGACGCCGTTGAGCCGCAACAGCCGAGGCTCAATGACTTTCTGGATTACGTCGAGCAAGCGGTCGCCGTCGCCGCGCCACGCTAAATTGGCGTACACAATGGGGCGCTGGTCGGACTGCCAGCGGCGCAGGCTGACGCGATCGACGTCTGCGGGCAGGAGGGCGCGGGCTTGGTCGAGCTTTTCGCGCATTTCCATGTTGGCCAAGTCCATGTCGGTGCCGGCCTTAAAGTCAACGCGCACCTCGCCCCGATTGTGCCCCGAGCTCGAACTAATGCGGTCGATGTTGTTAAGAGTCCCCAGCGTCTGCTCCAGCGGCAGAGTAATCAGGCGCTCAACTTCTTCGGGCGAGGAGGAGTTGTATTGGACGCGGGCCGTGATCCCCGACGAGGAAATGCTCGGCAACTGCTCCATGGGCAAGCGATCTAAGGCGACAAAGCCCACCACCAAGGCGCAGAGGGTGAGCATCAGGGTGGTCACGGGCCGTTTGAGCGAAAATTCCGACAGGGTCATAACCAACCTCCTAGGTGCTGCGATCGAGTAGCGTATAGACGACGGGAATGAGCACGAGGGTCAGCAGCGTGGAGACCAAGAGGCCGCCAATGACCGTAATGGCCATGGGGGCGCGGATCTCGGCCCCCTCGCCCAGCCCCAAGGCCATGGGCAACAGCCCCAAGACCGTCGTCGAGGTCGTCATTAGAATCGGCCGGAAGCGCACCTCGCCGGCGCGCAGCACGGCAGCGAATTTTTCCATCCCCTCGTCGCGGCGCAAGTGGTTGATATAATCGACGAGGACGATGGCGTTGTTGACGACAATGCCGGCGAGCATGATCAGGCCAATGAGCACCACCACGCTGATGGTGGTGCCCGTCGCGAGCAGGCCGAGGGCGCTGCCAATCAGGCCCAAGGGAATGGTGAACATGATGACCAGCGGGTGCAAAAGCGACTCAAATTGCGAAGCCATGACCAGATAGACCAAGAATACCGCCAACAGCAGGGCGAACTTCATGCTGTCAAAGGAGCGGACCATTTCCTCGTTTTGGCCGCCGATCGCCACGGTGAAGCCTTCGGGCAGGGGCAAGTCGGCGAGGACGGCTTCAATCTCTGCTACCACGCCGCCCAGATCGCGTCCGTCGAGGTTGGCCGAGAGGACGGCGACGCGCTCTTGGTCGAGGCGACGGATCTCGGCCGGGCCTTCTACCGCCCGCACTTGGGCGACCGATTCGAGCGCGACCGGCACGGGATAGGAAGCCGGGCTGACGACCATCTGCTTGAGGTCGGCGACGGTCTGGCGCTCCTCGTCGAGCGCACGAACCCGAATATCGACCTTGCGGTCGCGGCGGGCTAGCTCGGTGGCGACATCGCCTTGCAGCTTGTTGCGCAACAGTTCGCCGATGTTCTGCACGGTAGTCCCCAGCTCGGCGACGCGCCGACGGTCGAATACGATCTGGACTTCGGGTTGGCCGCCGGCCGTGCTCGAGCGGATGTCGGTCAGCCCGGGGATGGAGTGCAGGTGCTCGACCGCTTGCTCGGCCAACAGGTCGAGCGCACTCAGGCTGTAGCCGCTGATTTCCACCTCTATCGGGGTGCGGAAGGAAAAGTACGCGGGCCGCGAGAATTTGAACTTCAGGTCGGGGACGCGCCCGAGGAGGCTGCGGACCGCTTCGATGGCCGCCTCTTCGCTCATCTCCGGCGCGAGCCGCACGTGGAGATGGGCGGTGTGTTCCTTTTTGTCGGCGGCCGTGCCGCCGGTTTGGGCACTGCTGCCGACGAGCGCAAAGACCGAGGCGATTCCCCAGAGCCTGCGGACCTGTCTATCGAGCGCGGCGACTTGGGCGGCGGTCTGCTCCAGCGGAGTGCCCGCACGCCATTCGAGATCGACGAGGAACTCGCCTTGGCTCATCTCTGGGATCAGCTCCAGCCCTAGGTGCTGCGCCCGCCCGAGGACCAAGGCCCCTAGCCCAATAAAGACGGCGAGGACCAGCAAGCGCCGGCGCAACGCCCAACTCAAAAAGGGTGGATACGCTGTGTTGAACGCATTGAATACGAGGTCGAATAGCCAGTACAGGGGGAAGAGCAGGGTGGAAAAGACGCGGCCGACGCCGCGGCCTAGGGTGCGGAGCAGGCCGATGAGGAACGCCGGGCCTTGGACGCCGCGTTTGGGGCCAATTTCTTCGGCCTCGGCAATCATGCGCTCAAGGCTCAGGGACGAGAGCATGGGTATCAGCATCAGCGCGACCACGAGGGAAGAGACCAGCGAGTAGGTGACGGCGAGTGCCTGATCGCGAAAGAGCTGGCCGGCAACCCCCTCGACAAAGACGATGGGCAAAAAGACGCAGATAGTGGTAGTGGTCGCGGCGATGACGGCGCGGCCTACCTCGCTGGCCCCGCGCACGGCCGCGGCCAAGACACTCAGCCCTTGGTCGCGGTAGCGCTGCACGCTTTCCAAGACCACAATGGAGTTGTCAACCAGCATCCCGACCCCCAAAGCCAGCCCGCCCAGCGACATGATGTTGAGGCTGACGTCCGAGCCGAACATCAGGAAAAAGGTCGCGACCACGGAGAGGGGGATCGACAGGCCGATGATGGCCGTGCTTTTGAGGTCGCGGAGAAAGAGGAAAAGGATGACAACGGCGAGGATGCCGCCGAGAATGGCGGTGTTGAGCACCTCGTCAACGGCTTGCTGGATAAAGGTCGCTTGGTTAAAGACAACCTCCATGCCGCTGCCCTCAAGCAGGGAGGCGTTTTCCGCGAGAAACTCGTCTAAACGCTCCTGCACCGCCGCGCTGACTTGGACGGTATTGGCGTCGCCTTCCTTAAAGACCGAGACCTCGACGCCCTCGCGGCCGTTAATGCGGGTGACGAGGTCGCGCTCGCGGTGGCCGCGGAAGACGCGCCCCACGTCCTTGAGCTTGATCGGCGCGCGATCGATCTGACCGATGACGATCTCCCCGATCTCGTCTATGCCTTGGAACTCGTTGAGGGTCCTGACGAGGAACTCGGCTTCGCCGTCCTTGAGCACCCCGCCGGTCAGGTTGACATTTTCCGCGGCGAGGCGGCTGGTGACCTCGTGGATGGAGATGCCGAGGTGGGCGAGGCGCCGGGCTTCGACCTCGACTTGGATCTCTTCCTCTAGGCCGCCGTTGATGCGGATGGCCGCGACGCCTTCGAGGCTTTCGAGGTCGGGGCGCAGGCGTTCTTCGGCAACGCGCCGCATCTCCATCAGGCTCAACGTGCCGTAAAACGCCAAGCGCATTACCGGGTCGAGCGAGGGGTCGAAGCGCAAGAGGATGGGCTTGCTGGCGTCGCGCGGCAGATTGGCCAAATCGAGCTTTTCGCGGATGTCGAGCGAGGCAAAGTCCATGTTGGTGCCCCAGCCGAACTCTACGACCACATCCGAGATGCCCGGTCGCGAAATCGACGCCACGCGGACCACGTTGCTGACCACGCCGACCAATCCCTCGACCGGCTCGGAAATGAGACGCTCAATCTCCAAGGGGGCCACGCCCTCGTATTCGGTGCGGACGGTGATCGTGGGATAGGTGATGTCCGGGAGGAGGTTGACGGCTAGGCGCGAAAAGCCGACCCCGCCAAAGGCGATGATCGCCACCATCAGCATCGCCACGGTGACGCGGCGACGAGTGGAAAACTCGACGAGTTTCACTCGCCCCTACCTTGCCCGCGCCGCGGTGGCCCCCCGCCGCCTTGCTCGCGCAGGGCGCGCAAGCGTTGGCGCAAGCTGTCGGGCAGGGGCTTGCCCGCGCGGCGGTACTCGGCTATGACTTGGCGCAAGCTGTCGGGCAGGCCCTGCCAGCCGCCCCGAGCGCCGGGACTTGGGGCCGCCGATGCGGCCGGCGCCGTTAGGCCCTCGCCGGCTAGCCGCACGGCCGCACCGTCCTTGAGCCCCTCGTGGCCAATGGTCACGACTTGGTCGCCTTCGCTGAGGCCGGCGACGATCTCGACTTGATCGCCCTCGACAAAACCCAACTCGACCGCGACCCGGCGCACCTTGCCGTCCTCAATGAGGAAGACGTCGTCCTCGTCGGTTTCGAGGACTAGTGCCTTCTTGGGGATGATCAAGGTCTGGGGCCGCCGTGCGGTAATAATGCGGACGGTAGCGAACATCCCCGGCTTGAGGATGCCGCCGCTGGCGACTTCTAGGGTGACCTTGACGGTGCCGCTGGCGGGATCGACCTCTGGACTCATCATGCGGATGCGGGCGCGGAAGCTCGTGTCGGGCAGGGCCTCAACGGCGATGGTCGCCTCTTGGCCGGGGTGTAGCTGGTACATGCGCTGCTCGGGCGCGAAAATTTTCACCAGCAGCGGACTGAGGTCGGCGACGACAAAGACCTCTTGATTGCCGCGAACTAGATCGCCCAATTCGACCAACCGCTCGGTGACAATGCCGGCAATCGGCGCGGTAATGTCTGCATACGCGAGATTGAGCTGGGCTTCTTCGAGGGCCAACTTGGCGTTGTCCAAGCGGAGGCGGGCTGTCTCGTACTCGGACTGGCTGACCATGCCGCGCTCGTGCAGTGCCTTGATGCGGTTGTAGTTGGCGCTCGCGTCGGCAAAAGCCTCTTCGGCTTGGCGCTTGTTCAGGCTCAGTTCGTCCTTGTTGAGGCGGACCATGACTTGGCCTTGGCGCACCGAGTCGCCCTCTTCGGCCGCTAGCTCCTCAACGAGGCCGGTCGTGCGCGCCAAGACGCTGACTCGGCGCTCAGCTTCGAGGCGGGAGTACGTCTCGATGTAAGCGTTCATGTCGCCGCGCGTGACCTGTTCGCCCTTGACCGGAATGGCCGCCGCTTCGCGCCCACCCCAGCCGCCGCGCCCGGGGCCTTGTGCTGCTTGCTCCTCGCCGCAGCCTAGCGCAAAGAGCAAGACGCTGCCGATGGACAGCGCGTATTGGCGAGCCGTCATCTGGAGCAGGCCCTAATGGTGTGTGTGTTGTCCACGGGATTCCTTTCTTTGGCGTGTCGTCGAGAGAGTATAGACGAGGCGTCGATCTTTGTCAATAAAACTGACTGGTCAGTTTTTCCGGGCCGCCCGACCTGCGAGATTCGACGAGGGTGCGCTGGAGTACATGGCGCAGTTGAGCCGCTTTTCGCTCGATATAGCGGCGCAGCTCGCATATAGATCGAGCGATCACCTCGGTCTGGGCAAGCCAAAAGTAGGTCAAGTCGTTGTCATCCGTCTCGGTGTACAAAAACGAACGTTTCGGTGCATTGGGGGGTTAATACTAACAAACTACTAATTAGCACTAAATTAGTAATTAAACTCCCGCTGCCGAGCGAACGGCCGTAAAATGCCTCCATTCGATAGGCCGCAAACGATCCTGCTATTGAGTGTATTCTATCCGCGGCCCGTTCACTTTTGCAGGCCGTGCCCACAGCCCCTATAATTGGGCCGTGTGCAAAAGACTCAAACCGAAACAGGAGCGATATAATGAAACAGCTCCTCGTGGCCTTGGCGGCCCTTGCGCTGGCAGCCTGTGGCCGAGAACCCCCTGCTGACCTCATCCCCGCCCGCATTGTCGATGTGCGCGACTTCGGCTCCGATGGGGTCGCTGTCGTGCTCAAAGGGGACGATGTGCCGCCGCTACCCATCATCATCGGCCACTGCGAGGCGCGGGCCTTAGTCGGGGCCATGCAGGACGAGGATTTCCCGCGCCCGCTCGCGTACGATCTGTTGGAAGCGATGCTGGAGAAGCTGCAAGGCGAGGTAATGCACCTCGTCGTCCACAGCATCGAGGACAACACCTTTCACGCCAACTTGTACATTGAAACCGCGGCCGGCGAGTGGGTGCTCGATTGCCGGCCCAGCGACGGCATGGTGCTGGTCACGCGCCTCGGAGCACCCATCTACTTGCGGCCGCGGCTTTTTGAACCCAAAGACCTAAGCCCACAGGTATAACCATGTCCTATCGCGTCGGCCTCGTGGGAACGGGCGGCATCGCCCGCGCTCACGGCCGGGCCTGCCAACAAATCGCCGCGGCCGAACTCGTGGCCGTCTGCGACGTGTCCGCAGCGCAGTTGGCGCGCTACGGCGAGGAGTTTGGCATTACAGCGCGCTACACCGACCTCGACGCCATGCTCCGCGAGGCCGAGCTAGACATTGCCATCATCTGCACTTGGGGTGCCTTTCACGCGGAGACCGGGATTCATATCTGCAATTCGGGGCGAGTCAAAGCCGTGCTCTGCGAAAAGCCCTTCACCCAAGACGCAGCCCAAGCAGCGGCCTTTGCCGCGGCCGGCCGGAAAAACCGCGTTCTCGTGGCCGAAGCGTTTAAGTTTCGCCATCACCCCATGCACTTGCGGGCCAAGGCCCTGATTGACGCGGACGCAATCGGCGACTTAGTCGGCGTGCGGAGCACGTTTTGCACCAGTTCCGGGGGGCCGCTCACCGAGCGCACGCCCGAGGCGAATTGGCGCTTCAACAGGGCCAAAGGCGGCGGCAGCATCTACGACTTGGCCTGTTACAATATCCACCATGCGCGGTTCGCGTTTGGCGCGGAGCCGGAGCGGGTGTTTGCCGCCCAGCAGCGAGGGCTAGAGACCGACGATGCCGCGTCCATTACGCTCGTCTTTTCGGGGGGCCGCACCGCGCAAATCGCCGTGGGTTTTAATGCGTTCAGCTCGCAGTACGCGGAAATTTCCGGGCACCGCGGGATGCTGCGGCTAGACCAAGCGTGGAACAACGAGAATCGAGCCGTCACCATTGAGCATCGCACCCCGAGTGGGGTGGAGGTCGTCGAATTCCCGCCCTGCTTTCAGTTTGCATTGCAGTTGCAGCACCTGTGCGACTGCTTGGCTGGGGGCGGAGAGCATCGGATCGCGCCGGAGCACAGCGTCGCGCAGATGCGGGTGTTGGACGCGGTGAAGGAATCTATGGAGACGGGGCGGGTCGTGGAGTTGTAATACCACGCCCTGCGCTGTGAACTTTAACCAAAGAAAGGACGAGTCATGCGCGTTGGCATCATTGGACACACCGGCCGGGGCAACTACGGCCACTACCTCGACATGGCCTTTGTCGGGGTAGAAGGAGCGGAGATTGTGGCACTGGCCGATCCCGACGAGGCGGGACGCCAAGCCGCTGTCGCCAAGACCGGAGCACTCAAGGGATACGCCGATTACGTGGAGATGTTAGAGGCAGAGCAGCCGGATATTGCGGTGGTGGCCTCGCGGGAGATCGGCGATCACAAGGCGTTGGTGCTCAACTGCGTGGAGCGCGGCGCGCATGTGTACCTCGAAAAGCCGGTGGCGGCTTCGGTCGCCCAAGTTGACCAGATGATCGCCGCGCGCGACAAGGCCGGCGTGACGGTGGTGGTGGCGCATCCTTGGCGAGGGCATCCGCCGATCCAGCGGGTGGCGATTCCAGCGATTAAGGCCGGAAAAATCGGCCCGCCGCGGCTGTGCCGGATCTATGGGATGGGCGGCGCACACGGTGGGGATCAACTGTTTTTGGACTTGTATCCGCATTTCTTTGACTTTCTCTATCAGTTGTTTGGGCCGCCGCTGTGGTGTCATGCCCATCTGACGCAGGGCGGGCGCAGCGCGACGCCGGCCGATTTGCAGGAAGGCGTTGAAGGGATGGGCTTGGTGGCCGGCGACGGGATCAAGGCGTACTACGAGTTCCCGGGTGGAGTGGCGGCCGATTTTGAGTCCTACCGAGGGGACGGGAAAGAAAACCCCTACCGGATCGATATCCACGGGACGGAAGGGACCCTGTCGCTGCCCGGGCCGATGGTCAACCTACCGGACATTTTCTATCACCCACTGGTCAACCCCGGGCTGATCGGCGACTCGCACTGGGAGGTCGTGCCCTCGTCGCCGCGGCCAGACGAGCACAAGTGGCTCAACGCCCACCGCCGCATGGCGCGGTCCATGATCGACGAGATCGAAGGTCGTACTCCAGAGTGGGAGTTGGTAACGCTGGAGAATGCGCGGCTCTATCTAGAAATGGCGATGATGGCCCACGCCTCGCATCGGGCCGGAGCGCGGGTTGAGCTGCCGCTGGCGAGCACGGCGAACCCGTTTGACGACTGGGCGTGATGGGAGTGCTTCAATCCCCGTCGTTTGCATACCAATGACGCTGCATTTCCAGATACGTAAAGGACGCCGACCACGCAATCAGCCCCAACCCAATCAGCGACTCAATACCCGCCAACAGCCGCGCCGGCCCCAACGGCGCGATGTCGCCGTACCCCAGCGAGGTGTACGTGACCAGCGAGAAATTGAGGACGAGCACGGGGATCTACGCCTGCGGGGTGGGCGTTACGGCGTTACGGGAGCTTATACAGAATCACGCCGATGGTCGATAGCCAACTGGTGAACAACAGGCCGAGAAACCAATTCATGCGCCGGTCTAGGCTTTCGATCTTGCGTTCAACGGCGTCAAAGCGAGCAGCGGTGTTTTTCTCTGAGTTTTCGATCTGGCGCTCAACAGCGTCAAAGCGAGCAGCGGTGTTTTTCTCTGAGTTTTCGATCTGGCGCTCAACAGCGTCAAAGCGGTGGTCATTCTGCTCAATGAGCGTCTCTAAGCGGGTCAAGGTGATGTCGTGTTCGTGAACTTTGGTTTCAACTTCGTTCATAAGACTTCTCCTTTCGCATTCGCGGGCGGGCCGCGCTCGTCCGTGCATAAAAAATAGCGGCTGTGCTCCCAATTGCAAAACTCCGAGCGGCGATGATCGCAATGCAGTCGGTTTTTGTGCTGCTCTCGCTGTGGGGCGCGGCCGCGGTCGCCCAACCTCGATACGTGGATGTGGCCGCGGCGGCTGGCATTGAATTCGAGCACCGCAACGGGGCTAGGGGACAGAAGCAATTGCCCGAGACTATGGGGTCGGGCGTCGCCTTTTTTGACTATGACGGCGATGGCTATCTCGACCTGTATTGGGTTAATGTAGCAGGCCCGGCCGCGCTCTACCGCAACGAGAGAAATGGCCGTTTTGCCGAGCGGACGCAAACGGCCGGCGTGAAAAATTCCGGGTGCGGCATGGGCGTGGTGGCCGCTGACTACGACAACGATGGCGATTCAGACCTGTACATTACCTGCTACGGCGCGAATATCCTCTACCGGAACCTCGGCGACGGCCGCTTTGCCGACGCCACGGCGACTGCCGGCGTGGGCGATGAAGGCTTTGGCGCGGGCGCGGCCTTCGGCGACTGGGATCTCGACGGCGATTTAGACCTGTATGTAGCCAATTATCTGGACTTCCGCGCCGACTCAGACCGCGCTTGTTTCCGCCAAGACAGCGTCCGGGTCTATTGTGCGCCGTGGACCTACGCGCCCCAAGCGGACGCTTTTTATCGCAACGACGGCGGTCGCTTTGCCGAAGTCGGCGCGGCAGTGGGTCTTGCTCCGGGGCGAGCGCGGGAGCTCGGCGCGGTCTTTTCCGATTGGGATCTCGACGGCGACCTAGACTTGTTCATCGCGGGCGATGGTACGCCCAATTTGCTCTATCAAAACGAGGGCGGCCCTTTCACGGAAGTGGGCTTGATCGCCGGGGTTTCCCACAATAGGCAGGGTCAATCCGAAGCCGGCATGGGCGTGGCCGCAGGCGACTACGACAACGACGGGGCCTTTGATTTTTTTGTGACGAACTTTTACTTGGAGACCAATACCTTGTATCAAAACGAAGGCGAGGGGTTTTTCCGCGACCGGACGACGGACGCCAAATTGGGCAAGCCCTCGCTGGCGTACTTGGCTTGGGGCACGGCTTTCTTCGACTGGGATCTCGACGGCGACGAGGACCTCTTCGTGGCCAATGGCCACATTGACGACAACGTAGAGCTTTTCGCCGAGACCACGTACGCGCAGCCCAATCAGTTGTTCAGAAACGACGGGGTGGCCGGGTTTGCCGAGGTCAGCGTTGCGGCCGGGCTTGGGGGTGTGCAGTCGAGCCGAGGGGTGGCCTTGGGCGATTGCGACAACGACGGCGACCTCGATATTGCAGTGGCCCACGTCAATGCGCGGCCCTCGCTCCTGCGCAACGACCTCGGCGGCCGGCGCAACTACTTGGCCGTCCGCACGGTAGGCGTGGAGAGCAACCTCGATGGCGTCGGTGCGCGCATCCGCGTGCGCACCGGGCCTCGCGTACAAGAGCGAGAAGTGCGCCGCGGCGGCAGCTATCTGTCGAGCCACGACCCGCGCGTCTTTTTTGGCCTCGGGGCCAGCACACAAGCCGACGAAGTGGTGATTCGCTGGCCCAGCGGCAAGGTGCAGCGGCTCAACGGGGTGCTAGCCGGACAAGTGCTGACCGCAAAGGAGCCGCGGTAGGGGTTGCCCTAAGTACGCGACCCTTACTTTGCGGCCGCATTTTCTGTTGTTCCCGCTGTGGCCGGGATCAAGGGCGTCCCGCCCTCGATCCTGAAAGGCTGGCGGATGGTGTCGTGTAGTAAGGGGGTAGCTCGTCCTTTATGCGCTGGCTTCTAGCGATTCTGCTCATCGGCTGCCAAGAGCCGGAGCCGCCCTCGGCGGCGGGGCGCACGTATTTCAATCAGGGGCTCGAACACGCCCAACGCGGGCGTTTCCACGCAGCCATTGCCGCGTACCAGCAAGCGACCGTGCAGATGCCCGACGCGCCCCAAATCTACTACAACTTGGCCAACGCCTATTTTTTAACCGATGCCCTCGACCAAGCCGAGGCCGCGTACCAAAAAGCCATAGCACTCAAGCCCGACTACGCAGACGCGCACTACCAACTCGGCGGCGTGTACATTCGGCAAAAAAAGTACGAGGCGGCCTACGCGCCGCTCCGCAAGGCATTGGCAAGCGATCCCGGCCACATTTCCGCGTACAATGCCTTGGGCCTGCTGCACATCCGGCAGGGCGCATACCAAGGGGCCGCCGTTCTATACGAGCGCGCCTTGCAGGTGGATTCGACTCATTATGAGCTCTGGTATCATCTCGGCCAAGTCGAAGTCAAGCGCGGCGAGCGCGAAGCAGCGAAAGCGGCGTTTGCCCAAGCGATTGGCGCGGACACGACCCAAGCGGGCGCGTACGCGGGCTTGGGGTCCCTGTATGCGGAGGAGCGGCGCTACGAGGAGGCCGAAGCTCTTTTGCTGCGGGCCGTTGCGCTGCGCCCGTTTTGGGCGCGTCCCCACTACGATTTGGGGCAGGTCTATACGCGCTTGGGCGAGCGGGAAAAGGGCCGCGCGGTGTTGGAGCGATTTGCGCGTCTCGAAGAAGAGGAAAAGATGATCAAGAGCTTGGAGTTTACGCTCTTGAGCGAGGCCGGGGACGCCCGCCGCCACTACGACTTGGGCGTACTCTACGGCCAGCGTCGCCAATTCGCCAAGGCCGCGGCGCGCTACCGCCGTGCGCTCGAACTCGACTCGACCTTTGCGGCCGCCTATGTGAACTTGGGCAACATTTACCTGCGCGAGGAGCGATTCGCCGCGGCCCAGCGGCTTTTTGCCCAAGCGCTCGCCGCGGATTCGACGCACGCCAACGCGTACAATAGCCTCGGCAACCTGCACCTGATGCGCCGAGACTTTGCGGCCGCACAAACGGCGTTTGCCAGCGCGGTGCGCTTGGCCCCAGAGGACCAAGGATTCCGCGAAAATTTAGACATCGCCCGAGGGCTGAAGGCGGGGGAAGGCAAAAAATAAGGGGCTGTTACGCTGTTACTATAAATTATTTATAGTATGATATAGTAGAAGCTATGTGGACTCCAAATTATGTTGCCGCCGATTGAGAATCTAGTCGCCATGCCGCCGGATGCGGTAACTGAGCTGCTGTTGGCCGAGCCGGAAGGGCAATGGTTTGACCGCAAAAGTGCGCGTATTTCAGCCCGTAGCTTGGCTGAAACACTGGTGGCGATGGCGAATGCCGAGGGGGGAGTTATTGCCGTCGGCTTTCGCGCCGGCACTTGTGAGGGAATTGACGACCGCCCACAGGCGCAGAATGAGTGGCGACAGGCCGGGATTAATTTGACGCTGCCGCCGGTGCGCTTTGAGCCGCTCTTGTTGCAGTGCATCAATGCCCAGGGCGCGACGGACCACGCGCTGTTGCTGGCCATCCCTCCGAGCAGTCAAGTGCATAGCACGACCCGCGACGAGGTTTTCCTGCGCACCGGCGATGAAAACCGCCGGTTGTCCTTTGAACAGCGCATTGAATTTCAGTACGACCGCGGGGATACCAGTTTTGAAGTCACGCCCGCAAACACCTATGGGCCTTGTGTACTCGACTCAGACAGCGTAGCCGCCTACGCCGAACAGATGGAGCATCCAGACCCGCAACGGCTGTTGCAGGCGCGCGACTTGGTCGGACTCAACGGGGAAACGCACACGGCGGGTGCATTGCTGTTTGCGACCGATCCGCAAAGGGCGTTTCCTCAAGCCTTTGTCCGGGTCCTGAAATACGCCGGGCGCGAGCGGCGCACGGGCAGCGAGCAGAACCTGATCAGCGACACCCGCTGCGTGGGACGGTTGCCGCAGCAGATCGACGCGGCGCGTCAGGCCATGCGCGAGGCCGTGCCCAAGCGCAAGTCTTTGGGGCCGGATGGACGTTTTGGCTGGTTTGGCATCGTGCCAGAAGAGGTTTGGCTGGAAGCGCTAGTGAACGCAGTCATTCATCGCGCGTACAGCAACTTCGGCGACCACATCCGGTTGGCGGTGTTCGACGATAGGGTTGAGGTGTCTAGTCCGGGCCGATTTCCCGGAATAACGCCCCTAGGCGACTTGCTAAAGGTGCGGCGGTTTGCTCGCAATCCCCGCATTGCGCGGGTAATGACAGACTTATCTTATGGTCAGGAATTAGGAGAAGGGTTGCGCCGCATGGTGGCCGTGATGGAAGCGAGTGGGAGGCAGCGGCCGGTGGTCCGACAGATGGCGGGCGGCGTCGAGATAGTGCTGGCCGGTGCGCTAGTCCAGCCGGATGAGTTGCGAGGGATGCCCGAAGCAGCGCGCCATTTATTTGAACAGCTCGCGCTGGCGGGCCGATTGCGGACCGGCGAGTTGATGGCGTTGACTGGCTATTCGCGTCCGGTGGTGTTGAGGAATTTGTACGCATTGACGGCTCGGGGCTTGGTGCGGCGCGTGGGCCACAGCGCGCGAGACCCGCAGGCGTATTGGACGGCCGAGCTAACGTAGCGCAGAACGGGGATCAGGCCGCGGCCAACTCTTTCATCGCGGCGACGAACAGATCCAATTCGTAGGGCGTCGTGTATATGTTCGGACAGATGCGGACTGCCCCAGGATAACCCGGCGGCACGGTGAATATCTTGTATTTGTCGTAGAGAGCGTTGGTAATATCTGCGGGGTCGCGGCCCTTGATGCCAACGGTGGCAATGGCGCACGAGCGATGGGCCTCGCGGGGCGTGTAGCAGACGATGTTGGGCACGTCAATCAGGCGATCGACCCAGTAGTTTTTGATGTAGCGCAAGCGCGCCTCTTTGCGCTCCAAGCCGATGGTTTGGTTAAAGCGAATGGCCTCGGCCAAGGCCAGTTGCAAGTAAGCAGGATACGTGCCGATGTGAGCGAATTTGCGGATCGAGTCCGAGGCGTACCCAGCGTCGCCGAACAGTGGCCACACGTTCTCGATGTTTTCCTTTTTGATGTATAGGAGGCCCGTGCCCAGCGGCGCCAGCATCCACTTGTGCAAACTTGCTCCGTAGTAATCGCAGTGTAGATCGGGGATTTGGGTGGCCAAATGGGCAAAGGCATGGGCGCCATCGACGATGACTTCCACCCCTTGCTCGTGGGCCATGTCGCAAATTGCGCGCACCGGCAGCACTTGGCCGGTTAAATAGACGATGTGGGAGACGAGGATCACTTTGGTGCGCGGCGTAATGGCCTTTTTGTAGGCCGAGACGATCTCGGCTTGGTCCATAGAGGTGATGGGCAGATCGAGCACTTTGTTGACGATGCCTTCGCGGGCGGCGCGTTGCTCAAACGCGACCTTCATGCTGCCGTATTCGTAGGTTCCCCACAAGGCTTCGTCGCCGGGTTGCAGCTTCAGCCCCATGATGACGATGTTGAGCGATTCGGTCGTGTTGCGCGTCAGGAGGATTTCTTCGTCTGAGCAACCGGCAAAGCGCGCTAGCAATTGATGGATCTCGCGGGTGTCGTCCTCCAGTTTGCGCCGCATGTAAAACGAGGGAATCTCGTTGATAGCGCGGACGTTTTTGCATACCTCATCAACCCCGGCTTCCGGTTGTGGACTGAAATATCCGTTCTCAAAGTTGATAAACTGGGGCGACAAGTTGAACGCGCCGCGCACGCTGTACCAAAAAGGTTCGTCCAATGCACTGGCCTCTGGCGAGGCTTGGCCGAGGCGTTCCGTGGCCGCGTGGACCTTCTGCCGGCTGTCGGAGGCCCATATAGACGCGGCCGCCGCGCCGAGCGTGAGGTTGCCGGCCTTTCTAAAAAAGTCCCTTCTCGAATCTGCCATTTCCGTGCTCCGTGCGTTGTGATTGGTGGTTGGTTAATCCGCTAAAAGCCGCGTGGCGGCGTCGCCGGGGCTGAGGTGGGGGATGGAGCGGCTGAGGAAGGTCTGGAGGAGTTGGAGTGGTCGTCGAGGTGGTGGCTAATCCCGCGGCTCAGCCCCCATTGATGCACCTGCTCGATGAGAGTGCTGACGCCTGAGTACTCGCAGCCAACGGCAATGACGCGCATGAGCATATCCTTTGGATGTCGTGAACCAAGATGAAACACTATACTGGCCCCCAAATTCCCTGTCAAACCTTCTGAGAAAGGAAATCATCATGGCAGACTTGAAAGTAGCGGTCATCGGCTGCGGCGGCCACGCCCAGTCTCACTTCCGCATGATTGCCGCTGAGCCGCGGCTGCGCTTGGTGGGCATTGCCGAGCTAGACGAGGAGCGGCGGCGCAAAAACCAAGCCGAATGGGGGCCGCAACACGCCTTTGCCGACTACCGGGAGATGCTCGATGTCTGCCGGCCGGAGGTCGTACATGTAGTCACCATGCCCGGCCACTTGCTGCCCATCGTGCTCGATTGCTTGGAGCGCGGGCTGCACACCTCTGTGGAGAAAGCACCGGGTATGACCGCGGCCGAGACCGCGCAGATGGCCCAAGCGGCCCGACAGAGCCAAGGCCAAGCCCTCGTATCCTTTAACCGGCGTTACTTTCCCCAAGTGCTAGCCGTGCGGCAGCGCATCCGGGCGGCCGGCGGCGCAGTGCATTGCGCTGCTACGTACAACAAGCCGGTGACCCTGTTGGGGCCGGGGACGCCCGATCCAGTGATCTGCGACGCCATTCACCACGTCGATCTGCTGCGCTGGCTAGCGGGCCGCAGCGCGGTGGAAGCGGCCATGCCGGTGGAGGTGCAGGGCATGGTGCAAGACGGTGCGCGGCCCGGGTGCCATCGGCACAACGCGGTCGTGCGTTTCGATACGGGCACCTTCGGCATTATGATGAGCCACTACGGCGTGGGGTATCGCATTCAGCGGGCCGAAGTACACGGCGAAAATTTGTCGATCTACTTGGATATGACCCGGGGGCCGCAGGTGGAGGGCTATGACGCGGGGCGGGCCTTTACCATAGAAGCCGAGGAAATCGAAGCAGTGGGCGGGGCGGGCTTCAACGAAGTCGTCCACTTCGTCGATTGCATTCTAGCGGATCGCACGCCGTGGTCGAACTTGGACGACGCCGTGCATACCATGCGCTTGTGCGAGGCCATTCGCCGGGGGCATCGGGGGGCGTTGTAGGGGTATTTAGATGAATATATCGCGCACCGGCAGGGTCCAGTTCGGCACTACTTCGCCGCCATCGAGTACGTCGTCAATGGTCAGGATGCGGATGTCGCTCCGCGAGCGGTACAGAGTGACCACTTGGGTACTTGGATTGACGACTACGACTAAACGGGTGCCCGCGTCGAGCCAATCGGCGATTTTGTCCTGTACCTCGGCGTAGGTATCGCCCGGTGAGACGACCTCGGCCGCTAGGTCGGGGGCACCGGGCCAAAAGCCCTCGGTTTGGCCCACCTCTTCGACCCGCTCGCGCCGGATGAAGGCCGCGTCTGGAGCACGCACCACATCGGGATTCTCTGCTAGTTTGAAGCCGGTTCCGGTCGCATAGACGGAACCAAGTTGGTTGGCCCGGACGAACTGGTCCAAGGGCGCGGTCAAATTGAGCGCGATTCTGCCGTGGTGGTGGCCGGCTGGACTCATCTTTATCAATTCTCCTCGGCTCAGTTCATAGCGGAAGCCATCGTCCTTCATCTGCAACAATTCGTCGGCCGTGATCAAATCGGTAATCGTCATGGATCACCCTTCCTTTATATAAGATGTTACGTGGCACACCTCTACTCATCCGCGTCTAACAGATGCCTAAAGGCTTCGAGGCTGGGGACCTGTATGGCCGCTCGGTGCAACTGCTTGAGGCGCTGCACATCGTCTATCAACCCAATGCGGCTGGCCAACTGGTGTGTGTCCTCCGGCTGAAAGCGCAGAGCCAACACTTCTTGGATGCTTTCTTGGATCCCTTGCTCGATCCCTTGCTCGATCGCCTTTTCCGTGAAATACTGCACTACCGACGATTCGTACATGGTCTCCTCCTCAATGACGGTCGTAATCGTTTCTAAGTTATACACCAACCCGCTCAAAATGGCAAGATCGGCCATATAATTGGCTTTGAGGGACTCGTCCATCGGCACCTGTTGCGCTCGGTTGACACACTGGCGCAGCCACGCCTCGGCATCCATCCCCGCGGGCGGCTGCATCAACGGAGCAAACGGCAGCAAGCCCACAGGCCTCCCGTCGAGAATGCGTTTGCCGTCTAATTCACTCAGCCGAATCACTTGGTATTGCACTAGGACGCGGAAGCCGTGCCGCTCTTGGATATAGTGCCCCGGATCATTCCGGCCGGCGTCTGGGCGCAGGTAGATGACGCTGGAGTAGATCGGCAGGCCGTGCTGCTCAATGCCGCGCCCGATATAGCCGGCCATGCGGAGCGGCATGGGCTGTTTGCTGTCGGTGGTTTGAAATTCGTGATGCACCAACGCCTCCTCGTCTCCACCGATGCACACGAGGATGAGGCTATCGGCGCGATGCGCTTTGACCGTGGGTTGCTCGGTGTCGATGACGTTGAGCACCTCAAGGTCGTCGCGCTGAAGGGACAAGCGGGCGAAGTCAGCCGAGTAGGCGTGAATGAGGTGCTTGGCGATGGTATCGAATTCGGCCATAAGCCATGCCTTGGACAGGTAAGACGACGGGGACGGGCCACGCGGGAGCCGACCGCGTAACGTCCGTTTCCACCAAATTATTGCAATATCCATGCCAAGGCGGCAGCACAGTGGGGAAGACGGGGCCGGGCGGGGTTCGACTGTATCGGGCACAACCCATGAATGAAACCTTTAGGGACTAGGCCGACCTAGAAATCCAAAGAATGCGAACGCAGCCAACGCAACCACTGTTTTATGGCCATGTATGCGACCTGTCGCTTAGAGTGCCCTACATGTCAAGCATCCATTGCTCAGTCTTTTCAATTATATAGTGTGAAGGCAACGGACAATTTGATAGAAGTGGATTTTATTGAAATAGATCGTTGGGTAATTCAAATCGTCTCTTTATGGCACTGAGTGTTCCTCGTCGGACATCAGTGCTTCCACCATGATATTTTATGGGGAAGGATTTTGCTTCTCCATTTATATCGGGGTGATAAATGGTTCTATGGCTACCTTTACCTCTATTTTTATAGAACTCAAATTTTTCGTCATAACTTTTGAGCAATCTGAAGAGTTCGTCAACGGAGTACGTTTTCGCCATGTTCGACGTTTAACCTCTGATAGTCAGCGAACTCTGGGGGATTGGAGGTTATTTTTGCGATTATCTCACGTAAGGAAACCTTGCTCGATCTATAGCGTTTTGTATCGTCATTAACTTTATGTTGTTGCTTATGTTTAATGGTGTTAAAAATGTCGAAAAATTTGGGATCGGCAGAGTGAAAGATAAGCTCTACTTGATCTTTGTACATAGAAAAGCTGATTTGGGAGGTGATCAAATCAGTAAGATCGGAACAGGCTTCTTCAAATGTGTGCCCGTATCCCCGGATGTCAACTTCCAACCCTAACGCACACCATTCATCTTCTTCTTTGAATCCAAGAACATTCACCGAGGAAGGATGTTTTGCGAAACTTAAATTTTTTATTGTTTTGTTCATTATGAGATGCCGACGATCTATGAATGCCAAAATTGTCCTATATTATTAGGATAAGGATAAGAAGAAGTCAAGATTCGCATGGATGTTCCCGGAAAGCCTAAGCCTCTACCCTCAATATGTCCCTACTCTGCTACCTGTCGATCCTAACCTTAGTCGCCTGTCAGGAGGAACCCCCCAGCGACTCCCAACCGCGCCCAACCGATGCAACGCTCGCAAGCCGCCTGCAAGGTCCATACTCCGCGGCCATAGCAGCCGCAAAACGCGCCGTAGAACGCGCTCCGAACTCTGCGGTAGCCCATCGCAATCTGGCCGACGCATACACCCGCGACGGCAAGTTGACCCAAGCCCTCGCAGCCTATCGACAGGCCATTGCGCTGCAACCCGATTACGCCAAAGCGCAGACCGAACTAGCCATTGTGCTGACCCGCCTCAATCGCCACGCCGAGGCCCTCGCCCTGTTAGAGGAGGTCACGCGCTCGACCCCAGATTACGCTTGGGCCCAGATGGCACTCGGGCTGCTGTACTTCCGCCAAGCCCAGTACGAGCAAGCCATTGCCGCGCATGGCCGCGCCGTCGCCCTACAAGACGACTACGGCGAAGCATGGTACAACCTCGGCGAGGCCCATCTCAAGCTCAACGACTACGCCGCGGCCGAAGCGGCCTATACCCGTGCGCTAGCCGCCGATTCGACCGTGGCCAAGTACCGCTATGGCCTCGGCGCGTCCTTGTACAAGCGCCGCGAGTACGACGCGGCCATCGTCGAATTACAGCGCACCGTGGCCCTTGACTCGCTCTTTGCGCCGGCCCGCTTTACCCTCGGCAATGCCCTGTTGCGCCGGGGCCAGCAGGAGGAGGGCCGCCGCCAGTTGGCCCTGTACAACGAACTGGAAAAGCAGGAAAAGCTCCTCGTCGGCCTGCGTACTACCCTGTTCCGCACGCCCGACAAGGCCGAGCTATACCACAAGATAGGCGCGCTATACGGCCAGCGCGGGCAGTACGAAGAAGCACGTCTGTACTATTTACAGGCCATCGACCGCGACCCCAATTTCGCGCCCTCGTACCACAACTTGGGCAATCTATATTTGCGCCGCGGCCAAGTGCCCGAGGCCATGTCCCTGTTCCGCACGGCCCTGCGCGCCGACTCCACCTATATCCTCGCGCATCTCGCGCTCGGCAATGCCCTGATGATGCAAAAAGAATTTGTCCAAGCGTTGGCAAGCTATCAGCGGGGCTTGCGCTTTGAGCCGGACAATGCCCGCTTACAGCGCGGCGCGGCCCTCGCCCGCAAGTTCGGCGGCGCGAGCCAAAAGCGGGATTAACCGTGCTCCTGCTACTTCTCGCATTGGCAGCCGCCAGCGTCCATGCCCAGTCCGTCCCGCACTTCGTCGAGGTGACCCTCGCCGCTGGCCTTGACTTCCGCTATGTAAACGGCGCGAGTGGCCGCAAGTACCTGCCCGAGGCCATCGGCTCGGGCGCGGCGTTCTTCGATGCCGACGGCGATGGCTTCCTCGACCTGTACATCGTCAACGGCACGGCTCTGCCGGGTTATGACGGCCCGCCCGGCACCAATGCCCACTACCGCAACGAGGGCGACGGCACCTTCGCAGATGTCACCGAGGCGGTGCGCACTGGCGATGCGGGGTACGGCATGGGCGCGGCGGTCGGCGACGTAGATAACGACGGCAACCCCGATTTGTACGTGACCAACTACGGGCCTAACGTCCTCTATCACAACGCGGGCCAAGGTCGAGCCTTTGCCGATGTGACGGCCCGGGCCGGCCTCGGCGACCCGGGTTGGGGCACTCATGCGGCCTTTGCCGATTACGACCGCGATGGCGACTTAGACCTCTACGTCGCCAATTACATGGCGTTCGATTTGGACGCGAACAAGGAGTGCTTTACGGGCGCGGCGCGCTCTATATGCGGCCCCCTCGCATACCCCGGCCAGTCTGGAGTGCTCTATCGCAACGACCGCGACCTCGCGTTTGTCAATGCGACGCACGCAGCGGGCTTGTCCAACGACGAGGGCCGTCAACTCGCTGCGGTGTTTGGCGACTGCGACGACGATGGCGACCCGGACCTATTTATCGCCAACGACCGGCAGCCCAATTTTCTCTTCCTCAACAACGGCGACGGCACCTTTGCCGAGCATGGTATCATCGCCGGGGTGGCGTACAACGAGGAAGGGCGCGCTGAGTCCGCTATGGGCGCGGACTTTGGCGACTACGACAACGACGGCCGGCTCGACATCATCCTCGCCACCTTCCAATGGCTGCCCAATACGCTCTACCACAACGACGGTGGCGGCTTTTTCAGCGACCTGACGTTTGCCGCCCAGCTCGGCGCGCCGAGTGTGCCCTACTTGGGCATGGCCGCGATCTTTTTTGACAGCGACAACGATGGCTTCCTCGACATCTTGGTCACCAACGGCCATCTCGATGAAAACGTGCGCGAATTTGACCCGGACACGACCTATCCGCAGCAAAACCAACTGTTCCGCAATCAGGGCGATGGCACCTTTGCCGACGTGAGCAACGACAGCGGTCCGGGCATGCTCGTCGAGCGCGTCAGCCACGGTGCCGCTTTGGGCGATTACGACAACGACGGCGACGTTGACATCTTCGTCTCGGATTCGGACGCGCCCCACTGCACCTTGTTGCGCAACGACCACAGCGGTCATAATTACCTGACGGTCGAAGCCGTAGGCACCCACAGCAACCGCGACGGACTCGGGGCCAAAATCCGCGCCGTGGCGGGAGATCTCGTGCAAAAGCGCGAAATTCGCCGCAGCTACGGGTACATGGGCAGCAGCGACGTGCGCCTAACCCTCGGCTTGGGCCGCCATGCCCACGTAGATTCACTGCAAATTTTTTGGCCTAGCGGCGCGGTACAGACCCTCTTAAACGTCGCGGCCAATCAGCACATTGTCGTTGAAGAAGTAGAGCATAGAACCTCGGGCCGGACTGCCAAATAACGGAGAATTTTGTCGCATGAAACTGAGAACAATCGCCTTGCTCGCACTCGTAGCTTCTGGCGCCGAACCTGAGCCTAGGTATGTCGCCCGCATTGGCGAAACGACCCTATCGCCGGAAGACTTTCGGGAGCGAGCGCAAAAACTGATGCAAACGGGCTACAAGCACCTCGAGGAAATGAATGCGGACGCCAAGCTGGAGCTGCTCAACGGCGTGATCGCCCGCGAGCTGTTGGTGCGCGAAGGGCTGCGTCGCGGCCTCGACCGCGAGCCGAGCATTGCCCGCGAAGTCGAGCGCACCGAGCAAAAGGCCGTGGTGAACAAGCTGTACGAGGAAGAGGCCCTGCGCGGCGATTACACATCAACCGAGGACGAATTGCGGGCTTTTGCCCAAGAGCGCGAATACGATGTCGAGGTCTTGAGCCGGCACATTGTCTGCGCGACCGAGGAAGAGGCCCAAGAGGTGCTGGCGGCCCTGCAAGAGGGCACTCCGTTTGAGTCGCTGGTGCCCATCTATTCGACCGCGACCATCCAGCGGCGCTTTGGCCCGGCCGGCCGGTTGGGGTGGTTCAAGATGGGCAACATGCTGCCCGAGCTGAAGGAACCGTTGCGGACCATGGCCGCGGGGCAACTCTATCCGCAGCCGGTGAAGACCCAAATGGGCTTTCACGTCTTCCGGCTCGACGACCGGCGGCACTTGGATTTTGCGGCCCAGCGCGCATGGCTAACAGAAAAAGCGCGGGTGCAAAAGCGGGCCGACGACATGGAACAATACGTCCATCGCCTGCGCCGCGAATACCAGCTAGCAGCCCACCCCGAGGGCCTAAAAGCCTTGGCCGCGCCCGATCCCGAGGGCGAGGAGCGAGTGCTCTTTAGTTGGCGCGGCGGCCAACTGACCACGGCCGCGTACTGGGCCGCCCTAGCGACGAGCCGCAGCCGGCTCGACAGCGCCGCTCGCCACAAGACGGCCGAGAACTTGGCCGGGGTGCAGATTATGATGGCCGAGGGCCGCAAGCTGCAATACGACCGCGACCGCGAGGTGCGCGAGCAGGTGGAGCGCAAGCGCGACGCGCTCATCGTCGATTGGCTCTATCGCGCCGAGGGCCAAAAGGGGGTGAGCCAGCAGGCCATCACTGAAGAGGACATTCGCGCGTACTACGACGCCAACATCGAGCTGTTTACTCGCAGTGACGGCAAAGTGACCGATCTATCCTTGGTCTATAACAGCATCGGAACCCTGCTGAGGCAGCGGGCGGCAACCGCGGCCATGGACGCCTTCATTGCGCGGCTCCGCGAGCAGTACAGCGCGGATATTGAAATAAATACCGCAGCACTCGCCGAAGTTGCTTTTCCGGCCGCAACGCCCCGGCCTTGAGCACGGTCTTTTTGCTTATGAGGAGTCATTCCCGCTTTCGCGGGAATCCAGCCGGTATCGGTTAGACCCAAGAGACGACCATCAGAGTTTGCAGACCGCTTCTAAACATCCATTACAGGTCCTTGCCCAGCCCGGCGAAGACGCTGATAAAGGTAAACAGCTTGGCCGACGAAGGAGCGGAGTCGAGGTCTTCGCGGGTCCAGCGCAGCCCGACGTTGGTCGTCAGCGCATACCCCTGATAGGCCGATTGGTTGGCTATTTGGCCGGCCAGCACCAGCGTAGTGCCGTCTTCTAGCAACCCCTCGGGCTGCTCGCCCAGATTGTTGGCGATCTCGTATTCAACGCCGGCCGTAAAGCTCATGTTGCGGTTGATCTCGCGGCCGGCCAGCAGCGAGAAAATCTCCGTTAGGTCAGACGTTTGCAGCGCGTCCTTGTCGGCCGGCACTCGATTGCTGTATAGCTGTTTCCAGTTCAGGGTCAAATCCCAAGATCGCAGGTGGAACGGGTACTGGGCCTTGTTGATCACCCCGAGAAAGCGCTGGTTGTTCAACTCTTCAGCAACCGACCCTAATTGGGTGTATTGATCGTACTTGACCTTGGTGGTAAACGAGATATAGCGGTCGTAGCGCACGTCTAAATATGTCGTATTGACAAACGCATCGCGCGCCCCGAGCGGGTCGCGCATAAAGCGCGCTTCCCCGAATGTGCCGGGCGTATCGACCCACAAAAAGACGTCGTCGCGAATGTCGTCTGCAACCTTGCGCGGATTGACAATCAGCCGTACTTGCAGGTTGTAGCGCGGGAACTTTTCGCTTGCAGTCAAGAGCAGGTACGTAGTCGCGTTTTCGCGGGCGGTTTTCAGCAGGCGCTCGTCGAGCCGACCGACCATGAGGTTTACATCCGGCGCGATTTCAACGCCTAGATAAGTGTTGTATCCCCGGTGCCCGCGTTTGTAGGGATAGTCTGCTTCGGCGTCGTCTTCAAAGCGGTCGATGACCCCGTTGTTGTTCATGTCCATGCCAAAGAGAAAATCGGGGGGATCCACCTCAAAGCGCAGAAAAGGCTCGGCGTAGTCGGGTAAGCGGTTGAAGTTGCGGTTGAAATCCGAGAGATCGTCGTTGTTTTCGTCGATTCCGGGAAAGACCGCGCTGTCGGTCAACAGCCCCACCCCTTGGCGGGTGTTGACGCGCGGGCCGTGGTAGCGCCGGGTCCAGTCGGGCAATTCGTCTTGATCGTCGTTGTCATCGACGAACTCGTACGCGCTTTGCTGTTCGTTGCCGTAGTACACCTCGCCCTCGGAGTTCGGGATAAAGGCTTGGGTCGAGTACTCAGCGTCCATGCTAAAGGCTTCGGCAAAGATCGTCCATGGATAATGCCGCTTCTGCGCTGTTAGGTAAAAGGCTTCGGCCGTGTTGGTAGCTAGGGCTTGATCGCGGATGAAGTTTTCGTTGGGGAAGCGGCGGTACTGGAAGTTCCGCACGTATTCTCCCTTTAGGTCAAAACCGGCAACGTCGTTGATCGACAGGTCAAAGCCGAGCAGCCGGTTGCCCGTAGGCAGGCCGTAGCGAAAGGTGTGAAAGGCTTGGTTGGCGCCGTCTTTGACGTTGCCCGGGGCGCGCAGCACGGTCAGGAACACCGGGGTGCCGAGTTGGTTGGTCTGTTTGTTGGAAGCGACCTCTACTTTGTAGTCGTTGGCCAGTACTAGGCCGATCTCCACGTGCTTAATCTCGCGGAAGTCGTCGATTTTGTCGTCGATGGTGGGCGCGAAGTCTTCGATGTTGAACGTGAGGGTTATTACATCGGTGCCGCTCGCTTCAATCACGCCGCGGCGGCGAAAGCCTCCTTCAACCACGGGCGCGATGTCGTCGGTGTGCTCCACGCCATTGGCGAAAACGCGCCAGCGCGACAGCAGGGCACCGCCTTCGCCGTCTTCGGGCGAGTCGTCGGAAATCCGCACGATGATCGAGCGCACGAAGTCGTTGTTCATCGGTCCGCTGAGTTGGCCTTTGAGCGAATTGTCGCCAAAGGGAATGTTGGAATTCAGATGGGCCGCATTGACAAATGTTAGGCCAATATCGGAAAAGTCGCCGATGCTGACTTGGCCTTTCGCAGCCCACAAGTTGGTGAACGTGCTGAACCGCACACCCGTTTCGCCCGCGACGCCCGCGACGACGCCCGCGTTGTTGATGCGCGAGGTCAGCAGGGTCAGGGCGTATTTGTCCGACATCATGTCCCACTGCACGCCGTCGAAGCGCGGCTTGGAAAAGGTGAGCGGCGTCAGGGTTGTGCGGATGCCGTCGCCCACCATCAGGGAGGAGTGGAACTGCCCAGAGTGGCTGGAGGAGATGAGGACGTTGCTGAACCACGAGCTAAAGCGCGGGCTTTTGAAGATGCTGCTGCCACTGGCCGTGGGATAGTTTTCAGTCCAGTTGTACACCTGCCAACCTTGGCTGATATACGAGCCGTAAATGTCGTAAAAGGGCGACCCCTCCAAGAAGACGTCGTTGTAGCGTTGGTAGGGGTTGCGCGCGTAGTTGGAGTACTGGTCTTGCCGCCAGTCGTAGAGTTCGTACAGGCGCTGCGGCTGATACCACTTGCGGACCGAAGGAACGAGGGTTGAGGGCGCGACTTCGGTGGCTGAAGTGTAATAGGGGTTGTCAAATCCGGTGGCGCGCCAAGCCGCGGATGGCAGCGGCGTGGCGAGGAGCAAACCGCAATAAAGCAATCGTATCGTTAGACGTCTCACGTCCTCCCTCCCACAGGGTTGGTGTGGTTAATCGGTCGCTTTTGCTTGACGCTCGAAGGTGAACTCTAGAATGTTGGCGCTCTGCTCGGCGCGTTCAACTTTCATGGCGACGAGGTTCCCTTGCTTATCGAGGTCTATGTAGATGTTCTCGCACAGCTTGCGGGTCTCGGCGACGCGGTTTTCTGTGAATTCGATAAGTGCGGTGTCCGTATCTTCAAAGTAGTTGATTTTCATAGTGCGATGTTTGGTTATGACCTGTTGCGATGTTCGGTTATGGCCTGATATAGCAGTCCTAAATGACTCGAAAGCATGGAATGTTGATCGGCACCGTTTTTTTCCCTAGAGGCGTCATTCCCGCGAAAGAACGTCACCCCGTGCCCCGACACGGGGCGGAATCCAGACCGCTTCTAATATACGATGCGCACACTCCGCTGAACGACCTCGGCTTTCGGATCGGTCTGCAATTCGACCTGCACTAGGTAGATGCCCGGCGGCACGACCTCGCCGTTGCTCTGGCCGTCCCAAGCATACTTCGCACGAGCACCGCGCGGCGTGGCGTTTGCCAACTCGGCGATGAGGCGGCCAGCGAGGGAAAAGACGCGCACGCGCGGCTGCTTGTCGGTCTTGACGACCGTGAAGCTCAGATCGTATTGGTCGTTGATTCCGTCGCCATTGGGCGTGAAGAGCGCGGCGTGGCGCACGTTGCGGATGAGCGCGACGCCCTGCACCACCTCGGGCACAAACACTTGATCGGCCCCCAACTCGGCCGGCACGACCCCCTGACCGTTGTCCTCTTGAGCAGAGTTAAAGACGAAGGTCTCAAAGACCGTTGGGCTGGCAAAAACCCGCGTTGCAAACGCAATGTCAACCGAGTCGCGCCGCACCACCGGCGGCGGTAGCTGCACCCACAGGGAATCGCCGCGCAACGAGCCGCTCGCCTCCACCGGCTGCCCGCCCACGCGCACCGCAAGCAACTGAGCATCCGCGCTGCCCGGCGGCAGGGCGATCAACACTTGGTCGAACCCGGGGTCGCGGCTGTTGAACGCCTGCGGCTTAATGGTATAGCGAAACTCGGTCCGCGTATCGAGGGCGGCTTCGCGCGGCCACACCGAGCCGCTCAAGCCGGCAAAAATGACCGGATCGTTGGCGACAATCCGTAGCGAGCGCAGCACCGGCGACACGTCTAGGTCGTCGCTGTACAGGCGAATGCGCGTCCGCAGGTAGCGCCGCGGCGAAGGCGACTGAAAGCCCTGCCCGGAAAAGCGATGCGGCCGGCTCCATGTGCTCCAAGTCGCATCGCGCACCTGTTCTTGCACAATGTCGCCGCGATAGCGCTTGCGCGCCGCTTCGTAGGCTTCCTTGGTGACTTCACTGCCGTTTTTGAGAAAGTAGCGTGTAACCTCGGTAAAGCCATTGCCCGTTTGGGTCTGCACTTCTAAGCGCGTTCCCGCCGGCAGGTCGGCGTCCCACTCAACGCGCCGGATGCTGCGCGCCGCCCCCAAGTCGAGGTCGTCGGACTCCAACTCGACGCGCTTGGGATAGCCCGCGCGGTGAAAGGCAAAAAGCTGCAAGGCATTGGCGTCGCGGCCATAGAAGCCGATCACGCGCCAGAGGATGAGGCGCGTGTCGCGGGTGGGAAATTGGAAGTCGTTGAAGGGGTAGCTGGTACGCACTTCGGACAACAGCTCGTATTCAAACGGCCCCTCGGCCTGCGGGTCGGCCGTATTGCTCGGGCTGCCGTCGGAGGTCAGGAGGTCGAACATGGGAAAGCCACCCACCGCGCCCTGCTGGTAGCCGTACAGCCACGGGCTGCGGCCGCCGATGAGCGGCACGAAAATTATCCGGTCGATGCGGAACACGCTGCCAAAGTCGATCACCGACCAGACGCCATCGTCGCGCCAATCGCGATCGCCCGAAGAGGCTTGGATGCTCCACAGCCGCCGGCCCAAGTCCGCATCCACGAGGAATTCCGCGCCGCTGGCCTTGCCGCAGCCATCGCAATCGCGGGCCCTTGAAGTCCACGTCCGGCCGCCCCATGACTCCTCGCCCTTTTCCGCGCGCTCCTCGGTAAACACCCGGGTCGAGAGGTTGAAGCCAATGCCATCCACCTCGATTTCGGCGAGGGCCGCGCCAGCGGTTTGGCCGGCCGCTTCAAAGCGCACAAAGCGGAGGATGGAAAAATCCAAGCTGTCGCTCTTTGCCAAGAACTGCCCTTTGGGCACTTCGCTCGCAGGAGCCTTGTTGGCGGTTTTGAGATCGAACTCTACCACCTGCTCGGCGTTGTTGTTGACCGGGCGACCAACGCGCTCAAACGCGACCTGCTTGCCCGGCGCACCCGCGACCTGAATGCCCGGGCTGACGTGGAGCGAAAAGAATTCAAAGGGCCGGGCGTCCTCGGTTTGGGGAAAGATCACGCGAATTTTGCGAGCGACGACTGCACGCTTCAAATCGACCTCTAGCCACCACTGCTGGAGCGGATCGCCTAAGTCGGGCTGCCAATAGGTGTTGGGGTCTTGGTCGGCCACGAGTCTGGCTTGGGCCTGATTGGAGGGAGCGCGCACCGGCAAGAGGCCGTAGTCGCCAATGGTAACGGATGAAAATTCGCTGGCATTGGCGACCGCATTGAACGTCGTGCCAAAACGCTTGACAGTGATTCCGGTGGTGCCGATCTGGACGAGCCCGGCCGGATGATTCCACGCCGCAAAATCCGCTCCCGCAAAAACTAGGTCCTGAGCGGGTAGGGGCGGGGGAACGACGAGTAAGAGTAGCACCGAGATGGCCCCCCACCGCCGCCGAGGGCGGCTACTCCCCCCGGGGGGGGGAGTGATACGGGGTTCGCGTTGAGAGGGTAGGGGGGGGGTGAAATTGCGTCTAGGCATGGGCTTTTCTCGTCAGTAGGCGACCGCGACCGCGTGGGTCTGGGTCACTGCGCCTAAGTCGATCTGGACCTCGATCTGCACCAAGTAGAGGCCGGGGGGGACGAATTCTCCATCCGCGCCTCGGCCGCTCCAAGTCGGCGCGTAGGAGCCGGCTTGGCCCGAGGTGTTGAGCAGGTTGGCGATGCTGCGTCCGGCGAGGTCGCGGACTTCTACGGTGGTCGGTGCTCCGTTGACGCCATAAAGATCAAAGGTCGCGACGACGAGGTCGTTGACGCCGTCTCCATTGGGCGTTAAGACCGGCGAGGACAGCCGCAGGGTGCCCAAGACGCTCAGCTCGGCCTCGCTGGCGACCACTTGGATGCTGTTGCTGGCGACCTCTGGGTGCGCATCGCCCGCTTCAATGGACTGGGGTAGGAGCGCGGCCTCGGGATCGCGGTTGATCAACTGGCCCTCTAAAAAGAGCGACGCTTGGTAGATCGCGCTGCGGTAGCGGACGCGAAACGACGTGTCGGCGACAAAGGGCTGGGGAAAAGTGAAGCTGAATTTGTTGGGCGCGGCGACGAAGGAAAAATCCACGCCTTCTTGCGCGGGCACTTCGTCAATTTCCAAGCCGAGAAAGCGTGCGCCCGGCGGCACATCCAATTCAATCGCGTCAAACCCCACGCGGTCGCTGGAGGCAAAAACAGTGCGAATGTCATAGACAAACGCAGTATCCGCGCCCAGCGGCACCCTCGGCTCGGTCAGCGGCCCGGCGAGCGAGACTTCGGCCAGTACGCTGTCGGCCAACAGAGGTGAGACCTCAAAGGCCACGCTGTCCAAGACGCCAAAGGCAAAGGGATGCTCGGTGGCAATCTCAAAGCGAAACTGGAAGAACGATCCGCCGTCGGCCGAGCGCACTTCGTCGCCCGACTCCACGTAGGCAATGGACCAAGGCGTCCAATTTTCAGTATCCTCGCCGCGACGCGCTTGGAACCCCGGTGCTCGCTCGTACGCGGCGAACACGACCGACGGAGCGTCCTCGTAGGTCGGGCGGTCCACTTTGAGGAGGCGGCTGAGTTCGTCAAAGATAAAGTGGTCTGTTGGATCGTCGTCCGTGCCGGAGCGCGTCTGGATGACGAGCTGCACCGGCACCGTTGGGTCTTCGACGATGCGGCCCGAACTCGTTTGCCGGTAGCGGGTGAAGTGCCAAGTAATCCGGCCGAGGCTCACCGGCTCGCCAAAGGACTTGACTTGCGACAAGTAGCGGGCCACTTGGGGATAGCCGCGCCCAAAAGCCTGTATCTCGGCGAGGATGCCCAGCGACGTGACGCCGCCGAACTTAAAGCGCAAAAAGCGCGTAAAGCGCAGGGGCGGCCGCAGCGAGACAACGCTCTCGTTGTTGGAAAAGGTGCTGCCGATGAGCTCGTCGAGCGGGTGGTAGCCGGGCGACCCGAGGGCGACAGCTTCCTCCTCGAAAATGAGCCAGTCGGCCGGCGTGTTGGTGCGCGTCACTTCGTAGCCCACCGGGAAGAGGTTGCGCTGGCGTCGGTTGTCGTCGGTAAAGCCGCTTTGGGGCGGGAAGAAGACGAGGCTGTCGAGGGCGATGGGCACTCCCAGGTCGAGCGTAAAGAAAATCGTGGCGTTGGGCCGCCCGGTGATGCGCGGGGGGTGGACGAAAGTGGCGGTCAACTCGTCGCCATCTATGAGGCCGCGCATTGCCGCTACCGCTACGTTGTTTCCCCACATCCGCGGATTCCAGCCCACGATTTGGTCGTCGCGCTCTAGCTGGTCCGGGTCTTTGGTAAAGGCATAGGAGTAGTCAAAGATGTTGACTAGAGAGGCAATCCCGGTGGCCCGCACCAATCCGCGCAGCGCGTTGCGCCCCGGCGGCACGGCCCGAGGCTGGACAGCCCCGAGGCGCACTGAGTCGTCGAGGGCAATCCAGCGCTCGGCGACCTCGGCCCACGGTTCGCCACTCGCGCCGACGACCCAGGCCGACGCCTGCCCCCGAGCCGCCCCGGCGACCAATAGCACGAGCAAGAAAGCGGTCAATACGCCACTCCTAGGATCTGGGTCGCGGTCGTTGGGGAGCCATCCGAGCGCACCGCGATCCGACATAGGTACAGGCCGGGCGCGACCCGCTCACCGGCCCGATTGCGTCCATCCCACGTTTCGCGATAGACCCCCGCAGCGCGCGGCGCGGCAATTAACTCCCGCACCCGGCGACCGGAGAGATCAAAAACTTCGATGGCCAGCGCCACCTCGCCGGCAAATTGCGCCAGCACGGCCACGACTTCGACGCCGTCGTTGACGCCATCGCCGTTGGGCGTAAGCACAGCAGTCGAGAGGCGGGCCTCGACCGAGGGCGTGGCACTGGCGGCAAAGATGTGGATCGCCCCCGTACCCACTTCGACGCTGGCATTGCCGGCCACAACCGGGTGCGGCGGCACCGCGCCCGCGCCGAGCAAAAAGACGTTTAGCGGCGTATGGTACTCCAGCAGCCGCAGCCTAAAGGCCAGCCGCATGGGCTGGTTGTTTTGGCGCGTCACCGGCGGGAAAAAGACGCGGAAGCCCTCGGCAATAGGCTCGACTTCGACGTCCGCGACGTCCGCGAGGGGATCGCCCATTTGCAGCCGCTCAAACACGGGGGGCGGAAAGGCGGTGAGCTGGAGGCCGCGAAAGCCCGCGAGATCGTCGCGGTCAAACTCGGTGCGGATGTCGCAGACAAAGGAGGTATCGACTCCGCTTGGAACCGCCAAGACGCCGGCCGGGGGATGGGGATCCGCGGCCAGCGCGACTTCGCCGACGGCCGTGCTGACCAATTCGGGAGCAAACTCCACGACCAAGCTATCGAGGCGCATGGTGGCCGCAGCGCGTCCGTTAAAAAAGACGCGGAACTGCAAAAATTCGCGCGGGCTTGGCAGGTCCAACGGCAGGACCACTGTGCCCGACGAATCGAGTTGCAGCGGCGGGGTCCAAGTGCTCCAATTCTCCACGTCTTCGCGGATGCCAGCCGGCACAAAGTCGCGAGCGGGGCCGACCTCGGCCAACGGCAGCGAGAGATACTCGGTTCTCGTTACTTCTTCTAGCACGGCCTCGGTGTTGGGGTCGCGGCGGTACAGGGCGCGTCTGGGCAGATTGTTGTATTCGGACAGGGGCACTTCTTCGCGGACGCCCGTGTCGCGGTCACGGCGAAAATAGGCTACCGGCGTGTCGTCCGTGCCGCTGCGGAACTGCAAGCGCGCGATCGCAGTGTCGCCGGCCGCGCTGCGGCTCAGCCGCTCGGCCTGCACCGCGAGCCGCCCGAAATTCACGGGCCGCCCAAAGGAATAGAGCTGGGAGACGTAGCTGGACACGGGCACAAATCCCTCGCCGTACACTTCAAATTCCGCGAGGTTGAAGGGATTGCGCGAGAGCACCTTGAGCCGGAGAAAGCGCCCCTGCACCCCGTTGAAGGAAAGCTCGACCACTGGGTTGTCGTTGTCCTCGACGCGGCTCAGCAGGCGATAGACGGGCCGCTTGACCTCGTCGAACTGCTCGCCGTCGCTCACTTGCAGTTCAAATGCCTTGATGAACCAATCTAGCTCACCAGAGGCGGGCGCGAAACGCACGCGGTCTATTGGAAAAGGGGCACCGAGATCCCAGAAAAACGTGGCCCCCGCTTGGTTGCGCGCCGTGCGGAACGCGCCTTCTGACGAACTCGAAGGGTCGCCGTCAACGAGTTGCAAGGGACCGTTTACCTGATTGAAGGGACCGTCGTTGGACCAAGTGCGCGGCTGGCCGGGCTTGGTAAAGTCGCTGGGGCTGCCGTTGAGCCAAGTCTGACCTGCGGCCCGCAGCAGTTCCATCAGGTTCTGGCCGCTGCGCAGCTCCAGCGGCTGTAGCGCGCCCTCAACTCCTACGGTTCCGTTCTGGATATCCGCTTGAGAAGCCCACGACAAGCCGCCGCGGCCGATGTGGTACGTTTCTACCTCGGCCAGCCCCAGCCGCGTTCCCAGCCCGACCATCATGCAGACGGCAGCCAAGCGACCAAGCGGAAGGGAGCAATGGGGCCGCATGATTATTGCAATGGAACCGCGCTATGGGGTGCGTGCCCCTTGAGCACCTCGCGCTCGAAAGAGACGTTGAGGTCCACGGTTTCCACGGGTTCGTTCTCAAAGTTGAAGCGAATGGCGATGTCGGCGATTTCCACTTGGACGCGCTTTATTTCGTCGTCCAAGCGGGGAAAGACGATGTACCCTTCTTCGTCGCGGCCACTGAAGATGAAGTCATCCGTAAACATGGTTTGCTTGAGAATATCGGTGCGCGCCCTGAATTCGAGCCGCCCTTGGCCGGAGTTGGCCTGCCAATACGATCGATAGTATTCGTACAGCTCGGCGTAGCTCAAGGCGCGGTAGGTTTGATTGTTGGCCGCTTTGATCGTGGCCTTGAGGGGATCGATGACGACCTTGGGGAACTGGTAGTTGGCGACGCCGAGTTTCATCACCAAAAAGCGCGGCGGCGTCCAAGTGTCGCCGGGCGCGGCCCAATCGCCAAAGGTATAGGGGTTGACGGCCGCGGCCCCGCCGGTTGAGGCTTGGGGAAATTGCCGGTTGAGTTCGGCGTCGGTCATGGGCTTGAGGGTAATGGCCAGCCGCTCTAGCGCGTAGGTGACCGAGCCATCGTCGTTGATGGTCATGCCCTCTGCTTGTTGAGGAGCGGGGCGCAGTGGCTGGGGGAAATAGCGCCCGCAGCCGCTTGCGAGGAAGATGAGCACCGCGATCGCTAGGCATCCGCGCATTGTACGTCTTGGCAACGGAGGAAGGTACGCTGGGTATGAAGTGGAGCGGCTCCACGGCGCGTTTGGCCGCGAAGCCGCTCCGAGGGGTTTAGCGGTGGAAGGAATTCTTGATCTGCGCCCAAGTAGATTCTTCAATGGACGTTTGGGCGGAGTACTCGCCGATGCGCAGCAGCAGAGCATGAGCGTAGTACTGCCGCGCCGAGGCTTCGGGGCCGCGCGTGGTCATGTCGTTGACCACTGAAGAGGCGCGGTCGCCATCTTCCTCTGTTGGCTCGCTGTCCTCAGCCCACAGGTTGAACGGTAGGCCCGCGCCGTCTTCCCCGGCAACCTCGTCCAACTGGAAGGTCTCGCTGACCGATGGCCCGCCGTCTTCCATGAACCGCTTGACCTCGTAGTTCCACTCGTAATACGTGGTTCCGCCGGCCGACCACACTTCAGCGGCCCAGGCTTCGGGCGGATCGACGCGGACGGCGAACTCGATGACCTCGTTGTTTTCCTGCCACGCCGGGGGCTTATCTTCCTGAGTCCAGCGATAGCGCACGTTTTGGGGCGGCACCATGTCGCCCGGGCGGGCGATGTATTCCATGACCCAACCGGTGCCAAATTCGCGGCCGTGATCCGTCGGGTCGAGGCTGAACTCGATCATGTCGGCGTGCCACTGCTCGACGTTGGTGCCCCAGTGGCAGAGGATGTCATCGACAATTTCCATGTGGACGTACCAGCGGTTGACATCGCCGCCCTTCCAGCCCATGAGGGTGGTGACGTTGTAGTCGTCGCGCTCGGGCAGAGGACGGTCGGCTTCGTCGCGCCACTCGTCCATAGTGAGGATGTACTCAGGGTCGAACCAGCCCCAGTCGCTGGCGTCGGCATCGGCCGTCATGGCGCTGGGGTCGGGCACTTCGAGCATGTAAAACTCAAAGCCGAGCCGGCCGTTGCGATTTTCGAGGGCCGGTGGATCGTTGAACTGGGCGTTTGCCGCGCCGATTAGGGCTAGGCTAAAGCCGCAGGCGATCAGTAACTTCATGCTGCTCTCCTTTCAGTGGTCTGAGCGAACTTGCAACCTTTGCAAGCTGATGGGTCGGGGCCAAATATACAACTGCCCCCTACATATTACAATAGTACTGCGACTTGGGGCCTAGGTGGACACGGAGCCAGCCAAGAGACATACTTGAACGGCCGTCAGAATCCGAAAATTTGGCAAGGAATTGGCAAGTGAACGCCTCGAAAAAACCCGCGGCTCGCGCCGGAATCAGCGGGCGCGCCATGCTCGTGGGGGCCGTGCTGTGCAGTGTGATTGCCGTGGGCCTGCCATACGGAGAATTCGTCCTCAACGGCACCCAACTCGGGCTGAATTCCTCGACGCCAGCCGCCTTTTTCTTGCTCTTTTTGCTCGTGGCCCTCGTGCAGCCGCTGCTCGGCCTCGTGCGGCCGAGTTGGCTTTTCAGCCGCGCCGAGCTGTTGAGCATCGCGGTGATGATGATGATTACCACCGCCATTGCCGCACGGGGTTTTGTCAGCATTGCCGTGCCGATTTTGACCGGCGTCTTCTACTTTGCGACGCCGGAAAACAACTGGGAGGAGCTGCTCCTGCCCCACCTTCCCACTTGGCTCATTCCCTACGATGCTCAGGCCATGCGCGGTTTTTACGAGGGCCTGCCAGCGGGCGCGGCCATCCCTTGGGGCGTTTGGCTGGAGCCGCTTTTGTGGTGGCTCCTGTTCATGGCTGCGTTCTACGTGGTCGTCGTGTGCGCGATGGTCATCTTGCGGCGGCAGTGGATGGACCACGAGCGGCTGCTCTACCCGCTAACGCAGGTGCCGCTGGGCATGGTCGAGGACGGGGCGACGGCCGCGCCCGTCAAGCCCTTCCTCAAGAACCCCTCAATGTGGCTGGGGCTAGCCGTGCCGTTTGTCCTGCACGGGATCAACGCCTTGAGCCACTACTACGAGTTCATCGGCCGCATCCACTTTACGCACTCGTTGCCGCTGGCCCACGACGCGGTGCGGTTTTACCTGCGCTTCGACTGCATGTGGATGGGACTGGCCTATTTGGTCCATGCCAACATCACCTTTAGCCTGTGGTTCTTCTACTTGTTGGTCAAAGCAGAGGAGGTGCTCTTCACGCGCATCGGCATCTTGAGCACCGAAAACCTCGACATCTTCAGCCACACCTTTGAGGGGCCGACCATGGGGCTGCTGAGCCACCAGACCATGGGCGCCATGATCGTCATGGTGCTTTTGGGGCTGTGGACGGCGCGCGGCCATATAGGGCGCGTTGTGCAGCACCTCTGGCGGCGGGAAGGCCGATCCGACGGCGAGGAGCTGCTGTCGTACCGCACGGCGGTCCTCGGCGTCGCGTTGGGCCTTGCCGTCATGGCGGTGTGGCTGTGGCGCTCGGGCCTGCCGCTGTGGGCCGTTTTCGTCTATCTGTTCGGGGCGTTTGTCATCTTTTTGGCCCTGACGCGGATGATCGTCGAAGCCGGCTTGGCCGCGGCCGTCCAAGGCATGTCGGGCTGTGGCTTTCTCATCTCCAGCGTCGGGTCCTCCTCGCTCGGGACGGCCGGGGTGCTGGCCACGGGCATGACCCTCGCTTGGGCCGGCGACCTGCTGGTCTTTATGATGGCCCCCTGTGCCAACGGCATTCGCATGTTGCACGGCCTGAGCCGCTACAAGCACCGCATCCTCGCGATGATTGGGCTGGCCATGGCCATTGGCCTCGTGGGCGGGGTTGGTACGATTCTCGTCCTGAGCTACCACTACGGCGCGAACAACTATCACGGCTCGTGGGCGTGGTTTGCCAAGGAGCCGTTTCGCGTCGCCCAAAACTTCGCCCTCAATCCGATCGGCCCCAACTGGAATGGCTGGTTGTGGAACGGGGTCGGCGCGGTGATTATGGCTTCGTTGATCTGGGCGCGGCATCACCTTTTGTGGTGGCCCTTCCATCCGCTGGGCTATCTGGCCAGCGGCACTTGGATCCTCAACAGCGTCTGGTTCAGCATCTTCCTCGCGTGGCTGGTCAAGGCCCTCGTGCTCAAGTATATCGGCCCAAATGGCTACAAAGCGACGCGGTGGTTTTTCCTCGGCATGGTGTTGGGGCAGTTCGTCGCCGGAGGATTCTGGATGGTCGTCGATGGATTTACGGGCATGACCGGGAACAGGATTCGGATGTTTTGAAAACCACTCGGCGGGACACTGGCTTTTGGCCCGGATGGTAGCCAGTGTTTGTTGACGCCCTTTTGAATTTCGGCTATGTTGCCCAACAGTTCATTTCTCACCCAGAATAAATGGCGTTAGGAGTTCGATATGAAGTTGAAAATTTTGCTTTATGAAGCCGAAGAAGGTGGATACTGGGCAGAAGTGCCGGCTTTACGAGGATGTGTATCAGAAGGCGAAACACTCGACGAGACCTTGACGAACATTAAAGAGGCCGCATTGGGTTGGCTGGAAACAGCGTCTGAAAGGCATCAATCCATTGAAAAAGTGCGCCTCGTAGAAATGGAATTGTGAAGGCGATCTCAGGGAAAAATTTTTGTAAACTGTTGGAGCGGAATGGTTGGATACTGCAACGCATTCGCGGCAGTCATCACATTTATACAAAATCGGACAGAGAGGAAATATTAACAGTACCAGTACACGGAAACAGGAGCTTAAAAAAAGGAACACTCGGAAAACTATTAAAAAATTCGAGATTGAATTTAGAATGATTCACAGCGTTGAGACCTCTCTACGACGCTCCAGAGCGTTATGCCCACCCCAAAATCCTGATTACTCTCCCATCGGTTTCTCAAGTCGCTATTGAATTGAGAGCAGCCTCAGGGCTGGGCCGGCTCCAATCCCAACAGCACGATCAAGAACGAGCGCACCCAATAGGCACTGTTCATGTAAGGGTTTTCCGCTGAGGGCCAGTTTTTCCAATAGGTCTGGTTGTGGGGGATGCGGTGGAACCACTGGAGCAGGGGGATGGCGGGCAATTCGGCCAGCCAGATCTCGAGGGCTTGGCGAAACAGCGGCACCAGCGCCGGGTCGTCCGGCGAGGTCTGGCCCATCCGATCGACCAAGCGGTCGAAGTCTGCGTTGCCCCAGCGCCAAAAGTACTGGGCGGCCGTGCCGGTGGGCTGGATGTAGCGGCTGTGGTAGAACCGGAGGGTGAAGTACGGGTCGCGCACGGACCCGCCGTTGCCCATGACAAAGGCGCGGGCCGTGCCCTGAGTCATGCGGGTATAGGCGTCGGAAAACATGCGGAAGGAGGCGTCGAAACCCGCACGGCGCAGTTGCTCAACGAGCACGGGCGTGAAGTCTTGGAAGAGCGAGGGAAAGACTACGACCGGAATTTTCAGCCGCTCGCCATCCCGGTTCCACATCCCTTCCGCATCCCTGCGCCAGCCTTTGCGCTCCATGATGACGGCGGTCTGGGCTAGGTCGTGTTTCCCCACCGGATACTTGGCTAGCAAATCCTGAACTTGGTCTATATAGTGCATCAGCGGCGGGAAATAGGGGAACGGCAAAAGGGTGTACTCGCCGGCACCCTGCCAGCCGATGGCCACGAGTTGTTCGCGGTTAATCGCGTGGTTTACGGCCCAGCGAATGTCTGGATCGTCGAAGGGCGGCTCTAGGTTGTTAAAGCCGAGGGCCGGCGGCCACCAGTCCCGATAGCCGTAGGGCGGCTGGCGGCCCGACCACGTGGTGACGTTGGGGTTTTGGTCGAGGAGGGTCTTAATGTTGGAGGGCCGCAAGTCAATGCACTGATCCATCTGGTTGGCGAGAATGAGCTGGACCCACTTGTTCTCGTCGCCTTGGGTTAGGTAGATGATCCGCTCCACGCTCGGCAGCCGCTGAAAGCCGATTTGGGCCGCCCACCAGTCCTCGCGCCGATCCCAGAGCCGCTGTTGGGGCCCAGAGTGCGCCAAGCGATAGGGGCCGCTAACGACCGGCAGGCCGAGGGCCAAGTCGAGGTTTTTGAACGAGGTGGGATCTTCGCCCTCCCAGATGTGCTTGGGCACGATGTGGATGCCGTTGCCAAAGTTGTAGGTAAAATAGGAAAACACAAAGCGGGGGTTGGGTGCTTTGAGTACGAACCGCGCCGTCAGCGAATCCGGCACTTCGACCGCAGCGACCCAAGTGTCCATGTCGGTGGAAAAGGCCAGCTCTGGGGCGTGGGCCTTGAGCATGTCAACGGTGAACTTGATATCGTGGGCGGTCCAAGGCCGCCCGTCGCTCCACGCCACCCCCGTGCGAATGCGGATCGTCACTTCCGTATAGTCTGCGTTGTACTCGTGGCTTTCGGCGATCCAAGGTATGACGTGGTCTTTTTCTACGTACGCGTTGTAGAAATAGAGCGGCTCAAACAGGTAGTCGAACCCCGGAGATTGAGTTCCGACAATAAAGGGATTGAACGAGTCGTAATCCCGCATCTGCGGCAGGCCGAGGATGAGGGTGCGGTTGCGGGGGACGTGCTTTATGGCCCCCTCGTCCGAGCCACAGGCGGCGAGGGCCAAGCCGCCGAGCAAGCCCAAGGCGACGAGTTTTGTCTTTTGCGAGAATTTTCTCATACTTAGCTCGATATCTAAACGGCCGTACTATAGGGGAATGCCCTCTATGATCTGGACGGCGCGAATGTAGCCCTAGCAGAGGCTGGGGTCAAAGGCGGCTCGCTTGCGGATTCCCCCTTGCAAGGCCGGCCCTAGAAAGATGAAAGTCGATGCGCTATCTTAGAAGCGTTCTTAAAACTCACGTTGCTTTTGGCCTAGTCTCGCCCGACGACTCTAGCCGTCATTCCCGCGAAAGCGGGAATCCAGAAAAGAGCCAAGCCAAATCAGAGACTGAAATCCCGATTTTTAGAACGCTTCTTAGGTTTCTCAGTGTGCTAGCTGTGTTGCTGGCCGGGTGCGGCGAGGACGATTCCATCATCGCCCGGGTCGGCGAGGTGGAAATTGAGCAGGCCGAGTTCGCGGCTTTTGTCGAGCGCTTGCCGCCGGGGTTGCGCAGTCCCCAAGAAGGGCGGGCCGCCGACCGGGAACACTTGCAGTCGATGATCGACGAAGAGCTGATGTTCGCCGAGGCCCGCGCCCTTGGAATCGACACCAGCTCGGCGGTTGAGCGCCCGCTCCGCGAAATGGTGCGGCAACGCCTCGTAGAACACTATCGCGCCCAAGTCATTCTGCCGCAGGTGGCGATCACAGCCGAAGAGGTCGAGCGCGCCTTCGCCGAGATGGGGTTTGACCGCGAGCGGCTCTTCAGTCGCATCTTGGTGCGCACCCGCGAGGAGCTAGCAGCGGTTGGGCGCGACCTGCGCGCCGGCCAGCCTTTTGAGCAAGTAGCCGCCCGCTTTGCCGCCAACGATCTCTTCGCCTCGCAGCAAGACGGGGTGGTTGGCTGGATCGGGCGCACGCAGGCCATGCGGCGGTTCTCCATCCCGCCCTCCATCTTTGCGGGTTTGCCCGCTGGACAGGTCGCGGAGCCGGTCGCGCTGGCCGGCGGCTATCAGGTCTTTCGCTTTATTGAGGATCGCCCGGCCGCGCTTGCCGATTACAGCACGGAAGTCGCCGAGCAGCTCCGCAAGGAGCGGATACGAGAAAAGGAAGAAGAGGAGTTTGAACGCCTCCTCCTGCGCTACGATGTGCGGAAAGATCCAGCGGGCGAGGCCATTTTGCTCCGGCACTCAGACCAACCCCTGACGGCGGATGAACTGAGCCATCCCTTCTACGTGTATGAGGGCGGCGTCATCAGCGTGGCCGAGGGGCTGGGCAGCCTACAGGCGGTTGGAGCGCAGGGCCTGTTGCCGGACGAGGCCGCCGAGCGAATCGGGCGTTTGCTGCTGCCGGTGCGGCTTTTTGAGGCCGAGGCGCGTCAGCGCGGCTGGACCGCGGAGGCGGCTTTTGTCGAATGGCGCGCACACCAGCGTCGTGCCCTGATCCTCAATCAGCTCTTCCAACGGGCCACCGCTGGGGCCGCGCCGAGCGAGGACGAGATCAGAGCACATTACGAGGCCCACAAGGACCGCTACCGCACCCAAGAGGCCGTGGTCGTCCACGAGCTGTGGACCGCTGAGCGAGCGGATGCGGCGGCTTTGCGCGCCGAGTTGGAGGCTGGCGTGTCCATCGCCGACCTGCTCGACCGGCCCGGGGTGCGCTCGCACGTTGGCATTGAAGGGCACGGGGTGCGCGAGCACGGCTCGGAGACGCGCCTGCTGCGCCTGTATGAGCCGCGCTATCCCGAGCTGGTGCGAGCGGCCTTTGCTGCTGAGGTTGGGACACTCGTCGGCCCGCTAGAGAGCATGGACGGGTACGCGGTGTTCCGGGTGCTGCGGCGAGAGGGCGGCCAGATCCAGCCCTTTGCCGAGGCGCACCCCCGGGTGGCCGCCAGCTTGCGCCGCCAGCGAGAAAACGAGCGAATCGGCGCGTTTATCGGCCAGTTGCGAGATCAGTACAAAGACCAAGTGGCCGTCTTTGTGGATTGGTAGCGGCTAGCCGGTCACAGCCATCTTGACAGCCCTAGGTTTTCCCCCTACCTAATAGTTTTTGCATCCACTCATGCAGCGCGAAGGAGATCGCCAAACCATGAAGAGCCTCTCGGTCGTGCAGATCCTCGTCGGCCTAATGCTAAGTTGGGCATGGGCCGAAGCCCAGTCGGGCTATCAGATCGTCGGCGACGAAGTCGTAGTCGAGCGGGCCAGCCACTGGCAGCAGTGGTCCATTCCCACCCATCTGGCGCGCATCCACGACGACGGCTCGGTGCGGGCACACGCGCTGCGGACGGTCTTTAATGTCCTAGACGATCCCGGGTTCAAGCGGCCAATCGTCATCAGCAAGCCCGACCCGCGCATTGGCACGATCGACAGCACCATGCAGTTCGATGTGTTTGGCGAGCCGATACGGAATACGCTCAGCCAATTGGTCTTTGACTATTGGGTGCGGCCCGGCATCAGTCGGGTGGGGTCCAACCCACACCTCGCGGCCAACATTCTCGACGGCGACCCCACCACGTTCTGGGAGCCAGACCCGCGCGACCCCATCGAGCAGTGGTGGATCGAGGTGGATTTGGGGCGGGTGGTGCCGGTGGAGCGGCTCAAGCTCCAGTTCGTCGATGAGTCGCTGGGGGATCCCTTTTTGCGCTTCATCCTGCTGCTGTCGGACCGGCAGAGTGCGCTGCTGCACGAGCCGAACAACCGCATCGGCTTTCAGCTTTTCATCCCGCAAGACGCGCCCAATACCACACAGCGCGAATACATTTTCGAGAGCGAACACACCAGTCCCGAGCTCCCCCCGGCCACGGGCGTCGTCAGCGACAAGCAGCTCGCCGAGGGCTTGCGCCGCTCGCCAACGTGGACCGGGCGGAAGATCGAGACGATCCGCATCGTCGTCACGGATACGCGCGGCGGCCGGGCCGAACCGATTTCGCAGGAGGCGTGGGAGGCCCTGCCGGAAGCAGAGCGCGGGGATATAGTCTATTTTGCCCGCGACGTAGCCGGCCGCGAAGAGCCTGTTGACGAGGCCACCTATCAAGCGATGGAGGCGCAGCGCCAAGGGCGGCGGGATTACTATCGCCGCGAGCTGCCGCGCCTAGCCGAGGTCGAAGCGCACGGCTGGGGCGACAACTTGTCCATCAACCTGATTGAAAACGGCGGCTCGTACGGGCTGACGACCGATGGGACCAATACGCTGCTTTTGTTCGACGGCGACGCCAGCACCGGCTTCTCACACCAGATTCGCAACCCGAAAAACCCCACCGCCAACGTGCTAACCATAGATATAGGGGGCGTTGTGCGCCTCGCTCAGATCCGCTTGGTGGGCAGTGGAGAGCGCGGCTACATCATGCGCGCCTCCACGGGCGAGCGCGACGCCCAAGGCAATCTCAAGTGGCGGCGCATCAGTCCAGAGGAGCGCGAACGCAACGTCTTTGCTGGGCACTTCCTCGACATCGCCGACATTCAGGACCCGCCTGTTCTGACCCGCTTCCTCGACATGATCACCATCGGCCACGTGCCGCCGGGATTTAGGGCCACCGGCCCCGGCGGCACCGGGCACATGAATCAGTTCTGGTCGTTCCATCACGAACTCATGCTGTTCGCCGAGGGGCCACCGGCCGAGGTGGTCTTGGAATCGGATCTAATCGAGTTGCCCGGACTGGTGGCCTTGGGCGAAGTGCTCTGGGAGGCGAGTACGCCCCCGGGCACGGACGTGGAGATTCGCACTCGCACCGGCGACCAGCTCTTGCAGCAGATCCGCTATTTCGACAAGACCGGCAACGAGAAGACCGCGGCTGAGTACAAGACGCTGGCCGGCTTTCTCAAGGGGCCTTCGGACACGACCGTCGTGGTGGGGCCGGGCTGGAGTCCGTGGAGCCAGCGCTACTTGCAGCCTGGGGACTTGGCCACTTCGCCGAGCCTGCGCCGCTTCATGCAGATCCAAGCGCGTCTCAAAAGCAGCAGCCAAAATGCACCGGCCCTACACCGCATTGGGGTCGCGTTTCACCAGCCGGTGGCCCAGCACCTGCGGGCCGAAGTGTGGCCGACCGCGGCCGCAGCCGGGGTGCTCGACACCTTCGCGCTCTACGTGCAGCCCAACTTTTTGCAGCAGCCGGCCGCCGTGCGCAGCCCGGGCTTCAACCAATTGGTCTTACACGCGGAGCCGCCATTTGCTCTAAGGTTCGTCGATGCGGCCTTGGGCACCGAGGCCGAGGTGTCAACCGAAACGCCGCTTGAGTGGGACGGCGAGGTCAGAGTCCGCGCCGAGGGCGACTCCCTCTGGCTGGAATTTCCCCAGACCGTGCAGGGCGCCCCGGCCGAGGTGCTCACGCCCGTGTACTACCGCTCGGTCCATCCCGGCGACGAGGTGCCCACTGGACTGGACCGCAACCTATTGACCTTTACCTCGCACAGCCTCTTGCCAGAGGCCGAACAGGGGGCCGTGCGCTACTTTCGTCGGCTGGTAACTGGCCGCTTGGCCGAAGTCGAAGCGGCCGCGTACGACGCGCTCAGCGCAGACGAGCAGGGGCCGGTGCGCTACTTCCGCAAGGTGCTAGGGTTGGGCGATCAGGTGCCCTTTGACGCGGCCGGCGACAGCCTCGACCAGCAAAGCTATGGTCGGCTGGGCGGTCAGCGGGGTTGGGTGGTGGGTCGCGGTCGGCTGTTGCGCGTGCGCTTTGCTGGGCGGGTGTACCTCCAAGGGACGCGGATGCAGGTCGCCGTGCGGCAGAGCCAGCCGGCGACGCCTTGGCAGGGGGCCGACGGGGGCGACGCGACCGCTTTGAGTCCTTCGCAGGGCCTGTCCATTGGCGCGCAAGGGGCGCGGGCCACCATCGACGATATTGCCATCGCACCCAATCCGTTTACCCCCAATGGCGACGGGATCAACGAAACGGCTGAGATTGGTTTTTCCCTCTTCCGAGTGCAGGCTATGCGGCCGTTGACCATTCATCTATACACGCTGGCCGGCCGGCGCGTACGACAACTAACCGGGCTGGCGACTGGCGGGCCGCAGCAATTTAGGTGGGACGGCCAAGACGAGGCCGGGCAGGTGGTGCCGCCGGGGTTATACTTGTGTCAGATTGCAGTGGAGGCCGATGCAGAAGGGGCCGGCGGGACGACCCGCACCCGCCTCATCGCGGTTGCATATTAAAGTGCTTCGTGGGCAGTCCTCTGCAATCCTACGGGCACTAAAGGAGGTTGTTGTGAGACCAAAGACCGAACTGTATTGCGGTCTCCTAGTTTTGTGGAGTGCCCTCGGTGCGCCGGGCGCGGCGCAAGACCAGTACGGAACGCGCTTGGGCTTGCAGCTCGGCGACCAGACCCGTCTCGCGCCCCAAGGCCCCGGGGTGGCTCTGAACGCGCTCGACCCGGCCGTGCGGCGCTGGTACGTGCCGCAAGAGCTGTACAGCGAGTACCAATGGCGGCAGTGGGAATACACCAACTATGCGCGCAACCCTTACGAGCGCTACGTAGAAACGACCTTAGAGGGCGATTACTTCTACGATCTATACGGCAATTTCCTCACGCGCGGTTGGCTGATTTTCAACAACTCGCAGAGCAAGCCCCAGCAGTTCGGCAACGTGCTGTTCAAGTCCTCTCGCTTCCAGAGTTGGTTTTCCGAAGTCGTGGTGGCGCAAGACAACAAGGGCCAATACTTCTACACCTTGACGGCGAGCAGCCGCCTGCGCTCGGTGCTGTCGCCGATGGTGTTTGCCAAGGCCCGCATGGACGGCGTGCAGTTCGACCTCGCCACCGACCGCTACGAAGCCACCTTTTTGTTTTCGCGGCTGAGCAACCCCGGCGGCGGCTCAACCGGAGACCGCGAGGTCCTGCGGACGAACAACACCATCTTGGCGGGCGGGCGATTGGGGGCGCAGATCGGCGACTTTGCCGAAGTCGCGCTGCACACGGCCAACGCCCACCAGTCGCACACCTTGCTCGACAAGCAGGCCGGCAACCCATTCGCCGGCTCGCTGACCATCGGGCAAAACAAGACCATCTCGCTCATCAAGCTGGTGCTGCGCGACGACTCGCCCGAAGACGGCATGGGCGGCGCGGCCTTTTTCCCCGATGCGTCGGACGTGCAAATCACCTATCGCGACGGCTCAAAGGAATCGGGCAAGGCCATTGGCTTTGAGCCGATCGTCGAGGGCGGCTTCTTGCAGCAGGGCTTTGTCGCAGCCAACGGGCCGGAGGAGATGCGGCTCGTGTACGACTTCGACAGCCCGAGCTTTGTCGATCAGGCCCGCTTTGCCAAGGACGAAATCGCCAAGGTTGAATTCCTGCTGACGCTGGGCAACGACTACCAAGTCTGGATGACCTCGGACCGCCAGATCAACCTCGACGGCCAAGAGGTCTTGCTGCTCGTCGCACAAGCCGAGGGCAACGTCCAAGACATCACCAATTTGCAGACCATCCGCTTTGAGTACGGCCTGCCCACCGCGACCCACATCTTTGGCGGCAGCGTCGAGTTGCAAAACCTGCGGGGCTTCGATCTATACGGCGAGTACGATCTGAGCTGGAGCTATCGGAAGTACCCCAACGTGCTCGAGGAGACCCACGAGGCATTCTCTGGGATCGGCGGCCGACGCTCGGCCCCCGCTTGGATGGTAAATGTGTCTAAAAAGGCCGCCCCCTACTTTGCCTTCGGCGAGTTTTACAGTATGGACCCGCGCTACAACACCCAGACCTTTATCACCTCGGGCACCGGGGACTTCGACTACGACAACGAGCGCGGCTTGGTCGATTTGGTCGATGACAACGACGATCAGGACAAATTCCCGGACAACGTGCGCTTCGACTTTCTCAGCGGCGATTTGCAAGTCTTTCCGGGTTGGGATCAAAACAACGACTTTGTGCCCGACTTCAACCAAAACGATACGTTCGTCCGCTCGAATACCGAGCCGGACTACGAGGAGGCGTTTCTGCGGTTTTACGTCGATCGGCCCGAGTTTCTCTTTGGCGTCGATATGAACAACAACTTTTGGGTCGATCAATACGAAAACGACGAGGAGCCGGATTATCCGTATCGCCGAGATCACCGGGGCTTCAACATCCACCTCGGCGCCGACCTCACGCCGCGGGCGCGCTTGGTGGTGGGCGCGTTGCGCGAGGGGCTGATTTCCTCGGCGCGCAAAAACGAGAGCACCTACCTAATGTTTACGTACGAGCGCGATGCGCCGCGGTTGGGTCGTTTCCGGGTATTCGAGATGAGCAAGCTGGTCGCCGACGACATTCCCAACCCCCTGTTGCAATGGGCGCCGGACAATACGCTACGCGGCGGCGAGTTGACCAAGGTCGAGGACCCGCTGTTGGCGCGCGACACTTGGGTCAATCAGCTCTTTATCGGCCACAACCTACAGGTGGCGTCGCTCTTTTTAATGACCAAGATGCACTGGCTCTACTTCCACCAGCGGATGGAAAAGGCCCAGCGGCAGCAATACGACTTGGCCCCTTCCGACTTCTTCTTCGGCCTGATCAACAAAGCGAGCTACCGCTTCCAGCTCGGGGCGTGGTCTTTGGAGCCGCGCTGGAAGAGCGAGTTCCGCAAGCAGAGCCGCAGCCTCCTCTCGCTCGACAGCCACACCAGTCTGATGGAGTTGTTTTCAGGTTTGGTGGAGACGCAGGTCTTGCAGGTGACCAAAATTCAGGCCGGCGTGGAGTACGCGATTTTCAACGACTTCGACACCGACGCCAACGACTTCAACGCGGTGACCGTAGCCGTCCAGTTTAGCAATGAGTCCAACTACCTCGGCTACAAGCTGCGCGCCCTGACCGGCATGAAAATCGAGCGCAAGCAGTTCACCGGGCAGGAGGCGCGGACGACCAACGAATCCTTTGTGACGATTTACGCGGGGCTGAACTAATGCGCCCCCTAGCCATAGCTGGTGGGGTCGCGTATCTCTGGCTAATCGCGCTCAGTATTGGTCTCAACGCCTGCGATGGCAGGTCGCAAGGAGAGCAGCACTACTGGTCGGGTCGCGCATACCAAGAGCAGGGCATGCGGGCCAATGCCCTGCGCGAGTTCAGGAGTGCGGTCGCCGCAGGGGTTGATTTTCCCGCAGCCTATTACGCGCTCGGAGCACTCTACGGCGAAAAGGACGAACCCGGCAAGGCCATTACCGCGTACCGCGAATTGTTGACGCGCTGGCCCGAAGAGCGTCGAGCGCAGGAGTTGCTGGCGGCCCGCTATGTAGATGCCGGGCAGCCAGCCGCTGCCGTCAGCCTCTACCGGACCTTGCTCGACCAAGGTGGCGACCCGGCCGCGTTGCTCGGCCGGTTGGGCGACGCACAGAGCCTGAGCGGCGACTTGCAGAGCGCGGCCCAATCCTACGGCGACTTGCTAGTGCTGCGTCCCGACAGCAGCCGGGCTCGTTATCAGCTAGCGCGCATGTACGAGGCCGAAGGCCAAGCCGAACCAGCGATTGCGGCCTACGTCGAGCTGTTGGGACAAAAGCACTATGCGCGGCAAGCAGCCTTGGGGCTGGCGGATCTCCTCATTGAGATGGACCGCCGCCGCGGCGAGTTGGGCCGCGCAAGGGTGGAGGGCTGGTGGCGGCAGCAAAAGCTGGTCGGGGAGGAAGCCATACAAAAGGCGGAAGAGCAGCTCGCGGCCGCGCTCGCGGAAAGGCCCGATTCAAGCACCGATTTGTGGGGGCTGGGCAAGCTGCTGTTCTGGCAGGGGCGTTACCGCGAGGCCCTCGCCCGCGTTGCCGCGCTGGCCGAGGCCACCCCGGATGACTACCGGGTGCATTTCTTCCTCAGCAAGCTCCACGGATTGCTAGGTGAGGAACGAGCCGCCCAGGCGGCGTTTGCCCAGTACCAGCGCCAAAAGCAGCATGCCACAATCGCCGCGCGCGTCCAAACCGAGCGGGACGTCTTGCTGAAACAATTGTCTGGGAAAATGCCATGAAAGCCGCGCTACTGATTGGAGTCCTAACGGTGTGCTGGGTGCAACCGCTGGCGGCTCGACAAGTCTTGCTCATCGGGCAGGACGGGCAAATCTCGTGGACCGGGCGCGTCGAAGGGGCCGAGGGCATCTCGACTATTCGGCCCGAGCACCGCTCCTTTCTCGACCCTAACGTCACCGAAATCGGCCATGCGCCGGCCGACTTAATCGAGTTCGACAGCGCGGATTTTCCGGGCAGCATCCTGCCGCGGCGAGTGGGGGCCGAGCAGAACTTGGCCACCGAGGCACTGGAGCGCGGCGGCTCGCTGCGCGCACCGACCGTCTTTGACCTGACCGCCTTGCAGCTACAGGTGATTTTCGAGGACATGCTCGCGGCCGAGCCGACCGGGCAGGCATTCGAGCGCAAAGAGGACGACATCTCGGGGACCCAACTCATTCTCGACCTCGGCGCGCGCTTTGGGGTCAACCGGCTGCGCTTTTTTCCTCGCAACACGGTCTTTTCCTCGCCCGGCACCCCCTTTCAGAACGACTTTTTGAAAAACTTTGAAGTGGAGATCAACGACGGCTTGGTGCTGACCAGCTCGGGCAACCCTATATGGGAAACCTATACCGTGCTCAACAACAACAGCGACCCGATCACCCAAGTGCCCATCAACCCGCCGCGCTACATTCGCTTCATCCGCCTGCGAGCCACGTCGGCCATTCCCTTTGAGATCGAAAAACTCCAAGTCTTTGGCGAGGGGTTTTTCCCGACAGCGCGCTACATCTCGCCGATCATCGACATGGGCAGCCCGGCCAACTGGGGCCTCATCCGCACCTTGCAGCAGCAAGTAGGCGCGGCGGACCTAGCCGACATGCAGTTGCGCACCCGGAGCGGCCACGACCCCAGTCCCTTGGCATACACCCGCAAGCAGGTGGGCCTGCAAGACGCCCCCGAGATCCCGTCGTCCGCGAGCGACCCGGGCGAGCCGTTGCTGCGCCGAGAGTACTTAAAGCTGCCCGAGCGCGGGCGTCAGGGCGACGATTGGGAGCGCGGCTCGGTGCGCGACGACTTGGCAAACTGGAGTCCGTGGACCTCGCCTTACTCGCTGGAGGATCTGGCTGCGGGCACACAGATTCTCTCGCCCGGCCCGAGCCGCTACTTCCAATTTCGCGTGGAATTTCAGAGCCAGCACTTGGAAGCCAGCCACATCATCGAGCAGATCGGCCTCGAATTTTCCTCGCCACCGCTGGCCGACGCCCTCATCGGCGAGATTTTCCCGCGCGAGGTGCCGGCCGCCGCCGACGTGCCCTTTGCATACGCAGTGCGGGCGGTGATGGAAAGCGATCACGCGCAGGGCTTCAACAGCTTTGAGGTGTTTACTCCGAGTCGCGTCAGCCGCGTCGAGCGAATCGAAATCATCGACGCCAGCGGCCAACCGGTACTCGACCACGCCTTTGCCGTGACCGATGGGGTCACAGCCGAAGGCGAGGTCGCTATCACCGCCATTGACGACCAGCGCTTTGCGGTGCGTTTCCCGGCCATCAACCAGCACGACGCCGTGCTGAAAATCCACTTCGTCAGCCGAGTGCTGGCCTTTAGCACCCGCTTTGGCGGCCGCGCCCTGCTGCTAGCAGAGGATGCCTTTCAGGGCATTACCCCGGGCGACGCGGCCTTTTTGGCGGAAGGGGATGTGCCGACCGAATCGGGGACGACGGTGCTGAGCCGTGCGGTGAACGAAGGCAGCTTGATTGGCCGGTTCGCCCTCGGCAGCAACGTCTTGACGCCCAATGGGGACGGAGTGAACGACATCCTCGACGTGCGCTTTGAGGTGCTGGCGGTCATCGGCAAAGCGCGGATCGCGATTGAGCTGTGGGATGTAGGCGGCCGGCGGGTGCGCCGCCTCTTCGACGCCGAAGGACAAAACGGGGTGTACGACGCCGTACATTGGGACGGCACCGACGAGCGGGGCCAGCGCGTCGCCCCCGGCATCTACTTGGTGCGGCTCGAAGTGGCCGGAGACGCGCGCAGCGGGCAGACGGTGCGGCCCGTATGCGTAGCGTACTAAGGAGGAGACCATCATGTTCCAGCGGCTAGGCTTACTAATAGCGGTCCTAACTACCGGGGCTTGGGGTCGCGGTGAGTTCCGCCTCGGCGGCGCGGACGGCAATTCTTGGCAGGCACTGATCGCCGAGCAGACGGCTTCGTACGCGCTGCTCGACGCCGAGGGCCGCATCGTCGAGGAGGTGACCATTGGCGCGGTAGCCGAAGAGGTCAGCGTGCGCTTCAACACCGCGGGCGTCGATACGTTGATCGACTTTGCCGCGGGCGGCCTGCGCCCGGTGTATATCGATCCGAGCGAGAACTTGGCCCTGTCAATCAAGGAACGCCAAGGGCACTTTTACACGGCCAGTATCTACGGCGGTACGCACTTAGTAACCGACTCCCAGCCCTTGCAGTTTCTCATCGACGGCGATCCGACGACCGCCATGCTGGTGCGAGTGCCCGAGCCGCCGCGCTTGGCCGGCCGCAACAACCCCGGCGTGGTCAAAAACAACGTCATGCACTTGGGGGCTGAGCTGCCCATCAACCGCATCCGCTTCTTCCCCCGGCCTCGGTTTGAGGACAACCACTTGGCTTGGTACGAAATCGGCGTGGCCAACCACACTGCGCCGTTTTGGGACAGCAACTTCGACCGCAGCCAGCGCGGCAAGCGTTGGTACATGGTTATCGACGCGGCCTTGGGCGCACCCAATGACCCGGCCTTTGACATCTTGGCGCGCAACCGCGAAAGCCTCGACGTGGTGGTGGATTTGCGCTTCCCCACCCGCGACCTCAAGTGGATTGCCATTCGCCCGCTCGACCCCGAGCGCGATTGGGAAATCGCCGAGTTTGAAGTCTATGGCGAGGGCTTTGTGACCCGGACTACTTACCGCACTCCGATTCTGGATTTTGGCCGCGAGGTTGCGTGGAGCAAGGTTCGCTGGCAAGGCGAGGTGCCCGCGGGAACCCAGCTTTTGCTCCGCACCCGCACGGGCAACACGCCGCAGCCGAACGTCTATCGCACCATCGGCCCCACCGGGACCCTCGAAGTATCGACCCTCGACGAATACCTGACCCAGCTCGGCCGCCGGCGGTGGGACGACGTGGAATTGGGCTACGACCTAGAAAATTGGAGCCTTTGGTCGGCGCCCTACGAGTTCGCTGCGGGGCTGCGGCAGGTCGAACTGCCGGCCGACCGGTGGCAAGACGGTACGCCCGTCCTCTCGCCGAGTCCGGCGCGCTACTTCCAGCTAGAGGCCGTCCTGTTCGCCCGCGCCGACGCGGCCCCGCGCATCGACGACCTGTCCCTGCTGTTTTCCGAGGACCCGGTAGCCCAAGAGGTGGTTGGGGAGATCTGGCCCATTGCCACGGAGAGCTTTGCGGCCACGACCTTTACTTATGTGGTGCGCCCGGTCTTGCGCGCCCGCGACTTGGGCTTTGACCGGCTGGAAATTTTTACCCAGATCCCGGTCGAGCGGGTGCATTCCGTGCTCATTGACGGCGCGGAGATCAGCGACCGCTTCCCGCCCGAGATTCAAGACGACCGCCTGATCGTCGGCTTCGACCGCTTGGTGGGGCCGCGCGACAACGAGAAGCGGATCGAGGTCGTCTTCGACGCCAAGGTCTTGCGCTTTGGCGCGGACTTCAGAAGCTGGGTGTACGACAGCACCGAACCCGAGCTCAAGCAGCAGGTCGCCCCGGGCAACGCGACGTTCCGCTTTGGCGGCGATGTGGTATCGGTGCGCACGCCCATGGGCGGCGGCCTCATCAGCAGCGTCCAAGCCACGCCCGCGACCTTTACGCCCAACGGCGACGGCGTCAACGACCACGTCGCGATTGCTTATGAGTTGCGCGATTTGGAAAGCCGGCGGCCGATCCGCTTGCGGATCTACGACCTATCCGGCCGCCTAGTGCGCCAAAGCGCGGCGAACGCCGGCAGTGGCAGCTTTGCCCAAACTTGGAACGGGCTCGACGCAGAGGGCGCACTCGTGCCGCCCGGCCTGTACCTCTATCAACTCGATTGGGACACCGACAAGGGCCGCGAAGTAGCCAACGGCGCGATAGGCGTGGCGTACTAGGCTGGAGACTTGACATTGACTAGCGGCCCTGTAAGTATAACTGAGAGCCGAATACCCGGTGTCACAAGGAAAAAGCCATGTTAAACACAGACGACGTCAAACGCAGATTAGGCGGGGCGTTTACCCAAGCGCAGGCCGACGTCCTCACCGGCCTGTTGAGTGAGCTCCACGTCGGCTTGGCCACCTCCGTTGACATGGAGGACCTCAAGGATGCGGTCAAAGCCCTCGCCGTCGCCCAAGCGCGGGCAGAGGAGCGGTTGGAAGGCGTGGAAAACCGCATGGACCGGGTCGAAGCCACGCTCGACCGACTGGCGGCCGCCCAAGCGGGGACCGAAGAGGCACTCAAAAAACTGACAGAAGCGCACGACGAAACGCGCAAACAACTCGGCGGCCTCTCGCATACCGTAGGGTACATCCTCGAAAACGAAGCCTATCGCGCTCTGCCGGCACTCCTCAAGACCGATCATGGGATTGAGGTGGAGGACCGGCTCATTCGCACGTACCTCACAACCGACAGAGGGTATCCCGTTGAGGTCAACATCTTCGGTCGAGGGCGCAGGGATGGGCGCGCGGTGGTCGTAATTGGCGAAAGCAAGAGCCAGTTGTCCGCCAAGAACATCGACCATTTCATCCAAGGCCGGCTCACTCGTCTCGAGCCGCTATTCGAGGATGTATTTGCCGTTTTGGTCACGCACATGATTTCATCGCCCGATGTTGCAGCTTATGCCCAAGAGCGAGGCATAGCACTGTATTACTCGTACCAATTTTAGACGGACTTAGCTACAATGAGCGGCGTGACAAAACAGCCTTGGACCTTCCTCGGCGTCGCAGTGCTCGGCCTCGTTTTTGCCGACTGGGCCTGGGCATGGCAACGGGAAGTAGCGCGAAGCCCGGAGGTGTACCTCGACGCCCTCGACCCGGCCACGCGGCGCTGGTACGTGCCGCAGGTGATGTTCGCCGAATACCCATGGCGGCAGTGGGAGTACACCAACCGCGCGCGGCTGCCGTATCAGCGCTACGTGAACATCGACTTGGAGGGCGATTACTTCTACGATCTGTACGGGAATTACCTGACTCAGGGCTGGCTCATTTTTAATACGGCGCAGACGCGGCCCCAAGAGGCCGGTAGCTCCCTGTTCAAGACCGAGCGGTTCGCGCAGTGGTTCAACGAACTGGTCATCGCCGGCGACCACAAGGGCCAATACCACTACGCACTGACGGTGAGCAACAACCTGCGGACCACCTTGACGCCGCTGTCGTTTTCCAAGCCGCGCCTAAACGGCTTGCAGATGGACCTCGCCACCGACAAGTACCAACTGACCTTTCTCCACTCGCTGATTACCGGGCCGCGCGGCTTGCAGGAGGAAGAGAGTCGCTTTACGGACGCGACCTCCCTCGTGGGAGGGCGGTTTGCGGCCCAGCTCGGGGATTTCGTGGAGTTGGGCCTACACGCGGTCAACGCCCATCAGACCAACAGCGAGTCGGATCAGCTCGTAGAAACGCTGTATAAAGGCGGGCTGAACAAGCAGCAAAACGCGACCGTATCCCAGATCGCAATCGCCTTGCGGGACGACTCGCCCGGAGACGGCCGCGGCGGCGCAGCGTACTTCCCAGACGCCTCGGACGTGATTATCACCTACCGCGACGGCACGGTGGAGTCGGGCCGCGACATTCGCTTTGGTCCGGTGATCAGCGGCGGCCTAGAGCGGCAGGGGTTTCTCACCGCCGATGGCGACGGGCAAATCAGCCTGCTCTACGACTTTGACAGCCCGTCGTTTGTCAACCGCGCCTCGGCCGATAAGTCCGAGATCTCGGCAGTGGAATTTCGCCTCGTCTTGGCCAACGACTACCAGATATGGATGAGTTCGGACCAGCAGTTGGGAGAGGGCGGCGGCTTTGTAACAGTCGGTCGGCCATCGAGCTCGTTTAGTCGGACGGGCGAGCGCTCCATCAGCTTGGGCGACGTCTTCGGCGCGGATGTAGAAGATCCGGTCTTCTTGCTGACGGCGCAGGCCGAGGGGAATGTGCAGGACCTATCCAATCTGCGCACGGTCCGCTTTGCCTACGGGCTGCCGACGGCTACGACCGTCGCCGGCGCCACGATCAAGGTGGAAAATGTGCTCGGCTTTGACCTATATGGCGAATACGACCTGAGCTGGAGCTTCCGCAAGTATCCCAACGTCGCCGAGGAGACGCACACTTCCTCGGCGGGCATTGGCGGGCGCGAAAGCGCGCCAGCGTGGATGGCGAACCTGAGCAAGCACTTGGGGCGGCTGTCGCTGTTCGGAGAAGTGTATTCGATTGACCCGCGCTACAACACCCAGTCTTTTGTCACCACCGCCTCGGGCCTCGATTACGCCCGGCAGGGCAACCGCTTTGACTTAGTGGAAGACAACGACGATCAAGATCGCTTTCCCGATGGATTCCGCGCGGATTTTTTGGTCAACGACCGCTTAGTCTTTCCCGGCTGGGACCTCAACAACGACTTAGTGCCCGACTTCAACCAAAACGACAACCGGGTCAAGGCCAATGCCGTTCCAGATTACGAGGAGCCTTTCCTCCGCTTCTTGGTCGATCGGCCGGAGTTCCTCTTCGGCGTGGATATGAACCACAACTTCTGGGTCGATCTATACGAAAACGACACCGAGCCGGACTACCCCTACCGCCGCGATCAGCAAGGGTTCAATGTCTATGGGGGCATCGACCTGAGTCGGTATTGGCAACTCAAGGTGGGGGCCTTGCGCGAGGAGCAAATTTCGGCGGATCGCAAAAACCACAGCACGTACTGGCAGTTGAGCTACGAGCGCGCGTGGCCGCGGGTGGGGCGGGTGCGGCTTTTCGAGATGAGCCAGTTGGTGCAAGACGACATTCCCGATCCAATTTTGCAGTGGCAACCCGACAACACGCTGCGCGGCGGCCAGCTCGTCCCCATCGACGATCCGCTCCTAGCCCGCGATGCTTGGGTCCACCAGCTGTTCGCTGGCCACAGCCTGACGAGCGACGCGCTGTTGGTGATGAGCAAGCTGCACGGGGTCTTCTTCGCGCAGCGGCAGCGCGATGCGACGGACTTTTTCTTTGGCTTGATCAACAAGGCCAGCTATCGCCACACTTGGCGCGGGCTGACCCTATCGCCGCGTTGGAAGAGCGAGTGGCGTCAGCAGAACCGGTCGCTGTTTGACCAAGACAATCGCACGACGCTGATAGAGCTGTTCTCGCTACTTTTGGAAACGCAACTATTGCAAGCCACGCGCCTTCAAGCCGGCGTTGAGTACGCGCTGTTCAAGGACTTCAACCGCGAGGCGGAAAATTTCGACTCCCTGAGTTGGGCCTTGCAGTTGGAGACTGAGTCGGCCTATTTGGGCTACCGGATCGCGGCGTTGGCCGGCTTTGTGGTAGAGCGCAAAGCGTTTGCGGAGGCCGCGCCCGCAACCACGACCGAGACCTTTGTCACGCTATACGCCGGCTTGCAGTAGTCATCCCGGCCGTAGCGGGGGGTGCTGGCAGTCGCAATAGTTGTATTTGGCGGGTCGTTTGACTACATTTGCAATCCCTCGTTCATCGTCCACCTACCCAAGGAGGTAGCTATGAAGCGTCTTTTCACCTGTAGCCTGACGGCAATGGCCCTTTTGGCCTTTGCCCTCGCCGCCGGGGCGCACGAGCCCCCGGGCGAGTTTGAACTCGCCGTGCAGTTCCCCGATTCCCATGTGCCGGTCATCGACGGATTTGACGACGATTGGGCGGCGGTGCCGCTCGATGTGTACGCCATTCCCAGTTCGAGGCTCTTTTCCGTGCATGGCTTTGCTGGCGACGACGTGCCACGCGGCGGCATGGATCCGGCTTCTATGCAGATCCGCCACATCTTGGGCTGGAACGACTCGCGCAATGAACTCTACGTGACGACGAAGGTGTTCGACAACAAACACACCATTACCCGCCAAGACTTAGGCTCCTACTGGTGGGACGACAGCATTGAGATCGAGTTCAATCCGCGCCACGACTACTTGCCCAAGCCCGAAGACGTGGTGACGCACCACAAGTACTCATTCGCGTTCCCGCCGCTCAACGGCAATTTCGGCCCGGCCCTGCAAACGGCTGCCGTCTCTTCTGCCGACATCGAAAACCCGACGCTGCTGTCCAACGGCAGCCGTTGGTACTACTGCACCTATAGCTTTGAGGGCGAGGAGTATGGCGAGAGCACGTATATCTACGAGTTCCGCACCATCGCCATTGATTCGTATCCCAAGCCGACCGAGGAGAACATCACCGAAGATCAGGTCATTGAGCACGACCTGACGGCGGGCGAGATAATCGGCTTTTCGATTTTCGTCAGCGACGTCGATGACAGTGCCGGCGATGCCGACAACCGCGTCGGCATGTGGGCGACGACCCCGACGAACTGTTGTCACTCTTCGCAGGACCTGCTCATCTCCCCCATGGACGACACCATTGATTGGGGCGAGCCGACCTCGGTCGAAGCGCAGAGTTGGGGCCGGATTAAGCATCAGTACCAGTAATACCCGGTTCCGCACCGCTTGCAAAGCCCGCTTGCCCTCGGTGGCAGGCGGGCTTTTTGCGTCTTACAGCTTACAGCCCGAGCAGGCGCCGGGCATTCTCCCCGAGGATGAGGCGCTTGGCGTCGCGGTCAATGGCTGCGGTGATGATCTTGCCGAGCTGGGGGCGGGGGTCCATCAAGGGCGTATCCGAGCCAAAGAGAACGCGGTCGGCCCCGGCCTTGGCCACCAACTCTTCGACGACGCCCGGGGTGCGAAAGGTCGAACAGGTTTCGAGGAAGTAGTTGGGCAAGCGCACGGCCGCGGCAATAGCTTGGCTGCGATACGGCTCGGTGTTGCCGGCGTGGCCGGCGACGAAGCGGGCGTTGGGAAAGCGCGCGGCCGCGCGGCCAAATTGGGCAGGTGCGGCCGTTGCCTCGCCGCCCGTGTGCGCCAAGATGGCGAGGCCGCGCTCATCGGCAAAGCCGTAGATTGGGTCCCAAGCCGGGTCGTCGAGCGGAAAGGGCGTGTAGGGCGAGTAGATTTTGATCGCCCGGAACCCGAGCTCGTCGATGGCTCTTTCCAACTCGGGGCGCACGGTGTCGGGGCAGGTGGGGGCTACGTACGCGAAGCCAATGAAGCGGTCGGGATGGCGGGCGACAAAAGCCGCTGTCTGGTCGTTGCCGGGTTTGCCGTCGGGATGGAAGATGTTGAAGACGCAGCTTTTGTCGATCCCCACCGCATCCATGGCGCGGAGCATCTCGACCGGGTCGTCGACCATGTCGAGCCCATCCCAGCGGCCTACGTGGCCGTGAAAGTCGATGATCACGCGACCTCTCCGAGAATGCGCGCTAGATTGCCCGCGGCCAAAGCTGCGAGCGCGGCGTTGTCAATAGCCAAGTGGTGCAGGTAAAAGAGCATCGGCCCCATGGCGTAGCGCGGATAGTAGGAGCCGTAGAGGAAGCGTTCCACGCCAAATTCGCCGATCAGCGCCTCAATACCGCCCAGATTCTCAAAGCGGCTTAGCTCCATGGCCGCTTGCGGCAGCGCCCTGAGCAGGGGGCGCAAGGCGAGGGAATGCACGTAGTGAGCACCGAGGAGTACTACCTGTACCTCCGGGAAGCAACGCAAGGTCTCCGCGACTTCGGCAACCGGGGTGTCGGCCAGCGAGACCCACAGGGGGATGCGCTCAGCCGCCAGCCAAGCGAGCAACTCGCCGTAGATCCAACCCACAAAGGGGACGCGGCACGCCTGCGTGTTGTGTAGGCGGACGCTGCGGACCTCGCCGGCCGCGTGGAGCGCCCGCAGTTGCGCCAGCGATTCTGCGCTCGGCCCGGCAACCCATTGGCAGACGAGCCCATCGCCTTGCCAAGCTCGCAGGGCCTCGTTGCCCTCAATCGCGCTGATGGCTTCGCCTTGGCGGTGGTAGATCAAGCCGCGCTCCACGCCGTGGCGCTGCATCTCCGCCCGCAGGCCGGCCGCATCGGCAACCGGCGAGGGCCGGTCGTGGGCATGGCCGACGCCGATGTTGGCGTCGAAAACCGGGACGCGGGCGCGGAAATCGAGAGCCGTCATGCTATAGCAATCCTATGACTCGAAAGCATGTAGAGATGCTTCGCTGCGCTGCGCTACGCTCAGCATGACACCCAGACGAGGGCTGCGTGCCCCACACCTTGTCATACTGAGCGCAGCGAAGTATCTCATACCCAAAAATCCATGCACAACATCCCGTATGAAGGATGTAGGACGGTTATAGTGCCCGATACTTCTCGTCGAGGTCGGTCGCAATGCCTTGGTGGATTCCATGGAATACTCGCTGGTAAGCACCCTTTCTTTGCGCCTCTAGGTCCATCCAAAAGCCCGGGAGGGCCGCGCTGCGAATGAAGCCATCGGCACTGGGCGCGACCTCCTGATAGCGCCCATCGGCCAATCGGAACCAAGTCGTATTCCCCGCGCTGCCGCCGGAGGCGATGTACTCGATGACGCCGGCTTCTGCCAACAGCTCTTGCGACTTTTCCATTAGGTTGGCGGACGGCTCGGCGTGCGGGAAAACCTCTGCTACGAGGCTCGGGGCCCCGCGATAGATGTCCCGCTCGCGCCGGGTCTTTACGGTGAGGCCGCAGACGGCCATGATCTGCGGGTAGATGACGACCCCCGGCAAGATCTCGGCCCCCGTTTGCACGACCACATCCAAGCGAAATGCCTTGCAGTGGATGCGATAGTAATTGATTGGCGTGAGCAGATCGGCCCACCCGCGCCCTACATCGACCGTGAATCTCCTGTTCCACATGGCTGCCCTCCGGTTTGATTGGCCTATACAAATGTTCAATCCAAGAAGGGCCCTGTCAACCCTTGTGACTCAGCACGGGGCTAGGCGATGTTTTCGCGCTTCTTGACGATGTTTTTGTACTCGTAGTACGGGGCCAGTTCGAGCAGGTCAATCGTCTCGGGGTCGAGCCGCTGGCGAATGGCCTCGGGAAAGGGGCGGCGCTGGCCGGTGAGCATGTGCTGGACGTTGTAGCGCAGGATGAGGAAGCGGCGGTCGCGGTCGCGGGGTTGCCAAGTGAGCGCGCCGTGCATGAGGTGCTCGGGCATGATGACGACATCGCCGGCGCGGGCGCAGACATTGTGGACGCCCGGGGGCACCGCGTCGGCAACATAGTCGGCGTCGCCTTCGGCACCGGGGTAAAACATCCCTTGGGGCCGGTCGAAGTGAGCCTTGTGCGAGCCGGGCAAGACGATGAGGCCGCCGTCGCCGGGGAACACATCGGTCAAGTAAAAAAAGAAAATAAAGTCCGTACAGCGGACTTGGCCGTCCTCGAGGTAGTACCGCCGCACGTCGGGCCGCTTGGAGGGCTGCCATCCGGCGTGCAAGCGGTGGAAGCGGTGGCCGTGGCGGTTGTAGCCCAAGGTGCCGCCGTTGAAGCGCGGCCGGCGGTCGGTGAGTTCCATGAGGATGGGCCAAGTCGCCGGATGCCGGGTGAGCACTTCGAGGCTTTTGTCGAAGGCAAAGCCGTGCTGATAGGGGGTGAGGTCGCGGCGCGTGCGATCCGCGCCAAATTCGGGGGGCCACTCTTCGGGCGGCATGTTGATGTAGCGGTCGGCCGCGGCTTGGGCGGGCGCGAGCTCGGCTGCGCTGAGCACGCCGCGCAAGTGGAGATAGCCGGTCAAATCGAAGAAGTAGCGTTGGTCGGGCGTCATCATGAGACTAAGATAGCCGTTTCAACGGCCCCTTTCAAGAGTTGCCTTTGGCTAGTCTTACACGACGACGCTAGGGGTCATTCCCGCGAAAGCGGGAATCCAGAAAAGGACCAAGCCGAATCAGAAACTGGAACCCTAATTGTAAGAACGCTACTTATAACCCCCTGCTATTGAAACACAATCCCACCCAGATGATTGTTTTGCATGCCGGTTACATAGTCAATGAGCACCCAAGTCCCGGCCACGACGGCCTCGCCCAAGACCAAGCCCAGAAAGAAGGGCTTGAGGCGGTTCAACAGCGTCAGCCCGCCGTATTTGAGCACCGCGCTCTTGAGGAGCCAAGCGATAAACACGCTGAACCACATCTTGCCAAAGACGCAGCTAATCGGAAACCCCAGCGAGTGGAAGGGCCACCACAAAAACCGATACTGGGCCGCCATCAACCCGCCCATGATCGCCGCGCCAACGCCTATGTGCATCCACGTACTCGGGCGCGGCGCGAATGGATTGAGGATGCTCTTCTCCATGAACCGATAGGGATATTGCGCGACGTTATCAAAGTAAAATCGCGACAAATTAATGGCCCCGTACTGATAGCCTAGATAGAGGGTTAGGGCGACGACGCAGCCCAGCGTCAGGACGATCACGGCAATGGTGGCCCCGAAGAGGCGGCGGCGCTGGGGCAGGTTGATTTCCGCGACCAGCTTTAGGCCATTGGCGCACGCGCTCATCAGCAAGATCAAGGTATCTACGCTCCAAGCATAGCTCAGGGCCATGCCGGCCATGCCCTTGCTACCCAATACGGAGCCCCCGACATTGGCGACGACGAAGTCCGGCCCGTTGGTCGGCGGAAACATCGCCGCCACCCCGCCCTGCGCGACGACGCGGGCGATGGTCATAAACCCGACAAATGCGCCCAACAGCAGCAGGGGGACCAACAGCGGTGGGATGCCGGATTGCCACAGCCAGACGCCCATGACCACAAAGCTGGCCACGGCCCCCCACACGGCCACGCTATAGGAAGCAATTTCATCGGCGTCCTCTACCTCCGGGGCGCGGCCCAAAGCCTTGCGCAGCACGTTCCCGATATGTCGTCGGCCCACCCACAAGGACCCCGCAACCAAGACGATCATGCCGCCCATGGATTGGTGGATGATGATCGGATCGGTGTACTGGCTGTACGCGCCCATGGTCTCGTCCTTGCCCCCCCAAGCCAGCATCCCCAACAACCCGCGCTGCACCACGTTTACGAGGTGAAAAAAAACCAACCCCAAGGCGACGTTCTGCGGCACGAAATAGGAAAAGCCCACCATCGACAGGCTCAGGTACAGGCTCAGCGACACCGCGCCGCGGAACGCCGACAAGCCATCGAGCGACACGCTGACGGTGGGAACGGCTGGGAAGTAGTTGTGCAAAGCGTTGATCGAGCCTAAGACAAACGGGATGGCAAACCCCAGCCACATCAACCCGCTGCGCCCGAGCCGCTGGCGGTCGTCGGCGATCAGGGCCAACGGGAGCTGGACCATGGGATAGGCTAGACGCTCGTGCTCTACCCATTGCCGCCGCACGATCACCATTAAGCAGACCATCGCCAAAAAGAGGGCCAAGCCAAAGATGGCCCAATAGAGCAGCGGCGCGGCCCAGATCGCCCACGGCACAGACCCCGTGGGGTCACCTTCGTAAAAGCCCCAGATGGCGTCGCGGTTTTGGGGCACCGGCCAATCGGGCATATAGGGCTGGACGATCTCGGCCCAACCGTTTTCCGGGGTGGCGTAGTAATAGGCCCCCGTGATGACCGGCAGGAGTTGCGCCGGCAGGCCGCGGCTCGACAGGGTATTGGCCAGTAGGATCAGGAAGAAGGCCACGGCTAATTCGCCGCGCTGTAAGGGCAGGTGTGGATGCAGCCGCTTTAAGAGCGGGTTTAAGAAGATGACCAGCACAAAAAAGAGAAAGGTTGCCGCCGGGGTCAGGTTCCACACCGCCAGCCCAGAGCCTTTGACGATCATATCGTTGTAGGTCGAGCCGAGGCCGATGCAAAGAGCGCCGAGCAACCCGACGAGCAGGGCCTTGGGCGTGCAGCCCTTTATCGTTGGTGGAGAACGCTTTAGCAAAATGTTCCTCCCGCGTTTTGCCTTCCCCTTGACAATGCCCACAGCCGCGCCCAACCTTCCGCATACCTAACAGGAGATTCTATTATGGAAAAAGTACCGCTTTGCGTCGTCGGCTGCGGCGGCATGGGCCATCGCCATATCATGGCCTATAAGGTGTTGGAAGACAGCGGCATCGGCAATGTCGAATTGACGGCCGTCTGCGACGTGCGCCGGGAAAACGCCGAGTTTGCCGCCCGCGAGGTGCAGCGGCTCTTCGGGCGCGCGCCGCTGGTCTTTACCGATATGGACTCAGTGCTCAACCGCAACGACATCCTAGCCATCGACGTGGTTACCGACGTCTCCATGCACCACCAAGTCGCCGTGCCGGCCCTCTTGGCCGGCAAGCACGCGCTGGTGGAAAAGCCCCTCGGCATTACCATCCGCGCCTGCCAAGCCATGATCGACGCGGCCCGCACCGGCGGTGTGGTGCTGGCCACCGCCGAAAACTACCGCCGCGACCCGCCCAACCGCTTGGCGCGGGCCATCGTCGAGTCCGGCCTGCTCGGCGACCCCTTTTTGATGATGCAGACCTCGGCTGGCGGCAGCGATACCATGGCCATCACGCCTTGGCGGCACCTCAAGGAAAAGGGGGCCATTGGTTTGGACATGGGCGTCCACTACGGCGACATCATCCAATACTACATGGGAGAGTACGCGCACGTCTTTGGCGGCGGCTTCATCGTCGAGCCGGTGCGGCGCAAGCCAGAAGGCCACGCCGATCACCCCCTCGAATCCTACCGCGAGCGGGTCAAGACCTATCCCGATACCGTAGAGGCCACGGGCGAAGATTCGGTCGTCGCGCTCTACCGGATGCGGTCCGGTGCGCTGGCGCAACTCGTGCTGGTGGCGGGTCGCGGTGGTCGGGGGTGGGAGCGCAGCGTCCACGGTCGCTGGGGAGCGCTCTATTCCCCGGGCGACCGCAACGGTCGGCCCGTAGTGCTGCGCTTGGAAGGCAAGGAGCTGAAAGGCCGCGAAATCCTCTCGCTCCTGCCGGATTTTCACCTTGACGAGATCACCGAGCGTCTCTTCGGTGCCGACGGCGTCGAATACGACCCGTCCGCAACCTCCTTCTACGAGATCGACTCTCGGCACTTGGCCATTGAGTACTACGACTTTGCCCGAGCCATACTCACCGGCGGCCAGCCCGAAGTGGATGGCCTAGGCGGGATGCAGGCTGTCGCAGCGATTGTGGGAGCTTATGAGTCGGCCTGCGCCGGGCGTTCGCTGTCCATGGCGGAGATTCTAAGCGGGGCCGTGCGGGCCTACCAGCAAGACATCGACGAGGCCCTTGGGCTGGCCTAAAGGGTCGTCGCCATCACCCAAAACGGCTGCTGGCCCACTTCGTAATCAGCGCTGGCCTGTAGCGCGCCGCTGGCTGCATCCACCCGATAACAGGTCATGCGGTCGGCGGCTTCTCCCGCGCAATACAGGTACTCGCCAGTCGGGTCGATGTTGAACGAGCGCGGGCTGGCCGGCACTGGGTAGTGCCCAAATGGGCTGAGGGCACCCTCCGCGTCGAGGCGGTAGCCGACGATGCTGTCGTGGCCGCGATTGGATGCGTAGCACCATTGCCCATTGGGGTGAACTTCGACGTGGGCGGTGTTCCCGCCATCGGCGTAGTCCGCCGGCAGGGTCGAGACGTCTTGGAAGATAGACAGGGTGCCGCGCTCGGGGTCGAAGCGGTGGGTGGTTACTGTGTTGCCCTGCTCGTTGACGATGTACGCGACATCGCCGCGGGGGCGGAAGCACAGGTGCCGGGGGCCGGGTTCGCCCGCTGGCGGGGCCAACTCGGCCGGGTCGTTGGGGGCGAGCTGGCCGGTGCGGGCGTCGAAGCGGAACTGGCTGGTCTTGTTGTTGGGGCAGACGTGGGGCACAAAGACAAAGCGCTCGTCCTCGGTCAGCAAGACGGCGTGGGCCTTGGGGCCGGTGTCGATGCGCTGGACGAGGTCGCCGATGGCCCCGTCGTCGCCGAGGCGGTGGACTGTGATGCCGCCGCCGGTGTAATACGCGGTGAGGAGAAAGCGGCCGGCGCGGTCGGTAATCAGGTGAGCCGGGGTTTCGAGGCCGGTATCGACCTTGTTGATCAGGGTCAATACCCCGGACGCGGCGTTGAGGTGGAAGCTGGCGAGGGTTGCGGCCCCGACATGCGCGTCGTAGAGCACCGGGCGCGATGGGTGCAAAAAGAGCGCGCCCGAAGGGCCGTGTGCCGGGCTGGTGGCGCGCAGGGCCAGTGCGCCCGATTGGGGGTCGAGGTCGTAGAGCTTGATGGCTTCGTCGCCGGTGAGCGAGACTAGGACGACGGATTGTTCTCGTGCGGTCATTACGGTTTGCTCCTTTGAGGTTTTGCGCGATTAAGATAGCGGATTACTGCGGTGCTAAACAAGGTCCTCACTCCGGGTAGCGTTTTGTCGCATACTGCACATACTGTACATTCCGCTCGTCGGGGCCGATAGCAGAAGTATCATCAACATCGAACGGGAGACTTAAATCATGCGCTTTTTCACCACCGCCGGCCCCATCAAGCCGGCAAGGCATTATTGCATCCCGCCGCTGGAACGCTTAGACCTCGACGATGTACTCGCCCTCATTCGGGACGAGAAGTATTTCGTCCTGCACGCGCCCCGGCAGACGGGCAAGACTTCGGCCTTGCTGGCCTTGCGCGACCTGCTCAACGCCGAGGGCGTCTATCGTTGCGTGTACGTCAATGTTGAAGGTGGGCAAGCCGCACGCGAAGATGTGGAACAAGTGACGCGCACCATTTTGGCCGGGTTGGCGTCTCGGGCGCGTTCAATAGGCGACGAATTTCTGGACGAAGTTTGGCTCGACATCTTAACCAAACACGGTCCGCACGCTGCCTTGACCGAGGCATTGACGCGCTGGGCCGCGGCGTCCCCGAAACCGCTGGTGTTGCTCATCGACGAGATCGATGCCCTGATCGGCGACGCGCTCCTGTCCGTATTGCGACAGTTGCGGGCGGGCTATGACCTGCGCCCAGAAGGGTTTCCGCAAAGCGTGGTGCTATGCGGTGTGCGCGATGTGCGCGACTACCGCATCCATTCCACTGCGGCCAACGCGACTATCGCCGGGGGTAGCGCGTTCAACATCAAGGCACAATCGTTGCGCTTGGGCGACTTTTCGCCCGACGAGGTGCAGGCCCTGCTCGGCCAACACACCGATGAAACGGGTCAGGTGTTCACGCCAGACGCATTGGCGACGATCTGGACGCAGACCCAAGGGCAGCCGTGGCTGGTCAATGCCTTGGCAGACCAAACCTGCTTCCGCGATGGGGCCGCAGACCGGCGCGATCCAATCACGGCGGCGGCCATCGTCGAGGCGCAAGAGCAGCTCATCCTCCGCCGCGAAACGCACCTCGACCAATTGGCGGACAAGCTCCAAGAGGAGCGCGTGCGGCGCATCGTCGAACCGCTGTTGAGCGGGGCCGAAAAGAGCGAGTTCTCGACCCCAGACCTCGAATACGTCCGCGATTTGGGCTTGATCGCCCAGAAGGATCCGCTCCGCATCGCCAATCCCATCTACGCGGAAATCGTGCCGCGCGAATTGACCTATGCCACCCAATCGGGACTCGTCCAAGACACGGCTTGGTACGTCCATGCCGACGGCAACTTAGACGTAGCCAAGTTGCTGACCGCGTTCCAGACGTTCTTCCGCGAACACTCCGAGCATTGGGTCAAGCGATTCCAGTATCAAGAGGCCGGTCCGCAGTTGCTGTTGCAGGCGTTTTTGCAACGGCTCGTCAACAGCGGCGGGCGTATCGAGCGCGAGTATGGCTTGGGTCGGAAACGCACCGATCTGCTCATCGTCTGGCCGCAGGGCGAGCGCACACGCCAGTTCGTGATCGAGTGCAAAGTGCTCCACAAGAGCTTGGAACAGACGATCGCCGAGGGGTTGGAGCAGACCGCCGAGTATATGGATCGCTGCGATGCAGAGGCGGGTCATTTGGTGATTTTCGACCGGCGCACAGGTCGGCGTTGGGACGACAAGGTGTTTCGGGATCGCCGCGTGTCGGACCGTGGGACGGAGATCGACATCTGGGGGATGTGAGGAAGGCGGCGGTGGAGAGGCAGGGGAGCACACGAATCGGAGCCAATAACAAATGACAGCCGACCTCAAACCCTACCCCTTCGCCCAGTGGACCAACCCCATTTCCAAGGGGTTTTGCAAGTCGGGATGCGAGGGCACCACGCGCAGCGTGTAGCCGTACGAGCCAGCCGCGGCGCACGTGAAGGTGCCGGCGAAATGGTAGGTGCCGTCGCCGTTGCGCCCAGCCAATTTTAGCGGATACACTTCGGTCTGGGCGAATTCGTGCTGGGCGTTGAGGCGGCCGGCGTAAATCTCGACGCGGACATCCTCGGGCGCGAGCTCGCCCAAGGCCACTGCGATGCGCAACGGCACCTGCACCCCCACCTTGAGTTGCCGCGGAAACTCAACATCCACCGCGCCTATCTGGACTTGCGCCCACTTGGAGCGCACGTGCGACTTCCAATGCGTCAGCCGCTGAACTCGCTCGCGGTCGGCCGCCAATTCCCCAAAGCGATCCTGCCCGGGCAAGTAAAACCGCTCGACGTACTCGCGGACCATGCGGTGCGTGTTGTACTGCGGCGCGAGTTGGGCGATGGTCTCCTTCATGCGGGCGATCCAACCGCCGGGCAATCCGTCCGCATCGCGCTGGTAAAAGAGCGGGATCACCTCGGTCTCTAGCAGGTCGTAGAGCGAGTTGGACTCGACCTCGTCTTGGTAGTGTTCGTCGTCGTAGTCCTCGCCGCGGCCAATGGTCCAGCCAGCGTGCTCGTCGCAGGCTTCGTCCCACCAGCCGTCGAATACGCTGACGTTGAGCACGCCGTTGATCGCGGCCTTCATGCCAGACGTGCCCGAAGCCTCCAAGGGGCGGCGGGGGTTGTTGAGCCAAACATCGCACCCTTGCACCAAGTAGCGGGCGAGGTTCATGTCGTAGTCTTGCAAAAAGAAAATCCGGCCATTAAAGGGCGTTTGCCGTGCGAGGTGAACGACTTGGCGGATCAGCTCCTTGCCAGCGTCGTCGCGGGGGTGGGCCTTGCCGGCGAAGAGAATCTGCACGGGCCGTTGCGAGTCGGAAAACAGGGCCTTGAGCCGCTCGATATTGCGGAAGATCAGGTTGCCGCGCTTGTAGGTGGCAAAGCGGCGAGCAAAGCCAATGGTCAGCACCTCCGGGTCGAGCCGTGCGAGGGCCTGTTCAATTTTGACCGCCAGCACCCCTTGGCCCTGCATCTGCTGGCGCAGGTGATGGCTCGTTACGTCAATCAGCCGCTTGCGCCGGTGCTGGTGCGTGTCCCACAACTCGCGGTCGGGGATGCGATAGACCGGGGCCCAGTCTCGCTCGTCGGCCGCTGCAAAGCACCAGACGTCGCCGAGATGGCGGTCTAACAGCTCGGCCATTTCCAGCGAAACCCACGTGTGGAGATGGACGCCGTTGGTGACGTGGCCAATGGGGATCTCGTGCTCTGAAAAGTCGGGCCACAGGCCCTGCCATATACGGCGGCTAACCGCGCCGTGCAGGCGGCTGACGCCATTGGCCCGACCCGAGAGCCTGAGCGCCAAGACCGTCATGCAGAAGTCGGCATGGAGGTCGCGGGGGTCAACGCGGCCCAAGCCGATAAATTCCTCGTGCGACAGGCCGAGCCACTCGCGGAAGTAGCCCAAGTGCGCCTCGACCAAGTCTGCGGGAAACCAGTCGTTGCCCGCTGCAACCGGGGTGTGCGTGGTGAACACATTGCCCACGATGCTGGCCTCGCGCGCCGTGTCAAACGAATAGCCGTGCTCGGCCATTAGCCGGCGAATCCGCTCTAGGGCCAAAAAGGCCGAGTGCCCCTCGTTGATATGGCAGATGGTGGGTTCGACGCCCACGGCTTGAAGGGCGCGCAGGCCGCCGATGCCGAGGAGGATCTCCTGCCGGAGGCGCATGGCCGCGTCGCCGCCGTAGAGGCGGGCGGTAATATCGCGGTCTGCAGGGGCGTTTTCGTCGAGGTTGGTATCGAGCAAATAGAGCCGCACCCGGCCCACCTGCACCTGCCATATCCGCGCCGGCACCAAGCCGTGGACAAAGGGAACCTCAATGGTCAGGTGCTCGCCGTCGCGGGCGTGGACCGGCTGGACGGGCATCTGGAAGAAGTCGTTTTCCGGGTTTTGCTCTATCTGCCAGCCGTCGGCGTTGAGGGCTTGGCGGAAATAGCCCTCGCGGTAGAGCAAGCCGACCCCGACGAGAGGGACCCCTAGATCGCTAGCGGCCTTGAGGTGATCGCCGGCGAGCACGCCCAAGCCACCCGAATAGATGCGGAGGCTCTCGGTCAGGCCGAATTCCGCCGAGAAGTACGCAACCTGTAACCGGCACTCGCCGTGCGTCTGGCCAAACCACGTCGGTTGAGACAAATAGCCCTCGAATTGCTCGACGACGCGCTCGACGCGGCTCCGCAGTTGCGCGTCGTCGATTAGGGCATCGAGCTGGTCCGGCCGCAGGGAGGCCCAAAAGCGCAGGGGATCGCGCTGGCTTTCGGTCCAAGTTTCTGGGTCGATCTGGTAGAGGGTGCGGATGGTTTCCTTGCTCCAAGTCCACCAGAGGTTGTGCCCCAACTCCCACAGCGGCGTCAGTTGCTCGGGCAGGGACGGAACGATATTAAGGCGATATAGAGGCTTCATGGTTTTCACTATGTAGATGTAGTTTGGAGGACGCCCTAAGACAGCAGCGAGCGGGCGTTTTGTCAAGGCCGGTCCAAGCTCTATACTTAGAAGAATTTCAGGAGTGTGTGATGCGCGAAATACCCAAGGTGATCATCAGCGGCTTTGCCGACGAGGGGCCGGCCGACAAAAAGGCCGAAGCCCAGCTAACCATGCTCGCGGCGCTGGGCATGTCGCACTATAGCTTGCGCTTTGTGGATGTGGGGCAGGGCGTCAAAAACGCGATGCAGCTAACGCGACCCGAGATCGCACGGCTGCGACAATTGCACGGCGAATTTGGGATTGCGGTGGCCTCGATCGGCTCGCCGATTGGCAAGGTCAAGCTGCTCGATGTGGAAGACGGCTCGGCCAACGCCTATATCCCGTTTGATCAATACTTGCAACAAGATGTGCAGCGGGCCGTGGATCTGGCCGGCGAGTTCGAGACGCGGCTGATCCGCGGGTTCTCGTTTTACCATCCCCGCGGGGAAGCCCCAGCCGATTACGTGGAACCGGCGGCCGAACGGCTGGCGCGAATCGCCGAGGTTTGCAGCCGGGGCGGGGTCATTTTTGGCCTAGAGGTCGAGGCCAATCTCGTCGGCCAGAACGGGCGGGTCCTGCAAAAGCTCTACGAAATGGTGGCCCACCCCAACCTGTGCCTGATTTTTGACGGCGGCAACCTGTCGAGCCAAAACTTCACCGCGGTCGAGACCCTAGCCGAGTATCGGGCCATGCGCACGGGGATTGGCTGGATGCACATCAAGGACTACAAGATCGACCCGACCCTCCAATGGGAGGGCGTCGTAGATGAGGAACGGCTCAAAAACTTTGTGCCCGCCGACCGAGGCGACTCCGGGCACGAGGCCATATTGCGCGACTTCCGCTCCCGCATCCCGGCCCTAGAACACGAGCTAAAGCAAAAGGGAGTCCCCGGCGTGTTCCTCGACCTAGAGCCGCACCTAAAGGGCGGCGGGCAGTTTGGCGGCTTCAGCGGCGTCGATGGGTTTGGGGTCGCGCTGCGGGCCTTGCTCAACCTGCTCGACTACGTGGGCATCGGCTACGCGCTGGCGGACTACGAGGCCATCGCCCGGCAGCGGGACTAACGCCCTTGCGCCAGCAGCTCGGCATGCCGCTTTTGGAAGGCCGCGCTGTTGTCGTCTTCCATCACCTGCAAGTCAACGCCCTGCTCAAAGCCGGGAATGTTGCCCGCGTAGAAGGCCCGCTGATAGCGGTCTTCAGCGGTAAATTCCCACTCCCGCGCTTGGCCGCCGCTCGGCCAAGACACGCGAAGAATGCGCTTTTGGGCCAAGTAGCGGTGCTTGGGCGTTGGCTCGGCGGGATCCACTCGGTAGGTTTCAATCGCGTTTTCATCCACAGAGACGCCCAAGCCGGGCGCGTCCAAAACCGGCATGTAGCCATCGCGGACCTCAATCGGCTCTTGCAGCAGGTCGTCCTCCCACAGCTCGTGGCAGGTGATATAGGGTAGTTGGGCGTGCGAGAGCACTGCGCCGAGGTGAGCCGCATAAGCGGTGGTTAAGCCCGCGCCGACGAGCTGGAGCCAAAAGGGCTTGTTGTGAGCGGCTGCAAGGGTGGCCGACCGCCGGGTCTCGGTCGCGCCGCTGCCGATGACAAAACCATCGCAGCAGTTGTTGCGCAAATACTGGTCTTGGTAGTGCTCGACAATGGGTTTGCGCACCCGCTCGCGCAAAATCCGCGCCCCATCTACGTCCGAGTGCAGGTAAAACGGGCTTTCGTACATGCCGACATTGGGGTTTTCATCGAGTTTTTGCAGGATGATTTCGGCCTTAGCTTGGTTGAGCAAGAAGCCGTTGAAGTCGACGTCGAACTTGTAGTCGGCCGGGACGACCGCGGCGACCGCCTCGGTTTGGGCGATGATGTCGCGCCACGGGCGGGCCTTCATCTTAAAGCAGGTGTACCCGCGCCTTAGCGATTCTTCGGCCTCGGCGACCCAGTCTTGGGGCGGCATATCTATATCCCACCAAGATATGGGGCAGCGGTCGCGGAGCTTGACGCCGAGTAGCTCGTGGACGGGTACGCCGTTGTCTTGGCCCACTAAATCGAGACAGGCGACTTGCGGCCCAAAGCCAATCTCATCGCGATTTATCAGGCTGGCCGGATTTTGCCCGACGAGGCCGTCGACCGACGGCTGGCCGTGGCTGTCGGCCCAGCCCACGAGGTCCTTGTCCGTCTCCAAGCGCACCACCCATACCCGCTCGTCGTGGGTGGAGGCGCGGTGCATGGCGCGGGTGACGTGCTCGGCGTAGAAGGGGATGTTGAGGGCAATGGATTCTGCGTGGGTGATCTTCATGGGGGCCTCCGAGGGTGATGAGGTATGGGCTAGTGGACATAAGACATGCAAAAATGCGCTGGCGAGCAACCGCTAATAAATTCGGTTCTGCATGGCGTTTTGGGTATGAGATACTTCGCTGCGCTCAGTATGACAAGGGCTGGCCGTCTGTGTGTCATGCTGAGCGCAGCGAAGCATCTCTACATGCTTGCAAGTCATTTAGGATTGCTATAAAAGAAAGGTAACGCTGTGAACAAGACGTATAAAGCCTTTGTAGAACGCCTCCACGAGTTGGCCGACATAAGCCACGCGCAGGGGCTGATGCACTGGGACCAAGAGACTTACATGCCGCCGCGCGGCGCGGCCATGCGGGCCAGAGCGTTGGGCACCTTGGCCGGTCTGTACCACGAGCGGCTCACGGCCCCAGTGTTGGTCGCGCTGGTAGCCGATCTCAAGGACGCCGCGCTAACAGGGGACGCGGCCATCAACGTCCGCGAAATCGACCGCCAGCAGAGCCGCTCGCTCAAGTTGCCCAAGGAGCTGGTCGTCGAGTTGAGCCAGACCGAGTCCTTGGGGCACGAAGCGTGGGTCGAGGCGCGAAAAAAATCGGACTTCGCGCTCTTCCGGCCTTGGCTGGAGAAAATAGTCGCGCTCAAAAAGGAGGTGGCCGAGCGAGTCGGGTACGAAGGCGCGATGTACAACGCGCTACTCGACGAGTACGAGCCTTATGCGAGAGTCGAGGAGATCGTCCCGGTCTTTGACCAGCTCAAAGCGCAGCTCGTGCCGCTGGTCGAGCAGATCGTCGCCACCGGGCAGCACCCCGCGCGGGGCGTACTCGACCAAGCATACCCCATTGAGCAACAGGAGCTTTTGGGCCAGCAGGTGTTAGCGGACCTCGGCTTCGACCTACAGGCCGGGCGGCTCGACTTGGCGGTGCATCCCTTTTGCTCGGGCACGTCCCGCGACGATGTGCGGCTGACGACGCGCTACAGTGCCGATTGGCTGCCCGGTGCGCTCTTTGGCACCATCCACGAGGCCGGGCACGGGCTGTACGAGCAGGGCCTGCCGGCCGACGCCAACGGCACGCCGGCCGGCGCGAGCATCTCGCTGGGGATCCACGAGTCGCAATCGCGGCTGTGGGAGAATATGGTCGGCCGCAGCAAAGCCTTTTGGACTCACTACCTGCCCAAGCTGCGAGCGCTTTTTCCCCAGCAACTCAGCGCAGTCGATTTGGACGCCTTTTACGCTGCGGTCAACCAAGTCGGGCCTTCGCTGATTCGGGTCGAGGCCGACGAGGTGACGTACAACCTCCACATTCTGCTGCGTTTTGAGCTGGAGTGCGACCTAATTGAAGGGCGGGTTGCCGTGGCGGAGTTGCCAATGACGTGGAACGAGCGGATGGAGCAATACTTGGGCATCCGCCCGCCCGACGATGCCCGCGGCGTGCTCCAAGACACGCACTGGTCCTGCGGCCTGCTGGGGTATTTCCCGACCTACGCGCTGGGCAACCTGTACGCGGCCCAGTTTTTTCACCAAGCCCACCAAGACTTGCCCGACCTCGAAGCGCAGATCGCGCAGGGCGCATTCGGGCCGCTCAAGACTTGGCTCAACGAAAAGATCCACGCTCGCGGCGCGCGGGTGACGGCCAGCGAATTGGTCAAGGAGGTGACGGGCGCGGCACTAAGGACCGATTGCTTTATCGACTATTTGCGGGAGAAGTTCGGCGCGCTGTACGGCCTCAGCCGATGACCTGCCGCAGGAACCGGAGCTGGTTCGCGCCGAGAATTTTGCGGACATCGGCTGCGGCATAGCCGCGGGCGGCCAAGCCCACCGCAATGCTTGGGAGGCAGGTCGCGTCTTGCAAGAGCAGGCCGCCGCCATCAAAATCCGATCCCAAGCCGACGTGGTCGATGCCAGCGACCGCGACCGCGTGGTCGATGTGGTCGAGCAGGCCGTCGAAGGTGGGGTTGTGCGCGTCGATAAAGTCTGGGACAAAGGTGATGCTCACGACCCCGCCCTGTTCGGCGAGGGCGCGCAGCTGCTCGTCGCGGAGGTTGCGCGGGTGGTCGCAGAGGGCGCGGCAGCAGCTATGGGTCGCCATAAAGGGTGCTTGGGCCGCTCGAACCACGTCCCAAAAGCCCGGCTCGTTGAGATGGGAGACATCGACGACCATGCCTAGCTCGTTCATCTGCGCGAGTAGCTGACGGCCAAAGCCGGTCAGACTGCCACCTCCCGCGACCTCGCAGCCATCGCCAGCCCACGAGCGGGTGCTGTGGGTGAGGGTCATGGCGCGGACGCCCAGCCGATAGAGCAGCGGCAGAACGTGGGGGCTTTTCTCCAGCGCATCGCTGTTTTCCACCGCCAGTATGGCCGCCAGTTGGCCCTCGGCGTGGGCGCGCTCAATGTCAGCCGAGCAGTGAGCCACGGTAATGCCCTCGCTGTGTTCTTCCACCTCTTGCAGAAAATAGCCCAAGGCGTCCATGCAGTAGAGCAAGTGATTGCCCCAAGGGCGGGTGCAGTCAACAGCGAAAAACGCCGCGTCTAGCCCTCCTTCGCGCGCCTTGGGCAAGTCGAGTTGCACGCCATCGCCGAGCGGCTGGTACTGGCGCAAATAAGCGACCGCCCCCTCGCGCTGGTGGAAGTCAACGCGCTGTGCGCCGCCTAAAGACATGCCCCGGCGGATCAGAGCGACGATGCTGTCGTTGTGCGCGTCGATGACCAAAGAGTCGCGATGGAGGCGACGGGCGGTTTGTTCGTCCATTGGCATTATTGCGTTCTCCTCTTATTCAGCGTCTCTAGCCTACAAAGCCATTCGGCGAAATGTAGGCAATCCGATCTTCTCCGGGCGTCGGATGGGCTGGGATTTCTTTTGGCAGTGTCGGTGCGTCGGATGGTCATGGGGCCTCCTTTCTGAGGTTATTTGGCAAACAGCGGCTTGTCCTCCGCCTCGCGCCGGAGCAATTCCTCTAGCTCTTGGTGGCGCGTCCACGCGGCCGCCGCCTTGAGATCAATGGGGTGCTGGTTGGCCTTCTTGCGATTGCCATAGATTTGGCGACGCAGCGCACCCAGCGTCAGATTGTCGGACTTCTCCTTGTTGCACGGGCCGCACAGCAAGGCGCGGTTGGTGAGTTGGTTGGAGCCGCCGTCGGCCCGAGGGCTGATGTGGTCCAACTCCAGATACTTGATGCCGCGGTCGCCCGCGGGGGCTTGGAAGTCGCAGCCCCAGCACTGAGAGCCGAACTTCTCATAGAGCATACGCTTCATGGTGTGCGGATCAAAGATCGTGCGCTCCTTGTGGCGATGCACCGTCGGCAGGCCCGGCGTCGTCTCCTCTTCGAGGTCGTCGGTGCGCTCCGGTGGGTCCGTGGTAAAGATGGCCTCGTGATTGGCAAGCTGGCGGTCGATCCAGCCCGGGTCGGTGTGCCGGGTCTTCTTGCGGATGATCTCTAGGTCGGCCTTCTTCGTGCCAGCGAGGCTGCAGAGGATCATCTCTTTGGCGTCGTCGTTGCGGTCAATGCCGATGAACTGGCGACCGAGCTTGCCGGCCGCGACGAGGGTAGTGCCGCAGCCGCAGAACGGATCGAGGACGAGGTCGCCTTCGTTACTGGACGCGGTGACGATGCGCTCATACAGGGCGACGGGCTTTTGGTCGGGGTAGCCGGTGCGCTCCTTGGCTTGTCCATTGAGCATAGGTAGTACCCATACTGACGACAGTGCTTTGCCCTGCGGGTTTACTTGATAGATTGCCCGTCCCTCTGCCCGCCAGCGATCTATCTGTTCAACGACTTTCGGGTGATCGGGGTTGTAAATCCGAACAATAGGACTGCCATCCCCGCTTGTTCCGAGATTGTACCCAGCCTCGATCAAGGAATCTTGCCGTGCTGTTCTAGGCCCACGGATTTTGTTGAACGTGCTGTTACTGCTCATAGCATAGAAAAGAATCACGTCGTGATTGCGCTGGAATCTGGACGCCGCATTGGTCCATTTCTCATACGCCCACACGATCTCATTGCGAAAATTCTTCGCCCCGAAGATCGCGTCCATGATACCCTTGACGTAGTGGCTCGCCGTCTGGTCCAAGTGGACATAGATGCTGCCGGTGTCCTTGAGTATCCGATGGCACTCAATCAGCCGCTCGGCCAAGAAGCAGAGGAACGCACCAAGGTTCTTTGTGTGGGCGTGCATCGCCGATTCGATGACCTCGGCGACGGCGCGGTTCAGGTCGCGTATCTGCTCCAACCACGGGCCATTCTTTCCCTCGTCCCATAGCCACTGGTCCGGGTACTGGCCGCCGACGGCCTCGCGGTTGCGGCCCGTGTTGAACGGCGGGTCGGTGGCGATGAGGTCGATGGTCCCTGAGTTGATGCCGCGCAGGGCCAAGATGTTGTCCATGTGGAAGATCGTGCCGGGGACGACGTTGAGGGTGGGGCTAGGGTTAGTCATTAGGACGCTCCTTTATGGGGATAGTAAGTTGAGAAGGCCGGGATCGACTGGTCTATTAGCCACGTCTATGGGGAACTGCCCTAAGTTATTCTTGATGCTCTTGGATGCCCCATGATCAAGCAACAACTCTACACACCCCCTGGCCACCTCACGATCGCATGCAATGTGCAGAGCGGTTCGACCTAGATCGTCCTGAGCATTAACGCTGTCTTTGAGTTTCCCCAATTCCTCAAATTTGCCCAAAAACAAGCGTAACCTATCCAACTGGCTGTCGTAAAAAGACGCAAGATGTATCGCGGTCAGGCCAGAATCAGTCTTGGCTAGCACATCGGCACCGTGCTCTATCAGAAGGATAGCCATTGAGGTATTGAAGTTTGGATCGTTGGACACAGGACCATGGATAGATTCGAGAAGAGGAGTAGAGTGTCCTTCCCCATCTCCTTTGTCTATCTCTGCTCCTGCGCCTATCAAAATACGGGCAGCATTGCACGACCCCAAGACCGCCGCATACCCTAGGGGAGTCCAGCTACCGGGATTTGACTCATTAACGTCACACCCCGATCTAACCAAATGCTGCACAACATGGTCAAAATCTCTCTCAATGGCTAAGTATAAGTCGGGCATGTCTAGCCCCTTATAAATGTCCATTGACTTTAATTTTGCCATTGCCTCAAACTGATTTTCGCCATCAACAATTCTGTGGCCTGTCAGAGAGGGCTCAGGTTCCTTGAGATTGAAATGAATCGGAGACGGATCGCGGGAACCGTAAGTGGCTATTCCTTCGCACCGGACAGAAATGCTCCTCGTGTCTGTGCTGATCTGCTTGCATTTACCAAAGCGGATGATTTCAGATGGATCACTCTCCATGCCCTCATAGAAACGCTTGGCATCATCATGCGAAAACAAGACCGTCAATTCTGACAAGGGACTGCCGAATATCCAATTCATGGGGAATCGAAATATCAACTCTCCTTTATCGAGCTGACAATTCCTCAGAGGATCAAGGGTGCGCCACGGTATGCCCAGGTAAGCACCGCTAGCTTCATACACGTCAATAAGCGGGAGTCCTTGCGGATGACCTTTTCGAGGGGAACGCCTATCCCACGCAAGATGCCTCATTATGTTACCATCTTTACCCGTGGACTTTAGCTTTTCCTGTAAGACATCTCCCAAATACAAGGAGAATACTCGCAGGGGGAGCATCATGTCGCTGTAATCAGAGGGGTTCACAACTTCATATTGCACCTTATTGTTCAAGTTGGAAAGGCTCTCAATATCACCGCGAATCGATCCTCCTGTCATTAGGTCTGTTGCAAGGCACAGGTCCTCCACCAGGGAACCATTCTTTTCTTCGAGATGGCGCATTATTTCGCATATGTTGTGGGTACGTGGAAATGAATTTGGCCCATACTGCAAGACCAAGTACGCCTTCGCTGACGCCTCAATAAAATACGCAGTACTCTCAAGCCAACTGAGCACGTCGAACTTATTTTGATCAAGGCTGAGATCAATGGGTGGCTTTAGCCACTCCATCCAATTCAAGCGGCTTGCATACAACTCTGCCTCCTGCTTTTTGCGAGCAGCAAGCAAGCCCATGGGAAATTCTCTCATCGTCATTCTCCTTTTTGAACAGCCACAAGAACGACACCCGATCCTGCAGGTGCAATCCAAGTTCTGGTTCGTCGAGGATCAGAACGTCCGGCAAATCCCGTTCTGGCTGCAAGAGAAGAGTGACTAGCGATAAGACTCGCAACATGCTATCCGACGCCTGCGCCACGCTGAATACCTGATCGCTGTTGCGCTCGCGCCAGTTCAGGAGAAGACGATTGTACTGTGGCTCTAATGCGAAATTAAAAAAGAAAGGCAGGATCAGCCGAATGGTATCTACGATCCGCTGATAGCACCTATTGTCGTATTCCTGCAAGCGAAACAGAACGGGCGCGATATTAGTTGCGGAACGAGATGTCCGGCCCCTGTTTCGCGCCATGGCGCACGAGTAGAGGGCTTCTTGCTAGAGAAGCGGTATCGCTCGTCCGCGAAAACCAAGTAGGCTTGGACTTTTGCCTATTCGGCAGCCATGTACTCGTCGAAGTCAATTACAACGCCTTGCTCTGACGAGGAGCCTAAGGCGTTGATCAGGCCCACAGTCGCCAAGTTGCGCCGGCCTGAGAAGGGCGGCTCCACGCCGTGGAGCACGAAGTCGCGGAAGCCGTCTAAGAGGACTTCTTCGGGATGGGGGTTTTCGTCCATGGGGATGATCTCGTCGCTGTCGGCTCCGGGACGCCGGATCGCCAAGCCGCCAGCGACTTCTTCAACCGTGCCCTGCTCGCAGTCCAGCCGCCAGCTCGAGCCGCCTTTGTGGGTGGCGAAGGTGCATTGGAAGTTGAACGTGGTGCCGTTGTGGAACTCGATCCAGCCGTCAATGGCCGCGCCGCCGCTGTACGGACTCCAAGGCGGATTGAAGCTGTGGCAGAACAGCCGCCGCGGCTCGGCGTCGAGCAGGTGGCGCAGTTGATCGAAGTCGTGGATGCCGCGCTCCCACAAATAGGCGTGCTGGTCCGCACCCGAATGATGCACCCGCGGACGCCAGCCGTATTTGGTCATCAAGCCAAAGGAAGGGTGGCCCAACTCGCCGCTTTGCAGCAAGCGGCGAATAGTCAGGACCGGCGGATAGTAGCGGGCGTTTTGGGTGACGGCGACCTTGAGGTCGCGCTCGGTGGCCTCAGCGACGATTTGCCGCGCTTGGCCGAGGTCTTTGGTAAAAGGCTTTTCCACCAGTACGTGCTTGCCAGCGCGGACCGCCTCCAAGCACTGGCCAGCGTGTAGATCGGGCGGCGTAATGACCACTACGGCGTCCGCGTCAACGGCTTGCAGGGCATCGGCGAGCGTAGAAAAACACGCTTCTTCACCGAGGCGGGTCGTCTCGCGTGTGGCCGCGAGGTTCTCCTCGCTAACATCGACTAAGGCGACGGCCTCAAAGTCCGTGCGGTCGCGGAAGCGGTTTAGGGGCCAGCGGCCGCGGCCACCGGCCCCTAGGTGGATCGTGCGAATAGTCATGATGAGCTCCAATCGAGGGCAAGTTGGGTCAACAAGCGCACACCAATGCCGACGCCGCCTCGCGGCACGTAAGGCTTGGCCTTTTCGCACCAAGCGGTGCCGGCGATGTCGAGGTGCGCCCACGAGTAGGGGGCAAACTCGGCCAAGAGCGCGGCGGCCGTACTGGCACCCGCGGGCCGACCGCCTGAGTTTTTCATGTCGGCGATGTCGCTGTCGATCTGGTCGCGGTACTCGGGCCACAACGGCAGCCGCCAGAGCCGCTCGCCGGTTTGCTCGCCGGCCGCGAGCAGCCGATTTGCTAAGTCGTCGTCGTTGGCAAACAGGCCCGAAGCATGGTGCCCCAGCGCGGTAACACAAGCGCCGGTGAGGGTAGCCAAATCGATGACCACGGCCGGTTCGTAGCGGGTGGCGTAGGCGAGCGCGTCGGCCAAGACGAGGCGGCCCTCGGCGTCTGTGCTGACGATCTCGATGGTCTTGCCAGCGAGGGTGCGCAGGACGTCGTCGGGACGAAAGGCGGTGCTGGAGGGCATGTTCTCAGCGGCGGCGATCAGGCCGACGACCCGCCGCTTGAGGCCGAGGGCGGCCACCGCCTGCATAGCTCCCAAGACGGCCGCCGCACCGGACATGTCGGTCTTCATCGTGCGGATGCCCTCGACGGTCTTGAGCGATAGGCCGCCGCTGTCAAAGGTGATGCCCTTGCCGACAAACACCAGCGGCTCTCCCTTGTGGGGGCCGTGTTCGAGGACGATGAAACGCGGCTTGTTGGCGCTGCCTTGGCCAACGGCCAACAGGGCGCCCATCCCTAGCTGGGCCAAGCCTTTCGCGCTGAAAACCCGGCAGCGCAAATCGTGGGTTTTGGCTAGGCGGCGGGCCGTGCGGGCCAAGTAGGCCGGTGTAACCTCGTCGCCGGGGTGATTCACCAAGTCGCGGGCAAGGCAGGTGGCCTCCGCGAGGGCGCGGCCTCGCCGCATTCCGCGCCGCGCCTCTTTGAGCTTGGTCGCGTCGAACTCTACGATGCGCAGCTTGGTCAGCGGCTGCGGGCGGGGTTGCGAGCGGTACTCGTCAAAGCGATAGGCTGCCAACAGCGATGCTTCGGCCACCGCTTGCGCGGCTGGCCCGACGGGCAGGTTGCCCGCGCCCGTGCCGTGAAGGATGGTGGCCGCGCTTTTGGCACCCAAGCGGCTGAGGGTGCCGATAGCCGTGCCCGCGGCGCGGCGCGCCCTTTCGAGATCAAAGCCCTCCTGCTCGCCCAAGCCGACGACGAGGATGCGCGGGGCTGGGATCTGGCCGTGCGAGTACAGCAGCAGGGTCTGTCCGGCCTTGCCCTCGAAGTCGCCCAAGTCAATCGCCGCTGAGATTTGGCCGCCTAGGGCTTGGTCAACCGCACTCGTAGCCCCGCCGGGACGCGCTCCGGCAAAGAGATTGACCACGAGGACGTCCGCGTCCTGTTTTTGAATGGCTCCCTGTATTACTTTAATGTCCATAACATTTAGGAAAGTGGTGGGAAGTACGTGGGCATTAACCACTAACCACTATCCGTACTACTGTCAAGAATGCTATAGCAATCCTAACATCCTTCAAGACTGGATTCCCGCTTTCGCGGGAATGACGCCTCATAAACAAAAAGACGGTGCCGATGAACATTCCATGCTTTCAGGTCATTTAGGACTACTATATGGACCTATTTCTAATCCGCCACGGCGAGTCCACCAACAATGCGCTGGCCGATGCTAGCCAGCGCGTCGCCGATCCCGAATTGACCGCTACCGGCCGGGCACAGGCCAAACGAGTGGCGGCGTATCTAGCAGAGGGGTTGCACCTGACCCCGGCCGAGCGCACAGCGGGTCGGCCCTTTCTCGATCGGCTTTATTGCAGTGCAATGATCCGCGCCCTGCACACAGCGCAAGAAATCGGACGGGCCATGGAATCGGCCCCCGAGGTCTGGGTGGCCATTCACGAGATCGGCGGCATTTATCTCGACCGCGGCGAGCGGGGCGTCGTGGGCTATCCCGGGCTGACGCGAGCGGAGATTGCTGCGCGTTTTCCAGCCAGCGTCGTGCCAGCGGAAGTCGGCGAGGACGGGTGGTGGAGCGAGGGCGTGGAAACGAGTCAGCAGGTCCAGTGCCGCGCTATCGACGCCGCTACCGCCTTGCTAGCGCGGGCGGGGGAAAGGACGCGCATCGGCTTGGTAACTCACGCCGGCTTTATGAGCCTGCTGCTGAGGGCCTTGGACAACAAGCTGCGGGGCAAAGGCGAAGGCTTTTACCGCGAAAGCGAATTCGCTGCGATACAAGGGGGCTTTTACTACGAACACGACAACACGGCCATCACCCGCGTCTCCCTGCGCCACGACCCCGCCTTGGTCTCCATCCAATATGTCAACCGCACTGAGCACCTGCCCAGCGAGTTGCAGCGCCGCCAGCCGCCGAGCGCATAAGGGGCGCACCGCCATGGATCACGCCGCCCTAATAGGCGATCTCAGCACCTTCCTACGCCCGGACCAGTTGTTGACCTCGGCCGAGGATTGCAGCGTTTATGCGTTCGACGGGACCGCCCTGCTGCACCAGCGACCCTGTTGCGTGGCCCTGCCGGAGAGCCGGGAGGAGGTCGTCCAACTCTTGGCCCGGTGCAACCAGCGAGGGGTCCCCGTAGTGCCGCGCGGCTCGGGCACTGGGTTGGCCGGAGGATCGGTGCCCTCGCAAGGGGGGGTCGCGCTCTGCTTGGTCCGGCTCAACCAGATCTTAGAGCTGGACGCGGCCAACCTAGTCATGGTCGTCCAGCCGGGGGTTCTCACTCAGCAAATCGCCGACGCGGCCCAAGCCGCCGGCCTATTTTATCCCCCGGACCCCGGTTCGATCAAGATTTCGACTATCGGCGGCAATGTGGCCAACAATTCCGGCGGACTGCGCGGGTTAAAATACGGCGTGACACGCGACTACGTGATGGGGCTGGAGGTGGTCCTAGCCGATGGGCAGGTGTTGGAGACCGGCAACAAATGCGTCAAGGACGTGGCTGGTTTCACGCTCAAAGATCTGTTCGTCGGCTCCGAGGGCATGCTCGGGGTCATTACCCAGATCGCGCTCAAGTTGGTCCCAGCACCCGCGAGCAAGAAAACCTTGCTCGGCCTGTACGACGAGATGACGCAGGCTGCGGCCACGGTCTCGGCGATTATCGCGCACAAAATCATCCCCTGCACCCTCGAATTCCTCGACCGCACCACTATCGAGTGCGTGGAGGCCCACGCCGGCATTGGCCTGCCGACGGATTGCGCGGCCGTGCTGCTGATGGAGGTAGATGGACACCCGGCACAGGTCGCCGAGCAGGCCGCCCAAATTGAGGCCATTGCCCGCGAGGGCGGTGCCCGCTCGGTGCGACTCGCCGAATCGGCCGCCGAGGCTCAGCAGCTCGCAGCAGCTCGGCGCACGGCCTTTAGTGCGCTGGCGCGGCGTGCTCCGACAGTGGTGTTGGAGGACGTCACAGTACCGCGCAGCGAGCTAGCGGCCATGGTGGCCTACCTACAGGAGGTCGGCCAGCGGCACCAAGTGCGGGTGGGGACCTTCGGCCACTTCGGCGACGGCAACCTACACCCCACCTTTTTGTGCGACGAGCGCGACTCGGACGAAATGGCCAGCGTCGAAAAGGCCATGGCCGAGGTTTTTGCCCATGCCGTAAAATTGGGCGGAACCATCACGGGTGAGCACGGGGTTGGCTTGGCCAAAAAGCCCTATTTGCCGCGGCAAGTCGGGCCGGTGGGGCTGGAAATTATCAAGCGCGTCAAGGCCGCCTTTGACCCCAAGGGCATCCTAAACCCGGGGAACATGTTCGATTGAGCGACGACGGTCTCAACCTACTGCGCGGTCTGGATTACTCCGCACTCCAGCAGTGCATGCACTGCGGCCTCTGCTTGCCGACCTGCCCGACGTACGACGCAACCCTGCACGAGCGCTCTTCGCCCAGAGGGCGGATCGCCATGATGCGGGCCATCGCCGATGGCGAGCTGGAGGCGAGTGCGACCTTTGCCGACGAGATGTACTTCTGCCTAGGCTGCCTCGCCTGTCAGACGGCGTGCCCGGCTGGCGTGGATTACGCCGCGCTATTTGAAAATGCGCGCGCCGAAGTGGAGCGGCAGGGCTTGCTCGACGGCACTGTGCGGAATTTTGTGCGCCGTTGGGTCCTCGGCTGGCTCTTTGCCAACCAGACGCGCCTGCGGGTCGCGGCGCGCTTGTTGCGTGCCTTCCAACGCAGCGGCCTGCAAACCCTAGCGCGCCGCAGCGGCCTTCTCAGGCTGCTGCCCTTTGGCTTAGGTGCCCTAGAGCCGCTGGCGCCGCAGATTTCTCCGCGCTTTACCGACCAGCTGTATCGCCGAGGTTTGCAGCAGGCGAATCCGCCCGCACCGCGCTACCGGGTCGCGCTGTTGGCCGGCTGCGTCCAAGACGTATCCTTTGCCGAGGTAAACGCCGATACGATATGCGTGTTGCAGCACAACGGCTGCCAAGTGCTGCTGCCGGATGGACAGGCGTGTTGCGGCTCGCTGCACGCGCACAACGGCGCGGTTGAACAGGCGCGGCAGCAGGCGCGGATCAATATCGATGCGTTTGACGCTGAAAATCTGGACGCAATCGTCGTCAACGCCGGTGGCTGCGGCTTGCACTGCAAGCACTACGACCGTTTGCTGGCCGACGATTCGGCCTACGCAGAGCGGGCTGCCGAGTGGAGCAAAAAAACAAAGGACGTCCACGAGTGGCTCGCCGCCATCGGCTTGCGCCCACCTCGCGCCACAATGCCCCCCCAACAGGTCGCCTATCACGAGTCGTGCCACCTCAAGCACGGGCAGCGGGTTTCCGCGGCCCCGCGAGCGGTGCTCCAAGCCGTACCGAATTTGGAACTCGTGCCGCTGTTAGAGGCCGACTGGTGCTGCGGCAGTGCCGGCATCTACAACATCACCCAGCCCGAGCTGTCTATGCAGCTACTCGACCGCAAGATGGCGCACGTGTGCGCGACCGGCGCGACCGCAGTCGCCACGGGCAACACAGGCTGTGCCATCCAGCTCCAATACGGCGTCCGCCGCGCCCAAGCGGCCGTGGTCGTCGTCCACCCCGTATCGCTTTTGGCCGCGGCTTACCGCGCTGAACACCAAGGAGGAACGCAATGCAGCACTTTGGCCTAACCATTGAGCTAAAGGACGATCCCGAGCTGATCGCCCAGTACAAGGCATACCACGCCGACCCGTGGCCCGAGCCGCTTCAGGGCCTAGCCGAGATCGGCATCACCGACATGAAAATTTTTCTCTTGGGGCAGCGGATGTTCATGTACATGACCGCCACCGACGAGTTCGATCCACTCCGCGACTTTCCGCGCTATGTCGAGCAGAACCCCAAAGCGAAGGAGTGGGACGAGCTGATGCGGACCTTTCAGCAGCAGGTGCCCGAAGCCAAAGAGGGAGAGTGGTGGGCCAACATGGAACTCGTGTTTGACTTGCAATTGCACATCTGAGCGGCCATGAGGCTAGACGATAAGAAAATCATGAGCAGCATTGACGCTTCGGCTGGCGCGACGATCCTTGAAGAAATTGATCGCCTGAAAGGGGAATTGGACGCATTGCGGCCATTGCCGGCTGATGTCGTGGGACGGATAGAACAAAAGCTCAGGCTTGAGTCGAACTATCATTCCAATGCGATAGAAGGCAACAGCCTGACCCTCGGCGAAACGAGGAGCCTGATCCTCCATGGGCTTACGGCCCGCGGGAAGCCCATGCGTGATCACCTAGACATCGAGGGGCATGACGAGGCGGTAAAGGCGATAGAGGATGCCGTAAAGAGAAACGAATCGCTCAACGAGGTCTTCATCCGCAATCTCCATCAAGTGTTGTTGAAGGAGCCTTATGAAAACGACGCCATAACGCCCGCAGGACAGCCCACGAAGCGGCGCATTGCGATTGGCGATTACAAAACACAGCCCAATAACGTGCGAACTTCTACCGGCGAGATGTACTATTTTACGCCGCCGGAGCAGGTGAAACCGGCTATGAGCGATCTCATAGACTGGTACAGAAGGAACGAGAACGAGGGCGAACACCCCATTATCATAGCTGCCACGTTCCACTACCGCTTTGTCCGCATTCATCCTTTTGACGATGGAAACGGACGCATGGCTCGGCTTCTGATGAATATGATCTTAATCAAGCACGGCTACACAGTGGCAATCATACCCATACAGGAGCGGAACCGATACATCAACTCGCTGGAGCAGGCCGACAAGAGTGAAGATTTGGCCGAATTTATCGCCTACATTGCACATTGCTGCGAATATGCTCTGAATCTCCATCTGAAAGCCGCTCGGGGAGAGGGTATTGAGGAGGCAGAGGACGCAGAGAAGGCAATTGATCGCTTCAAACACGCTTTGCACAAAACGTAAATTTCTGACACAGGAGACCAACTATGACCAAGGGACGAGTCGCCGGTAAGGCGGCCATTGTAACGGGCGCGGCTTCGGGGATTGGGGAAGCCACCGCGCAGGTTTTGGCGTGCGAAGGGGCGGCCGTGTGCGTCGCGGATGTCAACGTTGATGGCGGCCAGCAGGTCGTCGATACAATCAAGGCCAGCGGCGGCGAGGCCATCTTCGTGCGTACCAATGTGGGCGAGGCCGCCGAGGTTGTTGAGATGTTTGAGCGCACTCAAGCAGCCTTTGGCCGGGTGGACATCGTCCACAACAACGCGATATGGTTCCGCCACGGCCCGGCGACCGAACTCGAGGAAAAGGATTGGGACGGGACGTTAAACATCGGCTTGAAGGCGATTTTCCTCGCCGCCAAATACGGCATCCCGGTCATGCGCAAAACCGGGGGCGGAGTGATTATCAACACCGGATCGGTGCATTCGCTGGTCAGCTTTGCCACGGCCACGGCCTACGACGCGGCCAAGGCCGGCGTTTTGGGCCTGACGCGGACCCTCGCTATTGACTACGGGCCGGACATCCGCGTCTGCGCCGTACTGCCCGGGGCCATTCTGACGCCCTTGTGGAAGGGGGTCTCCGAGCGAGAACAGCAGCGCTATGCGAACATGGTCCCCGCCAAGCGGCTAGGCACCGGCGAGGACATCGCCAACGCCGTGCTGTTCCTCGCCTCGGACGAGGCGTCCTTTATCACCGGAACCGCACTCACCGTAGATGGCGGGATGCTGGCGCGGACCGAGTAGATGACCAAGCCAGCCGTCAAACCGCAAAACCCCTGCTTTTCCTCGGGTCCATGCGCCAAGCGCCCCGGGTGGAGCTTGGCCGCTTTGGCCGACGCAGCCCTCGGGCGCTCCCACCGGTCAGCGCAAGGGCGGGCTAAGCTACAGGAGGTCATTGAGCGGTCGCGTGCGCTACTGGGGGTGCCGGCAGACTACCGCATCGGGGTGGTGCCGGGTTCGGATACGGGGGCCGTGGAGATGTGCCTGTGGTCGCTGTTGGGGCCCCGAGGCGTGGATGTGCTGTCTTGGGAAAGTTTCAGCCGGGGATGGGCGACGAATATCACCCAACACTTGCAGATAGAGGACGTGCGCGTCTTCGACGCTGACTTCGGGGAGCTACCCGACTTGTCCTCGATCAACGGCGACCGCGACGTGGTCTTTGCGTGGAACGGCACAACCTCTGGGGTGAAGGTGCCCGATGGCGAGTGGATCGCCGCTGACCGCACGGGCCTGACCATCTGCGATGCGACGTCCGCGGTTTTTGCCGTGAACCTGCCGTGGGAAAAGCTCGACGTAGTCACGTACTCTTGGCAAAAGGTCATGGGCGGCGAGGCCGCGCACGGAATGCTCATCCTAAGCCCGCGGGCGGTTGAGCGGCTCGCCCGCTTCACGCCGCCTTGGCCCGTACCCAAACTCTTCCGCATGACTCAAGGCGGCCAGCTCAACGAGGCACTGTTCCGGGGCGACACCATCAACACGCCCTCCCTGCTGTGCGTGGAAGACGCGCTCGACGGGCTGCGCTGGGCCGAGCGCATCGGCGGCCTGCCCGAACTCGTGCGGCGCACGCAGGCCAACCTCGCGGTGCTAGAGCAGTGGGAAGCTACAAGCGAGTGGATCGCGTTTTTGCCGACGCGCCGAGCGGTTCGTTCTAGTACGTCGATTTGCCTGCGGATTGACGATGCGCGGTACTCAGGCTTGGGCGAGGCCGCTCAGCGAGCGAAGGTCCAACAAATGGTCGCCGCGCTGGAGGCCGAAGGCGTGGCCTACGACATCAACGGCTACCGCGCCGCGCCGCCCGGCCTGCGGATCTGGGGTGGCGGGACCGTGGAAACCAGCGACATTGAAGCACTAGTCCCGTGGCTGGATTGGGCGTGGGCGACGGGGACGTGAAGTCAGCCCAACAGGTCGGCTGCCGCCAGTGTTAGGCCGGCGACGGTCGGCGAGGTGAAGGCATCGTTGGCGGCGACTTGGATGCGCTGTTGGTAGGCGTTGCCTTGGGGACGGGCGTACACCTCAATGCGGCCTTGTTGCAGATCGATCAGCCACACTTCGGGAATCCCGGCCTGCGCGTAGAGCGGCACCTTGACCTCGCGGTCGTAGCTCGCCGAGGTGTCGGCGACTTCAATGGCCAGCAGCACGTCGCCTGCCGCCGGATGGGCGGTAGCGTAAAAGTCGGCGCGGGGCCGGAGCAACACTAGGTCAGGCTCCGGTTCGGAGTACGCGTCGAGGGCGATGGGGTCTTGGACGCCGAGCAGCATGGAATCCCCGATCATTTTTCCCAGCAACAGATTGAGGCGTTTTACACAAGCGGCGTGTCGGCTGCCAATGGGGCTCATGGCGACGATCTGCCCGGCGATAAGTTCAACGCGGTCCTCCTCGGTAAGAATGCTCGCCTCGGCCATGCGGTAGTACTCGCCGACCGTGAAGACGCGGCCCTGCGGCTGAGTGGTCATAGCTAGCTCCCCAACAGGTCGGCGGCCGTCAGTGTTAGGCCAGCGACGGTCGGCGAGGTGAAGGCATCGTCGGCGGCGACTTCGACGCGCTGTTGGTAGGCGTTGCCTTGGGGACGGGCGAACACCTCAATGCGGCCTTGTTGCAGATCGATCAGCCACACTTCGGGAAGCCCGGCTTGCGCGTAGAGCGGCACCTTGACCTCGCGGTCGTAGCTCGCCGAGGTGTCGGCGACTTCAATGGCTAGCAGCACATCGCCGGCCGACGGATGAGCCGCCGCGTAAAAGTCGGCGCGGGGCTCGAGCAGCACTAGGTCAGGCTCCGGTTCGGAGTACGCGTCGAGGGCGATGGGGCTTTGCACTCGCACGATGAAGGCTGGCCCCGGCTGGCGATGCAGTAAGCCGTTGAGCCGATCGACACAAGCGGCGTGCCGGCTACCAATGGGGCTCATGGCGACGATCTGCCCGGCGATAAGCTCAACGCGGTCCTCCTCGGTAAGAATGTTGACCTCGGCCATGCGGTAGTACTCGCCGACCGTGAAGACGCGGCCCTGCGGCTGGGTGGTCATGGTGTGCTCCCCTCTAAAGTGCCTCGCAATATAGGAGCGGGCGGGGCATCGCTACGACCCCTTTCTGTCCGCCGCCTGCAATCTGTCGGCCGCACCTACCGAGCCGATGTGCAGGGTGTCGTACGCCTGTTGCGATGTCTTGAACGGCCCCTCGTGCGTTTTCGAGCCATGCCATTGCAAATTGGTGAACATTGGGTTGGTCGCGCCCGTCTCCCGCTCGCGTTTGGCGATCCAAGCCTCCATCCGATCCTTCAGGGCGGCAGCGATCCCCGGCTCTTTCTTGGCCAAGTTTTTCAGCTCCAGCGGGTCGGCGACCAAGTTGTAGAGCTCGACTTCGGGCTTAAAGTGAAAGTCCGGCTCTAGCGCGACCATCAGCTTCCACTCCGGGGTACGCCAGCCGTGTTTGCGCATCCAAGTGCATTCGGTGATGTAAAAGTCCGAGTAGTTGGAAGCCCTTTGGCCCGCGATCAGCGGCAGCAGCGACCGCCCATCGAATGCGATGTCCGTGCGGATGTTGAGGAGCTTGAGCACGGTGGGGACCAAATCTTGGTGCAGCGCGATGCCCCCGACGCGCTGGCCAGCGGGCAACTTGCCGGGCAGGCGGATGATCAGCGGCACGTGCAGCGTGTTTTCGTAGAGGCCGTGATGGTCGTACCAGCATTCGTGTTCGTACAGGGTCTCGCCGTGATCGCCGTTGATGACGATTAAGGTGTTGTCGCTCAAGCCCAGCTCTTCGACGCGGGTGAGGATGCGCTGAATGCAGGCGTCCATATAGGCGATGGCACCGTCGTACTGGGCGTCCACGTAGTGGCGGTCCCGCACCCCGGGCGGCATCCAGTCGGCAAAGAAGTCGCAGAAGGGCTTGAAGCTAAACACCGGCTCCATGCTCTTGTTTTTCGGGTCGAATTCGTTGCCGCTATAAAACATCCGCTCAAACGGGGCCGGCGGCAGATAGGGGGCGTGCGGGTCCATGTGGCGCAAGAAGAGGAAGAAGGGCTTCTTGGAGCGCGCGAGCCGCTCCAGCTCGGGGATGGCGACTTGGTTGAGGTTTTCGGCCTTGGGGCTGCGGCCTTCGGCAAAGGAACCCCAACTTGGGTAGTCCAAGTAGCGGCTGAAGCCACGCGAACTTGGGTTGCCCGTGAATCCGACGCACGCGGTGTTATAGCCGCTTCGGCGGAGGATCTCGGGCAGAGTGCGAATTTTTTTGGGCAGGCCGCCGCGGTGGCGCAGGGCCACGACGCTGGTGCCGAAGCAGTCGAGGCCGGTGAGCATGGAGGCGTAGGCCGAAGTCGTGGGAATGTGGGCCGAGTAGTTCTTTTCAAAGAGCACGGCGTCTGCGGCAAAGCGGTCGATGTGGGGCGTGGTCTGGCGGTGGTAGCCATAGCAACTCAGATGATCGGCGCGCAAGCTGTCGATGCCTAAGATGATGACGTTGGTCTTTTTAGCTGGCATTAGATCCTCTCGATTTGAGGTAAGGATTGGGAGGGAGGCGGGCTACTGGAGGACCGCACCCGGCCATTGACCGTCGCTGGCCGTTACGTCCACGGTAATGCCGTCTGGGTCTTCAACCTTGAAGGCCCCTTCGCGGATGTCGTGGACATCAATCGGCTCTTTGCCGCCCAAGCCATCGGAAAAAATTTCATAGCCCATCTCCAACAGGCGACGACCGGCCTCTGCGAGGTCGGGCACCCGCACGCCGATGTGGAGGTAGTCGAGCATCCCACTGACGTGCGGGGGGCGGCTCGGGCCGTTGTGCTGGAAGACTCGGAAGTTGTGGTGGCCGTCGCTGAGGTCGTAGCAGCTCCCGTGGGTCGATACCACGGGCAGGCCGAGGCCATCGCGCCAAAAGCGAATGGTCTTTTCGAGGTCTGTGGCCCGGACGCCAATGTGGACGAGTACCGTACTCATGGCTTTTCTCCTTTCTCGTAGGCTCGCAGCCATTGTGCCATTAGTACCCACTAATCTAACAAACAAAGCACCGTGCGACACTACCGAGTTTGTCGGCCGATACACTCTTTGTTTTATCGTATTTTAATGGAAATTTATTAAGTTGAAAAAGTTTTTTTATATCAATAAGTTATTGTTTTTGGGATAGATGGGAAAATCCCCGTAAAAGGAGGCAAAAAAAGGGGGCAAATTTCTTGACTTCTACACAAATGTTTACTATCTTTTTGTGCAGGTAATCAAAGTAAAAAGCTGGCCATAGGAGCAGAGCAATGAACCCGATTTTTGCGTTTCACGCCTTGCGCGAGGTGAGCAAAAACAAGCGCACCCAGCGCCAAGTGAGCCGACTAGGGCCAATGTGTACAGGAGCGATCTTCGTCGTCTGGAGCTTTCCCGTTTTTCGCTATCTCACCTAACCTTGCCCAAAAGGAAAATCATGCCGCCTATCGCCAAAGATCGCATCGAACGCGCCGCGCGCATATACGCCAGCAACCACGACGCCGGCTCGGCCTTGGGCATTGCCCCGGGCAGCTTCAGCCGCCTCTGTCGTCGCTACGGCATCGAGACGCCCCAAGCGCGCAAACGCCGTCAGCGCAGCGAGTGGAAGCAGGATTATCTCAGCCTGCACAACCAAAAGGAGCAGTAATATGTCGAGTCTCAACAAGGTTTTACTCATCGGCAACTTGGGGTCTGATCCCGAGACGCGCTTTACCCCCAGCGGCGCGCAGGTTGCCAACTTCAGCTTGGCCACCAGCGAGTCGTGGAACGACAAGAACGGGCAGCGCCAAGAGCGCACCGAATGGCACCGCATCGTCTTGTGGCAGCGCCTTGCCGAAATCGCTGGTCAGTACTTAAAAAAGGGCAGCAAGATCTACATTGAGGGCAAGCTGCAAACGCGCTCTTGGGAAGATCAGCAGGGCCATAAGCGCCAGACCACCGAAATCGTCGCCAGCACCATGAAAATGCTCGGCGCGGAGCGGGCCGCCGAGGCCGTCGTGGAAAACGGCCACGCACTCGCCGCCGCTCCTGCGACCGGGCCCAACGGCGACGATCTGCCCTTCTAGCCTCGGTCGAGTTGACGCTCGGGCGAGATGTATTAGCTTGGTTGCGGTCCGCAAAGGATGCGCGACCATTTTTTTTCTCGAAACGGAGCGACCATGGCGTTTGAACTCAACGCACCGAGCAAGATAAAGAGCATAACGAGTGCGTACACAGGTCCGCGTTTTCGCGACGGGCGGCCTAAAGTCAATGGCGATATCGTGGAGCGGATGAAGCGGGTGACCATTGAGGAAGCCTGGGGAGTGCTGATGGGCAAGGGGCATTCGTTTCAGTTTGAAGGCGACTGGATCAACCTGCATCCAAAACGCGTGCTCGTCGGCCGCGCGGTGACGGCCCGCTACATCCCGCACCGGCCCGACTTCGACGGCGTCGTGCAGGCCGAAGGCGAGCGGCACGGCCGGATCGGCGGTCAGAATAGCTGGGTCATCGACACCTTGGGTGCTAACGACGTATTGGTTGTCGATCTGTTCGGCAAGGTGCTGCGCGGGACCTTTATCGGCGACAATCTAGGCACGGCGATCGCGGCCAACACCGAGGGTACGGGCCTAATCGTCGATGGCGGCATCCGCGACGATCACCGCGTGCGTAAGCTGCCGATCAACGTGCTCTGTAAAGGGCTACATCCCTCGGCAATTGGCGAAGTGACCATGGCCGAGATCAACGGCCCGGTGCGGATAGGGGCCGCGACCTGTATGCCGGGCGATGTCGTGCTGGCGACCCCCACGGGCGCGATTTTCGTGCCGCCGCAATACGCCCGCGAAGTCGTGGAGTCCTCCGAAAACACCCGCCTGCGCGACTATTGGGGCAAGAAGAGCATTGCCGATGGTCGCTACACGCCTGGGGAGGTGGATCGCAAGTGGTCGCCTACCATGGAAAAAGAATTCGCCAAGTGGCAAAAAACGGCGGATGTCGAGGCGATTTTCGCCGAATTATAAAAAATGGGCCGAGGCCAATACAGAGGCCCCGGCCCGCTGGCGGACGGCTGCTTCACTCCAATTTCCCGCTTCTAGCGCGCTAGCCAAGCGCTGAAGTGCTCGTTCATCTCGTCCATGTTGTCTCTCCACCAACGCCAGTCGTTGTACAGTGCGCCCGTCACGTTGATTGGGTGTGTGGGCATGTGCGCGGCCATCTCCTCGCCGGTCTCGGCGTGGACCGTGATTAAATCATCACCCGAGCGACGTGCGGGCGCGTAGGCAATGTAGCGGCCCACACCGGCCATGGACTCTGGACGCGCCGCAAAGGCGAGGAACTTGCGTGCGGCCTCCAAATTCGGCGCACCCGCCGCGATGACGAGCTGGCCGGTGTCTAGCACTTGGCCATCCCAGACGATGGTAAAAGGCTGCTTTTCCAAAATTTGTGCATTGAAGATGCGCCCGTTGTACGCTGTGGTCATCACCACTTCGCGGTCTGCGAGCATCTGCGGCGGCTGCGCCCCGGCTTCCCACCAAACCACCTGATCCTTGATGGTGTCGAGCTTGCGGAATGCGCGGCTGACTCCCTCGGGCGTGTCGAGGGTGGCGTACACCGAATCTGGGGGCACTCCGTCGGCCATCAGAGCGAACTCCAAGTTTACGGCCGGTACGCGCCGCATCCCGCGCCGGCCCGGGAACGCCTCGAGGTCGAAAAAGTCGGCGATGGTCTCTGGTTCGCGCTCCTCAAAATGGTCTGTGCGGTACGCGTAGATGGTCGAATAGAACAACGTGCCAAAGCCGCATTCGCCCATAGTTTCCGGGTAAAAGTCGTCCTCTGGGGCTTCGCCATTTGCCCCCGGCGGCAGGTCAAAGTCCAAGACTTCGAGCAAGCCCTCGTCGCAGCCGGTCATGGCATCGGCGACCTCCATATCCACCACGTCCCAATGCACGTTTCCCGCATCCACTTGGGCGCGCAACTGGGCGAGGCCGCCGTTGTAGTCCTCCAAGCGAACTTCAATGCCGGTCTCGGCCGTAAACGCCTCGTGGTAGCCTTTTACGCAGGCGCGTGCGTAGGAACCGCCCCAAGACACCACGGTCAGAAATTCTGCGTTGGCCGCCGCACACCACATCAGCGCGGCCAACGCACCCATCCGAGCTAGCCTATCGAACCAAGTTGAATTCATAACTTACCTCCTGTTGGGTTGCGGCGTGACGCGCAGATAGGGCTTAACCGCTGTGAAGCCTTGGGGAAACTTCTCGGTGGCTTCCTCGTCCGAGAGGGCCGGGACCACGATGCAGTCGTCGCCGTCTTGCCAGTTGGCCGGGGTGGCGACCGAGTAGTTGGCCGTCAGTTGCAGCGAGTCGATCACGCGCAAAATTTCGTCGAAGTTGCGGCCGGTCGAGGCCGGGTACGTCAGCGTCAGCTTGACCTTTTTATCTGGGCCAATGACGAAAACCGAGCGCACGGTCATATTGTCGAGCGCGTTGGGGTGGATCATATCGTAGAGCTGGGCGACCTTGCGCTCGGGGTCAGCGATCATCGGGAAGGCGACCTCGGCGTTTTGGGTCTCGTTGATGTCGGCGATCCAGCCCTCGTGGTCATCCACCGAGTTGACGCTCAAGGCGATGATTTTGACGCCGCGCTTTTTGAACTCCTCTTCGATATTGGCGACTGCACCTAACTCTGTGGTGCAGACCGGCGTGAAGTCGGCGGGGTGGGAAAAGAGCACTCCCCAAGAATCGCCGAGCCATTCGTGAAAGTTGATGGGGCCTGCGGTGGTTTCCGCGCTAAAATCCGGGGCTTCGTCGCCCAGTTGGACAGCCATGACGGTTCTCCTTATTCCTACTATGATGGGGGTTCGCAAACGGACATTTAATCTAATTTACGCATAGGCGTTGTCAATTGGCCGCCAAAAGCCGCTTGAGATAGCGGGCACTCTCGGAGACAGCGGCTTCAGTGCCCAGTTCGGCCGAAGCCTGATGGACCGTTACATAGCCCTCGTAGCCGACCGCGTGTAGCGCGTCAATCAGCGGCGGAAAGCGAATGCCCCCTTCTTGCCACAAGGGAATCTGGCGAAACCGCACCTCGCCGCGGCACCACGTAGCGATGGCGTCTGGCCCATCGGAGGTCAAGACCTGATTTTGCAGATACACGTTGAATAGGTGCGGCGCGAGGCGGCGGATGGCATCGAGCGCGTAAGGCTGGCCGCATAACTCTAGGTTGGCTGGTTCGTAGATCAGGCCGAAATTGGGGCGGCCAATGCTCGCCAAAACTTGCAGCGAGCGGTCAATTTCCTCGAACAAACTGCGGGTGTGGCACTGGTGGGCTAGGCGCGTGTCGCGCTCGGCGGCTTCGTCCGCAGCCCGACGCGCCCAAGCGATATCCTCGTCTTTTTTTAGACAGACGCGCAGCAGTGGAGCACCGAGCTGTTCGGCTAGATCGAGATAGGGCGTTATATTGCGGAGGGCATCCGGCCCTTGGTCCGAGTTTTCGGGGATGGGGAAGTCGCCGGTGAGCATGGAGACGGCCAGCGAGTAGCGGCCGAGAAGGGCGCGCGCAGCGGCAACCGTCTCGGGCGGGGTATGCGTACCCACCTGCGAGGCGCGCAGACAGAGGGCTTCGTAGCCGTGCTCAACAGCGAGGATGGCCAATTGTTCGAGCGTCATATTGGCTTCGCGCTTGGCGTGGAATTTTTCGGCTACGCGGACCGATAGTGAGAGTTTCATCTTATGATCCTCGAGATTGAGGGTTGTTGGCACCTGCTTAGAATTTGCACAAGGAAAGGATGCAAACCAATGAGAGCGATCCGCGCAACATGGATTGCAGTCGCCTTTGGCTGGTTGGCCGTTCCAGCCCAAGCTTGGTGGGGCGATGGACACGGAATTCTGACCGCGGGAGCGGTGCTGACCCTGCCGGCGGAGGTGCCCGCTTTCTTTCGCCAAGGTGGCAACACGGCCAGCCACGTGGTCTTCGATCCAGATTTGTTTAAGAACCGCCGCGCCCCCTTGCTCAGCCATGCTGAGCACGGCGAGCACTATTTCGATCTAGAATACCTCGAGGGGCGAGCGATTCCAACAAAGCGCTTTGACTTTATCGCCTTGTGCTTTGAGCTACAACTAGATCCGCCCCGGGTCGGGATGGCCCCCTACGCCATCGCCGAGTGGACCGAGCGGCTAGCCGTGGCCTTTGCCGAGCATCGCCAGTGGCCGGAGAACGAGGCGATTCAGCAGAAATGCCTCGTCTATGCGGGCATTCTCGCCCACTACGCCCAAGACGTTTGCCAGCCCCTGCACACGACCCGGGATTTCAACGGCAAGGAGCAAGCGGACGGCACGGTTGTAGGCAAAGGGATCCACGAACAGGTGGATTCATCGGTGGAGCGGCTCGGGTTTGCGCCCGAGGATTTGGCGGCTGAGCAGGACATTGTAGCCTTTGATTCGACGATGAAGGCCATCGTCGCCCAGATCAAAGAAAGCAACCGGCGGGTGGAAGAGGTGTACGCGCTGCTGGGCCACTGGGAGGACGAGAGCGACGCCCGCGTGCGCGCCTTGACCTTGGCGTTTGCCCGCACGGCCGTGCGCTTTACGGCCTCTCTTTACCTAACGGCTTGGCACCAGTCGGCCGAAATTCGCTTGCCGCGGTGGTTGCAGCGCTGAGGCTGAAAGGTGGGACCCTTCAGCGTAGGAACTACCTGGACCACGGTCAAATACTAGCACCATTATATATGAGAGGAACCGCGCAATGGATCACGCCTTGGAATGGCGCTACCACCGCCCCGGCTGACAAAGCTGCAAGCGCGCCCGAGAGTTTCTCGTGCAAAACAACATAGCCGATGGCGTCGTGCAGAGTGCGACCAAAGAACCGGTCGCGGGCACGGCAGCCCTCGCCCTGCTAAAGGGCGCGACCGAGCTATTCGTCGCCCAAGGGCAGCGCGTCCTCCGCTTCGATCTGACGTCGCAACGGCCCGCGGACGAGGAGTTGCTCCAGCTTCTTTTAGGGCGTTCCGGCAAGCTCCGAGCACCCGCGCTCCGCTGCGGGACGCGCCTAGTCGTCGGCTACAACCAAGCGCTGCTGCCGCTGGCGTTGGGTTAGATGGAGAAAGGTCTGTCAAATCGATGCGTGGTTCCTCCAGCGCAAACCGGAGTCCACCCCGTGCCCTTCTGGGGGTGATGTTCTTTCACAGGAACGACGGGTTACGCGCTATGAGCCATTATCGATCAACACCCATCCCGCCGTAGGGGCCACCCTACACCTTGCCCACGTTTCTCTCCAACACGGCCCGCGCCCTCTGCGCGGTCATGCTATGGACGTGCGGCGTCGCAGCCGAGCCGCGCTCGCCCTTCGTCGATGTGGCCGCCGAACTCGGCCTGACCCGCGTCCACGCGAGCGGCAGTTTAGAAAAGGGCTATATCCCCGAGGCCAAAGGCGGCGGCACCGCCGCGCTCGACTTTGATCTCGATGGCGACCAAGACCTCTATTGGGTTAATGGCCCAAGCGGCGGGCACGCGCTTTTCCGCAACGATGGTCCGACCGGCTTTGTCGATGTGGGCGAGGCACTCGGGACCGCCGGCCGCGGCTGGGGCATGGGTGCGACGAGTGCGGACTTTGACAACGACGGGGACCCAGACCTGTACGCGACCCAACTGCGGGAGAATGTGCTCTTTCGCAACGACGGCGTGGCCTTCGCCGATGTGGGCGCAGCGGCTGGTGTGGCTACGTCTCATTGGAGCACGGGCGCGGCTTGGGCCGACTACGACCGCGACGGCGACCTCGACCTGTACGTGGCGATCTATGCCATATTTGATTCTGCTGCGGTCGAGCGCTTGGGCGCGCAATGGAAGGGAGTCGATGTCTTCGTCGGCCCGAGGGGGTTGACCGGGGCGGCGGACGTGTTTTACCGCAACGACGGCGACGAGTTTGCCGACATCACCGCTTGGGCGCGCCTCAACCATCCCTCCCCCGGCTACGGCTTGGGCGTCCTGTTTGCGGACGCCGACGCCGATGGCTGGCCCGACCTGTTCGTAGCCAACGACTCTAGCCCGAACTTTTTTTATCGCAATCGCGGCGATGGTCGCTTTACCGACCGCTCCCTCCCAGCCCGCTTGGCCTACGGCCGCAGCGGACAAATCCAAGCGAGCATGGGGGTGGCTTGGGGCGACTACGACAACGACGGCCGGCCCGACTTGCTCGCCACGCATTTTGAAGACGAGTACAATACCCTCTATCGCAACGAGGGCGACGGCACCTTTGCGGATGTCAGCGGCGAAGCGGCCTTGGGGCGTGTCGGGTGGGCGCACGTGAGCTTTGGCGCGGGGTTCTTTGACTTTGACCACGATGGCGACCTCGATTTGTTGGTAGCCAATGGTCACGTGTATCCGCAGATTGACCGCTCCGGCAGCGGCAGTGCTTATGCCCAGCCCAATCACCTTTTTGCCAATGGTGGCGATGGAACGTTCACTCCCGTCGCGCTCGGCCCCAAGGTGCCCCGCGTCAGCCGCGGCACCAACTTGCTCGACTTTGACGACGATGGCGACTTGGATGTTTTCGTTGCCAATCTCGACGACCGGCCCTCGTTGCTGCGAAACGATGTGGGCAACCGGCGGAATTGGCTGGGCCTGCGCTTGGTTGGTACGCGCGGCAACCGCGATGGCATTGGCGCTAGAGCGCGCCTCGTCGCTGGCAAGCGGACGCAGATCCGCGACCTCGTCTGCGGCAGCAGTTTCCTCTCCAGCGAGGACCGCCGCCTTCACTTTGGGCTAGGGCGCGTCGAGCGAGTCGATACGCTCGAAGTGCGCTGGCCCGACCAGCACCGCGAGATTTTTACCGACTTGCCAGTCAATCGGTATTTAATGATCGAAGAGGGGAAGAGGGATCGGTAATCGGGATCGAGGGCAAGATGCCCTCGCTCCTTGGAAGGAAGCGGCTGGTGTCGTGTAGTAAGTAACATCAGTCCTCCCACCCCACTGAACCTAAGCACGGAGGAAAAGGAACATGCGCTTGTTACTAATCGCGGTGCTGTGGGCGGCTAGCCCAGCGGCCGCCGAACTGTCGCTTTCCCAACTCAGCGACGCGGTGTATGTGTTGCAGGGTGGTGGCGGCAATGTCGGGGTTTGCGTCGGCAGCGATGGCATTCTGTTGGTTGATGCCAAATTGGCGTCGCAGGCCGATGCGCTACGCGCCGCGCTAGCCCGTTTTGCTGGCCAGCCCCAGTACATCTTCAACACGCATTTCCACGCCGACCACACCGGCGGCAACCGCGCCTTGGGCCAGCACGCGACGATTTTGGCGCACACCAACGTCCGCAAACGCTTGGCTACGGGGGGTGAATTTGGCAAGCGGTTCATTGAGGCTGCGCCGGCGGTTGCCTTGCCAGAGATTGCGTTTGAGCAGTCGGCGTCCGTGTTCTTCAACGGCGAGGAAATCCGCGCCGTTCACTTCCCCCACGGCCATACCGACGGGGACATCGCCGTATTCTTTGTCAACGCCCAGATTGCCCATCTCGGCGACCTCTTCTTTAACGGCCTCTTCCCCTTTGTCGATCTAGAGTACGGCGGCGATGTCGAGACCCTGACGCAACACATCGCCACGCTCGTCGACCAGCTTCCCGCGGACACCAAAATCATCCCCGGTCACGGTCCGGTCGCCACCCTCGACGATCTGAAGACGTACCATCGCATGTTAGTGGAGACTACGGCCAGTGTGCGGACGCGCCGGGACGCGGGCATGTCCCTCGACCAAATCCGTGCAGAGGGGCTCGACCCGCAATGGGCGTCGTGGGAGTGGGCTTTCGTGCCAACGCCGCGCTGGATCGAAACGATCTATTGGAGCCTAGAAGCGAGAGGAAGGAGCGATTGACGAGCCATCGTTGATCGTTGACATAGCTCGTTGCTGGACATAGGTTATTCTATATTTTTTCGTTCTAAAAGAAAGCCACGAATGAGGGAAGTATTATGACAACACTTATTACTTTCTCAACTAAAGATGTAATTGTGATGGGATGTGATAGCCTTGGCACTGTCAGTCGAAATATGGTTGATCCTTATGAGTTAGCTCAATATTTTGATTTTGACAGAGACGGCGAGCTCATAACAGACGAGAATGGAAAACCAGTTCTATCGAATTTTTGGGAACACATTCATTCTCACAATAAAAATATACCTTATAGCCACATGACACACATAGATAAGCTTTTTAAGCTAAATAAACATGTTGGTGTTATGACCTCTGGCAGTATATCTATTGGTGATACAACCTTGAAGAGTATCATTCAAGATTTCGCTCAAAAGGGCACTTTTGAGGAACCCTATACAATTCATTGTGTTACTCAAAGGTTAGTCGATGAAATTCAGGAGTACTATAAAAAAGAATATCCAGACAATGTATTCCAACCAGAAATTGAGCTTCTTATTGGAGGCTGGGAATCCAATGACAGTCCCCCTAAAATTTACCGTGTAAACTTTCCTTCTGGCGATGCCAGACTTGAATTGGATGGCTATTATGGCATAGTATTTGGTGGACAATTCAGAGAAATCGCTCGTCTTATTCATGGAACAGACCCCTTCAATATGCGTTTGATAGAAGAAAGGTACAGGTTTCTTCTATATCGATTTATAGACGAATTGCAGCATGAAAATCGAGATATAGTTTTGCCGGATTTAGATAATTTTTTCGAGAAGTTCCATATATTTGGCTTAGAAAACCCCGATGACCCTAGCAGCGAACAGCCTTGGCGACTCGAGGGATTTAATGCCGATTACGGAGATTTTTCCACGCAAAACGCTATAAATTGCGTATATTGGCTTGTCGAACTCATGGTTAGAGTACAAGAATTTGGAGATTCAATGCCTACGGTCGGTGGCGATATACATCTGGCAATCATTGACCGGAAGGATGGATTCAGATTTATTTCTGAGGAAGCCTATAAGCTCCAAGGCCATATAACCCCTAGATGACCAAGGAGGAATTTTATGAGACAGAATATTTATCCCAATATCTCTGAGATGGATGAGCTGAAGAATTTTATAGAACACTCGTCCATTGATTTAGGTTCGCGGTCCTATTCCAAGAAAACCCGAAACCCCGAACCAACAGAAGAGGAAAAGAGGCTGTTTATCAAGCAGTACGAACAATACGAAGCAAAACGTAGTCGCCGGCACACCTAGTACGACCCTCTCCGGGGTTTGGTTCTCGGCGTGGCCGTGTCCTGCTGGCACATCTACAATGACCCCGAAATCGTCGAGCACGGCCTCGGACTCGTTAATTTTTCTATGGAGGTGTCGTCATGTTGAAGTTCGTCGTTTTTGTATGCGTAGTGCTGTGGAGCAGCCTCGCCGAGGCAGTCAAGTGGGATTTCGACGACGGAACGATGCAAGGGTGGGCTGCCAAAACAGCAACTGCATGGGGCGGGTCCAGTGAATTTCATCTGTTTCCGGGGGAAGTTGAAGACGGCGTGTGGAGGGTCGATGTCTCGCCCTCGGTAGCCAGAAAAAGGGATCTTTCCCCGAATGTGGACTTGATTTCCTCTACCATAGGCTACGGTTCGCACCTATTCGACCGGGTGCGAGTCCGGTTCCGCACCGCACACCATCGCCCTGAGGTAGGGCTCGTTCGGCTTGCTTGGACGAATGAGCACAATCTCGCGGCCCCAGGGCAAGACCCAGAAAGGCTGTCAAAGAGCCGGTTTGCGATCCACTCCATGGACGATTCCACTTACACTACCACCGAGTGGCAGGAAGTAGAGTTTACCCTCTCCGGCCGAGATGATATCGTGTGGGAGGGGCTTTTACGGGATATTCGGCTGGCTTTTTTCTTTTCTCGGAACGAAACGGCAGAGCTCCAGTCCGTGGACGAGTTGGTCGGGCACCTTGAGATCGACTGGATCGAGTTGACCGGCCCTGAAGAGCGTTTGCAGGGCGAATTGGCCCCGCCGCCCGTAGCGTATTTTCACTTGGATCGCCCCGGTCTTTTCGCGCCACCGGTGTTTTATCCGATTATACCGGGTATAGGGCGATGGGGCGGCGTCTTGATCGACTTAGATGGCGATGGCGACTTAGACCTTTTCGCGGATCGGTTTGCCCCTTATGAGGGGGATCCCCCCTCTGGCTGGCGGCCTCCTCAGGGTTGGGTCATGGCCCTCAATGATGGCCATGGGGCCTTTGAATCCGCGCGCCTCGGATATACCCAAGACCCGTACCCTTGGTATCTACTCGCCAACGATGTAGATGGCGATGGCCAAGACGAGATTGTGATACGGAAGGGAGACGAAATTGAGGTTTGGTCTATCGGGCCGGATCTCCAAGAAGAGGTCCTCACTATAAGTCCGGGCGATCTCGAAGTCCTCTTGGATTTGACGGAACCCCTCTTTGACATTCCGGGGGGCGATTTTGATCGCGATGGGCAATGGGAGTGGCTCTGGCACCTCCAACACAACTCCTTTGAATGGGGCATGGGCCTCGTCTTGCAAGGGCTTTCCGCCTCGGGGGCGATATATAACGAGCAGGTTCTCTACGACGAACAGCTATTTCTGCGCTCACGGGTGGTGGTGCGCGATTTGAACGCCGACGAGGTAGATGATTGGGTGTTTGTCGGCGGCAACCGGGCGTCGGGTCTTGGAGTGTTTGTCGAGTGGGGTGGGGGCTTGAACCCGACCCAAGAAACGGAAACGCATCGCTTGGCGGGCGATGGGGTCAGTGTGCTGCCCGGCGATGTCGATGGCGACGGCGACCTAGACTTGGTGGTGTTGGACCCAGCCTTGGGCGGTGTGTACATGCTCGAGAATTCAGGGGCAGGAGCGCCGACGGCGGTGACGATGGCGTCGGGTGCTCGGCCAGCGCACCATCGGCTGGGCCACAGCTATCCCAATCCGTTCAACCCGGCTGTCGTGATCCCCCTTGATTTGGCGACGGACGCGGCGCAGGCGTCGCTGGCCGTGTACGACGCGTTGGGTCGTCGGGTGCGGCAGCTATGGCAAGGGTCGCTGCCGGCGGGTGCTCATCGCTTTACTTGGAATGGCCGCGACGAGGTGGGTCGGGATGTGGCCGCTGGCGTGTATCTCTATCGGGCCGAAGTGGATGGGCGCGTAGAAACCAAGAAGATGACGAAGCTCCCCTAAGGGGGGCGGAAAACAGTCGAACCTCGCCAATGCGCCCTCCGCTTCTTCTTTGCGGAGGGCGCATCTCGTCGGCCTGAAGCACTCCACGCCGAGGGTTTTCCCCAGCAAAATCCAGCTATCCAGCCCATTGCGCCGCGCCTTTTACCGCTCTTGACAGCACGGATGGCGCATTCCATAATTAGGCGCGAACGTAGCGACCACTTACAAGCGAGGAGGCTTTTCCTTGAAAAATTTTGCATACTGCGCCCCTAGCACGTTGCGCGAGGCTGTGGGCCTCAAAGCCGAAAAAGGCGAGGCCGCCCGCGTCCTCGCTGGCGGCACCGACTTGATCGTCCAGTTGCGCGGCAAGCGTTTTGAGCCCGACTGCATCCTCGACATCAAGAACGTCCCCGAGGCCAACGAGCTTTCCTACGGTCCCCGCCGGGGTTTGGTCATTGGCGCGGCCGTGCCCTGCTGGCGCATCTACAACGACCCCGAAATCGTCGAGCGTTACCTTGGGCTCGTCGATTCGGCCGCCATTATCGGCGGCATCCAAATCCAAGGCCGCGCCACTTTTGGCGGCAATTTGTGCAACTCCTCTCCCAGCGCAGACGCGACCCCCAGCCTGATTACCCACTCGGCCGTGTGCCACATCGCCGGGCCGGATGGCAAACGTCAAGTCGCCGTAGAGGACTTTTGCACCGGCCCGGGCCGCAATGTGCTCGCGCCCGGCGAGCTCTTGGTGGCTCTCCAGATGCCGATTGCCAAGAAGAACACCGGCTCTCACTACCAGCGCTTCATTCCGCGCAATGAGATGGATATTGCCGTCGTCGGCGTGTCCTCGCACGTTGTCTTGGCCAATCGCGGCAAGGAGTTTAAGGCCGTGCGCATTGCGCTCGGGGCGGTTGGCCCCACGCCGATTTTCGCACGCGAGGCCGGCGATAGCCTAGCCGGTCAAGCCGTCTCAGACGAGGCCATCGCGGCCGCGGCAGCCGCCGCTCAGAGCGTGGCGCGGCCGATTTCCGATATGCGCGGCCCGGCCGAGTTCCGCACGCACCTCGTCGGGGTCTTGGTCAAGCGCACCCTTGCGGGTGCTATCGCTCGGGCCCGCGGCCAGTTCGTCGCCAACGCCGTGCAGGAAGCAGCCGGCTAAAGTTAGCAGTTACACCGACCATTGAAGCTCTTCACTCGCCGCAACAGGCGGCCCAAATTCGGAGTTAAGGTATATGAGCAAAACACACGTCCAGACCACGATCAACGGGGAGCCAACCGAATTTCTCTGCGAGCCGCGCCAGAGCCTGCTCGAAGTATTGCGCGAGACGCTCGGCTTCACCGGCACCAAAGAGGGCTGCAACGACGGCAACTGCGGCGCGTGCTCGGTCGCAGTCGATGGCATCCTCGTCGATTCTTGTCTCATGCTGGCCGTCGAGGCCGAGGGCAAACAAGTCGAAACGGTCGAGGGCCTTGCCAGCCCGGATAGCCTACACCCGGTGCAGCAGAAGTTCCTCGAACACGCCGCGCTCCAATGCGGCATCTGCACTCCGGGCTTTTTGGTGGCCTCCAAGGCACTGCTCGATCACAATCCCAACCCTTCCGAACACGAAGTGCGGCACTGGCTGGCCGGCAACTTGTGCCGCTGCACCGGCTACGACAAGATCATCCGCGCGGTCCTCGACGCCGCCGAGGAAGTGCGCCAAAGCGCCTGAGAGGAGGAACGCCATGTCTGCTACCAACGGCTACAAAGTCATCGGCACCCGTCCCATTCGCCACGATGGCGTCGACAAGGTCACCGGGCGCGCCCTGTACGGGGCCGACACCCGATTGGCCGGCTTGCTCTACGGACAGGTCCTGCGCTCGCCCCACGCCCATGCGCGCATCAAGTCCATAGACACCTCTAAGGCCGCTGCCCTCCCTGGGGTCAAGGCCGTTCTCACGGGCACGGACCTGCCCGATGCCGGCGACCAGATCGTCGATCTCGGCGAAGGCCCAGCCCGGCTCAAGTACCTGCGCGACAACGTGCTGGCTACCGATAAAGCCCTGTACAGCGGGCATCCCGTCGCCGCGGTCGCGGCCACCAACGTCCATCTTGCCGAAGAAGCGCTCGACCTGATCGAAGTCGAGTACGAGGTCCTAGAGCCAGTGCTCGATGTGCGCGAAGCCATGCAGGAGGGCGCGCCGCAACTCCACGACGACATGACGACCCAAGAGTTTGGCGAAGATACCGGCCGCAAGAGCAACCTCGCCACCCACTTTGAACACCGGCTCGGCGATCCAGACAGGGCCTTTGCCGAGGCCGACGTGATTGTGGAACGCGAGTTTCAGACCGCGACCGTGCATCAAGGGTACATCGAGCCGCACAACGCCACGGCGAGCTGGAACGCCGATGGCCAACTGACGATTTGGACTAGTACCCAAGGGTCGTTCACCGCCCGCGCCCAAGTCGGCGCGGTCTTGGACATGCCCATTTCCAAGATCAAGGTCGTGCCCCAAGAAATCGGCGGCGGCTTTGGCGGCAAAATCCCGATCTACTTGGAGCCGGTCGCCGCCCTGCTCTCCAAGGCGAGCGGCCAACCCGTCAAACTAGTTATGACCCGGCCAGCTGTCTTCGAGAGCACTGGCCCGACGCCCGGGTCGTACATCAAGATCAAGATGGGCGCGGACAAGAGCGGCAAAATCGTGGCCGCCGACGCCTATATCGCCTTTGAGTCCGGGGCGTATCCCGGCGGCTTAGTCGGCGCGGCTGCGATGTGCGTGTTTTCGTGCTACGACATCCCCGATGGCCGGATTGACTGCTATGACGTAGTGGTCAACAAGCCGCGGAGTTTCGCGTATCGCGCCCCAGGCTCGACGCAAGTGGCCTTTGCCACTGAGCACGTGGTCGATTTGCTGGCCGCCGAATTGGGGATGGAGCCGCTAGTGCTCCGGCTCAAGAACAGCGCGACGACCGGCACCCGCCGCATTGACGGCGTGGTGTATCCCAAGATGGGCTGCAAGGAGGTGTTGGAAGCCATCGCCCACTCGGACCACTACCAGAGTCCAGCACCGGCTGGCCCCAACGGCGGGCGCGGCATCTCGGTCGGCTATTGGTTCAACGTCGGGCTCAAGTCGTCCTGCACGGCCAGCGTCAACGCAGACGGCACGGTCAGCTTAGTCGAGGGTTCGACCGACATCGGCGGTACGCGCACATCGGTCGCCATGCAGTTTGCCGAGACCTTGGGCCTGCGGGCCGAAGACGTCAAGCCGCAGGTGGGCGACACCGACTCCATTGGCCACACGGACGTAACCGGCGGTAGCCGCGTGACGTACGCCACCGGCTGGGCCGCGTACAAGGCCGCCCTCGACGTGCGGGATCAGCTCTGCGAGCGCGCGGCCCAGCTCTGGGAGGTCGAAGTGGGCCAAGTCGAGTTTGCCGACGGCGTCTTCCGTTCCGGCGACAACGCTATGACCTTTAAGGAACTAGCCGGCCGAGTCGAAGAGACCGGCGGCCCGGTCATTGGCCGCGCCACGGTGGATCCAGACTCGGGCGTCGGCGGTTCCTTTGCGGCCAACATCGCCGATGTCAGGGTGGATCCCGAGACCGGCAAGGTCGAGGTCCTGCGCTTTACGGTCGTCCAAGACGCGGGCCGGGCGATTCACCCGGCGTACGTCGAGGGCCAGATGCAGGGCGGCTCGGTACAAGGCATTGGTTGGGCGCTCAACGAGGAATACTTCTACAATCCCGACGGCCACCTCGATAACTCCAGCTATCTCGACTACCGGATCCCAACCAGCCTCGACCTGCCGATGATCGAGACCATCATCGTCGAGGTTCCCAACCCGGGCCATCCTTATGGCGTGCGCGGCGTGGGCGAGGCCAACATCGCCCCGCCGCCCGCCGCCCTAGCCGCTGCCATTGAGGATGCCGTTGGCGTGCGTCCGCAGGAATTGCCCATGAAGCCCGACCGCATTGTCGCCGCATTGGCCGGGAGCTAGTGCCATGCCTGTGGTTTGGATTCCTTCGCTGATGCAGAAGCTGACCGACGGTCAGCAGCAAGTAGAGGTAGAGGGCGCGACCGTGCGCGAGGTCATTGTCGCCCTTGACGCCCGCTACCCTAAGTTCAAGGAGCGGATTCTCGATGGCGACCGCATCAAGACTGAGATTGCGGTCGCGGTGGATGGCGAAGTCGTCGCGGCCGGGCTTAGGGCGAAGGTGGGGCCGCAAAGCGAGGTGCATTTTCTGCCGGCATTGGCCGGGGGCGCGCGTTAAACCGCGTTATCCATACTCCAACCAAAAGGCCGGCCTCCGAAAGAGTGCCGGTCTTTTATATAGCAATCCTAAATGACTTGAAAGCATGGAATGTTGATCGGCACGGTCTTTTTTTCATAAAAGGAGTCATTCCCGCGAAAGCGGGAATCCAGTCTTGAAGGATGTAGGATTGCTATATATCAAAATACATACGAAACGCATTGACACGGTTAAAGGGTATTCATTTGTTCAGTATATGATCCTTTGAATCGGAGAAAGGGACATGGAATACTCATACTCAGCAAAGGAAATCGCCAACTACTTCCTTGAACTTTCGGCCAAAGAAGATATTTCGCCGTTAAAAATTCAAAAGTTGGTCTATATTGCTCACGGTTGGCATTTGGCCCTTTATGGGGAACCCCTTGTCCAAGATGAGTTGGCTGAAGCATGGGAATATGGGCCGGTCTTTCCCTCTATCTATCATGAGTTCAAGGAGTTTGGTTCAGGGCCGATCCTTAAACCGGCATTAGATTGGATTTACTACTATTCTCTTGGAGAATGGCGTAGCCACATACCCCACATTAAGCCTGATGATGAGCGCACGATTGCTTTTCTCAACCGGATATGGGAACTGTATGGCCGCTTTAGTGCCGGTGAGCTATCTGCTATGACGCATGAAGAAGGTAGCCCTTGGAGTCAAGTACGCGAAAAAGTGGTGCCAATAAAAAACGCCAATATAGAGAATGATCTTATAGAAAAATACTATAAGGAACGCCTTCAATGAAAGATGAGGAAAAAGACAAATTAAGGCGTATCCCTCCAGGAGAGAGCACAGGCGAGGATAACATCAAACAACAAATTGCCGAGGCTGAACTTGAACGTATAAAATTGATCAATCGAAGCGATGAGCAAAATATAAAAGACCGCAAGAAATACGGATATTTGATATACTACCTCGTTATAGGATGGCTCGTGATACTATCCACAATTCTCTTTTTTCATGGATTTAACTTTGGTGGTTTTGCCCTCCCGGATGGAGTGCTTATTACTTTAATCACAGGTACGACGGTCAAAGTCATTGGATTGCTCGCCATCATAGTAAATTATCTGTTTCCCAAACCCAAACAAAATCGCAATAACTAAGCGTTAGACGACGCGGTGCGATAGACTCCCAAGCTACATTCCTGTCGAGCCAAAGCCGCCGCGTCCTCGCTCGGTTTCGGCGAGCGTCTCCACTTCGACCCACTTGCCGTGCGTCACCGGCGCGAAAATGAGCTGGGCAATGCGGTCGCCCGGGACGATGCGCTGCTCTTGGGCCGAAAGGTTGATCGCGATGACGCCCACTTCGCCTCGGTAGTCGGCGTCGATCGTGCCCGGGGCGTTGAGCAGCGTCAGACCGCGCTTGAGGGCCAAGCCACTGCGCGGCCGGACCTGCGCCTCGTAGCCCGGGGGGATTTCGAGGAACAGGCCCGTGGGAATGAGGCCGCGCTCGCCGGGGGCTAAGACAACTGCTTCTGACAGCGCGGCGCGCAAATCGAGGCCCGCGCTGTGGGCGGTCTCATAGGTGGGCAGCGGTTGGCCCCCTTTGTTGATCACCTTCACTTGAATAGCCATCAGACCGCCATCGCCGCGCGCCGCGTACGCCAGCGCTGCCGCAGATCCTGTAGGTACACCGCCCCCAGCACATAAGATATCGAGGCGAAAAGGCTGAGTAGGCCCGCGATGAATACGATCATCACGCGCTGGGGTTTTGCCTTGATTTCGGGCGGCGTGGCCGGGTCGAGCACTTGCACGGTTGAAGTAGCGTCCTTGGCCTCAATCAGGGCTTGGGCCTCCTGTTGCAGCAGGACCAGCAAAAGGGACGTCTGCACGAGCACATCCTTTTCGAGGGTCGCGTACTCTTGGGCCACGCCCGGGATCTGCTTGAGCGGCAGAAAAAAATCTTCCTCCAGATCTAGTTGCAGCGCCTCGTTTTGCAGTACGCCGTTGTTGGTCGGCAGGCCGTCGCGCAAGAAATCCATGGTCACATTCCGCAGTTGAATTTCGCGCTCCAGCTTTTTGACTTTGTCGTGATCAAAACCCAGCCCCGATTGAATGAGCCGTTGGCGCTCAATTTCGAGCTCCAGCACGGCGGTCCGCATGGAGGTGGCCGTCAGGATCACGGCGCGGGCTTGGTCTGAGATCGAGATGGCGTTGTGCTCGGCCTGAAACTCCTCCAGTCGCTTCATTTTGTCCTCTAGCTTTTGATCCTCTTCTTGCAAAAGCCCGCGGATGAAATTCAAGCGCTCCGAGGCGGTCTTGTGCGAGAACCGCTTGTTGGTGCTATCGAGCAGGACGATGTAATAATTGGCCATATCCGCGGCCATCTGCGGCTCTGAGGCGAGTACTGAGACCGCCAGCATGCCCTCTTCGGTCATGTCGGCCGTGGTTTTGTCGGCGAGGGTTTCGAGCGCGTCGGTCAGGGTGCGCGCTTCGTAGTGCCGCATCAAGTCGAATTTCTCGATCATCCGCCGCCGCGTCGTCTCGCTGCGGATGGTCGCGAGCGAAATGTCAGCAGGCGTACCCCGTTCCCCGAGGCGCAAGGTCGGTATGGGTAAGGACGAGAGCAGGCTGGAAAAACCAAAACTCTGCTTCTCTTCTCGGGGCGGCAGAATTTGCACGGTGGCCTCGTATTCCTTTGGTAGGAGGAAGCTGAGGCCACCGGCCAAGACGCATACCGCCAAGGTGCCGCCGATGATGGGCCACCGGCCGGCGTGGAGTGCCGTTAGCAAGTCGATGAGGTCGATTTCTTTTTTGGGGGAATTCATTCCGTCGCGCTCCTTGGGATTTTTGGCTAAAGAGACCGCACTGCGAGGACGAGGGCTAGGATGCTGGCGGCGGTGCGAATGGTCTCTTGGGTGAGTGCCCAATAGTTGATGCGTTCCTTCTGGGGCACCCATATTTCATCGCCCACTTCAACGATCAAGTTGCCTTTGAGTTTCTCGCGGACGCCCGTGCGCGCCCGGACTAGGCGGGCATTGCGTTTGTCGGCGTCGTACAAGTACCCGCCGGCCTTGGTTATGTAGTAGCGCACGTCGCGGCCCATCTCGTAGTCGATCAGCCCGGCTCGCTCCACTTGGCCACTAACGCTGACGGTGTGCCGCTGCATGGGAAAAAAGATCACGTCGCCGCTGGCGAGTAGGATGTTTTGCCCCTCGTCGCCCTCGATAAACAACCGCTCGAAATCGACCGCGACCCGCCCCTTTTCCTCGCGGGTTTTGGTTTTGAGATAAGCCCGATCCTCGATGTTCATGTACGTGAGGCCCGCCACCTCGCTCTGTCTTTTTAGTTGCTCTAGCTGCGGGTCGCTCTCAGCCCGGACCCGAGTGCGAATCACTCGGGCGCCAATGAGCGACGCCTCGTCGGTTAGGCCGCCGGCCGCTGCCACCACGTCCTTGATGCGGGTGACACCGGGTTCGATGCGGTAGCGGCCTTGGAACCGCACCTCGCCCGAGATCGCGACCGTGTGCGTGGACTGCCACAGGGACTGCGCTCGGATGAAGACCGCGTCGTTGGGGCGCAGCTCAAGGTGGCGGATTTTTTCGTAGTCCAGCTCCGCCAGCGTCTCTTTGTCGCCGCTCAACTCGATGAATTCGGCCTGATCGGTCCCCTCCTGAAAGCGCCAGAGCTCAGCACTGATCAGCGGCTTGGAGTGGCGCAACCCCTTGGCCAATGTCACTAAGTCGCCGAGGGTATCCCCGGGTAGAAACTCGTATTCGCCCTCTTGGTTGACCGCGCCGAAGATGTACACCGAATGGTCGCGGAACGCGACGTGGACCACGTCGCCCATGCGTACGTAGGGATTGTGCGCGAGGTCGCCGGTGGCGAGGAACATGTCGAGGTCCACGCGCTCGACCGTGCCGTCGCGGTGGAACACCTTGATGGAGCGCCGGCCCGTGTCGCGGTTGGGGCGCAGGATTTGCTCTTCGACGCCTTGGCCCTGCAACCGGTCCCTAAAGCCGCCGGCCTGCTTGATTATATTCGCAACCCGCGTGGTCGGATGAATGGTGAAACTGCCCTCGTTCACCACCGCGCCGGTGACGTACGCGGTGAAGAAGCGCATGCTCACGAGCGAGATGCTGATTTCCACGTTGGGATACTTGTTTTGGACTGCGGCTGAGAGGCGTTCTTTGGCCGCGGTCAGCGACAGGCCCGAAATGTGAAACGAACCGACGGTGGGGATGAGGACCTTTCCCTCTGGATCGATCTGTAGCGTGTAGGGTTGGTCGAATTCGCCCCAGATGTAGAGCTGCAATACGTCGTTGGGGCCGACGATGTACGCGTCGGGGTCTATGTCGCGATCTTGGCTGATGCGCGTCTTATCTACGTTCAAACTGCCGGGCAGGCGAGCCTTACCGGAAGTCAAATCCTGATTTAGGTCGGGTAAGTCGGCTGCGGAAAAGGCCTGTAATCTGGCGTCTCCTCCGCCCAGATCGATCAGATTTTCCAAACTTTCTAGGCCCTGTTGGGCGCTTGCTGTCCCGGATAGCCCGCAAAAGACGAGGGCGCAAGCAAGGGCAAAAATGCTCGTTGGCATAGTTCCTCCTGTTACTTAATTGCGCTTGTAGTATGTCTCATAATGTCGATAGAGCCGCCGCGTTTTCACGGCCGCTCGCCCAAATAACGTGCCCAATTGGCCGCGGCCTCCTCCGCGGTGAACCCGATGAGTTCGGCTAGTTTTGTAGCAACGGCGGCCACCCGCGCCGGATGGCCCGCTTCCCCGCCGATGGGCACGGGCGCGTCCGTTTCCAACAGCAGCAACTCGCGGTCGAGCTCCGCGATCACGGCTTGGGTCTGCGGGTCGGACAGGACGGACGGGCCGACGGAGACGTAAATGCGCTCCGCACGGCATATCCGCCCGAGTTTTTTGGATTGGGTGAACCAGTGTAGCTGGGCGTTGAGCTGGGTGCGGCGGCGAAATTCCACGGCCCGTTCCAAGGTCTGCCGCTGGGCGCGGCGCGAGTGCAGGTTGATCGGCTTGCCGCATTGAGCGGCTAGATCGAGCTGCTGCGCGAGGACGTCTTGCTGCTGGGCCTGCTGCTCTGGATGGACCGCCCACTTGTAATCGAGGCCGACCTCCCCGAGGACATCGGCATCGGCCAGATGCGCGGCCAGATAGGCAAGCCCGTCTGCCAGCTCTGCGGCTGTGGCTTGGGTGACCCATGCTGGATGCAAGCCTAGCCCGGCCAGCACTTGGCGGGGGTATCGCTGCTTGAGGGCGCGCACCGCACGCATGGAACTGACGCTTTGGCTGACGGCGACGACCTGCGCGACCCCGGCTTGGGCGGCGTCGGCGAGGACGGCGTCGGCATCGGCAAATTGGTCGAGATGGCAGTGGCTATCAACGAGCATCTAGCGCAGCCCTGCGGTTTCATCGCGACCGAGCATCAAGTTGAGGCACTGCACGGCATTGCCCGCCGCCCCTTTGCCGAGGTTGTCGAGCCGCCCGACCAAAACCAACCCTTGGTCCGGGTCGCCCCAGACCGATAGCTCGACGAAATTCGTATGGCTCAACCCGGTTAGGTCGAGGAACTTGTCGTCGCGCAGCACAGCGGCTTGAGGCTCGACCACCTTCACAAAGGGACAGTCTTTGTAGCGCTCGCGCCAGACCTCGTACACGGCTTCGCGCGTGACGCGAGGAGGGCCGAGAAATTCCGCGGGCACCGGCGTACTGACGACCATGCCGCAGAACGAATGATCTACGGACGGCACAAAGAGCGGTCGTTTTTCGCACCCGCTGAATTTCCACATCTCGGGCAAGTGCTTGTGGTCGCCATTGAGGCCGTACAGACAGAAGGGCTTGGGGGCGTCGGCTCCCTCGTATTCGGCGATCATTTTGCGGCCGCCGCCGGAATAGCCGGACACTGCGTTGATGGTCAGCGGCGCGGTTGGCAACAAAAGCGGCTCTTCCAAGATGAGGGGCCGCACGGCGAGGATGAAGCCGACGGGATAACAACCGCAGTTGGCGACTCGCCGCGCCCGGCGAATTTGTTCCTTGTGCGCGGGTGAAATCTCGGGCAGACCGTAAACCCACTCGGATGAAATCTCGGGCTGACCGTAAACCCACCCGAGACGGACCCGGCGCGCCGTGCTCGTGTCGATGACCTTGGTCTGCGGGTTTTCGAGCAAGGCGAGGGCCTCGGCGGCCGCGTCGTCGGGCAGGCAGAGCACGCTCAAATCCGCACGGTTGAGAAACTCGGCCCGCGCCCGCCGATCCCGGCGATGCTCCGGTGGAATGAGCAACACCTCCACATCCTCGCGCCCGGCGAGCATCTGGCGAATCCGCAGCCCGGTCGTCCCCTCTTGGCCGTCTATGTAAATCGCAGGTCTCTGCATGGAAAATTACTTTTGGCTCGTACCGCGCAATTCCAACTTCTTGATCCGCTGTAGCGCGTCTTCGAGCAAGGACCTATTGGTCGCGATCAAATCGGCGATGACCCCGGTGAGAAACATCTGAAACCCGGCCAACAGCAGGATCGCCGCCAAAATCAGCGACTGCACGTGCAGCCCCCCTTCGTCGGTAAAAAAGAAGAAGTAGAGAAAGCGCACCCCGAGGCAAAAGCCGGCGACAAAGGTCAAAACGCCGCATGTAACAAATATCTTGAGCGCGGTATAGCGCGCGTAGGTCCGCAAACTGATTTCCCCGGACTTGAAGACGAACTTGCCGATGTTGGAAAAGAGGCGCGACTCGCGCGTCTTGGGATTGGTGCGGACCGCGACCGAAGCAACGGCCAAATTTTTGTATCCGGCCTCGATCACGTGCTCGGCCGTGTGGTCGAAATTGGCAAAGGTCGAAAGCTGGAGCGCACACTCGCGGCTAAAGGCGCGAAAGCCGCTGGCCACGTCTGGCACCTGTACGCCGGCGAGGCGGCTAATCACCCGGCTGCCCAAGACCTGTAGGTAGCGCTTGAGGGCGGAGAAGTCGGCTTTAGCCTGCGTCTGCCGGTCGCCGATGACCATGTCGGCCCGGCCACTGAGGATCGGCGCGACCAATTTGCCAATGTCGCCGCCGAAGTACTGGTTGTCGCCGTCGGTGTTGACGATGATGTCGGCGCCCAGCCGCAGACAAGCGTCAAAACCGGCCTTAAAGGCTTGCCCTAGCCCCCGGTTGCGCGGGAAGCGAATTACGTGATCGGCACCGCACTCGCGCGCCACCTCGCTGGTGAGGTCGCTGGAGCCGTCGTCGATGACCAAAATTTCGACTTGGTCGATGCCGGGCACTTGGCGCGGGATGTCGCGAATTACAGCGGGCAGGGTCTGCTCTTCGTCAAAGCAGGGAATCTGCACGATCAACTTCATTCAGCCCCAGCTTTCCTGCCGGATCTGACCTTTGTCCAACCCGTGGGCGCGCAAGAGTGCGACCATGTTTTCGACGAAGCGCGGCTCCGGCTCCTCGCCCTTGGCCCGGGCCGCCCGGCGTTCGTAGGGCGTGATGCCCGGGCCGCAGCTATAGGCCATCACCTTAGACGGATCGGGCGCGACTTCGCGCAAGAGTTCCCCGGAGATGCGCTCGTTGCGGGCACCGCGAATGCCGACGGGATCTTCGCGGGTGATGCAGTGGATCACGTCGAGCTGGCTGGGATACTGCGCCCGCAGTGCTTCGAGCTCTTCGTAGTAAATGATGTCGCGGCGCGTCTTGTTGCTAAACAGCAAGGTGTGCCGGAGCGGGTCGCCGCGGTGCAGGCTCTCCTTGATCAAGCTCCGGTTGGGCACAATGCCGCTGCCAGCACACACGTGGACAATGTGCTCGGCGCGCTCGCAGACATCCGTGGGAAAGGTGTACGCCCCGGTAAAACCGCTGATGACCAGCCGCCGGCCCGCTTGGATGTAGTACGTCAAAAGCGGCGACAGCAGCGGTGGGTACGGCGTCTGACCGCGCTCGTAGCGCTCCTCTTTGATCGTGATGGCCAGATGCTGCTCGTGCGGTGCAGAAGCCATGGAATAGGCCCGCGGCTTTTCCCGCTGCCCCTTTTGATCTTCTAAATAGGCGGTGAAGTGCTCCAACTCGCCGAACTGATGCGGATCAATGGTGCAGAAGTGGCCGGCCTGATAGGGGGTCGGCTCGTCGCCAGCGGACATAAAGAGCGTGGTGGTGTCTGGGGTGTCACGGCGCGCTTGGACTACGACCACCTCCATCTCCCGGACTCTCCGCTTGGGCGTGCGTGCTGGTTGCGCTGGGGTGCTCATGCTAGTGCTTTCCGGCCAAGTGCGCTTTCATTTTTTCGATCAGGGCATCGTCGTCGTCGGACGCGGCCACCATCTCCTCGAATGCTGCGGCTGTCAGCTCCACTTCCTCCAGGAAGCGCTTGTCGGCCGGTCAGGGAAATACATAGTCGCCGATGCGTTGCTGCTGGTGCGCCCGCGCCTTGTCGGCGATGCGCGCTAGCCAAGGAATATCGCCGATGATTATGCCCCGGGCCCGGGGCTTAAAATCGAGAGTGTTCCACTCGCTCATAGAGTACCTCCGCGTGGTGACAAACAAAACTGCAACCGGCTTCTGAACTCGGCCGCGCTTGGGTCTGTGCTCAGGCCCTCGGCCAGCATGGTCGCGCATTGCCGCAGCCGCGCAAGGGGCCTTTTCCAGTGTTGGCGCAGGGCCAGCGCGGCCGGCTCGCCGTCGAGGGCCGCGCACAACAGGGCCGCGCTGTTGAGGAGAAAAAAAATTCGGTGACAATCGAGCGCCCGCGCCCCGTCGCTGCGCCCGGATACCTCGGCGTACAACCGCGCGGCCGGCGCGTCTAGCAGCGAGCGGACGCGCCCATCCGGCCGGCCGCTGCCCATACTAGTAGTATACTGCGTCAAGCGCCGTTCCGTCCAGTCCCAACCGATTTTGGCAAATTCGAGGAAGTAAACGCGCGTTCCCTCCGGCTCGACCACTGCGTTGCGCGCGTTGTAATCTACGCTGCCCAGCGCGGCCGGCCGCGCCGCCAGCCAACCGTGGATGGCTTCGAGCAGCGGCTGCATCCCCGCGTCCACAGGCCGCTGGAGACGGCCGCACAACTGCTCAAAGCCAGCGTGTGCCCGCGCCCCGGCCTCGTCCCATGCGGCGGCGAGGGCAGCGCGGTTGGCGCTCGGCACGACCCGCCGCGCTAGCTGGTCGGCGCGTTGGGCGCAGGCGCGCTCAATGGCGCACAACCCGCGGATGGCCGGCATCGTCGCCGCGTGGTCGCCGTCCTGAATGGCATCGTCGAGCAGGCGATCGCCCACCCATTGCAAGAAGATGCACTGGGCGTCTGGGTCCGCGCCGAGGAAGGCCGGCACCGGACATTCGGCCGCGCGCAGTATGTCGAGCACTTCGCGCTCGACTTCGAGCAAATCGTAGGCTCGGTCGCGGGTCAGCCGGCCAAAGAGCTGATGCTTGACCACTATTTTGCGGCCATCGGCGTCCTCAACGCGCCAGACCCCTTCGGCAAGCGGAACGACCGCACGGCTGGCGCGGATCATGGTTTGCTAAAGACGATGATTTGGGCGACGATTTTGCCGGCTTGATTGTTGAAGCTCGGGTTTTCGTTCATGGCTAAATGCAGGATGCCGGCGCGGTCGGCGATAAAATCGCAGCGGCTGCCTAGGGCAAAGACCGGCCCGTTGTCGCCAATGCGGCCCAAGAGCGCGCCGACATTCGCCCCCGGCAATAGGTATCCCGATTCTGCCGGCAGGTTGTACACGCCATCGGCGCCGCACCACGCGATTTGATTGCGCATGTCCGGCGACCACGTTTCTTCGGCATCAACCACGACCCGTTGGCCGCTCTCTAGGCGGATCAAGCTGTCTTGCCATTGCGGACTAGGCCGCACCGTACGCATAATTGTTACAGCCACAGCACCTTCTCGCTCGTTAATTTACGGCCATTCGTTTAATCAAAGCGCGCTTAGTACACGACACTTACGTTGAATACGCCTTTTCTGGTGCTCCCGATGAATCCGGGATCGAGGGCGTCCCGCCCTCGACAAGGGCAAGATGCCCTCGATCCTTGGAAGGATAGCGGCTGGTGTCGTGTAGTAAGCAAAGCGCGTATTGCGATTTCAATGGTGCTAAAAAAATCTCCACGCCCCCAACAGTCAAGCGCGATCCAACGCCTAGACCAGCGGCGCATTGCCCTCCTCGGCCTCGGCGTAGAAAACCGCGCCCTAGCCCGCTTTCTCCACGCGCACCAGATCTCCTTTTCCGTGTGCGATGCGCAAGCCCCGACCATGCCGGTGGCGGGCGTCCAACAATGGCGCATTGGCGCACACTACCTCGACGACCTCACCGACTTCGACTTGCTGTTCCGCACCCCGGGCCTGCCGACGCTGCACCCGCGCCTACACGCTGCGCGGCGTTGCGGCGTTGAAATATCGAGCCAGACTCGGCTCTTTTTACAGCTATGCCCCGCGCCCGTACTCGGCGTCACCGGCACCAAGGGCAAAGGCACCACGACTGCGCTGCTACACGCGCTCTTGGCGACCGACCCCGCCGCCCGGGTGTTTAGTGGCGGCAACATCGGCCGGCCGCCGCTCGAATTCATCGACGAGTTGCAGCCGACTGACCGCGTGGTCCTAGAGCTGTCCAGCTTTCAACTGCAAGACCTCGACCAAAGCCCCCACATCGCCGTGGTGCTCTCCATCGCTGAGGACCACCTTGACTACCACGCGGACCGCGCCGAATACGTCGCCGCTAAAAAACCCGTGTGCCGCGACCAAACGCCCGGCGATATTCTCATTGTCCATCGGGACTGCCCCACGGCCCGGGCCTTTGCCGCCGAGAGTTCAGCCGCCCTTTGGGCCTTTAGCGCAACCGCCCCGAGCGCACCGGGCGCGTGGATTGCCAACGGCCAGTTGTGGGCCGGCCGGCCCGGGGCGCGGCCCACAGCCATTTGCCCCGTAGCCGACTTGCCGCTCCGGGGCCAACACAATTGGACCAACGCGGTCGCGGCCGTAGCCGGTGCTTTGGCTTTTGGCGCGCCACCGACCCGCTTTGCCGCGGCCCTCCGCGCCTTTACGGGCCTGCCCCACCGCCTCGAATACGTGGCCGAGCGCGCCGGCGTCACCTATTACAACGACTCGCTGGCCACGACGGTCGATGCGGCCTGTGCGGCCCTCCGCGCCTTTGACGCGCCCTTGCTGCTGATTGCGGGCGGCGCTTCAAAAGGGGCCGACTTCAGCGCCTTGGGTGCTGCGATTGCCGCGGGCCGGGTGCGCGCCGCGCTGCTGATCGGCCAAGAGGCCCCGCGCATTGCCGCGTCCGTTGAGCGGGCGGGTGCGGGCGAGATCGCCCATTTCTGCCGCGACTTACCCCAAGCCCTCGCCACCGCTCGGCGCTGGGCGCAAACCGGCGACGTGGTGCTGCTTTCGCCGGCCTGCGCCAGCTTCGATCAGTTTGCCAGTTACGCCGAGCGCGGCGACCTGTTCAAACGGCTGGTACTTGCTGATCTTGGCCCAGCGGGTTAATCTCCCAGTATTACGCGAAAACACCCTAACGGACGGAATAAGACCATGAGCGACCGACCCAACCTATTATTCATCATGCCCGACCAGATGCGCCACGACTTTCTCGGTTGTTACGGCGCCCCTCACATTTCCACGCCCAACATCGACCGCATTGCCGCCGAGGGGATCCGCTACGACCGCGCGTATAGCTTGCACCCGGTCTGTGTGCCGGCGCGTTGTTCGCTGCTCACCGGCCTCAACGCTTGGCGCACCCACGTGCTGACCAACGGCAATTACCTGCGCCCGGATCACGCGGCGTGCGGCATCCGCACTTGGGCGGAGATGTTGACCGACCACGGCTACCTCACCTCGGCCATCGGCAAGATGCACTTCTATCCTTGGGACGCCTCTTTTGGCTTCCAACATCGCATCGCCTGCGAAGACAAAGTGTGGGTCAACATCCAAGACGACTACTGGCACTACTTGCAACAGCGCGGCCACCGCAAGTACATGGGCAAGGAGCACGTAGGCTACGACGAGCAGCGCGGGGCTTGCGTGTCGCTTTTGCCTTGGGATTGCTATTGGGATTACTTCGTCGGCGAGGCAGCGGCTCGCTTCATCCGCGAGTACGACGACGAGCGGCCCTTCGCCTGCATGGTGGGCTTTCCCGGACCGCACGACCCCTACGACCCCACGGCGGAGTTTTTAGCCCAAGTCGATGTTGATAAAATTCCCGATCCCGCGCCCGGCGACCCCATTCACCGCGACATCCGCACGGGCCTCCATCCCCCGCGTCGGCCGGGTGTGCCGATATGGACTCCAGAGACCCAAGGCCCCTACACCGAGGAACAAAAGCGCAAGGTGCGCGCCCACTATTCGGCCCTCATCTTGCAGATAGACCACGAAGTCGGCCGCATCCTCGCGGCCTTGGAGGAAAGCGGTCGTCTCGACAATACCCTCGTCGTTTTTTCCTCCGACCACGGCGATCTAGTGGGCGATCACGGCGTAAATGCCAAGGGCAACTTCTACGAAGGCAGTTGCCATGTGCCCATGCTGGTTCGCCCACCGAGCGGGGCCGCTGGCGCGGTGTGCGACGATTTGGTTTGCCTCACGGACGTCACCGCCACCCTGCTCGCCTCGTCTGGCCACGGCGTACCAGAGTACATGGATGCTAGGCCCCTGCCCGGGTTGGGCTTGGCCGGCGATGCGCCGCGCGACCTGCTAGTCGGCGGCTTGCAGTCCGGCTGGATGGCCTACGACGGACGCCACAAGCTGGTCAAATACGGCAACGGCGCGGCCGGGCTTTTCGATTTGCAGGAAGACCCCCAAGAACAGCACAATCTCGCCGCATCCGCGTCGCACGCAGCCGAATACCGGCGCTTGGACGCCGCGCTCTGGCGCGAGGTCATGCGCTCCGTCCAGACCTCGCACGACTACAACTTGGTGTACGCTTCGGAGAGTGGCTCGCTGTGGTCCGATAAGGCGTTCGGGGCGGCGGGATGGGAGCGGGATTATCCGCACAAGATGGATTAGGGGAGCGGTAAGTGCGGCCCAATGTAGCCGATTTCGACTTTGTACGAACTTGGGTAGAAGCGGAAATGAACTCGGCCAGAACTACCGAAACGGGCATGCCAAGAGCAATCGATACTCAAAGGAATAGCATGAGCATCTTGGATCTTTTTAAGCTCGACGGCCAGACGGCGCTGGTCACCGGATGTCGCCGCGGCATTGGACGCGGGTTCGCGCAAGCATTGGCCGAGGCCGGGGCGGATATCGTCGGCGTCAGTGCGTCGCTCGAAGCAGACTCCGCGGTCGGCAAAGACATTGCCGCACGCGGCCAGCGCTTCAAGGGCTATGCCTGCGATTTCGGCGACCGGGCGGCACTCCACGCCTTCGTCGAGCAGGTCAACGCCGAGGTCGGCCCGATCGACATCCTCATCAACAACGCCGGTACGATTCGGCGCGCCCCGGCCGACGAACACTCAGACGAAGACTGGGACCACGTCATCGAGGTCAACTTAAACGCGCAATTCGTGCTGGCGCGGGAATTCGGCAAGCAGATGCTGTCCCGCGGCCGGGGCAAGATCGTCTTTACCGCTTCGGTGCTGACCTTCCAAGGCGGGATCACCGTGCCGGGCTATGCCGCGGCCAAGGGCGGGATCGGGCAGTTGACGATGGCACTGGCCAACGAATGGGCTGGTCGCGGGGTCAACGTCAATGCCATTGCCCCCGGCTATATCGCCACCGACAACAACCAAGCCCTGCGCGACGATCCCGTGCGCAACGAGCAGCTACTGGTGAGGATTCCAGCGGGCCGGTGGGGTACACCGGACGACTTAAAAGGCGCGGTGGTGTGGCTGTCGTCGCCAGCGTCCGACTACGTGCATGGCGCGATTGTAGTGGTTGATGGCGGGTGGATGGGCCGCTGAGATGGAAGCCGCTCGCCTGCTGGCGTTTTGGGGCAAGACGCCGCGTGGTTTCGGGGATTCTGCGGAAACTTGTATTTATATTCAATAAAATGTTCCCCGTACGCGTGGGGAGACCGCAGGCCTCGCGCTGATCGCGATTTTTTGATCGGGTTTTGATTTTGGGCGGGAAGCGACGTCACGGATGTGAGAATCTCTTGTAAAAACAAGAGATTATGACGATTTCCAAAGTTTGTTCGAGTTTTGATTCCACCTTTTCCGCGAGGAGACCCTATGATCCGCATGGCGCAATACGGCACCAAGCACGGGCACGCCGCTGGCAAACTCAAGGCCATGCTCGACAACCCCGAGGTCGAGGTCGTCGGCCTGTACGAACCCGATGCCGAGCGTCGCCAGCAAGTTGCCAGCGACGAACCCTATCGGCAGGTCCGCTTCTTGGATAGCGAGGAAGCGCTGCTCGGCGATAGCTCCATTGCGGCTGTGGCCTCCGAAGGCCGCAACGACGAGAGCTTGGACCAGACCGAGCGCATCGTTCAAGCGGGCAAGCACGTGTGGTACGACAAGCCAGCCGGGGACGATTGGGCACAATGGCAGCGGGTCGTAGCACAGGCGCGGGCCGCCGACCTGCAAGTGCAAATGGGCTTTATGCTGCGCTACCATCCCGGCTTCAGCCAGATCGCGGAGTGGGCGCGGGCGGGGTTTTTGGGCCATGTCTATTCGGTGCGCGCCCACATGTCCACCAACATCACCCCAGCCGGGCGCACAGTAATCGCCGCCGGGCACCACGGCGGCATCTTCTACGATTTGGCCGGGCACATGCTCGACCAAGTGGTGTGGATTTTGGGGCGGCCAGAGAAAGCAACGACCTTTCTGCGGAACGACACCGGAATCGTGCCCGCGTTTCAGGACAATACGCTCGGGGTTTTTGAATACGAGCGAGCCATGGCTTGGGTCGATATTGCGGCGATGGAGCCGCAACCAATGGCCCGGCGCTTTGAGGTCTATGGCGAGCGCGGCAGTGCGATTCTGCTCGAGCCTTTTGAGCCGGGCCACGCCATTCGGCTCTGCCTAACCGAGGCCGCCGACGGGTACGCGCAGGGCGTACAGACGGTGCCTTTTGCGGGGATTTCGCGGCAGAGGCTCTACGAACTCGAATTGGCGTCCCTTATAAGAGTGCTCAAGGGCGAGCAAGCACCTGACCGGACGCTCGACCACGAGCTTCTGGTGCAGGAAACCTTGCTGCGCGGGACCGGGCTTATTGCGGGTTGAGCCAAGCCTTGGCAAGCACCCGCTTGAGCGGTGGGATCGCGAGCTAAAAGTTGCGGCCGACCGGATGGGAGACAAAACCATGCGTCCGAACATTCTCTGGATTTGCACTGATCAGCAGCGCTACGATACGATTGGCGCCCTCGGCAACGAGCACATAAATACGCCGAACATTGACCGCCTAGTCGGCGAGGGCACCGCTTTTACCCACGCCTTCTGCCAAAGCCCAATCTGCACCCCCAGCCGCGCCAGCTTTCTCACCGGCATGTATCCGAGCAGCGTCCACGGCTGCACCAATGGCAATGCCTATTGGGCGGGCGCGGCCCCGCTGGTCACCAAGCTGCTGGCCGACGCCGCGTCCTACGACTGCGGCCTAGCCGGCAAGTTGCACCTAGCCGGGGCCCACGGCCGGATCGAGCCGCGCGGCGACGACGGCTATCGCGTCTTCCACTGGAGCCACGACTCACGCGACCAGTGGCCCGAAGGGCATGCGTACGCCGATTGGGTGCGCGCCCAAGGCCGCCCCTTGGCCGAGTTGCGCGAAGACCCAGCCCAGATCCCACCGGCCCTGCACCAGACGACTTGGTGTGCCAACCAAGCCATTGAGTTTATCTGCGAGGAGCGGACTACGCCTTGGCTAATGAGCGTCAACATGTTCGACCCGCACGCACCCTTCGACCCGCCGCAGGCGTATTTGGACCGCTACGATCCAGCGGCCCTGCCCGATCCGCTGTGGAGCGAAAAGGATCTCCAAGCCCATGCGAAGCTGGGGCCGGTCGATGGGGCCGCGTCTATTGGCTTGGCCAAAGCCAAGGAGGTCATGGCGGCGTACTACGCGATGATTGAATTGATCGACGACAATGTGGGGCGCGTGATCCGAGCACTAGAAGAAAGCGGCCAGCGCGAGAACACCCTCGTGATTTTCACTTCGGATCACGGCGAGTTGCTGGGCGATCACCAGCTCGTGGGCAAGGGATGCCGATTTTACGAGTGCTTGGTGCGGGTGCCCCTAATCTGCTCTTGGCCGAGCCGCATCCCGGAGGGGCGCGTCTGCGATGCGCTGGTCGAGCTGATAGACTTGGCCCCGACCTTGCTCGAACTGGCCGGAGTGACGGCCCCCGACCGAATGCAGGGCCGCTCCCTGTGGCCGCTGCTGACCGGCCAAACCCAGACGCACCGCGCCTACGTCCGTAGCGAGTACTACCGCGCCCTCAACCCGGACGCGCCGGGCCGGGAGCATCTCCAAGGCACCTACGGCACGATGATCCGCGACCAACGCTACAAACTGGTCTGCTACCACGACCGCGCCCAAGGCGAGCTGTTTGACCTAGCGGAAGACCCCGGGGAGTTCGACAACCGCTGGGACGACCCTGCCTATTCAGCCGTGCGCTTCGCGCTGCTCAAGCAAAACTTCGACGCGCTGGCCCAAGCCGTAGATATTGGCCCCAAGCAGGTCACCCAGTTTTAGCGGAGCGCACGGTGACCGACCAGAAACGGGCGTATCTGTGCGGATTGGCCGCAGTGTTGCTGTGGTCCACCGTGGCGTCGGCGTTTAAGATCACCCTCCGCTATATGGACTACGCCGATCTTTTGTTGTGGGCGAGTTGCGCTTCGACCGGGGCGCAGGGAGCATTGCTCGTCGCGCAGGGGAAAATGGGACAGGTGCTCAGGAGCCGGCCGGCCGACTGCGCTCGCTCGCTGGCGCTGGGCGCGTTAAACCCCCTGCTCTATTATCTGATCCTCTTCAAAGCCTACCAACTGCTGCCCGCCCAAGAGGCGCAGGCACTCAATTATACTTGGGCACTCACCCTGACTTGGCTTTCCATCCCGCTGTTGGGCCAGCGAATCGGCCGGCGCGATCTAATCGCGGGCGTGGTCTGCTATGCCGGCGTCCTAGTCGTCTCCACGCGCGGCGAGGTCTGGACCTTGCGCTTTTCCGATTCACTCGGGGTCGCCTTGGCGCTGGGCAGCACGGTGGTATGGGCCTTCTATTGGCTCTACAACACCCGCGATCGCCGCGATCCCATAGTGCGGCTCTTTCTCAATTTTGCCCTGTCGCTGCCGCTGGCGTTCGGTTGCGTCCTGCTGATGGGGCAGTGGCAGGTCCCGGCTTGGCCGGGTCTGGTCGGGGCGGCTTACATCGGCCTCTTTGAGATGGGGATTACGTACGTCCTGTGGCAGTGGGCGCTGCGCTACGCGGAAAACACCGCCAAGGTCAGCAACCTGATCTTCATCTCCCCGTTCTGCTCGCTGGTGCTGATTCACTTTGTGCTCGGCGAGGCGATCCACCGGGCGACCCTAGCGGGCCTTGCGCTCATCGTCGCCGGTTTGCTCTACCAGCAGGCTCGCTCTACTTCTACCGCTAGGCCGCGAAGTGCCCGTAATACCGAGTAAAAATGCTTTCGAGATTTTCCACGAGTTGGGTCGCCGATAGCTCGCGCGCCACCATGAACTGGTTCCACTCGTTCCAGTATTGGCGATACAAAAACGGGTGCGCCCCTTCTAGCCCAAAGGAAAACGAGTAGAACCGCTCGGTCTCGGCGAGCACCTGATCTAAGCCTTGTTGGCTGCCGGGCAGCGGCATCCCGACCAGCGGGCTGATCATCTGGGCCTGTTGCACCATCTGCGCTTGGAACCAGCGGCTGTTTACCAAGCGCAGAAACTCGGCCGCCCGCTCGGGCTGGCGCGCCAAAGCGGGGATGCTCTGGGTGTTGACCGTGCCGATCAAGTCGCGGGGATTCCCGCGCCCGCCTTCAACTGCGGGAAAGCGAAACGCGTACAAGGGGAAATCCTCCCCGATGACTTCGGCTCGGCCGCTGGTAAACCAACTGCCCACAAACACGGTCGCCGCCCGCCCCTGCCAGAACAAAAGCTCGGACTCGATGTGGTTGAGGCCGGCAAACCCCTCGGCGAAGTACCCCCGATCCAGCATCTGTTCGACCATGCGGGCGGCTTGGAGAAACCCGGGTTCGGTCCATGGGGTTCGGCGCTGGGGGTCGCGGAAGGCTTGGCGCACTTTGTCTGCGCCGAGGATGCGCTGGGCGAGGTGATCGAACCACCAGCTCGTGTACCAGTGGATGCCGTCTTGGGTAATGGGGACGATACCGGCGCGTTTGAGGCGCGCGCAGTTGTCGAGAAACTGATCCCAAGTCTGCGGATTGAGGTCGGCCCCGGCGCGTTGGTACAGCTCGGCGTTGCAATACACTTGGAGGGAAATCACGTTTTGGGGGATGGCGTAAAAGCGGCCTTGGTACGTCAGCGGCTCTCGGTAGAGCGGGTCGATGGTCTCCAGCCAAGTCTTGCCCGGGGTATCCCAAGCGGGCCGCTGGAGGTACTCGGTTATATCGAGGACGTGCCCCTGCTCGACGTAGGCGTAGGTAAGGCCGGTCTCGGCCGTGGCAAAGGACATGATGTCCGGCGGATGCCCCTCCATGACGCGGATCATCAATTCTTGGTAGCCGCCACCGCCACCGCTGGCTGGCTCGACTTGGACTTCCGGGTGCGTCTCGCGGAAGCGCTCCACAGCCCGCCACATAAGCTGATTGATCGGCACTTGCGCGGCCGGCGGCTGGAGGTTGGCGATCTCCAGCGCGTTTTCCCCGGGTAAGTACCGGCCGCACCCGCTGGCGAAAGCGGCAGCGAGGTATTTGAGGACGTCGCGGCGGTTCATGGTTGTAGGGTTGCTATAATGATAGCCAGTAATTTGCCTTGACAAAGAAAATATCCGAACCAGCGTCTAGGAAACTCTCCCCTATATTCTTCAGCGGGCGGAAGGAAGGCTCTGAAGAGAACGCACTGTTCGCTTGGGACCACACCAAGAATAAGGTACTGCCCGGACGATATTCCCAACGCAGGACCATGTTACTTTGTAGTGAACGGCGGCGAAAATCGGGATTGTAACCCAACTCTGAATACGGGGTAAACAGATACGAACTCGGGCTGGTTAGTTCCTTGAAGTTTTTGTAGGTCCCAACCGCCAGAAACGGCTGCACATAGAGCTCTAGGCTCAGATCCCGGCTGAAGATCACATTGAGTCGGGTCGTCAGATCGAGCGTCTTGCTACGCAGGGTTCCATATACGAAGTGTTCAACTGTGCCATTCCCATCGGTATCTATATTCCCAACCCACTGTGCATCGTCGAAACCCCACTGATAGCGCGGCTGAAAGTGATACTCGATATGATCAGCGGGTTTAATTTCTACGCTCAATGCCATCGTGCGCCAAGAGCTCCCTTCCACGTCGTTTCCCCAAGAAAAGCCGAGTCGGCTACTTATGGCTCGACGATCGTCGCTTTCGATATGAAGCTCAAAATCTGTGCTAGCGGGCCGGACGATGAGCGGCCCACCCCGGGTATCTAGATCGTCCTGAGTGCGAAAATCATGGTTTATTGATCCAAAGAGTTCCCAATAGGTCTTGAACTGATGCCAAGTGCTCAAGCCGATGCCGTTTGCCAGTACCACGTCGTCGAAGTTCCAGCGCCGCCACTGCCTGATGTTCAGGCTGTTCCGACGGAAAAAACTCCACGGACGATCTTTGCGCAGCGCGAGTTGCAACCGAGTTTCGTAGTAGTTGTTCCGCCATAGAAAACCCAGATCATTGATTTCAAAGTCTTTTGAGTAGGCTTGCCAATGGAATTCTCCTCGTAGCCAGCCGCTCCGCTTGCCTACGGCCATCTCGTTGCCCCACCCCCTCTTCCGGTCGGCGGCCGATCCGATTTGGCTACCGGCGATCTGTCCCCAGAAATCGTATGCGTTTTGCCCCGAATGCAGCCACCAATCCACACTTCCAGAGTACGCGTCGGCCGCCTTGTGTCGATTGAGACTCGTACCGGTCAGGCCAATGTGAGAGTTGCCTTGAAAGAGATCTTGTTGTACTCGGCCCACCAAGATGTGGGAGCGCGGTTCGAGAATAAAATCACGACGGTTTTTTTCTTCCTCCACACTTTCCAGCGAGGCATACTCTCTAGCGGTAAGTGCTTCCATGAACCCAAAGCTGGTTTTGCCGGTCGTCTTACCCATTATTTTTACGGCTCCTAAAATGGTGGTAAAATCTGGTCGGTCCACCATTTCAAAACCGCTGGGGATGCGATTGAAGCCGGGCTGCTTGCCAATGCGACGGGAATAGAAAAGCTGGATCGGCGTGCGGAAATTATCGGCACCATCGACGAAAAAGGGACGCCGCTCCTCAAAGAAGGTCTCAAAGACGGAAAGATTTAGTACGGCCGGGTCGGCCTCCACCTGCCCGAAGTCTGGATTGACTGTGGCGTTGAGCGAGAGGCCCGAGGTCAGGCCGTAGCGCATATTAACCCCCAGATTGCCGAAGAGATCGCGGCTATCGGACCCATTGTCGGCGATAAAGGTGGATCGGCCGACGATATAAGGCATAATCTCCAAAGGTTTAGGGGGAATGATCTGCTCAATACCTTCGAGATGGCCAAAGTGCGAGGGCCAACCGCTTTGCTCAAGCGGAATCATACGCCAATAGACATCTTCTTTTTTGCGACTTATGTAGCGAATTACATTGATGCCCCAAGTGTATTTCTCTTGGGGACTGAAGCGGAGCGCTTGGTAGGGAATTTTGTATTCTACACACCACCCGTTCTCATGCCGACTTTGCCGCGCTTGCCAGACCCCATCCCAGGCACTGTCCCAACCCTGTCCATCATCGTAATTGTACCCATCTGTCAGGGAGCCGCCGGCGAATACTTGGAACACAAAGTTCGTCTGATGATCGTGGTGGGCATCGATGGCAATCTGGATGAAATCTGCTTCTGACCACTGATCGCGGCGGGCGAGACGAGCCACTATGTGCTCGGGCTGGCGATCAAAGGCCATAACACCGACGTACAGTGCTTTGTCGTCGTAAGCAAATTGTACGGTCGTCGATTCGGTCGCCGCCTGTCCCGTATCGGGTCGCCGCTGAGTAAATCCTGTAAAGACAGGGGCGCGCTGCCAGATTAAATCGTCTAAGCGGCCGTCGATTTTAGGGGGAGTAGCATGGATTCTTATGGCTCTTAGCGGCTTGCCCGTGATTTCTCCGTCTTCTACATGGCCCCAGAGCGGAGCACCCCCAGCGAAAATGGCAATGATTATTATAGCTAGTAACATTCTCCATAAACGCATCATGGCAAGTCTCCTCGTCGATCAAAGGATCGACTTCATCTCCCAAGAAGCATTGGTTTGCGGGCAATTTTTCGGACGATGATGTAAAATCACGATTGAGGCAACACAATGTCAACGGCATGACGCCAATCGGATGTCAGCCCTTTAGCGCGCCGGCGGTCAGGCCCTCGGTAATGCGGTTCTGCAACAGGATGAACACCGCGATCAGGGGCAGCATGACGATCACCAGCCCGGCAAACAACTCGGTCCAGCGCGATTCGGTTGACATGTTCCAAAACAAGGTTTGCAGGCCGCGAGCGAGCGTGTAGAGCTTGCCGGTGCGGAGGAGAATGAGCGACCAGAAAAACTCGTTCCAGTAGTTGATGCAGTTGAAGATGGAAACCGCGATGAGCCCGGGCTTGGCCAGCGGCAGGGCGATCATCCAAAAGGTCCGCCACGGCGAGGCCCCGTCAATCAGCGCGGCCTCTTCCATTTCGGTTGGCAGGGTCTTGAAAAAACCCGTCAGGACGAAGATCGAAAAGGGCAGCCCGGTGGCGATGTAGAGTGCGATCAACCCAAAGTGGCTGTTGGTTAGGTGCAAATGCCGCATCTGCACGAAGAGCGGGAAGAGGTACAGCATGGGCGGCACCATCATGGCCGACAGGAAGAGGTAGAGGGTGAAGCGTTGAAACGGGAAGATCACCCGCGCTAGAATGTAGGCGGCCATAGCCGACGCCGCTAAAGTGCCGAGTGCGGCGAGCGCGGTGATATAGGCGGTATTAAAAAAGTAGCGGCCAATTTCGGCGTTGTCCCAAGCGTATGCGTAATTGCTCCAGCGCCATTCGGCCGGCAAGGCCCAAGTGCTGGCAAAGAACTCGGGATTGGTCTTAAAGGAGGTATAGGCCACCCAGCCGAGGGCGATTAGGGAACTCAGGCAATAGCTTCCCATAAACAGGATGGCCAGCAACTTGGGCAAGCGGCGCATCTTAGTATTCCACGCGCTCGCGGCGCATCAGGCGATTGACCGCGAGGCTAAACGCCAACACGAGGAAGAACATGATGACCCCCATGGCCGAGGCATAGCCGATGCTCTGCCCCTGAAAGCCGGCCCAGTAGATGTACGTGCCCAGCACCTCAATGACGTTGGGGTAGCCGCGCGTGATGACGAAGATGAGGGCAAACGCCTGAAAGGCGCCGATGATCCAGAAAACGACCAGAATCTGCACGACGTCCCACAGCAGCGGCAGGGTCACGTGCCAAAATTGCTGCCAAGCATTGGCCCCATCCAGCTCGGCGGCCTCGTAAAAACTAAGCGGAATTTTTTGCAGGCCGGCCAAAAACAGGATCACGTACGTGCCCAACCCCTGCCAGATCATGGCGATGGCAATGGCTGGCAGGGCGTTGTGGCGGCTGCCCAGCCAAGGGCGAGCGAGCGCGTCTAGCCCGACGCCGCGCAGGGTTTCGTTGAGCAGGCCGATGACCGGGTTGTAGATGCTGCCCCACAGCACGGCCGTGACCACGACCGAGAGCAGGGTCGGGGCAAAGACCACGAATTTTAGGAATCCGGCAAAGGGCGGCTTTTGGGCGAGGACCACCGCGAACAGCAGGCTCAGCGGAAAGACGACCACGAACCCGAGGACGCCGAACAAAAAGACGTTCTCTAAGGCCGTGCGAAAGGTCGGATCGGCCAAGGCGCGGCCAAAATTGGCGAGGCCGATGTACTCCTTTTCCGGCGACACGCCCGACCAAGAAGTCAGGGAATAGTAAAACGCGTTGCACACGGGCAGCACAAAGAACGCGATGTGCAGCCCGAGCGCTGGCCCGAGCAGGGGCGCGATCAGCTTGCGGCGCTCGCGTTGGATCACGGCGCGTCCTGCCCTAGGGCGTTGATGTTGTCGTCGAAGAAGACCACTTCGGCCGCGGCCGCGGCCCGCAACGCATGCAGCCACTGCTCGAACAAGGCACTCTCGCGGCGGCCGCGCAAAGCGTGCTCAACGCGCTTCTTTACGGCGGCAAAGGGCTGCCGCCCCGCTGCGGTGCGCCCCACGATCTTGGCGATCGAGTACAGGCCGTGGTGCTCTACCGGGCCGATCAGCGCGCCGACCTCGGCCTCCATGGCTGCTGTGACCAGCGGCCCAAAGCGCGGCGTCTCGTGCCAATAGAGCGCGTAGCGGCCCTCGGCTTCGCGGCTGCCGTGGCGCACGCTGTACGAGGCCGCAAGCTGCCGCGCGATGTAGGTCTCGGCGAGCTCGGCCGGGCCGGTCGCTTGGGCAACCTCTGCGGCGATTTGCGCCGCGCCCAGCGGGTCGCTCAGCCGCTGCTTGAGCCAGCCATACACCGCGAGTTCGTCGTTGAGGTCCTGCAACGCGCTCACCGTGCGCCCGTCCTTTGCTAGCTCGGCGAGGAGAGCAATCAGGGGCGCGGCGCGCTGCCGGTCGGCGCGTATCCGCGCCAGCAATTCGCGCGCTTGGGCCTCTTCCTCGACCTGTATTTCCACGATTTCTACCATCGACGAAGTTCGGTACTGGCTCGGGTGCGCCTCGTAGTGAGCGCGCATCTCTTGCTCGGTCACCGGCTTTGCGTGGGCCGTGGCGAGACGCCGCATGGCGCGGATGAGGAGCTCTTCCTTTTTGCGCGCCAGCCAGTCGGCGACCGCCGGCTCTTGCTCAATCCCCAAGGCGCGGCCTTGCAGCAGGAGAAGCTGCGGCCCCTTCACGTCGCGCTCCAAGTAATGGGCCACCTTCAGGCTGTCCTCCACATACCGCCCTTGGCGAATAAACTGCGAGCGGCTCACGGCTTCGCCCACGCTGATCGCGCCGCCCCGGTACGTGTACAGCGGGGTCGTGGCATCGGCGTCGGAGAGGTAAAAGACCTTGCTGTCGCCCGCTTGCTCGCCGCTGCGCAAGATGCGCGTGAGCCGGGCCATGCCCGCGGCAACCTCCTGCCATTGGAACCGCTCGGCCAATGAGTCGATGTACGCCCGCCGCCGCGCCTGCAATCGCTCTCGCATAACGGCCTTGAGGACTTGCGGCCGCATTTGCTCGTAGGAAGCCGTGCGCTCGTCGAGGATTTTGAAAATCTCGTACCCCTTGGGAACGGGGAGGATGGCAGAGATTGCACCTTTGGGCAAGCTAAACAGGGAATCGCGCACGGCCGGGATGGCGTTGATGCGGCTGTAATAGTACGGCTTTTCCCCGCCGTGCGCCGCGGTGGTGCGGTTTTGCGAAAACTCGCGCGCCACTTCTGCAAAGGCCCGGCCCGCGTGCAGGGCGGCGAGGGCCGCTACGGCCGGCGGTTGCGTCCGCGTGAAAATGTGGGCGATCTTGAGCTGCCGCTCCCACCCCTGCGCGGCATATACGCGCCGTAGCGCGGCTTCGCTAACCGAGACAGCGGGGCGGATGTAGCGCTGCTCCATTGCCTGCGTCACTTTTAGCCGCCGGGCCGCTGCCATGTTTTCTTGCACGGCCGCGCTTTGCTCCACCTGCTGCGCCCGCGCGGCGCGCAAGATGAGGGCGCGGTCGACGAGGGATTGCAGATAGTCGCGCACTTGGTCGCGGCCATCGGCCGTGCTCTGGGTCCACTCGGGCAAGCCAGCGACAAACCGGCGATAGTCCTGCTCGGTAATCAGCTCCGCGCCCACTTGGGCCAGCGGCCTGTCGTCGAGCGCGTACGCTTCGCAGGCAAGGGCGAGGAGCAGGCCGAATAGGTACAACACGGCGGGGCGTTAGTAGGTTAATTCAGCTTCAACAGGATGGATACCAACAAGCCCACTACGCCGAACTGAATGCCGATGAGCCAGCGGACGCTGGCGCGTAGCTCGCGGATGTCTTGCCGCAGTTGGTGGCCTTGCTCGACAACCGCCCGCTCAATGCTGTCCAAACGGCGGTCTAACTGCTCGGCGATGCCTTCCATTCGTCCTATACGGCGGTCGTGGTCTTGCTGCGGCGTAATTGGTTCACTCATGGTCGTTTGTCCTTCGGTTAGGGGGTCCAAGTTTACGATAGCTCTGTTCTATTAAAGTAAGGAATAAAGTTTTTATTTTTTGACAAATGAGAAGCAAATTCCGTACAATGTAAGCCGCAACAACAAAAGCAAGCGCAGAGAAGTTATAGGTTTTCCAACCTCTTTCCAATGGAGTAACGCAATGAAAAAGCTCGCCCTGATTTTTGCCCTCGCCCTCGCGGCGGTCCCTGTTGGGGCACACCTGCCCGCAGATGTGGTGTTCCCCGCCGTGCAGTTTCCCGACGCCAACATTCCCACCATCGACGGCAACCTCATCGAGTGGGACGTCATCCCCGAAGGCTACTGGATCAACCACGAGCAACTCACCGAGACCGTGCGAGGCGTAGGCACCGCGTGGGACGCCACCGACTTAGCTTTGCGGGCCATCGTCGGCTGGAACCCCAACACCAACAAGCTCTACGTCATGGAAGATCGGTTCGACGATGCTATCTGGGTCATCACCGGCTGGGAGCCTATGGAGATGGTGTTCGACGCAGACCACAGCGGCGGCATGTTCAACGTGTGGGCCGACGTGGAAGACCAAGACCAGAAGGATCTGCTGCACGGTGCCCACGCCCAAAACTATGGTTTCAATCAGGGTGGCCCGGGTCTGAACCACTGGGGCAAAGCTCAGTGGATCACCGAGCCGCCCTACGGGCAGTTTGCCTCCACCCAGACGGCCGAGGAAGGCGGGGAAGGCTTCTTCCGGGCCGAGTACATGCTGACCCCGTTCGACAACCTGAACTGGAACGGGATTGACCAGAGCACTATCGGCACGTTGGTCGAGGGCAACATCATTGGTTTTCACTTCACCATCATCGACGACGACGATTTGGAAAGTGCCGGCTACGAGGGCTACTGGACTCTGAGCGGAGCCACAGACAGCTACTTCCAAGGCGATTTGCTCTCCGACTTTCTGCTCGCGCCCATCGACCCGGACATCGACTGGGCTTCCCAAGTCATGGCTGGCGAGGGAACATCCGTAGAGGAAGTGGGCTGGGGCCGGATCAAATCCACGTTTGCCAAGTAGTTGCTTTTGGCGCGTAGATCGAGTGCCGCCATGCCGGGCTTCCGACCTGGCATGGCGGTTTTTTTGTATTCTTTCCGCCCTTTCCTCACACTCGTAACGAGTTGTTCCCAACCGATAGGATAACGACCATGAACGAACCGATTACCCAAGCTCAAGACCACGACCGCCGCATTGGACGGCTAGAAGGCATCGCCGAGCAGCTCGACCGCCGCTTGGACGATATACAACGCGGGATGGGCGAACAATTCCGCCAAGTCAACGCCCGCATGGACAGCATTGAGCGAGCCATTGCCGAGCTTCGTGCGACCAACCGCTGGATTATTGGCATTCTGTTCGGCGTTGTGGGGCTACAACTGACCATCCTGTTGAAGGTGCTGAACTGACTGAGCCGTCCGGGCACGCGATATGAACACACAGTGCAATGCCTTGGCCCTCGTCGGGTTGCTCGCGACAGCCGCCCTCGCGACGGAAAACATCGTCGTCGGGGGCAGCGGAAGCGGCGCGACTTGGCAGGAGGCGACTGCCGCCGCGCCGGTCATCGACTTCCGCTCACGCGCCGGTTGGATCCAGCCCCGCAGCGTGGCGGCAAACACCAATATCGCCGCCGGGATTCTCGAGCGCGGCGGTCGGGTGACTTCGCCCAACGCCCAAGCCGTTTTGCGCTTGACTTCGGCCGTGCTTGAAGAGCGCCTGCACAGCATGGTAGATGGCGATCCCACCACGGCTTTCGAGGCCAAGGACGTCGCGGCCACCGGAATCCTCCTCGTCGTCGATTTAGGTGCTCGGTTTGGCGTCAATCGCATTCGCTTCTTCCCGCGCCAAGCCTTCAAGAGCGACTTTATGAAAGGCTATGTGCTCTCCATCAACGACGGCGCATTCGGCGCAGACATTGTGGCGGCCTCGGTCGATAAGCTGCCGGACAAGACCTTGCTAACGGTCATGGCCCAAGACGGCAGCAATAGCCGCGACACCATCGACGTGCGATTCCCTCTGCAATACGTGCGCTATATTCGCTTGGAATCCACGCAGCGATTCAACTGGGAAATCGACGAACTAGAAATTTTTGGCAGCGGATTCGTGCCCGAGGCGGATTACCTGTCCCAAGTCTTCGACTTGGAGCAGGACGCGCTGTGGGGCCGGTTGCAATGGGCGACCGAGCAAGTGGGCTTGCCGCAGCGGTCGCGGCTCGTCGTGCGCACCCGCAGCGGCCGCAGCCCTTCGCCGGACGACGAACCTGCGAGTTGGAGCCCTTGGTCCTCGCCCTATCGGAGCAGCGGCGAGCGGATCCGCTCGCCGGCGCCGCGCCGCTATTTCCAGTTCAGCATGTCGTTTGAGAGCGATGGACTCGAAGACGGCATGGCCGTGGATTCGCTCGCTTTCGAGGTGTTTCGCCCGGCCTTGGCCCAATCCATCGTCGGCGAGATATGGCCGCAGGAAGTCCCCGTAGGCGTGGATACGAGCTTCGTCTATACCATCGAGGTAACAGACGCCCAAGGATTCGACCGCTTGGAAATCGACACGCCGGCCCCGGTCCGCGCCCTACACGCCTTGCGCGTGGATGGCCAAGCACTCGAATTCAGCGCGGAATTAGGGGCCAACGGCCTGCGAGCCAGCTTTGCACGCCAGACCGGCAATCGCGTCCTGCAAGTGGTTTTCGACACGGCCGTCCTGCGCTATGAGACCGTGTTCACCGGACGCCTGCTCGACACCACGCGGGAGGGCGCACTGCCCCAAGCGATCGCCAGCGGCAACGCCGCGGCCCGCTTGGCCGGAGACGACTTGAGCGTCCGAGTGCCCTTGCGGGGCCAGCACTTGGTGTATCGGGTGTCGGCAACGCCGGCCGTGTTTACGCCCAATGGCGACGGCGTCAACGACTACACCACGATCAGCTACGATTTGCTCTATCTGACGGGCCGAGCGCCGGTCGCGCTGCGGATCTACGACTTGGCGCACAATCTAGTCGCGGCGTTGCCGGTCGCTGGCAGCGAAAGCGGGCGGTTCCAGCGGCCTTGGGATGGCCGAGATGCCCGGGGCGACCTACTCCTGCCGGGGACTTACATCGTACAAGTCGAAGTGGAGACCGACAGCGGCATGGAGCGCAGCAGCCGCGCGGTGGCCATCGCCTATTGACGCGGGATAAACAAAGGATGCGTACTGTGGCCAGACGGAATTTGCTTTTGCTCACAGCCCTGCTTGCCGCGGCGACCAGCGGCGATATTGGAGCGCAGGGACGGGAAGACTACGGCCATCGGTTGGGGGTGTCGCGGGGCGGCGAGGTGTCCTACGAACCACGCGGGCCGGGGGTGCTTTTCGACGCCTTAGACCCGGCCGTGCGGCGTTGGTACGCGCCCCAAGAGCTCTATCAGCTCTACGGCTGGAAGCAGTGGGAATACACCAACTACGCCCGCGACCTGTACCAGCGCTACGTCTCCAGCGACATTGAGGGCGATTATTTTTACGACCTCTACGGGTCTTTTATCAACCGCGGCTGGCTCATCTACGACTGGAGCCAAAACCAGCCTCAGCAGTTTGGCAGCACGGTCTTTAAGACCTCTAGGTTCAGCGCATGGTTCAACGAACTCGTCATTGCTTCCGACCAAAAAGGGCAAAACAACTTGGCCCTGACCATCGGCAGCAAGATCCGCACGACCCTGACGCCGATGACGTTCTCCAAGCCGGCCTTCGACGGCATCCAAGCCGACTTTCAGTCCGACAAGTACAACCTGACCGTCTTGATGTCGCGGATCAGCGCCCCGGGGCTGGCGCGGACCGTGTCGGTTGAAACCACCAATAGCACCAACCTATTGGGCTTCTACGGCACGACCCAGATCGGCGACTTTGTCGAGGTCGGCGGCCTCTATGTCAACGCCCACAACTCGCAAACCCTGCTGGAGAGCTTTGAGGGCAACCCGTGGACCGGCTCGCTGACGGTGGGGCAAAATCTGGAGCATGTCGGACAGATCTTCATCCGCCTGAGCGACGACTCGCCCGAAGACCGCGAGGGCGGGGCCGCCCTATTTTCGTGGGACATCCTCATTGAATCCGAGACCGAAGTGGCGCGCGAAACAGAAGACGGCGAGCGCATCGTCGCGGTCGAGAAAGAGACGGTGCGGGGCAGCCAAATCGGCTTTGAGCCGGTCATTGATGGCGGCTTACAACGCCTCGGCTTCCTCGCGGCCGATGGCGACGAGCGCATCGAAATAACCTACGACTTCCGCTCCCCGTCGTACAGCGGCCCGGAGCTTTCCACCATTCGCCGCGCTCAGCTAGAGTTGGTGGTCGCCAACGACTACCACATTGAGATAAGCTCCGATCGCCAACTCAACATACCCGAGGGCCAGCCCGTTTTTCTGACGGCCAAGCGAGCGGCTGGTAACGTCCGCGATGGCTCCAACTTGGGGCTGTTGCGCCTCGATTATGGCTTGCCGACCGGCAACGACATCTACGGATTTACCTTGGCGGTGCGGGGCGTACTGGGGTTTGATCTGTACGCAGAATTTGACCGCAGTCGGCACTATCGCAAATACCCCAACCGCGCCTTTGCCACGCACCACACGGCTGCGGACCAAGCCAATGCCTTTATGGTCAATCTGTCGAAGAAAAGTTATCCCTACTTTCTCTTTGCCGAAGCCTATAGCATGGATTACAACTACGGCACCACCAGCCTGATTGCCTCGCCTTCGGGCGACATCGACTACACCGATCCAACGACCAATTTTTACGAGTGGGTTGACGACAACGACGACCAAGACCGCATCCCCGACTGGCTGCGCCTCAACCAGTTCGGGCCGGATTTGCGGATTTTCCCCGGGTGGGACGAAAACCTCGACTTTATCTCTGATTTCAACCAGAACGACAACGAGTTCCGGCCCAACTTCGTCCCCGACTACGAGGAGCCTTTCCTGCGCTACCACGTAGATCGCCCAGAGTTTTTGTTTGGCATGGACATGAACAACAACTTCTGGATCGACCGCTTTGAAAACGACGAGGACCCGGATTACCCCTACGACCGCAACCGCCGCGGCTACAATGCATATATCGGGATGCACCTCGTGCCCGAGATGCGGCTGACGGCCGGCTACAAACAGGAGCGCGTGCTCTCGGCCAAGAAGCGCGAACAAACCTTATACGGCGTCGTCACTTGGGATAAGGACATCGCCGGCGTGGGTCGGCTCCGCGTCTTCGACATGTTCAAGCGGGTCGAGGACGAGATTGCCGACAACGTCGTCCAGTGGGTGCAGCCGACCGGGGCCCCAGGCGCGTTGCAGCGGATAGAAGACCCCCTAGCCGCGCTCAACACCTACATCAACTCTGCATTTGTCCGTTTCGATTACACCGGCGTCCCCGGCCTGACCTTCACCAACAAGCTGAAATACGACATCTGGCACCAAAACGACGCGCAGCCGGATGTGCGCGAAAACTTCCAGTTCTTCGGCCTGATCAACAAGGCCGAGTACCGGCGTACGATCGGCCGCGTGGTGCTCGCGCCCAAGATCAAGAACGAACACCGCCGCGAAGCGCCGCTGCTGAGCAACGATCCCGTGCGCAAGGAAAACGCCCTGCTCTTGTTCTTGATCGGCGAGGTCGCCATCCTGACCCGTTCCGAGCTGAGGGCCGGGTTGGAGTACACCATATTCAGCCAACTCGAAGACGCGGAAAAAGTACGCGCCTTGGGCCTGTCGCCCGACTACCGCGAGACAGTGCTCGCCATTCAATACTCCAATACCGGCGCGTATTTAGGATACAGTTTGACCACCCAGATGGGCCTGCGCGTCAACCGCATCGACCGCAAGGGCGAGGACGCTTTTACCGGCGCATCCCAGTTTGTGACGGTCTATGCCGGGCTGGACTAAGGGGCGGACGCCATGAGAAAAAGGACCTTACTCGCGGCCGCCCTCGGGGTCGCGGCCCTCGCGGCCGGAAAGGGCGGGGCCGTGGAGATTTACCGCCTCGGCGGCGAGGACGTACCCCGACCAAGCCAAGCCGGCGTGAATTTCCATCAACTGTCTTGGAGCGACTTTGCGGAGGAACAAAGCCTCGACGCCGGGGCACTCGCCGCCGGAACGCTGCGGCCGATCTTTTTGACGCCAGCAACCAATATCGCCCTCACCAGTGCCGACCGGCGCGGGGGGCCTTACGTGCGGGTGAGCGGGGTCGCGAGCTATTCCATCACCGATCTCTCCAAGAACATGATCGACGCCGATCGGGCGACGTTCTGGGAGTGGGTGGAGGGCATTCAGAGCCGATTCACCGGCCAGCGCTACTTGGAGACGCGGCGCATCACCATGGACCTCGGCGGCCTGTTCTTTGTCAACCGGGTGCGGATCGTCGCCGCTGAGAGCGGTCTCTATCCCGACAAGTTGGATGTAACCGCCGATCTAGGCGTGCAAAAAAAAGACAACGTATCCGGGTATGGTGCCGCTCGCCTCGGCGGTCAGCTCGTGTTTGAGCTGCCCGAAAACGTGCAAGACACCATAGACGTGCGCTTTCCTCCGGCCCTCGCCCGCAGCGTGGGCCTGTTGCTCTACCGCGCGTCGCCCAAGGCCCTGCGGATCGGCGAATTGGAGGTCTATGGCGTGGGCTACGCGCACCAAGCGTCGTACGTCGGCCCGTTTATCGACCTCGGCGAGCCGGCCGTGTGGGGCGACATCCGCTGGCGCGGTCGCAAAGACCCCCGCGCCCGCGTCTGGATCCAATCGCGGGCCGGCAACGATCGCGATCCAAACGTGTACTGGCGATTCACCGGCCGGGGCGATGAGGTAACGTCGCTCGACGAAGCCGGCCAGCCCCTCGACGCGACCGACTATCTCTTTCTCAAACCGGGCGAGGCCGGCGAAATCACCTACGACACGGACAACTGGAGCTTCTGGTCGTCGCCCTACGCCTTTGCCGACAGCAGCGGCACGCCCATCGCCTCGCCCGGCCCCAACTCGGTCTTTCAACTGCGGGTCGATTTTTTGCCCGTAGGCAGCGAGGGCGGCGAGCTAGCGTTCATCGAATTCTCGGCGACCAAGCCGCCGCTCGCCGAGGAGGTGCTGGGCGAAATCTATCCCCCCGAGGTCGCCTTGGGCGAAATCGCGTCGTTCCAGTATGCCATTCAGCCGCTCATCCGCGCCGAGCACTCTGGTTTTGACGCGATAGAAATCGCCGCGCCCTTTGGCGTGGTCGGTGTGGATTCGGTCCAAGCCACCGGCTTAGACAGTTTTGCCGTGCATATCGCGCCGGATTCGCTGCGCTTTTCGGTGGCCCTGTTTCCCCCGCGCACGGCCGGGGATTCTGGCGGGGTGGTCGAGGTCTTCTTCCGCGCTCTGGTGCTGCGCTACGGCACGACTTTCCGCGGCTGGGTGCGGGATACCCAGCGCCCCCTAGAGCTGGCGCAACCCATCAATCGCGGCAATGCGGCCAATGAGATAGCGAGCGAGGTCCTCACGGTCCGCACCTCAATTTCCCGTCGGCTGCTCGACGACCTAATCGTGCAGCCGAAAATTGCCACCCCCAATGGCGACGGGATAAACGAGCACATTCACTTCTCTTTTAAGCTGTTGCAAGTAACCCAACAAGTGCCCTTGCGCCTCGCGGTCTTCGACCTGTCGGGCCGCTCGCTGCGGGTGATCCACGACGGGCAACAGCCCAGCGGCGACCTGCGCTTTTCTTGGGATGGCCGCGACGCAAGCGGCGCGCAGGTGCCCCCGGGCCTGTACGTGTATCGCCTATCCGTGGAGTCGGAAAAAGGCGGCGACCAGCGAGCGGGGACCATAGCGATAGTTTACTAACGGAGCATTCACAGCCAAGGAGGCCCCATGACCACCATTCAAATCCCCATTCGCTATTACAAGGATTATCCCGGCGGGTACGACTACGGGTACGAGACCCTAGCCTTACAGTTCGCCGAGTGCGCCTTTCTCTTGGTCGATGTCGATGGGCGCTCGCCCAATCCAACGACCAAAAACTTCATCGCGCCGGCCTTGCAAGCCGCCCGCGACCGCAAGATGCTGGTCAACTATGTCCACAACGACCTGCGCTTGGTGGCCGATCCCGGCAACATCGTGGGCGAGGTCTGGGGCAAGACCAAGGAACGCAGCGGGGACGACGGCATTGCAAGCTGGGCGCGGCAAGAATACAAACCCGAATACCTCGACTGCGTGGCCCCCCTCGCCGACGAGCGCAATTTTCCCAAGTGGATCTGGAGTGGCTTCCACGACACCTTTTTGGACCAGCACTTGCGCAGCTATGGCATTAAGACGCTGTTCGTCGTCGGCTACAGCCGGCGGGCCTGCTTGCACTACACCTGCGCCGAAGCCGTAGGGCGGAATTACCGCGTCATTCTCTTGCGCGATTGTTCAAACGCCCCCGGTACTATCGAGATGCCAGACACGCTAGACGACAGCCTACCGGAAGGCGGTTGGATCAACCGGATCACGCTGCGCAACTTTGAACACCTGATCGGCTATACCACCACGGCTGAGGAATTCATCGCGGCGTGCCAGCCGGTGCGAGAGGAAAGGCTGGCGTGACTTGGTTGCGGCTGGTTGCTTGCGCCCTGCTGATCGCGGCCCCGGCGGCGTGGCCCCAAGGCTACCGCCTCGCAGCGGACCGAGTCGCCGTTGACGAGAGCGACTGGGCGCAATGGGAGGTCGCCGCGGGCACGGTGCAATTCGGCCCGGAAGGGGTGCGGCCGCACTCGATTCGCGAGCAAATCAACGCCGTGCTAGACGCTCCAAACTTTGTGTCGGCCGAAGGCGTACCGGGCGGGGTGCGGGCCGCAGGCGTCCATTTGGCCGAGGCCGCCCAGATCATAGACGGCCAAGAGCAAACCTTCTGGGAGCCGGACTTGGACGCCCCCCTCCGCGATTGGTGGGTCGAAATCGACTTGGGCCGCTTGGTGTGGGCGCACAAGATCGTGGTAAAATTCGCCCCGGAAGGCTTGGGCGATCCCTTTCTGCAATTCAAGGTGCTCACGTCCAACGGCCTCCCGGCTTTCTCCCAGAGCAAGGCCCTCCGCTTCGCGCCGGCCGGCCGCAGCGAAGGCTTGAACAAAACCCAGCGCGTCTTTGAGTTTGACCTCAAGCCCTCGCAGGAAGCGGACGCCGGGTTTGTCGGCGACATGTTCCAGTTCGTCCAGATCGTGGCTACGGCCAGCGCGAGAGGCCAAGGGCACGAAGTCAGCGAGGCCCGCTGGAACCGCTTGCCGGCGGAAGAGCGCGGCGACGTGCTCTACTTCTTGCGCGAGTCCTCGGGCATTTTGCGGCCGATCGATCAAGCCCAACACGCCGCACTGAGCGCAGAGCGCGCCGGCCCAATTCAGTACTATCGACGGGAGCGACCGCGGCTGGCCGAGGTCGAGGTGTGGACCCAAGGCGACAACATCAGCTTGGGCGCGCTGAGCCGGAGTGGGTTGATCGGAGGCACGAGCAATACTGGGACGGAACGCTTGGCCATTGACGGCGACTACAAGACCGTGTGGACCGAGCAAGTGGGCGTCAGCGGCGGCGAGCACATCGACGTAGAGTTCGACCGCGAGCTCCTCTTCGACTTGGGGACTTGGTTCTGGATCAGCCGCGTGGTCATCGGCTTTGACCGCGAAAACATTGCCCACGGCTTTACCGGCGCGTTCCCCAACTACGCCATCAACCTCTCGAATGGGCAGCGCAACCCAGACGGCAGCCTGTCGTACATCGCGCTGGCCGTGCGAGAAACCGCCGATCAAGAGCCGGGCCGCTTCAGCGGGTTATTCCCCCACATTTTTTATCAGGACAATGCCTTTCCGCTGACCAAGGCGCGCTACTTTAAGATGGACTACCGGGTGCTCATCGTCCCGAATTGGGCCAACGCCGGCATCCGCGAGCTCCAGCTTTACGGCCGCGGCTTCCTCCCGCAGGTGACGCTCCAATCGGGGCCTATGGAGCTGGGCCGCGACCCGCGCATCCTATCTTCCATTCACTGGGCGGCCGACCTTCCCCTAGGCACTCAAGTACAATTTCGCACGCGCACCGGCAATCAGCTCGACGAGGAAATCCACTACTTCACCACGGCCGGGAAAGAAGTGACCGCGGCCCAATATCGCAAGCTGCTCAGCTTTCAGCGGGGCGATTCGACCGTCTCAGTAGTCCCCGGCCCCGACTGGAGTTCTTGGAGTCCGTTCTACGCGGCCTCGGACGCGCCGATTGCCTCGCCCAGCCCGCGCCGGTACGCCATAGTGGAGGCCACGTTGCGCTCGGACGACCCCGGCCAAGGGGCGTTGTTGCGCCGGATGCACATCGCGTTGGATCGGCCCTTGGCCAGTCAAGTCCTAGGCGAGGTGCAGCCGCGGCAGACCGAGCAGCGGGGGGAGCGCACCACCTTCACGCTGTCTTTGCAGCCGCAGTTCCAAGCCGACAATCGCGGCTTCGACCAAGTGCTCGTGGTATTGCCGCACGGGGCGACGGTCGATTTAGAGGAAGTGGTCGTGGGCGCGGAGCGTGTGCCCGTGACGCGGCTGCCGACCGGGGCTGATTCGCTGTGGGTGCGGCTCCCCGCGCCCGTGACCGCCGAAGCGGAGTTGGTCGCGTTGCAATTTTCGGGCGTGCTCTACCTTGCCAGCAATGCTTTTGCCGTGCAAGTGGGCTTGGGCGAAGGCGACGAGCGCGTGTGGCAGCGAGTCGATGCCGGCCGCCGCTTACAGGTGTTGACCCCATTTAGCGGCGGGCTGTTGGGCGAGGTGATCGCGTCAGCCAACCCGTTTACGCCCAATGGGGACGGGATCAACGACGTAGTGGAATTGGTGTTCCCGGTGTTCGCGGTGCAGAATGCCAAGGCGCTGGTGCTAGAGGTGTATGGCTTAGACGGCCGGCGCGTGCGGCACAAGGCCCCGGTGGTGGCATCGGCCGCCGGAGTGCATCGTTTGACTTGGGATGGGCGCGACGATCAGGGCCGCCTGACGCCACCGGGCCTGTATCTGTGTCGGGTCGGCATAGAAGTTGACGCCCAAGTCAAGCAAACGACGATTACCAAACTCGTCGCTAACGCGTACTGACTTGAACCATGGCCGAGGCGCACGGAATTGAAAAAGCGGATTCCTCCAGCATACCTCGAATGGGCGAACTCGGCCGAGGACGGGCCGCAAGATGGTGCCGGTATCCCGGTGCGGGGCATCCTAATCGGCGCAGTGCTCGCCTTGCTGCTCAATGGTCTAGACGCGTACGCCACGACCATCATTCGCGGCTCGTACCTCACCTTAAATTTTAGTACGCCAGCCGCTCTCTTTTTTTTCTTTTTCTTAGTACCGGCCAGCGGCCTCGTGTACTGCTTGCGCCGCTCCTTGGCCCTGACCCAATCCGAGCTGATTACCATCTACGTCATGTTGGTGGTCGCCTGCTGCATTCCCGGGATGGGGTTTACCCAATTTATCATTCCCTGTTTGGTCGGCTCTACGTACTACGCGACGCCGGAGAATAACTGGGACTTTTTATACAACCAGTACATCCCCGCGTGGATGATCCCGCGCGGCGAAAACGTCGCGCGCTACTTCTTTGAGGGGCTGCCCGAAGGGGTCGCCGTTCCTTGGGGCGCGTGGGTGCTGCCGCTGACCTATTGGTACGGCTTCTTCTTGGCACTCAGCGCCGCGATGATTTGCACGATGGTCATCCTGCGCCGGCAATGGGTCGATCGGGAGAAGCTGGCGTATCCGTTGGTCCAAGTGCCGATGGAGATGATTCAGCGCGAGCAAGGGCGAGCTATTGGGCGGGCGTTTTTTGTCAATAAGGCGATGTGGCTGGGGTTTGCGTGCGCCTTCATCTTGCTCAGCATCAACGGCTTACACGCCTATTTCCCAGAGGTGCCCGAGCTGGCGCGGACTGCGTCGCTGCCTCTGTTCCGCGATAGTGTGCGCTTGGACTTGTGGTTTAGCCCGCCTTGGATCGGCTTCTTTTACTTTGTCAACTTGGATATTTCCGCGTCTATCTGGGTGTTCTACATCCTGACCACAGTGCAACGGGGAGTCTTCAACGTCCTCGGCCTGCAAAGCACCGAGCGGATGGATTTATACTCGCGGGAGCCGTACCTAGCCCATCAGGGCATGGGGGCGATGATCGTCTTTGTGCTGGTCGGGCTGTGGGTGGCACGCGGGCACTTGCGGGCCGTGTGGCGGAAGGCGTGGTCCGGCGATCCAACCGTAGAGGATGCCGACGAAATTTTGTCGTATCGGCAGGCGACCTCGGGCTTGCTGGCGTCGCTTGGTTTGGTGGGATTGGGCCTGTGGATGGCTGGGCTGCCGCCGTTGGGCGTGGCGATGTTTATCTTTGGGGCCATGGTGCTGTTTTTGGGCCTGACGCGCGTGGTCGCCGAAGGAGGTATTCCCGCGATGCGCCCCCCCATTATGACCTCGACCTTTGTGATTTCCGGGGCCGGGGCTTCTAGCTTGGGGGCCGCTGGTTTGGTGGCCTTGGGGTTTTCTTACGGCTGGCACTCGGAAATCCGCTCGTTTGTAATGTCGTCGGTCGCCAACGGCCTAAAGATGAGCGAGGCGATCAAGGGCGGGAAGCGGCGGTTGTTCTGGGCGGTAATCGTCGCCATCGTGGTCAGCTTGGTCGGCTCTTCTTATGTCACCATGGCGTTGGCGTACAAATACGGCGGCATCAACCTCAACGGCCTGTTCTTTGGCTGGGGGGCCGCCACGTACGGCCCCAAGGACATGGCCCCGCGCATTGCAGCGGAATTGACCGGGCCGCGCCTCGACGCATGGCTGTTCATGGGGATCGGCGGCGGAGTGATGGCCTTGCTAATGTGGGTGCGGCACCACCTGTTGTGGTGGCCGCTCAACCCGCTCGGCTATGCCATTAGCGCGAACTGGAAAACCGGGCACATCTTTGCCAGTGCGCTCATCGCTTGGCTGCTCAAACTGGTAATTCTCAAGTATGGGGGGCCGCGGCTATACCGGAACCTGCGTCCGTTCTTTCTGGGGCTGATTCTCGGGGAAGTGGTCGCGGCCGGCCTTTGGCTGGTGGCCGATTACATCACCGGGCAGATGGGCAGCTTTTTGACGCAGATTTGACGAGGCTACCTACCACTCTGAAGACCGATCGGCGTACTGGTGGTCCGGCAGTTTGTAGTTGACTCCCTCGCTCTCAAAGTGAGAAAAATCTAGGAGCATGGTGATTTTGCTACGCACCCGGGTGCCCCGTGGATTCAACTTACCAGCAATCGTCTCGAGCCAGGTGAGGAAGCGGAATTGCCACAGGACCCCCCAAGTCCTACTCGGCGGGAGCCGCAGTTCATCAGCCAGTTCATTGCCTATCAAAGCGCGAGAAACCTTGAATACATAGTGCGCCATCCTCTTGCGCTCCTGCGGGTCCGAGTGGCCAATGACCAATGGGATGGAATGGATCAAGGACGAAGCCATGGCAATGGATTCCACCGATGAAGCCGGTTCGCACAAGCGACCAATCCGCAGCAATTCCAGCGCGTCCGCTTGCTCGCGAAACAGAATGGTCTCTGGAACGCCCATCAGATGACCGCAGTAGCGCCACACCGCCATGAAGCCCGCTTGTTCCTCTTCGCTGTATGAGGCCCCTAAGCTCTTCATGAATTGCAGCAGTCGCGCCGAGAAGGCCGCAATGGCGTAGCCTAGGTGGGCGGCACTGATCGGCAAACCCAAATGCGCGGTATCCCAATCATCCGAGTTGGCGAGCAGATGGCGAATTTTTGCATGTACCAACCGGATGCGGATCGTAAGTGCCCACCCGTCGCCGTAGCGCGACAGGCCGCCGGGCATAAAAATTTCCAGCATGTGACGATTGTTCTGTCGCAGGCGTCGAACCCCCCGGTGCCGCATCCCTCCCGTCAGAAAAAACGACTGCGCGATGTTGGTCGCAAACCCCTCGACCAAGACCCCGGCCGCCATGGCGGCAATCGCTAGCTGGGTGTTGCGGTGGAACATGCGGCAGCCGATTTGCAGTTGCTCGAAATCGAGCCAAGGCGGTTGTTGGGCGCACGTATGTATGAAATTCTCGAGCGAGGCTGGGGCCGTGGCGGGCACTGCTTCGTTCTCGGTTAGTGCTTGCTTGATCAGGTGCTCTGCTTCTGCTGCGGGGAGCTGTGCCAGATCCGCGATCAGCGCGTCGGCGAGTGGATCGCCGATGGTTGTATGATCGATGTAGTTGGTAGCAAGTGCTGGCGCGATGCGACGCGCCTTTTTGTAGCCATCGATGTACGAGTTGGGTACTTCCATAACGACTTAACCCCGGGTGCGCGGACCGTTGAGAAGCGTGCCCAAAAAGGTGTAACGCACTAGATATTCATAGGTCAACAACAGGAAGGACGGGATGACCACCAGTATCAGCGTCACTTTTAACGCAAGCGGCTGGTCCCACTGCGCGATAAACGACTGCGCGAAGATGACGAGCGGTACGTGGGCCAAATACAACCAATAAGCCGAGTCAGACAAATAGCGTATAAGGCGACTTTCTTTTGTTAGCACAACCCGAGCAAGTCCCATGCAGCCTAAGACCATGAGCCAAATATATACAGTCTGCAATACAAGCGAGATAGTGCGCTCAAAGCCATCGCCGACCAATGGGTGGAATAGTCCCAAGTGGCCGGTCGCCAGATCAAAGGAAACGGGGAAACAGATTAAAAGCGCCGTTGGCAGCATGAACCTCCAGTGTTTGCCCAATCGAGCGGACACATCATTGCTCTCAAAATACAAGGCTCCGAAGGCGAAAAATACAAAGTAGTACAGCAATACGTGGAGCTTGGGAATTAACCCGACCGAAGTATCGCCCCCATACTCGTGGGCGAACCACAAGGGGGCGAGGGTGAGCGGAATCAACCAAACGAATCGGGCGGGTGAAAGTACCGCCACGCGCAGATTTGGTAACTGCCAGTTGCAGCGATCGGCGATGAGGACGATGATGCCGAAAGCGATTGTGAACCACCACAGATACCACAAAAACCACAGGTGCAGAAAAATTGGCACGGACCGTATTGCGGCTAGAATCCCCGTCCCTTCTTCCGCCAACCCTTGGCCGCTCAGGGCTGCGACAATATGCGATTTGCCGGCCGCGACTCGATCCTCGGCGAGTTCTATGTTCATCCAATTAGCGACGAGCATGGTGACGGGCGCGCTCACCCGTGCCATGTCCAAGGGGGTTCGCCCCCCCCGATTCTCAATGTCCCGCTGCGCGCCGGCTTTGAGCAACAGGGCGACGATCTCGTCGTGCCCAAAGTACGCGGCCGCGTGTAGCGGCGTGTTCCCGCGTGCGTCGCGCTGGTTCACGTCTAGGCCCTGTTCGATCATCAACGCGACGAGTTCTCTTTGGCCGGCGTAAGCTGCCAACGACATGAGCGTCGCGCCGAATTCCGGTTCTGTGATATGCGGATCGCCCCCGTTGCTTAGATAGGCTGCCACGCGCTCGACTGCTCCCCAGCGTACGGCCTGCCAGATCGCGTCCGATACGGGTTGTTGGGCGTACAGATTAGAGGGTGGTGCGGTCTGGAGCGCGAAAAAGGTGATGGGCACGATTGTCACCACGCCCAACAGACACGGGATCAACACCCGACGCAAGCGGTGATGCACGACGTACTTGAGGCCGCGCTTGCGCCACATCATCGCAACGAAGAATCCACTTAAAAGGAAGAACAGCGGCATCCGAAATCCGTGCAGAATACCAGCGAAAATGTTGGCGGCTAAATGACGCTGGCTGTCAACCACTACCCACGGATGTCCCAAGGCGAACGCCAGCGATATGTGATAGGCAATGCCGAGAAACATGGCACCGGCTCGTAGCGCGTCTAGGTCGTGTCGCCGCTCGCGGACGGTTGAGCTTGGCAGGGGTTCCGGCATTACATTGTCTCAGTCGCAGGCGGGCTGACGCAGGTGAAGCGGCAACGCGGCCGGGCTCATCGTGAGTCCTTGCTTCTCGACGATTTGGTTTTCGGGTACTGCAAACTGCGAGTCGAAATTGTGGCAAACCATGGCGAGCAACGCACGGACCTGTTGCAGCGCATGACCCTCGCCCGGACAATTGCGGGGTGCCACGCCAAAGCGCAGGAAGGCATCGGGCTTATGTGGGCAACGGTGCTGGGTCGCGTTGGGCAACCAGCGAGTTGGCTCGAAACGTTCTCCGTCCGCGAAATTTTCGTTCTGGATGGCCGGATAGCGGTGCAGTGCTATAATCACGGTCCCTTTGGGAATGCTGTGCCCAAGAATGACGGTGTCTGCGAGTGGTTCAACGCCGCTGAAGGTAATGGATGGCTTTAGGCGCGTGACTTCGTCGGTGAACGCGCACAGGAATGGAAACTGTTCGACCCCGGTATAGCCCGACATATCCTCGGTGGTGCCGAGCACGGCATGGACCTCCGCTCGCATTTGGGTTGCCAGCGCGGGGTAGCGAGTTAGGTAGTACAAAGCCCACGCCATAGCATTGGGAAGGGTGTTATAGCTCTCCATCAATACGCCGCCGATGTGGTTGAAGATGGCGCGAGCGGAATGTTCGTCGCATTCACCGGCCATTTCCTGCGCGATGAGTGCCTCTAGATAGCAAGACGGTGCGGACACTGGAGCGGCCCTAAGCCGGCGGCGCGTTTCATGCACGAGGGCATCTACCTGACGGCGGAACTGCGCGAGCGCGTTGTCCATCGCCCGGTCGCTCGGCAAGCGAAAGACTCGCCAGTACGGGGCCGGGACGTAGAGACGCTGGACGAGCTTGGCGGTAACGAGGTCGAGTAGCGGCGGTAACTCGGCGTCGCTTGCGAATGCGGCTGCATCGACGCCTAAGGCAAGCTGCGAGGCGATGTCGGCCACGAGCAGTTGAAGGTCTCGGCACCCATCGACCACTTCGCCGGCAGTGGCGGCCTGCTTCCACTTGTCGCGTAGCCGGGCCAAACTGACCGCTATCTTGGGATTGAACGCACTGGGCGTTACCGCGTTCAACGCACCTTCAAAGACAGGACGCTGCTGCGCCCAGTCGTCGCCCTCTGCGACGAACAATCCGGGCACACCTAGATCGGTCACGATGGACTGGAATTCCGTCAGGCGCCGGAAGCGATGGGGCCGCTCGCTGAAAATCTGTCGGATGGTAGGGGCATCGGATAGTATGGCCATCGGGACGTGTCCGGCCTTGATTCGATAGAGCGGCCCATAGCGATCGGCCCAGTCCTCCAAAATTTGGTGCATCCGCGACGGGCGAAGCTGATGCGTGTTGCCAACGAGCGGTAGCTGTGGCGGACCGGGTAGCTGTTTGTATGTGCTCATCTTTTCGCCGCGAACCGTGAGTTCATCGTCCACCCCGTGAATGGGAGGACATGGAGCTAAATTGCCTTAGTGACCCATATTACGCTAAAAACAATTTTGCCGTCAAGTTCCAAGCCTTGGATTGCTGCGTCCGGTCGCCCGTGGCGGAAAGACGCCCGGCGTACCTTTACCAAGGCGGTTTTGGGCTTGGAAGTAGATGCCGCCGATTGCCAGCGCGTGACGGATTCGGATAGCCTCTGCGGAAGCATCATTGCGCGTTGATCCCAGCGGTGGCATATTAAGCAAGAAGTGATTGAAAAGCCGAGTACGAAAGGAGATTGACATGCACCGGTCCGCGCCTGAAACCAAGAGGTTGGCTGTCTGCCTGCTCCTCTCGGCCCTCCTGCATCTAACTGTAGTCTTGTTGTCTCCTCCCACACCCGACCCAATCCGCCCAGTGGTTTTTCATCGGCCGATGCGTACGCTAGAAACGAGGGGCTTTGATCCCACGAGGCCCGATTTGCACGAGCGGCAAATGCAGCGTTTGGCGGTTGAGGCTATGCCAGCGCAGCTCGCCCGGGAACTCGTCGAATCCGCTCCGCTTGGCGAAGTTGTCGATCAGTTGCCGCCCGAGGGACGCGACGCCATGGCTCACCTCGAAAAGAGGATGCGGATCGAGCGGTCTGGCGATGTGAATATCGACTCCTTGCTCTTGGCATATATGGCCGCCAAAGAAAACTTTCGCGAGGACTATGTGCGCTTTCCCCTAGCCAATACGAGCGCAGACCGCGCCCAAGCCTTGGCAGTGGTAGAACGGGCGATTGAGGCCATGGGCGGCAGGGAACGTCTGCTCGCAATACGAGCTATGAGCGCGATGGTGTGGATAGAGGCCAGCTTAAAAGAGTTAAAGAGACCCTCTTGCCAAGGTGGTATTTGCCTAACGTCGATTCCGGTGTCCCCCTATCTATATCCGGTGGCGACTTGGCACTACGAGGGATGGGGCGACCGCGCTGTCGCGACCAAAGAAAGATACAAGGTAGAGGTTTCGTTCGACCCTGCGGTCTCCAATCCGTCTTATGTGAGCAAAAATCCCAAGCGGGAGCGAGGGATATTCGAGGATCTTTTTGACAATCGCTGGGGGCGGTATAGAGGCATCCTGCCTCCTGATTTGGCCGCAATGCGCCACCGGGGCGAAGCGGTTCGTTGGCATTTTATCGACCGCTTTATGGGCGAGGGCGTGGCCTTGGATTACCTCGGGCAAGAGCGCAGTAGGGACGGGGATTGCTTTGAGGTGGTGCTGGTGGATGACCGGAAGTTCGGCCCCTATTTCGAGGCGCTCTTTGACTGCCGCACGGCCCTCTTGGCCAAGACCCGAGAAAAGCTGACGCCCAAGGAAGAGCAATGGTTCAGGCAAGCCAATCCCGGCTTTCTGCCGCCGACTTGGATCACGGATTACAATAGCTACCAAGAGATACAAGGCGTGTTGACGCCCCATTGCTGGGAACGGACGCTGGAGCGGTATCCCAGCTATGCAGACTTGACCAGCCGTATACACTTACAATGGGCGTATAATGGCGCGGAACTGTCAACAGCCGCGCCCGCCCTCTGATAGGAAACCCCCTTTCACAAAACCGACCGCCTTGAAGCAGTCGTCGTGCGTTTGGGCGCACACAAAGTAGGGGTCGCTTACCATGAATAACACGTGGCATCGCATTGCGGCTTGCGTCTTTTTCTCCATGACATTGAGTGTCTCCGCTGCTTCTGCACAAGAAGCGGATTTTGTGCGCGTGGCCTTGGAGCAGTTGCGCGACCGCATGGAGCGGGACGACAAGGGCACGTTGGACGAATTCGTCGCGGAGGTCAGTACGGCGTCTCGGTTGTCGGCTGCCGCGAGCCGGGATTCCTTGGTCTCGCTGTTGCGAGTGCTAAAGACGCATTGCAAGAAATCCACGGCACTTGGCGAACAGCTCTTCGCACTGCACGGCGAGCATTTTGCTGAGCGCGAGGCCAAGGCGTACTTGGTGCGGGTTGTGGATATGGCCGGCGACCTGTTAAAGAAAGGAAAGAACGTTGGGCTGGAACCGCTTATTGCCAAAGCGGCGGGCAAAAGCAAGCTGCTCAAGTTTCAAGCCGTAGATTATACAAAAGCTCTGCTGGTTCCATTCATCGGATCGCCGGTGGCGACCGTTCCGCCCAAGGAGGAGGGCGCGGTAAACGCTCCGATTGGAACCTTTAAGGTGTTGGTCAGGACGCGCAACGATCAGGGTTTGTCTGACAAGGTCGATCAGCTACTTGAGGGATATAGAGGATCAAACACTGCTACCTTTTTCAGGGTCTTTAAGGTCTCCCCGCTACCAAAAGTGAAGGCGAAAAGAAAAATAGTCGCCCTGCACGAGTCGGTCCGACCGGCCCTCTTGGACGAGCTCAAACGGTTCCGCCGCGTCCGCTGGACCACGGCTTCCTCAACCGAGGACATTCGCTACACCTTGGATTACATTGTAAACTGGTACATGGTTGGGTTCTATAGATCCGATGTCGTCGGTTTCTATAACATCAATGCTGAACGACAGCGATTAAGCTCCCAAGTGCAGTTGGTAGTGCAGGATGTACTCAAGGACGAAGCTGTGCTGGAGCAGACGCTCATCATTCATCAGAACTTCCTGAGAAACTTTGAGCCAGACGACGAGTCCATTCTCGATGCGTTTTACCAAGAAGCAGCGCACACTGTGGCGGAAGAAGTGTCGCCGCTGTTCGATTAAAAAGAGAGGAAACAGATGAAAATACGCGACATCGATACCATTCTGATCAACTCCCCGGGCCGCAAGTGGACTATCGTGCGGGTCTTTACAGACGAAGGACTCGTGGGCTTAGGCGAAGCCACCTATTCCAACAAGGAGCCAGTGGTCGTCGCCGCGGTCGAGCACCTCAAACAGGAGTTAATCGGCGAAGACCCGGCGCGCATCGAGTACTTGTGGTACAAGCTCTATCAGCGTTCCTCCCTGAGCGGCATCTGGCGCATGGCGGGTCCCGTGTGGATGAGTGCCATGAGCGGCATTGACCAAGCCCTGTGGGACATCAAGGGCAAGGTAGCGAACTTGCCGGTAGTCGAACTTTTGGGCGGCAAGTTCCGCGACCGGGTCGAGGTCTATACGCACTTTGGCGGCGTCACGCCCGAAGACTCGGCGCAAATGGCGCGAGAAAAAGCGGATGAAGGGTACACCGCGCTCAAGGGCGGGGCGCGTTCGCGGAGTGGGTACAGCTTCGACCAGTACGCGGACGACGGCCATCCCGCAGAGACGGCCGCGCACTTCGCCGCCGTGCGAGAAGCGGTCGGCCCGGATGTCAAGCTGTTGATCGATTGCCATGGTCGCTTCACGGTGGCCCACTGCATCCGCTTGGCCCGCGCCCTAGAGCCGTACGACCTCTACGTGTTTGAAGACCCCGTGCCGCCAGAAGACCTCCACGCCTACCCCAAGGTGCGGCGGGAAATCTCCATTCCGGTCATGGGTAGCGAGCGGCTCAACACCAAGAGCCACTACCGCCAATTGTTGGACCTAGACGGCATCGACGTGGCGCAACCCGACCTGATGTACGCCGGTGGGATTACCGAGGTCCGCAAAATCGCGGCCATTGCCGACACCTTTCACGTCCCCATATCGCCGCACAATACCAAAGGCCCGGTCGGCATCATCGCAGCCGCGCACTTGATGGCCTCCATCCCGAATGTGGCCCCCATGGAGTTTGTCACCGGCATTGCGTGGCGGGACGAGATCATCACCGAGCCGCTGCGGGTAGAGGACAGTTGCATCGTGTTGCCGGAAGGACCGGGTTTTGGGATCGAGTTGGATATGGAGGGGGTGGAAAAGCACCGCTGGCGAGTCGGCGATCCACACTGAGATAGCAATGCTTTGCAGGAACGGCAAACTCCCGTCCCGCAATAGTTCATGCTTGATAGCGCTCGGCCTGCATCCTGAAAAACTTGGCATAAATGCCGTCGAGTTGGAGCAATTCCTCGTGATTACCTTCCTCGCACAAACGGCCTTCGTCGAGCACTAAGACGCGGTTGGCGGCCCGGACGGTTGATAGCCGGTGCGATACCAAAATGGTGGTCTGGCTGCCGGCGATGTCCACCAGCAGGTTGTACAATTCGTATTCGGCTTCCGGGTCCATGGCGGCGGTTGGCTCGTCCAAGATGAGCACTTGGGCATCGGCCTTGTGCAGACAACGCGCCAAGGCCACATGTTGCCACTGCCCAACCGACAAATCCGTGCCGTCCAAGGAACGCCCCAACGGAGTTTGCAAGCCATCGGGCAACCCAGTCAAAACGCGATCTAAACGGGCTGCGCGGGCGACGGCAGCCGTGTCCGGCCTATCCACATCGCCGAGGCGAATGTTGTCTTCGACGGTTTGCTCGTACTGGGCAAAGTCCTGAAAGACCGCCGAGGTTGCCTCACGCAAGGCATTGGGGCCATCGGCATACACCACTTGACCGCGAAACAACACGGTTCCCTCCGTCGGCTCTAACAAGCCACACAGCAGCTTGGCCAACGTGGTCTTGCCCGCGCCGTTTCGACCCACGAGGGCTATCGTCTCAGAGTCGTAGAGGTCAAACGAAACATCGTGAAGCACGTGACCGCGCTCTCCTGGGTACTGAAAGCTGACGTTCCTAAAACTAATCATCGGCTCGCGTGCGGCTGGCGTCTCTGGTCGCACGGGCGGGGGCTGAGCCGTGGCATTTTTGTTGTCTTCGGGAAGGTTCATGAGTTCAAAGTAGTCCGAGACGAATAAACTGCATTGGAACAACTGAGCAATGCCATTAGCCACCATCCATGTCACACTGCTAAACTGGAGGGTCGCGGCCAATCCCATGGCCAAATCGCCCAGACTGATGCTGCCTTGAATGGCTTGCAGGACGATGAAGATATATATCGCCGCCATCGCGGCGATTCTTGGGAGGCCTGCGATGAGTACCTCCTTGTTTCGCACGAGGAATAGGGCGCGATTCTCTCGGTAACACTTCTCCCAAAGGGCCTTGTAGTTAGCCAACCAGTGTTGGGCAAACCCAAAGAGCCGCACCTCTTTTGCATAGGCGCGATCACACAGCACCTTTACCTGATATTCAAGACGACGGCGATCTAAACTCCGATAGTGGAAGAGCTCTTGGCCATCAACTATGTAGCGAAGTTGTGCCAAGAAATAGGGGATTGCGGCGACGATAACAAGGAGCGAAAGCCAGCCACTAAACAGCGAGAGAAGACCCGCAATCGAGACGAGACTTACGATGTTAGATACTGCTTGAAAGAGGAATATTGCCGTGTATTCAGGCCAGTCTTTTTTCTGCTCTGCTGCTTCTAGCTTGTTATAAAAAGTAGGGTCCTCATAATACCGATATGGAACCCTACTAGCCTTTGCGGATAGATCGACATGAGCCACGTAATTGGCCCTTTTACCCAAAATCGTCCGCATTGGACGCCACAGAACCTCCGTTGTCAGCGCAGCGGTCCACACAGCAATCTGCCCTCCTATCAATAAGCTGAGCGTTGTGTAATCTATCGGCTCATTGGCTTGATGAGCAATCCAGAGCAACTCGGCTTCATCAATCAATAATTTTGTAAGGTAGATAGAGATAGAAACCACCGCGCCATCGTAGATCGTCAACAGCGAGGAAGAGACGAAATAGGCCCTACCAGCCCGCCTATATACATTCAGCATCTGAGGAATGAGGGCTGAAAAACGCCATAAACCGGACGCAACCTCACGGAGTTTATATCCCATAATGACACCTGTTACAGTTAGTGGATTCGTTTGCGTCTGCTAAGCCAGCAGGGAAACTCTATATTTCCCATATAACCGACGCAAGAGGAAATTTTGGAATTGAGGTATTGCCATGAAAAGCGTTGCGATTGGGGTCACAACCCTGCTGACGGCATCGGCGGCGTGGGGCCAAGCGTACCAACTCGACGCCGACGAGTTGATCGTCGCGGCGGAGCACTGGCCGGCGTGGAACTTCCCGGCGGGCAGTTTGGACTTCAGTGCCGAGGGCGTCCGGCCCGCCTTTGTCCGCGAGCAGGTCAACGCCTCCTTAGACGCGAGCGCATTCACATACTCAGACGGGGTGCAGGGCGGCATCCGCAATGCCGGAACCAACCGCACGGGAGCCGCCAACATTCTAGATGGCCGAGAGGATACCTTCTGGGAACCGGACTTGGCGGACGCACTCGATACGTGGTGGGTCGAAATCGACTTGGGGCGGCTGGTGTGGGCGCAGAAGGTGGTCGTGAAGTTTGCCGCTGAAGGTGCGGGCGATCCATTCCTCCAGTTCAAGGTGCTCACCGCCAACGGCGATCCCGCCTTCCTGCAAAGCGAATCCTTCAACTACCTGCCCGCCGGCCACAGCGAGGGATTAAACAAATCCCAGCGCGTCTATGAGTTCGAGTTGCAGCCTACCCGCAAAGTGGACCCGGGACTGACGGGCCGTCTGATCCAGTTTCTCCAAGTGGTAGCGACCGCCAGCGACTTGGGCCGAGCCGAGCAAATCAGTGCCGCACGCTGGAATAGCCTACCGGAGCAAGAGCGCGGCGATGTGCTCCACTTTCGCCGCGAGGCTTCCGGCGTTTTGCGGCCGATAGACCAAGCGGCTTATGAGGCCATTGAGGCCCAATGGCAAGGCCCGGTCCAATACTATCGCCGAGAAAGGCCGCGGCTGACCGAAGTCGAGGTGTGGACCGTGGGCGATAACATTAGCCTCGGCGCATTAGAGCGCGGCGGGGAGATTATCGGCTACGGCAACTTGGGGGCGGAAAGGCTAACCGTAGATGGCGAATGGGGCTCCTTTTGGAGCGTGGAAGTGGGCTTTAGCGGCAACGATCCGGCGGTTGTATTTCAGGATCCGCATCGCAACATCTATTTCGACTTGGGAACTTGGTACTGGGTCAATCGCGCCGCCATCGTCTTTGGCGACCGGTACAGCCGAGCGTTCCCCAACTATGTGATCGCGCTTTCCGACGGCAGCCGAGCACCGGACGGCAGCTTGAGCTACGTTGCATTGACCGGGCGCGGCCAAGAAGACGGCGAGACGACCGCGCATCGCAGCCTTCTCTTTCAGGACAACGTGTTTCCGCTGACGAAGGCGCGGTACTTCAGAATGAATTACACCTTGGTCGCGGAGTCGGCCCGCCCGGCCATCCGCGAAATCCAGCTATACGGACGCGGCTTCCTCCCCGAGGTGTCGCTCGCGTCTGAACCCATCGAATTGGGGCGCACGGCCCGCATCCTGTCGGCCATGCACTGGACGGCCCACGCGCCGCCCGGCACCCAAGTGCGCGTCCGCACCCGCAGTGGGAACCAACTCGACCAGAACATCCGCTACTTTACGAGCACGGGCCAAGAAGTGAACGAGGCCAAGTACCGCAAACTACTCAGCTTTCAGCGCGGCGATTCGACCGTTACCATCATCCCCGGCCCGGATTGGAGCCCTTGGAGCCTGCCTTATTCGGTCCCGGGCGCGCCCATCACTTCGCCGAGTCCGCGCCGCTACGTGATGATCGAGGCAACCTTGCGCTCCGATGATCCAGACGCGGCCGCCTTGCTGCGCTCCTTGCGCCTCTCGCTGGACGCGCCCCTCGCCAACCAGATCCGCGGCGAGATCGCCCCCAACAAAACGCCCCAGCGCGGGCAGCCCCAGACCTTCACTTTGCTCTTGCAGCCCGCATTCCAAGACGGCAACCGCGGGTTCGACCAAGTGCTGGTGGAGCTGCCACCGGGCGCGGAGATGGACCTGATCGACGGGGCCATCGGCGCGGAGCAATACGGACGCGATCAGTTAGAGCGGCTGCCGACCGGTGCGGATTCGCTGTGGGTGCGGCTGCCCGCGCCGGTCGGGCCGGAACAAGATCGCGTGTCGCTGCGCTTTTCCGGTGCGCTCTACTTGGTGAGCAACGCCTTTGAGGTCCAAGTCGGCCACGGCCAAGTGTGGCAGCGCGTGGATGCGAGCCGCGGCCTGACCGTGTTCACGCCCTTTACCACGGCGGTTTTGGGTGAGGTGACCGCGTCATCCAATCCGTTTACGCCCAATGGCGACGGGATCAACGACGTGGTGGAATTGGTGTTCCCGGTGTTCCAAGTGCAAGGCGCCAAGGCGTTGATTCTGGAGGTCTATGGATTAGACGGCGAGCGCGTACAGCGCATCAAGCAGGCGGCCGCGACCGCTGCGGGGCACCAGCGGCTGACTTGGGATGGCCGCGACCACACGGGTCGGCTGCTGCCGCCGGGGCTGTATTTGTGCCGCGTCGGCGTAGAAGTGGACGCCGAAGGCGAGCAAACCACGAGCACCAAACTCGTCGCTAGCGTGTACTAATTCCTCGGTAGAGGAGGCGATTGGACATGGTCGTCCATTTCAACGACACGATCTCTATTCGATGGGCTGACCGCGCCGAGCGCAACGTGAGCGGCCTTAAACTCCTTGCCGCGATGGGCCAAGACAACGTGAAAGGACACGCCGACGCCGGCAATGTCCATCTCATGCTTTTGACACCCATCGCGGACTCAACTACGACGGGGCCGTTGTTATGTCGCTTTGTCAACGGCCCTCCTGTTACCTCCTCGATCCGCACCTGACCCGCGCTCGGCGACTGTACTCGGCACTCGCCGATTTCGACCGTGCGGTCGCCGCAGTAATAGGCCGCTTTCATCGCAGATGCCAGTCCGCGTCCTCAAGGGCTTCGTAGATCACGCCGCCCTCCACGTGCTCGGGCATGGGGATGCCCAGCAAGTAGCACAGCGTCGGCGCGACATCTACCGCCCGCACCTGCCGCTCGAGCGCCAGCCCTTGCTTTACGCCGGCACCGGCCAGCACGAACGTGCAGTGCTGCCCGCCGATGCCGAGCGTGGCCGAGGGCAGTTGCTTGCCGTGCGCTCCGTCGTATTCGGGCCGCAGCGCATAGACCACGTCGCCGACGAGTTCACCCGACAGGTTGACCATCTCCGCGTCTGCGCGCGTCAGTGCGAGGGCAAAAGGACTGCGGCCGGTCTGCGGATGGCGATAGGCGTGGAGGGCTTCGATGAGGTCGAGCTGCGTCTGCTCGTACGCGCTGGGATCGACAATCCCGGTAGGCTCGCGTCCCACTAGATTGATGAAGATGTGGACCAGCCCTACATGGGCCGCCCGCGTCCGCTGCCAGTCAATCTGCTTTTTCTCGGCATCTGCATAGACCAAAAAGCCCGCCTGCTCCAGCACCTCGGCGATATCGACCGGCCGGTGCTGGTTGGGGGTGCCGCCGTGGTCGGAGACGACCGCAACGACCGCGTCGTCATCGGCCCGCTCGACTAAGCGGCCGATCATGCGATCGATGGAGGCGTAGGTCTGGGACACGCCCGCTTGGCAGCGCGCCAGCGTGTGCGCGTCGGCCCCGCTGCATTCGTCGGCCTGCGACAGGAAGAAGTGGCTGGTGTAGTCCGAGGCGTGGGTTTCGATGAACAGCACATCCCAGTCGTTGTTCTCCGTCAGGTAGCAGGCTACATCGGCCAACCGCTGGTGGTGGAATTCCAAAAGCTCAAAATAGGTCGCGTCATCAACCACGCCCAAGGCGTCGCGCCCTGGGTTTTGCAGGAAATTGCCGACGTGTTGATCGATCTGCTCGGCCACTTCGGCCGGCTGGGTATAGCCGGTCGCCGGCCAGACCTGCGGCACAAAAAGCTCAAAGACATCGCCGGCCGCGCTCAAGCTGACGAGCTTCATGCGGAGGTAGCCGACGAGTGCTTGCCCGTCAATCTCAAAGCCGTCCTTCCACCACTCGGTCCACTCGCCCACGGCCAGCTCGGCGACTCGATCCTCCGCATCGCGGCTGCGGCAAACGAGCAGCCGGTCGTACCCCGCGTCGGCCGAGGCGTATATCAGACCGTAGAAAGGCTTAGGCATCCCCTCGCGGCCTAAGTGCATACCCGGTCGGCCGCGCTTGAGCGGCTCGATAACCAACGCCACTTCTTTTAGCGGCAGCGCGGATGCGGGCGCGGCTTGCCAGCCTGTCGCCGGGACGATCTCCACTGGATCGACGCTGCGGACCTCTTGCAAGGCGCTTGGGTCCAAGGTCTCAGGGTCGCGCGGCCCGCCGATCGGCCGGGGCGTCCAGCCGCCGCCGACAAAGAGATGGTAGCCGGCGATCTGATGCACATTGGACACGCCCGGGCCGGTGCCTTCGACTTGGATGCCGGTCTGCACGGTCGGCGGCCACGACATCTCCCATTTGACCAAAATTGGCTTTTTGCCGACCCGCTCAACCGTGTTCCACAAGTACTCGGCCTGCGAGAGCGCGGTGTTGATGCCCCACACCGTCTCGTCGAGACGCCCCCCTAGCTTGCGGATGCCGAAATCCATGACCTGATGGGTCCCCGCCCAAGCCCCGGTCGAAGTGGCCGTCCAGCCGGGCGGTGTCAGCGTGGGAAAGACGCCGATCATGGGCCGTTTGACGCCCCGCGCCATGAGCTGGCCCAAATGGGGCATGTGACCTTGATCTACCAGATGTTGGACCAACTCCATGGCGGCTCCGTCCATGCCGATGACGATGGCGCGTTTGGCTGGGCTATTCATTGATAAGCTCCTCGTTGCATAATGGTTGGATTGCTTCAGGCTTGCGATCTATTTGAGTCAAACAACTCGTGGTTTTTTGACTCTTTCGGCGGCTTGTGCATTTCGTCTGGGGCGGTCGGCAGTTCGGCGGCTTGGAAGCAGTCGCTGGCGACGACGGCTTGGAGGAGCCGCTCCTGTTCGGGATAGTGCTGCACCGTTTCTGCCAAAACCCAGAGCAATTCGAGTAATTCCGTGGTAAACTGGCTGGTCCAGAGTGCGGGGCGGATCGCGTCGAGGGGAGACGACTTCCGGCCGGCCCCTTGCTTCATGCGGTACTTGAGCCAAGACGACACGACCTTAAGGCCCGAAACCTCAAACTCGTACACCGCGGGCACAACGGGCGCGAACGCACCTCGGCCAATGTGGAGCGTTTGGCTCGCTGCGTCGTACGCGAATGTTTCGGGATAGCCCTCGGCGTCGCCGGGAACGGCTTGGGTGCATTTGGCCGCACCCGGCGGAATGCGACCGCTGGTCTGGCCTTGGGGGACAAAACGCTCGCCATAGGTGTGCAGCCACAACAGCCGCGCTCCCACCTTGCGGACCTGCTCGAACAGTGCCGCATCCTTGGTGATGGGTACGCACCGTTTGCGCGTTGCCAATTCTTGCTCAAATCGCGCCGTGAAGGCGGGCTGCGCCAGCACGCCGTACAGGTACGCGAGGAAATGTTCGGGCGCGATGTTGCGTTGGTATGCCGTGCCGAGGACGTTGAGCAGGCCGGGGGCCAAGTTCGCCTGAGAGGCATCGGCCGTGCGGTAGAGGGGAATGGTGTCCTTCGCGCCCCGCCCCGAAAAGTGATGCAGATCGGGCATTAGGGCACAGGCGGTTGCCGCTGGCCCTCGGCCTAGGGGATCGTTCAGCAGTGTCGTCAAATACACCTGCCGCTCGCTGTGGACGCGCCACAGGTCGGGGCGGGGGCGGGACATCAAGCGACCGTCCGCGATGATGTAATGGCGGTCAAAAGAGCGATACGCGCATCTTAGGACTTCGGGAAGAGGCGCGTTATTCGGTAGTTCGGCAATCGGCGTTGAGTCACTCGACTTTGTCAGGGCGATGCGATAGGTCCCATTGATGGTACGGTCTCCGGTCTCGCGGAATGCCTCGGCGCGATTCTTGGCATTCAACAATCCGCGCCAGCGTCGTTTTAGCGTCTCCTCGTCCGGTGCAATCGGCCAAGTCCGCTTGAATTGCACCCCCGAATGCTGCCACGGCATGAGATCGGTGAGCAACGGCCAGCCAAAGTACGCTCCTTGGCCCGCCGGACGGAATGGGGCCTGCCAGTCGTCTGAACAGGCCTGCCACTCCACGTCCTCCAAGCGATCTATGGCGTCGAGCGCGGCGAGTTTTTCCCTGCGCGTCCCTTCAACGCGCGTGTAATGCACCGCGGCGGGTCGTTCCGGTCGCGCCTTTTTTGAGCGGAAGGCCACCGCAATGGCCACGGGCGTCTGAATCGCAAAGACATTGTCGTCTTGGCGCGTACCGCGCCCCTCGCCGCCCAAGTCGAGAATCCAAACCTCGTCGCACTGCCGCCGGATATGCTCGCGCATCCCACAAAAGGCGTCGCCATCGAGATAACTCGACGCCGTGATAAAACTGACCACCCCCGGGCCGCACGCCGTGTCGTGTTCAAAGACTTTCCACAAGGCCCAACGCCAGAAATAGACGTAGAGGTTGTAGAGATTCTTGAGGTGGACGCCGCGTCTAGCGGCTAGGGCCGGGTTGAGGAAGGTGCGGAGGATGGCGTCTTCGCCCTGCCCGTTGTCGCCCCAGCGCACCCAAGAGCCGGTGCGATCGCCGTTGGTCGGCGTGGCCGCTTCGTGGCGGTCGTAGGGCGGGTTGCCGAGGCAGACGATGACCGGCACTGCGCTTTTGACTTTGAGGGCCTTGACCCGTTGGTCGGCGATGGGCCGCAGGAAGAACCCTAAGTTGGGCGGTTCCGCGTGGGGGCTTTCGAGCGTGTCGGTTAGGTACACGTGCGGGCCATCTGAGGGCAACTGGGCGCCGCGGTCGCGCAGTGCCCGGCTGACGCGCAGTTCGCTCACCGCGTACGGGCCGACCATTCGTTCAAAGCCGTAGAGGTTTTGCGCGAGGGTGCTGGCCTGACCGGCCACGGCCCCCGGCCCCTGCTCGGTTTCGACCCGGCCGAGGGCGTGTTCGATGACGCCGAGTAAATAGGTTCCGGTTCCGACCGCAGGATCGAGCGTGACGACGCCGGGATCAGCAAACCCGAGCGGCTTTTTGAGATGGCGCACGAGCAAGTCGTCGATTAGGCGCACTTGGGCGCGGACGACCTCCACCGGGGTGTAGTAGGCCCCCGCGTCCCGGCGCAACTTGGGATCGTACTCGGCGAGGAAGTCCTCGTAGAAGTAGAGCCACGGATCTTCGGGGCCGGTGAGCATGGCGGAGGGCACCACGGCCATGACGCGCAGCAGCAAATTGAGGGAGGCGGTGATGTCCGTGCGGGCTTGGGGATCGGTCAGAATTTGCACGGCCCGGGACAATAGGTTGTGCTGGACGTCGAGGGCCTGCACCGCGCTTTCGAGCGCGAGCGGGTCCGCCCCTTCGCTGCGGCCCAACAGCAGGGCGAAGGCAACGGTCTGGGCATACGCATCCGCGAATTGCTCGTCCGAAGCGTCTGGGAACAGCAGTTGCCGCCAGTCGCCGGCCAGTTGCGCTAGGGGCGAATTGGGGGCTTTGAGCGCGTCCGTCACGTCGTCGCGCAACATGCGGCACAGGGGAGCCAGCAGCGCGGCAAAGCCCTTGAGATGGATCGTGCCGTTGCGGTTGCTGGGGATGATGGGCTCCCACGAGAGGAAATCGCGCAAGAGCGCTACGACCGCGTGGGAGTCTGGGGGCGCCGCGGCGTCTCGGCCATCGGCGGCGACATCGCCTGAGAGACGGCACCCTCGCACTTGTTGGCCGCCTCGGTACAGCACCCACTCGTTGCCGTCGGTATAGAGGATGTTGGGGATGGCCGAAAACCGCTTGAACTGCGCGCGGTTGCGGCCCCTGAACCGGGTGGCGGTCGCGCCGACGCCGGGGGCCTTGAGCTCGACGTAGCCGGCGAGCAGTTGATCGCGGTGAATGGCGTAATCTGGACGACCGAGACGGTCGGGCAGGGGCGTTTCGCCGGTGCAGACGACATCCCAGCCGCAAGCGCGGCCCACTGCGCCCATAAAGCGCTCAAATGGAGCGCGCACTTGGTCTTCGGGCGCGCCCGCGGCCACTTGCGTCGTTTTGGCGCGCACTGCATCGGCAAAGCCTTGTAGCGCCTCGTAGATCACTTTGCGACGGCCTTTCGGGTGCTACAAGCCCAAGCGCTCGTACTGCTCCGGCGGTGCTTCGCACGCTGCTAGCTGTGCGCGCAACAGCCCCTGCATCCGCTGCTCCAGTGCCGCGTCGTCGAGCGGGGCCTCCTGTCGCGGGTCTTGCTCCAAGTCAAAGAGCAGGGTCCCGTACTCGTGCTGCTTGGTCCGCGTGTGTCCCTGCGTCCGCAGCAGCCGACAGCCTTTGCTAAAACCAAACGGCTCGGCTAGATCCACGTGGGCGAGTTCATCGACGGAGAACAAGTCGCGCATGTGCGTGGGCATGAGCGTGTAGTTGTACAGGGGTTGGTTGTCGGGTCGGCTGGGGGCGCGCATGTACACGTAGCGGCCATCGGTGACGTTCACCTGTCCGCCGTGGTTGCCGAAAATCGCGGCCTCGCGCCCGGGTGAGTCGCTGGCGCAGACCTCGCGCAGGCTCTGGCCCAGCATGTCCGCGGTCGGTTCCAGCCCAAAGAGGTCCAGCAGCGTCGGCCCCAAGTCGATGGACGGCTGCACCAAGCTCTGCCGCCGCTGGCCCGCTTGGCCACAGCGCGGATCCCAGACGAAGAACGGCGTGTTGGACAGCTCTCGGTACCAAGGCATCTGCACCTTGGCCCACAGGTCGTGCTCGCCGAGCAGGAAGCCGTGGTCGGTCCACACCATGAGCATGGTGTCGTCCCACAGCGCCAGCCGGTCCATTTCGTCGAGGATGTCGCCGAGGCGGGCGTCGCACATGCTCAGCAGTGCTGCGTAGTGCCCCCGGCATTGATCGACGAGCGCTTGCTCTTCGGTCACGGGGCCATAGGTCGGCCAGTCGAACAGCCGGGAGGAGCGGTTCTTAAAAAGCTCTGGGTAGAGGTCTTGGTATGGACGCTGGGTGAAAAACGGCTCGTGCGGGTCGAAGGTTTCAATCTGCAAAAACCAGTTGTCTTCTGCGTGGTTGCGGCGGATGAACTCGACGCCGGCCTTAAAGGTCTGGGTTTGGGGTTGGTCTTCCTCGCGACGCATGTATTGCCGGTTGACGCGATCTTGACGATGCCAGATGCTGCGTCCCGCATTGCCCCCGTGCGCCTCTACAGGCGGTGGGTCGGCCTCCTGCCCGATCCACGGGTCGCCCTCTTGGCCGCGGAAGAACTGCCAAGTGTTGTATTGGGTGTGATAGGTGGCTCCGCCGGCCTCCCAGTAGTGATAATGGTCGCTGATGAGGTGCGACGAGACGCCGGCGTCGCGCAGCATTCGCGGCGTGGAGTCGTCGAAAGGTTCTAGCGGCCCCCAAGAGCGGTGGAGAAAGTTGGGTCGCCCGGTGTGCAAGTCGCGGCGGGCCGGCATGCACGGCATGGAGCAGACGTAGCTGGTGTCAAAGGTGAGTGCCCGCTCGGCGAGCCGCTGAAAATTGGGCGCGTGCGTCCAATCGCAGCCGTAGGGCGGCAACAGATGCCGGTTGAGCGAGTCGAACATGACCATAATTGCCTTCATAGAAACCTCTTTCGGAAACGGCCGTTTTTAAGCGGCCCTCGGCTCAAACAGGGGAAGGGCGCACCGTCTGCGCCGAATACAGCCTATTCATCCGTTTCGGTCAGCGTGCGAATGCGGTCGATGATAGCCTGCACGGTCTCGGTGATGCCGGCGAGCAACTCGAAGCGGTCGTCCATCTGCACCTGTGCCCCTTCGTAGCGGTATTCTACCGCATAGCTGGTCAGCCACGTCAGTTGTTCGCCGGCCGGCGTGTCGCGCTCTTGGGGATGCCGACGGATGATGGCGACCAACTTGCCCAATTCGTGGGTGTTCCGGTAGTCGTCGTCGAGGGCGGAAATCCACCCCTTGAGCGCGTTCTCAATCGCCTGCTGCGCGGTAAACCCGATGATTTCTTGCGAAGAACGGGGATTCTCAACGAGAACCTCCATGTCGGCGAGGTTGCGCTCGGCGTTGGCAATGCGCTGTCGGATGTCGGGCCAATTCGTCGGTGCTGGGTTGTCGTAGTTCACTTTGTCTCCATTGGCGTCAAAGCCGTCGCGGACGGCTTGCCCGGCCACGTGGTTGCGCGCCCGGCGGCCATCGTGAAAGGCGTCCTCGCTCAGGTGAACCAAATCGACGCCCATCGGCTCGCCGTACAGTTCCTCGACCTTGTGGTGGGCAGCCGCGCTGGTGCGCTGGTAGGCCCGCCGATCGACCGGACCGGGGCCGGTGACGATGAGCAGGTCGATGTCCGAGTCCGGGCGAAAGTCGCCCCGGGCGCGGGAGCCGAACAGGATGACCCGATCGGGACGGACGGCCTCCTCAACGGCGCGGGCAACCGCGCAGGCACGCGGGTCGGGATGCGGATAGAATTGGGTGACTGTCATGGTCAACCGTCCTTGCGGTGCGGAAGCACTCGCGGCTCCTGCTACTCACCCGTTTCGGTCAATGTGCGAATGCGGTCGATGATGGCCTGCACGGTCTCAGTGGTGCCGGCGAGCAACTCGAAGCGGTCGTCCATCTGCACCTGTGCCCCCTCATAGCGGTATTCTACCGCATAGCTGGTCAGCCACGTCAGTTGTTCGCTGGCCGGCGTGTCCTCCTCTTGGGGATGCCGACGGACGATGGCGACCAACTTGCCCAATTCGTGGGTATTCCGGTAGTCGTCGTCGAGGGCAGAAATCCAGCCCTTGAGCGCGTTCTCAATCGCCTGCTGTGCGTGGAAGCCGATGGCTTCTTGGTCGGCGTTTCCTTCCACTAGGATGTTCAGAACGCGGAGTTCCCGCTCGGCGTTGGCAATGCGCTGTCGGATGTCGGGCCAATTCGTCGGTGCTGGGTTGTCGTAGTTCACTTTGTCTCCATTGGCATCAAAGCCGTCGCGGACGGCTTGCCCGGCCACGTGGTTGCGTGCCCGGCGGCCATCGTGAAAGGCGTCCTCGCTCAGGTGAACCAAATCGACGCCCATCGGCTCGTCGTACAGTTCCTCGACCTTGTGGTGGGCTGCCGCGCTGGTGCGCTGATAGGCCCGCCGATCGACCGGACCGGGGCCGGTGACGATGAGCAGGTCGATGTCCGAATCCGGGCGAAAATCGCCCCGGGCACGGGAGCCGAACAGGATGACTCTATCGGGACGGACGGCCTCCTCAACGGCGCGAGCAACCGCGCAGGCACGTGGATCGGCTGCCATGGTCAACGGCCCTGCTCACCTCTGTCGAAGTGTTCGGCATCGACAAAGTGCGGCCGCGGCTTATTTGCGTTGCGGCCGGGAAGTTTGCATTCGCGGAGGAGCATGGTTTCTCCTGACGGCAAAGCAACGGTCGCTTACGCGGCCACTTCTTCGAGCAACTGGATGGCCTGCTGGCCGCGCTCGGACTCAGGATCGCGTCGCGCAATGCGCCGCAGTTGGTATAAGGCCCGCTCGTCGCCGGCCCGGGCGAGGGATAGGGCCTCGGCAAACCCTTGATCCCCCCAGCGGGACAACTGCGGCACCACTTGCAGGTCTAGGTCTTGCCAATAGTATTGCAGAGCCTTGCTTTGCCAGCCGGCGTAGCAGGCTTCCCAGTTAAAGCCGGTAACGCCCGTCAGGTGCGGCTCCAGCATGTGCCGCGCAATCGGCTCGTTCTGCGCTTGGTAGCGGTTGTCGAGGGAAATGCGCAGGCGGTCTGCCGTGTAATTGGGCAGGGCTTGATGGACGGTCAGGCTCGGAAAGATCAGCGCGTCCCCCGCTTCGTAATTCGCGCTGAGCCAACGCCCGGTCAACTCGGATTCATTGACCGCTAAGCCGCCGGCCCCCAATGAGAAGTGATGCTCTCGCACCTTGCCGATCTCGTGCGACTTGGGCAGCACGGCCAACCCCCCTAACTCCAGCGGGCAGTCGCCCACGGGTGCCCAGAAAGTATAGGTGTTGAAACTGCCTTGGAAGTGGACGAAGTCTTGGTGCATGGGCGTGGTGTGCTCGGTGTATTGGGGAAACCACAGCCGGGCGATTTTCTGGGGATGCGGCAGCACCGGGCTGCCGACTATTTGCTCCAGCACGGCTAAGACCTCCGGCCAATGCCCGGCTCGATGGAAGGCCTCCAAGCGGTACACCCGGTGATAGACTTCGGCGTATTCGGGATCGCCCTCGGTACACTGGGCGTCGAGCCGCGCAATGCCGTCTAGGGGATTTGTGCCGGCGACCAACCACCCGGCCTCCATCAACACCTCCGTCATCTCCTGCCGCAGGGCCAACAGCTTGTCCTTGGCCATAACCTGCCGCAAGAAGATGTACCCTTGTTCGCTAAGGCGTCGCCGCAGCTCGGTGCCGTCCCCGAGGGCATCGTTGGCCTCTTGCAGCAGGCCGACTTCTCTGGCGTCTTTTGCGGTCATCGGACTCGTCCTAACTCGCCGCTGGCTCGACGTCGTTTTCCCGAAACCCGGCCACGACGATGTTGTTGCTGCGCTCCAGCGCGTTGTCTGGGTCGATGCGATGCGGATCGTCCGCAGCGCGTCCCACCGGCCGCAGCGCCGTGCTGTGATAGCCAAAGCGCACGGACTTGCGCCAAGCGTCCGTGCGGTTGCAATCCGACCAGTGGATCGCTTGGTAGCTAAAGAAGATCATGTCGCCGCGCTGCGCTGGTACGGCGACGCTGTCGAGCTGATCGGGATGGTACTGCGCCGGGGGCAGGTGCGGCGCGGTATCCGGCCCCAGCACGTGCTCTAGTGGCCCTTGCTTGTGGCTGCCCGGCACGACCATCAGCGCCCCGCTCTCTAGCGGCGTGTCGTCTAAGTGCAACAAGCAGTCCACGAAATCCGGCCCGTCGTGCGGATAGAACGGATAGTCTTGGTGCATGGGAAAGGGCGTGCCTTTCTCCGGCGGCTTGGCGTGCAGGACCGTGTGGTGCCATTGCACGGGGCCGTCGATGAGCTGCTGGACGCAGGCGATCATGGCCTCGTGGAAAATGACTCGACCCCAAGCGGCCGAGTAAAAATGCGGATTGTGCATGAAGACCGCCCGCGTGTTGAGCCGCTCCTCTTCGTCGAGGTAGCGATCGCGCCAGGGGCCGACCCAGCCGATGGACTCTTGCCCCCACTGCTCAATTACCCGCACCATCTCCGAGGCCAGCTCTGCGGTCTCTTCGGGCGCGAAGAGCTGGGCCACCTTGAGATAGCCTTGCTCGCGATAGTGCGCTACTTGTTCCTTGCTCAGCATGTCTAGCTCCTTTGAAAAGATAGGTCCGTTCCGCGTAAATCCGCGTCGGCGTCCACCGCCTCGTAGGCTACCATCTCCCAGCCGTGAAACACCACCGCCAGACCGATGTGACGCACCGACGGATAGCGGTGCTGCAAACTTGGGTCCGCAAGGTAGCCGCGTACCTGCTGCACGGCCTCCCGCAATTTCGCCGCCAGCAGGCACTCGTCAAGAGGCTCGTGCCGCTTGAGATACTTCAATTCTAGGACGTAGCCGTACCGCATGTCGGGATACTGGGCGACAAACGGCTCCAAGTACAGGTCGGCGTACCCCTTGTTCAGTTCGTATTCCGAGTGCAGCAGGAAGTGGTTCACCATGCTGAAGTGGGCGGCGACAAAGCCGTGAATGACCTTCTCGCCATCGAGATAGTCGCGAATGCCGGTTTGCCCGACGAGAGCCTCGCGCAGGAAATCGAGGACTGGCTGCCAAGTGCCGTCGTAACCCATCGCACGGACTAGACGGGAGAAGGTGTACCCATCGACGGAAAACACGCCCACGTCATCGTAGGCGTCGCGCAGGTAGCCGTACATCAGCCGCTTGACCGTTTGATTGGGAATGCCCAGCCGGGGTACCCCACTTGCCATCCCGCGAATGCTGAGCAGGCCGAAATAAAAAAGCAGCGACAGGAAGTTTTCGCGTCGGTCGAGCCGGTCTAGGGGGAAGCTGATTTGGATGTCGCTGTCCACTTGCTGCTCGCCGATGATGTGGCGGAGCAGGTCGAAGTTGCCGTTGAGTTGCCGGTTGACCGTGAGCAGATGGCGCAACTTGCCGTAGTCAATGCGCACGTTGGCGTCGATCAATTCCCGCGGTCCCCGTTTGTTCGGTATGGATCCGTCGAGGAAATAGAGGACCATGTCGGTATTGTAGAGATCACTCTCGGCCTCCTCGGCGAAGCGATAGCCATTGTACCATTCCCGCATCACCGCCAGCGCGGCTTCGACCTCCTGATTGAACACGCCACAGTCTCGGTACATTTCCAGCAACGCTTGGACCTCCCCTTGGGTGAAGCCGAGCAGGTCGTTGAACTCCGGTTCCAAGCTGATGTTCTTGCCGATGTTGAAGCCGCTGGTTACGTCGTCCATGGTAATCGGCGATACGCCGGTGATGAACAGCCGCTCTAGGCCGCCGCGGCTTCGCCCTGCTCCGGCCTTCAAGGTGGCGAAGAAATTGCGGTAGAAGCCGCCGCCGTGGGTGAACGACTGATAAGCCGCTTCGCCGTGATGGGCTAGCACTGTGTTGGCAAAGTTGTCGTACTCGTCGATGAGCACGTACAGGGGAATGCTGCGGTCTTCGGCGTAGAGAAATAGGGCGGCGAGTTTGGCGTCAATGGAGGGCGGCGAGAGGATGTGCTGTATTGCCTCTGGGGGAAACAGGTCCCGGTTTCGCCTTAGTGCGTGGTTGAGTTCCAAGTGGCAGTACGTCTCAAAGCGCGCCCGCAAGGTTTCCAAGGTGTCGTCAAAAGTCGAAAAGTCAAAGCGCAGCACGACGTAGCGATGGCGGTTTGCCGTTGGCTGCCGCCCCAAGTCCGTGCCGCCGAAGACAGCCTCGAATTCGTCGGCTCCGCGGCGGTCGTAGTAATTTTCCAGCAGGGATACCCAGCAGGACTTGCCCATGCGACGGGGGCGAATCAAAACGGCATAGCGTTCCTCTTCAAGCGCGTGGACGAAGCGGGTTTTATCGACGTAGAGGCGGTTTTCCAAGCGGATAGCGCGAAAATTGGCCCAGCCGTAGGGAATGCGGGGGTAGGATGCAGGCATGGCGACTTTAGCGATTTTCAGTCTTTTGTTTTAAGCACCGGGACCTGTCCGAACTAACTAATTGACTTCTTCTTCGGCCCTTTTTTGCAGGGCGCGCATGTAAGCCAATGTATAGGCCGTGCCCAGCCGCCCGTCGTCGCCCATCTGCGGAATGTGGTCTGGAATTAAGGTGCCGTCGTACCCGACTTCGGCCAGTGCCCGCATGGCCTGATACATGTCGAAGTACCCGTCATCGACAAAGGTCTCGACAAAGTGCGGCAGCGGCTTATCTACGTTGCGGTAGTGGACCTTGAAAATTTTGCCCTGCCCGCCGAAGTAGTGGATCGCCTCGACCACGTCGCGGCCCATAGCCTCGCCCCCTTCGAGCCAGCAGCCGATGCACAAGCACATCCCCACGTTGGGGCTGTCGGCGATTTCGAGGGCGCGTTTGTACCCGTCAAAGCTGCTAAAAATGGGCCGCGGCACGCCACCCAGCGGCACCCCGGGCGGGTCGTCCGGGTGAATGCCGATGCGGACGCCGGCTTCCTCGGCGACGGGGGTGATTTCCGCGGCAAAGGAGGCGAAGTTGTCCCACAGCTCTTCCTCGGTGTAGAAGCGGCCGTGCGTCAGCCCCTCGCCGGTAAAACCACCGCCGGAAGCCTCGGCGAGCCGCGCTAGGTCAAAGGCCCGCGCCCTAGAGCCGCCCCGGGTCTGCTCCGGCGGCGTGCTCCACACGCTGTTGGCCATGTGGGCATAAGTCGTATAGGGAATGTCGGCTTGGCCCAAGTTGCGAAGGTGCGCCTTGTACTCGGCGACTTTCTCGTCGCGGTTGGGCAGGTTGAGGGTAATCGCATCCACGTTGTGGACGCTGCTATTGCCGAGGCCGTAGAGCTGGATGCCGCCCCGGGCAAAATGCTCCCGGCGGCTGCGATAGTACTCGGGGCTGGCCTTGGCCGAATCGATCCAAGTCACGGCGTACTCTACGCCCATTTGTCGCACAAAGGCCATTTCCTCGTCGCTCGGCTCTGGGGACATCTGGGCCGCGACCTTGAGGCCGGGCGTTATTTCAATGTGGCTTTTGACGGCCATGGCGATCTTCCTTTCGCTCCAAAGGACAGGGGTGGGATTGCGCGGGAGCAATCTAAGGCCAATTTTGACCTATGTCTAATTTCTATAGGTGGTGCGCCCATAGCCCACGCCTCAGAGCAGGGGCGTCGGGGCGCATTGACAGGACGCAATTATGCCCGGTTTTCTACCATGCCCCATCGTCACGTTGACGACGGATTTTGGCGGTGGCTCCTATTATGTCGGCGCGATGAAGGGGGTCATTCTGCGCATCGCACCGGAGGCCCAGCTCGTGGACATTTCGCACCAGATTCCGCCCCAAGATGTGCTCGCCGCGGCCTTTGTTTTGCGCCACGCCGCACGCGAATTCCCACCCGGCACCGTCCATCTGGCGGTCGTTGACCCGGGCGTAGGGACCCGTCGCCGTTCCCTCGTCGTCCAGAGCAACGGCCACTTGTGGGTGGGGCCGGACAACGGTCTCTTCAGCTTCGTCCTCGACCGCGCCGACTGCCAGGTACGCCAGATCGCCCGGCCCGACCTCGGCCTACCCAACCCGAGCAACACCTTCCACGGCCGCGATCTCTTCGCTCCGCTGGCCGCCCACCTCTGCCGCGGCTTGGATCTCGCCGCGGTCGGCCCGCCGCTTGCCGACCCGGTGCGCTTAGCCGAAGCCGCACCTTGCAAATCGGCCAACCGCATCGACGGCCACATCGTCCACATCGACGGCTTCGGCAACTTGGTGAGCAACATTGCGGCCGCCGACATTGCGCCGTGGGGGTCGGGGCTGTGCATCCGCCTCGGCACCCACGTACTCACCGCGCTTTGCCGCACCTACGAGGATGTCGAACCGGGCGCGCCCCTCGCCTTGATCGGCAGTGCCGGTCTGTTGGAGGTGGCGGTCAACTGCGACCATGCCGCTCGCCAACTGGGTGTGCAACGCCGCGCCCCCCTCGTCGTCGAAAAGCTCTGAGAAGGAAAAGTCATGTCGAATGCTCCGCTCATCGTCAGCATTTCTGGGATTCGCGGCCTCGTCGGCCAGTCGCTCACCGACGAGGTCGTCGCTCGCTTTGCCGCAGCCTTTGGCACCACCTTGACGCCGGGGGCCACCGTCGTTCTCGCTCGGGACACGCGCCCGTCTGGAGCGGCTTTTGCCCAAGCAGCGGCCGCTGCGCTGCGTCAAACCGGCTGTCGCGTCGTCGATGTGGGCGCGTGCTCCACGCCCGCAGCGAAGCTGATGGTCGCTGCGCTCGCGGCCCAAGGCGCGATCATCATCACCGCCAGCCACAACCCGGCCCCTTGGAACGGCCTCAAGCTAGTGCGGGCTGACGGCGTGTTTCTCAATGCAGCAGAGGGGGCGCGCGTCGAGGACCTCTTTCGCACGGGCCAGTTTCGCTGCGCTGCGTCTGGCGCGTTTGAAGCGCACGATGCAAACGCCGTGGTGGCGCGTCACGTCGAGCGGATTGTGGACTATGTCGATGCCGATGCCATTCGCCGGGCTGGGTTCAAGGTGGCCGTCGATCCCTGCAATGGCACGGGCGCGTTGTTGGCCCCGAGCCTGCTAGACGCCTTGGGCGTCGAAGCGGTCCTGATCAACGCTCGGCCCGATGGCGATTTTGCCCACGACCCGGAGCCGGTGCCCGCCAACCTCGTCCAGCTCGGTCGGGCCGTGCGCGCCAACGGCTGCGCCATCGGCTTTGCCATAGACCCAGACGCCGACCGGGTCGCGTTGGTCGATTCGAGCGGTGCGCCCGTAGGCGAGGACTACACGCTCGCGCTGGCGGTGCAAGCGGCGGCCGTGCGGCGGCCCGGCCCGGTCGTCACCACCCTTTCCACCTCGCAGGCCGTTACAGACGCAGCCGCGGCTCACAACTGCCCGGTCTTTCTCACGGCGGTCGGCGAGGTGAACGTGGTGGAGAAGATGATGGCCGAGCGAGCGGTCATCGGCGGCGAGGGCAACGGCGGCGTCATTGTAACCCAAGTCGGACCCAGCCGCGACGCGGCTGTTGGCTTGGCCCTCGTGCTGGAGGCCATGGCGCGCACGGGCCAATCCCTTGAGGAACGGATTGCCGCCTTGCCCCGCTACGCCATTGACAAGCGCAAAATCACTTGTACCCCAGAGCAACTCGCCGCGGCCCTTACCGCGCTGCGCGCACGTTACCCCCAAGCGTATATCCACCCGGTGCGCGATGGTTCCAAGCTCTACCTGAGCGGGCGGCTCGAATGCCCTTGGGTCCACCTCCGCGCCTCCAACACCGAACCCATTGTCCGCGTCATCGCCGAGAGCGCGAGCGCCGAGGAAGCCGCCTTGCTCTGCGACGAGGTGGAAGGATTGTTTGCGTAGGGGAGGAGCGATATGCGCCCTAGCGAAGCCTCATATCAGCTCGTCCAAGAGGATTGCTTCGCGTGGATGGAGCATTGCCCCGCCCACAGCGTCCACGCCATCGTCACCGACCCGCCTTACGGCCTGAAAGAGTACACCACTCAAGAAAAGGACAAACTTCGGCGCGGACGGGGTGGCGTCTGGCGTGTCCCGCCCGCTTTGGACGGTTGCGTCCGCCAGCCCCTGCCGCGGTTCACCGTCCTCAGCAACGGCGATAAGAAGCGACTTGCCGCGTTCTTTGGGCAATGGGGCGAACGGGCCTTGAGAGTGCTCGTGCCGGGAGGGCACGTTTTCATTGCCGCCAACCCCCTGCTGTCGCACTTGGTCTATGCGGCTCTCGTCGAAAGCGGCTTTGAGAAGCGCGGCGAGATCATCCGCCTAGTGCAGACGCTGCGGGGCGGCGACCGCCCCAAGAACGCCCACGACGAGTTTGCGGACGTCACGGTTATGCCCCGCTCTGGCTGGGAGCCTTGGGGCTTGTTTCGCAAGCCGTGCGAGGGGCGCGTCCAGGACAATCTGCGCGGGTGGAAGACGGGCGGCCTGAGGCGGATTAGTGCCGAGCGCCCTTTCGGCGACGTCATCCGCAGTGCGCCCACCCGGTCGGCGGAACGCGACATCGCGCCGCATCCCTCGCTCAAGCCGCAGAGCTTTATGCGTCAGATCGTGCGGGCGGCCCTGCCGCTGGGCGAGGGCATTGTACTCGACCCGTTTATGGGCGGGGGTTCGACTATTGCCGCCGCGTGTGCCGTGGGTTATGAGAGTATTGGCATTGAGAGCGATCCCGCGTTTTTCGAGATCGCAAAGGCCGCGATTCCGCGATTAGCCGCGCTGGAAGTCAACTGCGAGAGCAAGCCGGCACCGGGAGCAGGGGGACAGCCAAGCTTGTTCGGCTGAAGGCACTTACGGCTGAGCTAGGATGGTGCGATGGCGACCAATGCCGACGTCGGGCAGCCGGTAAAGAAAATTGTTCCGCAACTTCTCGACACCAGCCGCCGTTATGGACGCTGTGGGCGTCCGGCGCGAAGTGCCGGAGCGGCCTGAGAATGACCAATCTGCTTGGTCAAGTTTTTCGGAAATTATGCCGGACAGCGAGTTGCCCAGCAGTAATTCCTCCAATGGACGGAAGCCGCTGCTTTTGAGATAGTCGTTCAACCCGTGAAAAAGTCGGTACGTCTCCGCTACTGCCTGTTCGATTTCTTTTACTTTGAGTCCATAGGGAAGGACGACGCGACGATTCACGTAGCAGGGGTCGAGCTTGGTCGGTCGCGACATGGGGCGAGGCTCAACCAGCGGCGACAAGATCTCCGTAGGAGCCTTTGACTAGCTGGTCGCTGGTGATTTCCAATGCCCGCATCAGGGCCTCGACGCGCTGGTGCGACTCCTCAATGCCCTTTTCTTCGGTTACGGCCTCTAGTTCGACGAATTGGCCGATGTCCTTTACGTCGTCGAGGTGGATGCGCACGTTTTCCCACAGCCAGACTTGGCGCGTCTTTTCCACCTCAACCCAGACGCCGTGGATGCCGCTGAGAATGTTGCGCAGGCCCTCCGGGTCTTCGGTCTTGGCAATCTCGTAGTCGCTACGCTTGGGGCCGGCTAGGTCCTCGCGCTGGTAGAAAATCAGATGGCCTTCGTCAACGCCAAGCTCGCGCAGTTTGAGCCGCCCTTGGTCTAGGTTGAAATAGGTGTCCTTCTGGTGGAAGGTCCCGGCTAGCCCCGCGCCGAGGGCGTTGAGGTTTTCTTCGGCGCGCTCGACGTCTGGATAGTGCGCTTTGATTTCGATATTGGTCATGTCGTTATTGGTTTCGTTAAAAGCGGCTTGAAATGTACGCCCGTCCCTCGCCCGGTGCAACCTTGCGCTCCACTTCCCAATGCGTCAAAGTATAGACCATGAAAGCGATAACCATAACCAACGACGCAGACCACGCGCTCGGCTGGCAAGAGGTCCCAGACCCCACCTGCGGCCCGGGCGAGGTCCTCGTCGATATTCATGCCACGGCCGTCAATCGAGCCGACCTCCTCCAACGCACTGGCAACTACCCGCCGCCCCCGGGCGCATCCCCCTACATGGGCTTGGAAATGGCGGGTGTGGTCGCGGCTACCGGTGAGTCGGTAACCGAGTGGCGGCCCGGCGACCGCGTCCTCGGCCTGCTCTCCGGCGGCGGGTACGCCGAGCGCGTGGCCGTTCCCGCCCCCCATTTGCTGCCCCTGCCCAGCGACCGCGACTTCACTTGGGGCGCGGCCATCTGCGAGGTTTTTCTCACCGCTTTTGTCAACTTGTTCCGCGAGGCCGGCTTGCGCGCCGGCGAGACCGCCCTCATCCACGGCGGGGGCAGCGGCGTCGGTACGGCCGCTGTGCAGTTGTGCCGCCAAGCCGGGGCCAAGGCGATTGTCACGGCCGGCACGGACGCCAAGGTGGCGTGCTGCCTAGCGCTGGGCGCGGAGTTCGGGGTCAACTACAAGGAGCGGGACTTTGCCGAGGCCATTCTCGCCCACACCGACGGGGTCGATGTGATCCTCGACATCGCCGGGGCTTCCTACTTGGCGCACAATGTGCGGCTGCTCAAGCCGAGGGGCCGCCTCGTGGTAATCGCCGTCCTGACCGGCGCCGAGGCCCAGATAGACCTCTTGGAACTCCAGAGAAAGCGCCTGCGCCTGATCGGCTCGGTGTTGCGCAGCCGCTCGGACGAAGAGAAAACCGCGATCGTCGCGGCCTTCAAAGAGCGCTTCTGGCCGCTGCTAATCGACGGGCGCGTGCGACCTGTGATCGAGGATGTGCTGCCCATTGAGCGCGCGGCCGAAGCCCAGGACATCCTCCGGCAAAACCGCAACATCGGCAAGGTCGTGCTGCAAGTGCGGCCCTGAGCCAAAGGAGCGAATATGAGCACCCGGTATCGCCACATCGAAGTCAGCGGGCCGCCGCGCACGTTGGGCCGCCAAATCGGAGAGGCTGTCCGCGACGAAATCCGCGGCTTTGCCGCCATCGCCCTAGAGCGCGTCAACAAGACCGTGTGCGTCTCGCGCGCCCGCGCCTTGGACATAAGCCGCCGGAGCATGGATTGCGCGGCTGCGTACGCGCCCGACATGCTCGACGAGTTGCGCGGCATGAGCGAGGGGGCGGGCGTCGCGCTCGACGAGCTGATGCTCCTACAGGTGCGCAACCAGCTTTGCCCGGAGGAAGACGCGGCCTGCACGGCCTTTGCCGTCGCCCCCAAGCGCAGCGTTGAGGGCCGGGCGATGGTCGCGCAGAACTGGGACAACGACCCCGCGCTCGACCCCTTTACGATCGTGCTGACGCGCCGCCCGGCTGGCAAGCCGGCGCTGATGAACATTACCCAAGCGGGCCTCATCGCGTACATCGGCTGCAACGACGCCGGCTTGGGCGTCTGCATGAACACGCTGCCGGCCCCCAGCCGCCCGGTCGGCGTCCCGCACTACTTTGCCGTGCGCGCCATCTACGAACAGACCTCGCTCAGCGGCGCGGTTGCAGCGGTGCGCCGGGCCGACCGCGCCATTCCCGGCAACATCCTCCTCGCCACCCCGCAGGGGCCGGCCGATCTCGAACTCACCTTGGGCCATGTCCACGTCTTGCGCGACGACGAGCTCGTCGTCCACACCAACCACTGCCTACACCCGGAGCTCGCGCCGATCAACCGCGAATTTCCCGAGCTGATCGAGTCCGGCCCGCGCTACTGCCGCGTCGAACAGTTGCTTGGTTCGGAGCGGCGCGTGAGCATGGCGCATGTCCAAGAGGCCCTGCGCGACCACGACCGGCACCCATACTCCATCTGCCGCCACGCCAACGACCATCCGCAGACCGGCTTTTGGACGAGCGTATTTTCGGTGGTAATCGAGCCTGATCGAGGCCGCATGCACATCAGCCGCGGCAACCCCTGCGCGGCTCCGTACGAAACGTATTCGCTCAACTGACAGGAGGCACCATGGGCACGCTGCACGGCACGATTATCGACGAAGTCTCGGGCGAACCGCTCGACGCCAAAGTCCACGTCCTCACGGCTTCGGGCACCTTTGCTCGCCCACCGAACTCCATGCTCAAGCGCGGCCCGGGGACGCTGTTTTTCTTTTGCGCTGGCTCGTTTGCCGTCGAAAGCAGCCGGGGGCGCACGGATGTACTCGTTGAGCGCGGCACCGAGTACGAACCCTATCGCGCGACCGTTGAACTGCCGGCCAAGGGCCGCGTCGAGCTAGAGATTCCGCTGCGCCGCTGGTATCGCCCCCAAGAGGACGCTTGGTATCCGGGCAACACGCACATTCACTACGACGAAAAGGAGACCCAGCCCGACGAGCGGCTCGGGATTGATTGCAGCGTCGAGGGGTATAGTGTCACCTGCGTCAGCGTGCTCGACCGCCGCCAGTTGCCCTACGCATCCAACAAGTATCCCATTGGCGTGATGAACGAGTTTACCACCGCCCATCACGTCCTCGACATCGGCGAGGAAAACCGCCACTACGGCGACAACTCGCCGTGGGGCTTTGGCTATGGTCACGTGATGTTGCTCAACATCCGCAACCTCGTGCAGCCCGTCAGCCGCGGCCACACCCTCGCCGGGCAATTCGACCCGGATTACCCCCCCTTGTGCTTTTGCTGCGACGACGCCCGCGAGCAGGGCGGCTTGGTCATCTGGTGCCACAACGGGCGCGGCATGGAGGCCCCGGTGGCTGCGGCACTCGGCAAGCTCGACGCCTTCAACCTGTTCGACCCCTTTTGGATGGACCCGGAATACGACCTCTGGTACAAGCTCCTCAACTGCGGCCTACGGCTGCCGGCCTCGACCGGCACGGATTGGTTTGTGTGCTCCAACAATCGCGTGTACGTCCAAGTGGATGGGGAATTTTCATACTCGCGCTGGATTGAGGGCATGAAACAGGGGCGGACCTTCATAACCAACGGCCCGGCCCTTCAGCTCGCACTCAACGGGCGGCCCATGGGCGATACCGTAGAATGCGGGAGCGGCGCGGAATTAGAGGCCGAAGTGACCTTTAGCTCGTTTTATCCGCTTGAGCGCGCCGAGTTGGTGGTCAACGGCTCGGTGGTCCAGCGCTGGGAATGGCCGGCCGGTCGGCGCGAGGGCGCGTTGCGCCACGGCTTCCGGGCCGAGCGCGACGGTTGGGTGGCCGCCCGCCTGTGGGGCGACTCGCGCGACAGCTTTGGCCAGTCGATTTACGCGCATTCGAGCCCGAGCTATTTCCGCTGCGGCGCACGGCCGGCTGAGTGCGCGGCCGACGCCAACTTCTTCCTCCGCTCGATTGACGAATCGCTCAAGTGGATCGGCTCTTATGGCCGCTACAACAACGACCAGCAGCGCGAGGAGGTGCGAGAACTGTTCAGGAGGGGGCGCGCGGTGTACGCGGGGTTGGCCGGCTGAGCGGCCACAAGACGCGGGTGATTTCCCCGAACTCGCGTGGCGTGACGGTGTACACGGGTTTGTTCTTGATCTTCTTGCTCAGGCTGGCGGCCGCGGGGACGATCTGCCCAACGCGCACTTGGCGGCGGGCAAAGAGGCTTTCCAAGACTTCCCTAAAGAAGGCTTCGGATGGCACGGCGAACTTGGGCTTGGTGCGCTTGACGACCACGAGGGCACTTTCGACTTCCGGGCGCGGGAAAAAGGCGTCTTTGCCTACCTCTTCGATCCACTCTACTTGGGCCAGCCGCCCAACGGCGACTCCAATCCGACAATAGCCCTTTTGGCCGACGGTCGCGCACAGCCGCTGGGCTAGCCGCTTGGGCAGCATGAGCACGGCCCGCTCGAAGCGCTGGTTTAGCAGCTTGAATACAATCGGCAGGGCCACTTGATACGGCAGGTTGGCTACTACCTTGTCGAAGCGCGGAAAATCCACGACCAACGCATCGCCCCACACCACCTTGAGATGCTCGTGCCGCCGCTGCAATTCCCTTAGACTTGGACCAAACTGGCGGTCTTGCTCCACGGCCACCACCTGCCCGGCTCGCTCTAGCAGCAACTGGGTCAAGTTGCCGATTCCGGCCCCGATCTCCAGCACCGTATCCCCGGCCGCAAGGTCGGCGCAAGCCACTTGCCGGCGCAGGAGTGCGGCGTCGGTGAGGAAGTTTTGGCCGCGCTGTTTCTTGGGGCGGATGGGATGGGCCGTTGAGCGGGGCTGCATTTCTAATGGGCCAAAAATCGCTCGGCCTCAATCGCCGCCATACACCCGGTGCCGGCCGCGGTGACGGCTTGGCGGTACACGGAGTCTTGCACGTCGCCGCAGGCAAAAACCCCGGGGATAGCGGTCGCGGTCGAATCCGGCTCGGTGAGGATGTAGCCCTGCTCGTTCATGGCCAACGCGCCCTTAAAAAGCTCGGAGTTGGGCACGTGGCCGATGGCGACGAAGACGCCGTCGCAGGAAAACTCGTGCGTCTGGCCGGTGTGGGTGTCGCGCAGCAGCACCCCGCGCACCGCACGCTCGCCCTCGGCTTGCAAAATTTCGGCGATGGTGGCGTTGACCACGAAGTCGATCTTGTCATTGTCCTGTGCGCGCTTGAGCATGATTTTGGAGGCGCGAAACTCGGCGCGGCGGTGGACGATGGTGACCTTGGAGGCGAATTTCGTCAGGTAGGTCCCTTCCTCCATGGCCGAGTCGCCGCCACCGACGACGACGAGCTCTTGGTCGCGAAAGAAAAAGCCGTCGCAGGTGGCGCAGGCCGAGACCCCGTGCCCCATCAGCCGCCGCTCGGATTCCAAGCCGAGCAGGCGTGCCGACGCGCCGGTGGCAATGATTAGGGCGTCGCAGGTGTACTGGCCGCCGTCGCTTGTGACGGCCCAAGGTCGCTTGGACAGATCGACCGCGGCGACCGTCTCGAACTTGCACTCGGCACCAAAGCGTTGCGCCTGCTGGCGCATCTGATCGACCAGTTCGGGGCCCATGATGCCGTCGGGAAAGCCTGGGTAGTTTTCTACGTCCGTAGTAATGGTTAGCTGGCCGCCCGGCTGCAAGCCCTCTAGGACCAGCGGCGTGAGGTCAGCTCGGGCCGCGTACAGGGCGGCGGTCAGTCCGGCCGGACCCGAGCCGACGATGACGACCTTGTAGTGGTGATTCTCGTTCATTGTGCTCCTTTATTAAACGATGCGGCTCAAAAGTTGGCGGCCCTCCAACCCGGCCAGCAGGTTGCCCACCGACCGCTCGGCCATGGCTTGGCGCGTCTGGTGAGTCGCGCTGCCCAAGTGGGGTATGACGACGAGGTTGTCCAGTGCTAGGAGGGGGTGGTCGCGGGGCAGGGGTTCGGGTTCGGTCACGTCGAGGGCGGCTGCGTGGATCCCGCCGCTTTGTAGGGTTGCCAACAGCGCGTCGTGATCGACGACGCCCCCGCGCGCGGCGTTTACCAGCACGGCCGATTGCTTCATCAGGCCCAACTCGCGCTGACCAATCATACCCCGCGTCTGATCGGTCAGCGGCATGTTCAAGGTCACGAAATCCGCCTGCTGGAGCAGCTCGTCGAGCTCGACGTAGCGCACGTTGAGGTCGGCTTCGGCCTTGGGGTTGCGACGCCGGTTGTGGTACAAGACGGTCATATCGAAGGCGAGGGCGCGGCGCGCTACTTGGTAGCCGATGCTGCCCAGCCCGATGATTCCGAGGACTTGGTGGTGGACCTCCTGCCCCAGCATGAAGCTCGGATCATAGGCCACAAAATCCGGGCCGTGCGCAAAGCGGTCGCCTTGGATGAGGTTGCGCGCACCGGCCAAGAGGAGGGCGAAGGTCATATCGGCCGTCGCGCCGTCGAGGACGTTGGGCGTGTTGCCTACGGGGATGCCGCGCTCCTGGGCCGCTTGCAGGTCAATGTGATCAACGCCCACGCCGAAGTTGCTGATGACGCGGAGTTCGGGCATGAGATCCATGTATGCGGCTGTGAAGGCATAGTGGCCGTAGTTGTACACCCCTTCGATGGTGCGGAGGAGTGCGGCCGGAGGCTGCGGGTGCAGCGGGTTCCAGCGCACGATCTCGGCGTGGGCCTCGATCATGGGGATGATGGTGTGATACGGTTCGATTTCCGAGCGGATTAAGACTTTATAGGGCATTTTACTCTACTCTCGTAGATCGAAAAATAGCTATCCACGTCGGCTTCTAAGACCCAAATAGCTGTTGACGCAACTCAGATTGGCTGATTTCCAGATACGCGGCAACCCTAGATAAAATCACGTGCAACGTGCCAACTTTTAGCTGGCTATGACGCGGGATTGATACGTGATGTTCCGGCCCTTTTATGTTGGTAACTAGCCGTATATGGCTACCCCTCTGCCGGACGACCCGATAAGCATAGCGACGCTGTAAGAGTCGGACCAGTTTATCACCGGACATGTCCCTAGGGAGCATCACACATCAACGACCTCGTCTTTTACCAAGTGCAGTCTGAAAGTTCCGGGTATCGAGTCGCTGTCGAAATGGCACAGCACGGCATCTTGGACCATTCGCTTCAGAGCTTCCCACGAGTCAGCTTGAGTGATGATGTCGCATCCTACAGCCTCGGCGTAGTAGCCCCCCTCCTCTGCTTCGTGAACTTCAAAAACTATTTCGCTTGGCATAGTCTAATATCCTATACACGTATCACGCATAAAATCGGAAGCAACGCACTATTGGAGAGTAAAATACCAAGACCTTCTGAGCAAGCCCTCCACGGCGGGGATAGAGGCAAGCGAGAAAGAAGTCTTGACGCAAGGCCCCCTGTGGCCGACGTTGAAATTCATGCTGATTACACATCCCAAAGGACACTATCGCTTTCTGCGGGGCATTGACCCCTATTCCTGTGGCGTCGTCGCCGAGCCGGGCTGGGAGATCGTGCGCGTCGCGCTCGCCGGTCCGCTGCCTTGGCGAGCGGGCTTTGAGCGCGTGGAGGCGCATCTGGCGGCCGAAGGCTGTGACCGCGCCGCGCTCTGCGCGATGGAGTTGCGCTCGCCCGCGCCCTTTACCATGCAGGGGTTCATCGACTTCAACCGCGACTATTGTGCCGTCCTGCGGGCGTGGGGTTTGTACGTAGATGAGCTCAATCCGGTGGCCCGCACCAACGTCGCGCCGGCGTACGACCCGCCGGCCGTGCCTTCGCTGTACGCCTTTTCCTACGCGGTTCCCAACGACCAGATCGACCGCAAAACCCTGATCGTGGCCGGGGCTGGCGAGTTGCGGGGCGGTCGCCTCGTGCCCGAGGGGATTATCCGCCCGGGCGATTCGTCGCCCGCTGCCATGCGCGAGAAGGCCGCTTATGTGGCGCAAGTTATGAGCGAGCGGCTCGCCGGGCTCGGCGGGACATGGGTGCTGATCGACGCGGTCGACGTGTACACCATCTATCCCTTAGCCGAAATACTCGCGGAAATTCTCCTGCCGACGATGGGCGCGGCGCGGCGCGGCGGCGTCTGTTGGCACTACGCCCGGCCGCCGGTTGTAGGTATCGACTTTGAGATGGATCTGCACGGCGTGGTCTCGCAGCGGATCGTCTAAGAGGCTATCTGAAAACCCACCTTGGGTCCTGTTGAACAAGCCGTAGAGACGGGATCGTTTAGACGCAAAGGACGACCATCGGAGTTTTCAGACAGCTTCTAAGGCCGCCAGCACCAGCCCCGCATTTGCCAATCCACGCCCGCCCCGCACAAAGCCGCGACATAGCCGTCGGCTGGTTCCCAAGCGATCAACTTCCAGCGTCGCCCTTCGCCCGAGCGCAAAAGGGCCTCTGCTTCTAGCGATACCGCAAAGGTGCTAAGCCCAGCGGCTAGGCCGTCGCCGCGCGCCTTGAGATAGGCTTCCTTGCGCGTCCATATATGGTAAAAGGCCGCCCGCCGCTCCTCGGCTGGCACGTGCGCCAGCATCGCCTGCTCCTCCGGTGAAAAGAAGCGCGCCGCAATGCGCTCGTGCGCGACTTGGGGCCGCATCCACTCCACGTCCACGCCGACCTCGCAAGCGGATGCTATCGCGTACAGTGCCAACCCGTGGGTATGGGACACGTTGAAATGCAGTCCCCCTTCGGGCAGAAAGGGCTTGCCGTGCGCGCCACGCGCAAAAACCACCGCGCTGGGTTCTTGGTCGAGGTAGCGTCCCAAGAGCTGACGCAGCATGGCCCGCGCTGCCACAAAGCGTCGGCGATGGGAACTGGAAGGTAAACCGCCCGCTCGCTCGCACTCGTCCGCGCTGAGACAAGCCGCGAGCGCGGTCGCATCGGCGGCCTCGTCCAATTCGACGCACCAGACGTGGATTTCATCAGCGCTGAGCCGAGGCCAGCGCGCCGGGGTTTCCCAAGCAATGGTCATCAGAGGTTCACTTGACGCCGCAGGGTATCGCCTTCAGATTAAAGCGAATTAGAAGCCCTGAAACATTTAATCCATTTAAGGTAAGGAGGGCCTCATGGCTGCCTTTTCCAGCAAAGACTATCCCAATTACACGGCCGACGGCAAGTACAAGGTCATCGGCACCCGCCCCATCCGCCACGACGGCGTCGATAAGGTCACCGGCGCGGCCGTGTACGGGGCCGACGTGCGCTTGCCGGGCCTGCTCTACGGCAAAGTCCTCCGCAGTCCGCATCCCCACGCCGAGATTCTCTCGATTGACACCGCCAAGGCCCTCGCGCTCGACGGAGTGCGGGCCGTGGCCACGGCCGACGATTTGGTCGATACCGTAGATAAGCTCTCTAACATCGGCGAAACCACCGTGAACGTGCGCGAGATCGCCAAAAACTCGCTGGCCTCAGACAAGGTGCTCTATACGGGCCACGCGGTCGCCGCAGTCTGCGCGGTCAGCCCCCACATCGCCGAAGAGGCCCTCGACCTAATCGAGGTCGAATACAAGGTCTTGGAGCCGGTCGTCGATGTCCGCGAAGCCATGCGCGACGACGCCCCGCTGCTCGACGAAGGGCGCACCACGCGGGCCTTCGGCGAGGATACGGGCAAGCACAGCAATATCGCCTCCCACAATCAGCACGCCATGGGCAATCTCGAAGCGGGCTTGGCCGAGGCCGACGCGATCGTCGAGCGCGAATTTCACACGGCCACCATTCACCAAGGCTACATCGAGCCGCACAACACGACCGTCTGGTGGAAAAACGACGGCAGCGTCACCGTGTGGGTGAGTACGCAAGGGCCGTTTGAGATCCGCTCGCAGGTGGCGGAAGTCCTCAACGTTCCGGTCTCCAAGGTCAAGGTTATCCCCTGCGAAATCGGCGGTGGCTTCGGCGGCAAGTTTCCTATCTACATGGAGCCGGCCGCGGCCATTATGTCGCACAAAACAGGTCAGCCGGTCAAAATGATCATGAGCCGCACCGAGGTCTTTCAGGGGACTGGCCCGGCCCCCGGCTCCTACATCAAGGTTAAGATGGGGGCCAAAAACGACGGCACCATCACCGCGGCCCACTGCTACATGGCCTACGAGGCCGGGGCCTATCCCGGCTCGGCCGTGGGGGCCGGCGCCCAGTGCATCCTCGCGCCGTACAACATTGCCAACGTCACCATCGACGCATACGACGTGGTCGTCAACAAGCCCAAATCCTCGGCCTACCGCGCGCCCGGGGCACCCAACGCGGCCTTTGCCTCCGAGAGCGTCATCGACGAGCTCGCCGAGAAAATCGGCATGGACCCGCTGGAGATGCGGCTCAAGAATGCGGCCAAAGAGGGGACGCGCCGCGCCGACGGCACGGTGTACCGACAGATCGGCTGCGAAGAGACCGTGCAAGCCGCCAAGGACTCGGAGCACTACCACAGCAAGCTCGAAGGCCCCTATCGGGGGCGCGGCGTGGCCGGTGGCTTTTGGTTCAACGGCGGCGGCATGTCTTCGGCCGCCATTGCCGTCAACGACAACGGCACGATCAACCTCACCGAAGGCTCGGTTGACATCGGCGGCAGCCGCGCCGCCATGGCCATGATTGTCGCCGAGACCTTGGGGCTGCGGGCCGAGGACATCAATCCCTCCATCCCAGACACCAGCTCAATTGGCTTCACCGGCGGCACCGGCGGCAGCCGCGTGTGCTATGCCACCGGCCACGCCTGCTACAACGCGGCCGAGGACGTCAAGGCCGAGATGAGCCGGCGTGCCGCGCAGCAGCTAGAGGTGGCCGAGGACGACATTGAGTTCCAGGACGGCCGCTTTGTCTGCAAATCCAATCCCGCTTTGCGGCTCACCTTTGCGGAGGTCGCGGCCAACCAAGGCAGCACCGGCGGCCCGATCACCGGCAAGGGCACGATCAACGCCAGCGGCCCGGGCAACGCATTCGCCGTTCACATCGTCGATGTGGAGATCGATCCAGACACCGGCAAGGTCGAAATTTTGCGCTACACCGCGGTCCAAGACGTGGGCAAGGCCGTTCATCCCTCTTATGTCGAGGGCCAGATCCAAGGCGGGGCCGTGCAGGGGATTGGCTGGGCACTTTCGGAGGGGTACTTCTACACGGACGATGGTCAGTTGGCCAACCCGACCTTCCTCGACTATCGGATGCCGACCACCTTTGACATTCCCCTGATCGAGACGATTCTGGTCGAAGTGCCCAATCCGGCCAGCCCGCACGGAATCCGCGGCGTCGGCGAAGTCCCCTTGGTGCCGCCGATGGCCGCCATTGCCAACGCCATCTACGATGCCTTGGGGCACCGCTTGGGCGAGCTGCCCATGAGTCCCGACCGGGTCGTCGCCGCCTTGCAGGAAAGTCAACTCGTAGAGGCGGCCGGCTGAAAAGCCGTTGGGCCGCCCGCTCGCTCGCGCCCGGCTTCCTCCAGAGAGGAACCGGGCGCTTTATTATTGTATGTGACATGGCCGCAACCATCGCCCCCAACGACTTTATCGACGCGCTGCTCCCGGTCGTCGATCAGTGCGCCCGCGCCTCCCTGATTTTCTACGGCCAAGTCGCCGACATTGGCAAGGCCGCCGACTTGCGCCTCACCGGTCGCAAGGCGCAGGCCGCCTCCACGGCCTTCACGGTCCTCGACGCGGCCGTGCAGGACATCCTCCTTGCGGTCGTGCTCCAGCACTTTCCGTTTGTGCGCTGCATTGCCGAGGAGCGCACGCCGCTCAAAAGGCGCTTTGCTGGCAATACCTCGCCCTACGCGGTCCTTGTCGATCCCATCGACGGCACCTTGCACTTCAAGCGGGGCGACGCCCCGTATCACATCTCGATAGGCTTAGCTTGCGATGGCCTTATGCTCGCCGCGATTGTCGCGCGGCCCTCAGAGGACAAGACGTTCACCGCCTGCAAGGGCAAGGGGGCGCTCGTGCGCGTGGGCACCGGCCGCCCGCGCCGCTTGCAGTTGCCCGATGAGCCGCGCACGAACAAAGCCTTCATTTCCTCGAAGGCTCGCCCCTATCAGGCCCTCGCCCGCCCCGCGCTGGCCCCGCGCGAAAGCCCTATTGGCGCGGCATTGGTCCTCACCGAGCTCGCCGAGGGGGCGCTGTGTGCGTATCTGACGCGCCAAGTCGAAGTCTATGATGTCGGGCCACCGTCGCTGATTGCCGAAGAGGCCGGGGCGCGCTGCTACACCGGGGAACGCCGCCGCCCGGTCTATACTCAGCGCCGCAAATTCGGGCACTTCTTGGCCGCGGCCAACGACGAGATGGCCGAACACCTCTTTGCCATTTTGCGCCGAGCGCGCCGAGGACAACGACGATGAGCTACGAAATCAAAGACGTTCTGCCAGTCGTCCACATTCCGTACACCGACGACCAAGCCATTGACTACGCCGTATTGCAAGACGAGGTCGATTACCTTTTCGCAACCGGGGCCTACGGGTTCTGCCTCGCCTTGGTATCCGACCTGTTGCGCCTGACGGCGGCCGAGCGGCTCGCGCTTCCGGCCCGGCTGGTGGAGTTTGCCCGCGGGCGCGGCCCGGTCATCATCGGCGTCGGGGCCGAGGGCACGGCCCAAGCCCGGCTCTACGCTCGGGCCGCGGAAGATGGCGGCGCGGCCGCCGTCATGGCCATTCCGCCGATTTCCCGCTCCTTGGGCGAAAGCGAGTTGCGCGCTTATTTTGCCGCCCTACTCGCCGAGGTTTCCATCCCGGTTATGATCCAAGACGCGAGCTCGTACGTGGGCAACCCGATGAGCATTGCGTTTCAAGCGTCGCTCTTTCGCGACTACGGCGACCGCGTCCTCTTCAAACCCGAGGCCACTCCTTTGGGGCCTTGCATCTCGGCGCTGCGCGACCACACCGAGGGTCGGGCCGGCATATTTGAAGGCAGCGGCGGCTTGCTGCTGATCGACTCCTTCCGCCGCGGCATTCGCGGGACCATTCCCGGCGTCGAGCTGCTCGACGGCACGGTCGCGCTGTGGCGCGCCCTCACAGCCGGCGACGAAGCGCGGGCGTACCAGCTTTACTTTCCCATCTGCGCCTTGTGTACTGTGCAGATCCAAGGGGGCTTGGACGGCTTCATCGTGGTCGAGCGCTACCTCATGCACAAGCGCGGCCTCTTTCCCAACCAAGTGCATCGCGGCCCCCTGAGCTATGCCCTCGACGTGGAAACGCGCGCCGAACTAGACCGGCTGTTTGCGTTGTTACAGGAAGCGTTACAGTCGGGGTGAAGCACCAAAACCCAGCTTGCCCTCGCTGGTATCGGCGGTTTAATTTGCTGGCACAACGCCATGTTCGATCGCAATCCGATTCCGCTTTTTCCCCTGCCGGTGGTCGTCTTCCCCGGCCAAATCGTGCCCCTGCACATATTTGAGCCGCGCTACAAGCGCATGCTCGCCGATGTGCGGGAGGCCGACGAGCGCGGCGAGACCTTGCCCATTGGCATGATTCTGGGGCAGGACCGCGAGGTCCAAGGCGAGGTGGGTTGCGCGATGGTGTTGGCCCGAGTGCTCGACGAGTTCGACGATGGTCGCCTCAACATCATCGTCCGCGGCGGGCGGCGCTTTCGCATCGCTCGCATTGACGAGCACAAGCCCTACTTAGAGGCGTGGGTAGAGTACGTAGATGACGCTGAGGAGCCGACCGATCCAGTGCTTTTAGCCAAGGCCGTTGCGGCCTTAGAAGACTTGGTGAAGCAGCTAGAGGAAGGGACCGGCGCACGAGCTGAAGTCGGGTCTTTGCAAAACGCCTTTCAAATCGCCCAGCGCCTCGACTTGGGGATTCGGCAGCAACTGCTCGAAATGACGACCGAAAATGGCCGCCTACACGCGCTCTGCGAGTACTTTGCCCTGCTAGAGGCCGAGCGAGCGCTCCATCGCTTGGCGTCCTCCAATGGGCACACCGGGCGACGTGGATGAGGCCCTAGTCGGTTTCGACGAAGATTCTTGCACTCCATATCGTTAAATAAGCAAGGGACCATGTTCTGGATTTTCATTGTGTTGTGCGCGTTGGGATGCAGTGCGCCCGAGCGCGGAAACGAGCAGATTGAGGTGGTGTGTACCACGGGGATGGTCGCCGACCTCGCTCGGAACATCGGCGGCGATCGCATCGCGGTTGTCGGGATGATGGGGCCGGGCGTTGATCCGCATTACTACAAGGCATCGCAGGGCGATTTAGCCAAGCTAACGGCCGCGAATTTGATTCTCTTCAACGGCCTTTTTCTCGAAGGCAAGATGGAAGACATCTTCGCCAAAATGGCCCGCCGCAAGCCGGTGTTGGCCGTGGCCGGGCACATACCAGAAGAGCGCTTGCTGCGCCCCCCGGAATTCGACGGCAACTTCGATCCCCACATCTGGTTCGACGTATCCCTGTGGGCGCAGACGATTGAGCCGGTCGTGGCCCGCCTGAGCGCACTGGACCCGGACGGGGCGTCGGTCTATCGCCAGAACGGGGCGCGCTATCGAGCGCGTCTCGACTCGCTACACCAATGGATCTTCGATCAGGTCGCGCTGCTGCCGGAGGCCAGCCGGGTGCTGATTACGGCCCACGATGCCTTTGGCTATTTTGGCCGCGCCTACGGAGTGGAGGTCGTCGGCCTGCAAGGGATTTCCACAGTGGCCGATTACGGGGTCAACGACGTCACCCGGCTAGTCGATTTGATCGTGGAGCGCGAGGTCAAGGCCATATTCGTCGAGAGCAGCGTACCTGTGCGCTCGATTGAGGCGGTGCGCGAAGGGTGCTTGGACCGCGGCTTCCAAGTGGAAATAGGCGGCACCCTATACTCAGACGCGATGGGGGCCGCTGGCAGCGGTGCCGACACCTATGTGGGCATGGTCGAAAGCAACGTCAACACCCTCGTGGGAGCCTTGCGGTGAGCGCACCTCATCCCATCCAGATCCACGACATGACCATTGCCTACCACAAGAAGCCGGTGCTGTGGGACGTGGATCTCAATGTGCCCGAAGGGCAACTCGTAGGCATCATCGGCCCCAACGGCTCGGGCAAAAGCACCATGATCAAGGCCATAATGGAGCTCGTCCCCAAGGCGTCGGGCTGGGTCAAGATCTACGGCGAGGACTACAGCCAGATGCGCAAGATCATCGGCTATGTGCCGCAGCGCGAATCCGTGGATTGGGACTTCCCGGTCAGTGCGCTCGACGTGGTGCTCATGGGCCGCTATGGCCACGTGGGGTGGATGCGGCGGCCGAGCAAGGAAGATCGCCGCTTGGCTTGGGCGGCCCTCGACGAGGTGGGCATGGCCCCGTTTGCCGAGCGGCAGATCAGCCAGCTATCGGGCGGCCAGCAACAGCGAGTCTTTCTCGCCCGGGCCTTGGCCCAACAGGCCCGCATCTACATCATGGACGAGCCTTTTGCCGGGGTGGATGCGGCGACCGAGCGCGCGATCATCGCCAGCTTGGTCGCTCTGCGCCAGCAGGGAAAAACCATCTTGGTAGTTCACCACGACTTGCAGACGGTGACCGAATACTTCGATTGGGTCATCATGCTCAACATGCGGGTCGTGGCGTCCGGCCCAACCCGCGCGGTCTTTACCGACGACAATTTGCAAAAGACCTATGGGGGTCGGCTGACCGTACTCTCGCAGGCCGCCCAAGCCATGGCTGAGCAGCGGCGCGAGAGCTGACGATGCTGGCCGAAAACGCCCTGCGCTTCTTGAGCTTGGCCGACGCCAACGTGCGCTTCGTGCTCTTCGGCGCCCTGCTGATTGGCGCGACCGGCGGGTTGCTGGGGTCGTTTGCCGTGTTGCGGCGGCGGAGCCTCGTCGGCGACGCGCTGGCGCACGCGGCCCTGCCGGGCGTGGCACTAGCTTATTTGTGGACTGGGAGCAAGGCCCTGCCGGTGCTGCTGGCGGGCGCGGCGATTTCCGGGGTGCTCGGCGTGTTGGCGATGCAGTTCATCATCAACTTTACCCGCGTCAAGGCGGATTCGGCCATCGGCATTGTCCTGTCGGTATTTTTTGGCGTGGGCATCGTGCTGTTGACCCACGTGCAGCGGGTCGGCACGGGCAATCAGAGCGGCTTGGACAAGTTCCTCTTTGGGCAAGCGGCCTCGTTGGTCGATGACGACCTGCGCGTCATGAGTGTCTTGGCGGTCCTCATTATCCTCGCGGTGGCCTTGTTTTTTAAGGAGTTCAAGGCCCTAATTTTCGACGCGGACTTTTTGCAGACGCTCGGGTACTCGTCCCGCTGGATCGACGCCCTGCTAATGGGGCTGATCGCGCTGACGGTGATCGTCGGCTTGCAGGCCGTAGGCGTCGTGCTGATTGCGGCCATGCTCATCACACCGGCGGTGGCGGCCCGCTTTTGGACCGAGCGGTTGCACAAGATGGTCCTGCTCGCCGCTGCTTTCGGGGGCTTGGCTGGAGTCGTCGGCACCTTCATCAGCTCCTTGGTGCCGCGAGTGCCCACCGGCCCGGTGATGGTGCTCATCGCCACCTTGTGCTTTGTGGTTTCGGCTCTTTGCGCGCCTCGGCGAGGGGTCTTGGCGCGGTGGCGGCGGCAGCGGCACAACAGCCGCCGCGAGAGCCAGCAGCACTTTTTGCGCGCCTGCATCGAGTTGCAAGAGAAGCTCGGAACGAGCCGCCCCTTGGCCGTGGAGGAATTGGCCATTGAGATGGGCCGGTCGCCTGACCAGATCAAACGCCTCGGGCGCCGGCTCGCCGCCAAGGGGCTCGTCTCGCATCAAGGCGGGCGGTTCGCCCTAACGACCAGCGGCGCGGAGGAAGGGCTGTTCGTGGTTAAGTCGCACCGCTTGTGGGAACACTATTTGTATTATCGGGCCATACTCGACGCCGATCACGTGGATCGGCCCGCCGACGAAGTCGAGCACTTGCTGACGCCGGAAATCATTGCCGAGCTAGAGGATGTCCTCAAGCGCGAGCAAGGGCTAGACCCGGCCCGGATCGTCAATATCCACGGCACCGGCAGTCACTACCGCCGGGGAGGGCGCGAATGATCGAAGGGGCTTTCTGGATCGTGCTCACCGGCGTGTTGGTCACCGCGTCCTGTAGCCTGTTGGGGACCTTCTTGGTGCTGCGCAAGATGGCGTTGTTGGGCGACGCGTTGAGCCACTCCGTGCTGCCGGGGATCGCCGTGGCCTTTCTGATGTCGGGCAGCCGGGCGGTGCTGCCGATGTTTTTGGGCGCGGCCGTCTTCGGCTTGCTGACCGCGCTGTTGGTCGAGTCGTTTCACCGGCGGTGGCGCGTCCAAGAGGACGCGGCCATCGGCATTGTGTTTACCGCGCTTTTCGCGCTAGGCGTGGTGATCATTACCGCATATTCTGGCCAAGTGGATCTCGATCAGGAGTGCGTACTCTACGGCGAGATCGCCTATACCCCTTGGGACCTGCTGCTGTGGGGAGATACGTCGCTGGGGCCGCGCCCGGTGTGGATCTTGGGCGCGGTGCTCGCGCTCAACCTGACGGTGCTCGCGCTCTTGTACAAAGAATTCAAAATTTCCGCGTTTGACCCAGCCTTGGCTATGTCGGTGGGGATCAACGCCACGCTGATGCACTATCTATTGATGGGTTTGGTCGCCCTGACGACGGTGGCGTCGTTTGAGTCGGTCGGCGCGATCTTGGTCGTAGCCATGCTAATCGTGCCCGGGGCCGCGGCGTACCTGTGGAGCGACCGGCTGATCGCGGTACTGGGGTTGGCCGCGTTCTTTGGCATGGCCTCGGCGGTGGCGGGTTACTTTTTGGCCAGCTTCTGGAATAGCTCCATCGCCGGTGCCATGGTGGTGGTCATCGGCGCGATCTTTGTCTTTTCCCTGCTTTTTTCCCCCAATCAGGGCGTGCTGGCGCGGATCTACCAGCGCGTGCGGCTATCGCTGCAAGTGGCGCAAGACCACGTGCTGCTCGCGCTGGTGCGGCGCGAGGAAAGCGGGGCCGAGCGCGCTGGGCTGCGGCCCGCCGAGCTGGTGGCGGTCGCGGCTGTTTGGGGCGTGTTGGCGCGGCTGGCGGTCGGCAACCTGCGGCGGCGGCACCTGCTGAGCGAGGCCAATGGCCTCGTCGAATTGTCGGCAAAGGGCCAACAAGCCGCGCTGCGCTTGTTGCGCAATCACCGGCTTTGGGAGACCTATATGAGCCAGCTCGGCCTGCCCAAGGACCACGTCCACGCCCCGGCCGACGCGATTGAACACTTTATCGGCGGCGAGCTAGCCGCCGAGTTGGGCGCGCAAATCAGCGACGAGCAAGACCCGCAGGGCAAGCAAATCCCACCCTCTACGCCCTCTAATTGAAGGGGACGAATCAGCCACCAGCGTGCTTGGCCCGATAGCCGCGCTCGGCCAGTTCGGCGAGCACGACCTCCACTTGGTCCCCCTGAATTTCAATGACTCGATCGACGACCGACCCCCCGCTGCCGCATTTGCGCTTGAGTTCGGAGGCGAGGGCCTTGAGTTCGGCGGCGGACAGCCGCAGGCCCGAGATCGTGGTCGCGGTCTTGCCGCGACGTCCCTTTTTCTCGCGACGGACGCGGGCGATGCCGTCGCCCAGGGGAGCGGCGGCCTGCTTTTTTTTTGGCGGGACGCGGCCGGTATCCGAGGAGTACACGAGGCGGCTATTTTTGGCCATTGGGATTCTCCATGCTGCGGCGACTCCTCAAACGAGTTCTTGGTTTCCTACCGCGTCGTCTTGCACCGCTTGGTAGGCGACCATTTCCCAGCCGTGAAACACCACCGCCAAGCCGATATGCCGCACCGACCGATAGCGGCGGCGCAACGACGGGTCCGCCAAGTAGCCGCGCAACTGAAGCACCGCCTCCTGCACCTTGTCCGCCACGTCGGAGGCGTCGAGTGCCGCGCTTCGTTTCACATACTTGAGTTCGAGCACATAGCCGTACCCCATGTCGGGATACTGGGCGACAAACGGCTCCAAGTACAGATCGGCATAGCCCTTGTTCAGTTCGTACTCGGAGTGGAGCAGAAACTGATCGACCATGCTCAAGTGGGCGGCGACAAAGCCGTGGATGACCTTTTCGCCATCGAGGTAGTCGCGGATGCCGGTTTGTTCGGCTAAGGCATCGCGCAGAAAGTCTAACACGGGTCGCCAAACGCCTTCGTAGGCCATCGTACGGACCAAGCGGGAAAAGCTATACCCATCGACGGAAAACACTCCCACATCATCATACCCATCGCGCAGGTAGCCGTACATCAGCCGCTTGACCGTTTGGTTGGGAATGCCCAGCCGGGGCACCCCGTGTGCGACATCGCGAATGCTGAGCAGGCCGAAGTAGTGCAGCAGGGACAGGAAGTTTTCGCGCTGGTCGAGTCGGTCGAGGGGGAAGCTGAGTTGGAGGGGGGTATCGACCTGTTGCTCGCCGATGATGCGGCGGAGCAGGTCGAAATTGCCATTGAGTTGTCGGTTGACCGTCAGCAGGTGGCGCAACTTGCCGTAGTCAATGCGTACGTTGGTGTCGATCAATTCCCGGGGTCCTCGTTTGTTGGGCATGGACTCATCGAGGAAATAGAGGACCATGTCGGTGTTGTAGAGATCGCTCTCGGCGTCCTCGGCGAACCGATAGCCGTTGTACCACTCGTGCATCACTGCCAGCGCGTCTTCGACCTCCTGATTGAACACGCCGCAGTCGCGGTACAGCTCCAGCAGGCTCCGCACCTCCTCCTCGGTAAAGCCCAACATGTCGTTGAACTCCGGGTGTAGGCTGATGTTGCGGCCGATGTTGAAGCCGCTGGTTACGTCGTCCATGGTGATCGGCGACACCCCGGTGATGAACATACGCTCCAAGCCGCCGCTCCTTTGTTCCGTGCCGCCCTTGAGCGTGGCGAAAAAGTTGCGATAGAAGCCGCCGCCGTGGGTGAACGACTGGTATGCCGCCTCGCCGTGATACGCCAGCACCGTGTTGGCAAAGTTGTCGTACTCGTCGATGAGCATGTACAGCCGAATGCCGTGATCGCCAGCGTACAAGAATAGCTCGTTGAGCTGGCCATTGACCGAACTCGACGAGCGGATGTGCCGCCGTGCTGCCTCGGGAAACAAATCTCGGTTGCGCTCTAGCGCGTACCGGACCACCATTTGACAATACTCTTCAAAGTAGTGTTCGAGGGTTTCCAAGGCGTTTTTGAACGTCGAAAAGTTGAAGCGCAAAACCACGTAGCGGTGGCGATTTTCCGTCGGGTGCCGCCCCAAGTGGGTGCCGCCGAAGATGGCTTCAAATTCGTCGGCTCCCTGACGGTCGTAGTAATTTTCGAGCAAGGACACCCAGCAGGTCTTGCCAAAGCGACGCGGGCGAATGAAAAAGGCGTAGCGTTCCTCTTCTAAGACGCGGACAAAGCGGGTCTTATCCACGTAGAGGCGGTTTTCCAAGCGGATGGCCCGGAAATTGCCCCAGCCGTAGGGAATGCGAGGGTAGGATGCGGCCATGGCGACTCCTCAAACGAGTTCTTCGTTTCCCACCGCGTCGTCTTCGACCGCTTGGTAGGCGACCATTTCCCAGCCGTGAAACACCACCGCCAAGCCGATATGTCGCACCGACCGATAGCGGCGACGCAACGACGGGTCCGCCAAGTAGCCGCGCAACTGAAGCACCGCCTCCTGCACCTTGTCCGCCACGCCCGATGCGTCGAGCGATACGCTGCGTTTCACATACTTGAGTTCGAGCACATAGCCGTACCCCATGTCGGGATACTGGGCGACAAACGGTTCCAAGTACAGATCGGCATACCCCTTGTTCAGTTCGTACTCGGAGTGGAGCAGAAACTGATCGACCATGCTCAAGTGCGCGGCGACAAAGCCGTGGATGACCTTTTCGCCGTCGAGGTAATCGCGGATGCCGGTTTGTTCGGCTAAGGCATCGCGCAAAAAGTCCAACACAGGTCGCCAAGTGCCGTCGTAGGCCATCGCCCGCACCAAGCGGGAGAAGCTATACCCATCGACGGAAAACACCCCCACATCATCATACCCATCGCGCAGATAGCCGTACATCAGCCGCTTGACCGTTTGGTTGGGAATGCCCAGCCGGGGCACCCCGTGTGCGACATCGCGAATGCTGAGCAGGCCGAAGTAGTGCAGCAGGGACAGGAAATTTTCGCGCTGGTCGAGTCGGTCGAGGGGGAAGCTGAGTTGGAGGGGGGTCTCGACCTGTTGCTCGCCGATGATGCGGCGGAGCAGGTCGAAATTGCCATTGAGTTGTCGGTTGACCGTCAGCAGGTGGCGCAACTTGCCGTAGTCGATCCGCACGTTGGTGTCGATCAACTCGTCCGGCATGGCTCGGTTGGGCGTGGATTCATCGAGGAAATAGAGGACCATGTCGGTGTTGTAGAGGTCGCCGTCGGCACTCTTGGCGAACCGATAGCCGTTGTACCACTCACGCATCACTGCCAACGCGGCTTCGATCTCCTGATTGAACACGCCGCAGTCGCGGTACAGCTCCAGCAGGCTCCGCACCTCCTCCTCGGTGAAGCCCAACATGTCGTTGAACGCCGGGTGTAGGCTGATGTTGCGGCCGATGTTGAAGCCGCTGGTGACGTCGTCCATGGTGATCGGCGATACCCCGGTGATGAACATACGCTCCAAGCCGCCGCCGCTCTGCCCGGCTCCGTCCTTGAGCGTGGCGAAAAAGTTGCGATAGAAGCCGCCGCCGTGAGTGAACGACTGATATGCGGCCGCGCCGTGATACGCCAGCACCGTGTTGGCAAAGTTGTCGTACTCGTCAATGAGCACGTACAGCCGAATGCCGTGATCGCCAGCGTATAGGAATAACTCGTTGAGCTTGGCGTCGATGGAAGGCAGGGAGAGGATGCGCTGAATTTGCTCTGGGGGAAATAGATCCCCATTGCGCTCCAGCGCGTGCCGGACGATTAAGTGGCAGTAGGTTTCAAAGCGTTCCCGCAACGTGTCCAAGGTGTCGTCAAACGCCGAAAAGTTGAAGCGTAGGACGACGTAGCGATGGCGATTCTCCGTCGGGTGCCGCCCTAAGTGGGTGCCGCTGAAGACGGCCTCGAAGTCGTCGGCGCGGGTGCGGTTGTAGTAGTTGTCCAGCAGGGACACCCAGCAGGACTTGCCAAAGCGACGCGGGCGAATCAGAAAGACATAGCGTTCCTCTTCTAGCGCGTGGACAAAGCGCGTCTTATCCACGTAGAGGCGGTTTTCCAAGCGGATGGCCCGGAAATCGGCCCAACCGTAGGGAATGCGGGGGTAGGATGCGGCCATGGCGACTCCTCAAACGGGGGTTCGCAGATGCCTAGCAGGGCTGCCGCACGAACTTCTGGATGCGGTGGTCGGCCTGCACTTCTCCGACGTAGAGGTCGCCGCGGGAATCCATCCAGATGCCATGGGGGCAACCGAGGAATTCCCCGGGTTGGTCGCTGCGCTCGCCCGACCCCCATTGTGCGAGCCAGTCGCCGTCGAGATTGAGGATGCTCACCCGTTGGTCGAGCTCGGCGACATAGACCGTATCCCCGTTGAGGAAGATCGTGTCGGGATGGTGAAAGCCGCCCCACTCCGCTAGGTAGTTGCCGTCGAGGTCGAAGAACTGGATGCGGTTGTTGGCGCGGTCGGCCACCATCAGCCGCCCGCGCCTATCTACGCGCACGCAGTGGGGCAGATCGAACTCCCCTGGGCCGGTGCCCGGACAGCCCCAAGTCTTGATCCATTCGCCGTCGGGTGAATACTTGTGGATGCAGGCGTTGCCGTAGCCGTCGGATACGTAGATGCAGCCGTCGGCGTCGAGTGCCAAGTCGGTGGGCAGCCGGAAGGGCTGGCCGTCGGCACCTTCTTGGGCCGGCGTCCCCAAAGTCATGAGCAGTTCCCCGTCGCGGGTGAACTGGCGCACGCAGTGGGTTTCGCGCTCGACGCACCAGATTTGGTCGCGGTCGTCGATAAAGATGCCGTGGGCGTCCTTTAGCACCTCGTCGCCCCACGAGGCGACGAAGTGCCCCTCGCGGTCGAAGACGACCATGGGATGCTCGCTGCGGCTGTACACATAGACCCGATCCTCGGAGTCGCAGGCTACGGCCGGAACCCAGCCAAAGCACCAGCCCGCCGGCAACTCAAACCAATCCTGCTGCACTTTGTATGTGAATGCTCCGCTGCCTACTAAGGTCATGGGACCCTCCTCTTTGTTGGGGATTCAAACGCCGCGCAACCGCTCCAACTCGGCGGCGGACAGAAGCTGGGCGCCCGCCGCGGCGTTGGCGCGGGCTTGGGCCGCCGACTTGGCGCCGGGGATGGCCACGGGCGCGGCCGGATGGGAAATGACGTACTGGAGGGCTTGCTCGACCATGACCGCTCCGGGCGCGGCGACCTCGGCCAGCCGCTCGACTTGGGCCAGCTTGGCCTCAAATTCGGGGCGTTGGGCCGTGCCCGCGTTGAAGGGCTGCCGCACTTCGTCGGTAAAAACCGACTCCTTGGTGTAGCGCCCAGACAAAAGCCCCTTGGCCAGCGGCCCCCGCACCAGCACGGCAATGCCCTGCTCTTGGCAATAGGGCAAAAACTCGGCTTCGGGCTGGCGGTTGACCAACGAGTAATCCACCTCCACCACCGAGCAGTCGCCGCGGGCGTTGAAGCGCTGGAGCACGGCGAGGCTGTCGGTCGAAATGCCGAAGGCCCGCAGCCGCCCTTCCTCGACCAGCGCGGCAAAGGCATCCAAGTAGATAGACGGGTCGGCGATATGGCCTTCGTGGCACAGCAGCACGTCGTGCCAGTCCGTGCGCAGCCGGTGCAGGGAGGCGTGGGCACACAGGCGGATCATGTCGATCGTGTTTTTGGGTACGCCCTGCCCGGTGCGAGCACCCCAGTTGCCGATTTTGCTGACCACGTACACTTGGTGCCGGATGCCGGCCAAGGCGCGTCCCAACCGCTCCTCAGACAGCCCGTTGGGCGTGCCGTAGGACTCGGCCGCGTCGAAAACATTGACGCCGCAGTCAAAGGCCGTGCGCACGGTGCTCCAAGCCGTGGCTTCGTCAATGGCACCCCATTGGTTGCCGATGTTCCAAGTGCCCAAACCGATGGCCGAGACCTGCCAACCCGTCCGGCCAAATGCTCTGTACAACATGATAGTCTCCTTTCTGCATTTCAAGGTACGCGACGGCCCGCGCCGGTCAAGCGGCGTGCGTTGCCGGGGGCCGCCGAGGTTCCTACCTTAAAGGGTCTGGAGGATGCTATGGAATACTTTGGCAAAGGGCTGTACCTAATTTTTTTTGCGCTAGTTTTCTGGTTCGTTCACCGCGCCCAAGGCCGCCGCCTCGGTCGTCTCGTCGAGGACAACCACCGAGCAGACGAGCGGGTTCACCACGTCCTAAAGGAGCATCCAAAGGGCGGCACTTGGGCCCAATACCAGCAATGGATGGAGGACGCAGCATGATTCGGGATCCACGAATGCCCATTGCCCAGCAGCGCTCCCCAAGTTTAGCAAAGGACGAAGGGCGCAGCACGGTTCGGGAGACGGCCACTTTTGGTGCGGGTTGTTTCTGGTGCGTCGAAGCCATGTACCAAGACTTGCGGGGGGTCGTCAGCGCAGTCCCCGGCTATATGGGCGGCGCGTTGGAGCACCCCACTTACGAAGCCGTTTGCAGCGGCCAGACCAACCACGCCGAGGTCGTGCAAGTGAAATACGACCCCGAGGTCATTCGCTTTCCCGCCTTGATTTACGTCTTCTGGAACATACACAACCCCACCACGCTCAACCGCCAAGGCGCGGACTGCGGCACTCAGTACCGATCGGTGATTTTCTATCACACCCCTGAGCAAAAAGCGCTGGCTGAAGCCTCCAAAGCCGCTACGGACACGAGCAGCCATTGGACCGATCCGATTGTGACCGAGATCGCCCCCGCCAGCACCTTTTGGCCGGCCGAGCCGTACCATCAAAACTACTACCAGCGCAACCCCAACCAGCCCTATTGCGCGGTGGTTATCGATCCCAAGATGCAGGAGTTTCGCCGGAAGTTTGGCAAGCACCTCCAGTCAACTGCGTAGGCGTCGTGACCACCGCGATCAGCCAGTTGTGCGCCGCAGACTTTGAGGAGGCCCTTGACGTCCTCAACCTCGCCTTTGGCAAAGCGCCGCCCCGGGATTTTGAGGCCATTTTGCCGGCCCTGTACCGGCGCGGGGAAGAGGAGATGCGTTGGAACTTTGCCTTGCGCGAAGGCGGTCGCATCCGCGCCATCGTCGGGCTGTTCCCCCTCGCCTGCCGCTGGGGAGGCACCGAGTTGCGCGTGGCGGGCATTGGCGGCGTTTCCTGCCATCCGCATGCGCGCGGCCGGGGCTACATGCAAAAGCTCATGGCCCACTGCGTCCAAGCTGCGGTCGCCGAGGGTTTTCACCTGTCTTGGCTGGGGGGTCAGCGTCAGCGCTACGGCTATTTCGGCTACGAGAAATGCGGCATCTACTACCGGCTCACGCTCAGCCCAACGAATGTGCGCCACGCCTTGGGGCCGGCCGATTGCGGCATTGACTTTCGCCCGCTCAGGCGCGAGGACCACACGCACCTGCAAGGGGCGATGGGCCTACACGACGGCCAGCCGTTTCGCGGGGTGCGCCCCCCGCACCGCTTCTACGACCTGCTCCTGAGTTGGGGGCACCGGCCCTACGTGGCCCGCTCGCGCGATGGCCGCATAATCGGCTATCTCGTGGCCCAAGCCGACCGGACGTGCGTCACCGAGCTGTTGGCCGTCCATGAGGGCGAGCCCGAGTTGGACATGGCCGCTGCTTGGGTGCAGCGCCACGGGAGCACCTGCTTTGAGTTGCCGCCTTGGAGTCGCCTCTTGCCCAAGCTGGCCCAGCTCTGCGAGGGCGCGAGCGCGTCGAGTTCGGGCAATTGGCAGATTTTTGATTGGGCGACGACGCTCGACGCCTTGCTCAAGACGCGCGCCGCGCTGACGCCCCTGATGGACGGCACCGTCGTCGTGGAGATTGCGGGGTACGGCCGGGTCGAGCTCGCGGTGAGAGGCAATGCCGCGCAGTGCGTACGCACCGAGGTCGCGCCCGCGCTGGAGCTCGACGCCTTCACGGCCATGCGCCTGCTCTGCGGCCCCCTGCCGCCCGCGCTCGTGGCCCCCTTGCCGGCGGCCGCAGCCCCCCTCGAACAGTGGTGCCCGCTGCCGCTTTTTTTGGGCCGCCAAGACGCGGTCTAATTAGGGCGTCAAGACCCGCTCGGTGAATAGCTCGAGAAAGCGCGCTCGATCTAGGCCGATTGCACAGGTTACGGGCCGCCCCAGCCGCTCTTGGTCGCTCGCCAAGGTGCGCTGGTCAACTACTAGCTGCCCGGCCGTTAGTTCCCCGCTGGTCTCCACATCCACCCAGAATTGCTGCGTGCGAAAAAGCTGCGGCCACAGGGCCGCTCCCAAGGCCACTGGATCGTGCAAGTGCATTCCAGCAAACCCGCAGTGCTCGGCCTCAAAGGCCATCACCGGCTCACACGCCGCCCGGCAAAACGCCGCCCGCTCTCCGGTGTGCGCTTGCAAGTCGGCCTGCGCTAGCCCGACCTGCTCGGTGACGTCCAGCCCCACCAACACCAATTCGGCTGCGGACGCGAGGACTTGGTGCGCGGCGTGTGGATCGGCGTAAAAATTGAACTCGGCCGTTGGCGCGACATTGCCCGGCCCGCGCCCGGCCCCGCCCATGATCACCACTTGACGCGCCCGCTGTAGGACGCCCGGCACCCGCGCCTCGGCCCGCGCCAAGTTGGTCAACGGCCCGGTGGCGACGAGGGACACCTCGCCGGGGTGCGCTTGCAAGGTGCTCAGCAGAAATTCCACTCCGTCGCCCGCTGGCGAGGTGCGCGCCGCGGGCAGATGAGCCGCGCCCAGCCCGGTTGCGCCGTGGACATGGGCCGCGGTGACCGCGCTCCGCTGTAAGGGGTGTTCTGACCCGGCATGCACTCGAATATCGTCCCGCCCCGCCCACTGCAACAGACGCAGGGTGTTGTCCGTCGTCTGCGGCAGCGGCACATTGCCGGCGACCGTAGAGACGCCGACCAACTCGACCTCGGGCGAGGACAGGGCCAAAAGCAGGGCGAGGGCGTCGTCAACGCCCGTATCGACATCCACAATCAGGGGAGTTGCCGGCAACGCCTAGGCTCCTCGTCGAAAAACCACCCGCCGCGCCGGATGCTCAGGCGACCTCGGCGCTGATGATCAAGTGCTCGATCCAATCGTCCCCAAGGTTGCAAAGCTGGTGCTTGACCTTCGGCGGAATGTGGACCGCGTCGCCCGCCCGCACGTCGTACATCGCCCCGTCGATGTTCATCTGCCCGTGGCCGCTGAGGAAGTAATACACCTGCTCGGTGGCCTCGTGCGCGTGGTAATCGCCTTCTAGCCCCCCTTGCAGGCGATGCAGCGTCAGGCCAGAAAATCCCTCCAGTACGGCCTCGTGCTCGTCTAGCCCCTCGGAACTCTGAGCGCGAAAAATGGACCAGATCAGTTTGGATTGATGCCCGACGACGGGCGTTACGTCGCGCCAGTTGCGAATGACCAAAACGTCCTCCTCGCGTTTGATTTTGCCGGTGAAATTCGTCGGTCTAACCTACCAAATGGCGGTTGGCGGGCAAAGTGCGCCCTGTTCCTCGGGCGTCGTTTGGTTAGATTCGTTGCCAAGCACCCGTCCCCCCAACCGAGGGAATAGCTATTTATGACCACCGCCTCTATCGACATAACCCCCCTGCCGCAAGTCCCCTTCGGCAAGACCAGCGAACGCGTTCCCTTGCTCGGCTTGGGCACGGCCCCCGGCGGCATGGGCCTAGCAGACGCGGACGCCATCGCGCTTTTTAAGCGGGCCATTGAGCTGGGCGTTACCTACATCGACACGGCCCCCGGCTACGAGCGCGCCCAGCACCAACTCGCCCAGATCGTTCCCCACTGCCGGCGCGAGCTGTTCTTGGTCAGCAAAGCCCACACGGCCCACTACGAGGAGGCCCTCGCCATCGTCGAAAAGAACTTGGACGCCTTGGGCACTGACCACTTGGACCTGATGTACGTCCACTCGCTGGGCCACTTAGACGTGGAACAAGTGCTGGCCAAAGACGGCGCGCTCGCCGGCTTGCGCGAAGCGCAGCGTCGCGGTTGGACCCGCTATGTCGGCATTACCGCCCATCACGCACCTTGGAAATCCGCCAAGGTCCTGCGCGAGGTCGAGATTGACGCCTGCATGTTCGCCCTCAGTTTCGCCGACTGCCACATTTACAATTTTGAGGAGGTGGTCCTGCCCTTGGCCCGCGCCCAAAACGCGGGCGTCGCTGCGATGAAGGTGTACGGCGGGGCCATTGACATGCAGTACGAAACGCCGCGCGCCTCGCAGATGGCCGACAGCGGCTTTGACGATCACGAGAGCGCACTGCGCTACGCCTTGGGATTGCCGGGAGTACATTTGGCGGTCATTGGAGTCTATAACGAGGAGGAGTTGGTGCAGAATATCGAATGGGTGCGGCGCTACGCGCCGTTGGATGAGGGCCAACAGCAGGCGCTGCTAGCCGAGGGACGAGCTATGGCCCGTCAATGGGGGCCGCACTACGGGCCGGTGGAGTGAGCCGTTGCAACGCTAAACACGAATGGAGGATTTAGGATTTATGAAAATCACCCAGATCAAATCCTTTGTCGCATCGAGCGGCCATTTTTTTGTCAAGGTGGAAACCGATGCGGGTATCTACGGCCTCGGCGAAGGGGGCTTGAGCCGGCGGGGGCTGGCCCTAGCCGAAGTCGTGCGCTCTTTTGAACCGTTTCTCATCGGTGCCGATCCGTTTCAAACGGAACACCTGTGGCAAGTGATGTTCCGCGGGGCCTTCTTTCCGGGGGGCGTCGTCCAAGCCGCGGCCGTGAGTGCCGTTGATATTGCGCTCTGGGACATCAAAGGGAAAGCACTCAACGTTCCGGTGTACGAGCTCTTGGGCGGACGGACGCGCGACAAAGTCGTCTGCTATCCCCACAACGGCGGTGGCGCGATTGACGCGCTCGTTGCGAGCTGTAAAAACACCCATGAAGCCGGTTGGAAATTCGTCCGCTGGGGCTTGGCCGATGGTGCCGACAGCGGGACGTTTGAACCTAGACGCGCCATTCGGCACGGCGTTGAGCAGGTGCAGGCCGTGCGCAACGCCTTGGGCGACCGCGTCGAGATATTGGTCGATGTACACACCCGTCTCGACCCCGCCGACAGTCTCGATTTCTGCAACCGGGTTGCCCCTTACAATCCGTTTTTCATTGAAGACCCGCTGCGGAGTGAAAACCCCGCGAGTCTCCGGCGGCTCCGCCAACAGACCTCCGTGCCGCTGGCCATGGGCGAACAATTTGATAGCAAGTGGACCTTCCGAGCCGTCATTGAGGAGGACCTGATGGATTACTGTCGAGTTGATCTGTGCATCGCCGGTGGGTTAACCGAGGCCCGCAAAATTGCCGGGTGGTGCGAAACGCACTACATCCATCTGGCCCCGCACAACCCGCTCGGCCCCGTTTCCACCGCCGCCTGTTTGCATTTGTGTTTGGCGTCCTCGCTCGTCGGCGTTCAGGAACTTCCCCGTGCGCCGATGTCTTCACTCGCGGATGAGTTTCCGGTGCAAGTGCCGTTTGAAGCGGGCTACCTCTTGCCACCCCAAGCCCCCGGCCTCGGGATTGAATTCAACGAAGCAGCCCTCACCAACGTTTCAACACAGGACTACGGCCCCCCCACCGGCTATCGGCGCGATGATGGGTCCTATACAAATTGGTAGGGTTAAGGAATGGGGCCGCCCGCTATTGCGGAGTCGAAGCATCTGCTACCGGGAAGGCCGGGCAGCAGGAGTCCCTATTTCCCGACCGCCCTGCGTGATACGCTGTCACCGAAGTTGGTGTCGGAAGAGTTGTGGATGGGGGAGTCGTGAAGTCAATGGAGGAAGAATAATTCATGTTCTTAGAAAAGATCGATATTGCGAATTTCCGAGGAATCCGCAATCTAAGTATGAAGCTAGATAAAACTACCGTCCTAATAGGCGAAAATAACACCGGGAAATCGACAATATTGGAAGCACTCCAAGTTTGTTTGAGTCGTTCGCTCACTCGAAAGGGCGGTATATTTTCAGAATATGATTATCACTTACCGCAAAAGGAAAGCCAGCCAGCAGACAGTGATGCCATAGAAATCACTCTGTATTTCGCTGAACAAACTGAGAACGAGTGGCCAGATGAAGTGCCTCAAAGGTTCGCCGTCGCTGTTCAGACCGATGAAAATGAGCGGCAAAGCGTGATAATCCGTGTGCGAAGTAAATACGCCGCCGCAACAGACGATTTTGTTACAGTTTGGGATTTTTTAGATCTCGCTGGCAATGCACTAACAAATGCTAAAGATCCGCGATATATATTCTCGTTGCAGCAACTCGCTCCCGTTTTCTATTTGGCAGCACTGCGCGACTCTGCTCAGGAATTTCGGCCTCGCTCCCAATTTTGGGGACCGTTTGTTCGCTCTCTGAATATCGATCCTGATTTGAGGCAGAAACTTGAAGAAGAGCTAGCGGCACTGAACCAAAAGATTTTAGACTCCCACGAATCGTTTGGCGCGATCAAAGAGCGACTCGGAAATACCGGCAAAATGGTTTCTCTCGATAGGAACGATCCGATAAGTATCGAGGCTATTCCCAGCAAAGTCTTCGACATCCTGTCCCGAACACAAGTTATGATCACCTCAACCACTGGTGCGCATCTGCCTATTGGCCGACATGGCGAAGGGACCCAAAGCTTGGCGGTAATCTGTTTATTTGATGCATTTCTTCAGAGTAAACTTGAGGACAGTTATATAGCAATTCTACATCATTTAAGAGATGTTATATATTGCTGTAACTTAGGAAAATGGAAGTATTTTTTCTGTCGAATGCCCTCGACAAATAGGTCTTTGATCTGTTCAAAGCTTGTGGTCCACAACGCATGAGTACGCACAAAGGTTTTCCCTTTTAACCAAATATCTTCGACGGGATTTTCTTGTGGTGTATAAGGGGCTAATCGCATACAGCGTACCCTTAGTACACGACAGTAATCTCACTTGATCTAAGTTGTGGTACGGCCCTGTTTTAGGTTTATTTGTAATCGCCCAAGATTGCATCTAAATCCTAAACACAGGAGCCGCACCATGCTTATTATTGAGTTCTGCAAAACTAAAGGACTTCTTTACAGGGTACGTTGTGCATACTTGAAGAAGCCTCGGATCAGGGGGGTATCGTGATGCTGGGCGGTCATCGACATCGTGACCGCGTCTGCGAGGTGGTCGATGTGTTCTGGCCTGAAGTTAGCCAAGTCCCCGTACTTGGTATGATTCCAGACCTGTTCGACCGGATTCAATTCGGGTGCATAGGCGGGTAACCATTCGATGGTGAGTCGATCGGCGTACCGTTTCTGTCGGATCGCCACCGCCGCGCGATGCACACTCCATCGATCCAAAATGAGCACAATCTTACGTCGTATCATGCTCATCATATACCCGACAAAGGAGACCCCATCCTGCGTATGGATATTCTGCTCATACATCCGGAAATAAACGCCCAACCGCTGGCGTTGAGGCGGCAGGGTAACGGCGGCTTGAACCGACACGCGATCGTGGCGGCTCCACACCTTGTGTATCGGCGTGTGCCCCGCCAAAGCCCACGTCCTCCGCCGGGTGGGTTGCAGCAGGAAGCCGCTCGGATCGATCCAGACGAGGGTCATCCCTTGGTGCCGGGCTTTTTTTTAATCCGTGGCCATTCCACTAAGCGCCATTGGCGGATGGCCTCCTCATCGCGTTCCCGCGCTTGGTGCTGGGGATACGGGCACGAAAAACCCAACCCATGTAGCAGACGACCCACGTGATCGGGATGATAGGACACCCCAAACGTGTGGGCAATCACCTGCGCGACTCGCCGACACGTCCACAGCGCGGTATCAAAGCCCGCCGCCTGGGGACCCGCCAGCAGCAGTTGCTTCAACTGCTCCTTATCTGGGCCACTCAACCGACAGCCCCGCCCCGGATGTGGTTTGGCTTTGAGCCCCTCCTCGCCGGCGTGCGCTTTCATCGCCTTCCAGCGAGACACCGAGGAGGGAGACGCTCGAACCAGACGAGCTACTTCGTTGACGCCTCGCCCTTCATCCAGCAACTGAGCCGCCCACTGACGGCGATACTCTAGCCGATCGGCACTACCTTTAGGTCGCATAGAAATGAATATAAACTATTCCATTAAAAATGCAGAGGTCAATAATTGACGAGGCGGCCCGGTACTTGGAAGCACCCGCGGCACCTTGCTCCTTGGTATCGAAAAGTGAACGGTACTTGAGGTCCGACAGTGATTTGGAATACCATATCAAGTAGTCACAAACCTGCGATAGATAAGTGCCAGAGAATCCAGTAGTCTTTGCATATGAAATAAGAGCAACAAAGTTGCTCTCTCCAAATATCTCGTCCATCAATACCCGCACTCGGCTCATGTTCTCGTCCCCAATCTGCACAAACACCGACCCGCTTTCGGTCAACAAATCCCGCGCCGCCGTCAGCCGATCCCACAGATACGTCAGATACGAATGTATCCCGTCGCGCCACGTATCCCGAAACGCCTTGACCTGTTCCGGCTCCCGCGTAATGTGCTCGGCCCTGCCATCCTTCACGTCGCGGCTGGTGGTTGACCACTGAAAGTTCGAGTTGAACTTGATGCCGTAGGGCGGGTCGATGTAGATGCACTGCACCTTGCCGCGCAGCCCCTCGCGCTCGGCCAGCGACGCCATCACCTGCAAGCTATCGCCGAGAATCATGCGGTTCGACCAGTTGGCGTCGTGCTGGTAAAACTCGGTCTGAGCGTCCGCGCTCGGCAGCCCGTTGAAATCCGCGAACAGGTCGGTCTGCTCCCCCTCGCCCTCCTTGCTCTGCTGCCGCAAGTCGTCAATCAGCACCTTGGGATGCACCCTTCTCCTGAATGAACAGCGGCGGCCTTTGCACCACCAAGTCCGCCCCATTCTGCTCGTCCTTACCGCGCCAAACAAGCTGCGGATCGAGATCGCGGTTGCGCCGCTGGTATGCGACGCGGATCGGATTCCGGTCATCATCCGCCATCACCGCCTGATACTCAGCCGTAGGAATGTTCTTCCGCGTCGCATCTTGATGCCGCAGAGTTTCGACCGTCTTGGTCAATTTTCGTTTCGCCATTTATACGGAGTCCTCGTTAGTCGTGTTCAACAGGTTTCGCAATGCCGGCAGCAGGTTCAACTCATCAGACATCAATCACCTCCGACGGTTTAACCACTGCCTACTGATGGCTCAAACGGATTGCGTGTTTTCAACTCTGGGAACAATGAGAAGTCGCGATCTCGGGTGAGCAGTACTTCGATGCCGTGAGCAATGCAAATGGCAGCAACCCGAGCATCGTGTATGACGCCCCCACTCACTCCGGGGCGACAGACAAAGCTCTTCAATATAGCCCGAAAGTCACTGGTCTCGCCGATGAGGCGATTTGAAGGCGACGCGGTCCAAGCGTCGAGTTGTTGCCAAGCCCGTTCCGGCGACGTAGTGCGATCCTTCCAAATCCGGTGGTTAGTTACAACACTCAGGAATTCGTAGCAGCAGGGCCAAGGAATCGCCCATGCTGAGTCTCCCTCGGCAAGCGTCCGCAGCACCTCGAAAGCTACTCCGTGTACCTGAGATTCCCGACGGTGGGCATAGACCAGCAGATTCGTATCAATGGCGATCACTGCTCCTCCGGTTCTCCGTAGATTATCCCGCGCAACTCCTGCCATGAGTACGCTGCCAATGGATCGGCCGCGCCCGTCTGGCCCTCGCTCAGGTCGGGCAGACGGTAGCGGCTGCTGGAAAAAGGTGTGGGAAGCACTTGACGCAGGCCCTCTTCCACTACGGCACACAACGAGCGCCCGGTGTTTCTCGCGTACTGCTTCGCTTGAGCCAGCAATTCGTCGTGGATGTCAATGGTCGTCTTCATTGGTCTTCTCTCCGTTAGCGAGGGCCAGCAGCGTCACAAACCTCGACGGACAGACAACCTTCGACAGCCTCGTAGAGGTTGGTCAGCAGTTCTTCAAAGGATTCCCCTTGCGTCGCGCATCCGGGGATAGCGGGTACTTCTGCCCAGTACCCGCCTTCTTCCGCTTGATGAACCACAACTTTCAGTTTCATGGTTTCCTCCTCTGGGGTATTCTAGCTACTGCTAGCGCATCGCTCCGATTGAATTCTAGGACTTCTAAAAGCGTTTCGGCAAGGCTTTGCCGCAATTCCTCATGGGTCCGCTCCTGACAATTTACGCCGGGAACTTCCTCAATCCAGCCAATCCACCATTCGCCACTGCGTTTCACGACGGCTGTATATTCCACGTCCGTTTCTTTCTCAACTGCGTTCAGAACTTCATCGCTGTTTTTTCGGCCTTGGGAATTCGTATTCCAACAGCGCCGACGTTCCGATCATCTCAACGAACCGCACGATCCATTCAATCCCGTTGACATCCGTAAGCCGCAAGGGCTGGTTCAGTTTGAAGTGAACGGGTTGCTGCCTGCCTTCGTCAATGGCGACGTTTGTCGCATAAAGGTACATGCGGTCGAGATCGTCGAGAATGGGGTTGAGCCGCCCGGTCAAATTGGGCAAATGACCGACGCCCTCGGTGAACACGGCTGACCCACCCCTAGGCAGCGGCTCAAGCTGCACGGCGAGCGGTGCCGGTGGGTGCCAATCCCGCTCCACGTGAGCACCATACCCCGGTGCCGCGCAGAAAACAGTGATGGGAAGCTCCGAGTGGAACCCAAAAGCGACCCGGCCAAACGTATCGGTTTCCTCCTCCATCCAAGTCTTGTTGGGATACAGCGCAACGACCCGTGCGCCGGCAAGCGGCTGACCAGCGGCAGATACCGACACTTCCCCTTGGATGCCCGGGACCGGCGGACGGGCGGACGGTATAGTCAGCCGTAGTTCCGTGCCGCCGAGCAGTTCATACTCTGGGTCGCGTCCTGTCAGCGCCCGGGTCTGCTCGTAGATGACCGGAACCCCTTCGCCGCGTTGCTCCAAGAAGTACTGCCGGTCCCCCGCACCGGCAATATCCCCGACCGCGAGCATGCGGAGAATGGACGCGAGCGTTTCGTTGCGGGTGGCTTGTCGATTCCGCATGGCCTCAATGGGCAGCGTGTTGGGCAGGGCACCCGGCGAGTACAACTCGAAGCGGTCGTCAAAAATGAAGAGCCGTATCCTCTCCTTTTTTATTGAGTAATCGCGGTGAACCACGGCGTTGACGATGGCCTCAAACAGGGCGCGCGGACTAAACTGCGGAGTCTCTATTCGCCCAGGGGCCTTGCGCGCCGCGACCCGCGTATTGAGCCTAGCGAAGTTGACGGCAGCGCGGATCTGCTGGTCCAACGGGCCGGTGATGGACGCTGCATCGTGCTGGCTCGCCCGGCCCGACACCGTGCCGCGATAGCGAACCGCTTCAATCGTCGCGCCGCGTAGGTACTCATCCGGGCGCGTAGTGCAAAGCAGTACCCCGGCAACCGTTGCGCGGAGCACGCCGCTGTCATCCTCCCGCACCAACCCCAGCTTTGTGAGTTGGACTGTGGTAGGCTCGGTAGTGCGCGAACTCAGGAAACGATCCGCTAGGGTCTCGTCAAACGTATTGGCCCCGGTGCCGGCCACGATCCCTTCGTCCGGGCCGAGCAGGCCAAAACGCCCCCGCTGCTGAAACAAACGGTTCAATGCCTCCGGTGACATCTCTCGCTTGGTGCTGCCTCGTCGAGAAAGGTAGCCCCCGGGACTCTTGTGGACCAATGCGCTCTGTTCGACGGTGACGATCAGCACAAACGAACCATTGGGCAGCGCCAGCCGTTGGGTGACAAACGCCAACGGGGGACGGATGCTATCCGAGCAAATCTCGCTAACAAAGGCTTCAAGCGCGTCTATGTGTTGTCGGCTCATCAACCGCACTTCACCGGCATCGGACACGCTGAAGATCAAGGTGCCGCCGATAGTGTTGCCAAAAGCGGCCAACTCGTCGGCGATGGCGTCCCGATTCGGTGCGCGGACGCGGTTGCCGCTAAACACGGCTTCCTTAAACTCAACGCGGCTGTCCTCCCCGAGCTCAAGTTGCTGCAACAAGCGATCACTATCCCAAAGCATTACCACTCCTCATGTCTCATCCCTTTTGTGCCTTTTGTGCCTTTTGTGCCTTTTGTGGCCTCCCCCTCAACCAACTGATTAAACGCGGCTTCCATCTCGTACACATCCGCAAACTCGGCAAAAGCCCAGCGGCCGCAGTCCCCGTGATGATTCACCCCGGGCACCCAATAGGTGTCCATAGTCGCCTTCTTGTCCTTGGCGTCCTCCCGCCGAAAGCCCTTGATCTCGACGATTAGATGCAAAAGGTCATCGCCGTTTCCATCGTCGATCAGGACGATAAAGTCTGGCCGGTACGTCCGCGGTTGCGAGCCGGAGCGGTAGGGGACCTCCAAGCCGAGATTGTGGTTTTTGACGTACGCTTTGACGCGAGGATGAGATTCGACTACGCGACAAAACTCGGCTTCCCAGTCGCTGTTGAGGACGACGTAGTTGATGGGGCAACGGCGAGCGTCGGTCTGCCAACGGCGGGTCTTGGTCGTGTTGAAATGGACGTGGGCAGTTGAGCCGATGGGGTTGTACGGATCGAGCACGGCTTTGACTGGCCGACGGTCAATCTCCTCGCGCATGATGGCGGCAAAGATGCGCTCGCAGGCCATGTCGGCCAGTTCTTGATACATGAGTTGGGCCGGATAGGTGCTGCCCTTGCAGACGAGGCAGGTGTCGAGCCACTGTTTGGTGATGCGCTTGAGTTGGCCGAAGAGATAGAGCTTAGGCTCTTCGCCCGGATCGCGGAACTTTTCATAGAGCAGCCGCTGAGTCAGGTGAAAACGCAGGGTCGGACGCCGCAGGTTTTTGGTATGTACCAAGTTGAGGTCCACGCCCTCGCCGATGATCCCCTCGTTCCGCGTGATCGACGGGCCGACCAGATCGGGCGTCAGTTCCAGCACTGAGTCCTCGTTGAACTCGGCGCGGAGCCGCTCTGCCGGCAATTCCACTCGATACCCGGCCACCCGCGGGAAACGAATTTCCAGCGCGTCGCGCTCGGGTCGCACGGCCCGCACCTGAACGGTCTCGCGCAGCGGCTTGGGCGGGGCCACCACGGGCTTGGCCGTAAAGTCGAATGGGATGCCCAAGACATCGGCGTACTCGACGTCGAACAGGCCGTCTTCGTTGAGATCGTAGGACTGCCGGCGCAGTGCTCGGCCAACGACCTGCTCGCAGAGTAGCTGCGTCCCAAAAGCGCGCACGCCCAACACGTGGCTGACCGTATTCGCATCCCAGCCTTCGGTGAGCATGGACACGGACACTACGCAGCGAATCGAAGCCCCCAGCCGCCCCGGTTTGCCCACGGTGTTCATAACCTCGCGGAGCAGCGCTTGATCGCTGATGTTGTCGGCCTGACGACGGTCGCCGGTGCGCTTGATGATTTCCCGCCGAAAGCGGTCGATCTCGTCGGCGGCCACGTCGCGGAAGTTTTTGTCCAGCGCGTCGCCCGACTCCAACTGCTCGCTGTCGATCAACAGCGTGCGCGGCGGCAGGTACTGGTCGCCGTGGTCGTCAAAGTTGCGAAATAGTTCTAGGCGGCCATTTACCAACGTGGTTGAGCCATCGTCGTTCTCGCGGTGAAAGCCAGCGATGTAGTCATGCACCAGCTTGGAGGTCGCGGTATTGTTGCAGACCACAATAAAGCACGGCGGTACGCCAATGCCCGCCTCTTCCATCAACTCAAAGGTTTTCTGGTAATGTCCGTACAGAGCCTCCAGCGCGGTTTGTAACTCCACCGGCAGGCTAAGCGGATCGAGGTATTGCTGGCCGGCGTCTTCGAGCTTTCGCGCCGCCTCGTCAAACACCAGCGCGGCCTGTTGGGTGGATGTTCCCTCGCGCTTCTTAGGCTGAGGAATCGGCGTGATGAACTCGGCTGCCCGGCGGCTTTCGACGATCTGCTGGGTCGGCTGCCCGGTCTCGTCTAGTTCCCAATGCCGACTCGGACGCTCGTAGGGCGAGTTGAGGACAGGCTGTTCAAAAAATTCAGTCAAAACGCACCAATCGCAGTTGTGGTATTTCGTTTAGCATGGACTTAGTGGGTCGGCCTAAACGCCGTAAGAAGCGTTCTTAAAACTCACGTTGCTTTTGGCCTAGTCTTGCACGACGACTTTAGGGGTCATTCCCGCGAAAGCGGGAATCCAGTGTTGCGACTAGCGCAGCAGGCGCATTCTCAAGGGGCCAGTACTCTGATGCCGGGTTCCGGGCTATTTCATTCAGATTGGGCCATTCTGCCGCGTACCTTGGGCGTGCGCTTGGAGTTGGTCGTGTAAGGCTCCTTTGGCACCGATATATCACTAGTTGGTACGGCCCGCTCTATATGGTCCTCTGCAAAGCTAGGGACGCGAAACGTCTCGGGATCAAAGGCCGCTTCCCGCCGTACCAACTCGCTGAACGAGACAAACTGTACCTGCAAGCCCACGTCAAAAGCGGCTGCCAATCGGTACAACGTCCGCAACGACAGCGGATCCCGGCCGGCCTGTTCAATGTGGGATATCCGCGCTTGCGGAATGCCGCTCCGCTTGGCGAGTTGGGCTTGCGTCCAGCCGCGTGCTTTGCGGATTGCTCGGATCTGAAAGGGCACCTCAATGGAGAGCTGAGATTCCGTGTAGCCGTCTCGGTACGCTTTATCGCGCAGTTTACGCCAGAGTTTATAAATCGAACGCATGAGTGCTTGCCTCCTCGTTCCACATTCAGTTTATCACTTTTTTATGATAATCGCCAATTTTTGCCAAAGCCGCAAGCGCGGGTTGTACTCAGTCCTGCGGCATGAACATTAGCTTGATCCCCTCTTGCCCCTCGGCCATGTCAAAGGCCCGCTGCCATTCGCGCAGGGCAAAGTGGTGGGTGATCAGCTTTTCGCTGGGAATAAAGCCCCGTTCCATCAGCCGCAACGCCCGCTGCCAAGCCGGTCGCCGCTGGCCAATGCCGCCGGAGACTTGGAGCTCGTTGTAAGCGATCTTCTCGAAGTCGATCGCTACGGGCGCACCCGGCAGCCCCATCTGAGAGTAGCGCCCCCGCTTGCGCGCCAGTTCGAGGGCCAACTGCATCGCTGGGGCCACCCCCGCGCACTCGACTACCACATCGGCCCCATAGCCGCTAGTCAACTCGCGCACCCGCGCCACCGGATCATGGGCCGCAATATCGACCGTGTGCTGGACGCCCAATTCTTCGGCGAGTTGCAGCCGCTCGGTATCCCGCTCCGTGCCGCAGAGAATCACCGTCCCCCCTTCGGCCAACGCCACCAGCGCCGCGAACAAACCCACCGGCCCCGGCCCGGTGATGGCGACGAAGTCCCCGGCGGTCACGCCGGCCTGCTCAATGACCGAATGCACGCAACAGGCTAACAACTCGGTTAGGGCGCCGGCTTCAAACCCCACGCCGGCGGGCAGCTTGTGGACGAAGGTCGCATTGCAGTAAGGGGCGAAGCAGCCGTGGTGCCAATAGCCCATGACCTTGCGGTCGGGGCAGAGGTTGTAGTGCTCGCTCAAGCAGTAGTCGCAGGCGCCGCAGATATACACGCTCGGCTCGCCGGTCACGCGGTCGCCCACTTGGATGTGATCGCCGACAGCCGCGCCCTTTTCCACCACCACCCCGCTAAACTCGTGTCCCATGACGACCGGGGTTTGGATGTTGTAGTTGATGGTGTCGCGGTACACGTGTAGGTCCGACCCGCAAATGCCGGTGGCCTGCACCGCCACCTTCACCTGCTCGGGGTTGGGCGGCGCGTCGGCTAGGTCGCGCAGCTCGACAAATCCGTCGCCCCGCTGGTATTTGACTACTCCCTGCATCGCTATTCTCCTTCGGCCAACTTGAGCCGGTCGCCGGGCTTGATCGTCCCGGTGGCGCGGAGCACCCGCAAGCTGGCGAGCCGGGTGCTGATGATTTCGGCGACTTCGACGAGGGCGACGGACTCTGCGGACGCCAGCCCCTCGGCCTCTACCCGGGCGTCGCTCGGATAGACGAAAAAGCGCAATCGCGGCCGCACGCCGTGATCGCTGCCGATATTGGCGTAAATGTCCTCGCTATATACGGCGATGACCTCGGGCGCATCGCCTGTAAACACCAAGCCCTCCGGCTCGAAAGCCGTAGCCACCTTGTGGACCAACTCGCCTACGGCCTCTACTGTGGCTTGACCCAACAGGGTTTGGCGGAACGGCTCCGAGCCAAATGCTAGCTCCTTTAATCCGGCAAACTGCAAGTCCTGCTCGCGCGGCTTGCCCAACAGGTCGAGCCCCAAGTCGCGGTCGGTGAGTGCGCGTTGGGCCTCGGCATGACCGATCGCGCTGCCGTCGTCAACCCGTGCGATCTCGACGCGCATCTGCGCCGTGGCCGAATAGGATTTGTATCCGCCCAACAAGGGATCTCCCACTGACAGGCGGCGCATGTCGTAGTCTTGCAAAAGGCCCACGACGACGAAATCAGCCTCTAGCTCGCGCCCGATCGCGAGGGCTTTCTCAAGGCTGGCAAACCCCCACTCCAAGGCCAACTCAGCCACGGCGTCAAAAGGGACGACCTCCCAATTCCGCACGGGCGCTAGCTCCGCGCTGACCATGTTGGCCAGTTCGTATTCGAGGTTCCACACGCCCTCGCGAAACCCCGATTCATCGACAAAGGGCACCACGGCCACAAAGTCGGGCCGAGGGCCGAGGCCATAGTGCTGGCGCGCCTTCAGGTATTGCTCTAACGCGCTCGGCGGTGGGGGCGGTGGCTCGGGTTTTTGCCATTCTTCCGGGCCGCCCGCCGGAGAGGTCAGGGGGGCGCAACTCCACCACAAGAGCAAGGCAGCAGTCCATTTTTTCATTGCGAATTCCACCTAAGAAGCGGTCTGAAGACTCTGGTGGTCGTCCTTTGCGTCTAACCGATCCCGGCTGGATTCCCGCTTTCGCGGGAATGACGCAGACGGTCTCTGCGGCTTGTTCAACATGCCCCAAGGTGGGTTTTCAGACCGCCTCTATAAGAAAAGCGCGGCTAGGCCGCGGGGCATAAAAAGCGACCTGCCCCGTTCTATGTCAACGCACGGCGCAGCGTGCGGCTTGACAGTGTTTTTCTTGGGCGATACGTTGGCAACGCGCCCCTCCATTTCACCCCCAACCTGCTGCTCATGGGCGAATTGAACCTCATCTACGGCCCGGCCCATCCCGACAAGGCATCGCCTGCGTCCGAGTGCTGCTCGGCGTTGCTCAGTGCTGGCGATAGCCGGGCCTTTCTCTGGCTCGTTCCATCGCGCTTCCAAGCCCAACTCATGCGGCGGCAACTCGCCCGCGCCCGTTCCACTGGCCTACTCACCGGGTACTTGGCCCTCGATCTAAACGCTTTCATCGACATCCTCTACAGCCTCTGTCCCGGCCGGCGAGCGGCCCTGCCCCTGAGTGCCGAGGTGCTCTTAGTCGAAGACGCGCTCGCGGCCAGCGCGGCCAGTGCGCCCTATTACAGCCGCCGACCCGAGCGGCTGGCCCGGGGGCTGGCTCAACTGTTCCGTCGGCTGGAGGAATTGGGCATCGAGCCGAGTGATCTAGGAGGGACCACTCGGCGCAGCGCGGAATTGCAGGCCCTGTATGAGGCGTATCTAGCGCGGCTCGCGGCGGGCTGGAGCGGGCGGCGGGCGCGTTTTGCCGCCGTGAATAGCCACCTCGACCGCTCGGTGCTCGACCAGCGTTTTCCCGGCCTCAAATTGCTCGTGTTCAGCGGGTTTGTAGAAGTGCCCGCCCCTTTTTTGCCCTTGCTAGACAAGCTGCTCGCCCTCGTTCCAGAATCCATCGCCTTGCTCGACTACGACCCGGAGGGGCCTAGCTTTTTTGCCCGCACGCGCCCGTTGTACGAATGGCTCCGCGCCCGCGCTGTCCGCGTCGAATCCAGCGCGGGTGAGCAGCATCCGGCCGCCGCGTTTGCCGGTAGCCTCTTCACGCATAGCCGCGACCATTGCGCCGCAGCCGTAGAGCGGGTGGCCTGCCCCGACCGAGTCGGGGAAGTTGCGGCGATGGCCCGCCGTATTCGTCGGTTGCATCAAGAGCAAGGGGTCGAGCTCGGCCAGATCCGCATCGGCTTCCGCAACCTCGACTCCTATGCCGAGCTCGTGGCAGAAGTGCTGCCGCGTCACGGCCTGCCTTTTTACCTCGTGCGCGGTCGGCCCCTTGCCACCGCACCGGCCATGAACACGGTCTTTGCGCTCATCGACGCAGTGCTAGAGCGCTACAGCCGCGCCGCGATCTTCCGCCTACTCAGCTTGCCCTTGGTGCGCCTGAGCTACGCATTTGAAGGTCAGACGAACACGCTTTCGGCCGCGGACTTCGCCGCGTGGACCCGCAAAGTTCCCCCACTGACCGGGCGCGGCGCGTGGCTCGCAGCCATTGACGACACCTTCGCCTACTTAGAGCGCGAACTCGAGCGCAAAGACGAACCTGTCTCCGAAGAAATCGACGATCGCGCCGCTTGGCACGAGTCCCTGCGCGCCGAGCAGGAGGCCCTCCAGCCTCTCCGAGCCAGCCTGACCGCGCTCTTTGACCTGCTCCAGCCCTTGGAGCGCCGCCAAGCCCTGCCCTCCTTCCGCCATAACATGCTCCACGCCCTCAGCGCGTTGGGCGTAGAGGATGCCCTCGCGGAGGGGGCGACAGAAGACGGCCGCGCCCTAACGCGCTTTTTGGAGCTGCTCGACGAACTGTGTGCGCCGGCCGCGGCCGAGCAGCCCCGCACCCTGAGCCAGTTCGCCGACCTGCTGCGCGAGGCCGTCGCCCAAGCGCACGTCCCTTCCGCAACGCACGCTGGCATTCAAGTGACCGACCTCGTTGCGGCGGGCAGTGCGCCCTGCGATTACCTCTTCTTAGGCGGGCTGGTGCAGGGCGAATTTCCCCGCGTACCGCCGGCCGATATTTTTCTCGAAGAGGCTCAGCGTCGCGCCCTGAGTTTGGACGAGGACGCGACCACCGCGGCCGAGCGCTTGCTGTTTTACCGCGCCGTGTGTGCGCCGCGCCGCGGCCTCAGCGTCTTCTATCCCCAGCAGTCGGGCCGCGAGGTGCTCGCTCCCTCGCCTTTTATCACCGAGCTAGATGACCTGCTCGGGCCGCAGCCTGCGGCGGACGATGCCGGTAGGATGCCGGGCACCCGAGGCGAGTTGCACCGCGCCTTGGGCCGCGGCCTGTGCGCGGAGCGCGATCATGACGCCCTCGCTCTGTACGGCGCAATGGTGCGGGTCGACGCCCACGCCACCGCGCATCTCGTGCGCGGCTTGCAGGTCGCCGCACAGCGCACCAGTCCCGAGGGGTTCAGTCGGTACGAAGGCGTACTCGACGAGGCGTCTCAGCTCGCCGCGCTGCGCACCCGCCTCGGCGTGGGCCACTCCTTCTCCGCGACCCAACTGGAGCTGTACGGCCGCTGCCCCTTCCGGTTTTTCGCCCGCGACCTGCTCGGGCTCCAGCCTCTCCACGACCCGGAAGCCGACGACACCGCGCTCAAGCGCGGCAACCTCGTCCACCGCATCCTCTACGATTTCTATAACGCCCACGGCGAAGCGGCTGAACGCCCGGAAAACTTGGCGACCAACGTCGCGGAGTTGCGTGACTGTGGCCGCCAAGTCGCCGAGGAGATGAGGCTTACCGGCTTTTTCTGGGATCGGGAATTAGAGCACCTGCTCGGCGACGACGGGGAGCGCGAGGGCATTTTGCCCCGCTTCCTCCGGCTGCAAGCGGCCGGGGCCGACCCAGCCGTGCCGACCCATTTTGAGCTGAGCTTTGGCAGCTATCCCGGCATAGGAGACAGCGACCGGAGATCGACCCCCACGCCCTATGCGATCGGCGATCCAGAGACTGGCGATGAGGTGCGCCTGTCCGGCAAGATCGACCGCATTGACCGCACGGCCGATGGCCGCTTCGTCGTCTTTGACTACAAAACCGGCCGCATGCCCGCTGGGGCCGATATTGACACCGGCCTCAACCTCCAACTCCCGCTCTACTTGCTAGCGGCTGAATCCCTGTTCGGGGAGCTCGGGCTGCGACAAGGGGCCGGGGCGGCGTACCTGATGCTCCGCGACCTAGCGGACTGTGGCCGCAGGGGGCTGTTCGCCGATGCCGCCCACCGCAATACAGCCTATGTCGCCAGCGGTCGCCACGGCATTTACGACTCCGAGGAGTATCGCCAGCGGCTCGACGCCGTGCGCGGCTTCGTCCTTTCGTACGCCCGATCCATGCGCCGAGGGGTATTTCGCGTCACCGCCCACGATCCGGCCAAAATTTGTCCGCACTGCCCCTATCAACAAAGCTGCCGCCTCGACCCCCAGCGCGTGCGGGCCTTGCAATCGTGAAGCGCGCTGTCCCCCTGACGCCAGTCCAGCGCATGGCCCTCGACAGTCAGCGCAATATCGCGGTCACCGCTAGTGCCGGTGCTGGCAAGACCGCAACGCTCGTCGAGCGCTATATCGAGCTATTGCTCCAACATCCCGACATCGGCGTGCGCCAAGTGCTGGCCATTACCTTTACCCAAAAGGCCGCGGCGGAAATGCGCGAGCGCATCGCCCAGCGGCTGTCCGACGGGCTCGCCCAAGCGTTGTCCGAACCAGAAAGGCAGCGCTTGCGGCAAATTCGCGAAGAGTTGCCTGCCGCCCGCATTTCCACCATTCACGCCTTTTGTGCCGCGCTGTTGCGCGAGTACCCCATTGAAGCGGATGTGGACCCGGCCTTTGCAGTCTTGGAGGAAGTAGATGCTGCGCAGCTTAGGTCTCAAGCGGTGCGCCAAACCCTAGAGTCCTTGGCCCGGACGCAAGACTCCGACCAAGATAAAGCGGCCCTGCGGCGCACCTTGGCCGAATGGCCGCGTCGCTATCTCGAGCAGGTCTTGCAACGCCTGCTCGCGCAAAAGCACCTCGCCCGCTCGTGGTGCCGCCGCTACGTTGAGCAATCGCCCGACCAAATTCTCGGCGACTGGCGTGCGATGCAGCAAGCGGCCTGTGCGCCCGCGTGTCACGCCTTGTTGGACGACCCTCACTTTATTGCGATGCTCGCGGAGCTTGCCGCGCTCGCGCCCCGAACCGATGAGCGCGACTCGGCTGTCGAGCGGTTGGCTCCGCTCCGCGATCCCATGCGCCGGCTAAGCCAAACGCCCCCGCTCGATGAGGCGGTCGCGATCCTCCCGCGCCTCGCCGAGGGGCTTTTGACTAATGGCAGGCCCTTGAGCGGCGGCCGACTGGGCAAGAAATCCAATTGGGACGCGGACGCGCTGGCCCGGGTGCGCGAACTCGTGCCCGCCTTGGGGTGCTGCCTCGCGCCCCACGCCGATCTCCTCGGCTGCGAACTTGGGGCGGCCGACGAGCGCGTCGCGGCCGTGCTACCCGCCCTGTCGCGCCTCTTCCTCCGCGCCGATGAGCGCTGTGAGCGCGGCAAGGGCAACGGCCGGATGCTGGACATGGACGATCTCCTAGAGAAAAGCCAGCAACTCATCGCTACGGACGCGGATATTCGCCACCGCTTGGCCCAACACTATCGTTTCGCGCTGATCGACGAATTCCAAGACACCGATCCCGTGCAGTGGGAAATCATCCGCTCGCTGGCGTCGCCCGACGGGCCAATGGCTGGCGACAAGCTATTCATTGTCGGCGATCCCAAGCAGTCGATTTACTCGTTCCGCGCGGCCGACGTCACGGTCTTCGCCCGCGTTCGCGAGGCCATTGAAGAGGCCAATGCCGCGCACGAGCGCGATGCCCGGCCCTTTTGCGACGACGGCGAGGTCCTCGACGCCTCACCTACCCAGCGACGCGGAGCCCTCGTCATGGGCGAAAATTTTCGCACTCTTGCCCAGCCCATTGCCTTTGTCAACGCGCTCTTTCCCAAGTTCATGCAGGCGGTCCCGGACGAGCCTTTTCAGGTCGGCTACGACCCGCTCGTCGGGTGCCGCTCCAGCAGTGTAAGCGCGGGTTCGGTCGAGTTGTTGCTCTTGCCGCCCGAGGATAGCCGCGACTCAGCAGAAGCCGCGCGGCGCGAAGCCGAGCTCGTGGCCCGCCGCCTGAGCCACCTGTTGGAGGGCGACGATTTGCAGGTCGCCGACGGAGAGGACTTGCGGCGACCGGAGCCCAAGGACATCGCCTTGCTTTTGCGCCGACGCCGCAACCTCTTCGCGTATGAAGACGCGCTGCGCGCCTGCGGCATCCCCTTCCAAGTGGCCGGCGGCCGGGGCTTTTACCAGCGTCAGGAAATCTACGATCTAGCCAATATCCTCCGCGTCCTGTGCAACCCCGGCGACAGCATCGCCCTGATGGGCGCGTTGCGCTCGCCGTACTTTGGCCTCTCGGACAACGCCCTGTACGCGCTGACCGCGCCCAGTGGCGGGCGGCTGGCCGAGCACCTAGAGGACGCCGACTGGCGGCAGCGTCTCGCCCCGGCGGATCGAGAGGCCGCTGCGGACGCGGTCGCTCGGATCCAGTCTTGGCGAGGGTTGCGCGACCGTGTGCCCCTCGTCGAGCTTCTACACGCCGTCCTCGAAGACACCGGGGCTTGGGGCTTTCTCTGCTATGGCGAGCGCGGAGAGCAGGCCATCGCCAACGTCGAAAAGCTCCTCGACCTCGCCCGCGACTTCCGCGGTCCCCTCGCCGATTTCGTGGTTCGGCTCGATTTGTTGACGGCCGAAGAAGAACAAGAGGGCGAGGCCCTCCTCGAGGCGGACGCCTTGCACATCCTAACCGTACATGCGGCCAAGGGCTTGGAGTTTCCCATCGTCGTAGTCCCCGACTTGGCCGCGCGATTTAACTTGGGAAGCAGCGACCCTGTCCTCCTCGACGCGGAAAAGGGCATCGGCTTGAGTACGCGCGACCCCGAGCAGGATTACAAAACGGTCCAATCCTATATCCGCGCCCTCATCAACCGCAACGCACGTCGCCGCCAGCACGCCGAAGAGAAGCGCCTGTTGTACGTGGCTTGCACCCGCGCCCGCGATCACCTGTTGCTCGGCGGTGCGCTTACCGACAAGCACCTCCCCGCCGACCTCAGCACGGCTGTGGACTGCCTCGGCTGGATTTGTGGGAGCTTGGGCCTGACCGAGGCCGATCTCGCTCGCGGCACCAAGGAGGTTGCCGGCGTACCAGCCCCCTTGCCCATCTACACCGATCCCAGTGCGTTTCCGGCCCCGGCGACGACCGCTGTGGCCGAGCCGGCCTTTCGCGCCCTCGACGCCGCGCCTGTGCAAGCACCCGCGCCAGAGTTCGACCTACTGTCGCCGCTCGACGATCTCCAAGACCGGCCCGAATTTGCCGCGAGTGAGTTGGTCCTCTTTGCCGCGGACCGGGCCGCGCACCATCGCCAGTATGTGCTGGGCCTGCCGGTGTGGCCCCTCGGCCAAGTCGATGCGCCCCGTCACCGCGGTATGCTCTTTGGTCAGCTTGCCCACGCCGGCTTAGAAGCCCTGTGCAACCGCCCGGATGCCGATCCCGCCGATCTCGCGGCCGACCTCGTCGCGGCCGCTGCTTTGCCCGTAGCATCCTATCGCGCTTCGTTTGAGAGCGAGTTGGCGGTCCTGCTGCGCCGCTGCCGTCAATCGCCCTTGGCCGCGCGCTGGCTCGCCCAAGCGGAGGCCCAGACCGAAGTGCGCTTTACGTTATCGCTAGCGCGTGGGTTGGTACATGGAGTGGTTGATTACATGGGACGCGGGGCCGATGGGTTGTGGGAATTGGTTGACTACAAAACCGGCCACCGCACGAATCGAGCCGAGTCAGTGCAACGCTACCAACTACAATTGGAAATGTACGCCCTCTGCTTACAGGGTCTTTACCCGGGCCAAGACGAATACCGCGCTACCCTGTACTTTGTTGACACAGACGAGGAGCATCTCGTGCGCTTTACACCCGCCGAGTTGGCCGCAGTCCGCACCCGCCTCGACGACCTCGTCGCCCAGATCATCGCGGCCAAAACCTAGCGCGACACCGCCGCGGCGCGGGCCAACACCGCCAGCACCTCTTCGCGCAGGGCCTCCGGCAGGGCCGCAAAGCCGATTGGCGTAGCCCCGCTAGGCAACTCGCAACGCCCCTTAATCCACTCCTCGTCCTCGCGGCACCACCGGAGTACCACACCATTGCCCAAGCGGACGAAATACGCCCCATCGTCTGTGTAGAGTGTCGCTGGCATAGCGTTCCTCTCGCTGATTTTAAGTACGCCTTTTCTACAGTTCCCGCTGCATCCGGGATCGAGGGCGTCCCGCCCTCGACGAGGGCAAGATGCCCTCGATCCGTGGAAAGCTGGCCGCTGGTATCGCGTAGTGAGGCGACCCACTACCCTGAATCGCGTCGTTTGCTTTCCCTATTTGACCGCGTACTTTCTTTAACCATTTCCAACGCAGCAGACAAGATAGTGATCTACAGTACGCGACCCCTCCTTCAGCTTCTTAGGACAAGGACCTTCGATGCAGGTTTCCAACCTTTGGGCCTCGGCCGATTTTGCCGCTCAAGTGCAGCGGGCCAGCGAGCGTCTAGCGGCCGAGCGCGTCTATGAGCGCATCCTCGCCCGCGATCACACGGTCTGGCGGCCCGACCCCACCGAGATTGCCAATCGGCTCGGATGGCTCGACAGCCCGCGCGTCATGCGGGACGCCATCGGCCCCGTTGGCCAATTCATCGACGAGGTCCGCGCCGATGGCTATACCCACGCCCTGCTGTTGGGCATGGGCGGCTCTAGCCTCGCGTCGGAGGTTTTCCGTGCGGTCTTGGGTGTGGCCGATGGTTTTCTCGACCTCTCGGTGCTCGACAGTACCCAACCCGTCGCTGTCTTGGCCCAAGCGCGTACCCTTGACCCAGCCCGCACCCTATTTCTCCCGGCGACCAAGTCCGGCGGCACCGTAGAGACGCTGTCCTTGCTCAAGTACTTTTACAACCGCACGGCCGACGCCCTCGGGCGAGAGGAAGCCGGACGGCATTTCGCCGCTATCACCGACCCGGGCAGCGGCCTCGAAGCCCTCGCGCACCGCCTCGGCTTCCGCCGCGTCTTTCGCAACGACCCCGACATCGGCGGGCGCTACTCGGCCCTGTCGTACTATGGCTTGGTCGCGGCCGGAGCCATTGGCGCGGATCTCGGCCGTCTGCTCGACCGGGCCGAGCGAGCCGCGGCCGATCCACAACCGGGCATCCAACTCGGTGCCTTTTTAGGCGCGGGGTTCCTCGCTGGCCGCGACAAGCTGACCCTCATCGCTTCGCCCGCCGCCCGCCCGCTGGGTGCTTGGATTGAGCAACTCATCGCCGAGAGCACCGGCAAAGATGGCAAGGGCCTGCTGCCGGTCGATCTGGAGCCTGAATGTCCAGCCCACGCCTACGGCCCTGACCGGCTCTTCGTCCATCTGCGGTTGGACGCGGAGGCCGATGCCCGCGCCCAAGCCATAGCCGCAGCCGGGCATCCCCTCTTGTGCCTCCAACTCGCGGACGCCTACGATCTCGGCGCAGCCTTCTTTCACTGGGAAATGGCCGCAGCCATCGCCGGGTTTTTCCTCGGCATTCATCCTTTCGACCAGCCCGATGTCGAGGGGGCCAAGGAACAGGCCCGGCGGATGGTCGCGGCTTATCAGCTATGCGGTGCGTTGCCCGCCCCCGCTCCCGATCTCGTTGATGGCCTCGCGCTATACGGACCGGTGCAGGGCACCACCTTGCCTGAGGCCCTAACGCACTTTCTCGACGCCCGAAAAGGCGCGTACATTGCCCTGCAAGCGCATCTCCCGCCGACCCCGGAGACCACCGCCGCCCTACAGTACATGCGCCGCCAGCTACTAGCGCGCACCGGCCTAGCCACAACCCTCGGCTTTGGCCCGCGCTATCTGCATTCGACTGGCCAACTACACAAGGGCGACGCCGGACGCGGGCTTTTTATTCAGCTAACGGCAGACTCAGGCGAGGACGCGCCGATTCCCGACGAAGCGGGGGCCGCGGCCTCTAGCATCACCTTCGGCGTCCTCGCCCAAGCCCAAGCCCTCGGCGACCGCCAAGCCCTCGCCGATCGCGGGCGGGCCGTGCTCCGCATCCATCTAGGCGCGGACATCGCGGCGGGTATTGCCCAACTGCGCCGCGCCCTAAACCCGCACGACGACCCCACCGGAGGAGTTCAATGAGCCAAGCAGACATCGGCCTAATCGGCCTAGCCGTGATGGGCGAAAACCTCGTCCTCAACATGGCGAGTCGCGGTTTCACCGTTGCGGTGTACAACCGCACAACCGCCAAGGTCCAGGCCTTTATGACCGGCCGCGCCCGCGGCCAATCCATCATCGGCACCCATTCGCCCGCCGAACTGCTCGCCCAACTCAAAAGGCCGCGCCGCGTGATGCTGATGGTTCAAGCCGGCCAAGCCGTTGACCGCGTCATAGCGGAGCTCGCGCCCCTGCTCGACCGCGGCGACATCCTCATTGACGGAGGCAACTCCAACTACCAAGACACGGCTCGCCGCACCCAAGCGCTGGCGGCCAAAGGCTTGCTCTACGTGGGCACGGGCGTCTCCGGTGGCGAGGAGGGCGCGCTCAAGGGGCCGAGCATCATGCCCGGCGGCAACCCGGCCGCTTGGCCCCACATCAAAGACCTCTTCCAAGCCATTGCCGCCAAAGTCGCCGACGGCAGCCCGTGTTGCGATTGGGTGGGGCGCGATGGGGCCGGGCACTACGTGAAAATGGTCCACAACGGCATTGAGTACGGCGATATGCAGATGATCGCCGAGGCCTACGCCCTGATGCGCGAGGCCCTCGGTATTGAGCCGCAGGCGCAGAGCGAAATTTTCAAGCAGTGGAATGAGGGCGAGCTCGACAGCTACCTCATCGAAATAACCGGCGACATCCTCGCCAAGACCGACGACGAGACCGGCCAGCCGCTGGTCGATGTCATACTTGACGCGGCCGGGCAAAAGGGCACTGGCAAGTGGACCGGCATCGACGCCCTGCAATTGGGTGCGCCCGTAACCGCCATTACCGAGGCCGTCTTCAGCCGTGCGCTATCCTTCCTCAAGGACGAGCGCGTAGCGGCCGCCAGCATCCTCCCGGGACCAGACGCTTCGTTTACGGGTGACAAAGACGCTTTTGTCGAAGACATCCGCCGCGCCCTGTACGCGGCCAAAATTTGTTCCTACGCCCAAGGCTATCAGTTGCTCGCCCTCGCCGCCCGCGAATACGACTGGGCGCTCAACTACGGAGGCATCGCCCTGCTGTGGCGCGGCGGCTGCATTATTCGCGCCCAGTTTTTGGGCCGCATCAAGGAAGCCTTTGACGCGGAGCCAACGCTGGCCAATCTGCTGCTCGCGCCGTACTTCAGCCAAGCCCTCGCGCAAACCCAAGCGTCGTGGCGCAGAGTCGTGGCTACGGCCGCAACCCTCGGCATCCCGGTGCCGACCTTTTCCAGTGCCCTCGCGTACTACGACGGCTACCGCTCCGCCCGCCTGCCCGCCAATCTGCTCCAAGCCCAGCGCGACTACTTCGGTGCCCATACTTATGAGCGCACCGACAAGCCGCGCGGCACGTTCTTTCACACCAACTGGACCGGACGCGGAGGAACGACGGCATCAACAGCTTACAACGCCTAGCGCAAAAGCATCGTGGAAACGCTGTATTGACGCTCACAATGTATCGTACCGAGTCGGCGTTTTTTCGCGCTATAGCCGTCCTACATCGTTCATAAGGGATGTTCTGCATGGCGTTTTGGGTATGAGATACTTCGCTACGCTCAGTATGACAAGGTGTGGGGGACGCAGCCCCCGTCTGTGTGTCATGCTGAGCGTAGCGAAGCGTAGTCGAAGCATCTCTACATGCTTGCAAGTCATGTAGGATTGCTATAGTGCCGATGTAATTTTCTACCTGTTCGCGTCGTTTTGCTCTGCACAGAAATAGGGCGCAACGCACTTTCCCATCCCACCTACAATCGCAAAAAGCAAAAGCGCGAAATGTCCCTTTGTCGCAGCAAATTTTCCCTAATACGACACGCCAGACCAACGCGCCGATTCCACAAAATTTTGCGTGGCCGGTCGGCGTAAATGTCGTTGAGACCCTACCTTTTGCCAGCGGGGAGACAGGCATTTAGGTCGCGGGTCACTTTGCAAATTTCAGCCCCGATAAGGAGACAAAATGTCCAAAAAATTCAAAGTGCCCACTACTTGCATTTGCTAAATAGTCGATCTTTCTCTTAATTTGGAAACATTCGCACCTACACTTCCTTAAAGGCGAAAGGATATTTCATGCCTAACCTCGCAACCCTTTTGAAAGAAGAGATCAGCAAGCTAGCTCGCAAAGAAGTGCAAGACCAGACGCGCGAGCTTGTGAAAACCATCAAAGAGCAGAACGCTCGCATCGCCCGCTTGGAAAAACAAGACGATCAGCCCAAGGCCAAAGCCAAGCCCAAGGCGAAAGCCAAAGCCAAAGCCAAAGCTGACAAGCCCGCGCCCGCCAAGAAAGCCGCGGCACCCGCGCCCAAGCGGAAAGCCAAAACCCGATTTTCCCCGGCTTCGTTCAAGAACAACCGCAAGCGCCTCAGTCTTTCCCAAGCCGATGTGGGCGTACTACTCGGCACTAGCACCAACACTGTTTTGCGTTGGGAAGCGGGATCGTCCAAGCCGCGTGAGGCTCACCTGCCAAAAATTGCCGCACTCAGCAAGATGGGCAAAAAGCAAGCCAAGCAGGAGCTAGAGCAACGCAAGGCACAGGCCGGCGAATAGCTGCGTCCGCGCACGGCGTTTGTCGTGCGAATTGGGCGGTACAATAAAACCCTAGTTGAGCGACATTTGTCGTGCCAACTAGGGTTTTATTTTTGCAGCGGTCGCAATCCCCACCGACCCCGCAAAAGCATGCGTCTTTAGGCGGAAGCCTCTTCACTCCCAGCGTTCCACATAGACCTCCATCTGCCGCTGCAACTCCGCGTTGTCGCGCTTGGTGGCGCCGCGCCAGACAATCCGCGCCTTGTGCAATAGCATGGCCCGTGCGGCCGCGGCGCGATCGGGTGCGAGTTGCGGCGTCTCGCGCAGCAGCTTGTCGAGCGCATACACTCGAAAGCGATCCATCGCGTAGTAAGCCTGCGATAGTTGATCGGCGTGGCCGCCGTATTTGCGAATGAGTTGCTCGGCCAAATAAGCCACCTCATAGCGACTGGCAACCCGCAGCCACAGCTCGTAGTCCTCACAGGCGGGCAGGCATTCGTCAAACATACCAACGTCTGCAAAGACCCGGCGGTGAATCGCAATCGACGATGGCGACATAACACACAAAGGCAGAGCGCGGAAGAAAATGTCGCCGCCGTATTTCTGGTGATGTTTGTGGGGATTGACCCGCACGCCATTGCGGATCCAAATCTCGTCGGTGTGGCAGACCCACAGCCCGCTCGCGCGCAGGGCGGCTGCTTGGCGAGCGAGTTTGTTGGGCAACCACTCGTCGTCCGAATCGAGCAGGGCGATCCACTCGCTCGCGGCCGCTGCGATCCCGCGATTGCGCGCCGCGGCAACCCCGCTGTTTTCTTTGAGGATGACTATTTTGACGGCGCTGCCAAATTCCTCGCGCACCTGCTCGGGCGTACCGTCGTCGGAGGCGTCATCTACCACGATCACCTCAAAGTCTGCCTCCTGCTGCGTCAGTACCGAACGGATCGCTCGGCCAACCAACGCCCGGCGATTGTACACCGGAATGACAACCGAGAACACGGCGGCCTCAGTTGTTGCGAGCGAGCGCGGCGGCCGCGGCTAGTTTTTCGACGACCATGGCTGGCGTAATAACCTCGGGCAACACCAGCGGCTGGTCGATGTGACCGGCGGGAAAGATCACGTACAGGGGCACCCCCGAGCGCCCAAAGGCGCGCAAGAACTGCGTGATCTCGGGGTTGCGATTGGTCCAATCGGCTTGGACTAAGGCCACATTGAGCGCGGCGAACTGCTCGCGTACCACGTGCTGCGCCAGCACCGCTTGCTCGTTGACTTTGCACGTCCAGCACCACTCGGCCGTAAAGTCGATAAAGACCATCTGCCCGCCGGTGACCAACTCCTCAACGCGGGCCGCGCTAAACGGCTGCCAGTCTAGGGCGGGCGCGGTGGTCTGAGCGGGATTGGCCGTTAGCAACGGATGGACAAAGATCGCATAGCTGCTCACAACCAGCCCCAGCGCCGCCACGCGGGCCACCCTTTTCGAGCGATTGGGATGCTGGAAGCTGCCCCACTGACCCCAAACCCAGCAGGCCAACCCCAGCGCCAGCAAAAAGGCCCCGGTCCACACCACGCCTTCGACCCCGGTCTGCTTGCCTAAGACCCAGAGCAACCACAGCACCGTGGCCATCAGCAAAAAGCCCATGAGCTGCTTGAACCGCACCAGCCAAGGGCCGGGCTTGGGCAAGTGCCCGATCCAAGCCGGTTCAAGCGCCAGCACCCCATAGGGCAGTGCCATACCCACGCCAATCGCCAAAAAGACCGCGACGACGACCGCGACGGGTTGGGCGAAGGCAAAGCCAAGCGCGGTTCCCAAAAAGGGCGCGGTGCAGGGCGTGGCCAGAATCGTCGCCAACACGCCGTTGAGAAAGGATCCCGTCAGCCCCTCGTGCCCCCCTAATCCCCCCAAGCTACTGGTTCCCGGAAGCAGGATTTCATAGACGCCGAAAAGGCTTAGGGCCAACGCAAAGACCAAGGCACTCATCGCCACTACAAAACCCGGGTACTGGAACTGAAAGCCCCAACCGATCTGCTCGCCGCTGCTTTTGAGCAAGAGCACCGCTAGGGCCAGCGCCAAAAAGGTGGCCACAATACCGGCGCAAAACGCCCATCCGAGTTGCCGCACCCGCTGGGTCTCCTCCCCGGCTTGATTGACAAACCCGAGCACCTTAAGCGAGATGACCGGCAACACGCAGGGCATCAGGTTGAGGATCAACCCCCCCAACGCCGCAAAGGCGATATAAAACCACAGCGGCCGCTCGATCTGTCCGCTCGCCGCACGGTAATCCCTCTGCAAAATCCCCCCGCCTCGGCGCGGTGCCGCGCGCAAATCGAGCGTCAACACCCCAGCTTGAACCGCGCCATCTAGCCCATAGACGAGCACGCCGCGCAGCGTATCAACTTTGGCGTCGCCATAAGGTTCGACCGAAAGCACTAGGTGATCGGCCGCTAGACGCCGGGTGGAGAGCGCAAAGTCGTCGGCCGCGAGCGGATAGAAGTCGGGTGCCTGCTCGCCCTGCTCAAAAGACTGGCCCTCGGCCGCGAGGCGCACATCCACCTCCATAACCCCCTCGCCCCGGACGCCAATATCGACCGCAACGCGCCCGACCCCCTCGCCCGGCACCTGCGCCGCATAGCGATCAAACTGCGGCTGCTGGGCATTCGGCTCGCTCGCCGCAGCTACCGGCAGGGCCAACGCCACCGACGCCTCCCCGGGGATGCACAACTCGCGGCATACCAGCCAAGAGACCTCGGCCGCCAAGCGCAGCGTATCCCCCACAGCCAGCGCGCTGGGCGCGGTAGCCCGGGCCATGAGCAGGACTTCATCGGCATACCCATAGACCACCAGCCCCCCTTCTTCCTCGAATTTGCTCGGCAAGGGCCATTGCAGTGGCCTAGAGACAACCCCCGGAGGGACCTGCCACTCGACTGCGGTGGGCAAGCCGGCGTCGCCGCTAAAAAGCCAATAGGTGTGCCAGCCCGCCGCCATCCTCAGCTCGACCCCCAGCCGAAAGGGCTGGCCGGGCGTCACGGCCTCTACGTCGGCCAAAAGACTGGCCCGCACCGGGTGATCGCTCGCGTTGAGCCGCCCGCAGAGGACGAAGGGGAGAAGCAGGAGGAGAAGGTACATGAACCTCGGAAGTCAGCCGCCCAGCACTGCTTGGTGGAGCTGCTCTATGTCGATTAAGCGGCAGCCGAGGCGGGCGGCAAAATCCACGAGCTGCTGGCCCTTGGCCATGGTGCCGTCGGGGGCCATTACCTCGGACATCACCGCGGCCGGAAAAAGCCCCGCTTGGCGGGCCAACTCCACGGCTCCTTCGGTGTGCCCTTGGCGGCGGAGCAAGCCCTCTGGGCGGGCTGCCAAGGGAAATACGTGCCCGGGAATGACGATGTCGGCCGGGCCGGTGTCTGGGGCGAGGGACCGCTGAATGGACGTGGCGCGATCGGCCGCTGAGACGCCGGTTTCGATCCCCTCTAGCGCGTCAAACGGCAGCCCAAAGCGCGGCGTCGTCCAGTCGGCATTGTGTGGCTCAATCAGGCCGACGCCGAGCCGCGCCAGATGGGCCTCGGTCGTGGCTAGGTGTAGCATGCCGCGCGCCTCAATGAGCATTTGATTGATCGCAGCACCTGAGACGTATTCGGCGGCCACGATTAGATCGCCTTCGTCTTCGCGGTCGTGTGCATCGACTAAGACCAAGAATTTTCCGGCGCGGAAGTCCGCGATCGCGTCGTCGAGTTGACAGAACATTTATGGCACCCGGTGCGCCATGAGCACCGCGTCGTCAAGTTCAATCCCCAAGCCGGGCGCGTCCGGCACCCGGATGTGGCCGTCTAGTATGGTTTCGGCCGGGCGCACCAATTCGCCGCGCCAATCCACCTCGCCAAAAGCGTATTCGAGCACCGTGAAGTTGGCAATCGTCGCCGCTAGATGAACGCCGGCCATCGTCGATACCGGACCGGCCGGGCTGTGGGGCGAGATCGGCATCTGCACTACTTCGGCCAGCGCGGCAATGCGGCGGCATTCGGTAATGCCCCCGGCGTGTTTGACATCCGGCATCAGCACATCTACGGCTCCTTGGGCGATGTAGGGCCAAAAGCCCGCACGACCGACGAGGGACTCGCCCCCGGCAATGGTATGGCCCGAATGCAACCGCAACTGGCGCAGGGCATCGACTTGATCGCGCGGCACTGGCTCCTCAAACCAGTACAGATCGAGCGGCCGCACCTTTTCGGCCACCTTAAAGGCCAAGGCCAAGTCAAAGCGCTGATGGCAATCCACCAACAGCTCGATTTCGTCGCCAATGGCCTCCCGCGTGGCCGCGAGCCGTGCGATTCCTTGGTCTGCGTCGCGCTCGACGCCAGCGCGGTCCATCCGCCGCCAATGCACTTCGTCAAAGGGCGTGCTCTTGACCGCGCTGAAGCCGGCATCAACCGCTCGGCGGGCCGCATCGGCAAACCCCTGTGGGCTGCGGTCGCGGGTGCCGCGATTGAGGTTGGCGTACAATCGCACGGAATCGCGCTGCTTGCCGCCCAACAGACGCCAAGCCGGCACCCCCAAAGCCTTGCCGGCCAAATCCCACAGTGCTTGGTCGATCGCGCTCCGCGCCGTAGCCCCCACGCGGCCGGCGTCGCCCGAGAAAATCGCGGCCCCCTGCGCCATCCGTTCCCACAACGCCTCTACTTGGGTCGGGTCCGCGCCCGCCAATCTCGGCCCCAACTGCTCCAGCGCGGCCGCGACCAAGCTGTCGTTGCCGCTCTGACTGGCTTCGCCCAGCCCGCTCAACCCGGCGTCGGTGTGAACTTGGACGAAGATCCAGTTGCCGCGGGGCGACGCCGCGACCGAATGGAGTTCTAAATGAGTAATTTTCATGCGCCTCTCCAGCGTAAAACTGTGTTCTTAGAAAACATAAAGAAGAGACGGCCTAGCCGCTACGAGCGGAGGGGTTCGCGCGGTTCAACTAAGTCGTTATGTTTTTAGCAGCTCCCCGGAGGTAAAAGCATGGATCTGTTCGACGCCGGACTTAAAGATCGCCAAGCGGCGGACCAGCCCCTAGCCGCTCGCCTGCGACCGCACACCTTAGACGAATACGTCGGCCAAGACCACATTCTCGGGCCGGGCCGCCTGCTGCGGCGCGCCATTGAGGCCGACCAACTCTCCTCCCTGATTTTCTACGGCCCGCCCGGCACGGGCAAAACCACGCTCGCGGCCGTCATCGCCCACACCACCCGCGCCCATTTTATTTCTATCAACGCCGTCTTGGCCGGGGTCGCCGACATTCGTCAAGCCGTCGATGAGGCCGGCCAGTTGTGCAAGTTGCACAGCCGCAAAACCATCCTCTTCATCGACGAGGTCCACCGCTTCAACAAGGCCCAGCAAGACGCGCTCCTGCCTTGGGTCGAAAACGGCACCATCATTCTCATCGGCGCGACCACTGAGAATCCATACTTCTCGGTCAACCGCCCCCTGCTCTCGCGGAGCCGGGTTTTTCAGCTTGAGGGCCTTAGTGCCCAAGCCCTCGCGCACATTGCCCAACAGGCGCTTGCCGACGCCCGCGGCTACGGTCACCTCCGCGTCGTCCTGCACCCCGACGCCCTCGCGCACCTAATCGACGTGGCCAACGGCGACGCCCGCGCCCTGCTCAACGCCTTGGAGTTGGCGGTCGAGACCACCGAGCGAGACACCCAAGGGCGGATCGTCGTCACCCTAGCGGTGGCCGAGGAGTCCATCCAGCGGCGCGCCCTGCTCTACGACAAGGAGGGCGACTACCACTTCGACGCCATCAGTGCCTTTATCAAATCCATGCGCGGCTCCGATCCAGACGCCACTCTCTACTGGCTGGCGCGGATGATATACGCCGGCGAAGACCCGCGCTTTCTCTTTCGCCGCATGCTCATTTTCGCCAGCGAAGACGTTGGCCTCGCCGACGAGCGCGCCTTACAGGTCGTCATCGCCGCGGCTGAATCCTTCGACCGCATTGGGCTGCCCGAGGGGCGTTTTCCACTGGCCCACGCCGCCTTGTACTTGGCCACCGCGCCCAAGAGCAACTCGACTATGGCCTTCTTCGACGCGCTGGCGGTCGTGGAAAAAGAACGCGAAGGCGAGGTGCCCACTCACCTCAAAGACGCTAGCCGCGACAGCGAGGGCTTTGGCCACGGCGCCGGCTATCTCTACCCCCACGCTTACCGCGAGCACTGGGTGGCCCAGCAGTACCTGCCCGCCGGTTTGCAGGGCCGCATCTTCTACCAGCCTTCGGACCAAGGCCGAGAAAAAGAAGCGGGCGACCGGGTCCGCCAACGCCGCGAGCTCCAGCTCGCCGCCATGCGCGAAGGGGAATCCGCCGCGGCCGAAGTGCTGTCCCTGTCGCCGCCCGACCAAGTGCGCGATCAATGGCTCAAGCGCGTCAGCGGCGATGTGGCCCCCCAATTAGAGCGCGTGCGCCAACGCCTCTTCGCTCCGCTCGCGCTGGCGCGCCATCACCTCGTCCTCGACTTGGAGGCTGGCACGGGCCTGCTCACTTGGGAAGCCCTGCGGCGCGTGCCCGAAGGCGGCGTCTGGGCGCACGTCAGCGACAAGATCGCGGCCGTAGCCCTGCACGAGACCGCCGCCCACCTAGCCGAGATCGAGCGCCCCCAAGTGCTGCAAGGCCCGCTCGTCACCCTCGCCGACCAGATTGCCGCCCGCGACCCGGACGTCCGTTTTGACGCGGTCGTAGGACGCCATGCCCTCGGCGCGCTCGCGCACAAAGCCGAAGTAATCGCAGCCCTCTATCGCTACCTCGCCCCGCAGGGCCGCGTCAGCTTGGTCGAGGTCCTCTCTCGCCGGTCGCAACGTTTGTACCAGTTGCTCGACTTGCAGCAACTCGGCGCGCTCGGCGAGCGTCTCGTCGAGGCCGAAGAGGCCATCTACGCCGCGCCCGACAACCCGCGCGTCAACTGGGATGCCGCGGATCTCAAACAGATATTCGCCGCGGCGGGCTTTGGCTCGGTGCAGGTGTCGGTGGAAGCGGTCCAGTCGCAGCGGCACATTGAGCCGCGCCATCTCGCGCATTGGTTCAATCCCGGCGGCGAGAAGCGGCACACCTACGCCCACCATCTGACCCAGCATCTCGACGAAGACGAGCTGCGGCAGGTGCGCAAACTCTTTGAGCAGACCTTGGCCAACCGTGCGGTGACGTGGACGACGTCGCAGGTATCTGTCGTGGCGGAAGGGCGGCCAGATGCAGCCTCTGATCATTGATTTATGGCCTCTCACCGCGTACCTTATCCGCACTTGCCCACCTCTAACCCCGCCATAGACCATGATCGCCAAGCACCTACCCTGTCTGCTGCTCGTGGGCCTCACGGCCTGTAGCACCACCGAAGAGCAGGTCGTTGAGCTCCTAGAGCAGATGGCCGCGAACCCAGTGGATTCGCCGGCCTATCAGCAATCCATCGACGAATTGGCCGCCATTGGTCGGCCCGCCGCTCGCCAGCTCATCGCCCGCCTCAACCCCGATCTGTACCTCGGGGAGAACTACCGCGAGTTCCGCGACGAACAAGAAAAACTCCGCATCGGTTGCGCCCGAGTGCTGGGCCGCATTAAGCCGCGCGGGGCTACGGCCGCCCTCAAGGATCGGATCACAACCGCGTACACAGACCGCGAGCGCATCGCCTGCCTGTGGGCCATGGGTCAAGCCGGCTACGTCCAAGCGGGCGTGGATGCGGCCAAAGCCCAGCTCGGGGATTCCGATCCCATCATCCGCATCCACGCGGCCATTGCCTTGCTCAAGATGGACGACGATCGCGGCACGAGCGAGATCGAAGCGGCCCTCGCCAGCAGCGACTCCGAGCGAACCCAAACGGCCCTGCAAGGGCTAGAAGAGTCTGGCTACTTCGGCGTCCCGCTGCTCGTGGAACTGAGAGATCGCCCCGGCCCGCATCAAGCCGCGCTGCGCTCGGTGATCGCCAAGGTCAAGGACCAACTCGTCGCCCAGCTAGAGGACGAAGCCCCGGCCCACCGCCAGCGCGCCGCGCAAGCCCTCGGCTACATCGGCGACGAGAGCACCTCGCCCGCCTTGGCCGACCTGCTGGCCGACCCCAGCAATCAAGTGCGCTTTAGCACGGCCGCCGCCTTGGCGACCATGGGGCGCAGTCAGGGCATTGAGTTTCTCTTTGAGGCCCTGCGCAATACCGACGCCATCCTCCGCGCCAATGCTGTCAAGTTTCTCACCGATGTCCAGCGGCAATCCGGCGCGGTCGAATCCCAGCTCATAGCCGCCCTCCGCGCCGAGGATTCGCTCGCCCGTGCGGGCGCAGCCCAAGTCTTGGGCCAAGCGCGCGTCCAATCCGCCTTCACTGCCCTGCTGGCGGCCACCATGGACGAGGTCGCCGACGTGCGGGCCAATGCCGCCATTGCCCTCGGCCACATCGGCGGCGACCAAAGCCGCGCCCAACTCGAAAAACTGCGCCGCGATAGCGACTCCACGGTTTCCTACTACGCCGAGTGGGCCTTAGGTCAGCTCGGGTCGAGTTGACCCTAACCCCCCTTTCTCCCGCCATGCAAAACGCAATCTGCCTGTTGTTCGTCCTCTTGGTCCTGCCGCCGTTTGCCGCGCCCAGCCGCGCCGGCGAAACGCCCGAGACCCTCCTCATTCGCCAAGCCCTCGCCAACGACATCGCCGGGTATCGCCGGGCCGATGTCGAGCTGGCTCTCAAGGCATACCACCCGCACTTCGTAGCCTATCAGGGCCACGCCAACGCCGACCCGCGCGCTTGGACTGTGCGGCACGAAAACCGCGATGCGTTCGCCAGCCAACTCGCGGCCGATCTCAGCACTCAGCGCTACGAGGTGGTGCGCTCGGTTCCCTTTATCGCGGTGCGCGCCACCCACGCCATTGCCACCAGCTTGGACTCCGGGCGCGTCGTCGATCGCCAGACGAGCGAGGCCACGCCGGTTGCCGTCCACCGCTTTTGGACCTTTCTCAAGGAAGAGGACGACTGGCTGGCCACGGCCATGGTCGCGGGTTTGGGCGACACGCTCTTGCCGGCAGCGGGCGCACCGGCCAACGGCGAAATCGCCGAGTTGTTGCAGCGCGAAAGCCAAGCGTGGGCCGCCGGCAGCGGCATCCTCGGCTTCTTCGACGCAAACTTCACGGGCTACGACGCCTTGGGCACGTTTAAGCCGGCCTCCTACAAAATCGCCTTCAGCGGCAGCGAGGAGCTAGAAAAGTGGCTCGACAAGCGGCTGCCCTACGTGCAGTACGACCTCGACCGCAAAGTGCTCCACACGGCGATTGGCCCGGCCGGCGACGAAGCCTTGGCGGTCACGCACGAAAAAGTGGCCGTCGAGCACGTCAAAGGCCCGGCCAAACACGCCAAAGAACGCTACGTGTTCTGGACGCTGAGCCGCCGCTCCGGCTCGTGGAAAATTACCAACATGCTCTTCGACGTGGGGCTTTCCGACTAGCCCCAAGCGCGGTCACATGGAAAAGCTGGTCTGGCTACTGGTCTTTACCGTCGGCTATTGGTCGTACTGCGTCTTCTGGGGGATCAAAGGCGCTCGCCGGGCCAAGACGGCCGCGGATTACTTTATTGCCGGCCGCGGTATCGGCCTGTGGGTCTTTGTGCTGGCCGCCACCGCCACCTCCTTTAGCGGCTGGACTTTTGTCGGCCACCCCGGCACCATCTACAACGTGGGCCTGCCCTACGCCTTTGCCTCTTTTTACGCCATTACCATCCCCTTCACCGGGGTGTTGTTCCTCAAGCGCCAGTGGCTTTTGGGCCGCCGCTTTGGCTATATCACCCCGGGCGAGATGTTCAGCGATTACTACCGCACCGATGCGATGCGCTTCCTCACCGTCCTCGTCGCGTTCGTATTCAGCGTGCCCTATCTCGGCCTCCAGCTCAAGGCATCCGGCCTGCTTTTCAACCGCTTGACGACCGGCACGCCGCTGGAGGGCAGCTTCATCGGCTCGGTCGAGGGGGGGGCGATTGTGCTTTCGGTGGTCGTCTTTATCTACGTGGCCTCCGGTGGGTTGCGCTCGGTCGCCTACGTTGACTGCGCCCAGTGCATCCTCTTGGCGCTCGGCATCGTCGTCCTCGGGTTTGTCGCCCTCGACTTGATCGGCGGCTGGACGGCCTTCAAGGGGGGGTTGGCCGCCCTCGCCGAGCAAAAACCCGATATGGTCGCCATTCCGACTCGGCCAGAGTCGAGCTCCTTCCTCGAGCGGGTTGGCACTCTGTTTTTCGACGCCCAAGGCGGGCCTTGGACCGGCCTGATGATCCTGACCTATATGTTCGCCTTGATGGGCATTCAGTCGTCACCGGCGTTCTCCATGTGGGCCTTTGCCAACCGCGATCCTCGGCCTTTCCCGTGGCAACAGGTCGTCGCCTCTTCCTTAGTCATCGGCGGCATCATGTTCTTTTTTACCGCCTTTCAGGGGCTGGGCGCCCGGCTCCTCGATATGGAACTGGTCCGCGGGACGAAACCCCTCGGCTTGCCAGCGTCCGACCACTTGGTTCCCTATCTGATCGACACCTTGGCCGATAGCTTTCCTTTCCTCTTGGGGCTTTTGGCCGTCTGTGCGGTCGCCGCGATGCAATCGACCGGCGCCGCCTATATGTCCACAGCCAGCGGCATTATCACCCGCGATCTCTACCGCCATTTCTTCAATAAAGAGGCATCGCATTCGGCCCAAGTCTTCGTCGGCCGCTTGAGCGTGGCCGTCGTCGTCAGCTTAGCCCTGTTCGTTGGCTTGGCGTCCGGCGATCTGCTCGTCTTGCTGGGGGGCGCAGCCGTTTCCTATGGATTTCAGATGTGGCCGGCGCTGCTGGGCATCTGCTACATTCGCTTCTTCACGCCCCAGGGCATCGTCGCCGGACTGATCGCCGGGCTCGTCGCCGTTACCTTCACTTATATAACCGAGTTGGGCGGGCTGATCGGCATTGGCCGCTATCCGCTCACGCTCCACAGTGCCGGTTGGGGAATTTTCTTTAATCTGAGCATCGTCGTTGTCGTCAGCTTTTTCACCCAGCCTAAGTACGCTAGCGACCTCGCCCACCGCGATCGCTACCACCACTTCCTCAAAGCGCACACGGCCTTGCCCGAGGCCAAAAAGAAATGGAAAACGCCGGTCTGGATTCTGACGGTGGTTTGGTTTCTCTGTGCCATCGGCCCCTTTGCCGTCCTCGGCAATCAGACCGATCCCGCCCGTTGGCTCTGGGGAGTTCCCTCGCTGTGGCTCTGGCAGATTGCGTGGTGGATCATCGGCTGTTTTATGATGTATCTGCTGGCCTTTAAGCTGGAGATGTCCACCGTCCCCACCCGCGAGGTCGAATCCCCGCCGCAAGACGACTGAGGGCGACTTCACGCGCTTGATCGATGCGATGACCGCCGAATAAAATGGCCAACCAAAGGAACGGAACCTGCCCGTGCTGACTCGATCTTTGCTCACACCGGACGCGGCGGCAATGAGTGCGTTTGTGCCCGTTGCGGTGTTGCGCCGGCATGGCGTGAGTAGGTGAAACAATTGGAGATGCTATGAGCGGAGTGCCCCAACCTCTTCACGCCTTGCCGCAAGGCCATCGGCTGCAAGAATACGAGCTGGTGCGCGTGTTGGGCTTTGGCGGCTTTGGCATGACCTATCTGGGCTTTGACCACAACTTGGACAAAGCGGTCGCCATCAAGGAATACCTGCCCTCCGACATTGCCATCCGCACTGCCGACCGCAGCGTCGCCCCGCAAGCCAGCAATTTTCGCGGCGATTTTCAATGGGGGCTGGAGCGGTTCTTGGACGAAGCCCGCACCTTAGCCCGCTTTGACCATCGCCACATCATCAAAGTGTATCGTTTCTTTGAAGCGCATGGTACGGCGTATATCGTGATGGAATATGCCGAGGGTGAGACTTTGTCGGCGCGTCTTGAGCACAAGGGGCCGCTGAGCGAAGCCGAACTCAAAGCGATTCTGTATCCGCTGTTGGATGGTTTGGAGGTGGTACATGGGGCTGATTTTCTGCATCGGGACATCAAGCCGGGTAACATCGTCTTGCGGGATGCGGATGGTTCGCCGGTGTTGTTGGACTTTGGGGCGGCGCGTCAAGCCGTTGGGGCGAAGAGCCGGTCGGTTACGTCTATCGTGACGCCGGGGTATGCGCCGATTGAACAGTATTCGAGTCGAGGGCGTCAGGGGCCGTGGACGGACCTTTATGCGTTGGGGGGCGTGTGTTATCGGGCGTTGACGGGGGATGTGCCGGAGGATGCGACCGATAGGATGCGGGATGATCCACTCGTTCCGGTGGCGCATCGGTGTGCGGGTCGGGCGAGTGGGGCGTTTTTGTCGGCGGTTGATTGGGCGTTGTCGGTGGATGAGGGGGCTCGTCCGCAGAACGTAGGGGCGTGGCGGGAGGCGATGGAAGTGGAGACGGCGGCAGAGGTGGTGGATGACGTGCCAAGTGTGAAGCGGGTGGAGCAGGAGGCGGCAGGGCAGGAACTGGCGAGTGATGCGGCGGCAGCAGAGCAGGAGGCGGTGGAGCAGGAGACGCCGCCACTGGAGCGGCCGAAGAAGCCCTTTTTTAGGAGGCTTGCCGTAGTCTTGGGTGTGGTTGCTCTCTTGGCTGGGGGTGTAATGTATGTTAATCATGCTGCCGAGCAGCGTCGGGAACAGGCGGCGTTGGAAAAGCAGCGTCGGGAACAGGCAGCATTAGAAAAGCAGCGTCGGGAACAAGCGACATTAGAAAAGCAGCGTCGGGAACAGGCGGCGTTAGAAAAGCAGCGTCAGGAGCAAGCGGCGTTAGAAAAGCAACGTCGGGAACAGGCGGCGTTAGAAAAGCAACGTCGGGAACAGGCGGCGTTGGAGAAACAACGTCGGGAGCAGGCAGCGTTAGAAAAGCAGCGTCGGGAACAGGCAGCGTTAGAAAAGCAGCGTCGGGAACAGGCGGCGTTAGAAAAGCAGCGTCGGGAACAGGCGGCATTAGAGAAGCAGCGTCGGGAACAGGCGGCATTAGAGAAGCAGCGTCGACAGGCGGCGGTAAAAAAGCTAAAAAAGCAACGTCAGGAAAAGGCATTTGTCGCCAAGGTGGGGCGCAAGCCACATCCGAGAGGGATGTACAGGGGCCATACTGACCTTTACATCGCAGTGAGCCTGAACCTGCCCGTGCTGACTCGATCCCTGCTCACACAGGGCGCGAAGATAAACGCCAAAAACAACGATGGCCGGACGCCGCTACATGTGGCGGCGATGCGGGATGCTTCTGCGATGGTGAAGGTGCTGCTGGAAAACGGAGCGAACGTAAACGCCAAAGGCAACTTTGGCGAGACGCCGCTGCATGTGGCAGCGGAGGAGGATGCTTCTGCGACGGCGGCGGTGCTGCTGGAAAACGGCGCAGAGGTCAACGCCAAAGACAACGATGGCAAGACGCCGCTGCGTGTGGCGGCGTGGAAGAATGCTTCTGCGACGGCGGCGGTGCTGCTGGAAAACGGCGCAGAGGTCAACGCCAAAGACAACGATGGCTATACGCCGTTGCGTGTGGCGGCGAGGGCGGATGCTTCTGCGATGGTGAAGGTGTTGCTGGATAACGGCGCGGACGCAAACACAAGAGACAATGAAGGCCGGACGCTACTGCACTGGGCGGCGAGGGCGGATGCTTCTGCGATGGTGAAGGTGTTGCTGGATAACGGCGCGGACGCAAACACAAGAGACAACGAAGGCCGGACGCCGCTGCACTGGGCGGCGTATGTTAGTAGCGACTACCCCCCCAAGGAGTGGCCGTACTGGGCGGTGATGGCGAAGGATGCTTCTGCGATGGCGGTGCTGCTGCTGGAAAACGGCGCGGACGTAAACGCCAAAGACAACGATGGCTATACGCCGCTGTACTGGGCGGAGCGGTATGATGCTGTTAAAACAGCGGAGGTGTTGTACCAGTACGATGCGCGTAGGTGAAACAATTGGAGATGCTATGAGCGAAGTGCCCCAACCTCTTCACGCCTTGCCGCAAGGCTATCGGCTGCAAGAATACGAACTGGTGCGCGTGTTGGGCTTTGGCGGCTTTGGCATGACCTATCTGGGCTTTGACCACAACTTGGATAAGCCTGTCGCCATCAAGGAATACTTGCCGTCGGACATTGCCACCCGCACCGCTCTGGTGGCCCGCCTTGCCTGCCAGCTTGACAAGGCCGAGCACCCCAACCCCTAACGCCCAAGACCGCGACCGCTGGCTCATCGGCATCCAGTTCGGCGTTGTCGGCCTGCTGAGGGGCTAACACTTCTTTGCAACCAACCACACACTCACACGGAAGGAAAACCAATGAAAAGCGTTAAGAAGGATGCGTCGCTACTGGAGCAGCAGCGTCAGGAACAGGCATTTGCCGCCGAGGTGGGGCGCAAGCCCCGCCCGAAAGGGGTGTACAGGGGTGAGACCGACCTGCACATTGCAGCGGGCATGAACCTGCCCGTGCTGACCCAATCCCTGCTCACACAGGGCGCGGAGATAAACGTCAAAAACGACCGTGGCTGGACGCCGCTGCATGGGGCAGCGATGGCGGATGCTGAGGCGACAGCGGGGGTGCTTTTGGAAAACGACGCAGATGTCAACGCTCAAAACAACGAGGGCTGGACGCCGCTGCACGTGGTGGCGTTTGAGGATACTTCTGCGGTGGCGACGGTGTTGCTGAAAAACGGAGCGAACGTCAACGCCCAAGACAACGAGGGCTATACGCCGCTGCATGTGGTGGCGTTTGAGGATACTTCTGCGATGGCGGCGGTGCTTTTGGAAAACGGCGCAGATGTCAACGCTCAAAACAACGAGGGCTGGACGCCGCTGCACGTGGCAGCGTTGAAGGATGCTTCTGCGATGGCGGCGGTGCTTTTGGAAAACGGCGCAGATGTCAACGCCCAAGACAACGAGGGCTGGACGCCGCTGTACCCGGCGGCGGTGGAAGATGCCTCTGCGATGGCGGTGTTGCTGTTGGCCAACGGCGCGGATGTCAACGCTCAAGACATCGAGGACAATACGCCGCTGCATGTGGCGGCAGAGGAGGATGCTTCTGCGGTGGCAACGGTGCTTTTGGCCAACGGCGCAGATGTCAACGCCCAAGACGACGAGGACAATACGCCGCTACACATGGCAGTGGCGGATGCTCCTGCGGTGGCAACGGTGTTGCTGGCCAACGGCGCAGATGTCAACGCCCAAGACGACGAGGGTTACACGCCGCTGCACGGGGCGGCGGCGGCGGGTGCTTCTGCGGTGGCGACGGTGTTGCTAGCCAACGGCGCAGATGTCAACGCTCGAGACAAGGAGGGCAATACGCCGCTGCACATAGCGGCGATGGCGGATGTTTCTGCGCTGACGGCGGTGCTTTTGGAAAACGGCGCGGAGGTCAACGCCCAAAACAAGGAGGGCAATACGCCGCTGCACGAGGCGGAGTCTTATGGTCGATCTGAGGCCGCCGTGGTGTTGCGCCGGCATGGTGCGCGAAAGTGAACGGATCGGAACGGCTATGAGCGAGGCGTCCCAACCTCTCAACGCCTTGCCCCAAGGCATCGGCTGCAAGAGCGCGTGTTGGGCTTTGGCGGCTTTGGCATGACCTATCTGGGCTTTGACCACAACTTGGATTTGTCGCCACCGTGGCAATCCGAGGAGCGACTATGGCCTTTGTCTTAGTACGCCCATCGGATATATTTCTCTCCATCACCTCTTCCCCTGAGACGAAAGGCGCGGATGGCTGAATTTGATAGTGTTCCCAAGTCGCTTTTGAGCGCCCATCCGCAAGGGTTTTTGGCCTTTCTGCTGGGGCACTCGAAGGGACAGTGGATCGAGACGCTCAACCCAGAGCAACCCACCGTCAAGACGCAGATGATGGACAGCTTGCTCCGCGTCCGGCTCGACGGGGAAGAAGCATTGGTTCACTGCGAGTTTCAAACCACCGACAGCACCAAGATGCCTATGCCGCAGCGGATGGCCGGCTATATGGGACGCTGCCTTGCCGAGTATGGCTTGCCCTTGTTGTCGTATGTGCTCTACCTGCGTCCCGACGCGGGTAGGCGCGATCCGGGGCAGTACGTGCAAGAGATCGTCGGCCATGAGGTCGTGCTGCGCTATAAGGTGATTCGCTTGATCGCGTTGGATGGCGAGACGTATTTGTCGTCGGGCAATGTGTGGGTGTTGCCCTTTACGCCGTTGATGGGGCGTCCCGAAGGATTGGGGGTGGCCTCGTGGTTGCGTCGGTGTGTGGAGACGACCGAGGAATTGGCGGTGCCTCGTGCGGTTAAGCACAGTGTGTTGGCGCACATGGGGGTGTTGAGTTCGTTAGTGTGTGAGGAATCAACCATTTTTTCTTTCATCTCGGAGGATATTATGACTGAGTTTCCGTTACTGGAGTCTTTACGCAAGCGCACGTTGGAGCAGGGGCTGAGGCAAGGGATCGAGCAAGGGATCGAGCAAGGGATCGAGCAAGGGATCGAGCAAGGGATCGAGCAAGGGATCGAGCAAGGGATCGAGCAAGGGATCGAGCAAGGGATTCGGCAAAGTATCCAAGAAACCTTGGCGATTCGGTTTGCGGAGGATGCGGCGCGGGCAGTGGTCGCTCGCTTGGCGGCGATTGAGCAGGTGGACCAACTGCAAGCCCTGCTGCGCGCCGCTGTACAGGTGGCAGAACTGGCCGAGTTCACGCGCTTGTTGGACGAGATGACCGCCGAATAAAGTGCGCTCCGCCTTTCCCTTTCTCCGCCTCGCGCTGGCACTCGGCACGGCCGCACTCGGCACACTGCTCTTGCCCGATCAAGGCGCGACGAGCGGACTGAGCCTTTTTCCGCCCGCCGCGGCCATCCTCGTCGCCATCGCCACGGGCCGCCTAATTTTGGGACTAGGGCTGGCCATCGTCGGCGGGGCACTCGTCTCCCTGCCGGCCGATGTTCCGCTCTATGCGATCCCGTTCCGCAGCTTAGAGAAGGCTCTCCTAAGTTTTGTCTGGACGCCGTTGCGCGACTCCTTTCAACTGTTCATCCTCGGCTTTACCGCCACGCTAATCGGCATGATCCGCGTCATCTCGCTGGCCGGCGGCACCCGCGGCATTGCCGAGCTGTTGGTCGCCCGAGCCGCTGGGGTGCGCTCGGCCCGGTTGGCGACCGCGCTCTTAGGGCTGGCTGTCTTCTTCGACGACTACGCCAACACGCTCGTCGTCGGCACCACCATGCGCCCCATTGCCGATGGCTTCCGCATCTCGCGTGAAAAGCTGGCCTTTCTCGTCGATTCCACCGCCGCTCCGGTGGCCGGTATCGCCCTGATCAGCACTTGGATCGGCTTTGAGGTGGGCCTGTTCGACAGCGCGATGGAGCAAGTCGGCGCGGGGATCTCCGGGTACGAACTGTTCTTCCGCGTCCTACCGGTCCGCTTCTACTGCCTGCTAACCTTGGTCTTTGTGCTGTGCTCAACCCTCGCCGGCCGCGATTTCGGCCCCATGCTCAAAGCCGAGCGCCGCGCCCGGCACACGGGCCAAGTCCTCGCGCCGGGAGACCGCCCGATGATCGGGGACGCATCCCAACTCCCCGAGCACCCCGGCCTCCGCACTCATTGGGCCGTGGCCGTAGGCCCCGTCGTCCTCGTCATCGCGGGCGTCCTCGGCGGAATGCACCTAGACGCCAGCCAAGCACCGGCCGTGGTGGCCGCCCGCGCCGACCACGGCTTTTTCGCCCGGCTCTACTGGATCCAAGTGTTCTCCCACGCCGACAGCGCCAAAGTGATGTTCCTGTCCTCTTTAGCCGGTTCGGCCCTCGCCGTGGTCTTAGCCCTCACCCGCCGCGAAAAAACGAGCCGCAGACGCCCACTCGGCCTAGTGGAAGTGGGCAAGACCTATATGAGCGGCATTAGGGGCTTTTACTATGCTTTGGTGATCTTGATCTTGGCTTGGGCGCTCAAGGAAACCTGCGAGGCTGTCGAGACTTCGGCCTATATCGTCGGGGCGCTTTCCGGCTTCCTCAACCCGCACTTGTTCCCCCTCCTCGTCTTCCTGCTGGCCGCAATGGTCGCCTTCTCCATCGGCACCTCGTGGACGACGATGGCCGTGCTCCTGCCGACCATGATCCCCGTAGCCTACGACTTAGGCGGCCTGCCGCTGACGGTCCTCGTCGCCGGCGCGGTATTGGACGGCGCGATCTTCGGCGACCATTGCTCCCCCATCAGCGACACCACCGTCCTCTCCAGCATTGCCGCGGCCTGCGACCATTTAGCCCACGTGCGTACCCAGATACCCTACGCCCTGACGACGATGACCATCGCCGGGCTGTGCGGCTACTTGGGCAGCACCCTGCTGTGGTCGCCGACCACGGGCTTGGCCGTGGGGGTGTGCCTGATTGTCGGGGTGATTTTTGTCGTGGGAAGAAAAACGGATGTCGATTGATTGTGCCGCAGGGGACTAGCTACCACCCGGCCGTCGTCCGATCCACCAATTCCTCTAGCACCATGTTCAGCGCCCGTTCCACCGCTGGGTCCCGCCCCTCTTCTTCTGCCAATGCGGCATCGTACGTTCCCCATCCTTCGAGCTCGGCCAACGCCAACAACACCTCCCCGTCCTCCACCCGCACCAGCTCGGCCGCCACCAAAACCGCAAACCGGTACTGCTCGGTCTGCTCGGCCATCGTATAGGTAAAGGGGCGGTCCTCTATTGAGATCACGTTGAGCTGCAAGAGGGCATCGGCGCGTTCTTCGTCAACGACCCGCAACTGGCCATCTTCGGCATAGACATCTATGGCGCGTTCAGTCAGGCGCTCGGCCACGGCAAACTCCGAGGTCTGGTTGTCGGCCACGGGGATGCCAATGCTGCGGATGCCGCCCAGCAAGCCGCCGGAAGTTGAGTAGTAAGCGCATCCGCCGATGCAGAGGGCCACGAGCGCGGCTCTAATCGGCAGGCTCGCTCGCATCGTCCTCGGCCGCCGCCAGCGACCGCGCTCCGTCGCCCACGGCAATGGGCTGATTCTGGGGCCGTCCCCGGATGTCGGTCCCCCGCACCTCCAGCCGCTGCCACTGCTCTTGGCCGGAGGCGCGGGCCACCGAGTGCTCGACCATCATCGCGCTCAGCGGCCGCGTATCGCCTACCACCGGGGCCTCGCCTACCACGGGCGCGCGCACCGTACACAGACGCTCCTGCACGTGGGTAGCTATGACCCGCGCCTTAACCACTTCCCACCGGCCCAGCGGCTGCCCGCTGTCTGGGTCCTCGATCTCGCCGTGCGGGGCAAAGATGGCAAAGGCCATGCCCTCTTGGACGCCCTGCTCGCTCCCGACGTTGAGCACGAGGGTTGTGTCGTCGATAATGGCGGCTACCTTGCCTTCAATAGGGGTACTCATGCGGCTGTGCTCCTACTCCTAAAAAAAGAGACCGGCCCGCGCTTGCCGGACCGGTCTCGATATGCCTCAGTGCAATTTAACTCACTCGCCAGCGGCCCACATGGCGTCCTCGTTCTTGTCGAAGTCGAAGATGAAATCTTCTGGATTTTTGTAGCCCCGGTGCTTGCTCAACTCGCGGTCCCGCAAGCGCACCGCGTAGTGCAAGTGGGGGCCGGTCGAGCGGCCCGTGCTGCCCATCGTTCCGATCTGCTGCCCGCGCCTGACCTGCTGGCCCTGCTCGACCAAGGCTTTGTCCAAGTGGCCGTATTCGGTTTGGTAGCCGCCTTGGTGGGCATAGGGCTGGCCCGCTTCGTCGAGTTCCTTTTTCCGATGGTCGATAATAACCGTATTGCCGAGGTATTTATCCGTTCCGGCGTAGCTGACAAAGCCATCGGCCGTCGCGTAGATGGGCATCCCCTTGCGGCCGGCGAAATCGACGCCGCTGTGAAAGGCCCGACGCCCGCTAAAGGGGTCAATGCGCCACCCAAAGGCCGACGACCGCCACGTGCGCCCCTCGTGAACCGGTGAGATCGTGGGTAAGTATTGGACGTTGGTCTCTTCAAATTTGCGCTCGATTTCCTCAAAGCTCTTTTCTTGGAGATTGGTCATCCGCTTGAGATAGTCGATGCGCACGCTCAACTCGCGCATCATCTGCTTTTGCGGCGGCAAGGACATGAACTCCTCGGACAAGTCTTCGACGCCCCCGACGCCGCCCGGCTCTTGAGTTGCGGCGAGCGGCTCCATCTCGTGGTGTGCGCGCAATCGATCTTCGGTGGCCTTGAGCTGAGCCATGGCCTCCCCGAGCTGCTGCACTTCCTCGCGGGTCTGGTCTAAGGTGTGAAGAAGGGTTTTGTTTTCGGCCTGCAAGGACAGCAGGGCCTTCTGATTGCCCAGCCGATAAAAACCCTCGGCGTAGATGTAGTAACCAAGCATCCCGACCAAACCCAATCCCCCCAGCAGCAGCAGCCACAGGAGGCGCGGGAAAAAACCGCACTCGCGCATCCGACCGTCTTGGGAGGAAATGACGATAAAGGTTTGGCGTTTGCCTAGGATATTCACAATTCTTGCCCTGTCTTCTAGTCTGCTAGCAACTGGTTGAGGCGTCCGGTAGATACTGTATATATTGGATATTGTTTGACTTGAGTTTACCAAAGCTATGGACGCCGCAACAGAAAGTCAATCGCCAAATTCCTCCATGCTCTTGGCCATCGACATCGGCAATACCTGCATCGACATCGGGCTTTTGGCTGGCGACGACCTCGTCTTTCGCTACAAATGCTCCACGGCTCCCCCAGCCGAGATCGGCCTCCAACGCCTGCTCGCACCGCTTGCCGCGCCCCGGCTGGGCGTGGTCGTTGGGTCGGTCGTCGCGGAATTGGGGGCTGCGTACGCCGAGGCGTGTCGCGGCCTCGCGACCGGCCCCGTTCTCCAAGCGAGCAGCGCGTGGGATTGGGGTCTGCGCATCGACTACGACGATCCCGCGCAGCTTGGCGTCGACCGCCTCGCCGCGGCCGCGGCCGCCCATCGCGCCGCCCCGGCTGCGGCCGTGGTAGTTGATGCTGGCACCGCGCTCACGGTTGATGCCATTGACGCCGAGGGGACCTTTCGCGGCGGCGCGATTGCCCCGGGCTTGCGCCTCGGATTAAACGCCCTCAGCGCGGGCACCAGCCTTTTGCCGCCAGTCGAGTTCGCGGGCGCGCCGCCCCTGCTGGGCAAGAACGCTGCGGACGGCCTGCGCTCGGGTGCGTTGCACGGGTCGGCGGCCCTCGTCGAGGGCCTCTGTGCGCGCATGACAGCGGCCTTAGACGACCGCGTCGCGGTCTTTCTCACCGGGGGTGACGGCCCCCTGCTCCAGCCGCATATCGCCGCGGTCCACACGTGCGATCCAGACCTCGTACTCCGCGGCTTGGCCCTCGCGTACAGGCGGCGCACTGCTTGACGAGATACCGGCTCGTCCATAGTATCCTTACACAGCAACTCAGTCCCACTGACCAAGGAGGGTCGCTTGTCCATTTTGCGCGTTTTGCTCCTGTTCGCCCTCGTCGCGTCCGCCTCCGATTTGCGGGCCGCGCGCTCGGTTGAAGACGAATACAAAGCCCTATTGTTGAAGACGGCCCGGATTGTTCATCAGCACTACGTGGAAGAAGTTCATCCCGATTCCCTCGTGCAGGCGGCCGCGCGCGGGATATTCAACGCCTTAGACCCAGCCTCGGAATACACGTTCAAGGCCCAGTTCGACGGCGAGGGCTCCGCCAAGCAGCTAAACCACCGCCTCTACACCCTCATGCAGATGGCCCAAGCCATTGACGAGAATGCCTTGTATCCGGTTGCCGCCGACACCCTCATTCGCTTTGGCATCGCCGGGATGATGGAAATCCTCGACCCCTATTCGGTGTTTTTGGAAAAGCGCAACCTCGACAATTTCAACATCCAGACCCAAGGCAAATACGGGGGCTTGGGCTTCCGCATCCAAGTCGTCTATCCCGACAGCGCGATTGCCGTGTGGGCCCTCCTGCACGACCAGACGCCGGCGGCCCTAGCCGGCGTTAAGTCGGGCGACCTCATCACCGCGATCAACAACACTTCCACCAAGGGCATGTCGGCCAGCGTGGCCGCCGACAGCATGCGCGGCGAGCCGGGCACCGCCGTGACCCTGACCCTAAAGCGCGCCGATCGCCCCACCCCCTTTGACCTGACGATCGAACGCCAAGAAGTGCAGGTCAACAGCGTCTCCCTAGCCACCCTCTTCCCCGGCTACACCGGCTACATCAAGCTCGACAGCTTCCAAAAGGGGTCGAGCCGAGAGATGTTCAACGCCCTCGTCGAGCTAGAGGAGCAAGGGATGGAGCGGCTGATCTTCGACCTGCGCAACAACGGCGGCGGGTATCTCGAAGAAGCCGTGCAGATCGCCGACCTGTTCCTACCCCGCGACCACCTCGTGGTCTTTACCGCCGGCCGCGCCTTCAAAGATACCTCCAAGTACTTCACGCGCGAGGAAGCCCTGCTCGGCGACGACACGCCGCTGATCGTCTTGGTCAATCGCCTGTCCGCTTCGGCGTCCGAGATCGTCTCCGGCACCATCCAAGACTGGGACCGCGGGCTGGTGCTGGGGACTACGACCGTGGGCAAGGGCTCGGTTCAGCAGGTCGTACCCATCGACGACCGCGCCGAGCTCAAGCTGACCATGGCCGCTTGGCACACGCCTTCGGGCCGTTCCATTGACAAGCGCATGCGCAAGGACTCCACCCTCGTCCGCGGCTACGACAAGGAGTTCAAAACCCTCCGGCTCGAGCGCATCGTGCGCGGCAGTGGCGGCATCGCTCCAGACATTGAGGTGGCTGGGCGCAGCGGCAGCCGCCTCTACGGGCAGCTCTGGGGCTTCTACAACCTCAACAACCAGTTTTTCTACTACGCCCGCGAGCATCGGCTCAACTACCCAAACCTAACTCCAGACTTCGTCGTCGGGCCAGCGGACTTGGCGGCCTTCCGCGCCTTTGCCGAAAACCGCGGGTTCAACTACATAAGCGAGCTCGAAGCCCAAGTCGAGGAATTGGATAAGGTGGCTGAAGACGAGGAGGAAGACCAACTCGCCCAGCCGCTCAGCCACCTGATCGACGAAATCGACAAAATCGAGGAAAAGCACTGGCAGGAGAACGAAGAGCGCGTCGCTTGGCGGCTCACCTTCGACATCCTCGAAAAAGCATTCGGAGAGCAAGCGGCCGAAGCGTACAGCGTCACCGTGGACCCGCAAGTGCTAGAGGCGCGCCGCATCATCGCCGACCCGGACGAGTACCAGATGTGGTTCGACAAGCGGGAAATAGGCGTGCGAGAAGAGGACTCCATCGCCCAAGAAGGCAGCAACGGCGATCTCCAGTAGGAGTTTGTATTTTCGCGGGCCTGTTCCCTACCTCGTAGCCGGCCTTTTAATCCACGCCTTTTTCCTCGCCGCGCTCGGCACCGACCTCCTCCGGCCCCTCTTCAACGACGCATCCCACACCCGCCGCGGCTTTGATTTCGGGGTTTTCTACTTGGCGGGACAAGCCCTAGCCGAAGGCCGCGACATCTACGCGGTGTCGGGTGCTTTCGGCTTCCGCTATCTGCCGGCCTTTGCTTGGGTCGCTCGCCTTTTCGCCCACCTTCCGCCCCTTACGGCCTATCTGCTGCACCTGTGCTGCACGGAGCTGTTTCTCGCGGCCAATCTCTATCTGACTTGGCGATGGGTCGCACGGCCGCGCCGCGGCTTGGCCCTGTTTATGTGGCTGGCGTTCACTCCTTATTTCCTCGAACTCTACATGGGGCAGGTCAGCTTCTGGGCGGCCTCGCTGCTGTTTTGGCTCATCGTCGGCCTCCACAGGGGTCGGCCATGGCCGGCCGGCTTTTGTTGGGCGGGTGCCCTCTTGGTCAAACCCAACGCCTTCATCCTCGCTCCCGCGCTTTTGAGGGGCCGCGCTTGGCGCGTCCTCGTCGTAGGGCTGCTGGCCGGCGTTTTCACCTCGCTGCCCTATTTCCTCCTATATCGAGATAGCTGGGCGACCTTTTTCGCGGCCAATCTGTACGGTGCGCCCCGCCCAGGGGCCCTCACCCACGCGGGCAATTTAGGGCTGCAAGGCGGGCTGGTCAGCGTCGCGGCCCAACTAGCCGGGCGGCCCCTCGCCGAGTTGACGACCCTCGCTGACCTCCCCTTCGCCGGCTGGGCGGTCCTCTACTTTTCGCAGGCCGCCATCCTCGGTGCGACCTTGGTCGCCACTTGGCGGGGCCGCGATACCCTGCCGCTGCTCGCGCTGTGGATGTGTACCTTTTTTCTCGTATATAAAGACGTTTGGGAGCATCACTACGTCTTTCTCCAGCCGGTACTCGTGGGCTTGTACGCGCACTCAGGCTCGGCTAAGCTCTTGTGGATATTCGCTTTTATCGCGCTGCCGACGCCCTTTGTTTTTTTCGACATTGAGCCTGGGGTCTATGGCCCGATTGACCCAGAGCGCACGTGGGGACCCGTCGTTTCCATGGCCTATCGCAGTACCAAGCTCATTCCCCTCGGCTGCTTGTGGTACGGGCTGTGCCGCACGTGCTGGGCCAAGTCTTGATATTAGCGTACCGGAGCCGTATTATATGCTTCCTTTAGTCTTTCCCAGTCTTTCTTATGGCATCTGATCCCAAGCGCCGACTCCCACCCTGGCTCAAGGCCAAAGCCCCGGGCCACCCCAATTACATCGCCCTAAAAAACCTGCTCGCCGATTTGCAACTCAACACGGTGTGCGAGAGTGCCCAGTGCCCCAACATCGGCGAGTGCTGGAGCCAGCGCACGGCGACCTTTATGATTTTGGGCGATGTCTGCACCCGCAGTTGCGGGTTCTGCGCCATCAAAACGGGCCGCCCCCCAAGGCTCGACGAGGGGGAGCCTGAGCGCGTGGCTGAGGCCATTGCTCGCCTCGGGCTAGACCACGCAGTGATTACCTCGGTCAATCGCGACGAACTGCCAGACGGCGGGGCGCACATTTTCGCCCGGACGATTGCGGCCGTCCATCGCCTTTGCCCCCAGACGAGCGTCGAAGTCTTGATCCCGGACTTCAAGGGGGACTGGCAGGCTCTCGCCACCGTCCTCGCGGCCGGCCCGGACATCCTCAATCACAACATTGAAACGCCGCCGCGCCTCTACCCCACCATGCGCCCCCAAGCCCAGTACGGCCGCTCGCTGGAGCTCCTCGACCTCGCCCGCCAGATGAGTCCGGCCCCCACCAAGTCGGGCATGATGCTGGGGGCGGGCGAGACCAAAAGAGAAATAACCGAGAGCATCCAAGACTTAGCGGAGGTCGGCTGCGCCATTCTGACGTTGGGCCAATACCTAAGCCCGTCCTCCCACCACGTGCCCGTAGCGCGCTTCGTCCACCCGGATGAGTTTGCGGAGTGGAAGCACTTCGCCCTCGGCTTGGGCTTTCGCCACGTCGAGTCCGGCCCGCTGGTGCGTAGCTCGTACCACGCCGCTAGCCAAGTCGAGCAGGTGCGGGCCCCCATCGCCACTACCTCCTGAGAGAAGCCAATGAACCTAGAGAAACAGGCTATACCCGAGTATCTGAAACGCAAGAAACTGATCGCCGAGGTGGCCCCGGTCCGCATCCAAGACTTGAGCGACGGGCTGAAAAACCGGGTGTATTACGTGGAGTCTGCCAACCAGACTTGGATCGTCAAGCAGGCGCACTCGCGCGTCCAAATCAAGGAGCGCTGGTGGATTGATCGGCGGCGCATCTTCGCCGAGAAAAGCTGCATTGAGCTTTTGACGCAGTTTCTCCCGCCCGAGGTCCTCCCCCAAGTCTTGCTCGAAGACCGCACGGACTTCATCCTCGTGACGACCCCGCCGCCGCACAACGCCCTGTCGTGGGAAGGCGACCTGCTCAACGGCCGCATCAACCTGCAAATCGCCGTCCAGTGCGGCGAGCTGTTGGCCACCGTTCACAACGAGACGGCTGGCTCGGCTGAGGTTGCGGCCGCGTTTGCCGCCACCAAGGCATTTGATCAACTCCGCATCGACCCGCTCTACAACTACATCGCCAACGCCTATCCCGATCTCAAAAAGGTCATTGCCATCCACACCAACCGCCTGCTCAACGAGGGGTTTTGCCTCGTCTTGGGCGACTTGCGGCCCCGCAACGTCTGGGTCGTCCACGGCCATCCCTATTGGGTTGATTTCGCCACCGCTCACTACGGTTATCCCACCTTTGACCTCGCCTTCTACACGGCCGATATGTGCATCAAGGCCATGCAGAACACCGCCCAAAAAGCCGCCTATTTAGAAGCGGTCAATGTATTCTGGAACAGCTATTTTGAGGGCGCGAGCTACGAGCAGGTCGAGGAAGTCAAGCACCGAGCCGTCCACGACCTCGGCTGCCTGCTGCTGAGCGCGACCGACGGTCGCCAGCCGGTCGGGCTGGGCGACGAGCGCATCATCGGACTGTCGCGGCGCATTGCCCAGAGCCTGATTTTAACCGGGTTGGGGCGCATTGAGGACGTCACCGAGTTCGTCAACCGGACCCTGATTGACGGGTAATAACTTAAAGACCTGATGGTACGCACGGCCCCCCTGTAGGCGCGGTGAAGTGCCGCGTTTCTAACCCAAAACGAGAGGACGAAAGATGAGCAACGGACCGCAGATGTTTCGCATCAATCCTAGGAACAAGGACACCCAACCACTAGAAGAAGTAGATTTCGCCGATTTGGACTTGAGGGAGCGACCAGACATTCAGGAGTGGATCGCCGACCATCCCAGAGTCTTGGGCAGAGACCTGTTGATAATTGGCAAAGAGTTCAGCGGCTTTGACCAAACCAACGAGCGACCGGACCTGCTGGCCGTAGATAGAGAGGGAAAACTGGTCGTCATCGAGCTAAAGCGCGACGACTCAGGGGAGGACGTTCATTGGCAAGCTGTCCGCTACGCCAGCTATTTCGCCCGTGCCAAGGTGGAACAAATCGTCGATATATTGGCCCGCTATAAAGGTATATCGGCTGAGGAAGCCGAGAGCGCCCTGCTGGAACATATCAATGACGAAGACCTCAATGCGCTGAATCACGACCAGCGCATCATTCTGGTCAGTCACAGGTTCGCGCCGCCAGTGCGCTCCGCTGTCTTGTGGCTCAACGAAAAAGCCGCTAGCGACAATCTGATAACCTGCGTCCAACTGACGCCATACCGGGACGAGGAAGCGAACTTACTGTTCTTGCAAGCCGCTACCGTTATCTCGGGACCTAGGATAGGCATTGTCAGAGTTGGTAGCAGTCTGGGGGAACCTGCCAGCGAAAGCGAGGGCGAAGCCTAACTGCCGCCACCCAAACCATTGGGGCAGATCGCCGCGTCTGCCCCAACCCCTTCCCCCTCACCCCCGCACCTTCTCGGCCAAATCCCCGCTGCTAGATCGAATGTGCGCCGCCATCGCCTGCCGTGCGGCCTCGGCATCCCGCCGCTGCAATGCCGCCAAGATCTGGCGGTGCTGCGCCAGCGACAGTTCGGCTCGGGGGCCAGCCAGCGACGGCTCCGCTAGGCTCTCCTTGATCCATTCTTGTAGATAGTTGCGCGTGGTTTCGAGCAAGCTGTAGAGAATGGAATTGTGCGTGGCCCGGGCGATAAGCAGGTGGAACTGCAAATCGCTGGCGAGAAAGCGTCCCGCGTCGGCCAGCCCCTCGGCCATGCCGGCCAGCGCGTCGGCCATAGCTGCCAAGTCCGCGGGCGTGGCCCGCTCGGCCGCCAAATAGGCGTTTTGCGACTCGAGCATCATCCGCGTCTCGCTCAGGTCTTGCAGCTTCTTGCGGTCGAGCAAAAACCCCCATTGCAACGCCCGCTCCACGTATTGGCCCTTGTCGCAGACAAAGGTGCCCTCGCCCACGCGGCCTTCGAGCAGGCCCATCATGGACAACGAGCGCAGGGCTTCGCGCAGGGAGGACCGCCCAACCTGAAAGCGCTTGCACAGCTCGCGCTCTGGCGGCAGCCGGTCGCCGGGCTTGAGGACGTTGCGCTCGATTAAGTCGGTTATCTGCGCGATAATCGCGTCGCTTACGGACGTGCGCTGCACCGGGCGCATGTTGGCAGAGTCGGTCAAGGCATTCAATCGCGGATGGCGGAAAAAACATTTGCCGATGGTCAGACCATTAGCTATTTTGCTAACAGTACTCAACCTAGCACTTTGCTGTCAAGAGGAATGCAGATGGCACAAACTTTAGACCTTGGCGAGCGCGTCGAATTGGTCTCTATGGATCCCCACTTCGACGACATTTCCATCGCGCTCTATGCCCCAGAAGGCCCCGGACGGCCCTGCTACCAAGTTCACACCTACAGCCGGCGTCCCGGGGCGGCCGAGCGCGTCGCCGGGGTCGCCCGCGCCATGCAGGTGCTCGGAGGCATGGAACCAACAACCGCCGACCCACCCGGCTTTTCCGCCCCCTGCTGCGAGATCACTTCTAGGGTCGCCCGTGCCATGCAGATGCGCGAGGGCGTGGAACCAGCAACCGCCGACCCGCTCGGCTTTTCCTGCGGCCACGCCCATCGGCTCGCGGTCAAGCGGCTCTTCCTAGAGGCTTGCAAGCTGCCGCCAGCGCAGCCCCTACAGCCGCGCCCCCTGCACATCTTCGACAAAAAGGCCAACGCCACCATCGCCGTCGCCAGCCTCGGGCAGGGCCTGTACGAAGCCCGCGCCACCGAACCGGCCCGAGGCATAGAACGTCGCCTCGCTACCATCGTCCGCGGCCTAATCCGCCTCGGCGAAATGGACGAAGTCGCCGACCAACCCAACCAAGCCCGGTTCGGCTGCGGCACAGCGCACGATGCCTTGATAGGCCTCTTGCTCGTCCGCGCCCCCAACGTGCGCGCCGCCGTGCGCGAGGCCGAAGCCATGGCCAGCCGCGGCGTCCTCTCAGCCCCCAGTGCCCAAGAGTAAAGGAGTCTATATGCCCTCTTCGATGACCAGCCGCGAGCGCGTCCTCGCCGCCCTCGCCCGCGAGCCTGTGGACCGCACCCCGCTCTGCAATCCGACCTCGGTGGCCACCGTTGAATTGATGGACCTCGTCGATGCCCCCTTTCCCGCGGCCAACCGCGAGCCTGAACTCATGGCGCGGCTGGCCGCGACCAGCTACACCGAGCTGGGCTTTGACACCATCATGCCGGTTTTCACCATCATCCAAGAGTCCTCGGCCCTCGGATGCAAAATTCAGTGGGAGCAGAAGGACAATTGGCCCACCGTCCGCATGAGCGAGCCGATCTGGCACGAGCCCGACGACATCGTCGTCCCCGCCGACCTCTGTACGCACCCAGACACGGCCTGCGTCACCGAGGCGATCAAAATTTTGCGCCGCGAATACGGCGACGAAGTCGCGATTGTCGGCAAGACCATGGGCCCTTGGTCGCTGGGCTATCACTGCTTCGGGGTCGAGCCTTTTCTGCTGCTGTCGCTCGACGACCCCGGCAAGACCAAGCTCTGCCTCGACCGCATGAAGGAGATCACCATTGAGTTTGGCCTAGCGCAAATTGAGGCCGGGGCCGACGCGCTGACCCTGCCCGACCACGCCACCGGCGACCTCGTCAGCGGCGACTACTACAAGCGCTACCTGCGCGACCTGCACATTGAGTTTGCCGAGCGGCTGTCCGTGCCCATCATCCTCCACATCTGCGGCCGCACGGTGGACCGCATGGAGTACATCGCCCAAACCGGCATGGCGGCCTTCCACTACGACTCCAAGAACACGCCCGAGGAATCCACCCAAATCGTGCGCGACCGCATCTCGTTAGTCGGCAACATCAACAACCCCGAGACCCTCTTTGCCAAAGGGCCGGAAACCGTTGGTGCCGAAGTCGTGCGCAACCTCGAAGCCGGCGTCCAGCTCATCGGCCCGGAGTGCGCCATCCCCTTGCAGACCTCCATCGAAAACCTCAAAGCCATCCCCCGCACGGTGCTAGAGTGGCACCGGGGTCGAGCGCGTAACTAAAGAAGAGATCATGGCAGACCTTACCGACATCGCCAACGAATTTATCCGCGCCGAGATCGAGGAGTTCATCGAGCGCGACGAAGAGCGCGAGCGCATAACCAATCTATTCGCCCAAGCGAGCGAACCGATGCAGGATATCGCCGCCGCGCTCATCGACGGCAACCACCAAACGGTTGACGAGCTGACCGGCCAAGCCATTGCCGCGGGCGTGGAGGCCCTCGAAGTCATGGACGACGGGCTGATTGCTGGCATGGCCATCGTCGGCATCAAATTCCGCGAAAACTTCATCTTCGTTCCCGAAGTGCTCGCCTGCGCCCGCGCCATGAAGGCCGGCATGGCTCACATCGAGCCGATTCTCTCGGCCTCGGGCGTCGAGCCCATCGGCATTGTGATCATGGGCACGGTCAAGGGCGATCTGCACGACATCGGCAAAAACTTGTGCATTATGATGCTGCGCGGGGCCGGCTTTGTCGTCCACGACCTCGGCGTCGATACCTCCGAAGACGAGTTCATCGACTCGGTCGAAGAGCACGAAGCGCCGCTCTTGGGCATGTCGGCCCTGTTGACCACCACCATGCCCAACATGGGCAAGACCATTGAGGCTTTCATCGACGCCGACTTGCGCGACGACGTCAAAATCATGGTCGGCGGCGCGCCTGTGACCCAAGAATTTGCCGACGACATGGGCGCCGACGGCTACGGCAAGGACGCCCTCGCCTGCGTGTCCTTGGCCAAGGAATTGCTGAGCGAAGTTGCGGACGAGTAGCGCACCCCGCTAATGCGCCCAGCCTCCTATGACTCAAAAGGAACTGCTAAAGTAGAGAACCACAATCTCAGTTATGCTAGATTTGAACGATCTTGGTAATGGCCTTCCGGCTATCACGCCGAGCTTTGGCATGGCACTGGCAGAGGCCGGAGGCGTATGTTTGGAGTCACAAGGCCACGCGCAAGGTGTCCAACTTAGCGTCCGAGGATATAGCTATAAAAGCTATTCCTTGACATGGCCTATAATTACGGAACAAACCCGCAGGTGTTGGAATGACCATGAGATTGCCACTGAACACGGTGCGGTGGGTATTGCGGTTTTACTGGTGAAGAAGGAGATCGGTTATACAGTGCTCGAGCGTTCGTGGAAAGGTACTGGCTTTGACTACTGGATGGGCGAAGGGACAGATGCCCCTTTTCAGCACGAAGCTCGGCTGGAAATATCGGGGATTCGCAAGGGTAGTGACCGCGATGTGCAAGCGAGAATGAGGCAGAAGCTAAGACAAACAGACCGATCTGACGGGCTATTACCAGCGTACGTAATCGTAGTTGAGTTTGGACGACCCCTTGCTGAGGTGCAGAAAAAATGAATGTTCGCGATTTCCACAATAAGGCTATGGAGTTTGCCGAACGCGCTTTTGTAGCGCGTATCCAAGGCCAGCGAGCACAGGCACATGAATTTTTTGTGCAAGCATTGGAATACGAACTTGCGGCGATCGCTCAATTAGAAGTAGAGGGACGAATCGAGCCGACGAACTCGGTGCTACACCGCAGTGCTGCGACGCTTGCATTGGACTGTAACCAGCCGCAAAAGGCTAAGGAGATCGCAACCCAAGCCCTCAATCAAAATCCACATCCAGAGATCGCCGAAGAGCTACATGAGCTTTTACATCGAATATCCTTGGTTTTATCGCCGCGATCGGTCGCGCCCAAAAAAAATCAAATGGCCTGAGTCAAAGGAACTCCAACGGATCTATACAGACGAATGGCTATTGCGAATGCTCAAAAACGCACCATCCCGCCCACGCATCCTGGGGCGATGCTAAGAGAAGATTTTCTTCCCGACTACACACTAACGGCAGACTCTTTGGCCGCTGAGTTGGGTGAATCTCGACAGACCGTCCGCGAACTTTTGCAAGAGCAGTGCGCTATTTCGTCCATCATGGCCTTGAAACTATCCCGTTTGTTCGGGAACTCTCCTGAGTTTTGGCTGAAGGCCCAACACGCCAGAGATATTTGGGAGTTGGAGCAGCAATATCGAGACGAACTGGCTCAGATCGAGCCATTGCCACAATGCACTGCTGAGCGATAACGACGCCTGTCCATGACCCAAATCGACCCCCAAGAATACCAAAAGCGTCTCGACCGCCTGTCGGGCATCCTCGCCGGCATCGCCACCCATGCCGACGAACAGGCGACCTTCCGCTGCCCGTACAAGAACCGCTTTGACCAATGCACCGCCCACTTTGGCTGCCGCAATCAGCGCAAGCCGCAAAACCCGGGCGGGCTGTTCCAGTGCGGCGGCGACGACCAGCTCGACTATCGCTCGGCTTGGGAGTCGGCTCAACGCCCGGCCGCAACCGGCCGCGGGCACATCCGCTGCGACGGCACCTCGTACCCACTATCGACCGGCGGCACCCTCTTCGACTACGCCGATCAACTCGGTGCGCGAGTGCCGACCTCCTGCGGGCGCACGGGCCACTGCCACGAGTGCATCGTCGAGGTCACAAGCGGGGCACAGGCCCTCAACGCGCCCACGCCGGCCGAGGACTTCCTCCGCGGCGAGTTCCGGCTCGCCTGCCAAGCCCAAGTCGCAGACGCCGATGTGGATATCGAGTTTGCACCGCTTTTTCGCACGCCCCGGATTCTAACCCAAACCGTTGAGCGGCCCGCCGAGATCGACCCGATAGTCCAGCGGCGCGGGCAAGCCATCTACTACGGCGACGAGGAAATCGACCAATACCGCGGCCATCTCTACGGCCTCGCCATTGACTTGGGCACCACCACCATTGTCCTCGACCTAGTCGATTTAGAGACGGGTGAGAGCGTGCATTTGAGCGCGTTTGAAAACCCACAGCGCTTTGGCGGCAGCGACATCATGCACCGCATTTCCTACGACGGGCAACACCCCGGCGAATTGCGCCAAGCCTTGGTCAAGGCCCTTAACCACGAGATCGAGGGCCTCTGCCGGCGCGGCGGCTTTGTGCGGCAGGAGATTTACGAGATCGCGGTCGCCGGCAACTCGACGATGCGCGACATCCTCTTCCGCCTCGACGTGCAGAGCATTGGCCAAAAGCCCTACAAGTCGCGCATTGAGCACGCATATCTAAGCGGCGAGCGCACCGCGACCAGCCTAGTCGAAAAGACCCGCCGCCTCGGTCTGAAGGCCAATCCCAAAGCGCGGGCGTACTCGCTACCGCTAATCGCCAGCCACGTCGGCGCGGACGTGGCCGCCGACCTAGTCGCCGTTGATATGGACCTTTCCAGTGAGAGCGCGATGCTGGTCGATGTGGGGACCAACACCGAAGTCGTCGTCGCGCACCAAGGCCGTCTCGTCGCGGCCTCTTGCCCGGCCGGCCCGGCCTTTGAGGGCGGCGGCATCACCTATGGGATGCCCGGGTGCGACGGAGCCATTGAATCCATCCGCTGGGACGGTGCGCGCTGGCAGTGGAAAACCATTGGCAACACCGCGCCGGCCGGGCTGTGCGGCTCCGGGCTAATTGACCTCCTCGCCGAGTTGCGCCGCCACGACTTAATGACCCCCAAGGGCGTCTTTGCCGACAAAAAGCGCCAGTTTGAGCTCGTCCCCGAGCGCGGCATCACCTTCTCGCGCCTCGACGCTTCAAACCTAGCCCAAGCCAAAGCCGCCAACTTCTGCGGTCAGTACATCGTCTTGCGGACCTTGGGCCTCGCGCCGGGCGACGTGCAACAGCTCTATCTCGCCGGCGGCTTTGCCAACTTTGTCGATGTCCAAGCCGCCATTGACATCGGCTTTTTGGCCCCCGTACCCCCAGCGCAAATCGCCAAGGTGGGCAATGCCGCTGTCCAAGGGGCGCGCGAAGTGCTGCTCTCGGCTGGCAAACGCGCCCGCATCGAAGCGCTGGCCAAGCGCATTGAGCATGTCGAGTTGGAGACGACCCCCGACTTTTTTGAACTCTTCGTCGAGGGTTGCCAATTCAAACCCATGCCCTGTAACCTGACCGCGGCCTCGGTCTAACCAAGCCATGCAGAACGCCGCCACCCTGCGCCACCTGCTCGAAGAGACCGACCGCTTTATCACCTGCGTCGAGCTGGTTACGTCGCGGGGCACCTTAGCCGACCGCGGCGGTAAGCGCGTGCTGGAGATGGCCCGCTGCCTAGCGGCCGATTCGCGCATTGACGCGCTCTCGATTACCGACAATCCCGGCGGCAATCCCATGCTCGCCGCGGACGCGCTGGGCACGCCGCTCAAGGAGGGGGGCCAAGAGGTCATCATCCACCTCTCCTGCAAGGATTTCAACCGCAACGGGCTGCTGGGCCAAGCCTGGAAGCTGGCCAATGGGGGCTTCGACAATATCCTCACCCTGTCGGGCGATTACCCCATCGCCGGGTATCAAGGCCAAGCCAGCGGCGTATTCGATGTGGATTCAGTCGGCTTGTTGCAATTGCTCTCCGACATGAACGAGGGGCGTTTTGCCGAGGCCGCGCCGGGCCGCAAGCCGCGCCCCTTAAACCCCACCCGCTTTTATCTCGGCGCCGTAGTCAACAACCACAAGCGGCTCGAATCCGAGGTCATGCCACAGTATTTCAAGCTGGCCAAAAAGATCCGCACCGGCGCTCGCTTCATCATCAGCCAAATCGGCTACGACGCCCGCAAGCAGGACGAGCTGCTCAAGTACCTAACCCTGCACGACCTCCAAGTTCCGGTCATCGCCAATGTCTTTGTCTTGTCTGGGGGCGTGGCCCGATTTTTTCACGCCGGCCGCATCCCCGGCGTCGAAGTCACCGACGAATTGCTCGCCCTCGCGCAGAAGCAGGCCGCATCCCCGGACAAGGGCAAAGCCTTCTTCCTCGAATTCGCGGCCCGGCAGTGCGCCATTGCCCGGGGGCTGGGCTACCGCGGCGTGTACTTGGGGGGGCACATCAACGCCGAGGAATACGGCCGCATTTTGGAACTAGCCGCCCAGTACGCGGCCGACGACTGGCGCGATTTTGCCCGCCAGATTTGCTACTCGCGCCCCGGGGAATTCTTCTATTTTGCCCAAGACCCCGACACCGGCCTAGCCTCCACCCAAGTCAACCCAGCCTATCTCGACTCAAAGACGCCCAGCAGCCGGCAAAAAGCCTCCCTACCGTACCGGATCAATCGCCAGATCCACGACCGCGTCTTTGAGCGAGGCCAGGCCCTGTTTCGCCTCGGAGCGGCCCTGTCGCGCCAAGTTGAGGGCGGGAAACTGCAAAAGCCCCTGCACGCCGTGGAGCACGCGCTCAAAATCGCCGCTTTTGACTGCCGCGACTGCGGCGACTGCTCGCTGCCGGACATAGCCTATTTGTGCCCCGAGTCCCAGTGCGTCAAAAACCAGCGCAACGGCCCCTGCGGCGGTACGCGCCAAGGCCAGTGCGAAGTCGGCGACAAAGACTGTATCTGGGTGCGTGCGTACGACCGCCTCAAAGCCTATGGCGAAGAGGAACAAATGCTCGGCGACTCGGCTGTCATCAAGGACGCGGCCTTACAGGGCACGAGTGCTTGGGCCAACGCCTTTTTGCAAAGAGATCACCGCGGCAAGGGGAAGGACGCGGAGTAAAGCCGAATGCGTCGTCGTTGTGCTGCGCCGCCTTAAAATACTATCTCGCCCAAGTGCCGATACTATGCCCCGACATCCCGCCAAAAACGGGCCGATGCTGCTGCGCTACCTGTGGGTCGCCTGCGTGGGCGCGGCAAGTGGCTGCGGTCTCTTGCGGGAACCGCCCGTAGCGGAAGTAGGGCCGTACCGCATCACGGCCGCTGCGCTGAAGAGTTTTGTCGCCGAATGGTCGGGGAGCAGACCCCCTTCACAGACCGCCGACCAAGCCCGGCGATACTATCTTCAGACCATGATCGACGCCCGGCTGTTGCTGATGGAAGCCCGTTCCCGCGGGATCGATACCACGCAGGCCGTGCGCGCAACGGTTCAGGACGCAATCGACAACCGAGTTCGGGCCCTCTATCGAGCCCGCGAGATCACGGATGCAATCGCAATTTCCGCAGACGAGATTCGCGCTTATTTCGACGCCGAAGGGTATGGTATAGAGCGCAAAGTCAGCGGCATACTGGTAGAGAGCCAGACGGAGGCCGATTCGGTTTTGGCCCAACTGCGCGCCGGGCGACCCTTTGCAGAAGTAGCCGCGGCCCACTCTAGCGATGTGCGCTCGGCCCGCCAAGGCGGCGAGTTGGGGTTCATCGGGCGCGACATGGCACCGCGGATTCACATCCCACCAGAGGTTTTCCGCACCCTCCCCCTCGGCGCGATCTCGCAACCTGTGTACACGGGCAAGTTCTGGAACATCGTGCGCTTCACCGCAGAACGTCCTGCCGCCTACGACAAGTATCGCGACTCCATCCAAAGGCGGCTCTTTGCGGAGCGCTCTACCCAAGCCACAAAGGAACACCTCGAGTTGCTCCAGAACGCCTTTGAAGTGCGGCTAACTGAAGAGGCCCTGCAGCCGCTGGTAACCGCCTATCGCCTACAGGATCTCTCTTCGCTGACCACAGAATCGCTTCCCCTATATACTTTTGACGAGGGCGAGATCACCGTGGCCGCAGCCGTGAAGGTTTTGCAAGAGCAGCATATCGGCTTCGGCTTCGCCGATGGCGTTCAGGCCGCCGCCACGCTCAAACGCATCGTGCTGAATCCCTTCCTCATCCAAGAGGCCGCCCGGCGAGCCGGCTACTACGAAAAACCCGCGATCTATCAGCTAAAAGAGACCAAAGAAGAGGAAGTCTTGCTCGACGGTCTCAAAGAGGCCATAGCCCGGAAGCTGGCTATAGCCGAGGCGGATGTGCGCCGCTACTACGAAAGCCATCCCGAGGTTTTTAGCCACGAGCCGGCCGTGTGGGTTGAGGAATTACTCCTGCCCAGTGCCGACGAGGCCGAAAAAAAGAGAGCGCAGCTAGAAAGTGGCACGCCCTTCGCCGACCTAGCGGGTGAAAGCCTGCGGTCGGACGCTGTTGAGAAAGCCAATCGATTCCACTTCCATCCGCTAGAGTATGCCATCTATCCCAAACTGATGGCGGCGATTGAGGACGCATCCGAGGGCGAGCTCGTCGGCCCCGTGGCCGTTGAGGGAGGCTTTTCCCTCTTTCGCGTACTCGACCGTGAGGAGGCCTCCATCGAACCTTACGAACAGGTTCGGAAGCGGGCCGCGGCCCTGTTGCGCCGAGAGCGGGAGCACTGGCACCTGCAAGCCCTGTTGGAGAAATTGCGAGAACAGTACGCGGCCCAGATCCAGATCGACTCAGTGCGCCTGCGCGAAGCCGTGCCCGACAGTCTCCTGCGACGCTAAGGGTGGCTGCTCAATCTCGATGTTGACGCGATCTATTTACGCAGCCTTGCCAAATTGGTATTCTACACACAAGCTCAATGGGCCAAGGCCACTCGGCCCGTCGAGTGGAGACCCGCCGCCTGCCCAATCAGGAGGTCGCTATGGGACATTCCAGCAAACGGCTCGTCCAGTCGTCGCCTCTGTTCTGCGCCTTAATTTTTTGCCTAGGCCTGCTCGCTGGCGGACGCGAAGCACTCGCTCAGCGCAGCAAAGGACATCGGGTTACCAATAGCCGCATCGTCGTCGAGACCGCCGAACACTGGCGCAACTGGCAGCTACCCGTCCATGCCGTTGACGTGATACCCGAAGGAGGGGTTCGACCCCACCGCTCGCGCCAGCGCTACAATATCCTCGACGACCAAGATACCTTTACCCGCCCGCTGACCGAGTTTAGGCGCAGGAAAAACCAGCACGCCACCCTCAATATCGACAGCACCGTCACAGTGGACGTGAAGGGCAACGTCATTACCGACCGAAAAGACAACCCTCTCTATACCTATTTCGCCCGGCCGGGTATCAGCCGGGTAGGCTCCAATCCGCAAGCAGCAAAAAACATCCTCGATGGCGACCCAAGCACCTACTGGGAACCGGACCGCAACGATCCCCTCAAAGACTGGTGGATCGAAGTGGACTTGGGCCGGGTCGTGGCGGTCGATGAGATTTTGTTGCACTTCGTAGGCGCAGCGCTTGGCGACCCGTTCCTGCGCTTCAGGGTCCTAACCGCGCCCGACCAAGAAGCCATCCTTGAAGACGCCGACGAAGTGGAACTGAGCCGCATTGGCGGCACCCAAGCACCTAACCGAGACCAGCGCGACTTCAGCTTTGCGCTGGAGCAGCCTAAGAGCTCTGCTAGTTGGCGCGGGCGGCTGGTACAGACGATCCGCATCGTCGTCACGGATACCCGCGCCGGCCGCGGTGCCGAAGTCAATGAAGAGCAGTGGCTCGCGCTCGACCCGTCTGACCGAGGCGACATCCTCTATTTTGTCAAAGACCGGCAGGGTTTTGAGGAACGCTTAGACCAGAGCCGCCTCCAAGAGCCGGTGGAGACGTTCTACGACAACCTGCCACCCGCAAGGCGAGGAGCTAAAAAATTCTTCGTCCGCGAGCGGCCCCGCCTAGCCGATATTGAGGTTTGGGGCTTTGGCGACAACATCAGCCCCGGGATCGTCGAGGGCGGCGGCAGTCTCTTCCTCTCAGGGGAAAATTTCGCGCCCGGCCCGGGCTTTGACGGCGACTACAATACCAACTTCTTGCACTTGGTCTGGTCGCCGCTCATCGAGCGTGGCGTACTGACCGTCGATATGGGTGCTTCCTTCTTCCTCGACGCCATAGCGGTTTCGGCTTCCGGGCGGCGGCGCGTCATCGACGGCTATATCATGCGCGGCTCGGATGGCTCGCGGGATTCCTCCGGCCGCTTGAAGTGGCACCGCATCAGCCCACGAGCGCGCGAAGATAACAGCGTTGACCTCTACGAGCACCTCCTCGACACCTACGATGGAATCGAACTCCGCTTTCTCGAAATGACCATCGTCTCCGTGGATCCTCGCCGCCGCGGTGGCTACAATACGGGTGCTGATATTGGCGAATACCAGATCTTTTCCCAAGGCTACCCCGCCGAGGTAGTACTGACTTCGGACCTGATTGAATTGCCAGCCGCTCGCAGCTTCGGTCGCATCACCTACGAGAGCGAGGTCCCACCCGGCACCAACCTCGAAATTCGCACCCGATCCGGCGATCTGCTGGGCAAAACCATCCGATACTTCGACAAATCCGGCACCGAACTCACTTTTGATGCTTGGGACAGCTTGCTCCGCAGTTACAAGGGGCCGATTGATACCTCCTTTGTGCCGACTAGCGGCTGGAGTCCCTATAGTCGAGCCTATCAGCAGTCGGGCGACCGCGTCACTTCGCCGGGGCTGCGCCAGTTCCTGCAGATTCAAGTCAAGATGGAGACTACAGACCGCAATATAGCCGCGGCGATCCACTCCATAAACATCGAACTCGTCAACCCGGTAGTCTCCAATATAGTGGCCGAGCTATGGCCCCTTGAAGTAAAGGTGCCAGGACGGATCGATACCTTCGAGGTCTTTGTCCAGTCTCAGTTTATCGAGTCGCCCGCCTCCTCGCGCAGCGTCGGCTTTGACGAAATCCTCCTCGTCATGCCCCCCTCCCAAGCGCTGCAACTTCTCGAAGTGGGCATCCAAGACAGCGCGGTTGGAGCGGAGCGGATCTTCTCGCCCGCGGGAGACCCTACCGCTTTTGCCGATGGGGGCCGCAGCCAACTCGAACTGCTGAGTCCTAGTGCCGATTCGCTCTGGGTGCGCCTCCCCGAATCCCTCAACGCGCCTGTAGATGCCCCCCGCACGTACCACCGCCGCACCGCTGAGGGCGACCAAGTGCCGGTGACCGCAGATGGCTTGCCGCTGACGGATGCAGCCTATGGCCTGCTCGAGGTGGAGGAACAGGGCGATATCCGCTATTTCCGCCGCACCGTGGACGCCCAAGGCGCGCACATCCTGTCCGAAGTCTCCAAAGTCGCCTACCAAGCGTTGGAGGCCGACCAGCAGGGGCCGATTCGCTACTTCCGTATCCTGCGCGGCGATGGGGCCCAGTTCCCCTTTGATGCAGTGGGCGACTCGCTCGATAGGACGGCTTATAACCGCATGCCTACCTCCGCCCGAGGAACCGTGGTCGCCGCAGGCCCCCTAATGCGACTGCGCTTTGCCGCTCCCGTCTTTGTCAACGGCACGACCTTGGGGCTGGCCGTGCGCAACACCGGCGGCGGTGCCAACATGGCCGCGCCTTGGCAAAGCGTCGAAGCGGGCGACGCGACAGCGCGGATAGGCAGCAATACCCTTTCGATCAACCTACCGCTCAACGCCAAGGCCGTTGACGAATTCCGCATCGCCCCCAATCCGTTTACCCCCAACGGCGATGGCATAAACGACGCGACCGAAATCCACTTCTCCGTCTTCAAGCTCACCGCTCCACGACGGGCTCGGGTGCGAGTGTACACACTGGCGGGTCGCCCAGTTTGGGAGCATGTCCAGCGGTTGCAAAGCGGTCGCTTCAGCACGCGCTGGGACGGAACAAACCTGAACGGCCGCAAAGTGCCGCCCGGACTCTACCTTTGCCAAGTGAACCTCGACGTAGATCGGGGAAGCCGCTCGGCGACGCGGGCGCGCCTGCTCTCGATCGCCTATTAGGAGCGTTTGACAGACAAGCGGTTTTGCCATACTTAGTTGAGGCCGTGGGGTATTGGTAGTTGTGATAGTACTACTGTCTTGAGGAGGTCGTCGTGAAAAGAACGAAAAGCACCCGCTCTTTTGTGCTGGCTGTTCTGGCCCCATGTTGTCTCCTGCTGCTCCCCCCGCTTGGCTCAGCCCAAGAATACGGTGCTCGTCTGGGTACCATCCAACGAGGCGGCCAAGTTTCTTTTGAGCCGCAAGGGCCTGGGGTACTCTTCGGGGCCCTCGATCCAGCCAAGCGCCGGTGGTACGTGCCCCAAGAGCTCTACAACGAGTACCAGTGGCGCCAATGGGAGTACTCCAACTATGCGCGCCAACACTACGAGCGCTACGTCAGCATCATCAACGAGGGCGACTCCTACTACGACCTCTACGGCAACTTCGTCACCCGAGGTTGGCTCCTTTTTAACAACTCCCAAGCCCAGCCCCAGCAGTTTGGCTCCTCGGTCCTCAAAGGCAGCAATTTCCAACGCTGGTTCAGCGGGCTGCTGGTCTCGGCCGATGCCAAGGGCCAGCACTACTATTCGGTGACCATCGGCGACAACATCCGCACCACGCTTACTCCGATGACCTTTTCCAAGCCCCGCTGGGATGGCGTCCAGTTCGATTACGCAGCCGACAAGTACCAAGGCACGCTCATCTACTCGCGCCTCAGCCAGCCGGGTGGCAACCCCGACGTAGAAAACCTCGCGACCAACGCCACCTCCCTGATTGGCGGGCGCGGCACCGTGCAAGTGGGCGACTTCGCTATCCTAGGCTTGACGGCCGTCAATTCCCACCAGTCCAACACCCTCATCAGCGGCTTCAGGGGCAACCCGGTCACCGGCAAACTGACTATCGACCAAAACCAGACGATCTCCTTCATCGAGATCGTGTTGCGCGACGATTCGCCCGAAGACCAAATCGGCGGCGCGGCTTTCTTCCCCACAGGCTCTGACATCATCATCACCTACGACGACGGCACGGTGGACCGGGGCAAGGATATTCGCTTTGAGCCGATCATCGAAGGCGGCTTTATCCGCCAAGGCTTTCTCTCGGCCGATGGCACCGAGGAGATCCGCTTGCGCTACGATTTTGACAGCCCGGCGTTTGTCAATCGTTCATCCGGGGCTAAGGAGGCCATCAAAAAAGTCGAGTTCCGCCTAGTACTGGGCAACGATTACCAAATCTGGATCTCTTCAAACAACCAGCTCAATGTCTCGGATGTATCGGTGCTCTTGCTGGTCGCCCAAGCCGAGGGCAATGTCCAAGACAACACCAACTTGCAGGTCGTCAGCTTTGAGTACGGTTTGCCCACGGCGACCCAAATCTGGGGGGCCACCCTCGAATTAGCGGAAGTTTTTGGCTTCAACTTCTACGGCGAATACGACTTGAGCTACTCTTATACCCAGTACCCCAACGTGTTGCGCAAGAGCCACTCGACCTCCGCGGGCCTCCGCGGCGACCGGGCGGCCCCAGCGTGGATGATCAACCTCTCGCGCAACACGTATCCTTGGTTCGCCTTCGGCGAGGCCTACAGCATGGATCCGCGCTACAACACGAGGACCTTCACCACGCTGAGTTCCGGCTTCATTGACTACGAGGACGAGCGCGTCCACGTAGTGGAGCTCGTTGAGGACAACGACGACCAAGACCGCTATCCCGACACCGTGCGCAAGGATTGGCGGGCCGGCGACCAAGAAGTCTATCCCGGCTGGGACGAAAACAACGACTTCATCTCCGACTTCAACCAGAACGACAATCGCTTCCTCTCCAACTCCGTGCCCGACTACGAAGAGCCTTTCCTGCGCCACCATGTCGATCACCCCGAGTTCCTCTTCGGCATCGACCTCAACAACAACGTTTGGATTGATCGCTTTGAAAACGACGAGGCACCCGACTACCCCTACAAGAAGGACCATCGTGGGTTCAACGTGTATGGCGGTACGCACCTGACGCCAGAGGTCCGGCTGATGGCCGGAGTTTTGCGCGAGGACCTCATCACCTCGAATCAAGCAAACCGCGTCAACTACGTGCTGTTCACCCTCGACACGTCCACGCCTAATTGGGGCCGCTTTCGCCTCTTTGAGATGCTCAAGTCCGTTGAGGACGACATTCCCGACGACCTGCAGCAGTGGTTGCCCAACGCCAATATCCGCACCGGCGAATCGACCAAGATCGAGGACCCCCTCATCGCTCGCGACACCTATGTCAACGCCCTGTGGCTGGGCCACGACTACCAGCACGGCGGCTTCGTCGCCAAGAACTTCCTCAAATACGACCTGTATTATCAGCGCCTCGACGAGGACCAACGCGCCCCCTTGGGCCTGCGCCAGCGCGACTTTTTCTTTGGCGTCATCAACAAAGTGAGCTACCGCATCAACCTAGGCCGACTCTGGGTTGAGCCGCGCTGGAAGAGCCAGTACCGCCAACAGACCATCGACCTGCTTTCGCAAGAAAAACGGACCGAACTAGCCGAAATCGGCGGTTTCCTGCTGGGTTTTCCCATGCTCCAGCACACCACCTTGCAGTTCGGCTTGGAGTTGACCTTTGTCAACGATTTCGAGCGCGACCTCAACGACTTTAACAGCATCGTCGGAGCCGCTCAGTTCACGAATGTATCCGACTATCTGGGATATAAGCTCACCACGCAGATGGGCATGCGGATAGACCGGCGCAACCCCAAGGGCGACGAATCGGAAACCATCACCGAAAGTTTCATCGCCGTGTACGCTGGCCTGCAATAACTTCGGCCTCATGGCCCCGAGCTTTTCGATCGGCCGCCGCGAACTTTGGACTTGCGCCCTCGTTGTCCTGCTGGCCTTGGGGCTGCGCCTGTGCTACCTGAACGAACTCTCTCCAAGCCCGCTTTTCTCCGTTCCGGTCGTCGATGCTCGGACCTATGTCGATGACGCCCGCTACCTCAGCGAGGTCTCTTGGGCTGGGCGTCCGACGCCCTTTTGGCAACCGCCGCTCTATTCCTATCTGCTCGGTTTTCTCTTCGCCGTAAGCGGCGAAAATTACTACCTGCCCCGCCTGCTCCAAGCCCTATTCGGTGCGCTCGTCTGTGGGGGGACCTATCTGCTTGGGCTCCGTCTCTTTCCCCCCGCCGTGGCACTCGGGGCGGGTCTGGCCGCCGCTTTCTATGGCCCGCTGATTTACTTTGGCGGCGAATTACTACCCACCATCCCGGCCCTCCTCCTCAACGTGGCTCTGCTGCTCTTGCTGCTCACCGCTCCCCTAAAACGGGGCTGGCCATGGCTGATCGCCGGTCTCGTACTAGGGCTGGCCGCCCTAGCGGTGGCCAATATTCTCCTTTTCGCGCCGGTATTGCTTCTTTGGCTTTGGTTTTCCCGCGGGAACTTTGTCCAGCGAGGAGCCTTGTTTTTCCTCGGCATCGCGCTGGTCATTGCCCCGGTTGCGTTGCGCAATTATCTAGTCGGCAACGACTGGGTACTCATCTCGCACAACGCCGGCATCAACTTCTATATTGGCAACAACCCCGACTATCAGCGCACGGTCGATATTCGCCCTGGTCGGGCGTGGCTCCAGCTCGTGGAAATGCCCAAACGCGAAGCCGGCATTGAACGCCCATCCGCTAAATCCCGTTTCTTTTTCGCCCGTTCTTGGGACTTCGCCGCAGCGAATCCGCTCGACTATGCGTGGCTCCAGCTTTACAAGCTCTATCTATTTTGGCACGGCGACGAAATAAAGCGCAACATCGATCCATATTTCGCCCGCCGCGACTCAGTGCTTTTGTCCGCCCTCTTGTGGAAACAGGGCGTGGCCTTCCCCTTCGGATTCGCAGCCCCGTTCGCCCTCATAGGGCTAGTGCTCTTTACGCGCACTGCGGCGGGTAAGACTGAGCAGGGGCGTCTCTTCTTGCTATTCACGCTGACGTACATGGTCTCGGTGGTAGGCTTCTTCGTCACCGCGCGCTACCGGCTGCCCGTCGTGCCCGTACTTTTACTCTACGCCGGTTTCGGGCTGTATTCACTGGGAAAAGAAAGCCCCTATCGCCGGAAGGCCCTAGTGGCTTTGCCCCTTCTATTGCTCATGGCCAATATCGGCGCCGGGGCTATGGACGAGGAGGGCGAACCGCAGCAGCACTTCTGGCTGGGCTATGCTTACGAGCGCAAAGGTATGCCGGCCAATGCCATGCGCGAATACAAGTGGGTCCTCAACCAACTTCCCGCCCACGACGACGCGCTCTTGCGCCTAGCAGGCCTCTACGTCGAAGAAAAGGAATACCACCAGGCCGTCGCGCTCTACAAAAAATATCTGGAGTTCTACCCCGAGGCGGCCCGAGTTCGCTACTTTCTCGGCAATGCCCTATTGCAGATGAGCGACTACGAGGACGCGATCGCTACCTACGAGCAGGTAGTCCAAAAGCGCCCCCACTGGGCGGCCATCCACGGCCGAATCGGCTATGCCCACGCAATGGCCGGCCAACTCGGCCAAGCCGCCGCTGCCTATCGCCGCACCCTAGCCCTGCGTCCCGATTCTACCTTGGTGCGTTACCAGTTAGCCCGGCTTTACGAAACAGAAGGCCGGTTGCCGGCCGCTGCCGCTGAGTACCGCACGTTGCTGGAGCAAGCCCCTGCCGAACCCGAGTACCGCATCCGCTTAGCCGACCTGCTCGTCGCGGAAGCAGCCACGGGACAAACGACCGCGCTCTTGGAGCAGACGCGCCAGACCCAGCGGGCCGAGGTCCTTTTGCGCCGCGCTATCGACCTCGAGCCAAACCGCGTTGAAGGCTATTGGAGCATGGGGCTACTCTTGGCTCGGCAGCAGCGCTATCCCGAAGCGCTGGTATTCTTCGAGCAAATTACCGAACTCGCGCCGCAGGATGCCCAAGTACACGCCTGTCTGGGCAATGTGTACGAGCGCCTCGGCCGCGAAGCGGAAGCGCGGGAGCACTTCGCGTACTACGACCAACTCAAGCGAAAACGGCGTTTGCAGGACAAAGCGAGGGCCGAAGTAGAAAAGAATTTAGAACTGGTGCAGAAAATAGTCGGACAGCGATAGAACTCGCGTTCAATACGCCACGCCCACAAGCCGGGACTGCTCGTCGTGTTGGGCGTCCCCTTCTACGGCCAACCGCACGATATAGAGCCCCGGCGGGACTAGCTGCCCTTGGGCACTGAGTCCGTCCCACGTCTTGTCTTCGTAGCGACCATTGCGCTCGGGGGCGTCGTGGATGCGGCGGATTAAGCGACCGCTTAGGTCGTAAACGGCGATCTCTACCGGGCGGGCAACATCCAAAGAGAGCAAGTTGTAGTACACCCTCGCCACATCGTTGATCCGATCCCCGTTGGGGGTAAAGACCGCCGGCGCAATCTCCATCTTGTCTAGCAAACGGCCTTGGCGCAGCATGGCGGGGCTCAATACCGTGGTGCCGGATAGATCGGCATCGTCGTCGTCGGCCAGCATTGCGGCATCGCCCGAAACGACGGCTTGGGATATACTCCCCGCTTCGTTGGAAAGCCGGACCGCCGCCGTGAAGTTGGTGCTATAGGTCAGCACCTCGGTCTGAAAGTGAATTTTTACTAGCGCATCGCCTGCTTGCAGGAAGGGAATCCGCACCGAGAATTTGTCGTCGTCCACCGCGAGAATTTGGAATCCATCAACGCGGGTCGTGTCCTCGAGCCCAGCAAAGACGCGCTCGGCGACGAGTTGTCCGGTTCCATCCACCAACGATAGGCGATCTATGCTCTCTACTCGGGTCGGGGTGAGTATCTCTATGGTGTCAAAACCGCGCAGGCCGGCCGTCGCCAAGACCGGACGGATGGCGTACGTGAAGCCGGTGTTTTCGGCTATGCGAACCTCGCGCGGAAAAACCTCGCCGATCACTTCGTCGGCAAAGGGCGGCGTCAGCACATCAAAACTCAGGGATTTTAGCCCCCGGGCTGCCGCTAGGTCGTCGCTTTGAAAAAAGACTTGAAACTGGAAGTAACGGTTCGGGCTGGGAGAGGCGATTGGAATCCCAGGGCCGTTGGCCGCACTCGCGGGATAGGGGGTGCTGAACGGACTCCAGTTGATTAGATCGTCCCTGACTAGGCCGGGGTTCCACTGACGGCCTAGGGCGTCGTCCTTGGGCAGCGTCTCGTACTCGGCTAGTTCCATTTCTTGGGTCGGGTCCGCCAACGAGAGCGGAATCTCCTCGGCGTCGCGCTGACCCGCCAACAGCCGCGTAAAGACAAAGGGCGTGGCGTCGTTTGCCGTGCGGGTGCGAATCTGCAAGCGGGAAAAGACCTCGGGGCCGACGACTTCTTCTACCCACCGCATATCGCCCCAGAGGGCGGGCTGGCCCGCGTCGAATATATCCGAAATGTACCGGACTTCGGAAAGGAAGCCCGTGCCGTACACCTCGAATTCGTCGATCTCGAAGTTGACCGTAGAGGTGGCTCGCAGGCGCACGAACTGAACGTAACTGGGCGGGTCTATCGTTATGTCGATGACGGGATTTTCGTTGTCGGCCTGCAACAGCAGGGGGTCCCAGATCAAACTGCCATCGTTGGTTAAGCTGATCCCGTCGTTGGTGAAAAGCTCAAAGGCCCGCAAGAAGTCGTTGTGAAAGGGCGTGGCTGGGGATTTATGGACGGTATTGCGCGGATAGAAGCGGATGCGATTGACGCCAAAACGCCCTCCCAAGTTGAGGATTACCAGTGTGCCGAGGGCGTTGAAATTCTTGCGCTCAAACGCCTGCTTTTCACCGCCATCCTCGCTCGTGAGCAACTCCTCCAAAGCCAGTCGGAGGTCGTTGCGATCAAATATGCTGCCGCTGGCGACGCCGACGTCACGGCCAAAGTCGAAAATGTTGGGCGCGTCTATGTTGCCGCCTCGCGCCACCGTGTTGTTGGCGATGTTTTCGCCGTCTTCTATGCGGAGGGGAAAGATAGCGCGGGGAAAATCGGGATGCGCGAACTCGACTAGATTCCCCGGCGCGTTGCCCACGAGCAGGCGGTTGGGGTTGAGGGGCGATCGATGCTCTGCGTCAATGACCGCCACGGCGGAACGGCCCTCGCCCCGCCAATCCAAGCCGCCATCCTCCCCCAAGGTAACGGTTTCGAGGGCGAAAACGGGGCCCCAAGCGACCGCTAGCAACCCTGATGCTAGCGCAAAAATGCGCGGAAAATAGCCCAATACACGCATCGAAGCACTCCCAATATAACCGAGGCAGCGGCGCCTGTTGGCAGCCAGTGCTTGTGAAATGACTTTTGGCAACGAGTCGATATGGCCTTATTTTGCCTACTATATAGAAAATCTCGTCCCCCAGTTCAAGGAAGGATGAGCCATGCTTAGGTCTTTGTCTTTCTGCGTCTGCACGGTCCTGCTCACCGCTGCTTGGGTGAACGCCCGAACCGAGTACCATCTGGGAGGGGTAGAAGGCCCGTCTTGGCAGGACGCCCGCAGCCAAGCCGAAGTGGGTGCGTATCGGGTCTATGACGCCAACGGCAGTTTGCTCAGGAGCGTCGCTGTGGGCACGGCCCCGCAAGAGACCGGCGGCGACACCCTCGTCGATTTCTCCGACTTCTCCATCCGCCCTCGCTTCATCGATCCGCACGAAAATTTAGCCCTGACCGATTTAAGCGCCGAATCAAACGAAGTCCCCCTGAATTTCACCGGCGGGGAGGTCAGCGTATCCTACGGCAATGGGACTTCGGCTTACAATTGTCTCTTTGCCGGCAACAACGCCCCCCTCAACAAGCTCATGCTCGACGCCAATCCCGTATCCGCTCAGTTCCGCCCCTTTACGCAGGATCCCAACAAGGCACCGGGCATCGGCAAAGGGCGTCCTTTTTACGATGCGATCATATTCGACTTCGGTGCCAATGTGCCGATCAACCGCATTCGCTTCTATCCGCGCCTCAGTCAAGAGGAAGACCGCCTACTGATCGAAAGTTTTGCCGAGCCCAAGCCGGCCCTTGAGTCCTTTGGTGCAGACAGCTTCGCCGATAATTTCGTAGGCTGGTTTGATATCCGCGTGGGCGATGCTTCGCTGCCCTTCCAAGACGGCGCGTGCGGTCGCACGCCCGGCCGGCGCTGGATCACGCGGAACGACCCCTTGCTGACCGAGCTGTACTCCACCCGCGAAAACCTAGACGTGGTGACGGACCTGAGCTTCACGGCGAGGTCCATTCGCTTCCTCGCCTTCCAAGCCTTCCCCTTGCGCAACTGGGAAATCGCCGAGCTTGAAATCTACGGCGAGGGCTTCGTCGAAGAGATGATTTACATTACCCAGATCTTGGACTTTGGCCGCCCGGTCAGCTATGGTCAGATCCGCTGGAGCGGCGAGTTGCCCGAGGGCACCCGGGCGGAGATCCGCACCCGCACCGGGCACACCCCCGACCCCAAGCTCTACTTCGTCCTCAACAACAATGGCGATCTGGACCCGATCACCCTGAAGGAATACCTAAAAATTGACGCGTTGTCCCGCCTGCCCACCCAGTACGATACTGAAAATTGGAGTTTCTGGTCGCCGCCCTACGATTTCGCGGCCGGCTTGCGCGACGAGGCGTTGCCCGCCGAGGCTTGGCAGGATGGCACGCCCCTGCTCTCGCCAGGACCTAGCCGCTATATCCAGATCGCCATCAGGTTTTTTTCAGCCCCCTTTGCCGCCCCCCGGCTGGATCAACTCTCACTACAGTTGGGTGAGGTGCCTTCGGCCCAAGAAGTCGTCGGCGAGATTTGGCCCATTGAAGTCGATTCCTTTGAGCCTGCTACCTTCACCTATGTAGTGTTGCCCTCCTTTGGGGCGGACAATATCGGCTTTGACCACCTAGAAATTCTCACCCATGCCCGGGTCGATACTATCGAGGCGGTCGTGCTCGACGGGACCCGAGTGGATCCCAGCCTCTTTCCAAACGAGATCTTCGACGACCGGATCGTAGTGGAATTTCCAGCGGTGAAGGGCGAAGAGGATAGCTTCAAGCAGTTGGAGGTGGTCTTCAACGCGCCCGTGCTGCGCTACGGGACCGAATTCAGTAGCTGGGTTTTCAGCAGCGAGGACCCCGATCAGATTCGCCAGCAGGTCCGGCCGGGCAACGCCACCTTCCGTTTTTCCGGCGATGTGCTCGCCGTGAAAACCCCGGTGGGCGGCAATTTGCTGGTCAATGTGGAAGTCGGCCCCAACCCCTTTACGCCCAATGGCGACGGCATCAACGAGACGCTAACCATCGCGTATAGTTTGCGCGAGGTGGCAACGGATCGCACGGTCTCGGTGCATATCTATAATCTAGCCGGGCAAGAGGTGGCTGCATTGCCCCCAACGCGGTCCCGCAGCGGACAGTTTCGCCAAGAGTGGGACGGCACCGACGCGAACGGCCAGCGAGTCCCTCCCGGGATCTACCTATACGACCTATCCCTCAATGTCGAACAAACGGAAAGAACGATGGGATTCCTCGCGGTGGCGTATTGAATTCTGTCCGTGCGATTTGTTTGACATTTTTTTGCGATTGTCGTAGGGTATAGCCAAATGCTGCGCGAAGCCAAACTTTCCACAAGCCGGTCGTCGAAAGGAGGTTTTTTCGACAGGCGATTCCCGTGCAACGTATCTCCTACCCAACTTGGTCCCATGACCGCTATACCGATATTCTGAGGAGGTTTCTCAACATGCAAAAAATCGCAAAAGGACTGATGGTCCTGCTCGTATCGGCTGGGCTGGCTAACGCCCACAACCCGCCGGGTGAGTTCTTCTTTCTCTTCCAGTTTCCCGATGGTGCTGTGCCGACGATAGACGGCGACCTTTCGGACTGGAATATCGTCCCGGACAAGCCCTATGTGATCCGCAGCGACAAGCTCTACGACCCAGCGCAGTTCCACGAAGCGGGTCGCGGCGAGCTCGATCTCAGCGACTTCAACCCGCTTCACATCCTCGGTTGGAACGAAAATCTCAACAAGCTCTATTTCGCCAACCAAGTCTTTGACAACATCCACAATACCGACCGCGAGGACCCAGCTCGCCATTGGGACGATGACAACTGGGAGGTGGAAGTCAACCCGACCCACCTCGCCGCCGACGAGCAGAACCTCGCCGCCGAGCCCGTGAACCGGATCGCCTATAAATGGGTCGTGCCGCCCCTCGAAGGCGTCTATCAGTCGCTCGAGCCCATCGGCAACCTAGCGTGGCTTTCGGACGGGGGCGACTTTACTTCGTTTGGCTGGTCCTTCGATGGCGACATGTTCGGCGAAAGTACCTATTACTACGAACTAGGTATTACGCCTATTGCCTTGATTCCTCGGGAGAATGCCACGCCCGACAACATCGAGATTTACGACCTCGAAGAGGAGGATATCATCCATATCTCGATCAACAACGGCGATATTGACGCGCCCCAGTCCGACCACGCCTACCAAGGCTTTTGGGGCACCACTCCAGAGAGCAGCAATATCGCGCTCAACGACTTTGTCCTCGCGCCGCTCGAAGAGGGGATTGACTTTTCGTCGACGAGCGTCGAAGCAACCAGTTGGGGCCAGCTCAAGAGTAGCTTGGGCCGATAGATAACCCTACCTGCTGGCTTCTTGCTCATTGCCAAGCCCCTGTTTCGCTTCTGTTTGCGGAACGGGGGCTTTCTTTTTTGCGAGCTTGTCGCGGGCTAAGCGCAACTGACTCACCGCTCGGGGATAGCGAGGATCCAACCGCAGCACGGCCTCCCACTCGCGAATGGCCGCTGCGTACTGTCCCTGTGCGGCATATACCTGTGCCAGAGCGTCGCGGGCGGCGACCAAGGTGGAATCGGCACTCAGGGCCGTCTTGAAGGCCGCCACGGCCTGCGCTAGGTCACCCTGCTGGGCGTAGGCCATACCTAGTTTGGTTCGCACGACCTGCAAATCCGGTTGCAGCACCAAAGCCTGACGATAGGCGGCAATCGCCCGTTCATAGTCGCGGAGTTGGTGGTAGGCTTGGCCTAGATCCGCAAAGGCTCCCACCAGCCCCGGCTGTAGCTTGCAGGCTCGTTCATAGGCCGCAATCGCAGCGTCCAATTCGTTCTTGTAGTGCAACGCAGCCCCCAAGCCGTAATGGGCCGGTGCGTAGCTGGAGTCGGCGGCGATGACCTGACGAAAAGCGGCGAGCCCCTCCTCAACGCGCCCCTGTGCCACGTAGGCTTCGCCCAGCAGATGGCGAGATTCGATATCGCCCGGAAAGGAGGACAGGTTATCCAAATGGCGCTGCACTCTGTCTTCTATAGGCTGCAACTGCACAAAAATTTGCCGCTGGCGTGCGGCCGCCTGCTCCCTGCCCTGTTGCTCGTAGAGCCGGGCTAGGTTCAGGTGCGGGTGCGGCTGCCACGGTGCTTGGCGAACGGCGCGTTCAAAGGCTGCGATCGCCGCGGTCGGATTTTCGTTGCGGAGCTGGGCCAGCCCCAGTCGGTTGTGGTTTTCCCACGTAGGATCCAATGCCACCGCGCGCTCGAGTCGCTGAATGGCTCTGTCTTTGCGGTTGAGATCCATATAGACCGCTCCCAAAAGCGGATAGACCTGCGCCCACGACGAATCGCGTCCTACGACCTCCTCCAAAACCGCCGCGGCCTCCTCGGCCCGGCCCAGCCCCGAATAGAGCGCGATACCCAAGGAGTAGTAGGTTTTGAGATCGTCCGGCTGCATGCGGATGGACATGCTCAAGGCGTCAATCGCCTCTTGATAGCACCCTTGTCGATACCGTTCAATGCCCGCTTTATAATGGTCTGCGGCCGTCTGGTCGTCCCCGGCCACGTAGGGGGAGACCGTCAGCGCGCTGTCCATTTGGACTGGCTGCTCGCCTGCGACCAAGTCCTCTGTATCCGCCCCGACATAGCTCGAAACGAGGCCCTCTTCTCCTTCCCGTACTACCCAGTAGTGCCGAGTCTCCGGTCGCTCCAAAACTTGTACCCTCCCGCTAGGCCAACGGATATCTACGCTCTCTACTTCCTCGGCCGCGCCCAACCCGAAGAGCACCCGGCCGTCGCTTTGCGATAAGTACCCGACTCCGCGCTGTACTTCCCGCACCTGTTGTCCGTTATCCGCCGAGAGCACAACCCGCGCCCCCTGTGCGTCGCGGTTGCTCTCACGGCCCACCAGTTCGATCCCCAGCCAATTGCTGCGGCTCCCGCCGCGATTGTGCAAAAGCGTCGGCGCGTCATTCAGATTCACTATCAGCAAGTCCAGATCGCCATCATTGTCGTAGTCTCCCAGCGCCCCGCCGCGACTGACCTTTTCTTGGGCAAAGCCCCGCCCAACCCTAGCTCCAACCTCGATAAACGTCCCACCCGCATTCTGGTAGAGCAGGTTGCGCTGGGCATAGCGCAGTCCCGAAGGATGCTGGGCGACTTGGGGGTAGATGTGACCGTTGACCGCGAAGAGGTCCAGCCAACCATCGTTGTCGTAGTCAAAAAATCCCGTGCTCCAGCCCAAGTAGGGCCGCACCGGACCGCCTAGCCCGGCCGCCGCCGTGAAATCGACGAAATGGCCGTTCCCCTCGTTCTGGTACAGCGTATTGACGTCGTCCGAAAAGTGGGTCATGTACAGGTCCAGATCGCCATCGTTGTCGTAGTCGCCGGCCGCCGCGCCCATGCCGGCTTGCGCCCGCCCGTCCTCGCTATAGGCCGCCCCGGCAAAGGCCGCTACTTCCTCCAGTTGCCAAGGGCCGTCGTTGCGATAGAGCAGGTTGGGGTAGCCGTCGTTGGCCACGTAGAGATCTTGGTCCCCGTCGTTGTCGCTGTCGAGAAAGACTACTCCCAAAGATGCTTGCTGGTCTGCGTCAATCCCCGTCGTCCGGCTCATATCCGCAAAGCCGCCCCCGCCCTCGTTGCGGTAGAGCACGTTGGCTTGGGGCACCATGCCGTGTGGCCCGCAATAGACGTCCAACCCCTTGAAGCCGCTACAGAGCTGACCGCCGCCGGGCGGGTTTTGCAGGTCGAAAACCAAATAGTTGGCCGCGTATAGGTCTAAAAAACCGTCTGCATCCACGTCGCCAAACGCCGCGCTGGTTCCCCAGCCATCGTCCTCTACGCCCAGCTCGACCTCGGCAAACCTATCCCCGTCGTTGCGATAGAATACATTAGGCCCCCAATAGGTGACGTACAAGTCCAAATCGCCGTCGTTGTCGTAATCTCCCACCGCGCACCCCATACCCCACCCCGTCCGCCGCAGGCCAGCCTCGTCGGTTTGGTCCTCAAAGACGCGCCCATTGGCCCCTTTGGTGTTGCGGTAGAGCCGATTGGAATGATGCGAAGAATCGGCCTCTACTCGCGTACTGTTGACCAAGAATACATCGAGATACCCATCGCCATTGTAGTCGAAAAAGGCGGCACCCGACGACATGGACTCGAGAATATAGTGCTGCTCTGCGCTACCGGAGACTTGGCGAAAATCGAGGCCAACGGCCTCGGTCACATCGACGAATTGCACCTCGACCGACGCCGTTTTGGTCTCTACTTCCGGCTCGCATCCTAACCCCAGCACTAGGCTTACAAGCCCAACGCCGGCGATCCATTCACGCATCCGTCTCGCTCTCATCGCGGCTTCAAATTGAGATTGACCGTATATTCTGATAGAAAATAGGCATATATCCAAACACCAAGAGTACACTCCAGAATAAATCAGAGTGGGAAACCCTAGCATGATTCGCGCTGCGTTGGATGATCTTTTTTCTAAAAGGTTTCTCGATGATCACCCGGATGAATGGGGAATCGTAGAGCACTGCGACCAGCCGACCTCGTTGGGCTATTCGACTACGATTACGCCTAGGACGATCTACGAGGCCGTGGACCGCCGCGTAGATGTCATTGTGACCCATCACGACGCGTGGAAATTCATGTTTGAGCAAAGAGATGCGGTGCATGATCTGCTCCAAGACGAAGGCTTAACGCATATCTGGGCGCATCTGCCGTTGGATCTAGCAGACTTTGGCACATCGTCCACCCTGCTCGCCAAAATCGGGTGTCGCCATGTTTATAAACCTTCAGCAGGCGAGGCTCGCATCGGCAAACTGCCTGCCCCGACGAGCTTCCAGTCGGTTTGCGCGACACTGAATTCGCTCCTGCAAGAGCAACCACGCAGCATGTACGACGCGAATCGAACAGTTCAACGGATAGGTTGCGTCACGGGAGCCGGTATCTACACCAGCTACATTCGGGATGCCATGGCCCATGACATCGATATGTACCTGACGGGAGAAACCAATGTTTATCTACTCGAATACGCCCGGCACCACGAACTCAACGTGGCGGTGTATTCCCACAACTACACAGAACTGCCCGGCGTTGAGATGTTCGCGGACAGGCTCTGTCGCTTGCTACAACTTGAGATGAAAGGACACCTTGGAGACGCCCACTTCTAAGGGTTGACCCAAAATGGAGGAGGCGATATTCTAATCAGCGAATCGCATCCCTAGAGCCTATCTTATTCAACTTCGTGCAACAACGCCCATTCACCCCAATACGGAACTCCAATGAACATCCCCGGTACGGACCGTCCCTTCGTCGTCATCGGCGAAAACATCCACACCACCCGCGTCGTCTTGCGCAAAGGCAAGCTCATCGGCCCAGACCCCCAAGGCGTTGAATCCGTGCGCTTCCGCGACGCCAACAACACGCGCCGCTTCCTCTCGATTCCCGACGCCGTCAAAACAACCCAAGACTACGAGGAAGGCCGCGTCAAACACCTCAAGATCGCCGTGCAACAGGCCATGCTCGGCAACGCGGATGCCCTCGACTACCTCCGCCGTCAAGTACAGCGCCAAGAAGCGGCCGGCACCGATTTTCTCGACCTCAATGTCGATGAAATATCGCTCAAGCCGGCAGAGCAACAAGAGGCCATGCGCTGGCTGGTGCAGGCGGTATCGGCCATGTCGCAGACGGCTCTGGCCATTGACTCCTCCCAAATAGATACCCTCGCCGTCGGCCTCGAAGCCGGTGCCGACCACCCCCAGCGCCTGCTGCTCAACTCCGCGTCTTTAGAGCGGCCCGAAGCCCTAGTGCTGGCCAAACAATACAACGCCCAAGTCGTCATCACGGCGGCTGGCGAGTCCGGTATGCCGCAAAGTGCTGAGGAACGAATTGATCACGCTCGGCGCATGGTCGATAAGGCACAGGAATTGGACCTGCCGCTTTCTGACCTCTACATCGACCCCTTGATCTTCCCCATCTCGGTTGACGCGCAATTCGGCCACCACGCCTTTGACGCCATTCGCCAACTGCGCGACGAGTTGGGGGCCGAAGTCCACATCACCGGCGGCTTCTCCAACGTCTCCTTCGGCCTGCCCTGCCGCCATTTGATCAACGATGTCTTCCTTTTGCTGGCCGTCGAAGCGGGTGCCGACAGCGCGATTATGGATCCGACGACCACCTCGCTAGCCGCCCTCTTTGCCATTGACCGCCAAGCCCGTCCCTACCAACTGGCCGAGGATATGCTGCTGGGCCGCGACGAGTACTGCGTCGCCTTCCTCCGCGCCTATCGCAAGGGCGAACTCGCCGCCTAGCGCGTTGGTATTGTTGGTCTTATTCCGTAGATTAAAATTGAGCTTTGGGCGGTTCACCGCCTACTGAGTGTGGGCGTCATTCTTCGTCAATTTGTAGATCGAAAACGGAAAGGAGGGCTAATATTATGAGAAAAAGAAGAAGCATTTTTGCTATTCTGTCATCTCTGATATCCTTCGCCTGTGGCGAAATGTCCCCGACCGAGTTGATCTCCAACCTAAGCGAAAATCACCTCGTCCACACGTTAGGCGGCGAACGCCCGGCCCTCCTAGTTCTCCCAGCCGACCACGACCCCGAAACGCCGATTCCGCTCGTGCTCAGCCTGCACGGTTTCACTAGCCATTTGGCCGAGCACGACCGCTATTTTGGCCTCTCAAAGCGGGTGAATGCCCATCGCTTCGCCCTCGTTATGGCCAATGGCACACGTGATCCCGACGGCCATCGCTTCTGGAACGCCACGGACTTCTGCTGCGACCTCCACAACACCCAAGTCGATGACGTGCAGTACCTTTCAGGGTTGCTCGAAGAGGCCGCCACGCATATCGCCGTAGAGCGCATCTTCGTCCTCGGGCACTCCAACGGCGGCTTTATGTCCTACCGGCTCGCCTGCGAAGGCATCCCCCGGCTAGTCGCCATTGCCAGCCTCGCCGGCACTTCCTTTAGCGACCCCTCGCGCTGTGCCTTTGCGTCCCCGGTCTCGGTGCTGCAAATCCACGGCACGGCCGACCAAGTAATAGCCTACGACGGGAGCACCGGCGAGCAGGAGTACGCCGGCGCGGAAGAAGTCGCGTTGCGCTGGGCCGCGCTCGCCCGCTGCAACCTCACCGAGCCAGAAACCCTTCCCCCGCTCGACCTCGACCAAGACCTCGACGGCCCCGAGACGACCCGCACCCGCTACCGCACGGGCTGCCGCAACGACGCCACCATCGAGTTGTGGACCATGGTGCAAGGGGCGCACGTACCGCACTTGGCCCCGGACTTTGGCCAACGCTTGCTCGAATGGCTACTAGGAGCGTAAAAGTAGCTCGTAGCGAACAATCCCCTCGCAGAAGATACCCCCTCCCGTCAAAATTTCTACTGCCAAGATAGCCGAGCTATGCCCACTGCTACCGGATATAGCGAAGAAGCATCTGCGAGCGGGTGGCCTCAGGCCCTGTGGGCGCAATGAAGTATTAAGTGAGACGAATCAAGGGTTGACAGCTTGCACGGAAAGATTTAGTTAATACCCTCTCTTTGGAGGCATGATGAAAGCAAATCACAAGATGCCTAAAGGGTTACCCAGCCGATTACTATCTGGGAGATATCTTAAGCCACTTCGCGTACTTCTCGGCATTGAGGCTGAAGCCCGGTCGGTTAGGCGGAAGATTGACGCGTTCATCAAAAGTACTCTAAAAGATCTCAGACTCCTGTCTCCCGATCTTCAGACTCCGGCTCTTCGTCTACAGTTCTTCTATGAACTACCTCAGGAACGGCGAAAACTATGGATGGACTTGGTTAACGGTGCCAAGACTCAAAGTCCTCTCTCCCGTTCCTTGGAAGCATGTGCAATCAAAAACTACGACGAGGGTCTATTCCAAGCTGAGATGGACGAGGAAGCACTTAATAATTGTGTTGACTTCTTCGAGCCCTCTGTCAAATCCAATGATTGGCAGAGGCCAGCTCTTGCCGCTCTGCCAGCGATCTACAGCGACCTAATGAAGTGGAACGAACTTCCGCTGGACCGACAAACCCATGTTGCACTCGCCGCATTCTCTGTTGCGACAATTCTGGATGACATCCGATTGCTCATCTGGGCAGCCAACGAAGTCGAGGAGCTTGCTGAGGATTTCGAGTTTGCTTTACCCAGTTCATCTCCAGCCCCCAACGTAGACGCACATGAAAAGGAAGCACTTCTTCCACAGTTTCCCAGCGAGACTGCTAAGGGGGAAAGAGAAGATGTTGAGGGGGCGTTTCGCAAAGTGTGTGAGGCACTAGCGGACACTGCACACAAACTCGGTGATAATCCGTCAGACGACCTGTTATTCAACGACCTGTCGAGGCTGTTTGATGAGGTGGGGAAACTTCGTGAATCTGTACTGACGGCATACGTGGCAGTTCAATCCGAACGACTTGTGGAAGGAGTTATCGAAGACATCAGATTGCATACCGGCGACGTATCTTGGTTGCCTTTGTCTAAGATACATTCGGTTTGGAAGCTCACCTACCTAGTTGAGGACCAAGCAGACGTTGAAGCCCTTCAAGCCGATGCAGAGCGCGTCAAGCAAAATTTAGCAAGTGCTGTCAGTAATTTGCACATGGTGACCGACCGTATCACTGAACTAAAGCAGAGAATCTCAGAAGCAGAAAATACTGTAACAAAAGACCCTTCCTTGCAATTCAGCCTCCGCGAGGAAATAGAGGAATTTCGTACTGATCTCGCTGATTCAACAACTCAAGAAACCAAAGCGATGTACCGTGTTCTAAAAGCGGCATTGCCAGAAGGTCATGAGTACGAAGATCAACGAGATTATGAGCGCGAATGGGCAGATCTCCAAGCACCTAGTATCGCGGTTGTGGAACCAACCGATGGCCGAGATGATATTCAGTCAGAGGACATAGAGCAGGAAGCTCCCGATCAGGAGCAAGCTGATCAAGACGCGAGCGAGCCACGCCTAAACGTAGCGGATGAGGATACCACGGCAACCCACCAGACGAATGTCCCAGAACTGCCTATACCCATGTTGCCGGGTGCTGATGAATTGACTGATAATAGCATATCCGATGGCGACACTGACAACGCTGGTACGCGGTATGAGTCCGAGGATACCGACGTTCGCTACCAAGGATCGGAGATCAGCGACGCCCCACTTGACCTACGAGCACTCAACCTGTGGCGAACTATAGGAAATGACCGACTAGGAATCGCGTATCACATAGCACGGCTGACTCCCGAAGAAGACCGCACGAGCGCGGTATTTCCGCCTGCGGATCTGATTGCCGCAACAGCCTTGGGAAATTCAGTGTACGGGCCAGAGGGGGAGATCGTAAAAGAGCTTGGAAACCACCTTAACGCCATCGGCGACTTGACCCGTTACGACACTAAAGTCCAAGAGAAAGCTCAAGACGCGCTCAACCTGTTGTTATTCTCCGCTGCACTACGACCCGCTATATTTGCGCCGCAAACCGGTGCCCTACGGATTCTGAAAGAAGTGAAGCTGTTAGATAAACTTGCGCCGGTATCCGAGTTCGCTCGTGGTGTCATAGACAAAATAGGTAAATTTTATAATGTGCCTCTCGATGTCATGAGACTTCAAACGGCACTCAACAAAACCTTTCTAGAAAGCCGGTTTAAAGATCACGCAGCGAGAGTCGAGGCGTGGCGAGACGAGGCGAAAGCTCAGCGAATCATGTTTGCACCGGCGCATGAAGTCTGGCGAAGGTGGCAACTCAAGGGTGAGATATTGCATGATCTTGCAGAGTTGCTGTCGAATGCCGAAGAAAAGAACCGAACGAGAATTCAAGAACTTCAGAAGCAGCTTAAGGAGCAACGAGAGTTTCAGAACCTCGTCCGTGATACCGATCGCAACAAGATCGGTCGGCAGACTGGCCGGAACATTGAGGCACGTGCTCTAGAGCAACTCAAAAACCATCTGAAACCCATACTTGATCTCGCTCAAGAATGGTTGTCACTGATGGAAGTAAAGCCAGATCAGAAAAAATTCTTTGAGCGGGCTATCGAGGAGTTGCGTACTGTCGTAATCCAGCACAGGGATTCCGCACTTGCAGCAATTGAGCAAGTCCAAAGCGAATGCCCACCCTTACCGCTCGCATCCGCCCTCACAATAAGTCACAAAACTATCAAGGCACTGACGAGATTATTCGAGATCAGTGAAGATACGGACACTTCTGTCTTCACCGAAAAACCTGCCGTCATCTTGTCCCAAGACCTTCTTTACGTTACCGCACTGGATATCAACAGAGAATACGAACTAGTCGTTGATCAGGACTCGAACTCGGCTGTTGATCATCTCAATGATTTGGACTCTCACGTCTCGACACTGATAGAAGCGTTCGATGCTCGTCTGAAGCGGGATGACTTAATCGGCGCAAATCTCGTTTGTGACCACATGGCTTCCATCACCGATCAGGACGAGGCTCACTGTCGAACCAAACTCAAGGAAGTTGTCAGTCAGCGATGTGAAAAACTACGCAACAAACAGTCTAAACTAATCGAAGAAATAGAGCGGGCTTACTACTCGGGTTGGATCGACGAAGACGTACGAAACGACCTAGCGGCGCGAATTCTGCAGGAATTCTCGACTCCGGAGTCTATCTTGTACAACGAAAAAGAGTTCGCTGATATTAGAGAATACCTCGCTCAGTATCGCACTAAGGGTGTCGAGGACACTCGCAATTATTTGAACGAGCTCCCTCAGATAACCTCGAAAGAAAAGTCGATTGTGGAAGCCGCTATTGAAGAGGGCGACTTCGTAACTGCCCGAGAACAAATCGGAAGGTTGAGTAGTGGCGAACAGATAATAGAACAATCGGATGAACGCGGTCAGTTCGATGAATTCCAGACGAAGAGATTGGAGATCGAGAGCACTCTGGATGCGGCAGACCGTCCAACGTACGACAAGATCGTAAGAACTGTGGCGACATGTAGACCTGTCGCAGGCCTCGATTTTAGTTCTATTGCGAAACAGGACGCAAAACGGGCGGCTCGTTTACTAGAGATTTGGTATAAAATGTCAAAACTCCAATACCATGACGTTGACGAGCATCTCCTCAGAGAGTTCTTGGAACTATTGGGGTTTGTAGTAAAACGTGTCTCGTCCGATAGCAAAACATCCGCCAAGGTAGAGACGGAACCCCTTCGAGATCGGGATCTATGCCCGCTCCATATATTTGGCTCGGCGGCAAACGGACAATATAGAATCCTATTGAATTGGAAGAAACCGGCCAGAGAATCGTTAATCCAGTCGAGCGATGCACACGACCATACAATGGTCTTCCACTTTGGACTATTGACATCTGATCGCGAGTGGCTCCGCAACTGGGCGATACAGCATCATAAATTGTTTCTTGTAGTCGATGAGGCTCTCGTCCTGTTCCTTTCCACTGTGACCTCCGGCCGGTTACATGCATTTTTTAGCTGTACCCTACCATTTACGTCGGCCGAACCGTTTATTACGACTTCGAGCTTGGTGCCACCTGAAATGTTTTATGGCCGTGCGAGAGAACACAGTGCGATTATAGATGAATACGGAAGCTGTTTTGTCTACGGAGGCCGTCAACTCGGCAAGACTGCCCTACTTCGCTCCGTCAAGGCTACTTTCCACCGCCCGGAGAAGGGAAACGTCGCTATATATGTCGATCTCAAGGTTTGCGAGATAGGCTACGCTCGTCCAGCAGAAGATATATGGCGTGTTCTGTGGGACGAATTGATCAAGGTCGAACTCGTGCCCGATGACAGTCAAGCGCGACAGGGACAAGCTGGACATCGTCGCTGGATCAGTACTCTCGAGAACATCATCAGAGAACGCAAAGAAGGTCGGTTATTGGTGCTGTTGGACGAGTCGGACGAGTTCTTGAAACTCGATGCGAAATCGGATTTTCGCGAATCTACACGCCTAAAGGGGTTGATGGAAGAAACCGGCAGGAAATTCAAGGTCGTCTTTGCTGGATTACACAACGTCTTGAGGACTACAGAGCAGGCCAATCACCCTCTCGCCCACTTAGGAGAACCTATTTGTCTTGGCCCGCTTCTCTCGAATGGTGAATGGCAAGAAGCTCGATCTCTAATTCGTCAGCCGTTATCCTCAGTTGGATATCAGTTCGCAGGAGATAACCTGATCACTCACATACTTGCACAGACCAACTACTACCCGTCGCTCGTTCAACTATATGGTGCCGAACTTCTCAGGTACTTGCGGGATTCCTCACAGGAAGTTCACTATAAAATAAGCATGGAGGACATCGAAGCCTCGTTTATCAGGGATGGACTCCGACAAAACATTCGCGGACGCTTTTTGCTAACTTTGCAGTTAGACCCGCGATACGAGGTCATTGCTTATGCAATGGCATTCGAATTGCAGGGAAACGCTAAAAACATTGCACAAGGATTGAATCGATACCGAATAGCGGAAGTGGTACGAACTTGGTGGCCGGAAGGTTTTGAAATTCCTGATGTCGAGTTGTACGTACTTCTCCATGAGATGGAGGGTCTTGGTGTGTTGCGCCAAGTGAAAGATAGTGCCCGATATACCCTTCGCAATCCCAATATTCTCTTGTTATTAGGAACGAGTGATGAAATTGAGCAAGTGCTTGACAAACAGCACGAAATGCCAAAAGTCTTTGAGCCCGCCTCGTTCCATGCGAGATACAAAGGAGATGACAAATCACCTAGGCGTGGACCACTGAGCTATGAGCAGGAGGCACAGCTAAGACGTAATGGTGGCGTGACGGTAGTGACGGGCACAAACGCGGTGAATATTGAGGATATTGGAGAGTTTCTTTCGGGCCGTATAGAATTGGGCCACCCTAAAAAAGAAAGCCCATTGTACCAAGAATTAGAGCGGTTTAAGGATGTGGATGCCTTCAGCAAGCATCTGAGAAAATTACGTCCAGATGCGAGACAAGGCACTCATGTGTATTTGGTGCCTTTGGAGACTTCTTGGGATGTACATTGGATCGAGGAAGCAACCAATTCCCTAGATGCTATTCAGAGAGGACCTTATATTCGAGTCGTTTTTGTAGCGGACTCGGCTAAGCTGTGGCACATACTGGAGACTACTGAGGACAATAGACGTATCGATTGGATTTATGCGGGTCCATGGAATCACATTTTTTTACGCCAATGGTGCGATGATAATAACCTGCTAATTGACCAATCTAAGGTGAAAGATTTGCTCGACATCTCTGGTGGATGGCCTTTTATCTTGGAGAAGTTCTACCAGCTATCATCGACTAACTTGGACACGCTAATTGAGGAGATCAATAACACGATCATAGAAGAACGTGAGGAGTGGCTAAAGCTCTTGGGTATTGACTCTCCTGAAATTAAAAATCAGCTTCAGGCTCTGCTTGAGTACGAGGCATTCACTTCTGAGGATGCGAAAGGGGTAGAGGAGTTGTTGTCTGAGATGAAGGAAAACTCTTCATCTGATGGGATTTTGAGTCAACGACTGGATTGGGCTAAACGTCTCGGATTACTGCAATACCGTGATAGTTGGTCTTTTAATCCACTAGTGAAGCGACTTCTGACGAAAGATAGTGGATGATGAGACTTTGGGAATTGTCCGGTGCCGTACGTTTTCTGAAAGCGATAGGGCGATCATTAAACGATGGTGTGAGCGTAATCGTAAGGTTCCCAGGTACGATGCCACTAGGATTCCAAGATGCGATTATAAAAGATGTGCAAGGATTGAACTTTGTAAGGTTCAAGTGTACGAGTTCTCCGTTTGAGGGGCTATGTAAGAAGTACGCACCTAGCGTATTATCGAATACAGGAGACTTGCATGGACTCTGTGAACACGAGGGTTTTCGTGGCAAGCTTATTTGGTTGGACAGCGTACACCCCAAGGTGTGGCAGCAATGGCAAGAATTCCTCACCAAATACGCGCAGGTGAATCGGGCCATGTCATCTCTTGGTCGGACCTTATTTATTGTGCCTCTTGAGGGAAAGCCGCCCGAGGAGCCACCGAAAAACGATGTGACGATGGAAACACATGACTGGAGCGATGTTCTTGACGAAATGGACCTCCTGTTCTGGGCCAATGACCGTCTGTTGCAAAAAGGAATGAACTATTCCCAACGCATCCTTCTAGCCACAACGGTAGCCTACATAGCATCTTGGGATTTCGACATCGCAATGCGCTTACTCGACGAGAGGCCCCATGTTATTCTGTCACCTTGCGAAATGCTGCGATCTGTTGCGAAAGAAAAAGGATGGACGCTCCACACACCCTTAGATTGGCAACTTGGAACCGCGTCAAAGTCTGGAATCGAGCATGCCGCTCTCGCCTCTCTTGAGGAGCCACCGCGTACACTCCAGATCCGCCTTTGGAGTGCCCAAGCAGCAGTGCTTTTACCACAGATAGAGTCCCAACGTGTCAAGATCGTCCGCAACAACATGTCTAAATTTCAGAGAGCGTTACAGTGTAAGGATCCTCTTGATGTGGAGCTCAGTGAACTTGAGAGGTCTGTGTGGTCCCATACTTATTGTAAAGTTCATAACAAAGTCAAATACCTACGTGACGCCCGCAATAACCTTGCCCACCTACATCCGTTGGAACCGAAAAAAGCCCTTAAACTGGTGCAATTCAACTACAGTTAGCACAATAAATGATAGATAATGCGCTTTCGCTATCCCGCGATAAAGATGTCTCTCATATCTTAGCCAACGCTTGCTCGAATGGCTGTTCAGCGGCTCCTGCGCCGACACCCTGTCCTAGATGGAGACCTGCCCTGTGTCCCCTTTCCTCCAGTGCCTCGACGACCCGCGCCCTCTCTTGTACGATGGCGGCTTTGGCTCCGAGCTTTTCGCTCGCCAAGTCGAGCTGACCAACTCCACCCTCGCCAACGAAAGCCACCCCGAGGCCGTCGTCGCCATTCATGCCGACTACATTGCCGCGGGGGCCGACTGCATTGGCACCAACACCTTTGTCGCCTCGGAGTTGCACTTGGCCATGGCCGGCAAAGACCCGGCTCAAGCCGGTGCGCTGGCCCAGCGCGGGGCCGAGCTCGCCCAGCGCGCCCGGGAACTCGGCGAGCGGGATGTCTTCATCGCCGGCTCCATCGGCCCCTCCCCCGGGGCCATTGAAGCCGACGCGGGCAGTACGGATTTCGGCATTGCCAACGACAAGGTCCGCGCCGCGCATCAGCGCATCATCGACGCGCTTTACGAAGGCGGGGTCGATTTCTTCTCGGTTGAGACTCAGTTTTCCGCGGTCGAAGCGGCCATGATCTGCAATATCGTCCGCCAGACCGGCCTGCCCATGGCCGTCAACCTCGCGCTTAAATACACGCGGGACCGCAAAAGCAAGCAGATCGTCTATCGCACCGATTGGGGGCACTCGGCCGCCGACCTTTTGGACATACTCGCCTCGGGCCAATACTCCGGGGGCGACAACCTGCTCGACCACGTCCACCTCGTCGGGGTCAACTGCGGTGCCGAGACCCGGCGCAACGAGCACACCGGCATGCCGTACGCCCTCCACGGCGTTGCCCAGTTTAAGGCCGCCATGCAGGAGCGCGGCCTCGACAAGAAGCTGATGACCTATCCCAACGCCGGCATGCCGCGGCTTAACAGCGCCCTCCGCACCATCTACTCGCAAAGCCCCGCGGAAATGGCCGCGCACCTCCCAGACTTGGCCGCGGCCGGCGTCCAGATCATCGGCGGCTGCTGCGGCACCACGCCCGACCACATCCGCGCCTTTCGCCAAGTACTAGCCGCATGATTCAATACCAAGTCCTCTACTGGCGCGACATTCCCGCGCAAATCAAGCTCTTTGTCGACCGCCGGCCGCGCTCGCATACCCTGCCCGCCCGCTTCCAACAGGCGATCGACCGCATCGCCATGCAGGAAGGGCTCGTCGGCAGCGACGCCTACTTGGAGCAGTGGCACTGGTCCGCCAAGCAAGAGCGCACCGGCACCCCCGAAGACGTGCTACAAACGCTCCTGCGCGAAACCCAAGAGGAAGGCGACCGCATCCTCGCCGCGTACAAACAGTCGTGATTTTCTACGAGAAAGCGTACCAAGTCATCGTCGTCGGTGGCGGCCACGCCGGCACGGAGGCCGCGCTCGCCGCCGCGCGCATGGGAGCCGAGACCTTGCTCCTGACCATGAACTTGGACACGATTGGCCAGCTATCCTGCAACCCGGCTATCGGCGGGATCGGCAAGGGGCACATCGTCAAGGAAATCGACGCGCTCGGCGGCCAGATGGCCGTCAATATCGACCGCACCGGCATTCAGTTCCGCCGCCTCAACACCTCGCGTGGGCCGGCCGTGCGCGCCTCGCGGGCGCAAGCCGACAAAAAGGATTACCAATTTGAGCTGAAGTACGCCTGCGAACAGCAAGCGCATCTCGACATCCGCCAAGGTCTGATGGAGCGCTTGCTGATTGAGGAAGGGGCCGTCCAAGGCATTGGCGTCAAGGGCGGCATTGCCTACCGAGGGCGCACCGTCATTCTGACGACCGGCACCTTCCTCCGCGGCAAGATCCACGTCGGCGATTTTTCTTATAGCGCAGGTCGCGCTGGCGAGACCGCCGCTGAAAAGGCCGCCGAAGGCTTGGTCGCGCTCGGTTTTGAGACCGGCCGGCTCAAAACGGGCACCCCCCCCCGCGTCAACGGCCGCACACTCGACTTTGCCGCGTTTGAGGAACAGCCCGGAGATGATCCCCCGCGCCCCTTTTCCTATGCGGTGGAAAAAATTGTCCAGCCGCAAATGCCCTGCTGGATCACCTACACCCATGCCCACACCCACGAGATCGTCCGAGCCAACCTGTCGCACTCGGCCATGTACAGCGGGCGCATCGAAGGCATCGGCCCGCGCTACTGCCCCTCCATAGAGGACAAAATTGCGCGCTTTGCCGACAAGGAGCGGCACCAAGTTTTCGTCGAGCCAGAAGGGCGTCGCACCCTTGAGTTTTATCTCAATGGCCTGTCGATGAGCCTGCCGGAGGCCCTGCAAACCCCGATCGTGCGCTCCCTGCCCGGTCTCGAACGGGCTGAGATCATGCGCCCGGCCTACGCGGTCGAATACGATTACGCCCCGCCGACCCAACTCTACCCGCACCTAGAGACCAAGCGCGTGGCCAATTTGTTCTTCGCCGGCCAGATCAACGGCACCACTGGCTACGAAGAAGCCGCGGCCCAAGGGATTATGGCGGGCATCAACGCCGTGCTCAAGGCGCGCGGCGACGACCCGCTGGTCCTCACCCGCGCCGATGCCTACATCGGCGTCCTAATTGACGACTTAGTGACCAAAGGTACGCTCGAGCCGTACCGCATCTTCACCTCGCGGGCCGAGCATCGCCTGCTCTTGCGCGAGGACAACGCCGACGATCGGCTGATGGCCAAGGGCCGAGCACTGGGGTTGATCGGCGACGACCTGTGGCGTCGGTTCCAGACCAAGCAGCAACAGGTCAAAGCCGAGCGCGAACGCCTGCGGCACGAGCGCGTCAAACCGACCGAGAAGGTGCGAGAGGTCTTGGCGCGGCAGGACACGGCTCCCATCACCGAATCAACCTCGCTCGCCGAGTTGCTGCGCCGCCCCCAACTCAACTACGACCACCTCTGCGAATTTGCCCCGCCGCCACAGCCTCTCGCCCCGGATGCGGCCGAACACGTCGAAGCCGAGATCAAATACGCGGGGTACATCAAGCGCCAAGAAACCCAAGCGCAAAAGCTCAAGCGCCTCGAATCCCTGCGCCTGCCGACCGATTTTGACTTCGCCGCTCCCGGGCTGAACATTTCGACCGAAGCGCGCCAAAAGCTCGCGGCGATTCGCCCACAGACCCTAGGACAGGCATCGCGCATTTCCGGGGTCTCGCCGGCCGACCTCTCCTCGCTAATGGTCTTCCTCCACGCCCATACCCAAGGACGATCAAAACGACGCACGGGCTGACGACGGCAGGCAGTTGCATAAAAAAACGCCCCTACACCCACAACAGCAGTGCAAGAGCGTCCAACCGCGGCGCGGCGAGTGTCTCCTTTAGCCTTCGGATTCTAGCTCGCTGATGCGGTCGCGGACCTTGGCGGCCTGCTCGTAGGCCTCTTGGGCGATGAGCCAGTCCAAGTGCGCCTTGAGTTGCTCCAACTGGCTTATCGGCTCGCCGGTCTGCGGGTCCACGAACGCCTCGGCCTTTCGCGCGGCACCCGCATCCTCTGCGGGCGCGTCTGGGGCTACCTCGGGGGCAGCGGCTTGTTCGCTCTGGGCCGCTTCGCGCTGGTCGGAGCGCTCCAGCGGTTGGCCAGCCGCCTCCATTACCTCTGGGGTCAGAAAGAGCGGTACGCCCAAGAGCGTGGCCACGACCATGCCGTCGCTGGGGCGACAGTCGAGATAGAAGGACTGGCCTTGGGCTTGGACCAGCAGGTACGCATGGAAAACGTCTTCTTTGAGGGTGTGGATCACCAGCTTGTGGACCACGGCGTTGATTCGCTTGAGCAGGTTGCACAACAGATCGTGCGGCAGGGGGCGCGGCAAGGCGATTTTGCGGACCGCCATGGCGAGGGCTTGGCCCTCAAAGTGACCGATCGTAATGGGGACTACGCTGTTTTCCGCGCCCTTGAGCAAAACCAAGTACTTCTGCGGCAGGCCCAAACCCTGCTCCGCGTCTGGATAGGAGTACATGTCGAAAATGTACACCGGGATCAGATGACCGTTTTCGTCTTTCATTGCTGGAGTATCCTCGTGTAGATTGCTGCGCTCGTCAGTAATATAGGCTTTTGCCGGGCAAATACAATTTTCTCGCTTCATATCAAGCCGCGCTCCTTCAAGCTGAGAAAATCGTCGCTGCCAATGATGAGATGGTCGAGCACGTCAATGCCCATGATTTCGCCGGCCTGCACCAAGCGCCGCGTCAGGTTGATGTCGTCCTGACTGGGCGACACATCGCCGGAGGGATGGTTGTGCGCCAATATGACGCTGGCCGCAGCCTGCGCAACAGCCGTGCGAAAAACCTCGCGCGGATGCACGATGGCCGAAGATAGACTGCCGATGGACACGACTTCCTTGTGGATCACCTGATTGCGGGCGTTGAGATACAGGCAGAGGAAGTGTTCGCGCTGCTGGTCCTTGATGTCGGAAAGCATGGACAGCGCGTCGCCGGGCGCACTAATCACCGGGCGCACCCCCAAGCCCTTGTGCAACCCGCGGCGGGCCAGTTCAAACGCCGCGACCAAGACCCCGGCCTTGGCCTTGCCCAGCCCCTTGATCCGGCTCAGTTGCCCCAAATCCATATCTACCAGCGATTCCTTGGGGTAATCGGCGAGGATGCTCTCGGCCAAGTCCAGCACGTGCCGACCGCGATACCCCGTCCCCAAAGCCACGGCCAACAGCTCTGGGTCCTTGAGGGCCTGCGGCCCCAAGCGTGCGAGCCGCTCCCGCGGCAGTTCGTCGGGGCGGGCGGGCGGCCCCTCGCCCACAATGCGGGCGGCAAAGTCGTAGTCAATGGGCTGAGTGTGCGTTGGCACGGCGCGTTCCTCCTTGGGCAAAGCTGTAACAAAAAAACCACGCGAATGTAGCGTCTAGCCCCCACGAACATCGAGACACTAGACGCAACCGACGTATAAGCAGAATCCGTGCCAGCGCCTTGCTCCGCCCCGCCCGCCCTTCTATAATTGATGCACACTACCTCCCCCCCACTAGCCGATGTCTAACCCGCGCTTGGTCCTAGCCCCAACCTCGCTGCACCGCCTGCTGCTCGCTGCACTAAGCGGGGCCTTGCTCTCGCTGGCCTTTCCCAACCACCCGGATCACCCGCTCGCCGTTCTCTATCATCCGCTCTGGGCCCATGGTGCCTTGGTGCCTTTGCTGCTGGCCCTGAAAGATCGCGGCTTCAAAGCCGGCTTGGCCATGGGCTGGATCAGCGGTTTGGTCTGGAACCTGCTGTCCCTGTACTGGGTGGCCTATACCCAAGGCGGAGGCCCGGCCGTCGTCGCGGGCACCGGGCTGATGGCCGCTTATTTGGGCCTTTTTACCGGCCTTTGCACTGGGCTGTTCAACGTGCTCGCCGTGCGGTGGGGCACCAAGGCCCTCGCGCTGCTGCCCTTGTTGTGGACCGGGCAGGAGTATGCGCTCTCGCTCGGGGAGTTGGGGTTTCCTTGGCTCTTGCTGGGGCACAGCCAAGCGGCCCTGCCCCATTTCATCCAATACGCCACCGCAACCGGGGTCTTTGGCGTCTCCTGCTGGGTCGTCGGTCTCAACGCGCTGTTCTATTTGGCACTCGTTGAGCGCCGAGTCTTTCTCGGGGGCGTTGCCTTGGGCTATCTCTTGCCTTGGCTCCACGCGCAGAGCGCCCTAGCAGCGGCCGTCCCGGCCGAGGGCCTGCGCATCGGCCTGATCCAACCGAACACCACCTACGCCGACAAGTGGGGTCCAAACGGGCTGGAGCGCAGTTTCTCGGCCCTCGCCACCCTCTCGCGCCAAGCGGCCAAGCGCGATCCCGAGCTGCTGGTCTGGCCCGAAACCGCCCTGCCGTGCGACCCCGTACGCCGAGCCGATTGCCGAGGCCGCGTCCAAGCACTCGTCGAGGAACTGGACATTCCCGTGCTCACCGGCGCGCCGCACGCCCAGTACAACGCGGCCTTCTTCGTCGAGCCCGAGGCCACTGCCCTGCCTTGGTACGCCAAGATGCACTTGGTGCCCTTTGGCGAGCGGACGCCCTATCGAGACGCCATCCCCCTGCTGCGCGACATCGACTGGACCCGCCTGACCGGCGACCTCGGCCCGGCCGAATTCGCGCGCGGCACGGAACACGCGATTTTTGCCCATCCTCGGCACCCCTTTGCCGTGCTTATCTGCTTTGAGTCCATCTTTCCCGCGTTAGTGCGCCAGCACGTGGCGGCTGGGGCGCGGGTGCTGGTCAACATCACCAATGACTCGTGGTTCGGCCGCAGCGCCGGCCCTTACCAACACGCGCTCATCAACGCCATGCGCGCCGTTGAAAACCGCACGGCCATCGCCCGCGCAGCCACCACCGGCATTTCCCTGTTCATCGACCCGTTTGGCCGCACCTACGAGGCGACCGACCTCTTCGCGCCGGCGGTTGCGGTCGCGACGGTGCCGGTCGGCCAGCCGACGACCTTTTACACGCGGCACGGCGACCTCTTTGCCTACGGCTGCCTGCTAATCGCCTTGGGCGCGTTCGTCGCCCTCTTCCGCAAGGCCCCCGAACCCGCAGAAGCAGACGCTCGCCCCGAACCAGACCCGCCAGACCCGCCCCGGGAAGCCAACATGCCCTTTCTCGACCACCTCGAAGAACTCCGCTGGCGCATTCTCAAGGCCCTCGGCGCGCTCACTGTGGGCGCGGTACTCTGCTTCGCCTTCTCCGACTCGATCATGCAGATCTTGACCCGGCCGTACGAAGAAGCCGTCTTCAGCTTGGAGAGCCAGCAATCCGCGGGCGCGGTGCGGGCCGTCGAACAACTGGTGCGCCAGTGGTTGGGCCTGTCCGATGCTGCGCCCCAACCGGACGCGCCCCCCGCCGACCTGCCGCCGACGCGCCGACTGCAAGCCCTGCGGCCCATGACTTACTTTTTCATCAGCCTGCAAATCGCCTTTGTCGGTGGGCTGTTGCTCGCGCTGCCGGTCGTCTTTTACCAAACTTGGCGCTTTGTGGCGCCGGGGCTTTTGCAGCGCGAGAAACAACTCATGGTGCCCATTATCTCGCTGAGCGTTTTCTGCTTCGCGGTCGGGGCGCTGATTGCCTACTCCATCGTCCTCCCGCTCGGGCTGCGCTTTTTCCTCTCGCTCGAGCCGCCCGACATGACCTCGCAATGGGCAGCCGACGAGTACATCGGCTTTGTGCTGCGGCTCATAGCGGGTTTTGGCATCGTCTTTGAAATGCCCGTGCTGTCGCTCTTTTTGGCCAAGGTCGGGGTGCTGACTGCGGCGCGGATGCGCCATATCCGCCGCTATGCCATCATCGGCATCTTCGTCCTCGGCGCGATCTTCACGCCGCCGGACCCGGTCTCCCAGATCCTAATGGCCCTGCCCTTGCTCCTGCTGTACGAAATCAGCATCTGGGTCTGCAAAATCGCCGAGCGCAAATAGATTGGGCGGCGCGGCCTTTGTTCGCCCTATCCTTGGCGAGTGCCTATATTCGCTACGGCTGATTTCACCCGTTTTGAGGAGCCAGACCATGCACCAAAAACCGACCCGCATCGGCCTAATCGGCTACGGCCAGATCGGCCAAGCCGTCCACGAGATGATAGACGCCGACCCAGCCAACGGCATGGAAGTCGTCTTCGTTCACGATCAAATAGCTGCGGCCGTCCAAAACCTCCCCGCCGACCTCTGTTTGGCGGATTTGGGCGACTTTGCCGCGCGCCAGCCCGACCTCGTCGTCGAGATGGCCCACCCGGATGTCACCCGCCAGTGGGGACGCATCATACTCGAAAAAACCAACTACATGTTCATTTCGGTGACCGCCTTGGCCGACCCAGCCGTGGAAGCCACCCTTGAGGAGACGACCCGACGCGCCGGGACCCGCGCCTTTGTCCCGCACGGCGGTGTGGTCGGCATGGACGCGCTGTTGGAAAACCGCGACGTGTGGGAGTCGGTCGATGTGGTGATGAAAAAGCCCCCGCACAACGTCGATTGCGCGGCCGCTGGCCTCGACCCCGACGACATTAAAGAGGAAACGGTCCTCTACGACGGCCCGACGCGCGGCATTTGCCCGCTCTTCCCGCGCAACGTCAACACCCACGCCGCCATTGCGTACGCCGGCATTGGCTTCGACCGCACGCACTCGTTGCTGTTGGTAAGCCCTGAGTGGAGCGAAGCCGTCGTCGAAATCCACGCCCAAGGCCCGGGCATTGACCTCAAGGTCGCGCGCAGCGAAGGCATCACCGGCGTCACCGGCGCTTCGACGCCCGCGTCTATCTACAACACCGTGCAGATGATCGGCGCGACCGGCCCGGGCATCCACATCCGATGAAGCCTTTCGCCCGCATCGCCGCGTCGATTCCTCGCTCGGGCATCCGCGAGATCATGGAACTGGCTTGGGACATTGAGAAAACGGGCGAGGTCATTCACCTCGAAGTAGGCCAACCCGATTTTGCCACGCCCGCGCCCATTGTCGAAGCCACCTGCCGCTACGTGCGCGCCGGCCACACCAAGTACATCCCCAATGCCGGCGTCGATGCGTTGCGCGCGGCCGCAGCTCGCTACTTCGAGCGCAGCACCGGCGTGCCGACCACCGAGGAAAACATCCTCGTCACCCCCGGGGCCGTCATGAGCGTGGCGACCGCTTTTCTGGCCCTGCTCGAACCGGGCGACGAGGCCCTGTTGCCCGATCCGGGCTGGCCCAACTACGAGATGGCGGTCTCCATGGCCCACGGCCAACCCGTCTTTTACAAGCTGCGGGCGGAAAACCACTTTCTGCCCGACCTCGACGAGATGGATCGCCTCGTCAGCCCCCGCACCAAACTCCTCCTCCTCTGTACGCCCTCCAATCCCACCGGCCAAGTGTACGACGAGACGCTCATGCGCCAGCTTATGCACTGGGCCCAGCGCCGCGATTTGTGGGTGCTGTCCGACGAGATCTACGGCCAGATCGTCTTTGACCAACCGCATCAAAGCGCCCTGCCCTACGACGCTGACGGACGCGCCATCGTGGTCTCCGGCATGTCCAAAAGCTACGCCATGACCGGCTACCGAGTGGGCTTTACCCGCGCCCAGCCCGAGTACATCGAACTGGCCGCCAAGCTGCAAGAGCCTTTTGTCTCGTGCGGCACGGGCTTTTCCCAGCTCGCGGCCGCCGACGCGCTCAATGGCCCGCAAGATGACGTGGCCGAGATGCGCCGCAGCTATAAGCACCGCCGCGACTTGGCCCTTGATGTCCTGAGAGAATATGGCTTGTACCGCTATACCCCGGGCGGCGCGATTTACCTCATGATCGACATCGCCGCGGCGGGCATGGACTCTGGCGAATTCGCTGTCCGGCTCCTCAACGAGCAGCGCGTGGCTGTGGCGCCGGGCAGCACCTTTGGCCAGACGTGCCGCGACCACGTGCGCGTCTCCATCGCCGCCTCAGAAGAGCACATCCGCCGCGGCGTGACCGCCCTGTGTGAATTCGCCCGCCGCGCCGGTCGCTAAGCCAATGGACCGCGAATTACTGCAACGGGGATTCGTCCCTCAGCCGCTGACTCCCGCGCAATGCAGTGCGCTAGACACCCACGGCTTCATCGTCTTGGAAGGGGTCATCGGCCCCGACTGGCTGGCCGAGTTGCGCCGTGCTTTTGACGCGATTTTTGCCCGCGAGGGCGACCGGGCCGGTGCGGAGGTAGCCCAAATGGAGGGTGTGCGCCGCCTCGCCGATCTGGTCAACAAGGGGCCTGTCTTTGACGCGGTGTACCTACAGCCGGTGCTGCTGACGGCGGTCTTCCACCTGTTGCAGCGGCCGTTTAAGCTGCACTCGCTCAACGGGCACGATCCACTGCCCGGCCACGGCTTACAGGCCCTGCATGCGGATTGGGGCGGCCCACTGTGCCCGGCGGGCCGTATCACGTGGTCAACTCCATGTGGATGCTCGACGATTTCACCCAAGCCAACGGCGCGACTCGCTGCGTCCCGGGCAGCCACCGCCAATCCGGCAGGGTAGCCGACCATTTGGCCGATCGTTTGGCTGACCATCCAGAGCAGGTTCATCTGACGGGCCGCGCTGGCTCGGTGGCCGTGTTTAATGGCAGCCTCTGGCACGGCTCGTATCGCAACCTCAGCAGCCGTCCCCGCCGCACCCTGCACTGCGCCTTTATCGCCCGCGAGCACCCGCAGCAGACCGACCAGCGTGCGTATTTGCGGCCGGAAACCGCCGAGCGGCTCTCGCCGCTGGCGCGCTACATCCTCGACGTGGAGTGAAACTCGCGGTATTTCTCTTTGAGGTGCTCCGCCGCGTCTTTCGCTTGCGAGTCCGCTCCTTTCGCGCACACCAGCAGCACCAAGTCCAGTAGCAGCACGATTTTGTCGGCCTGCCCGTAAGGCCGAGTCCAACGCCACCACCTCGCCCGCCGCGTCCGTCGGCAGGCGATTTTTTTGTTGACCGAAAAAATTACCGCTATATCTTTCTTGCCCGTAGCCATATCACAGGTGCCCGCGCCCCGTCGGGTTATCTGTTGAATAAAATAGCCTTTATTCGGCACAGGGTAGCTCCCTGAAGCCCGGCAAATAGGCAGAACTTCTCCTAAAAACCTGTGAGATGGCTACATGGCCCGGCACCCTGCTGGGTCGTTGCATTCTTATACCCGTTGGTGGATCAAACGCCCCTAGGTGACTGATTTTACCCATGAGGAGGACCATGCGATGCCAACTGACCTGTTTGAGAAAGTCGATGTAAGTAAGATAGCAGAAGAACTGCATCTAACAGAAGAGGCTGAAGCAGCAGCGAAACGGGGATTGCCTGCGCTAGACAATCCAAGCCTCGACGACACCGAAAATAAGATTGTCGGGCGGATCAGCACATATCAGTCAAAAGCAAAGGATAGAGGCGATGAAGAGCTAGACGCATACCGCAAGCGTCTTATCAAACTCAACACAGAATTCCGCAATCACTCTATTGGTGCTGTTGATGGAGAAATTCGCAATAGTAAAGTAAAACTTGAACAGAAGGTCGAGAATGCTAAAACGAATTTGCGATCGAAGAAAAGAGCGTTAAAAATAGCAGAAGATCGCTTGACGAAGTTTCAGAAGGACAATGACCTGTATCGCGAGGCGATTAAGCAAAATAGTGGGGCATACAAGTTTTTTGCTTCAGGTATTATCGCCCTGCTCTTTCTAATTGAGACCTTGGGCAATGCGTCCTTTCTGGCAAAGGGCAACGAATTGGGGCTATTCGGTGCCTATACTGAAGCTATTGTTATTTCGTTTGCCAATCTCGGGGTCGCTTTCTTACTCGGGAGGCGGCTTATTACCTACTGTCACCATATTGACTGGCGTAGAAAATCCGTGGGCATCCTCGCCGCAGTTGCATTTGTAGTCTTTGCCTTCTTCTTTAACCTAATGGTTGCACACTATCGAGAAATAACGGGCACCGTGCTCGACGAAGGCGGGCAGCTAGCCATGTCTGCTTTTCGCGAGAATCCATTGGGATTAAGGGACTTCCAGTCATGGATGCTGTTCTGCATGGGCTTCCTATTTGCAATTATTAGCTTTATCGATGGCATAAAATTGGCTGGCGATCCCTACCCCGGTTATAGCAAGGTGTTCTATCGCTATCAGGGTGAATATGAAGACTACCAAGCTGCTTATGACAATCATCAAAAAGACCTAGAAAAGATATTTGATGAGGCGGTCAAAACACTGAACAGCATCGAGCAAAGACTCACGGGATTCGAGGCGGCCCGCGTGTCTATCTTGGACGGACATAGGCACGTTATCAAGTCGCACGAGGACTACCTCAACCACTTGGAGCGGGCAGGAGACGATTTGCTCAAACGCTACCGAGAGGTTAACCGTGCGAGCCGAGGCGGAGAAGCACCTACTCGCTTCAATGATAAATGGGAATTGGAAGAACGATCGCCAATGGACAGTGCCTTGCCAGAGGCTTTGCTGAAACGCGAAGAAATTTCAGAGATCATTGCTGAGACGAGAGCAGGCGTTAAGGACGGCGCGGAGGAATTGAAAGAAAAGTACGATAGCGTCCGTAATAGTAAGGAGTGGCGGGAATTGGCCCCGCACCGCCTACCACCACCAACCGAATAGCCTAGCTGCCGATTATGTCGAGACGAAAAAACAAGCGGAAAGATCGCTCATGTCATTAAAAGATAGGCTACCAGACGGGCTGTGGTACTACATCGCCGGTGGGACGATGATGGCCCTAGTTCTCGTAGCTATAGTTGCTCTAGTACTGTTGAAACCCGATCCCATCGTCCGCGATCCCGAAACCCTTTGCAGAACCGAGGGGCCGTATTCGATTACGGCCCTTCTGCTCGACCGCACCGATTCCTTTGGTGCTCAGACCAAGAACGACCTGAAAGTTCAAATCCAGAACCTGTTAGATACGGCCAAAGAAAATCACGAAATTAGCCTTTTTGCAGTGGAATCCACGCAAGAACGCGGCCTCGATCCGATCATTAAGGTCTGCAATCCCGGCGACCCTGAAAACGTCGATCCGCTAGTCCAATCCCAAGCAATAGTTCGTCGAAACTGGCAGAAGAAATTCCGGCAACCTCTAGAAGAAGAACTGCAAACCCTGCTCGCCGAAAAGGAAGCACCATCGTCGCCCATTATGGAATCCGTGCAGTCGATTTCCCTAACGCATTTCCAAGACACCAAACGTCGCACGGTCCCACGGCGTCTCATCATTATCTCAGACCTTCTACAGAATAGTGCCGCCTGTTCGTTTTATCGGGAGCCGCCAGATTTCGACCGCTTCCAGCACACCCATGAATCTCGCGGCCTAAACCCCGATCTGCGGGGCGTCGATATAGAACTATGGCTCATTCAGCGGCGGCAACGACAGCAGGGAGACGGCGGCCCTCCGTTGAAATTCTTCCAATCTTGGCTCTCGCAGCACGGAGGCCAAGTAGTACGCGTACTTAGAACCTCCGGGATGAACGACTGATGGATAAACGAGATTCACAGATTCTCTTTGCATGTTTCTTGATAGGAGCTGTAGGGATTATAATTCTCAAGCAGCTCCATGTGAATCAGGTTTTCGTGACTGCCTTTCCCGTTGCGATCATGTTGATATATGCAGGGTATTATTGGTATTGTCGCAAGCAGAAACATCTACTCGGTAAAGTCGGCGATAACCTCTATTACCTTGGGTTTTTATATACCCTCGTCAGCTTGGGGGTGTCGCTTTTTGAATTTTCCCTCAGTGAAGAATCTGGCGAAAAAATTACCCAAATCATCACGAATTTTGGCATCGCTATCGCTTCGACGATATTTGGCATCATTTTCCGGGTCTTATTTAACCAATCTGAAGAATCCCCAGAAGAAGAAGCCACCTCCAAATTCGGCAATGTGGTATCCGAATTCGGCAATGTGGTATCCGATCTCAGCGAGAGAGTATCCGAACTTGATTATCAACTAAGCAAGTTTTCAACTTTTAGAATAGAGCTAGAGCAAATTCTTAGAGAGAGCTCCGACAGACAAAAGGAAGCTATTTCTCAATTCAAGGCATCAGTTACTCGCTTCACCAAAACCGTTGAAGAAAGTCGCGAGCAGTTTCAAGCCAACCTCGACAGTTTCGGCAATACGGTGTCCGGTCTCAATGAGCGAGTATCAAACCTCGACAGTGCAGTAAAAGCTAGTTCGGACGCGGTGTCTGCTAGTGTGGGTGTGATAAATGTCAGTTCGGACGCAGTATCTGCCAGCATAGGAGAACTTGTCGAGAAGATTAACAGGCTGAACGTGCCCGAAGACCTACTCGAACAGTTGCTGAAAGTTCCGATCGAGCAGATTAAAGCGGGGGCCGAACAAATTGGCGCAGCCGGAGAAGCACTCGCGAATCGACTCAACAGTGTGCAGATTCCGACCGACGAATTAGAGCGAGGTTTACAACAGGCTGCAAACGAGGTATCTGCCAGCATAGGAGAGCTTGTTGAGAAGATCAACAGGCTGAACGTGCCCGAAGACCTGCTCGAACGGCTGCTGAAAGTTCCGATCCAGCAGATTGAAAAGGAAGCTATTCCGCCTCGCACGACCGATCTGGCGGCGCAGTTTATGAGCGACACCGACCAAGCCAAACTCCGAGCCGCAGATAGAAAAACCGATCAACAAGAGACGCAATCCGCAGAGACAAACACGAACGAACAAGAACTACAAGCTAGTTACACGCGGTTTGACGAATGGCGAGCCCGTCAAGACAAAGACGAGAAGTAGCAAGGCGAGACTGAACACAAATCAATATGGCATCCCTTGGAAAGCAGACCTCTGCCTACCGACGAGGTCTTATTCTCGGCCTCACCATGGCTGAGATCGCCATTCTCATCATCTTCGTTCTACTGCTCGCTTTTGCCGCCTTGTTGGTGCGCCAACAAGAGAAGCAGAAGGAAGCCGAGCGCGTCGCAGAGGAACGGCAAGAAACAATCACCCTACTTGAGGCACAACTTGAGGCGCAGTTTGCCGCCATCCAAGAGATACTGCCAGATGGCGGTAAGAATATCGAGGAATTACAGCGGGAATTGGTACTTCTCAGCGATGCAAAGCAACAGCTTGAAAGGCTTCACAGCACCGCAGAGGAAGCTGGCTTTTTGTCCGAACCGGAAGCTATAATAAACACGCTAGAAATGGGACGTGAGTACTCAACCATTCGGGAGCTTCTACCGGCTGGCGAGAGGAATGTAGAAAAGCTATTGGAACTGGTGCAGGAATACTCAGCCGGCAAAGGGACCGAGGTTCCATCCTGCTGGACGCTCGACGATGGAACCATTGAATACATATACGACGTGAACCTGACGCCCGCTGGCCTAGTCGTGCGGGAGACCGACCTGCCGCAGCGAGCGAGTGAACGGCAGACGCTACCCATTCAAAACATCGTCTTGGATCAAGATGTATCGGAACAACTTTTTCTTTCTTCAACGTCTGACTTATTCGAGTGGTCTAAATCGAGAAAGTGCCGGTTTTTCGTGAGAGTTTTTGATTCAACCGGCCCAACGGACAAAAAGCTCTATCAAGATCGTTTGAGGGCCGTGGAGGCGCGTTTCTACAAGCTGATGGTGAATGAAGCGTTCTGATACCTTGTTAAATATAGCCATCCTACATCCTTCAAGACTGGATTCCCGCGTTCGCGGGAATGACGCCTGATAGGCAAAAAAGACCGTGCCGATCAACATTCCATGCTTTCGAGTCATTTAGGACTGCTATAGCTCCGAAAATTCGGAGGAAAATCAATGGGATGCCTTGCTGTCATTCTTGTTATACTCGCCTTCGCGACAATACCATTGCCACCAGTGGCGATCCTTTTTCTACTGTTAGGTATAGGCGCGGCAATGAGAGCGATGTCAGGCGACAAGAAAGACGGGACATTTGCTGAACGTTTTGATAGAGAGTATCAGGGATCATTTAAGCGAATGCTCGGCTGCTACTTATTGATCGCAATCTTGGGTCTCATCATTTTTTCCTTGCTAACTGGCTTTACGCAACCTATAAGCCCCAATCAGGGCTAAAAAATCAACTTGGCGGGTTTTCAGCGATATTTCTCTTGGAGACGGGCCACCGCGTCTTTCACCTGCTGCGCCGCCCCCTTGGCGCACACCAGCAGCGCGTCTTGGGTATCCACCACGACCAAATCCTCCACCCCCAATAGCAGCACGATCTTGTCGCCTTGCCCGTACACCGTCGAACGGGCCGCGTCCAATGCCACCACCTCGCCCGCCAGCAAATTGCCCGCCGCATCCGTCGGCAATACATCCGTCAGCGCGGCCCAAGAACCGATGTCGCCCCAGTCAATGTCCGCCGCCAGCGTAGCCACCTTGGGGGCGCGCTCGACTAAGGCGTGATCGATGGAGATCGGCTTGAGTTGTGGATACTCGCGGGCGATGACCGCGTCCTCTTCCGGCGTGCCAACGGCTGCTTGGATGCGCTGCAACCCGGCGTACAGGGTTGGCTCAAAGCGGGCGAAAAGCTCCAGCACGGTCGCCGCCTTCCAGACAAACGTGTTGCTATTCCACAAGTAGTGGCCGCTGGCTGCGTACTCGGTCGCCTGTGGTGCAGCGGGCTTTTCCGCAAACTCGGCCACGGCGTACACCGGCGTCCCGCGCACCTCGGCCAGCACCGGGCCGCGGCGGATGTAGCCGTAGCCGGTCTCTGGGCGCGTCGGCTGGACCCCTAGCGTGAACAAGTAGTCGGGCCGGTCGGTTAGGGCTTGGTCGGCGACCTGCAACAAGCGGCAGAACTCCTCGGGCCGGCCTATGTAGTGATCCGATCCCAAGCTGGCGACCGTACAGCCCGGATGGTGCGCCTCCAACAACGCACACTCCAAGCCGATGGCCGGCCCGGTGTTGCGCAGGGCCGGCTCGACGATGATCCGCTCGGGCGACAGCGTCGGCACCTGTTGGCGCACCAGCGACTGCAACCGACGGCCGGTTGATACATACACATCGGTCGGCGCGGCAATCGCGCCGATGCGGGCGACCGCGGCTTGGAGCATGGTCTGCTCGCCGACCAAGCTGTGGAACTGTTTGGGCTTGCGCTCGCGGCTATAGGGCCACAGCCGCGTACCGATCCCGCCGGCGCGAATGACGAATTTCATGGGTTGACACTCCCTTGGTGAATTCAGCATCGGGCAATATAACCAATCGCCCGGCCCCAAGCAGGACGCGCTATTGACAGTTTAATCGGATGCTGTACTATGTCTTTCATAGACATAGAATTCCACGAGGAGCTTCGCATGGCGTATTCGCAATTCGACCGGGTCCCCAATCACTACGCCGGCCCCATCATCCAGCGCGTCAAGGACTACCGCCTGAAAAACGGCAAGCGTTCGCTGTGCCCAACGCTCCTAGCGATCGGCCAGCTACAGGTTTTAATCCCCCGGCACTTTGGCTTTTGCTTCGGGGTTGAGCGGGCCATTCACATGGCCTTTTCGGCCTTAAAGGAAAACCCGGGTCGCAACACGTACCTCGTCAGCGAGATCATCCACAACCCCCTAGTCAACAACGACCTCAAAAAGCAAGGCGTCCGCTTCATCTACGACACTAAGGGAGACCGCCAGATCGCCGAGGAGGAACTGAGCGGCGAAGACATCGCCCTGATCCCGGCCTTTGGCACCACCACGCAGGTCGAGGAATCGCTCCGTCAAAGCGGCATTGCCACCGAGTCCGAGGAGTACCGGGAAAACTACGATACCACCTGCCCCTTTGTGTCCAAGGTGTGGAAGCGCGGCGAGGAGCTAGGCCGCCAAGGCTATACCATCATCATCCACGGCACGTACAACCACGCGGAGACGCAAGCGACTCATTCGCACACCGAGGCACACGCCAAGACCCTCGTGGTGTTCGACGCGACCGAAGCCGAAAAGGTGGCCGCGTACATCACGGGCGCGATGTCGCTCGCCGACTTCAAGCGCACCTTTGCCGACAAATGCTCAGAGGGTTTCGACCCACAAAAGGACTTAGAGCGGGTGGCCGTGGTCAACCAGACGACCATGCTCGCGGAGGAAACACAGGAAGTGGCCGCCATTCTGCGCCGTGCCATGCGCCAGCGCTACGGCGCGGAAAACCTCGACTACCACTGCGCCGACACCAACGACACCCTGTGCTACGCCACCCACCAAAACCAGAACGCCACGCGCACGCTGTTAAGCTCGGGTGCCGATTTGGCGCTGATTGTCGGCGGCTACAATAGCTCGAACACCTCGCATTTAGTCGAGCTATGCCTCCAATCCATGCCGAGCTTTCTCATTGCCAACAGCGACGAGATCCTATCGGCCCAGCGCATCCGCCATTTCGACATCCACGCGAAGAAAGTAATCGAGAGCGAAGGCTGGCTGCCGCGCCCCCTGCCCGTGCGGCTCGTCATTACCTCGGGCGCGTCCTGCCCGGATATTCTCATGAACCAAGTATTGGAGAAGGTCGCCGGCTTGTACGGGTACGGCGCACAAGAAATCAACGCCGCCCGCTTGCAACTTTTTGAGGACGGCCCGTGATACTCGGCCTCGTCAAAGGGCACGTGGTTTCGAGTGCCAAGGTAGATGCCCTTGAGGGCGAGAAACTACTGATAGTCGAAATCCTCGCCGCCACGCCCGAGGGCTTGCAGCATACCCAGAAACACCTCGTCTGCATCGACGCTGTGCAAGCGGGCGAAGGCGAACTGGTGGTCGTCGTGCAGGGCAGCTCGGCGCGGCAGGCCCCAGGCATGGATCAGAGGCCAGTAGATGCGCTGATTATCGGTATCGTGGATTCGCTACAGGCGTTTGGACGCGCCCTAGAAAAGCAAGTCGCATGAGGGTCTGCCGCGTCGTTGGCCACGTAGTCGCCAGCAGCAAACATCCCTTGCTCGCCGGGCAGAAGATCATGGTGGTGCGCCCCGAAGGCGAGGAAGGCGGTGCTTTGCAGGTGGCGGTGGATGGAGTCCAAGCGGGAATCGGCAGCAAAGTGTTGGTCGTTCAGTCTGGGGCTGCTGGGGCCGAGGTGACCGGGGCCAAGCACCCCCCATGCAGGAGTGTGATCGTGGGAATTATCGACGAGGAGGTGGCCGCGTGAAGTTGGCCAAGGTGGTGGGCACGGTAGTGCTCTCGCAGTGCATTGAGCCGTTCCGCGGCCAGATATTGCACCTGACCCAAGACCTTGACGAGCACCTAGAGCAAATAGGCGAGGCCGAGGTCTGCGCGACTTGGGCGGCCCTGCGCGAGGGCGACGCCGTGATCGTCGAGGTCGCCCGCGAAGCCTGCAATGCCTTTGCCCCTCCACTGCCTACGGATGCAGCCATCGTCGGCAAAGTGGATGAGATCCACCTCGGTTAGCCTCAAGCCGCACAGCGCTCGGCGCGGGTGCTGCGCATCCTTTCCAACTCTAGCATCCAAGCATCTTCGTACTGACGCAGCACCCGATACCACGCGCTCCAATCCGCTTGGCCGCGGAGGAGCTGACGGGCGGTTTGATCGACGACTTGCTCGGCCCGCTGAACTTGGGGCCGGCCGGCTAAGCCGCGCATGGGAATGGGACCGAAAGCACTCCGCACCCGATTGATGACTGCGCTGAGCTCGCCGCCCAGACGGGATACCGAGGGGGACGTGGGGAATGCGCGCTGCCTGTGCATTGGAACCTCCTAAGGGAGTACTGGCGCTCAGGGGTGCGCCAGAGAGGACGTGGGGAATTATTTACGGCTTACTGCACTTGTGTTCAGTAGCCAACAATATACTGAACACAAGTGCAGTTGTCAAGCACTTTAATCCCTTTTAGGCCCTCAAACCCTCCAGCGCCGCAGGCTAAACTCGCCGTTGTCCAGCCACCGCCAGCCCACGTAGAGCATCGCCAGCACCAAAGCGACTTGGAACAGCAAAAACGCGAAGCCAAGGACGCCGGACACCAAGCTCCACGCGGCCTTAAAGGCCAGCCCGACACCGGCGAGCAGAACCAAGGCCCCGACGACCCGGCCCAAGATGCTCTCGCCGCGCAGCCAGCGCAGGCCCACGTAGAGTGCCCCGGCAGCCAAGAGGCCGATCACCACCGCGCCGAGCAAGCCAAATAAGTTGCCGAACACGGCCAGATCAGCTTGATCGACCAAATAACGCCCCCAATTAGCAGTATCGCACCTAGTATTCTGGCCAACATGACAGACCTCCTTTACGATGCCTTTTCCGCTTTTAGCGCGGCCAGATCCTCTGCGACCTTGCGGTCGCGCTCGGCTCGGCACTCAGCGGCCAATTCGCGTAGCACTTCGGCCTCAGCAACGGCCCGATCTACCTGTTCCTCAAAGCGCGTCAGCTCGCACTCGCTTTGCTGCACCCGCTGCGCGATCGCGGCAAAGCGGAGCGCGGTCGCGTCTTCTCCGCCTGCTGCACCGCGGTCGCGCTCGGCGGAACAGCGGGCGAGCAGCTTGCCCCGCCGCGCCCGAACATCGCGCAGCTTTTGACGCAGGACCTCGACCTGCTCCTCTAGCTGGACCACGGTATCGCAGCTATCTGCGAGAGCCGGTTCCAGCCCGACATGCGCTTGCTCCCGCTCGGTCTTCTGGATCAAGGCGAGCCGGGCGCCTTCGTCGTTTCCGGCCTCCACCGCGGCTGCGGCCTTTGCTTGCCACATCTGCATATCCTCGGCGTTGCGCTGGAGGTCGCGCTCTAGACGCCGCTTGGTGGCGCGCGCCTTGACCAGCGCGGCTACGGCTTGGTCAACGGCGCGCTCTACGTCGCGGACGATCTGATCCACCATTTTCGCTGGATCCTCGATCCGGTCCAGCACCTCGTTGAGGTTCGCCTTCCAGATGGCGGCGATCCGCTCTATTGCTCCCATGATAGCCCTCCTATTCGGGTTTGGTGTTTTTGGCCGCCCGACCGCGCTGGCGCTGCCGCCGTGCAAAGGGCGATTCAATATCGTATTTGCGACAGAGCCGGCTAAAGCTGCGAATCGTGATCCCCAGTGCCCGACTGGCGTCCAGATTGCATTTATACATCCGCGCTACGCGCTCGATTTGCTCCCTACGAAATCCTTTGTTCACCGAGGTATCCTCCTTGTTGGGGTAAGGGAACTACCCGGTTATTAGCAAAGGGCGTACCGCAGTTTTGCGCTGAGTATAACTTATTTGCCGACAATTAGATAGGGTTTTAAGGGGACCGTGGGGGCCGCCCGCGTCTATGGCGGCATTCGCCACTTTTGGCGCGAGCCGCCAGCCGCTCGCTCGTTGACGGGCTAAACGAGTAAGTTTATAGTATCTTCCATGCCGCCCGCGTACCCGGTCAGGGTATCTTTCAATCACTCCGCGATGGAGAAACTCCGTTGAATCCGCACAAGAGAGAAGTCATTGCGAGCATGGAGGATTTTGTCAGCGACCAGCTCCAGTTGCTCAAACCCGTAGAAGAGAGTTGGCAGCCCGACGATTTTCTCCCCAATATGGTCGCGGAAAACTGGGAAGACTCCATCCGCGAATTCCGCACCCGCGCCCAAGCGCTTCCCGACGATGTCCTCGTCGTCCTCGTCGGCGACATGATCACCGAGGAAGCCCTGCCCACCTATCAGACCCTGCTCAACAGCTTTGAAGGCGTGTCGGACACCACCGGCACGGATACCAGCGCGTGGGCCCAGTGGTCGCGCGGTTGGACGGCTGAAGAAAATCGCCACGGCGACCTGCTCAACAAATACCTCTTCCTCACGGGCCGCGTCGATATGCGCGCCATCGAGAAGACGATCCAATACCTGTTGCGCAACGGCTTCAACCCGCAGGCCGCCCAAGATCCCTACAAAGGCTTCGTCTATACGTCTTTCCAAGAGCGGGCGACCCGCATCTCCCACAGCAACGTGGCCCGCTTGGCGCAAAAGGCCGGCGATTCAAACCTCAAGACCATCTGCGGCGTCGTGGCCGGCGACGAAGCCCGCCACGAAAAAGCGTACACGAGCTTTATCAAGAAAATTTTCGAGCTCGATCCCAACGGCGCGATATTGGCCTTCCGCGACCTGATGAAACGCCAAGTCGTTATGCCCGCTCACCTGATGACCGACGGGCAAGGCCCCAACCTCTTTGAACGCTTCTCCATGGTGGCCCAGCGGCTCGGGGTGTACACGGCCCAGCATTACTCCGAAATCACCCAGCACCTAGTCCGCCAGTGGGGGTTGGATTCGCTCGCCGGCCTCACCGGTGAAGCGGCCGCCGCCCAAGATTACCTATGCTCGCTCGGGCCGCGCTACGCCAAGCTAGCCGAGCGCAACGAGCGCCGACAAACCCACGCCGCGCCGCTACAGTTTAGTTGGATCTACAACCGTAGCGTCTAGCCGGGGCCGCCGGCGGCATGACGTTCCCGCCATCGAACACAACAAAGCCCAACCGCAGCTCAGCATTTGACTTAGGAGATTCCTCATGCCCAAGCTCTTCGGCCGCAACTTCACCCGTCGCCAACTGCTCAATCGCGTCGGCGACATCAGCCAGCTCATCTACGCCCGCCGCGCCGAGCGCAGCGAAGGCTTTGAGCGCGGTGCCGACCTCATCGACGTATTCAACGCTTCGGGCTTGGGGTTTTCCGTCTTGCCCGGCCGCGCCCTCGACATTGCCTCGGCCCACTACAAGGGCCAGTCGCTGTGCTTTCGCTCCGCCCCCGGCGACGTTGGGCCGGCCTTCTACGAGCCAGAGGGCTTCAAATGGGGGCGCGGCTGGTTCGGTGGGCTCGTAACCTCTTGCGGCCTCGACTTTGTCGGCCACCCCGAAGTCGATCCCGAAGAGGAAAACGCCGAGATGCCGCTACACGGTCGCCTCTCGTACATACCGGCTAAGAACGTCGGCATTGAGGCTGGCTGGGAAGGCGGAGATTACGTCGTGCGCATCCGCGGCCAGATGCGCCAAGCCGAGGTCTTTGCCGAAAACTTAGAGCTGTCGCGCGAGATCTCGACCGTGCTCGGCCAGCGGAGCATCCACATCCGCGACCGCATTGAAAATCTCGCGGCCGACCGCTCGCCGCTCATGTTTGTGTACCACTGCAACCCCGGCTTCCCCCTCCTCGACGAAGGGACCCGCCTCGTCCTCCACAGCCGCACGAGCACCGAGTGGATCGACGACAGCCCCGTCGGTCCCGAGGACTACGCCGTGGCCAAGGGGCCGCAGCCGCGGGCTTACGACGATGTGTACGTGCATCGGCCCCGCACCGACCGCCAAGGGCGCGTCCACATCGGCCTCCTCAACGACAAGTTGGGCTTGGGCTTGTATTGGCAGTTCAAGCACAGCGAGATTCCCATCGTCAACCACTGGCAGCACTTCCACAAAGGGACTTACGTCACCGGTATTGAGCCGGGCAACTGCTCGGTGCTCGGCCGCGCTTGGAACCGCAAGCACGGGACTTTGCAGTACATCGAGCCGGGCGAGGTGCGCGAGTTCAACATGGAAATCGGCGTGTTAGACGGGGCGGATGAGATGCGCGACTTTGAGCGCAAGGTCGAGCGGGGATTGGCTAAGTAGGGGTGCGCTAGCGGTGCGATATTTTACGAATCAAGTTGCATGGTTGAGTGCAGTTTATTGAGGCGGCCTGCATCTTGCAACAGGATGGCTTCCAACCATTCGGAGGAGCTGTTCAGGTATTGCCACGCCGCTTCATCGCCCGAGCGGACGACGAAAAGACGGCTTCCATCGGGCAGGTACTCGCTCAAGTGATCGCGAATCATTTCCGCGCTGTATTCGGTCAATACTGCCCATGTTGATTCGGTAATAGGCGCACAAGCCGAATAACTTTGGATAGCTTCGTGGAGGGCGTTGTAATCACCTCCCCAAGCCATATCGTAAGAGACGATATAGGTTTGCATGGCTGGTTATCCTTCTGAAATAGCTTGCTCAATCTCGGATGGGGCCGGGAGTCTGGTGAGCCTAAGCCTTGCCTTATTCTGCATCCTTGCCTTGGGCACCTGCTCTGCTAAATCTGCGATCGATCTCTTTAATCAATGGGTTGGTTGACTTCCGCTCACGCCACCACAAACACATCAATATGAGACCACTGATGGCAAAGGTGGAAACAATTACGGTAAATACAATAAAGACGCGAGAATCTATTTTTGTTGTGAGAAGGGCGATGAGAAAAGAGCAGCTAATGGACAATAAGGCAATACCCAAGTTTAGGAAGATACTTTCAGACGTTCCTCTTTTTAGACTATCCCATTCATACTCTGTAATTTCGCACACCAACAGCGAATCAACTGTGCCTCGCCGAATCTCTATGTATCTCTTGCCACCGTTTTGCTCTTGGGTACTATCTTCCGACTGGGACATGGCTAAAGGCTCCTTTTTAGCCATTTGCTGCGACAGAACACATTTCGCCAAGCTGCTTCAATGCCCGACTTGACGACGAAAAGACTGCTTTCATCAGGCAGGTATCCGCTCAAGTGATCGCGAATCGTCTCCGCGCTATATTCGGGCCCTGCCACCACTGCCCATGTTGACTCGGTAATATGGGCCCAAGTACCGTAGCCCTTGATGGCTTTGTGGAGGGCGTTGTAATCGCCTCCCCGAGCCCTATCGTAAGAGACGATGTAGGTTTGCATGGCTGGTTATCCTCCTTTATGTAGAGGCGACCGGCCAAGCGCCCCTATCCACGCGGATTGGCCGACCATAGAAACCTCCAAAAAGTTCATTTTTCATTTTTTTGTGTAAGTCCACAAAAAAAATTGGAGCCGCCTCCCGGACTCGAACCGAGGACCGTCTGATTACAAATCAGATGCTCTACCAACTGAGCTAAGGCGGCTCACCTTCAGATTATACGCCTTCGGGTATTCCTTTACAAATGCTGGGCCATCCGACGAGCCAAGTCCCCGCGCGTCATGGGATCGCGGCCGGCCAAGTCCGGCGACAGGCCAGCGGCCCGCAGGTGCTCGGCCGGCGCGTCGACTAGGGCATCGGGGTCGAAGCGCAAATGATCGGCCCGGCCCGGCCATAGCCCCGCCACCGCCAGCCTCTGTACGGCCGCAAAGGCCGGATGCCCTAGCGGCACATCCTCATACCAATACAGCGGCACACCGGCTGCCAGCAAGGTCTGCTGGTACTGGCGGCACACCGCCACGTTGCGGCACACTGTCGCTGGAGTTCGTCGCTGGCCGAGGCAAAAAGCAGCCAAAGCACCCGCGGCCTCGCCGATGTTCCACTCCACGGGATGCAGGCGGTAGCAGCCATTGGTGATGTGCGTAGTGCCGATGTTTTTGCCGGCCGCTAGCAAGTTGTCCAAGTGCCGCGACACGAGCGCGCTCAGCGGGATCTGGAAGGGCTTGGTCGGCGCGATGTACACCACGTCCGTAGCTTGGCCGTGGATGTCGATGGCATACCAACCCACGCCGACGCTGTCGCCAAAAGGAGCGGCGCGCGCATTGGGCTGGTGCGAAGCGGCCACCTCTTGCTCGACAATGGTCTTGTGCGCTTCTATGCGCCGGGATTCGCGGATGTACGGGTGCTGGGAGAAGCCATCGGCAGTCCCCATGATGTCGGGGCGCAGCCGCAGCTCGGGATAGCCGCGGCCTCGCCCGTCGTCGCGCAGCACCTCGGTTTGTAGCCAGTACAGCAAGCCCAAGCTCAGTTCCTTGGCCGCCGCTATCTGCTGCGCTTGCTCGGTCGGCGATACGTCGATGAGGGTGCCGCCGGTGTAGTCGTTGCCCGGCCAGTTGATCAACGCCACGTCCCCGGGCACCTGCCCTTCGGCGAATTGATCGGCGCACAACAAGCGGCGGTAGGCCCAAAAGGAGCCGGGTAGGTCGCCAGCGGTCTCGAAGAATCGGTACGTGCGCCAGCCGCGGGCGTACTGCAAGGTCAAGGTGAAGGGCTGCTGGTCGCGGTGGTGCTCGTAGTTAGGCGGGCGGGGAATGGTGTGGTCTCGACCCGGGCAGAAATCGACCGCAAACGGGCAGGTAAAAGACTGGGTCAAATGCGGCGCGGGGCCGGCCGCGCGGGCGTGCGGCTCGCCGGTTTGGTCGCGGCTTTCAGCGCCTGAGACGTAGGGGACGGGCAGCAGGGGGAGCAGGTCGCCTAGCTCGGTGGCGTCGAGCACATACGTGGGAACAAAGCGCAAGACGTGCGTACCACCGTCTTGGACGACGTCCACGGTGCGGATGGACTGGCCTTGGACGTGGGCCGCCGACGCCCGGGCGCGGTAAAAGAGCGTCAGGCGGCCGGCTTCGACTTGGGGTACGACTAACGACAGCAGGGCCGTTAGGCCGGCGCGCGGCTCAAAGCACAGGGCCGAGACCCAGCCGGCCCCGGGGTTGAAGTGCGGATCGTCTGGGTTTTTCAGTTGGTATTTGCGGCGATAGTACGCGCGGATGCCGGCGCGGAATTCGCCGTAGAGGGCCGTGCCGCCAAAGCGCTCTATGTGCGGATGCTCGTCTAAGGCGGCTACGCCTTGGCTGGTGGCTTGGCCGCCGATCCACGGGTTCTCTTCGGTCAGGCAAACTCGATAGCCCAAGCGGGCGGCGCGCACGGCCGCGGCCACGCCCCCCAAGCCGCCGCCCAAGACCAAGACGTCGCATTCAATGGTGCGGGTTTCCACGTTAGCTGAGTCCGGCTTGCTCCCACACGCGGCCCAGCGCGGCGGTCGTAGCTGCCACCGCTTCTTCCCGCTCCATGGCGCGCACGCGCTGGCTGAACGGCTCGACCATGACCGGGCCGTCGTAGCCAATGTGCTGTAAGGCGCTGAGGAACGCCGCAATGTCGATTGCGCCGGTCGCCCCAGGCAAGTCGCGCACGTTGTCGAGTTGGTCGTCAATTTCCACGCCGGCCGGTGCGTCGTTGACGTGAACATCGACCACTTGCTGAGCGCGCAGGCGGCGCACATCCGCCGCGGTTTCGCTGGCCGTGTACCAATGCCAGCTATCGAGCAGAAAGCCCACGTTCTCGCCTACGGCTTGGCCCAGTTCCGCCATTTGCGCCATCGTGTGGACAAACTCGTATTGCTTGCTCGCCCGCGAGGTTTTCGGCGCGACGTATTCCAAGCCCAACCACACGCCTTCGTCGGCGAGTATGGCCGCGGCCGGCCGCAGCCGCTCAACGTGAAAGGCGAAGTTCTCTTGATAGGTCAACTCGTCCGAGGCCGGCATGATCCAAGTCGCCGTCCGCCGCACCCCCAAGGCCGCGGCTACTTTGGCCAAGGTCGGCAACTGCGCCAAGCTCGCTTGGTATGCGGCCTCCGCCCCGCGAAAATCGACGGGGAATCCCCACGCCGACAGGCGCACGCCCTTGCGCTCGGCCAACGCGAGGGCCTCTTCCGCGCCCATGGTCGCGACTTCGCCGATGCTAAAGTGATACCCAGCGAACCCGTGCCGTGCGGCCAAATCAAGCCCGTCGGCGAGGTTTTCTACGCTTGCGCCGATGGCCCCCGGCGATAGTGAGCGAAACATAGCTTCTCCTTTGCGTTGGTTGGTGACGGTGCGGGTTGGTTCGCCCTGCAATTGCGCTTCAAAGAAGTGAAGGACGCGGACGATGTTGGGGTGCTGGAACCGCGCCAAGGTGCGGGCTTCGTCCAAGAATCGCTCCAAGCCCCATTGGAAATCGGCCGCGAATACGTCTCGCCATCCAACCCGATCAACCGAATCACCTGACATCGCCGGTCCGCGCCTTTCACTTTCGCGCACCGTACCGGCGCAGTACCTCCGCTGTTGCCGCGGCATTCTTAACCTCCGCCCAGTGCAGGGGCGTCCAGCCATGGTTGTTTTTGGCGTTTACGTCTGCGCCGTTTTCGAGCAACACCTCCGCGGTCGCCGCAGCATCATTCCACGCCGCCCGGTGCAGGGGCGTCCGGCCCTTATTGGTTTTTGCGTTTGCGTCCGCTCCGTTATCTAGCAACAGCTTCGCTGCCGCAGAGACATCGTAAGACGCCGCCCAGTGCAGGGGCGTCCAGCCCCTGCTGTCTTGGGTGTTTACGTCTGCGCCGTTTTTGAGCAACACCTCCGCAGTCGCAACGGCATCCTTCCACGCCGCTTCGTGCAGGGGCGTCCAGCCGTTGTAGTCTTTTGCGTTTATGTCTGCGCCATTTTCGAGCAGCACCTCCGCTATTACAGCGGCATCCGTCTTCGCTGCTTCGTGCAGGGGTGTCCATTCGTTGTTGTCTTGGGTGTTTACGTGCGCTCCGTTCTCCAGCAACACCTTTGCGGTCGCAGCAGTAGCCACTATCGCCGCGTAGTGTAGGGGGGCCTTGCCCTCGTTGTTGTCTTTTGTGTTTACGTGCGCCCCGTTTTCGAGCAACACCTTTGCGGTCGCAGCGGCATCCGCCCCCGCCGCGTAGTGCAGGGGCACCTTGCCCTCGTTGTTTTTTGCGTTTACGTCTGCTCCGTTTTCGAGCAGCACCTTCACTGTTGCAACGGCATCCGCCCTCGCTGCTTCATGCAGGGGTGTCCAGCCGTTCTTTTCTTTTGCGTTTACGTGCGCCCCGTTCTCCAGCAACACCGTTGCGGTCGCAGAATCATCCTTCCACGCCGCTTCGTGCAGGGGCGTCCATTCGTTGTTGTCTTGGGTGTTTACGTCCGCGCCCGATGTGAGCAGGGAGCCAACATACATTATGCCCCCAACCAAGAGGGCAACCGCGCCCAAGGCTGCGGCAAGCCGCTTAAATCGGGGCTTCTTAGGCGGCTCTAGCGGCGGCGCATCCGGCTCAACGCTTTTCATTGGTTTTCCTTGCCAAGCCCCATGGGAAGTCGAGCCTTTCACTTTCGCGCACCGTACCGGTGCAACACCTCCGTTGTCGCATCGGCATTCTTAAACTCCGTCCAGATCAGGGGCGTCCAGCCCTCGTTGTCCTTGGCATTTACGTCTGCCCCGTTTTCCAGCAATAGCTTCGCGGTCGCCGCCGCATCCATCCACGACGTTTTGTGCAGGGGCGTCCAGCCTTTGTCGTCTTGGGCATTTACGTCTGCCCCGTTTTCCAGTAACACCTTCGCTGTTGCAACGGCATCCTTCCACGCCGCGTAGTGCAGGGGCGTCCGGCTGTGGTTGTTTTTTGCATTTACGTCTGCCCCGTTTTCCAGCAATAGCTTCGCGGTCGCCGCCGCATCCATCCACGCCGTTTCGTGCAGGGGCGTCTGGCCTCTATTGGCTTTTGCGTTTACGTCTGCTCCGTTTTCCAGCAGTAGCTTCGCTGTTGCAACGGCATCTTTCCTCGCTGCGTAGTGCAGGGGCGTCCGGTCTCTGTCGTCTTTGGCGGTGAGCAGGGATAGGCCCCCAACCAAGAGGGCAACCACGCCCAAGGCTGCGGCAAGCCACTTAAATCGGGTCTTCTCAGGCCGCTCCCGTGGCGGCGCATCCGGCTCAACGCTTTTCATTGGTGCCCCATGGGAAGTCGCTGTGAAAGTCGCTGGCTTGCGGTGCGGGTGGCAATGTCGGTGGGCCGGTATTCCTTGATGGCGACGGGCTTATTCAAACTGTGGTCAAAGCCCCGATAGGTCCTGCCCTTACTACACGACACTAGCCTCCAACGCCCCCGTACCGGCGCAACACCTCCACTGTCGCAGCGGCACTCTTAACTTCCGCCCAGTGCAGGGGCGTCCAGCCTTCGTTGTCTTTTGCGTTTACGTCTGCCCCGTTTTCCAGCAGTATCTTCGCTGTTGCCGCCGCATCCGCCTTCGCCGCTTCGTGCAGGGGCGTCCAGCCTTCGTTGTCTTTTGCGTTTGTGTGCGCTCCGTTATCCAGCAGCATCTTCGCCGTCGCAACGGCATCCGCAAACGCCGCCCAGTGCAGCGGTGTCCAGCCGTTGTAGTCTTTTGCGTTTACGTCTGCTCCGTTATCCAGCAGTAGCTTCGCCGTCGCAACGGCATCATTCGCCGCCGCGTGGTCCAGCGGCCTCCGGCCTCCGTTATTTTTTGCGTTTACGTCTGCCCCGTTTTCTAGCAGCATCTTCACGGTCGTAGCAGCATCTGTCCTCGCCGCTTCGTGCAGGGGTGTCCGGTCGTTGTTGCCTTTTGCGTTTACCGCTATGCCGTTTTCTAGCAGTAGCTTCGCCGTCGTAGCAGCATCTGTTGTCGCCGCTTCGTGCAGGGGTGTCCGGCTCTTGTTGTTTTTTGCGTTTACGTCTGCTCCGTTTTCCAGCAGTATCTTCGCTGTTGCAACGGCATCCTTCCTCGCCGCCCGGTGTAGCGGCGTCCGGCCTTTATCGTCTTGGGCATTTACGTCTGCTCCGTTTTCCAGCAGTATCTTTGCCGTCGCCGCCGCATCCGCCTTCGCCGCTTCGTGCAGGGGCGTCCCGCCTTCGTCGTTTTTGGCCGTGAGCAGGGATAGGCCCCCAACCAAGACAGCCGCCACGCCCAAGGCTACGGCAAGCCGCTTAAATCGGGTTTTCTCAGGCCGCTCCCGTGGCGGCGCATCCGGCTCAACGTTTTTCATAGGTTTTCCTTGCCAAGCTCCATTGGAAACTGAGCCTTTCACTTGCGCGCACCGTACTGGTGCAACACCTCCGTTGCCGCATCAGCATTCTTAAACTCCGCCCAGATCAGGGGCGTCCAGCCCTCGTTGTCTTTTGCGTTTACGTGTGCTCCGTTTTCCAGCAACACTTTTGTTGTTGCCGCCGCATCGACTACCACCGCCCAGTGCAGGGGCGTCCGGCCCTTGTTGCTTTTTGCGTTTACGTGCGCCCCGTTTTCCAACAATATCTTCGCGGTCGCCGCCGCATCCGCAAACGCCGCTTCGTGTAGCGGTGTCCGGCTCTTGTTGTCTTTTGCGTTTACGTGTGCTCCGTTTTCCAGCAGCATCTTCGCGGTCGCCGCCCCATCCGCAAACGCCGCTCCGTGCAGCGGTGTCCAGCCGTCGTTGTCCTTTGCGTTTACGTGCGCCCCGTTTTCGAGCAGCATCTTCGCGGTCGCCGCCCCATCCACCCCCGCCGCTCTTTGTAGGGGCGTCCGGCCCCTGTTGTCTTTTGCGTTTACGTGTGCTCCGTTTTCGAGCAGCATCTTCGCGGTCGCCGTAGCATCTGCTCTCGCCGCTTCGTGCAGGGGTGTCCGTCCGGCGTCGTTTTTGGCGGTGAATAGGGATAGGCCCCCAACCAAGACAGCCGCCACGCCCAAGGCTACGGCAAGCTGCTTAAATCGGGTCTTCTCAGGCCGCTCCCGTGGCGGCGCGTCCGGCTCAACGCTTTTCATGGGTTTTCCTTGCCATTGGAAACTGAGCCTTTCACTTGCGCGCACCGTACTGGTGCAATACCTCCGTTGCCGCAGCGGCATTCTTAAACTCCGCCCAGATTAGCGGCGTCCAGCCTTCGTTGTCCTGGGCGTTTACGTGTGCTCCGTTTTCCAGCAACACTTTTGTTGTCGCCGCCGCATCCACTACCACCGCCCAGTGCAGGGGCGTCCGGCCCTTGTTGCTCTTGGCGTTTACATCCGCTCCATTTTCTAACAACACCTTCGCGGTCGCAACGGCATCCTTCCCCGCCGCTTCGTGCAGCGGCGTTCTGCCCTCGTTTTCTCGGACGTTTACGTCTGCGCCGTTCTCCAGCAGCAGCATCGCCACCGCCGCCGCATCCGTCGCCGCCGTTTCGTGCAGGGGCGTCCGGCCTTTGCTGCTTTTGACGTTTGCATCCGCGCCGTTTTCCAGCAATATCCTCGCCGCCGCCGCCGCTTTCTGCCACGCCGTTTCGTGCAGGGGCGTCCGGCTGTGGTTGTTTTTTGCGTTTACGTCTGCGCCGCTTTCCAGCAACACCTTTGCGGTCGCAACGGCACCAAAAGATATCGCCCAGTGCAGGGGCGTCCGGTCCTCGTCGTCTTTTGCGTTTACGTCCGCCCCGTTTTCCAGCAACATCGTTGTTACCATATCGGCATTAGAAGACGCCGCCCAGTGCAGCGATGTCTTGCCCTCGCTGTCTTTTGCTCTTGCGTCTGCTCCGTTTTCGAGCAGCATCGTCGTCGTCGCAATGGCACGACCCGACGCCGCCCAGTGCAGGGGCGTCCGGTCCTCGTCGTCTTTTGCGTTTGGGTCTGCTCCGTTTTCCAGCAGCATCTTCGCTGTCGCAGAAGAATCCTTCCACGCCGCGTGATGCAGTAGCGTCCAGCTCTCGTTTTCTGCGGGGTCCATCTCCGAGTCCTGTCCACCACACATTATGCCCCCCACCAAGACCGCCGCCACGCCCAAGGCTAGGGCAAGCCGCTTAGGTCGGGGCTGCTTAGGCTGCTTTAGTGGCGGCGCATCCTGCTCGACGTTTTTCATGGGTTTTCCTTTCGTTTGACGTGCTCCCAACTGTTTATTCCTCGCCCCCGTGCCAGCGCAACAAACGAACCATACTCGTCTCCATCCCAAAGAAGCGAAGCACCAACCCGACCGTGTCTTTTTTGTGCTTGGCAAGAAACAGCGGCGTCCAGCCGTCGCGCGTCTTGGCGTTGACATCTGCGCCGTTGTCGAGCAAAATTTCGGCTACCCGAAAAACATTCCGCATCGTCGCAATGTGCAGGGGCGTCAGGCCGTCGTGGTAGTTCTTGGCGTTGGCATCCGCGCCGTTTTCGAGCAGAAACTCCGCCACCGCCACCTCATTCCGCGCGGTTGCAAGGTGCAAAGGCGTCAGGCCATTGTAGTAGTTTTTGGCGTTGATATCCGCGCCGTTTTCGAGCAGAAACTCCGCCACCGTCAGCGCATTCCGTGCGGTCGCAACATGCAGGGGCGTCAGGCCGTCCTTGTCCTTGGCGTTGACATCTGTGTCGCGGTCCAGCAAAATCCTCGCGACCTCAAGCGCATCCTTCATTGACGCGCTGTGCAGCGGTATCATCCCTTCCTCGTCCTTGGCGTTGACATCGGCCCCGCCGTGCAGCAGGAAGGTAGAAAGGGCGGGCAGGTTCAATGCGGCTGCATGGTGCAGATCCGTCCGCTTCGCATCGTCCACTGCTTCCAAGGACGGCTCGCGCCCCAAGGCCGCGACAAATTTCTTGTTTTCTCGTTCTAGCTGCTTTTCGTCATTCATAGCCTCTCCTAATTATGGCCGTCGTATCTCGCACTCACACGGCCACGTTGTTTTGCGGCCGCCCCTGCAAAAACGCAATCACATTATCTACCGCGCCCTCGTTCAACAAATCCACTCCCTCAGGCGTTTGATCCGCGGCATGCGGCGTCAGCACCACCTGCTCGCAATCGAGAATGGGGTCGTCGCTCGGCAGCGGCTCCTGTGAAAATACGTCGAGCCCGGCGCCGCCCAAATGCCCGGACAACAGGGCCGTGCGTAAGGCATGGATGTCGAGCACATCGCCGCGCGCGCCGTTCAACACCAGCGCCCCCTCCTTCATTAGGCCAAACTCGCGCGCCCCGAGCAAGTGCCGAGTATCCTCGGTCAGCCGCACGTGCAGGCTGACCACGTCCGCTGTCTGCAACAGCTCGTCGAGCGCGACGAAGCGCACCCCGTATTCGGCCGCACGCTGCGGCGACGGATGAAAGGTCCACGCGATGACCTCCATGCCGATAGCCCGCCCCAACCGCGCCATCTCCGCGCCAATCGGCCCCGTGCCGACCACGCCCAGCACCTTGCCCTGTAGCATGGTGTTCATCTTGCGCGTCCAGCGCCCCGCCTTGAGCTCGGCCGTCTGAAAATAAGCGCGCTTGGACAGGGCAAACATCAGCCCGAACATGTGTTCGGCCACCACGGGCGCGGTGCGGCCGGGCTGGTTCGACACCACGATTCCGCACTCCTTGGCAATCGCCAAGTCGATCATGTCCGTGCCGATGGAGCAGGTGGCGATCATTTTGAGCGCGGGCAAGCGGCGCATTTCCTCGCGCCACGTGACGACCCCGCGCGAGTTGATGATGATTTGGGCCCCCTCGGCCCGGGCGATTTTCTCGCCCGCGCTTTGCGGCGTATCCGCAAACAGGGTGACGTCCCCGTAGGGCGCGAGCCGCTGCAAATGCGGCGAACCGGCGATCTGAGTGGGATTGTCGCCGGGCACTACGATCTGTACGCGTTCTGGCATGGCATATCCTCCTTTGGCAGTGTATATTTTGGCTCGCTATAAACCTTAAAAACGAACTTAACGTCAAGCGCGGCGTCCAGTTTTAATGCTGAGACGCCGCGAGAAAGGACGCCATGAAAATTGCCTTACAGGAAGGGCTACTGCCCGGAGAAAGCCTCGCCGAAAAGCTCGACTTCGCCGAATCGCTCGCCATTGAAGGGCTAGAGGTCAGCGGCGGCACGCGCCTGTACGACCACATTGAAAAGTACGAAAAGGCCCTCGCTGGTCGCTCTATTAAGATTGCTTCTATATGCGGCCAAGAGACCTTTGACTGGCTCGACCCCGACCCGCGCAAGCGCGCCAACAGCCTCGCCGAGACGCGCCGCCAACTCACCGCCTGCGGGCACTTCCAAGCGGTCGGCCAGATCGTCCCGCCCATCTTTGGGCCGCCGCGCATCCCCGACCTGTCGCCGCTGCAAGACGCCATTTCCCTAGAGAAGGCCCTGCTCGTCGAGTTGGTAAAAGAGCTCGCCGCTTGGGCCGCCAGCAAGGGCACCCTGCTCTTGCTCGAACCGCTCAACCGCTACGAGCAACACCTCTTGCGCCGCCAAGCCGATGGCGTCGAAATCATCGAGCGCGCCGGCAGCCCCCAAGGCGTGGCCCTGCTCAGCGACTTCTTCCACATGCACATCGAAGAGACCGACACGCCCGCCGCCTTCCGCCAAGCCGGCAAGCACGTAGCCCACGTCCATTTGGCAGACAACACGCGCCTACAGCCGGGCACTGGCGACATCGATTGGCGAGCCGGCTTACAGGCCCTCAAGGACATCGGCTTTAGCGGGTATCTGGCCTACGAGTGCGGCATTGCCGGCGAGCGCCGGGAAGCACTCAGAAAATCGGTGGAATTCGTGCGCGCAACCATCGCCGCGCTCGGCTAGGGCCTCATGTCGGCTAAAGACTCAATAGGCCATCCCTCGCTCTACATCAACCGCGAGCTGTCTTGGCTCGACTTTAACGCCCGGGTGCTCGAAGAAGCCCAAGACGAGCGCAACCCCCTGTTGGAGCGCGTCAAGTTCATGGCCATCGTCGCCAGCAACCTCGACGAGTTCTACGAAATCCGGGTCGCTGGCTTGTTGCAATTACACGAGTCGGGGGCCAACCCCAGCCGCCCCGACGGGATGACCCCGGCCGAGCAGCTAGAGCGCATCGCCCAACAGGCCCACGAGCAGGTTGCCGAGCAGTATCGCTGCTGGAACGAGGACCTCATTCCGGCACTGGCGGCCGAGGGCATCTATCTGTGGGAAGCGCGCCAGCTCAAAGGCGAGCACCTCGACTTTGTGCATCAATACTGGGAAGAAGAGCTCGAACCCATCCTCACGCCCATCATCGTCGATCCGGCTCATCCCTTCCCCCGCGTGCTCAACAAGGCCCTGTGCATCGGGGCTTTGCTCGAAGGACAGGGCCAGTCGGTGATGGGCGTGGCGACCGTGCCGCGCGTATTGCCGCGCATCCTGCGCCTGCCCGGCCAAGGCTCCGACCACCACTTTGTGACCTTGGCCGGGATCATGGACCTGCAAGTCAGAGCGCTGTTCCGCGGCTACGAGGTCCTCGGCTCGGCCCCGTTCCGCATCACCCGCAACAGCGAGCTGTACGTCAACGAAGAAGACGCCGACAACCTGCTCGAAGAAATTGCCGAGCAAGTAACCAAGCAGCGTCAAGCCGACGCGGTGCGGCTGGAAATCGCCGCCGGTGCGCCCGATCGGTTGGTATCGCTTTTGCAACAGGAGTTCGACCTCGACGACCGCCTCGTGTTTCGGGTGGCCGGGCCGGTCAATCTCCACCGAGTCATGACCCTGTACGGCCTCGTCCCGCGCCCCAAGCTCAAGGACGCCCCCTTCTCGCCAGTCAAACGCGACCTCCCCCAAGAGCCGGAGGCGTTCTTCGCGTCCATTCGCGCCGGCGACGTCCTCCTGCACCACCCCTACGAGTCGTTTGCCACGGTCACTGAATTCATCCGCATGGCGGCCAACGATCCCAAAGTGCTGGCGATCAAGCAGACCATCTACCGCACGGGCGACGATTCAGAGGTGGGACAGGCCCTCATCGACGCGGCCGAGCGCCGCAAGGAGGTGACCGTGCTCGTCGAGCTAAAGGCCCGCGGCGACGAAGAGGCCAATATCGAGTGGGCCAAGCGGCTCGAAGACAGCGGCATCCACGTGGTCTATGGCATCATGGGCCTGAAGACCCATTGCAAGCTCTCCATGCTGGTGCGCCGCGACCAAGATCGCCTGCGCCGCTACGCCCACTTGGGGACCGGCAATTACAACCATACCACCGCTCGGCTCTACACGGATCTGGGGCTGATCACCGCGGAGCCGACGATCACCGCCGAGGTGGCCGAGGTCTTCAACCTACTCACCGCCCACAACCGCGCCAGCCAATTCAAAAAACTGCTAGTCGCCCCGGCCGGCCTGATGCAGGGCATGCTCGACCGCATTGAGCGCGAGAGCCAACACGCCCGCGCCGATCGGCCGGCCGCCATCATTGCCAAGATGAACGGCCTCATGGATCCGGCCATCATCAACGCCTTGTACGCGGCCTCGCAGGCCGGCGTGGAAATCGATCTAATCGTGCGCGGGATATGCTGCTTGCGCGCCGGGCTCGACGGCATCAGCGAAAACATCCGCGTGTACAGCATCATTGGCCGCTTCTTAGAACACAGCCGGGTCTTTTACTTTGCCAACGGCGGCGACGAGGAAGTCTGGCTCGGCAGCGCGGACTGGATGAATCGCAACCTGCGTGGCCGGGTCGAAGTCGTCTTCCCCATCTTGGACCCGGGCCTGAAGCGGCGCATCTATCGCGAGTTGCTGGCGCTGGCGCTGGCCGATCGCACCAAATCGCGGCAGATGCGCCCAGACGGCACGTACCTCCGCCGCCAGCCCGAGCGCGGCGTTTCCAGCCATAGTATGCAGGAGGTACTCATGCGCGCGGCCCTCGGCGAGGACCTCGACGCCTTAGAGGGCGCGTGAACCGGAAAGGAGAACAATGCACGACCTGCTCGCAAAAATTAGTTCGCCCATTTTAGACGACATCCATCGCATCGGCATCGTTTTGGCGGCTGGGCACGGCAAGCGCATCCGCTCGGAGACCTCCAAGATGCTGCACGAGATTTGGGGCCAGCCGACGGCCGTGCGCGTGGCCCGCGCCGTGCAACAGGGCCTCGACAGCCCCAATCAGGTCATCGTCGTGGGCATCAAGGGCGAGGACGTCGCCCGCGCGGCCGGCCCCCAGCCGGGCCGGCTTTTCGCGTACCAAGAAAACCCGGTCCTCGGCCGGCCAGCCGGCACCGGCGACGCCGTGCGCGTCGGCCTCCAAGCCTTCCCGGCGCCGGCGACCGACCGCGACGTGTACATCTTTTTGGGGGACATGGGCTTGTTGACCGGGCAAGTCGTAGCCCACTTCCGCGCCCACTTTGAAAACGCCGACTGCGACATGATGGTGCTCACCTGCCTGTACAGCGGCCCGGCCGAGACCAACTTCTATGGCCGCATCGTGCGCGTCCCAGCCACCGACGCCGAGGGACAGCCAGCGGGTGCCGACCGCGACAAGGTCATTGAAATCCGGGAGCACAAGGACATCCTCAGCCTCGATGCAACAACGCCCTACGAGGCCATCTACAATGGCCGCACCTACACCTTTACCCGCCAAGAGTTGTTGGAAACGCGCGAGATCAACACCGGCGGCGTCGCCTTCAGAGAAAGCGCGCTGCGGACGTACATCCCGCACCTCGACACCGACAATGCCCAAGGCGAGCTGCTGCTGACCGACTTGGTGCAAATTTTCAATCGGCACCAGCTCGTGGTGCGGGCCGCCACGGCCGACAGCGAAGAGGCGCTCCTCGCCTTCAACGTCAAAAGCGTCTGGCGGCAGATGGAGGCCATCGCCCGCCGCTGGGCCTACGACAGACTCAAGGACACCATCACCATCGCCGACGAGGAGGACTTCTTCATCGCCGACGAGGTCATTGAACAGATCCTCAGTCTAGATGCAGAGCGTGGCCCCTTGGACATCGTCATCGGCAAGGGCACTTACATCGGCCCCCAAGTCCAGCTCAACCGCCGAGTCGCCATTGGGGACCGCAGCCACCTGAGCGGCCACGTGGTGCTCGGCGAGGGGGTGCAAATTGGCGTCGGCGTCGAGCTGAGTGCTTATCCCGCACAAACCCTCGCTCTGGGCGAGCGCGTCGAAGTACTCAGCCGCAATATCATCAAGGGAAACCTGCGGATTGGAGCGCACAGCCGCATTGAGTCGGGCGTGCTCCTGACCGGCAGCGACGAGCACCCCATGCGCGTGGGCGAGCGCGTAACTATCAAGGGCACCAGCTACCTCTACGGCTGCCAAATCGACGACGACCTGCTAATAGAACACTCGGTCATCAAGTGCAAGCGGGTCGAACAGGTGCGCCGCCGCGACGGCACCATCCAGCCCGTCCGCTATGTCCTGCCGCAGCCCGAGGGCCTCGACTCCATCGCCGACCTATGAACGCTCGACGCCCAGAGCCGCCAGCCGCGCCTTGGCGACCTTGCAAACCATGGTGTACGCCGGGTCGTACACGTTCCCCAGATCGTATTCCACACACTGTCCCAATAGCGCGTGCGCACTCAACTCGGTAAGCGCGTAGTCTTGGGTGAGCCAATTCACCAGCTCGCTGGTGGCGTGCTGGACGCATTGGTCTAAGGGACGCGCATTGCCGACGGCGAGGATGTGGGTGGCGTTTTCAGCGCGGGGCCAGCCGATCGACCGGCCCTTGATCACCTCGACAGTAAACGTCGCGTCAAAGGAGATTTCCACGCCCGTGCCGACTATTTCGCCGTCGCCTTGGATGGCGTGCCCGTCGCCTAGGTGGAAGAGGCCCCCCGGGGCCTCAACCGGCAAATAGACGGTCGCGCCCGCGACAAAGCCTCGGTAGTCCATGTTGCCGCCGTGGGTCGAAGAGGTGGCCGTGGAAATGGCCTGACCGCGCGGCGGGGCCACTCCAAAACAGCCCAGCATCGGGCTGAGGGGCAGCACCAAGCCCGGCAGGACCTCCGGCTGGGTTGCCGTGCCCGCGGCGAGGTCAATCGGCCACCGGAGCGGTGGGTCGCCGCGCTCAATCCCGGTTGCAAAACCCGGGTCTAGCACGTTGGGAGCGATGCTCTTGCCCGTCCAGCCCCAATCGCGGTTGGGATAGAGCTTGTCGAAGTGAACGACCAGCGTATCGCCCGGCTCGGCCCCCTCTACGTAGAAAGGGCCGGTCATGGGGTTGCCGCGCTCGGTGACCCGCTCGCCGTGCTGGTCTTGGCCGCGGGCGTCAACGGTCGTGGTAGAGACCGCGTCGCCCGGGGCGATGGCCAGCACCGGCTCGTGCCAGCCGATGGTCGTGTGGTAGTGGGTGGGAGTGAATTGGTGATGAGCCATAAGACCTCGGAGAAGGTGGGAGTGCATGGGAAGTAGACTTGCAAAGCTACTCAAATTCCCCGAGCGGAAAAAGGCGACAAAAAGAACGCCGCTAGGTCGTCGCGCACCGCGGCCCGCTCTAGCACGGCGATTTCCGTGCCCAACTCAGCGGCAATTTTGGCCCGGACCGCCGGGGCTTCTACCTCGTTCTCCAAGTGCCCGGCGACCTGCTCCAACACCTGCCGACGCACCTGCGGACGCAGCCTCCCCGCGGCAAAGCACTCGGCGCGAAAGCGCGCCACGTGCGCCTCGCTGGCCACGAGCTCGGTCCGTCCCAACGCCAACGCCAAAACGACGCGGTGTAGCACCCCGGCGAAATCCACCCCGACCTGCTCGAGCAAAGCGGCGACCGATGGCTTGGGCAACGAGCGGACAAAGGCCACTTTGCCAGCTAGCTCTTGCAGCGTCTGGCCGTCGGTACGCAGGTCGATGACGCTGGGGCCGGCCCAAGTCTCCGGGACGAGCTGCGCCCAGACCGCGACTTTGGGCTGTAGCTCGGGCCAGAAGCCCAGCTCGGGACAGCCGACCAAGGCGCGGGCCTGCTGGCGCATCGCCTTTAAGCACTGGAAAGCGCACTCCCAACCCCGCTTGTAGAGCGCGTCAAATGGGTCGCTCTTGAGCTGGGCGACGGCTGCGTTGAGGTCGCCGCCGCTTGCTTCTTCTAGCGCCAAGTCCATGCAGGCCAAGCCCCGCTCCATGCCTTGGCGCAACAGGTCGCGGCCGAGGGCGATGCCCGTGCGCTGGCGCTGGGCAAAGCCCAACCCGCGAATCCGCAGGTAAGCCCGCAGCGAATCCATAAAGTGCGGCGGCAACTGCTCGTATTCGAGGCCGGCCGCGACCGCTTGGCCGATGAAACTATGGCGGTCGAGTGGGACTTGGTTGAGATCGACGTGCGCTAGCTGGCTCACGACGCCCCTCGGCTGGCTCGTTCCCAAGCGGCGCGCAGCACCGCTGCCAGCAGGTCGGGCGCGGCTTGGTGCAAGGCGTGGATGACCTCGGCGATCTCTGGGTCGCCGATCGGCGGCAACACCACGGCTTGGCCCGATTCCGACAACAGGCGAAAAGCCGAAACGGGTTTCTCGATTCCGACTTGGGCATGCATGTCGATGCCATCGACCTTGTCGAGGAAGGCTTCCTCTAACAGGCTCTGGTCCACCTTGTACAAGAGCGCGGCGCGCTTGTTGTGATCGTCGAGCGCGGCAACCGCTTCGAGCCATTCCCACGATACCTGAGTGCGGTTGCCGTGGTAATAAATTGGGTCGAGCGCGTCCTCTACGGCGCGGGCAAACGACTCCGCCGACATGGTTTGCAAAAGCGCGGTGTTGAACCGCGCCAGCTTGTACTCGCTGGGGGCGACTAACTCGGCGATGATCTCCGACGGCAGCTTATCGACGACGGCGGGCAAGTACCCCGGGCGGCCTTTGGCGTCCATGCCGGTCAGGGAGAGTACCTCCTCGGGGTTTTCGTCTATAGCCACCAACGCGGCTTGTTCCTCAACCACCTGCGCCTTGAGCAGCGCATGGGCCTCGTCGGCGCGCCCTTCGCGCAGCATCTGACGCAAGGCGACGTTCTTGGCAATCAATTCCTCCAGATCGCCCGACCACTCCCCTAGCACCACTCGGTCGCCCTGCACTTGCAGCGCATTGTGCTCGTGCTGGGACATCGGTCCTCCTGTAGGTATATGGAATGAGTTGGAAATTGGGGGCGGTTTTAAGGTAGATTAGACGGCAGTCAGTGTCAAGATAAAATTTTTATAACCTGTTATTTATATTCCACTTAAATAAATTTACTGGACACTCTCTTTCTTTTTTCGTATATTATATATTAATGGCGGTGCTAGTAGCGCAGTACCCAGTTCTGCCGTATATTGTCCCCTGCGTTCCCCAACCTCCTTGGGGCTGGTTTCTTCATTCTATTTTCGCAGAGAGCGCGCCCATGAATTACGATATCGGCGACTTGCTCAACGGTTGGGAGTTCAAGCCCGACGAATTTCTCGCCCGGCGCATCCGCACCAGCAAGGGCGAGGAAAAACTTCAAATCCGCATTGACATGGGGCTCCTTCAGCTCGAATTGGATGGTCGTCCCGACGGCCAACAACCGCACGGTTGCCCCTCGCTGCTTGACTACTACCAAGAACTCATCGAATCACGCGGCACCCCGCAAGGCTTCGCGCTAAAGGAGGGAGAGTGTGAAGAACTCTTCCAAGAGGCTTGGCAGTACTATCACCGCTATTTAAGTCTGTTCAACCTAGAGGACTACGAAGGGGTCATCGCCGATACCGAGCACACGCTACAGATTTTTGAATTGGTCGATCTGCATTCGCCCAACGACGAGATCCGCTGGTACTTTGAGCAGTACTATCCACACGCGGTTATGATGCAGACCCGGGCGCACGCCATGCTAGCCCTGCAAAACGACGACTATCCAGCGGCCATGCACGCCGTGGAAGAAGGCATTGCCCACATTGAGGGCTTTGTCGAGGAATGGGAATCCGAGCCAGACGAGGACTTGCCCGAGATTTCCTTTTTGCGCGAGTGGTACGAGGAATTAGAGCAGGAGCGGCCGCTGTCGCGGCGCGAGCAATTAGAGCGCGACTTACAGGTGGCCGTGGAGGCGGAAAACTTTGAGGAAGCCGCGCGGCTCCGCGACAAAATTCAGACCCTGTGGCCAGGGCCTCAGCATCTCCTCCGCCCCCAGCGCTGAGCGATCAACCCAGCCCCAACACATCTCCCATCGAGTACATCCCCGGCGCGGCCTGCGCGGCAAAACGAGCGGCGCGCAACGCGCCCAAGGCAAAGCAGTCGCGGCTCGTGGCGCGGTGCCGCAGCTCTAGGCATTCGCCCGGGGCCGCGCAGAGCACTGAGTGTTCGCCCGCCAAGTCGCCAGCGCGGACCGCGTGTAGGCCAATCTCTTGGCGAGAACGCTCGCCGACCACGCCCGACCGCCCGTGTACGGCCACCTCGCGCAAGGTGCGACCCAACCCGCCCGCCGCCCGCTCAGCCAGCGTCAGCGCCGACCCAGAGGGCGCATCGACCTTGTGCCGGTGATGCGCTTCAATGATTTCCACATCGTAGTCGTCGCCCAAGATCCGGGCGGCCTCTTCGACCAGCTTGAAGAGCACGTTCATGGCGGTGCTAAAATTCGACGCAAACACGCAGGTAGTGTCTGCTACCGTGCGCTTGAATTCCGCGAGTTGCTCCGGGTTAAAACCCGTGGTCCCGACCACCATGGGCACCCCGCGCACCGCGCAGAGAGCCGCGTCTTCAAGGGTCGCCTCCGGGGTCGTAAAATTGATTACTACTCGGTCCGGCTCGACGATGCCCGCCAGCGTGTCGCTGATGGGCAAATCGAGGTGCCGGGTGCCGACCACTTCGCCGATGTCGCGCCCCACAGCCTCGTGAGCCGGGTGTTCCTTGCCGCCGCATAGCTCCAAATCAGGGGCCGCCAACGTCAAGTGAGCCAGCCGCTGGCCCATGCGCCCGGCCACTCCGCAGAGTACGATTTTAGTCATCGCGCTAGCCTCGGTTAATACGATGGATATACGCGCTCGACCAGCGAGGCGTCGTGCAGACGCGCTTCCACATCCACCCCGAAGAACTCGGCGACCGGCGCGAAAGCCGTTGGGTCGTTTGCGTGTACTTGGCGCGCGGCCTCCAGCACCGTTTGCGCGCCCGTGGCTGTCATCTTGCCCAGCGGCTGCCGCACTGGCCCGGCCGGCATGCCGAGGATATTCATCAGCGTCTTAATCGGCACGGGGTTGCGCGCCTTGCACTCGACCGGGCCGTACATGCTTTGCTCCGTGGTCGTAACGCCGACGATGCCAAAAAGCGGTGCCAGTTTTTCAGCCAAACCATCGGCCTCGTCCTCTCGACCGGCGTTGAGCAGCTCGGTGAGCCGCTGGATGGGACCCGGAATGACGTTGGACATCACCGAGATCACGCCCGCGGCCCGGATGTCCTCGCTCTTCATCATCGCCACAGTCTTGTCGTCGTCGCCCGAGAGGATGGTAAAATCGTCGCCGCAGAGCCGGCGCGTCTTGGCCATGTTGTCCAAGTCGCCGGTCGCCTCTTTGACTTGGGCCACGTTGGGGTATTGGTGGGCGAGGATGGCCAAATCCTCCACCTGCATCATGCAGCCGGTGCGCCCGGGGATGACATAGGGAATGATCTGCAAATTGGGAAAAGCGCGTGCCACCGGCTCGATGTATTCGCGCCGAATCTCCAAGGAGCTGGGGCCATTGTAGTAGGGATCGACCAAAAGCACGGCGTCCGCGCCAATGTGGGCGGCGTGCTCGCTGCCGGCCAAGGTCTCCTTGGTGGAGTTGCTGCCCGTGCCGGCAATGGCTAGGGTGCGGCCTTTGGCCAGCGCGACCGTGCGGTCGATGACTTCGTTGTGCTCCTCCCACAACAGGGTCGGGCTTTCGCCGGTCGTGCCGACCGCGAGCACGGCTTGGATGTTGTTGGCAATTTGGAATTCCACGAGTTGCTCCAAGCCGCCGTAGTCAATGCTGCCGTCTGCGCTCATGGGCGTCACTAGGGCTGTGCTACAACCTTTGAACATGGTCGCTTTACCTCGCCTTGCTTGTCAAAAGGGAGTGGATTGGCGATTGTCTTTTCGCCGCGATTGCCGAACATAATATGCCACCCCAACCTTTGTCAAATGATCTCGTCGGGGAGAAACTGTGCCCGCTACAATCGACATGCGCTACGGATGCAACCCCCACCAAGCAGCGGCCCGCTGCTTCATGGCCGATGGCCGCGCCCTGCCCATCGAGCCGCTCAACGACGCCCCCAGCTACATCAATCTCATGGACGCGCTCAACGCTTGGCAGCTCGTCCGCGACCTCAAGCGCGCCCTCGGCCGGCCGGCGGCCGCTTCGTTCAAACACGTCTCTCCGGCGGGTGCGGCCGTGGCGGCACCGCTCGACGAGGCCCTGAGCGCGTCCTACTTCGTCGCCAACCGCGCCCTCAGCCCGCTGGCCACAGCATACGCCCGGGCGCGCGGTGCCGACCGCCTCGCCTCCTTTGGCGACTGGATCGCCCTGAGCGACGTGGTCGATGTCCCTACGGCCGAGCTCATCCGCGCTGAGGTTTCCGATGGGATCATCGCCCCGGGCTACGAGCGGGAGGCCTTAGCGATTCTAAAAAAGAAAAAGGGCGGTCAGTACCGCATCCTGCAAATTGACCCAGACTACGCGCCGAAGGCGACCGAGCAACGTCAGATATTCGGCGTCCAACTCGCGCAACAACGCAACGATTTTATTCCCGACGACGCCTTTTTCCGCCCCATCGTCACGGCCCGCAAAAACTTGCCGGCGAGTGCGCGTCGCGACCTAACGGTGGCGACCATCGCCCTCAAGTACACCCAATCCAACTCGGTGTGTCTAGCTCGCGACGGCCAAGTCATCGGCATCGGCGCCGGCCAGCAGTCGCGCATCCACTGCGTGCGCTTGGCCTGCGCCAAGGCCGACAATTGGTATCTGCGCCTACACCCCAAAGTGTTGGGCATGAAATTCGCCAAGGGCCTCAAGCGCCCGGAAAAAATCAACGCCATCGACATCTATCTGCAAGACGACGTCACCCCAGCCGAACTCCGGGCTTGGGAAGCCAATTTCCGTGCGGTTCCAGAACGGCTCAGCGCCGCAGAGAAACGGGCGTGGCTGGACCGCCTCCAAGGCGTAGTGCTGAGTTCAGACGCCTTTTTCCCCTTCCGCGACAACATCGACCGGGCGCAGCGTTCAGGCGTTGAGTACTTGGTCCAAGCTGGTGGGTCAACGCGGGACGATCGGGTAATTGAGGCAGCAGACGAATACGGAATGCTCATGATTCATTCGGGGGTGCGGCTTTTTCACCATTGAGAAGATGCGTCTATCTTTGAAAAGGAAAACATCAAGAGGAATGCTATTACACAAACTTCAAAAACGGTTTTACAGCCAACAATGGGAGTTTCCGATGGGTACTAGAACGATCCAACTCGACGACGATGCCGAAGCTACCTTGTCCGTCTTGTGCAACCAGACCGGCCTTTCCATCTCAGAGGTGCTCAAGCGCGGCCTCCAAGCGTATGCGGCGTTGTCTCCCAAGGTGCCAACCGCCGAAACGCCATACCAAGTCTTTAGCCGTCTCGATTTGGGACCGGGTGGCTATGCCATTGCCTCGGCCAAGAGTGCCAAGAAGGCCACGACCGAGGCCATTAGAAAGAAACATCGGCAGTGATTCTAGTGGACACCGGCCCGCTGGTCGCCCTGTTTGATCCCAGAGACGAGGCACATGCAAGGTGCATTGAGGTGCTCAAGGCCATTTCCGAACCGATAGGTACGACGCTCCCCGTCCTGACCGAGGCCGTTCACTTATTGCAGCCGGGGAGTATCGGGACGCAGTGCCTAATAGACTTTATTACCGGCGGTGGCATTGAGGTACTCTTCCTCGATGATCAACTACTCAGACGCGCTCTTGAACTCATGGTTCAATACCGCGATGCGCCAATGGACCTCGCCGATGCCTCGCTCGTCGCCGTGGCGGAAAGCCGCAACCTGCGGACGATTTTCACTGTTGATCGCAAGGATTTCGCCATCTATCGCATTAGACGTGGCCGCCGGTATTTCGCGTTCGGGGTGATCGGCTGACCCAAGCGGATAGGTGTGGCTCACCCCCGACAGATGGCCGTCGCCCACGCCCTGAGAATGTGCTCGACAATCGCCGCGAGGCCCTCCCGGTCCTTGATGCAGGCGAAGCACTATTACGAAAACCGCGAAAAGCTGCTCGACAATGCGTCGGATTATATCAGAGTGGGTATGGCGGGTTGATTGGAACTAAGGGCAATGCGGTCGGCGTCTGCGATGGCTCGTGCTGCGGTTTGCGATAGTCGATCCCGATCTAGGGTCCAGAATACGAGGGCTGAAGTGTCCAAGACGATCACGACAGCATGCCCCATTCGGCGGTGGTCGGCGCATTGATGTCTTCGCGATAGATGACTTTGCCCTGAATCGCTCCGAATACCTCTTCCACAGTCTTTTTTTGCCCAATCGGCTGAATGCGCAAGACCGGGCGATTGTGATCGGTGACGACCCATTCTTCGCCTGTTTCTTCAATATCGCGAAAGATGCGCAGCATATTGGCTTTCAATTTACTCTTTGAAATGGAAGGCATTCTTCCTCCTTTTGCTTATTCTGAAAATGAGGTGTGTTGTGCCCCCTCGCGTCACTCGGTGCTATCCAAGTGCCGCTGAAAGGTCGCCAGATCGGCGGCTTGCACCGCTGTGCGATGCAACTGCTTGAGCCGGTGCAAATCGTCCAGCGCGGCAATGCGGGCGGCCAATGAATGGGCGGAGGCCGGCCCAAAGCGAATCTCCAACACGTCAAGAATATCTTCAATGGCGCGTTGTCGGCCTCCCTGCTCAAGGCCCTGCTCAAGGCCCTGCTCAATACCCTGTTCAAGGCCCTGCTCAAGGCCCTGTTCAAGGCCCTGCTCAAGGCCCTGCTTAATGCCCTGCTCAAGGCCCTGTTGGGTGAGGTATTGGGCAAAGGATGATTCGCGCATGATCGTGTCCATAAGACCCTCCTGAGAAATAATACGTTGAATGGTGGTCCACTCGTACGCTAACCCACTCAGTATCGCCAAGCCGCCCAAAAAGTCAACCTTGACCGCCGGGTCCAACGGCACGGCTTGGGTCGCCTGAATGCACTGGCGCAACCACGCTTCCGCGGCCATGCCCGCTGGCGGCTTCATCAAGGGCGTGAACGGAAGCAAGCCCGACGGACCGCCTTGGACCAGCGCTTGCCCGTCGATCTCGCTCAACCGAAGGACCTTGTATTGTACCAAGATGCGGTGGCCGGGCAGGTCTTGGGCGTAGTAGCCCGGATCGCGCCGACCGGCATCAGGCCGCAGGTAGATCACGCTGGAATAGACCGGCTGGCGATGGTGCTCAATGGCGCGGATGATATAGCTGGCCATGCGGAGCGGCATGAGCGGGTGGTCGGTGGTTTGGAATTCGTGATGCACCAACGCCTCCTCGCCGGCGATCTGGACGAGCAGGAGGCTATCGGTTTGGTGGGATTCAACGGTGGGTTGCACCGGGTCTAGGACTTCGCAGACCGCCACATCGTCGCGTTGGAGGGTGAAGCGGACGAAGTCGTCGGGGTAGGTTTGGATCAGGTGTTTGGAAATGGTATCGTATTCGGCCATTGCAGCACCTTGGGATTACGGATGGACGATACGCGAACCAAATATAGCGAATATGTTCAGCGTGTCATCAATCGGGTCCAACTCTTGGTCAAGTATCCATTTGCCTATACCCGCGTCCGGCAACGACGGCAGCGAAACACCCTCAGCCGCCGCCCGCGCCAACTCGCCATAGCAAGCCAACCGCTCCGCCGCCCCCTTCGCACGGCACAAGGCCAGTGTCTCCTCAATCGTCGCCCCATGCGCTTGCATAGGGGCTGAGAACGGGAGCAAGGCGAATAGCAAGAACAAGACAGCCTTCATAGAACGCCGCTCAAATACGCACAATTCACACAATCCGGCCCGCTGAACGATCACGCGCCAACCCCGATTGCGGCCCCCCATTGACCGCGGCCGCACTCAACGATTACTGGATCAGAGACCAGACCGCCAAACCCCAACGCCGCGCCTCACCCCGAACCATCCGCCCAACGCAACAGCAACGCATGACGCGCCGCCCGCGCCGAAGCTGCGGCGCGTGATCGTCCACCCGTGTCGGTTCCGTGCCCCCCGAACTCGAACTCGAACCGCCCGTACTATGCACCTTCCGTGCCACCGCCCAATAACTCGCCATCAACCAGACCCCGGCATCGGACAGTTCACAAACGCATCCGTCAACCCCAAGCGAGCCTGCAAAATAACCCGACTGCGAGTACTCAAGGTCCGCTCGTCTAATCCTTGAGGCGAGTGCTCCAGTATATCCATGAGCACCGCCGTCAAAAGCGATTCGTGTAAATGCCAGTACGCCCCATCCGAATCCTTGTGCCGCTGACAATACTGGCGCGCAGGCATATCAGCCGCCGACAAGCCCGGCAACGGCTCCACCGCCACCTCCCGCTGCAAAGCACCCCAAAAACGCGCCTTGCGGTCGAGATGGGCGATGGCCTTATCTAATCGAGGCGTTTTCATCGTCATCGTCATCCTCCTTGGTGAGAGCACTAAAAAAGCTATACTGAGAGAAATACGAAAAAGCAGCCCAAAAAACAGAAATGCCGTCCTCTTTTTTGAAAAAAGACCTAAGACACAAAAAAGCCCCGTCCATTTGGACAGAGCCTTTAACACGCCCCCTCAACCACAAAAAATTGATAATTATTCTTAAAAAGGGCCAAACCACGGTAGACCGGCGATCCTCGATGAAAAAACCGCCGATAATTATGCAGATCAATCAATAATGACGCCGCAAGCCGAATCCCCCCTCAGATGCACAAAAAGCACAATCCATCGACCAAACTCCGTTGGCCAACAGACTTTGGTCGCCGCCCCTCAAAAATCAAGGTCCCCTGCATGTCCTTCCGCCAAAACAAAAAAAAGCCGACACCCGATAAACATCGAGTGCCGACCTAAACCTAACCTACCAACGAATAAGACAGACTAACCTACTCGTCGTCGTCATCGTCGTCGTCATCGTCATCGTCATCGGGCAGCAGCGTGTCTAAATAAGCCACCACCAACCGGCAACGGGCAGCTTTGTCGGGAAGCATAGCCGCATCCTGCCTTATGCAATCCTCCGCGAAGTAACGAGGCGTCCTGCCAGTGCCGCCGGTCGGAGTATTCACATCCGCCCCGTAACTAATCAGATACTGGACGATAGCCAGATGACCATTCCACGCCGCTAGGTGCAAAGGGGTATAGGAAAAATAGGTCCTAGCATCCACCGTCGCACCCGCAGCCAACAACGCCTTCGCCACCGCCGTATGACCACCCGCCGCCGCCAAGTACAGAGCTGTCTCGCCATAAGAGGTAGCAATATATGAACCGTCAGCACGGAAGAACCCGACCACCTCATCCACATCCGCCTCCTTCCCGATCAGATACTCAACCACAGCCAGATGACCCTTCCACGCCGCCCTAAGCAGTGCCGTCCAGCTTGGACTATCGCGCCCGTCATAGTATTCGACCTTAGTCTCAACCGGCATACCCGCCGTTACCAATGACTTGACAACTTCTAAGTTGCCCGCCCCAGCCGAATCAACAAACGCCCGCGCCGTCGTCGAATCCAAGAACGTCACTATCGCCGTACTACTATCCCAAAGCTTCGCCAACTCCCAGGGCGTCAAGCCGTCACTGGAGGCGATTGTAAGATCGGCACCTTGCCCTTCCAGATACTTCACAATCATCAAGTGCCCATAGCCCACCGCGACATGCAACGGGGTCTCGCTCGCTGTGTTCTTAGCATCGACACTCGCCCCTTGACCGACAAGCTCCCGCACCATCAAAAAATTTCCTGCCTCAACCGCCGAATGAAGCGGCGTGTCCTCATACCCGTCCGTGGACGAAACGCTCGCACCCTGACCAAGAAGGTACGTAACCACAGCGCGATGACCGCCACGAGCCGCCGCATGAAGCGCAGTCCGTGACCGACCAATACCCGCTATGTTGACAATAGATTGCCCCTCTTTATCGACCCCAGCCTGTACAAACAACTTGACCGCCGCCAGATCGCCCGCCGCCGCCGCCATGATAAACGCCGCAAGTGCCGACCCTGCGGTAGTGTACTTGCCATCGGCCTTCAGACTGGTCCACACCGTTTCAGGCGTCGAACTTGCCACCTTCGCCGCTGACGGTCCCACCGACCGCTTCGTATCCTCACCGCAACCAATCACCAACACCGACAGACACGCCAAAATTCCCAATAGCGATTTCACCGCAACACTCCTTTGTGTAAAATTATTGAGATACAATCGAACCATAATTGTAAACACGTTCCTGACCGCGCAACAGACCCAAGACGCACAAGACGCACAATTCGCACAAAAGCCACAATTCGCCTAGTCGCCTAGTCGAGCACCCGATAAAGCCCCCCCCGCCAGCCCGCACAACCGTTGACACCATGTCCCACTGCAAAAACGAATCGGTACAAAAAAAAACCGAGTTTTCACCCGACCCACACCATAAAAAACAGTTTTTTACAGCCTCAAACAGCCTCAATCCGTGTCGGATTTGGAAAACTTTCCATTTCCGACATACAAAAATTTGCCTAGATATGCACAAAACGCACAAAACAAGCAAAAAAATAGGTCGGCACCCCATACCACCGAGCACCGACCTATACCGAAACTACCAACGAATAAGACAAACAGACCTACTCGTCATCGTCCTCGTCCAGCGAATCAAAATAATTCACTACCGCCGTATGACCACTCGACCTCGCCACGTCCCGCGCCGTATTGTCAACGTGGGTCGTAGCTTTCACGTCCGCCCCCGCACCCACTAACACCTTGACCATATCCAAGCGACCACCCACCGCCGCATAATGCAACGCCGGATAGTAGGGCCACTCTCTGGCCCTAACATTCACGTCCGCCCCCGCACCCACTAACACCTTGACCATATCCAAGCGACCACCCACCACCGCAAAGAGCAACGCCGTAAAACCATTGCGGCTTCTCAAATCTCTGGAGTACGCAGCCTCAAGGTCCGCACCCGCACCCACTAAGAATTTTACAACCTCCCAATGACCCCTATACGCCGCAGAGAGCAACGCCGTAAAGTCATAACGGCTCTTAGCCTCAAGGTCCGCCCCCTGCTCAACGAGATAACGAACCACCGCCAAATGACCACCCGCCGCCGCGTTGTGCAACGCCGTATAGTCATCGTAGCGCGTAGCCTCAAGGTCCGCCCCCTGCTCAACGAGATAACGAACCGCCGCCAAATGACCACCCGCCGCCGCGTTGTGCAACGCCGTCTCGCCGTAGTTGCTGCCCCTATAATCTGCCGACCAACCGGCCCACACGAACAATTTGACAACATCTAAATTGCTCGCCCCACCAACGTAACCATAAGCCCCACTAACACCTTGACCATAAGCGTTTAATACGTCACCCGCAGCCGCTCTAAAAAACGTATTTTCCGAATAATCAATACCCAGCCGCCTCAACTCCGCACGGGCCTCTTCCCGCGATAGAGGAACCGAATCTCCCGCGTTGGTCAGCGATTTCAAGTAGTCCGCAATCGCCGTATTACCCACCGTCATTGCCACAGACCAAGCGGTCGTCCGTTGGTCATCGCCAACCGCGAGCACATCCGCGCCAGACTCCACGAGAAAACGAACCACCGACAAGTTGTTCGTTATGCCTGCCGCATTCATCAACACCGTCCAGCCGTCCTCGTCACGGGCCTCGATATTCGCCCCTTGACCCACGAGATACTTGACGGTCTCCAAGCGACCTGCATACGCCGCCTCGGACAACGCCGTCCAGTCGTAGTCATCCACCTCCTCAAGAGACATACCCGCCTGTACGAACAGTTGAACAACCTCTAGGTTGCCAGACTGAGCCGCCAAACGAAACGCCGCGCCCGTATAAGCAATACCCAGACTATCCAACTGCGCCCGCGCTTGTTCAGCCGTCAACGATTCGTCCTCAGGCTCCGCCTCAGACCGCGCCGTTTCGGGATCAGGCTCCTCCTCCACAGGCACATGAATAATCACAGGCTCAGGAACCACAGGATCAGAACCAGACGTATCCGAAGGCGTCTCAGCCGCAGGCTCAGTGCTGTCCGCGGGTGCTGTCTCAGTCCCAGTCGTATCCGAAGGCGCAGTACCCGTCTCAGTACCCGTGCTGTCCGAAGGCGCGGTCTCAGTCTCAGACCCAGCCGCCGTACTGTCCGCATCCGCGGTCTCCGTGCTGTCCACTGGAGCCACATACCCCTCCGGCACCTCATCTAATGAAGGATCCGCTTGACACCCCTCTTTACCAGAAAAAATCTCCACCAACGAACAATCCGCCGACACCTTACCAGACGGTCCCTGAACAGACCGATCCCCATCGCCACAACTGAGCACGAAGCCAACCAACACCATCAGCAAAAAGCGCATTACTAAATCTCCCTGTATGAAGTGATCAATGAATGACTGCCGAAAATGCACAAAAGACACAATTCGCACAAAAAACACAATTTCCCCAAAAATAACTTTTTCAAAAATTCAAACCCGCCCGACCCTGACCCGAAGTCCTGCGCGAAAAACACCCAACGCCGCCATCCGATCTCCACCCACAAGGCCGATTCACTTTCCGATCCCCCCCGCCCCCCGTCACTCGAAGCGTGTGGATAACTCCCGCTCGCCCCCACGCGCCCCAGGTCGCCTCCTAAGCGGTCCTGCATCCCAACCTATGTAGCAACACACCAACCAAGCCGTCCGCGCAAGCGGTAGAAAGACCCTGATAGCCTACCCGCCCACAGACTCCAAATAATCCACCACCGCCGTATGGCCCCTCCTTACCGCCCTACCCCGAGGCGTCAAGCCAGCGTCATCCCTATCTCGCAGACTCGCTCCCGCACACTTCAAAAACTTGACTATATCCAAACGACCCCTATCCGCCGCCCAGTGCAACGCCGTACCGCCGTCCCTGTCCTTCGCGTCCACATCCATCCCCGCCACCACAAACAGCTTGACAACCGCGAAGTTGCCCGCCCCCCCAAGCGCTAAGGCGCCCTCCTCCAACAAATCAAAAAACTTATCCACGTCCGTATAGTCGATACCCAGACTATCCAACTCCGCCCGCGCATCCGACTTGCTCATACCAACCATAACCACTCCTCCTACGTTAAGATTTTTAGCACAAAAACCACGAAAAAAGACACAAAAACCACAATCGACACAAAAAGGTGCCCCGGAGACCTTTTCTGATAAGCCAACCCCCAAGCTCGTCATGAACTCAACCACCACCGCCCTGTCGTCCCCCCAGACACCCCCTGAGCGGTCCGACACACCAACCCATGCCAACATCCGTCGCATCCTCCGGCACATCCCCCGTCAACGCCCGATAGCACACGCCCCCCAACGCATATATATCCGTCCACGCCCCTTGACGCCCCCGAGTCGAATACTGTTCAATCGGCGCATACCCGGGCGTCACGATAGACGTGACCGACCGACTCTTCGCCCCAATCGCCTGACGTACTGCCCCAAAGTCCAACAGCACGGGCGAACCATCCACATCCCGCAAGACGATGTTGCCCGGCTTAATGTCCCGGTGCAGAAAGTCCGCCCCATGCACCACCGCCAACCCATCCAACAGCGGATACAGAATCGCTTTGAGTTCCGCTTCGCTCAGCGACCCCTTGCGCTCAAGATATGCCGATAAGGTCTCGCCCTCGGCATATTCCATCACGATATAGGCCGTACCATGCGCCTCAAAAAAACGATGCACCTTGATAATGTGGCGATGATCAAAGCGAGCTAAGGTACGCGCCTCGTCCACGAACCGCTCCAGCCCCCATTGAAAATCGCCCCGAACCTCGCTGGCTTGCGCGGCGACACTACGGTCGGCAGTGCGAGTAGCAATATCCGACGGCAGATATTCCTTGATAGCGACGGGCTTGTCCAAGTTGTGGTCAAAGCCCAAATAGGTCATGCCGAAGCCGCCAAAGCCCAACACGCGTACCAGTTCGTATTCTTGTAGCCGATAACCTTGCGGCAAAGCGTTGAGAGGCTGTGACGCTTCACGCATAGCCGGTCCTTTCCGATCCGTTCACTGGCGGCCACCATACTGACGCAGCAGCCCCCTTCATCTCCTCCGTGAATGAACTATTGAACGCACAAAAAGCCAATCCGCACAAAAGCCGCTACTATCCCGCCCAAAAAATCTCCGATTGGGTTTATACTAGGGCTTTCCAACACCGCGGGACAGGCCAAGACATACCGCAAAATCGCCGCTGGTCGGCTTTAGCCGTCGGGGGCTGAAGTCCTTCGGCTCCCAGTACGGCAACGGCCATTGGCCGATTCGGTGCTTTAGATTGGAGACCTTGTACTGCGCCAATAAGACCGCCGGGTTGTCGCCTTGCGCTTGGGCGTCTTGCAGCCGCTGCTCCGCTTCCTTCAATCGGTTGCGCCAAGCGGATAGGTGGTGTGGCTCACCTCCGACAGGTGGCCGTCGCCCGCGCCCTGAGAATGTGCTCGACAATCGCCGCGAGGCCCTCTCGGTCCTTGATGCAGGCGAAGACCGTCGGCCCTTCGCCGCGCATCTTCTTTGCGTCGCGATCCATCACCCCCAGATCGGCCCCGACCATCTCGGCTAGATCGGTCTTGTTGATTACGAGCAGATCCGACTGCGTCGTCCCCGGCCCCCCCTTGCGCGGAATTTTGTCGCCGCCGGACACGTCGATGACGTACACCGAATAATCGACGAGCTCGCGGCTGAAGTGAGCCGCCAAGTTGTCGCCGCCGCTTTCGACTAGCAAGAGGTCGAGGGTGCCGGCGAAACGGTCCATCAAGCCTTCGAGTGCGTTCAGATTCAGGGAGATGTCCTCGCGGATCGCCGCGTGGGGACAGCCGCCGGTCTCGACGCCGACGATGCGCTCTTGCTCTAACGCCCCGTGCCGGAGCAGGAATTCGGCGTCCTCGCGGGTGAAGATGTCGTTGGTGACCACGCCCAAGCTATAGTCGGCGCGCAGCCTTTCGCACAAAGCCTGCAACAGTGCTGTCTTGCCGCTGCCGACCGGCCCGCCAATGCCCACCGTAAAAGCGCGCTCGGCAAAGTCGCGGTGCAGGGCTTGTCCCTCGCGCTCGGCGAAGCGTCCGGGCGAGGCAAAGGGCGCGTGGGTATGGCCGCGATTCATCAACTTTGGAAAAGGCGCGAGTAGAGGTCGTCGTGGGTGCTCTGGGCGATGTCGAGCTGGGGCGCACAGCGCGTCGCTTGGGCGTAGGGTCGGCCCGCCACTTCCGCCAGCAATTCCTCGCAATGCCCATACAGGCCCCACTGCTTGCGCGTGGCCTCCAGCGGCCCGACGACCCCGAGACGCACCGCAGCACTCAGTTGATCCCTGAGAACCTGAAACATGTAAAGCCGCTGGGCGTCGGCTTGGGCAAAGCCCGTGGCCTTCAACGCCAGCCCAAAAACCACCGTATAATGCGCTGGGGCCGGCCGCAAGGTTGTAAACTCGACCTCCGGGTACAAGCCAGCCATCAGCCGCAACCAGTTCTTGCCCAAAACCAAGCTCGCTCGGCGCATGGCTGGGGCCGCGATGAGCGCGTCGTAGAAATGCAGCATGTCCGCTAGGGCCTCGTCGTCGGATTCGGCATAACAGGAATGGATGAAGGGCATCTCGCCGTAAGCCGCGGCCATTAGTGCTGAGCGCACGAACTCTTCAAGCGCCCCGCACGCATTGAGCAAGCCCAACTGATAGGCCCCTTCCAAGCCATTGGAAAAGGCATAACCGCCGGCCGGCAGTGCGCTGTCGGCGAGGTGCATTAGCGGATAGAGGCGATTCATCTTAGAACAGGTGATACAATTGCGCCAGCGGCAGTTTTTCCGCCGGGGCGCAGGTAATCTCTCGGCCATCGATGCGCACCTTATAGGTCTCTGGGTCCACTTCTAGGTTGGGCATGGCGTCGTTGAGCCGCATATCGGCCTTGCCAATGTCGCGGCAATGTGCAACCGGCACGATCTCTTTGGCCAACCCGTACTCCCCCACCTGCTCGCACGACGCCTGTGAAACAAACGCCAGACCGGTCGGCCCCACCGCGTTGCCGTAGGAGCCGAACATGGGGCGCGGATACACGGGCTGCGGCGTGGGGATGGACGCATTGGCGTCGCCCATTTGCGCGTAGGCGATTACCCCGCCTTTGATCACGAGCTCGGGCTTGACCCCGAAAAAAGCCGGCTGCCACAACACCAGATCGGCCAGCTTGCCCGTCTCCACCGAGCCGATGTGGGGCGAGAGCCCGTGGGCGAGGGCCGGGTTGATGGTGTATTTGGCGATGTAGCGGCGGGCGCGATAGTTGTCGCTGCCGCCCGGGTCTTGGGGCAACCGGCCCCGCTGTTGGCTCATCTTGTGCGCCGTCTGCCAAGTTCGGCACACCACCTCCCCCACGCGGCCCATGGCTTGGCTGTCCGAGGCGATAATCGACAGCGCACCCAAGTCGTGCAAAACGTCTTCGGCCGCGATGGTCTCTTGGCGGATCCGGCTCTCGGCAAACGCCACGTCCTCGGGAATGTTCTTGTCGAGGTGGTGACAGACCATCAGCATGTCCAAGTGTTCGTCGATCGTGTTGACCGTGAAGGGCCGCGTCGGGTTGGTCGAGGAGGGCAGCACATTGGCCTCGCCGCAAAGCCGCATAATGTCGGGCGCGTGGCCGCCGCCGGCCCCCTCGGTGTGGTAGGTGTGAATCGTCCGGTTTTTGAACGCCGCCCGCGACGCCTCGACAAAGCCGGACTCGTTGAGCGTGTCGGTGTGGATGCAAACCTGCACGTCAAATTCTTCGGCGACGGCCAGACACGCATCAATGGTCGCTGGCGTCGTGCCCCAGTCCTCGTGCAGCTTGAGCCCGCAGGCCCCCGCCTCAATTTGCGCCGCCAGCCCTGGGCGCGCCGACGAATTGCCCTTGCCCAAAAAGCCAAAGTTGAGCGGCCAAGCATCGGCCGCCTGTAGCATCGTGCGGATGTAAAAAGCACCGGGGGTACAAGTGGTGGCATTCGTTCCGGTCGCCGGGCCGGTGCCGCCGCCGAGCATCGTGGTGATGCCCGAGGCGATGGCCTCTTCCACTTGCTGCGGGCAGATGAAGTGGACGTGGACGTCCAGTGCGCCGGCCGTCAAAATCAGCTTTTCTCCGGCCACCACTTCGGTGGTCGCGCCGACGATCATCCGCTCGGTCACCCCCGGCATGATGTCTGGGTTGCCCGCCTTGCCAATCCCGGCGATACGCCCGTCCTTGACGCCGAGATCGGCTTTGTAGATGCCCGTGTAGTCGAGCACCAGCGCGTTGGTGATTACCAAGTCCAGCGCTTCTTTTTGGCTCGCGCCGCTCTGCTGCCCCATGCCGTCGCGCAACACTTTGCCGCCGCCAAACTTGCACTCCTCGCCATATACGGTGTGATCCTTTTCCACCTCGACGACCAAATCCGTGTCGCCCAGCCGCACCCGGTCGCCGGTGGTGGGGCCGTACATATCCGCATAAGCGCGTCGATCCATCCGCATAGCTACTCCACTCCCAAAAAGCCGCGCTCTTTCGCACGGGCTAGTGCCGCCTGCTTGTTGGAATCGCTCAAGGCCCCGCCAATCAAACCGCTGCCGCCTTGGACGACGCGCTGGCCCGCGACAGCGACCAGCGTCACCGTCTGGGTCTCTCCCGGCTCGAAACGCACCGCCGTTCCCGAGGGAATGTCGAGGCGAAAACCATAGGCTCGGGCGCGGTCGAAACGCAGCTCGGCGTTGGCCTCAAAAAAGGGAAAGTGCGACCCCACCTGCACGGGGCGGTCGCCCGTGTTGACCACTTCGAGCGCGACCCTTTCGCGGCCTGTATTGAGCGCGAGCTCGTCAGCCGCCACCAGCGTTTCCCCAACGGCCGCGCGGGACGCATTGTCCGGCGACCACGTCGGCCCCTCGCGCACCAGCCCCGACCCATAGAGCGCCAACTCGGCGTTGCCGCGCTCCCGGCAGATCGGCTGATGGACCGTCACCAGCTTGGTGCCGTCGGGGAACGTACCCTCGACCTGCACCTCGTGGACCAGCTCCGGCACCCCCGGCAGCACCTCTTCAATCCCGAGCAATTGCTTGCCCTTGTCCATCAAGGTGGCGACCCGCTCGCCATCGCGGATAAACTCGAGCAACTGCGCCGCGATCAGCGCGGTCGCCTCTGGATAGTTGAGCCGCAGGCCGCGGGCATAGCGCTTTTGCGCGACAAACCCGGCGTTGTGCAGCACTAGCTTGTCGATTTCCCGCGGGGAAAGTCGCATGAATCCTCCTTCAAAACGTCAGATGGGTCTTGATGCTTTCGTCCGACAGCTCGGCGGCTGTCCCCTGCAACAAGATACGGCCGCGGTCCATGAGAAAGAAGTAATCGGCGATCTGCCGCGCGAAGTCGAAGTATTGCTCGACTAGGACGATGGCGAATTCGCCCCGCTCCTTGAGCTGGAGCAACACCTTTTCTATGGCCAAGATGATCGACGGCTGAATCCCTTCGGTCGGTTCGTCGAGCATCAGGACCTTGGGTTGGCCGACCAGCGCCCGCGCAATGGCCAACTGCTGTTGCTGGCCGCCGCTCAAATTGCCGCCCAGCCGCTCCTGCATGTCCGCCAACACCGGAAAGAGCGCGAAGACCTCTTCGGGAACCCGACCAGCACCCGCGCACGCCGCTAGGCCGATTTCCAAGTTTTCCCGCACCGTCAACTGCGGAAAAATCTCGCGGCCCTGCGGCACGTACCCCAACCCCCGCCGAGTGCGCTCGTCCGCCGTCAGCAACGTGACGTCCTCGCTGGCGAAAAACACCCGCCCCTTGCTCGGCGTCAACAGCCCCATGATCGCCTTGAGCAGCGTCGTTTTGCCAACGCCGTTGCGCCCCATCACCGCCACAATCGAGCCGCTGGGAACCTGCAAGCTAATGTCCCGCAAGATGCGGCTGCCCCCGTAGTGGACTTCTAAGTTTTCCACCGCCAGCACGGTTTCAACGGGCACTGGGTTCCTCCCGTTCCATGGCCGTTCCCAGATAGCACTCAATGACGCGCGGATCGCTCTGCACCGCGGCCATCGGCCCCTCAACTAGGATTTTGCCCTCGTGTAGCACGGTTACTTTGCGAGCGATTTGCCGCACAAATTCCATGTCGTGCTCAATGACGATCAGGGCGTGATCTTCGGCGAGCCCTTGGAGAATCTCCCCGGTGCGGAAAGCCTCTTGGTCGGTCATGCCCGCGGCGGGCTCATCGACCAAAAAGAGCGTGGGGTCCTGCAAGATGACCATGGCGATCTCCAACCACTGCTTCTGCCCGTGCGACAGCGTCCCAGCGACCTCGTCCAGCGCATCCTCCAGCCCGGTGCGCTCGGCCACCTCCTCAATCCGGCGACGCTCGGTCGCTTGGAGCCGGTGGAACAGGGAGGCGAATACCCCTCGGTTGGCCTTGACGGCCAGCAGCAAATTGTCGGCGACGGTCAGGGAAGTAAAAACCGTCGGCGTTTGGAACTTGCGCCCCACCCCGAGCGCGACGATCTCGTCTTCGCTTAGCTTGGTCAGGTCTTGATCCTTGAAATAGGCGTGTCCGACATCGGGCCTAGCCCGGCCGCAGAGCACGTCGAGCAGGGTCGTCTTGCCCGCGCCGTTGGGACCAATGACCACCCGCAGCTCGTTTTGGGCCACCTCAAAGATGTCGATATCCAGCGCCTTGAAGCCGTCGAACGACACACTCAACTTCTGCACGTATAGGTGGTCCATGGCTCACCCCTCGTTACGCGGTCTTTGGCGGCCGGCGCAAACGCCCGACTAGGCCGGCGACGCCGTCGGGAAAGAACAGCACCACCCCGACAAAAAGTGCCCCGAGAAAGTAGAGCCAAGTGCCGGGGAACGCGCCGGTGAGGAAGCTGTAGAGCAAGTTGACCAGCACGGCCCCGACGATCGCGCCCACCAACGTCCCTCGGCCGCCGACCGCCGTCCACACCACGATCTCAATCGAAGCCTGAACGTCCATCCGCCCCGGGGTGATAATGCCGGTCTGCGGCACGTAGAGCATCCCCCCCAAGCCGGCCAAGGCGCTGGCGACGACAAAGACGAAGAGCTTGTAGCGGGTGATGGGGTAGCCGATAAAGCGCAGGCGGTGTTCGCTGTCGCGGATGGCGACGAGCAATTTGCCCAACTTGGAGCCGACGATATAGCGGCAGAGATAATACGCCCCCACGAGCGCGGCACAGGCCACCACGTAGAGCCCGCGCTTGGTCGCGGGCGCGGCCAATTCAAACCCCAGCAGGGTCTTGAAATCCGTCAGCCCGTTGGTCCCTCCCAACATGGTCTCGTTGCGCAAGAAAAGCAGCCACATCGCCAGTGCCAGTGCTTGGGTGATAATGGCCAAATACACGCCCTTGATGCGGCTGCGGAAGGCGAGAAAACCAAAGACCAGCGCGGCCAATCCCGGCACCAGCAGCCCGAGGATTAAGGTTAGCGGCAAACTGTGAAACGGCTGCCAAAAAAGCGGCAGCTCCTCGACCCGATTCCAGACCATGAAGTCGGGCAAGGCGCTGCCGTACACGCCCTGAGTCCCGGTCTTGAGCAGCAGATGCATCCCCATGGCGTAGCCACCCAAGCAAAAGAAAAACGCTTGGCACAGCGACAGAATGCCGGTAAATCCCCAAATCAGGTCCATCCCCAAGGCGACGATAGCGAAACAAAAATAGCGCCCCCACAGGTTCAGGGTCGTATCGGCGACTAGGCCGAGATGGTTGAGCAAGGGGACTAGCACCCCAAAAAAGGCGAACAGCGAACCAGCGATGAGGTGGTGCTTAGATGGGGTCATAGTTCCGCGCTCCGTCCTTTGGCCGGGAAGAGGCCGGTCGGACGCGACTGCAAAAAGACGATGATCAAGCCTAGCAGGATGACCTTGCCGTACACGGCTTCAAAGAGCGGCTCGAGCATCTTGTTGAAAATGCCGATCCCCAGCCCGGCACTGATCGTGCCGACCAACTTGCCGACTCCGCCCGTGACGACTACGAGGAACGAATCGACGATGTAGGTCTGGCCCATGTTGGGTACGACATTGCCCACCAAGGTCATCGCCCAACCGGCCACGCCGGCAATCCCCGTACCCAAGGCAAAAGCCATGGAGTCAATGCGCCGCACCGGCACGCCGACGCAGGCACTCATCGCCCGGTTTTGGGTGGTAGCCCGCAGCTTGAGGCCAAAGCGCGTACGAAAAAAAAGCGCCAAAAGCAGCCCGACAATCGCCGCGGCCAGCGCCATGATGAACATGCGGTTATAGGGCAACACCACTTGGGGCGCCATTTCCCAGCCGCCGCTCAGAAGCTGCGGCAATTTCACCGCCGTCAGATCGCCAAAGACGCTGCGCGCCGCCTGGATCAGCACCAGACTGATGCCCCAAGTGGCGAGCAGGCTTTCAAGCGGTCGGCTGTATAGCCGGCAGATAATCGACGCTTCGAGCAGGAACCCGACGCCGCCAGCGACTAGGAAGGCCAGCGGAAAGGAGAGGGCGAAAAAGAGGTCGCCGTACTCCGGCGGCAGCACGCCCAAGCACAGGTTCTGCACCACGAAAGTAGTGTAGGCGCCGATCATCATAAACTCGCCGTGCGCCATGTTAATCACCCCCATCTGGCCGTAAATAATCGCCAGCCCCAGCGACATCAAGACTAGGATGGACCCCAAGCTCAGACCAATGAAAATCGTCTGTAGCGCCTGCATGAAGGAACTAAAACGCCGCAAGCTAGTCAGGGCCGCGACCGCCCGCTCCCGCACCCGCTCGTCCGGTTCGGCAAAGGCCCCGGACTCGTCTGTACTCAGGAGTTCCTCCAAGACGGGTATAGCCAACGGACTACGCAGTTCCTTCAAGGCGGCCACCGCCGACAAGCGCACCCCGGCCTGTGCGTCGGCCAATTGCAGCTTGGCCAACGACACGCGCTTCAACCGCCGTATCGACCCGTCCGTCTCCGGCTCGATGGAGCGGAGCAACGCTGGAATGGCCGCGGCCGTGCCTTTATTGCCGATATTTTCAGCGGCAATCCGCCGTTTGTCGGCGTCCGGGTGGACCAGTTCCATCTGTAGCAAGTAGGGCTGGGTCAGCGCCCGGATCTTCCGATTGGTCTCGACCTCCGCTAGGTCGTAAAGCGAAATTTTGACGGGCGTACCATCCTCGGCGAGGATGGGGACGCGCTCGGGATAGGCCGTAAAGAGCGGCGCGATCGAATCGCCGTACTCGTCCATTTCCTCGTCGCCGATGAGCACCAAGCCGCTCTGCTCGGCGCGCTCACTCCAGCAATAGACCGCCCCGCTGAACAACCCCTGCATCAATGCGTAATGGGCTTGGTCGTAGCGAGCGGCCAACGCGGTTGCGGCCTGTTGAATCGCCTCGCCATCGCCGCTGGCCAGCCGCGCAAACTGCTCCTCGTCCCACGGACCTGCTCCAGCCGCTCCAGCCGCTAAGACCCACACCGCCAGCACCTTTAGAATTCCCATGGACAAAATTGAACTCCGCCCCGTAAAACGGAGCGGAGACGGCCTAGTTACCATGTACCTTTACCTTTATTTTTACCTTTTACCGTACCAGTTGCTAAACTACGAAGCGGCCGTCTCCGCTCCACCCCCTAAAACGTTAGCAGCGACTCCAGCGCGATTTGCGTCACAGCGTCGGCGTCGCCCTCGGTGAGCCACTTGACCTCGCCGATGAGGCTCCAGTTGTCGGAGACCGCGTAGCTCGGGGCGATGGTGAGTTCGCTGAGCTCGTAATCGGCCGCGTCTTTGACGACGGCATCCGTCAAGGTCATCCCGGAAATTCGGCCGGTCACGCCCACTTTGTCGCTGATCCCATAATTGGCCATCGCCAGTAGCCCACCACCGGATTCGTAAAGCATAGTGCCGCCTTCCCAGTTGCCCAGCCCGTTCAGTTCAACCGCCAAAGTCAGCGGGCCGGTCGCGTAGGCCGCCCAGATGTTGAGCAGTGCCCGGTCAAAAGGCTCGGTCTGCGTCGCGTGCTCAAAACCGCCCTCCCATGCGAGCGCGGCTTTGGCGGTCAAGCCACTGATGGGAGTAAGCGTTGCTTGGACCTCTATACCGAAATCATCCCCTGAGAGGTCGGTCTCCGCGCCATCCCAGACGCTGGAAACAACCGCCCCATACAGGCCGAACTTATCCGAGCTATAAGAGGCCGCGATCCCATTCTGATAGCCGCCGTACACCAAGGTGGCAGAATACGAATACTGATACAACCCCGTGGGTTCAGCCGCTTCAAAGCCGGTGCAGCTAAGAAACTTGCCCACAGTGAGCGCCAAGCCCGCGCCGGTGTCGTACGCGATGAAGGCCTGCTCTAGCTCGACCGGGGCGGTCGGCCCGAGGGCATTGACATCCGCCCTCATGGAGATCCCGCCCCCGAGGTCCGTCGAGACATCCAACTCAAACTGGTCCAGCGACATGCTCGCGTTTCCATCGTCGCTGAACGCGCTCATATCGACAAACCCAGAGAATGTGACCTCGGCGGATACTGTCTGGGCGGCAAAAATCGCCAGTGCGAGTGCTGCAACTTTCTTGTTCATTGGTTTGTGTCCTTCTGCGCTAGATAGAGTATTACTCTAGGGTATAAGTACCCATGTAATTGACGTGGTCGCAGTCCTTGTCGGCACTGGTGATGTCGTCCCATGGATCAGGGGCTACTAGGCCATCCGATTCATAGACGATCTTGAACTGGCCGTTCTTTTTGATCTCGCCGATATAGACGGGCTTGTGCAGATGGTGATTGCGCTCGTCCATCATCACGGGGCCGCCCGGCGAATCAAACGCCAGCCCATACAGCGCCGGCCGCACCTTTTCCACGTCGAAGGAACCGGCTTTTTCGACCGCACCCTTCCACAAATAGACCCCCGTATAGGCCCAGAGAATCGGGTCATCGGTGACGCGCCTTAGCCCGCCGGGCAAGCCGTTGGCCTCGCAGTACTGCTTGAAGCTCTTGACGAAATCCCGGTTTTCTTTGCTGGCGACCGACTGGAAGTAGTTCCAAGCCGCCAGATGGCCGACCAGAAACTCGGTATCCATCGCCCGCAGCTCGTCTTCGGCCACTGAAAAGGCCATGATCGGGCACAGCGCCGAAGTCAGCCCCTGATTGGCAAATTCCTTGTAGAAGGGCACGTTGGAATCGCCGTTGATCGTACTCAATACCGCGGCCGTACCATCGGCGGCGAAGCGCTTGATCTTCTGCACGATGGTCTGGTAATCCTGATGGTGGAAGGGCGTGTACTCCTCCATGATGTTCGCCTCGGGCACTCCTTGATCGAGGAGATAGGCCCGCAGGATTTTGTTGGCCGTGCGCGGGAATACGTAGTCCGTGCCGAGCAGGTAGAACTTCTCGTACCCGCCGCCTTCCTCGCTCATCAGATACTGGGCGGCCGGGATTAACTGCTGGTTGGGAGTGGCCCCTGTATAGATGATGTTGCGCGAACACTCCTCGCCTTCGTACTGGACCGGATAGAACAGCAACCCCCCGTTTTCTTCAAAAACCGGCAGCACCGACTTGCGCGACACCGAGGTCCAGCAGCCGAAGACGGATGCCACCTCGTGCTCTAGCAACAGCTCTTTGGACTTTTCGGCGAATAGGTCCCAGTCGGACGCCGGATCGACGACCACCGGCTCAATTTTGCGCCCCAGAACGCCGCCGTTGGAATTGATTTCCTCGACCGCCATCAGCACGGCGTCGCGCAGCGATACCTCCGAGATAGCCATCGTGCCGCTGAGCGAATGCAGGACGCCTACTTTGACCGCCTCCTCTGCCTTCGCGCTCGAATGCGTTCCGACGACGATGAGCACTAAGGCGACAAATGCAATCCAGAACGTATTTGGTCTTCCCATTGAATCCCTCCAAGATGTGGTGGTTGTGGTGTTAAGCGGTCTGAACGCACCGTTCCGGTAGTCCGCTCTGACCGATGCTGCACCCTTATTGCAAAAAGGATACCAGAACGGCGGCCGCAGCAGCCCAGATACGGAACAGGAGGGAACATTTTTGGTACTATATCTTTATGTACCAAAGAGATACGCGATTTGTAATTTTGTTTAATTTTTCTACGTAAATGGCATTTTTGGCGATTTGCTGCTTGGTTTTTCCAATGGATTGACGACAAAAATGCTATTTTGTGAATTTACAAAAGACATATATGTCGTTTTTAGACGCCTTGTGGTGGGACGAATTGACCATCCGCAGTACGCTGCGGCTAGGGGGAATACGTAAAAAAGACAAAAGTGTGGTGTTTTGTGGGTTGGCTGCTGAAGCGATCAGTACTTTCGGCGCAGTGGGTTTTCGCCTAGGACTTGGGGGAGCGATACGGCGGTGGCCAGCGCGTGCAAGATGTCGGCTAGATCGCCATGGGTACGCCCCAAGGCGCGGAGCGCGAGCACTCCGGGACGAGGTGTGGCGAGTGAGACCAGAGTGGCCCCGCTCCGCTGGCGGGTGAGCATCGGCGCTAGAACACGGCGCAGCACTTGCTCGATGGCAGCGCGGGCTGGGCCACCGACGATAAAGGCGTTGGCGAAGGCAGTGTATTGGCCGAAAGCTCCAATGCGGTCGGGGCACTGCCGCTGGGGCTGCAAACTCAAGCGTTCCGCCAGCACCAATTCGCTTGCCCAGTAGATGGACGTATTAGAGGTATAAGAGCGATAGTGGAACCGCTCGCCTCGTGCGCCCCGGCCGGCAGTGCCGCTGTCGAGCAAGACCAGCAAGGCTTTCGCGTCGAGATGCCAGACCTGCTCCTGTACAAAGACGCTGTCGGCATAGGGCACCACCGGGTCGGGCAGCGATACTACGCAAGCACCGGATTCGACGCGCCCGGCGAGCGTTTGGTGCGCGACCTGCCCGTCGGTGGCTTTGTACACTTTGGTAAAGGCTTGGGTGCCCAAAAAGAGCTTGGCCTCGCGGCCGCAGCGCACGCGCAGCCGGGTGGAATCGCCGGCGACCAAGCCGCCGCCATAGCTCGAAAGCACGGCGGCGGTGTAATCGGCCTCGGGTTTGGGGCTGAAAATTTTCAGCGGCGCGACGGCCAAGCAGGACGTCAACCGCGACCTGCCCCCGACGCGGCTCGCTTCGACGATGGACCAACCTTCGCCCATGGCTAAAAGACCGGCGCGAACCAACCCCCAGCCATAGGCAGTGCCGTCCCGAACTTCCTCCGGTGACGCATGGTTTTCCTCCTGTTTGTCGCAGAAAGGTAGGGCGGCCAGAAAGGAGGGACAAATTTGATGCGGCCGCAGGTTGACGCTAAAATAGATCGAGCGGAGAATTTGTCATGCCTGTGAGCCTATTCATTATCATCGCCTGCATCGCCTGCTATCTGTGCCCGTCCTTTGGCCCGGCTTCGGCGGACGACGCCATCCGCGCCCAGATCGAAGCCCTTCGCGCCGACAAGGATAGCCTGCTCAAAAGCGAGGATTCGCCGCTGCTGCCCGCGCAGCGCGCTCGCTTTGAGCGGCTTGCGTACTATCCCATTGACCTGCGCTATCGCGTGAAGGGCGAGTTGCATATTTACGGCCGCCAGCGCATCGTCGAACTCCCCAATACCGACGGCACTACCACCGAGCTCGAGCGCTTTGGGCGCTTTGTCGCGGCCTTTGGCGAGAACGATTTTTGGCTGGAGGTGTACCGCAGCCCGCAAACCGGCGAAGCAGAGGTTTTCTTTAAGGATCCAACCAACGGCCATACCACCTATCAGGGCGGACGCTACGCGCGCCTGACGCGGGCGGACGATGGCCTGTACGTCCTTGATTTCAACAATGCTTATAATCCATACTGCGCGTACAATCCCACCTATATTTGCCCGCTGCCCCCGCGACAAAACCACCTCGATTTTGCCGTGGAAGCCGGCGAGCTAAGGCCCGCTGCCGCCCCCCGCTGATGCGCGATGCGCGTTTTTTGCGTATAATTTTCAGCGCACCCGCGCCCCCTGAGCCGCATGAAAGCATTCCTCGCACGTCTCGAACAAGCCGCTGATTTGCGCGAAGTCCAATCGCTCATCGATCACATCCTCGATGGGGCGCGGTCCGGCGGCAAACCCGAAGAAAAGCACCGCTTCCTCCGCGCCCTGCTCTTCAACCGGGTGCTTTTGTCCAGCCTAGAGACCCCGGCCGCCATCAACGCGCTCCTAGCGGCGACCACGCCCCGCGAGTGGGACGCGCTCTTCGGCGCTGCGGTCGCCAAAGAGCTGCCCCAACTCATGGTTGATGTAGTCGATGGTTTGGTCGATCTCGATCACCGCCAATTGCTGCGGCTGCGACCGTCCCAACCCTCCAAGACCCTCTTGCAGGTGCTCAAACGCCTCAATGCCTATCTAGAAGAATGCGATGTCGCGGTCCGCGGCATGCGCGGCATGCGCGTCGCCCGCATCATGGCCGACATCTACCGGATGCTCGCCGCTGAGTCGCGGGCTTGGCGGCGTGCGCTGCCGCCCTGCTGCATTGACGGCCCAGCCCTCGTCCAACTCAAAGAAGCCAAGCGTATCGACGAGCTGGCCGCGGCCTACGAGGCGCGGATCAACCAGTTGCAGAGCATGGACCTCCAGCGCAGTTTGGCCGCCCTCGACCGCAAGGGCCGCACGACCGGGCCGAGGATGATCGAATCGGCCTACGAGCAAACCTTTTGCATCCAATCGCCCCTGCGCTTGGGCATCTCCAGCGCCAATGCCTCGGACAATCACCTGCGCAGCAAGGAACAGGGCGGCAAGACGCTCAATATCGCCGTCAACCTGCAACAGGGCGGACAAGAGCGCGCCCAGCCGCCGTTGGAAGTTACCGCCCGCAGGCTGGCCGAACCCCAGCTCATCCTCCGCTCCCGCTCGCAGGACTTCAAGGCCGACTTTGAGGCCAACCAACACAGCGCGGCCGCGACCGTCAGCGAGTTATTTTTTGCCTACCGCCGCAGCGGCGACGAAGCCCTGCGCTTGGTCAAGCAAGGGCTGGTACACGCCGGCATCGTGCGGCCAAACTCCCCAGACGTCATTGAAGACATCGCGGCCTTTGCTGGCGGCGGCGGCTTGGAAATCACCACTAGTAGCAAGGTGCCACAAGGGTCGGGACTCGGAACCAGCGGCATCTTGTCCGCCGCGATCCTCAAAATGCTCTACCACCTCTCCGGCCACCCCTATGCCGCGCCGGCGTGCGAGTACCCCAGCCTGTACGACCAAAGCCTCATGCTCGAACAAAGCCTCGGCCTCAACAGCGGTTGGCAGGACGCGCGCGGCGCCAGCGGCGGCCCTTCGGCCATCAAGAACTTCTACGCTCCCCCGACCGACGGCCTGCCCGCGCCCGAGCGCACGTTCCTCACCGAGGTAGAAGAGGGCTTGTTCACCGAGCGGGTCGTGCTCTTCGACACGGGGGTGTCGCGGTCGGCCACCCGCGGCCTCAATGTCGTTCTCGATGTCTATCTGTCGCGGGATCACTCGCGCTATGCGGCCATCCGCGAGTCGCTGGCCATTCACGACGACATGGTGGCCGCGTTGTGCGCGGGCGCGTACGCCGATCTGGGGCAGCTGGCTGACCGCTACTGGCGGTTGCGCTGCATCCTCGACCCCCAAGCCACCAACGACGCCTTGCAACACCTTTTTGAAAATCCGCAGATCACCGACCTGACCGAGGGCGGGCTGATCACCGGGGCGGGCGGCGGTGGCTTTGCGCTCCTCATCGCGGCCGAGGGGCAAGCGGCCGCATTGCGCGCTCGGCTCGACACGTTGCGCCAACGCGCGGCCTTTGCCAAAAGCAGCGTAGTCGCCTATCAGCTAAACGCCCAAGGCATTCAGTTCGCGTGAGGATGGCCGCGGTGGACGCCAAAAGAGAGCATCTGCTCATAGACGGCTACAACCTCATCAAATCGAGCGGGTTGTTCCAAGGCCACGGCGACGCGCTAAACCAAGCGCGGGGCCGCTTGCAGCAGGATCTCGCCGCCTACGCCCGCCGCGCCAACAAGCGCATTACCCTGTACTACGACGGCACCGGCACCGCGCCGCGTGCGGCAGAACCAAGCAGCTCCCACCTGACCATAGAATTCTCGCGCTACCCTCAGCAGGCCGACGACCTGATCGCGCAGGCGGTGGCAAAAAAACACGGTGCCAAGTGGCTGCGGGTCATCAGCTCCGACCGCGCCGTGCAGCGCAGTGCCGAGCGCCATCGGATCCGCTGGACCGGTTCGGAGGATTTTCTCGACGAACTGACCGGACCTGTCCAAGCGTCGAACCCCCCTGCGCCGACCTGCGACGGCACTGAATCGCACCCGTCCCTCGACCCGGGCGAACTCGATCGCTGGGAAGCCTTGTTCCGCAGAAGAGCCGACCGCTAGGGCCGCGGCAGCGCGAGGTCGCGCAGCACGGCCAAGCTGTGCCGCCCTTGGGTGCTGCCCGCCCGCGCCAAGGCTTCGAGGTGTACCTTGAGGAACCCGGCCTCGGCCGGCGTATCCACATCGTACCAAGGCGGCAGCAGGCCGAGGGTCTGCGTCCCCAAGCGCGTTAGGGTTTGCTCTAATACCATTCCGGTGCTCCAAGCCACGTCTTGGAATATCCGGCTATCCCCTTTTCGCCGGCCCACCAAGTAGTAGCCGCCGTCCGTGCTGGGGCCTAAGACCACTTCCTTCTCGCGCAAGAGTTCCAGCCCTTCGTCGATGTACGCGGCTGGCAGAGAAGGGCTGTCTGAGCCGACGAGGACGACTCGCTCGGCCCCGCGCGCAAAGGCCCACTGCATTAGGGCCTCCATCCGCTGCCCTAGATCGGCTTCTATCTGCGGCACGTACTCGAATTCGCCAATCGGGGCCAGCAGGGCGCGCAGGGCGTCTTCGGCATGGGCCGGGGCAAAGGCCACCAGCTTGGCCGCGGCTTGGGTCGCAGACAGTGCCGTGGCGCAATCGAGCAGCAGGGCCTCGTACAGGCGCGCCGCTTCAGAGGCACTCAACTGGCTCTGGAGCCGGGTTTTGACCGCTCCGGGGGCTGGTTTTTTGGCAAAGAGTACCGCGCAGGTAGCCATCTATTCCTCCCTATTGTCTATCGTCGGCCGACCGCCTATTTTCTGCATATAATTCGCGCAACCCTTCACAATCACAAATCAGCCGAGGAGCTCATGGCCCAAGTCAACATCGTCCGCCACAACCCCATCGCCATCTTTTCCAACCCCACGGAAGTACTCATCACCGACGACAACGGCCACGTCGTGCGCCTAGTTGAGCCTTCGGGCAATGTCGGCACCCAATACGCCAACGACGTCGGCTCGGAGTGGTTCGGCACCATCGAAAACCTCAACAAGGGCCTCGAAATTTGCGGCGTCCACTGGTCTGACGTGTACAAGACCGACGTCTTGTGGACCACCCCTTCTGCGGACCGCCGCGAATGCGACCAGCGCAAAAACGACTTCAACGCCTGCTACGGGGCCATGATCGCGGCCGTCACCGGCGGCCCCTTGCGCTCCAACCGCATGGCCCGCTTCACGCACCCCGAGGGCTTCCCGGATCCGGCGGCGCTCTTCGAGGTGCAAATCAAGGCCTGTGCGGGCGAGACCGTCTCCGTCAGCAGCGGCAAAATCGACTACGGCACGTGGGTCGATCACCAGCCCTCGGGTGCGTCGGTCATGCACCAGCGAGATGGCGAAACCATCACCACGCTCGGCTCCGACTTGGCCGAAGAAATGCGGTTTATCCTCGACGAGCAATACGCCAAGCCCTTTGCCGAACAAGGCATTGACTTCAAAAAGCAGACCGTATTTATGGAGATCCTCGTGGCCGTAGATGACGCTCCAGACAAAACGTGGGAGCGCGTCGAGATCACCCGCCAAGTCTTTGCAGACTACTACGGCGACGACCGCCCGGCCGGCTTGATCTACCCGGTGTCGCGGATCCCCAATCTCGACGGGATACTCGAGCCGCAGCCGCGGGTAGTATCCGGCGAAGTCGAAATCGTGCGCTCGGGGCAGTTAGAGGACGGCTTCTCGACTTGGGCGGGCTTGCGCCACCACGGCGTGTGCGAAGTTCACCTCTCGGCTGTGGGCGGCCGCGACGCCAGCGAGCAGCTCGGCACGCTCGATGCCCGGATTAGGGAAGCTGGCGGTGCCGGCCTCAAAGAGGACGGCGTCTTCAACAACGCCTACATCGTGGCCGGTGCCGACTCCGCGCTAAATCGCGCCGCGCTAGCCGCCTTCAACGAGTCCTTCAGCGCGTACTACGTCGGCACTGCCCCGGCTGGCCGCACCGCCCAGTTTATCGGCGGCATCCAGCAAGAAGGCCACCAGAGCGGCATCTCCTCCCGTGCGATCTTCGCCGAGTAAGCCCGTGATTCGCGCCGCCAAAATCATCGCCGCCCTCGAACGGCACGGCGTCACGCACGTGCTAGGCGTCCCAGACAACGGCTCGTGCGTCCTGTACGAGCGCCTGTGGCGCCACGACACAATCGAAGTGATCCTGACCAGCCGCGAGGGCGAGGCCTACGGCTTGGCCTCCGGCCTGTATTTGGGCGGGGCCCAGCCGCTGGTGCTGATCCAGAACACGGGCTTTTTGGAGGCCGGCGACGCCTTCCGCGGCACGGCCTACAACATGGGCATTCCCCTAGTCATGCTCGTCGGCTACCGCGGCTATGCGACCATGGCCCCAGCAAGCCCCCGGGTCGATACGGCCGCCACCTTCTTCGAGCCGACCCTCAAGGCTTGGAACATCCCCTACACCGCCATGCACACTGACGACGATTGCGGCCAGATCGACGCCGCTTTTGCCAAGGCCCAAGCGACCTCGTTGCCAACCGCTGTGTTGCTAGTCGCGGAGACTGCGTGAGATGCTCGACAAATACACCTGCCTCAAAAAACTGGCCGCCCAGCGCACGGACGAAGTCGTGGTCACCACCATGAGCGTGGCCATGCCTTGGGCCGAGCACTCCGACGGCCCGCTAGACTTTGCCCACGTCGAAAGCGCCATGGGCCACGCGGCCGACTTTGCGCTGGGCTTGGCCATCGCCCAACCCGAGCGCCGGGTCTTGTGCCTCAACGGCGACGGCAGCACCCTCATGTCGCTGGGCGTCCTCGTCACCTTGGCCCAGCGCCCGGCCCCGAACCTAACCCTCGTCATCACTGAAAACGGCACGTACGAAGTAACCGGCAGCCAGCCCGTGCCCGGCGCGGCCTTTATCGACTACGAGCAAATCTGCCGCGGGGCCGGCCTCCAGCGCGTCTATACCATCCACACCAGCGACGACTTCGACGCCCAGCTCGACCAGCACTTTGTGGAAGAAGGCCCGGTCGTCTTTATCTGGAAAATCGCCCCAGCGACCGAGCCGGTGCCCAAACCGGCCCGGCCAATTCTCGAGCGCGCCCAGCGTTTGCGCACGGCCTTGGTCGGCGAGGAATAGAGGTCTCACCGTGCAACTACCGCAAATGGCCCCGGTCGAGCAACGCTTTGCCAGCGACTCGCTCGCCGACGTGGCTGGCGAGGTCCGTCGCCAGCTAGCGCGCACCGGCCTAGCCGACGCCATCGCCCCTAACGCCCGGATTGCCGTTACCGGCGGCAGCCGCGGCATCGCCCATATCCAGCTCATCACCCGCACCGTCGTCGACTGGGTCAAGGAGGCGGGCGGGCGGCCCTTCCTGCTGCCGGCCATGGGCAGCCACGGCGGCGCCACGGCCGCAGGCCAAAAGCAGGTGCTAGCTAGCTACGGTCTCGACGCCGCGAGCATGGGCTGCCCGGTCGAGGCGACCATGGACGTCGTCGAAGTAGGTCAACTCAGCGACGGCACCCCGGTGCTGCTCAACCGCCTCGCCACCGAAGCCGATGGCGTGGTGCTCATCAATCGCGTCAAGCCGCACACCTCCTTCCGTGGCTCGTTTGAAAGCGGCCTGATGAAGATGATGACCATTGGCTTGGGCAGCCATCGCGGCGCGACCATCGCCCACGCCGGGGGTGCCGACCGCCTCGCCCGCCTGATTCCAGCTTGGGGCCGCTGCATCCTCGACCAAGTGCCGATCCTCCTCGGGGTGGCCCTCGTCGAAAACGCTTATGAAGAGACCCTCTGCGTTGAGGCCCTGCGCCCCGAGCAGTTCCAAAGCCGCGAGCCCCAGCTTTTGGCAGCAGCGCGGCAGGCCATGCCCCGCCTCTTGGTCCAAGGCATTGACCTGCTAATCATTGAGCAAATCGGCAAGAATATCTCGGGCACGGGCATGGACACCAACGTCGTCGGCCGCATGCTCCTGCCCGGCGTCAAAGAGCCAGAGGTGCCGGGCACGGCCCGCATCGTGGTGCTCGACCTGACCGACGAGACGCACGGCAACGCCAACGGCGTCGGCCTCGCCGACATCATCACCCGCCGCCTGTACGAGCGCATTGACTTCGAGGCCACGTACGCCAACGCATTCACCACCACCTTCCTCAACCGCGCGTACGTCCCGGTCGTCATGGAAACCGACCGCGCCGCCATTGAGGCCGCGCTGGCGGTGCAAAACCTCGCCCACCCCGAACAGGCGCACGTCGTCCGCATCAAAAACACCCTCGACCTCGGTCACATCCAACTGTCCGCCAGCCTGCTGCGAGAATTCGGCGACCATCCCGACCTAGCGCAAACCGGCGCCCTAACCGAGATGGCTTTTGACGACGCCGGGCGATTGCGCTAGGGCGCGGCTAGCCTACATCACATCACCCCTAAGCCGTGACAGCCGGATTACTCCAATAACGCCTTGAGCAACGCATCTGGCACATCGGCTTTCGATAATTGAATTACGATATATCTGCGGCCCAGATTGTCAGAAGGAGTTCTTCGCCGCCGATCATTCGATACTCCGGCGTCTTCCCAGAGAGTCGCTCGCTGTTGTCCAAGATGACGCTTACACCTTCGCCCCGCCGGTCCATCAGTGTTGAGCGGTCCGTGGTCAGCCAAGGTCGATCCGGGACTGGAATTTTGGCCAGTAAGCTCGCGACCACTTCGTTTCTCGTCGCTTGGATATCGCTTAGAGCTTCTACGGACATGGAATTTGGGATCGAACCGGGAGAATAAAGTTCTAGGCGATTCTCGAAAAGTCGCATTCGGATTTTTGAGCCGTAGATTGAGTAATCACGGTGCGCTACTGCGTTGACGACTGCTTCAAAGACCGCCGACATATCGAACTGCGGTCTGTCCGATCTCCCCATGTTTTTGAAAGCGGCCGTCTTCATGTTCTTTGCGACGAACCGGCAAGCGTCCTCAATTTGCCGATCTAAGGGGCCGACCATATCTTCCGCATCGATTTGGTACGGATCGTCCGATCCCGCCCTGATTTTTGTTCCTCGATAGGCAACCGCTTGGATGTATGCATTAGGGAACCAAGGTCGCGCATCGGACGCGCCGATCAGTACGCCGGCTACGGTTGGTCTGAGTTCACCTTTTTCGTCCGAGCGCACCAGATGCAAATTGGACAAGAAGCGCCGAAGGTCGCTGGCCGATCGGTCGGTGCGAAATCGTTCAAATAGATCGGGCTGCAAATCGTTCAGCGTACTTCTGGCAACGACATCTTCGTCGAAGCGAATCATTCGCGTCTGCGAACGCTGCGATATTAATCGGGTGATATATTCGATCGACATGCGACGTTTCTCGCTGCCGATTCGGTGGATAAACCCTCCGGGGCTTTGATGGACGAACAAACTTTGGGCCACATCAATCTTGATGACGGCTACATCCTCGCTGGTTGTTGGCAGCCAGAGTCGCTCTATTACGGGAGCCAGCGGTGGCTCGATCGCATCGCGGCAAATCTCTCGGACGGCAAGCTCGGCGCTACTGAGATCGCTGAGAGCGATACCCAGAATCTCGTGCGATTTATCTTGGACGCCTAGGACGAGGACGCCGCCGCGACTGTTGGCGAAGGAGGCGAGTTCGTCCGCAAGCGAATTCCGGTGCGGTGCGGTAAGCCTTTGCCCGGCGAAGCGCACCTCCTTGAACTCAATGAACGAGTCTTCGCCAAGGCGAATTTTGTCGAGTAATTCCTTCTTGCTATCGAACATGCCTCGACTCCGATCGCAGCCTGCGGTAACGACGCTCGAACGCCTCTCGGCCGCCTTCCATGATCCGGCAGACTTCTTCGCGGATGGATTCTTCTTGCAGCGATCCCGACTGGATAACCCTGCATTGTCCGACTTTGAAATCCAAGGCGTGGAGCATGTCGGCATCTCCGTTCACGACGATATTGGGGTTGTGCGTTACCACGATGATCTGCCGTCTGAGCTTGTTCGCCCGTATTTGGCGCACAACCAAGTCGTAGATTAGGTGGTTGTCCAGATCGTCTTCAGGTTGATCGAGTACTAGGGGCTCCTCGCCGTGGGCCAGCAGGAAAGCCAGCATCGCCGCTGACCGTTGCCCGGCCGAGGCTTGAGCAATGGGCTGGAAGTCAGCTCCGTCGCCCCGACGGCTGTACTCCACGATCAAGCTGTCGTCGGGAAACCAAGCCAGCAACTTGTCGAGAAATTCCGGCACTCGCTCGAAATTTCGCTGGAGATAGTTATTCAATGGTCCACCGAAATCTCCTTTTCCCCCGCATGCGGCAGCGATGCGTTGTTTCAGATGATCAATGCGGTTTTCGATTTCCCGATACCGCTCGGTTGGATTCTCCGGCAAGTTTTCGATCAGTTGAGCGACGATACCCTTAGGACTACCGCTCTCCATACTGAGGATATATCTCTCAAAGTGGTCGAAATCGCCTAGTGCTTCGCGAAAGGAAAGCTCAATGACTCGTGGGTTGTCGCCATACCTGCGATTGCGGATGCGCACGAAGCGGTTCTCAGACAACGCCTGCGACAAGAAGGCCTCTCGCCTTTCGCTTACGGCTCGCCGACATTCGAGAACTTTTTGGAGATACTGCTGCGATTCTTCTATCAGTTTGCTCTGCTCTTCCCGGATGGAGTTTAAGTTCGCGAGTTCACTTTGGAGCCGCTGCCGGTCCTGCGCCAAGTGGCTGTACTCGTTCGGATCAGCGACCCCTTCCGATTTCAACCTTTCAACGAAGGCCGCGTAGTCGTCCTCCGCTTGCTTGACGGCCGTGCTCCAAACGCTCTCTCCCAATGTTTGGCGCTGTGTCGCGACACTTTCTCGCAGACGCTGGGCGACGCTTTTCAGGTCTCGGGTTGCAACACCCACAGCCTCGGCCAGTGCCTTCAGGCTTTCTGCGATAGGGCGTTCATCCACGGAGGCTTCGTCGAACAATTTTTCGAGCGGGTTTTCAATTTGCAAATCGTCCGCGGTCGTTTCGATTCTCTTGGCCATGGCTTCTGTCGAGTCGAATTGCCGGTTCGCTTCTTCGCGTTGGCGACCGCGCCGGCGGTAAATGGTGAGGGCCGATGAATGCCCCGCATCCTCGAATTTTTTTAATTTGCGACGTACGTCTTCCAACTCGACTTCGAGATCCGTTTGACGTGCCAGCTTGCCATCTAGTGCTCGAATTTTCGCTTTCGATGCATAGAATACATCGCGAGCTTCGATCAGCGCTCTTTGGTTTGCGGCCACTCCTGCCGCCTCATCGATCACCTGCAATAGTGCTTGCTGATTTTCGCCGGCCAACGCGGCGATCTGTCCTTGACTGAAGATCCGAACAGGGAAACGCTCCGGCGTAACGATCTCAGTAGAAGATGGTTTCCAAGAACTTCCGTTCACTTCGTCTTCCACCACTGTCCCTTTTCCGTCTTCTCGCCAGCGTACGCGGTGGCGGACCTCGTCGCGTTTCAGGGTCCATAATATCTCGGTCGAGGGGGTCAAACCTCCTTCATTCGCGTATGAGCGTCCCGATGGCACTTGGTTGAAACTTTCAAAGGTCAAGCGAGGTATGCTGCGCTCTTCCAAGTGATCTATCTCTTTTGCGCGTCTGGCCGCAAGCCTCAAGGCGTGGATGATCGTGGATTTCCCGGTGCCGCGCCCGCCGATTAGGGCGTTGAGCCAAGGATTGAATTCGAGGCGGACCGGCGTTCCGTTTCCCATGTAGCGTGCATCGGCGATCTCGATGGCTTCGATACAATGTTTCGGCTGGGAGAACGGTGCAAAAGGTTCGGGATTGTCGCTGCGGCGGATGGAGAAGCCTCCGCCATCCAGCAACGCGAGACGCAGCCCTTCCAATGTAGGTTTTGCCATTTTGACCCAAGTGAAACGGGATCCGGGAATACCCGTTCCTCGGAAGCTGTGGCAGTCACTGCCGAGCACCCGCGCTAACTTTTTGACCTGCTTCTCAACGGACTTAGGAAGTAGATGCCCCATGTCTTCCCACTCCATCGCCAGCAAACATTCGGTGTCAAGCACTTGGCGAACCGTATTGGCGTCGAGTTGGCACTCACGAGTATCTGCACGTACAGCGAGCAGGCCCTTGCCGTTGCCATTTTCACCTTGTCGGTCGGCATGGGCTGGAATCGGAATGCCTCCGGCGTCCCTAATTTCACAAACCACATCGGCTGCGCCCTTGCGGGTCACTCCGTCGCTGCGCCCCTTGGTTCCGTGGTAATCCACCTGCCCCAGCAACGTATCGATGTCGCTTGTAGTGGTATCGGGATCTAGGATGGCGAGCAGGTGGAATCCTCCCTGCACCGAAATCTCGGCTCCCGGGAACAGCGTCAGTTCTCGAAACCCTTCCGGTGGCGATCCCGCATCGGCTTGCCCCTTCATCTCCTCGTAAGCGGCTTTAAGGCGATCAACCCAACCACCACTATTGTGGTCCGTGATCGCCACACAATCGATTTCGGCGGCCATGTATCGGAGCAGCCATTCTTGCGGCGATAGGTCGATACCCTGTTGAGTCCAGTAGGTATCGGCGGACGCCGGCGTATGCGTGTGGAAGTCGAACTTCCACCAGCGCGACCCGGGGTAAGGCCAATTTTGCCGTGTGTTTGTCATCGTCATGCGTCCTTATTCAAGTACGATGTGTCCATGGTGCTATAATGAAGAATAAAGGAGGAGATCGATACGGCGGGTGACGCGAATTTCTGGCTCGGCTCTCTACAGTGCTCTGCGGTATCGCTGGGCAGGGATTTTTAGCTGATCGCGGTATTTGGCGACCGTCCGCCGCGCAATTTTTAACCCGCCTTTGCTCAATTCCTCGACGAGCTGTTGGTCCGAAAGCGGCTGGCCCTTGTCCTCGGCCGCGACGAGCTGGGAAATTTTCTCCTTCACCGAGCGCACCGACACCGCTTCGCCAGCGTCTGTGTTGAGCTTGTTGTCGAAGAAGTACTTCAGTTCAAAAACCCCGTGCGGCGTCTCGATGTACTTGCCGTTGCTGACGCGGCTAATCGTCGATACGTGCATTCCCACGGCGTCGGCCAAGTCCTGCAAGACCATGGGCCGCAGCCGCGTCGGCCCCTCCTCGAAAAAGGGCGACTGCGCCTGCAAGAGGTAATTGGCGACCTTGAGCATGGTCGTGCGGCGCTGGTCAATGGCGGTGATGAACCAGCGGGCGTCGTCGAGATTTTTGGCCACGTAGGCGTCCAAGTCCGCGTCCTTGCTGACGCCACGGGAGTTGCTGACCAGATGCTGGTACGCAGAATTGATCTTTAAGGACGGCGTGGACCCATCGGCCAGCGAGACAACCCACTCCGCGCCAATTTTTCTGACGATCAAGTCCGGCGTGATGTACGAGACCTCGGTATTGAGCGTCAGGAGCTTGTCGTAGTCGCTGCTCGCCGACAGGACCGGCTGCGGCTGTAAGTCCTCAATCACCTGCACCACCTCTTTGAGCTTCTCGTCGGAGATGTTCAAGGCGCGGGTGATGCGCCGCAAACGCCGCCGGGCCAAGTCATCTAAGTGGTCGCGCACCACCCGGATGGCCAGCTTGCTGAGCGGGTCGTCGCGCCGGCCCAACTGAATTATCAGGCACTCGCGCAAATCGCGGGCGCCGACCCCAGGCGGCTCAAACGTCTGAATGACGCGCAGCACCTTTTTTACGGTCGCGACCTCAATCTCTAGATCGGCGGCGATCGCGGCGGGCGAACAGCCAATGTACCCGCGCTCATCCATGTTGCCGAGGATGTACTCGGCAATGATGCGCTCTTCCGGTCCTAGGTCGCTGAACAACAACTGCTCGTAAAGCGGCTCTAAGAAGGGCGGCATAGCGGTGATGCGGTTTGCCTGTGGCTCGCGATTGCTCTCCCAGTGGGGATCGTATTCCGTGCGCTCGCTGTTGTACGCGCCCGCGTCGAACTGGTCGCTGAGCAGCGCGTCCCAGTTGACATCCTCTAGGCCCTCGGGCAGTTCCTCCTCTTCCTTGAGCCCCTCCTCTCGCTCGCGCAGGTCCTCATCCCATTCTTCGCGCAGATCGATGTCCTCTTCAAGCAAGGGATTGAAGTTGACCTGATTCTTGACCTCCTGCGCCAAATCAAAGGCGGACATCTGCAACACCCGCAGCGATTGGATGAGCTGCGGTGCCAGCTTTTGATTGAGGCGCAAGCTGTTATTTTGCTCGGGGCGAAGCATTGGATAAATTCAAGCCCGTGCAGAGAGAAAAGTCAAGATGCAAGCGCGGCGCGGGCCTAGCGATGGACCCGCCAACTAAAGCGCTCGCCGAGGTAGATTCGCCGCACCTGTTCGTTGGCAATGAGATCTTCGGCCGTGCCCGCCGTTAAAATTTTACCGTCCACTAGAATATAGGCCCGCTCGGCGATCTCCAAGGTCTCGCGGACGTTGTGATCGGTAATCAACACGCCGAGGCCCCGGCTTCTTAGTTCGGCGATGATGTTTTGGATGTCTTCGACCGTGCGCGGATCAATGCCGGCAAAAGGCTCGTCGAGGAGCATGTAGTGCGGATCGCCGGCTAAGGCCCGGGCGATTTCAACTCGGCGCGTCTCGCCGCCCGAAAGCGTATCGGCGCGTTGGTCGGCGCGCGCGAGCAAGTCCAGCTCGGTCAGTAGCTGCTGTTGGCGAGCGGCGATGCGCGCTTTGGCGACCCCGCGCGCCTCCAATACGGCGCGGATGTTGTCGGCCACGCTCAGCTTGCGAAAAATGGAGGTCTCCTGCGGCAGGTAGCCAATGCCCATCTGCGCTCGGCGATACATCGGCAGCTCGGTAATGTCCGCACCGTTGAGCAAGATGTGGCCCTCGTCCGGGGTGGCAAAGCCGACGATGCTGTGAAAGGTCGTGGTCTTGCCCGCGCCATTAGGCCCCAACAAGCCGACGACCTCCCCCGGCTCAACGCGGATGCTGACCGCGTCGACGACGGCCCGCCCCCCGTAGTGCTTGCTCAAGGCGTGCGTTTCGAGTGCCACCTTACGGCTCCTCGGCCGGCGGATAGTACCGGCCTTCAATCTCCGGCCCGACGCCCACCTCGGCCAGCACCCCATCGGCAAAGCGGATATCCAATTCTTCGCCGCCGACCTCGTTGACGGCAATCGCGTCGTCGTCTTGGATCCGCGAGACCAACTCGGCCTCGCCCTTGACCAAGGCCCGGCGCAAGCCGGTCGCGTCAAAGTGCAGGGTCATCTGCCGCCCGCGAAAGCGATTGATCGCTTCGTTTGCGGCTCGGCGGTGCGTCACGTCAGCCTCGGCACGAACTTCGACCCGCTCCAAGCGCCCGTCGGCCATAAAGACTTGCCCGCCTCGCCCCTCAATCCAACTGTGGCGGTCACCTACCGCAATTTTGCCGCTGACGGAGCCGGGGATGGCGATTGACGCGACTTGGCTGTCGGCCAGTGCGACGACCATGGAGTCGGCCATCAGCTGGCTGTGGTAATCGCGCTCGTCGTCGCGCTCTTCCAACACCACGCCCTCGGCTACCCAGATGGAATCCGCTTGGTATGTACCGCGCTCGGCCGCGATCTCCAGCCCTGCGGTGTGCAGGGCAAAACCGCCGGTTCCGGCCAACCGACCCTGCGCGAGATCGAAGCGCAACTCAGGGGCGGAGAGTGCGACATCGCGCCGCCGCAGCGAGGGGCCTCCCCGCACCCACCCGGCCTCCTGCTCCAAGTCGAGAAAGAGCGAATCGCCGGCGAGCGCGCCATCCAATTCGGGTGCTCTTAGATCAATCGCGCCCTCGGCCTCGACTTGGCCGTCGCGCTGATAGCGGAGGGTTTGGGCCGTCAGCGTCCGCGCCCCCGCACGCAAGACCACCCCGCCCTGCGCTGTGAGCGTGCGCTCGGGGCGCGAATACGTCAACTGGCGGGCCTCGATCTGCCGCTCGCCCTGCACAAAGGTCGCCGGCGCCCCGCGAGCCTGCCAGCGCCCTGCGCTGCGGTCCTCCTCGACCTCGTCGGCCCGCAACTCGGCCTCCTCCTCGCGGTAGCACACCGCGCCCCGCGCCACCAGCCGCTGCTTTTGGGCATCCACTGCGACTTCGTCGGCCGCAAATCGCGCCAGCGAGTCGGTGCCCTCAACTCCCCCGCTGATATTGAATCGGCGGCTCTGGGGGAGGAACGCGGCATGCGGCCCGGTCAGTTGCATTCCGTCGTAGCGCACCTCGACGCTGTCGTAGGCTATTTCTCGCACCCCCGCGACGAGACGGCTTTCTTCGCGCTGGGCGCGCACCTCCACGACCGCGCCGTCCCGGCCGCGCCAAAGGCCCTCAACCGCTTCTAAGGACCACGCATCCACGGCGAAATTGCTCGTGAGATTGCGCCCCCACTCCCGCCCCTCGTCGAGCTCTACGCGCAATGCGCCCGGAATGCGCAACTGCTCGTGCGCGCCTTCCCACAGCAGGGTGTCGGCGTGGATCGCTAGGCTATCGCCGGCGCGCAACACCACGTTGCCGGCCAAACCAAAGCGGTCTCGCTTGTGTTCGAGCACCAAGCGCTCGGCCCGCAGCATGGAAGCGGCTTCCCCCCCGCGAAATGCAACCTCTACGCCGCCGGTGGCGATGACTCGCTGGGCCTTGGAAAACTCGCGCCAATAAGCGGCGCGGATCTGGATGCGGTGGCCGGGTCGTCCCATCTCGATGTGCGCGTCCCATGCTTCCCCATCGACTGCGGGGATCTGCAGTGGCTCTTCCGGGGCTTCTCCCGCGCCGCAGGCCCAGAGCATGGCCGCGCCGCAAACGCGAAAAAGCCGCGCTCCCCCCGGGAAAGCGCGGCCCTCTGAAGCGATTGTACCGCCCATCCCACTAGGAGGCCGCCGCCTGCCCCTCCTCATGGCTGGCCCCTTCGCGTTGGTAGGCCAACGCGGCCTCGACAAACCCGGCAAACAAGGGCGAGGGATTGTCCATCCGCGACTTGAACTCGGGATGGGCTTGGGTGGCGATGAAGAAGCGGTGTGCTGGCAACTCGATAAATTCCATCAAGCGGGTGCCATCTACGCGGCGGTGATACCCCGAAAAGACCAGCCCCTCCTCCTCGAGTAGCTCGATGAAGCGGGGCGAGACCTCGTAGCGATGGCGGTGGCGCTCTAAGGCCACTTTGTCGCGCTCCAGCATGACCAAGCCAACGCGGAACGCTTGCTCGGGATTGGCCAGCAGTTGCTCGATGCGACGGGCGTCTTCGTCGAGGCGGCCCGATGCCTCGTAGAGCTGGAGGACGCGGCTGTCGTTTTTAAGCACCGCCGCGTATGCGCCCAAGCGCATGCTGCCGCCGTAGCGGTTTTGCTCTAGGGCGATCTTCTGCGCTTCTTGGACGCAGATGACCTTCCACTCGGAGTTGGCGGCGAACTCTTCGGAAGTGGCTTCGGTGATTCCGGCAACATGGCGGGCGTATTCGATCACGGCGAGCTGCAAGCCGTAGCACAGGCCCAAATAGGGGATGTCGTGCTCGCGGGCGTAGCGAATGGCCGCAATCACGCCCTCGGCCCCTCCGGCGCCAAAGGCCCCGGGGACGATAATGCCGTCGAAGGCACTAAGCTGGGTTAGCTCCACGTCGCCGCGCTCAAACTCGTGGCCGTCAATCCAAGTGATATCGACCTGGGCGTCCGACGCCACGCCGACGTGCAGCAGCGATTGATTGACCGAAATGTACGAATCCGTGAGCTGAAAATCGCCCGTGCCCACGTATTTGCCGACCATGGCCACGCGGACGCGCTGGCGCGGCTGCCGGCTGCGCTTGACCAATTCGCGCCAAGGCCGCCAGTCGGGCGTCTGCTTGGGCGTGCAGCCGAGCCTGCTGAGAATTTTTTCGCCGAGCCCTTCTTTTTCCAAAACCAGCGGGATGTTGTAGATCGTCTCCGAGTCTGGAGCCGAAATGATGTGGTCGTTGGGCACGTTGGCGCCGATCTGGATCTTTTTCTTGCGGACCTCGTCGGTGGCGGTCTCGGCGCGACAGACGATGAAATCGGGAAAAATGCCGTGCTCGCTGAGCATGCGAATGGCCTGCTGCGTGGGCTTGGTCTTCATCTCGCCGACGTGCGGCGGAATGGGGAGATAGGTAATCAGCGCGTGGGCAAAGTGCTCCTTGCCCAAGTCGCGCTCTAAGGTCTTGACCGCGAAGAGGAACGGCTCGTTTTCGTAGTCGCCGACGATCCCGCCGATCTCGACCAGCACGATGTCGTAGCCCGCGCCCGCGGCCTGCAAGCGGCGGGTGATCTCGTCGGTAATGTGGGGGATCGGCTGCACGGTCTCGCCGAGGTACTCGCCGCGCCGCTCGCGCTCAATGACCGTGAGGTAAATCTGCCCGGTGGTCAGGTTGTTGGAACGCGGCAGATCCAACCCCAAGAAGCGCTCGTAATTGCCCAAATCTTGATCTATTTCGCCGCCGTCGTCCGTCACCCACACCTCGCCGTGCTCGGTGGGCCGCATGGTGCCGGCGTCGTAGTTGATGTATGGATCGATCTTGACGGCGGTGGTGCTGTAGCCGTATTGCTGCAGGATCTTGCCGATGGAAGCGGTGGTCAAGCCCTTGCCCACACCGCTTATTACGCCGCCGGTCACGACGACGTATTTGGGGCCTTTGTATTCTTTGGCCACGTTGGCGCGCTCCTTTGAACTGCCCGCTGCTCGAGCGTCAATCGATGATTCGCGGAACCTTGAAGTAATCCCCTTGGCGCTGCGGGGCCGCGGCGACGATTTCGCCCGCTGCGGGAAAGGACATTGCCTCGTCGCGGCGAAACGCGTTGGCGAGGGGCAGCACGTGGGACGTAGGCTCTACGCCCGTGGTGTCTAGCTCGTTGAGCTTGTCCATGTACTGCAAGATGCGGTTGAGTTCCTCGGCCAGCCTTTCCTCCTCTGCGGGCGAAAAGCGCAACCGCGCCAACTCGGCAACCCGGTGGACGTCTTGTGTAGTAACCGCCATGTGAACTTTGGTAGCAAATAAAAAAAGACGGGGCTGGCTGCGCCGACCCCTTCCGCCTCGTAAAACAGGGTTAAATATCACGTATCGCCAAAAGCCGCGCAAGGGCTTGTAGGGGCCCCCAGCAATGCCTATACTTTGCCGCACGGCCCATAAATATAGAAAGACTCTCACCCCACAAAGCCATGACGCGCAAGGCATTTACCATTGAAGAGGCCAACGCCCAACTGCCTCAGCTAGAGGATGTGCTCCAGCGCCTAGAGGTCAAAAAGAGTGCCGTCCGCTACCACGACCAACAGGTGCAAATTCTCGACGCGCTTTGGGGCCCAGCGATTTCCCACAGCACCAATCCCGATCACGCCGCGTTCTACCAGCACCGCCAGTCCATCGACGAGCTAATCACGGACATCAAGCGCATCGTAGCCGCGGAAATTATCGCCGCGGGCATCCGCTTCCCGGTCGGCGGCCTCGAACTCGGCCTCCTCGATTTCCCCACTACGTACCAAGGCCGCTGGGTGCTGTTGTGCTGGCAGCGCGGCGAACCCCGAGTGGCCTATTGGCACGAACTCGACGCTGGATACGCCGGCCGCCAAGCGATCACCGCCGAGCACGTCATCGCCATGGGCAAGGAAGACGACCCGGCCGCAGTGGACGACTCGGCCTTGGACTTCTGATCGTGGCCGTTGCCTTGACAGCGGTTCTCAATTTTGAGTACTTAAAAACGGCTCCCCCCAAGCCATTTCTCACTCCCCTAGCATTGCCCGCCCCTCACCCTCTCCCCAGCGGAGCGCTCCCTCCCCAGCGCCCGGCAGGAGCTAGACCGTGCGCCTCAATCAACTCGAGATTTTTGGTTTTAAGTCCTTTGCGCAAAAAATTGTCATTCCCTTTGAGCCGGGCATTACGGCCATCGTCGGCCCCAACGGCTGCGGCAAGTCCAATGTGGTGGAGGCCATCCGCTGGGTCTTAGGCGAACAGCGCGCTGGCACGTTCCGCAGCCAACGCATGGAGGACGTGATATTTGCTGGCACCCGCCAGCGCAAGGCCCTCGGGATGGCCGAAGTCGCGCTGAAAATTGAAAACCGCGATAACGCGCTGCCCGTCGAATTTGCCGAAGTCGTGCTCACCCGACGTCTTTTCCGCTCCGGCGAGAGCGATTATCTCCTCAACAAAATTCCCTGCCGCCTCTTAGACATCACCAACCTGCTCATGGACACCGGCCTCGGCCAAGGTGCTTATGCCGTAATGGAGCAGGGCATGGTCGATGAAATCATCAGCGACAAGACCGACAACCGCCGCCGCATCCTCGAAGAGGCCGCCGGTATCACCAAATACAAGGTTCAGCGGCGCTCCACGTGGAATCGGATCGAAGCCGCCCAAGCCGATCTACAGCGGATTGAAGACATCATCGTCGAGGTCAAACGCCAAGTTGACCATCTCGGCCGCCAAGTGGGCCGGGCGCGTCGCTACCGCGAACTCAAAGAGGAGCTAGACCAACTCGACGTGCGCTTGGGACGCCAGCGTTTCTTCGCCCTCAGTGCCCAAATCTCCCCGTTGCAAGACGAATTTGCCGCCCTCAGCAAGGCGACCGAAGAAGGCTACACCCGCTTTACCACCCGCGAGGCCGAGCTCGAAAAGGTGCGCCTCGCGCTGACCGAAGCCGAGAAGGCCATGCAGCAAGCGGGCCTTGAGCTCAATCGCCGCATCGAGGCCATTCACGAGCGCGAACAGCTCCTCGTAGCCGTGCGCGAGCGGCGCGAGGCGGCCGAACAAATCCGCGCCCGCACGGCCCGCGAACACGCCGATTACAGCCGCCAACTCGAAGCCGTGCAGCAGCAGCACCGCGACAATACCGCGCACCGCGACCAAGTGCGCGCCGACTTTGTGCGTATAGAGCGCGACTTGCAGGCTCACCAACAGCGCGCCACGCAGGCCGAAGAGGCATACAACAGCCACCGAGCCGAGTTGGCCCAACGCCAGCGCGGGCGCATGGAGCACCTGCGCCAAGGAGGCGAAATAAGCCGGGCACTCGAGCGCCAGCAGGCCGAGCGCGACGCGCTCGACGAACGCGCCGGTGCCATGCGCGCCGAAGAGTCCCCTGTCGCGGCCGAACGCGACCAAGCCCTGCAAGCGGCGGCCGCGGCCGAAGCCGCCCTCACCGCCACTCGGCAGCAGCTATCCACCTGCGAGCAACAGCGCACGGCCGCCCGCGCCGAGCGCGAGCAAATCGAGCAGGACCTCCGCGAACTCGGCGTCCAACGCGATGCGGCCCGGCGCGCTGCTGAGGCCAACCAAGCGCGGGTCCAAGCCCTCGAAAAAGTGCGCGCCGGCTACGAAGGCTATCAGAGCGGGGTGCGTACCTTGATGCTCGAATCGCCACACGCGGCCCTGTTCCACGGCGTCCTCGGCGACCTAGTCGAAGTCGATCCAGAACGCGCCCGTGTGGTCGAGGTCGCTCTCGGCGAGGCCCTTCAGGCGTTGATCGCCCATTCGGACAGCGGCTTGCTCAAAGGCATTGCCCATCTCCGGGCGCGTTCTGGCCTCGTCGGCATTCTCTCGCTAGAGGCCCCCCCTCGCCCCCTCGGCCCGGTTTTGGTCCCCGATCCCATGCCCAGGCTCCGCGGCCCATTGCTCGATTACGTGCGGCCCGAAGCCGCCATCGCCCCGCTGATCGCCTGCCTCTTGCACAACACTTTTCTGGTTGACGACCTGCAAACTGCGCTGGCCCTGACGCGCCGCTACCCGACCGCCTACCTGCGCTGTGTCACAATCGACGGAGAAGCCATCGATCTCTTTGGCCTCGCGTCGGGCGGCCAGAGCCAAGCCGAGGATTCGGGCGTCCTCGGTCGCGGGCGGGAGATTCGCACCTTGCGCTCGCTCGTCGCCCACCAAAACGCACGGTATGCCGCCTTAGTCCCCCGGATCGACGCGCTCACCGAGCAACTCGACGCGCTCGCGCAACGCCTAGAGGCCCTAGCCGCCGAGAGCGAAACTTGGCGAGCCAACGAGCGCGAGCAGGTCCACCAACACCAGCGCGCCCGCGCGGACGCCGAGCGGCTCGCCGCCCGCCTAAAGCAACTCCACAGCGAAAGCGCCCGCTTGGCCCAGCGCCGCCAAGCCCTCGACCAAAGCATCGCCGAGCGAGCCGAACACCTGCGCCACCACGAGGCCGCAAGCACCCGCCTCAGCGAGGAAAGTAGCACCTTGGAAGAGGAGCTCAAACAGAGCGAAACCCAGCGGCACCAGCGGCGCGAAGCACTCGGCGCGCTACAGGTGGAACACGCCCGCACCACCGAAATAATCCAAGGGCTAGAGCGCGACGCCACCCGCCTAAAAAACATCGACGCCAACCTGCACAATAACATTGAGCGCCTAGCGGCTGAAGGGACCGAGGCCGAGCGCCAGCAGGCCGAATGCAGTGAGCGCAGTGCCGCCTTGACAGACGAGCTCAAGGGATTGCACCAAGACCGCGAGGGCTTGGCCGCAGAGCAAGACCAACGCCGTCAGCGCTGGGCCGCGGCCAATGCCCAAAACCGCGAGTTGCAGGAAACCATCAGCCACCTGCAGCGGCAGCTCAACGACCAGCGCGAGCGGCGTGCGAGCCTCGAAGTGCGCGTCTCCGAGTTGCAGCTACAGACCCAGCACATTCGCTCGCGCTTGCAGGAGGAGCAGCACTGCGATGTTGCGGCCATGGGTCCCCTCGACGAAGCCCTCGACGAGGAAGCCGCCCAACAGCGCATTGACCAACTGCGGCAGTCCCTACACCGCTTGGGTTCGGTACACTTGGGCGTATTGGAAGAACACCGGGAGCAAAAGGAGCGCTACGACTTTCTCCGCCACCAGCGCGACGATCTAGTGATCGCGGCCGAGGACCTGAAGAAGACCCTCAGCCTGATTGACCGCACGGCGCGGCGGATGTTTCTCAAGTCTTTCGAGCAGATCCGCGCGAAGTTTAAGGGGACCTTTGTCCGCTTCTTCCCCGGGGGCGAGGCCGACCTCCGCCTCGAGGAAAACGTCGATGCCCTAGAGGCCCGCATCGACATCATCGCCCGCCCCCGCGGCAAGCGCCTGCAAAACATTGCCCTGCTGTCGGGCGGCGAGCGGGCGCTGACGGCGATCGCATTGCTCTTTGCCATCTACCAAGTCAAGCCCAGCCCGTTCTGCATCCTCGACGAGGTCGATGCCCCGCTCGACGACGCGAACATCAATCGCTTCGTGCGCGTGCTCAAGGAGTTTGCCCGAGAAACGCAATTCGTCGTGGTGACGCACAACAAGATCACCATGGCGGCCGCCGACGCGCTGCACGGCGTCACCATGCCGGAGGAAGGGGTTTCCCAGCTCGTTTCGGTGCGGGTTGAGGGCGAAGAATTGGAAGCGGCGGCCGGCTAGATCAGCCTTGCCAGAGGGCCTCGTCGAGCGCGTAGGGGTTTTCGGCGATGAGCAAGCGGGCGCGCTGCGCCGCCTGTGCATCGCGGCCGTGGAGTGCGCGCCGCAAAAACTCGGGATGCGCTTCCAAGAAGGCCCGCATCGCCCCGTGTGGGTCGCGGTAGTACTCAATGAGCCTTGCCCGTTGTGCCTCATCTACCTGCCCCAACTCGCCTATGCGGCCAAAGAACGCCTCATCCACGCGCATAAGTGCTCCGGCCGCAATGCCCTCGGCTTTGAGCACCTCCAAGCCGCCTTGCCCGCGATCGACCACATTGGCCGCATAGGCGATCCGCCCGCCGCCGGCTGCGACTGCCGGGATCCAAGCGCGGAGGTAACTCGACGCTTCGGTCACCATATCGGCCACGTGCAGCGTTTCTACTGAGTTGGCCGCTGCTGGGCGCAGCGTTTCTCCCTCCAGTAACGCGGTGCGCCGATCCTTGTAGATCAGCAATGAGGGCTTGCCCAACCGCTCGGCCACGGCCAGCGAAAAAAACCAGTCGCGGCGCTCGCCACCCGACACCGCGTCAAACCGCGCCCCGCTGGCCTGTGCTTGAGCGACTAAGGAGTCAATGACTTGGCGATAGACGGCGTCCTCGGCGCACTGCTTCAAGACGCGCTCCCGCAAGCGCTGGGGGAAGTCCTCCTGCTCCTTGGCCGCATCGATGAAGGATAGCAATTCCGTGGCTGCGGCCGGGCCGCCGTAGAGATAGTGTGCGTTGAGGTAGTAAGGGCCTACCGTGCCCGAGGTGTACCAAAACACCTCGCCCGGTGGGGCGAGACGCAGGGCCTCAGTATCCAAGAGTGCTTTCATCAAATCAAATGTCATTAGGTCAGCAGTTCCTCTCTGTGGAATATCCCGCAGTCGCGGGTTCGCCCGATCTCGCGGCGAAAGGATCGGCGTCCTCTCAGTTCAGTAGTTCTGGCATGAGGAATGTGAGCCAGTTCTGGACAGTTTCCATATCCCTGCGAGCCTCAGCTCTTCCGAGATTATAGGTCTCGGCCAGCGAGCGGGATGCATTTGGTTCCTCTATACCATGCAGCCGTATCACGGCGTTGGTGAAAGGGGCAGCAAGCAGACAAGCCGATGCCCACATTCGGACCTGTTCATCGGTTGAGCTAGGCGGGATTAGGAGAGCTCGGATGTCGCGCTGTGCCGCTCGCTGCTCGTCGAATGAAGCGATCTCGTCTTCTCTGCCCTGATAGGCGAGTTCTAAGTTCCTAAAGTCGCGAGTTGCCGGTCGCCAAGTGTCAAGCCGGGGTTGGCCGCCAGTTGCCTTTCCCGTCTCTTGAGCACCGATCTTAGCTATGGATTCCCAATGTGCGAATTCCTCGTCACCGATTTCTCTTGCTCCCTCAAACAGAAATTGCTGAAAGGTGTCCGCGTCGAAGTCGTCTCCCGGAAGACAGAGGATTTCTAGATTAGGCTGGCGCGACCAGCCCAATGCGGAAGAGGTCAGATTAGCAGACCCGATGAGGACCACGTTATCCACTCGATAGTATTTGGCGTGAAGTGACGGGTGGAGCCTGAATGAGCCTCCACGCTCAGAGACAATAGTGCGGCATTCGGTGTCGGAAGCACCCACAGCGAGGTCGTGCGGACTCCACCTCGTGATACATATAAGAGATGCTGCCGGACTAACGTCGGCCAGAACTTTAGTAAGAGCATCAGCCTTGATGTACGGTGCCGCGATGATGAGATGTTGGGCACCTGAACAAACACTGCTCAACATGTCTCCGGGCCGCCCGTACATTCCTACCCCTCTCTATCGCGCAGTTGATTGATGGCCTTATCTACCTGACGGCCCCAATTCATGGCAACGTCCTGAATGCGTATTCGCTCTTCACGTGATTCGGTCTGGTCTTCCATTCGAGCCCACGACGACAACAATAATCTGATCGCAACGCTGGCTTGGAATGCAGGGCTGCTCTCGTCGATATCTTCTGGAAGGCCGTTTTCAATGTGCTTGAGGAGGTCATAGATCGGGTGATCGGTGTTGAGATTGATGTGCAGAACTCCTTGGTTCGAGCGCACGTTAAAAATCTGGAATCCGTCAAGCTGATCCGAGTTGAACTGGTATGACAGGTCTTCCTGTACCAATTGCTTCGCGAGTTGTTGGGCGTCTTGAGCAGCTTGACCAGATTCAATGAACTGTTGCGTGAGACGAGCCTCCCGCTCTTGGGATGGAATTTGCTCGCGGTCTTTATCTGTCTTAGTCGGTGTTTCTTCACCAGCCTCTATAGCCTCTCGGTCTGCGTCAGTAGCGGTCTTTGCGGCTTTCTTTTCGGGGCTTCTTCCGCCGCCCCCATTCTGTAGGTTCCGTCTCTGATCAAACATCTGCCTTATTTGACTCATCATGGTGCGCGTTTCGTCTCGAATATCCCCTACTATGGTATAGATGATGTCGTCGTCGATTCCCATCTCGTCTAGTATTACCTGATTGGGGCGGTCGTCACGAGCGAGGGTCTTCGCTGCATGTGTGAAATTTGCAGCCATCTGCTTGTTGTGATCTACGCCAAACAACTCATCGCAACTGCGAGGGAAATGCACCTCACAGCCCCACCAGCGGTTCTGTGGATTCTCAGCACTCCCACCTTCTCTAAGAAAGGCGTCTTCGAGCACAATCTCCCTGTCTTCCCGAACAACCGATACGCCGATGTTGTGTCTGGCGTGAGTACCATGCTTTTCAGCACCGGGATTCTGCGTAACTCTGTTCGTCTGCAAGGCTTCAGGCTTAACGATTGAATACTTCACTTCAATAGTGACCTCTTTGCCCTCCACGGTAGGCGTATATTCTTTCTTGGCCCATTCTTTAAACATCGGTTCGTTACTCCAAGGCACAGGAGTAGAGGAAGGATTCATCAGGTAGAGAGGATCGTTTGCGACAATACAGTCCTCGCTCTTAATTTCGGTAGGGCGGTTATTAAGAAAAAAGCCGACTCGTATTTTTGTCATCTCCGCATCAATCCAGTGCCGATGGATCCGACCGACCTCTCGGGCTGTGTGTCTGAGGATCGTGCTGCCGGTTCTCCACTGAATTTTGTCCAGTTTGGTCCAAACGACAAGCGTACCCGAGCGATGTTCATATATTTCGTCGCTGCCGGCCTCCCTCCAGACCTCAGGTATAGGTGTCTCTTGATCAGGAATGGGAACCTTGTGGTTCCCTTGCTCAATGTCGTCAGCGTCGATGCTGGAGTGCCATACTGAATCTAGGCCATCCTGCCACGTCCATACATCCACCCTTTTGCATTGCGACATTGACGAGGTGGGGAGGCCCATGCCGTATTTCCCTACTCCTCTATCCGAATTATGACGGGTTCCCCCGCCAAATTTGAGGGCGTCAAGGAGGGTCTTTACGTCCATCCCATCGCCGTTGTCAAGGACTGCCACTTCGGAAACTCGTCGCTGAGTCCGTACCCCTACTCTCTGAGGTGCTTCCATGCAGAGGAGGTCAATCTGTCCAGCATTCGCCTCTACCGAGTTGTCGATGAGTTCGGCAATGGCATAGGCGGTGTTGTGATACCGACTATCTCGTAGAGCACGTATGGTTAAATCGCTCGGAAAGAGGCTGCGATCTGCATCTTTTAGTTCGGCGAGTTGGTCGACCATAGTTCCTCCCAATTTGTGAAGGCATCAGTCACAGACCCGAATCCCGGGAGATTCGTGTCGGCAACGGTGAGTATCTCAGCTTTTGAATTTCCACCCGCTCTAGGACCGCGCATTGCTCGTCCCGCCATTTGCGAGTAGAGTACCAGTGATGTGGTGGGGCGAGCGATGATGACGCATCGCGTCCGGGGCGCATCGAAGCCGGCGGTGAGTACGCCATAGTTGAATAACACGACATGCTCCCTGCTGTCGCTTCTAAAAAAGTCGATGATAGCCCGACGGTCTTCACTAGGAGTATTGGCGGTAATGACGTTAGTTACGATCTCTTTTTCTCGAAGGAGTTTGTTGCATTCCAAGGCACTTTCTACCGACGGACAGAACACAATGGTACGAGGGTGACGTGCCGCCGCGGCCTTTGCGAGTTCGGCGATCTTGAGTGTGCGTTCATGGTTGCGGCCTAGGCGGTCGAGATCATCTGTACTGTAATCCATGCCGGGCTGCGGGTCTGCGATGGTAGCATCAGACTCGAAGCTGACTGGCACAAAGCGCGGGTCGGCCAAATAGCGGTTTTGGATGAGATAGGTGACGGGATTGTCGTGTCCTCGTGGATCTATCGAAACTTTGTTGTGATTGAACATGCTGGCAAGTCGATAGTCGTCCTCAGTCAGATGCGCTGAGCGTCCCGGCGTGGCCGTAAGGCCGAGAAGCGGCGGCCTTACACTGCATAGCTGCTCAGTTATAAAGGAGTAGGTTTTCGCAACGGCCTGATGAGCTTCGTCAAAGATGATGGCCGCGGCACAGTGTGCAAGGTGGGCAAGAAGGGTGTTGTCTTGGAATGCAGCAGAACGCAGTTTGGCAAGACCTGTCACTAAGAACCCAGATGGCAGACGCCTTAGATCAAGCGACCGATTTCCCCAGTGTCGATGAATGCAGGCATCTCGCCGTCCCAGATGAGTCCAAGCCTCTGAGAGTTGGGCTGCCGCCTGTTCGCAAAGTTCCTCTGTAGCCGCCAACCAGATGACAAGGGAATCATTGGTATCTTTCTCGTTCAGCAAGTGACAGGCTGTATGGGCTGCGATTCTGGTCTTTCCGGCACCGGTGGGAAGATGAGCGACAGCTCGACGCTCAGGAGATGATAGGGCACGGACGATGTCAGCCAGCACCTGCCGCTGATAGGAATATAGCGGAAACTTAGGACTGACCGTTATCAGCCCTGTTTCAGACACCGCAGAGGCCCTCGCACTCGTTATTGAAGTTGTTGATCTCGTTCGCGCCTTCCGTCTCCCGTTCTTCTATGATACTGCTAAGAGGCCGCCGTGCGGCGTGAAGGTATGGGCGGCCATTCAGCAGCTTGCGTACAGGCGTCTTTTTGCTTCGTCGTAGCCAACGGTCGAACTCTACGGCTTCGTCGTAACTGGCTGGTTCTGACCTCTTTAGTTCGAGCCAATGTTCGTCGGATCGGTACGGGCATATTACACAGGCCGATCGAGGCAAGTGGCGGCCTGGATACTCAGCGGAGAACCACGCAACGCAATCGCGGCGCGACATGCCGAGATCCACAAGCGGCCAGCGATGCTCAACCCAAGATTCCCTACTCGGCTTCATGCGGCCTACCTCGTCTAGTGAAATCCCAAGCCACATTTCGGCGTGTTCACCCTTTGGGAATGGCCGGCCACGCCGGCCACCTGCCTCTTCCCTGATCCGACGATAGATAGGTCTGATCTTGTAGTGGTTGGTGCATTGTCGTCGCAGCATGCCCTTCTTGCCATCCTGATTGACCATAAACAAAGGGACATCGATAAAGCGATGGTTCGATACCGTGCGTCCTTTTTTTAAGTTGGTCTTCAGGTCGCCATCTGACACTCGAAGCAATGGATACTCAAGTTGCTCCTCAAGCCAGTCCAAGTGACGGTACACATAGTCCGGCTCCCATCCGGTGTCGGCGAATATAGCGACGTCCGGCTTGGGGTACCCAAGTTCGACCAAGCGAGGGTCAGACCGCGACAAGAGAAGTGCTAGGACTGAACTCTGGGCTCCTGCACCCAAGCTGATGGCTCGATAGACTACGGTGCTCGTCTCTGCAATCATTCGGGGACCTCCTTTGTAACCTTGTACTCACATCGGCATGAGCACGGGCAGCCAATTCAGGCTAATTTCACCCACGAACTAACGGATTCATTCGCTTTAGATTATCTATTCAATAATAGGGTACATGGGAGATTTCCGTCCACTCCCATACCACCATATCATCTATGTTAGATTGAGCGGTTTGAACTTCAATAAGGGATCAGTACTCGGCGGTCGAACAACGTATCCTAGCTCGGCAGATCCTCGGCGGGAATGTCTCGCAGTCGCGGATTCGCCCGATCTCGCGGCGAGAGGATCGGCGTCCCCTCAATGCCCCAGTCCAATCCCCCATCGGGATCGTCCCAAGCCACTCCCCACTCGTCCGTGCCGTCGTAGTAAGCATCGACTAAATAAAAAAGCATTGCGTTGGTAACGGCGTAAAAGCCGTGCGCGACCCCCGCCGGGATAAAGACGCCCTGCAATAGCTCTTGACCTAATTCGAGGACCTGCCCCCGACCGCGGGTCGGCGAGCTGCGGCGCAGATCGAGCAGCCCGACGCGCAACGCGCCCATGCCGCAGTGCCAGTAGTCAATTTGGTGGTGGTGATAGTGCAGGCCGCGCAACACGCCCTGTTGCGAGTCCGAACGGTTCCACTGCAAGGCGTCCCAGTGCTGGGGAAACCACTCTTGGCGATACACCTCGGTAAAGCGGCCCCGCTCGTCGCCGTGCGATTGTAGCGCGGCGACATAAACGCCTTCAATGGCCGTAGAGGGGCAGAGTTGGGTCATTTCAAGCGGCCTTGCCGCAGCATCTTTTGAATTTCTTGCCGCTGCCGCAGGGGCATGGGTCGTTGCGACCGACCTTGGGGGTTTGGCGGCGGAAGGTCTCTACCTTGCCGGGAAAGAGCCGACCGCCCTCTAGCACGGCGGCCGGTTTTTTGCCTTCTAGCGCGGGGCGCGGCGTCTGTAGCCATTCTTCGTGCAGTTCCCTTATGGCGTCGTTCGTCTCCGCTTCGCTTTGCTCGCCCTCGAACCCGCGCTCTTGGCAAAAAGCACTAAAATCGGCCAACAAGGCCCCTTGCGGCGAGCGCAGCATGTCCTCGACCTGCTGCACGTCAACCCCGGCCGGCAGAGCTTGCTGAAGCTGGGCCAAGTCCAACTCCTCCACAGCAGCCGGTTCCTCTTCGCCTGCGGCGGGAGCCGGTGCCACGGCCTCGGCGATCTCGGCCAGCACTTGGCCCATTTCGCGGCGATCGGCCTCAGCCGCTGCCGGCAGCACTTGATCGACGATCCAAGCTACCTCTTCGCCGTCTGCCAACAGCTCGACTATTTCTTCGGCCGAGAACTTCTCGGCCCCCTTGGCTTGGCACAATGCCTCCAAGCGCGTGGCCAACTCTTGCACGAGCGCACTCCGTTTTGAGCAATTACGCGAATTTACCGGCGCGAAATCTACTGTTTGCCCCGGTATCTGTCAAAAGACGCGCCTCAGATTTCTGAGGACCCTCAAATTTCTGAGTGCTGCATTCGGCTTTTTGTTGCCAATACCCCCTAAAAACGGGCGACAAAAGGCACTTTTTCACCTAAAAAGTAATGGCACGGTTTTTGCTAATGTTTTAATACGACGTATAGCCATGACGATAATCGCTTGAGTTGTGTCGTCTTGCCCTCAGCAAGCGGCGCACTTCACTGAAAAGGAGCGCACCATGGAAGCAATGAAGGAGCTCACAGATAGGGAAGTTTTGCTGCGGGCCGCCGAGGACCAAGGCCACCTCGGCGTACTGGTCAAACGCTACCGCACACCCCTGTACAACTTCGTCTATCGCTTTGTCGGCGATAGGGAAACGGCCGAGGATATCGTCCAAGAGACTTTTCTCCGCTGCCTGCGCCACAGCCACCAGTACCCAGCCATCGAACAGGTTTCCACTTGGCTCTACACCATTGCCGGCAACTTGGCCAAGACCGAGCTGCGCCGCCGCAAGCGCTGGCATTGGATTCCGATCAGCCCCAGTGACGACGAACAGACCGCCGCTTTTTACGAACCGGTGGCCAAAGACCCCCTGCCCGGCGAACAGACCGATGGCAACCGCGTCAAGTCCCTCGTCGTCCATGCCATTGAGGGGTTGCCCACAGAATTTCGCGCCGCCGTGCTCCTCCGCGATATGAACGGGCTCTCGTACGAGGAAATCGCCAAGATCATTAATTGCCCCGTAGGCACGGTCAAATCGCGCGTCAACCGGGGCCGCCTGCGGCTGCAAAAGACCTTGCGCGGGCTGGCCGAAGAGGTTATTGGGTCGCTCGCCGCTTCGGCCTGATCGCTTTTCTGCGCTGCCCAAGAGAGCGCCCGAGTCTTGCGCTTGACGGGGCCTTTCCTGCCTATATAATAGATTAAGTTGACCAATTCGTTGGCTCCAAAACGCCAAATAAAATGGCTATGTCTCAAAAGGCAGCGTTTATAGGTCCGCGAATTTCTGATGCGGACAAAAATTAAAAGACCTAGGGAAAAGCTATGACCACGATCCATACCATGGAAGACTTGCTTCGCGTACTGGACGAAAACCCCGATTGGGTTGAGGCCCTGAACACTCGGCTGCTGTCGCGCGAATTGATCGAACTGCCCAAAAAGTTCACTCAGTTCGTCGCCGAGATGCACAGCTTCGTCGCTGAGATGCACAACTTCGTCGCCGAGATACACAGCTTCGTCGAGGCCACGAACCGACGTCTCGATGCCCTTGAAACCAAAGTAGAGGTTATCCAAGAAGACGTCAGTACGCTGAAAAAAGATGTCAGTACGCTGAAAAAAGACGTTAGCACCCTCAAAGAAGACGTTAGCACCCTGAAAGAAGACGTCAGCACCCTCAAAACCCAAGTGAGGTCTATCCAAAATGATGTCGGCATACTCAAAGGCGGTCACGCCCGCACCGCCGCGCTCAGAGAAGCCACTACCATCGCTAGGGAAATGGGCCTGCGGCGGACGAAAAACCTCACGCAAGATGATCTGTGGACGCTGACCGACCATGCCAACACGTCGACCATTCCCGCAAACGAGTTGAAGAGCTACCGCCGGGCCGACCTGATTATGGAGGCCACCGACTCCGATGGCGACCTTTGTTACATTGCCGTAGAAATCTCCTTCACCGCCAATGGACGGGATACCCATCGAGCCATGCGCAACGCCAAGTTACTGACCCAGTTCACAGATAGGCGGGCATACCCCGCCGTCGCCGGTCTGCGCTGCGATGATCGGATACAGGACCTCATTGAATCCGGCACGGTGTTTTGGTATCAGCTAGATCCGGACGTTCTGGAAGCAGAATGACCCGATGACCATTGATGCCCAACGCCTCTACGGCTTTGTCGAGCAACTGATTGCCGCGCACGCGCCTTCGGGTGCGGAAGCCGCTATGGATGCCCTCGTCACCGAGCTCGCCGCCCCCATCGGCGACGCCGTCTGGCAGGACGCGGCCGACAACATCATCATCCACGTCAAGGGCCAACGCCACGATCAGCCCGTGGCCGCCGTCGCCCACAAGGACGAGATCGCCCTCATCGTCAAGCGCGTTGAATCCGACGGCAAAATCCGAGTGCAGCCCTTGGGCGGCTTGCACCCTTGGGCACTCGGAGAAAGCCCGGTCGAGATCATGGCGCGAGACGGTCTCTGCCCGGGCGTACTCTCCACCGGCGCCAAGCACGTCTCCACCGAGAGCCCGGCCGGGCGGCTCAAAGACAGCCATCCCCTCAAATGGGAACAGATGTGGGTTGAAACGAGGCTCTCGGCCGAGGAGTTGGCCCAGCGCGGGATCCGCGCCGGCACTCGGGTGGTCATCGCCGGTAGGCACAAGGCTCTCTGGCGGCTGGGCGATTGCGTCTGCGGCTACAACCTCGATTGCCGCGCCGGCTTGGCGGCCATGCTCGAAGCGGGCCTACACTTGCGGGCGAACCGACCGGCCCAAGACGTATATCTCGTGGCCAGTTCCAGCGAGGAAATCGGCGGGCACGGCGCGCTCTACGCGCTCGGGCGGCTGCCGGTTGACGCGGCTGTTGCCATCGACATTGCGCCGGTCGCGGCTGAGTATGGCACGGCCAACAGCCGCGACCCCATCATCGGCGTCTGCGACAGCCGCGGCCTGTACGACGCCCGCATCATCGACCGCTTTGACGCCCTAGCCGCGGCCGCCGGGTTCGGCATCCAAACGGCCGTCCTCACGTCGTACTCCAGCGACTCGTCCATTGCCAAAACGTCCGGTGCCATTGCGCGCGCTGCGCTGATTGGCTATCCCGGCGACAACACGCACGGATACGAAATCTGCGCGTGGGACGGCATCGTCAACACGGCGCGGTTGCTCTTGGCTTATTTGGAAAACCCCGTGGTGGACTAAGAGGCCAGCCGCCAGCTTGCCGCCAAGCACACCCCCTCAGCGCAGCAGCACCATGCGCCGATGCACGGCCCACCCTCCCACATTCAGCCGATAGATATACACCCCGCTAGCCACTTCGCGGCCTTGCTCGTCGCGGCCATCCCAACTCAGGCGATGCTCGCCGGCCTGCTGCGTATCGGGCTGTAGTACGCGCACGACTTGGCCGGCCAAGTTGTAGATGCTCAGGTGGATCGCCTCGTCCGCTAGGCGGAACGGTATCAGGAAGGAGATCGCCGTGGAGGCGTTGAAGGGGTTGGGGGCGTTCTGGAGGAGCACCGGCCGGCTGCCTTGGGCATTCGGGCGGATCTCGTAGGCCCGCTCTTCCACGACCACCAGCATGGCTTCGCCCAACCGGGCAAAGTTGGCTAGCTCGGCCGGCTGATAGGCGCGGCCTTCGTATAGCTCCTTGGGCATGCTCGGCTGATACGCTAGGTCAATCCACACTTCGTCTTGCAGCATAAAGTCGCGGCCCAACCAATGGGTCGTCGGGCGGGCGTCGTTGATGTCGGTCGATCCAAAAAGGTCGCCGGGATCAAAAGCCAACTCTCCCTCGCGTGGTTCGGGATTGACCTCGACGCCGTCGTCCGGGGCAAACAGGGAGGTGCGCCGCGTCACCAACCGATAGTCTAGGCCCAGCGTTAGGATGTCGTCGAGCAGTTCCTGTTGCTCGCCAAAGCGGGCGATCTGCCCTTCGAGGGCCTGCACCTTCTGGTAGGCCCACAGCCGGGGAATCAAGGTGCCTGAGACATCGGTCTGGGTGAACTCCAGCGGGAAGTCCAAGCTCACCGTCTCGTCGCCCACGTGGCCGGTCAAGTTCAACGTAAGGGCCCCGCCGCCCCGATAGCGGCCCACTTGGAACAACTCGCGGCCGGCCGCTAGGGCCTCCACCCCGCGCGGGTGGACGTCGTGGATTTCCACTGGGTCGAAGCGCAGCTCGTCGAGCAGCAAGACGGGAAAGACCAAGGACTCAAACAGTTCTTGGAGCGCGGCTTCAATATCGCCTTCTTCCGAGAGGAAGTACGCCTCGCCGCGCTGCTCCTCGGCCAAGCCGGTCAAAAAACCTCGGTCCACGTCCCGCCCCACGCCGATGGTGAAAAGGCGCGCTCGGTCGGCGGCCCACTGGCCCACCAGCTCACTCAAGGGTTCCAACTCAACTTCGCCGAGGGTGGGCAGGCCGTCGGTGAGGAAGATGACGTGATTGACCCGGCTGGCGGGGAAGGCTTGCTGCATGGCGCGGCCCAAGCCCGCCTCAAAATTGCTCACGCCGAGCGCGTCTTGCTGGTTGATGAAGGCCGTGGCCGCCTTCTTGTTGGCCGGATCGGCGGGCACCGGGGCCGCGGCAAAGGAGTCGGCCCGGTGGGAGAAGACGACGATGTTGAACAAATCCGTTGCGTCTAGCTCGTCAATGGCCGCGGCGAGTGCGCCTTTGACGGCTTGGAGCTTGCCCTGCTGCATGCTCGACGAGATGTCGATGACAAAGGTCAGGCTTTGCGGCAAGGGGTCGCCTTGGGTCAACTCGGGCAGGGGCGGCAGCCACAGGGCGTAGTAGCCCAAGGAGTCGTTGCCTTGCGGCGCGAAGCTGAGCACGGTGGGCTTGGGCTCGTCGTCCGTCTGGCGGATGGTCAGGGTGAAGTCCTCGCGGGGCCTGATCTGCTCGTCGCCGAAGAAGATGTTGGCGTGGTGCGCGTCGGGCCGGTTTATCTCGGTGAGCCGCGGCAGGCCCGAGGTCGTCGCCTCAAAGGCGTGCTGGCTACGCACTTGGGCGCGCAGCACGAATAGCTCCATTTGCAGGGGTTGGTCGGTCTCGGGGGCGAGCGGGAAGGTGTAGTTGAGGCGGCCGCTGCGGGCTTCGAGGAGCTGCATGTACTCGAATTCGACGCGGCGGCTGCCGTTGGCCGGAAAGGGGAAGATGCTCAGGCGAAATTGGTTGGGGGCCAACTGCTCAATTAGGGCCGGGTCGATGCGCTGGGCCACGATGGCGTCATACGTCTGACGCGCCTCTTCCTTTTCGAGGATGAGCCCCTGTATCCGCTTGTCGTCGATCCACAGCACCAGATCGGTGATGATGGCCCCTTCGGGCAAGGTGAATTCGTAGATGCCTTCCACCTCCCATTCGGCGTGATTGGTGAAGATCTGGTCGGTGCGCGTGCGGGCGATGCGCTCGTCGATCTGCACCTCGACGGTGACCGAGGTCAGTTCGAGGTTCTGGCGGCCGTCGTCGCCCACGCCGGTGTACACGTAGCCGATGCTGAGGGCGGGGAGGGGGGCCAGTAGGGCGAGGAGGAGGGTGAGTTGGGCTTTCATGGTGGGGGCCTTTCGGTGAAGGGGGACGGATGGGGGGTTAGTAGGAGACGGTGACGCCCCTTGCCTCTAGGGCGGGGATCTGTTCGGTTAGGGCTTGGTCGCTGAGGGGGTTGTCGTACAGATATAGCCTATTCAGGTTTTTTAGTTGGCTTATCGGGGTCAGGTCAACAATCTGGTTGTCTTCTAGACCTAGGTATTGCAGGTTTTTTAATTGGTTTAGTGGGGTCAGGTCAACAATCTGGTTGTAGCTCAGGAATAGCCTATTCAGGTTTTTTAATTGGTTTAGTGGGGTCAGGTCAACAATCTGGTTTCGGCTCAGGACTAGCGTATTCAGGTTTTTTAATTGGCTAATTGGAGTCAGATCAACGATCTGATTGCTGTACAGCCATAGCGCATTCAGGTTTTTTAGTTGGTTTAGTGGGGTCAGGTCAACAATCTGGTTTCGGCCCAGGGCTAGCGTATCTAGGTTTTTCAATTGGCTGATTGGGGTCAGGTCAACAATCTGGTTGTCGTCTAGATCTAGGTCTTGCAGGTTTTTTAATTGGCTAATTGGAGTCAGATCAACGATCTGATTGCCCCACAGATTTAGCGCATTCAGGTTTTTCAATTGGTTTAGTGGGGTCAGGTCGTCAATCTGGTTTCGGCCCAGCCATAGCCGCATCAGGTTTTTTAGTTGGTTTAGTGGGGTCAGGTCAGTAATCTGGTTGCGGTGTAAATCCAGCGTTAGCAGGGCCGCAAAGTACTCGATACCCGCCAAACTACGAATATCTTGCCCGCCAGGTCCAAGCTCGGTCAGCGTAGCAAAATCCTCTGGTGTAAAAGGGCCTTGCGGTCGGCCTAGTGCTGCTCTCACCATACGCTCCAGATTCGGGTCATCGAATAAAGAGACGTCGAGGATGACGCCTTCTTGCAGACCAAGATTCCCCGCAAATATCTGCATTTGCATTTTCAAGGGGCTGATTGCTCCGAGCGCGGCCTCGGCTGGCTGCTGTGCCTGTTGCAGGTGTGCCACCAGCGTCTCTGCGCTCTCCGGGTGATCCACCTCAATCGCCAAGGTACGGGCATTGAACTGCACCGCCACTCGTCCGGCTTGATTCTGCCAGCGTTCCCGCAGAAATGCCCCCACCGCTTCCCAGCCGATCAGCCGGGTCTCTTCCACTGGATCGAGCAGCGATTCAACACTCGGGTCGATTTGCCAGTCTATGGACGCTAGCCCCGCTGGCAGGTCGCCGCCTTCTTTCGGCTTGAGCGTCAAGCGGAGGGCATCGCCTTCGGGTCGAGTCCAAATTAGCGTCTCCCGCACCTTTCTGGCCGGATCGACGCAGCGAATCGCCACCAAGCGGTCGGGACGCTCTTGGTATTCGACCTGAAGGCCGACGAGCGCGTCTCCCGCGTCATCGACCAAGTGCAGCCACAGACCCCGTTGGTACTGCGGCGATTCAATCAGCACATGGCCGTCGGCATTGCTTTGCGCCTGCGCCCAGCCGGTGCTATCGACGCCCGCGGCAAAGAATAATTCGGGCTGCGCTGCCGCTGGGACGCCAAGCGCCGCTAGTGTTAGGAGCATCCCTAATCGAAGGATGGACAGGTACATGACAAGGTTCCCTACTCGGTTTCCCAGCCTGTGACGTTTAACGTGGAGACGCGCCCTTCGATCCATTATGACGCCGGCCGAGCGCGTTTGGTCTATTGGGAAGTATAGTAAACAGTGACGCCTCGCGCTTTCAGAGCGGGGATATGTTCGGTAAGGGCTTGGTCGCTGAGGATAATGCTTTCCAAATACACCTCATCACCGTCTCCTAGCCCGGAATGAGCGACTAGAGGGCTTAGGTCGGTAATCGGGTTGCGGGACAGTCTTAGGTGCTTCAGGCTGTCTAGTTGGCTAATTGGGTTCAGGTCAACGATCCGGTTTCTGTTCAGAAATAGGTATTGCAGGTTTTTTAGTTGGCTAATTGGGTTCAGGTCAACGATCCGGTTCTCGTCCAGACGTAGGTGTTGCAGGCTTTTTAGTTGGTTTAATGGGTTCAGGTCAACGATCCGGTTTCTGCTCAGGAATAGGTATTGCAGGTTTTTTAATTGGCTAATTGGGTTCAGGTCGTCAATCTCGTTATGGGACAGCCATAGCCTATTCAGGTTTTTTAACTGGCTAATTGGGGTTAGATCGTCAATCTGGTTGCCGGACAGGCCGAGCCACTCTAGGCTATTTAGTTGGCTAATTAGGGTCAGGTCGTCAGTCTCGTTATGGGACAGCTCTAGGAATCGCAGGTTTTTTAATTGGCTAATTGGGGTCAGGTCAACGATCCGGTTCTCGCCAAGATATAGCGCATTCAGGCTTTTTAGTTCGTTTAGTGGGGTCAAGTCGATGATCTGGTTGTAGGCAAGAGATAGCAGTTTCAGGCTGTTTAGTTGGCTAATTGGGTTCAGGTCAACGATCCGGTTCTCGCCCAGCCCTAGCGTATCTAGGCTTTTTAATTGACCTATTGGGGTCAGATCAGTAATCAGGTTGCCGTATAACACTAGCTTTCGCAGGGCCGCAAAGTACTCGATACCCGCCAAACTAAGAATGGATTTCCTGATGGCCGAAAGTTCGGTCAGAGAAGCAAAATCCTCTGGTGTAAAGGGGCCTTGTGGTCGGCCTAGTGCCTTCCTCACCACGCTCTCCAGATTCGGGTCGTCGAACAAAGGGATGCGGAGAAGGATCGCGCCTTCTTGTAGCCCCAGATTCCCCGCAAATACCTGCATTGCCAAGAGATTGATTGTTCCGAGCGCGGCATCGGCTGGCTGCGGTGTCTGTTGCAGGTGCGTCACCAGCGTCTCGACGTCCTCTGGGTGATCCACTTCAATCGCCAAGGTGCGGGCATTGAACTGCACTGCCACTCGTCCGGCTTGATTCTGCCAATGCGCTCGCAAAAACGCCGCCACCGCTTCCCATCCAATCCGCCGGATTTCCGCCACCGGCTCCAACAGTGCTTCAGCAGTTGGATCAATGCGCCAGTCCATGCGGCTGAGCCCCGCCGGCAGGTCGCCCGCTTCTTTCGGCTTGAGCGTCAAGCGGAGGGCGTCTGCTTCGGGCCGAGTCCAAATTAGCGTCTCCCGCATCGCGCCAACCGGATCGACGCAGCGAATGGCAATCAAGCTGTCGGGTTGCTCTTGGTATTCCACTTGCAGGCCGGCGAGCGCGTCCCCCGCGTCATCGACCAAGTGCAGCCACAGACCCCGTTGATACTGCGGCGATTCAATCAGCACGTGGCCATCGGCATTGCTTCGCGCCTGTGCCCAGCCGGTGCTATCGACGCCCGCGGCAAAGAATAATTCGGGCTGTGCTACGGCTGGAACGCCTGCCGCCAGTGTTAGGAGCATTCCTAATCGAAGGATGGACAGGTACATGACAAGGTTCCCTACTCGGTTTCCCAGCCTGTGACGTTTAACGTGGAGACGCGCCCTTCGATCTATTATGACGCCGGCCGAGCGCGTTTGGTCTATTGGGATAATACGATAAATGCGATAGGGATACCAAAATCGGCGCGGCCTTTCGCAGCGGAGGGACGGGTGGGGGTGGGTTTAGTAGTAGACTTCGACGCCTCGTGCTTGCAGGGCGGGGATATGCTCAGTGAGGGCTTGGTCGCTGAGGGGGTTGCCGAACAGATATAGCCTATTCAGGTTTTTTAGTTGGCTTATCGGGGTCAGATCAACAATCTGATTGCCGCCCAGATATAGCCACTCTAGGCTGTTTAGTTGGCTTATCGGGGTCAGATCGTCAATCTGGTTGCCGCCCAGAGATAGCCACCTCAGGTTTTTTAGTTGGCTTATCGGGGTCAGATCAACAATCTGGTTGTCGCCCAGACGTAGCGACTCTAGGCTGTTTAGTTGGCTTATCGGGGTCAGATCAGTAATCTGGTTGTCGTCAAAAGATAGCCACCTCAGGTTTTTTAGTTGGCTTAGTGGGGTCAGATCAACAATCTGGTTGTCGTCAAGATATAGCCCGTGTAGGCTGTTTAGTTGGCTTATCGGGGTCAGATCAACAATCTGATTGGATCTCAGGTTTAGCCTATTTAGGTTTTTTAGTTGGCTTAGTGGGGTCAGATCAGCAATGTGGTTGAGGTATAACTCCAGCTTTCGCAGGGCCGCAAAGTACTCGATACCCGCCAAACTACGAATGTCTTTCGAGTTAGCCGAAAGCTCGGTCAGCGTAGCAAAGTCTTCTGGTGTAAAGGGGCCTTGTGGTCGGCCTAGTGCCGCCTCCACCTCATGCTCCAGATTCGGGTCGTCGAACCAAGAGACGCGGAGGATCACGCCTTCTTGCAGCCCCAGATTCCCCGCAAATACCTGCATTTGCATTTTCAAGGGATTGATTGCTCCGAGTGCGGCCTCGGCTGACTGCAGTACCTGTTGCAGGTGCGCCACCAGCGTCTCTATGGCCTCTGGGCGATCTAGCTCAACGGCGAAGGAAGCACTGGCATCAAGTTGGATGGCGACTCGTCCGGCTTGATCCTGCCACCGCGCTCGCAAAAACGCCGCCACCGCTTCCCAGCCGACCGGCCAGATGTCCTCCACGGGATCGAGCAGCGATACAACGCTCGGGTTGATTTGCCAGTCTATGGACGCTAGCCCCGCTGGCAGGTCGCCCGCTTCTTTCGGCTTGAGCGTCAAGCGGAGGGCGTCCCCTTCGGGCCGCGTCCAAACCAGCGTCTCCCGCATCGCGCCAACCGGATCGACGCAACGAATTGCCACCAAGCGGTCGGGTTGCTCTTGGTATTCCACTTGCAGGCCAGCGAGCGCGTCCCCCGCGTCATCGACCAAGTGCAGCCACAGGCCGCGCGGATACTGCGGCGATTCAATCAGCACGTGACCGTCGGCATTGCTTTGCGCCTGCGCCCAGCCGGTGCTATCGACGCCCGCGGCAAAGAATAATTCGGTCTGTGCTGCCGCTGGAACGCCAAGGGCCGCTAAGATTAGGAGCATTCCTAATCGAAGGATCGTCGTCGGCATGGGGAGCTTCCTTTCAATTAATCCTGTCTCAGCAGAGCAACAACTGGTTCAGCGGCAGGGCAATGACGCGGGACGACAAAACCTTGGGGGCCGGGCACGGACAGGCGACCACACCGAAGGATGCGGCCTCATAGGTATCGAGAAAAGCATTCAATCCGACCAAATCCTTGCTCGATGGCCTCGGCGTAGCCTTCACTTCCACGGGCATAAGCCGATGGCCGGTTTCAACGACAAAATCTACTTCGCGGCCATCGGCCGTGCGCCAGTGCGTTATATGGAGCCTCGGCACGTGTAGCCCCGCCCAAACCAGCAGGTGGTTGCCCACCCAGTTTTCTAGCCAAAAGCCCCATTCCCGTCCTCTCACCAAGTTGTTCGCGTCGGCGATGCCGGCCAAATGAGCCGCCAGTCCAGTATCGGTCCACAGCAGTTTAGGTGCTTTGATCAAGCGTTTGCCGCGGTTGACGGCGTAGGCGGGTACTCGGGTCAACTGAAAAGAAAGTTCCAATAGATTGATATAGCGCCGGGCTGTGGCCGCGGCGAGGCCCGCGTCTGTGGCGAGGGACGCTATGTTGAGCAAACGGCCATTATGGACCGCGCACAGGAAAGGAAGGCGCGCCCTTGGCCTATAGGCGACCCTTGAGCCAAGGTGGTCTTGCTGGTCTGACGCGCCCCATGCACGACGACAACGGGGTATTGGGTCAGGACTTGGGCCAATATCGGACGTTGTAAGCGAGGTTTTATCTTCTGCAAATCGACCATGCCTTGAACGATAATCGACCACGATAGGATCGTCAATCTATGGCGGCGGGTTTAGTAATGGACGGATATGCCCCTTGCTTTCAGGGCGGGGATGTGTTCGTTGATGGCTTGGTCGCTGAGGGGATTGTCTTGAAAATGAAGGGCCTCTAAGTTGGTCAGCCCCATCAATGGCTCCACATCCGCAATCTGGTTGCCAGCCAGATCCAACCATTGTAGGCTGGTCAAATTGGCGAGCGGCTCTATATCCGAAACCCGGCTATAGGTTATCCACAGCACTTGCAGGTTAGTCAGGGTGGCCAGTGGACTTATATCGGCAATTTCCCTATTGCCCTGCAAATCCAGCCATTGCAGGTTGGTCATACTGGCCAGCGGCCCCACATCCGCAACTTGGTTAGACGACAAGACCAGCCATTGTAGATTGGTCAATCCGGCCAGCGGCCCCACATCCGCAACCCGGTTGTCACTCAGCCACAGTTCTTTCAGGTTGGTCATATTGGCCAGCGGCCCCACATTGGCAACTTGGTTTTCATCCAGACTCAGTACTTTCAGATTGGTTAGGCTGGCTAGCGGCCCCACATCGGTAATGTAGTTGTCCCACAGCCATAGCGTATCTAGGTGGGTCAGGCTGGCCAGCGGCCCCACATCGGTAATGTAGTTGTCATGCAAGTTCAACCATTGCAGGGCCGTAAGGTGTTGGAGGCCGACCAAACTTTGAATGTTCTTATGTTTAGCGTTGAGCCGAGTCAGGGAAGCAAAGTCCTCTGGTGTAAGGCGTCCTTGCGGTCGGTCCAACGCCTGTCGCACCACCCGCTCCAGACCGGCGTCGGCGAAAGACTGGTCGGTAGCGGTATAGCGGTCGTCCCCCAAAAAACTTTCTAGATCGGAGGCCGAGGACGAAGAGGTGTCGGTTTGTGTGCTATCGGTATCGGTATCGGTATCGGTATCGGTATCGGTTTCGGCGTCTGCTTGTGTACTATCGGCTTCGGCCGAGCTGTCGGGGCTTTCATGGCCCCCTTGCCCTTCGGCAATGGTGTACTTGTCGTCACCCAAGAAACCGCACAAAGCACAGTTGGCTTTGCCGGCGGGAGGAGGGGCTACCGGGGCCGGGTCGGAGCAGGCGACGAGGGTAAGGACGAAGACAAAAAGGAAGCGAATCATGGCGATGCTCCTTGGGGATGGGATAAAATGGGGCTAGATCGGCAGGGCCAGACCCAGCGGACGTTGGGCTTTCACGGTAGGACCTTTCGCTGAGGAGGGGCTAGTATTCGACGTTGACGCCCCTTGCTCTCAAGGCGGGAATCTGTTGGGTAAGAGCTTGGCTGTTGAGAGGGTTTCCTCGCAAAACTACCCAATCCACCCACCCCGGAACGCCTTCATCTATGCCGGGATTGGCGACTAAGGGGGCCAAGTCTGCAATTCGATTGTTGTGCAGATGCAGCCTATTCAGGTTGGTCAGTTGGGTCAGTGGGGTTAGATCGACGATCTGATTGTCGTTCAGAAGCAGTCCTGTCAGTTGGGTCAGTGAGGCCAGCGGGGTTAGGTCAACTATCTGGTTATGTTCCAGATACAGCCAACCTAGGCGGATCATTTGGGCCAGCGGGGTTAGATCGGATAGCTGATTGTTATCCAGAAATAGTGTGTGTAGATGTTTCAAGGCGGCCAGCGGGGTCAGGTCGGCGATCTGGTTATTGCCCAGATCGAGCCAATACAGGCTTTTCAAGGTGGTCAGCGGGGTTAGGTCGGCAATTTGGTTGCCTCTTAGCTGTAGGGTTAAGAGGTCTAAGACGCTCAGTGGGGTTAGATCGACAATCTGGTTGAAACTTAGGTCTAGCCAGTTCGGGTCTAAGGTGGTCAACGGGGTCAGGTCGGCGATCTGGTTGCCCCTTAGTTTCAGATCTTTTAGCTCAGTCATTTGAGCCAGCGGGGTTAGATCGACAATCTGGTTCCAGTTCAGATGTAGATCTGACAGATTGGTCATTTGGGCTAGCGGGATTATATCGGCGATCCGATTGCCGTTCAGATACAGCTTTGACAGCTCGGTCAGTTGGGTCAGTGGAGTTATATCGACGATCTGGTTATTGCTCAGGTCTAGTAAAAGCAGGTTCGTCAGGTCGGCGAGTGGGGTTATATCGGCTATTTGGTTGTTCTTCAGGTCTAGCCGTTTCAGGTTGGTCAGTTGGGTCAATGGGGTTATATCGGCTATCTGGTTGTCGCTCAGAGTGAGCGTTTGTAGGCCCGTAAGTTGTCTAAGGCCCCCCAAGCTACGAATATCTTTACTGCTAGCCGAAAGCGCGGTCAGAGAAGCGAGGTCCTCTGAGGTAAGGCGTCCTTGCGGGCGGCCCAACGCCTGTCGCACCGCCCGATCCAGATTGGCGTCGGCGAAAAGCAGGTCGGTAGCGGTGTAGCGGTCGTCGCCCAAAAACCCACACAAGGCGCAGTTGGCTTTGCCCGCAGAGTGCGGGGCTACCGGGGCCGGGTCGGAGCAGGCGACGAAGGCGAGGACGAGGACAAAAAGGACGAAGCGAATCATGGCGATCCTCCGTGGGGATGGGGTAAACGGCGCGCCGAGCATGGCTGCCGAATGCTGCTAACCAGATCGTCGCTTGCGCAGACCCTCTTGGAGAAAGACTTCGCGGTTGGGAAAATTGCCGGGCAGGGTAAAGCCGCCGTCAACGGCGATGAGTTGGCCGGTCATGTAGGGGATCTGGGTGAAGGCGTAGGCGGCGAAGGCGATGTCCTCGGGGCGTCCGATGCGGCGAATGGGTTGGGAACCCCCGGCGGCCATCAAACCGTAGATCTCGGCCACGCTGAATTCGCGGCCCGATTGCGGATCCTCCACGCCCGAAGGGCGGCTCGTCATCGGCGTATCGACGACGCCGGGGCGCAGGGCGTTGACCGTGATATTATGAGGCCCGCCGTCGAAGGCCGCCCCCGCGACCACGTGATTGAGGCCGGCTTTGCTGACGCCGTAGGGAATGCGGGTGCTCTCCGGGGCCGTATCCGAGATGGAGGTAATCAAGAGGATGCTGCGGTGAAGGGGATCGGCTTCTTGCGCGGCTTGAGTCGCCATGAGCTTGAGGGCGCGTTGAGTCAGCCGGTAGGCCCCCATGAGGTTGAGGCTGAGGACGCGAGCCATCTCCTTGTCGAGGTGCTCGACCGGGGTGTCGCTGAAGCGGTAGCGCGCAAGCTGGCCCTGTTCGTCGGCCACGTAGTTGGCCACGCCGCTGTTGCTAACCGCTACGTCGAGGCGGCCAAAGTGCGCGAAGGTGCGGTCGACCAAGTCGAAAGGGGCCGCTGGCTGCGAGAGATCGGCCCCGAGGACCAAGGACTCAACGGCGTACTCGGCGCGAATGGCCGCGGCAATTTGCGCGGCGCGTTCCTCTCCGGCGTTGTAGTGGACCACCACGTCGTAGCCTTGAGCCGCGAATTGGCGGACGATGGCCGCGCCAATCCCGCTCGAAGAGCCCGTGACCAAGCACGCCGGGCGCGACAAAGCCTACCCTCGCTGGGACAGGACGGTCTCGACGATGCGCTCTTGGCTGGGAATGGTCGGCATCTCGAGGGCTGGGCTGAAGGGGATGGGCACGTCGGCCGCGCCGATGCGCAAGACGGGCGCGTCGAGCCAGTCGAATGCCTCGGCGTTGAGGATGGAAGCGAGCTCGGCCGTGGTGCCGTAGCGCTCAACGCCTTCGTCTATTACGACCGCATAGCCGGTTTTGCGCACCGAGGCGAGCAGGGTTGTTTTGTCGAGCGGTACTAGGGTGCGCGGATCGACGACCTCGGCTTCTAGCCCTTGGGCGGCGAGCGCTTCGGCCGCGGCCAAGGCGACGCCGACCATGCTAGAGGTGGCGACGAGGGTCAGGTCGGTGCCGGCGCGTTTGATCTCGGCCGCGCCAAAAGGGATGAGGAAATCGTCGTCTTCGGGCACGGGGCCGGAGTCGTTGTACATCATCTTGTCTTCAAAGAAAAGCACGGGGTTGTCGTCGCGGATCGCGGTCTTGAGCAGGCCCTTGGCGTCGCGTGGCGTCGCGGGGATGGCGACTTTGAGCCCGGGAATGTGGGCAAAAAGCGCGTGCAAGCTCTGCGAGTGCTGCGCGGCCGAAGAGCGCCCGGCCCCCATCGACAGCCGGATCGTCAGCGGCACCTTGCACTGGCCGCCCGACATGTAGCGAATTTTGGCGGCCTGATTGACGATCTGGTCCATGGTCAACAGGGAAAAGTCGCCGAACATCAGCTCGCACAGCGGGCGCATGCCGGTCATGGCGGCCCCGACGCCGAGGCCGATATAGCCCGCCTCGGCAATGGGGGTGTCGATGACGCGCTCCGCGCCGAACTCCTCGAAGAGGCCCTCGCAGCATTTGAAGATGCCGCCCGAGGCCCCCACGTCCTCGCCCATGACAAAGACGGTCGCGTCGCGTCGCATCTCCTCGGCCGTGGCGAGGCCAATCGCTTCTCTAAACAGCATGTCCCGATCAGGCATATATATCCTCAAAAGCTTGTTCTGGCGGAGGAAAGGAGGCTTCTTTGCCGAACTCGATGGCGTCGAGGACCTCGCGCTCTACTTGCTCGTACAGGGCGTCGAGCTCGGCCTGCTTAGCCACCCTGTTGGCGACCATGTATTGGCCCAACAGGCGAATGGGGTCCTTGTTCTCAGACCACCAGCCGACCTCGTCGCGGGTGCGGTAGGTCTGGGCGTCGCCGACGTGATGGCCGTGGTAGCGGTAGGTTTTGGCTTCGATCAGGCTCGGGCCGTCGCCTTGGCGCGCTTTGGCCACGGCCGCGGTTACTTTTTCGTACATCTCCAGCACATCCGCGCCGTCGGCGATAACCCCTTCGAGGCCGAGACCTTTGGCGCGGTCGGCGATGTCGGTGACGCCGGTGACGTGCTCGTAGGGCGTGTGCTCGCCGTATTGGTTGTTCTCGCAAACGTAGATGACCGGCAGGTTCCAGATTACGGCCATGTTGATCGTTTCGAGCATGATGCCTTGGTTGGCCGCGCCGTCGCCGAAGAAGCAGACGCCCACCTGATCGGTCCCCCGCAGCTTGGCCGAGAGGCCCGCGCCGGTGCAGATGCCGAAGCCGCCGCCGACAATGCCGTTGGCGCCGAGGATGCCCACGGACATATCGGCGATGTGCATGGAGCCGCCCTTGCCGCGGCAATAGCCGGCCTCCTTGCCCATGATCTCGGCCATCATGCGGTCGAGTTGGCCGCCCTTGGCTAGACAATGCCCGTGCCCGCGGTGCGTGCTGGTGATGTAGTCGGAGTCGCGGAGGGCCGCGCACGTGCCGACAGCCACGCCCTCCTCGCCGATGTAGAGGTGGGCTAGGCCGGGCATCAGGCCACGGGTATAGACATCCCAGACGTGTTCTTCAAAGAGGCGGATCTCGGACATCTTGCGGTACATAAACCACAGCTTGTCGGGCGCGGCCCGGAGCTTGGTTTTCTTGGCTTTCGGTTTTTTGCGGGCAGTTGTCTTGGCCATGTAGTCGATCTCCGGCAATGCTCGTTGGGGGAAAAAATAAGCGGGGTGGGTGCGATAGCGTCAAGCGCGAAAAAGCCGGGAAACCCGTGGGGCGTCCCGGCTTTTTCGCGCAAAGAGCGAGCGGCCTAGCTGGTTTTTTCAAATTCGGCGGCGTGTTCCTGCTTCCATTGGTTCCACTCTTCGGCGTCGTTGCGCAGCTCAAAGTACTTGGTATTGATCTCGACGAAGCGGTCTTGGTCCTCGGGCACATCCTCTTCGGCGAAGATCGCCTCGACCGGGCACTCCGGCTCGCAGGCGCCGCAATCGATGCATTCGTCCGGGTCGATGTAGAGCATGGGCTCGCCTTCGCCGTCGATTGGATGGATGCAATCGACCGGGCAAACCTCGACGCAGGCCTTGTCTTTGACGTCGATGCAGGTTTCGGTGATGTAGTAAGCCATGGGTTCCTCCCAATAGGGTGCTATTTATCGCAAAAATACGGGCCTGTTTGCCTCTGTCAAGCGGCGAGATTGCCCAGCAGGGTGGCCGCGTCGGCATCGGTCTGGCAGCGGATTCGCAGGTTGAGGCGCGCCTGAGGGGCTGGGTCGCGCTCCACGGCGTACTCGGCCCCGGCAAAGAGCCGGGCGAGGACCGGGCCGAGCGCGGCCCGCAGGGCGCTTTCGCCGGCTGGGTCGTTGGTGGCGTTGAGGCGGTCGTTGGCTACGAGGAGCACATCGCCGCGGCGAAATTTTACTGCGCCGGCTAGGCTGGGCTCTTCTTCGAGGCGGCGGCAGGCTGTGAGGGCCGCTTTGAACGCGCTGGCAAGCCGCTCGGTCAGGCTGCCAGCGGTGGGTTGTTTGCGCGAGTAGAGCAAGCCCAACTCGGCGCGGTGGTTGTCGAGGCTGTAGTTGGCTTCGTGGCCGACGAGCAAGGTCAGCGGTCCCTCAGCGAGGTGGCTGTAGTCGGCCACGTCGATGAGCACTTCGTCGGGAGTCGTCGGGATCCAACTATTGAAGATGCGAAAGGCCGCTTGGGCCGACAGGGACTCGGGGTCTTCGAGATAGAATTTGACGTTGATGCGCTGTAGGGCTTCCATGCAGCCTCAAGCGGTCGCGCCAGCGGGCGTGGCGATTTTGTCGTAGCAGGTGTACGCGCCTTCGATGAACAGCTGCGCCTCCTCGATAAAGCGATGGACTTGCGCCTCGGCCAATGCGCCCGGTGGATTCTGGTGCGCGGCAAAGAGGTAGTTAGCAAACTTGGGCGAGAACAACTCATGGTCGTAGAAACGCGCCCGGAATTCGGCTACCACCACTTCAGGCGTTGCGGGAACGTCGTAGAATTGCTCTTTGACTAGGGCGCGGGCCGCGCGCAGCATCGCGCTCAAAGCGCCCTGCCAAGCGGCTGCTAGCTGCCCTTCGTCCAAGGCGACTTGCGCTTCAAAGACCTCGCGCTCGGCCGCGGCGATTTCCATGGTCGTAATGGAAACGACTTCGCCGGCGCACTCGCCCTTGCCGAGGTCGGCCATGGTAAACTCGCGGGTGTCGCCCCAGTCTTGGTAGTACCAACTGTTTTCCTCGTGGGACGGCACTTGGGTTAGGTCCTCGAGCATGGCCTTGACTTGGCGCTTGCCGATGCGGGCGATGAAGTCCTTGAAGGGCTCGTCTGCGGTGCGCTCGGCGACAAAGTGCTTGGCCAACCGGGTGACGACCTCGGGGATGTTCTTGGAGGGCACCGCGCCTGTGGCCAAGCCGAAGGAGCCGGCGTTTTCTCGCCACTGGCCGCCCAAGACAACCTGAAAGTGCGGCACGGTGATGCCGTTGATTTTGCGGCTGTTGCCGTAGAAGCCGATGTCGGCGGCGTGGTGTTGGCCGCAGGAGTTGAAGCAGCCGCTGATCTTGATCCGCAGGGCCTCGACGGCCGCGTTGAGCGAGCCGTTTTCCTCGCCTAGCCGCTGGCGCAACTCGGCGGCTAGGCCGCGCGAGGAGGCAATGCCGAGCTTGCAGGTGTCGGTGCCGGGGCAAGCCGTCACGTCGGCAATGGTCCCCGCTCCCGACTCGGCGAGGCCGAGGGAGACCAGCTCGTCGTAGAGGTGGGGCAAATCGGTTTCGCTAACCCAGCGCAAGACGAGGTTCTGCTCGACGGTGGTGCGGACGGTTTCGCGGACGTAGCGCCGGCTCACGGCGGCCAAGGCGCGCAGTTGGCTAGAAGTTATATCGCCCAGCGGCAGAGCTACGGTGGCGACCGCATAGCCTTCTTGACGCTGGGAATAGACGTTGGTGCGGTGCCATTCGGCGAATCCTTGGCGCGCGGCCGCGCCGTTGAGGGCTTGGCCCCGCTTGAGCGGCTGCTCGTCGGTGGCGTGCAGGTCGTCGAGAAACTCGGTCCAGCGCGGGTCCGGGGGCAGGATGGCTCGTTCCTCCCGCACCAAGCGGCGAAATTCCTCAATGCCGAGCTTGGCTACCAAGAACTTAATGCGGGCGCGGTTGCGGTTTTTCTTTTCCCCGAGGCGGGCAAAGACGCGGGCGATGGCTTGGGTGATGGGCAGCAATTCTTCGGCGGGCACGAACTCGTCGAAAAGCTGGGCTTGGTGTGGCACCGCGCCCAAGCCGCCGCCGACGTAGAGCTTAAAGCCGCGCTTTTCCTCGCCGTTGATGGTCTGGACTGCGGCGATGCCGCCTAAGTCGTGCATGCTGGTCAGGCCGCAGGCTTCGTGCTGGCAGCCGGAGAAGGCGATCTTGAACTTGCGCCCAAAGTCTTGGCAGTCGGGATGCCCGAGCAGAAAGCGCATGGTGGCTTGGGCATAGGGGGTTACGTCAAAGGTTTCCGTGCGGCACACTCCAGAGAGGGGGCAGGCGGTGACGTTGCGCACCGAGTTGCCGCAGGCCTCGCGGGTGGTGATGCCGACCGCGGCCAAGCGGCGCATCAAGTCGGGCGTGTCTTCGAGGTGGATGAAGTGGATTTGGAAGTCTTGGCGCGTGGTGACGTGCAGGACTTCCTCGGAGTACTCTTCGGCCACGTCGGCCAGCGCTTCCATCTGGTTGGCCGTCAGCCCGCCGAATGGGATTTTGATCCGCATCATGCCCGGGGCGTGCCAAACCGTGTCCGGCCCCTTGGTCTGATGCTCGGGGAAGCGCAGCGGTTGCGTCTGGGTGCCGTCGTAGCGCTGGCCGTTGTCGTAGCGCTGGCCGTACACGCCGCGGCGCAACCGCGTCTCAGCGAAGAGTTTCTCCTCCATCTTGCCCTGCTTGCGCAAGTGGATCTGGGTCTCAAAGGTGTCGATTTCGTCGGCTAGCTCGGCGGTCAGTTGCCCGGCTAATTTTTCTTTCCAACTGCTTGCTGCGCCCATGCGTAAACCCCTATGCGGTTAGCGTCTAATTGAACCTTACTAACATTATGGATTTGCCAAGGGCTGTCAAGACGGGTCGTCGGCTAGTTTTTCCCGCAGATAGGCGCGGATTTGCGCCCCCCATTCTGGGTCGTCGAGCGCGTAATCGACAAAGCTCAACAAATAAGAGAGGTGGTTGCCAATGTCGCAGCGCTGCTCGTCGCTGCCCAAGCGCACGGCGCGGACTAGGCCCCCAGCGGCGATGAGGGCGGCAATCGCGTCGGTGAGGTATATCTCCCCGCTCGCAGCGGGTGTAGTGGCGCGGAGGTGGGAAAAAATGGCCGGAGAAAACACGTAGCGCGCACTAACGGCTAAGCGGCTAGCGGTTTGCTCGGGCGTTGGTTTTTCGAGGATCGCGGTCAGCTTGGAATTTTCAGCCGAGGCCCCTTGGGGGACCAAGATGCCGTAGTGGTGCATCCGCTCTGGGGGCACTTCGTGTGCGCCGATGGTGCAGGCGGCGCGATGGCGCAGGTGCGAGTGGATCATGCGCTGCAACAGGGGGCGGCCGCTGTGGGTGCGCACGATGCTGTCGCCAAAGGCCACGACAAAAGGCTCGCCGGCCGCGAAGGTTTCCCCGGCCGCGACCGCCGTGCCGGTCCCGGGGGGCTGAGGTTGGCGCACGGAGAAAAACTCGATGCCGCGCTCGCGGTAGCCCAAGGGGTGGCCCGCCGCGCCGCTGTCGTCGAAGTGATCCTCAATCGCGCGCTTGCCGCGCCCGGTGACGAAGAGGATTTGGCGGATGCCGGCAGCCGCTAGCTCTTCGACGACGCGGTGGACGACCGGCAGGCGACCCACGGGCAGCATTTCCTTGGGCAAGGCTTTGGTCGTGGGCAGGAGTCGGGTGCCTAGACCGGCTACCGGCACAATGGCTTTGGCGATGTTCATTGGATGGCTCTGGCAAAAATATGGTCGCGCTGCGGGTGTTTGACAAGCAGGAGGAGGCGCGATATTATGGGCGCTCCACCGGCAAATATAGCCGTCCTAAATGACTTGTAAGCATGTAGAGATGCTTCGACTGCGCTGCGCTGCGCTCAGCATGACACCGAGACGGGGGCTTCGTACCCCAGCCCTTGTCATACTGAGCGTAGCGAAGTATCTCATACCCAAAACGCCACGCAGAACATCCCTTATGAAGGATGTAGGATTGCTATAGGAATGGTTTCCATGAGTGAGGTGCGGCCTTATCCCGCGCTTAGCGAGGGCTTGCGCGTCTCCCGCGACATCTGGACGCAGGTCGAAGCCGTATTGCACAGCGGCACTAAGCTGGCGCTCGCAACCACTGGCGGCGGCAGCGAACTCATTAGCTGGCTCTTGAATCATCCCGGGGCCTCGCACGCTATCGTCGAAGCCCAAGTGCCCTATAGCGAGCGAGCGCTTGCGGCGTATTTGGCTGCGCCGGGGCCGCATCGGGCGAGCGAGCAAACGGCGCGCGATCTGGCGGGCCGGGCCTTTGTGCGGGCCGCTTCCTTGGCCGAGCGCGGGCAATGCTGCATCGGCGTGGGCTGTAGTGCGGCCTTGGCGACGAACAGGCCGCGGCGCGGGCCGGACCGGGGCTGTCTCGCGCTGCGCTTGGAGGATTCCTACCGCTTGTACACGCTGCGCTTTGAAAAGGGTGCGGCCGACCGCTTGGCGCAAGAGGAGGTCTTGAGCCGCTTGGCCTTGGAGGCTCTAGTGGAAGCTGGCGGCGGCCCGGTCGCCGGTGAATCGCGGCCCGAATACGCGCATCTTACGCGGCGCGTGCTGGCGTTGGACGATCCGCTGAGCTTGCTGTTTGCGGGCGAGTTGGACGTCGTCGAAACGCGCTCCGACGGGGGGTTCGCGCCCGAGGTCGAGCGCGGTCAGCGCCTGCTCTTGTCCGGGTCTTTCAATCCGCTGCACGAGGGACACGAGCGGCTGGCGGCCGCCGCGGGACAACTAAGCGGTCGCCAGCCGAGCTTGGAACTGTCCATCGAAAATGTCGATAAGCCCCCGCTGCAAAGGAGCGCCGTGGAAAGCCGTTTGGCGCAAATGCGCGGTCGCTTCCCAGTGGTGGTGACGCGGTCGCCGACCTTTTTGCAGAAAGCCCGGCTTTTTGGCGGTTGCCATTTCGCGCTGGGCTACGATACGGCTGTGCGGCTCTTACAAGGCCAGTATTACGACGATGGGGAGCGGGGCTTGGCCGCGGCCTTGGCGGAGTTTGCCGCTGAGGGGTGTCGCTTTTGGGTGGCCGGGCGGGCGGATGGAAATGCGTACCACACCTTAGCAGATATAGATGTACCTGCACAGTACGCGGACCTCTTCGCGCCGGTGCCTTTCAGGATGGATATTAGCTCTACGGAACTCCGTGCGCGGGGTTGAGGCGGGACAGGGCCACAAAAGGCACAAGAAGCACAAAAAACACAATGGCACTCCGCGTACGAGGGGTAGGCGGGACAGGGCCACAAGAGGCACAGAAAGCACAAAAGCGAGGGGTAGGACGATGTCCGCAGAAGAATGGGAAGAGCCGGAAGCGGTGGAAGTTCCCATTGACGGTACGCTGGATCTGCACACCTTCCATCCGCGCGACCTCAAGGGGTTGTTACCCGACTATTTGGATGCCTGTCGCCAAGCGGGCATTTTGCAAGTGCGCGTCATCCACGGCAAGGGCACGGGCCAGTTGCGGCGCTCGGTCCATGCCATCTTGGGCCGCTTGCCCGCAGTGGAGTCATTCCGCTTAGCTGGGGATGGCGGCGGCGGTTGGGGGGCGACCGTGGTTTGGTTGACACCGCTCGACGATTGACTATACGCGCTTCCAGCCGATTGCGATCCCCTGTTCGTGGTCGAGGGGGCGGCACTCCGTCTCGCTGAAGCCGGCTTCGACCATCAGCGTTTCGATTTCCGGCCCGGTGCGCTGGTCTCCAATCGTTCCGTGCGTCCGCGGCTTCTCTATTCTATAAGATACGTAGTTTTTTTGCTTTCTTGATTTATCATATATTGAAGCTCACCACAACCTGTAACTAACTTCACTATGGCATATCGTCCCATCGGTCCCCTTTTCAAGCTGCTGCAATCGTTCAGATGAACGCTCGTTTTTTAGTCCCTCCTGCGCCAATTTTTCTTCTCCTCCTGCTGTCCGTGTGCCCAACCAGCGCACAGGATGTTTTTACGGTCGGGGGCGACGCACGTCCTTGGCGCAATTCTGGCACAACACCCGGGGGCGTAATCGATTTTGTCGAGCAACTGGGGACTATCGAGGACGCCAACGGCGAAAAAGTGTTCGCCGATGGCTTGGATTCTCTGCGGAACTGGATCATGCCGCTGCGCTTGCGCTCCGACTTCAACATTTCGCTCGGTATTCTCGAGCGAGGAGGGACTATAGATATTCCGGGGCTGGATGCCAGCCAGAAAGACCCAGAGCAATTGGCGGGTATGCTCAATGGCGACCACCGCGTGGCTTTTGACCGCAAGTTCGTGGCCGGTCGCATCGTGCGCAACAACGGCGTCACCATTCGCATTGACTTGGGTGCGCGCTTTGGAGTGGACCAAATCGTATTCTATCCGCGGATGACGGCGGCATTTCCCTTTGGGAACGAATTCATGCGGGGATATGAGTTGTTCCTCAACGATGGCTTGCCGCAAAACCTCTTTGCCAGTGGGCAGCCCATTTTTACCTCGCCGGTGCGGCGCGATCCAGACAACCGCGAGGCCAGAGTAGAAGCCCAAATCAATCCCCAATTTGTCCGCTTTTTGCAACTCAAGTCGATTTCCACCCTCGGATTTGAAATTGACGAGATAGAGGTGTACGGCAGGGGGTTCGTACCGACGGCTAGCTATGTGTCCAATGTGCTGGATCTGGGCGAGGAGGTGGTCTGGGGCCGAATTGCTTGGAGCGAAATAGCCGCGGGCAATAGCGCGGATTCCAAGATGGAAGTTCGCGTACGCAGCGGGCGGGATACGACACCAGATATCTTTTTCCGCAATGCCAACGTGGGGGGGCGGCAACCCGAATACGTGTCCACCGACAGCGAAGGCAATACGCTGACCGCGGAAACCTTTGAGAAACTGGCGAAAAATCAGCGAGGCCCCATCAAATCCGATACCGACAACGGCTGGGTCCAGTGGCAAGTGGTCGACAATGGGGTCCCGCTGACTGTGCCGGCACCACGGTCGTACTTCCAGTTTCGCATTGACTTCACCAATCTGAGCCTAGATGCTAGCCGCGCTGTTGCCGACTTGGGCTTTGAGTTCGCACGGCCCCCGGTTGATCGCATCATCGCCGAGGTGGGACCACCGCGAACCGAGGTCGGCAAACAGACGACTTTTACGTACTTCGCCCACATCGCCAATACTACGGGTCGGCCGGGATTTACGCGCTTTGCAATCGAAACCCCGGCTCGCATCGCGGCCATCCATTCGGTGGAGATCCAAGATGAGGCGGGCAATCGCCTAGATGGAGCCGAGTTCAGCGGCGATCTAGCCGATGTGTCTTTGCCCCTGCGCGTCGGATCGTTCGCCATTGAGGCCGTGGAGGACGACCACTTTGCCCTAAAATTACCCCTGATCAGCGCCGATGGCACCCTTTTGAAAATTGTCTTTGATGCGGCCGTGTTCCGCTATGGTACGCGTTTCCAAGGGCGAGCCTTTGCCGATGCGAGTGTGCAAGTGCCGCTACAGACCGCAGGCGGGGATGCTTCAGCCGAACTGGATACCGACGAGTTGCTGGTGAGGATTACCGTAGGCTCGCAGGTGGCTGGTCCGCTGGCAATCCAGCCGCGGATCTTCACCCCCAATGGAGATGGGGCCAATGACGAGGCGCAAATAAGCTATGCGGTTCTGCACCTACTCGAACCCGCGCTGACGGAGGTAAATATCCGCGATTTGGCCGGTGGCCACGTGCGGCGGCTCAACTCGGTTGAGGTCCCAAACGGCCGCATCGAGCTCCAGTGGGATGGTCGCGGCGGCGACGGTCGCCTAGTGCCGCCGGGCATCTACATAGTGGTAGTGGAAATCCGCTCGGACCGGGAGACCGAGCGGCGTTCGAGCAGTGTGTCCGTGGTATATTAACAGTAGTAGGTGCCAGCCAAGGGAGGAGGGAGGATTTTGAGCAAGCGATATCTGATTGCGATAGGCACCGTTCTCTACGCGCTAGGTTGGGGTGCGCCGCTTGGGGCCGGTGCTCAAGAGTACGGCTCGCGCCTCGGTAGAGTGAAGCAGGATGGAACGGTGAGTTTTTCTCCCCAAGGACCAGGGGTATTATTCGGTGCGCTGAATCCGACAGTACACAAGTGGTACGTGCCCCAAGAACTGTACGAGGAGTATCAGTGGAGACAATGGGAGTACTCCAACTACGCCCGCGACCCCTATCAGCGCTATGTAGATACCGCGTTGGAGGGCGATTACTTCTACGACTTCTTCGGCAATCTAGTCACCCGGGGCTGGTTGATCTACGATTGGCAGCAAGACCGTCCCCAGCAGTTCGGCAGCAGCATCCTCAAGACCAACAGGTTCAACCAGTGGTTCAACCGAGTGGTCGTATCCTCGGACCACAAGGGACAATACTACTATAGCATCACGATTGGGGATGAGATCCGCACGACTCTGACGCCGATGACTTTTTCTAAACCCACCTTCAACGGCATTCAGTGGGACTTTGCGGCCGACAAGTACCAAGGCACTCTCCTGCTGGCCCGGCCTAGTCGGCCGGCAGTGGCCACTTCTCTCGATATTCCCGATCAGAAAACGAGTGTTACCAATTTACTGGGCGGGCGGGGCACCGTCCAAGTTGGCGACTTCGTCGAGGTCGGAGCGACCTATGTGACCGCCTTCCAAGGCCAGACGCTATTCGACGATTTCACCGGCAACCCTTTCACCGGCGGGGCTCTGACCACCGACCAGAATGCGCTGCCCATATCCCGCATCATCATCCGGCTGTCGGACGACTCGCCCGCAGACGGGGTGGGTGGGGCGGCCCTATTCGACGACGAAATCATCATCGAGGATGTAGATGGCAACGTTTTCAGAGGCAGTGCCATAGGATTCGAGCCCATACGCGAAGGGGGTTTCCAACGGGTGGGATTTTTGGCCGCGGATGGGGACGAGCGCATTACCCTCACCTACGATTTTACCGACCCTTTGTATCTAGGACCCGATCCTACAGTTATTGAGAGAATATCCTTTGAATTGGTGATCTCCAACGACTACAAGGTGGAAATCACGTCGGACCGCCAGACCAACCGGGACTCGCAGCCCGTCTTCTTGCTGATCGAACGGGCGCAAAACAACATCCGCGACAACTCCAACCAGCACCTGTTGCAATTCGATTACGGTCTGCCGACGGCCAATACCATCCTCGGCGTTACCTTGGCGGCCAACAAGATCTGGGGTTTTGACTTTTACGGGGAGTACGATTTCAACAAGCAATACCGCCAATATCCCAACCTCAATCGGAAGGATCACCGCAAAGCGGTCAACGACGCCGAGGCATGGATGTTCAACCTGTCCAAGGCGTCCTATCCCTATTTCGTCTTTCTCGAAGGCTATAGCATGGACGACGACTATTCGACCCGCACCTTCTTGGCCGGCACGCGCGGCCAGGACGAAATCGATTACGAAGACGAAATATCCTATATCTACGAGTTCGTCGAGGACAACGACGACCAGGACCGCCGGCCGGACTGGAACCGCTTTGGTATGTTGTCGGACAATGCGGTATTTCCGGGCTTTGACGAGAACAACGATTTCATCTCGGATTTCAACCAGAACGATACGGAGGATCGCCAAAACTTCGTTCCCGACTACGAAGAGCCCTTCCTGCGCTATCACGCCGATAGACCCGAATACCTCTTTGGCATCGACATGAACAACAACGGCTGGGTCGACCGCTTTGAAAACGACGAGGAGCCCGACTATCCCTACGGACGGGACCACCGCGGCTACAATATGTACGCGGGAACCCACATCGGGGCCGAGGCTCGGCTGACCGTCGGGCATCTGCGCGAAGAACTGCTAGCGGGGGATCGCACAAACAAATCCACGTACCTGCTCTTCACCTACGACCGGGATTTTGCCGGGCTGGGCCGTTTGCGAGTGTTCGACAATTTCAAGCTGGTCGAGGACAATATTCCCGACAACCTCTTTCAGTGGGTGCAGCCATCTAATTCCCGCGGTACTCAACAGCGCATTTTCGATCCGTTCCCGGCTCGCGACACTTGGGTCAACGCTTCTTATATGCAGTTCGATTTTACGCGCCTAGGGAACCTGAATGTAATCAACAAGTTCAAGACTGAAATCTACAACCAGCGCCGGGATCAGCGCGATCTGCGCCGCACGGCCAGCTTTGTCGGTCTCATCAACAAGGTTGATTACACCTTCTCGGTGGGAACCATCGAATTTGAACCGCGTTTCAAGAGCGAATTTTTGCGCACGCGCCCCGTTCGCCAGCGCGATCCAGAGCGCCGTGAGTTGACCGAGACGCTTTTTCTTATTGCTCGCATTCCCCTGCTCTCCCATACGCTCATCGAGTTAGGACTAGAACTGTCCCACTTTGAGCAGTTCCGCGACGCCGAGGGGGTGCCGGTTCATCGCGACTTGGATCCGGATTCCTTCAGCCGCATCGTCGCGGTGCAATTTAATAACGCCTCGGATTACCTCGGCTACAGGCTCCATCTGCAAACGGGATTTCGTCTACAGAAGCTGACGTTTGAAAATCTGTCTCCTAGCACGACCAGCAAGATATTCATGACGGCCTATGCAGGGCTCGAACGCTAGTGGATTTGACCGGCTTCAAAGTTGAGTTAGGTTAAAATTGATATTGAAGCTATATTGCTCTAATAGACGAGACGATCTGTTGGCAGCAGAAAGGAGGAGAAAGATACAGTCGTCGTTTCAGGCGGCCCGCTTGGGCAGCAAGGGGCGCAATGTCCTCACACCAACCAAAAAAAGAGGTATTGCAATGAAGAGGATCTACGAGGTATCAGTTGCTTTACTGGTCTCGGCCTTCGTGGTCGGCGCGGCTTTTGGCCACCAAGGCGAGATGAAGTTCATGTTCCAGTTCCCGGATCATCTGACTCCGGTGTTGGATGGCGATATGTCGGACTGGGACATTGTCAGCGATGTGTACAAGATCAAAGCCGAAACCATGTTCAACCAGTTCGGAGCCCCCATGGATTTGAGCGATTTCAATGCGTGGCTCGTCTGGGGCTACAACATCAACGATGGCAAGGCTTATTTTGGAGCTTGGATCGCCGACGATTTTATCAACAACACCGAGAAGTGGTCGACGACCACGGATTGGGATCACACGGGCGGCATCTTTCGCGGTTTCGACCAAGGGGATGACTTCGAGACCCGCTGGGCCAGCGCCCAAGCCCAGCGCTACGATCTGGCCGGCCCGATTTTCAGTTCTTCTGGTTATTATACCCGGATTATCGATGGCTCCAAAGCGTGGGCGGGCCAGTCCCCGTACGTGGAGTGGGCCGGCCGGTTTCTCCGCGGCAATGTCGATACCCAAGAGCCAGCCGAAATGTTCGGCGAATACTCTATCGTGCCCTTTGACGACATCCACCCTGACGGCCCCGAGCAAAGTATCAGGCACAATTGGGTGGAAGGCACGGTCGTCGGCCTAGAGGTCAACTGGGGCGACAAGGATGCCGATCCCGGCTCCTACGACGATGCCTACTGGTCCGGTTTTGGCGGCATAGGTGCTTCTAGGGATGCCGACCAGTTCGGCGACTATCTGCTGGCCCCCATTGAAGAGGGATTGCCCGACGCCGGACCTACCTCGGTCGAGGCCAACACTTGGGGCCAGATCAAGGCTACCTTCCAATAAGGCCGACTCGACTGCCTGCACCACAGACGTTGAAGGCATTTTCAGGCGGGGTTTGCAGGCGACTGTGAACCCCGCCGTTTTCTTGGTGACAATCGAGCAAAGGAGGCACTGGGTGAGACAGGTCCTGATTATAGTCCTGACAGTGTTGGGGACGGGACCGGGCTATCGGGCCGAGGCGCGCCAATTTTACCAACTGGGGGGCCGTGCCGGAAACCCTTGGAGTGAAAGCGGTGCCCTGAGCTTTATCGATGTGGAAAAAGTGCCGGACGCCATCCGCCCGCTCAGCGCCGAAAGCGGCGAGAACCTAATCGCCTCAATGGGCGAGCGGAATGGCGATATTACCAGCTTGGTGAGCATTTACACTCTGCCAGCGAACTGGCTCGACGACCGCGTACTGGTAGTAGATGGCGATTCGACTACGGCTTTTGTGCATCCGCCGCGCATCAATTTCTTTCGCGGCCCCGGATTCTTCTATACTACGCCGATGTTCTTCGATTTGGGGGCGCCATTCCCCATTGAAAGGGTCCGCTTTGCAACCCGCGCCGATCATGTAGGGCACAAGATTCGCCAGTTCAGGCTTTACGTCAACGACGGCAGGGAAGAGAGCAAAAACGAAAAGGGGAATCTCATCTGGACCTTGGTGCGCGATGAGAAAGACAACCTAAGCCCAGAGGTCGAACTGGATATACCACCCCAGATAGTACGCCACGTCTATCTCCATCCCCTAGAAGTGGGGGAGACGTGGGAAGTGGCCGAATTCGAGGTGTACGGTCAGGGGTTTGTTCCCCAAGCCTCGTTTCTGTCCGACCCGATCGATCTGGGACGAGCATCCAGTTTGGGACGCATCTGGTGGAGCGGTCAGCTCGATATGGGAGCGAAAGTAGTCATCCAGAGCCGCAGCGGCCGCGACGACCAGCCCGAGATCTACTGGCGCAAGACCGGAGTGGGGGGAGAGGAAGTCCCATTCGGGGCCAACGGTCGGCCCATGAGCCGCCAAGCCTATAGGGCCATGCCCCAGAATGTGCAGGGGCGCATTACCCAAGATCTGGAAAATTGGAGCGTGTGGCACACCTATGAGTATGCGGACGGACTCGCCGGCATCCCGATGCTCTCTCCCAGCCCCCGGCAGTACGTGCAAGTACGCATCGCTTTTTTTTCCGCCAGCTTGGCGGGAGGCCAGATCGACTCGCTGTTCTTTGAATTTTCTCAACCTCCTATCGCCACCGCGGCGATTGGTGAGATTTTCCCTCCTTTTGTCGAGTCCTCCGACCCGGTTCGGTTCACTTATGCGGTGCGGACTCGGCTCGAGGCGGAGCAATCGGGTTTCAATGTTCTAGCGGTGCGGACGCCCGCTCGTCTGGAGGCCGTCCACGAGGTGCGCATTGACCGCGAAGCAGTCGATTTTACCCCGAATTTCGATCCGGCGGATCCCCACCAGTTCGCGGTCCAATTTGCCCGCATCGACCGAGACCAGACGCTCCTCGAAGTGGATTTCGACGCCCGAGTATTCAATTATGGAACCACCTTCAGCGGCGCGGTGTCGGATGCGGACAGCGATTCAGTCCCCCAGAGCGTTATGCCCGGAGATGCTATGAGCGAGTTGTTGAGCGACGCCTTGGACGTCCGCACACCGCTCAAGGGCTGTCTGCTCAGTGCCGTGCAGGCGGTTCCCAACCCATTTTCACCCAATGGAGACGGCGTCAACGACCAAGTGCAGTTCTCCTATACTTTACTGAGTCTGACCGATGGCGTGCCCCTTGAGACGGAAATCTACACGCTGGCTGGAAGGCGAGTGCGCGCCTTGGTCCGTGGAGAGGGGGGAAGTGCGCTTTATCAAACTGCTTGGGACGGGCGAGATGACCAAGGCGAATTGGTAGCTCCAGGACTATACATTTACCGCGTCGCGGTAGAAGCAGGCAGCGGTCGGGCGGAGCGACTGGGGCCTATCGCTGTGGTGTACTGATAGAAGACATGAGAAACAGAAAACCCCGGGCTCGGCAAGGATGCGAGTTGGCCCTTATCTGGAGCCTCGCGGCGTGTTCGCCGGATGCGGAGGTTGCCCTCGAACCCGGGGTGGTGGCGCGCGTTGATTCTACTTCCATCTCGGCGGCCGAGATGCGCGATTTCGTCTTCGAGATGCCCCAGTCCTTGCGCCTCTCTGGGCAGGGAAACCGAGTGAGGGAGCGCTACCTGCGCAGTCTGCTGGCCAAGCACCTGCTCGTACTGGAGGCCAAAGAGCGGGGATTGGATACCGCCGAGGTGGTACAGGCCAAGGTGATGCCCTACTGGCGTCAGTACTTGGTCAACACCTATCGCCGGCTCGTATTGGCACCCAACGTGCAGGTTTCCGCGGAGGAGGTACGCGCCTATTTCGCTCGCAGCGGCTTGGACCGCAAGCGCCAGATGGCGGGCATTTTGGTCGAAAAGGACAGCACCGCAAAGCAAGTCTATGAGCAACTCAAAGCGGGCGGGGATTTTGCCCGGCTGGCCGCCGAGTACACCATAGACGAACGGTCGGCTGCCCAAGGAGGAGTGCTGGGGTTTATCGATCTGGAGCAGGCCCGCAGGTTGCAGATTCCAGACGAGGTGTTCCGCAACCTGCCGAGTGGACAGCCGTCTTCCATTCTGCCCATGGGCACGCGCTACCAGATCGTGCGCTTCCTCCAGGACCAGCCCGTCCCGCTAGCGGAGAAACGACAGCAGATTCGCGATATACTCTACGAACGCAAGCGCCTAGAGCAGGAGGAAGTGGAAATCGCGGCCCTCGTCCGTAAGCTGGACGTGCAGCTAGTCCCAGCGGGCGTGGAGCTCCTGTTGGATAAAGCGGCACTCCACACCCGGGTGCGACTCACCCATCTGGCCGCCGAGGAAGCGGCCCAGCCCCTCTTTACCTATAAGGGGGGACAGGTCTCGCTGAGAGAGTACCTCAATGCCCTGTGGACGGATATGCGGGCCTTGTCCGGCTGGGGCATGCGGGACAGCGCCGAGGTGGTTGATACCGCGAGGGAACTGGTTCTGATACCGGCTTTACTGGCAGCGGCGGCGCAGCGGGCTGGGTTGGAGGAGATGGCGGATGGACAACAGCGGTTGGAGGAAATACGCACAGAATTCATGATCAAACAACTGCGTGCGGAAGAGATCATCGACCAATCCGAGGCGAGCCGGGAGGAAGCGAGGGACTTTTACGAGAACAATAAGGAGTTGTTCCGGGAGCCGGCCCAATACATCGTCGTTGAAGTGCTGGTCGAGACCGAGGTGGAAGCCGCCGGTTTGCTGCGCGCTATCGAACAGGGTGCGACCCTCGGAACGCTCGCCCAAGAGCACACCATTCGCCGAGATATGAAAAAGAAAGATGGCTTGATGCATCTGGGCGAGTACGAGCGCTTGACCCAGCCGCAGCTCTTCAAAGCAGTACAGGCGGCCAGCCTCGACAAAATAACCGGCCCGGTACACCTTAAAGATGGATACAGCATTTTCAAAGTTCTCAACCGCGAGGGCGGAGAGTTATCCTCCTTTTTTCAAGTCGAGAAAAAGGCGCGGGCCTTAGTACGCGGCCAGAAGCGAGAGCAACTTTTTGAAGACTTGGTTGATGACCTGCTGGACAAATACAAAGAGCGGATCGCTGTATCTGCTAGGGCGTTGGAGGCGGCCCTGCCCGATACCTTCTTGCAGCGCCATGCTTGGAAAGCCCCGCCCAAGAGCGATGGGTAGCGATAACCGGGACCATAAGCTATGGGACACCGCTCGATGATTTCGGCGACGACCACGAGGCGATCCGGTCTTTTGCCCACGGTTCTTTGTTGTGGAGCTGTTTTCTTCTCTACGGCTCTAAACGGGGTATGGGCCCAGTCGAGCGGGTACAGTCTGGGCGAGGGTCAGGTGGAGGTGCGAACCGAGGCGCACTGGCAGGCTTGGGATTTTCCGCGGGATATGGTGACGATAACGCCGTCTGGCTCGGTGCAGTCCAGATTGGTACAAGTACCGCACAACGCCCTAGTGGATGCGGCCGACTTTAGCTATCCCATTGATGGCAGCTTGCGGGATCAGTACGCCAATTCGTTCAAGGACGAAACCAACGCCCTGCTGGCACGCGGCGGCATCAAAAGGGCTGGTTCAAATCCGCAGCTAGCGGAGCGGGCGATTGACGCAAATCCGGCTACAGCTTGGGAGCCGGCCCCGGCCGATCCCCTGCAAGACTGGGTGTTAGAGATTGATCTCGGCCGTCTGGTGTCGGCCACCAAGGTTGTTTTGCGCTTTGCCGAAGCAGGGGATCCGTTCCTGCAATTCAGAGTGCATTCGGCCGGGGGGCAAAACCCCTTCGGCACGGCCGACCGCAGCGGTGCTTTGGACTACACCTTGGTCGGCAGTACCACCCAGCCCAATCGCACCCAACGGGTCTTTGAGTTTGACCTCGCACCGCTGGGCACTCATACAGAGGAGTGGACCGGCCGCCTTATGCAGTACCTGCGCATCGCGGCCACGGCCACCAGGGGCGAGCGGGCGCAACAGATCTCGGCCGAGGATTATCAGGCACTGGCAGCAGAGGACCAAGGCGCTGTGGAATACGTCTGGAAAATCGCTGGCGAAGAGCGTCTAGTAGCGGTTGATGACTACGACCAGTTGCCGGTTGACCAGCAGGGCGGGGTGCGCTATTACCGCCGCGAACGGCCGCAACTCGCCGAGGTGGAGGTCTGGAGTGTGGGTGAGAACATTGCCTTGGGAATCGTAGAGCGCGGCGGTAGCTTACGCGACGTCAATCCCAATTCTTCGCCCGAACTTGCCGTTGACGGCAACGTGCGTACCGAGTGGCAGGGCATGGTTTACTTTCCCACTGGGGAGACCGCTGAATGGGGTCTGTTGAACGTAGATCTGGGCACCCACTTCCTAGTCCATGCCGTGCGCATCATTACCCGCGTCGGCGGAAGAAACCTGATTGGTTATCTGTTGCGCGGTTCGGACGGCTCGCTGGCACCCGATGGCAGTTTGATCTGGGAGGAATTGAGTCGTGAGACGCGGCGGCTGAACCAGAATACGCGGCTGTTTGAGGATCGCTTTGCGCCGCGCCCGATGCGCTTTCTAGAATTCCGCAACCTAGACATTGCTCGCCGCACTAGGGCCCATGAGGGGCACCGGATACTGAGCACGGTGACCGAAATCCAAGTCTTTGCCAACGGCTACCTGCCCATGATTGAGATGACTTCCGGTCTCATTGATCTGGCGAGTTCTAAGACGCTGACTACCATCGAATGGGAAGCTAGTACCCCCTTGGGCACAGCGGTGGAAATCCGCACCCGGACGGGAAACGATCTGCGCGAAGTAAACCGCTATTTCAAAAAAGACGGCACGGAGGTAGCTAACAAAGAAGAATACGAGGCTCAGCCGTCGTTCTACCGGGGAGAGATTCTTACTGAGTTCCTGCCGGGACCGGGCTGGAGCAACTGGAGTCAAGCCTACATCGAACCGGGCGAAGTCATGCGTTCCCCCAGTCCTCGGCAATATATGATGATCCAGACGAGACTGCTCAGTAAAGAGGCGGCCGCGGCCCCCAGCCTACAGTCCATCCAAGTCCACTTCACAGCACCGCTGGCAGAGCGCATCGCCGGGGAAATAGAGCCCAAGCGGAATGTCCCCATAGGAGAACTCACCGCTTTTGATCTATTCATCCGCCCCTCCTTCGCTGTTCGAGATCCGGGATTCGACCGCATCCGTCTCATCGCTCCGGCGCGAGCGAATATCAAACTGCGCCAAGTGAGTCTAGGAGACGAACGCGGATTTGCCGCCGGAAACGAGGAAACATTTGCCGAAGTGGCAAAAGGTCGTTTTGAGAATGAGGCGGGGGAGGAACTAGAGTTGACCAAGGTGGCAAGCGACACGCTGCAATTCGAGTTGCCTAGGATACTGCGGCGAGGCAGTGCGGACATTGTGCGGATCTCTTTTTCGTCGCGTGTCTTCCTGAGCGGTGCCACTTTTGCCGCCGAGGTCGGGCGTTCGACGCAAGCGGACAACTGGCAGCGGGTCGATTCGGCAGACCCCGTCGGAGACGAATTGGCCGCGGGTGAGGGGTTGACAGTATTGACGACCGACCGCCGCGGGCAGATCGGGATGATCGAGGTAAACCCCGCCACCTTTACCCCAAATGGCGACGGCATTAACGACGCGGTCGTCTTTTCGTTTGCCGTGCTCAAAGTCAATGTAGCCCGGCAAGTAGCGGTGGACTTCTACGACTTGGCGGGCCGGAAAGTGAGGCGCCTTTCTGAGAAGCGCGATATGGCTAACGGGCTGTATCGCCTCGTCTGGGACGGACGGGACGAAGGGGGAACGTTAGTATCCCCGGGCCTTTACCTCGCCCGTGTTGAAATAGACGACGACGCGAGGGATGCCAACTCGGCTGCCCGCCTAGTTGGGGTGGTGTATTGACTTTCACCACTGACGGCAAGCCAGAAAGCCACCAAGTCTTAGGGCCGCGGCCCTTAGCCTAGGATTGCCCTATCCGGCCGCCAACGATACTTTTTTGGCCGAACTCGCCCCTGTTCCCATCATCTCAGGAGACCGCTCATGTTAGACCCTCAGTACCTCCTCGGCGACGAGGAGATGCAGCAGTTCATTGCCGAGGGCTGTCTCACGCTCAAATCCTCGCTGCCCGCCTCCCTCCACCAAGCCATCTACCAGCGCACCGAAGAGGTCTTTGCCAAGGAGGGCAATCCCGGCAACAACGTCCTGCCCCGCATCCCGGCGTTGCAACAAGTCTTTGACGATCCCGTCATACGAGGGGCCCTCGCGTCGGTGGTCGGGCCGGATTACATCATGCATGCCCATCGCCACTGCCACATCAATCCGCCCGGCAGCGAGGGCGGCGGCTGGCACAAGGACAGCTATTGGGGCTACCACAAGATGCGTTACCACCGCAATCGCTGGGTGATGATCTTCTACTACCCCCAAGACGTCACCATGGAAAACGGCCCCACCGCAGTCATGCCCGGCACGCATTACTACAACGACCGCGCAGCCGACGAGAAGGACGAGTGCCATTTGCCCGTCTGCGGCCAAGCCGGCACTTGCACCCTAGTACACTTTGACTTGTGGCACCGGGCCATGCCCAACCACTCGGCCGCCAACCGCTACATGATGAAGTTTCAGTTTACCCGCCTCAGCGAGCCGAGCCGGCCCAGTTGGAACATCCAAGCCCCGGGGTGGCCGGCCAACGGCTCTGCGCCTTCCACCAAGCATCGAGTCGTGTGGTCGCGGATATGGGACTGGCACGCGAGTGCTCCAAGCCGCGCCGAGGCCAACGGGCCAATCGAGCAACCGAGCGCACCCCTCGATGGGACGTTGGAACAACGCTTGGCAGCGACCGACGCCCTCGGCGCGTTGGGGGAAAAGGCCGCCCCGGCCCTCGACGCGCTGCTCAAGGCGCTGGGCGACGAGGCCGAACCGGTGCGCCTCAACGCCGCGTACGCGCTGGGTGCAGTGGGTGCGGTCGCCGTAGGCCCGTTGCTGGCGGCCCTCGACGACGAGCGCGAATACGTGCGCGAACACGCGGCGTATTCGCTGGGTGTAGTGGGGGAAGAGGCGGTGGCGGCCTTGCTGGCGGCCCTCAGCGACGAGCGCGCCCACGTGCGGGGGTTTGCCGCGTACGCGCTGGGCGACATGGGGGCGCGGGCGGGTGCTGAGGCCGCGGTCTCCCTGTGTGCGCTGCGCGATGATCCAGACCCATGGGTGCGGCGCAACGTGGCCGAGGCCCTCGGAACCATTGAGCTGCATCCCGAAGGAGCCGTGCCGGCGTTGGCGGCCCTGCTGGCGGACGAGGACGAGCAAGTGCGCTTCAATGCCGCGTACGCACTGGCCCACTTCGGCCCGGCGGCCGCCCCGGCTACGGACGCGCTGGCTGCGGCCCTCAGCGACGAGAATCGCTACGTCCAAGGGCACAGCACGGCCGCCCTGCAACAGATTGGTACGCCCCAAGCCCAAGGCGTCTTGCTGCATCATCTGACCGCGGCGCGCTGGTGCCCCCTCACGACCAAGGAGACCACGTTCTGAGCGAATCACGGGTGAAGGCCGAGGTACACCAATACATCGAAAAGCACCAAGAGCAGTTGCTCGGCAGTGCCCAGGCGCTAGTGCGCGTGAACACGGTCAATCCGCCGGGGCATAACTACCAAGCGATGACTGACGCGCTCTTGGTGCGCTGTCAGGGCTTGGGGATGTCGGCCCAAGTCCACCGCGTCCCCGACCCAGAGGTGCGCCGCGTGCTCGGCTCGGCCGAGTTCCCGCGCTACAACCTGCTCGCTCGCTGGGACGCCGGCCGGGCGCAGACCGTGCATTTCAACGCCCACTACGATGTGGTGCCCTGCGCGGGGTCGTGGCGGTTCGGCGACCCTTTTGAGCCGGGGTTGGTCGCCGGGGCGCTGTACGGACGCGGAGCCGGCGACATGAAAGGCTCGATTGCCGCGTTGCTCATGGCGGTGGAGGCCCTCAAGGTGCTGGACATTCAACCGGCTTTTAACATTGAGTGTTCGTTTACGGCCGACGAGGAGACCGGCGGCCAATTGGGCGCGGGATGGATCGTAAACAAGGGGCTGGTAAACGCCGATTTCGCAGTCGTCTGTGAGGGAGCGGCCGGGACGCAGGTCGGGTGCGGCCACAACGGCGTGCTCTGGTTAGAGGTCGAGCTGACGGGCAAGGCCGCACACGCTTCGAGACCCGAGCAAGGGGTCAATGCCTTTGAAGCCATGGTGGATGTGGTGCAAAAGCTGCAAGCCTACAAGGCGCGCCTCAACGCGGCCGAGCACCGCTATGTGGACTGCGATGGCGAGGTGCGCAACCCAACGCTCAATATCGGCGGCACCTTCTCGGGCGGGGAGGGCGACAAGATCAACACCGTGCCCGCCCGCGCCCGCTTTGCGCTGGACCGCCGCTTAGTCCCGGGCGAACAACTCGCTACAGTTGAGCGCACGCTGAGACGCGCCGTGGCGCAGGCCGCCGCGCTGCCCTGCCGGGTGGCCGCGCCCTTGCGGATTGAGCCGTGCGTCGTCGATGCCGATCACGCCCTGCCCCAAGCCTTTGCCCGGGCCGTGCAAGCCGTGCGCCGCCGCGCCGCCAGCTACCGGCTCAGCGCGGGCTTTACGGACCTGCATTACTTTGCGGTTGCCGGCGGCCTGCCCGGCATTGGCTATGGCGTAAAGGGCGAGCGCATTCACGGAGTGGATGAGCGCGTGCGCGTGCGCGACTTGGTGTTGACGGCCCGCACGTACGCCGAGTTTATGCTGCGCGGCTTGGAGGCCCCTTGAGCGAAAACCTACAACGCTTCTTGTGGACGGCGTACGACCGCTTGGGCGGGCTGGTGGGGTACAACCTGCTGTGGGGCGCGTTGAGCCTGCCTTGGATTGGCGGGGCCTACGTGCTTTTGCAACTGGGGTTTGGGGTGGGTGGCTTGGGCTTGGTGGGGGCCGCCGTCTTAGCCGGTGCCTTGCTATTGGGCGCACCGGCCACGGCCGTGCTCTTCGCGGCTGGGGCGGCTTGGGCGCGGGGCCGGGACTTTGGCCTGCGGGCCTTCTGGGCGGCTGGCCGTGCGCTTTTTTGGCGCGCCGTCGCGCTGGGCTTGCTCATGGTCGCCGCGGTCGCGCTGGTGCTGGTCAACGCGGTCTTTTATCAGCGGCTCGGCGGCTGGCTGGGGGTGTTTTTGGGCGGGCTGATGGTTTGGTTCCTGCTGCTGGTGGGCATGGTTGCGATGTACGTCTTTCCGGTGCTGGTCACCCAAGAGGGGTCGGTGTGGGCCACGGTGCGCCACAGCTTTCTCCTGTCGGTTGATAACGTAAAGCTGTCGTTGGTTTTTCTGCTGACCGCCGTCTTGGCCTTGGGCCTTGGCGTGGCTTCGGGCTTGGGCTTGTTCTGCGGCGGTTTGTCGGCGTGGGCCTTGTGGATCAGCGTCGGCTTTCGCGCGCTCTTGCCCAAGTACACGGGCCAACCGCTACCCAGCGAAGCCCCGCGTCGGCTGCGCGAACTGATCCGCCCTTGGGAGGCTTGAGCATTGGACTTGCCCAAACTGATAACGGGCCGCGAAATGGCGGAGATCGATCGGCGCACCATCGCTGAGGCGGGCATCTCCAGCGCCGAACTCATAGAGCGGGCGGGCGCAGAGGTGGTTGCGGCCATTGCGGCGCGCTGGGATGGCTTGGCCGGTTTGCGGGCCGTAGTCCTGTGCGGCAAGGGCAACAATGGCGGCGATGGATTTGCCGCGGCCCGGCTCTTAGGAGTTGGCGGTGGCTCGGCGCGTGTCTTCCTCGCGGCCGACCGCGCGGCCGTGCAAGGGGCGGCGGCCGAGCACTTGCGGCGTTGCGAACAGGCCGGTTGTGCGGTCGAAGCACTCGGCGCAGACTTGGCCCCGCTCGACGCGGCCCTCCGCGAAGCCGACTTGGTGATTGACGCGCTGTTGGGAACCGGATTGCGCGGAGCACCCCGTCCCGCCATGGCCCGTGTCATTGAGTGCCTTGCCGATTGTGCGCGGCCGGTGGTGGCCGTGGATATGCCCTCGGGGGTCGAAGCCGACACCGGAAGGGTTCACGGCGCGGTCGTCCAAGCCCTGCTGACGGTGACCTTTGGATTGGTCAAAGTCGGGCACCTATTCTATCCCGGCCGGTCGCATTGCGGTGCGTTGCACTTGGTCAATATCGGCTTTCCCGAGCCCATCCTGCGCGCTGCGGCCGCCGAGGCTCTGCTGCTTTCGGCCGAGGGGGTGGGGTCGCTCGTACCGCGCCGCCGCGGCGACGAGCACAAGGGAAGCTGTGGAACGGTGGTCGCGATAGCGGGGTCGGTGGGCATGACCGGGGCGGCCGCGCTGACGGCGGATGCTGCACTCAGAAGCGGGGCGGGTCGCGTCCATTTAGGGGTGCCGGCAAGTCTCAACGACATCGTCGAGGTCAAGCTCTCTGAGGTGATGACCCGGCCGTTGCCCGAAGTGCGCAAGCGGCGTTGTTTGTCGCTGCGGGCCTTGGGCGAAGTGCGTGCGATGTTGACGCGGGCCGACGTCTTGGCCTTGGGCCCGGGTTTGGGGCGTTATCGAGAGACCGCAGAGCTGGTGAGACGGCTGGTGTTGCAAACCGAGCAGCCCCTCGTGTTGGACGCGGACGGGCTGAGTGCTTTCGCCGGACGCGCCGACGCGCTAAAGGCCCGCTCGGCCCCGCTGGTCCTCACGCCCCACGCCGGCGAGTTCGCCCGCTTGAGCGGCTTGGACAAACGCCAGCTTGCCGACGCGCCCATGGCGGTGGCCCGCGACTTTGCCGGCGAATTGGGGGCGACGCTCGTGTTGAAGGGCGCGCCGACCGTCGTGGCCTTGGCCGATGGGCGCGTGGCCGTCAACTCCACGGGCAATGCGGGCATGGCTACGGCCGGATCGGGCGACGTGCTGACCGGGATCATCGCCGGGCTGATGGCCCAAGGGCTCGGCGCGGGCGAGGCGGCTTGTCTCGGAGTCTATGTCCATGGCCGGGCCGGCGACCGGGCGGCCGAGCGGCTGGGGGAATGGGGGATGCGGGCGGGCGATATAGCCGACGAAACCGCCTTGGCCTTGGTGGATGCGGCGCGGTCTGCTTGACACGCTTGCAGCGATGCTGTACTGTGAAAACGGAAGAGGAAACGGGGTGCCGGGATGGGTGTTGCTTGGCTTTTGCACATTTAATTTACAGGGCTTGCGCTATGGCCGACGTCAAAGACGCCATTGAAGAAATGATCGAAGAGTCCTACTTGCTGGGGCTTTCAGAAGAAGAGATCCTCGCGGATTTCAGCCGCTTTATCGACACTTGCTATACCGTTATTGAAGACAACGTAAAAAGCCGCGAAGCGCTCAGCCGCTTGGCCGAGAATTTGGCGCGCGAGAAGACCAATACTCGCAACGCCGACCTCGCCATCCCGCTGGGCAAGGTCGCGGCTAGGGACGCCCAGCGGGCTTGCGCTGAAAAAGCGGCGCGCCGCAAGCGCATGGTCCTAAAGGCCATTGCCGACTACGACCCCCACCTCGTCCGCCTCATCAACGAGCAGCGCTTTCAGGTCGATTTCAAGGAAGTGGCGCGCCACAAGCGCAAGGTCCGTCAGAGCCTCGATTGGGAACGCTGCGGCTATCTCGTGCTCCAGGTCGGCATCACCGCTGTGCTCATGCTCCTCGTGCTCCTCGTTTATCTAAGGCTTTAACCGCTTGCATTGGGCCGCCAAGCAGGGATGGGTTTTAGTGAATCCGTCGCGGTATTATGTCAAGGAGAGATTGAAATGTCCGCCGATTTCTACGTCCACATCGTCGAATCGCCGTCGCCAGCCGATCTGCGCGAGCTCCGTACCGAGGGCCAAGCGCTTTGCTCGGTTCTCGCCGTCGCCGGAATTCCATACTCGTATAGCCTCGCCGTTGACTTGGATCAGTTCCACATCGCAATGACCGATGAGGTTGACGAGGCGATAGACGAATTCCGCAAGCCTCCAATCCTACATCTGAGCACTCACGGGAGCGAGCGGGGCATTCAGCTAACCAATCAGGAAGAACTCCTTTGGTCCGACCTCGCCGAATAGACAACTTGCTGGCCTTGCGCGGCATGAACTCATCCATCAAAAAGACATCATGGCAAAGACTGGCAAAAGCGTTGAAGGAACGTTCAATCAAGCATTAGGGGCGGCTCTTGCTGCGACAACTGCACGTTGGCGGGCGAAGTCCAGTATCGTCCAAGTGGAGCAAACGCAGACGCTGGCGGGTGCGGGCAACAAGGCCAAGCGGCCCGACATTTTGATCGTCGATGCCCTGTCGCCGCCGGTGATCATAGAGACATCGTTTGGCAAGGCCGATGCGGATAAGGATGCCAAGGCACGCCTAGGAGCACGGACCGCGGACCGCGGCCTCCAAGTTGACACCACGCTGGCACTGTATATTGACCCGAAGTACCGAACCCTTGCGCTGCCAGAAATCAAGGAGGCGTTGGTTAGCGGCAAGAAGATGCAGTATGCGCTCCACCAACGGATCGACAATGAGGAATTTCGTCGCTGGCCTACGAAGGGATTCATAAGAGGCACCGTCCATGACATAGCGCGGCTCGTGTCCGCAGCGGCATTGCCGAGAGAGTCTGTGGAACAGGTTGCGTCAGATATCGCCGAGCGGGTGAATCAGTCGGCTGACCTGCTCGAAACGGCGTTGCCGCCAAAGCAACTTCAACAGGTTGCGGCCCTCGTGCAGCAGCGGACGCCGTTGAAGGGTCTGCGGACCACGATGGTGCTGTGGCTCAACGCGCTACTTACCCAACAGCGGCTTTCCATGCAGGGAGTGGAGGAGATACCACCCTTAGATTTTAGTGCCTCTCCGTTGCCTGTTCCTTCCAAGCAAGTGGAGGTGTGGCAGGCCGTTCTTGGAGAGAACTGGCGTTCGATTTTCGATCCGGCTATTCGCGTCCTTAGCAAGTTGGGGAACATCCATCCCAGTGCGACCGGACAAGCACTCAAGCAACTCATCCGTGCGGTAGAAAAAATCGAACTGGCCCGCCTCGGGCTATATATCAACGTCGGGGCGGAGTTGTTTCCTAAGCTAAGTGAAGATAGAAAGCGGGCTGCCGCTTTCTACACGCAACCCGCTACCGCGGAATTGCTTGCTGCTTTGACGATCCGGGCTGATTCGTTACGGCACAACCAATGGAGATCGGGTCGATTATTTGAACGCTGTAGGCTAGCGGATTTAGCGTGTGGAACCGGGACGTTATTGCGGGCCGGATATCGGCGTATTAGCGAATTACATGAAGAAGCCGGCGGCACGGAGGAGACCATCCGTCAACTGCATCGTACCGCTATGGAGTCGGGTCTGATTGGAACGGATGTCAGTCCTATTGCCGCACACTTGACTTCATCTTCCTTGGCGGCCCTCGGTTCGGGCGAACCTTATGGCGACACGCAGATTGGGTGGGTAGCTGTGGGGGGCGTCGGCTTGACCGGGGCACTCGAGTATTTTCATACCGACGAGGTGAGAGACTTATTTGAAGATGTTGCCGGTCGATCTACTGGCGGTGGAAGCGGCGAGCTTTCTGTCGTCATAGGTGCGGCGAGCGTTGACTGGATTCTAATGAATCCGCCGTATTCTCGGACTAGAGGAGGGCAAAGTGCTTTCGACATTGCCGGGTTGACCGAAAGTGAACGCAAGGCATGTCAGAAGAGGTGGGGCCGCTTGGTGAAGGACGAGCCTGTCAATAATAAGGCCGGCATGGCAGCATCGTTTCTGGCACTGGCAAGAAGGAAAGTTAGGCGCAACGGGCGCATCGGGTTTGTGCTGCCGCTGACGGCCGCATTCGCCGATTCGTGGGCGGTTACGCGGCAGATGATCGAACGAGAATTCACAGATATTACCGCTATCGCGGTGGCCGCTGGCCAAGCATTGGGACAAGAAGCACTGTCCGCGGACACTGATATGGAAGAAATGTTGCTGGTGGCAACACGGCGTCCGATGAAAGATGAGGGCAACGCGGCCCCCATTCACTGCGTGACGCTCCATAGCCCGCCTATCAGGATCGGGGAGGCCGGAGAAATTGCCCGTGCTATTGAGGCAGCCCTCAAAGGTATTGGCGGAGCAGGCACAAGCCGGCCCATCAGGGTTGGTGAAGACGAATTGGGGCAGGTGGCGGTGTTCAATGCTGGTGGGAATGGTGCGCCGTGGAGTCCGCTTGGGGTTAAGCATGCGGGGCTTGCCTTTGCTGCGGACGGACTGACGACGGGGAGACTTACCCACCTTGGGGATGCACTCATACCCCTTGGCGTGGACATGTCCACCATCGGGGAAGTGTTTGAAGTCGGGCCTACGCATCATCTGATTGGCCATTTGCATGGCGGCGATGAGATAGGTGCTTTCGAGTTCCACCCGGTGATAAGCTCCACGGATGCCATTGGCAAGGACCGGGCACTGTGGGAAGCGAACGGTGAGAAGCAGCGAAGGCTCGTGGTATTGCCTACACACAAAGGAAGTGCCCCAGCTAACGTCGGCTCGGAGCGTGACCGGCAGGCCATGCGAGCGTGTCAGAGCACTCTATTCTACGCACGTAACATGCGGTGGACGTCACAAGCACTCCTTGCGGCGACGACCAAGAGATCGGCACTGGGTGGTCGCGCTTGGACAACGCTTGGCCATGAAGATGCACGAATCCTCAAGGCGTTTGCGTTGTGGGCGAACTCGACATTTGGCATGGTGATGCATTGGACAAAAGGACAGCGCACACACGCAGGTCGTTCTACTACGCAGATTGGGGCGTTGAAGAAGATGCCCTGCCCGCGCCTAGACGACCTAGACGACGCGGCACTGAATCAAGGGGTAGCTGACTTTGATTCGCTGTCCAAAACCGATCTGCTGCCGGCTTGCCAAGCGCATGTCGATGCAGCGCGAATCGCCATCGACGAGGCCGTTGTCCGACTGCTGGGCTTGCCGTGCAGCACCATGAAGGCACTCGAAGACTTGCGGCGGCTGTGGTGCAGCGAGCCGTCGGTGCATGGGTCAAACCAAGCTGCGCTACGAAGGATGTAAATCTTGAGATTCTCAGCTTTCTGGGGTCTGGACTGTGCAGATACGGCATCCGAGCAAAGCTGCATAGCCCTTCATCCTCGCTAAAACTCCATGCCCAAACGCACAGACATTCAAAAAATAATGCTCATCGGCTCCGGCCCCATCGTCATTGGCCAAGCCTGCGAGTTCGACTATTCGGGAACGCAAGCCTGTAAGGCACTGGCCGAAGAAGGCTACGACATCGTCTTGGTCAATAGCAATCCGGCCACGATTATGACCGATCCCGAAGTGGCCGACCGGACCTATATCGAGCCGATCACGCCGGAGATTTGTGCGCGGATCATGGCCGCGGAAAAGCCGCAGGCCCTCTTGCCGACGCTCGGAGGCCAGACCGCGCTCAATACGGCGGTGGCCTTGGCCGAAAGCGGCGCGCTCGCCGAGCACGGCGTCGAGATGATCGGCGCGCCACTCGACGCCATCAAGATGGCCGAAGACCGCGCGCTCTTCAAAGCCGCCATGGACCGGGCCGGGTTGGACATGCCCCGGGGAGCTTTCGTCCACAGCCTCGAAGAGGCCCAAAAGCACCAAGCCGACTTGGGCTACCCGACGATCATCCGCCCCGCCTTCACGCTGGGAGGCTCTGGCGGCGGCGTGGCGTACAACGCCGAGGAATTTGAGCGGATCGTCCGCCACGGCCTCGACCTAAGCCCGATTGACGAGGTGCTGATCGAGGAATCAGTGCTCGGGTGGAAGGAGTTCGAGCTGGAGGTCATGCGCGACCACCGCGACAACGTGGTCATTATCTGCTCCATTGAAAACTTCGACCCCATGGGCATTCACACCGGCGACAGCATCACGGTCGCGCCGGCGCAGACCTTGTCCGACAAGGAATATCAGCCGATGCGCGACGCGGCCATCCGCATCATGCGCGAGATCGGCGTAGATACCGGCGGGTCCAATATCCAGTTCGCGGTCAACCCCACAGACGGCCGCATGGTCGTTATTGAGATGAACCCCCGGGTGTCGCGCTCCTCGGCGCTGGCGTCCAAAGCAACGGGCTTTCCCATCGCCAAAATTGCCGCCAAACTAGCTGTCGGGTACGGGCTGGACGAAATCCGCAACGACATCACCCGCGAGACCCCGGCCTCCTTTGAGCCGACCATTGACTACGTGGTGACCAAAATTCCGCGCTTTACCTTTGAAAAATTTCCCAGTACGCCCGACGCCCTCGACACCCAGATGCGCTCGGTGGGCGAAACCATGGCCATTGGCCGGACCTTTAAGGAGTCCCTGCAAAAGGGCCTGCGCTCGCTGGAGGTCGGCCGCGCGGGGTTTGGTGCCGATGGCAAGGACCTCAGTGCGGCCAAGGTAAGCGACAAGGAACTGCGCGAAAAATTGATGCGTCCCAACTCCCAGCGCGTGTCGTACCTCAAGCTGGCCATTGCCAAAGGCTATACCCACGATGCGATCTATGGCCTCACGGGCATTGATCCGTGGTTCCTCGACCAGCTCTACCAACTTTTTGAACTCGAACAGCAGCTCGCGCAAGCAGACGGACTCGCCGATGCCGCCTTGTTGCGCCGCGCCAAGGAGTGGGGATTTAGCGACCGCCAACTCGCGCATCTCAACGGCTGCGACGAGGCGAGCGTCCGGCGGCGTCGCCGCGAGTTGGACCTGCGCCCGGTGTACAAAACGGTCGATACCTGCGCCGCAGAGTTTGAAGCCTACACGCCTTATCACTACTCGACGTACGACCGCGAGGACGAGGTAGCGCGCTCAACGCGCAAGAAAATCGCCATCCTCGGCGGGGGGCCAAACCGCATCGGCCAAGGAATTGAGTTCGATTACTGTTGCGTACACGCGTGCTTCGCGCTGCGCGAAATCGGCTATGAAACCATTATGGTCAACTCCAATCCCGAGACGGTCAGCACAGATTACGACACGGCCGACAAGCTCTACTTTGAGCCGCTGACGATCGAAGATGTGCTGCACATCGTCGAGCGCGAAGCCCCAGACGGCGTCATCGTGCAGTTTGGGGGACAGACTCCGCTGAACTTGGCGGCCGAACTAGCGCGCGAGGGCGTACCCATCATCGGCACCTCGCCCCGCAGCATCGACTTGGCCGAGGACCGCCGGCGCTTCGGCCAACTGCTCGACGAGCTGGGCATCCGCCAGCCGGCCAACGGCATGGCCGCCAGTTGTGCCGAGGCCGGGGCGATTGCCGAGCAGATCGGCTTCCCGGTCTTGGTGCGGCCCTCGTACGTGCTCGGCGGGCGGGCCATGGTCGTCGCCTACGATGTTGGGGCACTCGAAACCTACATGAACGAGGCCATTGAGGTCGCGCCCGAGCGGCCCGTGCTCATCGACCGCTACCTGCAAGGCGCGGAGGAATTTGACGTGGATGCCGTGGCCGACGGGACGGACGTGGTCGTCGGCGGGATCATGCAGCACATCGAGCATGCCGGCGTGCATTCGGGCGACAGTGCCTGTACCTTGCCGCCCTACGACACCCCGGCCGAGCACATCGAGGCCATGCGCGAGTACACCCACGCGCTGGCGCGCGCCCTCGGCGTGGTCGGCCTGATGAACGTGCAATACGCCGTCTATCAAGGCGAGGTCTATGCGATTGAAGTGAATCCCCGGGCCTCGCGCACCGTGCCTTTTGTCAGCAAGGCCATTGGCCGGCCGCTGGCCAAGATCGCGGCCCGGGCCATGGTGGGAATGAGCTTGCGCGAACAGGGCTTCACCGCGGAGGTCGCGCCGGCGCACATATCCGTTAAAGAGGCCGTGCTGCCCTTTATAAAATTCCCCGGGGCCGATAGCCTGCTCGGGCCGGAGATGAAATCCACGGGCGAAGTCATGGGCATTGGCCCCGACTTTGGCACGGCCTTCCTCAAGGCGCAGATGGGAGCGGGTTCGCTGCTGCCGTCGCGCGGTCGGGTCTTTATCAGCGTCGCCGACTGCGACAAAGAGGAGGTCTTGCCGGTGGCTCGTCGGCTGCGTGCGGCTGGGTTTGAATTGGTGGCTACGGAGGGCACGTGCAACTTTCTCGGCCAGCACGACATCGCCGCCGAGCGGATTCACAAAATTCACGAAGGTCGCCCGCACATTGAAGACTCCATTCGCAGCCGCCAGATCGACCTGATTATCAACACCCCCCTCGGCGAGCCTTCGCACTACGACGACTTTGCGATGCGTCGGGCCGCAGTCGTAAACGGCGTGCCCTATACGACGACCATGGCCGGGGCCCGCGCTGCGGCTGCGGGCATTGAAGCACTGCAACGCGCCGAACTGGAGGTGCGAGCCCTGCAGGATTACCATCGGGGCTAGGAGGCGGCTCGTGCGGCTCGTGCGGATCGCGCCCTTGGGGCTGTTGCTGGCGGGTTGTCTGGCGATTTCGGCCTGCGTCTATTTCAATACGTTTTACAACGCCAAAAAATTCTTCCGCGAGGCCGAGAAGGAACGGCATAAGCACGAAGAGACCTACGCCGACTGGGCCTTTGACCGGGCTGGCCCGGAATTGCAGCGGCAGCGCTCACACCAAGCCGACCAACTCTACGACAAAGTGGTGCGCAAGGCGTCCAAGGTGCTCGACGAGTACAAGGAGAGCGACTTGGTTGACGACGCCATGTTTTTGATTGGCCAAGCCTATTACTGGCGCGGCGAATACCTCAACGCCCAAGAGTCCTTCCGCGACTTGGAGACCTTTTTCCCCTCCAGTCCGCACTTCGATCAAGCCCGCTACTGGCGCGCCCGCTGCCTAGAGGAGCAGCGGATGGACGATCAAGCGCAGGCCCTCTATCGAGTGCTTTTTGCCGAGGCCCAAGAAAAGATCGCCGTCCAAGCGGGCCTGCACTTGGCCGAGATGGCGCACGACCGCGAGGATTACAGCGCGGCCGTGCGAGAATATCAGGCGGTGCTAACGGCCTTTCCCAAGAGCGTGGTGCGCGCCCAGTTGTGGTTGCGCTTGGGCGAGGCGTTGATGGCCTTAGCCGATCCGGCCCGCTTCGCCGAGGCCCTAGCGGCCTTCGACGAGGTATTGCAGGCCGGTCCAAGCGCGGACCAAAAGTACCGCGCCCTGCTCAACAGGGGCCGCACCCTCTACGCCACGGGCGCGGAGGACGAGGCCCTAGCCACGTACCTCGCCCTGCTCAACGAGGGCCGCTTCCGCCGCTTTGAGGGCCGCACCCGGATCCTAATCGGCGAGTGGTATCAGGCCCGCCGCTTGCTCGACGAGGCCCTAGCCGAGTACGAGCAGGTCCGCAACGACTTTCCCCAGACGCCCTCTGCGGCCATGGCCCTGTATCGCATCGGCTTGCTGCATCTACAGGAATACGGGGATACCGAGCGGGGGCGCGATTATCTCGAAGAAAGCAGCCGCGAGAGCGCGGGGGCGCAGGGCGTGCTCTTGGCGCAGGAGATGCTGGGGCATCTGCGTCGGCTGCATCAGTTCCAGCGCCAGATCCACCGCGCTGATTCGCTCTACGCCGACTCGCTGGGCGCGACGCAGGGGCCGCTGTTGTGGCTGGCAGCAGCGCCCCCGGCCGACACGGTGGTCGTGGCGCGGAGTTTGGAGGTGCTCGACGATCTATTCAGCGCGTGCGAGCTCTATCGCGACGACATCGGTCAGGCCGATTCGGCTCGCGCGTATTACAAGGAAGTAATCCGCCGCTTCCCCGACAGCGACCAGTTGTCCCGCGCGGTGTACAGCCTCGCTTGGATCGAATTGCACAAGCGCGAGGACCAAGAGGGCGCTAGGCCCCATTTACTGCGGCTGATCGAGGAGTTTCCCACCTCGGCGCACGCCAATGAGGCCCGCCGCCTGCTGGGACAAGAGTCCGAGGCCACAGCCGAGGAGCTCGCGGCGCGCGAGTTCGCCCGCATCGAGACCTTGCGCCTAGCGCAGCCGGCCAATACCGCGGCGTACATCCCCCGGTTGGACAGCTTGAGCCGGGCCTTCGCCGGTACGCATACTGGGGGGCAAGCGGCCTTTTTGACGGCCCATCTTTACGAGAATGTCGTCGGGGACACATCCGCCGCCGAGGAGCGCTATCAATTGTTGCGCGACGAGTTCGCCGAGACGCGGTTTGGCAAGCTGGCCCAGCAGCGGTGGGAAGTGCGCGAGGAAAAGCTCATCGACAAGCTGGAGCGCAGCCTGAAGGCGGTCGGCGGCCAGCTCGCCCCGGGGGAGCGAATCGAGCTGCTCGCCTTGGAGCCAGACACGCTCGACACCGTGGCCTTGGCGCGCAAATACATCGGCTTTGCCGAGCGCGCCCAGCGGCGCGGGGACGTGGCGCTAGCCCGCGATTTTTACGAGCGCAGCATCGACCAGCAGGTCGCCAACCCGCGCGCCCTGTATCAACTCGGCAACATCAACTCGGAGGAGGGCTATGCCAACGACGCCCTCGATTTTTACCGCCGAGCGCTGTCCTTTGACAAGCGGAACCTCAACCTCTACTACCGGCTCTGGCATTCCTTTACCGAGCAAGGCGTGGAGGACTCGGCCAACCACTACCTGCGGGAGGTCGCACGACGCGATCGCAACAGCCCGCAAATTCGCTTCCTAATGGAGAAGCACCCGGATTTTCAGGCGAGAGAGGGCGGCGAGGACTTGGACATAAGGGCGATGATCGCGCTCGAGTTATCGCTCCCCCCCGACGAGCTCGGATGGAAGGAGGGCGACCTGTCGCTGAGCGACTGGCCGCTAGTCCGGCAGATGGTGCGACCCGTTTATCCAGCGGCCGCCGAGGATTCGGCCGAGGTATTGCTCGACGTGCTAATCGACCGCGAAGGGCGGCCCGAGCAAGTGGAAGTCTTTCGCGGCGATCCCCCGTTTGTGGAGCGTGCGGTCGCAGCCGCTTATGGCTATCGCTTCTATCCGGCGGTGCGCCGCAACGGCGCGGAGATCAAGTCTTGGGTCGAGTTGGCCGTGCCGTTTGGCGTACCGCAAGAAGCAGGGGAAGAGCCGTGATCGACGAGCAAGCGCGCCTGTTGAGCAACCGCGAAGTCGCGGCGGACTTTTATTGGGCGCGTCTCAACGCACCCCACATTGCCGCCCGCATTGAGCCGGGTCAGTTCGTCAACATCCAAGTCGGCGCGGGGGTCGCGCCCTTGTTGCGCATTCCCCTGAGCGTGAGCGGCGTAGATCGCCAGGCCGGTATCATTGAGGTATTGTTCGAGGAGGTCGGGCCTAAGACGCGAGTGCTGAGTCAACTTGGGCCGGGCGCACTCGTGCCGACCCTCGGCCCGTTGGGCAAGGGGTTCGCGCCGCCGCCCGAAGAGGTGCGCGTCGTATTGGTCGGGGGCGGCATCGGCGTACCGCCGCTGCTGTACTGGGGACTGACGCTGAGGCAGCGGGCGCACCCGACTGCGCTGTTGGTCGGGGCGCGGACGGCGGACAAGCACCTGCCCAGCGAATTGCTCGCGCCGGCTGCGGATGTGGTGCGCTGCGCTACCGACGATGGCAGCCTCGGCCACGCCGGCTTGGTCACCGATTTGTTGCAGCACGAGCTAACTGCAAACGGGCCGTGCGCGGTCTATTGCTGTGGCCCGCACGGGATGATGCAGGCCGTGGCCGCTATCTGCTTGGCGGCCCAAGTGCCGTGTCAGGTTTCCCTCGAAGAGTACATGGCGTGTGGCATTGGCATCTGCGTGGGCTGCGCCGTTGCGCTCAAGACGGGCCAAGACGCCCCCGACTACGGCCGCTATGGCCGCGTCTGCGTGGATGGGCCGGCGTTCGATGCGCGGCAGATACAATGGGGCAGCGCGTGGCCGACCTGAGCCTAGACTTTGCCGGTGTGCGACTGCGGAACCCGGTGCTGTTGGCCTCGGGCACGTGCAACTACGGTCAGGAGCTTTTGCCGCTGACCGATTTTGCCCGCTTGGGTGGGCTGGTCACCAAAACCATTACTCCGCAGCCTCGGGGCGGCAACCCTCCTCAGCGCATCGTCGAGACGCCGGCCGGGCTGCTCAACTCCATTGGCTTGCAAAACCCCGGGCTGGCGGCTTTCGCCCGGGAGCAATGGCCCTTGTTGGCCGGTTTGGACGCGCAGGTCGTGGTGAACATCGCCGGATTCGCGGTCGAGGAGTTCGGGCAGATGGCGGCGCGGCTCGAAGCGTTGGAAGGCATTGCCGCGCTCGAAGTCAATATATCCTGTCCCAATGTCGAGGCCGGGGGCGACAATTTTGCCACTCGGCCCCAGACGGCGGCCGCTGCCATTGCCGCGGTCCGCGCCCGTACGCAGCGGCCGGTCATCGCCAAGCTGACGCCCAATGTCGCGGATATTGCCGAAATTGCCCGCGCCGTAGTGGATGCGGGTGCGGATGCGGTCTCCCTGATCAATACGCTCGTTGGCATGGCCATTGACGTGGAGCGGCGGCGGCCGGTCTTGGGCGGCATTACCGGCGGCTTGTCCGGCCCGGCGATCAAGCCCGTAGCCCTCGCCATGGTGTGGAAGGTGGCCCAAGCGGTCGCCGTGCCGGTTATGGGCATCGGCGGAATCGCCACTGCGTGCGACGCCCTAGAGTTTATGGTTGCCGGTGCTTGCGCCGTCCAAGTCGGCACGGCCAGTTTCACCAACCCCAACGCCGGCGTCGAAATCGTCGAGGGCCTCCACGCCTATTGCGCCGAGCGCGGCATCGACCGCCTCGCCTCGCTGGTGGGCAGCTTGCGAATACCCTGAACGCGCACCCATCCTTGTTTTTTTAAAGCCCCACTTTAATTTTGCAAGGTTATGATTCCGCGCTGGACCTCTAGAATCCTATAAATTCTGCGCTACACCGGCCCACGAGTCTTGCCGCTGGACTTGCAAAACGGCCGGCTGGTCTAGGTCAAAGGAGGCGACGATGTATAGAGCTTTTGTTGTCAGAACGCCTCGTTGTCAAGGGGCTTTTACATCTTGCCTAGCCCTCGTCTTGCTGGTGTTGGTGGGTTGCGACAACGGCGTACGCTCCGCCGAGCAAACACAGGTTATCACCATAGGCCCTTATACCCAAACCTGTCAGGGGTTTATCGAGCAGGAATGTTTCCTCATATACAACGACGATCTGCAAACGTGGGAATTGTTCTATGAAAGCATAGAAGGATTTGACTTTGCAGAGGGGTTTATCTATACGCTGAAAGTGCGGCTGGTGGACCGGGGAGCGGATATCCAAGATGTAGGACGGTACGCCTACCACCTCGTAGAAGTGCTCAGCAAAGAAGAAGTGTCCCCAGAAAACTTTGACGAACGCGAGATGCCTTAGAGGCAACGGTGCCGCACATTGCGGATAGGACATATTAAAGAATTTCGTCGTCGGCTCATTGGGAGCGAAACTCCTGTAGGCCGGTGCATTCGACGAGTTGTTGTAGATTTTGCAAGGTGAACACTTTGCCTCGCGTAGCTATTAGCAACTTCTTCATATCCTCGCGGCGCACCTTGAAGCCGCGCCCCGCAATACAAGCAACCACCTCAAATTTGGGCTGATCGGCTGGCTGGTCCTTCACGGCGAGTTCAGCGAGATGTTGGATGCGCGTTATCTTGTCGCGGGCGGTGCCATCGTCCTCGGTGAGCTTGGCCTCGATAATGATTTGGGGGTTGAACTCGTCAGGGACAATAAAGTCGGGGGCTTGGTCGAAGCCGGGTATGCGCTCAGCGCGTCCGGTTTTGCGGAAACTAATGCCGGCGCGATGGAGCACTTCTTCTATCGCGTTTTCGACGAGATCGCCGACCAACTCACTGACCGAATCCCGGTGTCCGGCAAAAGGACGCCCCAGAAAGCGTTCATAGAGCAACATGGCATAGGGAACGCCCCGGTCCGCTAGGGATTGCATACCGATGAGACCTTCAGCGGTGTCGGCTTTATCGAGCCGGTGGAGCTTGTCGGGTGCAACAGTAGGGGCTCCCTCATTGAGGATTTGGCAGGCGGCGGTAATCAGAGCATGGACGCGCTGCTCGGTGGTCCCGCCGTTCCGGTTGAGCGGCTTTTTCGGATCCTTGCGGATTTGCCGATCGAGAGCCCGCACAGCCCCTAGTGGGATCTTCACGTCGGTCTCTTGCGTGGCATAGTAAGCCCATTCCGGCGGCGTGAACCCCAACATGCAGCGAAGAACGATCAGCGCAATCGGCAGCCTGAATACGACTGGCGCGACGGTTTCTGGAGTTGCGTCCCGAAAGCCGGTAGTAGCCCGTTTCAGGGCCTCGTACCCGCTCGCGAAGGTGGAGTATTCGACGAAATCGGGTCCTCTGGGCATGACCAGAAACTCCGACTCCAGACAGGCGAACACCTCATCGACATACACGTCGAGGTTCGCCTGTACCTCTGTAAAAGTATCCTCAAAAGCAAACGGCATCGTGCTTGCTCTCTACGAGGTTGCCACCTGCAAACAGCGGCCCGGCAGCAGACAGTGTGGGTTTTTTAGTAGCGAGGATTTCGCTTATGCGGTCGGGATCGCCGAGGGCGGACACTGCCTCGGCGAAGCGGTGCAACTTTTCCGACGTAGGACGCTTGGCACACCATTCTCGACGTAGATTCCAGATGGCCATTCGGGTTAGATGCCCAAAGACGATGCAGCGGATATCGCCGAGCGTGGGCTTGTATCCGGCGGCACCAAGTTGCTCTCGATCTTCAGCGACAATAGCGACGAGCTCCTCCGGCGTCTCAAAAAGCCATTGGCGCGGAATGGTGCCCGTTGAGCGGCAGACAAAAACGGTATCAACGATGGATGAGGCCGTGCCGTGGATGTGGATGGAACCAGCCATTTCCGCAGGGCAAGAGAGGGTGGCCGAACAGGTTAGCCCGGCGTCGAGAATGGCGACGCCAGCCGCATGGTACACCCCGATTTTGTTGTGGTGATAGGTAAAAACGAGGGGGGCACCCGGTTTCAGGGCGCGGGCCATCCGTTGATAGACCTCGGAGAGGCCAGCGGCAAATTGTTCGAGACCCCGGTCTTGGGTTGCGTTGCCAGTTAGTTCAAGAGGAGAGCGGGTAGAAGTACGGCGGAAGCCTTCGGCCCGATCTCCTATGAGGCGGCGCAACCACGCATAGCAGAAATCCATCAATTCACCGTACTGGACATTGCCGAAGTACGGCGGGTCGGTAAATACGGCGTCGAGGGTGCCCGGCGCGAGCGATTCGGCCGTGGCGCTCGCGCAGCGAACCGCGACATTGCGCGGGCGTTTGCCGGTGCGGTGCTCGCCGATCCACTCGCCTTTGACAGGCACGACGTATTTGCGGGTCCCGTTGCGGCAGACCTCAAACGGCTCGTCGCAATACCGCTTGGCCTTCGCGTACTTGGCGGCGATGTTGTGCCAGCCGCCGGAGCCGATGTTCGCTCCTTTGCCGTTGCGGATCCCAAACAAGTTGGACTCGCACTGGATTAAGCCCACCGGGAACCCATGCACCGAGAAGATATCGAGGGATTTGAGTGCCCAAGTGTTGTAGCGGCAGAGCATGTTCTGATAGCGCAGCAGGTCTGAAAAATTGGTCGCCAAGGCGCGGCGGACGCGCTCGTCGTCGATCGCAGATATGAGGCGACAGCTTAGTTCTAGCCCGAGGAGTTGCCGCGCATTGAACATCTGTCGGTACTGGGTGTAGCCCCAGCGGTGCAGGCGGTTTGTTTCATCGCCGGGGAGAATTTCTTGAGTTGGGGCAAACTGCGCCGCTTGGTCATGCCAGCGATTCTCAGCCGCTTGGAAGTGGGCGAGATCCTTGGCATCCGGTTTTTTGAAAAACCGACCTTTGTGCGTTGCCTTATGCTCAGGATTGTAGTACTCGATGGCAAATAGGCGGTGCTGAGGCGGCCCACACTCCCCACGCGGATAGCTATTGACGCAACCACAGTGCGGGCAGGCGCAACGGCTGCGGCTAGCCGGACCTTGCAAGCGCAGCCCGGCGCGACAGTTCTGGCAATGTCCGGGAGTTTTGCGGTCGGCCACTTCGTTCAGTTCACCACAATCGGCGCAGACCAGAACGTTTTTCGGGTGGCGTGCGTCCTCGGAGAGCAGGTAGCCGGGGAAAAGGTCAAACTGAGTGCCGCAGGCCGCACAGTCGAGCACCTTGACCCAAAGGAAGTATTTTACGGGCACGTTCTCGTCGCCGTATATAGGGCAGTCAGTGCGGTAGAGAGGACCGATCTCAGCGTGGAGCGCGGCGATCAGCTCGCTGACGGTGCGCTCGTAAACAGCTAGGTCAATATGTTCGATCGCTTCGCGGACAATCCACCAAGCCATGGGGTTGATATCAAAGCCGGTTACATCGCAGCCGACGCGGTTGGCCTCAATGAGCGGGGTGCCACCGCCCATGAAGGGATCGGCTACCTTCCGACCGCGAAATTCGTTGGCGGTAAAGAACAGGTCCGCGAGGGGGGCATCGCCAAATTCGGCTAAGGTCAGTGCGCGGAAAAGCGTCCCCGGCCGCCGGGCAAACCATTTGTGGACGGCGATGATGGGGCGGTAATGCTGCTGAATTTGCTTTTCTCGGAGGGCGAGGGCCGCAACCAGCGGGATGTCGAAGCGGGTCTCAATGGTCATTGCGGAGCATCCGTGCTAGAGCGGCAGGTGATACGTACCTACGGGTAGTCTGTCTAAAAAACGTATCTGGTCGGCACTAGAGCAAGAACAGGCCCCGCTTAAATCCGCTTACTGCATCGGCACAAAGCGCACGGGCAGGAGTTTGCGCTGGCTGAGGCCGGTCGCGGTGCGCTCGACCAAGACCAAGTGCTGGCGTTGGGTGCCGAGCGGGAGGATGAGGCGGCCGGCCGGGGCTAGTTGTTCGAGTAGAGCCGGTGGGATGGCAGCGGGTGCGGCCGAGCAGGCGATGGCGTCAAAAGGGGCGGCCTCGGGCCAGCCTGCGCGGCCGTCGCCGACGCGGAGGGCGACGCGGCCATAGCCCGTGGCGGCGAGGACGCGCCGGGCCTGTGCGGCGAGGTCAGAGAAGAATTCAATGCTATAGACTGGACCGGCCAGTTCGGCGAGCAGGGCAGTCTGGTACCCAGAGCCGGTGCCAATCTCCAAGACCCGTTCTGTGCCCTGCAGGCCGAGCACCGAGAGCATGTAAGCCACTACGTAGGGCTGAGAGATGGTTTGCTCTGCGCCAATGGCCAGTGGGTGGTCGGCATACGCATGGGGACGCAGGGCCTCCGGGACGTAGCGATGCCTGGGGACGCGGGCGAACGCGGCGAGGACGCGCGGGTCGTCAAGGCCGCGGTGGCTGAGTTGCTCGCGCACCATAGCGCGGCGTTGGTCGGCGTAAGAGGTCATCGCGCCCTGTGGAGGATGGCTAGGGCCGCATCTATGGCGGCCGGGATGGGGATTGCAGCGATGTCTTTGGCCGGTGCTTGCAGGACTCGACTGAATGGGCCGCGTGGTGCCCACAGCCGGGGGTCGGTGGGGCCAAACAGCGTCAAGGTCGGAGTGCCGACTGCCGCGGCGATGTGCCCAGGACCGGAGTCGTTGCCGATAAAGAGCGCGGCTTGGGAGAGCAAGCCGGCGAGGGCGCGCAGGTCTGGGGGGTGGAGCAGGGGCCAGCCGCCGACGGAGAGCGAGCGTTCGCGCTCGACCGGGCCGCACAGGAATGCGGTGTGCCAGCCTCTTTTTTGCAGCGCGCTGGCGAGGGCGCGGAAATTCGCCGCGGGCCAGCACTTGGCCGGCGAGCCGCTGCCTAGGTGGATGACCACTTCGGGGGGAGATGCGAGCGTTTCTACGTAGCCATAGTCGTCGGGACGCAGTTCGATGTGGGGGGTGCGGTTGCAGACGGGTAAGCCCCATTGTTGCAAGGGACTTAGCAAGTGATCGACGATGTGGCCGCGGAAATTGGCGGGGGGCCGCGGGTCCCACAGCAGCACCGGCCCGGCGACCGCTCGGCGCAGTTGCGGGCCTACGTGTTGTTGGGCATCCACTGTATAGGCTAGTACGCGCTGCGTAGCGGCGAAGAGCTGGCGGGTGGCCGGGGGAAGCGGCCCGGCGCGGTGCAGGGCAATCAGGCGCGGGTCTTCGCCGTTGAGGATGGAGGCCGCTGGGCCGAGCACTAGGGTCGTCGGCCGGCCGATGAGGCGCAAGGCGGCCGCGGGAAGGGCCAGGCGCACGGCCGCGATGGCGGGTAGGGTGAGGACGAAATCGCCGATTGCCCCGCCGCGAAATATGGTTATCGCGCTCAACTTTGCCGCCTTGCCGCGGGCCGCTCTTGCTCGCTAGAAAAATTTTGCGTAATTTTTACAATTCTGTTTGCGCGACAACTATCTGAAGGAGTTGGCTTTATGGGGGCCTTGATTGGCAAGAAATTGGGAATGACGCAGGTGTACAACAGCCGCGAGGAGCTCACGCCGGTGACGATCGTCGCGGCCGGCCCCTGCCCGGTGGTACAGGTGCGGACCGAAGGGGACAACGGATACTCGGCTTTGCAGCTCGCATTCGACGAAGTGCCAGAGCGCAAGCTGACCAAGCCGCAAAAGGGCCATCTGGCCAAGGCTGGCGTGAGCGGGCACCGCATCCTGCGCGAATTTCGCGGCGAAGAGGGCGAGTTTGAGGTCGGCCAAGTCTTGGATGTGAGCCAGTTTGAGGTCGGTCGGCGGGTCAAAGTGACGGGTAAATCCAAGGGCAAGGGCTTTGCCGGCGTGGTCAAGCGCCACGGTTTTCGCGGCAAGAACGCGAGCCACGGCACCCCGGATACCGTGCGCCACGGCGGCTCCATCGGCCAAGGCACGACGCCGGGTAAGGTGTGGAAGGGCAAGAAAATGTCTGGCCAGATGGGCAACAAGCGAGTCTCCACAAAGGGATTGACGGTCGAGCGGATCGACGCGGATCGCAATTTGCTCTTCCTCAAGGGGGCTGTCCCGGGCGGGACCAATGGCTATGTCCTGATCCAGACCATATAACCCCCCGGTTTTAAGAGCACTTGCGAGGCGGTGCCCGGCGCGGCATCGCCTCTTTTTTTATCCGGGCGGCCACTGCATGGGGCGGCCCCCGAGCAGGTGGACGTGGAGGTGGCCTACCGTTTGCCCGCCGTCGTCGCCGGCGTTGATGACCAAGCGATAGCCCGTTGCGGCTAGGCCCTGCTCGGCGGCGATTTGGCTGGCCTTGAGCAGCAGGTGCCCGAGCAGACGCCCGTGTTCGGGCGCGGCGTGTTGGACGCCAGCGACTGCTTCCTTGGGTATGACGAGGATGTGCGTTGGGGCTTGAGGCTGGATGTCGCGGAAAGCCAAGCAGTCGTCGTCCTCATAGACGATGGCAGCGGGAATTTCGCGGCGGATGATTTTGCTAAAAATGGTTTCCTCGCTCATGGGCCTTTCTCGCATGGCTTAGGGGCACAGGTTGCGGCGGATTATAGGGGCGGCGGCTCGCAACGTCAAGCGGGCCGCCGCTATTGCGCTACTATGGATTTGAGCATCGTCATACCCGCGTACAACGAAGAAAAGCGGATTCTCATCGCCTTGGAGCAAACCATTGAGTTGCTGCAACAGCGGACGTGGTCTTGTGAATTGCTGGTCGTAGATGACGGCAGCACCGACCGCACGGCCGCCCGCATTGCCGAGTACGCTCGCGAGCATCCGCAAGTCCGTTGCGTGCAAAACAGCCGCAACCGCGGCAAGGGCTATTCCGTGCAGCGCGGCGTGGCCGAGGCCCAAGGCCGCTACATCGGCTTTATGGATGGCGACTATAAGACCGACATCGCCGCGCTCGACGAGGTAATGCCTCTATTGGCCGCCGGGTGGGATGGAGTGATCGGCGACCGGACGCTGAGCGCGACCGAATTCGTCGTTGCGCGCCGGCGCTACCGGCAGTGGGGGTCGGCGGCGTTTAGCTGGCTCTCGCGCGTGTTGATGGGCTTGAGCGAGTTCGGCGATACGCAGTGTGGATTTAAGTTTTTTCAGGCCGCAGTGGTGCGCGACCTCTGCGCTCGGCAGCAGACCGCCGGCTTCATGTTCGATGTGGAGCTTTTGCTGCTGGCGCGCCAGTCGAGCTACCGCATTGCAAAAATCCCCGTGAAGTGGCGTTTCGACGCGGACAGTCGCTTTAACCCGGTGACCGGAACGTTGGCTAGTCTCAAGGACTTGGCGCGCGTCCGCTGGGCGCATCGCCGCCGCGCCTGAGCGGTCAAGTGCTGTCGTCGATCTGGCGGACCAAGGTGGCTAGACGCGCGAGGCACACGGCGAGAAAAATCTCTTGGGCCACGGGCGACTCTTGCCGCACCGGGCTGTTGATGAAGTTGCCGATGGCGATGAGAACCACGTACACCGAGAGCACGTCGTAGGCTTGATCGCTGGTGGCCGAGAGTCCGTCGCGCACGGTGCGCATCACCTGCCGCATAGCCTCGACTAGGGCCTCGGCCTTTTCCTCTTCATACGCTACTACTACTTCCCGGCACAGGGTTTTTAGCTGCGTGCGGTATGCCGCGCGGATGCAGTGCCCCGCGCCCAAGGAGTCGGTCGCCCGGCGCAACAGGCGGGAGATGGCCGCGACGCGGTCGGTGTCCTCACGCGAGAGCAAGCGGTAGAACCGGTCGCCAGCACCGAGCGCACGGCAGACCCCGTTGAGCAACTGCAAGCGCACGGCCGGAGACGGAAAGTCGGTCAGGCGGCCCAGCGCGGGTTTGACAATGCGGCGGTCTTGGCGCTCGCCGAGGACATCGACCAACGTCGGGAACGTCAAGGGGTCGAAATCGCTGCCAAAGTGCCAGAATAATAGCTCGTGGACTTCGTCCCCGCGGATGCTGGCTAGGCCGCGGATGGCGCTGAGGCGCACTCGGGGATCGGCGTCGCTCAGCGCATCGACGAGGGGATCGATACTCGTGGAATATCCGAGGCGGCCCAGTGCCTCGGCCGCTTCGCTGCGGATGTCCGAGGCCCCGTCAATAAGCTCGCGCACTAGGGGTTCGGCCGCGCTTTCCGACCGGCTCTCGCCCAAGGCGCGGGCGGCCGCGCGGCGCACCCGAGGGCTGGCGTCGGCGAGGGCTTGGACCAATTGCTCGATGGCGAGGGGGTTGCCCGACCGGCCGAGGGCCTCGGCCGCGCGCGCCCTAGTCCCCTCGGCCGTGGCGAGGCTGAAGATGGTGGCGTTGTAAGCGTAGCTGAGGACGTTGCCGCGCAGCATCCGCGAGAGCAGGCTGCGCGAAGTCGCGCTCCGCGCGTCCCGGACGGTGCGGAGGATGAACAAGGGCGCTAGCCGGATCAAGGCGCTGAGGGCAAAGATGACCTGCAAATCGCCCATGTTCACGCCGAACACGGAAAAGCGCAAGCCCGCCAGTTGAGCGACGAGCAAGCCGCCCAACAAAGGGCCGAGCGCCCCCATTAAGTTGACCGTCACCGACCAAGTCGCCAAGTACATCGTGCGCTTCTCCCCTTGGGGCAACAGGCCGTAGAGCAAGGGGTTGATGCCAACCCCGATCCCGGAGAATAAGATGCCGCTCAGGACCAAGGCCACGGGTACTAGCGAGTAGGCCCCCGGCTGGTTAAAGGCCCACACCAGCGGCAGGAACGCGGCCGGCGTCATCAGGATTTGCAGCACCGGTCTGGAGCCGAAGCGGTCGATGAGGCCGGCCCAGAGCCGGTAGCCCGCGATGCTGGTCAGCATGAACAGGGCGTTGAAAATCGAGACCTCGGTATAGGAAATCTGCAAGCGGTCGAGCATAAAGACGCTGTAGAGCGGCCCGGCCAGCCCAACGCCAAAGGTCCACAGGCCAAAAAAGAGGGCGGCGCGGCGGAAGTTGGCGTCGTGGAAGGGCTGCAAGAGGTCGCGCAAGCGTGTGCTTTGTTCGTCGGTGGCGGCCGTTTGTTGGGGGAAGGGGGCGCGGAGGAAATAGGAGTACCCCAAGAGGCCAAAAAGCGTCCCGGCCGCAAAGACCCAGACAAAGCCGCTCGTTCCGGGGAAAAGGTCGAGGAATTGGCCGATCGCAAAACCGGCGATCATAGCTACTACGGTGCTGACGATGGTCTGGCGACTGGCAAAGCGCGCCCGGATATTCTCCGGCACGGCGTTGGCGATCCAAGTGCTGTAAAAGGGCGAAATCGCATAGCCGCTGAACATGCTGAGGCAGACCATGGCGACCAAGGCCGCGAGCCGGTACTGCGCTGGGACGAAGAGGGGGATGAGCAGCGGCAGCCCGCGGAAGGCGACTTCCACGTACCCCCCGATGACGACAAAGCGCTTTTTGTCGCGGACGCGGGCGCTCAACAGGGGCGCGAGCAGTTGCGTCAGAGCGAGGAAGTACGCGGCCGAGGTAAACAGGGCGATAAAGGCCCCGTCGGCCCCTAGGTACAGCGCAAAGCCGGTAAAGGCGGCCGTCCCCAGCCCACAGGCTTGTCCCCAAGCGCCCCACAAGCCGCTGGCGACGACGAAGGAGCGGAGGGCGCGATGCACTTGGCCGCGCGAGAGAGAAGGAGCATTTTCCATGGTAAAAAAATATCGTTGCGATGCCAGAAAAGAGCAACGAACTTTGCCCGTAGATCGCTGTTCGACTGTACGTTAAACCACCACCACGACCGAGGAGGCGAATTATGGCACTCAAGATGGGATACGCGACCCTGCGCTGGCGGCAGCCGGATTTGACCGAGGCTCTGCCCGCGCTCAAAAAGGCCGGTTGGGACGGCTGGGAGGGGCGCTTGCCGCTCGACTGGTTAGGACCGCCCAAGCGGCTGAAGCAAGTGTGCGAAGACGCAGACCTGCCGCTGTGCGCGTTTACGGCTAGCGGCTCGCCCGAAGACCGCGACTGGGCGCACACCGAGCGCAACAAGCGGCGGATGGATTTCGCCGCCGAGATGGGTGTGGATTGCTTTATGTTTATGAGCGGTCGCAAGCCCGAGGGCCGGCCGACGGAACGCGCCGACATTGAGCGAGCGGCCGAGGGGGCCGAGCGGTGGGCCGAGTACGCGGCCCAGTACGGGCTGGAGCTAAGCTACCACATCCACACCAACTTGCTGGTGGATTCGGCCGAGGATTGGCGGCTGTACATGAGCTTGCTGGACAAGGCGCGGCTGTGCATCGATGTCTCGCACGCCGAGCTGTGGGGCTATGATCCAGTGCAGTCGCTGATTGACTTTTGGGAACCGCTCAACTACGTCCACCTACAGGACTATACGTCTTGCACGGTGCGCGAGCCGGGGCGTTACAATCCCGCGTGGGTTTCGGTCGGCGAGGGCGAGTGCCTCGACTTTGCCGGGGTGCTCAACACGCTCGCCGAGCGGGGCTTTGACCGCTGGGTAACAAGCTGTCCGGGCGAACCGGCCTACGAGGGCGAGGACGCGGTCAGCGAGGCGAGGCGGAGTGCGGGGATGCGCGATTATTTGCGCGGGTTGGGGTACTAGGGCGCGACGCTATGCTGAGCTAGCGCATCGCCTAGATTTCTATGCTGGTGGGGCCTATTAAAACGGTAGCGCGGCTGATAGCCCGCGAGATGAGGGTATGACAGAGCCAGATCTATTAACCGTAAACTACGAAGGACAGGACCGTCAGGTATCTTGGCAGGGTGTAGGTATGAAAGACGGCGATGCGTTCAGTTCGTTTATGTCCAACGAAGTTTCGGCACGGCTTTACGACGAAGATGGCGAGGCCGAATTTGAAATGTATCTTCAAGACTTAGCCGACACGGGATTCGCTCGAGATAGCCTTGAGGAAATTCTGGCCGCCGAAATAAGCGAAGAACCAAGCTGGGCGGTGGGAGAAGCAGTAGCTGAAGCGCACCTGAGCCGCGAGTATAGAATTATATGGCCTTGGAACACGAAACGCGATAAGAGGCATCCTAATGCGAGCCTTCAAGGCGCAGATCTGGTTGGGTTTATAGTTGAAGATGGGGCTACACGCCTCCTACTGGGTGAGGTGAAATCATCCACTGACATTAGAACGCCACCGAGTGTAATGAGCGGTCGGAGCGGTTTAATACCTCAGCTAGACAACTTAGCAAACAACCTATCCTTGGTTCGTCAACTTCTTAGGTGGCTCCTACCCCGTTGTAAAGGAACGGTCTATGAAACATCATTCAAGGCAGCGGTTAGACTATTCCTTGGGTCGGAAAACAAGGCTCTTGCACTCTTTGGGGTTCTGATTCGGGATACGCAGCCCAATGAGTTGGATCTGCGGACACGAGGACGAACTATGGCGGAAAAACTGCAATACCCGACAACATGCCGCTTGATCGCCATATATCTGCCTTGTGCCATCAGTGCCCTTCCAGCCCGCATACTTGGAGGTGAACCATGAGTCATTGGCTGCTCGAAGATCAGGAAGAGATGCGCCAACAGGCGCTGAACCTAGCTCAACATGCACAGAATTCGCACGAGTTGGCAGACGAAAAATTGATCCGACGGGCTGCTGATGTGCTGGAGATGGTGGTGCTCGATCTCGTGTTTGAGAACGCAGCGCATGATGGGCAAAAACAAAGGCAACTGCAACTCGCCGCTGCTGATGCCTTTTGCTTGTTGTGCGCTTTGCCTCGTCCGGCTGACCCACTCGCCGCCGGGAAATCCCTATTGAGAGCGGGCAGCCTCGCCGTATTGGGCGACAAAGGGGCTGATGCAGCGCAGTGGTTGAAGAATGAACCTTGGGCTGAGCTTCCCATTGACTCAGAAAATTGGCCCGAGCGCACTTGGGCGACCGTCCTCGACGTTTGGCTACGGCTGATTCGCCGGGATCACTACGCCGACCTCAATGTCGCTTTGGAACGAATCTCCCGCCTGCGCGATGCCCAATCCGATTTTGAAAAGAACCATCTGGCAGGACGAGAACCGGCCCATGCCAAGGTGGTCGCGCTCGAATTGATCGGACTCTATCACCTCGCCAAGGCCGCCGAGATTTTAGTCGGCTACATGACCGATGAGGCCGTGGACGGAAAACACCAGATACGCCAATCGCTCGATACGCATTTTGGCCAAGTACTAGCTGTCTGCGAACATGTGCGAATGATCGACTTGGAAGTGCTCGGTCGTCTGCTTGCCGCCAGTGCCGTGCAGATAGCTCAAAAAAGGGAGCTAGCGCGTACCCGCCGCCTAGCTTCGCAAACAGCCGAAAAGGCGCCAACGTATATGCTAGACCAAACGGAGTTTGAACCGGGTCAGATCGTTGTCTTGAAGTCCAACCCCTCCCTGCGGGGTGCGGTGGTGAGGGTGCTTTCGGGACAGGCCGAAAATCGGGTTGAGGTGTTTATGGACAGCCGCGTCCAGACGTATTACGCCTCCCAGTTGCAGGCCGAGGACCAGCCCGATGACGAGGCGCAGCCGCTTTCGTGCGACCTGTTTCACGCGTACCTGACCGCGCTACAGATTCGGCACCCCAGCCTATCGACGTTGTATTCGCTGAACGCGGCGCGCGTCAATTTCATTCCGTATCAGTTCCGGCCCGTGCTGCGGTTCATTCGGTCAGACCGTCCGCGTCTGTTGATCGCGGATGGCGTCGGGGTTGGTAAGACCATTGAAGCCGGATTGATCTTGCGGGAGCTACAAGCGAGGCGGGAGATCAAGTCTGTCCTCATTATATGTCCCCGTCCGTTGGTGACCGAGAGCAAGTGGAGAAGTGAGATGAAGCGGTTTGGCGAAGACTTCACCCATTTGGATGGCTCGACGCTAAGGTATTGTATCAAGGAGATGGATTGGGAAGGCGAATGGCCCGCTCAGCATCAGAAAGTGATTCTCCCGTACTCGCTGTTGGACGAAGTGTTTCTTTACGGACCAGAGGGCAAGGGCAGAGGCCGAAGAAGGCAGGGAAAAGGACTGCTCGATTTGGACCCGCCGCCTTGTTTCGATCTCGTGATCGTGGATGAAGCACATCATATCCGCAATCCGAACACTCGTTCTCATGAGGCTGTCCGGTTTTTCTGTGACTACGCCGAGGCTGCGGTCTTTTTGACCGCGACCCCGATCCAGCTTGGCAGCGGAGACCTATTTGTGCTGCTGAACGTGCTACGGCCCGATCTGATTCAGGATATGGAGAGTTTTGAGATTATAGCTGCGCCGAATCCATTTATCAATAAAGCGGTGGACCATGCGCGGACCCAAGAGGCGGATTGGACGACTCAGGCCATGGAAGCACTTGACGACGCGGCCGCTACGGGTTGGGGGCGGGCCATTCTCAGCCGCAATCCCGAATTTAAGCGAGTCCGGGAACAACTTGCTGAGGGGTGCGTGGATGCGGGTGAACGCATTCAGCTCATTACGGATATAGAAACGCTGCACACGTTTGCGGGCATGATTAACAGGACGCGGCGGCGCGATATTGGGGCATTCACCGTGCGGAAGCCGGAGACGGTACGGGTTGAGTTTACTCCCGGCCAAAAGCAACTTCACGACGAATTGCTCGCTGTTCAGGCAGACATATTCAGCCGGCTGCACGAGGATCGAAATGTTAAGTTTATGATGACCACGATTAGACGCCAGGCTGCGAGTTGCCTGTATGGATTGGTCCCTTTCCTCGAGAGCATTCTACATCGCCGGCTCGACGAATTGGAATGGGAGGAAGCCGACGATGGAGAATCCGTCCCGGCGGGAGAGGCTGTCGGCGCGATCCAATCCCAGATTGAGGGTGTGCTTGAGAAAGCGCGTACGCTCGACCCCTACGATCCCAAGTTGGCGGAACTGTGCAAGATCATTAAAGACAAGCAAGCCCTGCCCAACAACAAGGTCATGTTGTTCAGCAGCTTTCGCCACACGTTGCGCTATCTTTACGAGAAGCTCAAGGCGGATGGCGTGCGCGTCGCCATGGTTCACGGCGGGACGCCTGACGAGGAGCGCGTTGAACTGCGGCGTCTGTTTGAGAAACCGCGTGAGGACAACGGTGCTCTCGATGTTTTGCTGTTCTCGGAAATTGGTTGCGAGGGCTTGGATTACCAGTTCTGCGATTGCATTGTGAACTACGACTTGCCTTGGAACCCGATGCGGGTGGAGCAACGAATCGGTCGCATTGACCGCAACGGCCAGCAGAGCGAGAGCGTTGCCATCGTCAACCTGATTACGCCGGGCACTGTTGATGCGGACATTTATGACCGTTGCCTCAAGCGCATCGGCGTGTTCGAGCAGGCTCTCGGCGGTAGCGAAGAAATTCTCGGGGCGATTTCCAAAGAAATAAAGAACATCGCCGAGAACTATGCCTTGAGCGAAACGGAACGCCAAGCCCGACTCCAGCAGTTGGCAGACAATGAGATTCGCTTAATACAAGAACAGGAACAGTTGGAACAGAAGCAGATGGAGCTTTTTGGCATTCGCCTGCCTGAAGACCAGATGAAGAAGGAGATTAAAGACGCTTCGAGCTTTTGGCTGACGCCGGGTTCGCTGCAAAGGCTCGTCGCGCTCTATTTGCAGCAGCGATGCGAAGAAGAGCGGGATTTTATCCTCGGCGAGAAACCTCTGAAAACGCTGCGGCTTTCGCAGGATGGGCGCAACCGCTTGTTGGACGATTTCCAACAGCTTCCTAGACAGAGCATCTATCGGGAGTGGGAGACGTGGTTGAAAGGGGGTGAGCCGCATCTATCAATAACCTTTGATCAGGATTGCGCCACCCAGCATCCAAAGGCTGCTTTCGTCACGCCGCTGCATCCTTTGGTGAAACAGGCAGCCCGGTTTTTTGATCGTAATGAACGGGCTGTCGTCAATCTAAAGGTGCGGGATGATGATGTGCCTACTGGCCGGTATCCGTTCGTGGTTTACCAGTGGCGGTTCTACGGTATTAAGGAGGATTTGAAACTCAAGCTAATTGCTTCGTCGGACACGATAACGCCGCACTTGGGTCGCCTGCTAGAAAAGGCGGAGGATGCCGAGGCAGGGGAACAGGGTGAGTGGGACGAACTGGAGAAGGAGCATCGTCGGCAGTGGTCTGAGGCATGGTCGGCGCATCGGCAACGGACTGAGGAATTGGCAGCGTACCGCAAAGAGAGTTTGAGGACGAGCCATCGGGCGCAGATGGAACTTCTCAGGGAGCAGCTTGAACAGGCAAATGATGAGAAGATACAGAGGATGCGGCGGTCGCAGATGGACCGGGCAGGGGCTGATTACAACCGGCGCATTGAGGAGTTGGAGCGGGCCGAGGGAACCGTTGATATTATTACGGAGCCGGTGGCGTATGGGACGCTCAACATTGAGGCGATAAAATGAGCTTGGAAGAATTACGAAAGAAGCGTTTGAAGTGGGTAGAGGCGAACCGAGAAAACGGCTTTGATGATGGCATCAAGCGTTTACTAACCGATCTGTATCCCGATAACGCGCACTTCATTTATGAACTTCTGCAAAATGCCGAGGATGCTCTCGCAACAGAGGTGCGCTTCACGCTCAGAGAGAACAGGGTCGAGTTTGAACACAACGGGGATCGACTGTTCACTCTAGAGGATGTGGACTCTATTACAAGCATCGGCTTTAGCACGAAGAGAGAGGATCATACTAGCATCGGCAAGTTTGGTGTTGGTTTTAAGGCTGTATTTGCCTATACGGAGACGCCTGAAATTGCATCGGGCGAATACCATTTCCGCATTCGTGATTTAGTCGTGCCCGATATGGAAGAATTGGCTCCCCGCCCTCTGGGTAAGAAAAAAACTTATTTCTCGTTCCCTTTTAATAATGACGCAAAGCCACCTGAAAAAGCTCGTGATGAAGTAGAAAAAAATCTGCGGCAACTGGACGAAAGTACGCTTCTCTTCCTCAGCAATATCAAAAGAATAGAGTATCGGCTGCCTGATTCGACCGAGGGTTTTATCGAGCGGAGAGAAACAGGTCAAGAAAACAGAATTGAGGTTCTCGTCCAACACCCCGAAGACTCGGAACCGACATCAGTCTCTTTTCTTCGGTTTGAAAGGGAGGTCGAGGTAAACGACGAAGATGGTGCAGTGAAGTCGTGTCGAATCGCCGCTGCTTTCCTTTTGGAGAGAGAACAAGAACAGACTGCAAAAAGACCAACTAAAAGACCAACCAAAAAACAAAAGCGATCCCAAAGTGTTCAATGGAGGATAAAGCCGTTAGAGCCGGGGCAAGTCTTCATTTACTTCCCTGCCGAAAAGGAAACGTCCAATCTGCGGTTTCATCTCCACGCTCCTTTTGCTTCAACCGTTGCCCGAGACAGCGTCCGCGATTGCCCGGAAAATGATGAGTTGCGGGACCACTTGGCGGATTTAATCGCGGAATCAATGACCACTATACGCGACCGAGGACTGTTGACCGTAAGGTTTTTGGCAACGCTCCCTAATGATCAAGACAGCCTGCCCCTACGTTATAAGCCAATCATGGAGAGACTAGTTGAGGTATTCAATAATGAAAAACTGGTCCCGATGAAACAGGGAGGTCATGCTCCTGCAAAGGATGCCTTCAGAGGGCTGGTACGGCTATCTGACCTTATCGCCGACAAAGATTTAGCGACGATTCTAGGTGAAGGACACTCCCCGCCGCTGTGGATTGAGAATCCTCCGCACCAGCGGGAAGATCGTTTTTTAGCCATGTCGGAGTTGGAGATCACACCATGGACTGTCTCAAGCCTCGTAGATGAATTATCCAAAGAGTCTGAGACGATAATGAAGTGGCTTAAAGGAAAAACGTACGAGTGGCATCAGAGGCTTTATGTGTTGTTACTGAACGAATCAGAAAGAACTTGGTCGGGCGAGATACTAAATCTTCGCATTGTTCGATGCAGCGATAAAGAATACAGAAAAGGAAAGGATTGCTTTTTTCCAAGTGATGGGGTGGAGCATGATAAAGCTATGCCTCGCGTTGCCAAGGGCCTCTATGCGTCAGGCAAAGACGAGAACCAGCGGGATAAAGTCCGTGAATTTCTTAAAAAAATTGGGGTTCGTGAGGTCGGCGAGAAAGAGCGGATTGAGGCCATTCTGAGGGATAGGTATGGAAATAATGAAGGATTCGCACCAAAAATCAAGGACATCAAGCGTTTCGTTGATTTTGTGGAACAACATTCCGAACAGGCATATATTTTCAAGTCTTACTACATATTCAAACTGACTGATGGGAAGTGGGGCAAACCGAGTGAGGTTTACCTTGATTCGCCGTTCTATGAAACAGGACTATCAGCCTATTATGACGTATTAGGAGATGATGCACAACACCGGGCGTTATCCGAAGAGTACAAAAAGTGTGGGGTTAGTGCCGAGAAGATCGGAAAATTTGCGGAAGCAGTTGGCGCATTAACTAAGCTATGTATTAAAAAACAATGGGTTTCTTGGGATCATCCAGATAGCTCAAGGCTACATAGATATAGCAGCGATCGGATAACCTACTATTCTATAGATGAAGATTACGATATACTAGAGTTTGATATATTATTGAATGAACCCGATTTGAGAAAGTCTAGACTTATATGGAATACAATGAACGGATTGTTTGAAATTGATTGTCTTGATGCTAGGTATCGTCCAAATAAAAGCTGTCCTACTAGTACAGCAAATTCTACTCTTGTCTGGAGGTTGATAAAAGGAGAGTGGGTGCCGCAAACAGAGAATGGTAGAGTGAAGTTCGTGAAGCCTTATGAAGCCATTGCAGATCTGCTCCCAAAAGGTTTTTTGTATGAGGCTGGAGTACAATGGTTAAAAGCAATAGAATTTGGAAAAGGCAGGCGGGATCGTGAGGAACAGAAATGGAAAGAAAAGGAACAAGCTACTCAAGAATATCAACGCAAGGAAGAGGCTGCTAAAAGCATAGGATTTGCTTCATACGAACGCAGTCAAGAGCTTGTAAGGATGGATAATGAAAATCCCGGAATGATAGACGAGTTTATTCAGCAGCAGAATAAGCAGCAGAAGCCGACATTTCCAGAGAAAATATCAAATAATCCAGATCGTAGGCAAGAAAAGGTTAAGGAACAACTCTCCAACTCTCCTGAAAAAGAATACGATAGCCGAGATAGAAGCGTCCGCATATCACGAGGAGACGTTGACCCCAAAATCTACCTTAAAGAGCAATACACGAATGATTCCGGCGAGATGGTCTGCCAGATTTGCAAGGAGGAAATGCCATTCAAAAAACGAGATGGCGAGTATTACTTTGAAGCAGTCGAGACACTTTCAATAGACTATTTTATCAAGGAACACGGAGCTCAATTCCTCGCGTTATGTCCCCTGTGCGCGGCAATGTACAAGGAATTTGTGGAACTCGACGAAGACGCCATGGAAGAATTACATCGCGTCTTGAAAGACTCGGACGATCTCAAGGTGCCGCTGCAATTAGGCGAGTTAGAGACGAGTATCCGGTTTGTGCAGACCCATCGGCAGGACATGAAAACAAACCTACAAAGCTCCTCTGAGAAACAGGACGGATAGCCCTATGCTCCCCGATCAGGTCGCCGCTTGGGCCGCTGCTGGCGAATCGGAGACGTTGGAACTGAAGCGCAGCACCGGTCAACGCAGGGAGGCAGCGAAGTCTATATGCGCCATGCTGAACCACAGGGGCGGGCGCGTGTTGTTCGGCGTGGAACCCAATGGTCAGGTTATTGGCCAAGAGGTTGGTGACCGGACGCTTACAGACATCGCAGAAGAGATAGCAGAAATAGACCCACCGGCATTTCCGAGCATTGATCGAGTGGACCTTGGAACGGGTCGCCAAGTTCTGATCGTGAGCGTCCTGACTGGCCAGAACCGGCCGTATAGCTACCGCGGACAGGCATATCGTCGAGTTGGAGCGACAGACCGAGCTATGTCGCGTGCCGAATACAATCGCTTGTTGCTTGAGCAGGTACACAGCGAGCACCGCTGGGAAAACGAGTCGGCTTCGGGCTGGACGGTGGCCGATCTCAACCAGACCGAAATCGTGCGGACGGTAGAGGAAGCCATACGACGGGGACGCGCAGAAGATCCGGGCACTCGCGACCCGGTGGAATTGCTGCGCGGGCTAGGGCTACTTCACGAGGACCGCTTGTTGCGAGCAGCCGTGGTATTGTTCGGTCGCGCTGAACGCTTGGAGATGTTTTACCCTCAATGCCTGTTGCGAGTGGCCAGATTTCGGGGCGTAGATCGGACCGAGTTCCTCGACAATCGGCAAGTGTTCGGCAATGCCTTTGATCTCTTGAGGAAGGCGGAGTTATTTCTGCGCGAAAACCTGCCGATAGCCGGGCGCATCACCCCGAGCCTGTTTGAACGTTTGGACGACCCGCTTTATCCGCCCGTCGTGCTGCGCGAGGCTTTGGCAAATGCCTTTTGCCACCGGGACTACTCCATCGGCGGCGGCTCTGTGGCCGTAGCCGTGTACGACGATAAGCTCGAAATAACCTCCTCGGGTGCCCTCCACTTTGGTCTGACGGCCGAAGCCTTGTTTGCTCCACACGAATCGCTTCCTTGGAATCCCCTAATCGCCCGGGTGTTCTACCGGCGCGGGTTAATTGAGGCGTGGGGACGCGGGACGCTCAAGATGGCAGAACTGATAGAGAAAGCCGGCTTGCCCAAGCTAGCAATAGAAGACGCTGGCGGATGTGTAACCGTTCGTTTCCGGCCGCCGCTTCGGGAGGAACGCGAAATTACCCAACGCCAGCGAGAAGTCTTGGCCATCCTTGAGCAATTTTCCACGACGGGCCTTGCGTTGCGGGAGATTCTGTCGAGGCTTGGGGGCGGGGCAACGGAACGCCAAGTGCGGGCCGATCTGGAGATTTTGCGGTCGGCCGGTCTAGCTGTTGCGGAGGGACGCGGACGCGGTGCCCGATGGAAATGCTTGTGATTTAATAGCTTGGCTTATTTGGCTTATTCGGTGTTCTAATAACGCAACTATTTGTGATTTAATGAGTTGGCTTATTCTGGCTTATTCTGGCTTATTCTGGCTTATTCAACGCAACCATATAACGGCACGTCTAGTGCGCTTTGAACACCTGCCGCAGTTGATCGGCTAGTTCCTTGGTTTTTTCTAGCGTCTGTTGCTGCATGCGGTGCTGCCGCTTTAGGCGTTGGTAGTGTGCGTACTCGGCATCGGCGCGGGCGCGCTGGCCCGTTTTGAGCAGGAGGTGGGATAGGGAGCGGCGGGCTGGCAAATCGCGGGGATGGTGTTGCAAGATGCGCTCAAAACGCTGGAGGGCTTGGCGGTACTGGCCTTGGTTGGCTTCTAAGGTGCCCATGCTGCGCAAGGCGTGGGCGTTGTCGGGGTCGAGCGTCAGCACTGCGAGCAAATGGTTTTTGGCTGTTTCCGCATCCCCCCGCTTGAGCAGCAGATCGGCTAAATGGCACAACCCGGCGAGATGATCGGGTTGGAGGGCGATTAGCTGCTGATAGGCTTGCTCGGCGCGGGCAGGCTGGCCTTGGCCTTCGTATAGCTGGCCTAGCAGGTAGTGAGCCGACGGGGAGCCTAGTTCGAGGGCGCGGCGATAGGCCGCTTCGGCTTGCACCCATTGACCGGCCGCGGCTTCGGCCCGACCGAGGCGGAGGTAGAGGTCGGCTCGATCGGGCTGCCGCACGAGGAGCTTTTGGTACTCGACCGCCGCCTCTTGGGGCTGGCCCCGCAGCCGAAGAAAATCCGCTAGCTGGAGGCGGACGTCGTCTTGGTCGGGATAGTGGTTGAGGAATTGCCGCCACGTGTGAGCGGCATCATCGTAGCGCTGGGTCGTTCCGTACATATAGGCCAGGCCCAGCAGGGCGCGGCCGTGGGCCGGATCGAGTTCGATGGCGCGGCGATAGTGCTGCAAGGCGTTGGTCTTCATGCCTTTACTCTCATAGACCGCGGCCAGCGAGTAGTGGTGGAAGGCGGCTACGTGCGGGCTCGTCGCTGCGGTCCCGGCGTTGGTGAGCACCAGCAGCCCGGCGAAGGTCCCAGCCGACAGATACAAGGGCCTACGGCGCAAACCAGCCAAGGTGCAAGCCCCATAGGCGGCCAGCAGCAAGAGACAGGGCACGGCCGGCAAGCGGTAGCGGCCCGTGACGAAAAACAGCACCACCGACAGCATATAGACCCCGGCAAAGAGCAAGACGAGATAGGCCGCTGGAGTGCGACGCTCTGGTTTGAGCAGGACGTAGGCCGCCCCGAGCAGGGCGAGGGCCGAGACCAACCCAAAGGGAAACGCGAGGCCGTACTTCCACAGCAAAAGGCGCAACAGCGGCGAGTACTCAGCAGCGGCGTACGGATCGGTATTGCGGGGGATCTCGGCTCCTTGCCAGAATAGGTAGCCCTTGTGCAAAAGCAGGGCCACATAGCCGCTCGGATCGGTGCGTATATACTCCCAAGCCTTGCCCAAAAGGTAGCTTGAACCCGCGCCCGGCTCGGTGATGCCGGCCTCGCGTCGCGGCAAGTCAACCACCTCGCTCCACCCGGCTCCGGGCCGCGCGGCCACGGTGCGGTCGTAGTCCGGGTTGTTGCCGATGTAGAAGTTGACCCCCGCGTTGAAGGAGATGAGCACCCACTCGTTGCCGACGATGCGATTGCGCAGGGTCACCGGGCCGACCAGCAGTAGCAGACCGGCGGCAAAGACCGCCACGTGGAGGGCGCGGCGACCCGTTGCCATGCGGTACACCCACCAAGCCGCGACCGGCGCAAAGAGCAACACATTCGGCACGGCCAAGGTCCCCAGCCCTAGGACGAGACCGGCACTAAGCGCGGGCAAGACGCCGCCCCGGCGCTGACCCCGCAACAAGACCACCAGCAGTGCCGCGTCGAAAAACACGGCCCAACTCGTGGGCAAAAGTTCGCCCTCAAAGTAGAGGAAGGGGCCGTACAAAGCCGCGCCTAAGCCGGCCACCCAGCCTACAGTCGGCGAAAAGACCGTGCGACCTAGCTTAAAGACGATCAGGCAAGTGGTCGTCCCGGCTAGGGCTTGGAGCAGCCGCGGCAGGTAGTAGTTTTCGCCAAAAAGAGAGAAGAGAACGGCTAGGAAGTACGGGTAAAAAGGTGCTTGCCAGAACGGCATCGGACGCCCAGCCCAAGTGCCGGTCGTCAACTCGTGGGCGTATTCGGTATAGCTTCGGGCATCTACAATGGGCGCGTCGAAAAAAGGGCTGTCCGCGGCTTGGAACAGGTAGGCTAGGCGCAGGCCCAAGGCCAAGACTGCTAAGGCCGCCAGCGAGTGCCAGGGCCGCGCCTTATTTGCCCAAGCCAGCATACAGGGTGATAAAGCCTTGGGTCAGGATTTCGGATTCGCGTTCAATGCTTTTGAAATCGCGCCAATCGGCTTTGAGCCCCACTTGGGCGGATACCTCGTAGCCCAAGTAGGAACTCACATTAGCTAGCTGCAAGGCGCCGGCCAGCCCGGTGAAATCGTTGTTGTCGCGCTTCATGTCGTTGGCGAACGAGTACTCGATCCCGGTTTGAATGCGGGTGTTGTTGAGGATGGGAAACCCCAAGAGGAACCCCAAGATCTCGGTCAGCACGGTCTCCTCGTCGGCGGTGAACAGCCCCACGGTCTGACGCCGGAATTCGCTTTTCCAGCGCGGCTCGAGTTGGACCGCCCCTAGATCGTAGCGATAGCTGAATTTGTTGATGACGCCAAAAAAGGAGTCCGTCGTGCGCCGGGCCGCTTCGTCGCGCTGGTGAAAAAGCTCCAAGTTGAGATAGTTGTACGTCTCCAAGCCGCCGCGGTTGTAGGAGTGTCCCAGCCAAGTGGTATTGATCCAAGTGTCTTGGGCCAAAAGAGGATCTACCACTTTTTGCAACTGGCCGTCGCGTTGCGTGTTTTCCGGGAACCACTGCAGCAGGTCGTCCGGCATGTTGTCTTGGGCCAGCTTGACCATCTGCATAAAGCGGACGCGCCCCTGTTGGGGATCGTCCCGGTCTAGGCTCAACAGGGCGTAGGACGTGTGATTGCGCTTGTCGGCCGAGATGAGTTCCTCGCGCAAGTGCCCGACGGTAAGGCGGAGGTCCGGGGTCAGCCGGTAGCCCAGATATACGTTGAACCCTCGGTGGTCTTTCTGATAGGGATAGTCTGGGGATTCGTCGTTTTCAAAGCGGTCAACCCACAGATTGTTGTTCATGTCAATCCCGTAGAGGAAGTCGGGGCGATCGACGCGGTGGCGGAGGAAGGCTTCGTCGTAGTCGGGAATGCCGTTGGAGATGGTTAGGTTGTCGTTTTGGTTGAAGTCCGAGATGAAGTCGTAATTTTCGTCCCAGCCGGGAAAGACTCGGCGGTCGCCGGCTTGGGAATCGGCGCGCACGAGGTCGGGTGCCCGGTCTTGATCGTCGTTGTCCTCGACCAGCTCGACCACGTGGAACCGCTCGTTTTCGTAGTCGATGTTGCCGGCCGAGCCGGTGACAAAGGTGCGGGTGTTGTAGAGCGGGTCCATGCTGTACGCTTCGCCAAAAAAGAACCACGGATGGGCGACCTTGGACAGGTTGATCATCCAAGCGGGCTCGACCTGCTCCCCGGCCACGCCGGCCGAAGTGGTGTGGCTGGTCCGCGTCACGCTGGGGTATTTGCGGTACGCCACACTCAGATCGTACTCGCCGTAGAAGTTGAAGCCGGCCACATCCCGCAGCTCTAGGGTGGCCCCGACAATTTGGGTCGCCGTCGGCAAGCCGTACTCGAATTTGAGGATGCGCAGGTTGGTGTTGTCCTGCACGTTGCCCTCGGCCTGCGCCACGAGCAACAGCACCGGTTCGCCGCTGCGATTGGTCTGGTTGTTGGACGTCATCCACACCTGATAGTCGTTGCCAATGGTCAGCTCGAACTCGACTTGGGCGATTTCTTCTTTGGGACCCGAGGCCCGGTTGACGAAGGCCGGCGTGTCGAAGTCGTAGAGCAGGCGGATCTCTTCAGACCCATCGGCCGAGATAAAGCCTTCTTGCACGAACCCCCCTTGGATGGCGGGTTCAAAGCGGATTTCCCGGCCGCGGTCCACCGCGCCGTCGTTGTACGTAATGAGGATGTCCGAACCCACCGGGAAGAAGGCCGCGCCCCCGCTGCCGTCTTCGGGCGAGTCGTCGCGCAGGACCAGCTCGATAAAGGAAACGGTCTGGTTCTGGTCCACGGTCAAGGCCCCGGCAATGGGGTTGCCCTTAAAGCCGTCGCGCAGGGTGTTGGATTGGTGGGTGTTGACGAAGTGGACCCCGAGTTGGGTGAAGTCGCCGATCTGAGCGGTGGCCCGTCCCCCCATGAGCGTGGTGAGGTTGGTGGTGAGGACTTCGGTGTTGTCGGTTGAGGCCCCGCCGGGCGAACTAAGGCGCGAGTAGATGACGGTGCCTTGGTACTTGTCGGTCGCCAAGTCGAATTGCACCCCGTCCCAAGCGGGTTTGGAAAAGCTCATCGGGGTGAGCGTGGTGCGCAGGCGATTCGACACGGTCAGGGCGTAGTGGTACTGCCCCTTGCTGTCCGAGGCAATCGCCACGCCCGAAAACCAGTTGTTGAAGCGAGTCGCCTTGACCAGCGAGCTGCCAAATTGCCGCGGCTGGGTCTGGGAGTTGCTAAAGATGAGCCAGCCGCGGGTGATGGCGTTGCCAAATAGGTCGTAGTAGTAGTCGCCCTCTAGCTGGATATCGACGTAGCGCTGGTACTGGTGGCGGGCGTAGTTGCTGTACTCCCACTGACGCCAGCGGTACTCGTTGTAGAGCTCCTGCGGCACGTACCACTTTTTAATGGCCGGGTCCAGCGCGTCGAAGAGGACGCCCGGGCCATAAGGGGCGTAGCTGGTCTCGCCGCTCCCGCGGGGGACGCCCAGCCGCGTCCCATAGTCGGGTTGGCTGTAAGCCGGGCTGAGCAAGCAGCTCAAAACCACCGACACCGACGCGGTTTTTAGCCTGATCGCTTCCATAATTTTCCCTTTGGCTCGTGTAGGTTAATAGACTACGGCCACGGTGCGGGCCAAGGCCGTGGCCGCGGCCCGGTCCGAATCCGCGCCGAAGTCAATCCGGCAGATATAGAGTCCGGGCGGTACGGTGCGGCCGGCGGCGTCGCGACCGGACCAGCGAATCTGTTGGGGGCCACCGGCCACTTGGGTGCTAGTTTCCCAGATCAGCCGCCCGTTTAGGGCGTAGAGCCGCAGACGCGCTTGGCGGGCTTGGGTCACTTGGAAGATGGAAAACGCGACCGTGAGTTCGTCGTTGACCCCGTCGCCGTTGGGCGTAAATGGATTGGGGGCCAAGGTCAGGTCGCCGAGGACTTGCCCGCCCACGGGAATGCTCAGGGTCAGTTGGCGGCTGTCCGTTAGCAACGTGGCATCGCCCGGAGTGGCTTGCTGCCACAAGTTCCCGTTGCCGCCCGCCGCTGTGCGACGCACAAACGGCGTAAAGGTGGTTCCGTTGCGAAAGACGGTCGCGGCAAAGCGCAAGTGGAGCAAGCGGCCTTGCCCCAAGACAGCCCCGCGCTCGGCTGGGGGCAGCGCGTAGTACGCTGAGCGCGTCAGGGAGTCGCCCAAGGCGTCAAAGGACGATTGGGCCCCGCCGCCGCGCAGTTTGCGAAAGTAGCGAATCGGCCCTTGCTCGGCCGAGGGCAGGGCCTCGTACTCAGCCCGGCCCGAGACCGCTTGCAGGCCATCGGCCGTTTGCCGCAAAAAGAGGATGGCCCCGCGCTCGGCCTCGGTGAGCAGCCCGTAGGCCGCTTCGGTGATCCGGTCGCCGCCCGCGCCCACGATGACTTCGGCCCCTTGGGGGGTAATGCGATGGTAGGTCTGAACCGCCAACTCCGCCGGTAGGGTCTCGTGGAGTTGGGGTAGTTGGACCCAGATCGAGTCGGCGTGGTTGCGCCGCACTTGGGCGATGCTGCCGGCCGCGTCAATCAGGTCGCCATCGGCCGCTAGGGTGAACGTCTGCAAGGGGGCTCCTCGGCCTAGCTCTTCGTCGGTGCCGATGCTCAGACTCAACAGGTGCAGCGCGAGCCCGGGCGGGGCTTGGAGGAGGATTTCGTCAAAGCCGGGGGTGCGGTCGGCCGCTGGTGCGTCTATGAATGTCGGGCGCAGGTACAGGTCAAAGGTGTCCAACCGGCCAATCGCGGCCTGCGTGGGCCATACTTCGGCGGTGAGGGCGCGGGCTACGGGCGGAGCGAGCTTGACTTCAATCGACCGAATGGAGGCCGCTTGGAGGCGATCTTGGCTGGTAAAGCGCACCTGCAACTGCATGTAATTGTGTAGTCCTGGGGACCGGACTCGGTCGCCCGGCCGCAGGTACTGCTGGCTCCAAGGACTCCAGCCGCTGCCGAGGGCAAAGGTGGTGTCAATCGGCCCCTTCCAACTGCTGATCAGCTTGTCCCACTCTGCTTTGGTTTTCTCGTTGCCGTTGACGTCGAAATGGCGAATTTGCTGCACCAGCAGGTCGCCGGTGCGCGTCCGCACTTCCGCGGTCGTGCCGGGCGGTTGGGCGTCGGGGGGCGGATCCCAGCGGATGGCCCCGAAGTTGCGCGGCCCCGGCAGGCGGATGATATCGGACACCAACGAGGCTTGGCTGACAAACCCTTGGGTATAGAGCAGGACTTCGGTCAGGTCGTAGAAAAAGCCCGAAGTCCGGGCGATACCCGGCAGGCGCAGGTTGAGGAAGCGAATATCTAGGGGGGGGTCAAACAGGTCGGCGGCGCGCGTGAATCCCCCTTCCATGCGGTCGGGTAGGCTGATCTGACGCCACCGGAGCTGGCCGTTGGGATCGCGGCTGCCGTCGGCCACCTCGGCGATATAGCCGGGAATAAAGGGAACGGCCAAGCGCATGGCATCGAGCCAGACGCGGGCGCCAATATCGACGGTGAGAATGCCAGCGGTGGGGTTGGAACTAAACCAAGCCGGCATGCGAAAGGTGGTGTTCCAGTCGCCGTCAAAGCCGCCGGCCGGGACTTCCGGCCCAGTAAAGCGGACGCTGCCGCCGCCGTCAATGAGCTTGGGCGATAGGTTGTCGCCCCAACCCCAGACCTCGACCTCGGCCAGCCGGGGCCGCTCGCGGATATAGTACTCTTTGCGGCCTTGCTGGTCTTGGGGAAGGCTCTCGTAAATGGCCTGCGCCACTGGCTCCTCAAAGCCGACGTCGTCGCGGATATAGTAGAGCACATCGCCGCGCTCGGCGGCCGGCAACGCATCCCACGCCGCCTCGTCGATGGGGTGTGCCCGCCCCAGCTTGCTGTCGCCGATGAGAATGCGCACGGTCTGGGCCATGCGGCCGGTCCACTCGGTGCGGCCGTCGTCGTCTTCGGAAAAGCCGGGCGTGTCCGCAGAAGAAAACGCCACCGTCCGCTGGTCCGTATTGGGCGCTCGGGTCTGGCCGACCACCTTGAATTGGAGGACGCGGCTTTGCGCTTGAATGAGCTTTTGCTGGGGGGCTAGCATGACGCGGAATTGGCGGAAGGGATCGCCCAAGGTCGCATCGACAAAGTGCAGCACCACTTTCTCGACCACGACTGCGCGGCCCAAGTCGATTTCGATCCACCATTGGTCTGGGGGGGCCGTTAAGTCCGGTTCCCAAAAGGTGGTGCGGTCGCCATCGACAATGTGGGGGGCTAGGGCCTCGTTGGAACCGACCCGGCTGACGCCGACGCGCTGGACGTAGTCGTACACCGGAAATGCGATTTTGTCCTTGGTGCCAAACTCGCGGGTCGATGCGGCGCCCGTGCGCTCGTCGCGCAAGCTCAGGGTCACGGTCTTGCCGTCGCGGCTGAGCGTGGTATCCATGATGGTTAGGAGCCGGCCGTTCAGGGGGATTTGGCTGTCGTTGCCGGGGAAGCGTTTGAAGTCGCGGTTGAGGAACTTGATCAATTGCTCGGATTTGCCGAGGGCCAAGCTGCCGTCCGCTTCCAACGTCGGGGTGCGCCCGAGGTTCATAATCGCCCGGTCCGCCTTGCGGATGCCCGGTCGGGCCACGGGTTTGGCAAATACCGTGCGGTCTTCGGCAATGATGTCGTACACGTGGCGAAAGAAATGGGGCCTAACCGTCCCGTCTAAATGCACATCGACCACGTGCGAAGGCCCGCTCCAGTGCCGCCAGTAGGAAGCCTGATCGACGAGGATGCGGTCGCCCTGTAGGCGGTGGCCTAAGGGGGCTTGGGCGCTGACGGGCTGAAGGGCCAACCACCCCAAGGCCAAGGCCCCAACTCGGCTCCAACGGCTGTAGTGCTTGCGGTTCATGGCGTCTCTCTAGAAAGCGGCGAGGAAATCGTCGGGGAGGGCGGCCGCTAATTGCGCTTGGTCCACTTGGATCCGATCGGCGTATTGGCGGCGCAGGGTTTCGATGTAGGCTTGGAACCGCTCCCGCTCCTCGGCCCGGCGCAACTGGTCGCCAATCTGACGGCGGACTTGAGCGAAAGGCATGCGCTCCCCCGGTTGGCGGCGGACTATGGTAAATACCGAGAAGCCGTCGTGGACTGGGACTGGCCCGACCAACTCGCCCGGCTGCGCGGCTAGGATATGGGGCACTAAGTCCGAGGTTTTCTCCAAGGGAAAGACTCCGCCCCGCGCTTGGGCGCCGCGGCGTTTGCTGCGCTGTTGGGCGATGGCGGCGATGGCGGCCCCGGCTTCGATTTGCCGCCGCACGGCGAGGGCCTCTTCCTCGGTCTCGACGAGCACTTCGGCCACGTCGATCTGGTCCCGGCCATAGAAGCGCTCGGTTTGCTCGTCGTAGTAGCGGCGCACGGCCTCTGGGGCGATGGCGATGGATGCGACTACTTTTTGCTGGCGCAGTTGGCTTATGACGACCTCTTCACGCAGGCTCTGCCGCACCGTTGCGAGGGCCTCGCGGTCAATTAGTTCCTCGTGGCGGGCCGCGGCCGCAAAGATGTAAGGCTGGAGCAGTACGCGCTCGGCAAGCTGGACTAAGGCGGCGCTGTCGGCTGGGGCGTTGATATTGCGGCTTTTGAGTTGGTCGAGTAGCTCGCCTAGGGGGACTTGGCCACCGGCAAACTCGAACAAAGGCGTCTGTTCTTCCGCTAAGGAGATCGACAGCGGCCCCTTTTTGAGCAGGAGACGCCATCCCGGCTCGTGGAGGGTCCAGTCGTATTGGTGGGCCAACTGCTCGGCCCGCGCCGCCCGCGCTTCCCCGAGCCTTTCCTCTTGCAACTCTTGGAGGATTTCGTCGCGGAAGTCGAAGTAGGATAGCGGTCGCTCCTCGACAAAGCGCACGACGCAAAAGCCGGCCGAGTGGGGCAGCACGGGCGATAAGACCCCCAAGGGCAAATCGTAAAACAGGGAATCGGGCAGGCCCATGCGGCGGATGGATTCCACCCGCAGCCAGCCGAGTTCGCCGCCGTTGGCCGCATCCGGGGTGATGGAGTAGCGGGCGGTCACTTCGCCAAACGGGACGCCGGCCGCCAACTCGGCCACGGCTTGGTCGAGTGCCGGCCGCGCCTCGGTCATAAGGCCCCAAGTCCTCCGCTCGAACTTGCGGTGAAGGCCCTTGCGCTCGAAGCGCTGTTTGATGTCGGCTTCCTCGACGAGAGGCGGTTGCACGGGTTTGCCTTTGAGATAGAGGGCGACCAAGTGCCGACGGATTTTGCGCGCTAGTTGACGCTCAACGGTGGCCGCCGTGTCCAACCCGAGGGCTTGGGCTTCCAGCACCATGAGGTGGGAGTCGATGAGGGGTTGGAGGTAATCGCGCCGTGCGGCCGGGCCTTGCCGGCGGCTTCGCTCGCTCTCGTTTAGTCCTAGGACGTACGATCGGAGTGCTTCGGCCGTGATGGCCCGCTCGCCGATCTGCACCACGATGGGGGACGCCTGTTCACCACAGCCCCCCAAGAAGGCCCCGATCAGGACGTAAGTTAGCGTAGCGATGCGTATTCGGTCCATGTCAGTAAGCCACGGATAAAGGGTGAGCGCGCAGGTCGTCGCCTTGGTCCCCGGCCACGGTCACGCCCAGCAAGTACACGCCCGGGGGGACGAGTTGGCCCCCAGCGGCTCGCCCATCCCAAGTAAGGGCGTAGCGACCGTTGCGGAGTGCTGTCTGCTGGAGGGTGTGGACCAGCCGGCCCGACAGGTCGTACAGGCGCACGGCGACGGCCCCGGCCTCGGTCAGTGCCAAGATGTTGTAAGCAATGGCGACTTGGTCGTTGATCCCGTCGCGGTTGGGCGTAAAAGGATTGGGGGTCAGCTCTAGGGAGTCAATCAGCCGGGTGCTGCGGATTATCGAGGGACTCAGCACGGTGGTGCCGGAGTGGGTGGGCTGGTCTGCGGCGTCCAAGTCGGTGCTATTGCCCGAGGTGGCGTTTTGAAACGAGCCGGGTTCGCTCGACAGGGAGGCCTGCCCGCGAAATTCGGTGCTGAAGGCCAGCACGGCCGAGCGAAACGCAATTTTCAGCAGACTGCCATCGGCTTGAATGCGCGGAAAGCGCACGCTGAAGCGGTCTGCTGCAATGGCGTTGATGGCAAGCCCCGAACCGCCAGCCGTATCGCCTTGTGCAAAGGCATGGGAGGCGAGCAGCTCGCCTTGGGCGTTGAGAATTTCCACCTGTTCCACCTGTTCCACCCGAATGGGGGTATGGATCGCAAACGTATCGAATCCGAGCAGGTTCGGCGAATTCATGCGCATCCGCACGGCGTAGGTAAAGGACGTAGAGGTGGAAGCCGCGACTTGGCGGGGAAAAATCTCGGCGACGAATTCGTCGGCCAGCGGGGGCGTCAGATACGAAAGGGAAATGCGCTCTAGATGGCGCGCCGAATGAATATCGTTGCTTTGCGCGCTGACGCGAAACTGGAGGAAGCGCCGCGGCGAAGGGGAGATGATCGGAGTGCCTTGAGGGGATGTGCCCTCGTCGAGCGGATAGGGCGGGCTCCAAGGACTCCAGTGTTCTAGATCGTCCTTGATCGAGCCTTTGGCCCAGGTGACGCCGTTCGCATCGACTACGGGGAGGCGTTCGTATTCGGCTAGGCGCATGGGCTGGGTGGGATCGGCAATGGAGAAAGGAATCTCTGGATCGGTGCGCTTGTCGGTGCGCTGGCGGTGAAAGATAAAGGGCGTGTCGTCGCTGCCGCTGCGCGTGGCAATCAGCAGGCTGGACTGAGCCGAGTCCCCCACGGCTTTTTCCACCCAACGAATGCGCCCCCAAGCCGCCAAGCCGGTAGCGAAAATATCCGAGAAGTACGTCGCGGCCGGCAAAAAGCCGGTGCCGTAGATTTCGATTTCGTCTATTTCAAAGGGAATGGGCGTGGCCGAGCGCAGGCGGAAGGAGCGAATGTAGCGGGGCGGATCAAATTCAAGGTCAACCACGGGCTGGGTGTTTTGGGCTTCCTCCACGATGGGCGCGCCCCACAGGGGAAACCCATCGGCCGTGAGATTGAGCCCGTCGTTGACGAATAGCTCAAACGCGCGCAAAAAGTCGTTTTGGAAGGCGGCTGTGGGCGCGGGATGGACCGTATTGCGCGGATAAAAGCGGAAGCGATTGACGCCGAAGCGGCCCCCTAAATCGCCGATGATGAGGGTGCCGCGCACATCGTCGCTTTTGCGCTCAAAGGCCTGGGTCTCGCCGCCGGCTAGGTCGCTGAGGATTTCGGCGAGGGCCTCGGCCAGATCCGTGCGGGTGAAGTCGGCTGTGAAGCGCAGCACGGTCGGGGCGGCTATTGTGCCGCCGCGTGCGAGGGTCCCCGCCGCGATGTTTTCGCCCTCTTGCAGTTGCCGAGGCGCTAAGACTCGCTGGGCAAAGTCGATGAGCTCGCCCGGCGCGTTGCCTATTAGCACCACGTTGGGATTGACCAAGCTGCGGTACTCTGGGTCCAGCGTACCAATAGCCGCCCCGGTGCCATCCCAATCAATCGGGGCGTCCAAGCCCACCCGGAGCGTATCCAAGGCCCCGACTGGGACGGTGAGGACGAAAGCGGCGAGGCTCGGAGCAAGCAGGCTTCTCAACATGCTCAGGCTCCTAATAGGCGACCGCAATGGTGCCGACGTGTTCTGCTGCGCCTTCATCGGTGTCGAGCCGAATGCGGTAGATATAGAGCCCTGGGGACACCAGCCGGCCGTCGGCCCGGCGTCCGTCCCAAGAGTACTCTGCGATGCCGGTTTTGATCTGCGTGTGGGCCAAGGTCTGCACCGCGTGGCCCGCTAGGTCGTACAGGGCCACTTGCAGGGGCCGACGTGCGACCACTTCGCGCACGTCAAAGGACAGCCGCGTGGCGTCGTTGACCCGGTCGTTGTTGGGGGTAAAAGGGTTGGGATGCACCCGCACATCCGCCAACAGCCGCCCCCCGACTTGGGTGCGCACGGCCAGCCCGTCGCCGGCGTAGCGGAAGGTGGCGTTGCCCGGCTGTACTTGCTGCTTGATGCGGTCGGGGTCGTCGCTGTTGTACACCCAGCCGGAAAACTCCGTGCCGAAGCGCAGTACTGGCACTTGGAAGGCCACCTCCACCTGCTTGAAGCGGTCGGTTTCCGGGCTGGACAGCTTGCGGTCTAGCGCGATGATGAGGCGGTCGGCTTGCACTTGGGGCGGAAAGGCCGCTAGATCGATCGCCACGCCGCCGATTTTGACGTGATAGACGGTGTCAACTTGGGTGTGGGTGCCGATCTCGAGCCGGTCGAAGCCCGTGTCGCCGGGCTGGAAGTCGGGGCGCACCACGTACGTGAAACGCTGGGCGCGGGTGTCTTGGACTGCGACCGGCCAAATTTCGCCGAGTAGTGCCGAGGCCGACAGGGAGTGCGCCAACTGAAACTGGAGCGCGTCGAGGCGAGGGGCCTCGGTTTCGGTGGCAAACAAGGTGATCTGCAACTGCATATAGCGCCGCGGGGAAGGCGACTGGAGGACCGTGCCGTCCAGCCAAGCGGTCGCCTCCTGAGCGCGGTCGCGCAAGCCGTCCGCAAAGTCGTAGGGCGGCGACCAAAAGCTCCAGTGGTCGCGGTCGTACAGCGGGGGTTCGCGCTCGCGGACGGGGAGGCTGAAGTGCTCGGCAAAGCTAATTTCCTCGGGCTCGCCGGTGATGGCGTTGGGCTGCCAGTAGATGTGGGGATTGTGGTCGGTCCCCGTGCGAGTGCGAATTTCGACTTGGGTGCCGGGGGGGCGCTGGCCGCTCCAGCGAATTTTGCCCCAGTTGATGGGCTGACCAAAGTCGAGGATGTCGGTTATATAGCGGGCTTGGCGCACAAAGCCTTGTCCGTAGATTTCTACCTCGGCGATTTCCCAGTCGCGCACCGGGTCTAAGGCGCGGATGGAAACCCAGCGGACGTGTTGCAGGGGAAAGCGAAAGTCAACCACCACGTCGAGGTTTTCGCGGACGCTGCGCAGAATGGTGTAGGCGGGATCGTTGCTCACCCGGTAGCCGCCGAGGCCGGCCGAGGCGAGGACTTTGTGCCAGCGCAGCCCTTTGGGAATCGCGAAGGCATCGTCGGCGATGGGGACGCTGCTGTCGGCGACGCCAATCTCGTACCACTCGAGAAAGTTGGCGGCAAAACTCTCTTCGCCAAACGAGTCCGGGTCGGGTTTGGGCGCGGCCATGGCGGCGATGATATGGGCGTCTTCGGTCTTGCTGAGCCGGGGATAGAAGCGGATGCGGTTGATGGGCATTTCAGCGCCGAAATTGGTAATGGTATTGTTGCGGAAGCCGCGCCCCACCCCCGGAGGTGCTCCCTCGCGCTGCACGAAGATGCGAAACATGGCCGAGGTGCGGTCGCCGTCGTAGGCCAGCAGCGTGCTGGGCAGGGTCATGCCCATGAAAGCCGAGTTCTCGCCCTGCGTGACGCGGATATTGCCGCCTAGATCGTGAAAGGGCACTTGGCTCTGGCCGTTCTGGTCCCAACGGACGATGTGGGTCAGGTTCAAGCTAGGATCAACCCAAGCCGGCGTCATGGCCCCGTCGGCGTAGTTGATCAGGGTATCGGCACCGGCCCACTCGGGCGACGTTCCCACTGGCTCGGTGCGCACGACTTGACCGTCGGTGCCGTACACGGTGTAGAAGCCGCCTTCTTCGCTCGCTAGCGCGAGGGGAACAGCCCACGGGTTGCCGTCCTCGCCGCCCAGCGCGAACTCGGCCCAATCGCCCGCTGCCGGACCCGCCAACGCAACGACCAGCCACAACACCCCGTGTTTTCTCATGCGGTCCCCTTTGGCGAGGAAAGAAAAAAGCCCGCGTTCCAGCGTGGAACACGGGCTTCTGAGCATTGCCCCCTAGCTGGATTGAGGCGATTCCAGCGGAGAAGCGACTTACTTAAAGCGGGCCTTGATGCGCGCCCAGCTATCTTCTTCGACCGAGGTCGAGGTCGAGGCGACAAAGGCCGGATCCGGCTCGGCCAGCACCCAATCGTTGACCGACGCACAGCAATTATCAAGGGTGCTCCAGTAGCCGCAGCAACCCGGGGTGCGATAGTTGTTGAAGTCGCCGTCGTTGTCGATCTGGACGATGGAAATGTGGATGATCTGACCTTCTTCCAGATCCCATACCTCCACATCCTCGGGCTGGTAGCCGCCCTCTAGGCCTACGGGATACGAGCCGATGGGCGTGAGGCCCATTTCGTAGTAGTAGGTGCTCTCGCCGAATTCGTCGCCATCCCAAGTGTAGTTGAATTCGAGCCAATCCGTGCCGGGCCATATCCACTCGGTGCCGGTCAAATCGCCCGGCCGCAGCCAGAACCAGTCGCCGAGGGTCGGATGGACGGGCACCGCGAAGTTGTAGCGGCTATTGATGCCAATGTTTTCGTCGTTGATATCGACGTAGCCGCCGTCATCGGCATAGGCGTCGTGGTTGTAGGTAAACGACACCTCCCACGAATCGTCCTCGCTCCAATGGCTGGTGCGGTCCATGTTGTGTTCGTCGTCGAAGGTTTGGGTGGCCATGTAGATCTTGTTGTCCGTGTCGTTCCAGCCGACCCGATGCAACATGCTGAAGTCGGTGACGTCCCAATCGGCGTTGCTCCAGCCTTCGGGGACTAGGCCGCGGGCATCGTTGAAGACCGAGTTGTCGATGCCATAAGAGGCTGGCACCCCGTCCCAATCGCCGTGATTGCCGTCGATGGTGGGGGTAGCCCCGTCGGGAAACTGGACGACGAACCAAACCGTGCCGGCGTCCCAGTGCGCTTGGCCTGCATTGGGCAGGGCCACTAGGGCGAGGACGGCAAAGAGAATAGCAATGCGCTGCATAACCCACCTCCTTTGGAGGAGTTAGATGAAACGGGAAAAGTGCCTCGTGCCTGCTAATTTCCGTATAGGATACGGCGAACACGCCGCAATCTCAAGCAAAAAGTGGTAGTGGGCTACTTTGAAATTTGATCTACTCGTCGGCGTCTAACAGGAGCCTAAAGGCTTCGAGGCTGGGCACCTGTATGGCCGCTCGAAACAACTGCTTGAGGTGCTGCACATCGTCGATAGCCCCAAGGCGGGCGGCCAACGGATCCGACACGGCCAGCGCAAAGCGAATCTCCAGCACGTCGAGCAGGTCTTCAATAGCGCGTTCTCGGCCTCCTTGCTCAATGCCTTGCTCAATGCCTTGCTCAATGCCTTGCTTCATGCCTTCCTCACGGGCATTTTCGGCGAGATACTGGGCAAACGAGGATTCGCGGATGAGGTCCATGAGATGCTCCTTGGAAATAGTGGCCATGATCGTCTGCGGATTATACACCAACCCACTCAAGATCGCCAGTCCCGCGAGAAAATCGGCCTTGCTCAGCCGATCCAGCGGTAGGGCTGCCGCCCGTGCCACACACTGCTCTAACCACGCCGCCTCGGTCTGACCGGCTGGCGGCTGCATCAACGGGGCAAACGGCAGCAAGCCCACAAACGCACGGTCGAGCACAGCTCGACCGGAGAGTTGGCTCAGGCGGATCACCTTATAGCGGATCACGACCGGATAATCGGGATGCTCTTGAATGTAGTACCCCGGGTCGCGTCGCCCGGCCGCCGGGCGCAGGTAGAAGACGTGGGCGTACACCGGCAGGCCGTAGTGCTCGATAATGCGGCCGATGTAACCGGCCATGCGGAGGGGCATGGTCGGGTGGTCGGTGGTTTGAAACTCGTGGTGGACTAAGACATCCTTGCTGGCGATGCGCACGCGGAGGAGGCTGTCGGTGCGGCGGGCTTTGACGGTGGGCAGTTCGCTCTCTATCACTTTGACGTTTTCGATGTCGTCGCGCCGGAGGGCAAAGCGGGCGAAGTCGGCCGGATAGGTTTGGATCAGGTGCTTGGAAACGGTGTCGATTTCGGCCATGCGCTATGCCTTGGGTTGTGGTAGGGAGGTACTAGCAACAGGCAAGAATCGTGCCAAGGCGGCGGTTCAGAGAGGAGGCGGGGAATAGGAGGTGCTGGAGTGTAGCGGAAAGGATACAGGGATGGGAGGTTTTGTTAGTAATAGAGGGGGATGCGGTTGCCTACCATGCCGGTAAAGCCGTCGATGACCAGCCAGATGCCGCCGATGGCTATGTGGCCCAAGGCAAGGCCCAAGAAAAACGGCAGGGTCTGGCGGTACAAACGCACGCCCCCGTACTTGAGCACCAAGCTCTTGAGGAGCCAAGCTAAAAAAAGGGTGAACCAAATCCCGTCCATGACCCGGCCGTGGCTGACCAAGAAGCCGAGGGGATGGAACGGCCACCACAAAAAGTGATGCCGCGCCACAAGCAGCCCCCCCATAATCAGGCCGCCCCCGGTCATCCACAAGTACCCGCTCAGGCTGGGACCGGTGGGATTGATGATTTTTTCGAGGGCAAAGCGGGACGGCTCGGCCGCGTAGTGCTGGGAGATGAGCAGGTTCATCGAGCCGTAGCGGTAAGCGAGGTACAGGGTGAACCACGCCGACAGGACTAAGGCGATGATCATGGCCAAGCCCACGGCCCACGTCAGGCGGCGCTGGCCGCTTTTTAACTCGCTGCCGAGGCGCAGGCCGTGGGCCAAGGGGGCCATCATAAAAACCAACAGGTCGCCGCACCACACCATAGTATAGCCGGTGGCGACCATGCCCTTTGCGCCCAAAGCCGACACGCCTACGCTGGACACGGCAAAGCCCGCCGGGATCATATTGGCTTTGAAGATGGGTAGCCCGGTCTCGGAAATGACCCGGGCGAGGCCGATGAAAATTACCAACCCAGCAAAGAGGAACACCGGGACGATCCAAGCGGGAATGCCGGTCTGCCAGAGCCAGAGCCAGAGGCCGGCAATGCCACAAGCTGCGCCGCAAACAGCGGCCCGATAGGACATGATCTCGTCGCTGTCTTCTACCGGGGCGTCCCGCCGCCAAGCCTTGTGCAGGACCCGTTTGAAATGGGGCCGGCCGATCCACAGCCCGGAGAGGACCAAGACGATGAGGGCCCCCATCATCTGGTGTCCCATGCCCGGTTCGGTCCACCAGCCCAATTCGGCTTGCGTGTCTTGCAAGCCGTAGTAAAACAGCAGCCCTTCTTGTAGTTGGTGCAGCAAATAAAAAAACCACAAGCTGAAGCCGATCTGAGTATTAATGAAATAACCAAAGCCCAGCATGAGAAAATTGAGCCCAAAGGTCAGGAAAATACTTTGGCGAAACACGTCGATGGAGGTGTTGAGGACGACTTGGGGGAAGTAGGGAAAGTAGTTGTGCAGCGCGAAAAAACTCATAAAAACCACGGGGATGGCAAAGCCGATCCACATGGTCCAGTTGCGGAAAAAGGGCTTTACCAGCCGGCCTTGCGGATCGTCGGCCATCATGGCCAGCGGCACCTGCATGAGCGGGTAGATCAGGCGCTCGTGCTCGACCCATTGGCGGCGCAAAATGACGCTGAGGCAGGTCGCGGCTAGATACAAGGAGCAGTAGAGCAACAGCCAAGCCCCCAACGGAGGCAACCAATGCGCCCAAGGGATGCCGCGGCCGCGGCTGGCCCCTTCGTAAAATTCCTTAACCGCTTCGGGGTTGGCTACCAAGATCCAGCGCGGCAGCCACGGATGGATTTGACTGGCCCAATCGTTTTCTGGGGTGGCGTAGTAGAAGGTGCCCGTAATCATGGGCATGAGCAGGCCATTAACGCCTTTGGTGGGAATGGCCGAAGCCACCATCATCATGGTGAAAATGGTAATCAGCTCGCCCCGCTGGAGGGCCCAGTCGCGGCGACACCAGCCCAAGATCAGATGCAGGGTCAACAGCAGGACGAGAAACAGAAAAAACGCGCTCGGGGTCGCCGAAGTCAGGGCCAGCGAAGTGCCTTGGATGAGCTGACGCCCGTAGGGTGCGCCAATGGCAATAACGGCGCACAGGACGCAGCCGATGAAGATGCCGCGCCCGGTCACGTGGGGAGCAAGGGAAGGTTGCGGATGCGCCATGCGAGTTGCCGGGTAGGGGATGCAGGACGATTGCTGCGGATAGGCTACTAAGTTCTCGCGCTAGATGCCAAATGCCGGGCCGATTACGGAGGTTGTCCCACCGCTTGCAGGGCTTGGGCGAGATTGGCACGGGCTTGGCGGTAGGTGGGTTTGAGTTGGAGGGCGCGTCGGTAGTGATCGATGGCTTCGGAGAACTGCCCCCGAAGGGCTAAGAGCCGCCCCAAGTTGTTGTGGGCCTCGGCCAAGTCGGGTTCGAGTTGGAGGGCGCGTCGGTAGTGGTCCATGGCTTCGGCGTCCCGTCGTTGCAGTGCTAGGGCCGCGCCCAGATTGCTGTGGACCAAGGCGAGATCCGGGGCCAGTTGGAGGGCGCGTCGGTAGTGGTCGATGGCCTCGGCGACCGCGTTTTGCCCGAGGAGGGCGTTGCCCAGCTTGAGGTAGATTTCGACGCGATTCGGCTCGGCTTTTAAGGCGCGGCCGTAGTGACGCATGGCCGCCGCGGCCTCGTCCCGGGCTTGGTGCGCGTCGGCGAGGTTGAGGTGAATTTGGCCGTTGCCGGGCTTTAGTAGGAGGGCGTGGCGGTAGTGGCCGATGGCTTGGTCGAGTTGACCGCGCTCTTTGAGGATATTGGCCAGATTGTTGTGGGCGATCCACGCGCCGGCATTTTTTTTCAGCGTATCGCGCCACAAGGTCTCCAAATCGGCATAGACCCCCCCTTGCCGCCAAGTGAGCAGACTGCAAAGGGCCAAGACCAATGCTAGGGCGGCTGGTCCGGTCGCTGGCTGCCCCAGCCGCATCCATGTGCGGTGCCCCCCGGCCGCGGCTAGGGTCAAAAGCCCCAGACTGGCCAAGTATTGGAAGTGGTCGGCGACAAAGGAGTAGAGCATGGGGTAGAAGTTAAAAAAACCGAGCGCCGGCGTTAGGGTGCCGGCAAAAAACAACGCGCCGGTCAGCGCTCCTCGCCCCCAGTGCTTCCTAAAGGCCCACAGCAGCCCCCCGACGCCCAAGGCACCGGCTGGATAGAGATACTGCCAAGCCGCGGTTGCATCGATTTTCCAGCGAGGGTAGATAAACGCAAGGTCGAGCGGCACGAGGAGCTTGGCCGCGTAAAACCACAACGCCCGCCCGGCGATCAGGCCGCGCTCCACCAGCGACAAGTCCCATGCTGGCCCCCAAGCCCCAACGCTGTGCCGCTCCATCCACACCGTCACGCCGCTCATGGCCCCCCCTAAAATAAAAAAAGGCACGAGCGCTACGGTCGTGCGTCTCATTGGCGTTTGGCCCTTCCACCACAGCACCAGCAACAAGGCGGCTGGCAGGGTGCAGGTGACGGTCTTGCTGAGCAGGGACGCGGCAAAGAGGAACAAAGCGGCCCAGTACCAGCGCGGCCGGCGCGCTTCTTCATAGCGCAGATAGGCCCATGCCGCGCTCAGATAGAACGCGCCGGACAACACGTTCTTGCGCTCGGTAATCCAAGCCACCGACTCGACGTGGACGGGGTGCAGGGCAAACAAGGCGGCTGCGGCCCAAGCACCGGGCACTGATAGGCGGATTAAGAGCCGCCAGACCAAAACGGCGCTGAGGGCGTGCATGATTACATTGACCACGTGGTAGCCGGTCGGGTCCAATCCCCACAGACGGTATTCGAGCCAATAGGTGGTATGGACCAGCGGATAGTATTGGCGCGTGGCCCCCGGCTGGAACCAAATCTGCCCAAGCCCCGCTAGCGAGCGCAGGGTGAGGTTGTCTTGGACGTAGTCGTCGTCATCCCAGATAAAACCGCCGTTCATGGCCGGGATATAGGCCCCGGCGGTTAGCCCCACCAGTAGGAGGGCCGGCGCGAGCCAAGTGCGGCGTTCAGGTGGGGAGGAGGTGGGAGGAGTGGGCATTGGGCGTGTTGCGGCGAGCGGACCTTGCCTTACAATATAACCATGCACCCCTGCTTGAAAATAGGCTCTCTGGTAGCGGCCCTGCCGGGGCTGCTCGCTTGTGGAGATTGGCACTCGGCCCCCACAGGGGCTGAGGAGACCGGCGCAGTCGTGGTTGTGACCGCTAAGGTGGATGCTCAAGTGGCCGCTCGGCTCGCCCAAGCCGAGGTCGTGGTCACAGCGGCCGATATGCCAGCCATGCGCCAGCCCTTGGCCGTGGCTGAGGATCGCATCGTCGGGACAGTCGCCGAGATTCCGGCGGGTACTGCTAGGCTGTTTACTGTGGCTGGCTACGATGCGGCCGGTGCTGCGGTGACCCGCGGCTCGGCGCGGCTAAATTTGGTCGCGGGGCAGTCTGTGCCCCTCGGTCTTACCCTCGTCGTGGAGCCGTTGCCTTCCCACTCGCAGCCCCAGCTTACCGTAGAGTTGGCCCCGGGCGCGTCGCTGGATATGGTGTGGATTGAGCCGGGCGTCTTTACCATGGGTTCGCCGGGGGATGAGCCGGGCCGCAACGACGACGAAGGCCCGCAGCATGCGGTTCGCCTGACTCGGGGGTTCTATCTAAGCCAGTGCGAGATCACCCAGCGCCAGTGGGAGGCGGTGACCGGAGAACGCCCGTGGCGCGGTCGCGACGACGAGGTGGAGGAGGGCTTCGACCGCCCGGCGGTGTACATCTCTTGGGAAGACGCGCAAGAATTCATCGCCGGCCTCAACGCCGCTGCCGGTGCCGAGGTGTACCGGCTGCCCACCGAGGCCGAGTGGGAGTACGCGGGGCGGGCGGGCACGGAGACGCCGTGGTCGTTTGGCAAGGCCCCCAAGGACTTGGACCGCCACGCTTGGTGGGCGGACCATGGGCGGCTAGCCGCGCAGCCGGTGGGCTTAAAAGCACCCAACCCTTGGGGGCTGTACGATATGCACGGCAATGTGTGGGAATGGGTCGGCGACTGGCTGGGGGCTTACCCAGAGGGGCCGCAGACCGATCCCCAAGGGCCGCTTGAGGGCACCGCCCGGGTGTTTCGCGGCGGCAGCTTCCAAGACGCGGCTTGGCTTTCTCGCTCGGCCCAGCGTTGCTGGAACGCGCCCGAGCGGCGCTTTAGCCACGTCGGGGTGCGGCTGGCGCGAGACTTGGCCCCATGAGCGACGCGACGCTGACCCAACTCACCGACCAAGCCCGCCGCTTCGTCCACGAGCGCGACTGGGCGCAATTCCACACCCCCAAGGACTTGGCCATTGGTCTTTCGACCGAAGCGGCCGAAGTCTTGGAGCACTTCCGCTTCCGCTCGGACCAAGAGATCGCCGAGTGCCTAGCCGACGAATCCTTCCGTCGGGCTGTTGGCCACGAGTTGGCCGATGCCTTGTACTTTATCCTGCTTATGTGCGACCGCTTCGGCTTGGACGCCGCGCAGATGCTGGAGGAGAAGTTGGCCATTTCGGCCCAGCGCTATCCGGTGGAAAAGGCCAAGGGCAAAAACCTCAAATACACCGCCTACCAAGCTCCTGCCGCAAGCGACCACACCCCATAAAGAAGCTGCCTTTAGTCGGGGGCGAAGGGTTTTTTGCGCAGGATGCTCTACACGCGACCAACAGAAAATGGGGAGGGGCGTACCATCCGTTCATTAGAGGACCCCAAGTCCCCGCGGATCACTTGGCGCGCCCTGATTCTGGGGGGGCTGACCATTGTCGCTGTATTCTACTACCTCATCCTCGAGGTCGGGCAGGCCTCGGGGTCGGGGAGCTATGTCCGCTCGCAGTTCCCCATGGTGGCCTTTATGCCCTTCGTGCTGTGGCTTTTTCTCAACGCCGCCTGCGGACACTTGTGGCCCCGGCAGGCCCTAAACCAAGGGGAACTGCTGACCATTTTCACCATGCTCTGGGTAGTGGGCGTCCTGCCGCAATGGGGCTGGAGCGACTACTGGATCGCCCTTATCGGCGCGCCCTTCTACTTGGCCACCCCCGAAAACCAGTGGTCGGACCTGCTCTTTCCCTATTTGCCTTGGCGCGTTTTTCCCGACTCCTCTCCTCGGGTGCTAGATGCCTTCTGGATGGGGCTGCCTCAAGGAGCGGCCGTGCCGTGGGATGGCTGGATCGGGGCGATTATCCAGTGGATGGGGGCCTCGCTGGGCATGGTGGTATTCGGCTTTTGCTTGGTGGTGCTGTTTCAGCGCCAGTGGGTGGAAGCCGAAAAACTCACCTTCCCGCTGGCGCAGATGCCCCTCGATCTAACGCGGGGCTTCGACGGCCCCCGACGGGTGCCCGACCTCTTCCGCTCGGGTCTGTTCTGGATCGGCTGCGGCGTGGTCCTGCTGCCCTTACTCTACAACATCGGCGCATACTTCACCCCGGGCTTGCCGCTGTTTGAACTCTATACCAAGCGCTTCCATCTTGAATTGCCCCAGCCCTTCCCGGGTCTAACCATCCGCGTTCTGCCCCTAGTCATGGCTTTGACGTATCTGTGCCCGCTGGATATTCTCGGCAGCCTAGTGGTCTTTGCCCTGCTGGCTACGGCCAAAATAGGGCTGATGGACCGGGTGGGACTCGTCGTTGGGGCGGAGGGCCAGCCTTTGGCGCCGCAGGCGATTCTCTCGCTGGAGAGCTTGGGGGCCATCGTCTTTGTGGCCTGCTGGTCCGTGTATTTGGCCCGCCGACACTTGCGAGAAGTGTGGCAACAGGTGCGCACCGGGGAAGGGGATCGGCGTCAAGTCGGGATCTACCGCTTGGCCGTGGCCGGTCTGATCCTAGCGGCCTTCTACGTCATCGCGTGGGCTTGCAACTTGGGGGCGAGTTTACCGCTGGCCATCGGTGCCTTTGTCCTGATGGTCGCGACCTTTTTCGTCACCATCAAGCTCATTGCGGCCACGGGTTTCCCCTACCTCATGCCCAGTTGGCCCAATGCCAAGGGGAGTTCCTTCATCGTCGATTTGGTGGGCTCGGCTCGGCTGTCGCCGCAGGATTTGGTCGCCTTCAAGATGTTCACCGGCCATGCCTTTTTCGGCAATATCCGCCTACCTGCTTGGCCTGCCATCCCGCACCATCTGCGCATTTTCTCGTTGCGGGATCAGCCGTGGCTGGTGACCGCTACTGTGCTGGTCGCCTTTGCAACAGGTTTTCTAACCGCTGTGTGGGCCAGCCTCGAAATGGCATACGACAAAGGAGGGGCTGTTTTTCTCATGGGTGCGACCGGCCTCTTAGACGAAACCGTGCATCTGCTCCAAAATCCCAAAGTCGGGGATCCGGGCAAGTGGGGCGTCTGGGGGTGGGGCTTTTTTGAGGCGGGGGGCATCGCGCTGTTGCGGGCCCGCTTTCACTGGTTCTCGCTCCATCCCATTGGGCTAGCCTTTCAGCACACCTCGGGCACCTCCATCTATTGGTTCAGCCTGTTTTTGGTCTGGATAGCTAAGCTGCTACTGCTGCGCTACGGCGGGGTTAGAGCGTACCGCAAAGGCAAGCCCTTTTTCTACGGCTTAGGCGTGGGCTATGTACTCGGCGTCGTACTCTCGGGCGTAGTGGATGTAATATGGTTTCCCCTACAGGGCCACAATGTACACGACTGGTAATTGCCGCCCGGCATCACTCTTTTAGGCTGGCGTACATCGTCATAAACACGGTACTATCCATCTGCGAGCGGTCGTCTGTTTCGACGCGCTCTCGACTGATTCTACGGATGCTATAGCCGAGTTGGGCCGTGAGCACATAGCCTAGGTACTCCCCCCGGTTTGAAAGCTGCATAGCCAAGACCGTGCTATTGAAATCCTCGGTGAATTCACCCGCTGCTAAATCGCCCTCATCAACCACCGAATCCCGGAAGAAGAGTTGTTCGATGCCCGTCTCTAGGGTCGTGCGCCGCAGCAGGGGGAATTTGAAGGTCAGAAAGAGCAAACCAGTCCATTGGTCTCGCTCCGGGCGCACCCCCCCCATAGAATAAGGAGTATTGTCCTTGAGAAATTCGCTCTTGATCTTGGGGCGCACCGTCAGAGTTTTGTACTGGAACAGATAGTCGGCCTTGTTAATAATCCCAAGAAAGCGCGTATCGTCTTTGAAATCTAGGGTGTTGCCTTGCTCCCTCTCCCGTTGCCGCACGGTCTCGTACTTGAATTTATTGGAAAAATTGACCCCGAGATTGGTCTGGCGGTCCAAGCCCAGCCAAAAAGTATTGATATAGGTGTCTTGGGCGAAGAGGGGATCGTCGATGGCTTGGTGTGCTCCGGGCAGCCCGGGAGTTTGCACCCATTGAACGAGATCGTCCTGAATGTCGTCGGCCGCCTTTTTGAATAGGTCGAAGAGGCGCACCCGCCCGATGCGGGCGTACTCCTTTTCAAAGCTCACCAAGGCGTACGTGGTCAGATTTTGGCGGTCGTCCGACAGGAGTTGCTCGCGGGCCTGCCCAGCGGTGAATTGCAGGTGCGGAGTTACCTGATTGTGCAGGTACAGGTTGTAGCCCTGGCGATCCTTCTTGTACGGATAATCGGGCAGGTTGTCGTTTTCAAAGTGGTCAACCCAGCCGTTGTTGTTGAGATCGATACCGAAGAGGTATTCGGGCCGGTCTGAACCATAGCGCAGGAAGGGTTCCTCGTAGTCCGGGAAGCGGTTCTCGCTGAAGATGTTGCTGTTTTGGTTGAAGTCGGAGATGAAATCGTTGTTCTGGTCCCAGCCGGGGAACACGGCCTCGTCGGCGAAGCCCTCGGCCGATCGGTCGGTGCCAGCGGCGCGGAATTCCTCGCCAGTCCGCGGATCTTGGTAGCGCCGCTTTTGGTCGGGCTTCTTGTCTTGATCGTCGTTGTCGTCGACGAAGTCGTAGATGCTCCGGGTCTCGTCTTCGTAATCTATGCGGCCGCTGCCGTCCGATATGAAGGGGCTGGTATTGTAAGCCGCGTCCATGTAGAACCCCTCGGCAAACAGGGTCCAAGAGGAGACTGATTTGGACAGATTCATCATCCAAGCTTTGGCGTTTTCGTCGCCGACGAGGCCCGAGTGCGCCTCGTGCGTCTCGACCCGGCGGTTGGGATATTTTCGGTACTGGTGGTTCACATCGAACTCGGTGTAAAAGTCAAATCCCAGCAAATCCCTCGCCTCGAGCGTGAGTCCCATTAGCTGATTAGCGGTGGGCAAGCCGTAGTTGAAAACCACTTCGCGCTTATTCGATCCATCCCGAATGTTGCCTTCGGCTTGGGCCATCAGCAAAAAGACCGGCTGTCCTTCAAAATTGGTCTGCTGGTCGGAAGTGATCTCGATTCGGTAGTCGTTGACTAGGACCAGTCTGAAGCGGAGGTCCCGAATGTTGTTGATGGCATCGCGGTCGTCGAGAATCGCGGCTAGGTCGTTCAAGTCGTACCGCAACGTGATCTGTTCCGTGCCGTTGGCCGTGCGGACGCCTTCTATGATGGTGCCCCCCTGTCGCTGGGGGGTAAAGCCGATCTCATTGCCGACTAGCACGGTGTCGCGGTCGCCGATGGTCGTTGCCACTTCCACATTATCGGCGAGCAGGACGCTCCCGCCGATGTTGTCGGCCGGCGAGTCGTCGCTCAGCCGGATGACAATAGTACCGATCTGGTTTTGCAACTGTAGCGAGGTCAATTCCCCTTTGAAGGGATTGCCTTCAAAGCTCTGCACGGTCCCCCGGCCGTTGTGGGAATTGACGAAGACCCCGCCCAAGGTTATGGCATCGCCTAGCTGAATTCGGGTCCGACCCCCTATTAGGTTGGTATAGTTGTTGAAAGAGGCCGGATTCGGATCGGTGATGAAGCCGGGTGCGCTGATGCGAGAAAAGATACCTGTCAGCTCTACAGCGTCCGACGTGAAATCGACTTGGGCGCCGTTGTACACAGACTTGCGAAAGGTCATGGGCGTCAGGGTCGTGACCAACTCGTCGCCAACGGAAATGGAAAAAGCGTATTGACCTTTCTGGTCGGACGCTACGATCAATGAGCGAAAGAAACCGGCGTACGCGCCCCTTTTCAGCAGCCGGCTGCCCTCGGAGATGCGCGGATGATCTTCGGTCCAGTCGTAGATCAACCATCCTCGGGTCAGAAAATTTCCGTACACATCGTAGAAATAGTCGCCCCACAGGCTTTGCGCCACATAGCGCTGGTAGGGATTGCCGGCGTAGTTCGTGTACTGCCAAGTCTGCCACTGGTACTCCTGATACAGCTCTTGGGGCAGATACCGTTTCCGCACCAAAGGCTCTACATGGCCCAACAGCGTCTTGGGCCCCTCAGAGCGATACACCACGGTGCCATTGGCTCGGTGCCCCAAGCGAGCCCCATAGTCTTGGGCCGTCCATCCGGTAGCGGACGATAGAGCTAGGGCGCAGAGTATCCCCGCAACGCGCCATGAGCCGGACCGTTTTAGCATGGGTCCCTCCTAGTGGACGGAGTACACAAAGCAAAGTTCTCGCCGGCCATCTACTGTTCTACTCCGGCGTAGATGGTTATGAAGGTCGTGGTGCCGGTCTCGATAGTGGACCTTTTGGCGACCTCCAGATCTATCATCTCGATGGTTTCTGAGGATCGCCTAGAGAGCCGGAATCCCGTCTGTAGCAGCAATACGTACCCTAGGTAATCCGTCGTGGTTGACCACTGAACGGCCAAATTGGTCTCGTTGAGATCGCCGGTCGGTCCTAATACTTGCTCTTGGACCAAGGCCGCTTCGTCGGCCCGCAATTCTCTTAGCTGCCGAAACTCCGCGCCCATTTCAATCCTCGAATGCCTCAGCATGGGGAATTTGAGAATCACCGACGCGAACCCATCCCATTCCTCGATCTCTGCCTCGCGGCGCAGGAACGGCGTGCGCTTCAGGTACTGGCTTTTGAAACGCGGCTGAATGCTCAGACCTTCAAATCGGTAGGTATAATCCACTTTGTTGATCAGCCCGAAAAAGGACGATCTATCGCGGAGTGGACTTCGGTCCAAAGCCCGGAGATCATCGCTGCGCTGAACGTACAGGTCGTATTTGATCTTATTGCGGATGGTCAGCCGCGGAATCCGCGTATAGTCGAAGCCGATGAACAGGGAATTCACCCAAGTATCTTGGGCGGGCAGCATATCGGCGACCTTGACGGGCAGGCCGGCCGAGAGAAATGCTTGGGGTGCTCGGCGGTCATCGGGAATGGCGTCTTGGGCTTTTTTCAGCATGTTGAATACTCGCAAGCGCCCTAAGCCGGCCCAATCCTCATCCGCGGTCACCAGCCCATAAGTGGTCGTATTCTCTCGCTCGGACGAGAGCAGTTCCTCGCGGGTTTGCCCCACACTCACCCTAACGCCCGGGCGGATGTGAACGCCGGAATAGGCATTGTAGCCTCTGTGGTCTCTCTTGTAGGGGAAATCGGGCTCGTCGTCGTTCTCAAAGCGGTCGATCCAGTCGTTGTTGTTCAAGTCAATGCCAAAGAGAAACTCGGGGCGATCCACCGCGTACCGGAGAAAGGGCTCGTCGTAATCGGGGATGCGGTTGCTGATGGTCCGATTGTCGTTCTGGTTGAAGTCGCTGACGAAATCGTTGTTTTCGTCCCAACCGGGGAAGATAGAAAAATCGGGTCCCGGCTGACCCCCTCGCTGCCAGTCGGGCAGCCGGTCCTGATCGTCGTTGTCCTCGACGAACTCGTAGAGAAATTGGGCCGGCTGGTCGTAGTTGACATCGCCGTTTTGGTTGAGCAGGAAGGCACTCGTGGAGTAGGCATGGTCCATGGAAAAAGCCTCCCCAAAGAAGAACCAAGGATGCCCCTGAAAGGAGAGGTTCATCATCCAAGCATCCGCTCGGGTCGAAGCGTCCGCAAAGGAACGGTCGTCGGTAAACAAGGCCAAGTTGGGGTACTGCCTGAATTTGTGGTTGATGTCGTACTCGCCGTAGAAGTTGAATCCTAGGACATCCTTGGCCTCAATGGTAAAGCCGTAAATCTGCGTGGCCGTGGGTAAGCCGTAGTCAAAAATTAGCCGTCTCCGGTTGGAGCCATCCTTGGTGTTGTCGGGTGCCCGTGCGATCTCGAGCAAAACCGGATTCCGCTCGTCGAGGGTCGCTCGGGTCAGAGGGGCTTCAGGGGGGGAGTCCTGCCCGGTCTGACGGTCGGACCACACCTCGACTTTGTAGTCGTTGGCCAGCACCAGATCAAAGGTCACTTTTACAATCTCAGTCGGGTCGGGGCCGATATAGGCCGGATCGTTAAAGTCGTAGTTGAGGATGATCCGCTGAATGCCGTTGGCCGCCAAAAAGCCTTCTTCCCGAAAACCGCCCTCTATGACGGGCCAGCGCGTTGGATCGTTGGTCAGGTCGGCGAGGCGGAGGGTTTCGCGGATGCCGTTTTGAAAATCTTCGCGCACCACGACTAAATCGTGGGAAAAAAGCGCGGTTCCTCCCTCCCCGTCTGCGGGAGAATCATCGCTGAGCACGAGCGCGATGGCGTTGATTGGCACTCTGGCCTGCCCGTCGCCCAAGGTGCCCCGGGTGGGGTTGCTGTCGAAAGAACCGAGCGTGGTACGGGTGTTGTGGGCATTGACCCAAGTCGCGCCGAGGGTGACGAAATCGCCCACTTGGGCTAGGGCACGGCCGCCGATCATGTTGGTGGCGTTGGTCCGGGTATCGGCACTGGAGACCGACGACCGGACCGGGCTGCTGATCCTCGACAGGAGGACCGTGCCGGCGTATTTATCCGTTGCAAAGTCTAGCTGGATGCCGTTGAATGCGGGCTTGGAAAAGGTCATGGGGGTGAGCGTGGTGCGGATCTGATCGCCCGTGGTTATGGAGTAGAGCGCACCGCCTTTTGAATCGGTGGCGATCAACACTTGGTTGAACCAACCCAGATACCTCGAATCCTGATAGATGGAGCTGCCCAAAGGCGTCAAGGCTTCCTGACGCCAGTCGTAGATGAGCCATCCCCGGTTGACGAAATTGCCGAATGTGTCGTAGAAGTATTCGCCTTCCCGAGTGGTGTTGACGTAGCGCTCGTAAGGCTCCCGGGCATAGTTGGAGTATTCCCAAGTCTGGAAGCGGTAATCGCGGTAGAGTTCTTGGGGGACGTACCATCGTTTCACAGTGGGATCAAGGGCATCGAAAAACACCCCGGGTCCCAAGGGTTCAAAGGTTACTTTGCCCCCCCTTTGTTGTCCGAGGCGGTTGTTGTACTCTTGGGCAAAAGCCGTCGTGCTCAAAGCCGCGGCCATCCACAGTGCTATCCATCCTCTGTACCCTCTGTACCCTGCATCTGCCATCAGGTATCCCCCTCGTTAGCAAGCGCTGCTCAGAAGCAATCCACACCTCGGTCCAGCCGTCAATAGGCTACGCCTAGGAGGCCGCTCGCCTCGGCCTTGCCGCCATCGGTGTCCAAGTCAATTTTGAAAATGTAGAGGCCGGGCGGCACGGTCTTTCCGCGTCCATCCGTGCCGTTCCACGTCTTGGCAAAGCGGCCGCTCTGGTCGATCCCCCGATAGACTTCCCGCACCATGCTGCCAGACAAGTCGTATATCCGCACCCCAACATCGGCCCCGCTGATGAGATCGGTTATATCAAAATGGATCTGGGCCGTATCGTTGATCTGATCCCCGTTGGGCGTAAAGACCGACGGCACGGCGTTGATGTTGATTAGCAAGGCCCCTTTCTTTGCCACTTGCACCACCAGATTGCCCGGGTCGCGGACGAGCGAAGCATTGGCCCCGGCCTCTGCTTGGATCAGGGCAACGACATTGCCTCCCACCACTCGTTGCGGCACTTCGCCGGGGGTATCGGACCGGGCCAAGGAGGAAAAGGCGGTGCCCGTCCGCAGCACCACGCACTCGAAATCCACGTCTAGGACAGTCATAAGGTCCGCTTCTATGCGGCTGGTTTCCACTTTGGGGAAACTGATTTGGAAGCGGTCGTCCTCTACCAAATCAATGCGGAAATCCCCGCGCTCGGCCGGCAGGTCGTGCAGGTCGGAAGCCGAGAAACTTTGTTCGCGGCGCGAGCCATCCGGTAGCGTCATCCCAATCCGGTGTACGGCGTCCACTTTTACCGGGGTGCTGATTTCGAGGGAACGGAAGCCCTGATCGATGCCGGGCCGCATGTTGGGAACGAGCACCAAGGAAAACTCGGTTGTTTGCCCCAGAGCCGCTTGGCGCGGGGTGATCTCGCCCACGATTTCTGCGGCCAGTACCGGGCTGGAAAAATCGAAGGACAGGGAACCAATGCCTTTGGCTGAAAAGAGATCTTCGCTTAAATAATCCACCTTGAACTGAAAGTAGCGCCGGGGAGCGGGCGAAACGATTGGCACTCCTGCCATCCCAGCCGACACGTTATCGGCGCTCGTTATGCCCTCGGCCGAATAGGGCGGCGACCAAGCACTCCAGTTTGCTAGGTCGTCGCGCACGGAACCCTTGTTGCCCGACCGCAGTTTTTTGTAGTCGGCTTGGGTCAGGGATATTTCATTTCTCCTGTTGAGGGGCAGGTCTTTGTAGAATAGCCGAGCCTGCCTTATATCGAGATCGGGTGAGTCGAGCTGGCTGACGATTTCCCGCGCTTGGCTGCCGTCGTCGAACTCCTCGGCCGTCTTCCAAGGCACTTCGGCGCCGTCGAGGTCGCTGCGGAGGCGATTGAACACGACCGGGGAATCGTCAAAGCCGCTCCGCGTGCTGATGGGCACTTGGGAGCGGATGGGGTCGCCTTGGCTGGCTTCCTCCCAACGCAGATGCCCCCAAAGGGCCAGATTTTCTCCCAGATCGAATACATCCGAATGATACGTTGCTGTGGGAACGAAGCCTTCGCCAAAGACTTGAAACTCCCCTATTTCAAAGCCCACTGTAGTCTGGGATTTTAGCTGGATGTAGCGCACGTACTGAGGCTCTATCTGCACATCGACCACCGGCTGATCGTTCTGCAGGACGAGCAGAACGCTGGTAAATACCGGCAAGCCGGCCGCGAGTGTTTCTCGCGTACCGTCGTTGAGAAAAATCTCATAAGCCCTCATATAATCGTCCTGAAAGGGAAAATCAGGGGCGAGAAAGTCTGGGTCGGCGTTTCTGGGGAAGAAGCGGATGCGACTCACGCCGAAGCGCGCCCCCAAATCGAACTGGAATACCACGCCCAACGCTCGGACATTTTGACCGGGGGAACTTTTTCTTTCAAAGGCCGAATTGGCATCATTGTCGATCATTTTCAACAGATCTTTTCCCAGATCGGTAAGAACAGTGGGCGCGGTTACGGAGCCGCCCCGGTCTAGCAGTTGCAAGGCGATGTTGTCTGTTTGGTCGGCCTTTTCGGGAAAAATCCATCCCTCCTGCACGGAAAAGTCGATAATCCCGCCCGGTACGTTTTCGTTTGTTATTTCTTGGGGACCTAAGATGATCACCGGAGCGATACCGCCGCCACCGTCCTGCCAAGGCCGGCCTTCCTCGCCGCCGAGAACGATCAATTCCTTGGTTTCCCCTGTACCCACCGCGCCGTAGGCGCAGAGCAACATCCCTATCATTAGGTATGAGCGTAAATTCAAACTAAAATCCACTTGCACGGGAGAGTTCACCTCCAATTGGATTTGTACAAAACGTCCTTTAATAGGCGACGTGTATGGGTTTTATCGCTTGGATCGTTTGGCGGTCGGCTTCGACCGCGACCCGGTACAGGTACAAGCCCGGCGGCACCAGCCGCCCCGCCTCGTCCCGACCATCCCACACCCGTTCGTAAAGACCCACTCCATCCCAGCCCGCATACACCCGACGCACCCGACGACCCGATAAATCCCACACCCCGACCGACACGGACGCCGACTCTATCAGTTCCAGTAAGTCGTATCTCAGCCGCCCCCCGTCGTTGGCCCCATCCCCGTTGGGCGTCAAGACCACCGGACCGGCCGCCAACTGCAACACCTCCTGATGTTCCGCCCGGGTGGCGACCCAGACCCGATTGGCCTCGTATGCCGGACTGGCATCGCCCTCTTGGACACTTTGGGGCACTTCCAACGGCTGGGCACTGTCCCACACCCGCACGGAAAATGTCGAGCCATAGCGCAACACGGCCGCGTCGAAGCCGACCTCGACCAAAGTGCCCGAATCCTCGGCGGTCAGCCGCGGGATCCGCACGACTACCCGGTGGGGCTGGGGCACTTCCACGGCATAGTCAACCGGCTCATCGCCGATGCGGACGCCTGTTACAGCCTCCAGCCGCGCCGTCGTGGTCATCTCCAGCCGGTCAAAGCCGCCCTCCCCGCCAATAGTGGGACGCAGCACATAAGTAAACGGCTGCGGCTGGCCGACGGTGGCTTCGACCGGCCAGACCTCGCCGACCAATTGCGTGGCTACCGGCGGGGACGCGCGCACTTCGAGCCAGTTGACGTGACCGCCATCGTCGTCTTGGGGCAGCAAATCTACTTTGAGTTGGAAATAGTGTCTGGGCCCCTGCGAGGCGACGGGGGTGCCGTTGCTGTCGGCAAAGGCGTAAGGGGCCGACCAGAATGTCCAGTTGGCGCGATCGTAGCCGATGCCGGCTTTTTCGCCTCGCGCTAACTTGGCGTAGTCGGCTCGGCTGACGGGTATTTTTTCGTCGCCTCGTCCGGTGAAACGCCAGAACAGGTCGGGGTCGTCGTCGTGTCCGGTTCGGGATTGGATGAGGACGCGGGCTTTGGGGTCTTGGTGGCCTGCCCAGCGCAGGTCGCCCCAGGCCATGGGCTGGCCAAAATCGAGGATATTGGAGATATACGTTGACTGCTCGACAAAGCCTTTGGCATAGACTTCGATCTCGTTTACTTCCCAGTCCTCGTTGTGCTCGCCGATAGTGACTTGAACGAAACTTACTTTATCGTGCGGCGGGATGGGTATATCTATGATTTGCTCGCGGTTGTCGCGCACCTCGATGAGCCAAGGCGCGTAGGGGCGGGGGTGCAGGTACGCCGCTTGGCGGGGCTGCTCTTCGTTGAGGTGGACGCGAAAGGTCTGTGCTATTCTGCTCGGGTCGGTCAGCCCGGATATCACCCGAATTCGATCGATGAGATGAAGGCCCCCTAGGTTGAGATTTGCGGTGCCCGGGGTGCCGAAATCGTCGGTACAGCTAAGGAAGTAATTCCTTTCCTCGAATTCGGTGCATAGATAGCGTTCCGCCAACCAGAAAGTGCTAGAGTCCCCATCCCATACCTGCCCGTTGGTCTGCTTTCTGACATGGCTTCCCCCTCTGTCCTCAACTCCGGGGGCTATATTGAAAGTAGGATCTCGTTTTAGTGCCCGAATGGCCTCGGCGTCTATAGCCAGATCGACCGTCTCGCCGCCTAGGGAAGGGTCGAGATCGGTCCAGCTTAGCTGGATAAATTCCACCTCGTCGCGGCCTGCTTCTGGAGGCGGCTCCAGCGCTTGGCCGCCGAAGCGGAAAATGACCAGTCCAGCGGCCTCGTCGGCCATAAAACCGACCCAAAAACAGAAAAGCCAGATCAGGGCACAAAAGAATGGAGCCGTCCTCATTGACATTTTCCTCGCAAATTCTAGACGCCGATCTTGCTCATCCCTCAGTATGCTACATGGACCACCCGCTGCACAAAAGTGTTATCGGCCGAGCCAGAATCCACCTCCACTTTTACCCTAGCCAAGTATATCCCTGGAGGAACCGGCTCGCCCAAGTGATCCTTGCCATCCCAGCGAAAGATATAGTTTCCGCGCGGGTCTGGACGGCGTTCCTCTATCCGGCTGGTCTCAACCCCACTCAGGTCGTACACGGTCAGAGTCACCGGCCTCTCAGTGCCCACCCGCGCCACGCCGAAGCGGACTAGCAGCTCGTCGTTGACGCCGTCCCCATTGGGCGTGAATACAGGCGATTCTAGGCTGAAATCTCGGATGATTTCGTCGCCGCTGAGTGCTAGGACGGTGACGGTCTGGCTACCGACCAACTCCGTGGGGTCGCCCTCATCAACTCGCTGCCAGAAGTTGGGTGCGGCGGAGTTCTGTACTAAGGCTCTAAAGGAGGCACTGTTGCCGAATATGGTGGCGCGAAACCGGACCTGAACTAAGTCTGTTCCCAAGCCAATTTTCTCGCTCAAACGAAACTGGAGGGAACCGGCTGGCGCATCGAGCAGCGTCAGATCCGCTGGGGTGTAGTTGGTGGTTTGTCCGTTTTTGAAGTGGTCCTTACTTCCCGTCCGCACTTCAAGCAACTCCATCTCGGTTCGCGCCGTGCCTTCTAGGCGAATCTCGTCGAACCCCTGAGCGGTCGCGGTGAAATCGGGCCGGATGAAATAAGAGAATTCTTCCGGGGTGCCCACGGCCTCAATTCGGGTGGGCCATATCTCTCCCACCAGCCGATCCGCAACGGGATCTGAGGTATTGACGGCAATGGAGCGGAGGGTGGCGGCCGCGTCCGACCGGTTCGTGAGCAATATGAGCCGCAGTTCCATAAACTGCCTCGGACTAGGGGATTTGATCGCTTCCCCGGACTGAGTATGCGGCACACTCCACGTGCTCCAGTCGTCGCCCGGTTTGAAGGTGCTGGTGATATCGCCCTTTTTGGACTTAGGCAGCTTTTTGTAGCGACTCGCCGTGACGACCTTGCCATTGGAATCGTGGTGGATTTTCTCTTCTATCAACTCATTGCCCGTTCGCGTCTGTAGCTGGACTTGGGTTCCGGGCGGTGTATCCGCCTCCCACTCGATGGAAATCAGGTTCTTAGGCTCGCTGAATTGAATTAGGTCCGAGGTCAGCGATACCTCCGCCACAAAGCCCTCCCCGTAGAGCATCACTTCTGTAAAGGCGATGTAGCTGAGCGAACTCAGTGGATTTTGGAACGGCGAGCGGATATAGCGGATCCTAGTGGGCGCAATCTGGATTTCGCGAAATCGCAAGCCGCGGGACGAGGTGTGGCCAAAAGCGTCCCTAGAGGTACTTTGGCCCACCCGAGTCCATTTGATACTGCCGTCGGGTGCCCGGGTGCCGTCGGAGACATCGACGTACAGTTCGTTGATCGGCGAGGCCCCGTCGGTGAGAAAGTGCATGGTGTCAACCCAGAATAGTGCGCCCAGATCCTCGAAGTAGTTATAGTCGCGGTAGCCGAAAATGGACCCATTAACCCCCGTGCTGTAGTTGGCGTCGGTAACTGTGGCCCCAATGTCGCTAACGCCGCCATTGGTCTCGATCGTCACTTGGCCGCCCCGCTCTACCACGCCGATGTTGATATTGTCTCCCTCCGTCACGATTTCGACCTCGGCGATCTTGGGAATTTCCCTCCGGTAGTAGCGGATCGGACCTTGGCGGGCGGGATTGATGCGGTCGTATTCCTCTTGTGAAATTAGAGTTTCCCGGCCGGACCGCTCCTTCCGGTAAAATTCGATAGTACCTCGCTGTTGGGTCGGCAGATTCTCGTACTCCTGTTGGGTCAATTCCTCGGCCTTGGTCGAATCACTACTGGTGGCAATGATTAGAATGCGCTCTAGCGGATCGCCCCGGAAGAGTTGATCCGATCCTTCGGTCGGACGGGGTTCAAACTCAAATACGCGCTGGGTCTTGTTGGGTTTGTCGGTTCGGCCGATTTCCCAGAAGTTGGGGACATTGGTCTTGGGGTCGTCGAGATAGTAGCCCAAGACCGAGCGCGGTGGGGGTTGCCGCCAGCCCAGCACCTTGAACTGTAGAAAGGGATCCCCCTCGTCTTCTTGGGCAAAATGCACGACGATTTTTTTGACGACCACCACGCGGCCGAGATGGACCTCGGTCCACCAATCCTGTAGAGGGCTTTCGGGATCGGGGCTCCACATGGTCTGTAGGTCGCCATCGATCAGGTTGAGTGCCGTATTGGTGCCGGAGCCTGCTGTAACGCCCCCCGCGCCGGTAATGGAAAATTGCGGTGCGTCCTGAGCCGCGTTGACCTCTTTCCGCATAAAGGAGGGGCGCACTGTATTGCGGGCGGTGGAAATGTCGAGAATACTCGAAGCCCCTTTCCACGCCTGCCAGTGCGTTGCTCGGTTAATCAGGACTTGATTCCCGCGGATGGCATAGCCCTGTTGCGACCAGACCTGCAGGGGAAAGACCAGCAGGGTGCCGATCCACACCAAGCTGGGGATGCCTAGGCGATAGGCGATCGAGTCAGCTACCATGATGGCCCCTCCAGACTATGAATTTGTCGAGTGATTAAACAGATTTTAGATGGCTAAAACGCAAAAAGGGGATATGGAAATATCCCCTTTTTGCGCTCGAGAAACTGGAATTACTCTTCCAGCAGGTAGTGGGACTTAATTCTGCCCCACGAGTCGTTTTCTACAGAGGTGGGAAACAGCGAGTCATCGACCTCCAGCAGCTCCATGTCGGCCATGAGATTGGCATTGCGCCAGACATTGTGAATAGCTGGAAAATCGTAGCCTCCCTCGTAGCGGTCGGGATTGGTGTCATAGTCCTTGGACAGGGAGCCGACGTGGATGATATTGCCTACTTCCAAATCGACGATGGTGCTTTGCTCAGGACCATCCCAGCTCCAAGTTTCCCACGGGGTCATCATGATCTCGTAGGTATAAGTACCCGGGCCACCTGTCTCGCCGGTGCGGGACCAGCCCACTTGAGAGAATTCGGGAAAGGGTAGCTCGCGACCAGTGGTCTCCCAGTCGGTCGCTTCGATGTACTTGAAGGCCCAGTACCCATCAATGGGCGGTACGTGGATCTGCCATAGCTGACCCGTGACGAACATCACAGCCCGGCGCTCGGCATCGTCCAACTGGTTCCAATCGTCGGTGAACATATCGCCGCCGCTGTGATCGGCGTCGAGCACGAAGTGCCAGTCGTCATCCCAATTGAAGATCGTGGGGTCGTCGCGGTCGTTGTCGAGATGATCGTCAACCACAAAGGCAAAGGAGAAAACCCGGTTCATTTCCTCGTTCCAAGCCCACATGCTCCGAGCGTTGAAATCCGACAACTCACCGCTGTCATCCCCGCGCACCGTCTCTTGGATATGGCCGCGTTCCACCGAGATCTCGAAGACCTCTGGGTCCAACATGTCCCAGTCGCTTATATCGCCGTCGATGGTGGGCACGGCGTGCAGGGGGAACTGAAAGGCGAAGTACAGTTCCCCGGGCGGTTCGTGAGCCGAGCCGATGCTAGTGCAGGCGACGATAAGCGACAAAGCCAGAAAGCAACGAATCAGTTTCATTACCTTAACCTCCTGTTAGGTATTGTATTGAGGAGCTGATTCATCTATCTACTCACTTGCATATCTTGCATATACAGTGCCAAGTTGCCAGACCGTACAACCTCCTTTCTCTTGGCTGGTTGAATATCCTTAATTCCCCTACTCCTACACCGCTTTCTCAAAACTTTGGAAAAATTAGGAAGTATTGCTTGCGGAAAAGGCGAGACGCCCGCATTCCAATCGAAGGTAAGTAACGCCGATGATGCGGTAATATACGAGCAAAAAGTCTAAGTCCAAAGAAAAATCTCAACCCCCGTCCTCCAACTCTAACTGTTGTATTTGGCCCGCCAGTGGATGGTTGGGCATCAACTCCACTCCCTTCCGCCAGTACGCACGGGCCTGCTGACGGCGCTCCAAGTGCCACAAAGCCCGGCCTAGGTTAAAGTAAGCCGGGGCAAAATCTGGATGCAGCGCGACCAGCTCCTCCCAAGTTTCCACGGCTTTTTCCAAATCTCCCAAGGAGGCGTACACCACCCCGAGTTCGTTGTGCGTTTCTCGGTACGCCGGCTTTAGCGCGATAGCTTGCTGCAAAAAGCGCACGGCTTGGTCCAATTGGCCTACTTGAGCATACGTCCGCCCCATCTGGGCGTAGAGATAGCGTCCCATGGCTAGGCCAATTAACGCTTCGGGAACGGGCGCGATTGCCAAAACCCGGTGGTACGCCTGCAAGGCCTCCGTCCAATTCTTTTCGGCCCTAGCTTGGTGGCCGCGCAAAACCGAGTGCATTGCCTCAAAGTAAGAACGGGTCTCTAGCCGAACCGGGTCTCCACCCCCAGAGAGCGTACCCAGCCGGACGACCGGCCCGGTCTTTTCTACTTGGTCAAATCCCGCAATCGGCAAAAAATACCAGTCCATCCGGTCGAAAACAGCCGCTTCCATCCGGCCCGGCGAAAAGACTTTTTGCCATTGGCTGTTCGCTAGAAGTGCTTGGAAGTCGGGCGGTGTATCCTCGGCGCGACACACTGGATGCTGATAGTAGATGACCACGGCCGGGGCACTCGCACTGTCTTGGGATGTCGCCGTTACCTGCTCCGCCGTGATCTCTAGGTACAGGGGCGGCAGATCATCGCGCTGGGCCAGTAGTGAGTACGCCTGTAGCAACGCTGCGCGGCCGTAGCTGTGGAGATAGTGCGTCTGCCGCACCTGTAGGCGTTCAGGGGTCAGCACCTCGATCTGGCCGCACTCCGAAGGCCCTTGGATCAGGCGCTGGTACTGGGGAAGGTGGGTCTGGATCCAAGCCTGAGCCTCTAGGCGGGTATCTTGGCCGCTGAGTAGGGATCGAGTGCGAAGCGAGGCGTACAGGGGCTCGGCCACCAGAGTCAGGACGACCAAGCCACCCACCAAAGGATACTTGCACCCCATCCCGACTAGGCGTCCGATGAGCAGGGCCAGCAGGGGTGCAAGGGGCAGGGCATAGCGCATAAAAGTGGAGCCTGCAAGAGCGAGAACTGCGGCCAAGGGGACGATGCCGGCCAGCAAGACGAGTTCCTGCCACTGCCGCTGGCCGACGCCCCAGAGCAGGGCTAGGGCTACGGCCCCGGTCGCCACCGCGCCCAGACCGTGGCGCAGGGTATAGCGCAGGTGGTAAAGCCAAGCCCGTTCCTCGGTGCTAGACTCGGCCAGCAGATGGGTCTGCCCCATATCGGCGAAATGATCCCAAAACTGCCCGGCGTCGAGCCAGACAAAGGGCGTGGCTAAGGCAAAACTCAGCGCGCCCCCACTGACGACCCAGAGGATGCGCCGCCGTGGCCGAGGACTCCCCAGCAAAATCGCCGTGGCCACGGGTGCCGCCACTAGGACCGCCGGGTACTTGGTCGCCCCGGCCAAACCCATAAAAATACCCGCCGCCAGAAAATCCCGTACGCACCCCTCCTGCCGGGCGCGCACGGCCCACAACAGGGCCATTACCGCCCAGAACACAGCCGGCGTATCCGTGGTGGCCATATAGGCAAAACGCACGGCTAGCGGCGCGGTCGCCAAAATTAGGGCCGCCAAGAGTCCTTCTCTGACGCCGTAGAGACGTCGGCCCAAACAGGCGACCGCGCCTACTGTGGCAACGGCCATGAGGGCGTTGACCCCGCGCACTAGGGGCAGCAAGTCGCGGCCATCGACCAGCAAGCGATAGGCCACGAACTGTTCCACTGATTCGGTGCTCGTCGCAAGATAGTAGAGCAGGTACAGAAGTGAACTGAGGTAGAAGTGAAAAGTGGGGTAATTGAAATAGTGAGGATTGAGATCGCCGCTCCAGAAACCGAGCGGCAGGACGATGAAGGCGATCTCGTCGAAATGGGTCCAAGCCGGGGCGGGCACGGGCCAGCGCAACGCCAGTGCTAGTGCTAAGATAGCACCCGTACCCCATCTGAATAAGCGGCGTTTTGGGTCCTTCTCTGAGCTTGGGTTGAAGGCGGCCATCGGGCGCACCCGAATCTTAAAACGACTTCTTAGCCGCTGGTGAGAACGCGTTGCAGATTGTCCTCGCGGACCTCGACCTGCGCCGCGTACTTAGCCCGTAGTTCGGCTAAGAATTGCTCAAATACCTGCTGTTTCTTGATCCAATTGACTGTGGCACGCACCCGCTTTTTGGCTTCTTCAAAGGAAGACCGCTCCCGCTCGCGGGACAACACCTTAAAAATGGAGTATCCCTCGCGCACCTGTAGCGGCCCGACCAACTGGCCTACCGGGGCCTTGCGGGCCGCTGCGACCAAGCGTCCGTACACCACTGCGGCCGCAGCCGTGAACCGTCGGCGGCCCTCCTCGTCCCGCAGGGTGGGCGAGCGTTTGGAGTGCTGGCGAGCCAAGTCCCCCATGGACGCCCCCTGCCGGAGGCGGGCGAGCAAGTCCTCGGCCTCTGCTTCAGTGGCGACGAGGATTTCTTGAATTTCAATCTGGTCGGGCTGCATGTAGCGGTCGGGATTTTCTTCGTACTCTCGGCGGATATCCTCTTGGGAAATGCTTACGCGCTCCTTCAGCACAGCGACGCGCAACTGCACGACCAATTCCCGTTCCCGTTTCCTCGCCAGCCATTGCGTCACTTCCCCGGTCCGGTCTAAGCCCTCCCGCAGGGCGGCCTCGACAAAGAGCGCGTCGGGCACCAAGGTGCTTTCGGCGTACTCGACGACGGCCTCGTTGCGGCGCAAGTCCAGCGTTTTGTATTTGAGTTGACTGGCGGCATCGAGCACATCGCCGGCCGCGATGGTTCCTCCTTCATAGCGGTAGAGAACAATGGCTCGCACCTGTTCATCTTCGGAGGAGGCCCCCCGGCGCATGGCCGCCACAAAAGCGTCCAATCCCCGCTGGTCCCGTGCGAGTTTGAGGGCTTGTTTGAGGCTGTCGGCCAAGGCCGCCCTCGCCGCGACGCTGCGCTCGATAAAGAGTTGTCGGTAGATCTTTTGGAATTGCTCGTCGTCCAGCCCGGTTTCCGCGAACTCCAAGGCTTTGAAAAGGGCGAAATGCCCCCCAATGTCTATGGGCTGGCTCACTTCCCCTTTTGCTAAGGCGAAGAGAGGCGGTCGCAGATAAGGTGGTATATCTAGCTTGCCGACAAACCCCGATTGCTCCATCGTCGGCCCGTGGATGGACCACTGCTCGGCCACGTCAGCGAAATCTCGCCCCGCAGTGACTTCGCGCCGTGCGGACCACGCGCTGTCCTCGCTGGCGGCGATGAGTTGGGCAAAGCGGACTTTGTGCGCCAACTCTTGTTCGCGGAAGTAATCGCTGACCTCCTGCCCCGAGACTCGCACCTTGATCTTTTTGGTCTGGTAGAGGCCAATGAGCTTTTCCTTCCTGTGCTGGGCCATCTTGTACACGAAGACTGGCAGGCGATCGATCCCTCGCTCTTTGGCCTCCATTTGCAGCAACTCCATATCGATGAGCGTCTGCAAATGGTTGCGCTCCTTTTCCAGTCCTTCCTGGTCGCTCTGGAGGTACTGGGGGATTTTGCCGTAGAACGCCCGCAGTTGGCCAGCGGTGATGGATCGGTCGCCCACCCGGGCTAGTTCGAGTTTCGACTGAGCGGTCGAATCTGGAGTGGTGACGAGCGCGGCCTCTGGCTGGGCGACTTCTTCCGCTTGCTGGGCGCACCCTGTCCCCCCAATCGCCAGCAGGGCCGCCCGGATTCCCCATCTCGTCGCAGTGGATACAAGAGGACTGCTTCTCAGGTCTTTCACGCCGTTTTCCTCCAACGCCTCTAGGGCCGCATATTAAACTATTAACACCCCAATAAAGCCAACTTTTTTGCCTTTGTCGAAAGACTGGCCCATGTGCATAAACAAGCGCCATGCCGTCGCCCTTTTCCTCTCGGCCCTAATTCTGCGCCTCGCGTACCTAGCAGAAATCCGCGATACAATCTACTTTCACACCCTGCTCCTCGACGCCGAGGAGTACTATTATTTGGCTCAGGCCCTGCTCAATGGCGACTGGTGGCTCGCTACGCACCGCACCTACGTTCACGGTCCGCTCTATCCGGTGCTGTTGGCCCTGCTCAAACTGGGCGGGGCCGAACTCGGGGCCATGCGCCTGTTCCAAGCCGTCCTCGGGGCTTTCTCCTGCGTCCTCCTCTACGCTGTTGCTCGGCGCTTTTTCCCCGCTCCGACGCCTTTGCTAACCGGCCTGATGGCCGTTGGATACTGGCCTTTTATGCTCTACAATGGCGAGCTGCTGGCCACCACCCTGACCATTTTTATCGAACTGCTTTTGGTAATCCAACTGGTGCGCTGCACCGACCAGTCTAGCTATGGGGCGGCCGCCGGTGCTGGCGTGCTACTGGGTCTGCTGGTCGAGACGCGCAGCAATACCCTGCTGCTGGTGCCGGTGGCCCTGTGGTGGCTCTACCATCGGACTCGATACAAATTGCTGGTGCCTTTCTGCTTGGGCTTCTGCGTCATCCTGACGCCCTTCTTGGTCCACAACAGCCTCGTCCAAGGTACGCCGCTCCCCTTCCAAGGTGCTTGGAGCTTTTACATGGGCAACAATCCAGCAGCCGACGGCACCCCTTATGCGCGCCAAGGGCTGGACTGGCAACGCCTCGAAATTCTGCCCTACCAAACCGGGATGGCCGCGTCGCCAGCCGACCGGGGCCGGTTCTATCTGACTGAGGGGCTCGGCTTCATTGTCGATCAACCGCTTTCCTATCTCTACTTGCTCTACCGCAAATTCAGACTGTTCTGGCACGCCTTTGAAGTCCCGGTGAGCGTTGACATTCACTTTTACGAGGCGCATTCCCACCTGAGTCGCCTGAATGTTTTCGGCTTTGGCATGGTCGCGTCCCTAGCCTTAGTGGGACTCGTGTGGAACGGGCGTCGGTGGCGCGAGTACGGCTTGCTCTACGGTTTTGGACTGTCCTACTTGGTCGCGGGCCTGCTCTTTACGGTGTGTGCCCGCTACCGGCTTCCCGCGGTGCCTTTTCTGATGATTTTCGCCGCCGAAGCGATCCGTCGAGGTGCTCTCAGTCTAAAGGGGCGGCAGTGGAGGCGCAGTGCGGCTTGGGTGCTGGCTCTGGGGGCTGCTTTTGCACTGGCGCACACCGGAATTGACCCCGCCGAGGTGGATCACCTGCGCTCCGCTTGGCTCTATGGACAGGCCCATACACGCAACCAAGCATACGACCACGCGGAGGCGGCCTATTTGCAAGCCCTCCAAGTCGCTCCCAACGATGCAGATGTCTATAGCAGTCTGGGCGCGGTTTACGAAGCGCAGCGGCGGCCTCGGGAAGCGGAAACAGCTTATCGCCAAGCCCTTGCGATGGCCTCTGATCACACTCGGGCTCGGCTCAATCTGGGCAACCTGCTCCGCGGGGAGCAGCGCTTCGCTGAAGCCCAGTCCCACCTCCTTGCGGCACTCGCCAACGACCCGCGTCCCGCCATTCAATACGAGGGGCATTACTACCTAGGGTATCTCCACCTAGACCAGCGGGACTATCGGCGGGCTTATGGTGCTTTCTCCACAGCACTAGCAGCCGAGCAACGAGCCGAAGGTTTCTACGCCTTGGCCAATGCCTGCCACCATCTAGGGGCCGAGGCCGAGCAGATCCAGCACTTGCGACAGACTATAGAGATAGATCCGGGGTTTGCCGCCGCCCATCGCAACCTTGGTGCCTTGTACCTGCGGCGCGGCGAGCACGCCCGAGCCGAAGCGGCCTTGCGCCAAGCCCTGCATCTCGAACCCGATGTAGCCATTGCCCACTACAATCTAGGCGTACTCTATATGCAGACCGGGCGACGAGAATTGGCCCAGACCGCCTTTGAAACCGCCGAGCGGCTACGGCGGGCGGGGACATCCCCGGAAGAGTTTTGAGAAGCCCTTTAATAGGCGACGTGTATGGGTTTTATCGCCTCGATGGTTTGGCGGTCGGCTTCGACGGCGACCCGGTACAGGTACAAGCCCGGCGGCACCAGTCGCCCCGCCTCGTCCCGGCCATCCCACACCCGTTCATAAAGACCCACTCCATCCCAGCCCGCATACACCCGACGCACCCGACGACCCGATAAATCCCACACCCCCACCGACACGGACGCCGGCTCTATCAGTTCCAGTAAGTCGTATCCTAGCCGCCCCGCGTCGTTGGCCCCATCCCCGTTGGGCGTCAAGACCACCGGACCGGCCGCTAGCTGCAACACGTTCTGATGCTCCGCCCGAGTGGCGACCCAGACCCGATTGGCCTCGTAGGTAGGACTGGCATCGCCCTCTTGGGCGCTCTGGGGCACTTCCAACGGCTGGGTGCTGTCCCACACCCGCACGGAAAACGTCGAGCCATAGCGCAACACGGCCGCGTCGAAGCCGACCTCGACCAAAGTGCCCGAATCCTCGGCGGTCAGTCGCGGGATGCGTACGACTACCCGGTGAGGCTCAGTCGCTTCCACGGCATAATCGACCGGCTCATCGCCGATGCGGACGCCTGTTACAGCCTCCAGCCGCGCTGTCGTGGTCATCTCCAGCCGGTCAAAGCCGCCCTCCCCGCCAATAGTGGGACGCAGCACATAAGTGAACGGCTGCGGCTGGCCGACGGTGGTTTCGACCGGCCAGACCTCGCCGACCAATTGCGTCGCCACCGGCGGGGACGCGCGCACTTCGAGCCAGTTGACGTGACCGCCATCGTCGTCTTGGGGCAGCAAATCTACTTTGAGTTGGAGATAGCGTCTGGGCCCCTGCGAGGCGACGGGGGTGCCGTTGCTGTCGGCAAAGGCATAAGGGGCCGACCAGAACGTCCAGTTGGCGCGATCGTAGCCGATGCCGGCTTTTTCGCCTCGCGCTAGCTTGGCGTAGTCGGCTCGGCTGACGGGTATTCTTTCGTCGCCTCGTCCGGTGAATCGCCAGAACAGGTCGGGGTCGTCGTCGTGTCCGGTTCGGGATTGGATGAGGACGCGGGCTTTGGGGTCTTGGTGGCCTGCCCAGCGCAGGTCGCCCCAGGCCATGGGCTGGCCAAAATCGAGGATATTGGAGATATACGTTGATTGTTCGACAAAGCCTTTGGCATAGATTTCGATCTCGTTTACTTCCCAATCCTCGCTGTGCTCGCTGGCGGCTACCTGTACAAAGGTCGTTCCCTGTTGCGGCGGGAGGGGTACATCTATGATTTGCTCGCGGTTGTCGCGCACCTCGACGACCCAAGGCGAATACGGCGGGGGATGATCAATGAGCGATCGGTTCTTCCAAGGCAACTCCGGCGCGATGTAAATGCGGAATGTCCGCACTATTTTGCTCGGGTCGGTCAGGCCCGATATGATCCGGACTCGGTCGACGAGATAGCGACTGCCCAAGTTGATATTAGCCGTGCCCTGTCGGCCAAAATCGTCCACGCAGAAAAACCTGCTGAGTGTGCCGCACAGATAACTGGCCGCCACCCAAGCCGTACCGACATCTCCGTCCCATACTTCCGCATTCACATTGGGCCTGACGTACTCTCCGCCATGTGCTTCAATTTCGGGAGCTATGTTGAAATTTGGGTCGCGTTCGAGAGGCCGGATAGCGGCGGGGTCTATATCCAAATCAATGGCTCTTCCGCCGAGGGAAGGGTCGAGAGCCGTCCAGTTCAACTCGATGAATTCCACTCCTTCGTGATCGGCTTCTGGAGGCGGCTCCAGTGCCTCGCCGCCCAATCGGTATATGACCAACCCGGAGGCCGGTCCGGCCGCGAAACCAGCCCACAGCGGGAGGACCCAGATCAATGAACGGAATAAGTCAGCCATAGTCATAGTAGAAGAGAGCAAACTACGAGCAATCAACGAGCATATCAACCAAAATTGCCCGCTCTACGACCCGAGGTATCCGAGTCGCCCAGTGAAACTTGACAATCTCCCAAAATGGTGGTATCTGGAATACAATAGGCGAACAGACGTTTGGCACGTCTGTGGCCCTAGTCTATCATCTCCCCGCACTTGTGGAGGATGAATATGCGGCGAATTGGCTTTGTACCAAGCGCATTGCTCGGCGCGGCGAGTTGGCTGCTGAGCGGGTGCGATTCCGGCCGGTCGGTAGAGCCCCAAGAAACATCGACTTGGGATACTATTCAGCACGACATCTTCGCCTCCAACTGCGTTAGCTGCCACAGCGCCGGCACCGCCTTTGCCCGGCAGTCGGGCTTGGTTCTGACGCCAGATTTGGCTTATAGCCAACTGCTCAATACTGTACCGCGCAATGCCGCGGCCGCTCAAGACGGCTTGGTCTTGCTGAGCAATGAGGGGCTTGCGGGTCTTTTTAAGAGTTACCTTTGGGAAAAAATCAACGCGCCCGCCCAAGAGCACTTCTACGCCGACCATCCCAACTACGGCGCGCAGATGCCGCTGGGTCGCCCGCCCCTGACCACCGGCCAACTGGAGTTCATACGCCAGTGGATCCGCGCTAAGGCCCCCGAACAAGGAGTGGTAGCAGACTTGGCCCTGCTGCAGGACGAAACGCGCTATGCAGTACCGGAGTTCGCGCCGCTCCAGCCGCCGAGCAGCGGCATCCAACTCCACTTAGGCCCCTTTGAGGTAGCCCCCCAGTACGAGCGCGAGGTCTATTTTTACCAGCCCTTGGGCCACGCTGAGGATCTCTTCGTCAACCGCTTTGAATTATCCATGCGGTCGGGGAGTCACCACTTTATTCTCAACCAGTTTCCCGACTACACACCGGCCGATGTCATGCCCCAGCCGGAAATCTACCGCGACCTGCGCGACGCCGCCGGCAATTACCAAGACGCAGAAGGGTACGATTTATTCGACTGGCGGGTCATGCAGTACCAGATCCCCATCGCAATTGCCCAATCGCCGCGCCTCGACTTCAGCTTGCCGCCCGGCGTGGCCATGCGTCTGCCCGCTGGAACGGGACTCGATATGAACTCCCACTACGCCAACACCACCGATCAGGTCGTGATGGGCGAAGTGTTTGTCAACCTGCATCTCGTTGAGCCGGCAAAAGTGGAACGGGTAGCCGAGGTCTTCGCTCTGAGCAACTTCGATATTGACCTGCCCGCTGGCCGGGTCACGGCCCTAGAGAAAGAGTTCGTTTTTAAGGAGGACAGGCACATCTTCCAACTCGTTTCCCACACCCATGCCCGCATGGAGGAATTCACGGCCGAACTCATCGGCGGACCTCGGGACGGGGAATTGGTTTACATCAGCTACGACTGGGAACACCCGGCCCCCCTCAGATTCGACCCGCCGCTCGCGCTCAAAGCAGGCGAGGGCTTCAGGATTAGGGCGACCTACGACAACGACACCGAGCGGAATCTCAACTTCGGGTTCACGCGGGCCGATGAAATGATGATTCTCTACGGCTATTACTACGCCGACTGAATAGCAACTGAGGTGAGAAACTCGGGCGGCGTCACCTTCAAAGCCCTGCTAATCGGCGGCGGCTCCTCGGTCTTCATCGGCATTGCCGTACCCTATTCCAATATGGTCATCAAGGGGACGGTACTAGCACACAACTTCAGCACTCCGGTCGCCCTCTTTATCTTCTTCGTCCTCGTCCTCTTTCTCAATCCGCTGTTGCACCTGTTGCACCGGGGCTTGGCCCTGTCCCGAGGGGAATTGGCCGTGGTCTATATCATGGCGATGGTAGCTACTTCCATCCCCACCATCGGCTTTACCGAATACGTCCTGCCCATCATCACGGGGCTGTACTACTTTGCCACCCCTGAAAACAACTGGGCGCACTTGATTCATCCCCATGTGCCCGAATGGATGGTCCCCCAAGATCCCGACGCCATTCGCTATTTCTACGAAGGGCTACCCGAGGGGCAGCCGCTGCCTTGGAGTGCTTGGTTCGAGCCCTTGGCTTACTGGTGCCTGTTCATCCTCGCCTTCTACTGGGTATCCATCTGCGCCATGGTGATCGTGCGCCGCCAGTGGATGGAAAGCGAAAAACTGCTCTATCCCTTGGCCCAAGTTCCCCTAGAGATGATTCAGGACGATGACGATGGGAGACCGACGCTGCTAGCCCCCTTTTTCTCCAATCCGGCGATGTGGCTGGGGTTTATCATTCCCTTCCTCATCGGCCATGTCAATGCCCTGCATAGCTACTACGAGTTCGTGCCCCGCATCACCACCTCGACCGACTTCCATCTCTTTCGCGGCACTACGTACCTGCGCCTAGATATGAACCTAGCGCTGATCGGCTTTGCCTACCTATTGAGCCGGGATGTTGCCTTGGGGTTCTGGTTTTTCTTTTTGCTATCCTCGCTACAGCGGGGGGTCTTCAATGTGCTGGGCATCTACAGTGCGGAAAACCTGAGCCGTTTCGCCAACCTAGTCGGGCCGCACATGGCCCACCAAGCCATGGGGGCCATGATCGTGCTGGTGCTCTCCGGGCTGTGGCTGGGGCGCGGGCACTTGCGCGCTGTCTTTGTCAAGGCGTTGCGAGGGGATGCCCGCATTGACGATTCCGAGGAGGTCTTGTCCTACCGCAGTGCCGTATTGGGCTTGGTGGTCGGCCTAGCGGTGATGATCGGGTGGTTGTGGAAGTCGGGCATCCCGCTGTGGATCGTCTTGGTGTTTCTCTTCGGGGTAGCGGTCGTCCTCATCGCGCTTACTCGGGCGGTGGTTGAAGGAGGGATTTCTGTGCTGCGGACGCCCATTACCCCGGCTGATTTCACCATTTCTGGCCTAGGGACGACCGCCTTGGGGGCCTCCGGCTTGATCGGCGTGGCCTTCACGTACGTATGGATTGCCAATGTGCGCATTTTCTTCATGGCTTGCTTTGCCAATGCCCTCAAATTGGCCGAAGAGATAAAAGGCCGCAAAAGGAGGCTGCTCTGGGCTGTATTGCTCGCCATTGTCCTCACTTTGTCCAGTTCCATCTATCTGGTGATGGAAATGGCGTATGCTCACGGCGGCATCAACCTGCACAATTTCTTCTTCATCTTCGTTCCGCAGATGGCTTTCACCTATATCGCCCCCAAGTTCGACAGCCCCGTACCGGCCAGTCTAGCAGGCTGGGCCTTCACGGGACTGGGTGCCCTCTTGATGAGTCTGTTCACCTATATTCGCTACCGCTTTGTGTGGTGGCCGATCCATCCTTTGGGATTCGCCACCGGCACATTCTACATTATGAACTGGGTGTGGTTTAGCATCTTTTTGGCTTGGCTGTTCAAGACTATCGTGCTCAAGTACGGCGGCTCTGCGGCCTACAGCCGGACTCGGCCCTTCTTTTTAGGGCTGATCTTAGGCCAAGTAGTGGTGGCAGGTATGTGGCTGGTAATCGACTACTTCACAGGGATGACGGGGAATGTCTTGGGGTACTTGTGAACTACAACACCAGTTCGTCCGGCGGCTCGTAGTCGCTCTGGCGCGGGTCCCAGCGGGTTCCGCATTTGTCGCTGATGACCAGCCATTCCCCGCGACTGAGGTTCCCTTGGTGGTGGTAGTTAAAGCGCCTCAGCCCTGCGGCTTCAGCGGCGTTGAGCAACATCTTGAGGTCGCGGGCCGACATGGGGTCGCCGTCGTGGGGAAAGCGACCGGTGTCGAGCCAAGGGACGATGCGCTCCGGGTCGTCAACCGAGGCCAGCGCTCGTCGCGTCTCCTGCGTTACCACCTGCTCGAAAAACTCTGGGTTGAGGGCCCCCTCAAAATCGAGCAGGTCGTCGGCCACGCCCGGTAGGACGATGCCGAAGAGCGCTTCCACTACCCGGAGGGTGTCGGCCACGCTGATCCCCGCATTCCACTCCAAGAGCGTCTGCGAATAGCGATAGACCGTGCCGAGGAAGCCGTCGAAGCCGCGGTGAAAGAAGTAGTGCTTTGGCAGCAGAAAATCCATGAACTGGGCTAGGTCGACGAAGTCGTACCCACACAAGGGAGCGAAGGCGGCCGAGCGCGGGCCGCAGCCGAGGCGCACCGGACGCGCCAACTCCGCGGCCACGCCGGCGCGGATGCGGCGAAAATAGCGAGTCAGGGAGGCGACCCGGAACGACAGCCAAGCCATCAAGTCGGGGTCGGCGCCGAGCATGCGGTAGGCACCCACTAGGCCGCCGCTGGCATGGGCGCGGATGCGCGCCGGGTCGAGGTTGTGCAACCGAGATAAGAGCCGGTCTTTCGCGGCGACCATGGCCTCGTAGTCGTACCCTAGCTCCTCGGCCATCGGTGCCACCGATTCGGGCAGGTCGTGGAAGAAGTAGGAGCGGTGATTCATGTGATGGGGGGCGATTTCGTACCCCCACTCCGGCCCGTCCATTACGGCCCCATCCGCCATTGGGAAGTGCTCTAGCGCGTCAACCATGCGCGCCACCCGCGACGCCAGCGTCTTGTCGTCGTGCAGGGGGTGGCCTGGACCGCCTGGACCGGCGCCCCCATCGGCGTACATGCAGTACACCTGCATGCCGCGTTCCTTGGCGGCGTGCATCGTCTTTGCTAGCAAGGCCCTTTTTTCCGGCAGCTTCTGGTCCGGCGGGGGCGGCGGCTCAACCCCGAGTCGTGCGTACACCGCCGGGTTCGGATCGTACGCCTCTGCGACGATGGCGTCGCTGGGAGCGGCCACGGCATGTTGCGACAGTTTTGCCGCGCCGAAAACGAGTGGACCGAACACGACTCCGTCGACGCCGCCCTCGGCCCACGCATCGAGGATGCGCTCGTGATCGTTCATCACGCTTTCGAGATCGCGCATTACATCCATCCACAGCTTCATGGTCAACCTCCTCCTCGCCTTGGGGTATCTCAGTGTGTGGGCGTAAAGCGGCACGCGCCGTCAAAGGAGACGCGCAAGCGGGGGTGGCTCTCGTAGGGCCACGGATTGTAGGAGCGGGGAATGTAGTGCCCGGCCCAACTGTGGCGGAAAGCACCCTCGTCCAGAATGGGGCCGCCGCGGTGAATTAAGCGGCCGTTGAAGAACACGATGTCGCCTTTGGCCGCTTCAATGGCGATTTCCGGCAACCCGTTGCGCGCGAAAAGGGCGTCAAAAGCCTCGTCCTGATCCCAGCCATACCAAGGGCCTTGCTCGCCGGTCTCATCGCGGCGGAAGTGACGCTTTTCTATTAGGGCACCCTTGTGGGAGCCCACCTGAATGTGAATGCTGCCGTTGCGGGCACTGACTGGCTGGAGAGCGACCCAAACCCCCATGCAGCCCGGCAGGAAAAAGGCGTCTTGGTGCCGGCGTTGTTCGGAGCCCTTGTAAAAGTACATGCTCTGGACGCCATCGGGCTCGTCGCCGAGGAAGGTGCGCAACGGCTGGCGCAGCCGCGGACTGAGCATCCACGCGAGGCCGGCCGGATGGTGCAGGCTGCGGCTGATGAGGCGGCTCCAATCGTCTGGCTGGCGCGGGGGATAGCCCTCGACGCTGAAGCGGCCAGCGTGGAGGTCCAGCATGTAGGCGACAAAGCGGTCGCACTCGTCGGCGGTAAAGCCGCCGCGGACGATCGCATAGCCATCGCGCTCGTACTGTTCGCGGTGCCGGGCGGTTATTTCTAGTTCCATCGGATGCTCACTTTGTTCTTGTGGACTTGTAACTGACTGAATTAACGTTAATTTAGTCAGTACTATGTCCGATATTTACATTCCCCAAGCACAACTCACTCGCCTCAAGCGCTTGGCTCGCCCCGGTAAAGTGGTCGTGGTGTACGGTCCTAGGCGAGTGGGCAAGACCACCTTGATCCAGCAGTACGTCCAACAGCACGACCGCGACGTCCTCTTGGTGACCGGGGAAGATATAACGGTACGCGACTATTTGGAAAGTCAATCCCTCGTCAAATTGCGAGCCTTTATCGGCCAGCGGCGTACGTTGATTATCGACGAAGCCCAGTACGTGCGGCAAATCGGCCTGAATTTGAAGCTGTTAGCCGACCACGTCGCAGGGCTGCGCATTATCGCCACGGGTTCGTCGTCCTTTGATCTAGCGCAGCAGACGGGCGAGCCTTTGACCGGCCGCAAATACACCCTGCTGCTGTTGCCCTTGGCCCAGCTCGAACTACAGGAGGTGGAGACCGCGCACCAGACGAAGGCCCAGCTCGAACTGCGGTTGATCTACGGGTCGTATCCCGAAGTCGTCCTCATGGAGTCGCATGAAGACCGCCAGCTTTATATAAAGGAACTAATCGCTTCCTATCTGTTCAAAGACATTCTACAGTTGGAGGGCATTCGCCACGCCGACAAACTGCTCCGCTTGCTCCAGTTGCTGGCCTTTCAGATTGGCCGCGAGGTTTCCGTGGCGGAATTGGGCACCCAACTCGGCATGAACAAAAACACGGTGGAGCGCTATCTCGACCTGCTCGAAAAAGCCTATATCCTCTATAGCCGCCGCGGCTTCAGCCGCAATCTCCGCAAGGAAATTACCAAGAGCCGGCGGTACTATTTTTACGACAATGGCGTCAGGAACGGGCTGATCAACAACTTCAATGCCTTGTCGCTGCGCGACGATGTGGGGGCCTTGTGGGAGAACTATGTCTTGGTTGAGCGGCTGAAGTACAACCTATACACGGGGCGCTTGGCCGAGAGCCACTTCTGGCGCACCTACGACCAGCAGGAGATCGACTTGATCGAGGAGTGGGGCGGGCGTCTGCGCGCCGCTGAAATGAAGTGGTCGCCTCAATCCTCCGCCCGGGTCCCCCGCGGCTGGCGTCAAGCATATAGCGACAGTTCGTTTGAGGTCGTCCATTCTGGGAATTATCTCGACTTTATCGCCGATGCAAAATAGGACGACGCACGGTACAGGGGCTGATATGGCCGTCCTAAATGACTCGAAAGCATGGAATGTTGATCGGCATGGTCTTTTTTGCATATCAGGCGTCATTCCCGCGAAAGCGGGAATCCAGTCTTGAATGATGTAGGATGGCTATATGTCCGACCAAATTCTTCCTCTCTCGGGTAAACGGTTTTCTCGTCGGTGCGAATTGGCTGGACGGTTAGGATACCAAACTATTCGTTCAACCGACCGAAGGACGTTCTAACTCCTGAGATTGCTTGACCATTTCTTGCAAATCGATAAGGTGGCTCTCTTCAAATTTTATTTCGACGTTCTCGCCGCATAATCGCAACTTGATTGCGAGCTGACCATCGCCTCCTTCAGCCCGAACTTTCAACTGTAAAATCTGCTGAATGATGTCTTCGTCAACTTCTTTCGGGCCAAACCGGAACATTGCACTATGCCAAGGACAGAGGCAGAGAACATTGCCAACTCGGTCAACCCATCCGGCGGTTGTGTAGGACACAAGGTACAGCCCTTCAAAGTATGGCTCGCCGTTGCTTTGAGTAAAGGTCTTGCCGCAAATTTGACATTGGCCTCCGTACCATTCAATCAGGTTTACTCGGACTTGGTCGTTTTTACCCTTCCATTTTTTAACTGCGGAAAAATACGAGCGTATTTCCTGCTCGCCTTCTTTCTTTATGTCGGCAGCGATGCTTTTTGAAGTTTTATCCCGGCGACGTGAAGAATTTTTAACGGAACCTCCGTAGCCTAAGCCTACGTTATCTTCAATTGCGTCCTTACTGGATGCTACAAAAGAATCGGACAGGGCCTTATGGAAGGGAATATTTCCCTGCTGAGTAGATTGATCACTATATCGTGCCTTCTTGCGCTTATGGTCTTCCATCATCTCTTTCTGTTCTTCTGGAGAGAGTCCGCTTGCATAATCGACTATTTCTTTATCAATAGGTAGGGAAGATAGTAATACCTCGCGCTTTTTATATTCCTCGCTTGCTTTCTTGGCATTCTCCCCAAATTTAACCGTTTCGAGCCACTTTTTTCCATTTTCGTATGGAAACTCTTCTGGAAGGAGATCAACTGATGCATCACAAGGGCGTACAAAACGAAAAGAATCCCCATTTTTCTGTGGCATCCATGCTGCCTTCATTAGATCATGTACAAGACTAGATTTTCCGTCACGAGATCCCCACCTTTCAGTTTTCTGATATCGTGCTTCTAAATGACAGGCAGACAGTGAATTCATCGTTCTCCAAATCAGCCGAGCCTTACCGATACAGAGTCTATTGAGTAGAACCTTAAATTCAGGAATTGTATAATCTATATTTCTCTCACTTCCCCTTCTTTCGCCTGGTGCAGATATTAAATACTTGTATTCAGGATGACTTTTCGGAATCAGTTGATGTTGAGGCTCAAGCTTTATATGAGCACCTACCGCTTCGGCAAATCCCCCGATCCTTCTTGGCTCTATACCATATTTTTTATACTTCGGGTGAAGTGCCCGTTTTCGATCTGAATTCCTGCCAAGAGCTTCATAGTAGGCACTCAATCCGGTATCGAGATAAGGATGATCTACGAAAACACGGGCACATGGCATTCCCCAGTTCTTGTTGTCTAGTTCAAAGATAAAGTAATCCTTAAATAAATTTGCTTGACTTGGTTCGTCCTCAACAAGTTTAATAAATCTTTTTAGATCTTTCTCATGATGTCGCTTTCGGAGATTAATTGTACCTTTTACGTACCGCTGATCCAAAATCGCCTTAACTCGGTCGCTTTCTTTAACTTCACTAACACCAATATCATCGCCAAGGAATTTGCGAGCTTTTTCCTGCTGGTTCTTGTTCTTTCCAGATGAATAGACGCCTTTGGCGACACGAGGAAATATTTTATCGTGTTCCACAGCGTCGCTTGGGAAATAGCAGTCCTCTCCCTTTTTATAGGTGCCATCGCTGAGTCGGACGATAGGAAGAGCTGATAGCGTATCCTTGCGATTTTTATATAAATAAGGGGTATTCGACAGGAAATCGCCGAGCAATGCATAAAATTCCTGATGCCATTTGTCTGATTTGTCCTTTAGCCATATCTGTATCAAATCAGATTGGACAGATAGCTCGCTTACAAGTTTTTCTTCATCCCACTCAGGGATTCCGAGTGAAGACAGAAAATTATCTGACTCTTGGTGTCGTTGTGGAGCATTGGCAACCCATAGAGGTAAAGATGGATCCTTTCCAAGAATTGTTGCCAAATCTTTGTCGTTGATCAGTGCAGATAACTGCCTGTTTCCTCGGTATTGGTAGATTCCTGATGCAGCGGCATGACCCCCGCGTTTCATCGGCGTCAGCTTTTCTTTTTTGAATAGATCAACTAGCCTGTTCAGGATTGGTTTATAAAAATCCCCCAGCCTATCTTTTCTGTTTGGAAGGACGGCTAAAAATTTGGTCGTAAGAAGCCCCTTTTTTCGGATTTGTAATAGCATACTCTCTACCAAATCACAGGTCTCCTCTATAAGATGTCTGTTGAAAGAATCATCTTCCGGGATGGTTTCCCGTGCTGGATTTGTTCGATATGGGCCATTTAGTATAAATCTGAGATGGGTTTCCTGTTTTGTCGCAAAGAGGACGTAGAGAAAATCCTCTTCTGCTGGCACTGGCACAATTGCTCCTTTCTCGTCCATACCAAAGGCTACATCCACCGTTTTATGCACCTCGTCGTTCCATCTTGGCTTTCGTGAGAACACAAGATATTTTTTTACATGTTCTCCGTCGGTAATCGTGGTCATTCGGGTATTATTGCTTTTATCGTCTTCGCGTGAATAGTGTCCTGAGTCGTCATTTGTCTCCCAGCGAATCTCCCGAATGTTTCGTGTGAACAGCAGTGTGTTTTTATTTAGACTCGTCAATCGTTCTTTTATTTTCGAGTAAGCATCTTCTCGCGACATAAGGTCTTCCACATAATCCGGTTTCTCGGATTCGTGGTTGAAAGGAAGGATGATACGGGTGCGAGAACTTGGGAAATCATCTGGATAGGGATGATCCTTGACTCGGTACAGACCGTATATCTGAAAGTGTTCATCGCCTGAAATGATAATCGGCGTTGCCGTGAAAGCGAAGACTGACTTGAAGCCGACGCCAAAATGACCTGTCTTGACAAGGTCTTCTCGACTTGTGCTCTGGCCGAAGTAAGTGATCGCCTTGACGTTTTTCTTGGCAAACGGCTCTCCATCGTGTTCAATCCAAAGTTCCGTTTCCGAGAGCTTGAAAAACACTTCCTTTGCTTTATAGTCGTCCGCATTTTGCAGAATCTCATATATAAAATGAGTCGAGTCGGAGTACATGGAGATCTGCGTCTTGCGCGAGGCAGTATCCCGCCCTAACTGTTCCTCGTTATACCTTGTTATGTCTCGGTAATTACTCGGCATGTTGCCTTTTTCCTTGTAGTTCGATCACGCCATACGCCACCGGCTCGGCGATAATATCCGCTCGCTTCGTCGCAGTACCTAAGTCTTGGAGACGTCGAGTGTAGTCGGCCTCCGCAGCCGCGATTTGCGACCTCCGCATTCGTTGCAGCTTCTCGTCGCTGGCCTGAGCGAGTTGTTCCGCAAGAAGCTCCATCCGTGCTTGATGGCTTTTCGACAGGCTTTCTTTGCGATACTCGGCGAGCTCTCGCGTCCGTTGCCGATGATCTTCCTTTGCTTGCGACCACAATGTATGGTGCTGCGCGTCGAGGGCGTCCCATACTGGAGAGCCGCTATCCACCGGCTCAGTAGCCGAAGCATCCACTGCGTTCTCAAGCAGGCGTCCTAAGTGCGGTGTCACAGCCGCTGACGAGGCTATCGGCTTGAGCACCCAATCTTCCCGAATGCCGTGGAATCGCCACTGATACACGGCAAATTCATAGCGGCCCGCAGGGGCCTCATCGCTCTGTGTCTTCAGCGCGGTAAAAATTCGTTGCCCGGTCTCCAGTGATCGGGCCGCTTGCTTCACTAAAGGATGGAGCGGCGTGATGAACGCAGCGTTGGGATGGTGCGTTGCACAGGCCGCCTCGAAGGTCATGGATAAGTGCGGCTCGCCACCCTTCAGCCACTTTTCCCATGCCCGATGGTCGGGCGTGGTGCGTCTGGGGAGTTGCTGGAAATCGCGCAACAGGGCAGTTCGCGCTTCCTGCGAAAGGCGGAGCGTTTTCAAGGCTTTTTCGCCGAGGATGAATTCTCGTTCCTCGCCGCATGTATCGTTCAGATAAATTGCGACGAGCCTTTGCAAGGAGGCCGGAGACAACCAAAAACTGGAGGCCTCTTCAATCTCCTCCTTCATCTGGTCTTCGGGCAGACGGATGCCAAAAAGCTCCATCTGCTGCTGTTCAAGCCTTTCCTGTTCTTGTACCAACCGGATTTTGTTGTCCGCCAACTGTTGTAGCTTGGTCCTTCGTTCCGCTTCGCTCAGAGCATAGTTCTCGGCGATGTTTTTGATCGCCTTGGAGATTTCCCCCAGAATTTCCTCGCCGCCGCCCAAAGCATTCTCGAATACCCCGATGCGCACGAGACAGCGTTCGTAGATGTCCGCATCAACTGTTCCCGGCGTGATTAGGTTGACAATGGCGACGGCCTCGCTCTGCTGGCCATTGCGGTCAATGCGGCCAATGCGTTGCTCAACGCGCATGGGATTCCACGGCAAGTCGTAGTTGACGATGCAATCGCAGAACTGGTAGTCCAGTCCTTCGCAACCGATTTCCGAGAACAGCAACACGTCGAGTGTGTCGCCGACCTCTCGCGGCTGCTCAAAGCGGCTCCTGAGCGCAATGCGTTCTTCGTCCGGCGTTCCTCCATGAACCATGCCGACGCGGACGCTGTTGGCCCTGAGATGTTCGTATAGATATGAAAGAGTGTGCCGGAAGCTGCTGAACAGCATCACCTTATTATTGGGTAGGCGTTGCTTGTCGCGGATGATTTTGCGTAGGGCTTCGAGCTTTGGATCGCAGGGATCAAGGCTGCGTGCCTTTTCAAGGATAGTTTGAATTTGCCCTTGGATTAAGTCGATGGCCTCGTCGGATGGCCCCAGCCCTATATCATCGGCTTCTTCCCATTCCAATTCGTCGAGATGCCGTTTCAGGATATTCTCAAGGAAAGGGGCTAGTCCATGCAGGCAACTCGCCGCTTGGCGTCGGATTGTGGTCAGCATGAATTTGACGTTAATGTCGCCGTGCAGGCGGCTGAATATGTCCGCTTGGACTCGGAGCAATGCGTCGTGAAGCTGTTGCTGTGGGGCGGTGAATGGAACATTAACCGTTTCTGGTTTTCTAATGGTGAACGCGCCGATGTCGCGCCTGCGCGTCCGGTTTATGATCCCCGCAAAGGTGTGCAATGTTTCTAGGTCGGTGATGAGCCGGACTCTGTCGTTGGTGCCGACGCGATCTTCGGCAAGCTGATTTTTAATCCGGTTAAACTCAGGATTGGCCCTGAGCATGGTCTGTCCCCAAGGAGTTGCGGCGGCTTGGTCGAGAGCTTGGGCCGCCTGCGCTGTCCAACCCGATACTTGGGTCCGCGCATGATAGACCGCCTCGTTGATAAACGGATTGGGAGCCGCGATATGCTGGAAACTTTTCTCGTCCAAAACAAAGTCGGGACGCAGCGCATTGAGGAGCACAAACAGGTCGTGGTCGCCGAGTTGGATCGGGGTGGCAGTGAGAAAGACCGCTGCTTCCGCGTGGTCGCAGAAAAACCGCACTGCCTTGTGCGCGTAGGTGTGCTGGTTGCGGATGTGGTGGGCTTCATCGACGATCACGAGGTCGAATTGCGGCGGTGGGTCGAGGTCTAGCAGCCCCTTTGTCCGCTTTTGGCCATGAAGAAGTACCTCGTTAAACAGCGAATAGGGCATAATCGCCTTCTGATGTCGATCGGGCCACGCGCCTTCTAAATCCATCTCGCTGATACAGTATCGCAGGGTGCGTCCGTCGAGATGGGTAAACTGTTGGTCAAACCGCCTCATTTCCTTTTCCCACTTGCGCTCGGTCACTAGGGGACGAGGACAGATAATGAGAACGGATTGAATTTCTCGCCGCGCCTGCAATTCTCGCAGAATCAGTCCAGCTTCAATGGTTTTGCCGACGCCGACCCCATCGGCGATCAGCAGGCGCGGACGGTCCGAGCGGATAAATTTCAGTACTGGACGGAACTGATAGGGGATGAAGTCAACCCGCGCCGCGTTGAGCGAGTACAAGGTGGATAGGCTAGGATGGCGTATTTGCAAGGCAGTTAAGTAGGCGTGAAACGGATCGGACGAAAGAGACGAGACGCCATCGCCCTGATCATCGGCCCGCAACTGAGATGCGTAATAGGTCTGAATACTGCCATCTACAAAAACCTTGATGCGGTCTTCGGGTGTTCCGGGCAACACTTCGACGATGGCCCCCCGGATGGATGGCTCGGAATCCAAGCATACGATTTGGCCTTGGGCAAATTCCGCTTGGGAACTCCTGTCAGAGCACATTGGTAGTTGTAGTTCTGCCCCTTCGCGGAAAAATTTCCCTCTCGCGGCTTTGGAAAAATCATATTCCTGTTTCATTGTATTGCCTTGCTTCATTCGTGGTTGCTTTGCGTACCGAGATCAGCCGTATTCGGTCGCTTGAGGTGTTCTCTAGTACCCCTTCTTCTTGTCGATGATGTTGAGGACCGGCTCGCCCTTGAGGTAGCGCGTTAGCTGGGCGCAGAAGAACTCGTAGATTTTGCGCGGTCGGTGCTGGGAGGAACCGGCTCGGTGCGGGGTGAGGATGATGTTGGGCGCGTCCCACAGCGGGGACTCGGGGGGAAGCGGCTCGATTTCGGTGACGTCGATACCGGCGCCGGCGATTTGCCCTTGGTGCAGGGCCGCGCAGAGCGCGTCCTCGTCGATGATGCCGCCCCGCGTCACGTTGATCAGATAGGCGCTCTGCTTCATCAATGCCAGTTCCTCGCGGCCGATGAGGTGATAGGTCTCCTCGGTGAGCGGACAGGCCATCATGACCACGTCGGCGCGCCCGAGAAGGCTGTGCAGGTTTTCGCGGGTGTTGTCTTTGAGCTCGCAAACGCCCGGCGGCCGGTCGCGGCGCACCGGATCAATGGCGATGATCGGCATGTCGTAGCCGGCCGCTCGCTTGGCCATTTCAAGCCCAAATCCCCCCAACCCCACCAAGCCCAACGTCTGCCCCGTTAGCTCGACCGTGGCACCGCCGCCCCACTCGCGCTGGTCGTTGTGGCGAATCGACCGATCAATGCCCCGGGTCAGGGCGAGGAGCAAGGCCCAAGCGTGTTCGCCGCCTTGGGGGGCGTACAGCCCGGCTACGTTGGAAATGGCTACTTCGTCGCGGGCGATGATGTCGGGGAAGAGAAATTTGTCCATGCCGGTGCTGAAGGACTGGACCCAGCGCAGGTTGGGAGCGGCCGCGCAGACCGCAGGCGGGAAGTGGCCGACGATGACGTCGATTGTGTCGGCTACGGCGATGGCCTCTTGATCGTTGCTGACCACAAAGACTTCGTGCCCGCCGTTTTCGTGCGCGATCTGGCGCAGGTGGTCGTGCTGTTCGTCGGTGAATGGGTAGTGGACTAGAATTTTCACGGAGACCTCCAAGCTAGGTTGAGAAACGAGATAGGATGGGAACGATGTGATCGGCGAGCGATTGTTCTAGGCGCGGCCCGAAGCGGGTCACCACTTGCGCGGCCGCATAGCAGCCCAGCCGCGCCGCGTCTAAGGAGCTGTACCCGTGGGACAGCCCGTAGAGCACGCCACCGGCAAAAAGATCGCCGGCGCCGTTGGTGTCGATGGCTTGCACCGGGATGCCGGGGACTTGGTAGAGAGTGCCGTCGGCGTACACTAAAGCCCCGTCGGCCCCGCACGTTATATAGGTCGTGCCGACCTGGGACGCTAAGGCCGTGCCAGCGGCCTCGTGGTCGCTGAGGCCGGTGCTGGCAAGCGCTTCCTCCACATTGCAGAAGAGCAGATCGACGCCGCGCTGCAAGAGCGCGTCAAAGCGCGCCCGAAAGGCCCGGACCGCAAAGGGATCGCTCAGAGTCAGGGCGACGGCCGTGCCGTGGTGCTGGGCTATTTGTTGCGCTCGACCCGCCGCGACAAAGCCGGCGTCCGAGCCGAGGAGGTAGCCTTCTATATAAAGGTACTGGCTGTCGGCGATGACCTCCTCTTGAAGCTGGGCCGGGCCGAGGGTGCTGTTGATGCCCAAGAAGGTGTTGAGGGTGCGGTCGGCGTCGGGCGTGATAAAAACCAAGCACTGGCCGGTTTTGCCCGCGCCGCGGTTGGCCGAATGCGTGGCCACGCCGGCCGCTTCGAGATCGCGCTGGTAGAAGTCGCCCCAATCGTCGCGGCCCGTCAGGCAGGCGTAATAGGCTCGGCCGCCATAGCAGGCGACGCCGATGAGGGTATTGGCCGCCGAGCCGCCCGAAGCCGCCGCGATTGGCTCGCGGCCGACCGCGGCCGTGAGGGTGCGTTGCCGCGCCTCATCGACGAGGGTCATAACCCCCTTTTCGATTTGGTACTCGGCGAGGAACTCGGGGGCGACTTGATATTGGATGTCCACGAGGGCGTTGCCGACGCCATAGACATCATACGTGCGGGTCATGGGCTTTCCTGCGGATGGAAAATAGGCAAAATAACCTATTCGCTCGTGGCTGCCAAAGCGGGACGGAGCAAATCTTTTCTTGTTTTAATTCGCCCTGAGAATATATTAAAACCCCTGCGGGAAACGCCCGCGCTTTCCACCCTTTACGGAGGTTGATGCAATCGCAGCAAAGAAAAAGAGTTTTACCAGAGTAAACGATGATATTCGCGTACCCCAAATCCGGCTCATCGGGTCTGATGGGGGGCAAGTGGGGATCATCGAAACGGCCCGTGCCTTGGCCATGGCGGAGGAAGCCAATCTCGACTTAGTGGAAGTGGCCGCCGAAGCGCGGCCCCCGGTTTGCCGGATCATCGACTACGGCAAGCTCCGCTACGACCAAGAAAAAAAGGCCAAAGAAGCGCGCAAGAAGCAGCAAAACGTGCAGATGAAGGGCATTCGCATCGCCGGAGCCAATATCTCCGAACACGATCTCGAATACCGGATGGGCCACATTCGCACGTTTATTGAAAAGGGGAATCGGGTCAAAGTCAGCGTCCGCTTCAAAGGACGGCAGATGGCTTATCAGGAGCGGGGCTACCGGCTGCTGCAGGAGCTGGCCGACAAGCTCAAGGATGTAGCCATCATTGATCAGAGTCCCAAAATGGAAGGCCGCGAAATGTCGCTCATTCTCAGGCCCCTCTGAGGTTTGGACGAGCAGCGCGAAAGGCCGGTGTCCGCATTGCGGGCGTCGGCCTTTTTTTGCGCCCTGTTGCTGCCACCCGCCGCGCGCCGAGGATTTTGGCACTTAGGGATAGAATTTTCTTTTTTACCATAGCTTTAGGAGGCGACCAGCACGTGTTCGGCTGCGCCATTGAGGCCGGCGATGACCGGGAAGGACTTCGATTGCGGGCCGTTGGCGCCGGGCACGTAGCGCACGTGCGGTGAGAAATAGGCGTAGAGCGCGGTGTTGCGCGGGCGGTCCGTCTGGTTGGGGCCGGAACCATGGACCATCAAGCTGTGGAATAGCACGGCGGACCCGGCCGCGAGCGGCACGTCAATTTGGCGCGTGCGGTCGATGTCGTCCCGGTTGGTTAGCGGGGCCTCTTGCTGTTGGGCAATGTGGCCCCATTCCTGCAAGCCCCAATGGTGGCTGCCGGGAATGACCTTGATGCAGCCGTTGTCCGGGGTGGCGTCGTCGAGGGCGATGCTCGCCGTTACGAGCGCGGGCGGCTCCATGGGCCAATAGGCCGAGTCTTGGTGCAGGGCGTGGGCCGAGCCGTGGAAGGCGGGCTTGAGCATGAGGGTGCTGCGGAAGAGGAGCAAGTCGGCCCCGAGCAGCGATTGGACGATGGCGACGAGGCGGGGATGGGCCGCGAGCTGGGTAAAGCACGGCGACAGGGCGCGGGTGTTCTCGATTTTGCGCAGGACCGGCAGGCCGTTGTGGTTTGGGGCCGAAGAAAAAGGCTCGCGCTGAAAGTGGTTGCTGATCGGGTCTTGGCTGGCCTCTAGATCGGCGGCTAGTTGGTGCAGGCGTTGGACCTCGCGCTGGCATTCGGCGACTTCGCCGCGGCTGAGCAGGTCGGGGACGATTAAGTAGCCCTGCTGTTGAAAAAAGGCTTGCTGCTCGTGTGGGTCCATGCGGCCCTCCTCCTGTTGAAGTGATAACGCGCTAAGTGTACACTGGCCGCCGACTAAGTGTCAACCGCCCCATACCGAACTGATGAAGCGATTTTTTCCATGTATCCGTTGGCTGCCCGAACTCGGCCAGCCGGGCGTCTTGCGCGCCGATGTGGTCGCGGGCCTCACTGTGGCGACGATCCTCGTGCCCCAAGCCATGGCCTACGCCGAGTTGGCCGGGCTGCCGCCGGTCTATGGGCTGTACGCGGCCTTTCTGCCGCCGGCCATCGCCGCGCTCTTTGGCTCTTCCCGGCATTTGTCCACCGGTCCGGTGGCCATCGCTTCGCTCATCAGCGCGACGACTGTGCAGGGGCTTGCCGTTGCGGGCAGCGAGCTATTCATCGCCTATTCGCTGGTTTTGGCCTTGCTCGTCGGTCTGATTCGGATCGCCTTGGGCGCGTTGCGACTGGGCTTGCTAATCGACCTGCTGTCCGGCCCGGTGGTCGTCGGCTTTACCAATGCCGCGGCCCTTATCATCGCCATTTCCCAGTTGCACAAGGTGTTCGGGGTCGCGCCCCAACCGGGGGGCCATTTGCTGGCCGCGCTTCGCGTCGTTGACCTAGCGCTGTTGGAGGTCCATTGGCCGACGCTTGGGATGGCCGCGTTGGCCGGGGGGCTGCTGGTGGTTTTGCGCTGGGTGCGCTGGGAGCTGCCGAGCATGTTGACGACGCTGGTGGTCACCACGCTCGTTGCTTGGCTGACCGGTTTTAGCGGGGCAGTGGTCGGCGCGGTCCCCCGCGGTTTGCCGCGGCTTGCGGCCCCGGACTTAGACGCGGCGATCCTGTTCGAGCTTTTCCTAGGCGCCTTGACCTTGACCCTGCTCGGCTTGATGGAGGCCATGGCTATTGCCAAGACCCTCGCGGCGCGGACGCGGCAGCATCTCGATATCAATCAGGAGCTCATCGGCCAAGGCCTGGCCAACGTGATCGGCGGGCTTTTCCAAAGCTATGCGACTTCGGGCTCGTTTTCGCGGTCGGCCGTCAACTATCAAAGCGGGGCGCGGACGGGTTTTGCCTCGGTCGTGGCGTCGCTGGTCATTGCCGCGACCCTGCTCTGGCTGACGCCGCTGTTGTACTATCTGCCCCAGGCGACGCTCGCGGTTGTCATCATCGCTGCGGTGTGCGGCTTGGTACGCGTCCAACCCTTAGTGACCGCTTGGCGGATTAAGGCTCAGGATGGGTTGATTGGGATTGCGACTTTTGTCGGTACGCTGGTCTTGGCCCCGGACCTGCACTTGGGGGTTGCCCTCGGCGTGGGGGCCTCGCTGGTGCTCAACTTCTACCGCACCATGCGGCCCCGCGTGGTTTTTCTCGCTCGGCACCTCGACGGCACGATGCGCGGCAGCGACGCGGGGCTGCGGCCGGATCAGCAGATCGCGATTATGCGCTTTGACGGCCAGCTCTACTTTGGGTCGAGCCGTTATTTTGAGGATAAGGTGCTCGAAACGATCGCGGCCGTGCCCGAGCTGAGGTACTTGGTTCTCGATGCAAACGGGATCAACCGGATTGACGCCTCGGGCGAACAGGTCCTGCGCGAGGTGGTTGAACGCCTGCGCGAGGTTGGGCTAGACCTGTACTTCACGCGGGCTAAACGGCAGCTTACCGACGCGCTAGAGCGGTCGGGGCTGATGGAGCAGATTGGCCGCGACCACTTTTTTCGCTGGAACCAACACGCGCTCGATCACCTGTGGGCGCAGCTCCATCCCGACTACAAGGCCGGGTGTCCGCTCAATGTACCGCATTCGCAAGGGGCGCGGGATGGGGAGGTCGAGTACTATATATAACCAGTTGATTTACACCACTCCGGTCGCGGCTATTGGCACTGGCCGCCACCGCGCCCCTCGCGGTCGCCCTGCCCTTGAGCGATCTGGCGTCACGCTTCTTGACCGATTTTCTGAGTCTTGCGGTGTCTCGCTGCTTGCTCTTTTGCTCATGGCGTTGGCTCCCGCTGGCTGCATGTACGTCAAAAGAATCCCCGACAAGGTGGAAGCGCGTCGCATCGAATCACCTATGCTCGGTACGCCCACCGAAGTCGCCGTTGGTGCTGCCAACAAACGACTGACCGTCGCTTGGGACGCAATCCCCGACGCGACGAGTTACACGATCGCCGTCAGACCAAAAAACGAACTCGTCCCTACATGGCGCGAATACACGGCGACCTCCTCGCCCTATACCATCAAGATGTGGGCAATGAGCGGGATGCAGTACGAGGTGCGGGTGGCCGCTGTCAGTGCCCACGGACAATCCGAGTGGTCGGCCCCGGTTTCGATGACAGCCCCCGTGCTGCAAGCGGATCCGGCTGATGCGATTCGCATCTACTCGTCCCTGGTGATGGGACAATTCATAGTCGTTGCTTTGGGCAGCCAGCGTCCATTTACGAACAGGTCGCCGTGGCATTGGTTTATTTGTAGCGCGGACGGGCTTGATTGCAAGGTATTGCCCAAGCGTCAATATGAACCGTCTTGGCGGTATTTCGTGGAGCCGGCCATGCAAGGGAAGCGCCTGTCGGTTCAGGTTGACTACGACAAAGAGGGCGTGTCGTACTCTGCGACAGCGGAGTTGGGCATCGTCGAAGCCGCCGGGGTGCTGACGACGCACTTGTATGATCTGCAACCGGCGACGGTCTATCTCCGAGACCGATGGGATCATATACCCAATAGCTACGTGCGCGGCGGTGCCATCGCGCCGTTGGGCAACGACTTGCTCGTCGTAACGCCGTGGGGACGGTTCAATCTGATACGCCCGACCACCGGGGAGGTGGTGCCGCTCAAAGGGAACGTGCCGATGAATAAGGCCGGACTCCTCGCCCACCCGGACAAAGACAATATCCTCTTGAACCGGTTCCAAGTGACCGACATTTTGTTGAAACGGCGTTCGGCCGGGCGGTATGAACTATTTGTGGCGCATCACCATTTCACCAGCGCGTGCCTGCGGTTCCGGCTGTCCACGACGACGCTTCGGCACCGAGGCGCAGACGTTTCGGTGTCGCCGAAATGGAGAACGATATATGATGCGGAGCCGTGCCTGAAAACCGCGTCCGTCCAAGCGGGGGGCCGGATGTTGACGGACGGCCCCGACCACTTGTTGGTCGTACCGGGACCGCATCTGGTAAATGAGGCCGCTCAAGACCCGGCCTCGCACTTGGGTAAGCTCGTCCGCGTTGAAATCGAAACCGGCCGGGCGGAGGTGCTGGCCTTGGGCCTCCGCAATTCGCAGGGGCTCGCCCGGGATGCGGCCGGTCGCTTGTGGGGAACCGATCACGGACCGCAAGGCGGCGACGAACTCAACGTGCTGGTCGCAGGCGGCAATTACGGTTGGCCTCGGGTCTCCTATGGCGTCGGGTATGGAAGTCGGGTTAATGTGCCCCGCGCCGAAGCGGTGGGGCTACACGATGGCTTTGCAAAGCCCGTTTTCGCTTGGGTTCCGTCCATCGGCATCTCCAGCGTCATCGTCAATGACGAGTGCTTGTTTCCGCTGTGGAGAGATGACCTGCTGATTGGTTCACTTTCCGGTACACAGGGGAGCGGCTACGCGCTCTTTCGAGTTCGGCGCGACGGCACGGACGTGCAATACGTCGAGCGGATTGAGGTGGGCAACCGGATGTCGAGCGGATTGAGGTGGGCAACCGGATCCGGGATCTCGCGCAAATGCCGGATCGACGTCTCGCGCTATTGCTTGATGGAGGACTGGTCCGTTTTCTGAGCCGATAGGCATTCGCCCCGTTCATGCGGGAGATATATAGCAGTCCTACATCCTTCAAGTCTGGATTCCCACGTGCGCGGGAATGACGGTCCAATCGTCGGACATCGAACCGTCGCGCTTCTGGATTCCCGCCCCGTGTTGGGGCACGGGGTGACGTTCTTTCGCGGGAAGGACGTGGTAGCCGTCCGGGCGAATGCGGTCGTAGAGTCTGGATTCCCGCGAAAGCGGGAAGGACGCCTCAGTCGTGTCTCTTTGGGAGCCTTCTCGAAACGGCTGACGGACTGGCAGCGGCGAATCAGAACCGCTTGGTTTCGGCCGGGGGGCTTTCTGTGGGGGTGGGATTGTCGGACAGCAACTGGGTGAAGGAGTCGATGCGGGCATCGGCTCGGTTGATCAGCGCGTCCTTGTGCTGGCGAGCGCGGAGCACTTCTTCGGCGATGTTGAGCGCGGCTAAGATGGCAACATCGAGCGGGCCGCGGTGCCCAATCGTAGTGCCGATCTGCTGCATCTTCTCGTCGAGATAGGCTGCGGCGAGCCGGATGTACTCGGGGTCTTGGCCCTCGTTGTTGACGAGGTGATAGGTCTGATTGTAGATGCGGACAGCGACTGGCTGGGCTTGCGACATGAGATTTTGGGGGATAAAGAAAAAAGTAGGGACTTCCGCGATCTCCCCTTGTCCCGGAAGTCCCTTTTTGCGCGCTAACCACGTGGCGAGTAATCAATCTATTGGGGTCAAAAATGTTTGTCAACTACATATTGATATTTTTTTATAAAAGGTGAAGAGTGCGGCCCGTGCAGAATTGACGGCCCGTAGAGCGCCTTCTTACTATTGCGGTGTCCCTGCCAAGCCCGCTGCCGAGTGGAGCAGGCGTCCCCAACCGATCAATGCCTAAAATGAATAGAGATACATTGGCGATGGCCTTGCAACAGGCCATCCAAGGCGAAGTGCGCTTTGACGCGGTCTCGCGCATGCTCTACCGCACCGACGCCAGCATCTACGAGATGGAGCCCCTCGGCTTAGTCGTGCCCAAAGACGAGGCCGATGTCGTTGCTACCGTAAAAATTGCCGCTGAGCAGCAAGCGGCCGTCTTGCCCCGCGGCGGCGGCACGAGTTTGGCCGGCCAGTCGGTGGCCGCGGCGGTCCATGTCGATTTTTCCAAATACATGAATCGGATCTTGGAGTTCGACCCGGACGAGCGCTGGGTTCGGGTTCAGCCGGGCTTGGTGCTCGATGAACTCAATGCCTTTTTGCAGCCCTACGGCCTGATGTTCGCGCCCGATGTATCCACGAGCAGTAGGGCCAATATCGGCGGCATGATCGGCAACAATTCCTGTGGGGCGCACTCCATCATATACGGCAAGACCATCGACCACGTACAGGAGCTAAAGGTGGTGTTAGCCGACGGCTCGCAAGCGGTGTTCGGGCCGCTGGACGACGCGGAGAGTGAACGCCGAGTGCGCTTGGACGGCCTCGAAGGCCGCATTTACCGCGAAGTGCGCCGCATCGTCCGGGCGCGCCAAGCACCGATTCGCACGGGATTTCCCGCGGTGATGCGCCGCGTTTCAGGCTACAATCTCGACGAGTTCGTCGGCGATGCTCCCTTTGACCTGAGCAAGCTGGTCGTCGGCTCGGAGGGCACGCTCTGTGCGGTCGTCGAAGCGCGGTTAAACTTGGTCGAGCTACCCGCTCACAAGGGCTTGGTGGCCGTCCACTTTCACGACTTGGTCGAGTCGCTGGAGGCCAACCTGACCGCGTTGGAGACCTCGCCCGTGGCGAGCGAGCTGATTGACAAAATTCTGCTCGACCAGACGCAAGGCTCGCTCGAACACGCCCCGAGTCGCCGCTTACTCACCGGCGATCCGGCCGCCCTGCTCATCGTTGAATACTATGCAGACTCCAAGGCCGAGCTAAACCGCAAGCTGGACGAACTGGAGGAGCGATTGCGCGCGCGCCGGATGGGCTATGCGTTTGCACGGGCCGTAGATGCCGGAGATCAGCAGGCCATCTGGGGGCTGCGCAAGGCCGGGTTGGGGCTTTTGATGGGCATGAAGGGCGATCCCAAGCCCCAGCCCGGGGTAGAGGATACCTGCGTCCCGGTCGCTAAACTGCCCGACTACGTCCGCCGAGTGGTCGCGCTGATGGAGGAATTGGGGATTGAGGCCGAATACTATGGGCACGCGAGCGTCGGCCTGTTGCACATCCGCCCGATCTTCAGCCTCAAAGACCCCGAGGGCATAAGGCTTTTGCGCCAGATTGAGGAGCGCGTGAGCGACATGGTGCGCGAATACGGGGGCACTGTGTCGGGCGAGCACGGCGATGGCTTGGCCCGCAGCGAGTGGATCGCCAAGATGTTCAGCCCGGAGTTGGTCGCGGCTTTTGCCGAGGTGAAGGACGCCTTTGATCCACAGGGGATCATGAATCCCGGCAAGATCACCCGCCCCCCGCGGATGGACGAGCACCTGCGCTACCCCGAGGGCTATCCGACGGCCCCGCTAGAGACGTTTTTCAGCTTTAGCGAGGCGGGCGGCTTTCAGGAGGCCGTTGAAATGTGCTCTGGGGTGGGCCACTGCCGCAAAAAGCTGGTCGGCACCATGTGCCCTTCGTACATGGCGACCTTGGACGAGGAGCACACCACTCGCGGCCGCGCCAATGCCCTGCGCGCCGCGCTCGCCGGCACGTTGCCCGATGGCCTGCACAGCCAAGCCGTCCACCGCGTGATGGACCTCTGCTTGGAGTGCAAAGCCTGCAAGGCCGAGTGCCCGTCGAGCGTGGATATGGCCAAGCTCAAGTACGAGTTTCTCGCCCACTACCACCGCCAGCACGGGTATCCGTTGCGGTCGCGGCTCTTTGCCAACATAGCCCGCATCAGCCGCTTGGGATCGGCGTTGGCGCCCCTGTCGAATTGGCTGGGTCGTAGTGGGTTCAATCGCTGGCTGTTGGATGCGTTGTTGGGCATCGACCGCCGGCGGCGGCTACCGGCCTTTGCTCGCCAGCCGTTTTCGCGCTGGTTTGCCGGCCGCCAGCCGGTCCGCGGCACCAAGGGCCGCGTCGTGCTCTTCAACGACACCTTCGTCGAGTACAACGAGCCGGCCATTGGCCGGGCGGCGACGCGCATCTTGGAGCGCGCCGGGTACGAAGTCGTCTTGGCCGAGGGCAAAGTCTGTTGTGGCCGACCGCTCATATCCAAGGGCTTTCTCGAGCGCGCCCGCGCCTTGGCCCAGCGCAATATAGAGGTGCTCGCGCCGTGGGCCGAGCAAGGGGTGCCGATCATCGGGCTGGAGCCGAGCTGCACGTCGGCCCTCAGCGACGATTACCTAGACTTGGTCGACGATCCACAAGGTCGGCGCGTGGCCGAGCAGATCGTCCTGCTAGAAGATTTTCTCGTGGGCGCGGCCCCGCTTGATTTGGAGTTCAACCAGACAGCCCGCCATATTTTGGTGCATGGGCACTGCCATCAAAAGGCTCTGACGGGAACGGCCGCGACCCTGGCCGTGCTCAACATGCCACCCGGCTTTCGCGCCGAGGAAATCCCGTCGGGTTGCTGTGGCATGGCCGGTAGCTTTGGCTACGAAAAGGAACACTTTGAAATATCGCGCGCCGTGGGGCAGGAGCGGCTCTTTGCCGTGCTGGAGGATGCAGCCGAGGAGGTGGAGATCGCGGCGGTCGGTACTTCGTGCCGCCACCAGATCGCCGATTTTACCGGGCGTCAAGCGCGGCATTGGGCCGAGATTTTCGTCGAAGCACTCTAACGCAAAATGAAAGGAATACGATGGCGTTTAACATCAAGCAACGCGGCCGATTGACCTATTACTACCATGGGGATCACCCTACCTTATCGGCCTTGGTGACCGAGGTGCTGGACAACGGCGACCTGAAGATTTACTTCGCGGGCTTGACCGGCGGGCATTCGGCGCAGGGGATCCTCGGGCGCGACGAGTTGGTGCGGATGACGCCGGCTGTCGAGGTCGAATTGGTCTTCCGCTGTTGGGAGCAGTGGCTGCGGGAAGCCGAGATTTGCGACTCCATTGCCCAGATAGATTTCATCGAAGTACACGCCTTTGGCGCGCAGCCCAAGGACGTGAACCCCCTGACCGATCCGCAGTGCTTTCACGAGGAGCAACAGCGGCTCTACCAAGAGTACGCCCAAGCGTACAGCCATTTTTTCCGCGACTGTATGCCCGACGCCGGGGTGCCGGCCCGCTTCACGGTACACGTGGTTGATTTCCCGGACAAGGCGGCGGCCTATGAATTTTACAGCGTCGGCCTGTATCAAAAGGCCCTGCACCATGCCGGAGACTAGCCCGCCCGCAACGGCGTGGAAGAGGCTATTTTGGGCAGTTCCAATTTTACGGTGCGCGGCTTGGGCCTGAGTCCGGCGGGCAACAACATTCAGAATCACGCGCCGGAATTTATCTACTACAAAACCCTGTTTCACCTCTTTGAGCGGTTTTTGGCGGAGCAGGAAGCCAGCGGCCTGCTCACTGGGCCTCAGCAACTCGTCGATACGGAGATATGGAAGGCCCTGTTTGAATTTCAGCGGGATGGCGCGAAGAACGCGATCAACAAAATACGGCAACACAATGGCTGCATCATCGCCGATAGCGTGGGCTTGGGCAAGACCTTTGAGGCCCTCGCGGTGATCAAATACTTTCAATTGCTCAATGCCCGAGTTCTCGTCTTGTGTCCCAAGAAGCTGCGCGACAACTGGACGATGTATCAAGCGCAGAACAACAGTGCGCTCAATCCGTTTCTCAAAGATCGCTTTAGCTACACGGTGCTAGCCCACACCGATCTGAGCCGCGACCGCGGCCGGTCGGGCGATCTCGATCTGGCGACCATCCACTGGGACAATTTCGATTTGGTGGTTATTGACGAATCGCACAACTTCCGCAACAACACCCCCGGTAAGCGGGACGAGGACGGCAAGCTGATTCGCAAGAGCCGCTATCAGCGTTTGATGGAGGATATTGTTCAGCGCGGCGTTAAGACCAAGGTCTTGTTGCTTTCCGCTACGCCGGTGAACAACGACCTGAAAGATCTACGCAACCAGCTCTATTTTTTGACCGAAGGCCGAGATGACTCTTTCCGCGAATCGCTCGGCGTGGCCAGCCTGCAAGAGACATTAGCAGCCGCCCAACGCACCTTTACGGACTGGGCCAAGCGGCCCGGTGCTCGCCACACCCGCGATCTCTTGGAACGGCTCAGTTCCACTTTTTTTAAGCTGCTCGACGAGTTGACCATTGCCCGTTCCCGCAAGCACATTGAGCAATACTACCCGGACTCGCTGGCGGAACTGGGTGGATTCCCCGAGCGCGGTCAGCCGCAGGCGGTCTATGCGGATATTGACGCGCTGCAAGAGGACCCGTCGAAGCGGTTTATGTCGTACGACGAGTTGAACGACGAAATCTCCAAGTACCAGCTTTCCCTGTTCAATCCTTCGAGATACGTCCTCCCCCAATACCGTGCAGAATACGACGGGCAGCCGATTAAAAACTTTAGGCAAAGCGACCGGGAACACTACCTAATCGGCATGATGAAGGTGAACTTCCTCAAGCGGTTGGAAAGTTCGGTTCATTCCTTTGCCATTACGATGGAGCGGACCATTGAAAAAATTGAGGCCCTCAAAGAACGAATCCGGCGGTTTCAGGCGTTCCGCGCTGACAACCCTGATTTGGTTTTGGAAGATGGCGCAGTTGAAGATTTCGGGGATGAAGAGTTGCAGGAAGCGATGCAGGTGGGGAAAAAGCTGGTCTTTAACATGGCGCATCTCGATTGCGAGAAATGGCTGGCGGATTTGCAACGCGACCGCGAGCAACTCGAACTGCCGTATCTTTTTGCCAAAGACATCACCCCCGAGCGCGACGCCAAGCTCGCCAAACTGAAGGAACTCATTGCCGAAAAGGTCAAACATCCGACCATGGACCAGCGCGGCCAGCCGAATCGCAAGGTATTGGTCTTCACCCATTTTGCCGACACTGCCGCCTATCTGTACGACGCGCTGCGTCTATGGGCCACCCAAGACTTGGGGATTCACCTCGCCGTGGTATCGGGCGGCGCGTCCGGGAATCAAACGACGTTTGGCCAGCGCGACTTCGGTCACATTCTGACGAACTTTTCGCCGGTTGCCAAGCAACGCGCCCAGATGCAATCCATGCCGCAGGAGGGGGCGATTGACTTGCTAATCGGCACCGACTGCATATCCGAAGGGCAAAATCTGCAAGATTGCGATTATTTGATTAACTACGACATTCACTGGAATCCAGTGCGCATCATTCAACGGTTTGGGCGGATTGATCGCATCGGTAGCATCAATCACCGAGTTCAACTCGTCAACTTCTGGCCCACGCCCGACCTCAACCGCTATATCAACCTGAGAAATCGCGTTGAGGCGCGCATGGCGTTGGTTGATATAACCGCCACGCAGGGAGACAATCTATTAGAGCCTGAAGAGATTCGGGAACTGGTCGCAAAGGACCTTACCTACCGCGACAAGCAATTGCTGCGGTTGAAGGACGAACTATTGGACCTTGAGGATTTCAGCGAGAGCATTGCGCTCAATGAATTTACTCTCGACGATTTCCGCGTCGAACTGACGAAGTACATTGAGAGCAATCGGCAAATCCTTGAAGACGCGCCCTTGGGGCTGTATGCTGTTATTCCACCGCACGCGGATTATCCAATGATTACTGCCGGCGTTGTTTTTTGTCTCCGGCAGAAAGGCGATTCAGCGGAAAATGAGCAGATAAACCCGCTGCATCCCTATTTTCTCGTCTATGTCCGGGAAAAAGGCGATGTGCGCTTTACTTTTGCCCAACCCAAGCAGATACTAGAGCTGTGCCGTCTGTTGTGTGCGGGGGTGAAAGATCCGCATGAGGAATTGTGCGCCCTGTTCGATAAACAGACGGACGACGGTGCTAACATGACGTTCTACAATGAGCTGCTCGAAAAAGCGGTGCAGTCTTTGAGTAGCACCTACCAGAAACGGGCTATTGACACCCTTTTGTCTAGTCGCAGCGGCGTCTTGCCGCGACGCGATGAGCAGATCGGCGAAACGACGGATTTTGAACTTGTGACGTGGCTGGTGATTAAATAGCAATCCCATATCATTCAAGACTGGATTCCCGCTTGCGCGGGAATGACGGAGGCTGGCGTTTCAAGCAGCTTCTGAGAAGTCATTCCCGCGAACGCGGGAATCCAGCCGGGAGACGACCACCAGAGTTTTCAGACCGCTTCTTAGAGGCTGTCTGAAAACCCATTATGTAGTCGTATTTGAATCGGCGTACTCATCAGGCCATATTCAGGTTTCACCACAAAATCTGAACAGAAAGGCTCGTATGATGAGTACGCCCAGTGGCCAATATGCAACCGATGTAACCGATGTGCAATGGCAGCAGATCGAACCGTTGCTGCCGGCTCCGCGGTGGCGCCCCAACGGTCCGGGTCGGCCGCCGCGGGATCGGCGTCCGATCGTCAACGGGCTTTTGTATCTGAACAAGACGGGGTGTCCTTGGGCGTTGTTACCGGCTTGTTTTGGCCCGTGGAAAACGGTGTATGATTACTTCCGTCGCTGGAGCCGGCACGGGGTCTGGCCGCGGGTGTTGGAACGGCTCACCCAGCAGGAACGCCGCCGCAACGGCCGGCCGGCCACGCCCTCGGCGGGCTGTATCGATAGTCAGACCATCAAAACGGCAACCCATGGTAAAACAACCGGTTACGACGCGGGCAAGAAGGTTCAAGGCCGAAAACGGCATCTGCTGGTCGACGCCTCAGGCTTGCTTCGACAGGTGGTGGTCACCGCCGCCGATGTATCCGATCGAGACGGCTTGCAGCAGGTGTTGACCCGCTTGGGGACGTCCGGCGTAGCCCGGTTACGCAAACTGTGGGGCGATGGCGGCTATCGAGGCGAGGCGATCCGAACATGGGTGGCCAACCTAAAAAAGACGCACAAGATTGACTTGGAAGTCGTCGCCAAACAAGGCCCCGGATTTACCGTACTCAAACGCCGTTGGGTCGTCGAGCGTACCTTGGCATGGGTGATGAACTCGCGCCGTCATGCCCGAGATTATGAGGTGTTGACCCGCCATAGCGAAGCCTTGATCCAGATTGCTATGATCCACCTGTTACTCAAAAGAATCAAATAGAAAATGGAGTTTTCAGACAGCCTCTGAGGACTGCTAAAGATGAATGATACAGCATACAGAGAGGCCATAGCCGAAGCCATACAGCGTTGCCAAACGGGCGAATGGTGTGAAAATGCCGTTCATCTGCTCGATGTGTTGGGCTATCGGAGCGAGCGCACCGTAGTGCTTTCGGGCAAGGTGGATGACTTTATTCGGCAATTTCCTGCGCTAAACGAGAACACACAGGCCGAACGGTTTTTCCGCGACAACGCCCGGTCCGTGCGGATTCTCTTTCAGGTGACCGATTCTGAAATTACGGTGGTGCGGCGCACGTTGTTGCCCACTGACGGCTTTGACAAGGGCAATGCGCGGAGTTTTTTGTTCGCCGCTATTGAACTGAACGGCAAAACCTATCCGCGTGGGCAATACGCCCAATTTACCCGCGAGGTCAACAAGCGGATAACCGTGCCGACTGTGGTGCTGTTCAAGACCGCTGATGATCGGTTGACTCTGTCCTTTGTTCACCGCCGTGAACACAAGCGCGACCCCAAGCGCGATGTGCTGGGCCACGTGTCGCTGATTCGGGAGATTAACCCCACTGAGCCACACCGCGCCCAGTTGGACATCCTCGCCGACTTATCGTTGCGGCAGCGGTTGCTGTGGATGGACGCCCACGACGCGTTGCCCAACTTCGATGGCTTGTTGGCCGCTTGGTTGGCCGCGCTGGATACGGAAGAATTGAATCGGCGGTTCTACCGCGATTTGTTTGGCTGGTTCAACCGTGCGGTTCAGGAGGCGACGTTTCCAACCGGCGAAGCGCGTTCCCTCCACGCCGAAGAACACGTCATCCGCCTCATTACTCGCCTGCTATTCGTCTGGTTCATCAAGGAAAAGAGGCTCATCGCCGACGCCCTGTTCATTGAGGCGCGAATCGCCAAACTGCTGAAGGATTACGACCAAGACGCGGGCGATTCGTACTACCGCACGGTGCTACAAAACCTGTTTTTCGCTACGCTCAACACCGAGATCGAAAAGCGCGGTTTTAGCCAAAAGAAGAATGTCACTCACCGCGACTTTTCCCGCTATCGCTTCAAAAGAGAAATGAGCGACCCGGATGCGCTGTTGCGTCTGTTCAGCCAGACGCCCTTTATCAACGGCGGCTTGTTCGATTGTCTGGACAGTGAGGAATCTACCACATCAGGCGGCTGGCGCGTTGACTGTTTTTCCGATGTTCACTACCACAAGTTGAGCCTTCCCAACCGCCTGTTTTTTGACGACGATGGGCTGATTACTCTGTTCAACCGCTACAAGTTCACGGTGGAGGAAAACACGCCTGCGGAACAGGAGGTCGCGCTTGACCCGGAGTTGCTCGGCAAGGTGTTCGAGAATTTGCTGGCCGCGTACAATCCCGAAACACGCGAGACGGTGCGTGAGCAGACTGGCTCGTACTACACGCCGCGTCCGGTGGTGGATTACATGGTGGATGAGGCGTTGGTCGAGGCATTGGCTCAGGCGTGTTCGCCAAGAGACGACGATGTTGGGTTTTGGCAAGATCGGTTGCGCTATTTGCTGGACTATGAGGATGCGTTCAACGACGCCAATGAACTGTTTGAGGAGGTCGAAGCGGAACGTCTTGTGCAGGCGATTGCGGAGCTCAAGGTGTTGGACCCAGCGGTCGGATCGGGCGCGTTTCCCATGGGTGTATTGCATAAACTCACTTTGGCCTTGCGGCGGATTGACCCCGACAACGCCCACTGGGAGAAGTTGCAAAAGGAACGCGCCCTAGCTAAGGCGGATGTGGCGTTTGACGCCCAAGACCCACGGGAACGCAAAGCCGAACTCGATGAAATCAGCGAGACCTTTGAGCACTACCGGGACTCCGACTTTGGGCGCAAGCTGTATCTGATTCAGAACAGCATCTTTGGGGTGGATATTCAGCCGGTGGCCTGCCAGATCGCCAAGTTGCGCTTTTTCATTTCGCTGGCGATAGAGCAGGAAGTGAACAAGACCGCCGACAACTTTGGCATTAAGCCGTTGCCGAACTTGGAGACGCGCTTTGTCGCGGCGAATACGTTGTTGAGCCTTGACAAGCCAGCCCAAATGAGCCTCGGGCAAACGGATGCGGTGAATCGGTTGGAACAGGAACTGAACGAAAACCGCGAGCGGCACTTTCACGCCACCACGCGCCAAGAGAAGTTGGCGTATCGCCGACAGGATGCCCGGCTGCGTAGAGAATTGGCCGCCGAGTTGCAGAACAGTATGAGTGCTGCCGCCGCGAACCAAGTCGCCCAATGGGATCCCTACGACCAGAATGCTGGTGCCGATTGGTTCGACGCGGAGTATATGTTCGGCGTCGCCGATGGGTTTGACGTGGTGATTGGGAATCCGCCGTACATTCAGTTGCAGAAAAATAGAGGGGAATTGGGGCGGCTCTACAAGGACGCCGGGTTTGCCACCTTCGTCCGCACGGGCGACATCTATCAGCTTTTTTACGAGAAGGGCTGCCAACTGCTCGCGTCCCAGCACGGCCTACTCGCTTATATCACGTCCAACAGTTGGTTAAAGGCGGAATACGGCAAGACGACACGCCGCTACTTTGCTGAGCAACACTCGCCGTTGCAGTTGTTGGAAATGGGCAAGGATGTTTTTGAAAACGCTATTGTTGACACCAACATTTTGCTAGCGCGTAGCGGCAAGAGCGATGCGGTCTGCAAGGCGGTGGATATGGACCGCCTGTCCGATAGAGCCTTCCCGCCGGAGGACAATTTTTGGGGGCAGTTGAGTCCAAGAGGGGAAAAGCCGTGGAGTGCGCTGTCGGCCATTGAGCAGTCGATTATGGATAAGATGGAGGCGATTGGAACGCCGTTGAAAGACTGGGATGTGTCTATCTATCGCGGCGTAACAACTGGATTCAACGACGCCTTCATTATTGACGATGCAACCAAAAAGGAATTGGTCGCCGCAGACCCGAAGTCTGCCGAGGTTATCAAGCCCATGTTGCGCGGCCGGGATATTCAACGCTATCAAGTGCAATGGGCAGGGGTCTGGCTGATTGATACGCACAACGGATATGACGATGTTCCGGCTATCAACATTGACGATTACCCGATCATCAAAAATCACTTGGATAAGTTCTATCCAAACTTGGAAAAGCGGTATGACAGAGTTCAGACGCCTTACAGTCTTCGCAACTGCGCCTACCATGCAGAGTTTGCTAAAGAAAAGCTGTTCTGGATGGATATGTCGAGCAAGGGAAGGTTCGCCTACTCTGATTCGGAAATGTATTGCAACGACAAAGGGTTTTTTATGACGGGGAAATCGCTGAAATACCTTTGTGCGGTTTTGAACAGTACCCTTGTTACTTGGCTCATAAAGAATACCGCCCTAACGACTGGAATGGGCCTTACTCAGTGGAAGAAATTCGCTGTTGAACGCATCCCCATTCCCAAGATTACTGCCGATAAGAACGCCCTCATCACCACTATCGTCGATTACATCATCTACCTCAAGAATCAGCCATCTACGGACGGCAAAAATTTAGCTTATGCCCGGGACTACCTGATGGTCAAGTTTTTTGAGCGGATAGTTGACGGACTGGTTTATGAAATCTACCTGACCGATGAACTGCATCGCGCTGACAAGTACTTCTTCAAACCGTTGCAAGGCGAGCAGTTGCACTCTATCGAGGAAATCACCGGCGATAAAATGTCCGCACTCCGCACCATCTTTGAGCGACTCTATGAGAGAAAACATCCTGTACGGAAGAATCTTTTCTTTCTCGGTAGCTTGGAGGTCATCCGCGCCATTGAGGGTAAAGAGGAACTGAAAGCCCAACGTCAGCCCGAACGCGATCCCCTACTAGCATTAGCAGGCACATTGACTTCTGACGCTACAAACATCAGCGAAAGACACGACGAATATATCGGGCAAGCGTTGCTGGAAGAAATGCGGGACGCTGATAATGAATGAAGTTGGTGCACTGGGCTTGACCGCTGACGACCGCGAGTTGGTATATGCCGACGTAACCGAGTTGGTCGAAAATCGGAAACAGCGGGCGCGGAGTGTTGGATGAGACGGTGGTGGAAGATGTCTGGATCGCGGATTAGACGGATTACGCAGAGGACGCGGATTGGGCAGTGCAGGTGGGTGGAGGGTGCAGAAAACACAGACGCCGCAAGTGATGCAGAGGATAAAAAAGGAGGATTAACCAGATGAACAATATTGATTTTTCAACTATTAGAGCACATAACGGAAGCCAAGCATCTGGCTTTGAAGAACTGGTTTGTCAACTTGCGCGTCTCCGCAAACCACAAAAAGCATTGAGGTTTACGAGGAAGGAAGGTGCTGGTGGTGATGCTGGTGTCGAGTGCTATTGGGTCCTAGAAGATAATTCAGAAATATGCTGGCAAGCGAAGTACTTTCCAGATGGAATGGATCAATCTCGTTGGCAACAATTGGATCATTCTTTTATTACCGCCTTGGAGAGACATCCTAATTTGACGAAATATGTCATCTGTTTGCCTCTGGACAAATCGGATAGCAGAAAAAAAGGACGAGGTGGCAAGAAAGTAGTATCTGTTGAAGATGAATGGAATATCTATGTTAAAAAATGGAAAGAGAGGGCTCAAGATGAGGGACGCAGTGTCGAGTTTAAGTACTGGGGGAAGCATGAAATCACATCATTTTTGACTATTAACGATCCTTTGTACTCTGGTAAAGCATTGTATTGGTTTAACGAACCAGTATTGAATTTTGGAAAACTCGAGGACATAGCGGGTAAAGCACGGGAGGCTTTGGGAGATAGATATACACCCGAGTTTCATGTTGATTTACCTATTGCTAAAGTTTTTGATGGGCTTTGCCTGAATGCTCAATGGTGGAAAGACTTAGGGTCTAGAATAGCGGACTTAAATGAAAAGGCAGAAAAGTTTTTCAAGGAGTTTATGGGAGACAAATCAGAGTTGTTGGATTCAGAAAAAGTCGCAAAGATAAACGAACTGTATTTAGTGGTATCTCGCATCTTATCGGATGGGATGAACCAAAAAGATGTGCTATTCAATGTTCAAGATGTGCAAGAGCATTTTGAAAAAATATCAGAATATTCAGAATATTACGATATGCTCTCGAAGGAAAACAGGAACAGTCAAGGGAGACCTGACCGCAATGAGGAACGTAGGATTTTTGATGACTTCTTTTATATAATAAGTGATTTTTCTTATTTCTTAAAAGGAGAAAAGGTTAAAGCGGCAAAAATTAAGACAGCCCTTTTATATGGCGAGGCTGGAATCGGGAAGTCTCATTTGCTCTGCGATATTAGCCTTCATCGAATAAAAAATAATCAACCTACAATTTTTCTTTTGGGCTCTCAATATGGCGGCGGCAATCCGATTGAATTGATAAAAGATGCCATTGATTTGAGGGAACATAGTGATTCACAGGTTTTTGGGGCAATAAACGCTGCAGGAGAGGCTTCCGGTTCTAGGGCACTTATCGTAATCGATGCTATCAACGAAGGTTTACATAGAGAGGACTGGCAGTATCATATAATTAGCTTCTTATCAGACATATCTAAATTTGATCATATCGCAGTTTTGTTAAGCTGTCGGAGTACTTTCTTAACATATATCTTGCCTGACCACATAAATGAAGATCGTCTTATTCAGATAAAGCACTATGGCTTTCAAGGATACGAGCATCGTGCCGCAGAAAAGTATCTATCTCAGCAAGGAATTTCAAAACCCAGTGCTCCTATATTGGCACCAGAGTTTACTAACCCTTTGTTCTTAAAAACATGTTGCCAAGCTCTAAAAGCAAATAATATGACCGCTTTCCCTAAAGGCTTACGCGGTGTTACGAGTCTGTTTGATTTCTATATTAAAAGCATTGAAAAAATAATTGCTAAACGTAAAGACTATAATCCCAGAGAAGAAATAGTCAAACAAGCTCTGATCGCATTCTCATCGAAATTATTTCCAGAACATTTAACTGGAATACCCACGGGAGACGCTAGAAAACTATTCCGTGATCACGATCCGAATGAAAATATAGGCAAGCCTTTTCTTAATGAATTATTGCAGGAAGGTGTCTTGTCAGATGATATTTCGTATGAACCTGATGAGGGAGGAAAACCTTTAGTCAGGTTCACCTATGAGAGATTCAGCGATCATTTTGTTGCTCAACAAATTATAGAGCAGTATAACTCAGAAAATATTGACAGTATTTTTTCCCCTGATAAGCCTCTCGGTAAGGCAGTTGCAGAACGCGGATATTATAGATATGCCGGAATACTTGAGGCTTTGACCATAATCATTGCAGAAAAATATAATAAAGAGTTGATTGATCTTTTACCTTGTGATGCAGATATTGATGAACGGCTAACCACTGAAATGTTTTCCAACACAGTTATTTGGAGAACTCCAAGTTCATTTTCGGACAGAACGCTGGAATTGCTTAATCGGATAAAATATTCTAACCGAATATTGCATATACTATTGAAGCTATCAACAGAACCCTCACACCCATGGAACGCAAGGCTAATACATACCAACTTAATAGGCAAAGAGATGGCTGAGCGTGACCATTTCTGGTCGATTCATGTGGCATTGAATTATACATCAGAAGAAGATGAAGGGATTGAATCCATTGTAAGAGATCTTATCGAATGGTCATGCTTTGGAGATATAGAAGAAGTTGAGAAAGAAAGGATACAACTTTGTGCGATCACATTGCTATGGTTTCTTACAACATCGAATCGCAAGGTACGTGATAGAGCGACAAAATCGCTGGTAAGAATACTGTCAAAATATCCCTCTTTTTTGCCAGATTTGCTTCGTGAATTTCATTTGGTCAACGATCTCTATTTGATTGAACGTCTATATGCTGTTGCCTATGGAGTTGTTTGTAATACTACTGATCCACAGATTATTTCTCGTATAGCAACTTTGGTTTTTGAACTCGTCTTCAAAGACGGCAAGCCTATACCGCATATACTTCTCAGAGATTATGCGAGAGGTATTTTGGAGTTGGCTCTATATAAAAAATTGCTTCCTGATGGTGTCAATATCGACTTGTTTCGACCGCCGTACAAATCTGAATGGCCAATAGAAAATCCTACACAAAAGGAAATTGACAGCATAGTTGAGAATAAAGGATACTCAAAGATTGCTCTATTGAAAAGCAGAGTTAAGGAGGCTATGATTAAGTTTCTTGTACAGCTTGCTCCTGCGATATTATATAGAATAATGGAGCGAACCAAGCTAATAAATAAGCCTTTTCAACAGAGCAAAGGATACTCAAAAATAAAAAGTTCTGTTATGGGGTTTCCAGGAGATTTTGGAACGTACACTATGAATTGCATTCACAACTGGTCTCCAACACCTATATCCGAACCTGCTCCCCAAACGGGATATGATTTGAAAAAGAAATTTGCAGAACAATTATTACGCGGAAAGGTTCAAGCAGAATATCTAAAACAAATTGCCCCAAATCTATCTAAAAACACTTCTAAGAAGATTGATATATCTTCTATGCGCTTAAAACAGGTAGATGTGAGAAAAAATATGCGAACTTTTGACGAAATTAAAAAAGAAAACGACGCCATTGAGAAACACAAAAATGTACGGAAATCAAAAGAAAAAAGACGAGACCAGAGAAAAAAGAGACCGGAAGAGTTGGAAGACCAAATAAAAACCCAAATTAGCAGTGATGAAAATAGAGAATACTATAGGTGGCTTTCTGGTTTGGATAATGATAGGCCGGCTGCGTTTAGTCGTAAGTGGGCACAAAGGTGGGTGTGTAAGCGTTCCTACGAGTTTGGTTGGACAGAAGAACTTTTTTCTAAGTTTGAAGAACATTGCTCCTATGGACGAGATCAGGGGCCTAGCGGCGGAGAGATGGAAAGGATCGGCAAGAAATATCAATGGATTGCGTTTCATGAGATACTTGCGCGTTTATCCGATAACGTACATTGGATAGATCGCGGTTATAGTGACATGGAAGACAAACATTACTATGGCCCATGGCAAATGTACAAACGAGATATTGATCCTACTATTTGGATAAGAAAAAATGGTGACCATCACTCAGAGAGTACATGGTGGCAGCCATACAAATTCTCTTTTTCCGGCCGTGACGATATTCGTGATCAGCAAGAGTTTCTTTGGGATAAAGATATAATCCCCGATTTTTCAGACCTTTTGCGAGTAAAAGATCCTGGTAAGCAGAATCAATGGATAGTATTAAGAGGGATGGAACAACAGAGCAAATCAGGTCGAGAAACAAAATTAGATTGTTGGTTTAGGATTAACGCTGTTTTTATTAGCAAGCAAGATTATGATCTTGTAAAAGAAGAGCTCGAAAATAAACGCCTCACAGATCCTTACATTATCAGCATCCCATCTAGAAGCTATCTCATAAATAGTCTGGCTGTGCTACGTTAGTGGTATTCCCTTTCGGAGGTATCTCTTATGGATCTTACAGACGAACAGTGGTCGATAGTGTCCCCACTGCTGCCGGCGTGTCCCAAACGCCGCGATGGTCGGGGTCGTCCCTGGCGTTGTAACCGGGCGGTGCTCAATGGTATTCTGTGGATTCTCCGCACCGGGGCGCCTGGGCATGACCTGCCTGCTCGCTATCCGTCCTACCAGACCTGCCATCGTCGATTCCAACAGTGGTCGTCTGATGGCACCTTTGAACATATTCTGCGCACCCTCGCGCACGACTTGCATGAGCGCGGGGGCCTTGATGTGAGCGAATGCTTCATCGATGGCCTGTTTGTCGCGGCGAAAAAAGGGGGGACCGAGTGGGTCCGACCAAGCGGGGCAAAGGTACGAAGCTCATGGCAGTGGCAGACCGCGCTGGTCTTCCTATCGCCGTACTCATCCAAAGTGCTTCGCCCCACGAAGTCACCCTCGTAGAAGCCACCTTGGAAAACCGATGGGTCCAGCCCCGACCGCAACGACTCATCGGGGACCGAGCCTACGACTCGGATCGATTGGATGCGAGCTTGGCCAACCAAGGCATTGAGATGATCGCCCCGCATCGCCGCAATCGCACGCAGGCCAAAACCCAGGACGGGCGGCGGTTGCGGGGCTACAAAAGACGCTGGAAAATAGAAAGACTGTTTGCTTGGTTGCATAACTTCCGCCGCATCGTGGTTCGATACGAATACTATGCTGAAAACTACCTCGGCTTTGTACAACTCGGATGCATCCTCATACTGCTACGGTATTTATGAGATAGCTTCTACTCACTTGATGACTCTTTATCATTCTATCTTCCCACAAAAGAGTTGATAGAAAGTTTGGATTTAAGAAGAACTGACAATGATTTTGGATCTTGGGAGAATGATGATGGCGTGATTTTCCGCGATCCGAGTATCAAACAATACGGACCGAGTTATGCTTTGATGGATAGCCAAAAGTTAGATGAATGGCTAAACAAAAATGGATTAGATATTCTTTGGCTAATCGGCGGCGAGAAACAATTATTTTCATCCGATATAGTAAGTAGGTTTTATGGACGTCTTACATATAGCGGGCTATTTAGGCTTGTTAATGGAGTGCCCACCGGCTCGCTGTGGTTTGAGAAAGAAGAACCTCATGAAACAAAATAACCTATTCACTCATGGTCACGCCGGCATTGAAACGGGTCGAAGGACGCAGTAGAGAAAGAAAAGTAAGTATGATCAATAACCTAAAACACAGAGATATAACCGAAAAAATCATCGGGGCGGCCTTCGAGGTGCATAAATTTTTGGGCAATGGATTCCAAGAGGTAATTTATCAGCGGGCCTTGGCGTTTGAGCTGGCACAGGTGGGGTTGGCTTTTGCGCGTGAAATTGAGCAACACATTTTCTACAAAGGATTGACAAAGCCAATTGGTACGCGCCGCGCCGATTTTGTCGTTGAAGGAAAAGTATTGGTAGAATTGAAAGCGGTTTCTGTATTGGAAGATGCCCACATAGCGCAGACCTTAAATTATTTGAAGGCATATCGGCTAGAAGTGGGCTTGTTAATCAATTTCGGGTCGAAAAGTTTAGTGTTCAAAAGACTAGTTCATTCACAACCCAAGCGCAGACGACCCAACGGTCTTTAATCCGCGCCATCCTTTAATCCGCACCAATCCGCGATCCTGACGGGGAGATGTAGCGCATTCCCCGAGCAAGCTCCCATCGTGAAAGGAAGAGAATGAGCAAGCGGGCTTTGCCTTTTATCGACTATGAGTTGTCGCCGGAGTTCGTCCGCGTCCTGCGTCGTCTGAATCCTTGGTGGGAAGACAACCCCATGCCTCCGCAGCCGCGTACGCGCCGCCACCTCGTCGCGCAGATTCGCTGTCGCCTCGACGCGGAGATCGCCCCGATTGTCGCGGTGCGCGGTCCGCGGCAAGTGGGAAAAAGCACGGCGCAGCTTCACGTCATTGCAGATTTGATTGCAGAAGGCGTGTCGCCCACGAGCATCCTCCGGGTCCCGTTTGACGAACTGCCCGCGCTGAAAACCACTCAACAGCCGATTCTCGATGTGGCCGATTGGTTCGAGCGGCAGATAATCAAGAAGCACTTCAACGCGCTCGCGCAAGACGGGCAGAAGGCATACCTCTTTTTTGACGAGGTGCAGAACCTTCAGGCTTGGGCACCGCAGCTCAAGTTTCTCGTAGATAACACCGCGGTAAAGGTCATGGTTACGGGAAGTTCCGCGCTGCGGATTGAACGGGGGCGGGACAGCTTGGCCGGGCGCATCAGCACGGTCGAGGCAGGGGTGCTTTCGCTGACCGAAATCGGCGCGTTGCGCGCACTGGGGCCGCCGCAACCATTCCTGCCAGACAACGGCCTGAGCTTCCTGATTGACAAGGGTTTCTGGCAGGAGTTGCGCGCCCATGGGGAGAAGCACACCGCGTTTCGGAATGAAGCCTTTCGGCATTTTTCCGAGCGGGGAGGCTATCCGATAGTCCACAAGCAAAAGGATGTCGGCTGGCCCTTGCTCGCGGACCAGTTGAACGAAACCGTGATCAAGCGGGTTATCCAACACGACCTTCGGGTCGGCGACCGCGGCCGGAAGCGAGATGCCCAGCTACTTGAAGAGCTTTTCCGCTTGGCCTGCCGCTATGCCGGGCAGACGCCGACGGTTTCGACGCTGGCGGACGAAGCTCGTCAATCGCTCGGCGCGAACATCGGCAGTCAGCGGGTGACTCACTACTTGAGGTTTCTCGCCGACACCCTGCTGCTTCGCTTGATTCCACCGCTCGAGATTCGGCTCAAGAGAAAGCGCGGGAACGCGAAACTGTGTCTGGTCGATCACGGCCTGCGAGCCAGTTGGCTCCAAGAGCAGATTCCATTGACCGCTGAAGCCCTAGCCGAGCGGCCCGAACTCACCGCGCTGGCCGGCCATCTCGCGGAGAGCATTTTCGGCTCGGTCGCCTTGACCGTTCACGGCTTGGACATCGCCCACTTGCCCGAGCGCGGCTTGGACCGCGAAGTGGATTTCGTCTTGACGGTCGGCGCACAGCGCGTGCCGGTGGAAATCAAATATCAACGCCGGATTGATCCCTTGCGGGATACACTCGGTATTCGGTCGTTTGTGGAAAAATCAGTCAACAACGCCTCTTTTGGCTTGCTGATCACGCAGGATCATTCCGGGAAGGTTGACGACCCCCGAATCGTCAGCTTGCCGCTTTCGAGTTTCATGCTTCTTAGGTGATAAGCAATCCTACATCATTCATACGGGATGTTGTGCATGGCGTTTTGGGTATGAGATACTTCGCTGCGCTCAGTATGACAAGGTGTGGGGGACGAAGCGCCCGTCTCGGTGTCATGCTGAGCGTAGCGAAGCATCTCTACAATGCTTGCAAGTCATTTAGGACTAATAGATCAGGAGGAACGATGACCGCGACCGAACTCAAGCTCCCCTATGGCGACGGATACCTGCCGATCGCCGTGTCCACCGAGCACCTGCTCGGCATTGTGCGGCCCAAGGCCGCGACCAACGGCGACCGAGCCGAGCAAGACGTGGTGCGCCAAGCCTTGGCCCATCCGTTGGGCACACCGGCATTGCGTGCGCTGGTGCGGCCCGGTCAGCAGGTCGCGATCGTGGTCAGCGATATGACTCGGCCTTGCCCGACGGACCGCCTGTTGCCGCCGGTGCTGGAGGAACTCGCCGCGGCCGGCGTCCCGGACGCCGATGTGACCGTGATCGTGGCGTTGGGGCTGCATCGAGCGCAGACCGAAGCTGAGTTGGCGGCCTTAGTGGGGCCGACTGTTTATGCGCGGGTGCGGGTCGTCAACCACGATCTACAAGACGTGGTGCGGCTGGGCGTCACCGCCCGCGGTACGCCGGTGGAACTTTTCCGTCCCCTCGTGGAGGCCGATGTGCGGCTCTGTTTGGGCAACGTGGAGTTCCACTACTTCGCCGGCTTTTCCGGCGGGGCCAAGGCAGTCGTACCCGGGTGTGCCTCCTCCAGTACGATAACGGCCAACCACGGTCTAATGACCCGCCCCGGGGCGACGACCGGGTGCTTGGCGGGCAATCCCGTGCGCGAAGATCTGGAAGAAGGCGCGGCCATGCTGGGGATCGACTTCATCCTCAATGCGATTGTCGATGATCGCCACCGCATCGTCGCCGCCTTTGCCGGGCACGTGCGCGATGCCCACCGCAAGGGGTGCGAGTGGGTGGCCGAGCGCGGGGCCGTGCCCATTGCGCGATGCGCTGATATGGTGCTCGTCAGCGCGGGCGGCTATCCGCTCGATGTCAATATGTATCAGGCGCAAAAGGCCCTCGACAACGCCGTGCATGCGGTGCGCGAAGGCGGCGTCATCGTCTGGGTGGCCGAATGCCGAGAGGGGCTGGGGGGCGCGACTTTTGCCGCTTGGTTGCAGGAGGCGGATTCGGCCGACGAGGTGCTCGCACGCATAGAGCGGGAATTCGTCTTGGGCGGGCACAAGGCCGCAGCCATTGCCGGGGTGCTGAAAAAGGCCCGCGTATATTTGGTCTCGTCGCTGGCGGCAGAGGCCATTGGCCGCGTTGGGGTAGTGCCCTTTGACGACTTAGGCCAAGCCGTGGCGGTCGCGCACGAGGTCGTTGGCCCCGAGGCCCGGATCTGGGCGATGCCCTATGGGGATTCGGTGTTGCCGCGGGCTGTGGCCTAAGAGGCCGAGCTAAGTACGCGACACTTACGTTGAGTACGCATTTTCTGGTGTTGTCGTTGCGCCCGGGATCGAGGGCGTCCCGCCCTCAACGAGGGCAAGATGCCCTCGATCCCAGGTAGGCGGAGGGCTGGTGTCGGGTCGTAAGGAGGCCGAGTATGTCCGGCAACATCCTCTTGTAGGTCGGCAATAATTTCTTTTGACAAGGAGAACGTGATGGTACGGAGCGGCATGAAGTATGGACTTGTGGTTCTGTTGGCCGCTTGCGGCGGGGATGGCGACAGCAATGCTACGGGGAGTGAGGGCGGCGATTCGCTGAATGGTGCTTGCGCCACGCCGGCGGCGGCTGAGAGCCAGACGCTTGCGGAACTGATGGTCAACGGGGTTCGGAGGCAATACCGGCTATCGGTCCCCCAAGCCGACGCCGGGGTGGTGCTGCCAGTGCTCATGGCCTTTCACGGTGGCAGTGGCCGCGACTATCCGTTTCCACAGCAGCGGGAATTTGAAGAGTTGGTGGAGGCAGAGGGCGTGATCGCGGTCTATCCATTGGCCGAACTCGTGCCGCCCAACGAAGGGGAGTGGCAACTCAACACCAGCGAAAGCTCCACCCAAGACATCGCCTTTGTCGAGGCGTTGATCGACGACCTGTCCGCGCGCTACTGCGTGGATTCAAGTCGCATCTACGCAACAGGCTACTCCCTCGGTTCGATGTTCACCTACGAGTTGGCCTGTCATTTGAACGCTCGGTTCGCGGCAATCGCCTCTTTAGCTGGCACGATGCCGGTGACGCCCAATTCCTGTGCGCTCGTAGAAAACGTATCCATCATGCACATTCACGGTCAGGATGACCCGATCATCTCGTACGACAGCGAATGGGAATGGAAGGCATGGGATTCCGTCGGAACGATGCGGGACATTCCCAGTCTCGTCCGATTCTGGAGTGAGCAATACAACTGCCAGAATGAGAGCGAAACCCAGTCGGACTCGGCTCTTCACATCGTCCATGACGCCTGCGACGAGGGAGTGCGCGTGGAGCACTATCGGCTGAGTGGCGTGGGGCACGAATGGCCGGACGCCATCCGCGGCGTATCTACCCACGAGGTGATCTGGAACTTTGTGAGTGAGTTCGCCAAGCCTTAGAAGCGGTCTGAAAATTAGGGTTTCCGTTTCTGATTCGGCTTGGTCCTTTTCTGGATTCCCGCTTTCGCGGGAATGACCCCTACTTCTTAGAAGCTAGGTTCGCGAGTTTTTCGCTAGGCATGGTACGGGCGTCCCATGCTAATTCTCAACCGACCTTTCGCCAGCGAACAGATCGAGCTGTTCGAGTGCTTCGTCGGCAAATCCCCCCAATGCAAGGCCCAACAAGCGCACCCCCAAGTCGTCGGCCTCGGTGCGGTCTAACAGCGCCTCGGCCGCGGCCAAGACGACCGGGGCGCGGTCGGTAAAGGAGGCCAACCGTGCGGTGTGCGTGGCGGTGCGAAAATCTGGGTAGCGCACCGCTAGGTTCACGTCGTGTGCTTGGAGTCCCCGGCGCTGCAAGCGTCCACAGAGCGCGGCGGCTAGCGTGTGCAAGGCATCGCGCATTTCTTCGCGGGTGTATAGCGGGGCGGCAAACGAGGCTTCCTCGCCGATTTGCCCGAGCGGCTCGGCCGCGGCGACCGGGTCGTCGTCTTGGCCTTGGGCGAGATGCCAAAAGCTGCGGCCCCGCTGGCCAAAGCGACGCACGAGTTCGTTCAGGGGGGCGCGAGCCAGCGAACCCACGCGCTCTATTTGCATGGCCGCGAGCTGCTGGCGCGTGATAGCTCCCACGCCGGGGAGTTGGTCAATGGGCACGTCGGCGAGAAAATCTCCGATCTGTTCGGGCAGCACGACTGTTAGGCCATCGGGCCGCTGGCGTTCCATGGCCAGCCGCGCCAAGAACTTGCTGGGGGCCAACCCCACGGAAATGCCCCAGCCTAGCTGCCGCTTGACATCGCTCTTGATCATCTTGGCGACGCGCATTCCAAAGGGGATGTCGAGCTTGTTGTCGGTGACGTCGAGAATGGCATGGCCGTCGCCCCACTCGATCCAATCGGTGTATTCGCGCAGGAGCGCGGCGAATTCGGAGCAGGTTCGGGTGTTGTGGCGCGGGCCGCTATCAATCCCAATATGGACTATCTTGCGGCGTCGGCCGGCCTTAGCAGGACTCATGCGCTGAAAAAGGCAGGGCGACTACAGTGGCTCGCGCTCCACCCGCGTCGAGCACCGTGCCCTCGGCGCAAGCACGCCGCCGCACATAGGCGAGGGCAATCGGGCCGAAGCGGGGGGAATGAACCGCAGAAGTGATGCGCCCGACTTCGCGTCCCCCATCGCGTAGCGGTTGCTCGGTTGCCGGCAACTCGGCGGTGGAAAGCCGCAGCCCCACTAAGTGCTGCTTGACTTTGTCGTAGGTATCTAGGCGGGCGATGACTTCTTGGCCGATATAGCAGCCCTTATCTAGATGAATAGCGCGATCAAGCCCGGCTTCCCAAGGATTGTAGCTTTGGGTCAGCTCGCGCCCGAGCCGGGGCCGGCCCTGTTCGACGCGCAAAATTTCCCCGGTCGCCGCCCCTATTGGCCGCGCCCCGGCAGCGGCGAGTCGTTGCCAAAGGGCCTCTATGGCAGCGGGCGGCCCAAAGGCGCGCAACCCCGGCCCGGCCGTGCGCGCCAGCCACAGGCCGTCGGCGACCTGTGGGTCGAGTAACTGGTGATCCTGCAATTCAGTTAGATCCGCAGCCAAGGTGCGGGCGACGAGCGGAGCGGCGTGTGGGCCGACGAGTTCAAACAGGGCCGTCTCGTCGGTGCGGTCTGCCCATTCGAGAGCCTCGGCAAAGATAAAGCGATCCAACCAAGCGGGGATTGCGGCGCGCGAATCGGGACTCAGGATCAAGGCCGTGGCGTCCGGGCCGCGATAGCAGGTGGCCAAGTCGAGAATCCGCGCCCGGTGTTCGATAAAGACCGCTTCGAGGCCGTGCCCAATTTGCAGGTTGTGGAAGTCGTTGGAGGTCATGCGGTGGAGGAAATCGAGATGGTCGGCGCCGCGCATGTCCAAGCGAAACGAGGCTTGCTCGTGCAGGGCGACGCCGGCGCGGGCGGCTTGGTATTCGTCGTGATGGGCCATAGCGGGCAAGGGGCTAAGCGTGTTGCGTTATAGCGAAACGCGAGCCGACGTCGGGGTGTTTGGCGACCTCGATTTGCACTGGAAAGGCCGCCTTGAGTTGGTCGAGATGGGTGACGATCAACACCTTTTTGAAATCCTCGCTGACCTTTTGGATGGCTTCGATGAGTTGTTCCAGCCCCTGCTCGTCTTGAGTGCCGAAGCCCTCGTCGATAAAGAGGGTGTGAAGGCGGGTGCCCGAGCGCATGGCCAGCACCTTGGAGAGCGCGATACGCAAGGCGAAATTGGTGCGGAAGGCCTCCCCCCCGGAATAGAGGTGATAGGACCGCTCGCCCACCTCGTCGGCGATCTTGACGTCGAGGGTTTCGCGGGTGCCACCCTTTTTGAGGTCGCGCAACGACTCAAAGGCGACTTGGATGCGGTTGTCGGTTAGGCGGGCGAGAATGGCGTTGGCTTCTTCGGCGATCTGGGGCACGGCGTTTTCAATGATCAGCGCTTGGATCCCATCCTTGCCGAATGCCTTGTCGAGCTGTTGGTAGATCCAGGCCTGTCGCTGGGAGTCTTGCAGGTCTTGGTGTAACGCATCCCGTTCCTGCGCCAGTTCGGCGCAACGCCTGCATTGGGCCTCTAGGCTGCCCCGGCGTTGGAGGAGTGGATCCCGTTCAGCCCGCAGCTTTTTTAGTTGGACTTGGTTTTCACCCAACTGCCGGTCGACGTCTTCCAACGCGCCGGCCCGCTCGCGCAACCGTTCCCGTTCTTCTTGTATGGTCTGCAATTGCTCGGCTAGCGCAGCGGCTTCGGCCTCGTAGCGCGCCCGCGATTCACCGGCCGAAGCGCGGCGTTGGCGGGCGTGTTGCAGGCGTTCAAATCGGAGCGGGCTGTCGCGCAGCTCGTCCTGTTGCCGGCGCGCCCGCTGGTGCTCGGCCCCGTCGTAGCCGAGGTCTGTGAGCTGCTGCTCAACTTGGCCGAGTTGCTCCCGTTCCTCGTGGGCATAGTCGGCTGCGGCGAGCTGGTGGTTGGCCCGCTCAAGTTGGCTTTGGACTTCGGCCCGCTCGCTTTCGAGCCGGTCGGCTTGACTTTTGGCGTCTTGCAAGCGGGTGTGCTCGGCCTCGACCGGGCGCAACTCGGCGAGCTTTTGGCGCAGGGCGTCGTGTTCGGCACTGCTGTACCCCAATAGCTCGATTTCCCCGGCTGTCTTGTGCAGGCGTTCGCGTGTGCCGGGAGCGTATAGTTGGTCTTTGAGTTCGCGGTCGAGGGCGGCTAGTTGCTCGGCTAGCGACGAGGCCGCTGAGGCCGATTCCCGCAACTGCCCGAGCCGAGCCTCCTCGGCGGCCAGTTTTTGGTGAACCTGCTGGAGGGGCGCGATTTCCTCGTCGAGTGCCTTGTACTGAGTGCGCATCGTTTGCAATTGCTCGCCGAGCGTGGCCAACTCGCGGCCGAGGGCGGCGATGCGCTCTTGGCAGCGGTCTTCCCGCTGCGCGAGTTCGGCCGCGACCCGCTGGCGGTGTTCGGCGTCGAGCGCGCTGCCGCACAATGGGCAGTTGGCGTCGTCGGAACGGGCCAAGACCTGAGCCTGCTGGCGCTCGTTGGTCAACTCTTCCTCTTCGGCCTGTCGCTTCTGCTGCCGCTCACTGATCTGGGCCTTGAGGTCGCGGCCTTCGTCCGCGAGGCGGTCCCGTTCCTCGGCTTTAGCCTGCAATTGGGTCCGTTGCGCTTGCAACTGGCGGATGTGGGCCGTTAGGGTTTCCCCTTCGGCCATGGCTCGGTCGATTTGCGCCAATTGGTTGGCTAGTGCTTGGCGTTGGCTTTTGCGCTGCTCTTCTGCAAGCGATAGTTCGTGTTTGAGGCCGCGACGCTGGTGGAGGAGATCCTCGTAGCGAATCCGGGCCTGCTCTAGGGCTTGGGCCTGCTCGCTGAGGCTGTTGAATTGGGCGTAGCGGATGGCGATGGTCTGTTCTCGATTGAGCAACGCTCGATGCTCGTCGAGCTGACGCTGGCGCTCGTCGAGCGTGGCCGCCCAGCGCTCTTGCTGGCGCTCCACCTCTTGGCGCACTTGGGCGATTCGCGCTTCTAGCTGGCTGCGGCGGGCCTCTAATTCGCCGTGCTGCTGAGCCTTTTGTTCGAGCAGGTGGATTTGGTCGCGGAGCTCGTTATAGGCCGCAAAATCCCGCTCAATGGATTCGGCGGCCGCTAGGATTTTGCTGTCTTGGCGCTGCTGCTCCCGCAGGTTTTCGAGTTCGGTGGCGACCTGCTGCTGCCGCTCGGCAACGCGCTGCTGCTCCCGCTGCCGCTCGGCGACGCGCTGGCGGATTTGCATTTGTTCTAGGCGTTGGGCCTCCAACTCGGCTTGCGCTTTTTCGCGGCTGCTGATTTCGCGGCCGAGTAAAGCGAGGTGGTCGTCGAGGGCGCGTAGATCGGCTTCGTAGCCTTCGCGCTGGGCCAACTCTTCATCGAGCTCGCCGAGACGTGTTCGCAGAGTATCGCTCTGGCGCTGGTGCTCTTGATAGCGGACCCGAGCCATGCCTTGGAGTTGGTCGTAGCGCTCTAGGCCGAGAATGCGCCCGAGGACTTCCTTGCGTTGCCGTGCGTTTTTCTGGGTGAACTCGTCGGCGCGTCCTTGGACGATGAAGGCCGAGTTGACGAAGGTGTCGTAGTCCATAGATAGGAGCTCGTTGATGCGCTGCTGGGTGGGATTGATGCCCTCGCCTTCGCTGAGGGTGCGGAAGACGCCGTCGCTTTCTACTTGCAGGTCTAGGGCCGGGACGCCCCGCTTGGTGCGACGCCAACTGCGGATGACGCGGAAGTGCTTTTCCCCGAGGGCGAAGTCGAAGTCAACCCGCATCTCTTTGGCACCGATCCGACACATTTCTTCGTCGCTGCGGCTTTTGCGCGCTTGGCCCCATAAGGCGTAGGTAATCCCGTCGAGCAGGGCGGACTTGCCGTGGCCGTTGCCGCCTGTGAGGCAAGCGACGTGGAACTGGGTGAAGTCGAGGGGCGGCACCTCCTCGCCGTAGCTGAGAAAGTTGTGCAGCGAAAGGGACAGGGGGATCATGCGTCGTCTCCGTTGCGTTGGCCCGATTCGAGCGTGCGCTCTAGACGGAGCGCGTAGTTTTTGAGCTCGGCCCGGTGTTCTTGCAGGTCTGGGCTGTTGTCGATGTAGCGGTCGAGGGCGTCGCCTAGCTCGGCCTCCTCGCTGATTTCAGCTCGGCGTTGGAGCTTTTCCGGGGCAAAGCGCGGCTGGATGGAGGCGACGTGGAAGGCCGGTTTGAGTGCTTCCCGCACCTGTTGTAAGTCCACTGGTGTGGCGTAGCCAGCGGGCAGGTGGTAGAGGACGCGGACTACGGCGCCTGCTATATCGGCCCCGGCGCAGGCCGCGACGATGCGCTCGGTGGCGTCTTGCCCAGCGAGCACCTTTAGCTCGATGGTCGCAAAGCGCCGAGCCGGGACGGGGACGAACTCAAAGGTGGTCGTGCGACCCCTCGGCGCGGTCGCGTCCTCGGCGATGCGTACGAGGCAGAAGCCCTTGTCTTCGCCTTCCTCGCCGAAGTCGATGCGCTCTAGGCTGCCCGAATAGATCACGGGTGGATGTTGGCCGGAGTTGAGGTCTTGGTATTTGTGAATGTGCCCCAAGGCGACGTAGTCGTAGGCGGGATTGGCCAGAGTGCTGGCGAGCAGAACGGGGTCTTGGCCGATGATAGCGGTGCGTTCGCCGCCAGAATAGACGGCGTCGGCCGCGGCGAGGTGGGCGACGAGTATGCCCGGCAGCTTTGGGTCGAGCTGCCGAGCATACTCGTCGATCTGGGCCGCGCAAATTTTTTGGATCTCGGCGCGGATTTGCTCTATAGACAGGTCGCGGTATTCAGCGCGGGTGAGTAGGGCATGGCGCGTCGGCCAAGGCAGGCCGGCCACTTGCACGGGACCGTGAGCCGTCTCAATCCGCAGGAGTTGTGGGCGGCGGATGACGTGAGTGTTCTCTAGCTGTAGGGTGCTGAAAATGTCAACCGAAGTGGCTTTGCCAAAAGCCCCCGGCGCGTCGTGGTTGCCCACCACCAGCACGATGGGGATGCGGGCCGCTTGCAGGCGCTGGAGCTGGCGGGCGAAGACGCGCTGGTGGGTCGGGGTCGGATCGCAATTCTTGTACATGTCGCCGGCGAAGAGGACTAAATCAACCGCCTTTTCAATGGCTAGGTCGAAGACGGCTTCTAGGCTGGCAGCAAAATCTTGAACCCGCGAATGCAGGCCGGTGCTTGGGTCGAGGCCGCCGTGGTTTTCGACGCCCAGATGCAGATCGGCAAAGTGCAGGAGTGTCAAGGCCATGAGACGCGCGAGTGCGTTGTGGTTGGGAAGGGGTGGCTCGGTCTGTAAATCCGTAAATTTATTAAAAGGAGGGTGACGAACTTGGGCAAGTCCCTTAGCTTGCACCTGAGAACCGTTTTTTGTACATTAATTCACTTGAGTAGCGGAAGCGGTCGTGCGCTTCCGCTTTTGTTTTGTGTTGAATAGCGCATGGCGCATGTTGTTTTCTCTAAAGGCTTGGTAATGAGTGAAGTATATCTTTCGCGAGAAGGCTACGAAAAACTTCAGATCGAGTTGAAGGGACTCAAAGAGACCGAACGCCCGGCAGTGCGCCAAGCGCTGCAGCGAGCGCGGGAATTTGGCGACCTATCCGAGAACGCCGAATATTCGGCAGCCAAAGAAAGGTTGCTCTTCCTAGAGCAGCGCATCGGCAAGCTCGAAGATACACTCAGCCGGGCCCGCCTGCTAGAAAACGAGGCGATCCCAGAAGACAAGGTCTATATCGGTGCTACCGTAGAGCTAGAGGACCTTGCAAAGGCGCGACAGCTTACGTACACGCTCGTCGCTCCCGAGGAAGCGGATTTTGAAGCGGGGAAAATCTCCACGGTTTCGCCGATAGGCAGGGGGTTGCTCGGGCACGAAGTGGGGGAAGAAATCGAGATTGAAGTGCCTGTTGGCAAGCTACACTACAGGATTGTCAAAATCACGCGCTGAACGCAAGTATTCAGCGTACTGGGCGATTCCCAAAAAGGCCCGCGCATCTGCGGGAGTTTCGCGTTTCGGAGCCGCGCCTAGGCTTCTTGACATCTTAAAAAAGCTGTCATATATTCAAACTCTTATAAATTAACGCGGACATCAATCAATCCGGCTCGAGCGGGAATAGCTCAGTTGGCTAGAGCGCGAGCCTTCCAAGCTCGGGGTCGCGGGTTCGAGTCCCGTTTCCCGCTCCAGATCGCCAAACAATTGCAGCCGATGTAGCTCAGTCGGTAGAGCGCATCCTTGGTAAGGATGAGGTCACCAGTTCAATCCTGGTCATCGGCTCCACCTTCCTAGTGCTTCCATCTAAACACGGCAACTCCTGATGCCAAGAGATCAAATAAAGCTGGAGTGCGAAGTATGCAGCCAGCAAAATTACACAACGACTAAAAATAGACGAAGCCAACCAAGCCGCGTGGAGTACAAAAAATATTGCCGCTTTTGCCACAAGCACACGGCCCACAAGGAAGCCCGCTAGGCATAGGGCAGTAGCTCAATTGGTAGAGCTCCGGTCTCCAAAACCGGCGGTTGCAGGTTCAAGTCCTGTCTGCCCTGCCAGGCTTCTGCATTAGGGAACGGATGTGGAATAAACTTACTAATTTCGTCAAAGATGTGCGGACCGAATTCTCCAAAGTGAGTTGGCCTACGCGCGAGGATTTGGTCAGTTCCACTGGAGTGGTATTAGTCTTTTCGGCGGTCTTTGCGGTTTTTATTGGCATGTTCGACCTGATTATCTCCTTTGTTTGGGGAATACTTTTAGGGCAGTAATTCTCGCTAGGGCCTTTCTAAGGGAAGCGGCGCATACATGCACCGCTTCTTTTCCTTGTTTACGCTCGGCAAACGAGGGCCAACACCGGATTGAAGCCATGGCACAGTGCTGGTACGCTTTACATACGTATTCGGGGCACGAAAATAAAGTAAAGACCTACTTGGAGTCGCTCATTGAGTCGGGGGCTGCCAATGGTGCAATTGCTCAGGTCGTTGTGCCGACCGAGGAAGTGGTTGAACTCCGTGCCGGCAAGAAAACCAAGACTAGGAAGCGCTTTTTGCCTAGTTATGTGCTGGTGGAAATGGAAATGTCCAAGGACGCTTGGTACCAAGTAACCAACATTCCCGGGGTGACCAATTTCGTCGGCCCAGCGCGCAAGCCGCAACCGCTGCGGCAGGAGGAAGTCGATCGCATCTTGGGGCACGCCGACCGCCGCAAAGACCAAGAGCTCGAAGAGATTCCCTTTGCCGTTGACGATCAGGTCAAGGTCAACGATGGCGCGTTCAAGGATTTTATCGGCACCGTGCAGGAGGTGCTGCCGGAGAAGCGCCGATTGAAAATTATGGTGAGCATTTTTGGGCGCGGCACATCAGTGGAATTGGACGTGTTGCAGGTCGAGCCGGTCCAAGAGACGGTCGGCTGATTTTCACAGGGATATAACTAAATGGCCAAAAAGGAAATAGCCCAAATTAAATTGCAGGTTCCAGCCGGTCAGGCGAATCCAACACCACCCGTTGGTCCGGCCCTAGGCCAACACGGCGTCAACATCATGGAATTCTGCAAGGCCTTCAATGCCCAGACCCAAGACCAGCAGGGGTTGATTATTCCCGTGATCATTACGGTGTACGTCGACCGCACGTTCTCGTTTATCACCAAGACGCCGCCGGCTGCGGTGCTACTTTTGCGGGCTGCGGGACAGCCCAAGGGGTCGGGCGTACCCAACAGGGACCGCATCGGCGTTGTATCTATAGACCAAGTGCGCGAAATCGCCGAATTGAAAATGCCCGATTTGAACGCGGCCTCAATGGAAGCCGCGATGTCGATGATCGCGGGGACGGCCCGCAGCATGGGGATCTTAATCGAGTAGTTGCTTCGCATCGCAACCCTCATAATGAGGTTTAGGATATGGCCAGAGGAAAAAAATACAGGAACGCCTTGGCGTCTTTCGACCGCGACAAAGCCTACTCGTGGGGAGAGGGAATCAAGCTCCTCAAGGGGTTCCCAACGTGCAATTACGACCCGACCATCGAGCTTTGTTGCCATCTGGGGATCGATGGTCGCCAAGCCGATCAAACGCTGCGCGGCACGGTGATGTTGCCCCACGGCACGGGGAAGGAACTCCGGGTCTTAGTCATTACCCAAGGGCCGCTCGTGCAGGAGGCCCAAGACGCCGGGGCCGATTTTGTCGGCGGAGCCGATATGGCCGAGGAAATCCAAGGCGGTTGGCTCGATTTCGACCTAGTCATCGCCTCGCCAGATATGATGGGGCAGGTAGGTAAACTGGGGAGGATCTTGGGGCCGCGAGGCTTGATGCCCAATCCCAAGACCGGCACGGTAACGCGCGAAGTGGCTCAAGCCGTCCGCGAGGCCAAGGCTGGCCGCATTGAATACCGCGCCGACAGCAAGTCCGGCAACAACGCCCAAGGCCCCATCGGCAAGCTGTCCTTTACCGAGCAGGCACTAATCGAAAACGCCCAAGCGTTTACCGATGCCATTTGGCGCGCCAAGCCGGCTGCGGCAAAAGGGCAGTACATTCGCAAGCTAGTCCTCTCGTCGGCAATCGGGCCGGGCATCAAGATCGACCGCGCCCAGTTCGCTGCCTAAAGAAAGCTCCTGTACTATGGCGACGGCCGAGAAAGAAGCGAAAGTAGAAGAGTTGAAGGCCATTATGGCCGAGGCAAAGGGCTTTTATTTAGCCGACTTTACGGGTATTGACGTAGCGGCAGTGACCGAGCTACGCAACAAGCTGCGCGAGGGTGAGGTTCAATACCAAGTGATCAAAAATCGCTTGGCCATTCGCGCGGCCGAGGAAGTGGGTATCGCCGGCCTCAAAGAGCATTTCACCGGGCCTACGGCGATAGCCTATTCAAAAGAAGATCCCATCGCACCAGCCAAAATTCTGCAAGATTTTGGCGCCGATGGTGGCAAAATTCAGATCAAGACCGGCTTTATGGAAGGCGAAGTCCTCGCCGCCGATAGAGTCGAGGCATTAGCCAAGCTGCCCTCTAGGGAAGAATTGCTAGGCAAGGTAGCCGCTAGTGCCCAGAGTCCGCTTTACGGGCTGAGCGGTGTCTTGAGCGGGTTGCTCAGAGGCTTGGTCGGCGCGTTGTCGGCTATCGAAAAGCAACGGGTAGAAGGCGGGGAAAACGCCTGATTCCCATTCGTTCCTTTAACAAACTCAAATCAAATACGGATATAGGAGGCTGTATCCCATGACCGAAGAAACCACTGCCACCGTCGCCAACAGCAAGGTAGGCGAAATCATTGAGACCATCGGCGGCCTGACCGTCCTAGAGCTGGCCGAATTGGTCAAAGCCCTCGAAGATAAGTTCGGCGTGTCGGCCTCAGCACCTGTAATGATAGCTGGCGCAATGCCCGGCGATGGCGGCGGCGAAGAGGCCGCTGAGGTGAAGGATTCCTTTGACGTCGTGCTCACGAGTGCCGGCGAGAAGAAAATTCAAGCCATTAAGGTCGTCCGCGAGATCACCAGCCTAGGGCTGAAAGAGGCCAAAGCGCTAGTCGACGAGGCCCCCAAGCCCGTCAAGGAAGGAGTGACCAAGGAAGAAGCCGAAGAAATTCAGAGCCGATTGCAGGATGTCGGAGCCACGGTAGAACTCCAATAGAAGACTGCTGCGAATATAGTAGCTCGTTAATTCATACCTGCTTTTTTGCAGCGCACATTCATGGAGCTATTGGCCGATAGCTCCATGAGTATTTGCCTTAAACCACAAATTGAGGAGTTGGACTTTGGCAAAGACGAACGGCAGTATTAAACGGCACTCTTTTGGCAAAATCAAAGAAGCCGTAGAGATGCCCAACCTGCTTTCAGTTCAGCTTGACTCCTTCGAGGACTTCCTGCAACTCTCCGTCCAGCCCCATCAGCGCCAGCGGCGCGGTTTGCACCTAGTCTTCCAGAGTATTTTTCCGGTCACTGATGTCCATGGAATATACTCTCTCGAATACGTCAGCTACTCCATTGGCAACCCCCGCTACAGCGAAGAGGAATGCCGCGAGCGGGATATGACTTTCGCCGCCCCGTTGCGGGCGACTCTGCGCCTCGTGACCCGCGACAAGGAAATCGAGGACCGCCCGGTCAAGGACGTGGTCGAACAGGCCGTATTTCTGGGCGAACTGCCCCTGATGACCAGCGAGGGCACGTTTATTATCAACGGGGCCGAACGCGCAGTCGTCAGCCAGTTGCATCGCTCGCCTGGGGTGTTCTTCGACGAGACCTTGCACCCCAATGGCAAGCGGCTGTTCTCGGCGCGGATCCTCCCCTACAACAAGGGGATGTGGCTAGAGTTCAGCATGGACATCAACGACATCATGTACGTGCATATTGACCGGCGGCGCAAACTGCCGGTGACCGCGCTCTTGAAGGCCCTTGGCTGCTCTAAAGACGGCGAAATTCTCAGTCTGTTCCGCGAAGAGGTCGAGGAGGTTTTAGACGAAGAGTTGCTCGATCGCTACAACGGTGGCGCGGACATCGTCGATGAAGATAGCGGCGAAATTTTATTGGATGCCTACGATAAGATAAGCCGCGAAAAACTAACCGGGCTACAGGAAGCCAATATCGAGAAGCTAAAGGTTTTGGCCGCCCCGTCGGATAAGGATCCCGGGGTCATAGAAAAAACGCTCGAAAAGGACCCGAGCGAAGGCGAGGAAGATGCTCTCACGCGCATCTACAACCTGCTGCGTCCCGGCGATCCGCCCAATATCGCCACCGTGCGCGAATTGCTCGATCGCCTCTTCTTCAACGCCAAGCGCTACAACCTAGGCGATGTGGGTCGCTATCGCATCAACCGCCGGTTGGACGTGGGAATTCCCTTCGAGAGTACGGTGCTGCATCTAGAGGATTTCATGGCGATAATCCACTACCTATTGGGATTGCGGGTAGGGCAGGGCAATACCGACGATATCGATCACTTGGGTAATCGCCGCGTGCGCTTGGTCGGCGAATTACTCGCCAACCAGTTGGGCATCGGCCTGACGCGCATGGCGCGGACTATTCGCGAGCGCATGAATCTGCGCGACGAGGACCAGATCACGCCGCACGACTTAGTCAATGCGCGCACGGTTTCGACCGTGGTCCAAGCGTTCTTCGGTTCGAGCCAACTCTCGCAGTTTATACAACAGACCAATCCGCTCGACGAGTTGACTCACAAGCGCCGCCTTAGTGCCCTCGGCCCGGGGGGCCTGAGCCGCGACCGCGCTGGTTTTGAAGTGCGGGATGTGCATTATACGCACTACGGCCGGATATGCCCCATCGAGACGCCCGAAGGCCCCAACATCGGCCTAATCTCCTCGTTGAGCACCTATGCCCGAGTCAATTCCTTCGGCTTTTTGGAGACGCCGTACCGCAAGGTGATAAACGGCAAGGCGACAAATGAGATCGAATTTCTGACGGCGGCCGAAGAAGACAGATACATCATCGCCCAAGCCAATGCGCCCATCGACGACAAGGGCAAGTTCAAAAACCCATTGGTCAAAGCCCGCAAGCGGGATGATTATCCCATGGTAACCCCCGACGAGCTCGACTACATGGACGTATCGCCCAATCAGCTCGTCAGTGGGGCCGCGGCCCTAATACCCTTCCTCGAACACGACGACGCCAATCGAGCGCTCATGGGATCCAACATGCAGCGCCAAGCAGTGCCGTTGCTTTTTACTCAAGCCCCTTATGTCGGCACCGGGATGGAGAGCAAGGTCGCGCTCGATTCGGGCGCGATCATCGTAGCCCGCAACCCCGGCACGGTGGTCAGCGTTGATGCCAAGCGCATTGTCGTGCGCCGCGACAAGAAGCGCAGTACGCGGCTGACCCCATTGGATTCTGCGGACACCGACGAATACAAGCTGATCAAGTTCGCCCGCTCCAACCAAGACTGCTGCATCAATCAGCGGCCCTTGGTCCAAGTCGGCGACAAGATACAGACCGGCCAGCCCTTGGCTGATGGTGCTGCTACGGATCGGGGCGACTTGGCCCTAGGCGTGAATGTCTTGGTTGCCTTCATGCCTTGGAATGGCTACAACTTTGAAGATGCCATCGTCGTCAGCGAGCGCCTCCTCAAAAAGGACATTTTCACTTCCGTACACATTGAGGAATTTGAGCTCCAAGTGCGCGACACCAAACGCGGTCAAGAGGAAATCACCCGAGAGATTCCCAACGTCAGCGAAGGAGCGGTGCGCAACCTCGATGACGAGGGTATTATTCGCATTGGAGCCGAGGTCGGCCCCGGCGATATTCTAGTCGGCAAAGTGACGCCTAAGGGCGAGAGCGAGCTATCGCCCGAAGAGCGGCTCTTGCGGGCCATTTTCGGCGAGAAGGCCGGGGATGTCCGCGATGCATCGCTGAAAGCGCCCCCCGGCATGGAGGGCGTGGTCATTGACCGCAAGGTTTTCTCGCGCCGCGAGCGAGGCAATCCATCCCGGCGTCGAGAGAGCATCGACGCATGCGAGAAAGAATCGGCCGAGCGCAAGGAGACCCTGATAGCCCAACGCAACGCTAGGTTGCTGGAGGTGGTGGGGAACGTCAAGTTGGGCAACTTATACTCCCAAGACGGCGAGCTGAAGGTCCGCAAAGGCACTCAGTTGAGCCAGCGGCTGCTCGAACGGGTGGGTGAAGATTTCTCCACGCTGCAACCCGAAGAAGGCTGGACCACAGACCCCAAAGTCAGCGGCGAAGTCGCCGAACTTTTGCGCTATGCCGACGAGCAGTTAAAGCTGGTTGACGAGCAAACCGAGCGCCAACTAGAGCGCATCACGCGCGGCGATGAGCTGCCGCCGGGCATCGCGCAGCTCGTCAAGGTCTATGTGGCCAAGAAGCGCAAGCTCTCGGTCGGCGATAAGATGGCCGGCCGCCACGGCAACAAGGGGGTCGTCGCGTACATCGCGCCGGAGGAGGATATGCCCTTTCTCGAGGACGGTACGCCCGTGGATATCGCCCTCAACCCTTTGGGAGTGCCTTCGCGCATGAACTTGGGCCAGATATTTGAAACCCATCTGGGCATGGCGGCCGACGCCTTAAATATGCATGTGGCGACCCCGGTTTTCGACGGGGCATCCCTCGATGAGGTCCGGGATATGCTCGGCGAGGCTGGGATGCCCGACGACGGCAAACAAGTGCTCTACGATGGGCGGACCGGCAACAAGCTAGACAAGCGAGTGACCGTGGGCTACATATACATGTTAAAGCTGTCGCACTTGGTCGCCGACAAAATTCACGCCCGCTCCATCGGGCCATACTCGCTGGTCACGCAGCAGCCCTTGGGGGGCAAGGCCCAGTTTGGCGGCCAGCGCTTTGGCGAGATGGAAGTGTGGGCCTTGGAAGCCTACGGTTCAGCCTACACGCTGCAAGAGATGCTGACTGTCAAATCCGACGACGTCGCCGGGCGTTCCAAGATATACGAGGCCATTGTGAAAGGAGAGAATCCACCCGAACCAGGCATTCCAGAATCGTTCAATGTGCTGGTTAAGGAGCTACAGAGTTTGTGTCTGGATGTGATCCTTGAAGACAGCAGGATCGTCGAGACGTATTGAATCGCAGAGCATGTGCATAAAGCGCAAAGGGGGTGCCCGTGTTACAGACTGTCAATGCATCGCGCAAACCGATTGATTTCGATTCCATCCGCATTCAGCTCGCTTCGCCCGAGACCATTCGCGCCTGGTCACAAGGTGAAGTCACTAAGCCTGAGACGATCAACTATCGCTCCTTCAAACCGGAGCGCGACGGGTTGTTCTGCGAACGCATCTTCGGTCCGGTCAAGGACTGGAATTGCCACTGCGGCAAGTACAAGGGCATCCGCTATCGAGGCATAGTATGCGATCGTTGCGGCGTTGAGGTCACGCAGGTCAAGGTTCGCCGCGAGCGCCTTGGCCACATTGAGCTCGCCGTACAGGTTTCCCACATCTGGTATTTCAAATCGCTGCCTTCGCGCATCGGGGCCCTACTCGACATCTCGATGCGCAACCTAGAGCGCATCCTCTACTACGAGTCCTATGTTGTCATCGATCCGCGGGACGCACCCGTAGAGAAGTTCCAGCTTTTGACTGAAGAGGAGCTCATGGAGGTACAGGAAGCGGGCGGCGATCCCGAGGTCGAGATGGGAGCACCCGCAGTCAAGCGCCTCTTAGAGCAGATCGATATCGAAGAGCTCTCGGCCGAATTGCGAACCTTGGTCAGGATGGAGAGTTCGATCCAACGCAAGCAAGAAGCACTCAAGCGCCTCAAGGTCGTCGAGGCCTTCCGCCAGTCTGAAAACCGGCCCGAGTGGATGATTCTCGACAACATTCCGGTCATTCCGCCGGATCTGCGCCCCTTGGTGCCCTTAGAGGGCGGTCGCTTCGCCACTTCCGATCTCAACGACCTCTACCGCCGGGTCATCAATCGCAACAACCGCTTGAAGAAGCTGATCAACATCAAGGCGCCCGAGGTCATTCTGCGCAATGAGAAGAGGATGCTCCAAGAAGCCGTTGACGCCCTCTTCGACAACGGGCGTCGCTCGCGGGCTGTGCGCGGCGACGGCAATCGCTCGCTCAAGTCGCTCAGTGATCTGCTCAAGGGTAAGCAGGGCCGTTTTCGCCAAAACTTGCTGGGCAAGCGCGTCGATTATTCGGGCCGCTCAGTCATTGTCGTCGGTCCCGAACTCAAGCTGTACCAGTGCGGCTTACCCAAGGGAATGGCCTTGGAGCTATTTAAGCCCTTTGTGATCAAAAAGTTGGAAGAAAAAGGGCTGGTGCAAACCGTCAAGAGTGCCAAGAAGTTGGTCGAGCGCGAGCGCCCAGAAGTCTGGGACATTCTCGAGGAGATCATTCGCGACCACTGCGTATTGCTCAATCGAGCGCCGACCTTGCACAAGTTGGGCATTCAGGCTTTTCAGCCCATTCTCGTCGAGGGGAAAGCCATTCGCCTGCACCCGCTGGTTTGCGCCGCCTTTAATGCCGACTTCGATGGCGACCAGATGGCCGTGCATGTCCCGCTCTCATTCGAGTCCCAAATTGAGGCGCGGCTCTTAATGCTCTCTACCAACAACATCCTCAAGCCGGCCGATGGCGAGCCGGTAATTATGGACAACCCTCAAGACATCGTGCTCGGCAGCTACTACCTGACCAAGACGCGCTTTAGCGAAAAAGGGGAGGTCGAGCGCAACTTTGCCAATAAGACTGAGGCGGTTGCGGCCTTTGAAGCGGGCCGCATTACCTTGCACCAGCCGATTGTGGTGTGCATCGAGGGAGAGATGGTGAAAACGACTGTCGGTCGCTTGCTTTTCAACGAGGTGCTCCCGGAGGAAATCGGCTTTATCAACCGCACGGTTGACAAGGGCGATATCAAAAAGATCACCGCCGATGTGCATCGTCTGTTGGGCAATAGGCGCACGGCCGAGTTCGTCGATCAGCTCAAAAATATGGGCTACCACTACGCGACGCTGGCCGGCGTGTCCATCGCCGTTGACGACGTAGTCGTGCCCCCTACGAAAACGAAGCTCATTGATGGAGCGCTCAAGGAAGTGGAGAAAGTCCGCGATCAGTATGCCAACGGCATCATCACCGATGGCGAGCGCTATAACAAAATCATCGACATCTGGACCCATGCCACATCTGAGGTCTCGCGCGCCGTGCAGAAAACGCTCGAGGACGCCGAAGAGGGCTTTAACTCGGTTTACGTTATGAAGGATTCCGGGGCGCGTGGCAGCGAGGATCAGATCAAACAGCTCGGTGGCATGCGCGGCCTGATGAACAAGCCGCAGAAAAAGCTGACCGGGGCTGTCGGTGAAATTATCGAAACGCCGATTATCGCCTCTTTCAAAGAGGGGCTGTCGGTGCTCGAGTATTTCATCTCGACCCACGGAGCGCGCAAGGGGTTGGCCGATACGGCTCTGAAGACGGCCGAAGCCGGCTATCTGACTCGTCGGATGGTCGATGTGGCCCAAGACGTGGTGATTAGCGAAGAGGACTGCATGACTAGCCAAGGGCTGAATACCGGTGCTCTCAAGGACGGCGAGGAGGTCATCGAGCCGCTGGCCGACCGCATCGTCGGCCGCGTGTTGCAAGAGGACGCTCTCGACGCCGACGACAATGTGGTAGCCCGAGCGGGTGCCCTGTTGGAAGAGGAAGACGCCAATCGCATTGCCCAAGCGGGCATTGAAGAAGTTCTCATCCGCTCGGTGCTCACCTGCGAGTCCGAGCGCGGCGTGTGCATCAAGTGCTACGGGCGCAACATGGCTACGGGCCGCGTGGTCAATGTGGGCGAGGCCGTTGGGGTCGTGGCCGCGCAGAGTATTGGTGAGCCGGGTACGCAGCTAACGCTGCGTACTTTTCACATCGGCGGTACGGCGAGTCGCATTGCCGAGCAGTCGCAGATCACCGCTCGCCGGGCCGGCCGCGTCCAATTTTCCGATGTTGATCCAGTACAAAACCCGACAGCCGGCGTCACGGTCGTCGGCCGCAATGGCGAAATCGGGTTGCTCGACGAACAGAATCGAGTGCGCTCGTCTATCAACGTCCCTTATGGCGCGGTGCTCAAGGTTGAAGATGGCGAGCAAGTCGAAATGGGGCAGGTGCTGTACGAATGGGATCCATACAACAATGTGATCCTCACCGACCGCCCGGGCCGGATCAAGTTCAACGATATTATTGCCGGAGTAACTATGCGCGAGGAATTTGACGAAAGCACGGGCATGAGCGTCCGCGGCATCGTCGAACAGCGCGACCGCTCGCTAAGCCCGCAGATCGAGATCGAAATCGAGGAAGACGGGCAGCGAACCGGGGCCCGTTCCTATATCATTCCGGTCGGTGCCCGTCTTTTAGTCGAAGATGGAGAGCAAGTTGAGCCGGGGCAGGTGTTGGTCAAGATCCCGCGCGAGCGTTCCAAGACGCGCGACATCACTGGTGGTTTGCCGCGCGTTGCTGAACTCTTTGAGGCACGCCGGCCCAAGGAACCGGCGGTAATATCGGAAATTGACGGCACTGTGAGCTTCGGCGGCCTAGTCCGCGGCAACCGCGAATTGTTCGTTACCCCGCTGGATGGCGAGAAAAAGAAATACTCGGTGCCCTACGGTAAGCACCTTCGCGTCCACGAAGGAGATCGAGTCGAAGCTGGCGAGCGTCTCTCCGAGGGTTCGGTCAACCCGCACGATATTTTGCGGGTTCAGGGTGTGAATAAGGTACAGGAGTATTTGGTCAACGAGATTCAGGATGTCTATCGCTTACAGGCCGTGGAGATCAACGACAAACACATCGAAGTGATCGTCAAGCAGATGTTGCAGAAGGTGCGCATCATTGACCCGGGTGATACGAATTTTCTCGAAGGGGAGGAAGTGGATAAGATCCGCTTCAACAGGGAGAATGACAAAGTCCTCTACGAGGGAGGAGACCCGGCCACCTGCCAGCCGATCCTGCTGGGCATTACTCGGGCCTCCCTGCGCACGGATAGCTTTATCTCCGCCGCCTCTTTCCAAGAGACGACGCGCGTGTTGACCGAGGCGGCCGTACAAGGCAAGATAGACCATCTGCGGGGCCTCAAAGAAAACGTCATAATCGGCCGCTTGATCCCAGCCGGCACGGGCACTACATCGTACCAAGATATCACCTATGAGAGCTTGGAGCCCGAAGGTAATGGCAAAGCCGAGTTGGCCGAAGTTGCGACTGCGGAAACGGGTGTTTTAGGCGAGTAGTATTGACAGTTATACCATTTGTATTTACATTGTAAGTTTGCTATTTATTACGGAATGAGGAGCAACAACGTTTGCCAACGGTTAGTCAGCTGGTCCGAAAAAGCCGGCAAAAATCACTAAAAAAGACGGACTCCCCAGCGCTGAGAGGCTGTCCCCAGCGCCGCGGCGTTTGTACGCGCGTTTACACTCAGACGCCCAAGAAGCCCAATTCGGCTTTGCGTAAAATGGCTCGTGTGCGTTTGACTACGGGGATTGAAGTCACAGCTTATGTGCCAGGCGAGGGCCACACACTACAGGAGCACTCCATCGTCTTAGTGCGCGGAGGCCGCATCAAGGACTGCCCCGGTGTGCGCTACCACATCGTGCGCGGCGTCCTCGATGCGACGGGCGTGGCTGACCGGCGCCAGGGGCGCTCCAAATATGGCACCCGGCGGCCTACTTAGGTATAAGCAATGTCGCGTCGTAAAAAAGCAATCAAACGCAAGCTGCTGCCAGACCCGAAATTCCACAATGTCTTGGCGGCGAGGTTTGTAAATTCGCTGATGAAACAAGGCAAAAAGAGCGTGGCCGAGCGCATATTCTACGACTCGATTGACTTGGCTGCCGATCGCAGTGGCCAAGACGGGATTGATGTATTTCAGAAGGCACTGGAAAATGCCAAGCCCATCGTTATGGTAAAATCGCGTCGAGTCGGTGGCCAAACGTATCAGGTTCCGGTCGAAATGCGACCAGACGAGCGCACGGCGCGTTCGATTCGCTGGTTGATTCGCTTTGCCCGCGAGCGCTCTGAGCGCACCATGGCTGAGCGGTTGGCCAACGAGTTTATCGCTGCCTCAAGGGGGGAAGGTGGGGCTGTACGCATGAAGGAAGACGTCCACCGCATGGCCGAGGCAAACAAGGCCTTCGCCCACTACAGATTTTAGGGAGATCTCAGGCGAAATGGTACGACAGTTTGCCCAACAAGACACGCGCAACATCGGGATTGCGGCTCACATTGACGCCGGCAAGACCACTACGACCGAGCGAATCCTCTACTACACGGGTCGCGTTCATCGCATGGGAGAGGTCCACGAGGGCACGGCGACGATGGATTGGATGGAGCAAGAGCGCGAGCGAGGAATTACTATTACCTCTGCAGCTACCGCTTGCGAGTGGAAAGATCACCGCATCAATATCATCGACACGCCCGGGCACGTAGATTTTACGGCCGAGGTTGAGCGTTCGCTGCGCGTCCTTGACGGGGCCATAGGCGTCTTCTGTGCGGTCGGCGGAGTTGAACCTCAGTCCGAAACCGTCTGGCGCCAAGCCGACAAATACGAAGTTCCGCGCATTGCTTTTGTCAATAAGATGGATCGCAATGGGGCTGATTTTTTTCAGGTCCTTAGCATGCTCCAAGAGCGATTGAACAGCAATTTTGTGCCCGTCCAGTTGCCCATCGGCGTTGGAGAGACCTTCAACGGCTTGATAGACTTGGTCGAGATGAAGGCCATTACCTACGAAGAGGCCAGTCAGGGCGTCAAGTTTTTTGAGGACGATATCCCCGCAGACTTGCTGGAGAGTGCCTTGCAACACCGCGAAAAGCTGCTCGAGTCGGTGGCCGAATTTGACGATGGGCTGCTCGAAAAATTTCTAGAAGGGGAGGAAATTCATCCCGACGAGATCCGAGCTGCGTTGCGCCAAGCCACCATCGCGCTGAAGGCCGTGCCGGTAACGTGTGGCAGTGCGTACAAATACAAAGGCGTCCAGCGCTTGCTCGACGCCGTGCTGCACTATCTTCCGTCCCCAGCCGACATCGGCCAAGTCAAGGGCATGCTGCCCCATTCCAGCGCAGAAGCGGTGCGCCCGCCCGCGACGACGCGCCTTTTTCCGGGTTGGCCTTTAAGGTTATGACGGATCCTTTTGTCGGGCGTCTCACTTTTGTTCGCGTCTATTCAGGTGTGCTAAGCTCGGGGACTTATCTCTACAATGTGACTACGGAGCGCCGCGAGCGAACTGCGCGCTTGCTGGAGATGCACGCCAACGATCGCACCGAGCTATCTCGTGCCTATGCTGGCGATATAGTCGCTGTGGTTGGCCTCAAAAACACAACTACTGGCGATACGCTTTGCGATGATGAGCACCCCATCGTCTTGGAAAAGATCGAATTTGCCGAGCCGGTGATCCATGTGGCAATTGAGCCAAAGACGCGGGCGGATCAAGAGCAGCTATACATTGCCCTGTCCAAGCTCAGTGAGGAAGATCCGACCTTTCAGGTCAAGCTCGACGACGAAACAGGCCAGACGATCATGTCGGGCATGGGTGAACTACACCTAGAGATACTCATTGACCGGCTGTTCCGCGAGTTCAAGGTTGAGGCCAATGTCGGCAAGCCCCAAGTGGCCTACAAAGAAGGCCTGGGCAAGGCTGTTGAGAGCTCGGGTCGGTTCGTGCGACAGACCGGAGGCCGCGGCCAGTACGGGCACGTTGAGTTGGAGATCGAGCCCGGCGAGCCTGGCAGTGGGCTGGTCTTTGAGTCGAAAATTATCGGCGGCAACATCCCCAAGGAATACATCAATCCAGTGCGCGAGGGCATCATTGAAGCGATGACCAGCGGCCCGGTTGCCGGTTATCCGATCGAAGATGTTAAAGTCGCGCTGGTAGATGGGTCGCATCACGAAGTCGACTCATCGGAAGTCGCGTTTAAGGTTGCCGGTTCTATGGCATTCAAAGGCGGTGCCCTAAAAGCGGCGCCCTATCTCATGGAGCCGATTATGGAGTTGGAGGTCGTCGTCCCCGAGCAATATCTAGGCGACGTAATGGGCGATCTCAATTCGCACCGTGGCGAGATCCAAGGCATCAACCCCCGTTCCGATGCCCAAGTCGTCAAAGCCTTCGTGCCGCTGAGCGAGACTTTTGGCTATGCCACTCGTCTGCGTTCATTGACCCAAGGACGGGCACTTTTTACCATGCAGTTCTCCAAATACAAAGCCGTCCCAAGGCACATCACCGAAGAAATCGTCGATAGCACTCGAGGTTAAAGTTGTAACCGCCTTCCTACGGACTAAGGAAAGGAGAGGATTAAGGAAATGGCTAAGGAACAGTTTCAGCGCAATAAACCGCACGTCAATATCGGCACCATTGGTCACGTCGACCATGGCAAAACCACCTTGACGGCGGCTATCACCTTACACTTGGCCAACAAGGGTTTGGCCGAGGCTAAGGGCGTCGATGAAATCGACAATGCCCCGGAAGAAAAGGCGCGCGGGGTGACGATCAATGTGTCCCATCAGGAGTACGAGACCGATAAGCGTCACTATGCACACGTTGACTGCCCCGGTCATGCCGACTACATCAAAAATATGATTACCGGTGCCGCCCAGATGGATGGTTCGATTTTGGTCGTCAGTGCTGCTGACGGGCCGATGATCCAGACCCGCGAACACATTCTATTGGCCCGCCAAGTCAACGTGCCCAGCATTGTCGTCTATCTCAACAAGGTTGATCAAGTAGATGACGAAGAACTTTTGGACTTGGTCGAGTTGGAGACGCGCGAGTTGCTATCCGAGTACGGTTTTGATGGCGACGATACCCCGATGATCCGCGGTTCGGCCCTTGAGGCACTCGAAGGGACGGACTCGCCGACTGGCACTCAGTCGATCGACGAATTGATGAATGCGGTTGACGAGTTCATTCCCGACCCGGTGCGCGATGTCGACCAGCCTTTCTTGATGCCGGTCGAAGATGTGTTTACGATCCAAGGACGCGGCACGGTTGGCACGGGTCGCGTCGAGCGCGGTCGAATCAAGGTCGGCGAAGAGGTGGATATCGTCGGCATCAAGGAGACGCGCAAGACCACAGTCACCGGCGTCGAGATGTTCCGCAAGCTGCTCAACGAGGGCGAGGCGGGCGACAACGTCGGCCTTCTGCTCCGCGGCGTCGAGAAAGCTGAACTCATGCGCGGAATGGTCGTCTGCAAGCCTGCTTCTGTTCAGCCGCACACCAAGTTTAGGGCCGAGGTCGTGGTGTTGACCCCCAAGGAGGGAGGGCGCGAAAAGCCCTTTTTCTCTGGCTATCGGCCCCAGTTTTTCTTTCGCACCACCGACGTCACCGGGACCATTGCTCTGCCTGAGGGCACAGAGATGGTCATGCCGGGCGACAACGTCAACATGGAAGTAGAGCTAATCCAGCCTATAGCCATTGAGCCGCAGTTGCGCTTTGCCATTCGCGAGGGCGGTCGGACCATCGGCTCCGGTGTCGTCACCGAGGTCTCCGAGTAGGGCCACCGCGTTAGGGGGATACGAGCCAGTGGCAGTTGACAGAATACGCATTCGTCTCAAAGCCTACGATCATATAGCTTTGGATAAGTCTGTGGACGAGATAGTCCAGACGGTCAAGCGGAGCGGGGCGCGCATCGCTGGCCCGGTGCCGCTGCCGACGGCTCGTACTATATATACCGTGCTGCGATCCCCACATGTGGACAAGAAATCGCGCGAGCAGTTTGAGACGCGCATCCACAAGCGCCTCATCGACATTTATGATTCGACGCCGCAGACCGTGGATGCTCTGATGAAGCTCGATCTGCCTGCGGGCATCGGCATTGACATAAAGGTTTGATTGGACGATGGGTGTGCAGGTAGAGGTGCTAAACAGCGCAGGACAAGCCGATGGCTCTGTGGAATTGCCCGAGGATTTGTTCGGCATTGAGGTTTCGGAATACGCTCTCTACCGAGCGATCGTCGCCAACCAAGCGAATCAGCGGCAGGGGACGGCCTCGGCCAAGACCCGGTCTGAAATAGCCCGCACAGGTAAGAAGCACCATCGCCAGAAAGGCACGGGTTGGGCGCGTCGGGGTTCGTTGCGCTCACCGTTGGTGCGTGGGGGCGGCGTGGCCTTTGGGCCCCACCCCCGCTCCTATGCTTCCAAGCTGCCCAAATCCCTCAAGCGTTTGGCATTCCGCTCGGCACTCACAGTCAAAGGTACAGAAGGGCAGATCAAGGTCGTCACCGATTTCAACTTTCCCGCTCCTAGTACCCGTTCCTTTCAGAAGGTCATCGAAGCATGCGGTCTCGAAGGCCAGAAAGTTCTGTTTGTCACTGTGGATAGCTCGCCGGTGTTGCTCAAATCGAGCCGTAATCTGCCCAAGGTGAAAACTACCCATCTCGGGTCGCTATCTACCTACGACTTGCTGGCAACAGATGTGGTTTTATTTGCTCGCCAAGCCTTTGACCGGCTCGTAGAAAAGTGCGGCCAAAGGGGTTAAAAAATGAACCCACGAGCGATTATTCAGGAGCCGGTGATCACCGAAAAAGCCTCTATGTTGCGCGAGGGCAACAAATACGCCTTTCGCGTCCATCCCAAGGCCAACAAACTCCAGATCCGCCAGGCCGTAGAATCCATTTTTTCAGTCAAGGTCGAATCCGTTCGCACCATCAAGGTCCCCAGCAAGCCCAAGCGGCAAGGGATGTACTTGGGACGGCGTGCCGGTTGGAAAAAGGCCTATGTGACACTCCAAGCCGGCGACTCCATTGAATTTGCAGAAAACATCTAGCTAAGTTGCTCTCGAGATGGCCGTTAAAAAATTCCGCCCCACAACCCCGACGCTGCGCTACAAGACGGTCAACTCCTTTGCGGACCTAACGCGCAGCAAGCCCGAGAAGTCCTTGCTCGCATCTGCCGTTGGCAAGTCGGGAGGACGCAACAATCAGGGGCGTCTGACCATGCGTCGGCGCGGAGGGGGGCACAAGCGGCGCTATCGCGTCATCGACTTCAAGCGGGCCAAGATCGGTGTCCCGGGCCGAGTCGCCGCCATCGAATACGATCCCAATCGCTCGGCATTTATTGCTCTTGTCGTCTATGCCGACGGCGACAAGCGCTATATTCTCGCGCCTTTGGGCCTGAAAGTCGGGGCCGAGATCGCCGCCGGTCCCAATGCCCCAATCCAAGTCGGTAATGCCCTGCCGTTGGCCAACATTCCCTTGGGAGCGACGATTCACAATGTCGAGCTCAATCCCGGTCGCGGCGGTCAGCTAGCACGCAGCGCGGGAGCGGAAGTACAGCTTCTCGGTCGCGATGGTGGTCGGGCGCAGTTGCGCCTGCCTTCCGGGGAAAATCGCGAAGTACCCGTCCAGTGCATGGCGACCTTGGGGCAGGTGGGCAATATAGAACATGCCAACATTGTCATTGGCAAGGCGGGTCGCGCTCGTTGGTTGGGGCACAGACCCAAGGTGCGGGGCGTAGTGATGAATCCGGTCGACCACCCGCATGGGGGCGGCGAGGGCCGGTCTTCGGGTGGACGGCACCCGGTCACCCCTTGGGGCAAGCCGACTAAGGGGTACAAGACGCGCAAGCGCAAAAACCAAAGCAATCAGTGGATCATACGCCGGCGCAACGCGAAGTAGCGAGGGATTATGGCACGATCGATTAAAAAAGGCCCTTTTATCGATGGGCATTTAACAAAAAAAATTGAGCACCTCAATCGCACGGGTGACAAACAGGTCGTACGGACTTGGTCGCGGCGATCAACCATTACGCCCGACTTCGTTGGCCATACACTCGCTGTTTACAACGGCAATAAGTTCATTCCGGTGTACATCACAGAGAACATGGTCGGGCACAAGCTCGGCGAGTTCGCTCCAACCCGCACCTTTCGCGGCCATGGGGGCCGGTTGACCGAGCGCGGCACGAGAGTGCAATAGCATGGAAGCCCAAGCCGTACTCAAACAAATCGGCGTACCGGCGACTAAAGTGCGTCAGCTCATCGACCTGATTCGCGGCAAGCCCGTCGCCGAGGCCCTTACCATTCTTCGGTTTTCGCCTCGGCCCGTGGCCAAGCTGGTCGAAAAGACCCTGCGTTCGGCCATAGCCAATGGGATAAATCAGGATGAAGAAAATCCGGTTGACGCCGATGATCTCTACGTAACGCGTGTCTTCGCCGACGAAGGACGCGATCTCAAGCGCATTCGTCCGCGGGCCCGCGGCTCGGCCGATCGCATTCGCAAGCGCCACTGCAATCTCACGGTCGTCGTCAGCGACCAGGCCAACTAAGGGGGGCTCCTTGGGCCAAAAAACACATCCATACGGCTTCCGCCTCGGGGTCATCAAGCCTTGGCGTTCAAATTGGTTCGCCGAAAAGGATTTTTCCGAGTTACTCAAGGAAGACCTCATGCTCCGGCGCTACGTGCGCCAGCGCCTACAGCGAGCCGGTGTGTCCCAGATCAACATTGAGCGCCAGCCCAAGCGGGTTACCGTTGAAGTGCATACCGCTCGTCCCGGTATTGCCATTGGGCGCCGGGGGGCCGAAGTCGATAAAATTCGCGACGAGCTCAAGGCACTGACCAGCAAGGATGTCTCGCTCAATATCCAAGAGATCAAGAAGCCCGAACTGGATGCTCAGCTAGTGGCCGACAACCTTGCCCGCCAGTTGGAGCAGCGCGTTTCTTTCCGCCGGGCCATGAAAAAATCTGTCGCCTCGTCGATGCGCATGGGGGCCGAAGGCATCCGCATCGTCTGTTCCGGGCGCATCGGTGGTTCGGAAATGGGACGGCGCGAGCGTTCCGAGCCAGCCGGTCGGGTCCCCTTGCACACGCTACGCGCCGATATCGACTACGCCATGGCGACGGCTTATACCGTATCGGGGACTGTGGGCGTAAAGGTTTGGATTTGTCACGGCGAAGTCGTGGCCGAAGAAGGGGCCGTGCGGACGGTCTAATTACAGCGAGACGCTCTCTATGTTAATGCCCAAGAAATCCAAGTGGAGGAAGCAAGCGCGGGGGCGCATGCGCGGCCAGACCAAAGGCGGGGACATGGTCTCCTTCGGCGAATATGGCCTTAAAGCCCTCGAACCTTGTTGGGTTACCAGCCGCCAAATCGAGGCTGTGCGCGTGACGATCAGTCGGGCGATGAGCCGCACGGGCAAGATGTGGATCCGCATTTTTCCCGACAAACCGATCACCAAGAAACCGGCCGAAACCCGCATGGGCAAAGGCAAGGGATCGCCCGAGGGATGGGTTGCGGTCGTCAAACCCGGGCGGGTGATGTTTGAGCTTTCCGGGGTGCCCGAAGCCATGGCCCGCGAGGCATTTCGCCGCGCTGGCCACAAACTGCCCATCAAGACCAAGGTCGTCAAACGAGTTACGTGAGGCTATGAAGGTCAGCGAATTGCGCGAGTTGAGTTTAGAGGAAGTGCAAAACAGGTTGGAAGAGTTGCATGAGGAATTCTTCAACCTGCGTTTTCAGCACGTAGCCGGCCAGTTGACGAGTCCCATTCGGTTGCGACAGGTGCGGCGCGATATTGCCAAGGCACACACCGTGCTCAAAGAGCACACGCTCGGAATCCGCCCCTTGGCCGGTGGGAAATAGGTGGGAAATGGCTAAACAAAAGAGAGGCCGGCGTCAGGCTGAAGGTCGAGTGCTCAAGGCCAGTAACATCAAGACGCGGATTGTGGCGGTTGAACAGCGCATTCCGCATGCCCTGTACGGCCGGGTCATCCGCCGCACTGCCAAGTTTGTGGCCCACGACGAGCGGGAAGAGTCGCAAGTTGGCGATCTCGTGCGCATTGAGGAATGCCGGCCCATGAGCAAAACCAAGCGTTGGCGGCTCGTCGATGTATTAGAGCGGCCGTAAATCAAAAATTGAGCTTGCAGGAACAAAATGATTCGGGAATACAGCGTAGTCAAAATGGCGGATAACGCCGGGGCCCGCACCGGCCGCTGCATTCGCGTACTGGGCGGCTCCCGCAAGCGCTATGCCAGCATTGGCGACCTGATCGTAGTCGCTGTCCACGGCGTAGTGCCGAACGGGCCTTTAGAGGAAGGGCAAGTCGTCAAGGCCGTAGTTGTGCGGACCAAGAAGGAATATCGCCGTCCCGATGGCTCTTATATCCGCTTTGACGACAACGCCGCTGTATTGGTCAACGACGACAAGGAGCCCACGGGTACTCGCATATTTGGGCCTGTGGCCCGCGAGCTGCGCGAAAAGCAATACATGCGCATTGTCTCGTTGGCACCCGAGGTGGTCTGAGGAAGAGCATAATGGACATTCGCAAAAACGACACAGTGCAGGTCATAAGCGGCAACGACAAAGGTCGGCGCTCGACCGTCCTCAGCGTGCTTAAAGACCGGAGGCGAGTCATCGTCGAAGGCGTGAATATGCGCAAGCATCACACTCGTCCGACATCGCGCGATCCCCAAGGAGGTATCGTCGAGCGCGAGGCCCCCATTCACGTTTCCAATGTCATGATCGTTTGCCCCAAGACCGACCAACCGACGCGCATCAGCCACAAGAAGCTGGACAACGGCAAATACGTGCGAGTCTCTGTTCGCAGCGGCGAAATGATCGACCCAGAATAAGCCATGTACGAAGCCAGACTAAAAAAAGAGTATCGAGAAAAAGCGTTGCCTCAACTCAAGGCCCGCTTCGCCTTTGAGAACGACATGCAGGTGCCGCGCTTGCAAAAGGTCGTCGTCAATATGGGCGTTGGCGAGGCGGTGCAAGAGCCCAAGGTGCTCGAAGGCGCGGTATCCGAGTTGACGGCGATCACCGGCCAAAAGCCCGCCATCCGCCAAGCCAAGAAGGCGATCTCAAACTTCAAACTGCGCGTCGGCGTTCCCATCGGCTGCATGGTCACTTTGCGGGGCACCCGCATGTACGAGTTTCTCGACCGCTTGATTAGTTTCGCCTTGCCGCAGGTGAGAGATTTTCGCGGCGTTTCTCCCAAGAGTTTCGACGGACGCGGGAACTACAATCTGGGCATCAAGGAACAGATCATATTTCCCGAGATCAACTACGATATGATCGACCAAGTCCGGGGCATGAATATCACCATTGTCACCTCAGCCAAAAGCGACGAAGAAGGCCAAGAGTTGCTCCGTTTGTTAGGCATGCCCTTCAGTCAATAGGGCCAGAAAGAACCCGCTAATGCCAAAGAAATGCTTGATAGCCAAAGCGCAGCGCAAACCCAAGTTTTCCTCGCGAGCCTATACTCGCTGTCACCGCTGTGGACGCCCGCGTGCAGTATATCGCAAGTTCGGCCTGTGCCGCATTTGTTTTCGCGAGTTGGCCCTCAAGGGCGAGATTCCGGGCGTTAGCAAGGCGAGTTGGTAGCGAGTTGGAGAATCAATAATGAGCATGACGGATCCCATCGCGGACATGTTGACCCGCATTCGCAACGCCTGTAGTGCCAAGCACTCAAAGGTCGACGTGCCCGCCTCAAAGCTGAAGCGAGAAGTGGCGCGCGTATTGGCCGAGTCCCGCTTCATCGACAACTTCGCCTTTATCGAAGATGGTAAGCAGGGCATTTTGCGGCTCTATCTGCGCTACGATCAGCATGATAACAGCATCATCCGCGGGCTAGAGCGCGTCAGCAAGCCCGGGTTGCGCCAATATGCGGGCAAAGCCAATATCCCGCGGGTGCTCCGGGGGCTGGGCATCGCCATCATCTCCACCTCTAGGGGAGTGATGACCGATAAAGAAGCGAGGATAAACGGCGTAGGCGGCGAGATCCTCTGTAGCGTCTGGTAAATGAAAGCCACTGGGAGAATGTTAGATTGTCGCGCATAGGCAGCAAACCCCTTTCCCTACCGCAGGGCGTCGAAGTCGCGTTGGCTCCTGCCGAGGTCTCCGTAAAAGGGCCAAAAGGCCAGTTGCAGGTGCCGTTTGTCGCCGAGCATCTCGCCGTGGCCCAGCAAGACAGTGCCTTAATTGTGACGCGCAAAGGCGAGAGCAAACAGGCTCGTTCCCTACACGGATTGACCCGCACCTTGATCGCGAATGCGGTTGAGGGGGTCTCCAAGGGTTTTTTTAAGAACTTGGATGTGTTTGGCGTAGGGTATCGAGCGGAGGTCCAAGGCCGCCAACTCGTGCTCCACGTAGGTTATTCGCATCCGGTGATCTACGAGGTCCCCGAAGGCATCCAAGTCGAAGTGTCCGACGGCACTCAAGGCGCACAAGCCCGCATCGCCGTCAGGGGCATCGACAAGCAGCTCGTGGGCCAAGTGGCGGCCGATATTCGCTTCAAGCGCCGCCCGGAGCCCTACAAGGGCAAGGGGGTCCGCTATGAGAACGAGGTCATTCACTGGAAACAAGGCAAGGCGGCAGTAGGCTAATGAAAGACAAAAAACACTTGGCCGGGAAAAGGCATCGGCGGCATCGGCGGCGGCACCGACTGCGCAAAATTGTCTCGGGTACGTCCGAGCGGCCTCGCATGGTGGTGCATCGTTCCCTGCGCCATATCGAGGTGCAGCTAGTCGACGATGTGGCGGGTCATTCCCTTTTAGGGCTTTCCACCCAGTGTCGGGAACTGAGGGAACGGCAGTTTGACAATCGAGTGTCCCAAGGGCACGAAGTCGGCAAAATAATCGCTGCTAAGGCGTGCGAAAAAGGCATTAAGCAGGTCGTTTTTGACCGCGGCGGCCTGCTCTATCACGGGGTGATCAAAGCCGTGGCCGATGGGGCGCGGGAAGCCGGCTTGAATTTCTAAGGGAGAACGGCGTGGCGAAAGCAGATACGAGCAGAGCGAAATCCGATTCCAGCGATGCAGAGCTGAGCGAAGCGGTCGTCCAAAACAGCATCAAGCGAGTTTCGCATGTGCGCAAGGGGGGGCGGCGTTTCAGCTTTAGCGCGATGGTTGTCGTTGGGGACCGCAAGGGTCGAGTGGGGTTTGGTTCGGGCAAGGCCGGTGAGATCGCCGAGGCCATCCGCAAGGGGGCCGAGGCGGCCAAAAAGAACGTCGTCGAGGTCCCGGTCACCGCCGGAACCATACCGCATGAGGTCGTCGGCGTCTTCGGCGCGGTCAAACTCCTTTTTAAGCCGGCGACTCCGGGCACCGGAATCATCGCCAGCGGTGGCACCCGCATCGTGCTGGAACTGGCCGGCATCCACGATATTCTGACCAAATCCCTCGGCTCCAACAATGTGCAAAATTCAGTAAAGGCGACCGTCAAAGCACTGACGCAACTGCGTAGTGCCGAGATGATCGCCCGGGAGCGCGGGGTTCCGGTGGAATCGCTCCGCGCTTGGGATTAACCCATGAAATTGGTCATTACGCAGCGGCGCAGTGCCATTGGCCGCGCCAAAGATCAAAAGGCGACGATCGCAGCTTTGGGAATCAAGCGCCTATACCAACAGGTCGCACACAACGACACGCCCCAGATCCGGGGAATGATCGCCAAAGTCAAGCATCTGGTCGCAGTTGAGGAAGTTGAGGAAGCAGAAGAGTAAGCGAGAGCGTGCCATGCGTCTAGAAAATATAAAATGCCCTCCGGGGTCTAAGCGGAGCCGCAAGCGATTGGGACAAGGGCCGGGCTCGGGGACGGGCAAGACCGCGGGCAAAGGCCACAAAGGCCAGCGAGCTAGGTCCGGTGCTCGGCGCGGCAACCGCGTCGGGTTTACCGGCGGTACGCTGCCCCTGTTCCGCCACATTCCCAAGGTGGGTTTTTCCAATCACAAATTCAAAACGATCTATCAGATCGTCAATCTGCGCGATCTCGAAGCGCGGGGCCTCAGCGGAGAAGTCGGGCCAGAGGAACTGGCTGCGGCCGGTTTGATCGCCAAGGCGTCCGGGCTGCTGAAGGTCCTCGGCGAAGGGGAACTGAGTCAGCCCCTGACGGTTAAGGCGCACAAATTCTCCACTGCGGCCGCAGAGAAAATTGTCAAAGCAGGCGGCCAGGCCGAGGTGATTTGATGCAATTGGTGCAGAGTTTTCAAAACTGCTTCAAAATTCCCGATTTGCGTCGTCGGATACTCTTCACGGTAGGGCTTTTGGTCGTCTATCGCATCGGCGGTCAGATCACGGTTCCCGGGGTCGAGCTAGCCGTGCTCAAAGAGTTCTTTGAAAGCTCTAACAACACCCTTTTTGGGCTGTACGACATGTTTGTGGGCGGTGCTTTTACGCGGGGGACGATCTTCGCGCTGGGCATTATGCCCTATATCAGTGCCTCGATCATTTTGCAGTTGCTGGGCGCGGTTATTCCCTACTTCCAAAAATTGCAGCGCGAAGGCGAAGAGGGGCGCAAGAAAATAACCCAGTACACGCGCTATGGCACGGTCTTTCTGGCGGCGGCTCAGTCCTACGGCGTCAGTTTCTTCATAACCAGCATCAAGGCTCCGTACTCGGGCCAGCCGGCCGTTGCCGACCCGGGTCTTGGCTTTACGTTGGCGACTATGCTGACGATTACCACCGGCACGATCTTCATCATGTGGTTGGGCGAGCAGATCACCGAGCGCGGCATTGGCAACGGCATTTCTCTGATCATCTTCATCGGCATCATCGCCGAGTTGCCCTACGCGATCAATCAGGAGTACAATCTCTTTATCATTAACCGCGGCTTCAGCAAGAACATCATCGAAGAGATCCTGCTCGTCGGGCTTATGTTCGGCGTCGTGGCCTTTGTGATCCTGCTGACTCAGGGGCTACGCAAAATTCCCGTGCAATACGCCAAGCGCGTCGTCGGGCGGCGCATTTACGGCGGCCAGACCACCCACATTCCACTGCGGATCAACACGGCGGGCGTAATTCCGATCATATTTGCCCAGTCGATCATGTTCTTGCCCGGTACGATCACGCAGATGTTCCCCGGCCATGAGTTCATGCTGGCGATCGGTTCGTTTTTCTCGACCGAATCCCTGTTTTATTGGGTCGTCTATGCGCTCATGATCATCTTCTTTACTTATTTTTATACTGCCATCGTCATGGATCCCAACCAACTCGCCGACAACATGAAAAAGCACGGCGGCTTCATTCCGGGGGTTCGCCCCGGGCCGCGCACCGCCCAATATATTGACGGGATTATGACGCGGATTACCCTACCGGGTTCTATTGCCCTCGCGCTGGTGGCGATTTTTCCCTTCTTCGTCACGCAGCAATTCAACGTGGCTCCTTCTTTTGCCCAATTTTTTGGCGGCACCGGGCTTTTGATCGTCGTCGGCGTGGCGTTAGACACTTTGCAGCAGATCGAGTCCCAGCTAATGACCCGCCACTACGAGGGCTTTATGAAGCGGGGCAAAATTCAGGGCCGTCGCGGCTAAACCTCACTTGGAGCGAGTATCGTGAAAGTTAGAGCCTCTGTCAGCAAGCGCTGTTCCGAGTGCAAGATCGTCCGTCGACGCGGGGTCGTGCGCGTGATATGCCGGCGTAATCCCCGCCACAAGCAGAAACAAGGCTGAGGCGGTACGCCCAGGAGCCGCTATCTTCTCCACCCATAACGGCCGCAACCGGCGCAGAGCATTCACAAAAATTCCACTCCAATCCCACTCGTAGGAAGGATTGGACCCCCGAGCACTTTACCATGAGGCAAGCACCATGGCACGCATAGCAGGTGTAGATTTACCCCGCGACAAGCGGGTCGTTATCGCATTGACCTATATCTTTGGCATTGGGTATGCGACAGCCGGTCGCATCGCCTCGCAGGCGAGGATTGACCCCCAAACTCGCATCAACGAGCTGAACGAAGACCAAGTCAACAGTTTGCGCTCGATCATCGAGGTCAGCCACAAGGTCGAAGGCAGTCTGCGCGGCGAAACCACCCTGAATGTCAAGCGGCTGATGGACATCGGCTGCTATCGGGGGTTGCGGCATCGTCGCGGGCTGCCGGCCAACGGCCAGCGCACCAAGACCAATGCCCGCACGCGCAAGGGGCCGCGGCGAGCCATTGCCGGCAAGAAAAAGGCCCCCGTCAAGTAGCTCAACCCCAACGGAGAGATAGACCTTTGCCGCCCGAAAGACGCAAGAGACGCAAGAAAGCAAAACAGGTAGAAGCGGTGGGCGTGGCTCACATTTTGGCCACGTTCAACAATACGATCATCACCCTGACCGATACGAGGGGCAATGTGATTTCTTGGGCGACCCCAGGGAAAATGAGCATCAAGGGCAGTCGCAAATCTACGCCCTTTGCCGGTCAGCTCGCCGCTGAAAAGGCCGCGCAAGAAGCCATGAACATGGGGTTGCGCCGCGTGGAGGTCTGGGTCAAGGGGCCGGGCGTAGGGCGCGAGTCCGCCATCCGCGCCCTGCAAAACGCCGGGCTCGAAATTTCCGCCATCCGCGACGTGACGCCCATGCCGCACAACGGCTGTCGGCCACCTAAGCGTCGCCGCGTCTAGAGGAGCGAACTACGTTATGAGCAGACATACCGGTCCCAACTGTCGCTTCTGCCGCCGGGAAGGGGCCAAACTCTTCCTGAAAGGCGAGCGTTGCAGCCTCGAAAAATGCTCCTTTGAGCGGCGCAGCTATGCTCCGGGCCAACACGGCCAGGGGCTGCGGCGCAAGCAGTCCGACTACAGCGTCCAGCTGCGGGCTAAGCAGAAGCTCGCTCGGCTCTACGGAATCCGCGAAGGCCAGTTCCGGGGCTATTACAAGGAAGCCTCGCGGGTGCCGGGCGTCAGCGGCGAAAACCTGTTGCGCCTGTTGGAGCGTCGCCTCGACAACATCGTCTATCGGCTCGGTTTCGCGCCATCGCGCAAGGCCGCACGCCAGTTGGTGCGCCACAACCACATCGCGGTAAACGGCATCCGGGTCAATATCCCTTCCTACCTGACCCGGATGGGGGATGTGGTACAGGTTGCCGAGCGCAGTCGTCAGCTAGAGGCCATTCACGAATCGCTGCGGCGCGCACGCGATACCGTGCCTTGGCTGGCCATAGACAAGGTCAACCTGACTGGGACCGTGGCCGAGGTCCCCGGCCGCGAAGACATTCCCACGGTCGCCGAAGAACAATTAGTCATTGAGTTTTATTCTCGCGTCTAAAGGTTCACTCCGTCCAATCCATCAAGAGACAAGAGGATACAGTATGAAATTAGAAGGTCTCCAGATGCCGAAGCTGGCCGAGGTCGAAAAAGAAAGCCTTAGCGAGACGTATGGCATGTTTGTCGTCCAGCCGCTCGAGCGCGGCTTTGGCGTTTCTATTGGGCACGCCCTGCGCCGCGTATTGCTGTCTTTTATCCAAGGGGCCGCGATCAAGCAGGTTCATATCGAAGGTGTGCATCACGAGTTTTCCACGATTGCCGGGGTCCGCGAGGACGTGCCGGAGATCGTGCGCAACTTCAAGGAAGTGGCGATTCGCTATCGGGGCGAGGAGGATCGCGTCCTGCTCGTCGAATGCGCGACCGCAGGGGCTTTGTCGGCCAAGGCCCTAGCCGTGGATCCCAGCATCGAGGTGATGAATCCCGACCTGCACATCGCCACCTTGGATAAAGGGGCCTCCCTAAAAATGGAGCTGGTGGTCGGCTGTGGTCGCGGCTATCAGTTCGCCGAGGAGAACAAAATCCCCGATCAGCCCATTGGTGCGATTCCACTTGATACGAACTATTCGCCGGTTCTCAAGGTTCACTACGAGATCGAGAACACGCGCGTCGAGCGGCGCACCGACTACGACAAGCTGATTATGAAGGTCTGGACCAACGGCTCAGTGCATCCCGAGGACGCCATGTCTCAGGCCGCCCAGCTCCTGAGCAACCACCTAAGCCTTTTTATTCACTTTTCAGAAGAGCCTGAAAGCGACGAGGAAAAGAAGGTTGACGAGCGGGAGAAGAAAATTGCCCAGCTCTTGCAAATGCCCGTCGAAGAAATTGAGTTGACGGTGCGTTCGGCCAACTGCCTCAAAGCTGCCGGGATCACCCATCTCAAGGACTTGGTGTCGCGCACGGAGGCCGAGATGCTTGAGTATCGCAATTTCGGGCGCAAATCGCTCAACGAGTTGCAGAAAGTACTCGAGGAAAACGATCTGAGCTGGGGCATGGATCTAACTCCGTACGCCGGCATTGAGGTCGACCAAAAAGCGGACAACCCGCTGGCAGAAGAATTCTAGCCATGAGACACGGCAAAAAAATAGCCAAACTGGGGCGCACGGCGCCGCATCGCAAAGCCATGTTGGCCAACATGATGGCCTCGCTCTTTATCAACGAGCGCGTCACCACGACCCAGACGCGCGCCAAAGAGCTCAAGCGCGTAGCCGAGCGAGTGCTGACGTGCGCCAAGCAAGGCGACCTGCACGCCCGGCGTCAAGTGTTGCGCGTCATAGCCGACAAGCAAGTAGTTGCCAAGCTCTTTGACGAATTGGGGCCGCGCTACAAAAGCCGCAACGGCGGCTATACGCGCCTGATCAAGTTGGGTCCGCGCCGCGGCGATGGGGCCTTTATGAGCATCGTCGAGCTCGTGGATCGCCTTGACGCGGCCGGCGAAGAAGCCCCGCCAGCCGAGGCCGCAGAAAAGGCTGAGTAGGCCGCAAAACGGGGCGTCCAAAGTAGTGCCGACGGGGCAAGATGGTCAGTTATCATCTTGCCCCATTTGTATTTTAGAAATGGGACCCGTGAAACGAGGAGGTCCGTGAGCAAGAAACGCCATACGCAGCCGCGGCTCTTGGTCGTGCTGCCTGAATCTCAGCAGGCCCGGGAGCTGATTTTCTATTTGGAACAGCGAGCGTACGAAGTGCTCTGGGCGCACGAGGGGCAGAGCGCGTACGACCTACTCGACGCCGATGCGATTGACGCGCTGATCTACGCCCTGCGCGAGAAGCGCATCGACGGGTTGCGGATCCAGCAACTCGCCCACAAGCGCAATCCAGCCATCTGCGCGATTGCCATCGCCGGGTCTGAAGATATTGAGCTGGGCGTTGAAGCCATGCGCCAAGGGGCATACGACTTCCAACTCCAGCCGCTGAATTTGGCCAAAGTCGGCGCGGTGTTGGAAAAGGGCCTGCGCTACCAGCAGCTCGTCGGGGAGGTCTCAGATTTGCAGCGCCGCTTGGACGAGCGCTACCGCTTTAACGACATCGCCCGCCGCTCATCGTCTTGGCAGCGCATTTACCGCCAGATCGAACAGGTGGCTCAGTCGCGGACCAGCGTTCTGATCGCTGGCGAGACCGGCACGGGCAAGGGCGAGGTGGCAAAGGCCATCCACCAACAGAGCCGCCGGCGGGAAAACGCCTTCGTCGAAATCAACTGCGGCGCCCTGCCGGAAGGCTTGGTCGAAAACGAGCTTTTCGGCCACGAGAAGGGGGCCTACACCGGGGCCATAGCCGCGCGCCAAGGGCGCTTTGAGCTGGCCGATCAAGGCACTTTGTTCCTCGACGAAGTCGGCGACATTTCCCTGCCGACGCAAGTCAAGCTGCTGAGAGTGATTCAGGATGGCCGCTTTGAGCGGATCGGCGGCACCCAGACCCGGCGGGTCGATGTGCGCTTGATCGCGGCGACCCATCGCGACATCGAGGCTATGGTACAGGAGGGAAACTTCCGGGCGGACCTCTTCTACCGGCTCAACGTGATCAAAATCGAAGTGCCGCCCCTGCGCGAGTGCCGCGAGGACATACCCATTCTGGCCGACGCCTTCATCCGGCAGTTCGCCGCCGAGAACAACAAGCGCGTCGCGGGTATCCGGCCACGGGCCTTAGATGTGTTGCGCGATTACGATTGGCCGGGCAATGTGCGGGAATTGAAAAACTGCATCGAGGGCATGGTCGTCATGGGCGCCCGCGAAGGCGTGCTAGAGGTCGGGGACGTTCCGCGCTACATAAACCGCCAAGAACGCGTCTTTCCCGGGTTGGGCTTTCGCGTCGGCATGAGCATGGCCGAGATCGAGCAGATGGCCATTGCCGAGACCCTAAAGGCCGTTGGCGACGACCGGCGGCGGGCGGCCGAAGTCCTGCAAATCGGCCTGAGTACGCTCTACCGCAAGGTAAAGCAATACGGCGGCGGCCGGCTTTAGCTGCGCTGGTTGTAGTGGTATTTGACGAGCGCGTTGAGGGCCTCTTGAGGAGCGGCGACCACGTCCGCGTCAATGCAGAACTGGCTCAACCCGGCTAGCTTGAGACCGTGGCCGTAGTCGCTGAACATTTCTTCGCACAATGCGCCTGGGGCCATGTTCCGCGTACTGGCTAGGGCCTCGATTTGCGCGGAGGCTTCCGGGGTGATCGCCAAGGCGATGTCGTGTTCGCGTTGAAACCCATCGAGAAAGCGACGCAACGAGGTGTCTTGCAGCAAGCGCTCCAGACCGGTCGCCGGGTCGAGCACGGTATCGGCCGCAACGACAAAGCGCTCAATGCCGACGGAAGGGAGCTTTTTTTCGTAGTTGAGCAACACCTTTTCAATGGCGCTGACCAAGCCGCGGGCGCCGATGCGTTCGGCGTGGGCGCGCTCGGCTAAAAGGGCTAGGGCCTCGTCGGCAAATTCGACCTCAATGTCGTAGGCGCGGAAGTCGCGCTTTTTGGACAGAATGACGCTGCTCTTGGGGTTGCGCAAAATCTCGAGGAGATCTTCGGGCCCGAGGTTGTGCAGTACCGCGATGACGGGCAAGCGGCCAATGAACTCGGACTCAAACCCGTAGGCGATGAGGTCCTCGGCCCGCACGTGGGACAGGAGCCGATCGGCGTTGGGGGCCGGGTCGGCTTGGGAGCGAAACCCCATGGTGCCTTTGTTGAGCCGGCGGCCAATGATTTCGTTGAGCCCGGCAAAGGCGCCGCTGACGATAAAGAGGATGTTGCGGGTGTTGACCTTCTGGCGTTCGATCTTGCCCGTCTGCTGCATCTGGATAACGGATTCCATCTGCGAGGCAATGTCGTGCGGCGCTTTGAGATCGACGTCGGTTTCCTCCATCAGCTTGAGCAAATTGCGCTGGACGCCCGAGCGCGAGACATCCGGGCCGTGAACCCCCTGCGCGGAGGCAATTTTGTCGATTTCGTCGATGTATATGATGCCGTACTGGGCGCGATTGATGTCGCCGTTGGCCTCGCGGACTAGGTCGCGAACCAAGTCTTCGACATCGCCGCCGACGTAGCCAGTCTCGCTGAATTTGGTGGCGTCGCCCTTGACGAAAGGGACGCCGATTTTGCTGGCAATGAGGCGGATTAAATAGGTTTTGCCCACGCCGGTAGGGCCGATCATCAGCACGTTGTTCTTGATGTTGCCGACGAACCCTTCGTCCTCCTCGGGGGGCAGTTTTAGGCGGTTAAAATGCGTGCAGATCTTGGTGGCGAGAATGGCCTTGGCGTCTTGCTGCTCGATGACGTATTGATCGAGATAGGCCTCTAATTCTTCTGGTTTGAGGTCGAAGTGGATGGCCTCGGACTCGACCGTTTGCGTACCGTCGCCTTGGGTGGCGGAAGCCTCGGGTTGGGCGGGTGCTTGGTCTTGGTCTTCGATTTGGCTAGCGAGGAGACGGCGCAGTTTTTCTGGGTCGATCTCCACCTTTTCAGCACGCGGTTGCATATATTAACCTAAAGGAAAGGGAAAGGTTGGAAATGCGGTGGCGTAAAAAATATACTCGCCCTCTCAGATGTGGACAACCTAGGCCTCGCACCTTTTTCGCGCCGATGGCTTGCTACGCTGGCGTGGTTCTCGCGGTGGTGCTGGCACCGGCCTCGGCCCAAGGGCAGGCGCGCGTGTGGCCGTACTCGGCCGACGCCGAAACGATATTTGGCAACGGGCTCGAGGCCTATCGACAAGAGCGTTTTGACGCGGCACTCAACCACCTGCGGCAGCTCGCGGAGTTCCCGCTCAACCAGCGGTCCAGTGCCGGTCAGCTCCTCTTGGGAAAGAGCCTGTACCGCCTAGGCCGCTTTGCCGAAGCCATCGACGCGGCCTTGGTCTTGCAGCGCCGATTTCCCATGAGCCGCTACCTGCCCGACGCTCGGCTGTTGGTCGGCGACTCGTTTTTCAACCGCCAGCACTACCCAGAGGCCGCGTCCCAATACGGCCGCTTGCTGGCCACGCAAGCCCCACTCATCGTCCAAGCCCAAGCAGCCGAGCGGCTGGCCGCCATGCGTTGGAATGGCCAGATAAAAGAGCAAGACCTGACGCGCCTGCGCCGGGCCGTAGGGGCCGAGCGGCTGCGCGAGGCCCTGTTCTTTGGTCGGGCGCGCTGGTTTCAGCGTCTCGGCTGGCAAGAGGAAGCGGCTCGGGCGATGCAGGCCTATCGCGACAGCGTTGCCAGCGGCATATTCGCGTCGGTCGCCGCTGTCCGGGGGAGCGGTCAGCCCGCACCGCGTCAGCGCGTTGGACCGCCCCGGCTGGGCTTGCTGCTGCCGTTGACCGGGCCGTACCGCCGGATTGGCGAGGAGCTCCGCGAGGGGGTGCAGTTGGCCAATCGGGAAGCGGGCAGTCCCTTTGAACTGATAGTCGCCGACACCGGAGTTGACTACGGGAACTTGCCCATCGGCACGGATCGCGGCGGCGACGTCCGCGAAAGTTCGGCCAGTGGTTTGTTGCGCGTGGCGAATAGCGCCCAGCAGTTGCTCGATCGAGGAGTGGTAGCCATCGTCGGTCCGCTCTTTAGCAGCTCTAGCGTCGTGGCGGCCGCGATCGCCGAGCGGGCCGGCGTTCCCCTGTTGGTGCCGCTGGCCCAACAAAGCGGCTTGGACGCGCTCGGCCGCAGCGTCTTTCAGTTGAGCACGGTACCAAAAACACAGGCGCGCCTCTTAGCCGAGTACGCGACCCTGGTCCTCGGATTGGAGCACTTAGTGCTCATTGCCCCGCTCAGCGACTACGGCTGGGATTTCACGCACGAGTTCACCCGCATTGCCGAGCGCAACGGCGGCCAGATCGCCCACGGCGATTGGTATGTCCCCAACGAGACCAAGGATTTTCGCCGCGTCTTTGAGGAAATCCGCAATGCCGGTTTTGCGCTGAGGCCGCCCCCGCTCCCCTCAGACACGCTCGAAGTGGTCGAGGAAACGCTCGTAGCGGATATGTTTATCGACACCATCGACGGGGTGGTGGTCGTGGCCGAGAGCTTTGCGGACGCCAAGACGATCGCGCCGCAGGTGCATTTTCACCGCTTGCAGACCCAAGTCCTCGGCAACGATGCCTGGTGGGATCCCGAAGCCATTAGGCAGATGGCCCCGGGCGAGCGCAAGAATTTCGACGGGGTCATTTTTGTTTCCGTGCGGCAGGCCGAGTCCAGAGCCGAGCGGTCGTTTGTCAACGCCTTCCGCAAGCAGTTTCGCCGCGACCCGCACTACGCGGCGGTCGGGTACGACGCCACCCACTTGCTCATTGACGGATGGGAACAGGGCCACCGCGACCCGGCCGCGCTGGTTGAGTGGTTGGGCACGGTGCGGTTCTACGAAGGCGCCTCGGGCGTCATCTCCCTGTCGCCGGAGGTGCGATCCAACAGCGCATTGACCCTGCTCAAAATCGAGCGTGACAAGGTGCGCTCCCTCGGCACGGGCGATCTGCCGAAAATGGGTGCCGCCGAGTAAGGCCCGACTCGTCGCCAACTATTGCGCCCCTAGTTGACCTATTCTATATTATCAGGTTCGTATTTTTAGCTATAACAAGAGCCAATCATGCCCACATACGAATACGAATGCCAGCAGTGCGGTCACCGATTTGAAGAGTTTCAGCCCATCACGGCCGCGCCGCGCCAAACCTGCTCAGCAGCAGATTGTCCAGGCCCGGTTAAGCGGCTCATCGGCGCTGGCGGCGGCCTGCTGTTTAAGGGAACGGGCTTTTACACAACCGACTATCGCAGCGATGGCTATCAAAAGGCCGCGAAGGCCGATAAAGACAGCAGCAAGAGCGAGGCCGGGGCCAAAAACAAAAAGAGCGATGGGAAAGCCAAGGTCGCCAAAGCCGATTGAGGAACCTGCCCCCGCGATGCGTGGTTAAAATTATATGTGGTCGAGGATACTACTAGGAATTCTCGTCGTCGGGTCTTGGGGAGGCGGTTGCGCCCAACAAAGCGCTGAGGAGCTGTTCGCAGCCGGCGAGGCGGCCGCGGCCGACCCGACGACGGCCGACCAAGCGGTCGCGCACTTTACGGATTTTCTCGAGCGCTTTGCCGAATCGCCCAAAGCACCCGAGGCCCTGAGAAAACTCGCCGGCTTGGCCCAGCAGCAAGGGAAGATGGAGGAGGCCATTGGGCATTACGAGCGCGTGTTGGCCGAATATCCCGATAGCGAGCACGGCGACGAAGCCCAATTTATGATCGCCTTTATATACGAAGAATACATCCGCGATCTAGAGAAAGCGCGGCGGGCCTACCAGCGCGTACTTGAGAACTACCCCGACTCCGATCTCGCGGCCAGTGCCCAGCACCTGTTGCCCCACGTCGGCCGCCCCCCCCAAGAATGGGTCCAATTTCAGGACGAGGCCGCCGTTCCTTAAATACACTGAGAAGTTGCCATAAAGGTTTGAGGCAGATGGGCCCAGCCGCTTGCGAATCCGCAGGGCGGTTTTTTATTGGCTGAGGCCCAGCGCCTAGCGCATGTAGAGAGCACAACTGATGACGCAAACAACCATAGACATTCACGCCATTAGCGAGCAGGTCCAGCGCGAGAGCGCGCTGGTAGAGCGCATCTTGCAGGAGATGGACCGAGTCATCGTCGGCCAACGCGCCATGGTGGAGCGAATTCTGATGGGGCTGTTGTGCAACGGCCACATCCTCCTCGAAGGAGTGCCCGGGCTAGCCAAGACCCTGACGGTGGCGACGCTGGCGCGGATCGTGGCGGCCCGGTTCAAGCGGATCCAGTTTACCCCGGATCTGTTGCCCGCCGATCTGACCGGGACCACCATCTACAACCAGCACCAAGGGGCGTTTATACCCAAGAAAGGCCCGATCTTCGCCCATTTGATCCTAGCCGACGAAATCAACCGCGCACCAGCCAAAGTGCAGAGCGCGCTTTTGGAGTGCATGCAAGAGCGGCAGGTGACCATCGGCGAGGAAACCTATTCACTCGACGACCCGTTCTTGGTCATGGCCACCCAAAACCCGATTGATCAAGAGGGAACGTACCCGCTGCCCGAGGCCCAAATCGATCGCTTCATGCTCAAAGTGAAGGTCGATTATCCGTCGCGCACCGAGGAGCGGCTCATATTGGACCGCATGGCCAACGACAGCCCAATCGCGGTGGAGCAAGCGGTGAGCATCGACCAAATCCACCGCCTGCGCGAGGTGGTGGAGATCGTCTATATCGACGACAAGATCAAGGATTACGTCGTCGATCTCGTCCAAGCGACCCGACGCCCGGCCGACTACGGGTTGGCCGACATGGCCCCGCTGATCGAGTACGGGGCCTCGCCGCGGGCCGCTATTTTCCTCGTCCGCACGGCGCGCGCCCACGCCTTCATCCAGCGGCGCGGCTACGTCACCCCCGAAGACGTCAAGGCCGTGGGGGCCGACGTGCTCAGGCATCGGATCATCGTCTCGTACGAGGCCGAGGCCGAGGAAATCGACAGCGATCACATCGTGCAGCAGCTCTTCGACCACATCGAAGTTCCCTGAAGCCAAGGCGAGCCGAGCGGTGATTCCCAAAGAGATACTCGACAAAGTTCGCCTGCTTGAGATTCACACCCGCAGCATGGTGAACAACCTCTTCGCCGGCGAATACCATTCGGCGTTCAAGGGGCGCGGGATGGAGTTTGCCGAGGCGCGCGAATACCAGCCCGGCGACGACGTGCGCCACATCGACTGGAACGTGACGGCGCGAGTGGGTGCGCCCTTCGTCAAGATATTCGACGAGGAGCGCGAGCTGACCGCCGTGCTGGTGGTCGATGCCAGCGCGTCGGGGGCCTTTGGCTCGCAGCAGCAGATGAAGGGGGAAGTCGGGGTCGAGGTCTCGGCGCTGTTGGCCTTTAGCGCGATCAAGAACAACGACCGAGTGGGCCTGCTCATCTTCACGGACGAGGTCGAGGTTTTCGTCCCCCCGAAAAAGGGGCGCAAGCACGTGCTGCGCGTGTTGCGCGAGCTGCTGTACTTTCAGCCGCAAGGGCGCAAGACCTCCATTGCCGGGGCCTTGGAATACCTCAGCCGCGTCCTGCACCGCCGCAGCGTGGTCTTTGTCCTCTCCGACTTTCTCGACCAAGGCTACGAGCCTGCGCTGCGGCACTTGAGCCAGCGCCACGACCTGATCGCCGTGGTGGTGAGCGACCCGCGCGAGTGGGACCTACCGGATGTTGGTTTTATCAACCTGCAAGACGCCGAGACCGGCCAACAGGTGCTCGTCGATAGCGGCCACGAGGGCGTGCGCGCGTTTTTCGCCGCCGAGCAGCGGGCCGCGGCCGAGCACCGCAGCACGCTATTGCACAAAGCGGGCGTCGACCAAATCGCGATTGACCTGTCGCGCCCATACATCGAACCCCTCATTCACTTTTTTCGCACGCGGATGCAGCGACACTAAGGAGGAAATGCGGTGATTGAAGTACGCGAACTGTCCAAACACTACGGAGATGTCGTCGCCGTGGAGAATGTCTCCTTCAGCGTTGACAAGGGCGTCATCCTCGGTTTCCTCGGGCCGAATGGCGCGGGCAAGACCACGACGATGCGGATGCTTACCTGTTATTTACCCCCTTCGCAGGGCGAGGCCAAAGTCGCTGGCTTCGACGTCGTCGAAGAGTCCATAGAGGTGCGCAAGCGCATCGGCTACCTGCCCGAGCAGCCACCGCTCTACCACGACATGACGGTCAACGCCTATCTGCGCTTTGTGGCCAAAATCAAGGGCGTGCCCAGCGCCGCGCTCAACAGCCGAATTGACGACACCATGGAAAAGACCGGCATCGCTCATCACCGCCACACGGTGATCGGCCACCTATCCAAGGGCTATCGGCAGCGCGTCGGTTTGGCCCAAGCCCTAGTCCACGAGCCAGAGGTGCTCATCCTCGACGAGCCGACCGTGGGCCTCGACCCCAAGCAGATCATCGAAATCCGCGAGGTCATCAAGGGGCTGGGGGGCGACCACACGGTCATTCTCAGCACCCACATCCTGCCGGAGGTGAGCATGACCTGCGGGCAACTGGCCATCATCAACAACGGCCGCATCGCCGGTCAGGGGACGCCCGAAAGCCTCATGGCCCAGCTCAAAGAGGGCGAGGTCCTGTGCGCTCACATCGACGGCCCCAGCGAGCAGGTGCTGGGCATGATCGGCCAACTCGAGGGCGTCCTAGAAGTCGAAGCGAGCGGCGAGGAGGGCACGTACGTAGTGACGAGCACGCCCGGGGCCGACGTGCGCGACGACCTGACCCGCAAGGTGGTGGAGAGCGGCTTCAGCCTCCGCGAATTGCGGCCGCTCGACATGACCCTTGAAGACATTTTCCTGAGCCTGACTAGCGAGGAGGTAGCAGCTTAACATGCGTAATTTTGCCGCCGTGTACACCAAGGAGATGCGCTCCTATTTTGTTTCGCCCGTCGCCTATGTGATCGCGGGCGTCTTTCTGTTTCTCTCGGGGTATCTGTTTCGCAATATCCTGATGCAGTTCAACCTCTGGTGCTTGCAGTTTGGCCAGCGGGCCCAGATGGGCATGGGGGGGATGCCGGCGCTCAATCTCAACGAGATGGTCATCACCCAATTCTTCGCAGTCATGGACTTTATATGGCTCTTGGTCATCCCGATGCTGACCATGCGGCTGTTTGCCGAGGAGAAAAAATCCGGCACCATCGAATTGCTGATGACCTCGCCGCTACGCACCATCGAAGTGATGCTGGGCAAGTTCTTCGCCTGCTTTTCGCTCTACGGCATCATCGTCAGCCTGACCCTGATTTACTTCGTCATTCTCGAAGTGTATGGCTCGCCCGACTGGGGGCCGATTTTTTCCGGCTACCTCGGCTACTTGTTCCTCGGCGCGACCTTTATCGCCGTGGGCATCTTGGCCTCGGCGCTGACCGAAAACCAAATCGTCGCCGTGCTGCTGACCTTTGGCATGTTGCTCCTGTTCTGGCTCATTGACTGGTCGGCCAGCTTTGCCGGCCCAACGGCCGCCAAAATTTTGCAGTACCTCTCCTTCATAGACCACCTCGAAGACTTCCAGCGCGGAGTCATCGACACCAAGGATGTGGTGTTCTACCTGAGCTTTACCTTTTTCTGCCTGTTTTTAACCACGCGCGTCATTGAATCGCGGCGATGGAGGCGCTGAGCATGAAGGCATATACCACGCCCTTGGGCTTGGTCGGCGCGGCCCTGATGGTCGCGGGTGGCTTGGCCTATCTGCTCAATGCCGAGAGCGGCTCGGTCGGCCTTTTCAACTTGGCCCTCGGCGCCCTGATGGTGGCTGCGGCCGGCCTTTTGAACCCGGCGCTCTTCCGCCAGTACGGCCGCTGGCTCAACGCCTTTTGGGGCGGCATCATGGTGTTCGGCATTGTGGCCATGGTCAATTTTTTGGGCAACCGCTATCCCGAGCGCTTCGACTTGACCGAGGGCCAGTTGCACAGCCTCGCCGACTTGACGGTCGAGACGCTCAAGGCACTAGACCGGGATGTCCACGCCCTCGCCTTTATGGAGGGCGGAGAAAACCCCGAGCTCGAACTGCTGCTGGCCGAGTTGGAGACGTACAACACCCGCTTCAGCTACGAATTCATCGACCCAGACCGCGACCCGAGCCGCACTGAGGACTACGGCATCCGCCGCTACGACACGCTGGTATTGGAAAGCGGCGACAACCAACAGCAAATCACCGAGCTCGAAGAGCGCGAAATAGTCAACTCGTTGCTCAAACTGACGCGCGAGCGCCAAGACCGGATCTACTTGACGGTGGGGCACGGCGAGCGCCAACTCGCCGACCAACCCGATGGGTTGGCCCAGTTGCAGGCCCAGTTGGGCGAGATTGACTACGCGGTCGAGGATTCGCTCTTCCTCGCCCGCGCCGGGGCGGTGCCGCAAAATTGCGCCGTGCTCGTCGTCGCTGGCCCGCGCACCCCCTTCTTTCCGGGCGAGGTCGAAGCCATCCGCGCATACCTAGCAGAAGGCGGTGCCTTGCTCTTGCTCCTGGACCCGCTCGCCGACAGCGGCTTAGCGGACCTGTTGGGCGAGTGGGGCGTGGCGGTCGGCGACGACTTCGTCATCGACACCAGCGGCATAGGCTCGCTGTTTGGCCTTGATTTTACCACGCCGGTCGCCCTCTCCTACGGCGACCATCCGGTCACGCGCAAGCACGAGGGCCTAATGACCTTCTTCCAGCTCGGTCGCTCAGTACATTTTGACGAGGGGGCTGGCCGCGAGGGGGCCGTCCTAGTCCAGACCTCGGAGTCCGGTTGGGCCGAAACCGACTTGAGCGTCCTCACCAGCGAGGGCAATCAGACGGTCAAGCTCGACGAGGGCGTCGATCAGCCCGGCCCGGTGCCTTTGGCCGTTGCGGCCCGAGACCGCGAGGCCGGAGGCCGCTTGGTGGTCTTTGGGGATTCGGACTTTGCCACCAACCAGTACTTCGGCGTCCAAGGCAACGGCGACTTGGTGCTCAACGCGCTGAGCTGGCTGGCCGAGGACGAGGCCCTGATCTCGATTCGTCCCCGCGAGCCGGGCCACAACCCCATCGCCCTGACCGACAGCGACAGCGAGTGGATTTTCTGGCTCAGCGTGGTGCTCTATCCGGGGCTAATCGCCTTGGTCGGCATTGTGGTCGTCTCGCGCAAGGGGCGCTGGAGCTTGGCCGACTTGAGCGCGGCCGGGTTGGGCATTGTGATTTCGCTCGGCATTGCCGCGCTGGTCAACTTCCTCGGCGACCGCTATCACTTCCGCCAAGACCTGACGGCCGACGCGCTCTTTACCCTGTCGGGCGACACCCACAGGCTCCTCGAGCCGCTCGCCGACAACGACCAGTACGTCCAAGTCAAGACCTTCATGAGCGAGATGGAGAACGTGCGCTTTGAGGACCTATTAAGGGAGTACAGCTATGTGTCGCCCAACTTCGACTACGAGCTGCTCGATCCGCAGAAAAACCGGCTGCGCGTCGAGCAGAACAACATCCGCGAGCGCGGGACTTCGATTGTCGAAGTGATTGACCAAGGGCAGGTGCGCACCGAGCGCATTACCGCCCAGAGCGAAGAGGCGCTGAGCAACGCCATTCTCAAGGCACTCAAAGGCCGCGAACTCAGGGCCTATTTCACCAGCGGCCACGGTGAGGCCGAGCTAGATCAGGTCGATGAGCAGGGCTATTCCACCCTCAAGGGGCGGCTCAAGGAGCTAAACTTTGCGGTAGAGGAAGGGCTGACGCTCGCTGAGCCAGTGCCCGACGACGCCACGTTAGTCGTGGTTTTAGGCCCCAAGGAGCGCTTTGCCGCGGCCGAAGCCGACGTGCTGCGGCAATACTTGGCCGGCGGGGGTAGTGCATTGTTTTTGCTCGATCCGGGCCAGCCGACCGGGCTCGAAGCCCTGTTGAACGAGTACTCGGTTGAGCTGGGGCAGAACTTTGTCGTCGATCTGAGCGGCTTGGGCCAGCTTTTTGGCGCGGAGGCCTCCGTGCCGGTGGTCATCAACTACGGCGACCACCCGATCACCCAAGAGCTGTCCGCTGGGATGATGACCTTCTTCCCGCTGGTGCGCTCGGTGCAGCCAACCGAACACCGGCTCAAAGACCCAGAGATCGCCGCGTTGGCGTTCACCCACAAAAACAGTTGGGGCGAAACCGACCTAGCGCCCATCGCGGGCGAGGGCGGCGAGGTTGCATTCGACCCGGAAGTGGATATGCGCGGCCCGGTGTCGCTGGGCGTGGCCGTCTCCGCGGCCGTTGATACCAGCATAGCGCCCGAGGGACGGACGCGCCTCGTGGTCTTCGGCGACGCGGATTTTGCCTCCAACCAGTACTTTGCTCAGCAGGCCAATGGCGAGCTGTTTCTCGGCAACGTGCGTTGGCTCACCGAGGACGAAGACCGCCTGACCATCGCCGACAAGCAGCCCGCCTTTAACCCCATCAACCTAATCGGCAATCAGGGCGCGGTCATTCTCTGGATCTCGGTGTTCATCGTGCCCTTTGCGGTTGCTTTGTCGGGCTTGGTCATGGTGCTCAGGCGCGGCTATCAGACCTACGCCGATGGTTTTGTCTCGTGGCTGGTGTACACCTTTTGGGGCAACGCCATGTTCTTCTTCATCAGCGGCATCATTGCCACCAGCGAGGGGGCGATCTTTGAGGGGGAGGTCAAATTGATCGCGGCCTTGGCCTCGGCGGCTATTGGCTACGGCCTCTATCGGCATGCGGCGTGGGCTTGGCAGGCCGGCTTGGTGTTTTCGGTGTTGTGCGCCGGCGTGGTTGCCCTGACGATTTTCACCGGGGCCGGCCTGGGTTTCTCCCTGATTCCCAACGAGACGGTCCAGCTGATCTACGCTGCGGTTTTCGTGGTCAATGCGGCCATTCTCGTGTGGATTAAAAAGGTCTTTGTACAAGAGGAGCTAAGCTAGCATGAAATTCAAGACCAATGCAGTGATCGGCCTAATTTTCCTCGCGCTGTCGGCCTTTGTCTATTTCTACGAGATCAAGGGCGGTGAGGAGCGCCGCCAAGAAGCCGAAAAATCCAAGCAGTTGTTCGCCTTCCAAGATGGCGAAGCCCAGCAACTCGCGCTGGTGCGCGGCGACGAGGCTTTGGTGTTGGCCCAGGAGGCGAGCGGCTGGAACCTGAAAGAGCCGGTGACCGACGGCGCAGACTCAGAGGCCGTAGAGCGCTACTTGCGCAATTTGCGCGAATGCGAGCGGGAAAAGGTCATCGTCGATAGCGCCGCGGCCAGCGCCGAGCAAGCCGCCCAATACGGGCTCGACCCGCCGCGGCTCAAAGTGCGGCTGCAAACCGAAGACGGCGCCGAGCAAGTGGTCGCTTTCGGCGCGGACAGTCCCACCGATCGCTTTACCTACGCCCAACTCCAAGGCCAAGGCGACAATCCCGAGATCTTTGTGGTGCGCGCTTGGCGCTTCGACAACCTCGACAAGCAGGCGTTTGACCTGCGCGACCGCCGGGTGCTGGCCTTTGCCAAAGACGAGGTGATGCAGGTTGAGCGGTGGGGTGCTGGCGGTGGGGCCGTGCTGGCGCGGACCGCGCCCGACTGGCAGTTGCGCGAGCCGGTAGCCGCCCGAGCCGACGGCGACGCAGTAGAGGACCTGCTCGACAAAATCGACCAAGCCGAGATCGAGGCTTTTGTGGCCGAAGACCCGGATGCCGACTCCTTGGCTACCTATGGTTTGGGGGAGCGTGCGCCGCACGTGGAGCTCGCCCTACTCATTGGCGAAGACCGGGCCGAGAAGCGCTTGGCCATTGGCGACGCGGACGAACAGGGCCGTTGGTACGCGCGCGACGCCAGCCGGCCGCAGGTGTTTTTGGTCGATTCGACGCTGGTGCAAGCGCTCGTCAAGGACCTGTCCGATTTGCGCGACAAAAAGCCCTTGCGCTTTGAGCGCACACAAGTCGAGCGCATTGTCCTGACTCGCCAAGCGGCAGTCGCGTTTGCCGCTGATCAGGACACCAGCGGTGCGTGGCACCTGTCAGACCCCAGCGGGCGCGACGCCAAGTCGTGGAAGTTCAACAGCCTCCTGAGCGACTTGGAGCAACTCGAGGTCGAAGGGTTTGCCGAGGAGCTGCCGGCCGAGGCCGCGCCGGCCTTTAGCATTGAGCTGCTCGGCGCGGGGCAAGCCGTCCTGACCGCTCGCTTCAGCCAAGCGGCCGGGACCTCGTTCTTGCAGCAGGAAGGCGACGACGCGGTGTACGTGATTAGCGACGACGACTTCGCCGAGTTGGACTTGGGCTTAGACGACGTGGCGCAAGCACCCAAAGAGCCGGCTGCACCCGCCGCCCGCAGCGAAGACCCCAACGACGGCGGCGCTGACAGCCCGTAATGTATATCGGCGGTTTGCTCGCCGCGCTCATGGTCCTCGCCGAGGGGCTGGACGCCCAAGTCCCTCGGGCCGAGGCGGTCTTGGACACGGCAACGGCCCGGGTGGGCGATCCCATCCGCCTGACATTGACCCTCCACCACGACGCCACCGCACGTCCCGAAGCCCCGGATTTGTCCCAGCTTCTCCAAGATTTTGCTCCTCGCTGCGCCGGCTGGCGTCAACGCGAGGCCGCGACCGTGCAAGAATGCGAATTGCGTCTCTACGAGTTGGGGGTTCACGAGGTGCCGGCCGTGGCCGTGCCCTTTGTCCGCGCTGCTGGCGACACGCTCCTGCGAACGACCCAACCCCTAGCCATAGAGGTCATCAGCGCCCGCAGCGAAGGGGAGGACCAACTCCGCGACATCAAGCCGCCCGTGCTCGTCCGCGGCGGGGTGCCTTTGTGGGTGGTCGTAGCCATCGGACTGCTGGCGTTGGCGCTATGTGCATTCGGCGGCGTTTGGCTCTGGCGTCGCCGCACCCGCCCTCCTCAGCCGTCGCCCCCGCCCGAGCCGATGGATTACGCGGCGGAGTTTGCGCGCATCGCCGCCTGCGGCCTGCTGGAGCGCGGCGAGTTCAAGACTTACTACTCGCTGCTTTCGGAGAATTTGCGCCGCTGCTTGGAGGAGCGCTTAAAAATTGAAGCCATGGAGCAGACCACCGCGGAGCTGGCGAACGCGCTGCAAGAGGCCGAAGTGGATGCCGCGCTTAGGCAGCAGATCCTCGACTATTTGCGCGAGGCCGACTTGGTGAAGTTCGCCCGCTTCCATCCGGCCCTAGCGGCGGCCCGGCGCGCCCCCGATGCTGGCCTCGCCCTATTGCGCCCTATCGAGGAGGCGGTCGCCCCGCATGCAGAACATCCGGTTTGAAAATCCCGAGTGGCTGTTGTTGCTCCTGCTGTTGCCCGCCTTGCTCTACAGCTATGTGCGCGCCCACCAAGGCCGCCGGAGCAGCGTGCAGTTTTCCGACCTCGGGGTGTTGCGCCGCGCCACGACGTCGCTGTGGACCAAGCTGCGGCACGGCCTGCTCGTCTTGCGGATACTCGGCTTGGGCTGCCTCATCGCGGCCATGGCCCGCCCGCAATCTGGGCGCGAGGTGCGGGAAATATCGGGCGAGGGCATCGACATCATGCTGACCTTGGACCTGTCGTCGAGCATGGAACTGAACGACCTAGCCGAGGGCCAGAAGAGCCGCTTACAGGTGGCCAAGGAAGTGGTGGCCGACTTCATTGCCGGCCGCCACAGCGACCGCATTGGCATGGTCGTCTTTGCCGGCGAGAGCTTCACCCAGTGCCCGCTGACCCTCGACTATCGGGTGTTGTTGGAGTTTCTCGAGGGCGTGGAAATCGCCAGCGAGGCATGGGACGGCACGGCCATTGGCATGGCGCTGATCAACGCCTGCAACCGCTTGCGCGACTCGGATGCCGAGAGCCGGGTGATCATTCTGCTAACCGATGGCGTGAACAACGCCGGCGAGGTGGAGCCGTTGACGGCGGCCGAAGCGGCCGCGGCTGTGGGCATCCGGGTCTATACCATTGGCGTGGGCAGCGACGGGGAGATTCGCCGGCCAGTGCGCGGGGTTTTCGGCACCCGCTACCAGACCGTACAGGTCGAAATCGACGAGGAGACCTTACAGGAGGTGGCCGCGCGCACGGGCGGCCAGTACTACCGAGCGACGAGCGAGGAAAAGCTGGCGGCCATATACCGCGAAATTGGCGAGTTAGAGGCGACCGAGATCACATCCGAAATCCACCTGAATTACTCGGAGCGCTTTGCCTATTTTCTCTACGTCGGCTTGGGCTTGCTATTGGTGGAGATGCTGTTGGCCCACACCCGCTTCCGCTCGCTGCCCTAAATGACTCGCAAGCATGGAATGTTGATCGGCCCGGTCTTTTTTTTGTACGAGGCGTCATTCCCGCGAAAGCGGGAATCCAGTCTTGAATGATGTTCTGCATGGAGTTTTGGGTATGAGATACTTCGCTGCGCTCAGTATGACAAGGGCTGGAGCACCAAGCCCTCGTCTCGGTGTCATGCTGAGCGAAGCGAAGCGCAGTCGAAGCATCTCTAATTCTTTCAAGTCATTTAGGATGGCTATATGCGCTTTGCGAACTTGTACAATTTTTGGTTTCTACTGCTACTGCCTTTTATGGCGGCCTTTTTTGCGTGGGCATTCTGGGCGCGTGGTCGCGCCTTGGCGCATTTTGTGCGCGGCCCGCTCGCCGAGAAGCTGACTCGCAACCTGAGCCGGGGCCGCCAAGTGGGCAAGTGCGTCCTGTTGGGGCTGGGGACCTTCTTTGCGATCCTCGCGCTGACTGGCCCCCAATTCGGTACGCAACTCGAAATGGCCCAGCGCAAGGGCGTAGATGTGATGCTGGCGCTCGACGTGTCGCGCAGTATGCAGGCCGAGGACGTCAAGCCGAGCCGCTTGGCGCGGGCCAAACACCAAATTCGCGGCCTGTTGGACTTGCTGCGGGGCGACCGCGTCGGGTTGGTGGTCTTTGCCGGCCAAGCCTTTGTTCAATGCCCGCTGACGAGCGACTACGGAGCTGTGGAGATGTTTCTCAATGTGCTGGACGCTGGGGCCATACCCGTTCAGGGGACGGCCATTGGCGATGCGGTGCGGCTCGCCGTGCGCTCGTTTGACGAGGGCGAGGGCCAGCACAAGGCCATCGTGCTTTTCACCGACGGCGAAGATCACGTGGGGCAGCCGCTGGCCGCGGCGCAAGCGGCGGCTGAACAGGGGGTGCGCCTCTTTGCCTTGGGGCTGGGGACGCCCGATGGCGAGCTCATCCCCACTGAGGAGGAGGGGGGTGGTGTGCGCTTTCACAAAGACAAGCGCGGCCAATACGTCAAAACCCGGCTCGACGAGAGCACCTTGCAGGACATGGCGTTGGAGACCGGGGGGGCCTACTTTCGCAGTACTTTGAAAGGCGCGGAATTGGCCGCCTTATACGACCAGATCGCCGAGATGGATCAGCGCGAAATCGGCTCTACCCGCCTCACCCGCTATCGGGAGCGTTTCCAATGGCCCTTATTGTTGGCCCTGTGCTGTTTCTTTGCCGAGGCTTTCTTAGGCGATGCGCGGGTGCAAACCCGCGAGTGGAAGGGACGGTTCGCCTAATGGGAGTACTGTGGGTCGTCGCGGGGATCTGGCTGATCGTCTGCGGGGCGACGGTGGGCGATCCCGTCGCCAGCAAGAGCGCCGAGGCTTGGGAGCACTACCAGCGCGGCGAGTACGAGCAGGCCCTGCAACTCTACCGCGACGCGCTCCTCGACCGGCCCGACGCCCCCGAACTACATTTCAACGTCGGGGATGTGCTCTTCAAGCGCGGCGAGTACGACCAAGCCCTGCGAGAATTTGAACAAGTGCTCAGTGCCGAGGAGGAAAAAATCGAGGCGCAGGCCCATTACAACATGGGCAATAGCTTCTTTCAGCAGCAGGCGTTTGAACAGGCCATCGCCGCGTACAAGCGGGCTTTGGAGCTAGACCCAGCCGACGAGGACGCAAAGGTGAATTTGGAGTTGGCACTGGAGAAATTGGAGGAGCAAGAGCAGCAAGAGCAGCAAGAGCAGCAGGATCAGCAAGATCAACAGGATCAGCAGCAGGATCAGCAAGATCAACAAGAGCAAGATCAACAGCAACAAGATCAACAAGAGCAAGATCAGCAGGATCAACAGCAGCAACAGGATCAGGATCAACAGGATCAGCAGGATCAACAACAGCAACAGGATCAACAGCAGCCGGAGGATTCGGCGGAGGATCAACAGCAGCAACAGAGTGGGCAGGATCAACAGCAGCAGGATCAGCCGGCCGAGCAGCGATCCATTAGTCCCGAGGAAGCTCAGCAACTCATGGATGCACTCAAAAACCGCGAGCTAGAAGCTCAACACCGCCGGTTTCGCGCCACTGGCAAAGCGCAGGCTAGGGACTGGTGAGTGTACGTCTGCCCATTTGGCTCGTGCTATGTGCGCTTGCGGCCTCTAGCGTTGCCGCGGCGACGATTGAGTTCGAGGCGTCCGTCGATCGCACTCGCGCCAGTCTGGGCGAGCCGATTCATCTGACGCTCCGCATCGAGTCTGCGGACGAACAGTTGGGCCAAGTGACGCCACCCGCCCTCGACCTAAAGGGTTTCCACATGGGGCCAGCGACTAGCACGCGGATGGAGATGAACAACTTCACCGACGTCCGCTTCACCCACGAGTTGACATACTCTCTCTATGCCAAGCAGGTCGGCACCTTCACCATCGGCCCGATCCAACTGGAAATGGACGGCGAACACTATCAGACCAAGCCCATTACCGTCGAAATCGTCCGCAGCACCGGCCGCACATCCGCCGACCCCGCAGAAACCCCCATCTTCGTGTTGGCGCGTGCCGACCACGAGCGGGCTTATGTGGGGCAGCAGGTCACCGTGTCCTACGACCTGTTCTACCGCATCCAACCGCACAACGTCAGCTTCAGCAAGCTGCCGACCTTCGTCGGGTTCTGGACCGAAGACATCTTTGTCGCCCAACAGCTCAAGGCGCATCAGGAGGTGCGCGGCGGTGTGTCCTTCAATGTCGCGCCGTTGCGGCGGGTGGCCCTTTTTCCCACTGGCGCGGGGACCCACGCAGTCGGCTCGTTAGCCATTTCCTGCGACATTCCCCAACAGCGCTCGCGCCGCGGCAGCCTGCTCGACGACTTTTTTGGCCGCTCTCGCTCGGTGCGCCTGCAAAGCGAGGAATTGCACATTGAGGTCCTCCCGCTGCCAGAGCAGGGCCGCCCCGCGGAATTTACCGGCGCGGTCGGGCGCTTCCAACTCAGCGTCGAGGCCCAGCCGACCCAAGTCGCGGCCGGGGATCCGGTGACGCTGCGCGTGCTCGTCGAGGGCGAGGGCAACATGGCCGCGGTGCAGCCCCTCCAAGTGGATGCCGTTGCTGGCGTCAAGCTCTACGACCCCAAGGTCGAGGAAGAGGCGCGAATTACCAACGGGGTGTATGGGGGCCGCCGCCTGTTCGAGTACATCTTGATTCCCGAGCAAGGCGGTACCCTAAACATCCCGCCGTTGCGCTTTGCGTATTTCGACCCTCACCAAGCGCGCTACGAGGTCCTCGAATCTGATCCCATCGTCATTCACAGCGAGGGGAGCGTTGAGGAGGAAGGGGTGAGCTACGGGTTGAGCCGGCGCGACATCGAGGCCGTAGGCGAGGACATCCGCTACATCAAGCCTGATGTCGAGACCCTCGTCGCGCCCCCCATGCTCCACGAGCGCTATTGGTTTTGGAGCGTACAGGGCGCGCTGCCCATTGCCTTCTTGGCCCTGCTGTTGTGGCAACGCCACCAGCGGCGCTTGCAGGGCGATGTGGCATACGCCCGTCAGCGCCGCGCCAAAGGCGAAGCGGGCCGCCGCCTAGCCCGCGCCGATGCTTGGCTCGAAGGCGGCACCGAGGCCGAGTTCTACGGCGAGGTACGCGCCGCAGTGCTGGAGTTCGTGGCCGACCGGCTCAACCTCGCGGCGGCTGGCCTGACCATGGAGGTCTGCGCCACGGCCTTAGCGGAACGCGAGGTCGAGGCCGAGACGATTGCCGCCTTGCGCGATCTGCTGACGCGCTGCGATTTTGCCCGCTTCGCGCCTGCGGGCGGCCCGCCAACGGACCGAGCGGCGGCGCGGCGTTTGGCTGGAGAAGTGATCGCAGGTTTGGAGAAGCGGATATGATGGGGGTATCTCAGGGCGGTACATCTTGGCGTCGAGTCGTGCGGGGGACGCTGGTGTTCTTGCTCCTGTTTGACGCCCGGGTGCTCGACGCCCAGTCGGCCGCGGCTGGGCAGTACAACGAGGCCAACGCGCTCTATCGGGCCGGGGATTTTGCCGCGGCGCGGCGCACCTACTTGGAGGTGGTAGATGCTGGGGTGCAAGACGCTCGGCTCTACTACAATCTGGGCAATGCCTGCTTTAAGGCCGGGAAGCTCGGCGAAGCGATTCTCTGGTACGAACGAGCGCGGCGCTTGGTCCCGCACGACGAGGACATTGAGGCCAATCTGCGCTTTGCCAACCTAGTCAAGAAGGACCGAGACCCGCAGATTGAGGACGGCCTCGGCACCTTGGTCGCCGCGCTGGTGGCCGCCTATTTCTGGCCTACGTTCAATCAACTCAGCCTGCTGTTCGCCGCGGCGTTTTTCGCGATCTTTGTCTTGGGGGTGCGGTGGTTTTTCGCGCAGCCGCGCCCGGGTGCGCTCTGGCTAGTCGGGGTTTTGCTTTGTGCGGGGCTGAGCGTCGGCTCCGCGCTCTGGCTGGGAACGCGCCTCCGCCATCAGGCGCAGACGAGCGAAGCCATCGTCACCGCGGCCCAAGCCCACGCACGATCCGGCCCCGACCTTGGGCAGACCGAGGTCTTTGTCGCGCACGAGGGCACCAAGGTGCGCTTGGTGCGGCAGGAAGGGGCATGGATGTTGGTGCGGCTGGCGAATGGCCTCGGCGGCTGGATGCCGACCGAAGCTCTGACGCGGATATAGCAGTCTTACATCGTTCATAAGGGATGTTCTACATGGCGTTTTGGGTATGAGATACTTCGCTGCGCTCAGTATGACAAGGGCTGGGGACGAAGCCCCCGTCTGTGTGTCATGCTGAGCGTAGCGAAGCGCAGTCGAAGCATCTCTACATGCTTGCAAATCATTTAGGATTGCTATATGAGGCCCCTCCTCTCTTTCGCGTATCAACCACAACCCCAAAAGGATAAGCTATGAGTACGCTCAAAGTAGGTATCATCGGCGTTGGCGGCATTGCCCGTACGCATCTCCCCGGCTGGCAGGCTTCTAACGAAGCCGAGTTGGTCGCTGGCAGCGACATTAGCGAGGACGCGCTGCGGCGCTTTGGCGCAGAAAACGGCATCGCCAAGCTGCACACCGACCCAGCGGCCCTGTTCAGCGATCCAGAGATCGACATTATCGACATCTGCACCCCCAACATGTATCACGCCCCGTTGGCCATTGCCGCGCTATCGGCTGGCAAGCACGTGATCTGCGAAAAGCCGTTGGCCCCCACGCCCGAGGAGGTTCGCCAAATGATTGCGGCGCGCGATGCCTCGGGCAAGGAACTGATGACCGCGCAGCACTTTCGCTTTCAGGGTTCGTCCCGCGCCCTCAAAGCCGAGCTAGACACGGGCGCGCTCGGCGACATCTACCATGTCCGCAGTTGGATGCTGCGCCGGGCCGGTGCGCCGGTCGGCGGCGGGTTCATTCTCAAGGAGCACAGCGGCGGCGGCCCCTGCATCGACATCGGGGTTCACATCCTCGACCTGACCTTGTGGTTTATGGGGCATCCCGAGCCGGTGGCCGTTTCGGGTGTGGCCCGCGCCGAATTGGCGCACCAAGAGGGCGCGTTCAGCCAATGGGGCCGCCAGTCCATTCCCTCGCACTACGATGTCGAGGATTTTGCCGCGGCCTTCGTGCGCTTTGACAACGGCGCGACGCTCATGCTGGAGGTGAGTTGGCTTTTGCATCACCCGGTCCAAGGCGAGGACATGCAGATGTGGCTCTACGGCACGCGCGGCGGGGCGCATTGGCCGCAGTGCTCGATTTGCGAGAGCAACAACCAGACCCGCCAGCAATACGACCGCAAGCTCATGCTGATGTACGACGGCCTCGAAGCCCACGCGCAGGAATGCGTGGAGTTCGCCGCGGCCATTGCCGAGGGACGGCCTTCGCCGGTGCCGCCGGAACAATCCCTACAGGTAATGAAAATCCTCGATGGGATCTACCGGAGCCAAGAGGCAGGCGGGGAGATACGGCTGGACTGAGGGGGCTGGGGGCCAAGGCGGGTTCGCGTATCGCGTATATTGTCGCAAGACGAAGTTCTAGTGAAGGGAAATGCAATGAGCCTCAAAATTGAGCGCATAACGCTGGAGCGATTCCGCGCATTCCGCGAGTTGACCCTCTGCGGCTTGGGGCGCGTGAACCTGATTACCGGGAAGAACAACACCGGAAAATCATCCGTTCTCGAAGGGCTGCATCTTCTCGCAAGGAATGCCGCGCTTGACGTGATTTACGACATACTCAGGCACCGCGAAGAAAATATCGAGGAAGCAGAGGAAGAAGGGCGTTCGGCTGATCCTGAGAGCTTGTCTCAGGTCGTCTCTGGGTTGTTCCACGGATTCCCCCGGCTTTCAGAGGCCCCTGAGCCGATTGCCATCTCAACTAGCGGTGGGTCGAGCCCAATGAATATGACGATGCGCTTGGGTTGGCTCGCGGAGGAACGAGACTCGGCAGGGAAGTATCGGTTGATCCCTCAGCAACTCAGTTTCTTGGGTGAATCAGAGGGTATCCCTGGTTTGATCGTCGAGACACAAGAAGGAACGCTAAATTTCCCGCTTGAACGTTTTGGCGTATATCGTTACCGCACTCGCCCATCTAACGGAACCCGAATGCCCTGTATTTTCGTCAGCCCCTACGGCGGCGAAGGCACGAGCATGTTGGGGCCGTTGTGGGATAAGATCGCGCTATCTGACCGGGAGCAGGATGTCGTTGAAGCGTTGCGCATCATCGATCCGCGGATTTCAGCCGTTTCCATGGTTGGCAACACTCGCAGAAAGCCTACCGCCATTGTACGCGCAGACAATATCGAGCGACCTGTTCCACTACGTTCATTTGGCGATGGACTGAATCGGCTGTTTGGAATCATTCTCGCTCTCGTCAACGCTCGCGGGGGGCTTTTGCTGGTAGATGAATTTGAAAATGGTCTGCATCACACCGTGCAGTTGGATGTGTGGCGCACGATATTCAAGTTGGCGCAAACGCTCGATATTCAAGTTTTTGCAACGTCTCATAGTTGGGACGCGGTCGAGGCGTTTCAAAAAGTGGCGGCCGAAGCACCTGAAGAAGGGGTGCTCATACGCTTGGCTCGCCGGGGCGAGGACGTTATTCCCACGGTATTGTCCGAAGCTGAACTGGCCATCGCAACCCGCGACCAAATCGAGGTGCGCTGATATGGAAAATGGGAAAATCCTCTTGGTGGAGGGCACTGACGACGAGCACGTCCTGAAGCATATCTGCGGGAATCGAGGCATTCCTCACCTCGACATAGCGAAAAGCGATGGGGCCGACAAACTCATTGAGAGCCTTGCAGTTCGGCTCACATTACGCGAGGAGGGCGACGTTATTGGGGTGGTCATTGACGCCGATACGGAGATAAGTAACCGTTGGCAGTCGATCCAAAATCGAATCACCGAGGTCGGATACCAAGATGTGCCCAATCAACCAGACCCGGCCGGAACGATCCTCGATCCGCCGGCCGGAACCCTTCTACCGCGATTGGGCGTCTGGATTATGCCGAATAACCAGACAAGCGGCATTTTGGAGGATTTCTTGGGCTTCCTCGTTCCGCAACCTACTATCCTTTTTGACCATGTGAGAGATAGTGTCGCAGCTATTCCTGAAGGCGAGCGGCGTTTCAAACCGCTAGACGAGCCAAAGGTGCTCATCCACACTTGGCTTGCTTGGCAGGAAGAGCCGGGACGGCCCTTCGGAACGGCCATCACCGCCCGCTTTCTCGATCCCAATGTTCCAGAGGTAGATGTTCTCGTTGCTTGGTTGAATCGGTTGTTCTTCCCAAGTGGACCCAAGTAAGGTGATGGAATCTTCTCCTCATGCGCGACGGCTCATTGACGCGCTCGCGCTGCGGCGGCCTTGAAACTTTCCCTTCACTCGGATGCGCTCGGCGATGCGGTAATCAGCCAATCAACGAAGGTCGCTGGCGATTCGATTACCACGCGGCCGTTGAGCGACTCGTGTTCAAAGCCGCACATTTGGTCGCCGACAAAGGCGAATGCGCCGGTTGCCTGTGGGGTAAAGGCCAGCGCAAAGGTCAAATCGGGCACGGCTACCTGATGGAGGTCGAGATGGGGCAGGGCGAAAGTGTAGATGTAATCCCGACTGGTCAGTTCGAGTTCAACCGCTCGGCCGAGCGGCAGGTGCAATTCCTTACCCGGCTTGATTATATCGTCGTCGGTCTGCAATGCGCCGTCGGGGCCTGAGTAGCGGAATTGCCAAGTGTACTCTTCCCCGGTGATTTGGATGTGTAGCGGTCTTGGGGGCAGGGCGGGTGTGCAACGGGCCATCCCGAACAGGACCAAGCCCCAGATCAAGAACTGGATATGACCGCGCATGGCGTATCCCCTTCTAGAACAGTTGTTTTAGTACGTGTGTTTACTGAGCCGTAGCGGGATCAGTTAGGTCGCCGAAGTTGCCGACAAGGCTGAGCTGCGAAGGGATTTTCTCGCCTTCACTTGAGGTAAAGCAGTCGTCGGGTCCGTACTCCGTCGGGGTAGTGCAGTCGCATGAGATATACGCCCGCGGCCACTGTTGAGCCTCGATGGTCGCGGGCATCCCAAGAGACTTGGTAGAAACCGGCGGTCTGGGACTCATCTACTAGGGTGCGTACCGGCTGGCCCAAGACATTGTAGATCGCCAGCCGCACCGGGCCGGGGGCGGCTAGGCGGTAGGAGATTTGGGTGGAACCGTTGAATGGATTGGGATGATTGGGGTCTAGGCCGCTGGCGGCCGGCAAATCGTCCGCGACGGCGGCCTCCACTGTGGTATCAGTACAGACTGGCAGAAAATCGACCCACCTAGCCAACGCCTTCGGGACGCATCCGGTCCACTCATTGTTGGCGAGGTCAAGGTATCTCAGCTTGGTCAGTTTGCCTAATTCGTGTGGGATCGGTCCGGTCAACCCGTTGTTGGCGAGGTCAAGGTATCTCAGCTTGGTCAGTTTGCCTAATTCGTGTGGGATCGGTCCGGTCAACCCGTTGTTGGCGAGGTCAAGGTATCTCAGCTTGGTCAGTTTGCCCAGTTCGTGTGGGATCGGTCCGGTCAACCCGTTGCCCCATAGGTCCAACAACGTCAGTTGGGTCAGTTTGCCTAATTCGTGTGGGATCGGTCCGGTCAACCCGTTGTTGGAGAGGCGAAGGTCTCTCAGCTTGGTCAGTTTGCCCAGTTCGTGTGGGATCGGTCCGGTCAACCCGCTGTTCAAGCCGATCCATAACACCTCTAGTTGGGTTAGCTGGCCTAATTCGGGTGGGATCGGTCCGGTCAACCCGCTGTTCGATAGGTATAACGACGTCAGTTGGGTCAGTTGACCTAGTTCGTGTGGGATCGGTCCGGTCAACCTGTTGCCCCCTAGGTCCAACGACGTCAGTTGGGTTAGCTGGACCAGTTCGGGCGGAATCGACCCCGTCATGTTCTTGTTTCCGAGATCAAGCTTAGTGAGACGAGAGTTCCTGGCAGTGATACCATCCCACCGACCGATCAATAGGTCCGGGCTCCAATTCAAATGGGCGTCCCCGGCCAGCCTGTCCTTTATGGTCAGAAGTACGTTGCAATCCTCCACCAGACCGCGATTATACCACGGATCCGGCACGACTATACCGTTGGCGCACAAATCCGGTCCTGAAGCATAGCGGGCAACTACTTCCACGCCGCCGCCAAGGGGCAATGCCAGAATCTGGCGCTGGCCGCTGTCGAGGCGGATACCGTCCCACTGGCCGACCTCTGTCCCCGCCTTGGTGCTTGCGCGGACCCGAAAGGAACCGCTCACCCCGTCTGGGTCAGGGCTGCTGATGGTCAGGGCCAGTCGGCCGAATTCGTCGGTAGTCGCTCTCCAAGCGTAGTGGAGCGAGCGTCCGGGGACGACGCGGGCGAACTCGACGGTCAGGCCCTCGACCGCACTGCCCCGAATGGTGGCTTCCACTTCCGTTCGGGAGACGTGCGTCGAGTCGGGGATCGTGACAGAACCGGGAACTACGCGGTATCCGGGATAGCCTGCTCCGGGATGGGTCCCAACTTCATTCCCATTGACCCTTGCCCACATAAGACTGTAACTAGGCCCTATTCCCCCTGACCCACAGTTTGGACAAATGATGCGTCTCTCCGAGACACCGACTCCTCGCTGAAATGTGATTTGACCTCTATAAAATACAAAATACTGCCATTCTTTATCGTCTGAAATCTCGTTATATAGGTATCCTTCATCGAAGTAATAACTCACAACAAACCAGAGCAGATTGTTTGTCAATGTCTCCGAGGGGACTTCTAAGGTCTGAGTTTCATCGTAAACGTCATAAAACTCACGAGACCACAGATCGGATTCGGTTTCTTTGGAAAAGTCATACAATAGTACTTCATTGGGAATCAAGTCGGTTTCCCGATTGGCAATCAAATAATCGGTGATTGATTGGTTGTTCTCGAATAGTTCGAGCAAGTAGTCAATGAAGTGTTCCCGGTCAATTCTCAACCATAGATTCCCGTTCTCAGAGACTCTATATGGGCCGGAAGGAAACAGAAGGTCGTACCGGAAATACGCATGGTCATCTGAATCGATTTCCTCGGGCACAATGGATAGAGCAGTCCAACCAGTCGTATTAAAGGGGTAGTCGTTGTAGTCTATCCAGTACAGCCAGATATTGTCTTTGTGGGCGGGGAAGAACAGATTGGATCCCTCGATGGCTTGGGCCTTGTCCAATTCGCCAAATGTCAGTCCCATGGCCAGAACAACTAAGAGCTTATTCATCCCTCTATCCTTCCTTGAGGTGCCCCCTCATAAGTGCCAACCAGCCGTTTAAGCCTGGAGTACCTGCGCTCAAGCGCAAATAAACCGGCCCGCCCCCGCCTGTCAAGCGGCTTTACACAGGTGCCTTCTCCCGCTAAACTCATCCGCGCAACCCTTGGCTACCCAAACCTCTCAGGAGTACCCCATGCAAAGCCTGACCGCCAATATCCCGCTCAACGCGCCAGCCCACTGGGCCGTGTGGCAGCGTCGCCTCTTCGACTCGTTCGACCAATCGGTGCAGCCCTTCCTCGACCACTTCACCCGCGAGGACGGCGAATTCATCTGGCAGGACGAGTGGGGTGGCGGCAGCCCGGACGATTTCTACGAGCCTTTTTTTAACTGGCCGCTCGTTTATCTGATGGGCGGCAGCGAGCACCTGTTGCACTTGGCCGACCGCCAGTGGGAGGCCATCACCCGCCAACTGACCCGCTTGGGCACGGTCAGCAAGGAATACGGCATCCGCGAAGACCAGATGCACCAAGCCGAAAGCGACGTCTGCTTTTATCACTTGTGCTTGGCCCATCCCAACGCCCCGCGGCGCGTTGAACGGGCCTGCCGCTTTGCCGGCTTTTACCTCAACGAAGACCCCGACGCGCAAAACTACGACCCCGAGCACAAAATCCTGCGCTCGGGCCTCAACGGCAGCCACGGCCCCTATTTCGCCCCGCTCGCCGAGCGCGACCAACAAAGCTACAACCCCTTGGGCGGCAGCATGGAAGTGTACGACCTGCCCTTTTTTGACTTGCCCGGCATTACCTGTGTGCAGGACTTGGCCGACCCGGCCAAAGCCCGGCTGATGGGGCAAACCCTGTTTGACCGCTGGCGTCAGGGCGACACCCCGACCAACCTAGCCGTCACCTCGCTGGCTACCAATGCCTTCCTGATCACGGGCGACGAAAAATACCGCGCTTGGGTCGTGGAATATACCGACGCTTGGGTGGAGCGCGCCCGAGCCAACGGCGGCCTGTTGCCCGACAACGTCGGCCTGTCGGGCCAAGTGGGCGAATACTGCGCGGGCAATTGGTACGGGGGCCGCTACGGCTGGACCTTTCCGCACGGCTTCTTGACGTTGCAGAAGGCCACGCTCGACGCGGCGGCCAACGCCTACCTGCTAACCCGCGACCGCGCCTATCTCGACCTGCCGCGCCAGCAGATGGACCGCATCTTGGAACAAGGGCGCATGGAGGATATTCGCGATCAGTACATGAGCGTGGCCGAGCGCTGGGCGAGCCAATTTGCCGCCATGGGCGAGCAGCGCGAAACCTTGCTGGTGCCCTACCGCTACGGCGACGCCGGTTGGTTCGACTGGCAGCCCATGAGTCCGGTGTACCCGGTGACCCTGTGGAACCTGTCCATGGACGACAGCGACTGGGAGCGCGTGGAGGCCATTCGGCAGAAAGAAGCGTTCGACTGGGCGGCGGTGTTCCCCTTCCACAACAAAGAGGACTCGGGCCACGAGGCCCCTTGGGTGCGCTTTTTGGCCGGGGCCAACCCGACCTATCCAGAGCAGATGTTGCAGGCCACCTACCAAGTGGCTGGCCGCCGCTCGGCCCAACTGCGCGCCGACCAAGACGTGGGCACTCGCCATCACGTCCACCACTGGCAATGGGGCAATCCCGTCTCCTCCGAAGCGCTCATCCAACTGACGATGGGCGGCCCCCAACCCATCTACAACGGCGGCCTGCTGCACACCCGCCTGCGCTATTTTGACGCCGAGCGCCGCCGTCCCGGCCTACCCGAAGACGTCGGTGCCTTGGTGGAAAAGCTCGCAGCGAACCGCACGGTCGTGCGCTTGGTCAATTTGCACCACCATGAGCACAGAAAACTGGTCATTCAGGGCGGGGCCTTTGGCGAGCACCGCTTTGGCCGGGTTGCGTACCACAGCCGCACCAGCGAGTACCCGGGCTGGCTGGGCGGCTATGCCGGCACGTACGCGGCGCCGCCCTTGGAGACCGAGGAGCGTCAAATGGCCGTCGATGACAAGCACCTGACCGTCGCCTTACCGCCTCATTGCGAAATCACCCTCGACCTAGAGACCGAGCGCTACGTCAACGAGCCTTCGCACCACGCCGGACCGTTTTAGGGAACGCCATCTGACAAATCAGCCGCTTTTTTTGACAGATTTACGATTCAATCGTAAATCCGCCAACCTGCTCGCTGTCTCTTAACCCGTAGCTTTACTACACGCCACTAGCCGCCAACTTTCTAAGGATCGAGGGCATCTTGCCCTCGTCGAGGGCGGGACGCCCTCGATCCCGGACGTAGCGGAAACACCAGAGTTGCCCCTACAAAGCGTCTAGGACGGCGGCGACCTGTTTTTCGACGGGTGTGCTGCCGTCGAGGATCAGGTCGGCATAGCGGGCGGTGGGCTGGATGTGGCGGTGGTACATTGGGCGGACCTGCTCTTGGTACTGGGCGCGAATTGAGGCGAGGGAACGGCCGCGCTCAATGCGGTCGCGGGCGAGGCGACGCTCCAAGCAGAGCGCGTCGGTGGCCGTGACGAAGAGGCGCAAGTGGTAGAGGGCGTTGATGGCGGGCCAATAGAGCGCAAAGAGGCCCTCGACGAGCAGGACGGCGGCCGGGGTGAGGCTTTGTTGGTGTGCTTGGCGCGTGTGGGTGGCAAAGTCGTACACCGGGATTTCGACGCGGTGGCCGGTGGCGAGCTCGCGCAGATCAGCGGCGAGGCGCGAATGGTCTATGGCCTCGGGGGCGTCGAAATTGACGCGGGTCCTTGCGGCTGCGGAGAGGGCGGCCAAGTCGCGGTAGTACGCATCTAGGGAAAGCACGGTGGCCGGGCCGGGCAGGTGGGTCTGGAGTGCGCGAGCGAGCGTGGTTTTACCGGCACCGGATGGTCCGGCCAAGCCGATGAGGCGGGGCGGCCCTTTAGCTTTGGCATGGGGCTGCATTCTTGACTCGTAACATACCGTCTATAAGTTCAAAAAGACAGGGTTGAGGGAACGATCCGATACGTGTAATCCCTCCATCGGCGTGGTTCCTACTCCCATTGGGGCTTACAAAAAACGTGGCTTCAGTATGGCAATCTTTTGGCACTCCCATACCGTCTTATTATCTCTCTTTGCGATGCCGGCTACTTGTTGCGGGGCGAAGTGATTTGGCAAAAGAAAAATGCCATGCCCGAGGGCCGTTGCCGACGCCCGCATCGTCAACACGAATCGATTTACTTGCTGACGAGCACCTATGGCTATTGCCCGTGACGCGCTTTGAGTTGGCCCCAAGAAGTAGGCTGAACACTGGTCCCAGAAAAATTATAGGGGTAGGCGATCTCTTTGCCATCAATAATCGCCGAAACAGGCTCAAGAGAATTCTCAAAGACTCGAACCCGGTCAAACCCTGGTTCCCATACTTCGTATCGGGCGAGCCCATAGTTTGCTAGAAAAGAAACGAAATGATCCTTTCTCGCTACCCGTACAGCAAGACGAGCGACGAATGCCGGACCGAAGCTTAATGGAGGGGGATAAAACATAGGCCAATTGCTTCTCAATCTTGCGTCTAGAAAGCCACGACGAATTGCAAGTGGTAGCAAGGACGGGTCGTGTGGGTCGTCGTCGTATAGCACAGGGTATGGTGGCGTGGTATACTCCTTGTAGATATAAGGCGGAGCAAAGTCATATAGGGGGATGTCTTTTTTCTGCCGGCGTATGAGTAGAACACCTGCATCAGAGAAGCGCACCTTCTGGCCGGTCAAGAAGAAAGGGGGCAGAGGTGGCCAATCGTATTCTGGTTTGCTAAAGACAAAGTATGTATGGCCCTCAATCGTCTCGGTATGGGTAATTTCAAGGGTTAGCTCTCTATCGAAAATGGTGCTGAGATTTTCAGGTGGCAGTATCAAATTATCTGGAGGGGGAAATAATAAAGGATACCCTGGTATCTCTATCGTCAGTCGCAGGCCTAGCTCGATCACAGGATCAATGAATTCGTAAGGGAACCCGTCGGCGTAGAAACCGTAAAATCTGTTATAGTAATCATGTCGATAGGTCCACTTATTACCAACCTGCAACGGGAGAAAATCTGTTGGGCTCCCCTTAAAGCCTGCTTCATCCTGTGCGTATGCGGACGGGGCTAACAGGGTGCATAGCACCAGTGGGACTACGAGGAATTGAGTTACCATAAGGCCAAACTCCTTTTGAATTAAGGAACGGGACTGAATGCCACCATTGGCCGCGCTTTTCCTTTATCTATGGTATTGGAAAGGACATCGGCACACAATCTCTTTAGGGAGGATATTATGCTTTTTCGCGTCTTCATGCTGCTTATCCTGTGCGCTCTGATGGTGCCGTCGGCGCAAGCCCAAACTGCCGAGAGCGAGATAACCCCAACCGACTTCGTCCCGTTGGAGGTTGGTAATCAGTGGACTTATGAGCACTATTATTTTAACACCTATTACCAGATGAGGGATTGGGAGTCGTTGAGGGATTATTGGAACCCGGAAGTCCGAATGCTATTTGAGATACCCGGTTATCCATCCGACAGTCCTGAGAGCCCGCCCGATTTCCTCCTCGTGATCTATCATAGAGAGCTAACCATTGAGATCACTCATACAGAAATGATTGAGGGCTCGGAGTATTTTGTCTTTAGCCGGGCCGATTATGACTGGCCGCCTCTACCTAAGCTCTTTTGGGCCGGCCAGAAAGTGCGCTTATCGGACGAGGGCGTCTTGCTATTTCGCTGGAACGGGCAGGATGTCCCGTTATACGGCTTCAACCCTCAGCGTCCTAGTGAATATTTAATTCCAGCATATCCAATTCGAGAAGGCATATTTACCAAGCTGTCTATTAATCGTAGGCGTATTCTGGAGGAAAGAGGTATTGATTTTTCCATCTCTTTTCCCGAATTCCCCTTCCCAATTAATTTTCATAAGAAAATGCCTGATCTGATTTATATTAGCTTTAGAGCAGGGTATGGGCCTTCTTACTATATCGAAGATTATGGCCTAGTAACAGGCTTCGGCGACGTCTTTAGAGAACTCTCCCCTTTCTTTTGGAACAAACTTATTCCTATTTCGGCGATTATTTCAGGAGAATCGGTGTCCTACAAACAAATTCTCATCGGCAACACCTCGGTTCAACCTACCTCTTGGGGTCAACTCAAAGCGCGCCACGGGCAGTCTCCCTAAGAAGCCTTTTTAAGACTCTTTTTCTTTATTTTTTCGCTTGAGCAACCGATGGATCCGCTCTGGGTCATGTTTCGCTTTGGAACCAAACGGCAATGGCTTCGCGGCTGAGTGCGTTGAGGATGTCGGGGGCGCGGAGCCAGCCCTTGCGGGCGATGCCGATGCCGTAGCCGAGGTGGTCTAGGCTGGCGACGCTGTGGGCGTCGGTGTTGACGGCGATTTGGACGCCGCGGTCGCGCGCCTTTTTGACGTGCCGCCAGTCGAGGTCGAGCCGCGCTGGATGCGCGTTGATTTCGAGGGCGACTCCACAGCGGGCGGCGGCTTCGATGATGGGTTCGACCTCGATGGCGTAGCCTGCGCGGTCGAGGAGCAACCGCCCGGTTGGATGGCCGACGATGGTGGCCGCCGGGTGCTCGATGGCGCGGACGATGCGGGCGGTCATGGCGTCGCGGCTCAGGTTGAACTGCGAATGGACTGAGACGACCACGAAGTCGAATTGGGCCAGCAGGTCGTCGTCGTAGTCGAGCGAGCCGTCGCCGCGGATATCCGACTCAATGCCCTTGAAGATGCGGAAGGGCGCCAACGCCTCGTTGAGCCGGTCGATCTCCTCCCACTGACGCTGGACTTCTGTAACGCTAAGCCCCCCGGCGTAGGCCGCGGTCTGGCTGTGGTCGGCAATGCCCATGTAATCAAAGCCGCGGTCCCGCACGGCGCTGGCCATGGCCTCTAGGCTGTCGGCCCCATCCGAATACGTCGAATGCAGGTGGAGCAGGCCGCGAATGTCGGCGGCCGTTACCAGCGCGGGCAGTGCATCGGCGGCAGCCGCCTCAACTTCGCCTCGGTTCTCGCGCAACTCCGGCGGGATGTAAGCGAGGCCCAAGGCGGCAAACAAGGCCGCTTCATCCGCGCACTCGACGCGCTCATCGCCGCGCCAGAGGCCGCGTTCATCGAGGACTAGTCCGCGCTCGGCGGCCTTGGCACACAGGGCGGCGCGGTGTTCCTCGCTGCCTGTGTAGTAGTGGAGGGCGGCCGGGAAGGCGTCGCTGGGGACTACGTGCAAGTTGGCTCGCAGCCCGCTGGACAGCCTACCGGCGCTCGGCGCGAGGACTTCGGCGACCTCTGGGTGGGCGGCAAAGGCCGCAGTCGCAGCCTCTGCGTCGGAGGTGCTGATTACGAAGTCGAGCTGTTGGACCGTCTCCCGCGCTCGGCGCAGCGGTCCGGCAACGGCGAGTTGCTGGGCGTGGGGGCGCAGGGCGGCGAGCAGGCTTTGAGTGCTTTGGTGCGCGGTATCAACTCGGCAGTGCCCCTCGTGGGCGCGGATGTACTCGATTCCCTTGAGAATGCTTGCTTGGGTCTTGGCGCCAAAGCCCTTGAGGGCGGCGAGTTGGCCGGCGCGGCCGGCTTGTTCGAGCGCGTTGAGGGTTTCAATGCCGAGGGCTTGGCGGATGGCGTTGATCTTGCGCGGCCCCAAGTTCGGGACCCGCAGCATGTCGAGCAGCCCCTCGGGCGTTGCGGCCCGCAGCTTTTCGTAGGCTTGGGCGGTGCCGGTGTCGGCGAACTCGGCGACGAGTTCAGCCACGCTGTCGCCGATGCCTTTGACCTCGGTCAGGGTCCCGGCCGCGAGGAGCTCGTCAAGCGGAGCCGGTAGGGTTTTGAGGGCGCGCACGGCGTTTGCGTAGGCGCGGACCCGGAAGGGAGAAGCCCCACTGAGCTCTAGGAGGGTGGCGTACTCTTCGACAAAATCCGCTGCGATCCGGGCCGTTGTCATGGCTTTTGCTCGTGCATTAGCCTAAGAATGTGCGATACCAACAGCGCGTTGCCGGCCGCGAGGCCGTTGCGGATGAGGGGGTCTGCTTGGTTGTAGGTCCGCACTTGGCGATCGCGCGTGTGCATGAGGCCGCCCGCCTCGCGCACCAGCAGGTCGCCCGCGCAAACGTCCCACTCATTTTTGTCTTGAACGCTAAAGTTGAGGTCGCAGGCCCCGGCCGCGACTAAGGCCAGCTTGTATGCGACGCTGCCAACCGGGCGGATTGCGCCGAGGTGTGGGCGAAAGGGGTCAATCTCGCCCCGTTTGGTCTCGCTGCGGCTGACGACGACCACAGCTTGGCTGAGGGATTGGACCTCGCTGCAAAACACGCGCTGCCCGTTGCGGAAGGTGCCGCTGCCCGATACGGCGGCAAAGACTTCCTCTTGCGCGGGGTTGTAGATAACCGCTAGGGTCGGCACACCGCCTTCGACTAGGGCCACGGCGACCACGTATTCGGGAATGCCTTCGACAAACTCGCGCGTGCCGTCGATTGGATCGACGATCCACACGGCTTCCTTTGTGAGGCGTTGGCGGTCATCGACCGTCTCTTCGGAGAGCCAGCCGCAGTCTGGGCGCAGGTCGCGCAGGGCTTGCTTGAGGTACGCGTCGGCTTGGAGGTCAGCCGCCGTCAGCGGATCGCCCCGGTCTTTGTACGCGACTTCGAGCGACCCGCCGAAGTACTGCAAGGTCAGTGCCCCGGCCTCGCGCGTGGCTGCTATGGCTTGTTGGAGTTGGGCTTGCATGAGAGGGTTTGAAGATAGGGGTTGACGCTTGGGCGAGCAACGGACTGCGGGGGGCGTGGCGGCTTGACAAGAGGAAGAGGCGGCGGGTAGATTGAGAAGCAAAATCGACATTCACAATGAGGTGGAACATGCGACTATGGATTTGGTTGCCGGCGATCCTGCTGGTGGTGCGCGGGGCTGAGGCGGCCATGGAGGCCGAACAGGTGCGGCACCTGCTGCAAACAATGCAGGCCGAAGCGGCGTGGGGCGAAGCCACGTTTACCGATGGCCGAGTGCGCTCGTTGCGCGTGGAGGAGCTCGAGGCGGATTCGGTGGCGGTCGTCGAGGTCGTTGGTGCCTTGCAGGAGCGGGAGGCCGCATACTCGCTGGCCGAGATTCGCTCGTTGCGCACGCTGGGGCCGCAGCGGATTCAGGCGCGTCACGCCGCGTACCAACGGCCAAAGTCCGGGCTGGTGGCCTTTCTGCTAGAGCTACCTGTGCCGGGCGCAGGCTATTTCTACATTGGGGAGCACAAACAGGGGCTCGCGCTCATGGGCTTTACGGTGACGGCTGTGGGAACGGCCCTTTTGACCGGCGCGGAGACAGCAGCCGGTTGGATGCCCCTGTCGGCGTGGGTCAAAATTGCGTCCTTGGCCCACCTGCGCGACCAAGTCCAATCGATCAACAAGCTGGCCACCAACGTAGAGCTCGGTGCTTTGCCCGGGCGCGAAGCGGCCGTCCCTGCCCTGCGGTTGAAGCTGTCTTTTTAGCGGCGCGAGGGAAGCGGAGCACATCTTGCGCATCGACTACATAGCCCAACCGGATAACCAGTTGGGAACCGCGCTGTCGAATATGCTCGACGCCCATCCTCCGGCGTCGAGCATTGTTTTTGTTTCAGCCTTTGTGAGCGTTCAAGCCGTTATGCGCGTAAAACGGCAAATCGCCGAACCTGATGCGGAGTACGAATGTGTACTGGCACGTCAGCAGACGTCAGAATATAGAGACTGGATCAAGGCGTGTACGCAGCCCGTCCGCAGCAGTACAAGGTGCTTTGGCTATGCCTGAACGGGTTTAAGCCTTTAGGCGCAATACTACATTTTCAGTGATTGCGTTTTTTATGTGAACTAAGTTTTCTGTTGTCACGGAGATATCGATCCGCTCGATTAGCTCCATTCCGCAGTGTATTGCGATGTCCTGAACAAAGTCCGTCGTGGGAATTCGTTCGTATGCACCGTCCACGCGCATGCGGTTGTCGCCAATGACGATCATCGCTTCACCGCTTGGGCGGAGAACGCGACGGCAATTCTTCAGTACCAATGCCATGTCCTGAAAGAACCGCTGCAACAAAGCGGGCATATTCTTGCGTCGGAAACCAACATCTGCTTGGGCGATCCGGGCGTGTAGATCCTGAAGATAGTTATGAGTGGTTTTGGGTAAGACGCCCTCGCTGGCCGTTATGGCCTGCTCCAATCGGCGTCGCTCTTTAGTCGCGATCTCACGGCTGCCAATAAGGCCCTGTTCAATGGGCCGCCGAGCCGACGAGTCCATTCCGAATAGTATGAGGAGCGATAGCCTATCCGTATCAATATATGGAAGGGCCGTAGCATACGGTGGACTTGTAAGTACAAGATCCACGCTGTTTTCTGTAAGACCGAGGGCCTCGAAGGTCTTTTGAGTGCGGGCGTCCCCTTCGACAACCCTGCTAGGACGGAACCGATGCGGACAATAGCCGCGCACGGCCCAGAATTTCTCAATGCGCGTGTATTGAGAATCGAGGGCCTCAAGGTACATTTTGAACACATCGGCGTCCGCGATAGGCTCCTTCCTGCGCCGGATCCTCAAGTCGTTGGGGGCTTGCTGTGAAACCTCGCGGATGATGCTGCTCAAAACCACTTGTAGAAAATCCCGCACGACACCTTCGCTAACAGATCGGATCGCACCGAGAAGCCAATTTAGCTTTGAGATAATTGGAGTGGAAAACCACCTGTAAATCTCGTTCAGACAACTTGGGTCAAACTGATCCCCCCCTTCTGCTGGCTGGGCTGGAGCATCCTCAATCATACCGACTAGGACGCCGAGTGTTTCTCGCACGATGTCGGGATTTACTTCGAGAATACCCGTCTTTGCTCTGGCGATCTGGGCCGCGAGCGGATTGATGTCGCAACCAAGCGTCCATTGCCCATTCAGATAGCCTTCCAAGAGCGTTGTACCGCTCCCGCAGAATGGGTCGAATACGGTGGCACCCGCCCGGAGAGCACAAACATTCATCAACCCCTTGGCAAGTTGCGGATAGAACTTCCCCTTGTAGGGGTGTAGGCCATGCGTGACGTACTTGGGGTCTTTGCGGGCCGAAGATTGTCGGGCGAAGCCGTTTTCGAGGATAGCTTGCCACGTAGGCTCGCTGTCAAACGCCGTCAGTCCAAATCCGTGAGTAAATACGAGTTGGCGAGTCTTCGTCGCGGAATAGGGGTCCAACGCTAGGCTGGGGCCTTGGGTTATTGGAACGCCTACTACGGACTCAATTTCGCGTTTTCTCAGCGCGTCTTCGTAGGGCCACAATTTGTACGGGGGAGACGCCAACCATAGGGATACCTTCTTAGGGGGCTTGCGGATGACGAGAAGTTTCTCCGTAGTGGCTCTTCTCCCAGCCGCCGTGAAGGAGCGCTTTGACGAATGGATTGCTCGCTCTGCGATACAAACGCTTTCAAAGCCAATTTTTTCTGCTGAGTCGCTCAGAGCCTCGGCCGCTGGATAAAGGACTTTCTTATAGATCGCGTCCCCTACGATGAGCACGGCATACCTGCCAGGCTTCAAGAGACGGTGCATCCCGGACAAGCTTTGTTGCATCTCCGCGCGGTACTCAGCAAACCCGGAGGCCTCCTTCTGATGGCGAAGGTGAGAGCCAATTTCGATCTTTGCGAGTTCGCGCGGATTGTATCCCAACCACAGCAGCCGAAAGCGATGATAAAGGTGGTAGTCTGTCGCGTTTCCGTAGGGTGGAGACGTGACAATCAGGTCGATGGTCTCAGGCCCGCATACCCCATGTCCCAACTTGCGCGCATCGGCCGTTGTGAAGGTGCAGACACCGTACCGCAGCACGGCCTGCGTCCTAACTATATTGCGAATGATCCTATCGAGGGCGCCGAGGAACCGCTTTAAGACCTCGCCTTGCGGTATATCACGCGGCTTGCTCGTATAGCGAGTCTCAGAGTCTTGGAACGAGGCCGCTAGAACAATACGCGAAAGGGCAAGCAAGGCCACGTCGCGGGCCTTCTCGCGGGCAATCCTCGCAATGCGCGACCTGATTAAAGCCAGTTCGCCCCGTGCAGTGATCGGGAACCACTTATCGATATTGGGTATATCTGGTATGTATTCGGCATTTGCAGCACACAGGGATTTAGCATCGGGAAGATCGAAGAAATAAGTGGTCAGAGAACTGCGAATGGTGTGGAGGTCCATAGCGGCTTTGCGGTCCAAGTTGCTGGTTTTTACGCGCCCGATCAGAGCCCCCACTGCATTGGCGTCAACGCTCAGTGCCCTTCGCCCTAAGCGAACGGCTTCTAAGGCGGTAGTACCGCTGCCGCCAAATGGATCGAGCACTAGCTCGCCGGGGAACGATAGCTGAGCGATACAGGTGCCGGGTAGCTGAGGAATGAATTTTGCGGGATACGGATGCAGGTCATGGGTTAGGAAACCCGTGTTGTCGGTCGTAAACGACCAATCTATCGTCTGAAAGGCATTTGCGACGCGCTCCGCATTTTGGAGGTCATTGAGGGAATCAATCTCTTCGTACTGAGGAAATGCTTCCTCCCAGTTGAGCGAGTACGGACCTTCTTCTTCGCGGACAAGGGACGCACCAAGCTCCGTTTCATACAGGTATCTTGCCTTGCTCGACATTGCCTTTCTCCTTCACATTCTGGGAAACAAAGTATATTCCCAGAATATCCGTGTCAAACACGTTTGGCAGGATCAAAGGGCGAGGGCGAGCATAGGCCGCGACCCGCGCTTCTCATGCCCGCCAGACGCGGCCGATCCAAGCTCTCAGATCCATGGCCAAGCTGAGGAAGGTGGGGACTAGAAAGAGGGTAAATACGGTGGATAGCAGCAGGCCACCGATGACGACGCTGCCCAAGCCGCGGTATAGTTCGGAGCCGGCACCGGGGAAGACGACCAACGGCAGCATCCCCAAGGCACTGGTGATCATGGACATGAAGATCGGCCGGACGCGGCTGAAAACTGCGTCGCGGATGGCCTCTTTGAGCGGGGTTTGCGGCGCGTCGCGCAGGATATTGAGCGTCTGGTGGACGATGAGGATGGCGTTGTTGACCACCACGCCGATGAGGATGACGAAGCCGAGCATGGTGAGGATGTCGAGCGGCTGGTAGGTCAGGGTGCGATTGACGACCTCCAGCCCGAGAATGCCGCCAGCCAGTGCTGGGGGGACGCTGAGCATGATGACGAATGGGTAGAGGAAGCTCTCGAAGAGCGCGGCCATCAGCAGATAGGTAATCACCAAGGCCAACAGGAAGTTCCACTGGAGGGCTTGGCGGGTGCGCCGCAAGTCGTCGGCCGAGCCAGAAAGCTCGATTTGATAGGGCGGGGCCAGCTCGCCAGAATCGACGAGGGGTTGGACAATTTGGGTCTGAATCGCGTCGAGGGCCGTCTCCAAAGGAATGGTCTCCGGCGGGATGACTTGGACGGTAATGGCCCGGTTGCGCTCAATGTGGTTGATCTGCTCGGGGCCGGTGGTTACTTCGACGTGCGCCACAGTGCCGAGCGGCACGAGTTGGCCGCGCGGGGTGTAGATGGGCAGGGCCGCAATGTCCTGAGTGCGGAACCAATCCTCCTCGCCGCGCAGCACCAAGTCGATCTCCTCGCCTTGGAACTGATAGCCATCGACGAGCGCGCCGTCTAATAGCGCGTTGACCGCGACGCCGATGTCCCGCGCCGAAAGCCCGCTATCGGCAGCGCGTACCCGGTCGGGAAGGATGCGGACCTCTGGATTGCCCAAGTCGAGGCTGGGGATGGGGCGGGCTTGGGCACCGGGCACGACTTGGTGGACTTGGCCGAATACTCGGCCCCCCAGCCCGATGAGGCGGCCCAGATCGGGACCGGTGACCTCGATGTCGATGGCCCGCCCGCTGCCCCCGCCGCGCTGGAAGAGGCTCGACTGCTGCACGATGGCGAAGGTGCCCGGCACGCCCCCGAAAACCGGCCCTTGGATGATCGGGATTAGCTCGCGCACCCGCGCTGGATCGGCCGACCGCACGCCCATAAAGGCCGAGCGGCCAAAGGCCACGAAGAACATGTTGTCAACCGGCGGCCCCGGCAGCGCTTGGGCTTGGGGGCTGTCCGGGGCTGCGGCCGCCTCCCAGTGGGGCTGCAAAACGTCCTCAATGGTGTGGCCGACTTGGATCAGCTCGTCGAGGTTGTAGCCGGGAGGCGGCAGGACGATGCCGAAAATTAGGTTGCGGTTGCCGGTGGGCAGGTATTCGGATTTGGGGAGCAGGGTCCAGGCGATGATTAGCGAGAGGCCGATGAGTCCGGCGATGACTCCCAAGCGCGTGAGGGTGCTGCCGCTGATGCGGAAGACGCTTTGGGCGATAAAGGTGCGCGCCCGGTCGCCCCAAGCCGCCAGCAAGTCCCCGCGCTGCTTGTCCCCGCCGAGAATTTTGTTGGCCAAGCTGGGGATGACGGAGATGGCTACGACCAAGCTGAGGACCACCGAGCAGGAGACCGCAATGGCGATGTCGCGGAAGAGCTGACCGGCCTCGTCCTCGACGAAGACGATGGGCAGAAAAATGGCCACTGTGGTCAAGGTGCTGGCGAGGAGGGCCCCCCAGACCTCGGAGGCCCCATCCAAGGCCGCGCGGGCGCGGGTTTTGCCCATCTGCTGGTGGCGGAAAATGTTTTCGAGCGCGACGATGGCGTTGTCGATGACCATACCCACTGCAAAGCTCATCCCGGCTAGGCTAATGACGTTGATGTTGCGGCCCAACAGCCACATGGCCAAAAAGGTGCCGACGACGGAAATCGGGATGGCCGTGGCTATGATCGCCACCGAGCTGATGCTGCGCAGAAAGATAAAGAGCACGGTCACGGCCAGTGCCCCGCCGATGATGATGTTGGAGCGCACGAGGCCGATGGCACTGTCTATGTAGTTGGTCTCGTCGTACACCTGCGTGAGGAAAAGGCCCTCGCGGGCCAACGGCCCCTCGTTGAGTTCCCGGATGGTGCGGCGGATGCCGGCCATGACGTTGAGGACGTTGGCGCCGGTCTCGCGCTGGGCGTTGATGGCAATGGCGGGTCGGCCCTTTTGCCGCACGGCCGCATCGGCGCGGACGTAGCCGAGGCGGGTGCGGGCAATTTCGCCGACCGCGACCCGGGCGCCAGCGGCCGAGCGCACGACGACCTGCTCGATGTCGCTGGGCTTTTGGTACTGGCCGACCGTGCGCACGATGTAGCGACGCTTGCCCTCGTCAAAGGCCCCGGCGCTGGTATTGGCGTTTTCGCGGGCGAGGGCTTGGGCTAGGTCTTGCACGGTGAGTTGGCGGGCGGCCATGGCCTGCGGATCGACGATGACCTGTAGCTGGCGGTCGTACCCGCCATAGACATTGCTCCGGGCCACGCCGGGCACGCGCTCGAGGGCGGTTTTGACGACTTCCTCGGCGTAGTCGCGATAGCGCTCGACATCCAGATCGTCGCGGCCGGGCTGGGCGTCGAGGATCAGCCAAGTGATGGCACCGCTGGGGCCGGTGCCGCCGGCCGAGAGCACGGGACGCTCGGCGTCGAGCGGATAGCCGGCTACTTGGTCGAGCTTGTTGGAGACCAACAACAACACCGCGTCTGGCTCGACGCCGACCCTGAATTCGAGGGTGACGACCCCGCGGCTGTCGTTGCTCTCGCTGGTCATGAGCACTAGGCCCTCAACGCTTTTGAGCTGCTCTTCTTGGCGTTGGACGATTTCTTGTTCGACTTCTGCTGGGCTGGCCCCCGGCCACAAAGTAGTGACCGTGACGATGGGCCGATCGACATCGGGCGTGAGCTGCACGGGGATGCGGAACAGGGAGATCAAGCCGAAGAGCGCGACGAAGAGGACGCCGACGATTACGCTGACGGGCCGCTTGATGGCCGTATTGACGAGGCGCATGACGGACTAGGGCTGCCGGCGGATGATGCGCACGGCTTGGCCGTCTGTCAGCCGCTCATTGCCGCGCACCACCGCTAGGTCGCCGGGCGCGAGTTCGCCGGCAACGGCCACGTAGCCCTTGTGCGCCAGCCCGGTTTCGACCGAGTGCTGCACGGCCTTGCCGTCGCGGGCGAGGTACACGACTGGCCCTTGCGGGCTGGAGACTAGGGCGTCCTTATGCACGAGGAGCGATGCCTCGGTCGGCGCGATCTGGAAGCGCACCCGGGCGGACATGTTGCTGCGCATCCGGCCTTTTGGGTTGGCGGCCTCGACGACGACCGGGAAGGTGCGCGAGGAGGCGTAGCCCTCGGCGAGGATGGCGGTCACGAGGCCGGCGATGGGATCGCTGCCGAGGGCATCGACGACGATGGCGACGCGGTCGCCCAAGGCCAGTTGCGGCACGTGGCGCTCGGGCACCTCGACGATGACGCGGACCGTGTCGATGGAGATGACCTGCGCTATTTCGCCGCCGCGCCCGACCCACTGGCCCACCTCGGTAAAGGTGCGGATGATGTGCCCGGAGAACGGGGCGCGGACGAGGAGGTTTGCTACTTGGGCTTGAAGCCCGGTTAGCTTGGCTTCGGCGCGGGCCAGTTCGTAGGCGTGGTAGCGCAGGTCCTGCTCGGAGACCCCGTCGGTGGGGCGCAACTGGCGGCTGCGGTCGTGGTTGAACTGCCGCAGCGCGAAATCGGCCTGCGCTTCGGCCAGTGCGGCGCGGAGCGGATCGTTGGCTAGTGCAAAGAGGGGGTCGCCAGTATGCACGGCTTGGCCGGCGTCTTTGAAACGCTCGACCACTTGCCCCTCGGTCTCCGCGGCGACGCGGCTGGAGCGCCGCGGCTGGATGTGCCCGACAAAGGAGAGGTCTTGGACGAGCGGTTGTTCGAGAACCTCGGCGACGATGACCGGCGTCGGCGGCCGCTCTTGGGCTAAGAGGACGCCGGGCAGCAAGGTCAGGAGCAGGAGAAAGACTGGGCGCATTTATGATTCCTTCGGAGGCGTGAGCAAGCTACTAAGAAGGTAGGGGTTGGATTGAACCGCAACAACGGGGGCTACTCGCGAAACACCCAGTAGCTATCGGCTGTTACTTTTTCTCCCGTGCGCCAAACTCGATCACTTTTTTTTGCGGCGAGAGGTTGATCTCGTCGAGTACGGTGCCATCGCGGGCGGTCAGGGCTTGGACGATGACCTCGGCGACGTCGGCTGGCAGGATGTAATTGTCCGGGGCCGGCCCGGGCCGGAAGTCCAATTCGTCAAAAAAAGGGGACTGGACCATGCCGGGGTTGACCACCGTGACGCGGACGCCGGCGCGGGCGCACTCGGCGCGCAGGGCTTGGGCAAACCCGCGCAGGGCGAATTTGGCCGCGCAGTACAAGCTGCCTTGGGCCGTGCCGGCAAGCGCGGCTTCCGAGCCTGTAAAGACCAAGTGCCCGCGCCCGGCTTTTTTGAGGGTGGGCAGGAAGGCACGGGCGACGAAGACGTGACTGGTGAAGTTGAGATCGATCAGGGCGCGGATTTGGTCGTAGGAGAATTGCTCTAGTGCGCCGAAGCGGCCGACGCCGGCGTTGAGGACTAAGGCGTCGAGCTGGGGATACATCGCCCCGAGTGCTTTTAGGTGCTCGGGGAGTTCGTCGAGCGCGGCTAGATCTATGGCATGCGCCTGATAACGAGCGTGGTCACAGGGGAATTTGCCCAAGTTGCGGGCGATGCCGATGGCGCGATGGCCGCTGGCGAGCAACCTTTCGCAGACGGCGCGGCCAATGCCGGAACTGGCCCCGGTGACTAAGACGCGCATATCAGACCTGTAGGGTGGTGGAGGGGCAGGGGAAGAAAAGCGCGGCGGGAATGTACTGCAGCAATTGGTCCGCGCAAAAGTCGTGGAGCCTTTTGGCCAAGGCGGGCCGATAGGAGACCATGCCGTCTTTTTCCTCCAAGCCGTACGCGAGGAGCTTTTCGTCTGGGTAGAGCTTGTGCATGGTCTTGTACAGGCCCTGCGGCAGGCGGAACTGGCCCAAACTGACCGAGTGCAGGCCGTCGCGGCGGATTTGGGAAAACACGAGAGCGAATAGGTCGCGGTAACGCTCTTCGTAGGCGCGGTCGTAGATCAGCGGGTCAAAGCGCAGCCCGATGGGCCAACCGCGCTCCTGCAGGGCGGCGATGGCCTGCAAACGCCGGGCTACGGCCGGTGCGCCGACCTCGAATTGGTCGGCTAGGGCCGGCGGGGTCATGCTGAAGGCGACGACGCAGTTGGGCAGTGCTTGGGTGGCGAGCAGGGTCTTGATGCGGACGCTCTTGGTGCGCAGCTCAAAGTACGCCTGCGGATGGTCGGCAATAAACGGGAGGAAGTCGGCTGTAAAGTGGGTAATGCCCTCTAGCGCGAGGCTGTCGCAGTCGTAGCCAGAAAAGAAATAGGGCGCGTCGGGTGCGGCGGCGATGTGCGCGGCGATGTCCTGTTGGAAGTCCTCGTAGTTGACAAAGAGGACTAGGTGCGCCGAGCGATACAGCCCTTGGAGGAAGCAGTAGCGGCAGTCGTAGGGGCAGTTGAGCAGGTGCGAAAAGTAGTAATTGCGCTCGCCGCCGATGCCGTAGCCGTCCGGGGCCGGGAGGACGCGCCGCCCGGCCTTGTGAGCGAGGATGAGCGCGGGGCGGTGCTTTTGCAGACGGAAGTTTTGCGCCGCGCGGTTGAAAACCTCGCCGTAGCGGGCGCAGGGGACGAACTGAGCGCGGGGGAAGCGCTTGAGTAGGGCGCGGGTGCGCGGGTGGTCGCGGATGGAATTTTCGGCGTAGATGAAGTCGAACATGGCTCTATGCCGTCAGCCGGTTCAAGGAGTGCTTGTATTGGCTGCTAGTTTGGTCGCTAGCTCATCGGCCGGTATGACTTCGACAGCATTCATCATTTTTCCCAGAGAACTTCTCAAGAGATCTGATAAACGGCTCTTTAGAGTAGAAAACAGTCTAGAATCCTTCTTTTTATATACGCCACTGACGACGAGCCAAAAATCGTATCTTTTTTTGCGGAGAATTTTTGCATCGTTACATGCAGTATCCAAGCGGCAGAGTACGAGTATTGATCCATAAACTTTCAGCTTGTTTTCTTGCAGGATATACTTATCGACAAACTTATTTTTGTCGTCTTCTGAGAGGTATTGGTATTCGCTTTTCAAATTTTTGATCATTTCCATGAGTTGAGTCTCTTCTATCAAGACGACAGTGTCGTCCTTGATGGTAAGGTAGTCACAGCAATTACAAGTTCCTAAACCGACAGTTTTTCTCATATCAGGTCCTGGCGATGTGCCATCCATGAGGTATCCTTTGCAGCTTTCGGCGAGCGGCGTACCGGCAACCTTGATGGGTTCCAGAAAGTCGGCGAGTGTGGTCATATAGCCATCCTAAATGACTCGAAAGCATGGAATGTTGATCGGCACGGTCTTTTTTATCTCTGAGGCGTCATTCCCGCGAAAGCGGGAGTCCAGTCTTGAAGGATGTAGGATTGCTATATTCCCTCTATGTAAAGATCGGAGAAGGGCGTGGTTAATTCTTCGCTAATTTTTGCTATCTTGGTTTCAAAATCTTCATCGACGTCACTGTTCTTGACCGGAAATTTATTTAGCGCGACGATCTTCTCATCGTCTGGATGTTTCTTTATATGCACTTCTAGCCACTGTATGATGTCCACGCTATGGGTAGCAATGACGACCTTGACGCCTTGACGAGCAAGCTCGAAGAGAATCTCTGCCATTATTACCTGCCAAGCCGGGTGCAGATGTGCTTCGGGTTCGTCGATAAACAGAAAAGTTCCTCTATCTAAAATTCCTTTCTCGATTAGTAAGCCCAGAAAGCCAAGGTTAGAGACTCCCGTGGCTACTTGCGACAAGGGAAAGGACTTGCCGTTCTCTTGGAATAGCAATTCATTGTTGTCGGAAATTACTATTTTGCCACCAACCGCTTGGGCTAACTGTTCATCCAAGTCTTGGGATATGTAGTTATGTGGATAGAAGATGTCGTTATGTGGAGACGACGTGAGGAGGGCGGAGACCAAACCGTAGAAATAACCGGGAACGCCGTTCATTTGTTTTTTATTGCTAGAGAACCGTGGGTTGAGTCTTAGGCTTTCAAGAGCTTCCTTCAGTTTCCAATAAATGGGAGATTCTAGATAGAGTACCCTAGAGTGCTGTCGCAGTTTCTGAATGCCGCCGGGATATGGACGGAAGCTATACTCTTCTTTTTCTTCCTTAAATTCACCGATTCCTTCAATGTGTAAGCGAAGAGGAGAGGATTTTTCTCTTTTTAGATATGAAGGATCAGGGACTTGGAAATTTTCTTGTATATTTTGGGTAGCTTTAACATGTAAGCCGAATTTGGTGACGAGCTCAGCATCACTGAATGTTTCTTTTAACTCGTCGAGAAAATCTAGAGAAATAGCCGGGAAATGATTTTCTTGTTTTCTTAGCATTTCTCTTAATAATGTTGAATAATTATCCACTAGCCGATCAATAGCCTCGGTTAGATGGGGCTGAATTTCTATAGTTTTACCGATTTCGCTCTCGGTTTGAGGGAAATCAGCGGAAAGGGTTTGGTGGATGATAGCTTCCACCTTTTGATTCTCTTTTCTCAGGGCGGACAACGAGATTTTTTCGCTCGTATATCCAACTTTTTCAAGAAATGGCAACAACATTTCTAACGGTTGTATCATGGCTTCAAATGCCACTAGTGCATGGTTCGCGTTTATGGCATCGAATAGCGAATACAGAGATTTGGACACGAAGCTCTTGCCGGTGTTGTTGGGGCCAGCGAGGACGGTAAAATCGCCGATTTGGATCGTCGCGTCGTCCAGTGGGCCAAAGTTATTGATGGTCAGCTTCATTGTGATTTCCCTCGTTGAATCTCGTTGGTCAAGAGCAACTCTACAGCGTTTAGCCGCTTCCGAAGGTAAAATAACACCGCGTCGCGGCTTTGCAAGGATAAATGCCGCACAGCGGACATGAGGCGGCTATGTCCTATTAAGGCTACCGCATGGAGACTTGCGGAAGAGCGATCTCCATAAGTGATCGAAAATTTTGCTCGCTAGGGCCTTTGCGAGAGGGGGTGGAACCGAATTTGCAACCTGTCGATGCTGGTCTAAGTTTTTCACGGTACCTGTTCTGCTGCGTATGGGGCCTTTTAGTATATACGAATCGGGATAGCCGTGAATTCTCATGTATTCCCGCGGCGTGAGATACCTATCTTCGACGGGATGATAGAAAATCTCTCCGCAGCGCAATGTATTAGCGGGCCTGTCCCGATGCAGCCTTAAATACTTTGTGGTATCTTTCGGTTTAAGACCTCTAAGCAGTTTTTCGCCCAAATGAGGTTGCGCGGCCAGATATGACCCCTCGGGAACTTGGGCGATGCGTTCCCGGTCCCTAGCTGGCGTTACATCGACGTGGCTGTCCTCGCGGTTATAGAAGGTAGTTCCCTTAATTTTCGGTGAAGGTATTCCTAAATTTTCAATTGCGGAACCGATGCCGATGTGAGGTTTATACGAAAACAATCCATTACATTCTTCTAGCGGGGCATATATTCGTTCTGGAAAGGAAAAGCCGTTTTTCCCTAGGGTGGCTACCACGAATAATCGCTCTCGTAGTTGAGGTACACCGTAATCTGCGGCTAAGATAACTCTCCACTTGGAAGAGTACCCAGCATTTTCTAAGGCGATTAAAAATTTTTCAAAAATTTCGCCTTTGCGCTGCTTGGATCCTTTTGATGAAAGAAGCCCTTTTACTTGCTCAACTAAAATCACCTTTGGTTCCAATTCTTTGGAAAACCGAACAATCTCGAATAATAACATGCCTCTCTCGTCCTTTAGGCCGAGTTGCTTTCCTGCTAAGGAGAAAGATTGACACGGAGGGCCGCCAAAAAGAAGATCGAGTTCGCCTTTCTCTAGATACAGGTCTTTGCGAAGTTCGGCTGGATCAATTTTTCTAATATCTGACGCAACAATTTTGGTATCCCTTTTTTCGCGTTCTCTTGCCGCACGTAGGGTGTTGCAGCAGTGTTCATCTGTTTCTATCTGTGCCAGAATGTTGAATCCCGCATCCTGTACTCCTATATCCATTCCTCCGGCCCCAGAGAAAAGACTTAGCGCATTATATCTTTTGTAACCATTCATTCTGATTTCACTTAGGGTTTCCGTTTCTGATTGGGCTGGGTCCTTTTCTGGATTCCCGCTTTCGCGGGAATGACGCCTCGCGTCGTCAGGCAAGACGAGCCAAAAGCAACAGGAGTTTTAGAACGCTTCTTACGGTCGCCAAAGTATCGAATCGCTTGCACCCGGTCAAGAATTCCTGCCGTAGGATAGGATCAAGGAGTGGTTGTCCCTAGGTCGCGACGGTATACTCACTAGGCCAAAATTAGTTCCACATCGGTCAGCCGCTGCTTGAGATGGGCTAGGACCTCATCGCGGCTTTGCAAGGCGAGGACGTCGGCGGTGCTGAACGGTTCCCCGGTGAGCGTTTGCCAGCGCACTAGCAAGCCGCGCAACTGGTGCTTTTGCGTGGCGGTAAATTGCCAGCGGGCGGTTAGCTCGGCCAAGCCGGGCGGGTCGGCGTGGAGCGCGTGGAGCTGCCGGCTGAGTGTTCGCAGGTGTTCGCCAACGTGGGCGACTGTATCGAGTTGGGCTTCTATTAGGGCTGCCACTTTCTCTGCGTTGAGCGTCTGATAGGGAGATTGCGGATTGTCGGAGACGACCTTGAGGCAGTGGACCCGCTCGCTGGTGGCAAAGCGTTGCGCGGCCTCGCAAAAGCCGCTGGCCTCCATGTCATACGCGATGTCGCCGGCGGCGGGCTGGGCGCGATCTACGGTGTGTAGCAAGGTGGTGTGGCAAGATGGGGGCGCGGTGAAGGCGGGGTAAAAGGGCTGGCCGCTGGCCGCATCGACGACCTTGTGGACGAGCAGGGGTGTGCCCACCGCTTGGCGACCGTGGCCGGCGACGCCGATATTGAGCCAAGCCGCTGGTGCCGCCCCAATCAGGGCGCGCAAATACGCGGCGGCCGCCGCCGCGGCCACTTTGCCGACGCCGGAGACTATCAGGCGCGTCTGCTCGGCCTCGTACATGCGATAGGGATGGTGTCCCTCTAAGGCTCGCAGCCGGTAGTGCGCTAACAAGGGGCGAGCCTCGGCGGCCAAGGCGACGACGAAGCACAACATGATGGCTAATATACCGGCTGGCAGCCCCTCAGCAACTCCGTTTGACCCTGCCTGAGTAGGGGCCTAAGTTTTGGACTAGCAACGAAAAAGGGCATCTATGGACAACGAATTTTTCAAGGGACACGGCCTCGGCAACGACTACTTGGCTGTCGATCCGGCCGCGCTCAGCTTTGAGTTGACGCCGGACAATATCCGGGCGATTTGCGACCGCCATTGGGGCGTGGGCAGCGACGGCATTCTCGCGCTGGCGCCGTCGCAAAAAGCCGACTTTGGCCTGCGGATCTACAACCCCGATGGCAGCGAGGCGGAAAAGTCGGGCAATGGTCTGCGGATATTCGCCCGCTATCTACACGCGACCGGGCAAGTGCAAAAGCAGCAGTTCACCGTCGATACGGAGGGCGGCCTAGTGCGCGTCGAGTTGCACCTTGACGAGCATGGCGACGCCAGCACGGCCACAGTGGCCATGGGCCGCGCCACATTCGCGCCGCACGCCTTGCCCTGCACCTTGGAGGCCGAAGAGCTCGTTGAGCAGCCGATTGACGTCCATGGGCAGCCCTTGACCTTTACCGGCGTCAGCGTTGGCAACCCCCATTGCATCGTCTTCCGCGAGCAGGGCGCGCAGTGGACCGAGGACGAGTTGCGCTCTTTAGGCCCGGCACTGGAAAATCACCCGCTCTTCCCCCGGCGCACCAATGTCCAACTCGCCGTGCCTGTGGGCCCCCACGCGATCTATATCCTGATCTGGGAGCGCGGTGCCGGCCCCACGCAGGCGTCGGGGTCGTCGGCGTGTGCGGCCGCGAGTGCGGCCGTGCGGCTGGACTTGGTCAAAAGTCCGGTTGCGGTTAAGGCCCCGGGCGGAACCTTGCACATCGACGTGGACGCGCGCTACGACCTGACGATGAAGGGGCCGGTCGCCGAAGTGGCGCGCGGCGTGCTCAGCCCGTCGTTTCTGCGCGCCCTGCACTGAGCGGCGCGTGGTAGAGCGGGTTGTCATGCGCGGCTGGGTATATGTCGCGTTCGGTTGGCTGCTCGTGGCCTCGGCGGCCGCCGGCCAAGGCTTTGGCCAAAACAAGGTGCAGTACGCGGAATTTGCGTGGCGGAAAATGGAGACCGCGCACTTTGACGTGTACTTCTTTGCCGAAGAGGCCGAACTGGCCGCGTATGCCGCGCAAATGGCCGAGCGCCAGTTCGCCGACTTGGAAAAGAAGTTCGCCCACACCGTGCAGCGGCGGGTGCCGCTGGTGATCTACTCCTCGCACATCTACTTTGAACAAACCAATATCATCCCCAATATCCTGCCCGAGGGGGTCGCGGGTTTCACCGAATACCTCAAGGGGCGGGTCGCGCTGCCGCTGAGCGGCTCCCTGCCCGAATTCGAGCGGGTGCTGCACCACGAGTTGGTCCACGTCTTCGCGTTTGACCGCATCGCCCGGGTGCTGGCGCGGCACGGGGTGTTGGACTTCCGCCCGGCGCCGCTGTGGTTTTCCGAAGGGCTGGCCGAGTACTGGTCGAGCGAGCGCACCAGCTTCGGCGACATGGTGGTGCGCGACGCGCTCTTTGCGCGGCGGCTGGTGTCCATCGCCGAGATGTACCGCATCTACGGCACCTATCAGATGTACAAGGAAGGCGAGTCGATTTGCCACTTCATGGCGGCGCGGCACGGCCCCGACGTGTTTGAGCAGCTCTTTGCCAACTGGTGGCGCGGCGAGACCTTTGGCGAAATTTTTGCGGTCACGACCGGCGAGAGCTTGGAGAAGTTCGATCAGGCTTGGCAATACCACCTGCACAAGCGCCACCTGCCGGCGATTGCCGACCGCGATCCGCCATCCGAATTGGCCACCGCCCGCACGCAGCGCGGCTTTAACATCAAGCCCGAAATCGCCCCTGGAGACAGCAGCGCATTCTATCACTTCCGCAACGATCAAGGCTATACGCAGATCGTCCGCGCCCACCGCAACGGCCGCGCGCCCGAGGTCGTGGTCGAAGGCGAGCGTCTGCCGGTCTTTGAGTCCCTGCACCCGCTCTCGACGCGGCTGGCTGCCTCGCCCGACGGCAAGTGGCTGGCGTTTGCCGCCAAGAGCCGGGGCCGCGATCACCTGTATATATGGGATGTGGAACAAAAGCGCGCGGTGAGGGATTTGTCGTTTGCCGCGATCGTCGCTATTGAGTCGCCGTCGTTTGCACCCGACGGGCAGCGGCTGGTCTTTGCTGGCAGCGACGAAGGGGGCTGGACCGACCTGTATCTGGTCGATGTAGCGGGCGACAGCCTCCGCGCCTTGCGCCGCGACCTGTATCACGACCGCGAGCCCGACTGGTCGCCCGACGGTCGGCATATCGTCTTTAGCTCCGACCGCTGGTCCGGTGGGCGGCGCGGCCGCTACAACCTGTTCCTGTACGATTTGGCGACCGACCAGATCGCGGCCCTCAGCCACGGCGAGCACAACGACGGGCAGCCGCGCTGGTCTCCCGATGGCGAGCGCATCGTCTTTAGCTCCGACCGCGCTGGCGCGTACAACATCTATGCCTTGCAGCTAGCCGGCGATCGCGCTGCGACTCGGCAGTTGACCCAAGTGTTGACCGGGGCGTTTGATCCGGTGCTGTTGGCCGACGGCCAGCACCTGCTCTTTTCTGGCTATGAGAGAGGAGGCTTCCAGATCTACGAGCTCGCCGTGGATTGGGCCGACAGCGCGCAGGTCAGCTATCAGCGCGTGGAGGAAGCACCGGCCGAGCCGTGGTCGCTGGCGAGCCTACATGCCCAGAGCGAGGTCGCCAGTCAGCCTTACGAGCGCAAGATGAGCTTTGACATAGCCCAAGGTCAGATCTCGCAGGACCCGGAATTTGGCACCTCAGGCGGCATCCAAGTGGCCCTGACCGATGTGCTCGGCAACGACCAGTACCACTTCGTGCTTTCGCACATTGCCGCCAGCCGCTCGGGCTTCTTCGATGGCCTAAACGTGGCCTTGTCGCGCCTGCACCTCGGTCAGCGGCTCAACGTGTATTGGGGCCTGTTCCGGCTCAACGACCGCTTTTCGAGCCGCTTTGGCCGGTTCGTGCGCGAAAAGCGCGTGGGGGCCCACATTGGGTTGAGCTATCCCTTTTCCCAACACGACCGCATCGATACCCGGCTCTCGCTGCGCCGCGCTGAGATCGACCGGCAATTCGAGGGGCGGAAGCTATCGGGCTGGCTGGCCAACAACTACGTCAGCTATACCCACGACAGCAGCCTGTGGATTCCGACCGGGCCGCTGGAGGGCCGGCGCTACAGCGTTGGGCTGGCGCAGACCGTTGACTTTAAGACCTCGCGGCGGTTCAATATCACGCTCTTTGGCGACTACCGGCACTACTTCCGCTTCTCCCAGCGCAGCGCGTTGGCCGTGCGCCTGATGGGCCGGCGGTCCACCGGCGCAGTGCCTGAGTTTTTCTCCTTGGGGGGTAGTTGGACGTTGCGGGGCTATAGCTGGCGCTCGCTGTGGGGCAGCAAGATGGTGTTGTACAACCAAGAGTTGCGCTTTCCCTTGGTCGATCGGTTTCTGCTCCACTTTCCATTCGGAGCCATGGAGTTCAGTGCCTTTCGGGGCGCGCTCTTTTTCGATGTGGGCAATGCGTGGAACGACGACTTTGAGCAATGGCGTGCGGCGTTTGGCGCGGGGGTGCGCTTGGCCTTGGGCGGGGTTTTTGTCTTTCGCTTGGATGCGGCGCGGCGCACGGACTTCAAGTCCATAGACGACGACACGCGCTGGGACTTCTTCTTTGGCTGGGACTATTAGGTATTCGATGCGCTACGCCCTGCTCGGCTTCTGCCTCTTGACGGCCTGTGGCGAAAAGGTGCTCTACCTCGGCGAGCCGAGGCACGGCGCGATGGGGGTTGAGCCGCCGCTGCAACTTTTGTGGACGCACAAAATGGATGGCTCGCCGCTGGGGAGGGCGCTCTTTGCCGGCGACCTGATCCTCCAACTGACTACCTCGCCCACCCTCTACGCGCTGGCGCGGGGCAACGGCACCTTGTTGGGCAAGCACGGCTACGACAAGATGGCGTGTGCCCCCGGGCAGTTGGCTGGGGAGCTATACGCGCTGGGGGTGCTGGGCCGCAAGCCTAGTTTGCGGGTCTTGGACCGGCGGACCGTCGTTGAGCGTTGGCGGCATGAGGGGGCGTTTTGTCAGGTGCCGGTCGTGCGCGGCGATACCCTGATTGCGGTGGATGACGAAGGCGCGGTTCAGGCGTTGCGCATGGCCGACGGGCTTATGCTGTGGCGCGCCGAATTGGGCGGGCTATCGCGGACCGGGCTGTTGCTGAGCGGCGAGCTCGCGGTTGCCGGGACCGCGGCCGGGGATTTGGTTGCCCTGAGCGCGGCTACGGGTAACGAGCGCTGGCGCACTAGCTTGGGGGAAGCCGTGCGCTCGCGGCCCGTACCGGCCGGCGACCGCGTGGTGACGGCGACGGCCTCTGGTCGGGTATTAGCCGCGCGCCGCGACTCTGGCCGGGTGGTGTGGGAGCGAGCCTTGGGTGCGCTGCCGACTGCGGAGTTAGCGCTGGCCGCTGGCGTGTTGGTGGTCGGTTGCGCCGACCGCTACTTATACGGGCTAGACGCGGCCACCGGAGCCGTGCGGTGGACGTTTGCCACCGGAGGCGTGGTGCGAAGCAGTCCGGCCGCCACGGATCACACCGCATACAGTGCTTCCAGCGACGGCTACCTCTACGCCGTGGATCTCCAAGACGGCCACCTGTTGTGGAAATACCGCTTGGACGGGCCGGTTTTAGCGCCGGTGGCGTTGGGAGACGAGGTCGTGGTGGCTACCGAGAAGCGGACGTTGTATGTGTTTGGCCGCTGAGCGGCGGCTTATTGCGCCCTTTGGGTCGAGACAGCATACTTTTGAAAGGGCTCACACCCGCACTGAAACGGAGGCATCATGGTAGAGCAGGATATTAACAACCTCGACCAAGAAGATGAGGATACTGGGAATGAATCTAGAGTCAGCAGATCGAAAGCTCTACAGGCGTTTCGGAAGATCCCACGAGAACTCACAGAGGAAGACTTGGCGAATCCAGCCGTTCAGAAACTCTTGGTGGGCAATTTAGATCGTCTTGAAACAGAAAAAGAAGAATACAGGGTCTATATGGAGCGTTTTCACGAAGCAGACAAAAAGGTGGCGGTATTAGAAGAAAAAGGTAAGACAAAGTTGGCCCTTGAGATCCTATCTGGGACATGTCTGACATGCGGTGGCCTAGCGATAGGACAGATAAAAGCACCTTGGCCGGAACCATTGGGGTTGATTGTAGGGGCATTGGGGGCAGTCCTTCTCGGTGGCGGTATCTATGCAAAAAAAGTAAAGGAGTCATGATGAGACTTGCCATTCAATACATTGCAGACCGGGGCCATGCGGACAAAGAGCGCTTGGTCTTGAGAGTGCGAGCCGGTACGGATGTCGGGGATTACATCTTGATTCAGTCGGACTTCCAAGGCGATAGCGTAACGATAGCTACGCATCATACGTACTGGTTTCCGTACAAGGAAGTCAGATCAGGCGATCTCGTCGTGCTCTACACAAAGAGCGGCCAGATCAACGAGAAGGTACTGCCCGATGGCAAGCGCGTGCATTTCTTTTACTGGGGGCTTGACGAACCAATTTGGTCTGGCGAAGACCGGGCACCCGTCCTGCTCCATGCCCCCGAGTGGATAAGCAAAAGTCCCGTTGAGCTGTCCAGCGAAGCCCACCGCTAGCCTAGGCATCAAATCGACCCATTCCCGAGATAACGCGTTGAGCCAGCAACACTGCGTCCGTCTGAAAGGAATTTTGTGGACAAGATCAAGACGATTGCCTACGGCCTGCTGCTGGCGCTAGCCACGAGTGGTACGCCGGCGCGGCCCGAATCGTTGGAGCTACCGTTGCGGCTGGTGCCGTTGGAAGCAGCTTTGACGGCGCAATGGGCCGAGCAGCCGTTGCGTAGGCCGCAGGCGATGCCAGCTACTGCTGCGGCTCCGAGCGAGGAGAAACGCTCGCGCCGGAAGCTGTATTTGAGCGCGGCCTTGGCTGTGGGGACCGGCGCGGTGGCCTATTGGAGCAAGGAACGGGCCGACGCTGCGTACGACCGCTATTTGCGCTCGGCCAGCCCTAAGCATCAAGAGCGAGAATTGGCCGCGGCCAAGCGCTTTGACCGCATGGCCGGCGCGGCGTTTGTCGGCATGGAAGTAGGCATAGTGCTCAGTTCGTACCTGCTCTTTTTTAGGTCTAGATCGTGAGCCGCAACTTCTGGATAGGGTGCTGCATCGGCGTCCTGATTTTGGCTTGCAGCGACCGCCCGCGGCGCAATCCCCTCGATCCGCAAGCCAAAGACCCGCACAGCGAGCCACAGCGAGATTTGCGGGCCTTGGCACTCGATGGCCAAGTCGAGTTGCAGTGGCATTTTTCCCATTTTTTTGATGTCGAAGGCTACCGACTCTACCGCCGTCAGCCCGAGGACGAGTGGACGCCGGTAACGCCGGTGCTGGCCCCGAACGCGACCGAATACACGGATGCCGAGGTGCAAAACGGGACGAACTACGAGTACCAGCTCAACTTGCTCGTGGCCGGAGAAGGGGAGCGCCCCAGCGGCCGGCCCGTGCTCGCGACGCCCGGCCCGGAAGTCGCTTGGGTGGCCGACCGCCACTCTGGGCTGGTGTGGAAAGTCAGCGCGGATGCGCGCCAAGCGCATTTTGCCCAAGGGCACTTTTTCGACTTGGCGACGATTGCGCTCGACGGGGCCGATGGCTCGTGTTGGGTCAGCGACCGGGGGTTTGCCGGGCTGTACCGGATTCCGAGCGATGGCGCGTTGGTCGCGCTGGCTGCGGCTGTGGAGACGCCCGGGGACTTGGCCATTGACGCCGGGACGCGGATTGGCTGGCTGATCGACGCGGGGCGGCAGCGGGTCTTTTGGTTTTCCTTGACCGCGGCCGATTCGCTCGCCCTAGTCCCGGTTGATGCGACCTTTGTCCAGCCCGTGGCGTTGGTCGCGCAGGCCGGGGGTTGCTGGATCGCCGACCAAGCCCAAGGTCGCGTGCTGTTTTACCAGACCGACGGCACGCGCGCTGCTGAATTCCGCGCCTTGGCGGCCCCCAAGGCGTTGGCGGCCGGTGCGGAGGGGCCGGTGTGGGTGCTGGGCAGCGAGGGCCGCAGCTTGACGCGACTGGGCCGCACGGGCACCATGCTCGATGTGGAGTTGCCTTTTGCCGCAGCCGTAGGGCTGGCCGTGGACGGTGTGCGCGGCAGTTGCTGGGTGCTAGGGGAACGGGACTTGGCGCTGTTCGCGGCCGACGGGGCCTTGGAGCAGCACTGGACCGACGTGCCCGGGGGTAGTGCCCTGTCGTTCGACGCGGTGCAGCAGCGGGCTTGGATTGCGACCGGCACCGCGCTGTTGAAATTCGCGCCTGAGGGCCAAGCGCTTGCGCGGCTTGATGGCTTTTCGTCCATCGTCCGCATTGCCGTGGATCCAGGCCGCTAGCGCGCTTGCATGGGTTTTGCTCCGTAGCGACCTTCCTTCACTCACCAACCACAGTCAACTTTACGAGAACCTATTATGACCGAGCCCGTTTCCATCCACAGTATGACCGGATTTGGCCGCGCCGCGGTCGAACGGCAGAGTTGGCGGCTTGCCGTCGAGTTGCGGTCGGTCAACAGCCGCTACCTCGATATACAGGTGCGCTGCCCAGCCGACCTCCAGTCCTTTGAGGCGGCCATCCGCGAGCGGATTCAGGCGCGGGTCGGCCGCGGCAAAATTAGCGCGCACATCGCTTGGGCCGAGGAAAGCCCGTTGGAGGCTCTGCCCCAGCTAGACGAGGAGGCCGCCAAGCACTATCTGGCCCAACTGCGGCGGCTCGCTGAATTGACCCACATCGAAGCCGCGGAGAGCCGGGCAACGCTGCCGCGGCAGAAGGCGTTTTTTGCGCGTTTCAAGGGGCTAGAACGGCTCGACGTCGGGGTCGAGCGGGTGCTGCTGGCGAAGCTGCCCAAGCTCTTTCGCGTCCAAGCCATACCACTAGATAGCGCGGTCGTACAAGAGGTACTGTGGGCGGGGTTGGACCAAGCGCTGGCCGAGTTGGTAGCCATGCGCTCGGCCGAAGGCCAGGCCCTCGCCGCCGATCTGCAAGACCGCGTCGAGGCTATCGAGGGGCATCTGGAGCGCGTGGCCGCGCGTGCGCAGGCGACCCGGGGACAAGTCGCCGAGCGGCTGCGCGAAAAGGTCGCCGCTTTGCTCGCGCCCGGGGCGGTGGCCGAAGATCGCCTCGCCACGGAGATCGCCCTGATCGCCGAGCGCAGCGACATCGTCGAAGAGATCGTGCGCGGCCGCAGCCACAACGCCCAGTTCCTCGCGGCCTTGGCGCAGGGAGGCGAGGTGGGGAAGCGCCTGAACTTTCTCTTGCAGGAAATGAACCGCGAAGCCAACACCATGAGCGCCAAGGCCGCAGACGCTGAGATCGCCCATTGCGTGGTCGAGATCAAAGAGGAAATCGAGCGGCTGCGCGAGCAGGTGCAAAACTTGGCGTGAGACCCATGCAAGTCATTACCATCAGCGGCTTGGCTGGCAGCGGCACCACTACGGTGTGCGACCGGCTGTGTGCGCGGCTGGGCTGGGCTTATGTCAACGCCGGGGCCATCTTTCGGGGGCTGGCGCAAGAGGCGGGCTTGAGCTTGGCCGAGCTGGGCCGGCGGGCCGAAGCCGATGGCTGCATTGACCGCCAGCTCGACCTGCGCTTAGTCGCGCAAGCGCGGGAGCGCGCCCCGGTCGTCGTTGAAGGGAGAGTCACCGGCTGGATGGCCCAGCGGCACCAACTTCCGGCCCTCAAGGTCTGGCTGCAAGCGGCACTCGCCGTGCGGGCCGAGCGCGTGGGGCAGCGCGAGGGCAAGCCGCTGGCGCAAGCCCTCGCGGAAACGCGCCAGCGCGAGGCGTCTGAGGCCCAGCGCTTTGCAGCGCATCACCAAATCGCCCTAAGCGACTTGTCGGTGTACGACTTGGTCGTCGATACCGAGTGCTGCGATCCCCAAGCCGCCTGTGCGCGCATCTTGGCGTGTCTCGATCGGCCATGAGCTTGCAGGGCCGCAACATCCTGCTCGGGATCACCGGCGGCATTGCCGCGTACAAGACGCCGGAGATCGTGCGGCTGCTGACCGCTGCTGGGGCCGAGGTGCGGGTCGTGCTGACCCGTGCGGCTGGCGAGTTTGTCGCTCCCAAGACGCTGGAGGTGCTTTCGCGTCATCCGGTGTACCGCGACTTGTTCGGCCGCGCTGCGGAATTTCCCGTTCTGCACGTGGGGTTGGCCGAGTGGGCCGACTTGATTTTGGTCGTACCGGCCACGGCGCACTGCTTGGGGCGCGTCGCCGGCGGCTTGGCCGACGACTTGCTGTCCTCGGTGTTGTTGTGCGCGGATAGGCCCGTTTTGCTGGCTCCGTCGATGGAAGAAACCATGTTCGCCAATGCTGCGGTCGAGGCCAATGTGCAAACCTTGGCGCAGCGGGGGTTCCACCTAATTGATCCGGGGGTCGGGCCTTTGGCATCGGGTGCTGTGGGTCGCGGGCGGCTGCCCGAGCCAGCGGAGTTGGTCGCGGCGGTGGCCGCGCATTTTAGCGGCGACTTGGATGGGCTGAAGCTGCTGGTAACGGCCGGCCCCACGGTCGAGGACCTCGATCCAGTGCGCTTTATTTCCAATCGCTCGTCCGGCAAGATGGGCTATGCAATAGCCGAGCGAGCCGCGGCCCGCGGGGCCGGCGTATGGCTGGTGTCCGGGCCGACCGCCCTGCCGGTGCCGGCTGGCGTGGAGCGGCAGTTGGTGCGCTCGACGCTCGACATGCAGCGCGTGGTCGAAGCCTTATTTGAGCAGGTCGATGGAGCGATTTTGGCCGCGGCCCCAGCCGACTACCGCGCCAAGGAGGTGGCCGCGCAAAAAATCAAGCGCGGCGCAGCGTCCCGCTCCATTGAGTTGGTCGAAAACCCGGACATTGCCGCCGGGTTGGGTCGGCGCAAGGGCCAGCGGCTGCTGGTCGTCTTTGCGATGGAGACGGAACAGGGGCTGGCGCGGGCGCGGGAGAAGCTGGCCCGCAAGGGAGGCGACTTAGTCGCGCTCAACATGCTCAACGACACAGGAGCTGGTTTCGCGGGCGACACCAACCGCGTCACCCTAATCGACGCGGCCGGCCGCGAGGAAGCACTCCCCCTGCTGAGCAAATCAGCGGTCGCCGACCGCATCCTCGACTGGGTACAGACGCGACGCAGGTGATGGGAGTTTGAGAAGAAATTGAGGATATTGCCATGAAAGAGCAGAACGAGGATGTGCTGGGCGAGGCCCGGCGCTATTTGTCCGACTTAGTGGCCTTTGAAGGGACCCAATTCACCGGACTGGAGCCGGAGCCGGCTGCCGCGCCTAGTGCGGAGGAACCAGCCGTCGGTGCGCTGGAGGCCTTTCGCCGTCAGATTTGCGATTGTACCCGCTGTCGGCTGGGGGCGACGCGGCAGCAGTTCGTGTTTGGCAGCGGCGATCCAGCGGCCGGTATCCTGTTCATCGGCGAGGCCCCAGGGGCCGAGGAAGACCGCGCGGGCCAGCCCTTTGTGGGGAAAGCCGGTCAACTGCTGACTAAGATCATCGAAGCCATGGGCCTATCCCGCGACGAGGTCTATATCTGCAACATACTCAAGTGCCGCCCCCCGAATAACCGCGACCCCCAGCCCGACGAGATCGAGCAGTGCGAGCCGTATCTCAAGCGCCAGATCGAAATTGTCCAGCCCCGCGTCATCTGCACCTTGGGCCGGTTTGCCGCGCAAACCCTGCTCCGCAGCCGCGAGCCTATGGGCCGGTTGCGCGGCCAGTCTCACCACTACGAGGGCATCCCCTTGGTGGCCACGTATCACCCGGCGGCCCTCTTGCGCAATCCCCAGTGGAAGCGCCCGACTTGGGAGGACATCAAGCGGGTGCGGAAGCTCTACGACGGAGTCGATCTCTGAATTTTTGGAGCTGAACCATGACCCAGAGTCCAACGCAGACGCAAGATCTCGGGCGGATGCCGCCGCAGGCCGTAGAGGTCGAGCAGGCCGTGCTCGGGGCGATGATGCTAGAGCAGCAAGCCCTTAGCCGCGCCTTTGAAATCCTCGACAAAAGCTGTTTTTATCACGCCTCACACGGTCGGATATTCGAGGCCATGCACACCCTGTTTGAGCAGGGCACGGCCGTTGATCAGCTGACCCTGACCGAAGAGCTCAAGCGCCGCGGCCAACTCGACGATGTCGGCGGGGTCGTCTATCTGGCCAAGCTGGGGTCTGAGGTCGCCACGGCGGCCAATATAGACTTTCACGCGCGGATCGTTTTTGAGAAGGCACTAAGCCGCAAGTTGATCGAAGTCGCCAGCGAGATCAGCGAGCGGGCGTACGCGGCCGACGAGGATGTCCAGACCCTGATCGACAAGGCCGAGCAGCAGCTTTTCAGCCTGAGCGAAAACCAAATCGGCGAGGGCTTTGAGCCGCTCGACAAGGTGATGGGCGACGCGTTCGAGCACATTGAGCGCATCCACGCCAAGACGGACACGGTCTTGGGGGTGGATACGGGCTTTGCCAATCTCAACGACCTGACGTCGGGCTTTCAGAAGGGCGATCTGATCATTCTCGCGGCGCGGCCCAGCGTCGGCAAGACAGCCCTCGCGCTGACGCTGGCGCGCAATGCGGCCGTGGATGCCGGAGTCGGGGTGGCGATTTTCAGCTTGGAAATGTCTAAGATGCAACTGGCCCAGCGCCTGCTCAGCGCGGAGACCAAGGTCGATTTGCACAAGCTCCGCACCGGTCGGCTGACCGAAGACGATTGGATGCACCTAACGCGCAATATCGACCGCTTAGCCCAAGCACCGATCTACATAGACGACACCCCGGGTATCTCAGTGCTCGAAGCGCGGGCCAAGGCGCGACGACAACTGCGCGAGTACGGGATTGGCATGGTCGTGATCGACTACCTCCAGCTAATGAGCGGTCATCTTAGGACCCAAAGCCGCGAGCAGGAGATTTCGCAGATCTCGCGCGGCCTCAAGGCCATGGCTAAAGAATTGGACATGCCGGTTTTGGCCTTGTCGCAGTTGTCGCGCGCCGTAGAAAGCCGCACGGACCGGCGGCCCCAGCTTTCGGACTTGCGGGAATCGGGCAGCTTGGAGCAGGACGCCGATGTGGTGATGTTCATCTATCGCCCGGAGATGTACGGGCTCAAGTCCCCGGATGGCGAGAGTCTTGAGGGCACTGCCGAGATCATCGTCGGCAAGCAGCGCAACGGCCCGGTTGACTCGGTGCCTCTGATGTGGAACAAGGAAAGTGCCACCTACGAGATGATGGCCCCTGACTGGCGCACGGAGCCGGAAGAATACTAGTCGGCCCATGTTCATCGACGAAGTGACCATCGCGGTGGAGTCGGGCCATGGCGGCCGCGGCTGCTGTTCGTTTCGGCGCGAGAAGTACGTGCCACGAGGCGGCCCGGATGGGGGCGACGGGGGCGACGGGGGCGATGTGATCTTTCGCGTCGATGCCCAGCTAAACACGCTGCACGATTTCCGCTACCAACGCCACCTCCGCGCCGGCCGCGGCGCCCACGGCGAGGGCAAGGGCAAGACAGGTCGGCGCGGCGAGCACGCGGTTATATGCGTGCCGCCGGGCACCATCTTGCGCGACGAAAAGGGCGCGCTGATCCGCGACATGGTCGAGGATGGGCAAGAGCTGGTGCTGCTGGCGGGCGGGCGCGGGGGCCGCGGCAATGCCCGCTTTGCCACGGCGCGCGTACAGGCCCCACGGCGCGCCGACCCCGGGCAAGAGGGCGCGCAAATGGTGGTGCGGCTAGAGCTAAAGTTGCTGGCGGATGTCGGGCTGGTGGGCTTCCCCAACGCGGGCAAATCCACGCTGCTGGCGCGGCTTTCTGCGGCTCGTCCCAAAATTGCCGACTATCCCTTTACGACCTTGGAGCCGAACTTGGGGATTGTGCAATGGGCCGAGGGCGAGAGCTTTGTGTTGGCCGACTTGCCGGGGCTGATCGAGGGTGCTCACGAGGGCAAGGGCTTGGGGACGCGATTTTTGCGCCACATTGAGCGCACGCGCATCCTGCTGTTTGCCATTGATTGCACCGGCCCGGACCTGTGTGGCGAGCTGGAGGCCCTCCGCCGCGAGTTGGAATTTTTCGACGCTGGAATGCGCCACAAGCCCGCTGGCATTGCGCTGACCAAAGCTGACTTGTTGGGACCAGACGCGGAGTTCAAAGACCCTTTTGGCAACCTGCGTGCGCCGCGATTTTTGGTCTCGGCCATCAGCGGTCGTGGGATGCCCGAGATGGTGCGCGGTGTGGGGCAGGCGGTGAAGAAATTGCGCGCCGTCGAAGTGGGGCAAAATGAATCGGCGCGTTAATCCCCAAAGCCGAGGAAGTGCCGGGCGGTCTCGCCCATGATGAGTTGGCGCTGACCGCTGCTCAGGTCGGGCAGCAGGTGGTCGAGCACCTCGACGCACTTTCCGTAGCCGGGATCGGCTACAATCCAAGGAAAATCCGAAGCCCATAGCAGGCGGGCGGCCCCAAAAGCGGACAGCAGGCGGCGGTGCCAAGCGGCCAAGTCGAGATAGGGATAGGCCGCCTTGCTCATGGCGTATTGGCCCGATAGGTGGACGCAGACGTTGGGCGAATCGGGCGCGGGGCCGAGGAGTCCGGTCGGCGGCGGCATCTCCACGTCGATTTGCGGACGGCCCTTGGCGTCCCAAGTAAACCGATCCGCACGTGGGCAGACCATGAGGTGATTGATCACGACGCGCACTTGGGGAAAAGCCGTGAGGAACTGGGGCAGCCGCCGGGCAGCGTCCGCGCGCAGGTAGAGCCAGAGCACGTAGTCTTGGCGGGCGGCGTGTTCCCAGATAGGACGAGAAAAGTCGCCGAGCGAGCGGAGCCGGAAGCCGATGATCGAGCCGTCTTCAGCGAGGCGGTCCATCTGGTCGGCAGGCGCGGGCGCGTCGGGCGGTATCAAGCCGATACCCAAGAAGCGGTCGGGATAGGTGCGTAGGCAGTGTTGTAAATAGGCGTGATGCGCGAGGCTGGTGCCGCCGGTTTGCACGAGCACGGCCTTGTCGATGGCGTGGGCGGCCATCTGCGCCAAGAGTGCCTCGACGGGTGCTTCGCGCTCGGCGGGCATGCTCGGGGTGATCTCGCGTGGGAATTCGGCGCTGGGACGGGCGAAGACGTGTAGGTGGGCGTCGATACGCATAGTGGAGTGCCTCTATCTTGGGGGGCGGCGGAAGCCTAATACCTTGGCTTCCGCCGCAGAACTATTGATTTCGCGGCCCGAAGCCGCTACGGTGGTAATAACGGGGCGGCTTGCGAACCGCCTCTACGGACGAGGCTCACTTGAAAGCAGCGATTTGATCCGTCCCCACGTTTGGGACTCGACGCTCGTAGCCACAGGGAGCATCGGTTGCCAAGCAGGAGAATGTCCACCTAAGCCGTTAGTCAATTCGACCCAGTTGTCCCCGTCTATATCAGCGGCCCAAATCTCAAACTGACCCTTGAACTGGATCAAGGCCGCAAAGGCTATTCTCATGCCGTCGGGCGACCAAGTAGGAAAAGTTTGCCAACTATCCCTATCTTCCTCCGCAGTCAGCCTATTCAGGAGTGATTCAGGCAGGAGAATACCCGGATGCTCATGGTCGCTGACACTGCTCTGGATAAGGAAATTGGCATGGATATGGCCCCCTCCATCCCACAACGTGATGATTGCCTGTTGGGTTCCGTCTGGGGAACGACCGGGGAGGAAGCGGTGGTACATCTCTCGCCAGTCCGCAGGCGAGGAGCCACTGCCATCTAGTTGTGTAACGAAGGCCTCAGGGCCGTCCCACTCGTCCGCAAGCGGCGCGGTCACGGCGGCGATATAGTAAATGCTACTTCCGTCGTTAGACCACCAAAGCCTCGCTTTATCGACTGAATCGTCTGTCACCTGTTGCGGATTGCGGCCGTCGGCATCCATCAACCAGATTTCGCCCCGGTCAATGTAGGCGATCTTCGCGCCATCTGGGGACCACGCCGGGCTAGTGCAATCCCGTCCTTGGGTTAGGTTGACGGGGTTGCTCCCATCCGCTTGCATAATCCACACGTCACTGTGCCCTTCGCGGTCGGAGATAAACGCTATTTTCCCGTCGGCTTGTCCCCAGCCAGCGGCGGCTAGCCCCAGCGTCGTCAAGCAGACGATTAGCATGGATCGATAGTTCATAATCCTGCTCCTTAGTTGCCCAGTATGTTGGCGGCTCTCTGCCGCTACGATACTGGAAGTGAACGTTGAAAAACAGCCGATACGGGTTTATCTCACCTCCTTTCGTCGGTCTCGGTCTCGCCGTTGCGAATTATAAATACGCAAGTTTCGTGCCAACGAACAGCCTCGAAACAAAAATCCTTCAGGACGTGCCTTTCGGCTTGGTCCTTTTTTGGATTCCCGCGTTCGCGGGAATGACCCCTAGAGTCGTCGTGCAAGACTAGGCCGAAAGCAACGTGAGTTTTAAGAACGCTTCTTACGGCAGCTTGGTCGTCTTTTTCGCTTCCACCCGCCCGTCGATTTCCACCCGATAGACATACACGCCCGCGGCCACCGCCTTGCCCGCCTCGTCGCGACCATCCCATACAAACCGATGCTGACCTGCCCCTAGCGGCCCCTGCCACACCTGACGCACCCGACGACCCAACACGTCATGCACCCGCAGCGATACTTCCGTCGCGTCCGTCGCCAAATCGAGGGGCAGCACCACCGCCGGATTAAACGGATTGGGATAGCTGTCGCCCAGCCGGTACTGTGCCGGTCGCGCTGCCGCCGACGTCTGCACGGCCGTCGGCGTCGAAGCCAGCGAACTCTTGAGGACATGCACCCCACCCCAGATCGGGTCTAACACCACCAAGTCCTCATCGCCGTCGCCATCCATATCCCCAGACAGCACGTGGGTCGCGCTGCCTTGCAGCCGATGCCGCTCCCCGTCTTGGGTCGGATTGACACGTCCCCCCCATTCGACGAACACCCCAAAGCCCGAAGCACGATCTCCGCCGATAAACACCCAGTCGTCAACTCCATCGCCGTTGAGATCGCGCATCAGCACCGGCGAGCGTCGAAACAGCCGATCATCATAGAGCACCGCCGATTCTGCGCCGCCAGTACTCTTGCTCAGCCAGACGAGCCCCTTACTCCCTTCAAATTGATCCCGTGTGGACTCGGTGAGGAAATCCACCTGCCCGTCGCCATCAAAATCGCCCACCCCCAATAGCTGCCTATACCCCTCGCCGAATGCAAAGCTCTCGCCTTGCTGCAAGTCCCCGCCCAAAGCCTGCACAAGCCACCTGTTTGACCGCCCGGCGATCGGCACCCACACCACGTCTAAGACCCCATCGCCAGTAACATCGCCGACCCGACTGGGCGCATAGTTTGGGTCGGCCGCTACCTCCTCGGCGGTCCACCCGCCCTCGGCTGCATCCCAGACCTCTAACGTGCTGCCCTCATACGTAACATTCTGCACAAATAATTCGACCCGACCGTCGCTGTCCCAATCCGCTGTATCCGCGACCCACCGATCCGCGATCGGCACGAGCACCTCGACTTGCAGTTCCGGCCCGATAGACCACACTTCTGTTCTCTTTCCCTCGTTGCTTGTAGATAGCACGATTTCGTCGCGACCATCGCCGGTCAAGTCCGCACCCAGCACCCCTAAGACCACCCCGAAACTGCTCGTCACGCCTGTGTCCTCATCCGTACTCGTCTCCCCGGTGGCCGTTACTTCCTCTGTGCGCCTTAGTTTCAAGGCCCCGTGCCCGTCATTGAGCGCCATCAGCCAGCCATCTTTAGTCCCCACCCCTATCTGACCATCTTCCCAGACGGCGAACAGGTCTAAGTCGCCATCGCCATCCAAGTCCGTTAAGACGCCGACCTCCTCTCCATAAGTACCGCCCCCTATGCCCGGGGCAATCGGATAGAACGCCGGCGCGGCAAAAAGGCCGATCCCGTCCAAGCGAAAATACTCTACGTAGGGCGGCGGCAGTTCCCCCTGTAAGAGCCCTTCCACGCCGGTCAACTCGATCCAGTCAACCTCGAACCACGCAACCTCAACCACGGCCGCCGCCGACCAAAGATCTACCTCTGTATCGAGAAGAAAACGGAGCCGAATATCTTTCAATAACCCCTCCCATATCTTCTCGTCTTGACCGGCCAACGACAGCACGATTTCCTGCCACTCAGTGGTATAGACTATTTCTTGGACGGAGGTTTCAAACCGGCTGAGCGACAACAGCGGGTCTCCTAGATCCTCACCGGCAGCCAAGGCGTTGTGCTCGTTGGTCCAAGCGATCGAAAAATGACCAACTGTAGGACGATGATGGACGGTGCGGCAGCGGATGCGGACCCGGTCGAACAGGTCTGAATTGTACCCGATAGTCGGGGAAATCAATTTGAAATCCGCCTGGGAATCCCGCCCTCTGGTGCTGGAGGAATCGACCGCGATCCGCCACACGCCTTCGTCGACCTCGCCCGGAAACAGGTTCGTTTCACGTGGCCCTCCCACCCCTATAAGTCCTTCTGTGGCAGACCACCCTTGCGTCGTCCCATCGTCGAACTCCCACTTGATCGCCGCGGCGGGATCGTTCCACAGCATCACGGCGGCAACAACGGCGAATAGCAGTAGCATAGCACATCTCCTTTGCAACAATTTCGGCTCCAGTCAGGTATAGATGATTTAGGCGGTCTTATGCCCTCTCACCGGCTCACGTTTCAACCACTCCTTACGGCAGCTTGGTCATTTTTTTCGCTTCCACCCGCCCGTCCATCTCGACCCGATAGATATACACGCCCGCCGCCACCGCCCTGCCTGCCTCGTCGCGGCCATCCCAAGTAAAACGATGCTGACCTGCCCCCAGCGACCCCTGCCACACCTGACGCACCCGACGCCCCAACACGTCATGTACCCGCAGCGACACCGTCGCCGCGTCCTTAGCCAAATCAAGGGGCAACACCACCGCCGGATTGAACGGGTTGGGATAGCTGTCGCCCAGCCGGTACTGCGCCGGTCGCGCAGCCGCCGACATCTGTACTGCCGTCGGCGTCGAAGCCAGCGAATTCTTGAGGACATGCACCCCACCCCAGATCGGATCCAACACCACCAAGTCCTCATCGCCGTCGCCATCCATATCCCCGGACAGCACACGGGTCGCACTGCCGGTCAGCCGATGCCGCTCCCCGTCTTGGGTCGGCTGGACGCCCCCTCCCCATTCGACGAACACCCCAAAGCCCGAAGCGCGGTCTCCGCCGATAAACACCCAGTCGTCAACTCCATCGGCATTGAGATCGCGCATCAGCACTGGCGAGCGTCGAAACAGCCGATCATCATACAACACCGCCGATTCTGCGCCGCCAGTACTATTGCTCAGCCAGACGAGCCCCTTACTCCCTTCAAGTCGATCCCAAGTGAACTCGGTGAGTACATCCACCTGTCCATCGCCATCAAAATCGCCTACCCCTAACAGCGGCTTCCAACCCTCATTGCCGACCTCTGACAGCGGACCCCAGGCCTCATTGCCGACCTCTGACAGCGGATTCCAAGCCTCGAATTCAAAGACCTCGTTTCGCTGAAACTCATCGCCCAAGGCTCCCACCCCCCACGTCTTCGCCTGCCCGACAATCGGTGTCCACACCACATCGAGCACCCCATCGCCGGTAAAATCGCCAACCCGATGGGCCACATGGTGTTGGGCCTCGGCCACCTCAGAGGACGTCCACACGCCCTGTTCCACATCCCACACCTCTAAGGTGCTCCCCTCAACAAATAGTTCGACCCGGCCGTCGCCATCCCAATCCGCGGCATCCACGAGATCTCGATCCTCAATTCGCACCAGCACCTCGACTTGGAGGTCCGTCCCGATAGACCACACTTCTACTGCCGCTTCCTCCCCGGCGCTTGCATACAACGCGATTTCGTCTTGGCCATCGCCATTCAAGTCCGCCCCTAGCGCATCTAAGAGCACCCCGGTGACGGTTATACTTCCAGTTTCCGCATCGGTACTAAGCAGCCCTGCGCCCGCTACTTCCTCTATGCGCCTCAGTTCCAAGACCCCGTGCCCGTCGTTGAGGGCCATCAGCCAGCCCGTTTGATACCCCGGCTGATCCTCTTCCTCGTACGGGGCACTCCAAACAGCAAACAGGTCTAAGGCCCCATCGCCATCCAAATCCGTCAAGACACCCGGCGGCCCTCCTAAAAGGCCTTTATCGTGCCCGGTGCCCGGCGCAATCGGATAGAACAGCGGCGGCGCAAAAAGCCCAGCCGCATCCCAGCGAAGATACGCTACCGGCGGCGGTGGCAGTTCCCCCTGTAGCAACTCTTCCACGCCGGTCAACTCGATCCAGTCTATCTCAAACCACTCAACCACATCGGACGCCGGCTCGGCTTCCCAACGATCTAGTGAAAAACCGAGCCGAATATCTTTTAGAATACCCTCCCATCTCTTGTCGTCGCGACCTGCCAAGACAACCACCACTTCCTGCCACTCGGTAGTATAGAGTATATCTTGTGAGCGGATTCCAAACGCAAGATCCCAACCTGAGGGCAGGGCGTTGTGCTCGTTGGTCCAAGCGACCGAAAACTTACCCATTGTAGGGCGGTGGTGGACGGTGCGGCAGCGGATGCGGACGTGGTCGAACAGACCCGAATCGTACCCAATGGTCGGCGAAATCAATTCGACCTTCGGCGTAGAGGAACTCCCCTGGGTGACGGCGGGATCGACCTCGATCCGCCACACGCCATCTTCAACCACCCCCGGAAACTGATGAAATTCACGCTCCCCACCCCACACACGATCTTCTTTGGCAAACCATCCTTGCGTCGTCCCATCGTCGAACTCCCACCGAATCGCCCCGGCGGGGCCACCCCACAGCACAACAGCGACAACAACGGCGAACTTCAACATGCTATCACCTCCATAGAGACATTTCCAAAAGAGAAAACTGGACACGGTCCGTAAGTACGAAGGAAAAGAGGACCGGCTCAAGAATAGATCCTGAGCCGGACCCTTCAGCTTCTTAGCCTAAGCAACGACCCTAAAGCTATTGGTCTATAGCTGAGGTTGTCTTAGGCGGTGCAGTAGCAATCTCCTGTAGAAAAGCTACAGTCACGGTGCCGTGTAACTTCGCAGCACCTGAGCGGCTCGGCCCCGTCCGTATCATCATCGCACCAAGCATTGTAACCGCAGTCCTCAGAAGTGCGGTTCTCGCACTTACCGGCTTCGGCTTCCTTCGCCCCGAGCAGGACGGTGATCCCCGTGAGGGCACTGATGACCCAACCAAGGGCCAAACCCTGCCGAGCCGGCGCCAACCCGCTCGACGACGTGAAGAACTCCCTCAAGATCTGCATGATTTTTTCTCCTAAGTTGCCCAGTGCGCCCGCGGCCCGATACCGCTACGGCACTGGAAGTGAGTGAAGTGAGTGTTGAAAAACAGCCGATATTAAAGTTCGTATCCCCTCCTTTCTTTCCTCATCGGCCTTGTTTCTACGAATTATGTATGCAAATTGCGTGCCAAAAATCAGGGTACGCACAAAAAAATCCTTTAGGATGATCCTAAAGGATTGAAAATATAGGAGTTATAAAATTTAATTTTCTTTTTTTCAGCCCATACACGCGCAATGAGGAACCATAAAAAATCGTATAAAATCGTATTATATACGATTTTATACGATTTTTCTACGGCGTCGCAGGCCGCGTTTTCTCGCCCCGTTAAGACCAATACGGGGGTGTTTGGCCCAGCGCACATCTGATTGTCGATACGATAGAAGAGGGCTATAATAAACGCGGCCTTGCCGCCGAGGGCGTACAATGCGCGAAAGAGAGGTACTATGATGGTCCGTGAAGCCGCGCTCATAGACGACATGACGACCCCGACCCCTGAAGTCGTGGAGGCCGTGCGTCAGTTGGACGGACCGGTTCTGCTGCTGGGGGTTAGCGGCAAGATGGGACCAACGCTGGCCGAGCTGTTGGTGCGGGCCGGGGCGCAGCAGGTGGTGGGAGTGGCGCGCTTTGCGGATGCAGAAAAGCGGTGCTACTTGGAGAGCGTGGGTGTGCAAACCGTCGCCTGCGACTTGCTCGCCGACGAGGCGCTGAAAAAACTGCCCGACGCGCCCAATGTCCTCTTGCTCGCCGGGTTTAAGTTTGGGGCCACCGGCCATGAAGACGCGACGTGGGCGGTGAATGCCGCATTGCCCGGCGCGGTGATGGAACGCTATGCACAGGCGCGGATCGTCTATGTCAGCTCGGGCAATGTGTACGCGTATTCCAAGGCTCCCGGGCCGGGGGCCGCCGAAGACGGGGCTTTAGGCCCGGTGGGCGAATACGCCCAATCGCGCTTGGGCGGGGAGCGAATTGCCCAGTACGCGTCGCGGATGCGGGGGACGCCCTTGCTGATTGTGCGGCTGTTTTACGCCACTGAGCCGCGCTACGGCATCATCCGCGATCTCGCCGATAAGGTGTGGCAGCAAGAGCCGATTGATCTGACTATGGGGTACGTCAACCAAATTTGGCAGGGCGACGCCAACGCCTATTTGTGCCGTTTCTTCCCCCTGTGCCACAGCCCGGCCAACGTCATCAACCTGACGGGGCCGGCGACCTTATCCGTGCGCGATCTCGCCGAACAACTAGGGAAAATCATGGGTAGGACGCCCCGCTTTACGGGCGCGCCGGCCCCAGACGCCCTGTTGGGGGATAGTCGGCGCTTGTGTGCGGAATTTGGTCGCCCGCGCGTCGGCCCGGATCATATCCTGCACGCGGTGGCCGAGTGGGTCATGGCCGGCGGCCCGAGCTTGGGTAAGCCGACCCGCTACGAATCCCGCAGTGGGCAGTTCTAGCCATGGCTGAGCCGATCGCCGAGGCGGCCGCCCAGTCCGTCAAAGTGCTGTTGGCGGGCGGTACGGGCGCGAGTGCGCTCCGGGACGGTCAGTTGTTGTCGGCCTTGGCGCATTTGCAAGATCAGCCGCGCTACCGGATGCTGGCTGAACAGGTGGCCGAGGGCAGTGAACGCAAGGCGTACGACCGGGCTACGGTCCGCGGCGTCCTCTCGTTAGCCGAAGGGCTGGCGGCCTGTGGATATTGGGAACGGGCGCGGACGCTCGTGCTGCACAGCTTGGCGCGTTGCGACGCGGCGGATTACATCGGCGCGTCGCCCGAGGGACAACCCATGCCCCCAGGGGCGCGTAGCCTCGACGAGTGGGCGCAGGTGCTGAGCGCGGGTACGCGCCTTTTGCACACCCGCGCCGACCGCGCGTTGCAAATAGCGGCCGCCCGCGCCGTAGCCGCCATCTTGAACTACCACTACCACCCGGACTTGGGGCTGTTGCTCTTTGCTGTCCGCCGCGACTTCTTCCGCTTTGACGATGGCTGGGGAACCTGCGTATATAGCGAAGCGGCCCTCGCCGCGCTGACCGCGATGTTGGACGAGGCCGGCCGCCGCAACGAGACGCCCCTCTGCGCCGTGGTGGGTCGCTACCTGCGCCAACACGTAGAGGCGGCTTGGGACCCGGTTGCAGGCGGCATCCGCAGCGCGTACCGTGCGGGCGTCTGGAGCGCGGAAAAGCCCGGGGCGGTCCAAGCCGCAGCCGTAGGGGCCTTGGCGACGCTGTGCCGCTATCAGGGGGGTGCTTGGGAGGCGGAATGGCTGGAGCGGGTGGGCGCGTATCAAAGGAAGGGTCCAAGCGATGCGTTCACTGCGTTGCGCTGCTTGGTTCGCTGTAGAGAAACTTGACATTGTGACGTACGTCACTATTGCTTGAAAACGACTGAAGGGAGGTTGCTATGATCGTCTATCACGGCACGACGCGCCGCGCTGCCCGCCGGATTGCCCGCGACGGCTTTCAGCCGCGGTCGCCCTCGCGGCGGGTGTGGCTTTCGCGGAGCAAGAGCTACGCCAAGCAGCGAGCACACGCCAAATCGCGGCGCACGCGAGACCGCCCCATCGTGCTGGCCGTAGATATCGATTTGAAAACGTTGCGTCAGCGCTACGGCAGTCGGCAGGTGCGCGAAAGCGGCGGGGTCATCTCGATCAACGGGGCCATTCCCGCTTCCTCGCTGCGCAGCCACTACGGGTTGGGAATCCCGGAAAGTACCGAGGAGATCGCGCGCTGGATCAACGCCGTCTTGGGCGTCAAGGCGCACAAGGGCGTCAGTGCTCGCCACGAGGGCGTCGTGCGCTTGGCCCGCTGGATCGACAACCGGCTGGCGACCTATCCCAATGCGCGCATCGGCGAGAAGGAGTTGCTCGCCCGCGCCGCGCAGTGGGTTCCCGAGCGCTTTGCCGGCGTGGAGATCGACTTTGAGCACTTGCGGGTCTGGCCCAAGGTGGCGCGGGAAGCTGAGGCGCGGCAGGCCGCGCCCGAAAGCATGGCCCCGGTTGATCGCCGCGAGGAAGAGGCCATCGCTTGCTTGGAATCGGATAAGCCGCAGCGGCAGGTGCGCGGCCTCCAGCTTTTGGCCGACCTAGCCGACCCAGACCTGTTTGAGTGGTGCCTATTGCTGCTCGGCGAGGGCCATCCGCAAAGCGCGGTCGGCATCCTCAAGGTAATGCGGCGTTGCGAAGACATTCAGCCGGAGGTGCTGGCACCGTATGCGGAGAGCGAGCACAAAGCGGTGCGCGGCGCGGCCATTGAAGTGCTCGTCCTACGCAGCGGGCAAGAGGCGCCAAAGTGGTTTTGGCGCGGCCTGACCGACCCGGTGCCGCACGTGCGGCTGAGCGCGGCCAAATTCCTCGACCGCCTCGACCCGCGCACCCATCGCGACAGTTTTGAAGCCGCGCTCTACGACCCCCACCCGCAGGTGGCGCACGCGGCTCGCAAGCTGACCAAGCGCATGGGGTTCGAGCCGTTGGCTTGGTAGCTGGGGGAGTGCTCCGGTCCAATGGTTTACGAGTGTAGATCATATCCGACTTTGGCCATTTACCTATCAACTCGAAATCACCCAATCCCACCTGACACCTACTGGAGAGCATCGCATGAAACGAGCCTATGAACGTCCATTTCGGCCCATTGAAATAACCGATTCCACGGTGGCGTCCTTTTCTTTACGGAGTATGGCCGCTCAACTAATGGAGGAGGAGGTCGTCGAAAATACCGGACGAAATTCCCTATCCTTAGTGCGTGGAAACGATTTAACCGTCGTCTTGCTCGTCTTAAAAGACCAAGCCGTGCTGCACGAACATACCGCTCCCGCCCCGATCACCGTGACGACCCTCTTTGGGCATCTCGAGTTTTCGACGGCGACCGAACCCGAGCCATTGAGATTACAGGCCGGTGAGGTCGCGGTCTGCGCCGCACATTTATCCCACAGCGTCAAAGCGCTAGAGGACAGTGCCTTCTTGCTGGTAATAGGTGGCAGAGCCGCATGAGAGGCAGTTGCAAAGGGGGCATTGAATGGAACCTGAGAAACAGCGCGTAGCACTAGGCGCGATTTTTACCGAGTGCAATCAGTTCGGCGGCGAGCCGATTGATCGGTCGTGGTTTGAACGCTATGAGCTGCGGCGCGGGCGCGAGGTGCTCGCAGCCGAAGACGGCGTGGTCGGCGGGATGCTCGGCGTGCTGGCGGCGCGCGGCGTGGAAGTCGCGCCCCTGTTGTTTGCCAGCACCTGTCCCGGCGGGCCGCTGACACGGGCTTGTTACGACTCGCTCAAGGAAGAGCTTTTGGCGCGGCTCAACGCGGTGCTCCCTGTTGATGGCGTCCTCATGCCGCTGCACGGGGCGGCCGCGGTCGAGGGCGTCGTCGATTTGGAAGGGGATTTGCTCGCGGCCGTGCGGGCGGTTGTCGGCGACGCGGTGCCCATGGTCGCCACGCTCGATCTACACGCCCATATTTCCGCGCAAATGATGGGTGCCGCCGATGGTTTGGTCGCTTGGGAAACCTATCCGCACCGCGATGCCTTTTCCACGGGCGAGCGCGGGGCGCGCCTGCTGTGCGATGTGCTCGCTGGCGTGTGCAAACCCGCGATGGCCATGGCCAAGGTGCCGGTGCTCACCGGGGCCATTCACGGCTCGACTGAGGACGACGATCCCTTCGCGCAAGTAATGGCCTTGGCCAAGGCCGGCGAGCAGCGCAACGGCATCCTCTCGACGAGTGCGATCTTGGTGCATCCCTATCTCGATTTTGCTGGCATGGGCAGCGGCGGGCTGGTGATTGCCGACGGCGACTTTGCCGCGGCCGAAGCCCTCGCTCGTGCGCTAGCCGCAGCGTACTGGGAGCGGCGCTTTGCCTTAGAGCCAGCCTTGTACTCGCCGGCGGATGCCGTGTGCGCTGGCTTGGCCGTTGAGGGCGGTCCGGTGGTCTTGGTGGAGGCCGCAGACTGCTGCGGCGGTGGGGCGGCCGGCGACAGCGTGGCTACGCTGGCGGCGCTGTTGCAGGCCGAGTTGGACAGACCGGCGTTGGTGCCCTTGGTCGATGCCCGTGCGGCCTCGGCCTGTCACCAAGCGGGCGTTGGGGCCGAGGTCGAGTTGATGCTGGGGCACGGGCACGACCCTCGTTGGGGGCAACCGATCGCCGTGCGCGGTCGGGTGCTGCGGTTGAGCGATGGCCGCTTCCGCTATCGGGGTGGTATTTGGGAGGGCGTCGAAGGGCAGATGGGACCGGCGGCCGTGCTGGCGTTGGGGCCGATACAGGTCTTGTTGGCGTCGCATCCTACGTACGAATGGGAAGGCGAGCAGTTTGCGGCCTTGGGGATGGACGCGGCGCAGGCCCGCTTTATCGTGGCCAAAAACCCCATGAACTACCGCCTCGCCTACGGTGCCATGGCCCAGGCCGTTTTTGTGCTCGACACCCCGGGGCCGACGCCGGCGACGGTGCGGCACCTGCCTTTTGTCCGGCGGGCGCGGCCCTTTTTTCCGCTGGATTCGGATATGGAGTTGGAGATGGAGGTTTTGCGCTCGGAGGCGCGATAAAGGAGACGTGGACGCCGTGCTAAAGAAAATTGAAGAGCAAGAAATACGGCGCGTCGCCGAACACATTGGTCGCCAAGCAGATGCTGAGCGGGTCGTCTTATTCGGCTCCTATGCCCGTGGCTAGGCTACTGAGCACAGCGACGTCGATTTACTCGTGATCGCCCCAAGCGACCTGCCGCGCTTCAAACGCAGCCGCGCCCTCTACCAGTCGCTGCGCCCCTATCCATTCGCTATGGACTTGTTGGTCTATACTCCAGAAGAAATAAAAAAAGCCCAACGGTCTCCCCTTTCCTTTATTTCTGCCGCGATGCGCGAGAGCAAAACGGTCTATGTCCGCCGAGACTGAACTTGCTCGTCAGTGGCTGGCTAAGTAACTAGAAAGAGGGTTCCATGCAGACTACAACGGTATCACAACTCGAAATGTCGTTGAGTGCCTACTTGCGCCAAGTCAAAGCTGGTGAAGAAGTGATAATCACCGAGCATGGTCGTCCCATTGCGCGTTTGCTGCCTCTTGTGAGTCCTGTGCCGCTCCCCGAGCACTTGAAAGACCTCGAAGAAAAGGGCCTCCTCAAGCGCGGGGAGAAGCCCTTACCCGAGGATTTTTGGGACCTGCCGCGTCCTGCCGACCCTCAAGCTACTGTGCGTTCAGCGGTCTTGCGGGAGCGGGAGGAAAGCCGGTGAAGTTCTGGGATACGTCGGCTGTGGTGCCGCTGTGTGCAGGAGCCCAATTCGGCTACGGTACAAGAGAGCCTCGTCGAGGATCCTGCTATGGTCATTTGGTGGGGGACGCGCACGGAGTGTATTTCTGCCCTGATGCGCCAAGTACGAGAGGGTAACGGTGTAATTCGTTTAAGGAAAAGATCAAGGTGAGAACTGTATGAAAGAACGTCGTCTTGTCTTCATTAGCCACGCCAATCCCGAAAACAACGAGTTTGCTTCTTGGTTAGGCACGCGGTTGACTGCCGCTGGCTATGAAGTATGGGCAGATCTACTCAATCTGCTAGGCGGTGAGACATTCTGGAGAGATATTGGTGATGCGATCAAGGAAGAAGCTGCCACCGTCATCGTTGCCTTATCCCATGAGTCCTATAAAAAAGATGGCGTCCTTAATGAAATTGCTCTTGCTGTAAACACAGGCAGGCAACTCAACAAACAACAATTCATCATACCTATCCTCCTTGATGATCTTCCGTTTTCGGACTTTCCCGAACAGCTAATTCGTCTAAACGCCATTGACTTCTCTCCTAACTGGGCCGACGGATTCAGCAAACTTCTAAAGACCCTCAAAGACACCCAAGTTCCGCAATCAACTGGTGATTTCGGGGAAGCCTTGGCCTCTTGGCAAAAGTTTAAGCTGCGGCAAAGTGCCTCCACCTCTGATACACCGGAGTCAGTATTCTCTAACTGGTTTCAAATTTGTTCTCTACCGTCTCATATCAATTTTTCTCGTTTCGATGCGTCACAATCAAAAGAGGCAGTACAACATGCGTTTGACGAATTTCAAAGTCCCACGGCTCGGCATATGCGGCTGGCCGTCAGCTTTGCTAGAAGCTATCTCATAAATAGTCTGGCTGTGCTACGTTAGTGGTATTCCCTTTCGGAGGTATCTCTTATGGATCTTACAGACGAACAGTGGTCGATAGTGTCCCCACTGCTGCCGGCGTGTCCCAAACGCCGCGATGGCCGGGGTCGTCCGTGGCGTTGTAACCGAGCGGTGCTCAATGGTATTCTGTGGATTCTCCGCACCGGGGCGCCTGGGCATGACCTGCCTGCTCGCTATCCGTCCTACCAGACCTGCCATCGTCGATTCCAACAGTGGTCGTCTGATGGCACCTTTGAACATATTCTGCGCACCCTCGCGCACGACTTGCATGAGCGCGGGGGCCTTGATGTGAGCGAATGCTTCATCGATGGCCTGTTTGTCGCGGCGAAAAAAGGGGGGACCAAGTGGGTCCGACCAAGCGGGGCAAAGGTACGAAGCTCATGGCAGTGGCAGACCGCGCTGGTCTTCCTATCGCCGTACTCATCCAAAGTGCTTCGCCGCACGAAGTCACCCTCGTAGAAGCCACCCTGGAAAACCGATGGGTCCAGCCCCGACCGCAACGACTCATCGGGGACCGAGCCTACGACTCGGATCGATTGGATGCGAGCCTGGCCGACCAAGGCATTGAGATGATCGCGCCGCATCGCCGCAATCGTACGCAGGCCAAAACCCAGGACGGGCGGCGGTTGCGGGGCTACAAAAGACGCTGGAAAATAGAAAGACTGTTTGCTTGGTTGCATAACTTCCGCCGCATCGTGGTTCGATACGAATACTATGCTGAAAACTACCTCGGCTTTGTACAACTCGGATGCATCCTCATACTGCTACGGTATTTATGAGATAGCTTCTAATGCGGATACGCTTCAAATGGAAACTCCCGATATTCCACTTGAACACGCTTATTGTGTTCCGCTGGCACAATTTCTTAATGGTCAGGGCCAAGTCTCTTGGTGGGATGCTCGAAACATGGTAACTGGACTTCTCCGCAAGGCATGGGAGCAATTCGCACGGAGTCACGGCCTATTGCTTTATAAATTTGCACACGGAAGCGCGTGGTTCGTTCCCCTCAATCTAATCGAAGAAAACATTGCCATTTTTCAAGATGAGAACGGCAAGAGACGGCGACGGCGGCTAGTTGGCCGAAGCGAAAAAAGAGGCGTCTATTGGCACTTTGCGGTGTCAGACAAGATCAGCATCGCTGACCCACGTCACCTTACCTTGCGCACTCACGTCGTCTTTACCCAAGATGGTAAGACGCCGCTCGATAGCCGATCTCGCGCTGATCGCCTACGAAAGAGTTTCTGCAAGAATTGGTGGAATGATCGTTGGCGCGACCTGCTTCGCGCTTTTGTAGCGGACCTAGCAAACGGCAAAGAGGAATTCTCCCTAGCTCTGGGAGGAGACGCCGTGGCGACAATAGCCGCTTCTCCGATGAGCTTTGAGGCTCCTCTGTCTATTACTGAGAAAGGCTCAGGGGCCACAGTTGAAGAAGACCATGCAGAAGACGAAACGGAGGCTGACGCTCTGGATGATTTCAACAGGGACTTGAATGAAACAGATTCTGACTATATTCTCGACTCTGAAGACGAAGAATACGAAGAGGGGGCATGACAGACTCGTTGCTCCAACACATCAAAGAGCCACGATTAGGCTTCCGCTACGGCCAAGAGGTGGAACACCCGAAGGACGGACTTTTCCTGTTCGGCCCTTGGGATGATAAAGCTAACCCTGCCGAAATGCGTATCGGCGTCATTGGGACGCCGAATGGTCTGAACTGCTTTCGCGAATGGGTAGAAAGTATTCGACGCTACATTCCGTCCAAGAACCCGAATGAACCTCACCACGCTGGTTGGCCTGGATTCCAAGCCGTTTTTGGTGCTCAGTGGCCAGAAGACCCTCTAGTTGAACTAACTGTCTTGGAAGATGATGTCCGTACTTCAATCCGGCTTACTGATCGGCACGAAGCAATATACAAGACTGTCGAGCTTTTTGAAGAGCCGATACGCAGGCATTTACGTCAAGACGAAGCACCGCCTACCATGTGGTTCGTTATCATACCGGAAGAGGTTTACCGCTATGGGCGACCTAAGTCAGTTGTACCGAAGGAAGAGCGCATTACAGGAAACCAGCCTTTCTCCGCGAAGGCCGGACGGCGGATTCTCCGCGAAGGTTCGCTTTTTTTTGACGATCGAGAAGCCGCAGAAATTTACCGCTACGAGCTTAATTTTCACCACCAGATGAAAGCGCGTCTCTTGGAACAGAGAGCTGTCCTTCAGATTGTACGCGACACGACACTTACGCCTCACCGATTCACTCGAGATGGGCACCTAATCCGTGAACCAGAAGACCCCGCCACAATCGCTTGGAACCTCTGCACGACAGCGTTCTTCAAGGCCAGTGGCAAACCGTGGAAACTAGCGTCGGTCCGACTAGGGGTCTGCTACGTAGGATTAGTTTACAAGATGGATAGTACCGACCTAGCCGCCGGCAATGCCTGTTGCGGTGCTCAAATGTTTTTGGACTCGGGAGATGGCGTTGTTTTCAGAGGTGCAGTTGGTCCTTGGTTCTCGAAGGATACGCACGAATTTCACCTTAGCAAGGAGAAAGCCTCTGAGTTGATGAGCCTAGTGGTGAAGTCATATCGAGACCTCCACGGAGAGCCGCCTACTGAGCTTTTTATTCACGGCAAAACGAGATTTAACAACGATGAGTGGGAAGGTTTCAGAGGTGTTGTCCCAAACGAGACCAACCTAGTCGGGGTACGTATTCGCCCAACTAGTGAGCTGAAGCTCTATCGATCGAGTAAAATGCCCGTGTTGCGTGGTACTGCATACCTTTCGACAAAACGAAGAGGATACCTTTGGACCAAGGGTTTTACACCTCGGCTCGATACCTATCCCGGTTGGGAGGTGCCCAATCCTCTACTAGTCGAAATCCACAGAGGCGATGCAGATCTGCTCAGGGTTATGACGGATGTGATGGGCCTAACCAAGATCAACTTCAATACCTGTCAGTTCGCAGACGGACAGCCTGTTACACTCAAGTTTGCTGATGCAGTAGGTGAGATTCTTACTGCTGCACCTGTTCCTGATCTGCCACCGTTGCCGTTTAGACATTACATATAGGTCATCAGCAACATCGCCCCAATCCGCCTCGTCATCTCCGCAAAGTACCGCACTTCCTCCGGCGTCAGCACCCGTCCCAACACAGTGTGCTCGCGGTAGGAGAGCCATTTCTTGAGGACTTGGTAGCCGCCGAGTCTGTAGTCCCAAATTGCGGCGGGCACGTTGCGCCAGAAGGCGTGGTCGTTCAGATACACGTCCAGCGTCTTTTCGCCGAGCACGGAGATGGCATCGCCCAGCGCGGCGCGTTCGTCCGGGGTGTAATCGCGCTCGACGAGGTGGCCTTGACCCGGCATCACCGCGTCGCCCGGTGCGAAATGGCCCCACCCGGCGGTGAGCGCGAAATCGTCGCCGGTCATGTTGCGACCGTCAGTGGTGGATGGCATGGCGAGGGCGGCGATCTCTGGGCGCAACGTGCCTTGGGTCACGCCCGGCACGGAGGCGTCGGGATCGAGCAGACTAGCCAGTTCGCGCCCTCGCGTCGCTGATGCCGCGAGCGTTTCGGCGGCACTGTCCGTCTTGCTATCGGGCCAGCCCGGCAGGGGGATGCGCGGCCATTCCATCTTGAGTGCTCCGGCATTGGCCGTGCGATACGCGGGATCGTGGAGGGTGGCGAGGACGTGGTAGAAGAGGTCTTCGACGGTCGCGCCGAGATGCTTGAGGTAGCGTTGGGCGGTCGGTGATAGGTTGGGGCGGGTGCTGGCTTGACCGCCATTGCTGAGGTCGCCCTCCTCGCGCAGATAGACGGGGAACATGCTCGCGCCGCGCTCAATCAGGTGCCCCGAGGCCATGATTTTCGTGAAACAGGCTTGTGGCTGGTTGGCATCGCGGCGCAGGTGCTGCGCGGCGGAAAGCCACAGATTCCCCTCGAATATATGCGGCTTGTACTGGGGGCGCGGTCGGTCGAGCAGCTTTGAATCGGCTTCCCAATACAGCCAGCGCTGGTCAAAGGGTCGGTAGGTATGGCGGATGAATCCGGCGGGGTTGGGTCCGCCGCGAGCGAGCAGTTCAGCGCGCACGGCGTGGGCGTCGAACAGCGCGGATTGCTGCATGATGGCCGGATGGCGGCGGGCGATGGCCTCATGGCGCAACTCCGCGTTGAAGTAATCGTCGATTCGTGCTTTGAGCGGGTCGAGGTCAATGTCGATGAGGAATCCGTTGCGGCTGGTCTTGACGCCGGGGAACGACACCGGGAACAGGTCGGGCAGGGCCGGCCAGTCGAACCAATCTTCGCTGACGGCCGTTGGTACAAACGGCAAGCCGAGCGGCAACACTGGATCGATGTGCTCGTAGAGCTTTCCCGGTTCCACTTCCTCCGTCTCAAGCAACTCCTCCCGCTTGGCCTGCCCCCACAGATGCCGAAAGCCGACCTCCTCGGTTGGCGCGTGATCGAGTTTACGCACCAGCGTCGCAATGGCAGTGCCTACCTGAATGCCGACCGGATCGTCCGCCGTCGAAAAAATGCTCGGGTCCGGCGAACCATCCGGCGCAACCTTGCCGGTCTTGAACTTGTCGCCGTTCAAGCAGTCAATCCGAACTGCGTCAAATGTCTTCAAATAGCGTTCCCGCATTCCCGTATGCGACAGCCCGTCGAGCCACGAGTAGTTGGAAATGAAGCACACCACGCCTTGGCCGGTCTGGGCAATGCGTCGCTCGGCCATGCGGAAAAAGCGGATGTAGAGGTCGTTGAGCCCTTGCCCTTCGGGACGGCGCACCCGCTTGGTCGTGCGATAGGCTTCTGATAATGCCCGCTCTTCGTCCATCGCCATCCCCGCAAAACCGTTGTAGGGTGGATTGCCCAAGATCACCAAGATCGGCGTGTCCTGCTTGACCCGCTCAGCCCGGTCGCGTTCCTCCTCCAGTTCGAGAAAAGGCAGCGGCTTGCTCGGGCGCGGCTCCCAGCCGGTCAACGCGTTGGTCAGAAACACTTGGGCGCGTTCCGCTCCGTCATCGGCCAAGGCTGCGTCAAGTGCTTGCATGGTCAACCCGACTTGCAGATGGGCGACGACAAAAGGCGCCGGCATAATCTCGAAGCTGAACACGCGCTCGGTCGCCGCCTGCTTGACCCGGGCACCCACCAGCACACCCAAGCCTTGATTGTTCAAATTAGCGGCGATGCGGCGCAGGACTTCGGCCAGATAGGCCCCGGTGCCGCAGCAGGGATCGAGCACATAGACGTTTTCTGCGGCCAGCCCATCGGCCAAGCCGAGATCGTCCCGCAGGGCTTGGTCCACGCGGGCGACCATGTAGCGCACCACTTCGGATGGCGTGTACCAGACGCCGAGTTGTTTCCGCAATTCGGGGTCAAAGGCTTGGAGGAACGGCTCGTAGAAATACGTGACGGCCTCGCCCTCGTTGAAGCGGGCAAAGAAGGCGTCGCGATCTACTCGGTCGAGCGCAGCAGCCGTCCAGTCGAGCACTTCAACGAGGCCGAGCGGTTGTAACCGACCGGGTTGCGATAGTTGTTGGAACAATGCCTGCATGACGGGTGCCCGCAAATGCCAGACCGCCGTGCGCCAGTCGAACCGAGCGGCCCCGGACGTGTGCCGCGCCCACAGCACCCAAGCGGAAAACACGCCGTAGAACAGCGTCTGCACCAGCGTTGAACGGAAAAACCGCGCTCCGCGTTCGCCCTCAAAGCGGACGCCGAGGGCCTCTTCCAGTGCCGTCCGCACCGCCGCCAACGCTGGCGCATCGCCCGCCGCCTCGACCCGCGCCAGCGCATCGCGGGCATGAGACGCCAACAGCCAAGCCAAATCCTTCGGCTCGGCCAGCCGCGCCCGATGCGACAACGCCCGGCACAGATATTCCCCTAACCCCGCGCCGACCTCGCGAGCAAAAGTTCGCGGCGTCTCCAATCGTTGTGCGAATTCCTCGGCACTCTCGGCCAGCCGGAACGTTTCGAGCGTCGCCGGTTGCCCGGCCGCATCCTCGCCGACGAGCAAGAAGTCGCACGTATTGGTCACCAGCACCAGCCGATAGCGTCCCCAGTAGCGGCTAACCTGATCGCCTGCTGCCGTCAACCAAGCGTCATCGTCCGCCGCTTTCACTTCAACCACGCCCCGTTCTGGCACTTGTCCCTGCTTAGGTTGCCCCTTCTGCACCTGCTTGGCCGAGTACAGCCCAAAGTCGGGATGCCCCGCTCCCTGATCGGCCAACTCGCCGACGCAAAAGACCTTGGGCTTGAGCGTTGTGCCGATGGCATTGAGCAGGCTCGCCAGCGGTCCGTAGCTCGACCGCTCGCCGGTTGCGCCGCCCGAAGCCCGCACCCGTTGCAGGTCAGCGAGATAGGTTTCTACCGCTGCCGTTAGTCGCGCCGTCGTTTTCGTCATCACCTACCGCCGCCCCCTTTCTACCTCTTGAGTGCCCCAACAGTAATCCCCTTCGTCAGGTATTGCTGCAAGAAAGCGTACACCAGCATCGTCGGGGCCATGATCATCACCAACCCGGCAAAGGCCATCCCCCAACACGAGAGACTTTGGCCAGCCGATCTCACCGGGTCGCCTGAGCTTCGGCTCAGGGGCTGTGCGGCGAGCGGGTTACAAGATAACGGACTCCGTTTGCAACGGCGATGGCAATATGAGCCGCATCTTCCGCAGCCGTGTGGGGGACCGCTCTCTGCTCGAGTAACTTCTGTGTGAGATGTCTCATCCATCAGGGGATCGTGTCGATTTCAATATCGCCCCAATCCGCCGCGTCATCTCCGCAAAGTACCGCACTTCCTCCGGCGTCAGCACCCGTCCTAACACAGCGTGTTCGCGGTAGGAGAGCCATTTTTTGAGGACTTGGTAGCCGCCGAGTTTGTAGTCCCAAATTGTGGCGGGCACGTTGCGCCAGAAAGCGCGGTCGTTCAGGTACACGTCCAGCGTCTTTGCGCCGAGGGTGGGGATGGCATCGCCCAGCGCGGCGCGTTCGTCCGGGGTGTAATCGCGCTCGACGAGGTGGCCTTGACCCGGCATCACCGCGTCGCCCGGTGCGAAATGGCCCCATCCGGCGGTGAGCGCGAAATCGTCGCCGGCCATGTTGCGGCTATCGGTAGTGGAGGGCACGGCGAGGGTGGCGATCTCTGGGCGCAATGCGCCTTGGGTCACGCCCGGCACGGAGGCGTCGAGATCGAGCAGGCGGGCCAACTCGCGGCCCCGTGCTGCGGAGGTAGCGAGCGTCTCGGCTGCGCTGTCCGCCTTGCCATCGGGCCAGCCCGGCAGGGGGATGCGCGGCCATTCCATCTTGAGTGCCCCGGCATTGGCCGTGCGATACGCGGGATCGTGGAGGGTGGCGAGGACGTGGTAGAAGAGGTCTTCGACGGTCACGCCGAGATGCTTGAGATAGCGTTGGGCAGCGGGCGATAGGTTGGGGCGGGTGCTGGCCTGACCGCCATTGCTGAGGTCGCCCTCCTCGCGCAGATAGGCGGGGAACATGCTCGCGCCGCGCTCAATCAGGTGCCCCGAGGCCATGATTTTTGTGAAACAGGCTTGCGGCTGGTTGGCGTCGCGGCGCAGGTGCTGCGCGGCAGACAGCCACAGATTCCCCTCGAATATATGCGGCTTGTACTGGGGGCGCGGTCGGTCGAGCAGCTTTGAATCGGCTTCCCAATACAGCCAGCGCTGGTCAAAGGGTCGATAGGTATGGCGGATGAACCCGGCGGGGTTGGGTCCGCCGCGGGCCAGCAGTTCAGCGCGCACGGCGTGGGCGTCGAACAGCGCGGATTGCTGCATGATGGCCGGATGGCGGCGGGCGATGTCGTCGGGGCGCAACTCCGCGTTGAAGTATTCGTTGATCCGCGCCTTGAGCGGGTCGAGGTCAATGTCGATGAGGAATCCGTTGCGGCTGGTTTTGACGCCGGGGAACGACACTGGAAACAGGTCGGGCAGGGCCGGCCAGTCGAACCAATCTTCGCTGACAGCCGCTGGCTTGAATGGCAAGCCGAGGCGAAAATTGGGTTTCAATGCGGTATAGCCTGCATCAATTTCGGCGTCGAGGCTGTCCAACAGGGCTTGTCGTCTTTCATCCGCTCTGGCCTGATGGAGATCGCGATACAGAATGCGTCGGCGTGTCGATAGATCGGCGGTTCCCGACTTGGAAAGCATGGCGATGCTGGTGCCAACCCGAATGCCCGGCGATTGTCCCTGAAGCGCAAAGACGGTTTCGCTGGTCCGCCCATCGGGTGCATACTCCGAGATGATGCGGTCGCCGTGCAGATTGTCAATCCGAACCGCGTCAAATGTCTCCAAATAGCGTTCCCGCATCCCGGTATGCGACAGCCCGTCGAGCCACGAATAGTTGGAAATGAAGCACACGACGCCTTGGCCGGTCTGGGCAATGCGTCGTTCGGCCATGCGGAAAAAGCGGATGTAGAGGTCGTTCAGCCCTTGCCCTTCGGGACGGCGCACCCGTTTGGTCGTGCGATAGGCTTCTGATAATGCCCGCTCTTCGTCCATCGCCATCCCCGCAAAACCGTTGTAAGGTGGATTGCCCAAGATCACCAAGATCGGCGTGTCCTGCTTGACCCGCTCAGCCCGGTCGCGTTCCTCCTCCAGTTCGAGAAAAGGCAGCGGCTTGCTCGGACGCGGCTCCCAGCCGGTCAGCGCATTAGTCAGAAACACTTGGGCGCGTTCCGTTCCGTCATCGGACAGGGCCGCGTCGAGTGCCTGCATGGTCAACCCAACTTGCAGATGGGCGACGACAAACGGCGCGGGCATAATCTCAAAGCCGAACACGCGCTCGGTTGCCGCCTGCTTGACTCGGGCACCCGCCAGCGCCCCCAAGCCTTGATTGTTCAAATTGGCGGCGATGCGGCGCAGCACTTCGGCCAGATACGCTCCCGTGCCGCAGCATGGATCGAGCACATAGACGTTTTCCGCGGCCAGCCCGTCGGCCAAGCCGAGATCGTCCCGGAGGGCTTGGTCCACGCGAGCGACCATGTAGCGCACTACTTCGGATGGCGTGTACCAGACGCCGAGTTGTTTCCGCAGTTCGGGATCAAAGGCTTGGAGGAACGGCTCGTAAAAGTAGGTGACGGCCTCGCCTTCGTTGAAGCGGGCGAAGAAGGCGTCTCTATCCACTCGGTCGAGTGCAGCAGCCGTCCAGTCCAGCACTTCGACGAGGCCGAGCGGGTACAGCCGACCGGGATCGGAGATTTGTTGGAACAGCACCCGTAGCACCGGTGCCCGTAGATGCCAGACCGCCGTGCGCCAGTCGAACCGAGCGGCCCCGGACGTGTGCCGCGCCCACAGCACCCAAGCGGAGAACACGCCGTAGAACAGCGTCTGCACCAGCGTTGAACGGAAAAACCGTGCGCCGCGCTCGCCCTCAAAGCGGACACCGAGGGCCTCTTCCAATGCCGTCCGCACTGCTGCCAACGCCGGCGCATCGCCCGCCGCCTCGACCCGCGCCAACGCATCGCGGGCATGAGACGCCAACAGCCAAGCCAAATCCTTCGGCTCGGCCAGCCGCGCCCGATGCGCCAGTGCCCGGCACAGATATTCCCCTAAACCCGCGCCGACCTCGCGAGCAAAAGCACGCGGCGTCTCCAATCGACGGTCGAATTCCTCCGCACCTTGAGCTAACCGGAACGTTTCGAGCGTAGCCGGTTGCCCGGCCGCATCCTCGCCGACGAGCACGAAGTCGCACGTATTGGTCACCAGCACTAGCCGATAGCGTTCCCAATAGCGGCTGACCTGATCGCCCGCCGCCGTCAACCAAGCGTCATCGTCCGCCGCCTTCACTTCAACCACACCCCCTTCGGGCACTTGTCCCTGTTTCGGTTGCCCCTTCTGCACCTGCTTGGCCGAGTACAGCCCAAAGTCGGGATGCCCCGCTCCCTGATCGGCCAACTCGCCGACGCAAAAGACCTTGGGCTTGAGCGTTGCGCCGATGGCATTGAGCAGGCTCGCCAGCGGTCCGTAGCTCGACCGCTCGCCGGTTGCGCCGCCCGATGAACGAATCCGTTGCAGGTCAGCGAGATAGGTCTCAACCGCTGCCGTTAGTCGCGCCGTCGTTTTCGTCATCACCGATCACGGCCCTTTCTACCTCTTGAGTGCCCAATAGGAATCCTCTTTGTCAGGTATTGCTGCAAGAAAGTGTACACCAGCATCGTCGGGGCCATGATCGGCACCAATCCGGCAAAGGCCATCCCCCAACACGAGAGACTTTGGCCAGCCGATCTCACCGGGTCGCCTGAGCTCCGGACTCAGGGGCTGTGCGGCGAGCGGGGTAGCGGACGTATTGGCGACCAGAAGCCTCTTGTCTGGCTTGAATGTCTCTGAAAATTGCTTTGACGTCGTAACCAAACCGGGCCGCGTGTGGGTCGCGGACGGTTCGGATTTCAGCGATGACCGGCTCGGGTTGTGATGGCTTCATGGTTGGGTTCCGGGTTCCATTAGTTCGTTGGGGGTACATGTATCATCGGCACTGGCTTCGGCGATAACAAGCTCTGACGCGACGAGGTCAAATCAGTCCCGAGCGTTGCGCCACCCTTGCTGATACGCTGTGACCACGACATCTCGGGAAGGTCTCGCGGTGAGATAGCTGGTGATCGATGTCTCGATGTATGCGGTGGGTTTCATCTTGAATGTCTCATCCATCAGGGGATCGTGTCGATTTCAACATCCCTCCAATCCTCCTCGTCATCTCCGCAAAGTACTGCACTTCCTCCGGCGTCAGCACTCGTCCCAACACAGCGTGTTCGCGGTAGGAGAGCCATTTCTTGAGGACTTGGTAGCCGCCGAGTTTGTAGTCCCAAATCGCGGCGGGCACGTTGCGCCAGAAGGCGCGGTCATTCAGGTACACATCCAGCGTCTTTGCGCCGAGGGCGGGGATGGCATCGCCCAGCGCGGCGCGTTCGTCCGGGGTGTAATCGCGCTCGATGAGGCGGCCTTGCCCCGGCATTACGGCGTCGCCCGTTGCGAAATGGCCCCATCCGGCGGTGAGCGCGAAATCGTCGCCCGTCATGTTGCGGCTATCGGTAGTGGCGGGCACGGCGAGGGCGGCGATCTCGGGACGCAACGTGCCTTGGGTCACGCCCGGCACGGGGGCGTCGGGGTCGAGCAGGCGGGCCAACTCGCGACCCCGTGCTGCGGAGGTAGCGAGCGTCTCGGCGGCACTGTCCGTCTTGCTATCAGGCCAGCCCGGCAGGGGGATGCGCGGCCATTCCATCTTGAGTGCTCCGGCATTGGCCGTGCGATACGCGGGATCGTGGAGAGTGGCGAGGGCGTGGTAGAAGAGGTCTTCGACGGTCGCACCGAGATGCTTGAGGTAGCGTTGGGCGGCCGGCGATAGGTTGGGGCGGGTGCTGGCTTGGCCACCATTGCTGAGATCGCCCTCCTCGCGCAGATAGGCGGGGAACATGCTTGCGCCGCGCTCAATCAGGTGCCCCGAGGCCATGATTTTTGTGAAACAGGCTTGCGGCTGGTTGGCGTCTCGGCGCAGGTGCTGTGCGGCAGACAGCCAGACGTTTCCCTCGAACACATGCGGCTTGTAGTCGGCACGCTTTTCGTCCAGCAGTTTCGTCTCTGCCTCCCAATAGAGCCAGCGAATGTCAAAAGGCCGGTACGTAAAGCGGATAAATCCAGCATCAATCGGCCAGCCGCGTCCGAGCAGCGCGTCGCGTACCTTGCGAGCGTCGAAACGTCTCGTGGTTTTCATTACGATTGGATAGTGCCGCGCAATCTCGTCATGGCTCAGACTCGCATCGAAGTAATCGGCCAGCCGCGCCTTGAGCCGGTCGAGATCGGTATCGACGAGAAATGGGTCGCGGCTGGTATTCACGCCCGGGAAGGATACCGGAAATAAATCGGGCAGGGCCGGCCAGTCGAACCAATCCTTGCTGACAGCCGTTGGTACAAACGGCAGGCCGAGCGGCAACACTGGATCGATGTTTTCGTAGAGCTTTTCCGGTTCCACTTCCTCCGTCTCAAGCAACTCCTCGCGCTTGGCCTGCCCCCATAGATGCCGAAATCCGACCGCCTCGGTTGGCGCGTGGTCGAGCTTACGTACCAGCGTCGCAATGGCAGTGCCTACCTGAATGCCGACCGGATCGTCCGCTGTCGAAAAGATGCTTGGGTCCGGCGAGCCATCCGGCGCGACCTTGCCGGTCTTGAACTTGTCGCCGTTCAAGCAGTCAATCCGTATCGCGTCAAATGTCTCCAAATAGCGTTCCCGCATTCCCGTATGCGACAGCCCATCAAGCCAAGAATAGTTGGAAATGAAGCACACCATGCCTCGACCAGTCTGGGCAATGCGTCGCTCAGCCATGCGGAAAAAGCGGATGTAGAGGTCGTTGAGCCCTTGCCCTTCAGGGCGGCGCACCCGCTTGGTCGTGCGATAGGCGACCGACAGTTCCCGCTCTTCGTCCATCGCCATCCCCGCAAAGCCGTTGTAGGGCGGATTGCCCAAGATCACCAAGATCGGCGTGTCCTGTTTGACCCGCTCAGCCCGGTCGCGTTCCTCCTCCAGTTCGAGAAAAGGCAGCGGCTTGCTCGGACGCGGCTCCCAGCCGGTTAGTGCGTTGGTCAGAAACACTTGGGCGCGTTCCTGCCCGTCATCGGATAGGGCTGCGTCGAGTGCCTGCATGGTCAATCCAACTTGCAGGTGGGCGACGACAAACGGCGCCGGCATGATCTCGAAGCCGAACACGCGCTCGGTTGCCGCCTGTTTGACCCGGGCGCCGGTGAGCGCACCCAAGCCTTGATTGTTCAAATTGGCGGCGATGCGGCGCAGCACTTCGGCCAGATAGGCCCCGGTGCCGCAGCATGGATCGAGCACATAGACGTTTTCCGCCGCCAGCCCATCGGCCAAGCCGAGATCGTCCCGCAAAGCCTTGTCAACGCGGGCGACCATGTAGCGCACTACTTCGGACGGCGTGTACCAGACGCCGAGTTGTTTCCGCAGTTCAGGGTCAAAGGCTTGGAGGAATGGCTCGTAAAAGTAGGTGACGGCCTCGCCTTCGTTGAAGCGGGCAAAGAAGGCGTCGCGATCCACCCGGTCGAGTGCCGCAGATGTCCAATTCAGCACTTCGACGAGGCCGAGCGGTTGTAGCCGACCGGGTTGCGATAGTTGTTGGAATAATGCCTGCATGACGGGTGCTCGCAAATGCCAGACCGCTTCGCGCCAATTGAACGCTTTCCCGGCCTGTGTCGTGTGCCGCGCCCACAGCACCCAAGCGGAGAACACGCCGTAGAACAGCGTCTGCACCAGCGTTGAGCGAAAAAACCGCGCACCGCGCTCGCCCTCAAAGCGGACGCCGAGAGCCTCTTCCAATGCCGTCCGCACTGCCGCCAATGCCGGCGCATCACCCGCCGCCTCGACCCGCGCCAGCGCATCGCGGGCATGAGACGCCAACAGCCAAGCCAAATCCTTCGGCTCGGCCAGCCGCGCCCGATGCGACAACGCCCGGCACAGATATTCCCCTAACCCCGCGCCGACCTCGCGAGCAAAAGTTCGCGGATTCTCTAAGCGTTGCGCGAATTCCTCGGCACTCTCGGCCAGCCGAAACGTTTCGAGCGTCGCCGGTTGCCCGGCTGCGTCCTCGCCGACGAGCACGAAGTCGCACGTATTGGTCACCAGCACCAGCCGATAGCGTCCCCAATAGCGGCTAACCTGATCGCCCGCCGCCGTCAACCAAGCGTCATCGTCCGCCGCCTTCACTTCAACCACGCCCCGTTCCGGCACTTGTCCCTGCTTAGGTTGCCCCTTCTGCACCTGCTTGGCCGCATACAGCCCAAAGTCGGGATGCCCCGCTCCCTGATCGGCCAACTCGCCGACGCAAAAGACCTTGGGCTTGAGCGTTGCGCCGATGGCATTGAGCAGGCTCGCCAGCGGTCCGTAGCTCGACCGCTCGCCGGTTGCGCCGCCGGAAGCCCGCACCCGTTGCAGGTCAGCGAGATAGGTCTCAACCGCTGCCGTTCGTCGCGCCGTCGTTTTCGTCATCACTTGTTATGATCTCTCCGGTGCTCCGAGTTTCTCGAGTCGCTCGACCCACGCCTTAAAATGGGGACACTTGGAGCGGATGTTCTCCAAGCCAATCTGTTCGGCCATCTGTGGTCCTACCGTTGTTTTCGCGGATTCGTATTCGGGAAATTGGGCGATGATCCGCTTCGATGGAGCGGTATGTTGCCCGTCGTCGATCCGTTCTGGGGACTGGACATCATGCAAAGCGGAAATTTGGGAATCGGCATTGTCAAAGAAGAAAGCGAACTGGGATACATCAGCAAACAAATACGCTTCAAACTCATGCAACTGAATGAACGGGATGAAGCGATGATCGCTGGTCTCATCGAACCACGATCTTTCGAGAGCCTCCACCCGTTTATACGGGTCGTGGCGCAGTTTCTCCGCTTCTTCAACGCCGGGAAATTTCGCCGGCAAGGCGTAAAGGTCAATCATCGTGGTAAAAAATACGTCATGCCCCGACTCCTGCTTGAGACGGCGGTTGATGTCGTTTTGCATCGCTGGGAAATTTCTTCCGCCGCCGCGATGTACTCTTCCCCTCCTTCGGGAGTGTGCAATCAAGGTTGGTTTCTGCATATAGACGCCGAAGTTCGCTAGATGCGGCTTCAAGACCGTATCGGCAAACGTCTGCTCGGTTAAACCTTCGGCGAAGAGGTAAAGTCGCGCCATCAGTGCGGCCCTCCGCCAATGACGTTTTTCTCCCAGATTTCCCCGAGCGAGTAGTCCTTCAACCATGCGTTGAGCTTTTCGGCCTCTAGCCGGTCGAACTCCGTAGCTGCATTCTTTAGCTCAACGACCACGATGTCCTCCGGCTCAAAGCTGTCGAGAAACGCGCTGGACTGCGTGCTGACGAGAACCTGCGTATGGTGGCTTGCGGCGCGAATCAGCGAGGCAATCACATTGAGCGCGTAGGGGTGTAATCCGAGTTCCGGTTCATCCACCACAATCAGATAGGGGAGATTTTCCTTGGGCTGTAACAACAGCGAAATCAGGCAGATGGCCCGCAGTGTACCGTCCGAGAGTTGATGGGGACCAAAAACGCGATCGGACTCGCAGTGCCGCCAATTGAGAATGATGTCTTTGGAGTCGGTCGGCTCTAGATCAAAGTCTGCAAAGAACGGGGCCACCTGCCGAATGGTCCTCACGATCCGGCGATACACCGTTTCTTTGCTGGACTTCAGTTCATGTAGGATCGCGGCCAAATTCGCCGCATCGGGCATCAGCCAGCGATTGTCGCCGACGTAACAATACTGCCGGACTCTCGAAGCCGGCGAGGTATCGTGGAAGTGATAGACGCGACAGCGGTTCAGCAAATGCCTGAGTGCTTTTGCCGTAGGTTCGTCCCTTTCAGCCTCGTCGCCAATCCGCGTTTCCTGATGACCCATCCCCAGCGATACGACCTTTGGGCGCGAAAAATTTGTTTGCTGGCAGGAAAGCGTCTCTTCGGCAAAAATCATCGAATCACCGGCCGCGTGGAACAGCCGCATCCGATAGGTGTCTGTTCCATTCTCTACCTCAAACGCCATCTCCGCTTCCAATTGAGGGGTTCGCCTCGGGCCAAAATGCAAGTTGGCCGTGGCCCGCCCGGTCGCCCCAATATGCTGCTGAAGCCGTCCGCCCATTAGTTCATTTACTAGCTTGAAGAAGGCAATCAGGTTGCTCTTACCCGCCCCGTTGGCGCCGATCAAAACATTGAGCGGCCTAAGTTCCAGCGTCGTTTCTTTAATGGACCGAAAGCCCCTGATCTTGATATTCTTCAATGTTGGCATATTACTTCCTCGCGGTTGTGAAGGTTCAATCGCAGCGGTTCGTCGTGCCGTCGTTTCGTCATCATTTATATTAGGGCCTAAAGAAGGCCCCGCCTACCGGCGATGCAAGCGTGTAGAGATGCTTCGACTGCGCTATGCTACGCTCAGCATGACACCGAGACGAGGGCTTCGTACCCCAGACCTTGTCATACTGAGCGCAGCGAAGTATCTCATACCCAAAACTCCATCCAGAACATCCCGTATGAAGGATGTAGGACGGCTATAGAATGGAAAAATTAATCGCAGCGATTGACCGAGAATGGGTGGCCGAGCGGACCCGGGAATTGGTCGATATTTACAGCGTCACCATGGCCGAAGCCGAAGTGTGTCGCGCCTATAAGGACATGATGCGCGAGGTCGGCTTGGCGGTCGATGTGCGCGAAGTGACTCCGGGGCGCAACAACCTCTACGCGCACATCGCCGGCCGAGGGGATGGCCCCGCGCTGATGCTCAACGGTCATCTCGACACCATTCCCGTAGGGGCCTGCCCGCCCGCTCGGCGCGAAGGCAACCGCGTGTACGGACGGGGAGCGACCGACATGAAGGGGGGCATGGCCGCGGCGTTGGGCGCGGTTAAGGCACTTTTGGAAAGCGGGGTGGAATTGCGGGGCGACTTGTGGCTGACGGCCATTGTGGGGCACGAGGAACCCGAAGCGCGCAAGGACGGACCGCTGGCCCTAATCGCCGATCGCAACAGCGGCCGGATTGGCGGCGACCGAATTTTGATTGTCGAGGGGCGCGACGCGCTGTGGGTGATGAGCATGGGGTCCATGGTCTTTACCATCACCCTCGAATCGGCCGCTGGCGGTCAGCACACCCAGTACGTGCCCTTTGCGGAGAACCCGCTCCGCTTTGTGGGGGCGCTCATTGAGCAGATCCACCAGTGTCAATGCGCGCTCGACGCTGGGCCAGCCCACGCGCTCGCCGGTCCCGAGCGAATCGACTTAGGCATGGTCGCCGGGGGCGACTATTTCAATCGCACGCCGCTGTGCTGTACGCTGACGGGCACTCGGCGTTGGCTGCCGGGGCGCACCGCGCCGGAGGTATTGGCCGAGCTAAAAGAGCTAGCGCGGCCGTTGGCCGAGGCTGGAAGGTTGAGCCTGCGGATTGAGATGGAGCACGAGCGCGAGCCTTTTGAGACGCCCGCCAGCGATGCGGCCGTGCAAGCGGTGGGACGAGCGCACGAGCAGGTGACCGGCCAAGCGGCGGAGTTGGTGGGGATGCGGATTGTGGGGGACGCCAATTTATACGTCCATGGGACGGGGGTGCCGACCTTTTACTACGGCCCCTCAAACGAGACGGCGCATGCAGATGTGGAGTGGGTAGAGGTGGATCGGCTGGAAAGGGCGGCGCAAGTGTACGCGCTGGCGGCGGCCGATTATTGCGGCGTTGTATCCCCGGATTGACATGCCATGGATGTCCAAGCGATTCGCCGCGACTTCCCCGCGCTAGCCCAGTACACTTGGTTCCAGAATGGGGGGGTGAGTATCACGCCGGAGCCGGTGGCCGCTGAGTACGCACGGTGGACGGAAGAGACGGTGCGGCGGGGGCCTTTGCACATCGTCTATCCAGCCGAGGAGTATCCGCGGCGCAAGGCGGCGATGGACCAGCTCGCGCGGTTTTTTGGGGTGGCGGCTAGGGAACTGGCGTTGATGCGGGGGGTCAGCGAGGGGTTTCAGACGGTCGTGCGGGGGATGGACTGGGCGGCTGGGGACGAGATCGCGATCAGCGCGGACGAGGAGGCGGCCCTGCTTTTGCCGGCCCTGCACTTGCGGGATGTGCATGGGGTTGAGGTGGTCCGGGTGCCGCTGATTGACGACGACGATGGACAGGTGCAGGCCGTGGAGGAGCGGCTGGGGGAGCGGACCAAGCTGGTGGCTCTGAGCCACGTGACGACCGACTTGGGATTCCGCCTGCCCGTGGAGCGGATTTGCGCGGCAGCGCGGGCGCGGGGGGTGCGTAGCTTTTTGGATCTGGCGCATTCGGCCGGGCTGTACCCTTTGGACTTGGACGCGCTGGGATGCGATTTTGCCGGTTTGCTCTCCTACAAGTGGATGTACGCGCCGTATGCCGCGGGGTTGCTCTACGTGCGGCCGGAGGCCCTCGACGCGGTGCAGGTGCGCTATGCCGGCGGCCGGGCTGAGCAGTGGTTGGACCCGGTGGCGGGCACCTTCGCGCTGCACGAGACGGCCGAGCGCTTTCAGTACGGTCCTTGGTGCTGGCCGCTGGTGCTGGCTTGGGCCAGTGCCGTCGAGTACTTATCGGCCATCGGGCTGGAGGCGATCTGGGCGCGGACGGTGGCGTTGGCCGAGCGGCTAAAGGAGGGGTTGGCGCAGATTCCGGGTGCGGTGCTCTACACGCCGCGCTCCCCACAGCGGTCTGCGGCGCTGGTCAGCTTTGGACTGGCGGGATGGAAGGGAGAGGAGCTAAGCCGCGCCCTCAGAGCCGAGTGGAACATGGTGATCAAGCCGCTGCCACACGGGCGCGAAGGATTGCGCGCCAGCATCGCCTTTTTCTTGCTAGAGGCCGAAATCGACGAGCTGCTCGCGGCACTGAGCCGCTTGGCAAAGCAAAGGAGCTAGGTGTGCCGGGCGCGTCATTCCGAATCGCCAAAGACCGCTTGCCGCAGCGCGTCGTTCAACCGCGTCTGCCAGCCTGGACCGCTGCTGCGGAAATGCTCCGCGAGATCGGCGTCGAGGCGAATCGATACGTGCTTTTTCGTCGGAGCTTTCTGTTTGCCCCGGATGCGCCGATGGCGTTCGACGATGTGCGGGACGACCTCGCTGGCCGGGCGCATACGAGCGAGCTCTTCGGCGGTGCGCTCATGTGCGTCTGGGTCGGCGGCGATGCCAGCGCGGATGGCTGTGTCTTCCGCTGGCGTGGGAAGGACGATGTCATGCTTGGCTTTCGACATAGTTGCGGGCCTCTCTGCTAGTGGCTTTGCGCAGGCTGATGATGCGGATGTTGTCGCCGCGCTCTGTGAAGGCGACAAAGTAGAGAACCGCGCCGATAAAACCTATGGCGATCCAGCGCGGTTCGGCGCGCTCCTCGTCCGAGTCGATCGCGGCGGTGTCCCATTCAAAGGCGTTCATGTCGGCAAAGTCCACGCCGTGCTTGGCCAAATTGACTTGCCGCTTGCTTTCGTCCCATTCGTACATTGATTGTCGCCGATTAAAATGTATATACAATCTGACTGGTTTTCAAGTTCACGCCATGGGATTTTTGTAAGATGACCATTGAAGGGATTCTCGACGACGCGCAACAATTCTGGCGGACCGACGCCGAGGCGTTGCTTCCGGGGCTTGGGGAACAGGGTGCCGCGGTCCTCGTCGTGCTGCTGATCGGCCTAGTGGTCCGAAGCCGGGTCCGCGGGTTTGCGGCTGAGCCGAAGGCCGGGCCGCTGCTCTACCTGCGTACTATGCTTTATCGGACGCGCAATCTAGCCGCTCCCGCGCTCAGTGTGCTGCTGTTGGGCGTCGCGATTGAGGTCTGCGTCGCGGCCGTGGGCCAGAGTTGGCTGGTCCAAATGGCCCAAAGCGTTGCGATGGTCGTGCTCCTCTATCGAGTCATCGCAAATTTTGTCGAGAATCCGCTCGTTGCCTCGCTGTTCAGGTGGCTCGTGATCCCCGTGGAGACGCTTCGCGGCTTTGGTTTGCTTGATGAAGTCAGTGCGTGGCTCGATGCCATTGCCCTCGTCGATATTGGTAGCATCCGAATTTCTCTGCTCGCGCTCGGGCGCACCTTGGTTGCGGGCGGGGTGCTGTTTCGGCTCGGCAGCCTCTTAAACGCATTTGGCAAGGAAGCCATTCGCAACCTGCACACGCTGGGTGTCGGTACGCGTGAGTTGGTCATCAAGTTGTTCCAAATCGGGCTGTATGCCGGCATCTTCCTGTTGCTGCTTGGGGCGATGGGTATCAATCTCACCGCGCTCGCGGTGTTTGGCGGCGCACTGGGCATCGGGCTTGGGTTCGGCCTGCAAAAGATCGCCGCGAATTTCATCTCTGGAATCATCATTCTCTTTGACCGCTCGATCACACCCGGCGACTACATTGGGTTTGACGACGGACGCGCCGGGACGCTGCGCGAGTTGAATATGCGCTCGGCAACGCTGGAGACCTTTGACGGCAAGGACATCATCGTTCCAAACGAACAGTTCATCACGCTGTCCTTTGTCAACTGGACGCACAACAACAAAAAACAGCGCTACTCCCTTGAGTTTTCAGTGGCCTATAAGACGGATCTGCGCGTCGTGCTCCAACTCGTGAAGGAGGTCGTCACCCAGCACCCGAAGGTGCTGTCTGGACCGGAGTTGCCCATTGAGGAGCGGCCGGACGCGGAAATCAGCAGCTTCGGCGATTCGGGCGTCAACATCCTAGTTGAGTTTTGGATGCTTGGGATTGATGACGGGGAAAACCGAGTCCGCGCCGATTTGCTCCTTATGATTTGGGATGTGCTAAAAGAGAACGCCATCGAAATTCCGTTCCCGCAGCGCGACGTGCGGATTGTGCGCGCCGAGCCGTGAGGACGCCGGCCCTAAGCGCGAGGGCTTGCGCCCCCGCATGGCCTTTTTTTTAACTTGATAAGGAAAAATTCCACGCCAATCGCGGAGAAAGCAGACCCGGTATGACAGATACGCACGACAATGGCAAGCCCTCGCGCCGTTCTTGGCTGGCGTCGGTGCTCATGGGCGTCGGCTTGTTGGCCAGTTACGGCACCTTAGCCGGTCAGACCCTGAGTTTTCTTTTGCCGACGGGAAAACGCAAGCGGCGGATTTTCGTCGGGCCGGTAGAGGCGTTCCCGACGGACGCCGTGCGCCCCATCCGCGATCTCAAAGGCGACGAGGTGCTGGTCAAGCGCACCGAAGACGGCTTTCAAGCCTTTAGCTCAACCTGTCCTCACTTGGGGTGCAAGGTGCGCTGGGAGGCCGACGCAGCGCGCTTTTTCTGCCCCTGCCACAACGGGGTTTTTAACGCCGACGGCGTCGCGGTCTCGGGACCGCCGGCCGACGCCGGGCAAAACCTCTATCCGGCTCCACTCGTTGTCGATGACGAAAATCAGGTGGTCTATCTCGAAGTAGATGCGCCCCGATGAGCGCGCCGAGCGATAGCCCCTCCACCGGCGGGCGGCGCTGGAGCGAGTTGTTGCCGATCGACTGGGAGTGGGTGCGTCATGCCGGGGCCGAGCCAGTGCCCTATCACCTCAAGAAATGGTGGTTCTGTCTCGGGGGCACGGTGGCGTACCTGTTTATCGTGCAAATTCTCACCGGCATCGCGCTGACGTTCTACTACGTGCCCTCGCCCGAAGAAGCGTACGCCAGCGTCGAGACGATCACGCGCGACGTGCGCTTTGGCTGGTACATCCGCTCGCTGCACAAGTGGGCTGCCAATCTCATGATCGTCGCCGTGTTCCTGCATCTGCTGCGCGTTTACTTCACCGCTTCGTACCGGCACCCGCGCCAGCTAAACTGGATGGTGGGCGTCGGCCTGCTGCTGACGACGCTCGCTTTCGGGTTCACTGGGTACTCGCTCGTTTACGAGCAGCTCAGCTTCTGGGGGGCGACGGTCGCGGCCAACTTGGTTGAAGCGCTGCCCCTCGTGGGGACGGTCGCGGCGCACCTGTTGCGCGGCGGTGAGGCAATCGGGGCGAATACGCTGACGCGGTTTTTCATCCTCCACATCGGCGTACTGCCGACCATTGCCTTCGCACTCGTCGGGCTGCACATCGCATTGGTCCGAACGCAGGGGGTCACCGAGCAGGTTTTCGACGACGAGGAAGTCCAAGACGAGGGGCGCTTCTTTCGCTTTTGGCCCGATCACGCTACAACTGAGTTGCTAATCGGCGTGCTGCTGATGTACCTGCTGACCTTGTTGGCGCTGATTTTTCCGGCCGGCCTCGGCGAACCGGCCAATCCAGCGCAAACCCCGGCGCACATCAAACCGGAGTGGTATTTCTACTTTAGCTTTCGCCTGCTCAAGCTGACCTCGCTGCGGCTCAGCGTGTTGCTGATGGCTGCGGGGTTGGTGGTGCTTTTGTTCTGGCCCTTCATCGAAAGCTGGCTGCAAAGGCGCTTGCGCTTCTCGGACGCGGCATCGGTGTGTCTGGGCGTCGTCGCCTTTCTCGGGTTTCTCGCGCTGACCGTGTGGGAGAGCCTCGACACCGGACACATACCTTGAATGATTCACTGGAGCTAAATCGGGAGGGTTGCTCGGATGACACTGACGGTTAAGCGCTACATCGTGGCGGTTCTTTCGTTTCTGTTCTTGCTGTCGCTGCTCGTCGTTGCGTACCACGAGTCGAGAATGGCCCGCGAGGAGGAGGCCCCCGGGCCGGTGGTCAAGCAGTCGAGCGAGGCCTGCGTGACCTGCCATCGCCAAGATAGCCCGGCGTTGGTCATGGAATGGGAGGAGTCGCGCCACGCCGAATTAGGGGTGGGGTGTTTCGACTGCCACGCGGCCAACAGCACGGACGAAGACGCATGGAAACACGAAGGGGTTTGGGTATCGGCGCTGGTGACGCCCAAGGACTGCGCCACCTGCCACGTCCGCGAGTTTGAGCAGTTTTCCGTGAGCCACCACGCCCGCGCCGGTGAAATTTTGGCCAGTCTCGACAACGTGCTCGCCGAGAAAGCGGCCGGGCTGCCGGACAACATCGCCGACGCCGTCAACGGCTGTTGGCAGTGCCACGGCAGCATCGTGCGCTTTGAGCGCGACGAGGCGGGCGACATCGTGCGCACCGGCAAGGAGAACAAGCCGGTAATCGACGCCGACACGTGGCCCAACAGCGGCATGGGGCGGCTCAATCCCGACGGCTCGAAAGGGTCGTGCCACGCCTGCCACTCGCGCCACGCCTTCCAAGCCAAGCTGTCGCGCTCGCCCGAAAACTGCGGCAAGTGCCACATGGGGCCTGACCATCCGCAGATTGAGATTTACAACGAGTCCAAGCACGGCATCGCCTTCTACGCCAACCGCGACCGCATGGCGCTGGACAAGCAGGGCGACTGGGTTCTCGGCCGCGACTACTCGGCGGCCCCGACGTGCGCCACCTGTCACATCAGCAGCTACATGACGCCGCAGGGCGTGTACGAAGCCAACAGCCACGACGTGGGCGAGCGCATTAGCTGGACCTTGCGACCGATTATTAGCACCAAACAGAATTTGGTCATTTTTGCGGATGGCTTTAGGGAAGACTATCCCGATACGAGGGCCTTGCCCGACTCGGGGGCGGTCGTCGAGACGGTCGAGAAGGTCGTGGAGAACGAACAACTCGTCAGCAAGACGGTGCCGCGAGTGGTCCAAAAAATCGTCACTTGGCAAGAGCGGCGCGAGAAGATGAAAGGGGCCTGTCTCAACTGCCACAGCGACACGTACGTCGATAACTTCTACAAGCAGTTCGACGACTTGGTCGTCCTCTACAACGAGAAGTTCGCCCGCCCGGCCAAACTTATGATGGACGAACTCAAGGCCGACGGGGTCTTAAAGCCGGACGCTCCGTTTGAACACGAGGTCCAGTGGGTGTTCTGGGAGCTGTGGCATCACGAAGGCCGCCGCGCCCGCCACGGCGCCAGCATGATGGGCCCCGACTACACGCATTGGCACGGCATGTACGAAGTGGCCAAGCACTACTACATGGAGTTCCTGCCGGCTGTGGTAGAAGCGGCGGCGAGCAAGAGCCAAGCCATGGAGCACAAGTACCGCGCTCAGGTAGAGGCGTTGCTGGCCGAGGAAGAGCATGCGTGGATGAAGGGGCTTGATCCCAAAGAGGCCGAAGCGCTCAGGGCGATGTACCGGGACCGCTACAACCAGTAGGCGGCCCTCGTTTTCGTCTATTTTGACAAAGCAAAGGAGGCGTACGTGAAAATCACCAAAGTAGAAACCTTCCAGATAGCGACCCAGCGCTACTACGGCCACCTCTCCGGGCACGTGCTGGTCAAGGTCTTTGTCGATGACGGCCCGATAGGTTGGGGCGAAGCGTCCGACAGTCGCGCCGAGGATTTGGCGGCCATTGCCCGGCAGTACAACGAGATGTTGGTGGGGCTGGACCCCAGCTCTATTACCGAGATCAACGAGCTGTTGCTCGGCCACGCCTTCAACAGCTCCGTGACCGACCTCCACCTCGCCTCGGCCATTGATATGGCACTCTACGATCTCAATGGCAAGTTCCTAGGGGTGCCAGCCTATCGGCTTTTGGGCGGCAAGATGCGGGAGAAGCTCTATTGCTGCTATCCGATCTTTGGCTGGCAGGTAAAAGAGAGCCTCCCGCATGCGATGAGCTATATCCAGCGGCTGTTCGACTTGGGGCATCACCTGTTCCGCTACTACGTGTCGGGCGATAGCAAACTCGACGACTACTTCTTAAGCGAGGTCAAGTACCGCTACAAAGACCAGCTCAAGCTCAAGTCCATTGACTTTTCCGGGCGCTTCACCGATTGGGAGACGGCCCTCCGCTACGCCGATGTCCTCCGCCATCACGAGCCGTATCACTTTGAGCAGCCCTCGTACAGTATGCGGGTCTCGGCCGAGTTTGTTCGGCGCGTTGACCTGCCGGTGAGTTGCCACATCAACAGCCTAGCCTTGGGAATGGAAGCCATCGAAAGAAGGGCCTGTACGGCCTTTAATGTCGCCTGCGTCTGCGGCGGCCCGACGCATATCCGCCGGCTTTTCGCCCTCGCGGAGGCGGCCGGGTTCCGCTGCCTGATCGGCACGGACCAAGAATCGACGCTGGGGACTTCAGCGCAAGTCAGCGTTGGCATTGCCATGCCCAACACCAACTTGCCCTGCGACCCGATGGGGCCGTTGCTGTACACTGAATCGCCGGCCGTGCAAAGGGTGCGGGCCCGAGGCAGCTACTTGTATCCGTTTGAAGGGGCTGGGCTGGGCGTGGTGATCGACGAGTACAAGCTGAGTACCCTGACCACAATGGAAGCCTAGACCGGGCCGGGGCCGGTTTGACCTTTTGCTGGTCGCGCCTCAGTATATATCGGTTCGACAACACTTGATTTACATACCAACGAGGAGAGGGCAATGAGCGAGGAAAACCGAGCAACTTGGGCCGACAATTGGCTTGGGTATCGGGAGGAAATCAAGGTCGTTGACGTCACCATCCGCGATGGCGGCCTGATGAACGACCATTGGTTTGAAGACAACGTAGTCCGCGGCGTGTACGAGTCCTGCATCGAGGCCGGGATTGACTACATGGAGATCGGTTACATCAACTCGCGGGCGCAATTTCCGCCCGGCGAGTTTGGGCCGTGGAAGCACTGCCTCGAAGAGGACATGCGCCGCATCGTCGGCAACAACGACACCCCGCTGAAGTTGGCGGCTATGGCCGACGCCGAAAAAAGCGATTACAAAACGGACATCCTGCCGGCGTCTGAAAGCGTGTTGGACATGATCCGCGTGGCCACCTATATCCACCAGATGCCGCTGGCGCTGGACATGATCAAGGACGCCAGCGACAAGGGCTATGAGACGACCTTAAACCTCATGGCCGTTTCCACTGTGCCGGAGTCCGAGGTCAAAAGCGCGCTGGAGATGCTGGTGCGCTCAGACGTGGGGGCCGTGTACGTGGTCGATAGCTTTGGCTCGCTCTACGGCGAGCAGATCCGCGCGCTTTGCAACACGTTTTTCCAATACTGCGAGGGCACCCCGATAGAGGTCGGAATCCACGCCCACAACAATCGGCAACTGGCCTTTGCCAATACCATCGAAGCCGCGATACTGGGGGCCAACTGCGTGGATGCGAGTTTTGCCGGCTTGGGTCGCGGCGCGGGCAATTGCCAGATGGAGCTTTTGTTGGGCTTTTTGCACAACCCGAAGTTTCGCTTGCGTCCAGTGCTCAAGTGCATTGAGCAATACATTGAGCCGCTCCGCTCCAAGCTGCTGTGGGGCTACGACTATCCCTACATGATCACCGGCCTGCTCAACCAACACCCGCGAGCCGGCATGGCTTTCAACGCCTCTGAGAATCGGGGCAAAATAGTCCAGTTCTACGACCAGATGGAAGAGCAGGAGTGAGGCTGGCGTAAGACATGCGCCGCACGAGTACGACCGCCTCGTTGGCAGCCGGCATCCGCGCCCATCACTGGCAGTGGAATCCCGCGCCGATTTTTGCCGACGAGTACGCGGTGGATATGGTGTCGCTGGGGTGGCGTCTCATCGTCAAAAATCGCTTGCTCAACTGGCTGGTGGTCAATAAGCTGCTGGCGCCGTTCCACCCCATTCACACCGAGAACCTCCTCCGCGTCCGCTACGCCGAAGACTGTCTTTACGAGGCCATAGGAGCGGGCCTTGTGCAGTACGTGATTCTCGGTGCTGGTTTCGACACCTTTTCCCTGCGCGGTCGCGAGTTGGCGGATCGGGTGCAGGTCTTTGAGGTTGATCATCCCGCGACCCAGCGCATCAAGCGCGAGCGCGTGCGCCGGGTGGCGGGGCACATCCCACCCAACGTGGCGTTCGTGCCGGTTGACTTTGAGACCGACCCGCTAGACGAGGTGCTTGGGAACAGTCGGTTCGACGCGGGGCAACCCGCATTTTTTTCGTGGCTGGGGACGACCTACTATCTGACCCAGGACGCCATAAGGGAGACGCTTGGATGTATTGCGGCGGTCGCGGCCCCGGGCAGCCGCCTCGTCTGCGATTACAAGCTGGCTAGATCGCTAATCCCCGAACAGAGTGTACCCCTCAACGACAAGCTAGAACGCCTCGTGAAGCGGCTGGGCGAGCCAATGCTATCCGAGTTTGCGCCCGAGGAGCTCAACGCCGAAATGGAGCACATCGGCTGGGCGGAGTTGGAAAGCCTGCTGCCGCCAGCGCAGGCGCGGCGCTACCTGCAAAATCGGAGCGATATCGTCGCGCCGCCGCCGAATTTCGCCTTCGCGCTGTTTGGCTGCTAACGAAGCGTCTGAGCAATGTACCACCTAAAAGAGAAAGAGAAACGACGTTTAGTCGAAGCCATCCGTGCGGTTTACGCGATTCCTTTTGTCGATGATATAAAAGATTATATTTGGGAAGCCATATTTACGTACGCCAAAGGTATTCCATCTGTTGATCCTCTCTCACATACTAGGAGCAAAAATCTATTCGACGTAGTTGATAAAAAAAGAAAAATTGGCTGGTCAATTAAGGCAGCTCAAGTAAATCAAGATGCAATCATTCTGCCTCGTGAGTTTGCGGTCGTCATACAGCGAGCAGATATTTTTACAAAAGCGAAGGATCTTGGCTTTAGCGCTCTCTCTACCAAATCTTCTCCTGAAGACCTCGGTGCTGCTCTGCTCAAACATTGGTATGAAGAGAAAGTTCAGCAAGATGCAAAAGATCGGGGGATTAAAGAAAGACGTGTCTCCATTTTGTTAAAGTCGAAAAATAGAAAAAACTATGTTTATTTTGAAGAGAAACTGGTTGAATATAGGGAGAGTGACTTGATATGGGCTTGGACCAATACTGCAAAAAAGGGCCTCCAGGCGAGACGCATTAAAGACAATGTGCTGGTTTTTCGGTGGTATCCGAATCAAAAACAATTCTTTGAACGCTTTATTTTTCCTGAAGATGCGTACGAGTTTTGTATTGAACCGCAGCGTCTCGCAGCAAGCGATGTTGTTGAGATTCTTTTGGCAAAACTCGAAGGCAAACCTTAATGTTCGTCGCCATACTTTGCATTATTAAAGGTGGGACGGCATTTCCTACTTGATGGGATTTTTCAATATAAGTGCCCGTAAATCTAAAATCGTCGGAAAAAGACTGAAGCCTCGCCGCTTCTCGGATAGTTAGCAATCTAGCTTCCCGAGGATGGCAGAAGCGCCCAGATCCGGGATGGAATACCCATCTAGTAATTGTCGGCGCAATCATTTCAAAATCAAGTCTTCCGTAAGCACCACTATATCCCGATTTTGGTCTAATTCTCTTTGGTAAGTTTTTTATTCCTTGGCCTGGTTCCAAAGATGAGATTCGAGTAAATTGTTTTTCATTTAACGCTCGTGTAATGTGGTCGTAGAGAGTACATGAATCTTCCCGCATATCTGCTTGATATTCATTTTGAGGCTGAAGCCTGTACTCCATCGGTTCATACCCGTCACCATTTTCCAGAACGGGCAAATCTGAGATTGCCTCCCAAGCGGAATGGTACTGCTTTACTGTGCCGAATAAGACGTTTACGTGATCGGGGCCAAAAGTAGGCGGTGGAAGTACGGGCTTGATCCCCGTTCTCGAAGCAAAGAAAAAGCAACGCCTTCTACGCTGTGGGACACCATAGTCTGGTGCGTATAAAATAGCGGTATCTATTTCATAGCCAAGCTGTCGTAAGCTATTGATAACTTCTGCCCGTACTGATCCATCGTATGCCCTATAAATCTCCGCCACGTTTTCCATAACGACAACTTTGGGTAACATGGCCTCAACAAAACGCAAAAAATCGCGGAATAATTGATTGCGCGGATCTTCGAGAAAACGATAGGCTGCTGGAACATTTTTTGAGAAGCCTTGGCAAGGAGGGCCGCCAATGAGACAATCAAGAGTGCCCTTTTCTAACTTCAGCATTGACATTAAAGAATTTGGGTCTAAGTCAGCTATATCTGCTTTTATTGTGCTCGCAGTCGGATGATTAAAGTGAAATGTTTCTAAGGCCCTGCTCCATATATCAATACCTGCTAGCACACTGAAATCCGCTTTATGTAACCCCCAAGACATTCCTCCACACCCGCTGAATAAATCTATAATTGTTGGCTTTTGCATTAGTCGCTCCGCAGTTTGTATTTTATACTATGGTATTCTATTGTCGCCTTGTCAAGACAAAGAAAAAGTAAATTTTGGCTAACTATAGGCAGGGCTATCTTATCGCATTTCTGCTGACTTCCCCAGAGCCGTTCAATCGGGGTAGAAGCGCAGTATAAAGGCCAAAAGCAAGGCAGAAATAGTCTTTTGCCTTGGTTGAGGAAGACCATTAGCCTACATTATAACTACGATATAGGCATTTGCTGCTTTTTGGCGGCTCCTTAGAAGCGGATCATGGTGTTATCGACTAGTTATGGAGATACCAGACATTTTGCTTGGAGAGATTTGCCGGCAAGTACTTGACCAGTGCGGTACAATGAGACTGAGCCGCGTCCGCTGTTCAGTACCAGAGATAGCTGGCGTTGAAGGCGATGGCCCAGCCTGTGACGTCGGCTTTGATCGCTCGCTCGTCGATTGTGGCCTCTGCGCTGGGCGCACCCCAGCCGATGGTGCCTTTGACCATCCAGTGCTTGCGCACCTCGTAGCCGATGCTGCCGGCCAGCCCGAGGCCGTCGAGGATGTTGTTCCCCCCGTCGTCCCAGCGGGCCGTGCCGATGACGGCTTCGACAAAGGGCGATGGAGCGCGTTTTTTGAGGAAATAGGTCGCGCTAAAGCCGTCGATCTCAAAGCGGGTACTGCCCCTTTCGACCGCGGTGCCGAGGAGCTTGATCTCGTCGTCATCCGCGTCGCGGCCCAAGTCCAAGACCCAGCCTAAGACGAGGTGGTTGGTGAGGCCGTAGCCGAACTGGAGGGCGGTGCCAAAGGTCGGGTCGCGGTCTTCGCGCTGGGATCGCTCGCCATTGATGAGCCACTCCTGCTCGACGAACTGGTAGCCCGGCCCGAGGCTAAAGCCGAACAGAAAGCCCTCGCGTCTTCCATCAAAGGCGTAGGTGGCGAGCGGCAGCGCGAGCAAGAGGGCGAGCAGAGACAAGGCGCGTTGCATGATGAAGCTCCGTTTAGAAGTTGAGAGTTGAGGTTGGACGCCAAAAAAGAGGAGTTTAGACGGGCTGTCAAATTATCGAACGAGATAGCCCAAAGCGCACCACAGCCACCCACCGAGAGGAGACGCCATGCAGCCTTTTTCTGACCACCGTCCGGCGGTGCAACCCGCACTGACCCGCTCGTCCCGCACCCACTACGCCCTCGACGGTCCCTTTGCGGCTTACTTGCGCGCCGTCACCGAGCAGTGGCTGCTCATCGCGCCCGCGGCCAATCCGGCGATTTTGGACATGTTTGCCGACCGCGATCGCAAGCCCTACCGCGACCAGATGCCGTGGGCCGGAGAATTTGCCGGCAAGTACCTGACGAGTGCCGTGCAAATCCTGCGGCTGACCGGCGACCCCAAGCTAAAAAGACACCTGAAAGACTTTGTCGCTCGGCTCATCGCCCACCAAGACGCCGACGGCTATCTCGGCCCTTGGCCGCACCGCCACCGCCTGACGGGATACGCGCCCAACGTCGCGAACCAGCGCGGTTCCACGTGGGATGCTTGGGGGCACTATCACGCCATGCTGGGCTTGTTGCTGTGGTACGAGGAAAGCCGCGACGCACAGGCATTGCATTGCGTCGAGGCCATGGCCGAGCTATTGGCCCGGAAGTTTATGGGCAAAACGCGCCGGCGGCTGGTCGATACCGGCAGCACGGAGATGAACATGGCCCCGGTCCACGTCCTGTGCATCCTCTATCGCCAGACCGGCCGGGATCGCTATCTAAACTTGGCCTTGCAGTGGGTCGATGAGTTCGCCGCGCTGGACGCGGACGGGCAGCCGCTGGCGGGCGACTATCTCAATCGCGCCTTGGCCGGTCAGCCCTTCTTCAAAACGCCTAAGCCGCGCTGGGAAAGCCTCCATCCGATCATGGCCTTGGCCGAGTTGTACTGGATCACGGGCGAGGAACGCTACCGCCGGGCTTTCGAGCAGATCTGGTGGAGCATTGTCGAACTCGACCGGCACAACAACGGCGGCTTTTCTTCGGGCGAAGCCGCGCAAGGCAACCCCTACCACCAAGGCGCGATCGAGACCTGCTGTACCATCGCTTGGGTGGCCGCGAGCGTGGAAATGCTCAAGCTGACTGGCTGTTCGATTGTGGCCGACGAGATCGAGCTATCCACCCTCAACTCCATCCTCGGCCTGCACTCGGCGAGCGGGCGCTGGGTTACGTACAACACGCCGATGGATGGGGTGCGCAAGGCGAGTGCCCACGAGATCGTCTTTCAGGCGCGCGAAGGCAGCCCCGAGTTGAACTGCTGTAGCGTCAATGGGCCGCGTGGGTTGGGGATGGTCTCGGACTGGGCACTCATGCGCGACGAGGAGGGGTTGGTGCTCAATTGGTACGGCCCGAGCCGGATGGAGGTGGAGCTGCGGCGCGGCTTGACCGTGGTGCTGACCCAACAGACGGAGTACCCCCGCCACGGGCGCGTGCGCATCCGCGTTGATCCCTCTGAGGCCGCGGAGTTTGCGCTCAAATTGCGGGTGCCCTACTGGTCGCAGCAAACGGAGGTGCGGGTAAACGGCGCGGCCGCAAGCAAGGCCGACGCTGGGGCGTACCAGGCGCTGGCTAGGTGCTGGCAGCCCGGCGATACCATTGACCTCGACTTGGACCTATCAATGCACTACTGGCGCGGTGAAGCGGAGTGCCGCGATAAGGTCTCGATCTTTCGGGGGCCGGTGCTCTTGACCTACGACCGCCGGCTCAACGCCGTAGATCCGGACGAGGTGCCGGCACTCGACGCGGTGGCCCTGCGGGGGAATTTGGTGGAGGCCGAGACTATGGTCGCGCTGGATGTTGCCGCGGCCGACGGCCGCAAGCTGCGCTTGTGCGACTTTGCCAGCGCCGGGGAAGGCGGCTCGCCGTATCGCTCTTGGCTGCGCGTGGTCAACGCGCCGCAAACGCCTTTTTCACGCGAGAACCCGCTCCGCAGCGGGCGGTAAAAGGAGCCTGTCATGCGAGAACATTCGGTGCGCCGCTCGTTGCAAATCTACGAGCGCGCCAAAGCACTCATCCCCGGCACCACCCAGCTCATCAGCCGGCGACCGACGCGGGCCGCGCTCGGCGTCAGCCCCATCTACGCTGAGCGCGCCAAAGGCTGCCGCATCTGGGATGTGGATGGCAACGAATACATCGATTGGACGAGTGCTGTGGGACCGGTGATCTTGGGCTATGCCGACGAGGTCGTCGATGCCGCGGTCCGCGCCCAGATCGACCGGGGGACGATCTATAGCATCGTGCAAGAGTCGGCCGTAGAGCTGGCCGAAGCACTGGTGCGGATTGTGCCCTCGGCGGAAATGGTGCGCTACTGCAAGGGCGGGGGCGAGGCCTGCGCCATTGCGGTGCGGATCGCCCGCGGGGTCACGGGCCGCGACAAGGTGCTGTTTTGCGGATACCACGGCTGGCACGACTGGTATCAAGCCGCCAACCTCGGGGCGGAGCGGCTGGCCGCTCATCTTTTTAATGGCATTGAGCCGATTGGGGTGCCCCGCTGCCTGGAGGGTACGGCCCTGCCTTTTGCCTATGGTGATCTCCATGAACTAAGTGCCCTGCTCGAAAGACACGCTGGCGAGTTGGCCTGTATCATCATGGAGCCGATGCGCTCGGACGAGCCGCCGCCGGGCTATCTAGAAAAGGTGCGGGAGTTGGCGTCGCACTACGGGGTGGTGCTCATTTTCGACGAGGTTTCGTCGGGGTTCCGGGTGGCCTTGGGCGGTGCCCAAGAATACGCGGGCGTGACGCCGGACCTCTCTGTTTTTGCCAAGGCCATCTCCAATGGCTATCCCATGGGAGCGGTGGTCGGCCAGCGGGCGTTTATGGCACCAGCCGAGCAGATGTTTATCTCCAGTGCCTATTGGGACGACAACATCGGCGTGGCGGCCTCGCTGGCGACCTTGCGCGAGTTGGAGCGCCGCGCCGCGGTGGCCCACTTCGAGCGCATCGGCGCGTTTTTTAAGGAGCAGGTCAACGCGGCGGCCGCGGCCGTTGGGCTCGATGCGGGGTGCGAGGGGGTGGCGGCGCATCCCCGCATCCGCTTGGGCGCGGAGGATGCCGCGACGGCCGCCAAGGTCCACACCCTGTTCATCCAAGAGAACGCCCGCCGCGGCGTGATCTTAGCGGCTGGGTTCATGTTCAACTGTGCCCACGGCGAGCCCGAGGTCGAACAGACCGCGGCCGTGGTACGGGAGAGTTTTGCCGTTATTGCCGAGGGGTTGGAGCGCGGGACCTTGGACGAACTGCTCGCAGCACCGCCCCAGCAAGAGCTTTTCCGGCGGTTGGTGCGCTAAAGCCTAGGGCGTAAGATCGGCAAAGACAGCAATGAAGTGGGGGAAGAAGGCCGCGAAGGTCGGGTAGCGGTCGCGCTGGGATTCGTATTCTTCGAGGCGGCGGGCTAGGGCGTGGATATAGCGGAAGCCGCGCCCGGATTCTTCGCGCAGTGCGCGGCGACCTGCTTCCGCGCCGAGGTGATGGTGGGCGAGGCGCGCGGTTATGGCGCGGATGAGGTGTTCATTGGCGCAGTCGAACCAGTGCGTGTAGCCGATGCGGGCCATTGGTTCGGCCAGCGGGGCAAATAGCTCGGCATGGGGCCTCAGCATTGGGTAGTACTCCTTGCTGAGGGGGTTGACGAAGGCGTGGCTGAACTCGTGCCATATAATCTGCAAAAGTTGGTCGCGGGGGCCGTATTCAGGTAAGCCGTGCGCGGCACCGGTAGGACCGAGCAACGTATAGACATCGTACGGCCCTCCAAAGGGGCCGATGTGCGGCCCAAAGCCCCCGTGGTGTAAGAGCGGGCTGAGGACGAGGTGGTAGCTGACTTGGCGAGTGCCGAAATAGGCCTCGACTTCGCCGGTGGGATCGGCACCGGCTAGGGCCTCGCGGAGGCTCGTCGCAAGGCGTTGATAGAGCTTTTGGCTGCGGGCGAAGAAGCGGTTGAATTGGGTCTGGTGTGCAAAGGTGCGCAGGGCGCGGACGAAGCGGGTAAAGTTTTCCTCGCTGCGGAAGGCGCGATAGATGTGGGGGGGAATGGGTTGGGTTGGTTCTAATGCGGGAGGGTCCGACAGGTAGAGCATGGCGGTTGGGTAGGCATCAGACCACCCGGTGTCCGCGCTCAGGCTGCGGAAGAGGGCGACGGCCTGCTGGGGGGGATAGCGCGAGAAATGGGCGACGAGGTCGGCTGCGTAATCCACCCGATAGGGCGTCAGATAGCGATATTGGCTGAGGAGCTGGACTGCGGTGAGCAGCTCAATGCGCGGGTCCGCGCCGATGTGCAGGCGTTGCTCGGCGTGGCTCCCGGAAGCGAGCAGCAGGGCAAGACCCATACATGCGCGATAAGAGCCGGTTCGTAACTTTTCGGGACGAATTCTCGGCGATGTTAGGACCAAGAGTCATCGGGGTCGGGTGCGGCGTGGTCGGCGGCAGAGTCGGTGTCGTGCAGGGCTTCTTTGAGTTGTTTGCCCGGCTTGAAGTGCGTCTTGCGCCGGGCGGGCACGTACACGACCTCGCCGGTGCGCGGGTTGCGCGCCGCGGGCTTGGGCTTGGTGTCTTTGACTTCGAGTACGCCGAAACCCCGGATTTCAATGCGGTTGCCTTCGATAAGCGTTTCGCGCATGGCCTCGAAAAGGCTATTGACCATTTGCAAAGTCAGGTTGTTTTTGCAGCCGATTGTGTCGGCAACCGACCGCGCTAGGTCCTTCTTGGTTATCGTGGGCACTAAAACCTCTCTAGATGAGGAGTTAAACCGGCTCTGATTTTGTGCATAAGTGCTTGTATTATACGAAATTCTGAAACTCAATCAAGAGAAAAGTAACTAATAAAAGAAACAGCTACATAAGCGCGTCACCGGGCCTGTAATTGAGGGTCGGAAAGGGTTTTCAAAAAGGCCACGAGCGCGTCTATGTCGGCCGGATCGAGGTCGAGGTTGGGCCGGACGAGCAACAGGGGATCGGTTAGGACCGTGCGGTGAAAGCCGGCGTCGTAGTGCGAGACGACCTCTGCTAAGGTCTGAAAGCGACCGTCGTGCATGTACGGCGCGGTGTACTCTACGTTGCGCAGGGTGGGCGTCTTGAATTTGCCGCGGTCGAGGCGTTTCCCGGTGAGCGCGGCCAGCCCCTCATCGAGGGGATCGAGCTCCAGCCCGGTGTTGTGGAACTCGTTGTCGGTGAAAAGCGGGGCGACGTGGCAGTGAAAGCAGTCGCCGGCCTCGGTGTGAAAGAGGACGAAGCCGCGTTCCTCAGCGGGGGTAAGTGCCGCTTGGCCGGCCAACCAGCGGTCGTATTTGCTGTCCGCCGAAATGAGGGTGCGCTCAAACTGGGCGATGGCTTGGACGACCCGGTGCCGGCTGATCGGCGCGTCCCCAAAGGCGCGGACAAAGAGCGCGGGATATTCGGCGTGTCGCTCCAGTTTGGCCACCACGCGATCCCAGTCCTCGCCCATTTCTACGGACTGCTGCACAGGTTCGAGTGCTTGCTCTTCGAGGCTGGCCGCGCGGCCGTCCCAGAAAAAGGACCGGCTCCAGAGCATGTTAAAAAGCGGCATGGAGTTGCGGCTGGTGGTGCCGCCGACGCCTTGGCTCAAGGGCCGTGGATCGGAGAAGGCGTGGGCGGGCAGGTGGCACGAGGCGCAGGCTATGGTGCTATCGACGGAGAGGATGGGGTCGGCAAAGAGCCGCTCGCCCAAGGCGATGCCCTCGACGGTCAGGGGATTGTCCGGCAGGATGGTCGGCGCGGGAAATCCCGCTGGCACGGCGAGCTCGTAGGGGGTTGGTGCCGGCGGATGAACTGGGGGTACGCCCGCGTCTTGGCCGCAGGCGACGAGCCCGAGCAGGATCAAGGCCCCAAGCCTCATGGTTACGCCCCTCGGTCGAGGCGTCCGATGGCCCCTAGAGAAAAGACGGTCGAGCCGTTTTCCCGCAAGGTCGATTGCGCGTCGGCGTTGCCCATAATCCCGCCGCGGCCGTTCAGGTCGTATAGAAAGGGCGCGGCGTACCACTCGTTGAGGTCCATGACCACGGCGATTGCCCACTCGCTGCCACTAACCGTTAGAGAAAGCGGCAGAGAGACGGCAAACGAAAAGTCTGCTCCGCCGGTCGGTCCGGTGTGCGTGAGAAAGGCGCCGGTGCTGTCGGGTGTGCGGAAGAGGCCCTCTAGGCGCATGTAGTGGTAGCCGCCGCCCATGGGAGCAGGCCAAGCCATGTTGTTGAAGTGATCGACGCTCGGCAACGCACCTGTTTCGTTTTGGGTTCCGTCTAAGCCGAAGGTAAAGTGCAGGGCCGTATAGGTCCCACCGGGCACCTTGGCCGAAACGCTGCGGGTCGCGCTCAAAAAGGCGTTGCGATAGTGGAATGCGGCCAGTTCGACGCGCTGGCCTCCGGCCGTCTCTAAGGCGATGCCTGAGACGATGTACTCCAGCCGGGTAACGCCGTATTCGTTGCCCGCGGCATTGGTGTAGAGGATGTCATCAGGCTCTAGCTCGTCCGCGACGACCGTGTGGTCAAAGTGAACGGTCACCTCGCCGCGGTCGTCGTCGGAGCCGCCGCAGGCGGCCAAAGAGAAACAGGCGGCCAATAGGACATATTTCATGGGGCATTTCCTTTTTTATGGGCAATCAGCGAGAACTATTACTCGGCTTGTTCGTCTTTTTTTAAGGCGGTACATTATCAAACGTAGGATATAGGATGAGCCAATTTGTCGAGTCTGTCCAAGCAACTAAGGGCAAGTCCGCTGCCGGCGAGCATCCGCGGCGGCGGATTGGCCACAAGCTGATCCTGAGTTTCGTACTGCTGGTCATGGTCGTCGTCGGTCTATCGGGCTGGGTGCTCTTCGAGCTGACAGACCGCAGCTTGGAGCGGCAGATGCGCGACCACCTCGTATCGGTTGCCACGCTGGTGAGCATGAACCTGTCCGGCAACGTGCTGCGCTACTTGCACCCAGGCCGCGAGCACTCCAATCTTTATCGGACTCTAGTAAGTAAATTGCAGCGCGCCGAACAAGGGGTGGGTGCTCGGCAAATTTTCGTTTTCGACCGCCAATACCGCTCGTTGCTCGACACCGATGGGTTGATGCCCATTGGCCGCGAGTACCCCAAACGGATCTTGCACCGTCGAGAGTTGGAAAAGGTTTGGAAGGGCAATACCGCGCATTCGGTATTTTTTTATGACGGCGATGTCCCATATATGACAGGCTACGCCCCGATCTTTGACCGCGGCGAGGTCGTCGCGATCGTCGGCGTTGAGATCGGGGCGCGGTTTGTGGACTCTATCCGCGTCTTTGGGCGGTCGGTGCTGATCTTTGCCGGGTTGGGTGCGTTGCTCACGGTCGGGGTGGCTTGGGGGTTGGCGCGGACGCTGACGCGGCCCATCCAAAAGCTGGTTGAGGCGGCGCGCGCCATCGGCCGCGGCAATATGGCCCAAGAGGTGGTCACCGCGTCCGACGACGAAATCGGCTATTTGGGCGAGGCCATGGAGGAGATGCGGCGCAAGCTGAGTGCCCGCGACGCCCAACTGCGCCTCATGCTGGGCGGCGTCGCCCACGAGATCCGCAATCCACTCGGCAGTATTGAGCTGTACGCCGGCCTAATCGCCGGCGACTTGCCGGCCAGCGACGAGCGCAAGCAACACATCGAGAAGGTCATTGAGGAGGTGCGCCGGCTCAATGGCGTGATTTCCGAGTTTATCGAATTCGCTCGGCCCGCGCCGGCCAAGCCGCAGCCGACCGTGCTGGCGTCCCTCGTGGCCGACGCGGCCTTTTTGCTGGCCCCAGAAATGCAGGCGGCCGGCATCCGCTACGAGGAGCGCATCGCGCCCGACTTGACGTGCTACATCGACGCCGAGCAAATGGAGCGGGCGCTGCTCAACCTGATGAAGAACGCCGTCCAAGCCATGCGCGACGGCGGGCATTTGACCGTGCGGGCCACGGCTAGGGGCGAGGAAGTCATCGTTGAGGTGACCGACGATGGCCCGGGTATGTCGGAGGAGGTGCAGGCGCGCCTTTTCGAGCCGTTCTTTACGACCAAGGAGAAAGGGTCGGGCTTGGGCATGGCGTTGGTGGCGCAGGCGGTTGAGGAAAACCGCGGCTGGATCGAAATAGACAGTCGGCTGGGCGAAGGCACTGTGTGCCGCCTGCGCCTGCCGCAGTCCAAGGATGGAGTACCATGGGCAGGATTTTGATTATTGACGACAACCAAAGCCTCGGCGACGGGCTGGTGCTGAGCTTGAACAAGATGGGGCATCGAGCCGTCGCCGCAGGAAGCGGTCGCGAAGGGTTGGAGCGGATGAAGGACGAGCCCTTTGATTTGGTCCTTACCGATTACCGCATGGAGGAGATGGACGGCTTGGCGGTGATCGAGGCGGTCCAGCGCCAAGCCCCCGACACCGACGTGATGATGATGACGGCCTACGACACCCGGCAGTTGGCCGTAGAGGCCATGGAACGGGGGGCGATCGACTTTATCGTCAAACCCTTCCTCCCGGACGAATTGTGGATGAAGGTCAACAAGCGGCTCGACTATCGAGCCAAGCTACAGGAGGCCCAAGCCAAGCTGCGGGAAGCCCAAACCCTGCACCGAGAAGCCGAGGCCAAGCTGCGGGACTGGGAGCACTTGTTCGAGCAAAACCGCTACCTGCGCGAAGAGATCGACAGCCGCTACAACTTCGGCGAGATCGTCGGCCAATCCCCGCGGATCAAGGCCGTGCGCGAGCGAGTGCGCAAGGTGGCGTCGTCGTCGTCGTCCGTGCTCATCTACGGGGAAAGCGGCACCGGCAAGGAGCTGGTCGCCCGCGCTGTCCACTATCAGAGCAGCCGCAGCAAAGGCCCATTTGTCAAGGTCAACTGCGGTGCTCTGCCGACCGGATTGGTCGAAAGCGAGTTGTTTGGCCACGAGCGCGGGGCCTTTACCAGCGCGGTGCGACGGCGGAAGGGCAAGTTCGAGTTGGCCGAGGGCGGGACGATTTTTTTGGACGAGATCGGCGATGTCCCGTTGGAGACCCAAGTTCGGCTGTTGCGAGTGTTGCAGGAAAAGCAGTTCGACCGCGTGGGGGGTGAGCAGCCGCTCGACGTAGATGTGCGGGTGGTGGTGGCGACCAACCGGCCGCTCAAGCGCATGGTTGAAGAGGGCACCTTCCGCGAGGATCTCTTCTATCGGCTGGAGGTCATCCCGCTCACCTTGCCGCCGCTGCGGGAGCGGCGCGAAGACATTGAGTTGTTGGTGAAGCACTTTACCAAAAAGAAATGTGGAGAAATGAACATTCCACCCAAACGGCTCACCGAAGAGGCCCTGACCGGCTTAAAAAGCTATCCGTGGCCGGGCAATGTGCGCGAGCTAGAAAACGTCATTGAGCGCACCATGGTGTTGGTCGATGGAGAGGAAATCGGCTATCACGATCTGCCGCTGACCTTTGACGCGGCTGCGAAGGAAGAGGGGGTTGCGGAGGGGGCAGAGGCGGCAGAGGCGGCCGACGACGGGAGCTTGCTACTCAACGAGCACCTCGACGAGTTGGAGCGGGACCTAATCGCTCGGGCGATGGAGGAAGCGCGGCACGTCAAGACAAAGGCGGCTTCGCTCTTGGGAATCAAGACGAGCGCTCTGTACTACAAGCTCGACAAATACGGCCTAGATTCGCGATGAAAAGCTCATTTATTCTGTTGTTGGTCTTGGGGTTGGTGCTGCCCGGCGCTGTGCGTGGGGATTCGGTCCGGCTGGGTCTGCTAAAGAGCCAGTATCGCGCCTTGGCAAGCCAGCTCGATTCCCTATCCGGCCAGCGCTTGGGGGTTGCGGCCGAAGCCGAAGTGTTGTCAGCCCGCATCGACAGCCTAAAGCGGAGTGCCGCGGATTCTGCCGAGCTGGGAAAAGCCCTGCGCTCCTCGCTCCGATTGGTGCAGCGCATGGTCGAAATCGACTGGAAGTTGGTGGCGTTAGAGGCTCGGCAGGATAGTTTGGCCGAGCGCTTGTGCCTCGCCTACGACTGGGAAATCGGCGTACTCATCCAAAAGTTGGCCCAGCAACCCGACCGGGGCCTGTCGGCCCAACTCACGCTCTATCAGGAGGCGCGGGAGCTGCTCGGGGTCGGGCTTTACAGCGCGAACCTGCACTACAGCGGGCAGATGAAAATCGAGGTGGATGACGGGCCGGACGAGATTCAGCAAAAGCAAGAGCTATTGGAAGATATTGCCGACCGCCTCGAAGCCGAATGGAAGGCCAACGCCGACCTGATGAGCCGCTTGGAAGCCGAGTACCGGCTGTGCGCCGAGGCCGAGCAGGCCCAAGCCAAAGCGCGGCGGCCCGAGGAGCGGGTTTTGGTGAGCGGGGAACAGCCGCGGGAGCCAGTGCGGTTTTTCCGGCGAGACGGGGCCTTGGCCGAGTTTGACCTCGGCTCGTCGATCGCGGATGTTGCTTTGAAAATTCACCAGTTAAAGGCCCGCCAACAGGAAATTCTCGAGCTGCGGGCCGTGGTTGAAGGCCGCGCCGCAGCGTTTGAGCGCTACTTGCACAGCATGTTAGAAGGCGAAGAATATAGCCGTCCTAAATGACTTGTACGCATGTAGAGATGCTTCGCTGCGCTCAGCATGACATAGAGGCGGGGACTTCGTGCCCCAGACACCTTGTCATACTGAGCGCAGCGAAGTATCTCATACCCAAAACGCCATGTAGAACATCCCTTATGCAAGGATGTCGGACAGCTATAGTGGTTAGCGATCGCCAACCACTCGCAGGACATCCAACCCTCGGCTGACCTCGACTACATTGTCCCGCACGGCCCCGAAGGCGCGCTTGAGCCGCTGATAGGCGGCCCATGGATCGGTCTGGTGCCCGCAGGTAAAAAGGTCGAGGGCGGCATAACCGCGCTCGGGCCACGTGTGGACGGCCAAGTGGCTCTCTTGGACGATGAGGACGCCGGTGACGCCCCCCGGACTAAAGCGATGGAATGCAGTGCCCAAGACGCGGGTGCCGGCCGCGGTGGCCGCGGCTTGTAGCTCGGCGGCGATGTAGTCGGGATCGTCGAGCCGCGTGCGGTTGCAACCGTAGAGATCGACGAGTAGATGGCGGCCTAGGGCCTGCATTGGGGCGCGCCGACGAGGCCCTCAGACATATTCGACGATGTCGGTGGGCAGGCACTTGAGGTCGCGGCAGATATTGGACAGGATGTATGGGTCCATGTCCTCGGTGCCTTGGTCGATGGCCTTTTTGATGTGCTGATAGGTCGTCAGGTTGATTTCGGGTTTGCGGTCTTCGAGCATTTGTTCAATCACTTCCCTCTTAAAGCGGATCATGCGGCCTTCCTCTCGTGCGGGTGGGCTAAATAAGTAAGGAACGCGGCGGCTGCCGTCAAAAGGCTATTCGTAGCGCAGGGCGTCTATGGGGTTGAGCAGGGCGGCTTGGCGGGCCGGGTAGATGCCAAAGCCAATGCCGACCGCGGCTGAGACCCCAAAGGCGAGGGCAATGGTCCAAGGCTGGACGATGGTGCGCCAGCCCGCGTACAGGGTGATCAATTCCGGGATGGCGTAGCCGAGCACCACCCCAATCAGGCCGCCGATTAGACTGACCAACAGGGACTCGACCAAAAATTGCGCGAGGATGTCGCGCCGCCGGGCGCCCAAGGCGCGGCGGATGCCGATCTCGCGCGTGCGCTCTAGCACCGAAGCCAACATGATGTTCATGATGCCGATGCCACCGACCAATAGGGAGATGCCGGCGATGCAGCCCATGACGATGTTGAAGATCTGCTGGGTTTTCTGGCTCTGGCGCAACAGCTCTTCGGGAATGGCGATCTTGAAGTCCTCGACGCCGCGATGCCGCCGGTTGAGGATGGTGCGCACGATGGCCGCGGCCTCTGGCAGTTGGTCGGAGCTGGGGATTTTGACGGTGATTTGGGTCAGCTCGGGCGCGCCCGGCTCGCGGTGGAAGCGGTTGAGCAGGGCCGTCAGCGGGACGTAGATGTCCTCGTCGGTGTTGCGGACTTCGAGCACGCCGCCGATTTTGCCGCCGGCCGCGCCCTTGTCTTGGAGGACGCCGATGACCGTAAACCACTGGTTGCGGATTTTGACCCGGCCACCGAGGGGATCGTCCAAAAAGAACAGCGCCCGCTTGGCGTCCGCGCCCAACACGCAAACGCGCTTGGCGTCGAGCATGTCTGCGGCCGAGAAGAACGCGCCGCTGCTCATGCGGGCGTCGAGCACGGTGCGATAGTCGGGCGTCGTGCCCACCGCCATAGTGTGAAAGGTGTTGCCTTGGGCTTGGGCCTTGACCTTGACCTCGCGTTGCGGGGTGGCGTACTCGGCCAAAAGGCATATCGCGGCGATGGAGCGGGCGTCGTCCCACGTCAGGCCGGCCGAGCGGTTGTGGTCGGCGTCGGTCGCGTCGTCCGCTTCGTCCTTTTTCCAGTGCTGGACGATGATGTTGCTAATGCCCATCTGGCGAATTTGTTCGAGGGATTCTTGTTTGGCGCCCTCACCGATGGACAGCATGGCGATGACCGCGGCCACGCCAAAGACGATGCCGAGCATGGTGAGCATCGTCCGCAGCTTGTGCGAGAGCAGCCCGACCCAGCTCACGGCGGCGGTTTCGCGCAGGTCCATGGATTAGCGCACGGCGGGCGCGTTCGCCTCCGGGGCCGCGTCCATGCCGCCGATGAGGTCGACCGCTTGGGTCGGGTCGCGCAGGGCGACGCGATCGCCCGGGGCCAGCCCGTGCTCGACGATGACGAAGTCCTCGTTTTTCTGGCCCAGCGTCACGGCCCGCTCCTCGGGCTGGCCGCCGACGAGGCAATAGACGAGGGCGCGCCCGTCCTTTTCAAAAACCGCGTCTAAGGGGATGTACAAGGGCCGCGGCGCGGCCGTGGCGACCTCGGCGGTGGCCGCGGTTTGCACGGAGTCGGGCGCGGCGGCCGGCTGGGGCGGGATGGTCTCGACGATGACTTCGGCAGTCGCGGTCATGCCGGGCTTGAGCCGAGCGTCTTGTTCCTCTATGGCGAGCACCACGTCGAAGACCTTGACGTTTTTTTCGCCCTCCTTTTCGCGGCCGAGCGAGGCAATGCTCTTGATGCGACCGTGGAAGGTGGGGCCGGGCAGGGCGTCGAGCTGGATGAGAGCCACTTGTCCGGTGTCTAGCTTATCGACCTCGACCTCGTTGACATAGGTCTTGACCTGCATCCGGGAGAGGTCGGGCAGGGAGATGACGTTGACCCCGCCCCAAATTTCGTCGCCGACGCGCACTTTTTCTGGCCGCTCGCCCTTCCACACCTTGCCGTACACCACCAAGCCGGGCTTTTCGGCCTTGATGGTCGTGCTCGCCAATTCCTGGCGGGCCTTTTCTAGCTCGCGCTCGTTGCGCTCGATTTCGAGCTGACGCTTCCTGACCTCGGCGTTGTTGACCACCTGTTGCGACGCTAGTTTTTCAAAGGCTTGCTGGTGGCTTAGCTCGGCTTTGTGGGCCTCGATTTGGGCCTCTTCTTTTTGCACGGTGGCTTCAAAGGCCATGCGCTCAACTTGGAGCTCGGCGAGGCGCAAGTTGGCCTCTTGGTTTTTGATGTCGGCTTCGAGCTTGGCGATCTCAACCTTCTGGGTGGCCTGCGTTTTCTCCAAGTCGGCCCGGGCAGACTCGACTTGCTGCTCGGCGTCCATGACCCGCTTCTGAAAGTCGGTCTGCTCAAACTGGACGAGCAGATCGCCCACGGCGACTTGCTCGCCCTCGGGAAACAACTCGACGATCTTGAGCTGCCCGCGGACGCGGGGCGCGACGATGTTTTCGGCCTTGACGGCTTCGAGTTCGCCGCCTTTGAGCTGCAAGGAGATGACGAATTCGCCCTGCTGGACGGGGTAGGAAGGGACGGAGGACGCGGAGGTGCCGGGCATCTGCCGCAAGGCGATAAACACGGCCAACACCGCGACCGCACAGAGCACGGCGATCCACCACTTGCGGCGGCCGTTGGTGCTCTTCATTGGGGGACCGTGGGATCTTTGAGGGCGACGATGTCGCCTTCGGCTAGGCCGGAAGTGACCGTGGCCGCGGTGGCGTTTTGCGCGGACAATTCGACCTCAACTTCGGCGAACTCGCCGCCTGTGAGCCGATAGGCAACCCAGCGGTCGGCGCGGGCAAACACGGCGTTTAGGGGCACGGAGAGGACGTTGGGGAGGGCGTGGAGGACGATCTCGACTTCTGCGGACATGCCCGGTTTGAGCCGGGCGTCCTGTTCGTCGATGGCGATGACCAGCTCAAAGACGTGGATGTCGGGTGCGCCGGGCTGGGGGGAGGCCATGGGCGCGATGTCGGCTACGGCGCCGTTGAAGACCGGCCCGGGGAAGGCTTCGAGGCGGACGAAGGCCCGCTGGCCGACGCGCACGCGCTCAATGTCCATTTCGCCGATGAGGCACAGCACCTGCATCTTGCTCATGTCCGGGATGTCGAGCAGCGCGCGGCCGCCCCAAACTTGGTCGCCGATTGCGACTTTGCCCTCTTCGTCGGTGCCCGGTTTCCAGATTTTGCGATAGACCACAATACCCGGTTTGGCCGCATAGACGCTGGTGCGCTCGTAGTCGCGCCGCGCCCTTTCGTAGCGCTCCTGCCTGCGGGCGATGTTCAGCTCGTGTTTGCGAAAATCCACGCGGTTGACCACTTCTTGGGCCACGGACTCCTGCCGCGCTTCCGCTATGGCGCGCCGGGCCTTGGCCAAATTGATGCGCCCTTGCTCTTGTTCTATAGTGGAGGCGAACTGCTGGCGCTCTTGGTTGAGCGCGGCGAGTTGGAGCTCGGCTTGCTGCTGCTGGATCTGACGCTTGATGTCGGCGAGGCGTTGCCCGTGCCAAGCCTTGGCCTTGGCCAAGTCCGAGTGGGCCTGTTCGAGTTGGCCCTCGCGGTCGAGCATCTCCCGTTCAAAATCGGCCGGGTCGAACTGGAGGAGCAAATCGCCGACATCTACTTGCTCGCCTTCGGGCCAGAGGTGGATGATCTTGAGCCGACCGCCGATTCGCGGCGACATGACCACCTCGCCGCTGGCCGCGCACACCTCGCCCCCTTCAACATGCGTCACCGCAAAATCGCCGCGCACGACCTCGGCCGTGGGCAGGTCGGGCGGCGCGTCCCGACAGGCGCACAGCACGAGCGCGCAAAAGACCGCTTTCACCGGGCGGCCTCCGCGGTCGGGCGATCACTTTCAATGCGGCCATCGCGGAAGCGGACGATGCGGCGGCTGCGGCGGGCGAGGTGCTCTTCGTGCGTCACGAGGAGGACGGTGTTGCCCGCAGCGTGTACTTGGTCGAACAGATCCATGATCTCGTCGCCGGTACGGGAATCGAGGGCGCCGGTCGGCTCGTCGGCGAGGATGATGGAGGGGTCGTTGACGAGGGCGCGGGCGATGGCCACGCGCTGCCGCTGGCCGCCGGATAGCTCGTTGGGCCGGTGGTCGCTGCGCTCGGCCAAGCCCACGGAGTCGAGGGCGCGGGCGGCCTGCTCGCGGCGTTGACGCGCCGGCAGGCCGCTGTAAATCAGGGGGAGCTCGACATTGCCCAAGGCGTTGGCGCGGGGCAGGAGGTTAAAGGTTTGGAAGACAAAGCCGATTTCTCGATTGCGGATCCGCGCTAAGTCGTCGTCGTCCATTTCGCTGACGAGGGCTTGGCCGAGCGCGTAGCGGCCCGAGGTGGGTACATCGAGGCAGCCGAGGATGTTGAGCAAGGTGCTCTTGCCCGACCCCGAAGGCCCCATGATGGCTACGTATTCGCCAGCAGCCACGCAGAGATCGACCTCGCTTAGGGCGTGAACGGCCGTCGCTCCCATGTCGTAGGTCTTGGTCAGGTTGCGTATTTCAATGATTGCGTCCACCGGCTTCTCCAACCGCTCGCACTTGCTCGCGCTTGAGCCACCCGGCCGCTGCTGCGGGCGGCTGGCGTACCCGCACGTAGCCGGCGCGCTCTTCCTCGACGAGCAGGACCACACCCGCCTCGATGCGGGCCAGCATGGGAGCACTCGGCGCGGGGGCTGCGCGCAACACGCCGCCGGCGGGCGCGTACACCATGCGCTCGATAAAGCCATCGACTGTGGCTCTAAACACGGCCAAGGCGTCGCGGGCCAAGTCGCTGTGGGGGGCGACCTGCGTCGCCGCTAGCTTGCTGTACCGCCAAGTGATCTCAGCCTCTGCGGGGCTGTGGGGGCGGAGGGGGGCTAGTTCGGGCACGGGGGCGGCGGCTTTGGGGCCGGCCGCGGTAAAGATGGCGGAGACCAAGGTCTCGGTCTCGGGGTTGTAGGGGCTGGGCCGGGCCTGCCAGCGGAGCAGTTGGCCGCCTTCGTACACTTGCAGGATGTAGGCGCGGGTCAGTTCGTCGAAGCGAGCCACAATGCCTTGGTATTCGCACTCGGCGCGTTGCAAGCCGTCGATGTCGCGGGCCATGTCGCGCACGACGCTTGGGTTGGGGGTGGGTAATAAAATGAGAGCGGGTGCGAGCACCGTCTTGAGGATGCGGGTAGCTACCATGGCGTTGGGGTATGTTATATAAGGATGCTAGCTTAACGGGCTATCCTTGTCAAGAAGCGAAGAAATCGTCTTAACGGGGCGAGAAATCGCGGCCTGCCGATGCCGCAGAAAAATCGTATAAAATCGTATAAAGTCGTATTTAATACGACTTTATACGATTTTATACGACAAAACATGGTTCCCTATTGCGAGTACATGGGCTGAAAAAAGAGAAATTAATTTTTATAACTCCTATATTTTCAATCTTTTAGGATCATCCTAAAGGATTTTTTTGTGCGTACCCTGCTTTTTGGTACGCAATTTGCATATATAATCCGTAGAAACCGTGCTCAATTTTCTGAAAGTCTCTACGGAGGTGATAGCATGTTGAAGTTTGCCGTTGTTGCAAGCGTGGTGCTGTGGAGCGGTCCTGCCGGGGCGATTCGGTGGGAGTTCGACGATGGGACGACGCAAGGGTGGTCCGCCAAAGAAGCTACGGGAGGGATACATGAACTGCACCAATTTCCGGGGGTGGTTGAAGATGGCGTGTGGCGGATCGCGGTCGATCCCGCCGTCACCAAGGGGATCTACTCTACGCCGCAGGTCGAATTGATTTCGCCGACCATTGGGTATGATTCGGGTCTGTTCGACCACGTCCGCATCCGCTGCCGCATCGTCCATCACCGCCCTACAATGGGTAATTTTTCATTCGCTTGGACCAACGAGCACAACGCCCTGCCGTCAGGTCTGGATCTTGCGTTTGCAACCTTCTTCCAAGAGATCGTCTATACCACCGAGTGGCAGGAATTGGTGGTTGTCTTGGTAGGTCGCGACGAGAAGAGATGGGAGGGGCTACTAAAAGATATTCGGCTCAGTTTTTCACTGGATCGTTCGGACGTTGAATCGACATCGGATACGGTGGAGTGGTTTGAGGTCGACTGGATCGAGTTGACCGGCGTGGAAGAGTTGCTACAGGGGGAACTGCCGCCGCCGCCGGTAGCGTATCTTCGCTGGGATGCGGCGGGGCTTTTTGCGCCGCCGGTGTTCTATCCGATTGCGCCGGGTATCGGGAACAGCTACAGCTTTGCCGGAGCACAGAAGGGTATCTTGACGGACTTAGAGGGCGATGGCGACCTAGATCTATTCGCTGTCTGGACGTATCCTCAAAGAGAGAAGGGGAAGGCAGGGTCTAAAGTGGGCTGGCTGATGGCTCTCAACGACGGGCACGGGGGCTTGGAACTGAGGCGCATAGAGGAAGTAGCGGGCGCAGGGCTGCTTAGTACCGATGCGGAAACTGGAAGTATAACCGTCACCGGGGTGGACTTAGAGGTGCTGGGGGCGGACTTGACCGGCGATGGTCGAGACGAAATCGTGCTGTATAAGAGCGCCGGGGAGGAAGCGGTAACAGAAGTGTGGTCTATCGGGGCAGAGCTCCAAGTTGAGGTGCTGGTGCAAATCGCGGATCGATGGATCGTGGATGCAGCGGATTGGGATGGCGATGGTCAGGCCGAACTGTTTGTTGCGGGGAGCACTTTAGAAGTCTGGGATGTGGAACAGGGTGTGTGGACATCCGCTGAGGTGGCCGCGGCTCAACACCATGTGGCCTATCGGGTTGGCGACGTTACCGGCGATGGGGTGCTCGACGTGGTGTGGATACCGATGGTCGGGCAGGCGAACACGTGGGCGGTGGGAGCCTTGGGTGCTGAGTTTCAGCAAAACGAGGTCTTTGAATTGGAGGCTTGGAAGAAGCTGTTAGGGGTGGGCGATTTTGATGGCGATGGGCAGGTGGATGTACTCACCGAGTTCACACGGGATGAATTTGAAGGGAGCAAGGGGCTCGTCTGGCTGAGCAAGAGTGCCGGCGGCGCAGAATCGGCGGTGTTGTATGATGATCGGCTGTTTCGACTCTCGCCGGTGCTGATGCGCGATCTCAACGGCGATGGGGTTGACGACTGGGTGTTTATCGGCGGAGACCGCGCTTCGGGGTTTGGGGTGTTCGTCGAATGGGGGGGACGTGTCAATCCGACCCAAGACGGGGAGCGGCATCGGCTGCAGAGCGTTGGGCTCCGCGTGCTGTCCGGGGATATGGATGGCGATGGCGATGAGGATTTGGTGGTGTTGGATCCGATCTGGGGTGGGGTGCATGTCCTCAAGAGTTCGCTGGCTTCGACGCCGACGGCCGTGCAGACGTCGGCGGCTGCGCGACCGGCGCAGTACCGGCTGGGCGACAGCTATCCCAACCCGTTCAATCCGGCGGTGGTGTTGCCCCTTGATTTGGCTAAGGACGCGGCGACGGTGTCGCTGCGGGTACATGACGTGTTGGGTCGTCGGGTGCGTCAGGTGTGGCAGGGGTCGCTGGGGGCAGGCAGCCATCGGTTTGTATGGGATGGCCGCGACGAGGCAGGCAGGGCGGTGGCGGCGGGCGTGTATATCTATCGGGTCGAGATGGACGGGCGGGTGGAAGCGAAAAAAATGACCAAGCTGCCGTAAGGAGTGGTTGAAACGTGAGCCGGTGAGAGGGCATAAGACCGCCTAAATCATCTATACCTGACTGGAGCCGAAATTGTTGCAAAGGAGATGTGCTATGCTACTGCTATTCGCCGTTGTTGCCGCCGTGATGCTGTGGAACGATCCCGCCGCGGCGATCAAGTGGGAGTTCGACGATGGGACGACGCAAGGGTGGTCTGCCACAGAAGGACTTATAGGGGTGGGAGGGCCACGTGAAACGAACCTGTTTCCAAGTGTGGTCGAAGATGGCGTGTGGCGGATCGCGGTCGATTCCTCCAGCACCAGAGGGAGGGATTCCCGGGCGGATTTCAAATTGATTTCCCCGACTATCGGGTACAATTCAGACCTGTTCGACCGGGTCCGCATCCGCTGCCGCACCGTCCATCATCGTCCTACGGTCGGTCATTTTTCAATCTCTTGGACCAACGAGCACAACGCCTTGGCTGCCGGTCAGGATCCAGGAGACCCGCTGTTGTCGCTCAGCCGGTTTGAAACCTCCGTCCAAGACCTAGTCTATACCACTGAGTGGCAGGAAATCGTGCTGTCGTTGGCCGGTCAAGACGAGAAGATATGGGAGGGGTTATTGAAAGATATTCGGCTCCGTTTTCTTCTCGATACAGAGGTAGATCTTTGGTCGGCGGCGGCCGTGGTTGAGGTTGCGTGGTTCGAGGTTGACTGGATCGAGTTGACCGGCGTGGAAGAGCTCTTACAGGGGGAACTGCCGCCGCCCTACGTAGAGTATTTTCGCTTGGACGGGATCGGCCTTTTTGCCGCGCCGGCGTTCTATCCGATTGCCCCGGGCATAGGGGGCGGTACTTATGGAGAGGAGGTCGGCGTCTTAACGGACTTGGATGGCGATGGCGACTTAGACCTGTTCGCTGTCTGGGAGGATGGTCAGATAGGGGTGAGGACTAAAGATGGCTGGCTGATGGCGCTCAATGACGGGCACGGGGCCTTGAAACTAAGGCGCACAGAGGAAGTAACGGCCACCGGGGAGACGAGTACGGATGAGGACACAGGCGTGACGAGCAGTTTCGGGGTGGTCTTAGGGGTGCTGGGTGCGGACTTGACCGGCGATGGTCGCGACGAAATCGTGCTATCTACAAGCAACGAGGGAAAGAGAACAGAAGTGTGGTCTATCGGGCCGGAACTGCAAGTCGAGGTGCTCGTGCCGATCGCGGATCGGTGGGTCGCGGATACAGCGGATTGGGACAGCGACGGTCGGGTCGAATTATTTGTGCAGAATGTTACGTATGAGGGCAGCACGTTAGAGGTCTGGGATGCAGCCGAGGGCGGGTGGACCGCCGAGGAGGTAGCGGCCGACCCAAACTATGCGCCCAGTCGGGTCGGCGATGTTACTGGCGATGGGGTCTTAGACGTGGTGTGGGTGCCGATCGCCGGGCGGTCAAACAGGTGGCTTGTGCAGGCTTTGGGCGGGGACTTGCAGCAAGGCGAGAGCTTTGCATTCGGCGAGGGGTATAGGCAGCTATTAGGGGTGGGCGATTTTGATGGCGACGGGCAGGTGGATTTCCTCACCGAGTCCACACGGGATCAATTTGAAGGGAGTAAGGGGCTCGTCTGGCTGAGCAAGAGCACGGGCGGCGCAGAATCGGCGGTATTGTATGATGATCGGCTGTTTCGACGCTCGCCGGTGCTGATGCGCGATCTCAACGGCGATGGAGTTGACGATTGGGTGTTTATCGGCGGAGATCGTGCTTCGGGCTTTGGGGTGTTCGTCGAATGGGGGGGACGTGTCAATCCGACCCAAGAAGGAGAGCGGCATCGGCTGCAAGGCAGCGCGACCCACGTGCTGTCTGGGGATATGGATGGCGATGGCGATGAGGATTTGGTGGTGTTGGATCCGATCTGGGGTGGGGTGCATCTGCTCAAGAGTTCGCTGGCCTCGACCGCGACGGCCGTGCGGACATCGGCGGCTGCGCGACCGGCGCAGTATCGGCTGGGCGACAGCTATCCCAACCCGTTCAATCCGGCGGTGGTGCTGCCCCTCGATTTGGCGACGGACGCGGCGGAAGTATCACTGCGGGTACATGACGTGTTGGGTCGTCGGGTGCGTCAGGTGTGGGACGGGCCGTTGCGGGCGGGTAGCCATCGGTTTGTGTGGGATGGCCGCGACGAGGCGGGCAAAGCGGTGGCGGCCGGGGTGTATGTCTATCGGGTGGAAGTCGAAGGGCGGGTGGAAGCGAAAAAGACGACCAAGCTGCCGTAACGCGAGAGGAACTTGACCTTGCTACACGACACGAGCCGCCAACTTTCTAAGAAGCTGTCTGCAAACTCTGGTGGTCGCCCCTTGCGTCTATACGACCCCGGCTGGATTCCCGCTTTCGCGGGAATGACGGAGACCGGCTCTACGGCTACCCAAAGTGGGTTTTCAGACAGCCTCTAAGGATCGAGGGCATCTTGCCCTCGTCGAGGGCGGGACGCCCTCGATCCCGGACGTAGCGGCAACAGTAGAAAAGGCATACGCAAAGTAGGGAAAGGACATAATCCGATGAGACGGTCGTGGAAAGTTCCACTCCGCAAAAACAGAAAGCTGCAAGGCTGCTTGGCGGTGTCGCTGGCCTTGCATCTGCTGGTGATCTTCGGCATTACGCACCGCGATCAGATCGCCCAATTTCCCGTCCTGTCGCCGATCATGGTGGAGTTTACCAAACGCCCGCCGCCGCAGCGCACGCTGACCCGTCGGCAACGGCCCCGGCAGCGACCGTTGGTGCGTCGCCCCGCCCTGCAAGCAGCCCCGGTCGCCGCGGTGCGGCCGGCCCCCACGGCCACGCGCGCCCTGCCGATGTTCAAGTCGGCGGCACTTAGGCTGCCGACAGCGGCCCTGCCGGATCGGCTGGTGCTGCCCGTGCCGGACTTCCCCGCTCGGCACATTGGTCCGCAAATGCAGGCTGGAGCATTAGAAGGGACGCGGCAAGGGACCGACGAGATCGACTTGGCCTTAGAGCTGATGGACGTGCAGGCCATGGACACCGGCCAGCACCGGGCGATGGTCGTAATGGATCCAAAAGACCGGCGTCAGCTCAAAGGCTTTCTCTATTTGTCCAGTGTTTACAGCCCGTCCATCGAACGGGCTGAACAGGAAAAGACCAGCTCTGAGGCACGCATATTCCTTCAGACGCGCCAAATGGCAGAAAAACAGATGCTGCAAGGGTTGGCCGATAAAATGGTCGCCAGTACGCAGGTTCACGTCGAGGTACGCGACGCGGTCCGGCTCGACGATCCGCAGCTCTTGCAGGTGCCCTTCGTGCTGTTTACTGCCAACGCGCCCTTTGAGTTTACCGAGGCAGAGGCCGCCAATCTTGGGGCCTATTTGACTTCGGGCGGATTCCTGTTTGCAGAAATTGTCCGCCTGTTGCGGCCCAACTACAGCGACGCCGATTTGGACATTCCGGCCGTGCGTTCCCTCATTCGGGCCAGCTTCCAAGCGGTCGGCTATCAAGAATGGAAGGACTGGCAGTTTGCCCGCCTAGAGACCACCCATTCGATTTACCACAGCTTCTACGATGTAGAAAGCCTCCCCCGCGGGATGCGCGATATGCACTTCACAGAAGGCGGAGAATCCCCACCGCTAACCCCAGACTACTTGGAGGGCATCTTGGTCGGGGAGCAGTTGGTGGGGATGTATTCGATGCGCGGGTACGCTGATTTCTGGTCGGGCATCGCCGAGCGGGCACGGGATGAGGGGGTGCGGAATAACATCAGCAATACGCCATTTTTCCTTTCGAGCATCGATGAGATGTCGGCCTATAATTTGGGAGTGAATGTCGTGGTGTACGCCCTGACGCGCGAGGGGTCGTTGGCACGGCAACTCGTCGCGGCGGACTGACGGGTAGTTTTCGGGCGGCGATTGTCGTATCTTAGGCGTTCATTTTCTCCTTCCCGCTTCGGGGAAGACCTCCCAACCGCCGAAAGGCCGAAAATGAGCGACCTATCCTTTGAGCACGTGCAGGGGCATCACTATACCATGTTCAATGGGCTGGGCGGGATGCACGTTGAAGACCTCTACCAAGACAGCCAAGGGTTCCTCTGGATTGCCACGGCCGACGGCGGCGTCAGCCGGTTCGACAGCGCTCGGTTTGATACGTTTACCGTCCCAGATGGCCTGCCGTCCCAGACGGTCATGGCCATTGCCGAAGACCCCGAGGGGCGGCTGCTGTTCGGCACGTTTGGCGGGGGGCTGGCCGCGTACGACGGGCGCGGCTTTGAGGTGTACACGACCAAGGAAGGCTTGCCGTCCAATGAGATCGTGGGCCTGCAAGCCGAGCCGGACGGCTCGATTCAGGTGCTGACCGGCGCGGGCGTGGCGTGGTTTGACCAAGGCCGCTGCAAAAAGAGCATAACCCATGTTGACGGCCAACCGTTGGGGCGGGTGTACGACTTGGCCACCGACGTGGCGGGCACCACTTGGCTGGCGACGTGGGACCGCGGCATCCTCAGCTTGGATGGACGGCGCATGGATCTGGGTGATCAGCCGGTCCGCTGGCCTTGGAAATTTGCTCAAGACCCCTCCGGCCATCTGTGGGTCGTCTTCCACCATGAGAGTCGCGAAGCCTTGATCGGCCGGTACGACCCGTATGCCGAGCAGTTCGCCTCCATCCGGGTAGATGGTCAGGCCGAGCGAGCGGTGCAGCAGGGAGTGCGGCACGTGCGGGCGGACGAGCGAGGCCGGATCTGGCTGGCGTGTCGGGGCGTAGTCTGCTACGATGGGCAAGCGTGGCATCCCTTTGCGCCCGGCCTTCCGGGCATTGACTTTTCCAATACGCGCCTGACATACGAGGACCGCGAGGGCAATATCTGGGTCGGGCTTTGGGGCGGTGGGCTGATTTTTTGCGATCCGGTCAGCGTGCGGTTCTACACCGAAGCCGAGGGCCTGCCCGACCACGAGGTGCGCCACTTGGCCGAAGACGCCGACGGGCGGATATGGATCGGCACGCTGGGCGGCATGGCCTGTATGGAAGAAGGCCACATTCAGCCGCTCGATATGAACGACGCGGTGTTGGCGATGATGGCGGATGGCGAGGGGCAGATCTGGAGCGGGGGCGAAAGGGGCCGGGTGTACCAGTGGGAAGGCCAAACGCCGCGCGCGATCGCCGTGGGGGCCGCGTCCAACTCCGAAGAGATCACCGGACTGTGCGAAGATAGGCAAGGGCGTATCTGGGTCGGTACGTTCCAAGGCCACTTCGGCTGGATCGAAGCCAACCGCTTCACCCCCTTTGACGGCTGGGAAGGCGAGGAGTGCCGCGCTCTGCTGCAAGACCCAAACGGCGTCTTCTGGGTTGGGTTTTTCGGTAAAGTGCCGGCGCTCTACTGGGACAAGGACGATCATTTTTGCCCGGCGGATATAGCCGAGTCCGAGACCATCGTCTATGTCAATGTGTTGTGGGAACACCAAAACGTCTTGTGGGTGGGCACGGCCAAAGGGCTTTTCACGTTTGACCACTCGTCGAAGGAGGTGCGCCACTTTACAGTCGATGTGTCTGGGCTGCCGGCCAATGGCGTCTTGGCGCTGACGGCTGACCCGCAGGGCCATGTTTGGCTTGGGACCAGCGGCGGAGGCGCACTCCGCTACAATGGCGAGACATTCCAAAACATCCGCTTAGGGGACTCTGTGCTCGGCAACATCGTCGAGGCTGTCTTGTGCGACCGTCGCGGCCGGCTGTGGTTTGGGACGCGGGCCGGGTTGGTTGCCTATCAGCCGGGCGACACGCCGCCGCGTGTGGTCATCCGCGAGGTGCTGGCCGGAAGCCTTTTTGCCATGCCCCAAGACGTATCCTTCTCAGAGGACGTCTCCGAAGTCCGCATTCATTTCCAAGGTATCAGTTTCCGCACCGGGGCGAGGCAGATGTGCTATCGCCATCGCTTAGTAGGCTACGCCCCAGCCGAACAGTGGAGCGCGTTCACCGCCGCCGATGCGGTCGAGTATCCTGCCCTGTCGGTAGGCGACTACCGCTTTGAGGTACAGACCCTAGACCGCGATGGCCTGCGGTCTGAGGTGGTCAGCTTGGCCATTCGCGTCGTCCTCGACGATCGCGCCAAACGCACGGATGTGCCCACCGAGGATCGGCTGTCTGCCCCCCTGATGGTAGAGAGTCAGACTCCGGTCATGCACGAGGTGATGCGCCAAGTCGAGGAGGTCGCTTGGTCCGATGTGGCCGTGCTGGTGCTGGGCGAGACCGGCACCGGCAAGGGCGTGCTGGCGCAGAGCATCCACGACTTCAGCCAGCGCAGCGACCGTCCCTTCGTCCAAGTCAATTGCGGAGCGCTGCCGCCTAGCCTAGTCGAGAGCGAGTTGTTCGGCCACGAGAAAGGGTCCTTTACCGGGGCCAATAATCGCCAAGTTGGGCGCTTTGAACAGGCCAATGGCGGCACCTTGTTTTTAGACGAAATCGGCGAGTTGCCGCCACAGGCCCAGCGGGTGCTTTTGAATGTCTTAGAGGAGAAGCTCCTGACCCGCGTCGGGGGTGAGCAGCCTGTACCCTTGGATGTGCGAATCGTGGCGGCGACCAACCGCGACCTGCGGCAGGCCATACAGACGGAGGCGTTCCGCGGCGACCTGTTTTATCGTCTGAACACCTTCACGGTAGAGCTTCCGCCGTTGCGGCAGCGGCTCGGGGATATACCGGATTTGGTCAAGCATTTTGTGGATCAGTTCGTCGCCGAGCAAAAGCTGCCGGCACCGACGATGGGCCACGGGGTGATCGCGCACTTGCAGTCGCACTCGTGGCCGGGGAACATCCGCGAACTGCAACACGTACTCCAACGGGGGATCTTGCTGTGTGAGGGCGGCGTACTGCGAGTGGAGGACTTGGAGTTTCCGCTGGATGAGCCGCCCGCCGGGGGTGAGACGCAAGCAAAGCGGCCTGTCATCATGGACGAAAAGCAGCAAATCGTTGAGGCGCTTCAAGCCGCTGGGGGGCGGATCTATGGCGAGCGGGGCGCGGCGCGCATATTGGGCATGAATCCAGAGCGGCTGCGTTCTCGCATGCGTGTGCATGGGTTGCAACCACCTAAGAAATCGTCTTAACGGGGCGAGAAAACGCGGCCTGCGACGCCGTAGAAAAATCGTATAAAATCGTATAAAATCGTATATAATACGATTTTATACGATTTTATACGATTTTTTATGGTTCCTCATTGCGCGTGTATGGGCTGAAAAAAAGAAAATTAAATTTTATAACTCCTATATTTTCAATCCTTTAGGATCATCCTAAAGGATTTTTTTGTGCGTACCCTGATTTTTGGCACGCAATTTGCATACATAATTCGTAGAAACAAGGCCGACTCACGGATAGAGCGCAGTCTGTTGGAAAGGGAGTTGTGCTATCATGCTGAAATTTGCCGCCGTTGCATGGATTGTGTTGTGGAGTATCCCCGCTGGGGCGATTCGGTGGGAGTTCGACGATGGGACGACGCAAGGGTGGTCCGCTAAAGAAAAAATACGTGGTGCGCGTGAATTTAATCATTTCCCTTGGGTGGTCGACGAGGGCGTGTGGCGGATCACGGTCGATCCCGCGGCGACCAAGACTGTGTCCCCCCTGCCGGAAGGCGAATTGTTTTCTCCGATCATCGGGTATGATTCGGACCTGTTCGACTACGTCCGCATCCGCTGCCGCACCATCCACGACGACCCTACGGAGGGTTCTCTCGCGGTCGGGTGGGAAAACGCTTCAGGGTTTAGAGCTTATTTCGAGACGCTCGTTTCCAAAGAAGTCGTCTATACCACCGAGTGGCAGGAAGTGGTGCTGTCGTTGGCGGATCGAGACGGATGGGAGGGGCCGTTAAAAAATATCATACTAGCCTTTAGACTGTCGGGTACCGCTACCGCGAGGATCGAGAAGTTTGAGATTGACTGGATCGAGTTGACCGGCGCAGAAGAGTTGCTACAGGGGGAACGGCCGCCGCCGTTGGTAGAGTACTTTCGCTTTGATGGGGCCGGGCTTTTTGCGCCGCCGGTGTTCTATCCGATTGCGCCGGGCACAGGGCAAGAATTTCATCGAGGCGGGTATATAGGGGAGCGGCAGGGCGGCGTGTTGACGGACTTGGATGGCGATGGCGACTTAGACCTGTTTGGCCTGTGGGGCACGCCCACGAAAGTGCAACAGGAGCTTGAGCCTGAGAGTGGCTGGCTGATGGCACTCAATGACGGGCGGGGGGCCTTGGAACGGGAGTCTGTTAATAAAGTAGTATCCATAAGGGGGAGTGATACCGAGGCGGGAACGGGAAGTGTAATCGTCCCCATGTTGTCCTTAGAGGTGATGGGTGCTGATTTAACGGGCGATGGTCAAGACGAAATCGCGATAACCATAGACCACACTTCAGATCTGCCGACTGAAGTGTGGTCTATCGGCCCGGACCTCCAAGCGGAGGTGCTCGTGCAGATTGACCGCTCGCTTCATAGTGTGGCCGATTGGGACGGCGATGGCCGGGTCGAATTATTTGTCGGGGGAACTACATATAAGGGCACCCTAGACGATGTGCGCAATAATACGGCGGAGTACTTTAGTACTTTAGCAGTCTGGGAGGTTGAACAGGGCAGGTGGATGTCCGCTGAGGTGGCGTCTTCGGAAAAATATGTGCCCCAGCACATCGGCGACTTTACCGGCAATGGGGTTTTCGAGGTGTTCTGGTCGCCGATTCGCAATCTGGCGCGAGGGTGGATTGTGTCTCCGTTGGACGAGGGGTTGCAGAACAGCGCGCCCGAGGCGTTTCAGCGTAGCGAGGCGTTTGAAGTCGATGAACAGGTGGGGTTGTTAGGGATAGGCGATTTTGATGGCGATGGGCAGGTGGATTTCCTCACCGAGTTCATCCGTGATTACATCGAAGGGAGCAAAGGCATCGTCTTGCAGAGGAAGGGGGCTGGCGACCGCCTCGTAGCGGAGGTGCTGTATGATGATCGGCTGTTGCGTCGCTCGCCGGTGCTGATACGCGATCTCAATGCCGATGGGGTTGACGACTGGGTGTTTGTCGGTGGAGACCGCGCTTCGGGCTTTGGGGTGTTTATCGAATGGGGGGGGCTTGTCAATCCGACCCAAGACGGGGAGCGGCATCGGCTGGTGGGCAATGGGAGAATCGTGCTGTCCGGGGATATGGATGGCGACGGCGATGAGGATTTGGTGGTGTTAGATCCGATCTTGGGTGGGGTGCATCTGCTCAAGAATTCGCTGGCCTCTACCGCGACAGCCGTGCGGACGTCGGCGGCTGGGCGACCGGCACAATACCGGCTGGGCGACAGCTATCCCAACCCGTTCAATCCGGCGGTGGTGCTGCCTCTCGATTTAGCGACGGACGCGGCGGCGGTGTCGCTGCGGGTGCATGACGTGTTGGGTCGTCGGGTGCGTCAGGTGTGGGACGGGCCGTTGCGGGCAGGTCAGCATCGTTTTACTTGGGATGGCCGCGACGAGGCGGGCAAGGCCGTGGCTGCCGGAGTGTATATCTATCGGGTGGAAATCGACGGGCGGGTGGAAGCCAAAAAGACGACGAAGCTGCCGTGAGCGGATATTCTTTTGCGCTATTTGACTTGAACGAGGTGTGCTATCATGCTGAAGTTTGCTGCTGTTGTAGGGCTTGTGCTGTGGAGTAGCCTCGCCGGGGCGATTCGGTGGGAGTTCGACGATGGGACGACGCAAGGGTGGTCCGCCAAAGAAGATATTCAGTGGGGAGGTACGCGTGAATTTCACCAGTTTCCGGGGATGATTGACGAGGGTGTGTGGCGGGTCCGGGTTGATCCCGCCGTTACCAACAGTTTCGACCCCTCCCAGCCGAGTGTCGAAGTGGTTTCTTCGACCATCGGGTATGATTCGAGTCTGTTCGACCGGCTCCGCATCCGCTGCCGCACCGTCCATGATCGCCCTACCGAGGGTACTTTTACGATGGAATGGGACAGTGCTTCAGGTCATGATTTTTTTAGTCTTGGCACAGAAGGAGAAGCTCCCGTCCAACAAGTAGTCTATACGACCGAGTGGCAGGAAGTAGAGGTCTCGTTGGAGGGTCAAGTCGGCTGGGAGGGCCTGTTAAGAAATCTTCAACTCAGCTTTATACTGGGTTTTGATTTGGATACCGAGGTGGTGGAGGCGTTTGAGATCGACTGGATCGAGTTGACCGGCGTGGAAGAGCTGCTAGAGGGGGAACTCCCTCCGCCGCTGGTAGAGCATTACTTTCGCTTTGCTGGGACGGGGCTTTTTGCGCCGCCGGTGTTCTATCCGATTGCCCCGGGCATCGGAGAAACCCATGAAACAAACAGATATCTCGGGCGGAACTGGCGCAACGTGTTGACGGACTTGGATGGCGATGGGGACTTAGACCTGTTCGGCCTGTGGCGAATGAAAATACCTAACAAGCATGGGCCTCCTAAGGCGAAAGCGGGCTGGCTGATGGCGCTCAATGACGGGCACGGGGTCTTGGAACGGGGGCCTGTTACAGAGGAAGCAGGGGTGAGCTTAGGGGGGGGCTTAGATGTGCTGGGTGCCGATTTGACCGGCGATGGTCAAGCCGAGATCGCGATATCGAGAAGCAACCGGGAGCCTAAGACCGAAGTGTGGTCTATCGGCTCGGATCTCCAAGTGGAGGTGCTCGCGCAGATCGATAGGAGTATCCAGAGTGTGGCCGATTGGGATGGCGACGGCCGGGTCGAATTATTTGTCGGGGGAGCTACGTATGAAGGCACTTTAGAGGAATCGATCGCGGGCACGGCGAAGTTTTTTAGCACGTTAGCAGTCTGGGAGGTCGAACAGGACGGGTGGACATCCGCTGAGGTGGCGTATTCCGAAGGATATGCGCCCATTCATATTGGCGACTTCACCGGCAATGGGATCATCGACATGTTCTGGTCGCCGATTCAGAGTCTGGCGCGAGGGTGGATTGTGGCTCCCTTGAACAAGGCGTTGGAGAGCAACGAGCCCGAGGCGTTGCAGCGGGGCGAGGTCTTTGAGGTCGATGAAGAGCTGCGGCCGTTAGGGGTGGGCGATTTGGATGGCGATGGGCAGGTGGATTTCCTCACCGAGTTCACCTCCGATATAATCGAAGGGAGCAAGGGCCTCGTCTTGCAGAGGAAGGGGGCCGGAGACCGCCTCGTAGCGGCGGTGCTGTATGATGATCGGTTGTTGCGTCGCTCGCCAGTGCTGATACGCGATCTTAATGCCGATGGAGTTGACGATTGGGTGTTTATCGGCGGCGACCGCGCTTCGGGGTTTGGGGTGTTTATCGAATGGGGAGGAAGTATCAACCCGACTCAGGAAGGGGAGCGGCATCGGCTGGCGGGCAGTGGGCGATATGTGCTGTCCGGAGATATGGATGGCGATGGCGATCTCGATCTGTTGGTGTTAGACCCGATTTTGGGTGGGGTGCATGTCCTCAAGAATTCGCTGGCCTCGACCGCGACGGCCGTGCAGACGTCGGCGGCTGCGCGACCGGCACAATACCGGCTGGGTGACAGCTATCCCAACCCGTTCAATCCGGCGGTGGTGCTGCCCCTTGATTTGGCGACGGACGCGACGGAAGTATCGTTGCGAGTGTATGACGTGTTGGGGCGTCGGGTGCGTCAGGTATGGCAGGGGCCGCTGCGGGCAGGTCAGCATCGTTTTACTTGGGATGGTCGCGACGAGGCGGGCAAGGCGGTGGCGGCGGGCGTGTATGTCTATCGGGTGGAAGTCGAAGGGCGGGTGGAAGCGAAAAAGACGACGAAGTTGCCGTAAGGAGTGGTTGAAAGTGGCAAGTGAAGGAATCCTTAAAACACACCGAAAGGAGTTTCTTATGAAAACGCGCGTTGTGCATCAAACCCTTCCCGTGTTAATCGCCTGCTTGATGACTTGTGCCCTGCCGGGTATTAGCTATGCCCAAGGGGGATGGTCGGACCCGGACTGGGTTACTAGTGTGGCGTATTCGCCGGCTGGGGACGTGGTGGCCAGTGGGAGTTCTAACCAAGTAGTCCGTCTTTGGGATACAGCGACGGGCAAACTCCTCACCACGCTTAGAGGGCATACGAATTTCGTCTGGGGTGTGGCGTATTCGCCGGCTGGGGACGCAATAGCCAGTGCGAGCTTCGACAAAACAGTTCGTCTTTGGGATGCGGCCACAGGTGAAGTCCGGGCGACGCTTAGAGGGCATAGGGATGATGTCTTTAGCGTCTCGTATTCGCCGGATGGCGGTACGGTGGCCAGCGGGAGCCGGGATGGAACGATTCGTCTTTGGGATGCGGCCACAGGTGACCCCCTCATCACGATCAAAGGACCTGCGGAAGGGGTCGTCAGCGCGGTGTATTCGCCGGCTGGGGACGCAATCGCCAGTGGGAGTTTCGACCGAACGGTTCGTCTTTGGGACGTAGCGACGGGCGACCTCCTCACCACGCTCGAAGGGCATGCGGATGTTGTCTGGAGTGTGGCGTATTCGCCGGATGGCGGTACAGTGGCCAGTGGGAGCCGGGATGGAACGGTTCGTCTTTGGGACGCGGCCACAGGTGAACCCCTCATCACGCTTGACGGGCGGGGTAATATCTGTAGTGTGGCCTATTCGCCGGATGGTAGCACGTTGGCCAGCGCACATGGCAACGAGATTCGTCTTTGGGATGCGGCGACGGGTGAACCTCTCACCACGCTCACAGGACCTGCGGACTTTGTGGCGTATTCGCCGGATGGCCGCACGTTGGCCAGTGCCGGGAGTCGATCCTATTCGGCGCGTTTCTGGGACCTCGCGTCTTATGTCGGCCGGGAGCCGACGGACGTGGCCGAGACCTCGTGGGGGCGGCTCAAGGGGCATTTGCAGGGCCGGGCTGCGGGCGTACCGGGTAACTAAGGAGACAAAGCGATGAAAAGGTCTAGTTCATTTATTCACTCGTTCAGCGGCTTGTCCCCAATGCGGCTGGGGCTGGGTGCTCTCGCGGTGCTTGCGATCCTCCTCGGAGCAAGGGGATCCGAAGCTGACACGCCGTGCCCGGTCACTTGGCTCCACTGTTTCGACTGTAGCTCCAATCCCGAGCATCCAATATGCACCCGGGCGGAGGCGGACCCGGCGGCTCCAGAGGCGAAATATGTTCACTGCTCCAAGGCTTTGGATGCGTCCTGTAACTTCTGGATGGGAGATTGCTGGTACTCCTCCACGCCCTGTTCGGAGGCCGTGCCGGCGAGCGCGATCAACCGAAGGACCCAGTGCGACTATTATGATGAATGTGCAGCGGTTGACTCGACTAAGCCGTACCGGTACTGCGTCCCGCACCCAGACGACGACATTGAGAAAATTTGCGCCTGCTCCTCCACGCCTTGTTGGCGGCCCGAGCCGACGCCGACCTCCGTGTTGACACCGGCAGCGGGCCGGCCGGCGCAGCATGGGCTGGGCAATGCCTATCCCAATCCGTTCAATCCCTTGATCGTGATTCCGCTTGATTTGGTGCTGGACCAAAAGCAGGTCCACTTGGCACTCTACGACGTGTTGGGTCGTCGGGTGCGACAGGTGTGGGACGGGCCGCTGGGGGCCGGCAGCCATCGGTTTGTATGGGATGGGCGCGACGAGGCGGGCAAGGCGGTGGCGGCGGGAGTGTATATCTATCGGGTCGAGATGGACGGGCGGGTGGAAGCGAAAAAGACGACGAAGCTGCCGTGAGGAGTGGTTGAAACGTGAGATGATGAGAAGGCATATAGCGGTCCTAAATGATTTGCAAGCATGTAGCGATGCTTCGACTGCGCTGCGCTACGTTCAGCATGACCCACAGACGGGGGGTGCGTGCCCCAGCCCTTGTCATACTGAGCGCAGCGAAGTATCTCAGACCCAAAACGCCATGAAGGATGTAGGACGGCTATGAGACCGCCTAAATCATCTATACTGGAGCCGAAACTATTGCAAAGGAGACGAGCTATGTTGCTGCTATTCGCCGTTGTTGCCGTTGTGCTGTGGGACGATCCCGCTGGGGCGATTCGGTGGGAGTTCGACGATGGGACGACGCAGGGGTGGTTCGCCAAAGAAGCACACGTATGGAGTGGTCGGGGGGGTACGCGTGAATTTCACCAGTTTCCGGGGATGATCGACGAGGGTGTGTGGCGGATTCGGGTTGACCCTGTGGTCGCCAACAGTTTCAAACCCTCTCAACCGAGTGTCGAAGTGGTTTCTTCGACCATCGGATATGATTCGAGTCTGTTTGACCGGGTTCGCATCCGCTGCCGCACCGTCCATGATCGCCCTACCGAAGGTCGTTTTTCAATGGAATGGGACAGTGCTTCAGGTCATGATTTTTTTAGTCTTGAAGGAGAAGTCCCCATTCAACAAGTCGTCTATACGACTGAGTGGCAGGAAGTGGAGATCTCGTTGGAGGGTCAATATGGCTGGGAGGGCCTGTTAAGGAACCTTCGGTTCAGTTTTATGCTGGGTTATGATTTAGATACCGAGGTGGTGGAGGCGTTTGAGATTGACTGGATCGAGTTGACCGGCGTGGAAGAGTTGCTACAGGGGGAACTCCCCCCGCCATATACAGAGTATTTTCGCTTTGCTGGGACGGGGCTTTTTGCGCCGCCGGTGTTCTATCCGATTGCCCCGGGCATCGGGGAAGCACCTAATGGTCAAAGCATGTATCTAGGGGGGGGAGGTGGCAATGTGTTGACGGACTTGGATGGCGATGGGGACTTAGACCTGTTCAGCCTGTGGGAAATGAAAATACCTAATAAGTATGGGGGTCATGGGGAGAAAGAGGGTTGGCTGATGGCACTCAATGACGGGCGCGGGGCCTTGGAACGGGGGCCTGTTATCGAAGAAGTAGCTGCCGCAGAAGAGAGGGAAGGAGCCGCCGTAGGCGGGGAGGTGGCAATAGTCCCCAGAGGGGTGGCCTTAAAGGTGCTTGGTGCCGATTTGACCGGCGATGGTCAAGCCGAAATCGCGATATCGAGAAGCAACCGGGATCCTTCGACCGAAGTGTGGTCTATCGGCTCGGACCTCCAAGTGGAGGTGCTCGCGCAGATCGATAGTCGGGTTCATAGTGTGGCCGATTGGGATGGCGACGGCCGGGTCGAATTATTTGTCGGGGGAGCTACGTACGAAGGCACTTTAGATGATGTGATCAATGATACGGCGAAGTTTTTTAGCACTTTAGCAGTCTGGGAGGTTGAACAGGGCGGGTGGACGTCCTCTGAGGTGGCGTATTTTGAAAAATACGCGCCCACCTACATCGGCGACTTTACCGGCAACGGGATTCTCGATGTGTTCTGGTCGCCGATCCGCAATCTGGCGCGAGGATGGATTGTGTCTCCCTTGGACAAGGCGTTGCAGAGCAACGATCCCGAGGAGTTTCAGCGGGGCGAGGTCTTTGAGGTCAATGAAGAGCGGCGGCCGTTAGGGGTGGGCGATTTTGATGGCGACGGACAGGTGGATTTTCTCACCGAGTTCACCTCCGATATAATCGAAGGAAGCAAGGGGCTCGTCTTGCAGAGGAAGGGGGCCGGCGACCGCCTAGAAGCCGAAGTGCTGTATGATGATCGGCTGTTGCGTCGCTCGCCAGTGCTGATACGCGATCTCAATGGCGATGGAGTTGACGACTGGGTGTTTATCGGCGGAGACCGCGCTTCGGGGTTTGGGGTGTTCGTCGAATGGGGTGGAAGTATCAGCCCGACCCAAGACGGGGAGCGGCATCGGCTGGAGGGCAGTGGGACCAATGTGCTGTCCGGGGATATGGATGGCGACGGCGATCTCGATCTGTTGGTGTTAGATCCGATTTTGGGTGGGGTGCATCTGCTCAAGAATTCGCTGGCTTCGACCGCGACAGCCGTGCGGACGTCGGCGGCTGGGCGACCGGCGCAGTATCGGCTGGGCGACAGCTATCCCAACCCGTTTAATCCGGCGGTGGTGTTGCCCCTTGATTTGGCTAAGGACGCGGCGGAAGTATCGCTGCGGGTTTATGACGTGTTGGGTCGCCGGGTGCGTCAGGTGTGGCAGGGGCCGCTGGGGGCAGGTCAGCATCGGTTTGTATGGGATGGGCGCGACGAGGCAGGTAAGGCGGTGGCGGCCGGGGTGTATATCTATCGGGTCGAGATGGACGGGCGGGTGGAAGCGAAAAAGACGACGAAGTTGCCGTAAGGAGTAAGGTTCACGGATAGGGCGCAGTCTGTGGGAATGTTACTGTTAGAAAGGGAGTTGTGCTATCATGCTGAAGTTTGCTGGTGTTATAGGGCTTGTGCTGTGGAGTAACCTCGTCGGGGCAATTCGGTGGGAGTTCGACGATGGGACGACGCAAGGGTGGACCGCCAAAGAAGCGGGTGTATGGGGAGGAATACGTGAATTGCATCTGTTTCCGGGCGAGGTTGACGAGGGCGTGTGGCGGGTCGCGGTCGATCCCGCGGTCGTCAAAGGCAATTACAAAGGACAGAATGTCGAATTGATTTCTTCGACCATCGGGCACGATTCGAGCCTGTTCGACCGGGTCCGCATCCGGTTCCGCACCGTCCATGACCGCCCGACGGTCGGTAATGTTTCAATGGAGTGGACCAACGAGCACAACGCCCTGTCTTCCGGTTGGGATCCAGAAGCCCCGCGATCTGGAAGCCGATTTCACAGCCACGTACAACGAGTCGTCTATACGACCGAGTGGCAGGAAGTGGTGCTGTCGTTGGCCGAGCAAGACGAGACGCTCTGGGAGGGCCTGTTAAAAGATATTCAGCTCAGTTTTCTTTTTGATACAGAGCTAACAGAGCCAACCCAGTCGGCGTCCGATGTGGTGGCGTGGTTTGAGATCGACTGGATCGAGTTGACCGGCGTGGAAGAGCTGCTACAGGGGGAACTGCCGCCGCCGCTGGTAGCGTATCTTCGCTGGGATGAGGCTGGGCTTTTTGCGCCGCCGGTATTCTATCCGATTGCGCCGGGCATCGGGGGAAGGGGAGTTCCGGATGAGAGACCGGGCGTCTTGACGGATTTGGATGGCGATGGGGCCTTAGACCTGTTTGCTGTCTGGAGTTCCCCGCACGAGGGAGCGGATCAGCCAGGGGATCAAGCGGGCTGGCTGATGGCCCTCAATAATGGGCACGGGGTCTTGGAACTCAAGCGCATAGAGGAAGTAGCGGTCACAGGGCAGTCTATCACCGATTCGGAAACGGGCGGGATGACCGTCTCCTTGGTGGAGTTAGAGGTGCTGGCTGCGGACCTGACCGGCGATGGTCGAGACGAAGTCGCGATGTATATAAGCAATGCTGGATCGGCAGTAGAAGTGTGGTCTATCGGGGCGGAACTCCAAGTCGAGGTGCTCGTACAGATCGAGAGTCGATGGCTCAGGGACGTAGCGGATTGGGATGGCGACGGCAAGGCCGAGTTATTTGTCGGAACGACTTCGTTGGAAGAGGGGAGCATTTTAGAGGTCTGGGATGTCGAACAGGGCGTGTGGACTGTTGAGGAGGTGGCGGTAGCTGAACGCCATGTGCCCTATCAGATCGGCGACTTTACCGGCGATGGAGCCCTCGACGTGTTTTGGAGGCCGATATTCGGGCGGGCAACTACTTGGGGTGTGGGGGCCTTGGGCGAGGTGCTTCCGAGCAACGAGGTATTTGAAGTCGCAGAATGGAAGTGGCTGTCAGCGGCGGGCGATTTTGATGGCGACGGGCAGGTGGATTTCCTCACCGAGTTCATCCGTGATTATGTCGAAGGTCTCAAGGGGCTGGCCTTGCATAGCAAGAGCGGCGGCGGCGTAGAGTCGGCGGTGCTGTATGATGATCGGCTGTTTGTGCGCTCGCCGGTGCTAGTGGACGATCTCAACGCCGATGGGGTTGACGATTGGGTGTTTATCGGCGGAGACCGCGCTTCGGGCTTTGGCGTGTTCGTCGAATGGGGGGGAAGTATCAACCCGACCCAAGACGGGGAGCGGCATCGGCTGGCGGGCAGTGGGACCCGTGTGCTGTCCGGGGATATGGATGGCGATGGCGATGAGGATTTGGTGGTGTTAGACCCGATCTTGGGTGGAGTGCATGTCCTCAAGAGTTCGCTGGCTTCGACGCCGACGGCCGTGCAGACATCGGCGGCTGTGCAGCCGACGCAATACCGGCTGGGCGACAGCTATCCCAACCCGTTCAATCCGGCGGTGGTGTTGCCCCTTGATTTAGCGACGGACGCGGCGGAAGTATCGTTGCGGGTGCATGACGTGCTGGGTCGTCAGGTGCGTCAGGTGTGGGACGGGCCGTTGGGGGCGGGCAGCCATCGGTTTGTGTGGGATGGCCGCGACGAGGCGGGCAAGGCAGTGGCCGCGGGCGTGTATGTCTATCGGGTAGAAGTCGAAGGGCGGGTGGAAGCGAAAAAGACGACGAAGCTGCCGTAAGGAGTGGTAGAAACGTGAGCCGACGAGACGGCATAAGACCGCCTAAATCATCTATACTGGAGCCGAAACTATTGCAAAGGAGACGAGCTATGTTGCTGCTACTCGCCGTTGTTGCTGTTATGCTGTGGAGCAGCCTCGCTGGGGCGATTCGGTGGGATTTCGACGATGGGACGACGCAAGGGTGGTCCGCCAAAGAAGGTCTTGAGTGGGGAGGTACGCGGGAGTTTCACCCGTTTCCCGGCGAGGTTGACGAGGGGGTGTGGCGGATCCGGGTTGATCCCGCCATTACCAACAGTTTCAACCCCTCCCGGCCAAGTGTCGAAGTGGTTTCTTCAACCATCGGGTACGATTCGAGTCTGTTCGACCGACTCCGCATCCGGTTCCGCACCGTCCATGACCGCCCTACCGAGGGTACTTTTTCCATGCAATGGGACAACGATTTAGGTCATGTTTTTGTTCTTAACTTCATAGACGTACTGGTCCCCATTCAACAAGTCGTCTATACGACCGAGTGGCAGGAAGTGGAGGTCTCGTTGGCGGGTCAAGCCGGCTGGGAGGGCCTGTTAAGAAATCTTCGGTTCAGCTTTATACTGGGGTTTGATTTGGATATTGAGGTGGTGGAGGCATTTGAGATCGACTGGATCGAGTTGACCGGCGTGGAAGAGTTGCTAGAGGGGGAACTCCCTCCGCCGCTGGTAGAGCATTACTTTCGCTTTGCTGGGACGGGGCTTTTTGCGCCGCCGGTGTTCTATCCGATTGCCCCGGGCATCGGGGAAGTAGAAGGGGTTCTAGACATGTATCTAGGGAGAGGAGGGGGCAATGTGTTGACGGACTTGGATGGCGATGGCGACTTAGACCTGTTCGGCCTGTGGGAAATGAAAATACTTAATAAGCATGGTGCTCATGGGGAGAAAGCGGGTTGGCTGATGGCACTCAATGACGGGCACGGGGTCTTGGAACGGGGACCTGTTATAGAGGAAGTAGCTGCCGCAGAGGAAGGGGAAGAAGCCGCCATAGGAGGGGAGGTGAAAATAGTCACCATAGGGGTGGCCTTAGATGTGCTTGGTGCCGATTTGACCGGCGATGGTCGAGACGAAATCGCGATATCGAGAAGCAACCGGGAGCCTTTGACCGAAGTGTGGTCTATCGGCCCGGACCTCCAAGTGGAGGTACTCGCGCAGATCGATGCTCCGATCACGAGTGCGGCCGATTGGGATGGCGACGGCCGGGCCGAATTATTTGTCGGGGGAGCTGGATATGTAGGCACTTTGGAGGAAGCAATCGCGGGAACGGCGGAGTTTTTTAGCACTTTAGCAGTCTGGGAGGTTGAACAGGGCGAGTGGATGTCCTCTGAGGTGGCGTATTTTGACAAATACACGCCCATTTACATCGGCGACTTTACCGGCAATGGGATCATCGATGTGTTCTGGTCGCCGATCCGCAATCTGGCGCGAGGGTGGATTGTGTCTCCCTTAGACAAGGCGTTGGAGAGCAGCGATCCCGAGGAGTTTCAGCGGGGCGAGGTCTTTGAGGTCGATGAAGATATGAAGCCGTTAGGGGTGGGCGATTTTGACGGCGACGGACAGGTGGATTTTCTCACCGAGTTCACCGCCGATATAGTTGAAGGGAGCAAGGGTATCGTCTTGCAGAGGAAGGGGGTTGGCGACCGCCTAGACGCGGAGGTGCTGTATGACGATCGGCTGTTGCGTCGCTCGCAGATGCTGATACGCGATCTCAATGCCGATGGGGTTGACGACTGGGTGTTTATCGGCGGAGACCGCGCTTCGGGGTTTGGGGTGTTTATCGAATGGGGGGGAAGTATCAATCCGACCCAAGACGGGGAGCGGCATCGGCTGGAGGGCAGTGGGAGAACCGTGCTGTCTGGGGATATGGATGGCGACGGCGATCTCGACCTGTTGGTGTTAGACCCGATTTTGGGTGGGGTGCATATCCTCAAGAATTCGCTGGCCGATCAGATGACCGCGGTGCAGACGCCAGCGGTCGCACAGCCGGCGCAGTATCGGCTGGGCGACAGCTATCCCAATCCGTTCAATCCGGCGGTGGTGCTGCCCCTCGATTTAGCGACGGACGCGACGGAAGTATCGTTGCGAGTGTACGACATGTTAGGTCGTCGGGTGCGACAGGTGTGGCAGGGGCCGTTGCGGGCCGGCAGCCATCGGTTTGTATGGGATGGGCGCGACGAGGCGGGCAAGGCGGTGGCCGCGGGCGTGTATATCTATCGGGTCGAGATGGACGGGCGGGTGGAAGCGAAAAAGACGACCAAGCTGCCCTAGAAGGGCCTTCTTTTGAGCTGTTTGACGCGCCCGAAGAGGCAGCCAAAAATCGTATAAAATCGTATAAAATCGTATTTAATACGATTTTATACGATTTTATACGACAAAAACAGGTTCCTCCGTTGACCCCAAAACGGATGTTAGGAAGAATTATTTTTTTATAACTCCTATATTTTCAGTCCTTTATGGAAATGCTCAAAAAAAAATTTGTCTAAATCTGATTTTTGGCACGAAATTTGCATAGATAATTCGTAGAGACGAGGCCGATTCACCCGCTTCCGGGGGTGGTTTGAAGATGACGCGCACGAGGATGAGACGGCATGAAACAGCCCAAGCATCTATTAAAGGACGTGAACCGATGAGACGCCCGTGGAAAGTTCCGCTTCGCAAAAACAGAAAGTTCCAAGGCTGCTTGGCGGCGTCGCTGGCCTTGCATCTGTTGGTGATCTTCGGCATCACGCATCGCGATCAGGCTGCCCAATTTCCCGTCCTACAGCCGATCATGGTGGAGTTTACCAAACGCCCGCCGCCGCAACGCACCCTGAACCGTCGGCAACGGCCCCGGCAACGCCCGTTGGTGCGTCGCCCCGCCCTGCAAGCAGCCCCGGTCGCTGCGGTGCGCCCGGCCCCCACGGCCACGCGCGCCCTGCCCATGTTCAAGTCGGCGGCACTGAGGCTGCCAACAGCGGCCCTGCCGGATCGGCTGGTGCTACCCGTGCCGGATTTCCCGGCTCGGCACATTGGTCCGCAAATGCAGGCTGGCGCGCTCAAAGGGACGCGGCAAGGGGCCGCCGAGATCGACTTGGCCTTAGACCTGATGGACGTGCAGGCCATGGACACGGGTCGGCACCGGGCGATGGTGGTCGTCGATCCAAAAGACCGGCGGCAGCTCAAGGGATTCCTCTATATGTCCGGCGTCTATAGCCCTTCCATTGATCGGGCTGAGTACAGCAAACAGGCCGAAACCATGAAGGTGCGCTGGTATCACCAGATGCCGCGCCAAATGGTCGAGCGGCGGATGCTGCAAGGGTTGGCCGATAAGATGGTCGCGAATACGCAGGTACACGTGGAAGTGCGCGACGCGGTCTCGCTGGAGGATCCGCAGCTTTTGGAAGTCCCCTTCGTGCTGATGACGGTCGATACCCCCTTTGAGTTTACGAATAGCGAGGCGGCCAACCTCGGGGCGTATCTGACCTCTGGCGGCTTCCTGTTTGTGGATATTGTCAGCCTGTTGTGGGACACTTACCGCGATGACGAATTAGACATTCCGGCGGTGCGGTCCCTCATTCGGGCTGGCTTCCAAGCGGTGGGCTATCGAGAGTGGAAGGACTGGCAGTTTGCCCGGCTGGAGATCAACCATCCGCTCTATCGTTGCTTCTACGATGTAAAGAGCCTGCCGCGAGGAATGCGCGATATACACTTTATCGCCGGAGAATATCCGCCCCGAACCCCAGACTATTTGGAGGGCATCCTAGTCGGGGATCAGTTGGTGGGGGTGTATTCGATGCGCAACTACGCCGACTTCTGGGCGGGCATCGGTCGGGAGTTGGTTGATTGGTCGTTGACCAATGGCGTAAGCAACCACGCGGGTATGGCCAGTGCCGAGGAGCCGTTGGTCTATAATTTGGGGGTGAATCTCGTGGTGTACGCCCTGACGCGCGAGGGATCACTAGCGCGACAACTCGTTGAAGTAGATTGAGAGGAGGAGGACCATGGTACGCATTGACATCTTGGAGCGCGGCGACAAGACGATAACCATCGAATTCGTGGGGTATATCAAGAAGAGGGAGTTCAAAGTCTTGCGCGACTGCCTCGAAGAGTATGCCGAGGAGGGGATAACCGAGGTCTGCATCGTGTCGAATGAGGTGCGGGAATTCAGCCCATGGCTGAGAAAAGACGTAATCGCTTTGGGGGAACTGGGCCTGACTTTGCGCTTTCAGCAACCGCGTTTTGCCTTGAGGCACTCGTTAAAAGTTTGGGGTTTGGAGGCTTGGATCGATGATGAAAATGAAAATTAACGCGATGGGTTATGTGCTCGGCTTGGCCGTGCTCGGCTGCGCTCCGGCGCTGGCCGGCGAATGGGTGCAAGCCGGGGCCGACAGTTTTTCCGGCGGCCTCTTTGCCGGCACGGAAATCGACAGCGCGGGGCGGGTGTCGCTGGCCTCCTTCCGCGGGGTCAACCTCGCCTTGGAGGCGTCAGCCGCCTCCGGGCCGAACACCTTGAGCGGCCGGCGCAGCGTCACCGACGGCAATGCCGACACGGAGTGGCGCTTTGACAACGAGGTCGAAGTGCTGGGCAAGTGGATTCAGATCGACTTAGGAGGCGACCGCGGCGTGAGCCAAGTGCGCCTGCTGCCGGGCAAGACCGTGGCTCAACGCCCCCTGTTCTTCGTCAAAGGCTACCGCCTCGAAGTGGCGCGGGAGGCCACGCCCGACGATTGGGTGTTGGTGGCGCAACAGGCGGAAAATATCCGCCCGACCGTTGATACGTCGGTCGATTCGACGTGGATCGAGACCGGAGCGGATGGGGTGCCCCTGCCGGTGCTGGGCCGCTTTGTGCGCCTGCGCCTGACGCGGGAGGACCCTCCCAACTGGGTCTCCATCGGCGAGGTCGAAGTGTTCGGCGAGGGGTTTGGGGCCGAGGGGACGTTTGAGTCGGCCGTGTTTGACGCCGGGCAGCCGGTCAACTTGGGGCGCGTGTGGTTTGCTGGCGAGACGCCCCCAGGCACGGCCTTGCGGGTGCAGTTCCGCACCTCGGCCGATGGGGAGACGTGGCCCGAGTGGCACCGGGTGCCGGCGTGGGACTTGGCAGAAGTCGGCGCGGGCGTGGCTTTGACTGAGCCGGAGCCGGCGCAGTTTTTGCAGTATCGGGCGGCCATGGAAACGCGCGATCCGCTGCGGGCACCCGGGCTGATGCAGGTGGCGGTCGCCTTTGGCGAACAGCTTTTTGCCCGTGCGGTGGCCGGGGCGATTGCGCCGCAGCGGCCGGTGTTGGGCGCAGAGACGGTGTTCACCTACGCGCTCGACGTGGAAATCGGCCCCGAAGATCTCGGGTTTGACCGAGTGCATATCGGCCTGCCGGGCGCGGTGCAGCAGGTGCGGTTCGACGGGTTCGCCCTGCCGGAGGACGAGTATGAGGCCGGGTGGGACGACGAGGGGCTGTGGTTGGCGTTGGGGGCCGAGCACCGCGTGCAGCGGTCGGGGCGGCTCGAAGTGGAGTTTGCGTCGGTGCTGTTGCGGCCGACGCTGGCGGTGCGGGCGGCTGTTGCCTTGGGCGATAGCGCGAATAGGCAGAACGTGCGGCCGGCCGTGGAAGATGCTTGGACCTTGGTCGGAGAAGGAGTGGTTGGCCGCGCCCTGCCGCGCACCGGCGTGTCCGTGCAGCCCAATCCCTTCAACGCGGCCTCGGGGCCAGCCCGAATCCAGATCGACTTGGCCAAGGTGCAGCACCCGCAGGCGTTGACGGTGGCCCTATACGACTTGGCCGGAAGGAAGCGGCGAGTGCTGTGGGACGAGCGGCTGGCTGCGGCCGGCCGCAAGCGCTTGGCGTGGGATGGCCGCGACGAGAGCGGGCGGCTGGTCGCGCCCGGGCATTATCTGCTGCGCATTGAAATTGACGCCGACCGCGCCGATGTGTGGACGGGTCTGGTCGGGGTGGTGTACTAATGAAACAGGGGAAGAAGGAGATTTGTATGAGCGGCCGACGATGGATTCTCGTGAGTGCCTTGCTGGTTGCTGGAAGCCCGCTGGCGGCGGATTTGCCCGACGCTACGCCGCCGCGCCACTTTTTGCGCCGCCCGCCCCTGAGCGCGTACACCAACTACGGCGAGGACCTCTACCGGCCCTATCGCCGCGAGATTCGCTTGGCGCCGCGCTACGACTTCCTCGGCCGCTTCCTCGCCGAGGGCTTCCTCGTCTATGAGTTGGACGAGCAGCGGCCTGGGGGCAGCCGCATCCTCAAGGACCGGCTCTATCGCTCGCTCAACAACCTAATCATCGCCCACGACAGCTACGGCCCGTGGCATTGGTCCCTGACTGTGGGCGACGAGGTGCGTACCGAGTTTACGCCGTTGACGTTTCGGCAAGCCGGCTTTAATGGCTTGCGCTGGGACGTCATCTTTCCGGGCAACAAAATCACCTTGCTGACCACGCGCGGCTTTGACTCGTCGCTGTTCCCCACGCTCAACAGCTTCTCCGACCCGGTGGCCCAAGGGCGAGGGTCGCTCATTGACTACTTGGAGCGGATCGAGGAAAACCCGGTGTACAATCTCGCCGGCCACTGGCAGACGCGGATAGGCGATGTGCTGCGCTTTGGCGCGACCTTTGTCAACCAACACCAAGCCAATACGGCCCGAGGTAGCGCCGGCGGCTTTTTGCGCGGCGGCATTCCCTATCCGGCCATGCAGGCCCCGAGCGAAATTACCGTGCGCGTCCGCGACGACTCGCCGCAAAGCGATGAGGCCGGGGCCGTTGTGTACGACATTATTATTGAATTGGAAGGGGAAGGGCCGGAGGGAGCGACCACGATTAGCAGCGACCCGGGCGACGAGCGCTTCGACCCGGTGCTGCAACCGCAGGTGTTGGGCGGGCGGCGCGGCGATGGCTTTCGCGAGGTGCGCGGCGAGGAGGCGGTGGAATACCTGTTTGTCGTGCCGGAGAATTTCGCGTCGCGCCGGGCGCGGGTGCGGGCCGTCGTGGCCAACGACTACCGCATTGAGGTGGCGCAACAGCACCCCTTTTTCGACGCGCTGCGCAATCAGTTCACCCCGCGCAACACGTCCTTTGAGACGCGGGTGCGAGCGACCGGGGAGGTGCGGGATTTTTCCAACCGGCGGGCCGTGGAATTCGATCACGGCTTTTCTACGGGGCAGACGATTTTTGGCTTTGACGTGGAGGGTACGTTTGTGGGGCTGAAGGTGCGCGGCGAATACCAGCGCAACCTGCTCTACCGCAGCTTCCCGGTGCTGCGCGGCCGGCACGGCACCCAGCAGGCGGCCGGGTGGTACGTCAACGCGCTCAAGGACGTGGGTCGCTTGGAGGTGGGGGGCGAACTCTTTGCGATGGGGCCGCGCTACGGCGGCGGGTACGACAGCCGGCGCGGCGGGGTGCGGCTCTACACGGACTTGGGCGGGGAAAGCCAAGATCAACAGGTGCTGTCCGAGTTCCCCTTGGTCGATGACAACGACGACAACGACCGCTACGCCGACGACAACTTGCGCGATTATCCCAACGGCTCGGAGACCGAGTCCGGCGTCTTCCCCGGGCTAGACGAGGACAACGACAACATCCCCGACGACGACAAAAACGCCAATGGCGTCCCGGATTTTGAGGAGCCGTTTTTGCTCTACTACTCCGATCCGCAGGAGTTTGTCTATGGCATTGACTTGAACAACAACGGCGTCATTGACGAGCGCGAAAACGACAACAAGCCCGACTACCCCTACGACCGCGACCGGCGCGGCCTGCACGGCTTTGTCGCCTTGCCGCGGTGGAGCGGCCTGTCGGCCGGGATCGGCTACTATCGCCAAGATGAGATCGCCGGGCCGGGGCGGGCGGTGTCGCGCTACGGGCGGGTGTCCTACCGCTTCGACGTGCCGCGGTGGGGGCAAGTCCAGCTCGACCACGACAGCAAGCGGGTCGAGGACACGGTGCCAGACTCGGTCTATGTCTTTCGCGCCGGCGAGAACAACAACCCAGACCAGCCGCCCACGCCCGACGCCTTGCTCATGGCCGACTCGTGGGTGCATACCTCGTTTGTCGGCACCCGCTTTGCGCGGTTGGACCAGCTCCACATTGAAAACAACGCGCAGTGGATCGTGAACCGGCAGTTGGCGGCTTCGGCCCGCCGGCAGACCTTCACCATGGTCAACAAGGCGGACTACACCTACGAGTTGTCCCGCCTGCGCGTCCAAGTCATGCTCAAGCACCTGTACAAGCACGTCACCGCCAGCGACCGACGGCGGGCGGTCGAGTCGTGGAACCAGCTCGCGCCCATCTTGCGGGCCGATTGGCGGCTAACGGAAAATACCTTGGTGCAATTTGGTCAGCAGGGGCTAGGGGTGCCGTTCACGCGCACCCTGTTGCCCGCGCTGGCCTTTCGCTTCTTCGACCGAGTGGATCGCGAGCGCGAGCTGCGCTCGGCGAGTTCGGTGCTGATGTTCACGGTGCGAGGCACGTACATCGGCTACACTATGGTCGCCAACACCGGGATCGAGCTGCGCCACGAAGAATTTGACGATCCGGCCGTGGCGCGGACCCGCGACGGCGGGGTGTCGCGGTTTTTCATCTCGGTCATCGCCGGATACGAACGCTAATGGCTATTTGGCTTCCCTTGATGCTGGCCGGCTTGGTCACCGGCAGCCAGTTCGTGACCAATCCAGAGGATTTGGGCAAGCGCTTTACGCGAGCGCAAAAGCTCTTGGCGACCGGCGACTTTGCCGGGGCGCAGCGGGTGTACGAGGGCGTGTTGGACGTGCAGGATGGGGCGCTGCTGCGCGCCTCGCACGTGCGCGTGGTCGTGGATGAATACGCGGTGGGCGTCCAAGCGGCGGCGCGCTACCAGTTGGCCAACATGGCCCGCAAGCAGGCGCAGTTGTGGCGGCAGGAGGCGGCGTTGGCCGATTCCGCCACGGCCGATTCGCTGGCCGAGCGCGCTACGGAGTCCTTGCAGCAAGCGGCCGAGCGCTTTGCCGCGTTGCGCGACGAGGTCGGGTTTGAGCTGCGCGAGACCGCGGCTTATCTCGTAGTGGAGTGCTTTTTTGAGGCCGCAGAATACGCGCAGGCGGCTGCGGCCGGTCAGGTGTTGTTGCGCCTGTTTCCCGAGGGCCGCTATGCCGAGCGCACGCGCTATACCCTAGGGTGGGCGTGGTTTTACCAGCAGGAGTACGCCGAGGCGGTGGCGGCCTTTGGCGAGTACGTGCAGCGCGCGCCCGCCGGAATTCGGGCCGACCGGGCGCAGTTGCAGATGGGGTTGGCGCTGGAGGAGTTGGGCCGCTATGCCGAGGCGTTGGCCGTGTTTGAGCCGTTGGCCGACGCCTACGACCCGGCGAGCATGGGCGACGAGGAAAAGCGGGCCGTGGCCTTGGCCGGGTTGCGCGAAGGGCAGTCGCGGCGCTCGCTGGCGGCCAAGGCGTGGATCAAGCGCGGGGACATGCTCAAGGAGTTGGGCCGCTATGCCGAGTCGCTGGCCGCGTACAAGAAGGTCAGCCGGGACTTTCCGCAGGAGCCCCAGCTCGCCGAGCAGGCTTGGGTGCGGCAGGCCCTTTTGGCCCACGCGGCGCACGGGGTCGATGCCAGCTTGGACGTGTATCGCTATGCGGCCGAGCAGGCCGAGCGGCCCGCTTTTCGGGCGCGGATGCAGGCCGGGCTGATGAGCCTGCTCTTTGACGAGGGCCGCTATGCCGAGTCGCTGGCGGCGCATCGGCTCTACCTGACGGCGTATCAAGCGTTTACAGACGAGGCCGGGGTGTCGCTCGACGAAGCCGTGTTCCGCCAAGCCGAGTGCCTACGGCTGATGGGGGAAGAGAGCGCGGTCGCCGATAGTGCCCACGTGTGGTTTGCCGAGGCGCTGGCCCTGTACGGCGAGGTCGGGTCGTACTTGGCGACCGAGGCCCGGTTTTGGCAGGGGACGATCCATCAGGCCCTAAGCGACTCGGCCGCAGCCTTGGCCCAGTTTGAGCAGGTGGTAGGGGGGCAGGCCACCCCGGAGTTGGCCTGCCGCGCCCTGTTGCAAATCGCCCGCCTGCGCCACGAGCAAAGCGACGCGCTCTACGAACAGATTTTGGCCCAATGCACCGACGAAGACGTGCGCGGGCTGGCCGCCTTGATGCTGGGCCGCCGCTACCGGCAGGCCGGGCGCGGCGCACCGGCGCGCCGGATGCTAGAGTCCATCAGCCCAACCCAGCCCCAGTACACCCACGCTCAGTTGGAACTGGCCCAGCTCTACGTGGCCGAGGGCGCGGCCGATGAGGCCATAGCCCTGATTGCGCGGCAGGTGGAAAAGACGCCCGATGCCCAGCTTACCGCCCAGTTGGGACTGTTGCACCAAGGGCGCGGCGAGCACGAACAAGCCCTGCCGTTGTTGCGCCAAGCCCTGCCGCAGTTGGAGGGGGTTGCCGCGTCCGCAGCGCAGGTGGGATTGGGCTGGAGCTTGTACAAGACCGAGCAGTACGAAGCGGCGTGGGAGGCGTGGGAGACGGCTTTGCAGGCCGAGGGGCTGGCCGACGACCAGCGGCGCGCCTTGTTGCAGGCGATGAGCGCGTGTGCCCAGACCTTGGAGGATAGCCAGCGCATGGAAGCGGTCTATCGCGCCATGATGACCAACGAAGCCACGCGCACCGAGGGCTCGTTGGGCTTGGCTCAGTGGTATCTAGGGCAGGATGAGGCAGCGCAGGCCGCAGCCCAAGTGCGTCCCCTGCTGGAGCAGGAGGATCGCGCATGGCTGCTGCTGGGCCGGGCGTTGGTGGCCCAAGACAGCTTGGCCGCGGCGCGGGCGGCTTTGGCCGAGGGGTTGGCGCGGGCCGAGGGGTCGGCCGAGGCGGCCGAATTCCATTTTGAGCTGGGCAATGTGGCCTTGGGCGAGCGCGATTACGAGGCTGCGGCGCGGGCGTTTGGCGCGGTCTTGGAAGAGACGCCGCGCCGGTCGATGCAGTCGGCCGCCCTGTTCTACTTGGGGCACAGCCTGCAAGCGCGGGACGATCCGGCCGCGGCGCGGGCGACCTTTGAGGAGTTGGTCGCCGACTATCCCGATCAGCCGCAGGCGGCCGAGGCCGAGCTGCTGATCGGGGAGCTACACTACGAGGCCGAAGAATACGAGCAGGCGCTGGCGGCCTATGAGCGCGTGTTCGACGATTACCCGGACAGCAAGGATGCGCCCGAGGCCCTGTACGGCGCCGCTTGGTGCCAACTGGAGCTAGAGCGCGTTGAGCCGATGCGCGACCTCTTTTTGCGCTTGGCGCGCGATTATCCCCAGCACGAACGCGCCCATCAGGGGCTTATGCACATCGGCGATTACTACTACAACGGCCACCAGTTCCTCAAAGCGTCGCGGCTCTACGTGCAGGTGGTGGAGCGCTTTCCAGAGACGGCCGAGGCGTTGCAAGCGCGCCAGTTGCTGGCCTATCTGTCGGACGCGGAGGCCGACTCGCTCTACAGCGAGGGCATGGCCCTCTACGACGAGGACCAGTTTGAGCGGGCCATCGCGGTGTTGGAGGAGGTAATCGTCCAATACCCCAACACCCCCAGCGAGGCCGCGGCGCGGTGCAACATCGGGGTTTCCTATTACCAGCTAAAAGACTGGCGCCGGGCCGCCCAAGCCTATGAGGAGGCCATAGCGGCCTTAGAGGGAAGAGAGGAAGAATGGCGTGCTTTGGAGTTTGCTCGCAGCAGTCGGGAGCTAATCGGCCGCACGTACTTGGGCGAGGTGGCGGCGGAATGAAGGCTTGGAAGTGGGGTGTGCTCGCGCTGCTCGTGGCGGTCGGCTGCATTCGCTTTCCGCCCGACCTGCGCTACGCCATCGGCGTCGTTCCGCAGGACGCCCTTTTGCAGGACGCCGCGTACTACTTCGACCCGGAAGATAGCACCACGGTTTTTGCCCAAGAGGGCTTTCGCCTCAAGCTGCGCTATCTCGACGATCAGGCCCTAAATCGGGAGTACGCCCGTTTTACCTTCCGCGAGCCAAACCTAAATCCCTTTACCTACGGCACGGACCGCGACTTGGACCGGGGCTACGCGCCGCCGCGCTTTACGGTCTTTGAGATGACGGTGGTCAACCAGACCTATCCCAAGGTGCGGGTCGATCCGGCGAAAATGGTATTGCGCACCGATCGGGGCGGCGAGTACCAATACTGGGATGTGCTCAAGCGCGACGCGGACAACAGCTTTGAGCACTACTACATGGAGCGGCGCGGCAAGGGCGGCAACGAAGATTACTACTATCAGGAACGCTTGGGCTTGGTGCGGCAGGCGTTGTTCCGGCGGCATACGTTTGTGTTTAAGGGGGATACCTATAGCGGCAAGGTGGTCTTTGCGCCGCTGCACGAAAAGGTGCGCGCGATCACCGTGGCGATCGAGGGCATCGTCTTGCGGGTCGATGCCTTCGACCGCCCCAAGGCGGTGACGAGCGCTGCGTTTGCGTTTGCGGTCGCGCACGAGATCGGCCCGGTGCCGCCAGCCAGCCAGCCGTGATCCTCGCCCTGCCCACCGACGAGCTGACGCCGCGCACGGCCGACGAGCTCCTCGTCGGGTTTCTCGACTACGCGCACGGGGCCGTGCCCGGGCAGCCCCTAGAGGTCGATTTGCGCGCCCTGCACTTTATTGACCCCTACGGCTTGGTGGCCTTGTGCTTGATGGCGCGCTACGGGGACGCGCTGTCGTCACGCGTCGTTTTTCACCTGCCCCGCGCCTTTGCCCTGCGCACCTATTTGGGCCGGGTGCGGTTTGCCGCGGCCGTGGAAGGAGTTGAGTTGATCGGCCCGACGCTCATCGTGGATCAGGAGCGGGAAAAGGAAGAAAGCGAGGCCCTGTTGGAGATCACGCGGATCGAGAAGCGGGCGGATATCGAGACCGTGTTGGGCCACATTGGCCAGCGCGTAGAGGCGATTCTGGCCGAGGAATTGCGCTACACCGAAGTGGAAATCAACCAATTCAAGAACGTCGTGGCCGAGCTGTGCCACAACATTCTCGACCACAGCGAGAATTGGGGCTACCTAACGGCCCAGCGCTACTTGAATTCGCGGGTCGGGAAAAAATACGTGGTCATCGGGGTGGGGGACTTGGGGATCGGGATCAAAAAGAGCTTGTCGGTGCGCTACGACGCGGCGACTTGGTCGCACGGCACGGCCATAGTCAACTCCCTGAAGAAGCACTTTTCCTGCGACCCAACGCGCGGCCTCGGGCTGTACATCGTCAACCAGATTTGCAGCCGCTACAACGGCTCGTTGCACATCCGCTCCGGGGATACGCGCGTGTACATTCGCGGTCAGCGGCACTGGGAACACGCATCCGTCCACTTCCCGGGCACCCAAATCTCCATTGCCCTCTACCAGCGGGAAGGCCGGCCCTAGCCGATGTTTGGCGAGCGGCACACCCCGCCCAAGCCGCCGCGCTACGAGCCGTGGCTGCTGCTGGCCCTCGCGGTGCTCATCGCCGGCCTCGCCGTGGCCGTTTATGTGGCCGTGAGCGTTTTGTTTGCCGGCCGCTAGCCCCATCATATTGGGATTCGTCCGATTCCGCATCGCTTATTTTGTGGTAGAAATTGCTTGACACCCGGGAAATATCCGCGTAAGTTTCTTTAATTGGATACAGTTAAGCTATTTTTTTAATTCCGGGAAAGGCGCGGCTCATGGATTCAGCCGTTGAAGAGCGCGTACAACCACAGGCCATACACCAAGCCCCCGCGTACCTTTTCGCGGGCGAACAGGGCATTCTCAGCGGGCGGCCTCGGGGGGCCGAGTTGCTCGCAGAATTGATGCAGCACCTGCTCAGCGGCCCGGCCGACGCGGCCACGCCGCTTTGCTTTTCCCGCGTTTCCTTCATAGATGTCTCGTGCGCCGACGAGATGCTCAACAAGCTGCTCCTGCGCTTGGCCAGCGGCGAGCTCGGGCGGCGCTACGTCTATATTGCCGACGCCAATATCTCGGTGCGCGAGACCATCGCGGCCGTGTTGCAGCTCCGCGAGTTGGCCGCGCTGTACAAAGACGGCGAGCACGTCGAGGTGCTCGGAGTGCTCAAGACGCCGATGCGCGAGGTGCTCGATGTGCTGCTCGCTCACAAGTGCGCGACCTCGGCTGCCATCTCCGGCGCGCTCGGCAAAAACATCAACATCGTCTGCAACCGCCTCAACGCCCTGCAACGCCTCGGGCTGGTGTGCCGCCTGCGCGATGGGTCGGTCGCCGGCGGCGGGCGGCAATTCTACTATGTCTCGATTGTCTAAATGCGCCCTAGGCGCGGCCTTAGTCGCGGCCTTGGCCTTGGGCGGAGTGGCGGCCAAGCTGCGCCATGCTTCCACCTACGCGGTCGAAGCCAGCGTGGAAAATTTTCGCGCCGCGCCCAACGGCACCAAGCTGGGCACGCTGCTGGCTGGCACGGAGGTCGAAGCCATCGGCGAGGAGGGCCGCTGGGTGCGCTTCCGCGTCGAAGGCTGGGTTTGGGGGCCTTCCTTGAAAGGCTACGTGGCCGAGGAGGAGGGGCGCGATGAGCCGGAGGAAGAGCCGATCCCGCCGCTGCAAGACGAGCGTCCCCGGATCCGGGAGTTGGTCAACGACCGCTATGGGATGTTCTACGGGGTTGGGTTGGACGAAGACTTGGGCCGGTTGTGGCTGCGCTTCCGCGTCCGCGATCTCGAGCGCGAGGCGTGGGAGCGGCGCGCCTTTGCCGTGCAGCGCGGCGCGTCCGAGCTATTGCAGGGCCGCGTCGAGTTCCGGGAAATCCGCATCGAGACCAACCGGCCCGACGGCAGCGGCGAGGTCGGCCAATACGTCGCCGCGACCGCCGCGGCCGACTTGGCCCGCACCGGCAGCGATTGGGCGGCTTGGCGCGCACACACGCGCTTTTCGATTGACGGGGGCGAAACGTGGGAAGAGGCCGAATAAATGCGCGCGTCGCGTCGCGGTCGGTCCCGGGCGTCTCGCAAGGCTAATGCCATGTTGGATCTGTATTCAGTAAAGACCCAAATCGACAGCATGGTGGCCGACGAGCGCCGCGTTCAAGAGGACTTTCGCGCCAAGCTCGAATTGGCGCTGGCCCAATACCGGCGCTGGCTGCCCGAGTGGGAGCGCTTGGCCCGCAAAATTGACGAGAGCCGCACCTCTTGGCTGTTGCCCGGCTTGGGCGAGGGCCTAGGCGGCGGCATCGATCCGCCGGCCCGCCCGAGCCCCATCAGCATCGCCGCCACGGACGGCTCGCAAATTTTCCCCGACCGCCACGAGATCTCGGCCTGCTTTCTGATTAACATCGGCTACATCTTGCTCCACTACGGCACCGGCGAGAAGCCCCTGATGAGCAGCAAGCCGCGGCTGTACTACCGAGAGGAGGAAATCTACGAGGAATGGGGCGGGGCGCGGGTGTTTGTCAACCGCGAGCTCGTCGGTTTCAAGCGCGGCCTCATGGAGTTCACCGAGTTGGCCGATTTGGCGTTGGCCGCCCACGCCGAGGGGCACCGGACGCTCGCGCTTTCCGACGGCACCCTGATTTTGTGGAACTTGGAGGGCAAGCCGCAGGACTTCCGCGCCGCGCACCTAGAGGCCACCTTGGCGGCCCTGGACGAATTGCGCGCAGCGCGGGTGCCGGTGGCTGGGTACATCAGCCAGCCCGGGAGCCAAGAGTTGATCAACGCCCTCAAGCTGGGCCTGTGCCCGCTCGCCACGGCCAACTGCGATCGCTGCCCCTATCAAGAAAAAAACCAGTTCCACTTCAGCCGCGAAGAGCTCGCCGCCCTGCAAGGGGATTTGTGGCAGGGCCGCGGCTTGCCTTGTAGCCCCCTTGAGGGGCTGAGCGACGCGGTCTTGGTGCGGCGGGTGCTCCGCTCGGGGCAGCGCACGCCGCTCTACCGCAGCGCGTCCAAAATCCTCGGGGAGTACGGGCCGCATCACATCTACTACTTCTACCTGCACGTAGGGGCCGAGATCGGGCGGGTCGAAGTCCCGGAGTGGGTGGCGACCGACCGCGCCTTGCTCGATTTGGTCCACGCCTGCCTGTGCGACCAAGCCGAAAAGGGCCAAGGCTATCCGGTCGCCTTGGCCGAGGCGCACGAGCGCGCGGTGGTGCGCAGCGCGGACCGCGAGGCATTCTATCGCTTTTTGCGCGACACCTTTGTCAAAAACGACCTGCAAACTCGCTTGTCAACCAAGAGCTTTAAGAAGCGCTACACCGGCGTTTAGGGGGGGCTAACCGTGGAAACCATTAAAGAGCGAGATCGAGCGCAAGATCGAGGCCCGCTGAGCCGTTTTTTGCCCGAATCCCTGCCGCTGCCCGGCGACGCTGGGGCCGAGCGGACCCACGTGGGCGAAGTGGTCGAGAGCAGCACCACCGAGTTGATCGCCCAAGCGTGCGAGCTGCACGGCGCGCCTTCTTTTGGGCAGTTCGTCCGCGTGGAGGCCGAGCGGCCGGTGGTCGGCATCGTGTTCAACGTCTTCACGCACTCCATCGAGCCGAACCGCCGGCCCACCGCCTACGGCAAGACCGAAGAGGAGCTGCGCCTAGAGCAGCCGCAAATTTTCGAGCTGTTGCGCACGGAGTTCCAAGCGCTCGTCATCGGCCACTTGCACGGCGACGCGGCCGTGCAGGTCCTGCCGCCGCAGCCGGCGCGCATCCACAGCTTTGTGTACTTGTGTTCAGACGAGCAAGTCCGGTCCTTCACCCGCACCGACGACTATCTGCGCAGCATCCTCAACACGTCCAAAATCCCCACGGACGAGCTGGTAATCGCCGTGTTGCGCCACACGGTGGAAGCCCACAACCGCGAGCAGTCCTATCTGGTGCAGATGGGCAAAGAGCTGTCGCGCCTGCTCAGCGAAGACTACGATCGGCTCAGCTCAATTATCCGACGGGTGGTCAACTAACCATGGCAAAATACGCGGGCAACGGGCGCGGCCAGCCGATTGGGTGATTACCAAAGGCTCGCTGGTTGAGGGGCTGGAGATGAAGCTGGACCCCGAGCAGAACGTCGAGGACATGAAGGCCGGCAAGTTCGTGGTCATTGAGGGCGATAAAAACGACTTCTTCTCCATGGTCACCGACATGCGCCTCGACGCCAACAACCAAGAGGTTCTCCTGCATCCCCCCAGCCCAGAAGACGCGCTTCTGCGCCAAGTGCTCGCCGGCACCAGCACGTACAACATCGTCTCGCTGCGGCCCATGCTGATGATGCCCCAAGACGCGGCGGCCGAAGAAGGCCCGCGCCCGGTCAAGGCCATTCCGAGTCACTTCTCCGAGGTGCAAGAGGCCATGGCCGCCGATGTGGCCAAGATCTTCGGCAGCGAGGGCGACGCCGAGGGCCGCTACTTCAGCATTGGGCACCCGCTCGACATGGACACGCAGGTCTGCCTCGACATGATCCGCTTTGCCGAGCGTTCCAATGGCATATTCGGTAAGACGGGCACGGGCAAGTCCTTTCTGACGCGGCTGGTGTTGTGCGGGCTGATTCACTACGACAAGGCCGTCAACCTAATTTTCGACATGCACAACGAGTATGGGTTCAAGGCCATGAAGGAAAACGGCTCCACCACGACTTTCGTCAAGGGCCTCAAGCAGCTTTTCGGCGAGCGGGTGGCGATTTTTTCCCTCGACCCGCAATCGACCCGCGCCCGCGGCGTCCAGCCCGATCACGAGGTCTATATCTCCTACGACCAAATCACAGTCGAAGACATTGCCCCGCTGCAAGACGAGCTCAAGCTCAACCCGACGGCCGTGGAGTCGGCCTACTTGGTGTACGCGATTTACAAGGAGCGCTGGCTGAGCCAACTCTTGCGGTTGGAAGGCCCCGACGTGGAAGAGTTTGCCCGCGAAATCGGCGCGCACGCCGGGTCTTTAGTCGCGCTGCATCGCAAGCTCAAGCGGCTCGAAAACTTTCCCTTTATGGTCTCCAAGCTACAGGGTGGCGACAAGGGCGGCGACGTGGTGGATCGCATCATGGAGTACCTCGACAAGGGGATCAATGTGGTGCTGGAGTTCGGGCAGCAGACGAGTATGCTGTGCTATTTGCTGGTGGCCAACATCATCGCGCGGCGCATCCACGAGATGTACGTCAAAAAAAGCGAGCGTTTCTACGCCACCCAGCGCCCTGAAGACCAGCCGCGGCAGCTAATGATCACCATTGAGGAGGCGCACAAATTCCTCAACCCCACGGCCGCCAAGCAGACCATCTTCGGCACCATTGCCCGCGAGATGCGCAAGTACTATGTCTCGCTGTTGGTCGTCGATCAGCGGCCGTCGAGCATTGACGACGAGGTGCTCTCCCAGATCGGCACGCGCATCACGGCCCTGCTCAACGACGAAAAGGACATTCAGGCCGTGCTCACCGGCGTCAGCGGCACCGAAGGGCTACGCAGTGTGCTGGCCAGCCTCGACTCCAAGCAGCAGGCCCTGATCCTCGGCCACGCCGTGCCCATGCCGGTCGTCATCAAGACCCGCGACTACGACGCCCAATTCTACAGCGCGATGGGCTGCTTGGACGACCTGCCCGCTGGGGAGCGGCGGCAAAAGGTGGAGCGGGACGTGGCGGCGTTGTTTGGGGAGTAGGGGGTGCGATGGAGGCGTTTGCCAACGGACAGCACGCCATCTACTGCGGCGACGCGCTCAGGGTTCTCGCGTCGGACCGGATTTTAGATGCCAGCATCGACCTGATTTTTGCCGACCCACCGTACAATATCGGCAAAGACTTCAACGGCCGGCCCGACAAGTGGCCCAGTCAAGAGGCGTATTGCACGTGGGTATCCCACTGGCTCGATCTATGTGTTCGCAAGCTCAAGCCGACCGGAAGCCTATATGTAATGTGTGCGACGCAGTGTTTCGCGCCGATTGATTTGCTCTTGCGCCAACGGCTGACCGTTCTTTCGCGGATTGTCTGGCACTACGACAGTTCCGGCGTACAAGCCAAGCGGCATTTTGGCTCCCTGTGGGAGCCGATATTTCACTGCGTGATGGATCCCAAGCACTATACCTTCAATGCAGACGACATCCTCGTCGAGGCCAAAACCGGGGCGCAGCGCAAACTGGTTGACTATCGCAAGCCGGTTCCCACCCAATACAATACTAGAAAAGTGCCGGGCAATGCTTGGTACTTTCCCCGAGTGCGCTATCGGATGGCTGAGTACGAGGAACATCCGGCGCAGAAGCCGATTTCGTTACTAGAGCGCATTATTGCCGCTAGTTCAAACCTTGGCGACGTCGTCCTCGATCCATTTGCCGGAACCTTTACGGCCGCTCGCGCTGCCGCCAATCTCAACCGTAGAAGCATGAGTATTGAGATTGACGAGGACTACCTGAAAATTGGACTTAGGCGACTCGAACTGGCTGCCGAGTACAAAGGGGAACACTTACACCGGCCGCTGAAGTCCTACGAGGACGGGTGTTCTAGCGAGTCCAAAAACCTCACGCTATTTGAGCAATGAGCTATTCTTTTACTCTCAAGATCATTGAGGAAGTAAGGCGCGAGTTTGGCGAGTTTGGGAAGATCGCTCGCGGCTGGAAAACGGTGCTAAAGAACAATATGGAGTCCGCAACATTGTGCGGCGGTATATGGCCGCTATCGAGGACATTTTTAACATCCCACGGTTGGTCGCTATTTCGGACAGCTTGGCTCGTCAAGGCCGCATCGTTGAGGTGCTAGACGAAATAATTCGTTGGAGCAATGTGGAATTCGATGTTGAAAATGTCCGAGGTTCTTCTATAAATGTCGTGGACGAAGACGAAGATGCAGACTTGGGCGACACGGGGTGATTTGACTGAGAAACCCTGAATATAGCCGTCCTACATCCTTCAAGACTGGATTCCCGCGTTCGCGGGAATGACGCCTTATATGCAAAACAGACCGGACCGATCAACATTCAATGCTTGCAAATCATTTAGGACTGATATATATGGGGACCTTGTTTGGGGAAGAGGGGAGGAGGATGAAGACTTTTGCCAACGGACAGCCACCCAGGAGGACGCCGTAATGACGATCGGCTTGTTTCCGCCAAGCAGTGAGATGCCCGAGCGGCAGGCGAAGGCGCGGCTCAAAGGAACGGTGCCGCAGATGGCTTGTCGAGACAACCTGCGCTTTATGGAGGATTTGGCCGATGAATCCATGAAGCTGATCGTCACGTCGCCGCCCTACAACATCGGCAAGGACTACGAGAAGAAGGCTTCCTTGGAGGCATACATCCGCCAGCAAGAAGCCGTAGTCAAGGCTTGTGCCCGTTTACTACACCCAGCGGGGTCGATCTGCTGGCAGACGGGCAACTACATAGCCAATGGCGAAATCACACCGCTTGACGCGGTTCTGTATCCTGTATTCAAATCGCATGGATTTAAGCTGCGGAACCGCATCGTCTGGCACTTTGAGCACGGCCTGCACTGCACCAAGCGGCTGTCGGGTCGCTACGAAACGATTAACTGGTGGACGAAAAGCGATACTTATTCGTTCAATTTGGATGCGATTCGCGTCCCGTCGAAGTACCCCAATAAGCGACATTTCAAAGGGCCGAAGGCCGGCAAGCTGTCTGGCAATCCAAAGGGGAAAAACCCCGGCGACGTGTGGATATTTCCGAATGTAAAGAGCAACCACGTCGAGAAGACGATTCACCCTTGTCAATTCCCGGTGGAGTTGGTCGAGCGGCTCGTGCTCGCGCTGACCGACGAGGGGGATTGTGTGCTCGACCCGTACATGGGCGTTGGGTCTTCGATTATTGCCGCGCTGCTTCACGGTCGCGTCGGATACGGCTGCGACATTGAGCAAGCGTATGTGGACATCGCGTGGCAGCGAGTGCAGGCCCTGGCGAATGGGACGCTGCGGACGCGCCCCATGGGCAAGCCCGTGTACGATCCGACGAAACCCAATGGTGGGTACTTAGAGCCGATGCGAAAAGACGCCCTACGCTTCCGTAGCATTTGACTACAACTTCTAGGCTCTTAGGGCGCGTAGCTCAGGTTGGTGCGAATATACCATCCATTATCAATGGTCTGATACTGATAGTATTTGGATCCCGCCACTTCAAACCGCCGTCGCACGGATCGTCCTATCTCAAAAGCAGTCGCCAGTGATCCTTCCGACACAAGCAGAGCCGCTCCCAACGCCAAGTGCGAAAAATACAGCGGTTGGAAGGTATCCCAATCTTCTATTAGATAAGTAGCCCCCTCAAGGCGAGCTTTTAGTTTCAGCCAACCCTTTTGCACCTCGAGATAGCGCGGGAACAGACCCTCGACGCGGATGCCACGCCATTGGTGGCGGACGCTCACCAACGGCCACCAGCGCAACCGACCCGATACCTCAAGGCGGCCTACGCCCAAACCAAGTCCCTTGTGCCGCACCCATAGCTCGCCCCAGATCGGGGACCGATTCTCATCGGCAAAATCCTCTGCGGTAAGGGCTGGCGTCAACCGTAGGGTGGTTGCCCACGATTGACTCCAGCGGCGCGTCCAACGGAATTCAAATGGCATCGAGTAGAAGGTGGTGTTCCTGTCAAAAGAGGACGAATACTTGAATAGCTCATTTCTACCGCCATTATATGCCTTTTGGTGCAAGCGAATGCGCTTGTAGGACAGAGCCGCCGCCAGGGTGTCGCGGCGACCCTGCCATTGATGCCCCAGCCGCCATTGAAAGCAAGCCAAGGCGACCGCATGGTCTTCGTCCTGATCTACGAGTTGCCATCCGTAGTTGGAAAAGGATACTGCCAACGACGGGGGGCTGGCCGCGTGGGCGATGCCGGATGAAAGCACCAACGCGAGAAGGATTGGCATGACTGTACCCCTAGTCGGCAATCGACGAGCGCAGCCAGACCAAGTATGCGGCCAGATAGGTGAACACGGCAAAGAAGCCGAGCAAAACCAAATCGACGACGGCTGAGCCAGCCAACGACGTGGCCGAGAGGTCTTCGGCAAATACGGGTATTTGCTCCAACTCTACCTTTTGCGCGGACAGCCCATTCTTTACAAGCGGAACGTGTGGACTGCGCCAGTCGGCTCGGTCTATGGCGAGCAGGGTTCTCTCAAAACGCTGGGCGTAATTCCTCGCTTGATCGACGAAATGCCGATAGCGCGGTAGGCCCGTTCCCGCCATTGCCTCCATTGCGTATTGGTAGGTGCCCATGGGAGAGACCCGGACGATGTTTTGGGCTAAATTGACCTGTTGTACCCGACGCCGCATCAGGGCATTTGCTAATTCTTGATGGTGCGCCCGTTCTTCTCGCAACGCGTTCGAAAACTCCTTGATAAACGTCGGATCGAGCCGGTCGCCCTCTTGCGCCAAACTGAAGGCGCGTCCCCGAATCGGATGCCAAGTGAAAGAGCCGTCGCCGTACTCATATACGTACTTGGTGTGTTCTAACTCATGTACCTCTTCGTGGAATAGCTCGGCGATGGTCTTGCCCATCTGCGGCCAGAGCAAAACCATACCCACCCAGACGAAGAGCACCGCCGTCAGGCTGCCTCGCCTAGTAGCACTACGCGCCGATATGAGCAACCCCAGCGCGGTACAGCCCGCCAGATAGACCCCCGAGATCAAGACCATGACTGCGATGCGCCCGGCGTGTGAGGAATCCAGCGATAGGTTGGCGAGGATCAAGACGATCAACAAATTGAGAGTTACGCTGAGGAGCAGCACCCCGATCAAGACCATCATCGCGCCCCAGAACTTGCCCCACAATAGCGTGTGGCGCGGCAGGCTGTTGGCCATGACCAGCTTGAGGGTGCCGCTCTCCTTTTCGCCGACAATGGCGTCGTGGGTGAACAGGAAGGCGGCCAAGCTCAGCAAGATGCCGATGATAAAGACCCAGTCAACGGTGATGAAGATGGAGAGTAGTGGAGTGTCCTTTAGTTCGGCCGAAAAAGATAGAATCCACGGCCAATAGAAACTCTTATCAATGCTCTTACCTCCGATAACAGTTGACATCATGTAGATCAGGTCCGCTTTAGCCTCTACTTTGTCAGGCAATTTGTTGTCGGCGAAACCAGCGCAAAACGCCAATTCGCTAGGTTGCTTATAAAGCACCCCAGGCCCTGCGAGCAGGAGCTTCCACAGACCGGCGGCGCCATTATCGCGCAGCCTTTGGTGTTGCTGGGAGGTGTTTTCTATGTAGGCATCTTGCTCGAATTGATAGGTGCTGTGGACGAGGACGAGCGCGTTGAGCACCATCAAGCCAACGCACAGCACCAGCACCAAGCTGAACCGCAGGCTTTGGAGATGGGCGATAAATTCCCGTTTGATAATCGTCGTCAGCATGGTGCGTTCACCTCACGACATCGTAGCGAGCAAAAAGCCCGGTTACGGCCAGCCAAGTTAGGCTCGCATAGATAAATAGCGAGAGAAGGCCCGGCGCAATTCTGCCCAGCCGTTGAGAGAGGGGCTCCCGGTGCTCTATAAAGACTGGAAGGCCGCTGAGGTCGAGTGGAGTTCTTTTAGCCGCTCTATCCTCGTTTGTAAAACTAGGTTGACCTATAAATGCCATGCTCCCGAATGCGTCATACGCCCTTAAATAGTCCAAAATTTGCTCTCGGTACTGACGAGCCTGCTGGATAAAATCGTAAAAAACCCCCGCATCCGTACCAGCCAAACCGCCGGAGACCTCTAGGTAAGCCCCGGCCGGCGTTATCCTCTGCAACTGATCGTTTAGGCGGATGAGCGACCGGGGTCGGCCTTCCCAAAGCGGACTGCAAGCATGCCAAACTTTTTGGGCATACTGGAGGCGTAGGTTCTCACCGCTCCTCAGAATGTCTAGGAATTCGGCGATGGGGGCGTCCTTCTTAATCGGTCCGATCTGGAAACGCGGTGTGCTTCCCCTTCCCGTCCCACCCCACATATTACTGATCAAGCGTAGCGGCGGGTAGGTATCGCCCATCCCGGCCGTCCGCACCAAGTCGTCAGCCCGTTTTTTGTGCTCGTTCCACAATTCGTCTTCCATCGCCGCGGCTTGCTCGGCGGCCGCTTGCCGCTGGAACTGCTGATTGACGAAAAACGCAATGCTGATCGGCAAGACAATCACCAAAAAGGTCCAGACGAACAGACTGTACATCATGCTGGTCGAAGTATTGTGGGTGTAGCACGAAATAGCCATGCCAATCAGGTAGAAGATGGCGATGTAAAACAGGGAGGCCAGCCAAATCCCAATGAGACCTAGCCAATCGGCCTCTGTAAGCCGGACGTGCTCAGAAGCAATGAGAAAAATTGCGAGGCCGAGAAAGCCCAAGAAAATAGGTATGTTGAGGAGCGTAATACCGCTCAGGAGTTTGCCGGTCACGATCTGCACTCGGGAGACATTCGTCGTCATCACCAGCGCTAGGGTGCCTTCTTCTTTTTCGCCTGAAATGGACTCACACGCAAAGAGAATGGCTAGCAACGATAGAAAGATCTGGATGACGTGAACGACATCAAATGAACCGATTATGGCGAGTAAAGGATTGCCGGTGTCCGATAGGGTGTGTTGATCGGTGACGTAGGGTATGTCGTATATCTCAATGGGCACTACCGAGCTCTTTTGCTCGGTGACGCCCCGGTCAAAGACTTCGAGTGGATTGGGTGTGCGGACGACCTTGGTCTGCAATTTGGAGTATTTATATACCTCGCGCAGCTCGTCAGCCGTTTCTGCGACGATTCGATCTTTCTCTACCTGTGCTCTTTCGTGACTTGCTATTCGCAGCAGGCCGACGATCCATATAAGCGACACGATAATCAGGGTACAGTAGATAAAGCGCCGACTAGTTAGCTGCTCTAGCAACTCTTTTTTCCAGATGGTTTTTATCATTTCTAAGTCACCTCTATAGACTAATTTACCGAGCGAAAAAGCGGCGGGCGACGTTGTGTCAAGCCACCCGCCGCTTTTTCAGCTAGGAGAAGGCCGCCGGGGTCTTAAGGGCACTGTTTAAGTACAGAGGCCCGTGATCGAAGTAACCCGGCCCTCGTCGTCGTAGCTAAACGTAGCTTTGCAGTTGCCCTCGTCGCACTCCCAGCTAAGCGACACACCACCGGCCGATGCGCTGCAGGAAATCGCCTCAACGTGGCTCGGCAAAAGCTGCGCGATTACGCCGATGAGGGCGATAACCGCTTTCGCAAATGCGCGTTTCATGACAATCCTCCTTGTAAAAGGGGTTTGTGGTGAAAACCATTCCTGTCTTGTCAAGACAAAGAATGGATACTATGAGCCCAAAATGGACTCAATAAAATATTCAGTTCGCACCTCTACCAAATAAGTAAAGTTCCTTTACGCCGGGACTGTAGAATACTTCCAGATGACGCCAGAGCTTATTGTCCTGGTCCCACATCAAGCGAAAAAATGAAGGCGTACGTCCTGGCGTTAGATTAGGTGTAAACTCCAAAGGCTCTTCCGCAATGAACATTATATCTGCACAGATGATTCTCTCTCCTTCTTCTAAAAGAGCGAAGAGTTGTTTGGCCAACGTGGTTGAATAGCTCGTGTTCCCCTTGGGTAGCATACCTCTATCAGATACAAGCCTCAAGAACGTCGGGGTCTCTTTGTCCAGCTCAAACACCCTAAATTCACTGTCGTGGAACGATACATTTTCTATGAAGTAATCTCGGTTGTTGGCCTTGAGAACATGCTTATGCTCTGAACGAAATATGGACATCGGACCTTCCTTCAAAGCGGCCTTGACTTTCGCTCTAGCATTTTCAACCATGTTTTCTGCTGCTTTCTTGGCCTCTTCTTGGCTCATTATGCTACCGTCTTTTTTTCGGATTTCGATATCAACGCTTGAGTTTTGGATACTTTGCATAGCGAATTCAGCCATCTCTACTCTGTAAGCTTCATATCTTTCTTCATTAAATCCCGCCCTCAGATAGAAGATGGCGACCAAGCTATCGCTACCCGATTCGGAAAACGCAATCAGATATTGGTGCAACCAGTTGCGCAAGCCGCGCTCTTGCTCTAAATCGATCTCCGTTCCCAAGTTAATGGGTATCGCGTCAATGGCTTGGTTCAACTCGTCGCCTTCTTGTACCTTAATCATGTCTTGGCCGTGTATGTAATCGTAAAACTTCTGTATGTTTTCTTTGTTAAAGCCGCCATAGCCCTCTTCGCGGGCTTGACTGAGTGCGGGTATGATAATAAGCGCACTGCACAAGAGCGTTAGCGTTTTCATCGCAAGCCTCCTTGCATGATGTTCGCATTGTTTAAGAACGCTTCTCATAAGTAATAACGTATGCCGTGAGAAAAATGTTACAAAAAAAATAAAAAAAATGAAAAATGAGCAGGTTAGCTGCTCTAGCAGTTCTTTTTTTCAAATGGTTCCTACCATTTCTTTAGCTACTTCCTCGGCCGATGGTCCAACAGGAACTGGTACTGCTGCCATTCCGCATCTGTGAGGGTCTGGTAGCGTCGGTCGAACTCGACTAAGTCCTCCACTAGGGATTCTTCGGGCAAGAATGGGTCGGGCCACAGGTGAGCGAACCAAAAGTAGAGCAAGCGGATGCGCGGCTCCTGAAATTTGTCGGCCATGTACTCGATAGCCTGATGGCGCACGGCCGTCTCTGCGGCGTTGAAGTCGTGGAAATGGTATAGATGGTACGTGTCTGCCGGTACGCCATAGAGCCGACACCCGTATTGCTGGCACCGGTACGCTATCTCCCAGCCCTCGCAAAAAGGAATATTGATGTCGAACCCTCCGATAGCTCGCAACACTTCGCGGGGCAGGGCACTGTTGTGGGGCGTCAGCCCTAGCCAAGCCACCGCCGCGTCTGGGCATCGGCGCAAGAGATCGATTTGTTCGTCCTGCATCTGTTCTAGTTCGGGGAACGGGTAGCCGCCTGGGAGGGCGCGCTCGCGGATGGCCGCGAAATCGTGGCGAACCATCGCTTCGGTTAGGATCAACGCCTCCCGATGGCTCTCTAGGTAATCTTGCTGGACACTGGGGATGGCGACCTTTGCGAGTGACCCGCACTGGGGGTCTTGGAAAAACTCCAACTCGGCCAGCGAGTACAGCCGACCACACAACACGCTATCCGATCCGTGTTCCCCAAAGGCGTCTAGATACGTTTGTAGCAGGTCGGGGGCCGGTAGAGCGTCTCCATCGAGCAACACGACGAGGTCGCCCTCGGCTTGGTTTATTCCTCGGTTCCGCGCCGAGCAGCGCCCTTCATTCGGATGGAGTCTGATCGGCTTCATATTGTCGATGTGCAACGCATTGAGCATTTCTGCCGTGCCATCGGTCGAGCCATCGTCAATCACCAAGACCTCAAAGCACTCGGGCGGAAGAGTCTGGCCCTCTAAGCCGCTCAAGACTAGGCGGAGCCGTTCCCGTTGGTTGTACGTAGGTATGACAACACTGATTTCCATGGGTGCCGCTCCATTCAGCCTTCGTCGAGGATCTCGGTCTGCAAGTGGCACTCGTATGACAATTCGGTCTGGAAGTCCCACCGATTGGGATCGTCGGCCTGAGCGTCTAGCTGCTCTACTAGGCATTGCGGGATATTTTTAACGGAATTGGAACACCGGATGCGTTGGGTATCTAGATGGCCAAAGTAATAGGCCCAATACGGGGCGGTATTTGCCTCGATCCTGCCGCGCAGCACTGGATCGGCGACATTGTGGTCCGTCCGGGCGTTCCGTCCGATAACAGTGCTATGGAACTCGACGGGTATCCAGCCCTTTTCCGCTAGATGTACCTCAGCCCACGTATGGCCGAAGAGGGGGTCTCGATACGAGTGGGCCGCAAAGGTATCGTCCCCGGTAGGATACCCGATCAGGGCACCGGCGACTTCGCGCACGGGGATTCCATCTAGACGGCACAGTGCCATAAACGCTCGCGAAAGCGTGATACAGTGCCCGCCGGTATCGCTCAAGATGGCTTGGGTACTGTACCCGATACTCTGGGTCGGGTCTTTGGTTTTCTTGAATCGTTTGGTGTGCATTAGGGCCTCGTATAGAGCACGGGCACGCCACTCGTCGCTACACCTTCCCCTAGGGCCTAGTTCCTGCCGGAAGGCCTCGATTTCGGGACAGTCCGCTAGAGCAGGATCTAAGCGCAGATACCGTTTTCGCTCAATGGGGCTTAGAGGAACTGGCTGCAATCCATTGGCCGACGGGAACTCTTCCACGGTCAACTCACAGACATAGCTTAGCTCCCAAGGCTCGCTTTCAGAAGAACCCTTAGTCCGCTCGTAGTTGTAGAAAAAGCCCATCGCTGGCACCAACACGGCTTCCATATCAGCCGGCTTGCAGGAGATGTGCCGGATATCCCATTGGCCACGCCCTTCGATGGGATAAGGCAGGAAAATCCGGGTACGCTGACCGGGCTGAAGGGGTGCTGGATGAATATGCAACTGATAGGTCACTCGGTAGCGCTGCCATTTCTTGCGGCCCCGGACGCCCTTTTCGTCTCGAATAAAAAATCGGTTGCGCTTCTGCTCCAACGCTTGGTAATCGGCCTCAAAAAAGCGAGGCTCGTGGTCGTTGAGCCAATTCCACGAATCAATACGGTCGTAATACAACGCCCCGTGGACTTTGTGGTGTGGCAGTCCCCGGCCCGTGTCTTCGTGTAGAATCGTCTCTACGTCCTCCATTGAAAGCGGGGTGCTGGCGACTAGATGACGGACAAACTCCTGTTTCTCCATAGCATAAAGGGAATCGATTTGATGCGGTTTTTCTTGGGCGAGGAAGAAATCATCTACCAGATCGGCCGCGACTTGGCCTCCGTGCCATGGGGCGGCTTTTGCTTTTTTAACAAAAGCACGACACGACTCCGAGAACTTGGGTTCATCCCCCAACACCTGCGCTAGGGCTGCCAAAATCTCGTCTGCCCGAAATGCCTTTCGGTCGAGCTTTATGCCCAATCCGAGTTGCTCAACGCGATTTAAGTGGTACTCCTGATCTAAGTGCTCGGGCGCACCAATGATAGGCACCCCACACCGCAGTGCCTGATAAATAGCACCAATGCCGACAATGCCTACTAAGGCCCGCGCCCGCTGCAAGACCCATTCGCCGGGGAGAAAGTCGGTCACCCGGACATTGCTAGGGAGGCTCGTTCCCTCCCAGCGGCCAGCCGTAGTGATGAGCAAACGGATGGGCTTGTGGGTCACCGCCTCAATTAGTCCCTCCAAGTATTCGGGAGGGTGTCCGCTGCTGCCACAGGTGACATAGACCAGCGGCCAAGACAAATCCCACCCTTGGTCGAGAATCGCAACCGTACCTTTTGCCTGTGGGTCGTCCAGTAAAGGGCCTACATAGTGATACCCCGGAGCCGACCGTTCAGGGGACGGATGGAATTCGGGGATGTCCGCTAGCAGGTAAAGTTTTTTTCGGGGTTTCACCTCACGCGCCTTGCGCTTGAGATAGGCACTAAATGGCCCCGGGTCGGTGCTGAACGACTCCATCAGACGTATGGGAAAAGGATAGCTTGGCTGGTTATACGCTTGGGTCACAACGGCCTCGTCAACCCCTTCGAGTTGAGCCGCTATGGAGAGGGTCGGCTTCATATCTTGGATTACTAAGGCCGGTTCGATAGCTTGGATTAAGTCTCGCTCCGACTGGACGCAGCGATCAATCCACGCTAGGTCGTAATAGCCGTATTCGCCTTGGGCGACATAAGCATCCATCCGTTCCTGCGGCAAGGTCTCGACGTCGTGGATGGGGAACCCCTCCCTAGCGATTCGCTCAATATGGGGGCCGCGTCCGGCGCACTCGACCGAATACCCTCGCTCTCGCAGCGCACGTGCGAGTACGAGCGGTCGGAGGGTGTGTGCTAAGCTATACCCGTGGAAAAAGACGAGGATCGTCCGTTGGTCTCGCGCCAGTTGGTCCAGTTCTGTCCACCGATGGAGCCAACGATCCCAAAATAGCAATCGCTCAGAAAGTTTTGTTATGATAGAATGTAGCATATACCCTCAGCTTGTTTGCTCGCAGTTCGGCCTGACCTATCGAGTCAAGGCGAATATGGGGATCGCTACTGGGTTGTCCCCAATGTGGACGATAATTTCGCAATCGGTCTGGCCCATCGGGAAGTCGCTTTCGTTGTGCATCTCGACGACTAGCCGCCGGTCCGTCTCCCAAAGCCAATCAAAAGCGAATGTGGGTGCTGGGCACTTCGATTGAACCCGGACCGGAGCCTGCGCCGCATCGGGTGCAACACGTACTGCGACCGTTTTTGTTTGACGTCGGTGAGGCTTGCCCATGCCAAAAGAAAGAGCGGATGGATCTACTTGGAACCGCTCTATAACCTTTCCCTCGACATGCACGGTCTGCTGTAGTGTATGGTCGTTTCCTGCCAAGTGGACTTCGACTAGGCCGTCAACTCGGCTGCCCCAAGTCAACGCCTCGTCTGTCCTAAGCAGCAGCCCTGTACCCGCATCAGTAGGATATGCTACGACGCCTTCGCCCTGCACCACTACCGAGTCTATCACGAGCGGCTGGTCGGCGATCTGGGCAAGCGATAGGTGGTGCTCTAAAGGCAAGGTAATGAGGTCTATTTCTCCAAAATCTATTTCGGCGGGAAAGGGTGGCACGGCCTGTACTTGGAGGCTCAGGTTCCACGGCGACTCTTCGCCGGCGATTTTGACCGCAACGTGGCTCTTAAAGGAGCCAGAAAGTTCCGCCGTATTTACATCGACCTTCAAATGGTATTCTTCATCGGCTTTTAGCACACCCGTGGGGAATTCGACTCCGGTGCAGCCGCAGCCCGCACGTACGTTTTCTATCTCGATGTCGGCGGCGGGTTTGAACGAGATCGAGTGTGTGCTATTTTGGCCGCTATAAACCGGCTCTAGTACCACCTCCGAGGGCAATTGAGCACCTGTCGGATAGGCTACCAATAGTAGTATTATCAGAGGCATAATCGGCTCCTATTGGGAAAGGTAAACCAGCGTTATCAGGATGCACTGGTTAGCTGTGATATCTAGGAGAAGAAAGTGGGCGATCCCAAGGCTCACCACTTTCCTTACCTGCCTGTACTTCAATTATGTCTTGGCCGTGTATGTAGTCGTAAAACTCCTGTATATTTTCTTTGCTAAAGCCACCATAGCCCCCTTCGCGGGCTTGACTGGGCGCGGGTATGATAATAAGCGCACTGCACAAGAGCGTTAGCGTTTTCATCGCAAGTCTCCTTGCATGATGTTCGCATTGTTTAAGAACGCTTCTCATAAGTAATAACGTATGCCGTTAGAGAAATGTTACAAAAAACTAAAAAATGAGTAGAAAGTAGAACGCGTCGATCTATCTACTCCAAAAGGTCCCGCAGGCGTTTCTGTCCGCGGCTGAGATATACTCTGACCGTATTGGGGGGCATCCCTAGCCGCCGACCAATCTCTTTGCAAGATAGCCCCTTAAAATACCGCAGCAGGATAACGGTTTGATAGGGCTCCGCCAATCGGTTGAGGGCTTCCTCGATGCCGAGGTGCTGGAGCAAGTCCCCCTCGATCTCCGGGGCGTTCTGCACGGCTAGTTCGCCCGCCCGAGTACCGACGGCCGAGCGGTAGCTTTTCCGCCGCCGCAAGGCGTCCAAACAGACGTTGCGCGTCACCCGACCTATCCAAGCCTCCTGCTCTTCGCCGGTAAGACCGGAACTGTGGTTCCACAGGCGGAGCATAACCTCTTGGACGACATCCTCGGCATCCTCGCGGTTGGCCATATACTGGTACGCCAATCCGTATATGCGCTTTTGGTGTATTGAATCCAGGGCCGTGGTTTCCATGATGACATGCCTCCCTCGCAAGTGAGCCTCGATGACTCAAGGCAAAATGGAAGGTGTGTAGCCCAACGAAGGTTGTGAGCTACACACCTCCTGCGTCCCTAGGCCGCTGGCGCGACGGGCTGCTCCACGTACTCGACGTAGAGCCGCTCCAAGTCGGCCTCTTGGAATTCGGTGCGGCTGAGCGTCTTGACCAGATGCCCCTCGACCATGATGCCGAGCCGGTCGGCGATCACCCGCGCCCGGAACACGTCGTGGGTCGTCATCCAGATGGCCTTGCCCTCGTCGCGCAACTGATCCAACAACTCCAAGAACTCGGCCCCGGACTTGGGATCGAGGCCGGAGGTCGGCTCGTCGAGCAGCACGATGCGGGCGTCCTTGGCAATGGCAATGGCAATGCCCAGCTTCTGCCGCATCCCCTTGGAAAACGCCTTGACCCGGCGGTCAAACGCCTCCGGTTGCAGCCCCACCCGCGCCATGATCTGGTCGTACTGGGCGGCTTCTTGGGGCGGCTGGCCGCTCAGGCGGGTGAAGAAGTCCAAGTTTTGCCGTGCGCTGAAGTTGCCGTAGAGCATGACGTTTTCCGAGACGTAAGCCACGTACTTCTTGGCCTCTAAGGGCTGCTCGGTGATGTCGATGCCGCACAGCTTGACCGTCCCCTTGGTGGGTTCGGTGAAGCCCAACGCGACCATCAAGGTGGTGGTCTTGCCGGCGCCGTTGGCGCCGAGCATGGTGAAGATCTCCCCTTCTTCGACGGTCAGGTTGAGGTCGGTGACTGCTTTGACGTCACCGTAGTGCTTGGAAAGTCCGATGATCTCCAACATGAGGCGATCCTTTCTTCGTGGTTGTGGTTTGTGGTCAGCGATCACTGATCACGGGTTTGGTAAAACTCACTGTTGAGCGCTCGGCCCAGTATCCGCCGCAGCTTTTCGGCCGCGAGGATGTAAGCCAAGCGCTCGGCAAAGTAGCTCTGCTCGGCTAGGTTGATGGCGACCCGCTGGCGGCGGATGTCGTCGAAGTTGAGGTTGCCCATGGCGTTTTCAAACAGCTCTTCGACCGTGTCTAGCCGCTGGCGGGCCACATCGGCGCGGCGGCGCAGAATCTGGGTGTTTTCCTGCCGGCTCTTCAAGTCGTAAAACGCCTCGACCACTTCGAGTTCGATCAAGTGGCGGGTCTCGTCGCGGTTTTGGTGCAACTCGCGGAGCCGCGCGTTCTCCTCGGCGCGCTGGGCCAGCCGCCGACCCCCTTGGAACAGGGGCAGCGACACGTTGGCCATCACCCGCCAGCCCTCGCCCGCGTCCAGCTCGGGGGGCAAACCCCGGCTGGCCAGCGACCGGCGACCCGACCCCACCAGCTTCCAAGTCTGGCCGTTGCCGCTCCAGTCCAAGCCGAGGTCGGCATCTTGGAAGTCCTTGGTCAGTTGCAGGCCGACGTGGGGTCCCCATTGCCACAACACGCTGCGGGCCTGCCGCTGCTGCTGGCCGATTTGCCAGACGAGTTCGTCCAGTTGCGGTCGGTTGGCGCGGGCTTCCTCAATCAGGCCGGGCAGGTCCGCTTCGCCGGGGTCGAGTAGCTGGAGTTGCTCGTAGGGCGGGCCGACGATCTCAAGGGCGCGGAGCGAGCGTTTGCCCACGAGGCCGATCTCGGTGAAGAGCTTGAGATGCAGGGCGCGCAGCGTGCGCTGGAGGTTGTTGATCCGCGACTGCTCCTCTAGCACTTCGAGCTCGGCCTCGTACAGCTCCACCGGCCGGGCCAAGCCAGCGTTGAGGCGCGTTTGCACCCGGTCCATTTTGGCGCGGAAGTAAGCGAGCAACTCGTCGCGGTTGGCGATTTCGTCGCGTGTCAGCAGCAGGCGGTAATACGCTTGGCGCACTTGGCTATCCACGTCGATGATGGCCTCGCGGTAGCGCGCCTTTTCCGCCTGCTCGCGGTGCTGGGCGGCAAAGCGCGTTGGGGTGGTGGCTCCGTAGCGCAAGAGCTCTTGCCGGGCTTCCAAGAAAAGCTCGCGTTGGTCGGCCTCCGGCTCGCTCGCGTCGGCTAATTCGCTGCGCTCGTACTGGGCCGCGAGGCCGATGTCCGGCAGCTGCTCGGCCACGTCGAGGCGGGTGCGCGCCTGCATCTTGTTCCAGCGGGCGCGCGCCGCCTCGATCACCGGGCTGTGCTGGCCGGCAGCGCGCTGACAGGTCGTTAGGTCCCACTCCTCGGCGCAGAGGGCGCTCGCCCAGCAGCCGAGGGCGGCTAAGGCCAATCGATAGGCAGTCATCGCTTGCTCCATTGCACGGTGAAGACAGCTACGCCCAGCACGATGGTCACCAGCAAGAGCACCAACCCGGTGATGCCCCAGAACGACCCATCGCTCTTGATGTTTATGTTGACGGTGCGCTCGACCGACTCGACCCACTGCCCCTTGTGCTGGGTGCTGGCGCTGGTCTTGACTTCGTAGCGGCCGATTTCGGCGCTGTTGACCGGCCGCACGGTCAGCATGGCTTCTACTTCCTCGCGCGGCGGCAGCAGGGCGATCTCCTGCGGCTCAAAGACGACTTCCCAGCCGGGCGGCGACAGGGCCTGTAGGCGGATGTCGAGCAATTCCACCGTGCCGAGGTTGCGGAGCTGCCAAACGGACTGGGACTCGCCGGCGCCATTGACGGCGAGGTCGAGGTTGAGGGTGCTCAACTCCAGCTCGGCCCGGCCCGTAGGCACGAGTTGCAGTTGCTCGTAGCCAATGCCCATGGCCTGCAAACGCTCGGGATCGGCCGCGGCCAACACCTCGGCTTCGATGTCCTTTGGATCGTAGGCCAGCACCGAGAACACGAGCGGCTGATCCACTGCAAAGCTGACGGCTTGTTCGGGCACGTACACGTTGAGGGTCAGGGAGTCGTTGGAGTGGTCGCGGGAAAAGCGCAGCCGCGACAGGTTGCGGCCCCCGCTTGCAAACTCCCAACGGAAATCGTCGGGCAGGCCGTGCGCCATCAGTTGGAAGATCTTTTCGTCCTCGGCCAGCCGCTCCAACTGCAACTCGTATTCCACGGAATTGCCCAGCGGCCCTTCTTGGGAAAACTGGGTGGCATACACGCGCACGACGTCGCGGGCCGAAGCCTTCTCCAAGTGGATGACGTGGTCGTCGCTGCGGTTGAGGTATTGGAGCTGCACGGTGAGGTCCTCGACCTCGGGCCGCTGCAAGCCAACCTCGACTTCGACTTCCTCGCCGAGGGCCAGCACCGGGATGTGGACTTGGTAGGGCTGGCCGACCATGACGCGGTCGGCGAGGATGGTGACGAAGATGTTGTTGACCTGCAACAGGGACTCCGCGTCTTGGTCGAGGCCGTTGATGGAGTAGCGGCGGCGGGCGCGATCGACCATTTGCGCCAAGTGGAGGTCGGAGTCGTTGCGTAGGGTGAGCCGCACGCGCACCTTGTCGCCCTCGACGCCGTACTTTTGGCCGTTGACGACCGTGAGGTGAGTGGCGTCGCTGAGGGAGTTGAGGAAGGCGCGCTGGAGGTTCAGGTCGGCTTGTTGCCGCATCTGGCCGGCGCGCTCAAACCGCTCACGGGCGCGGCGCAGCTCTTGGCCGGTGACCACGCCGCGCTCCTTGAGGCCGATCATCTGCTCGTGCTCGATGGCGATCTCAGCCTCGTGCGCTTGGGCTTGTTGGCGGGTCAGATGGGCCTCTTCAAGGTCGAGCAGGATGCGCTGCTGTTCCTTGGTCAGGATTTCGGCGTCGGCCGCGAGGGCGCACACCAGCAGGCCGAAGACGTAGAAGATGGAATACATAATTACACTCCTTTCCGCAGTCCGTAGGAGCCGCTGAGGGGGGGCAACTGGTTTGAGTTTTGCAATAGCTGCTAGCATTGCGATGAATCCTTCTTTAAGGTTGTCTCTGTTTCAGCAAGTATTATTGCAATTATCGTGCCAACAGGCGGCCAGCGGGTGATAATCGCGCCGATTTCTTTGGGATGATGATCGTAACTATCTGTTATAAAATGCTTTGTAAAAAATAAGATAATTTTCGCGCCCGTCTTGCAAACCCTTGGCAAAGCCCTGTTGACGCGCTAAAAGTGCGCGGATACATCGCACAAATGCGTCGAATTGTCGCACGACGCGGCGGCTGGCAGGAGGGGATTTTGGCGGTGGGGCGTCGCCTTGTACAACACGATACTAGCCGCTATCCTTCCAAGGATGGTGCCTCTATGTGGTCATTCCCGCGCAAGCGGGAATCCACCTAGGATCGAGGGCGTCCCGCCCTCGACGAGGGCAAGATGCCCTCGATCCTTGAAGCAACGCTTCTCACATCACGTCGTAGCGGGCGAAGAGGCGGTTGGCGAGGACGAAGAGCACGGCTGCATACAGCAGCAGGGAGGTCAACGCCGGCAAGGCGTGGCGCATACTCTCGGCGACGGTCCAGCCGCGCTCGTAAAACTGCGGCAAGTCGCGCAGGTCGGCGCGCCAGCCGGGGTCGTCGTTGAACCACTCGCGGGAGCCAAACGCATCGCGCTCTTCGAGGAAGGAGATGATCTGCCCGCGATAGGTGCGGACTTGGCCGATGAAGTCGTCGTATTCGCGTCGGCTGGTGCCGGCGATCAGGCTGGCGGCTTGGGCGTAGGCACCGGGGGGCAGCAGGCGCTGGAGTTGGCTGTTGCGGCGTTGGATGCGGCGGGGGAAGCCTTCGAGGAGAGGGGCTTTCTCGTTCCAAGCGCGTTGGGCGTATTTCAAGCGTAGCCTTTCGCCGGTGCGGACGATGTCTTGGAACTTCGTCAGCGCGGGCGTATCGGCGACATTCGATAGATAGATATGAGGCGTCTGCCCGTCTCTTATAGAGTAAGCGTCCGTTCCTTCAAAGCTGGACAAAGTCCCGCGTCCCCTCTTCGGCGGGAGCCGCTTGACCATATCCAAGGGGAAGTACTTCGTCTGGCCGTGCGCCCGGGCAAGATCGGTGACCTCCTGATCGAACTCCTGCCACACTTGCGCGGCCTTGTGGTGGGCTTGGGCATGCTTTTCGCCCATGTTGGCCTGCTCGTTGAGCCAAGCCGAGAGGCTGTTGGGCAGCACTATCGCCAGCAACGCCCACGCAAACAGCGCGACGACCAAGCTGGTGGCCGAGCGGTGCGTCGCGCACGAGATCGCCAGCCCAATCAGGTAGAACACTAGCAGATACAGCAGCGACAGCGCGAACAGTAAGCCCACCCGCGCCCACTCGCCGACGCCGACTTCGATCTGCTCCGTGCCCAACAGCAAGATCGTCAGCAGAATGAAGCCGAGAGCCGTTGGAATGGCTAGCGTGGTCAGGCCGGCGAGGATTTTGCCGACGAGGACTTGGGCGCGGCTGACGTTGGTCGTCAGCATCAGCCGCAACGTGCCGTCTTCCTTCTCACCGGAGATGGTCTCGCTGGCGATGAGGATGGCTAGCAAGCCGAGCACGAGTTGGAAGATGTACACCACGTCGAAGAAGGCAAAGATGGCGAGGTAGGGGTTGTTCGACTGGAAGGGGGAGACCTCCTCGGCTTGGTAGGGCACCTCGAAGAGGATCACCTTGACGGCCTGTCCCAACTGTTGTTCATCGCCTTGGGCGAACGCTTCTAAGGGACGCGGAGCCCGCAGAGCACGCGGTGCCGCCTTGGGTTTGTTACTGAAGATCGTGTTTAACCAGTCGCTGCCCAGCACCGAATAATAGGTGACTTCGTGCCGTTTGGTTTCCTCAACGGCCCGCTGGGTGAGGTAGCTGACCTTTTTCTCGACATAAGTCTGGGTCGTGAGGACGCCGTTGGCGATGATGAGCACGACGGCGAGGATGGTGCAAGCGGCGAAGCGCTGGCTGAGCAGATGACTGAGCATCTCTTTTTTGAACACAATGCCGACCATGGCGCAGCTCCTTGGGTTAATTGAAGCGGCCTTCGGGCTAGCTTGGAGACCGCCTCGGTCGCGTTGATTACGTTGACTTAAACAAGAAGAGAACCGGCGCGTCATTCGGCGCGAAGGCCTCTACCAGACGCCATATAGCCTTTTCTGAGCTCCAGACGAGTCGCACGAAAAACGGGAAGCGCAGCGGCCCCGTTTCAAAGTCGGCGCACTCTTCCGGCTCTTCGGCGATGAACATGAACTCGGCCGCTACTTCCGGCTCGCCCGCCTTTAGCCTTTCTTCCATCTCCTTTCTCAGCTTGGGGGACCACTCTGTACGGCCCCCGGTGGGCAGCAGGCCGCGAGAAGTGGCGTAGGTCGCATAGCTCTCATAAGCCCCTTGCAGTGCAAAAATTCTGTACGCGCTGTCGAAAAAGGAGGCGTTGCCTAAGAAGTAATCGCGCCCCTTCACGTTGACGCCGAAGCGGTGCATGGCTTGGAAGAGGGCAAAAGGGGTATCGTCAACGGGTTGCTTGGGAGGCGCCATCCCCATTGACTTTAGCTGGTCGGCGGGGGCGTTTGCAAAGGCGGCAAATTGCGCTTTGATCTCCTGTATTCCGGTGGGATTATTGACGCCCTCGCGCAAGTAAAAGGCCGCGGCGAGGCTGTCGCTACCGGAAGCGGAGAAGGCGACGAGGAAGTCGTAGAGCCAGTCGCGCAGGCCGGCTTCTTGTTCGGGCGTGATGGCGACGCCCGCCTTGACGGGGATGGCCTCGATGGCCTGTTGCAACTCGGCTCCGGCCTCGATCTCGATCATGTCCAAGCTGTGGATGTAGTCGAGATAGGCTTGCTGGCCATCGGCGTCGGGCGAAAAGCCGCCGTACTGGGGTTTGGGATCGGCTATGGCTGCGCTGGCGACGGCGATTAGGGCGAAAATGGCTAGGGGTTTCATGGGGGTCTCCTTGGGTTTTAGACGATGCTGGCGCGTAGCCATGATCGGTAGGCCAGCAGGTAGGTGAGGATGGCGAAGAAGAATAGGCCGATGACATCGACAACCGCGTGTCGCAGCAGGGTCGTCGCCGATAGGTTCTCGGTGAAGACGGGCAGGGCGTCCGGGTTGATTTTCTGGCGTGATAGCCCTTGGGCGACGAGGTGGATGTGCATGCTTTTGGGGTCGTCGCGGTCGCGGTTGAGCATGGTTTGCTCGAATTGCTGGACAAAGGTGCGGACTTGCTCGACAAAGCTCTTGTGGCGCGCTAGTCCGGTGCCGGCGAGGGCTTCCATGCCGTACTGGAAGCAGCCGGTGGGCGACAGGCGGACGATGTGGCGGGCGTTTTCCACTTCGCCGAGGCTGTGGGCTAAAAATCGGTCTTCGCGGTCTTGGCGGAACTGACGCACGGCGCGTTGGGCGTCGGCCAACTGGCGCACCTTTTGGGGATTTCTCAAGTCGCGGTTCCGCAACGTATTCTTTAGATCATTAAGTTTCTGTTGGTCCGGGTTGTACTTGTCTGCAAAGCCCCACCCCAGCACCAATTCCTCCTCGAATTCGCTGATCAACACGCGAGCGGCCAACGCGCCGCCGGTGGCCGGCCAGAGCAACACCCCGCAGGTCCACAGCAACAACACGCCTACCAGACTGGAGCGGGTGGTGCTGCTCCGTATCGACACCCACAGCCCCAATCCGACAAAGCAGGCCAGATACAGCAGCGATAGGCCGACCATGCCGACGATGCGCCCGCCCTCGACGAAGCCCAAGTTCACCTGCGACAGCGCGAGGACGATGAGCAGGTTGACGACGATGGCGAGGCTTAGGGCGATGGCGAGCGCGAGCATTGCGCCGAGGAACTTGCCCAGCAGTAGGGTGTGGCGCGGCAGGCTCTGCGCCATGGTCAGTTTGAGGGTGCCGCGCTCTTTTTCGCCGATGAAGGCGTCAAAGGTGAACAACAAGGCCATGAGACTGAGCAGACCGCCGATGATAAAGACCCAATCAACCGCTTGGGTCTTCAGCAGTTGGCTGGCCTTGGGTGCCCAGATGTCGATGATGTCCCAATAGACCAAGACAAAGGGGTTGTAGAATTTGACGCTGTTGTAGGAGTTTTCCCCGCCTTGGGTCCAGAGCCGCTCGGGCAGGGCGTCGTTGGCCCCGGTGGCGCAGAACATGAGGGTGCTGGGTTTTTTATAGATGTATTCTTGCCCGGCATGGAGGATCAGCTTCCACAGGCCGCGTTGGGCGTTGTTGCGGCCAATTTCTTGCTGGGCTTGGACTTGCTTGAGGTAGTGGTCGCGTCGGAACTCGTAGGAGCCGCCGACAAAGCTGAGGGCGTTGAGCACCATTAGCCCCACCGTCAGCACGAGGGCCAAGCCAAAGCGCAGGCTGCTGAGGTGGTCGAGCAATTCGCGTTTTACAATCGCGGCTAGCATTGGAATAGCTCCTTCCTTCAGTACGATGGGTTACATGGAAGAGAATTGGAAGAAATGCGGCAGATTGGAGTTGTAAACCACCTCGACAAAGCGCCACATCGTCCGGTCCGGGTCCCAGACTAGCCGAAAAAAGAATGGGGTGCGTATCGGCCTTTTAGACTCGGCGAACTCCTCGGGCTCTTCAGTAATGAACATGAATTGGGCTAAGAGCCGCTGCTCGCCCGCTTGTATCGCTTCCTCGACCTCTTGCTGCAATTTGGACTTGTCCATATACAACCCCCCGGCCACCACCATGCCGTTGGCCCTAGCATAGGACAGATAACTCTCGTACTGGCCCTGCATCTCGAATACCTTGAATGTGCTGTGAAGAAAAGATGCGTTGCCAAAGCGGTATTCATACTCTTGGTGGTCGAGTATGGAGCGGTGCATAGCTCGGAAGAGGTCAAAGGGCGTAGTGCCCTCTATAAGCCCCCAGGTCTCAAGGTTTTCTTTCATTGTCTCTAACTCGCCGGGGTTGGTAACGCCCTCGCGGAGGTAAAAGGCGGCGGCGAGGCTGTCGTTGCCGGAAACCGAAAAGGTGACGAGAAAGTCGTAGAGCCAGTCGCGCAGGTTGGCTGCTTGCTCGGCAGTAAGGGTGCTGTCTGACTCGACGGGGATGGCCGCTATCGCGCTCTGCAATTCGGCCCCGGCCTCGACCTTGCTCATCTCCAAGCTATGGATATAGTCGAGAAAGACTTGGAGATCGCGAGGGTTGGACGAAAAGCCGCCAAACTCGCGTTTGGGGTCGGCCATGGCGGTGCTGGCGATGGCGATCAGGGCGAAAATGGCTAGGGGTTTCATGAGGTTCTCCTCGCGTGGACGGCTGGGCCGTCGGTTGTTAGGTGTTATGGCAATTCTGGATTCCCGCTTTCGCGGGAATGACATTACGATGGTCTGCATGGGTATTTCCTTTTCTTTAGACGATGCTGGCGCGTAGCCATGACCGGTAGGCCAGCAGGTAGGTGAGGATGGCGAAGAAGAATAGGCCGATGACATCGACGACCGCGTGTCGCAGCAAGGTTGTCGCCGACAGGTTCTCGGTGAAGACGGGCAGGGCGTCCGGGTTGATTTTCTGGCGCGATAGCCCTTGGGCGACGAGGTGGATGTGCATGCTTTTGGGGTCGTCGCGGTCGCGGTTGAGCATGGTTTGCTCGAACTGCTGGACATAGGTCCTCACCTGCTCGACAAAGCTCTTGTGGCGCGCTAGTCCGGTGCCGGCGAGGGCTTCCATGCCGTATTGGAAGCAGCCCATGGGCGACAGGCGGACGATGTGGCGGGCTGTTTCGACTTCGCCGAGACTGTAGGCCAGAAAGCGGTCTTCTCGGTCTTGGTGGAACTGGCGCACGGCGCGTTGGGCGTCGGCCAACTGGCGCACCTTTTGGGGGTTTCTCAGATCGCGGTTCCGCAAAAGGCTCTTGAGGGTTTGGAGTTTCTGGTGGGCGGGCGTGTTGTTGTTTGCAAAGCCCCACCCTAGCACCAACTCCTCCTCGAACTCGCTGACCAATACGCGAGCGGCTAGTGCGCCGCCGGTGGCCGGCCAGAGCAACACCCCACAGGTCCACAGCAATAGGACGCCTACCAGACTGGAGCGGGTGGTGCTGCTGCGTATGGACACCCACAGGCCCAACCCGACAAAGCAAGCCAGATACAGCAGCGATAGGCCGACCATGCCGACGATGCGCCCGGCCTCGACCAGACCCAAGTTCACCTGCGACAGCGCGAGGACGATGAGTAGGTTGACGACGATGGCGAGGCTGAGGGCGATGGCAAGCGCGAGCATTGCGCCGAGGAACTTGCCCAACAGCAAGGTGTGGCGCGGCAGGCTTTGCGCCATGACCAGCTTGAGGGTGCCGCGCTCCTTTTCGCCGATGAAGGCATCAAAGGTGAACAACAAGGCCATGAGACTGAGCAGACCGCCGATGATGAAGACCCAGTCTATGGCTTGGGTCTCCAGCAGTTGGCTGGCCTTGGGTGCCCAGATGTCGATGATGTCCCAATAGATCAGGACAAAGGGGTCGTAGAATTTGACGCTGTTGTAGGAGGTTTCCCCGCCTTGGGTCCAGAGGCGTTCGGGCAGGGCGTCGTTGGCACCCGCGGCGCAGAACATGAGGGTGCTGGGTTTCTTATAGATGTACTCTTGCCCGGCATGGAGGATCAGCTTCCACAGGCCGCGTTGGGCGTGGCTGCGGCCGATCTCTTGCTGGGCTTGGACTTGCTTGAGGTAGTGGTCGCGTCGGAACTCGTAGGATCCGCCGACAAAGCTGAGGGCGTTGAGCACCATCAGCCCCACTGTCAGCACAAGGGCCAAGCCAAAGCGCAGGCTGCTGAGGTGGTCGAGCAATTCGCGTTTTACAATGGCGGCTAGCATGGGAATAGCTCCTTCTGTTGGATGGCTCACATCACGTCGTAGCGGGCGAAGAGGCGGTTGGCAAGGACGAAGAGCACGGCCGCATATAGCAGCAGGGAAGCCAGTGCCGGTAAGGCGTGGCGCAGGCTCTCGGCGACGGTCCAGCCGCGCTCGTAAAAATGCGGCAGGTCGCGCAGGTCGGCGCGCCAGCCGGGATCGTCGTTGAACCACTCGCGGGAGCCAAACGCATCGCGCTCTTCGAGAAAGGTGATGATCTGCCCGCGATAGGTGCGGACTTGGCCGATGAAGTCGTCGTATTCGCGTCGGCTGGTGCCAGCGAGGAGGCTGGCGGCTTGGGCGTAGGCACCGGGGGGCAGCAGGCGCTGGAGTTGGCTGTTGCGGCGTTGGATGCGGCGGGGGAAGCCTTCGAGGAGAGGGGCTTTCTCGTTCCAAGCGCGTTGGGCGTATTTCAAGCGTAGCCTTTCGCCGGTGCGGACGATGTCTTGGAACTTCGTCAGCGCGGGCGTATCGGCGATACCCGATAGATAGAACTGAGGCGTCTGCCCGTCTCTTATAGAGTAGGTTCCAGTGCCGGAGTCGTAGATTATAGTCCCGCGGCTATTAGGGTCAGGCTCGACCATATCTGTGGGAAAGTACTTCGTCTGACCGTGCGCCCGTGCAAGGTCGGTGACCTCCTGATCGAACTCCTGCCACACCTGTGCGGCCTTGTGATGGGCTTGGGCATGCTTTTCGCCCATGTTAGCCTGCTCGTTGAGCAATGCTGAGATGCTGTTAGGCAGCACTATCGCCAGCAACGCCCACGTAAACAGCGCGACGACCAAGCTGGTCGCCGAGCGGTGCGTCGCGCACGAGATCGCCAGCCCAATCAGGTAGAATACTAGCAGATACAGCAGCGACAGCGCGAACAGTAAGCCCACCCGCGCCCACTCGCCGACGCCGACTTCGATCTGCTCCGTGCCCAACAGCAAGATCGTCAGCAGGATAAAGCCCAAGGCCGTTGGAATAGCCAGCGTGGTCAAACCCGCGAGGATTTTGCCGACGAGGACTTGGGCACGGCTGACGTTGGTCGTCAGCATCAGCCGCAGTGTGCCGTCTTCTTTTTCGCCGGAGATGGTCTCGCTGGCGATGAGGATGGCTAGCAAGCCGAGCACGAGTTGGAAGATGTACACCACGTCGAAGAAGGCAAAGATGGCGAGGTAGGGATTGCTCGACTGGAAGGGGGAGACCTCCTCGGCTTGGTAGGACACCTCAAAGAGTAGCACCTTGACGGCTTGCCCCAACTGTCGTTCGGCTCCTCGGGCGAACGCCGCTAAGGGGCGCGGAGCCCGCAGCGCACGCGGAGCCGCCTTGGGCTTGGGCAGACTGTTAGGCACCATCAACCAGTCCCAGCCTAAGGCCGAATAGTGGGTGATTTCGTGTCGTTTGGTTTCCTCAATGGCCCGCTGAGTGAGGTAACTGACCTTTTTCTCGACATAAGTCTGGGTCGTGAGGACGCCGTTGGCGATGATGAGCACGACGGCGAGGATGGTGCAAGCGGCGAAGCGCTGGCTGAGCAGATGGCTGAGCATCTCTTTTTTGAACACAATGCCGATCATGGCGTGGCTCCTGTGGGTTCTAGTGTAGTCTCGGGGGCGATCTCTGAGCTACAAGAATGAAAACTGAACCGGTGCGCCGTTTGGCATGACGATTTCTAAGAGCCGCCACATAGCCTTCTCTGGGCTCCAGATGAGTCGCACGAAAAACGGGTAGCGCATCGGCCCCGTTTCAAAATCGGCGCACTCGTCCGGCTCTTCGACGATGAACATGAATTGGGCGGTCACCCATTTTTCGCCGGCCTGTAGTGCTTCCCTCATCTCGTTGTCCATGAGCAACGAACGTCTATGGTTCATGGGGAGCAGACCGTGGGTCTTGGTGTAGTCCACATAGCTCTCATAAGCTCCTTGCAGCTCGAATACGCGATACGCGCTGGCGAAAAAGGAGGCGTTGTCGAAGAAGGAATCGCACCCCTTCGCGTCAAGGTTTTGTCGGTGCTGGGTTGCTAAGATGGCAAGGGGCGTGTCGCCGGCATCGGGGACCGGCTCGGGGATGGGGATGCTCATCGCGAGTCCCGCCTCCTTTACCTGTTTTTGAAACGCTTGTATTTGGGCGATTTCTTCGGGGCTTGGGCCGCGTTCCAAGTCCTCTTTTATCCGCTGTATCTGGTCCGGGTCATCAACCCCTTCGCGCAAGTAGAAAGCGGCGGCGAGGCTGTCGCTGCCGGAAGCGGAAAAGGCGACGAGGAAGTCGTAGAGCCAGCCGCGCAGGTCGGCTTCTTGCTCAGAGGTGATAGGGACGTCCGCCTCGACGGGGATGGCCTCGACGGCCTGCTGCAACTCGGCCCCGGCTTCGACCTTCATCATGTCCAAGCGGTTGAGGTAGTCGAGATAGGCTTGGTGCCCCTCGGCATCGGGCGAAAAGCCGCCGTACTGGGGCTGCTCGGCCGCGGCTGCGCTGGCGACAGCGAGCCAAGCGGCGACTAGAGCGAAATACAGGGTGCTAATGGCTAAGAGTTTCATGGCATTCTCCTTATGGAAGAGCGAGGTTGTTGCTTCGGTAAGTATTATTGCAATTATCGTGCCAATGAGTGACCCAACGGTCACCAATCGCGCTGACTTTTTTGATTTTATATATCTAAATACCTGTTAAACAATGCTTTGTAAAAAATAAGATAATTTTCTTACTCGTCTCTCAGGTCCTTGGCGATGCCCTGTTGATGCGCTAAAAGTGCGCGGATACATCGCACAAATGCGTCGAATTGTCGCACGGCCCCCCACCGCCGCTGGGCGGCGACTCCCCCCCGAGGGGGGGAGGGATGTGGTTAGGAGCTATTCAGCGAGTGGAAGTGCGGACGGGAATGTCGGGGCTGCGTTTTGGAGACGGGTTAGGGGGGAGGGGAAAGAAGCGGGTAGCCCGGTCTATGGACTACCCGCTTTGGTCCGGGGGGTTGTCGCGGCGACGAAGGCTGCCCTTAGACGATGCTGGATCGCAGCCACGCTCGGTAGGCCAGCAGGTAGGTGAGGACGGCGAAGAAGAATAGGCCGATTACATCGACGACCGCATGCCGCAGCAAGGTCTCCGCCGACAGGTTCTCGGTGAAGACCGGCAGCGTGTCCGGGTTGATTTTCTGCCGCGACAGCCCTTGGGCGACGGGGTGGAGGTGCATGCTTTTGGGATCGTCGCGGTCGAGGGTGAGCATGGTCTGCTCGAACTGCTGGACATAGGTGCGCACCTGCTCGACAAAGCTCTTGTGGCGCGCCAGTCCGGTGCCGGCGAGGGCTTCCATGCCGTATTGGAAGCAGCCCATGGGCGACAAACGCACGATGTGGCGCGCTTTTTCGACCTCGCCGAGGCTGAAGGCCAAAAATTGGTCTTCCCGGTCTTGAATAACCTGACGCTTGGCGCGTTCGGCCTCGGCAAACTCGCGCAACTTTTTGGGGTTTCTCATATCGCGCTTCCGCGCAGCAGACCTAAGAATATTAATTTTCTCTTTTTCTGGAGCCTTGAACTCCCACTCCATTACAACCGCCTCCCCGAATTCGCGGACCACCACGCGAGCGGCTAAGGCACCGCCGGCCGCCGGCCAGAGCAACACCCCGCAGGTCCACAGCAACAACACGTTCACCAAGCTGGAGCGGGTGGTGCTGCTCCGTATGGACACCCACAGGCCCAACCCGACAAAGCAGGCCAGATACAGCAGCGACAGGCCGACCATACCGACGATGCGCCCGGCCTCGACCAGACCCAAGTTCACCTTGGACAGCGCGAGGACGACGAGCAGGTTGACGACGAGGGCGAGGCTCAACACGAGGGCGAGGGCGAGCATTGCGCCGAGGAACTTGCCCAGCAGCAGGGTGTGGCGCGGCAGGCTTTGCGCCATGACCAGTTTGAGGGTGCCGCGCTCCTTTTCGCCGATGAAGGCGTCAAAGGTGAACAACAAGGCCATGAGGCTGAGTAGGCCGCCGATGATGAAGACCCAGTCGAGGGCTCGGGCCTTCATCAGTTGGCTCTCGTTGGGGTCCCAGTTGTCTCTGATGTCCCAATAGAGGATTACAAGGGGATCGTAGAACATGATGTCGTTGTAGTTGAATTTCCAACTCGGCGTCCACACTCGCTCGGGCAGGGCGTCGTTGGCACCCACGGCGCAGAACATGAGGGGGCTGGGTTTTTTGTAGATATAGTCTTGTCCCCCATGGACGATCAGCTTCCACAAGCCCTGTTGGGCGTGGCTGCGACCGATCTCTTGCTCGGCTTGCACCTGTTCGATATAGAGGTCGCGCCGGAACTCGTAGGACCCGCCGACAAAGCCGAGGGCATTGAGCACCATCAGCCCGACGGTCAGCACGAGGGCCAAGCCAAAGCGCAGGCTGAGGAGGTGGTCAATCAGTTCGCGTTTTACAATGGCAGCTAGCATTGAGGGCCTCCTTTTTTAGAGTCAGCGGCAAAACAGAAAATACCGGGCCGTCTCATTTGGCGTCGTAGTGCCCAAAGAGTCGGTTGGCGAGGACAAAGAGCCCGGTCGCATACAGCAGCAGGGCCGTTAGATCCGGCAAGGCATGGCTCAGCCCCTTGGCGACGGTCCAACCGCGCTCGTTAAATCGCGGTAGGTCGCGCAAGTCAGCGCGCCAGCCGGGATCGTCGTTGAACCACTCGCGGGAGCCAAAGGCATCGCGCTCTTCGACAAAGGCGATGATTTGCCCGCGATAGGTGCGGACTTGGTCGATAAAGTCGTAGTATTCTCGTCGGCTGGTGCCGGCGAAGGCACTGGCGGCTTGCGCATACGCCCCGGGGGGCAGGAGGCGTTGGAGCCAGCTATTCCAGCGTTGGATGCGGCGGGGGAAGTTTTCGAGTAGGGGGGCTTTGGCGTTCCACGCGCGCTGGGCGTACTTCAGGCGCAACCGCTCGCCGGTGCGGATGATGTCTTGGAACTCGACGAGCGAGGGCGAATCGACGACACCACGTAGATGGAGAGTGGGTGTCTGCTTGTTCCTATGAGAGTACACGCCTATTCCCCCAACGTGGTCTCCCATTCCGTAAACCGGGTGCATGAACCGTTCAACCATCCCTACGGGAGGGTACGTGGTCTGTCCGTGCGCCCGAGCGAGGTCGGTGGCCTCCTGATCGAACTTATTCCACACTTGTGCGGCCTTGTGATGAGCTTGCTTGTGCTTTGCGCCCATGTTGGCCTGCTCGTTGAGCAAGGCCGTGATGCTGTCGGGCAGCACAATCGCCAGCAAGGCCCACGTAAACAGCGCGACGACCAAGCTGGTCGCCGAGCGGTGCGTGGCGCACGAGATCACCAACCCAATCAGATAGAACACCAGCAGATACAAAAGCGACAGCGCGAACAGCAGCCCCAACCGCGCCCACTCGCCGCTCCCGACTTCGATATACTCCGTGCCCAACAGCAAGATCATCAGCAGGATAAAGCCGAGAGCGGTGGGAATGGCCAGCGTGGTCAGGCCAGCGAGGATTTTGCCGGCGAGGACTTGGGCGCGGCTGACGTTGGTCGTCAGCATCAGCCGCAGGGTGCCGTCCTCCTTTTCGCCGGAGATGGTCTCGCTGGCGATGAGGATGGCCAGCAGGCTGAGCACGAGTTGGAAGATGTACACCACGTCGAAGGAGGCAAAGATGGCGAGGTAGGGATTGATCGACTCGGAGGACTTGATCGACTCGGCTTGGTAGGGCACCTCAAAGAGCAGGACCTCAACGGCCTGTCCCACCTCTTGTTCGACGCCTTGGGCAAACACCTCTAAGGGACGCGGGGGTCGTAAGGCACGCGGGGCCGCCTTGTCGCGGAGTGGAGACCTGCCGGATCTACTGGTGCCCGAGCTTAGGACCGAATAGTATGTGATTTCGGGTAGTTTGGTCTCCTCAACGGCGCGCTGCGTGAGATAGCTGGCCTTTTTCTGGACATAAATTTGGCTGGTGAGCATACCATTGGCGATGATGAGCACGACGGCGAGGGCGGTGCAAGCGGCGAAGCGCTGGCTGAGCAGATGACTGAGCATCTCTTTTTTGAACACAATGCCGATCATGGCGCGGCTCCTAGGGGAAAGTCTTTTTGGGTTAAGCGGGGCGGCCATCGCCTGAACGACCGCCCCGACGAGAGTTAGAAGGATTAGCCTAGGTCGCACTGAACAGAAAATACTTCACCCCGAAGCCGTAATAGAGCTCGACAAGACGCCACATAGCCTTGTCTGGGTCCCAAGCCATGCGGAAGAAGAACGGGACGCGCTTTACCCCCTCAAAGGAGGCGAACTCCTCGGGCTCTTCGATAATGCAGATGAACTCAACAGAGGTCTGCGGTTTGCCCGCCTGTATGTGCTCATGGACCTCGCTCTTCATTTTGGCTTCAACACCCGAATAGGACCCGATTGGGAGCATGCCGCGGCTCATGAGGGACTCGAAATAACGGCTATACTTGGCCTGCAACTCGGACACCTCAAACGCGCTGTCGAAAAAGGACACCTTTCCCAAGTAGTACTCGTATTCATACTCGTCGAGGAGTTGCCGGTGTCCCGCTTTGAGGATGTCAAAAGGCGTATCGCCTTTTAGGAGGCCCTTGCTTGCAAGCTGATCTTTTAGCTTCTCTATCCCTTCGGGGTTATTGACGCCTTCGCGGAGGTAAAACGCGGCCGCGAGGCTGTCGCTACTCGAAACCGAAAAGGCGACTAAGAAATCGTAGAGCCAAGCGCGCAGGTCGGCTTCTTGCGCCGGAGTGATGGGGGTGTCCCCCGTGACGGGGATGCCGGCGATGGCCTGCTGCAACTCGTCCCCGACCTCGACGTTTATCATCTCCAAGCTGTTGACATAATCGAGAAAGGATTGATGAGAGGCTTGGAGGCTGTCGGGGTGCATGGAGTAGCCGCCGAAATGGCCTTTCGGCTCGGCAGAGACGCTGGAGGCCGCGAACCACGCGGCGATTAGGGCGAAATACAAAGTTTTCATCTTTATACCTCTTCATAGGTTTGGGTTAGGTTGGGTTGCCCCGGAATAGCGGTGATTAAGGTGCCATTCCGGGGCGCGTTGGGTGAGCGGCCTAGATCAGCCGCCCCTGAAGGCTGATTAGACGCTGCATACCGCGTTACCGTTTGCGTCGCACGTGCAACTGACCTTCCAGCCGATTGCCTCGCACCAAGTACCATTCGGGCAACCTTTGCTGCAATAACGAAAAGCCTCGGCCTTCTGCGGTAGGAAGCTGGCGACCAAGGCCGTGAAGCCAATGGCCAGCCGAATGATGCGCGTCTTCATGATGCGCTCCTTTACTTTAAGGTGTGTTGCGTTCTCTCGGAGGCGATCTCCGAGGGGAAGTATTGGCCGCTAGGGACAAGCCCCGCGCCAGTTGAGACGATGTGCTTCATAAGCCGTACCTCCGTTTTTTAGGTGGGTTGCTGCTTCTGTAAGACTTATTGCAATTATCGTGCCAATGAGCGGCCGGTAGCCGTCAATCGCGCTTATTTTTTTATTGTATTCTTCTTATCTCATTGTTATACAATGATTTATAAAGGTAAATTTTTATTGTCCGTCTCCCCAAATAGTCTCTCAGGCCCTTTGCGAGGTCCGTTTGACGGCCTAAAAGTGCGACAATATATCGCACAAATGCGTCTAAACATCGCACATGCACGTTGAGCTTTGACGGTCGGCGGTGTGTCTCATTTGGCGTCGTAGCGCCCAAAGAGTCGGTTGGCGAGGACAAAGAGCCCGGTCGCATACAGCAGCAGGGCCGTTAGATCCGGCAAGGCGTGGCTCAGCCCCTTGGCGACGGTCCAACCGCGCTCGTTAAACCGCGGTAGGTCGCGCAAGTCGGCGCGCCAGCCGGGATCGTCGTTGAACCACTCGCGGGAGCCAAAGGCATCGCGCTCTTCGACAAAGGCGATGATTTGCCCGCGATAGGAGCGGACTTGGTCGATAAAGTCGTAGTATTCTCGTCGGCTGGTGCCGGCGAAGGTACTGGCGGCTTGCGCATACGCTCCGGGGGGCAGGAGGCGTTGGAGCCAGCTATTCCAGCGTTGGATGCGGCGGGGGAAGCCTTCGAGCAGGGGGGCTTTGGCGTTCCACGCGCGCTGGGCGTACTTCAGGCGCAACCGCTCGCCGGTGCGGATGATGTCTTGGAACTCGGCGAGCGAGGGCGAATCGACGACACCACTTAGGTGGAGAGTGGGTATCTGCTCGTTCCCATAAGAGTACATGCCTATTCCCGCAACGTGGTCTGTCATTCCGTAAACCGGGTGCATGAACCGTTCAACCATCCCTATGGGAGGGTACGTGATCTGGCCGTGCGCCCGAGCGAGGTCGATGGCCTCCTGATCGAACTTATTCCACACCTGCGCGGCCTTGTGATGAGCTTGCTTGTGCTTTGCGCCCATGTTGGCCTGCTCGTTGAGCAAGGCCGTGATGCTGTCGGGCAGCACAATCGCCAGCAAGGCCCACGTAAACAGCGCGACGACCAAGCTGGTCGCCGAGCGATGCGTGGCGCACGAGATCACCAACCCAATCAGATAGAACACCAGCAGATACAAAAGCGACAGCGCGAACAGCAGCCCCAACCGCGCCCACTCGCCGCTCCCGACTTCGATATACTCCGTGCCCAACAGCAAGATCGTCAGCAGGATAAAGCCGAGAGCGGTGGGAATGGCCAGCGTGGTCAGGCCAGCGAGGATTTTGCCGGCGAGGACTTGGGCGCGGCTGACGTTGGTCGTCAGCATCAGCCGCAGGGTGCCGTCCTCCTTTTCGCCGGAGATGGTCTCGCTGGCGATGAGGATGGCCAGCAGGCTGAGCACGAGTTGGAAGATGTACACCACATCGAAGGAGGCAAAGATGGCGAGGTAGGGATTGATCGACTCGGAGGACTTGATCGACTCGGCTTGGTAGGGCACCTCAAAGAGCAGGACCTCGACGGCCTGTCCCACCTCTTGTTCGACGCCTTGGGCAAACACCTCTAAGGGACGCGGGGGTCGTAAGGCACGCGGGGCCGCCTTGTCGCGGAGTGGAGACCTGCCGGATCTGTTGGTGCCCGAGCTTAGGACCGAATAGTACGTGATTTCGGGCAGTTTGGTCTCCTCAACGGCGCGTTGCGTGAGATAGCTGGCCTTTTTCTGAACATAAATCTGGCTGGTGAGCATACCATTGGCGATGATGAGCACCACAGCGAGGGCGGTGCAAGCGGCGAAGCGCTGGCTGAGCAGATGGCTGAGCATCTCTTTCTTGAACACAATGCCGATCATGGCGCGGCTCCTGTGGGTTCGAGGAGTGGATTATTGCCTTGGCTACGCGGCCATGGCCCTAATGACCGCTTGGCTCTGCCTTTCCATACCAAGTTGCTTAAACAGGCGCAATGCCGCTATCCATTCGGCCAACGCCCGCCGCTTGTCGCTGTCCTGTTGCGCGTACAGATTGCCCAAGGACACGTGATTAAAAGCCTGCACCCGCGCGTCCCCTAACTGATGGCACAGGTCCATAGAAACCTGTAGATGTCGTTGTGCCATCGCTAGGTCGCTGGCGGTCATGTAGAGATCGGCCAGCAGCGACGCCATGCTACAGCGACCGTGGGCATGCCCTTGCGCCACGTAGATGCTCAGGGCTTCGTTGCCACTGCTCAAGGCGCGGTCTATATGGCCTAAGTCGCGGCAGACCGAGGCGATAGAACCAAGTTGCAGGGCCACTTCAAGGGGCGTCCCTTGCTGCCGGGCTGTCGCGAGTCCAGCCGTAAAATGGTGCAGGGCCTGTTCGGGGTCGCCGCGGCGCAGGGCCAGTTGCCCCAAGCCGTTGAGCAGGTTGCCCGGCACATCGTTGTCATAGAGGGCGAGGCTGCGCTGGAGCCACTGTTGAGCCTCCTCCAAGTCGTTCTGCTGCATGTAGAGGTTGCCCATGTTGTTGGCCATCTTGGCCGCGAGGGCGGCATCGCCGCCTTGTTGGGCGTACTGCATGGCCTTGCGGTAGTGCGTTGCAGCTTCGGCAAAGCGGGCTTGGCTTTGTTTGATGAAGCCGACGTTGCCTTCGGCCTCGGCTGTGTCGCTCAGAGATCGGCTCGGTGAGCAGGCGGCCAATGCCTCTTGGAAGTATTGCAGCGATGGGTCGAGGTCGCTGGCGATCTCGCAGTGGTGGCCGAGTTGGGTGCAAGCCTCAAAAAGCCCCTTTTGGCACTTTCCGGCGCGAAAGAGCCGCCGCGCTGTTTGGTAATGAGTGGCCGCTTGCTCGCGCTGCCCCTTTTTGCGGCAGGCATGGCCCCGTTTGAGATGGGACCACGCCTTGGTTGTTTTGGGCGGTTTCATGGTCGCCTCCTTATCGCGTTAAGGCTAGCACGGGTATCAGCACCTGCTCTGCGCCGATTTGCACCGCGACCCCACAGTGAAGCGTACCAGCGGGGAAGTCGCTCGCGTTGCGGATCTGGACGACTACGCTGTGGTCGGCTTCCCGTTGGTATGCGATGTCGAATTGCACCTCGTCGCACACAGGCGACGCCTGTATGGGCGCGTCGGCGAACTCGGCTGGCAAGCCTACGCGCACTTGGAGCGTCTCGCGCCGTTGCGCTGCACCTACGCCGAAGGACGCGCTTTGTGGCTCTAGGCTAAAGCGGGGGCTGACCTGTCCGCGCACTTGGATGGAACGAGAATACTCTTCGTCCTCACCGGCAATCGTCGCTTCAAGGGTGGCGATGATCCGATTGCCCCACGTCAGGTCCGCTGCCGGGGTGATCGCTAGGGCGGTGCCGCCTTCTATCACCGATGCCTCTATGCCTTTTCCCACGACTTGGACTTGGCGAAGGTGTCGCGGTTGTCCGTCGATCTGCACGAGGGGAATGCGTCGGCGCATGGAGGCCAAGTCGTCGCCTTGTATTGTCCCTAGGTGCAATTTGCTGGGCAGCATGGGCACGACTTGGCCTTCCAATCGCAACTGCCATTTGTCGGCGCGGTCTGCTACACTAAAGTCAATGCTGGAGGCAAAGACCCCGGAGCGCCCCTGAGTGTCGATCTGGTAGGAAATGGCGTAGGATTCGCCGGCCTTCAACAGCCCTTGCGGGTACTCGACGCCGGTGCAGCCACAGCCGGGTTCGACTGAGACGATCTCCATGTCGTAGGGCGCGACAAAGCGCACCTCGCCAGCCGTGCCCTCGCTGTCGTAGGTGGTGCCGTACTCGGCGGTCTGCGGCAGTTCGTCGGCATGAGTCCAGCCCGTGTAGAGCACGGCGGCTACGGCCGCTGCTTTTAGCGTTAGCTTGTTCATGATTTTTCTCCTGCGAGTGGTAAAGGGTGGGTTACATGACGTTGAACAGAAAGTCCTGGGGGACGCCACGGCTGAAATAGACCTCTACATGGCGCCACATAGCCCGCTCTGGATCCCAGACTAGTCTGAAGAAGGACGGGGTGCGCCCCTGCCACGACCAATCGGAGACCCCTGCTGGCTCTTCGACGATGAACATGATGTCGGCAAAAACCAATGGCTCACCCGCTTGTAGTGCTTCCTCCACCTCGTCTTGGAGTTTGAGGTGAAACTTCAAGGTGCCTCTGGGGATCATGCCGTGCGTTTGGAGGTAGAACGCATAACTATCGTATTCCTCCTGCATCTCAAACACCTTGAACACGCTGTCGAAAAAGGACACGTTCTCAAAAAAGTAGTCGCGCTTCGCCGAGCCGAGTATGTTCCTATGTCCGGCTGCAAGAATGGCAAAGGGCGTATCACCTGTTAGAGTATCTCTGCGATCGAGATACTTTTTTAGTACCTCTATCATGTCGGGGTTATTGACACCTTCGCGGAGGTAAAAGGCGGCGGCGAGGCTATCGCTGCCCGAGGCCGAAAAGGCGACCAAAAAGTCGTAGAGCCAGTCGCGTAGCCCGGTTTCTTGCTCCAGATCGATGGGAGCGGCCAAGTCGACGGGGATGGCCTCAACGGTGCTCCGCAATTCGGGGCCAGCCTCAACCTTCATCATCTCCTGACCGTGGATATAGTCGTAGAAGACTTGGAGGCTATCGGGGTGGGACGAAAAGCCGCCGTACTGGGGTTTGGGATCGGCTATAGCTGCGCTGGCGACGGCGATTAGGACGAAATACAGAACGCGAATGAATAAGGGTTTCATGGTATCCTCCTTATGTGGATAGTTAGAAGCATCGGGCGCAGGTTTGTCGCAAGGCCCAATTATGTGGAGTTGAACAGAAAATACGGCGTCCCGAGGCCGTAAACGCTTTCTACATGGCGCCACATAGCCTTCTCCCGGTCCCAAGCCAGCCGGAAGAAGAACGCACTGCGCCCCGGCCCCTCAAACCCGGCGAACTCCTCGGGATCTTCAACGATGAACAGGACCTCGGCAAAGACCCACTGCTCGCCCGCTTGCAGTGCTTCCGCAATCTCGCTCATCAGCTTGGAGGTGGAAGTCGATAGATTCATATTGGGCACCATGCGGTGGATCATAAGGGATATGACATAAGCACTGTATTCCGCCTGCATTTTGGACACCTTGAACGCGCTGTCGAAAAAGGACACCTTTTCCAAGTAGTAGTCGCGCTCATTCCTGTTGAGCATTTCTCTGTGCCCAGCTTGGAAGATAGCCAAAGGCGTATCGCCTTTTAGGAGCCCCTTGGCTTCAAGCTCCTTTTTTAGTTCCTCTACCCCATCGGGGTTATTGACGCCCTCGCGCAGGTAAAAGGCCGCGGCAAGGCTGTCGCTGCCCGAGCTGGAGAAGGCGACCAAGAAGTCGTAGAGCCAGTCGTGTAGCCCTGCTTCTTGCGCGGGGGTGAGGGCGACGTCCGCCTCGACGGGGATAGCTTCGACCGCGTTCCGCAATTCGGGACCGGCCGCGACCGCGATCATCTCCAAGCTGTGGATGTAGTCGAGATAGGCTTGACGCCCCTCGGCATCGGACGAAAAGCCGCCGTACTGGGGCTTGGTCGCAGCTACGCTGGCGAGGCCGGACCAGATGGCGAGTAGGGCGAAATACAGGGCGTGGATGGTCCGCTTTTTCATGGTATTTCCTCCAGTAAGTAGTGGTTTGTGGCAAGGCCGGGTTACATGCCGGTGAACGAGAACATAACCGGCGCGTTATTTGACGTGAAAATTTCTACCAAGCGCCACATACTCCGCTCCGGATCCCAGAGCTGTCGCACGAAAAACGGGGTGCGGATTGACCCCTCAAAGTCGGCGAACTCCTCGGGCTCTTCGACGATGAACAGGACCTCGGCCAAGACCCGCTGCTCGCCCGCTTGCAGTGCTTTCGTAACCTCGCTCATCAGCTTGGGGGGCCACGCCATCAAGCCCGTGGGAAGCAGGCCGTGGGTCTTGGCGTATTCCATATAGCTTTCATACCCTCCTTGCTTTTCAAACACTCGGTACACACTGTCGAAAAAGGACGCGTTTCCGAGGAAATAATCGCGCCCCTTAAAGTCGAGGTTTTCTCTGTGCGCGGCTTTGAAGGCTGCAAAGGGCGTATCGCCTTTTAGGGTCTCTTTGCTCGCAAGCATCTTTTTCAGTTGCTCTACCCTGTCGGGGTTATTGATGCCCTCGCGCAGGTAAAAGGCAGCGGCGAGGCTGTCATTGCCGGAGACGGAGAAGGCGACCAAGAAGTCGTAGAGCCAGTCGCGCAGTCCGGCTTCTTGCGCGGGGGTGAGGGCGACGCCCGCCTCAACGGGGATAGCTTCAACAGTGCTCCGCAATTCGGGGCCGGCCTCGATCTCGATCATGTCCAAGCTGTGGATGTAGTCGAGATAGGCTTGGCGCCCCTCGGCATCGGGCGAAAAGCCGCCGTACTGGGGCTTCGGATCGGCCGCGGCTGCGCTGGCGACAGCGAGCCAAGCGGCGACTAGAGCGAAAGACAGGGTGCGAATGGCTAAGAGTTTCATGGTATTCTCCTTATTATCGGGTTTGTCGTTGTTTCGGCGGCGAGTGGTTGGCTAAACCACTCGCCGCCGGTAGGGGGTTGCTCCAGGGTAGCGGCGATTAAGCCACCATCCCGGATTAATGCATTAGCCGTCAATGCAAATGGGCTTATCGTTTACGCAGCCGCAGATATCCCCCCAGCAGACGCCCCCCAGCAGACCGCGATGCAAAGTGCCTCGGCCTTCTGCGGGAGGAAGCTGGCGACCAAGGCCGTGAGGCCAATGGCGAGCCGGATGATGCGCGTCTTCATGACGAACTCCTTTACTTAGGTTTGTTAAGTTCTCTCGGAGGCGATCTCCGAGGTGAAGCACTGGCTACTAGGGCCGCAAGCCCCAAGCCAGTTGAGACGATGTGCTTCATAAGCGTTCCCTCCTTTCTGTTGCTGTGGACGAGGGCGGGTTGTTGTTTCAGTAAGTATTATCGCAATTATCGTGCCAATGAGTGACCAGCAGGTGATAATCGCGCTGATATGTTTGGTTTTATTTATCATAACTAATTGTTAAAAAACGATTTATAATAATAATAAAAATTTTCTCACTCGCCGCTTGCGCTCTTTGTGTAGCCCTTTTGACGGCCTAAAAGTGCGCGGATACATCGCACAAATGCGTCAAATCATCGCACTAAGACAACGCCCCGATCTCAGGCCGCTTGGGCGGGATGCCGCCGCAGCAAGGCTTCTATCTCGGTCATCTCGTCGGGCTGCACTTCGCCATACCGCTCGTGAAAGTGCAACAGGTCGCGCAAGACCAGTTGGTCAGGCATGAGCGGATCGGGCCAGATGCCCGCCCGCCACAATTCGATCAACCACAGCTTGGGGTCGCGGTTTGCCCGCGCCATGTAGTCAATGGCTTGCACCCGGGTGCGCTGCTCGTCAGCGAGTTTGCTCGGATCGGAAAACTCGTGATAGTGGTACAAGTGATAGGTCAAGGCGTGGCGGGCAAAGCCCGGGCCGACGCCAGCGCGCTGCAACCGATAGGCCAAATCCCACCCCTCGGAAAACGGAATGTCCGCCGCAAAGCCACCCACCTCACAGAAGGCTTGACGCGGCACCGCGCTGTTGTGCGGATAAAAGCCGAGAAAGCCCACGGGCGAGTCGGGATGCGCCGCGTACAGTTCCGCGACCTGATCCTGCATGGTCTTGAGTTCGTCAAAGGGATAGCCGCCTTCCTGAGCGCGGGCGTGGATACCGGCAAAATCGTGGCGAATTTGGTCTTGGGTAATCAACACCTGCTCTTGATTGATTAGCAGAAAGTCGGCCACAACGCTCGGGGTGCGCTCGGAGTCAAAGACGGCCTGCTGCGGATCGGGCAGATACTCGATGAGCGGCAGGCTATACAGGAAGCCGCACACATAGCGCTGGCGTCCTCCGCGCTCCCATTCCGCCCAGAGCCGCGCCAACCAATTGGGATGCGGCAAGGCGTCGCCGTCGAGAAAGGCGACCAACGCGCCCTGTGCCTGTTCGACGCCGGCGTTGCGCGCCCGGCAGCGCCCCACGTTAGGCCGCATCTTCACCACGTGTACTTCTGGATATTCAGCGGCCAGCATGGCGTCCGTACCATCGGTACAGCCATCGTCAACGACGATGATCTCAAAACGATCCTTGGGAAAATGCTGGCAAGCCAAGCCGCACAACACCAAGCGCAGCCGCGCCCGCTGGTTGTGGGTGGCAATGACGACGGAGATATCGGGGGTCATGGGGTTTTCCTCCGAGGTAGGCCCCCCACTGCCGCCGGGGGCGGCAACTCCCCCCCGAGGGGGGAGGAATGGGAGAGGGAGGCAAGGGTCAAATGGCATTCGTAGTGTAGTCCTTCGGGTATGGTCAGGGGCCAGTGGGGTTCAGTCGCAGCGTTGGGGTTGGGCACCATGAGTTGCGGAATGTCCACGACCGACTTGGAGCACATTATCCGGTGGCAGTCTAGGTGGCCGAAGTAGTACTCGAGAAACGCCTCGCTGTGCCCCTCAATGCGCTGGCGCAGCAAGGGATCGGCGACGTTATCCGCAGTCATGGCATGGCGGCCCAAGGCGATGCCGTGAAATTCCACTGGCAACCAGCCGGTCTCGCTCGTGTATAGCTCTATCCAAGTGTGGCCGAAGATGGGCAGGTCATAGGTGCTAATGCCATAGCGGTCCGGCCCTTGCGGCGCGACCGCCAAGCCGCCGGTTGCCTCGCGGGCTGGGATGCCCAACAGACGGCACAGGGCCATATAGGTGCGGCTCAGGGTAATGCAGTGGCCGCTGTCGTCGCGGAGCGTCATGGCCGTGCTACATCCCAAGCACTGGCACTTTTCGTTGGTTTTCTGAAAGCGCTTGCTCCGCACTAGGTGCTCGTACAAGCGGCGCGCCTTCGCAACATCGCTCAGGTTCGGTTCGTCGAGCTGCAAACCGGCGAGAACGTCCCGCACCAGCCGCGACCGGCGCAAGGAGTCTTCTACTTGGGTGTAATGGCGGTGCTCGCTCGGCGTTAGCGGCGTGGGAACGCAACCGGCCATGGGTAAGCTATGCACCTCAACCTCGCAGGAATACGAGAATTCCAGCGTCCCATCGGCTGGCTCAATAGAGCAGGGATAGGCGTAGAAGAAGCCGGCGTGGGGAGCCAGATACGGGCGCAACTCACTTGGATTGCAGTCGAGTAACTCGACGACGGGCTGTTGTGCCAAGCGCAGGGGATAGGGCAAGAAAAGCTGTGCCGATGGAGTGGCCTCGCAAGCGGCGATGTGCGCCTTGTAGGTGTACGTCAATCGGTAGCGCTGGCTAGATTGGCGTGCCTTTAGCTGGTCGTTGCGATGCGCGAGAAACGACGCCCGCATCCTTTCCCGCATTTGATAATCCAACTCGAAGAAGCGCGGCTCGTGGTCGTAGAGCCAGTTCCACGAGGTGCGCTTGTTGTACCACACCATGCGTCCCTGTCGCACATGAGGTATGCCTCGCTGGCGCGCCGCGGCGAGTAGGGCGCGGAGGGTCGGTAGCGAAGCGGTGGTGTTCAGGGGATAGAGATGGCGGATGAATTCGTCCTCTGACACCATGTTGTCCTGCTCAATCGGGTCTTTGTGATAGAGCAACTCGTCGATCACATCCGCGGCGATGTCCCCGCCTTTATAGGCGGATATATGGCTGGCAAAGGCGGCACAGCCGGTGCTGAATTCCTCGTAGTGGTCGAATAGGTAGCGCACCTGCTGGATAATGTCTCTCGCTTGGGCAAAGCACTGGCGCGGCATTTTTAGGCCCAAGCCGAGGTCGCGCACTCGGTTGAGGTGGTACTCTTGGTCGAGGTGTTCGGGTGCGCCTATGATGGGTACGCCCTCGGCCAGCGCGTGGTAAATGGAGCCAATGCCGCCAATGCCGATAAAGAGCGCGGCTTGGCGCATGGCCAAGCGGGCGGGCACGTACTCGACGATCCGCACGTTGTCCGAGGGGGCTTCCACCGCATAGCGGCCGGCCGTCGTGATTAGCAGGCGGTAGGGCAACGGGGCCAAGGCCCGCAGGATGGCGGGCAGAAAGCGGTCATCTACGCCCGTGCTGCCCGCATTGAAGTAGATGAGGGGCAGCGCGGTGTTCCAGCCAGCGTCCGCGAGTGCTGCGGGTGGTTCGTCGGCTACCGGCTCGTCTTCGACGAGCGGCCCGACGTAGTGATGGGAAGCCGGCACCGGCCCGGCCGACGGATGGAATTGAGGCACATCGGCCAGCAAAAACGCGCGCGCAGCACACGCGCTATCACGAGCGGGCGAATGGTGTGGGCCAAACTGTAGCCGTGAAAGAAGACGAGGAGGCGATGCTGGTCGCGCTGGAGGGTTGCCTTCACCTCCGTTTTGGCGAGAAAGGCGTTCCAAACGGTCCACCAATCCCACAGCTTTTTGTTGAGTTGTGCTAGCATAGCGCGCTGCTTTCGTCAAAGGGTGCAGGGTATCGCTTCTGCTAGCTTATATGCAAATATCGTGCCTGCCGTGGGATAGCGGCTGTAAACGGGCGGTTAAAACTGATCTAAGTGTCTGTTAAATAATGGATTGTGAAAGTAATGATAATTTTATCGAGCCTTTTGCCGCACCCGCTTGATGGCCCAAAAGTGCGCGGATATATCGCACAAATGCGTCGAAATGTCGCACTTGTGCGGCGGTTGGTGGCGGCGCAGGGCTTCTATCTCCGCTTTTGCGGAACATGTTTAGCTGGAGGAGCTATCACATGCCTAACAGAAACATTTGTGTTTGTGGTACGCCAGTACTGAAAAAGGCTTCTACGTATCGCCACACGGCCCGCTCTGGGTCCCACACGAGCCGGAAAAAGGATGGGGTGCGTCCCGGCGTCTCAAATGCGGTGAACTCCTCTGGCTCTTCGACGATGAACATGATGTCGGCGAAGACCATCTGCTCGCCTTCCGCTAGGCGCGTTTCGATTTCTTGGCGCAATGGGAGCGTTATAGTGGTGTGACCCTTGGGAAGCATACCGTGGGTTTGGGCATAGGATTGATAGCTATCGTACTGTTTCCGCATGTCGAATACCCTGAACTCACTATCCAAGAAAGATACATTGGCAAAAAAGTAGTCGCAGTCTAGATCTGCGCGTGTTTTTTGGTATTCGGCTTTGACCTTTTCAAATAATTCTGGAATGCCACGCTTTATCTTTAGGTCTGGGTTCTTAACTCTTTCACGTAGATAGAAGGTGGCAGCTAGACTATCGTTGCCCGAAGCTGAAAAGGCGACCAAGAAGTCGTAGAGCCAGTCGCGTAGTTCGGCTTCTTGCTCTAGCTCAATAGCCGTACCCAGCTCAATGGGCACGGCCTCTACGGCTTGCCGCAATGGAGGCCCCGCTTCGACCGGCATCAGCTCTTGGCCGTGAATGTAGTCGTAGAAGACTTGAAGACTATCGGGCGAAAAGCCGCCGTATTGGCTTTTGGTCTCGGCGATTGCCTTGCCGGGGCAGTACAGCCAAGTTGCGGCAAAGGCCCAGTACAGGGTGCGAACTGCGAGCGCTTTCATCTGCATTCTCCTTGTGATAGATGGCAGGAGGCCGTTGGGTGTTCGCTGCGTTTGCAGCGGATTGTCTTTAGAACTGAACTGGCGAATCGCTTCTGCAATAGGTTGGTGGTTGCCTCTTAGATCACGCTACTGCGCAGCCACGCCCTATAAGCGATGAGATAAGTGATGACCGCCAAAAAGTACAGGCCGATGACATCGACGCGGGCTTGGCCGATGCAGGTGGCCGCCGACAGGTCTTCGCGGAAGACGGGGAGGCTCTCGACGGAGACTTCGCGCTTGGACATGGCTTGGGGAACCGGGAATAAGTGCATGCTTTTGGGGTCTTCGCGGTCGAGGGCGATGATAGTCTGCTCGTAAAGCTGGGCATAGGTACGTACCTGTTCGATAAAACTTTTGTGACGTGCTAGTCCAGTGCCAGCGAAGGCTTCCATGCTGTACTGGAAGCAGCCCATTGGCGACAGACGCACGAGGTTGCGGGCGAATTCAGCTTGGTTGAGTTGATCGGCCAGTATGCTGTCCTCGATTTGTTGGACGGCGCGGCGGTCGGCGCGGATGGCCTCGGCAAGTGGCTGTACCTTTGCGGGATTTTTCAGATTGCGTCTGGTCAACTTGGCTGCGAGAAGGTGCATTTTAGTTGAGGTCGGCGACTCCATCACCATTTTGTCCTTTTTATAGGTCACCGGCGTCGCACTCTGATTTTTGTTTTGCAACAGACGGGCTGCCAAAACGCCGCCGGTTTGCGGCCAGATTAGGGTAATGCAGGTCCACAGCAGGAGGACGCTCACCAAGCTGGCGCGGGCACTGCTACTGCGGGCGGATATCCACAGCCCCAGTGACACAAAGATGCTCAAATAGAGCAGGGCTAATCCCACCATTCCGACCAACCTCACGGTCTCATCTGCGCCCAAATTCGCTTCGGAAAGCGATAGCACGAGCAGCAAGTTGACGACCATGCCCAAGACCATCACCAAAGTTAGAACGAGCATAGCCCCTAAGAACTTGCCTAGCAGCAAGGTGTGGCGCGGCAGGCTTTGGGCCATGACCAGTTTGAGGGTGCCGCGCTCTTTTTCGCCGACGATGGCTTCAAAGGTAAACAGCAGGGCCACCAAGCTGAGGACGATGCCGATTATGAAAACCCAGTCAATGGCTTGGACCGATAAGAGTTGCTGAGCAGTGCGCCTCAGCGAATCTTGGAAGGAGTGAGAAATTAAGAAGGAGAGAACCCACATACCATAGATTTTGATTTGGTATGTAGCCTCTACCGTGTTGTACGCCCCGACGCGGTTGGGCAAAGCATGGTCGGCCTCGGCCGCGCAAAACATCAGTTGGCTGGGCTTTTTGTGAAGATCGCCCGGCCCCCTGACAGCGAGTTGCCACAACCTAGCGGCGTCGGCGCGTAGGGTCTCTCGCTGGGCTTGCACCCTTTCGAGGTAGCGGTCGCGCTTGTACGGATAGGTGCCGCCAGCAAAGCTGAGGGCGTTGAGCACCATCAGCCCCATCACCAGTACTAAGGCGAAACTGAAGCGCAAGCTAAAGAGATGATCGAGGCATTCGCGTTTTACAATGGCGGTCAACATGGCATTTTTCTTTAGAAGCCTTTTTAAAACTCTTTTTCTTTGTTTTTTCGCTTGAGCAACAGATGGATCATAACGATATGTATAAAGGCTTGGCTATTGTCGGTTAAGGTTTCATAGTCTTTGGCGTGGATACGATAGTTACCCAACCAAGCAAAGGTTCGTTCGACGACCCATCGGCGCTTGAGTAGGGTAAAGCCTGGACGTGGTTTTTCACGGACGTCCAATCGGATTTTATAGGTTTGTTTTAAGTTGGCGACCCATGCGTTGAGCGCCTCCCCTCGGTAACCGGCATCGACCCATACTCTTCTCAGCCGTTGGACGCCGGCGGAGAAATAGTCCCTCAACAGGGCCTTTAGGCCGTCGGCGTCGGAGACATCGGCGGCGGTGACCTTACATTGCAGGATCGATCCTTGGCTATCGACTAACAGGTGGCGTTTGCGTCCTTTGACCCGTTTCCCGGCGTCGTAGCCGATGGCTCGGCCTTGGGTTGCGGTCTTAACACTCTGGGCGTCGATGCCGCCGGCCGACGGGGTTGGCCGGCGGCCTTGTTGGGTGCGCTGTTGGCGGGTCAAGGCGTCCAGTATCCGGGGCCAGTGCCCGTCTCGCCGCCAGCGATTGAAGTATCCATACACTGTTTGCCACGGCCCAAACGTCGGCGGCAGCATCGGCCACGGACAGCCGGTTTTAGCCCGATAGAGGATCCCATTGAGCACCAAACGTAGAGTCCGGGGCGGACGACCCGGACCCCCACGACGCCAACGACGCGAGGGCAAGAAGGGAGACAGCCGCTGCCATTGCGCGTCTGTTAGGTCGGTCGGATATTGATATGGCGTACTCATCGGAGACCTTTCGTTCAGGGTTCTTAGGCGAAACCTGAAGGGGTGCGGTGAGTACGCCTACGTCAAATCCAAGCAAAAAAGGAGTTTTAAAAAGGCTTCTTAGGTGGCGTTGTAACGGGCAAACAGGCGATTAGCAAGCACAAACAGACCGGCGGCATACAGCAGCAGGACAGCGAGGGCTGGCAAGCTCTGGCGCAAACGCTGATAGGAAGTGGCCTGTCGCTCTTGGAAGTAGGGCATGTCGCCGAGGTCAGCTTCCCATCCTGAGTCGTCGTTGAAGTACGTGCGGCTGCCAAAGGCATCGCGGTCTTTGAAGTACTTGAGGATCTGGCGGCGATAGTCGCGCACCTGATCAATAAAGCCGTAGAATTCCTCTTGGCTGGTGCCGGCGATGGCACTGGCGGCTTGGGCGTAAGCCCCGGCTGGGAAGAGGCGTTGGAGTTGGGCATTTTGGCGTTTTAAGCGGCGCGGGAAGGTTTCAACAAGGGATACTTGGGCATTCCATGCGCGTTGGGCGTATTGCAGGCGCAGCCGCTCGCCGGTGCGGATGATGTCTTGGAAGGTGGCTAATTGAGGCGTGTCGGCGATGCTGTTTATATATAGTTCGGGCTTTGATCCGCCATTGTAGAACATGCCCTTGCCAATGGATAGATCGGTCGGCTGGACTTGCTCGACCAGATTGACGGGCGGGTATCTCCGCTGGCCGTAGGTACGCACCAGATCTTGCAGGGCTTGTTCCAACTCGTCCCACACTTGGGCCGCTCGAACATCGGCTTGGTCGTTTTTCTCGCTCATGTTGGCTCGCTCGTTGAGCAGAGCGGCGATACTGTTGGGTAGCACGATGACCAGCAAGGCCCACACAAAAAGCGCGCACACCAAGCTGGTCGCCGAGCGGTCCGTGGCGCACGAGACCACCAAACCGATTAAGTAGAGCACCGTCAGATACAAAAGCGAGAGCAGGAAGAGGACGCCCATACCCCACCATTCGGCGAGGCCCACGTCCGCGCCGTCCGTGCCCAAGAGGATGATCATGAGGACGATAAAGCCCAAGGCTGTGGGAATGGCCAGCATCGTCACCCCGCCCAAGAGCTTGCCGGCGAGGAGTTGGGCGCGGCTGACATTAGTCGTCAGGGTCAGCCGTAGGGTGCCGTCTTCCTTTTCTCTAGAGATGGTCTCGCTGGCCATGAGGATGGCCAACAGCCCCAACACGAGTTGAAAGACATAGACCATGTCGTAGGTACTGAAGAGGGATAGAAAGTGGTTGTCCGAGTTGAAGGGATCGACTTGCTCGACGATGTGAGGTACTTCAAAAAGCAGTACCGGCACGGCTTGCCCTAGGCGGGCTTCGTCGCCTTGGGCAAACAGCTCTAAGGGGCGCGGTGCCCGCAAGGCGCGAGGGGCGACTCGCTTCTTGTATCTCCCGACCCGACTCGACCGGTCGGTGTCGGCGGCCAACGCACCATAATAAGTAATGTCGCGTGACTTTTGGATTTCGACGGCCTTTTTGGCTTGGTAACTGGCCTTTTTCAAAGACCAACTCTGGCTAGTGACCAAGCCGTTGGTGCTCATCAGTAGCACGGCCAAGGCGGTGCAGATGGCAAATTGCCGACTGAGCAGGTGCGAGAGCAGCTCTCTTTTGAACACGATGGCGATCACGGCAGACTCCTTTGGGAGTTACAGCGAGTAGTCTTTGCTGCCATTGTTTGCTATTAGTGTGCCTATGGTTTTTGAGAGAGGCAAGGTCTGACGCTGTGATTGATGCGGAACGGACGGTGGGTTTTCGCTAGAGATGCAGTCGGGGGCGAGGAGTTGCAGACCAGATAGCCGACGCCCTGCCGGGCGGCAGGGGTGTAAATAGAAGCGGACAGCCTGTCTTTAAGCTGCCCGCTTCTATTGTGTTGATTACATGGCCGAGAAGAGAAAAGGATTGGGTCGCTTGGAGGTGTAGAAGACCTCGACAAAGCGCCACATCGCCCGCTCTGGATCCCAGACTAGCCGACAGAAGAAGGGAGTGCAGACCGGCTCTTCCGCCCCAACGAACCCGGCTGACTCTTCGGTGACAAACGCGATGTCGGTGAAGACCCGCTTCTCGCCGGCTTGCAGTGCCGCTTCCACCTCTTGCTGCAATTTGAACTTGGCCTTGACGACGTTGCGCGGATACGACCGATAGTGCTCGTAGCGGTCCTGCATCTCAAACACCTTGAAGGTGCTGTGGCGAAAGAAGGCATGGCCAAAGCGGTATTCGCTGCCTTGATCGTCGAGGATGGCGCGGTGCATGGCTTGAAAGAGGTCAAAGGGCGTGTCGCCTTTGCGGACGCCCCAATGCTCTAGGGTCTCTTTTATATGCTTCAAGGCCGTGGGGTTGTTGACGCCCTCGCGGAGGTAGAACTGGGCGGCGAGGCTGTCGTTGCCAGAGCCGGAAAAGGCGACGAGAAAATCGTAGAGCCAAGCGCGCAGGTCGGCTTCTTGCACGGGCGTGATGGGGACGCCTGCCGCGACGGGAATGGCCTCGATGGCCTGCCACAACGTGGGGCCAGCTTTGACCTCGATCATCTCCACAGTGTGGATGTAGTCCAGCAAGCCTTGGAGTTTGTCGAGGCGAGGCTCAAAGCCGCCGTGCGGGTATTTGGTCTGGACGGCCGCGGTGCTGGAGACGGCGGTCAGGGTGACGCACAGGATGCGAATGGCTAAGCGTTGCATGATGCCCTCCTTGTGGAAGAGTGCGGGTTGTTGCTTCGGTATGTATTGATGCAACAATCGTGCCAATGAGCGTCCCAACAGCCATCAATCGCGCCGATTTTTTTGATTTTTTAGCTCTAAATATCTGTTAAACAATACGTTATAAAAATTAAACAAAATTTTTCATTCGTCTCTCAGGCCCTTTGCGTAGCCCTTTTGACGGCCTAAAAGTGCGACAATACATCGCACAAGTGCGTCGAATTATCGCAAGGCATGGCCAAAAAGGTGTACGCCAGCGGACAGCAGGTGTTCGCCAGCGGACAGTTGGGGTGCGTTGATGTGGAGAGCGGTACATCGCAGACGAGAATGTCTGCGCCATGGGAGAGACTGCTAAGGAAATCAGCTTTTTAGCGACGTATAGTGATTATAGGCGTCTTCGCCTGTAAGACGTTCTTCGTCTTGTACTTCATTTATTAGTTGGGCGAGGCCATAATTTTCAATGGCTTCTTCGAGACGCTCAAATTCCGCCAGTGGAATCTGCACGGCTATGGGGATTTGGTTTTCGTCGAGGATGTAGGACTTGTGGATTTCCAACATTGCCTTCTCCTATTCGGTGGAAAGGTAAGTTTGCAAGCTAGCGGCTGTATTGGCTCACGTCGATGTCGAACTGCTTGATCTTGCGCTGTAAGTTGCGCCGCCCGAGCTGGATGCGCTCGGCCGCTTGGCTGATGTTGCCGCGGGTTGCTGCGAGGGCATTGCGTATAAACTGTTCCTCAAATTGCTCGCGGGCGTCGTGGAAAAGGGCCTCTTCTTCGGGCGTCTCTTCCGCAATGCGTTCTGTGACATTGGCCGGCAGGTCGGCCAGCGCAATTTCCTCGCCTTTGGCCAAAGCCATCGCGCGCAAAATGGCGTTTTCCAGTTCGCGCACATTGCCGGGCCAGTCGTGGCTCTCCAGCCGCGCCAACGCCTGTGCGCCCACTCGCTGCACCTGTGTGTTGAGCCGCTCGCTCATCTTGTCGATAAAAGCCTGACACAACAAGGGAATGTCGGCCTTGCGCTGGCGCAGCGGCGGCACCTCAATGGTGACCGCGTTGAGGCGGTAGAATAAATCCTCGCGGAATTTGCCGCTGGCCATGGCCCGGTTGAGGTTTTGGTTGGTAGCCGAAAGCACGCGCACATCCACTTGGTGCGTCTGCGTCGAGCCGACCTGCTCGAACTCCCCTTCCTGCAACACGCGCAACAGCCGAGTTTGCAACCCCACCTCCATGTCGCCGATTTCGTCGAGGAACAAGGTGCCGCCGTTGGCCTCCATAAAGCGCCCCTTGCGGTCGCGCACCGCGCTGGTAAAAGCACCTTTTACGTGCCCGAACAATTCGCTCTCTAGGACGCCTGGGTTTAGGGCCGCGCAGTTGCAGCGCACAAACGGGCGGGCGGCGCGGTCGCTGGCGCGGTGAATGGCCGCGGCCACGAGCTCCTTGCCGGTGCCGCTCTCGCCGCAGATAAGCACGGGCAGGGGTGTGGAGGCCACGTCTTGGACCATTCGGTAGATGTGCCGCATCGGCTCGGTCTCGCCGACCATGCCCAATCCCGCGCCCTGCGCTTGGCGCAGCCGCTCGTTCTCGGCCCGCAGCTTTTGCAACTCGCGGATCTTGCTGATGTGGTTGAGAATCTCTTCGGCGTTAAAGGGCTTGGCGAGATACCCATAAGCCCCCAGCTTGACGGTTTCTACCGCGCTTTGGACATCGGCATGCGCCGTTAGGATGAGCACTTCCTCGGGCCGCGCGCGCACGTTGAAGTGCCGCAGAAAATCGAGGCCGCTCATCTCGGGCATACGCAAGTCGAGCAGGATGATGTCAAAGGATTCGTCTTGTAGGAGCGCGAGGGCCTCGCGGGCGTCCGAGCGGGTCTCCACGGCGAAGCCTTCGCGCCGCAAGATGCTGCTCGACAGCTTGAGCAGGGCTTGCTCGTCGTCGATCATGAGGATTTTGCCGTCGTATTGGGCCATGTCTATGCCTTTTCCTCTTCCTCTCTATCTCTATTGTAAGGCAGCAAGAGCGCGAAGCAAGTGCCTTTGCCGAGGCGGCTCGTAACCTCTATGTGGCCGCCGATTTCTCGTAGCTGACGCTGGGCAATGGCTAGCCCCAAGCCCGTGCCTTCCCCCGGGGCCTTGGTGGAAAAGAACGGCTCAAAGATGCGGGCGATCTGGGTTGGCTCAATGCCGGTGCCGGTGTCGCAGATTTTTATGGCGACGCCCTCTGGCGCGGGGCGGGCACTCACCTGCAAGCGGCCGCCTTGGGGCATGGCTTGGAAGGCGTTGCGGATGATGTTGAGGTAGATGTCTTTGAGCATGTCGCGGTTTATGAGCACCGGGGACACCGGCTCAAAGCACCGCTCAATCGAGATGCCGAGGTGCTCGGCGTGTTTGGTCTCCAAGTTGAGGAGCTGCTCTAGCACCTCGACCGCGTCGATTTGCTCCACGAGGTGTTGAGCCGGCCGGGCGAAGTCGAGCAGACTGCTGACGCGCTCGTCTATGCGGCGGATGGCCGCGCGCATCATGAGCAAGGTCTCGTCGCGCTCCTCTTTTTCTTCGGGCGTCAATCGCGGCAGCAGGTCGCAGGTGTTCTGCACAATGGCGAGGGGGTTTTTGATTTCGTGCGCGACGCCGGCGGCCACCGCCCCGAGCGCCGATAGCTTTTCGGCCTGCATGTAGTGTAGTTCGAGCAGGTGTTGCTGCGTCTGGTCTTCCACCATGAGCAAGACCTTGCCGCGATGGTCGAGGCTCAACTCGGCCGTGCGTAGGTTCCAATAGTGCATAGTGCCCTCGGTATCCTCGATGGCGAGGTTGTCCGCCACTTGCGCGGTCGGATGGGCCTTTAGCCACGCGCACACTTGGGCACCCGCAGGGGTCGCGCTCAAGGCGGCGGTCGGTTCCGGCAGCCGCAAGCCGGCCCACGCCTTGTTACTCTGCACGATGCGGTACTCGGCGTCGAGCACGGCCACGGCGAGGGGGTTGTCCTCAATCAGATGGCGCTGCAAGTCCAAGGTGCTCTCCAAGTCCCGCTGGCGCTTGGCCAGCGTTTGGTCCAGCTCGACAAAGGCGTTGGCTAGTTCGCCAATTTCGTCTCGGCGCGCCGTGGGGGTTCCCAAGAGGGGATAGCCGTCCCGGCGGCGGCGCACGGCATGCGTGAGCAAGACGAGGGGCGCGACGACCGAGTTGCGAGTCAATCCGCCCAAAATCAAGGCCCCTAGTGCCGAAAGCACGATGACCGCATAGAGCGCGTACAGCACGAGGGTGTACGGGGAGTAGGCCTCGTCCGCGTGTTGCTCAATGGCGACGATCCAGCCCCAGTCGCGCACCGGAGCAAATCCCGTGACCCAAGCCGTGCCCGCCGCGTCGCGCCACGCGAGCGTTCCCGCTGGCCCGTGCATGGCCGCTAGGTGCGGGTGGTGTCGCCACGTGTAGAAGGCTTGGCGCATGGGCCGAGCCAGATAGTGCCCATCCTCGGCATGGAGCAAGGTCGCGTAGCCGGTCCGGCCGAGGTGGATGAGGTTTATCTTTTGCCACACTCGGTGAAAGTCGAGGCGGGCGATGAGGGCTTGTCGCGGCGGCTGGTCGACCCGCTCTACGGGTAGCGCGACAAAGAGCTTGGGCGTTTGCCGAAATTCTTCGATTAGGGCGACGTATAGGCTGCCTGCTGAGACCTTCTCCCAAGCCGCGTCCGAGTCATAGGCAGCGGGCAACGAAACCGCCGCGCTCGCGGCCTGTACTTGGTTTTGGGCGTCCACTAGGTAAAGGCCCTCCACTTCGCTGTCTGCGAGCGCGGCCCTTTCGAGCAGCGCGGGCACGTCTTGCGGCTCGGTTCCCGCATATTGGGCGAGGCGTTGCAAGTCGGAGGCGATGGAGGAAAAGAGGTGGGTGATTTCCTCGGCCGTGCGGTGGGCCATTTCGCGGCGGCTGTCTAGCACGGCCTCTGCGATGGCGTCGCGGGCCGTGTTCAACACGAACAGGTCAACCAGCAACACCGGCACCAGCCCCAAGGCGAGGTAATAGCCCAGCAGGCGCAGCCACAGCCGTTGCCGTTGGCCGCGCCGACCTTTACGGCTTGCGAGCATCCGTCGTCCGCTCCTTGCCCGGTGCGCTTTAGTGGCCGACGACCGCCGCCGAGAAGGTGAGGCCAGCGAGGGCGAGGACGAAGAGCAAGCCGTAGAACATGGTCGATCCTTTCGACTGGGGTGGCTAGGTCAAGCGTTGTGCAGGAAGGGCGTTTTTCCGCGCGAAAAGGCTCGGGCGATCTGGTCGCAGCGTTGGTTGTCTGGGTCGCCGGCGTGGCCGCGGGTGTATCGCCATTGGACGGCGGGCGTGTTGAGTTCGTCTAGGGTGCGCCACAGGTCTTGGTTGAGCACGGGCCTTTTGGTGGACGTGCGCCAGCCTCGCCGCTTCCAGTCGTGAATCCACTTGGTAATGCCCTTGCGCAAGTACTCGCTGTCCGTGACGAGCGTGATCGCGCTGCCGGGCGGGGCGGCGCGGAGCCCCTCAATGGCCGCTTGCAGCTCCATGCGGTTGTTCGTCGTGGCTGGGTCACTCCCGCCCAGCTCGACGATGCGGCCATCGCCGTAGAGCAGCCGCGCCGCCCAGCCCCCAGGCCCACCGGGATTGAACGAACAGGCGCCGTCGGTGAAAATGGTCAGGGTTTGTGCGGGATTGGCGGGCTGTTGGATCACGGGATTTGCCTTTATTTACAGTGCGGTGCTAGTTTGGCTACAATAAAACATGACGTGCGTGAGGGCAATGAAGGCGATTGCCTTTAGATTAAAGGTTTCCTCTATCTGAACCTTAACGAGAAAATGCAATATGGCAGCGTATGATGTGGTAGTTATCGGCGGCGGCCCTGGGGGCTATTCAGCCGCCATTCGGGCGCGGCAGTTGGGGTTAAAAACCGCGCTGGTCGAAGACGCCGAGTTGGGCGGGACCTGTCTCAACTGGGGCTGCATTCCCACCAAGGCGTTGCTCAAGCAAGCCGAAGTGTACCGGCTTTTCTTGCGCGCCGAGGAGTTCGGCTTGCGCGTGGATAAGCCAACTGTGGATTGGGATGCGGTCATTGGTCGCAGCCGCCGAGTCGCTGCGCAGTTGGCCAAAGGCGTGGTCTCCTTGATGCGGAAAAACCAAGTCGAGGTATTCGCCGGCCGGGGCCGGTTGACGCCGAGTCGCCAAGTCGCGGTCGAGAGCGTTGAGGCCCCGCTAGAGGCCGCGCACGTCGTGCTGGCCACCGGCAGCCGCCCCAAATCCATTCCGGGCGTGGAGTTCGACGGCGAGCGGATCATCGCCAGCCGAGAGGCCATGGTCGTCGCCGCGCAGCCCGCCTCCCTCGCCATCATCGGGGCCGGGGCCATCGGCGTCGAGTTCGCCTATTTCTACCGAGCCTTTGGCAGCAAGGTGCTGCTCTTGGAAGCCCTGCCGCAGATTTTGCCGCGTGAAGACGAAGAGATCGCCGCGGGGCTGGCCGAGAGCTTGACACGGCAAGGGATCGAAGTGGTGCCCCAAGCCCGGGTCGAGGAGGTCAAGCGACAAAAGCGCGGGGTCGCGCTGCGCTACCGGGTCGGCGCACAGGAGCAGACGCGGCGCGTTGAGCAAGTGCTAGTCGCCACCGGGGTTCAGGGCAATATCGAGGGGCTAGGGCTGGAAGCGCTGGGCATCCGCACCCGCGATGGCGCGATTGTGGTGGATGAGCGGATGCAGACCAGCGCCAAGGGGATCTACGCGATTGGCGACGTGGCCGGCCCGCCGCTGTTGGCGCACGCGGCCGCACAGGAAGGAATCGCGGCCGTCGAGTTTATAGCCGGCCGCGACCGGCCCGCCTTAGACTCCCGCCAAGTGCCCAACTGCATCTATTGCCAGCCGCAAGTAGCCAGCGTCGGCCTGAGCGAAAGCCAAGCGCGCGAGGCTGGGTACGACGTCAAGGTCGGGCGCTTTCCGTTTGCGGCCAGCGGTAAGGGGCAAGCCGCCGGGGAGACCGAAGGGCTGGTCAAGCTCGTTTTTGACGCACGCTACGGCGAGTTGTTGGGCGGGGCCATTTTGGGGGCCGAGGCCACGGAACTCATCGCCGAGTTGACGTTGGCCCTCCGCTTGGAAGCGACCTACGAGGAGCTTTTGTTTACCTCGCACGCGCATCCGACTCTGTCCGAGGCGATCATGGAAGCGGCTGGGCAGGCGTTTGGCGAGGCCATTAACTATTAGGAATTGGGTATGGGGAATGTAGAGTCGGGCGTTTGTGGTGTAGGAGGGATGGGGCCACAAGAGGCACAGAAGGCACAAAGGGGGAGTGGAGATGGGATAGAGGCTCCTGCGTTTTCGCCGCTGGACCAACTCCTGCCGGCCGAGCCGCTGCTGTTGATGGGGGCTGGGCCGGTGCCGGTGGCGGCCGAGGTCGCTCGGGCTGGCGGCATGGTCATCAACCACTTGGGGCCGACGATGGATCGGCTGGTCGAACACATCAAGCAACTGGCGGGCTATGCCTTTCAGACGGCCGACGAGCACATTTTGGGGATTGGGGGGCCGGCGTCGGCCGCCATGGAGATGGCCATGGGCAATCTGCTCTGGCCCGGTCGCCGCGCCTTGGTGCTGCAAAATGGCTGGTTTAGCGGGCGCTTTGCCGAGATGGCGGCTGGCGTGGGGGCCGAGGTCGAAGTGCTAGCCGTGCCGGAAGGGCACGCCATTTGCGCCGAGCGCGTGGCCGAGTGCCTCAAGGGGCAGCGGTACGACGTGGTGACGATGGTGCAGGGCGAGACCTCCAGTGGCGTTTGCACGGTGGACCTGCCGGCCATTGCCCGTTTGTGCCAAGCGCACGGGGCGTTGGTGGTCGTCGATGCGGTCTGCACGTTGAGCACCATGCCGTTGGCAAAGGACGCTTGGGGCATTGACGTGGTCTTGACCGGCAGTCAGAAGGGCCTGTCGTCGCTGCCGGGCGTCGCGCTGATCGCCTTTTCCGCCGCGGCTTGGGAACAGGTGCAGCAGCATCCCGGCCCTAAGCCGCACTGGTGCTTGGACGCCCTGCGGGCGCAGAGCTTTTGGCAGCACCACCAGTACCATTACACGGCCCCGGTCTCGGGGCTGTTGGCCCTGCACGAGGCTTTGCGGTTGGTCTGCGAGGAGACGCTGGAGCGCCGCTTTGCGCGGCACCGGCACTCGTCGTTGGCCCTGCAAGCGGGCATTGAGCAGATGGGGCTGGTGCTGGCCGCGCCGAGTGCTATCCGCCTCAATTCGGTGGTGGCGATTAAAGTGCCCGCCGGGGTGGATAACGCCCGGATGCGCGCCGATATGTCGAGCCGCTTTAATGTCGAAATCTCCGGGGCCTTTGGCCTCGACATCGTGCGCATCGGCCAGATGGGCGAGCAGTGCCGAGCGCCGCACCTGTTCCGCGTGTTGCACGCTTTGGGCGGTGCGCTCGCGCACGAGGGGGCCGGGGTGGATACCAGCGCGGGGATGGCGGCGTTGGAGCACTATTTGTCGCACTGCGGCGACGACGTGATCTAGAAAAGACGCGGAGGTACAACGTGAATGCGCGATTAACGCGACACACACAACAGAAACGAGGAGAAGGAATGAGCGGCCAGCTTGACTACCCAACCTACGGAAGCCTCGGCGTCCGCCCCCTGATCAATTGCCGAGGGACCTATACCATCATCAGCGGCTCGCTGGTCTTGCCGCAAGTGCGGCAGGCCATGGTCGCGGCCTCCAAGCAATACGTTCACCTCGACGAGCTCATGGAAGCCGTCGGAGCGCGCATCGGCGAGCTCATGCAGTGCGAGTGGGGGCTGGTTACCAACGGTTGCGCCGCGGCCTTGTGCCAAGTTACGGCCGCTTGCGTGGCTGGCACCGATCCCGAGAAAATGGCGCGGTTGCCCGACGCGACGGGCATGAAAAACCAAGTCCTCGTCCAGCCGAGCCACCGCCACGGGTACGATCACGCCGTGCGCATGGTCGGCGTCGAACTGATCGAGGTCGAGACGCTCGCCGCGCTCGAAGCGGCCCTGTCGGAGCGCACGGCCATGCTCTTGGTGTTTGGCGATGCGGCCGAACGGGGGGCCATCTCGGTGGCGGACATGGCGGCGGCTGGGCAGCGGCACGGCGTACCGACCTTGGTCGATGCAGCCGCCGAGCGGCCGGACGCGCCCAACTGGTATCTGGAGCAGGGAGCGGATGCAGTGGCCTATTCGGGCGGCAAGTGCCTGCGCGGGCCGCAGGCGTCGGGCTTGGTCTTGGGGCGCAAGGAACTGTTGCAGGCCGCTTTCCTCAACGGGGCACCGCACCACGCGCTGGGAAGGCCCATGAAGGCGGGCAAGGAAGAAATTATGGGGCTGTTGGCGGCGGTGGAGCAGTGGGTGGTGCGCGACCACGCCGCCGAGTGGCGGGAATGGGAACGGCGTTTGGCTGTGGTAGCGGCGGCCGCGACGTCGTTTCCGTCGGTGACGACGCAGGTCGATCAGCCCGGGCGCTCGAATGTCGCGCCGAACTTGGCGGTGCGCTGGGACCGGGAGCGGCTGGCCCTCAGCGGCCACGAGCTGGTGCGCCTGCTATCGAGCGGCCAACCGCGCATTGAGGTTGCCGCCCACGAAAGCGGCTTTGGGATCAATCCCTATATGATGGAGCCGGGCGAGGAAGACATTGTGGCGCGGCGGGTGAGGGAGGTCTTGGCCGCCGTTTGAATGTCGATTCAGTTGGGGTCCTCGCCCCGGCGCAAGGCTACGGACAGCGGCTGAACCCCGTCCTTGTCAGGCTTTGAGCGCACCTTGCCGGTGCGGAAATCCACGCTGTAAATTCTCACGTCTTCGGGGAGGTCAAAATCCTGTTCTGGCTGCCCCTCGTTTACCGCGATCATAAAATCCGTCCAAATGGGTACGGCGCCGTTGCCGCCGGTGATTTGCACCCCCCGCGTATCCATCAGCTTATGAGCGCGGCGGTCGTCAAACCCTATCCAGACGCTGGCGATTAAGTCGGGCGTGAAGCCGGTAAACCAAGCGTCGGTATTGTCGTTGGTCGTGCCGGTCTTGCCAGCGGCCGGCCGCACAAAGCCGCGTCTGCGCGCTTGGTGGCCGGTGCCGCGGTCCACGGTCTGGCGCAAGAGGTGGACCATCTGCGCCGCTAAGTCTGGGGCGATGGCTTGGCGAATTTGCGGCTGGTGGATAAAGATCGGCTCGTCGTTGGCATCGACAACCCGCTCGATCAAGGTCGGCTTCATCCGCAATCCATGGTTGACAAAAGCCCCGTACGCCACGGCCATCTCCAATACGGTGACTTCGGCCACGCCCAAGGCAATGCTCTTATAAGCCCCGATTGGCCCGGCAAAACCCAAGCGGTGCGCGACCTCAACGACGCGGCTCGGGCCGACGAGCTCGGAGATTTGTATGGCCGTGGAGTTGGCCGAGCGGACTAAGGCCCACGCGGCCGTCGTCCGCCCCAAGTAGCGGCCCCCGTAGTTGCGCGGCTGCCACTTTTGCCCGTTGACGATATAGGTGCGCCGCTGATCGTCAAACACGGAGACCGGGCTTATTTTGCCCGCTTCTAAGGCCGCTAGATAGGCTATCGGCTTAAAGCCAGAGCCGGGCTGGCGGCGGGCGGTGAGGGCGCGGTTGTAGTAGCTGACGAAAATGTCTCGGCCCCCGACCATGGCCAGCACGTTTCCGGCTGGCGACAGGCATACCAACGCGCCTTGGACGTACGCTGGACGCTCGGCCATGGACGCTTCCGAATAGGGCTTAAACCCCAGCCGCTCATCCAATTCGACCATCCCCTTGGCCACGGCGTCTTCGGCCGCTTCTTGCATCGCAATGTCCAAGGTGGTATAGACCTTCAGGCTGCCGTAGTGCAGGGCCGATGGCCCCCACTGCCGGACGATTTCCGCGTTGATGGCTTCGACCCAATAGGGCACCGGGTTGCGGGGCGGGTAGCCGGGGTCAATGAGGTCTGCGGTGCGGAGGGCGGCGTATTCCCGGCGCGTCTGCGGGTCGAGAAAGCCGCTGGCGACCATGCGGTCGAGCACGTGTTGCAGCCGGGCGGTGGCTTGTTGGGCGTTTCGCAGAGGATTGTACGCGGTTGGAGCGTTGAGCTGGCCGATGAGCATGGCCGCGCGGGGCAGGCTCAGGGAGTCTGGGGTCGTGTTGAAGAAGGTGGCCGCGGCGTCGTGAATGCCGTAGGCGTTGGTGCCGTAGAAGACCTCGTTGAGGTATAGCTCTAGGAGGCGATCTTTGTAGGCGAGCTGGCCGGCGGCGTTGGTGTCTGGGTACGAGGCGGCAAAAAACGACTCTAGCTGCACGGCGAGCAGCGCTTCCGACAGCTTGCGTTTGAAGGTCTTTTCCGGCGAAAAGAACAGGCGCTTGACGAGCTGTTGGGTCAAGGTGCTGCCGCCGCGCGTAAGGCCGCCCGCTAGCAGGTTGTCGCGCACCGCGCCGACGATGGACAGCAGGTCGATGCCGCGGTGGTGGTAAAAGTGCGCGTCCTCCGTGGCAATGAGCGCGTTGACCACGTGGGGGCTGATGTGTTCGAGGGGGACCCATTGGCGGCTCTGGTTGAAGGTGTAGATGCGCTCGCCCGAGGCCGCGTACATCTCCGTGCCGGGGCGGATGCCCAACTCGCGCGGATCGGTGGGCAGGCTGGGCAAGCTCGGGGCCATGCGCCAGACGGTGTACCCGATTCCCAGTCCGGTCGCCAAAACGAGGAGCACGGTCAGGACCGCGCCGATGAGCAGGGGGCGTCTCATGGCTCCAGCCCGAGGCGTTGTTGCACCAGTTGGGCCGGCAGCACGAGCGGCGTGGCCGCCAGGCCCGGCTCTATCGCGTACGCGGCGAATTGCTCCCCCGTGCGGGTCAGGCGCAGTTCAAAGCCATCTGCGCCGTCCCAAGCCACGAGCAGACGCCCGGTCTCGCCTTGGCGCAGCGCGTCGGCCCGGGCTTGCACGATCTGCGCTAGGGCCTCTGTGATAATCGGCCCGGCATCGCTTCGCGCGTGGTCGGGGTCCGTGCTCAACAGCGGCGTTAGGTGCTCGCGCCAGTACGCTATGTCTTCCTCTTTCATCTTGAGAAAGGTCCAGGCCTCGGGCTCGTCTTTTGCCAGCAGCCACTTGTGGAGTTGGTGGAAGAGCGAACCGTCCTCTAGGGCTATTTGCGCGCCGATGAGGGCGTGGAGATGATGGGAGTCGTCGGGGACGCTGGCTTGGGTTAGCAGGTAGCGGCCCTGCTCGTAGATCTGTAGGGAATAGGCGAGCTCGCGCAGGGTCTCTGGGTCGAAGTGATCGGGTTGCAAGGCGGTGTCGCGCCGCGTTACTGAAAAGAACGCCGCGTGGGTGCCGTGGTACTGGAGTTGATAGTGGTTTTGCAAGACCGGCAGCGGGGTTTGGCTCGGCTCCAAGGGCGCCTCGGCCAACGAGTCGGATAAGGCCATGCGGGTCTGCCGACTCGCGAGAATGCCTTGCCAGAGCGCGCCCCTCGGCTGGCGCTTGGGGTTTTGCTGCGCGAGGTATTGGCCAAGGTAGCGGGCCGCGAATTGGGTTTGGTATTCGGCGAAAAAAAGAATGCCGGCCGCGCAGAGAGGCACTGACGCACAAAGGGCGATGCGGGTGAGGCCATGGAGCAAAGACGACATAGCGACACAATAACTTAGGGATGGCGGCTTGTCAAAAGTAGTTGCCCATTGTAGGAGGCGAATGGTACTTTTGACCGAGAGGCGATTAATCGGATGAATGCAGATATAGACGCTGGTGCTCAGCGCGTCGTCGAGACCTTGCGGCGGGCCGGCTTCCGAGCCCTGCTCGCGGGGGGTTGCGTGCGCGACTTGGTATTGGGCCGCGTGCCCAAGGACTGGGATGTGGCTACGGATGCCGAGCCGGAAGAGGTGGCCGCGCTCTTTGAGCACACGGTGCCGGTCGGCGTCCAGTTTGGCATCTCCTTGGTGGTGCTCGACGAAGGTTCCTACGAGGTCGCACGCTTTCGCCGCGACGGCCCATACCGCGACGGTCGTCGTCCCACCTCCATTGAGCCAGCCGACGCCCGCGCCGACGCCCAGCGCCGCGACTTTACCATCAACGGCCTGTTCTACGACCCGGCCCGCGCCGCGCTCCTCGATTACGTAGGCGGGCAGCAAGACCTCCGCGCTAAGGTCATCCGCGCCATTGGCGACCCGGCCGTGCGCTTTGCCGAAGACGATCTGCGCCTGTTGCGGGCCGTGCGCTTTGAGGCCCGGCTCGGCTTTACCATTGAACCCGCGACGTGGGACGCCCTCTGCGCCCGGGCCGAGTGCATTGCTGGCGTCAGTGCCGAGCGCCTCCGCGACGAGCTGACCCTGTTGTTGACCGAGGGCGGGGCGCGGCGCGGCTTGCGCCTTTTGGATCGGTCGGGCTTGTTGCAAGCCGTGCTGCCGGAAGTCGCGGCCATGCGGGGCGTACCACAAGACCCTGAATTCCATCCCGAAGGCGATGTGTGGACCCACGTTCAGGGCCTGTTTGAATACCTCGACGAGCCGTCGGCCGAGCTGGCTTGGAGCGCGCTGCTGCACGACATTGGCAAGCCATCTACTATGGTGCGCGCCGAGCGCATCCGCTTCCACGGCCACGAGGCGGTTGGGGCCAAAATGGCGGCCGCGATCTGCGGGCGGCTGCAAATGTCCAACCAAGCGCGGAGGCGCGTCTGCACGCTCGTCGCCGACCACCTGCGGATCGACCACGTGCGCCAGATGCGCCCGAGCACGCTGGTGCGCCTGTTGCGCGAGCCGCACTTTCCCGAGCTGCTCCAATTGCACCGCGCCGATTGCTTGGCCAGCCACGGCCAGCTCGACCTCTACGAGTTTTGCCAAGCGCAGTTGGCCCAGCTAAAAAAGGAGCAGTTGCGCCCGCCGGCCCTGCTGACCGGGCGCGACTTGATTGCCTTGGGGTTGCAGCCGGGGCCGCGCTTTAAGGAGATTCTCTCGGCCGTTGAGGACGCCCAGCTAGAGGGGCGAATCGATAGCTACTACGCCGCGTTGCGTTTCGTGCAGCGCAAATTCAGTGCCGCGCCCGCCGACTAATCAGTGCCCCGTGCGGACCTCAATAAAATTCACCGTCCCTTTCTATATAGATACAGAAGCCCTCGTTCAAACAGTGGCTTGACGAGGTGCGGCCCATTAAGCAAGGTATGATACAGCAGCTTCTCGTCGGCCGGGAGCAGGTGGCAGGCTTGGAGGCCATGATGCGATCAGTCAACTACGAAGACAGAGTTCCCAAATTGTAGGAGGATGTACCATGAAACGTCCTGAAGTCGTGTTGACGGCCATGGCGGCCGGTGGAGCAGGAGCGCAATTCGACCCAGTGCGAGTACAAAAGCTCCTCTTCTTGGTCGATAAGGAGATCCCACAGTTCGTCGAGGGGCCGCATTTTGGTTTTAAGCCCTACAACTACGGTCCATTCGATGTGGCCGTGTTCCAAGAGCTCGATGCGTTGTCGATGGAGAACGAGGTGTGCGTCAACCATAATGGGTATCGCCTGTACTCCCTGACGGACTCTGGTCACGCACGAGGTGCTGCGATGTTGTCAGAGCTTCCGCAGGAGATCGCCCGCTATCTGAAAGACGCTGCCCAATGGGTTCTCTCGCAGACATTCAGACAACTGCTGGTCGCCATTTATCAGTGTTATCCCGATATGGCGGTGAACAGCCTCGTTCCGTACGCAGCCTCGTCGCACTTTCGGACCTCGTATCTGTTGCCGACTCCTTCCTTCCTCTCTGGCATGGCGCGGACTTTGGATTTCATGGGAACGCTTGACGACCGGCCTATCGGGGCGGAGGAAAAACAGATAGATGCCTTGGCGATCCGCAAAGATTGGCTCGCAACCGGATGCGATCTGGAAGATGCCATGGCGCAGGCGAAACCGTCCGGTAATTTTCAGTGAGCCGCAAACGTCGCCAGCAGCGCCGATCTACAAAGCCGCAATTGCCTGCCAATCGCGAAGCTACGGACGATTCGGTTGAGACCTCCGGCGACGATTCGGCCCAGACCTCCGGCGACTTGGAGGCCATTGTTCGGAAGGAGGTCAGTACTTTTGCACAAGAAGTACTGGTTGCCGAACAAGAATTATTTTTAGGGCCGCTTCCCCACCCAGAACACCTTGCCGCATATAAGGAAATTTCCCCCGATATACCAGAACGTATTGTGCGAATGGCTGAAGACCAATCCGAGCATCGCCGCAAACTTGAGTCCGCAATTGTCGAGTCCAATTTGAAGTTGGAGGTGCGCGGGCAAATGTTTGGATTTGTTATTGCAATGAGTGCTGTTATTGGGGGTGTCTATCTAATGGCCAATGGCCAATCTTTGGAGGGAGCCGCCACGACAATTTCAGCCGTGGCGGGTTTGGTTGGTTTATTTTTCTGGGTGAGGCACGAAAGGAAGCAAGAGTTGAAGAAGTCAAAGGCAAATGCTCCCGTAATGACTGGCGACTCGTCGGCTCCGCTATCGCCGCCTCGTCCTCCGCAATAGCAAAGTTCTCCCTACAAGATCCTAAAAAGACCTATCTAACCGACCGTACGGTTGAATGGTCATCCCAATACTCCGCAACCCAAGGGCATCGCCGCACTGCTATAAGGCCCCCTTACGAGGCTTGCGGATCGGTCCGGTCCAATAACGCGATGACGTCTTTGGGCTGGATTTTGTTCTTGAAGAAGAAGACTCCCCCCGGAACATCGGTGAAGTCGTCCGCGCTGACGTTGAGGTTGGAGGAGACTGCGACGATTAGGTCGCGGCGTTGGGCTTGGCGCAGTTTATCGAGCTTGCGCCTTAGGTATTCGGGCCGCCAGTAGCCCATGATTTCTAGTAGGGCCGTGCGGCCGTCGGGATGGCGGAAGGTAAAGTCCGGGATCATCACGGTCTCTTTGAGGTTGACGATTTCGCTTTCCCGCTCTAGCTGCCATGGGGTTTTGGCCTTGGCAAAGCGCGCGGCAAACGTCTCCTCCAACAGGGAGTCGTACAGGGTCTGATCCTTGTAATGCGACACGAGGCCCGCTTGGTCGTCGAGGACGAACTGCTGGCGGCGGCCGTCTTTGCGCAAAATGTCGGCTTGCAGCGACCAGCGGGTACACAGGAGCAGGGCGGGGAGGAAGACCGCCATTTGCAGGCCGTATTTTTGGGAGTGGCGGAAGATGCTCACCGGCCCGTCAAGCCCGATCTCGTAGCCGGCATCTACGTCGCCTTCAATGGTGTGGATCAGGCGGTAAAACTTGATGAACTTGAAGAGCTGTTTGTAGCGCACCGGCAGGTTGCGATGCACACTCAGGCGCAGGATTTCACAGCGGTAGAGCATGGCTTGGGCCAGCGCGACGTTGTAGCGCGTGAGGAGCTGATGGGGCGAGGGCGCGTCAAAGGTGCCGAGGATGTGGTTGGCGGGCAGGTCGGCGTACAGCCCGTCGAGCACCGCGCTGCTGCTGATGTGGTACTTGCGGGCGATTTGCTCCAGCAAATCTTCGCGTTTGACCGGGTAGATGAGGCTGGTTTCGCGGACGACGGGATGATGCTGGCGGGCGAGGGCAAAGACGGCGTGGCGCAATTCTTCGGGCGGCTGCGGGCTGTCGATGTAAAATTCGCAGTAGTCGTCGCCCAGCAGTTTGGCCAAGCCGCGCTGCACTCGGTAGTCGGTGCGGTCGCCCGCATGCAGGTCTAAGGCGCGCTGGAGCTTTTGCCGCGGCTCGCCTTGGTGGGCGCTGTACTGGTCGATGAGGGCTTGGGCGAGCGCGATGTATTGCGGGTCCTCGACATTGAGATAGCGGGGGGCGATATAGGGGCCGCGCGAGCGGGTGAGCAGCAAATCCGTAGTCAGCATTTCACTTTGCAGGGCGCGGCGAATAGGCTTCGTGGCGGCGGCGGCGGTCGCTGATGTAGTCTTCGACCGTGTCTTTGGACACCACTTCGTAGAGCACGGCCTCCTTGCCTTGGCGGCGGCGCAAGATGCGGCCGAGCCGTTGGACGTGTTCGCGGATGGTCCCGGAGCCAGACAGCACCACCGCGACGTTGGCTTCCGGGATGTTGACCCCTTCGTTGAGGACCTTGGAGGTCACCAAGCACAAATAGTCGCCTTGATTAAAGGCTTGGAGAATGGCCTTGCGCTCCTTGGTGCGGGTGCGATGGGTGATGGCCGGGACGAGGAAGGTAGAGGCGATTTGGTACACGGTCTCGTTGTCGTTGGTAAAGATGAGGACGCGGTCGCGTGGATGGGCCTTGAGGATGTCTTCGAGCACTCGGAGCTTGACGGTGGTGCCCAAGGCGATCTGGCGGTGGCGGCGATACGCCTGCATGGCCCGGCGGCCGCTGGTGCTCTGCGCCGAGAGCATGACGAAGTGCCGCCAGCCGTCTTTGGTGCCGAGGCGGATGTTCTTGTCGGCGAGGAAGGATCGGAACTCGTCGCGCGCGGCCTCGTACTGGACGCGCTCCTCGGCGACCATATCTACTTGGCGGCGTTCGACTCGGTAGTTGGCGAGGTATTCGCCCGACAGGGCGCGGATGCCGCGCTCGTACGCGCACGGCCCGACGAGGGTGTTGAGGAGCACGTGGCGGCCGTCGGCTCGTTCGGGCGTGGCCGTCAGCCCGAGCCGATAGGGCGCGATGCACATTTCAGCGGCGTGGCTATACATTTCTCCGGGCAAGTGATGCACCTCGTCAAAGACCGCCAAGCCGAAGCGGTTGCCGTAGCGGTCGAGATACCGATACGCGCTGTCGTACGTGGTAACGGTTAGGTCGGCTAGTTCGTGATAGCCGCCGCCGAGCAGGCCGACCTCAGTGGCAAACGCGGCGGTTAGCAAGTCGTACCATTGGTTCATCAGGTCGATGGTCGGCGCGACGACGAGCGTGCTCCGCTGAACGTGCGCGATGGCCATGAGTGCGACTTGCGACTTGCCCGCGCCCGTGGGCAGCACTACGACGCCGCGGCGGCCGTGCTGCTCCCAAGCGTCCATGCTTTCGCGCTGATGGGGGTACGGCTGCGGGGCGTTCTGCCATTGCAAGGAGAGCCTGTTGTAGCGCGGCACGGTATTGTGGAACGCCACTCCTGCCTGCTTTAGGTATTCCAAACTGGCGCGGTAGTGAAGTGCTTGGGCGCGGAATAGATCGACGCGGGCGTCCCAGACAAAGGCTGGGGGCGCGTCTTGGCCGGCAAAGTCGCGCAGGAGTAGGGTGCCGTCGGCAAAGGTTAGACGCATGGGCAGACGTAGATTGTTGAGAGGGAGAGAATGATACATTGGGACCAGAGCGTGGGCAAGGCGTGGTCAACTAAGGAGACATGCTATATGGACGATTACTTTGACGCGGAAGAGCATGATCATGGGGACGCTGCACAAAATACTGTTGATTCCAGTGACAAAGGTAACACTTTATACTGTCGTAGGTGTTTCAAGGAACGGAAAGACAAGGAACGGAAAGATCGCGTCTAAAATCCAACCTCTTTGGGGCTATCCATATTACCATGAAGCCACTCTATTTTACCGCCTGTGCTCCTCATTCAAAGGTCGCGCCTGCCTTAGCGTCCCAAGTTCAGGAAAGCCTGCGCCCTTACACTGCGTATCTGAGATCTGCGCTTGATGCCGCTAAGAAGCGCGAGTCGCGGTCTGTGTGCCGGTGGGAGTCCGTCCCACAGGAGTATCCACTGCGACTCACCCCTATGGACTCACTCTTAGTCATGGAAGCCGAGGGGTATAGCTACCGCCTCGAAAGCTGGTCAGGCGGTGCGCCGGATATGCCGTTGTTCGTCGGCGACCAGTACCGGCCGATGGTCCCCAAGCGCGTTGAGCGCGTTGACGACGGATTACTCCTCGTTCTAGACAGCGAGGTTGACCCCGGCGATCAGATATTCTGGGAGGGCGAGCCTTGCACATTAACGCCCGCAGAGTCGATCTGGCCGACTAAGTTAGTTGCACGGCGTGACGACGGTGCGGTCGCGTCCCTGTTCCAACGCAGGGAAGAAGCCAAGCGCGTTGTTTTGGTCGTAGAGGGCTGTGCCCCTGTTGTTATCGAGGACGAGCGTGGCACTGAGCTACCCCATCGGGTGGCCGAGCCGCATGAAGGTGCCGCGCACCTCCGCGTCGGCAGAGAGGAGATTTCTTGGAACGGTCAACGAACTCTGACGCTGGAGGAATCGCCAGACCAAGACTTTCTCCTCGCCGACAACGGCGTCCGGTGGGCGTGGTCGGCCGACGAGGGGCGTGGTCGGCGACAGCGCGGGGTCTGGATTCAACTCTTGCCCCCTGACGAGGTGGATAGCGAGGCGGCCTTGGACATTCGGACAGCGTACATGGAGGAGGGCGTTCGCGAAGTTCGCACAAAAAAGGGCAACAACTCACAGCATGCTTTCAAGGTTTGGGGATTCCAGCGCGACAATTATCGGCTCGAATTAGATCGGCTCCCACCGAAAGGGACAACGTTATTTATTCCCTCCAGCACTTCGGGCCTACAACGCCAGCGGCAGGCAGTGTTCCGTTTCATGGACAGCCCACTGCCCCACCACGGCCCTCTTCTAAGGCTTTGTGAAGCACCGGATAAGGTCCGTTGGCCAAAGTGCCGACCAAAGGATGTTTCCCACTGGTACTTACTCAACGACGAGCGTTGGTCGGGCACTATCCAGCAACGGGAGTTCGTAGAGAAGGCCCTCGGTACGCCGGATTTCGCGTTTCTCGAAGGGCCGCCTGGGTCGGGTAAGACCCATGCCATCTGCGAGTTGGTGCTCCAGTTCATCAATCAGGGGCTGAACGTATTGCTCTGCTCTACGACCCATGTCGCCGTGGACAACGTACTGGAAAGACTCATCGGCAAGTTTGAGCAAGTTGAGGCCGTGCGGATCGGGCTTGCAGACCGAGTGGACCAAACTATCCGCACTGTGCAGATTGATGAACGCATCGCGGCCTTATTGGAGACTTGGCGTACCGATGGAATCTTCCCCAACTTGGACGCCGCTGCCTTGGAGCGAATCGCCGAGGCGACAATCCTCTCGTCCGTGAACCTCACGTGCGGCACCTCCACGGGCATCCTCGCGCATCCCTACATACGCCGGTCAAATGGCAAGCGCGAGAACGATACCGGCCCGAGTTGGCCCTACTTTGATGTTCTGATCATCGACGAGGCTAGCAAGACGACCTTCCAAGAATTTCTGGTCCCCGCCCAACTCGCCCGCAAGTGGATCGTAGTCGGCGATGTGCGACAACTTCCTCCCTTCTCTGAGCCTAAAGATCTCGAAGCGAGTATTGCCGAAATCAGCGACGAGAACGCCGTAATGCTCTCTGACGCCCATCAAGCGGCACTGCTGATCTTATTCCGTCTCCAACGCCGGGAAGCGGGGGTTGGACGGGTCAGGTGGTTGATTGAGGAATCGGGCGATGTACTTGACGCGCTGAGTACGGAAATCGAGGATCGGGTAGTACGCGGTGACCGCACACCCGAGATCGTGCGCGTTGTCCAAGGTCAACCCTCTGGCAATGAAGTATCCATCGCCGATATTGAGGCCGGTCAACCTGTGGCACTGTATTTATTAGCAGCCGATTGGATTCTTTTTCCACCTGAGTTGCGAAATCGCCTCGCGCCTTATTTGCCGCCGGATGGACTTGCGTTGCGCGACTGGGATCCGGATTCTGCCCGTGCGTACCAATTCGCGCACTGGCTTGAGCAACGAGGCCGTTTTTACAAGCCTGTGCGAGAGCAACGGCGTCAGTTCAAAACCGCCGATGAGTTGGCTGCTCGCCAGCGGGGTTTTCTGCGCGAGGAGGCTTGGGCTAAGCAGGTATCGTGGCGGCTTGGGAGGGTTCATCAACTTGCCAGTGCTCGAGACGATGGACAGCGTGAACGACGCCAAGGTGAGGTTGATAGCCTTATGCCTGCCGTGAATCCCTACGCCAAATGGGTGCCCCCGGCCATTGACGCAATCCGAGATGTCGGTGTTCGCAGCGTGATAGAATCCTTCCGGGTGCGTAGGAACAACCATCGGGTTCGCCGCCTGAGTGCCCTTACCGAAGCACTTCCACCGGATGTTTGGAATGAGCGGGCGGTGCTGATCGAGTACCAGCACCGTATGCACCCTGACATCTCGCAACTTCCGAGGGAGCAATTTTACGAGGGAGTAGCACTGAAGGATGCAAACACCCTTGGTGGGCGCGACAAACGGGACGGTTGGTCCTTCATGCCCAAAGTGCCTGCACGACGAGTGTGGGCAGATGTGCGTGGTCACGAGGAACGTGGCATCAACCAAGCCGAGATCGACGCCATGCGGAATTGGTTGAAGGTTTGGAGGGATTACGCTAAAACCCACCCGAGAACTGATGGCAAGGACTGGACAGTGGCCTGCCTCTCGTTCTACAACCGGCAGGAATTGGGGACGCGAGACATGCTCAGGCGACTCACCGGAATGCGTCGCGCGGAGACGCGCTTCGCGCTTCCCAACACGACGATTGTATGCGCGACGGTTGACCGCTTCCAAGGCCGAGAGGCCGACCTCGTATTGCTGAGTCTCAGAAACACCTCTCGGCCAGGGCACATGGACAGCCCTAATCGGCTCAATGTCGGGGTCACTCGCGCCCGATTCCTGCTCGTCGTTTTTGGCCACCGGAAGTACTTCGCCGAGGATTGTCCGTCCGAGGAACTCAACGCGCTTGCAAACGCCACGCCGTTGTTCAATCTTGAAAGGGAACGATGAAAGCTAGCCTCAAAACAGAACTCGAAATTCGAGACGTTACGGTATTTGCAGAACTCGCCGTATGGGAGAAGAGATCGGACCTTCAGAGCCTGTGCGTCGTGGCTCAGGATCAAGGTGTCCTCAACGAGGCCGCGGTTGATACCGTCCTACCGGGGCTGTCGCTACATGCGCGGAAGAACCTGTTGCGCCACTTGGGCTACATTAAACTTGTTGGTCGAAACGGAGCACTGACCGCCCTAGGACATCGTTGTGCGTCGTCGGGCGAGGCCCCCGCTTGGGAGCAGGGTGTATATCGCCTGCTCGTGGCATCCCATCCACTCTTTGATAGCCATGTCCTCGATTTTAGACGTGCGCCCGGCGACTGGCGCGACCACGACTTCAACAACCTCGAGCCACTTCCATCGTGGTTCTCAGTCAAAAGAGACCGGGTGTTTACGTCGGTATTCGACAAATCGAAGCGATTCAACGTATCGAAATTCGAGGCAGCACGAGGCCAAAATCCGGTCTGCCGTATTGAAGATATGACCAAGGGAGAGTTACAGTGGGATATCGATCTCGCATCGGGCGACAACAAGTGGACGATTGAAGGGCAAGTGAGGGGAGATAGGAACCGGCCCGGCAAATTCCAGTCTGCGCCTGAGTCGGTGAAGCCGGACGAGTTGGTCGATATTTTCGCGGACTGGGAGGCGCAATGGGATGTGCGAATGGGTCGCCTCGCCATGGCGTATGATGGCAAGATCGGGCAGGGAGGACGCGAGTCGTTCCTGCGGTCCCGGAAGTACAAGAATAAGAAGGTCAAGAGTTTTGGCTCGTTTGATGAGGTCGTGGTCCGGGATGTACCGGTCGGCCCGGCAACGAAGGGTGATGCTCGCACTTGGGCAACTGCCATCCTCGTTGCTCAAACTGAGGCCGAGAACAAATACCTAGCCCCCGACAATTACCAATCGGATTGGTCAAACATTATCGAAAAAACCCCGCTGGAAGAGTGGGCCGGGGATGCCCCGGATTCGGTGGCACTCTCCAAGGTGAACGGTCGTCCCCTCGCAAATCGGACGAGGTGGTTGCTCGCCGCGGGCACCGATCTAGAAATGGAGGCATGATGCGTAACGGACCTATTCAATCGGAAATAAAAGAGAAACGGATTGACCAGAGGGAGAAAGAGCTTCCGCTTTGGGAACAGGGCAAGGGTACGCAAATTGACCTTCCTTGGACTGAATTGAATAGCCCCGATGACCTCAATGATGTGCAGTCGCTCTTGGCGAATGCTCGTAGCGTCGTCCTTGCCAGCGGTGCGACAACAACCTCGCGCAAATTGATTGACGCTGTTTTGCAATATCTTCCTGCACAATGCCGGCTCTATGTTTACGGGGACAGTGAACTTGAGACCGACACAACATTGGTTCAAAGGATTGCGGGCATGGGCGACCGAGTCCTCGCTCGCTTGGGCCATCGCCCACCTGCGGACTGGCTCATCGTTGATAAAGGGCGCGACGGACGCCTTGTCGTAGGGCCTACCGCCGAGCATCAAAAATGGGTGGTCCCCGTCAACGGCGACCTAGCAAGATCACTGTTCGAGGCATTTTGTGTGCTGTTCTGGTTTCACGCAACGAAGGAAGCCCTGCCGGAGGGTAACGGGAATGTCGTCTTCCGGCCTCCGCTGGCGGCACCGTTCGACGACCCCGGTCCCGACATCACACTCCCGGCTGGTCGGCTCCGCCTTGACGGAGAACTTGACGATCCAGTTCCTGACGCCGAGTTCCGAATTTCACCGAAAGCTTTGGACCCCGGACAGGCACGGGTGCTGTTCGTTCCTCCCACTGACGAATTGACGAGCGGCGGGACAGGTCGCCCTGTCGATCTTGATCTCCCGACAACACTCTGTCGCCGGGGCCACCGGGTGCTGTGGGTTGATACAGGTCTCCCGAGGACAACGGTTACACGTCAGCGCATGGTTATGGACCTCGTGGAAACACCGATTGTACTCCAAATTGAATGGCCAGCCACCAAAGCAATTAACTTTCTCCACCGTTTTGAACGTGCGGCGAAACAACCCGCTTGGGAGTTCCATCCAGCGCGGCGGCTCGACGCTATTAAGGGCGAGGTGCTATTGAACGGGGCGACGCAACCCGCCAAGATCGTTCCCTCTGTCTCACTGGACGCTGGCGATGTGGACGCACCGTTGCTGGACTTCGACTCTGCCCGCCCCGCTCGCTTGCCCGACATTCCGCCCCTCGCCTTGGAAGCGACTATCAAGTGGCGACGAGTACCGGCTACTTTGGCGCCGGGTGCCCCCCCCGCCGAAATCGTCCGCCGCTGGACAGCGGTGGATGAGTGGACATCTCGGACAGTGGAAAGCCTCCGTGCTGAGCTTGACGAACTTGAGAACCAAGAAGGACTGTTGAGCAAACTTCGCCAATGGCTTCCTTCTCGGGATGGGAAATCGGCCTTGGAACGCGAACAACTACGCGACAAACTTGACGAAATCAACGAGTCGCCTCCAAGTCAGATAGCGGATCAGGCTGAGGATCGCATGAGACGCCTCGCCGAGGTCGTCAACCGTTTAGATGGACTGCGTCGTACCACTCATAACCAGCAGCAAGCCGCCGCGGATGCCGAGGCGAAGGAAGCCCAGCGAGACAGTTGGAAAAAGCGCGTCGAAGATGCCAAGATCAAACTGGAAGAAATTCGACAGAAGTTGGAGGAGAATGAGATAGCCCAAGGCGAGGCAAAGAAAAAACGACAAGAGGCGCAGGATGCCCTTGATAACGTTGTGGCGGTCAAACGCCAAGAGCGGAAGGCATTTTTGGAGAAAAAGTACGTCGATTTGGAGGCAAAGTTGGAAGAAGCACGCCAACACCAGAAATCTCTCAAGACAGGTAGCAAGAGTCGATCATCCAAGGCGGCACAGAAGAAGGCGAACCGCCGCGTACAAGATGTGGAACAGGAAGTCGCTAGCAACGAGCAGGAGCGTGCGAGCATTGCGAATTGGTCGCCACCCGCATCAGAGATCAGCGCAGAATCCACACGCCTTAACGCGGCGGAAGAGGAGGTCTCCAATCTGGGGTCCCAAGCTACCAGCTTCGCCGAGGAGAGCAAGCAATTTGAGCGCACTGTATCGGAAAAATTTTATTTTGAGAAACCGCCTCGACTTGCAACTCCGTCAACGAGCGAGGTGGGTTCGCACCCACCGATTCCGTCAGAACCACCTCCTCAGATAGGAGATCTCTACGAACATGGCGAAAAGCGTTTTCTCGCCATTCGCACATGGGAACAGCTTAGGCTGGCGCAGCCTGTTGCGAGTCGGCTTCGGGCCGAACTCGTGGTTGCCACAAACCCTTCAAAAGTGTAATACATCGCAGCATTTTCACGCGAAGTCCAAACAAGGAGAAAATCAATGGAACGTGAAGAAACCATGGAACCCAAACTTCCAGGAGGGCCAATCGCAAACAGGCCACTTCATTTCATTTTCCTCGCAGACTGCTCGTCCTCGATGTCGGGGGCCAAAATTCAAGCACTCAACCACGCGATCAGGGAGGCCATCCCACACATGCGAGATGTCGCGGAAGGCAATCCGAACGCCGAGGTTTTGGTGCAGGCGATCAAGTTCTCAGCCGGTGCCCAATGGCATATTCCGCAGCCGACAAAGGTTGATGAATTTGAGTGGAATGATCTCTCGGCCAGTGGCTGGACCGAAATGGGACGTGCCCTGATTCTGGTTACAGACGCGCTCAAGACCCCGCCCATGCCGGAGCGTGCGCTACCTCCCGTGCTGGTGCTCATCAGTGATGGACAGCCCACGGACGACTTTAATGGAGGGCTTCAAGCATTGATGGCCGAGCCTTGGGGTAGGAAGGCCGTGCGCCTCGCTATCGCCATTGGCGAGGACGCGGCTATCGATGTTCTCCAACGCTTCATAGGGCATGCAGAGATCCAACCGTTGCAAGCCAACAACGCTCAAGACTTGGTCAATTATATCCGCTGGGCATCCACCGCAGTTTTGCAGGCCGCCTCCGCACCAGCGAGCCAGACGCAGAGTGCTCCGGCCGGGGTCAATGTGCCGTTGCCTCCGCCTCCGAAACCCGATCCGAAATCCGATCCGACGGATGCCAATGATGTCTGGTAACCAAGAAATAGACGCCAGATCAAGCCGACGACCCGGATTCGCCATTGAGCGCGTAATCGGTGCGAACCACTTGCGATCAGGCAAGCCCTGCCAAGACGAGGCGGGGCTTTGGATGGTTGCCGACACTGTGGCCCTTGCCATCGCTGACGGTCATGGTTCGAGCAAACACGCTGATGTCGGTGCCCGACTCGCAGTCCAAGTGGCTCTTACCTCACTCGTGCGATTCGCCGAGGATTTGGGTGAACGCGCTTCAAATATGATCGAAGTCCAGAAGTACGCCGAGCATCCACTCCGCGTTCAGATCGTCCGGGAATGGAAAGAGAGAGTCCACGCCAAGTCTGGAGACAGCGAAACACCACTCGTGGATTATGGCTCGACACTCTTGGTCGCTTTAGCAACGCCGGACTTTTTACTCGTCGGACAACTCGGTGATGGCGATATCCTACTCGTCAACGAGGATGGTACAGTTGATGTCCCACTACCTGCCGACCCGGAGGCGTTTGCCGACGAGACTCCCAGCCTGTGTCTCTCAGAAGCCGAGCACTCATTTCGCCTGCGAATCCTACCGACACCGAAGCAAGAGACGCTTCTCCTGCTCTCGACCGATGGGTACAGCAAGTCGTACCCCACGGACGCCGCCTTTAGGCAGATCGGTCCCGACTATCTCAAACTCATACGCGAGGATGGGGTTTCCAGATTGACCCTTCACTTGAGGGGCTTTCTCGAGGCGGTTACTAATCAGGGGAGTGGTGATGACATTGCCCTCGCACTTCTCCACTGGCCGCTACCAGCGAGCCAGACTGCTATGGATTCTTACAACGCATCGTCGGGGCAGGATGGAATAGTACAGCGGATTCTAGCCAAGATTGGGGCACTCATTGGGAACAAGAACGAAACTGAAAATAATGGAGAAATTGCCAATGCAAAAACCAGAACTACTGAAGACCGCTGATAGAACGCGCATCATCGCCGATACCCTGCTTGGTCAAGGAGGCCAAGGCGAGGTCTGGAAAGCCGCTGATGGGGGGAAGGCCGTCGCGGTGAAGGTCTATCACCGAGATACGGCTACTACAGAACAAAGGGAGGTACTTGAGCGGTTGGTTGAAAAAGGCTCACCTGCGCCCTGTTTTTTGTGGCCGATGGCGATGGTAGAGGATGCCCAATCAGAGAGATATGGCTACATCATGCCCATCCGGGAGCCTAACTTCCGAGCCCTTGAAGACTTCATGGCGCGGCGGATCCACCCATCAATGCGTGCATTGCTCACGGCAGGCAGGAAACTCGCGGATGGATTTCTCCGCCTCCACAGTCGCGGTCTCTGCTATCGGGACATTTCCTTCGCCAATGTATTCTTTGATCCGAAGACTGGCGATATCCTCATCTGCGACAACGACAATGTTGACATAACGGGATCCGAAACGGGTGGTGTGCTGGGTACCCAGCGTTTTATGGCCCCCGAGGTGGTTCGGAGAGAGGCGGCACCATCTGCTGATACTGATCGCTACTCGCTGGCAGTACTGCTGTTTTTTCTTTTGTACGGTGGTCATCCCCTTGACGGTCAACGGGAAGCGAACATCCGCTGCCTCGATGTTCCCGCCTTAGAGCGTCTCTATGGGTTTGACCCGCTTTACATCTGGGACCCGAATGACGATTCCAACCATCCTGTCCCCGGCATTCACAATAACCCCATCGCCTTTCGCAACATGTACCCTGAAGTGCTGGTAGCCCTGTTTCAACGGTCATTCACAGACGGATTGCACTACCCGCCCAAGCGTGTGCGCGAGTCAGAGTGGAGGAAGGCTTTCGCTAGCACTATCGACAGTATCTGGCTATGTGCATGTGGTGCTGAAAACTTCTATGAGCCTGCGGTCGCGGCATCGTCTGGCGGCAAGCACTGCTGGTCATGCAAGAAGCCGCTGGTCCTCCCGCCGCGCATTCGGATTGACGACGACATTGTTTTGCTCAATCGCACTACCCAACTGTTCGGCTACCATGTCGGCCAGACCCGCGACGACACCCCAATCGCAGAAGTCGTTCAGAACCCCCAAGTTCCGAACCTCTTCGGTCTGCGAAACCTGACCGCAGAGAAGTGGACACTGACCAAGCCGGACGGGTCAGTGGTTGATGTTCCGCCTGACCGTGCAGCACCGATTCTCAACGACAACCGCATCAACTTCGGGCTGAAAACGGGAGAGGTGCGAGTATGATCCCGGATGTCGGACAATCAGTCACGAGGCGCACTGCTTAGGCCGCCGGGATACATGTCGCTGGCGGTTCAGCTTTGGGCTTTTTGAGACGCTCGGATATCCAGAACGTGACGAGCGAGTGGCGCGGTACGCCCAGACGCCGGGTTCCTCGGTCTAAGGATTGAATCATCCAGACGAGAAAGCGGATACTAACGCGCTTTTGCGCTTGGTTGATTTGTCTGGCTTGAGCAGCGTCTGCGTTTCACTAGCCCCCATCGATTCTAACCTCCCCTCGGCATACCCGCCGCAGCAACTAAAAACCAACAATCGCACTCGCCTAACGCCCCTCCCAACCCCTCCTTGTGCCGCGTCACACAGCGGCGTAACTTATCCAAAAAGCAAGACTTATCCAACACAGGAGCTTCCGCCATGACGCCTCCCAACATCCTCTGGATCTGCACGGATCAACAGCGCTACGACACCATCGGCGCCCTCGGTTATGCCCACGTTGATACGCCGCACATCGATCGGCTGGTCGCCGAGGGCGTGGCTTTTACTCGCGCCTATTGCCAAAGCCCGATCTGCACGCCGAGCCGGGCGAGTTTTCTCACCGGCCAGTACGCCAGTGCTGTCCACATTAACGGCAATGGCCTCGATAGTTTTCCCGATCACCCGCCGCTGGTCACGCGGATGTTGGCCGAGGCCGGGTACGACTGTGGGCTAATTGGCAAGCTGCACTTGGCCAGTGCCTATCGCCGCATTGAGCCGCGCGTCAACGACGGATACCGCTATTGGGAATACAGCCACGCGCCCCGCGACGACTGGCCGCAGGGGCACGGCTATGCCGACTGGGTGCGGGAAAAGGGGGAAGTCTTAGGCGAGTTGATGAAGCAATATCCCTGCGGATTGCCCGCCGAATTCCACCAGACGACGTGGTGCGCGGAGAAGACCATTGAGTTTATGAACCAAAAGCGCGATGGCCCTTGGCTGGCCAGCGTCAACATTTACGACCCACACCCGCCGTTCAATCCGCCGCAGAGCTACCGCGACCGCTTTGACCCGGCGACCATGCCCGGGCCGCTGTTTGCCGACCGCGACTTGGCACAACAGGAAAAGCTAGCGGCGATTGATTTCCAGTCCAAGGGGCGGCGGCCCGACCAACTCGATATCCGCGACCCCTTGCACCAAGGCCGCCCGACGCCCGGGGCGGACGCGCGCGTGTTGCAGGCGGCGTACTGCGCGATGATCAAGCAGATTGACGACCAAGTGGGCCGGATGCTGGCCGCACTCGAAGCCACGGGCCAGCGCGACAATACAGTGGTGATTTTTACCTCTGACCACGGCGAAATGCTCGGCGACCACGGGCTGATCCAAAAGGGGTGCCGCTTTTACGAGGGCTTGGTGCGGGTGCCGCTGATTTTTTCTTGGCCGGGGTGCTTTGAGCAGGGCTTGGTGCGCCGCGATTTAGTTGAACTGACCGATAAAGCGCCGACGCTGCTGGAGCTAGCCGGGCTGGAGGTGCCGGAGCGGATGACGGGCCGCTCGCTTGGGCCGATTTTGCGCGGCGAGAGCGCGGCACCGCACCGCGACTTCGTCCGCTGCGAGTACTACGACGCCTTGGCCGCGCCCGATGGCACCTTTGCCACCATGTACCGCGACGAGCGCTACAAGCTGGTGCTCTATCACGGGCACGATTTGGGCGAGCTGTACGACTTGGACGAGGACCCCGGTGAGTTTGAAAATATGTGGGACGAGCCGGAAGCGCAGCCGCTCAAGCTGGAACTGATGCAAAAGAGCTTCGACGCTTCGATGCTGGCGATGGATCGGGGGCCTCGGCGCGTGGGGCCGATGTGATGGAGCGGCAGCAGCGGGTGACGCAGCGGTCGATCTGGCGATTCCGCGAGGCGGCCCAAGCGGCCGAAGACGACTTGGTAACGGTTGAGGAGCCGCTGGAGATTCGCGTGGCGGAGACGCCGATCGCAGTGGTCATGCGCACCCCGCGCCACGACTTTGAGTTGGCGGCCGGCTTTTTGTGTACCGAGGGGCTGATCCAAGCGCCGCAGGACTTGGGCGCGATCTCGTACTGCACGGCCGCGGAGCCGCCCAACGAGGAGAATATTGTCGAGGTCAAGCTGGCCGCTGGCGTGGACTTTGATCAGCAGCGACTCCAGCGCAACTTCTATGCCTCGTCGAGTTGCGGAGTCTGCGGCAAGGCCAGCATTGAGGCCATTGCCGGCGAGGCCCCCGCGCTGACGGAAAACTTTACCGTGCCAATAGCCATGCTCTACGGTCTCGGCGACCGCATGCGCCAAGCACAGGATGTATTTGAGCAAACCGGCTCGCTGCACGCCGCGGCTCTGTTTGATCCGGCGGGCGACTTGCTCGTTTTGCGCGAGGACGTGGGCCGGCACAACGCGGTTGACAAGCTCATCGGCCACTACGCGCTGCACAACGAGCCGGTGCCGGCCCAGAGCGTGTTGATGGTCAGCGGCCGCACCAGCTTTGAGATCGTGCAAAAGGCGTGGATGGCGGGGATTGCGGTGGTCGCCGCGGTATCCGCGCCATCGAGCTTGGCGGTGGATTTGGCGCGGGAATCGGGGATGACGCTGTTGGGATTTTTGCGCGGGCGGGGGTTCAATGTGTATGCGGGGGGAGAGCGGATTGCCGTTTAGGAGCGGAGATTTTCCCCTCATCCAAGAGGTTGATGTGTTTGAGCTTACTACATGACACCAGCCTCCCGCCTTCCAAGGATCGAGGGCATCTTGCCCTCGTCGAGGGCGGGACGCCCTCGATCCCGGACGCAGCGGCAACACCAGAAAAGGCATACGCAAAGTAGGTGTTGCGTGCTTAGGTGTTTGAGTATGCTTGAGAGGTGAGGCGCACCAAGCATCGTCGTTTAATTTTTTCACGTAAAGGAGAGGATAATGCCCAAGAAAAAGCAGGCCAAAAGACCGCAACTCAAACTCTGCGCCGCCGCGTGGACGTTGACCAACTACCCGTCCGAAGCCAAGCAATGGTCGATGGACCGCAAAGTCCGCGAGGCCAAAGACGCTGGCTTTGTCGGCTTTAGCGCGGGAGCCGCTCCCGAGATCGCCGAGGCTTGCGCCAAGCACGGGCTCCAGCTCGTCGGCGGGGTCGATGTAGCCACAGCAGCAGCAGCCGAGGCGAAACTGGCGGCTTTTAAGGAAGCGGGGGCCGAGCACATCAACGTCCAGCTCTGCGACCACGACACGGCTATCCCCAAGGCGGTGACGGTGGCGCGGGCGGTGATGAAGGCGGGTGCCGCGCTCGGGATCAAGCCGGCGATTGAATGGCACCGCGACACCTGCACTGAGACGCCGGAGAAGGGGCTAGCGCTGGCCGCGCAGTACGAAAAGCGCTACGAGGAAAAGCTACGCACCAATTTTGACCACTCGCATCCGGCGATCATCAAGCAGCTACGGCCGACCAACTTCTGGGAGCGCATCGCCGAATATCGCCCGGACCTGCTCAACATGAGCGAGTTGATTCACTTCCGCACCTTTACCGGCAGCCATTGCCAGACGCCAGTTACCAATGGCCGCGGAGCGCTGGACGCGGATTTTATCACTTGGCGCGACCACTTCCTCAAGCACTTGCTCTATCATTGGGTCAAGGGCCAGCGCGGCGGCACCACGCTATGGGCGGTCGTCGAGTTGGGGCCGAAGGGGTCGGGCTACGCGCTCGATTGTTTCCCGGATGTGTGGAAGGACGCGATCGTCGCACGCGACGAGATCGACAAGGCGTTCAAGGGGGCGTTGAGGAAAGTGAAGAAGTAAACGGCCACACTGGGTTCGGGAAGGTTCAGACGATTCCCCACGTCACGCGCCCCAACTCGCGGGCGCGCTCCTGCTCGTAGGCTGGGTCGATGGCGAATTCGCGGTCCAGCCACAGCACCTCCCGCTGCTCGGGATGCAGTGCCTTGAGCAACTCAGGCGTCAGGTAGTCTCCCCACGTAAAGCGATGGTTGTCGATCCGGTGCGGATGGAACAACCAGTGGCTCAGATACCGGCAGGCACTGGTGCGGTTGAGCCATGTGGAGTGAAACAGCTTGGCATGGCGCACGATGAGCTGGTGCGGTTCGACCTCCAAGGAAATCTCGTCGTCGAGCGCGACGTCTTCCCAGCCGTCGTCGGCTGGCGAACCGGGAATGCCCCGTTCTTCTCTGAGCCGGGCGGCCTTCTCCTCGAGCGCGATGGGTGGCTCGGTGTGGCTGCCGGGGACGATGCGCAAACACCCATTCTCCTGCGAAGCCCCGGAAAAGTAGTGCATGAACTCCGCCCACCCCGGCCCCCCGTCGATGTGCCATCCCACCGCTCGGTTCGGAGCCTGCTCGTTGATGCCGCCGTTGCGCAGATAGATGTCGCGGTCCGCGTTCAGTTGGCGGGCGAGTTCGAGGATTTCGGGGTGCAGGATGATCTCTAGGAACGGCAGGGCGTGATCGAGGGCGCACCAGTACGAGTCTTCCACCTGCGGCCGCAGGTGAAAGTGATTCCGCTTGCTGCCATCGGCTGGCCCTGCCGTTGGGTCTTGGGCCGCCTTTTTGACCGCGTCCATGCACTCCTCGGTGAGGCTTTGGGGGAACGGGCACTCGGTGATGACGTAGCCGTCCGTGCGGTACTGCGCCAATTGTGCTTCGCTAAATTTCATGGGATCCTTGCTGCACGGTCCGTGCGCGACCGGTCTGCCGATGCTCTCAGGAGATGGAGAGGCCCAGTTGCACGACCGTCGCCCGTTCTATCTTGTGTAGGTCTTCGCGGGACACCTGTCCCATCTTCTTGGTGAGCCGCTCCTTGCTGGCGGTCGTCAGTTGATCGGCCATCGCCTTATTGAGGCGGCCCACTATAGTGACTGCTGCTTCACTGGGATACAACTTGCCGGCTTGGGTGGTCAAGGGCACGACCTGAACGCGATTCAGGTGTTTATTGGCCAAATCGTTGCTCAAAATGACGGCGGGACGGTGCTTGCGAATTTCTCCGCCCACCGCAGGGCCAAAGTTGACCCACCACACTTCACCTCGGTTCATCGGCGCAGTCTCCTAGGGTCGCTTCGGCCCACGCAAGGGCCTCGGCTTCCCGGCGTTCATCGCGGCCCATCTCGGCATAAGCCGCCTCTAGCGACGCCCCGGCGATGTGTGGCCGAATCAGGTCTTCGATGAAACGGCTAATGCGCCGCTGCCCAACGAGATCGCGTAGCCCCTGATATACTTCTTCGTCGATGGAAATGGTAAGTTTTTTCTGCATGTGAAATCTCCTTGGTTGTCGCCTCCGTCTTATCAATGCCGACATCATTCAAGACTGGATTCCCGCTTGCGCGGGAATGACGCCTCATAGATAAAAAAGACCGTGCCGATCAACATTCCATGCTTTCAAGTCATTTAGGACTGCTATAAAGGCTCAGGCGTTGGGATTCATGAAACGGGCGAAGAAGTCGTTGCCTTTGTCATCGACGACGATAAAGGCCGGGAAGTCCTCGACCTCGATCTGCCAAATAGCCTCCATGCCCAACTCGGGGTATTCCAAGACCTCGACCTTGCGGATGCAGTCTTGGGCCAGCCGCGCGGCCGGCCCGCCGATGGAGCCGAGATAGAAGCCGCCGTGCTTTTGGCAGGCTTGGGTGACTTGGCGCGAGCGGTTGCCCTTGGCCAGCATGACCATGCTGCCGCCCGCCGCTTGGAACGCATCGACATACCCGTCCATGCGCCCGGCTGTCGTCGGCCCGAATGATCCCGACACATAGCCTTCGGGCGTCTTGGCGGGGCCAGCGTAGTACACGCACTGGTCCTTGAAGTACTGGGGCAGGCCCTCGCCGGCGTCGAGCCGCTCCTTGAGTTGGGCGTGGGCAATGTCGCGGGCCACGATCATGGGGCCGGTGAGCGCGAGCCGGGTGCTGACCGGATGCTGGCTGAGGAGGGCGCGGATTTCGTCCATTGGCCGGTTGAGGTCTAGTGCGACGACCGCGCTGCTGAGTGCCTCGTCGCTGACTTCGGGCAGGTATTTGACCGGCTCGGTCTCCAAGGCTTCGAGGAAGAGGCCCTCGGCCGTGATCTTGGCGAGGATTTGGCGGTCGGCCGAGCAGGAGACCGCGAGCCCGACCGGGCAGGAGGCTCCGTGCCGCGGCATCCGCACGACCCGCACGTCGTGGCAGAAGTACTTGCCGCCAAACTGCGCCCCAATTCCAATCTCTTGACTCATCTTGAGCACCTCGGCCTCCATGGCCAAATCGCGGAAGGCTTGGCCGTACTCGTTGCCTTGGGTCGGCAGGCTGTCGAGATAGCGCGTGCTGGCGAGCTTGGCCAGCTTGAGGGTGTGCTCGGCCGAGGTGCCGCCGATGACGAGGGCGAGGTGGTAGGGCGGGCAGGCGGCCGTGCCGATCATACGCAGCTTGTCGTCAATAAAGGAGCGCAGCCGCTCGGGGGTCAGCAGAGCCCGGGTCTCTTGGAAGAGAAAGCTCTTGTTGGCCGAGCCGCCGCCTTTGGCCATGAACATGAACTTATAGGTCATGCCCTGTTCGGCGAAAATTTCGATTTGGGCCGGGAGGTTGGTGCGGGTGTTTTGCTCCTCGAACATGCTCAGCGGGGCCAGTTGGCTGTAGCGGAGATTGGTCTCCCGATAGGCTTGGGCAATGCCGGCCGAGATCGCGGCCTCGTCGTCGCCTTCGGTCCACACCTGATGTCCCTTCTTGCCCATGACGATGGCGGTGCCGGTATCTTGGCACATCGGCAGGATCCAACCCGCGGCGATGTTGGCGTTTTTGAGCATGTCGAGCGCGACGAAGCGGTCGTTGTCCGAGGCTTCTGGGTCGTCGAGGATGCGGCGCAGTTGGGCTAGGTGGCCGGGGCGCAACAGATGGGCTGAGTCGCGGATGGCTTGGTCGGCGAGCAGGGTCAGACCCTCGGACGCGACCTTGAGGATCGGGCGACCTTCAAACTCGCTGGTGGAAACGCAATCGGTGGTCAACAGGCGATAGGGGGTTGGATCCTCGCCGAGGGGCAGGAGCTCGTGGTGGATGTAGCCGTTCACTTGCGGTAAAACCTCCGTTGAGGGGCAGTGCGATGTAGGAAATATCACAAATTCCCGCGGCTAGCGCACGGGGTTGTCTGCTGGGGGCGTTTCACGGAGGCGAGTTGAGAAAAGCGGTTGGGCGCGAACAGGGTCTGGAGGGTTTGGGCGATGCCAGCGCGGGTTACGTGCCGGCCGGCGTCGTGCAGGTCTTGGTATTTTTCGGTTAGGACGGTGGCGAGGATGGCGCGGAAGCGCTGCCACTTGGGAATGAGGTTCTCCAACACGCGGGCGTCTGAGTTGAAGGGGATGAAGCGGTCGCCGGTCATTTCGAGGCGCGTCCGCAGATCCTGCTCGACTAAACCCGGATGGTAGTTGAACCACCAGTGGCCAATGACCATGACGTTGTCGTTGTGGCAGGAGAGGACGCTGGCGTCGTACTGGTTGGCGTTGTGGAGCGGCGTGATGAAGAAGGCGTTGTCGGGATGGCGGCGCACGAGCTGCTGATAGGGGAACATGTCGGCTAACCCCACGCCGTCGCCGGCGTCGCGCCACTCGGGTTTGAGTTGGCGAATGGGGCCGGGCATCATAAAGAAGGGCCGCTTAAACTCGCGCAGGGCTGGCAGCACCGCGTGGTGGAGCACGGCGCCCTCCAGCCCGCTGAGGTCGTGGACTGGGCAGTGCGGCGGGAACGAGCACGCGCCGTACGCGACGCCGTGCAGTTTGTCGTACCAGTCGGCGAGGAAGCGGCGAATGGCCGCGGCCGTAGCGGGCTGGCTGGGGTCGTTGCCGACCGCGTAGCCCCAAGCGTTGAGCCGCACGGCCGCGCGTGGGTAGTGCAAGACGAGCTCGTCGAGGCGATAACCGGATAGATAATGCTCGTCCCACTCGCCGCTTTCGTAGTACGCGCGCTCTTGGTCGTTGAACACGTCTTGGGTGCCGACGATGCGGCGTACGCCGGCCAGTTCCATGCAGCGGCGTTGGATGGCTTCGGGGTCTGTGTCGGCGTAGAACTGGCGCGCCTCGGCGAGCGTGGTGGCGTTGGGGTCGAGGCCGAGGGCTTCTAGGGCTACGACCACGCCGCGACAACCTTCGTCGAATGGATCGGAAGCGGCGTCGGCAAAGAGCTTCTGCCAAGTAAAATCGCCTTGTTTTTCTAGGCTCCACGAGTAGAAGGTGGCCGGGTCGATGTGGCCGGCGGCAAAGAGCTTGCGGCGCACGTAGTGATAGACAAGCTGCTGGTCGATGCCGTACAGGCAGAGCTGGGGGCCGGCTTTGGGGCCGAGGAGATGGGTGTGCCAGTCATCGACGATCAGCCGTTGGGCCGAGGTCTCTTCGGCGACGATGGCGGGGATTTGGTCGCGGGATAGGGCTGGGGTGCTCATGGCGGCGGCTCCTGTCGGGATGAGGGTCATAACAGTAGGCCAAGAGCAACGAGGCGTCAAAGGGGATCGACGAAAGGCCCCTCCGAATCTTGGGCCGTAAGGCGTCGCTGAGGATATTGCGGATTTTACAGTGTCCTCAAAGGCTTTTTTGGAGGAGGGTTTGCCGGTCATTGGGGGCGGCCTTTTGGCGTTGTATGGACAAAATTCTGTTCCGTTGGTTCACAAAATCGTCTAATATATGTCATTATATAAACCATCAAGAGGAGCACAATATGATAGGACAGCGACTCAAACTCGCTCGTTCTGCGGCTGGCCTATCGCTTCGCGGCTTGGAGCAACGCATGGGATGCCGCGTAACGGCGCAGGCGATTGGCAAGTACGAGCGCGACCAGTCCATGCCCAGCTCGGGCGTCCTCATCGCGCTGGCGGACGCCCTCTCGGTTTCAGTGGACTACTTGGTCGGCGACCGAGAAATGGTGCTGGAGGCTGTCGAGTTTCGCAAAAAGAAGATCACGATCAAGCGCGAGGAGGCGCAGGTCGAAGCCAAAGTCCTGCACTTGCTGGAACGCTACCTCATGGTTGAGGAGTTTCTCGGCTTGCCGAGCGTTGAGTGGGACAAGCCTCGCGAGGTGCCCTATCCGGTCATCGGCGATCCTTCTGAGGCCGACCGCGCTGCTCACAGTCTTCGACTGTACTGGGGGTTGGGGTTTGACCCTATCCCGAACTTGGTCGAGTTGCTGGAGGATCGCGGCATCAAGGTGTTCGCGGTTGCTCTTGGGCGCATTGACGGCCTTATGGCGCGGGTGCGCCGCGTCGGTCGGAGTGCCGTGCCTGTTCTTGTTGTGAACGGCGACGATTGGGGGGAACGGCAACGCTTGACCATGGCCCACGAGCTCGGACATTTGGTCTTGGAGGTCGCCGCCAAGGTGGATGAGGAGAAGGTCGCCTATCGTTTCGCTGGGGCGTTTCTCATGCCCGCTGAGGTGCTATGGGCGGCGATTGGCAAGCACCGCACTTCCATCGGCTGGGGCGAACTTTTCGAGCTCAAGGAGCTATTCGGAGTGAGTGTTCAGGCTCTTACCTATCGGTGTAAGGAGCTCGGTATTTTCAGCGATGCTTTGTTCCGGCGGCTGTTTCAGGAATTTTCGCGTTTAGGCTGGCGCAAGCCGCCCTATCGGGAGCCTAAGGCTATGGCGTGTGAGGAGCCTCGGCGTTTCGAGCGATTGTGTTTTCGCGCTTTGGCTGAGGGTGCGATTTCTGAGGCCAAAGCCGCCGAGCTTTTGGAAACTTCGGTCCGTGCGCTGAATCGGCGCATGGAGGAGCCGCCGGGGTCGGGATTAACTGGGGCATAAGATGCTGGTCGCCGACACGTCCGTTTTGATCGATCTTGAGCGCGGGGCGTTGTTGGAGGCTTGCTTTCGCCTGCCGTTTTTGTTTGCCGTTCCGCAAGCGTCTCGTGCGCTATGCGGCCGGGGCCGAGCGGTGACCCGGAGAGCGGTAGTCGGCTTCTAAGAAGCTGTCTGAAAACTCTGGTGATCATCCTTTGCGTCTAACCGATCCCGGCTGGATTCCCGCTTTCGCGGGAATGACGGATCCTGTCTCTACGGCGTGTTCAACATGACCCAAGGTGGGTTTTCAGACAGCTTTTAAGGTAAAAGGGGAGGCGGACAGGCAAGTTGGCCCTTATGTGCCGACAGCCCAAGAGCTTTCGCCGTTGCCCCGCGGCTTGTTTTTTTAACAAGAATCGTTCATCTTTTTGTTGAGAAAAGACACGAAATAACAACGGGATTTTATTATGGCCACAACAGTTACCTTAGACTCGGAAATTGTCCAAGCCGTCCAGCAAGCGACCAAGCAAAAAAACAAAGCCTCGGCCGTGCGCATGGCATTAAACGAATACCTGCGCCTGCAAAAGCTCCGCCAACTAGCCGGTTTGGCCGGCACTGTTGAGCTGCGCTATTCCAACGACGAGTTGGAGGCGATGGAGGAGTGCTGATTCTCGCAGACACGTCTTGCTGGATTGAGTTCTTCCGTCCTACCGGCGACGAAGCGGTCCGGGCGCAGATGCTGCGCTGGCTTGCCCATGATCTGGCGATTTGCGGCCCGGTGCGGGCCGAGGTTTTGCGCGGAGCACGCAAAGCAGAGGCCCCGAAAATTGTGAGTGCCTTCGCGGCCCTGCCTCACCTCTCAGCGGTCGATGGCGACTGGCTGACAGCGGAGCAAAAAATCCGGTCGCTTGCGGACAAGGGTTATACCGTGCCGCTGCTGGATGTGTTCATCGCGGCCATAGCCCGCCGACACGGTGCCGTGCTCGCCCACAAGGACGCTCATTTCGAGATCATCGCCCAAGTGCTGTCGCTTCGCACCCATAACTTCCTAGCGTGACTAACGCCTAGCGTGGGTGCGATTGGGCGTCTCTAGCTCTCGGCTAGGCCCTCGACGCGCACCGGGCAGACCTTGAGCTCGGCGGTGTGCGTGACCGGGTCGTACCCGGAGCCGGTGAGGATGTTGATCGGCACATCGTTGAAGCTGAAGCTGGCAAAGACCGTGCCGCGCGGCGAGCGGGTGGTGGCCTTGAGGCGGATTTCGACGGTGCCGCGGGCGCTGGACAGGCGACACAAGCCCCCGTCTTCAAGGCCCCAAGCGGCGATGTCTTCGGGGTGGGCTTCGAGGTGCTCCTCAGAGAGCAGGTAATCAATCCCTTGGGCGCGGCCGGTCTGGGTGCGGGTGTGGTAGGCTTGGAGCCGGCGGCCGGTCGTCAGCCAGACCGGGAACTCGGGCGAGAGGGTCTCGGCCGGGTCGCGGTAGCGGATGATTTTGAAAAGGCCGCGGCCGTTTCGGAAGGCCCCCTCGTGCAAAATCGGCGTCCCCGGGTGCCCTTTTTCAGGTACTGGCCACTGGTATTGGCCCGCGTCGATCCGGTCCCAATCGAGGCCGGCGTAAATGGGAGAGAGCCCGCACAGCTCGTTGAACACGTCCTCGGCCGAGGTGTAGTCGAAGCCGCTAAAGCCGAGCCGCTGGGCAAGCTGACTTATGATCCACCAGTCGGGCTTGGCCTCGCCGGGCGGGGGCACGGCTCGGCGCAGGCGCTGGACCCGGCGCTCGGTATTGGCGCAGACCCCATCGGTCTCGGCAAAGGCGCTGGCCGGGAAGACCACGTCGGCCAGCGCGGCCGTCTCGGTGAGGAAGATGTCGATGACCACGAGGTGATCTAGGCTCTTGAGGGCGTGCTCGCAGTGGTGGCGGTCTGGGTCGGAGACGAGGGTGTTCTCGCCATCGATAATCATGGCAAAAATCTCGCTGCCGCAGCGGTTGAGTGCTTGGACTTTGGTGATGCCTTTGGCCGAGTCCATCTCCTGCCCATAGAGCGCGGTGAATTTTTCCCTATTTTCCGGCTGCTCAACCGGTTGGAAGCCGGGGTAATCGGATGGAATAGCCCCGGAGTCGCCGGCGCCTTGGATGTTGTTCTGCCCGCGCATGGGGTTGATGCCAGTGCCCTCGCGGCCGACGTTGCCGGTGAGCAGGGCGAGATTGCACAAGCTCTGGACGTTGTCGACGCCGCAGATGTGCTCGGTGATGCCGAGGGTGTAGTAGATGGCCCCTTTGTCGGCGGCCCCATACCAACGGGCGGCCTGTTCAATATCGGCCGCGGGCACCTCGGTGATGGTCGAAGCCCACTCGGGCGTGAACTCGACGACGTGCTCTAGGAAGTGATCAAAGTCGGCCGTGCGCGCTTCCACAAAGGCGCGATCGACTAAGTCATCGCGGACGATCACGTGGGCCATGGCCAACAGCAAGGCCACGTCCGAGCCGACGCGGATGGGCAAGTAGAGATCGGCCATGTGCGCGAGATCGATTTTGCGCGGATCGGCGACGATCATCTTGGCCCCGCGCTTGAGGGCCTTTTTGATCCGGGTCGCGGCCACGGGGTGGCACTCGGTCATGTTGGTGCCGATGCAGAAGATCAAGTCGGGTTTGTCCATGTCGGCGAGGGGGTTCGACATGGCACCGCGTCCGATAGAGGCTGCCAGACCGGCAACCGTGGGCGCGTGTCAGGCACGGCTACAGTTGTCTATGTAGTGGGTGCCGTAGCCCCTGCGAATGAACTTCTGGAGGCAGTAGTTGGCCTCCGAAGGTGTGCGGCCGGAGGCGACGCCGTAGATGGCGTGGCGACCGTGCTCGGCGAGCACTTGGGCAAAGCCTTGGGCGGCGCGGTCGAGCGCGGTGTCCCAGTCGGTGGGGTGGAGTTGGCCATCCTCGCCGCGAACGAGGGGCTGGGTGAGCCGGTCGCGGTGCTGGACGAAGTCAAAGGCAAACTGGCCCTTGATGCACAGCGCACCTTCGTTGGCCGGGCCGTCCATGGCCGGTTGGATGCCGACGAGTTTATCCCCTTTGGACAGCAGATCCACCGAGCAGCCAACGCCGCAGTACGGACAGACCGAGCGGGTCTTTGCGATCTCGCCGGGCAGGTCGGCCGCGCGCAGGGCCTTTTTGTCGGCGAGGGCGCCGGTGGGGCAGGTCTGGACGCATTGGCCGCAAAAGGTGCAGGACGAATCCTTGAGCAGGCCATTAAACTCCGTGGTGATCTGCTTGTGGAAGCCGCGCCCCATGGCGGCGATGGCGTGGTCGCCTTCCTGCTCGGCGCAGACGCGGACGCAGCGGTTGCACGAGATGCACAAGTCGTAGTCGCGCAAGATGAAGGGGTTGTCGTCGGTGGGATGCGACTGGCCCGATTGGACGCCTTGGAAGCGGCCGGAGCGGGCTTGGTAGCGCTCGACGAGGGCGGTTAGCTCTTGGGAAGCGTACCCGCGCAGGGGGTCCACCTCGACGGCGCGGTTTTCCGAGACGACCATTTCGAGCAGCGTCGTGCGGTGCTTTTCGAGGGCGGTGGTCGCCGTTTTGACGACCATGCCGGGCGCGGCTTGCGCCGTGCAGGAAGCGACCGGATTGCGCGCTCCTTCAATTTCGACCACGCAAAGCCGACAAGCACCAAAAGGTTCTAGGCGCGGGTCGTAGCAGAGGGTGGGAATGTCGCGGCGATGGCGTTGGGCTACTTCGTAGAGGGTTTCGCCCGCAGCAAAGGCGACTTCTTGGCCGTCTAAGGTCAGGGTGGGTTGTTGCCCATTGGTAGGCACGGTAAGGCTCTCGTTCAGGCGCAGACGCGCACTTGGTCGGGAAAGTATTTGAGGAGGCTGTCGGTGATAAAGGGGGCGGCCATGCCGAGGCCGCAGGCGCTGGTGGCTTTCATGACGTCGCCGATGTCGGTTACTTCGGCGCGCCAAGCGGCTAGGTCGGTCGGCCCTTGGCCGGCGAGCCGCTCGGTCAGCCGCTGGGTGCCGATGCGGCAGGGGAAGCACTTGCCGCAGGACTCTTCGGCAAAAAAGGCCATAGCTCGGCGGGCAATATCTACCATGTCGCGGCGGTCGTCAAAGGCCATGATGCCGCCGGCGCCGAGCATGGAGCCGCGGGCGCGGATCGCCGGTTCGTCGAGGGTGACGTCGAGCGCTTCGCCGGCGAGAAATCCCCCGGAAAGGCCGGCCATGGTCACGGCCTGAATCTGGCGGCTTGGCCCCGGCCCGCCAGCCCACTCGTGGAGCAAGGTGTGGAGGGGCAGGCCAAAAGGGACTTCGTAGTTGCCCGGCCGCTGCACATCGCCCGAGAGGCTGATGACCTTGGTGCCCGGGCGACCGTTGAGGCCGAGCGAGCGATACCACGCGGCCCCGCGCCGCACGATTTGGGGCACTGAGGCCAAGGTTTCGACGTTGTTGACGGCCGTGGGCAAGTTTTCAAAACCGTGCGTTACTGGGAAGGGGGGGCGATTGCGCGGATAGGGGTGTTTGCCTTCGAGGCTGTTGAGCAAAGAGCCTTCCTCGCCGCAGATGTACGCGCCCGCGCCGCGGCGGATGTGGATCGTACAGGAGAAGTCGCTGCCGAGGATGTGCGGGCCGATTAGGTTGGCGGCGCGGGCCTCGGCCAGTGCCTCGGCGAGGATGGCGAGGATTTCCGGGTATTCGTAGCGCAGATAGATAAAGGCGCGGGTCGCGCTGGTGGCGTACGCAGCTAGGAGCATGCCTTCGATGACCGCTTGTGGATCCCATTCGAGGAGGGCGCGGTCCTTAAAGCAGCCCGGCTCGCCTTCGTCGGCGTTGCAGACGACGGTTTTGGGCTCGCCCGGGGCCTCGGCGACGGCCTGCCACTTTTGGCCGGTGGGAAAGCCCGCCCCGCCCCGGCCCGCGAGCTGGCTATCGGCAATGAGAGCGACTAGATCGGCTGGTTTTCCGGCGAGGGCTTGTTGGAGTGCTTGGTATCCACCGCTTTGGCGATAGCCGGACAGGGTGGCGCGGCCGGGAGCGCGGATGTCGGCAAAGACGCATTCCTCGTAGCCACCGGGATTGGGTACGGGCCGAGGCGAGGGGCCGGGCGCGAGGGCTTCCGCGTCGGTTCCGACCAGCACTTGATGGCCTTTGATGACCGGAATGGGGTCGTCGCAGCGGCCGGCACACGCCATGGGGGTGGCGTCGGCGAGGCGGGCGCAGAGTGCCTCGGCTCCGCGCAGGGCGCATATCGGGCCGGTGCAGACGCGCGGGGCACTTTGTCCGGGGTCTTGGCGGGCGAAGTGGTGGTAAAAGGTGACGGTGGCAAAAAGCTCGGCCAGCGGGATTTTCAGGCCCGTTGATACGGCCTTGAGGGCCTCTTCCGACACATAGCCATCGCGGTCGTGGAAAGCGTGCAGGAGCGGCAAGAGGGGAGCGGTTTCGCGCTGCCAGCGGGAGACGAGCGCGGCGTCGGTAGGTGCGATCAAGCTAGGGGTCTTTGTGTAGGGGGCCGCTAAAAGGCGACCCATGGTGCTAGAAGGTTGACCGTGGTCTGGGCGTTGCCATGACCATTGGCTAAATAATTTAGTAGTTGCCCCAACCGAGGGCAACTGAGCACCGCGGCTCCGCAGGGCCTAGCGGACTTTGCCGCGGCCCGCGACTTGCCAGATCGCCTCTAGGCGACCCGCTCGCAGCGCGTAGAGGGCGTCGTGGAGATTGACGGTCGTGCAGCCGTGGCCGGGGATAAATTCGAGCAGGTCGCCGGGGCGGAGATCGGTGCAGGGGCCGGATACACTCTTGAGGCGGCCGTGTTCTTCCGACAGGGCATGGCATGTTAGGTCGGGGCGGTCCTTGACGAGGGGGAAGCCGTGCTCGGGCGTCAGGCTCTTTAGGCCGGCGTCGGTGATGACCTGCTCGGGCGCGGGGCGGCTGGTAACGGTGGTTAGTACGCTGAGGGCGTTTTTGAAGCCCAAGCCGAGCTTGGCGTACGCCGCGTCCATCAGCGCGTACGAGCCCGCTTGGACCTCGGTAATGCCGTCGAAGGAAGTGCTGACGTAGTAATCGCCCGTGCCCGAGGCGCTGCAAATTGGGCAGTCGAGGCCGGCGCGTTCCACTACGTCGCGGGCCTCGACGAGGCGTTGGAGGCAGGTGCGGGCCCCCTCGTCACGAGCCTCTTGGTCTTCGAGATCGATGATGTGGCCTTCGTACCCCATCAGGCCGCAGAAGCGGAGATGGGGTGCTTGGGAAGCTGCGCGGGCGAGATCAACGGCGGCGGTAGGCGCGACGCCGCAGCGGTTGTGGCCGATGTTGACCTCCACGAGGACGCGGGGGCAAACCTTGTAGGCGCGGGCGGCCTCGTGGAGGTCGGCGAGGTTTTGCGGGTTATCGACCGCGACCATGATGTCGCAACGAGCGGCCAGTGCCATGAGACGCTCGATCTTGCGGCGGCCTACGACTTCGTTGGCAATGAGGATGTCTTGGATGCCGGCGTCGGCCATGACCTCGGCCTCTCCGACCTTGGCGCAGGTGATCCCTTGGGCGCCGGCCGCGAGCTGGAGATGGGCGATGGCCGGGGTTTTGTGCGACTTGGTGTGCGGCCGGAGGTTTTTGCCCGCTGTGCGGAAGTGCTCGGCGAGCCGGGCGATGTTGTATTCGAGCGCGTCGAGATCGACCAAGAGGACGGGGGTGTCGATGGCGTCGCGGGTCATGCCGATGTGTTCGGTAGCGTCAGGCATAGCAAGTTTCACATTCCCCAGATGGTTATGGTTGCACCGCGACACGGTTCGGTATGCCGGAATACTTTCTCCGACCACGCCTTGTTTGCATCGCGGTCAAAAATGAGCAAATGCCCTTCGTCGGTCGCGCATAGATCCATGTAGTCGCGGGTTTGCTCCAGCCCTTCAGCGACCGTTTTTTGCCGGGAACCATACAGAATTTTCAGTTCGATTACCGCCTTTTGTACCCTGCCTTTGTAGGGCCAGACGACCAGCAAATCCGTTCGTTTGCGTCCCAGCCCGTACTCTCGCTCAACTCGGCCGCCGCTGTTGACGATCCGCTGCAAGAATGCCTGCATCAACAGGTGAGGCCCTGCCTCCTTGTAGCTGAAGCGTTCCAGCCAACTCGCCGAGTGTTCGCGGAAGAATTGTTGGAAGGCGGCAATGAGAGCGTCTAGGTCGAGCCGACCGTCGGCTTGGATATACCACGTGGGTTGATGGGCAAAGGTCAACTCGGTGCTAAAGGTCAGTTCGCGTGGAATCACTTCTTGGTAGATGCGATTGGCGATTTTCAGTTGACCTTCGTCCGTCCGAATGAGTCCTAGGTCGCGCACGTAGAGAATATCATCGGTCGGAATCAGGGCCGTGCCTTCAATGCCCGCCAAGATCGGCTCGATCGCGTTTTGCACTCGGTGCTCAGCAAGTTTATCGACCAATTGATCGATGTGGGTCTCGCGGCGTCGCACGATTTGCTCCTTAGCTGTCTCCATCATTGCAGCGGTAATGGGCCGAGCGCGGTCGCGGCCTTCTGTGGCCTTGAAGCAGACTTCGTAACAGAGCGCGTTGACCAACCACGGCTGGCCGCGGGTGAGGTCCCAAATCTGTTCCAAGGCGTCGTCCGCAAAGGCTTGGCCGGTCTCATCTGTATGTTGGCGTACTAGCGTTGCAATTTCCCGGTGCTGGAAGTTTTCTAGGCGCAGGGATTCGGCTTTGATGTTGAATGCGCTGCCGCCGGTGATGATGGCCTTTTCTTGCGTGGAGTGCATGCGATAATCTCGGACATCGCGTACGCCGCAGAGAACGATGCTTTGGGGAAAGTGTTGCGGACGCTTGTCGTATCCGGCTCGCAACTGTCGCAGCACCGAAATCAGCACGTCGCCAACGAGCGCGTCTATTTCATCAATCAACAGGATAACCGGCTTTGCGCTTGCTTTCGACCACCCGGTGATTGCGGCGTTGAGGACGCCGTCGGGGCCAAACTGTTCAAACAAGGATTGCTGGTGATCAAACAAGAATGGATCGTTGAGAAAATCGCGCGCCCGAGAAGCCATTTCGCCAAAAATCGCCCGCGTCCCCCGTTGAACATCCTCACGCGCCGCTTGCGCCAGTTCCACATTGCAATAGAGCGCGTGGTACTTTCCGGTGCGATTGAGGTATTCCGTCAGGGCGAGCAGGCAGGTCGTCTTTCCCGTCTGCCGTGGCGCGTGTAGCACGAAGTACTTCTGTTGGTCTATAAGCGCCAACACCTCGCTGAGCACCAAGCGCGTCAGCGGCGACAAACAGTAGTGATCTTCACTGCGGACGGGACCGGCAGTACAAAAGAAGCGCATGATAGGTCCTAGCCGTTCACTCGTCGCTTTCAGCCGCTTGTCTCAAGGCGAGGAAAAGCCTCTCTTTTTGTACTTCCGGCTCATAGTTGGTCCATAAGTACTGCTCCACGCCTCGGGATTTCTGGGCCATGTACTAGAAGGTAAGTGGCAAGTCGCCGTTTTCGTCGAAGGGCATTTCTTCGGCCTCGGCGAGGATTTCCAAGTCCTCGCGCTGCTCGAGCTCGGAGCGATAGGCTTCTGAGACGAGCAGCTCGCCCAGCGCGAGGGTGTTGTGGATGCGCAGGACCTTGGCGTTTTCAGGCTCGACTAGGCCGACGGTCTCTAGGGCCTTTTCAATGCAGATGCGATCGGTGTCGAAGTAGAGCGGAATGTGGGCGCCCGAGGGGTGATTGCCGGTCATGCAGTTGACGTAAGTAATCTCGCGGTCCATCTGCTCGATGGCGCGCTGGTGCGCGTATTCGGCCGTGCCGATGCCCGAGGCGTTGCCGTGGGTCTCCGCGGTCAGGCTGCGGACTAGGATGCGGGTTACTTTGGGGTACTCCTTGTCGGCCGCGTGGTTGTCGTGGAACTTGCGGCCGACGACGTTGGTATCCATGCCGGCCCCGGAGATGTTTTTGCCGATTGCATCGACGATGAGCAGATCGACTTCGTCGAAGGGCAGGCGCGGCATCCATTGCTTGGCGAGGACGAGCAATTCCTTTTCGCGCTCCACGAACTCGTCGGCCCCCACGCCCTTGATGAGCGCGGTTTGGTCGTACTGGTTTTCGACGAGGGCCAGCCCCATGAGCACTCCGCAGCGGTCGATGACGGTTTGGCCTACTGAGCGGACGATGCGGTCGAAACTGTAGTGGACAATGGCTTGATGGTACAGGGCCGCGCCTTTGTGCTTGCCCAAGCCGATGAGCATCATCTTGTGCAGGCCGCTTTCGATTTCGCCGACAAAGTCGGTGTGCGGCTTGACGCGGCCGACGACGGCTACGTGATCCGCCGCAAAGGCGTGTTGGTCGAAAAAGACGGGAACGCCGTCCTCAGTAGCCCCCACCTGTACGGTTTCCATCGACGCCTTAATGGGCGCGCCGGTGTACTCCTCGGTGACGCCGTAGCCTTCGATAATGGCCTGTTGCGCCTCGGCTATGCCGCCGCCGTGGCTGCCCATGGCCGGGACGAGGAAGGGCTGAAGCCCGAGGGCCTTGAACTCGGTCACGAGGCTTTTGATCACCAGCGCGATGTTGGCAATGCCGCGGCTGCCGACCGAGATGGCGATGGTCTCGCCGGGGTTGACTTTGGAACCTAAGTCGAGGCGCTGGACCTCGGTGCGCACGGCTGCGGGGATGTCCTCGACCGTGGGTGCGGAAAAAAGCTGGCGGACGCGGAACAGACGGGGCAGAGACATGGTGTACCTCCTAAATGCTAAATGGCTTGTTGAAATAAGAATTCGAGGTCGCGCTGGCTGGTCTTGCGCGGGTTGACGGCGATGTTGCCGCTCTGCATGGCCGCCTGCGCCATAGCGCCAATGCGGGCCGTGTCAACGCCGACCTCGCCTAGCTTGGGCGGGATGCCTAAGTCGGCGTTGAGGTGGCGCACCGCGGCGATGGCCGCCTGCGCGGCTTGGCGTTGGCTCAACCCGGCGATGGGTTCGCCGAGGGCCTCGGCGATGGCGGCGAATTTGCCGGGGCAGGCGAACCAATTGAACTCCATGACATAGGGCAGCAAGATGGCGTTGAGCAGCCCGTGATGCACGTGGTAGTGGGCGCCGACCGGATGGGACATGGCGTGGACATTGCCGAGGCGCGTTTGCGAAAAGGCGACGCCCGCCAGCATGCTGGCGATGAGCATGTTTTCGGTGGCGGCTAGCGAGTACTCGTTGGCACAGGCGAGGCGCAGGTTGTCGCCAATGAGGCGGATGGCGTGCAGCGCGAGCCCTTCGGTGAGGGGCGTGGCCGCCAAATTGATATAGGATTCGAGCGCGTGGGTCAGGGCGTCCATGCCCGTAGCCGCGCCGATGGAGGCGGGCAGGGCGACCGATAGGTCGGGGTCGAGGACGCCGATTTGGGGCGCGATTTTCCAGCTAATGACCGGGTCTTTGTTGCCGCTGGCGGGATTGTCCAGCACGGCAAAGGGCGTGACTTCGCTGGCGGTGCCGTAGGTCGTGGGGACGCAAGCGAGATAGGGCAGGTCGTTTGCGACTTTTCCGCGGCCTAAATAGTGGGTGATGCAGCCGTCGTTGGACGCGAGTACGCCGATCATCTTGGCTACGTCCATGGGGGAGCCGCCGCCGAGGCCAATGAGGGCGGTGCAGCGTTTTTGGCGGTAGATCTCGGCCCCGGCTGCGACCGCCTCTTGGGTCGGCTCGCTCAAACCGTCTTTGAGATAGACGGCATGGGGAATGTCGCCGAGGGCCGCGACGACCGCTTCCACCGTGCCGATTTCCCCCAAGACCTGATCGGAGACGATGAGGACCTTGTCGGCCGATGAGAAGCAATCCGCCAAGCAGGCGATAGACCCGGGGCCGTGGACGATGCGGGTGGGATGGCGAAAGTCAAAGTGGGTTTGGAAGGGCATGGACCGTCCTCTGAGTACAGGAGGGAAAGTAGCTAGCGCTCGGCGTCGATGTCAAGATAACCGGCTTTAGGCAAACAGGTGCGCGATTTCGTCCACCGGAAAAGTGGGCTAGGCCTAGGTCAGCGGGCGGGGTAGGTCTTCACGGGGCGTAGAAGCGTAGAAGGCGCTGATGGCTTGGACGAGAGCGGGGATACTGCTTTCGCTGGGCTGGACGTGAACGGCAAACCCGAGCTGGCGTACGGCCGCGGCCGTGGTCGGGCCCATGCAGGCGATGTGGGTGCGGGTCAAAGCGGCCTCCGCGCGTTTTGCCCCTAGGACCCGATGAAAATTGTGGACGCTAGAGGGGCTGGCAAAGACGATGAGGTGGAGTTTGTTCTCGGCTAGCACGGCCGGGAGCTCGACTTGGTCGGGTAGGCGATTTACGTACGTCGTTAGGTGGTGAACTTGGGCACCGCGTGCTGCGAGCGCGTCGGCGAGCTCGGGGCGGCCAATGGAAGAGGCCGGCAAGAGGATCGCTTGCCCGGCCACCTCGAAGGCGGCAAAGGCACTCGCGAGCGCGGCCTGCGATTGACTCGGCGGCACGAGGTCGGGGACTAAGCCCTGTTGGCGCAGGGCCGCGGCCGTAGCCAAGCCGACGGCCGCGACGCGCGTGTGGGCAAAAGCCCGGGCGTCGAGGCCGCGATGGTAGAGCCGGTCGCAGAAAAAGGACACGCTGTTGGGGCTGGTGAAAACGACCCAAGCCGTGTTCGCCAGCCGATCTTGGGCCGCATCCACCGCCGTCCAGTCGTCGGGTGGGCCGATGTGCAGGAGGGGGAGCGTCGATACGGCCGCCCCTTCGGCTTCGAGGCGTTGCTGAAGGGAGCCGGCCTGTTCGCGGCTGCGAGTGACTAGCAGGCGGCGGCCAAAGAGCGGCTTGCTCTCAAACCAGTTGAGTTCTTGGCGCAGCGCGACGACAGGCCCGACCGCAATGAGGGCCGGCGAGCGAAGTTGCTGGGCCACGGCGCGGGCCGGCAGATGTTGGAGATCGGCGACGACCGTGCGCTGGTCGGGCCAAGTGCCCCATTCGATGGCCGCCGCTGGCGTTGAGGCCGGCCGGCCCCGAGCGACGAGCTGCTCGCATATACGGGCGAGCTGGCGGACGGCCATGAAGATGACGAGGGTGCCGCTAAAGGCCGCTAGCTGATTCCAGTTGATGGCACCGACGGGCTTGGCTGGGTCCTCGTTGCCGGTGACCAGCAGCGCGGCCGAGGCCATGCCGCGATGGGTCAGGGGAATGCCGGCGTAGGCCAAGACGCCAGACGCCGCGGAGACGCCGGAGACGATTTCAAAGGGAATGCCGGCGCGGCGCAGGTGCAGCGCCTCTTCGCCGCCGCGCCCGAAGATGAAGGGATCGCCGCCTTTGAGACGGACGACGACATGGCCTTGACGGGCGCGGTTGATGAGGAGCGCGTGAATCGCGTCTTGGGAGGGGCTTTTGCGGCCGCCTCGTTTGCCGACCGCGATTGGCTCGCACGTGCTGGGCACTAGGTCGAGCAAGCGGCTGTCGAGGAGGTCGTCGTAGAGGACGACGTCGGCCTCGCGCAGGTAGCGCAGCCCCTTGAGGGTGAGCAGGCCGGGGTCGCCGGGGCCGGCCCCGACGATGTACACCGTGCCCGGGGTGGCGTATTCGGCGGACATCAGGCCCCCCGCAAGAGGTCGTCGGCGCCTTGGGCGCGCAGGGCGTCTGCGAGGGACGCGCCGAGGGATTCGGCCCCGTCGCGGGGGGCGCGCTGTTGGGCGTGCAACAACCGAGTGCCTTCGGGATGGCCGACCAAGCCATCGAGGGCGAGGAGATCGCCTTCGATGCGGCCCCAAGCACCGACGGGCGCGTGACACCCGGCGCGCAGCGCGTGTAGCATATAGCGTTCGGCTCGCACGGCCGCTAGGGTTGGGGCGTGGTTGAGGGCTGCAACGGCGGTACGCGCCGGGTGGTCGGCGCGCATTTGTAGCCCTAAAGCACCTTGGCCGGGCGCGGGTAGGACCTGCTGGAGGGACAGGTAGCAGTCGACGCGCTCCTGCCAGCCGAGGCGGTTGAGTCCGGCAACGGCCAAGACGACCGCATCGCACTCGCCGCGCCGGGCCTTGTCGATGCGCGTGTCTAGGTTGCCGCGAATATCTAGCATGGTTAGATCGGGCCGCAGGGCCTTGAGCTGGGCGCGGCGGCGCAGACTGCCCGTGCCCACCCGCGCCCCATCCGGCAAGTCGGCTAGCGAGGATATGCCGGGGCCGACGAGGGCGTCGCGCACATCTTCGCGCTCGGGCGTGGCGACGAGGGCGAGGTCGGGGTGCATCTGGGTCGGCAGGTCTTTCAGGCTGTGGACCGCTAGGTCGATGTGCCCGGCCAGCAGGGCGCATTCGAGGGCTTTGGTAAAAACGCCGGTGCCGCCCAAGCTACGCAGCGAACCGGTCGTGGCGTCGCCCGTGGTGCGAATGGTCGAAATTTTAAGGTCCAACCCAGCGTGTAGTGCGCGCAAGCGGTTGCGGACCTCGCGGGCTTGGACGAGGGCGAGCGGGCTGCCGCGGCTGCCGATGACGAGTTTCACGAGGGGGGGTATAATAGAGCAAGGGAAGATTTCCCGAGCGGAAACCTTCCCTTGCTGTGAGCACCCGTAGGGGATGTGGAATTAGACGTCGTAGTAGAGTGAGAACTCATAGGGATGAGGGCGCAAGCGGATGGCATCGACCTCCTCGGTGCGCTTGTAGTCGATCCAAGCGTCGATCAGATTGTCGGAGAACACATCGCCCTGCAAGAGAAAGTCCCGGTCCTCGTCCAAGGAATCCAACGACTCTTCCAGCGACCCGGCTGTCTGCGGCACCCCTTCCTTCTCCTCGGGCGACAGATCGTACAGGTTCTTGTCCAGCGGGTCTCCCGGGTCGATCTGCCGCTCAATGCCGTCTAACCCCGCCATCAGCATCGCCGCTAGGGCCAAGTAGATGTTGCACGACGGGTCGGGACAGCGAAACTCCACCCGCTTGCTCTTGGGACTGGGCGAATACATGGGAATGCGCACCGACGCACTGCGATTGCGCTGGGAGTACGCCAAGTTCACCGGGGCTTCGTAGCCCGGCACCAGCCGCTTGTACGAGTTGGTCGTTGGGTTGGTAAACGCCAACAGCGCCGGCGCGTGTTCGAGCAGCCCGCCGATGTAGTGCAGTGCCATATCGCTCAGCCCAGCATAGCCACTGCCAGCAAACAGCGGCTGGTCGCCCTTCCACAGGCTCTGGTGGGTGTGCATCCCCGTGCCATTGTCCTCAAACAGCGGCTTGGGCATGAACGTGGCCGTCTTGCCGTGCAGACGCGCCACATTCTTGACGATGTACTTGTACAGCATCATCCGATCGCCGCACACCAACAGCGGACAAAAGCGGATGTCGATTTCGCCTTGGCCGCCCGTGCCCACCTCGTGGTGGTGCAGCTCTATTTCGATGCCGCAGTCGATCATCGTCTGCACCATCTGCACGCGGAGGTCGTGGTGGGAATCGGTGGGCGGCACGGGGAAATAGCCGCCCTTGTAGGCGGGCTTGTAGCCGAGGTTGGGGCCTTCGTCGGTGCCGCTGTTCCAACGGCCTTCCAGCGAGTCTATCGCATAGAACGCCTGATGGGGTTGCTGGTCGAACCGGATGTCGTCGAAGACGAAAAACTCCGCTTCCGGCCCGAAAACGGCCATGTCGGCGATCTGGGTGCGCCGCAGGTAGTTTTGCGCTCGCTGGGCGACGCCGCGCGGGTCGCGTGCATAATCTTGGCGGGTGATGGGGTCTTGAATGGAGCAGATCAGCGACAGGGTCGGCACCTCGGTGAACGGATCCATCAGCGCGGTGTCCGGATCGGGCAGGACGAGCATGTCGGATTCGTTGATGGCCTGCCAGCCGCGAATGGAGGAGCCGTCGAAGCCGAGGCCATCCTCGAATACATCGGCTTCCAGCATGGAAACCGGTATGGTAAAGTGCTGCCAGATGCCGGGCAGATCGACGAACTTGAAATCGACCATCTGCGCCTGCTGGTCACGTGCTAAGGCTAGGGCTTTGTCCACCGCGCTGGCCCCGGAGGACTTCAGTTTGGCTTTGGCTTTTGGTTTGGCTTTGGCCATGACACATCCTTTCTCGCGTCGAATGATGCTGCTTTAAGGTGGTTAGAATGAAAATTATATAGTACGACCCTGTAAATTGGCTGTCAAGCAAGCTACGGATGCGAGCCTTGACAAGCAATCGGCGGCTTTTATTATTTCAAAACCTCAGTACTCATCTGGCATTTATGCCGCTGAAGATGCTTTCCGGCCATGGTCACTAGCCCGCTGTCCAAACGCGAAATCCAAGTTCTCCTTGCCTTGGTCAAAGTCCACGTCGCCCTCGGAATCCCGGTTGGCTCGCAGACGTTGAACCAGTGCGAGAACTTGGGCGTTAGTTCGGCTACCATAAGAAATACCTTGGCCTCCTTAGAGGAAAAGGGCTACGTGTCCCAGCCCCATGTCTCGGCCGGCCGCATTCCCTCTGAAAAGGGCTATCGGTTCTACGTGCAGCGCTGCATGGAGGCGGCCGACGCTGGCTTGGACGAGGCTGAAATCACCCTGCAGCAGCAGCTAGAGGTCGCACAACGGGCGGGCGATTACGAAGATATCCTCCACCAACTGGCGAGGACCATCGGCGATCTGTCGAACCAACTCGGGTTGGTTTTGGCGCCGCGCTTCAAACAGGGCATCTTTCACAAGCTGGAGCTTTGGCGCTTGGAGGCGCATCGCCTATTGCTCATCATCACGATTCGCGGCGGCCTGACAAAGAGCTTGCTGGTCGAAGTGGATTGTGTGGTGTCGCAGCGAGACTTAGAGGGGCTGAGCCGGCTTTTTAACGAGTGCTTGCACGGGTTGACGCTGGCTGAAATCCAAGGCGCGGTTGAGGCGCGGATGGCCGAGTTGGAGCCGATCCCGCAGCCGGTGGTGGAAGTGGTCGTGCGGCAAATCAAAGACTTGGCGACCACGCGCGGGGCCGATCTTCACGTATCGGGGACCCGCAATCTTTGCCTAAAGCCCGAGTTTGAAGATCCGAGCGAAGTGGCCAGTTTGATTGATTTGGTCGAGAAAAAGGACATCCTCGCTCGGCTGATGAGCGAGCGGCGCGGCGTGGTCGTTACCATTGGTTCCGAGCACCGGCCGCGAGCGATGGGGCGGTGCGGCATGGTGACGGCCAGCTACGAGGTCACCGGGGCCAAAGGCGTGGTCGGCGTACTGGGCGTAATCGGCCCGACGCGGATGCCCTACCGGCCCTTGGTGAGTTTGGTCAACTGCGCGGCCTCCCGAGCGGCGGATTTGATCTGCTAACGAGTTCTTATCCCAATCCAATTCACAATAGAGTAGAGTAAGGAGCGTTGATGAGCGAGCGCGAAACTCAGGACCGCGTCGCAGTGGAAGAGGCGAGCTTGGAGGATGCTGTCGAGTCGCAGTCCGAGGCGGCATGTGAAAAAGCAGCGGCGGAGCCGCAGCAAGAAGAAGTCGCGGAGTCTCAGGCCGAAGAGTCGGCCGAACTGGAGGCGGCTCGCGCCGAGGCCGCGGCTCATTACGACCGCTATGTGCGGGCGGTCGCCGAGTTAGATAACTACCGCAAGCGCACGGTGCGGATGCGGGCGGAAGCGCGGGATGAGACCTTGCGCGATGTCTTGTTGCAAGTCGCGCCCATTTTGGACAACTTGCGCCGCGCCCTCCGTCAGGAGACCCCAGAAGCCGAGTTACTCAAGCAGGGCGTCGAGTTGATCTGCGGCCAATTCAACGACGTTCTCAAAGGCTATGGGCTGGCCGAGATCGAGGCGGTGGGGCAGCCCTTTGACCCCGCAGTCCACGAGGCCCTAGCCGAAGTGCCAGACGGTGAGCACCCCCCGGGCACGATTATTGAGGAGATGGAGAAGGGTTACAAACTCAACGACAAGGTGGTCCGTTTCGCACGCGTCGTCGTCAGTAAGGCGAGCGTGGAGAGCTGAGGAACCGAATGTCCAAAAGGGACTACTATGAGGTACTGGGCGTCGAGCGGGACGCCAGCGAGCGGGCGATCAAAGGAGCTTACCGCAAGAAGGCCCTGAAGTTCCATCCCGATCGCAACCCCGGCGACGCAGCGGCCGAGGAGCAATTCAAGGAGGCCTCCGAAGCCTACGAGGTGCTTTCCGATCCAGAGAAAAAGGCGGCGTACGATCGCTATGGTCACGCCGGGGTTGAGGGCAATTTCGGCAGCGGTGGCTTTCAGTGGTCGGATTTTACGCACGCGGGCGATTTTCAAGACATTTTCGGCGAGATTTTCGAGAGCTTCTTCGGCGGCGGGCGGCGGTCGCGGGGCGGGTCGATGCGGGCGAAAGGCCGCGACTTAAAAATTAAGGTGGCCTTAACTTTAGAGGAGATCGCCACGGGCGTAGAAAAGAACATCGCGCTGACGCGCTTGCAGCGCTGTAAGAGCTGCGAGGGTACCGGCGCGGCCAGCAGAGCGGGCCGCAAGACCTGTAGCACGTGCGGCGGGCAGGGCCAAGTGCGACAGATGGCGCGCACCCTGTTCGGGCCGTCGATGACCGTGGTGACGTGTCCGGCCTGCGACGGGGAGGGCCACATTGTGTCCAATCCCTGTCCAGAATGCCGGGGCGAGGGCCGCGAGCGCGGCCAAACGACTCTGACGGTGCGCATTCCGGCCGGCGTCCAAGAGGGCAACTACATTCCATTGCGCGGCCAAGGCGAAGTCGGACCGCGCGGGGGGCCGTCCGGGGATTGCTTGGTCTTTATTGAAGAAAAAGAGCACGACTATTTCGTCCGCGATGGCAACCACGTTATCTACCAACTGCCCCTCGGTTTTGCCCAAGCGACGCTCGGCGCGTCGGTAGAAGTCCCTACTTTGGCTGGCAAGGCCATGCTGAAAATTCCCGCAGGCACTCAGTCCGGGCGCGTCTTCCGCATGGGCGGCCGGGGCATTCCCGACGTCAACGGCCGCGGGGTCGGCGACCAGCTAGTTGAGGTCGTCTTGTGGACGCCCGAGGGCCTTAGCCGCCGAGAGCGCGAGCTTTTCAGCGAGCTAGCCCAGCTCGAACAAGCGCGCGTTGCCAAAGAAGGCGAGAGCTTCCTCGCCAAAATGCGCAAGGCCTTCCGATCCTAAAGGCAGGTGCGCTTGTCCATTCCCCGAACCGATCCCTTAGTCCAAGTGCGCCATACCGTCGCCATTGCCAGTGCTAAGGGGGGCGTGGGAAAATCGACTGTAAGTATCAACTTGGCCGTGAGTCTGGCGGCGCAAGGGGCGCGCGTCGGCCTTCTCGACGCGGACATCTACGGCCCGAGCATTCCCTTGATGATGGGTATTAGGCAGCAGCCCACAACCGAGCCCCAAGGCGCGATGCGCCCGGTGTACAAGGCCGGGGTAGGCCTCATGTCGATTGGTTTCATCGCCGGTGAGGACGCGCCGGTGGTCTGGCGGGGGCCGCTCTTGGCGCGGGCGTTACAGCAGTTTTTACACCAAGTAGAATGGGGGACACTCGACTATTTGCTGATTGATCTGCCGCCCGGCACGGGCGATGTGCCGCTGACCTTGAGCCAAGCCGTAGCCCTGTCCGGCGCCTTGATCGTGACCACTCCTCAGAGCGTGGCGCTGGAGGATGTGGAGCGGGGCATCGCCATGTTTTCCAAGGTCGAGGTCGATATTCTCGGGATCGTCGAAAACATGAGCTACTATCTGTGCGGCCAATGCGGCCAACGCCACGAGATCTTTGGCTGCGGTGGGGGGGCCGCGGCCGCCGAGCGGTTGGGGTTGCCCTTTCTGGGTGCGCTGCCCCTGTCGGCTGCAATTCGCCAGCGTGGGGATGAAGGGCGGGCGGTGCCAGACCCCCTTTTCGCCGCAATCGGCGAGGGATTAGTCGCCCAGTTGCGCCGGTTGGAAGCTGGAAGCGAGTGAATAAACGGACTTGGTACTGCTTGCGGCTAGAGGTGCCTACGGCTTGCGCCGACGAGGTCAGCGCGTGGGCATATCAGCTCGGCAGTTGCGGCCTGCAGGCCGAGGAAGCGCGCGAGCGCACTCGGTTGAGCGCGTACTTTGCGGCCGAGCCGAGGTGCGATTTGGCGGAGGTTCGGCGCGCACTGACGCATCGGCTCGCCGCGCTCGGCTTGGCGTCGGCGATAGGCTCCGAGTGCGTGGAAGAACGGGATTGGGAGGCCGAGTGGCGGCGGTTCTTTGCGCCGGTGTGGGCCACCGAGCGGATCGTCGTCCACCCTTCGTGGATTCCGGTCGAGATAGCCGAGGGCCAAATCGCCGTGACCCTAGACCCCAAAATGGCCTTTGGCACGGGGATGCACGAATCGACCCAACTCTGCTTGCAGGCGCTAGAGCGCCATCTGCGCCCCGGGGCGCGCTGTCTGGACTTGGGGACCGGTAGCGGCATCCTCAGCGTGGCCGCTGCGCTGCTGGGGGCCGGGCCGGTGCTCGCCGTGGATACCGACGAGAGGGCCGTGGCGAATGCGCGGGAAAACTTGGCGCACAACGGCCTCGGCCGTGGGCAGGTCGAGGTGCGGCTGGGCGGCGTGGAGGTGGTTGCGGAAGGCCCCTTTGACTTGGTTTTAGCCAACATCCAAAGCCACGTGCTGCGGCCCCTTTTGCTCCCGTTGCGCGGCTTGTTGGCAGCGGATGGCCGAATCGCGTTTTCCGGTTTGCTGGCGCGGGAAGAGGCGGCTTTCTGCGGCTGGGTCACAGAAGCTGCATTAGAGGTGGATACCGTTTTGGCAAAAGAGGCGTGGATCTGCGTGGTGGTGCGCAACAGCGGAGGTCAATTTGACTAGCATCCTAGTCCTACATGGACCCAATCTCAACTTGCTCGGAACGCGCGAGCCCGAAGTCTATGGGCGGGAAACCTTGGCCGCGATTGATGCGTTGATCGCCGACCACGCCCAGCGACTCGGCGCTCAGGTGCGTTGCTGCCAATCCAATTGCGAGGGGGCGCTCATCGACGCGCTGCACCAAGCCCCAGAGCAGGGCCTGCTGTTCAATCCGGGGGCCTTTACCCACTACAGCTTGGCCCTGCGCGACGCCGTGGCGGCCAAAGGGTTGCCGACCGTTGAGGTGCATCTGTCCAATGTGCATGCCCGGGAAGCGTTTCGCCAGCAGTCGGTTATCGCGCCGGTCTGCCTAGGGCAAATCGCCGGGTTTGGCAGTTTTAGCTATGTGCTCGGGCTAGAGGCTTTGGTGCATTACCTGCGGAGTGCGGCAGGCGCTCAGAACGAATAGACGTAGGATAGGCCGATGTGCGGCGCGCCGTCGCGGAAACCGAGCTCGGGAAAGACGCGGCGGGTGCTTTTGCGCGGGATGAAGGCCACCGCAAAGCTGCCGGCCGCGAGAACGGCTGTGGCCCGACCGTAGAGGCGGGCGCGATCGGCTTTGTCGTCGAGCTTTTTGGCGCGGGCGAGTTGGTCGTGGTCGCGGTTGAGGGCCGCTTCGGCTTCGTTGTCGGAAGCCCGGTCGAATTGCAGCCAAGAGAGTAGGCTAAAGGCGAGCGCGCCCCCGAGAAAGCTGATGTAAGGAAACTCGGTCACCGTGATCGTTTGGGCTCCTCCGCCCAGCGATTCGAGGGTGATGATCTTGTCGATTTCGGTTTTGTCGAAAGTGAAGATCTTGTCCTTGACGCGCATGATGACCAGATCGCGGTCCCGTTCGATTAGCGTACCTTCCACCAAGCTGCCATCGGCCAGATAGAGGCGGGTGTCGGCCCCGGCGATGGGTGTCGGTTCCGTCTCTGCGAGGGCCATGACGGGTTGCAAAACGAGGCAAAAGCAGGCAACTAACGCCGTGTAGCTCTTCATGTTAGGGCTCCTCTTTCTCGGTAGCTTTTCGCAAATATACAAGGTCGGTATTTCATGTCAATAGATGAGACGCCTGCCGGTGCGAGCCGTTCCGGCGCACTCGAACTCGCCGGAATGACGATAGCCCAGATACGCGCCGCGGTGGCGGAGTGGGAAAGCGGCGATCCGGGCTGGGCCTTGCTCGAAGCGGATCGCCGCGTTGGCGTGCGGCGCTTGGTGGTCGAGCGGCGGCGGCGCGATGCGCGGGAGCAGGCCGAGTCCCAGCGGCGCGAGCGGCTCCTGCACTTTGAGCACCGCCTTTGGGCACAAGGGGTGGGCCGAGTGGCTGGGGTAGATGAGGCTGGGCGCGGCTGCTTGGCGGGGCCGGTGGTGGCCGCGGCCGTCGTCTTGCCGCCCGACTGTGTCATCACAGGAATCAACGATTCCAAGAAGCTGTCGCGGACCCAGCGCGAAGGCCTGTACGAAGAGCTGATGGCCAAGGCCCTGTCCGTGGGAATAGGGCAAGTCGAGGCCGCCGAGATAGACCAGTTGAATATCCTGCAGGCCTCGCTCAAGGCCATGCGCTTGGCGCTGGAGAATGTGCATCCCCCGCCCGACCGGGTGCTGATTGATGGGCACTTGCCGGCGCGTAGCCCCTATCCCGAGCAAGCCATCATTGACGGAGACGCCCGCTCGCTGTCGATTGCCGCGGCCTCAATCGTGGCCAAAGTACACCGCGACCGCCTGATGTGCGAGTGCGACGCCCGCTATCCCGAATACGGCTTTGCCGCGCACAAGGGCTACGGCAGCGCCGCGCACTTAGCCGCCTTGGACGCCCATGGCCCTTGCCCCCTGCACCGCCGCAGTTTCGGCCCGGTGGCGGCGCGCGTGGCCGAGCCGCGCTCGGAGCTTTTTCTCTCTTTTGAAGAGGGCCTATACGATTGCGCGAACCTCGCCGAGCTAGAGCGGTTAGCGCAGTTCGTCAAAGAGGCCACCGACGAGCTAACGGCCGACGAGCTAACGGCCCTGCGAGGGGTCTATCGGGAGCAGCGCGACAGGCTGGGGGACTTGGGGCGGCGGGGCGAAGCGGCGGCCGCGGCCTATCTCGAAGAACGGGGCTATCGCATTCGGGCGCGCCGCTATCGGGCCGCTGGAGGCGAGATCGACTTAGTGGCCGAAGAAGGGGGCGAATTGGTTTTTGTCGAGGTAAAAGCCAGCCAGCGGGCGTCGCGCCCCGAACAAAGGGTGGATCGCGCCAAGCGGCAGCGTCTAACGCGGGCCGCCCAGCACTACATTCAGTATGGCTATGGCACGGCGGCCGATCGGGTCTGCCGCTTCGACGTGATCGCCGTGTGGCTGCGCGCCACCGGCGCGGAAATTGAGCATTGGCCAGACGCGTTCGAGCGCCTCGACTAAGCGGCCAACTCGCTATAGACGATCTGGCCGCCGACGATGGTGGCCACGGCCTTGCCCTTTAGGCGATACCCGGCAAAAGGGGTGTTCCGCGATTTGGAGCGAAAGCGCTCGGGAACGACCTCCCATTCGTGCGTCAGGTCGAGCAGGGTTAGATCGCCGGGCATCCCCGGGGTGAGTGCGCCCCCCGGCAGGCGCAAGATGCGCGCCGGGTGGCAGGTCCAGCAAGCGATGGCCTCGGGCAGGGACAAGACGCGGTCCACCAAATAGGTCAAGGTGAGGCCGATGGCCGTCTCTAGACCGACAATGCCCATGGGCGCTTGAGTGAGGGGTTGGGCTTTTTCCGCGGCCGTATGCGGCGCGTGGTCGGTCGCAATGACCTCTATGGTGCCATCGGCTAGCCCCGCGTGCATGGCCTCGACATCGGCGGCCTCGCGCAGCGGCGGGCTCATCTTGGCCGCCGTGCCTTGGCGCTCGACCTCGCGGTCGGTGAGTACAAAGTGATGGGGTAGCACTTCGCAGGTCACGGGGAGGCCGTCGGCTTTGGCGCGCCGGACCAATTGCGCTGTGCCGGCCGTGCTGATATGGGCGATGTGCAACGGGCCGCCGGTCTGGCGGACCAGTTCTATATCGCGGGCCACCATGCCCTCCTCACCGGCTGCCGGCATCCCTTGGACGCCGAGGCGCGCGGCCACGGCTCCGGCATGCATACAGCCACCGGCCGTGAGCGACTTGACCTCGGCGTGCGGGAAGATGGGCCGGTCGAGCTGGCGGGCGATTTCGAGGGCGCGACGCATCAAAGCCTCGTCTTCGACCGGATCGCCGTCATCGGAAAAGGCCACCGCTCCCAATTCGGCCAACTCCGCGAGGGGGGCGAGCGCGCCGCGTCCTTGACGCCCCACTGTTATACAGGCGATTGGATAGTAGCGCACGACGGTCGTCTGCGCTCGCTCCAGCACTTGCAGCAAGTGGTCGCTGCTGTCGGGGGGCGGGTTGGTATTGGGCATGGCGGCTACGGCACATATCCCGCCGGCCGCCGCCGCTGCAGTGCCGCTTTGAATGGTCTCCTTGTGTTCGTAGCCCGGTTCGCGGAGATGGGTGTGAATGTCGATAAAACCCGGGGCGACAACCAAGCCCGTGGCCGTCAGGACGGGCACGTCTGGAGGGGCCGCTAGGATCGGGGCCGATTGGACTATTTGCCCTTGGCGGATGAGGATATCCCCTAGGGCATCGGTGCCGTTGACCGGATCGATGAGGCGTCCTTGGCGGACGAGCAAGTCGGCGGAAAATTTAGCCATGGGCTAGGGCGACGAGTGGGGTGAGCCAGTGGATGGTTTCGCCTAGGGTCAATGGATCGCCGGCTAGGGCTAGCCCCCGTTGTCGCAGGCGGCGGGCCAACTGCACGGATGGCGGCGGTACCAGCCCACTGATGGACTCGAATTCGGGATGGGCGAGCACGGCGCGGGCCGGCCCGTGCAGTGGGATGCGGCCTTGGCGGAGGACCGCTACGTGGGTGGCTAGGCGGCCGACGAGCTCCATATCGTGGCTGATCAGCACGAGGGTGCGGCCTTGGTGGCTTAGCTCGGCGCAGAGCTGGCACAAGCGGGCCGTAGTGCGGGGATCGAGGCCGGCAGTCGGTTCATCGAGCACTAAGACTTCTGGGTCCATGGCCAGAACCCCGGCGAGGGCGACGCGCCGCCTTTCCCCGCCGCTCAACGAGAGCGGCTGACGCGGCCCAAATTCTCCGAGCGGCATGCCCACCATGGCGAGGGCGCGCCCCACGAGGCCATCGACGCGCTCGGGTGCCAAGCCGAGGTTGCGCGGCCCAAAAGCCACATCCTCGGCCACGGATTCGGCGAAGAGCTGGAGTTCGGGAAACTGGAAGGCCAAGCCCACGCGCTGCCGTACGCGAGATAGAGGCTGGAAGCCAATGTCGCAGCCGTCGAGGAGTACGCGCCCGTGCGAGGGTTTGAGCAGGGCGTTGAAGTGTTGAGCGAGAGTGGTCTTGCCCGATCCGTTGGTGCCCACCAAGGCCAATACGGAGCGGTCGGGGATGGCTAGGTCGATGTCGCGAATGCCGCGCCGCTGGGCGGGCAGATGTTCGTCGTAGAGATGGGTCAGCCGTTCAGCCGCTAGTTTGTTTGGGGTTGGCGGCGGTGGCGCGGGCGGCGTCCACGGGGGCAGGGGCGTCTGGGGTTTTAGCGCGGCCAGCGCGTCGGCCAAGGCGTCTAGCTCCAAGTGGGGCTCGGCCAGCGACAAGCGCGCGGCCAGAGTGCTGGCAAAGGGGAGGTCGAGGCCGAGGGCGCGGAGCTGGGGTGGGTGGGCAAACAGGGCGGTAGGGGCGCCGTCGGCATGGACCCGGCCAGCGTGGAGGACGATGACGCGGTCGGCGCGCACGGCTTCTTCCGGGGACTGGGTTATGAGTATGGTCGCAATGCCGTATTCGGTGCGCAGCCGCTGGAGCAACTCGGCTACCTGCCGCCTTTCGCTGGGGTCGAGCAGGGCCGTTGATTCGTCCAAGACGAGATAGCGCGGGCGCATGGCCACCACGGCGGCAATGGCCACGCGCTGCTTCTCGCCGCCGGCGAGCCGGTGCGGTGGATAGCGGCGCTGGGTTTCGAGGTCAAAAGCTGCGAGGGTTGCTTCGACGCGGCGCTGAATTTCATCGCTGGCCAGCGCGAGGTTTTCCAAGCCAAAGGCCAATTCGTCGGCGACCGTGGTGCCGACGAGCTGATCATCCGGGTTTTGAAAGACCATGCCGACGCGCTGGCGGATGGAGCGGAGCTGAGTCGGGTTGCCGGGGTTCATGCCATCGACGAGGACCCGACCGGTTTGGGGCTGTTGCAGTCCGTTTAAGCAACGGGCGAGGGTGGTTTTGCCCGAACCGTTGGTGCCGATGAGGGCGATGTTTTCCCCCGGGCGGATGTGGAGGTCAATGGAGCACAAGGCGGCCGGGCCGCCGCGATAGCGCAGGCCGAGTTTTTCGACGCAGATCATAGCGCGGCAGCATAGGGCAAAAGAATTTTGTCGTCAAGGCGTCAAGTTGACAGCTAGAGGGCGAGATTGTTTATTCAAACCCAAGGAGTTACGAACATCAGAAGCGTTGCCAGTTGAGGCGCTCGCAACGCGCTTTTGGCGAGGATTAGGGTCTTATGAGCAAGGCATTGCGTAGGTGGACTTGGGTTTGGATTCTCGCCGCTGGAGTCGTGGGGTGCGGCGACTCAGAAGACGATCTCCAGATCGTCGGCCCCGAGCTGCCCCGAGGACCGGGGCGCGTATATCCCATTGAATCCGTCAGCTTCCCGGCCAACGACGGCGTCGAGGTGAGCGCGCTTTTTGGCACGACCCAAGACGGCGAGTCCCTGCCGGTGGTCATCCTCCTGCACGATCTGGGGGGGAGCAAATTCGACTGGTTGAACAACACCGGCACATACGTGGCCTTGCTTGAGCGGGGGTACGCGGCCTTGGCCATCGACTTGCGTGGGCACGGCGATACGCCGCTGCCCGATGAGCGGCAGGTCTTGGAATTAATAGATCTGGAACAGGGCTTTCTCGATGTCCATGCCGCGCTGATCTGGCTGCAGAGCCAGTCCAAGGTCAATGTCCGCCGCATCGCAGTCGTGGGCAGTGGCTCGGGGGGCAATGTCGCCTACGTGAGTGTGGGCAAGTTCCCCGAGCAAATAAAAACCGGCGTCTCCCTCTCCCCCGGGCTGTGGGGGGCCTCTTCGCTAGAGCCGCTGGTCACCGGGGCCGGCCTCGACCCGTTTGGCCCGCGCTCCATGCTCTTTATGGTGGGCGATCAGGACCAAATTCAGGCTGGGGATGTCCTGCTTAGCTATGCCGACTTCGCCCGCCGCTTGGAGGCGCAGACGGCCGCGCCCAAGAATCTGCGCGTTTTTCTCGACTCGGCCGACCATGGCTTTGCACTGCTCGACAACATCGCCGAGGCCCAAGATCTGTTCTTCCTCTGGTTGGAGGAAAACCTCTAGCCCGCCCTTCCCCTGCGGTGCCCAGCGCATGGACTCGCCTCCTGCCATTGCCGTCGTCATTCCCGCCTGCAACGAAGAAGAAGCCATCGGCAAGGTGCTGCAAGACCTACCAGACATCGCCCAGCAGGTCATCGTCGTCGATAATGGCTCCGGCGACCGCACGGCCGAGGTGGCGCGCCGCTGGGGCGCCTGCGTCGTCGGCGAGCCCCGCCGCGGCTACGGCCAAGCCTGTCTGGCCGGCATGGCCCAACTCGACAAGCCGGATATCGTCGTCTTTCTCGATGGCGACTACAGCGATTATCCCGAAGACATGTCGGCTTTAGTGCGGCCGATCGTCGCCGACCGCGCCGACATGGTTATTGGCTCGCGGGTCTTGGGGAAGCGAGAAAAGGGCGCCCTCCTGCCTCAGGCTCGTTTTGGCAACTGGTTGGCGACCTTCTTAATTCGCCTGTTGTTCGGCGTCACCTTTACGGATTTGGGGCCTTTTCGCGCCTTGCGCTACGGCGCGCTCCTGCGGATGGAAATGCGAGACCGCAACTTTGGCTGGACGGCTGAGATGCAGGTTAAAGCCGCTCGACTCGGCCTGCGCACGGCCGAAGTGCCCGTGCGCTATCGCCGCCGCATCGGCACCTCCAAAATTACCGGCACGCTCAGCGGCGCGCTGCGGGCCGGGTACAAAATCCTCTGGACCATTTTCCGCTATGCGCGGTGGCGGGGATAGGTTGGCCCCCCGCGATGCAACTGGTCGAATACGATTTTGACCTGCCCGAGGCGCTCATAGCCCAACGCCCGCCCCCCGAGCGCGATCAAGCGCGCCTTTTGCTCTTGAACCGGGCGGATGGTTCCTTGCAGCACCTACACTTTGGGGCCATCGTCGATCACCTCGCGCCCGGCGACGCCCTAGTATTGAACCAAACACAGGTCGTGCCGGCGCGGCTCAGGGGCCGTAAAGCGGCGACCGGAGGCCGAGTGGAGCTGCTGTTGATCAGGCCGCTACCGGCGGGCGATTGGCTAGCTCTGGGACGCCCCGGGCGGAGCTTACAACCAAAGACGCGGTTGGAGTTTGGCGCTGGAGCGGTGGAAGCGCACATCGTCGAGCAGATCGCGCCGGGGCGGTTCCGCGTGCGCTTTGCCGTTGAGGACGTGCTGGCGCGGCTCGAAGAGATCGGGGAAATACCGCTGCCGCCCTATATTCGGCGTGCGCCCGAGGCCGCGGACCGAACGCGCTATCAGACCGTCTATGCGGCTCGTCCGGGTGCCGTGGCCGCGCCCACGGCTGGCCTGCACTTTACCCCTCAGTTAATCGCGGCGATCGCGGCCAAGGGCGTGGCGGTTCTGAAGGTTATTTTGCACGTGGGGCCAAGCACGTTTGAGCCAGTGCGCTGCGCCGACCCGCGCCAGCATGTACTCGAGCCTGAATACTGCGAAATCGACGAGCCGGTGGCGGCCGCGCTCAAGCGTTGCCGCGCATCCGCTGGGCGCGTCGTGGCCGTCGGGACTACGGTGGTGCGGACCTTGGAGTCGAGTGTCGATGCCGAGGGCAATGTGCGGGCCCGGGCGGGCTGGGCCGATGCGTTTATCTATCCGCCCTATCCCTTCAAAGCGGTCGATAGTTTGGTGACGAACTTTCACTTGCCGCGCTCGAGCCTGTTGTTGCTCGTGGCCGCGTTCGTCGGGCGGGAACGGCTTTTGGCCGCTTACCGCGAGGCCGTAGAGCGAGGCTATCGCTTCTATAGCTATGGCGATGCCATGATGATCGCGTGACGGCTGTGGAACGCATAACCGCCATCGTGCCGGCCGGTGGCCGGGGCCAGCGCATGGGCGGCGACTGGCCCAAGCAGTATCTCCCGTTGGGAAGTCGGCCCATACTCTGGCACGCGCTCGCCCGCCTCGAAGCCAGTCCGCTGGTGACCGATATCGTCTTGGTCGTGCGGGGCGCGGACTTGGACTATTGTCGCCGCCAACTGAGCGAGCGCGGAGGCTTTGCCAAAATCGCCGCCCTCGTGCCCGGGGGGGCGGAGCGCAGCGCATCCGTGTATCGAGGTTTGCAGGAGACCCGCGCCGATATGGTATTGGTCCACGACGCGGTGCGGCCCTTTATTTCGGAGGAATTGCTGGAGCGGGTCGTCGCTGCCACGCGCACACACGGAGCGGCGCTGCCCGCGCTACCCGTAGTAGAGACGATTAAGGAGGTGCTGGGCGAGCGGGTCGTCCGTACGCCGCGGCGCGAGCGGTTGTGGCAGGCGCAGACCCCGCAGGGCTTTGACCGCGCGCTGCTTCTGAGGGCATACCACGCGGCCGGGCCTGATGCGGGGGCCACGGACGACGCCGCGCTGGTCGAGCGGTTGGGCCACGAAGTCTGCGTCGTGCCCGGCGAAGCCGACAACCGCAAGCTGACTACGCCCGAGGATCTGGCTTGGGCTGAGTGGCGAATGCGCGCAAGGGAGGAGATGCCGGCCATGGGCTTGCGCATAGGACAGGGATACGACGTACATCGCTTGGAGGAAGGGCGGCCCCTAATTTTGGGCGGGGTCGTCGTGCCCTTTGCGCGGGGACTAGCGGGCCACTCGGACGCCGATGTGTTGACGCATGCCATAATTGACGCGCTCTTGGGTGCTCTATCGGCCGGGGATATTGGCCAACTCTTTCCCGACTCGGACGCGCAATACAAGGATATATCGAGCTTGGTGCTGCTCGAACGGGTCGGCAACCTGCTGGCGGAACGCGGGGCGCGGGTCTTACACATCGACGCCGGCGTCGCAGCCCAGCGGCCCAAACTCGCGCCGCACCTAGCGGCGATGCGCCAAACGCTCGCTGCGACCTTGGGCCTAGCGGTGGAGCAAGTTTCGCTCAAGGCCACGACCACCGAGCGCTTGGGGTTCGTCGGGCGCGAGGAGGGTATGGCGGCCCAAGCCGTGGCCCTTTTGGTGCTCTAAAGCATGGCGGCCTATTTGGATTCCCTGCTCGCGGCCCTGTCGGGCGTTGATCCGCTGTGGGCGTACGGCCTGTTGTTGCTCAGTGCCTTTTTGGAAAACATCGTGCCGCCGGTACCGGGCGATACGGTGGTGGTATTTAGTGCCTATTTGGTAGGGCGCGGCCTCTTGAATATATGGCCGGTTTTTTTGGTTACTTGCGTTGGGGGCACGGCTGGTTTTTTAGTCATGTACTATCTGGGCTATAGCCGGGGACGCGCCTTCTTCGCGGGGCGTCGGGGCACGGCCAAGCTGGCCCAAGCCGAGCGGTGGCTCAGTCGCTACGGCGTCGCGCTCATTCTAGGCAACCGGTTCTTGAGCGGCATTCGGTCGGTCATCGCCATCGGTGCGGGGCTAGGCCGCATGCCTTGGCCGACCGTGGTACTGTGCAGTTCGATTGGCATGGCGGTTTGGAACGGGTTGCTGCTCTACGCCGGGTTTTTGGTCGGCGAGAGTTGGGAACAGGTCACGGCAGTGCTCGCGCAATACAATAGAGTATTGGTCGGGATATTGTGCTTGGTGGGGGCGGTGTTGCTCGGGCGTTGGTGGCGCAAGCGGCGGGTGGACCAGTCTTGACAAGCAAAGATAGAGGGCTTACGTTAAACAACTTCTATATAATCTGAATAATCCAAAGAAAAAACTGATGAACGACATTACCTACGCCCCTAAAGCGGGCGAAATCAAGCGGCAGTGGTTTGTGGTCGATGCCACAGACAAGATACTAGGGCGGCTGGCTTCGGAAATCGCCCAAGTGCTGCGCGGCAAGGGCAAGCCCGAATACGCCCCGCATGTCGATGTGGGAGATCACGTCATCGTAATTCACGCCGATAAGGTGCGGGTGACAGGCGACAAGGCCGCAAAGAAGGTCTATTATCGCCACACCGGCTATCCCGGTGGCTTGCGGGCGACGCCCTACAGCCGCATGGCCGAGCGGCATCCCGAGCGGATCATCCGCAAGGCCGTGCGGGGCATGCTGCCGCACACCAAGTTGGGCCGGATGCAGCTCAAGAAGCTCCGCGTCTATGTCGGCGGCGAGCACCGGCATCAAGCGCAAACCCCCCAGCCGCTCGAACTTTAAGCCAAAGGCAACGCGCCCATGCCCTTAGAAAGCTACGAAGCGACCGGCCGCAGAAAGACCTCGGTAGCCCGAGTGCGGATGCAACTCGGCGATGGCACTATTTACATGAACGGCCGCGCGGTCGGCGAATACCTGCGCCGCGATTCCCTAGAGATGATCCTCGTGCAGCCGCTGGACCTGACCGAAACGCGGCATACGTTTGACATTCACATTTCCACCCGGGGCGGTGGCCTGCGCGGCCAAGCCGGGGCCGCCTGTTTGGGCATTGCCCGCGCCTTGGTTCAGTACGACCCGCAGAAGCGGGAAGTCTTGAAGAAGGGCGGCTTTTTGACGCGCGATGCCCGCGAGAAAGAGCGCAAAAAGTACGGATTGGCCGGGGCGCGCAAGCGCTTCCAATTTTCCAAGCGCTAGTCCCATTTCCAATACACACGCTTCCCGATGCACAGCAGAGAGTGTCCCGCAGGCGTTCAGCGGCTGCGGGGCTTCTGTGTGTAAATGAAGGAGGCGGAGGCCCAACTCACTTAGGAGCGATAATGGCCGATTTTACCATCCGCGATTTGCTGGAAGCCGGGACCCACTTCGGGCACCAGACTCGGCGTTGGAATCCCAAAATGCGGCCCTACATCTTCACCGAGCGCAACGGCATCCACATCATTGACCTGCAAAAGACGGTCGGCAAGGTTGAAGCCGCTTGCGAAGCCGTGCGCCAGACGGCCCGCGCTGGCCGCGCCGTGTTCTTCGTCGGCACGAAGAAGCAGGCGGCGGATCTGGTGCGGCAGGAGGCCGAGCGCTGCGGGATGTTCCACGCCACCGAGCGCTGGCTCGGCGGGATGTTGACCAACTGGCAGACCATCCGCCAGAGCATCCGGCACTTGGAGCATCTCGACCGCATCTCAGGCGACGGGACGTACGAGAACCTCAAGAAAAAAGAGGTCCTGCTGCTCGAAAAAGAGCGCGCCCGGCTCCAGCGGACCTTGGCCGGCATCCGCAACATGGGCGGCCTGCCGGGCTTGGTCTTTATCATAGACATCAAGAAGGAGCACATCGCCGTGCGCGAGACGGCCAAGCTAGGCATTCCTTCGGTGGCCATCGTCGATACCAACTGCGACCCCGACTTAGTGACCTATCCAATCCCGGGCAACGACGATGCCATCCGCTCAATCGGCCTGATCACGCGCCTCGTCGCCGACGCGGTGCTTGAGGGCAAGGCCGAGGCCGAGGCCGAGAAGGCCGCCCGCGACGACAAGCAAGAGGCCGAAGCGGCCCCGGCCTAGACCGCCGATTCACCATTTTTGAAAGCAAACGACAATGACTCAGATTACCGCACAAAGCGTACGGATGCTCCGGCAAAAGACGGGCTTGGGCATGATGGACTGCAAGAAGGCCCTGCAAGAGACCGGCGGCGACAGCGAAAAGGCCATTGAGTACTTGCGCAAGCAGGGCTTGTCGGCCGTGGAGAAGCGGGCCGGCCGCGACGCCAGCGAGGGCCTGATCCAAGCCTATATTCACCAAGGCAGCCGCCTCGGGGTGTTGTTAGAGGTCAACTGCGAAACCGACTTCGTCGCTCGCACCGACGACTTCCAAGGGTTCGCCAAGGATGTGGCGATGCACATTGCCGCCTCCCAGCCTTTGGCGGTCGATCGGGAGGGCATTCCCGCCGACGCCGTGGCAAGAGAGCGGGCCATCTACCTCGAACAGGCCAAAAACGAGGGCAAGCCCGCGCACATTGCCGAGAAAATCGTCGTGGGTCGGATGGAGAAGTTCTATCAGGAAAACTGCCTAATGGAACAGGTCTTCGTCAAAGACCCCGACCAGACCATCGGCGAGCTCGTCACCGCGATCACCGCCAAAATCGGCGAAAAAATTACCGTGCGTCGCTTTGAGCGGTTCGTATTGGGTGAAGACGCCTGACGCCTGAGTGAGGCCGCCATGCTGGAAGAGGTCCTTGAAACAGTAAAAGAGGCTATGGATAAGGCCATTGAGGCCCTGCGCCGCGACTTGGCCTCCATCCGCACGGGGCGAGCCTCGGTCGCCATGCTCGACAATGTGCGGGTGGATTACTACGGCCAACAGACGCCACTCAATCAGGTGGCGACCATCAGCGTCCCCGAGCCGCGCTTGTTGACGATTAAGCCTTGGGAGGCGGCCTTAATTCCCGTGATTGAACGGGCCATCCTCGCCGACAAGAGCTTGGGCCTCAATCCGGCCAACGACGGCACCATCATCCGGCTGCCCATTCCCGAGCTGACCGAGGAGCGGCGGGTGGAAATCACCAAAGTCGCCCGGCACCGCGCCGAGGAGGGGCGGGTTGCGGTGCGCCATGCGCGGCGCGACGGAATAGACCTGCTCCAGCAAGCCCAAAAGGACGGGGACCTCTCCGAAGACGAATCGCGCAGCGCGCAGAAAAAGGTGCAGGAGCTGACCGCTGAATACGTAGCCTCCGTTGACGGAATCATCGAAACCAAGGAAAAGGAGATCATGGAGGTCTAAACGGCCTCTGCTCTCCGGTCGTATAGAAGCATAGCCCCGTTTTGTCGCTCTACTACATCCTGTGGTCCATGCGCCCCCGGCAATGGATCAAGAATGTCTTCGTCTTTCCCGCCCTCGTCTTTTCCGAACATCTCTTTGAAATTCCCTACCTAGTACGCAGCTTAGGGGCGGCCCTCTGCTTCGTCCTGCTGAGCGGGGGCGTCTATCTTTTTAACGACATCTTCGACCGCCAGTACGACCGCCTGCATCCCCAAAAGTGCCACCGGCCAATTGCCGCCGGCCATCTCTCGGTCCCATTGGCCGGGGGGGCGGCTTTGGTCGCGTTGACCCTTGCGTTGGCCGGTGCTTTTTGGCTACACCCTCATTTGGGGGGGGTAGCCGCACTCTACGCGGCGCTCAACGCGGCGTACTCGCTCCGGCTCAAGCACGTGGTGTTGGTCGATGTGCTCATCGTGGCCGCGTGTTACCTGCTGCGGGCAGTTGGCGGCGGCGTGGTCATTGAGGTGCCTATTTCCACTTGGTTTATCGTCTGCATCTTCGCGCTGGTGCTCTTCGTGGCGGCGGTCAAGCGCCGACAGGAGCTCGTCCAACTGATGGACGGGGCCGCGGATCACCGCGCCATCCTCGATGAATACAGCGTACCGTTCCTCGACCAGATGATCGCCGTCCTCACGGCCGTGACCATGGTTTGCTACGCGCTGTACGCGATGGGGATGAACGATGCAGAGGGGGTGCAAATGCAGTGGACCATCCCTTTTGTGCTCTACGGCGTGTTGCGCTATCTCTATCTAGTGTACCACCGAGGGCAGGGGGACGACCCAACGGCCGTCGTCTGGAGCGATCGGCCCTTGCAGATCAATACCCTGCTCTGGTTGGTGGCTAGCCTATTCGGGCTGTACACCTAACCGAGCGTCCGGCCCTTTCTCAAAGGAGACCCGAGCATGGCAGCGAATTTGAAGCAGCAGATCAAGCGCGGCGAACAGGTGGTGGGGTTTGGCATCCGCGGCGACATCGAGCGCGATGCGTTCAGGCGAATCGCCGAGTTGGGGGCGTGCGATTTTGTTTTTACCGATAGCCAGCACTCGCCGTACAGCGAAGACCGCTTGGTCGCGCTGGCGGGCATGGCCAAAGAGCTAAAGCTGCCCCTGCACTTCCGCATCAAGCACACCCGCCACACCTACCTGATCGGCAACCACTTGGACTTGGGGCCGTCGGGGATCGAAGTGCCGCAGGTGGAAACCGCGGCAACCGCTGAAGAGGCCGTGGCCAATTTCTACTATCTGCCGCAAGGGGTGCGTAGCCACGGCGGCAGTGCCCGCGTTGGCGACCCGAGCGGCCGCCCACAAGACTATGCGGATTGGTGGAACCAATACGGGGTGCTGTGGCTGCAAGTCGAATCCGTGGCGGCCGCGACGAGTGCATTCAACTTGGCGTGCCCCGGGGTCGATTGCCTCTCCTTTGGCCCTACCGACCTGCAAATGGACCTAAATCACCGGGGCCATCCCCAGCTCAAAAGCGTTGACGATTGCGTGCGCCTCGTGGTTGAAGCCTTGCAGGGCACGGATACTGCGGTCTGTTTTCGCAATGGCACGGCCGACCGGAGGGCGCGCTACGCCGATATGGGAGTGCGCGTTTTTCTCGAAGCACCGCCGGTTTAAGCGGGCACCTATCACTGGCCCCCTGAAAACTCCGCTCCCCATAGATGCCGGTTCTCGGCGGCAATCCACTGGCCGACGCGGATGTGGCTGATGGCGTAGTCGGGGAGCTGGGCAATCGCGATACACTGGCCGTCGAGCAGGACGCCGCGCCGGTTGAAATAGAAGTCGAGATTGTCAAAACCGTACTGTTTGCGGTGGTCTGGCAGGTCGGCCGGGACGGCCGGGACGATGTGCAAAACGAACTTCGCCTGTGTGTCGGCCGAGGCGCACGGCTTTTTGAGGTACGTCAACCGGCGTCCATTGCGATACACGTCCCAGTCGGAGCGCACCACCCGCTCGCCGGCCTGTCTGATGAGTTCATCCAGCTCCATGTAGCGTCCTTTCCAAGTGTGCTGCCTGTCCGCATCGAACGGTTCGGCGGCCGTTACGCGGAATACGACGCCATCGGCCAGTTCGGCCACGGTTTCCACGCCGGGCAGCAGACGGAGGTCTAGGCCGTCGTGGCCGTCGTGATCTCGCTGGTGGAACCCCTCAAACCAAACGATATACGCGCCGGTGCCGGCCTCGGTCCACTGCATCTCGTGCGGGAGGTCTTGGTACTTTCCTGGGGCCGCGGTCCGATCCGCAAGCCAAGCCAGTGATCTGTGGTTGCTGTAAATCCTGCCCTCAATGCGGTGGTCCCGGAGGTAATTCAAGGTCTCGGAGTGTTGCCAAGAGGCGGCGTTGTACGTCCGGTTTTGTTCGTACCCGGCTTTCCATGCTTGGGCGGTAAGACGGAGGTTTTCGTGCGCCGAGCAGCCGACGTGGACGAGGGTCGCCAGCCCGACGACGTAGCGGGCGGTGACTATCCAGCCCGCCGCGGCGATGGATAGGAACCGATCGAGCAGCAACGCCGCCGTCAGCAGCAGCGGCACGTACAGCGGCAGCAGATAGCGGCTGTCGATGCCCTGCGCCGCGACCGTAAATACGAGGTAGATCACGGCGAACCCTCCGAAAGGGAGCACTGGCCTCAAGCGGAAGGATGCTGGTGCGGGGCTGGCGCGCAGGACGACCGCGGCGTTGGCGAGGACGACCGCGGCGACCGCCAGCCATAGCAGATACGCCAGCCCGTCCGGCGCGTTGGGGGGGACGACCCACGTGCGGAACACCTCAACGATCTGGCGCAGCCCTTCGGCTAGGGACTGCGCCGAGGACTCGCCTCTGTCGCCGGCCAAGGTCTCGGAGACCGTCCAATTCGCCAGCAAGGGCAGGGACGAGACCGCGCCAAAGACGAGGGTATGCTTCCACCGGGCGAGGGGCAGCAGCACGAGGACGCCGGTGCCGATTAGGGCCACGCCCGCATAGCGGGTCAGCGCGGCCAACGCGGTGAAAACCGCCGCCCACCACAGAGGAGGCCACGCTGTCTTGCGGTTGAGGACGGCCGCCAACTGGATCGAGGCGAGGAGCGCGAACAGGACGAAGAGCGGCTCGGTTAGGAGGTAGGACGCGAAATGGGTCAGGGGCAGGGAGGCCGTGAGGGTCGCGGTGGCGGCCAGCATCAACCACTGCGACCGGAGATTTGAGCGTAGCCAGTTCCCAGCGGCAAAGATGGTCAGCCCGAAGGCGATGGCGTTGATCCACCGACCCGCCTCCAGCGGCTCGATGCCAATCCAACCGCAGGTCGCCAGCAGTAGGGGGAACAAGGGCGGCCATTCGATCTCCTTGGAGCCGGTGAAATCCTGCCAGCCTTCTCCCGCGAGGACATTCAGGGCCGTGGACAGGAAAAGTGTGGAATCCGTGTTGACGGCCGCGCCGTAGGTAGCGGTGCGGACGAGGACGTGCGCGGTGCCCAAGATGGCGAGGACGGCGATGAGCAGGGCGAAGGGGTCGCGCCCGAACCGGGCCGTTTTCTCAAGGGTTGAGCGCAGGTGGTCCGTGCTTGAGAGGAACCACCCGCTCATATCCCCTCGGCCTTCATTTCCCAGAGCATGCTGTCGTTGTCGGCCATCCACCGGCCGATATAGATGCGGCTGATGGGGTAGTCGGGGAGTTGGGCGGTCACCACACACTGGTCGTCGAGCCGGATGCCGCCGTGTATGTAGAAATTGAAGTCGAGGTGGTCAAAGCCGGATGGCCTGCGGTCGGCTGACAGGTCGGCTGGATCGACCGGGATGACTTGCAAGACGAAATTCGTCTCCACGTCGTCGGGGGCACACGGCTGTTTGTGGTAGGTCAGCTTGCGTCCGTTTCGGTACACGTCCCAGCCGGCGCGAGCCACCTGCTCGTCGGCCCGTTCTGCGTCCGAAGTGTGAATCGGCCACGTCGAGTCGGCGCGGATCACCAACTCGCCAGCCCGTTCGATGAGTTGCTGCACGTAGCGTTGCTTTCGGGCGCGATGCCGCTCCGCATTGAAGGGTTCGGTCGCCGTTACGCGGAATACCACGCCGTCGCCCAACTCGGCCACGGGTTCCACCCCGGGCAGTAAGCGGATGTCGAGGTCGTCGTAGTCGTAAAAAGACTTTTCGCCCCGGAGCCATACGATATACGGGGTGTCGTCATCGGTCGCCTCCAGTATGGACGACGTCATAAGGTGAATCTCAGCCGGGAGAAACAGGTGCTTTCCCGGGGCCGCGGTCCGATCCCAAAACCAAGCAGCAGCAACACCGCCGCCAACAGCAGCGGCACATACACCGGCAGCAGGTAGCGGCTGTTGATTTCCTGAGCAGCCGTGAAGGGCACGACCGCGACCATGAATAGCGAGTAGATCAAAGTGAACACCCCGAATGGGAGTGCCGGTCCCAACCCGAAGAGCGGTGCCGCCGTCCGATCCTTTCCACCTAGGCCGAAGCCGAGACCTGCCAGAACGACGACCATCCCCGCTGCCGCAACCAGCCCAACCGCCGTCCACAAGAGGTAACCAAACCCGTCCGGCGCGTTCGAGGGAATCACCCACTCCCGGAATACATCGGCCACTTGGCGCAGCCCAGCGGGCAGGGACTGCCCCGATCCGTCTCTCCACCCGGTCAGGTACCCGGAGATCTCCCAGTTGCGCGTCAGTACCCCCGCGAGGAGAATGGATGAGACGGTCCCATAAGCGATGGCGTCTTTCAACCGGGTGGCCAGCGACGGGGTGCGCCGCACCAGCAGCAACAGGACGCCGACGCCGATCAGGACCACGCCCGGATAGCGGGTCAGCGCGGCCAGTGCGGTAAAAACCGCGCCCCCCAACAGGGGCATCCGTCCGCCGCGCTGGAGGAAGGCCGCCAACTGGATCAAGGCGAGGAGCGTCAACAGGACGAAGAGGTTATCGGTCATGATGCAGGACGCCCAATAGCTCAAGGGCAGGGAGGTCGCGATGACTACGCTGGCAGTCAGTGCCAGCCCCCGCGACCGGAGATTGGAGCGCAGATAGTTCCCCGCGGCGAGGATGGTCAGCCCAAAGGCCGCGGCGTTGAGCAACCGACCCGCCGCAAACGGCTCAATGCCTACCCAACCGCCGGCTGCCAGCAGCAGGGGAAACAAGGGCGGCCATCCTACCAGCGGGCGGCCAAAAGAATCCTGCCAGCCCTCTCCGGCGAGGAAGTTCACGGCCGTGGACAGAAGAACTGAGGAGTCGTAGAGGACCGCGGTGCCGTAGGAAGCGGTGCGGACGAGGATGTGGACGGTGCCCAAGAGGGCGAGGATGGCGATGAGCAAGGCGAAGGGGTCGCGCCAGCACCGGGCCGTTTTCTCAAGGGCGGAGTGCTTCCACGCTACTTTCATCCGACCCTTCAATGATTACCACGCTGTCCAGCCGCCATCTACAGGTACGACGGCCCCGTTGACGTAGCCACTGGCCTTTGAGCACAAGAAGAGTAGGGTCGTAGCCAACTCGGCGGGCTGACCAAAGCGGCCCTGCGGCGTAAAGCTACGCAGGCGGGTGCTCATTTTCTCGTTGTCGAGTGCGGTCTCGGTCAATTCGGTGGGGAAATAGCTGGGGGCGATGGCGTTGGCGGTGATGCCGTGTCGGCTCCATTCCACTGCCTGCGAGCGCGTCAGCCCCACGAGCCCGTGTTTGCTGGCGGTGTAGGCACTCAGGCCGTTGATTACTGAGGCCCCCAAGCCGTAGATCGAGGCGATATTGACGATGCGGCCGGCACCCGATTGGCAAAGCAAGGGGAAGCAGGCTTTGGCGAGCAGCCACTGCGCCTTGAGGTTGAGATCGACGACCGCGGCAAAATCCTGCTCGGGCATGTCTTCGAGGCGGGCGCGGGTGGCGGTGCCGGCATTGGCGACCAAGATGTCGCAGCCGCCGAGCCGTGTGTGCGCCTTTTCGGGCAGGGCGGCGATGGCCGCGTTGTCGCTGAGGTCGGCCGAGTGTACATGGATGGTTCCGGCTCGGTCTTGCAATTGCTCGGCCAGTGCTTGGAGGCGCGCTTGGCGGCGGGCGACGGCGAGGACGTCCGCGCCTGCTGAGACGAGGACGCGGGCCATTTCGGCCCCTAAGCCGCTGGAGGCTCCGGTGACGATGGCGCGGCGGCCCTCGCAGGAGAAGAGGGTGTGCAGATAGTCTTTGCTGTCCATGTTTTTAAGGTAATAGATGCGGCTGGAGCGGCAAGCGGACCGCTTGCCCGCGCACGGGTTGCCGCCTAGAATTACGACCGACCCTTTCTCGCGCACAGGAGGTAGGAAGCGATGACTGCAAACAATGTGATTGGGATTGAAGCGACCGAGGTGGCGGCCCCGCCGGCGTGGGCCTTGATGGAGCGGAATCTAATCGCGCTGATGGAGGAGTCGGGTCGCCTGTTCGCCCGGCGCTACTTTGAGCGCGGCGGCGGCACCTTGCTGGCCGAGGACGTCGATGACCTCTACGAGCAGATGTACAACTTTGGCCTGTTCTACGCGCTGGGCGCGGCCGACGATTTGCTCGATCTCCACTTCCGCAACTGGAACGCCGTCACCCGCATCAGCGACGACCGCTTGGAGCACCGTACGCGCTACAACGACCACGTGAAGGTCTTTCGGCCGTCCATCCACAACGAGTTTTGGAACCTCGACCAAGCCATGGAGTGGCACCACTTGGGCGAGGGCAATATGGCCTTGTACGACTTTGGCGTGGCCGACCCCACGGTATCGGAAAACATGCGGCGGGCGCGGCGTTTTGCGGCCCTATTTATCGGCGCGGATCCCCAAGCCCCCAACTGGGACCCCAACCATCGCATCCTGCGCTCGCCCTTCCATTCGAGTCAAGGCCCCAAGCTCCACGCCGACGCGGAATACGCCAACACCATGCTGCTGGCCGGACGCGGGCTGGGCGGCCAAGCCAACTACTACGGAGTGCGCGCCAGTCTGTATCCCATCGTCAAAAATTTGGAGACCCGCTGGTTTGAAAACCCAGCGCGCCGCCAGCAGATTGTCGAGCTGTTCGACCGGCTCGTCTTGCAGTGCGACACGCCCAACAGCCTAGCGGCCACCGCGCTGGTGACCAACGCCTATCTGTACACCGGCGACAACCAGTACAAACAATGGGTGCTTGACTACACGGAGGCGTGGATGGAGCGCACCGAGCAAAACGGTGGGATTTGCCCGGACAACGTCGATGCCCAAGGCGTCATCGGCGGGGGCCGCGAGGGCGTGTGGTGGGGCGGCCAGTACGGCTGGAATCACTACCAAGGCTACAACATCATGTTCCACGGCATCAACATCGCGGTCGAATGCGCCCAACTGCTCACCGGCGATCACGGCTACCTCGACTTTTTGCGCTCGCAAATCAAGCTGCAAGTCGATAACGGCCGGAAGCGGGAGGACGGGCAGTTGCTCGTGCCGGTGCGCTATGGGCCGGATGGCTGGGACTGGAATCCAGCGCCGGGGCTGCACGTAAGCGACGGCATTGAGATGCGCGGCTACTGGCTGGAGCCGACTCCGCTGCGGGGCCAAGACATCATGCACCTGTATCACGCTTCTATGGCCCAGCAGGACTACGAGTTGATTACTTTGGTGCGCGATGGCGATGTGGAGCGCGACTGGAACGACGTGGGCACGGCTTTGGGCGAGAAAAACTGGGGCAATACTGAATTCGCCCGCTTCCAGTACTACGACGGCAAGAATCCGGGCTGGCCGGAGCAAATCTTGCGGGCCGAGTACCAGCAGGCGCTAGAGACCTACGAGACTATGCGCGCCGACGAGCGCAGTCCCTTGGAGATCATTGCGACCAATCGGCTTCCGTCGCAGCCGGTGTTGACCAAGGGGCTGACTCAGGTGGCGTTAGGGGCGCCGCAATCGGTCTATAACGGCGGCCTGCTACGCGCCACCGTGCGCTACTTCGACGCCGATCGCCGGCGTCCGGGGCTGCCGTTGGACGTGGCCGCCTTGGTGGATGAACTGGGCCTGGCCGTGGTCGGCATCCAACTCGTCAACACGTCGCGGCACGAGACGCGCTGCCTCATCGTGCAGGCCGGCGCCTTTGGCGAGCACCGCTTTACCGAGCTCAGATACCGCGCCGCCGGGAAGGATGGCGAGGTGGCGACGACTGTCGAAGGGAAGTACTTCTCGGTGAAACTGCCGCCATCCACGGCGATTCGCATCGGTGCTGGGCTAGACCGCTTCTGCAACGCGCCGAGCTACGCCTTCCCGTGGCACGGCGATGGGATTCCCGTGCCGTTTCCATCGTGAAGCAGAGGGGGTTGATAGGACAATCATGGCTACGAAATTCCGCATTGGAGACAAGGTCCGCCTGCCCTTTGGCAATCGGACCTTAACGGGGACGGTCGTTGAGGATAGAGGACGAATCGGGGTAGGGGGACGTCAGCTATTCCGAATTGTCGTCAAAATGGGCGACGAGGAGCGGGCCTTGGAACTGCCGGCTGAAAAATTACGCGCTGTTTGATCCTCCGTTGTCCGGCTATTAGATTTTTCGGCATCGTCCTGAAACTGAAGTCGCCCTTTGGGGGGACTTCTTCAGAGCTTACCAACTACCTACGCTCTCAAGGTGGCACTGAGTAAGCCTCCAGTTACCGTCTTAACTGGGCCAAGCTGCTGGGTCGCGTGTTCCGCCTCAACCGGCACCTAGTGCCCGTCGTACGATGGGGTATGAGGGGCGTCGCTGCTTTGACCGATTGCGACGCGGCATACGCCTTACTTGGCGGGCGTCGGGTTAATAAATAGATTGCCACACCGCTGTCGAGGATGGATTTTTATGGGATGGTTTCGAGAGAAACGGAGCAAGTATGAGCGATTTGAGAATGAGCAAGAGAGCAACTTGCTAAAGCTGGAGTATGAGCAGGCGAGTCAAACCTTCCGCCAAATAGACGTGAGAATCTGGTCAATATATGCTCTCTATGTTGCTATTTCGGGCGGGGCGTTTTCAGTTGGATTTGATTCGGCGAAGATAGGGGGTCTTAAGCTAGTAGCCTTGGTAGCCGTGGTTGTATTCATGACGGTCGCCAAGATGGGGCTTGTCGGTCATCTGCAATGGCATTCTGATATCTTAGCGGACAGACTTCGCCAAATTGAGAAGGAACTTGGAACAATTGAGCTGAATCAACTCTTCTTAGAAGAGAAAAGACCCTATCCCTATAAGTTAAATTGTTTCCATAAGTGGCTTTGTATTTTTCGCGCAAGAGATCTTATGCAGGGCTTGGGATTCTTGGTCATGGTGTTTTGGGTTTGCTACCTTTGTTACAAGATTTTTCTTAATGAGGAATGTATCAAATGGATTCATAGTAATATGAAGTGCTGTACCGCAATAGTCCTCGCAGTGGTTATTTTTATAGTTCTCGGTCTTTGCTTAGAAGCCTTTTTAAAACTCCTTTTTTGCTTGGATTTGACGTAGGCGTACTCACCGAACACCTTCAGGTTTCGCCTAAGAACCCTGAACGAAAGGTCTCCGATGAGTACGCCATATCAATATCCGACCGACCTAACAGACGCGCAATGGCAGCGGCTGTCTCCCTTCTTGCCCTCGCGTCGTTGGCGTCGTGGGGGTCCGGGTCGTCCGCCCCGGACTCTACGTTTGGTGCTCAATGGGATCCTCTATCGGGCTAAAACCGGCTGTCCGTGGCCGATGCTGCCGCCGACGTTTGGGCCGTGGCAAACAGTGTATGGATACTTCAATCGCTGGCGGCGAGACGGGCACTGGCCCCGGATACTGGACGCCTTGACCCGCCAACAGCGCACCCAACAAGGCCGCCGGCCAACCCCGTCGGCCGGCGGCATCGACGCCCAGAGTGTTAAGACCGCAACCCAAGGCCGAGCCATCGGCTACGACGCCGGGAAACGGGTCAAAGGACGCAAACGCCACCTGTTAGTCGATAGCCAAGGATCGATCCTGCAATGTAAGGTCACCGCCGCCGATGTCTCCGACGCCGACGGCCTAAAGGCCCTGTTGAGGGACTATTTCTCCGCCGGCGTCCAACGGCTGAGAAGAGTATGGGTCGATGCCGGTTACCGAGGGGAGGCGCTCAACGCATGGGTCGCCAACTTAAAACAAACCTATAAAATCCGATTGGACGTCCGTGAAAAACCACGTCCAGGCTTTACCCTACTCAAGCGCCGATGGGTCGTCGAACGAACCTTTGCTTGGTTGGGTAACTATCGTATCCACGCCAAAGACTATGAAACCTTAACCGACAATAGCCAAGCCTTTATACATATCGTTATGATCCATCTGTTGCTCAAGCGAAAAAACAAAGAAAAAGAGTTTTAAAAAGGCTTCTTATGATGTTCGTGTATAAATAAGTTGAATCGACAGAGATGTTGTGAAAGAACCGCCACCTCTAGGTCGGAACCGGGAAAATGAAGCTCTATAAGTCACCGCGACCTATTGTATTCTCAGATATTTCTAGCGACTGACGGCCTACTGTTCCCATCGTAGGCTCTCTTATAAGTCCTGCTACTGCACTCCTGTCCTCGTGACACGGCGATGAGATTCCCGTGCCGTTTCCGTCGTGACGATTCCCAACCGATGAAAGGATTCTCAAATGAACACCGGCCTACTCATCTTCCTCGTCATGCTGCTTTCCGCTCTGCCGCTCTATGTCATCGCCTGTCTGATCGGAGTCAAAAAACGCATCGGCCTTATCTCCGGCCTCAACCCGGATCGGGTCGCCGACAAGGACGGGTTGGCTTAGTGGGTGGGGCTGATGATTTTCTTGGTGGGAGTGGTGGCCTGCCTCATGGGCTTGGGGATTTACCTCATGGGCAAAATTCTGATCATCACGCTCGTCGGCGTCGCGCTGATCTCGGCCCTGAGCATCGCCCTCGTCGTCGGCATCCAGAAATACGTCGCCTAAAGTGTACCATGCCGCATAGCTCAACGCGATTGCGTCAGGAGCTGGACGATGGCCGGGAGCGTCACGGCGCGGATGTCTTTTGCCAGTGGGAAACTTTCGTTGCCAGCGTGAACGACGAACTTCCGGTCAGGCCGCAGGTCTTCGCAGGCGCTGTGGAACCCCTTGGAGACCTTGGGGGCCGAGCTGTACTTGATCTCGATGGCCCAGATTGCGCCCGCGCCGAGATGGACCACTAGGTCCACTTCCGCGCCGCCCGACGTGCGGTAGTAGCCGCAGGACGCCCGTCGCGGCAGAGCGCCGACGATGTTCTCGATGACGTAGCCTTCCCAACTGCTGCCGATGACCGGATGCCCGAACAGGTCGTCGAGCGTCTCAATGCCGAGCAGCGCGTGACAAATCCCACTATCTCTGACATATACCTTGGGGGCCTTGACGAGTCGCCTGCCCACGTTGCTCGTCCAAGGCGGCAGGCGGTGGACTAGTAGGAGGTCGGCCAGCAAATCCAGATAGCGGGCGATGGTAACGCCGCTGACATCGAGGCCTCGGGCGAGTGAGGCCGCGTTGTGGGTTTGCCCCTGATTGTGGGCGAGCATGGTCCAGAACCGGCGCAAGGTCTCGGCGGGAATGCGCGGCCCGAGTTGGGGGATGTCGCGCTCTAGATACGTGCGGATGAAGGAGAGCCGCCAGTCGAGGCTGGCCGCGTCGCTTGGGGCGAGGTAGCTCTCCGGGAAACCGCCTCGGCACCAGAGGCGGCGCAGCGCGTCCACGGGCACCTCTCGCGCATTGACCGGATGCAACTCGCAGTACGCGACGCGACCCGCCAGCGTCTCGCTCGACTGTTGTAGCAGATCGATGGAGGCCGATCCGAGCAGCAGGAACAGCCCCGTCCGCCGGCCGGCCCGCCGATGTTCGTCTATGATACCGCGCAACGGAGCGAACAAGCCGGGTGCGCGCTGGACCTCGTCGAAAATGAGCAAGCGGTTGGCGTTTTCAGCGCAGTATTGCTCGATGTCGGCGATCTTGGCCCGATCGCTGGGGCGCTCTAGGTCCAAGTAGAGGGCGTCGCGAACGTCGGCGACTTCCCGGGCGAGCGTCGTCTTGCCGACTTGGCGTGGCCCGATCAAGGCAACCGCCGGGTTGCTGTCCAGCAGATGGTTTAGGGTCGGCTTGATGGTGCGGGCTATCATCTATGTAAATGTAACTCAACATATTATATTTGCATAGTTAGAAAGGCCAAAGTCCGGTTGACAAGCGGGTTGTTTGCGTCGTTTTTGAAGTGCCCTCGTCGTCGGCAGCCGAAAGGAACCCATCGTGCCGGAGCAAAAGCTAACCGACGAAGTACTCAACGCGCTCGCCACCCGCGGCTATGTCATCGTCCGCAGCTATCTCCCCGAAGCCCAACGCGCCGCCATGGCCGCGGCCCTGCGCCGCATCCTCAAGCCTTGGGCCGAAATCGCAGACGATCCGCCCGCCGCTCGCATGGACTCCTGCTATTTCCCCTATCCCGAACAGTGCCTCAATCGCGCCATCGTCGATCGCGAAGCCATGGCTTTTGCCCAACGCTGGCTCGGCACCGACCAAATCCACTACCGGCCCGGCTTGGGGCTGGTCTCCTACCCGGGCCGCAAGGGGGGGCCGTTCCACATCGACAACGGCAACAACTCGCTGCTGCCGCCCACCGCATCCGACCGGTGCCACAGCCAGCTCAACTTCTGGTTCTGCCTCGAAGACGTCGCCGCAGATCAGGCCCCGACCCTCTTCGTGGCCGACGGCGACGGCCAGCACCAAGACCCGGCCCGAGCCGAGCCGATGGTCGCTCCCGGCGGCTCGGTAGCCATCTTCCACAACTACTCTTGGCACGCCGCGAGCGACTACCGGCGCGCCGATGGCCAGCGCTACATCTGGAAGTTCGCCTATGGCCGCGCCGACCACTATTGGGAAGGCGTTGAGCACTACACCCACGTGGGGCGCGACCCGCACTTTTGCGAGTTTATCGCCGGCCTCACCGCCGCAGACCGCCAGCTTTTTCGCTTCCCTCCGCCCGATCACCCGTACTATACCGGCCAGACGCTGGCCGCCTTGGAAGCGCAGTATCCCGGCTGGAATGCCCGCGGCGAATACCGACCTCTAGAAAAGGATCTGACATGAAATTGTTTTACATCGTCTGGGCTGCGGCTATCGCGTTCGCCGCTTGTGAGAATAAGGATGCTGTGTCTCCCGCGGCGGAAGGCCCCGTTAAAATTGGGTTCATCGTATCGGGCGACCGCATTACCTATCCGAATGGGGCCAAAATCGCGGTGGACGAAGTCAACGAGCGCGGGGGGCTGCTGGGCCGGTCCGTCGAATTGGTCACCCAGATCGACATACAGGAAGCAGAAGTCGCCGTGCAGGCCGCTGAGACCATGATCCGCACCGACGAAGTCGTCGCCGTCATTGGCCCCAACCGCTCCTCACACGCCGTTGAGGTGGGGGCCGTAGCCCAGCGCCACGGCGTGCCGATGATTACCACGGCGGCCACCAACCCGGCCGTGACCGCGGCGGGCGATTTTGTCTTTATGGCCGCTTTCACCGACCAGTTTCAAGGGCGCGTCGTGGCGCAGTTTGCCAAAGAGACGCTCGGGGTGAATGCAGCCGCTGTTTTGACGCAGCGCGGCGAAGTCTATACCGAGGGGATCGCCGAATTTTTTACCGCCCATTTTAGCGGCTTGGGGGGAGCGATTGTCGCCGAGGAGTTCTACGAGGGGGGTGCGACGGATTTCGCCGCGCAACTAACTCGCATCGCGGCCGCCACGCCCGAGGCGATTTTCCTAGCGGGGCTGACGACCGAAGTCGCGCTGGTGACCCGGCAGGCACGCGACCTGCCGCTGCAAGACGCGGCCGGGGAACCCACGCTTTTTCTCGGGGCCGATTCTTGGGACAACCCGACGCTGTTAGAAAACGAAGCCGCCGCTGTGGATGGCAGCTTTTTCAGCAGCCACTTTTCGCCCGATACGGACGAGCCGAGTGCGCGTGCGTTCATCGACACGTACCAAGCCCGATATGGGATGGTGCCCACCGGCGGCGACGCGGTGAGCTACGATGCGGTGCGCTTGTTCTTGGAAGCCGCAGAACGAGCGGACAGCCTCGACCCGGACGCGGTGCGACGGCAACTGTTGGCGACCGAACAGTACGCTGGCGCAACGCGCATTGCCCGCTACGACGAAAACCGCCATCCAACCAAAAGCGCGGTCATTATGACCATTGAAAATGGCACGAAGCGGTTCTACCAGCAGGTGGACCCAAAAGACTCGGACGCAGAAGCGTTGTAGCAAAGAGGGAGCGGACTGTTTATTCGCCGTCGTAGATGGCCTTGTCGTATAGGAATATCAGTCGGTTTTCTGGGGTGAGCAGGGCTGGCCCCTCCTCGCGTTCGCGCTTGAGGAGGAAGTCGGCGTAGGGACGGTGTTCGTTGTATAGGATGGAACTCCCGGAGAGGTAGTAATCTAGTGCCGACCGCGCGCCGGCAAACCGAGTAATCTCGTCGGAGGTGGATACGGGAACGAAAACGATCTTCCCGTGCGTTATTGCACGGATACCCTCAAAGTCGGCAATTATGGTCTCGTGGAATTGGGCCGCTTGGGCGTCGTGGCCCACTAGGCTCATCCTGAAACTGGAAAGAACGAATATCCCCAGCGCGGCGGCGGCAAAGCAGGCGATGAGCCGGTCGTCCTGAGCCAGCTTGCGCATGTATAGCAGAACCAGCGAGAACAGGACGAGGGGGATGCCGATGTAAAACAGGGCCTCGTGGCTGTGGGCATAGACCGAGCGGCGCAACGGCACTGCCCAGCAAAAGTTGAACAGGGCCAGGGTCGCCAGCAGAATTTTATGGGGGCCGAACGCCAGACCAACCAAGCATGCGCCGACCGCAAAAACTCCTATGGCAACGCCCTGTAACTCTTCCATCGGCTCACTCGGGCTTTTGCCCAGCACATTGACCACATAGCCCGGCAGGGAGGAGGGCAGGGACATTATGCCAATGCGGTGGAACTGTTTTTTTAGAAAAGGCATCCACGCCAGCCAGTCCTCGTAATGAATGTCGTACGTGTCCTCCACGGCGGTGCGCTGCTTGAGTGCGCGGACCGAGGGTAATTTCATTAGCAGTCTTCCGTCCTCCTCCTGCGCGAAGTATTCGTTGGCGATGTTGAAGACCAAGACCGTCATGCCAAAAAGCAGCGCGACGCCCCCGAGCAGCACATACCGGCTGCGAATCAAGTGTTTGAGTTGATCCAACAGGGAGCGGGTTGAGGCGATGGCCCGCGCCCGGACCGCTTCATGGACGAGGCCGAGCACGATGAAGGGCAGCAGCAGCGCGAAGACGTGCCAGCCGAGCAGCAGGGCCGCACACGTCTTAATCAGAAGTTGCCGGAAGCGGCCTTCCAAGACGAAGAGGACCATCCCGTGGAAGGTCAGCATGACTCCGAAGAGGCCGATGGTCACTCCGTTGGAAATTTTGTCGCCGTAGTACAGGAAATAGTGCGAGGAGAAGGCCAAGAGCGTGGCCGTCAGGCCGATCCACCGATTGGACGTGAGCCGGGACAGGGCGTGATACGCCAAGACGCCCATACCGGCAAACAACAGCAGCATCAATACTCGGCCGGCGTAGATCTTGGCCGACAGGTCCTCTCCAAAGGGCAGGGTGGCCAGCTTGATGAGCGCGTACCCGCCCAGCGGATAGCGACCGTATAGCATATAGGCCGGCGTGCCTTCTTCGTCGAAGGTTCGGAAGTCGAACAGCCGGAGGTTGTGTTTGAAGGATAGATTCTCGGCTATCGCCAGACCCCTTGACGAATTCCAATTGTGGGCCCCGGGCCGGTAGAAGTGGCCCCGGTCATTGCCCAACAGGAACATCGTTGACAGCGCGAGCAGCAACAGCGCGAGCGGCAGCGATGGCGAAGCTAGCACATTTTTCATAAAAGAACCGTTCTTGGAGACTTGAGTAGGCGGTATCATCGGTCGGTCGGCAGCTCCGCTTCCCAGACGGTGCGGTTCTCGGCGGAGATCCACTGGCCGACTCGGATGCGGCTGATGGCGTAGGTGGGGAGTTGGGCGATCGCGATACATTGGTCGTCGAGCCGGAAGCCGAACTGGTCAAAGTAGAAGCCGAGGCTGTCATAGCCGTGCTGCTGGCGGGCGATGGAAAGGACGCCCGGGTCGGTGGGGATGACGTGCAAAACGAGCTTCGCCTGCACGTCGGCGGGAGCGCATGGCTCTTTGCGGTAGATCAGCTTGCGTCCGGTGCGGTACACGCTCCAGCCAGCGCGAGCCACCTGCTCGTCGGCCTGTTCAAGGAGGCCCTGCACGTAGCGTTGTTTGCGGGCGCGATGTCTTTTTGCATCGAACGGCTCGGCCGCCGTTACGCGGAATACCACGCCATCGGCCCGTTCGGCCACGGGTTCCACCCCGGGCAGGACCCGGATGTCGAGGTCGTCGTAGTCGTAAAAAGGCTTTTCATCCCGGAGCCATAGGATATGCACACTGTCGTTATCGGCCCACCGCAATATGGCCGACGTCAAACCGTGAATCTCGGCTGGGAGACGCTGGTGCTTTCCCGGGGCCGCGGTCCGGTCCCAAAACCAAGCAAGGTAGCAGTTGTTGCTGTACATCCGGCCCTCGATATGGTGGTCCCGGATGTAATGCAGGATCTCGGAAGATTCCCAGTAGGTGCCATTGTACGTCCAGGCTTCAAACCCGGTGCCATAAGCGTGGGTGGTAAGACTGAGGTTTCTGTCCGTTGAGTAGCCGACGTGGGCGAGAGTGCCCACTAGGACGAGGGACCCCAGCCCGTACTGGGCCGCGGCCATCCAGCCCGTAGCCTCAATGGACAGGAACCGATCCAGCAGCAACACCGCCGCCAACAGCAACGGCACATACACCGGCAGCAAGTAGCGGCTGTCAATGCCATAACCAACCGTAAAGGGCACGGCGACGAGCATAACGAGGTGGTAAATCAAGGCGAACACTCCGAAAGGGAGCACCGGCCCCAATCCAAAGGATGGCGACGTGGCCTCGGGGTCATGCCCGGGGCTGGTACTTCGCATGCGGGTGGCGCGCAGGACGACCGCGACGCCGGCGAGAACGACTAACCCGACCGCCAGCCACAGCAGATACGCGATCCCATCCGGCGTGTTGGGGGGGACGACCCACGCCCGGAACACCTCGACGGTCTGGCTCAGCCCAGCGGAGAGAGACTGCCCCGAGCCCCTCCTTACTTCTACCTCTGTCAGGGTCCCAGAAGCCGCCAAGTCATTTTCCCAAAATGGGTCATAGCCCCCTTCTGGTCCATAGACCGTCCAATTGTGCGCCAATACCGCCAGCAAGGGCAGGGACGCGATCGCGCCAAAGACGAGAGTGTGCCTTAGCCGGGCGAGGGGTAGTAGCACGAGGACGCCAGTGCCGATTAGGGCTACGCCCGCATAGCGGGTCAGGGCAGCCAGCGCGGTGAAAGCCGCCGCCCACAACAGGGGCGCGTCCGTCTTGCGATTGAGGAAGGTCGCCAACTGGAGCAAGGCGAGGAGCGTGAATAGGACGAAGAGCGGCTCGGTCAAGAAGCGCGCCGCGAAATCGCTCAAGGGCAGGGCGGCCAAGATGGCTAGGCTGGCGGCTAGGGCCAGCCCCCGCGACCGGAGATTCGAGTGTAGGTACAGGCCAGCCGCCAAGAGGGTCAATCCGAAGGCGGTGGCATTGACCAGCCGACCCGCTTCCAGCGGATCGATGCCGACCCAACCGAGGGCCGCTAGCAGCAAGGGAAACAGGGGCGGCCACCCGACTACCACCAAGCCCGTGAAATCCCGCCAGCCTTCGCCCGCGAGGACGTTCAGGGCCGTAGAAAGGTGGAGGGTGGAGTCCGCGTCGATGGCCGCGCCGTCGGTGGCGGTGCGGACGAGGATGTGGGCGGTGCCCAGCCCAGCGATACAGACGATGAGCAGCGCACAGGGGTCGCGCCAGAACCGGGCGGCGGCGTGGCAGCCATATCGGGTGTCCGGTATCATCGGTCGGCCGGCAACTCCGCTTCCCAGACGGTGCGGTTCTCGGCGGAGATCCACTGGCCGACATGGATGCGGTCGATGGCGTAGGTGGGGAGGTGGATGATTGCGATGCACTGGTCGTCGAGCCACTCGCCGCGCTCGTTAAAATAAAAGCCGAGATTTTCAGAGCCGTACCGTTTGCGGTCGGCTGACAGGTTCACTGGGTCGGTGGGGACGACGTGCAAGACGAACTTTGCCTGCACGTCCGCTGGGGCGCACGGCTCTTTGAAGTAGATCAGCTTGCGTCCGGTGCGATGTACGCCCCAGCCAGCGCGGACCACTTGCTCGTCGGCCTGTGCGATGAGTTGCTGCACGTAGTGCTGTTTGCGGGCGCGATGCCGGTCCTCATCGAACGGTTCGGGCGCGGTCGTTAGGCGGAATACCACGCTGTCGGACAACTCGGTCACCACCTCCACGTTGGGCAGCAAGCGGATGTCAAGGTCGTTGTAGTCGTAATAAACCGAGCGATAGTCGTCTTTGATCCAGATGATGCGGTCGTCTTTGATCCAGATGATAGGGTAGATCGGTACGTCACTCGCCGCGTCCGATTCAGAGATCGGATCCTGAGTCCAATCCCGTATCTTAAAAGGAAGAGCCCCATGTTTACTACGTTCATTCACGGTGACGGGTCTATTCACAAACCAGACGAGGAACGGGTTGTTGCTGTACGTCATGCCCTCAATGCGGTTGTCCCGGATGTAGTTCAGGGTCTCGGACTGTTGCCAAGCGGCGGTGTTGTACGCCCCGTCCTCTAGGTAGCCGGGTTCCAGCGTTTTGGCGGTGAGACGGAGGTTCCGGTGCGCTGAGAAGCCGGTGTGGGCGAAGACGCCCAGCAAGACGAGGGACGCCAGACCCCACTTGGCCGCGCCCACCCGGCCCGCACCCTCGATGCACAGGAACCAGTCCAGCAGTAACACCGCCGCCAACAGCAACGGCACGTACACCGGCAGCAGGTAACGAGTGGGGAGATCAACGGGGATCACGAGCGGCACGACGGCGACCATGAATACGAGGTAGAGCGCGGCGAACACCCCAAATGGGAGCACCGGCCCCAACCCGAAGGATGGCGACTTGCCGCGACCCGACAGAACGACCACCGCCACCATCGCCACAACAACCAGCCCGGTCGTCGCCCACAGGAGAGAACCGAACCAGTCCGACGTGCTCAGCCTGGTCGCCCTCCGCAGGAGATAAGCAAACCATTCCACCGCGTCCCGGGGAATCACCCACTCCCGGAATACATCCACCACTTGGCTCAGCGAATCGAACAGGGACTGCCCCGACCCGCTTCTCCCCCCGGTTAGGGTATCGGAGAGGATCCAGTTACGAGTCAGCACCCCGGCGAGGGGGATGGATGAGATGGCCCCAAATACGACGGTGTCTTTCAACCGGGCGGCCAGCGGTGGGGTGCGCCGCACCAGCAGCATGAGGATGCCGGCACCGATTAGCACCACGCCCGGATAGCGGGTCAGCACGGCCAGCGCGGTGAATACCGCCGCCCACCACAGAGACGTCCTCTCGCCGCGTTGGAGGAAGGCCGCCAACTGCATCAAGGCGAGGAGCGTAAACAGGACGAAGAGGGAGTCGGTCAGGAGATGGGACGCGATCTCGCTCAAGGGCCGGGAGGCCGCGAGGATTGCGGTGGCGACCAGCGCCAGCCACTGCGACCGGAGATGCGAGCGCAGCCAGCACCCCGCAACGAGGATGGTCAGCCCGAAGGCCATGGCGTTGATCCACCGCCCCGCTTCCAGCGGCTCGATGCCGACCCAACCGCCGACCGCTAGCAGCAGGGGGAACAAGGGCGGCCATCGTACCGTCAAGCCGCCCGTGAAATCCCGCCAGCCCTCTCCGGCGAGAAAATTCAGGGCCGTAGAAAGGAAAATTATAGAGTCCGTGGTGACGACCGCGCCGTAGGTGGCGGTGCGGACGAGGATGTGCGCGGTGCCCAGCCCGGCGATGCAAGCGATGAGCAGGGTGAAGGGATCGCGGCGGTAATGTGGGGCGTCCGGTATCATCGGCGCGGCGGCAACTCCGCTTCCCAGACGGTGCGGTCCTCGGCGGAGATCCACTGGCCGACATGGATGCGGCCGATGGCGTAGGCCGGGAGTCGGATGATTGCGATGCACTGGTCGTCAACTCGCTCGCCGCGCCAGTAGAAATAGAAGTCGAAATTTTCAGAGCCGTGCCGTTTGCGGTGGATTGGCAGGTCGGCCCGATCGGCCGGGACGACGTGCAAGACGAACTTTGCCTGCACGTCCGCCGGAGCGCACGGCTCTTTGCGGTAGATCAGCGTACGTCCCGTGCGATACACGCCCCAGCCAGCGCGGATCACCTGCTCGTCGGCCTGTTGGATGAGTTGTTCCACATAGCGTTGTCTCCGGGCGCGGTGCCTCTCTGCGTCGAAGGGTTCGGCGGCCGTGCGGCGGAACACCACGCCATCGGCCAGTTCGGCCACGATTTCCACGCTGGGCAGGACGCGGAGGTCTGTGTCGTCGTGGCCGATAAAAGCTCGGTTATAAAACTTATCAAACCAAACGAGGTGCGCCCCGGCCTCCATCTCGGCCCACTGCTTCTTGCGCGGAATGCCGCGGTGCTTGCCCGGGGCGGACCTATTGGCAAACCAACCAAGCGCTCTGTTGTTGCTGTAAATTCTGCCCTCTATATGATTGTCCCGCAAGTAATTCAGGGTCTCGGATTGTTGCCAAGCGGCGATATTGTACGTCCAGTCTTGTTCGTATCCGGCTCGCCATGCTTGGGCGGTAAGAATGAGGTTTTTTTCTGCTGAGAAGCGGACGTGGGCGAGGGAGGCCAGCACGACGAGGGACGCCAGCCCGTAGCGGGCGGCCTTCATCCAGCCCGCAGACTCCATGGACAGGAACCGATCCAGCAAGAACGCGGCCGTCAACAGCAGCGGCACGTACATCGGCAGGAGGTAGCGGCTGTCGATGCCCTGAGTAACCGTGAGGGGCACAACTACGACCATGAATACGAGGTAAGCCACGGCGAATCCCCCGAATGGGAGCGCCGGCTGCAAGCGGAAATACGCCGGCGCGGCCTTTGGGTTGTCGCGGTGCATTCGGGCGGCGCGCAGGAGGACCGCGACGCTGGCGAGGACGACCGTTGCGACCGCCAGCCACAGCAGATACGCAACCCCATCCGGCGCGTTGGGGGGGACGATCCACTCGCGGAATACCTCGACGGTCTGGCTTAGCCCAGCGGATAGGGACTGCCCCGAAGGCGCTGTTCTATGCCCTGTTACCCGGGTCAGGTGCCCGGTGGCCGCCCAATTCCGCGCCAATACCGCCAGCAAGGGCACAGACGAGATCGCACCAAAGACGAGGGTCTGCTTCCACCGGGCGAGGGGCAGAAGCAGCAGGACGCCGGTGCCGATTAGGGCCACGCCCGGCCAGCGGGTCAGGGCGGCCAGCGCGGTGAAAACCGCTGCCCACAGCAGGGACGCGGTCGTCCTGCGGCTGAGGAAGGACGCCAGTTGGACCAAGGCGAGGAGCGGGAATAGGAAGAAGAGGGTGTCGGTCTTGATGTGGGGTGCCCAATCGCTCAAGGGCAGGGAGGCCGCGATGATTGCGGTGGCGGCCAGCGTTAGCAGCCGCGACCGGAGATTTGAGTGTAGCCAGAGCCCCGCGGCGAGGATGGTCAGCCCAAAGGCCATGGCGTTGACCCACCGACCCGCCTCTAGCGGCTCGATGCCGACCCAACCGCCGACCGCGAGCAGCAGGGGGAACAAGGGCGGCCATCCTATCATCGGGCTGCCCGTGAAATACCGCCAGCCCTCGCCCGCGAGGAAGTTCAGGGCCGTAGAAAGGTGGATTGTGGATTCGTGGCTGACGGCCGCGCCGTAAGTGGCGGTGCGGACGAGGATGTGGGCGGTGCCCAGCCCGGCGATAAGGACGATGAGCAGGGGGAAGCGGTCGCGCCAGAACCGGGCGAGCCATTCGATGACGGAGCGCATCAACTCAGGCATTAGCATTCATCTGTCAACAGCCGCGTCGATTCGCATTTTTTCGTCCGTTATTTTTCGTCATGTCCGTTATTTTTCGTCATTCCCGCGAACGCGGGAATCCATAAAAGCGTCCTCCCCTGAAAGAACACTGGATTCCCGCTTGCGCGGGAGTATCTGTGTTGCGGGTCAAGCCTTTTTGTGGCCTGCTGGGGTGGGGTGTTGGACCCACGGGGAGCCTCGCTGGGCAATAGCGTTGAGCACCAGCAGGAGCTTCCGCATTACCGCGACCAAGGCCACCTTGCCGGTCTTGCCCCGGGTACACAGTCGTTGATAGAACCGCTTGAGGTCGTCATTGCAGCGGATGGCGGCCAAGGCCGCCAAGTACAACACCTTCCGCACGGTGCCTCGTCCGCCCCGGATCGAGCGATACCCCTGCTGTCGGCCGCTGTCGTTGGCCCACGGAGCCAGCCCGACCAACGAGGTCACCTCCTTGCCGCTGTAGTGCCCTAACTCCGGCAGATACCCCACTAGCGTCGCCGCAGTCAACGCACCCACGCCCGGTACACTGCGGTAGAGGGCGGCGGCCTCGGCCAATGAGACGCTGTGTGCCAACGCCTGCTGGTAGGCTTCGTCGAGCTGGCTAATCTCTTCGTCGAGCCATTGGAGGTGCCGCTCGATAGAGATGCGCGCCCCTTCGGTTTGCCCTTGGTCCAGCCGATGACGCTCCTGTACGCGCTGGTTGACTAACTGCTTGCGCCGACGCAGCAGGTCCTGTACCACCTCTCGGTCGGCTTCTTTGGCCAGCGGACGCGGCAACTCGAAGGCCATCCCATACCGCGCCAGCATCTGTGCGTCCAGCGCGTCGGTCTTGGCGTGGTTGCCCGCCGCCCGGGCAAAGTGGCGCACACGGTTGGGATGCACTAGGTGGATCGGCCATCCCGTGGCCTGCACCCGACGCACCAGAGGCCGCTCATAGCCCCCGGTCGGTTCGCACACCACCTCGGTCGCCCCCTGACGTTCCAACCACTCCACCAAGGCCGTACGCCCCGCAGGCGTGTTGTCAAATCGACGCGCCGGACCAGCCGCTACCGACACGTCCAAGCTCCTCTTTCCTACGTCTATACCGGCCATAACTTTCATGCGAATAGCCTCCTGGTTATAATGGATACTGGTGCTGTCCTCCCCACTTGTAATACGGGCCTTGTGCCCTTGTATCGGTTCGGAGCGACAACTCAGCGTGAGGGGTGTCTTACTCCCGCACGGTGCCGCCGGCACGGACGTGCCGGCGCACCCAATGACGGACGACGCGCCCCGCACGCGGCCCTTTCAGAGTGGCCTAGCTGAAAGGAATACGCAACATACAAATGACGCCTTATATGCAAAATCTGCCGCGCTATGAGTTCCCGTTTCCATTGACGGTGCCATTTCTTGTGATGTTGTTCAACATAAACCAATGTATGAATGCTGTATTTTTTGGTAAATCCCTCCGGGGCCTTGTTTTTATGTTGCCCCACGCCTGTCCCCTTTTCGCTACACACCCACGCCGCCGATCCCCCGTCTCCCCTCTGAGCCGCCGCCATGGCACGATTCTTGCCTATTGCACATACCACCCCTTCTCACCCGCAACCAAGGCAAGGCTCATGGCCGAATTCGATTCCATCGCCAAGCATCTCATCCACACCTACCCCGCCGACTTCGCCCGCTTCGCCCTCCAACAAGACGACATCCAAATCCTCGGCGTCGTCGATACCGAGCAGCCCACCGCCGAAACCCACCGCACCGATAGCCTCATTCGCGTCCACGTCGGCGGCGAGGAGGTGCTGGTCCACCACGAGTTTCAAACCACCGACAGCAAACCGCCCATGCCGCGCCGCATGATCGGCTATATCGGACGCGGCATTGAACAGCACAACCGGCCGATCTATTCCAACGTCATCTATTTGCGCCCAGACGCTGGCCGAAATGACCCGGGCTACTACGTCCAAGAACGACGCGGCTACCGCGTCTTGGTGCAATACAAGGTCATTCGGCTGATTGAGATCGACGGTCAACGCATCCTCACCGCGGGACCTTCGGGCCTGCTGCCGTTTGCGCCGTTGATGCAGCCGCCCGCAGGCGTCGATGCCGAGGGGTGGTTGCGCCAGTGTGTGAATAGAGCGCAACAGGTGCCGATGGACGAGGGCGTCAAGGCGAACTATCTGGCCGATCTTGCGATGTTGAGCGGGTTGGTGTATAACTTAGAGACGATTATGACCATCATCGAGGAGGAGACCATGTACGAGTCGTCGGTAGCGCAGTATTTCACGGAAAAGGGGATTAAGCAGGGGATTAAGCAGGGCATCGAGCAAGGCATTGAGCAGGGCATTGAGCGAGGGGGCCGAGAACTCGCCACTGAAGGTCTGCTTGAGGTGCTAGAGGTTCGCTTTGGGTTGGCCGCGTCGGATCCGTTGGTCGCTCGCATTGAGGCCACCGCCGATGTGCCGCGCCTCAAGCAGTTGCATCGGGCGGCCATACAGGTGCCCAGCCTTGACGCCTTTGGACGCCTGTTAGACCGAGCCGAGTAGGGCTTCGCGTAATAGCGTTCTGTCCGAACCCGTTTAAGCCGTCCTGCCTGCACAAGAACAGTTCAGTTGTTGGGGTAGGACGCTTTTATGGATTGCCGCTTGCACGGGAATGACGAGTTCTTGCGTCGTCCTAAGCCTTCCGTCATTCCCGCGCACGCGGCAATCCAGTTTTTCCCCCAACGTCCCACCCCTGTCCCCTTTTCGCCACACTCCCACGCCGCCCATCCACGCCCCGCCCCTCTGAACCGCCGCCGTGGCACGATTCTTGCCAGTTGCACATACCACCCCCTCTCACCCGCAACCAAGGCAAGGCTCATGGCCGAATTCGATTCCATCGCCAAACACCTCATCCACACTTACCCCGCCGACTTCGCCCGCTTCGCCCTCCAACAAGACGACATCCGAATCCTCGGCGTCGTCGATACCGAGCAGCCCACCGCCGAAACCCACCGCACCGATAGCCTCATTCGCGTCCACGTCGGCGGCGAGGAGGTGCTGGTCCACCACGAGTTCCAAACCACCGACAGCAAACCCCCCATGCCGCGCCGCATGATCGGCTATATCGGACGCGGCATTGAACAGCACAACCGGCCCATCTATTCCAACGTCATCTACCTGCGCCCAGACGCTGGCCGGAATGACCCAGGGCACTATGTCCAAGAGCGGCACGGCTATCGCGTCTTGGTGCAATACAAGGTCATCCGGCTGATTGAGATCGACGGTCAACGCATCCTCGACGCCGGACCTTCCGGCTTGCTGCCGTTTGCGCCGTTGATGCAACCGCCCGCCGGCGTCGATGCCGAGGGGTGGTTGCGCCAGTGTGTCAACCGGGCGCAACAGGTGCCGATGGACGAGAGACGCAAGGCGAACTATCTGGCCGATCTTGCGATGTTAAGCGGGCTGGTGTATAACTTAGAGACGATTATGACCATCATCGAGGAGGAGACCATGTACGAGTCGTCGGTAGCGCAGTATTTCACGGAAAAGGGGATTAAGCAGGGCATTAAGCAAGGCATTGAGCAGGGCATCGAGCAGGGCATTGAGCAGGGCATTGAGCAGGGCATCGAGCGAGGGGGCCGAGAACGCACCATTGAAGCTCTGCTTGAGGTGCTAGAGATTCGCTTTGGGCTGGCTGCGTCGGATCCGTTGGTCGCTCGCATTGAGGCCACCGACGATGTGCCGCGTCTCAAGCAGTTGCATCGGGCGGCCATACAGGTGCCCAGCCTCGAAGCCTTTAGGCTCCTGTTAGACCGAGCCGAGTAGGACTTCGCGTAATATCATTCATTATGATAGCATTCCCAGCCGCAGTGCTGCGGCTGATTGATGGCGTACCGGGCGTCCGGCATCACCGGCTGGCCGAAAGCTCCGCTTCCCAGACAGTGCGATTCCCGGCGGCAATCCACTGGCCGACTCGGATGCGATCGATAGCGTAGGCGGGGAGTTGGGCGATTGCGATGCACTGGTCATTGAGTTGGAAGCCGCGCTGGTCAAAATAGAAGCCGAGGCTTTCAAAGCCGTGCCGCTGGCGGTTGGCCGGCAGCTCATTGGGATCGGCCGGGGTGACGTGCAAAATGAACTTGGTCTGCACGTCGGCGGGAGCGCATGGCTGTTTGCGGTAGATCAGCTTGCGTCCGGTGCGGTACACGTCCCAGCCGGCGCGAGTGACCTGCTCGTCAGCCTGTGCGATGAGTTGTTCCACGTAGCGTTGATGCCTTTTCGCGTCGAACGGTTCGGCCGTCGTTTCCCAGAGGGTGCGGTTTTCGGCGGCAATCCATTGGCCGATCCGGATGCGGCCGATGGCGTAGGCGGGGAGTTGGGCGATCACCCCACACTGGTCGTCGAGCCGCACGCCGCCGCGCCAGTCGAAATAGAAGTCGAGGAGGTCAAAGCCGTACGGCTTGCGGTGGGCGGGCAGGTCGGCTGGGTCGAGGGGGATGGCGTGTAAAACGAACATCGCCTGCGTGTCGGCCGGGGCGCAGGGCTCTTTGAAGTAGGTCAGCTTGCGTTCCTTGAGGTACACGTCCCAGCCAGCGCGGACCACCGGCTCGCCAGCCTGTTCAATGAGTTCCTGCACGTAGCGTTGTTTCCGAGCGCGATGCTTTTCTGCATCGAACGGCTCGGTCGCCGTTGCGCGGAATACCACGCCATCGGCCAGTTCGGCCACGGGTTCCACGCCGGACAACAGACGGAGGTCCATGAGGTCGTAGCCGTAAACACCTTGATTGTGGAACGCCCTGAACCAAACGATATGGGTGCCGTCCTCGGTCCACTGCATTATGTCCCGCGCCAAACGAGGCAACCCGGCACGGATCGGCTGGTATTTTTCGTAAGCCGCGGTCCGATCCGCAAACCAAGCAAGGGGTCTGTGGTTGCTGTAAATCCTGCCCTCAATGTGGTGGTCCCGGAGGTAATTCAGGGTCTCGGACTGTTGCCAAGCGGCGGCGTTGTACGCTTGGGCCGGGTATCCGGCGACCCAAGCGTGGGTGGTAAGACGGAGGTTTTCTCGCGCCGAGAAGCATAAGTGGGCGAGGGTGGCGAGCAAGACGAGGGACGCTATCCCGTAGCGGATGGCCACCATCCAGCCCGCCGCCGCGATGCACAGGAACCGATCCAGCAAGAACCCCGCCGTCAACAGCAGCGGCACGTACCCCGGTAACAGGAGTCGGTCGCCGATTCCATAGGGAATCGTCAGTGGCACGACGACGATGATGAATACGAAGTAGATCAAGGCGAACACCCCGAATGGGAGTACCGGCCCTAAGCGGAAATAGACTGGGGTCGCCTCTGGGACGTCGCGGTGCCTTCGGAGGGTGTGCAGGACGACCGCGGTGCCGGCGAGGACGACCAACCCGATGGCCAGCCACAGCAGATACGCAACCCCATCCGGCGCGTGGGGGGGGACGATCCACGCGCGGAACACCTCGACGGTCTGGCGTAGCCCCTCGGATAGGGACTGCCTTACAGGGTCTGATCGGTCTCCTGTCCAAGTCGCGGAGACTGTCCAATTGTGCGCCAATACCGCCAGCAAGGGCACGGACGAGACCGCGCCAAAGACGAGGACCTGCTTCCACCGAGCGAGGGGCCACAGGATGAGGACGCCGGTGCCGATCAGCACCACGCCCGGATAGCGGGTCAGTGCGGCCAGCGCGGTGAAAACCGCCGCCCACAAAAGGGGCGTCCTCCCGCCGCGCTGGAGGAAGGCCGCCAACTGGATCAAGGCGAGGAGCGTCAACAGGACGAAGAGGGGCTCGGTCATATAGTTGGACGCCCAATCGCTCAAGGGCAGGGAGGCCGCGAGGGTCGCGGTAGCGGCCAGTGCCAGCCCCTGCGACCTAACATTCGAGCGCAGCCAGCACCCGGCGGCGAGGATGGTCAGTCCGAAAGCTGCGGCGTTGACCCACCGACCCGCCGCCAGCGGCTCGAGGCCAACCCAACCGAGGGCCGCCAGCAGCAAGGGGAACAAGGGCGGCCAAACCACCATCGGTACTCCGGTGAAATCCCGCCAGCCCTCTCCGGCGAGGAAGTTCAGGGCCGTAGAAAGGAAAACGATGGAGTCCGTGCCGACTGCGGCGCCGTAGGTAGCGGTGCGGACGAGGATGTGGGCGGTGCCCAGCCCGGCGAGGACGACGATGAGCAGTGCGTAGCGGTCGCGCCAGCACCGGGCGAGTCGCTCGATGGCGGCGTCTTTCAACTCAGGCATTGGTATATCACCGGCTGGCCGAAAGCTCCGCTTCCCAGAGGGTGCGGTTCCCGTCGGCAATCCACTGGCCGACCCGGATGCGATCGATGGCGTAGTCGGGGAGTTGGGCGATCGCGATGCACTGGTCGTCGAGTTGGAAGCCGCGCTGGTCAAAATGGAAGCCGAGGCTTTCAAAGCCGTGCCGCTGGCGGTCGGCCGGCAGTTCATTGGGGTCGGCCGGGGTGACGTGCAAAATGAACTTGGCCTGCACGTCGGCGGGGCCGCAGGGCTGTTTGCGGTAAATCAGCTTGCGTCCGGTGCGGTACATGTCCCAGCCGGCGCGAGCGATCTGCTCGTCAGCCTGTGCGATGAGTTGCTCTGCGTAGCGTTGTCTCTGGGCGGGGTGCCTTTCCGACTTGAACGATTCGGCCTTCATTTCCCAGAGCATGCGGTCGTTGCCGGCCATCCACCGGCCGATATAGAGGCGGCTGATGGGGTAGTCGGGGAGTTGGGCGGTCACCACACATTGGTCGTTGAGCCGGACGCCGCCGTGGATGCGAAAATTGAAGTCGAGGTGGTCAAAGCCGTACTGCCTGCGGTCGGCTGACAGGTAGGCCGGTTCGTTAGGGCTGACTTGTAAGACGAAGTTCGTCTCCACGTCGGCGGGGGTACACGGCTTTTTGTGGTAGGTCAGCTTGCGTCCTGTGTGGTACACGTCCCAGCCGGCTCGTTCTACCTGCTCGTCGGTCCGTTCTACGCCCCAAGTGCTGATCGGCCACGTCGAGTCGGCGTGGATCACCAACTCGCCAGCTCGTTCAATGAGTTGCTGCACATAGCGTTGTTTTCGGGTGTGATGCTTGTCCTCATCGAACGGTTCGGCCGCCGTTACGCGGAATACCACGCCATCGGATAGCTCGACCACGGGTTCCATCCCGGGCAGGACCCGGATGTCGAGTTCGTCTAAGTCGCAAAGAGGCTTCCATTTCCTGAACCATAAGACATGTCCGCCATCGCCTTCTGTCCACCCCATTATGGCCGACGTAAAATTGTGAATGTAGATCTCGGCTGGGAGAAGATGGTGCTCTGTCGGGGCCGCGGTCCGGCTCCAAAACCAAGCAAGGGAGGGTTTATCACTGAAAATCTTGCCATTGATGGGATTGTCCCGGATGTAATGCAGGATATCGGACTCTTCCCAAGAGCGGCTATTGATCATCCATGGTTTGTTCCCGGCTGTCCATACTTGGCGGGTAATATGGATATGCCTATCTACCGAGAAGCCGACGTGGGCGCAGGCCCCCAACAAGACGAGGGACGTCAGAACGGAGCGGATGGCGACCATCCGACCCGTAGCCTCGATGGACAGGAACCGATCCAACAGCAACACCGCCGCCAACAGCAGCGGCACATATACCGGCAGCAGGTAGCGGCTGTCGATGGCCTGACCAACCGCGAAGGGCACGACGACGATCATGAATACGAGGTAGGCTAGGGCGAACCCCCCGAAGGGGAGCGCTGGCCCCAACCCTACGGATGGCGGTGCGGCCTCTGGGTCCGGCTTATGGCTGTTACTTCGCATTCGGAGGACGCCAAGGACGACCGCTGCGAGCCCAACCAACCCGACCACTAGCCACAGCAGATACGCGACCCCATCCGGCACGTTGGGGGGGACGACCCACTCGCCGAACACATTGGCGATCTGGCTCAGTCCATCGGACAGGGACTGCCCCGACATTTCCTTCCGCCCGGTCAGAGACCCGGAGACCGCCCAGTTATGAATCAGCACCCCGGCGAGGGGAACGGATGAGACGGTCCCATAAGCGATGGCGTCTTTTAACCGGGTGGCCAGCGGCGGGGTGCGCCGCCCCAGCAGCAGCAGGACGCCGGTGCCGATCAGAGCCACGCCCGGATAGCGGGTCAGCGCGGCCAAGGCCGTGAGAACCGCCGCCCCCCACAGGGACGTCCTCGCGCCGCGGTTGAGGAAAGCCGCTAACTGGATCAAGGCGAGGAGCGTCAACAGGACGAAGAGCGGCTCGGTCAAGAAGCGCACCACGAAATGGGTCAAGGGCAGGGAGGCCGCGATGATGGCGGTGGCGGCCAGCCCCAACAGCCGCGACCGGAGATGCGAGTGTAGATACAGGCCGGCCGCCCAGATGATCCACCCAAAGGCGGCGGCGTGGACCCACCGACCTCCTTCCACTGGATCGATGCCGATCCCATCGAGCGCCGCCAGCAGCAAGGGGAACAAGGGCGGCCATCCTGTCAGCGGCTTGCCCGAGTACTCCCGCCAGCCTTCTCCCGCAAGGAAATTCCTAGCCACGGACAGGAAACGTACAGAGTCCCCGTCGATCACCGCGCCATCGGTGGCGGTGCGGACGAGGATGTGCGCGGTGCCCAGTCCGGCGAGGACGACGATGAGCAGGGGGAAGCGGGTGCGCCAGCACCGAGCGAACCACTCGATGGCGGTGCGCATCAACTCAGGCATTGGCATTCATTCATATATAGTAATCCTACATCTTTCAAGACTGGATTCCCGCCCCGTGTCGGGGCACGGGGTGACGTTCGTGCGCGGGAAGGACGCCTTATAGGCAAAAAGACGGTGCCGATGAACATTTCATGCTTTCGAGTCATTTAGAGCCTAGCGGTTTGGCCTTCATTTCCCAGAGGATGCGGTTCCCGTCGGCCATCCACCGGCCGATATAGATGCGGCTGATGGGGTAGTCGGGGAGTTGGGCGGTCACCACGCACTGGTCGTCGACCCGTACGCCGCCGCGGGTGTGGAAATTGAAGTCGAGGTTGTCAAAGCCGTACGGCCTGCGGTCGGCTGACAGGTCGGCCGGGTCGTTAGGGCTGACTTGCAAGAGGAATATCGTCTGCCCGTCGTCAGGGGTACACGGCTGTTTGTGGTAGGTCAGCTTGCGTCCGTTGCGGTACACGTCCCAGCCAGCGCGGGCCACCTGCTCGTCGGCCCGTTCTGCGCTGATCGGCCAAGTCGAGTCGGCGCGGATCACCAACTCGCCGGCCCGTTCGATGCGTTGCTGTACGTAGCGTTGTTTTCGGGTGTGATGCCTTTTTGCATCGAATGGTTCGGTCGCCGTTACGCGGAATACCACGCCGTCGGATAGCTCGGCCACGGTTTCCACCCCGGGCAGGACCCGGATGTCGAGTTCGTCGAAGTCATAAGCAGGCTTCCATCTTCGGAACCATAAGACATATCCGCCATCGCCGTCTGTCCACCGCATTATGGCCGCCGTAAAATTGTGAAGCTCGGCCCGGAGAAAATGGTGCTCTCTTGGAGCCGCGGTCCGACTCCAGAACCAAGCAAGGTAGGCGTTATCGCTGTAAATCCTGCCATTGATGGGGTTGTTCCGAATGTAATGCAGGATCTCGGACTTTTCCCAGGATCTGCTATTGATCATCCATGGTTTGTTCCCGGGTGTCCGTGCTTGGCGAGTAATATGGAGATTCCTATCTACCGAGAAGCCGATGTGGGCGCAGGCTCCCAGCAAGACGAGGGACGCCAGACCGTAGCGGATGGCCCCCATCCGACCCGTCGCCTCAATGGACAGGAACCGATCGAGCAGCAACCCCGCCGCCAACACCAGCGGCACGTATATCGGCAGCAGGTAGCGGCTGTCGATGGCCTGACCAACCGCGAAGGGCACGACCGCGATCATGAGTACGAGGTACGCTAGGGCGAACCCCCCGAAAGGGAGTGCCGGCCCCAACCCTACGGATGGCGGCGCGGCCTCTGGGTCCTGCTTATGGCTGTTGCTTGGCATTCGGGGGACGCCAAGGACGACCGCTGCGCCAGCCAGCCCAACCAACCCGACCGCCAGCCACAGCAGATACGCGACCCCATCCGGCGTGTTGGGAGGGACGACCCACTCGCCGAACACCTCGACGATCTGGCTCAGTCCATCGGATAGGGACTGCCCCGAGCCGAAACTCGGCCCGGTCAGGGTCCCGGAGACTGCTCGGTTGTGCATCAGCACCCCGGCGAGGGGAATGGATGAGACCGTACCGAATACAATGGCGTCTTTCAACCGGGCGGTCAGCGGCGGGGTGCGCCGCCCCAGCAGCAACAGGACGCCGGTGCCGATCAGGACCACGCCCGGATAGCGGGTCAGCGCGGCCAAGGCGGTGCAAACCGCCGCCCACCACAGGGACGTCCTCGCGCCGCGGTTGAGAAAGGACGCCAACTGGATCAAGGCGAGGAGCGTCAACAGGACGAAGAGCGGCTCAGTCTCGAGGTGGGACGCGAAATGAGCTAGGGGCAGGGAGGCCGCGATGATCGCGGTGGCGGTCAGCACCAACAGCCGCGACCGGAGATGCGAGTGTAGATACAGGCCGGCCGCCCAGATGATCCACCCGAAGATGGCGGCATGGACCCACCGACCTCCCGCCACTGGATCGATGCCGATCCCATCGAGCGCCGCCAGCAGCAGGGGGAACAAGGGCGGCCATCCTGTCAGCGGTGCGCCCGAGAAATCCCGCCAGCCCTCGCCAGCAAGGAAGTTGCTAGCCGTAGAAAGGAGATATACAGCGCCCCCCTCAATCACCGCGCCTTCGGTGGCGGTGCGGGCGAGGATGTGCATGGTGCCCAGCCCGGCGATGCAGACGATGAGCAGCGTGCAGTGGTCGCGCCCGAACCGGGCGATCTTCTCGATCGCGGAGCGCATCAACTCAGGCATTGGCATTTATCCATTGATAGCAGTCCTAGGTTGAGGTCAAATTCACCGGCCCGGCACAAACTCTGCTTCCCAGAGGGTGCGGTTCCCGGCGGCAATCCATTGGCCGACCCGGATGCGGCCGATGGCGTAGTCGGGGAGCTGGACGGCCACTATGCACAGGTGGTCGCCTTGGTTGGTCGTTTTTATGCCCTCGTAGCCGAGCCGGAAGCCGCGCTGGTCGAAATAGAAGCCGAGGCTGTCAAAGCCGTGCCGCTTGCGGTGGGCTGGCAGGTCGATTGGATCGACCGGGGTGACGTGCAAAATGAACTTGGCCTGCGTGTCCGCGGGGGCGCAGGGCTTTTTGAGGTACGTCAGCTTGCGTCCTGTGCGGTACACGTCCCAGTCGGAGTGGACCACCCGCTCGCTGCTCTGTTCGAGGAGTTGCTGCACGTAGCGTTCTTGGTAGCGTTCCTTCCGGGCGCGCTGCCTTTTCGCGTCGAACCGTTCGGCCGCCGCGGCGTCCGTTATGCGGAATACCACGCCGTCGGATAGCTCGGCCACGGTTTCCAAGCCGGGCAGAACGTGGAGGTCCATGATGTCGTAGTCGTACCTATCTCGATAGTAGAACTCCCAGAACCAAACGATATGTGCGCCGGCCTCGTTATCGACGTACACTATCTCGCCCGGGAGCGGTTGGTGCTTTCCCGGGGCGACAGTCCGGTCCGCAAACCAAGCGAGTGCTTTGTGGTTGCTGTAAATTTTGCCTTCAAGATGGTGGTACTGGAGGTACTTCACGGTCTCTGAGTGTCGCCAATGGGCGGCGTTGTACGCTTGGGCCGGATACCCAGCGGTATAGGCTCGGGCAGTAAGACTAAGGTTTTTTAGGGCCGAGCAGCCGACGTGGGTGAGGGTGGCGAGCACGACGAGGGACACCAGCCCGTAGCGGACGGCCATCATCCGGCCCGCCGTGGCGATGGACAGGAACCGATCGAGCAGCAACGCCGCCGTCAACAGCAGCGGCACGTATATCGGCAGTAGGTAGCGGCTGTCGATGCCCTGATCGACCGTGAGGGGCACGACGGCGACGATGAATACGAGGTAGAGTACGGCGAACCCCCCGAAAGGGAGCACTGGCCTCAACCCGAGGGACGACGGCGCGGCCTCTGGGTCCGGCTGGCGACCACGCAGGACGACCGCCGCGACGCCGGCGAGGACGACCAGCCCGACCGCCAGCCACAGCAGATACGCGGCCCCATTCGGCGCGTTGGGGGGGACGACCCACTCGTGGAACACCGCGCCGGTCTGGCTCAGCCCAACGGAGAGGGATTGTCCCGAGGTCGTTAGTCTTCCCCCGGTCAGGGTCTTGGAGGTCGTCCAATTGAACGCCAACACCGCCAGCAAGGGCACGGACGAGATCGCGCCAAAGGCGAGGGTGTGCCTCAGCCGGGCGAGGGGCAGCAGGATGAGGACACCAGTGCCGATCAGGGCCACGCCCGGATAGCGGGTCAGCGCGGCCAGCGCGGTGAAAACCGCTGCCCACCACAGGGGCGCGGTCGTCCGCCGGTCGCGGAAGGCCGCCAGTTGGATCAAGGCGAGGAGCGTCAACAGGACGAAGAGCGGCTCGGTTGTATAATTGGCCGCCCAATCGCTCAGGTGCAGGGAGGCCGCGATGATCGCGGTGGCCGCCAGCGCCAGCCACTGCGACCTAACATTCGAGCGCAGATAGCGCCCGGCGGCGAGGATGGTCAGCCCAAAGGCCGCAGCGTTGATCCACCGACCCGCCTCCAGTAGATCGATGCCGCCCCAACCGAAGGCCGTCAGCAGCAGGGGGAACAAGGGCGGCCAGCCCACCGGCGGCCAGCCCGCGAAGGATCGCCAGCCCTCTCCGGCGAGGAAGTTCATGGCCGTAGAAAGGAACGCTACGGAGTCCGTGCCGATGGCCGCGCCGTAGGTGGAGGTACGGGCGAGGATGTGGGCGGTGCCCAGCCCGGCGATGCAGGCGATGAGCAGCGCGCAGTGGTCGCGCTCGAACTGGGCGATCCGCTCGATAACGGAGTGCTTCAACTCAGACATTGGCATTCATATTGTTCAACATAAACCAAATGTATGTACGCGGTATTTTTTGGTAAATCCCTCTAGGGCCTTGTTTTTATCTTGCCCCACGCGAGTGGGCAAGTCAGTCAAACTTTTCCCCCAACGTCCCACGCCTGTCCCCTTTTCGCTACACACCCACGCCGCCGATCCCCAGCCCGCCCCTATGAGCCGCCGCCGTGGCACGATTCTTGCCTATTGCGAATACCACCCCATCCCACCCGCAACCCAAGGCAAGACCCATGGCCGAATTCGATTCCATCGCCAAACACCTCATCCACACCTACCCCGCCGACTTCGCCCGCTTCGCCCTCCAACAAGACGACGTCCAAGTCCTCGGCGTCGTCGATACCGAGCAGCCCACCGCCGAAACCCACCGCACCGATAGCCTCATTCGCGTCCACGTCGGCGGCGAGGAGGTGCTGGTCCACCACGAGTTCCAAACCACCGACAGCAAACCGCCCATGCCGCGCCGCATGATCGGCTATATCGGACGCGGCATTGAACAGCACAACCGACCCATCTATTCCAACGTAATCTATTTGCGCCCAGACGCTGGCCGAAATGATCCGGGCTACTACGTCCAAGAGCGTTCCGGCTACCGCGTCTTAGTGCAATACAAGGTCATTCGGCTGATTGAGATAGACGGCCAACGCATCCTCGCCGCGGGACCTTCCGGCTTGCTGCCGTTCGCGCCGCTGATGCAGCCGCCGGTGGGAGTAGATGCCGAGGGGTGGTTGCGCCAGTGTGTCAACCGGGCGCAACAGGTGCCGATGGACGAGGGCGTCAAAGCCAATTATCTGGCCGATCTTGCGATGTTGAGCGGGCTGGTGTATAACTTAGAGACGATCATGACCATCATCGAGGAGGAGACCATGTACGAGTCGTCGGTAGCGCAGTATTTCACGGAAAAGGGGATTAAGCAGGGCATTAAGCAGGGCATCGAGCAGGGCATCGAGCAGGGCATTGAGCAGGGCATTGAGCAGGGCATCGAGCAGGGCATTGAGCAGGGCATTGAGCAAGGCGGCCGAGAACGCACCATTGAAGCTCTGCTCGAGGTGCTCGAGGTTCGCTTTGGGCTAGCTGCGTCGGATCCGTTGGCCGCCCGCATTGAGGCCACCGACGATGTGCCGCGTCTCAAGCAGTTGCATCGGGCGGCCATACAGGTGCCCAGCCTCGAAGCCTTTAGGCTCCTGTTAGACCGAGCCGAGTAGGGCATCGCGTAATATCGGGTGCCCTGCATCACCGGCTCGGGGAAAACTTCGCTTCCCAGAGGGTGCGGTTGTCTGCGGAAATCCATTGGCCGGTCTGGATGCGGCCGATGGCGTAGGCGGGGAGTTGGACGATAGCGATGCACTGATCGCCGGCCCGGACGGTCGTTATACTCTGGTCGTCGAGCCGGAAACCGCGCCGGTCGAAATGGAAGCCGAGGTTGTCAAAGCCGTGCCGCTGGCGGGAGATAGAAAGGTCGGCTGGGTCGGCCGGAACGACGTGCAAAACGAACTTCGCCTGCACGTCCGCAGGGGCGCACGGCTTTTTGAAATAGGTCAGCTTGCGCCCATTGAGGTACACGTCCCAGCCGGAGCGAGCCACTCGCTCGCCCGCTTGTTCGACGAGTTGCTGCACATAGCGTTCTTGGTAGCGTTCTTTCTGGGCGCGATGCTTGGCCTCATCGAACGGTTCGGCCGCGGCTGCGACCGTTACGCGGAATACCACGCCATCGGACGCCTCGGTCACCACCTTGACGCCGGGCAAAAAGCGGAGGTCGAGGTCGTTGTAGTCGTAATAAATGGATCGATAGTCGTCTTTGATCCAGACGATATATGCTTGGTCTTCGCCCCGTTCGGTCCACCATCTCGCATACTGCGTCCAATCGCGTAGCTCACTGGGAAGTGCCCAATGTTTTTTAATGGCCGCGGTCCGATCGGCAAACCAGACAAGGAACGGGTTGTTGCTGTACGTCCTGCCATCGCGGAGGTTGGTCCTGACGTAATTCAGGGTCGCGGAATGTTGCCACTCGGCGACGTTGTACGTCCAGTCTTGTTCGTACCCGGCGGCCCGTGCTTGGGCGGTAAGACCGAGGTTTCTGTGTGCTGAGAGGCCGATGTGGGCGAGAGCGCCCAGCAGGATGAAGGACGCCAGAGACCACTTGGCCACGGCTACCCAGCCCGCAACCTTGATGCACAGGAACCGGTCCAACAAGAACGTTGCGACCAACAGCAACGGCGCGTACACCGGCAGCAGGTAGCGGCTGTAGATTCCCACCGGGATCACGAATGGCAAGACGACGACTAGAACTATGATGTAAATCAAGGCGAACACCCCGAAAAGCAGAGCCGGCCCTAGACTGGAATACGAATACGCCGGCGCGGTCCGATGCTCACCCATGCCTAAGCCGCGACCGGACCCAACGACCACCGCCCCGGTCGCCACAACAACCAACCCGGTCGCCACCCACAGAAAAGAACCGAACCAGTCTGGTGCGCCCAGCCCGGTCGTTATCCACAGGAGATAATCGGCCAGTCCGTCTGGCACGTTGGGGGGAACCGCCCATTCCCGGAATATATTGACGGTCTGGCTCAATCCCTCGGATAGGGGCTGCCCTGAGCCTTTTCTCTTTCCGGTCAGGGTCCCGGCGACGGCCCAGTTGTGCGCCAATACCGCCAGCAAGGGCAGGGACGAGACCGCGCCAAAGACGAGGGTATGCCGCAGCCGGGCGAGGGGCAGCAGGATGAGGACGCCCGCGCCGATCTGCACCACGCCCGCATAGCGGGTCAGCGCGCCCAGCGCGGTGAAAATCGCACTGAGCAGCAGGGGCGTCCGCCCGCCGTGCTGGAGGAAGGCCGCCAACTTGATTAAGGCGAGGAGCGTAAATAGGAAGAAGAGGGGCTCGGTCAGGAAGCTGGACGCGAAATGGCTCAAGGGCAGGGAGACCATTAGGACCACGGTGGCGGCCAGCACCAGCCACTGCGACCGGAGATGCGAGCGCAGCCAGCACCCGGCGACGAGGATGATCAGCCCAAAGGCGATGGCGTTGATCCACCGACCCGCCTCCAGCGGCTCGACGCCGATCCAACCGCCGGCCGCCAGCAGCAGGGGAAAGAGCGGCGGCCACCCCACCAGCGGGTTGCCGCCGAAGGACTGCCAGCCCTCTCCCGCGAGGAAGTTCATGGCCACGGACAGGAAAGTTGTGGAGTCTGTGCCGACCGCGGCGCCGTAGGTGGCGGTGCGGACGAGGATGTGGACGGTGCCCAGCCCGGCGAGGACGACGATGAGCCGGGTGGTGCGGTCGCGCCCGAATGCGGAGCGCGTCAACTTAGGCATTGGCATTCATTCGCCGATCTCCAGAAACTCCGCTTCCCAGACGGTGCGGTTCCCTTTGGAAATCCACTGGCCAACTCGGATGCGGCCGATGGGGGAGTCGGGGAGTTGGGCGATTGCGATGCACTGGTCGTCGAGTTGGAAGCCGCGCTGGTCAAAATAGAAGCTGAAGCTTTCAAAGCCGTGCCGCTGGCGGTTGGTCGGCAGGTCGTTGGGGTCGGCGGGGGTGACGTGCAAAATGAACTTCGCCTGCACGTCGTCGGGGCCGCAGGGCTGTTTGCGGTAGGTCAGCTTGCGTCCGGTGCGGTACACGCTCCAGTCGGCGCGAACCACCGGCTCGCCGGCCTGTGCGATGAGTTGCTCCGCGTCGCGTTGTCTCTGGGCGGGGTGCCTTTCCGACTTGAACGATTCGGCCTTCACTTCCCAGAGCATGCGGTCGTTGCCGGCCATCCACCGGCCGATATAGAGGTGGCTGATGGGGTAGTCGGGAAGTTGGGCGGTCACCACACACTGCTCGTCGAGCCGGACGCCGCCGTGGATGCGAAAATTGAAGTCGAGGTGGTCAAAGCCGTACTGCCTGCGGTCGGCTGACAGGTAGGCCGGTTCGTCCGGGCTGACTTGCAAGACGAAATTCGCCTCCACATCGTCGGGGGCACACGGCTTTTTGTGGTAGGTCAGCTTGCGTCCGTTGCGGTACATGTCCCAGCCGGCGCGGGCGACCTGCTCGTCGGTCCGTTCTACGCCCCAAGTGCTGACCGGCCACGTCGAGTCGGCGTGGATCACCAACTCGCCGGCCTGTTCGATGAGTTGCTGCACATAGCGTTGTTTGCGGGCGCGATGCCTTTTTGCATCGAACGGCTCGGCGGCCGTTACGCGGAATACCACGCCATCGGCCAGTTCGGCCACGGGTTCCACGCCGGGCAGGACCCGGATGTCGAGATCGTCGAAGTCGTAAAAAGACTTTTCACTCCGGGACCATACGATATGCGCGCTGTCGCTGTCGCTGTGTATGACCGACGTCAAACTGTGAATCTGGTCTGGGATATAATGGTACTTTCCCGGGGCCGCGGTCCGATCCCAAAACCAAGCAAGGAAGCAGTTGTTGCTGTATATCCGGCCATCGATGGGGGTGTCCCGGAGGTAATTCAGTATCTCGGAGGTTGCACAATAGTCGTTGTTGTAGATCCCGAACCCGGCGACCCACGCTTCGGCGGTAATAGTGAGGTTCCTGTGCGCCGAGCTGCCGACGTGGGCGCAGGCTCCCAGCAAGACGAGGGACGCCACCCCGTACTGGGTCGCGGCCATCCGGCCCGTAGCCTTGATGGACAGGAACCGATCCAGCAGCAACATCGCCGCCAACAGCAGCGGCACATACACCGGCAGCAGGTAGCGGCTTTCGATGCCCGCCTGCAACACGAATAAGGGCACGACGGCCATCAATGACAGATAGACTCCGGCGAACACCCCGAAAGGGAGAGCCGGCCTCAAACGGAAATACGATGGGGAGTCGGCAGCGTCCCTTGTGGGTGCTCTGCTGGTGCGCAGGACGACCGCCGCGCTGGCGAGGACGACAACTCCGAAAGCCAGCCACAGGAGATAACCGAACCAGCCCGGCGCGTTGGAGGGGACGACCCACGTGCGGAACACATCGACGGTCTGGCTTAGTCCATCGAATAGGGACTGTCCCACGCCGGATCTCGGCCCGGTCAGGGTCCCGGAGACGGCCCAATTGCGCACCAATACCGCCAGCAAGGGCACAGACGAGATCGCGACAAAGACGAGGGTATGCTTCAGCCGGGCGCAGAGCAGCAGCAACAGGACGCCGCCCGCTATCAGGGCGGGCCCCTGATAGCGGGTCAGTGCGGCCAAGGCGGTGAAAACCGCGGCTAGCAGTAGGGGCGTCCTCCCGCCGCAATTGAGGAAAGTCCCCAACTGGATCAAGGCGAGGAGCGTGAACAGGACGAAGAGCGGCTCGGTCAAGAAGCTTGACGCCAGATGGCTCAAGGGCAGGGAGGTCGCGATGATTGCGGTGGCGACCAGCGTCAGCAGCCGCGACCGGAGATTTGAGTGCAGCCAGAGACCTGCGGCTAGGATGGTCAGCCCAAAGGCGGTGGCGTTGATCCAGCGACCCGCTTCCAGCGGCTCGATGCCGACCCAACCGAAGGCTGCCAGCAGCAGGGGGAACAAGGGCGGCCACCCCACCAGCGGTCTGCCCACGAGATCCAGCCAGCCTTCTCCCGCGAGGAAGTTCAAGGCCGTAGAAAGGAAAATTGTAGCGTCCTCGCCGATCGCCGCGCCGTAGGTAGCAGTGCGGACGAGGATGTGCGCGGTGCCCAGCCCGGCGATACAGACGATGAGCAGGGGGAAGCGGGTGCGCCAGCACGGGGCGAGCCACGCGATGGCGGCGTCTTTCAACTCAGGCATTGGCATTCATTCGCCGATCTCCAGAAACTCCGCTTCCCAGACGGTGCGGTTCCCGTCGGCAATCCACTGGCCGACCCGGATGCGGCCGATGGGGTAGTCGGGGAGTTGGGCGATTGCGATGCACTGGTCGTCGAGCCGGAAGCCGCGCTGGTCAAAATAGAAGCCGAGGCTGTCAAAGCCGCGCCACTTGCGGTCGGCCAGCAGGTCATTTGGGTCGGTGGGGGTGACGTGCAAGACGAACTTTGCCTGCACGTCGGCGGGGGCACACGGCTCTTTGCGGTAGATGAGCTTGCGTCCCTTGCGGTACACGTTCCAGCCAGCGCGGGCCACTTGCTCGTCGGCCTGTGCGATGAGTTGATCTACGTAGCGTTGTCTTTGGGCGCGATGCCTTTCTGTATTGAACGGTTCGGCCGTCGTTTCCCAGAGGGTGCGGTTCTCTTCGGTACTCCACTGGCTGACTCGGATGCGGCTGATGTCGTAGTCGGGGAGTTGGGTACTCACCACGCACTGGTCGTCGAGCCGGATGCCGCCGCGGACGTTGAAATAGAAGCTGAGGGAGTCAAAGCCGTACGGCCTGCGGTGGGAGGGCAGGTCGGCTGGATCGACGGGGGTGGCGTGCAAGATGAACTCCGCCTGCGTGTCGGCGGAGGCACACGGGTTTTTGAGGTATGTCAGCTTGCGTCCTGTGCGGTACACGTCCCAATCGGCGCGGACCACCAACTCACCAGCCCGTTCGATGAGTTGCTGCACGTAGCGTTGTTTTCGGGCGCGATGCTTGGCCTCATCGAAGGGTTCGGCGGCCGTTACGCGGAATACCACGCCGTCGGCCAACTCGGCCACGGATTCCACCCCGGGCAGCAGACGGATATCCATGAGGTCGTAGCCGTAAAAACCTTGATCACCGAACGACCGGAACCAAACGATATGGGCACCGATGCCGTCTTTGGTCCACTGCATCATGTCCCTCGCCAAAACGGGCAACCCGGCACGGATCTGCTGGTACTTTCCCAGGGCGGCGGTCCTATCCCCAAACCAAGCAAGGAGTGCGTGATTGCTGTAAATCCTGCCCTCAATATGGTGATTCCGGATATAATCTAGGGACTGTTGCCAATGGGTGGTGTTGTTGTAAGAGTAGTATCCACCACCATAAGCTTGGATGGTAATACGGAGGTTTTCTCGCGCCGAGAAGCCGATGTGGGCGAGGGTGGCCAGCAAGACGAGGGCCGCCACAACGCAGCGGCCGGCCGCCATCCATCCCGCCGCCTCAATGCACAGGAGCCGGTCCAGCAAAAACACCCCGGTCAACAGCAGCGGCACGTATATCGGCAGCAGAAAGCGGGCGAGCATCCCCCAAGGGACCACGAGCGGCACGGTGACGACGATGAATACGAGGTAAATCGCGGCGAACCCCCCGAAAGGGAGAACCGGCCCCAACCCGAAGGATGGCGACTTGCCGCCCCTGCCGTACGCCGCGACCCGACAGAAGACGACCGCTCCCGCTGCTAGAACGACTAGTCCGGCCGCTATCGACAGGAGATAACCCAACCCGTCCGGCGTGTTCGGGGGAATCACCCACCCCCGGAATCCATCCACCACTTGGCTCAGCCCATCGGACAGGGACTGCCCCGCCCCGCTTCTCGGCCCGGTCAGGGTCCCAGAGACGACCCAGTTGCGCGTCAGCACCCCCGCGAGGGGAATGGATGAGACCGCCCCAAATACGACAGCGTCTTTCAACCGGGCGGCCAGCGAACGGGTGCGCCACCCCAGCAGCAGCAGGACGCCGACGCCGATCAGGACCACGCCCGGATAGCGGGTCAGCGCGGCCAGCGCGGTGAAAAACGCCGCCCACCACAGGGATGTCCTTGCGCCGCGGTTGAGGAAGGCCGCCAACTGCATCAAGGCGAGGAGTGTAAACAGGACGAAGAGCGGATCGGTCATGAAGTGGGCTGCCCAGTTACTCAAGGGCAGGGAGACCGTTAGGACCCCGGTGGCGACCAGTGCCAGCCACCGCGACCGGAGGTTCGAGTACAGCCAACCCCCCGCGGCCAAGATGGTCAGCCCAAAGGCCACGGCGTTGACCCACCGACCCGCCTCCAGCGGATCGACGCCGACCCAACCGAAGGCCGCCAGCAGCAGCGGAAACAAAGGCGGCCATAAGGTCATCGGTTCGCCCGTGAAATCCCGCCAGCCCTCTCCGGCGAGGAAGTTCAGGGCCGTAGAAAGGAAATGGAAGGAGTCCGTGATGACCGTGGCGCCGTAGGTAGCGGTGCGGACGAGGATGTGCGCTGTCCCCAGCCCAGCGAGAACGACGATGAGCAGCGCGAAGGGAGCGCGCCCGAACCGGGCGATCTTCTCGATGGCGGCGTCTTTCAACTCAGGCATTGGCATTTATCCGCCGATCTCCAGAAATTCCGCATCCCAGACGGTGCGGTTCCCGTCGGCAATCCACTGGCCGACCCGGATGCGGCCGATGGGGTAGTCGGGGAGTTGGGCGATTGCGATGCACTGGTCGTCGAGCCGGAAGCCGCGCTGGTCAAAATAGAAGCCGAGGCTGTCAAAGCCGTGCCGCTCGCGGTCAGCCGGCAGGTCGGCCGGATCGACAGGGGTGACGTGTAAAACGAGCTTCGCTTGGGTGTCGGCGGGAGCACACGGCTCTTTGCGGTAGATCAGCTTGCGTCCCTTGCGGTACACGCTCCAGCCGGCGCGGGCCACCTGCTCGCTGGCCTGTTCGATGAGTTGATCTACGTAGCGTTGTCTTTGGGCGCGATGCCTGTCTGCATTGAACGGTTCGGCTGTCGTTTCCCAAAGGGTGCGGTTCTCTTCGGTACTCCACTGGCCGACTCGGATACGGCTGATGTCGTAGTCGGGGAGAGAGGCGGTCACCACGCACTGGTCGTCGAGCTGGATGCCGCCGCGGATGTGGAAATAGAAGCTGAGGGAGTCAAAGCCATACGGCCTGCGGTGGGAGGGCAGGTCGGCTGGATCGACGGGGATGGCCTGCAAGATGAACTCCGCCTGCGTGTCGGCGGAGGCACACGGGTTTTTGAGGTAGGTCAGCTTGCGTCTTGTGCGGTACACATCCCAAGCAGCGCGGACTACCGGCTCGCCAGCCTGCTCGATGAGTTGATCTACGTAGCGTTGTTTTCGGGCGCGATGCCTTTCCGCATCGAACGGTTCGGTGGCCGTTACGCGGAATACAACACCGTCGTACAACTCGGCCACGGGTTCTACTCCGGGCAGGACCCGGATGTCGAGGTCGTCGAAGTCGTAAAAAGACTTTTCACTCCGGGACCATGCGATGTGTGCGCTGCCGCTGTTGGTCCACCGCAGTATGGTCGACGTCAAACTGTGAATCTCGTCTGGGAGAAGTTGGTGCTTTCCCGGGGCCGCGGTCTGGTCCCAAAACCAAGTAAGGTAGCAGTTGTTGCTGTACATCCGGCCATTGATGCGGTTGTCCCGGATGTAATTCAGGATATCGGAGCTTGCACAATAGGTGTTGTTGTACATCCCGAACCCGGCGACCCGCGCTTCGGCGGTAATAGTGAGGTTCCTGTGCGCTGACCAGCCGACGTGGGCGAGGGTGGCTAGCAGGACGAGGGCAGTCAGACCGTAGCGGGCGGCCACCATCTGTCCCATAGCCTCGATGGACAGGAACCGATCCAGCAGCAACACCGCCGTCAACAGCAACGGCACATACACCGGCAGCAGGAAGCGGCTGTTGACCCCCTCCCCGACCGTGAGCGGCACGACGACGATCATGAATACGAGGTAGCCCCCAGCGAACATCCCGAAAGGGAGTGCCGGCTTCAAACGGAAGTCGCTTCGCCTTCGAGCGGAACGAAGGACGACGGCCGCGCCGGCCAGCCCGACCACGGCGACCGCCAGCCACAGCAGAGGCGCCAACCCCGCCGGCGCGTTGGGGGGAACGACCCACGCGCGGAACACCTCCATTACTTGGCTCAGCGAGTCTGACAAAGACTGTCCCGATCCGGGTCTCGGCCCGGTCAGGGTCTGGGAGACCGCCCAATTGTACGCCAATACTGCCAGCAAGGGCAGAGACGAGATCGCGCCAAAGACGAAGGTGTGCCTCAGCCGAGCGAGGGGCAGCAGCACGAGGACGCCAGCGCCGATTAGGGCGACGCCTACATAGCGGGTCAGTGCGGCCAATGCGGTGAAAACTGCCGCCAGCAGCAGGGGCGACCAAGCTGTCTTTCTGTCGAGGAAGGATGCCAGTTGGATCAAGGCGAGGAGCGTGAACAGGACGAAGAGCGGCTCGGTGATGCAGTAGGATGCGAAATGGGTCAGGGGCAGGGAGGCCGCGAGGATCGCGGTGGTCGCCAGCGTCAGCCACTGTGACCGGAGATTTGAGTGCAGCCAGAGACCTGCGGCGAGGATGGTCAGCCCGAAGGCGATGGCGTTGACCCACCGACCCGCGGCCAGCGGCTCGATGCCGATCCAATCGAAGGCCGCTAGCAGCAGGGTGAAGCCGGGCGGCCACTCGATTGCCTTGGAGCCGGTGAAATCCTGCCAGCCCTCTCCGGCGAGGAAGTTCAGGGCCGTAGAAAGATGAAGGGTGGTGTCGGCGTTGACGGCCGCGCCATAGGTGGCAGTGCGGACGAGGATGTGCGTGGTGCCCAGCCCGGCGAGGACGATGATTCCTCCCCTCATAAATTTATTAAAAACAATCACGTACGTCTGTATTCTTAGTGGCTAAAAATTAGTGAACGTTTGGGAAGGAATGTTTAGGTCGGCCAGAACTTATCTATTCGCCATGATCTTATGTGCTTTTAGGGCGCCCTTTATTTCGGCGACCTCATTCGAGAGTCCGTCTATCTTGTCGTCAAGACGGTCGATTCTACTCTCAAGCTGCCCAATTTTACTCTCAAGCTGCCCAATTCTGCCCTCAACTCTCTCAAACCCCGAGATATTGTAAAGAGTTGAGACGGTCATGGCCGTGGAAAACATGAGTACGACTAGGGTTAGCACTGCTAGTAACTGCTTCCAGTTCATGATCTCCTCCTTTGGTTTGGGTTCAGCGGGCTACCGGGCTGGGCTACCACGTTCCCTTAAATTGTAAGTCAATTTAGAAAAGCGACAACCCAAGTACGCGCCCCTTGCTTTGCGTAGGCCCTTTCTGCTGTTGCCGCTGCGTCCGGGATCGAGGGCGGGACGCCCTCAACGAGGGCAAGATGCCCTCGATCCTTGGAAGGCTGGAGGCTGGTGTGGTGTAGTGAGGTCTCGCGGTCCCGCCGCTGTGACACATCACTGGCTGGCCGAAAACTCCGCTTCCCAGAGGGTGCGGTCCTCTTTGGCAATCCACTGGCCGACTCGGATGCGGTCGATGGCGTAGTCGGGGAGTTGGGCGATTGCGATGCACTGGTCGTCGAGCTGGAAGCCGCGCTGGTCAAAGTAGAAGCCGAGGCTGTCATAGCCGTGCTGCTGGCGGGCGATGGAAAGGACATTTGGGTCGGTGGGGATGACGTGTAAAACGATCTTCGCCTGCACGTCGGCGGGGACGCATGGCTCTTTGCGGTAGAGCAGTTGGCGTCCCGTGCGGTACACGCTCCAGCCGGCGCGAGCCACCTGCTCGTCGGCCTGTTCGATGAGTTGCTGTACGTAGCGTTGTCTCTGGGCGCGATGCCTTTCTCCAGCGAACGGTTTGGCCTTCATTTCCCAGAGCATGCGGTGGTTGCCGTCAATCCACCGGCCGATATGGATGCGGCCGATGGGGTAGTCGGGGAGTTGGGCGGTCACCACGCACTGGTCGTCGAGCCGGACGCCGCCGTGCATGTGGAAATAGAAGTCGAGGTGGTCAAAGCCGTGCTGCTGGCGGTCGGCTGGCAGGTCGGCTGGGTCGTTAGGGCTAACTTGCAAGACAAAATTCGTCTGCCCGTCGTCGGGGGCACACGGCTGTTTGTGGTAGGTCAGCTTGCGTCCGTTGCGGTACACGTCCCAGCCGGCGCGACCCACCTGCTCGTCGGCCCGTTCTACGCCCCAAGTGCTAATCGGCCAAGTTGAGTCGGCGTGGATCACCTGCTCGCCAGCCTGTTCGATGAGTTGCTGCACATAGCGTTGTCTCTGGGCGCGATGCCTTTTTGCATCGAAGGAAGAACCTCCTTTCGTGTTCACGTGCTCGGCGGCCACTCTTCGGGCAATGCTAAATCCGGGATTCCCCCCAGGGACTCCCCCATAGTCATAATGATTGATTTCCACTCCAAAGGACCCAAAGTCAACTAACGGCACAAGTTGCGCTTGCTTCACCGCCTCATTCAGTGCTGCCGCCTTGGCTTTGGCCCTGTCTGCATCCAGTTGCCGAAGATCAACGACCCACTTTGGGACGAGCACGACCACGGGTCCGGGAATTTCCGCCATGAGCGAGTCAATGCGCTGCGCCGTGTCAAGGGACTTGAATTCCACTATCCGTATCGGATAGCCACTAGAAGCCAGCGGGCGGGAGTCGAAATAAAGCTCCGCCGGGATGATAACGGTTGTGTCTGTGGCGACATGCTCCTTTATCCAAGCCACCGCTCTTACGCGAGTTTCGCCAGCGACTTCCATCTGTAGGGCGGCAAAATTGCTGAGTGGTAAGTTCAAGCCCAGCGCAAAGATGCCCAGAAAACCAACCACGCCAATCGCGCTTTGAAGCCCGCGAACTTCTATCCGGCGAATCCAAGGAACGCGCATCAAGCACCCATGAAGGAAGTAAATACCGCAAGCGATGAGTACTGCGACGCAGGGGAAAACAGGCATTATATTGCGCAAGAAGTGGACTTGTTGCGCCGAGAGCAAAGCCAACAAGGCCACCGGGAATGAGAGGAAGACAAGCGCCCTGCGCCAGTCGGATACAACAGCGTAAATCAGACCCAGCAAACAGAGAATAAGGCCGGGAACCCCGAAATCCTGAGCAAGGCAGAACACATAGAAAGCGAGTTGGTCTAGTCCGGGGTTGGCCTCATGGCCCGGATGCCCGGTGGCATAAACAGCAACGTCGGTGGCGAGTCCGTTCAAAAAAGTCGGCAGATCAATCACGCTATATGGAACGACCGCGAGGAACGATAGGCCCGCCGTCGCTAGGGCGATGGTCGTCGCCCCAAGCCAGCGGCCACGCTCCATGAACAGATAGATGGCAAGCAGGACGGGCACCAGAAGAAGGCCGTAGGTGTACTTGCTGCCGGCCGCCAAGCCGGCACAGATTGCCGGTATGACAGCGCGCCAGCGCAGCGATGGGGAAGGACAGCGAGTGCCTTGCAGTGCTGCGGCTATGCCCAGCATGACGAAACAAGCACCGACGATATCGACGTTTAGATAACTTTTGGACATATCAAAGAAGTCGTAGGAGAGTGCAAGCACGAGCGGCCCAAGTATCAAAGCACTGGGCCGATCTAGCAGTTGATAGGCCACGACGCCACTCATCGCCAAGGCCACGATCGACAGCAACGCAAACAACCACCGCGCTTTCTCGACAATGACCGGAACGGTATAGAATGGCATAGACACGTCCCCAAGATCATCCTTTATGTCGATCCCACGCTGTTTGTTGACAACGACTTCCAATTCGGGCGCGGCGAAGACGAAACCGACGCTCATCGCCGCTACGGCAAGATATTTGGGGAGGGACGGGTAGTTGAAGGTCCCCGGATGCCAATCCCCATACCTCATAATATCGCCCGCTGCGTTTGCGATAATGGCCTCATCGACATGCTGCGGATAAGGCAGAGTCCCAGCGATGTGCTCCGTGCGTATCCAGAAACACACCGTGCAGATGGCGAGCAGGGCAAGAACACAGCCGCGCAAACCCCGATCCCCCAAATACACACGAGCACGATCCGAATTTAAGGTCATCATCTCAACGTTCCTCTGTACATTTGTACATTGGTTTATAAGCCACAAAACGCACAAAACGCACAAAAACAACCCGACCAAGTCTTATTGAATAAGACTTGCTACAAACCAACCCATGCCCCCACAGACTGCCCACAAAACGCCCCCTACGCCGTCTGACGCCGCAGGCCATCTCACCATCGGACTGCCCGTGAAATACCGCCAGCCCTCGCCAGCAAGGAAGTTGCTAGCCGTAGAAAGAAAATATACAGCGCCCCCGTCGATCACCGCGCCTAATGCAGTTTAGAAAAGCGACCCCTATCGCGGGAGCGCGGTCACTTCCACCTCGTCGATGACGACAGCCCCCTCGGGGAGGCCGGAGGAGAGCAAGCGGACGCCGAGGGCATTGTCGCCGGCGCGTATAGGCGGCGACGACAGATCGATAATGCAGGTGGTATGAGCGGGGAGGGGCCGTCCCTGATTGGGGGGCCGACCCTCGCTGTGCCAGATGCGGCGGACGCTGTGGGCGGGGATGGCCGTGCCGTTGACATCGACCGCAATTTGATCGTAAGGCCCCAAGCCGGTAGCGCGGAAGAACAGCTTCGCAAAGACGAGTTCGTCAAAGTTTTCAAACAGGCGAAAGCGATACTGCCCATAAGGTTGCCGCTCCGTTCGCTCGAGCTGTATCTCGGCGTCGCGGACGACTCCACCGGCGGTCGTGCCCGGAGTGCCAAAGGCCGTAGAGCCGCTCCACATAGGGTGAAAGAGATAATGCCGCGCCCCCGCGACAATTTTGGCCGGATCGCGCAGTTCGCGCAGGTAGCTAAGGGCTAGCGGATACATGGCTTCCGACCCGGGATCCCGGGTCGATTTCCAGAAGGCATCCCAGTGCATCTGAAAGTTGTACATAGAGACCCCGTCGGCTCCTTGGCGAGCAAACGAATGGGCCAAGGCGCGGTAGTTTTCGAGCGTCAAAGGCGGTCCGGTGCGGTCGAGGTTGGCGCAATAGGGGAGGAGGCCGGGGATGAGCGCGCACGGAGTAGCTTTGGTGAGCTGGCTGAACTCTTGGTATGGGGCGTTGAAATCCGAATACATGGCGTCTTGGGGAGCGACATAGTCGACGAGTCCTTCCTTTATATAGGTAGGTACGTCGAGACCGCAGTTGTGGCACTCCGCCAAGGTCTCCGGGACGCGGACCCCCAAAATCAGGTCGCGGCCCCGGCTGCTTCCGGCTTGGTCGAGCATTTCCCGCACCCGCCGGATCAAGTCGGTCATAAGCGGTTGGCGCGCGTGCGCTAGGCTTCTATCGCCTTGGGGCGCGGGAAAGTAAAGACCTTCGCGGAAGACCAACTCCAGCCCATCGACGTCGAATTGATCGACGACTTCCGCCATCACGGAAAAGAGGTAATCGCGCACCTCGGCAAAGGTGAAATCCATCCTGTTGCCGGGGACGAAGGCCGTGCCCGGCGGCATTTCCGCAATTTTCCACTGCGGGTTCTTGTGGAGAAACATCCCCCCCTGATCGGGCGCACCGTGGCTGTCGTTCATGCGAAAACCAGCGAGGAAATTCATCCCGTGCTTGCGGGCTTGGTCGAGCATCACTTGCAGCGGCATGATCCCGTCGTCCATCATGGGAATAAAGCGCCGGTGCTGGGGACGAGCGTCGTACTCGAAGCGCGGGGAGCGAAAGTACAGGGTCCAGCCGGCGTTATAGACCTCTTGGATAAAGGTATCGGCCCTGTTGGCGGCGACGTTGTCGATGATGCGCCGTAGTTCCTCGGGCGTGGCGGGGTGGGAGGTTATGAGGGGACGCGCCCTGCCCGGGTCAAAATCGTAGTTGGCGTTGCCCGAAGGGTCGCTGACGTAGATGAGTCGCCATGGGTCGTGCGGCATCGGGTCCTCCGTGGGAAATTTTCGCCTTTAGGTTGATTGAGGTTTATTTTTTGTTGGTATGACAAGGGCTGGGGCACGCAGTCCCCGTCTGTGTGTCATGCTGAGCGTAGCGTAGCGTAGTCGAAGCATCTCTACATGCTTGCAAGTCATTTAGGATTGCTATATAGCCGTCCTACATCCTTTAAGACTGGATTTCCGCGTTTGCGGGCGTTTTGGGTATGAGATACTTCGCTTCGCTCAGTATGACAAGGGCTGGGGTACGCAGTCCTCGTCTGTGTGTCATGCTGAGCGCAGCGTAGCGAAGTCGAAGCATCTCTACAGCTTGCAAGTCATTTAGTGTTGGGATTTTCGCAGCGTCCGCGATATTTGGTGGAGCTGATCGGGATCGAACCGACGACCTCAGGCTTGCAAAGCCCGCGCTCTCCCAGCTGAGCTACAGCCCCCTATCGAGTAGGTAAAAAGTTAAGTTCGCGGCGGCTCGGCGTCAACGCGGCCCCGCATAAGCGAAAGGTGGAATAGGAAACATGGCAGATCCAGTTGTAGTCAGTGCCCGGCGCACGGCCACGGGCCGCTTTGGCGGGGCATTGCAGGACATAACGGCGGCCGAGCTCGGCGGCAAGGTGCTCGCCGCGGCCTTGGCCGAGAGCCATATAGAAGCGCGCGAAGTGGATGAAGTGCTGATGGGCATGGTGTATCAGGGCGGGGCCGGGGCCAATCCAGCGCGCCAAGCGGCCATCGCGGCCGGGCTGCCGTACGAGGTGCCGTCCATGACGGTCAATAAGCTCTGCGGCTCGGGGCTGAAGGCCATCGGGCTGGCCGCCCAAAGCCTGCGGGCCGGCGAGGCCGAGGTCGTGCTGGCCGGGGGCATGGAAAACATGAGCCAAGCCCCCTATGTGCTGCCCAGGGCGCGGTGGGGTCAGCGGCTAGGGCACGGCGCGGTGGAGGACATGCTGCTGCTCGATGGGCTGTGGGATTGCTTTTACGACTGCCACATGGGGGTCACGGCCGAGAACTTGGCCGCTGAGTACGGCATTACCCGCGCCGAGCAGGACCAATTCGCAGCGCGGAGCCAACAGCGGTGGGCCGCTGCCCAAGAGCAGGAGGCGTTTGCCGGTCAGATCGTGCCCGTAGGTATCGCGCAAAAAGGCGGGGAGACCCTTTTTGCAACCGACGAGCATCCGCGCCCCGGGACCACCGTTGAGCAGCTGAGTCGGCTCAAACCGGCGTTTGCGAAGGATGGGACTGTGACCGCGGGCAATGCTTCGGGAATCAACGATGGGGCCGCCGCGCTGCTGTTGATGACCGCCGATGGGGCCAAGGTGCGCGGGCTGACGCCGCTGGCCTACCTGCGGGGAACGGCCAGTGCAGGCGTTGACCCCCGCATTATGGGGATCGGCCCGGCCCCGGCCATTCGCAAGCTGTTGGCCCAGACCGGGACCCGGCTCGAAGACATCGACCGGATTGAACTCAACGAAGCCTTTGCCGCCCAGAGCTTGGCTGTGGGCCGAGAGTTGGATTGGGACTGGGACCAAGTGAACATCCAAGGCGGGGCCATTGCCATGGGCCACGCCGTCGGCGCCAGCGGGGCGCGCCTAGCCACCACACTTTTGCACCAGATGCAGCAGCACCGCGTCCGGCTGGGGATCGCCGCGTTGTGCATTGGCGGGGGCATGGGCATTGCCGCGCTCTTTGAGCGAGTGGAATAAGCGCGGGCTGGGCGCGGCGCGTCTCGTTCGTCCGCCGACTGCACCCGCCGGCCCGCGCGCATTCCTTGCTCAAGCCGCCCGGAGGGCGGTGTCTTCCTGCGCGTCTTCCGCCGGCAGGGCTTCTGCATCTCGTTCTAGCACTTGCAGGTTCCGCACCTGCACTTGGACGCGGAAGCGGAGCTGGTCGTCGTCGTTGCGCCAAGAGTGGCTTTGCAGGCGGCCCGTGACAAAGACCGGCGTGCCCTTGTGCAGCCGCTTAGCCAAGGTTTCAGCGGCTTTTTGCCAGAGGATGATGTCGAAGAAGGAGGTCTCCTCTTGCCACTCTTGATTGCGGTCGCGATAGGAGCGGTTGACGGCGATCCGCCCTCGCAGGCGGGCAGCTCCGTTGTCCATGAAGCGGAAGTCGGGTTCTTGCACCAAGCGGCCGCTGAGGGCGACTTGGTTGATGTTGGGCATCCTTAAGGTCGGCATGGGATCCTCCTGAGAATGGATGGGTACAAACGGTAAGCGAGTGAGGCGTCCCGTTGGTGGACGCTTGGTATGGAAATAGCAGAAAGTATGCCAGCGAGCCGCTTGGCCCTCCAATGGTTTGTTCGGCAGTTTGTTATCTAGGCCGTTTGACTATCTGCAATAAGAGGCTGTTGCCCCAAATGGGATACACCAATGAGTAACAGGGGAAACGCGAAGACCCTAGCGCAGCATTTTACCCCGCCAGCCGTAGCGCGACTGGCTTGGGACGCAGTGCGGACACTGGCCGGAGACGAGCTAAGGGCTGGGGTGCGCGTGGTCGATCCAGCGGCGGGCGAAGGGGCGTTGTTGGCCGTCGTCGGCCCAGATTATCAGACTACGGGCATTGAGATTGACGGGCGGCTGGTCGAGCAAGGACGCCGTCGGGCCGACCGCTTTTACACCGGCGACGGCTTGCTCGGCGCTTTTCCCGCAGTTGCCGACGAGTCGTTTGATTGCGTGTTGGCCAACCCGCCTTTTGGCAAGTTGGGGCCGATGCTGCCTTGGTTGGGGCCGGATGGATCGAGCCGGCTCGTCCAGCGTTTTAGGCTGCTCGATGGACAGAAGCAGGTGTCGGCCTTCCCGGTGGAGGCACTTTTTGCCGAGCGCGCCTTGCAACTGACCCGGCCCGCTGGTTGGATGGCCCTGATCCTGCCCGAGGGATTCCTCGCCAACGCCCGGCGGCAGGGTGTGCGCGACTGGTTGCTCGCGCGCGCGGAGGTGCGGGCCGTTGTCGCCTTGCCCGGTGCCTTCAACAAGGTGCAGACGGCCTTGGTCGTCTTGCGGCGCAGCGAGCCGCTGGCCCGGACCAAGGCGCGGCTGCTCGCGCCGACCGGGCAGCCGCCGAGCGTGGAGGAGTACGCGCAGCGGGTCCGGCTCCTGCTCGGCGCGTCGGCGCGCCGCGGACCGGAGGCCGTTCTTTTAAGGGTGGGCCAGCGTGCGTTGTGCGGCCGGCGTTGGGACCCGCGCTTTTGGCAAGGGCGCGCTTTGGTGCGCCGCTGGGCGGGCCGCTTGCGACTGGTCCCGTTGGGGGAATACATAAGCCATTTGACGTACGGGCCGATTGTCACCGGCCGCTGTCCCCAGCATGTAGAGGCCGGCGTGCCGGTCATCCGCCAAGGCGACATCGCCGAAACCGGGCTCGACGAGCGGACGCTTTTGTGCGTCGCGCCCGCCGGGGTGCATGATCCACCGCGCAGCCGGGTGCGCCCCGGGGATTTGCTGCTGTCGCGGTCTGGGGTCGGGGCCTTGGGCCAAAACCGCCTCGCAGTGTATTTGGGGAGCGGGCCGGCCAATGTGGGCTGCTTTGTCGATCTGATCCGGTTGGAGGGACTCAATCCGTTTTACGCTTGGTTTTTTTTCAAAACGCGGCTGGGCCGCGCGCAGATCGCCGCGCAGGCCAACGGAGTGGGGACGCCGAATATCAGCTTTGGCGAAATTCGTGCGTTGCAGATTGCGGCCTTGCCTCCAGCTGATCAGGATGCCTTTGAAAGGCGCTATCGGGAGCAGGTGTGGCCCTTGCACTGCGGCCGCGAACAGGCGGAAATGCGCGCCGAGGCCGAGCGGTGCTTCCGCGCCATCGTCGGCGATCTCGAAGCCTACTTGCAGACGCGCTGCCCAGCGGAGCCTATCGCCAACGGCGAGTGAATCGTATTATTTATTCTATGTCTATGTCTATGTCCGATCCCAAGTACACCAACCGCCTCGCGGACGAATCGAGTCCGTACTTGCGCCAGCACGCCCACAATCCCGTCGAGTGGTATCCTTGGGGCGAGGAGGCCCTAGCCGCGGCGCGGGAGGCTGACCGGCCCATCTTGCTGTCGGTGGGGTATTCGGCCTGCCATTGGTGCCATGTCATGGAGCGCGAATCGTTTGAAGACGAACGCATTGCCCAGCGCATGAACGAGCACTTTATCAACATCAAGGTCGATCGCGAAGAACGGCCCGATGTCGATGAGATTTACATGACGGCCGTGCAGGCTATGACGGGCCAAGGGGGCTGGCCGATGACGGTGTTCCTAACGCCGGATTTGCAGCCTTTTTACGGCGGGACGTATTTCCCGCCCGAAGACCGCTATGGGCGGCCGGGCTTTCCGCGGGTGCTGCAAGCGATCGCGGACTACTACCGAGACAACCGCGCCGGCGTGGCCGAAAAGACCGCCGAACTCATGCGGACGCTCCAGCAACACGCCGAGTTCTTAACGCCGGGTAGCGTCCCGGACGAAGCGGTCCTCGATCAGGCCTGCGCGCAGCTCCAATCCACCTATGACCCCCGATACGGAGGGTTTGGCGGCGCCCCCAAATTTCCGCCGAGCATGAGCTTGTCCCTGCTGTTGCGCCGCTATGCCAGACGCGGCGACCAGCACGCGCTGGCCATGGCCGAGCACACGCTCAAGCGCATGGCTAGAGGGGGGATGTACGACCAGCTTGGCGGGGGTTTTCACCGCTACTCCGTAGATGAGCGCTGGCTAGTACCGCACTTTGAGAAAATGCTCTACGACAACGCCCTGCTGGTGTGGACCTATATCGAAGCCTATCAAGCGACCCAAGACGAGTTCTACCGCACGGTCGTCGAGCACACCCTCGGCTACGTGCTACGAGAGATGACGCAGCCCGAAGGCGGCTTCTACGCGGCGCAGGACGCGGACAGCGAGGGCGAGGAAGGCCGGTTTTTTACGTGGTTTTTGGAGGAGATTGAGGACCTGCTGGGCGAGGAAGATGCCGCGCTCTTTGTCCGCTATTACGGCGTGGTGCCGGAGGGCAACTTTGAGCACGGACGCAACATTTTGCACGTGGAAAACGAGCTGGAAGGGGTGGCGCGCTTGCTCAAGGTCGCGCCGGAGCGGCTGGCGCGCGTGGTAGAGCGCGGCTGCGCGGCGCTGCTGGCGGCGCGGCAACAGCGCGTTGCCCCCGGGCGCGACGACAAAATTCTGACGGCGTGGAACGGGCTGATGATCAGCGCGATGGCCCGCGCCTACCAAGTTTTTCGGGAAGACCGCTACCTGCGTGCGGCCGTAGCGGCGGCCGATTTTATTTTAGAGCGCATGGTCTGCGATGGCCGCCTCCTGCACACCTATAAGGACGGCCAAGCGCGGATTCCGGCCTATCAGGACGATTACGCCGGTGTGGTCAACGGCCTGATCGACCTGTACGAGGCGAGCTTTGAATCGCGCTTTTTGGCCGCGGCCGAGCACTGGGCGGCCGAGATGGTGGCGCGGTTTTGGGATGAGGAACGCGGGGGGTTCTTCTATGCGGGGGCCGAGGCGACTGATTTGATCGTGCGCACCAAGAACCCGTTTGACAACGCCACGCCCTCGGGCAACTCGCTGGGGGCGTTGGTGCTTTTGCGCTTGGGGGCGATGAAGGGCGACCGGGCGTTGTGGCAGCGGGGTGAGCAAACGCTGGTCCTCTTTGAGCCGTTGTTGCGCCGTGCGCCGGCCGCTGGGGCGCAAATGCTCTGTGCCCTCGACTTTTACTTGGCTAGGCCGACCGAGGTTGCCTTGGTGGGCAACCCCGCCGAATGCCGTGCTTTTGCAGCGGCCCTGCATGGGTGCTTTGTGCCCAATAAGGTCGTGTTGGCTGCGGCGGTTGGGGAGGAGGAAGCGGCTGTGGCGTTGCCGCTGCTAAAGGGGAAGCTAACGGTCGGTGGCCGAGCGTACGTGTGCCGCGACGAGACGTGTTCGCGGCCGCTGGCCACGGTCGCCGGCTTGGTGGAGCAGCTAACGAACGCAAAATGAGCAAGCTCAAGACCGCAGACGACATGTTGGAGTTGGTGGGGGACACGCCCCTCGTGCGCCTCTACCGAGTCGCGCCGGCCAACGGCAGCCAACTCTACGGCAAGCTCGAAGCGCGCAACCCAACCGGCAGCGTCAAAGACCGCATCGGCGTTAGCATGATTTGCGCGGCCGAGGCGGCCGGTCAGCTCAAAAAGGGCATGACCATCGTCGAGCCGACCAGCGGCAATACCGGGATCGCGCTGGCTCTGGCCGCGGCCGTCCGGGGCTACCGGCTGGTGCTGACCATGCCCGAGAGCATGAGCTTGGAGCGGCGGCAGGTCATGGCCAGTTACGGCGCGGAAATCGCCCTGACGCCGGCGGCCGAAGACATGTCCGGGGCCATCCGCAAGGCCGAAGAGCTCAAGGCCGCCGATCCCGCTGGCGTGTTCATTCCCCAGCAGTTTGCCAATCCGGCCAACCCAGCGGCCCATCGCCGGGCCACGGCCGAGGAAATCCTCGTGGCCACCCAAGGGGCGCTAGACGCCTTTGTCGCCGGGGTGGGTACTGGCGGCACCATAACCGGCGTTGGGGAGGTGCTCAAGCAGGCCGTGCCGGCCGTGCGCATCGTCGCGGTTGAGCCTAAGCGCTCGCCCGTGCTGGCGGGGGGCGCGGCTGGCCTGCACGGCATTCAGGGAATTGGCGCGGGTTTTGTGCCCGAAGTCCTCGGCCGCGAGTGGATCGACCAAATCGTGCAGGTCGACGACGACGAGGCGTTTCACTACACCCGCCGCTTGGCCCGCGAGGAAGGATTGCTGCTGGGGCCTTCGTCCGGGGCCAATGTGGCGGCCTGTTTGCAGGTAGCCCGCGCCCTAGGCCCAAAATCCCGTCTGGTGACCATGCTCTGCGATACTGGGTTTCGCTATTTCAGCGTTGATGGGTTCATCGAGTCCATCGCCTAAGAGGCTGTCTGAAGGATCCGTCATTCCCGCGAAAGCGGGAATCCAGCCGGTATCGTTTAGACATAAAAGACGACCACCAGAGTTTTCAGACAGCTTCTAAGGTCGGTTCGTTGACACTCACGTTTACGTCAAGTACATTGCAGCGAAGGATGGAATGGAAGGGTGCCTCCATGCAAATAGGGGATTTGGCCGCCAAGGCCGGGGTCACGCCGCGCACGATTCGCTACTATGAAGAATTGGGGATCGTCGAGCCCGAGGAGCGCAGCACCGGCGGATTTCGCCTGTACTCGGAAGCGCAGTTGCGCCGCTTGCAAATCGTCCAGAGCCTCAAGGAGCTAGGGTTCGGGTTGGAGCACATTCGCGCGTTCTTCCACCTGAAAGACCGCAGCGAATCCGGGGGCGGCTTGGCGCGCGTACTCGTCGAACACCTCAGCGAGCAAGAGCGGCGGATCGACGAGCGCATTCGCCAGTATTCGCTTATGAAGGAGCGGAACCGGCGGGCGATTGAAATTCTCAGTGGCTGTTTTTGCTGCACGGTCAAGGTCGTTGAGCGGGATTGCCACCGCTGCGAGGTGTATCGGCAGCACGACGAGGTGCCCGACCTCATCGAATGCGCCATTTACGAATCTTGAGGGGATACGAATGCTATGGTAATTATAACGGAAGCGGCAGCCGAGAAGATCAAGAACTTGCTCGGCGAACAGGGCAACCAAGGGCACGGGCTGCGCCTCGGCGTGATGGGGGGCGGGTGTTCGGGGTTCCAGTACAAGCTCGATTTTGAGGAAAGGGCCGGCGACCTAGACCACGTCTTTGAAATCGCCGGCGTCAAAGTTTTCATCGACATGAAGAGCAGCCTCTACCTCAACGGCGTGACGCTCGACTACCACGACGGGCTGATGGGGGCGGGCTTTAAGATTGAAAATCCCAACGCCCGCACCACCTGCGGCTGCGGTGAGTCCTTCAGCGCCTGAGCGACGAGCAGTGCAAATCCCCGTCTATATGGACAACATGGCGACCACGCCGGTTGACCCGCGGGTCTTGGCGGATATGTTGCCGTACTTCGGCACCCATTTCGGCAATGCGGCCAGCAAGACCCACGCCTTTGGGGTGGCCGCGGCCGATGCCGTTGAGCAGGCGCGGGGAGAGGTCGCCCGGCTGATCGGGGCGCGCGCTCAGGAAATAGTCTTTACGGCCGGCGCTACCGAGGCCAACAATTTGGCCATAAAAGGCGCGGTCCAGACGGCGTTCCGAGGGGCGCACATCGTCACCTGTGCCATTGAGCACAAGGCCGTCTTGGCATGTTGCCACACCTTGGAGCAGCACGGAGTGGAGGTCACGTATCTACCCGTGGACCGCCGCGGCCAAATTGACCTCGACCAACTCGCAGCGGCCATCACGCAGCGGACGGTCCTCATCTCGCTGATGGCCGCCAACAACGAGATTGGGGTCTTGCAACCGCTGGAGGCCATTGGGCGGCTGGCCCGCGAACGCGGCGTCTTGTGGCACTGCGATGCAGCCCAAGCCGTCGGCAAGGTGCCCCTCGATGTAGAAGCACTCGGCATCGACCTGCTCTCGGCTTCCGGCCACAAGCTCTACGCTCCCAAGGGCGTCGGCTTTCTCTACGTGCGCTCGCGCAAGCCGCGTGTGCGCTTGCAGGCCCAAGTTGAGGGCGGCGGGCAGGAGCGCGGCCTGCGCGGCGGCACCCTCAATGTCCCGGGGATCGTCGGTTTAGGGCGCGCCTGTCAGTTGGGGCGCGAAGAGATGCCGGCGGAAGCGGCGCGGCTGGGACAGATGCGGCGGCGGCTCCGCGCCGGGCTAGAGGCCGCGCTCGGTTCCTTGGTCGTCAACGGCCATGCGGACGAGCGCTTGCCGGGCAACCTCAACGTGAGCTTCCCCGGGGTGGACGGAACCGAACTGCTGTTGGGATTGCGCGCAGTCGCGCTGTCTTCGGGCGCGGCCTGTTCGTCTCGGGCGAGCGCGCCCTCGCACGTCCTCAAAGCCATCGGCGCAAGCGATGATTTGGCGCGGGCTTCCCTGCGCTTTGGGCTGGGGCGTTTTAATACGATGGAAGAAGTGGAGTTTGTCATTGACTGCACGGTCGCGCAGGTCGAGCGCTTGCGTGCGGGTGCATTAGCAATCGAGGAGATCGCATGACTGTTACATCCAATCAGCTACTAGAGCATGTAAAGGCCGAGATTGCCGAAGTGACCCCGGCTGCGGTCCAAGCGGCCCGCCAAGCCGGTCGCCCGCTGCACATCGTGGATGTGCGCGAGCGGGAAGAGGTTATGGACGGTTATATCCCCGGGGCCGAGTTGATACCCCGCGGTTTTTTGGAGCTCAACGTCGAAGAAGACGTGACCGTAGATCGCGACGCGGAAATTGTGCTCTATTGCGCCGGGGGCAACCGCTCGGCCTTGGCGGTGCGCGATTTGGCCTTTATGGGCTACACCAATGCCAAGTCCATGATCGGCGGCTTCAAAGGCTGGAAGGACGCTGGCTATGCCATTGAGCAAGGCGGCCTGCTTTCCGCAGAGGATTCCCAGCGCTACGCCCGGCATCTCATACTGCCCGAGGTCGGTGAGAAGGGGCAGCAGCAGTTGCTCAAGGGCCGGGTGTTGCTGGTCGGGGCGGGCGGCTTGGGGTGCCCGACGGCTCTGTACTTGGCTGCGGCCGGCGTCGGCAAAATCGGCTTGGTAGATGCCGATGTCGTCGATAAGAGCAACTTGCAGCGGCAAGTGCTTTTCGGGGAGTCCGATCTCGGCCGGCCCAAGGTCGAGGCCGCCCGCGACCGGTTGCTCGACATCAACCCCGGCATTGAGATCCACCCGCACTACGAGCTGCTGACTTCGCACAATATCTTTGCGGTCCTGGATGGCTACGACATCGTGGTTAATGGCTGCGACAACTTCCCGACCCGCTATTTGGTCAACGACGCGGCTGTAATGCAGAACAAGCCCGTGGTTGACGGCAGCATTTTTCGCTTTGAGGGCCAAGCCACCGTGTACGTGCCCGGGGACGGCCCGTGCTATCGCTGCCTCTATCCCGAGCCGCCGCCGCCCGGGGAGGTGCCGAGCTGCGCCGAGGGGGGGGTCTTAGGGGTCTTGCCCGGCATCATCGGGCTCGTGCAAGCCACCGAGGTTGTCAAGCTGCTGTTGGGGCAGGGCACCTCCTTGGTGGGGCGAGTGGTGCTCTACGACGCGCTGGAGATGAAATTCCGCGAACTCAAGCTCCGGCGCGACTGCGAGTGCCCGGTGTGTGGCGATAGCCCAACCGTCACCGAGTTGATTGATTACGAGCAGTTTTGCGGTCTGCCCTCGCATAGCGAGGCCGCTGGTTAGTCCCGATTCGCAGCGTTGCTGGTCCGGCGCTCCCTCCGGGGAGCGCCTTTTCTTTGGGGAGAATTTGATGGAGCAGACCGGGGCGGGTTTTTTGGTATTACCGGACAACCCAGACCAAGATCCGACGTTGGATTGGCGGGCGGTTTTTGGCAACGACCAGCCGGTGGAAGTCGAAATCGGCATTGGCAAAGGGCGCTTTATCATCGACGCCGCTAGCCGCCAGCCCGCAGTGAATTTCGTCGGGATCGAATGGGCGGCTAAATACGTGCGCATTGCCCGCCAGCGCGCCGTGCGCCGCAATCTCGGCAACGTGCGGTTCGCGCACGTGGATGCGCGGGAATTCGTCGAATTCTTCGTGGCCGCTGCATCGGTGCGGGCCTATCACATCTACTTTCCCGATCCTTGGCCCAAGAAGCGGCACCACAAGCGGCGGCTCTTTAACGAGGAGTTTCTGCGCGAAGTCGAGCGCACGTTGTGCGTGGGCGGCCAGTTGTGGCTAGCCACGGATTACGCCGACTACTTCGACGTCATGCTCGCCGCGTTGGCCACCAGCTCGTGCTTGGTCGAGGCGGATGTAGAGTGGTTGGGGGCGCGGACGAATTACGAGGACAAATTCCTAGCCCAAGGCAAGCCGATTTACCGCCGGGTCGTGGAGAAGATGTCGGCGTAAAGAAACCCGTCGAGCGTACAAAGAGGGGGGTGGACCACGCGCTGGCTCCCCCTTTTTCTGTGTCAATATGACAGCCGAGACGAGGATTAAAGAGAGCGAGCCGTAGGTCGCTTACACACAAATAAGTGTGATTATTGCACAAATTAGTGTGCTCGGCCTTTGAAACGGCCCTATCTCTTTGAAAAATATGAAAAAAATGTGCTTGACAGCCCCGTTAATGTAGGTGTATTTTGGGGCGTGGTGGAAAGTGGTGGAAAGTGGTGGAACGGAGATTTTACACTGAGCGCGGGCATTAAATGGCACAGTTTTTCACGGGTAGGCACGAGGTTCCTGTCGACGACAAGGGGCGGATTTTTGTGCCGGCCGAGTTCCGCAAAAAACTGCCGCTAGAATCCGACGACACCTTCGTGGTGATGCGGGATTTTGACGGTTGCCTAGAGGCTTATCCCCAGCACATCTGGGAAGAGAAAGCCGCCCAGCTGCGCCAGTTGCGGAACAACAATCGCAAGGTGCGGGACTACATTCGCTGGAAACTTTCGTACTCAGCCGAAATCAAAATGGATCGACAGGGCCGGGTCAGTATTCCGCGCCAGATCCTAGCGAAGGCCGGCATTACCGATCAGATGGTGATCATCGGGGCATTGGATAAGTTGGAGTTTTGGAGTCCAGAAAACAGCGAGGAATTTCCACCGCTCGAAGACTTGGCCGATACCTTGGCCGAATTTGATATAGAGCTATAACGAGCTATGAATCCGAAACATGGCATATCACGTCCCAGTCATGGTCGCGGAAGTGGTCGCGGGGTTGGTCACCGACCCGGATGGCGTGTACGTAGATGCGACGGCCGGCGGCGGCGGCCACAGTGGGGCCTTGCTTCAGGCCCTCGGTCCCAAGGGGCGGCTGCTCGCCGTGGATCGGGATGGGGAAGCCGTAGCGGCCGCGCGAGCGAGGTTGGCGGCGGATGCGCGGGCGGTCGTGCGGCGCGGCTGCTTTGCCGAATTGAGCGGATTGCTGGCGCAGACGGGAATCGGGCCGTTGAGCGGTGTCCTGTTCGACTTAGGGGTTTCCTCGCATCAGCTCGACGCCCCGGCCCGGGGGTTCAGCTATCGGGCCGACGGCCCCCTCGACATGCGGATGGATGCGGAAGTTGGCCCCACAGCCGCCGAATGGATCGCGGCGCACAGCGAGGCCGAATTAGCCGATCTGATTGCGCGCTACGGGGAAGAGCGGGCGGCGCGGCGCATCGCGCGCTCCATCGGCCGGCAGCAGCGGCTCGGTCCCTTGACCACTACGCAGGCTTTGCGGCAGGCCGTAGCCGCCACGCGGCCCCAGCGGCTCAACAAGACGCTGGCGCGCGTGTTCCAAGCCCTGCGCATTGCCGTCAACGACGAGTTGGGGCAGTTGCAGGGGGGGTTGACGGCCGTAGAGGCGGAGTTGCAGCCCGGTGGTCGGCTGGCCGTCGTGGCGTATCACTCTTTGGAGGATCGGGTAGTCAAGCAGCATTTCGCGGCGCTGGTACGCGGCTGTACTTGTCCGCCGCGCATGCCCGTTTGCACCTGCGGACGCAAGCCCTCGTTCAAGCGAGTGGGGGCCAAGTTGCAGCGGGCGAGCGAGGCCGAGGTCGAGCAAAACACTCGGGCGCGCAGCGCCGTTTTGAGAATCTACGAAAAAACCGAGGTAAGCTGACATGAGCAGAGGCGGAGTTTCCTGTGCGAAGTGCGTACTCCTCATAGGTATGCTGGCCGGGGCGGCCCTCTTCCACGTCTGGCAAAAGGTCGAAATGGCCCGAGTGGTCGGCGGCATCACCACGGCTGAGACGCAAATAGTCGAGCTCGATAGGGAGCGCGCCAAGCTATTAACCGCCATCTTGGTGCAGAAAAACTCCGGCTTTGTCGAGAAAGTCGCGCTCGGCCAGCTCGGGATGATTTATCCCGCAGAAGTTACCCCTAGAATGAGTGGTGCCTTGGCGCATTGGGAAGGCGATTGATGGGGCCACGGGTGCAACATACGGGCGTTAATCGGCTGCGTTGGATCGCGGTCTTGGGCGCGATGGCGTGGTTGGGTTTGTCGGGACGCCTCGTTCAAATCCAGATCGTCCGGCACGAGGCCTACAGCACCAAGGCTATTGAGCAGTACCTACACCGCGTTGAGTTGAAAGCGAGTCGGGGCCGAATTGTCGATCGGCGCGGCAACAACTTGGCCGTAGATGTCCAAGCCACGTCGTTTTACGCCCATCCCGAGCAGATTGAGGACCCCAAGCGCGTGGCCGCGTACTTCGCGCCGCTGAGCGATAAACGGGCCGAGTCCATTGAGCGCCAGTTGCGCGGGGACAAGCAGTTTGTCTATTTGGCGCGCCAAGTCGTGGATGAAGATATGGGCGAGGTCGCGTACGCCGGTGTGTTCCAACACCCGGAGACCCGCCGCGAGTACCCCTTGGGGTCGCTGGCCGGTCAACTCATCGGGCACACCAACATCGACAACAGCGGCCGCGAGGGGATTGAGCGGGCCTTTGACGACATGCTGCGCGAAAAGAACGGCTCGATACTCGGATACGTCGATGCGCGGGGCAAGCAGGTGCCCGGGCGGCAGCAGCGCCGCGAGGAGCCAGAGCACGGCCGCGACTTAGTGCTGACCCTAGACGCCGTCTATCAGGATATTCTCGAGGAAGAGCTGCAACGAGCCATCGATGGCTCAAAGGCCCAAGGTGCTTTGGGCGTCATCGTCGCCCCGCGCAGCGGCGAGGTGTTGGCCATGGCCAACTTGCCGCTTTTCGACCCCAATAAGGCGTCCCGCTCATCGCCCGAACTCAGGCGCAACCGCGCGATAACCGACGTGTACGAACCCGGTTCGACCTTCAAAGTCATCGCGGCCGCTTCCGTCCTTGAAGACGGGATAACCAGCCTGCAAGACCGCATCTTTTGCGAGTGGGGGACGTTCCGGTTGGCCAACGGGGACCTCATCCGCGACGTCCAGCCCTGCGGCGATTTGCTCTTTGCGCAGGTTTTGGAAAAGTCGAGCAACATCGGCACCATCAAGTTGGCGCAGCGGCTGTCGCGGCACCGCTTTTACGAGCACATCCGCAACTTTGGCTTTGCCATTCGCACCGGCATTGACCTGCCGGCGGAAACGCCCGGTCTGTTGCAGGAAGTCGATCAGTGGTCCAAGCGCTCGCTGGCGACCATTGCCATCGGGCAGGAAATCGGGGTGACCGCCCTGCAACTCGCCATGGCGTACGGCGCCATTGCCAACGGCGGCGTCCTGATGGCCCCGCGGATCGTCGCCGGGACGATTGACGCGGACGGTCAGTTCAAAAGTCGCGGCAGCCCCCAATCGGTCCGCCGGGTCGTGAGTCGGAAGACGGCGGCGACGCTGGCCGAGGTGCTGACGGGAGTCGTGGAAAAGGGCACCGGGCAAAAGGCCCGCATCAAGGGCATGGGCGTGGCCGGCAAGACGGGCACGGCCCAGCGCGCCGTAGTCGGTGGCAGCGGCTACGACCCCAACGCCAGCATCGCCTCGTTTGTCGGCTTCCTGCCGACCGACGATCCCCAGTACGTGTGCGTGATCATGGTCGAAAACCCCCGCGTAAACGGGTGGGGAGGATACGTGGCGGCTCCGGCCTTCCAGCGCGTGATGAAGCGGATCATCACGCAGCCCGGCGGCTTGTTGGTTGAGCCTGCGGCCCAGCATTTGCAGCAAGAAGGGCCGGTCGCCTTAGTCCGCAATCAACCATCCGCGCCGGGTCGGATTTAGATGGAACTCAAATACCTGCTCGAAGACCTGCCCGACGCCTGCGTGAAGGGCGACCCAGATATTGACCTAGGGCAAATCCGTTGCGATTCGCGCTGCGTGGAGGAAGGCGACTTTTTTGTGGCCGTGCGCGGGGGACAGGAGCAAGATCGGCACCGTTTTGTCGATCATGCCATCGCCCGCGGCGCCCGCGCCGTGATGGTGGAGGAGCGGATTGATTGCACGGGAGTCACGCAGGTACAGGTGGCAGACTGCCGGGCCGCGCTGGCCCGCATGGCCGCGCGCTTTTACGCCTTTCCCGGCCGCGCGCTTGTCAACGTCGGCGTCACCGGCACCAACGGCAAGACCACTACTGCCTTCCTACTCAGGAGTGCCCTCGAAGCCGCTGGCCTGCCGTGCGGGTATTTGGGGACCTTGGGGTTTTGGTGCGATGGCGAATTGGAAAAGATGGATAATACGACGCCCGAGGCCGTCCAGCTACACGGCTTACTGCGTCGGCTCGTCCATGCCGGCAAGCGGGTCGCCGTGCTAGAGGTGTCCTCCCATGGGCTGGCCTTAAAGCGGGTGGAGGGCATTCCCTTTCAAGTGGCAATTTTTACCAATTTGACGCGCGATCACTTGGATTTTCACGGGACTTGGGAGGCGTACTTTGCGGCCAAAGCTCGGCTTTTTGAGGGGCTGCAAGAAGGCGCGATTGCGGTGCTCAACGCCGACGATGCCCACGCCGACGAATTAGCTCGTAGGACCCAAGTCCGCGTCGTGACGTACGGCTGTGGCCCCGAAGCCGAGGTGCGCTTACAACGCGCAGACCGTGGCCCGCAGGGGACGCACCTGTATTTGGATACCCCAGCCGGCCCCATGGAGGTACAGACGCATTTGCTCGGCCACTTCAACTACTACAATACGATGGCCGTGGTGGCCACGGGGTTGGCGCTAAATTTGGATGCCGACGCGCTGCGCCGCGGCGTGGCCGCACTGGAGCGCGTCCCGGGTCGTTGCGAGCCGATCTCTGAGGGGCAGGACTTTGCGGTCGTCGTGGATTACGCCCACACCCCGGATGCGCTGGAAAGGGTTTTGCACGCTGCCCGGGGCTTGGGAAGCGGTCGCTTGATCTGCGTCTGCGGTTGCGGCGGGGACCGCGACCGCGGCAAGCGGATGCTCATGGGCCGCGTCGCTGGAGAGCAGGCCGATTGGACGGTCTTGACTGCGGACAACCCGCGCAGCGAGGACCCGCAGCGCATCATGGACGAGATGGCCGCGGGCGCGCCCGACCCCAGTGCGGTCCACCGCGAAGTAGATCGCGCCCAAGCCATTGCCACAGCCCTCGCCGCAGCGCAGCGCGGCGACGTCGTGGTCATTGCCGGTAAGGGGCACGAACAGGAGCAGGAACTAGCCGACCGCGTCGTGGCCTTTGACGACCGCGAAGTGGCGCGCCGCGTGTTGCGGGATTTGCGCGCCCGAGAAGGACAGCCGCTATGCGCGCCGTGACCCTGAGCGAGCTGGTGCAGTGGACGGCGGCCGACCCAATCGGTAGCCTCCAGCCAGACCGCGCCCTGCAAGCGGTGGCGACCGATAGCCGGTCTATTGACGAGGGCGAGTTGTTCGTCGCGCTGCGGGGCGAGCACTTCGACGGGCACGACTTCGTCGAGGCGGCCTTTGCTCGCGGCGCGGGTGCCGCCTTAGTAGAACGCCGCTGGCGCGGGTTGGACCGGGCGACCTCGATCTCCGGCCCGCTGTTGGTCGTCGATTCGACGCTACACGCCCTCGGCGATATAGCGCGGGCGTACCGGCGGCACTGGGAGGTGCCGGTGGTGGCCGTTGTCGGCAGTGCCGGCAAGACGACGACCAAGGAAATGATCGCCGCGGTCTTGGGGCAGCGGTATCGCGTCTTAAAAACCATTGGCAGTGAGAACAACGAAATCGGGGTGCCCCGCACTTTGCTGCAACTGTCGCCCAGGCACGAAGCTGTGGTGCTGGAACTGGCGGCGCGGCGAATAGGGGATATCCGCTATCTGTGTTCGGTTGCCGAACCTACCGTTGGGGTTTTGCTCAACATCGGGACTGCACACCTAGAGTTTTTTGGATCTGTAGAAGGAGTGGCCAAGGCCAAAGGGGAGCTTCTGGATTATCTAGACGAGTCTTTAACGGCTCTCGTCAACGCCGATGACCGTGTCGTGGCTCAGGAGGTAAAGAGGACAAAGGGGAGACTCCTGACCTTCGGTTTTGCGCGTGAGAGCGAGTTTCGTGGGGAGAGGCTCGTCCTCGACCAGAAGGGCTGCGGCCACTTCCTTCTACAGCGCGTTCCCATCGATATCGAGGTCCCGGGGCGGCACAACGCGTACAACGCCTTGGCCGCGGCCGCGGTCGGTCGCATCCTCGGCGTGCCTTGGGCAGGGATCCAGCGCGCCCTCGCCGAGTTTAAGGCGGTGAGTCAGCGCGGCGAGATCGTGTGCAAAAATGGGGTCGCAGCAATCGACGATTGCTACAATGCCAGTCCGAGCTCGATGGCGGCCGCGCTCGACCTGCTCAGCGACATGCCCGGGTCCCGGAAAATCGCCGTGCTCGGCGACATGCTGGAGCTCGGAGCGGAGAGCGGCTCGCTGCACGCGGTCGTCGGAGCGAAGGCCGCGGAGTGCGCCGACATGGTCTTGGCTGCCGGTTGCGAAAGCGCGCACTTGGTGGCCGCGGCCCGCGCCGCCGGCTTGGCCCAAGACGCGGCTCGGCACTTCGAGCGGCCCGATCAGCTCGGGGAATTTGCTGCGGCGCAACTGCGCCACGGCGACGTGGTCTTGGTCAAGGCCTCCCGAGCGATGGCCTTTGAACGAGTCGTCGAGCGCATTCTGCAGTAGCGAAGATCGCTCGCTCCCACCGGGCGCATTCTCAATCTCCTAAGCAACCCAAGAGTTTCTCGCGGATGATAGCTGTGCAGCGCGACAGCATGTGCGTGTTGCTGATCTGCCTGATACTGGTAGGTCTGGGGCTGGTCATGGTCTATAGCTCTAGTTCGGTTTTGGCCCATGTGCGCTTTGGCGATTCGGGCTTCTTCCTCAAGAAGCAGTCCATCCGCGTCGGCATCGGCTTGGTGCTCATGCTCGCGTTTGCGCGGCTGCCCTTGCAGTGGTGGGCGCGCTTTTCGCGGCCGATCATGCTGGTGGCCTTGGCGTTGCTCTTGCTGGTCTTGGCGTGGGGCCATGGCGCGGCCCAACGCTGGTTGAGCATTCCGGCCTTGGGCGGGAGCGTAGCCTTTCAGCCGGCCGAGTTCGCCAAGCTGGCCTTGGTGCTCTACTTGGCGGATGTCTTGGTGCGCAAACGCGACGAGTTACACGACTTTCGCCACGGGTTTGTCCCCCGGTTGTTGGTCGTCGGCTGTGCGCTGGTGCTCATCGTACTGCAGCCCGACTTGGGGACGACGATTGCGCTGGGGCTGATTGCCTTGACCATGCTGTGGGTCGGCGGAATGCGCTGGCACCACTTGGCTGGGGCCGGGCTGCTCGCGCTGTTGGGCGTTGGGCTTTCCCTGATGCATTCGAGCTATCAGATGCGCCGCTTGGTCAACTTTATCGACCCAGAGCGCGATCCGGCTGGCTCCTATCAGCTTTTGCAGTCCCTGTGCGGCATGGGCCACGGCGGCCTTTTGGGGGTGGGTTTGGGCAACAGCATGCAAAAAGAGCACTACCTGCCCGAACCACACACCGACTTTGTCTTCGCGGTCATCGGCGAGGAAATGGGGCTCGTGGGTGCCCTAGCCGTACTGGGGCTTTTCGCGGCGTTTTCGTTTTACGGCCTACGCATCGGGGCGCGCGCCGGCGATCCCTATGGCTTTTTGGTCGCCGTCGGCATTACGGCGATGATTTCGATATACGCCCTGCTGAACATCGGCGTGGTCATCGGGGTCCTACCCACCACCGGCTTGCCGCTGCCCTTTGTCAGCTACGGAGGCTCGTCCCTGATGGGGAACATGGCGGGGGTCGGCATCTTGCTGGGGGTTGCCCGCACGATCCCCGGACATCGAGAGCGCTTGGTGCATTCGCAATGATGAAGACCCTGTTCGACCAATATCGCCGCGTCCACCTCGTGGGCATTGGCGGCGCGGGCATGGAGGGGTTGGCCCGCCTCCTCGCCGCCAAGGGCTGCGTGGTAAGCGGCTCGGATCTGGCCGACTCGCAGAGCATCGCGCTGCTACACCAAGAGGGGTTCGCCGTTGCGGTAGGGCACGACAGCCAACTCGTCCAAGGCGTCGATCTGGTGGTGTATTCGGCCGCGGTGCCGGCGGACAATCCCGAGCGGCGGGCGGCCGCGCGCGAGGGCATTCCCACGGCGAGCCGAGCCGAGGTGCTCGGGGAGCTGTCGCGTACGCCGTTGACCCTCGCTGTCGCCGGCACGCACGGCAAGACGACGACCGCTTCGATGGTGGCCGCGGTCTTGCGCCGCGCTGGCCTCGATCCTCAGGTCTTGATCGGAGGCTGGGTAAACGGGCGGCCCCAAGCCGCGCTGGGGAGCGGCGAGGTCTTCGTAGTGGAGGCCGACGAGTTCGCCGGCGGCTTCTTGCACCTGTATCCGAGCCTAGCCTTGGTGACGAATGTAGAGGCCGAACACCTTGATTACTACGGGAGCTTGGAGGCCCTAGAGCGGGCCTTCGGCCAATTTCTCGCCCGCCTGCCCTTCTGCGGCCGCAGCGTACTGGCCGGGGATGGGCTGGTCGGGGAGCGGGTGCTGGCCGGCTTGCAGCGCCCCCATCAGACCTATGGCATGGCTGGCGACAACGACTATCGGATCGCCGAGATCGAAGAGCGGGCTTGGGGCAGCCGGTTTGCCCTGTGTTTCGACGGGCAAAAGCTCGGTGAGATCGAGTTGCAGGTCCACGGCGTCCACAATGTCCGCAATGCCGCTGGGGCCGCCGCCCTGACCTGCGCCCTGCAAGTGGAGTTTGCGGCAATTGCCGACGCCTTGGGGCAGTTTGGCGGGGCCGACCGGCGCTTTCAGTGCAAGGGGGAATTCGCCGGCGTGCTAATCGTAGATGACTACGCCCATCACCCGGCTGAATTGACCGCGGCCTTGGCGGCTGCGCGGCAGAGTGACCGCCGAGTTATCGCGGTCTTCCAACCCCACCTGTACTCGCGCACCCGCGACTTGGGCGCGGCCTTTGCCGACGCGCTCGCGGCGGCCGATTGCGTCGTGCTGGCCGCAGTCTATGCCGCCCGAGAGGCCCCCCTGCCCGGCGTAGGCTCCGAGCGGATCGCCGACGCCTTGCGCGCCCGCGGGTACAACGCGGTCGAGTACCTACCCGACCGCGACCAACTCATCGCCCACTTAGTCGCCATCTGTCGCCGGGGCGACTTGGTGCTGATCATGGGGGCTGGGGACATCGGCGAAGCGGCGACCGAACTGATTGCGGCCTTGACCGCCGGAGCGCGCTCGTGAAACGCAAGAAAACCAAGGCGGCTAAGAAGCCGCTGAAGCCGCTAACCAAGCAGTCCCAAGGCCCAACCAAGGCCCGCTGGCCTTGGGTCGCGCTCTCTATTTTGATCACGGGCACGGGCACGGCCTTGGCCTATCAGGCGGCCACCTACTTGGGCCAAGCCTCCCTGTTTGGCCTCAAGGTGATTGAGGTGGATGGGTTGCGGCGGCTCAGTGGGGCGGACGTACATGTCGCCAGCGGCCTCGAGGCCGATACCAACATCTTCACCATCGACTTGGGCGCGGTCGCGCAGCAGGTGGAAGCCGCGTATTGGATCAAGCGGGCCTTTGTGGTGCGCAAGCCGCCCGACCGCATTGCCATTGAGATCGTCGAGCACCGCCAAACGGCTTGGGTTGATTTGGGCCGAACCTACGGGGTCACGCCTGATGGCGTCCTGCTGCCCCAAGGCCCGACCGTGCGCACGTTGCCCGTCATATCCGGGCTAGCGGTCGGCCGGGACTCGTTGCAGCCGGGCATGGCCGTGTCGGATTCCGCGCTGCTGGCCGTCCTGCGCTGGTGGGGGGAGGCCACGGTCGCGGATGCGGAATTTTGCCTCGACGTGGCCGGTATCCAGCCGATTTCCGGGGGAGGCATTCGCTTGCAGATGGCCGGCGATGGCCTCGAAGTCCGCTTGCCGGCAAACGAGGTGGCCCGCCCGCTCCGCACCATTCGCCGGCTGATGCCGCGCATTGAGCAGAACCATCCCGATCCGGCCTATATCGACCTGCGCTACGCCGGCCAGATGGTCGTCGGCAAAAAGAAGGCCAAATCGGGATGAACGGAAGCGAGGAGCGCGGCGCCATCATCGCCGGACTAGACTTGGGCACGACCAAGGTCTGCGCCGTCATTGCCGAGCAGGTCGCCGAGCGGCCGCTGCGGATCATCGGCATGGGCCAGCACCTGTCGGAAGGGATCCAGCGCGGGGCGATTGTAGATGCGGAAAAGACCGTGCATGCCGTTGGCGAGGCCATGCGCCAAGCCGAGCTAATGGCCGGGGTCGAAATCGACTCGGTTTACGCCGGCATTTCTGGCGAATACATCGCCAGCCTCAACAGCACGGGCATGGTCCCAGTCGGCGGCGAAGGCGGCTGGATCGGAACCGAGGACCGCGCCCGCGTCCTCGCTGCGGCTGGCGTGGTCAAAGTGCCGTTCGACCGCGAGGTGCTGCACGTGTTGCCCCAAGAATTTGCCGTCAACGGCCAGCGGGGCATCCTCGACCCGGTGGGTATGTATGGAGTGCGCTTAGAGGCGAGCGTCCACGTGGTCACCAGCTCGGTGGCCGCCGTGCGGAACATCTGCCACAGCATCCTCCGCGCGGGCGTTGAGGTGCGTGGCGTCGTCCTCGGCCCACTTGCTTCGAGCTATGCGGTTCTCAGCGAGGACGAGCAGCAGATGGGGGTCTGCCTGCTCGACATCGGCGGCGGCACGACGGATGTGGTGGTCTTCGTCCGCAAGGGCTTGCGCCACTCGGGCATCATTGGGTTGGGCGGGCTGAACGTGACCAACGATATCGGCATTGGGTTGGGCACCACGCGGGGCGAGGCCGAGCGGGTCAAGTGCGAGGCCGCGCCCAACGAGACGGTTGCTCACATCATTGAGGCGCGGATGGAGGAGATATTGGCCCTAGCCCGCCGGCAGGTCTGGGCTGCATTGCCCGGTGTCAAGCTGGGCGCGGGCATTGTCCTCACGGGCGGGGGCGCCCAAATCGCCGGCGCTGTGGCCTTGGCCGAGCGGGTCTTTGGCATGCCGGTGCGGCTGAGCGTCCCGGTCGGGTTTGAGGCGGCGGCCGAGCTAGCCCGGCCGCCGTATGCTACGGTGCTGGGCCTGCTCCTCTACGGAGTGGAGCAACAGCAGGAGAAAAATCAAAAAGAGGCGCCGGCACTGGTCGAAGACTCCTTCGATTCAGTGCTCGGGCGCGTAAAAAAGTGGTTACAACCGCGGGACTAGCAGCGGTGCGAGTCCCAAAAATTGAGGAGGAATACTCATGGCAATTAGGTTAATTGATGATGAACACCGGGCGCGCATCAAGGTCGTCGGTGTGGGTGGTGGCGGCGGCAATGCCATCAACCGCATGATCGAGTCCGGGATGCACGGCGTCGAATTCGTCGCCGTCAACACGGATGCACAGGCGTTGGAGGCCTCGCGCGCCGACTTCCCCATTTGCATTGGCAGCGGCGTTACGCGGGGCTTGGGTGCGGGTGCGGAACCGGAAGTGGGTCGGCAAGCCATCGAAGAAGACCGCGACAAAGTCGCCAAGCAGCTACAGGACTCGGACTTAATTTTCATCACGGCCGGCATGGGGGGCGGCACGGGTACGGGGGCCGCCCCGGTGGTTGCGGAAGTGGCCCGCGATCAAGGGGGCCTGACCGTCGGCATTGTCACCGAACCTTTTCTTATGGAAGGCTCGCCGCGGATGAGAAACGCCAAAAGCGGGATTGCCGAGCTAAAGGACCAAGTTGACACCCTGATCACCATCGAGAACCAACGCCTGCTGACCGTCTGCGGCCGCGACACCACGCTCAAGGAGGCGTTTTTCAAGGCCGACGAAGTGCTGATGCAAGCCACGCGCGGCATTTCCGACCTGATTACGATTCCGGGCATGGTCAATCTCGACTTCAACGACGTGCGCCGGGTGATTTCCAAGGGCGGGGATGCGATTATGGGCCTTGGGGAGCACAACGGCGAAGAGCGGGCTGTGGAGGCCGCGCGCAAGGCGATCAACAGCCCGCTTTTGGAGGACGTGTCGATCGCGGGCGCCAAGGGCGTGTTGATCAATATCGCTGGCGACTCCAACCTCACGCTCTACGAGACCAACGAGATCATATCCCTGATCAACGAGGCCACCGGCCCGGATGCCGAGATCATCTTTGGCACCGTAATTGACGACAGCTTGACCGAGAACATCCGCGTGACGGTCATCGCCACGGGCTTCAACTTGGACAAGGGCGGCGAGTCCGAAGCGGCGGCCCGCGAGCCAGAGGAGTCGGCACAGGAGGACCCGCTGACCATCGGCAACCCGATCCTCGTCGGCAATGGGGGCACCTCCTTGGACGTGCCTACGTATCTGCGCAACGGTCACAATACTCCGCAGGAGCAGCAGGAGGAGCCCGGGCGTCCGGCCGTAGGCGACTTGGACATTCCCACGTTCCTGCGCCGCAAAATGAACAATTCTTAGCGCGGGGCGGTTGTCGGGCACGGGCAATTTGGCTTATCTTAACGCTTGCTCGTTGCTGTGCGAGATAGAATTTGCAGGGAGGGCTTTATGGCAGACATTCGCGTTGGCATAATCATGGGCAGCACCTCGGATGAGGACATCATGCGCAAGGGGGCGGCGGTGCTCGAAGAGTTGGGTCTCGGCTACGAGATGGTCGTCTCTTCGGCCCACCGCAACCCCGAGCGCACCGCTACTTGGGCTAGCGAGGCGGCTGGTCGCGGCCTCGCGGTGATCATCGCCGGTGCTGGCTTAGCGGCGGCCCTGCCCGGGGTCGTGGCGGCGCATACCACGCTGCCGGTCATCGGGGTGCCCATTGCCTCGGGCGCGCTCCGTGGAGTCGATTCTCTTTACTCCATCGTGCAGATGCCCCCGGGCGTTCCGGTGGCGACCGTCGGCATTGACAATGCCCGCAATGCGGCCCTGCTGGCGGCCCAAATCATTGCCCTATCCGACGAGGCGGTTGCCCGAGCCGTTGCAACCTATCGCGCACAGTGGAACCCCTAAGACCGCGCCGGCTCTAGGCCGGCCTATTCATGCTGAAAGGACGCGATGAGCAGTGGCCAATACAAGTCGCATTTCCAAATTGCTTTCGCTAATGCTCAGGCATCGACCCGACGAATTTGGCTTGGAGATCGATGCTTACGGCTACGCGCCGTTAGATCAGGTGGTGCAAGAAGTACAAGAACGCTACGCCGAGGTGACCGAGACCGAAATCGTCAACCTAGTCAAGGACCCCCAGCAGTATCGCTTTGAGCTGAATGAGTTCGGCATCCGCGCACTGTACGGACACAGTTTTTTCGTCGATATGGACGGCGAGCCTATGGCCCCGCCGCCCGATCGGCTCTACATGGGTACGACCCGCAGCGCAGCCCGGCACTTTGCCCGCGAGGGCATTTCCCCGGGCGATCGCTACTACGTGCATCTGTCGCTGACGCGCGAGGCGGCCGAGTCGCACAGCCACCAACGCGACACCCCCTGCGTGGTGGAGATTCTCGCGGCCAAGGCCCACGAGGAGGGCTGTCGCTTTTTCGCTCGCGGTGCGGTCGTACTAACCGAAGATATCCCAGCCAGTTGCATCGGCCCCATCCACGGCAGCCAAAAAAGCTCCCTCGGCGTCGCCAATATGCCGGCCCCCGGCAGCGTAAGCTACGGCCGCAAGCCCCGCTTTTCGCCTCGTTGAAAGGAATGCCGTGAAAAACATCGTGGCCTTTATCAAGCCCTTCAAACTCGACGAGGTCAAAAGCTCTTTGGCCGCGATTGGCCTCGTTGGAATGTCCGTCAGCGAGGTGCGCGGCTGCGGTCGCCAGCGCGGGCACAGCGAAATCTACCGCGGCGCCGAATACCAGCTCGATTTCATGCCCAAAATTCGCATTGAACTGGCCGTCGGCGATGGCCTACTCGACGAAGCGGTGGAGGCGATTTTGCAGTCGGCTGCCACCGGCGAGGTCGGCGACGGCAAGATCTTTGTCTCCGAGCTGGTCGAGGCCGTTCGCATCCGCACCGGCGAAACCGGCGAAACCGCCCTCTAAGCCTTGGCAGCGCCTACTGCGTTGGAACTGGCCGGTCGCGCCCTCACGGCCGACGCGGCTGAAGCCCAGAATGCACTAGAGCAATTGGGTTTTGCCGATTCGGTCCAAGCCCTAAAAACCTTGGACCGGACCGGCGGCCCGCCGCAATTTGCCCCGCTGCCAGCCCTCGCGTTGGTCGAGCTGGCCGCGACGGGTCGGCCCGACGAGGGGCTGCGGCAGTTGGTGCGCTTGGCCATGGCGTATGGCAGTCCGCGAGCGCTTTTCTCCCACTTGGAGGCCGACCCCATCCTGTGCCAGCGCTTGGTGCAGATCGTGAGCCACAGCACGTTCCTCGCCGACATCTTGGTGCGCGATTCCAAACTGCTGCTGTGGCTGTTGGCCGAGACCCCGCACTTAGTCGAGCCGCTGGACCCGCGCGTCCTGCGGCAGATTTTACACGCCGATATCGACCGTTTCTCCGAGTTTGAGGAGCGCTTAGAGGAGTTGCGGCGGGTGCATCGGCGCGAATTTTTGCGCATTGGGGCCGCCGAAATCCTCGGCACCAAGCCGGTGGCGCAAATAGGGCGAGAGCTGGCCGACTTAGCCGATGTGGTGGTCGAGTTGGTCCTCGAAACGTGCCAGCACGACTTGTGGCAGGAGCACGGCCCGCCGCTCGATGAGCGCGGTCGCCCGGCGCGCTTTCTCGTCGTCGGCTTGGGCAAATACGGAGGACAGGAGCTAAACTACAGCTCGGACATCGACCTAATTTTCGTGTGGGATGGCGAAGGCGAAACCCAGCCCGAGCGGGGGGGGACGCAACTGGAAAACAGCGAGTTTTTTCACCGCTTGGGTCAGCGCGTAGTCCAAGTGCTGAGCGAGGGAACCAAGGAGGGGTTTTTCTACCGAGTTGATATGCGGCTCCGCCCCGAGGGCGCCAGCGGCACCTTGACGCACTCGCTGCGCTCCAGTTGGACGTATTACGAGACGCGCGGGGAACTGTGGGAGCGGCAGATGCTCATCAAGGCCCGGCGGGTGGCGGGATCGCAGACGCTGGGCGAGCAATACGCGGCCATGCTCCGGCCCTTTATCTATCCGGCCCACTTCCACTCGTCGCCGCACGAGGAAATCCGCCGCATCAAGGAGCGGATTGAAGCGAGCATCCGCGAGCGCCCGCGCGGCGAAAACAACATCAAGCTGCAAGCCGGCGGGATCCGCGACATCGAATTCATCGTCCAGTGCCTCCAACTGCTCTACGGGGGCAGCCATCCCCAAGTGCGCTTCCACAATACGCTGGCGGCCATCGATCGCCTCGCCACCATGTCGGCGTTGACTGCGGCCGAGGCCAGTGCCCTAAAGGGCGCGTACCAGTTTTTTCGCCGCGTTGAAAACTTGCTGCAAATCGCCTCGGGTCGGCCCGACTACGCCATCCCGGAGGATGCACGGGCCTTGGCCTTAGTCATGGGCTATGGCGATGCGCGCTCCTTTGCCAATGCGCTAGCCGGGCATCGGCTGCGGGTGCGCCGGCTGTTTGCCGCGCTGTTTTACAGCGACGCGCCGGCCCCGCCGCCGCCGACGTGGCTGTTGGAAATCGAAAGCGGCAGCGAGGCCGCGTGCGCCGACTTGGCGGAGCGAGGCTTTGTCGATGGGGAGGCCGCGCACCGCCGCTTGCAGCGGCTGGCGGGCATGGGCCTGTTGTTGAGCGGGGGCCGCTCCCACTTCGAGGCCCTGTTGCCGGAACTGCTAAATTCGCTGGCCGCGGCCCCGGACCCAGACCAAGGGCTTTTGCGCTTTACTCAGCTCGTGGAAGCCTATGGCGCGCCGGGTGCTTTGTACACCTTGTTTCAAGAACACACCGGCTTCCGCAGCTTGATCATTGCCATCTGTGGCTCTAGCCGCTTTCTCTCCGACCTGTTGCGCCGCGATCCGGCCCTGCTCGACAGCCTAGTTGACCAAGCCGGCCAGAGCTCGGACCCTGAGCCGGTGCGCGGCGATTTAGACGCCATTGCGCGGATGCAGAAGCAATCCCTCCTGCAAATTGGGGCCGACGACCTAATGGGGCTGGCGACCGAGGAAGAGACCTTCCTGCGGCTGACCGAGTTGGGTGACGAGGTGTTGCAAGCGGTCTATGCGCTGGCTTGGCGTCCGTTGGTGCGGCGGTGGGGCAAGCCGCGCAACCGCCAAGGCCGCGACGTGCAGTTCGCCGTATTGGCCGCTGGCAAGTTTGGGGGCCGCGAGGTGGATTTCGGCTCGGACTTGGATTTGTTTTTCGTGTACGAAAGCGATGGTAAGACGCGCCGCGGCGTAGCGAATAGCGTGTTTTTTATCGAGTTCAGCCAGCGTCTGATTACCCTGTTAGCCGAGGAGGGGCTGTACTCGGTGGATGCGCGGCTGCGGCCCGAAGGGGCCAGCGCTCCCATGGCCATCTCGCTGGTTGGCTACCGCCGCTACTTGGCCCAGCGGGGGGCCACTTGGGAGCGGATGGCGCTGAGTCGTGCGCGCCAAGTGGCCGGCGATGCCGAGTTCGGCACCCGGGTCCTGCGGGCGATTGAGCGCTTCGTATATAGCAAAGAGGCGGACGCAGACTTGGCGGTGCAGATGCGGGAGATGCGGCAGCGGATGGAGCCGCAGAGCCGGCGTCGAGTGCGCATCGACATCAAGCGCGGGCCGGGTGGCATCGTCGATATCGAGTTTGTGGCGCAGATCCTCGTGCTCAAGTGGGGCTATCGCGATCGCCGGTTGCGCGTGGGCAGCACCCGACACGCGCTGCAATTGCTCGTTGAGCAGGGCTGTTTAGACCCGGAGCGGGGCCGCTTGCTCCTCGACGCGTACGAGTATCTGCGGGCCGTAGAAAAGGGCATGCGGATCGCCAGCGACAAAGCCGACGACGCCCTGCCGACCGGCCGGGAGCTGGAAATCTTGAGCCGCGCCCTCAGCGCCGAAGACGTAGCGACCTTCCAAGCCGAGGTGGAGGAGTACATGCGGCAGACGCGGAGCGTATTCTCAGCCGTATTCGCCGAATTGATTAGTTGAGGAGTCATTTCCATGGACGCGATGAGCAAGGCCGCGCGCGTCGGCCAAATTATCATTGGGATCGTTTACCTAATCGCCGGGGCAATGAAGGTATGGGAGCCGGTGCTCTTTTACTGGGAATCCATCCCCTACATGCACATTCTCGGGTTGCCGCAGGACAACTGGGAGCTGACGACAGCCGCGGCCAAGGCGACTGCGCTCTTAGGCCCGATTGAGTTGGCCCTCGGCCTCGCGCTGGTGTGCAATTGGCGGCCTAAAATCACCCTGCCGGCCGCCGCCTTGTTGACCGCGTACTTTACCGCGCTGATGGCCAAGGCTTGGCAGATGGGTGCTTCGATAGACTGCGGCTGTTTTGGCACCCTGATTGAGCGCAGCCCCGGGGAAGCGGCCGTAGAAGACAGCATCATGCTCGCGGTGCTGCTCTTTGCGTGGTGGGGGATGCGTCGCAGTGCAAACGACGCGCCCGCGGCTGGTCGGCCCAACTGGTGGGGGGCGGGCGGTGCCCCGGTCTGGCCGGTGGCGACTCGAATGGTGTGCGGCGTGTTCTTGGCCGGGCTGGTGATCGGCAGTGTGCGGTTTTTTCCCGAGCTAGAGCGCACCGAGCAGTCCGACCTCAAAAGCGGGGTGCGGCTCTCGGGCCTGACGCTCAAGGGCGTAGATGCCGATTTAATGCAGGGCGAATACCTGCTCGAATTGTTCAGTCCCAAGTGCAGGTACTGCCAAGACGCAGTGCCCAAGATGAACGCCCTCGCCCAAGACCCCCAACTGCCGCGGCTCATCGCCCTGACCAATCACGCCCCGGACTCGCCGGATCTGGCCGATTTCAAGGAGCGGCTGCAACCGCGCTTTGACATTGCCACCATATCGCAGACCGACTTCTTTCGCCTGACCTTTGGCCACGGCTATCCGCGCTTGGCCTATATCGCAGACGGGGTGGTGCAGCAGGTGTGGGAGCACAGCTACATGCCGACGCAAGCGCGGCTGCGAGAAATCGCGGGTTCTTAGCACGGAAGGAACAATGGCGATGAGCCGGTTGGCCTTCTTGGGCGGTCCCAAGGCCGTCACCGCCGCTGAGGGCGATATTTTTAGCTGGCCGATTATCACGGCCGCGGACGAAGCGGCCGTGCTGGCGGTGCTGCGGCGCGGGGCGATGTCGGGCTTGGACGTAACCCTCGCTTTTGAAGAGGACCTGAAGTCCTACTTCGGCTTGCAGCACGCCCTCTGCCACAACACGGGCACGGCCGCGATCCACGCCGCGCTGTGGGCCTGCGGCGTCGGCGTCGGCGACGAGGTGATCGCGCAGAGCATGACCTTTTGGGGCACGTCGCTCCAAGTGTTCTCGCTCGGCGGAACGGTCGTGTTTTCCGAGATCGACCCCCACACCTTGACCATGGATCCCAACGACATTGAGCACCGCATTACCGAGCGCACCAAGGCGATCGTACCCGTGCATTACTGCGCCTATCCAACCGATATGGATCCAATCATGGCAATTGCCGAGCGGCACGGGTTGAAGGTCATCGAAGACGTCTCCCACGCCCAAGGCGGCCGCTACAAGGGGCGGCTGCTGGGCACCATCGGCCACATCGGCGCGATGTCGATTATGTCGGGCAAGTCGCTGGCTTGCGGCGAAGGGGGCTTTGTGGTCACCGACGACCAAGCCCTGTACGAGCGCGTCGCGGCCTTTGGGCACTATCAGCGCACCCGCTCCCTCTCAGACCCCGCGCTGACGCCTTTTGCTGGGATGCCGCTGGGCGGGTACAAATACCGGATGCACCAGTTGTCTTCGGCGGTGGGCCGCACCCAACTGCGCCACTACGACGAGCGGATGCAGGAAATTCAGCGGGCGATGAATTACTTCTGGGACTTGCTCGAAGGCGTCCCGGGGATCGAGGCGCATCGCCCCCCGGCCGACAGCGGCTCTACGATGGGCGGCTGGTACGCGGCCAAGGGGCTGTACGCGCCCGAGGAGTTGGGCGGCCTGCCGGTCGAGCGCTTTTGCGCCGCGGTCACCGCTGAGACCGGGGCGTACAAAATCGTGCCGGGGGCCAATGAGCTGATGCACCTGCATCCGGTGCTCAACGAGGCCGACATATACGGCCACGGTCAACCCACTCGCATCGCCCACGCCAACCGCGACCTGCGGCAGGGGCTGGGCAGTCTGCCGGTGACCGAGCGCATGACCGGCCGCATCTATTCGATTCCGTGGTTTAAGCACTACGACGCCAAAATCATCGAGCAATACGCCGCGGCCTTCCGCAAGGTGGCCGAGTGCGCCGAGGAGTTGCTGTAATGGGCGATCCGTTGCGAGCGCGGCTGTTTGGGTACGGGGTGCCTTATCGGGTGGAGGTGGATGCGGAGGGTGCTGTCGTGCCGTGGCCTACGGATGCGGTCGGCGAAGCCGAGCGCCTTTGCCGCGCCTTGCGCCAACTGCGCGGGGAGGACGCGGGCGCGACCGATGGCCATTGGGCGTATTCACTGCCTTTTGGGCGTTGCGGGATACGAGGGCGGCCCCGCGAGCATATCACCGCCCACTTCTGCGCCGAGGCGTATTTGGACGTGCTCTCCACAAACGGGCTAAAGACCCAACCGCTCGCCGCGGGCGCGATCGCCGATATTGAGCCGGGGAGCGTCGCCCGGTTCCGCGCCCGGCCTGTGCAAAACCATCCCGTGCTCGTGGCCTTCCAGACCGAAGACCGCACGCCGCTGTTGGGCCACGCCGCGCCCTTCACCCTCGATGGTGAGGTGCCCGACGACTGGCGCGAGCGCGTAGTCAAGTGCCACGCGGCGTTTGACGCGGCCGCGGCCCAAGCGTCCGCTGGCGGGCATCGGCCGCTGCTGGAGCGCTTCTTGGCGGCCATGGCGAAAAAGCTGGCCGGCGACCCTGCAATCCCCGCCGCACAAGCGCGAGCGCGGCGCGAGGGTTCGTACGCGGTTGCCGCCGAGCAAGCCCTTTTCGACCGCCAGCGCGCCTTGCTCGACGAGGCCCTTCTCGCCCGCATCCGCGACCAAGACGAGGCCGTGTTCCGCTTTCCGGGGATGTTTGGCGGGGTCGCGCCGTTGTTTAGTCTAGTGGACTGAGGACGGGTGCTGCTGCTTCGGGGCACCCTCGCTGGTCTTATTCAAACCAAACTCAGATACGACGATGAAACACGAGCAAGGGCCTAGTTATGAGCAAGCGCGAGAAAGCCCGCCTATGCCTTTGCTGGTCATGGAGCGTTCTGCATACTCACCGAACCAATGCGTATTCTGCGATAATGAATTTGGCATTTGGCTATATCGGGCTAATTGTCTCGAGTTTTTGGATGCGATTATCGGCAAATACCCAGAGGGCAAATTCGATATGATATTTGCCGACCCGCCCTATTTTCTTTCAAATGGAGGGATTACCTGCCACGCAGGAAAAATGGTGCAGGTCGATAAGGGGAAGTGGGACCAATCGAAAGGCCCAGCAATAAATCACGAGTTCAATAGTGCTTGGCTATCGAGGTGTCAAAGCGCATTGAAACCCGACGGGACGATCTGGGTGTCTGGAACCCAACATGTCATTCACTCTGTGGGGTATGCGATGCAGCAGATGGGAATGAAGATTCTCAACGATATTACATGGGAAAAGCCCAATCCCCCGCCTAATCTGTCTTGCCGCTATTTTACGCACGCAACGGAAACCATTATCTGGGCGGCTAAAAATGAAAAGTCAAAGCATTGTTTTAACTACGCCAAGATGCGGGAATTAAACCGCGGCAAACAGATGAAATCGGTATGGTCGTTTAGGCCGCCTAATGGCGCAGAAAAGAAGTTTGGCAAACACCCTACGCAAAAGCCTATCGCGCTCATAGAGCGGATCGTCATGGCATCGACAAACGCCGGCGACTTGATCCTCGATCCTTTTTCCGGCAGTTCAACCACGGGCGTAGCCGCCGTGAATCTTGGACGAAGGTTCGTGGGGACCGAACTCGAACCGGAGTTTATCGATCTATCCATAGAACGCTTGGGGGACGCACTTTTCAAGAGAGCGACTACATGCACCATCTAGGGGACTACAAGGGATTCGCCAATGCCCAGATTGACCTGCTCAGGCGGTTCAGTCTGTTAATCGGCCCCAATGGATCGGGAAAGAGCAATGTCATTGAGGCTATTGAACTGCTGTCTTTCGTCGCCCGTGGTCAGCCGCTCTACGAGATCAGCGACCTTGGGAGGGGAAGTGGTGGTCTCGAAGTACGGGGCGGATTGCAGGCTTGTGGGCGGGAGGGGAAAGATCGGTTCCAGCTAGGTTTTTCAGTATATATAGGACCAGAAGGCCAGCGATTATCTCTTCTGTACGAAGTTGAAATCTGTACCCGACCGCATCCACAGATTATCGGTGAGAAACTCAAAGTTGGAAACCGAACGCTATATGAGACCCAACCCAACCTGCTAGGTTCTACATCCCGAGACCTCACGGTCCAATACGACAATTTCGCACGAGGCGGCAGGAAACCACGAGTACAGGTGGCCTCGGATCGATCCGTGCTATCGCAATATCGAGAATTTGTCGCCTCGAAGAATAGAAAATACACAGAGAGCCTTGGGTTTGTAGGCATCATGTCGTACCTACAAGCGTCTTTTGTCTTTGATCCCGATCCCAAGCTAATGCACAACTACGAGCGCGTTGGCGACACCATTCTGAAGAGGAATGGATCCAATCTGTCGGCCGTTTTGTATGGACTCAGCACGGGAGATGACGATCAGCGGGCGATTTTACAGCGACTCCTCGAGAAAATTCGTCTGTTGCCTGACGAGCCATACCAGAATTTCGACTTCACGCTGACGGATTTGGGAGACGTGATTTTTGGCTTTCAGGAGCGTTCGGGATACAAGGTTGATGCGCGCGTTCTGTCCGATGGAACTCTGCGAACACTGGCGATTCTCACCGCATTTGAGACGGTCGCCGAAGGCTCTCGCATCGTTATTGAGGAGTTTGATAATGGGCTGCATCCCAGTCGAGTTGAGGTCCTCACTGCGGCGATTGCCGAAGTTGCACAGAATCGCCAGTTGAACGTTTTAGTAACCACCCACAATCCAGCTACTATGAACTTCCTCACGCGAGAACAGCTAGACGGAGTGGTCGTATGCACTTGGGACGACGAGAATAAGAGTGCCGGCCTCGTTCGGCTCGACGAACTGCCCCGATACGATGAGTTCTTGGAGCGCGGTCGTCTTGGTGATCTGGTGACGCGACGAGTTATCGATCAGTATCTGGCTCCAGAATTTGAGGAGCAGCAAAAGGAGAAGGTGCTGGCTTGGCTGGAGGACTTGGCGTGATGGTCACCCCTGTTTAATCCAATTCGCGCCGCTGTTTGACCTGAGATGCAATTAACCTAGTGAACGGAGAGGAACGCAATGGCAAAAAAGAAAATTTGCGTCGGCCTAATCGGCTGTGGCGGCAACATGCGCGGTGCCCACATTCCCCGGCTGCAAGCCGATGGGCGCGTCGAGTTGGTGGCGGTCGCCGACCCGGCGGAGGCGTCGGCTCGGCAAGTGCTAAAAGCGTGGGGCGCGGAAGCTGCGTACTACGCCGACTACCGGCAGATGATCGGCGCAGACGCGCTCGACGGGGTGTTGATCTCTTCGCCGCATTCGACCCACTACGCACAGGTGCGCTACGCGCTAGAGCGCGATCTACACGTTTTGGTCGAAAAACCCCTGACGACCAAGGCGCGGCACGCCCAAGCCCTAGTCGATCTGGCGGCCGAGCGGGAGCGTGTGTTGGTCGTCAGCTATCAGCGCAATTTTTACCCGGAGTATGCGTATGCGCGGGAGTTGGTGCAGAAGGGCGTCCTCGGCCAGATCAAGGGGGTCGTCGCGTACGTGACGCAAAACTGGGGCGGCAAGGGCTGGCGGATGGTGCCCGAGCTTGCCGGGGGCGGGATGTTCATGGACACCGGCAGTCACTTGGTGGCCGCGGTGCTGTGGATTACCGGCTTGACGCCGGTACAGGTCGCGGCCTTCATGGACAAGCGGGGCAAGCGAGTGGATATGGATGCCGTGGTCAATGCGCGGTTTCGCGGCGGTGCGCTGGGGTCGCTGAGCTTTGTCGGCAGCGCGAGCCGGCACGACGAGCGGCTGGCCATCCACGGCGACGAAGGGACCTTGGTCTTTCATCTACACCAGTGGCGGGTGCGAGAAGTGTTGTTGAACGGGGAGCCGTTGGAGGTGCCGAAACGAGTGCGGGAGGACACGCCGGACGCGGCCTTTTTGCGCTGGATTCGCAACGGCGGCAAGGGCTATGAGCGGGCAGATTTTGCCGTGGCAGTAGCCAAGTTTACAGAAGCGGCGTATCGGTCGCTGAAACCGAAGCGGTCGTGATTGCGTACGCGCCGCTCGTCGGCGAGCTAGACCAGCAGGTCGAGGGTGTGCTAACGCGCCAAGTGCTGGACGCAGATAGCCCCTATTGCGGTGGCTTTGTCGATCAGACCGACACGAAATCCGCTGTGGGCAGTGGTCGGACGCGCGGGGCGGGTTTTTATAGGCGTCCCCCGACCCACCGTACGCCGCGCGCCATCATCTGCTGCATGCCTAGGCTCTCAAAGGTGCCCGGGCCGTGGCCCAACGCCGTGTAAAACACGCGCCCGGCGCCGTAGGGTTTGACCCACGCTAGGGGATGCTGCTTGCCGCTCCATGCGGTTGTCGCCAGAATGCGGATCGCCGGATCCCACGCCGACATGTAAATCTCGTCTTCCACGTCAAAGTCGGGCAGCCCCTGCGTAACGGGGTGGTCGCGGTCGGTGATGGCGACGGTGAAGGCCGAGCCCGGGGGATGCCAGTTGGCGTGACCGCCGAGCAGGTCAACGGCCCTGCCGCCAACCCACCATGCAGTCCCGTGGATGCCGACGAACCCTTTACCGCCGGCGACAAAATCGAACAGCCCTTCTTCTTGCGCGGGCGTCAGCTCGGGCACGTGCTGCACGGTGCCGTCTTCCTGCCGCTCGGTGCGCGTGAACCCAGTGCCGTAGATCAGCACGTCGAAATCGCGCAGCCTTTCTGCTACCAACATGTCCTTGTCGTCGGCAAGCGCGACGGACAGATCGTCGTGCGCGCTCAAAAAGCCGTGGATGACCGAGGCACTGGCTGCAAACCGATGATTGGGGCCGGACAAAATTAGGACGTTCATAAGACCTCCTGTGTTGGGATGGTGGTTATACCGCATAAGACACCGAGCCATCGGTGCGTAGCGGCGTGGAAGCGTTGTTGATGGGTTTGTAGGGCGTCTCGTCGATCAAGCTCGCGTCTAGCTCCACGCCGAGGCCCGGGGCTTGGGGAATCGGAATGTACCCGCCCTCGCGCCGATACGCGCACTGATAGACCGCGTTGTGCGGGGCTTCGTCGCCTTTGGTGTATTCCTGCGTGATAAAGTTGGGAATGGAGGCGTCGAGGTGTAGGGAGGCCGCCGTCGTCAGCGGCCCCAAGAAGTTGTGGGTCACGACCGCGCAGTGATGGGCCTCGCCGATGGCGGCGATTTTTTTGCAGTGCGAGATGCCGCCCGCCAAAGCCACATCCGGCCGCAAATACTGGGGGCCGCCCTGCTCCAACAACTCGCGAAACTCCCATATAGACACGAAGCGCTCGCCGTTGCCAAAGGGCACGGTGGATTTTTGCGCGATGTGGGCTTGGGCGGAGATGCTGTCGATTTGGATCGGGTCTTCGAGGAAGAATACGTGGAAGGGCTTGAGGGCCTCGGCGAGGGCCAAGGAGACCATGGGCGTCAACTTGCGGTGCAGCTCGATAATCAGGTCCAAATCCGGGCCGCCGGCTTCGCGGGCGGCCGCGGTCAGATCGACTGCGGTTTGGATCATCCGCGCTTGGCCCTTGTCGTGGCAGTCCGTGGTGATGGGGTCGAACTTGATGGCGGTGAAGCCCTCGGCGACCGCGGCTTGGGCGGCGTTGAAGTTGGCCTCCGGCGTGGCTCCGCCCGACAGCAGGTGCAGGCGGATTTTGTCGCGGACGTTACCGCCCAATAGCTCCCACACCGGGACCTCGAAATGCTTGCCCTTGATGTCCCACAGCGCGATATCTACGGCCGAGACGGCCCCCATGACGACTGTGCCACGGAAGGGTGCCATGCGGTAGAGGTGCTGCCAGTGGTGTTCGATGCGGAGGGGGTTTTGGCCGATGAGGTAGTCTTTGAAGACCTCGACGATGCTCTGCACGGCCGTGGGATAGCCCCAGCAGGCGGTTTGACCAATGCCGGTTAGGCCGGTGTCCGTGGTGATGCGGACGACATAGCCGTTGCCGAGCAGGAGGGAGTCGATCTGTGCGATTTTCATTTTTTATGCTCCGTATATTATAATCGTAAAGGGGCGATAGATAACTTATCTTTATTCAAAACTGCGCGGCCGCGCAAGCCGTGCAAGCAAGGAAGGATGGTATGGCACATTTGCGATTTGCAGCACCTGTGGAACAACGGGTAGCCCTGATTACCGGGGGTGCCCGCGGCATCGGGGGGGCGACCGCGTTGCGCTTGGCCGAGGCCGGCCGGCACGTTGCTATTATCGATGTGCAGGCCGAACCGGCGCGGGCGCGGGTGCGCGAGATTGAGGCCATGGGGCAGCAGGCGCTCTTCGTCGAGGCGGACGTGAGCGACGAGGGGCAGGTACACGCGGCGGTGGCCCAAGCGGTGGCGGCTTTTGGGCGGCTGGATATTCTGGTGTGCAGCGCCGGGGTCTTGGGGTGGGAAAAGCCCTTTTTCGAGCAACCAGCCGCGCAGTTTGCCAAGGTCATGCAGATCAATGTTCACGGGGTGTACTACGCGCATCAGGCGGCGGTCCCGCACATGCTCGCACGAGAGTGGGGGCGCTGCGTGACGATTTCCTCTGGGGCGCGCCACGGCAGCCCCAATCAGGTGCCGTACTCGGTGTCCAAGGGGGCGGTTTGGTCGTTTATTCAGGCGCTAGGCGATGCTTGGCCGCGGCAGGGGGTGTTCGTCAATGGCGTCGAGCCGGGGCGGGCGTTGACCGACATGGTGGTACCGCGCTTTGACGAGGCGCACCTGCGCAACCCAGGCACCCCGATCGGACGCTACGCGGACGCGGAGGAATTGGCCGAGGTGATTGAGTTTTTGTGCTCGGAGCGGAATACGTACACCACCGGGGCGGTGTGGAGTGTGAAGGGGGGAAAGGGGTGAGGAGGCCGCTCTATACTTCAAGAGAGTTCCAAAACCTTGCAATTTGCGGATCGGCGCGGCCCGATTTGCTTATCCCCGACATGATCTGATCAGATGAAAACTGACGGCGTAGAAATTCCTTGCGTCGGCCGCTAGTCCCGCGATGCTCCCGTTTCACAATGCCGTGTTCGATAAGAATATCCCGCAACGTAGGCCACTGAGGATCTTTCAACAGCCTTTGGATATACGGGTTCTCGTCATTACTAATACAGATGGGATTGGCTCTCTCGTACGCCCGTATTAGTTTTTTCAACAGCTCCAGAAATTCCTCTGGGACCTCGTGCAACTCCTCGTCGCTGCTGTTCTCCACGGGGGTGCCGCATCCGTGGAGAACATGGATAATCTCACTCGGATCATAGATCGTGGGAGATCCGTCGTCGCTCAGTTTTTGAATGCTGGATACATCCTCGGGTACGCGAAGTCCGTTCAACTCCAAACGAGTAGAATTGACATGTACCCTTGGTTCCACTAGCCGAACATTATTTGCAGTGCATTTGATGAATTTGGTGGTTCTCAAATTAGTCCGGCGAAACTCTACATTGACCAATGTACAATTTCGTAACGTAACGCCGTCTAGATTGCTCCCTGGAAAAACAACCGAGCTGATTGTGCATCCCTCAATCTCAGAGTTCGGTCCATTGATATCCGTGAACTTGCGCAATAACGCCAACGTAACGATGCCAGCGTTTTCCCGCACTTGGCCCGTTCGGTGCCACTCAGTTCGTCCGGCGTCACCCAACCGATCGAGAATTTTTTGTAGGTCATTGAGTGTTGAGAGGTGGCTCTCTTGCTGTAGTTCAAAAGCTAAACGTTCAGCGACAAATTCTGGAAGCGTGGAACGGCTCAAGACGACCTGCAGGGCCTTGTTTTGAATATACTTATTTACTATTGCTCGGGCTAAAAAATAAAAGAAGAAGACCTCGTGCTCGAACGTAATACCCGTATGCTTCTTATTAGTTGCAAGGAACGCGAGCGTCGGCATCCGTTCGACAACGACTTGCCGTGTGGATTCCGGTACTTTCTCGTCGTAAAGAACGTATTCCGCGACTTCCCGAACGGAGCGGAAGTCTAGTTCGCGGGTTTCTTGGTTCCACATTTCCTCGGCCAACTCACCCATGAGCTGTTCAAGGCGGCATTCGGATAGTAATGGCTGCTGTTGTCGGTCGAGCAGTTTTTCCTTTTGTTCGCGTTTTAGATAGCTGTGCGTCAGTTCATTGAGGAGATCCCCGCCGCCGGAAAAATCCGGCTCCTCGAGTAGCAGGTCGACAACTTTGGCGAAGAACAGCGGTTTCATGGCGAGGGCTTCATTGTCCTTGAATACTTCGTCGACGCGTTTGCTTAATGCCGCTTTATTCTCCTCCGACATAGACTTATGTTTGGCTAGTTCGTTCAGAAAGTCCTTCTGATAGCTGGATTCCCATGGGACGATCTCGACCGGGATGTGGGACCATGCTTGTTCTCCTGTTATAGAAGCACGACTAGCACGACTGCGGAACTCTTCCTCGTAGTACACAGATCGGGCCGATGCAATCAGCCCGCCCTGACCCTCTAGCTGCTCTAGAAATGTTGCCAGAGAACTGAACGCATCATCGTATCCACTTACACCGAGAAGCTCGTCGAAGCCATCGATGATCGGTACCAGCAATCCAACGCGGACGAGGGTTGCAATGGAGTGATAGGTAATATTGACCTTTAGGTCCTGAAGCTCTGTCGCCAGAGCTTCATCTAGCCGCGCTAGCGCACGACCCTGTGCATCGACGTATAGGAATAACTTCTTGGTTTTTCCTTGAAGATACTTGCTGGCTTGTTGTAAAACCAATTCCTGTAGGACACGGGTCTTTCCTGTACCGGCATCGCCAGTAATCATGACTACTTGGGTCGTCTCCGCGTCGTCGCGTTCAAGAAGTTTAGCCAATAGCTCTGTGGCTGAAGACGGATCGGTGGTGTCGAGATCAGTACGGTGTGCTCTCGTAGGAATGAATATCTCCTGACGCTTAGCTTGGCTTATCATCTGCGCCATGCGTCTAAGGTCAGCCATTTGCGTACCAGCGAGAAAGATAGAGTAAGGCTGGGGCCGGGTTATGTCGTCGGTCTTGACACTAACACCACTGTCTGAAGAAAATGTAAACGTCGCCGCCCGTGGCTCCCCTCGCATCTTCCATTCGGCGTATAATGTCCTCCCGGATGGAATTACCTCGACACTACCGGGATCGGCGAAAGAGGCTAGATCTAGTTCGATACGTTTGTGATAGCTTTCAAACATGAGATCAACTCCTAAACTGGTGAATTCGCATCCCTTCGTTCAGTAAGCCCGTGTCATTGACGGCTGAGCCGATGGCTCGGGGACGCATCCATACCAACACGTCGGCGTTCTCACGGTGTGCTGAGAGAGTGGCTGGTAGAAGGTCATCATCGTTGGTGACGATACCAATGTACGTCGGGCCGCGTGTAGCTATATAGAGGGCATCACAGCCAATCATGCCGTCAATCATTTTCTGTCGCTGCCTCCGTCCTCGGCCTCGCACGGTGCCGCGCAGAAGAAACTCTGGGAATTGGATCATGGTCGTTGCGAGCGCAGGGCGGACGATCAGCCCATGTCGGCGGCCGCGCAGACCGGGCAGCAACTCGTATAGCCACGATGCCTCGTGGCTCGGCGAGCCGGTCTCATCCCTCCAGCCACCATACAGACGGACGTCGAGCTCACGAGCAGTCGGAAATACAGTTGCAAAGGCGCGAGCGACGTCATCGACAAGCGTCTCGGTATCAAACTCCAAATCAACCTTAGACTTCTTGTCGCGCTCACGAAAATTATCCAAATCAATGAGTGCCAATCCTTGCATGGGCGTCCTCAGCCTCTGGGTAGTCCTGAGAGCATTTCCATCATCTCCCGTATCTTATCGATAAAGGTTTTCTTGAGTATTTCCAGTGCTCAGCTTATACATATACATAGTATAGCTGTAGGAATTACGTCAAGGGGGCGGAACCTTGCGAGAAACGAGAGAATATAGGCTTGCTGCCGGGGACTGAAATCCGCCTCGAAATCGGCTTGGCGCGGCCCGTGAATGCGCCGACATATAACTTGCCAATCAAACTGGACTAGGAGAAATCATGGAGTACGTGCGATTGGGACGGGCTGGGGTCAAGGTCTCGCGGCTGTGCTTGGGCACGGCCTTCCGCGGGTACTGGCACGGGCACACAGACGAGGCGACCGCTGTGCGCACGGTTGAGACCGCCCTCGACTTGGGGTGCAATTTCCTCGATTGCGCCAACTACTACTTTCAGGGCCGTTGCGAAGCGCTGTTGGGCAAGGCCATCAAGGGCAAGCGCGACGATCTGGTGATCACGACCAAAGTCTGGAGCCCCGTAGGCGATGGCCCCAACGACCGCGGCCTGTCGCGCTTTGCCATCATGCGCGAGATCGAGCGGTCGCTCAAGCGCTTGGGCACGGATTACGTCGATATATACTTGCTGCACCACTGGGATGCCGACACCGCACTCGACGAGACGCTGCGGGCGTTTGACGACTTGGTGCGGCAGGGCAAGGTGCGCTATGTGGGCGCCTGCAATTTTACCGCCGCCCAAGTGGTGGAGGCATTGTGGACGGCGGATCGCCGGGGGCTAGACCCATTGTTCACCTTACAAAATCAGTACAACCTATTGCAGCGCTGGGAAGTGGAGCCGGAGCTATTGCCTTTGTGTCGGCAGTACGGCCTCGGTATGATGACCTATAGTCCGCTGGCCGTCGGCCTGTTGAGCGGCCGCTTTAGGCGCGGGCAAAAGCCGCCGACCGATAGTGCTTGGCAGGACGATGGGCGGTTTGCAGCGGCCCTGAGCGACCAAGCCGAGCGAATCGTGCAGAAGCTAACCGAGATCGGTCGAGCACAGGACAAAACCCCGGCGCAGGTCGCGATCGCTTGGATATTGGCCAACGAGGATGTTACCGCACCGATCATCGGCCCAGACCGCCCCGAGCACGTGGAGGAGGTCTTTGGCGCGTTGGAAGTGGAGTTGGGGGATGGGGAACGAACGGAGTTGGACGCGCTCTCCGAATGGACGCCCTTGGCGCGGACGCATTAGCGGCCGGCGCGGCGACAGGTTCTCTATTTTTAACTTTTAATGGACACCGCTCGGCAATTTCAACCTTCAACCCCATATCACCGGAAGGCTTTTTTATGACCGCAGTGCAAGACATTCTAGTACTTTTTCAGACCACGCCCGCGCTCGACGCCCAAGTCGTCGCTTGGGCGCGCTACGAAGCCTCCAAGGGGACGGGCCTAGGCGACTTGGTCGAGGAGAGCGAGCCGCCCTACCACAACGCCATGGCGGCCCTGCGCGATGGCTGGCAAGTCATCCAGATGTCGGAACTCAAGCATCGCTCGCCCCAAGAGGGCTATGAACTGGGGCCGCTGCCCTACCAGATCGTGTTGTCGAAATTCAACGAGCTGCAAAAAGAGGAAGGAGCCACATCGTGAAAGAGCATCTTTTGAACTCGAAGCAGATGGCGCAATTTGTCGCCTCGGGGTATTTGAAGTTTGAAGAAATGGTCCCTAAAGATCTGTGCCGAGCCTGCCTTGAGGAAATGCACCACAATAAGGGCTATCTCGCCGTGGGGACCCCGTTTGAGGAGACTTGGCCCAAAGGCACGGCTTTGGGCGATGCGTTCCGCCTGCCGCAGGTCCAGGGACTCATCCACTCCTTGGTTGGCCCCGATCCCCTGTACGACCACCACGCCGCGCACTTGACCAAGGCCGAGCAAACCAAAGGCCCCAATATGCACCAAGACTCGGTCATCGACTTCCGCGACCATTACTTCGATATCCAGCTATCGCTGTTCCCCGCAGATACAACAGACGAGATGGGCGGTACTTTCTTAGTGCCGGGAACGCAATTCCGCAATGTGCGCACCGGGGAGATCGCCATTTACCACCACATGCGGGGCAAGGTCTGGGCGACCTGCCCGGCGGGGACCATGTACGTGTGGAACACCCGCGTCTGGCACGGGGCGCGCAGCAACTACACGGCTCGGGACCGCTTCATGTACAAGTTGCGGCTCAACCCGACGCGGCCGCAGGTCTGCAACTTTGACACCGCGGATCTGGACGATCCTGCAATCGGCCCCATCCTATCGACCAACCACGGCTGGGAGGGCAACGAGCATCGCTACGAACTGATGCAGCGCGTGCGCTTGTGGCGCTTTGTCTCCGACCAGCCAAACTACGATGTCGGCGAGCGTTTCATGCGGCGCATTGAGTACCAGCCCGGCGAGGCGGCAGGCTAGCGATCGGCGTCGTTGGGGACGCTAAGAGAATTCTTTGCCAAAGACATGGGTATAGAAAGTCCAGTGCTGTTGTCGTCCTATGCCCGCAGCGGGCAGGAGCGCTCCTTTGCGTTTACCCATCCGGTGGGGGAGGTCGTGGCCGCAGCGGCAGAGGAGGTGCGCCCGGCCCTCAGCGCGGTGGAGCGGGCGGTGGAGCAAGGACTACACGCTGTAGGCTTTGTCTGCTACGAGGCCGCGGCTGGACTGGACCCGGCCTTCACCACCCGTCCCGCTGACGCGCTTCCCCTAGTGTACTTTGGTCTCTTTGAGGAGCGGCTGCCGGTGGCCGCGCCCAGCGATAGCTTGGGCTCCTACGAATTGGACCAATGGCGGCCGTCGGTGTCGCGGGAGGAATACGAGGCCGCCATTGAGCGCATCCGCGCCTATATTGCGGCCGGCGACACGTACCAAGTCAATTACACCTTGCGCTTGCACAGCCGCTTCCGCGGCGATCCGCGGGCGCTGTACCGCGACATGGGGCAGGGGCAGGAGTCCGCGTTGTGCGCGTATCTCGACTTGGGTCGGCACGTGCTGATCTCAGCGTCGCCCGAGCTGTTCTTCCGCCTGCACAACGGGCGTTGCACGGTGCGGCCCATGAAGGGCACCCGGCCGCGGGGCCGCTTTGCGGCCGAGGATCGGCAGCGGGCCGACGCCCTGCAACATTCCGCCAAGGACCGCGCCGAAAACCTGATGGTCGCAGATATGTTGCGCAACGACTTGGGGCGGATCTCGCAAGTCGGCAGCGTGGCGGTTCCGGCCCTGTGGTCGGTCGAACGCTATCCCACGGTTTGGCAGCTAACTTCTACGGTGGCCAGCCAACTCAAAGCCGGCGTGCGCTTGCCCGACGTTTTTGCCGCGCTTTTCCCCTGCGGCTCGGTGACCGGCGCGCCCAAGGTGCGGACCATGGCCATCATCGCCGAACTGGAGCGCGCCCCGCGCGGCATTTACACCGGCTGCTTGGGCTATGTGTCGCCCGGGCCGGAGGCGTGCTTCAACGTGGCGATTCGCACGGCGCATCTCGACCGCGAGCAGGACCAGCTCGAATTTGGCGTGGGCGGCGGGATCGTCTGGGCCTCATCGGCAGCAGAAGAATACGCCGAATGCCTCGTCAAGGCCGAGGTCTTGCGCGCCCGGCCGCACCCGTCTTTTGAACTGGTGGAGACGTTGCTGTATGAAGAGGGGGCTTATTTTTTGTTGGACAGGCATTTAGAGCGATTGTCTCAGTCGGCAGCGTACTGGGGGTTTTGCTATGCGGGCGACCGCGTCCGGGCGCGGTTGCAAGACGCGGCCCACGCGCTGGAGGGCCGGTGTCGGGTGCGCTTGCGGCTTTCTCGCGCCGGCGCGATCCGCTTGCAGCACGAGGCACTCGCGCCGGCGCGGCGGCTGCGGGTGGCCCTAGCCCATGCGGCCGTAGATAGCGCCGACCCCTTGCTGTACCACAAGACGACCCACCGGGCCTTGTACGACCAGCGGCTGGCGGCGCGCCCGGATTGCGACGACGTGGTGCTGTACAACGAGCGCGGCGAGCTGACCGAGTGCTGCATCGGCAACTTGGTGCTGGAGCGCGCTGGCGTCCGCTACACGCCCCCGGTCGAATCCGGGCTGTTGGCCGGCACGTTCCGCGCCGAGCTGTTGGCGCAGGGTCAACTCCACGCACGCCCTTTGCCCATCGGCGAATTGGCGCGAGCCGACGCCCTCTATATTATTAATTCGGTTCGACGCTGGGTCGAACTGGAACTCGTCTAAAGGAGTCTATCGTGTATCGCATTGGCCAAGCAGAAACCAAGCAACTACAGCGGCTGTTCGAGAGCGGCGCGATCTTCCGCTATGGATCAAATGGAGAGTGCGACCGCTTTGAAAGGAACTGGGCGCGGTACGTGGGCGTGGAGCACTGTCGGATGACGCGCTCGGGGACCTCGGCACTGTACGCCGCCTTAGTGGGATTGGGCGTGGGGCCGGGGGATCAGGTGATTGTACCGGCCTATACCTACATGGCGACCGCCTTGGCGGTGTTAGGGGCCGGGGCCATTCCGGTAATCGCCGATGTAGATACGTCCTTGACGTTGTGTCCCAAGGACTTAAAGCGACGCATTACAAAGCACACCAAGGCAATTATTCCGGTCCACATGGTCGGCTTGCCTTGCGATATGAAGAAAATTGCCAAGATCGCCCGCAAACGCGACTTGCTCGTTCTCGAAGACGCCTGTCAGGCGGTGGGCGGGGGCTACGAGGGCCGGATGTTGGGCAGTTGGGGCCACGCCGGCGCGTTTAGTTTCAACTTTTTTAAGAACATGACCTGCGGCGAGGGCGGGGCTTTTGTAACTAATGCCGAGGCGGTGCATCAGCGCGGCTCGGTGGCGGTGGATTGCTGCTCCTTTTATTGGAACCCGGACGAAGAGCGCGAAGATCTGCAATTTGCCGGCCCCAATTTCCGGGCTTCTGAAGTGGAGGGGGCCATACTCAACGTGCAGTTGCGGCGAATCCGGGGGATGCTCAAGACGATGCGTTCTCACAAGCAGGAGCTGCTACAGGTCGGGCTAGAGGTGGGATTGGAGTCCATAAAAAACAACAGCTTGGATCACGAGTGCGGCACGCACTTGGGCTTTTTGTTTGCCACCGAGGACGAGGCGCGCTCCTTTTGCAACCGATTGGCCGCCCAAGACATGCGCTCCTTTTTGCCCATGGATACCGGCCGCCACGTCTATACGCGCTGGGAGCCTATTTTGCGCTACCAAGGCGCGCACCATCCGGCACTGAATCCCTTTAAGCTCCCGGCCAACCGCAAGGCGCGGGTCAAATACAAGCTCAAGACGTGCGCGGACTCGCTCGATGTTTTGGCGCGCGCCGTCTTGGTCCCCATGCACCCGAACAACACCAAGGCCAAGGTGCGGAAGATGGCCGAGGCGCTGCGCGCGGCCGCGGGCTAAGCCGAAGGAAAACTCATGAATGCTAGAGAAATGACAACCCAAGAGCACACTCAGACGGCCTTGGAATTTCTAGCGGCCTCTGATCGGGAATTTGCTGCTGGCGAGCGTTTACAGGCTTCGGAAAAGCTCTATGGTGCTGCCACCCACATCGTAACCGCCATTGCCCAACAGCGGGATTGGCAGTACCGCAGCCATCGCGCCATGAAAAACGCCATTTTTCGGCTGGAACAGGAGTATAACGACCCGCTCATTCTCGCCGGATTCTTAGCGGCGGAAGACTTCCACAAAAATTTCTTCCACAATGACATGGAAGAATACGAGATTGAACAGGAACGTCCGGTCGTTCATCGCTTTGTCTCCCGGATGCTGGCCCTCCTCGACGATTCCGACCGCGCCGGAGCGAGAACGGAACAGACCGTGCGGCACCACGATCTAGACGACTTGGCCGGTACTTGGGTGGACGATCCGGCCTTTGACCAAGCCATTGAAGCGATGGACCGGATAGATTGACCGCCTTCCGCCGTTGGTAGGGTTGGATCAGCGATAGACGGCTTGGATCATGGCGCGGATGAAGCCGGTGGCATAGGCATGGCCCTGACGCCCGCCTTGGTCGCCGGCGATGGACGGGGTGTGGTCCATCATAAACGGCCCGTTAAAGCCCACCTCCTTGTAGGTCTGCATCGCCCGGAACATATCGACGTCGCCCTCGTCGATAAAGACCTCCCTAAAATCCTTGGGTGTGCCGCGCACGTTGCGGAAGTGGACGTAGGCGATTTTGCCTTGGCGGCCCATGCGGCGGATGCCCTCGTACACGTCAATGCCCATTTCGGTGACGCAGCCCTGACAGAACAGCATGGCGTTTTGGGGACTGGGGTTGAGGGCGAAGATGCGCTCGTATTGGTCGAGGGTGGAGACAATCCGCGCTGCGCCGCCCATCGGCTCGGGTAACGGGGGATCGTCCGGGTGCAGGGCCAAGGTGACGCCCGCTTCCTCGGCGACCGGGACGATGCGCTGGTGCAAGTAGGATATATTGGCCCACATCCCGGCCTCGTCGATGTACTTGGCTGGATAGTCGTGGTTTTCTTTTTCGTATTCTGTGTAGGTGAAGGTGCTGTAGTGGGCGCCGCCGCGGCCGGTGGCTGAGGGCGTGCGGAAATTGCCTACGGGCTTGAAATTGTAGCCGAGGGTCGGGACGCCCGCGGTGCCCATGGCCCGGAGCCAGTTGCACCACTCCTCAATTTTGGCGTCGCGGTCTGGCCCGGCGAGGGTGATTTCGTCCGGGCCGGTCAAGGCGGCGTTGTAAAAGCGGAGGCCGTTTTTTGCGGCGCGGTCGCGCACTGCTGTCAGGTACTCGACCATCTCAGGGTAGGTGTGTAGGTTGGGCGGGAGGGAATTGACGGTCAGGTAATCGACGCCAATGGCTTTGTAATAGCTCAGGTTGTCGTCGGTAATGCGGTCATGGGGGAGTTGGTCTTGGATGTACACGGCGTCTCCTTTGGGCTAGGTGGCTACCAAGCCAGACTTTGGCTATACGTAGCAAAGAAAGGCATCGGCCTCGCAATGCGCCAATAGGCCCTGCGCCGACCTTGCACAAAATAGAGGATGCGAACCCCCGGCTGAAACGCTTGCTTGGCTTCCTCGATCACGGCGCGTACGGCTAGCGGACTGGAGCAAAGCTCATGACGGACCGATACAGTAGTCTCCTAATGGCCATACTCGTGGCGTCGAGTGCTTGTCTAGCCGCAGAAAGCACCCAGAGCCAGCCATCGGTTGCGACCATTACCGGCGAAATCCGGGATCCAACCTCGCGGGAAATCGCGTTTGACTACGAATTGCCGTCGGTGCTGGCAAGAGCCGAGCGGCGCGTCGTGCTCGACAGCCTAGACCGCTTCGCCTTTGAGGTGCCGGTCGAGCGAGGGACCCTCGTCCGGGGGAATTTTGCGAAAGAGCGGTGGAAGTGGACGCACTGGCTAGGCGCTTTCCTCTTCGGGCACAATCCTTTGGTTTTCTTCGTCGAACCCGGCGATAGTCTGCACGTGACCGTGCAGGAGGGTTTTTTCGGCCCCTCTTATTCGTTCAGCGGTTCCAACGCGGACAACAACCGCTTCCTTGCCGAGTTGTTTCCGCGCTTTTGGAGCCCTCGCTTGGACTACGAGGATCTGCAGGTGGAGGACTTCTCGCGCCAAGCGGACCAGTGGCTACAGGATCAGTTGGAGTTCCTAGCTGAAGAGCGCGAAGAATACGCACTCTCGCCGGGATTCATCGACTATGCGACAGCCCACTTCAACTACAAGTGGGCCACACTCATGATTTCCTACCCAAGGGAGTACCGCCGTGCCAATGGCCACTACAACCCAGCGGTCACTGCGAAGTACTACAGCTTTTTGCAGAAAATTCCCTTAGTTGAAGAAAAGGCCATAGGCGTGGGATATTATCGCACCTTTCTGAGGCGCACCTTGGACTGGGAGTTGGACAAGTCGAGAAAAAATTCCGACCGACATTGGCGGCCTAAGTTCTCCGAAGTCTTTGATCTGTCGAGTTTGGGGCTGTCGGCGGAGACTTTGGCCCGCCTCGACACAATGCACGAAGCGAGCAAACGTCCCAGCCTGCCGCAGATGGTTGATCTGTCAGCCGTTGGTTTGTCGCCCGCGTCCCAAGCCCGCCTCGATTCGATGTACGAGAAGAGTTTTCCTAGGCTCTCCCAGCGCTTCGACCTGTCGGTATTTGGTCTTTCGGCAGCCGACCAAGCTCGCCTCGACTCCCTATATAAAAAGTCCAAATCCTATACCTTCTCCACTTCAGATAAGATAGAAGCGGCTAGCGTGGATACGACGGGTGGTTCTGTGACGTTCTACTTGCCACTCGCAATAAAGCAGGATTCTCTGGCAAAAGAGCCTCCCAAGCTCTCTGAGCAACTCGATCTATCGGGGCTGCCGGAAGTCACCCGCGCCCAACTCGACTCGATGTACGAACATCGCCAGCCGCTCAAGCTCTCCGAGCGGATCGATTTATCGAGCCTTGGTCTGTCGGAGGCGATGCAGGCCCAGCTTGATTCGATAACTGCGGAGAGCCGTACTGGGAGGTGGAGTAATTTTTCGCCGAGATATGATTTGGCCAAGGAAATACTAAAGGGGAGAGTGCTCTACTGGTTTCTGGCCGAGGAACTGATCGATAGCTTCAAGAGCGGATTCGACGCCTTGGCGTTGGCCCAGCGCAAGTGGGAAGATTTCCAGCAGACCAACCCGTACCCAGAATACAACGAGGCAGTCCAAGCCGTTCTGCATAAGGCCCTCAAGCTACAACCCGGACAACCCGCCCCCGACTTTACCCTCCACGACCTCGATGGTCAGTCCGTATCGCTGAGCCAGTTCAAAGGCCAAGCGATTCTGTTCGATTTCTGGGCGAGTTGGTGCGGCCCGTGTATCGGCAACTTGCCCGACCTCCGCGCGATCAAGGAAAGGATGGCGGACCAGCCGGTTGTTTTTCTCAACTTATCGCTGGACACGGATGAGGGAGCTTGGCGAGAGGCGATTGACAAACACGAGATCAAAGGCGTCCACGTGCGTGCGGACGGCTTTGGATCGGACTTGGCTGAGTCCTACCAAGTGAACGCCCTGCCCTCGTATTACTTGGTGGACTCACAAGGGCTGATTGTAGAACGTCTTTCTCTTCCTGACGTAAGGGATACAGACGCGATTGTCGCGACGATCGAGAAGAGCTTGTGAGGACGGGGTGTCGGCGTCTTTTGCGCCGAACCCAATGACGTTGCGGACCGAGCGGCGCGAAGCCCACTCCCGCGTTGCAGCGCCCGACCGGCGTGGTTAAGTTGCCCATGTAGTTCATTCCAAGGAGCAAGGCCATGAAAGTGTTCATGGTGCTCGTCGCGTTGGTATGTATGGGGACCGCTTGTTCCGGTCCGACCACGAGCACGGAGATGGTATTCGACGCGGCTGCCCAAGGGCCGGCGACCTTTGAGCAGGTGCAAACGACGATATTCGATGTTTCCTGCGCTTCGAGCGGTTGCCATGCAAAGAGTGCTTGGCCCAACCTGTCGGCCGGGCAAGCATACGACAACATCGTCGGGGTGGAGAGCAGCCGGGGCATCGCGCTGGTCGAGCCGGGCGATCCCGACAACAGCTACCTGTATCGCAAACTCTTGGCCGATGCCGACATCGATGGAGCCCGCATGCCGCCTAACGGACCGTACCTGACCCCGGCCGCGCTCGAAACCGTGCGTGCTTGGATAGAAAAGGGGGCTCCCAACGACTAATGTTGGTGCGCTGGCTCATCCCGCTCCTGATCGGCGCGCCGCTGGCTGTCCACGGCGGCGAGTGGCACGTCGATACAAAGGCCGAGGGCAACCAAGTCGCGTTCACCTCCAAAGTGGTGGCCCTTACTTTTACCGGCACGACCGATAAAATTGACGGCTTCATCTATTGGGAAGGCGATTCGCTTTTTGCGGCCAAGGACCAACTGCATTTTGAGGTGGAGTTAGCCAGCTTCGATACGGGCATTGGCAAGCGAGACCGCGACATGCGCCAAGTGCTGGACACGGATAAGTGGCCCAAGGCCGTGTACAAAGGGGCGATCGCCGAGCATGCCGCCATCGATTCCACAGGGGGTGCCTACCGCGTCAAGACCAAGGGGATCCTGTCGCTACACGGGGTGGACCGCGCCATAGAGGTGCCCGGGACCGTAGTGGTGGAAGCGGGGCGTTCCAAGGTCGAGGCGGCTTTTACCCTCAAACTGGCCGACTACCACATTGAGGCCCCCTCCTTGGCGGCATTTATCAAGGTGAGCGAGGAAATTGCCGTTGAGGTCTCGTTCTACTTAAAACACGTTCGATAGAGCCGGAGGGATTGACCGTGAACATGCACGTCTTGTGGTTGGGGGTTGTCTGGGGTGGGCTAGTACCGGCCTTGGCTAGTGCCCAGCCGTCTTGGCAGGCCGGTGCCCCAGCCGAGACGCGGCTGGCGTTGTTCCGGGCTATTAAGACGGCCAATTATCCCACCGCTGAGACGTTGTCCCAAGGCGATTTCCACTACGAGATCTCGCACCGCTTTTTCCCGCCCATTGACGAGGGCTATCAGGCCAATTTCGGTTTTGATGGGCCGGCCAATATCCGCACCTCGCTTAGCTACGGCCTCAGCGACCGGCTGATGGCGACCTTGGGGCGGAGTAATGTGCTGGACAATTTGGACCTACAGTTGCAGTACCATTGGCGGCAATTTCCCCACGAGCGTTTGCCAGCGGTCTTGGCCTTCAACGCCGGCGTGGCTTGGAATACGGATATGCCGGCCCTTGTCGAGCGCGATGCTACTGCGGCGGACAATTTTCAGTACTACGGGCAATTGATCTTCAACGCGCTGCTCGACGAGAGGTTGGGCCTAGGGGTGGTGCCCTCCTATTTGTACAACAGCGCCATCTTCAGCGTCGATACCCAGTACACCTTTACGCTGGGGACCTACGTCCAGTATTACTTTGACGCTAGATGGGGCGTGTGGTTGGAGTACAGCCCGACCTTGGCGGGATACCAAGGCATTTTATTGCCGGGCGACGCCGGCCGATCCCACAATTCGCTCGCTTGGGGCCTGTCCATCGATACCGGGGGGCATACCTTCTACGTGTTCGCCACCAACAATACGCGCCTGAGTCCAGCCCAGTATTTGGTCGGAGCACCCGACGACGCGGCCCCGGACAACTGGCGCATGGGCTTTGGCATTACGCGCTTTTTGTGAGGCGCGGTCTGCAACCCCCCCTTGGGTCGTGTTCTCCGTCCTTCCCACGCAAAAACGTCCCCCCGTTTCTGGTTCCCGCTTTCGCGGGAATAGATGTGACGCGCCGCTGATTTTCACTTATCTTGCAAGTATGGCCCAAACGCTCTCAGGCCATACCCAAACAGCCCCCCGAAACCCCTCACTCGAAAGGAGTGAATCATGACGGAACAACCCCTCCCCCTCACTCAAACGCAAGACCGTGACCTCCGCCTTGGCCGGTTAGAAGGCCTTGCCGATCAATTCGTTGAGCAAAGCCGCGAGACCAACGTCCGCTTAGGCCGCATGGAGCAAACCATCGACGCCCAAGGCAGCCGCATCGACGAGCAAGGGCGCGAACTGCGGCAAGCCATTGCCGAGCAAGGCAACCGTATCGACGCGCAAGGCAGCGAACTGCGGCAAGAGATCGCCGCGCAGGGGCGTCGGATTGACGCGCAGGGCGTCGGATTGAGACGCTGACGCGCTGGTTGGTTGGGATGCAAATCGCTAGCTTGGTGGCGTTGGGGACGTTGATCTTGGTGCGGTTGCCTTAACTTAGCCGCTCTACGACGCGACCATCCCCCCCTACGACGCGACCATCCCCCCCTACGACGACGCCCCCCCCCTACGACGCCACCGACGCGGCCCCAGCCCTCGTCATACTGAGCGTAGCGAAGTATCTCATACCCAACACTCCATGCAGAACTTGCAATTTGCCCTCGCCCTCTTTGTGCCTTTTGTGGCTATCTTCTGGCCTTTCCCGTGCGTCAGTCCGTAAGGAAACGCAACAACTTCACGTCTATTATTAGAAAGAAAAATGGGGCCTCTGCTCTGGTGGAGAGAGGCCCCATTTTATGAACTTGGGGGGTCGGTGGATTCCCGCCCCGTGACCTAACACGGAGCGGGAAGGACGATTACTTGAGCAACAGCATCTTCCTTACGGCGTGGAACTCGCCGCCGGCCTGCAAGCGGTAGAAGTAAACCCCTGCTGACAGGCTTTGGCCGTTGTCGTTGGTGGCGTCCCAAGCGACTAGATAGCGGCCGGCAGCTTGGTGCTCAGCCACCAGCGTCCGCACGACTTGGCCTACTACATTATAGACCGTTAGCTGCACGTCGGCCGGTTGCGGCAGGGCGTACTGGATCGTCGTCGCCGGGTTGAAGGGGTTGGGGTAGTTGGTTGCGAGCGCGAAGGCGGCGGGGCGCGTCTGAAGCTGCATTGTTACGCTGGCACCGAGGGCGTCCGTCACCGTGTAGATGTAAACGGGGGAGCCTTCGGACTGCGGCGTACCGGAAATCGTGCGGGTGGCAGCGTCGAAGGACAGGCCCGCTGGGAGGTCTGGAGAAAGGGTGTAGGTCAGCGGCTCGGTGCCGCCGGTGGCGGAAGGGAGCGTGAAGGCATTGACCGGCTGACCGGAGATGAACTCGGGGATGGAAGCACCGTCGTCGGAAGCGGTTGGGACGAGCTTGCCGGCGCCGAAGAAGACTAGGTCGAAGGTTATCTCGGCGTTGACTGTGATGGAGAAGGTCAACGTGGCGGAGGCTCCCGTGCCGTCGGCGGCGGTGTAGGTGATTTCGACAGGTTCGTCGGTGGCCGCGTCGGGTGTACCCGAAATCGTCCGCGTGGCAGCGTCGAAGGACAGGCCGGAAGGCAGGTCCGACACGCTATAGGCTATGTCGCCGACGCCGCCAACGGCCGCTGGGAGTTCCATAGCGCTGATCTCCGTACCGGCGGTGTATTTTTGGTCGGCGATTGACGTGCCGTCGGCGAAGGACAGAGGGGTGGCTTCCGGGGGAAGCGTCGCCTCTGTGCCAGCGTCGGCGAGCGTGATGTGGGCGGAGGCGCTCGTTAGGCCCTCAGCAGAAGCGGTGAGGGTGATCGTCTCGTTGCCTTCGTCCTCGTTGTCAGCCGTCGGGTCGATCAGCAGGGTGATCGAACCGGAGGTGGAACCGGCCGGGATGGACAGCGAGGGGTTGTACAACGCAGAGTAGTCTAAATCGCGGGTGGCAGCCGATTCTGGGTCAATGGAAAGGGTTACGGTTGCAGCGGCGTCGAGGGCTTTGCCGTCTAGCATGGCGGTGACGGTCAGTTGCGTCACACCAGCGTCCTCGCTGAGGGTGTGCGGCGTTACCTCCAGCGACAGGGACGTGCTGGGCGTCTCGTCGTCGGCGATTTTGATGTCGGTTTGGGCGGAGCCGCCGGAAGCGGAGGCTTGCGCGCCTAGGTACTTGTTGCCATCGACTTCCTCGTTGTCGAGGGGGGTGAGGGTGAGCAGCGTCCGGCCCTGTGTTTCGCCGGCGGCGATGACGACGGAGCCGCCGATGACGGCGGTGTAATCGGCGTCGCGCACGGCGGGGGTGCCGGAACTGGGGGCGGCAATGGTGAACAGGATGGTCTCGGCTCTGGGGGCGGGAGCGGCTAGCGTCGCCGTTAGGAGGATGGCGGTGGTCTCGCCGTTCTCGCGGATGGACGAATGCGTCGAGGTGATGCTGGCGACGCGCACGGTGGCGGGCGGGGCCGTGCCGATCTCAAAGGTCAGGCTGAGGACGGCAGTGTTGACTGGGTCGGGGGCGCTGTCGATGACTGTGTACACGACGGTGGCGTCGCCCGCTGTCAGCGGCGTGCCCGACAGGGTGCGCGTTTCTGCGTCGAAGACTAGACCGGCGGGCAGGGTGGCGGACACGCTGTAGGTCTTGTCGCCAATGCCGCCGGTGGCCGCGGGTAGGACGTACGGCTCAATGGCCGTGCCGACTACGTATTCAAACACGGTGGAGACGACGTCGACGTCCTCGTCGAAAGCAAGGATGCCCGGCCCGGTCTCTGGGTCGCCGTCTTTCAGGGTTATGACGGTTGTGGTGACGGTGACGTCCTCGTCGTCATCGTTCTTGACCGGGCTTTTTAGGGCGGTTAGGCCGATCTTTTTGTCGCCGCCCGCGAGGGGGGTTACGGACACAGTGGTTGTGCCGCTGACTTCGCCCGCCTCAATCGTCAGGCCGCGCAAGATCGCCGTGTATTCGGTGTCGCGGGTGGCGGCTTTATCGGCGTCGTCCACATCGCCGTCGGCGTCCGTATCGGTGGTGACGACTAAGACTATGTCCACGTCCTCGTCGAAGGATTGGCCGTCTAACGTGCCGGTGATCGTGACGTTGTTGGCGCCGGTGCCAGCCTTGAGTTCCGCCGGACTGGCCGTCAGCATGATCTGCGTGCTCTGCGTCTCGTCATCTACAATGGTGATCGTCGCGGTGGCGTCGGTGGCGGACTCGCCGACCGAGGCGACTACATCGAAGGTCCGCGCGTCGTTCACTACCTCGTTATCGACTGGGGTGAGAACCAGCGTCGTCGAGGCCGAGGTTTGGCCTTTGGGCACGACGAGATCGCTCAAGACGACCGTGTAGTCTATGTCGCGGCGACCCTCTTGCGGGTTGATGGTGAACGTCACTCGCGTATCCGACGCTACGGCGTCCTTCAAGGTGACCTTCAGGGCGATTTCTTGCCGACCGGCGCCCTCGCGGATTGTCGCAGGCGTGGCGGTCAGGCCGTCGGTCGCGCTTTTGAGCGTGACAACGGGGGTGTCCGTTATCTCAAAGAGATGGTGGGGAAACTCAATATACTGCGGCAGTTTGCTTTCAACTAACACAAACCTCGGATTCGACGTAGGCCACTCATCGGGACGGGTACCACCTGGGACAACCGGTAGCTCCCATGGAACACCAGTATTAGGATTGTACTCGGTGCTAAACTGAGCACCCCGGTCAGCGATCCAAGGGACCCTTTTAGCCGCTATCGCAGCCAGCAGCAGGGCTCCGCCGTCGCGATTGGGGTCGCGATTGTCAGCATTGCCTAGTTGGCCAAATAGGACCATCTGAGCACCAATCCCTAAATTTTGTCGAATCGCTTGACCCGTACCAAAGTTTATCACCTGATTAATGTTAGCATACTCAATCCTCCCATCACCGTTCAGGTCGATGCCGATTCTCCCTTCCCGAATAATGCCATCGCAGCGGCCATCAAAGTTGAGATCGTGTTGGGACAGGGGTTCGCCGGAGGTCGTGGGGGTGCAGCCTAAACCTTCTTCGTTGAAGAAAACGGCGCGGTCGGGTCGCTTAGTATTACTATCGACGAACCGGCTTACTTTACTAAGCGCCAGCGAGTCGCTCATATCCCCATCGAGATTCAAGTCAATGCCCGTGAGGACCAGCCGCTCCGTCCCCGCCGCGAGCGCGATGTAGCCAACCTTGCCTTTGGGATCGATGGTAATCGTCGCCTTCCCCGATGGCTTATTCCGGCGTATGGTTAGCGACGCGGACGTCGCCGAGTAATCCGTATCGCGCGTCAGTACATCGGACGCACGAACACCCGGCGGGAAATTCTCGTAATGAGCACCGGGGAACTGCGTTTTATGGATCAAGGTAAAGGTTTGGTCCGACCGCAGCGTACCGCCGTTTAAGGTCGCGGTCACGGTAACCTCGGTCGGCCCCGCGTCCTTGCTCAGACTGGCCGGCGAAAACGAAAGGTTTACCTGATTGGTTAGCTTTTCGTCGTCCGTCACGCGAATCTCCGTCCGATTAACCGTATTAACCGGATCGCTACCGGCAAGGCCGTCAATTTTAATGATAAGATCGGGATAGCGGCGGCCCAGGAGGGTGCCGCGCTGTCTTCTTATGCGGTACGCCTGTTCAGTACCGACCCCGTCGTCGGGGTATAGAACACCATCGACTCTAAAGTAGACTTGTCCTCCCTCGAATACAAAATCAATATCTTCTCGTTGATCAAGGCCAAAAGGCTGGGTGAAGTCATCATAGGTATTATAAAAACCGCGCTCGTCGTTATCGACAGGCGTGAGGATAATGGTGCCGGTCGCCTTTTTCTGGTCCTTCGGAATGACGAGCGTCGGCAGCGTGATGGCGAAGCGGTCATTGACATGGGCGCGACTATTGAACCAGTCTTTCCAATCCCCCCCCGGCTTTGTCTGCGGAGTCAGGCGAGCACCTCGCCTACGGTCCGCACCTCCAAAGGCCCACCAAGGCTGCCCATAACCCGTCCAACGACCATGTTCATCTACAGTGTGGCCGGGGCTGACATTCCCTACTCCGTTGGGGAGGATATTCCCGGGGAATAAATCGAAAGTCCGGGCACCCAGTTTCAGGGAGACCACCGTATTTGCTGTCACCTTCGTGTTGCTTTCGGCAGTCACCGTAATCTCAGTCCGGCCGTCCTCCTCGCGTATGGTAGGTTTATCTACCGACAGCGTAATGTCCGCTGCCGCCGAGCCAGCCCACCCCAGCACCAAGCCCGCGACGAGCAGGGAAAGAGCGTAGGGCCGGTATGCAAAAAACTTCATGGATGTCATCGTTCAACCTCCTGTGGAATGCAAAGAATACAAAGAGACGTTTTTAGGTTATTCAAGCCATTCAATAATTATGCTAAAAAAGGCTATTTTTGCAAGCATAAGTTGCGTTTGACGTGTCGGGAAGGACCAAAAGATAGCCACAAAAGGCACAAAAGGCACAAAGGGGGGGAGGCGATCCGTCATCCCGCGCCAGACCGTCCCCCACGCGCCCTGCCGGTATGAGATACTTCGCTCCGCTCAGTATGACAGGAAGCCGGAAGCCTGTGGCCGCGTCGCTGCTGTCGTGGGGGGGGGGGGGGGGGGTAAATGCTTGTCTTTCAATAAGTTACGACGAATTATTAAGTCTTGACATTGAAAGCAGGATGCGGTCATCGCGGCCGGCTGCCCCGCCGCCAACATCCTCTCATAATTCAGTTGATTTACCATCTTCCTGATTCGTCCCTGTTCATTCTGCTCATTCATAAAACACCAAAATATGCCGAAAAACCCCCGCCCGCAAAGGCCGCCCGTGTGTCCTGCTGAGCGCAGCGCAGCGCAGCCGAAGCATCTTTACATGCTTTCGAGGCAGTTATAAGGGATGTTCTGTATGGAGTGTTGGGTATGAGATACTTCGCTACGCTCAGTATGACAGGAAGGCTGTGGTCGCGTCGCTGGCGACGTAGGGGGGGCGGCTAGATCAGGGCAACCGCACCAAAATCAACGTCCCCAACGCCACCAAGCTAGCCACCTGCATCCCCACCAACCACCGCGTCAGCACATCAATACGGTGCCTTTGCTTGTCGATAGCTTGCTCCATGCGGTCAAAGCGAGCGTTCGTCTGCTGCCCTTGTGCGGCGATCTCTTGCCGCAGGTCGCGGCCTTGCTCGTCGATGGTTTGCTCCATGCGGTCAAAGCGAGCGTTCGTCTGCTGCCCTTGCTCGGCGATCTCTTGCCGCAGGTCGCGGCCTTGCTCGTCGATGCGGCGGCCTTGCTCGGCAATGGTTTGCTCCATGCGGCCTAAGCGGACGTTGGTCTCGCGGCTTTGCTCGACGAATTGATCGGCAAGGCCTTCTAACCGGCCAAGACGGAGGTCACGGTCTTGCGTTTGAGGGAGGGGGAGGGGTTGTTCCGTCATGATTCACTCCTTTCGAGTGAGGGGTTCGGGGGGCTGTTTGGGTATGGCCTGAAAGCGTTTGGGCCATACTTGCAAGATAAGTGAAAATGAGCGGCGCGTCACGTCTATATCCCGCGCAAGCGCAAGAACATTTCAGTTGTTCGGGCCGGACGCTTTTATGGCTTGCCGCCCCGTGTCGAGGCATGGGGGGACGGTCTTGCGCGGCCTGACGATTGAGGCATCGCCGTGGAAGGGACGCGGCTTGCGGCAGGGTGTGCTGAACTTTCTCTTGACAAGCCTTGGCGTTTCCTTATGCTTGTAGCCGCTGAAGCGGAGCCTGCTGTTCCGCCCATCGGAAGGACGAACTGGAAGATGAGAAATCACCCCACATTTGCGACGACGTTGCCGCCGGCAAAGCCCGCCGCGATAGTTACATCTGCTTCCAGTCCTAAAATTTCGCCTAAGAAAATCGTCGTAAGTCGTTGTAAGACAAGAAGTTACCCCCCCCCCCCCCCCCCCCATTTTCGGCCTTTAGGCTACGAGTTTTTAAGCCCCATCAAGGGCCGGAGGATCGCTTTGCTGCCGCTTGGCGAGCCATTTCGGTGCCGAGTGGGCAGCGGTCTGTACGGCTCTATTGCCACCGCGGAGTATGCTTGGGAGCCGCTATGGGTGCGCCGGTATGCGCGGTTGCACGGTGCGGACCTTCCCCAGATAAAATCAACCTTGAGTTACGTCGTTCACCTTTCACCTTACTCTAAGGAGAGCATCCTATGAACCCGTTATTCGGAATACTCGCGTGTCTGGCGGTCGTAGTGGCCGGTTGTAGCACGGATACGAAACCCATCGCGCCGTCAAGCGAACCCGCGGCCAAGATCGCAACGGACGATAGTTCGACGCCTGCTACGACCCCTCCTTCGACCCCTCCTTCGACCTCTGCTGTGACGCCTGATTCGGTGTGGGCCAGTCTGAAGGCCCAAAGCAAGTACACTTCCGCAGGTTCGTCGCTTGCGGCGTTTATTCTGGCGGCGGCGGCGGGCGATCTGGCTGCGGTCACGTCGTTTGTACAGGCGGGGATCGACAAAGAGGGGCAAGCTCTTGTCACCGTCGCGGGTATTGGTCGGGTACGGACTGCGCTTCATGCGGCGGCCCGTGGCGGTCATCTCGCTGTGGTTACGTACCTTGTCGGTCAGGGTGCGAGCGTCAGCAGTACGGACGGGGCGGGGGACACGCCGCTTCATGCGGCGGTTGCGTCAGGAAATCTTTTGATGGTGCGGGACCTTGTCGGTCAAGGGGCGAGTGTCGATGCTAAGAACACAGCGAGCGAGACACCGTTGCATTACGCGGCGGCCTATGGGCACTTGACGATTGTGAAATATCTGGAAGGGCAAGGAGCCGATCTTACGATCACCTCCAGTGACGGCTTGACGCCTACCCAGACCGCCGATCTTTCAGGACAAACAGCGGTTAATACCTATCTGGCACCCAAGACGGCGGCGGAGGCTCGTGCTGAGTTGACGCGGCTGGGTGTCGCTCATACGGGCGCGGCGTTTCTTGATTCGGCTGGGGCGGGCAACTTAGCGGTTGTCAAGCTGTTCGTACAGGCGGGGGCGGATGTGGCTTATTTAGCCGGTGGTGGTCTGACGGCTCTGCACCATGCGGCGAAGGGCGGTCATTTGTCGGTCGTGCGGTATTTGGTAGGTCAGGGGTCGCCTGTGAACTCTGTCTACGACACTGGGACGCCTCTTACCTGGGCGGTGTGGGGGGGGGCTCAATTTGGAGGGGGGGTGTTTGGGGGGGATCATTTGGAGGTTGTGAAGTATTTGGTGGGTCAGGGGGCGGATGTGAATGCTAGAACTGGTCTTTATGTGAACTCCTTCTGGACGGGTCTTCAAGTTGCGGCGGGGGGTGGTTATTTGGAGGTTGTGAAGTATTTGGTGGGTCAGGGGGCGGATGTGAATGCAACTAGTCCTTATTATGCGGGGAACCTCCAAGCCCACTGGACGGCTCTGCACTGGGCGGCGGCGGGGGGTCATTTGGAGGTTGTGAAGTATCTCGTGGGTCAGGGGGCGAGTCTCACGGCTACGGACTCCGGCGGTTGGACAGCGTTGCACCGGGCGGCGTGGGAGGGTCATTTGGAGGTTGTGAAGTATCTCGTGGGTCAGGGGGCAAGCCGCACGGCTACGGACAACAAAGGCAGGACGCCTCGGGCCTTGGCGGTGGAGAAAGGTCATACGGCGGTGGTGGCTTATTTTGACACGCTGTGACGATGACGAGTAGGTTTGTCTGTCTTTTTTGTTGGTAGATTAGGTCTAGGTCGGCACTCGGTTGGATCGGGTGTCGGCCTTTTTATGAACCCCATCTTACTGTCGCGCACGTCGGGGAAAAACAACTATTCCGAACTGCTCCAGAACGCGTCCAATACCTTACGGACGCTAGGCGTGACTTCGTAGTATCCGATGTCGCACATACTTACCCAAATATGCGCGTCATGTTCCGTGAGTTGAACTGGGCTTGCACAGCATACGCGTACCTCGAAGTTGAACTGGCGCGTTGGAGTACCACTCTTGGACTCGTAATCAAAGTTGGACAGATGGCGGCGAATCTCGACCATATCGAGACCTGTTTCCTCGAGAACTTCACGCCTAAGGGCACTCTCAAGTGACTCGCTGTCGTCAACCTGACCGCTCGGTAACTCGTAAATACCGCCCATAAAGTCGTCAATTTTACGGCGAAGCAGGAGGACGGTGTCTTCTTTGGCAATAACCGCACCGACGACATAACGCACGATGCCTTCCGAATTGGCTTCTTGAAGGAACGTGTTTGCAGTCACAGCAAATCCTTGCGGCAGTCGGCAACCTTGCGGAATGCCTTGAACTTTCGTTTGGAAATGGGCTGAGAATATACGGAGCGGCTAGCGGATGGCTCAAGGCGCGGCGATTGCTTTTCAGGGGCGATGCGGTTGGTTACTATTTGAGGGTGTGACCCGCCCCGCCCCCTTGGATTCCCGCCCCGTGCCCCCTTTGCTAGACCGTCCCCCCGTGCCCCGATACGGGGTCAAACTTCGCTGGCGAGGATGCGGTCGATCACGGCCTTGGCCGCGCCGCACCAGCGCAGGACAATGACCAACTCGCGCTCAGGCTCGACAAAGACGACATGGCCGCCGGCCCCGCGGGCCGCAAAGCTGTCGGGACCGGCCAAGTCGGACAGGTCGCGTTGGTGGTTGAGCCACCACAGGAAGCCGTATTCGGGCTTGATGGGGCAGGGAGTGAGGGCGTGGTCAATCCACTCTTCGGAGAGGATTTGTCGGCCATTCCAACGCCCTCGCCGCTCAAAGAGCAGGCCAAAGCGGGCGTGGTCATAGGTGGAGATCCACAGGCCGCCGCCCCAGTGGGTGCCGCCGGATACCGATTGGACCCGTTGCTGGTTTTCCTCGACATAGGAGGTTTCGTACCCGTGCCATTCCCAAGTAGGAGAGGCCCCAATGGGGTCCATGATGGTCTGTTTGAGCACGGGGGGCAAAGGGCCGCGAAAAAGGCGCAGTAAGCTGAGGGCCGTGCGGTTGACGCGTACATCGTTGTATTCCCAAAAGGTGCCGGGCGGTTCGAGCGAGCGGTAATTGTCGGCGCTGGAGGCGGTGCCGCCCACCGTGGCTTCGGCCGCCCCTTGGCCCAGTTGGCGGCCCCGGTCGATCCAGTCGGGCAGGCCGAAGAGTTCGCCTTCCCACTCGCTGGTCTGCTGGAGCAAATGCCGCCAAGTGATGGACTGATTTTGCGGCGCGTCAAAGCCGCCATCCAAGACCGTGCGGCCGACCGGCTCGTCCAAGTCGCGGATTAACCCTTGGTCAAAGGCCACGCCGGCCAGTGCCGAGATATAGCTCTTGGCGCAACTAAACGTGACTTCGACGCTGGCGACCGGGCCGAAGGCCGCGACCAGATACCCTTGCCGCACGATCAAGCCAGCCGTGGGACCTCGTTTTTTGAGCGGACCTAACGGACGGTCGTTGGGGTGGCGGTCGCCTTTGGGCAGCATGGCGGTCAAGTCGGTGGAGCCTTGGATCGCTTGGGTCTGGGCAAAGGCCAGCGCCGCGGCCAGTTTGTCGGCATCAAAGCCGGCTTGGGCGGGGCTGCGGCGTTGCCAGTCGTGGGGAGCGGGGCAGTAGGGGGTCATGGTTGTTGGGTGGTTAGGCTGGGGCCTCGGCCCGTGCTAGCAGCTCGGCGAAGTCGTAGTTGACGCTGGTGACGCCAAAGTCGGGTTCGCGCTGGAAAGGGCGGCGCAGATAGTGGACACAGTGCTCGCCGTCGTCCAAGAACTCGACGATGGCGAGGATAAAGTCGTCGGGCTTATTGAGGCTGTAGAGAATTTCGTTTTTGGTCACCGTGATGGTCGCCGCCCCGCGGACGCGCCCCTTGACCTCGATGAAGCGCAGCCGCCCGGTGCTGGGCACTCGCGACTCGATATCGTAGCCGAGTTTTTCAAACTCCCGATCCTCCGGCTCGAAGCCGAGGTCGCGCTCTACTCCCATGACGACTTCCCGCGCCCGAGCGGCCGCCGCCTGCGTATCTACCGGCGATCGGCGTCCCACCATGGCGTCCACCAGCCCCTGCGGGACCACGAGCAAGCCGCCGAGCACCACCGGCGGCAGCGGCGAGATTTGGGCTTCGAGTTGTAACTCCTGTAGCCTCTTGTGCAACCGAGCCTGCAACGCATCGGCCCGTTTGCGCGCTTCGTCCGAGTTGAGCCGCGCACCGCTCGCGCCGGCCTGCTCCTGTAGCTTGAGTTGTTCGGCGCGGTGGTCCCAATAGGAGATTTCTTTGGTCAGGCGATCCTTGACGGCCGCCTCGGTCTTGGCGATCAACGCCAGCTTGGGATCGCGGACTTGGGCTACGTGCTCGGGGACGCCGTGAGCCACCGCATAGGCTCGTGCTTGCTCCTCCACTTCTTGGTTGACCCACGCGCATTCCGGTCGCTCCAAGATGGCCTCAACGCTAGGCTCGTCTTGAGCTAGCGGCCGATAATCCAAGTAGGGGGCGTAGTGCAGGCAGCGGGCGTTGCCCGTGGCGTTGATTTCGATGTAGAGGATTCGCTTGGAGACCGTCCGGCGGTCGCCCCGCCGCGTCCGGCTGGCGTCTTGGAGAGCGTGTTCGAGATAAAAGAGCACCCGTGGGGTCGGCCCCGGATCGCGCTCGTCAACCAGCACCGCTCCGCGCTTGAGCAGATCGCGATGACGCTCCAGCGTCCGGTCGAGGACGGCGTCCAGTAAGGCGTGCCCCGGGCAAACAAAGGCCGCTGCGGGTTGGCCGGGGGGCGCGACCAGCGACTTGTCGAAGGCGATCCGGGCGTAGCGGTCGAGGATTGGCCCACCTTGATTGCGGACCGGCGCGGGGACCTGCGTAACTTCGTAGCGACGCGGTTCGCGCTGCCGGGCCGATCCCCCGAGCCGCTGGAACGCCTCCAGAAAAAACGCCTCAATGTAGTGAGGCTGGAGGCGGCGCGCCTCGGCTCGCTCCATCTCTTGGCGGACCCGCTGCAAGCGGCTGGCGTCCATCGCATCGTGGACGAGCTGCCGCTCCGCTAGCAGGTCCTGTAACGCGCTCCGGTCGAGGGCCTGATCAACGGCCGTGTCGAGGCGGGCGCGCACGGCTGGCTGCTCGCCATAGCGAATGGCTTCGAGCAGGAGGTCCCGCAACGGTCGCCCCTCGAACTCGAGCTTGCCGAGGACGTCAAACACCTGACCGCCGAGGGCCTGCCGCGCCAGTTCTAGTTTCTTGAGCAGGCGTTGGTACACGTCGCCCTCGCGGGTTTCGTTCGCGACTAGATTCCACAGGTGGCACACTTCCGTCTGGCCGATTCGGTGGATGCGGCCGAAGCGTTGCTCTAGGCGGTTGGGGTTCCACGGGAGGTCGTAGTTGACCATCAGGTGCGCCTGCTGGAGGTTGATCCCTTCGCCCGCGGCGTCGGTGGCCAGTAGCACTTGGACCGCGGGGTCGTGGCGGAAGGCTTCCTGCACTTGGTGGCGATCTTCGCGGTCTAGGCCCCCGTGAATGACGACCACGGACTCTTCGCGCCCGAGCAAAATGGCGATGCGGTCCTGCAGGTAGTGGAGTGTGTCGCGGTGCTCGGTGAAGAGCACCAATTTCTGGTGCGGGGAAGGGGCCGGACGCGGGATCTCGCCCCGGCCGTAGAGCGCGGTCGGTTCTCCGGTGCGGCCCGCTAGGCCAGACGCCGTAAAAACCTCGCTGAGCAGGCTTGCAAGCTCCCGCCACTTGGCGTCTTCCCCGCGCCGACGCACGGCAAGTGCCCGACTTTCCAGCATCTTCAGGGCTTCGATTTCGGCCTTCAACTCCGCGATGGAGCGGGCCGCGGTCGCTTGGTCGAGGATGCGCGTTTCGGCGGCCTCGACCTCGTGCTCGGGTGCGTCGTCGAGATCCTCGATGTCTTCGGCTGCGAGATCGGGGCCAGTGGCCGAGCCGGGGTGCTGGGAGCCCAAGCGGCCCTCCAAACGCTCGCGCCGGCGGCGTAGCGACTGGTAGAGCGCCTCGGGCGACGAAGCGAGCCGCCGCTGGAGGATCGTTAGAGCGAAGCCGACCGTGCCGGCCCGCTTGGCGTTGGCGAGTGCGTCCGCCCGATTGAACTCCTTTCGCACATAGTCGGTGACCGCCTCGTAGAGCTGGGCTTCGGCGGCTGAGAGTTGGTAGGGCACCGTGTAGGCGATGCGCTCGGGGAACAGGGGCTTGCCATCGAACTTGAGCAGCCGCTCCTTGACCATGCGCCGCATCAGGTCCGAGACATCGGCCCGATGGACACCATCGCGGAAGCGGCCCTCGAAGCGGTCGCTGTCGAGTAGTGCCATGAAGAGTTGGAATTCCTCTTCCTTGCCGTTGTGCGGCGTCGCCGTCATCAGCAAGAAGTGGCGCGCCCGCCCGGACAGAAGCTGTCCGAGCCGATAGCGCTTGGTGTAGCGAATCTCGCCCCCGAAGAAACGGGCCGACATCTTGTGCGCCTCGTCGCAGATGACCATATCCCAGCCCGCGTCCGGTGCTTGGAGCTTGTGCTGCACCTGTTCGTCGCGCGCTAGCTTGTCGAGGCGGGCGATGACGAGATCGGCTTCCAAAAACCAGTTGCCGGTGCGAGCGGCTTCGAGCTTGTCGTTGGTCATAATCTCAAAGGGCAACTCAAAGCGCCGGTAGAGTTCGTCCTGCCATTGCTCGGCGAGGCTGCCGGGGCAGACGATCAGGCACCGCTCGATATCGCCTCGGGCGATCAATTCCTTGATGAGTAGGCCCGCCATGACGGTCTTGCCAGCGCCCGGATCGTCGGCGAGGAGGAAGCGCAGCGGCTGGCGCGGCAGCATGGATTCGTACACTGCGGTGATTTGGTGGGGCAACGGATCGACGACCGAAGTGTGAACCGCCAGCACGGGATCGAACAGATGCGCGAGGCGGATGCGCAACGCCTCAGACACCAGCCGGAACAGCGCGCCGTCGCCGTCAAAACTCCAGGGCCGCCCCTGTTCCACCACTTCGAGCCGCGCCTCGTCGGTGCGGTAGAGCAGCTCGTTGGCGACCTTGCCAGTCGGCGTCTTGTAGGTCAGTTCTAGGGCCTCGGAGCCAAACCACTGCACGCTGACGACCACTGCGAGTCCCTCGGGGAGAATGCCCCGCACCGCGGCGTCGGGCTGGAGGTCTTCGAGCGTTACCTGCGGGCTATTCGCTTTCAAAACCTTGGCTGACGAACTTGAGCGTCCGGCTGTTTTCGGTGACGGTACGCACGACGTGGTCGGGCGCACCCGCGGGGATTTCCGCTGCTATCTCTAGGGTTACGGTCACTTTCGCACCCACCAAGCCGGCTAGGTGGGCAATGACCTCATCGGCTACCTGACTCGCGTCGCGCCCGACGCGGGTGGCATCGAGGGCGACCGCACCGTGAAAGCGCCGCGCCTTCGGCTCAGGTGGGGCCGGCGTTGGCTCTAGTGCTGGCTTGGTGCTGGCACCCGGCTCAGCGACGCCGCTGTTCGCCCTGGGGTCCGCGGCCTTCGGCTCGGCGTTCTGCTGTGCGAGCGCGACTTCGGGCTTGACCAGCAGCCCATCGCTCGTAGGGCTAATCAGCGCGACCGTGCGGCCACAGCGGAGTCCGCGATAGCGGCCGGTGGCCTCGTCGAAGGCATCGGCGTAGGCGAACGATTCTTCGTTCCAGAGGAGGAGCCCCAACCCGTCTTGAATGGCCGCAATGAGGACCGTTGGCCCGGCGAGGCGGGGGAGGTAGAGATAGCGGGCGAAGTGGTCGGCCAACTGGCGGATTTCCACGTGATCGTCGCGCCACAGGGGCACCCGGTCGAGCTCCAAGCGCAGGCGCGTACCCGCGAGCACCGGCACCAACAGCTCTTCCGAGCGCAGCTTCTTGCTGGCCCGGACGGCGAGCGGGTCCTGCCCAGCCAGCCGCAGCGCCTGCCACTTGACAGCGGCCTGTGGCGTGGACTGCACGGGCACGAGCAGCCACTGGTAGGCCTCCGGCAGCCGTCCAACCACGGCGTCATCCTCGGACTTCAACTGCGCTTCGGCCTGCCGCACCTGATGCGGGTCGAGGTTGAGGGCTTCTTTTTCTTGAAGAATGGACGACCACGCCAAGTAGCGACGAACCGCTTCCTCCAAATCCTGCTGGCGGGTCTGGTCAACGGCGAGGAAAATCAGCGCATTGCGAAAGAGTCGCGGGGTGTTGCCGCGATTTTCGAGCATGGCGGTGGCCGCGGCTTGCGCTTTGCTGTTCGACCCGCTGCTGTGCGGGTGCTCAGGCCCCAGCACCACCAGACGGGCGTCCATATCGTCGGGCACGTCCGCCGTGGATTGCGGCACGGGGTGGATGCGCTGAAAATCGCCTGCGGCGCGCAAGTCGGTGCGCAACCGCTGGGCGATCTCGGCCTCGACCGGCGTGCGATCGCGCTTGAGTTGATCGGCCCGGTCTTCGGCCAACTTGGTGACGGTCGGCTGGGTTGAGAACCAGTAGCGCGGGCCGTCCTGATAGAGGTACGTCGCCTGCGTACCGAGGCGTCGCAGGGCATCGCCAAAGATCGCCGGGGTTTCGCCCGGCATCGCGCAGCCGAGCTTGATGCGGCGGTCCTCAATGCCGCGATTGGCCGCCGAAGTCGTCGGGGCAGAGCCGAGGTACACGGTCCGCGCCACCCGGCGGGTCGCCGAGAATTTGCCCAAGTTGGCGACCTCGCCGTCAATGCGCGGCGGCAGCGCGTTCGGACCATCGACATCCGTCTCAATGATCGGCGTCCAGATGTCGGGCAAGTAGCGGGTCAACTCGTTGCGGACGTGCGGGTTGTCAATGGGGATGTGCGCCGGCATGATCAGCGGGTTGCGGTCGCCGTGCTCCCACAGGCTGTGGATGACCGTGGCCATCAGCCGCAGGACGCCGCGGGTGCGCTGAAACTTCACCAGCGCCGACCAGTCTGTGTAGAGCCGGTCGAAGACCTCTGGATGGATTGGATAGGCCGCGCGCAGGCGGCGCTCGTAGTTGGCGTCCCGGCATTCGGGCGGGAACTCCTGCTGGGCGCGGTAGAAGTCGGCGAAGGCCCGCGAGACATTGTCGCGGGCGGTAAATTGCGCCCGCTCGCTCAAGGGCTCGAACAGACGGCGGCGCACGATCTCAAAGCCTTCCTCGGTGCTCGCTGGCGTCCAAGAGGATTCGACGCGGCCAACGACGTTTTTGAGCCGCGCCAGTGCCTCCCGGCCGCGGCGGCCGCCGACTTCCTCGTCTTCGCCTTGGGCGTGGGGAGAGGCCGCCGTATCTGAGGATGGCAAGCTAATCACCAGCAGACAGCGGCTCGCCGCTCGGGCGGATTCGGTCAAGGTTTGGGCAAAGCTGAAGTGGGTTTCAAAGCGGCCGGCCGGCAGGTCGGCGTCGTCGTGCAACTGGCGGGCATAGGCGACCCATTCGTCGATCAAAATGAGGCACGGCCCGTATTCGTTCATTAGTTCGCGGAGGGTGTCGCCCGGGTTGGTGGCGCGCTCGTCGTCTTGCCGAACTTTGTCGAAGGCCGCCTTGCCGCCGAGTTGCCAAGCCAGTTCGCCCCACAGTGTGCGGACCACGGTGCCGTCGTCCTTGGTCGACGGGGTGCCGGGCGAGATTTTGGTGCCGACCAGCACGACCCGTTTGACGTGCTCGGGCCGCTCGGCGATTTCGCTCGCCGCCATCAGGTCGTTGATGCCCAGCAACTCGCCGGTTGGCATTCCTGAGAATAGATGGTACAGGGCCAGCATGGAGTGGGTCTTGCCGCCGCCGAAGTTGGTTTGTAGCTCCACCACCGGGTCGCCGCCTTGGCCACTTAGCCGCTGCATCGCTCCGCTCAGCAAGCTCTTCAGGCTTTCGGTGAGGTAGGTGCGGCGAAAGAATTCTACTGGATTGCGGTACTCGTCGGTTCCTTGGCCGAGATGGACCTGCCACAGGTCGGCGGCGAATTCGGCCTGTTGGTAGCCGCCGCTGGCCACGTCGCGATGCGGGGCCACGACCTCGCGCCAAGGCTTTAGGCTGCCGGTGACTTGGCTCTCAACGGTGGTGCCCGCGCCGCGGCGGCGTTCAGTGCGCGCCTGCTCTTCAAAAACCAGACGGCGCAGTTCCATCTTCAGGTGCTGGACCTCGTCGGCCTGTGGCGCGGAGATGGCTGTTAGCAGGCGGGCGATGGAGTCGAGGGTGCGGTCGGCATCGTCGCTGGAGAAGCTGTTTTGGTGCGCCCACTTGTTGCGTTGGTCGCGGATTTCGCTGACGAGGCTGCGCTCAACCCGGCCCAGCACACTGCGGAACACGTCGTTCCACGTTTCCCACATCAGCTTGAGGAGCGCGGCCACGTCCCATTTTGCGATGGGCTTGTCCGTCAGGTGTGGATCATCGACAAAGCGCCGGATTACGTCTAGCTGGACGCGACCGGCCTCGATTTTGTTTTGCACCTCGCGCTCGACAAAGGGGCCGAGCCCGGCCTTGAGGAGTTCGAGGGCTTTGCCGACGCGGTCTTGATTGGTAATAGCCATGAGTACTTCCTTATGGTTTTGATTTTATTACCCACCCTCTGCCCTCCGCTTCCCACGGATCGAGGGCATCTTGCCCTCGTCGAGGGCGGGACGCCCTCGATCCCGGCCGCAGCGGGAGCCGCAGAAACGCCTTCTACGGATCGAGGGCATCTTGCCCTCGTTGAGGGCGGGACGCCCTCGATTCCCGGCCGCAGCGGGAGCCGCAGAAGCGCCTTCCACGGATCGAGGGCATCTTGCCCTCGTTGAGGGCGGGACGCCCTCGATTCCCGGCCGCAGCGGGAGCCGCAGAAAAGGCGGACGCAAAGTAAGGGTCGCGTGCGTAAGTCAATAATTTGCAAGTCTTGGCATTCGGACAAAAGTAGAATCTAATGTTTATTTTCAGATCATGAAGAAGAAAACAGCCGAATCCCGAGGAGACCGATAGAATGAGCCAGCATACTACCAAGAAAACGCCCTGCCGGGTGACCAAATCCATTCGTCTGCGGCCGGAGGAAGCCGACCAACTCGCGCATTTGGTGGCGAATACGGCCTATTCAGAGGCGGCTCTCATGCGTCAATGGGTGCTGGTTGGTATGGAGCGGTTCCGCGTGTCCGAGGCCATCCGCGCCTACCAAGAAGCCGAGGTTGATCTGCGGGGTGCGGCTGAACGGGCCGGGTTGCCCGTGGCCGTATTATTGGAAGAAATGGCGGCTCGCAAAGTCGCCGTACTCGATGCGCCGGAAGATTTTGGGCCGGGTCTGGCGGCTTTGCGCCGGGCTTGGCCAGAGGACGAGTAGTTTTCTCGTGCTATAGCAGTCCTAAATGACTTGAAGGCATGAAGTGTTGATCGGCACCGTCTTTTTTGCCTATAAGGCGTCATTCTCGCGCAAGCGGGAATCCAGTCTTGAACGATATGGATCAGTGCGATTGCTCGCAGCAAGCGTCCGGCCCTCGATCCTCTCTCACGAAAGCGTCCGGACTGAGCCAGATTTATAGCTCTCATTCCGTTCCCCCCTTGACCAAAAGAAGACGACGGGGTATCTCGACAGCCTCACCGAGGTCTCCCCACAACCGCTGACGATCTTCAGCCGACAACGTTGAGCCCTGTTGTTCCCACAGCCATTCCGGCCAAGCACCGTCCACTGGTTCAAAGTTTACCCAGTCGTAATTCTGGTCATCGTCCGATTGTTGGGATGATTCGTGAAACATGGACAGACTACGGCAGGCTGAGGGCAGCAATTGGTGGTTTCGTCCCTTAGAGCAGTCAAAAAGGCAACGCCAAGGCAATGCGTCGCATGATTTGTGAATCCACTTGAAGTTTCTGCCTCTGCGAGTTGAGATCGCTCGGCGAATGGTCCAGCTAGGTACTAGGGTACAACCCAGTTGTTCTTTGTCGAGACACTGACAGCAGTGCCAATATGGTTGCATATTGCGCTGATCTACGTAGTTGTACAGAAGATAAAATGGGATGGCACCTACACTCCGAGAGTACGTCTCAAGAATGTCTATCTGAGAGGGTCCCGACGATTTTACTTTGAAAGTATAGTAGCACCCAGAGTATCTCTTATTAGGCGGAAATAGCTTCTTGGCTTGCACTGCAAACCAGTAGGCCCGATGATCTCCTGCGTGGATTCGGATATCCAAGTCAGCACCTATCTTCGATTCCTCTTGTTTATTGATTGGAAGTAGTATGTAATAACTCGGCTTAAAGCGCATGAAATTCAGAGTGAGTAGATCAGTCAGCGTCTCCTCGCCCAACCGGACGTTATACTCCCATGAGTGTTTGAGTATCCGCCATGTATATGCTGCGATTCGTTCAGTGAAAGTCATATTCGATGTGTTCATGTTGCACCTCCCGTATTGTCTTTGCCGAACAGCCCGCCCTCGGCCAGCATCTCCTGCCTCGACAGCTTGGCGAACCTGCGGTGCGCTTCGGCGACGAGTTTAGGGTCGTTCATAAAGAATCTTTCCTTCGCGGAGTGCTGAACGCAACGTGGTTCCCACAAGGTGCCCGCGGCGAGCGACTTCCTCGGATGTCGCTACCACGATGTCCTTGCTGACTGGCAGATCGCCCAAGGCTCGGCGGATTTCGACGGCCGCGTTCCGTTTGTTGGACACCTTGGGCAGAATTACGAGCAAGTCAACGTCGCTCCATTCGGTTGCTGTGCCCCGTGCATGGGATCCGAACAGGACTATCTGTACAGGCTGGAAGGTGCTCACGATGCGGTCCACCATGATTGGTATGAACGTTTCCGATTTTTGCAACCTTACCATCACGCCCGCCGAGCCGCCGTTGCGAGCCGACGATATTTTTGCGTCCGAGCGAGATTGGGCGCGACTTTCCGCACCTGCTCAAGGGCATCGCCCAGATTGTAAGGGATTACCGCGTTGTCCGCGGTCCCGACCGTCCGATCGAGAAGGCGCAACAGTGCTTCGGCTTTGGCTTCGTCGTCAATCATTGGCAGTTTTGGATCCCTGTCGTCGCCGCCGTACAGTCCATAATTGAACATTGTCCGGCAATCGAACGGCATGAGGAAACGCTCGATAGTGTCCACGGCGTTGGCGAATTCACCGTGAGTAAGTGCTGGCAGCTTGGAGAGTCTCCTGCTGATCCCCGGCGACACCAGCGAGTGCTCTGGAGGCCAGACTTGTTGCAGGAAGGGCTTGACTGCTGCTTGGAACAGATGCTCTGGTGAATGCTCGTTATTTTCCGAAAGGTCGCTTACAAAGCGAGTTATCGCTGCCGCACAGTATGTACGCACTTCGGCTTCCAGCAACCGTATCATTTGCTGAATGCGATCTTGTGCAACCGCGGGGTCGCGTCTTTCTCGTAAAGCATGAAGAGACTCGACCACAAGGCTGAAGGCAAGCGAATGGCGGGTCTTGCGGTCGAGTTGGTCATCCCTAGTTCGCTCCACCATGTCGTCACCAATAATGTTCAATACGTTTTTGAATCGCGTCCGACGACTGACCGCACGCCAGAGGGCCAATGCGCCGGCATCGTCTCTGCGAAGGGGACGAATGAGGTGCTCTTTAGTCCATTCTTTGTCGGCGGATAGAAAGTAGCTTAGTTCCTCTATCATCCGATGCTTGGCGATCAAGCCCGAATGTCTCGGAGCGTTGATAACATCATTCCTCATTTTTCCCAAGTCGCTAGCGTCATTAAATGGCCGAGGGTTTTTTTCTAGATTCGGACAAGCAGCTAAGAATACGCCAACAAGTTTTCCCGCGGGTGTGTTTAATGTATCCAGATCGGTAGAGCCGTCGGAAGCGGCCGGCATGACAATGTTAAGATCGGGCTCTTGGTTTGATGGCTGCATTGCATTAGTTGCCTTGACTGCTAATGGCCAAACACGGCACCAAACCACAGGCCATTCCGGCGCGACGACGATGGCTTTTTCCCAACAACTGAGCCAATGGGAAATGCCTTGGATGGCTTGGGATAGAGTTTTTTCGGGCAACTTTGCGAGAAGGACAAGTAGTGTGCGAACACAGGTTCTTTGAATTTGGTTCTCTGAACTAGAATGCGCCCAACCCAAGCGTTCCCAGACCTGTGGGAACTCCGCTCCACCATCGGGGCTTGACTCCATATCCCGTAAAACCCGCATGGGGTTGCCTTCTTCTTTTATCCAATCCGATGCGCTGCCTGCTGAGTCATCATCCCATCCATGGAGCGGGGCTGAGAGTTTCTGTTCCAGTACTTGCAGCCGAGCAATACCTTCAAGGGAGTCCAAGGCGCGATCGGGATTGCTCGGAACTCTGTGCCCCTGCGGGGATTCCAAAAATCCCTCATCGATTCGGTTCATTTTGGCTAAAGCGGGAAATCGTCCAATGTTCGATTCCAGCCAGATTTTATCGTGTTGCGGGAGGGTAGCCCCGGCGACTTCAATGCGTTTCAGTTCCCGGACAATCCAGTGGCGGCGGCCTTTCTCAATGAGTTCCGCTTCTGCATTCTTAGGCCATAAATGGCGAGATGGCCCCCTGCGTATCTTTTTAGTGATCGCCTTTTGTGTGGCGTCATCTAATTCGGAGAAGTGCCGGGCGCGTAGTTCGGCAATTTCTGGATGGTGCTCCACGTCACAGAAGGCTTCTTTTTTTAAGTGAAGGATAAAATCACCGACCTCAGCAGCGGGTGTAATCTGAGAATCACGCGACATAGCGGACCAGAGCCGCAAATGGATCGGAGAATCTTGCCGTTTCCAGCGGCTAATAAAACCAAGCGCGGTGGGGCGATCTATATCGACGAGCCGCGAAACGATCGAGTAAAGTAGCTTTACCGATGGTGCAATTCCTTGCGCACACTCATCAGGTTCGTCATTTCCTTCGCCGCGTTCAGACTCTGATACGTAATACACGCGCTTGAGAAAAAGATGTGGTCTCCATCCGATGCGTCGCCCAATATCTAGTCCGCGTATGACCGCGGCATCTAACGCGTTGGCGAGAGAAATGAGGAATTCGCCGTCAGTTAGTTCTTGCAAGCCCCAAAAAGCTGGATCGACAATTTCTCCACTTGTCAGACTAGCCCGAAAAAGATAGCGAAACGTCTTTGGCCGCTTGGGAGGTTTGCGGAGTTGGAGTTCCCAATGTCCGTAGGCTTCAATCGATAGCCTCGGTGCAACGAGATCGACGATAGCCGACACAAGTGCGCCAGACCGCTCCCCGGAGCGCAAGCGTTCCTGAACATCATAAACGCCTAGCCGTCCGTAATGTTCTTCATGAACGGGTTCGTCCCAAAATTCTTCGATCAGACGCCAAGCGGAACGCCAAGGTTCGCGGAGGTTAATTCCTTCCGATGTGCTTAGCAGATATAGGATCGCCCATCGTTTGAGTGTGTCATTGGGACCAAAACCCAGTGCCCATTCAATGGTTTCTTTTTTTTCTAAGCGACCTTTGAAAAGGGCAGCCGTGGAATGCACCTTGGCTTGATCTCTTGTATTCAGACTAAGCTGGAGCAGTTTCATCTACGACTCGCTTTCCTCCCAAACGTCTGAGGCCGCTTCTACCCATTCCAAATTTGCTTGGTAATCGTAAAGTAGGGCAGTCAAGCGTTCACGCTCGTTTGGCTCAATCGCACTACGGCGAATGAAGTGGTCGAATAAATCGCGATTGTCTTGGCTGGCATCTGTTCTCTTAGACTGCACAATTTTCTTTAGCGTACTGTCGATGGGGCGCGTACTGCTGTTGAACATAGAGAATTCGGCCCATTGAGCTAATGTGTTCTGAAGCTGGGAGTGATCTTGGCCTTGAGTGATATATTGAATCGGTGTAATACCACGCGCCCGCCAATCTGCTAATTCTACTGGATCGTCTTCGCTCATTCCGACGAATATGAACCGTTCCTTGAGATCGGGAAAACGCGCCGTATCCGCAGCGACCGCACTCAACAGGTATCTCATCGGTGGGTCGTTCGCACTATAGCCCACGAGGACCAAGTTATACAAACGTGCGGCGTCGTAAATCAGATCAGAGGCTATTCGCCGGCGCAAATAGAACTCGCCGAAATCTTGGTCGGAAACGATAAGGTCAGACGTGCGCTGAGGGTTGCGGTCTAAGGTGCCGTGTATATGCAGGACGCCGCTGAATTCTGCTCTCAGCGTTGGTCTGGGTATTCCGCCGAGTGTGTACGTCTGGATCGGAAATTTCATGTTGCTAGCGGCTTTTTCAAAGAGGAGGTCGAAATTCGTCGTGATGATTGTTACTGTACCGCCGCGATCGGATAGACGCATCAGGGCGCGATGAATGGGAGCAGGCTTTAGGCCCGTGGGGCGGAGTATGTTTCCGATCTTCTGCCTGACTAGACTCTGAGTCTTCTCTTGGCCTTCGATTCTTCGCTCGAGCATACCCAAGACGACATCGTATTCGCCTTTGTCGAAACGCTTAACCTCGGCCTTTTGTTCATCGGTCAAGTCTTGAGGCCCTTGACTGTTATTTGAAATAACGGAATGCACCACTGGATCTAGTTCCTTATACACCTTTACGACTAGCTCGCGAAAGTTCGGCAATCCTGCATCCATTGAAACGCCAGCCCCGGCAATAAATAGAACTTCTCCTCGTGCATGAGCAAGGAGCAGACGCTCTGGGACCGGAGCCAAGCCTCGTCCCAATACAATGTTTCGGCTGTAGATGTCTGCCCGTTGATTCACAAGGTTCCTCTTGCTTAATCCCCGAACAGGTCGCCCTCGACCAGCATCTCCTGCCGCGACAGCTTGGCGATTTCGGGCCAGCTTTGGACTAGGCTGTTGTAGGAGAGGGCTTCGGCGGCGCGGCGTTTGCGTTCGCAGATGGTGTAGAGGCGGTAGGCGAGTTCGCGGGCGATGTCGGCCTGTGCGCCGAGTTGGGCTACGACCCGCGCCGCGGCGGGTTCGCCGCCGGTTTCCAAGGCGCGGATGAGATGGTGGACGGCCTCCCATACGGTGAGCCGGTCGTCGGCCTTTGGGTCCCAGTCGGCGGCTAATTCGTCCGGGGGCAGCAGGCGCACCTTGCCGGCGCTGGAGGCGAGGATGCCGCCCTCGACGATGCCGGCGATGCTGGTGTTTTTGGCTTTGGACAGGGTTTCGGCGACGCCGTATTCGCCCGCGTCGAAGCCGTGCTGCTCGAACCATGCCAAGGCCCAGCGGCTGTCGGGGTCGAAGTCGCCTTCTTGCTCGGCGAGCACTTCGTCGAGTATCTGGTTGATGAGGGCTAGGGCCTCGCGCACTGAGACGGGGTTGCCCTCGGCGTTGAGCACTTGGGCGTAGCGGGTGAATACGGCCATGCCGGGGCCGATGGCGGCTTGGGCGAGGTCAACCGGGGCGATGTTGCCGGATTGTAGGTGGGCGAGGGCAGTGGGGAGTTCGGCTCTGAGCGCGGCGACGAATTCGCGGCGAGTGGCCATGGGTGCGGTGGTAGGGCGTTGGCGGCAGACGAGGACGATGGACGAGGCGAGGGCGTTGGTGCCCTTTGCAAGGATCCTCCCAGACCCCTCTGTTCGTATCGGCCAAGTACCGCTGATCTTGAAACCAGCGCGAAGAGCGGCATCAAGAAATGTTTCCCAGCCTGTACTCGCCGTGCCGGTGTCGCCTTTGGTCTCGGACTGCTTGAAAGCGTAATAGATGGTGACTGGATAGGCCGGATGCGACTGCTCGGCGAGACGACGCATCGCCTCGGTCATGCCGGCAAGGAAAAAGGTCTCCGCCTTTTCCTTGTTGCCATGCCGGTATGGAGTAGCGACCAATTCTTCGGCCTTCGGTACAGCGAGTGTAGCGAAGAAATCGGGATAGATTGACCGTACTGCCCGGCGTAGCCAGACGTAGAAGAAGTCCGACAGGTCGGCGTAGCCGATGTTGTCGTAGTACGGCGGATCAGTGGAGACCAACTTGCCGGTACTGATCGTTTGGTTGGCTGCGTCGAGTTGATTTCCTGAGCCAGCATTTAGTGCAGGGAACGCATTGATCGCCATTGCCCCTTTATCAAGGGCTGTCTCTAAACTGCCGTTAGCGTCCGTGAACGGATTCGCCTCAGCGAAATCCCAGACCATTGGTAGGGCTTGTCGAGCGAAAGTCTCCCGAAATGCGCCGCGATCATTCATCCAAGAAGCAAGAGATGAGCCGACGTTTGAAATCTTTGACAGTGCAAACGCCAAATATAGCCCCACCGCCTCGGCATACGCTGTCGCGCCGGTGCCCCCGTCGCGCAGGGGCTGGTCGTCGTCAACCGGGGTCGGGGTAGTAAGGAGGGAGGGCGTCTCGCCCTCCTTATCGAGGGCAAGATGCCCTCGATCCCAGGGGGGAGAGGGGGGAGAGGGGGGAGGGTTTTGGCTGCTCCACTGCCATTCTTCCTCGCTTCTGCACAAGCCGGCCTTCACCGGGTTGTGACGGATGTATTCGACCGTTGCCCGATAATGCTCTTCATCACGCATGAAACGATCGAAATAATCCCTGTGCCAGAAAGAGCCCTTCCGTTTCAGCACTTCGTTCGCCCGCTTTGCGGTATAGGACTTCCACGAATGCACCACGCTGGACAGGGGGATCTCCGGTTGAGGCGATACCAGCACGTGTACGTGATTGGGCATGATCGTCCATTCGTGCAGCCGATAGCGTACGCCATCGAAGTGGAGCAAGGCGTCACGCACCAATGCCGCTACCTCGGGACGACGCAGCCAGCACGCACCGTAGCTGCGATCCAGCACGGCTTCGACCCGGCGGCGACGCTCGGTCTTGCGGTCATCTTCTGCGAGCCGCGACAATTCCTCCTCCCATTCGTAGAGTAGGTTCTGCGGCAGGCTGTCGGAGAGGCGAAAACAAATGTGCTGGGGGACCTCGCCAGCTTCAAAGTGGGGAAGACGAGTGCGGTGGAAAGGAGTGGACGGGGTTACCCTTGGGGATGACGCATCGGAGGTCTCAGTTCCTCGGGGGGAGGGGATCTCGCTCTCGTCGCTTTGCCGAGGGCGAGACGCCCTCGATCCCGGGTGATCGTTTTTGACGCGCTCCATCGCTTCCGCCACTAAGTCGGAGAAGGTGGTCAGGGCGACGAGTTGGCGGGGGGTGAAGAGGTCGGCAAAAGTATTCATGCCATAGAGCGGTAGCTGGTCCCGGCATTTGCCAATAAGCTCATTTTCTGGTCTCCACGTCGGTTCCGCCAGCGCGGCAATTCCCTCGTGCTCCGGCGTCGGTGCCAAATACACTCTCCCGCGGTCTCCCTCAACCACGACAGCCATCAGCCGTGCCCCCATCCGCCCGGCCTTCCCCTCGGCCTTGATGTAGTCGCCCGCTATCGGCGTCCCTGACATCACGCAGCGAAAATTCGCTCCCCGTGCGAGCTTGGTCCCCGCCTTCGCCGCGTCCACATCCTCCGGCGTTCCCACCTTCACCGCAAACCGATACCCACGCCCCTCAATCACCGGCTCAACGTATGCCTCCTTGCCCTTCTTCGTCGAAAGCATAAAGGTCGAGGCCAGCGGCACATCCACATCGGCAAACGCCGGGTTGGGGCTTTTCACTGTCCGCGCCCACAGCCACGCAATCACTGTCAGCTTGCGGCCCTTGTAGCGTTTAAGGTCGGGCCGCTCCCGCACCATCTCCTCGGCAATCTCAACCTGCGGATACAGATGCCCAATGCGCCGTTCGGCCTCGTCGCGCATCCACTGCCCATAGTAGCGCACATCCTCGGCCAGCCCCTGCGCCCCCTTCCATGCGCGCTCGATCAGGCCCTTTTCCTCGCGAGACGCCGGATTCACCGGCGCCTGCCCGGCGAACTTAGGCGGTATCTCGATCATGGCCTTGTTGATGAGCACCGCCACCGGATTGAGGTCGCTGGCATGAGCTTCAAGCCCCAATCGCTGCGCTTCGAGCGGCAACGCGCCGCCGCCGGCAAACGGATCGTGAAAGGCCGGCAGCGCATCCGGGCTGAACAATTCAGCGGCCCGGGGATGATCGGCATTATCGGCGCAGGTCCGCCGCCAGCTTGCCCAAATCTCGTCGCGGGCTTGCTGCAACACCCTTTCGTCAGTGGTATTCTCCCACTGCACCAATTCCTTGATAAGGCCAAACAGCCGCTCGCGCTCCTTGTCTTGGTCGGCCTCCGTGCGGAACAGATCGGGTCGAGCCGACGGATCATTCACCATCTGCGCGAAAATCACCGCCCGCGCCGCGGCCAATGGTCGCCGCGCCCACCACAGATGCAGCGTACTCGGATGCCCATGCCGAATCGACTTCTCCCGCGCCGCGGCCTCGTTGATGGCGTCGAGCGGCAGGGCGACTTCGATGAGCTTTTTGCGGGGAGGCGTCATCGACAGGCGGCCGAGAGTCTCAAGTTTAATGAATAGGTCGCTCGGTTATATGCCTTATTCCTCATCGCCCAGTTCCTCTTGCCATGCCCGGTCAAAGTCTTGGGGTCTGCGGAAATACGCCTTGGCGTTTTCGACGACGTGGGTGAGCATTTCGCGGTCGTCTGTAGCCAAGTCGCGGAAGGAAAGCAACTCGTCAAGGCGGTCCTCGGGCAACTCGCCGTAGAGTTGGCCTATGGCCGCGTTCAGAAACGCGGCGATAAGGATGTCCACCCGCTTGAAGGAGAGGACAACCGGCGTCTGCTGCTCCAAGAGCGGAGCGATCTTATCGTGCAGACGCTGGCCGTCGCTGGTGGATACGCACAGAGGGCCGCCGATGATGTTAGACACTTGCACAGTAATTGGTTCAGCCATGGTTTCACTCTTTCTTTTTAAGTTTACACACGACACCAGCCTCCAACTTCTAAGAAGCGTTCTGAAAATCAGGGTTTCCGTTTCTGATTCGGCTTGGTCCTTTTCTGGATTCCCGCCCCGTGTCGGGGCACGGGGTGACGTTCTTTCGCGGGAATGACCCCTCGCGTCGTCAGGCAAGACGAGCCAAAAGCAACAGGAGTGTTAAGAACGCTTCTACGGATCGAGGGCATCTTGCCCTCGATCCCGGACGCCAGAGTAGGTGTCGCGTACTTGGATTTAAGACACAGCACTCCGCCCATCTCAAACCCGGCCGGGAAACGACCGGCCGCAGACCTGCTTAAAGGGCGGCATCTTGGGTGCGTCCGTAACCGATTCGTCGCGCCAAGAAGCCGCGCGCATATAATGTATGGCATAGCCCCGGCGGCGCGTATCGGTGCGATTGGCGTTGCTTTGGTGCAGCGTTAGGCTGTGGTGGAAACTGATGCTGCCGGGGAGGAGGACAGCGGGCCGGATGGGCCACTCGCCGCTTGCCAGATCGGCGACAAAAGGAGCCAAGCGCTCGCCCCGCAACATGCCCCAGCGGTGGGTGCCCAAGGCAAAGTTGAGGCAGCCGTTGTCGAGAGTGGCCGCGTCAATGGCGATCCAAGCGGTGACCAAGTCCATGGGGAAAATGTCGCGCCAAGAGGCCGAATCTTGGTGCCAGCCCTGCGCCGAACCCGTGCGCGGCGCTTTCATAAAGAGCTGGTCGCCGTACAGCTTGAGGTCGGCGGTGCCGAGCAAATCGGCGGCAATTCCGGCAACTTTGCGATGGGTGACAAAGGACCACATCACCTCGTCGTACACTGCTAAGTTGTACAATTTGCGCACGGCCAGCACGGGGTCGGTGACGGGTTTTTCGCCGCGGCGGAAGACGGGTTCGAGCTGGATGCTGGTGTCGGGGATGTGGTCTAGCCCGCCGCCGGCGATGCGGTCGGTATGGGCGGCCAAAACGGCCACTTCTTCCGCGGTCAGTACATGCTCGATGGTCAGATAGCCGTCGAGCCGGAAGCGCTCCACTTGGGCCGGGGTGAGCATGCGACGGGTCTGGCTCTGTTGGATCACGGGACGGTCTCCTCTCGGGGGTGAGTGGCTTACGACGCGCCTTGCCAAGGATCGAGGGCATCTTGCCCTCGTCGAGGGCGGGACGCCCTCGATCCCGGGTGCAATGCAGGGGCGCGTACTGAGCTAATAATTCTCCGCCCAAGCCTTGAGCGGAATATCCTCGTCTTTGGGCCGCCAATAACGCGACACGGGATGTACCAACGGGTCGTCGCCCGCATAGGCCGTGCTGCCGGTGCCCAACTCGCCCAAAAGCTGACGGCGCACTGGGCCGCACCCGGCCAAGACTTCCGGGGCTTGGTGGTCGTAATCCGAGGGGCGGATCCAGCGGTGCTGATAGCCGTAGTACAGGCATTTGCGCGGTTGGTCGGACAGATTGGGGGTCAAGCAGTGGTACAAGGCCGTGCGCCAGAGGAGCGCGGTGCCGGGGGCGACGTTGACTTCGACAATGCGCTCCGGGTCGATGCGGCGCGTGCCATGCGCTTCGATCCAAGGCGATTGGCGATGGCTGCCGCGCACGACGCAAATGGCGCCGCTCACAGGTTGGGTCAGGTCGGTCAAGTAGTAGCCGACCTTCATCTCCATAAACGGCAGCACCCCATTGACGGCCGGCCAGCCATAGTCCGGGCCGTCGGCATGCCACGGGAAGAAGCTATCCGGGGCACCTAACTCGTGCGTCCCGTCGGCTGGATCCTGCGGCGGGCGCACGTCGAGGTGCGAGGTGCGAAGCTGGATATTGTAGCCCATGAGGTCCACGATGAGCGGCAAAATGGGCGGATAGTCGATCAATTCCTTAAACAGGGGATCGGCCGCGATGTTCCGCATTTGAAAGGCTTGGCGCGGCCCGAGATTGCGTTCCCGGCGGTAGCGGTCGTACAAGGCGTCGAGCCGCTGCAAGAGGGCGGCGATGCGGTCGGGCGGCAGGGCGTCTGCGACGAGGAAGAAGCCGTCTTCGTCGAACTGCCGCTGTTGTTCGGGCGTGATTTTTAAGGGGGTTTTGCTCATCGGCTGGCCTCCGTGCGCGGGCAATACGTCAGGGCAGGATCGCAATGATGCGCGTCGGCCCACCCGAGCCGCCGGCAATTTTCATGGGCAGGGCGATTAGGTGCGCCCCGACCGGCGGCAGTTGCTCTAGCTGGGCGATGTTTTCCAGCCCGGGCATGTTGAGGCGGCTGACGATCCGGTGGACGATGAAGTCTTTGGACGGGCCGTGGTCGAGGCTCGGGGTGTCCACGCCGATTGCGTCGATGACCCGCTCGGACCCGAGAAACTCGGCGGCCTCGGCGGAAAACCCCGGAAAGTGGAGATCGGTCGCGTCCCCGGTCGCGTCCGAGCCCAGATAGCGTTTCCGGTCCAGCCAGAATTGGCCCCAACCACTCAGCATCAGCACGATTGCGCCGTCTGGAATCCGACCGTGTGCCGCTTCCCAAGCCAACAGGTCGGCCTTGGTCAGGCGGTAGTCAGCGTTCCGGCTCGCCTGCTCGCGCACATCGACCACCACGGCCGGGCCGATGAGGCGGCTGAGGGGCACTTCGCTGGCGTCGTGGGCGTCGTGGGCAAAGTGGAGCGGCGCGTCTAGATGCGTACCGCTGTGCTCGGCAAGGCATATATTGTTGGCCGCATACCATCCGTTGGGGGTGTGCTCGGCCGCAACCACTTCGAGCTTGTAGGGCCGCGCGGTCGGCCACGCAATCGCGTGTTCGTCAAAGGGATGAGTCAGATCGACGATTTTGGCTTCGTCAAGCACCGGCCCGTCGTGCGCCAAAGCGGTCTGGAGCGGCAGGAGGGCGAGGACGCCCGCTAGCAAGGTTTTCATAGCAAATTCCAAGTTGAGTGCTGGTCATTGTTGGGTATAATAGCGATAATCGGGAGGACGAGACAAGGCCCTAAACAGGAGAACGACCATGCAGCAACCCCAGTACAACAAAGCCCTAGCGGTCCGCCCGCTAGGGCCGGAGGATTTGTTTGCCGGCGGCTTGACCGCGGCGCAAGCCCGGGCCATGGGGTACTTGACCGGCGGCAATCCGGCGATGAGGGCGGCCTGCGACGCGCTGCTGCACGGGCGCGTACCCTACCGCTCCGATGTGGAGGCAGGGTAAGGCCGGGCGCGTACCGCGTTCTGACCTTATATTTTGGAGGCCATACTTCCAAAAAAGCAGAAGAAATGGAAACAAAGAGGCGATTTTTCCAAGCCACAGAGACCAGCTTTTTCCTCTTCGGCCCCCGCGGCACCGGCAAGTCAACGTGGCTTCATGCCCATTTGCCCGACGCCTTGCTCGTGGATCTGCTCGCTCCAGAGACGTATCGCCTCTATGCGTCCCGGCCCGAGCGCCTGCGCGAGCTCGTCGCCGGCCATCCCGCCCAAGACACCGTTATCATCGACGAGGTGCAAAAGGTCCCCGAGCTGTTGGACGTGGTGCATCAACTCGTCGAGCAGCCCCGACCGCTTCGGTTCGTGCTGACCGGCTCCAGTGCGCGAAAGCTCAAGCGCACCGGGATTGACCTGCTCGCTGGCCGAGCCGTGCTCAAGACCATGCACCCCTTTATGGCGGCCGAACTGGGGGCTGCTTTTGACCTAGCGCGCGCCCTGCGCTTTGGTCTCGTCCCCTTGGTCGTGGACGCGGCCTCGCCCTCCGAGGTGCTCGGAGCGTATGCCGCTCTGTACTTGAGAGAAGAAGTTCAGATGGAGGGCCTAGTCCGCAACGTCGGCAACTTCTCGCGCTTTTTGGAAGCCATTAGCTTTTCTCATGGAATGGTCCTGAGTGTTTCCGCGGTCGCTAGGGAGTGCCAGATTGAGCGGAAAACCGTTGAGGCGTACATCGACATTTTAGAGGATTTGTTGTTGTGCTTTCGGGTGCCGGTATTTGCAAAGCGAGCCAAAAGGAAGCTAACCGCCCACCCTAAATTTTACTTCTTCGACGCGGGCGTCTTCCGCTCGCTGCGCCCGGCCGGACCGCTCGATCGCCCCGAAGAAATACACGGCCCCGCCCTAGAGGGCTTGGTGGCGCAGCATCTGCGGGCTTGGAATGCCTACGGCGGCGAGCACTACGCGCTGTATTTTTGGCGCACCAAGTCGGGCAGCGAAGTCGATTTTGTCCTCTATGGCCCGGAAGGCTTTTGGGCCTTGGAAGTCAAAAATACCCGCACCATCCGCCCGAGTGACCTCAACAGCCTGTGCGCCTTTAAGCAAGATTATCCCGAAGCCGAGGTGTGTTTGCTATACCGAGGAGACGAGCGGGTCGAGATAAAGGAAATACGCTGCCTGCCCTGCGACGAATTTTTGCAAGGGCTGGTGCCGGGCCAGCCGCTGCTCGCCCCTTAGGCTTCGGCCCGCTTTTCAAACAGCCACATTCCGATCCCCATGGCCGCTAGCCCGACGCAGATTGAGTACGCGAGGAACACTAAATTGACCTTGATGAAATCCGGCGATATGCCCAGCGGCTCGTTAGGCTCGTTGGGCCCGTCCGGCCCGTTGGGACTGTAGTCGAACCAGACCACCTCGGATGTGCCGAGCACCTCGGGCAGGGCGCTGAAGTAGCAGTACAACACGCCCAAGACGAAGGCGGTAGCCGCGAGGCCAGCAAAGCGGCGCACCACGAGCTTCAGGCCAGCGACCCCGCCGGCCATGCCCAGCATCACCGCCAGCGCCGACAGGTAGAGGGCCGTGCTGACAACGAGTATGTCCGTTGCGGTGAACGGGGCAATCCGCAGCGTCATTATGCGGGCCGCGAGCGCGTGTAGTTGGCCGAGAACCGCGATGAGACCGGCCGTGCTCAGCGCGCCCAAGACGAGGCCGAGCGTCGCCACGGCCGCGGCTTTGGCCGCGAAAATTCGCGCCCGCGATACCGGCAGCGACAAGAGCAGATAATGGGTCTGGCCCTTTACCTCTTGGGCGAATGAGTGGACCAGCAGGAAGGGCAAAATCAGCAAAAAGGCGAAGGGCACAAAGCTCCACAGGAAGTGGGGAGACAGGCCCTGCTCGTCGTCGAAAGACAGCACCGCGACGAGCTCCAGAAAGGCCGTCACCAGCGGCAGCAAGATGAACAAGGTGCGGTGTTCTTTTATTTCTTTTATGTACAGGGTCTGCCAAGTGCTCACGCTACCACCTCCTCGAAAATGTCGCTGAGCGACCCGCGATCTTGCCGCAACGCTTCGACGTTGCCGCTAATCGCGATCTCGCCGTGGCGCAGGAACACCACCTCTTCGATCAGCGCTTCCACCTCGCTGACGAGGTGCGTCGAGAGCAGAATCGTCTGCCCGCCAACCCGAAACTCACTCAGCAAGGTCTCTAGAATGCGCCGCCGCGATGGCGGGTCAATGCGCCCGAGCGGCTCGTCCATTAGCACCAACGCACTTGGCCGCGAAAACGCGGTCACTACCTTCAGCCGCGCCCGCTGACCATCGGATAGCGCGCCGATTTTCCGGTGGCTATCGACGTTCATCAGCCCGAGCAACTCGTGGGCTTTGCCCATGTCCCAGCCCGGATAGAACGCGGCTAGGAATTCGAGTTGCTCGGCCACGTACATTGAGTCGTAGAACGGACTGACCTCGGGCAGGTACGAAGTGATGCGGCGCGTTTGGACGCCGACCGGCTGGCCGGCAATCCGCGCACTGCCTTCGCTGGCGCGGGTGACGCCGGCGAGGATTTTGAAGAGCGTGCTCTTGCCGCTCCCGTTTTCCCCGAGAACGCCCATCACCCGGCCCTTTTCGACGGTTAGGGAGATGCCCCTCAAGGCCGTTGCCCCGGGGTATCGCTTCCACAGGTTTTGTACTTCTACCACAGGTTGCCTCCTCTGAGTCATTAGACGCGATAGGCAAATAGCTTGGCGCCGAGTAGGCGCACTCGGATCCCGACTGCCTCGCCGGCCGCGGCGATGTTGGAGCGGCCCTGCCAAGTAACCACCCGGTCTTCGCAATCCCCGGTTAGGCGGTCGCACTCGTCAAAGGAGAACCCGGGCATCGGGTCGGCATCGGGGCGCATCAATGATGGCAGTTTCTCCAGCAGCTCAATCTGAATCCAGCCGCCCGGGTCGCAGCGGTAGTTGAGGCGCAGCTCGTCGTGGACGCGGAAGAGGGAGGGCAGGGAGAAGCGGCCCTCGGTGCGGGCGCGCACTCCGCAGAACCGGTGCGGACGCCAGCGCGCCCAGCGAATTTGCTGCGGCTGCCGCGCCGGAAAGAGCGCATCTACTTCGTCGGCCGGGCAATCGTGAATGACCGAGAAGGCCGCGTATGGACAAGCCCAGTAGCCATCGGGCAGCTCGACGAGGCCACTGCGCCAGAAGTGGGCCATGCACTCGTCGCCTTCTCCCTCGGTGCCGAGAGGCAGGATGGGCCGGCGCTCGGGGCGGGACCAGTAGAGGCCATCGCGGCTGAAGGCGATTTGCCCGTCGATGGTGCTGGCGATTTGGTGGTACACCGGGATGAGCATGCCGTGCAGGTCGTCGCGGCCCGGGTAGGGGAAGTAGTTGGCGCCGTAAAAGCTGATGTCGGGCGGGTCCTCGGTGTCGGGATAGTGGACCAGCTTGGGGGCGGGCCAGTGGGCAAAGTCGTCGGTGCGAGCAAAGCCGATCGCGCGGACTTGGATGCCCTGTTCGAGCCGGTTGACCCCGATGCCTGCGAGCAGTTCGGCCGGGTAGCCCATCAACTGGATGTAAGCGAAGTAGTTGCCGCGGTGTTCGTCGTAACGGGCCGATATGCCGCCGTTGACCGGCCGGTGCGCCAGCGGCTCTGCGACCGGAGTCCAATCGAGGCCATCGGGGGACGTCCAAGCCAACATCTGGCCGGTGATTTCGGCGCGGGGGCCGGTGTAGTTTGCTTGCTCTTGTTCGGCTTGGATGCGCCGGGCCGGCTCATCGCCGGTCAGCTCTTGGCCGCTGGCCGGATCCCACCAGTACATGCGGCCGCCCATCGCCTTGAAGCGCGCTTGGGGCGGGGCCGTAGGGTCTTGGAAAATTCCGGTGGCCCCTTTGCACGAGTTGGGGATTAGGTTGTTGTTAGACGAGCCGAGGACGGGTCGCGTCCAGCGATACGCATCGTCGCTGACCGCGTAACACTGGCCGCCCTCGCTGTCGTAGAGCAAGTGATAGCGCCCGGCCCGCTGCCAGACGTAGAGCGGCGAGATGTGGCGGCCTTCCCACTCCATGGCCGCCTGTAAAATCGGGTCGGACTTAACGGCCTCCTCAATCTCAAAGCGGATGCCAATCGGGGCGTCATACAGCGCGAGTTCGCCGTGCCGACTGGCGCCGCGGTGTCCCGGAAAAATGTCCATCATGTCAACGAGCGGACTCCAAGCGCCCGCGTTTAGGCGAATTCGGGGCGGGCGGCGTCTGGGGGCCTTGCCGTCGTTGCTGCGGTCCGTCATTGAGGCCATCTCGCGGTTGTGGTGGCAGGGTACGCTAGTTCTGTTATCTTACTCGTGAACAGCCGGGGCCGCTTCTGCGTCCGCTAAAGATGATAGATACTCACTGGCCTTTCAACCCCTGCCCCCCTCGCCTCGGCTGAAAGGAGACCCCATGAAAGTCACGCATGTCGAACGCATTATCGTCGATGTCCCGTTCACGCCTCGACAGCAGCAGATTACTCGCCAGTCAGTGTACAACTGGTCCATCCTCGAGCTGTGTAAGGTAGCCACCGACACCGGCCACATAGGCTGGGGAGAAACCGTCGTTCACTACACCTACGGCCGGGTGACCGATGACGCGGTGGCGCGCACCATTGGCCAAAGCCCGGCCGAACTCATGCACGAAGATGGCTTGGGTGCTGGTTTGCAGATGGCTCTGTTCGACGTGGTCGGCAAGATACTCGAAGTCCCGGTGCATCGGTTGCTGGGCGTCAAAGTGCGCGACTGGACGCCGATCTCTTGGTGGTGTAGCCACTCCTCACCGGAAAACTGGGCGGCCGAAGCGGCCGAGGCCGTGGCGCACGGGTACACGAGTCTCAAGAACAAGCCGAGACCTTGGAACGACATCCTCGCGCAGGTTGAGGCGATCTGCGCGGTGGTGCCGCCCCATTTCCATCTCGATCTCGATCCCAACGGCTCTTGGGAGAACTCGGCCAACGCCATTCCCCTGATGAAGCGGCTCGAGCGCTACGAAAACGTGGCCATGTTTGAAACGCCCATCCCGCAGGAGGACATTCTCGGCAATCGCCAGATCCGCCAAGCGGTGAACAGGCCGGTGGCCATGCACTTTGGTTCGCCGCCATTGGTCACGGCGGTGCGCGAGGAAGTGTGCGATGGCTGGGTGATTGGGGGCGGAAAGTCGCAGACCATGCACCAAGGGCAATGCGCGGCGGAAGTTTCCATGCCGTTTTGGTTGCAGATCGTCGGCAATGGGTTGACGACCACGTGGGACGCCCATCTCGGCTCGGTGCTAACGCACGCTCGGTGGCCGGCGATTAGCTGTATCAATATGTACAGCCACCATCTGCTCACCGAGCCGGTTCGGGTGATCAACGGGCACCAGCGGGTCCCCGATGGCCCCGGCCTCGGCGTTGAGGTGGATGAGGCGGCCGTTGAGCAATACCGAGTTCCGCAGGCAAAGCTCGAAGAATACGCGCATCAGGGGCAGCCCTACACGCACCCGAAACCGCGGCTGATCAACGCCGTTTCCTACCCAGACGGCACCTGCATCTACACGGAATCCCCCAATGTTCCGGGAACCTATGTGGAGGGGGTGCGTACCGAAGTGCTGGAGGACGATGGCTCGAAAGAATGGCAGCGCTTGTACCAGCGCGTCCAAGAGGAGCAGCAGGTCGTAAGTCGGCAAGCGGCCGACGAGTGAGGGCCGCTGCTTCGCGTTGCTGCCAAGGCGGTCCCGCTGTACCTTTATCTACTACCCATTGCCCCCAAAGGAGGCCCTCATGCACCCGTTTCTGTCGTCTATCGCGATCCTCTGCCTGCTCGCCCTGCCGCTCGCCGCCCAAGACGAGGCCCTCATCGGCGTTTGGGAAGGGAGTATCGCTGCGGAGAATTTAGGCGAGGTTGTTTTCCGCCTGACCTTTCAGGCCGATGGCGCCTGCCAAATGATCGCATTCCTCCCGGACAACTTCTTTGAAATACCCCCGGAACTGAGCGAGTTGGTGCCCCCAATACAGGGGCTTGCGGCCCATGTCAACGGCACGTACCGGACCGAAGGCGACAGCCTGTGGATCGAAGGCAACGAAGTCGGCCAGTTCGTCGGCGACCAACCGGCCGTCGAATTTTTTACCGAAATCGCCCGCGACTTGGCCCGTGCCGTAGCGGACGCGAGTCAACTCCCCGAAGAGGACTACCCGGCATTTGAAGAGGAGTATATCGCCGGGTTCGTCGGGGGCTTTCTCGATAGACAACTCGCCCGCTACGATCTCTTCGTCTCCTACGAGATTGAGGGCGAAACCTTGTTCATTACTACGACCACGGAGAAAGGCGAGGTCGAAACGTGGCCATTCCACCGCGTTGGGGCCTCCACTGCGGTCGCCCCAACCTCTTGGGGCCACCTGAAAGCAACGTGGCGTCCGTGAACTGCGAGCGGTCTCCAAAGGAACTAAACCCACCGATGCGCGGCGGCTATGTCTGTCGCGCATCTGCCGTTCTTCCCAGTAGGAGATAACCCGATGAAGTTCATCTATTTCACCGACATTCATCTCGACACCGGGATAGACGCCCGCCGGGGATTTGAGTTGTGCGTGGAATCCATGCTGGCGCATCAGCCCGAAGCTCTGATCAACGGCGGCGACTTAGGAGTCACGCCCGAGGCACTCGCCCAGTACGCCCAGATCATGGAGGGGGTCGAAGTGCCGGTGTTGCTGAGCCACGGCAACCACGAAATGTGCAGCGGCTATCGGCCTCGGGACCAAGGGGGGACGATGCACGCCAGCGTCGATCTGGGCGGGGTACACTTTGTCTTGCTGGACGTCGTGCGCTACTTCGAGCCGACGGAGGACCACCCGGCCAACTGGCATGTCTTGGCCGACGAGGCCCTGTTGGAGTGGCTGGCTGCGGATTTGTCCGGGCTGGACCCGGCTAGGCCGCTGGTGGTCGCCAGCCACGTGCCTTTCTCGACGACCTTCCCCCAGCGTGCGGGCCAGACGCCGGGCATGGCCTTTCCCACCAACGAGATGGTCGGGGCGCGGCGCGTGCTGACGCTGTTGCAGCCCTTTGAACAGGTGATCTCCTTGCACGGCCACGAACACGAAAACGGCCGCCACTTCGTCGGCTCTATGGAGGTGATGACGACCGCTGCGGTGGCCGGCAATTGGTGGAAGACCGGGCTGGAAAGTCGCGGCCCGCAAGGGCGAGAGCCGCAGGGGTATCGGGTGGTTGAAGTCGATGGGGAAGGGGGGTTCAAAAGCCAGTATCACGCCTTCCAGCCAGCGCAAGACGAGGCGATGGAACTGTGCCGGCATCGGCCTTCGGGTCGCCGTTTTGTCAATGTGTTCGATGGTTCGCCGCGCACACAGGTCGAGGTGAAGGACTTGGGGCCGCTGGTGCCGATTGATCCGCAGGCCGAGGCGTCGCGCGGTCTGGCGACGCATTTGTGGGAACTGCCGGCCGACTTCGACCGGACGCAGGTGGAGGTGCGGGTGGTTTTTGCGGATGGGCGGCAATGCGAGGGCATGCTGGAGGAGCGGGTGTGGGAGCTGGCTGAGGACGACTGAGCCTAAGGTTCCGTCATTCCCGCGAAAGCGGGAATCCAGCCGGTATCGTTTAGATCCAAGGGACGACCTCCAGAGTTTTCTGACCGCTTCTTTAGGATTGCTCCATGCACATTGAAGCCCTCTTCACGCCAGCGCAACAAGCCCTCGTCGTCGGCCTGCACAAACGCAGCAGGAGCGTCGGGCCGGCTCCGACGCTCCTGCTGGATTAGGCTGCCGCAGCGGCTGTGACCGGCTTGGGTGCTAAACTAAAAAGGGTTTAAGCGGCTCCAAAAGCTCTTCTTGGCCGAGTCGTCGCGGCTTCTCGGATCGGCGACCGACGCGCCAAATTTTTGCTGGAGGTGGAAGCGGAGACCTGCGGCCGAGTTGGCTAGGTAGCGGTCGAGGTTCTCATCGCTCGTGGGCTGTATCACTTCTACGGTGCCGTAGATGCCGCCCATGTTCCACCCATCGAACACCCGCACAGCAACCACGTTTGGCCCCTTGCGATCAACCGCCTCGCTAATATCGAGGATGAACGGGGTGTTCCACCCGTGATGTTCTCCCACAAAGATGCCGTTGACGTACACATAGGCGCTGTTATCCACGCCGCCGAAGGCCAGATGCACCGGCCGGCCCTCCTCGGCTTTCACCTCAATCCGGGCGCGATACCAAGCCCCTTCGTCGTAGTTGTCGTAGCCCTGATCTTCCCAAGCCCGCCCGATGTCGATAGTAGCCCAATTCGAGTCGTCGAAATCCACGCGGCTCAGGGTGGCGTCTTGGTGTGCTTGGTGCTCTTCCGCGTAGGGTCTGAACTTCCACTGCACGGGGACTTCGGCCACCTTTTTGTAGGCGTAGGGAAGGTGCGGCGACCGGTGAGCATAGCGGCGGTAAGGCTCGCCGCGGGCGAGGTGGGCCTTGAAAACCGGCCAGCCGTTCTTGCCCTCCACCATCTCCAAATTCCCGCCTCGATTGGCGGCAAAGTCATTGGTATCCACCTCGCCCGTGGGTTGGTGGACATTGATTAGGCCGTAGATGCCTCCCATGCCCATCCCGTCGTACACATACAGGGCTACTATGTTCTCGCCATCGCGCACGACGTGGTCGCTGATGTCGAGAATGAAGGGCTGGTTCCACAGGTGGTGCTGGCCGATCCATTGGCCGTTGAGGTACAGATAAGCGTCCTTATCCACGCCGCCGAAGGCCATGAGCACCGGCCAGCCCTCCTCGGCTTCTATCTCAATCCGGGCGCGATACCAAGCCCCCTCGTCGTAGTCGTCATAGTCCTGATCCTCCCAGGCTTGGCCAATGTCGATCTCGTCCCAGCCCGAATCGTCAAAGTCCGGGGCGGCGTAGGTGCGGGGCTGCTGCGGATGCTCGCCCTCCTTGAGGCGGAATTTCCACTGCACGGGCACCTCCGCCACCTTTTTATAGGCGTAGGGGACCACCGGAGGCGAGTTGGCGTAGTGGTAGTAGCGCTGATCCGCTCGGAGATGCCACAAGAAGCTCGGGATGTACCGGATGTCCTTCTGCTGGAACGGGATGGATCGGCCGCCCTGCTTTCGGAACGAGATGGACCGGACGCCCTGCTGCTGGAAATTCTTGAGTTGTTGCTCGACCAGTTTTAGCTGTCGCTGGACGGCTTCCAACTGTCCGCGCACCTGCTCGTTGCTGAACCCCGAGTAGGCACGGACCGCGGCTTTAGGGGAAGGGGTGGATGGCTCCTCGATCGTCGCCTCGCGCTGGTGCGCCGATTTTAGGCGTTGCGTCGCTTCCTCTTTCGCTTGGGACTGGTCGGGGTACTGGTCGCGTACCGCTTCGTAGGTTTGGCGCGCTTGGGCCAGCCCCATCTTCTCTTGGCACATCCCGATGCGGAGTTGCGCCCGGGCCGCCAAGCTCTCGTCGCCTTCGCCCTTCTCGTGCGCCTCGATCACTTGCTGGTAGAGGCGTATGGCCTCCTTTAGGTCGCCTTCGCCCTTTTCCTGCATGAGGGCCGCCTGATAAGTCTCCTCAACGCTGCTGGCCAGTAGGCCGCTGGCGGTCAGCAACGCGCTACTCAAGAGGACCGCTATAACGCGCTCCATGATGCGCCTCCTTGTTAGGCGGGTGAATGTGCGATTGAACGCTCACCTTGAACCTACACAGCGGCGCAGCCCGAGTTGTCATGGTTTTGTCATGGACGTGCAAAAAGGTTGTACTTTCGTACCTGAGAGGCTGTCTGAAAACCCACCTTGGGTCTTGTTGAACAAGCCGTAGAGACAGGATCCGTCATTCCCGCGAAAGCGGGAATCCAGCCGGTATCGTTTAGACGCAAGGGACGACTACCAGAGTTTTCAGACAGCTTCTGAGATTTCCAAAAGGCATCTCACATATACGATTTAGTCGGCATCTCGATATACTGATCGGGTTCTTCTTTTTTGTTTTGAATGGCGAAAAAGCACCGTTCGATTTCCTTGAGCACGGTCGCATCGTAATACACCATGCCACACTGAGAGCAGATTTCGACCGGGGTGTTGGGCACCAACAGGTATCGGCCTTGGTGACTGTAAAGGTAGTCGATGCGCCGATCTTCGCAGTGCTCGCTTTCGCAGAAGTTGCACTTAGCTTTCTTCATGGTCTCGCGCTCCTCGCGTCCCGGCTTGCCGTTACTCCACAAAGCGGTATCCCACTCCGTGTACTGTGAGGATGTGGCGCGGCTGGGCTGGGTCGGCTTCCAAGTGGTGGCGCAATTCGGCGATGTGGTTGTCCACCGTGCGCGTGGTGGGGTACACTTCGTAGCCCCACACCTGCTCTAAGATCTGGGCGCGGGTCAGGGCGCGGCCCCGGCTTTCCCACAGGAGGCGCAACACGCCAAAAGCCTTGGGGGACAGATGCACGGCCCGGCCCTCCACGGACGCCTCGTAGCGGTCGAAGTCGATTCGCGCCTTGCCAAACGCCAGCACCGCGCTCGCGGCCGGAGCCGACTCGCCCCGCCGCAACACCGCTTTAACTCGGGCCATGAGTTCGCGGACGCCCACCGGCTTGGTGACGTAGTCGTCGGCGCCCAACTCCAAGCCCAAGACTTTGTCCACCTCCTCGCCCCGCGCCGTGAGCATGATGATAGGCGTGGCCGCCCCTTGGGCGCGCAGCCGACGGCACACTTCGTACCCATCCATCGTGGGCAGCACCACATCGAGCAGAATCAGGTCTGGCCGCCAAGCCAAGGCCCGCTCCAGTCCGTCCGCGCCATCGGCGACCGCCTCGGCCTCATAGCCTTCAAAGATCAGGTTATCGAGCAGGATCCGGGCAATGGTCGCTTCGTCCTCGACCACTAAAATTCTAGGCATGCGCTTGGTCCTCGGTGTGAACCGGGAAGTACAGACGAAAGACACTGCCGCCGCCCGGCCGATTGGCGGCTTCCACTCGGCCCCCATGCGCCTCGACCACGTTTTTGACTAGGGACAAGCCCAGCCCAGTGCCCGCTGTGCTGGCCGCGTTGACGCCGCGGTGGAATTGCTCAAAGACGCGCTCCTCTTCGCCCGCGGGGAGGCCGATGCCGCGGTCGGCCACCTCAATCACCACCTCGGCCCCGCGCTGGTTGACGGCTAGGCGGATGGCCTTGTGCTGGGCCGAGTACTTGACGGCGTTGCCTAGCATATTGGCCACCGCCCCTTCCACGGCCTCTGAGTCGGCCAGCACCGGAGGCAGGGCCTCGGCCACGGCTTGCTCTACCGCAAAGCCCTCTGCGGCCAATACCCCGCCAAAGGTTTCCAGCGCGGCCCGGGCCGCCCCCCCTAGGTCGCAGGGTTGGCGCTGGTAGGTCCGGTCGCCTCGCTCAATGCGGGCGAAGTCGAGCACGTTATCCACCAAGTGCGACAGCCGCCGGCTCTCGTGCAAGAGGGTGGTCAGATAGGCCCGCATCTGCTCGGTCGATTGGTAGCGGCCCATGAGCAGGGTCTCGGCGTACATGCGAATGGACGTGAGCGGGGTGCGCAACTCGTGCGAGACATTGGCGACAAATTCGGAGCGCAGGCGGGCCACCTGCACCTCGCGCCCAGCATCCCGCAGGATCATAAATCCCCCGAGGACTACGGATACGGCCAAGGCAAAGATGCCGCCGCCCACCAGCCAGTTGCGCGTGCGGTAGTATCCGGTGGCGGCCGAAGTATCGGTCGCCCAAAGCCCCAGCCGCACCCGGTCCATCCAGCGGCTGGCCGGCCCGGTCTGGTAGATGGCCTCCCGTTGCGCGGCGACAAAGGCGGCCTCGGCGTCGGCGTCGAACAGGGCGAGGGCAAAACCCCGCTCGGCCAGCGGCACCTGCTCCTGCACCAGAGCCGTCAGCGCGTTCCAGTCGAATAGAATGCCCACCGCGCCGCCTTCTGCGGTCGCGCTCAAGTACAGCAGAAAACTCGTCCCGTCGGCATCCACGCCCGACAGGTAGCCCTGCTCCCGCGCCGCATCCCATTGGTCTTCCACTACCGCGCCGAAGCGCGTCGCAAAATCAATGGCTTGCTTGACTTGGGCCAAACGCTCTAGCAGGACGGGACGGTCTGCCATGGCCGCTAGCCGACCTTGGGCCAATGCGCGGGCCTCTTGCAGGGCTTGTTGGCAGCCGGGGTAGAGGGGATAGCGGCCTTCGAGCAGCGCTTGCGCCCACGCCATCAGGCTGGCTTGGGCCTCTACGGGCGCGGCATGGCGTCCCAAGCGCAAATGGCTCAGGGTAACGGGATGCGCTCCATCGGCGTCAAAGACCGGGCCGTAGTCCGCCACCAGCCTCTGGTGGACCGCCGCGACTGTGGCCGCGTCCTGCCCTTTATGGGCGCAGCGAGCGAGGGCATTGAGGGCTTCGGCTTCTTCTGCAGGACTGGTCGCGGCCTCGTAGGCTTGGTGGTAGCCTTCGGCGCCGCCGGCCCAGTCTTGCAGGCCGAACTCGTGCTGCTCGGCCTGCTTCATCTGCGCGACGAAGGCCGGTTGGGGCGTCTGCAAGCGCAAGGGCCGCACCGCCGGATGGCGCAGCACCCCGGTGGGACCGACGGCGAAAATTTGCTCAATCTCGGAAAAACCCGCGTACCGGCGCGGGTCCATGCCGCCCTCTGCAATAAATGCGGCTAGGAGTTGGGCGCGGCTGTTGATCAAGCGGTCGAAGACGTCCTGCACCAGCACCGCCTTGGAGCGCAGTTCCCGGCTCACGCTGTCGCGGACATCGCGTAGCGAGCGCACACCCAAAAAAGCGAGCAAGGCCGCTGGCACGAGAATGGACAGGAAGTAGAGAACTACCCAGCGAATTCCGAGGCGCGACATGAGGTTGGTAGGAGGCGGAAAGTGGGGAGTGCCTAGCGCGCCCCTTCCTCCCAAGACGGCAAGCTCAAACCGTCCTGATCCCAGACGATTTCGCCGGCTCGCAGGGTCATGCGGCCCTCTATTTTTTGGCGGCCTTGCAGGGTGCTGCGGGTGGCATCGACAAAGCCGAAGCGGCCTTCGTGGACGGCCAGCACCGCTACATCGGCTTCAGCCCCTACGCTCAGGTGCCCCAGTTCGGGCCGACGGATGACTTCGGCCGGGCGCTGGGTCGAGCGGTAGATGACCTCTTGCAGCGGCATGCCGAGGGCCAGCATTTTCGACATGGTGATGTTCATGGTGGCGTTGGGCAGCAGGCGGCTGCGGCGGTGCAGGTCGGTGCTGATGGTATCGGGCGGGAAGCCTTGGGCCATGGCCGGTGCGGCAATGTGGAAGCGGAAGGAGGCGTTGCCGTGACCCAGATCGAAAATCACGCCGCGCTCCCGCGCCTGCCAGACAAAGTCGAAGACGCGGTCGTCGCTGTCGAGCATGGGCGTGCGTCGGGAGTAGCAGTGGGTGTGGATGTCGCCGGGGCTGTAGCGGGCGAGCAGCTCGGGGTACGTGCGGGTGGGCTTGGGCGAGAAATCGACCATGACTAGGCTGCCCGCCCGCCGCGCGGCCTCAATAGCCCCGCCGGTAGATTCCCAGCCCGGGCCGCCAAAATGGGCCGACTTGACCCCGACGATGTGCTCGGGGTAGCGCTCAACGGCTGCGGCGCAGGGGATGGGGTCCATATCGGTGGTGTCTTGCTCGGGCGGGCCGGTCATGCCGGCCCCGACGATGTTGACAAAGGCGAGGACGCGGGTGATGGACGGGTCGATGATGGTCTCTTTGAAATCCGCAAAATCCCTGTACCCCGCGCCGCCCGTATCGACGCAGGTGGTGACGCCGTGCGGCAGGGTGTGCGGGTCGGGGAAGAGCCAAGCATCAAAGCCGCCGTACACGTGCAGGTGGATGTCGATGAGCCCGGGGGTTATATAGAGGCCGGCGACCTCGGCTTCTCGGGTCGCGGTGCCGGGCAACTGCGGCCCCACGGCGGCGATTTTGCCGTCTTTGACGGCGAGGTCGGCCGGGCCGTCCACGTTGTTTTTGGGGTCGATGAGGTGCCCGTTTTTGAGTAGGACATCGTAGAGTGGGGCCATGGTGCTCCTTTTTGGCTTGCTGGGTTGGCAGGGTATTATAGCGGGCGGCCTCTTCTCGCTCAAGGCGGCTTGCCCTCGCCCTCCTCAAGGGCATAGATTGACCAGCGTCTTTTTGTCTAGAAAAAGTCACACAGACGAGGGCTTCGTCTTCCAGCCCTTGTCATACTGAGCGCAGCGAAGTATCTCATACCCAACACGCCATGCAGAACATCCCTTATGAAGGATGTAGAACGGCTATATTCGTGAATATCCCGAAGCCCCAACCCAATAGGAGAAACAGATGCCCCCTTCCCACTGGCGCAATATTCTGCACCACGGCGACGAACCCGACGAAGCCATGCAGCGCATTGACGCCCGGGTCGCGCCGCTGGAGGAGCTGCCCGACGCGGTGCGCCACATCCGCGCCCTCATCGCACGCTTCGACTCGCTGACGCACTACCGAGCCTTTGACAACCTCAACCTGCTCGCCCGCGCCATCGGCGAGGGCACCTATCCCGGCCGGCCGGCTGTGGATGTGCTCACGCGGGCTTGGGAAGTGGACGACCGGCGTCGAGATCGGGCCAAGACCTATATCCAAACCCTGCAAGCGTGGTCTGAGGGCAAACCAGTAGAAGAGGCTCAGCAGGGGGCGGGCGATGCCGAGTTGTGCGCCGAGTTGTACGCCACGTTGGGGCCGTTGGCCGAGCACAAGGCTTGGTTGGCCGCCTCTTTAGCTCATACGCTCAGGGCCTTTGCCTACGAGGCCCAAGACTTGCTCGACGAAGCGGCCGAAGCGGATTTCGTGTGCGGGGTCTATCGCGCGGCACTGGGCCGCGACCCCTCGCACGACGACTTGCAAAACCGCCTAGCCGAACTGGCCGGCGGCAAAAGCCGAGACCACTTCATCCGCGAGGTCTTTGACTCGGCCGAAAGCCGCCAGCGGCAAAAGTGGCAGGTGCTAGACAAGCTGAACGCCGCCGAGAACGAGGGATGCTAGGCGCACCGAATTCAAACCGACGTTAAAAATGCTTATAAGGAGGAGACTATGAGAATGTGGATGATCGGGCTGGCTGCGGCTCTGCTATTCGCGGTGCAAGCAGGACGCGCTGAAGACAAAAAGATCACCATCTGGTGGGCGCAGTGGGATCCGGCTGCGGCCCTGCAAGCGCTGGGCGACGAGTTCGCCCAAGAGACCGGGATTGCCGTTGAGGTGTACCAAATTCCTTGGCCGGCGTATCAGGACCAAGTCTTTCTCAACTTTGGCAACAAGCAGACCGACTTCGACATCGTCGTGGGCGACAGCCAATGGATCGGGCGCGGCGCGACCAAGGGGCTGTATCTGGAACTGACCGATTGGCTGCCCGAGGCCGTTGACTTGGGCGCGATCCATCCGCGGGCCGCGCGCTATTTGTGCGAATACCCCCCGGGCAGCGGTCGGTTTTTCGCCGCGCCCTGTCAGACGGATGCCATTGGCTTTGTCTATCGCCGCGACTGGTTTAGCGACCCGGGCGAGCAGGAGGCGTTTGCCGCCCGCTACGGCCGGCCGCTGGTCCCGCCCGATACGTGGGAGGAATTCCGCGATCTAGCCGAGTTTTTCCACCGCCCGGAACAAAAGCGCTATGGCTGCTCGCTGCTGACCGGCCGGGGGTACGACTCCATCGTCATGGGCTTTCAGCCCTTTCTCTGGGCTTGGGGCGGCGCTTGGGGCGACCCGCAAAGCTACAAGGTGCAGGGCCACCTCAACACAGAGGGGGCCGTGGCCGGGCTGGAGTTTTTCAAGTCCCTGCTGCAATTCGCGCCCGCAGGCGGCACAAACGCCGATTACTTCTTTAACTTGGAGGCCTTCTCCAACGGCTCTACGGCCATGGTGTTGGACTACTTTCCGTTCTACCCGGGCATCGTCGCCAGCATGGGCGACCAAGCTGGCTTCTTCAAGGTTCCGCGCCACGCGGACAAGCGCGTCATCTCTCTGGGCGGGCAGGGGTTTAGCATTTCAACTAAGACCGCGCCGCAAAAGCAGGAATGGGCCAAGCAGTTTATCGCGTGGTTTTCCCAGACCGCCATTCAGAAGAAGTGGATAGCCTATCCCGGCTCGTTCACGGCCAATACCGAGTTGCTGGCGAGCGCGGAATTTGCCGTGGCCGCGCCGTACAACGCCGCGTTCGCCGCATCGCTGGATTATTTGCAGGACTTTTGGAACGTGCCGGTGTACAACGAGCTGTTGGCCGCGGCCGTGCGCCACTTGGGCGCGGCCCTCGACGGAACGAGCGCGAGCGCCGAGGCCCTCGCCGCGCTGGCCGCTGAGCACGAGATGATTCTGCTGGAAGCGGGCTTGCTAAAGATGGAGTAGAACGGGAATGGGCTATGCGTTTGTGGGGCCGGCCCTCGTCTTGCTCATTGGCGTGAATGTCTTCCCACTGCTGTACAGCATCGCACTCAGCTTCACCAATGTGGACTTGGTCGGCGGGACGTGGAAATTCGTGGGGGGGCTCAACTACGCGGTGGCGTTCAAGTTTGCCCAATACGGGGCCGCGTTGCGGACGACCGCGCTCTTTGTCTGCACGGCCGTGACCGCCGAACTGGTCTTGGGCTTTGCCTTGGCGCTGGCGCTCAAAGATCGCTTCCGCGGCCGGGCGGTTGCCCTGACCGCGCTTTTGGTGCCGATGATGTTGCCGCCGGCCGTGATCGCGCTCTTTTGGAAGTTGGTGCTCAACGGGCACTACGGCATCCTCAACCAATGCCTCGCCGCACTGGGGCTGGGCCAACCCCAGTGGATTACCGACCCCGACCTCAAGCTCCTGTCGATTTTGCTGGTTGACGTGTGGATGTGGACGCCGTTTATGATGCTGATCGCGCTGGCGGCACTCAACGCCATCCCCAGCTACCTGTACGAGGCCGCGGCCATAGACCGGGCCTCGCGGTGGAAGGTCTTTCGCCGGATTACCCTGCCGTTGTGTGCGCCGCTTTTGGGCTTGGCCGTGCTGCTGAGGGCCACGGACGCGCTCAAGCAGTTCGATTTGGTCATGGCGATCACCGGCCCCAACGACCCCGCAACGCAAACGGTGAGTGCGCTGCTCTATCAGGTGGTGTTCCGCGACGGCAAGGTGGGGTTGGGCGCGGCGTATTCGTATGTGGTGCTGGTGCTGGTGATCGCGCTGGCCAGCGCGTTTGTGCGCTACTTGAGCGCGGTGCAGCGGCGCGAGGAGGCGAGGGCTTCGTGAAGGCGCTGCGCATCGCCTTGGTCGGGGGGTACTTCGCGGTGGCCATGCTGCCGCTAGTCTGGCTCTTGTTGACCTCGTTTAAGACGCGGGACGACAGCATTGCCGTGCATCCCAAGTTCGCGCCCACTTGGGCCAGCGAGGTCGCGGCCGACGGGATTTACTTCCGCGCCAATCTCGATGGCTACCGCCAACTGGCCGCGGTGTACGCCGGCGGGGAGCACGCCTTTTTCCACTACTTGGGCAACAGCTTGGTCATTGGCCTTTGCAGCACCTTGTGCTCGGTGCTGATTGGCACCTGCGCGGCCTATGGCTTTAGCCGCTTTGCCATCCCCGGGGGGCGCGACTGGCTGTTTTTCATCCTCTCGACGCGCTTTTTGCCGCCCCTCGCCGTGGTCGTGCCGATGCTGATGATGTACCGCCAATTCGATCTCCAAAACAGCTACATGGGCTTGGTCTTGCTGTACACGGCGTTCAATATGTCGCTGGCCGTGTGGCTGATGAAGGGCTTTATCGACGAAATACCCACCGCGTACGAAGAGGCCGCGCTGGTGGCCGGTTACACGCGCTTCCAAGCCTTTCGCTTGGTCGTCCTGCCGCGGGCCGTGCCCGGGATGGCAGGCACCGCGGTGTTCTGCCTGATCTCCGCTTGGAACGAGTACGGGTTTGCCATGACGCTCAACAACCAAAAGGCCGTTACCGTGCCGGTTTACTTCGCCGGGTTGCAGGGCAATGTGTCGGGCTTGCCGTGGGCCCAGATCAGCGCGGGGATGCTCGTTTTTGTCGCGCCGATCATCGTCTTTACGGTCTTGGTGCGCCAGCACCTGCTGCGCGGCGTCACCTTTGGGACGATTAAGCGATGAGCCGGTGGTTGGATCGCTGCGCCCTCGCGGGCATGGTCGCCGGCGTGGGATTGATGTTGCAGCCGCTTTGGGGCGCGGGGCTGCGCTACGGATTCTTTGCCACCGCGCTCTTTACCATCCTGCACATCATTACTACGCACTGGCAGAGCGATGAGCGATGAGCTTTCTCGCTTGTGCGGGCTTGACCAAGACCTACGCGGACGGCACACACGCCGTGCGCGGCATTGACTTGCGCTGCGGCGCGGGCGAGTTCGCCGTGCTGTTGGGGCCTTCCGGGTGCGGCAAGACGACGACGCTGCGGATGGTCGCTGGCCTCGAAAAGCCCACGGCCGGGCAGATTGTGCTGGCCGGCGCGGACATCACCGGCCGCTCGCCGGCCGAGCGCGACGTGGGGTTCGCGTTTCAGTTTTACGCGCTCTATCCGCACCTAAAGGTCGAGGACAACATCGGCTTTCCGCTGGAGAGCATGGGGTTGAGTCGGGGGGAACGGCGGCAGCGGGTGGCCGACATCGTCGAGCGGTTGGGGTTGGGCGCGTTGGTCGGGCGCTATCCCCGGCAGCTCGCCGGCGGCGATCAGCAGCGGGTGGCCTTGGCGCGGGCCATGGTGCGGCGGCCGCAGCTCTACCTGATGGACGAGCCGTTGGGCACGCTTGACGCGGATTTGCGGCTGGAGATGCGGGAGATGATCCGCGCCCAACAGCTCGACGCCGGAATTACCACCTTGTACGTGACCCACGATCAGGAGGAGGCCCTGAGCTTGGCCGATCAAGTGGTGGTCATGGACGAGGGCCGGATTCGCCAGCGCGGGGCCGCGGCTTGGGTGTACGACCAGCCAGCCGACCTGTTTGTGGCGCGTTTTATCGGCAGCCCCAGCATGAACTTCATCACCGGGGAAGTTCGCGCGGGCTGCTTTGTCGCACCGGGGTTGAACTGGCCGCTGGCCGAGCCGGTGCGGTCGGGACCGGCGACCTTGGGGGTGCGGCCGGAGTTCGTGCGGCCGGCCGCCAAAGCGCGGCTGCGGGCCGAGGTGGTGCGCGACGAATACCAAGGCGCGTGCCGCTACATCCACCTACAGGCCGAGTGCGGTCGGCTGGTCATGCGGGTGCCCGCTCGGCAGCGGATGGATGTGGGAGCGGCTTTGGGTTTGGACTTGGACCGGGCGCTGTTGTTCGACCCGACGAGCGGCCAGCGGCTCTGATGGCTTGGTTGCAGCTACGAGGGGTGCGGCGGTGCTTTGGCCGGGCCGAGGTCCTGTCGGGCATTGACCTGTCGTTGGGGGCCGACGAGATGCTGGTGGTGCTGGGGCCGACCGGCGCGGGTAAGACTACGCTGCTGCGGATCGTCGCGGGGTTGGACGCGCCCGATGCGGGCCGGGTCGAGATGGGCGGCGAAGCGGTGACGGACTGGCCGCCGGCCGACCGCGACGTTGCGTTTGTCTTTCAGCACTTCGCCCTGTATCCCGATTGGAGCGTACGGCGCAATTTGGAATTTCCGCTCAAGGCACCGCGTTGGCAGCTAGCGAGCGGCGAGATCGACCGCCGCGTCGGCTGGGCGGCCGAGCTGCTCAAGATCGAACGCCTGCTCGACCGGCCGGCGGCCCGCCTGTCGGGAGGGGAGATGCAGCGGGTGGCCATTGGGCAGGCGATTGTGCGGCGGCCGCGGCTGTTTCTGTTCGACGAGCCGCTGACCAATTTGGACGCCAAGCTGCGGGAGTCCCTCCGCCTAGAGCTGGCCCTGTTGCGGCAAGAACTGGGCATTCCGGCGATCTACGTGACCCACGACCAAGCCGAGGCCCTGTCCATGGGCGATTCCATTGCCGTGCTGGCCGAAGGGCGGATTTTGCAGCAGGGCCGCCCAGAGGTCATTTATCGTCGGCCGGTCTCGCCGGTAGTGGCGCGCCAGTTGGGTCAACCCGCGATCAACATCCTGCGCGTCGAGCGGCGCGGGGATTGGTGGATTGGCCCCAACGAGGTCGAGCGGATGCCGGCCCAGAGCGGCGCGGGCGAGATGCTGCTCGGCGTCCGGCCGGAGGACATCGCGCCCACCGGGGGGCGGGTGCCGGGCGTGGTGCGCGTGGTGGAGGACGCCGGGGCCGCATGGATTTTATGGGTGGATTGGGCCGGGGCGTCCATCCACATCACCGCGTCTAAGGAGCGGCGTTTTGCCCCGGGCGAGACCGTGTATCCGCGCATTGACCCAGAGCGGGCGCTGCTCTGGCCGCGGGCGTCTTGAATGCTCGCTATGCCCGGAACCGGAACTCACGTTAAAGGAGGAAATTCCGAACATGGATCGCGGTAAGCTGCTGTTGGTCGTTGCGAGTTTGGTCGTTAGTGCGCTCGTCGTTGAAATCTCTTTTTGGCTCCTCGCTCAGGCCGAGCCGATCTATCCCATGGTCTATTACAAGACGGACGATCCAAGCCTTGAGCTGTCATGCTACGACGACCACTTTGCAGGTACGCCCGACTGGGATCTGCGGCGGGCACACCTGTTTGGAGAGTTGACCTATCTGGGGAATGCCAACAGAGATCCCGCCCTCGCCAATCTATCGCCGCGCAAAGTGCCCAATGCCGTTGAGATACGCCTCAACGAAGAGGGACTGCGCGAGCGGCCCATGGCTGCATTCGATGCGGAGCGGGACAAAATCGTCGTGTTGGTCGGCGACTCCTTTTGCTTTGGTCAGGGGGTGCGGGTGGTGGATCGCTTTCCGAATGTCTTGGAGGCCCGATTGAAGCGGGAGTGCCCAGCCGAGCACTATCGGCTCTTTAGTGGCTGTAAGCGGGACCGGGGTATCGAGTGGATCGCCGAGGTCATGGAGCATTATGTCGAGTACTTTGATCGGGTTGATCACGTCGTGTATTCGTTTGTCCTAAATGATCCAATTTTTAAGGGGCGTCTGGCGAAGTGGGAAAGAGAATTGAGCAGAGGTATTATTTCAAAGAACGGGCGTCGTCTGGAGTTGGAAGGTGAATTTAACGATTTTATGCACTTACGGACCAGGACCAGCCCCGCCCGATTTTTGGCGGGACGGGACAGCTATACCCTGCGTTGGTTTGCCCTACGCTTGCAGCGGCAGCAGATCGCCGGCGATACCGTGGAGTGGTATCGACAACTCTACACCAACAACCCCCAGTGGCCCCAGACCCGGCAGGTGCTCCGCCGGATGAAGACGTACTGCTCGGCGAAGGGGATTGCCTTCTCTTTGGTCGTCTGGCCTGTATTCTACCAACTGGACGCCTACCCCCTAACAGAGGTCCACGAACTCATCGAGGCCGTGGCGCGGCAGGAGGGGATTCACTACGTGGACCTGCTCCCGCTATTCGCTGGCAAGGACGCCCGGGAGTACTGGGTTCACCCGACGGATTTTCATCCCAACAGTCGGGCGCACGCCGAGGCAGCGGCCTTTTTGTACGACGCCATTCCTTGGTAGTGCGAGAGCTAAAGGGCGCGCCAGCCCCCCGAGGATTGACGCGGCGTGGGGTGCTATGCTGGCCGCGGGCGTCTTGAATGCTCACTATTCGCGTTAAAGGAGGAAATTCCGAACATGGAGCGCGGCAAGATCGGCGGTAAACTGCTGTTGGTCGTTGCGAGTTTGGCCGTTAGTGCGCTCGTGGTTGAAGTCTCTTTTTGGCTCCTCGCTCGGGTCAACCCGGTCTATCCCTCGGTCGGTTACGATACGGACGATCCAAGCCTTAGGCTGTCGTGCTACGACGACCACTTTGCGAGTACGCCCGACTGGGATTTGCGACGGGCACACCCGTTTGGGGAGTTGACCAACCGCGCCAATCTATCGCCGCGTAAAGTGCCCAATGCCATTGAGATACGCCGCAACGAAGAGGGACTGCGCGAGCGGCCCATGGCTGCGTTCGATGCGGAGCGGGACAAAATCGTCGTGTTAGTCGGCGACTCCTTCTGCTTTGGTCAAGGGGTGCGGGTGGTGGATCGCTTTTCGAATGTCTTGGAGACCCGCTTGTATCGGGAGTACCCAGCCGAGCACTATCGACTCTTCAATGCCTGTATGTCGGGCAGGAATATCGAGCAGGTCGCCGAGTTCATGGAGCATTATGTCGAGTACTTTGCTCGGGTTGATCGCGTCGTGTATTCGTTTGTCCTAAACGATCCAATTTTTAAGGGGCGTCTTTCTAAGTGGGAAAGAGAATTGAGAGGTATTACAAAAAAGAACGGGCGTCGTCTGGAGTTGGAAGGTGAATTTAACGATTTTATGATCTTGCGGTCCCGGTCCAAGGCCGCCGCCCGATTTTTGGCGGGACGGGACAGCTATACCCTGCGTTGGTTTGCCCTACGCTTGCAGCGGCAGCAGATCGCCGGCGATACCATTGAGTGGTATCGACAACTCTACACCAACAACCCCCATTGGCCCCAGACCCAGCAGGTACTCCGCTGGATGAAGAAGTACTGCTCGGCGAAGGGGGTTGCCTTCTCTTTGGTCGTCTGGCCTGTATTCCACCAACTTGATGCCTATCCGCTAACAGAGGCACACGAAATCATCGGGGCCGTGGCGCGGCAAGAGGGGATCCACCACGTGGACCTGCTCCCGCTATTCGCTGGTAAGGACGCTCGGGACTATTGGGTTCACCCGACGGATTTTCATCCCAACAGTCGGGCGCATGCCGCGGCCGCGGCCTTTTTGTACGACGCCATTCCTTGGTAGTGCGAGGGCTAAAGGGCGCGCCAGCCCCCCGAGGATTGACGCGGCGTGGGCACTACGCTGGCCGCGGGCGTCTTGAATGCTCGCTATGCCCGGGTCGGAGTTCCCGTTGTGGAATGGGGAAAGCGGGTATTGGACTTTTGCTTTTTCAGCCCCTACTTTTAACCACCAACCTTACTACATTACTACACGACACCAGCGGCCAATCTCCAAGGATCGAGGGCGGTACTCAACGTAAGTGTCGCGTACTAAGGTGCATTGTAACCCCTTTTTTGGCGGCAAATTTGGTGCCGCCAGTTAGAGGACGAACGAGACATAATGTTTGATCATTCCATATCAGACGGGGGCCTTGCTGCGAGTGCCGAGCCCTGTTGGGTGCTTGGAGTTATCGTCGATTTAATGGTTCATAAGTCATTTAATAACAACGATTTATCCCCACCCCCCACAAATTCTTCTCGATCACTAAGCACTAAATTCTCTGCTTCTCAGCATCGGCCCACCGATCGTGCGAGGCCGTTTGGCGTAGCGAGGGGCTTGCTGCACGGCCTCAAGGCCCTCGCAGTGCCATGCGGCCTAGGGCTAGCCACGCCTCTTTTAGTACCCCACTTACTACACGACACCAGCCTCCAGCCTTCTAAGGATCGAGGGCCTCTTGCCCATTTGTCGATGTGGAGCGCACGGGGCATGGCGGTGGTCGTCGCCTGTGGGCAGCAGGAGCCGGCCGCCTTATGAGCAAGATCGGCGGTACGCTGCTGTTGGCCGTTGCCAGTTTGGCCGTTAGTGCGCTCGTGGTTGAAGTCTCTTTTTGGCTCCTCGCTCAGGCCGAGCCGATCTATCCCATGGTCTATTACAAGACGGACGATCCAAGCCTTAGCCTGTCGTGCTACGACGACCACTTTGCGGGTACGCCCGACTGGGATCTACGGCAGGCACACCCGTTTGGGGAGTTGACCTATCGGTGGAATGCCAGCAAAGATCCCGCTCTCGCCAATCTATCGCCGCGTAAAGTGCCCAATGCCATTGAGATACGCCGCAACGAAGAGGGACTGCGCGAGCGGCCCATGGCTGCGTTCGATGCGGAGCAGGACAAAATCGTCTTGTTGGTCGGCGACTCCTTTTGCTTTGGTGTCGGGGTGCGGGTGGTGGATCACTTTTCGAATGTCTTGGAGCTCCGATTGAATCGAGAGCACCCAGCCGAGCGCTATCGACTCTTCAGGGGCTGTAAGCCGACTTGGAATATCGAGCTGATCGCCCAGAGAATGGAGCGCTATGCCAAGTCCCTTGCTCAGGTTGATCGCGTCGTGTATTCGTTTTTCCTAAATGATCCAATAAGAAAAGGACGTATGGATGAGTGGGAATTGAGAGGTATTCTTAATAAGAACGGGCCTCGTGTGAGGTTGGAAGGAGAATTCCGGTCCAATGCCGACTCCGTCCGATTTTTGGCGGGACGGGACAGCTATACCCTGCGTTGGTTTGCCCGGCGCTTGCAGCGGCGGCAGATCGCTGGCGAAACCATTGAGTGGTATCGACAACTCTACACCAACAACCCCCATTGGCCCCAGACCCAGCAGTTGCTCCGCCAGATGAAGACGTACTGCTCGGCGAAGGGGATTGCCTTTTCTTTGGTCGTCTGGCCTGTATTCTACCAACTGGACGCCTACCCCCTAACAGAGGTCCACGAAATCCTCGAGGCCGTGGCGCGGCAGGAGGGGATCCACCACGTGGACCTGCTCCCGCTATTCGCTGGCAAGGACGCCCGGGAGTACTGGGTTCACCCGACGGATTTTCATCCCAACAGTCGGGCGCATGCCGAGGCAGCGGCCTTTTTGTACGACGCCATTCCTTGGTAGTCGAATAGCAATCAAAGGAGGACGTAATGACTGTTGTACGGGATGAGCGGCTAGGCGAGGTCAAACACGTCAGTACGCCGTGGGCCTTGCGCCGCTATCGGACGCTGGCCGAGTGGGAAGAGCGGGCCGCGGCTATTCGCCGGCACATTCTCGTCTGCGCGGGCTTGTGGCCGCTGCCGGCCAAGACGCCGCTCAAGGCGCAGATTTTTGGGCGGATTGAGCGGGAGGGCTATGCGGTGGAAAAGGTCTTTTTTGAGAGCCTGCCCGGCTTTTTCGTCTGCGGCAATCTGTACCGGCCGCTCGGGGAGGGGCCTTTTCCGGCGCTTGCTTGTCCGCACGGCCACTGGCAGCGCGGGCGGCTCGAAAACACCGAGTTGGGGTCGATTGCCGGGCGCTGCATCAATTTTGCGCGGCAGGGCATGGTCGCCTTTTCGTACGACATGGTCGGGTACAACGACAGCGACCAATTCGTGCATCGGGAGATTGGGGGGCGGCGCGAGGCCCTGTGGGGGATCGGCGCGTTGAGCTTGCAACTGTGGAACAGCATTCGGGTGGTTGACTTTCTCTCCTCGCTGGCCGATGTACAGGCCGAGCGCCTAGGCTGCACGGGCGCGTCCGGCGGGGGGACGCAGACCTTTTTGCTGATGGCGGTTGACGAGAGAATCAAGGCCGCGGCGCCGGTCAACATGGTCTCGGCCTTTATGCAGGGCGGCTGTCGCTGCGAGAATCAGGGCCACTTGCGGCTGGACATCAACAACGTAGAAATCGCCAGTTGCATGGCACCGAGGCCCTTGTTGCTGGTGTCGTGTACCGGCGACTGGACGGCGAACACGCCGGAGGTTGAGTTCCCGGCAGTGCAGGCGATCTACGGCCTCTACGGAGCGCACAACAAGGTGAGCGAGGTGCAAATAGACGCCCCTCACAATTACAACCAGCCGAGCCGCGAGGCGGTGTACGCGTTTTTTAAGCACCACCTGCTCGGCGGGCAAGGGCCGGTCGCCGAACAGGCGTTTGCCGTGGAGCGGGACGAGGATTTGCTGGTGTTCAGCGGGCGCGCAAAACCGGCCCACGCGCTCGACGCGCAAGGGGTCTTTGCCGCCGTGATTGCCCGCAGCGAGCAGCGGTTGGGACGCTTCGAGCAGCCGACGCGCCCGGCGTTGGCGAGTCTGCTCGGGGTGGATGCCGCGCCTCCAGTGGCGGTCGAGAGCTTGGGGTTTCGGCGGGAGGAGGGCTATGTGGTCGAAGATCTGGTCCTGGGGCGCGTGGGCCGAGGGGAGCGGGTGCGGGCGGCGTTTTTCATTCCGCGCGGTCCCCAAGGCAACATGCCAGCGACGCTGCTGGCCGATGCACACTGGGGCGGCGACGAGCCGGGGGTGCTGGCGCAGGGTCTGTTGCAGGCGGGTGGGGCCGTGCTGATTGTCGCCCCCTTCCTGACCGATGGTGCAGAGCGGGTGGGGCACGATGAGATGGATCCCCTGTACCACACGTACAATCAGGCGACGATGGCTTGCCGGGTGCAGGACCTGCTCACGGGTCTGGCCTATTTGGACCAGCACCTGCGCGTGGACCAGTGCCACCTCGTCGGCCAAGGCGAGGCCGGCATCTGGTGCCTGTTTGCGCGGGCGTTGGCTGAGGGCGTCGACCGCACGGCGGTAGATTGGGATGGCCGCGATCTCAGCGCCGACGAAGCGTGGACCGGAGCACTTTTCGCGCCGGGGATTCGCGCCTTGGGCGACGTGCGGACGGCCCTATCGTTGTGTGCGCCGGGGCGGCTGTTGGTACACGGGGCCGGGGCGCACTTCCCAGAGCGCGTCGCTAGGCAATGCTACCGTGCGGCCGGCACGGAAGCGCAACTCGTGGTGGAGGCTGAGGGCCTGAGCGCGGACGCGATTGTCGAATGGATCAATTAACCTCCAACAAAGGAAGACGACATGGCAGCAAAATACCGAGTGGGCATTATCGGCTGTGGCAGCATTGCCAACTATCACCTCCAAGGCTGGAACGGGGTGGACCAAGTCGAGGTGGTGGCGCTGGCCGATCCGGTGGCTGCGGCGCGGGAGGAGTTCGGCGCGCGGCATGGGATCGCGCAACGCTACGAGGATTTTCGCCAAATGCTTGACGCGGAAGTGCTCGACATCGTCTCGATTTGCACTTGGCACAAGTTGCACGCCCCGCAGACGATTGCCGCCTGTGCGCGCAAACCCAAAGCCGTGCTGTGCGAAAAGCCCATGGCGACAAATTTGGGCGATTGCGACGCCATGCTCATCGCCGCCCAGCGCAACCGCGTCAAGCTGGCCATTGCCCATCAGCGCCGCTTCAATCCGGCGTGGACCTTGGCCAAGGAACTGGTGGCCGCCGGGGCCATTGGCGAGGTGCGACAGGTCAACGCCCGCGGCGGACAGGGCTTGCTCAACGACTGCTCGCACCTGTTGGACATGATGCGCTACGTGATGGGCGATCCGCAGGCCGTGTGGGTCATGGGCAATATCGAGCGCAAAACCGAGCGCTTTGAGCGCGACATCCCCATTGAGGATCGCAGTCTGTGCGTGGTCCAGTTCGACAACGGGGCCATCGGCCAGCTTTTGCAGGAGTTGGCTGGCCCGAATTACCAAGGCGGGGTCTTCTACGGCTCGGAGGGGATCATTGAACTCGACGAGCGCAAGGTGCGGCTGCTCAACCCCCAGACCGGCACTTGGGAAGAGCATCCGGGCGAGGGCGAGGACCCCAGCGTTGGGCAGCAGCGCGCGATCGTGGAGTGGATCGAAGGCCGGGTTGAGCATCGCGGTCAAGCGGAAAACGGCCGGGCGGCGGTGGAGATCATCATGGCCACGTACGAGTCGGCGCGGCTACGCGAAGTGACCGCGCTGCCGCTGCGGACGATGGCTTCGCCGCTGGAGGTGATGATCGAGGCAGGGGATTTGCCGGTCGAGCGCCCGGGCCGCTACGACATCCGCGCCATCCTGTTGCGCGGCGAGGCCATGCGGCCTTAGTCAACTCGTTGCAGCCGTGTATGTTATAGTACAACCTCTCGGCCTATACGCGCCGACTCGTAGCAGGCATCGACGACCTTTTGCAGGTTGAGTAGTTGGCGGGCGTCCTGCATGGCCCAAGGCTCGCCGGCGCGGAGTTGGGCGATGAGGGCGGCGTCTTGGGTGTGGACGCTTTGGAACCAGTCGTCGTCGCTGTCGAGTTGGGGCGTTTGATCGACGATCGCGCCTTGGACATCCACCTTGACCGCAAAGGGTGCGCCGGTGATGGTGCCTTGGGTGGTGGTTAGCTCAAAGCTGTGGAAGTCGGTCCCCTCGCTACACCAGTTGCCCTCCAAAGAGTAAAAGGTGCCGTTGTCAAAGCGCACCAAGGCACTGATGAGGTCTTCGGCGTCGTAGCGTGCGTGGATGGCGGCATGGACCTTGGGACCGCGCTTGCCGGGGAAGAGGCGTCGGGTCGCCGCGCTAACGGTGAGCGGATTGGGCGAGCCGCCGACCCACATCGCCAAGTCGAGCGTGTGGACCAAGGTCGAGGCGAGGACGCCGCCGCCAGAGGTCGCGAGGTGATAGTGCGGCCCCCAAACGGGCGGGTCGTGGTGGCAGCCCCACGCCTTGGCGAACACGGGCTCGCCGATGGAGCCGGTTTGGACCAGATCGCGCAAATACCGCGAACTCGGCATATAGCGCATGTTGGTGCCGAGCTGGACTTGCAGCCCGGTTTTTGCGGCCTTGGCGAGGACCGCTTCGGCCTGCGCGACATTCATCATAAAAGGCTTTTCGCACAACACGCAGGCCCCGGCGTCGAGGCTGGCCAACGATATGGCCTCGTGCGTGTTGGGCATGGTGGCGACGATGACCAAGTCGAGGTCGCCGGGGGCGAGCATGGCCCGATAGTCTTGGGCGGCCCGGGCTTCGGGCCAGCGCTGGCAAGCGGCGTTGAGGCGGTCGTCGTCGAGGTCGCAGACCGCAGCAACCGTCGCTTGGGCTGCGCCGAGGGCCTCGATGCCGGCAAAGTGAACGTTGGCTTGGGTGCCGCAGCCAATCATTCCGACGCGCACGGCGCGATGTAGCATGGATAGTTCCTTTCTGCTGGTGGCTCAACGCAGGTTTTCGGCGTATAATCTCCCTCGAATACGTAGCGCGAAACGCGCCCGGCGTCAAGACGCCGGATCAACCCAACGCGAGGCTTGGCTATGACGCGACAGGTAGATGTGCTGGTCATCGGCGGCGGAGTCGTCGGTATTTGCGCAGCGCACTTTCTTCAGGAGCAGGGCCGCGAGGTCACGGTGGTCGAAAAGGACGAGGTCTGCGCGGGGAGTTCCTATGGCAACGCTGGGCTTATTGTGCCCAGCCACAGCGTACCGCTGGCCGAGCCGGGGGTTATGGCCCAAGGTCTGCGGTGGATGTTTGACCCAGACAGCCCCTTCTACATCAAATGGCGCTGGGAGCGCGCGCTAATGGCTTGGCTGTGGCAATTCCGCAAGGCCAGCACCCTGCGGCGGGTGCGGCAGGCCATGCCGCTGTTGCGCGATATGCACTTGGAGAGCTTGCGGCTTTATCAGGGCTTGGCCGCGGAATTGGATTTTGCCTTTGGGCACGAGGGTCGGCTCCTGTTGTGCAAGAACGAACAAGGCTTGCAGCACGTCCGCGAAGAAGCCGAGCTGATGCAGGAGATAGGGCTGGAGGTGGAAATGGTCAATGCCCAACAGGCGCGGCAGAGTGCGGCCGTAGAATTGGACTGCGTGGGCGGGGCGTTTTACGCGCAAGACGCCCACTTGGATCCAGCGCGTCTCGTGCGTGCGTTAGCCGCGCGCTGCGTCGAGCGCGGGGTGCAGTTCAGGGAAAAAACCGAGGTGTTGGGGTTTGGCAAAAAGGGGCGTCGCGTCCAAGTGGTCGAGACGACGCGCGGGGATTTTGTCGCGGCCGAAGTCGTGCTGTGCAGTGGGGCGTGGTCGCCGGGCGTGGCCCGCGCGCTGGGCTTGTCCCTGCCGGTGCAGCCGGCCAAGGGCTACAGCGTCACCTTCCACAAGCCGCATCCGTGCCCGGCGGTCCCCCTGATGTTGGTGGAGGCTCGCGTTGGCGCGACCCCCATGGGGGACAAGCTGCGCTTTGCCGGTACGCTCGAACTGGCGGGCATGGATATGTCGATCAACCGCCGGCGGGTTGCCGCGATTGTCAATGCGGTGCCGCGCTACGTACCGGCGTGGACGCCGGATGCGCTGGACTTAATCGAAGTGTGGCGGGGCCTGCGGCCCTGTACGCCGGATGGCCTGCCCTTTTTAGGGCGGGCGCGCGCCTACGACAATCTCACGGTGGCCGCCGGGCACGCCATGATTGGGGTCTCGCTGGGGGCGGTTACTGGGGCGGTGACCGCGCGCGTGGTGCAGGGCGAGGAGCCGGGTTTTAATCTGAGTTTGTGCAACGTCGATCGATTCGGATAGGAGGGGAAGATGCGCTACGCACTGGGCATTGACTTGGGCACGGGAAGCACCAAGGCCGTCCTCCTCGACGAGGCGGGCGATCTCATCGCTAGAGGGCAGGCCGAGTATCCGCTCTACAAGCCGCATCCGCGGTGGGTTGAGCAGGACCCGGAGGACTGGTGGCGCGGGCTGTGCGCGGCGGCGCGTCAGGCACTCGCCGATAGGGACCCAGCGCAGGTCGCCTGTGTCGGCCTGTCGGGGCAGATCAACGGCGCGGTATTTGTCAACCGCGCTGGGCAGCCCTTGCAGCGGGTGCCGATCTGGCTCGATCACCGCTCGCAAGCAGAGTGCGATTGGGCCGAGCAGCGGGCGGGAGACTTGCTGCGGGAGCGGACGCTCATGCGGTTGGGGCCGGTTAATACCTTAGCGAAGGTGCTATGGGTAAAAGACCATGCAGCCGACGTTTACCAGCAGAGCCGCTGGGTGCTGCTTCCCAAGGATTGGCTGCGCTACCGGCTCACCGGACAGATAGCAGCCGAGGTGTCGGATGCCTCGACAACGGCGGCGTTTGATCTACACGAGCGCCAGTGGTGCGGGGAAATTCTAGCGGCCTTGGAAGTCGATATGAGGCTGTTCCCGCGCTTGGTCGATTCGCCGGTCGTGGTCGGGGCCGTAACCCAAGCGGCTGCCGAGCAGACCGGGCTGGCGGCGGGCACGCCCGTCGTCGCGGGCGGCGGGGACATGCCTTGCATGATCCTCGGGGCTGGGGTCATTGAGCCGGGCATTATCGGCTTGGGCATTGGCACGGCGGCACACGCCACGGCTTTTGCCGAGACGCTGGATCAGCGGGCCTTTGACAAGCTCTGGCCGATGTGCCATCCCATCCCCGGCAAATACGCTTGGCTGGGCTGCTCATTTACCGGGGGGGCCTCGCTCAAGTGGTTCAAGGAGGAGTTCGGGGGCTGTTACGAAGAGTTGACCGCGGCGGCGGCGGCGGTTCCGGCCGGGGCCGAGGGCGTGTTTTTCATGCCTTGGCTCGAAGGAAGGGCCACGCCGCGGCCCGACGCCCGCGCCCGCGGCGGCTTTGTCGGGCTGTCGCTGGGGCACACGAAGGGGCATTTGGTGCGGGCCGTGCTAGAGGGGGTCGTCTTCGACTTGCGGCACTCGCTCGACTGCTTTGCCGAGATCGGCTTGCCCATCGACGAACTGCGGATAGGCGAGGGCGGAGCGCACTCAGAGGTGTGGCGGCAGATTCAGGCCGATATTTTGGGGCGCGACGTGGTGCGGATCGCCACCGACGATCTGTCGGCGATCGGGGCGGCGTTGTTAGCGGGCGTCGGCGGCGGACTCTATGCGGATTTTGCCACCGCTTGCCAGCGCACGGTCAAGTTGGCTGAGACGGTGCGCTGCGACCGGGCGCGAGCCGCAGAGTACCGGCGGGCTTTTGAGCGCTACCGGGCGCTTTATCCGGCGTTGCGGGACTGGTACGACTAGCCCTCGATAAACGGCCCTTCCTCCTGCAAGCGCTTGAGGACGCGGGCGTATTCGGCCGAGCCGTCGTCGGTCCAGTACTCAAAGTTGAGGCCAGCAAGGCGGCCCTCTTCGGTGCCGGTCAGGCGGTTGATGTTGGGGCTACCCAAGCTGTAGGCTTTATGGCCGCCGGCAAAATGCAGCACGCCGATGTAGGAGGCGCTAGGCAGATGGGCGCGGGCCGCGGCTTGAGCCAGCGCTTCTTCTCGTACTTCCACGCCCAGCCCCGGGCCTTCGGGTACGGGTGAAAAGCCCTCAACGACTGGAATTTTTTCGGCAATATCGGACTCGAACTGGTCGTCTAGGGTGATGATATGGGCCGAAGCCGTGGGCAGGACGGCCGCTTGGTGCAGGGTGAGGGCCTTCATCAGGGTATTGCCGCATTGCTGGATTAGGCACTGGACGTTGGCCTTGCCGTAGGCAAAACCCGAGGTCAGGGTGTCGCCAAGGCGTCCGCCAATCATGTAGATATCGGCGACGCCGCGGATCACTTCTTGGATGCCGCCCAACTGGGGGACGTGCATGACGAGGGGGATTTTGGTCTTCTCGCGCAGGGTGCGCCAGCCATCAATGTCACTCCACACCAGCGGGTCTTCGATAAACCCGACGATCGGTGATTTTTCTAACTCGGCGACAATGGGCAGGACCGTGCCTAGGGTGCGGTTGTGATTGAGATCCCAGTGCAATTTGAAGCCGGGCGGTGCCACTTTTTCCGCCGCTCGGGTCTGCTCAATGACGTCGTAGCGGGCGTCCGAGTGCATTTTGAAGACGCGGTAGCCCTGATCTACGGCGCGCTGGATCTCGCCGGCGAAAACGTCGGGGGGACAGGGGCGGGTCCAAGCGGCGCAGGGGGCGACGTCGCGCACTTTTTGCCCCATTAGCTTGTACGCGGGGACGCCCAAGTACTTGCCCATCAGGTCGTAGAGTGCCATGCCCAAGGCGAGGTGGAAATTGTTGAGCAAATAGTCGAAAGGACTGGTGCCGATGAGCGCGTCAATCGCGGCTTGGGGGGTGGGATTGGGATTGTCCTCGTAGTCACCGTAGCCGACCAACCCGTTGTCGCCGTGAACTTTAACCACTAGGTGTTGGTCCATGTCGTACATGCGCATGCGGCCGGCGTGATTGTCGTAGCGCTGGGCTAGGGGCATGGCGATGGGGATTTGCTCGATATGGGCGATTTTCATGGGAAGCTCCTTGCGGTGGAAAGTGAAAAGCTAATGAGAAATCCGATAGCCCGGTCGTTCTGGCTTGAACAAATCGGGGTTTAGGCGGACCCCCAAGCCGCTGCCTTGGGGCAGACGCACGTATCCGTCTTTGATTTCTACCTCTACGTCGATCAATTCTCGATACACCGTCTGGATTTGCGCCCGCACGGTTTCCTGATAACAGCAGTTGGCCACTGCGGCCCCCACGTGCAAGCCGGCAAAGAGCGTCAGCGGGCCGGTGCAGTCGTGCATACTGACCGGCACGTTATAGGTCTGGGCCAGATGGGCGATTCGCGCTGTCTCGGAAATCCCGCCGACCCAAGTCGGGTCGATCATCGCGTAATCGGCGGCTTGGTGCATGAGGACGGAGTTGTAATCGGCCCGGCTTAGCAGCATCTCGCTCACGGAGATGGGCATCCGGCTCTGGCGGCGGAAGTCGGCTACGGTGTCGAGGTTGTCCATCTTGATCACGTCCTCCAGCCACAGCGGCTGCACTTCGCGCAACGCCTCGGCAATGCGCAGCGCCGCCGGGAGCTGGAAATGGGCGTGGCCATCGACGAAGATGTCGAGGTCCATCCCCACCTTGTCGCGGATCGCACGCAAGGGCTGGACGCCTTCTTCAATGGCGCGGTGCGGAATGCGCGCCGGCCCGTACTGGATGGCCGCTTGATCAAAGGGCCAGACCTTTAACCCGCTATAGCCCAGCGCGACCAACTCCTCGGCCAGCGCGACCGGCTCGTGGAACAGCTTCCACGAATCGCCCAGCGGCCCCGGCTCGCCAATGGTGCCAAAGCCCGGCCACCCCCTGCGCCCGGTGGTACTCGGCCCGTACTGGGGATTGCCGCAACTGTTGTACACCAGAATTTTGTCGCGCACCGGCCCGCCGAGCAGGCGATATATGGGCTGGTTGCAGACTTGGCCGAGCAGGTCCCACAGCGCCACGTCCAGCGCCGACAAGGCGCGGAGCTCGGTGCCGCGGACGCCAAAATTTGCGGCCCGCTCGTAGAGGAAGCGCCAGTGAGACTCAATGGCCAGCGCGTCCTCGCCCAACAGCCGACGCGCCATCCAGTCGTGTAGCATGGCCTGCACGGCCTCGGCGCAATAGTACGTTTCGCCGTGGCCGATGAGGCCGGCGTCGGTGTGGACGCGCACCAGCAGCAAGTCGGGGAACAAATCGAGCGGCTGCACCGACTCAATCGCGGTTACGGTGACTTTGCCCGCGTCTATGGGGGATGGGGGCAGGTGGGGTTTGGCCGTCATTAGTACCCTTTCTCTAGATCGCATACGTTCAACAGGGCTGCGTCCGCTACATAGCGGCGCAAATTTTCCTTGAAGATGGCCTTGCGGCGTTCGATCAGTTGCACGGACTCGGCCGAGACATGCGGCGAGATCAGCATGTTGGGCGCGTCCCACAGCGGGCTGTCGGGCGGCAGCGGCTCGATTGCCGTCGCGTCGAGCGCGGCGCCGCCGATCCGGCCGGCGTGCAAACCTTCGGCCAGCGCATCCTCATCGACGATCCCTCCGCGCGAGACGACGACCACAAACGCCCCTTCTTTGAGCAAGGCGAGCCGTTGCCGGTTGAGCATACCGGCTGTCGCCGCGGTCCGCGGGGCCGTCACCACCAGCCAATCGCTTTGCTCCAGCATCTCGTCCAACCGCTCGACCGGCCACACCGCGCACACTCCCGGTGGTGGCGTCATCGGCAAGATATCCACCGCGTACACCTCGATCCCAAAGGCCGCGGCCCGCGTGGCCACGGCCCGGCCAATGTCTCCCATCGCCAGTACGCCCATCTTGGTGCCGGCCAATTCGATGATGCGCCGCAGGTAGTGCTCGGTGTTCCACTGGCGGTTGCGCTGGTCTTTGAGCAGCTCGGGAATTCGGTGGGCGTGGGCGAGTATCGCGGCCAAGACGTGGTCGGCCATGGGGATGACGTGCGTCTCGCGCGCATTGGTCATCACCACCGAACTCGTGCGAAATTCCGGTATCGCGCGCACGACCGGGTCGAAGCCGATGCCCACAAAGTGAAACCACTTGAGTTGGGGAGCGGCCAAAAACACCGGCCGCGTAATCAGTCCAAACACAACCTCCGCATCCACGACCTCCCGCACCTGCTCGGCTTCGCGATACGCCGGGCAAAAGTCTAACTCGGGAAACGCCATCCGCAATTCTTCGACGTAGGCCGCTCCCATGTCAAATGTCAGTACGACCTTCACGCTGTGATCCTTTCTCGAGGCGTTGCCATGCCGACTTTTTTATGAGTTGGTAAATTAGAAAAAGAGGTTGGGGAGAAAAAGCGGAGCGAACCGTGGGGATTTTTGCCGATTGTTTAATTTATAGACAGATTTACCTGAATAGGTGAGGAGGCTCCGCCCTTACTACACGACACTAGCCGCTAGCCTTCCAAGGATCGAGGGCATCTTGCCCTCGTCGAGGGCGGGACGCCCTCGATCCTGGGGACGTAGCGGGAACCGAAAAAGGTCTAAGCAAAGTAAGTGTCGCGTACTTAGGGATCCGCCTCTTATACCCGAGACCCGAGAGAGGATAGCAACCATGGCCATTCCCAATCCCGCAATCAAGTTTACCTACGAAGATTACCTAAATGCGCCGGAAGACGAGCGTTACGAACTTCTGGACGGAGAGTTGGTTATGGCCCTTGCACCGGGAGAACGTCACCAGAGCGTTTCTATCCGGCTCGGATGGAAACTGGTTCAATTCGTGGCGGAGAATCGCTTGGGGAAGGTGTATTCCGCGCCCTTTGACGTGGTGCTGTCGGACTGGGACGTGGTGCAGCCCGATCTGATTTTCGTCTCCAATGCGCGTGCTCACATCATCACCCCGGCGAACATTCAGGGGGGACCGGACTTAGTCGTCGAAATCCTGTCCCCCTCGACAGCGGAACGCGACAAGACGTTCAAATATGCGCTGTATGCCGAGCATGGCGTGGGAGAGTACTGGATGGTGGATACGGATGCAAAGACCATAACGGTCCTGCTGTTGGGCGAGCGCGGCTTTGCGGTCGAGGGTATTTACGGGGAAGGGGAGACGTTGGAGTCGCCGACGTTGGGGGGCTTCGCGTTGACGATCGACGATGTATTTTGAGGGACGCTTGTTGAAGGACCAGCGATGGACAAGAAGCTCCTGAACGAAGCAGAGATATGCGATGCCTTTATCACCCCGGCGATCGTCCGATCAGGGTGGGATCAGCGCACACAGGTCCGCCGCGAATACACCTTTACTGCTGGGCAGGTCATTGTCCGGGGCAAGTTAGGAGTACGCGGCAAGAAGAAGCGCGCTGACTATTTGCTATTCTGCCAGCCGAACCTTCCGCTCGCCGTAGTTGAGGCCAAGGACAACAGCCACCCGGTCGGCGGTGGGATGCAGCAGGCACTTGGCTATGCCGAAGCTCTCGACGTGCCGTTTGTGTTTTCGTCCAATGGCGACGCCTTCCTGTTCCACGACCGCACCGGCCAGTCGGCCTCCATAGAAAAGCAAATCGGTCTGGACGAGTTCCCGTCCCCGGACGAGTTGTGGCGGCGATACCGGGCTTGGAAGGGACTCGACGAAGCATCCGATAAGCTCGCACGGCAGCCTTACTATGCAGACCTAGCCGACAAGGAGCTTCGGTACTATCAGCGCGTTGCCATTCAGCGGGCGGTCGAGGCCATTGCACGGGGACAGCGTCGGGTGCTGATGGTCATGGCCACCGGCACCGGCAAGACGTTCACCGTCTTTCAGATTATATGGCGGCTGTGGAAGGCCGGGAAGGTCAAGCGGGTGCTGTTCCTCGTGGACCGGAATATCCTCGCGGACCAGACCGTCACCAACGACTTCAAGCCTTTTGGCTCGGTGATGACCAAGGTCCGCAACCGCGATATGGACCCGAGTTACGAGATTTACATCGCGCTCTACCAAGCAGTCAGCGGCAACGAGGAGGAGAAGAACATTTACCGGCAGTTCAGCCGGGAATTTTTCGACTTGGTGGTTATTGACGAGTGCCACCGGGGCAGCGCCCGCGAGGCGAGTGCTTGGCGAGAGATCCTCGATTACTTCGAGCCGGCCGTCCAACTCGGGCTTACGGCGACGCCGAAGGAGACCCCCGGGGTTAGTACGCTCCGTTATTTTGGCGATCCCATCTATACCTATAGTCTCAAGCAGGGCATTGACGACGGTTTTCTCGCGCCGTTCAAGGTCGTGCGCGTTGACCTCGACAAGGACTTGCAGGGGTGGCGGCCCCCGACCGGCATGACCGACGACCTCGGCCGGGAGATCGCAGATCGCGTCTATAACCAGCGCGATATGGATCGGGAACTGGTCCTAAACGAGCGCACCCGGCGCGTCGCTGAGAAGGTCGTCGCGTATCTGTTGGAGACGGACCCCTACGGCAAGACCATCGTCTTCTGCGAGAACGTCGATCATGCCGAGCGAATGCGTTCGGCATTCGTCAACGAGGTCGCTGAGCGTCTGCCGCAGGAAGCGGGTAATGCTTCAAAGTTCGTGGTCCGCATCACCGGCGACAGCGAGGAGGGTCGGCTCGCGCTCGACGACTTCATTCACCCCGAGCGACGCTATCCAGTCATCGCTACTACCTCGAAGCTCTTGACGACCGGAGTAGATGTGAGGACCTGCAAGCTGGTTGTGCTCGACCAGCGCATTGAGTCGCTTATTGAGTTCAAGCAGATCATCGGGCGCGGCACCCGCATTCACGAGGACGCGGGCAAGTTTTGGTTCACCATCATGGATTTCAAAAAGGCGACCGAGTTGTTCGCCGACCCGGACTTTGATGGCGAGCCGGTCATCGCTTATGCACCCGGCGGCAGCGGCGAGTCTGTTATCTTGGAGGCCAGCGAGGCGGACCCATCGCCCAAAGGTGCGACGCGGTACGTCGTCAGCGATGTCGTGGTCGAGGTCATGGCCGAGCGCGTCCAGTATCTCGACCGCGACGGTCGGCTCATCACCGAGTCCCTGACCGACTACACGCGCAAGACCGTGCAGCGAGAGTACGCCACCTTAGACGCCTTCTTGCGCCGCTGGTCTGAGGCGGACCGCAAGGCCGAGGTGATCGAGGAGTTGCGCGAGCAGGGCGTGTTGTTCGAGGAGTTGCGCGAGCAGGGAGGCCAAGACCTGGACGCCTTTGACCTGATCTGCCGCGTGGTCTATGGCCAGCCCCCGCTCACTCGGCGCGAGCGGGCTGAGAACGTGAAGAAGCGGGATGTATTTACCCGCTACGGCGCACAGGCCCGCGCCGTGCTCGATGCTCTGCTCGATAAGTATGCAGACGAAGGACTGGCCTCGGTTGAAGACTTGGGCGTCCTGCGTGTGCAGCCGCTGTCCGACCTCGGGACCCCGATGGAGTTGGTTCGGCACTTCGGCGGTAGAGACGAGTACATCGCCGCCGTGCAGGAGCTCGCAGCGGCCATCTACGATACCGCCGCCTAGTGCCTGAGTTCATTATTCATAAGGGCTGTTCTGCATGGCGTTTTGGGTATGAGATACTTCGCTTCGCTCAGTATGACAGGATCTGGGGCACGAAGTGCCCGTCTGTGTGTCATGCTGAGCGAAGCGAAGCGCAGTCGAAGCATCTCTACACTTGCAAGTCATTTAGGACGGCTATACATAGCGAAAGGATGATCCTGAGCCGTGTCTCTATCTACTACCATCAAGTCTATCCAAGACATCATGCGCAAGGACGTGGGTGTCGATGGCGATGCCCAGCGCATTGGTCAACTCGTCTGGCTGCTGTTTCTCAAGATATGGAATGACCGCGAGCAGGAATTGGAACTGCTTGAAGAGGGCTTTGCGTCTCCGTTGGTTGACGTAACTTGGATGGAGGAAGGCGAGACCCGCACCGCTGAGGACTTGCGCTGGAGTGCTTGGGCTGCGGACCGGGAAGGGGCCACCGGCGATAGGCTGCTCGCCTTTGTCAACGAGACGCTGTTTCCCGCGCTCAAGGGCATGGAGGTTGAGCCGCCGAGTGCGGAAGAGGGGGTGCGGATGAGCCGCCGTCGCTTGGTGCGCGGCGTTTTTGAGGACGCTTACCAATACATGAAGTCCGGCACCCTGCTGCGGCAGGTGGTCAACAAGATCGAGGCTGACATCGACTTCAACGACGCTACGAACCGGCACTTGTTCGGCAACATCTACGAGCAACTGCTCAAAGACCTCCAGAGTGCCGGAAACGCCGGCGAATACTACACGCCACGAGCGGTGACTCAATTCGCGGTTGACATGATTGATCCCCGCCTCGGGGAGACCATTTTAGACCCGGCCTGCGGCACCGGCGGCTTTTTGACGTGCGCCATTGAGCACATTCGGCGGCGGGACGTGAAGACGCCAGCGCAAGAGGCGCAGCTTCAGGCGAGCATTCAAGGGGTCGAGAAGAAGCCCCTGCCGCATCTGCTGTGTGTCACCAACATGATCGTCCACGGCCTTGATGTGCCGACGGACATTCGGCACGATAATACGCTCGCCCGGCCCCTGCGCGACATCGGCATGGGCGACCGAGTCGATGTGGTGCTCACCAATCCGCCGTTTGGCGGCATGGAGGAGGACGGCATTGAGCATAATTTCCCGCATGAGTTCCGCACCCGCGAGACTGCGGACCTGTTCTTGGTGCTGATCGTTGAGTTGCTCAAGCTCGGGGGGCGGGCTGCGGTGGTGTTGCCGGATGGCACGTTGTTTGGCGAAGGGGTGAAGACGCGCCTGAAAGAACGCCTGCTTGCCGAGTGCGAGTTGCACACCATCGTGCGCCTGCCCAACGGGGTGTTCGCGCCGTACACCGGGATCAAGACCAATGTGCTGTTTTTCGAGAAGGGGAGGCCGACCACCGAGGTTTGGTATTACGAGCATCCCTACCCAGAGGGCTACAAGTCGTACTCCAAGACCAAGCCGATGCGGATTGAGGAGTTTGCGCCGGAGAAGGCGTGGTGGGACAATCGGGCTGAAAACGAGTTCGCTTGGAAGGTGGGCATCGACGAAATCCGCGAGCGCGGCTTCAACCTCGACATGGCCAATCCCAACGCGGTTGCGGGCGGACACGGCGACCCGGGTGAACTGCTGGCGTTGTATGAGCAGGAACGAGCGGCAGCGGCAAAAGTGCGGGCGCAGCTAAAGCGGGCGTTGGCTGAGGCATTGGAGCGGACGGCATGACGCTGGGGGAGTTCATCGCCGCGTTTGATGTGATCGCCGAGGCACCGGGAGGGGTTGAGCGGCTCAGGGCGTTGGTGCTTCGGCTTGCGGTGCGGGGGCGGTTGGTGGAACAGAGGCCGGATGACGAGCCGGTGGGCAGGTTGATTGCCGATTTGGCGGAGGGTAAGCAACGGCTCCTTTCAGAAAAAGTGATCACCAAACCCCGTTATTCCTGCGGAATCTCTGTTGAACAAAAACCCTTTGAAACTCCCGAAACGTGGCAGTGGCTTCGTCTAGGTGATGTTAGTGCGATAGTGGGAGGCGGCACTCCGAGAAGTAGTGAATCTTCTTTTTGGAGCGATGAGCAAGATATTCCTTGGGTAACACCCGCTGATATGCGAAATCAGCCCTCCCGTTACATCTCGCGGGGAGCTCGCGACATTACCGTTGAGGGACTCAATAGATCGTCTGCTCAGATGCTGCCGATAGGTTCGGTCTTGTTTTCGTGCCGGGCACCGATTGGACACGTTGGTGTCGCTGCTAACCCGCTCAGCACCAACCAAGGCTTCAAGTCTTGTGTGCCCTATATTCCAGCCATGTCCGAGTTCCTTTATATCTTCCTCAGACAAGCAGGTCCTGGAATCGACGCTCAGGCCACGGGAACGACCTTTAAGGAAATATCAGGCAAGGATTTCGCGCTCATTTCTATACCGACTCCACCCCTCGCCGAGCAACACCGCATCGTCGCCAAGGTTGATGAGCTTATGGGACTGATTGATCGGCTAGAGCAGCACCTCGTCGCTAAAGAGGAATATCACGAAGCCTTTGCCGCTGCCGCTGTTCATCATCTATAGAGGTAAAGCGATAGAGGCCGGATGGAATGGGGCGTTTAGGTTGACGAACGGCTAAGAGATCATTCTTAGCTTCATCAGACGGTAGGTCATCGCTTGGGTGCTCACTTTGAACTTCTTGGCAAGCATCTCTAGGACATTGTCTTCGGTTAGGTCGAAGGGCTGCTGCTTGAAAGCATCCCTGACCTGCTTCGCCGGCATGAGGAGTGCCGCCGCAAACGCATTGGCCGCCATCTCTTCCCACTTGGTGCCGGAACCAGACTCCCGGTCGCGGAAATGCACGAGATACCCCTTGTCGATGTACGTATCGCCTTTGTGGAGAACGAAATGGGCGATCTCGTGTGCAATACTAAAACGCCGCCGGTTGGGGTGGTGGTCTTGGTTCACACCAATGACAGCGCGGCCTTCATTTCGGACGAGCACTCCTGAGCAATCTTCGCCGAGCTCTGCCAACTCGACCTTTATGCCTAGGTAAGCAGCGATTTGCTCCACAGGAATTGGAACAGTATCCAGTCCCGCCTCTGCGAGCAACTGTTCAGCTTTTCTCTCCAGCGACATTAGGGCCGACCTTCTCTAGACTCTCGGCGATGAAGGAATTGACTTGGTTTTGGCTCTTTACTGCCTCATCCTTCAGCCAACCTGTGATTTTAGGGGTTGCGGTATCTGCCTCGCTCATTAGGAACTCGTCCCGAGAGGGCAAAAACGAACGCACGTCAACTTTGAGCGCATTGGCGAGCGACCAGAGCGTGTGGAGAGTCGGTCGCTGATTTCCGCTCTCAATATTGGCAATCGAGCCTCGGGCGAGGCCACAACGTTGCGCGAGTTGGGTCTGCGAGAGCTTCGCCTCGCGCCGTTGCCGTTCCACCTTCTGCCCTACGAGTTCGTAGAGCTTCTCTGAATCAGGTTTCCGTCGCATCTATATATAGGTATAGGATCTTAGGGAGAATGTCAAGCAATAAAAAGCAAAGGGCAGATACTTATATAATCGCAAGAGGAATATTTTTAATGTTAATGTTTGTGATAAAAGGCAATTTATGCTTTTTTTCATTGACATTAACGCATGATTATACTATCTTGCTAATAAGACCGCAGATGGCCACTTGCGCTTGCGAGCTTCTCTTGTACACTAGACAAGAGACCCATTAAACACAAGATTGGAGGAAATCAAGATGAAACCAACTATCCAAATTAACGGGCAGGAAAAGCCAATCCATTCGGGGCTTGTTTCTGTTGACGAGCTCTACGAAATCGCCGATTGCAGCGAGGGACGAATTTTTCTGAGCCGCGAAGATGGCATAGATGTTCCCCTCCTGTCAGAGGAGTATCTCCTTATTCGAGGTGGGGAACGGTTTGTAGTGGGGAAAAGTTCCATCGAAGAGAACCCGCCGTTGCGAAATGAAGTGCGGCCAGAATTCAACGGATCGCGCAATCTCGCCCTTCCACAAGCAAAAGTTACTGGTAAAGCACTCAAAGAGCGGGATGACAAGTTCCCGCAGGGGCGTCTGTTTGCCGACATTGAAGGCGGTGTGGATGTGGAAGTTACGGATGACATGACGATTGTCGTCCAAGATGAGGACTCGTTTTTTGTTATCCCTCCCGCCTCGGGCGAAGCCATTGATCTTGAGGAGTGCGGCAAGAACGACCGCCGTCCACCCAAAGGGCACAAATATCGCATCCGCATAGACGGCGACAAGTACACCGTGGACTCTGCTGAAATCACCGGGGCCGATATTTTGGCACTGGCCGACAAGCGCGATGATGAATGGTCTCTCAACCAGAAGCTGCACGGTGGTAAAAGAGAAAGAATCGCAGCCAATGACGTGGTTGATTTATCCCGTCCCGGCATTGAACGCTTTGAGACCGTTCGGCGACAGGCACAGCAAGGCCATGGTTAATCTCTACGAGTTACCGCCGGAGGACACCGAATATCTAGATGCGAGTTATCCGTCCAAATGGAAGAAGGTCGCCGAGGGAAACGGCACGTATGGCCTACTCATTGACGACTTTCCCATTCCCAAAGGCTACACGGTAGAAAAATCCAAGCTGATGGTGCTCATTCCAAGCGGCTATCCCGGATCGATGTTGGACATGTTTTACTTTTGGCCTCCGCTTGGCAAATCAAATGGATCACCAATAGGTACTCTGGCCTCTGAGACTCATTTTGGTCAGACTTGGCAGCGTTGGTCGCGTCATTACTCATGGCAGCCGGGGGTCGATTCCATCGTCAGTCATATTGAGTACGTAAAAAACGAGCTAAGAGCCGAAGTCGAGTGATGACAACCACTATCCTGACTATGACCGCGAGTCGGTATGAGGAGGTTAAAAACCACCTTTTCCCTGGAGACGGGCTGGAGGCCGCCGCCATTTTGTTGTGCAACCAAGGGACAGGGAAGAGGCATCGCCGCCTCATCGTTGCGGATGTTTTGTGTCCGCCACATCATCTGTCGGAGAGAAAAGAGAATTTTGTCTCTTGGCCTTTTGGCGACTGCCTGTCGCCAGGAAAAATCTGCAATATAGACAGGGACGAACAGTCTATAGTCACTATTCATTCCCATCCCAAAGGATGTGGCCGGTTTTCAAAAATTGACGACCGCAACGACCGAGAATTGTTTTCTTCTGTATGCAATTGGTTTGACGACGGGCGACCAAATGGCTCCGCCATTATGTTGTCGAATGGCCAGATCGCGGCCCGCACAGTGGACGCACGTGGAACGTTCTCCGATATGCCAACGGTCGCCGCAGTCGGCGATAATATCCACATCTGGAAGGCCCACAAATCCCGAAGCCAAACAGCGTACCAAGAAAAGCTAGCGCAAACCTTTGGCAAGGGCACGTTGGATTTATTGCACACTATGCGAGTGGGGGTTGTGGGCTGTTCAGGCACGGGAAGCATAATCATTGAACTACTCATGCGTAATTGCGTGCGTGAGTTGGTCCTTGTGGACGATGATATAGTAGAAGAGAAAAATCTGAACCGCCTCATCAACAGTACTATAGATGACGCCCGCAAGCAGCAGCCAAAGGTGGGGGCGATTGAACGGGCTATTCAGAAGATCGGCTTGGGAACCAAAGTAGATGCGTACCAAGGATTGACGGATTCACCGGATGTCGTCGCCGCTTTAGTAGATTGCGATGTGATCTTCGGCTGCGTGGATTCCGCCTTTGGACGATACCACCTCGATTGCCTAGCAAGTGCTTACCTGATTCCCTATTTTGACGTGGGAGTCCATCTTGAAGCCGACGGTAAAGGTGGTATCACCACCGCCGATGCCGTATCGCATTACATTCATCCAGAAGGCGAAAGCCTGCTATCTCGCGGCGCGTACACTATGGAACAGGTGACGGCCGAAGTTTGGCAGCGAGAAGACCCGACGTACTACCAACGACAGCGCGTGGCCGGCTATTTAGTCGCTGTCGGCGAGGAACAACCGGCGGTTATGTCTGTCAACATGCAGGCGGCGTGTATGGCGTTTAACGATTTCATGGCCCGCATTCATGCCTATCGCTTTGATGCCAACGCCGAATTTTCGACTCAACGATTTCGCCTCGTGCATGGATGCTATGAAAACGCCGCGGACGAGGGAGTTCCACATCCATTGATGGTACGATACATGGGAACAGGAGACAGGAGTTTACTCGTAAAAAATAACACTAGCCATGTTTAGATGGATTTTCAATATATGGGCGCGTTTCCGTCCTTACCGCACTGAGTGGGTAGAAGATTTGCCGGACGATCTCCACAAAAATACGGTGTACATCATTGGCGGACGCAAACACCCGTTTTATGCGGCTATTGTCTGCCCTCGCAAGGCATGCCGACAAGTTGTTCACTTGGATGTGTCGCCCCAAGTTGACAAACGGTGGAGCATAACAGAACATGCGGACGGACAGATTTCGCTATCACCTTCAGTTCACGTAACCGGCTTGCCCTGCCGCTGCCACTATTGGCTGCGAAAAGGGCGCATCGTCTGGAGTGAAAGCCCTCCCTTTTTTGTACCAGAGGCAAACAAACATGATTAACAAAGTGGTTATCAAAAATTTTAAGAAATTTGAGCACTTGGAATTTGAACTTCCAGATCACCTCGTCATTGCCGGGCCGAACAACTGCGGTAAGACGACGCTTCTACAAGCCATTGCCGCGTGGTCGGAGATCGCCTTCCATTGGTCCAATAATAAGCCCGACCTAGCACGTGAGGAAGACGAGAATTATCCAAGCATCAACCTCAATTTGTTAAATTTTCACTCGGTGCCCTTAGCGGATTTCGATCATTTGTGGCCAAGTAAAAATGTTCAGCATCCTACTTCCTTATGGCTGGATACAGACCAATGGACCATCGGTTTTGAAGTCCTATATAAGGAACAAGAGTTAGCCGCTATCCGTCCGGCGAAAAAGGTGAAAGAGGACGATCTAGAACAATACATTCGTGAACCTCTCATATCCATATATGTCCCTCCCCTCTCAGGGCTAGACATTAAAGAGAAATTTTTTAATCCCGAAGTGATTCCAGCACAACTTGCACGGGCACAAGCCGGTAGTGTATTGCGCAATCTGCTACTTGCCATCAGCCAAGACCCCCAAAAGTGGCAGGCATTGCAGGAGGTCGTCCGTTCTTTTTTTGATTACGAATTGGGGTCCCCAAGCGGCGCAGCGGAAATACTTGCTCGTTACCGACATTCAGCCCAAAGCCCATTTTACGATCTGAGTAGCGCAGCAAGTGGTTTCTTACAGGTGTTGCTAGTTTATGCTGCCATACTGTACAAAGAAGCGTCGATCGTGCTCATTGATGAGCCGGACGCACATCTGCATATCTTGTTGCAGGACAAAATGTACTGCAAATTGTGTGAATATACCCGCCAAAACAGATCGCAACTAATTATTGCCACGCATTCAGAGCGACTCATCAACGCCGCCGACCAAGACAACCTGCGCTTGTTAGCCAACGAACTGAAGAAGGTCAAGAATAAAAAACTAAAGGATACCTTATATCTGGAAAATACAGAAATCATGCTTGCAGAGACAGAGACCAAGCCAAGAATTTTGTACGTTGAAGGCCCTACGGACATTCCCATATTGAGGGAATGGGCGCGCATTTTGGGACATTCTCTGTTGCTATTTTTGGAAAAGCCGTTTAGCCGGGAAACTGCCGAAAAAGAATGGCCTGCTGTAAAACATTTTTCCGCTATGCAGTTGATGGTTCCCGACTTACGTGGAGTGGAGTTACTCGATAGTGATGGCAAAGATCACAGCAAGACACCTACGCTTCCCAAAGGCATGAGCCGCCTGTACTGGGATCGGTACGAAATTGAAAGTTATCTTATTCACCCAGAAGCGATCTCTCGTTTCGTGGAGAGCACCAGAGGAAAACAAGCGGCAGATCAGGCAAGGGTGTACATGAAGAGACAATTCCCCCCAGTGTTCTACGAGGCCCCTTTTGAATCGTCTCTTTACCTACTAGAGCCTAAGGCGAAAAAAGTTCTTGCTAATATATTTAATGAGGCGGGATTAGATGTCAAAGAAACCGAGTATTACCTGATTGCAGCACAGATGACAAAAGAGGAAATTCACCCAGAAGTAGTCGAAAAATTGGACGCCATTGCCGAGCATTTTAATTATACGAGCACTACCCCATAAGCATTTCAGAGCGAAATCCCTAAGTACACGACAGCATCGCCTTGACAGCACCCGATTATCGGCTAATTTGCAGTGAGATTGCAAATTAGCCGATTTGAGGTCAGCATGTACGTCTCCCGAACGCTCGAAGCCTTTGTTGCGTCTTGCCGATTTCCCGTTCTCATGGTCTGCGGGGCCAGACAGGTCGGCAAGACGACCCTGTTGCAACATGCAAGCCAATCAGACCGCACTTACGTCACCTTAGACGATCCCCTAGTCCAGAGCTTGGCTAGGGAGGACCCCGCCCTGTTCATGCAGCGGTTCGCGCCGCCGGTCCTCATCGACGAAATCCAATACGCTCCACAACTGCTGCCCTATATCAAAATGGCCGTAGATCGACAGCGGACGCCCGGTCAGTTTTGGCTTACAGGTTCCCAGCACTTTCACCTGATGCAAGGCGTGTCCGAATCCTTGGCCGGGCGAGTGGGCATCGTGCAGCTTTTGGGGCTTTCGAGGCGCGAGCGAATGGGCAGAGGGCCTGCTGCGCCGTTTTTGCCGACCCCCGACGCTGTGGGCGATAGGGTCCGCACGGGCGGCTCGCTCGGCTTAAAGGAACTCTACCGGCATATATGGCGCGGCGATTTTCCCGCCATTGCGCTGGATGAGCAAATGGATTGGGGCCTTTTTTATAGCGCCTACGTGCAGACTTACCTCCAGCGCGATATTCGCGACCTCGCCCGAGTGGGCGATGAGCTGGCCTTTCTCCGCTTTCTGAGGGCCGCGGCGGCCCGAACCGGACAAATGCTAAACCTTTCGGACTTGGCGCGCGATGCCGATGTCGCTCCCAATACCGCAAAAACATGGCTTTCGATTTTACAGGCTTCTGGAATGGTCTATCTTTTGGAGCCGTATTATACCAACCTCACCAAGCGGCTGGTGAGAAGCCCCAAGCTCTATTTTGTCGATACCGGGCTGTGCGCCTACCTGACCGAGTGGGCCAGCCCGGAGACCCTAGAAGCCGGGGCCCTGTCCGGCCCCATCTTGGAGTCTTGGATCGTGAGCGAACTGCTGAAAAGCTACCGGCACAACGGTCGCCTAGCCCCATTCTATTATTATCGGGACCGAGATGGCAAAGAAATTGATCTGCTCGTGCTGCAGGACGGCACTATTTATCCGCTGGAGTTCAAAAAGACCGCTTCGCCTAATAAAAACCACGTCCGCCACTTCCAAGCACTGAAAAAATTAAACCGACCCGTAGGATGCGGCGGCGTGGTCTGTTTGGCTGCACAATCGCTGCCGCTGGCGGAAGCGGCCTTGTCAATTCCGGTGTCTGCGCTTTGATTTGCTCATTATGAATGACTCGCAAGAACAACTCATCTCGGAGCCGCGCAAAGTCGGCTACGTCTGGATCGTCTATTTGCTGCTCTACGCGCTGGCCGTGCCTTGGTACTGGCCCGAGGGGTATCGGGGGCCGCTGGTGTTGGGCTTTCCGCTGTGGGTGGCCGTGTCGCTGGGGGCGGTGGTGCTGTTGGCCGCTTGGACAGGCTGGGTGATCCATCGCTACTGGATTGACGCAGAGGAGCAAGACTGATGGGCGGCATGGTGTTTGGTCCGGGCGCACTCATCGCAGTGGGGCTGTACTTGGTCTCGATGATCGGCGTGGGGTGGATTGCGCGCACGCGCCGCCGCTCCAACAGCATGGCCGACTTCTATCTGGCCGGGCGCTCAATGGGCCTGCTGGTGCTCTTTTTGACGCTGTATGCAACCCAGTACAGCGGCAACACGCTCTTTGGCTACACGGGCAAGACCTACCGCATCGGCTTCGAGTGGACGGCGTCGGTGCTCTTTATGTTCTCGGTCATCGTCGGCTACATGCTCTTTGCCCCGCGCTTGGTCGCGCTGGCGCGGCGGGAGGGGTTTATCACCCCGGGCGACTACATTACGCACCGCTTCCGCTCGTCGGCACTGACCCTGTTGAGCACGGCCTTGATGATCTACGCGCTGGGCAATTACGCGCTGGCCCAGCTCAAGGCGATGGGCGCGGCCGTCGAGGGGATCACCGACGGCGCGGTCCCAGGCAGCTACGGCATTATCGGCTTGGCGGTGATCATGGTCGTCTATGAGACCTTGGGAGGAATGCGCTCGGTGGCGTGGACGGATGTGATGCAGGGGGGTGTGTTGCTGCTGGGCTTTGGCATCTTGGCCTTCCTCATCCCGCAGAAGCTGGGGGGGGGCTTGGGGCAGGTCGTAGCCCAACTGAGCGAAATGGATCCGCCCAAGGTCCAAGCGCCGAGCTTGGAGGGGGCCAACAAGTGGATCAGCTACGCCCTGCTTTTGGGATGCGGAGCGGCCATTTACCCGCAAGCGATCCAACGGCTCTACGCCAGCCGCTCGGTCGCGGTGCTCAAGCGCTCGCTGGCCCTGATGGCCTTTATGCCGCTCACGACGACCTTGATAGCCCTCATTTGCGGCTTGACGGCCGCGGTGGTGTTGCCCGATCTGAGCAAAGCCGAAAGCGACCAAGTGCTGGCCCGGCTCTGTGCGCTGGTGATGGGCGACTCCGCGCTGGGCTACTGGCTGGTGGTGGCGATCTTTGCCGCGGTGCTAGCGGCGCTGATGTCCACGGCCGACTCGGCGCTGTTGTCGATTTCGTCGATGTTCACCAAGGACATTTACCTGCCGTATTTCCGGCCGCAGGCCACCGAGGCCGAGTTGACGAAGGTGGGCAAGCTCTGCTCGTGGGTCATCGTCGCTTTGCTGGTCGCCGTGGCTATTGGCACCGAGGCGACGTTGGTGCGGCTGTTGGAACTCAAGTTCGAGGTCTTGATCCAAGTTGTGCCGTGCTTTTTTTTGGGCCTGTATTGGAAGCGGCTTGCGGCGCAGACCGCGCTGGTCGGCATGGTCTGCGGGCTGGCGGTGGCACTGGGGTTGACCTTGGGGGGCAAGCCGATGGTCTGGGGCTTTCACGCCGGGGTCATTGGTTTGGTAGTCAACGCGGCGGTCTGCGCCATCGGCACCTTCCGCAAACCAACATCATAGCCTAAAACCTAACAAGGAGATATATGCGTTCAGCATCCAAGCGATTTCTCGTCGATCTGCTCCACGCCCCCAGCCCTTCGGGGTACGAGGGGCCGGTGCGGGCAGTGTGGAAAGCCGAGGTAGAAAAATACGCCGACCGAGTCGAGGTCGATGTCCACGGCAATACCATTGGCAGCTACAACGAGGCCGGTCGCCCCAAGATCATGTTCGCCGGGCACGCCGACGAGCTGGGTTTCCAGATCGTTTACATCGACGACAAAGGTTATCTCTACTTCGACACCATCGGCGGCTTTGACTTGCAACTCGTGCCCGGCCGCAAGGTGCGCATCCACACCGCACAAGGCCCGGTCTTAGGCGTGTTGGGCAAAAAGCCCATTCACCTGATGAAGCAGGCCGATCGGACCAAAGTACCGGACAAACACGACTTGTGGATCGATATCGGCGCGGCCAGCGAGGCCGAGGCGCGGCAATTAGTGGCCATTGGCGACCCGGCGACCTACGACGCCAACTTTGAGGAGCTACGCAACGGGCTGGTGGTGTCGCGGGGAATTGACAATAAGGCCGGGGCTTGGGTGGTCGCCGAGGCACTCCGGCGGGTGAGCCGCGCCAAGCGCACGTGTCGAGCCGCAGTGTACGCCGTGGCCACCGCGCAGGAGGAAGTGGGGATCCGCGGGGCCAAGACCAGTGCCTACGGAGTCGATCCGCTGGTGGGTATTGCCGTGGATGTCACTTGGGCCACCGATCATCCCGACATCGACAAGCGCCAAGTCGGGGAGTGCAAGCTGGGCGGAGGGCCGGTCATTTTGCGCGGGGCCAACGCCAACCCGATCGTGTCCGAGCGGCTGGTGCAGGTGGCGACAAAGAAGAAAATTCCCTATCAGATCCAAGCCGACCCCGGGGGCACGGGCACGGACGCCAACGCCATCCAGCTCAGTCGGGCCGGGGTGGCCACCGGCTTGGTCAGCGTGCCGCAGCGCTATATGCACACGCCGGTCGAAATCGCGTCTTGGGCCGACTTGGACCACACCGCCCAGTTGTTGGCTGAGTTCGCGCTGGCTGTCGATGAAAAGACCAGCTTCATCCCGTGAAAGGACGAGTTTGATACCATCAAGACTGGATTCCCGCTTTCGCGGGAGTGGCCGATCTGAAAGGAATACGCAACATACAAATGACGCCTCAGAGGCAAAAAAGACCGGGCCGATCAACATTCCATGCTTTCGAGTCATTTAGGACGGCTATATTATGAAAATAACGTCTGTCGATATTTGGACCGTAGTGGTGCCGACGATTCCCGGGCGGGTACACAGCCCGGAGTGGGTGCCCGAGACCGGATGGGACCAAGTGCCCAAGCACCTCGTGCGCCTGAATACGGATACCGAGTTGGTGGGCTTGGGCGAGACCGGGCGCGGCATGCCGGTCGCGCAGGTTCGGGAAGGAGCGGCCCGCCTGCTGGGCCGAGACCCCGAGTGCCGGACCTTACAGGATATTTTCGCCGCTCGCCACGACGGCACCGAGGAGTTGCCAACCGTGGGGGCCGGACCGGCGTATGAAGCCTTTGAGATGGCGATCTTCGACTTGGTGGGCAAGGCACGCGCCGTGCCCGTACATGCGCTGCTGGGCGGCGCGGTGCGCGACCGGGTGCGGGCCGACTATTGGATGGGGCACCAGACGCCGGAAGACGGCAAGCGGGCGGTTGAGCGGGCGCTCGCGCACGGGTTCAAAGGCGTCAAGATCAAGTGCAAAATTGAAGAGCCGATGGTCGAGCGGCTGGAGGCCATGCGTGCGGTGGGCGGCGTGGATTTTAAGGTGACCGTGGATCCCAACGAGCGCTTCCACACGGCCGAGCAGACCATCGCGCTCGCGCAGCAGCTCGCAGAGGTGGGCAATGTCGAGGTCTTTGAGGATCCCATCCCCAAGTCCGACTTAGCCGGCTACGTCCAGATCCACGAGGCGATTGACCTGCCGGTGGCCATGCACTTGGGGAACGGGCCGGCTATCGTCCGCGCCATCAAGGCCGAGGTCGTTGATTGCCTGAACTTGGGCGGTAGCCTCGTGGGCTTTCAGAAGAATGCGGCCCTAGCGGCCGCAGCCGGCCTGCGTTGCTGGCACGGCTCGGGCAACGACTTGGGCATCGTCGATACCGCGTATATCCACGCGGCCGCGGCCGCGCCCAACTGCACGATGGCCTCGGATTTTGTGGGGAGCTGGACCCGCGAGGACGACCTAATCGTCGAGCCGATCCCGTTTGTCGATGGGTACGTGCCCACGCCCATGCAGCCGGGATTGGGTTGCGTGCTGGACGAAGAAGCACTGGTGCGCTATGTTCGGAAAAGCGAAACCGTCTCTTGAGCGGGGTATCTAACCGCTTAGCCCATTTAATTTTTTAGGAAGGATAATATCATGCGTAAATGGCTGGATAAAGCCACGGCCCTAGTCCTGTGCAGTGCCCTAGTGTTGGTCGCCTGTGGCGACGACGACTCCACACCCTCCGCGCCAGTGGAGCCTGACCCGCCCCCGGCAGCCGAGATAACGCCTGAGATCGTAGGCTTATACGGCACACTGGTTTCCAGTTTTACCAATGTCTTTTTCGCAGTGGCGGTCGGTCAGACGTCGGTGGCCGGAGAGGGCGGTGGCTCGGTGGAGGTCGAGGGCAACCAATGGACGTTGCAGGATTTCTCGCCCGATGGCGCGTTGATCATCAACGGCGTCTTGAACGTCGGCGTGACCGAGACGCCCATTCCGTTGACCGGGACGATTACCCTGTCTGGATCACAGGACGCCGAACTCGTGCTCGATATGGATATTTCGGTTGGGACCGATGGCCTTTCGGCTACCGGGACGATAACCATCAACGATGTCGAGTTTGACGTCGCCGAACTCTCGGCAGCGGCAGCGGCTGCCGCTGCCGCGGCCGAGGCGGCTGGATAGGTGCCGTTTTGGCGTTGGGTCGCGGCCTTAGCCTTGTGCTGGGGCTGCGACCGCGGTCTCGATGCCGAGGCCACCGGGCAGTCTGGGATTGCCGGTCAGCTACGCTTTGTCGGCGAGTGGCCGACCAAGGTGGGACAGGTGGCCGTGGCCGTCTATCGCGAACCCCCGGCTTCAGTGGCCGATTTTTTTAACATCAACGGCTGGGATACCAACGTCGAGCTCGGCGTTGAGTCCTACAGCTACTTCGTTCCCTTAGACGGGGAAGGCGTCTATCAGTGGATTATCGTGGCTTGGCGCGAGGAGGGCCAATTTTGGGACCTTACCTCGCTTTTGGGCTGCTATCGCCTACCCGGGGCCGACCGCCCCGCGCCGGTGGAAGTCAACCCCGGGCAGATCACTCCCAATATCGACATTGAGGTCCATTTCGCTGGGTTGGACGATGAAACCGAGCCTAGCGTTGCTCTGTGCGAGCGCGCTTTGCCTGCTGAACTGTTGGCCGAGCTCGGCCGCTGATATCGTCGTCCGCGTCCGCGACGCCAGCGACCAAATCCCGCTACCCGGGGCGACGTTGGCGGTGCTGGGGACGGAGTTCGGGGGCTACTCCAACGAAGAGGGCTACTGCCGGATTGAGGGCTTGCCCCCCGGCCGCTACGATTTGCTTTGTTCGCATATCGGCTACCGCTCGCACACCCTGCCCGGGGTCGCGCCCGGGGAGGAGCGCGTCGTCGCCCTCGAACCTATGGCCGTCGAAGTGCCCGAGCTCGTGGTCTCTGCGTCCCGCCGCTCCCAAACTTTTGCCCAAGCTCCCATTAGCATTTCAGTGGCCGATGCCGAGCGCATCGCCGATCACAACGTGTTCTCCCTGACCGGCCCTCTGCGCTACGTCTCGGGCGTCAGCCAAGTAGGTAGCCAGCCCGTCGTCCGCGGCTCGAGCGGGTACAGCCGCGGTACGGGCAGTCGGCTGCTCATGCTGGTGGATGGATTCCCGCTGCTGTCGTCGGATCTGGGTGACATCAAGTGGGATGCCGTGCCCTTGCAGCAAGTCGAGCGCGTGGAGGTGGTCAAAGGGGCGGGATCGGCCCTCTATGGCACGGGTGCTCTGGGCGGGGTAATCAACGTGCTTACGCGCGATCCGGCGCGGGCGCCGGGCACTCGCTTCCGCCTGCTCAGCGGGTTGTACAGCCCGCCAGCCCACCGCCCGTGGCGCTGGACCGATTCCCCGATGCAGTTTGTCGGCTTCGACGCAAGTCACAACCGGGTCTGGGGCCAGACCGGCTTGGCCCTGAGCGGAGGGCACAACCGGGGCACGGGATACCACCAAAACGGCGATGGCCGCCGCTACCACCTCTACGCCAAGGCGGTGCATCGCTTCTCGCCGACGAGCTATTGGCGCGTGATGAGCCACTGGGCCCTCGACGACTTCGGGGTCTTCGTCCAGTGGCGCGACCGCAGCCAGCCGCTGGCCGTGCCCGCAAGCGACGCCTCGGCTCATTCCACCTCGTGGAAGCTGCACCTCAATTCTGAGTACTACCACTTGGTACACAGCGAGTTGGGCTACCGGCTCAAGCTGGGATATTACCGCACGGATTTTACCAATAACGCGGCGGCTGGGGGCTTGGCCTCGGAAGGGCACAAAATTTCGGGCGAAGGTCAGTTCGACTACACCGGGTTGCGCGGTTGGAATTGGACGCTGGGGCTGGCCTCTGTGGCCGATTTGGTGCGCTCGCCCAGCGACTTCCTCGGGACGCGCTCCCTGACGACCGTCTCCGGCTATGCCCAAGGCGTGTATGAAATCAGTCCGCTGGCCGAGTGGACGGTCGGGTTGCGCTACGACTGGAGTCGGCTCTCGGCGGCCTCTCGGTTGGCCGCTGGTCCGTGCGGGGTGCCGCCGGTCGAGAGTAAAAACACCGGGGAGTTTAGTCCCCAAGTCGGTTTTTCCTATCGGCCGTCGGAGGCGACCGCGTTGCGGGCTTCGCTCGGCCGGGGCTTTCGCGTACCGTCGGTGCTCGAAGTCTTTTCTCAAGCCGAGGCCTCGGGTATCCGCGTCTGTCCCAATCCCGCCTTAAATCCCGAGCGGGCTTGGTCGGGCGAGGTCGGGATCAAGCAGGGGCTGGCCCCGTGGTTGGCCTTGGATATGGCCCTGTTTTGGAACGAATACCGCGGGCTGATTGAGGCGCGGCCAGACCCCTTTGCCGGCGGGGTTGTGCCCATGGCGCGCTTCCAGAATTTGGCGCGGGCGCGGGTCGGCGGGTTGGAAAGCGAGCTGTTGGTCGCCTTGCCGCTAGGCCTAGGGGCGAGGGCGGCTTATACCTTGGTGGATGGCGTGGAGTTTCTCGATGCGGACCAAGTGCTGCCGCCGTACTGCCACGGCGACTACAAGGATCGGGCACCGCTTCCCTATCGGGCGCGCCACGTCGTCAATCTGGGCCTCTTGGGAAAGCGCGGCCCCACGAGTGGGCGGGTAAATTTCCAATACCTCAGCCGGTTTGAACGGGTATCCGGCCTCTTTGCCGAGTGCGGGCGCGACTATGTGCCCATTTACTTGCTCGATGTGCAGTTGAGCCGACAGCTAGGCCCGGTGCGGCTCAACCTGCGCGTAGATAACGCACTCCAGTATTACTACGCGACGATCGAGCGCAAAATACGCCCCTTGCGTCGGATCTCTCTGAGCGTGGATGGTGCGCTCTAACAATCCCTATACAGCGAGTCTAGGCCAGTGGCAGGCCGCCCTTGAGCAGGGCCGCTTCGACCGCGAGTTCGAGCGGCTCTACGGGCGGGAGCAGGTGGCGGCTTGGCGGGCCAATTACTTGGAGGCCCTGCGGCACTTTGCCGACCGGTATGGCCACGGCAGCCCCTTGGTCGTGGTGCGCTGCCCCGGGCAGATCAATGTCATGGGGATGCACATTGACTACGGCGGCATGCCCTCGGTGCGGATGGCCGTGCGCGGCGCGGATACGTTGGTGGTGGCGCGGGCGGCCTCTAGCCGGCGGGTGCGGCTCGCCAGCTTCCTGCGCAGCCGCGGCGCGCCGGTAGATCGCTTCGCGCCCATTGAGCTCGACTTGGGGACGATTCTGCCAAAGGCCCGCGTGGCCGAGCGGCCGGCGCTGATGGACTATGCGGGCCAAGTGTGCCGTCAGCGCCTAGAGCGCACCGGGAGTGCCTTGGCCCACAACTGGTCGGTGCTGGTCGAGGGGCAGCTCGTGTACTTGGAGAGTTATTTCCGCGGCCGCGTGGCCTTGGGCGGCTTCGACGGGCTGGTGTGGAGCAATGTCTCGCCCAGCGGGGGCCTGAGCTCATCCTCGGCCTTGGTCGTGGCGACGGCGCTGGCGGCGATGGGGGTTCACGGATTGGTGCCGCGCCGCGATATGCCTGAAGCGGCCTTGGTCGATGGGCTGGGCACCTCCGAGTGGATGCGCGGCACGCGCGGCGGCACGGCCGACCACGGCGGGATGATCTTGGGCCGAGCGGGCAAGCTGGTCGGCGTTGGGGTTTTTCCGGCCCGGGTACAAGGGGAGGCCGCATTGCCCGACGAATACGCCGCTATCGTGCTCGACAGCGGGGTGGCCCGCGAATACGACGAAGCCGTCAAGGAAGAGACGGTCATCGCCTATCCGCTCGGTGCGTTTGTCGCCCGCGCGCTAATTTTGCCGCGGCTGGGCAAGAGCCACGCCGTGTGCGAGCGCGTCCGCTATATTCGCGACCTCGCCCCCGAGCGGCTGGGCCTGTCGCTGGCCGAGTTATACCGGGTCTTGGGCCAGTTCCCTCGGCAGACCAGTCTGGCGCAGTTAGCTGCCCAAGCGCGGGCGGCCGGCGTTGGGGCGTGTTTCGACGCCCTCTGCCAGCGCGAGGTCGCCGGCAAGTTCCAGCACCTAGCCGCGGACACGCCCTTGTTTCTGCGGCGGCGCTGTGTGTATGGCTTGGCCGAGCAGGACCGGGTGGCCGGGATGCTCGCGTACCTCAACGCCGGCGATATGACCACGGCCTTGGAACTGATCCGCATTTCGCATGCTGGCGATCGAGACCGAGAAGTCGAAGACGAGGTGTTGGCGCGGCTTGCAGCGCGGGCCGAGCGCGGAGAAGCGCGGACCAAGCTGCGCTTTTTGCCGGGAGGCTACGGCCGGATGACGCCGGCCTACGATCGGCGGGTGCGGGTGGTCAATCGGTTTCTCGCGGCCGCAGGCCCAACGGCCGGGGCCGTGCAGCGGCTGGGTGCTGGCTGGGGCGGCAACATCGGCGGGTTGGTCCATCGCAAGTTCGTCGATGGGGAACGCCGCGCCGCGTTTGCCGATATGCTACACGCGGAGTTGGGGTATGAGCCGGAGTTGGCCGCGGTCGTGCCCGGCGAAGGGGCCGGTTTGCTCGTCGCCCCTCGCGGAGGTTGAGATGGAACACTTGCTTGATGGCGTGCGGGTGCTCGACTTGACGCGGGTGTTGGCCGGGCCGTACGCGTCGATGGTGTTGGCCGACTTGGGCGCGGAAGTGATCAAGGTCGAGCTGCCGGGCACCGGCGACGAGGCGCGGGGGTTCGGGCCGTTCCAAAACGGCGAGAGCGCGTACTTTGCCAGCGTCAATCGCGGCAAGAAGAGCGCGACAATCGACTTGCGACAGGCGCGGGGCCAGGATTTGGCGCGGCGTTTGGCCGGCGAGTGCGACGTGTTGATTGAAAACTTTCGCCCCGGCCGCATGGATCGCTTTGGGTTGGGGTACGCCGCCCTACACGCGCTATATCCGCGCTTGGTGCATGCGTCGATTTCGGGTTTTGGCCAGACCGGCCCATACGCCCAGCGGCCCGCGTACGACGTACTCATTCAGGCGATGGGGGGGCTGGCCAGCATCACCGGGCAGCCCGACGGTCCGCCGGTGCGGGTCGGCTCGTCGATTGCCGATTTGAGCGCGGCTCTCTTCGGGGCCATTGGCATCCTCGCGGCCTTAGAGCGGGCGCGGCGCACCGGCGAGGGGCAGCAAGTCGATATTTCCATGCTCGACTGTCAGGTGGCCCTCTTGGAAAACGCCCTCGCCCGCTACGCCGTATCTGGCGAAGTGCCCAAGCCGCTGGGGTCGCGGCATCCGGCCATTACTCCGTTCCAGTTTTTCGCCGCCCGCGATGGGTACATCGTCATTGCCGCGGGCAACGACCGGCTCTGGCACCAGTTCTGCGATGCCTTGGGCCTCGGCGCGTTGGCCGACGACCCGCGCTTTGCCAACAACGCGCTTCGCACCGACAACCACGCGGCTTTGGAGCCGGTGTTGGCAGGGGTGCTAGCGGAGAAAACCGTTGACGAATGGTGCGCCATCCTAGCGGCGTCCGGCGTCCCGAGCGGGCCGTTGTGCGATGTGGGACAGGTCTTTGACGACGAGCAGGTGGCGGCGCGGGAGATGATCGTCGAGTTGGAGCATCCCGTCGCTGGCCGACAGGCGGTGGCCAATTCGCCGCTGCGCTTTTCCGCGACGCCGGTCCAGTTGCGCGAGCCAGCACCCTTGTTGGGGCAGCACACCGAGGAGGTCTTGCGCGGCGTCTTGGGGCTGACGGCCGGGGAGTTGGAAGAGCTGCGGGCTGAAGGGGTGATATAGATTGGGATTGGGCGTTGCACAATGCGCGAAACACCGACGTTGTTGACCAGCGAGTCGGAAGAAAATTGACAGCCGGTATGCGAGCGGCCTTATTTTCGCGCGCTAAGTTATTCGCCGCCCTCATCGCTTGGAGAAGCCTGTGATGCCAAAGGACGCCCTTCGACCTCTGTGGATCTGCGCTGGGATCCTCGGGCTTATCGGATGCAGCCAAAATTTCAGCGACCAAGAGCCGGCCGCGGCCATGGCGGAGCGGGGATTCACCGCCCGCTCCACCACATCAGCCCCTGCGACGTACGCTCAGGCGAGCGGACGCCAGACGCTGGGGCCTCTCAGCGCGGTGGCCCCTAAGGGCTGGGTGGCGCAGCAGCCGTCCAGCTCCATGCGGGTGGCCCAATACGGCCTCCCCGGCCCGGCCGGAGAAGCGACACTGGGCATATTTTTCTTTGGCCCGGGGCAAGGAGGGAGCGTAGAGGCCAATATCGAGCGCTGGTACGGCCAGTTCAAACAGGAGGACAGCCAGCCGGCCCAAGGGCGGCGTTGGACGCGGCAAGTGGGAGATATAGCGATAACCGGAGCCGATGTAAGCGGCACCTTTTCTGGGGGCATGGGCATGGGCATGGGGAACGCCGCGCCCCAACCCGGGTACCGGATGCTCGGGGCCATAGCGGTCCACCCCTCGGGCACGGTGTTTTTCAAGATGACTGGACCGGCCCAGACCGTTGAGCAGTGGGCCGCCAGCTTTGACGAGTTCTTGGGTAGTTTGCAAGCCGGCTCGGTCGATCCTTGAGCGAGGAGACATGTACGCGCAATTAGAAGACGAGTTCGGCGACGTTATCGCCAAGGCCCGGCGCGGGCAGGAGATGGCGGCCGCCGCATTGGCCGATCGGGTGGGGATGCCGGCCGGAAATATCGCCAAGATCGAAGCCTACGAACTGATCCCGACCGCAGAGGTCATCGAGCGGCTGGCCCGTGCGCTTGGGTTGCACCCGGGCAAATTGCAGGCGAGTGCCGCGCAGGCCTTTTTCCCGCGCAATCCGGCCGGCCGGTCGCTTGCCGGAGCGCAGGTGGAGATGATGGTGCTCGGCCGGGGCTTTCTGATGAACGGCTACATCGTCGGCTGTGCAACAACGGGCCGAGCCGCGATCATCGACCCGGGGTTCGACGCGGATAAAATTCTCCAGCGGTTGGCCGCTTCTGGGCTAACGGTTGAGCAGATCGTGCTGACGCACGGACACCAAGACCACATCGGCGCCCTCGCCGAGATTGCTCGCTCCACGGCCGCGCCGGCGCGGATCCACCGCGGCGACTTGGCCCTAATAGGCAGCCTCCCAATCGCCGGCGAGCTAGCTGAAGGCGAAGTCGTATCCATCGGCAAATTGCGCTTTGAGGTTCGCGCCACGCCCGGGCATACGGCGGGTGGCATTAGCTTGGTCCATGAGGAAATGGCCTTTGTCGGGGACGCGCTTTTTGCGGGTTCCCTCGGGGGCACTCGCAACGTGGCCAACTACCGGATGCAGCACCAAGCAGTGGCCGAGAAGCTGCTCGGCTTGGACGCAAACGTCGCGCTTTTTCCCGGCCATGGGCCTGCTACTACGGTTGGAGAAGAACGGGAGCACAATCCGTTCTTTCTATGAAACGCCTAAGTCGCCCGCGTCCGTCCCCGTACACCAACAAGCCCCGCCGAGACCCTATCCCGGCGGGGCTTGTTGCCTTTTAGCGCATCGCAGCACCATTACCCTTTTAGCGTAGGCATGGGCTTACGAGGGCCAAAACCGCAAAACGATATTGAGTAGAGCTAAGCCGGAAGTCATTACTACAACCAGAATTTTGACGCTGCCCCTGAGTTCGGCCATCTCGGCCTGTAATCGCGCAATATCATCCTTTAGACCGCTCTCAACGCGCGTAATCTCGGCCTGCAATCGCGTAATATCATCCTTGAGGCCGCTTTCGACGCGCGTAATCTCGGCCTGTAAACGCGCAATATCATCCTTTAAGACAGCCCTCAACTCAGCAAGGTCTGCTTTGGAAGCGAGGTGATCGTACACGCCTTCAAGCCTTGCTAGACGCTCTTCAATCGTGGGGGGCACGGTAGCCATCGTCATTGCTCTCCTTTCGTTGGGTTTGGGATGTATGGGGGTGAGGTGTGCTTATGAACATACAGGACGCGATAGAACGGCGTCAATGAAAAATCTAGTGCCGCTTTAGAACCCCAGTAGAATGACCCTTTCAGCCGTCATTGCTCTCCTTTCGTTTGGTTTCTCGGTCCTCGTTGAGCGTCCAGTCGTAGTCGTTGTATTCGATGGTTAGGTCCTCGCTCAGCTCAGCGGCTAAGTCCGCGGGGAGATACGGGCGCAGGTAGTTGACGATGGTGGGCACGGCCTCGGGATTGGGCCGGTCGGGCGGGAACCACGCCGTGAAGTCTTCCCCGTACCAGTTGAGGATTTTGGATAGGTAGAGCCGCTTGTCTTGCAAGCGCACGTGGTTGGGGTCTTGGGCAAAGCGCGTTAGTGCTCGTTCCAAGCGAGCGTCGAGGTCGGGGCCGGTAAAGGCTCGGTTTTCGAGTTGTGGGCAGCTAAGGGCCGCGCAGTTGACCGCAAAGTGAATGCGCGGCTCTTGGTAGGTCGGGCGGATGATTTTGTTTTCAAGGTGGTCTAGCGTCATCTCGCGCCCCCCGGCGACAAAGGTCTGGCGGTTAAAAAAGCCACTGAATACAAAGGCATCCTTGACGCTGGCGATGGGATAGGCGTCGATGACGCCCCGCAAGACGAAGGCATTGTACGCATTGATCCAGTAGGCCAGCTCGTGGGCGCGGTCGGGGAAGCGGTCGGGGTGGCTTGCGGGGCTGTAGTGGCCGAGGCTATCGACATAGGCGTCGAGTGTGGCGCGGTCTTTGGCTAAGGCGGCGTAGCGGACGAAGCCTTGGTCGTTGACGTATTCTTGCAGCACTTGGTCAAACGGGCCGTGGTCAAACGGAGCGGCCGCGCTGAGGAGCAGCCATAAGAGCAGGAAGTAGAGTGGGCGCATGGTTTTTCCCGTGGGTTAGGAGGAGGAGGATGCCTACGCTATTGGGGCGATCTATGTATTATACTATAATACACTATCATTGACTTTACCCCATATCACACCCCAAGAAAGGAGTTTGGGCAATGAGTGTTCCGACGCTAGATCAAGATCAAGACCGCGATTTGGACCACCGCGTGGGGCGGCTGGAAGAGGTCGCCAAACAGTTGGATAAGCGTTTTGATGCCGTGGATCGCAGCCTTGAAGAACTGCGACAAGAGATTACAGCCGCTCGCGACGAGACCAACCGTCGCATCGACGCCGCTCGCGACGAGACCAATCGCCGCATCGACGCTGTCCGTGAGGAAACCAACCGCCGCCACGACGAAACCAACCGCTGCATCGATGCTGTCCGTGAGGAAACCAATCGCCGCCACGACGAAACCAATCGCCGCATTGACGCCGCCCGTGAGGAAACCAACCATCGCATCGACGCCGCCCGTGAGGAAACCAACCACCGCATCGATGCTGTCAATGATCGCCTTGATAAAGGTTTTCGCTGGTTAATCGGGGTTCAGTTGACGTGGACCGGGCTGATCATAGCCGCCGCTGTCTTTTTATTTAACGTGTTGTCGAGAGGGAGTTGATTCGTTTTCTCGCAAAAGGGGAGTTGAAATCAATGATGGAACTTATTTTTCCTTTTCCAACCAATAAGATGCAAAACAATGAAATCAGTAAAGACATCCGCGCGGCTTTTTTCCGGCGGCTTTTGGCTACTCGCCGTTAGCTTGGCGTCGAGTTGGGCTGGCGGCGCGTTCCACGCGGTCAAGATGCTGCTCAAATAAGGATCCACCGCACAGCAAGTTCGTGAAACGGGGTCTCTCTTTTAGTTTAAGAGAGGCCCTATTTTGCTACCGGACGGTACGCAGCATATTGGACGGGAGAATAGGTTGGGCGATGAACGCAATTCGACGAGAGGAGGCCATCCTTTGGGGCTTGGTGCTTTTGTGGCTCGGGGTTTTTTTGGCCTCCATGCTCTATCACACGGGCGGCCGCTTGGCCCTGCCGCTGGACGATTCCTTCATCTATTTCCAGTACGCGCGGCAAGCGGCCGAGGGGCATTTCCTCGAATACAATACCGGCGCTGAGCCAACGGCCGGCGCGACGAGTTTGCTGTACACCCTGCTGCTAGTTCCGGGTTTTTGGCTGGGGCTGGAGGGGATGGACATGGCCCTGTACGCGCTGGCTTTAGGGGTTGTATGGCTCGGGTTGAGTGCCCGGCTGCTGCTGCTCTTGGGCCGCAGATTGAGTGGGCCGTTCAGCGGCTGGGTGGCCTCGATCCTGTTTTTGGCGTGCGGCCCGCTGGTATGGGGCTATTACAGCGGCATGGCCATCGGACTCTTTGCCTTTGCCATCTTGCTGACCCTGTATCTGTGCCTAGCGGAAGACCGGCGCACTCCGCTGGCCGCGGCCTTGCTGGCGTTGGCGCGGCCCGAGGGGATCGCCTTGGTCTTGCTGCTGCTGGCGCTAGTCGCCTATCGCCGGGCCTTGAACTGGCAGTGGAGTGTGCCGTTGGGGGCGTACGCGCTGCAAGCGCTGCTGCTCGCTTGGTGGACGGGGCAGGCCGGGGCGTCTGGGATCGAGGCCAAATGGCGTTTTGCCGAGCCGCATGGCTCGCTGCCCGAGCAAATCCGCGCCGTTTTTTTCGACTTTGCCGAATTTGTCAAGGGCATTCTCGCCGGGTCGCTGGGGCATCAGACCAGCGCCAATCTATACGCGTACGACGGCAACTATCGCCGCATGGTGTTTGCCCCGTTTGTCGCGCTCGTTTTTGTGGTCGAGTTAAGCAATCGGCTCTGGAGCGAGCTGGCCGAGAGGCAGCTCGGGGTGGCGGCATTGGGCGGGGCGTGGTTTGTCGGCGGCGTCCTACTCACCTGCACCCTCGTCGAGTACGACGCCCACTTCAACCGCTACCAACAGCCCTTCTTGCCGCTCTACATTCTCTTTGTCGCCTTGGGCTTGGGGCGCTTGGAGGCGGTTGGGGAGGCGTGGAGCAGCAAGCTGGCGCGGGGCTTGGCTTGCTTTTTCGGCTTGTGGGGGTTGATGTCGGTGGGGTTTTTCGCAGTTGCGTACGGGGAAAATTGCAGCGATATCCGCAACCAGCAGGTCGAGATGGCGCACTTTATAGACGCCGAGTTACCGCCCGCCGCCCGCATCGCCGTCAACGACGCCGGTGCCCTGCGCTACTTAGGTCGCCGCCCAACCGTCGATTTAGTCGGGTTGACCACGGCCGGGACCAGCGCGTCGTGGCGGCACGGGAGCGGGTCACTATTCGAGCGGCTCGAAGCCATGCCGCCGGACCAGCGCCCCCAGTACTTCGCCATTTTCCCCAATTGGTTCAACTTTCCCGAGGGCCTCTTTTTGCAGCCGCTGCACCGCATTCGCGTCTTTGAGCCGTCGATCATCGATGCGGAGAAGGTGTTGTATCAGGCGCGTTGGGCCGCCGACCTCAGCGGCGAAGCCATCCGCAACCCAACGCTCTTAGCGGAGGGCTGGCGGGTGGTCGATAAAGTGGATGTGGCCGATCTGGACAGCGAACGCCGACACGGCTACCAATCCAAGGTGCGAGTGCCCGGCAGCGGGGAGGCGAATTTGCTGCTGGTGCTGAGCGCGGCCGACGATCCCCAAGCGTTATACATGGACGGGGGGCGGACGGTAACGGGCGGCGAGCGGATGGAGGTGAGGCTGAACGCGGGCCAACCGGCCGCGGTCGTCATGCGCACGGTTACGGGCATTGCCCAGCACTTTGCCGTGCTAGCGAATGGTAAGAAAATTGCCACGGTGGAGCTGCCGGGCGGGCCGGGCCGCCAGTGGCTCGAACGGGTCGTCGGTCAAATAGCGGCCTCGGAGGTCAGCGGCCGCGTCGAGATTGAGACGCAGCCGCAGCACTTTGGCGGCGCTTTGCGGCCGGTTGTTTCGTTTCACTATTGGTTCTTGCAGCCGTGATGCCGCGCCCGCCGACAAAATGGAGGGTGCGCGGGGCGGTCGTCTGCGCCTTGTTGGCCGGAGGATGCGCGCTGGTCGCCGCGCCGGTCCCAGCGCCGGCACCCTCGCCCCAAGCAACCCAGCTTTTGGCGACCGGCGGCTATGTGGAGGCGCGCCTGATGCGCCGCTTTGCCGAGGGGCTTTTGTTGGTGCGGTTGCCGGACGGGGCCGTCTGGTTGCTCGATCCCAAAGCGCATTGCTCTTGGTGTTGGCTCTATGTGGGTAAGACGGTGTGGGTCAAGCTGGACACGCGCTCGGCCACGCTCCTCAACCCCCAAGGCGAGACGGCCGAATGTTGGAACGGCGGGCCGATGAGCGAGTACTAACAGGTCAGGCCCTGAACTTGAGATAGCGGCCCGGCCAGCGCGGCCCCAAGCCCTCGACCGCGCATCCGTTGCGGACGATGGGAACCCCGTTGACGAGGACGTGCTCGACGCCGACCGAGTGCTGATGGGGGTCTTGGTAGGTGGCGCGGTCCGCAATGGTCGCCGCGTCAAAGACGACCAAGTCCGCGTAGAAGCCCTCGGCGATTTGCCCCCGTTGGGCTAGGCCGAAGCGCGCGGCTGGATACGCGCTCAGCTTGCGGACGGCGTCTTCGAGCGAGAAGAGCTGGTGGTCGCGGACGCAAGGCCCGAGCAGGCGGGCCGCCGAGCCGTACACGCGCGGGTGGACCGCCCCGTCGGGGAAGTAAATCCCATCGCTGCCCATCATGTATTTTTCGTGCGCCAGAAAGGGATGCACCAAGGCATCGTCGCCGTGGTGGAACACGAGGAGGACCGCCAAGTTTTCCTCGATGAGCAGGTCGCAAAGCGCGTCGGCCGGCGGGGCGTCGGCCTGTTGGACGTATTCGGCTAGGGTGCGGCCGATAAAGCGGGCGTTGTCGCGCCCGGGCAGCCACGCAATGGTCATTTGGTCGAGGGGGTTGACGTAGCGGTCGAGGACGCGGGCAAAGCGGCGGCGGAGCGCGGGACCGTTGAGCTTGGGCAAGGCCCCCAGCGGGCCGTCCTCCCACACCTCATAGGGCAACATGAAGTTGAGCATGGTCGAACCGGGCAGATACGGGTACACGTCGAAGCTGAAATCCACCTCGTGGACCGCGACTTGATCTACGTACGACAGCAGGGCGTCGATTTGCTGGGGCGAGGTGCCCTTGAAGTGGGAAATGTGTACCGGGACTTGGGCGCGGCGGCCGATTTCGACGGCCTCCTGCACCCCGGCGAGAGTGCCCTTTTTGTAGCGCACGTGGGTGGCGTACAGGCCCTGTTGCGCGGCCATTGCGGTGCAGGCTTCGACGAGTTCGTCGGTGGTGGCAAAGCACTCGGCGATGTAGTCGAGTCCGGTCGAAAGACCGACCGCGCCTTCGGCCATGCCGCGCTCGACCCCGGCGAGTATCTCTTCCATCTGCACGTCGTCGGGGACGCAGCGGCTCCAGCCGCAGGCCGAGGCCCGTAGGTGGGCGTAGGGGAGGTGGGTGATGGTGTTTTGCGCGGTGCGGCCGTCGAGAAGCTGCATGTATTCGGCGAGGCTCTCCCAGCCGGAGTAGTGATGTTGCATCAGGCCGTTGAGGGCGCGCATGTAGTAGAGCCAGTGGGCGCGGGTGGCCGCGTCGAGCGGGGCGTAGGAAATTCCGTCGGCCATGAGGACTTCGGTGGTAAAGCCTTGGAGGGTCTTGGGGCGGAAATTGGGCTGCTGCAAGAGCCAGCCGTCGGAGTGGTTGTGGACATCGACAAAGCCCGGGGCCACGATTTTGCCGCGGGCGTCAATGCGGTGCTGGGATTCGGCGTTGCCGAGGTCGCCAATCGCGGCGATGCGGTCGGCGCGCAGGCCAATGTCTGCGGGGTAGCGGTTGGCGCGGGTGCCGTCGATGAGGGTGCCGTTGTGGATGGTCAAGTCGAACAAAGCAAAGCTCCTGTGGGCCACAGTGCGAAGGGAGGAAAGGTGCCGGTCAATCTAGGCGGCCGGCCGCCGCCTCGCAAGCGGCGCGTCGCTGGACGGACGGCCCCTTTTTTCGCATGTTATCGCCAACCCTTCGCAGAAAGGACGCCCAATGCGCGTTATCGACCCTCATGTCCACGTATGGACCAACGATCCGGCCTTTCCTTGGCCGGCGGAAAACCCCAATCCGCCCGCCGAAGACCACACCGCCGAAGACCTGCTGGCGCTGATGGACGCCAACGGCGTGGAAAAGACCGTGCTGGTGCAGGTCATCCATTACCGCTGGGACAACAGCTATGTCGCCCACGTCATCAAGCAATATCCCGACCGCTTCATGGCGGTGGGACGCATCAATCCCGAAGACCCGGCCGCTCCCGACCATATCTCGATGTGGACGGAGGAACACGGCCTGCACGGGATGCGGCTCTCGCCGTCACAGGATGAGCGGGGCGATTGGTTCAAGGGGCCGGGGATGGACCCGATTTTCGCCCGCGCCGAGGAGTTGGGGATCCCGATGTTGATCCTGACCGGGTCGAGCCGGATGCCCGATTTGGCGCGGATTCTCGACCGCTACCCACAGGTGGATTGCTGTATCGACCACATGGCCAGCGCCCACCCCGACAACCCGCAGGAGCGGCGCTGGCTGATGGATATGGCCCGGTATCCCCGCGTGTATGTCAAAATTAGCCACACTTGGTCGCTTTCTAAGCAGAGCTATCCTTGGGCCGATACGCACGAGATGGTCGAAGAGGTGTATCAGACCTTCGGGCCGCAGCGCATTATGTGGGGCACGGATTGGCCGGTGTGCTTGTCGAAGGCCGAATACGCTCAGCCCCTGACGGTGGTGCGCGACGAGATGAAGTTCATCGCGCCGGACGATCTGGAGTGGGTGCTGGGCAAGACGGTGTTGAAGCTGTGGCCGTTTGGCGAGGCATAAGGTGCTGACCATCGGCATCGTCGGGGCGGAAAACAGCCGAGTGCGGGTGTCGCTATGACCGCGAAGACCATTCGCAGATTGAAGATCGAAGTGGTGCCTGTATTGTGTCGCTTAGAGCAAAACAGAGCAGTTGATGTCAGACGAGCGGCCCGACACGACCAGTGCCCCAGTGCCCGTTACTTTGTCGAACGGCTCTGTGCGTTGGGCAACCTACCATAACGTCAACTACACTAAGGAGGAAGAAGGTACATGGGCATCCAACTCAAATCAGCCGATCAAACCCACTACGACGCCATCGCCTTGGGCGAAGTCCTCATGCGCGTCGATCCCGGCTCGGTGCCCACGGCCCGGGCGCACACCGCCCGGATCTGGCACGGGGGCGGCGAGACCAATGTCGCCGAGGGCTTGAGCTACTGCTTCGGCTTGCGAGCGGCCGTTATCACGGCTCTTGTTGACGACGGGGTGGGCCGCAACATCGAAAACCAACTGCGCGAAGCCGGGCTAGACACCAAGCATATCATCTGGTTTGACAACAGCGGCAACGGCCCATTCAGCACCGACGCCAAGGGGACCTTGCACAATGGGATCAACTTCACTTGGGCCGGCAAGGGCGTTTTGCCTTCGGTGACCGAATACTATCGCGCCCATACTCCGGTGCGCGCGATCGGGCCGGGCGATGTGGACTGGGACCACCTTTTCGGCGCGTTGGGAACGCGGTGGTTTAGCACCGGCGGGATTTACACCTTGCTCTCGGAAAAGACGGCCGCACTGGCGCTAGAAGCCATGCAGAGGGCCGGCGAGCACGGCGTTGGTCGCTCCTTTGATCTCAACTACCGCTCCAAGGTGGAGCCGAACAAGGAGCGCGCCCGCCAGATCAATCGCGCTATTGTGCCGCATGTCGAGTTCCTCGTCGGCAACCAAGACGACTTTGACGACGCGCTGGGCTACGAAACCGAAAAGGTGCCCAAGGACGCCGGCTTTGATCAGTGGTTGGCGATCTATACCCAGATGCTGCACCAAGTCGCCAACGACTATCCAAACCTCAAGTACATCGGCACGCAGTTGCGCGGGGCGCTGACGGCCGATCGCATCAACTGGGGCGCGGTGCTCTTCGATGTCGAGGAGGGCAGAATCTACGAGGCGGCCGTGCGCGAAAACATCGAAATCGCCGATCGCACCGGCGGCGGCGATTCCTTTGCCTCGGGCGTGATCGCAGCGCTGCTCGACGGCCGAGGGGCCGCCGACGCGGTGCAGTGGGGAGCCGCCCACGGCATCTTGGTCCAGGAGTGCATCGGCGATACCACCATGGTCACGCGAGACGACGTCGAGAAAGAAGTGGCACGTGCGGTTAAAGGCGGCGGCGTCTCAGCACTCAGATGAGGAGGAGAAAATGAAGTTAATGAAGTGGTTGCAGGGCGGTATGTTGACGGCACTGGCCGCGCCCGCTATGGCCCAAGTCACGGTCGAGGAAATCGAATACGAGGGCTGGGCAAACTCGATTGAAATTGCAAATCCCGAGGTGCGCGTAGTCGTGGTGCCGGCCATCGGTCGCATCATGTACTATGGATTCGTCGGGGGCGAAAACATCCTCTGGTCCGACCCGGCGCTCTACGGTCAAGTGCTGCCCGACGGTCGACCCAATGTTGATGCGGAAGGCCAGTACACGTGGACCAATTTCGGCGGCGACAAGGTCTGGCCCAACCAGCAGAGCGAGTTTGTCGAAATCAACGGGCACGCTTGGCCGCCCGACCACGCTTTCGACGGCGCGGTACACGAGGCTGAGTTGTTGCCCGAGGGGGTGGTGATTACCAGCCCGGTGAGCGAGTACAACGGGGCGCGCAGCGTGCGGGCGATCCGCTTGGCCGAGCGGGGTACGCGCGTGGAAATTCACCAGCGGCTCGAAAAGCTGGCCGACGCTAAGGTCGAGCCGCTGCGCTACACGATATGGAACGTCACCCAGATCAAGCAGCCCGAACAGACCCTGTATCCACTCAATCCGCACAGCCACTTTGAGCAGCGCTATCATCCCTTTGGCTTTGCCGAAAGCGCGGCCCGGGGCAACTTTACCATTGAGGGCGACTTGGGCATTTTTGTGCCCGATCCGGTGGAGGCGCAGAAGACCGGGGCCGACTCGGATCGCTGGCTGGCCGGCATTGTCGGCGACGTGGTCATGGCCGAGTTCTTTCGCCGCGATGCGACGCAGCACTACCCGGACGGGGGGCTGAGTGCGGAGGTTTATACCTGCCCGGATTACACGGAACTAGAGCTGTTGAGTCCTTGGGTCTATTTGCAGGTGGGGGAGACCTTGACGCACGCGATTGCTTGGGAATTGTATCGCTTGCCGGCTAGCGCACAGACGCCGGAGGAGCGGCGGCAGGCTGCGGTGGAATGGCTTGGGGGGCGGGGGGAATGAGGGGGGATGGCCACAAAAGGCACAAGAGGCACAAAAGACACAAGATGGGAGGTGGGGGGTGAAGTCTAAGGTGTTGGTGGATCCGTCTGGGTATGCGAGGCCGGAGGATTTGGGGCGTCTAGGGGAAGTGGTTGAGGTCGTTGAGACGACCGAATCGCTGTCTGAGCAGGGTCTTATTGAGGCGTTGGCTGGTTGCGAAGGCGTGATCCGTCTGGGGGGGCGGTTGCCTGAGCTGACGCGGGCTGTGTTTGTAGGGGCACCTGACTTGCGGATCGCTGGCGTCAGCGGCGATCGCTTTGGCACGGGGATTGACTTGGTAGCCGCTCGGGAATGCGGGGTGCTAGCCGTAGATACCGACAACATTGCTTCGGCCGCGCCGGTGGCCGAGTGGGACTTGGCCCTGATGCTCTTGTGCCTGCGCAATGGGGCCGGGGTCTATCGGCTTATGATGGCGGGGGAGGAACAGTGGGCGCGGGCGGGCAACGACGATTTTGTCCACGGCGAATTGACCGGCAAGAAGGTCGGGTTGGTCGGGTGCGGGCACGTGGGACAGCGGTTGGTCGAATTACTCGGCCCCTTTCGGGTGGACCTGCGCGTGGCCGACCCGTATTTGCCTGCGGAAGTGGCCGCTGACTTGGGCATTGTGCGCGGCTCGCTCGACGAGGTGGTGCAACACGCCGACATCCTCGTCGTCCAAGTGCCGCACACGCCCAAGACCGAAAAAATGATCGATGCGCGGGTGCTTGATTTGTTGGGCCGCGGCCGCATCCTGATCAATTGCTGTCGCGGGCCGGTCGTGGATTACGAGGAACTGACGCAGCGGCTCGCCCGGGGCGAGCTCATCGCCGGACTCGATGTTTTCGACCCCGAGCCGCTGCCCAAAGACAGCCGCCTGCGCCATCTGCCCAACGTCTTTGTCAGCCCCCATATCGCTTGGTATGCGCCCGAGACGTTTGGCCGCTATTTCTCGGTGATGGTCGATGAATTCGTGCGGTTTTTTACGGGGGACGCGCTGCGGTTTGAACTGACCGAGCGGATGGTGGACATCCGACACGGGCGAATCTAGCGGGCGAGGAGCAGGCCCGCGGCGACCTGCCCCTCGCAAAGCGGCTGCTAGGCCGTGCCCTTGCGACCGGGAAAGGTCAGCTCGGCCACGCCCGATTTGTCGAGGTCGCCCAAGCCCAGTGCTTTCATTTTCTCGTACTGCTCCTTGGTCGCTCGCGCCAGCGGCAGGCTAAGCCCGGCCTGTCGCGCCAGTTCGAGGGCGATGCCGGAATCTTTGGCCGCGTGGTCGGCGGAGAAATAGCACTCGTGGTCGCGGATGGTCATGTCCTCGCCGTCGGTTTCCAGCACCCGCGAGTTCGCGCCGGTCTGAGAAAAGACCTTCATCAGCATGGCTAGGTCCAGCCCGAGGGCTTGCCCTAGCCCCAATCCCTCGGCTAGCCCGGCGGTGTTGATGTTCATGACCATGTTGACGAGGGCCTTGACTTGGGCCGCTTGGCCGGCCGGGCCGATGTACTGCAAGTCAACGCTCAGGGCGTTGAGGATGGGCTGCACTTGGTCGAAGACGCTGCGCTGGCCGCCACACATTAAGTATAGGGTGCCCTCGCGGGCTTGGGTGATACTAGAGGCCATGCAGCCTTCGAGCGAGGCGGCACCGACTGCTCCGGCGCGCTCTTCGACTTCTACGTGGACGGCCGGCGAGATGGTGGCGCAGTTGATAAAGGTCGTCCCCTCGGCCGCGGTGAGCAGGGAGTCGCCGGAAGTAGCGAAGATGGAGCGCATGGCTGCGTCGTCGGTCACCACGGTGATGACCACGTCCGATTGGGCCGTAACCTCGGCTAGGGTTTGGGGGGCGGCGCAGCCAAGCTCTTGGGCTAGTGCTTGGGCCGCTTCGGCATGGGCGTCGAACACCGCCGAGATGGTGAAGCCTTGGTCCGCGAGGTGGCGGGCCATGTTGGACCCCATGCGCCCGACGCCGACAAAGCCGATTGTTTCTGCCATGATGGCCTCCTTATATGTTATGCGATACGTTGCGTTGAAGTTAGGAGGACAAACGTAGCGATTTTGAGTATAGGCTTCAAACGGGTGGGGAAGGCCAAGTTTCTGTCTAAGAGGAGGAACTATTGATGAAAATAGGGATTACCCAGATCATCTTGGGAGACATGCCGCTGGAGGACACGTTGCGGTTGTGCGAGGACGCGGGCTACCAAGCCGTGGAATTGGTCTTTGCCGAGGGCAAGGACCTCGATCCGAGCCTGAGCGCCAACGCGATCGCCGAGGTCGGGCGACAGTGCGCGGACGCGGGCGTTGAAATCGGCAGCGTCATCGTCTGGTACCAAGAGCGCGGCAACCTGCTCAGCCGCGATGCCAGCGAGCGGGAGCAGTGCCTCCAGTGCTTGCGACGCTCGCTCGAGATCGCCGGTGCGCTGTCGGTTGATGGGGTGCTGTTGCACCCGGGCCAGCTAGCGGTCGAGGGTACCTATCAGCAGGCTTGGGATGGGTTGCGGGACGCGCTGATTAGCACCGCCCCCTTAGCCGAGCAGATGGGGGCGGCCATTGGCTTGGAAAACGTCTGGAACAAGTTCCTGCTCAGCCCGTGCGAAGCTCGGCTCTTCGTCGATGAAGTCGGCAGCGAGTGGGTCGGGATTTACCTCGACACGGCCAACATGATGGCCTACGGCTACCCCGAGCACTGGATCCGCGAGTTGGGGCCGCGCATCAAGAAGGTCCATTTCAAGGATTTTTGCCGCAGCGAGCACCGCTTCGTCAACCTGCTCGAAGGGGATACAGACTGGTCGGCGGTCATGGCCGCCCTGCGAGCGGTGGGATACGATTCCACCCTGATTCACGAGGTGGGCGGCAGCCGCGAAGAACTCATCGATTTAGGTGCGCGCATGCGCCAAATCGCCGCTTTGTAACCATCCATTAAGGAGGAATAAGACGTGGTGTATATCATCAATTGGCGCGATGTCCAACCCAATATAGCCCATCTGAGCGCGGTGCATTGGGGCGGGTTGCGCGACCGCGATGGCGACGACGACCCGGATCCGCGCCATTGCCTCAAGCGGCTACAGGGCTTTGCCCGCCACGCGCTACAGGGCCGCAAGAATTCGGATTACCACAAGCACGAAAACCTCGAACAGGTGTACTACGTGCTCTCGGGCCGGGGCCACGTGCTCTTTGACACGGAGCGGTTCCCCGTGCAGGAGGGCGACGCGGTGTACCTGCCGTCGGGCGTCCATCACCAGATGTTTAACGACACCAGCGAGGACTGGCTCGAACACCACGTGATCAGCCAAAGGATCGCCGCCAACAGCGGGGAGTTTGCCATCCGCAACTGGCGCGATGTACCGGCGCTAGGCGACGGCGCGGGCGCAGTGCGCTGGCACCAGCTCGGCCCGGTCGGCGAGGAGGACGGGGGCTGTACGCAGGGGCTGCGCTGCATTGACCGCGAGGCCGTACAGCCCCGCGGACGGGCGGTCGAGCGATGCTGCCAAACGCTGGAGCAGGTCTATTACGTGCTGGAAAACAGCGGGGTCTTGGAGGCCGAGGGCGACGAGCAGGAGATTCGGGAGGGAGACATGATCCACCTGCCCCCGGGCACGCGCTACGCGATCCGCAACCCGCACGCCGAGTGGCTTTCCTACCTCATCATGGCGGCTTGAGATGGCACTGGACCAATTGCACGCCACCCTGCAAGCGCTGCTGGCGGCCATTGACAACTGCGAGGGCGAGGCGATTGCCGCGCATCTGCAGCGGCTCGACGAACTCGACCACGCGCTGGGCGAAAAAGTCCCGGCGGAGTTGCGCCACTTCTTGGCCAAGCGCAGCTATGTGAAAGCCCTCGACTTTTTGGAGGGGCGCGATGAGGCCGCAGCCCCCAACGGCTGAGAGCCCCATGCGCCGGGCCTTTTACGAGACCATCGCCGGCGTACCCTACGGCAAGGTGGCGACCTACGGGCAGATCGCGACGCTAGCCGGCTATCCGGGGCGGGCGCGGCAAGTCGGTTTTGCGCTAGCCGGGATGCCCGAAGAATGGGACCTGCCTTGGCACCGCATCATCAACGCCCAAGGCAAGGTCTCGCCGCGCAGCGGCCACAATCATCTGTTGCAATACGCGCTTTTAGCCAACGAAGGCGTCGTCTTTACCGCGCAACGCATCGACCTGAACCAATTTGGCTGGCGTCCCGAGGCGGAGGATTGAAGGCTCTCGACCGCCGGATCTTTCGCCTCGCCATTCCCAATATCCTCGCGGCCCTATCGACGCCCCTGATCGGCATTGCCGACACGGCGTTGATCGGCCATTTGCCGGAAGTGGCCTTTATGGGCGCGGTCTCTACGGCGAGTTTGATCTTCAACGCCATATTCTGGTGCTTGGCCTTTCTGCGGATGGGGACCACGGCCTTGGTGGCCCAGTACTGTGGGGCCGGGGATCGACGCCAGAGCGCGGCGGTGCTCTATCGCTCGCTCATCGTGGCCGCTGGCCTCGGCATGGCCGTTGTGGCGGCCGGCGACTGGATCAGCCGAGTTGGGTTTGAGCTGGCCGGCGGGTCTGCCCAAGTCCAGCACTGGGGCACGCGCTACTTCGCCATCCGGGTGTGGGAAGCCCCCCTCGCGCTGAGCGTTATGACGATCAACGGTTTTTTCCTCGGGACCGCCAATGCCATAGCCCCCCTTTGGGTTACGACCGTTGCCAACGCGGTCAATATCGGCGCGGACTACGCGCTTATCTACGGCAAGTGGGGTGCGCCCAAGCTGGGCGTCGAAGGGGCGGCTTGGGCTTCGGTGCTGGGCAATGGGGCCGCGCTGGCCACCGGGGGGTTTTTGTTGCTCCGCCGCTACCGCCCCTATCTGCGGGCGTGGCCGACGAGGCTGTGGGACCTGTCGGCGATGAAGCGCTTGCTGCAAACCAATGCCTTCCTCTTTGGCCGCACCCTCTGTCTGCAATTTGCCGGTTTTTTTACGCTCGGCATGGTCTCGCGGATGGGCGAAGCACCGCTGGCCGCCAACGCCGTGATTTTGCAGATCTGGGGGCTGACCAGCTTTGCCGTTGACGGCTTTGCACACGCCGCCGAGACGCTGGTCGGCCGCTGTGTGGGAGGACGCCGTTTTGCCGAGGCCCGGCAGTTTGCGCGGCGGATCATCGGCTGGGGCTTGGGGCTCGGGGCGGGGTTTGGCTTGGCGTACCTCGCGGCTTTGGAGCCTATTGCCGCGCTGTTTACTCCGCATCGGGAAGTTGTAGAACAGGTCGGCTCGCTCTATGTACTCATCGCCCTGATCCAGCCGTTGAACGCCGTGGTCTTTGTCTTTGACGGAATTTTTATTGGCGCGAGCGATATGGGGTATCTATTCAAGGCGATGGCGCTGGCCACCTTTGGGGTGTTTGTGCCGGCGGCGTTGGTTTTTATATACTGGTTGGATTGGGAGTTGGCCGGTGCTTGGATGGCCTATAGCGGCCTCATGGTCGGTCGCTTTGTCACGCTGTGGCCGCGCTATCGCGGCGATGCTTGGTTGCGGAGCTTTGTCGAATAGGAGAATAGGAGGAGACGATGCCCTTTATCAATCCCGCAGAACTTGCGGCCGTAGAGCTTTTTCCCCAAATCAATAGCGGCTTGGTGGCTGGCGAGCGGCTGATGCTCTCGTTTTTGGACATGGAAGAGGGCTGCGAAGTGCCCGAGCACAGCCACCCGCACGAGCAAGCGGGCTTGGTGCTCGCCGGGCGTTTCCGCTTTCGCATTGGGGCCGAGGAGCGCGTCACCGGCCCGGGCGACGCCTTCTTGATTCCGCCCAACGTGGTCCACTGGGGGATCGTCGAAGCGGGACCGGCCAAAATCCTCGACATCTTCAGCCCGCCGCGCGAGGACTATCTGGAGCACTACAACCAACACGCCACAACTTCGGCCAAAACCGTCTGGGCTTAGGAGCACGAAATGAGAGCATTGCAAAAAGAACATTGCCACAATGTGTTGGTCGTCGCGATCGCGCCCCGCGACCGAGAACGGGGCCTTGACTTGGCGGGGATTGGTCGCAACGTGCGCTTTCTCTGTGAACGGGGCGTCGATTTTATTATGCCGGCGTGCGGCACGGGGCTGGTGTACGATATGACCTTAGACGAATACGAGGCCGTTGTTGGCTCCTTTGTGGAGGCGGCGGCCGGGGAGGCGTTGGTGGTGCCGGGGATCGGGCCGGGGTATGGTCGAGCGCTGGAAATGGGCGGAATCGCCCGCTCCGTAGGAGTCGCCGGGGTGATGATCATGCCCATCGTCGGGCCGGCCTCGGCCCGAGGCGTTGCGGTCGGCCTGCGCGCCATTGCCGAGAAAACCCAGTTGCCCGTGATACTGTATCAGCGTCGGCTCGATATTATGCCGGTCGAGCAAATAGTGGTGCTGTGTCGGCTAGACGAAGTGGTGGGGCTTAAATACGCCGTTGACGACCTAGAAGCGTTCCGGCCGATCGCCGCGGGTGCTGGGGAGGACGCGGCCATGGTCTGCGGCATGGCCGAAGACCCTTGTATCGACTACATGGCCGCTGGCGCGGTGGGGTTTAGCTCGGGGATGGCCAACTTCGTCCCCAGCCTGAGCCGAGCACTCCTAGCGCGTTTTGCAGCCGGCGATCGCGCCGGCGCGGAGGAGATTCGGCGGCAGATGGTGCCCTTTGAGGATCTGCGCGGCGAGCGGATGGCGCGCTATAGCGGCTCGGCACTGCACGCGGCTATGGAGCGGGTCGGGCTGGCCGGCGGGCCGGTGATCCCCTTTGCCGAGGACGTGGCGGCTGAGGACTTGCCGAGATTGCACGCGCTCGTCGATGCGCTGGCCGAGGCCGAGCGGCAAATGCAAGCGAAGGAGGTCGTATGAACTCAGAGGTCCTGCGCGTGGGGCTGGTGGGCACTGGCGGCGTCTGTGCGGGGGTACACTACCCAGGGTTGCGGCTGATCCCCGGGGTCGAAATTGCTGGAATCTGCGAGCCAAACGAGACGCTGCGGCAAAAGCGGCAAGCGGAATGGGGCATTGCAGCCGCTTTTGACCGGCTGGACGCGCTCTTAGATGCGGTGGCCCCGGATGCGGTCTGCATCGCCGTGCCCAATGTCTATCACTACGAGCTGATCGTCCAAGCCTTAGACGCGAACTGCCACGTGCTGTGCGAGAAGCCCCTAGGCATGGATTTTGCCCAAACTCGGGCGATCTACGACCGGGGCAAGGCGTCGGGGCGTCGCCACATGACGGCTTTTACCTATCGCTTTGTGCCAGCCATGAACTACATCCGCCACTTGGTGCAGACCGGGGCACTCGGGCCGATTCGCCACGCCCGTTTCCAGCGCCTGCAAGACTGGGGAGAGCGCGCCATTGGCTGGCGGCAATACAAGCGCTACGCCGGGTCGGGCGAGCTGGCCGATATGGGCATTCACCGCATTGATTTTGCCGAGGATCTGCTGGGGCCGATAGAGGCGGTGTGCAGCGCGGCCAAGCAGGTGGTGCCGCGCGATCAAACCCGCGAAGGCCAGCCGTGCCCACCGCAGGACGTGGAAGATTGGATTGCGTGGATCGCCGAGTTTGCCAACGGTGCCACAGGCGTCTTTGAGATGGGCAAGTTGAGCAAGGGCTACGGCCCGAAGGGCGACCACGACTTGGCCGAGCTCAACGGGGAAGACGCCTCGGTCGTCTATCGCCTGCACGCGCCCCACGAGGTGCTTTTCGCGCCCCGCGACGAACCCTATCAGAGCCGGCCCGTGCCCGCGGAGTTTCTCACGCGCCCCAATGCGCCGCGCGATCCGGCGGTCGGCGATCCCGTGCAGACCTTCCGCTACGACCAAGCGTGGGAATTCGTCAGTGCCATCCGCGAAGGGCGCGATTGCGTGCCTTCGTTTTATCACGGGATGCGGGCGCAGGCCGTGGCCGACTCCATTCTCCAGGCTGCGGCCGAGCGGCGGTGGGTCGATATTCCCGCTTGTCCGGCTTGAGGAGGGCCGGGGCCGATGAGCAAAAGTCGCAAAGCGGCATATACGCGGGATGGGTTTTACATCCACGACGCAGCCTTATGGCCCGTAGCTGTCGTCGATCGCGCCGTTGAGGGCATGGATGCGGTGCGGCGGGGCGAGTACGATACCGGGGTGCCGCCCCGGCCCTCGGCTTGGCAGCCGGGCGACGACCCGCAGCGGTTGTGCAAAATTGAAAAGCCCCAAATCGCCAATCGGGCGATTATGGATATGATCAAACACCCGGCCCTCGGGGCGTTGGCCGCTGAAGTCTGTGGGGCCGAGTGGGTGCAAGTCTGGTGGGTGCAGTTGCTGTACAAGCCGCCGGGGATCGGCGATGTCAACGTGGGATGGCATCAGGACCGCAACTACTGGGGGGCTTGGGAAGAGGGCAGCGAGCTGTTTACGGCTTGGATCGCCTTGAGCGAGGTCGGCCCAGCGGACGGGCCGATGCACTTTGTGCGCGGCTCGCATCAGTGGGGATTGCTGCCGGGCAGCGATTTCTTTGGCCAAGACCTCGCCCAACAGAAGCAAGAGTTGGTCGCGCTGGCTAACGGCGAGTGGGTGGAAGTGGCGGCGACCCTGCCCAAAGGCGGCGTGAGTTTTCACCACTGCTTGACGCTACACGGCAGTGGCCCCAATTACTCTGCGGGGCCGCGGCGCAGCTTGGCCGTTCACCTGCGCACTGAGCGATCGCGCCCGGTGGATGGCAAGCGAGCGGGCCTGACGGCCTTTATCGACGATCCGACGCACTGCCCGGTAGTGTTCAGTCGCCATGCCTAATGCCAGCTTTTGCGGGCCGCGTTAGCCACTTGAACGACGTTCAATAACTTCAGCCATTCTGAGGGATTACAATTTGACCTTTCTTTGGTTCTTGGTCCGAGCCGAGATGGGAGATATTCGCAATGAGAAATCTGGAAACCGGCAAGGCACTTATCAAAGAGCGCGAGCGACTCGTGAAAGAGCGGCCCGGCCTTCGGGATTCGTACGCTCAGTTCCTCGAGAGCTTCAAGCAATACACCGAATCCATTGAAAAACCCCCTGCTAGTCGGCGAAGTGTTCCTTCGGGAACAAAGTTCCTAAAATGAGCATCCCCGTGATGTATCCGCTATTGCTCTTAGCTCTCTCCAAGAGATCCTTTGCTTCGTCCAAAAGCCTCATTGCACTGCGCCTCCTTCTATGGCTAGGAATTACCGGATATTAACCGGCTAACGGCCTCGGGGATGGCCCGATGTTTGTTGTCGTATTGAGGAATGACAGCTATGCGCTCCTTCATGCCGCTTTCTAGGTGGTTTTCGTTGTCCCTGTAGTCCTTGGCGGTAAGAGGAACTCCATTGTCCCCAAATCCTTGGATGTGAGCCTTGCCTTGTATGTCATCCACAGCAAGCCTAGCGAGTGCCACATGCCCGGGAGCTAATTGACAACACACCCTAACAAGTTCGGGTGGGGTTTTGTTTCCAAAATACAGGGAGAGCAGTTGCGCTCCTCTGAATTTTCTGTGCCCCTTCCCGTCGGGATCGCAAATCCTGTCAGGCTCGCTTGTGAAATAAAGGATTCGGTATTCGTTTTCTTCTTTGTAATGGGGCAGCTTGACAAAGAAGCTCTCCCATAAAATTTCAGGATTCCTGAGCGTTTCGTAGAAATCCAATTTAAGACCTCCGCCTCTGTAGTTTTCTGGGTATTTTACTGGAGACGGAATCTCTTCAACAAATTTGTACTTGGCGCAAATGCCGCTGTATCCCGAAGCATACTTGTCCCACATGAAGAGATTTAGGGGACTTGTCGTGAAGCAGCAGATGCCAACCTGATGCTCAATGTACGCAGACAATTCTTGGAATAAATCCTTTCCCGTACTTTTTTTGCCAGACCACAAATCGCAAAATTTGGAAACAAAAGCATCATACAGAGCGGCATAGCGATCCCATGTTGCTTCATCTATTTCGTTGGGCAATGTTAATTCCGAGCGATTCTTTTGAATCTCTTGGTAAATGGCGTTGATCCCCTCCCTCGTAACCTTCCTGTTATGCACTTTGAATAGATTTCCTCCAAAATGCCGACTGAGAGCATGGGGACTATCATAGGGATCGGAAAACTCGGAAGGCTTGGTCGCCCAAACATAATTTCCCTCAATCGCGGCCAGCGTGTATTCGATACTTTCCGGTGCTAGGCTGTAGTACTTGTAGAACATCTGATCCTTGTCCATCGTCTTCCTCCTTCGGCCTCTCGGCCTGTTCGTGTGTGTCCCAGCAGGGCGCAGAGCTGGCTGCGATGGCCCGGATATGCGCCCTGCTGGGAGGGGCTAGGGAAGGCATCCTGATCTTTTGCTACAGAGTCCGTGCGTTAATCGACTCAAATGAGGCGAAAGCTTTGGGCCTTAACGTCAAGCACCTCGACCACGACGATTCGCTGTGGCAGGATATATGGCGGCTATACTGTCGCTACTCCACGGATGCCCAAACAGAGGGATATGGAAAAATATTCGAGAGTTCGGATATCTCATTGCGGAAGACGTAGCCCTCGGCAGACTGAACCGGGCAGTTCTACAGGCCGACGGGTGGTAATAGGGCGTAGCGTTGGGACTACGCCCTATTTTTGCGAGCCGCGGTCAGCGTTAGGGCGAGGGCGCAGAGCATGAGCGGCCAGTCTCCGTAGCGCGTGTACATCGTCTGTCCTTGATGCAAGGGCACGTCTAGGGCAAAGCCCTCGGTGGTAAAAAGCGGCGTGCGATAGGCAATTCGCCCGCTTGGTTCGATTAAGCCGGAAATGCCGGTATTGGCGGCGCGGACTACGGCCCGCCCGCTTTCTACGGCCCGCAGGACGACTTGGGCAAAGTGCTGATGAGGAGCCGCGGTGGTGCCAAACCAAGCGTCGTTGGTGGTGTTGACCAGAAAGTCAGGGTCTTGGGCCATCAGGGCGCGGGTGATTTCCGGGAAGATAGACTCGTAGCAAATAAAGACCCCGAATGAAGTGTCGCTGCGCGGAAGCCGCAGGGCTTTGTGCCTTGCGCCGTGGGCGAATAGGCCGCTTTCGGCCGTAAGCCCTCCCAAATAGTGAAAGATGGACGGGAAGGGCAGAAACTCGCCAAAAGGCACCAAGTGGACCTTGTCGGCGTAATCCACAACTTTCCCTTGAACATTGAGCAGGAAGGCCCGGTTATAGACCGGAGCCGTGCGGTTTTGCGAATCCCCCTCAAGGCTGCCCACCAACATGGGCGTATGCAACTCCCGCGCTAGGGCTGTTATCGAATCGACATAGGCCGCGTACAAAGGATCGCCAAAATAGAGCGGCAGGGCCGTCTCGGGGTAGATGATCAGCGCGGGTTTTTCCGCGGTCGCCAAGTCCCGAGTGAGCGCGGCGTAGTGCCGAGCCGTCCAAGCCAGCCGATTCTCCTGCCACTTGCGGTCTTGGGGGATATTGCCTTGGACGACGCCGACCTTCAGGGTCGCGGGCGGCGGGTCCGGCTCGTCGTGCAGCCGATACAGGCCCCAGAGATAAACGGCGACCAGCAGGAAAAGAGGCAGGCTCAGATAGGGAATGAAGGCGCGGTGCGAGAGGGCTTGGGCCAACGCGGCGTTGAATAGGACGATGAGGAAACTGAGTCCATAGACCCCGGTTATGGCCGCCCATTGTAAGAGAGGTAGGTTGAGGTACTGGGAGTAGCCCAAAAGCTGCCAAGGGAAGCCGCTCAACATCCAGTTTTGCACCCACTCCAAAAGGACCCAGACGCCGGCGGCCGACCAAGCAAAGAGCGGCGAGGAAAAGTTTAGACGACGGCACACCGCGACAAAGCAGGCCAGATACAAGGCCATGTATGCGATGAGCAGCGCGTTTGTCGCCACGGCGGCGGCCAAAGAGAGCGCGCCGTACAATTGCAGAGTCTCGGTGATCCAATACGTGCGCCCAGTAGCCCAAGCGAGGCCAGCGACCAGCCCGAGGGCGAAGTGGCTTTGGGCGGGCAGCCAGTGCCGAGCCAAAAAGAGCGGCAGCAGGCAAATCCAAGCGAGGTAATAGAGATCGAATTTGGGGACGCTAACTACGAAGAGCAGGCCCGATAGGAGGGCCGAGGCGAGCAGGGGAAAGAGCCGCTGCTGCAATTCAGACGCCTCGGTGCCAATCCTCGAGCCCTCGGCGCAGTTTTTCTAACCCGCTCTGTTCGAGTGCAGATAGTGCAGCGCGAGAAAGGCCGAGGCGCGCCGCGGCTTGGCCGAGCGATTTCTTGTGCTGATAGCGGAGCTGAATAACGCGCATCTCGTCGGCGGAAAGGGATTGGAGGGCGCGATGGACGAGCTGGCGCAGCTCTTGGGCTTCGAGGCGGGCTTGGGCGTCTTCAGCGACGAGCAAGGATACGAAGCGTTCGTCGAGACGGATGCGCTCGGCCGGGGCGGCGGTGGGATTGTCGGGAACCTTATTGTAGATAGGCATAGAAAAAATCAGGGAGCCGCGAGCGACTCCCTGAAAGGTGGTAGCGGGGCTAGGATTTGAACCTAGGACCTTTGGGTTATGAGCCCAACGAGCTACCAGACTGCTCCACCCCGCAACAAGCTATGTATTTATGTTAGCTACTAATCTAAAGGATGGGGCAGATGGGCGCAACCCTCTCAATCGGCGACCGGAGCCAAGCGCCGGAGTTTGACTTGGGCGATGCGCTGGCCCTCGACCTTGAGGATGTCGAGCTCTAGATCTAGATGATCGACCGTAAAGACTAAGCCCGCCGCGGGGATGCTCCCCAAGTGGTCATAGATAAATCCGCCAAGGGTTTCAAAACCCGCCCGGGGCAGGTCCGTGGAAAGCAACTCGTTGAGATCGTCTATGTCGATGCGGGCATTGGCGATGAGCACCTCGCCGGGGACCTGCCAATGGTGCAACTCCTCTTCCTCGTCGTACTCGTCTTGCAGCTCCCCGACGATTTCCTCGACGAGGTCCTCGGTGGTGACCAAGCCCGCCGTGCCGCCGTATTCGTCGAGGACGATGGCGAGGCGAATTTTGTTGGCTCTCAGGTCGTTGAGCAGGACGTCGATTTTCTTGGTCTCGGGGATGTAATAAGGCTCGTGGGTAAAACGCAAATCGCCCTCTTGCCGGCTGGCCAGTAGTTGGTTTATGGGCGTCGCTAGATCGACGTCGGGCCGCGACACCAAGATATGCAGCAGATCTTTGGCGTAAATCAGCCCTTGGATGTGGTCGAGACTTTCCCGATAGATGGGCAGGCGCGAGTGCCCCTTGTCCCGAATGAGATCGAGCAAATTTTGCAGGGAGGCCGATTGTTCGATGGCGATCATATCGACGCGAGGGACCATGACTTCGCGGACGATGCGGTCGTGGAAGCCAAAGACGCTCTCAATCATCTCGCGCTCGCCTTCTTCTAAAACGCCAGACTCGCCTTCTGACTCGACGATGCTGCGCAGTTCCTCCTCCTTTTCAGCGCGAAAGTCCTCGTCGCTGTAGTCAAAACTACTGAGGAGTTCGAGGAGGTTGGTCAAGGGCAGGAGCAGGGGGTGTACCGGCGTATAGGCCAAGGCGATGACGGGTATGCGCACTTCGTCGCCCTCTTCGTCAAAGCGAATGCGGCGGGGCGTCGCCACGATCATGAAAAGCCCTAGCGCCCCCAATAAGGCTACTGCCGCCGGGATATAGCTCGAAAGGGCGTACGGCACTAGGAGGGCCTGCACGAGAAAGAACAAGGCGAGGGCGAGGACGGTGACGCCAATGGTCTCGCCGAGGCGGGTCATCAGGCGCAGGCGCAGGCGCGGCTCGTAGATGCGGAGCATGGTGCGCGCATGCGATACGCCGTTTTCGGCCATTTTCTCCAGCACGGATTTGGAGAGAATGGCGAAGGTAGCCTCATAGCTGGCTACCAAGAAGAGCCAGCCGAGGCTGATCGCGCTGACCAGTGCGGCGTACGCGACCGAGGATAAGTCAACTTGTGGGGGTTCCAAAAAGGCTCCTTTCGGGTAAAGCGGCCGGCCAAGGCTGCTTAGAGGGAGAGGGAAGCGGTGGTAAGGAAGTGATCGGTTTCGCGTTCCATAGCGGCTAGTTGCTCGGGCGTGTCGTGCATCCAGCCCGCGAGGTGCAGTAAGCCGTGTACCAACAGGCGGGCTAGTTCCACTAAGGGCGAGACGCTGAGGGCAGCGGCTTGCCGCTGGGCTTGGGGCAGAGAGATGTACACTTCGCCACTACTGCCCTGACCCGGTATGGCACCCAAGTCGAAAGACAAGACGTCCGTCGTGCCCTGCTTGCTGCGATAGGTCGCGTTGAGATGGTTCATGTAGTCGTCGTCAATGAGAACTAGCTGGACTGCGTCCGGCAGCGCGTGAACGCAGGCGACCTGCGCGGCGATGTGGTGCAGGGCTGCGAGCTCATCGGCCGGCAGGGAAGCGAGGCCCGCGTCGTGGAGGATGCGAAGGGGCCTAGCTCTATCTAGACGGTACTCCATTTGCGATTGGCCTTTTGCCAAGGGTATTCCATCCGGCTGTGTAGGATGCCCATCAGTACGCGAATGAAGCTGTCCTCTATTTTAAGCAAATCCCGCAGGGTTAGCGTGCATTCATCGAGTTCGCCGGCGGTGAATTTCTGCTGGATAATTTTATGCACTAACTGGCGCGTCCGGCTGGGGGTGCGCTCGGCGAGGGTGCGGGCCGCCGCTTCGACGGAGTCGGCCAACATCAGGATGCCCGCTTCTTTGGTCTGGGGCTTAGGGCCGTTGTACTTGAAATCTTCCTCGCGTACGCTCTGGTCGCCCAATTCCACCGCGCGCTCGTAAAAGTACTCGATGACGGTAGTGCCGTGGTGCTGGGAGATCAAGTCGCAGATGGATTGGGGGAGGCCGTGTTCCTCGGCCAGCTCAAGCCCCTCGCGGACGTGCGAGGCGATGATGAGCATACTCAGGTAGGGCATTAGCTGATCGTGGGGGTTGCGCCCGCCTTGCAAGCCCTGATTTTCGCTGAAGTACTCTGGCTTGCTCATTTTGCCAATATCGTGGTAATAACAGCCGACGCGGGCCAAGAGCGGATTGGCGGTAATGGCCTCGGCCGCACTCTCGGAGAGGTTGGCCATAATCAGGCTGTGGGTATAGGTCCCCGGCGCCCGGATGGCTAATTGGCGGAGCAAGGTCCGGTTGGGATCCGACAACTCCAGCAGGGTGATGTCTGTGGTAATGTGAAAGAGGCTTTCAAAGATCGGTAGCAGGCCGATAGTGAGAATGGGGGCGGCCGCGCCGATGACGATGCCGGGTAAGATATGCCCGTATATCTGCTCGATTGGGAAGAAGCGCAACAGGTCGGCCGCCGCGATGAGCAACGCGTACGAGATCGGCAGGAAGATCATGGGGCGGTAGAATTGATTGCGGTGGCGCACGTGCCGCACCGCATAGACGGCTATGGCCGCTGTTAGAGCACAGGTTATGGCCGCGTAGAAGTCGGCGAAGAGGTTGCCGACAAAGAGCGCGAGCACAAACGAGAGCACCAAGCCAATTTGGGGCGTCAACAGAATAGTCGCCAACATAGCGGCTAGGGGGATCGGTGCCCAGTAGGGGGAAAGATCGTGCGTTTTGATATAAGAGGCCACGGCGGCCGTGGTCACGATCAGAATGGCTAAGAGGACGAGCTGGCCGGGCTGGCCGAAAACAGTGCGTTCATGCGTAGCGAGAAAGTAGCCGAGGACGAAGATCAGGAAGCCGGATATAGTCGCGGTCGCCGCCACTTGGATCAGGTGCTTGATCGGATGTTGGGATTGCTCTTGGGCGATGCGGGCAGCGAGTGCGTCAAGTGCATCGACGTGCTCTGCGGTGACGGTCGCGTGCTTATCGACAATGAGGTCGTCTTGGGCATAGATCCGCTTGATACTGGCTACACCGCGCCGTGCCGCGTCTCTGAGGCGAGCAGTCTCCGGCTCGTCAATGGTCAGATTGGGTACCACAAAGAGGCTTAGGAGCTCGTGTACCGCTTGGACGGCGTCGCGGTTGGAGATGGTGTGATACGTTTGGATGCGCGAGATTAATTCGCCTTGTTTGAGCTTTTCCTCGCTGTAGAGGGTTTCTATGTGCTGTTCCCGCTCGCCGAGGCGGACTTGGGCCGAAGGGCTTAGGAGGATCGGTTGTTTGGAGGCGATGATGCCCGCGGTATAGTAATTGGCCAGAATCTGCCGACAGATGGCTTGGAAATCGCGTACATAAGGTTCGCTGGCCGTGGAGAGAACGTCGATGAGGGTCGAAAGGGCATCGAGCGAGAGCGAACCAATGATTCGCGGGAGGGTGCGCTGGAGGGCGCGTTGCTTGAGCGAATCGGCCATCTGCACCCGGATGTTGGGGATCATCACCGCAAAGACCGAGTCTAGCCGAGCTAGTTGCTGCGCTTGAACTAGGGGATCGCGGTGCAAAATAGTGGGAATCTCAGCGGTTGCCGCTTGCCGTTCGCGTTCTAGTTCGGCCTCGCTCTTGGGCACGTGAAAGAGAAAAGGGGCTTCGACGCGCTCTTGAGCGACGCTGCCGACTCGCAGTTGGGCGACATTGTAGGGACGCTGGTAGGGTGATAAATAGGTGAGCAGGCCGATGACTAGACCGGCTAAAGCGATGTGGAACACTCGCAAGCTATGCGGGTGCCAAGGTTGGGGCTGATTGCTGCGGCGTCTGGAGCCAAACCACTTGAATTTAAGCGCGTTCATGAATCGGCCGAGGCGTGGCTTTCGTCATAGCGGTCGTAGGCTTTGATGATCTTCTGTACGAGCGGGTTGCGCACCACATCCTGCTCGTTGAGCCGAACAAAGGCCAAGCCGGCGATCCCGGTCAGAATTTTGGGCGCGACGACTAAGCCCGAGGGCTGGTCATCGCTGAGGTCGGTCTGGGTAATATCGCCAGTAACTACGGCCTTTGAGTGGCTGCCCAGCCGGGTGAGAAACATCTTCATCTGCTGAGGAGTAGTATTTTGGGCCTCGTCGAGAATAATAAACGAATCGTTGAGGGTGCGGCCGCGCATGTAGGCCAGCGGCACGACTTCGACAATTTTCATATCCTGCATCCGCCGCAGCCGCTCAGGTTCCATGAGATCCTGTAGCGCGTCGTAGAGCGGGCGCAAATAGGGGTCGACCTTGTCCTCAAAAGAGCCCGGTAAAAAACCGAGCTTTTCACCGGCTTCTACTGCCGGCCGGGCGAGCAGGATGCGCGAGATTTGCTTCTGCCGCAGGGCGGCAACAGCCATGGCCACCGCTAAGTACGTCTTGCCGGTGCCCGCTGGGCCGATACTGAAGACCACGTCGTTGTTGTCGATTGCTGCGAGATATTTCGCTTGCCCCTCGGTGCGGGCGTAGATGGCCGTTTTATAAGTATGCGCTGCGGGGCTTGAGAGGGGGCTGTGAGTGCCTTTGGGCGGGGATGGATTAGAGTGGATCAAGGCCTCTAACTCGGCTACTTCGAGCGGCGGGCCGTGGCGCATGCGTTTTATGAGCTGACTGAGGAAGCCATCGGCCTCGCGCACGGAGGCATCGGATCCTTTAAGCGTGAGCGTGTCGCCGCGGGCAACTAGGCGGATTCCGTATCTCTTTTCGATATGTGCTAAGTGCTGATCGTTGCGCCCGAAGAGAGAGCGGCGATCTATGCCGGCAATGGAAATGTCCCTCATGCCCTGTACCTATATAAAAATACAAAAAGGGGTTTGAAATCCTGCCGGGCCTAGCGGCAGGATCAAACCCCTTTAAGTCTTGAAATTTATTTAGATCAAGTAGTTTTGGTTACTGGGGAATGTCGAGGACTTGAGCAGGAAAAATCAAGTCTGGCGCGATGATTTGCTGCTTGTTGGCCTCGTAGATTTTATGCCATTTGCCGGCATTGTTGTAAAGCTCGGCGGCAATTTTGAAGAGGAAGTCTCCGCGGGAGACCAAATACTGATTTTCGGCTACTCCAAACGGCACGGCCAAGACTTGTTTGGGGTAGATTAAATCAGGGTCTTTGATTTGCTCCTTGTTTTTTCGGTATATGCGAGGCCACATATAAGGATCGGCGTAGATTTGGTCCTTTTTGGAGATGTTCCACAGATTGTCGCCCCGCACGACTTTGTAGTCGATGACCACGGGCTGAGCTATGCGTGCTTTGAGCTCGGCGAGTAGCTGGTCTATGGTAGATAGCTTGTCGAGCATTTCGGGCAAGGCGGCCATGTTGGTCTGCTTGAGTTTGGCAACCCGGGAGTCGATGGCCATGACTTCACCGCGCTGCATGATGAGTACTTCGGGAGCTAGTGCCATCAGACCTTCGAGCTGGGCGATAATGGCGTCGAGCTCGCGCCCAAAGGCCATAACTTCGGATTCGGAGTGGCCCACTGCTGCGAGAATCTGGGCATTGAGCTCGGCATTGGCCCGGTCGAGCTGGGCGATCTGCATTTTAAGTGCTTCGAGCTGGGCACTAAGTGCTTCGATTTCGGTGTTGGCCGCGGCTTCGCGGTTGACGATCTCGTGCCCCAGAGCCATGTATTCCTCACAGGTCATCTGCTGCTCTTGGGCAGAGGTGTTTTCGTTTACTAGGACTAGCAATGCTAAAGCCAACCCACCAACGGACAACTTCTTCATGGTTGAACCCTTTCTCATTTATCAACTTGGTTGGCGAGGTTGGTCTTGGTAGCGGCTAGTTTGTCTTCTAATGCTTTTTTGGTGGCTTGCCGCTCGGCGAGTTCGCGCTGGAGTTGTGCTTTTTCGGCCTGTAGCTCGGTTACTTTTACTTCGGCGGCCAGTGTGGCTTGGCTCCGTTGTTCTAGGTATTCCATGTCCTCCTGCGACGGAACACGCGAACAGCCGGCGACGAAAGAAAGAGCCACTACCGACGAGGCGACGCCTAAGTATTTCAAACTGGACAAAGTGGAAAGACAGCTCAAAGTAGTTCCTCCACCTAGGCTTAAGGGGCAGACGGTGATCTTAAATACGGGATATTGGGACAAATATAGGCGACCTAGAGTGGATGTCAAGCAGAACAAGTGAAAATCTACCCTGCCTGTAAGTTTTCAGGCAAACCGAATGCCCAATTCGCGCAACTGGCCCAAATCGACCGAAGAAGGGGCGTTTTCCATCAACCCCACGGCCTTGTTGGTCTTTGGGAAGGCGATGACGTCGCGGATTGAATCTTCGGCGGCGAGCAGGGCTATCAGCCGGTCAAAGCCAAAGGCAATCCCACCGTGTGGCGGAGCTCCGTAGTCGAGAGCTTCGAGCAGAAAGCCGAATTTGACCGCGGCTTCTTCGGCACTGATCGCTAAAAGTCGAAAGACGTGGGCTTGCACTGAGCTGTGGAAAATCCGCATACTGCCTCCGGCGATTTCATTGCCGTTGAGGACCAAATCATAGGCCCGTGCCCTCACATCGGCCGGATTGGTATCCAGCAGGGGGAGGTCCTCTTCTAAGGGAGCGGTGAAGGGATGGTGCATGGCTGTAAAGCGGCCAGCTTCTTCGTCGCGTTCTAGCAGTGGGAATTGGCTGACCCAAAGGGGCTGCCAAGAAGCATCGGGCACTAGTGAGAGGCGCTGGGCCAGTTCCAAGCGCAGTCCTCCGAGAACTCGGGCAACCTGCCTAGGCTGGTCGGCGACAAAGAGCAACAGATCGCCAGGGGCGGATTCGAGGGCCTCGATCAATAAGGTTTGAGCCGCTTGGGGGAAGAATTTGACGATGGAGGATTCAAGGCCGGCGTCGGTGTGCTTGATCCAGCCGAGACCCTTGGCCCCCAGCCCTTGGACAAAGGCGATTAAATCGTCGATTTGTCCACGTGAGAGCCCACTACAGCCCTTGGCATTTATGCCTTTGACCTGACCGCCTGCGTCGAGAGCAGAGTGAAAGACTTGGAATTGGGAAATGCGTGCAGCTACCGCGACATCTTTGAGCTCTAGGCCGAAGCGCAGGTCGGGTTTGTCGGAGCCAAAGCGCTCCATGGCTTCGCGATACGTGAGCCGTGGAAAGGGATTGGGTAAATCGATTTGGCGCAACTGAGCAAAGAGGGCGCGGGTCAGATCTTCGGCAACGGCCATGACGTGATTTTCGCTCACGAAGGCCATTTCGATGTCGATCTGGGTAAATTCGGGCTGGCGATCGGCGCGCAAATCCTCGTCGCGGAAGCATTTAACGATCTGGAAGTAGCGGTCACAGCCCGCGACCATCAAGAGCTGCTTGTAGGTTTGAGGCGATTGGGGCAGGGCGAAAAACTGCCTAGGATGAACTCGGCTGGGAACGAGGTAGTCTCGAGCGCCTTCGGGAGTGCTCTTGGTCAGAAACGGCGTTTCAACTTCGAGAAAGCTGCGCTCGTCGAGCAGACGACGCACGATCTGGTAGCCTCGGTGCCTGAGTAGCAAATTGCCTTGTATCCGAGGCCGGCGAAGGTCCAAGTAGCGATACTTGAGCCGAATTTCCTCGCCAGCATCGGTTTGGTCTTCGATGAGAAAAGGCGGGGTCCGACATTGGTTGAGGAGGCGTAGCTGATCGCAGTTGACCTCAATGGTCCCGGTGGGCAACTGAGGGTTGACCATGCCTTCGGGCCGGGCCTCGACTTCGCCTTGTACGGCGATGACGTACTCGCTGCGCAAGCGGTCGGCCTGCTGGTAGGCAGTGGGGTCGCGTTGTGGATTGAAGACGATTTGAGTAATGCCATAGCGGTCGCGGAGATCGATAAAAATAACACCGCCGTGGTCGCGGCGGTGCCAGACCCAGCCCATTAACAGGACGCGCTGACCGATGTCTTTATCTGTAAGAGTGCCACAGTCGTGTGTGCGCTCCCAGCCGCCCAAGCCTTCGCTCGGTTCTTCCATAAGTTATACCTATCTAATGAAAATTGGATTTCAGGTGGGAAAAAGATAAGGTAGAAGGTGGCTTGGAGGGTGTCAAGAAAAGGCAGGGTTGGTTGACATGGCGGATTTTGGTTCTTTTAATCGTAAGGGGAGATTTTTGTGAAGGGCCTATCGGTCGTTGAGCAGATTGGTAATACGCCGCTTTTGCGGCTGAGGGATCCGGCGATTCCACCGCGGGTGGAAGTTTATGCCAAGCTGGAGTTTTTCAATCCCGGGGGGTCGGTCAAGGACCGACCGGCGCGGCGGATGATTGAGGATGGCGAGCAGGACGGGTCGCTGGGGCCGGGCAAGGTCATTTTGGATTCCACTTCTGGAAATACCGGCATTGCCTACGCTATGATCGGTGCTGCTAAGGGCTATCGGGTAAAGTTGGCTATGCCGGCCAATGTCAGCCGCGAGCGCAAGGCCATTCTCGCCGCCTATGGTGCTGAGGTGGTGTACACCGACCCGGGAGAACTTTCCGACGGGGCCATACGGGAAGCGCGGCGGATCTACGAAGCCGATCCCGACCAGTACTTCAAGCCCGATCAATACAACAATCCCGCGAATTGGTACGCCCATCGCGACACCACTGCCCCCGAAATCTGGGAGCAGACCCAAGGGCGTGTCACTCATTTTGTCGCCACTATCGGCACTAGCGGGACGCTGATGGGCACAGGCCGAGGTCTTAGGGAGTTCAATCCGGCGGTCCAGGTCATTGCCGCTAAGCCGGCCGAGCCGTTTCACGGCATTGAGGGGCTTAAGCACATGGAGAGTTCAATTGTCCCCGGTATCTACGACGAGACCCTCCTCGACTACGAAATACCGATAGATACCGATGATGCGTACGATACTGCTCTGCGCCTCCCGGGCGAGCAAGGGATTCTCGTCGGACAGTCTGCGGGTGGGGCTTATTGGGCCGCGCTGGAAGTTGCTCGTCAGCTAGACATGGGGGTGGTGGTGACTATATTTTGCGATGGCGGAGACAAGTACATGAGTACGCCTATGTGGCGGCTGGCCCTCAGTGACATTGCTACGCAGAAGGATGGCTGAATGCTGTGCATCGCTCGCAGAGAGGTTGAACGGATTTACGCCCAAGCCTTGGCTGAGTACCCGCACGAGTGTTGCGGTCTGTTGATCGAGAAAGTGCCGGATGGGGTGGCTACGGCCCATGCTTGTACTAATGTACAGCAGCAGCGGCACGAAGAAGACCCCAAGCACTATCCTCGCGATGCAAGCACGGCCTATCTGATCGACGCAGGTGAGCAGTTACGCATTGAGAAGGCGGCTGAAGAGGCCGGTGGCCGGGTCGCGGGTTGCTACCATTCCCACATTGATTGCGCAGCCTATTTCTCGGCCGAAGACGAAAGGCGCACTTGGATATTCAACAGCCGAGAGGCGGGCGACGATCCAGACGATCCAGACGCGATTTATCTAGTCCTCTCAGTATGCGGCGAGGAGGCAGGCAGCCAGCGGAAAGTGCAAGGCTACAAGTGTTTTGCTTGGGACGGCAGCCGCTACGTCGAAGTGGGTGTTAAAATAGTCTAGCAAACGTTCCTAAACATAGAATGCGGGCGGCAGAGCCGCATTTTAATAACCAAATGGAGGATGAGATGCCGGTTACCGTTCACATTCCTACGCCGTTGCGAAGGTTGACCCACAATCAGGCCGAGGTCACACTGGAGGCGGCGACTATTGGCCAGTTGGTAGATGGGCTCGAAGGCTCTTACGAGGGCTTGGCCGAGAAATTGCTCGACGAAGGGGGCGAGATCCGCCGATACGTCAATATCTTCGTCAACGACGAAGATATCCGTTTCCTTGACGGTAAGGACACACCTCTCAACGATGGCGACAGCGTCTCTATCGTCCCAGCTATTGCTGGCGGGAGTTGAAACTATCCTACAGGCGGCCAGCGTTAGGGTTGGTACAGGATGAAACGCGCCCACAATGTGCTAGAGTTAATCGGGGCTACGCCTATGGTACGCCTTGGCCGAGTCGTCGGGGAGGATGCCTCTGAGGTGTGGGGCAAGTTAGAGGCGACCAATCCCGGTGGCAGTGTCAAGGACCGCATCGCTCTGGCCATGGTCGAAGCTGCTGAAGAGCAAGGGCTATTGGCCGAGGGCGGCACGATCATTGAGCCAACGAGTGGCAATACCGGCATTGGCTTGGCCATGGTGGCTGCCTATAAAGGCTACAAGCTCATCGTCACCATGTTCGATACGGCTAGCCGCGAGCGCCGCTTACAGATGCAGGCGTACGGTGCCGAGGTTGTGTTGACGCCAGCGGCCGAGGGTATGCGCGGTGCTATCGACAAAGCACTTGAACTCAAGCGCGAGAATCCAGATTACTTTTTGCCACAACAGTTTATGAACGCAGCGAACCCTGAGATACACCGCCGTACGACCGGCCGTGAGATTTTGGAACAGTTAGATGGCCGGATTGATGCCTTTGTGGCTGGTGTGGGTACTGGGGGGTCCTTAACTGGAGTCGGCGAGGTGCTCAAAGAGGCTCTGTCCTCTGTGCGGGTCATCGCTGTCGAGCCTGCCGGGTCGCCCGTGCTTTCAGGCGGGGAGGCTGGGTTCAGTTATATAGAAGGCATCGGCGCGGGTTTTGTGCCGCCGGTCCTCAACCTCGAGGTTGTCGACGAGGTGCGGGTTATTACCGACGACGACGCTTATGAAATGGCCCGCCGCTTGGCACGAGAGGAAGGGCTTTTGGTGGGAATTTCAGCCGGAGCCAACGCCTATATCGCCGCCCAAGTCGCTCGCGAGCTTGGATCAACTGCTCGAGTCGCGACGATCCTCTGCGACAGTGGGTTGCGCTACTTGAGTACTCGTGCTTTTGAATGAGGAGAAATGCTAGGCCATCGTCTGTACGAGGCGGCTCAACCGCGACTTGCAGCGTGCGGCGGCATTTTTGTGGATAATACCTTTGCTGGTAGTCCTGTCAACAGTCGAGATCGCCGCCTGTAGAGCGGTTTCGGCCGAGGCTTTGTCTGGAGCCTGACGGACTTTTTTAAGGGCCGTGCGCATCCGCGAGCGGAGCGCACGATTGCGTTCGTAGGCTTTGGCACTAGTGGCTTGGTGCTTTTTGGCGGATTTGAGTTTGGGCAATTTTTACGCTCCTCTCTTTAATAAAACTATTAAATATATATGAAATAGGGAAAGGGAGCAAGATGGGTTTTGGAGATCTCCTTAACCAGACTTCATTTGTGCATAGTACGTAGAAGAGGCAAGCGATGAGACCAGAACAGATCGGAATCTCCTATAAAATTAGTCCTACGGTCTATCATGTCTTCGCCTAGTGATCAGATGGGGTTTGATTTTGGCGATCAGTGCTCTGCTAGCGGCAACGAGCAGATTGCCACGCACTGTGCGTACTGTCGGCTAGAGATTGAGGTCCCGGCTTGGTATGTGGACCAAGCGCAGTTGCATTTTTGCGATGCGTCCTGTCGCCGGGCTTGGACAGAGGGTATGCCTTCGTTCGAGGTTTGCTTGGGGGCATCCTCCAAACAGCGGGGGGCCAACTGGGCCCTCCAAGCACTAAAGGCGCGGACACGCGATGGCTTTATCTGCCAAGTATGCGGGATCAGCGAAGAGGAATTGGGGCGTCAGCTCGACGTACATCACAAGATTCCCTATCGCAGTTTCTCTTCCAATGTAGAGGCCAATAAGCTGGAACATCTGATTTCGGTTTGCCCTTCTTGTCACTCCAAGTTGGAAGCCGAGTTACGCCATGGTCTTCCTCTTTTTGCAAGGTCTTAACCTTTCCCTATGGCTAGGTGCTAATAGGCCATGTAGTTTAGAAACTATCTCTTGCATCCTGAGTATTAGATGCGTATTTTGTATTGAATACTTTAGGATGGTAGGATGGAACCGTAAAATGATCTCAGGCTTCTTTACACGCTCTTCAATTAAGCTATTTTTGTTAAAGGGTGCTAGGGAAGAAAGAGATCACGAGCGCGGTGGTGGTTGGTATTAAGGGACGGATTTATCCGCGCTGACGAGAATGCGGTGATTTGCGTCTTTTCCTTTAGATCGGTGAGGCAGCGATCTAGCACATCGCGTTGTGCTACAACCTAAACTTAAATCTTAAATCTCTATTTGGAGGGTCAATTATGAGCGGGTGTGCAGTTAGTAACAGACTTGTTTGGAATAGATCGCCGTTCTGCCTGAGTATGCTCTTTCTGGCGGCCACTTTGGTGTTGGTCCCGGTGGCTGAAGCCCAGGATACGCCGAGCTTTGACGGGGCGACGGTTGCCAATCAGATGTACGAGGCCGGGGTGGCGATAGAGGCTCTGGAGTTACCTGCGGCTTCGGGAGGCAATGGCGAGCTTACGTATAGCCTGTCGCCGGAGGTACCGGGTTTGACATTTGATGTCGGGTCGCGGACGCTTTCGGGTACGCCTTCGGACGTTGTCGTCTTCCCGGAAAAGGTCTTTTACTTGATGGTCTACGAAGTGACGGATGCCGACGGTGCTACGGCCACGTTGACCTTCAATGTTTTAGTAGAGGAGGAGGATGTAGCTCCGAGCTTTGACGGTACGACGGTTGCCGATCAGATGTTCTCGGCGGGGGTAGCGATAGAGGCTCTGGAGTTACCTGCGGCTTCGAGTGGCAATGGCGATTTGACATACAATTTAAGGCCTGTGCCGCCGGGTTTGGCATTTGATGCCGGGTCGCGGACGCTTTCGGGTACGCCTTCGGAAGTGGCTCTTTCCCTGATGACTTACGAAGTGACGGATGCCGATGGCGATACGGCCACGTTGACATTCGAGATAGAAGTCGATACGATGCCGAGCTTTGAGGGGGCGACGGTTGTTGATCAGTCGTACCGGACAGGCGAGGATATAGGAGTTCTGGAATTGCCTCAGGCTTCGGTGGGAGAGCATGAGGCGCCTCCGAGATATAGCTTGTCACCGGAGGTGCCAGGTCTGACTTTTGATGCTACGTCGCTTACGCTATCGGGTACGCCGACCGTAGCTGGGACGTATGAAATGACCTACCGAGTAGAAGATTCCGATACCAATATGGAGGAGAGCGACGCGGAGGAATTGACCTTCACGATCTCGGTGGAGCTTACCTTTGCGGCGGTTGCTGCGCGTCAGACAACCTTTACTGCGGGCGAAGAGATAAAACAGCCTTGGGAGTTGCCAGTGGGGCTGTCTATCGACGCTCTGACGTATAGCTTGGACGGGGAGTTGCCTGAGGGTCTGGTATTTGATGCCGGGTCTCGGACGATTTCGGGTACGCCGCCGGCCGATGTGGTGTATGACGATAAATATGAGTTCACGTATCGGGCGGTGGATTCCGATGGCGATTCGGCTGAGTTGACCTTCACGATTGTGGTAGCTGCTATGCCCAGCTTCGGCGATCAGGTTGTGGAAGACCAGCTATACACAGCGGGCAATGAGGTAGAATTGGAACTGCCGGCGGCGGTCAGTGGGAATGTAGCGTTGACGTATAGCTTGGACGGGGAGTTACCTGAGGGTCTGGTATTTGATGCCGGGTCTCGGACGATTTCGGGTACGCCGCCGGCCGATGTGGTATATGCTGAGTCATATGCGTTCACGTATCGGGTGGTGGATGTGGATGGCGATGATGCGGCGTTGAGCTTTGCTATAGTGGTGGATGGCATGCCCAGCTTCGATGGCAAGACCGTGGATGTACCGCAGGATCCGTACCAGACGGACGTGGCGATGAGCTTGACTTTGCCGGAGCCGACAGGCGGGAATGTGATATGGGAGTATCGCCTGAAAGGGGAACTGCCGCCGGGTCTGGAGTTTGATGACGATCCCGCTAAGCGGACGCTTTCGGGTACGCCGCCGGCTGATATGGTGTATGACGATAAATATGAGTTGACGTTGGAGGTGTGGGATGGCGATGGCGATTCGGCTGAGTTGCCCTTCACGATAGTGGTGGATGGCATGCCCAGCTTCGGCGACGACAAGACCATGGACGCCAAGCCGTCGTATCCGGCGGGCGCAGAGATGAGCTTGACTTTGCCGGATGCGGATGGCGGCAATGTCGAGTTGACCTATAGCTTGCGCGGTAATCAGACGCCGGATCTGAGTTTTCTAAATTTTGATGCCGCGACTCGAACGCTATCGGGTACGCCGTCGATTCATAGGTTGTATCAAGCCGAATATTCGTTGACGTTGGTGGTGGAGGATGCGGACGGGGATGAAGCTACTTTGGACTTCACGATAGTAGTGAATGGCAAGCCCAACTTCGGCGACCGGGTCGTGGCCGACCAGAGCTATACCGCAGGTGATGAGGTGAACTTAGCTTTACCGGCGGCGGTCGGCGGGAATGTGGCGTTGACCTATACCTTGGCCGGGGAGTTGCCTGGGGAACTGGCTTTTGATGCGGCGTCTCAGACGCTTTCGGGTGCTCTGCCGACGGATGAGTTGTATTCTGCCGAGGACCATACGTTGACCTATCGGGTGGCGGATGAGGATGGCGATTCGGCTGAGTTGAGCTTCACGATTTCGGTGAATGGTATGCCCAGCTTCGGCGATGAGGTTGTGGCCGACCAGAGCTACACCGCGGGCGATGAGGTGAACTTAGCTCTACCGTCGGCGGTCGGCGGGAATGTGGCGTTGACCTATACCTTGGCCGGGGAGTTGCCTGGGGAACTGGCTTTTGATGCGGCGTCTCAGACGCTTTCGGGTGCTCTGCCGACGGGTGAGTTGTATTCTGCCGAGGGCTATGCGTTGACCTATCGAGTGGCGGATTTGGATGGGGATTCGGTGGCGTTGAACTTCACCATTGCGGTGGCTGGCATGCCTAGTTTCGACGAAACCGTGGCGAACCAAGTTACCTTTACAGCCGGGGCGTCGATAGGGGATTGGGTGTTACCCTCGGCTTCGGGTGGTAACGGGGCGTTGACGTATAGTTTGGCTGGGGACTTGCCTCCGGGTCTGACGTTTGATGCCTCATCTCGGACGCTTTCGGGTGATCTGTCGGCTGATCTTTTATATGACTTGGGCTATGCGTTGACGTATGGGGTGGCGGATGTGGATGGCGATTCGGCGGCGTTGAGCTTCACCATTGTGGTAGATGCTAAGCCCAGTTTCGGCGATCAGGTCGTGGCCGACCAGAGCTACACCGCAGGCGATGAGGTGAACTTAGCTCTACCGGCGGCGGCCGGTGGGCATGTGGCGTTGACGTATAGTTTGGAGGGAGAATTGCCTCCGGGTCTGGCGTTTGATGCCTCGTCGCAGACGCTTTCGGGTACGCTGCCAGCGGATGCGTTGTATGTCGAGGGATGTGTGTTGACGTATCGGGTGGTGGATGTAGATGGCGATTCGGCGGAATTGAGCTTCACGGTTTCGGTGAATGGTATGCCCAGCTTCGGAGACCAAGTCGTGGCCGACCAGAGTTACACCGCAGGCGATGAGGTGAGCCTAGAACTACCGGCGGCGGCCGGTGGGAATGTGGCGTTGACCTATACCTTGGACGGGGACTTGCCTCCGGGTCTGGCGTTTGATGCCTCGTCGCGGACGATTGTGGGTACGCCGCCGCCTAATGTGTTGTATTCTGCCGAGGGCTATGCGTTGACCTATCAGGTGGTGGATGTGGATGGCGATTCGGCTGAGTTGAGCTTCACCATTGCGGTCAACGGTATGCCCAGCTTTGCGGGGACTATTACGAATCAGACCATTGCTGAAGGGGAGGAGATGGCCCCGTTGGAGTTGCCGGCGGCTTTGGGCGGCAACGGCGAGTTGACGTATAGCCTGTCGCCAGAGGTGCCGGGTCTGACATTTGATGCCGAGGCTCGGACGCTTTCGGGTACGCCGACCACAGCCGATACGTATGAGTTGACCTACCGGGCGGAAGATAGCGATGGCGATTCGGTGGAGGTGCCCTTCTCCCTGAAAGTCGACGGTACACCTGCCTTTGACACGACCATTGAGGATCGAACCTTACGTCAAAATGAGGCGATGGATCCGTGGGAATTACCGGCGGGTTTGGGCGGCAACGGCGAGTTGACATATAGTTTAGATCTGAATGTGCCGGGTCTGAACTTCGACGCTGCGTCGCGGACGCTTTCGGGCACTCCGACGAGCACTGGGGTGTACCGCTTGGTTTACCGGGTGGCGGATGTGGATGGCGATTCGGCCGAGTTGACCTTTCACCTAACGATAGATGGCGCACCCAGCTTTAGCGGGACCGTGGCCAACCAGACGTACATAGAAGGCGAGGCGATTGAAGGCTTAGTGTTGCCCTTGGCTTCGGGCGGCAACTTGCTCTCGCTAAATCCAGACGGCAACGGCGAGTTCGGCGAGTTGACCTATACCCTAGATAATGTGCCGCCGGGTCTCGCGTTTGACCCCAATCCCAGGTCGCCGACGCTTTCGGGCACCCCGACTGAGGTCGGAACGTACTCGTTGACCTATACGGCCCACGACGCCGACGACAATATGACTGCTGAGGACGCAGCTATCCTCAGTTTCGAGGTCCGGGTGGAAGAATCGGCTACGGACCGTTTTGCGGAACTCAACGAACAGATCCTGTCCAAGTACGCGTTGGCCATTGCCGATGGAACCAATCGCGCCATCGAAAATCGCCTTGAGCAGGTGGGTAGAGTCGGCGATGGGAGCGGTTCTTTTCGCTTCGCCGCCGAGTCCACCCTCTACGACATGATCCAATCCGGCCGGATCTTTGAAAACAGCCCGGTCAATCTATCCCAGGTTATGAATGGCTCGTCCTTCGCGGTGCCGTTCGGTTTCGGTAGAGGATGCATCGTCTGTCCCGGTAGTCCTGCATTTTGGGGCCGGGGAGACTACGGCAAATTGTCTAGCGACGACGGTTCGTTGGATTGGGACGGCAATCTAACCCGCGCTCAGATTGGTTTGGACGCCCGGCCAGGTGCCGAGATGCTAACCGGTTTGGCCCTGTCATGGGCTCAAGGGTCGTTTGATTATACCGCCCCCTTGCTCGGCGCAGAGCGAGTCGACGGTACTTATACGACCCGCATGTTGAGCCTACATCCTTACGTCGGGTTCTCGCCCGGGCGGTTGGGGGTATGGTTGACGGCGGGCTTAGGGCGCGGCGACCTCGAGATTGACGACCAACAGGGGACCATAGGCCAGCAGTCGAGCGATACGTCGCTGAGGACTGCAAGTGTAGGGGCTAGCGGTGATTTGCTCGACAGCGGGCCGACTCGGTTGCGGGTCAAAGGTGCGGCTACAGCAGCACAAGTCGACGTCAAAGGTGGAGGCCGGATTGCTGAGCAGACAGTAAATGCCAACCGCTTGAGGCTGGCGCTTAAAGGCTCGTATGCTTACGAGATGGGCATGGATGGGCAGATGACACCCCAGCTAGAGGTCGCTCTGCGCCAAGATGGCGGCGACGGAGAGACCGGGGCCGGCGTAGAAGTGGGCGGTGGCCTGCGTTTTGAGGGGAGCGGCTTCACTCTCGAAGCTATGGCGCGGAGTCTGGTTGCTCCTCCAGGGGACTACAAAGAGTGGGGGGCGCATCTGCTAATCCAGCGCGCATCCGGCACCGACGGTCGAGGGCTGTCGATGCGGCTGATGCCGACCTACGGTACGCAGGCGAATAGCCTGACGCTGTGGGAGCGCAGCGTAGCCGACCTGACGGAGCGGGGTCATCTGAACACGCAAGGCCAGCTCAGAGCCGAAGTCGGCTACGGTCTTGCCGCGCCCGGCGGTCAGGGGGTGTACACTGTGTACAGCGGCATGACCCAAGCACCAGAGCGAATGCAATTGCGCCTCGGTACGCGCTTTGAGGTGGATTCGTCGATGTCGGTGAGCCTTGAGAGTACGCGTTGGCAGCGCATGGCCGGTGTTGCTGAGCATGGCCTCCTGTTGCGTGGGCGTCTAGTCTTTTAATTACTTCATACATGCAGCACAAGACGACACACGCTTCCGAAGCTAGGCTTTGGAAGCGTGTGTCGGTTTTCTCTGCTTTGCCTTCCTATCCTGCTTTCCTTCCACATAGGCCAGACGAGTACATAACTATTGTGTCTGGTCTCCCCCGTTCTGGTACCTCGATGCTGATGAAGATGCTGGCTGCGGGCGGATTGCCGCCCCTAACAGACGGCATTCGCGCGGCCGACGCCGACAATCCAAGGGGATATTACGAATTCGAGAAGGTCAAGCGGCTAGAAAAAGACACTGCATGGCTCGAATCGGCGAGGGGTAAAGCTGTCAAGGTCATATCCCAATTGCTCGGCCAATTGCCGCTCCACAAGCCGTACAAAATCGTATTCGCTCTCCGAAAAATGGACGAGATTTTGGCTTCGCAGCGGGCAATGTTAGAACGGCGAGGACAGCCCTGCGATCGGGATTCCGACGCCGCGATAGCCGCCGCCTTTAGTCGGCACTTACGGGCAGTGCAACAGTGGTTGGCGGAGCACCAGCAAATGGAGGTGCTCTATGTCAACTACGCCGCTGTCTTGCGCGACCCGCTGGCCATAAGCCACGAGATTAAGACCTTTCTCGCCCTCTCCTTAGATGTGTGGCAAATGGCTAGCGTGGTGGACGAGAGCCTATATCGCCAGCGCATATCCTGACTAGAAGCTATCTCATAAATACCGTAGCAGTATGAGGATGCATCCGAGTTGTACAAAGCCGAGGTAGTTTTCAGCATAGTATTCGTATCGAACCACGATGCGGCGGAAGTTATGCAACCAAGCAAACAGTCTTTCTATTTTCCAGCGTCTTTTGTAGCCCCGCAACCGCCGCCCGTCCTGGGTTTTGGCCTGCGTACGATTGCGGCGATGCGGCGCGATCATCTCAATGCCTTGGTCGGCCAGGCTCGCATCCAATCGATCCGAGTCGTAGGCTCGGTCCCCGATGAGTCGTTGCGGTCGGGGCTGGACCCATCGGTTTTCCAGGGTGGCTTCTACGAGGGTGACTTCGTGCGGCGAAGCACTTTGGATGAGTACGGCGATAGGAAGACCAGCGCGGTCTGCCACTGCCATGAGCTTCGTACCTTTGCCCCGCTTGGTCGGACCCACTTGGTCCCCCCTTTTTTCGCCGCGACAAACAGGCCATCGATGAAGCATTCGCTCACATCAAGGCCCCCGCGCTCATGCAAGTCGTGCGCGAGGGTGCGCAGAATATGTTCAAAGGTGCCATCAGACGACCACTGTTGGAATCGACGATGGCAGGTCTGGTAGGACGGATAGCGAGCAGGCAGGTCATGCCCAGGCGCCCCGGTGCGGAGAATCCACAGAATACCATTGAGCACCGCTCGGTTACAACGCCACGGACGACCCCGGCCATCGCGGCGTTTGGGACACGCCGGCAGCAGTGGGGACACTATCGACCACTGTTCGTCTGTAAGATCCATAAGAGATACCTCCGAAAGGGAATACCACTAACGTAGCACAGCCAGACTATTTATGAGATAGCTTCTACTAACCTACGACCAACTATAAACTGTATGGGTATCGCGCAGATTCGCAATTTCTCCATCATTGCCCACATTGATCACGGCAAGTCAACGCTAGCGGACCGCCTGCTTGAAAAAACTGCGACCCTAACAGCGAAGCAGATGCAGGAGCAGGTGCTCGACAACATGGATTTAGAGCGCGAGCGGGGCATTACCATCAAGGCCCACGCTGTGCGAATGCACTATCAGGCCGCCGATGGTAGAATCTGCCAATTCAACTTGATCGATACACCAGGACATGTGGATTTTACCTATGAGGTATCGCGTAGTTTGGCCGCCTGCGAAGGGGCCATATTGATCGTCGATGCCACGCAGGGTGTGGAAGCCCAGACCGTAAGCAATTTGCTGTTGGCACTAAACAGCGACCTAGTAGTCATTCCGGTGCTCAATAAAATCGACATGCCCGCTGCTCAGGTCGTAGCGGTGCAGCAGCAGGTGCTCGATCTGTTGGGCGGGGAAGCCGAAGATATTTTGCAAGTCAGTGCCAAAGAGGGGATTGGGGTCGAGGAGGTGATGGAAGCTATTGTCGACCGCATCCCCCCGCCGACGGGGCGTCAGCAGGGGCCGTTGCGGGTACTGGTTTTTGACTCGCTCTACGACCAGTACCGAGGCGTAATTTGCTTCATCCGAGTCGTTGATGGGCGCATCCACAAGGGGCAGAAAATTCGCTTCTACTCCACCGGACGGCTCTACGAAGTCGAAGAGGTCGGCCACTTAGTCTTAAACCGCGTACCGGCCCAAGCACTTGAGACTGGTGAAGTCGGCTATTTTATAGCTGGAATCAAAGATCTGGCCGAGGCCCACGTCGGCGACACGGTCGTTGATGCAGAGGAAGAAGTAGAGCCGTTGCCTGGCTATCAACCGCTCAAACCGATGGTTTTTAGCGGACTGTATCCGGTTATCCCAGAGGAATATGAGGTGTTGCGCGACGCCTTAGAGCGGCTCAAGCTCAACGACGCCGCGTTCTCCTATGAGCCGGAGACCTCTCCGGCGTTGGGGTTTGGTTTTCGCTGCGGCTTCCTCGGGCTGCTGCACATGGAGATCGTACAGGAGCGCCTCGACCGCGAGTACCAAGTCGAAATCATCACGACCCTCCCCAATGTGCTCTACGAGATTCTGACCAAAGACGGGCACCTAATCGATGTAGATAACCCCTCCTTATTGCCGCCGGCCGCTGAGATCGACGAGGTGCGCGAGCCGATTCTTGCCGTCCAGATCTTGGTGCCGAGGGATTATATCGGCGCAGTAATGAAAATTTGCACGGACCGGCGCGGCAGCTACCGCAACACCGAGTATCTCGATGGCAGCCGAGCTATCCTGAGCTTTGAGATGCCTTTGGCCGAAGTAGTGATCGACTTCTATGATCGCCTCAAGTCGGTGTCGCGGGGCTATGCGTCATTCGATTACGAGCATCTGGAGATGCGGGCTGGCCTCCTGTCTAGGCTCGACATTATGATCAATGGCGAGCCGCTGGACGCGCTCTCCGTGATCATCCATCGCGACAAGGCATACCAGTGGGGGCGGCAGCTATGCACGAAGCTCAAGGAGCTGATCCCGCGGCAGATGTTCGAGGTCGTCATCCAAGGGGCCGTGGGGAGTAAGGTGATCGCCCGCGAGGTGGTCAAGCCATTCCGCAAAAATGTGACGGCCAAATGCTACGGCGGCGATGTGACCCGCAAACGCAAATTGCTCGAAAGGCAGAAGGAAGGCAAAAAACGCATGAAGCAGTTTGGGAAGGTGGAAATTCCCCAAGAAGCGTTTTTGGCCGCGCTCAAGATGGAAGCCTGATTATGAGCAAGAGGCGTACTCGCCACTCCTGCGGCTCCTAATCCCAAAAAATAAATAATGGCGTTGGGTCTCTATATCCACGTGCCGTTTTGCCCCCAACGTTGCCCTTACTGCGCCTTTGCTACGGTCGTTGGCCACGAGGAGCACCACGGCCCATATACCGAGGCGATCTGCCGCGAAATTGAGTCTTGGGCGCATTTGTCGGGGCCGGTAGATACTCTGTTCTTGGGCGGAGGCACCCCCAGCCAAGTTGAGGCGGTGCTAATTGGGCAGATGATCGAGGCCGTTCAGCGGCATTTGGGGATCCACCCAGACGCGGAAATTGCGGTTGAAGTCAACCCCGGAACCGTGGACCGCGAGAAATTCGCCATGCTAAAGGATCTGGGGTGCAACCGCATCAGCATTGGCGCGCAGGCTTTTCGCGATGCGGATCTGCGGTGCTTAGGCCGGCAGCATAGTGCGGCCGATGTCGAAAGGGCATACACAGCGGCTAGAGCGTCCGATTTTGCCAATGTGAGCTTGGACTTGGTGGCCAATGTACCGGGAGTCTCAGAGGCCAGTTGGCACTTTAGCGTTGAGCGGGCTATCGCCTTGGCCCCAGAGCACCTCTCTATCTATAGCCTCACCATTGAAGAAGGCGCGATCTTCGCCCAACGACAACGGCAGGGCCTGCTGAAACCTGTTGCGGACGACGAGCAGGCTCGCACCTTGGAATGGACCGACGCCCGGTTGGTCGCGGCTGGCTATGAACACTACGAGATTTCAAACTACGCTCGTCTTGGGTACCGCTCGCGCCACAACTGGGGCTATTGGACGGGCGTTCCTTATTTAGGGGTTGGGCTCGGGAGCCATAGCTTCCTCGGCGGGAAGCGATTTTGGAATACCCGCGATCTCAGTGCCTATCTCGACGCGATGCACCACGGTCGGTCGCCGCGGGCCGGGGAAGAGACCATAGCCCCAGACACGGCCCGCCGGGAACGTCTATGGCTGGGTTTACGCACCATTGAGGGGATTGAACTGACCGAAGAAGAGGTCAGCCGAGTGCAGAGCAGCGGGCACTTTGCCGATTTGGCGAAAGCGGGATACGTCGCGCTCGAAGGCCAGCGATTGCGTTTGACGCGGGCGGGGTTTTTGCTGGCTGATGCTCTGTGCTTGGATCTGGAACGAGTCGTAGAAGAGGGGCGATATAGCTGTCCTAAATGCCTCGAAAGCATGGAATGTTGATCGGCCCGGTCTTTTTTGTCTAGGAGGCGTCATTCCCGCGCACGCGGGAATCCAGTCTTGGAAGATGTAGGATTGCTATAGGACGTAAAATAAAAGGGCGGTTCTCTCAATGAGAACCGCCCCTTTTCAGTGGTGGGGGGAGCAGGATTTGAACCTGCGAAGGCATGAGCCAACAGATTTACAGTCTGCCCCGTTTGACCACTTCGGTATCCCCCCGGCAAATTTTAGATGCCGCTCGCCAGCGTCTTAAGCTCTCGGTGCCGCGAAGGATGGCGCAGCTTGCTAAGTGCCCGCTCTTTGAGCTGGCGGATGCGCTCGCGCGTGAGGTTCATCATGTTGCCGATTTCCTCGAGCGTCAGGGCCTCGTTGCCGTCGAGGCCAAAATAGAGCCTGATAATGCGCAATTCGCGTTCCTCGAGGGTTTCCAAAGCTGTTTCGAGCTGCTCCCGCGCCGATTCGCTCAAGATGTCGGCGTCTGGGGCTGCGGCCGTGTTGTCGGCCAAGGTGTTGAGCAGGCTGCGCTCGTCGTCGTCGGTAAAGGACTCGTCGAGCGAACACACGGCGCGGGCACTGAGGATGGTCTCTAGAACCTCTTCGGCTGGGACCTCAAGCTCAGCGGCGATTTCCTCTATGTCGGGCTCACTGGCGCGATGTTGGCCCAATTTGCGCGAGGCTTTGGAAATATCCTTGAGTAAGCTGACCTTGTTGAGAGGAAGGCGCACGGTGCGCACGTGCTCGGCGAGGGTTTGGAGAATGGACTGGCGAATCCACCAAACGGCGTAAGAAATGAACTTGTAGCCCTTGGTGCCGTCGAAGCGGTCGGCCGCCGTGATGAGGCCGAGATTGCCGGCGCTAATCAGGTCGGAAAGGGACAAGCCGCGGTTTTGGTATTTCTTGGCCACATCGACGACAAACCGCAAGTTGGCGCTGATCATTTCTTCGCGAGCATGCATATCGCCATTTTTGATGCGATCGGCTAGTTCCACTTCGCGCTCTCTCGAAAGGGGCGTGGACTCAGCAATATCGTCGAAATAGAGCCGTAGAGTGTTTTCCTCGTCGTGCAGATTGTGCATAGAGCCTCTCATCTTTGACGTACCTATGAGATATGTAGCGTAAGTATAAGTGAAACTAACTGATTATACATAAGGAACAACACGGCGTCAAGTTGTTTGCAAGGGCCTATGCAGGTCTCAAGCGAGGTGGCGGTATTCGCCGGCCTCGTCCCAATCCACTAGGCTGCGGCCGTTTAGGTCCCAGACGACTCGGCCCGCTCTCAGCGTTAGTTCGCATTCGAGTTTCTGCCGGCCCCGCATGCGCGCCCGCCCCGAATCGACAAAGGCGAAATCCCCTTCGTGCAGGGCGAAAGCCGCTAGGTCGGCCTCGGCCCCAATAGTGAGGTGGCCTAGCTGGGGACGCCCGATTACCTCGGCCGGTTTGTGCGTCGAGCGATAGACGACCTCTTGGAGCGGCATGCCGAGGTTCAGGAATTTGGACATCGTTATGGGCATGGTGGCGTTGGGCAGCATGCGACTGGCCTTGTGTAGGTCTGTGCTGATGGTATCCGGGGGGAAGTTTTGGGCCATGGCGGGCACGGCGATGCGAAACCAGAAGGAGCCGTTGCCGTGGCCGGTGTCAAAGACGATGTCGCGCTGTCGGGATTGGCGCACGTAGTCTGCGACCTGCTTGTCGGCGTTGAGCAGGGGAATGTGGGCGGCGTACAGGTGCGTGTGAATGTCCCCCGGACTCATGCGCTCGAGCAATTCCTCGTACGAACGAGTGGGCTGGGGGGCGAAGTCGATCATGGCGATGGAATCGCTTTGACGCGCCGCGGCGATCGCGCCGCCAGCCGACTCCCAGCCCGGGCCGCCAAAGTGGGCCGACTTGGCGCCGATGACGTGATCGCGGTATTGCTCAATCGCCGCGGCACAGCGCGTGGGGTCCATTTCGCGGACGTCTTGTTCGGGCGGGCCGGTCATGCCCGCGCCGACGATATTGACAAAGGCCAAGACGCGGGTCTGGGCGGGGTCAATGATGGAGCGCTTGAAGTCGGCAAAATCCTTCCATCCAGCCCCGCCGGTATCTACTACGGTGGTCACGCCACAGGGTAGGGCGTGCGGGTCGGGAAAGAGCCAGCCCTGATACCCCCCATAGACGTGGACGTGAATATCGACCAAGCCCGGGGTGACATAGAGGTTGGATACGTCAATGACCTGTGCGGAACGGCCCTCAATTCGGTCGGCGACCGCAGCGACGCGCCCATCCTTGATGGCAATATCGGCTGGGCCGTTGAGGTCGTTTTTAGGGTCAATCAGGTGTCCCCCTTGGATGATGAGATCGAAGTCGCTGCTCATAATGGCCGTCCTTTCGCTCGTGGGCCGTGGATTGGAAGCAAAGTCGTAGAATAACCAGCGGGCCGAGGTGGGATCAAGGGCGGCCCGCATTGCACAGAGCGGATTTTTTTGGCAGATTTTCTTTAAGTAAAAACCAAAACCGCCTTTAGGAGGAATACATGGTACGCACTGTGAAAGTAGCCGTCACCGGGGCCGCTGGCCAAATCGGCTACGCTATCTTGCCGCGCCTCGCTTCGGGCGAGGTGTTCGGCCGCGACGTCCGAATTTCGCTGCACTTGCTGGAGATTACGCCGGCACTCAAAGCCCTAGAAGGCGTGGTTATGGAGCTCGACGACTGCGCCTTTCCGCTCCTCGACCACATCGAGATCACCGATCGAGCCGACGTGGCCTTTGACGGGGTCAACTGGGGGCTGCTGATTGGCTCCAAGCCGCGCGGCCCCGGGATGGAGCGGGGCGACTTGATCCGGGAAAACGGGCCGATATTCGTCGGCCAAGGTCGGGCACTCGCCCGGGCTGCGGCCGACGTGCGCGTCTTGGTGGTGGGCAATCCGGCCAATACGAATGGCTTGATTGCCATGACCCACGGCCACGAGGCCGGCATCCCCCGCGACCGCTTCCACGCCATGACCCGCTTGGATCAAAACCGCGCCCAAGCCCAGCTCGCCAACAAGGCCGGGGTCAAGGTCGCGGCGGTGACCAACATGGCTATCTGGGGCAACCACAGTGCCACGCAGTACCCGGACGCCGATAATGCGCGGATTGAGGGCCGCCCGGCGCCCGACGTCATAGGCCACCACGCTTGGTTGCGCGAGGAATTCATCCAAATCGTCCAGCAGCGCGGCGCGGCCGTCATCGCGGCTCGCGGCTTGTCGTCGGCCGCGTCGGCCGCCAATGCTGCGCTTGACCACGTCGTTAGCGTTGAGAGTGCTACGCCGGCTGGCGACTTTTTCTCGGCGGGCGTCTATTCGGACGGCAGCTACGGGATTGACGAGGGGTTGATGTTCTCCTTTCCCATGCGCAGCGATGGCCAAGGCCGCTTGGAGATCGTGCAGGGCTTGGAACTGAGCGACTTCGCCCGGGCGAAAATCAAGGCCACTGAAGACGAGCTCAAAGAGGAGCGCGCAGTCATCGCCGATCTCTTGGGCTGAGATAGCAACCCTATATCATTCTTAGAGGCTGTCTGAAAACCCACCTTGGGTCCTGTTGAACACGCCGTAGAGACAGGATCCGTCATTCCCGCGAAAGAACGTCACCCCGTGCCCCGACACGGGGCGGGAATCCAGCCGGTATCGTTTAGACACAAGGGACGACTACCAGAGTTTTCAGACAGCTTCTTAGGAATGGGGTTAAGAATCTACTTTGAACAGAGGCTTGGCTAAACGGCATCGAGTGCTGTGGTTCGTCCTGCTGCTGGGAGGAGTTGGCTCTGCGGCCAGCGACGCCAGCGAGCCGGCTCCCTTCGAGAGACAAGAGATCACGATTCATATCAGTGGAGAGCACAAGGCGGTGGTTGCGGCTCTGTTAGCGGCTGTTGACGCGGGGACGCTGGTTACGGGGATCGCCGAGTTGGATTCTCTGGCTGCCACCTACGGCCTGATGGAGTATGGTACGGGGCGATCCTCTGTCTTTTATGGGTCTCAGTTTCGGCTAACGTTTCCGCCGGGTGCAGATGTGGCCGCCATTGCCGGAGCATATTGGAACGTACCCTATATACAATCGGGCCGTCAACGCGCTAAGTGGGTCGGTCGAGTTGCGGGTAAGTTATTCGTTGGCACTCTTATGGGTAGTGCTGTCCTTGTGGGGAGTGCTATCGGTGGTGCCCTTGATGTCGCTCTTCTCGTTGGCTGTCCGGTTGGAGTGGGGCTCGGGACCAGCTTATTGGATAGACACGATTATCCTCGATCCTTGGTCTTTTCAATAGGCGGCAGCTTCTTAGGAGTCGGGATCGGTGCTGCACTAGTCCCCATAGATCCATGGGTGCCTATGAGTGGGATCTTTATGCAGCTAATCATTCAGCCTATCACGGCGACGTTGGCGTCCGAGTTATTTCGCAAGCCTCCGGAGTCTGACCGCTTCTCGGTAGGGCTGATGCCAGACGCCCGAGGGAACTGGTCGGCCAGAGCCATCCTGCGGTTTTGAACCGAGCCGTAAGACCAAGAGGGGTACAATGAGCCTCGTCTCTAGCTCTCTTACTGTGGTTATTTTGCTCCTCGCAACAGGGTGCGCTGCTCCCCTGTCCAAGGTAGTATCTACTCGCCAAGGTGGGACGATTGACCGGCAGCTATTCAAAAAGGGCGATAAAGTGAAAGTCACTTACGAGGACGAGCGGGCGAAAATGAGAACCAAGAAAGGGCGAGTTCTCCAGACAGACGACGACTCGGTCACGTTGGATGTTGGGTTTGAAGGACCTATTGCCCTTGAGTACCGACGGATACATACGTTCAGCCGTCCAATAAGGGTTGATCGTTGGTTCGGAGGCTTATCGGCGGGCACGATTGTTGCAATAAAAGAAGTTCCACAGGAACTTCCTGGTACTAGAAGTTTTACAGGTGCGGGATGTACATTAAGGTATGCGCCTTATTCAAACCGGGCTTTTGAGGCCAATCTCTTGATGGGCGGTAAGGGAAGGGGGATAGCCCCAAAATGGCTAGGTGTAACTCTAAGTGCATATATATATACCATCATGCCTCGCACGTATCTCATTCTAGGAATGGGAGGAGTAGCAGACCAGCAGCACGGTGAATATGAGGACCTTGGCGTATTTCGTATAGGCTTGGGTATGGAGAATTCTCTATCGGAGAGGTCCAACATGCGCATAGAGGCGGATCTAATGGGGTTAAGAATCCACTTTGAACAGAGGCTTCACTAAACGGCATCGAGTGCTGTGGTTCGTCCTGCTGCTGGGAGGAGTTGGCTCTGCGGCTAGCGACGCCAGCGAGCCCTATTGGACGGGTCGTATCGAACAGGATACGACGTGGCGTGGCATGGTGTATGTCGGCGGCGACGTGACGATTGCAGCGGGAGCGACGCTGACGCTGGCTCCCAATACGCAGGTTCTCTTTCTGCCGTACCGCGATGAGACCCGAGGTGGCTTAGACTCGACCCGGGCGGAACTGATCGTCGAGGGGCGGCTGGCGGCGCACGCCGGGGGCATCGTCTTTCGTTCAGCGGATGCGGGTTCGTGGGGAGCGGATTGGTATGGCCTTGTCGTCGAGCGGGGCGGGCGAGCCGATGTATCCCACGCCGTGATTCGCGATGGCTTGCGCTGTGTGTATGCCAAGCGGGGTGGGTTCGTCAGGATGGACGCTATCGCCTTTGCCAACTGCGGCAAGCCGACCGCGCCAGCGGATGCAGCTAAGCAGGCGACGCCGAGGGGAAGGGAGCGAAAAGAAGAGCTTGGGCTGTTCATCAACGCAACACCTTCTATGAACCAACCATCCGAGAGACAAGAGATCACGATTCATGTCAGCGGAGAGCACAAGGCGGTGGTTGCGGCTCTGTTGGCGGCTGTTGACGCGGGGACGCCGGTTACAGGGATCGCCGCGTTGGATTCTCTGGCTGCCACCTACGGCCTGATTGGGATATATCGCAAGGGTAGAATGTCCCCTTTTTATGGGTCTCAGTTTCGGCTGACGTTTCCGCCGGGTTCGGATGGGGCCGCCATTGCCGGAGCATATCGGAACATATCATCGGGCCGTCAACGCTCCAAGTTGGCCGGTCGAGTTGCGGGTAAGTTCTGCGTTGGCACTCTTATGGGTAGTGCTATTGCCCTTGCGATCCAGGACGCTGAGGTCGCTCTTTTCGTTGGCTATCCGATTGGAGTGGGGGCCGGGATCAGCTTATTTGATAGACACCATTATTATCGCTCCTTGGTCTTTTCAATAGGTGGTAGCCTCTTAGGGGGTGGGATTGGTGGGATTGGCCTTGCGCTAATCCCCACAGATGCATGGTCGGATCCCGTCGGTGCCACCGTCGCCATTGGGTGCGTTATGATCATTTCGTCTACCACAGCGACATGGGCGTCCGAGTTATTTCGCAAGCCCCCGGAGTCTGGCCGCTTCTCGGTAGGTCTGGTGCCAGACGCCCGAGGGAACTGGTTGGCCAGAGCCACCCTGCGGTTTTGAACCGATCTATACAGCTCTTAGGACGGCTATATGTTCCAGCACCCCGAGTGCTACCAAGCCAAACACCACTACGTCACCGCCGCCGGTGCCAGCTTGGTGGAGGTCTTGAACCCCCAAGCTGGCGAGCGCGTCCTCGACTTGGGATGCGGCACGGGTCAACTGAGCGCCCAGATTGCCGCGGCCGGGGCTGAGGTCGTCGGCATGGATCGATCGGCCGAGATGATCGCCGCGGCCCGCGAGCAGTTTCCGAGTCTATCTTTTGTCGTCGGCGATGCGCGGGATTTTTCCTTTGCCGAGCCGTTCAATGCGGTCTTTTCCAACGCAGTGCTGCACTGGGTCCAGCCGCCGGAGGCAGCCCTTGCGCGTATTGCCGCCGGTCTGGAGCCGGGCGGTCGTTTGGTCGCCGAGTTGGGCGGGGCGCGGAACGTGGCCACCATCTGCCGAGGGCTGACGGACCAGTTGGCCGCTCGGGGCCTTTATCCGCAATGGCCTTGGTATTTTCCCAGCTTGGGGGAGTACGCGCGGCTCGTGGAGCAGGCCGGGCTGCGCGTTGCTCATGCCAGCCACTTTCCCCGTCCAACGCCCCTCGCAGGCGAGAGCGGGTTGCGCGATTGGCTGGAGATGTTCGCCGAGCCGCTGACAGCGGGCGTCCCGCCGCCGCTGCGCGAAGAGTTGTTGGCAGCGGTCGAGGACGCCGTCCGCCCGGCATTGTACGGCGATGAGGGCTGGTGCGCCGACTATTGGCGGCTGCGCGTAGTCGCCTACCAAGAGTAGCTATGAAGCTATGAAGCCGCGCTGCGTAATCTGGGACTGGAACGGCACTTTGGTGGACGATGCTTGGCTGTGCGTGGAAATCGTCAACGAGTTGTTGGGGCGTCGCGGGCTCGGGCCGATCACCCCGTGCGAGTACAGCGAGGCATTCGATTTTCCGCTGTATGCGTACTACGAGCACTTGGGCTTTGACCTAGGGCGCGAGGATTTCGCGGCCCTCGGCGACGAATTCAGCATCCTCTATAGCCAGCGCCGGCGCGAGTGCCGGTTGCGCGCGGGCGCACGTACCGTGCTGGCCGCCCTCGGTTGCAACGGGATTGGACAATCCCTCTTATCGGCCTCGGATCAAGTGTCCCTCGAAGAAATGGTCGCCGACTACGGGCTACGACCCTACTTTGCCGCAGTCGCCGGAGTGGATAATCGCTTGGGGGAGGGGAAAATCGAGCGCGGACATCAGCACTTGGCGGCCCTTAACTGCCGGAGCGACGAAGTGCTGCTCGTCGGCGATACCTTACACGACATTGAGGTGGCCGCGGCACTAGGAGTCCATTGCGTCCTGCTGCCTTCCGGCCACCAGAGCCGGCGGCGGTTGGAGTTGGGGGAGTGCGCTGTGGTGGACGGGCTTTTTGCCGTGGCCGCTTTGCTCGGCCTAAAAGGAGATATTCATGACTGAAACGTGGCGCGGAATCATGCCGATTGTGGTCACCCCCTTTACCGACAGCTACGCGCTCGACGAAGCGGCCTTGCGAGACTTGGTCGCCTTTACTGTTGAAGCCGGGGCTACGGGCTTGGTGGGGCCGGCCAATGCCAGCGAATTTTCGACCCTTTCCGACGAGGAACGCCGCCGCTGGATCGAGATCGTCGTGGCCGCGGCCGCTGGACGAGTACCCGTCGTGGCCTCGGTCACTTCCGGCCATGCCGTGCCGGCCGTAGCCCTCGCCCAGTTTGCCCAATCCGCCGGAGCCGACGGGATCATGTCCATGCCGCCGCACGTATTGCGCGTTGACCAAGCAGGCTGCTACGCCTTTTACCAGCAGTTGGCGGCCGCAGTTGCGATCCCGATTTGCGTGCAGAATTTCGACTCGCCAGTCGGTACGCCCATGAGCGGCGAGCTGTTGGGGCGGATGTGCCGCGAGTTGGAGGGGGTTGATTACATCAAGGAAGAGACCGTCCCCGAGCCGTGGCAGGTCAGCCGCACGTTGGCGCTGGCCGGCGCGGCCTGCAAGGGCGTCTTGGGCGGCAAAGGAGGGGTCTATATGCTCGACGAATATCGGCGCGGTGCCTGCGGCAACATGCCGGGCTGTCACGTGACCGACGCCATGGCGGCGATCTGGGATGCCCTCGAAGCGGGCGACGACTCAACAGCGCGGGCGCGCTTTTATCAGCTCCTGCCGTTGATGAACTACGAGCGGCTCTACGGGCTTGCGATCTACAAGTGGATTCTACAAAAGCGCGGATTGATCCGCTCGGCGGTTTGCCGCGCCCCCGTGCCCGTCCTCGACGGCGACGCACGGACCGAGTTGGAGATTATATGGTCCGGCGTCGCGCCGCTCTTGCGGGGGTGAGGGGGCTTGCTACAAAGGTTGCGAAGTTTGCCCGGCCTGATGCAGTGCGCGGGCGCTGACGCCCAAGACGCCTAAGAAGCCCTCGGAATCGCGGTGGTCAAAGTCGCCGATGGCCTCCATGGAAGCGGTGTCCTCGCTGTAGAGCGAGTGGGGGATGTCGCTGGCTGCACAAAAGGAGACTTGGCCCTTGTAGAGCGAGACGGCGATGGTCCCGGTCGCCAACTGATTAAAGTGCTCGATGAGCTTCCAACTCGCTTGGGTCGCCGTGTCAAACCAGTAGCCTTGATAGATCTGCTCGGCGATAAATTCAGAGACAACGGCAAAAATCCGCCGCGCCCGGCGATCGAGAACGAGCTGGAGCAAGTACTCGTAGCACTGGCCGAGCAGCGCGAGGGCCGGTGCCTCATAGACGCCGCGCGACTTAATGCCAACGAAGCGATTTTCCACCGCGTGTAAGCCAATGCCGACCCCGTGCTGCCCGGCCACGGCGTTGCTCTGCTCAATGGCGGCGACCAAGCCGACAGCGCGGTCGTTGATGGCGACCGGGACGCCGCGTTCAAAGCGCACGGTAAAAACTGCTGCTTGGTCTGGGGCCTGCGGCGGGAAGCAACCCATGCCGGGCGCGATCAAGCTGGCTGCGGTGGTTAAGGATTCGAGTTGGCCGGCTTCGTGGGTCAGCCCGAGCATGTTGGCGTCTGTGGAGTAGGGCTTGTCCGGGGTGGCGGTTATGGGCAGGCCGTGCTTTTGGCAGTACGCGATCATTTGGCTGCGCCCACCGAAGTTTTGCAAGAAGGCCGGGTCGCGCCACGGAGCGTACACCGCGATATGCGGAGCGAGCATCTGCGCGGCCAGTTGGAAGCGGACTTGGTCGTTGCCGCGCCCGGTGGCCCCATGCGCCAGCACTTGGATGCCGCGCTCCTGAATGTGGGGCAACATGCCGGCCACCGTCACGTGCCGGGCGATGCCGGTGGTGTTCCAATAGCCCCCCTCGTAGCGGGCTTGCGCTTGGACGAGTTGGATGCCGGCTTGGCAAATAGCCTCTCTGCGGTCGTCGAGGATCACCTCAGCAGCCCCACAGGCCCGCATCCGGCTTCCTATGTCTTCAATGCGCTCCTCGTCGGGCTGGCCCAGATTGGCGGTATAGGCGACGACCGCTAGCCCTTGGGATTGGAGCCAATGGGTGATGGTGCAGCTATCGAGGCCACCGGACGCGGCCAGCATCACCGTTTGGCCTTTTAGATCGGCGATATTCATGGTTCCTCCTTTGAGTGAAAAAGTAATATAATAAATAATAATTCTTAATCAAGAATAATTATTACTAAACGCCCGTTGCTTTGCTTGACAGTTTTCCCCCATGAGAATATCATTAACGAATGCTCATTGACGCGCACAATCACCCTAATTGGCACGGGTTTAACGCCGGCAAAATCCTGCGTAACATGGACGAGCAGGGCATCGACCTTATGTGGCTCTTCTCGTGGGAGGTCGCGGCCGATGAATACCCGCCTTCGTATCACTCGGTGTTGCCCCCGACGGGCTTGGGAATTCCCTTTGAAGATGTGCTCGCGGTCGGCCGGGAAGCACCCGACCGCTTCGTCCTCGGCTATATGCCTCACCCCAAGCGGCCCGACGCCATAGATCGGCTCAAGGCCGCAGTCGAAATCCACGGCGTCCAGCTCGCGTCCGAGCTGAAGGTGCGCCTGCCGTTTGACGATCCAGACGCGCTGCGCCTATACGAGGCGTGCGGCGCGTTGCGCTTGCCCATCACAATCCACCTCGACTATCCAATTGACCACGGCCGCGGCCCTTACCCGCGCCCCAACTGGTGGTACGGCGGCAGTCTCGACGCGCTTGAACGCGCGGTCGCGGCCTGTTCACAAACGGTCTTTATCGGCCATGCTCCCGGGTTTTGGGCCCACATTTCCGGGGACGACCGCCATGTCAAAGAGAGCTACCCGAGCGGCCCGGTGCTGCCGAATGGACGCTTGGCCCCAATGCTGCGCCAGTACCGCAACCTATACGCCGATTTGTCGGCCGGGTCGGGTTTGCGTGCCCTGCAAAGGGACCGGATCTTTGGGCGCGATTTCCTCCTCGAATTTCAGGACAAACTGCTCTTTGGTCGGGACTACTTTAGCTCCGAGCTCATGGATTTTCTGCGCTCCCTTGCGCTGCCGGCCGCAGCCTTTGACAAGATCACCTACCAAAACGCCGAGCGCCTCTTGTCCTCCTACTTAGACGCGCCGTGAAGACGGCCACGAGCTAACTTATGGGGATATGGGAGGCCGCGGGCCTGATGGTCCTATCCTTCGCGCTATTGGCCAAATGCGCCGACTATCTGGTGGAGGGCGCCATTGATATTGCGCGCTATCTCCGCGCCCCGCCGATATTGATCGGCATCGTCATCGTCGGCATTGGCACCACCGCGCCCGAGTTGGCGGTGTCGGTGACCGCGGCCCTCAAGGGCGCCCCCGAAGTGGCGCTGGGCAATGCGGTGGGGTCGGTCATTTACGACGACGGCGTGGCCCTGCCCATGGCCGCGCTCTTTGCCACCGCCGCCATTGCCATTGACCGCGTCGTGCTGCGCTCGGCCGCGATTTTTCTCATCACCGTAGATCTAGTCGCTTGGTACATGGCCTCCGACGGGACGTTGGCGCGGGTGGAGGGCGGCGCGTTGGTCGGGCTTTTTGTCCTATACCTAATATATTCGTTCTGGGAGCAGAAGCGGCGGCCGCGCGTCGAGATAGACGACGAGGAGACCGCCCCGCGCAGCCTCTGGCTGGTCGCGTTGCTGTTCAGCGGCGGCTTGGCCGGCGTGGTCGTCAGCAGCCACTTTATCGTCGCGGCGACTCCGGTGGTGGCGAAGGCGTTGGGGCTGCCGGATGTGGTCATCGGCTTAGTGGTCGTGGCCTTGGGCACTTCCATCCCCGAGATCGCGACCTGCATTGTCGCCGCTCGCAAAGGCCAAGGGGCTTTGGCGGTGGGCAATATCCTCGGGGCCGACATCCTCAATATCTGCTGGATCGCCGGCGCTTCGGCCTTGGCCAATCCGCTGGTGGTCCCGCCCGACGTGGTCCGGTTCATGTTCCCGTGGATGCTGGCAATCGTCTTGGCGATGCTCGGGTTGATGCGCTATGGCTACGAGTTAAACCGCTGGAAGGGCTTGGTGTTGTTGGTGTTGTGCATTGCTTATTTGATCGCGCTTTTCGCGACCAACCCCGGAGCACTAACTCCGGGCCTTGAAAAAGGAGGGTAGTTTGGATCTGGGACTCAAAGACAAAGTCGCCTTGGTTACGGGGGCTAGCCGCGGCATTGGCAAGCGCATTGCCGCGGCCTTGGCCGCCGAGGGCGCTCGGGTTTGCATCTGTGCTCGCGGCGCGGACGCGCTGGCGGAAGCGGCCGCCGACTTAGCCGAGCGCGGTGCCGAAGTAGAGGCCACCACACAAGATGTGACGACGCCGGAGGGCGCGATCGCCGTGGTGGAGGCGGCGAACCATCGCTTTGGTGGGCTCGACATTCTCGTAAACAATGTCGGCGGGGCCAAGTGGACCCCCTTTGTCGAGATTGACGATGCCGAGTGGAACGACAGCATCAACTTGAGCTTTCTTTCGGCGGTGCGGGTGAGCCGGGCGGCGATTCCCTTGCTCGAAGCGCGCGGGGGCGGCAGCATCGTCCACATCGCCTCGATTTTTGGCCGCGAAACCGGGGGGCCTACCACCTATAATGCCGCCAAGGCCGCGCTGATCAGCTTAGGGGCCAATTTGGCGATTGAAGCGGCGAAAAAGAACATCCGCGTCAATACTGTGGCCCCGGGTTCCATTCTCTTTCCCGGGGGGAGCTGGGAGCGGCGGATGAAGGAAAATCCAGCGCAAATCCAAGCCTTTGTCGATGCCAACCTACCCTTTGGGCGCTTTGGCACCCCGGAGGAGGTCGCCGATGTAGTGGCCTTCTTGGCGTCCGACCGGGCAAAATGGGTGACCGGTGCCTGCATCAATGTCGATGGGGGGCAATCCAAGTCCAATATATGAGCGGCTATGCGCGATGGGGGCGTTGGTTGGCTTGGGTGGTGTGCGGGGTCGGCTGGGCTGTGGCCGCTGCTGCCGACGACGTGGTGGCACTCCGGCGCGAGTACAACCAAGTGTCCGCCAGCATCGACACCTTGGTCCGCCTCTACGGGGGGGACAAGCTGCGCGAATTGGCCAAGCGGAAGGGAAATAGCCGGATATTGCCAGCCAATTCCAAGCTAGTACTGATGTTCTGGGCGGACGACGAAGCCGAGCTGTTCCTCAATGGGCACCGGATCGGGGAAACGCGCTTGACCCCGACCCGAGTCGAAATTCCCGTTGTGTACCTGCGCAAGTCCAATGTCCTCCGCGCCCATTGCTGGGACACCGACCGAGTCGAGAGCGGCTTTATGGCCGGTCTGTACCTGCAAGACAGCCGCGGCCGCTTGCGCCGGGTGCTGGTCACCGGCGCTGGCCGCTGGAGGGTGGCCGGCCGGCGGGCCGAGCCGCGTTTTTACAACCACAGCTTGCCCGATATTCCCGGGGCCGAAGTCATCTGGGGCACGACGCTGTTTGGCGAGGTCGAATTAGAGGCTCGCTTTGACGCCGGGCAGTTGGCGCGTGCGGCGCGGCGTCGGCCGCTCACCGGCGCGGCCAGCCCCGCGCAGGACCAGCCGATGGAGACGCATACCGTCGTCAGCCGTCTGGTGCGTCTGCAAAAGCAACGCGACGAATTGGCCCGCAAGCTCCAAGCGCGCCGCAGCGCGACCCCGGACGTGCTCTATCGGGGGTTCATCCGCGGGCGGTTGGCTTTTTCTTTGGGAAAAGCGGACAAATTGGCCGAAGTCGAAAGCATAGACGCGGCGAAAAAACTGCTCGCTTGGACCGAGGCCCTGCCCGCCGCGCACCGCGAGTTGGTTTTTCCAAAAAAGCAGGCCCTCAAGGGCACCGCCCACGTCGTGCCGCCGCGCGCCGTGCAGCCCACAGCGCGCGGGGAAGCAGACCGCCGTCGAGATTACAAGCCGCCGGCCGCCCGCGGTTCAACCAAAGGCGAGGGGCGCACTACGGGATCGGGTGGTGCCCGAGCGTCGGCGCGGAGCGCCCGCACGGACCGCAGCATGCCGTGGGCACTGTGGGGGATTGCGACCGGCCTGCTGGGCTATCTGGGGGTGGTCGGTCGGCAGTGGTGGAAGCTCTTCTGGGCGCGGGGATGGACCTCTTGAACGACGAGTTAATACTAGGCAGCAGCATTTTGTTGGTGCTGGCCAGCGGCGTCAGCGTTAGCTGGCTACACCTGCGCCGCGCCCGGCGCATGCGCCAGCACGACCAAGAGTACTCCCTGAACGTGCCCCGCCTGAGGTTCCTCGCCAGCAGTATTGGTTTGCTGACCGGGGGTATCGTCGGGGCGTTGGCCGCTTATTACCTCTTCGTCAATCCGCAGCCAGCCAGTGCTTTTGCGTGGATTGGCCGCCTCTCATACGCGCTGATCGCTTGGTCGGCTGGCGGCCATCTGTTGAGCTTGGCCCATATTAACCTGCATCTTCGCCGCGAGGAAAGGGCTTGGGGGAAGCACGGAGATACTAGCCCTAATACCTTGGGCCGCAGGCGAATGGAGCAGCTATCAGACTTGCAGCGTCAGTTTGCCAACTACAGCGATCGCAAGAGCCGCGACGAGGAGTTGGTGGACGAACTCGTCGGCGTTCTCGGGGACCCGCTAACCCATGTGCGCCGCGGTCTAGCGAGAATCCCCCTGTACGGCTACTTGGGCACGGTCTGCGGCATCCTGCTGACCGCGCAGGAATTGAGTCAGATTGACGAGGCGACCCAGACCTTTAAGGCCCTCAGCGCCATGGCTGAGGGCTTGGTCTTGGCCTTTAAGACCACGCTCGTCGGCCTCTTGGCTTACTTGCCGTTGCGCAAGAGCGCCGACTACTTGGTCCAGCGGCTCGCCCGGCAGGAGGACGCTTGGGTTCGAGCGAGGAATAGAGGATTGTGAGCCGCTATCTCAAGCACCAAGACGCCGAGCTCGAAGAACACGATATTAGCAAGGAACTCTTCTTGGGGATTATGATGCTGATGTTGAGCTTGGGCATTCTGATTCTCAATGCGACGCAACCGGTCTGGCGGGTGCATCGCCACGACCCCCAGCCGGGCGACCGGGTCGTGCTGTACACGAGCGCGAGCGTGGGCCTATCGAGCGATGGCTACACCATCGACACCCCCTTGAGCGAGTGGGAGTTCCGCCGGATGGTGCGCCGTCTCGCGGCCGAGCCCGAAGCCAATTTGCATTTATTTCTCAAAGGGGGTAGCCGCGAAAGGCTGGCCAAACACGCGACGTTTGCCGACTCGCTGCTATCGACCAACCAAGCCGGGGAGAAGGTGCGCTCGGCGGTCTATGTCCACGCTTGGTGAGAGCTATTCCTTGAGTATCGCCAAGACGCCCGTGCCGCCGGTCAACTCGTTGAGGAACGTGACCTGCACTCCGGCGTCGCCGTGCGTCATTTCGTAGTCGTCCCCCTTCCTGAGCTTGCCGTAGTGATCGACGAGGGCTTCGACCTCGCCTGCTAGCGCGATGGTTTGGCCGATGGGCGCGACTTGAGTGCCTGGGCTGTCGCGGCGGATCTTTTTAATCAACTCGTATTGCTTGCGGAACCCGCTGCCAAAGGGGCGATGCGTTCTGAGATAGCCCTGCTCTATGAGCTGCGGCTCGTTGGCCGCGTAGAGGAACACGGCATTTTGCACGGCCATTTGGGCTTCCGCCGCGACCAGTTGGGCCTTGGTCTGGGCCAACTCCTGCTCTAAGCGACGGATGTGGTCGCTCTGGCGGCGGATGCTGCTGTGGGTTTCGAGCAGCTCGCCATTGAGGCGGTCGGTCTCGGCCCGCAGTTGGGAAATGGTGTAGCGGTCCGCTTGCTTTTCCTGTCTTAGCTGCTCGATTTCGACCTTTAACCGCGCATTGCTCTCCTTGTATTCGGTGGCCAGTTTGCTCCAATGCCGCAGTTCCTTGTTGAGCTTTTGCACGTTTTCGAGGAGCTTGTCGTTTACCTGTTGGGTGCTGTCAACTTGGGCCCGCATGTCGTCGAGCAAGCGGTTGGAGTCGTCGAGCGAGTACGTCAGCGAGTCAATGGCGGCGTTGGCCCGGCCCATGTCGCTTTGTAATTGGAGCAGGAGCATCTCTTGCTCCTTATCGGTGCAGGAGGCGAGAACTAGGGCGATGAAAGGGATGAGGGTGCGTTTCATTATCGGCTCCTTAAGGCGTTGGCGTTGGGGATGTTCTACTGTACAGGCTATCGACTTGTGCCATGGTGTGGTGGAAGTCGTTGGACAGAGCGCTCAGGCTGCGGGCGAGTGCATCGAGCGTTTGGGCCGAAAGCGTTTGGGTCTCGCGGGCGGCGGCGATTTTGGCTATGATCGCTTGCTGATTGCGCTGCAAGGCCGCCGTTTGCTCTTGCAGGCGGGTCAACTGGCCGTCGAACTGATCGAGCCGCGCCTGCACATCCGCTGAGGAACGCTTGTGGGTATTGGCGAGGTCTTGGTAGCGCACGTCCTCCTGCTCGAAGCGTTCTTTGAGCTGGCGGTCGGTGTCGGCTTGGTAGCGCAGCCGCTCCTTGCGCTCGGTGTCCATTTTGTTTTGCAGCGCGTTGTTGCGATCGATTTGGTTCGCTAGCTGGTTGCGGGTGCGCGTGTGGTGATCCTTTTCGTTTTGCAGCAGGGAGCGGATCTCAAATTCAGAGGCGGTCAGATTGGCTTTTTCTTCTAGCTGGCCAATGAGCCGGGTGCTCAGCTCGGAGAGGCGAGCGGAGAAGTCCTCCATTTGCTCCTCTAGCTGAGCGCGGTGCTCCTTTTGCCGCTCGTGATTGGTAAAGAGCACCAAGCCCATGACACAACCGACGACGACGGTGGTGTACGCGGCGAGGATCAACACGTGTTTGCGCTCGAAGGGATCCGCAATGCGGAGCAGGCCCCAAAACCCGCCCCAAACCAAGAGGATGCCTCCTAAAACTGCGGCGATGATGACGTTCACAGGGCCTCGAATAGTGCGATAGACATAAAAGAATAATAATAGAAAAGTATATAATAAGTAATATAGCAGCTCGTAGAGGCGCAACCAGCACGCCAAGGAGGTGCTTATGCAGCGGAAAGTCGCCGCTATTGACGGCCGCGGTCAAGGGGTCTGTCTAGAGGAAGCCATGCCCGCACTCGGCCCCGGGGAGGTAAAGGTCCGGGTGGAGGCTTCGTTGATCAGCCCGGGGAGCGAACTGGGGCGGGTGGGGGCCATGCGGGAAAATCCCCAACCCAACAGGCCCCCGCGTCCTTTTGGCTACAGCAACGCCGGCATCGTCGAGGAAATAGGAGCGAGCGTAGAGCAATTCGAGGTGGGGCAGGGCGTGGCCTGCATGGGGGGCGGATACGCCTTGCACGCCGATTGGGCCTGTGTGCCGCAGAATTTGTGCGCGGCCATCCCCACGGGCGTTGGCTTTGCCGAGGCCGCGTCCGTGCATCTGGCGGCGACCGGATTACACGCCGTGCGCCGCACAGCCCCTTTGTACGGAGAAAACGGGATCGTCGTCGGCTTGGGTTTGGTGGGTCAATTCACGGCCCAATTCGCCCAGCTAAGCGGCTGCCACGTCTTGGGGGTCGATCGCTGGGCGCGCCGGCGAGCCATCGCCCGGCAGGTGGGCGTTGAGGGCGTAGTCGATCCGGCCGGCGAGGACGTGGTCGAGCGGGCCGGCGAGTTCACCCGAGGGTATGGCATGGATTTTGGCGTCGTTGCCTTTGGCGGCGAGGCCAGCGAGGCGTTTGCCGCCATTTACCAGAGCCTAAAGCAAGCGCCGGATACGCATCGCATGGGGCGCGTCGTCCTCGTGGGCGGAGCGCGGGTCGCGCACGGCTTTGGGGCCGCGCTGGGCAACGTGGATGTGCGGAGTGCGGCGCGCACCGGCCCCGGCTATCACGATCCCGCCTACGAGCGCGGCTCAGCGTATCCCGAGGTGTTCGTCGAGTGGCCGACCCAGCGGAACCTAGCCGAGTGCCTGCGCGCCATGGCGGCCGGCAAGCTCTGCGTCCAACCGCTCTATACCCATGAGTTTGCGCTCGAGGACATTGCCGCGGCCGTAGATGTGCTCGTCGAGTCGCCGGCCGAGGCCCTCGGCGTCGTGCTCAAACCGGCTCGCCGGTGACGAGGTTGCGCTTGCCCTCTGGATGGAAGGTCACTGGCGGCAGGTCAATTGTTTCGCCGGCGAGCATGTCCTCCAGCAGCGCGGCGACGCCGTCCACGGCCGGTCCCACGAGGGCCTCGCCCTTGGCGCGGGTGCCCAAGGCGGCCGCCGGGTTGTCGATGGCCTCTGGCTGTACGCGTTCCGGTGCGAGGTAGAGCATGGTCGAGGTCTCGAATTCGTCGGCATGCCCCGGCAGGCGTCCTCGTTCCATGTATTGCTGCACCAAGTCGGGATCATATACGTCCCAATAGGACTGGAAGCGGAGGTTGACTCCGAGTTTTTCGCGGTATTCGTCGAGGCGGCGCATCATGGGTTTGACGTTGCCGCCGTGGCCGTTGAGCACCAAGATATTCTCAAGGCCGGCCCGCACGAGCGAATGGCAGACATCGAAGACGTATTCGCAGAAAACTTCTGGCCGCACGGTCAGAGTGCCGATGTGCTCCATCCAGTGCTCGGAAACGCCGATGCTCACGGGGGTCGCTACGACCACTCGGGGCAGGAGCTTTTTGGCCGCGTGTTCGGCCATATAGCTGGCGTGGAAGGTGTCGTGGATCATGTGCAGGTGTTCGTTGTGCTGCTCGGTTGCGGCGGTGGGCACAATGGCGGCTTGGATCGTACCAGCGTGGATGCGCTCGCGGAATTCCTTGCGGGTCAGGTCGCCAATAAAGACGCGTTCGTCGGCCATGGTAACAATCTCCTTTGCGTGGGTTGGGGCCGGTAGCTTAACGGCTGCCTCGCGGTGCGTCAAGTAGCTGGATAAGACGGCAAAGCACACTCAAATTCACATCAACAAGGGGGCGGTCATCACCAATCCTTTTGCAGAATGGAATAAAAACTTCGCGCTCTTGGCCGTGGCCGTGGCCGGGACGGGGGTGTTCTTCGGGGTGCAGCTGACCCTGTTCAACAACTTCGTCGTCGAGCGGTTGGGCATTGAGCCGCACGAATTGGGCTACGTCGAGGCTCTGCGCGAAGTCCCGGGTTTTCTCAACGCGTTCTTTTTAGTGCTGATCATCCGCTGCACCCCGCCGAAGGTCGCCGCCGTTGCGCTGGTGGTGATGGGCGTCGGGCTGGCCGCATACTCAGAGGTGTCCTCGGTCTTTATGTTGGCCTCGTTCTCGCTGGTGTGGAGCTTGGGCTTTCACTGCTGGCTCCCGCTTGAGCAGAGCATGGGCCTAACTTACGGCCCCACCGCAGACAAGGGCCGCTGGTTGGGGCAGTTGCGCAGCATCGGCAGCTTGGCGTGGCTAGCGGCCATTGGCGGGTGCATGCTGGGGCTGGAGTTTTTGCGCTACGAGGGGGTCTTTGTCTTGGCCGGGGTGTGTACGGCCGCGGGTGGCTTGGCCCTGCTTTGGGCCGATACCAAGGACGCGCCCGCTGGCGAGAAGCGCTGGGTGCTCAAGCGGTGCTATTTGCTCTACTACGCCCTGAATTTCCTCCAAGGTCTGCGCAAGCAGATGTTCATCACCTTTGCCATTTTTGCCCTCGTCAAAGTACACGGGATGCCGGTGGAGACGACCATGGTCTTGGTGCTGATCAACCAAGTGCTGATTACCTTGACGGCTGCGTGGATGGGCCGCTTGGTCGATCGCTTTGGCGAGCGGCGGATGCTCACGCTCAGTTACAGCGTGTTGGTATTCGTCTTTTTGGGCTATGCGTTTGTGGAGCACCGGCCGAGCCTATACGCGCTCTATTGCCTCGACAACCTCATCTTCTTCGGCGGGATCGCGCTTACTACCTACGCGCACAAGATCGCGCCCCCCGACGAACTCAAACCCACCCTCTCCATGGGGGTGACCATGAACCACGTGGCGGCCGTGGCCGCGCCCCTAGTCGGCGGGTATGCTTGGCTCTTCTTTGGCTACGAGGTCATTTTTATCAGCGGCGCGCTCCTCGCTCTGGTCTCGCTGGTAGTGACCCAGTGGGTCGATCCAGCCAAGCAGGGCCGTGCCCCGGCTTAATCTCGATCCTCTCTTAATTGCAACCGCCGTGCGAAAACCCGACATTTCAGCCGGTCCTTGAAAATCCCAGCCACAACCAACGGAGGAATCATGACCGAACACACCCTAACCCAAGCGCAAGACCACGACCGCCGCATTGGACGGTTAGAAGGGGAAGGGATTGCCGAGCAGTTAGATCGCCGCTTGGACTCGCTTGAGCGAGCCGTAGCCGAGCTTCGCGCTGAACTTCGAGCAAGCCACCGCTGGATTGTTGGCATCCTGTTCGGCATTGTCGGCTTGCAAATAACCATCCTCATGAAGGTGCTGAACTAACCCCAATAGAGAAGGGAACCCCATGAAAATCGGCACTCGCATGCCCCCATTTTCCCGTTCGATCGGCTTTGACGCCTATGCCGCGTGGTTGGCCGAAAACGGTTTTGGCGCGGTCGATACCCCGCCCTTGACGCGCCCGATCGCCCGCACCTGCGAGCAACTAGGCTTGGCCCTCGGCACGGCCGACGGCAGCGGCCAAGTCCTCACCCGCGACGCGGCCCAGCGCCGCAAGGGCTTGAGCGAAATAAAGAAGAGCTTGAGCGCGATCGCCCGGCACGGCGGCCACACGCTCTTTACGGTGCTCGCCCCAGACGACCCAAGCATGTCCAAAGCCGAGACCTTTGAGATCTTTGCCAAGGTCTATCCCCGGGTCGTGGCGCACGCCGAGAAGGTGGGCGTCAACATCGCCATTGAACCGTGGCCGGGCGGTCGGCCCCACTATCCCAATCTGGGCTGCTCGCCCGAGAGCCTGCGCTTGATTTTTGCGGCGTGCCCGTCGCCGCGGCTGGGTATATGTTACGATCCATCGCACTTCGTGCGCTTGCAGATAGACTATCAGCGGCTCTTGCACGAGTTTGGCGACCGCGTACGGCACGTCCATCTCAAGGACACTGAGATCATGCCGGAAAAGCTCTACGAATCCGGCAACTTGGGCGAGGCGTATAGCTCGACTTACGTGTGCGGCGAGGGCTGGTGGCGCTATACCATTCCCGGGGAGGGCGAAGTGGATTGGAACTTTGTAATACGCCGGCTCGAGGATGCGGGCTACGACGGCGTGCTCTCGGTGGAACTCGAAGACCACTACTTCTGGCAGACCCCCGAGTTGCAACAGGAAGGCTTGTTGCGCGCCAAAGACCATATTGAGCCGCTGCTCCGGGGGTAGCAGTGGGGGTCCTGCTCCTCGTGCTCCTGCTAGCGGTCGCCAGCTATGGGCAGCCCCACTTCGTGGAGGTGGCCCGCGAATTAGGCATTGACTTCGTCCACGACAATGGGGCCTCGGCCGACAAGAACCTGCCCGAGACCAACGGCGCGGGCAGTGCCTTTCTCGATTACGACGGCGACGGCGATTGGGATTTGTACTTGGTCAACAGCGGGGACCTAAAGCGGGGGCGGGGCACGGCCTCGAATCAGCTCTTTCGCAACGATGGGCGCGCCTTTGCTCGGGTGGACAGCGCGGCCGGTGCGCCCGGCACTTACTATGGCATGGGGGTAACTGCGGCCGACTACGATGGCGATGGCGGCCCGGACCTCTATCTGACGGCTTATGGGCTGGATCAGCTCTACCGGCGCGCCGAGGCTGGCTATGTGGATGCGACGGCCGCAGCCGGCCTCGGACACGCGGGGTGGACCACCAGTGCCGTTGCATTCGACTACGATCTCGACGGCGATCTCGACCTCTTTGCCGCGCAATACGTGCGCTTTGCCTTGGGCGAACAGCCGTGGTGTGGCCGCGAGGACTTGGGGTTGCGCTTCTACTGCGACCCGAGGGAGTTCGCGCCTACCGAGGACATCCTCTACCGCAACGAGGGCCACGGCGTCTTTTCCGCAGTTGGCCCTCAAGCAGGTATTGAGCACGCCGGCAATGGGTTGGGCGCGGTGGCGGGCGATTTCGACCGGGACGGCGATCCCGACCTATACGTGGCCAACGACTTGACGCCCAATTTCCACTACGTCAACCAAGGCGACGGCACCTTTGCCGAGACCGGCTTGGTGGCCGGGACCGCGCTGAGCGCAGACGGGGCCAGCCAAGCGGGTATGGGCGTGGATGCCGGCGACATAGACCAAGATGGCGACCTCGACCTGTTCGTCACCAACTACCAGTTGGAAAACAACGGGCTGTATCGCAACGACGGCTCGTTTTACTCCGAGATCAGCTTCAAGGCCGGCCTCGGCGACCTCAGCCTGAATTACCTCGGTTTTGGCACGGGGTTTTTCGACGCGGACAACGACGGGCATCTCGATTTGTTCGTGGGCAACGGCCATGTCCACGACAACATTGAGGAATACGACGAATTGGTGACCTACGCCCAACAGGCCCAGCTCTTTCGCAATCAAGGCGCGGGCGTCTTTCGCGAAGTGACCGCGGCGAGCGGCCCGGGGTTTGCCGCCTTTTGGGTGGTGCGCGGTTCCTCCTTTGGGGACATCGATCAAGATGGCGACTTAGACCTGGCCCTCGTCAACAACGGCCGCCGCTTCGCCCTGCTGCGCAACGACGGCGTGGGGGGCAACTATCTCGCGGTCGCGCTAAAGGGCCGACGGAGCAACCGCGATGGCATCGGCGCCCGCCTGTATCTATGGGCTGACGGCCATGGGCAGGTTAGGGAAGTAAAGGCGGGGTCGGGTTTTCTCTCGACCAGTCAGCGCGACCCGGTGTTCGGGTTGGGCGCGGCTGAGCGCGTTGAGCGGCTGGAAATTCACTGGCCGGCCGGGGGCGTGCAAGTGCTCGAAGACGTGGCCGTCAACCAGCGGTTGCACGTGGTGGAAGATTGACGGATCAGCCCTTTCCCTTATAGGGGATCAACCACGCTTCGAGTGCGCGCATGAGCATCTCGATGGCGAATCCAATGGTGCCGATGATGATGACGCCGATGACCACCACCTCGGTCTGGAGAAAGTTCTTGGCCACCATCATCATTGAGCCTACGCCCCGGTCTGCGGCCACCAGCTCGGCGGCCACCAGCGTTCCCCAGCACACCCCCATTGAGGTGCGGAGGCCGGTGAAGATCTCCGGCAATGCGTTCGGCAGGATGACGTGACGGAGCACCTGCGCCTTGGAGGCACCGAGGGAATAGGCCGCATGCACTTTTGCAATGCGGATCGAACTGACCCCAGCGCGGGCGGAGATCAGCGTGATGAAGAGTGCTGCGAGGAACAGCAGGAAGGTCTTGGCCGCTTCGTCGATTCCCAGCCAGAGGATGACCAGCGGAATCAGGGCGAGCGGCGGGATCGGGCGGATGAACTCCACGATGGGGTCCAGCAGGCCGCGCGCCACCGAGTTCAAGCCCATGGCAAAACCGAGGGGAATGCCGAGCAACCCGCCAAACAATACGCCCAACAGCACCCGTCGGACCGACGTCCAGACGTGCTCCCAGAGCGAGACATTGCGGTAGCCGTCCATCACTAGGCTGATAAAGCGATCGACGACGCCGGGCCGGGCGCGGTCGGGATCGTCCCACGGATAGAGCCGGCCATCGAGCGGCGGCCAGAAGATGGGATCGAAGAGTGCGCCGGCCGTCGCCACGGCCCAAGCGGCGAGCAGCACCACCACGGTAATGATCGACCACAGCCGGCCGGAATTTACCGCGGAGGCGTCGCCGAACTTGACCGTTTTCTGCTCGGTCTGGGGATCGTCTGCAACGCCGAGCCATATAGCTAGCTTTGAAGGGTGCTTGCGATTTGGCATGATCGTCTCTCAGGCTGTATCGTTGCCCATGATCTCTTCCTCCATCTCCCAGATCATGGAAAGAATCTCTTCGCGGGCGGCGACGAAATCGGGCAAGGTCTTGATGGCGCGAGCATCGCCGGTGACGCCTTGATCGGCAAACGGCAGGCGGTACTCCTCGTGGATGCGGCCGGGCCGGGGTGCCATGACGACCACGCGCTCGCCGAGGAACAGGGCCTCTTCCACGGAGTGGGTAATGAGGAGGATGGTCTTGCCGGTCTCCTTCCACAGCTTGAGCACCAACCCCTGCATCTTCTCGCGCGTCAGGGCGTCTAGTGCCCCCAGCGGCTCGTCCATGAGGATTACATCCGGGTCATTGGCTAAGCACCGCGCTAGGGCCACTCGCTGCTGCATGCCGCCGGAGAGCTGATAGACCGGCTTGTCGGCGAACTCCTGCAGGGCCATGGTGCCGAGCAGGTCCCCGACCGTCGCCTCGGTTGCGGCCCGATCAGTGCCGCTCATGCGCGGCCCGAAGCTGACGTTCTGGGCGACGGTCATCCATTCAAACAACGCGCCCTGCTGGAATACCATGCCGCGTTCCTTGTGCGGCCCCGTAACGGGCCGGCCGTTGAGCAGGGTCTGCCCCGTAGTGGGTGCCAAGAATCCGGCGATGATGTTGAGCAGCGTGGTCTTGCCGCACCCGGACGGGCCGAGCACGGCCATCAACTCGCCCGGTTGCAGGTGCAGCGAAACATCTGCGAGTGCCTTCACTTCGCTGCCGTCCGGCGCGGCGAAGGTCATCGACACCCCGTCGAGGACGAGTCCGTCTGAGCGGTTCATAGGAAGCTGGGGTTAATCGCGAACTCGTAGCTCTTGAGTGCTCGCTCTAGCTGGCCCTGCGCGGCGAGAAATTCTGCCACCGCTTTGGCAAAGGTCTGGACGCCGCCGCCGAGCCAAGCAGCCGACTGCTGTTCTGCGGCCGAGGGAAAGGAGAAGGCGTCGAGAAACCACCGCGCCACGTCTAGTTCCATGCCGGCCGCTTCCGCGATCGTCGCTTCGAGTTGGCTCGGGTCGGCCGCGTACGCCGCGTTGGCCTGCTCGGTCACCTGCATGAATTTCCGCAGGAGCTCGGGGTGGTCGTCGGCGAATTGCTTGATCACCGAGATGACGTCGAAGACGCGAATGCCAATCGCTTCCTGCTCGGCGGCGGTCATGAGCTCCACGCCGAACTCCTTCATCCGCCGTAGCGGCCCGCCAAAGGCGCACGCCATGGTGACGTCCCCGCGCGCCAGCGCCACGGCCGCGTCCGCGCCGTTCATCTGCACGAGGTTGACCTTGGCGACATCGACGCCGAGGTGGTCGAGGACGCGCAGCAGCTTGTAGTGGGTGACGTTGCCGATCGGCGTCGCTATGCGCTTGCCCTCCAGCTCAGCCGCATTGGCTTGGGTGATGCCGGCGCCGTTGCGCACCACGCAGTTGTCGCCCTCGGCATAGCTGTCCGCAATGCCGACGAGCTGGAGCGGCAGGCCGTTGGACACCGCGACCAGCCACGGAATCACGCCCTGCGCGTAGGCGATGTGTACCTCGCCCGATGCCATTGCCAAGCTCATCTCGTTGCCGTTGCCAAACGCGCGCCACTCCACTGGGACGCCGAGGGCCTCGTCGTAGGTCTTTTCGACCTGCGCGACCAAGTTCGGGGTAGGCCATTCGAGGAAGTATGCCACCGTGAGTTTGTCGAGCGCGGATACCGCCGATGCGGCCAGCAGAGCGACTCCGGCCGCCGCGATTGCCATGGCTTTGCAGTTCATGTTGTGCATTTTTCCTTCCTTATCTGACGTTTCTCTGAAAGTAAGTCAACGACTAGTGCCACGCGAGTTCCGTTGAATTTCGCGCTAGGCTGCCAAAGCATTGCCTCCTAAAGAGAAATATATATATAGTATGACCCTTACCTTTAGAATAAAAAAAGGAATATAAGATTCCGCATTAGAGAGGAGCTAGCGAGATCGCAATGAAAAAAACGTTTGCCGAGTTCTTTGCCGGTATCGGTCTGGTGAGAATGGGCCTTGAACGCGCAGGATGGGATATAGCTTGGGCCAATGATATCGACGAGGAAAAGTTTGCGATGTACAAGGCTCACTTCGCGGATGCCGACGAGCACTTTACGGTCAGCGATATTCACAATGTAGAAGGGGCTTGGCTGCCGGCGGTTACTCTTGCTACGGCCTCTTTTCCCTGCAATGACCTCTCGCTTGCCGGGGCCAGACGTGGGCTGAACGGCAAAGCGTCTTCTGCCTTTTGGGGTTTTGTGAAGGTCTTGGAAAAAATGGACGAGCGTCGGCCCGCGATAGTGCTTTTGGAAAACGTTCTCGGCTTTTTGACCTCCCACCAAGGCGAGGACCTGCGCTGTGCATTACATGCCCTGAACGATCTAGGCTATCAGGTGGATGCCTTTATTCTTAATGCAGCGTGGTTTGTTCCGCAAAGCCGGCAAAGGATCTTTGTGGTGGGCGTTCAGGGAGAACAAAAAGGCCCTGTACTGCTTGAACAGGCACTCATAGAAAGCCAAATTCGACCTAAGGCCCTCGCTCATTTTATGGCTACACACCCTGAACTGGCATGGCATATTAGGAAGCTGCCAGAAATTACCGGCAACGACCAGATGCTCGAAGATGTGCTCGAAGACTTGCCGGATGACGTCGAGGAATGGTGGAGCAAGGAACGAGCCGAGTACCTGCTGAACCAGATGAGCCAACGGCACCGGGCAATAGCCGAAAAAATGATCGCTGGCAGAAACTATTCCTATGGCACGGTCTTTCGCCGGGTGAGGAACAAGCGGTCCATGGCCGAGCTACGCACCGATGGTATCGCCGGATGTTTGAGAACGCCGCGTGGTGGCAGCGGCCGACAGATTCTCTTTCGCGGAGGTAACGGGGAGTATGCCGTCCGTCTGCTTACGCCGCGAGAATGCGCCCGCCTAATGGGGGCCGATGAATTTACGCTCCGTCCAGACCTACCATTGAACAGAGCGCTATTTGGTTTTGGCGACGCCGTGTGCGTATCGGCCATTGAGTGGATAGCCCGATATTATCTCAATCCGGTTGTTGATGAGTTGAGTGAGGTAGAAGTATAATGGCTCAAAGAAGCAAGCAATCGTCTCCACAAGATGTCAGGGACATTCAAAAAGAGATAAAGAAATTTTACGACACTGAAGACGAACAAGGACGCAAAATTGGCAATGCCCTTTGCGGTATCTACGCATTCTACGACTATGAGGGGGAGCCTATTTATGTGGGGCAGACCATTGAGAAGGTCCGGGGGCGGATTGGTCGCCATCTTACGGGAAAAAGGAGTGATGCGGTGGGTAAGTTCGTCCTCGACCCGGTAGAAGTAGCAGAAGTGGAAGTCTGGCCCTTCTTTGATATTTCGCCAAAGACGGCTAAAGAGAAAATGGAAAAAGCGGAATACACCGTATTCCAGAAGCTCCTGCAAGAATCTGCTATTGGTGCTATTCTCAATGAGGAAGATATAAAGCCGACGGAACCGATTGAGTTACCCAAATCGCACCGGGCTAGGATAATACCAGCGCACATCTACGCTAGGGAGCAACATCCAGACATCAGAATAGCAAGAAGGGCCAGTACGATCGCCAACTTGGCCCGGCTTATAAGCGAAAGAAACGTCTCGGCGGGATTGCGCCGAACTCTTCTAAATCAGGCGAAACGCCTTGAGCGGCTGGCAGATAGACGCTTTGATGAATTAAATACATAAAAGGAGGTTTTTCATGATCGGATTTGCTGTTGTAGGGCTGGGCATGGGGCGCAACCGCGCCCGGCAAGTGGCCGAGACCAAAGGGGCCGAGTTGCGCGTGGTCGTCGATCTCAACGAGGAGTTGGCCCGCCAAGTCGGCGCGGAAATGGGTTGCTCGTGGTGCGCCCGCTTGGAAGACGCGCTGGGGCGAGGCGATGTCGATGTCGTGCTGGTGATGACGCCTAGCGGGCTACATGCCCAACTAGGCGTCGAAGCCCTTAGAGCCGGCAAGCACGTGATCACCACTAAGCCCATGGACGTCAGCACGAAAGCCTGCGACGAGTTGATCGCCGCGGCCGACGCCGGCGGCCTCTTGCTCGGCGTGGATTACCAAAGCCGCTACGTCGCCAACAACTACCGCGTGGCCGAGGCCCTCAAGCAGGGCCTGTTGGGCAAGCCCATTCTCGGGGAGGTGCGCTTTAAGTGGTTTCGCTCACAGGAATACTTTGAACACAGCGGCGGCTGGCGCGGCACTTGGGCCATGGATGGCGGCGGCTCGCTGGCCAACCAAGGCTCGCACCTGATCGATCTCCTGCTGTGGTTCATGGGCGTACCCAAGACCGTTTATGGCGAAACCGCGATCATGAACCACGACATTGAGACCGAGGATATTGGCCAAGCCATCTTGAATTTCGAGAACGGCGCCAAAGGAGGCATCTTGGGCACGACGACCTTTCCGGCCAGCCCTTACTTTAGTGCCGAGGTCCACGGCAGCGAAGGGGGGGTGTTGCTAGACGCGGTGCTGTCGGGCGAGATGCGCGTCTTTGGCGACGGGCTGGAAGAGAAGCTATTGGCCATGCCCAATCCGCTGACCAACGTCGTTGAGGACATGGTATCGGCCCTAGAAACCGGAACCGCCCTGCGGGTCGATGGGCGCGAGGGCCGCCGCACCGTCGCGCTGTTGGAGAACATCTACCGCTCGGCGCGGGCGGGAAAGGTGGTGGATTACCATGACGGATAAAGTGTGCGCCGCCCTCGTTGGGCTAGACAATCCCCACAGCCGCGGGTGGCTGACCTCGCTCCAGCACTGCGAGGCCGTGGGCCGGTTGGTCGTCTGTGCGACCGAAGCATGTCCGGGCGACGAGCCGGTGTATGGCAGCTTGGACGCGCTGCTAAAGGACGAAAAGCCGGGACTGGCCATCGTATGTACGCGCAACGACCAAGCCCCCGCTCGCATCGCCCAGCTTTTGCAGGCCGGCGTACCGACCATTGCCGAAAAGCCGGTCGCGCGCACGGCCGCTGACATCGCCCGCCTCAACGAACTAGCGGACGCGCAGCAGGTCTTGTGGGCGACGGCCTTTTTGAACCGCTGCCATCCGCTGGCCGCCGAGACGCGCCAACTCATCGCGGCTGGCGTCTTGGGCCGCATCGTCTCCATTGAGGGGCGGATGATCACCAGCACCGTGCAGCAGCGCGGCCCGGACCACTGGCTCTTTGACCGCGCTCGGGCCGGTGGCGGCATCCTGCACTGGCTGGCGATCCACACGGTTGACTTGATTCGCTATATCAGCGGCCTAGAGTACCAGAGCGTCAGTGCTCACAAGGCGACCCTGAGCGGCACCGGCATCAGCGTCGAAGACGTGCTCGCTGCCTCGTTCCGCATGGACAACGGCACTCTGGGCAATCTCCACGCGGGCTATGTCCTGCCGCGCCGCTACGGCGACATCTACTTGTGCTTCCGAGGAACGGCCGGGGATGCGACTTGGGTGATGCAGGATTGGGACGGGCGCGGCGACCGGCTCATCGTCCAGAGCCAAGTTGAGGGCTGGACCGAGGACGAGTACCGCCAATTCGACCGCTCGGTTGGCGAGGCTCCTGGGTATGGCGGGGCGGCTGGACAGGGTTTTATCGCCGACTTTGTCGCCGCTAGCCGCGGACGAGGCACTTTTATCACCAATGGCGACGATGCTTGGCAGGCCATGCGCTTTGTCGAGGCGGCATACGAGGCGGCTGAACGCGGCTGCCAAATCACTCTGTAAGAAGCAAATAGACGCAACAAGCTAACTTCAGGAGGCAGCCCCGTGAAAGTCGTAGATGTCGAGGCGGCCCAATTCGGCTACCCAACCTATAAGCCGTTACTTGATTGCTTCGTCGCAGGACAGGCTGCGGCAATTGGGGCGCGAAAAATCCGGCGCGATAGCGGCTGGTACTGGGACTTAAAACCCGATCTGAAACCAGACGAGGTGTTGGTGCTATGAAGGGCAGCCTCCAAGCGACCGGCAGAGAAGATGCACGGCAGGCGGCAGCGGATGCGAACTTTGTGGTCTCCACGGTCAAAAGACTCTTGGATTTCTGCGGGAACGACCTAGCTGGACGCGGCGTTGAATAAAGCTATATTGCACGTACCCATAGATAGGAGCAGCGCAATGGCAGAAGTAACGGAAAAGGTCGCCAACTTAGAAGGCACTCATAAGTATCTGGCGACCAAGGAGGATATAGCCGAACTCAAGGGGGAATTCAAGGGTTTGGCGACCAAGGAGGAGGTAGCCGAACTCAAGGGCGAAGTGCGGATGGCGATCAAGGCGATGAGCATCGGAGTACCCGTCGTGCTGGTCTTGATTCAAATTGTTTTCAAATACGCCATCCCTTAAATACTGATTACAATTACAACCCCGCGTTGCCCCGGCTTGTCTCCTACCGCAAGCTGGGGCTTTTTTGTTTGGCCAACTGACAAACAGGCCGGTATTTTGTAAAATGCAAGTATGTCGCAGACATTTTGATATGAAAGGAGAGCCACGCCAATGATCTATGCGATCATACCTTTTCAACGGAGTGACGCAGAAGGACTTCGCGACAAAGTAAAGACACTCGAGATTCCCGTCTATACTGACGAAGCACCCATTACGTACTTTGTGTCGTACAACGGGACGACGCGCGAATTGGCCGAAGCTATCGGGCTTAGCAATGGCGAATCGGGTACTGGGATCGTCATACCGGTCTCGAATTACTACGGTTATGCAGCCAAAGACCTCTGGGAGTGGATCAACATCCACGAACACGACTGGGTTGTAGGAGGGCCACGGATATGACACCTGATCAAAAGAACAACGCAGAGAACGGTGAAAATCGGGAACTCAGCCCTCCGACACGTCCAGAATCGCCATCCCATTCTTTTAGCGATGCAAGTCAGTGGATCATGCAGGGTATTAACCGGATTCACGACAGACTCGACGAGCTTGGAAAAGACTTCAGAGATCTAAAGGAACGAGTCACTCGCGTGGAAGAAAAGGTCGAATCAATCCCGCGGATTGAAAACGGATTGCAGAACTTGGAGAAAAGAGTGCGGAGACTTGAAAATCGCTTTTGGATGACCATTGGAATTTTTGTGGTTATTGTCTTTTTGGCGCGCATATTTCTCCCTGATTTTGACATCACGATCACACCAAAACCATAAGGTAAGCGTCCATTGAGGTAGCTACTTGTCATCCCGAACCTGTGCTGAAAAGGGATTATACTAGACCGCTGGACACGGCGTTAAATAGAGCTATATTGCACATACCCACTAGACAGGAGCAACGCAATGGCAGAAGTAGCGGAAAGGGTCGCCAACTTAGAAGGCACTCATAAGTATCTGGCGACCAAGGAGAATGTGGCCGAACTCAAGGGGGAACTCAAGGGTTTGGCGACAAAAGAGGACGTTGGCGCACTCAAGGAGGACATAGCCGAACTCAGGGGCGAAATGCGGATGGCAATCAAGGCGATGAGCATCGGAGTGCCTGTCGTGCTGGTCTTGATTCAAATTGTTTTCAAATACGCCATACCTTAAACACCGATAAATACCGATTACAATTACAGCCCCGCGTCGCCCCGGCTTGTCTCCACCGGCAGGCCGGGGCTTTTTTGTCTGTAAAGAAATCCTCCGTGGGTACGCGCAGACGCAGGAAACGATCCAGATCATCGCTTTGGCCTACTAGGCCCCGCACGGGGGGAGGGAACCTTGCGATAGGGGTGCAAACCGCCTATTTTGAAGTAGATACAATCCCGATAGAGCCTATAGCTCAGCTGGTAGAGCACCGGACTTTTAATCCGTAGGTCCTGGGTTCGATTCCCAGTGGGCTCACCAAAAACAGGCACTTGTGAGCCATCGCAGGTGCCTGTTTTGCTTGAGTTTGACTTGGTTTAGGTGAGCCGCACCACGTCCTCCTTGACGATCTCCTTGACATGGGTGTAGTGAGCCGGGGCCATCAGCTCTAGCGTTTGCGGCGACAAGCGGTCGTAGAGGGCTTCCGGCACCACGGCTTGGCCCTTGAATTGGGGCCGGTAGCGCAATACCAAGGTGCGACGCCGGCGATCTGTGGGCTGCCATTGCAAGGTCCCGTGGGCCAGCATTTCCGTCATGACCACCGCATCTCCGGCTCGCGGCGTCACATTGACGACTCCAACCGGCAAGTCCTTTAGCTCGGCGGTGACTCCGCGGTTGAACAGGCTCGGCGGTCGCGCAAACGCCGCCTTGTGCGAGCCGGGGACCACCAGCAAGCCGCCGTCGCCCGGGAAGACATCGTCAAAATAGGGGAAAATGACGAAGTCGTCGCAGAAGATGCGGCCCTCGCGGGTGTCGTAGCGCGTGCTGGGCCAGCCAAAGTCCTCGCGCGCACAGTGTAGGCGCAGCGGCTCGTGCCGGTGACTATCTACCAACAAGGTGCCGCGGGAGAACGCGGGCCGATCGTGCGTGAACTCTTTGACGATGGGCCACAGGGTGGGGTGGAAGAGCAAGGATTCGAGCGCCTTGTCAAAAGCAAAGCCGTTGGCGTAGGACTTGCCGTCGTCGGAGCGGGAAAACCCCTCGGGCAGCTCGTCGTCGGGCGTGGCTATATAGCGATCTATGGCGGCTCGTCCGGCCGCTAGTTCGCGGTCGCTGAGCACGTTGGGAAGGTGCAAATAGCCGTTGATGTCGAATAGATAGCGCTGTTCGGGGGTCATTTAGGTCCCCGCTTCCATCGGCAACATGGTCTCTAGGGTAAAAGCGGCCGCGTGCTTGTGCCCGCCCCCGCCGTACGTGCGCGCGATGCGGCCCACATCGGCGGCCGCATCCCCCTTGGAGCGCAGGTTGTACACGACCCTGCTGTCGGGGCGGACGAAGAACACGGCGGAAAAAGGATGCCCTTCGGCGAGGGCATTGCCGATTTCAGAGGTCAGAAACGTGGCGTTGGTAATGGGGACGCGGAACCCGCTAATGGTGGTCCAACCGTGATGGCGGACGCGCGGCCGGATGAGCCGGTGTTGGAAGCGGAGAATGGCTTGGCCTTCCACGACGAGGGCTTGCGGGCCGCGCTCGGCGATTTCGTCCCACACGGCAAAGTTGCGCGGGTACGAGGCGAGGGCCGCGTTGATGGCCTTGGAATCGGGCAAGGCCCACCGCCATAGGTCGCGGTCTTCGGTATAGGACACCAGCCAAGGGACGTCGTCGATGCGGACCTGCGAGCGGGGATCGAAAAAGTACTCCCAAGTCATGCGCGCCCCAGACTTGCCCTCGGCAAACACGCAATAGTCGAGCCCCGCTAGGGCCTCGGCGGCGGTCTCGTGATGGTCTAAGACCAAGAGCGAGCGGGCGCGATTGTGCATGGCCATGAGCTGGGTGCGGTCGTAGCTGAAGTCGAGGATGACGACGTCGCGGCCCGCCGTAGCCGGCGGATCGGTGTTGTATTGAACGGCCTTAAACTCGGTGTGCGGGTTGACGTAGCGGCGGTAGATCCACGCAGCACAGAAGCCGTCATTACAGCCTCCGTGGAACAGGACCAGCGGTCTCATGGGATGTCCTTTGCTGTGGATGAGAGGGAAAAACGGCCGGCTTGACATAGAAGAGTCGCACGATATGTTTTTTCAATATATCACCTAGCCCACACAGTGAAAAGGCCCAAAAGGAGAGCCCCATGAACGACAAACAGTACAAGGTCCGAGCGTCGCATTGCGATCATCAAGCCAGCGACGAGGAGATATACCAAGTGCTCAAGCGCACGACCGAACCGCTGGACCGCTCGTGGGAGAAGTTGGCCAAAGCGCGGCGGATCGCCCTGAAATTCAACATGATTAAGCCGCCGGAGCGCGTTGAGTATTTCGCCGGTCGCCGCCGAGAATTGGTCGATGACGCCATGGCTCGGGCGGTGTTGCGCCTGTTGCGGGAGCGGACGACGGCCGAGCTCGTGGCCGTAGATACCTATCCCTACGGCAACGGCCACGTGACCCCAGACGATTTTAACTACCGCTACTTGTTGGACGAGTTTGGCGTCCGCTTTGTCGATGGCAATTTGCCGCCCTTTACTACCTTTGCCGTGCCGGACGGCGGCTGCATGTTCGACCAATACGTGCTCAACTCGGTCTTTGCCGAGGCCGATGAGATGGTATCCATCGCCAAGATGAAGAACCACGCCTTCATGGGCATTACCTTGACCCTGAAAAACCTCTTTGGCCTGCCGCCGATGATCCCGCCGGAAGGGCGGACGCGCTCGTACTATCACCACCTAATCCGGCTTTCCTACGTCCTGCCGGACTTGGGCCTGATTACCAAGCCCTGCCTCAACATCGTCGAGGCCCTCACCGGCCAATGGGGCCGCGAATGGGGCGGCGAGGGCCGGATTTGCAATGCCTTGATGGCCGGCGATCACCCGGTGGCGACCGACGCCTGCGGCATGACCTTGATGGGCCACGATCCCCAATCCGATTGGCCGACCCCGCCTTTCCGCCGCGACCGCAATCACCTGCTGATCGCGGCCGAGCGCGGCTTTGGCACGGTGGATTTGGCCGAGATTGACTTTGCGAGCGAGGTCGAGGCGCCGCTGGCCGAATTTGACTCGGTATCTACGGACTCAGACGCCACCGTGGCCAACTGGCGGCGCACCACCTGCGAACAGGGGCTGATCTACCAAGACCAACAGCAGCCGCTAATCGACCGCTATCGAGGGGAGTTCATCTACATGCAGGACGGCCAAGTGGTGTGGAACGGCGCGGATCCCAGCCACTTGGGCAGCCGCCGCGACCTCAGCGGTGCCAAGAAGGACAGCGCCCTTTGGCTCAAGTACGTCGATCCAGCCGAGGAGGAAGGGGAGCGCTTTGAGCGCTACGGCGAGTGTTTGCGACTGGCGTCCTAGGAACTCAACGGATTACCCAAGAAAGGAGCGTGGAGCATGGCCTTGAGCGAGACAGAAGAACGCGCCGAGCATTTAGGCGAATTGCGCGGCGAAATGCGGCAGATGAACGAACGGTTGGGCCGCGTAGAAGATCAGTTAGGAGACCTGCGCAGAGAAATGCACAGCGAGCTAAACAAAGTACGCGGTGAGCTAAACAAAGTGCGCGATGACCTGAACAAGCTCGGCTGGAAGATCGCCGCCGCGGTCGTGGTTGCCGTGCTAGTCAATCAGCTTTTGCCGCTACTAACGAGGTGAAATGATCCGGGGCGACAAAGAACTATACGTAGTCGGCGACCGCGTACTCATCCGGGTTGACGACATGGAAGAGCGCACGGCCGTGGGGCTTTATTTGCCGCCGACCGCTTTGGAAAAGGAGAACGTGCAAAGCGGGCGCGTCGAAGAGGTGGGGCCGGGCGTTCCCTTGCCGCCGAAGGCCGATGACGACGGCGTACCTTGGGAGGAGGGGAGCGAGCAGATGCGCTACATCGGCCTCCAAGCCAAAAAGGGCGATCACGCCATTTTCCTGCGCAAGGACGCGGTGGAAATCAAGTTCGACGACGAGAAGTTTATCGTCGTGCCGCAGGCGGCAATCTTGGTGCTGGTGCGCGATATTGCTTGACGAAGCAAGCCTTGAATCGACTCTGTTTAACGGAGTTTTATGCCGAAACTTGCGGAGTTTTATGGAATCACTATCTGACCGAATGTTCTCGGAAGTAGGTAGCCCTCACCATCGACCGCACTTTCATGCGAGTTATTCGGGGGATGAGGCTGTTTATGCCGTTGATTCAGGCAATATAGAGGTAATAGGGGGTTCACTGCCAAGGAATAAGCATCGACAAGTGATGAACTGGGCTGAAGATCATGTAGAAGATCTGGAAGCTGCTTGGGAACAGTTGCAGCAAGGCGTCGTCCCCGATCCTATTGAGCCGCCAGAGAGATAAAACAAGTGGATTATAAACTTCATAAAGTGATCCGTCTGGAAGTGATAGGTCCCTACAAGCTACGGGCCTCCTTTGAGGACGGTACATGCCAAGAGGCCGATCTTCGTCCTATCTTATCAGGCCGGATATATAGTCCCCTAAAGGACCTCAAACTGTTCAACCAAGTTTATCTGGACGATGGGGTCCCAACTTGGCCTACCGGAGCCGACTTCTCGCCGAACATGCTCCACGACTGGCCGGAACGTCTGCCTGCTCTGCTGAAGAAGGCCGAGGAGTGGAGGAGGGGGTTTGAGCTAATCCCTGCTGAGGAGCGGCCGCCTATCATCTTCGACTGGGATGCGATCAATGAGTTGGTGGGGGGGAAGGTGGAAGAGTACAGGAACAAGCTCCCTTACCTCTACAACTCGATAGGTCGGATTGAGCTGGACCTAGAAGTGGCTAAGCAACTATACGCCATGGTTCCTCATCCTCATCTACAGCGACGTATCAAGGCGTTGGAGGAGTCGCTGCTACAGACGCGAGAATCCCTAGACTCCCGGCTGGAAAAATTCGGGAATGAAGTAGCCGAAAGGCTTGCCCAGTACTGCGATACAATAAAAAAAACTACGAAAGAAGATTTGCAGGGTATTGAAGAAGATTTGCAAGGTATTGAAGCACAGTTGCGAAACTCTAAGGGAGAGTGGCGATGGCATGTAGCCCTGATCATTACGCAAATTCCATTTGGCCATCTGGCTACCTATGGATGCATTGGGAATGTTGCCAACCAACTGTTTGGCCATAACCTCATACCTCGGAACGTCGCATGGTTACGCAACCGTCTCTATGAAGAATTGACCCATGACACGCCGGTCCCCCTGCATCGCCTAGCAAAGGTTGGAGATGTGCAATCGCGTGCAGATTCAAAGGAAACGAAGCGGTGCAACGATAGGCTACGAGGCCAAGAAGGATCGTTGGCAAATCCTATTTGGTGGGATCCTTCGCCAGAGCATCTGCGCCGGTTAAAATTGGCTCTCATCGCCCAACAGGAGCCTAAAAAACGGAGTATTCTGGAGTTGCGTGGATTAGGTAGAGAGATTTGGCAAGGGGTAGATGCTCAAACGTACGTTGATCGTCTTCGTGAAGAATGGGATACCAACCATGATCGCACTGGATGACGCATTGGCGGATGTGACAAGGGTAGGATTCGATACGGCGCCCATCATCTATCTAATCGAAATGAATCCCGCGTACCATAGATTAGTTACCGAGATTTTTCACAGAATTCATCAAGGAATCATTACAGGATTTACTTCAGTCATTACCTTGACGGAAGTTTTAACTCAGCCTCTGGAACAAGGAGAGATTCATTTGCAAAAAGAATATCGCGATTTGTTGCTTCACAGTGCCAACTTCTATACGTTGCCTGTTGACGCAAAAGTAGCCGAGCAAGCGGCTATTCTCCGGGCACAACATGGGTTACGCACACCTGACGCATTACAAGTTGCCGTTGCTAAGACAGCGAACTGTCAGGTTTTCTTAACCAACGATAAAGCACTCAAACGTGTAGCGGATGTGGACGTGCTCGTTCTCGATGAATTAGAGTTGAAACAAGAAGATGGAACAGATAAAGGGTAGGTCAAAATTCCTGTGCAAAGACGCGGTAGAAATCAAGTTCGACGACGAGAAGTTTATCGTCGTGCCGCAGGCGGCGATCTTGGTGCTGGTGCGCGACATTGCGTGAGGGCCGTTTGGGACCAAAAAAGAAGAACGAAATGGGCGTTGCTGACCGGATTCAAAAATCCCAGTTTGTCGTGGATTCTAATGGTGAGAAGCAATCCGTGCTGATCGAATTCGTCCCATGGGAGCAGGTTAAGGTAGAGCCGCTATCGGATGATAAATTTGAGGCCCTAGCCGATCAGTTGGCAGACGATTTTATGGATTGTGTTGGTCCCGATTGCCCCCCATTGTCCGAGTACGCGGTTAGCCGCAAAGGGCTTTACGAGGGCGGAGAGTAGTAGGGGAGGCGATCCTTCGTCTTGTGGACATCGAATACCAACTTCAAGACATCAGGTTTCAGTGGGATGAGAACAAAGCCCAAAGCAATGTGCAGAAGCATCACGTCCATTTTGAAGAAGCCGCCGAAGTCTTCTTCGATCGTTTTTATCAAATAGGTGACGCATCCACGGGTGCCGAACAACGGAATTTCATTCTTGGGTACTCGTTTCAGCAACGCATTTTGCTGGTCGTTTACGTAGAGCGAGACCAATGGACGCGCATCATATCTGCGCGTCGCGCAACGCCTCCTGAAAGGAAGTTATATGAAGACGCCTGAAACCAAACAGAAAGAAGAATTTGCGCTTGCGTTCCGTCCTCGTGCGACGGAAACGGTATCCATAGAGATACCCAAGGATGTACTCCATTCTCTCAAGCAGGTCGCCGCCAACCGAGACATGTCGGTGCAGGCATTGCTCAAGTCCTATATTGGGCAAGGGGCGCGACAGACGACCAGCTTGATGTGGGCGGCCCAAGATGGCTACTTGGCGATGGTGCGCTTTTTAGTGGCCGAGGGGGCGGATATTCACATCCGCGATGCGAATGGTTGGACGGCCTTGATGTGGGCTGCTCAAGGCGGCCATTTAGCGGTAGTGAAGTTTTTGGTGGCTAGCGGGGCTGATGTTGATGTCAATGCCCAAAACAACGTCGGCTGGACGGCCTTGATGAAGGCTGCTATGGAGGACCGTTTAGCGGTAGTGCGCTTTTTGGTTTGTAAGGGGGCCGATATTAACATCGGTAATAAAGATGGCGAGACGGCCTTGATGCGGGCCGCTTGGGGTGGCCATTTAGCGGTCGTGGAGTTTTTGATTTCCAAGGGGGGCGATATCCACGCCAAGGATAACCGCGGCTGGACGGCCTTGATGAAGGCCGCCGTTAGCGATCGTTTAGCGGTGGTGAAGTTTTTGGTGGACCGTGGTGCGAAGGTCAACGACCGAAATAACTCCGGTGAGACGGCCTTGACATGGGCCGAAGCGGGCGACTATCAGGAGATGGCAGATTTTCTCAGAATGGCCCGATATATCCAGTTGGCGATGAGACGCACGACATTCGAGGTACTCGACGATCAAACGTTTTATGGAGAAATTGTCGGATTTCAAGGCGTGTATGCAAATGCGGAGACCTTGGAACAGTGCCGCGAAGAATTGCAATCCGTGCTTGAGGGCTGGATCACCCTCGGATTGAAAATGAACCATCTGCTTCCTGAAGTGGATGGGGTGCGCTTGGAGGGCGTACCGGAATCGGTGTGATGCCCCAATTTGGACCGCTGAGTCACCGCGATCTTATTCGCTATTTGAGGAGATTGGGATTTGAAGGCCCCTATTCTGGGGGGAATCATCAGTATATGGTCCGAGATAAGACGCGTCTTGTCCTGCCTAACCCACATCGTGGCGACATTGGCCGTGGGCTTTTGAATAAAATTTTAGCGCAGGCCGGTGTTAGTCGGACAACTTGGGAGCGTTTGTAGTCTCTCCACTTCAATTAGAGATAGTAAAGTTTTTGGTGGATCTCGGTGCCGAGGTCAACGCCCAAAACAAAATAACTCCGAAGGGATGGCCTTGACATGGGCTGGCCGGGGTTCCCACATTGAGGGCGGCGAAAAGAAGGAGTGCTACAAGGAGGTGGTAGCCTTTCTCAAGGCGGCGCGAGCGACAGAGTAGAATGGGGAAGCGTATAGGACGAAAGCCCAAGCCGTGTAAAGCGGCTTGGGCTTTTTTATGCAGAAGCGGCAGGGATGCGCTGCCGAATCTCCACGGCTTGGCGACGAGTATCTCTCGCCCGTGCCTTGGTAAGGCTCGACTTAAAACTTAGAAGAACGACCCTTCCTGCAAAAACTCCACCGGTGCTTCCTCGCCCCAGCCGCGCGTGTAGTAATCCTGCATGGTCAAGGCCAGCAGGATGCACAGCCAGAAGAAGCCGGCCACGGCAAACAGCCCGACCAGCTTGGGGCTGTATTTTACGTGCATGAAGAACAAAATGACCAGCGATGCCTTTACTAAGGCGATGATCAGGGCGACCGGCGTATTCAAAAAGCCCATATCGACGAAGGCCGCGGCGACCGTGAGGACGGTGCCAATCATTAGGGCGAAGAAGATCAGAAAGTAGATCTTGAGCGGAACTACGTGATGTTCAGACATTAGTGGCGTCCGATCAGATAGAGCAGGGGGAAGAGGAAAATCCACACGATATCCACGAAGTGCCAGTAGAGGCCGCTGATTTCAATCGGCGTAAAGTACTGAGCCGAAATCTCGTTGCGCTGGACTTTGACGATCATCCACAGCATGATGCCAACGCCAATGACCATGTGCAAGGCGTGCATCCCGGTCATCACGAAGTAGAACGAGAAGAAAATTTTGGCGTTGCCGAGCGAAACCTCGGGGAAGGCGGGGTCGTTCCACTGGAACATGCTGCCTGGGATGAGGTTATCGAGCCACTTGTGGCTGTACTCGATGTACTTGACGCCCAAGAAGGCGCAGCCGAGAAGGATCGTGGCGACGAGCCACCCGGTAATCGCGTTGCGACCGGCGTCGGTCTGCGCGGCGCGGACAGCCAATGCCATGGTCAGGCTGCTGGCGATTAGCACGATGGTGTTGAAGGTGCCCCAGAAGATGTCGAGGTGGTGCGAGCCGGCGGTAAAGGCTTCGATATAGGTGTTGCGATACACGGTGTACGCGCCGAACAGCCCCCCGAAGAACAGGATTTCTTGGATGATGAACGCCCACATGCCGAGGCTGGCGGCTTCGTATTGCTGCTGCGCGGTCTCGAACTGATGTAGGTGGTGGGCGCTGTGTGCGTGCTCAGACAACTTCGTCCTCCTTAGCGCGTTCAGGTACGGGCTCGCTGCTCGGTGCTGCGGGTTCCTCCTCGCCGTAGGGATAGGCTTCCCAAGTAACGATCGGAATGGCTTCAAAGTTGTGGGCGATGGGCGGCGAGGGAATATCCCATTCGAGGCCCTTGGCTTGGAACGGATTGGCAGTGGCCTTCTGGCCCTTGAACAAGGACCAGAGGAGATAGACGATGGTCAGGGAAAAGCCCAGCCCGAGGACGGTGGCCCCGGCTGTTGACATGATGTTGAGGGCTTGCCACTCCTCGGGATAGGCGTGATAGCGCCGCGGCATGCCCAAGTACCCCAAGACAAATTGGGGAAAGAAGGTCAAGTTGAACCCGGCGAAGACGAACATGACGCCGAGCTTGGCCGCCCCTTCCGAGTACATGCGCCCGGTCATTTTAGGCCACCAAAAATGCAGGCCGCACAGAAACGCCATGACCATGCCGCCCACCATGACGTAGTGAAAGTGGGCGACCACGAAATAGGTGTCGTGGAGATGGACATCCGTGCCCAAGGTGGAAAGAAACAGGCCCGTCAGCCCGCCGATGGTGAACAGGCCGATAAAGCCCATCACGTAGAGCATGGGCGAGTCGAGCTGAACCGAGCCTTTGTGGAGGGTGAAAGACCAGTTGAAAATTTTGATCGCCGAGGGCACGGCCACGAAGAAGGTAATGAAGGAAAAGACCATGCTGGCGTAGGTGGATTGGCCCGATACGAACATGTGGTGGCCCCAGACGAGAAAGCCGAGGATGGCGATGGCCAACGAAGAAAAGGCGACAAACGAATAGCCGAAGACCCGCTTGCGCGAGAAGCAGGCTACGACTTCGCTGATGACGGCAAAGCCCGGCAGGATCATGATATATACGGCCGGATGCGAGTAAAACCAGAACATGTGCTGGAAGAGTACGGGGTCGCCGCCGTAATTGGGATCGAAAATGCCGATTTTGAAGATGCGCTCGAAGCAGACCAGCAACAAGGTGATGGCCACGACCGGGGTGCCCAAGACCTGAATTAGGCTGGTCGCGTAGTGCCCCCAAATAAAGAGCGGCAAGCGGAACCACGTCATGCCCGGGGCCCGCATCTTGTGGATGGTGACCATGAAGTTGACCCCAGTGAGAATCGAAGAGAAGCCGTTGACGAAAACGCCGACTAGGGCCAAAGAGACAAACGAAGTGGCATACGTGCTGCTATAAGGCGTGTAAAAGGTCCAACCCGTGTCAATGCCCCCCATGATGATGGCCAACACGGCGAACAGCCCCCCGGCGGTGTAGAGATAGTAACTGAGGAGATTGAGGCGGGGGAAGGCCACGTCCCGAGCGCCGATTTGCAGGGGGATGAGAAAGTTGCCGAGGGCCGCTGGGATGGAGGGGATGAGAAAGAAGAAGATCATCACCACGCCGTGCATGGTGAAGAGCTTGTTGTAGGTCTCGGCCTCGACCAAATCGCCTTGGGGCGTCATCAGCTCAAAGCGAATTACACTGGCGAAAAGGCTGCCGGCCAAGAAGAAGATCGCCATCGTTATCAAGTAGAGGATACCGATGCGCTTGTGATCTAGGGTCAGGAGCCAAGATTTGATCCCATAGGTTTCGTTGAGATAGTTCCTCGGCTCGCCGTTGGCGCTAACTGCGTGGCTCATGGCTTGAATGACCTCGTTGAGATATTCACTCTGCGGACTCACTCAGGGATTTGATATAAGACGCGATTTGCAGGAGCGATTGCTCGCTGATCTGCCCCTCAAAGACGGGCATAATCGGCTCGTACCCGGCGACTATTTTGGCCGTGGGCTGGAGGATGGACTCGCGGATATAGTCGCTATCGACGACGATCTCCTGCCCGTTGCTGAGCGTTACCGGCTTGTCGTAAATCCCGATCAGCGACGGGCCGCGACCCGTGGCCGTGGATTTGTGGCAGGTCTCGCAGCCGAGTTGCTGAAACTGGCGCTGGCCCGCCTCGACCATGGACTCGCCGCTGGACGCGCCCGTCAGCCAGTCGTGGTAATCGGCGGGCTCTAAGACGATTACCTTGCCGATCATACCCGAGTGCTGGGTGCCGCAATACTCGGCGCAAAACAAGTGGAATTCGCCCGTCTGCGTGGCCTCGAACCACAAGGTGGTGTAGCGCCCGGGCAACACGTCGTTTTTGACCCGAAAGGCGGGGATGAAAAAGTCGTGGATTGCGTCCTCCGAAGTCATGGTCAAGCGGACGGGCTGTCCCTTGGGTACGTGCAGGGTGTTGATTTCTCGCTTGCCCGATTCGTGCTGGATTTTCCACATCCACTGCTTGCCAACCACATAGATCTCCAAGGGGTCGGCCGGCGGCCGCTGGAGCCGGAAGAACACGTCGGCCCCGAGCAAAAAGACGAAAAGGGCGAGAAAGAGCGGAATGATGGTCCAAGACAATTCGAGGGCGAGGTTGCCGTGGTTTTGCTCGGGCTGTTCGTCGTCCGAGCGGCGGCGGTACTTGATGGCAAAGACGATTACCATGCCGAACACGAGCAGGCAGAAGAGCACAGTCAGGGCGAGCAAGAATGCGTACAGGGCATCTACCTGCCAGGCGACGGTGGAGGCTTGGGCGGGAAAAAGTGGAAAGTCGGACATGCGGTTCAGGGCTCCGAACTAGTTGAGCTGAGGCTGGTGCAGGTTGTTGCGGCTGTTGCGGCGCTCCCGCTTGAGCATAGCGATGATAAAGGCCGCGAGAGCCAGCACGGTAATCAGCCCACCGATGCGCAGGGAATTGCGGATGTAGAGACCGTATTTGCCGGTCATTGGGTCGTAGCTGTAGCAGAGCAGGAGCAGCTGATCGACCGGATTGCCGATGGCGCCGTCGGCTGCTTCGACGAGGCCCCAGCGCAAGTCGCGCGGGGGGTAGTCGATGCCGTAGAAGTAACGCGCTAGTTTGCCTGCCGGCGTCAGCACCATCAGGCCGCTGGCGTGAATGTACTGATCGGTGTCTTCGTCGTATAGGTAGCGAAAGCCGACGGCTTCGGCTAGCTGGTTGATGGAGTGTGCCTCGCCGGTGAGGAAGTGCCAGCCCGTAGAGCCATCGCGGCCGCGGTAGTTTTTGTTGTATTCGGCCTTTTTGGCCGCGGCCAACTCTGGAGTTTCGCCCGGATCGACGCTGATGGTCAACACGTCGAAATCCGTGCCAATGCCAAAACTCAGCACGTTCATGGCCCGCAAGAGGCTATTGAGCACTTGGGTGCAGAGCATGGGGCATTCGTAGTACACTAAGGTGAGTACGATGGGCTTTTGGCCGAAGTATTGGCGCAGCGAGACGCGCTCGCCGCTGGAGTCGGTGAATTCGAGATCCAAGGGGATCGAATCGCCCAATTTCTGGTCGATGCCAATGCGTTCTTGTAGCTGCTGGGTATAGCTTTGCGCTCCGGCTTGGCCGGCTAGCAGCAGGGCCGATGCGAAGATCGCACTGCGAAAGAATGTCGTCGTGGCTCTGCTCATGGGGCCGCGGGCGCGATGAGCGGCATTTTGCCGGCGCTCACCAGATCCATTGCGCGCTCGATGGGAATGTGGACCACCTTCACTTGTTGGTCGATCCAGCCATAGGAGTTGAGCAGCGCGGCTTCGCTTTGGGCCAGCTCGACCTTTTGCTTGGGCGGGTCCACCTGCAGCCGCGGCGCAATGGTGGCGATGCGGTTGGCGACGAGCGGCGGCACCGGATCGTCGAAGAGCGGCTGGTAATAGGCGAAAACCCGGAATAAGACGAGCATGCCGACAAAGGAAGCGATGACTAGCGCGGTAATAAAAAGGCCGGTCTGGGCCAAGGGCGTTATCCGCGCATCGGTCGTCTCGTAGCCGGAGTGGGTGGATTGGGGTGCTTGTTCAGCCATGATTGCTCTCGCCGCGGTAGAGGTCTGCAAAGCGGGGGTCGTTTTGCGCGATCAGGGCGCGTTTTTTTAGCTGAGAGAAGAAGAGCGCAATGACGATGCCGCCGATGCCTATTGGAATGACTAGGTCGAGCCAGTGTAGGGTAATCCCGGTGCTGTGGAAACTCGGCCCGTGCTCGGCGTGGACCTTGGTGAAGGTCGGGGCCGTGATCCAGTACAAATCGACCAAGCGCATGAAAACCAAGCCCGCGGCAATGGCGCCGAGCAGCTTGGTTTTGGACTTCATCGTGCTGGATATGAGAAACAGAAAGGGAACGGCAAAGTGAAACACCAGCAGCCCGTAGCCAATGTATTGCCAGCCGCCCTCCAAGCGGGTCATGTACCAAGTGATTTCCTCGGGCAGATTGGCCGACCAGATAATGAGCAACTGGGAAAACGAGGTGTATGCCCAGAGCATGACGCAGGCGAGCATAAAAGTGCCCAAGTCGCGCAGGTGCTGCTCGGTAATTACGCCCTGTAGCGGTTTGCGGCGCGCGAGGGGAACCGCTACGAGGAACGCGAAGCCCCAGGCCATCAGCCCCATGCCCACGATGTAGATGATGCCAAAAATAGTCGAGAACCAATGCGGCTCGAGCGACATGAGCCAATCCATAGAGGCCAGCGTTGCGGTCACAAAGAAAACGACGATCCCCGGGCCGCTCAAGAGCTGCAAGCGGTGGGTTGGATGCGTGGCCGTCGTCTGATCTTGCTGCTGCGACCAGCGGTTGAGCAGAAAGGCGAACAGCCCCCATATAATAAAGTAGAGCACGGTGCGGGCGATAAAGAAAGGCTCGTCGAGATAAGGGGCCTTCTTCTGGAGGATGGCGTCTTTTTGCACTACGCTCTGATGAGTCCACTCGTAGAGGTCGTGCAGGCCGAAGAAGAGAATGGGCAGCGCGAGCAGAAACATCAGCGGCAAGGTGCGGGTCCCCGCTTCGAGCAGCCGCCGGATCGAAAATCCCCAAGTGCCGCCGCCGACGTGGTGGATCATGAGGATGCCCATGCTGCCCAAGGGCAGGCCGATCCAGAAGGTAAAGGCCAGCAAATAAGAGCGGAAGAACTGCTCCTCGGCGGTGAAGTAGCCGACCGCAGCGGCGGCCAAACCGGCCAAGCCCACGGCCAGTGCGCGGCGCTGGAGGGTGTCCAAATAGGGATGGAGGGCAGCGGACTGTTGGGTAATCGACTCGTTCATTGAAGTTGCCTTTGGTCCTCGACCGGCAGTTGGTCCAGTTCGAGGTTCTGGCTTAGCTGTAACACCTTGAGATAGGCGACGATGGCCCAGCGGTCGGCCACGGGAATGCGGGAGGAGTAGCTATACATGACGCCAAAGCCATTGGTAATGACATCGTAAAAGTGGCCGACCGGGGCCTCGCGCAGCCGCTCTTGGTGAAAACTCTCCGGTTGTTTGAGCCCCCGCTGGACGATCAGGCCGTTGCCCGCGCCGGTCCGGTCGTGGCAGGGGGCGCAGAAAATGTTGTAGCGCTCGCGGCCGCGCGCTAGGAGCGGGCGGTCAACCGGCACCGGCAAGGTCTCCGCGAGTTGGCCTTGTATGGTGCCTTGGTAGAAGTGTTCGTCGAGCATCAGTTGGCCGCGCGCCACAGTGCCTTCTACCTGCGGGCGAAAGGACATGCCGTCGGCAAAGAACGCCGAGGCCTCTAGCGGCTCGTATTTTTCTTGATTGTACATGGCCTGCCGCAGCTCGCAACCGGCGGTGCCAATCAGCAACAGCGCCGCTGCCAACAGGGCCGCGGGCCGTCGGCTGGCGATGGTCATTTCAGTTTTCAACTTCGACAACCTCATGCGGGTTTAGGCCGCGCAGAAATTCCTCGGTTTTTTTGCGGTCGAACTGGGGGTCTTCGGCCTCAATGCAGAGAAAGAAGCGATCTTGGCTGGCGCGGCTGAAGTTGGGCGCGTTGAAGACCGGGTGATAGGGCTGGGGCAGGCCGTTGGCAATGAACATGCCAACGGCCGAACTGAGGGCGGCAAAGAGGATGGTCAGCTCAAAGGTCACCGGGATGAACATCGGCCCGCTGTGCAAGGGCTTGCCGGCGATGTTGAGCGGATAGTCGATGACCGAGACCCAATAGCACAGGGAGTAGCCGGTGATGGCGCCGAGTAGGCCAAAGGCGAAAACCAGCCAAGGCAACCTGGTGCGCGGAAAGCCAATCGCCGCGCCCAAACCGTGGACGGGCATGGGCGAATAAGCGTCGATCTTGCGGTAGCCGGCCGCAAAGGTCGCCTTGGCCGCGGCCAGCAAGTCGTTGGGGGATTCAAATTCGGCCAGCAGGCCGTAGGGCGTTGGTTCGGTGTGCTGCATAAATCAAGGGCTCACTTGTGGTCGCCAGAGACCAGCAGATTGCGGATCTCGTGGATGGAAATCATCGGTAGGCCGCGGATGAAGAGAAAAAACAGGACGATGAACAAGCCGATGGTCCCCGCGTAGATGGCAATGTCCCAGATAGTTGGGTGGAACATGCCCCAAGAAGAGGGCATAAAATCGCGATGTAGGCTCGTGACGACGATGATGAAGCGCTCCAGCCACATGCCGACGTTGATGAACTGAGAAATGAAAAATAGCCAGAACATACTCGTGCGGAAGTGCCTAAACCAAAGGAGCTGGGGCACGGCGATGTTGCAGACGATCAAGGCCCAGTAGAAGGGGCCGTACGGGCCATGCATGCGGTTTTCCATCATATAGCTCTCAAAGACGCTGGCGCTGTACCAAGCGATGAACTGCTCCATGAAGTAGCCATATCCCACAATCAGCCCGGAAGCGAGCATGACTTTGGCCATGTTGTTTAGATGGCGCTCGGTTATGAAGTCGTCCAACCCATAGATGAGGCGCATGGGGATCATCAAGGTCAGGACCATGGCAAAGCCCGCATAGATGGCCCCGGCGACGAAATAGGGAGGGAATATGGTCGTGTGCCACCCGGGTATCAGCCCGACGGCAAAGTCGAAACTGACGACGCTGTGGACCGAGAGCACGAGGGGGGTGGAGAGGCCGGCCAGCAACAGGGACGCCATTTCGTAGCGCTCCCAGTGAATGGCCGAGCCGCGCCAGCCAAGCGCGAGGACGCCGTAGAGAACTTGGGCAATGCGGTTTTTGGCGCGGTCGCGCAGGCTCGCTAAGTCTGGAACCAAGCCGACGAACCAAAAGACCAGCGACACCGTCAAATAGGTCGAGACCGCGAAGACGTCCCAAATAAGCGGGCTGCGAAACTGCGGCCAGAGATCCATGGAGTTGGGATAGGGCAACAGCCAGTAACAGGCCAGCCAAGGCCGCCCGGTGTGAAAGAGCGGAAACTGCGCGGCGCAGAGCACGGCAAAGATGGTCATGGCCTCGGCCGCGCGGTTGATCGAGGTGCGCCACCGCTGCCGGAATAAGAGTAAAATCGCCGAGATCAGGGTGCCGGCGTGGCCGATGCCGATCCACCAGACAAAGTTGATGATGGCCCAACCCCAGCCCACCGGATTGTTGATGCCCCAGATGCCCACGCCCTCAAACAGCAGGTAGGGAACGCCGATCATGAGTCCGTGCAGCAGCAAAAAGCCCAAAGCAAAGCAAAGGAACCACGCCAGCGGAGTGTTTTTGGTCAGGACGATCCCGCTGATTTTGTCGGTGATTGAGGTGTACGAGGTCTGGCTCGGGCCTAGTTCCGACACTGGGGGGCGATAAGGCGTTTTCGCAGTTTCGGACATGCTAAGCCTCGGCAATTTTGGGATTGGGGTTCTTGATGCTGGCTAAATACGTGGTGCGGGGGCGCGTGTTCAACTCGGTGAGGATGCCGTAGTTGAGCGGGGATGCCTTGAGCGCAGAGACGCGACTCTCGGGATCGTTGATGTCCCCGAAGACGATGGACTCGGTGGGACAGGCTTGCTCGCAGGCGGTGACGATCTCGCCATCGCCTATGGTGCGATTCGCCTTTTTGGCCTCAATGCGTGCTTGGTTGATGCGCTGGACGCAGTACGTGCATTTTTCCATGACGCCGCGGGCGCGCGTGGTGACATCGGGATTGCGCTGCAATTTTAGGCTTTCGGTATCGCGGTCGGCGTATTGGAGGAAGTTGAAGCGCCGCACCTTATAGGGGCAGTTGTTGGCGCAGTAGCGGGTGCCGACGCAGCGATTATAGACCATGTCGTTGAGGCCCTCGTCGCTGTGGGTCGTAGCCGCGACCGGGCAAACCAACTCGCAAGGGGCGTTTTCGCACTGCATGCAAGGCACGGGCTGGTGCGCGATCTCGGGGTTATCGAGCGACCCCTTGTAGTAGCGATCGACGCGAATCCAAGGCATTTCGCGGCCGTTGAGGACTTCGTCCTTGCCCACGATGGGGATGTTGTTTTCGGCTTGGCAGGCCGTTGCGCACGCATTGCAGCCGATGCAGGAGCCTAGATCGATTACCATGCCCCAAGCATAGCCTGTGTATTGGTGATCCGTGCGGTTGTGGAGCGTCAGGTCATCGGGCGGGTCGTGGGTGCCTTCGTGGGCAAAGTGCGGATGCGCTTGGTAGTAGTCTAGCGAGGCTTGGCGCACGAAGTTGCGGCCTTCCATGCTGTGGTGGTCTTGCGTACAGGCGAGGCGATAGCGGTCGTAGGAGCCGCTGATCTGGAGGTCGCCGCCGCTCCACAAGGCCGCCGTAGGCCGCAAGGCATAGGCATTGAACCCCTTGTCGCGCCCGATGCGGCCACTACGCTTTTGGCCGTAGCCCAAGTGCAAGGTGGCGACGCCGTCGGCTTGGCCGGGCACGATCCAAACCGCTGCCTTGAGCGCCCGCCCGTCAAAGCGCAGTTCGGCGAGAAATTCGCTCTTGAGCCGCAGGCGCTCGGCCGTGGCCGGGCTGACGAGGACGGCGTTGTCCCAAGTTAGCTTGGTGATGGGCTTAGGGGTCTCTTGCAGCCAAGCGTTGTTGGTAAAGCGGCCGTCCCACACCATGGGATCGGGCCGAAAGTGGATTTCGAGGTCTTCTTCGGCGGGCAGGTTCCCAGTGGTTGCCGGCAGCCGCAGCGGAACGAGTTGGGCGGATTGGGCTTGGGGGCGCGTACCCTCGACGAAGCCGTCGTGCAGGGCGCGACGCCAAGCTGTCGCATCCAGCCCTTGTCCCTCCCAATACTGGCGCACGATTTCAAGATCGGGGACCCCGGGCTGGCCGGTGAGGACCGCCAAAAAGTCGTGCGCTGATTGGCTCTTGTAGAGCGGGCTTATTAGCGGCTGGACAATCGTGGCGAGGCCGTCGTGGGCGCGGGTGTCGCTCCACGCTTCGAGAAAATGAGATTCTGGGATGTGCCAATGGCAGCGTTCCGACGTTTCATTGTCGTACAGGCCGAGGTGGACGCGGTAGCCGACTTGGTCGAGCGCGGCCGCAAAGTCGAGATCCACGGGCGCGTCGTACACCGGATTGCCGCCGAGGATGAACAAGGACTCGACTTGGCCGGCGTTCATGTCGGCGACTAAAGCGGCTAGCGACGCGCGCTGGTCAACCGACTCGACTTCGAGGGGATCGGTGTAGTGTATCGTTGTGCCCACATTGCCGAGGGCGTGGTTGATCGCATGGGCCAAAGCGTGGACGGCCGGGGCCTGCTGGTCGCCCGCGAGGACGAGGCTTTGACCGCGGTGGGCTTTTAGGTCATCGACGAGGGCGGCAATCCAGGCATCGTGCGCGGAGAAGTCGGCCGGAACGCTCGGCCCCTCCCAGCCGATGCCAAGCCCTTGGGCCACCTTTAGGGCCAAGGCTTCGATGGACGCCGTGCCTAGGGCCAAGCGGTGATCGGCTGCGCTGCCCGTAGGCGTTGGACTGCTCTCGACCGCATAGAGCCGATTGCTGGCCTTGGCGTTGTTGCGAAAGCGGCGACCGGCCGCTAGGTCCCGAGCGTGGCGGACGTTGCCGGGAGCGCTGTAGGTAAAGTCCGCGTCCAGCGATAGAATCACCTTGGCGTGGGCGACGTCGTAAAACGCATGGACCGGCTCGCCAAAGGCCATTTGGGCCCCGGCGCGGGCGTTGTCGCGATTGACAGGCTCGTACTGGTGCCACTGGGCTTGGGGAAACTGGGCCTGCAGGGCCTGCAACTGGTGCCCAAGGGTCGGCGAAGTCACCGTCTGGGTCAGGATGCGCAGGCCAGCGCCGCCGTTGGCCTCGTGCAAGCTCAACCGCTGCGTCAGATCGGCTAGGAAGATGCTCCAAGTGCTGATGCGACCGGCGTTTTTAACCGTTTGCGACCGGTCGGGGTCGTAGAGGTCGAGAATCGAAGCCTGTATGAGCGCATTGGAGCCGCGGCTGCCGGAGGGATGCTCGGGATTGCCCTCGATTTTGGTCGGCCGCCCCTGATGGCTCTCGACTAGGATGCCCATGCCCACACCGCCGAGCGAGGCGGCCGAAGCAAAGTACTGAGGCTTGCCGGGAATGACATCTTCCGGGGCCCGGACTTGGGGAACGATTTTTTCGCGGGGCTGAATCGTGCAACCCGAAAGCCCGCCTAGCGCCAGCGATGCGCTCATGAGCTTGAGAAAATTCCGCCGACTGACCGGATCCTTCAACTCGGCCGCTTGCTCGGGGAACTCGCGCTGGACCATGGCGGCAAATTCTTCGGTCTGAGCCAATTGGTCCAAGCTGCGCCAGTACTCTGGACCTTGAGTGGCTTGGAGACGGGAACGGATGGTCGCGAGATCGATGTTTTTTCTGGTTTCCATATTAGCGGTGGCAGATAGAGCAGTTGGTGAGTTGGCTGGTCTGCACGCCGTATTCGGCGACGAGTTGCGCCCCCAAGCTTTCTTGGTCGGCTGGATATTGGTAGTTCATGTTAAAGACTTGGTCGCGTGGGCGGATGTACTGGGCGGGATCGCGGTGGCAATCGAGACACCACTCCATATTCAGGGATTCGGCTTTCCACATCAGGGGCATTTGATCGACTGGGCCGTGGCAGGACTGGCAGCCAATGCCTTGGTTGACGTGGATGCTGTGGTTGAAATAAGTGAAGTCGGGCAAGTCGTGGACGCGATTCCACTCGATGGGGACGCCGTCGCGGAAGCTAGCCCGCACGGGTTCGAGGATGGGGGCTTCGGTCCAGATCTGCGAGTGGCAGGTCATGCAGGTTTCGGTCGGGGGAATGCCGGCAAAAGCACTTTCCTCGACGGTTGTATGGCAATAGCGGCAGTCGATCCCCATGCCGGTGACGTGGTGTTTGTGGCTGAAGGGAACGGGCTGATCAATGGCCACGTTGACTTGGTTGACGAAGTAAATGCGATTGATGTTGAGGACGATACCGAGGATACTTCCGACTAGGACGAGGCCGACGAGGATGCTGGCCTTAGAAGCCCAGTTGGCGCTGCGCGAGAATACTTGAGCCATATTTTTTAGTTTAGCTGAGGTTGTAAAAAGCCGGCCTTGCCTTAGATTTTTTGGCCAAACAGTCTTGTAAATTAGGCCAGTTTAATTTGGTGTCAACAGATGCGATAAAAACCCGAGCATTTGACTTTGAATCTCTCGCAATATAATATGAACAACCAACATCCCTCCTCTAACCCCCGTAGCTCAGCAGGATAGAGCAACAGATTCCTAATCTGTGGGTCGGCGGTTCGAATCCGCCCGGGGGTAGTTCCTTTCCTCGACCACAGCGGCCCTTTAGCGCGGGAACGTTAAATCAACCTTAACATTCGAGCAGCTCTATCTCGTAGCCATCGGGGTCGTCGATAAAGGCCATCTTGCGGCCGGTGGGAAACGTCGTGCGCCAATCGCTCGGCCATATTTCGATCCCGTTGTTTTCCAAAGCGTCGCAAAAGCCGATCAAGTCGGGGACCGCAATAGCGAGGTGCATGAGGTCTTCGGGGACCGCAAGCTGGTAGTCGGCGGAGTAGGTCAGCTCTAGGGTGTGCTCATTGCCGGGCAGTTCGAGATGGACGATTTGGTTGCCAGCAGGCGATTTAGCGGAACGGCTCTGGACCTCAAAGCCGAGGTGAGTACAATACCACTCAATAGAGCGCTCGAGATCGCCGACGCGGATGCGGGTGTGCAGGAAGCGAGCCATGGACATCCTTTCGCAGGTTATAGGTATATAATAAGGAAGAAAAGGGCTGCTGCGGGTGCAGGCAGTCCCTTGCGCGGGTTGGAACGAGGCGTGTAGATTAAATCAGTCAGGGAGTGAGAAGCGAAAAGTGGTGCCGAAGAGAGGACTCGAACCTCCACGGGGTTGCCCCCACATGGTCCTGAACCATGCGCGTCTACCAATTTCGCCACTTCGGCCAGTGCATAGCACAAACTAAGCGGCGGGCTTGTAGCCGTCAAGCCTGCTCTCTTCGTAGGAACAGGCGAGTTATGGCCAAAACGGAAAACGGTGCCAAGCGCGAGTTCATCGCCGTACAAAACCGCAAAGCCCGGCACGATTACGAGGTGATGGGCCGCTATGAGACCGGCATTGTCTTGCGGGGCACGGAAGTCAAATCGCTGCGCGCCGGCCGCGCCAACCTCAAGGACAGTTTCGCCTTAGTTGAGCGGGGCGAAATTTTTCTGCACAATGTCCACATTGCCCAGTACGAGCGCGGCAACAATTTCAATCACGACCCAGAGCGCGTACGCAAATTGCTCTTGCACCGCAGCGAAATCCGCCGGCTGACCGGGAGGACGCAACAGCAGGGCCTTACTTTGGTGCCGCTGAAAATTTACTTTAAGCGCGGCCGAGCGAAGGTGGAGTTGGCACTGGTCCGCGGCAAGAGGCAGTTCGACAAACGCCAAGCGTTGGCCCAACGCCAAGCCGACCGCGACGTCGACCGGGCCCTCAAGGAGCGACACCGATGAGTTTACCTGCACCCAGCCGGGAAGTGCCGCGCTGTTCTAAATGCGGTAGTGGCGGCCTGTACTACGACCCAATAGTCGAGGTGGGCCGCTATGGTACGCTCCGGCTTTGCGAGTGCGTCGAGTGCCGCTGTGGGGGGCGGGTGCCGTACCAGTACTGGGACGACGATTCGCGCAACCAGTGGTGTCCCTGCCGTCCCTATCGCCAAAAAATTGCGGAAACCAACCGCTTATTTCGCCAAGCCGAGATCCCCGAGCGCTTCAAGTGGAAGTTCGTTGACGACTTCCGCATGGCGGCACCAGACGGGACGCCCATTGACCTAGCGAATACAGTCTATCTCCGCATTCACCAAGATCTGATCGACTCAGCCGAAGAGCCTGAGCGGGGCTATCTTCTCTACGGAAATCCCGGCACGGGCAAGACCTTGATGAGCTGTATTGCACTCAACGAACTCATGTTGCGCTGGACCAAACCGGGCCGCTTCCTCAGTTTGCGGCGCATGTACTACAGGTTGCGCGACACCTTTTCACCCGACAGCGAGCACCGTGGCCGCATTTGGCCAATTTTTGAAGAACTGTGCAATATGCCTTATCTGGTCATAGACGATTTTGAAGTCCAGCAGAGGACCGATTGGGAAGAGGAAATGTTCTACGATCTCTTAGATACTCGCTATGGCGACCAGCGGTTCACGGTCATTACCACGAATCACCCTCTCGACGAACTCAAGGACCTCGCCGAGGGCCGCATCTACTCGCGCCTAGTAGAGATGTGCCAACCCATCCCCATGGATGGCCTTGATTATCGGCCTTATATCAATGCGTGAGACCCGCTCGAAGCGCGGCGATGGACGCCGCCCTGATCAACTGCGGCCGGTGCAGATCGCTCCGAAATACCTGAAAACGGCCGCTGGATCGGCCCTGATCGAAATGGGCGATACAAAGGTGCTCTGCACGGTGTCGCCCGTCGATGGAGTACCGCCCTTTCTGGCGGGGACCGGCAAGGGGTGGCTGACCGCTGAGTACAGCATGCTGCCGGGCTCCTCTGTGCGCCGAGTAGCCCGTGAGTCCACTAGCCGGGCGCGGGAGATTCAACGCCTGATCGGCCGCTCGTTGCGTGCGATAGTGAATTTGGAGCAAATCGGCGAGCGCACGCTGTATGTCGATTGCGATGTCATACAGGCCGATGGTGGAACGCGCACGGCCGCAATAACAGGGGCTTACGTGGCTTTAGTAGAGGCGTTGCAGACGCTCCAAGGCGATGATGTGCTCGTAGATCAAGTCGCGGCCATTAGCGTCGGGATCATAGGGGAGCAGCCCCTATTGGATCTGTGCTACGAGGAAGATAGCCGCGCCGAAACCGATATGAACGTCGTTATGACCGGCTCGGGGGGCATCGTCGAAGTCCAAGGCACGGCCGAAGGGCGTCCCTTTACCCGCACCCAAGCGATTGAGTTGCTCGACTTGGCAGCGATAGGCATAGAACGCCTATTGGCCGTGCAACAGTCTGTTTTAAGCGCACTTACGGAGGCTTAGGGGCGGGAGAAATTGCTTGACAGGGGTTGTGACCCCGGCTAAGTTATACGCATCTTTAGTTCAGTTCAAAGCACGTGTAGCTTTCCTTTTCCTCCCCACTCTAAACGAAGAGGATGGTTCCATGGCGGGGATGACTAAAGCTCCATTTTGGGACATGGAAGATTGCCTCGGGAGTTATCTGGCCGAAATTGCTCATTCCAAGCCGCTCTCCCCGGCCGACGAGGTCAATCTGGCGCGAAAAATTAAGCAAGGGGATGAGCAGGCTCGCAATAAATTAGTCGAAGCGAATTTGCGCTTTGTGGTCAGCGTGGCCAAGGAATACCAAAATCGCGGCGTCCCCTTCGCCGATTTAGTCGGTGCCGGCAACGTGGGCTTGATCACGGCGGCCGAGCGTTTCGACGAAGACAAGGGGTTCAAATTCATTTCCTATGCGGTTTGGTGGATCCGCCAAGCGATCCTACAGACGCTGGCCGAGCAGTCGCGCACAGTTCGCCTGCCCCTGAATAAAGTCGGCTTGCTCTACAAGATATCCAAGGCGTCCCGCATATTGCAGCAAGAGCGCACGGGCGACCCCCACCCAGAAGCCATTGCCGAGCAACTCGATGTTCCGGTTGAAGAGGTCAAAGAGACCTTGCTGTGCGGCCGTTCGATGCGGTCGCTCGACGCAGCCTTTCTCGGCGAAGAGGACCACAGCCTGCTCGACGTGCTGCCAGACGAGCGCCAAGAATCCCCCGAAAACCAAGTGATACGCGGCTGTCTGCGCGGGCAGATTGACTCGGCTCTGAGTCGGCTCACCGGGCGCGAGGCCGAAATTCTTCGCCTCTACTTTGGGCTGAATGGAGAAGAGCCTATGACCTTGGACCAGATCGGTATGCGCTTTGGGCTTACGCGCGAGCGAGTTCGGCAAATCAAGGAGAAAGCACTGCACCGCTTGCGGCACCCCAGCCGCTGCGATCGGCTGCGCACCTATAGCCGCGCTTAAAAACGACCCCCAACACCAACGGCTCCCCTGCTCCCCAAAAGTCGCAGGAGTACATCATGCCAGAAGATGCGGTTGAGGAGGATCTGCTGAATTCCATAGATGAAGTTGACAACCAGATCAAAAATTTTCGCCAGCGGGTGCGGGCTATTTTAGACGCTGCCCAGGCCGAGGGAACGCGGCGCGACGAAAAGGAAGGGAGTGCGAGGAGGTAAGCGGCGCGTGGATTTATCAGAGAGGGGATGGCTTGGCTGTCCCCTCTTTTTTTCTGCAACCACAAACGGAGAGAACCAAAATGGACACATGGGCAACGGGTATATTCACCTCAATTGACGAGGGCTTGGGGGCTGGCTTGGATTCGGTGAAGGAGTTAGGGGTTGCCACCGTGCATCTACATGCCCCGGGCCGCGCTTTTCGCACGGCCGAGAAAACCGCGGCAATCAAGGACCAGTTCGCCGCGGCTGGGATCGAAATCAGCGTGGTTTTCGCCGGTTTTTCCGACGAGGATTACACCACGCCGGAAACCACCCAGCAAACGGTCGGGCTGGTGCCTTTGGATCGCCGCGCGCGTCGGCTCGAAGAGACCTTGGCCATCGCGGACTTTGCCGCGGTGCTGGGAGTAGATGCGGTCGGCATGCACTTAGGCTTTGTGCCGGAGGCGTCGGCTCCAGATTTTGCCGCGGTCGTTGAAGTTGCGCGCACCGTGTGCGATCACTGCCGGGGGCACGGCCAGTACTTTCACTTAGAAACCGGGCAAGAGACCGCCGACGAACTACTCGCTTTTATCGGAGCCGTGGACCGCGAAAACCTCGCAGTCAATTTCGATCCAGCCAATATGATCCTCTACCAAGCCGGTCCGCCGCTAGAGGCCTTAGATCGGGTGGGGCGCTTTGTCCGCAGCGTCCACTGCAAAGACGCCGCAATTGAGCGTCGCCCGGGTCAGCCGTGGTCTGAGGACGCGCCGCTTGGCCAAGGCGATGTCGATATCCGGGCCTTCCTCTTGAAATTGCGGGATCTGGGATACGAGGGGCCGCTGACCATTGAGCGCGAATTTTCCCCGGACCAAGTCGGAGACATCCGCGCGGCCCTACAATTACTCACCGACCTGCGCCGCGAGATTTTGGGTTGAGTACTCGGCTGCGGAACTGTGCGGATTTTGCCGTAGAGGCGGCCTGGCAAGCGGGCAAGATCACCTTGCGCTATTTCCAGTCGGGCATCCACGCCGAGTGGAAGGAAGACCGCTCGCCGGTGACCGTCGCCGACCGCGAAGCCGAAGCCAAGATACGGGACTTGCTGGCCAAAGCCTATCCCGACGATGGGATTGTCGGCGAAGAATTTGGCCAGATCGAGGGAAGTTCCGGCGTGCGCTGGATTATCGACCCCATAGACGGTACGCAATCGTTTGTCCAAGGGGTGCCGCTCTACGGAGTGCTCATCGCGCGGGAAGGCCCCGATGGCGTTGACGTAGGCTGTTGCTATATGCCGGCCCTTGACGAGATGGTATGGGCCGCTCGGGGCGAGGGCTGTTGGTGGAATGGCCGGCGGGCTAGGGTGTCGGCCGTAGCCGAGTTGGGTCAGGCCTGTATTTGCTATACGTCGTGGCCGAGCTTTGCCGAACAGGGCCGCGAGCCGGGGTGGCGGCAGCTAGTCGCCAGCACTCGACTACACCGGGGGTGGGGCGATTGTTACGGCCATATACTCGTGGCCACGGGCCGGGCTGAGGCCAGCTTTGACCCCATTATGAATCCGTGGGATTGCGGGCCGTTGCTGCCGATTTTGCAGGAAGCCGGAGGCACCTTTACCGATTGGCGAGGGGCGCCGACGATATACGGCCAAGACGCCTTCTCGTCCAACGGTCATCTCTTTGCGTCCATCATGGAGTATCTGGGGCGGCCGCAGTGAGAAGCGGGCTTAGAGGCCGGATCGCCTTCTATTTGGCGGTCGGCCGCGATGCCGTGGTGGCGACGTACCGCCACGATTGCACGACCGCGGCCGCCGCCATGGCCTTTGACTTTATATTTGCCATTTTCCCGGGCATTCTCGTCCTGACGCCCTTATTGGGCATCTTGGGCATATCGCCCGAGGATTTCATCCAAGTCCTCGCAATTTTGGGCATTGTCATCCCCGTCCCGCTGCTAGAGGTCATCGAAAGCAACATCAACTTTCTCTCGTCGCAAAGTTTGTTCGTCATCGGGTTCTTGGGCGTCATCTGGCCGGCGTCGGCCAGCATGTCCACTACGATGATAGCGCTCAACCGAGCGTACGGCGTCCAAGAGCATCGGTCCTTTTACAAGCGGCGCATTCTCTCGCTGGCCTTAGTCGTGGTCTTGGGGATTTCTTTCGTTTTTTTCTTTAACCTCATCGTATTCGGCGAACACGTCGAGCGTTGGCTGCGGGACTATTGGCTCTCCTCCCATTTTTCTCCGTTGGTGGCCTTGTTGAGGCAGGCGGTGGTCGTGGTGGGCATGATCGCTACGACCACTTGTATTTACTGCATCATGCCCGCCGGGCGTCTGCGTTGGTTGGACGTATTGCCGGGTAGTGTGGTGTGTTCTGGGCTGGCCGGGGTCATTGCCTCGGCCTTGGATTATATCGAGCGATTCAGCTATTACAACATCATCCATGGCGTGCTCGGGACCGCCATCATCCTCTTGCTGTCCACGTATTTGCTCGCTTTTACCCTACTGTTGGGCGGCGAGTTGAACGCGGTGCTCTATCGCCGCCGCCATACATTTGACGCGCCCCCGACAGATTGTTAGGTTGGGGCCTGTAGCGTGGTAATGCCTTGGGGAAATGGAGGAACCAATGCACAAAAATCTAATCCTATTCGCGCTCGTCAGCGGGCTTGCGGCCTGCGGAGGTGCCAAGAAAGACGAACTAACCCCTTATATCCAAACCTTGCAGGACTTGGATCGCCACAGCCAGCAGCTAATGCGCTATCAGGTGTACCTAACGACCGAGGGTATGACCTCTCAGGCCAACGACGTCGAAAAGGTCATGCAGACCTTGCTCGACGAGCTGGAGAAGATCGAGCTGGAGGACAAGTATCTCCGGGCCTTGAACAACAAAATGAAGCGGGGCTTGAAGGCGGCGATGCGCAAGCTAGTTGAGCCGGACTTCCCGACGTTTGTGCCCAACGCCCAAAAGAGCATTGCGGTCGTCGAAGAAGAATTTGTCACCGTGTACACCAACTTAAAGAAAATATGGGAGGATGCCGGTAAGACCGAACCCTTCCCGCTCAAGTGGCAAGCCGAAAAATAGTTGAGGCCCGCCGCCTGCTGCACTTGCACTACGTAGAGCTCCCCCGGTAGGTAACAGGGGGAGCTTTTTGCGTTAAATTCTAGCCTAGTGCAAAAAGAAGGGACGAATAAACCATGAAATTCATGTTGTTCATGTTGTTTATATTGCTGATCTCGTTGCTGTGTTTCGCCGCGTATCGGCAGCTAAGGGGCGATTCTAGCCGCGGCGCGTCCAACAAGCGCGATGGTATTGATCCGAGCCGAGTCGCCGAGGCCGAGTACAGCATATTGGATGAAGAGGAGGTAGAACGGAAAGATCGTGGCTAAGAGAGCGAAAGGACTCAGTCCCGAAGAGCTGCTGGCCGAAATTTCCAAGGGAGATATTCGGCCCTTTTATTTGCTACACGGCGATGAAGAATACGAGCGCGAAGCGGTGGTCGCGTCTATGATCGAAGCCTTGGCACCAGCCCAGACGCGGGATTTCAACCTCGACGTACTAAGGGCCAAAAGCGAACGCGGACGCGAACGCTTGGAGATACTGGATTTTTTCCAAGTCTATGAGACCTATCCCATGATGGCCGAGAGCCGACTGATTGTGTTGCGCGATGCCGAGGCCCTAGAGGCCGATCAGTGCCGTGGCTTGGAGCGCGTATTTGTAACGCCCGTGGAGACGAGTCGGCTGCTGGTAGTGGGTGGCCGAAAGGTCGATATGCGTCGGAAGTTCTTTCGCGAGCTCTCGCGCAAGGGACGTGCGCTAGAATTTAGGCCGCCCTACGACAACCAAGTTCCGCGGTGGATACAGCGGTACGCCAAGCGTCAGGGGATACCGATCGAGCCCGAGGCCATCCAACTGCTCAGCCAGTACGTAGGGGCTAAGCCGCGCGAGCTGGTCAGCGAAATAGAAAAGTTGGTCAGTTTTGCTGGCGTGGGCCGGCCGATCACCGCCGCTGCGGTCGAGCAAGTCGCTGGCATCACGCGCGGGGCCAGCGTGTTCGACCTCGCCGATGCCCTCGGCAAAGGGCAGGGCAAGCTAGCGCAAGAGTTGATGCGAAAATTGCTCAACGAGGGAGAAGAGCCGACCCGCGCCGTCGTCATGGTCGCCCGCCACTTCCAGCTTTTGCTCAAGGCGAAGGGGCTAAGGGGCCAATCGTTGCCGCGCGACAAAATGGCCGCCGAATTGGGAGTTGCGCCGTTCTTTTTGTCCGGCTATTTAGAGCAGGCCCAGCGTCGCTCCACCGCTTGGCTGTGGGCGGGTTTGAGTGCCTTAAAGGAGGCCGATTGGCGTCTAAAATCGCAGGGGCGACGCCAAGAGCACTTGGTTTTGGAACTGTTGGTGGCCAAGTTGTGCCGGAAGCGCTAAGCTTGACAATGGGTTGTGTCAAGGCTATAATTGAAACACAAGGTATTGTGTTTGTAACCTGTTGAAAAGTATAAGTATAAACCAACAAGCAAAGGACCTATCGTGAGCGAACCAACTGTCTTAACCGATGACAATTTCAGCACTGAAGTTCTCAAAGCGAGCCTGCCCGTGCTCGTGGATTTCTGGGCGACGTGGTGCGGTCCGTGCCGAATGATTGCGCCGATTGTCCAAGAATTGAGCGGTGAATACGAAGGCCGGGCCAAAGTGTGCAAGCTAGACGTCGACACCGCCGAGAAAACAGCGGCCGAATTCGGCATCCGCAGCATTCCCACCTTGCTCATCTTCAAAGAGGGCAAAGTCGCAGACCAGATCATTGGTGCTGTCTCCAAAGGGCAAATCACCGCAAAGCTGGAGGCCGCATTGGCCTAATCGTGCGGGGGAGCGAGTTTGGGCGTTGGTCGTCTGAGCGGGAGTGCTAACCATGCCGTCTAATCCCATCTGGAGGCCGGTCTTTCGCCGCCTGCACGGTCTGCAAGAGCGCGTACGGAGCGGTCACAAGGCGGAAGAGACCCCCACCTACAAGCTCTTGCAGAAAATGCCCCTTTTTCAGGAATTGAGCGGGCGAGAGCTGCACAAGATAGAAGAGATGCTCTACGGGCCACGGAATTGGCGCGCCCGCGAGACGATTATCAACCAAGGGGATCCCGGGATAGGGATGTACATCGTCGCCGCCGGCCAAGTGCGGGTCGCACAGATGGGCGACGATGGGGTTGAGAAGCCGCTAGCCACCTTGACCCGGGGGGATTTTTTTGGCGAACAAGCCCTTATAGACGAATCGCCGCGCCCCGCTTCGGCCTACGCTGTCCAACCTTGTAGCCTCCTCGTGTTTTGTCGCCCCGACGTACTCGAACTCCTACAGGGCAACACCCCACTTTCCTTAAAGATGCTCAAAGGCCTGGCCCAAGCGGTCTCAGCCGACGTATCCGAATTAACAAAGAAGCTCTCGGTATAGCTGCGGATCCTCGCGCCCCTGTTAAGAGTAAGAGAGGCGCGGCGAGCAGAGCAGGTAATTACAATGAATTGGCAACTTAAAGTCGCAGTCGGCTTGGTGGCCCTAGCGGCTGTCGGGTGGTTTCTATACGAGATTCGCGGAATTCTCACTCCGTTTGTTTTGGCGTTCGTCTTGGCCTATGTCCTTCACCCAATCATCGATTGGCTGGAGAGAAAGGGGTTGGGGCGGGTTTGGAGTACCCTCCTCGTCTTTTCGCTCGTTTTCGCCGGATTGGGGCTAGGCGTATTCAAGGTTGGCGATAAGCTGACCGGAGAAACGGTCGATAGGGTTTTTACCATCGCCAACACCGGAGATAAACTCCTGAGTATCCAAAGGATAGCTTGGGAAGACGACTCGCGGGAACAGCCGTTTAGTCTAAGAGGGGAATACCGCTGGCCGCTAGAAATTGCTCCTATGGAGGAGTTGGCAGTTCACCTTCGCTTTGTTCCCAAGGACCACGCACCGGCCGCAAACGCGCTCTTGATCGAGTACTCGCAGGGCAAGGCCGAGTACCGCCAGCGCATCAGCGTCCACGGCAATAGCGGTTTGGTCGCCGGCGGCCAAGCGGCCGGCGAAAGCCCGAGGTCCGTTGCGTTTTCGCGCACCGATATTGGCTTTGGCGAGGCGGCTCCCAACGTCTTGGTGGAAATCGGCGATAGGATCCTAACGGAAACCAGCGCTAGGGCTTCAAAAATTGAGCCTATGCTACAGCCTTATTTGGGAAGTGATTTCCGTCTCGCGGAGTTGATCCGGGAGTACGGCGAGCGGCTGCTAAAGACCATGTTGGGGGGCACTACCATGTTTATCGAGGGCGTGATCTCGGGCCTTACTTTTGCGGTGCTCGTGCCGTTTGTGGCGTTCTTCTTCCTCAAAGAGGGGCGGCGCTTGACGCGGTGCCTGATGGCCTTGGTGCCCAACGCCTATTTTGAATTGTGCCTAAACCTAATGTATCAAGCCAATAAACAGATCGGGAATTATATCCGCGGCCAGCTTTTGGCGGTCCTCCTCGTATCGACGCTCTCCGTTAGCGGCTTGTCCATTATCGGCGTCTATTATGCTCTGCCTCTGGGGATACTCGCCGGGTTGGCCAACGTAATCCCATATCTCGGGCCCTTGATCGGGATCGTCTGCTCGTCGATTGTGGCCTTGGCTACCGGCGGGGGTTTGGCGATGGTGACCAAAGTGATCGTTATGTTCTTGGTCATTCAACTGATCGACAACGTACTCATTCAACCGACAATGGTGGCCAAAAGCGTTGAGTTGCACCCTTTAGTCGTCCTCTTTGTCGTCATGGTGGGAAGCCAGTTAATGGGCATCGTCGGGATGCTGATCGCCGTACCGCTCACGGGCATCGCGAAAGTGAGCGTCCAAACCATCTACGAAGGGGTCAAGCAATACCGATTTAGAGTAGGTTGACAAACCTATATAGATGTGCTTAACTACATCGTCTCATATCCCACACTTCGCTAAGAGGCATTTAAGGCCCTTTAAGGGGTAGGAGGAGTAGATTACATTGGGTAGTTCAATACATTTAGAAAGCACGGTGGTGAGCGAACTGGCTCAACGCATAGGAGATGCCCGCAAGCTCTATGGCAACGATAGTCCTTACGTCATAGGTATGATGACGGCTGTCGAGTGGATAGCGCAAGGGGCCGAGGGGGGCCAAGGGCTCAAGCAAGACGTACTCGCCCGCGTTCTGGAGAGTGAGGGAAAGAAACAGCCGCCTCGCCCGCTCCCCGGCACTGCGGAGAGCGGCCCCCCGACGCATGAGCGCCGCGCCCTAGAGGAAAACAAGTGGACAACAGGCGTAGTCAAGTGGTTTAACAACGATAAGGGATATGGTTTTATTTCTACAGATAGCCATGTCGATGTCTTTGTCCACTGGCGCGACATTTCATCTTGGGAACGGAGCTTAAGCCAAGACGACGAAGTGCAGTTCATGGTGACCCGCACTGCCAAGGGGTTTCAGGCCATCAACGTGATGAAGGCCGGCCAAGACAAGGCCGAGGAGGAGACCGCCGCGGCAACCGCGACCGGGCCTCTCGACGAAACCGGGGAGGCTGAAAACGCCAACGGCGACGCCGCGGACAGCGAAGACAGCGCGGCGCCCCCCCAAGACGACGAGGGCGGTCAGTCGTAGGGGAAGATGGGTAAAAAAACGCCTGATACAGCCTGTTCGTTCTGCGGCAAGGGAAGCGATCAAGTAGAGAAGGTTATTCAGGGGCCTTCGGTGTATATATGCAGTGAGTGCATTGGCCTGTGCAACGAGGTGCTGGCAGAGGACGACAAACACGAGCTCAGTCTCAACGGTCGTCCCTTGCCCAAGCCGGCTGAAATCAAGGCCCACCTCGACGCGCATATTATCGGTCAAGAACGCGCCAAAAAAGCCCTCGCGGTCGCCGTGTACAATCACTACAAGCGGGTGCATTCCGGCGTTGCAGATGTTCAGCTCAGCAAGAGCAATATCCTGCTCATCGGCCCCACCGGAGTGGGCAAGACGCTTTTGGCGGAGACGTTGGCGCGCGTACTACAAGTGCCCTTTGCCATCGTCGATGCCACCGTCCTCACCGAGGCTGGGTACGTAGGCGAGGATGTGGAAAACATCCTCGTGCGGCTTCTCCAAGCCGCGGATTACGATGTCAAACAAGCCGAGCGCGGGATCTTGTTTATCGACGAGCTGGACAAAGTCGCCCGCAAATCCGGCAATCCCTCCATAACCCGCGATGTTTCAGGCGAGGGCGTCCAACAGGAACTCCTCAAAATTTTAGAGGGGACGGTGTCGGGAGTGCCTCCCAAGGGTGGGCGCAAGCACCCCGAACAGCCTTTGGTCCAAATAAATACCAAAAACATTCTCTTTATTTGCGGGGGGGCTTTCGATGGGCTGGACAAAATTATCAGCCAGCGCATCGGAACCAAGTCCATAGGTTTTGGCAGCCCGCTCGACGACCGCGAGGAAATGGACGGGGCCAATCTGTTGGCGCGCGTCGAACCCGAAGAACTGATCCAGTACGGCCTAATTCCCGAGTTGATTGGTCGCTTGCCAGTGGCGGGTATCTTGCACCCCCTCAGCGATCAGGCACTAATGGACATCCTGCTCAAGCCGCGCAACGCACTCGTCAAGCAGTACCAGAAGCTGTTTGAAATGGACGGCATGGCCCTGCGGTTTGAAGAGGAGGCCCTGGAGAAGGTCGTCGAATTGACCCAAGAAAAAGAGATGGGCGCACGCGGTCTGCGGGCGGTCTTAGAAACCGTCATGTTTGAGATCATGTTCGACCTCCCGGCCCGCGACGACGTCGCCGAATGCGTCATTACCAAGGAGTTCATCGAAAACAAGGCCCCGCCAACCTTCGTGTACAACAAGAAGCGGGCTTGATCGCCAAATTAGGGTTTTGAGCTTTCACTAGGTCCCTTCTCAGCCAGCGACCGCGCTGGTCGAGAAGGGTTTTTTTTTGGAAAAATGCCATGCAGTCTAAGTCTAGGGACTATCCAGCGCGGGTGCTGTGGCGGCACCAGCCTGCGGCCAGCACGGCCAGCGCGGTCGGGGAAGTGGCTGTGCGGGGACGGCTCCTCCACTTCGCGGCTGGTCGGGGCAGAATAGCCGACGAGAGCGGAGCGGTTGATCTCGTCGTGAAGACGCGGGCAGAAGGGGTACAAGCCGGAGACATAGTCGAGTTATATGGGATTGTTGTAGAAGGAGTTATCGTTGTCAATCAAATTCGTTTATTAGCCCCTAGCGAGGCGGCATGGCAGCGGGGAGATTGGGCGCGGTTCCACGCCAACAGGCTGGGGGCTAACCTGCGAGTGCGGGCCGCCGTGTTAGACGCCGTCCACGGTTTTTTTCGGGCTGCGAACTTCCTCGCGGTGGAGACGCCCACGTTGGTGCGCGCCTCGGCGCAAGAGGAACACATACAGCTGTTCGCCACGGAATACCAAGGGCATAAGGTGCGCGAACCGCTTTACCTCGCCCCCTCGCCCGAGCTGTACATGAAGCGGCTGCTAGGGGTGGGCTTTGAGCGGATTTACCAGATTAGCCGCTCGTACCGCAATGGGGAGAGCGGGCCGCAACACAACCCCGAATTTACCCTAATCGAATGGTATCGAGCGTACGCCAGTTACGAGGAAATCATGGCCGATGTCGAAAACTTGGTCGCTTATGTGGTGGAAAGCGTCTTAGGGCGGCCGAGCGTAGTCCGACAAGGGCGGGCGATCGACGTGCAGCCGCCGTGGGAGCGGATCAGCGTCCGCGCGGCCTTTATGCGCTGGGCTGCGGTTGATTTGGATGCGTGTGCCAGCGCGGAAGTGCTGTTTCGCCGCGCCCAGGCCCTAGGCTATGGCAGCACTAGACGAGAGGACCGTTGGCAGGACCTATACCACAAAATTCTGCTGGAAAAAGTCGAGCCAGAATTGGCTAAACTCGGGGCGGTCCACCTTTTCGATTATCCTCGGCCGTTAGCCGCCTTGGCTAAACTAAAAGAAGGCGACCCGGCTGTAGCCGAGAGAACGGAAGCGTACTTGGGCGGGGTGGAGTTATCAAACGGTTATACCGAGTTAAACGACCCAGCCCAACAGCGCGCGCGCTTTGCGCGGGGGGCACAGCCGGGGGGCGCACCGGCCGACGAGGCGTTTCTCGCGGCGATGGAGCGGGGTATTCCGCCGGCGGGTGGCGTGGCCTTGGGGTTGGACCGGTTGGTCATGGTCGTTGCCGGCGCGTCTTGCTTAGACGAGGTGATCGCCTTTCCGCTGGGACATTAGCCGGCGAGGGCGGCCAGCTCTTGTTCGGATGTCAGCAGGCCGTCGATTAGGCCGAAGTCGATGGCCTCGGCCGGCGAAAGAAAGTAATTGCGCTCGGTGACCAACTCGATGCGCTCGAGCGGCTGGCCGGTATCTTGGACTAAGATCTGGTTGAGCCGGGCGCGCCACTCGACGATTTCGCGGGCGTGGATTTCAATATCGGCCGCTTGGCCGCGGACCCCTCCCCAAGGCTGGTGCAGCATGAGCCGAGAATGAGCTAGGGCGTGGCGCTTGCCTTTGGTCCCGCCCGCGAGGAGGATCGCGCTCATGCTGTACGCTTGGCCGATGCACAGCGTCGCTACGTCGCAGGGAACGTACTGCATGGTGTCGTAGATGGCCAAGCCAGCCGTGAGGCTGCCGCCGGGGCTGTTGATGTAGAGCGAAATGTCTTTGTTGGGATCTTCCGAGATTAGAAAGAGCAACTGGGCGATGACGAGGTTGGCTTCGCGGTCGTCAATCGGGGTGCTGATGAAGATGATCCGCTCCTTGAGGAGGCGGGAGAAGATGTCGTAGGCGCGCTCGCCGCGGCCGGTCTGTTCGATTACTACGGGTACGATGGCCATCTGCTATTCTGTCGTTAGAAGGGGGCTACTCGCTAGTTAATGGACTATAGGCGATGCTCCATATAGTGTCAATGGGCAGCGCTCCGATCGGTTGACCGCGCAGGGGCGGCACGGTACATTTTGCCCCGTTCCAGCGACCGAAGGTCCTTCCTCAATTCATTGCTAGGCATAGTGGTGCGATTCTTCAAGTTCTGTTGCTCAACCCCGGCCCCCGAGTGCGGATGCTCGTAGGCATTACCGGCGGCATGGGCGCGGGCAAGTCCGCACTGGCACAGATGCTCGCCGAGTTGGGTGCCCTGCGGGTCGATGCCGACGAGGTAGCGCGCGAAGTGGCGACCATTCCAGCGGTACTAGAAAACCTGCAAGCGGCGTTCGGCCGCGATATACTCGGGCCAGACGGGTGCTTGAATCGCCGAGAGTTGGGGCGTCGCGCCCTGCGATCGGCCGAGGCGAGCCAGCGGTTAGAGGCGATTATGCGGCCGCCACTCGAAGCGGCCATCCAGTGCCGGCTGGCGCAGGCCGTGGCGGAAGCCGCTGGGGGGATCGTGGCATTTGACGCGCCGCTGATATACGAGTGGGGAAACGAGGGGAACTTTGACCGAATTGCGGTCGTTGATGCTGAGGAGGAACGATGCGTGTTGAGGGTGCAAAAGCGCAGCGGCTTGCCGGTGTGCGAGGTTCGGCAGCGGATGGCCCGCCAGATGGATCCGCGCCAAAAAAAGGCCCGCGCCGACTTTGTCATCGACAACAACAAGGGCTTGGCCGCGCTCGCCGAGCAAGCCGAAGCCCTGTGGGCCGAGTTGAACCGCCATGACGAATGAACGCTTGCGGCGGACGCCGCTCTATGAGGTGGCCGTGGCCGAAGGCGGGCGCATGGTGCCCTTTGGCGGGTGGGAAATGCCGGTTCAGTTCGAGGGCATCCGCAGCGAACATTGGGCGGTGCGGCGAGCGGTCGGCCTGTTCGACATATCGCACATGGGTCGAATAGCCGTTTCCGGGGCGCGCGCTTTAGCCTTTCTCGACCGCCTCTTACCAGCGCGGGTCCGCGAATTGACCATCGGCCAGATGCTCTACGCGCCCCTGTGCAATGAACAGGGCGGATGCGTAGATGATCTGGTGGTCTATCGGCTCGCCCAGCAGGAGTACCGCTTGGTGGTCAACGCGAGCCGGAAGGCGGCGGACTGGCAGTGGATTACCGCGCGGGCAGCGGGTTGGTCGGATGTGCAAATTGAGGACTTGAGCGATGAACAGGGCATGGTCGCGGTACAGGGGCCACAGGCCGCCGCCTTAGTTGAAGCACTCGCTGGACCGACGAGCGTGGCACTGGGGTACTATCGCTGCGCGGAGATGGAGATCGCCGGGATCCGCGGGGTGCTCAGCCGCAATGGCTACACAGGAGAAGACGGGTTTGAGATTATATGCCCGGCCGACCAAGTCGCCGCGCTGTGGGCCGAGCTCCGTGCGGCCGGTGCCCGGCCTTGTGGACTCGGCGCCCGCGACACCTTGCGCCTCGAGATGGGGTTTTGCCTGTATGGCCGCGAGTTGAACGAACAGACGACCCCCTTAGAAGCGGGTTTGGCTTGGGCACTAGACCTCGAAAAAGAGGCGAATTTTGTCGGGGCCGAGGCCCTGCGGGTGCTGCGCACGGCTGGAGGCTATCGCCGCCTGCGCGGCTTCCGCCTGCTGGAAAGGGGCATTCCCCGGCCGGATTATCCGGTTTTCGACCAGCGCGGGGAGCCGGTGGGGACCGTGACCAGCGGGACGCACTCGCCGGTGCTCAAACAGGGCATCGGACTGGCCTACCTACAGCGCGGAGCCCAAAAAATAGGAACCCGCGTGTACATCGGCATGAAGGGCAAGCAGCAAGCCGCCGTGGTGGTCAAGCGGCCCTTTGTGCCTGCGGGCCTTAAAAAGGACTGAGCATGAGCGACGAACTTGAACCTAGGGATGCTTTTGTCCGCCGGCACATCGGCCCTACGGCCGCAGACGTAGCCGCCATGCTCAAGGCCGTGGGGTCCACCAGTTTGGACGACCTCATGGACGAGGCCCTACCGGCGGCGATTCGGATGCAAGGCCCCCTAGGGCTAGGAGAAGGCATCAGCGAGTACGAGCTGCTGGGGCGGTTGCGCGCATTGGCCGGCCAGAATCGCCTAGCCCGCAGCTTTATCGGCTTGGGCTACTCAGACTGCATAACCCCGCCGGTGATTCAGCGCAACATCTTGGAAAACCCAGGCTGGTACACCCAGTACACGCCCTATCAGTCCGAAATCGCCCAAGGTCGGCTCGAAGCCCTGCTCAACTTCCAGACCATGGTCGGCGACCTAACGGGTTTTGCCTTGGCCAATGCCTCCTTGTTGGACGAAGCCACGGCCGCGGCCGAAGCTCTGTCCATGTTGCGGGCCGTGCAAAAGAACAACGCGAGCCAGCGCGTCTTTGTGTCGTCGGCCTGCCATCCGCAAACCATAGCGGTGGTTGAGGTCCGGGCCGAGTCGCGGGGGTGGGAGGTTGTAGTCGGCGATCATCGCGAGTGGGATTTTGCGGCCGGGGCCTTTGCCGCCTTGCTCCAATACCCGGCCTCCGATGGTGCTCTATACGACTACGCCGAGTTCTGCGCTCGGGCGCACGCCCAGCAGACCCTCGTGTGCGTGGCGGTTGATTTGCTCGCCCTGTGTTTGCTGCGGCCCCCCGGGGAATTTGGGGCCGATGCGGCCATCGGCAGCGCGCAGCGCTTTGGCATGCCCATGGGATACGGGGGTCCGCACGCCGCCTTTTTGGCGACGCGACCCGAGTTCCAGCGGCAGGTGCCCGGGCGCATCATTGGCGTTTCAAAGGACGTCCGCGGGCAGCCCGCCCTGCGGATGGCCTTGCAAACCCGCGAACAGCACATCAGACGAGAACGGGCCACGAGCAACATCTGCACGGCCGAGGTCTTGCCCGCCGTGGTGGCGAGCATGTACGCGGTCTATCACGGGCCGGACGGGTTGCGGCGCATGGCCGGTCGCATCCATCGCCAAGCGCGGGTGCTCGCCCGCGGGCTAGAAGAAGCCGGCTACCGAATCGTCCACGACCAGTACTTCGACACCCTGCGCGTTGACGTGGGAGCGCGGGCAGACGAGTTGTTGGCGCGAGCGCGGGCTGCGGGGATGAACTTCCGCGATCTGGGGGACGGGCACTGGGGCATGGCCCTCGACGAAACAACCCATCAGGCCGATTTGCAAGCCATCCTCGCCTTGCTAGACGGCCAGCTCCCCGCCGAAGTCAATGCAGAGCCTGCTTGGGGGCCGGTCCACGCGCGCCGCTCGCGCTTCATGGAGCATCCCATTTTTGCGTCGCATCACTCCGAGACCGAAATGATGCGCTACATGCGCCGGCTCGAAGCGAAGGACTTGTCCTTAGCCCACGCGATGATTCCCCTCGGCTCGTGTACCATGAAGCTCAATGCGACCGCGGAAATGATGGCGATTACTTGGCCAGAATTCGCTGGGCTGCATCCGTTTGCGCCGGCCGAGCAAGCCCGGGGGTACGCGGCGGTTTTCGCCGAAATGGAGGACATGCTGCGCGCGATCACCGGCCTCAAGGGCATTTCGCTGCAACCCAACGCCGGTTCGCAGGGCGAATACGCCGGCTTACTCATCGTGCGTAAATACCACCGGATGCGCGGGGAGGCCCAGCGGAACGTTTGCCTCATTCCAGCCTCGGCCCATGGGACGAACCCAGCGAGCGCGGCCATGGCCGGGTTGGACGTGGTCGTCGTGGCCTGTGACGCCGAGGGCAACATCGACTTGGCAGACCTGCGGGCGCAGGCGGTCGCCCACCGCGAGCGGCTAGCAGCCCTCATGGTGACGTACCCCTCAACCCACGGGGTCTTTGAAGAGGCCATCGGCGAGATCTGCGCGGTGGTCCACCAAGCGGGCGGTCAGGTCTATATGGACGGTGCCAACATGAATGCCTTGGTGGGATGGTGCCGACCTGGAGAAATCGGCATTGACGTGTGCCATTTGAATTTGCACAAGACCTTTTGCATCCCCCACGGCGGGGGCGGCCCGGGGATGGGCCCCATTGCCGTGGCCGAACACTTGGTGGAGTTTTTGCCTTCGCACCCCCTCGTCCCCACCGGCGGTGCTGAATCGATTGGCCCCATTGCGGCCGCGCCCTGGGGCAGTGCCTCAATTCTGCTCATATCTTGGGCTTACTTGCGGCTGATGGGCGGTGCGGGCCTCGCCGAGGCGACGCAGGTGGCGATCCTCAATGCCAATTACCTGAGTACCCGCCTCGCGGATTCCTTTCCCGTGCTCTACAAGGGGCGCGCCGGGCGCGTAGCGCACGAGTGCATCCTCGACCTGCGCTGGGCGCGAGAGCACGGCATTGGCGTAGAAGACGTAGCCAAGCGATTGATGGACTACGGGTTCCACGCGCCCACGGTATCCTTTCCAGTCGCCGGGACTTTGATGGTCGAACCAACCGAGAGCGAGTCCAAGGCCGAGTTGGACCGATTTTGCGCGGCCATGATCGCCATTGGCGGCGAAATCCAGCAAGTAGCGGCCGGGGAAATGGACCGCGCCAACAACCCGCTCGTCCACGCGCCCCACCCCGTGGATGTCGTGCTGGCCGACGAGTGGGACCGGCCCTATTCTAGGACCGTTGCCGCGTTGCCGGCACCTTGGCTGTTGGAGCGCAAGTTCTGGCCGGCCGTAGGGCGTCTAAACGACGCGCAGGGCGATCGCCACCTAATCTGTTCCTGTCCGCCGGTAGAAACTTACGTACGAGGGGAGTGAGATGAGCCAAAAACGCGCCGTAATTACCGGCATTACCGGGCAAGACGGTTCGTACTTGGCCGAATTGCTGCTAGAAAAGGGCTATGAGGTTTTCGGGCTGGTCCGCCGCAGCAGCACCGTCAACTTCGAGCGGATCGGCCATTTGCAGGACCAAATCGAGCTCATCTCCGGCGATCTGCTGGACCAGAAGTCGCTGGTTTCGGCGTTGCAGGCCGCGCGGCCGCAGGAAGTGTACAACTTAGGGGCCCAGTCCTTTGTGCCCGTCTCTTGGGAGCAGCCCATGTTGACCGGCGAAGTAACCGGCCTAGGGGTGACGCGGATTTTGGAAGCCATCCGCGCCTGCGACGAGAACATTCGCTTTTACCAAGCCAGCACCAGCGAGCTATTCGGCAAGGCACAAGAAACGCCGCAGAACGAGCAAACGGCCTTTTATCCGCGCTCGCCCTACGGAGTGTCCAAGCTCTACGCGCATTGGATCACCATCAACTACCGCGAGAGCTACGGTCTGTTTGCCTGTACGGGCATCCTATTCAATCACGAGTCACCGCGCCGCGGGCGCGAATTCGTCACCCGCAAAATCACGCACGGCGTGGCCCGCATTAAGTGCGGGCTAGACCAACAGCTACGCCTCGGCAACCTCGATGCCCGCCGCGATTGGGGCCATGCGAGCGACTTTGTCCGCGCCATGTGGATGATGCTCCAGCAGGACGAGCCCGACGATTACGTCATCGCCACGGGCACCTCTCGCACCATTGGCGAATTCTGCGAGGTCGCCTTTGCGCATGCTGGCTTGGACTGGCGGCAATACGTGGTGGTGGATGAGCGCTTTTTGCGTCCCGCCGAGGTCCATACCCTGTTGGGCGATGCGGCTAAGGCCCGGGAAAAACTCGGTTGGGAACCCGAGGTCGGCTTTGAGGAAATGGTCCAGCAGATGGTTGACTCGGACTTGGAGCAGGTGGCCCATCAATCGGCCCGGCGGCGATAGCGGCGGCTGAACTTGCGGATTTGGCCGCATATCGTCTGAATTGCCCGCACATCCCGCACTTCCAACTCGACCTTGTTGAAGAAGCGGCGCAGCACTCGGCCAAAGTGATCTGGCTCGTTGTTGTACGGGGTAAACTCTATCTCGGCAAGGGCTTGTACGATCTGAGCGACCATGCGCTCGCGCTCGCCGGCCGTAGCGAGTGGCGCGGCGGGGGCTGGCGGCGTTTCTCCCACCGCTCGATACAGGTCATAGGTGAACAGGAGCACGGCGTGGGAGAGGTTGAGGGAGGGATAGGCCACGGCCGTGGGGAACCTCAGCACTTGCTGGCAGAGCGCGAGTTCCTCATGCCACAAGCCGTCCCGTTCGCGGCCAAACACGAGCGCGACCCGGCGGTGATGGGCTTGGGCGGCTAGTTGGGCAATCAGGGCGTGCGGCGCGGAAGTAACCGTGCGGAAGCGGCCCTGCCGATGGGTCGTACCGACGACGATATGGCAATCGGCCACGGCCGCGGCGAGGCTGGAAAAGACTTGGCTGCCGTCGAGAATATCGCCCGCGCCGTGGGCAAAGGCGCGCGCTTCCGGCGTGTCCCACGCTCCGGGATTGACCAAGGCCAACTGGCTTAGGCCGGTGGTTTTGAGCACGCGGGCCGTAGCGCCGATATTGCCGGGCGTCGCTGGCTCAACGAGCACGACGCGGATGTTGTCGAGCGGATTCATGCGGAAATGGAAACTAAACCAAGAAGGACGCTGGGCGTCAATGCACACCCCCGGTGAATTCACCCGCGTCCAACTCGCGGACGGTGTGTATTTGCACTGGCACGGCATTGGGTTGTACAAGACGATTCGAGTGGATGTGTGTCTGAGCACGCCGCTGGGCGCGCCGCGCCATTCGCTCGTGGCCCTGAGCAGCCGGCTGCTGACGCGGGGCACGCACAAGCTGCCCGATGTCCAGAGCCTCAACCGCTTTATCGACGATCTCTACGGAGCGCATTACTCGGTCCAAGTCGATCGCTTAGGGGAGCATCAGTTGATTCACCTGTGCTTAGAGGTCATTGACGAGAACCTCCTTGGGGAGAAAGGGATACTGGAACGCGGTCTGACCTTCCTGCGCGACATCCTGTGCGATGGCAGCGGGTTTCAGGACGAGCCGCTAGCGCGAGAAAAAAACCGCCTCGCGCGGCAAATCGCCGATGGTTTCAACGACAAACTAGGCTACGCCCAAAGGCGGTGCTGCGAGGAGATGTGCCGGGGCGAACCCATGGGCCTGTCGCCGTTGGGCAATCCGGCCGACTTTGCGGCCGTGCAGGCGGACGAGCTGTGGGCTTTTCACCGCGAGCGGACGGCGGCCGACCGCCTAGACCTCTTCGTAAGCGGCGCTGTGCGCTTGGAGCAGGTTCGGCCCTTGGTGGAGTCGCTCTTTACTTGGGAGCGTACTGCAAGCCAGCCCCGGGCGCAACGGTCGCGCAGGGCTGGTCCGCAGCGCGAGATTTTTGAATGCCAAGCGGTGCGAGAGGCAAAGATGGTGTTGGGCTATCGCACTCAAGTTGCCTATGGCGCGGACGGCACAGACGACTATCCGGCTTTGGTGCTCCTAAACCTGATGCTGGGGGGCGATGGTCCATCGCGGCTGTTCAAACACCTGCGCGAAGAAGAGGGGTTGTGCTACTACGTCGCCTCGCATATTGAGGCATTGAGCGGACTGCTCTTTGTGGCCGCGGGCATTGAAGCGGCCGCATACCCCCAAGCCCGGGATGCGGTGGAACAGGAGCTCCAAGCGCTGCGGACAGGGGCCTTTGACCCCTGGGAAATTGAGGCCGCCCGGTGCTTGCTAAGGGCGTGGCTGTTGGGGCTGGCCGAAGACCGCGAGGACTTTTTTCGCTATCAGTTGCGGGAGGGGCTGATCGGGGGGAGCCAGTCCCCGCAGGCGCTGTGGCAGCGCATTGAGCAAGTCGGCGTTGAGGATCTAACCCGCGTGGCCGGTGGCATCACCGCCGACACGGCCTTTCTCCTGCATGGGACGTGAGACTGCGAGCGCGGATGCGCTGTTGGGGGAAGTCGTGTACCGCCGTTGCTTAGGCGGCCTCGATGTATGGGCGGTGCCGCGCCCGAGCAGTCGGCAAAAAGCAGCCGTGCTGTCCATAGACTACGGTTCGGTCGATCTGCATTTGCGCGCCCGCGACTCCGGTCCAGTCCAGACCACGCCTGCTGGAACCGCGCACTTTCTCGAACACTGCCTTTTTGCCAAACCCTCCGGCGACATCGCCGAGCAAATCAACCGCCTCGGCGGCGACGTAAACGCCAGCACCAGTTTTACTTCAACCATTTTTTCTCTGACGTGCATTGAGCATTTTGCCGCTCACCTAGACTTGCTCTTTGAGCTTGCGTTGGGGTTGTACATCCAGCCAGCGAGCGTCGCTCAGGAGCGCGAAATCATCGAGCGCGAACTCCAGACGAGTTGCGACGACCCGGAGTGGATCGGGTTTTTGCATGGCCTCGGGGGGCTGTATGGGGATGGCCCCTTGGCTTGGGATATGGCCGGTACGCGGGCGAGCCTTGGGCAGATTGACGCGGCCGTGCTAACCCGTTGCCACGAAGTCTTTTATCGCCCCGAATATATGGGGCTGTACCTGTGCGGGGATTTCGACATCGAGGCCACTTGCGCGGTCGTCGAGGCTGCCTTGCTAAAATACGGTCGGCCGCGCTCGGCCTGGGGCCGGGTGGAGCGGCCGGTGGTTTTGCCGGCGCCGCAGCCGCTTGAGCCTCTAGTGCTGCCGGTTAGCCGGCCCTATACCTTGCTATTTTTTGGCGACGACAAGGCGGGCCGGTCAGGGCGCGATTTGCTCTTGCGGGAGTTGGCCTTAGAGCTGGCCTTGGATATCGCCCTGGGACCGGCGAGCGATTTTTTTGCCGCCCACTACGAAGACGGTCTAATCGATGGCGATGCCTTTGGGGCCGAGGTCTATGCCGAGCCGACGTTCTGCTTTTGCGCGGTGGGCGGATATACCCAACAAAGCGAGCGATTGCGCGAGGAAATAGGGGCCGCATTGGCCGGCCTTGACGAGCGCGTCGTGGCCGCGGATTTGGCCCGCGCCAAGCGCAAAGCCTACGGCCTGCTGCTGCGGGCGTGGGAGCAAGCCGAGGATGTGGCCGATCTGCTCTGCTCGGTCGCGGCGAGTGAGGCGGCCCCCAGCGTCTATTTTGAGGTCCACGAGCAGATTGGGGTCGGCGATATTCTCGAAGTGCTAGAGAGTTGCCTGTCGTCGTCGCATTTAAGCGCGATGCAGATTGTACCTACGGGACGCGCCGAATAATGGCCGCCCACGACAAGATCTATCGCTATTGGATCGCAGTGCCGAGCGGGTTGGAGGCGGTCGCACTCGACGATTTGCGCGAGTACGCGCCCGAGGTGCAACAGGTCGAGGTCGAACCGGGCGGGCGCGTGGGCCGGATTTTCTTCACGTACAAGCGCAGCCCCGAGCGGCTGCTCCAGTTGCGCTCGGCCATGCAGTGCGCCGGTTTAATCAGCCAGATGCACGGGGTTACGGTGGGGCCTCCGGGCCTAGACTACATCTGCAAACGCATCGCGCGCTGCGATTTGACGCCCGTCAAAAGCCTTGCGCGGGCCACATCTGCTCCGGTTGACCCCGGTGCTTTTGCCCTGAGCGCGACGCTGCAGGGCCGGTATCGGTTCAGCGCGGCCGAGTTGATCGCGGCCGTGGCGGCGGTTTTGCGCGACGAGCACGGGTTGCGCCGCGGCAAGGGGCCGCATCTTTTGCGGTTTCACTTACAACTGACCGGGCGACGTGCTTTGTTGGGGCTGCGGCTGGGACCGGGCGTTGCGCCGAAGGCGGCCGTGGCGTATTGCTTGGCCCGCTTGGTCGCCATGCAGCCGGGGGCATGTGTCCTCTGGGCGCGCCGCGATCCGGGCGAGTTGGCCGCGTTGCGAGAAGCGTTTGCACCGCGCCTGCTGGTGGGCATCCGAGCGAACCTAAGTGCCGCGTTGGATCAGCTTCCTCTTGTCGGGGGGCGTCTCGATTACGCGTTCAGCTTGGCCGGAGCAAACCCCGCCGCGGAGTTGGCCGAATTGGCGCGGGTGTTGCGAGCGGGTGGAATCGCCGTGGTCCAAGTCGCCGATTTCGCCTCCTTCATCGCCCCGTTGGAAGCCGAGGACTATCCTTTGGAAGTCTTGGCCGACTTGGAGATGCCCGAGCGCGGGCGGGTGTATCGGCTGGTTGTTCTAGAGCGTTTGGCAGAAGAAGAGGCTGGGCTTTTACAGGTATTGTGAAATCGCTAAGCAGTTGAATTTTAATGCCTACGCCTTATTTTGAACTAAAAGCCCTAAGTACGCGACACTTGCTTTGCGTCCGCCTTTTCTGGTGTTGCCGTTGCACCCGGGATCGAGGGCGTCCCGCCCTCGACGAGGGCAAGATGCCCTCGATCCTTGACAGGCGGAAGGCTGGTGTCGGGTAGTAACGAAAAGACCCTAAAGAAATCTCATTGATTATGACGACGACTAATTTGCCTGTCTGTCCGCGATTATCGCGTCTTAAGAGGATCTAACTCATGTCGATACCCAATTCCGCAACAGCCTTCGCCCAAGCGCAGCAGGTCATTCCCGGAGGAGTGAACAGTCCGGCGCGGGCTTTTGGCGCGGTGGGCGGTGGCCCTCGCTTCATTGAGCGGGGGGCTGGTTCGCGGCTGTTTGATGTCGATGGCCGCGAATACATCGACTACGTGTGCTCTTGGGGGCCGCTCATTTTCGGCCATGCTCATCCCCGCGTCGTCAAAGCCGTGCAGGAAGCCTGCGTGAAGGGCACTAGTTTTGGTGCCCCGACCGATCTGGAAACCGCGCTGGCCGAGCGCATTGTGGACATGGTCCCTTCCATCGAAATGGTGCGGATGGTGAGTTCGGGAACCGAGGCTACGATGGCGGCGGTGCGCCTAGCCCGCGGCCATACCGGCCGGGACAAAATCGCCAAATTCGAGGGCTGCTGGCACGGGCACGGGGACAGCTTCTTGAGCGAGGCCGGGTCTTCGGCCCTGACCTTGGGGGTTCCCACAAGCCCCGGGGTGCCGCAGAGCGTGGTTGATTCGACCCTGACCCTGCCGTACAACGACGCGGCTGCCGTGCGTGCGGTCGCACGAGAAAACAGCGGCCAGATCGCGGCTATCATCGTCGAGCCAGTGGCCGGTAATATGGGGACCGTGCCCCCACGCGAGGGGTTTCTTCCCGCGCTGCGCCAAATAGCCGACGAAGAGGGCATCGTCCTCATCTTCGACGAGGTCATCACTGGGTTCCGAATTGGTCCGGGCGGGGCGCAAGAGCGCTATGGCGTGCTGCCCGATTTGACGTGCTTGGGCAAGATCGTCGGGGGCGGCTTGCCGGCGGCCGTGTATGGCGGCAAGCGAGAGATCATGGAAAACGTGTCGCCGCTGGGCATAAAGGTCTCGCAGGCCGGCACCTTATCGGGCAATCCGCTCGCCATGGCCGCTGGCTTGGAGCAATTGAACATGCTGGCCGAACCCGGAACGTACGAAACGCTGGAGAGCCGTTGCGCCGACTTGGCGGCTGGCATGGCCGATAACCTGCAAAAACTGGGCTTGAACTACGCGCTAAACCGGGTTGGCGCCATGCTCTGCATGTTTTTTACCGAGTGCCCGGTGGTGGATTTTGCCAGCGTCGGCACGGTTGATCTAGTGCGTTTTAAGCACTATTTCTGGGCCTGTCTAGAGCGGGGCCTCTATCTGGCCCCTTCTCAATACGAATGTATGTTTCCCTCGCTCGCCCACGGGGAAGGGGATATCGAAGAAACGCTCCGCATTCACTTTGCCGCGCTCAAGGCCGTGCATTGATCGCGGCGAACCCCAAGAGGCTGTTGTGGATGCTCGCGTGGGCCGCCCTCTGGGCCGGGGGCTGCGCCGACGAACAGATCCCTAAACCCGAACCCGAACCCGCGAGTCGCCGCGAGATCGTAGTCTTGGCTCCGGCGGACTCTGGGGCCGCTCCAGCCGAAGTAGATCCCAGCGATACCAGCCCGGTGTTTTTTAATCCCGAAGGCCAATTCACCGTTCAAGTCGGCGTCTATCGGGACATCAAGCGCGCCGATCAGAAGGTGCGCGCATTGAAGGACGAGGGCTATCCGGCCTATAGCGTCCAGAGCGGTGCCGGCGTGCGGGTGCGGATCGGCTATTTCGCCACGCATGCCGACGCCGACCGCTTCGGCCGCATTTTTGCCAAGGACCACAGTGTCGAGTATTGGATAGACCGGCGCACCGATGAATAAAACGCGCGTACTGTGCTGCGGCACTTTTGATTACCTGCATCCGGGCCACCGCTCCTTCATCGCGCAGGCGGCTGCGCTGGGCGACGAACTGTTCGTCGTGGTCGCCCGCGACGAAAACGTCCGGCGCATCAAGGGGTACTATCCCGACCAATCCCAAGAGGAGCGCGAAGCCGCGCTGGTGAAGCTGCCCGAAGTCGCCGAAGTTCGCCTCGGCCACGAGGGGGATAACTTTTTGCGCATCGTCGGCGAGATTGCTCCCCACATCATTGCCCTCGGCTACGACCAAAGGAGGCCAGCAGGCTTGGCCGAAGCCTTCCCCGAGTGCGAAATCGTCGTTCTCCAACCCCATCGCCCCGAGCAGTTTAAGTCGTCTCTGTTCCGGCGTCAGGAAAGCCGCACTTGAATCCCGCACCTCAGCTCATCCTCTGGTATGGGCGTGCGGCGGCCCCGGACTTGTCGGCAATGGCTGGCTATCGGCTGCGGACGTACCGCCCGGGCGACGAGGAGGGCTGGTTGGCCCTATTGCAAGCCAACGGCGAATTGGGTCGTTGGGACCGGCAGCGGCTGGAGAGCGTACTCAAAGAAACCCGGGTCCAGCTCTTTGTTGAGTGCGAGGGGCAGATCGTCGCCTGTGCGGGTTGCAATGACCGCACCCGCGAGTTGCGGCCTTGTTGGGAAATCGGTTGGGTTGCGGTCGATCCGGCCTTTCAGGGGCGCGGCTTGGGCAAGTTCATCGTCGGGGCGGCGGTAGTCCAAGCCAAATCGTTAGGTCCACGGCCCATATACCTACTGACCGACGACTTCCGCCTGCCGGCCCTGCGCTGCTATCTCAAGTTGGGCTTCGCGCCCAATAGCAGCCATCCATCCTACCCGCGCCGATGGGCCGACATCTTTGCCCGCTTGGGGGCCGATTATCAGGCCCTAAAACCCAAGTTCGTCGCCTCAGACCAGTCGAGATAACCCAAAGCCACAGAAGCCGTTGCAAGCGCGTGCAATCGGCGGCCGGTAGCCAATTCCTCTTTGCATGGGTTGTCTCGGTCGGCTATCTTGTCGGTTATAGGTCCATACCTGCCCAAGCTAGGATCAAGCCCCATGCTACTGATAGACCCCGAAGAGCCAGTTAAGCCCAAACTGCCCATCGGCATTCAGACGTTCCGCACGATTCGGGAAGAGAATTACTACTATGTCGATAAGACCGCGTACATGGGTCGGCTGGTCGCTGAGGGTACGCACTACTTTCTGTCTCGTCCTCGTCGGTTTGGCAAGAGTCTGTTTTTGGATACGCTGAAAGAGTTGTTTGCTGGCAACGAGCCGCTGTTTAAGGGGTTGGCGATCCACCCTCAGTGGGACTGGTCGGTGCGCCATCCGGTGCTGCGGCTCGACTTTAGCAGGGGCAACTTCAAGGAGCTAGGCGAACTACAAGAGGACGCGATGGCGCAACTGGTCGCGATGGAAAGGCGGGAGGGTGTCGGGTCGGACTGCGCTGGGGCGCCGGCGCGGTTTAGCCATCTACTTGAAGCGTTGCACGAGCGCACCGGCCAGCGGGTGGTGGTGCTGATAGACGAGTATGATAAGCCGATTTTAGACGCGCTCGAGGTGCCGGAGGTGGCTCGTGCCAACCGCGACTTTCTGCGCGGGCTGTATGCGACGATCAAGTTTGGCGACGCGCACATCGCGTTTAGCTTCCTCACCGGGGTGAGCAAATTCTCCAAGGTCAGCCTATTCTCCGGCCTCAACAACCTCAAAGACATCACCTTGGACCCGCGCTACTCAGCGATCTGCGGCTATACTGAGGCGGACTTGGACGCGGTGTTCGCCGCGGAACTGCCCGGATTGGACCGAGAAGAAATCCGTACGTGGTACAACGGGTACAACTGGCTGGGGGAGGAACAGGTGTACAACCCCTTCGACGTCCTCCTGCTGTTCGACCGCCGCCAGTTCGGTGCCTACTGGTTTGAGACGGGAACGCCGACGTTTCTGCTTGAGATGCTATTGGCACGGGGGGTGAGTGCGCTGGCGTTGGAGGGGCTACTCAGCAGCGAGGAGTTGCTGTCGGCATTTGACGTGGATCACATTGCGACTGAGGCGCTGCTGTTCCAGACCGGCTACCTGACCATTCGCCGGGCCGAGCTACGCGGCGGGGAGATGTTCTATCGGCTGGGCTACCCTAACCGAGAGGTGCAGCAGAGCCTGAACAAGAGCTTGCTGAGTCACCTGACGGGCAATCCCTCGCGCCGGGTTGAGCATAGTGCTCGGCTGTACGACCTGTTACTGGTCAACGACTTCGAGGGGTTGGAAACGCTGTTTGAGGCGTTCTTTGCCAGCATTCCCTACCAGTGGCACACCAACAACGAGATTGCCAACTACGAGGGCTATTACGCCAGCGTGTTTTACTCGTACTTTGCGTCGCTGGGGCTGTCGATCACGGTGGAGGATAGCAGCCGGGCGGGGCGGTTGGACATGGCGGTGGAGTTCAATGAGAACGTGTATCTGTTCGAGTTCAAGGTAGTGGAGCGGGTGTCGTCGGGGGCGGCATTGGGTCAGTTGCAGGCGCGGGACTACGCGGCCAAGTATCGCTCACGCGGGGAAGCGATTTACCTCGTGGGCGTGGAGTTTAGCCAAGAGACGCGCAATGTGGTCGCTTTTGAAGTGGAACGGGTGTGAGGCGCACGGCATCACCGTGCGGTCCAGCGTCTAGCGGAACGTATTCCAGCAGGGGAGTTTTCTTTGCATGAGTTCTCCCGGTAGTCTCTATCTTGTCGGTTATAGGTCCATAGCTGTCCAAGCCAACGTTGAGGTGGATTCAGCCCATGCTACTGATCACCCCTGAAGAGTCGGCCAAGCGCAAGCTGCCCATCGGCATTCAGACGTTCCGCACGATTCGGGAAGAGAATTACTACTACGTCGATAAGACCGCGTACATGGCGCGGCTGGTCGCCGAGGGTACGCACTACTTTCTGTCTCGTCCTCGTCGGTTTGGCAAGAGCCTGTTTTTGGACACGCTGAAGGAATTGTTTGCGGGCAACGAGCCGCTGTTTACGGGGTTGGCGATCCACCCTCAGTGGGACTGGTCGGTGCGCCATCCGGTGCTGCGGCTGAGCTTCGGCAGGGGCAACTTCAAGCAGCCAAGCGAACTGCAAGAGGACGTGCTGGCGCAACTGGCCGCGGCGGAAAGACGGGCAGGTGTCGGGTCGGACTGCGCTGGGGCGCCGGCGCGGTTTAGCCATCTACTCGAAGCGTTGCACGAGCGCACCGGCCAGCAGGTGGCGGTGCTGATAGACGAGTATGACAAGCCGATTTTGGACGCGCTCGAGGTGCCGGAGGTGGCGCGTGCCAACCGCGACTTTCTGCGCGGGCTGTATGCGACGATTAAGGACTGCGACGCGCACATCGCGTTTAGCTTCCTCACTGGGGTGAGCAAATTCTCCAAGGTGAGCCTATTCTCCGGCCTCAACAACCTCATCGACATCACCTTGGACCCGCACTACTCGGCCATCTGCGGCTATACCGAGGCGGACTTAGATGCGGTGTTCGCCGAGGAACTGCCCGGATTGGACCGAGAAGAAATCCGCACGTGGTACAACGGGTACAACTGGCTGGGCGACGAGGCGGTGTACAACCCCTTCGACGTGTTGTTACTGTTTCGTCGTCGCGCCTTTGGTGCCTACTGGTTTGAGACGGGAACGCCGACGTTTCTGCTTGAGATGCTGTTGGCACGGGGGGTGAGTGCGCTGGCGTTGGAGGGCCTGCTCAGCAGCGAGGAGTTGCTGTCGGCGTTTGACGTGGATCACATTGCGACCGAGGCGCTGTTGTTCCAGACTGGCTACCTGACCATTCGCCGAGCCGAGTCGCGCGGCGGGGAGATGTTCTATCGGCTGGGCTACCCTAACCGAGAGGTGCAGCAGAGCCTGAACAAGAGCTTGCTCAGTCACCTGACGGGCAATCCCTCGCGCCGGGTTGAGCACATGGCTCGGCTATACGACCTGCTGTTGGTCAACGACTTTGAGGGGTTGGAAACGCTGTTCGAGGCGTTTTTTGCCAGCATTCCCTACCAATGGCACACCAACAACGAGATTGCCAACTACGAGGGCTATTACGCCAGCGTGTTCTACTCGTACTTTGCGTCGCTGGGGCTTTCGATCACGGTGGAGGATAGCAGTCGGGCGGGGCGGTTGGACATGGCGGTGGAGTTTAATGGGAACGTATATCTGTTTGAGTTCAAGGTGGTGGAGCGGGTGTCGTCGGGGGCGGCGATCAGGCAGTTGAAGGCGCGGGACTACGCGGCCAAGTATCGTGGGCGAGGGGAAGCGATTTACCTCGTGGGTGTGGAGTTTAGCCAAGAGACGCGCAATGTGGTCGCTTTTGAGGTGGAACAGGCGTGAGGCGTACGGTCCAGCGTCTAGCGGAACGTATTCCAGCAGGGGAGTTTTCTTTGCATGAGTTCTCCCGGTAGTTTCTATCTTGTCGGTTATAGGTCCATAGCTGTCCAAGCCAACGTTGAGGTGGATTCAGCCCATGCTACTGATCACCCCTGAAGATTCGGCCAAGCGCAAGCTGCCCATCGGCATTCAGACGTTCCGCACGATTCGGGAAGAGAATTACTACTACGTCGATAAGACCGCGTACATGGCGCGGCTGGTGGCCGAGGGTACGCACTACTTTCTGTCTCGTCCTCGTCGGTTTGGCAAGAGCCTGTTTTTGGACACGCTGAAGGAGTTGTTTGCGGGCAACGAGCCGCTGTTTAAGGGGTTGGCGATCCATCCTCAGTGGGACTGGTCGGTGCGCCATCCGGTGCTGCGGTTGAGCTTTGGCAGCGGCAATTTCAAGGAGCCGGGCGACCTGCACAAAGACGTGATGGAGCAGTTGAACGAGGTAGAGAGCGAGGTTCCGGTCCGGTCCAGCTATGACACGGCACGGGGGCGTTTCCGGTATATGCTGAAGGTGCTGCATCAACAGACCGGCCAGCGGGTGGTGCTACTGATAGATGAGTATGACAAGCCGATTTTAGACGCGCTCGAGGTGCCGGAGGTGGCGCGTGCCAACCGCGACTTTCTGCGCGGGCTGTATGCGACGATTAAGGACTGCGACGCGCACATCGCGTTTAGCTTCCTCACCGGGGTGAGCAAATTCTCCAAGGTGAGCCTCTTCTCCGGCCTCAACAACCTCATCGACATCACCTTGGACCCGCACTACTCGGCGATCTGCGGCTATACCGAGGCGGACTTAGACGCGGTGTTCGCCGCGGAACTGCCCGGATTGGACCGAGAAGAAATCCGCACGTGGTACAATGGGTACAACTGGCTGGGCGAGGAACAGGTGTACAACCCCTTTGACGTGTTGTTACTGTTTCGTCGTCGCGCCTTTGGTGCCTACTGGTTTGAGACGGGAACGCCGACGTTTCTGCTTGAGATGCTGTTAGCGCGAGGGGTGAGTGCGCTGGCGTTGGAGGGGCTGCTCAGCAGCGAGGAGTTGCTGTCGGCGTTTGACGTGGATCACATTGCGACCGAGGCGCTGCTGTTCCAGACTGGCTACTTGACCATTCGCCGAGCCGAGTCGCGCGGCGGGGAGATGTTCTATCGGCTGGGCTACCCTAACCGAGAGGTGCAGCAGAGCCTGAACAAGAGCTTGCTGAGTCACCTGACGGGCAATCCCTCGCGCCGGGTTGAGCACATGGCTCGGCTGTACGACCTGTTGCTGGTCAACGACTTCGAGGGGTTGGAAACGCTGTTCGAGGCGTTCTTTGCCAGCATTCCCTACCAGTGGCACACCAACAACGAGATTGCCAACTACGAGGGCTATTACGCCAGCGTGTTTTACTCGTACTTTGCGTCGCTGGGGCTTTCGGTCACGGTGGAGGACAGCAGCCGGGCGGGGCGGTTGGACATGGCGGTGGAGTTTAATGGGAACGTGTATCTGTTCGAGTTCAAGGTGGTGGAGCGGGTGTCGTCGGGGGCGGCATTGGGTCAGTTGCAGGCGCGGGACTACGCGGCCAAGTATCGCTCACGGGGGGAAGCGGTTTACCTCGTGGGTGTGGAGTTTAGCCAAGAGACGCGCAACGTGGTCGCTTTTGAGGTGGAACGAGCGTGAAGTTTATTCCAGATAGCCTAGCTGCCGCAGCCGCTGCTCCAATACCGTGCGATCGGCGGCCGGTCCCCAATCCGCATGCCCGTAGTTCGACGCGGCCTTGAGCGCGGCATAAGCCGCATGATACTGGTCGGTGTGGCCCAAGGCCGAGCGCGGCGTTTCGCTGAAGGTGGCGACTAAGTGCTCGCGCTGCGTCGCTTCGTCGTAGCTGAATTTGGCGTCCTCGTCAAACAGCGACCACTGGCGGCCATGATGGGGGGCTGTCGGGCCGGGGTCGATTTCAGCGAGGTAGTAATCGGGCATGAGCGGGGAGCGAATGTCGCGGGCAAAGCCGCGGTAGGGGTGCGCTAACTCCAAGAGTGACAAGAAGGTAGGGAAAAGATCGACGAGGGAGATTAACCCGCGTCCCGGGGCGGGGTTGTCCGCGCCGGGCAGGCGGTAGTACAAAGGCACCCGCAGCACGTCGTTGCACAGGGTATGACCGTGATAGGGTTCGTCGGCCCGCCAGCTTTGGCCGTGGTCGCTGATGATGAAAACGGCCCACGCGCTCCGGTCCAAGGCCGCTAGCAGCCGGGCGATGTGCCGTTCAAAGAGCTGTTCAATGGCAGCGCGATAGCGCGCCTTTACCAAGTCGATGCGCCCCGCCGCTAGCAACCGGCCCACCTCCCCAAAGGCCCGCCCGTCTGCGGCCCCATAAGGGGGATGAACGCTCCAATAGTGAACAAAGAGAACGGTCGGCTCGCGGCGTTGTAGCCAGCCGACTAGCTGCTCGTCGGCGGGCAGGGGGGCGATGTGGCGGGCGTAGCTCAGACCGGTGAAAATGCCCGGAGCCTCTGAGAACGCGCCTACGCCATAGCCCGCTTGCTGGCACAGGTCAAAGAGGTCGGCAACGCCCTGCCGCATCGCGGGCGACTGCTGGCCTTCAATGCCGTGTTCAAACGGGTACAGCCCGGTAAAAAGCGAGGTGTGGACCGGGCGAGTTGCCGAAGAAACCGAAAAGCAGCGCTGGCAGATGTGGAAATCGCGCGTCAAGTCGGAAAATCGGGGGGTGCGCTCGGCCGCATGAATCCCCGGGGCAAAATCCAAGCGCAAGCTATCGACCGAAATCAACAGCAGGTTCATGGTTCGCGCTGGACTATTCGGCTCTTTACGGCGTTGGAAGGCTTAAAGGTCGGGGCCTTGCGCTTGGGGATTGCGATGGTCGCGCCGGCTTTAGGGTTGCGGCCGGTGCGCGGCGCGCGGTCCACGACCTTGAAGGTGCCAAAGCCGCGGATTTCGACGTGGTCGCCTTCCGATAGGGCTTGGGCTATGGCTTCGATGAAGCCCTCGATAACGGCCGCGGTATCCACTTGGCAGAGGCCCGTACTCCGGGCTAGCTGCTGGGCGATCTCGGCTTTAGTCATGTATGTTTTCTCCCTTGCGGTTCGTCGACGTCAGAGCAAAAGGCCCCGCGCTGAGATGTCCCATATTTTTTCTACGCGCCCCTTGCGGATGGCGACGAAGTAATTGTGGAGGAAAGTCGTCGAATCCGAATAGCCGACGAGTAGTTCGATCCGCTCGCCTAAGGCTGGCCCGGCTCGGCCCGCTGCAATGTCGAAGACGCCGTGTTCAGCCGACAGGTAGCGCAAATGCAGATCGTCGCGCCCTAGCACCTCCGGCGGCTGGTGAGCGGAGGAAAGGGCCTTAAAGCCGGCATCGACGACGACTCGGTCGGCAGCGCGACTGGTAACCGTGGTGAGCACGGTTAGAGCGGGGGCGAGGGCTTCGACGTGACAGGTGCGGCGATACATGGCGTCCATGAACACGCCGCCGCCGGCTTGAATTTCGGTAATTCCGTCGTGGAGGGTGCTGATCTCGTATGAACCCGTGCCGCCAGCACTGACGATCTCCACTTGTATCCCGTTGGCTTCCAGCAAATTGCGCGACTCTACTAATAGGTCGAGTGCTTGGAAACAGGCCCTTTGCTTGGCCGAGTGTGGCCAGCAGTCAAGGGCGTGGCCCTCGTAGCCCATCAGGCCCTTGAACGCCAGCCGAGGTTGGTCGCTAATGGCCTTGGACAAAGCGAGGACAGGGGGGCCAGGGGCCACGCCGACCCGCTTCATGCCAATGTCGATCTCCACGACCACAGGGATGCAGACCCCCTCGGCCGCGGCCGCCGCGGCCATCGGTTCGACGACCGCGATATTATCTACGGCGGCAATGAGTTCGGCTTGGTGTTGCAGGCGTGCGAGGGCGGCGAATTTCCCTGGGCTGACGATCTGGTTGGCCAGCAGGATGGAACGGACGCCATGCGCGACCATCCACTCGGCTTCGCTCAATTTGGCGCAGGTGATGCCAGCGGCCCCGTTGGCCAGTTCGATGTGGGCGATGGCCGGAGATTTGTGCGCCTTGCTGTGGGGCCGCCATGCCTTGCCGTTGTCGCGGCAATACGCGGCCAAGTGCCGCACATTGGATTCAAAGTGCTCTAGGTTGAGCAGCAGTACCGGGGTCTCTAAATCGCCAACGGCTTGGTTCGGGGTGAGTCTATTCACGGTGTGGATCGCCTTTAGTTGCCGGGGTTGGGTACATTGGCTTCGAGTTCGGAGACATTCGCGATACCGAAAATAGCCGAATGAGCACCGGGGGCAAAGAGCTTGGCTAGGTCCATTTGCAAGGGGCGGCTCCGGTGGCGAGGGTGGCGGCCTTGACGCTCCCGCCGCAGGTGTCGAGGAGGCGCTGGGCTTGGGTGCGCTCTAGTTGGCACCACTCCATGACCAGCGCCAGCTTCAAGCTGCCTTCGGCCGCTTGCAGCCGGGCCGCGGCCGCTTGCGGCGAGGCCCCGGTTAGGGTCGCCAAGATGCGCTCGGCGCGGTCGCGCAGCTTGGCATTGGTAGGCTGGAGATCGACCATGAGGTTGCCATAAGTCTTGCCCAATTTCACCATGGCGCCGGTGCTGATCATGTTGAGTACCAGCTTGGTTGCGGTCCCGGCCTTCATCCGCGTTGACCCGGTGATGACTTCCGGGCCGACCTCGGGGACGATCTTGATTGAGGCGGCAACGGCTGCGGCGGCCGTGGGACTACACGTAAAAAAAATAGTCGGGCACGGCCGCTGGGCGGCGTACTGGAGGCCGCTGACGACGAAAGGGGTTACGCCGCTAGCGGCAATGCCCATGACCACGTCGGCCGGCTCCAAGCCCCGCTGCGACAATGCACGGGGCGCGGTCTCGCCGTCGTCCTCCGCGCCTTCTACGGCTTGGCACAAAGCCGCTGGCCCGCCGGCAATTAGGCCCTGCACCGAGTGGGGGGCGGTGCCAAAGGTGGGGGGGCATTCAGCGGCATCCAACACGCCGAGCCGACCGCTGGTCCCCGCGCCGAGGTAGAACAGGCGGCCTCCGTTCCCAAGCTGATTGGCGACCAAGTCAACCGCGTCGGCAATGGGCCTCAGTTGCGTGGCGACCGCGGCCGGCACGAGGGCGTCTTCTCGATTGATGATCGCCAGCATCTCCAGCGTCGAGACCTCGTCGATGCGCTGGCTGGCTGGGTTGCGCTGTTCGGTTTGGAGCTTGGACCAGTTGCCCATTATGGAATCGCCTAGTGCCGGTGCAGTGAAAGTGAAAGGGAACGGGACCTAAGTACGCGACACCTACTTTGAGTACGCCTTTTCTGGTGTTGCCGTTGCGTCCGGGATCGAGGGCGTCCCGCCCTCGACGAGGGCAAGATGCCCTCGATCCTTGGAAAGCTGGAGCTGGTGTCGTGTAGTAAAGAACGGAACACAAAATAGCCAGCAAGGCGCGGCGAGCAAAATTGTCAGAGCAGGGGAAAGGGTTATATTTTTAACCCCATTAAACAAAGAAATAAAACAAAGGACGCGGCATGAGCGAAGAACTGGCCAAGACGTACGAGCCCGGGGCGATAGAAAAAAAATGGTACGATTTCTGGGAGGAAAATGGCCTCTTTAAGGCGGAGATCAACCCGGACAAGCCCCCGTACTGCATCGCAATTCCTCCGCCCAACGTCACCGGAGAGCTACACATGGGCCACGCGATTCAACACGCCATCCACGACTTAGTCGTCCGGTGGAAGCGGATGCAGGGCTTTGAGACGCTCTGCCTGCCGGGCACTGATCACGCGGGCATTGCCACCCATATAAAGGTCGAGCAAGAGCTTTTGCAGGTCGAGGGCAAGAGCCGCTACGACTTGGGACGGGCCGCCATGATCGACCGGATTTGGCAGTGGAAGGAAAAATACGGCGACGCCATCTACCGCCAGTTGCGCCAACTCGGCGCCAGCTACGATTGGCGCTGGGAGCGGTTCACGCTCGACGAGGAATACGTCGAGGCCGTATTGCAGGCCTTCGCCCATTTTGCCGAGAAAGGGTGGATTTACCGCGGCACCCGCATGATCAACTGGTGTCCGCAGTGCCGCACGGTCATTTCCGACCTAGAGACCGAAGAGCGCGAGGTCGCCGGCCACTTGTGGCACATTCGCTACCCGGCCCAAGAGGGGGAGGGAGCACTGCAAGTCGTGGTCGCTACTACGCGGCCGGAGACCATGCTCGGGGACACGGCCGTGGCTGTCCACCCAACCGACGACCGCTGGCGCGCGGCCATTGGCCAGCAAGTCGAGCTGCCGCTGACGGGCCGAGCCATTCCCATCGTCGCCGACGAATACGCCGATCCCGAGTTGGGCAGTGGCGCGGTCAAGGTGACGCCGGCCCACGATCCCAACGACTACGCGCTGGGCCAGCGCCACGACCTAGCGCAAATCCAAGTCATCGGCTTTGACGGGGTCATGACCGAGGCGGCGGGTCGCTTCGCCGGGTTGGATCGCTCGGCGGCTCGCGAAGCGGTCGTGGCCGCATTAGAAGCCGAGGGACTGCTGGCCAAAATAGAGGATCACGACCATGCGGTCCCGCACCACGACAAGTGCGGCACGATAGTCGAACCCCTGCCGATGGAGCAGTGGTTTATGAACATGAAGGAACTAGCGGCCAAGGCGCGGCCCGCGTTTGTACAGGCGGATATCCAATACGCGCCCGATCGCTTCCGCCGCTATGCCATCGAGTGGTTGGACCAAATACGCGACTGGCCCTTGTCGCGGCAAATTTGGTGGGGGCATCGCATTCCCGCTTGGTATTGCACCGAGTGCAGCGGGGACGCGCTGATCCCCATGTTCGATTTGGACCGGGAGCAGGCCCTGCGCGAGGGCAACTTTAGGGTCTCGGTGGCGGCCGGTGCCAAACCCGTCGTCAGCGCGGCCGAGCCGGCCGCCTGTGCCGAATGCGGTGGCCGGACTTGGGTCCAAGACCCAGACGTGCTCGACACGTGGTTTTCTTCGGCTCTGTGGCCCTTTGCCACCCTCGGCTGGCCGCAGCGCAGCGACGCGCTGGCGTACTTTTATCCCACGGATTTGCTCATCACGGCCCGCGACATTCTCTATTTGTGGGTTTTGCGGATGGCCATGACCTCGCTGGAGTGCGTGGAGCAAATTCCCTTTAAGACCGTGCTGGTTCACCCGACTATTCTGACCCGAGACGGCCGCCGCATGAGCAAGAGCTTGGGCACGGGTCTCAACCCGCTCGACTTGGTCGTGCGCTACGGCGCGGATGCGACCCGCTACTGTTTGTTGGCGCAGGCCGGGGCCGTCCAAGACGTGCGCTTCGACGCCGTGGTCGCCAACAACCAAGTGCAGGCTTCGGCCAGTGCCGAGGCCGGCCGCAACTTTGGCAACAAGCTGTGGAACGCGACTCGCTTCGTGCTGATGAACATCGACGGATACGAGCGCGGCCCCTGCGAGCGGAGCGAATGGGCTGACCGCTGGATCTGGAGTCGGTTGCAGGGGGCCGTACGCGAGATGACCGAGGCCCTGCAATCGCATCGCTTCAGCGACCTGACGCGGGCGATCTACGACTTTGTCTGGCGCGACTTTTGCGATTGGTACCTCGAATTGGCCAAGGTGCGCTTGCAGGGCGGCGATCCCCAAGCGCGGCGCACCGCCCAAGACCATCTCGTGCGGGTCCTCGAAACCGCCCTGCGGCTGTTGCACCCTATTATGCCCTTCATCACCGAGACCTTGTGGCAGGCACTGCCCCACGGCTCGGCGGCCAACAGCATCATGGTCGCGGCTTGGCCGGAATGCGATGCCGGGCTGATCGACTTGGAGGCCGAAGCGCGCATGCAGTACCTGCAAGAGGCGGTGACCGGCGTGCGGATCATTCGCGGCGAGATGAACGTCCCGCCCGGGCGCAAAGTCGAGGTCTTGATTTCGGCCGCCTCAGACGAGGTGGAACAGACTCTGCGCCAAGCCGCCCCTTACATCGCGCTGTTGAGCCGGGCCGCTTCCGTGCAAGTGGGGCAGGGGCTCGTCCGGCCGCCGGCTTCCGGGAGTGCGCTGACGGCCACGGCCGAGATTTTCGTGCCCTTAGAGGGATTGATCGACCTAGCGGCCGAGCGGCAGCGGCTCAAACGAGAAATCCACAAGATGGACGGCTTGCTCAAAGGCCTAGACGCCAAACTGGCCAATGAACGCTTCCTGACCAAAGCGCCGCCCGAAATCGTCGCCCAAGAGCGCCAACGCCAAGCCGAATATCGCGCCACTCAGGAGAAGCTAAACGCCAGCCTCAAGCGCGTCGAAGCCTAGATGGCGTTTGATTACTTCACCATTCAGGCCCTCGCGCAGGAGTTGCGGGCGCGCCTGCAAGGGGCGCTCATCGAGCGGGCCTATGCCCAGTCGACGGAACTGGCCTTGGCGGTGGACGAGGGCGAGTGGCTGTACGGCGCGAGTGGCCGGGAGGGCTTGCTCTGCCTGCGGCCGGAGGCTTGGCCGCGGCCTTGGCGGGCGGGCGATGGCCCGGAAAAGTACTTGGTGCGTGCGCGGGTCGCGGCCGTCGAAGCCGAGGGCCGAGAGCGCGTCCTGCGCTTGCGCCTAGAGCGCCGGGACCGCGCCGGCCGGACGAGCTTTGGCGTCTTGGTGTGTGAACTCATTCCCAACAAGGTGCGGTTCGTTCTCCATCGCCAAGCCGATGGCGCGATTTTGGGCTACTGGGGCATGGCCAAGGACAAGTCGCTCGTGGGTACGTCGTACCAGCCGCCCAAACCGTCGGGCCGCCTGCTGCCCGGCACGGACGCGCTCAGCACGTGGTGCGACCGGCTGGCGAGCGCGGATGCCCCCTTGGAAAAAGCCGCGCGCCGCTGGTTGGCCGGAGCGGATCGTGCGGTGGTGCGCGAACTGATCTTCCGTAGCCAGCTGTCCGGGGCCGACGAGCCGGCCGCCTTATGGGCCGCGGCCACCGAGGCGTACACCCGTGCGCCGTCGGGCCGCAGCTACGTGTGGCAAGAGGCGGGCCGGTTTTGTGTTTCCGCCCTTGAGCCGCGTCGGTTGCAAGGGGCCTACGAGCCGTTTGACGCGGTTAGCACCGGGATATGGGCGGTGTGCCAAAAGGAGCGGGCACACCGCCGGGCGCAAAAGACGCAGCAGCAACTCCGCCGCCGGCTGAGCCAAGCCTTAAAAAATGCCCGGCGGCGTTTGGCCGCCCTGCAAGTCGATCTCGATGAGGCGGCCCGTGCCGAGGAATACAAGCGCAAAGGCCACGCGCTGTGGGCCAACATGGGGCAGCTATCCGGGCGGCCCGCGCACGTAGAGCTCGCCGACCTCTTCGATTCGGAGGGACGCTCGACGCTGCGCATCGATTTGGATGTAAATCGCAGCTTGGCGGAAAACGCCGCATTCTATCTAAAGACCGCGCAAAAATACGAGCGCCGCCAACAAGTCCTGCCGCAGCACCTAGCCCAGCTCAGGCGTCAGTGCATCCAATACGAGCATTGGGTCGGCGCGGTGGATGCCGGTACTTGGGAAGCCGACGCCGCGCTGCAAAACTGGTTGGAGAGCAAGGTGACCCGCACCGACAAAAGGGCGAGCAAGCCGCCCCAGGCCCATCCCCGGCGCTATAGGACCTCCACGGGGTGGTCGGTGTGGGCCGGGCGCAACAACAAGGAAAACGATGTGCTGACGCACAAAATGGCCGCCCAAAACGATTGGTGGTTTCACGCCCGGGGGTACTCGGGCTCGCACGTCGTCCTGCGGAGCGGAGGCCGCAAGGAAGCCCCCAGCAAGCAGACGATTGAGGAGGCTGCGGCCTTAGCCGCGTATTGGAGCAAGGGCAAGACAGCGAAAAAGGTCTCCGTGGCGTACACCTTGGTAAAACACGTCACCAAGCCGCGGGGCGGCGCACCCGGGCAGGCCCTGTTGCGCCGCGAGAAAACGATCATCGTGGAGCCGGCCTTGTTAGAGAAAGAGGAGTCGGTTGAATAGTTCCTATAATTGTGATTATGTTACCCCTCATCCTAATCACCGGCCCCACCGCCACCGGCAAAACAGAAATAGCCCTCCAAGCAGCCCAGCACTTGCCCAAAGTGGAAATCATCTCAGCCGACTCGCGGCAAATCTATCGCTACTTGGATATCGGCACAGCCAAGCCAACTGCTGAACAGCAAAACCAATGCCCCCATCACTTGCTCGATGTGCTCGATCCCGAGCAAAACTACAGCGCGGGAGCGTATGCGCGAGCCGCACGGCGCGTCGTTGAGCAGATCTGGAGCAGAGGGGGCCTGCCCATCATGGTCGGCGGGACGGGCCTGTACTGGCAGAGTGCATTGGATGGCTGCTTTGAGGACGAAACCGAATACGCGCCGATCCGCGCCGAATTGCAAAATCGCCTGCATTGCGAGGGGCTTGCCGCCCTATACGAGGAGTTGGGCCGCCGGGATCCCATCGCGCAAGCGCGGTTGCACCCGGGCGACGGGCAGCGGATCCTGCGGGCGTTGGAGGTCGCGCTGGCCGGAAAGGGTGCGCTCAGCACGCTATGGCGGGAGCGGGCGGGGCGGCCTTGGGTGCGGCAGCCGCAGATGATCAGCCTGACCATGGCGCGTAGCCGGCTCTACGAGCGGATTGACGAGCGGGTCGATCGGATGGTAGAACGAGGATGGATCGAAGAAGTGCGCGCCTTGCGCGCCATGGGGTACGATCGCGGCGATAGCGCCTTGGGGACTTTGGGCTATTTTGAACTGTGCAGCGCACTGGCCGGGCATTGCCCTTGGCAAGAAGCCGTTGAGCGCACCAAACAGCGCACCCGGCGCTTGGCCAAACGACAAATGACGTGGTGCCGCCGCGATCGGCGCTTGCGCGAATTAGACCTCGATGTGTGGGGAAAGACCGGCGTCGTCGAGCGCATCGTCGGCGAGTGGGAGTATCGCTGGGGCCGAGGGGCTGGGTTGACAGGGGTTGGGGCCGCTTCTACCTTATGAACGAAAATTAGCGGGAGTAGCTCAGGGGTAGAGCGCAAGCTTCCCAAGCTTGATGTCGCGGGTTCGATTCCCGTCTCCCGCTCCATCATCCGCCCGGCCAACGTGGTCGGGCGGATTTTTTATTTCTGCCCGAGGTATTGCCGATGGCGTACGATCCACATACCTTTGACCCAATAAAACATCTTGCCCCACAGCATGATACATAGCGCAGACTAATTGCTTAATTCACTATGGTTGTCGTAAAAGACATCGAGCCCAACAGCCTCGGGGCGCGGGCGGGGTTTTGCATTGGCGATCGCATTTTGTGCATCAATGGCGAAGCAGTACGCGATTTGATCGACGTTCAGGTCGCCAGCGCCGAGGATGTGATCTGCGTAGAAATCGAGCGCGGCGAAGACCGGTACGAGGCCGAAATTGAGCGCCAAAGCGGCGAGTCCCTAGGGCTGGTCTTTGAAGATATGCGCTTGCGTAGCTGCAACAACAAATGCGTCTTCTGCTTCATCCATCAAATGCCCAAGGGCATGCGGCGCAGCCTGTATTTTGAGGACGACGATTTTCGGCTCTCCTTCCTCCACGGCTCGTACGTGACCTTGACCAATGTCCGCGAAAGCGATATTGACCGCATCATTGAACAAGGGCTGACGCCGCAGTACATCTCCGTCCATGCCACCGACCCCGAGCTGAGGCAAGTCATGCTCGGCCGCACGAAAGCGACGGTCGATATCACCGAGCGCTTGCGCAAACTAGCGGCCCACGGCATTGAAATGCACACCCAAGTCGTGCTCTGCCCGGGCTGGAACGACGGGCCGCACCTCGCGCGCACGGTGGCCGATCTGTCGGCGTACTATCCCGCGGTGCGCTCGGTGGCGTTGGTGCCCGTGGGGCTGACCGATCACCGGCACCGGCTCGTCGCGCTCGATCCGGTGACCCCGGCCAAGGCCGCTGAGTACGCGGACGCAGCCCAAGCGTGGGGCGCGCAATTCAAAGCGCGCTTTGGCGAGCGGTTTGTCTATGCGGCCGACGAGATCTTTCTGCTGATGGGGCGGCCTCTGCCCGAGGCGTCGTATTACGATGCGTTTCCCCAGCTCGAAAACGGCATCGGCATGTCCCGCTCCTTCCTCGACACTTGGGACGAGGCGAGCAAGCGGCTGCCCGGGCGCGTGGCTCAGGCCGTGCGGATCGGCTTGCTGACCGGCCGCTTGGCCGAGCCCATGCTCGCGCCCCTAATGCCTAGGCTGAACGCCATTGAGAACGTACAGATTGATCTCCTGCCGGTAGATAACGACTTTTTCGGCCACGGCATCACGGTATCGGGCCTGCTGACCGGCCGCGATATGGCGGCGCGGGTGCGCGATGGCATTCAGCGGGATTTGGTCTTGTTGCCGCCCAATTGCGTCAATGGCGAGGGCCTGACGCTCGACGACCGGACCGTGCCACAACTCGCGGAAGAGGTCGGGGTCCCCCTCGCGGTAGGGGGATACGACTTGGTCGAATCGCTCGAGGGCTTTTGGGCCGAGCGGCGCGTTGGCGTTAAAGTACAAGGAGAAGGACGGCAGTTGACCGAGCTGGGCTATTACATAGGGCGCGAAGGGCGGGAAAAGTGAACACCCAAACCGTCGAAAACCATCGCCGGCCCATCGTGGCGATCGTCGGGCGGCCCAACGTGGGCAAGTCAACCCTTTTCAACCGCATCTTGGGGACCCGGTGGGCCATAACCGACGGCCAGCCCGGGGTCACGCGCGACCCGATATTCGCCGCGGCCGAGTGGGGAGGGCGGTCTTTCACGCTGGTTGATACCGGGGGCTATATGCCGAGGGTCCAAGATGCGCTAGCCGCGGCCGTGCGCTCGCAAGCGGCCAAGGCACTGGCCGAGGCGGATGTAGCGATTTTTCTCTGCGATGCGACCACGGGTTTGACCGATCTCGACCAAGAGATGGGGACCATGCTGCGCAGCGGGGGCGGGAAGTGCCTGCTGGCCGTCAACAAGATCGATGAGGTTGGGCCGGTCGCTTCGCTCGACGAATTCTACCGGCTCGGCTTGGGGGAGCCTCGGCCGATTTCGGCCGTTACCGGGCGGCGATCCGGTGCCTTGCTCGACGCGCTCATTGCCCTGTTTGACGAGGCGGTGGCTCATGGGCCGGAATGGGATGCAGAGGCGATCCGGGTCGCTTTGGTCGGGCGGCCCAACGTGGGCAAATCTACGCTGATCAACCGCCTCGCCGGCGAGCAGGTTTCCATCGTCCACCCCCGGCCCGGGACCACCCGGGACCCCACTCAACTGCGCTTGACTTGGCAGAATAGCCATCTACTGTTCGTAGATACGGCCGGTTTGCGGCGGCGATCTAAGGTGGGTGATCCGGTCGAGTTCTACAGCACGCGCCGGGCGGCCAGCAGCATTGCCCAAGCCGATGTGGCGGTCGTGCTCCTAGATGGCGACGAGGGGTGGGTTATGCAGGATGTCCGCATCATGGAGCAAGTAATAAAATCTGGCGGCGGCTTGGTGGTGGCGATCAACAAGTGGGATTTGGTCGCCGCGGGCACCGCGGCCGAGTACCGCCGTGCGTTGCGCGACCGCTATCCCTTTTTGCGCGACTATCCGGTGCTGTGCATATCGGGCTTGACCGGGCGGCGGGTCCATAAGTGCCTCGAAGTGGTGACCGCCGTGGGCAACAAGCGCCGGACGCGGATTCCCACCCCGCGCTTGAACAAGATCATTCAGCAACTCTCCGGCGAGTACTTGGCGACGCAAGAGGGCCGAGACATCCGCCTGCTCTACGCTACCCAACACGGGATCAACCCGCCGGCGTTTACGATCTTTACGAATCTGCCCCGCGCCGTGCCCGGGAATTATCGACGCCACATCGAAAATCGACTGCGGTCGGAATTTGATTTTGAGGGAACGCCCCTGCGCATCGTCTGGCGTCGGCGCAAGGAGTCTAAGAGAGCTAGATCTAGGGAAGTGCGATCGTGAAAAATCCATTGCAAAATAAGCTGTATTACAGCATCAGCGAGGTCGCAGAGCTCACCCAACTGCAACCCTATACGCTCAGGGCGTGGGAAAAGGAGTTTGCCTGTTTGCGGCCGCGGCGTGCGCGCGGGGGTAAAAACAGAGCGTATAGGGAGCGCGATATAGGGATCATCTTGTTGCTCAAACGCCTCCTCTACGAGGAGGGCTATACGACGCAGGGCGTAAAGAAGAAGCTCAAAGACGAGCCCGAGCTCCTGCACCAAGCGGGCGAACCAGTACCTGCTTTGGGCGCTAAACAGCAGGACCGGCCCGTTTCGCCCGCACCCGCACCGGACCGGGAGGCCGCATTCAGAGCGATTGAAGAGGCCCAAAAGGAGCTGCGCGAGATTTTGCGCCTCCTCTGACTTGGCATTTGGCAAGGGCTGTTAAGTCGTCTTGCCTAAATCAATACAATCCCATATTTTATAATCCCAAGTGGGCGTCACTAGCCCACTTTTTTCTTACTGGGGAAAGCGCGTATTTCCGCTGTAGATAAATTCGCATTAAAGGCCGATCTAATCGCGCTTGCCGAGCCCATTATCCGCGAGCACGAGGCCGAACTCGTCGATATCGAACTCAGCGGCGTCCGCGGCAATCAGCTAGTTCGATTATTGGTTCACAAAAATTGCGGCATAACACTGGCCACCTGCGAGTCAATCAGTCGCGAAGTGGCCGATCTTTTTGACATAGAAGACCCGATTGCCGGCCGGTATCGGCTCGAAGTTACCTCCCCGGGATTAGCCCGGCCCCTAACAACGGATGGGGACTTCACCCGCGCCCGGGGCCGGTTGCTAAAAGTCGTTCTCACCTCTGGCCGAGTCGTCATAGGCCGGCTGGTCGCTTGGGAAGCCGACCAGATTCAGCTCGATAGCCCCGCTAAGCTCGTAGCGCGGGCCGACATTGCCAGAGCCACCATCGAACCAGAATTGTAAGCATCAAAGGGCGAGCAAAACATGAACAACGCCAACATTGTTGAAGCTTTGGGACAGATTGCCCGCGAAAAAAACGTCGACCGGGAATTGGTGGTGCAGACCCTCGCCGACGCCCTGATTTCAGCCGCCAAAAGGCACTACGGCAATACGGAAAATTACGAAGTTGACATCGACGCGGCCCAAGGCAAAATGGCCGTGTACGCCCGCAAGACCGTCGTCGAAGAAGTGGTCGAGCCGTCCATGGAGATTCTCCTCGCCGACGCCCGCGACATAGACCCGCATGTCCAGCTAGGCTCTGTGCTGGTGCAACAACTCAATTTCGCCGACTTTGGCCGCAATGCCATCCAGACCGCCAAGCAAATTCTCATTCAGCGGGTCCGCGAAGCCGAGCGCGAGCGAATATACGACGAATTTATAGGCCGAGTCGGCCTCGTCGAGTCGGGTTCCGTGCAGCAGATCAGCCACGGCGACATCATCCTCAACCTCGGCCGGGCCGAAGCGGCCGTTCCATACAAAGAGCAAATCCGCCGCGAGCGCTATCGCCAAGGCGATGCTGTGCGGGGCTATATATACGAGGTGCTCAAGTCGAGCCGGGGGCCGCAGGTTTTGCTCTCCCGCACTCGGCCCGAATTCCTCCGCAAGCTCTTTGCGACGGAAGTGCCGGAGATAGCCGAGGGCATCGTCGAGATTCACGGCGTAGCCCGCGATCCGGGCGAGCGGGCAAAAATCGCGGTCAGCAGCAGCGACGAACGCGTCGATCCAGTGGGAGCCTGTGTCGGAGTGAAGGGGTCGCGGGTGCAAGCCATCGTCCGCGAGCTGAGCGGCGAGCGCATAGATATTGTGCCTTGGATTGACGAGCCGGACATATTCATCAGTCGGGCCCTAAGCCCAGCCAGTGTGACGCGCTGCATCACGGATTCGCGCCGCCGGCACGCCGTCGTGATCGTCGAAGAGGAGCAGCTATCGCTGGCCATTGGCAAGGGGGGGCAAAATACCAAGCTCGCCAGCCAACTCACAGGTTGGGGCCTCGATATTATCACTGATGAGCAATACCGAGAACGCCGCGCCAAACAGGAGCAGTACCAGCAAGTATTCCGCCAGATAGATGGCATTAGCGAACTGATTGCCCTGAGTTTGACCACGTCCGGTTTCAACTCCATTGCCTCGGTCGCCGAGGCCGAGCCGGAGCTATTGCAGACCGTGCCAGGGCTAGAGCTCGCCGAAACCGCCCACGGAGTAAAGGCGGCGGCCGCCGCGTATCTGGCCGAACACGGCGAGGTCGATATCGAGTCATTGGCCGCTGCTGAGGAGGAAGAGGCAGCGGAGCCAGCGGAGGAAGAAGTGCGCGCCGCCGATGAGGCAGACCAAAGGGTTGAGTAGCTGAGGGAGTCGTTTTGGAAAAGCGCCGAGTCTATCAAGTAGCCAAGGAACAGAAGCTGTCCAGCGATGCGCTCATATCCATGCTCAAGGGCTTGGGTATGGAAGTAAAGAGCCACATGAGCGTAGTGACGCCCGAGATGCTGGAGGCCATCAACCGCAAGCTTGATGAAGAGAAGAAGAGCTCAATAGAGGAAGTAAAGCGGCAGAAGGCCAAAGAGGACAGTCGCAAACAAGCCGGTCGATCGCGGTCGGATCGTCGCCGCGAAAAGGGCTCGGCAACTCGCAAGCAGGGCACTGAGGGGCTCGCCAACGAGCGCACCGCGCCGCTGCCCGACAAGGCCGAGGGTGGGGGCGGTCGTCGTCGCGGTCGCCGCCGCGGCAAGGGCCAAAACGGCTTGGAAAGCATCCGCGAATTGGGTGAGAAGCGGGAGGTAACGGCCCAGGCCAATTTGCCGGGGTCGCCGCCCAAGCGCCGGCGGGGGAAGCGGCGCAAAGGGGTGCCCGATGCCAAGGCGGTGCAAGAAAGCGTCCGGCGGACCTTGAGCCAGCTCAACGAGGGCCGGGTGCGCCGCCGCTACGAGCGCGGCCCGCACGAAGAGGGCGCCGGAGAAGACGGTCCGGTCCGCCAAATCAAGGTGAGCGAGTTTATCACGCTCGGCGAATTTGCCGAACAACTCGGCGTCAAGGTCAGCGAAGTAATTGCCCTGTGTCTGCAGATGGGCACCATGGCGACCATCAACCAACGCCTCGATATGGACACCATGCAGACGCTGGCCGACGAGTTGGGCTTTGAAGTGGCGCCGCTGGAGGCTGAAGAAGTTGAGTTGGAGGAGATCGTCGAGGAGGAAGAAATCGGCGAGCCCGAGCCGCGCCCGCCGGTCATCACCGTGATGGGCCACGTCGATCACGGCAAAACCTCATTGCTCGACTACTTGCGCGAAAGCAAGGTGGCCGAAGGCGAGTCGGGCGGCATTACCCAGCACATCGGGGCGTACGTGATCAGCGTGGAAGACGGGCGCGGCGTGACGTTCCTCGACACCCCAGGGCATGCGGCTTTTACGGCGATGCGGGCGCGCGGTTCGCGAGTAACCGACATCGTAATCCTAGTCGTGGCGGCCGACGACAGCGTCATGCCACAAACCATTGAAGCGATCGACCACGCCAAGGCCGCGCAGGTCCCCTTAGTCGTGGCGATCAACAAAATCGACTTACCTACGGCCGACCCAGACAAAATCAAGCGGGAATTAGCAGAGCGGGGCGTCTTAGTCGAAGAGTGGGGCGGGCAGATTCCCTGCGCTGAAATCTCGGCCAAGACCGGACAGGGCATAGACCACTTGCTGGAAGTGCTCCTCATCGTGGCCGAATTGCTCGAGTTGCAGGCCAACCCCCAGAAGAAAGCCCGCGGGACGATCGTCGAAGCCCACCTCGACAAGGGGCGAGGCCCTGTGGCCACGGTCTTGGTGCAAGAGGGGACGTTGCGCCCGAGTGAGCCTTTTATTACCGGAGTCCACAGCGGCCGGGTGCGCGCCCTGCTCGACGAACACGGCCAGCGCGTCCAAGAAGCGAAGCCCTCCGTGCCCGTCCAAGTGCTTGGATTGCCCGGAGTCCCGCAAGCGGGGGACGTTTTTGCCGTTGCCAGCTCTGAGCGCGAGGCCAAAGACCTGAGCCAGCGGCGGCAGCTCATCAAGCGCGAGCAGGATCACCGCAAGCTGCGCACGGTCACGCTCAGCGATTTACACGATCAGATCCAGCAGGGCCACATCCAAGAGTTGCGGGTGGTGGTCAAAGGCGATGTCGATGGATCGGTCGAGGCCATCGCCGAAGAGTTGGGCCGCATCGCGCACGAAGAAGTGCGAGTCAATGTCATTCACAGCGCGGTGGGGGCCATCTCGGAATCGGATGTGCTGTTGGCCGCGGCCTCCAACGCCATTTTGCTCGGTTTCCACGTAACCACCCAACCCTCTGCCCGCGACCTCGCCACCCAAGAAGGCGTGGAAATTCGCAACTACCGAATCATCTACGAAGTCATTGAGGATGTGCGAGCCGCTCTGGCCGGCCTCTTGGCGCCGACGACCGAAGAACAGGTGGTGGGCCGGGCCGAAATCCGCCAGATCTTTACCTCGTCCCGCATGGGGACGATCGGCGGCTGTTTGGTCCAAGACGGCACCATCGCCCGCAGCAATCAGGTGCGGATTTTGCGTGCGGGCCAAGTCGTCTTTACCGGGGAGCTGACCTCGTTGCGGCGGTTCAAGGACGACGTGCGCGAGGTCTCGGAGGGATTCGAGTGCGGCATGGGGTTTGCCGCCTTCGACGACATCGCCGAAGGGGACATCGTCGAGTCGCTCGTTGTGGTCGAGACGGAGCGCACGCTCTAGGGGCTGTTGCCTGTTTTGATCGTCATGAGTTGTGCGGTGCAAATCTATATCGGCGATAGCCATTCGCTCAAGGACAAGCGGCAGGTCCTCAACAGCCTCAAGGGGCGCATCCGCAACCGCTTTAACGCGGCCGTAGCCGAGGTCGATGACCACGCGCTGTGGCAGCGGTCGGTGCTGGGGGTTGCGGTGGTGAGTTCGGCCGTTGAACACTGCGACGAGATGTTGGCCAAAATCGTCAACTTCGTCGAAGGCGATCCCCGAGTGCATATTCTCGACTATCAAATGGAAGTACACTGAGCACAGGTGGCCTCCCCCCAACGAATTAGCCGAGTGCGCGGGCAGTTGCTCCGCGAGCTGACCGACATTGTAGGGCGGATGAAAGATCCGCGGCTACAGCTCGTGCAAATCGTCGATGTGGAGCTCTCCACCGACATGAGCCATGCCACTATTTTTGTCAGCACCCTCGGCGACGACGACGACAAAAAGCAGATACTCCAAGGAATGCACCGGGGCTTGGGTTTTATTCGCCGAGCAATTGCCCAGCGCACGCGCTTGCGCTATGCACCCCAGTTGCGGGTTGCCTACGACAATACCACCGAGCGCGCCGTGCGCGTTACAGCCCTGATCGATAGTCTCGGTGGAGCGCAGCATGACTGATCCGGCCTTGACCGGGGTTTTGGTCCTCGACAAAGCCAAAGGCCCCACTTCCCACGACGTAATCGCCTCGCTCCGACGCCTATTGCTGTTGCGGCGCATTGGGCACTGCGGTACGCTCGACCCCTTGGCCAGCGGCGTCTTAGTCGTCTGTTTGGGTCGCTATACTCGACTCAACCGCTGGCTCAGCGGCGCGGATAAGGAATACGAGGCCGAGATTTGTCTGGGGGCGGTCAGTGCTACGGGCGATGCCGAGGGGCCGATTTGCCCCCAAGCCCACGGCCGGCCGCCCGACGCCCAAAGCGTGGCCCAAGCCTTGCGCGACTGTACGGGTGCGATAGACCAAGTGCCGCCGCCGCATTCAGCGGTAAAAGTGGCCGGGGTGCGCTCGTACAAGCGGGCGCGGCGCGGGGACGAAGTCGTCCTCAAGCCCCGCCGCGTACACATCCACACCCTAGAATTGCTCGGCTACGATTTTCCCAAACTAGGCGTAAAAATCCATTGCTCGGCGGGCACGTACATTCGCTCCTTGGCCGCAGATCTGGGGCGCGTCTTGGGGACGGGGGCCTATTTAGCGGAATTGCGCCGCCGGCGAGCGGGGGGCCTCGGCTTGGACCAAGCCCTGACGCTAGACCAAGTCGCCAGCCTGAGTCGAGCGGGTCAAATTGAAAAGGCCCTCGTCCATCCGCGGCAGGCGCTGAGCGAGCTCGCGGCCGTCGAGCTGAACGAAGGCAAGCTAGCCGATTTCGTCCATGGGAGGGCGATTGAGTACCCGGCCGCGCCGCGCACGGTCTGCGCGGTTTTTGACGCGGCGGAAACCTTGTTTGGCCTCGCCCGGTGGGAGCAGGGGGCGTTGCGGCCGCTGTGCGTTTTGCGCCAACCTTAGTTCGCTTTTCCGGCCGCGTCACCAGGGGCCAAGGACGGGGCAAAACACTGGGGTTTCCCACGGCGAATTTGCGGCCCCCAGCCGATGCGTCCTTGCCCCAAGGGGTATTTGCCGCCGCAGTGCAGTACCCGAAAAGTGGGGTTTTGCCGGCCGTGGCTCATATCGGCCCTCGGCCCACATTCGCCGAAGACGCGCTCGTCATCGAGTTGCACATACTCGATTTTGCCGGCGATCTCTACGGACAAACCCTAGAGGTCGTTCTCGTAGAGAAGCTGCGCGACCAACGCGCCTTTGCCCATCCAGATGAGTTGGTCGGGCAAATCCGCAGAGACATTCATCAAGCCCGCGCCCTGTTCGCCTCCAGTCCTGAAGGCGGAAAGCGCGACGCGCAATACGGAGGTTGGAGGTGTCCATAACAAGCGAACGCAAGAAGGAACTGATTGAACAGTTTGGCCAAGAGGGCGGCCCGGGTTCCGCCCCGGTGCAGATTGCCATTTTCACCGAGCGGATTAGGAACCTGACCGAACATCTCAAAGACCAGCAAAAGGACTTTGCCACGCGGCGAGGGTTACTCGTACTCATAGGCAAAAGGAGGCGATTGCAGAGCTACTACCAAAAGAAAAACCCGCAGGCGTACGCGGCGTTGATCCGCGAGCTTGGATTGCGCCGTTAGCTCGTAGGCTCGTAGCGGTGCTCGTAGGCGCGGGTGCCGCACAGATTTCACAACCTCAAAGGAAGAGCAAAAGAAAAGATATATCTAATGACTAAACTCGAACGCGAAATAGGTGGGCGGAGTCTGTCGATTGAAACCGGCAGAATCGCCAAGCAAGCCAATGGGGCCGTGTGGATGCAATACGGGGAGACCGTAGTGCTAGTCACGGCCTGCCGGACCAACACCCCGGAGGATCGAGGCTTTTTGCCCTTGATCGTCGATTACCGGGAAAAGGCCTACGCTGGGGGCAAGATACCGGGCAACATCTTCAAGCGCGAAGGGCGTCCCTCCGAAAAGGAGACCTTGAGCGCGCGGTTGATCGATCACCCCATTCGGCCGCTGTTTCCCAAGAAGTTTCCCTACGAGATCCAAGTCTATGTCTCGGTGCTGTCGTACGACGGCGAAAACGACGCCGATGTCTTGGGTTTAATCGGGGCCTCGGCCGCCCTGAGCATTTCCGACATTCCCTTTGCTGGGCCGATAGGAGCCGTGCGGGTCGGGCGCATCAACGGCGAGTTCGTCGCCAATCCGACCTCGGCCCAGCTCGATGACTCCGATCTAGAGATCATGGTCTGTGGCACGGCCGATTCCATCGTCAGCGTCGAAGGAGGGGCCCACGAGATTGCCGAGCAAGTGCTCGTCGATGCGTTGGCCTTTGGCCACGAGCGCATCGTCGAGTTGGTCGAGCTACAGGAGCAACTCGGTGCTCAAGTCGGCCAAGAGAAAATTGTCATCGAAACCGAGGAAGTCGATCCCGCGCTCGTCCAAGCCGTGGCCGAGTTGGCGCGCGAGCAGATTGCCGAGGCCAACAGAAGCCCGCTCAAAGAAGAGCGCCAAGCGCGCATCGACGCGATTAACGCCGAGGTCTTGGCGAGCTTGGCCGAGCGGTTCCCAGACGCTGAAAAGCTCATCAAGGACGAGCTGGAGGCGCTGCTCAAGGCCGACATGCGCGCCATGATCCTCAAGGAAAAGCGGCGCATTGATGGCCGGGCGCTCGACGCGGTGCGCGACGTCACGTGCGAGAGCACGGTGCTGCCGCGGACGCACGGCTCGGCACTTTTTACCCGGGGGCAGACGCAAGCGCTCTGCGTGGCGACGCTGGGGACCAAGCTCGACGAGCGCATGGCCGACGACCTGCAGGGCAAGCGGTTTAAGTCCTATTACTTGGATTACAACTTCCCGCCGTATTCGGTCGGCGAAGTGCGCTTTGAGCGCGGGCCGGGGCGGCGGGATATCGGCCATGGCCATCTGGCCGAGCGGGCCTTAGAGCCGGTCATCCCAGCGGTCGAGTCCTTTCCCTACACGATTCGGTTGGTATCCGACATTACCGAGTCGAGCAGCTCCAGCTCGATGGCCACGGTGTGTGGCTGCTCCCTCGCCTTGATGGACGCCGGAATTCCGGTCAAAACCGCGGTGTGCGGTACGGGCGTGGGCTTGGTCAAGGAAGGGGACGAGTACGAGCTGCTGACCGACATCCGCGACGCCGAAGATTTTCTCGGCGACATGGACCTCAAGGTCGCTGGCACGAAGGACGGCATTACCGCGATCCAGATGGATATTAAAATCCAAGGCTTGTCGCTCGACGTCTTCAAGGAGGCCCTCGACCGCGCCAAAGAGGGGCGCGAGCAGGTCTTGGCCGTTATGAACGAATGCTTGGGCGCGGCGCGGTCCGAGCTTTCGCGCTGGGCACCGCGCATTGAGTTCGTCAAAATTGACCAAGGCAAAATCGGCGCGGTCATCGGCCCGGGCGGCAAGACCATCCGCGAGATCGAAAAAACCGGGGCCACGGTCAATGTGGACGAAGACGGCACGATTACCATTGCCTCGGTTGAAGCCGGCCCGGCCGAAGAGGCGCGGCGCATGATTGAGGGGATCACGGCCGACGCCGAGGTGGGCAAGGAGTACGACGGAGTCGTCAAGCGGGTCATGCCCTTTGGTGCCTTCGTCGAGATTTTGCCCGGCAAGGAGGGCCTGTTGCACATCTCCGAGTTGGCGCATCGGCGGGTGGACAAGGTCGAGGACGTCGTAGGGCAAGGGGACCGAATCGCCGTCAAGGTCCTCGAAATCGACACCGGTGGCAAAATGCGGCTCAGCCACAAGGCCCTGTTAAAGAGATAGGGCCGGTTTTGAGCTACAGGAAGAGAAGGCTATCGAGGGAGGCTATCTCGATAGCCTTTTCTTATTATATTGTTGCGCTATAGCAATCCTACATCCTGCAAGACTGGATTCCCGCCCCGTGTCGGGGCACGGGGTGACGTTCTTTCGCGGGTGACGCTTAGGACTTCGATATGGGTGAGAAAATGGAGTCGATTCAGGTGGCTGACATTGGCCGCTACGAGGGGCGAGAAGTCGAGTTGCGTGGTTGGTTGTACAACAAGCGCTCGAGCGGCAAACTGCACTTCCTTCAGTTGCGCGACGGCAGCGGCGTGGTGCAATGCGTTGTTTTTAAGGGCGATGTCGCGCCCGAATTATTCGAGCGCTGCGCTCACTTGCCCCAAGAATCGTCGATCGTAGTCCGCGGCCAAGTGCGGCGGGAGGCCCGGGCGCCCATCGGCTACGAGATGGGGGTGAGCCACCTCGACGTCGTGCAGGAGGCCGAGCCCTATCCCATCGCGCCCAAGGAACACGGGGTGTCCTTTCTCCTCGATCACCGCCACTTGTGGCTGCGGTCGAGCCGGCCTCGGGCCATTCTCACAATCCGCAGCGAAGTCTGCCAGGCTTGCCGCGACTTCATGGCAGAGCACCGCTTTGTTTTAGTGGATGCGCCGATTTTTACGCCCGCGGCCTGCGAGGGGACCTCGACCCTGTTTGAGACCGAGTACTTCGGCGACACGGCCTATTTGACCCAGAGCGGCCAGCTCTATATGGAAGCGGCCGCCATGGCCTTGGGCAAGGTCTATTGTTTTGGGCCGACGTTCCGGGCTGAAAAGTCCAAGACCCGCCGGCACCTAACCGAGTTCTGGATGATTGAGCCGGAGATGGCCTATTGCGATCTAGCGGCCGCTATGGACTTGGCCGAGGACTTGGTCTTGTACGTGCTCGACCGGGCGCTCGACCGCTGCCGCGAAGAGCTAAAGGTGCTCGACCGCGACACCGCCAAGCTGGAGCAGGTCCGCCGGCCCTTTCCGCGCATAACCTACGACGAAGCGGTCGAGCGGTTGACGGCCCTAGGCAGCGACATTGTCTGGGGGCGCGATCTGGGTGGCGACGACGAAACCGTCCTCGCGTCCGAGTTTGAGTCGCCGGTTTTCGTCCACCGCTATCCCCGGGCAGTCAAAGCATTCTACATGAAGGAAGATGCCCAAGACCGCCGCTTGGCCCTGTGCATGGACCTGTTGGCATCCGAAGGGTACGGGGAAATCATCGGCGGCGGGCAACGCGAAGACGATCTCGCGGTCTTGCAGCACAAAATCGCCACGCATCAATTGCCCCCCGAAGCCTTTCGCTGGTATCTCGACTTGCGGCGCTACGGCTCGGTAGCGCATGCGGGCTTTGGCATGGGAATCGAGCGGGTGGTTGCTTGGGTCTGCGGCCTCAAGCACGTGCGCGAGGCCGTGCCCTTTCCGCGCACTATGCAGCGTCTCTATCCATAAGTGTCTTATAAGGATTTTTATGTCAACCAAAGAGAAAAAGAGCCAATACAACTTCCAAACCATCGAAGCCAAATGGCGGTCCCATTGGGAGCAGGAGCAGACCTATCAAACGCTGGGGCCGGGGGATCCTGGGTTTGATGGTAGCAAACCCAAGTGCTACATCCTCGATATGTTTCCCTATCCAAGCGGCGCGGGGCTACACATCGGCCATCCCAAAGGGTACATCGCCAGCGACATCTACAGCCGCTACAAAAGGATGCGGGGCTTTAACGTCCTGCACCCGATGGGGTTCGACAGTTTCGGGTTGCCAGCGGAGCAATACGCCATTGAACACAACATCCATCCCGCGACCGTTACCGAGCAGAATATCGAGGCCATGCGCGGCCAGTTGCAGTTTCTCGGGCTGTCGTTTGACTGGGACCGCGAAGTGGTCACCTCGCAGGTGTCGTACTACCGCTGGACCCAGTGGATTTTTGCCCAACTCTTCAATAGCTATTTCGACGAAGACGAGTGCTGGCAAGACGGCCAAGGACGCTCCATACAGGGGCGGGCCAAGCCCCTCGCCGACTTAGAGGCCCAATTTGCGGCCGGTAGGGCCTTGTCGCCCGTTGACCGCCAAACGCTCAACTCGGAGGCCGCTTGGTCTGCGCTCACCGCGGTCCAACGGCAAGCGGTGCTGAACAACTACCGATTGGCGTACCAGCAAGAGGCTGTCGTCAACTGGTGCCCTCGCTTGGGGACCGTGTTGGCCAACGAGGAGGTGACCAACGAAGGCCGCAGTGAGCGCGGCGATTTCCCGGTGTATCGCAAACCATTGCGGCAGTGGACGATGCGCATAACAGCTTACGCCGAGCGGCTCTTAGAGGATTTGGACGCCGAGCTGGAGGATCGCAACGGCGAGCCCTTCCGGCTCGATTGGCCGGTGCCCATCAAGCGGATGCAGCGCAACTGGATCGGCCGCAGCGAAGGGGCGGAAGTGTGCTTTGATGTCCTCGACCCGCAAAGCGACGCGGTCATCGGGCCGTTGCCCGTGTTCACGACCCGCCCCGACACGCTCTTTGGGGCGACCTTCATGGCCATCGCCCCGCTGCATCCGCTGGTCGATCCCGCCACAGAAGCCTATTTGGTTCCGAGTGCTTGGCCCGATGGGACGCCTGAGCAGTGGAAGGGGAGCGGGGGAGGGGTGCCCATCCGGCAAGCCGTAGCCGAGTACGTAGCGCAGGCGGCCGTCGCCACGGCCGATGAGACCAAGGAAAAAACCGGGATCTTCTCCGGCATCTACGCCCGCAATCCAGTCAATGGCCAAAAAATTCCCATTTTTGTCGCCGACTACGTCAGCATGGACTACGGCGCGGGTGCTATTATGGCCGTGCCGGCCCACGACGAGCGCGACTTTGCCTTTGCCACCGCTTATAACTTGGATATTGTGCGCGTGGTTGCCGGCGGGGAAGGCGACCCCGTGCTTGCGCTGGCTAGTGCTGGCCCGACCGGGTGGTATGCTGGGGAGGGGACCGCGATCAATTCGCCGTCCGTACCGGCCGCGGGCGATAGCGATAATCCATACGCCATTAACGGCTTAGAATCAGCCGCGGCCAAAGCCCAGATTGTCGCCGCCCTCGAAGCCCAAGGGCGCGGCCAAGCGGCGGTACACTACAAGCTGCGCGACTGGACCTTTGCGCGGCAGCGCTATTGGGGCGAACCCTTTCCGCTCGCCACGCATCCCGATGGATATTCCGTCGCGACCGGGCCTCCGGTGGTGCTGCCGGACCTAGCGGATTTCAGACCGGAGACTTCCGACGATCCCGCCCAACCCGTTTCGCCGCCGCTGCATCGGGCCGGCGCAGAGTGGACGACGGTAGCAATCGACGGGGTGGCCTGCCAGCGCGAGCTCAACGTCATGCCCCAATGGGCTGGTTCTTGCTGGTACTACCTCCGCTTTATCGACCCGCACAACGAAGAAGCCTTCTGCGACCCGACCAAGGAAGGCTACTTCATGCCCGTTGATCTCTATATCGGCGGGGCGGAACACGCCGTGTTGCACCTGCTCTACGCCCGGTTTTGGCACAAGGCCCTCTACGACTTGGGCCACGTATCGACGCCCGAGCCGTTTAAGAAGCTGTTCAACCAAGGCATGATGACGGCCGATGCTTTTCAGGATGATCGCGGCGTGTATATCGACATCCGCGAGGTCGAGTTTTGCGACGGGGAGCCTGTTGAGAAGGGGACGGGGAAGCGGCTGCATCGGTCCTTCGGCAAGATGGGCAAACGCTATAAAAACGGGTTGCCGCCCGAAGAAATCGGCGAGGAATTTGGCGTGGATACCCTGCGGCTGTACGAAATGTACATGGGGCCGCTTGAAGCGAGTGCGCCGTGGAGCATGGAAGGCATCCGCGGGATGCAGCGTTTTTTGCAGCGCGTTTGGCGCAACTTTGTCGATTCGGATCGATGCATAAAAATAGGGACGAGTACTGCGCTGAAATCGGATCTAGAAAGAAAGCTGCACCAAACCATCCAAAAGGTGACCGAGGACATAGAGGGGCTGCGGTTTAATACGGCCATTGCCGCCTTGATCGAGCTAAACAATCTATTGGTGTCCTTAGACGAGGTGCCGCCGGCTGTCGCCAAGCCCTTCTTGCTCCTGCTCGCGCCCTTTGCGCCGCATCTTGCCGAGGAACTATGGGAGTTGGCCGGCTTTGGGCCGGCCGGCCTCAGTCGTCAGAGTTGGCCGCAGTGGGATGCAGCAAAGGCCGCCGAGGACCTGATCGTAGTGCCCATTCAGGTCAATGGCAAAATGCGCGGACAAGTTGAAGTGCCCGTCCACACTGGCGAGGAACAGATAAAATCTTTGGTGCTGGCCATGGAGAGCATCCAGCGGTACGTGGCCGATGAAACGGCGATAAAGCGGTTTATATGGGTGCCGAATAAGATCGTCAATATCGTGGTGTAGGAATATCGTCCCTCCGTAATCCCAAGGTGCTGCTATGGCCGAATACGATACCATTTCCAAACACCTAATCCAAACCTACCCCGACGACTTCGTCCGCTTCACCCTCCAACGCGACGATGTGGCGGTCCGTCGGGCATGGCCGCGGAAGCGTGGTTGCGCCAGTGCATTCAGGCGACCCAAGCCGTGCGGTTGGACCCACTGAGTGGGTTAGCGTACGAGTGGACCACCATTCAACGTATTATTTCTCAGGAGGGTCTTATGGACACGATCATGCGCGAATCATCCTTTGCCCAATACCTTACCCAACAGGGCCTTAAGCAGGGCCTTGAGCAGGGCCTTGAACAGGGCCTTGAGCAGGGGGGCCGACAACGCGCCGTTGAAGATATTCTTGACGTGTTGGAGATTCGCTTTGGGCCGGCCTCCGCCCATTCATTGGCCGCCCGCATTGCCGCGCTGGACGATTTGCACCGGCTCAAGCAGTTGCATCGCACAGCGGTGCAAGCCGCCGATCTGGCGACCTTTCAGCGGCACTTGGATAGTGCCGAGTGACGCGAGGGGGCACAACAACAGCTTGCAAGTAAATGTCGTGTAAGATTTAATATGTAAACAAAAAACTAAAAAAATCAACTCCCCATACCCACTTTAATATAATCCGACGCATTATCGAGCAGCTTTTCGCGGTTTTCGTAGTAGCGCATGGTCGTCTTTAGGTCCTTGTGGCGCAAGTGAGCCTGCACTTGCTGGGGCTTGGCGCCGCCTTCAATCGCTAGGGTGCAGCAGGTATGGCGAAACATGTGCGCGGTGACGTTTTGGGGGAGGCCGGTGCGCCGGGCGTACTTCTTGACGATGTGATTTACCGACTGATCGGTCAGCGGCTGGCCGCGAGATTGGTTGCGCGACAGGCTGATGAAGACCTTGCCCGTCGTCGGCAAGCCCGCCTGCTCAAGCTGTTGTTTGTATAGTTCGAGATGATGGAGGACGACGTTTTGCAGTTTGATCTCCTGCGTCACGCCCGATTTAGTCTCGGGCAGGCGCAGGATGTGAAAGACGCCCTCCAAGGATATATCCTCCCAAGCGACGCCCGCCACTTCGGAGCGGCGCAACCCGCCAAACGTGAGCAAATGGAATATGGCCGCATCGCGTGTGCGGACTAAGTCGTTTTCTTCCTCGGCAATGGCTTGCTGTAGTTTGTTCAACACCACATTGGGAAGTGCTTTGCCAACCAGCGTTTCGTCCAATTTGTAGCCGCGTACCAAGGCGGAGTCAGCGGGATTTTTCCCGATGTGGCCTAAAGCGACCAACATCTTGAACAACGACTTCAGGCTGGACAGTTTTCTATTGATGCTGCTCCGCTTGTAGCCTTCGCTGGCGAGTTGATTTCTAAAGGCGACCACATGCTCAAAGGTGATGGTTTGTAAGATGGCGAGGGAAACGTCCTTTAGTTCTATGCCGATGGATGCAAAAAAGTGCTCGAGGTCGGCGTAATACGCCCGCCGAGTGCGCTCGCTGAGCTGGCCGCTGAGAAATTGTTCCAGCGGGTCGTCGGCTACCAACGCGGGCGTTGGCGTCAGCTTGCGGACGACTGGGTTGAGCATCTCACTCATTGAATGGGCTTACAGGATTAGAGGTCTGGTGCATTAGCTTTAATATCCGCGATGTTTGTAACAGTGGCTAAAGAATAAAACAAATATAGCGAACATCGCGGCATTTTGCCGCCGCGTTTGACGCGAATGATCTTGGATATGAAATTGAGGACCCAACCGAAAGGAAAGCCGCATGAGCGAACCGCTAACCCACGACCGCCGAATTGGGCGGTTAGAAGGCATTGCCGAGCAATCCGTTGAGCAAAACCGCCAGACCAACATCCGCTTGGATAGCATTGAGCGGTCCATCAGTGAAGTGCGGAAAGAAGTCGCCACGCTCACGCGCTGGTTGGTTGGAATGCAAATCGCGACCTTGCTGGCACTGGGGACGCTGATCCTGTCGCGCTTGCCGTAATCGGACCCAAAATAGGCCGCCGCTCAACGAGCCTCCGGTGCTCATTTTATACTACCGATAATGCCCGTTATCGGTAGTATCCGCATAAAAAAAGCCTTGTCGATGCGCCCACCGACAAGGCTTTTGCAAGAAAATGCACAAGCAACCATCCCGCCCTTCGTGTGCTCTGGCCGGAGCACGGGCAAGACGTTGGCCGTTTTGTCGCTTGTGCAAAAGCACTCCCACGCAGAGAGCAATGCCGCGCTAGGGCGGGTCAAGGGACCGCGGCAAATTTCCCTCGACTAGTTCGGCAAGCCAAACACGTGACGCCAACATGGATTTTTTGCGATCCAAAAAGTTCGGCAAGCCAAACACGTGCTAACCGATAGTCAAAACCAGCTTGAATGTTCACTGCACAAAATCCGGGGATGGACGGGGAAGGCAAAAAAAACGCGCCCGGTTTACTCTGCCAGTGAAGCAGCCGCGGCGCGCAACCTGCTTGGCGGACGGCGCAATAGGGCCGTCCCTGCCAAACTGACCAACAGGATACGGACCGCGGCAAGGCGCGGTCAACCCGCTCAATAACCGCATCGTTTAGGCTCCTGTCTGTGAAGTGTGTGCCAAGCCAAGCCCCATAAAAAAAGTGCGGCGTTGGCCGCGAAAGCCGGGGATGTTAGACCCGGTGGCCGCGCTTACGCAATCGGCCCAACCAACGCCGCTCGTAAAACTTCCACGCCCGGTTTACTCTGCCGGTAGGTCAGCCGCGACGTGTTTCACCTTAACCCTCAATATCGTTCCGTGCGCTAGGGGCGGTCAAGCCGTTCCGCTTTCACTTGCCCATAACCAAAAAAGGCCAGCACCCGATAAACATCGAGTGCCGACCTATACCTAACCTACCAACGAATAAGACAGACTAACCTACTCGTCGTCGTCACAGCGTGTCAAAATACGCTACCACCGCCGTATGACCTTTCTCCACCGCCAAGGCCCGAGGCGTCTTGCCATCGTTGGTCGTAGCCGTGCGGCTTGCCCCCTGACCCACTAGATACTGCACTGCCTCCAAACGACCCGACCACGCCGCCCGGTGCAACGCCGTCCAGCCGTTGTTCGTAGCCGTGAGACTCGCCCCCTGACCCACAAGCACCTTCACCCCCTCCAAAAAATCCCGCACCACCGCCTCGTGCAGCGGCGTCCAGCCGAAGGCGTTCGTAGCATTCACATCCGCCCCCTGACCCACCAGATACTTGATTATCTCAAGACGACCAGGAAAATACGTATTATTATCCCGATAATCTACTGCCCCCGCCGCCAAGTGCAGGGCCGTATAGCCAAAGCTGCGGCGCTGCCGAGCAGTTAGACCGCCGATTGGATTCTATTGAAAAGCGGATTGACAGCGTTGAGCGCAGCCTTTCCGAAGTGCGGCAAGAAATTGCCGCGCTCAATCGCCGCCTCGACACGCTTACGCGCTGGTTGGTCGGAGTGCTGGTCGCCAGCTTGTTCGCTATCGGCAGCCTGCTGTTTAGCATCCTCAGCAAGCTACCCGGATAATCCCCGCAATCGGCCCTAGAACTTCCGCAACAGCCGCTCCATATCGCTCAACTTCATCCGCGCCATAATCGGCTTGTCCGTCGGGCTTACGTGCGGTCGCTCCACCTTGAGCAATGCAGCGATCAAATGCGCCTGCTCCTCGGCGTTCAGTCGTTGTCCCTTCTGGATGCTCGCCTTGCGCGTATAAGCCAAGACAAGTGCTTCGCGCCAAGCGTGGCCCGAATGCTGGCCATCGCGCACGTCGTTCAATAGCTGATAAAAAGCATCGCCTTCGCCAAAGTTCTCCAATTCAGCGGGAATGGCTTCCACCAACACCGTCCGGGCACCAAAGTCCCGCACGACAAAGCCCAGCTTGGCAACGTCCGCCCGCACTTGGTTGAATACCTCGAAATCCGCGGCTCCCATTTCTAGCTGGATGGGAAAGAGCAACTGCTGGCTTTCCCCGGTCGCGCCATCGATTTGCGCCATGGCCCGGTCGTAGTTGATCCGCTCGTGCGCGGCCTGCTGATCGACAAAAAGCAAGCCATCGGCCACCTCGACGAGGATGTACTGATTGTGGACCTGCCACATCGCGGCGTCTTGGACAACGGCGACTTTGGCCTCGCTCGGGGCGACGAAGGTCATCGCGAGTTGGTCGTCGGCATCCCCGGGCGTGGGCAGGCTGTGCAACACCGGGGACGCCGGCTCGCCTTCGCCGACGCGGACCGCGACCGGCTCGTCCCCCCCATCGCTGTTGGGATCGCTGGAACGAGGAGGAGCATAGACAAAGGATTGCACCTCGGGCAGGCGCAAGCTGTGCCGGACGCTGTTTTCAATGGCCGCAACCACCTGCCCTTCGTTGGCCAAGCGAATCTCCCGCTTGGTCGGATGGACATTGACGTCGATTTTCTGGGGATCCATATCGATCCAGAGCATGAATACCGGATGGTGTCCTTCGGGCAGCAGGCCCTCAAAGCACCGCTGAATTGCCCTAACCATCAGGCGCGAAAAAATGGGCCGCCCCTGTACAATGATATATTGCTTGCCCTTGCTGGGGCCGCAGCACTCGGGACCGGCCAAGACCCCTTCGATTTTGAGGCCCTCCTCCTCGTGCGCCAAGTCCAACAGTTCGGCGACTGGAATGCCCAACAGCTCGGCCGCCCGCGCTCGCCGCGATGCCGGGGCGTAGCTCAAGACTTGGCGATCTTGGTGTGCTAGTTCAAAGCCAAGGGCCGGGTAGCCAGCGGCTAAATGGATGAGGGTCTGGGCCACGTGGCGAGCTTCCACATTGACGGAGCGGAGGAACTTGCGCCGCGCGGGCGTATTAAAAAACAGGTTCTTTACCACAATGGTCGTGCCGTGCGCTCGACCCATGCTGTGCATTTCTCGCTCGATCCCCCCTTCCACGACCAAGCGCGTCCCCACCTCGTCTTGCTGGGTGCGCGATTCAATCGCCAAGTGCGCGACCGCCCCAATGCTGGCTAGGGCTTCGCCGCGAAACCCTAGCGTCTGAATGCAGAACAGGTCGGCCGCTGAAGCCATCTTGCTCGTGGCATGCCGCCGCACACACAAAGCGATATCCTCTCGGTTCATGCCCGAACCATCGTCGGTCACGACGATCAACTGCTTGCCGCCCGCCTTGATTTCCACGCAGATTTTCGTGGCCCCGGCATCAATTGAGTTTTCGACCAATTCTTTCACGACCGAGGCCGGTCGTTCCACGACCTCACCAGCGGCGATTTTTCCAATGAGGCTTTCGTCGAGAACGCGAATAGTACTCGCCATAGCTCCTCACAATTCGGCCCACAGCCGCTCGGCCCGCTGCCGGAATTCGGCTTGGGTAATTTTGCCTTGTTTGAGCGCGGTTTCTAAGTCGCGCAAGCGCCGGCGCGGCCCCCCGCCCCCTTTGAGGTCGAGCCGTATTTGGGACCATATATGCCACCCCCCTACGCCGAGCAACAAGGCGATGAAAATTATGCCCCCCCACTGGGAGACATCTTGCTCTTGCTCGTGCCGCACCGCTCCCCCCTTTTGTTGCCAATCTTCGGCCATAGCGGGGTCCGGCTCGGCGAGCGCGATGCGCTTGGCCTGTGTTTCGCCGTTGGTCCCTTGGACGCGCACGGTCCGTTTGAGCTGCCAAGTAAATCCTTGGGGCTGCACGATTAGATGCTCAATAAGGTCGGCCTCTCTGATCTGCTCGAACTGCTCCTTAGTAACCGGCACGGCCATAGGGCTGAGCATGTTGAACAACAACACGATCGCCAATAAGAAAGACGCTAACGCAAGAGCGAAGTACGTCGGGGGCGTGGATGACTTATACATTATATATATAGCTGTCCTAAATGACTCGAAAGCATGTAGAGATGCTTCGACTGCGCTTCGCTACGCTCAGCATGACACACAGACGGGGGCTGCGTGCCCCAGCCCTGGTCATACTGAGCGTAGCGAAGTATCTCATACCCAAAACGCCATTTTTTTCTACACGGTTTTGAGTTTCTTTTTTTCTTTTATTTACATAAAAAATTTTATAAGACATTATCATTTCACATCTCTGCTCACATCTCTGCGGCTCAAAACCGCATCTTGTCTCGCCGACATGCGCATCCATTCCAAAAGCCGATAGCTTTCGGCTACCTGCCCCAAACCCAACAGCGGCTGGGCACACCCTTGGATACAGGCGATGAAATTGCGATAGTACGCCATCAGATCGTCTGCTTCCCATGCCCAAGGCCAAGACGCATCGACGATTTCGTCCGCTGCATACAACCGAATTCGCAACGCCGCGCTCCCCCCCGTAACGTCGAAGAGCGCGACCGAGCCTTCGACGCCGTTGCGCATCCTCAACAGCGCGACTGACACATCCTCCATGCGACTAGGATGAAAGAAGTTGCGCATCCTGCTGTACAGCACATCGACCGCCCCCCAAGCACCCAACAGCAGGTCGCACATATCCAAGGCCGCTTGATTGCAAATCGTCTCGCGGTCCATGCAATCGAAGGAAGCCGAATTAAAAGAAAGCTCCAACGAGTAATGCGCTACGCCCGGTCGGACCAAAGCCGAGCAAAAGCGCGTATGCCGCCCCAGCGACAGCACACACACCTTAGACGCTGTCTGAGAATCCACCTCCGTCACTCCCGCGAAAGTCTCCGTCTTTCCCGCAAAAGTCCCCGTCATTCCCGCGAAAGCGGGAATCCAGCCGGGATCGTTGAGCCCCAAGGGACGACCACCAGAGTTTTCAGATCGCTTCTTAGACGGACGGCTATCGGCAAACTCCGGTACGGGATGGGTTGCCATGACGGGAAGACCAGCCGCGAGGGCCGTGCCGATCCAATGCGATTTATCGGCCACGTGCAGCAGCACCAGCCCATCTACTTTTTCCTTTAAGACCGCGGCGCAATCGGCGTCATATACCAACTGAATATCGCGGCACTCCTGCAAGGCCGCCCGATGGACAGCCACCTCGCGGGCATGGCCGGCCACCCCGAGCGTCATCATGGTTTTTTGCCCGCCTTAATGCGCTCTTGGAGCCGCTGGCTAAACGACCGGGCCGCGTACTCCCCGTCCAAGCGCAAGAGGTAATCTATCGCTATGGTCTCGGCGAGCACCGTGATATTTTTGCCGGGAAACAGCGGTATGAAGACCTCGGGCACCTCAACGCCGAGGATTACCACCTTGTTGTCTTCAAGGCCAAGACGTTCATAAGCATATTTTTCGTCCCAATCAACGAGGTTGACCAATATCTCCACCCGCTTCTGCCGCCGAGTTCTCCACGCGCCAAACATCTTTTTTACGTCTAAGATGCCGATGCCGCGAATTTCAATGTGATCTTGGAGCATATCCGAGCTGCGCCCCACCAAAATGCCTTGGGGCTTGCGGTTGATGATGACCATATCGTCGGCCACCAATCGGTGCCCGCGCTCGACCAAATCCAAGGCGACCTCGCTTTTGCCAATGCCGCTGCGACCGCGAAAGAGCAGCCCGACTCCCGAGACATCAACCAGCGTCCCATGCACGGACACTTGAGGGGCAAACACTTCGTCGAGATAAAAGCGGATGAGATGGGTCAGCTCAGCCGTGCTGTATTCGGACTTGAGCAGCGGGACCGCACACTCGTCGGCTAGCACCCGCAGCTCGGAGTGAACGCGCCCCCGACCGGTCAAGACCACACAGGGGATGTCGAATTGATAGATGATTTTGAGGGCTTGCCGCCGCCGCGCTGGGGGTAAGCTACGCAGGTACTCGACTTCGGTATTGCCCAACAACTGCACCTGATCCAAGGTAAACAGCTCGACGAAGCCCGTCAGAGCCAAGCCCGGGCGATGGATGTCGCTGTTGTTGATGGTGCGCTCAAGCCCCTTGGCGCCGGCGATGAGCTTGAGGCGGAGTTGCTGGCCGTAGGTGGCTAGCAGCTCTTTGATGGTCAGTTCACTCATCGCGGCTCAAGCTGGCGAAAATGCGCCGGTATCCTTCGTAGCGCGCCGGGGCCACCCGGCCGGCCGCTACGGCCGCCCGCACCGCGCAACCGGGTTCGCACAAGTGGCTGCAATCGCCGAATTGACACTGGCCGCGCAGGGGGTCTAGCTCGGGATAATACGCCGCGAGCTCAGCGGGTTTTATCCCCCATAAGCGGAGCGTATCAACCCCGGGGGTATCGGCCACATAGCCGCCTGCTTGCAGCTTGAACAAATGCACGGCCGCGGTCGTGTGCCGGCCGCGATCGCGGTGCTTCATTATTTCTTTTGTCTTTAGGCCCAACCCCCGTTCGACGCCGTTGAGCAAGGTCGATTTGCCGACCCCAGAGGGGCCAACCACGGCCGTGCTGCGATTGCGAAGGGCCTTTTTGAACTCGCCCATTCCATCGCCCTCTACCGCACTGGTGCGATAGACTGGATAGCCAAGAGCCTCGTAGGGCGCGGTCAGGGCGGCCACGGCTTCTTTGGCGACTAAATCGATTTTGTTGATGCAAACCACGGGCTGGAGATTCCCTTGGATGGCCATGACAATCGCTCGGTCGATAAAGCCTCGACGCGGCCTCGGTTGGCAAGCGGCCACGACGACGACCAATTGCTCCATATTGACGAAGAGGATCTGCTCAAACGGGCGCGTCCCCCGGGTCCCACGCGAGAACTTGGACTTGCGGGGATGCACCGCTTCGATGACGCCCGTCCGCTCGGCCGTAGGCACAATCTCGACCCAGTCGCCGGCGACGACCGGGGAGTTGGTCTTGCGGCATCCAGCCTTGAGCCGGCCCCTAATTTTGCATTGCCAGTCGCTTTGCTCCACCTCCACGAGGCACTGCAACCCAGAGACTCTCTTGATGCGGCCTCGCATGCCAACCGGCCTTGCCTACTCCCCTTTGGCCAAGCGCTCGGCCAAGTAGTGGGGGTAGCCGAGGTTGTTGATCTTCTCTTGGGTTCGCTTGACCGGGTATTCGACGCGCTGGAGCTCGACCCATTGTTCATCGACATCCCACAGGGTATAGGCCGACCGCCAGTCTCCGTCGCGGGGCTGGCCGACGCTGCCGACCGCAACCAAGTATTGGTGCTCCCCTATCGCGGCTGTGGCCGAGGTCAGCGGAACGGGCTCGTCGCGCATCTTGCAATAGATGCGCGCTTCGTGGGTATGGCCGACAAAAGCCAAGGGCCACTTGAGGTGGCGCATACACCAAGCGACGCGATCGTACAGGAGGAGGGGCTCCCACTCTTCGGGCTTGAGGGGGTTGGCGTGGGACAGCCCCGCATTGCGTTCCACGCGCCGAAAGACTCCTTGCCGCAAAAAGCCGCGTTCTTCCGACCCCAGCACCTCGTAGGCTTGGTACAGCGAGGGACGGGCCAGTGCGTTAAAGGACTGGATGCGCCTCGGCTCCAGCACGGCTTGGTCGTGGTTGCCCAAGACGATCTGCGCCTCTACTTCCTTGAGCCGATAGATACAACCCAACGGATCGGGGCCGTACCCCACGATGTCCCCGAGACAGACGATGCGCTCGGCCCCGGCGTTGGCCGCAGCAATCAATACAGCCTCCAACGCTTCGAGATTGGCGTGAATATCGGCGAGCACTGCGATCTTCAAGGGGGGCCGCCTCAGTTGAATAACGCGCTGATGGACGTTTCTTCGTGGATAGCGCGGATGGCGCTGGCAAAAAGAGGAGCCACAGAGCAGACCTCGATCAGGGGGGCACCGGCGTCTGCTGGCAAGGGGATCGTATCGGTGATGGCGAGGGCTTGGAGGCTCGATTGCTCCAGTCGGGCTATCGCCTGCTGGGTTAGAGTCCCGTGGACGCAACCCGCGTAGATTTTGCGCGCCCCGCGCTCCTTGACGGCTGCGGCCCCCTTGAGGATGGAGGTGCCGGTAATGATCGCGTCGTCGAAGAATACGACGTCGCGATCGGCTACGTCGCCAATGACCCTGTTTTCCCCGGCGCCCTGATCCACGACGACGAGGGGCAACCCCAAGCGCTGGGCGTATATCTCGGTGACCTTGGCGCGGCTGATGTCCGGCGCCGCCGCAACTAAGCCAGCGCGACCGAGGTCGGCGTAATAATCGCATATCGCTGGGACGCCGCTCAGTTGGTCCACTAGAATCCGGCTAAAACCCATCGTCTGCGGGCTGTGTAAGGTCATGGTGAGAATGCGGTCGGCCCCGGCTTCGGCGATCAGGTCGGCCACCAAGCGACCGGCCACGGAAATCCTCGGCTCGTCCTTGCTGTCGGCCAGCGCGTAAGGGTAGTACGGCAAGACGGCGGTGATGCGGCCCGCCGAGGCGTATTTTAGGGCGTCGAGGGCGATGAGCAGCTCCATCAAGTAGGAGCTAACGGGCGGACACGACGTCTGAATAAAGAACACATCGCGACCGCGCACGTTTTCACAGATCTTTACCTTGATGTTTTCATTGCTAAAGTCAATGAACTCAATGCCCCCCGGCTCAATGGCCAGCGACTGGTAAATGCCCTCCGCGAGTGCGGGATTGCTCCGCCCGGCGAAAACCTTGAGATCAGTACTCCCCATCAATCAGGCCCCTTCCCTTAGAACAGGGCTAGGGCCGCGCGGGCTTGAGCGGCAATGGGGTACTGGGGGAACGTGCGACTGACCTGTTCGAGTAGGGCCTGTTGCTTGTCGCGCTCGCCAGCCAACCCATAGATGCGGGCGGCTTCCATCCGCGCCATAGCTTCGTGGATCGTCCCGGCCTGTTGAGCCGCAAGTGCTTCGTAGTGCTCGGCCGCAGCCAAGAACTGCCCTTCGGCTTCGAGACAGGCCCCCAGACCGCTTTGGGCTGCATAGGCCAAGACATCCAACGGCTCGTAGTTGTCCAAGTAGCGCTGATAGTAGGTCCGAGCCTCGGCATAGCGGCCCTGTGCATAGTGGAGATGGGCCAAAAGCACGATCCCTTGGGCGGCGGCCGGCGTCCCAGCATAGGAGGACGCCAACTCTTCGGCCAAGCGGATGGCTTCGGTCGGCTCTCCGCCCTGCTCGACCATCAGCACATCCCCGAGCAGGGCCGCGGCTTTGAGCCGATTGGCCTCTTTGGACTCGATGGAATAATGGATGGCCATAATGACCGCGATCACGGCGACGGCCCCCCCGACAAAGAGGCGGGCGCGCTCCTTGACGTACTCGACCGCCTGCATGATCCATTCGACAAACTCGTCTTCGCGGAGTTCGCTCTTGCTCAGTTTACGGTGCTCACTCGACATGAAGGTATGATGGCTCCATCGTTTTGGGTTTTGGGTTAATAGACGATAGCGGTTTCTAACTGATATCCGGGCAAGCGGTCGCGGCCGGCTAGAAAGCGCAGCTCGGCCAAGACGCTGATGCCCGCGACAACCGCCCCTAGTGTTTCGAGCACTTGACAGGTCGCCGCCAAGGTCCCGCCGGTGGCCAAAACGTCATCCACGACCAATATCTTTTGTCCGGGTGCCATGGCATCGGTGTGGATTTCTACGGCCGTCTCGCCGTATTCGAGCGAGTACTCGCGGCGCAAGGTGGCCGCCGGTAGCTTCCCCGGTTTGCGCGCTGGCACAAAACCACATCCCAATTCGAGTGCGATCGGGGTTGCGAATACAAAGCCGCGGGCCTCTATGCCTACGACTAGGTCAATGGGGGCGTCCGCAAAGGGGGCCAGCATGGTTTGGACGGCGGCCGAGAAACCAGCAGGGTCTTTGAGCAGCGGCGTGATGTCTTTGTACGAGACGCCGTCTTGCGGGAAGTTGGGGATTTCGTGGATGAGTTCTTTGAGGTTCATTTTACATAAAAAATTTTATGAGCACTAAAACAGCGTGTAAATGAAGGGTGCCACCGCCGACCCTTGGGTTGTGACAATTAACAACCCGAGCAACACCAAAACGGCGAATATCGGCCCCAACCACCACTTTTTGCGGACCTTCATAAAATCCCATAACTCAGAGAAAATACTCAGCTTACTTGGCATGGTCTAGCCCTCCCACTCAATTAAGCGGCTCACGGATTCGCCGCGGTGAATGGCTTTGATCGCATCCCCCAACAACCGGGCGACGCTCAATACGGCAATTTTGCGCCGCGGCTTACCCGCCGGCAAGGGAATGGTATTGGTGGTGGCGAATGCTTCCACCGAAGAGGCATCAATCCGCTCTAGCGCACGGCCCGAAAAAACGCCGTGCGTACAGCCGGCCAGGATGCGGCGAGCACCCCTTTCCTTGAGAACCCGGATGGACTCCATCATGGACCCCCCCGTCAGCACTTCGTCGTCGAAGAGCAGGGCGTCTCGGCCCGCGACCTCGCCGATCATGTTTTTGATGTTGGCCTTTTCGTCGTCCGCGTGGCGGCGTTTGTCCATAATGGCCATGGGCAAGCCGAGCCGACGCGCGTATGCGCTCGCTTCATCGGCGCTCCCCACATCGGGCGACACCACCACGGCGTTGCTGAGGTCTTTCTGCCGCATAAAATTGCACAGCAGGCTCGTAGCCCACAATTGGTCGACCGGAATGCGCGAGAACGCCACGATTTGCGGGCTGTGCAAGGCGAGGGTCAAAATGCGGTCGGCCCCGGCCGCTTGGAGCAAGTCGGCCACGAGGCGGGCACTAATCGAAATGCGCGGTTCGTCCTTTTTGTCGGAGCGCACGTAGGGATAGTACGGCAGCACGGCCGTAATTCGGCGCGACGACGCGTACTTGAGCGCGTCGATGAGCAACAGCAGTTCAACGAAGTGGTGGTTGACCGGAGGGGCGGAGGTCTGGAGGACGAAGACGTCGTCTTCGCGCACGTTCTCCTCAATTTTAACCTTTATGTTGTCGTTTGGCGCGCGGACGATCTGGCGGCGAGCCGGAGGAACCGCCAAGTAATCGCATATTTCTTGGGCCAGTTCTCGATTGCTCGAACCCGACAATATTTTCAGGTGATTTTTCATGCTCTAATCCCAGTTGTAACAGTAAAGACCGCCCCAAACAAAGGCAAGAGGGCCGCCTTGACAGCCCGTTGCCGCAAAACTAACTTGGCCATTTTGCGCCGCTTATCAGGCGAAAGGAAAGAGGAAAGGAGTTTATGGCGCGCGTAAATGTCATGCTGCCGGACGATCTGCTCGAACGCATCGATCAAGTTGCACAGCAGGAGGGCGTAAGCCGCAGCAAACTCCTGCGTTTGGCCTTTATGGCGTACTGCCAACAACGGGAAGCAACCTACGAGTACCAGCGCAAACAGGCCGCTATCGAACACGGGATGACGCTCCAAGACAGCCTGCGCCAAAAGGCCCTGCCTTGGGACCCGCTCCAAGTTCTGCGCGCGGAACGGCGAATGCAGTGATTCGCTACGCGCTCGATACCTCGGTTATGCTGAGGTGGTTTTCTCCAGCCCACGATGTGGACTCCCACAAGGCTCTTGGACTTCGCCAAGAACAGTTAGCCGAGCGCGTTGAACTGACCGTGCTCGACCAATCTATATACGAGCTAGCCCATGTCCTCAAGGAAAGCCGACAATTCGACCGGACGCATATAGACGATGCGTTGGCCAGCTTGGAGTACATGCACTTGGATATCGTGCCTTACAACCCCGAAATTATCCGCAAAGCCACGCAAATCGCCTTTGAGCATTCCATCAGCATGTACGCGGCGGGCTTCATTGCCTTGGGGGCCCAGCTCCGCTGCCAAGCCGTGACCAGCGACGGCGACCTGTACCGTAGAGTCGCTTCCCTGCCCTGGACCGCGCTCTTGGCCGACTTGAACTTCTGACCGCTCAGACTGTCGCAAGCGCCCGCTCTATATCGCCGACGAGCTCTGCGGCGTCCTCAATGCCTACGGCATAGCGCACCAACTGGTCGGTGATGCCAAGGTCCAGCCGCTCCTTCCGGCTCAAATCGTAATAGGAAACGGTCGCCGGATGCGAGACCAGCGTCTCGACCCCGCCCAAGCTCGGCGCGATATAAGGCACGGCTAGACGATGGATAAAATTCCGCGTCTGCTCGAGGGTTCCGTCCACCTCAAAGCTGACCAGCCCGCCAAAACCGTGCATTTGCTCTTTGGCGACGCGGTGGTCCGCGTGGCTTTCGAGGCCTGGGTAAAAGACCGCGCGGATCTTGGGATGGGCGGCTAGGAACCGGGCCACAGTCAGGGCGGTATCGTTTTGCCGCTGAACGCGTAATGCGAGCGTCTTTAGCCCTCGGATCAATAAATACGAGGTATTGGGATCGACGATCGCGCCCGTGATTCGCTGGTATTCGCCAATGGCCTCGACTAAAGGACCCCGGCCACAGACAGCCCCCGCCATCAGGTCGTTGTGCCCCCCGAGGTATTTGGTCGCGCTGTGGATGACCAGATCAACCCCGAAATCGAGCGGCCTTTGATTGACGGGCGTAGCCAAGGTGCTGTCGATGATAACCTTGAGCCGCCGTTGTTTGGCAAAGGCGACGAGCTGCTCCAAGTCGAGGACATGCAGGTGGGGATTGGTCGGCGACTCCGTAAAGATCAAGCGGGTCTCCGGGCGCACAGCCGCCGCCAGTGCCGCCATGTCGCCGGGTTTAACGAGGGTGGATTCAATGCCGAATTTGGCCAAGACTTCGCAGAACTTGGCCGTCATGCGATAGCAATCTTCCATGAGCACCACGTGTTGCCCTTGGCGCAGCATGGCATAGAGCACCGAGGTGATCGCGCTCATGCCCGAGGAAAAGAGCAAAGCGGCGGCGGCATTTTCTAAGGCGGCGATTCTGCGCTCGGCGGCCCGCTGGGTCGGATTGCCATAGCGCCCGTATTCGTAGAGGGCCTTCTCGCCGGCCTTAAAGGCGGCAAATTCATCTAGATCGGCAAAAGTATAGGTGGCCGTCTGGGCAATGGGGTCGATGAGCGACTGGGCAAACTTATCTCGTTCCACGCCCTCGTGGACAGAACGAGTGGACTCTCCTACAAAACCATCGTCGGGGCGGTTCATTGGCTTGGCTTTCTCAGGGGCGGGTGCTGCGCTACGGCCTCGAGGACGGCCCGATGCACGGCTTCGTATTCGGCTTCGAGTTCAACGGGCATATTGCGATACCTCGGCTCGACGTGGAACGCCCGCAACTGGTCTTCGTGGTATTTCACTTTGAAATCTGGAAACTTCAGCCCGTGCGCTGTGGATATTACGATCACGCGGCTGTGGGGCGCGATGTGCCCGGCCGCGATCATTTTGTCTAGGGCGGCTAAGGCAACGCCCGTGTGGGGACAGGTGAACAAGCCATTGCGGTCGGCCCTTGCACAGGCGTTGGCCAGTTCGTCTTCTGTGGCCATTTCGACGATGCCGTCGAAGCGCTGCAAGGTGCGAATGGCCCGCTCCCTGCTCACGGGGTTGCCGATCTTTATGGCGCTGGCCAACGTGTCGCCGGCCGTTTGCGGCTCAAAGGTGCGGAACCGGTCGAGATAGCTGAGATAGAGCGGATTGGCCTGGGCTGCTTGGGCGACGGCAATGCGCGGCAGCTTGTCTATAAGCCCCATTTTCTGAGCCTCGATAAACCCCTTCCCCAAGGCACTGACATTGCCCAAGTTGCCGCCCGGAATAATGACCCAATCGGGGACCTCCCAGTGAAACTGCTGCAACAGCTCAATGGCTATGGTCTTCTGCCCTTCAATGCGGAGCGAGTTCATCGAGTTGGCCAGATAAATTTGGTCGCGGCGGCAGATTTCCTGCACCAAAGCCATGCACCCATCGAAATCAGTGCGCAAGGCGAGCGTCAGCGCGCCGTTGGCTATGGGCTGGATGAGCTGGGCGGTGGAGATCATGTCTTTGGGCAATAAGACGATCGCCGGGATGCCGGCCGCCGCGCAATACGCGGCCAACGCGGCCGAGGTGTCTCCCGTTGAGGCGCAGGCTACCGCGGGGATATGCTGGCCCTCGGCAATCATCTGATTGACCATGGAAACCAAGACCGTCATGCCCAAGTCCTTAAACGAACCCGTGTGGCTGTTGCCGCACTGCTTTATCCACAAATCCTCCATGCCCAGTTCGGCGCCCAAGCGTTCGGCCCAGAGCAAGTTGCTCCCCCCCTCGTACATGGAGACCACGTTCTCGTCTTCGACGAGGGGGCAGACGATCTCTTTCTTGCCCCACACCGAACTCCCATAGGGATGCACTGAACTCATGTAGCGCTGATCAAAAAGCGTCCGCCACTCGCCGCCCGAGCGCCGCTGTAAGGCTTCCATATCGTGGCGTACTTCGAGCAGTCCCCCACACTTTTGACAGTCATAGACTATTTCGTTGAGCGGATAGCACTCGTCGTCGCAGTTGAGGCACTGGAACCAAGTATTATAGGAATGGGGCATGCCAACTCGCTCTGTTGGAGAGACTCAGGGGCTTTAGTTCAATCGCTGTACCACGATGTACCCCAGAGGTATTTCCACGACGGGGCTCAGCTCCCCAACCTTCAGTTTTACCACGACTTCCTCAATTTCGGGCATGAGTTCACCCGGGCCAAAAAAGCCCAAATCCCCCCCTTGACGGGCGTTGGGCGCGATGGAACGCTGCTGCGCTAGCTGGGAAAAATCGGCTCCTTGCGCCATTTTTTCGAGAACCTCAAGGGCCGACGCTTCGGTTTCAACCAATATGTAGCGCGCCCGCATCTCGCCGGCTAAGATCGCCTGTACCTCTTCGATCTTGGCCGCGATCGCCTCGGCTAGGTACGGGTCTTGCGTCTGATCTTTAGCTCGGTTGTAATAGTCGAGTGCTTCGGGATAGCGCTCGGCTCCGACGAGGAGGAACGCGATGTTGTTGTAGGCTTCGACGTTTTCCGGCGATAACTCCGCCAACTTTTGATAGGATTCAATAGCTCGATTTATCGAGTCCTTTTGCGCGTGGTAATACCCATATAGGCGATAGGCTTCCGAGTTTTGGGCGTCCAGAGCCAAAGCCCGGTCGAGGCGTTGGCGCGCCCTTTCGCTCTGTCCGGCCTGCATGTAGAGATAACCGAGGGTGCTGTGGATTTTGGTTGCGGACGGGGCCAAAATACTCGCTTGTTCGACGTAAAAAATAGACGAATCGAGCTGGCCCATGGCCAAAAAGGCCTCCCCCAACGCCGAATAGACCGGCACGAGCGAGGTTTGCAGCGCTTCGACCGCCTGCTTATAGCCGCCGGTCTGCATGTAGAGGCTGGCCAAGCGATTGAGAAACACCGCACCGCCCGCGCCCAGTTCGCGGGCCTTTTCGTATTCGGCTAGGGCCTGTTTAGGCTGGCCTTGCGTCAACAGGGAGTCTCCGCGCTGGACCGCCTCGACGATGGCTTGGCCGCCCGCCGGAGTTGCTAGCCAAATGACAGCGGCGATCAGTCCTATAAACCTCATACTCCCTCACAGCTAGCGCAGTTGGCGCAGGACTTCTTCGGTAATCCGCTCGACGAGCGCGCTTTCTCCTGCTTGCTCGCAGGAGGGGCGATCCCCAATTCCAAAGCGCGTCCGCAGATTCGCGAGATCTTCCACATCTTTTCCCTCAAGCGTCCGCATCCCCCCGAGTTGGTGCGCCACCAAGGCGATTTGGGCAAAGTGTTCGACCGTCTCCATCTTGAAATGGGCGTCCATGACGTGTTGGCCGACGGTTACGACCCCGTGATTGGCCATTAGAACGGCGTCGTATTGCCGCAAAAGCGGCTTCATCGGCTCGACGATATCAGGGCCGCCGGGCGTGCCGTAGTCCGCCAGTGGAACGCCCCCGAGGCTGACGATGACCTCGGGCAATACGCACTGAGTCAGTTCAATACCTGCGACGGCAAAACCGGTCGCGGTCGGCGGATGCGCGTGGACGACTGCGCGGACATCGGGCCGCAGCTTGTAGATTTCGAGGTGCATGCGGATTTCCGACGATATTTTCATCGACCCCGCAACTTGCCCACCCGCCATGTCGCAGGTAGCTATCATGTCGGCGCTCAGATAGCCCTTGCTCACGCCGGTTGGCGTACACAGCACTCGGTCGTCCTCTAGGCGGACGCTGATGTTGCCGTCGTTGGCCGCTACGTACCCGCGCTGATAGACCCGGTGCCCTACTTCGCATATTTCTTTTTTTATCGCATACGCCGAATTCATAGGGCGGCCTTTCCCAGCGTCCGCAGTCGGCGGCTGCCAATCCACAGCCAGCCCAAGCCAGCCGGCAAGCACACATTGCAGGCAAAAATCAAGAGGCTAGCCACAAAAGCAGGTTGCGGCTCTAAGCCGAGGCTGCTAAATACCAAGATGGCCGCGGCCTCGCGGACGCCTAGGTCCAAAAACCCCAAGGGCAACAGGGTTTTTAGGGCAAATACCACCGGCACCGCCAACACAACCGCTAAGTCGGCGGCCACATTAGCGGAGACCAAATAGAGAAATTGCGCCATGAATACCAAGTTGAACGAGACGGATAAACCGGCGATGGCCCCCCATGCCACCGGCCCACTCGCTTGCCGGCGGCACCACCCCCAATATAGCAGCGCGCCGAGGATGCAGAATAGCAACAGCAAAAAGCCCCTGAGATGAGGCCATAAAATCCAAGCGGCGGCGGCCCCCAACCCCAACGTGACCGCGGCCGAGCTCAATTTGTCCACAGCCGTCAGCAACGCGGCCTTGGTCCGGCTCCGCCCCAAGAAAACGCCGCGCCCCAACTCGCCTAAGCGGCTGGGCGTCACCAGACCGAGGGCGGCGCCGCCGAGCAGCGAATAGAGTGCATCGCGCCCATTGGCCTCGGGAATTTGGGGGCGCAACAACAACTGCCACTTAAGCCACTGGACGCCGATGCCCACAAGGGCAATCGCCCCGCAGACGAGCACCTTGTCCCCACCAACCTGTCCTGCGGCCCCGAGGAGCTCATCCGGCTTGAGATACCATACAGCACAGCCGAGCAGGGCCGCTGCCAAGATGATTTTTACCCAAATTATCATGCCGTTTAGACGGCAGAAGATAGGCGACCTAATCCCTTCCGTCAAGCGACCCTATTCCTTGTTTTTATACTGCTTTAGCCGCGCTTGCTCGCACAAAAAAAGCGTTCCTCGAGACGATTAGAGCAACGCCGCTGGGCTGAGTCCTGAGTCTAGTGCTCCGCGCTTTCTGCTAAACCTCAAACCTTAAAAAGGAAGGTGATGACGTCCCCATCGGCCACGGTATAATCCCGGCCCTCGCTCCGCAACTGCCCCGCCGCTTTCAGCGATGCCCATCCCCCCATAGTGAGCAGCTGGTCACAAGGGGCCAGTTCGGCGCGGATAAACCCCTTTTCCATGTCCGTGTGAATCCGCCCGGCTGCTCGCGGTGCCTTTTCCCCACGCGGCAACTGCCAAGCCTGTAGCTTGCCGTGGGCGAGCGTGTAGAAGGTGATCAGATTCAGCAACTTGTATCCGGCTTGGATTAAGCACTCAATGCCCCCCTGCTCCAGCCCCAATTCCCGAGTGAACTCCGCTCGCTCCGCTCGGCTTAGACCGGCCAGCTCCGCTTGGAACTGGGCCGAGACGACCGGCACTCGGTCCGCTCCATAACGCTCGACCAGTTGGTCCACCCATGGGCCGGGCGCATCGGCCTCTGCTTCCCCGACATTGGCCGCATACAGCACCGGCCTTGCCGTCAGCAAGCGATACGGAGCGAGCACGTCCTGTTCTTCTACAGTCAATCCCAGCGCGGCCGCGCTCGTTCCGCGTTGCAATCCCTCTAAGACCTTGGCGCAGGCCGCCAACTCGTGCGTCCGCGTGCTCCGCGGCTCAGAGCGGACCACTTTATCTAGATGGGGCACGGCCTTTTCCAAGACCGCCAAATCCGCTAGTAGCAACTCCGTTTCAAGGGTCTCAATATCGCGCAAGGGGTCAATCGCCCCATCTACATGGCTTATTTGCTCGTCGTCAAAACAGCGCACCACGTGGACCAAGGCATCGACATCTCTAATGTGGGCGAGAAATTGATTGCCCAACCCAGCGCCTTGGTTCGCGCCCCGCACTAGCCCGGCAATATCGACAAAGCGGATGCCCGTGGGCGTCGTGGATTGGGGCTGAATAACCTCGCTTAGCCGCTCCAAGCGCGGGTCGGGGACGTCGACTGTACCGACATTGGGGGACACTGTGCAGAATGGATAATTCGATACCTCGGCCCCACCGCCCGTTAGCGCATTGAAGAGCGTTGATTTGCCTACATTGGGCAAGCCGATTATGCCGATGGAGAGAGCCATACCTCATACCGCAAATAAATTAAGTCCCTGTAAGTTAAAACCTCACAGGGACTTAATTCGTGGTCGGGGTGGCCGGATTTGAACCGGCGACCCCCTGCTCCCGAAGCAGGTGCGCTAGCCGGGCTGCGCTACACCCCGACATAGATAAATAAACAAAAGCCGTGCTCTTACATGTAAAATAAAAAAATAAAATGGTCGGGGTGACTGGATTTGAACCAGCGACCTCTTCCACCCCAAGGAAGCGCGCTAGCCGGGCTGCGCCACACCCCGACTCAATTATCCGACCATACGTGGCGACAAAGTGGTGAGCTAACCAGGATTCGAACCTGGGACCTCCGGTTCCGGAGACCGGCGCTCTATCCAGCTGAGCTATTAGCCCTTAGCCTAAATGTTCTTCTTCTTGTGTCGATTCTTGCGCAGTCTCTTCTTGCGCTTGTGCGTAGCGATTTTATGCCGCTTTCTCTTCCTGCCACAGGGCATCTTTTTTCTCTCCTGGACCTTTGTCCTCTATGTTTTTCCCATTGACGCGCGCCCGCAATTCTTTTGAGGGCTTAAATGTCGGGGCCTTGCGACCGGCGATTTTCACTTCGGCCCCGGTGCATGGATTGCGACCTATGCGCGGCGCCCGCTCGACGACTTTGAAGGTGCCAAAACCGCGAATCTCAATGTGATCTTCCCGTTGTAAAGCCTCAACTACGGATTCAATAAGGCCATTGACGACAGCCGCGGTATCCGTCTTAGTAAGCCCGGTCCCCTCGGCGATTAGACGCACAATATCAGCTTTCGTCAAGGCTGCACTCTCTATTCGGGTCGGTTGAAATTATGTAACTAGCACACCAACAAAGAGTTTTATAGAATATGGAACAGCTCATACTCTGTCAAGCCAAGCAGTGCCCGCTCAACTCGGGCTGGCCCCTTTGCCAAGGACGAAAACCTCTTCAAGTGTGGAAAAATCCACGACGGATTCGAGGACGACCAGCAAAAAGACCGGGGTTCGTTCCGCCTGCTTCACCTCCGCCACCGTGCCAATCGGGATGCCCTTGGGGTAGCGCCCGCCCAACCCCGACGACACGACCAAGTCGCCCTCCTGCACCAAGTTACTCGCTTCGACGAATCGCAACCGGAACTGGCCGTCGATCCACGAGACAATGCCTTGGGCACGAGTCGCTTGGATCAAGGCACTAACCCTCGTCCGCATTAACAACTGCACGACCGAGTCCGATGCCCCGACTTGGGTAATGTGCCCGACGAGCCCTTCGGGCGTCACCACGGGCATATCCTTATCTACGCCGAGATCGCGGCCAGCGTTGATGACAATCGTGTCGTAAATGTGGTCGGGGTCGCGGCCGATGACCTCGGCAGAAATAACGCTCGTACTTTCATCTATAGGGCGAAAAGACAGGGCCTTGCGCAGGCGCATATTTTCCCATGCAGCCTCCTGCATCTGCATGTTGTCGAGGGCTAGGGCTGCGTTCTCGGTCAGGAGAAAACGGCTCTTTTCTTCGTGGTGGGCATAGCGGATAACTTGCGAAAACAGGGCTTGACCGGAGACCAATAAACCGACTTGGCAGCGCTCGGCGATATAGGTTTTATAGGATGCAGGCAAGCTCATCAAGAGCAAGGCGCAGCCAATGGCTAGTCCTATGACGAGCAGGTCCCGAGTATTGGCCATGTCAATTAGATCAAAACTTGGCGGTAGTGATCAAACTCTTCGAGAATGCGGGCATTGCCCCGCACCACGGCTGAGAGCGGGTCTTCGCTAGCAATATAAGTCGGCAAATTTGTCGCCTTTAGCAGGTGTTCCTTCAATCCCCGTAGCAGGCTCCCCCCACCGCACAGCACCATGCCCCTATCGAGGATATCCGCCGCCAATTCGGGCGGCATCCTCTCCAGCACTCTGCGGACGCTGGCGACGATTTGGGTCACGGAACCGGATAGGGCTTCTCGGATCTCAACCGAATCCACCTGCAAGACTTTGGGTAGCCCAGCTATGGTATCGCGCCCGCGCACCGGAATCGTTTCTTCTGTTTCTAGTTCCGTCGCCGAACCGATTTGCCACTTGATGGCCTCGGCCCCTTGGACGCCAATAAGTAGGTTGTGCTTTCTCCGCATCCACTCGATAATGGCCTGATCCATAGCGGCCCCAGCCACCCGCAGCGATTCGTGTTCGACGAGACCTGAAAGAGCGATTACGGCGACCTCTGTCGTCCCGCCCCCAATATCAATGACCATGGAGCCGACCGCTTGATCGACGGGCAATCCCATGCCAATGGCCGCAGCCATCGGCTCGCTGACTAGATGGACTTCTCTGGCGCCCACGCGCTCGCAGGAGTTTCGCACGGCCCGCTTTTCCACTTCTGTGCTACCCGCCGGGACCGCTACCACGATCTTGGGCCGCACGAACAGTTTGTTCTTTCTTATTTTGCGGATAAAACTGCGAATCATCTCTTCGGTAACTTCAAAATCGGCGATGACGCCATCCTTCAGAGGGCGAGTTATTTGGATGCCGGCGTTTTCACGCCCCATCATCTCTTTGGCTTCTTCGCCGACAGCAATGACTTTTTGGGTGGAGACTTGGCGGGCGACCACCGAGGGCTCGTTGAGGACAATGCCCTTGCCTTTGACAAATACCAAGGTATTGGCGGTGCCCAAATCTATGCCTATTTCATGAGAAAAGAGACGCGATAAAAAACTCATCCTATATCTCCATACCAAAAAGTTAAATCTCGACTCTTTAGCCTTATCGAGAGCATCTGCTGCTGCCTAAATCTCTATCTATAATAACTAAGGGGATTTGGATTTGCCAAATCATTCGCCCCCTTTATATTTTCTATCGCTAGCCAATTTTGGACACACTACACGCACTACACGCAATTTTCAGGGGGTAGCGCATTCGCTATGAACAAGGCCGCACGGCATGTACTGAGGAGATTAGGCACCGACACCAGCTTGGACCACGAGCGCCAACAGCGCCTTGCCCGCGAGGTCCAAGAAGAGCAGCAAAAGCGCCGGGAACAAGGGGGCGACCAAGATACCAGCTTCGAGACCATTCCCGAAGAGATGCTGACCGAATCGGAAAAGCGCCACGAAAAATATCGCCGCCAGCAGGCCATGGCGGGGCGGTTCACCCCCGCGGCCGAGCGCCTGCCCATTATGACGACTGAGGAGCGGGAAGCCCACAACAAGGGCCGGCCTAAGCGGCAGCAGACTTCGTTTGAGGGGCCGATTGAAAAGCTCATCGAGAAATACCAAGACTTAAAGGAAGTACAGCGTCACCTGACCTTGGGTCAATCCATGAAGTACGAGTTTACCAGCGACGGCCGCGTCCTCGACCGAGAAGGCAATGTGATCTTCGATGGAGAAAAGATCGTCCGCTCTTGAGCGCCGCACGGGGCTGCTAGCCGCGAGCCGACTTGATGACTTGTCTATATCGAGTTCTCATCGGGCTTAGCCTCTTGGGCAGCTATGGCTGCAACCTCAATTACTATTGGCACCTCGCCCGCGGCCAAAGCCGCGTCCTGTACAAGCGCACACCAGTCCAAGCCCTCCTCGCCCGACCCGACTTAGCCGAACAAACCCGGACCCAACTAGTCCTGATCCAAGCCATTCTTCGCTATGCCGAAAGCGTGGGGCTGCAAACAGACGATCAGTACACGACCTTCTACGATACGGGGGGCGGCCCGATCAGTTGGAACGTCAGTGCTTGTCCGCCCGACCGCTTCTCGCCCTACACTTGGGATTTTCCGTTCGTCGGCGAAGTCCCCTACAAAGGTTTCTTTCGCCGCGATTTGGCCGCCGAGGAGCGCGATGCCCTCGCGGCCGAGGGGTACGACGCCATGGTCCGCCCCGTCAGTGCCTACAGCACCTTGGGCGTTTTCTCCGATCCAATTCTCAGCTCAATGATCGGCTACGCGCCCGACCAGCTCGCCGATTTGATCCTCCACGAGCTGACTCACGCCCGAGTCTATGCCCCCAGTCAGACCGATTTCAACGAGAGCTTGGCGACCTTCGTCGGCCGCCAAGGAGCCTTGCTCTTCCTAGCGCAGCACTTCGGCCCCAATACCCCGCTCTTGCCACAGGCCAAAGCGCGTCGAGCGGACGCCGCCTTGTTTCGGGGCTTCATGGCCGAGACCGTTGCGGCACTCGACAGCCTCTACGCACTCGGCTTGCCCCGCAGCGTTGTACTGCGCGACCGGCAGGTCGTTTTTGCCCAGCGTCAGCGCGATTTCGCCCTCATTAAGGCGCAGTTTACCCACAACTGGTACGATGGGTTCCTCCAGTGGGAACTCAACAATGCACGGCTGCTGTCTTATCGCCGCTACAATGCCAATCTAGCCCTCTTTGCCGCGGTCTATCGCGCCCGCGACGAGGACTTGGCCAGTGCCTTGGATATTTTTGCGGCCTGCGCTGAAGAGGGCGACCCTTGGCAGTGCCTGCGCGGCACAATCGAGGCGGAGGAGGCGGGCAATGCGTCCTAGCCTTAGCCTCCGCTTGCCCCGCAGGATCGCTCAACGCGTTTTGACGACGATCTTGCTAGCGACCCTCGCCTTTGGCCCGCTGGGGTGCGCCGCTTTGCGGTCTGCATTGGTGGGGTCGCTGATAGAGGACGTCAGTGCGGCCACCGCCCGCCACGACGACTTGGATTTGGTCGCCTCGGGCGTACCGACCTTCCTGCTCTTGCTAGAGGGGCTGCTGGTCGCCAATCCCCAAGACCCGAAACTGCTCTTGAGCACCTGTGAGATCTATACTTCCTACGCCACCTTGGTCGAAGTCAGCGATCCCCAACGGGCCAAGCACCTGTACCACCGGGGCAAGGTAAACGGCCTCAAAGCCCTTGCGCTGCGCCTTAGTCAGCCCGATTTGCTCCGAGCTCCTTATGCTGAATTTGTCCGCGTCACAGACGATTTAGCGGCCGCCGATCTGCCGGTCGTGTTTTGGGCGGCTGCAAGTTGGGGAGCTTGGATCAGCGCCAACACTGAGTCCATAGCGGCACTGGCCGAATTGCCCAAAGTGATTAAACTTATGCAGTGGATCGTCGCCCAAGACGAGACCTTTCAATACGGGAGTCCCCATGTCTTCTTGGGCTCCTATTACGCAGCCCTGCCGCCGATGTTGGGCGGCGACCCGGAAAAGGCGGCCGCGCACTTCGATCGAGCCATCGCCATCAGCAAAGGACAGGCACTCATGGTGTACGTAGCCAAGGCCAAATTCTACGCTCGGATCACTTTTGATCGGGGGTTATACGAATCCCTGCTCAACCAAGCCCTCACCCAGTCGGCGGACGCCGTACCGGAGCTTACCTTGCAAAACATCGCCGCCCAAAGACAGGCGCAGACCCTGCTAGACCAAGCCGATGACTTCTTTTAAGGGGCTTTTTGCGGTTGCCGCGCTCGTCGCCAACGCGGTCGCCGCTCAACCCCAACCCAATCACCTCCTCAAAATTGCTACGCTCGCCCCCGAAGGCAGCAGTTGGGCCAAGGTACTCCGCACCATAGACGCCGAGGTGCGGCGGGAGACGGCCGGCAACGTGGGATTCAAAATCTATCCCGGCGGCGTCCACGGCGACGAGAAAGTCGTCTTGCGTAAGATGCGCATCGGCCAGCTCCACGGCGGGAGCTTTGGCGGCCAAGGCATCAGCCAAACCTCGCCCGATGTCCTCGCGCTGGAAATGCCCTTCCTCTTCGACAGCTACGCCGAGGTCGATTACGTCCTCGCGCAAATGGACGCCTTTTACCGGCGGGGGTACGAAGAACGCGGCTATGTCTTTCTCGGTTGGACCGACATCGGCTTCGTCCACATTCTCTCGCAGCAACCCGTAGCCACCGTCGAGGACATGCGCACCCAAAAAGTATGGCAACTGCCCGACGAGCCGCTTACCTCCGTGCTTTTCCGCTTAGCCGGCGTCACCTCGGTTCCCCTGAACATCCCGGACGTCCTCCTCGGGTTGCAGACCAACCTAATCGATGTAGTGTACGCCTCGCCGTCGGTGAGCATCGTCCTTCAATGGTTTACCCATGCAAAATACGTCACCCAACTCCCCATCAACTACACCTTAGGCGCGCTCTTGATCGACAAGCGAGCTTTCGACAAAATTCCCGCCGCCGATCGCGCACATATCCACCGCATCGCCCAGCAGCAGATGGTCGCCTTGGGACAGCGCAACCGCCGCGAAAACGACGAGGCTCTGGCCGTATTGCAGGCCAACGGCCTGTCGTTGGTCGAGGTTCACCCCACAGACGTAGCGGCCTTCAAGGACCTCGTCGCTCGCGCTGAAACCGAGCTCGTGGGGCGCGCCTTTTCCCAAGAGGCCCATGAACAAATCGCGCGCCACCTCCAAGACTTCCGCCGGACGTCCCGTTGAGCGGCCCGCACTTCCTCCACCGGCTCGAGACCGGCTTCCTCGTCCTGTTGGTAACCGGCTTGCTGGTGCTGACCTGCGGGCAGATTCTCATGCGCAACCTGTTCTCCATCACCTTCTTGGGCACCGAAAGCCTCGTGCGGCACCTCGTGTTGTGGATTGGGCTAGCCGGTGCTCTGGTCGCCACCCGGCTCGACAAACACATCCGCATTGACGCGGCCTTGCGCCTGCTGCCCGCCCGGGTGCGAGCTATCGTCTTGAGTGGCGCGGACCTTTTTGCCGCCGCGCTTTGCGCCTATCTAGCCTATATCGCCGGGGGCTTTGTGCTCGACGAGCGCGCCTTCGGCGCCACGGCTTTCTTTGCCGTTCCCGCTTGGACGGCCCAACTGTGCTTTCCCCTCGCCTTTGGCCTGATGGGGGTGCGCTTCCTCTTGCAGGGCGGGCGACGCATCCGCGCCCCTACCGAGTACCCGTGAGCAGCCTCCTCGCCGCCCTCGCCGCCCTCGCCGGGGTCCCGCTCTTTGTGGTCATCAGCGCGATGGCCCTTTTGCACTTTTCCCTCGCCGAAGTCGATTTAACCGTCGTTTTCATCGAGATGTACCGGATAGCCGAAACGCCCACCTTAACGGCTATCCCGCTTTTCGCCCTCACGGGGTTCCTCCTCGCCGAAAGCGGGGCACCAGCCCGGCTCGTGCGCTTCTCTCAAGCCTTGCTCGGCTGGCTGCCCGGGGGGCTGGCCATCATGGCCATTGTCGTCTGCGCCCTCTTCACGGCTTTGACCGGCGCTTCGGGCATGACGATTGTCGCGCTCGGTGGATTGCTGTTGCCCGCTCTGCGACAACAGCGCCTGCCCGATTCGTTTTCGCTCGGGCTGATCACCACCTCGGGCAGCTTGGGCTTGCTCTTTCCGCCGAGCTTGCCGCTGATCATCTACGGCATCGTATCCGAAACGCCCGTCGATCAGCTTTTTATCGCCGGCATCGCCCCCGGCTTGCTCTTGGTCGGCGCCCTGTCTTGCTACAGCTTGTTCCAAGGTCGGCGTTGTGCCGCACCCGAGCACCCCACCGGGTGGCGTCAAGTGCCGCCGGCCTTTGTCGCTTGTAGTTGGGAGCTTCTTTTGCCGGTGGTGATTTTCGGGGGGATCTACGGGGGGATCATCGCCGTCAGCGAGGCCGCGGCCTTGAGCACCCTGTACGCTTTGGTGGTGGCGGTGCTAATCCGCCGCGAGATAGCCATCCGACAGTTGCCAAAAATCATCTGCGACAGCATGGTGCTCGTCGGCGGCATTTTCGTCGTCTTGGCCGCGGCCATGGCCTATACCAATTACCTCGTCGATGCGGAAATTCCAACGCGCTTACTCGCCTATATCGAGACGCACATCAGCAGCCGCCTGCTCTTCTTGATTCTCCTCAATGTATTCTTGCTAGCGGTTGGCTGTATGATCGACATGTTCTCGGCCCTCCTCATCGTCGTGCCCCTAATTTTGCCCATCGCCGCCGCATACGATGTTCACCCCATTCACCTCGGGATCATTTTTTTAACCAACTTGGAAATCGGCTACTCAACGCCGCCGGTTGGCCTCAACCTCTTCATTGCCAGCATCCGCTTTGAACAGCCCGTCCATCGGCTCTACCGCGTTTCCCTGCCTTTTCTGCTCATTTTGTTGGCTTGCTTGGTCGTGATTACCTACTGGGATGGGTTGAGTTTGTTTTTGGTGGAGTCTTAGAAGATCCGTCATTCCCACGAACGCGGGAATCCAGCCGATGTCGTTTAGACGCTTTTGCTTTTCCTATTTACATAACTATCTTTATAGGACATCTTCTACCTTGCAGATCACGGCCCGGCCCGCCTCCTCTAGATCGTCCGCTGCAAAATTGAACCCCAGCATCTGCACGGCCACCGGGCCGACCTCGAATTGCTCGTCCATATCGCTGCTCGGATAGAGCAAAAAGGCCCGGTGCGTACCGAGTTGCACCGCGTAGGCAACCACCTGCTGCACATCGCTTTCTATTGGACCATCGGCCTTGTACTTGGCATCAATGACCGCCAGCGGCTGCCCGGTGGCCGCTGAAAACAGAGCCATGTCCAAGCGAAAGGAAAGCCGCTTTGTTCCCTTGAGTCGCGTGTGATACTGGGCTTTTAGTTCGATCTGGTGCTTGAGCTTGTGGTCGATAAACGCCGTGCAAAACCGCTCGAACAAGCTCGGCATGTGCAGCAGATACGCCGGCCCTTCCTCGGCCCCTAGTCCCCAAGCCGGACTCCGCTGTTGGAGCAAGGGATAGCACAGCGCATGCATGGAACGGTAGTCCTCGTTTAGCCGGTGGTACGGTACGCCGAGGCAATCGGCCGGGCGAATGGAGCGGTAATTGAGCTCGCTCAGTGCCCCCCAAGCTCGGCCTACCATCTGTCGAATGCTTTCGCGGCGAAAGGCAAAGCGTCTCAGGCCGTGCAGGGCACTGGCCAAGATGCGGTTGTCGAGAATATCAGGCGTGTGCTCGGCAAACCGACAGTAGGGATGTACCCCCAGCCCACTCCGCTCGGGGTACACGCGCCCCCGCACCCACCGGCTCAACCCTTCGCGGGTTTGGTAATCCCAAAACAGCCCGCGCCGCACCCGTTGCAAGACCTTGCGCGCGAGGACCTCGGCCCAAAACTCGTAGATATCCCCCATAGTGGCCGGGGCCTTGTGGGCGCTGATCTTGGGCAACTGATAGGCATACTCCAGCATGGGCATGAGCAGCGAGCAGCGTATTTTGGGATTGATTTCCAAGGCCGCATCCGCGCCCAAGGGCACCACGCCGACATAGCCCCGCGACCGGAGTTGATAACACTGGCCATTGAGCGGACTGGGGAAGCCGAATTCCAGTTCTTTTGGATATTGGGCGTGCAGGTGGAGGGCCTGTTCGACCGCCAGCTCGGCCGCTGGAATCGCCGCGACTTCCTCTTCGATCAGCTCGTAGCGTCGCACCCCTACCCTTACCCCTGCAAACGCCCGGCGACCTTGGACCAGCGAAAGCGCGCCATCTGGTCCGGGCGATCGAAAAACACCTCCTCCAGATACGGCTCGACCTCGCCTTGCCAAATATATGCCAGTGCCGTGGCAATATCATCGACCATAAAAAAAGAAAGGCCCAACGCGCAGTCCTCATCCCCAATGGCTTGATTTACTTCTTTTAAGAGCGCGACCAGCGGCTGTGGGGAAACGCCTTTGTCCTCTAGATACTTGGCCAACAACGAATAGTTGGGCCGCAAGCGGATAAAACTGAATCGCCGCCGCAGGGCTTGGTCAACCAAGGCAATCGACCGGTCGGCCGTGTTCATGGTGCCGATGAGATAGACGTTGGCGGGAATCGAAAACTCAGAGCCGCCACCGGCCAACGCGATCGGGCGATGGCGATATTCCAAGAGGTACATTAGCTCGCCGAAAACGCGCGCGAGGTTTGCGCGATTGACTTCGTCGATGATCAGCACGCAGGGCTTTTCGCCGGCTTGGCGCGCCTTGGTGCAAAACCGCAGAAAGTGCCCGGCGGCCAATTCGTAGTGCAATGCGCCCTCTACTGCCTGCGGCCGAATCCCTTGGACAAAATCCTCATACGCGTACGAGGCGTGGAATTGCACGAGTTGGCTAAAACCGCCGCCATCCACCAGATAGCGCGCCAACCGCTCGGCCAAGTACGTTTTGCCCGTGCCGGGCGGGCCGTATAGGATGAGTTGCTGCTTGCGCCGCCATTGGGCAACCCAGTCGGTGAGCTGGTCGGCGCTGTAGCCAGTCTCCGCGGTGAATGTCTGGGCGTCGTAGCGGGCGCTCGCCCGGGTGCGGCCGCGCGCATGCCGCTCTACGGCCTCTTGTATCTGCTCCATGCGCTGCTCAAACTCGCTTTCTAAAACGACGGGCTGCAACGGCCTCACCTCCAAGGGCCTAACGCGCAGGTACGAGTCGGTTTGCTGCAAGAATTTCGGTTGGACGGGCGCACAGCGGTACACCTTCAGCACCGTCAGCCAGATGGCCCCCCCCTTGATCCCCCCCCGCCATGCTTCGACCGCTTGGGCTGTCCACGGCGTCAGTTCGGCGGCCAGCGCGCTGACCCAAGCGGCATTGGGCAGCTTGAAGTAGCCCGCCGGCACGGCCAGCGAATCCACCCGCTCCTTCTCGGCCCAGCCCGCGGCTTGCTCGGGGTTGCTAAACTCTTCCGGCACCCACTCGCTGCTCCACTGCCCTCGGGGGCGATAACACGCGACCGCGCTTTCCCATAGCGGCATGGCTTGCAAAAGCCGCGTACCGCGAATAATCGCCAAGGTTTGGCCGGCGACCAACGCGGCGACTTCGGGGCCGGGGCGGCGCAAAAGCCGATCGTACGGCCCGGTCAAAGGCTTGTCTAAGCGCAGGCGGATTGACTTTAGTTGAGCCATTGGCACGTATCCTCTATGCTATGCACAATAATAGGCTGGGGCCGCTCTTTGCAAAATCCAAGCCTTTTTTATTTTGTGCCTAAGTACGCGACACCTACTTTGCGTATGCCTTTTCTGGTATTCCCGCTGCGTCCGGGATCGAGGGCGTCCCGCCCTCGACGAGGGCAAGATGCCCTCGATCCTTGGAAGGCGGGAGGCTGGTGTCGTGTAGTAAGTTTTGTGGTCTATCCCAAGCCCCTCAAGGTCCCTTGTCCCGCCGATTCGCTCTGACCCAACCCCAATTAGCGCCCAAACAATGGGTGGGCTTGCTCTTGGGCAGCGCGGCCCTTCTCTTGGGCTTAGCCGCTCCGTGGGCCGCGCTGCCCAGCCCGGTGCAAAACGCCCTCGGCATCGCCCTTTTCGCGCTGTTTTTTTGGACTACTGAACCCATCCCTATCGCGCTGAGTTCGGTCGGCGTGCTCGTCCTGATCCCGGCTGTTGGCCTGCTGAGTTTCGAGCAGAGCCTAGCTCCTTTCGGCTCCCAGACAGTCTGGCTGGTCCTCGCCGGCATGGCCCTGAGCCTCGGGGTGGCCAAAACGGGCCTCGGCGACGCGCTGGCGGCTTGGCTTCAGGCCCGGCTGTCGCAACGGCCCTTTTTCCTGCTCTGCCAACTACACCTGCTCGGGCTGGGGATGGCCTTCCTCATTCCATCCGGGGTCATCCGCGTCCTGTTCTTGATGCCGCTGGGCATGGCCCTCGTCGGCCGCCTGCGCGGTCGCCCCTCGTCGCATCTGCAGGCCGCGGTCCTGCTCTCCTTGGTTTGCAGCACGTATTTTGGCGGGTGTGGCCTTTTGACCGGCTCTGTGCCCAACTTGGTCTTGGCCGGTCAATACGAAAAAATCCAAGGCGCACCCCTCTTTTGGGCCACTTGGCTGTATTGGATGTTTCCGGTCATCGGCTTGTTGCGAACCTTGGTATCGCTCGGGGCGATCTGGCTGCTTTTCGGCCGGCACCTCAACGGCCATGGCATGGAGTGGACCCCTTCCCCGAAAAGTACGCCGCTAACCCGCGTCCAGCGGCGCACCCTGTACATGCTCCTCGCGGGCGTGGGCTTGTGGGCCACAGACCTGTTGCACCACATCCAACCCGTCTATGTTGGCTTGGGCCTCGTGGGGTTGTTCCTCTGGCCGCGCTGGGGGCCGCTCCGCGTTGCCGACTTAGGCCAGATCCGTTTCGCGCTCTTGGCTTACATCGTCGCGCTGCTCGCGTTGGGCCATGCCCTCAACGCGGCTGGCTTTAACCGTCTGTTCATCGCGTCCTTTGGCGAGTATTGGGCGTTGGCGGAATACGGCTGGTTGGGCAAGCACCTGTCGCTTTGTTTGGTAGCCCTGCCGCTCGACTTCCTGATGGATGTGGCTGCGGTGGCCGCGGTGGCGACCATTCCCCTGATGGAGTTGGGTGCTCAGCACGGGATCGCGCCGCTGCCGGCGGCCTTCAGCGTAGCCATGGCCACGACCTTGGCCTTTTTGCCTTACCAGTCGGCCCCTTTCATGGTGGCCTATGGTTTTCGGCAACTGTCCATGCAGCAACTCGTGCTCGCTCAGGGCCTCATCTCCACGGCCTCCTTGGTCTTGCTCTGCCCGCTCAACCTGCTCTATTGGCGGGGGCTAGGGCTGATTTGACGCGCCGTTGGCATTGATCCTGCCCAATGCTTATGATAAATCACGTCATGCCTACCGCTATTGCCAATGTCCTCGCCCAACGCTACGCCAGCCAAGCGATCCAAGATCTGTGGTCTGAACGCGGTCGCATCGTCCTCGAGCGCGACCTGTGGATCGCCATCCTCAAAGCACAGCTCGACCTAAACCTCGAAGTGCCCGCCGCGGCCATAAGCGCCTACGAGCGCGTCAAGGACCAAGTGGACCTCGAATCCATTGCGCGCCGCGAAGCTGTTTTGCGGCACGATGTCAAGGCGCGCATCGAAGAGTTTTGCAACTTGGCTGGGTGCGAGCACATTCACAAGGGGATGACCAGCCGCGACCTGACCGACAACGTCGAGCAATACCAAATTCTCCGCTCCTTGCAGCAAATACAGGTCAAGTACGTGGCAGTCCTCCTGCGCCTAAGCCAACGTGCCCGGCAATGGCAGAAGCTCGCGGTCGCCGGCCGCACCCACTACGCGGCCGCGCAACCCACCACGCTCGGCAAGCGCCTCGCCATGTTCGGCCAAGAAATGCTGGTCGCTTTGGACCGCCTCGACGAGCTCGTCCAGCGCTATCCCCTGCGGGGCCTAAAGGGCGCAGTCGGCACGGCCGTCGATCAGCTAACCCTACTCGCCGGCGACGCCGACCAGCTCGACCAACTCCAAAGCCGCGTCCGGCACCACCTCGGCTTCCAACGCGAGCTAGCCGCCGTCGGCCAGATTTATCCGCGCAGCCTCGACTTTGAGGTGCTCAGTTGCCTCTACCAGCTCGGGGCCGGCATGGCCAATCTGGCCCGGGCGATCCGCCTGATGGCCGGTCACGACGCGCTCACCGAGGGCTTTGCCCCCGGCCAAGTCGGCTCCTCGGCCATGCCGCACAAAATGAACGCCCGCAGCAGCGAGCGGGTCAATGGGTTGCAGGTCGTCCTCGGCGGCTATGTCCACATGGTGGGCGCGCTGGCCGGCGATCAGTGGTTTGAAGGGGACGTTTCCTGCTCGGTAGTGCGCCGCGTGGCCCTCCCCGATGGATTCTTCGCCTTGGACGGCATGCTCGAAACCACGCTCCACATCCTCGACGACATGGGCATCTATGAAGCGGTCATTGCCCGCGATCTCGACCGCTACCTGCCCTTCCTCGCCACCACGACGCTGCTGATGGAAGCCATCCAGCGCGGGGCCGGGCGCGAACAAGCCCACACCGCCCTGAGAGAGCATGCCCTCGCCGCGGCTATCGACATGCGCGAACAGGGCCGGAGCACCAGTGATTTGGCGCGTCGCTTGGGTGCCGACCCGCGCTTCCCGCTTAGCGAGGAGGAGGTGGACGCGACCATCGCCCGCAGTCGCGGCCTCACGGGCGCGGCCACCCAGCAAGTCGAGCTTTTCGTCGGTCGGGTAGAAGAATTGGCCGAGCGCCATCCAGCCGCCCGCACCCTTGAAAAGGGACGGCTGCTCTGACCGCCATGCGCTACAATCGAGCCTTGCTCAAGCTGAGCGGCGAGGCCGTCTCCGGCCCGCACGACATGGGCTTCGACCCCGAGTCCCTAGAGCACATTGCCGACGAAATCCTCAGCTTGCACACCTGTGGAGTTGAAATATCCATCGTCATTGGCGGCGGCAATGTATTTCGCGGAACGCTCGCCAGTCAGTGGGGCATTGAACGGGCCGAGGCCGACAACATCGGCATGATGGGTACGGTGATCAACAGCCTGATGCTGCGCGGGGTCCTGACCTCTAAATCCGATGTCGAAGTCCGGGTGATGAGCGCTATTCCCATCAACACGATAGCCGAGCCTTTTATTCGGCTGCGTGCGATTCACCACCTAGAGAAGCACTACATCGTCATCTTTGCCGCCGGCATTGGCAATCCGTACGTCACCACGGACTACACGGCAGCCCAGCGCGCGATTGAGACGCGGTCCCAAGCCCTGCTTTTTGCAAAAAACCAAGTCAGCGGCATCTTTACCGCCGATCCTCACGCCGATCCCCAAGCGAGGCTGTACCGGCGAATGCACTACAACACGATCATCCAAGAAAACCTCACCATCGCCGATCAATCCTCCGTCCTGTTGGCCCGCGATCACAAGATGCCCATGCACTTTTTCGACTTTTCAGACAAGGGAACCAGCTTGCATATCTGCCGCGGCCACGACCCGGGCACTTTGGTCGCAGACGTGGACGAAGACATCGTAGAATAGCCAAAAAAGGCCGTCTCCCGAAGCGGGGACGGCTCCTCTAGCGGTCATTCCCGCGAAAGCGGGAATCCAAAAAGGACCAAGCCAACTTTCAGACAGCCTCTTAGAAGCTATCTGAAAACTCTGGTGGTCGTCCTTTGCGTCTAAACGATACCGGCTGGATGGATTCCCGCTTGCGCGGGAATGACGGATCCTGTCTATAACGGCTTGTTCAACACGACCCAAGGTGGCTTTTCAGACCGCTTCTTAGAATTCACAGGCAAGAGAAAATCGGTGCGGCGATAATATCCCCCTATTGCTGCTATGGGCATAGTCCAACAACAGCCCAACCGCCCGATACTCCAATCGAAGCCCCAACCCCACACTCAACCACGCTCTGTTCTTTCTGCCATCAAGGCCGAGCTGGTCGAACACGCGCTCCCTCCCCGCCCGAAGAACCAACTCCTTTAGCACGTGATACTCCCCCCCTATCATCCACCCATGATTCCCACGACGTAGCTTTGTCCCACGGTATTGCACATATTGCATGGACAGCAACCCCTGCGTCCCCACTCGATATCCAGCCCCTACATGCACCTCCCTCTCTCTCTGGGGCACGGTCTCCTTTCTCCCGCTCGTCTGATACACGTTTTTTAAGAACAAGCCCATCTGCGCCCCGGGAAACGGACTTTGCCACAACAAGCCCACATCTACCCAAGATGCCGTTGGTAGGTCCTCTAACTCGAACTCGGCGGCGAACCTTGAGCTAACGGTCGCAAACAGATACTTGGCCGAGACCCCTACATACAGCCGCTTTACAGCCTGATACGACAGCGACACAAACGCCCCGTTCTCGCTGAACTGATCTGAGGCGAGACGCTCATAGCCCAACCCCAACCCCAACTTTTCATTTAGTGGCATGCCCAATGATGCCATATACCGCCCCAGCTCTAGATCCTGCTTGTCTATGCCCCCGTCCGTATAGGTCACCTGCCGCCGCCGCAGTTGCCCCAACCCCGCCGGATTGGCAAACACCGCATCCGCATTGTCCGCCACCGCCACAAAGCTATTGCCTAGTCCTAGAGACCGAACGCCGGAATCAAAAACATTGATGTTGACAAATCCGGCACTCGAAGTGGCGAGTACGGCTATGCAGAGGATGCCAATTCCAATTTTCACGAGCACGGACTCCTATACTCAAAAAACAAAAAAGCCAGCCCAAAGAAGGCTGGCCCTTTTGCATTCACCTAAGGAATAGACTTTAGAATTCGTAGGCAAAGGAGAATCGATGCGCTCCATTGGTCTCGGTCAGTTCCAAGCCGATGTCATAGGCATAATCGAACACCAACTGGTTCCACTGATACCCCAAACCCGCATTCAACCCCCCACCCGCATCCTCCGATAACATACGACGACCACCTGCCCGCAACGCCAACCCCTCCAACAACTGCGTCTCCCCCCCAACCACCAACCCATTCTCCGCGCTATCCCCCCCCGTCACATCGCGACGCACATACTGAACCGATACCAACGACTGGCTGCTCAGACGATAGCCCACCCCCACATGCACATCCATCGGCAACCCGCCCGCATCCGAGTCGACGACGCCCGCAGCATCCTTCACCTCGCCCCACTTCACATTCGGCTGATTGATATTCTTCAACAACATCCCCACCTGCGCCCCAGCCACCGGACTCTGCCACAACAAACCCAAATCCAACCCCACATTGCCCGCGCTCTGATTTGAAACCGGATCCTCCCGGCCATTATCGGGCGGGATCGCACCCACACTCCAAAACAAATACTTCGCCGACACCCCCACCTGCAGCCGACGCTGCACCTGATACGACAGCGACACAAACGCCCCATTCTCGCTCATCAGCGACGAGCCAATCCGCTCATAGCCCAACCCCAACCCCAGCTTGTCCCCCAGCGGCTGGGCATAGGAAACCACGTGCTGCCCCAGATCGTCCCCGTCAATGCCTACAAGAAAAAGCGACACATTCGTATAGGAAACCTGACGGTTAGACACTTGGCCTAACCCGGCCGGATTGGCAAACACCGCATCCGCATTGTCCGCCACCGCCACAAAGCTGTTGCCCAACCCTTGGGCACGAGCTCCCGAACCGACATTCTGAATGTTTACAACCCCCTCGCTTGCCGTTGCCAGCAGGGCCGCGCAAGTGATGCTAATTGCAATTTTCATACCCTTGCCTCCTCCACTTAGTGAGATGCGCTTGTAACTGTGAATTGCTACTTATATAAATATATAAACCACTAATCGTCAAATAAAACAGCCCCGCACGCGCCGCGGCCAATTCCTTGACGAATTGCGGCGGTATGGTCGTTATTTTGAGTTTCCTAAGTACACGACACCTGCTTCTGGTACTCCCGATGAATCCGAGATCGAGGGCGTCCCGCCCTCGACGAGGGCAAGATGCCCTCGATCCTTGGAAAGCTGGAGGCTGGTGTCGGGTAGTAATGTATCCTCTAAACGTACGAGGTGAACTTTTGACCACTATCAAAGCGACCAATATCGTCCGGCACGAGGGCCATGTCAGCCGCGAGCAACGCGAAAGCCTGTTGCACCAACAAGGGGTGTTGATCTGGCTGACGGGTTTGCCCAGCTCCGGTAAGAGCACCATTGCTTATACAACCGAACACGCCTTGGCCGCCCGCGGCCATTTAGCCTATGTGCTAGACGGCGACAATATCCGCTTTGGCCTCAATAAGAATTTGGGCTTTTCTGCTGCGGACCGGCAAGAAAACATCCGGCGGGTCGGCGAGGTGGGAAAGCTCTTTGTCGATGGCGGCTTCCTAACCTTTGCCAGCTTTGTCAGCCCCTACCGAGCCGACCGCAATGCGGTCCGGGCACTTATGGCCGCGGGCGACTTCGTCGAAATTTTTGTCAGCACCCCAGTCGAAACATGCGCGGAGCGCGATCCCAAGGGCCTCTACCAAAAGGCACGAGCCGGCGAAATACCCAATTTTACCGGCGTTTCAGACCCTTATGAGGAGCCTGAAAACCCCGATCTGGTCATCAAAACCGACACCTCAACGCCTGCCGAGGCGGCCTCGCAGATCATCGACCTACTAGAGAACATGGGCAAAATTCAACCCATACCGGCTTGAACTATCCCGCCCGCCCGCTGATCGCCCGATTTCCCGTTTTGTATTGGCAAGCGCGATGCCCAAGCTACTAAAACAAGCCCTCCAGTACGGACTGAGCGTAGGCTTGATGGGGCTTTTTATCTATTGGGCCTTTGAGGGGATAAATCGCGGGGAACTCTGGGATGCCATGACCGGCATTTCGCCGGTTTGGGCCGCTGTCATGTGCGTTGCGACGCTGGGGACCTTGGGATTGCGGGCTTGGCGCTGGCTGGTCCTCATGCGGCCCTTTGCGCCGCAAGTCAGCAACCTCAATGCGTCGCTCGCCTTGGCGATATGCTATGCGGCCAATGTGGCCGTGCCGCGCTCGGGCGAGGTTTTGCGGTGCGTCAGCCTCAAGTGGACCACCGGAGCGAGCATCAGCGCCTTGATGGCCACTATAGTAGTGGAGCGCATTCTCGATTTGTTTTGGCTCATCGTCTTGTTCTGGCTCATCGTCTATATAGATATGGCCCTGCCCGTGCTGTGGCTACCGGCCGGGGCCGATCGCGACACCATCGGCCTATTGGCCCTAGCCGGCTGCTTGGTCGCGCTGAGTGCCTTGGTCTTGGTATCGGTGTATCGGGAAAAAATTTTGGCTGGAATGCGACCGCTGCTCGGGCGGCTCGCTTGGGGGCGCGGCGAGCGAGTGCTTCAAATCCTCGAGACCTTCATCGGCGGGCTTTCCGCCCTGCGGCAACAGCCCATCGCATACTTTGAAATCCTCGTCAGTTCAATCCTGCTCAACGCGGCGTACGTGTTCATTATCTACGCGGCTTTTATCGGCATGGATTTGCACCACACCTACAATCTCGACGCGGCCGCCGCGCTGGTGGTTATGGCCATATCGTCCATAGGGGTGATCATTCCAACGCCCGGGGCGATCGGCTCGTACCACCTCCTCTTCGGCGAGGCCATGCACCGCCTCTACGCGGTGCCGCTCGCCACGGCTTTGGCCTGTGCGACGCTAACCCATGCGTTGGCGACCCTGACCTACGTCTTTATCGGCGGCCCGACCCTGCTGTGGCAGTGGCATCGGAGCCGACGGGAGTAGTTCCGTTCAGAAGATCCAGACGATTAGCGTCGAGCCGCCCACGTAGCCAAAGGCTTCTATCAGCCCGGCCCCCACATTCGGCTGCTCCTCGACCTGTTCGGCCCCTAAGCGCACCTTGGGGGCCAAAAGCACATCCGTCAGCTTGTGGATGGCGTAGAGCGCGACAAACCCAAAGCCCACATCCACGCCAAAGGTTTGCAGGCCGCTGACCCACCCTGTGTAGTCGCCAGCCACGGCGATGCTGACGATATTGCCCATGCCCACCAGCACGCCGCCAAACGCCAAGCCGACCGCCGCATTATCGCGCTCTAGTTCGCGGTGGATCGAATGCGGGGTGATCCACTCGTAGAGCAGGCCCGCCACCACGAGCACCACTTGGGCCAAAAGCCAGAAGGCCACGCCGCTCCACAGCGGCCCCTCGCCCTGCACGATAGCCAAGACGATCAGGCCATTGGCAATGTGCATCCCGGCCTCGACAAAGGCCGTTCCCATATTCTGATCGGCGACGATTTCCTTGCGGTTGTCAAAGTGCGGCAGGAGCACTCGCTCGCAGAGCACGCCGGCGACGAGCATCAAGGCAATCGCCAAGAGGCCGTACAGGGCGATGCCGATTAGATCGGCTTGCCAGCCGAGCGACGGGCCGCTCAACGCCCCCCCCAGCGCCAAGCAAATCCCCAAGCAATACCCGCTCACCGCAACGGCCATCGCGTGGTTGTTGCGGCCGTAGAGTTCGTCTTTGAGATCGACCCGCCGAAAAACCCGGGCATAGACCTGCTTGGCGATAAAGAGCAGGACGAAAGCCTCCAAGAGATAGACCACGGTCTGGGCCATCTGCACTAGCACTAGATTGTCCACTGCGTTCCCCCTATTTTCCAAAGCGCGAGGAGCCGCGTCCCCACCCAGAGGTGGTGCGGCCCATGCGGTTTTTGACTTGGCCGCTAAAGGCTTGGCGGCGGCTTTGCTGACGTTGGTAGAATTGCGGGCGCGTCTTTTGGGTTTGCGAGCCGCGCGACCCAAAGGTGGGCCGGCCCCCTTTCACCGGCCCGTAGTACGGCCGGCCTCGCTCCCGATTGCGGCGGTAGTCCTCCCAATCGCCCCGGCCAACGCCCCACCCGCCCATTAGGTCGCGCATCAACGCGTACTGGCCGTAGAACTGCCAAAACCCACCGCCTCCCCAGAAGCCGTACTGGGGGTTCCCGACGTATTGATAGCCGGGGGGGTGCGCTTGCTTGGCGCCCGTGCGGCGGCCATCGAGCGACTTGGAGGCTACGACCATGCCGACGTAGTTGTCGTAGCGGTAGAAGGTCTCTTCGCGGACTTCCATCCAATCCGTGCGCCGCTCCTGATAGACGATGGTGTCGCGGCCGGCCACGCGCTGGCCCGAAGCGGTCAGCACCTGAAAGCGCAGCGCGTAGTCGGGAAAAAACGAGCTGTCGTCAATGCGGGTATCATCGACGATCAGGGAGTATTCCGGGTAGCGCTCTAAGTCGCGCACCAGCTCCTTTACCGGGTCTTTGGCCCCACAGGCAATCAGGCCCCACAGCGCCAAGGCCGCTACGCGCCAAGCCATTTTAAGTCTCCTCCTCCACCGGCAGGATGTCGGTGAATTGGTATTCCTCTACCTCCATGCCCGCGTACGCGGCAAAGTCGCGCTCGCCCCACTGGCTAATAAAAAGCACCTGGCCTTCTGCGCCTTCAAACGACCAATTGACAAATTCGCGCTCTGCATCGACGCCCTCTTTGCGGTACAGGCCGGCCTCGCTCGCGCTCCCCACGTACTCGTCGCCGGCAAACTGCACCGCGTCCGGGGGGTCGCCGTTGGCGATAATGGCCGCCGCAATGTCGCCCTCGATTTCGCCGATGCCAATCGCCCGCGTCAGGGTCCAATAGGCTTGGCCATCTTCTAAGGCGCGCTCGAGGAAGCACACCTGACCATCGGCCTGCAATTCCCATTCCTCGGTCGTATAGCCGTCGTAGTCATAGCTTCCCCGGCCGGTGACTTGCCAAGTTCTGAGGTCGTAATCAACTAGGAACCCGACTCGCATGGTGCTGAGCGAGTACTCCTTATACGCCGGTTCGTCCTCGGCTTCGCTTTGGCGTCCCCCGAACCATTTCCTTAAGCCCATCTAGCATGTCCTTTCAAAATTGAGTGCCCCAACGCTGTCGATAATAACGCGCCAGCACCGGCCTATCAAGTCGGTTGGCCTGCACGGGCACGCGGGCCATATCGCCGTCAAAAACCGCGAGGGCCGCCCAGACTTGGCGGTCGAGATAGCGCGTGGGCACCGCAAAGGCGACGGCCGTCGGGTCCAGCCCGGCTTTTCCCGCCAAGTGGAACCCCCACTCGCCAAAAGAGGGCACGGGCAAGTGATAGGAGTGGACGGCAAAGCCCGCTTCCTCCAAGGCGACGGCAATGCTCCAATACGCCGCGCGGACGTGGTACGGACTAGAGGCCTGAGTCGCCAAGACGCCGTGCGGGCTGAGCAACTTGCGGCACAGCCGATAGGCTTCGACCGAATAGAGCTTGGCCAAGCTCTCCTCGCGGGGATCGGGCAGGTCAATGAGTATCGCGTTGTACGGCACGTGCTCGCGCTGCAAAAAGACCAAGCCGTCTTCGTTGATCACGCGGACTTGGCGGCGATTTAACGAGTTGTTGTTGAGCCGAGTCAGGTGAATGTTGCGCTGGGCCAACCGCGTTACCGCCGGGTCGAGATCGACTAAATCGACGTGCTCGACTTCCTCGTATTTGAGGACCTCCCGCGCCGTTAGGCCGTCGCCTCCCCCGATGATGAGGACCCGTTCGCGGGAGGGCGTCAGGGCCATGGCCGGATGGACGAGGGCTTCGTGGTAGCGGTGCTCGTCAATGGAGGCGAATTGCAAGTGCCCGTTGAGATAAAGCCGCAGGTGTTCGCCGCGCCGGGTCAGGACGATTTGCTGGTAAGCCGATTGCTCGCTGTGGACGATGCGGTCTTGGTAGAGGTCGCTTTCCCACCGCGCCCGCAGCTCCTCCCCCTGCCAAGCCAACGCCCCTAGCGCCGCAATAACCCCGAGGGCTTGCGCCCCCAGCCGGCGAAAGGTGCCCTGCTTTCGCAACTCGGCCTTAAACGCGAGCACCACGCCGAGGCCGAGGCCGGCGTTGACCAAGCCGGCGACCAACGCCGTATGCAGGCTGCCGAGGAAGGGCAACAAGACGTACGGGAAGAGCAATGAGGCCACCAAGGCCCCCAGATAATCGAGGGACAAAACATTCGACAGCGCCGCCCGCAGCGTCCCCTGCCCGCGCAAAAGCCGAGTAATCAGCGGCACTTCGAGGCCGATCAACGCGCCAATCGCCGTGCTCAAAGTTAGCATCCCGGCCCGAAAGGAGTCGGTGTACCCGTAGAGCACGTAGAGCACGCCGACCGAAATCCCACCCAAAAACCCCAGCCAAATCTCCAGTTGGGCCAGCCGCGTCAAGAGCAAGGGGTTGGCGACAAAGCGCGAAAGCCACGAGCCCAGCCCCATCGCGGCGAGGAAAAAGCCGATCGTCAGGGAAAACTGCTCAACGCTGTTGCCGAGGAAGTAGGACGACACGCTGCCGATGAGCAGCTGATAGACGATGGCGCAGGCCGCGGCTGAAAAAATGGCCCCCAGCAAAAACAGCGACCCCAGCCTAGGCATTTGCCAGCCCGCCCAACGAGGAGGAGTGCGCTACACCGAGACAGTCCATGGCCTGTTCGGCCGCCAGAATACCGGAAAACATCGCTTCTTCGCACAGGGGCAATCCGGTCGCATCGCACGAGGCAAAAAATATCCGCTCCATGGGCTGCTGCCGCCAAGCGGCCGTCGGCCCCCACAGCGCCTTGGGACTGGGCCGCATCATCCCGTGCCCCCAGCGATACAGATCGACGCGCTCTACGAGGTCTTCTAGCTCCGGGTGGACTCGGCTCAGATCGGCTAGGATCTGGGCCGTCCAGAACGAATGGTCCTGCGCGAGCAAGGCGCGCCGGGCGCGTGCGAGTTGATCGACAAAGGGCCAATAGTACATCAACACGCGGCCGCCGCCCTGCTGGTGATCGGCGACCACATAGCCCAGCGACGGGCTGTCGTACAAGACGTTGTCCCAAGTGGTCTGCCCGGCCGCGAGCGGCTCTTTGAGAAAAATCGCCGCCACCAACCACGGGCTGTACTCAATGGCGGCCATGGCCTCGGCCTGTTCATCCGGCAGGCCCACAATCGCGTAGGGCGCGGTGTGGAGCTTGCCGGCGTACACCACCGCCCGGGCGGTCAGTTGCCGCTTTTCCCCGCTAGCCAAGTCGATGTACCCCAAGCGCACCTGCGACCGCTCCACCGCTAGACGCGCCACTAGCGATTGTCGCTTTATCTCGTTTTCCCCCAGCCTGTTAGCGAGTTTTGCAACTAGGTAGCCATTGCCCTCCGGCCACGTCAGGGTGTGGGCTGGATACGCCTCCTCAACTCGGTAGTCGTAAAACCTACAGGCGTAGTAGTGAATCCCGGCCCACGCCGAGACTTGGGCGGCCGTGCTGCCGTAGTCGTCGCGGCAGGCGTAATCGACCAACCAGCGGAGCCGGTCGTCGTGCCATCCCTCTTCGCGGAGGTACTGGGCCATGCTGATCTGGTCTAAACGCCGCACCCGGACATCGGCCGTGCTGTAGCGCATAGGCAGGGCAAAGGCCCGGCGTCCATCCCGGCCGCGATGCAAGGCCCAGCCGAGCATCTCGTCTTCAAAGCGCAGCAACGCTTCGCGCTCCCGGGGCGACGCGCCGACAAACGGGTCCAGCCCAGCGACCCACTCCCCCCGATAGAAGAGCCGCTCGTGCGGCCAGCGCAGCAGCGCCCCGGCGGCGACCAGCGGCTTGTTGGCCGCGTCGTACCCGTCAATGATGCTTAGGTCTTGCAGGATTTCGTGGATGCAGTCGGCTTCGGCCGGCGGGATGTTGATGTAGTGAGCGCCCCAAGGAAAGACCCGGTCGCCCCATTGGCCGCTGCGACTGGTGCCCCCGAGCTGGTCGTCAAGGTCGAGGAGGCGAATTCGCTCTACCCCCGCCTGCCGCAACTTCCACGCCGCGGCTAAACCGGAGATCCCCCCGCCGACAATGGCTATGTCACACGCACCCTCGGCCGCAGCGAAATCGGCCCAAGAATGCACATCGCGCAGCAAGTGCCCATGCGGGGTGCCCTCGTTGACGATCCGCCCGGGGATCGGCCCTCGCCGCTGGTCTGCCGCACAACCGCTCCACGCGGCCCAGCCGCCGGCCGCGGCGAGGGCGGCGAAAAACTGCCGGCGGCTCAGGGCCTTCATCCCAAGGCAGCCCTTACTTGGCCGTCTTCATTTTGGCCTTGAGCTGGGCGAGCGAGTCATCGACCTTGGCACCTTTGCTGTCGGCGAGGGCCTTGTCGATCTCGTCTTCAACGGCCGTGGCCGCGTCGCCCATATCGCCGTAAGCCTCGGCCAGCGCTTCCTGCTCTTCGGCCTTTTCCTTCATCCGCTCTAGCAAGGCCGTGGTGCCCTTGGAGTCGATGTTGGCCAAGTGCTGGTTGATTTTGCGGGTGGCGTTGGCGGTTTTGGTGCGCGCCTTGAGGGTTACTAGGTCGTTTTCGTACGAGGCGATTTTCGACTTCAAATCGTTGACATTGCTCTGGAGCTTGTCGGCCATCGCCTGTTGGGCTTGGGCCTGTTGGGAGGTCTCGGCGTGCCGGCTCTGGGCTTCCTCGACCCGGGTCAGGGCCTCGCGCGCCAAGCGGTCGGCTTCGGCTTCCTCCATCTGGCCGGACTCGGCCTTTTGCAACAGCAGCATGGCCTTGCGCTCGTAGTCGGCCGCGCGCCGGTGGTGGTCGGTGGACTCGCGGTTGAGCCGAATGGCAATCGCCTTGACCTCGGCGAGGGCCTTGAGGCTGTCCTGCAAGTCCTTTTTTAAGTCGCGGATCGCCTGCTCGCTCATCTTGATTGGGTCTTCGAGCTTATCCACTAAGGAGTGGGCTTCGGCCTGCCCCGTCTTAAACAAGCGTTGAAATATACCTGCCATGTCCTATCCTCCTATCCTCCTATTGGGCGGCAAAACCCAGTAATTCCTCCCCGTGCTCGGCCAAGCCGAGACCGAGGGAGTTGATGGTGCTTTCCAGTTCGTTTAAGTCCAAATTCTCCAGTGCCAGCGTATTGCGATAGAGCAGCCCATCGCCTTCCTCATTGAGGACGAAGGCCCCAAAGATCAAGTCGCGGTTCATCTGCAAAATCCGCTTGTGCGCCTCGGCGGCCTCGGCCGCGACCTTGATGATGAGTTGCTCGATCACCAGCACCGTATCCTCGCAATCAACCACCAAGTTTTGCACTCCGCGCTCCTCGTCGTTGACAATGACGATTTCCTCTTCGGGAATCTCCTCGGCGATGGCAAAGCCCAGCTCGAGAACGTACTCCTTTACAGTGGCAAAATCAGCCATAAGCTGCCTCCAATCTGTCTAGTGTAATGGGTCATGGGTGGTCAGGGACTTTTCCAACTCTTTGTAGGCGTGCGTCAACTCGGCGCACAGCGCGTTGGCCACCGCGCGCTTGGCAGGGTCTTGGGCGTGGCGGTCGGGATGGTACTGCTTCATCAGCCGCTTCCACGCGGCCTTCACCTCGGCCAGACTCGCTCCATCTGGGAGCTCCAGATTGGCGTAATACCCAGCGAGGGCGGAGGGTTCGGTTAGGGCCGGAGCCGGCGGCGGGGGCTGCCAATGCGTGTGCTCGCGGGCCGCAGTGTGCGCCCGCACGACGCGGAATAGGCGCGTAAGCAAGTCCATAATCGGCGAAAATACAAGCGCGAATAGACTTTGTAAACCCCCTCAATAGGCGAGGGAAGAAACGGCTTTTTTGATCATCGACAGGGCCGCGCTAAACATGCCGACCAGTGCCATGCCCACCCCAAAGCCCACGCTCAAGACCATGGCGTATTGACGCCATTGCTGCTTGCCGTACCGCTTCCAGAAGTAGTGCCTAGCTAGCAGGGCGCCAATGATTTGCGGAATGAGGGCGTGTGGGATGCCGTTGACGCTCTGGACGTAGCCCCAGATCAGAAAGATCGGCATTCCCAAAAAGGCCATGGCAAAGTACGCGGCCAAGCCGAAGCCGGCCGCGCCAATGATGATGGGCCACTTCTTGCCGTCGAGAGGATGGTGCGTATCCTCGTCGATCAGGCCGTCGCCATCGTCGTCTTTGTTGTTGACCAGCTCCTCGTCGCGGCCCTCGACAGCCCCCTCCCGATAGATCAGCCCCGGCTGGACGAGCGACGCTGCGGCCACCCACCCTTCGCGTCGGTCCCCATCCCGCTCCCACTCGACTAGCACCCCGGTCGCCGTCTCCTCCACGACCGCGGCAAAAGCGGCAACGACCTCCTCGCTGCGCCACGTATCCTCGTCGATACCCCGGCCGTTGATCGTCCTAAGATGGTCGCCGGCTTGCAAGCCCAAGCGGTGGCCCAATCCATCCTCGGCCACGGCCGCGACGCGCACCACTTCGTACTCGGTCCAGCCAAGTTCCAGTCCCAATAGGTTCCTGCCCCATCTGCTCACGGGCACGGCAATGCGTCTGATAAAAGACGAGTCCGTCGTCGCAAATTCCAAGCCCAAGCTCTCCCCCGGCCGGCGCACCACCGCTCGACGCATGGTCTTCTCGTCCCGTTCCCAAGCGGCAAACACCGAGTCCGCGCCGGCGGTAAAATACCGGTCGATTCGCTCCGTATCCCATTGGGGCACACGGAGTTCGACGTCGTTTACCGCACGGAGGCGGTCGCCTTCCGCTAGTCCAAGCTGATCTCCCAGCCCTTCTGGCTCCACGCCCGCGACGAGAACCGCGATATTGAAGTCGCCGTCGTCGTCCTTGTGATTGCCCGTAAACTGCATGTCCTCCCACAAGACCTCAAAGAGCAGGGGCCGGTCCGAAGAGCGCTGCAAAAACTCGCCGTCAAAGCTGGGCAGGAGATCCACTTCAAAATAGAAGTCAACCGAATCGCCCGGGGCCAAATCGACCGCGGCCCGGAAGTTGGGGTTTGGCGTGGCAAGGGCCATGCCGTTGGGGGGCCAAAGTAGCTGGGGGCCATCCGACCGAGTACCCGCCTCGGCGTCGATCTGCTGGGCGGCCTCTGGCGGCGGTGGTGCGTCCCCGCCGCTGAAGTCCGTGTAGAAGTACCTCGTCTGCGACCAAGGGCCATAATCGCGCTTGACCGGATCGGGCACCTCCAAGTCTCGCGTGGTACTCACCCGCCAGTACCACCAGCGGCCGTCCTGCAAATTGCTCGGGCTCCACACGACTTGCCCGCTGGGCACGACCTCCCCTTCCACCTCCTCCCCGGCGCGCCACATTTTGTTGTACATCGTGCTCGATAAAAACATCGCTTGTTCAAAGGCCTGCAGCGGCCACATTCTTTGCGCGTACGGGTAGCTCTCCGAAGGGATAGGGGCCAAGCGCCAAAGGAAGGTCCAGTACATCAGACTCACCGCAAAGACGATGGGCAACATAAAGATCTCGGCCTTGAGCAGGCTGGTAAACTTCATCCCGGTCAGTTCGACGACCCTAAACTGCTCGGCGTGCCCGCCGAAGTTGCGGGTCGGAAAGGGCACGAACCAGATTTCAACCCCGCGAAAGCCGGTCATAAAGCGGATGGCTTGCTCGACATAGGGGATCGAAATCTCCCGGCCAACCAAGCCGTCGAGCCGAGCGCTGACAAAGGACATGATCGGCGCATAGACAAAGGCGATGAGCACGAAAAGCACCAACAGGCCGGTGCTGACCAACGTGGGAAACAAGCTCTTGGCCAAGACGATCGGATAGATGGCCGCGACGCAAAACAGCGAAGCGCAGACCCACATATTGAAATCGCCGCGCCCGAGGTGCTTTAAGCAGTATCCCCTCACTTCGGCCGGGTGGTGGCAGTCCGAGTGCTGACACACAGTTGGCAGATCGGCTTTCTCAAGTCGCAGTTTATCTCGCAGTTCGGCCCGCTTCTGGCGACCAGTGGCAAAGAGTTGGTAAAAGCTGACAGCGGTCACGGCAAGGGTGATGCCAATGGAAAAGGCTTGCCAAAAGTCGATCCTAGTGACGATCTGGGTGCGGATGGTCCCCATGCCGATCTCCCAGCTCGGGAGATAGCCCATTTCGTAGAGCAACGGGCTGACGGCCGTGTGCAGCATCACCCCGGCAAAGGAGCCTATCACCGACCAGAAGGGCATGAACAGCCCCGCGAATACCGGCCCCAAGTGCATGGTGATCCCCAGCGGCGTGGCCGGTAAGATGTTGCCGAAATAGGGCGTCAAATCCCAGAAGGGAATCGGCAAGATCTCCACTTTGGACCCCCAGAGTTCAGTGATGACCGGGACCCCTACATAGATGAGACCGAACGACGCCCCAATGACCGCGCCGATGCTGAAAATCGGCCACTTCCATGTCTCCTGTTCAGCCCCGGAATCCTCGGCTAGGGCCATGGCGCCCAACGCCGACATCGGCGCGGTGGGAAAGGGCAATTGCTCGCGGTCCGAGGTCAGCCGGAACAGCATGTAACCGGACGTAAACCAAGCGATGCGGCCCATGATCGTCCCCAGCACCAACAGCAGGATCGGGGTCCGCCAGTCTTCGTGGATAAAGGTCCGCTCGGCAATGGCCTCTGAATCGGCCGGGGGCACCCACCACGACGGCAAACTGCGCGCGATCCCGAATTGCTCGGCTTCGGGCGAACTCACGAAATACTGACGCCAGAGCAAGTCGAGGAACGCGCCTTCCTCACGGACGACCAAGGCCGAGGCCACGTACACGAGCAGGTAGATCTCTTGGCGCTTGAGCGAGGTGAATGAGCGTTTGGAGATCTCGAGAAAGAGGATCACCGTCACCCATTGCGCTGCCTGGCCAATGCCGCCCCCCGTGTACAGCCCGAGGAACATCTCGCCGGGGGTCATGATTAGCGAGATAAAGAGCACGCCAATTACGGTGCGGATCGTAAAGCCTTCCTCAAAGCGGTCGGGCGGTTCGAGCAAGGAGCGGTACTCTTCGACCTCGGCCCATTGGCGCTCGTTTTTTGACTCGCGGTTAAACAGCCGCTGAAAAAACCCAGCCACTCTCTGAGAAAACGCTTCGCTCATTCCACAGGCTCCGCTTGGGTTGCGGCCAACATCTGCTCGGCGACCTGACGATGGTGGGCCTTAGAGGCCTCGGGCAGCGTGTGCCAGAGCAGGAACTCTTTGCGCAACCCATTGATAAAGCGGTGGTTGACCCGCTGCCAGAAGGTGTCCTGACCGCTGATCCGCTGAATGTAAATCTCCACCGTATAGACGGATTGGACCTCGGTCGGCAAAAATTCAAGCTGCATGAACTGGCTCACCCCCATGTCGAATGGGGCCAACCAGAGCAAAAGCTGCACTCCGTACTCTGGCCCGCGCTCGCTGTCTTCGGCGACCAACTGGACCTTCTCGGCGTAGAAGTCGCCGATGGAATCCTCGCTATAGGCGCTGAAGTACCCGGCCAAGAATCCACACAGCCCCCGCACTTCCCCCTCGCTGACCATAAAGGGGAACTCCATTTCCCAGCGATCCCCATCCGGGGCCGGCGGCGTCCAACGACGGACCATATCGGGCACGGCCGTGCGGGCCGCGACCCGGGCCGGATATATGGTCGAAAGCAAGACCACCGCCATTACGATCAGGGACGAGACAATCGCCGCCATGGACGAGTAATTGAGGCTCATGCCCTGCAACAAGTCCAGCGCGATGAGGACCTTGCCCAAGCTCTGGCCGAGAATATAGCCCAAGGTGACGCCCATGATCGCATAGACGCAGGCCTCGGCCACAAAGAGCAGGGCAATGTGCAGCGGGGCCAAGCCCACGGACGAGTAAATGCCGATCTCGCGGAAGCGCTCATACACGGCCCCCATCATCGCATTGAGCACGATGAGTGCCGCGATAAACATCGGGATCACCAAGGCCCCCAAGCCCTCGACATCGGGCACCCCAATCGAGGTGTAGGAAAACACCTTAACGGCGGCTTCGCCCGGCTCCTTCAGGCCAGCAAACAGGGTAATGGCCAGCCGCAGGAGAAAATCCTCGATCAATGCCTGACCGTGCGTCCCGTCCGCTAGCTGCACCGCGACCGAGCGCAACGTGCCCCCCGCCTCCCGCAGCGTCCCGTAGGGCAAGACCAGCACGTTGTCGGACTCTAAGTGGATAAAGGGACGAATGTCGAGCGCGGATTCTTCTAAGGCGATGCTCATATCGTCCTGCGCGACCGGCCCCAAGGCTTGGGTGCTCGACATCTGAAAATCGGCCGGGGTCAGGGGCTCGTCGTCGAGGTCGCGGACCGCCTCAAAGCGGTCGGGATCGAACACGCCCCGCACCACCAAGTCCCGGCCAAAAACCCGCACGGTCGCCGTGCCCAACTCGCCCAGCCCGATGCCCAGCGCCTCGGCCATGCTCTCGGCCATCAGACAAGTCGCCTCGGCCTCGCGCTCAAAGAAGCTCCCTCCCACCAACGCTTGGTCAATGCCGGTGACGCGCACTTCCTCGGGCATCAGCCCCAGCATTCCGGTCGCCCGCACCACCGACGTATCGCCCGTGATCTCGATGTACTTTTTCTGCTCGTCGTCAAAGGCGATATACCAGTTGCGCGGCACGACGACCCCCTCCGCGGCAAAGTGGGAGCGGGCGTAGTCGAGCGTCGGGCGGTTGAGCACATCCCAGTTGCGGTCGCGGATTAGCACCCCTTCGTAGGTCCCCTCGTGGTCCATGGCAAAGGCCATGTAGCGGACCTGCGTACTGAACGAGGTAAAGGAGAGCACCGTAAAGGTCAGCAGGACCAAGGTCAGCAAGGTCAGCCCGGTGCGCAGCTTGCGCCGGCGCATATTGGAAATGCCGAGCATAAAGGCCGCGTAGCTGGCACTGGCGCGGCTAATATCGGTCTCGTGGACGTGGGCTTCCCGCGCCTGATAAGCCCGCATGTAGCGATTGAAGCGGGAGCTAATCATGGCCAAGACAAACGCCGCCATCGCCATGATCGCAAAGGCCAGCAAGATCACCAGCGGATGGGCAATGGCAAAGGCCGGGTGAACTTGGGAAATGACGATCCAAATCAAAAGCAACAACCCGCCAAAGCCGGCGAGCTGCCGGCGAATATCGGCCGTCGCAAACAGCAACCGCTCCCCGAGAAAGGCCGTCGGGATGACCAAGGCGAGGAAAAACACCATCCCGCTGATGACGTCGTTGAGCGTCCTTAGCACTTCCGGGTACGCGCGAACGGTCACCCCCAGCGCGGCCCGGACATGCCCGACGTAGCGCTCCCAATCTCGCGCTTCTTCGGCCTGTCGCGCCTTTTTGATCAGGGTTTGGCCGCGCTGGTGCAACCGGGCCAAGTACTGGTTTTCAATGGCGTGTTTGCGCAAGGTGTGCAGCCGCGCCTCGTTGAGCTGCCACATGTCCTCCACGGCCAGCATCCCGGTGCGGGTCAGCAAGTCCTCTCGCAGCACGTAGCCCCGCCCCCGCGCCCGCGCCTCGCTTTCCGACCCCTCGCTATTGAGCAAGAGCAGGCGGTTGTCGATGAGCAGCTTGATGCCGTCGTCCGCGGCCGCGTCCTGCGGCCCAAAGACCACGCCGACGGCCTCGCCGGTGTCAAACCCCCGCGCCAGCCCAAACTGCCGCGGCGGCACCCCGCTGCGATTGACGACCTTGATCTCGCCAAACGACCGCAGATAGCGCGGGTCAATCATGCTGTAGAAGGGCCGCGCAATGCAGGGAAAGACCACGATGGTCCGGTCGTTGGTATTCCAGCGAACTTTGCTGTCAATCATCCACCCGTTCACGACCGCGCCGCTGAACTCTTGCGCCCGTTCCGAAAGATCGGGCGCGAATGCAATCGCGCCGGTCGTCGGATTGACTTGGTAGGCCGCCACCGGATAGGCTCCGGTCCGCAAGCCAGCGATGTCGGCGACGCCCTGCCCGTCGGTGAGGTGGTACTGCGCCAAGCGCACGCCCTTGTGGGACTTGAACCAAGGGGCCACCACGACCAAGGCGTCGCCGATCGGCCGATCGGGCACTTGGCTGCGGCGCGGGAACGAGCGGACCTTGACCCGCAGAGAGCGCAATTTGTCCTTGAGCACGGGGCCAAAGTCTTCGAGATCGGCAAACAGGGCCTCGTCGTTGACGGCCCGCGCCAGCAGGGCGTTGAGCAAGCGGCTTTGGCGGGCCAGATTGTCGAGGTTCATCCGCTCGGGCGTATCGAGCGGGGTATCGACGATATAGCGGGCGTCGTTGACAGTCACCAACGACAGGGAGACAATCCCCGCGCTCAGAGCCTGCATTCCACTGACCGAGACTCCTCCCGGCACAAAGGTCGACCAGTCCATGCCGCGAATCGGGCTGATCCCATTGGCGAGCGGCCGCTCCTGCTCAAGACCTAACCGAGCGGCCTCCTCCTCGGCGTAGGCCGTAAAACGCCGCCCAAACGGCACGAAGAACCGCTTGAGATCGTAGCTATCGGTATTGTTCCAAAGCCCCAGCCCAGCCGACTGACTCGTCAGGTCTAGGCAGATAAAGAGCTTGGGCTTGAGCGGCTCTTCCATCCGCTTGGCGTAGTAAGGATGGCGGCGGGCGTGGCGCTCTAGAAAGTGGACAATGCCCTGCTGCGCTTGGAAATGCGCCCCGGTAGCCACCAGCACGACCGGCCGCCGCGGGGGATGCCGCCCCAGATGCTCGGCCAGCGCCAGCAACGCGGCGATCCCGCTGGTCGCTTCGGCCGCCGGGGCCAAGGCCGGCACCACCGACATGCCGTCGTAGTAGCTTTCAATGACAATGGTCTCGTCGGCCAGCGCGGGGTCGGTGCCCGGGAATCGGCCCCAGATATTCCACGCGGTCTCACGCTGCCAGTCCATGCGCCCCTTGAGCACTACGGGCGTCGGGCGGTCGCGCAACCGCTCTTTTAGCTGCAACCCGGCCGCTCGGGCGATCCAAAAGCGCGGGATGTCCAGCGGCGCGGTCGAGTACTTGGCCATCGCTTGACTGCGCGTGGTCTCCTCCGGCTCGATAAAGACGACGGCGCGCGCCCCCAGCGAAGCAACCTGCAACCAGCGACTCCAGCTATTGAACTCCATCAGCACCACCCGGCCGTTGAGTTCGCGGCCAGCGTAATCGTCCCACTCGCCGTCCCCGCCGTAGATCATCTCGCCGGCGTATTCGGGTAAGGTCGGGGTGCGGACCAAGTTGGGCCACAGGCCGTAGAGGGCATGGCGCTCCCCGCTCTCTGGGAGCAGCAACTCGCCCCCTTGATCGATGGGCACGGTGACCGCAAAGGGCTCGCGCACGACGTCGGCCAGCCCGCTCGCGCGCATGCGGCGCTCGACCCAATCGGCCGCAGCCGCAGCCCCGGGATAGCCGCTCACCCGCGAGCCGAGGGCCGATAGATACGCCACCGTTTCGCGCACTCCGCCCTCGCGCGCCCAGCCGCCATTAGCGGTCAGCGCGAGAACGCAGACGATGTAGTACGCCGAGTACCTCATACCCAAAAAATGGAGTTCCCCACTTTTCCCGTGAAGTAGTCTATGACCAGCCAAATCCCATTGCACGAGGCCTGCCCGCAGATCAGCCCCAAAAAGAACATCTGACTGCGGCGATACAAAGCCACCCCGCCAAAGCGCATGATCAGCTTCTTGATAAACCAAGCCAAAAACACGCTAAACCACACGTCTTTGAGCATGAGGTTGGCCCCAATGGGAAAGCCGATGGGATGCACGGGCCACCACGGCAGACGCTGCCGCGCCCACATCATCGCTCCCATCGCCAGCCCACCGCCGGCGAAAAACCCCATCCCCGGCCAGTGAACGCCCGCTGGCTCCATGTTGAGGAACGCGTTCTGGTACGCGGCTTCGGGCGCGCTTTTGAAAAACCAACCGTCGAGATTCACGCCGCCGTGCTGATAGGCCGCGTGAAAAATCATCCACAACGAGCCGAGCGCGCCGATGAAGAGCGCGAGAATAATGGCCCAAAACACCAGCCGCCGCAGCCGAGGCTCCATCTCCTCGATGAGCTTGAGGGCGTTGGTGCAAGTCGCCATGACGAACACCCGCACATCCGCGCCCCACATATAGGCCAACGACACGTTCCACACGCCCGTCCGGCTCACGAGGTCGGTTCCCAATCCCAAGATCACCAAGTCGGGGGCCGTCATCGGGGCGCGCACCACCGCTAGGCCGGCTTCGGCCACGATGCGCGTCAACCCGAGGAAGACCAACAGGGCCAAGCCGACAAAAACAAACGCCACCCACAGCGGCGTTCCCATGACCCACAGCCATCCCGACATGACCACAACTCCGCCCACCGTGCCGAAAAAGGCTCCGCGATAGGACATGATCTCGTCCCCGTCCTCCACCTCTGGAGCCAAGCCGAGGGCCTTTTTACACACATTGCGCAAGTGTTCCCGTCCCACCCACAAGCCCACTCCGACCATCGCGAGCAAGGCACCGACCCCTTGGTAGGCCATCAGCGAAACGTCGTCCACGCCATAGACGATCTTTTGCTCGGACGTCACGCCGGCGAGGGTAAAGAACTCCTTTTCAACCTTGGCCAACAGGTGGAAAAACCAGATCCCCGCCGCGATGTTGGCGTTGATGAAGTACGAAAAGCCGACCATGGCAAAGCTAACGCTCAGTTCCAAGGTCTGTTTGCCGACGAAGGGTATCCACGTCGTCTGGGCGAGGACCGGAAAGGCCGCGTCGTAGCGATGCAGGGCCTTTAAGCTGCCAAAGACAATCGGCAGCATAAAACCAGCCCACATGGCCGGCTGGCGAAAAAAGGTGTTGATCTTGAGCGCGCGTTCCTCGCCGCGCACCATGGCGATTCCCACCTGCGTGATCGGATAGGGCAAACGCTCGCGCTCCATCCACTGCCGACGGACGATGACCGCGACCGACACCATGGTCACGTATAGGGCCAAGAGAAAAACGGCCCACCAGCACAAAGGCTCGACCCACGCCGCGTAGGGTATCGCCTCCCCGGGCGACAACCCTTCGTAAAAGGACTTGTTGTCCTGACCATCGACGACGAGGACCGGGCGCGTAGAAAAATGGGGAAAGAGCACTTCCCGCCACTTGTTTTCCGGCGAGGCAAAGTAAAACACCGCCGTGATCATCGGCAGAATTTGTTCGCTCAGGCCCATGGTGCAAACGGCCGCGACGATCAGCAGCATGACGTACACGAGAATTAGCTCGGCGCGGTTGAGGACCAAGCTCCGCCCGGAAAAGACGCAGAGCACATTGAGCAGGGATGAGGCGAGGATGAAGGTGGCGAAGAAAAAGCCCGGGGCAAAAGGATCGAGGGGGGCCACCCAGCCGTAGTACGAGCTGTACAGCGCACCTGAGACCAAAGCCCACGCTACGGCCCCCAGCGGATGGGCCGCGACTTTGAACAGCACGTTGAGCAGGCCGATGAGCACTAAGAACAAAAAAATGGCCCCCGGCGTGCTGAAGTCCAAGGCCATGTAGGAACCGCGTATGATCATGTTGCCGTACGGCGCACCGACGGCGAGAAAAAAGCTGAGAAACGACCCGACCCAAAACGCCCGCATGGTTAGCTTTTGCGCCCCGGGCTGCGCGAGCAGGGCTTGGTTGCGCCCAGCGAGGTGGTGTAGGTAGTGAATCGGCAAGCGTCTTAGCAAGCAAAGCCCCCTTGTACTGGCGATGGTCTGCTAAAGTAAGCTGCTTAACCGATTGGGACAACGCGAGTTGACGGCCTCGGTATTGGGGCCTTTGTGAAGATTTGGGCTAAAACGTGCAGTTTTTCTCGACAAGTCGTTTTGATTTACTATTGCTTACTACCCGACACCAGCGGCCCGCCTTCCCGGGATCGAGGGCATCTTGCCCTCGTCGAGGGCGGGACGCCCTCGATCCCGGATTCAGCGGCAACAGCCCCTTGAAGAATTGCGATAACGTCTAGCCAGCAACTTATTGCCGTTCAACGCAATAGCTGGCTAGACAATAGTCCATCCCCCATCGACCACGAGCGTGTGGCCGGTGATCATCGACGCGGCATCCGAGGCCAAAAAGGATACTCCACTACTTCCGAGCTTGAAGAGGTGGACGATCCCGCCAGTCAGTCCAGTGGACGAGCCCCAACGAGTTTTAGATACTCCACTACTTCCGAGTAGCCCCTCTCAGCCGCCACGCGAAGGGGCGTTACGCCATCGCTGTCATCGCGATTAACATCGCCATTAACGTCAGCCCCGTGAGCTACCAAATACTTCACTACTGCCAAATGGCCCCCAAGGGCCGCCGCGTGAAGAGGCGTTAAGCCGGTCACGCCGCTGTAGAAGTCGCTGTAGCTGGCAGCGGCATGAACGTTAGCCCCATGCTCTACCAGATACTTCACTACTTCCAAATCGCCCTTGAAGGCCGCCCTGTGAAGGGGCGTCACGCCATCGCTGGTAGCGACATGAAACGTTAGCCCCGTGAGCTACCAGATACTTCACTACTGCCCAGTGGCCCCCTAAGGCCGCCTCGTGAAGAGCGGCATGAACGTTAGCCCCGTGAGCTACCAGATACTTCACTACTTCCAAGTGGCCCATGCTAGCCGCCCCGTAAAGGGGCCTCCCGCCATCGCTGTTAGTGGCATTAACGTTAGCCCCGTCCTCTACCAGATACTTCACTACCTCCAAGTGGCCCCCTAAGGCCGCCGCGTGAAGGGGTGTCATGCCCTTGTTGTTAGCGGAATGAACGTTAGCCCCGTCCTCTACCAGATACTTCACTGCTTCCAAGTCTCCCATGCCGGCCGCCCTGTAAAGGCGCACTTCTGGATTCATTGTCGTGCCGCAGCCGGCCAGCACCGCTGCCAACATAAGCAAGCATAAGCGAGTTGTTGAGTTCATAGCCTTGTCCTTTTCGGTGGGGTTAGTAGTGTGCGAACCGGCAAGATAAGGCCGCGCTTAGGCCGCACAAGTGCCCATCCTCGGCTTCCGCCAAGCCCGTGACGCCCCGCTGTTTTAGTGAATTGGCCCTGCGGCCCTTGAAGAACTGCGATAACGTCTAGCCAGCAACTTATTGCCATTCAACGCAATAGCTGGCTAGACAATAGTCCACCCCCCATCGACCACGAGCGTGTGGCCGGTGATCATCGACGCGGCATCCGAAGCCAGAAAGATTACCGGCGCCGACATTTCCTCCGGCTCGGCCAAGGCTCCACGCAGGAGGTTTTTGGTCTTGACCGCATCGGCAAAGGCTTGGCTTTCCCGCATCGCGGTTTCGGCCAGCGGCGACCGGGTCACAGTGGGAGCCACCGCGTTGACCCGTATCTGATATTCGGCCCATTCTGCGGCCATGGTCCGCGTCAGGTTGTTGACGCCCCCTTTGGCCCCCGAGTACGGCCCGCGCTCCGGCGCACCGACCACGCCCGCTTGGGACGAGATATTGACGATAGTGCCCCCCTGCCCCTGCGCGATCATCTGCCGCGCAGCAATCTGGCTACAGAAAAACACGTTCTTTAAGTTGGCATCGACGATCAAGTCATAAAGGCTTTCGTCGCAGTCGAGAATTTTGCCCACCTTGTTGTAGCCAGCGTTGTTGACCAGCACGTCAAGCCGCCCGTAGTGCGCCACGACCGCAGCCATGAAACGCTCGATAGAGCCTACGTCTGTTACGTCGAGCCGGTGATAAAAGCACCGCCCACCCGCCGCCTCAATCTCCGCCGATAGCGTTTCCAACTCGGACGTAGTGCGGCTGCCCACAGCGACATGCGCACCCGACTGGACGCATTCGAGCGCAATCGTCCGGCCAATCCCCCGGCCAGCCCCAGTGACAACGACGATTTTACCCTCTAAACCAAAACGCGCTAGCGGTGGCATGTTTTCTCCTCTTTAATAACTGGCATCGGCGGCCCGTTGCAGCGCACCCGCCGGAAAGACCGACACTTTCGCGCCCGCCCCGTGGTGTTTTTCCAATTCGCTCAACACGGCCTCCCAAGTCTTGCAAAAAACAACCCCTTCGCCAAAGAGCGAGGCCGCATCCCACTTGTTGATATTCGGCGAAAACAAAAGAGTGCGGCGGGCCGGTCGGCCGGGCTTTCCCCGCAACGCCGTGCCCGGCCCCAACACCGAGTGCCAGCCCAGCCCCTCCGGGCTAGCCGAGCACATAACCGTAGTCGAGTTTTCGTTGAAGGGGTTTTTCTGAGTTCCGCCCAACGGCGTCATAGCCAACCCCGCTTGGCACAGTTCCGTATCCTTGGGAAAGGCATTGAACACCCCAATATCAAAGGCGTCGGGCACTTGGGTTGCGTACTGGACGCGCCCCAACTCACAGCCCCGCTCAAAGGCCGCATCCGTGTCCCCAGCGACCAAGCCCGAGATTTCCAAGTCCTCGTTGAGCAGCGGATTGACGATATAGCGGACCCCAGCCATCTTCGCCACCTCGGACAGGTGAGCGCGAAAATTTTCGTGGACGTGGCGGTGATTGAGCATAATCGTCTGCTGCCCACAAGCCCCGGGAATGAGCAATTTGGCCCCGCCGCCAAACATCCCGCCGCGCGGCGTAATCATCCCCAAGGCAATGCGAACCTCGCAAGAGGTCATGTCGCGGTTGACCCAAATCGGGATCCCGCGGCTAGAATAGCCCAAAAACTCCAAGTTCTCGTAGGCATTGTGGTTGAGAACCTGCATGGTATCGACGATGTCCAACCCGACCTTCTTGACCAAATCGTCGCGGGTCATCGGGCGGTGGGCCGCCAGCGCACAGATAATTTTTACGGCATCGGCCCCAATCCCGGCCGCGGCCAACTCTTCGAGCACATAAGGCAACAGCCGAAAAGCCGGCGTGGGGCGCGACAGGTCGTCAACCAAGATGGCGGCTGAAGACCGGCCGCGGGCGAATTCGCGCAACGGCGGAGCACCAATGGCCTCTTGCAGCACCCGACGGATGCCGGCGTCGCCAATGTCCGGCCCGCCGCGCATCCGGTGAACCGCCACGTCCCAATGGTCGGGAAATTCCATTTTGAACGGGGCCTCGCCGTACCAAGCGGCCCAAGGAACGAGCACTTCCTGCATGATTTCCTCCTAGTCCAACCCCATGGCCCGCAGGTTGCGCAGGCTCAGACCCAAGCTGGCAAAGGGGTCGCCGGGGCAGATGTCCTGTTCGACCAAGTACCATTCGATTTGCGCCCTTTTACAGGCCGTGAGAATAGGCCCCCACTCCAAGTTCCCCTCCCCAACTTCGGCGAAGCATTGCCTAGCGCCATCCATGCTCAGGTCCTTGAGATGGACGAGGTGCATGCGGTCGCGGAACTTGTCCAACCACGAGGCCGGGTTGCCGCCGCCGTGTTGGATCCAATAGGTGTCCATTTCAAAGGAAAAGACGGCCGGGTCGCTCTCCTCGCGGAGGATGTCCAGCCCCGTGCGCCCTGCAAAGCGCTCCAGCTCAAAGCTGTGGTTGTGGTAGCTAAAGGTCAGGCCCGCGTCGATGAGGGGCCGCGCAGCCTCCGAAGCCTCGGCCGCAAAGCGCACAAAGCCCTCGTGGTGCCGGTTTTCTTGCGGCAAGCCGCCGATAGCCACATGGCGGCAGCCCCACATCTGGTGCTCCTCCACGACGGCTTGCGGTTCGTCGCAGATGCGCTGGTAGCTGGTATGCGTAGCCGCGATCTGCACCCCCTCGGCCTCGCTTATCGCGGCGAGTTCGGCCGGCGCAATAGCCCCTAGGGCCGACGCTTGCACCGCCTCGTAGCCAAGCGCTCGCACCTTGGCGAAGGTCTGACGAATGTCCTCTGGAGTTTTGGCATAGTCGCGCACCGTAAACAACTGGGCGCCAATCACTGAAGTAGGCATCGGGTCTCCTGTATCTTGCTGAATGCTAAACCTCGCGCAATATAGCCGCCGTCCCTCCTAGCGTCAATTCAGCCAGAGGATCGAGGGCATCTTGCCCTCGTCGAGGGCGGGACGCCCTCGATCCCGGACGCAACGGAGTGTCGCGTACTAAGGTCGGACGGCGTCACGCCCCATCGGTGAAGTACTCTTTAGTCCCCTTGGCTTGGACAGCATCGCCGATCCGGTTCAAGGCGTGGACGTACGCGGCGGTGCGCGGCGCGATCCCCTGCTGTTGGGCAATGGCCCAAATGCGCTCGGACTCCTCAACCATTTTCTGCTTGAGCCGCTGGTTCACTTCGTCCAAAGTCCAGTACAGCCCTTGGCGATTCTGCACCCACTCGAAATAGCTCACGGTCACGCCGCCGGCGTTGACCAAGATGTCGGGAAATACCACCACGTCCCGCTGACGGAGGATCGCGTCGGCTCCCGGGGTCGTGGGGCCGTTGGCCAGTTCGTACACCGCCTTGGCCTGAATGTCGCCGGCGTTGCCCTCGGTGATCTGGTTTTCCAAGGCCGCTGGTGCCAAAATATCCACGTCGAGCGCGAGCAATTCCTCGTTGGTGATGGTCTCGTGCTCGACGATGCTGCATACCGTATCCTCGCAGTACACCGCCTTGAGGGTGCGGGTCGAATCCTTGAACTGACGCACGCTGGGGATGTCGAGCCCTTCGCGCCGGTAAATGCCGCCCTTGGAATCGCTTACGGCGACGACCTTATACCCCGCATTGAAGAGCAATTCAGCGACGATGGCCCCGGCATTGCCAAAACCTTGCACGGCCACAGTCGTAGTGCCCGGCGACCCACTAAAGCCGAGCTTGGGCCAAGTGGCCTCAATGGTGAAAAAGGCCCCCATCGCGGTCGCTGTATCGCGCCCTAGGCTCCCCCCCATAGTCAAGGGCTTGCCGGTGATGACCGCGGGCGTGATCTGCCGCTTGATAATGCTATACTCATCCACCATCCAACCCATGATCATCTGATTGGTATAGACATCCGGGGCCGGGATGTCGATGTCCGGGCCGATGAAGTCGGCCATGGCGTCGATATAGCCCCGGCTGAGTCGTTCCAGCTCAAAATGGGACAGTTGCTTGGGATTGACCGTGATGCCGCCTTTGCCGCCGCCAAAGGGCAAATTGGCCAACGCGCATTTGAAGGTCATCCAAAAAGCCAAGGACTGAACTTCGTCGATGGACACGTCTGGGTGGTAGCGAATGCCGCCTTTGGTCGGGCCTCGGGTGTCGTCGTAACGCACTCGGTAGCCCGAGAAAATGCGCAATTCCCCGTTGTCCATGCGCACCGGGATAGAGACTTTCAAACTCGACTTGGGCAACTTGAGCCGCTCAATGGCGTCCTCAGAAATAGACGCATACTCAAGCGCTTCATCCAGCCGCTGGCTGGCATCGCTAAACAAAGACTGGACCATATCATTCTCCTTTAGATTCGTATCGATGCTGCGTAGGCCAGAGCTTCATCGATATCTTCTGGTTCGAGGTAAGGGTACGCTTGCAAAATTTCCTCGGGAGACCGACCCACTGCCAAGAGTCCTACAACGGTTCCGACCGTCACTCGTAACCCGCGAATGCATGCCTTGCCACCCATGACAGCGGGGTCGAGTGTAATCCGCGATAATTTTTTCATGGTCTATCCCTCAATCTGTCCTGCATGGTCTATTCGATCCCCGACTTGGCCTAATGCTTAAAGTGCCGCCGAAATATAGGTTTTCCTTTTCCCTCTCCAAACTCCTCCCTACTTCTTGCCCAAAAACCCCCGCACCAAAACCGCCGTCCCCACAGTCCCTAGCCCCGCCAGCCCCGCCATGACGCCCGCAGCCCCCTGTACTCCCCACGCCTCGGCCATCGCCCCACTCTGCAAGCGGCCAAAAGGGCCGACGCCAATAGCCACGACCAAGGTGCTCATGGCTCGGCTCCGCATCTCGTCCGACGATTCCACCAAGATGATGCTGCTCTGCATAATGCTAAAGCCCGCCTGCCCCAACCCAGAGCAAAACAGCATCAGCAAGGCGAGGCCAAAGGTTCCGCTCAAGGCAAAGGCAACGACGCCCATGCACGAAAGCAACGAGCCAGTGACAAAGAGCCATTCGTTGCTCAGCTTCCTGCGGCTTAGTTGGACCGCGGCCAAGCCCACAATCGCGCCCCCCCCACTAGCCGCGCCCAACCACCCCATGGCTTCCGGGCCGCGCCCGAATATGTCCCGCGCAAAAACCGGTAGTAGGTTCATATACGGAAAAGCCCAGACGTTCATAAAGATCGTGACGAGAAAGACTCCGAATATCGGCGCAGAGGCCCGCATACTGGCCCAGCCCTGCCGCCCGGCCCAGCCCGCCGCCCATGCACCCGCACCAGGGGCCTTGGAATCGGTCTTGAGGCCCGCCAACAAAAACAACGCCACAATGCCTAGCCCAACCAACACCAACAGCGCCCCCAAGCTGCCATAAGCCGCTGTGACATAGCCCGCCGCTAAGGGGCCAGAAATGCGCGTAAACCCCTGAATGACGTTCTCCAGCACCATGGCATCGACCGTGCGGGCCTTGCCGACTAGATCGGGCACCATGCTGCGCCGAGTGGGCCAATCCAACGCCCAAGAGACGCCCAATGCCAGCGACACCACGGACAAATGCCACAATTCGAGCCGATCCAAAAAGAGCAACAACGCCAACAGCCCCGTCCCCAGCACATTGACTAACTGCAAGGTCCAAACGATGTAACGCCGCTTAAAGCGATCGGTAATCACCGCGCCGAACAAACCCATAACCAGCAGGGGGATCGCTCGGTAAAAGCCGATGACTTGGACCCACCACGGGGAATTAGTCAACTCCAAAGCCAGCCACCCCAGCGCCAGCATTTCCATCCACATGGCCTGCCACCACAGGCCGTTGGCCAACCACAGACGCACAAAATCGCCATTGGCCAAAGGTTCGAGAACGCTCCCTTTGACGAGCCTTACGCTGCGCATCGCTCTCTTGCCGGAGTCATTATTGGGCGTCCTATATGAGGCGTCATCCCGCGAACGCGGGAATCCAGCAGGGCGCATCGACTTGGTGAAGACGCGCTATCGTCGTTCCCGCGAAAGAACGTCACCCCGTGCCCCGACACGGGGCGGGAATCCAGTCTTGAATCATGTCTGTGGAGGAAAAACGAAGCGAGCTAAACCTACAACTTCCCCCTCCGCCTCAACCAACCGGCAGCCGTCGAGTTGGAAGCCATCGCCGCCGTAGGCTAGGGGGCCTCGGGGGCCTCGCGCTCTTCCGGCTGCGGGACGTTGCCGTTGGCTTGGGGATCGGCGGTGGAACGGCCGGGCGACGCCTCTTGATTGGGTTTAGAGGGTAGCTCTATCCCATTCTTTTCGAGCAAGTTACGCAGTTGGTCGCCGTCCATCACCTCGTTCTCAAAGAGTATCTCGACGACATCCTCTAGGGCTTGGCGATGCTCGGTGAGCAGGGCCTTGGCCCGCACGTATCCCGCGCCGATGATGCCCTTGATTTCTTCGTCAATGAGCTTGGCCGTCTCGTCGCTGTACGCGCGGTCGGCCGGGATCATGCCCAGCATCTGTTGCGAGCGGTCCGCACGGTGCGCGACCAAGCCAATTCGCTGGCTCATGCCGAACTCTTTGACCATCCGCTCGGCCATTTGCGTAGCTTGCTGCAAGTCGTTGGCCGCGCCGGTCGATATTTCGCCAAAGACGATTTCCTCGGCCGCCCGACCGCCCAAAATCGCCGCCAAGGAATCCTCTAACTCTTCCTTGGTCATTAGATAGCGATCCTCCAGCGGCATATTCAGGGTGTAGCCCAAGGCGGCGATACCCCGCGATACGATGGAGATTTTCTGCACCGGATTGGCTTCGGGCAACACCTCGCCGACGATGGCGTGCCCCGCTTCGTGGTACGCGACGATCCGGCGCTCCTTCTCGTTGAGCACCCGGCTTTTGCGCTCCAGCCCGGCCACCGAGCGCTCAACGGCCTCTTCCAACTCGGACATGGTGATGGAGTTTTTATCTCTCCGCGCTGCCAACAGGGCCGCTTCGTTGACGACATTGGCCAAGTCCGCGCCGGCAAAACCCGGAGTGCGCACGGCTAGTTTGTGCAAATCTACGTCCGGGGCCAGCTTGACTTCCTTGGCGTGGATCTGGAGGATGGCGGTGCGCCCCTTGACATCGGGCCGGTCCACGGCCACGGTGCGGTCGAAGCGGCCGGGGCGCAGCAAGGCCGGGTCGAGGATTTCCGGCCGGTTGGTCGCCGCCATGATGATCACGCCGGCGTTGGTGTCAAAGCCGTCGAGTTCGGTGAGGAGTTGGTTGAGCGTCTGCTCGCGCTCGTCGTGACCGCCCAAAGAGCCACCCCCCCGGGCCTTGCCCAAGGCGTCGAGCTCGTCGATGAAAATTATGGCTGGGGCGTGTTTTTTGGCCTGATCAAACAGATCGCGCACCCGGGCGGCCCCTACCCCGACGAACATCTCGACAAAATCCGAGCCGCTGAGCGAGAAAAAGGGCACGCTCGCCTCGCCGGCCACGGCCTTGGCCAACAGGGTCTTGCCCGTGCCCGGGGAACCCACGAGTAAGACCCCGCGCGGAATCCGGCCGCCGAGGGCCTGAAACCGCTCGGGGGTACGCAAAAACTCGACGATCTCCAGCAACTCTTCTTTGGCCTCGTCAATGCCCGCAACGTCGTCGAAGGTAATGCCCGTCCCCCTCTCCATGTACACCTTGGCCTTGCTCTTGCCAATGGACATCAGGCCACCGGCCCCGCCGCTCAGGCGCCGGGCGATAAACAGCCAGATCCCCACGAAGATCAGCGCGGGCAGAATCCACGACAAAAGCTGGGTGAACCAATTGTTGCTGGGCCGACGGGTGAACTCGACTTGGTGTTCTTCGAGCAGGCCGATGAGCTCGGGATCGTCTATAAAGGCCGTGCGGAAGCTGATCTCTTGGTCATTGACTTGGGCGCGACCGTGGATGTACTCGCCGCTAAAGGTACACTCAATAACCTGCCCGCTTTTGATCCACTCCCGGAACTGGCTGTACGGGAGCGTTTCAACTTGGTTGTCGAAATAGTTTTGTAAACTCAGGATCAGGAGCAGCGTAAGGACGGCGTACGCAATGGAAAGCTGGGTCTTTTTCTCGAGTTTCATGCGTTGGTTGCCAATGCTGGGACGCGCTCTTCCACCCCCGGTACACAAGGGTAAAAGGGCCTAATTTTTGCGGTTTTGAAGATAACCGGCGGCCTAGATGCGGTCAAGGTGAGGGGCGGCTAGCCGAGCAAGCCGGGCGTCTCTAGCACTTCCTTGAGCCGCGCGAGGAATCGGGCGGCCAACGCGCCATCTACGACGCGGTGATCCGCGGCCAGCGTCAAGGTTAGCTGCGGGCGCACGGCAAAGGCGTCGGCCCCAGAAGCGACCACCCTGTTTTCAATGGCCCCGACGGCCAAGATCGCCACTTGGGGCGGGTTGATGATCGCGGTAAAGCGGGAGACGCCGAACATCCCCAAATTCGAGATGGTAAAGGTGCCGCCCAGCATGTCGTCGGGACGCAACTGGCCGCGGCGTGCGGCATCGATCAGGCGCGTCCCTTCTAAGGCGATTTCCTCGATGGTCTTTTCAGCAGCGGCGCGAAGGACCGGAACCACCAAGCCCTGCTCGGCGGCCACGGCAATGCCGACGTTGATTTCGGAGGCGTAGCGGAAGTGCCCCCCTTCTTCCAAGCTGTTGACGCGGGGGAATTCGCTGAGGGTGCGGGCCGTAGCTTTGACGATCAGATCGTTGAAGGAGATTTTTTTGCCCTCTAGCTCGTAGCCGGTGCGAAATTGCTGCAACCATACGGCCGATACGTCCATGCTGAGGTGGATGTGGGGAATTTGTTGGTAACTGGCCGTCAGCCGCTCTCCGGCCACTTGCTCGGCGCGGCTCAGCTCAACGCGCCCCTCGGCGGCCGGAACTGGAGCGGCGGCTGGGGCTGGCTGAACGCGCTCGACCAAAGCCAGCACATCGGCACTGACGATCCGGCCGGCGGGGCCACTGCCGCTAATGCCCGACAGGTCGAGGCCGTGCTCGGCCGCTATTTTTCGCGCTTTGGGCGAAGTCTTATGCGGCCGACGGCCCTCGGAATCAGCGGAGGGGGCCGGCGGCGCGGTCGGGGTTGGCGACGAAGCGGCAGCCGGTGCCGGCGCGGTCGGAGTTGACGACGAAGCAGCAGCCGGCGGCGGGTCGCTCGGAGCGGCGGCGCTGTACGAGCCGATGTCCTCGTCCGCCGCGGCGATGACGCCGATCGTCGTCGAGACCGGCACTTCCTCCCCGGGCGGCACCAGAATTTTGCGCAAGATCCCATCGGCCTGCGCCTCAACTTCCATCGTCACTTTGTCGGTGGCGATCTCCAACAGGGCTTGGCCCTTTTGCACTTCTTGACCCTCTTCTACCAACCACGCGCTTATCGCGCCGCTTTCCATGGTCAATCCCAACTTGGGCATGACGATCTCAGTAGCCATATCTCTCTCAGTCTAATCAGTCTAAAAGGATGTTTGTAAGAAGCGGTCTGAAAACCCCCGCCTCCGTCATTCCCGTGAAAGAACGTCACCCCGTGCCCCGACACGGGGCGGGAATCCAGCCGGGATCGTTTAGACGCAAGGGGCGACCACCAGAATTTTCAGACAGCTTGTAAAATAGTTGGCGAGAAAACTTGGTCAATGCAGCGCGGCGGTCGCAGGCTTTCGTTTCACCAAGCGACCGGCTATATTGACCTTTTCTCGCTTCCTCCTCCATCACACATACTACGAGCGGACCTTGGCGGCCATTACCCGCGACTTTACGGCGACGACCTTTGTCGTCCACGAGGGCACGACCCTGTTGTTGTGGCACAAGAAAATGCAGGCTTGGCTACCCCCGGGCGGCCACATCGACCCGGGCGAACTGCCCGAAGAAGCCGCCCTCCGCGAAGTGCGCGAAGAAACCGGGCTGACCGTTGAGTTGTTGGGCCAGCCAAAGCAGTGGGGGCAGGTCGCCGTCCTGCACCGCCCCGCGTGTATCCTCCTAGAGGATATTGAACCGGGCCACCAGCACATAGACCTGATTTACTTTAGCCGCGTAGTAAGCGGACACGCCCGCATCAATCCCCGCGAATCCACCCAACTGCGCTGGTGCGACCACGCCGCCTTGGGCAATGCGGCCATCGCCGAGGACATCCGCATCCTCGGACGCCGCGCCATTGCATCCATAGACGCAGGAGAAGTGATAAGCTGTGGCTAGGACGGCCTTGATCTACCACCCGGACGCCTTGTTGCACGACACGGGCGCGGGTCACCCAGAGCACCGCGCGCGGTTGGAATCCATGGTCCAACACCTAAAAGACCAGTTGCTTTGGGACGAGGTTTTGCACCTACAGCCGCAGTTGGCACCGCGTCGCGCCTTGCTCAGAGCCCACTCACCCGCCCACTTAGACCGAGTAGCAGCCCTCGCCCAAGTCGAGCGGCCCACCTATGTATGCCAAGACACCGCCGGCTCTTCCAGCACACACCGCGCTGCCCTGCTCGCGGCGGGTGCTCCCTTGACCGCCATCGACGCCCTGCTCGCGGACCGCGCCGACCATGCCTTCTGCTGCATGCGCCCCCCAGGCCATCACGCCGAAGTCGAGCAAATCATGGGCTTTTGCTTCTTCAACAACGCGGCGGTCGCCGCTCACTATCTGCGGGCCGAATGCGGCTGCGACAAAGTGGCGATCATCGACTGGGACGTCCATCACGGCAATGGCACGCAGCACATCTTTGAGGCCGACGGCTCGGTGTTTTTTTGCAGCATCCACCAATCGCCCCTCTATCCGGGCACGGGTGCGGCCGACGAGCGCGGGCAGGGAGCGGGCCGCGGCCAAACCTTGAATATCCCCGTCCCGGCTGGCAGCACGGATGCCGATTACATCCGCCACTTTACCGACACCATCATTCCAGCCATAGACCAGTTCCAACCCGATTTCATCCTCCTGTCGGCCGGTTTTGACGCCCATCGCAACGATCCCCTCGGGCAAATCCTGCTCAGTGCAGAGGGCTATGGCGAGCTAACCAAGCTGGTGCTCCAACTCGCCACCCGCCACTGCGAGGGCCGCCTCGTCTCCCTGCTAGAGGGCGGCTACGACTTGGAGGCGACCGCGGCTTCTGCGGCGGCTCACCTACGCGCCCTGCTGTCGGCTTGAGGCTTGGTAAATACGTAGATAGTGACTTGGTACTCGACCGAATTCCACGTCTCAACGCACGTTTCTCGCCGCTGACTATAGCCTTGGGCGACGAGCCGGGCGACGAAGGCAGCGGCGTCCTTCCGCTGCGGATCCCCCAGATAAAATCGGCCGCCGGGCAGCAGCAACTCGTGCAGGACGCGCTCTAGATAGCGGTGGTTCTTCTTCTCGTAGATAATGTCCGACCCCACCAAGCACTCGTGCGGCTCCCCCACGGGATTTCGCCAGTCCAAATAGGCCACCCGATGGTTGTGCCCGACCCGGTTGATCCGGGCATTGTGGGCGGCGAAAATGAGCGCATCCTCCACGAAGTCAGTCGCTTCGACGCGCCAACCTAACTTGGCCAAGGCAATGCCGACCAACCCCAAACCGCAACCTAATTCGCCGGTCCAACCTTTGGGAATCGGCTCCTCGGCGCGGCAAAACCACTGGGCCATAGCCCACGCCGTCGGCCACAACTCGGCCCAATAGGGAAAGCGATCCACCCGCTGGAGCCGCCCCTCGCGCTCGATCATGCGATCCACCAAAGCATCTACATCGCCGACGGCCGTCATCTGCAACTCGCAGCCGGTTGCCAAAGTGCAGCTCACCTGCCGAGTGTCGTACTTGCTCAGGGTGCGACGAATCTGTCGGTCGCCATAGCACTTCACGGCGGCCGGTCTATCCTTCCTTAACGACCCTTATCCGCTGCTTAACCGCGGCGATGCGCTCTTCATTCATGGCGACGGTGTGATTGTCCGCTGCCGACAAACTGCCCTGCGGATAGTACGGCTGTTTGTACATAGGGTACGCCTCGCTGCGCAGGTGGGCCAAGGTGTGGTGGCCGGCGCGGCGCTTGCGGATGTGCCGCAAGGTCCCAATATCGACTTCGGAAACGACGATTTTTTCTCCTGGTCCCGGATCGGCTTGGGCGAGGATGCGGCCATCGAAATCGACGACCATTGAGCCGCCCGGCCAAGAAAAGGGAGGATAGTGCCCCAACTCGGCCCCTTGGTTGGCAGCGAGCACATACGCGGTATTTTCCAGCGCCCGACAGCGATTGACCGTCGTCCACCAATCCATGGGCGGCGTCGCCCCCCAAGGGTCCATATAGGCCGAGACGCGGACGAGGATTTCGGCGCCGTGGGCCGCGAGCTGGCGTAGCGGCTCGGGGAAGAGCCAGTCGTAGCAGATGGCCGCGCCAATGCAGCCAATGGGCGTCTGGGCCACCGGGAACAACTCGTCGTCGTAGTCGGCCAAGTCGTGGGGGCTGGCGTGGACTTCCCAAGGGATCCAAGGGTTGACCTTGCGGTACTTGTACCACAGCCCTTCCGGCCCGAGCAGGCAGGTCGTGTTGAACACCTTGCCCGGCCATTGCGGGTCCTCTTCGAGAAAAGTAGCCGTTTGGATGTACACGCCCAATTCGCGGGCTTTGTCCGCCAAGCGGTCCGTGTGCTCGTTGGGAATGGGAACGGTCAGCTTGGCCAGCAAGCTCTTGGCGGTGGGATAAATCGGCGCGGCGTGGCCAAATTCGGGAAAGGCCAGCAACTTGACGTCCATAAACGGCCCATAGCCCTCAACGGCCATATCGACCATTTCGACCATGCGAGCGGTGTTGCGGGCCATTTCAGCGCGGTCGGTGGGATTGGGTTGGGCCACCTGACAGGCGGCCACCCCATAGCGCAATTCATTCCTCATAAGTTGTTCTCTTCGTCTTCCACACTTTGGGCGTTCCGCGCCGCTGCTCAATTAGCTCGGCCACGACGCTGACCGCGATCTCGGCGGGGGTATCCGCCCCGATGTTCACCCCAATCGGCGCGAAGACAGCGTCCAAGCGCTGGGGGTTGCCGCCGCGCGCGGCGATCCGCCGCCACAAAATGAGCTTCTTGCGCTCGCTGCCCAGCATGCCGATGTAGCGCGCCGGCGTCTCAATCGCCGCTTCGACTACTACTTCGTCGTGCTGGTGGCCGCGCGTGGCCGCGATGATGTAGGACTGAGCGTCAATGGGCAAGTCGGCAAATACCTCCGCCATGCCGGCAACCAAACACTCATCGGCCAGCGGATGGCGGTCGGAATTGGCAAACGCCGGGCGGTCGTCAATGAGGACGACGCGGAAGCCCACGTTCTTGGCCAACGCGCAAATCTGCCCGCCTACATGGCCGCCGCCAAAGACGTAGAGCACAGGTTCGGGCAAGAACGGCTCAATGAATACTTCCGCGCCCTCGCCCAACTCGCAAACAAGGCCGCGCTCGCGCACGAGCACGTTGGGCAAGCGCTCCTCCACCGCGCGATCGGCTTCGGGTGTGCCCAGCGAACCGCAGGTGCTGCCGTCGGCCCCTAGCCACAGCCGCCCCGCCCCGGTCGAGTCAAACCGGCGTTTGAGCAGCGTGGCCAGCGCGCAACCGCGACGCGCCTGACGCGCCGCTAGCACTCGGCCATAGAAGTCGGCCGCCTCGTCCGGCTCGATAACTTCGGTGTAAATCCGCACGCTGCCGCCGCAGTTTAAGCCGCTCTCCCCGGCTTGTTTTTCCGTCATGGTGTAGCGCGAAAGCTGGTTCTCTCCGGTCTCTAGCGCGATGCGGCCCGCGCTCAAGACCTCGGCTTCGAGGCACCCGCCGCCTATCGTCCCGACCACGTCTCCTTGCTCGGCGACGATCATTTTGGCCCGCTCGCTCATGGGAATCGAGCCGGTGCTCCACACGAGCGAGGCCAACGCCATGCGCTCGCCCTGCTCCTTGCGCCGGACAATTTCGCTGAGGATGTCGTCCATAGTACTCCGGTTACTCCGGCCAGTGGTTTAGCTCGCGCTGGTAGTCTGCGGGCGTGTCCATGTCGGTTAGGATGGCGGGCTCGGCCACCGGCAGCTCGCACGTGTCCTCGGGATGGCCCCGGGTCACCGCGTTCAACCCCACGCCCGGCGGCAAGGCCAAAATTTCTGCCCGATAGGCGTTGTTGATCAAGACCGGGTGCCCCCTTTTTCCGTTGGTAGTCGGTATGATGATCCCGGCGTCGCGCTGGTTTCTCCGCTGCAAAACCTGCTCTACTACGGCTTTGCTCAGCCGCGGTTGATCGCCGAGGCAAATCAAGTAATCGGCCGCTCTATTCACCGCCCGCACCCCGCACTGCACCGAAGAGAGCATGCCCGTTTGATAATCGGCATTGACGACCCACCGGACCGGATGAGCAGCCAAGACCGGGGCCACCTCCTCAGCGCGGTGGCCGAGTACGACCACCACCTCATTGATCCGCTGCCCCACCGCCGCGGCAATCCATTCAATGGTCGCCCGGCCCCCCAAGGGCAACAACTGCTTGAGCGGCCCCATGCGGGTGGACATGCCCGCCGCCAAAATGATGCCGGCCACCCGGCCCGTTCCATCGTCTCGCATCTGTCTCAATCTACATTCACCGGCGAATCGCGCCAGTGCTCACGACCCCAGCCGACGACCGGCGAGAACGCCGCTGGCCCAAGCCCATTGGAAGTTAAATCCCCCCAAGTCGGCGTGAACGTCAACCATCTCGCCGGCAAAGTACAGACCGGGCACTAAAAAGGATTCGAGCGTATCGGGATTGATGTCCTCGGTTCGCACACCCCCGATCGTCACTTCGGCGTAGTCAAAAGGGCGCGGGCCGCTGACCGCGATCGGCCAACTCGTCAGGCGCTGGGCAAGCTGCCAGCGCACCCCCTTGCCGAGCCGATCCACCCGCTGCGCCGCGTCAATCCCCAGATGGGCCAAGAGGGGCCGCACCAATTTGCTAGAAAGCAGGCCGGCAAAACTCAGGTCGAGCGAGCGATGGGGATGGCGCTGCCAGCGCGCTTTGAGCAATTGGCTGATCGCCTCTGGACTGCGGCCGGGGAAGAAATTGACCCGGAGCACGGCGGGCTGTGCCCCCAACTCGGGCACCAAGCGAGCACTGAGATTTAATATGGTAAAACCAGAGACCCCGTATTTTGTAAAGAGCAAGTCGTCTGTATCAACGGCCTCGCCCCCTCCTTTGAGCGCGACGCGCACTTCGGCCCGAACCTTGAGCCCCTGCATGCGAGCGACGTATTTTTCCGGGCTTATTAGCGGCACCAACCCGGGCTTGAGCTCGGTGAGCCGGTGCCCCATAGCCACGGCCAAGCCCAAGCCCGAGCGGTCCGCCCCCAAGCGGGCCAAGCTGACGCCGCCGCTGGCCAATATCACGCGCGCGGCTGTATAGGACCGCCCCTCGGCGTCGCGCAATTCAAAGCGAGGCGCGCCGGGGGCACAGCGCATGCGGACCACCTTGGCCTCGGTTTCGATGCGGACGTCTAGGCAGCGCATGCGGTCCGCAAGCAAATCGACGACCGCCTGCGCTTGATCCGACACCGGAAAGAGCCGCTGCCGTTTTTCTTCGCGGAACTCGATCCCCAGATCGGCAAAAAACGCCAAGGTCTCTTCTAAGCGGAATTGGTCTAGCGCACTGCGGACAAAGCGCGGGTGTGTGCCGTGGTAGTGCTTGAGGGCGTCCGCCGCCCTATTGGTCAGGTTGCAGCGCCCATTGCCCGAAATCAATATCTTCCGCCCCAATTTTCCGCTGCCTTCGAGCAGGGTCACCCGCTCGCCTGCCGAGGCCGCGACAATGGCGGCCAGCATCCCGGCGGCTCCACCGCCAACCACTATGCAATCCCTTGATTTCAAGACGACTTCACATCACTAAAGTTATTATAAAAACAACAAGATAGGACGGCTTTGTTCCCCGGTCAAATCGAGGGACTTCAGCTTGACATGACCTCGTTTATTCTCTATGTTGATTTACTTTGAAAAAATTAAAAACGCGCTGCGTCAGGACATTCCATGACAGACCTCACAGGGGTGACGACGGCTCCGGGCGAGCAACAGCCCCAACAGCCCCAACAGCCCGTATCCGCTAGCCCAAGCCAACCCTCGATTCTTCCCCCGCTTCACGAAGAAGTCGAAACCTCCATTCGCAAAGAGGGTATTTCCTTTGTATTTGAAAGCCGTTCCGTCTCGGCCGTCGTCCAATTCATCTACACGCCAATTGATGGAACCTTCGCCGATATTGAGCTAGAAGTCAACAATGGCAACCCGCTCAAACCGGCCGCAGGCGGCGGGATTGCCGTGGAAATGGGCGGATCGGTTTGGCCGCCGGATAGCGAGGAAGTAGAGCGGCACCTCATCTCCTGCGAGCAAGTCGGCGATTGCGTCGAGGCCCGCTGGCAGTGGAAGCTAGGGGAGGAACAAGCCAACTTCCTCTATCGGTTCCGCATCAGCGGCAAGTCCCTCGTCGTGGCAATCGAGGGCGGGCACGGCAAGGGCACTGGCCTCTCGCTCGGCCGAGTCACCGGGGCCTTACACCCGCGCCTGATCGCCATTCCCTATTTCAACTTAGGCGACCACTATCCGCGCATCCTCTGCACGGCCGGCTATTTCTTATCGAGCTTTGTCGATTGGCACGGCTCCCATGCTTCCAGCCTGTACGCCCCGCCCGAAGCAGAGTCTCAGCGCCTAGTCCAACTCAACGGCGGCTGTACCTACGCCAGCCCAAGCAGCGGCAAGCGCAGCGACTTGCAAGAACACTGGCTCATCACGGTCTCCACCCAACACGAAGAGGTTCTCCCGACTTTTTCCTCGGCCGGGGACGGGCAAAGTGAAACGCTCGCGGATTGGGCTTGGTACAACATCCCCTATATCGACGCGACCCAAGAAAGCTACGTCGAGCTATACGAGAATATGCGCCAGCTCAAGCTGATGGGCGTCGATCACCTGCTGATCAACCACCCCAGCGAGACTTGGCACGATGGCGACGGCAACGCTACGCTCGCGGTGGAGGGGGCCGCCGCGAAAGGCGGCCAAGACGCCCTCGGCGAGTACCTCGAAGCCCTGTCCGATTTGGGCTACAAAACCAGCCTCCAAGTTAGCTACCGCCACATCGCCCCGACCAACCCCTGCTGGCGGCCCGAATGGGCGGCCCAACTCGCCAACGGAGCCCCAACCCCGACCGGCCCGGGGCTGTATTTGTTCAAGCCGTCCGAAGCACTGGCGCACGCACCCGAACACGCGCGCACCATTGCCGCCAAATACCCCTGCGACGCGCTCTACGTAAGCGAACACGCCGAGGTTCCGCCTTGGGAGTTCAACGACTTCGGCGGCGACGCAACGACAACCGGCCACTTGGTAAACAGCTATTCCCTGCAACAGCGCGTCCTCCGCTCCCAAGCGCAAGCCGGCTTGGCCATCGGCAGCGGCGGCAACCACTGGTTCTACGCTGGCGTCCTGACCGGCTACCTCGCCCGCATGGTCGGGACCAACCCCAGCCGCATTCCGCCGCTGGTAGATTTCGATCTGCACCACCTCCATACCGTAGAGACCGATGCGGGTGTGGGGACTATCGACCAGTACTTTGCCGGGCACATCCCCCAAGGCGAGAAACACAGCCGCAGCCCCTATCTCGCCCGCTATCTCGCCGCTACTGCGGCCTTTGGCCACGCCTGCCTGCTCCCCGACCAACTGGAGTGGGGCATCGCTTCTACGGTCAAGGCCTATTACATGCTGCGCGCACTGCAAAAGCACTATCTCCGCGTCCCGGTGCGCTCCATTGACTACTACCACAACGACCAGTTTTTGGCGACCAACGACGCGCTGCTTTCCGGCGCGTTTGTCCAAGGACAGGTGCGGGTGACATACGGCAATGGCCTCGAAGTCTATGCCAACCTCGGCTGGGACCAGCCTTGGACCGTCCACCGGAGCGAGGGAGCCTACCACCTTCCGCCCGGCTCGTTTTGCGCTTGGAAGGACGCATCGCTGCTGGTCTATTCGGCCGACGCGGGCGCAGGTCCCATTGACTACGCCGCTTGCGAGGACTATTTGTTCGTGGATACCCGAGGGCAACGGGGGCAATTTGGCCCGGTGGAGCTCAACGGTGCCGTCGTCATTAAAGAGCGCAAATGGGAAATTGACGTCGTGCCCTTTGGCTGCCAAGCCGACATCGTAATCGACGTAGGCCAGTACTGGCCCGACCGCAAGCTACCTCGGTTGCGCCTGTTGGCCTTCAAGTCCGAGGACGAAGAGCCCGACATCTACCGAGCCGACATGGAAGGGGACCGCGTCTGCTTCAAACCGCTCGAGGACGTGGTCGTCTATCGCATCGCGCTGCCTGAGTGGATGGTCGAACCGGGCCGCTAGCGTTTTGTCCGATCCGTCCGCCCCCTTTCTCCAAGCCTGTCGGGGCCAAGTACCGGCCACTCCTCCTATCTGGATCATGCGCCAAGCGGGCCGCATCCTCAAGCCCTACCGAGCACTGCGCCAGCGGCACGGCTCGCTGCTCACCCTTTTCAAAACCCCCGAGCTCGCCGCTGAGATTACCCTCATGCCGGTCGATTTGCTCGGGGTCGATGCGGCCATTCTCTTTACCGACCTCGTGACCCCCCTAGAAGCCCTCGGCTGCGAGCTGACCTACGCACCCGGCCCGGTCTTTGCCCGCCCGGTCCGCTCGGCCGCCGACGTCAACGGCCTCCGCAACCCCGTCCCCGAGGACGACCTCGCCTACGTCTTAGAAGCCGCCCGGCTAGCGCACAACGCCCTGCCGCCTGCCGTCCCGCTCCTCGGGTATGCCGGTGGGCCTTTTACCTTGGCGACTTGGCTAGTGGAAGGAAGCCATGCCAAAGACTTCCCCGCTTTTCGCCGCATGATCCACAGCGACCCCGACCTCGCCCACCGGCTACTCGACCTGCTCAGCGACCTCGTCGGCTGCTTCTTGCGCGCCCAGATCGAGGCCGGTGCCCAAGCCATCCAGCTCTTCGACACGTCCATTGGCTTGTTGTCGCCGGCGCAATTCAAGGAATTCGCCCTGCCCTATGTCCAGCGCGTTTGCCGCCGCCTCGCCCCCCTGAATGCGCCGATCATTTACTTTCCGCTGGCCGGGGCGCAACACCTATCCTGCTTTGGCCGCGTCGGCGCACACGTCCTAAGCCTCGATTGGCGGATCGATCTAGACGCGGCTTATGGGTTGTTCGGAGATGCCATGCCTTTACAGGGCAATCTAGACCCCTGCGCCCTCTACGGCTCGGACGCGAGCCTTGCGGCGGCCGCCCAGCGCATTCTCGCACAGGGCTGGGGCCGGGGCCGACCCCACATCTTCAACTTGGGGCACGGCGTCTATCCAGACACGCCTTATGAAAAGGTCAAATTGTTAGTGGATGCGGTCCACCAGTTCGGGCAAACCTAAGAGGGGACGGCCAATGGAACGCATGGAAGGAAAGGAAAAGGGCATGACGCGGCGGCACACCTTTTTCTGTATCAACAAAGAGCGGCATACGGCTTCGTCTAAGGTCATCAACGCCCAGCGCAAGGAAATTAGCATCTTCGGCCGGCGAGTGCGCGGCTGGATCGTGACCACCGAAGAGCCGGTCATCGACAAGGACATCTCCCTCGACGAATCAACCCAAGGGGCCATGCCGCACCGCGACCCGGAATGAGGGCGCTAGCCCTCAGCGCCCCCAAGAGAATTTGTTTTCCAGCCAAGTGCCGATTTCTCGCGGCGGGTCGTTCCACTCCTCGCCCGGGCCGAGAAACTGGCCGCGAACATCTTCAATGGCGTCAAAGCCCGACCACAAGTCTGGGAATTGGTCGCGGATCAGGGTTTCTATTTGGTCGCTGATACCCTGTGCATGGTAGGAGATCACCTCTTCGGCCTCGCGCTTGCCCAAGTCTTCGGTGAGATGCTTGGCCATTCCACTGCTGGCGACAAAGGTAAATTCAATCGCCGAGTCGCCGGTTAGCTCTAGATCAATGCGGTAGGCCGGATAGCTCAGTTTTAACCCCAATACAGATAGCTGCAACTGCAACCACTCGGCTTCGGTGACCTCGTGTGTGCTATTCAGGGTGGCCCAGTCCAATTCGGCCTTACCCTCTAGGGGACTTAACAGAACCAACGCGAGGAGCGAATGTATGGCCGTGCGGCTCAATGACATGGCACAACCGCCTTTCAAAAACAGGAGCGAGCCCTCAGGCTGCGGAGGAAAAGTTCTCTTCGATAAAACGGACGATGTACCTAAACGAGACCAAGCCAACCGGGCGGTCGGCGTCGTCTAGCAGGGGCACGTGGCGAAAGCCGTGAATGCTCATCAAGTGCAGGGCGTGTTGCACGGCCGCATCGGCTCGGAGCGCGGTGGGGCGAGGCGTCATCAGGCTCTCCACCGCGATCTGTTCGAGATTGCGGATCAAGCCCGCCACCCGGTAGAGGATGTCGCGCTCGGTAAATATGCCGATTAACTGCCCGTCTTCGCCGGTCACCAACACGCAACCCACATGCCGCTCCTTGAGCAGGGCGATGACCTCGGCCAACGAAGTCGTTGGCGACACGCAGACCATCTCCTGCGGATTGAGCGCGGAGAGCGGCTCGGTAAAAACCTCCTTGAACTCCTCGCTCCCCCAGTCTTGGTACGCTTCACTCAGGCTCTGGCCACACCCCTCGCAGAGGTCAACGCCAGGGATATTGTCGTGGGAACACAAAGAGCAAATCACTCGATCTTCTCCTATTCGACGACCCAAGTATCGCCCGCGCTAAACAGAGCCGCCAGATCGCCCGCACCCCGCTGCTGGGTAGTTGCGGCGATTTGGTCGAACAACAACTCGGTGTAGGTCGGCCGGTCGAGGGCGCGCAGGACGCCAAAGGGCAGCGGCAGCGCCGGGTATTCCATCCGGCTGAGCATATAGGCATAGCTGGCGTTTTCGCGCCCTTGGCGATGCACGACCAACTCGTCGAGGGCCACCTCGCTGAGTGCGACGACCTCGGGTTCCGTGCCGTTCATGCGGATGCCCCGGTCCCGATCCTTGCCAAAAACGAGGGGCTGCCCTTCCTCCAAGAACACGATATTGTCGTCGCGCACGTCCGAATCCGTGGTGTGTTCCCAAGCCGTGGGGTTGAGCACGACGCAGTTTTGGTAGATCTCGACAAAGGCCGCTCCTCGGTGTTCGGCCGCGCGCTTGAGCACATAGCTCAGGTGCTTGGTGTTGGTGTCTTGCGTGCGGGCGACAAAGGTCGCTTCGGCACTCAGCGCCACAGAGATCGGGTTGAGTGGATAGTCAATGGACCCCATGGGGGTGGACCTAGTGCGGTGCCCGAGCAGCGAGGTCGGCGAGTACTGGCCTTTGGTAAGCCCGTAGATCCGGTTGTTGAACAGAATGATCTTCAGATCGACATTGCGCCGGAGGCTGTGCAGGAGGTGATTGCCCCCGATTGACAGCCCGTCGCCATCGCCAGTGATGACCCAAACGCTCAAATCTGGGTTGGCCGTTTTGATGCCCGTGGCGATTGTGGGCGCACGCCCGTGGATCGAGTGAATGCCGTACGTATTCATGTAGTAAGGAAAGCGGCTAGAGCAGCCGATCCCGGAGACGAATACGATGTTTTCGCGGGGAATTCCCACTTCGGGCAGCATCTTTTGCATTTGGGCCAAAATCGCGTAGTCGCCGCACCCGGGGCACCAGCGAACCTCTTGGTCGGAAACAAAATCCTTGCGGCTCAACCCAGTTTGTACAACGGCTTCGGCCATCTCGGTCTCCATCTCCCTGCTTTAGCTCAGCATCTGGCGAATTTTGTCGGCCACTTCCCGAATTTGGAAGGGGCATCCTTGGACCTTGTTCAGCTTGACGACGCGCACGGGGAAGTGCGCCTGGACCAACAAGGCCAACTGGCCCAAGTTTAGCTCGGGCACCAACACTTGCTTGTAGCGGCTGAGCACGTTGCCGAGGTTGCGGGGAAATGGGTTCAAGTAGCGCAGGTGCGCGTAGGCCACGTCGAGGCCCTCGCCCTGCACTTGCTCAACCGCGGCGCGAATGGCGCCGTAGGTCCCCCCCCAGCCCAAGACCAGCAGGTCCCCTTGCTCGGGGCCGATCACTTCCAGCTCGGGCACGAAATTAGCAATGCCGCGGACTTTGGCCGCCCGGACGTGGACGATGCGCTCGTGGTCTTCGGGCGCGTAGGATACATTGCCCGTCACATCCTGCTTGCCCAAGCCGCCGATCCGGTGCTCCATGCCCGGCGTCCCCGGCAAGACCCAAGGCCGGGCCAACGTCTGCGGGTCGCGCATGTAGGGTTGGTAGCCGTCGGGATCGACGTGCGGCTCGGCATCAATGGCGGCGATGGAATCCGGGTCGGGTATTTTCCATGGCTCGGAGTTGTTGGCCACGTACCCGTCGGATAGGAGAAAGACCGGCGTCATATAGCGCACGGCAATGCGGAATGCCTCGATGACCATGGCGAAGCATTCGCCCGGAGTGGCCGGAGCAACGACCGGGATCGGGCTTTCGCCGTTGCGTCCGTAGAGCACCTCCAGCAAGTCGGCCTGCTCGGTCTTGGTGGGCAAGCCGGTGCTAGGGCCGCCGCGCTGGACATCGATAACCACCAGCGGCAGCTCCATAACTACGGCCAAGTTGATCGCCTCGCTCTTGAGCGCGATCCCCGGGCCGCTGCTGGCGGTAGCTGCGAGACTGCCGGCAAAGGCCGCGCCAATCACCGAACCCATGGCCGCGATTTCGTCCTCGGCCTGAAACGTCCGCACATCGAAGTTTTTCAGCCCCGCCAAGCCCTCCAGAATGGTGCTGGCCGGCGTGATGGGATACGAGCCGTAAAAGAGCGGTTTGCCGGCCTTTTGCGCGGCCGTTACCAGCCCCAAGACAAGCGCCTCATTGCCCGTGAGCCGCTTGTACACTCCTTGCTCGATAATCTGCCGCTTGGGCACCGAGATCTGGGTCTGAAAGGTCTCGGCCGTTTCTCCGTAGTAGTAGCCCGCTTTTAAGGCCCTCGTATTGGCCTCAACGACCTCGGGCCGGCCGGCGAACTTGGTCTGGTAAAACTTGAGCGTGTAGTCGAGCGGGCGGTCGAACATCCAGAACACCAAGCCCAAGACAAAGGCATTCTTGCACGTGTCCTTGGCTTGGTTGCTCATGCCCTCGATGTCGGCGAGGGCATTGCGGGTCAGGGTCGTCAGGGGAACCGGATGCACGTCGTAGCCACGGAGGCTGCCGTCTTCGAGCGGATTTTTCTCGTACCCAGCCTTGCGGAGACCGTTGCGGTTGAATGGATCGGTATTGACGATGATGGCCCCGCCCGGCTCGAGATCGGGCAAATTGGCTTTGAGCGCGGCCGGGTTCATCGCGACCAGTACTTGGGGCGAGTCGCCGGCCGTGTAGAGATCGTCGGCCGCAAAGTTGACTTGATAGCCGCTCAGCCCGGGGATGGTCCCGGCCGGGGCGCGGATTTCGGCCGGAATGTCGGGAAATGTACTCACATCGTTGCCCATCACGGCCGAAGTATTGGTAAACTGCCCGCCGGTTAGCTGCATCCCATCGCCCGAATCGCCGGAAAATGCAATGACTACAGATTGGCGCTCTTCTTGCGAGTACTCTCGCTTGTCCGTAGGTGGCAACAAGGCCCCGATTTCGGCCATGCCCTCGACCTCCTTAACTAACCGTAAAAAGAAAAAATCCCCGCTTCGCAGCGCATGCTCAAGCGCCCTCTCTGGTGCGGGCTATGCGCTCGGGGTCCGGCGGCAGGTTGTAGATATCTTCGGGAAACTGATCGGTGAGAAAGCGGATGACCTCGTGCTGGGGCAAATTGCCCTGTATGCGGCCATTTTCATCTACAATCGGCACGTTGCGGTAGTCGCCCGCGTTCATCAGCCGCAGGGCGCTGCGGATCGGCTGCTGGGCATCCAAGCTATGCGGATCGCGCGTCATCAACTCGGCCACCGGCCGCGTCCACGTCGCCGGCTGATCGACCACCTTTGTGAGCGCGTCGCGCTCGGTAAAAATCCCCACCAAGCGGCCGGCCTCTTGCACCAGCACGGCACTGACGTGTTGGTGGCGCATCTTCTTGAGTACTTCGGCGATTGACTCCTGCGGCCCGCACACTGCGTACCCGTCTAGGTCCAAGTGGGCGATGACCTCCTCTTGTAACTTCTGTCCGACCCGCATTAGAAAGCCCCTTGCTCGGGGCTTAAATACCGCATTATTCACCTCATTCTACTTGAGCATCTACCTTCAAAAAGATAGATAGGAGCAATACATCCCGCAAGGTAAGATGGTACAGCGACGGTGCGACTTTTAGGGCGTCTAGGGCGTCAAATCAACCACCCAATCCGCCGCTTCCTTCACCGCTGGATGCTGGTCGGCGACGACGACCGTGACGCCCCGATCGACCAGCCCCCGCAGGGCCGCAACCAGCGCCTGCACGTCTTGCGGGTGATCGCCGCCGGCCGGGTCGTCAATTATCAGCCAAGTGCGCCGGGAAGCGCGCGTTGATTCGAGGGCCAACCGCAGCCGCAGCCATTCCCCGCGCTCCAGCTCCTGCACCTCCTGCCCTAAGGTCAAGTAGCCGAGACCGCAGCCGACGGCCGCGGCTAGGCGCGGGCCAATGGGGTCCTGCCGGGCGAAGTGGGTACCAGCCTGTTCTAAGGTCATGCCCAACACCTCGGCGATGCTCGCGCCGCGCAGCGTCACCGCGCAGATTTCGTCTCGATACCGGCGGCCCTCGCAATCGGCGCACCCGCTCGTTACATCTTCTAAAAACCCCAAATCGAAATGGCGTTGACCGCGGCCTTCGCAACTCGGACAACGCCCCCCCGGCCGATCCAACAAGAAGGCGTCCCGCGACCAGCCCTGCGCCGTGGCCACTGGCGCGGCCGCGTACAAGTCGGCCACGCGCTCGAAAAGGCCCAACCCGGCCAAAACCGTGGACTGGCCGCTCGGGGCTTCCACCGTTGCAACGCGGCTGTTCCTCGGCGCACCGGCCGCCGCGTACTCAACGGGCTGCCCCTTCAACAGCGGCAGCAAGACTTCGTGTAGCAAGCGGGTTTTGCCGCTGCCGGAAGGCCCCGCTATGCAGGTCAACCGCCCGTGCGGCAGCTCAATAGCAAGCGGCCCGACCACGCCGTCCCCGCGAATGACCAACGCAAGGTCCGCTGGCGCGGCGACCCGTTTTGTACCGGCTCCATCCCGCTCCAACTCGGTCGCCGCTGCCATCCGCGCTCGCCCTTGGGCAAACGCCCACGTTTCGTCTGCGACCGCCACGAGTTCAGGCGTGTGCTCCAACAACAGCGCGGTATTGCCGCCCGCGACCAATCGCCGGAGACTCGCCGCGACCGCGTCCAGCATCCCCCCGGACAACGGGCTGCCCAACCCCTCCAAAATGTAGAGGATGCCCGTCAGGCCGCTGCTGAGACAGGAAGCGAGTTGCAGGCACTGCCACTCGCCCGCTGCCAGCGATTCGAGGCGGCGGCTCAAGGGTACGCATCCCAGCCCCAAGCCGCTGGCCTCGGCGAGCGCAGCCTCTACTTTGGCGTACCCGTGCCCCTTTCCCTTTGCCAGCCAATCGCGCAACAGGCCGAGGGGGGCGTCCATGAGCTCGGCCATGGTGCGGCCGTGCAGGGTCACCGCCCCGGCCCAGGGCTGGTCCGCGCCAAAGTCGGCGGCGAGCGGCTCGTACTGGCGGCCGCACTGGTCGCAGGTCGGCGGCTGGTTCAAGTGCATCGTCTCGCTGGTTCCATCTACCCAAACCACCGTCCGCCCCGACGAAATGGAGCGGCTCGTCCGCACGGCTTCCAAAAAGCGCACGCTGCCGTGTGGGTCGGGCACCAAGCGGTCCACCACGACGTGGACCTCGTTTGCGCCGCCCGGCAATGCGGGTCCATCGCCTTCCAACCGCTGGATCTGGCCGTCAATTGCGACCCGCGTAAACCCGGCTTGCACGAGCTGTTGCCACATCCCGGCACTCTGCACTGCCAACGGGGCCAAGACCAAACAGCGGGCTTCTCGGTAGGCGTGGGCCACTGCGCGCTCGACCTCGTCGGCCGCATAGCTGCGGCAGCGACCGCCGCATTCGAGGCAGTGCAGCTGTCCGTCTTCGAGCATGATCTGCGCCAAAATTCCCTCTAGCTGCAAGTAGTCCCCAACCGTGCGGCCGCGGCGCGGCGGCCCCAAGTAAATGGCCGGCGGCAAACCCGCTATCTCATCTACATCGGCGCGTCCCGTTCCGCTGACGCCCGCGCGTTCGGCCGGCGACAGGGCCTGCATGTAGCGCCGGCGGCTCTCGGCGTAGAGGATTTCTAAGGCCATAGCGCGGCGGCCGCTGTGGCTGCGGCCGGTAAAGCAAATAATCCGGCCCAATGGCAAGTCCATATCGACATCGGCCAGACCGCCCGCCCGGGCACCGCGCACACAGAGGGTCGCTTTCAAGGATTCGCCTGCATCATGGAATCGATTTTCGCCCGCAAGCGCACGTCATCGGGGTTTCGCGCCGACAAAAACGCCCAGTGGACTTCTGCTTGGCGGGGACGCCCCGAGCGCACCAAGACTTCCCCGCGGCGATAGTGCGCTTGGACGTGATTGGGGTCGAGTTCGAGGGCCGCGGCAAAGGCATCGGCCGCGGCTTGGTCATCGCCCTGCTTGGCATACACCAAGCCGAGATTAAAATGCGCTCGGGCGTAGCCGGCATCGAGGGCGAGGGCCTGATGGAAATGCTCAATGGCGTCGCTCCATTGACCGAGGCGATAATAGCACAGGCCGAGGTTGTTGTGCCGCCCGGGCGAGGGCGAGGCGAGGCTAAAGGCCGCAATCGCCGCCTCGTACTCCCCCGCGCCGAAGCGCTCTAATCCGCGCTTGAGGTCCGAGCGACCATCTTCTCGTCGCGCCAATACGGCCGCTAGGCCAGCGGCGGCCGGCGCAAACGACGGGTCGATACGCAGGGCCTCGCGGAACATGCGCTCGGACGCCGCCCAAGCCCCCCGGCGTTGATACAAGGTTCCGAAATTGTAGTAATCAACGCGCTTGCGGGTCAGCCGCTCGGCCCCGGCGTCTCGGTAGTTAATAGGCAGCGCGATTAAGGCCACCAACAGGCCCGATCGCAGCAGCAGCCGACGCGCCCCACCCCGCGCCCAAGTCGCAACGTGGTCCATCCAGCAAGCGGCGTAGAGCAGAACCACCGGCACGACGGGCAGGCGGTATTCCGAGGACGTGAAAAACAGCAGGCAAGCGGCCAGATAGCTCGCCAGATACAGGTCGAGCAGGACCGAGCGGCGACTCGCAGCCCAGCCAGCGACCGCCAGCGGGGCCACCAGCCCCCAGCCCAAAACGCACCAGCGCAACAGGGGCACAAAGTCCCGCGCCAAATACAGACTCAAGTTGTTTTGCGCCTCAACTCCGTTCCAGAACATGTAGAGTTTGCGGCCTTGCAGTGCCAGATACGCGCGGGGATTTTCCGCGACAAAGCGCAAGCCCGCTGCGAGCCAGAATCTGGAGGCTTGAGCCGGGGTCAACTCTCGGCCCGTGCGCGCCTCGGCCTCGCGGATAAACGCCGCGCGTTCCAAGTCTGGCTCGGCACTGGGCAGGAAATCGACCTGCGCGTAGATGCCGCTGGCCTCGGGGTGGTTGCCGACGTAGAAGTTCATCCCAGCCGAGGACGTGGTCAGCAGCCACTCCCCGCCGACGTAGTAGTTGCGCCAAGCCACCACCCCCACCACGAGACCGCAGCCCACGACGACCCAGCCCCACTGCCGCCAACCGCGCCGACCCCACTGCGCGACAAGCCAGCCCGCGACCACCGCGACAAACAGCAAGACCATGGGCCGCGCCGTAGCCGAAAGCCCCAACAGCAAACCAGCCCCCCACAACCACCGCGCCGCACCCTGCGCGTGGGCCAAGCAATACAGAGCGGCGAGATTCAGAAAGGTGATCGGCGCGGCGGTCAGCAGGGCCCCGTCGTAGAACACATAAGGCTGGTAAAATGCCGCCATGCCCGCGGCCAACAAGCCAATTTGCGGACGCCACAGTTTCCGGCCCAGCGCGTAGATCAAATAGCAACTGCCCGTTCCCAGCATCGCCTGCACCACGCCAACCCACCAGTATTCAGCCCCAAAAAGCGCGTAAATGGCGGCCAAAAAGTAGGGGTACAACGGATTCATAAAGAAAGGCTGATCGCCGAGCCAATCGCCCGCGACAATGGCCCGGGCGCGGCGGTCGTAGAACTCGGAGTCGATCAGGAGGACATCGAAGAGCGGCGTGTCAACCGCTTGATAGAGATAGGCTAGGCGTACGCCGAGAGCGGCGGTTAAAATCGCCCCGAGGATGGCTTTTTCGCGCCCCAGCCGCACCGCGCCGATACCGATACCTACAGTCCGCATATCGTTAATAATATAGCCGGAATCCCCGCGTTGGCATCTTACTTCCAAGGATGGAGGGCATCTTGCCCTCGTCGAGGGTGCGATGTCCTCCATCCCGGTTTGCGACCCTGTTCGCGATCCCATTTTTTAGGGCGTGGACGCAAAGGCCGAACGCATCGGCGAGACGCAGGTCGGTCCCGATCGCTGCGCTTCTAAGCGAGCGCGGAACTGGGCGATTGCTGCGGTGTTCTATATGAAGTTCGGCCCCGCCCCGAGACCGGGACAGGTATGAATACGTCGAAAGCGGCGGGGAATTCAACCCAAAGAGGGTACACCAAAGGAGGAACTATGGACGCCAAACTACTCATTCTGCTCGGCGCAGTGCTGGGGATTTTTAGTACGCAAACCAGCCGCGCCCAAAACTACGCCCAAGCGACGTTTGCCGGGGGGTGTTTCTGGTGCATTGAAGCACCCTTTGACAAGGTCGAGGGCGTCGTCTCAGCCGTTTCCGGCTACACCGGCGGCGAGCGCGAAAACCCAACTTATAAGCAAGTCAGTTCCGGTGCGACCAAGCACATCGAGTCCGTCTTGGTCACCTTTGACCCCGAGGTTGTCTCTTTTAGCCAACTCCTCAACATGTACTGGCGTCAATTCGATCCCACCGATCGCGGGGGGTCCTTTTACGACCGCGGTCACCAATATACCTCGGCCATATTTTACCACGACGAAGAGCAACGCACCTTAGCCGAAGCCAGCAAGCAGGCTCTCGACGAGTCGGGCCGCTTTGACAAGCCCATTGTCACGTCCATCCGTCCAGCTACTACCTTTTATCCGGCCGAGGAGTACCACCAAGATTACTACCGAAAAAACCCCCAGCACTACCAACGCTATCGCCAAGGCTCGGGCCGCGACCGCTTTATTGAAGAGACGTGGGGCAACGATCGCCCGACGCCAACGGCCAGTGCCCAATATGCCAAACCGCCCATCGACTCCTTGAGTGCCAAACTCACGGACTTGCAATTTCGGGTCACGCAAGAAGACGCGACCGAGCGGCCCTTCCACAACCTGTACTGGGATAACAAAGCCGCGGGCATCTACGTCGATATCGTTTCCGGCGAACCCCTCTTTAGCTCGCAGCACAAATTCAAATCCGGCACCGGCTGGCCCAGCTTTACCCAGCCCCTAGAGCCGAATCACATCGTCGAGCACACCGACAATTCGCTGTTTATGACCCGCGTCGAGGTCCGCAGCAAATACGCCGACTCTCATCTTGGGCACGTCTTTGCGGACGGCCCGCCGCCCACAGGGCTGCGCTACTGCATCAACTCGGCCGCCCTGCGCTTTATTCCCGTTGAGGATTTAGCCCAAGAAGGCTATGGCGAATACGCGGCCCTCTTTGAATGATAGTGCGTTGGGAAAGCAGAAAGAAGGAAGGTTTGGACGCAGAATAATAATGGTCGAACCCAAACGACAAATCGCCGCCGCGCCTGAGTCTTAGGCACGGCGGCGACCTTTGCCAATCTGGCTCCGCGGGTAGGATTCGAACCTACGACCAAGTGGTTAACAGCCACCCGCTCTGCCAACTGAGCTACCGCGGAATGAACAAATAGTAACGAAAAATCGGGCAAAAATCAAATAAGGCCCAGACGCTAGCGGCCTAGCGTTTCCCGTTTTTTCACCCCGCAGCCGTGGACGATTAATCCGCGTAGTACTCCTTGAGGGAGTCGCAGCGAGCGGGATGGCGGAGCTTCTGCAAGGCTTTTTCCTTGATTTGCCGCACCCGCTCCCGAGTGCGCCCGACATAGGCCCCGATCTTCTCCAAGGTCATCGGCTCGTGTCCATCCAATCCGTAATACATTTTCAAAACGCGGGCCTCGCCCTCGGTCAAGGAGTGCATGGCGTTGAGGATCACCGCTTTGAGCTCGTCGCTGGAGAGGGCCTCGTCGCTGGAAGGCTGACTGTGGTCGGGAATTAGATCGCCGAAACAGCGATCCGGTTCGGATTCATCGCAGGGCATCTCCAGCGAAACCGGCCTTTGGGCCAACCGCAACAAAAGCTCCATGTCGCTAGGTTCGACCTCTAGCTCTTCGGCTATTTCATCTACTTCCGGGGGCCGCCCCAGTCCCTGTTCGAGCTTGTTGAACACCCGGTTGACGCGAGTCAAATCGCCGATGCGATTCAGTGGCAACCGCACGATGCGCGACTGATTGGCCAATGCTTGCAGGATCGACTGGCGGATCCACCACACGGCATAGGAAATGAACTTGAAGCCCTTCGTGCCGTCAAAGCGCTTGGCGGCGATAATAAGCCCCAAGTTCCCCTCGTTGATCAGGTCCGAAAGGGGCAACCCCAAATTCTGATATTGCTTCGCCACGCTGACGACAAATCGCAGATTGGCTTTCACCAGATCGGATAGGGCCTCTTCGTCTCCCTCTTTTATTTGCTGGGCAATGGCTACTTCATCCTCGGACGATAACCCGACAGAATCCTCGATCTCGTGGAAATACTGATCCACGATAGAATCGGTCTGAAAGGTAGTCATAACTTGACGCCTCCTGTTGCTAATGAGCCAGCATGGGGACTCGTGGCTGCATTAAGCTATGATGGTACCTGATATGGTAAGAAGGGAGTTTCGGATGCGGAGGAGGATGCAGCCGAAAGTAATGCGGTTTTGGAGAAACCGAACAGAAGAGGAGGTTTGACTAATATAGAGCCTGAATGTGAGATAATCAACTGTTTCAACGGTCTTTATTTGTATTTTCTATTCTCAACCGTTTGTTTGGCTCAATCAATGCCAATGGCTTCTTTGGCCAGCCGGAGACAGCGCTCGACATCGTAATCGCGCAGGATGGTAATTTTCTGGGTTTCTAACGAGCCTTCGGCGTGAATGGCCAGCAACTCGTTGTAACCACCAAACGTTGAAGCCGTCAGGTCGCGCACCAAGTTGAGCGCCCTCAGCCGCGCCTCGGCATCAACGCCGTTCCCACCGCCTAAGAAGCGTTCGATATAGCCCTTCGTCGCGGGATTGACCAAGTCCTCTTCCGACGGCCCGGTGACCACCAGCCCGCCGGCGATGTCCTGGACCCAAGCTACGGCTTGGTGATAGTTATTGGCAAAGTGGAATTTAGCGAGGTTGGCGAAGACGATATTGGGCACGGCCGTGCCGTTTGCAGCGATGCGGCAATCGTGGGCCGCGGCCAAGGTCAGCCCGCGGACGGTCTCGGCATAGGTGATGAGCTTGGTCAGCTTCTCGCGCACATGGCCGGCCTGGGCGATTCCGTTGTACTGGGCTAGCAGCGCCGCCGCCCCAATAAAGAGGTCGCAGAGCGGCGGTTTGTACGAGGCGGCCGTAAAGCGGTGAAATTCGACGAAGGCGTTGGCCAGCGGCCCGGCGTATTGCCACTCCCCCTTGAGAAAGACGCGCTCGTTGGGAACAAAGACATCGTCGAAGATCGTCAGGGTGTCGATCATGCGGTGCTCGGAGCTGACCGGATGGTGAAACTTGCTCACCGGCGGCGAGCCAAAGGGGCTGGCGATCAGCTTGACCCCCGGGGCATTGACTGGCGTGGCAAAGGCAACAGCATAGGCCGCGTCCACCTCCTTGAGCGCCCGCGTCGGCAAGACGATGAGTTCATCGACATACGGGGCGCATGTCGTGTGGGCCTTGGCCCCGCGCACCACGATCCCGTCGGCCCGCTCCTCAACGATGTGGACATAGTAGTCGGGGTGCGCTTGCTGCGAGGGCAAGAGACTGCGGTCGCCCTTTGCGTCGGTTTGGGCCACGGCCAAGCTCAGGTCGCGCTGCTTGCACGCGCGGTGAAAGGCTTGCACCCGCGCGCGGTATCGTCCACCGGCATGTTGGTCCAAATGGTCGGCGATCAAATCGATGGCGAAGAGCGCGTCGGAGCCAATTTCCTTGATTAGCAACACCACGCTGTGGCCCAGCCGCGTCGAACGCTCAATCATCTCGCGGCGGTTGAGCAAGTCTTCGGCATCCGTCGGCGTCTTAAAGTAGCGACTGACAGGTTCGCCCAGCTCGCCGTCCATCCAAGTCATCAGGTCGCGGTGTTCTTTGTCCTCGGCCAGCTCAAAGTCCAAGGCAACATGCTCCACCCCAATCCCCAAGTCGTCATGCACGGTTACGTCTTCGACCCGAGCTCCCCGATGATACACCTCGCGCCCGTCGCGCAAGCCCTCCTTAAATTCGGCCGCACTCCGCAAGCCCATAAGGGACCCTCCTCTTTCAATTTCTCAGTGGTTTACCCGTGTGTAGTATATGCGCTATGCGCTGTCGCGTCCGCTCAGTGCCACATAGATGCAGAAAGACTTCGCGTTCCAAATCGAGTAAGTGGCGCTCTTCTACTCTTCGGCGCGGCCCGCCAGCGCCTGTAAGCACCCGCGCTAGACCGCGCCCGACGACCCCGTCGTGCTCGCTGAGTTGCCCGGCGGCCCGGCCTTTATCTATGCGCTCGTGCAAAAGCGCGAGCCCCTCGTCGCCAGCAACCTCTATCCCACTTGGTGCGCCAGCGCAGTAGCCGGCGGCGATCAAGGTACGCAGTTTGGCGGCGGCCCGTTTTAAGAGCTGACCCTCGGCCAAGGCAATTTCGTCCTCTGCCCGGAGGAGCCCCCACGCTCGGGCCTGAAAAGCGTTGTCGCTGAAGTCCCCGATAAAAATCGTCTCAAACGCGGATGCTATATCGCTCGCCCGCCGGCGCGCCATCTCCATGCAGCCGCCGCTGCCGGGGATCAGGCCAACCTTGGTCTCCACCAAGCCCATGCCTAGTTCCGCCGCCGCCACGCACCCAGCGGCACCCAAGGCGAACTCGCACCCGCCTCCGAGCGCCAAGCCGCGGAGGGCCGCGACGACCGGAAAAGGCGCGTAGCGCAGCGCTTGCACGGCCTCTTGAAAGGCCGCGACAAACGCTTCCAGCCCCGGCCAGTCGCCCTCGTCGGCGAGCTTGGCCACGTGCTTCAAGTCGGCACCGACCGAGAACAAGGTCCCCGCGCCAGCGAGCACCAAGCCCGCAAAGGGGGCCGTATCCACCGCGTGGTGGACCGCTTCTAACGCCGCCGGTCCCAAGGCGTTCATCTTGCCGCTGAAAACCAACGCCCCCAGTCCCTCGTCCAGCTCGACCAAGTAGGCCCCGGCATTGGACCAGACGGCGCGCTCGGCCGCGAGCCTAGCCCAATCGTCGGCGGGCTGTTGCCAGCTCTCGCGCTGCAACCGGGTCGGCGAGAATGCACTCTGCCCTTGGTAAAAGTGCGTTTCACCGGCGGCGAGCAATTGGGTGGCGAGGTCGGGTACGCGCTGTTGGTTCGCGGCCAGAGACTCGACTACCTCTTCGACGCCGAAGAGATCCCACAACTCAAAAGGCCCTAGCGCCCAGTTAAATCCCCAGCGCATCGCCTGATCGATCGGGCCAATCGCGCCGGCTATCGCGCCGGCATGCTCAGCGGCGTAGGCCAGCACGGCCAGCAGATGCGCCCGCCCGAGCGTTCCCCACCGGCCCGAATCGTTCCACAAGGCGCGGAGGCGGCGCGCTGAGGAACGCTCGCGCAACGCCGCTTCCAAGGGCTCTACCTTTTGCAGGGGTTGGTACGCGAAGGTATCCAAGTCGAGGACCTCAATGCCCGCCTCGCCTTTGCGGTAAAACCCGGCATTGACCTTGGCCCCGAGCAAGTTCTCCTCCAACATTCGTCGATAAAATACTGGCAGAACAAAAAGCGACCGCCACGGATCGGTCGAGACTCCTTCATAGCTGGTCTCGGCCACGTGGGCGACCGTGTCCAGCCCCACGAGGTCGCAAACGCGCAAAGTCGCGCTGGGGGGCCGTCCCATCAGCGGTCCGGTCAGCGCATCGACCTCGGCCACGCCTAGCCCGTCCCGCTCCATCCTTTGCAGCATGTCGCAGACGGCAAAAATCCACAGGCGATTGCCGATGAAGTTGGGGGTGTCGCGGCCGCAGACCACTCCCTTGCCCAACTCCGCCGTGAGGAAATCCACCACCTGCTGGACGATGGACGCCTCCGTGGTAGGCCCGGGTATGACTTCGACCAACTTCATGTAGCGCGGTGGATTAAAGAAATGCACCCCGAGAAAGCGTCGGCAAAATTCTGGCGATCGGCCGCGGGCCAACTCGGCAATAGATAGCCCCGAGGTATTGCTGCTGATGACCAATCCGTCGTGCAGGTACGGCTCTAGCCGGGCCAGCAAGGCCCGCTTGGGCGCGATCTCTTCTAGTACGGCTTCAATAACCCAATCGGCCTCCCCAACGCACGCTAGATCCTCCATGCTCCCCAACTCGACGCGCCGGGCCATCTCCGCTAGATAGAAAGCGGGAGGGCGGAGCGCACGGGTCCTATCCAGCCCCTGACGGGCGCGGCCCGCATCATCGCCAGCCAGCGGCAAGTCGAGCAGACGCACCCGATGGCCCGCGCCGGCGAGTAGCGCCGCGATTTGCCCGCCCATGACCCCGGCACCGAGCACCACCACGTTTTTCACTTTTTTATTGGCCATTTTCCCATCCGGTTGGGAAGAGAGAAAAGCGCTCAGCAACGCAGAAAGCGCTCGGCAACAAAGAAATTGTTGTCGGTCTCTTGGATGGAAACCTCGATGTGGTACTGATAGCCCCGGCGCGGAAACAGCCCCTGCAATACCTCAACCGCTTGGTCGAGGCAGTACTCAGCCACGTTTTCCACACTCGGGTTTTCGCCCGGCATGACCACGACCCCCTGCGGGTCAAAGAGCTCGGCGTCGAGAAAGGTCGCGTCCCGAGCGGCAACTAGCATCTTGTGATCCAAGGATTTGAAGATGTCCTTGAGCGCGCCGAAGTCAACGGCCATGTCCAATTTTGCGAGCCGCGGAAAGCGCTCGGCGCGGACGACGAACACGCCGCGCCAAGTATGTCCGTGGACATAGGCGCATTTGCCGTCGTAGTCTAGCTGCCGATGAGCGGCGTGGAATTTGCCTTGGGCCTTAATGGTCTCCATGCGCGCTAGCTTCCTCGACTCGTGCTTTCTCCAAGCGAGTGCGGTAGAACCAAGTCCCGGCCGACGCGAGGGCCTGCGAGACGATGACGTAGTAGAGCCCCTTGCCGGTCGCCCGCACCCACTCTGCGGTCGAGACGGTGGTAAGGAGGACGATGAGCGCGAAAGCCGCGAGCATGACCCCGACGTGGATGCGGCTCATCGTCTGGCATAGGGCCAGTTTTTTTTGCCGTGCTGCGTAGGTGTCTTCCTTCATATATCACTCCGCCCAGCGACCCACTCGCGAGCCAGCCGCCGTGCATAGCGGTCGGCATCTAGGATGGATTCGAGGGAAACCGCCTCCTCTGCGCCGCAGCGTACGAGCACGTCGCGGTTCAGGTCGGCGATGTCGAGAAACCCGATGTGCCGCGCTAAAAAAGCTCCCACCGCCTCCTCGTTGGCCGCGTTGAGGGCGGCTGGCGTGGTCCCACCGCGCCGGCCCGCTTCGTAGCACAGCTCCAGCCCGGGAAAATTCACTCGGTCTGGAGCGGCGAAATTTAGTTGGCCCACTTGCTCTAGGTCGAGGTTGTCGAGCGGCACCCGCCGCCGCTGCGGGTGGGTCAGCGCGTATTGAATCGGCAGCATCATATCGGTCTTGCCGAGGTGAGCCAACAGCGAGCCATCGGCAAACTCAACCAGCGCATGCACGACCGACTGGCGGTGGACGACCACCTCTACTTGGTCGACCGCTACGCCAAACAGCCAAGTAGCCTCGATGACTTCAAAGCCCTTGTTCATCAGGGTTGCCGAATCCACGCTGATCTTGGGACCCATTTTCCAAGTGGGATGATCGATGGCCTGCTCTGGGGTGATGCCGCGCATCTGCTCGCGGTGCCACCCAAAGAACGGCCCCCCAGAGGCCGTGAGGATGATCCGCTGCACGCTGTTGCGGTTTTCGCCCTTGAGACATTGCCAAATGGCATTAGGCTCGCTGTCCAACGGCAGCACGGTCCCCCCACCGCGCTGGGCCTGCTGCAAAATCAGCCCACCGGCCATGACCAAGGGCTCCTTATTGGCCATGGCCACAATTTTGCCTTGGGCCAACGCCGCCAGCGTCGGACCGAGGCCGACGGCCCCGACGAGCCCATTGAGCACTAGACCGGCCTCCGGCATGGTCGCCAACTCGCACAACCCCTCCGCGCCGCAAACGACCTCGGCCCGGGGCACGGCGCTCTGCACCTGTTTTCTGGCCTGGGCGTCTAGGACGCAAATTTTTTGCGGCTGCCAGCGGCGGGCGAGGCCGATCAGCTTTTCGACCTTGGAACCCCCTCCCAAGCCCACGATCTCGTACCCGTCTCCCAAGTTTTCGAGGACCTTAAAACACGTGTCGCCAATGGACCCGGTGCAGCCGAGCACGACGATTTTTTTGTCCTGATCAGCCATTTCAACTGGGGCGAATTGCGCCGTTGTCGCTCCCCCGGCGGCCCCCGTTGCGCCCGTCGCCGCGGCTCCGCTCGGTATGGCGCACGATCTGCGTCTGGCGCATGACCACGACCTTGACTTGGCCGGCAAAGGTCAATTCGGTTTTGACGCGCTTGGCTATGTCGAACGCGAGCATCTCAGCGTCTTCATCGCCGATCTGCTCGCCGCAGACCATGACGCGGATTTCGCGGCCGGCGTTGATAGCGTACACGTCTTTGACGCCGGCAAACGCGGTCGCGATTTCTTCTAAGCGCGTGATGCGGCGGGTATAGCCCTCAAAGTCTTCGCGTCGCCCCCCAGGCCGAATGGACGATATGGTATCGGCCGCCTTAACCAAGAAGCAGATCGGCGAAAGGCGCTCGTCATCCTCGTGGTGCTCGGCGATGACTTCCCTGACGATTGGGTGCTCGTCGAATCGCTCGCCCAACTGAATGCCCAATTCGACGTGGCCTCCTTCCATCTCCTTGCTGACGGTCTTGCCAATATCGTGCAAGAGGCCGGCCCGCTTGGCCAACGGCACATCCAACCCAACTTCGGCGGCCATTCCCCCGGACAAATGGGCGACTTCTAGGCAGTGTTGTAGGAGGTTTTGACCAAAACTAGCGCGATATTTGAGCATGCCCACGTAATAGGGCAGATCGGGGTGATATTGGCTGGCCCTAATCTCGCGGAGCGCACTCTTGCCGACCTCGACCATGTCTTTGTGTAGGTCCTTGCGGCATTCCTCTACCACTTCCTCGATCTTGGTCGGCGTGAAGCCGCCACCGCCGATTAGCTGATGCATCGCCCGGCTAGCCACTTCGCGTCTCGCTGGATCGTACGACGAAAGCAACACGGCATCCGGCGTATCATCGACCACAACTTTGACGCCGGTCGCCGTCTCAAATGCGCGCACATTGCGCCCTTCCTTGCCAATGATGCGGCTTTTGATTCCCTCGTTGGGCAAGGGCACGGTCGAGGTGACCAAGTGGACGGTCTCTTCAACAGCGCAGCGTTGAATGGCTTGGGCAATGATTTTTTTGGCTTCTCGGTCCGACTCTTCCTTGGCCTTGGTGCGCTCGCTGCGGATCATGGCCGCGGCCCGCCCGCGGACCTCGCTGGCCAGATGCTCCATCATCTGTTCGCGCGCCTCGTCTGCCGGCAAGCCACTGGCCAACTCTAGACGTTGTTGGTACTCGGCGCGCATCTGGTCCAATTCCTCTTCTTCTTTTTTGCAGGTCTGCTCGCGCTGGCCAATCCGCCGCTCTTGGTTTTTGAGGCGGTTCCACGCCCGGGTCTGCTCCTCTTTCTGGCTATTGAGGTCGCGCACGAGCTGGGCCAAGCTCTTATCGCGGCGGTTTAGATCGGCCAACTGATCTTCCAACTCGGCCTCTTGGCGGGCTTTGGTTTTATACCACTCGTCTCGCTCCTCGAGCAAGCTCAGCCGCACCGTCCGCCCTTCTTCGGCCAACTGCTGCCGCACTCGGTCTTCTGCCTCTCGCTCTACTTGGGGCAGGACGCCCTTTTTTAATTGATAACTCAGCAGAAAACCCAGACCGCCGCCCAAAGCGAGCAGGCCCAAGCCCACTAATGCTTGGATCATATCTGGATATTCCATTGCTGTACGCCTTGATCGTCTTGCGGTTAATTGCTGCTAGCTGCTAATAGATAGATAGGGCAAATCAGCGCTTGCGGCCTCCACTCGCTACGCTAGAGGCTGGCCTCTAGCGCCGCTTGTCGCATGGCTGTGCGCTCGGCCGGATCGCTCCAGCGCTGGACGATTAGCGGGTCGAGCGCATCTAGGGGATCAAAGTAAAAGAAGAATTCACCGGGCCGCACGGCTGGGCTGGTAAATACGGCGATGCCCGTCTGGCGATCGTAGTGTTCGTAGGAGTGGACATCGCGCTTTCCGCCGCCCCCCATGGTGTCGAGCACAAAGGCCGGCGTATTAAACCCGGCGGTCCGCCCTCGAACCGCCTTCTCTAGGGCAATCGCCGCGGCCAAGGTCGTGCGCAACTCCTCAACCCCGCGCACCATATCGTGGACAAAGGTGTAATACGGATGCACGTTGAGATAGCTGAGCCGCCGCACGAGCTGCTGCATGGTATCGACGTCGTCGTTGACCCCTCTTTGTAAGACGGTTTGGTTGCGCACGCAGATCCCGCGCTCCATCAATTCGTCGAGTGCGCGGCCGCTAATGGCGGTGATTTCGTCCGGGTGGTTGAAATGCGTGTGCAGCGCGACTTCCTTGTGGACCTGGCGTCCCGCTGCGACAACCCGCGCAAGGGCATCAACCCACTCGCGATCGGTGATGAGTTTCTGCGGCATAATCGCCGGTGCTTTTGTCGCGTAGCGCATCCGCCGCACGTGCTCAATGCCGAGCAAGCGAGTGCCGATGTATTCGAGGTGTTCCGCCTTGAGGTTGGCCACGTCGCCGCCGCTGATGACGATGTCTTCCAACTCGGGCCGCGAGGCGATGTAGGCAAAGACCTGCTCCCACCGCTGGACGACGGCCCCAAAATGCACTTTCTCCACATCCTCGGTATCCAACCCCACCGCATAGGATCGCGTGCAGAAGCGACAGTACACCGGACAGGTGTCGAGCGCCAGAAACAGGGCCCGGTCGGCGTAGCGATGCGTCAAGCCCGGCACGGGGGAATCCACTTGCTCGTGCAGCGAATCTAGGGCGAGTTCTGGGTGATCGGGCCGCATCCGCGACCCCATGGGCAAAAACTGAATGCGCAGCGGATCTTCGGCTGGGTCCGACCAGTCGATTAAGCTCAGTAGGTACGGGGAAATCCGCAGGCTCATCGGCGAGCGCAAAAGCCCTTGCTCGACATCTCGATAAAACGCCTCTGAAACGAGGCCGCCGATAACCTCCCGCAGCTTCTTCAGGCTCGTCACGCTATTGCGGCTCTGAAAGCGGTGCTCGTGGAACTCATCTGCACGCAAATCGGCATAGGCGGGAATGGCGCGCCAATACTCGTCGTCGCGCAGGTCCCGGTGCGAGGTATCGGGTATCGCGCTGGCAGGTGCCGTCAGCACCTGCTCTTGGATCTCAGACATGTTCTCCCGTGCTGCTTCAATTTTATTTATTTGATTAAATTAAAAAATTCCTCGCGCACTACCGGCTCGGTAAAACGGCCCCTAAGCGCCGAAGTGGTCGTCACCGCTCCGGGCCTTTCCACCCCCCGCATCTCCATGCACAGATGCCGGGCTTCCAAGACGACGATGGATCCTTTGGGGGCCAACTTGGCTTCGAGGAAGTCCACAATTTGCTTGGTGAGACGCTCTTGCAGTTGGGGCCGACGGGCGTAGAATTCGACGATGCGCACGATCTTACTCAAGCCGACGATCGCGTCCCCAGGGATGTAGGCGACGTGCGCCTTGCCGAAGAACGGGATCAGATGGTGGGAACAAACCGAAAAAAACTCGATGTCCTTGACGAGCACCATGTTGCCGTAGCTATCGCTATTGGGAAAGCAGGTAATCGCCGGTTCGCCCTGATCGCCCAACTCGCGAAATATCTCCATGTACATCCGCCCGACGCGGTCCGGCGTACCCCGCAAGTGCGGGTCGCTTAAATCGAGCCCCAAAACCTGCATGATCTGGGCGAAGTGGCCGGCTATTTCGGCGGCCTTGGCCTTGTTTTGGCCCCGGAGCCAGCTTGGGGCATCTCGCTCGCTAAGCGGCCCTTTCGTCGCATCTTCCATTGTGCGCTTTCCTTTGCCAGCGCTATCGCGATAGATAAAAGAGGGGCAAAGCTCGGTGTGCCTTGCCCACTCTACTCGAGAAAACGAAGTGCTTCAGTTGAGCGATTGCAAACACGCCTTAATCGCCGCAAAGTCCGGCAGGACCTTGGGATCGTCGGACACCCAAGCGTAGCGCACGATGCCTCGGCCATCAACGACGAAGGCCGAGCGTTTAGCCACGCGTTTGAACCCTAGCAGATCGTCAAATTGGGCACCATAGGCGGCCGATACCTCCTTGTTGAAATCGCTGAGCAGCGGAATCGCAATGCCCTCCTTCTCGGCCCATGCCTTGAGGCTGAACGGACTATCGACGCTGATCGCCATGACGCGAGCCCCGAGCTCCGCATAGACATTCACTTCGGCGGACATCTGACAGACCTCCTCGGTGCAGACGCCTGTAAAGGCCAACGGCACAAAGAGCAGGAGGACGTTTTGGCCGCCAAAATCCTCGAGACTGACGTCCTCCATAGCCGCATTCTTGAGCGTGAATGCCGGCGCTTGGTCTCCTACTTGGATCGCCATCTGCTAACTCCCCGTCGCCGCGGCAAAGCGGCGATTGACTTCGGCCCAGTTGATGATGTCGCTCCAAGCTGCGATGTAGTCGGGCCGGCGGTTTTGATAGTTGAGATAATAGGCGTGTTCCCAGACATCAAGGCCGAGGATGGGAACGCCATCGCCGGTCATTAGAGGATTGTCCTGATTAGCGGTGCTGAGGATGTCTAGCTTGCCATCCTTGACCACGAGCCACGCCCAGCCGCTGCCGAACCGAGTGGTTGCGGCTTGCACGAAGGTTTGGTGGCCTTCGTCCTCGCTGCCGAATGCGGCTTCGACCGCGGCGACGAATTCGGCCGAAGGCTCGCCGCGCTCCCCTGCTGGGGCCATGACCTGCCAAAAGAGGCTGTGGTTGGCATGACCGCCGCCGTGGTTGCGAACCGCCGTGCGGATGCCCTCGGGGACGGCGTCGAGATCGCTGATGAGGTCTTCGACGCTTTTGGCGGCCAAGTCGTCGTGCCCTTCGAGCGCGGCATTGAGGCTAGTCACATAGGTATTGTGATGCTTGGTGTGGTGAATCTCCATGGTGCGGGCGTCGATGACGGGCTCCAGCGCGTCATAGGCATAGGGGAGATCGGGAAGAGAGTGAGCCATGGTGCAATCCTTTCGGCTTGAGGTTAAAACGCAAGGCGAGAATGCGTTAGGAGGCCGTACTGGCCTCGTAGTTTTTCACTAGGGCCTGAGTCGCGTCAGCGGCCAGTTGGGCGGCATGGCGCTTCATGGGCGGCAGCCCCCCTAGGGCCTCCTCAATAGCTGCCGGTCCTAGCTGGGCTGCGTCCGCCAAGAGCAAATCGGCCAGCAACTCGGTGAGCACGGAGCCTGCCGCGACCGCAGGCGCGCAGCCAAAGGTCTTGCAGCTAGCGCGGACGATGCGGCCGTCTTCGACGCGCGCAAAGAGTTGCATCGCATCGCCGCAGGCCGGATTGTCCGCGTACCCCGAGGCATTGGCATCGTCGATTTGCCCCGCGTTGCGGGGATGCCGGTAGTGGTCGAAAACCGCTCCGCTCAAGGAGGTCATCTGCTCGCTTCAACAGCTATTAAAGAGGGCTGAAAAGTGGTTTGTATAATACTTGTGGCCCCAAGGGTTGTCAACCGCATATCCCCCTGAACTACAATCTGTACAACGAGTTATAAGTATCACATCAAGCGTTGAGGCCGCCGGAGCCGCCCGGACCACCCGAACCGCAATCCCGCCAGTAGGTCCGCACCATCTGCAAGAGGTCATAGAGTATGGTATCCTTGGCTACTTGGTCGATCAACGCATGCAGCCTAGCGGCCTTCTCCGGCTCGATCAGCCCCAACCCGCTCATCATCGTCAGATGGTGGATTAAGCCCGTTTGCAACAACGTGCGGTTCATGTCCGAGAGGGGGATGCTGCTCTTCTTGGCGAACTCTTCTTCGAGGCTAGCATAGAGTTCGGCCAAGCTGTGAGAAAGTGTGGTTTCGACTTTGTAAACTTTTTCCATGCCCTCTCGCCCGGGTGGGAGCCTGCGCCTGCGGTTAATATACCCGGCGCGTTCCCACTGTCAATAAGGCTCGGCCCAGAGGACGCGGCAGGTCATTTGGTCGTGATTTGGTATTTGCGGAGCAAGTGCCGAAAGCGGTCGTAGGTCAAGCCCAATTGCTGGGCCGCGTCTTTCTGCCGCCCGCCCGCCTGCGCCAGTGCGCCATCGAGCAATCCTCGCTCAACGTGCGCGACTTGCTCGTCGAAACGGCCTCCTTCAGAAAGGACGACGCCCCGGCCGCCGCGCACTTCCGGGGGCAAGTCCTCCACGACCACTTCGCTCCCTTGCGCCACGCAGAGGGCGCGCTCGACCGCGAATTTGAGCTCGCGCACATTCCCCGGCCAAGCGTAGGTCTCTAGCTTGGCCAAAACGTCTTTGGCGAACGAGCGTCGTTCAATCGCCGGAACTTCGTCGCATAGCTGCTGAGTAAAGTACGCCACCAAGGGCCGGATGTCCTCGGGCCGCTCCCGCAAGGGGGGCAGTTGGAGGACGCTAAACCGCAGGCGGTCGTAGAGGTCGGCGCGGAATTGCCCGCTGGCTATTTCCCCCTCCAGATCCGCGTTGGTCGCTGCCACGACGCGCACGTCAACGCGGATCGTCTGGCTCCCGCCGATGCGTTCAAATTCTTGGTATTCTATGACGCGCAATACATTTTTTTGGAATTCCAGTGACGTGTTGCCGATCTCGTCGAGAAAAAGCGTCCCGCCATCGGCCGCTTCAAAGCGACCGTGGCGCATTTGGTTCGCGCCCGTAAAGGCCCCCTTTTCGTGGCCAAACAGCTCGCTTTCGAGTAGGGTATCCGACAGCGCCGCGCAGTTGGTCTTGACAAAGGCCCGTGCGCGGCGATTGCTCCCGTAGTGCAAGGCCGCGGCGATCAACTCCTTGCCAGTGCCGCGCTCGCCGCGGATCAACACCGGCCTCGGTATGGAGGCGATCTGTTCAACTTGCTCTAGTAGGTTCTGAATCAGGGGACTGGAACTGACGATCTGATAGCGCTGGCCTAGCTGGGTCCGATAAAAGGTGTTATCGCGGTCTAGGGCCTCGTTCTCGGCCTTGAGACGGGCATTTTCGCGCAATACCACCAGCATCCGCTCGACCTTTTCCATTTCCACTTCGAGCTTGTCTTCAACGTACAAGTCCTTCTCGATAAAGTCGGCCGCCCCGGCCTGCACGGCTTCGACCGCCAAGTCAATGCTTCCCTTGCCGGTGAGAATAATAACGGGCAACTCGGCCCAGTGCTTTTTGATCTCTTTCAGCACTTCGAGGCCATTGGGCTGGCCAACGCCAAAGTCCAAATCGAGCACCACAAGCTCGACATCCGTTGGCCTAGCTGCTAAATGCCCGAGCAACCGCTGGCCGTTGGAAAACGAGATGACTTCCTTGCCCAAGCTGCGCAGTTTCTCCCCCAACATATCGCGCAATTCCCGCTGGTCATCGGCGATTAAGACCGACTTCTGTTTTTTACTTTTCATGCCCGTCCTCCATTTAACCCCTGACCCCTGAAAGGCTAGGGCGCACCGCCCGCGAAATTGAGCGGCAGATCGAGCCGAAAAACGGTTCCATGTCCCTTTCTGCTCTTGACGCGCAATATGCCTTGATGGGCTTGGGCGATGCGGCGCGCAATGCTCAAGCCATAGCCATTGCCCCGCTCTCTGGTGGTAAATCCAGGCTCGAATATCAATTCCAAATGCTCTTCCTCAATGCCCGGCCCGTCGTCCTCGACCTCTATAAAGGCCAGCGACTGCTCCTCGTCGTAGCCAGTGCCCAGCACCACCCGGCCGCCCGGTCCTTCTTCGAGAGTTTCCAGCGCGTTGAGGCAGAGGTTCGTAATAGCCTCGCGCAACATCCGCTCGTCGGCTTCCACGCGCGGCAAGCCCGCTTGGACCCGCGTCTGAATCGCGGATTTCCACGTTTGGCGGTCCAATCCGGCCGCCACCCGGCGCACCAAGCGCCCGAGATCGGTCACCGCCGGGAAAATTTTATCCGTTTTCATCGCTTCTAAGAACCCCACCCATTCGTCGTACAGGGCCTCGTATTCGCCTCCTAAGCGATTCAACTCCCCCTGCTGCTCGCCTGCGGCCTTGCGTCCCAGTCCCCGCAAGCGGCTGCCGATGATCCCCATCAGGTTTTTGATGCGATGTCCCTTGGTGTAAAACCCTTCGTACACCTGCTCTTTGCCCAACTCAACCATTGCCAGCGACAAACGCGCGAGAACTTGCGGAGCACTTTGCGCGAATTCCTCGCAGATATGCTGGTATTCTTGTTCTAATTCAGAGAGTTTTACGTGGGAAAAAAACAAACGGGACAAATTTGCGTATGGCTGACTGAGCTTGGGGTCGAGTTGGATGGCGACCTTGAACTCCCCCATCGCCCCCAGCACCTGACCGCTTTGCAGCAAGAGCTGGCCCAAGCTGTTGTGGCCAACAGCGGAGAGCGGGTTGAGTGCCAATCCTTGGCGGTACGCTCGGATGGCTTCTCCGCGCCGCTGCGGATCTTCGCCGTACTGGCTGCCGAGCGCGAAAAAGACGCGGTCGAGGTCGGGGTATTCGCGCCCTTTTTCGGCCGCGCACACAATGGCCTCAAAGTGCGTCAGGGACCGCTCGCGGAACCGGGCATTCCGCCGCCCTTGGCGCATTGCGAGTAAGCCGAGTTGGTAATGGCTTGCTAGATGTCCGCCCGCCGCAGCCGCTTCCAGCGCGGCGACGGCCGCTTGCTCGTCCCCCAGTTCCAAGAGACAACGCCCTTTGCAGTGCCAAAGCTCCAAGTCGTCGGGCACCTCGGCTAGGCCGCGCTCGCACCACTCCAACGCCTCGGCCCAACGCGCATCTTCACAAGCCTGTACAGCGTGGTCGCGCCAATTCACGGGCTAGCCTTGATCTCGTCGTTCTTGGCACTCCACGGCTCAGCTCCGGCTCCCTCCATCCGGTCGATCTTTTCGCTAAGGACGATCATCACGTCCTGCACCTCCGTCAGCCGCTGCTCAACTGCGACCAATCGCTCTCGCAGTTCGTCTCGCTCAATACCCTTATCCTCGGATACGGTTGCCTTTTTGGCGATAGCAAAAATAGCTACGACCGCCAACAAGAGAAAAATAGCCACAGCCCCTAAGGACAGCGTCAGAATGACAGGCCCCATCAGACGACCAACAGGATAGCTGGCAAACGCAACGTAAAAAAGTACGCACAACGCGATACCAATAAAGACCCCAAAGATGATCCCCTTATTCTTATCCATGATTAGCTCCTTTCCCTCGCCTCAATCCGGTCGATCTGAGTCCGCGCCAGCCGTGAGCGCGGATGGCACGGACTCAGGCGCTTTCGACGCCCCGGCTCCAGCGTTTTTCGTGCGCGAAAAGCACTTCTGGAAAGCGATAGACAATAAGGCCCGAATCGGTTATTTCGACCTCGACAAACCCTCCGTCGGCCAAACGCTTGAGAATCTCCGCGGCTTCCTCAACCGTCAGCCCGGTATCGGCCGCCGTTTCGGTCGCCGTCAGGCGGCCACCGCGCTGCCTAGCCAAACGCACGACGCGGTTTTGCTGCCGCCGGTAGCGTAGCAGGTGCGCGGCCGCATCGAGTTTTTTGGCCAATAGCCAGAGCAAGCTGCCGAAGATGACCTGCGTGACGCCAACGGCGAAGAGTTCGAAAGAGGGGTGGTCTGAAGCGGAGGGCCTAAGCATCTGAAAAAGCCCGTAGAGCATAAGCCCCAGCCCTATTGGCACAATCGGTACGGCCAGCACCTTGAGAAACAGAGCGCCTAAACGCTTGCACCCGCTCTCTACAGCACTGCTTACCTTGAGGTTGGCTTCGTCGATGAATTTCATAGCTCACCTGCTAGAAATATCGCATAATGCGTTGCAGACCAAAGGATTACTTATCCTTTTTCATCTTGTCCTTTAGCGCTTTCAATTCATCGTCAACGCTGTGATCAACCTCGATTTGGCGGATTTCTTTCTCAACGTCTTCCATCTCGCCCGAAACCTCTACGTGCGCGGCCGCCTCGGCCTCGCTCTCTGCGACTTTCTGCTCAAAGCGTTCAAAGCTGGAAAAGGCATCCTGACCCAATCCAGAAATGCTCTGGGCCAGACGCTTGCGGGCCTGAGCCGCTTGGTGGCGGGCGACCAACGTGCCCTGTCGGGTCCGCGCTTCTTCGAGCTTGGTCTTTAGTTCGCGCAACTGCTCGCGCAACTGCTCGGCCGTCTGCCGACTCTCCTCCAAGGCCGGCGCCAAATCCTCGGCCGCTTTGGCCAACACCGCCTTGCGCTCCAGCGCCCGGCGCGCCAGCGCGTCCTCGCCCGCTGCCACCGCCCGTTCGGCCTTGCGCTGCCACTCGGCGATCTGGCTTTGCTTGTCGTTGAACTGGCGCTCGAGCCGCTTGTGGTTGGCCACAGCGGTCCCTACCGAGGCCGTGGCCTTGCCGACCGCCTCTTCCATGTCCCGCACCATCTGGCGGATCATCTTGTCTGGCTCTTCCGCTCGGTCGAGCATCTCGTTGATATTGGACTTGAGGATATCGCTTATCCTCGCTAAGGCTCCTTTAGCCATCGCATGCCTCCCTTGGATTTGAGTGGAGCTTATCGCGTGTTGTTTCTAACTTGCAAGGACTGTGCCAAAAGTGCTATCGTATCCATAATTTGTTACAGCCCATCGTATTATAGGAAAAACATAGATCGAATTATCGCTTAATAATGGCCAGATTCGCCACTGGGTTGGCGTCATTGGCCAGTTTCACGCTGTTGGTTATTATAACAAATTTTCAAAAAGGATCTTGCCATGGCGAATCCCTTGGTCTTGACCGGCTTGGTTGTCTATCTGGCGGTGATGCTTGGCGTTGGCTTATACGCTGGTCGCCGAGTCCACAACTCGACGGACTTCATCGTCGCTGGCCAACGCCTGCCCCTGTTGCTCTGCACTGCAACGCTCGCTGCGACGTGGTTTGGCGGTGGCATCTGCATTGGCGCGGCGAGTGCTGCCTACAAAGGCGGCATCCTCGCGGTCATTGCCGACCCTTTTGGCGCGGCTTTGTGCCTATTCATCGCCGGTCTCTTGTACGTCCGCATGATGCGGCGCATGGGCTTGATGACAATAGCGTCCTTTTTTAGCCGCCGCTTCGGCCCGCGGGCGGGCCTGCTGGCCAGCCTCTGCACCATTCCCGCCTATATCGGCTGGGTTGGCTCGCTGTTGGTCGCCTTTGGGCGGATTCTACAGAGCCTGACCGGCATCGATCCCGCCTTCGGCATCTGCGCCGCCGCAGTCATTGTACTGATCTACACTTGGGCCGGTGGCATGTGGGCCGTCACGCTAACCGACTTCATTCAAGTGACCATCCTCGTACTGGGATTGTTTATTTTGACGCCGATCCTCCTCAGCGACATGGGGGGCTGGGAGGCCCTCGTCACCTCAATCCCGGCCTCCCGCTTCGATTTCTACCCGCGCGGCGACGCGGCCAGTTGGTTGGTATATGCGCGCGACTGGCTGGTCATTGGCCTCGGCAACCTAGCGGGTCAAGACCTAATCCAGCGCAGTCTGTCCAGCCGCGACGAAACGGTGGCGTACCGCAGCGCGTACCTCGCTGGGCTGCTTTATATAACGGTCGGGCTATTGCCCGTTTTTCTCGGTATGGCGGGTGCGGTCGTCCTGCCAGATTTGGCCGATCCCGATCTGGTTATGATGGCCCTCGCACTAGAGTACCTCCCGGATCTAGCCTTGGTCCTCTTTATGGGGGCCCTCGTCTCGGCCCTCCTGTCCAGCGCCGACAGCGCCCTCCTCGCTCCAGCGAGTGTCATTGGCTGGGATGTCCTGCGCTACTTCAAACCCAATGCCGAGGAACGGTCGTCGCTGCGCCTGACGCGCTGGTCCGTCCTCCTGTTGGGCGCGGCATCTTTACTGTTGGCCCTCCGCACCGCTTCGGTGTACGACTTGATGGTCAATTCTTGGTCCGTGCTCCTCGCCTCGCTGTTCGTCCCGCTAACCGCTGGTTTGTGGTGGCCCAAGAGCAACGGCCCTGGGGCCTTAGCTTCCATAGCGGTCGGCCTGTGTGCTTGGCAGGTGCTGGAGAGGATCCCAGCGAATTTGCCGGCCGACCTTTTGGCCGTGCCTTTTTCGGCCCTCGCCTTAGTAATCGTCAGCTTGCGAACCCAAAAGAAGGCGCCGCCGCAGCCCTTACTCGATGCGGAGGGCCGCCCTTTGCCTTATAAAAACCGCTTGGGCATTTGACAGGTCAAAGCTCGCCCTTAACTTGTCTCCTACTTACCACCCACCTCGAAAAGTCGAAAAGGAATTGGATCATGAAGATGTACATTGCCGGAGAATGGGTTGACAAAGCCGAAACCATGGACGTCGTCAACCCCTATGATGGCTCGATCATCGACACCGTCCCCAGGGGCGACGCCGCAGATATCAACCGCGCCATTGACTCGGCCGAGCGCGGGGCCAAAGTCATGGCCGCCATGAGCGCCCATGAGCGCTACCAAGTCATCCACAAAGCGGCCGATCTCATGCTAGAGCGGCTCGACGACCTAGGGCGCACGATTACCCTTGAAGAGGGCAAGATCCTCTTCGAGGGAATGGGCGAGGCGGCCCGTGCCCAAGAGACCATCGTCCTGTCTGCCGAGGAAGCCAAGCGTCTGACGGGCGAAACACTCGACCTGAGCGGGGCCTCTAATGGGGCGGGCAAATTTGGCTTTACGCTGCGGGTCCCCTGTGGCGTCGTAGCGGCCATTACGCCCTTTAACTTCCCGCTCAACCTCGTCTGCCACAAAGTCGGCCCGGCGCTGGCCGCCGGCAACGCAATCCTCATCAAGCCGGCCAGCGACACCCCGCTTTCGGCCCTCAAACTAACCGAGATTTTCCTCGAGGCCGGCCTGCCGGAGGAAGCCATTCAATGCGTCACCGGGGCGGGCAGCGTCATTGGCGACGCGATCAGTGCCAATCCCAAGGTCCGCAAGATCAGCTTTACGGGCAGCCGCGATGTCGGCGAACGCATCTGTCAGGTCGCTGGCCTGAAGAAAGTGACCATGGAGCTCGGTTCCAATTCCCCGCTGATCGTCATGGCGGACGCCGATCTCGAAAAGGTCGCGGCCGCCACCGCCAATACCGGCTTTGCCAACGCCGGCCAAGTCTGCATCTCAACGCAGCGGGTGTTCGCCAGCAGCGAGGTGTACGGGGATTTTATCGACGCCCTCAAACCCGCAGTCGAAGCCCTGACGACCGGCAATCCCCTCGACAGCGACGTCAAAATGGGGCCTATGATCCGCGTCCAAGACGCTGAGCGCGTCGAGTCTTGGGTACAAGATGCCGTTGGCGCGGGGGCCAGCATCGTCACCGGCGGCACCCGCGAGGGCACGATGTTCGCCCCGACCGTCCTAGCCGATGTAGCCCCGGAGATGAAGGTCTCCTGCGACGAGATTTTCGGCCCGGCCCTCGGCATCAGCCGGATCGACGATATCGACCAAGCCATCGCCATGGCCAACGACACCAACTATGGCCTTAGCGCGGCAATTTTCACCGAGAACCTCAACTGGGCACTCCAATTTGCCCAGCAGGTGGAATCGGGCAACATCCACATCAACTGGGGCACTCAGTGGCGCGCCGACCTGATGCCTTATGGCGGCCTCAAGGAAAGCGGCATGGGCAAAGAAGGGCCTCGGTACGCGGTAGAGGAAATGACCGAAACCAAGATGGTCGTCATCCATTAAAACCGCTCAGCGGTCCACAAAAAAGGAGGGAAGTGCCGACTGAGCGTTCCCCCCTTTTTATTTTGTAACCCGACCCTTTCAGGTCAAATTCAGCGAATCTAGAAACGCGGCGCGGATCTGCTGAGTTATTGGCCCCGGCGAACCCTCGCCGATAACGGCATCGTCAATTCGCACCACCGGCATCGCCTCAAGGGTCGTGCCGGCAATAAAGACCTCATCGGCGGCCTTAAATTGGTCCAGCGTACAAAACTCTTCTTCAATGGGGATGCCGAGCTGGCGGGCCAAGTCGAGCAGAATCCCTCGGGTGATACTCGGTAGGATGTGGGGACCAACAGGCGCGGTACACAAGCGGCCGGCCCGGACGCAGAAGGCACTGGTTGAAGCCCCTTCAGTGACCCGGCCGACCGCATCGACCAGCAGGGCCTCAAAGGCCCCCACCTGCGCCGCGGCCTGTTTGGCCAAGATGTTGGGCAGTAAGGCGATGCTCTTAATATCGCAGCGCTTCCAGCGCAAGTCTGCGGTGCTAATGACCTCGACGCCGCGGTCGTACAGGGCCGGCGGCCGGCCATGCAGCTTCTTAAACGTCATTACGACGGTGGGCGCGACTGGGACAGGGGGAAATTGGTGCTGCCTAGGAGCGACTCCGCGCGTAACTTGGATATAGACCAACGTCTCACTAAAACCGCTCCGCTCAAGGCCCTCCATCAACTTGGCTCTAAGGCCATACGCACGGAGATCCAACGGCAAGTGCAGGGCCTCTAAGTTGCTCTGGAGGCGCGTCAAATGCGGCTCTAAGGCGAACGGGCACCCACCGTAGGTAGCAACCACCTCATAGACGCCATCGGCGAACTGATAGCCCCGGTCCTCGACCGATACCACGGCTTCGGCCAATGGACCGAAGCGGCCATTGACATAGGCAATCTCAGGCATTGCCCCGCGCTAGCCTTTGGCGAGGGCCTGCCACAAGGCTCGATAGTAGCGCATCAGACGCAGCGGTTGTGGGCTTTCGGGGATTTCGGCGAGACAATACCCGGTGTAGCCGCTCTGCCGCAGCAGCGCGAAGAGCCGCTCCCACGGGTAATCGCTCCACAACTCGGTAATGTGGACCAAGGCAATCGCGTCCTGCAAGGAGGCGAAACTGCCGTCGATGGAGCCGTCGACTAGGTCCGTCGCATTGGAATTCCAGCAGACGAAGACATTGTCGTGATCGGCGTAGTCGAGGATCGCGCGGATGTTGGCCGGATCCGAGGTCGTGCGACCGTGGACCTCCAAGCGGATCTGCACCCCTAAGTCGCGAGCGAATTCGCCGCACTCTCGCAGGCTGACGCCGATCTGCTCTAGGGTCTGCTCAAGGGGGATCCCCTCATCGACGTGGACGTTGTTGGGGCGCACTTTGACGCCGCCGACGCCGAGATCGTGGGCCAAGCGCGCGTATTCTTTGGTCCCGTCGATGTGGCTGCGAAGCACCTGCGGATCGACCGCGTCGTATTCAAAGGCACTGCCCAACCCCACCAGCTCAACCACCGAGTCGGCAAAGCGCCGCTTGACCTCGCCCCGCTCGGCTACACTGAGCGACGTTTCAACGCCGTGGGCATGCGTAGTCCGCAGCTCAACGCCAGAAAAATCAGCCTCTTCGCAATGGGCAATCAGGGTCTCTAAATCCCAATCGCGGCCCAAGTTGTAGGTCACCATGCCGAGCTTCACGTTGCATTCCTCCCGGTTTGATCACCGGCGAAATGCTCCCGGTGAAAGAGTGCTTTTTGCTGTTGGAGATACTCGCCCTTACTCATGTTGGGCACGTAGTTTTGCAGGATGCTCTTTGCCGCAGCCGCATCGCCGTACAGCAGGTCGATGGCCATCATGGCCAAGACCTTGGCCGGAGCGAGATACCCAGCCGCTGGGTCGGCGATGCGCCAATCGGGGCCGTGGACCACGCCGCTGGCCCCGGTCATGGCCGGGTGTAGCACGGGCATGATCTGACTGAGGTCGCCCGCGTCGGTGGAGCCGCCGCCGTGGGGGTAATCCCGGTACTGATCCGAGCCGAAAATGTGCGCGGCGTTGGCCCTGAAAAGCTGCCCTAAGTCGGGGTCGTTGTGCAGCGGCAGGTAGCCGGGCACGGTTTCGATTTCGACCGCACAGCCGAGGGCGACCGCCGCCCCCCGCAGCGCCCGATCGACCTTATGAGACGCATCGAGCATGGCCTCAGAAGTGCGGGCGCGGACGTAGGTTTCTAGCCGCACCTCGGCCGGGATGATATTGACCAGATCGCCCCCCTTGGTAATGATCGGATGCACCCGCACGCAGTCTTGGTCGCGGAAGGTTGCGCGCTGCGCGTCAATCGCGCTGAGGGCGAGCGTGGCCGCACTGAGCGCGTTGACGCCCTTTTCGGGCGCGCCGCCAGCGTGGGCGGCTCGGCCGATGAACCGCACGTTCTTGGCCAAAAAGCCATTGGACGAGCGGGCGATTCCGACCGCCCCCTCGCTTTGGGCCGAGCTGCTGGTGTGAATCATCACGGCCATATCTACGTCGTCGAAATGACCCAATTCGACCAGCTCGGGCTTGCCCCCGAGAAACGCGATTTTGCCTTCCTCGACCAGCCCCAAGCGATAGCCTATCTCGACGTACTCTTCGGCCGGCACGGCGAAAAACGCGATTTCCCCGGCTAGTTCCTCGCTGGCACCGGCCCCGACCAGCCCATAAGCGGCCCCGACCATCCCGGCGATCTGGGCGTTGTGCCCACAGGCGTGGGCCGCTCCGGTTGCCGGGTCGGCGCGCGGGTGATCGGGTACGATGAGCGCGTCGAGTTCGCCCATCAGCGCCACCGTCGGCCCGGCTGGGCGTCCCTTGAGCCGGGCCTTCACACCGGTCAGCGCCAGTTCCCGCTCGTACTGCAAGCCGAGGTTGGCAAAACGCTCGCAGACGCGGTGAGCCGTCTGCTCCTCCTTAAAGCCCAATTCGGGTTGGTCCATAATGGCTTCTCCCAGCCCGATGATCCGCTCGCTTTGCCGCTCGATGGCCGCGCAAACCGCCGCCTTTAATTCTTCTTTACTCCGCATAAATTTCCGTCTTTTTAGGTCGGCCAGTATAGCCGACGTCCTGCGGGTTGTCAAACAATTCCCCGCCTTGCACAGGTTTAGCCCACCTCTTAATTTTTTAGGCCGTAAGCCTGCTGTCCGGCCCCCAATTCGCCCAGAGTCAAAGCATTGTACAAAATCCTAATCATCGACCGCAATCCCATATTTAGCGCGACCCTCGCCGGATTGCTCAAGCGCTCCGGCTATCAGGTCGAAGTCGCCAACCAGCTAGCCGACGGGCTCGACCACTACCGGCTCAACGCCCCAGACTTAGTCCTCCTCGGCGTCGAGGTTGACGACCCCACTCCTTTTCTCTCGGCCAGTCGCTTGCTCGACAATACCAAGCTCATCGCCTTCCTCTCGCGCCAAAGGCACTCGCAGGAGGTGCTGCAAGCCCTCAAGGGGTGCCCGGTTTTTTACAAGCCCTTTCGCACCGAGGACGTCCTCGCCGCCATCGCCGCAGAATTGGTGCCGCACGAGACCTAATCCTCAGCCGTGCGGCAACACCCCGAGGTCCTCGCCGCGCTGATAGCTGAGCGCATCGACGATCATCCGCACGACGTCGTACCTAGGGCTAAATCCCAAATAATCCTCGGCCTTGCGCAGGTTGAATTCGTAGAAGGTCGGAGTGGCCTGTACCGCCGCTTCGACGTGGGGCATGTTGCGCAATTCGGCGAGCCGGTAACTCACCTCGTCCCACGTGAACGGGCGCGGCCCCGCGAGCTGGAAGGTCTCGCCCAAGGCCCTTTCTTTGCCCAAGGCGCAGAGGCAGCCATGCGCGATGTCGCGCACGTCGGCGATGTGCTTTTTGAAGGGCCGGTCGCGCTGGTCTTTTAGGAGCACCGCGCACTCTTGGCCCTGCCACAAGGCGGCCAGTTCCGGGTGTACCGCTTTCATCTTGCTCAGGTAGAACTGCGGAAATTGCAAAATTTCGTCGGCCGCCCGCACCAAGGCGAAACGCAAAATCGTCGTCGGCACTTGGTAGCTCTGCCAATAGCCGGTACACAACTCCTCGCCGAGTGCCTTGGTCAAGGCATACGCGCCCTTGGGCCGGCGCGGCGTCTGTTCGTCAATGGGCGCGCTCATGCCACCGGGGATGTACTTGTCGTAAACCGCGTCGGTGCTGGCGAATAGGAACTGGCCGATCCCCTTCGCTCGGCGCACGGCCTCCAGCATGTTGAAGGTGCCGCGCACGTTAATCTCAAAAAACTCCTCGTCTGTAAAGGGGCCACCGCCCTGAAAGGCCGCCCCCAAGTGATAGACGGCCTCAACGCCCTCAACCGCGCGCGCAACGGCCGTCGGCTCGGTCAAACTCCCCTCGACGAGTTCGACCTGCATCTTCTTGAGATTTTCCACGCGCGGGTCGCGCGGCCAGACCAACCCCCGGAGGCGATGGCCGCGCTCGACGAGCTGTTTGGCCAAGTTGGCGCCGATGCGGCCGGTAATGCCAGTAATCAATATCCTCACGCAAACCTCCCGATTGAATTGCTTACAACAAACCGCTCCACGCGACCGCTGGCAACCCCACTGCGGCGACAAAGGAGGTGGAAAAGATGGCGGTCTGTTTTATATTTAATTACATGCTACTGAGTACTGAGTATTGCCTAGGTTCCTCCTCGGCTTGATGCCTTACACCTAAGATGTCGCCTGCTCAACTTCGCATTCTGGTCCCGCTCGAAAACCCGCACCAAGAACACAATCTCGTTGACTTGGCTGCGACCCTCGCCCTTTCGCCTTGGGGCGAGCTGCACTTAACCCACATCCTGACGCCCGGCGCAAAGCCTCGGCCCGACATAAAACAGGCCCTCCAAGTTTCGGCCGACCGGGCCATGGCCCACGACGTCGGTGCGATCGCCCATGTAGAAAAAGACGAGGACGTGACCAGCGGAATTCAGCGAGCGGTCCGCCGCTGGAGCTGCAACATGATGCTCATGGCTTGGAATGCCAAGGTCGAGCGCGACGCCATCCTATCCGCCCCCAATCGCGCCTTGGCCAAGGCCATTGACGTTGACACCTTGATTTTTAAGGAAAAAAAGAGCGGGCCGGTGCGCCGGATTCTCGTGCCCTTCGGCGGCGGCAATCACGCGCTGGTAGGCGTGCAAATCGCCTACGATCTGGCCCGAACTTGGGGCGCTGAACTGGAAATTCTCCGCATCGTGCGCGACCGCCGCGACCCTTCCAACCCGATCCTCCAGCGCTACTGTTCGCAGCTAGCGGCCGACACGCGTTTGCAGCTAGAGTTGCTAGAGATCGACGCCCCCTTAACGGTGGTCCCGGCCATCCACGTCGTCCCGGCCATCGTCGCGCGGGCGCAAAACCACGATTTGCTCGTACTCGGTGCCTCAAACGACTGGCACCAAGAGGAACATCTCGCCGGCTCCATCCCGGACGAAATCGCCGATCAGGTGCCCTGTTCGGTGCTCATGGTCCGCTCGGCCGCGGCCAACGACTTGCAGCTAAGCCGCATTTTCTGGGAGCACACCATCCGCTTAGACCTCACCCCCAAAGACAAATGGGACGCCATCGCCCAGATGGTTGATGCCCTCATCGAAGAGAAACAAATCCCCGTCAGCGAACGCCAGACCGTGCTCGAGGCCGCACTCGAACGCGAGCGCAAAAGCTCGACCGCGCTCGGGCACGGCACCGCGATTCCCCACGCGCCCATCCCAGACCTGCCCGGCATCATCGGCTGTCTGGGGATTTGCCCCCAAGGCATTGATTTTGAAAGCCCGAGCAACGAGCCAGTTCACTTCATCTTCTTGCTGCTGACTCCAGAGCAAAACTACCGCAGCTACATCCCCATCCTAGCGCAGATTGCAACCTTGATGCACACGGACGCGGCCCACCGCGATATGCTCGCCTCGCAAACGCCCGCCGAAATAACCGCCGTCCTCAAGCGTCTGCCGCAACGGCGTCCCTAAACGCCCGCCGTTTGGCTGGCAAAATAATCGCAATGCGGCATGAGAACGCACTCGTCGCACCAGGGCTTGCGCGCCTTGCACACATAGCGACCGTGCAAAACCACGCGCTGCCCAAACGCCGTCCACTCTTGGGGCGGCAGCCGCTGGGCCAAGGCCATTTCGACCTTGACGGGGTCCGTTTCTGAGGTCAGCCCCAAGCGCCGACTCACCCGCCCAACATGCGTATCAACCACGATGCCGGGCACGCCATACACATTGCCGAGGATGACGTTGGCACTCTTGCGGCCAATGCCGGGCAAGCGGAGCAAGGCGTCCATCTGCCCGGGGACTTGGCCTCCGTGCTCGGCGAGGAGCATCTCCATGGCCGCGCGGATGTTTTTGGCCTTTTGCCGGTAGAAGCCGGTTGGACGGATATCCTCCTCCAGTTCCTCAACCGCCACGGCCGCGTAGTCGGCCGCGCACTGATATTTTTTGAATAGCACGGCCGTGACTTCGTTGACCTTGACATCCGTGCTCTGCGCCGCGAGCATGGTCGCCACCATCAGCTCCAAGGCATTGCCGTAGTTGAGCTCCACTCTCGCTTCGGGAATGGTTTTCTTCAATGCTCTACAGACGATCTGGGCGCGGTCGCCTTCGCGCTTTCCCACTGGGCTTCCTACTTCCTTCTTCAGCGCCGCGACGGCGGCGATAGCTCGACGCGCCGGCCCCACAGGTGGATGCGGCCCTTCCAGCGAAAAATCCCCAAGCAGCCAACGCTGCCGACCAAAACTACGTGCAGCGGTTGCAATAAGGCCCACAGGGGAAAATAGCGGCGCAACTCGCGCCGGCCCGAGAGCGATACGCCGCCGTTAAACACCCCCCACTCACTCCCCACTTTCGCCCCCACCACGCCCAAGGCCACAGGGGATTCAGCCAGCCGGCCAAGCACAGCAGCGGGGCCATGATCGTCGCCCAGCTCAAAGCGTAGGTGAGCAGCATATAGCCAAAAAAGAGCGGATCTAGGCGTGCGAGGACCGGGGCATTGGAGGCCCAGCGGCTGCGCTGGCCGAATAACGCACCCCAAGACGCGGCCACCGGATGCCGCACAAAGGTCGCTGGCTGGTTGGCAAAAACAATGGCCCACCGGCCCGAACGGCGCATGGCCTGCATGAGCAGCACATCGTCGCCAGAAGCCCGGTGCATGATCTTTTTATAGCCGCCCACGTCGAAAAACGCCTCCCGCAAAAAGGCCAAATTCTGGCCGGAGGCCGCCATGGGATGGCCCCACCCGGCACTGCCCCAGATGCAAGCCATCAAGCAGGTGAAATCAACGGCCTCGTAGCCCTGACGCCACCCCTTAATTTTGGCGGCCGAGCCGATTTGCGAAAAGCCGATGACCATGCCTACTCCGTCGGCAAAGTGCGACAACATGCCGCGGATCCATCCCGGCGCGACCTCGCAATCGGCATCCGTGGTGCAAATCACCTCCCCCCGCGCTTCGGCGATCCCCAAGCTGAGCGCGGCTTTCTTGGAACCCGACCCTTCGGTTCGCAGCAAGCGCACGGGCGCGGACGCACTCCCCCCGCTGAACTCGCGCACGATGTGGCCCGTGCCATCGGTGGAGCCGTCGTCAACGACGATGATTTCGTAGTGTTCTTGGGGGTAATCCTGCGCCAGCAGGGCGCGCAGGCAGGAGGCGATGTGGGCGGCTTCGTTGCGCGCGGCGACTACTACTGAGACCAACTCGACGCGCTCGGCCGGCCCGGGGCGGCCACGCATCCCGGCGACGAACCAACAAGCCCCGAGCAAATAGGCCAGCGCACAGGACGCCAAGAGGTACTCGGGCATCAGCCCTTGATTTCCTTGATCAGGGAGAACATGCCGCGATAGCCTTCGGAACAGTTGCGGCACATATCGAAGGTATTGCGGTCGGCGAGGACCTGACGGCGAAAGTCCATATAGGCCCGGCTGCGCCAGATCGCGTCAAAAGAACGGCCGTTGAAGGCCTGCCCCATGCCAAAATCGACGTCTTTGTCAAAACAGCAGGGCGCGACCGATCCATCCCAATTGACCATCGAACTGTACCACAGCACCTTGCAACCCCGCGTGGGCTGCCCTTTGACCGCCAATTCGTCCTCCGCCAACTCGTAGCGGCTGTACTGTTCGTCCTCGGGCAAGAACGCCTCGGCCTCGGCCGCGGTGTACACCTGAGCGGTCTTGACCAAGAACTTATCAACGCGCAGGTCCTTGGCCAGCGCTTCGGCCGTGGCCAGATCGCGCTCGTTGTGCTTCATAACGATAAATTGCAGGTTGATGAGCGGCGTCTGCGACCCCAGCGCCTCTTTGGCCGCGACCAGCAGCCGGACCCCGGAAAAGACGCGTTCGATCTGGCCGCCGACCCGGTACCGCTCGTACGTAGCTTGATCGACCCCGTCCAGCGAGACGATCATCTCGTCCAGCCCAGACTCGACGATGGCCCGCGCCTGCTCTGGGGCGCGGACGAAGTGGCCGTTGGTGCTCGTGAACGTGAAGATGCCGCGGTCGCTGGCGTAGCGCACCATCTGGTTGAAGCACTTGTTGATATACGGCTCGCCTTGGTTCCACAGCATCATCATAAAGACTTCGCCGCCGAGTTGGTCAACCAGCTTCTTAAAGTCCTCCAAGCCCATATTGCCCCTCGGGCGGCGCATCTGACCGTTGCCCGAAGGGCACAAGGGGCACTTGAGGTTGCAGAAGTTGGTCGGCTCGACCATGAGCATAAAAGGCCGCCCCCACACGATGGGCCGACGGGTCATCCACGACAGCCCCATAGAGGCCAAAACGGCGAAAAAATTAACCAGCCGCTGCCAAGAAAATACGCGGGCGTAGCGCCGAGCGTAGCGCGGCAGTGCTTTGGGCGCGATCAGGTAAGCCAAACCAACTCCTTCGTTTAGGTTTTCCAGCGGAACCAGCCCCAACGGCCGACAATCGTAAAAATCAGCACATAGGGAATATACAAAACTTCCACTAGCGGCAAATAGCACAGGAGGGCGCGCTCTTCGGGCGCGGCCATTCGCTTGAGCAGCAAAAAGTCAACGGCCCAGCGCGCAAACCAGACCCCCGCTACCCAGCCATCCCAGCTTTGGCTCCAGAGCATCTGCACCAGTCCCCAAGCGAGAAAGCCGTGGAACAAATAGACCCCGGCGGCCAAATAAAATGCGCGGCCCTTGTAGTGCCCTCCTTTGGCCGCGTGCCGCAGCTTTTGCTGCACTGCGGCCGCGAGCTTAGCCGGCGGCGGCTGCGAGCGGACGACGGCCCGGCGATTAAACGCCATAGCCCATAAGCCTTGGGCACTCAGCAAGCGCATGAAGTACACATCGTCGCCCCCGATCAGATGCCCGATCGGCGCGAAACCGCCCAGCTCGTCATACACTTGGCGGCGGTAGGCCAAATTGCGGCCCGTACACGACAGCGGATGGCCCATGCCAAAGCTGCCTGCCCCCAGCGCCCCGACCCCGATATTGTCTAAGGCCAAGACCTTGGCGAGCACCCCAGCGACCGGATCGGGCCGCGCGTACCCGGCGACTAAGCCAACCCCCGGGGCAAAGTGTGCCACCATCGAGCGAACCCAGTCGGCGGGCGGGCGGCAATCGGCATCGGTAAAGAGCAAAATCTCCCCAGTGCTCGCGGCAATCCCTTGGGCTAACGCGCTTTTCTTAGGGCACTTAAACCACCCGTCGGGCGCGGCCTGTACGCCCTTGAGGGCCGGCCAAGTCGCCGCCTTGGCGGCAATGAGGTCCCCAGTGCGGTCACCCGAGCGGTCATCTACGACGATCACTTCAAACGCTCCCGGATAGTCCTGACGGGCGAGGGCGTCTAAGCAGTGCGGCAAGGTCGCCTCTTCGTTGCGCGCGGCCACGATGGCGCTGACCGAGGGCCGATCGCCGACTAGGGCTGGGCCACAGCGCGGCCGGCTCAAGCCGCGCCACAGCCAGAGGACACTGCCCACGTAAATCGCGCCGCTCAAGAGCAAACCCGCCTTTTGCAGATCCATAAGCTCCATAAGGCGGCCTCAGAAATAGTGCAAGCGCAAGTCGAAGCGCAGGTGCTGCTGGCGGCCCTCTCCGTAACCAGAGCGCCACGTGAGCGGTACGGCCGGGCCCCAAGCTGGAGGCAGCGGTACGCCTCGGCCCCACTCCTGCGCGTATTGAGCCTCTAGCCGGAGATCGGGAAAAATCCGCCAGTTCAGGCCAGCGGTCAGCACGGTCCGCTGCACTCGATGCCCGTCGAGGAATTGCTTGGTCGCACGCTCGTCCCCCGGCCGCCAGCCATAGTGCATATCGCCGCCGACATTGCGAATGGTGTTGTCCTCCCCTAACTCGTTGTCGCCGTGGCGGCTGCGCGTGATACGTACCGCGAACTCTACGTCGCGGACCGCCCGCTTCGTCAGGCCCAATTGCCATTGGTCGCTGTTGGGTGCCAAGGCGTGCCCCAGCGGCGAGTCGAAGTGGCGAAAGGTGTTAATGGGAAACCGATGGGAGTACAGCCACGGTTCGAGGCGCACGTATTCGGCCCGCAATTCGGAATCGGCCAACCCCAGCGGATCGACCCAGAGCATTCCGGCCTGCAAGGAAAACTTGTTGGCAAAATCATTGGAAAAGATGCGGGCCTTCTTCAGGTCATCCACCAAATAGGCCAGATAATAGCGCCGCCCGCGCCCCGGATGAATGTCCAAGTCTATGCCCATCAGGAGGTTGTCCTTGTCGCCTAGGTGGCTCTGGGCGGCCCAGTAGAACATCAGTGGGTTCACATAGCTAGGCTCTAGTCCCCGATCGCCGTACACTACCAACTCCTGAAAACCCAAGTCGAGCCACGGGGTCAGCGCGATCTCTAAGCGGTGGGCTGCCAAGTACTTTTGGCGGTCCAACAGGCGCACCATGCCGTTGACTGAATAGGTCGCCACGGAATCGGCCGTCCCCGCGCACAGCGGCGAGTCGGTCCGGTTGGGACACGGACGCAACTCGGCCGAGATGCTGACCAACTTGACGGCCCCAAACTGCGATTGCAAGCGGATCATGTTAAACGACGGCGCGTTGTTGCCCAACCCCAAATTTTGCGCGGGGGCCGGCCCCCATAGCGCCTCGTCTTTGCCCAACTGCACTTCTACCGGCCCCACCGCGAACTTGACGTACGCGGTGCCCTCGTGAAAATCGGCCGCGTGGCCCTTTAGCTGGGGCAGGTCGATCCGCCGCTCGTACAGGTCGTGGCGATAGACGTACTGGCGCGAGCCTTGCTCGCGAACCTGTTCAAAAGCCAAGCGAAAGCCCACTTTGCGGCCTAGGCGCCCGCGGACGATGCCGCCGCCGCGATGGCGGTACACCACTTCGGCCGCCGACCGGCCCCAGCCGCTAAAGCGATCGGTTTGTTGGCGGGCGAGAACGTCGGCGAAAACGGCCCCGCCGCGGGCGCGATAGTGAATCAAGGCATGCTCGCGTGTAAACTCGCGGCGCAACAAGTCCAGTTCGCCTCGTTCGATCGGCGACAGCTCGGGGCGATATTTCTTATCAACAGCGTCAAGTAGCTCTACTATTTTATTGCGGCTGTATGGTTTAATGCCATCGGCACCGCCGTCGGCTCGCCCGTGCGCTTCGAGCCGCTCGACAAAGCGGTACACCCAGTGCTCCAAAGGCACGTAAACCGACGAATCCGCCCGTGCGACGCCGGTGCTCAACGGGATCAACAAGCCCAGTAGAACCTGCGTTGACAGCATTCCCAAGGGCTTGTTGATTAACTGTTTAGGTCTTTTTTCACCCATCACTTGAAAGCTGGAAATTCATGCCTACTATCGCCGCTGTCCACGCCCGCGAAATCCTCGACTCGCGCGGCAATCCCACCGTTGAGGTCGATGTGCGCCTCGCCGAGGGCCATCTCGGGCGGGCCGCAGTGCCTTCGGGTGCTTCTACCGGCGAACACGAAGCCGTAGAGCTGCGCGACGACGACCCGGCCCGCTATCTCGGCAAGGGCACCCGCAACGCCGTGGCCAATGTCCACCGCGAAATCGCGCCGGTGCTCACCGGCCTAGACGCGCTCGAGCAAAACCAGATTGACCAAGCGATGATTGACCTCGACGGCACCCCCAACAAGGCCCGCTTGGGGGCCAACGCCATACTGGGCGCATCGCTGGCCTGCGCCAAAGCGGCCGCCCAATTTTGCGGCCTTCCCCTCTATCGCTACCTCGGCGGCCCTGCCGCCCGCACACTGCCGGTGCCCATGATGAATATCCTCAACGGCGGCGCGCACTCCGACAACAACGTCGATCTGCAAGAATTCATGGTCATGCCCGTTGGAGCGCGCTCTTTTGGCCAAGCCCTGCGCATGGGCGCCGAAATTTTTCACCACCTAAAAGCCGTATTAAAAGAAAAAAAGTGCCACACGGCCGTCGGCGACGAGGGCGGCTTTGCCCCGGACCTCGGCTCCAACGACGAGGCCCTCGACATCATCGTCGAAGCCATCCAACGCAGCGGCTACCGGCCCAGCGAGGACGTGCTGCTGGCGATCGACGCCGCGGCCAGCGAGCTATGGGCCGATGGCGCATACACTTTGCACTGGTCTTCGGGCCAAAAGCGCAGCACGGCAGACATGGTCGCTTTCTACGCCGAACTGACCAACCGCTATCCCATCGTCTCCCTCGAAGACGGCATCGACGAGAACGATTGGGACGGCTGGGCGCAGCTAACCGCGGCCTTGGGCGACCGCGTGCAGCTAGTGGGCGACGATCTTTTCGCAACCAATACCGAGCGCCTCAACCGCGGCATCCACAAGGGCATTGCCAATTCCATCCTCGTAAAGGTCAACCAAATCGGCACCCTCAGCGAGACCCTCGCCGCCATTGAGTTGGCCCAAAGAGCGGGCTACACCGCCGTCATCTCCCACCGCTCCGGCGAAACCGAAGACACGACCATTGCCGACCTCGCCGTGGCAACCAATGCCGGCCAGATCAAGACCGGATCGGCCTCGCGCACCGACCGCGTGGCCAAGTACAACCAACTCCTGCGCATTGAGGAAAGCCTCGGGCAACAAGCGCTCTACCCGCAACAAGCCGCCTTTTACAACCTAGGTCGCAGCTAGCCGGCCCGCGGTCCACACCGCGACGACGTGCAGCAGCCGCTGCCCCAAAACGGCGGCCGCCAACAGGGCCGCTCCTTGGCCAGCCGGCAGACCAGCCGCCAAGCTCAGGGCGATGACCAACCCCAAGTCGTCTAGCTCCAAAAGCTGCCGCGGCTCGACTCCGGTGCGCTGATGCACAGAGCGGTCGAGCAGCGTCCCTATCCCCTGCCACGCCACCAATCGCATCCCCGGCACGATAGCGACCAAGGCCAAAAAGACCCAAGCCCCAAACGCGAGTTCAAAGCCGCTCTCGACGAGCGCCGCCCCGAGCACCCACCCCACAACCCCGAGCAACACCGCCCGCACCATATCCTCGCCCTGCTCCAAGGCGCGTAAAATATCCAAGCGGCGCATCGTCGCATTGACCAGCCAAATTCCAGCCACAGCCCCCACCCACAAAGGCGCCAAGCCCAGCGTACCAGCCACGCCGCTGCCCAGCAAAAGACCGGCGGCTATCATATAGTATAAGTACCCCCGACTGACGCCGCGGGTTGCCAAGTCCACGATTAGGCCGACTAAAGCACCCAAGACTAGGCACGCCCCGTATTTTGCCCACATCCCCTCGACGACGATCGACGGGAAAGCTAGCGGTAAGCGCACCTCGAACCCGCCCGGACGCAACTGCATAAGCCCCACGCCGGCCAAGAACAAGCCGGCCAGCGCACTAGCCGAAGGAACCCAACCGGTGCTCTTTTTCCCCCGGCGGTTCTGGCGCACCCAGCAAGCGGCACACAAGCCACAGACTCCCCATAATGCGGCGCCCTCCACATCCTTTAGAGAAAAGCCATAGCTCAAAGCCCACAAACCCAAGCCCAACAGGGCCAAATAGCCGACTTCGATCAGCAGCAGGGGGCGGCTCATGTTCCTGAGCTGGCGCAACTCAACGCTGCATCCGACCACCAACCCGAAAATCCCCACCAAAAACGAGATGGTCAGATCGGCCGCCGCCCCGAGGGTGGGCCGCATCCCCACTGGCGCGAGCAAGCCGAAAGCGACCCCGGCCAAGGCATATTGGACGCGGGAGGCCAAAAGTTCAGCCAAAAGAGGCGAGTGAGCAGCCCGCGCTCTACAAAGGCGCACGGCGGCGTAAATCAACCCCACGGCGGCCAGCCCCGCGCCAAAACTCAGGAGTACTCCGGCGCTAGCCATCGCGTACTTCGCCCGTATATAAATCGGGATTGCCCAACTGGGCAAAACCCTCGTCCAGCGCTGGGCAAAACCTTTCCACAGCCGATTCGCCCAACCCGACTACCTGCTCGTAGGCTTGGTCTGAGGGCAACAGAGGACGGGCCAAGGCCGCGCCATCCTTAAAGCGCGCCCAGTGCTGGAGCCAATCCCCGAGGGCCTTGCGCCCCAAGTGGGCAAACGCCAATGTCAACAGGGGATTGGGGCGGCGTCCGGCCCGGCGGATGTGCCCTCCCCACCAGAGAATTTTGGGAATGCGCTGCAACCACCGGGCGGTGGCCTCTTCCCCTCGTTGCAGCAGGCTCTCGTCGGCATCGCGGCCGTAGAAAGCCGCCCCCACTTCCCCCAGCAAGCTGCGGCCATCTGCGCGGCGGGGAAAGTACAAGCGCGCGTTCCACAGCCCGTCCATCTCCGCGCCCGCGAGCAAGCGGCAATCAACCCCCCATTCCAAGCGCAGGTGCCACAAATCGGGCGCGGCCGGCCGGGTGCCCTCGCGGAGCAAGGCGGCCACCCGGGCCTCAACCCAAGGATGCACGGCCATATCCGCATAGACGTGCAGCCCCCAACCCGCGGCAAACGCCTGCTCGTTAGGGCTGGCGGCCCTTTGGGTCAGGGCGCGCAAAAAGTCGCCGCACCGCTCCAGATGCACCCGATGCGATAAGGCCGCCGGGCCGCCGGGGAAAAAACCAATATCCGGGCCGACCGAACCCGCGGCAAAGGCCGCCGCGAGTTCCCCTTCGCCCGCACGGTCGCCAAACACTAGGGGAAAAGCCCGCTCGGCCAGCCACAAGTGGAAGAAGCTGCCGGCCAAACTTAAAACGGCAGGTCGTCGTCGTCGCCCCCCGGCGGCGGGGGCGCGTCGGACTGGGCGGCCGGGCCGGCGTTTTGCCCTCCGGCATTGTAGCCAGCGTCTCGGCCGCCGCCGCCGCCACCACTGCCACCGCCGCCCTCGCCTCGGGAATCGAGCATCTGCATGTCAAAGACTACGATCTCGGTCGTATAGCGCTTCTGGCCGCTCTGGTCGTCCCACGAGCGGGTTTGCAACTTGCCTTCGACATAGATCTTGCTGCCCTTTTTGAGATACTGCTGGGCCACCTCGGCCTGCCGACGCCAGAGCACGAGCCGATGCCACTCGGTTCGCTCTTGGCGTTCCCCTGTATTGCGGTCATTCCAGCTTTCCGTAGTCGCCAAGCTGAAATTGGCTACGGGCACTCCGTCCGGCGTGTAGCGCACTTCGGGATCGCTGCCCAAATTGCCGATCAAAATTACTTTGTTTACTCCACGGGCCATTATTCGCTCCTTTTTGCGGGCGTCTCGCAACCGCGAGCACACCCATGAACGTTCTCAATTTCGCTTATCTTAGGCGCAAGCCTTGGCTCAGTCAAGGCCGTTTCCAGCGCGCCAGCGGGCTTGACTTTCTCCTGCCGCTTCGCTATCCTTCCATATCCTTAAATCAAATCATTACCAAATGCTTACAGTGGGCCGGCTTCCCCCCTTGTCTGGCTTGTAAGCACGGGTAATTTGGGGGCAATCGCCCCAGTTCGTCACCTGGCCGCCGCTAGACGGTCGCTTTCTCTCCTCCCTATTCGTCCCCACCTGCTCCTACTGCGCTGCTTTGCGGTTGCGATTAGAAAGAAGGTACGCCAACCATGGCTGGATCCCCCGTCGTCGTTCTCGATGTTGGTGCATCAAAAGTTCTATGCCTAGTCGGCGAGGTTCAGAACAACTCTCAAGTCAAAATTTTGGGCTTAGGGCAAAGCCCCTGCACCGGTCTGCGCCGCAGCGCCGTCATCGACATGCCCCAAGTAGCAGACTCCATCCGCACGGCCCTCGCTGAAGCCGAGCGCTCAACCGGCCTCAAAATCGCTGGGGCCTATCTCGGCATGGCCGGCGAAGGCATCAGTGCCCACCGCGCTGTGAGTACGGTGGGTATCTCCGGCTCCTCCAACCCCATCTCCGAAGAGGACCGGGACCGCGCCCTGCTCACCGTCGCCGAGGAACAAGTCGCCGAGGACCAGACGGTGATACACCGCTTCGTCCAGAGCTATGCCGTCGATGACGAGCCGGTGCAAAACCCGCTCTGGCTACACGGCAATCGCCTGTCGATTGAGGTCCTAACCGTTTCCGCGGACGGGCATCTATGCACGGCCTTTCGCCACGCGGCCTCCAAGGCCGGGGTTGAGATCGCCGGCGTCGTCCTCGAAAGCGTCGGGGCGGCCCACGCCACCTTATCCCAAGATGAACGCGACATGGGCGTGGCCCTGCTCGATCTCGGCGCCGGCACCTGCGACCTCGCCGTGTTCCTAGGCCCGATGCGGCACGTGGAAGAAATTCCGCTGGGGGGCGACGACCTAACGCGCGATCTCTCAATCGTCTTGAGCATCCCCATGCGCGAGGCCGAGCAGCTCAAATGCCGCTTCGGCAGCGTTAGCTGCTCCGGCGAAGAAGGCGACCAGCCCGTCGCGTATCACACGACCGCCGGCCGGGCCTGCTCCTTAACCCGGCAGCAAGTCAGCGCGATCCTCGAAGCGCGACAACGCGAGATTTTTGAATACGTGCGCCAAACCCTCGTCAATACCCCCTACCACGACCGCTTGGCCGCCGGCATCGTGCTCACCGGCGGCGGGGCCGCGCTCGACCAAATCGCCCCGCTCGCCGAGGAGGTGCTCGGCCACCACGTCCGCATTGGCGTCCCTCAAGACGTAATCGCCCCCGTTACGGTCAACGATCCCAGCTATGCGACCGCGATCGGCCTATTGCGCTTTGTTGCCAACGAACACAGTGCAGCAGCCGAGCCGCCCGACGCCGACCGGTCTCGCAACGGCCTCGCCCACGCGCTGGGCAAACTATTCAACTTCTTTTAATGCCCAGCGCAGACCGGGCAGTTCTTGACATGGTAGCTAGCCCCGCCTAGTTTCTACTGCACAGCATAGCCGCCATAGCTCAGCTGGTAGAGCAACTCACTCGTAATGAGTAGGTCCCCGGTTCGACTCCGGGTGGCGGCTCCACAACCCAACGAGGGCTTGTGCAGCAGTCGGCTCAACGCGGAGCCAGACGGCACAAGCCCTCTTTTACATAGCCCCTGTCCGCTCACCCTGTGTCCGTTCTCGATCTCCCCACGCTAAACGCCGGCCTCAACACGTTATGCACGCTTTTGCTCGTGCGCGGCTTCCTGCAAATTCGCCGCGGCGCCCGCCAAGCCCACCAAAAGTCCATGCTGGCCGCTCTCGGCTGCTCCGCGCTCTTCCTCTGTTCGTATTTGATCTACCACGTTCAGGTAGGTTCCGTGCCCTATCCCCACCACGACTGGACCCGCCCCCTGTATTTCGCCGTGCTCATACCCCACGTGGTCCTCGCCGCGCTGATGGCTCCGTTTGTGGCCCTCGTCGTCTGGTGCGCGTACAAGCAAAATTTTGCTCGCCATCGGCGGTTGGCCCGCTGGGTCTGGCCGACGTGGATTTTTGTCTCGATTAGCGGCGTGGTGGTCTATCTAATGCTCTACCGGCTCTGACCTCAGGACCGGCGGCTGCGGGCCACCATCCAAGCAGCCCCGATGGTCGTCAGCACCGTCCAGCCGCCAGTTACCAGCAGGGCGTACCCAAACGCTGGATCGGCCATGAGCTGAGCGGGTGCTAGGTAGAACGCCTTGCGCAAAACGACCAAAGCATAGGTCACGGGATTGCATTGCATCACCCATTCGAGCAAGGAGCGGCCCCTTCAACGGGAAAGAGCGCGCCGGAAAGAAACCACAAGGGGATGAGGACGACGCTCATTACCGAGTGGTAGCCAGCCACAGAATCCAACTTCCACGCGACCATGAAGCCCAAGCCCGTGAAGCCCATGCCGATCAGGGCGCACAGGGCCAAGAGCACCAAGACCCCCTCCACGGCCAAGCCAATGCCAGCCACCGGCGCCAGCAGCAAAAACACCAGCACCTGCAAGAGGGCGATGAGCGTACCGCCGACCAGCTTGCCCAGCGCGATACTCAGGCGCGGCACCGGGGCTACTAGCACGCCTTGCAAAAAGCCGACGCTGCGGTCTTCAATGAGGGTGATGGTAGAAAAAATCGCCGCGAATAGCAGGAGCATCAGCACGACGCCCGGATAGAAGAATTCGCCGTAGCTCAACTCGCGGCCCTCGCTGACGAAGCGGGCGGAAAAACCCGAGCGCATAAAAAACCACAGCATCAGCGGCTGCACCAAGTTGCCTAAAAGCCGCGAAGGCTGGCGGAAAAAGCGCAGCACTTCGCGCTGGGCCAGAATCCAGACGCCGTTCAAACGGCCTTCCCCTCCCCGAGGTGCTGGCCGGTGTGGCGCACGAACACATCGTCGAGCGAGGGCGGTGCCAGCGACAGCGAGCGGATCTGGGGGCCGAACCGCTGGAAGACCTCGTCGAGGCTGACGTCGCCTTTGAGCGGGACGCGCACGTCCTGATCGACCACTAGGCCTTCTAGGCCCATGGCGCGGCGCAATGCGGTTTGCAGCGCGGTCGCATCGTCGCTGCGCAGCGTGAGGATTTCGCGCCCCAACTGGCACTGTAAGGCTCTGGGGGGACCGCAGACGAGCAATTGTCCTTGGTGCAAAATGGCCACTCGGTCGGCGCGCTCGGCCTCGTCTAACAGGTGGGTCGAGACCACGACGGTGAGCTGTTCGCCCGCTTTGAGTTCCTCCACTTGGCACCAGAAATCTTGGCGCGCCACCGGGTCCAAACCGGCCGTCGGCTCGTCGAGCGCGAGAATAGCCGGGGCCGGCAGCAGCGCCTTGGCCAATTCGACGCGCCGCCGCATCCCCCCAGACAGCTTCTCCACCCGTTCGGCGCGCCGTTCCCACAAGCCGACGACCTCCAGCAACTGTTGGCCGCGCTGGCGCACGGCGCGGCGGCTCATGCCGTAGAGCAAGCCCGCGGTCCGCAAGTTTTCGCCGACCGTCAATTTCCCGTCGAGCGCGGGCTCTTGAAAGACGACGCCCAACTGGCGGCGCACCGCACCCGGATCGCGCCCCACGAACGCGTCGCCGACTCGCACCACACCCGAGGTCGGCACCAGTGCGGTGGTTAGTATGCGTAGGAGCGTGGATTTACCGCTGCCATTAGGCCCCAACAGGGCCATGGTTTCCCCGGAGTGGATGTCGAGATCGATCTGGTGGAGCGCACGGCGGCCCGTTTCCGGGCGCGTACCCGCATAGACGTGGGAAAGCTGCGAAATGCTGATGCGTACTTGGGGATCCAACGAAAATCTCCTGCGGCCGGCGTTGAGGCGACGAGACAAAAGGTTGGGAAATTAACCGGATTCCCGGCTAGCGTCAAGAAAGCGACGCCGATTGACAGGGGTTGCCTTTTCTTATAATTTCGCTCTCAACCTTGGTTGTACAAATTCCCGATCCACACTTTACTTTCGCGCTAGACCTTACGTTGCGTTCGCAGCCCGCATCCTCTAGGGATCACTTTTTCAGGTAGGGCCGACAGCATGTCAACTCAAGTCAAGTCTGGGCGCTGGTTCCGTGCGCTCGTACTCGGCGCGGTGCTCTCGCTCGTGGGAGCGGCGTTGCCGCTGGGGGCCTTGTGGTATTTGAACCAGCCCACCTACGAATACCCAGCGCGCCAGATCCACATCCCCCAAGGGGCGAGCGCCCGCTGGATCGGCCAGTTGCTAGAGCGGGAAAACCTAATCCACAACGCGCACGTCTTCGCTTTGATTGTCCGGCTCAAGGGCCTTGGGCACCAGCTCGAAGCGGGCACCTATCAACTCGACGGCACCGGCACGACCGTGGCCACGGCGCAGGCCCTGCTCAAGGCCCCCATCCAAACCCGACCGGCCCTGATTTCCGAGGGCCTGAATCGCCACCAGATCGCCAGCGAGCTACAGGCCGCCGGCGTGGCAGACTCGGCCCGCTTTATCGCCGCCACCGAAGACCCGCGCCTCATCCGCCAGCTCGGCCTGACCGCGGCCACCCTCGAAGGCTACCTCTTCCCCGAGACGTACTTCTTCGATCTAAACGCTGATGAACGCGCCATCGCCTCCCTCATGGTCGGCCAATTCCACCGCGTATTCGCCGACTCCCTACACCAGCGGCTCAAAGAACAGGGCCTTTCGCTACACCAAGCGGTGACGCTGGCCTCCATTGTCGAGCGCGAGGCCGTGGCCGTTGAGGAGCAGCCCATTATCTCCGGCGTCTTCCAACGCCGCCTCAAGCTCAACCGCCGCCTCGAATCCTGCGCCACGGTCAACTACGCGCTCGGCACGACCAAGAAGCGGCTGACGTATGCCGACTTGAAGGTGGATTCGCCCTTCAATACGTATCGCCACCACGGCCTGCCCCCCGGCCCGATCAGCAACCCCGGCCGCACCGCCCTGCTCGCCGTGCTCTATCCCGCGAAAACCGAATATCTCTACTTCGTCGCCCGCGGCGACGGCACCCATATCTTCAGCCGCACCAACCGCGAACACGAGCGCGCCAAGCGCCGCGTCAAGCTAGCCCAGCGCATGCAGACAAACTGAGGATGTCCAGCCTACTAGACGCCCTCAATCCGGCGCAACGCCGTGCGGCCGAGGCCCTCGGCGGCCCGCTGCTGATCCTCGCCGGGGCCGGCTCGGGCAAGACCCGCGTCCTCACCCATCGCATCGCCTTTCTCATCGAAGAAGTCGGCGTGCCCCCGTGGCGCATCCTCGCCGCAACCTTTACCAACAAGGCGGCCGGCGAAATGCGCGAGCGCATCGAGCAGCTCGGCGGCTCGGCGGTCGCCGAGCTATGGGTCGGCACCTTTCACTCCATCTGCGCGCGCATCCTGCGCCGCCAAGCCGCGCAGTTTGGCCTCGATCCCAATTTCTCCATCTACGACGAAGACGACCGCCGCGCCACCATGCGCCGCGTTCTCGAAGCCCACCAAATCGACGAGCGCGAGCTCGCTCCGCGCGCGGTCGTCAGCCAGATCAGCCACGCCAAAAACGCCATGCTCGGCCCGTTGGAATTCGCCAGCCAAGCGAGCGAGCGCCAACAACAAATCGCCGAACTCTACGCCGACTACGAGCGCGAGTTGCGCCGCAACCAAGCCCTCGATTTCGACGACTTGCTCCTCGAAGTCGTGCGCCAATTCGACCGCCACCCAGACATTCTGCAAACCTACCAAGAGCGTTTTGAGCACCTGCTCGTCGATGAATACCAAGACACCAACCGGCCCCAGTACTTGCTCTGCCGCCAGCTAGCGGCACACCACCGCAACCTGTGCGTGGTCGGAGACGACGACCAGTCGATCTACCAATTCCGCGGCGCCGACATCCGCAACATTCTCGACTTTGAGCGCGACTACCCAGACGCCCGCAGCGTACGGCTGGAGCAAAACTACCGCTCGACCGGCCGCATCCTCGCCGCGGCCAACGCCGTCATCGGCCACAACCAAGGCCGCAAGGGCAAAAAGCTGTGGACCGAAGGCCCCGAGGGCGATCCCATTGCAGTCGTCGAATGCGACTCAGACCGCCGCGAGGCCCGCCACGTCGTCGATTGCATCCGCCGCTACGACCGCTTGGGCCGCTACCGCCTCGGGGACGCGGCCGTGCTCTACCGCACCAACGCCCAGTCGCGGCTCTTTGAAGAGGAGCTCCAGCGCGCCAGCCTGCCCTATCGAATCGTCGGGGGCATCCGCTTTTACGACCGCCGAGAAATTCGCGACGTGCTGGCCTATTTGCGCCTATTGGTCAACCCGGCCGACGACATGGCCCTGCGCCGCATCGTCAATACGCCCCGGCGCGGCATTGGCGATACATCCCTCGCCCGCTTGCAGGATTTCGCCCAAACCCAAGACTGGAGCCTTTCCACGGCGCTGGCCCACCTCAGCGATGTGCCCAGCCTCAGCGGCCGCGCAAAAAAGAGCCTCGCTGCCTTTGCCGACCTAATCGGCGAGCTAAGGGCCGCGACCGAGGCCATCTCCCTGCCCGAGCTGGGCTTTGCCGTCGTCGAAAAGAGCGAATACCGCTCCATGCTCGCGGCGGAAAACACTCCCGAAGCCGAGGCGCGCTTGCAAAACCTCGACCAGTTATTGGCCGAGATGACCGAGTACGCAGACGCGAACCCCAACTCGACATTGGCGACCTATCTCGAAGAAAAATCCCTGCTGACCTCGGCCGACGAAAGCGACGACGATGGCAATGCCATTACCTTGATGACCTTGCACAGCGCCAAGGGCTTGGAGTTTCCCTTGGTCTTTGTCTGCGGCCTCGAAGAAAACCTCTTTCCCACCGCCCGAGCCATCGACGATCCCCAGGCCATTGAAGAGGAGCGCCGGCTCTGCTACGTGGGCATGACCCGGGCGCGAGAGCAGCTCAGCCTGACCTATGCCCTGCGCCGCTATGCGTACGGCTCGCTGCTTGCCACCGAGCCCTCGCGGTTCTTGGGCGAAATCCCCGCTGAACTGACGGCCCAGACCTATGAGCTAGACCGCGGCGTGGCCCGCTCGCGGCAGCGCGTCAGCCCGCCGCGCCGCAAACAAAAGAAGGTGCCCCAAGGCGTCCACTACGAGTGGGACGCAGAGCAGGCGTCCGGGTTTGACGAGTTTATCGCCCAAGACGACTTCCTCGCCGTTGGTCAGTGGGTGCGCCACCCCCAATGGGGGCGCGGGCAAATAGTCAGCCGCGAAGGGCACGGCGAAAAGACCAAGCTCTCCATCCGCTTTAAGACGCAGACCAAACGCATTGCGGTCGCCTACGCCCAGCTCGAACCCGCCTAAACGGCCCATTGCCCCGGTGAAGGGCCATCCTTAATTTTATTATCTATCTCGTTTCCCTTTAGGTACTTATGAGCACTCCAACATCCGCAAATACGCGCGTGGCCCTGCAAAACGTGGGGTGCAAGCTCAACGCCTACGAAGTAGAAGCCCTCGCCCACCGCCTCGCCGAGCGCGGCTATTCCATCGTGCCCTTCCGCTCGGAAGCCGACGTGTACGTGGTCAATACCTGCACGGTCACCGGCGCCGGCGATGCGGACTCGCGCAAGGCGGTGCGTCGCGCAAGGCGGCGCAATCCCAGCGCGGAGGTCGTCGCCACCGGCTGCTATGCCCAGCGGCGGCCGGCCGACCTCGCAGCGGCCGGCGCCGATTTGGTCGTGGGCAACGGCCAGAAGGCCCAGCTCGTCGAGCTGCTCGAAGCGCATCTAGCCGGCATCGAGCTCCCCGCGCCCTCGGCCACGAGGCCGCGCACCGAGCAATTTCTCGCCATTGACGGCGCAGTGCCCCAAGGCCGCACCCGCGGCAGCCTGCAAATCCAAGACGGCTGCGACGAGCACTGCACCTATTGCATCATCCCGGCCGTGCGCGGGCCTAGTGCGAGCCGCCCCGCCGCCGAAGTCATTGCCCAAGCCGAGCGCATGGTCGCGGCCGGCTACCGCGAGCTGGCCCTAACCGGCGTCCACACCGGGCGCTACGGCCATGACCAAGGCCAGCCCGAGGCACTCGTCGAGCTGCTCGCAGCCCTAGAGCAAATCAACGGCTTGGCGCGCATCCGCCTCAACTCCATTGAGCCGGGCTACGTCACCGACGCGCTGATCGACCGCGCCGCGGCTTCCTCGGCTATCTGCCGCCACTTTCACGTGCCTTTGCAAAGCGGCGACGACCTCATTCTCAAGCGCATGGGGCGGCGCTACACTCGCTCCTACTACGCCGAGCGGATTGAGCAAATCGCCCGCCGCATCCCCGATTGCGCCATTGGCACCGACGTCATGGTGGGCTTTCCCGGGGAAACCGACGCGCATTTTGCCCAGACCCGCGCCTTGTTGGCCGATCTGCCGTTGACCTATCTCCACGTGTTTTCGTACTCGCAGCGCGCCGGCACCCCGGCCGAGCGGCTGCCCGAGCACCAAGACGCCGCGGTCAAAAAGGAGCGGGCCCAAGCCCTCATCGCCCTCGGTGCCGCCAAGCGGCTCGCCTTCCACCAGCGCTTTGTCGGCCGCTCGCTCCCAGTCCTCGCCGAGGGACGCCCCGACCGAGCGACCGGCTTGCAGGTCGGCTTGAGCGACAACTACGTCAAGGTCCTTTTCGCTGGCTCGGCCACACCCAACGAGTTCGTGGATGTGCAGATTGAGCAAGCCCGCGAAGAGCTAACTTTTGGAGCGCGCCCATGAACTTGCCCCTTCTCAACGCCCCCACAGCCGAATACCAGCCCGTGGCCACGCGCCCTGGGCCAGCGGGCCGCCGCGTGTACATCGAAACCTACGGCTGCCAGATGAACGTGGCCGACAGCGAGCTGGTCGCCAGCATCCTCGCCGACGCTGGGTTTCAGATTACCGAACGAGCCGAGCAGGCCGCCATCATCCTGCTCAATACCTGCGCGGTGCGCGAACACGCTGAGGAGCGGGTCATTGGCCGCGTCAGCCAGCTCAACGGGCTCCGCGCCCACCGCCCCAACCTCACCTTGGGCATCCTCGGCTGCATGGCCCAACACCTGAGCAAGACCTTGCCCGACCGCGCTCCTTTCGTCGATCTGGTCATGGGGCCGGATTCCTACCGCCGCCTGCCTCAGCTTCTCGCCCAATCCAGCGACGACGCGCTCTTAGACGTGCGGCTCGACCGCTCTGAAAACTACAGCGGCGTTCATCCCCAGCGCACAACCGGCACCAACGCTTGGGTGACCATCATTCGCGGTTGCGACAAATTCTGCACCTTCTGCATTGTGCCCTTTGTGCGCGGCCGGGAGCGCAGCGTCCCCGCGGACGAGGTTGTGCAGCAAGTACAGCACCTTGCCGCCGAGGGCTTTAGAGAAGTTACCTTACTCGGGCAGACCGTTAATTCCTACCGCGCTGGCAACGTGGATTTCGCCGATTTGTTGCGGCGAGTCAGCCAAGTCGATGGCATTGAGCGGGTGCGCTTCACCTCGCCCTATCCGGTTGACTTTACCGACCGCGTGATCCACGCCATGGCCGAGGTCGGCTCGGTGTGCCCGAGCCTACACCTGCCGGTACAGAGCGGCTCGGACGACCAACTCGCTCGCATGCGTCGCGGGTACACCATCGATCAATACCGCCGGCTCGTGCAGAAGCTACGCTCGGCCCTGCCCGATCTCGCCCTGACGACCGACATCATCACCGGCTTTTGCGGCGAGACCGACGCGGACTTCCGCCAGACCTGCGATCTAATGGAAGAGATCCGCTACGACTCGGCTTTCATGTTCAAATACTCGGAACGCGAGGGCACCTACGCCCACAAGAAGCTGCCCGACGACATCCCCGAAGCCGTCAAGGGCGAGCGCCTCCAGCACATCATCGCCCTGCAAGAGGATATTTCGCGCCAGATCAACCAGCGGTACGTCGGTCGCACGGTCGAGGTCCTCGTCGAAGGCCCATCCAAGCGGCCAGCGGCCGACGGTCAGCCCCGCTACTACGGCCGCACCCCACAGGGCAAGACAGCGATTTTCCCGCAACCCGCCGCGCACAACGATCTCGTAGCCATCCGCATCACCCGCACCACCTCGCACACCCTCTTTGGCGACCAGATCGCCAGCTAATCGCCCAGCTATGGGACGGGCGGCGGACACAAAGGCCCTAAGAGGCTGTCTGAAAATCCACCTTGGGGCGTGTTGGACAAGCCGTAGAGACGAGATCCGTCATTCCCGCGAACGCGGGAATCCAGTCGGGATCATTTAGACGCAAGGGACGACCACCAGAGTCTTCAGACCGCTTTTAATAAAGGAAGGGGCTTATGGACCTTGAGTTAAAAATTGCGAACTTGGGGCCAATCAGCGAGGCGACCGTCCAAGTTGGTCCGTTCACGGTATTCGCCGGGCCGAACAATACCGGCAAGACGCTCGTGTCGAAGATGCTGTATTCGACGCTTGATGCGCGGAATGCAAATCATGCCCTAGAATCTTTTGAATCACTTTCTTATTTGATTACCTCTATCTCCGAATCGACTTTGCAAGGCTATTATAGTGAGCGAGGAACACACTCCTTGTCCGCCATTAGAAAGGGGGTAGAAAAAATCGACTCTATCCTGCGGAAGGCATATCCAAGTCATCCGAACCAAAGTGAACTCGACGCGCTCAAGTCGGTGCATCCTGTATTGATGGCTGAGAGCGAGGAAATAAAGGGCCACTTACACGCCCTCGAAAATGACATTAAAACGAGAAAAGCCGGTGGCCACGCCTCTTCATCTGATATGCACGGCGCCCTCACAACCATCATAAATCATTTGGAAGAGAGCTTTAGCGACGTAGAAGACGCCATTAGCCTCGGATGGTCTTACAAGTTTCGCCAGAATATATATGGAAATTTTCAAGTGTCTGACTTTTTAACGCTTAAAGGGGACGGAGATTCCCCCTTGTATTTCAGCGTCCAAGGCGTAGGCGAATTACGGACAGAAGTGGACTCCGAGCTCGGATTCATTCCCAGCCCGCAAATCATTGAAAACGGGTCATCATTTCCCGAAGTCTTCTATTTAGAATCTCCGTTTTATTGGAAACTGAAAAACCCTCTGGAGTCGATTAAGCTCGGCTCGCGTTCCCCTTTAGAGCATTCTCTGAATGGCGTCCCAGCGTACTTCTACGACCTAGCCGCCTCCCTCCGAAGGACGCATATAAACCATCCTCTCACCGGAATCCACAACAGGCTGCACGATGCGATTGGCGGAAAAATTGCGCTGAGCGAAGCAGGTGATCTTGAATTTCAAAAAAACGGCAAGTCGATTCCGCTCTCCCTCGCGTCGGCGGGCGTTGCAAACCTAGGAATGCTGGCCCTGTTGATTGAACGAGGGGCCTTAGAGCGCGGCTCTTTTCTTTTTTTCGATGAACCGGAGTCCAATCTCCATTCGGCTTGGCAAGTTGAGATGGCGGCGATCCTCTTTGAGTTAGCCCGTCAGGGAGTCAACGTGGTGGTCTCTACCCACAGCATGACGATCCTCAAGTGGCTTGAGGTCCATGTAAAGGAAAACCCGGAAGATCGGGAGCTGGTCAGGTTAAATAAATTTCCGCCGGACGCCGAATGGAACGACGACATGGATGCGGTGCTGGCAGAAGTCAAACAGTCGTTGACGAAGCCTTTCTCAGACCTCTACATCAAAGGGCTATAGGCGTGTGACGGAGTAAAAAGCAGGTGGAGCGCAACTTGAACTATCAGCGTCTATACTGGGATACCTTAGTGCAACTCAGGTTTGGTGTTTATTATTTGAGCACCTATCGGATGCTCTTGGAAAAATGGGATACTCGGATACAGACATTTTTAGCTATCACCTCTAGTTCGAGCATTGCGGGATGGGCTATTTGGGATGAATACGGCATGATTTGGGGTGGGTTAATTGCAGCCTCACAGGTAGTTCATGCTGTCAAGCATCTCCTGCCCTTTCAGAAACGCGCTAAGGCACTCGGGGGGCTTTGTAACGAACAGGAAAAACTTGCCCTCGACGCGGAAAGTCAGTGGTTTTCAGTATTTGAAGGAAAACGTACAGATGAGGAAATTTTCGCCTTACGCATTGACCTAAAACGGCGGGAACAAGAAGCCGTCAACGAACACTTTAAGAGCCAGTCCCTGCCGACAAGACCAAAATGCGAAACCGAAGCATCAAGACGAACAGAGGCATATTTCGCGCTCTATGCTAGGGCTTATGCTACAGAGGAGAGTTAAGATGAAAAAGAAGAATAGCCCCACGTCCCCAAAAAGGTCGGCCGAGATCGCACTCGGTGAGAATAGGATTATACCCAAGATGAAGAATCCTATTCCCATGCCCAAAGGTGCCGAAAACCCGCAAATGCCCTTGGGCGTCCCTGCTCCGTATGAGCTGAAATCCTATCGGAAAAGGCCGGAGACCATCCAAGCGACCCGGGTCGGCGAAGCCTCCCCTGCCGAGTGGGACCGGCTCGATAATCTGCCGATAGCAAAAAATCGGAAGCTCCAAGTCAACCGCAACGAGGACAGCCCCATCATCGACGGGTACATCGAGACGCTAGAGGGCATCCAAGTGTTCAGGACGGGCGACTGGCTTATTCAGGGGATCTCCGGCGAGTGGTATCCGTGCAAGCACGACATCTTCCTAAAAACCTATGACCCCGCGCCGTCAGACCTAGGGGATGGAGCCTGCGGCCCAAGCACCTAGGGAGTCGGGGATTTGAGCTTGAACCGCCCCTGATCGTCCACTGCGGCCGAACCGTCAAGAAGGAACCGTGCCCCGAACCAACGAAATCGCCTTTAATGTCGCCCTGTCGAATGTGCTGCGGACTAAGCATCCGCGTTGGCGCGACCGCACCGGGGCGGAGCAACAGGGCGTCGTCCGCGAGATCGCGCAACGGCCGGACATCGTCATTCGCCCGCCGGGCGGCATCCCGGTCGTCCTCGAAACCGAATTTGAACCGGCGCGCAGCGTCGAAGAAGATGCCCGCAAACGCTTGGGGCAATTCTTGCAGTATCAGGGTGCCCAGATTGAGCAAACCATCGCCGTTCAAATTCCGCAAGACCTGAGTGAGGTGCCGCAGCAAGACTTGGAGCGGGCGATCAGGGATGCCGAGTTCCGCTATTGCACACACGCCCTGCAAGCAGCGGATAGGGCCGTGCGCTGGCCGGCCACCGGCTGGCTCGTCGGCACGATTGACGATCTGGCGAGTTGTATTGAGAACGTGTCGCTGTCTGAGCGACTGCTGGCGGAGGGAACGCAGATTCTCGAACAGAGCATTGGCGAGGCCAGCGGCGAGTTGCGTGAAACGGCTGGCCCGCACACGCTCAAGAAGATGGCGCAGTTCCTCTACCAAGAGGATGGCGAGCAAACTTCGCGCATGGCGATGGCTATCGTCGCCAACGCGCTCGTCTTTCATACCGCTATTGTTGAAGCGCACAATATCGACACCATCGACGAATTGCGTATTCCGGGGCGCAACGATGTCAGCAAGAGCCGGTTGCTGGCCTGTTGGCAGCGCATCCTCGATGACATCAACTACTATCCGATCTTTCGCATTGCCTCCGATTTGCTGCTGCCCATTCCCGACGGCACGGCCAATGCGGTCCTCAATCGCCTCGCGCAAGCGGCCAGCGATTTGGCGGGCTTGGGCGCAACGACCTTGCACGATCTTTCCGGGCGGATGTTCCAACGGCTCATCGCGGACCGGAAGTTCCTCGCCACCTTCTACACTCTGCCGACCTCGGCGGCCCTGCTTGGCGAGTTGGCCGTGGCTCGTCTCGACGCAGAGACGGATTGGTCCGACCCGGACGCTCTCATCGGCCTGCAAGTCGCGGACTTAGCCTGTGGCACGGGTGCCCTACTCTCGGCGGCGTATCGCGCTCTATCGGCACGGCATCGGCGGACCGGCGGCGACGATCAGACGCTGCATCGGCAAATGATGGAACGCGCCCTCGTCGCGGCCGACATCATGCCAGCGGCCACCCACCTGACCGCGTCCATGCTCTCGTCCGCCCATCCGGGGACGACCTTTGGACACACCCGCGTCCACACTCTGCCCTACGGACAGCAGAGCGCGGAAAAGCGGCATACTATGGCACTGGGCGCACTCGACCTGATTGAGGATGACACCGCGCCATCGCTGTTTGGGACTGGTGTCACCGTGGCGCACGGCACGGGCGAGGATGTGGAAGCCGAGGGGAGCCAAGACATGATCCTCCCCCGCGAAACGGCGGATCTGGTGATTATGAACCCGCCCTTTACGAGACCTACGGGGCAGGAGGGTTCCAAGGTGGGCATTCCCGTCCCCGCCTTTGCCGGATTCGATACCAGCGAAGACGAGCAGAGAAAAATGAGTGCTCGCCTAAAGAAAATTTGCACGAATCTGAAGAAGAAGGGGGGCTACGTAATTGGAGACGGCAACGCAGGGTTGGCCTCTAACTTCATCGATCTCGCCCATGTCAAGGTCAAGCCGGGCGGTGTCCTCGCATTAGTGCTGCCAGCGGCTTGTGTGAACGGTGACTCTTGGAGAGAGGTCCGTCGCTTATTGGAACGCGAGTACGAGGATTTGACCGTGCTGACGATTGCGACGCACGGTTCGACGGATCGGGCTTTTTCGGCAGATACAGGTATGGCCGAAGCACTCGTAGTGGCTACCAAGCAGCGCGATGGGCAAAACGAGGAACACAGAGAAACGCTATTTGTCAATCTCCGTCACCGGCCGCACAATCTCGCGGAGGCTTTCGAGATGGCGCGGGCGGTACATCGCCTCCCGTCTCAAGCGAAGCAGGGGCGGCTCTGTGTGGGTGACCGCGAGACCATCGGCACGTACATCCGGGCACCGCTGACCCAAGGCGGCTGTGCGTCTCTCCGTGAAACGACGCTGGCCGCCACGGCCATGAAATTAGAGAAAGGGATGCTCGGCCTCCCCCAAGGGTATGCCGCGCCGCTTTCCACGACTCCCCTCGGGTCCCTTGGCGAGAGGGGGTTATACCACATGGACATTAACGGAAAAGACAGCAAGGGTGGTCCGCGAGGGCCGTTTAACATCATCCCCATTCAAGGGGTGCCCCAGTACCCAGTGTTGTGGAATCACTCTGCTCAGAACGAACGGAGTCTCGTCGTCCTGCCCGATAGCGAAGGCGAGGTGCGGCCCGGCTGCGACGACCACCCCGTTAGAGTCTGGAAGGCGACAGCCTCGCGGCTACACTTTAACCGAGATTTTCGGATCAACTCGCAAAGCTTCACCGCCTGCCTCACACCGGCCAAAGCCATCGGCGGTCGGGCATGGCCTAACTTCATTTTAGAGCGAGAAGATTGGACCACTCCCCTCGTCTTGTGGTCCAACACGACGCTGGGCCTCCTCGCCTTCTGGTGGGTCGGAACCCGCCAGCAGCAGGGCCGGGCGTGTCTCACGATCACTCAACTGCCCCGCCTGACGGTCTTGGACCCGCGTTCCCTCAGCCAAGAGCAGCTAGCCCAAGCCGAGGCGATCTTTGAGCGATTCAAGGACGCGGCGTTTCTCCCAGCCAACGAGGCGTATCGGGACGACGCTCGCCAAGCCCTCGACCACGCCGTCTTGATCGACCTATTGCACCTGCCCGAAGCCGCCCTCGAACCGCTCGCCATTTTGCGCGACCAATGGTGCGCCGAGCCAAGCGTCCACGGCGGCAAGAAGACGCGGATTGACGCCTGACGTGGGATACAACCTATCTGTCCTTTGCTTGAGCCGAGAGCAGCAACGGGCGGCGGCGGCAGTCTATCGCCGCCAAGAGGCTGTGCGAGTCAAGGGGGCTGCAAAGGCGATTAGCCAAGTAGAAACAACATGCGGCGATAGGTAGTTGACTAGGGCCGCCAATCGGCTGGACCCTTCACTTTTTCAAAAGAAGGAGATGCCTCATGGCTTTATTGCCACCCAAGTATCTGAAATCAGTTGTTGCACTAGGAGAGATGACCGGCATAGGAAGATTATTAGTAACAGGAGAGCCAATGTCCGAAACAGCGACAGGGTTTCTATATGCCTATCCTATTTCAGACAAACAGGTGCATAATGGATACAGGCTCTGGCTTGTGACATGCAAACACGCTATTCAGCCAGACATGATGGTGCGGCTGAACAAATCCGGCAACCAAGGGAAGCAGACCTTCAATATTCGACAGAGTGAAGGCAATGAGTGGACGCTGCACCCAGGAGCTGACGTGGCAGTTATCCCGGCAGTATGGGAAGACTTTGAAAAAAAGGGGCTTCAGTGGGAGACTTTTGCCGCAAGAGGGAAGGTGCTAAGGGGAGCAGGTGTTGTAGAAGTTGGAAATGCGCTTAAAAGAGCAGATGCCGTAGAAATTGGCCTTAGCGAAGGCGGCGAAGTATTTGTGCTCGGGTTCCCAATCGGATGGAGGGCAGGAAAACAAGACTATCCGATTGTGAGGCACGGAATGCTGGCTCAGATTCAAGGGTGGATAGACAGCGACCACGACACATTCTTGGTGGATGGGTCTGGATTCCCCGGGAACAGCGGAGGGCCTGTTATAACAAAGCCAGAGATGGGGGCCGCTGAGGGTACGCAAGCAGTGCCGGGTGCTTGGCTAATTGGGATGGTAATGAAACGTAGTTTCTCCCCAATAGGCGAGGGCAAGGAAACGGCAGATCTGATCGAGGTTGTGCCCATGGACCTGATCGACGAAACAGTAGAGATGGCGATGAAGGGCGGATCTTCACATCACTCATTTTAAGATGAGAAAGGCGACCAACCATGACCCACCTCAACGTCCAGCCCGGCACGATCTTTCACTCCGACAACCTGCCGGTTTTTCGGGACATGTCCACGGCGGCAAAAAGACGCGGATTGACACCTTCTAGACTGCCCTAGTCTATTCGACATAGGCATCCGGGCAGACTATATTTGGGCCGATTGCATAGGCAAAGACGTTTTGGCCGAGGTGTTCACAATACCACGGAAACGCATCGGATATGAAGCGTCTATAGTGAAAGGAGCCGTTCCATGACACAGGACACAACGAGCCGGGCGTTTAGGGCGTCTCTTGATGCCGTACTCCCTGAAAACGCAATAGAAGAAGACGTACCCGCTCCGCTCGCCGAAGCCCTACGCGATCTTAACGAGATAAACGACGAGGCCGAAGAAGAAGGCATTGCGCCGCCTTCCGAATTGGCTATTGCCAACGCGGATCGTCTGCTACGAGCAACCTATGACATATTGCCCCGTCAATATCTGGTCGAACTCCTGCCGGAGGGGGTTATTGCTATCAGGATTCCCGGTGGGTTTCGGCGTTCTGTTATGTTATTGTGCGAATCGGATGGCGGGGCCTTGTGCTCGGTCAACATGAGCGGAAAACATCGGCGCAAGCGGTATCCACATACGGACCAACTGCCAGATAGATTTATACGTGAAGCCTTGAGTGAACTGGGACAGGAGTAAATCGGTTGGTTCTCATGAGCCTCCCTCAGAGCATATCTCCGAACGAGACTTTGGGGCGGGGCGTATTTTCAAGCAAATATGCACGTCAAGCTAAAAACGGGAACCTCGATCCTTGGCAGGCTATAGTGAAAGGAGCCGTTCCATGACACAGGACACAACGAGCAGGGCGTTTCTCGATGCCGTACCCGCTAAAAGCGCAACGGAAGAAGACGTACCCGCCCCGCTCGCCGAAGCCCTACACGATCTGCACACGATAAACGACGAGGCCGAAGAAGAAGGCATTGCGCCGCCTTCCGAATTGGCTATTGCCAACGCGGATCGTCTGATACGAGCAACCTATGACATATTGCCCCGTCAATATCTGGTGGAACTCCTGCCGGAGGGGGTTATTGCCATCTCTATTCCCGGTGGGTTTCGGTGTTCAGTTGCGTTATTGTGCGAATCGGATGGCGGTGCCCTGTGCTCCGTCAACATGAACGGCAAACATCGGCGCAAGCGGTATCCACATACGGACCAACTGCCGGATACATTTATACGTGAAGCCTTGAGTGAACTTTGATTTCGCGGAACCTGTAGCATCCCGCTGGCGTAAACGCCCGATTAGCTAGCCCAATTATCCTCACCTTCCCCGAAAGGACCCCATGTTCACCCGTTCCCTCGCCTTTGCCCTCGCCCTCGCCGCCCTTTGCTCCACCGCCTATGCCAACCCGCAAGCCTTCCGCGACGACCTCGAAATCCGCCGCATCCTCAACCTCCCCCGAGGCACCCTTCGCATCGCCAAGGATCCACGCGACGACGCCCTCTACACCTTGCGGCAAGACGGCACGATTGCTCGCATTGACCTAGCGACCGCCAAACACGCGCCCGCATACTCCAGCGACGATCATGGCATTCGCAGCGGCTTCACCGGCTTTGCCATCGGCCCGGACGGATCGTTTTACTTGGCGTCCAGCCGCCGCGGCCCCCACGACAGCGGCCAATTCGCCCTCGTGCGCGGCGTGTTGATCGACGACGACACCCGCCAATGGGAATCGCTCGACCCGGACAACTTACCAGCCGACGTCCCCATCGACGACATCCTCACCGCGACCAGCCTCGGCCGCGACCCCACGACCAACACCCGCTACGCGCTCAGGATCAACGGCGACATTACCCTCGTCCCAAAAGGCACAGTGTACACAGCAGCCGACCACGGCCTCAGCCGCCCCAGCGCACTGTTTATCGACGACGCCGGCACCTTCTACGTCCTCAAGCGCATTGACCTATCCAAGTACAACATCGCCACCATCACCAAGGGCGAGGTCGATCCAACCAGCGGCGAGCGCACTTGGTTCACCCTCGCAGAAACCGCCCCCTACGAGCGGTGCGACTGCATCTTTAACCACGATGTCAACGGACTGGTCGTCAGCCCAGACAACCGCTCCCTGTTTATCAACAGCGGCTCCCGCACCGATCACGGCGAAATCCAAGACGGCAACGGGGCCTTCCCCGGGCTGCGCGAAACCGCCCTCACCGCGATTGTCTTGCGCGTCCCCACCGATGCCCGCGACCTCGTCCTGCCCAACGACCACGACGCCCTCCGCACGGCCGGCTTCCTCTTTGCCGAGGGGCTACGCAACGCCTACGACCTCGCCTTCGCGCCCAACGGCGATCTCTTCGCCACGGAAAACGGGCCGGACCGCGACATGGCCGAGGAACTCAACTGGCTGCGCGAAGGGCACCACTACGGCTTCCCGTGGCGCATGGGACTCGAAGACACCCCCCAGCAATTTCCCGACTACGACCCAGCCACCGATTCCCTCCTCCCGGCCGGGTTCACGGCCGTGCGCGAAGGCTACTACCACAACGATCCCTCATACCCCCCACCGCCACGCGCTTTCACCGACCCGGTGATCAACCTCGGACCCGACGCCGACGCCTACCGCGATCCAGCCGACGGCCATATCAAAGACGCCAGCGACGAGGGCATACGCTTCGGCACCTTCACCGCGCACCGCTCGCCGTTGGGACTGGTGTTCGACATGGACCACGCCCTCGCCGAGCCGTTCCGCGGCGACGGCTTCACGCTCAGTTGGACGCCCGGCGACCCCAACGGCGACAGCATCAACGGCCCGTTCAACGATCCCAGTGAAGACTTGCTGCACCTCGATTTGACCAAAGTCGGCGACAATTACGAAGCGCGTGTCACCCGTCTCGTAGGCGAGTTTTCCAACCCCATTGACGCGGAAATCATCGGCCATCGCCTCTACGTGATCGAATGGGGCGGCAAGCGCGGGCTGTGGGAAATCACCCTGCCGCAAGCTACCGAGACCGCTGTGGCCGAGGCCGAAGGCGTGGTGCCCGCCGCGTTTGCATTGGCGCAAAACTTCCCCAACCCCTTTAACCCCAGCACCACCATTGCCTTCCAACTCGGGCTGCCGTCCCAAGTCGAATTGAGCATTTACAGCGTGGGCGGGCAGCGCGTACGCACCCTATTCAGCGGTGCTCTGCCCGCCGGGCCGCACAGCCAGCAATGGGACGGCCGCGACGAGCGCGGCGAGCGGGTAGCCAGCGGCGCGTATCTCTACCGGCTATCGGCCGGCGATTTTGTCGCCACCCGGCAGCTTATGCTGCTCAAATGAACCTTGCGGTCCTCGGCGCGCTCGTCGTCCTCTGCTCCACTGCTTACGCCGACCCGCAGGCCACCCGCGACGACCTTGAAATCCGCCGCATCCTCGGCGTCGCCCAAGGCACCATCCGCATCGCCAAAGATCCGCACGACGACGCGCTCTATCTCTTGCGGCAGGACGGCGCGATTGAATGCATCGACCTAGCGGCGGCCGAGCGCGTCCCAGCCTATTCCCACCGCGATCACGGCATCCGCAGCGGCTTCACCGGCTTTGCCATCGGCCCGGACGGCTCGTTTTACTTGGCGTCCAACCGCCACGGTCCCCGCGACAGCGGTCAATTTGCCCTCGCACGCGGCGTGTTGCTCGGCGACGACCCCCACCAGCGGCAATGGGAACCGCTCAACCCGGACAACCTCCCCGACGACATCCCCATCGACGACATCCTCGCCGCAACCGTTTTTGGTCGCGATCTCACGACCAACATCCGCTACGCGCTCAAGCCCAACGGCGACATTACCCTCGTCCCAGAGGGCACAGTGTACACAGCAGCCGATCACGGCCTCAACCGCCCCAGCGCGCTGTTCATCGACGACGACGGCACCTTCTACGTCCTCAAGCGCATCGACCTGTCCGGTTACAACATCGCCACCATCACCAAGGGCGAGGTCGATCCAACCAGCGGCGAGCGCACTTGGTTCACCCTCGCGGAAACCGTCCCCTACGCGCGGTGCGACTGCATCTACAATCACGAGGTCAACGGACTAGTCGTCAGCCCGGACAACCGCTCCCTGTTCATCAACAGCGGCTCCCGCACCGATCACGGCGAAATCCAAGACGGCAACGGAGCCTTCCCCGGGCTGCGCGAAACCGCGCTCACCGCGATTATCCTGCGCGTCCCCACCGATGCCCGCGACCTCGTCCTGCCCAACGACCGCTATGCCCTGCTCGACCAAGGCTTCCTCTTTGCCGAAGGGCTGCGCAACGCCTACGACCTTGCCTTCGCACCCAACGGCGACCTCTTCGCCACGGAAAACGGGCCGGGCCGCGACATGGCCGAGGAACTCAACTGGCTGCGCCAAGGCCATCACTACGGCTTCCCGTGGCGCATGGGACTCGAAGACACCCCCCAGCAATTTCCCGACTACGACCCAGCCACCGACTTCCTGCTCTCCCCGCACTCCACGGCCGTGCGCGAAGGCTACTACCACAACGATCCCTCATACCCGCCCCCGCCACGCGCTTTCACCGACCCAGTGATCAACCTCGGCCCCGACGCCGACGCCTACCGCGATCCCGCCGACGGTCGCATCAAAGACGCCAGCGACGAGGGCGTACGCTTCGGCACCTTCACCGCGCACCGCTCGCCGCTCGGCTTGGTGTTCGACCGTGACCACGCCCTCGCCGAGCCGTTCCGCGGCGACGGCTTCACGCTCAGTTGGACGCCCGGCGACCCCAACGGCGACAGCGTCAACGGCCCGTTCAACGACCCCAGTGAAGACTTGCTGCACCTCGATTTGACCAAAGTCGGCGACCAGTACGAAGCGCACGTCACCCGTCTCGTAGGCGGGTTTTCCAACCCCATTGACGCGGAAATCATCGGCCATCGCCTCTACGTGATCGAATGGGGCGGCAAGCGCGGGCTGTGGGAAATCGTCCTGCCCCCGGCAGAGTTCCCGCCCGCCCGCTTGGCCGACGCACAGGTTTTCAGCGATCTGGCGACGCAAACCCCAGCGGCCGGCGTAGTCCCATACCAAGTCAACGCGCCGTTTTGGTCCGACGGCGCGACCAAAACGCGGTTTATTCGCCTGCCGCCCGGCCAGCGCATTGACTTTGCCGACCGCGGCCCTTGGGGCTTTCCCGACCAGACCCTCCTGATCAAGAACTTTTACCTCGACTTGGTGCGCGGCGACCCAGCCAGTCGGCGCATCATTGAAACGCGCTTCCTCCTCAAGCGCGAGCATGGTTGGGACGGATATAGCTATCAGTGGAACGAATCCGGCACCGACGCCTTTTTGCTCGCCGACAGCACGACCGCTGTATATGTGATTGACGACCCGCAAGACCCAGTGGGCTTTCTCTTGCAGGAGTACTACTTTCCCTCGCGCCCAGACTGCACAGTCTGCCACACCAAGGGCGCGGGCCATGTCCTCGGCGTCCAAACGCCCCAGCTCAACACCAGCGCGGAGCAAAACCAGTTGCACACCCTCGCCCAACAGGGCCTTTTCACCGCAGAGTTGCCAGCCGACCTGTCCTCCTTGCCCCGCCTGCCCAACCCCTTTGACCCCAGCGTCCCGCTCAACTTGCGCGCCCGCTCGTACCTGCACGTCAACTGCGCACCGTGCCACCGGCCCGAAAGCGTCGGCCGCACCATCCTCGACCTGCGCTACGACACGCCCTTAGCCGAAACCAATGCGGTTGGCGCGTTCCCCACGCTCGGCGACTTGGGCGAGCCCGAGGCCCTCATCCTCACCCCCGGTGCCCCGCAGCTTTCCACGCTCTATCTGCGGCTGCTGACGTTGGGCACCTTTCGCATGCCGCCGCTGGCCTCGTCCGTCATCGACCAACAAGGAGCCGATCTCATCGCAGCCTGGATCGCTAATCTAGACGCGGCCCCGGCCAAAGCAGTCCCCCCAGCGGCCTTTGCCCTCGACCAGAACTACCCCAACCCCTTCAATGCGGTCACGACCATCGAATTCCAGCTAGCCGCCCCAGCCGCGGTCGAATTAGCCATCTACGACGCGATCGGCCAAAAGGTCCGCACCTTGGTCTCCCACCCACTCGCGGCCGGCCGCTACCGCTCCGAGTGGGATGGACGCGACGACGCCGGCCACGCGGTCGCCAGCGGCCCCTATTTCTACCGACTCCACGCCGGAGCCTACCGGGCCACCAAACACCTGACCTTGATCAAGTAAAAGCCGCGGAATGAATCCCTGTGCCTAAGTACGCGATCCTTATTTTGAGTCGGCATTTTCTGCGGTTTCTGCTGCGTCCGGGATCGAGGGCGTCCCGCCCTCGACGAGGGCAAGATGCCCTCGATCCTTGGCAGGCGAGCGGTTGGTGTCGGGTAGTAAGCCTCATCGCCATCTTGGTCCTCGCGCTAGCGAGTTGCACACCCGATCCCTATCAGTCCCCCGGCACTCAGCGCATGGCCGAGCAACTCGCCGCCCTCGCCGAGCAGGCCAACGCCGCGGACAACATCTACTTGAGTCAACGCCGGGTTGACTGGCTGCGCCGCCAGCCGACCCCAGCCGATCCGGTGCAACAACTCAGCCAACAGGTCGAGCTGGCCAAAGAGCTGTTGCGCGCCGGCGCGTCCGCCGAGGCGGCCACCCTGTTCGAGCAAGTGCGCGCCCAAGCCGACGCCCACCGCTTCCGCACCCGGCCGAGCCTCAACGAGATGATCGCCCTCGCCTATTTGCGGCTCGGCGAGCAGCAAAACTGCATCCACGACCACAACCTCGCTTCCTGCCTACTGCCCATTGAGGCCGAGGGCGTCCACAAGATGCAAGACGGCTCGCGAGCAGCCATTACCTACTACCGCACCGTGTTGACCAAAAAACCCTACGACCTAACCTCGCGCTGGTTGCTCAACATCGCCTATATGACCGTGGGCGAATATCCGCACGCGGTGCCAGCCGCCCACCTCATTCCCCCGGCCGTCTTTGCCCCTGACGCCGATATTGGTCGCTTCCCCGACCAAGCCCCGGCCCTCGGGTTGAATGTCCTCGGCTTGGCCGGGGGCGGCATTATGGAAGACTTTGACAACGACGGCTTCCCCGACATCATGGCCACTTCTTGGGGCCTCAGCGATCCACTGCGCTACTTCCGCAACCAAGGCGACGGCACCTTTGCCGAGCGCACGGCCGCGGCGGGCTTGACCGGCCTAGTCGGCGGCCTCAACGCCGTGCAGACGGACTTTGACAACGACGGCTTTGCCGATGTGCTCATCCTGCGCGGCGGCTGGTTTGGGGCCGACGGGCTGCATCCCAACTCCCTATTGCGCAACCAAGGCGACGGCACTTTCGCCGACGTAACCCAAGCGGCCGGGCTGCTTACCTTGCACCCAACGCAGACAGCGGCTTGGGCCGACTTCGACAACGATGGCTTCCTCGACCTGTTCGTGGGCAACGAGTCCTCGGCCCAACAGCGGCATCCCTGCGAGTTGTTCCACAACCAAGGCGACGGCACCTTTGTCGATGTAGCAGCGGCCGTCGGCCTAGATGTAATAGGCTTTGTCAAAGGGGTCGCTTGGGGCGACATAGACAACGACCGCCGGCCCGACCTGTACATCTCCCGCCTCGGACAACCCAATCTACTCTTCCACAACGACGGCCCAGACGCCAACGGCCGCTGGCGCTTCTCCGACATCACCGCCCGCGCGGGCGTGAGCCAACCGACGTTCAGCTTTCCGGTGTGGTTTTGGGACTACGACAACGACGGCTGGCTCGACCTGTTCGTCTCTGGCTACAAGGCCGACGCCGGCGATGTGGCCGCCGATTACATGGGTCTGCCGCACAAAGGCGAGCCGCCCCGCCTCTACCGCAACCAAGGCGACGGCACCTTCGTCGATAGGGCCGAACAGACCCACAGCGACAAAGTCCTCTACACGATGGGCTGCAACTTCGGCGACCTCGACAACGACGGCTGGCTCGACTTCTACGTTGGCACCGGCGACCCAGACTACCGGGCGCTGATGCCCAACCGAATGTTTCGCAACGCCGGCGGGCAGCGTTTTGAAGACGTGACCACGTCCGGCGGCTTCGGACACCTGCAAAAGGGACACGGCGTCGCCTTCGGCGATATAGACAACGACGGGGATCAGGACATCTACGCCGTGATCGGCGGGGCCTATTCCGGGGACGTGTACACCAATGTGCTCTTTGCAAACCCCGGGCACGGCAACCACTGGATCACCCTCAAGTTGGAGGGCACCCAGTCGAATCGCGCCGGAATCGGGACGCGGATTCAAGCGCGCGCCGGAACGCGGACCATCCACGTCCTCGCCGGCACGGGCGCGAGTTTTGGAGCTTCGACCTTACAACAGGAGATTGGGTTGGGAAAAGCGGGGGTGCTCGACACGCTGACTTTGCACTGGCCGTCAGGCACCGTGCAAATTTTTACCGACGTGGAGGCCAATGGGATATACCGGGTCCGCGAAGAGGCCCCGGCCCTAGAGCGTCTAGACTAAGCCGCTTACAGCCGCGCCAGCAGCCGTGCGGCCGTAGCGTGGTTCGGCTCCACCGCCAACAACTGCTGCAGCGCCTGCCGCGCCTCGGCGAGGTGCCCCAGCCGCTGGTAGGAAAGCGCCATGCTCAAATAGGCTTTGACGTGGCGCGGCTGAACGGAGAGCGCGGCCGCAAACGCGGTGACCGCCCGCTCATCTTCGCCGGCCTTCTGCAAGGCCAACCCCAAGTTGAAGTGGTGCGAGGCGTCCAGCCGGTCGAGCGCGACGGCCTTTTCGTAGGCCGCGAGCGCCTGCGGCACATTGCCCATCTGCAAATAGGCCGTGCCGAGGTTGTTGTACGCCGGGGCATAGTCGAACTCGTCGAGGGCCGCACGGAAGCGTTGCTCGGCCTGAGCGAACTCGCCCCGCTGCAAAAGAACCAAGCCCTGCGCGTTGAGCGCTTCGACGTAGCGCGGCTTGTGGTCTATCGCCTGCTGGTAGTGTAGGTGCGCCTCGTCGAGCAAGCCCTGCCGCGCATAGAGTAAGCCGAGGTTCTTGTGCGCCTCATAGGCCCCGTCATCCAGCGCAAGCGCTCGCCGATACTCGCCAGCCGCCCGTTCCCAATCGCCCTGCCGCGCATAGAAGACGCCGAGATTGTTGTGGGCGCCGGCCAAGTCCGGGAACAATTCGACCATCTTCTCCCGCGCCTCGGCCTCGCTGGCTGTCCAGTAAAACTGAAACAGCGAGAGCAGCACCACCGGCACCGCAAAATAGGCCAACTGCCGGCCGGCCTCGCGCACGTACGCGACCAAGCCGCTGGGCAAGGCCCGCAACCCAATGCGGTCCGCGCCCGCTTCGGCCTTGATCCCTAGATTGGCTTGGTTTTTGCGGTCGCGGATTTTCCAGATAAACCCGTCGAAGTAGTAGTGCAAAAGCGTCGAGGTGATGACGAAGATCTCGACCATTTTGATCGCCTGCTCAGACTTGAGGAAGCCTTCCATCATGTTGATGCTACCGTAGGCAAAGCACACGAGCACGTACGCGACGAGGATCGGCACGGTGCGCGTGGTAAAGAAGGTCCGCAGGAGCTTGGTCGTCTGCTCCTGCCTTTTGACGAGGTTGTTGTTGTAGATCCAGACGATGGCGAAGTACTGAATGTCGTGGAAAACGGCAAAGGCCGCGTAGCCAATGACGAGGTCGTTGATGTGGATCCAGCCGTAGTAGATGATAAACACGGTAGTCGCCATCACCGCGATCTTGGGCAGGCTGATCTTCTGGCCGGTGACCGCCCGCCGGACGATGTTGGCCAAGTAGGCCGCGAGCACGGCCATAGTAACGTAGAACAGCCCCTTTTTGAGCAGGAACGTCCACTCGGCCGACAGGAAGGGCACGCCGACTCGCTGGTTGTGGTCTAGGATGCGGTGAAAGTATTCGGGGCTATAGATGACCACCGTTACAAAGGCGCACAAGGTCAACAGCCAGTCGAGCCGGGCGTCGATCTTGGAGAAAATTTTGTTTTTGGCATCGTAGATCCGCATGATGCCGTAGTGCTGCATAAAGAGGTGCCAGATCTCCCACACCAAGACGATCAGGAAAAGCCCGTGCAGGGTGTTGAACTGCGCCAACGCCACCACCATGAGGACGACGATCGGCGCGACCACGAACTTCTCCTTGAAGGTGCTAAAGAGCGCGGGGTCGCCGTAGGCGCGCATAAAACCCGGCAAGTGATGGCCGGTGGCAAACAGGGCCAGCGCGTAAAACGCAATGGTCTGCGAGTCAAACGCGGCCCGCAAGGGCAGCATGGTCACCAAGCACAACAGCGGCGTCCCAATAAAAAAGAACAGGTCGCCAAAAGGCGAGATGATCCACTTTTGCTCGCGGTACACGGCCGGGGCGACAGTCATGGCATTCCTCAATCCTCAATACGCTACGGCTACGGTGCGTACCACTTGGCCCTGCCCAGCGGCGGCGCCCGCGTCAATGCGGCACGCGTACACCCCGGGCGCGACCCGAGCCCCCGACGCATCCAACCCGTCCCAACTAAACGCCTGCAAAACGCCTGCCCCTGACGACGCGAGGCGGACCACTTCCCGCCCCGCCAAGTCGAAAATGCGGACGCTCGGGGTGACATCGACGGCCTTGAACAAGGCAAAGCGAATGTGCAGGCGGTCGTTGACGCCATCGCCGTTGGGCGAAAAGGCCAGCGGCGCGATCTGCAAGTCGCCGATCAACCGCTCGCTGCCGGGCAGGTCGGGCAAAAACACCAAGTTCGCTTGCCGCTCGGCCGCCTCCACCGACTGCCACAGCCCCGGCCGCGCCTCCTGCCCCAAATCAGCGGCAAAGACCGTGGCGTTGTGCAGCACCTTGGTCGTGAACTCCAAGGCGATCGAATCGGTGAGCACCGTCTCCGGTAAATCCACGAACAACAGGGAATCCCCGGCTACGCGCACGTGTGCGGCGCGTTCGGCCCCACCGATCCACAGCCGCACACCCGCGGCATCCACAGCACTCGGCGTGGAAAAGCGCAGCCGATCAAAGCCCGAATCGTCCGCGCTCGCGCTCGTCTGTAGGGCGTAGGTGAATCGCGTCGCCTCGTTGGGTGCGGCGTGGCGCGGCGTGACCTGACCGGCCGCCCAAGTGACCAAGGCGTCCTCAAAATCGAGGCTGAGGGCGTGTAACACCGGCGCGACAGCTGGGTCCTCTGTGGAGAGCATTAAGTCCAACTGAATGAAGCGGCGCGGCGTCTCCGACTTAAACGCCTCGCCGGAAAACTGGTAGAAGTTGCTCCACGCACTCCAATCGGCACCGGTGGAGACCACCGTGTCAATGGGGCCGCGGATGACTTTGGGCAAGCTGTTGTAGCGCGTCTGGGTGACTTCCTCGCCCTTTTTGTCGTAAAACGTGTATAGCTCTTGCAGGGTATTGCCCGAGCGCGAGCGCACCTGCAACCGCGTCTGCTCGGGCAGCGTCGCCTCCCAGCGCAAGCGCTTAATGGCCTTGGGGCGGTCGTCGCCGGCGAACTGGCCGAGGTCAATAAACTCCGAGCGCAAGACCACTTGCGCGGGATAGCCCGAGGAGAACAGCATCAACTCCATGGGGTGGGAAAACCAGCCGGTATCCGTCAGCGAATGCCAGAACAGGTAGCGAATTTTGCGCGGGGCAAACACGTAGCGGTGGTGGCGCAAGGCCCGCTCGGCCGTGGTCATCGGCGCGGGTTCTAAAATGAGCGGCGTGTAGTCGATATCGCCGGCAATGGTGCGCCGGCCATCGGAAAAGAGGATTTGGTAGCCGGTGCCCGCATGCAACCCCTCGAACAGGAAGCTCGACTGGCCCTCGCCGCGATTCTGCCAGTAAATGAAGGCTTCGTCGAGCCAAAACAACGCCCCTAAATCAACGGCCCACCACACCCCGCTCTCGCGCCAGCCGCCCTTGGTCTTGACGGTGAATATATTGCCGTACGTGTCGGTGATGCCGTCGAACATGTTCTGCGGCTCGCGTGCCAAAAGCCCGTTGTCAAAGCTGCCGCCGCGCGCCAAGACTCCGAGGCTTATGTTGTCGCCCACGGCGATCACCTCCACTTCGGCTAGGGCCGCATCCGCGCTTTTTGCGTCGGCGCGCACGCGCACAAACCGCACCATGCGAAAGGTGTTCAGCGCGGCCGGTTCCAGCTCGAGGCTTTCGTCGATGACCCGCGTTACGTCGCGCTCGCCGACCAGCTCAATATCGACGACCTGCTCTTGATTGGGCTGGGTCGTCTGAAAGGCTTGGTCGAACTTGAAGACATCGTCCGTGGCCTGAATGCGCGCCCCATTGGCCGTAAAGACGCTGAATTGCCGCCAAGGACGCGCACCGGCGCGGTCGGGAAACACCAAGCGGATGCGCTCGACGAGCACCGGCCGCCCCAAGTCAATGGTCACGACCCAATCAACCAGATCGTCGGACGGGCTAGGACGCCACACCGTCGCCCGATCGCCGTCCATGATGCGGCGGGCCGCGGCCGGATTGGAACCGGCCTGCCATATTCCCCCTTCAACTCGGCCGCGCGTCTGGGTCGGCTGGCTAAACAGGTGGGCGTCGAGGGTGGCGTTGATCTGCTTGCGAAACCGCTTTAGCTCCAGCGAGCCGTCGTCTGCAAACTCAATGATGTCCACGGGCATGTCCCAAGTCGCCCACGCGGCCGGGGTGTCAAAGCGGATTTCCTCGGCGCGGCTCGGACCGCAGACCAACAAAACCGCGAGCAGGGAGCAAATCCTCGGCATCAGTAAGCCACCTCGACCACGCGCAACGCCGTGGCGTCGCCCGAGTCGGCGTTTACGTCGATGCGCCAGAGGTAGATGCCCGGGGGCACCAGCGCGCCGGTGGCGTCTCGGCCATTCCACTTGAAGCGGCGGGTCGGCCCCTGTGCGACCGGCGTCAACGAAACTACCGGCCGGCCAGCCAAGTCGCTGACCTCAACCTTGGGCACGGCCTGTTGAGCCTTGAAGACGACGAAGCTGAGCTCGACCGCATCGTTGACGCCATCGCCATTGGGCGTGAGCACTCGGGTCGAAAGCTGCAAGTCGCCAATCAAGCGGTCGCTGTCGGCTAACTCGGGCAGGAGCACCACGTTGGACCGGCGCGCGGCCGGCTCCACATCCTGCCACAGGCCGGGCGCGTCGCTCAGGCCCAGATCGGCTTCTACCACCGCGGCGTTTTGCACCAGCCGCGTGGTAAAGCCTACCTGCACCGAGTCGCCTTGCACCACCTGCGGCAAGTCGATCAGCAGCGAATCCGCCGCAATTTTCATGGATTCTGGCACGACCGCTTGGCCGGCGACCGTCACCTCGACCTCGTCGGCCCGCACCAAATCGGGCACGACCAAGCGCAGCCGATCAAAACCCACGTTATCCGGGGTCACAGACGGCCACAGCATATAGGTGAAGCGGGTGGCCTCGTTGGGCTTGGCTTGGCGCGGCCGAATCGACCCGTGCGCCTCGTTGACCAGCGCATCGACATACTCTAGCGAGACCGAGCGCACCGCCGGCGCCACGGCCGGGTCGTCCGTACTCATAACCAGCGCGAGTTGCACAAACTTGCGCGGCGAGTCCGACTTAAACGGCTCGACCGCCAGCTTGTACCCATTGCTCCACTCGCTCCAATCCTCCCCGACCACGACCGAGGTATCCACGCGGCCCCGCAGCACCTTGGGCGAGCTCTTCCACTTCTCCTCGGAAACGACCTCGCCGATCTTGTTGTGAAAGGTGTACACCTCGCCCATCGCGTTGCCCGAGCGGGAGCGCAGCTCAATCTGGGTATTGGGCGGCAGGTCGGCGTCGTAGTGAAGGGCCTTGATGACCTTGGGCTGCCCGTCGCCGGCGAGCGCACTCAGGTCCAAAAAATTCGATTGGATCGCGACTTCGGCTGGGTAGCCCGGGGAAAACATCTGTAGCTCCATGGGATGGGCGCGCCAGCCCAAGTCGTGCAGGGCCAGCCAGAAGATGTGCCGCACCTTGCGCGGGTTGAACAAATAGCGGTAGTGCCGCTTGTATTGCTCGCGGGCATTGGTCCACTCCGGTTCAAAAATCCACGTGTCAAAGTCGATGTCGCCGGTCAGGGTCTCGGTGCCGTCGGAAGAGAAAAAGGTGTACCCAGTGCCGGCGTTGTTCGTGCCCAAGCGGAAGTCGGCGAGGCGCTCGCCGGCCTTTTGCCAATAGACGAACGCGTCGTCAACCCAGTACGTAGCCCCCAGATCGACCTGCCACCACAAGCCCCCTTCAAAGGCCGTGCCGCGCGATTCAGTAAACTGCTGATGCACCTCAATGACCCCGTACGTATTGAGGTTGCCGTCGAGCCAGAAGAAGGGGTCGGTCGCCCGCGAGCCATTGATGAACGTGCCGCCCTTTTCCTCGACCCCCAAGCTGATGTTGTCGCCAACGGCCATGACCTCAATTTCGGCGAGCGCGCCGTCGAGCTGGTGCTCATCCACGATGAAGCGAATGAACTGGATCATCTGCCAGCGATCGTTGGCGGCCACCCGCGAGTTCACTTGGCCGGTCGCCACGGGCTTGCTGCGGCCGCCGGTGGTGGCGGTATTGGCATCGCCGGTGAACTCCGGCGCGGTAAAGTCCGCCCGGCCGCCGGCGTCGCTGAGCTGCTCCACCGCACGGGTGGTATCCTCCACGGCCGGCTTAAAGCCAAAACTGACATAGCTATCCAAGTTGGGTTTGGTCGTGCGATAGACGGCTGCGAAGCGATACACATCCTCCAAAGCCGCGACGTGGGCACCGGTAGAGGCAAAGACGCTGAACTGGCGGAAGGGCTTGGCCCCCTCTTCGTCCGGGAAATGGATGCGGATCTCTTTGACCAAGACCGCGCGGCCCAAGTCGATTTGCACGATCCACTTGTCGAGCGGGTCGGCCCCGGCCGGCTGCCAAAAGGTCGCGGGGTCCCCGTCGATGATCCGGGGGGCGTCGTTTGGGTTGCTCAGCACCGACCAGATGCCGCCGGCCACCTCCCCGCGCTCATTCGTCGGATGAGTAAAGAGGTGGGCGTCGAGCGCGGCGTTGATGTCCTTGCGGAACTGGACCAACCCCAAGTGCCCCTGCGGCGTAAAGACATGTAGCTGCGGCTTGAGTGCCCAGTTGGCCTCCCAAGCGGCCCGGTTGTCAAAGGTGAGAAACTCAGCGCGGACCGGGCCGATAAGCAGCAACGCGAACGCAATGGCGCGATTGTACATGAGTGCTTTCCTCAATACGCGAGGTTAATGGGCCGCAGTTGGAGGCCGCTCTTGTCTTCGGCCTCAATGCCGATGCCCAACAGATAAAGGCCCGGAGCGAGCATGGCACCGCGCTGGTCGCGGCCGTTCCATTGCAAGCGCTGGGGGCCGGACCCCTGCTGGCCGCGCTCGACTTGCGCCACCCGGCGGCCGTCCAGCGAAAACACCTGCAACCGCACCGGCACCGATTGCGGCAGCGCGAACAGGGCGTAGGAAATGACCAACTCGTCGTTGACCCCGTCGCCGTTGGGCGTGACCACGCCGCTGGAAAACTGCACGTCCTGAACCAACTGCGGATTGGCCGCGCTGGCCGCCAAGACCCGCAGGCTATTGGTGCCGATTGCGGCGCTGACGTCCCCGCCCTCAACCGGCTGCGGCAGGTCTGTGCTACCGGCGTTGAAGACCTCGCCGCCAAAGGTGTGGGCAAAGTCGAAGACCTCGGCGGCAAAGATCACCCGCAAGCTCGGGTTGTACGCGCGGCTCACGCGCTGCGGCAGTTGCACGACAAAGTCGTCTCCTACAACCTCCACCCCGGCCGGATCGGTGGCGACCCCATTCACTTCTAGCCCCTTGAACTCGGTCTGGGGGCTGCCGGTGCGAATCCGCAGGGCGTCAAACCCCACCTCGCTGGCGGCGAATTCCGCTTGGATGTCGTAGGCGAAGTCCGTCCTCTCGCCCAAGGCCACCTCGGCCACGCCGCGCACCGGATTGGGCTGGGCGAGCTCGGCCACCTCGGCCACGACGCGCCGGGCCAAGGTCGGCGAGGTCTCAATCCACAGGGAATCGAGGCGCACAAACTCGTCGAACCGCTCGCTGTGCAGCACCACCTTGACCTGCAAATGCGACCCTCGGTTGAGGTTGAGGGGCCGGTCGGACTCGGTCGTGGGAAAGGACCAAAACGTCCAGTTTTGTTGGTCGTACTCAATGCCGGCGCGGATGCCCGGTTTGGGCCGCGTGGAAAGGGTCAGGGTGCCTCCCAAGCCATCGGCATTGGTCACGGGCGCACTCTGGTTTTTCAGCACGCCCTGATAGCGGCCCTGCTCCACCACGACGCGCGTCCCCATATCCGTGTACTCGTAATAAATGTCGGGACTCGCGTCGATCCCGGTGCGCGCTTCCACTTCGACCCACACGTTGGCGTCCGGGGCTTCCTCGGCCACGCCGTCCACTAGGCGCATGGGCGTGGCCTGCCAGAACAGCCGACCTAAGTTGACGACCGGGCCGAGGTCGAAAATGGTCGTCTTATAGGTGGCCCGCTTGGGGATGCCCTCGCCCCAGAGAAAAAACTCGGCCACCGTCCCCTTACGCGCGGTGCCCGAATGCCCGGACGACTGGTTCGTCGCCTCGTCGAGAATTGAATTCTTGCGCTTGTAGCGCACGTAGCGCACGTATTGCAGCGGAAAGTTGGCCGAGATTTTGGCGGAGACATTCTCCCGCGCTTCGGCGATGACGGTGCCGATGGGGTTGGCCGTATTCAGCACATCGGGATTTGTATCGGCGGCAATCGACACCTCAAAGGCCGGGACCGCGTCTTCTTCGAGCGGCGTCCCGTCCGAGCGAAAAAACCCCCGGTCTGGCGTCGTCATGGCAAAGCGAAACAGGGGGACGGGCACGCCCAAATCAATGGTATAGTACTCGCCGCCAATGCTGTTGCTGGTGACCGGATTGTACGTGGCGCCGCTGCCGTCAATGAGGTTGAGCGCGTTGTCAACCGTCGAAGAGGTGCCGCAGCAGCCCTTCCAAGCGCGAGGACGCTCGCCATCGACAAACCCCAGCTCGTCTGGATTCTTTTTCGGCGACCAGTTGCCGAGCAGGGGAAAGACGGTTGTATCGGCGCGGACCAGCACCGGCTGGATTGAGTTGTGCGGCCCGGCAAAGTCGATCATGACTTGGGCCGAGTCGCTATCGGCCCAGCGGAGGCCGTTTCCCCCGATCTTCCACAAAGAAATGTCGGCCGCCGCACCCGTCGCCGATGCGACCGCAAAAAACCAAAGCCACAAATTTGGACGTTTCATACATTTCCTCCTGCTAGCAATATAAAAATTCCAAGTACGCGACCCTTGCTTTGCGTCCACCTTTTCGGGTGTTCCCGTTGCACCCGGGATCGAGGGCGTCCCGCCCTCGATCCCAGGCAGGCGGAGGGCGGGTGTCGTGTAGTAAAAAAATTTAACAAATCGGCCCTGTTTTCTCTACATCAGTGCTGAGCCTGCGCGTACTGGGCCAGCGCGTCGGGATTGATGCCCCATTCATGGTGCCACTTGTCTCGCAACTCAAGGCTGAGGTCGCGCAGGGTGCGCTGCTGCTTTTCTTGCCGGGCCAAGTAGTGGGCCTTCTGTTGGCTCAAGTCGTATTCTTGCACCCGCTTGGGCCGGTGCTGCAAAACCCTGAAGATCGAAAAGGCCCTTTCTAAGGGACGCGGGTCGCGCAGGGACGAAGGCAAGGGGCTGACCAGTTCAATCGGCCCCTGCAATTCCCTTTCCGGCGCGGCTATGGCCGCATCCATCAGCTCCTTATAAACGACCTTTTCAAAGGAGCGCAGCGCGTAGAGGCCGCCGTTTTCGTCCGCGTCGCGGCGGATGCTGTGCTTGGTGGCGAGCGCGGCCATGTCGGCCCCGTTGCGAATTTGCTCCAGCAACTCTTGGGCGAGCCCCTCGTCGGCCACCATGATTTCTTGGACGACGATTTCCTCCGGCGCCCAGTACATCTCGGGGTGCGCCTCGTAGTGGGCGCGGGCCTCCTCCTCGCTCACCGTGAGGGCCTTCCCTTCGAGCAACGCTTCCCACAGCGCTTGGACCAGCAGCCGCTCCTTTTCGGCTTCCACCTTCTCCTGCACCTCGGCGCGCTCGGCGTATCCACCGCGCTCGGCCGCCAAGCCCAAGAGCAGGTCCGGTGCCCCCCGGCGGCGGATGCGGTCGTCGAGCACAGCGCTGTCGATGCGCGCATGGCCCAGCCGCGTATTGTGCAGCAAATAGCTGCCCTGCTGCACACTGATGACGCCATCGTCGTACTCATACAGGGGCGCGGCCCACTCTTCGGGCGCGAGCTGGGGCGACCCCGGCTGTTCGTTCCAAGCCGCGACAAAGTGCCGCACCTGCTCGGCCACCGGCCGCAAGCCGCTCGCGGCGACTAACTCGGCGATGTGGTCGCTGCGCAAGTTTTCGATTTTTTCCAAGAAAGTAGCCCGCTGAATGACCGAGCGGTACCGTTCAAAAGACACCTCCTTCTTATCGACGACCTTGGCTATCTCCCAGCCTTGGGGCGTACGAAACGGCGGGCTGACCTCGCCGACATCCAACGAGAACACGCGCTCGTACACTCGGTCGGAGACCCGGTCGAAGGCGTAGTACGAAGCAAACCAGCCCCCAGCGGCCGCAGTCGCCTCGTCCAGCGAATGCTGGCGCGCCATATCCTCAAAAGTGGCCCGGCCGGCCTCGATCTCCGCGTAGATGGAGTCGGCGCGGGCGCGGTTGTCGAGCAGAATGTGCGCCCCGCGCACTGCGTGGCGGGCCGGATGCGCGGCAAAATTGGCCCGCAGCTCGTCTTCGGAAATCTCGATTTGCAGACCGACATGCTCGCGTATATAGGCTTCGACCATGGCCTTGTGCCGAGCCAGCGACACGGCCTTAACCCACTCTGGATTTTGGTCCAGCCCCCGCGCGTACGCTTCGCGCACCATGAGCTTGATGTCGATCAAGGTCAGCAGGTGCTCGCGGTGCTTCTTCACGCCCTCGGCGAGCGAGCGGTGCTGCGATTGGATCCCGGCCTCGTAGCGGCGGAACTCGCGCTCGTCAATGGGGTCGTCGCCGACTTGGGCCAACGCGGTGCCCGTCACACTAAGTCCCCCAGCGACCGGGGCGGCCGGCGGTTGGGCGCAGCACACAAGACACGCGCTGGCGACGAGCCCCGCCCATTTTCTCGCGTTATTGGTCATCTTTTCGCTTTCTAAGCAAGGCTTGGGCCATGCGGTTGTGTTCTTCGCTTTTGGCGATCTGCCCCAGCCGCTTGTAGGCTTCGGCCAAGGCGTGGTGAGCGCCGAGCCAGTTTTCGTCGAGCGCGAGGGCGCGGTTGAGCATGGCGATGGCCTCGTCCGTGCGCTGCTGATTCAAATACACCTGTCCGAGCGCGGCAAAGGCGGCCACGTGCTCGGGGTCTTGCTCAATAATCTGCTGATAGGCCGCGGCTGCTTGCTCGAAATGGCCGGTGCGCAACAAGATGTTGCCCATGTTGTTCAGCGCCCGCACGTGCGCGGGATTGATCCGCACGGCCTGCGCGTAGTGCGGCAGAGCCACGCCAGTAAAGCCCAAGCGATTGTAGGTAAACCCCAAGCTGTAATGCGCCTCGGCGTCGTCTGGATCGCTGCGCAGCCGCTCGCGGTAGTGCTGTATTTCCCCCTCGACCTGCTTGATCTTTTCGTAGGCCGCGAGGGATTTTTCGCCGGCCCTCGCACGGCCCTGCCGCAGGTGAATTTGGCCCAGCAGCCGGAAGGACTCGGCCAGCCCCGGCTCAATGAGGATGGCTCGGCGGAAGCGATCGGCCGCCGCGGCGAGGTCATTTTGGCGCATCTGAATCCGCCCCAGTTGCAGGTGCGCCTCCGCATAAGTAGTGTCGGCGGCCAGCGTACGCTCGAAGTACTGGGCCGCTTTTTCGTCGTCGCCCTCTTGCAGCCAGATATCCCCCATCGCGTAGAGGGCGCGGGCGTTGTCCGGCGCCGCGACCAAGACCTGTTGCAGGGCCTCGCTGGCGTCTGCATAGCGGCCCAAGCTGGCGTACACCAGCCCGAGGTTGAAGCGGGTGTGGAGGTGTTCGGGCCGCAAGGCCAACGCACGCTCGTATTCGTGCGCTGCGTCGCCCAAGCGCCCTTGCTTGCTGTACACCGCCGCCTTGTTGCGCCGCGCCGGCGCGTAGGTCGAGTCCAAGGCCAAGGCCGCGGCAAACGCCGAGTGGGCTTGGTCGTAGCGGTTTAGCTTGAGATGCACATTGCCCAAAGCAACGAGCCATTCGGGCTGGTCAGCTTCGAGGGCCACGGCCATTTCGTAGAACTGGGTCGCCTCGTCGGGCTGGCCCAAGGCCAAGTGAATTCGGCCCAGCGTAGCCAGCACCTCGCCGGACTGGGGATGGCGCTTCCGCGCTTGCTCGTACGCCGCCCGCGCGTCCGCATAGCGCTTCTGCCGCAATAGGGCGCGCCCAACCAGCAGCGGGTCCTCCACCGGCGGCGGCTGTACTACCGGCGGCTCGGGCGGCGCTTCGGGCTCGGGCTGGCAGCTAGCGACCAGCGCGACGCTGAGTGCGAGTGAAACCCATGTAATCACCGGCTCGCCTCCTCCTGTATGACCACGTATTGTCGCCCCGGCAGGGCCTCGACGACTTGGACGACACCGGACGGCCAGCGAATCTCCACGCGCTCGGCAACCTCGGCGTTTCCGAGGCCAAAGAGCACGCGGGGGTCGTGCGACGATAGATAGCTCGCGTTGCGGCGCACCTCGCGCACGAGGGTGCGGCCGCCGGTCGTCAGCTCAACCCGCGCCCCAATGGCGTCGCGATTGCTCGCCGCGCCCTGCAACCTAAGCCCCAACCAACCCCCGCCGTTCGCATCGTTGCGCAAGAGGGCCGGCCGATCGTTGGAGTTGTTCACCGCAATATCCAAGTCGCCGTCGCCGTCGATGTCGCCGAAGGCACTGCCGCGACTGACCTGCACGAGCGAGAGGCCCGGGCCGAGGTCGCCGCGGTCGACAAAAGTGCCCGCGCCGACGTTTTCCAAAAGCTGGTTGCGCTGGGCGTATTCAGCCGCCCGATCGACCTTTTCCACATTGTCGTACACGTGGCCATTGGCGACGAACAAATCGAGATCGCCGTCGTTGTCGAAATCGAAAAACCCCGTGCCAAACCCCAAAAAGGCCATGCTGGCGCGGGTGATACCGGCCGCCACGGTCGCGTCGGCAAAGAACGTTCCGCCCAAGTTGCGGTACAGGGTGTTGCTCTCCCACTGGAAGTTGGTCACGAACAAATCCAAGTAGCCATCGCCATCGGCATCGGCCATGTCAACCCCCATCCCGGCCTCAACGCCCCCTTCGCCATTGAGGCTCGTACCGCTGGCCAGCCCGCGATCGACAAAGCGCGCGCCGTCGTTGCGGTAGAGTATGTTGGGCACGAGGTCGTTGGCCAAGTACAGGTCTGGATCGCCGTCTTGGTCGTAGTCGCCAAAGACGACTCCCAGCTCCTTGCCGGCCGTGCTGACCAGCCCAAAGGCCGCCGTGCGGTCGGCAAAGGCTCCTCGTTGATTGATATAGAGGCGATCGACCGCGCCGCCGAACTTGCGCGGGTCGCAATAGAGCCGCTCCTCGCTAGTGCCAACCCGGCACACGAGCGGATCTGCGGTTGGATAGTCGAGGTAGTTGCCGACGAATAAGTCCAAATCCCCGTCGAGATCCACATCGGCAAAGGCCGCGCTCGTCCCCCAGCGCGGGCACCCCACACCGGCGGAGGTAGTGACGTCGGCAAAGCGGCCCGCACCGCGATTGTGGAAGAGCGCGTTGGGGCCAAAATTGGTGACGTAGAGGTCGGCCCAGCCGTCGTTGTCAAAGTCGCCGACGGTCGCGCCCATGCCGTAGCCGCGGTCGCCGACGCCGGCGTTCTGCGCGGAGAAGCGGCCCGCGCCCTCGTTGCGATAGAGCGCGTTGGCCGCTACGGGCGCGGTTGAGAGCGCGGGCAGCCGCCCGGAGTTGACCAAGTAGAGATCGAGCGCCCCATCGCCGTCAAAGTCCAAAAACGCAGCCCCAGAGCCATAAGTCTCGGGCAAATAGCGCGCCCCGGTCGCGCCGCTGCGATGGACGAAATCAATCCCAGCCGATTGCGCGACATCGACAAAACGCGAGTCCGCCGCCGCACTGCAACAAAATAGCAGCACCATTCCGTAGCGCACCTTCACAGCCCCGGCCTCGGTACAGGCCCAAACCCCTCGGCGATGAGGCCCGCGCCGCGCCGAATGGTGATCAGCCGGTTGCCCGCCACCCGGTCGATGCGCTCCTCCATCCCATCGGGCCAGCGCACCACGAGGGAATCGGCCTCGGTCGCCGACCCCAAGCCGAAGTGTAGCCGCAGGTCGTCCTGCGACAGATACCCGGTGCCGGCGCGTAGCTCCCGCATCTGCACCGCCCCGCCCACCACCACCGCGACCCGCGCCCCAATCGCGTCTAAATTGCCGCCTGTACCCATGAGCCGCACCATCAGGTAGTTGTGGCGATTGCCCCCGTCGTTGCGCAGCAAGGTCGGCGTGTCGTCGATATTGACAACCACGATGTCCAAGTCGCCGTCGTTGTCCAAGTCGCCAAAGGCCGAGCCGCGGCTCGACTTTTCCACCGCTAGGCCGGGGCCGGCACCCACCTCGGCGAAAGTGCCCGCACGATTCTCAAATAGATGGTTGCGCTGGGCGTAGCGGGTCCCCAAGTCGCCGCGGTCAACGGCCGGGTACACGTGGCCGTTGGCGACAAACAAATCGTCGTCGCCATCGTTGTCGTAATCGAAAAAACCCGTCCCCCACCCCAAGGAGCTAATGCTCGCCCGACCCAGGGCCGAACTAAAGCTGACGTCGGTGAAAAACCCCCGGCCCTTGTTCTCGTAGAGCGCATTGTTGTCGTGCGAAAAATTGGTGACAAAGAGGTCGAAATCGCCGTCGCGATCATAGTCCCCGGCCGCCAAGCCCATGCCGCCCTGTTCGCGGCCGTCCTCGCTGTACGCGAGCGCCGACAAAAGCGCTACGTCGGCAAACGCGCCCCGGTCGTTGCGGTAGAGCACATTCGGCGTCGAATCATTGGCAATGTATATATCCAAGTCGCCGTCTTCGTCCCAGTCGCCGGCCAGCGCGGCAAAGCCATAGTACTCGTAGTCGGCAATGGCCGCGCTCGCCTCGGCAAAGGCCCAACCCGCGTCGGGGCCGTCGTTGCGATAGAAGTGATCCCGCTCGCCCGGCATCCCGCGAGGGCCGCAGAATACATCCAGCCCGCGCCAAGTGCAAAAGCTCGGATCGGCCGGCCGGAACGCCGGGTCAAAGTCAATGTAATTAGCCAAGTAAAAGTCCAAGTCGCCATCGAGGTCGTAGTCGCCAAAGGCCGCAGCCGAGCTCCAGCCGCTAAAGTTGACGCCCCGCTCGGCCGCCACATCCACGAACGTGCCGTCGCCCTCGTTTTCGTACAGGGCGTTGGGGCCAAAGTTGGCCAAGTACAGATCGGGCCAGCCATCCCCGTTGTAGTCGGTCGCCGCAACCCCCATGCCCCAGCCCACGTGCGCGACGCCCGCCTCGCGGCCCACGCCCGTAAAGCGCCAAGCCCCATCGTTGCGGTACAGCTCGGCGCGGGGTTCGCGGCCCGGGGCATATCCAGCGAGGCGGGTGCCGTTGACGATGAAAATATCCACGTCGCCGTCGAGGTCGTAGTCGAACAGGGCCGTCCCGCCGGTGTTGCATTCGACGATGTGCTCCTTTTGCGGCGTTCCCGATACGGTGCGCAAGTCAACGCCCGCTTCGGCCGCTACATCCACGAAAAGGGGCCGCGCCTTTTCGCTGGCGCACCCTACCAACGTCCAAACAACCGCGAGTACCCACCGCATTTACTGCTGCGCTCTCAAGGCGGCCGCCTCGGCGCGGGCCGCCCGGCCTTGGTCCACGAGTCCCTGCTGAATCAGCGCAGTCCCCAAGCCGTCGAGTGCCGAGACCATGCTCGCGTCGAGGGCCAAGGCGCGGCGAAATGCAACGACCGCTTCTTCGTACTCCCCGAGGGCCAAGCTGTTGTTGCCTAGGTTCTCAAACGCCAAAGCGTAGTCGGGCTTGTGGCGGACCGCACGCAGCAAAAAGGGCCGAGCGGCCGCGTGGCGCGCTTGCAGCGAATAGATCACCCCAATGTTGTGGCTGGCTTCCGCGTACGTAGAATCGAGGGCCAAGGCCGCCTCAAACTGCTCTAGGGCGGCTGCGAGCTCGTTTCTGCGCCAATACACCAGCCCCAAGTTAAAATGCGTGGCCGCCCGCTTGTCGGCGGCGAGCGGCACAGCTTGGCGGTAGAGCAAGCGGCGGTAGTGATCTTCGTCCATCGTCGCGCTGCTCAACTGCTGGAAAAGCTCGATCATGCGCTCCCCTGCGGCCACGCGACCGGTGCGCGCATAGAGCGTACCCAAGCTGTAATAGGCCGCGGTGTACCCTCGGTCGGCGGCAAGGGTCTGCTCCATCGCGGCCATGGCGCGCTCATCGTCCTGCGCCCGCAAGTATAAGAGCGCCAAGTAGTAATGGGCGTGCGCCAAGCCGGGATCGAGTTCAATGGCCTTCATAAGCGCGGTCTGGGCGTTTTCATTGTCGCCGCGCGAACACAGCACAAAGCCCAACACAAAGTGCCCATAGCCGCTCTGACCGGCCAGTTGCAGCCCTGCTTCGGCCGCGGCAACAGCCTGTTCGTACCCCTCTCCTCTTTCGTTGTATAACAGGGCCAAGGCCCAGTACACCTCGGCAAAAGCCGGCGCCTGTTCGAGCGCGCGCTTAAAGGAGGCGATCGCTTCGCTCTTGCGGTGCTCTTTGGCGAGCGCGACCCCGAGGTAGTAGTGCCCATCCGCATCGTCGGGCGCGACCGCGACCCACTCGGACAGCACGGCGACGGCGCGGCGCGTGCGGTCCTTTTGCAGATAGAGCCACCCCAAGGCCGAAAGCACCTCTGGGTCGGCGGGATTTTGCTCGTAGGCACGCTGATAAAACGCGAGGGGTTGGAGCGCGGCAGGCTTTTTGGGGATGTGGCGTTGCGGGGCGTCACAGCCGACCGCTCCGCAGAGGCCGACCCAAGCCACGGCAATGGGCAGTACAGCGCCCGGCATCTCCGCTAGCGTCCGCCGGGCACTTTGGATCCACAAAATACCCCCTACTCTTGGAGCCCCACGAAGACTCGGATGAAGAGCAGCGAGTTGGTTTCGGTCGCTTCGGCAAAGGCCCGGCGCTCCCAGCGAAAACCCGTATTCATGGTCAGCGCGTAGCCGAGGTACGCCGATTTGTTGGAAAGCTGCAAGGCCAGCACCGAACCTGTGAAGTCATCCACGTACCCGGGCGGCAAAATCTCTGGCCGCTCTTCGAGGTTGCGGAACAGGTTGAACTCGACGCCGTATTCGATAAAGGTCCCGGGCAGGACGAAGTACTTGGAGGTCAGCATGTAAAACTGCGACCACTCGGTGATGTCGAGGTCGGTGCTAAAGGTCGGATTGATCTTGCGGAAGACGCTCTTGTAGCGCGGCCAGAAAGACAGGTTGTCGGTAATCGGCAGCGGGTAATCCACCTTGTTGATCACGCCCAAAAAGAGGCGATTGTCTTTGACCTCGGCCTGCTCGCCGCGCTGCCTAAACCAATCGTACTTCACCTTGTTATAGACGTTCAGGTTTTTGAGGCGCAGGTAATCGAACGTCAGGTAGCCGGTCCAGACCAAAGCGTCTTGGGCGATGAGCGGGTCCAAGGCTTCTCTAAAGCCATCGGGATCAACCCATTCGATTACATGGTCTTCAATGTCGTCTCGCACCGAGCGGACGTACTGGAACGCCTGAGCCTCAATGCCCGGCCACTTCCACTGACCGGTGAGCACCGCATAGCTCATCTGTGCGCGGCGCTTGGAGCTTATTTCGTCGGCCGCTGAGTAGCCGACCGTCATCTTAATGCCTTCGGTTAGGTAGGCCCCCCCGTACACGTTGTACCCGTCGCGGTCGTGTCGGTAGGGATAGTCGGCAAAGGTGTCGTTCTCAAAGCGGTCGATGACGTTGTTGTTGTTCATATCCACGCCAAAGAGAAACTGGGGCGGATCGACGTTGTAGCGCAGAAACGGCTCGGCGAAATCCGGCTGATTGTTGTCGTTTTGGTTGAAGTCCGAGATGAAGTCCGCGTTTTCGTCGTACCCGGGAAAGACTTGTGGGTCGGCTTGGCCGCCGGTGCCAAAAGGCGTTTGGCCAAACGCGTTGTCGCCGTTTTGCCACAAGCGCTTCCAGTCGGGAAAGCGGTCTTGGTCGTCGTTGTCGTCCACCGCCTCAAAGGTGTGGCGCTCGGGGTGTTCGTAGTCGATAAACCCCCGCGCATCCGTGATGAACGCATTGGTCTGGTACTCCGGCTCTAGGCGGTAGAATTCTCCGTACGCAAAGAACGGATAGGCATCCTGCGAGGCCGTGAGGTAGTACGCCAAGCCATCGTCTTGGGCGAGGGTGTGTTCTTGGAAGTTTTGGTTGGGAAAGCGGCGAAACGCCCGGCTGAGGGCAATTTCCGAGCGCAGATTAAAGCCCTTGATGTCGTCCACATCTAGGTTGACGCCAATGATGTCCTTGCCGGTGGGCAGGCCGTATTCAAAGCGGATAAAGCGCTGGTTGGACCCGTCGCTGACGTTGCCGTGGGCGCGCTCGACCTCCAAAAACACCGGCTCGCCCTGGGCATTGACTTGCAGGTTGGAGGTGCTCTCAATGCGGTAGTCGTTGGCGATGACCAGCTCGAACTCGATCTCGCTGATCTCCTGAAACGTGGTGATCTCGTCGTCGGGCTGCTGGCGGAAGTCGCGGGCGATGTTGTAGGTCAGCTCCAGCGTTTCGGCCCCATTGGCCTCAATCACGCCGGCGCGCCGCACCCCGCCGCGCGGCGAGGGGACGATCTCCGGGTGATTGACCCCATTGATGATGATGCGCTCGGCAAAAAGCTGGGCACCGCCCACGCCGTCTTCGGGCGAATCGTCGGACAGCCGCAGGACGATCGTCTCGACATTGCCGCCGTTTTGGGCCTCGGTCAACACGCCTTTGAGCGAGTTGTCGCCCAATTTGCGACCGGTGGAAAAGTTGGCAATGTTCAGATAGGTAAAGCCCAGCTTGGAGAAATCTCCGAGCTGGACCTTGGCGTGCGTGCCGAAGAGATTGGTCATGTCGCCCAAAATTTGGCCGAGCGAGTTTTCAAGGGCCACGGCCGTGCCCGGGGAGGCCAAGCGCGACGCCAACAAGGTCATCTGGTACTTGTCGGCGGCAAAGTCCCACTGCACCCCGTTGAAGGTGGGCTTGGAAAAGGTCAGCGGCGTCAGGGTGGTGCGCAGGGCCTCGCCAATGGTCATGGACGAGTAGAACTGCCCTTTGGACATGGACGAGACGATCAGGCCGCTAAACCACCCTGAGTAGTAGCGCCCTTTCCGCACCTCGCTGCCGGACGTCACCGGGCTGTCAATCGCCCAGGTGTACACCTCAAAGCCGCGCGTGATGTAGTTGCCGTACAGATCGTACGTGCGAAATCCCTCCAGTTCAGTCCCCACGTACCGCTCGTAGTTTTCGCGGGCGTAGTTGCTGTATTCCTCGCCGGTCCAGCGGTAAAATTTGTGCAGGCTTTGCGGATACTGCCATTTCCGCTGCGCCGGCGTCATGGCCATCTCATAGACATCCACGCCGCGCGGTTCGCGCCCGGTGAGAAAACCGACCCGCTGGGCAAAAGCCGCATCGCACACGCACAAAAACGCGACGCCGGCCGCGACAACTGCTGAGTAAAGCATCCGTCTCACGCTAAAACCCTCCCTTTTGAATCTTTGCTGGTCCGCATCAATAGGCCACGCCGACGACGCCGACTCGCCTGAAGTTGCCGATCCCACTGTCCACGGCGAGCGAGACCACGTAGCTGCCCGGGGGCACGGCCTCGCCGCTATCGTTGCGCCCATCCCACATCTCGGTGTAAATCCCGCCGGTCTGATCGCGGTCGGCCAAGACGCGCACCAACCGCCCCGCCAAGTCGTACACGGCCACCTCAATGGGCTTGGGCTCGGAAATCTGGATTACGGTGTATTGGATGGCGATGCGGTCGTTGACGCCATCGCCATTGGGGGTGAAAACCGAGGGGTTAAACGCTATGGCGCGGACGATTTCGCCCACGGACTTCTGGGTTAGGGCCACGCGCAGCGAGTTGGTGCTGACGTCGAAATTGGCGTCGCCTTCGAGCACGGGCTGGCCGAGGATATCGGCCTGCGTATCCCAGACCGTGCCAGTGAAAATCGTGCCGAACACCACGGCCGACCCCTCAAAGAGCACACGCAGTGGCACGTTGTTGTCAAAGGTTATCTTGTTGCTGGTGAACACCACTTCGAGGCTCCGATCGCCCGCGCTCACGCGATCCGGCTCCACCGGCTCAAGCGGCTCACCCATCTGCAAGCCGACAAAGCGCACCGGCGTCGGCGTGTCAATGCGCAAGGCATCAAAGCCGTTTTGGTTGTTGTTGATCACGGCTCGCACATCGTAGGCGAAGAGCACCTCTGCGCCCCCGTCAATACTCGGCAGCACGACCGTATCGTCTTTGTCGATTACGCCGATGTCGGCCGGTGGGTTGGGCTCGTCGGCCAAGGAGATCTCGCCGACGACCGCCGCGGCCGGGGGCAGCGAATGCTCAATCCGCAACGAGTCAATGCGCACCGTCTGGGTCACGGATTGGCTCTCCATGACGATCTGCAACTGAAAGTAAGGCCGCGGGCTAGGCAACGGGATCAACTGCCCGGACTCGAGCGGCAACGACCAAGGGCTCCAGTTGTCTGCGTCGTTCTCAATGTCGCCCTTTGTGCCCGAGGACAGCTTGTTGTAATCCGCTTCTGAGACCACCACTTGGCTCACTGCGCGCGTTTCGTTGTCAACCACCTTTTGAAAGTGAACCAGCGGGCTGTCGTCTTGGCCCGTCTTCATCCGCACCGAGACCGAGGTCTGCCCCTCGGCCGGCAACTCAACCAACTCGCCATCGACCAGTTCTAGCGTGCGCTGGACCCAAGATATGGTGCCGTAGTTGGACACCTCGCCCAAGTCGATGACTTGGCTGCGATACGTGGCCCGCGGCACAAAGCCGTTGCCGTACAGCTCAAATTCGGCGATCTCAAAGGGGCTCCGCGACCCCACTCGCAACTGAATAAACCGAATGAACTGCTGGGGAAACTTCATGGTGAACACGCTGTTGGGGTTCACCGGAATGTCGCGCAGCAAGGCGAACAGCGGCTGCTCGTTCACGTAGGTCAGCCCATCGCTGACGGAAATCCGGTGCTTGCGGACAAAATCGGCGCTAAAGGGCTTGCCGTTGGCATGGGTCCCCTCTTGCCGCGGAAAGAATACCAAGCTGTCGGCGGGTACGCGCGAGCCCATGTCTAAAAAGAACGTGCGCCCGTCTTGATCGACGCCGGCGGTTTTGAACAGGTCGGCGGTGCTCGTGGTGTCGTCGCCATCGACGATGGACAGGGAAATGGAATTCTTGGCCGCCGTATTGTCCCACAGCGCCGCATTGCCCTCGCTGACCAAGTCGTTGGGCTTGCCATACGCCCAAGCGAGCGAGGTGATGATGTTCTCGTCGGGCGTAAAGCCGCGCAGTTGAATCGCGCCTGGGCTGCTCTGGTCGTCGATTTGGGCGCGGACCTGTACGAGCTCGCCCCAAGGAAATCCACTGCCTCCGAGCACCCATTCGTCGGCCGCGAGCCACGGCGTCCCAATGCACAGGGCGCACCCCAAGGCCGCAATGCGGACCATTCCCCGGCGCATTACGGCGTCTCCGTGCGGGGATGGAGGGCGTGGTAAATTTCGCGTTGGAATTTGAACGCTAGGTCTAGGGTCTCCACCGCTTCTCCTTTGTAGTCGAAGCGCACGGCCATGTCCGGGACGCTGACTGTGAAGTCGCTCACGTCGCGGTGCAAAACCGGAAAGATGATGTACCCCGTGGACTCTTGGCCGGAAAAGACCATGTCGGGCGGATACACGGTGCGTTTGAGCAAATCGGTGGTCGCCTCAAACTGCTGCCGCTGGTTGCCGGCATACGCCCGCAGATACGGGCTGAAGTGATCTTCGAGTAGGCCGCTGTCGAGCGCATTGTACACTCGGTTGTTCGAGGTAACGATCACCAGTTCCGTGGGATCGATAAAGACTTTGGGATACTCGTAGTTTTTGACCTTGAGCAAGACCACGGTAAAGCGCGCTGGGGTCCAATTTTGGCCCCAAGGCTTCCAATTGCCATAGGTGTATGGATTGGTTGACTCAGCCCCCTTCCTCGAATCGGCCGCGAACTGGCGATTGAGGAATCCATCGTCCAACACCTGAAGCGAGACCTCCAAGCGATCTTTGGCATAGACGATCGCGCCATCGTCGAGGACGGTCATGGCCTCGTCTTGTTGCGGCACGGGCTCGGGAAACGTGGCAAAGCGCCGCAGCCCCACCTGCGAGAGGCACCCGGCCAGCACCAACAGGGCTATCAAAAGCCCACTCGTTGCGATGTTGCGTATGCTCATCAATCATGCCCTCCTCATGCTCTTTCCTCGTCGAACGCATGCACGACTTACCCGGCTACGTTGTATAAATAATGAAGGGAGATGAAGTCGCCCTCATCTCCCTTCATCTACTACCTGTGTCTAGCGAAAGACGCTAGCGGGTGTGCTTAGTTGGACATGTAGCTCTTGATCCGACCCCAGCTATCGGCCTCGACAGACGTATCGTCGCCGCCCTCGCCGGTGCCGCCCGTGCCGCCCGTAGCACCTTCGGTCTCCACCGTGATGAAGTCCGAGCCATTCGAGTTGTCTTGGAATGCGCCGTTGACCGGCGTAGTGCCCGGCTGCTTTTCGCGGCCAACCTCGGGATTCTCAGTCTCGTCAAACTGGAAGGTCAGACCGATGATCTGGTCGGAGGCAAAGTTGTGGCGGGCACTGCCGTCGGGACCCGTTTTGTCGTGGAAGGACCACACGGCCTGCTTGACCTCGTACGTATAGGTCACCGAGCTACCCGCGGGCTGCTCCAGCGGACGAGCGTCCGGCGGATCGAGGGTCCACTCATAGACGAACCAAGGACGCTCGGTGGACCACAAGATGCTCTCCTGCGGCACGTTGAAGATCCAAGTATCCTTCTGACCTGCGGCGGGCAGGACGCGGATGCCGTACTGCTGACCGGAGGTCATTTCGGTCTCGTTGAAGTTCTCGCTCGAGTGGTCGGCGTCAATGATGATTTCGAGGGAGTCGTCCTTCCAATACTCCTGTGGGTTCTCGACGAAAAGGCCCAGCGAATCATCGGTAACCCGCGCAAAGTAGTAGAGCGAATTGTCGGGTGCCGAGCTCCAAGCCACGTAGAGAACGCAGTCCCAGTCGTCTTTGGCCGGGGGCCACTCGCTACCGAGTATCTCAAACAGGGTATCCGGGTTGATGGCAAAAGCCGGGTCAATCCAGCCCCAGTCATCGTCGTTGCCGTCAATGACCATGTTGTCGGGGTTGGGAATCTGCGGCATGAAATAATTGGCTTGATGCGCGAAAGCCGCCGAAGCAGTCATCACCGCGACCAAGGCGAAAAGACTCAGTCTCTTCATTGTGAAACCTCCAAATAAGATGGAATGAGTTGGATGAATAAAGCGGCCAAAACCAAGACTTGGCCGGGGGGGTTGTCGGCGATGCGGTTGCAGGAAAATCTCCTTTGGCAACGGGTAATCAGCGAAAAACGAAAGCGGCAATTTATGGGCTATCCGCAGACATGTCAAGGAATTTTATTTAGTTAATAGGCATAGTTATTCAGTCCGGCCGTCTGGCAGCGCATTGACAAGCCCGCGTTTTTATTTACACTTGCACCTTTCGCCTCGCATCCTCAACGAGTCTTTCCTTGCGCGATTTATCTACGACCCTCGTCGTCCTCGCCTTGATCTTGGCCGGTTGGTACGCCCTCAACCGCTGGGGCTTATCCGTCTATCCAGACGATCCGTCGGCCGGCGGCGAATACACGGTCATCCGCTGGGCTTCGGATCCCAATCCAGCGCGCACCGAACAAATGGCCCTCTTCAATCGGCTCTACGAAGACAAGAAGGTGCGCGTCGTCCTCGACCCGAGCGCGGATGTGCAAAAAATTCTCACCCAAGCGGCGGCCGGCTCCGGCCCCGACGTCTTTGACATCTACAGCTATGCGACCTTCGCGCTCTACGCCTCTAAGGGCGTCATGGTCGATCTAAACGACTACATGCGCGAGGCCAAGCTGAGCCTCGACGACTTCTGGCTGCATCGGCGCAACGCCCTCGCCGTACCCGTAGCCGGTGCGCTGGCCGACGCCGACGAGTACGAGCGCTTTCGCATCTTTGCCGTCCCCAACAACGTCACCACCAGCGTCACCTTTCTCAACCGCTCGCTCTACGACGCGGTCGCCCGCCAGCGGCAAGCGCAAAACTTGGCCATGCCGCCCCTGCCGTGGAACCACTGGACTTGGTGGGACTACGTCCTCTTGTGTCAGGCCCTGACCAAAAAGAGCGCCGATGGCCGACGCTACGAGACCTTTGGCTCGGGCGGGCCGGGCTTTGGCGGCGGGCTGAACAACCTCATCTACCAAGCCGGCGGCCGCCTCCTCAACGACGATGGCACTGCAATCGCCCTCGATTCCCCGGGCGGCGCGGCGGCCGCGCAATATCTGTACGATCTGGTCAACACCTTCCACGTAGTCCCCTCGGCCGAAGACCAATCCGCGCAAACAGGCGGCGGCGGCTGGGGCGGGCAATCCATACTGGGGCTTTACGCGGCGGGCAAATTGGGCACCATCCTCATCGGTCGCTGGGGGCTGATCAAGGTGCGCCGCGAAGCCCGCTTTACTACCGAGATTTACCCCATGCCCCGCTACGTGCCCTACGAAGAGTGGGAGCGCTGGATGAGCGACCCGGAGATACGCGCCAATCCGAGCCGGCGCGACGGCCCTTGGGGCGAAGTCAGCGCAACGGGCCGCCACCGCGGCAAGGCCGCCGAGATGGGCGGGCGGGTGACGGCCATCCGCAAGGGCACTGAGCACGAGCGGGAGGCCTTTTACTTTTTGGAATACCTGTCCAGCCCCGACTTCAACAACTTGTTGACCAAAGACGCCGATGCCTTCGGCAGCCGCAAGCAGTTCTCAGTGCGCTATTTCTCCCAGCCCGACCCCGAATTTCCCGATGAGGACCAACACCGCTCGGCCCTGCTCGACGCCATGGAGCACGCGGTCGCCGAGCAAGCGGCCGCCTACGGAGCCGCCTTTGACATCACCCGCTTGCAGGGCGCGCTGAGCACCAACCTGATCAACGCGGCGTATCAGCCAGCCGATTCAACGGCCCGCCAGACCTATCGCTTCCTCGGCCGCACGCCCGACCTCGACGCCGTGGGCAACCCCACGCTGGGCCAAGCGGCCGTCGCCGAAATGTCCGCCCGCATGAGCGAGGCCCTCGCCAAGGCCAAGCGCAATCGCACCCTCTCCAGCCGCAGCCACGCGCTCGACCTCTTCGGGATCGCAGCCCTCCTCGCGGCAATCGGCGGCGGCTTGGCGTTCTACGCCCGGCGGCAAGGCGCGGAGATGGACGCTTGAAGCCCCGCGAAAAGAGAATTATGCGCTGGGCGCTGCTCTTCCTCGCGCCCAATCTGACCGGGTTTTTGATCTTCACGTCCCTGCCGGTGCTGTTCTCCTTTGGCCTCGCGTTCTTTCAGTGGGACACGTTCTCCGCGCCCCGCTTCATTGGCTTCGACAACTTCATTCGGCTGCTGACCGACCCCAAGCTGTGGTTTTACCTGTACAACACGGTTTTTCTCATGATCGGCCTGCCCCTGTCCATCGGCGGCTCGCTCCTGTTGGCCATCGTCCTGTCGCAAAAGCTGCGCGGCATCATCGTCTATCGCACGGTGTTCTACCTCCCCACCGTCACCAATGGGGTCGCGCTGTTCTTGCTCTGGAAGTGGCTCTACAACCCCAAGTACGGGCTGGTCAACTCCATCTTATTGCCCGTGCTGTCTTGGCCTCATTTCTCGCTGGTGGTGCGCGGCGCGGCGCTCGTGGTGGTGATCTGGGTCCTGCAATCGCTGGCGCGCAAGGCCGCATCGGCGCGCTCGGCTCAAGTCTTGTTCGCCCTCCTTGCGGCCGCCGCACTCTACTGGATCGTCAGCGGCCTATACGAGTACGGCGGCCCGTGGGCGTGGCTGTCCGGGCGGCTGGCCCTCCTGTCTGGCCTCGACAGCATCGACGACCTGCCCAACTGGCTTTCGAGCAGCGTCGATTTGGGCTGGCTGGCTTGGCTCGGCCTAGAGCAAGCGGCCTATTGGGCCAAAACGGCCATCATCTTCATGGGCATCTGGGCGTCTATGGGCGGGGGCAACATGATCCTCTATCTGGCGGCCCTCGCCAACGTGCCCGAGGAGCTATACGAAGCCTCCGACATCGACGGGGCTTCCAAGTGGCAGCAGTTTTGGCACATCACGTGGCCGATGATCGCCCCTACTACCTTTTTTATATGCGTCATGTCCATTATCGGCGGGCTGCAAGGAGGCTTTGAGATTGCTTACCTGATGACCAACGGCGGCCCGGGCAAGGACGGCGACAACACCGTAACGCTCGGCTACTACATCTACCGCTCGGCCTTTGAAAACCTAGAGTTCGGGTACGCGGCCGCCGTGGCTTGGTTTATGTTCGTCATCATCTTTACCATCACCCTGTTCAACTGGCGCTTCGGTCGGGGCGCGGTCAACTAAGGGGCCAAGCGCATGGCCAAAGTCGCGCACCACACCGCGATCCACTCGCTGAGCCACGGGCTGCTCGTCCTCTTTGGCTTTACCACGCTCGTGCCGTTCCTGTGGATGGTGCTCACCTCGCTCAAGAGCGAAAACGAGGTCTTTCAGAGCCATGTATGGCCGCAGGAGGTGCGCCTCGGCAACGAAGGCGACCTGCTCAAGACCCGCGATGGTCAGCCGCTGCTCAACGCCCAAGGCGACCCGATCCGCATCACCTTGGGCAACCCGGTGATGCTCGGCGCGCCCGGCGACCCGATCCGCGACCAGCAGGGCCGCCTGATCTACGACCCGGACAGCCAGCCCATCCCCGGCAAAAACGTCGAAGAGCGCGGCGGCTTGGCCGTGTACAAAAATCGCTGGCGGCCCGTCCTCGTCGCAGGGGAGCCGCTGCTGCTGACCCAAGCCCTGCGCGACAAGTGGCAAAAGCGGCTCGTGCAACAGCGCCAGAGCTGGCGCACGGCCGAGCAACTGCCACCGGCCTCGGTCGCGCTCGCCGATGGCACCCCCCTGTTGCGCGCCGATGGCACGACCTACACCTACCGCGATATTTCTTGGGATCGCGTCGGCGACCCAGTGTTGGACATCCACGCGCAAGAGCCGATTCTCAACGCCGAGGGCCACACCATTCCCTTTCGCTCGGCCTTTCCCCTGCTCCGCAGCGACGACGATCCCCTGACGGAAAAGCCTGGGGGCGACATTCTCTACGTGCGCTTCCCCGGAGAGGACCAACTCCGCATCGCGTATGGCAGCGATGTGTTGCAGATTAGCGAGCCGCGCTTTATGTGGTCCAACTACATCCGGGTCTTGCGCGACAAGGACATCAAGTTCTCGCTCTACGGCTGGAACAGCCTCTTCGTCGCCGTCTGCGTGATGGTCGGCCAAGTGGTGACGTCGGCCATGGCCGGCTTTGCCTTTGCCCGCCTCGAATGGCGCTACCGCGACGCCGTCTTCCTGCTCTACTTGGCGACCTTGATGGTTCCCGGGATCGTCACCTTGCTGCCCAACTACGTGCTCCTCAAAAGCCTCGGCTGGCTCGACTCGTTCCAAGCCCTCATCGTCCCGGCCATGTTCACGGCGTTTGGTACTTTTATGATGCGCCAGTTTATGACCGGGCTGCCCAAGGGGCTGGAGGAGGCCGCTGAAATCGACGGCGCCAACCTCTGGAAAACCTTCTGGAGCATCGTCATGCCCCTGTCCAAGCCGGCACTGATTACCCTCTCCATCTTCTCTTTTATGGGAACTTGGCAGTCCTTTACATGGCCGCTGATCGTCACCCACTCCGAGCACATGCGGGTCCTGCCGGTGGCCCTGCGCTACTTTGATTCCTCGCAGGGGACGAACTACTCGCTCTTGATGACGGGAAGCGTCCTGATGATGCTGCCGATGATCGTGCTCTTTGTCTTTGGCCAGCGGTTCTTCGTGCGCGGAATTCAGCTCGGCGCGCTCAAGGGCTGACCCGCGTCAAAGCTCTGCTTCGGGAATCTGCTCCCAGTCCAGCTCATCCTCGTCGAGGTCCCAATCGTCGCTCCGCACGGCCGGCCGGTTGCAATAGGTGTGAAATTCGCAGCGTTGGCACTCGCTCTCATCGTCGGTCTTGGCGTACGCCTTCGCGTCTGGGAGGGCTTCGATGGCGGAGATCGCCTCCGACAAGAGCCTCCGCGCCCGCTCGTGCTCAGCGACCGAATAGGCAATCGGCTGTAGGGCCTGCGGGTACTGGGCGTGCCAATAGACCAACACCACGTCGTCGGGCGCGGGCGCGCGGCCTCCGTTCAAGACCGCGCCGGCCTCGACCAAGACAAAACGATAGACCAGCGTTTGCCAGCTTTGGGTGTATGCGGCTTGCGCTGGCTTTTTGCGGCCGGTTTTCCAGTCGAATATCCAAGCGCGGCCGTCGTCGGCTAATACCAAGCGGTCGAATTTGGCGACGAGCCGCCGACCGGCTAGGGGCACGGAGAGCATGGTTTCTCCGAACACCGCCCCGGCCGGAGCGGTCGGCGGCTGCTCGCGCCAGTTGCGCCACCAAGCGGCCAACAGCCTATCGCCGCTTTGCTGCACCACGTCCTCCACATCCATGCCCAAGCTCTCCTGCAACACAAACTGGTGGAACGCCCGCCCGCGGTCGGCCGCAGCCTCCCACTCGTCGAGCGAGTCGGTCAGCGGCGCCGGCCACGCCAACCGCTCAACATAGCGCAACAGAAACTGCCGCCGACAGCGCTCAAAGGCCGTCAGGCCGCTCTGGCTGAACTTGAATCCGTGAGGTATCATCGGCACCGATCTTAGCAGCTAATGTTACGCTCTCCGCTGGAAGCTGCGTAACGTCAGTTCGTCGTGACCTGCTTTTTGCAACGATTGAGAACGATGTTCGAGTATAGCGTCTCAGGGGCGACATCAGCCCCATTGGGCCAAGCGATGGTGCCGCCTTCTATGGTTGCCTGCCTAAACAACTCCTCGTCCCGCAAAGGAAGGAACACCGGGCCTTTGTTCAGGTATTCGGCAAAGTCAATGTCTCCCGCTACGCCGTTGTCGAACTCAATGTGAAAAACGTAGCCTTTCTTATAACGAATTCTCGTTACGTCGTTCATATTCCACATGCCCGCGTCCTCATGTTAGCGGATGAATTTGTCAGTATCATTTCGGCAACCCCTGCTCATCGTATAGCTCCTCTTGCCAGACTTTGGACGGTGGATGGTCGTCATCATAGGGATATTCCGCCCGCAACTGGCGACCAATCTCCAGCCAATACGCCTTCTCCGCAGCGATCTCCTCCGGCGTCATCTTCCGCATCGGCGGGGGTGCTTTCGCGTCCAGATCATCTAAGGCCATATTGGGCCTCACTAGGTATCATCGGCGTCGGTTGAGGTCAACCGGGACCGCGTAGCGCGGGGCCGCAACGGGTTCGCCGGGGGCGGGCCGCTCGAGAAAAGTTACGCTGTCGTAGAAATCGTCCAACGCGATAAATTGGCCGTTCTCCTCGGCCCATTCCCGCATCCGGCGATTGCAGCTATGACGCCACGACACCACTTCAATGCGCCAGCCGCGCCGCCGCATGCGCTCCAAGTCCGCATGAAAGCCGACGCCATCGTCAAAGCCCGCCCCGTCCCCGGTGAGTAGCACCGCAATACCCGGCTCTCCGTTGTAATCGACCCCATCGCGCAGCATCGCGGTTTGCAACACTTGGTCCACGCCCTGTTCCCGCCCCTGCATGGCACCGCGTTCCAGCAAGTGGACGGTGACGCCTTCGTTCTCCAAGCGATTCCAGACGTGCCGCAATTCCGGCGGAATGGAGCCAACGGCGACCGCATGCTCAATTTCTCGCCCGGCCCGCGCCAATTCCAGCAAATTCCGAAAGTGAATCCGCACCCGCGAGCGCACGGCTTCGCCTTCGCGGTCAATGGCCACTTGCTGAGCACTGATAAAAATGTTGGAGTCGTCCCAATAGATAAAAACCTTGTCCATCTTGGCCTCCTCAATAAGCAGAAACCGGGCCTCACTGTGAATTTCGCGGTCGGCTCTGTAGCTCGCAATAGCGCTGCAACTGGCCGAACACCTCGGCCATGGGCACGGCCTGCGTCCGCATAGCCCGCGGAATTTGGCGGCTCCAACTCAAGACCAAATAACGCCGCGCCCGGGTGATGGCCACGTAGAGCAGCCTCAGCCGCTCGGCGATTACCTCGGCGTGGGAACGCTCGGTGGCCGACAGCCGGCTCGAGCCGATTTCGCCAATTAGGTCCAATAGCTCGGCCCGCGCATCCTCGCAGGGATCGCCGCCCAAAAACTCGTACTCGCCCAAAAACCGCGCGTCGAGGTCGTGGGGAAACCAATCGCCGTCAACCCCCATGACATAGACCAGATCCCACTCCATCCCCTTGGCCTTGTGCATAGTCGTCAGAAAAATCCGCCCAGGCTGCGGCGCCACTCCATCTTCTGGCTCGGCGAACGCGCCCGCCCGGCCTTGCACGGCTTCGCTCAACTCGCGCACCAACTCGGGCAACTGCCAATCCGTATTTTGGTCGGCGCGAGTGCGCACATAAACCGCCAACTGCTGCGCCCGCGCCATATCCCCTTCCTCTACGAGTAGATCTTGGGCCACCGTCATCAGGAGTTGATCGACGGGCAGCGCGACCGCCCGCAGCCAGCGCCGCAGATAGCCGCACAGCAGGGCGATGGCTTCCAAATCCTGCGGCTCAATGCGGTCCAGCGGCGGCAGGGCCGCTTCCATGCGCTGGCCGGCCTCCGGGTAGAGCAGGGCTTCGGGCCGATAGCAACTGCGCAACAGCATGGCCACCGCCTCCTCGTTCCCCGGCCCACTCGGCCCGGGCCAAAAGCCAACCAAGGCGCGGTACGAGCGCTCCAACTGATTGCGCTGCAAAGGCTCGGCCAGAAAGCCGAGCACCGCGCAGAGGGCCTCGCCCACCCGCCGCGCCGAGCGCGGGCTTTGCAGCACCTCATCGAAGTCGGCTCCGGCTTGGCGCAAGCGCTCGGCCAGATCGTAGCCGATGCGGTTGGTCGGCACGAGCACCGCCACCGTCAAGTTGGGATGGCACTCGGCAAAGCCCTTGGCCCGGCGCGTGATGCTGTCGAACTCATCGTGGCGGTTGTTGTATTCGCGGAACCCTATCGCGCTGTCGGCGTCCGCGGGGTTTTGCTGGGGATCGCTGGGGTCGGTGGGCTGCATCTGCTGGGGCCGGAAAGCGCGCTGGCGCACCTCGGCCAGCGGGTGTTCAACCGCGGCCCACTCAACTAAAAAATTGGCCAAATCCATGATCTGGGGGGCGCAGCGACCGGAGATCGTCATCTCCGCGACCGCCACGTCTGCGCGATCCAAGAAGCGGCGCAAATACCCGGGATCGGCCGCCGTAAAGGTGCTCATAATCGCCTGATTGGGATCGCCGACCCGGATCCAATTGCCGCTCGGCCCCACCAACAGCGCGATGAGCTCCTCCTGCAAGGGGACGCTGTCTTGCGCCTCGTCCTCCAAGACAAAGGGCCAACGCCGCCGGTAGCGGTCGCCCAAATCCGGGTGCTGCTGCAACAGCTCTACGGCCATCCACACCAAATCGTCGAAATCGAGGCCGCCAATGGTCTCGACTTGCTGCTGATAGAGCCGGTAGATTTCCGCGCCGATCCGCAAAAACGGGTCGCCGTCCTCCCGGCCGCCCAGCCGCGCTAGGAGGTCGTCGGCCCGCAGCCGGCGGTTTTTCGCGGTGGTGATGACCGTGCGCGCCACTTTCCGCGCAATGGCGCGCCACTCCTGCTCCCACTGCTGATCCACGTATTCCCCCGGCCCCAATCGGCCCCACACCCCCTTGTTGTCGTCGCTCCAAGCCCGCACCGCCTTGTCGAGCAAGCTGTCGCTGGCGCGCTCGTCGAGGACCACAAATTCGGCCGCGGCTCCCACCAGCCCGGGATTGGCTTGGACGATGCCGTAGGCCAAGCTGTGCAAGGTCCGCACGTCGTACCCCACTTGGAGCATGTCCAGTGCTTGTAGGCGCTGGCCGATCTGGGCGCGGATGTGGTCAACGGCCGCGTTTTGGTAGGTCACAATCAGCACCTGCCCCCCGGCGGTGGCTCGTTCGGCGATCAGCCGAGTCGCCAAGGCCACAATCGTCGCCGTCTTGCCGCTGCCGGGCACGGCCGACACGCCCAGCAGGCCGCCGCGATAGGCCAAAATTTCGCGCTGGCCGGCGCGCGGCTCAAACCTCACCCCCGCTCCTCCTGCAAGACCTGTTGCACCGCCATCATCAGCGGCCCGTCCTGCGCCGCACCCCGGGCTTCCGACTCGCTGGTACAGAGATAAATCCCGTCGCGGCAGCGCAGGCACAGGCCCCGCACCAAGCGATAGAGGTTGCGGTTGCGAATTGAGTAATCCACCGCATCAGTCCAGCGCTCCTCTGGGTTCCAGCGTCGGGTCAGCACGTAGTGATTGGTCAAGGGCTGGTGCAGCGGCTCCCACCAAGTGGCCGCGCCAATGTCGAGCCAGAACTGGTAGCGCGCCACGTGGCCGGAGAGCAAATAGGTATAGACCGGCGCGACGAGGGCAATGGATTCTGGGGCCTCGTCGAGATCGACATCGGTCAGGTATTGGGCCGCGACGACCCCGGCCCCTATCATCTCGACGTAGCGTTGACCAATGGCCGCGCCTGCTAGCCCCAACGCCGGGGCCACCGCGCGGAACGAGGCTGCCGAGGCGATCAGCTTGCTATACACCTCGGCGTCTTCGGGCGCCAGCGCGGCGTGCGACAACACCTCCCCGAAGAGCCGGCGCAAAAAGTGATCCCAAGGGTCGGCCGCGCCGCGGCGATACGCCTCAATCCAAGCGCGTAGGGCCTCGTAGCGAGCCAGTGCCGCACGGCCTAGCCGCTCGCTCAGCGCGGCATTTAACTCGCTGGCCGGTTTGAGCTGGCCCGAGCGCGGATCGTACAAGTGCCGCGCCATTAGCTCGGCCCGCAGCCAGTCGAGGGGCTTGAGTGCCCGCTCGAACGCCCCGGACAAATCGAAGAGCGAGAGCCGCTGGCCCCAATCGGGATGGGCGAGCACGGCCAGCGCCAGACAAGCTCGCACCACCGGCTCCTCGCGCAATGTCTCGTAGCGCCGCACAATGGCAAAGGGAATGTCGGCGGCGCGAAAGGTCTCAGCCAAGAGGAAGCGCAACACCCCATCGGCGTGGGGGGCCACCACTGCGATTTCGCCCGGGGCCACGCCCTCGGCGATCTTCTGGACGATCCGCTGGGCTACGGCCTCGATCATCTGCCCTCGGTAGCGGGTCTGCACCACCTCTGCCACGGCCCGCCGCGGCGACCCGCCCGAGGCCTCGGGGGTGGCTTGGCCCAACTTCGCGCCCACGCGGTCGGCAAAGGCCACCATATCTCGGGCCGCACACGCTTCCGACTCTACGGCAATCGTCTCCGCGCACTGCTGCTGAAGCTGGGCCGCGCCCGGCGCGTCCACCCCCAAGAAGATGCGGAAGCCGGCCTGCGCGTCCCCGCCCAACAGGGCCGAGTCGCACTGCGGCAAGAGCCGCCCCACCAAGTCGCCGGCCACCGGCACCAGTTCCTCGGCCGAGTCGATCAAGACATGGCGATAGCGCTCGGTGAAGTAGCGCCAGAAGTCCTCGTGCGCGATGAGGTGGCGGTTGCACACCTCAAAGACCAGCGAGGCGTCGAGCAACTCGTGCCGCAGGCAGTGGCTGCGGTAGCGTTCGATGCACGTCTGCACCTGCTCATGCACGCGCAGCCGCTGCTCGGCCCCGGCCCAAGCGCGGCTCAGGCGCGGCGCCACCTCGGCGAGCGCGAAATCCGCTACGGCGGCCTTGTTTAGGTTGTCGAGCAGTTGGGAGAGAATGCGCTGGGGCCGCAGGTGCAGGCCCTCGAAATAGCCCTCGGCGAGCAGCGGCTCAACCACCTGCCCCATCAGGTATTGGGCGGCCTCGTAGTTGAGGAAAACCGGCGGCCGCTCCGGCGCGGCAAAGCCAGCCTGGCCCGCTACCAGCGGCCAAAACAGCCGCACCAACCGACTCGCCAGCCCGTAGTACGTCTGTAGATCAACAGTGCTGTACGGCCCTACGTCGAGCCGATCTACGGCTTGGCGGAAGCACTGCACGGTCGCCCGGTCGGGCAACAGCACCAAGATCGCGTACCCGGGCACCTCGGCGGCCAGCAAGACCCGCAGCCGTTCGATCAGGGCCTGCCGCTGCCCGGCTACGAGCGGCCCTGCAAGAAAGCAAGTGTGCCGCTCGAATAGGGGGGCATGCACCGCCTTGGCAAATTCTGGAACCATGATTTGCGCGGCACTCAGCCCGTGAAAATATCGATGACCTCGGCCGCATCCGCCGCTTGCAGCAAGCGCTGGCGCACTTCCTCTTGCTGCAAGCGCTGCGACAGGGCCGCCAGCAGGGCCATGTGCTGTTTTTGGTGTTTGAGGGGGGTGACCAACAGCGCGATGATGTGGACGGGCTGGCCATCGGGCGCGTCAAAGTCAATGCCGGCCTGCGAGATGCCGATGGCCAAAAGCTGGTGCTGGATTGCATCCTCGTGGGCATGGGGCACGGCCACGCCCTTGCCAATGCCCGTGGAGGCCTGTTGCTCCCGCCGGATCAAGGCCGCTAGCAAGCGCTTTTGCTCGGGCGCGGGCACGGCGTCTTGCCACAGCACGGCGGCCAATTCGCGGATGGCGTCGAAGTTGCGCCGCGCCGCAAGGTTTAGGACGACCTTATTCGGATCGAGTATGCGGTTTAACTTTTCCATGGCAGCAGCCGCAGCTTGTGGTGGAACAACTCTTGCGCGAATCGGTCCCACCCTTCCTTCTTGCGGCTCAGTTGCGGGTTGACTTGCAGCCGACCGGCAAACCGCTGGTGCAGCGCCGCCCGGGCCGGGCCGCTGTAGGGAGCACGCGGAGCGGACGCGACCTCGCCGAATAGCGGCATGGCCGATCCTATTTGCGTCTCGCGGTCTTTCATATCCATGTCCTTTTACAGTTCGCGTCCTGCCCTACAAAAAACGGCCCATATAACCCAGTCAAGACACTCACTGCAACTCGCTCGCCTTTTCATTCCAGCGGCGCGCCTCGTCGTAGTGCCCCTGTTCGCGCTCGATGCGCGCCATCAAGCGATAAGGGGTAGGCCGCCAAGGGTCAATGGCGGCGGCCGCCGCCGCATGGTCCATGGCGCGATCCAATTCGCCGACTTCAAACAATTTAAGCGCCACGTTAAAGCGCGCAGTGCGCGAGTCAAAAGCAAGGGCCGCGGCCTGCTCATACGCGGCCGCCGCCCCGGCCCGGTCCCCAGCCCACAGGCGCTCCTCCCCGGCCATAAAATAGTAATTGCTCTGAATTTTTCGCACCCAAGGATCGCGGAAAAAGCCCGTGGCCAACGCATTGCCCATCTCGACCGGCGAGGCAGCCCCAAGACGGTCGCCGGGTGCTTGTAGGCGATAAACCAAGCCCGTCGGCACAAAGACCCATCCCGCAATCGGCGAGCGACGCGGAACAAAATAGAACAGCGGGCGGTCGCCTCGCGCCAATGCGGCCTCGCGCCGCCAGCGCCGCCGATCTGGCCTTAGCGGCAGCGCGTGTTCGCTCCAAGCGAGTACATCCGTCCCCCGTCCCATGCGGTTGTACAGGGTTACATCCGGGCGCAACCCTTCTATCCGCAACAGGTAGTCGAGCACAAAAGACGCATCGTCTCCCTCGGTAATCAGGATCGCGCCCGTCGGCAAATCGGCGAGAATGTCGCGACCATAGCGGTCGGCGACCCAATTTTTGCTGCGGTCGGATTCTTTGTAGTGCGCGACGAGGACCAAGGCGACCACGAGCGCGGCGATTGGCACCGCGATCGCCGGCCGCACCCGCCTAGCCAACTCGTCCAACCCCATGCCCAACCAGAGGGCTAATCCCACGATGCTGAGCAGGTAAAACACCGGCAGGCCATTGGGATCGCGGTGGTAGTTGAGCGCGGCAATCAAATTGCAAACGATGGCCCCCCCAGCCAAAACGAAGGCACTGCGATCGCGCCGCCAAGCCGCCCACCCGCCCCAAGCGACCAACGGCAGCAACGCCGGGTGGAACTCGCCCGCTACCTGCACCAGCCAACGCTGGGCGTTGAGCAGCATCCCCTCGACGGGCAGCGAAAAAAACGACGAGCGATACAGCGCGCCACTCAAGTGCTGCCACAGGGCCGCAAAGTCGCCGAGCGGCCCCCAATGAAACCCCGTGCCTTGGCCATTGCGCAGCGGCAGGTACGCCACCAAGCTGTACCCCCCCAAGGCCGCAAGCATCCCCTGCGCCAGCAACAGGGGCCGACGCCAAAGCGCGGGCCAGCGCCAAGCCAAGACCGCGACCACGCCCGGCCACACGAGCGCCTGCATCAAGTGGGCCGTCAGCCCCAAGCCCATGAGCCAGCCCAAGAGGAGCACTTGGCGCGGCTCCGTGCGCTCGCACGCTCGCAGAGCTTGGACCAACACCAAGACCACCAGCAACAAAGCCAAGCCATAGACCTCGGCGATGACGGCTTGGGCCCAAAAGGTGCGCGAAAACGCCAGCACCAAGGCCGCGGCCAAGGCGACCACGGGCCGCACCCCGCGCCCGTAGAGCACGGCCGCCAAAGCCCCGCAACAGGCGGCGGCAAACAGAGCCGACGCAGCATTGATTGCCACGGCCGGACCGACCCACGGCAGCGCCGAGGCGAGCAAGCGGCTGCCGAGGCAGAACAAGGGATACCCGGTCGGATGCGCCGTCCCCAATCGGTAGGCCGCGCCGATCAACTCGCCGCTCCCCTCCACGTACACGGTCGGGCACAGGGTCACGCCGTAGATCGCGAGCGCGGTCACCCCAGCGGCCAGCCCGATGATCCCGGCCGTCACGCCCCCACCCCTAGCCGCAGGCGGTCGAGCCACCCGCTCCACAAAGGCCCTTGCGTGGCTATGGCGTGGAGCACGACGATCAAGGCCCCCAGCGCAGCCCGAACCTTCCATGGCCCGCCGGCGTCGGCCGGCATATTCGCCACCGGCCGAAAGGCCCACCGCCGGCCGCCCCAAGCCAACCCCAACCAAAGCCCAACCGCGGCCACGCTGACCAGCAAGCCATAGCGGAAACTATCCGGCTCGTACAAAAAGATCACCTCTCTTGCTCCGGCTGCGACCTCTACGGCGCGGAACACGTGATTGGCGCGAAGAATCGGGCGTTCAACCCCATCGACAAAGGCCCGCCAGCCCGGATAGTAGGTATCGCTCAAGACCAAAATTCCGCCGACCGAGTCGGCGAGAGCCACGGCGACTTCTTCGTCCTCGTAGCGGGTGATCTGGGCCGCGCCGCCCGGCCCAATCGAGGCGGTCGGCGCTTCCTCCAAGACCACTTCACGCCGCATGGCAAACCCGCGGGCCATATACCTCAACCCGGCCGGCGGACTCGGGGCGAGGTAGAATTGGCCCACCATATAGGCGCGAGGCAAGGCCGTGGGCAAACGCTGCACGTCAATGTCCCCGTCGCGGCCGGAGCGCACCGCATATTCCACGCCGGCTAAGGCGGCAAAGGCCGGATAGCCGCGAGCAAATTCCCCGTGGCGATACAGGTGCAGCGGGCTCCATCCCGGCAGGGCGTTGGCCACTCCGTACAGCCCCCCCGAATACATCCGCAAGGTCTCGTTATAACGCCGATAGGACGCCAAGTCGTAGGCCCATCCCCCGTGCCAGTCAAACGGCGAATTCCGCTCGGAGACCAAACCGACGATCCGCGGCGGCGCAACCGCCTGATGGTCGGCCAAAATCTGGCGGGCCGTTGCCGGGGTCTCAGTGTACGCGGCTGGATCGATGGTGCCGTTAAAATCCGCGCCAAAGCTGTACAGCTCGGCAAAAACGACCACGGGCGCAGCCCATGCCGCAACGCGCCGCGCCCGTCGGCCGAGCAGCCACGCGCCGATGACCAACGCCCCGACGAGCCGCAAGCCGTCGCCGCGCAAGTGGTGGATGTAGCGCGTTGGTTCTGAACCGTCGCCAAAGAGCGCGACCTCGCTGGCCCACAGCAGGCCGACGCTGGCCACGCCGAGGATGGCGGCCAACAGCCAGCCGTTGGCGGGCCGGTGCCGCTGGCCGCGCAACACTTGGTCGAGGCCGAGGCCGCACAGCACAGAGGCCCCCACGGCAAACCACAACAAAAAGCGCGTCGGGATGCGGAACAGGCTAAACCCCGGAATCTGGTAAAAAACCGAGAAAATGGCCGTGTACTGGCCCAAGGCGAGCACCAACCCAGCGAGGGCGAGCACGGCAAAAAAACCGACTTGGCCGTCCCGCCGCTCGCGCAGGGCCGCCCACGCCAAGAACAGGGGCACCACGCCGACGTAGGCGCAGAGCTGAATGAAAAAGCCCACCTCCCGGCTTCCGTACGTGCCGTGCGCCGAATTGCCGAAGAGGTTGGGCCACAACAAGGTGGCCAGCCGTTCGGGCGGCAGCGACATCGCGACAAAGCCGGTCCACGACAGGCCGGTCCCGCGATTGGATAGCTGCACCAATTCGGCGGTCGGTCCGAGCTGGACCGCGGCTAGAGCCACCCCCAGCGCACACGCGCCGACCAGCACCGGCCAAGCGATCCATCCCACGCCCTGAACTCCGCTCCGATAAAGCCAGTAGCCGGCCACGGCAACCGCCCCGTACAGGGCGGCTTGGGGATGACCGGCCAGCAGTTGCAAGCCCAGCACCAAGGCAAAGAGCAGCGCGTAAAAAAAGTGCCCCCGGTTCAGGATGCGATCGACGAGCCAAAACAGCAGCGGCAACCAAGCGCATACGTCGATGAAGTTGGGCGACATAGCTCGCACGACCATGTACCCGCTCAGGGCGTAGCAAAGCCCGGCGCACAGCGCGGCCGGCCGCACCGCGCCAAAACCGCGCACCAGCGCGTACATGCCCCCGCCAGCCAACCACAGATGCAAGACGACGTTCCAGTTTAGCGCGGCCCAAGTCGGCAAAAGCAACGCCAAAATCACATTGGGCGGATACAACGGCCCGGCTTGGCCTTCGGCAAACAGGGGGAAGCCGCAGTTGATGGTCGCATTCCACAGCGGCAGGTGGCCCTCGCGGAGGGCGCGGGCGAAAAAGTCGCGGAACGGATGGTTTTGCACCATCACGTCCTGCACGAAAAACGCCCCCTCTAGCGCGGCAGCCGGCCAAAAGAAAACGACGACCGCGGCCCCGAGCAGCCCCACCATTCCCAGATCCTTGCGCCACTCCACAGCTAGGGACTCCGCAGATGCGCGCAGAGCCGCTCGGCCGCGAGGGCGTGGCCGGCCGCGTTCCAGTGGCTATCGCGCCAATACAGGGTTTGGTGCTGGGCCTTTTCTCTGAACTCGTCGAGCAAGTCGAGCAGCGCGAATCCGTGCTGCCCGGCAAAGCCGGCGAGCTGGGCATTGGGCTTGCGGAGGTCGAACTCGCCGATTAGGCCATACAGATCGCGCTTGGCGCGCCAGTTGTCCTCTTCTACTTGGACGATCGACGGCACGTACACGACGGTCAGGCGCGCCCCGCGTTGCTCAACGCTACGCTTAAAGGCCGCGAGGAGGCGGCCGGTCAGTGCCCAAGCCGGGGCAAAGCGCACATCCGCGCCGTAGAGGCCGGCGTAAAAATCCTGCTGCTGCCCGCGCGGCACCTCTGGCTGCCACGCCTTTTGCAGCAGCCGGTACAAATGCCAGTGCTGCGAGAAATACCGCTCCAACCGCGACGCGAGGGGCCACGAGTCAGCGGGCTGTTGCCAAAAGCTCGACTCCTTTACCGGAACGCCGGCCAGCACTAGCCGCCCATTGCCCCTCACCCGGAAGTAGGGCTTGAAGCCCCGCTCCGCGCCAATGCCCCGGCGCGAAGCATTGTTCCACAGGTCATTGCCGTAAAAAAAGAGCACCACCTCATCGGCCCCAAAGCGCGGCCCCTGTTGCTCGAAAAACAGCAGCGCTTGGTCCGTGCCGTAGCCAGCCACCCCGAAGTTGGCGACCTCCACCGCGGCGTTCTCCCGCCGCAGACAGGCCTCTAGCCGACGGCTGACAGCGGCCTCTATGGGAACGCCCCAGCCTTCGACAAACGAGTCGCCGAATAGGGCCACGCGGCGGACGCCCGCGGCCTTGGCGTCCGCGAACTCGCGGTCGCGCAAGCCGATGCTATTGATCCGCATTTCCACGTCAAACTCGGGAGTGACCAAGCGGCCGACGCGGTCCGGGACGTGGCTCCAACCCAGCTCGGGGTCATAGCGCCAGACCGGGGGCCGGCGAAAGAGCTGCGGGTGCAAAAGGCTCAACGCCAGTTCGCCTAGCGCGATGCCGAGGATCAAGCTGACCAGTGCGAGGGCTATCTTGGGCGCGTAGCGCATTTTCCGTTTCAGTCCGTTCAGTTTCACAGCGACCTCTGAAAATCCACACAACAGCGATTTTCTGTCAACCGCGACGCACGGGGCCGGGACAGCGCGCCTCGTCTGGTACGCGACAGCCATTCAATGGACAGTACATAAATGTATGTACTATTTTTTAAGTACATCCCGCCGGGGCCTTGTTGGTTTGTTGCCACCCGCCAGCGGGTACGCCCGGGTACAGGGTTCCACTGCTTTCGCTAAAATTATGGGGGAGGAAATTTGCTGAAGCGTTCCGCCAGAGAGTGGATCGCCCGGTTGGGGCGCGACCGCTGCGCGCTGCTCATCGTCGTCCTCGCCGGGCTAGGCACCGCCCATATCCTCGTCCGCACTGCCACCTACGGCGCCGCGGTCACCGTAGATTCCGTAGTTTTCCTTTCTACGGCCCTGAACTTCCTCGCCGGCGAGGGCTGGCGGTATTTCACGGGCAGTCCGATGGTGGGATGGCCGCCCTTGTTCCCCCTGTTGCTAACGGCCAGCGGTTGGGTCGGCATCGATCCAGTGGCCGCGAGTCGGTGGATCAACGCCACCGCCTTTGGGCTGACCATCCTCGCTGCCGGGGGCTGGCTGCGCTCCAATCTCCGGTCGCGCTGGCTGGTGCTGGCCGCCACCGCGGCCATTGCGGCCTCCCTGCCCTTGAGCCGTTGGGCGTCCCACATCAAGGCCGAGCCGCTCTTCGTCTTGTTCCCGCTCCTCGCCTCGATCCAATTGGCGGCCTTTCTCCATCGCGGTGGGAGGACGCCCCTGCTGCTGGCAGCGGTTTTCACCGCGCTGGCCGCGCTGACCCGCTATCCGGGCGCGGCCCTAATCGGCACCGGCGTCCTCGTGCTGCTGCCCCTCGCCCGGTGGAAACACACCCTCGTCTTTGGCGTGGTCTCGTCCCTGCCCTTGCTGGCGGTATTGGCGCACAACTGGGCGGTCACCGGAAACCTGATCCAAGTAACAGGGCACCGAACAGAACCTTCGAGGCAGTCCCTATTCGCTGGGTTGTACCAGACCGTTGAGGTGGTCCGCGAATGGATCGTCCCCCTGAAAACGCCGGATGGACTTGCGTACCTGCTGGGGCTGGCGGTCGCGGCACTCGTCCTCATCAGCGCGGCGGCTGTCCTGCGCGGTCGCCAGCCAGACCCAGAGGCCGCGCCGCCATCCTTCGGGTTGGGGCCGGCACTCCCATTCGGGGCGTTCACCGTGGGCTACATCGCATTCATGACCGTGGTCGTGCCCTTCACGGTTACTCAGGGTATCGACAGCCGCTACCTCCTGCCGATATACGTGCCGCTGCTGTTGACGGCCGCGTTCCTGCTGGATCGGTTCCTGTCCATTGAGGCTACGGGCCGGATGGTGGCTGTCCGCTACGTTGTGGCGTCCCTCGTCGCGCTGGGCACCCTCGCCCACGTCGGCTTCTCAGCGGGAAAAAACCTCATTCTTACCGCCCAAGCATGGCGAGCCGGGTACGAACACGGGACGTACAACGCCGCCTCTTGGCAACAGTCCGAGACCTTGCAGTACCTCCAGGACCACCCTATTGAGGGCAGGATTTACACCAACAGCCGAGAACTTGCTTGGTTTTGGGATCGGACCGCCGCCCCGGAAAAGTTGGGAAAGTACCAAAATACCCCGCGGGCGATGCGGTGGACCAAAATTGAGGCCGGGGCGCGTATCATTTGGTTTGATGCGATCTATAATCGATCTTTTCTCGGTCACGACGACACGGATCTCCGCGTCCTGCCCGGCGTGGAAATTGTGGCCGAACTGGCCGACGGCGTTGTGTTCCGCCGCACGACTACCGAACTATTCGATGCGGAAAGGCATCGCGCCCGCAAACAACGCTACGTGAACCAACTCATCGAACAGGCCGACGAGCAAGTAACCCGCGCCGGCTGGGGCGTGTACCGCACGGGACGCAAGCTGACCTACCGCAAAGAGCCATGTGCCCCCGCGGACGTGCAGGCAAAGTTCGTCTTGCACGTCATCCCAGCCGACCCAGCCGACCTGCCAGCCCACCGCGAGCGGTACGGCTATGACAACCTCGGCTTCTATTTCGGCGAGCGCGGCGAGCGGGTCGGCAACCAATGTATGATGATCGTCCGCCTCCCCGCCTACGCCATCGGCCGCATCCGGGTCGGCCAGTGGATTGCCGCCGGGAACCGCACCCTCTGGGAAGCGGAGTTTTCCCCGAGCCAGTAATACCGGACGCTTATGTGGAGAATGAATTTGCTGAAGTGCTCTGCCATCGCGTGGTTCGCCCGATTCCGGCGCGACCCCTTCGCGCTGCTCATCGTCGTCCTCGCCGGGCTGGGCACCGCGCACATCCTCGTCCGCACCGCCACCTACGGCGCGGGGATCGGCGAGGACTCCGTAGATTTCCTTTTTTCGGCCATGAACTTCCTCGCGGGAGGGGGCTGGCGGCATCTTACGGGCGCTCCGCTGACTGAATGGCCGCCCTTGTTTCCCCTGTTGCTGGCGGCCTTCGGTTGGGTTGGCATCGATCTGCTGGAGGCCGGTCGGTGGATCAACGCGGTTGCCGCCGGGCTGACCATCCTCGTCGCCGGGTGCTGGCTGCGCTCGAATCTCCGGTCGCAGTGGCTGGCACTGGCCGCCACCGCGACCCTCACGGCCTCCTATCCTTTGAGCGATATCGCGGCACGCTTCTTGACCGATTCGCTCTTCGCCCTGTTGACGCTCTTCGCCCTGATGCAGTTAGCGGCCTTCCTCAACCGAAGGGCGAATGCGCCCCTGTGGTGGGCGGCGGTTTTCACCGCGCTGACTGCGATAACCCGCTATCCGGGCGTAGCCCTGATCGGCACCGGTGTCCTCATCCTGCTGCCCTTCGCCCGGCTAAGGCAGACCCTCGTCTTTGGCGCGGTCTCGTCCGTCCCCTTGCTGGCGGTATTGGTCCGCAACTGGGCGGCCAGCGGATACCTGACCCAAGCAGCAGGGTACAGACCAACGTCTTCGGGTCAGTCCCTATCCGATGGGCTGGATCAGACCGTCGAGGTGTTCCGTGCGTGGATCGTCCCCCGGCACACGCCGGATGAGTTGGCGTATCTGCTGTGGCTGGCGGTCGCCGCGGTCGTTCTCGCCGGCGTCGCGGTCGTCCTTCGCAGTCGCCGGTACGCCCCAGAGGCCGCGCCGGTGTATGTCCGCTTGGGACCGGTGCTCCCATTCGGGGTATTCACCGTGATCTACCTCGTATTCCTGATCGCCGTGGTGCCCTCCACGACTGAGAAGCAAATCGACAGCCGCTACCTGCTGCCGATATACGTGCCGCTGCTGTTGGCGACCGTGTTCCTGCTGGACTGGTTCCTGTCCATCGAGGCGGCAGGCTGGCGGATTGCCGTCCGCTACGGGCTGGTGTCCCTCGTCTTGCTGGCCACCCTCACTCACTTATGCTTCTCGGCGCGAAGAAACCTCCGTCGTACCGCCCACGCTTATGTCTTCGGATACCCGGCCCATAGTTTTAACGCCCCCCGTTGGCAACATTCTGAGATCCTGAATTACATCCGGGACCACCATATCGAGGGCAGGGTTTACAGCGACCGCGACAGACTTGCTTGGTTTGCGAATAGGAGCGCTCCCCCGGGAAAGTACCGCAATCTCCCGCGCAATATGCAGTGGACCGAAATCGAGGCTGGGGCGCATATCGTTTGGTTCCGAAAGTTCAATAATAGACTCGGTCTGTACGGCTACGATACCTTCGACCTCCAGGTCCTGCCCGGCGTGGAACTCGTGGCCGAACTGGCCGAAGGCTTTGTGTTCCGCGTAACAGCGGCCGAACCCTTCGATGCAAAAAGGCATCGCGCCCGCAAACAACGCTACGTGCAGCAACTCATCCAACAAGCCAGCGAACAGGTGGTTCGCGCCGGCTGGGGCGTGTACCGCACCGGACGCAAGCTGATCTACTTCAAAGAGCCATGCGCCCCGTCAGACGTGCAGGCGAAGTTCGTCTTGCACGTCGTCCCCGTCGATCCGGCAAACCTGCCAGCCCACCGTCAGCAGTACGGTTCTGACAATCTCGACTTCCCTTTCGACTGGCACGGCGAGCGAGTTGACGACCAGTGTACAGTGCTCATCCAACTCCCCGACTATGCCATCAGCCGCATCTATGTCGGCCAGTGGATTCCCGCAGAGGACCGCACCGTCTGGGAAGCGGAGTTGCCGGCCAGCCCGTGACACAGGAGGCCCCAATTTGCTGAAGCACTCCGCCATCAAGTGGCTCGTCCGGTTCTATCGAGACCCCTTCACCCTGCTCATCGTCGTCCTCGCCGGGCTGAGCACCGCGCACATCCTCGTCCGCACCGCGGCCTACGGCGCGGCGATCACCGTGGACGCCACATATTTCCTTTCTACGGTCCTGAACTTCCTCGCGGGCGAGGGTTGGCGGGATTTCGCGGGTAGGCCGCTGACGTTATGGCCGCCCTTGTTCCCCCTGTTGCTGGCGGCCAGCAGTTGGGTCGGCATCGATCCGCTGGAGGCCGGTCGGTGGATCAACGCCGCGGCCTTTGGACTGACCATCCTCGTCGCCGGGTGCTGGTTGCACTCCAATCTCCGGTCGCAGGGGCTGGCGCTGGCCGCCACCGCGATCGTCGCGGCCTCCCGGCCCTTGAGCCATTCGGCGTCCCACCTTATGACCGATTCCCTCTTCATCCTGTTGACGCTCCTCGCCTTGATCCAGTTGGCGTCCTTCCTCCATCGCGGCGGGAGGACCCCCTTGCTGCTGGGCGCGGTTTTCACCGCACTGGCCGCGATAACCCGCTATCCGGGCGTGGCTCTGATCGGCACCGGCGTCCTGCTACTGCTGCCCCTCGCCCGGTGGAAGCACACCGTCGTCTTTGGCGCGATCTCGTCTGTGCCCCTGCTGGCGGTATTGGCGCACAACTGGGCGGCCACCGGGCACCTGACCCGGGCAACAGGCAACAGACCAGAGCTAGAGCCGACGGGGCAGTCCCTATCCGCCGGGCTGCGCCAGACTGTCGAGGTGTTCCACGAGTGGGTCGTCCCCCCAAACGCGCCGGATGGATTGGCGTATCTGCTGGGGCTGGCGGTCGTAGCGGTCGTCCTCGCCAGCACCGTAGTAGTCCTTGGTCGTCGTCAGCCGGACTCAGAGGCCGCACCGGCCTCTTTCCGCTTGGGGCCGGCTCTCCCCTTCGGGGGGTTCGCCGTGATCTACTCCGTATTCATCATCGCCGTCGTGCCCTTCACAGTTCATCAGACAATCGACAGCCGCTACCTACTGCCGATATACGTGCCGCTGCTGTTGGCGGCGGGGTTCCTGCTGGATCGGTTCCTGTCTATCGAGGCGGCGGGCCGGATGGTGGCCGCCCGCTACGTTGTGGCGGCCCTCGTCGTGCTGGGCACTCTCACCCACGTCGGCTTCTCCGTACACAGGAACCTCCGTCTTACTACCAAGGCTTATGTCGCCGAACAAGACTGGATGTACAACGCCGCCTTTTGGCAACATTCCGAGACCCTGAACTACCTGCGGGACAACCGCATAGAGGGCAGGATTTACAGCAACTACAGACCCCTTGTTTGGTTTGCGGATCGGACTGCTATTCCCAAAAAGCACCTAAATCTCCCGCGCAAGATGCGGTGGACCGAGATTGAGGCCGGGGCGCATATCGTTTGGCTTGAGAAGGGCTTTATCCGCGGTTATCTCGGCCACGACGACCTCGACCTCCGCGTCCTGCCCGGCATGGAAATCGTGGCCGAACTGGCCGACGGCCTCGTCCTCCGCCGCACGGCAACTGAACCCTTCAATGCAGACAAGCATCGCGCCCGCAAACAACGCTACATGAACCAACTCATCCAACAGGCCAGCGACCGAGTAGCTCGCGCTGGCTGGAACGTGTATCGCACGGGACGCAAACTGCTCTACTTCAAAAAGCCGTGCGGCCCCGCGGATGTGCAGGCGAAGTTCGTTCTGCACGTCGTCCCCACCGACCCCGCCGACCTGCCAGTCCGCCGCCAACAGTACGATTCTGACAATCTCGACTTCTATTTCCACCAGCACGGCTTCTATCTCGGCGACCAGTGTACGATAATCATCCCGCTCCCCGCCTACGCCATTGACCGCATCTATGTCGGCCAGTGGATTGCCGAAGAGGACCGCACCGTCTGGGAAGCGGAGTTGCCGGCCAGCCGGTGATATAGCCGTCCTAAATGACTTGCAAGCATGTAGAGATGCTTCGACTGCGCTACGCTGCGCTCAGCATGACACACAGACGGGGACTTCATGCCCCAGCCCTTGTCATACTGAGCGAAGCGAAGTATCTCATACCCAAAACTCCATGTGGAATTTGCTGAAGCACTCCGCCCCCGAGTGGATCACCCGGTTCGGGCGCGATCCTTTCACCCTGCTAATCATCGTCCTCGCCGGACTAGGCACCGCACACGTCCTCGTCCGCACCGCCACCTACGGTGCCGCGGTCACTCAGGACTCCATAGCTTTCCTTTCTACGGCCCTGAACTTCCTCGCCGGAGAGGGCTGGCGGGATTTCAAAGGCAACTCAACGGTAGAATGGCCGCCCTTGTTCCCCCTGCTGCTGGCGGCTCTCGGTTGGGTCGGCATCGATCCGCTGGAGGCGGGGCGGCTGATCAACGCCACCACCTTCGGGCTGACCATCCTCGCCGCTGGGGGCTGGTTGCGCTCGAATCTCCGGTCGCAGTGGCTGACGCTGGCCGCCACCGCGACCCTCGCGGCCTCCCTGCCCTTGAGCCGTTGGGCGTCCCACTTCATGACCGACGCCCTTTTCGTCTTGTTTACGCTCCTCGCCTTGATCCAGTTGGCGGCCTTCCTCAGCCAGCGGACGGCCGCGCCCCTGTGGTGGGCGGCGGTTTTCACCGCGCTGGCCGCAATAACCCGCTATTCGGGCGTGGTGCTGGTCGGCACCGGCGTCCTCATCCTGCTGCCCCTCGCTCGGCGAAGGCAGACCCTCGTCTTTGGCGCGATCTCGTCCGTGCCCTTGCTGGCGGTATTGGCGCACAACTGGGCGGTCACCGGGGACCTGACCTTGGCAGCAGGGTACAGAAAAGAGCTCTCGGGGCAGTCTCTATCCGATTCGCTGAGCCGAGTGGCGGATGTATTCCGGGGGTGGGTGATTCCTCCGAACGCGCCGGACGGGTTGGCGTATCTCCTGTGGATAGCGACCGGGCTGGTTGTTCTGGCAGCGGGGGCGGTCGTCGTTCTGGCTGGTCGCGGCTTAGGCATGGGCGGCAAGTCGCCATCCTTCGGGTTGGGGCCGGCACTCCCATTCGGGGGGTTCGCCGCGATCTACCTCGTATTCACGGTGGTCATCGTGCCGCTCGTGGTCCCCGTTGAGTTCCCCGTCCGTTACTTGCTGCCGATATACGTGCCGCTGCTGTTGACGGCCGTGTTCCTGCTAGATCGGTTCCTGTCCATCGAGGCTACGGGCCGGATGGCGGCTGTCCGCTACGCTGTGGCGGCCCTCGTCTTGCTGGCCACCCTCGCCCACTTATGCTGCTCGGCGCACGAAAACCTCCGTCTTACTGCCCGCGCTTATGTCGTCGGGTACGAAGAAGACTGGATGTTCAACACCGCCCGTTCGCAACATTCCGCGACCCTGACGTACCTCCGGGACAACCCCATTGCGGGCCGGATTTACACCAACGACAGATACTCTGCTTGGTTTGCGGAGCGGACCGCGGCTCCGGGAAAACACCAACAAATCCTAGGCAGGAAAATCCCGGGCAAGAGGCGGTGGACCGAAATCGAAGCCGGGGCGCATATCGTTCGGTTTGAGAGGGTCTATGATCGAACTCATTTCTCCCGCAGCGGCTTGGACCTCCGTCTGCTGCCCGGCATGGAAACCGTGGCCGAACTGGCCGACGGCCTCGTCCTCCGCCGCACAGCGTACGAACCCTTGGATAAGAAAAGGCATCACGCTCGGAAACAACGCTACGTTGACCAACTCATCCAACAGGCCGACGAGCAAGTGGTCCGCGCCGGTTGGAACGTGTACCGCACGGGACGCACACTGATCTACCGCAAAGAGCCGTGCGTCCCCGCGGACATACAGGCGAAGTTCATTTTGCACCTCGTCCCGGCCGATCCGGCCGACCTGCCAGTCCACCGCCAACAGTACGATTCGGATAATCTCGACTTCTATTTCGACTGGCTCGGCTTCCGCCTCGGCGACCAGTGCATCGCAATCGTCCGACTCCCCAGCTACGCCATCGACCGCATCCATATCGGCCAGTGGATTGCCGAAGAGGACCGCACCCTTTGGGAAGCGGAGTTTCCGCCAAGATGAAGTGTTCCGCCATCAAGTGGATCACCCTGCTCATCGTCGTCCTCGCCGGGCTGGGCACCGCGAACATCCTCGCCCGCACCGCTACCTACGGCACCGCGGTCGGCACAGACTCCATTCGTCTTCTTTCGACGGCCCTAAACTTCCTCGCGGGAGAGGGCCTGCGGGATTTCGCGGGCAACCCGATGGTGATTTGGCCGCCCTTGTTCCCCCTGCTGCTGGCCGCCTTCGGTTGGGTCGGCATCGAGCCGCTGGAAGCGGGGCGGTTGATCAACGCCACCGCCTTTGGGCTGACCATCCTCGCCGCCGGCTGCTATCTGCGCTCGCATCTCCGGTCGCGGCTGTTGGTGCTGGCCGCGACCACGACCCTCGCGGCCTCCCTGCCCTTGAGCTATTGGGCGTCCCACTTCATGACCGATTCCCTCTTCGTCCTGTTGACGCTCCTCGCCTTGATCCAACTGGCGGCCTTTCTCCATCGCGGTGGGAGGACGCCCCTGCTGCTGGCGGCGGTTTTCACCGCACTGGCCGCGATAACCCGCTATCCGGGCGTGGCCCTAATCGGCACCGGCGTCCTCGTGCTGCTGCCCCTCGCCCGGCAAAGGCAGGCGCCCCTCGTCTTTGGCGCGGTCTCGTCTGTGCCCCTGCTGGCGGTATTGGCGCGCAACTGGGCGGTCACCGGGCACCTGACCGCAGCGACAGGACACCGAACAAAGCCTTTGAGGCAGTCCTTATCCGCTGGGCTGCACCAGACCGTCGAGGTAGTCCGCGAGTGGATCGTCCCCCCGCAAACGCCGGATGGACTTGCGTATCTGCTGGGGCTGGCGGTCGCCGCGGTCGTCCTCGCCAGCGCGGCGGCCACCTGCGCGGTCGCAAGCCGGACCCAGAGGGCCGCGCCGCTATCCCTTCGGGTTGGGGGGCCGGCACTCCCATTCGGGGCGTTTACCGTGGGCTACATCGCATTCATGGTCGCGGTCGTGCCCTTCACGGTTACTCAGGGTATCGACAGCCGCTACCTGCTGCCGATATACGTGCCGCTGCTGTTGACGGCCGCGTTCTTACTGGATCGGTTCCTCTCGATCAAGGCTACGGGCCGGATGGTGGCCATCCGCTGCGTTGTGGCCTCCCTCGTCGTGCTGGCATCCCTCACCCACATCGGCTTCTCGACGCGAAGAAACCTCCATCTTACCACCCACGCTTATGTCGCCGGGTACAAAGAAGACTGGATGTTCAACACCGTCCACTGGCAACAATCCGAGACCCTGACGTACCTCCGGGACAACCCCATTGCGAGCCGGATTTACAGCAACCGCAGATACCTTGCTTGGTTTGCGGATCGGACCGCCGACCCGGGAAAGCACCAAAGAATCCCGAGCAAGAGGCGGTGGGCCGAAATCGAGGTCGGGGCGCATATCGTTTGGTTTGAGAGGGACTATGAGCGATCTTATTCCAACCGCGGCGGCTTGGACCTCCGGGTCCTGCCCGGCGTAGAAATCGTGGCCGAACTAGCCGATGGCGTCGTGTTCCGCCGCACGGCGTCTGAATCCTTCGATGTGAAAAGGCATCGCGCCCGGAAACAACGCTATGTTGACCAACTCATCCAACAGGCTGACGAGCAAGTGGTCCGCGCCGGCTGGAGCGTGTACCGTAACGGACGCAGGTTGATCTACCGCAAAGGGCCGTGCGTCCCCGCGGACGTACAGGCGAAGTTCGTCTTACACGTCGTCCCCGTCGATCCGGCCGACCTGTCACCCGGCCGCCAACAGTACGATTCGGATAATCTCGACTTCTACTTCGACTGGATCGGCGAGCGGCTCGGCGACCAGTGTATCGCAATCGTCCGACTCCCCAGCTACGCCATCAACCGCATCCATATCGGCCAGTGGATTGCCGAAGAGGACCGCACCCTTTGGGAAGCGGAGTTGTCGGCCGGCCGGTGATATAGGACGCCCTAATTTGTATATTACCCTGTCCAAGATGAATCACTCCGCCATCAAGTGGATCGCCCGGTTCGGGCGCGATCCTTTCACCCTGCTCCTCGTCGTCCTCGCCGGACTGGGCACCGCCCATATCCTCGTCCGCACCGCCACCTACGGCGCGGCCGTCACCACGGACTCCATCTCTTTCCTCTCTACGGCCCTAAACTTCTTCGCGGGAGAGGGCTGGCGTGATCTCGCGGGCAAACCGCTGGTGAGATGGCCGCCCTTGTTCCCCCTGCTGCTGGCGGCCTTCGGTTGGGTCGGCATCGAGCCGCTGGAAGCGGGGCGGTTGATCAACGCCACCGCCTTTGGGCTGACCATCCTCGCCGCCGGGTGCTGGCTGCGCACCAATCTCCGGTCGCGGCTATTGGTGCTGGCCGCCACCGCGACCCTCGCCGCCTCCCTGCCCCTGAGCAGTTGGGCGTCCCACCTCATGAGCGATTCCCTCTTCGTCCTGTTGACGCTCCTCGCCTTGATCCAGTTGGCGACCTTCCTCAACCGCAAGACAGACGCGCCCCTGTGGTGGGCGGCGGTTTTCACCGCCTTGGCCGCGCTGACCCGCTATGCGGGCGTGGTGCTCATCGGCACCGGACTCCTCATGCTGCTGGTGCGTCGCGCCCCGCCGCTGGCCGCCCGGTTAAAGCACGCCATCGCTTATGGGGCTATCTCATCCATTCCCCTCGCGGGGGTGCTGACGTACAACTGGGCGGTCTCCGGGACCCTGACCGGGCGGAGAAAAGCATCGGGGCAGTCCCTGTCCGATGGGCTGAGCCGAGCGGCGGATGTATTCCGGGATTGGATGATTCCCCCCAACGCGCCGGACGGATTTGGTTATCTCATAGCGGTGGCGGCCGGGCTGGTCGTTCTGGCAGCGGGGGCTGTCGTCGTTTGGTCGGGTCGCAGTTTAGGCATGGATGGGCAGACCTTCGGGTTGGGGCCGGCCCTCCCATTCGGGGTGTTCGCCGTAGCCTACCTCGTCCTCATCGTCGCCATCGTGCCGCTCGTGATCCCCGTTGCGTTCCCCGTCCGTTACCTGCTGCCGATGTACGTGCCGTTGCTGGTGGCCGGGGTGTTCTTGCTGGACCGGCTCCTGTCCATCGAGGCGGCGGGCTGGATGGCGGCCGGCCGCTACGTTGTGGCGGCCCTCGCCGTGCTGACCATCCTCGCCCATATCGGCTTCTCGGCGCGAGAAAACCTCCGTCTTACCGCCCAAGCGTGGAGAGTCGGATACGAAGAAAACTGGATGTTCAACACCGCCCGCTGGCAACATTCCAAGCTCTTGTCCTACCTGCGGGACAACCGCATAGAGGGCCGGATTTATAGCAACACCAGAGACCTTGCTTGGTTTGCGAATCGGACCGCGGCCCCAAGCAAGTACCAAGAAATCTTGAACAGGATGCGGTGGACCCAGATCGAGGCCGGGGCGCATATCGTTTGGTTTGAGAGGGGTTATCGATCTTCTCTCGACTGCGATGGCGTGGACATCCGCGTCCTATCTGGCGTGGAAACCGTGGCCGAACTGGCCGATGGTGCTGTACTCCGCCGCACGGCGTACGAACCCTTCGATGCGGCGAGGCATCGCGCCCAGAGACAACGCTATGTGGAGCAACTCATCCAACAGGCCAGCGAACAAGTGGTCCACGCCGGCTGGACCGTGTACCGCACCGGACGCAAGCTGATCTACCGCAAAGCACCGTGTGCCCCGGCGGACACGCAGGCCAAGTTCGTCTTGCACGTCGTCCCAGCCGACCCGGCCGACCTGCCAATCCATCACCAACAGTACGATTCCGAAAATCTCGACTTCTATTTCGAGTGGATCGGCTTCCGGCGCGGCGACCAATGTATCGCTATCGCCCAACTCCCCGACTACGCCATCGGCCGCATCCATATCGGCCAGTGGATTTCCGCAGAGAACCGCACCTTATGGGAAGCAGAGTTTCCGGCCAGCCGGTGATCGCCCGGTTCTGGCGCGACCCCTGCACCCTGCTCATCGCCGGCATCGCCGGGCTGGGGACAGCACACATCCTCGTCCGCACCGCCACCTACGGCGCGGGGGTCAACGCGGATTCCATTACTTTCATATCCACGGCCCTGAACTTCCTCGCGGGAGAAGGCTGGCGGGATTTAAGGGGCAGACCGCTGACAGGATGGCCGCCCTTGTTCCCCCTGTTGCTGGCGGCCGGCGGTTGGGTCGGCATCGAGCCGCTGGCGGCGGGTCGGTGGATCAACGCCGCGGCCTTCGGGCTGACCATCCTCGCCGCCGGCTGCTATCTGCGCTCGCATCTCCGGTCACAGTGGCTGACGCTGGCCGCCACCGCGATCATCGCGGCCTCCCTGCCCTTGAGCAATTGGGCACCCCAAATCCGAACCGAGCCCCTCTTCGTCCTGTTTCCGCTCCTCGCCTTGACCCAGCTAGCGTCCTTCCTCAACCGAAGGACGACCGCGCCCCTATGGTGGGCGGCAGTTTTCACCGCACTGGCCGCCCTGACCCGCTATCCGGGCGTGGCCCTGATCGGCACTGGCGTCCTCATCCTGCTGCCCATCGCCCGGCGCAAGCAGACCCTCATCTTTGGAGCGATCTCGTCCGTGCCCTTGCTGGCGGTATTGGTGCGGAATTGGGCGGCCATCGGGAGCCTGACTCGAGCAACAGGAGACCGCTATCCCTCGGGGCAGTCCCTATCCGCTGGGCTGGGCCAAGCCGTCGAGGTGTTCCGCACGTGGGTCATCCCCCCCAACGCGCCGGACGGGGTTGCGTATCTGCTGGGGCTGGCGGTCGCAGCGGTCGTCCTCGCCAGCGTGGCGGTAATCCTCCGCGCCGCCCGAATCCGAAGCAACAACGGCCGGAATGACCCTCTCCGCTTGGGGCCGGTTCTCCCTTTCGGGGGGTTCGCCGTAGCGTACCTCGTATTCCTCATCGTCGTCGTGCCCTTCACGGTTATGCAGGGCGTCGATAGCCGCTACCTGTTGCCGATATACGTGCCGCTGCTGTTGACGGCCGTGTTTTTGCTCGATCGGTTTCTGTCCATCAAGGCGGCGGGCTGGATGGGGGCTGTCCGCTACGGGCTGGCGTCCCTCGTCGGGCTGGCCATCCTCGCCCACGTCGGCTACTCGGCGCACGAAAACCTTCGTGTTACCGCCCAAGCATGGCGAGCCGGGTACGGCGACACCGCCTATTGGCAACAGTCCGAGACTATGAAATACCTGCGGGACAACCCTATCGAGGGCCGGATGTACACCAACAAGAAACCACTTGTTTGGTTGGCGGATTATATCGCGGGCAGAACTTACACCAGTAAGAAATCACTCGCTTGGTTGGCGGATTGGACCGCCGCCCCGAGAAAGCACCTACGTATCATGCTCGCGATGCGGTGGACCAAAATCGAGGCCGGGGCGCATGTCGTTTGGTTTGCGCCGTTCTATAACCGAGCTTATTTCAGCTACGACGGCCTCGACCTCCGGGTCCTGCCCGGCATGGAAATCGTGGCCGAACTGGCCGACGGCGTCGTGTTCCGCCGCACGGCATACGAACCCTTCGATGCAAAAAGGCATCACGCTCGGAAACAACGCTACGTGAACCAACTCATCCAACAGGCCAACGAGCAAGTGGTGCGCGCCGGCTGGAACGTGTACCGCACCGAACGCAACCTGATCTACCGCAAAGCACCGTGTGCCCCCGCCGACATGCAGGGGCAGTTCGTTTTGCACGTCGTCCCGGCCGACCCCGCCGACCTGCCAGCCCACCGCAAGCACAAGCAGTACGATTCTGATAATCTCGACTTCTATTTCAACCAGTACGGCGAGCGATTCGACGACCACTGTACGGTGATCGCCCCGCTCCCCGACTACGCCATCAGCCGAATCCATATCGGCCAGTGGATGGCCGAAGAGGACCGCACCGTCTGGGAGGCAAAGTTGCCGCCGATCCGGTTGCAGCAACTCATCCAACAGGCCAGCGAGCAAGTGGTGCGCGCCGGCTGGAACGTGTACCGCACCGAACGCGAGCTGATCTACCGCAAAGCACCGTGTACCCCCGCCGATGTACAGGCGAAGTTCGTTCTGCACGTCATCCCGGCCGACCCGGCCGACCTGCCAGCCCACCGCAAGCAGTACGATTCCGATAATCGCGACTTCTATTTCAACCAGTACGGCGAGCGGTTCGACGACCACTGTATCGCTGTCGCCCCGCTCCCCGACTACGCCATCGGCCGCATCCATATCGGCCAGTGGATTGCCGCAGAGGACCGCACTTTATGGGAAGCAGAGTTTCCGGCCAGCCGGTGATCGCCCGGTTCTGGCGCGACCCCTTCGTGCTGCTCATCGCCTGCATCGCCGGGCTGGGCACCGCGAACATCCTCGTCCGCATTGCCACCTCGCCCAGCCCAATCCACATAGCTGCCTTCCTTCAGGTGGGCCTGAACTTCCTCGCGGGAGAGGGCTGGCGGGAATTCTCGGGCGAACCGATGACAATATGGCCGCCCTTGTTCTCCCTGTTGCTGGCCGCCTTCGGTTGGGTCGGCATCGAGCCGCTGGAAGCGGGTCGGTGGATCAACGCCGCGGCCTTCGGGCTGACCATCCTCGCCGCTGGGTGCTGGCTGCGCTCGCATCTTAGGTCGCAGTGGCTGACGCTGGCCGCCACCGCGATCATCGCGGCCTCCCTACCCTTGAGCCATTGGGCGTCCCGCCTCATAACCGATCCCCTCTTCGTCTTGTTTACGGTCCTCGCCTTGATCCAGTTGGCGGCCTTCCTCCACCGCAAGACGGCCGCGCCCCTGTGGTGGGCGGCGGTTTTCACCGCGCTGACCGCAATAACCCGCTATCCGGGCGTGGTGCTAATCGGCACCGGCGTCCTCGTGCTGCTGGTGCGTCGCGCCCCGCCGCTGACCACTCGGTTAAAGCACACCATCGTATTTGGTGCAGTCGCGTCCATTCCCCTCGCAGGGGTGCTGACGCACAACTGGGCGGTCTCCGGGACCCTGACCGGGGCGAGTAGAAGCGGGTCGGGTCAGTCCTTATTCGATACGATGAGCCGAATGGCGGTTGTATTCCGGGAGTGGGCGATTCCCCCCAACGCGCCGGACGGGTTGGGTTATCTCCTGTCGATGGCGGCTGGGCTAGTCATTTTGGCAGCGGGGGCAGTCGTCGTTTGGTCGGGTCGCAGCGTAGGCAGGGGCGGCAAGTCGCCCCCCTTCGGGTTGGGGCCGGCGCTCCCCTTCGGGGGGTTCGCCGTAGCCTACCTCGTATTCATGGTCACCATCGTGCCGCTCGTGACCCCCTGTCCGTTCCCCTTCCGTTACCTGTTGCCGGTATATGTGCCGCTGCTGTTGGTGGCGGTGTTTTTGCTCGATCGCTTCCTGTCCATAGGGCGGTGGGCTGGGGCTGTCCGCTACGGGCTGGCAGCCCTCGTCGGGCTGGGTGCTCTCGCCCACGTCGGCTTCTCGGCGCGAGAAAACCTCCGTACCACCCAAGCTTATGTCGCCGGGTACAGAAAAAACACGCCGAGAAAGCTCCTCCGCTGGCAAGCCCGCTGGCAACATTCCGCGACCCTGCAGTACATCCGGGACAGCCATATCGTCGGCAGGGTTTACAGCAACAAGGCAACATTTGCTTTGCTTGGGGATCGGACCGCCGCTAAGTTGAGAACGTACCGAAACATCCCGCACAAGATGGGGTGGGCCGAGATCGAGGCTGGGGCGCATATCGTTTGGCTTGATGAGTTCTATTATGAGAGTCGAGAACGTCTCGGCTACGACGACTTGGACCTCCGTCTCCTGCCCGGCATAGAAATCGTGGCCGAACTGGCCGACGGCGTCGTGTTCCGCCGCACGGCGTACGAACCCTTCGATGCGGCAAGGCATCGCGCCCGCAAACAACGCTACATAGACCAACTCATCCAACAGGCCAGCGAGCAAGTACGCCGCGCTGGCTGGAACGTGTACCGCACCAGACGCAAGCTGATCTACCGCAAAGAGCCATGCACTTCCGCCGACGTGCAGGCACCGTTCGTTTTGGACGTCGTCCCAGCCGACCCAGCCGACCTACCACCCCACCGCCAACAGTACGGTTCGGAGAATCTCGACTTCTATTTCGACTATGGCTCTCGGCGGAAATCCCTCGGCTTCCGGCTGGGCGATCAGTGCATCGCGATCGCCCATCTCCCCGCCTACGCCATCGACCGCATCCATATCGGCCAGTGGATTCCTGAAGAGGACCGCACCCTCTGGGAAGCAAAGTTGCCGCCGATCCGGTTGCAGCAACTCATCCAACAGGCCAGCGAGCAAGTGGTGCGCGCCGGCTGGACCGTGTACCGCACCAGACGCAAGCTGATCTACCGCAAAGCACCGTGTACCCCCGCCGATGTACAGGCGAAGTTCGTTTTGCACGTCATCCCGGCCGACCCCGCCGACCTGCCACCCCACCGAAAGCAGTACGGTTCGGAGAATCTCGACTTCTATTTCTACCAGTACGGCGAGCGGTTCGACGACCACTGTATCGCTGTCGCCCCGCTCCCCGCCTACGCCATCGACCACATCTATATCGGCCAGTGGCTCGCCGAAGAGGACCGCACTTTATGGGAAGCAGAGTTTCCGGCCAGCCGGTGATCGCCCGGTTCTGGCGCGACCCCTTCGTGCTGCTTATCGCCTGCATCGCTGGGCTGGGGACAGCACACATCCTCGTCCGCACCGCCACCTACGGAGCCGCGGTCGGCCAGGACTCCTCGATTTTCCTTTCTACGGCTATAAACTTCCTCGCGGGAGAGGGCTGGCGGGATTTCACAGGCAGACCGATGGTGCAGTGGCCGCCCTTGTTCCCCCTGTTGCTGGCGGCCGGCGGTTGGGTCGGCATCGATCCGCTGGCGGCGGGTCGGTGGATCAACGCCGTGGCCTTTGGGCTGACCATCCTCGTCGCTGGGTGCTGGCTGCGCTCGCATCTCCGGTCGCAGTGGCTGGCACTGGCCGCCAGCGTGGCCATCTTGGCCTCCCTGCCCTTGAGCCATTTCGCGTCCCACTTCATAACCGAGCCCCTCTTCGTCCTATTTACGCTCCTCGCTTTGAGGCAGTTGGCGTCCTTCCTCAACCGCAAGACGGACGCGCCCCTGTGGTGGGCGGCGGTTTTCACCGCACTAGCCGCGATAACCCGCTGGCCGGGCGTGGCGTTGATTGGCACTGGCGTCCTCGTGCTGCTGCTCACCGCCCGGCGCAAGCAGACCCTCGTCTTTGGCGCGATCTCGTCTGTGCCCTTGCTGGCGGTATTGACGCGGAATTGGGCGGTCACCGGGAACCTGACCCGGGCGACAGGGCACAGAGAGCCTTCGGAGCAACCCCTTTTCGATAGGCTGGGCCAAGCCGTTGATGCGTTCCACACGTGGATCGTCCCCCCAACGGCGCCGGATGGGTTGGCGTATCTGTTGGGGCTGGCCGTCGCCGCGGTCGTCCTCGCCGGTGCGACGGTCATCCTTCGCAACCCCGAACGCACCGCGCCGCGGTCCTTCCGCTTGGGGCCGGCACTCCCATTCGGGGCGTTCGTCTTGATCTACTCCTTATTCATCACCGCCATCGTGCCCTTCACAGTTCCAAGTGGAATCAGCCTCCGATTCCTGCTGCCGATATACGTGCCGCTGCTGTTGACGGCCGTGTTTTTGCTAGACCGGTTCCTGTCCATCGCCGCGGCGGGCGGGCTAGTTGTCATCCGCTACGGGCTGGCGTCTCTCGTCTTACTGGGCACCCTCGCCCACGTTGGCTTCTCGGCGCACGAAAACCTCCGTCGTACCACCCAAGCTTATGTCGCCGGATACGAGTTGTACAATTACTGGTCGTACAATGCCGCCCCTTGGCAACAGTCCGAGACGCTGAATTATATCCGGGACAACCATATCGAGGGCAGGATTTACAGCAACCGCAGAGGACTTGTTTGGTTTGCGGACCGGACCGCCAGCCCAGAAAAGCACCGAGTTCTCCAGCGCAGGACGCGGTGGACCGAGATTGAGGCCGGGGCGCATATCGTTTGGCTTGAGAGGGGCTTTGGTCGAGCTTTTCTCGGCTACGACGGCCTCGATCTCCGGGCCCTGCCCGGCGTGGAAACCGTGGCCGAACTGGCCGACGGCCTCGTCCTCCGCCGCACGGCGGTCGAACCCTTCGATGCAAAAAGGCATCACGCCCGGAAACAACGCTACGTGCAGCAACTCACCCAACAGGCCAGCGAGCAAGTGGCCCGCTCTGGCTGGAACGTGTACCGCACCGGACGCAAGCTGATCTACCGCAAAGCACCGTGTACCCCCGCCGACGTACAGGGGACGTTCGTTTTGTACGTCGTCCCGGCCGACCCCGCCGACCTGCCACCCGACCACAAGCAGTACGATTACTATAATCGCGACTTCCATTTCGACTGGTACGGCGAGCGGTTCGACGACCACTGTACGGTGATCGCCCCGCTGCCCGACTACGCCATCGACCGCATCCAGATCGGCCAGTGGATTCCTGAAGAGGACCGCACTCTCTGGGAAGCAAAGTTGCCGCCGGTCCGGTTGCAGCAACTCATCCAACAGGCCAGCGAGCAAGTGGTGCGCGCCGGCTGGAACGTGTACCGCACCGAACGCAACCTGATCTACCGCAAAGCACCGTGTACCCCCGCCGATGTACAAGCGAAGTTCGTTCTGCACATCATCCCGGCCGACCCCGCCGACCTGCCACCCCACCGAAAGCAGTACGATTCCGATAATCGCGACTTCTATTTCAACCAGTACGGCGAGCGGTTCGACGACCACTGTACGGTGATCGCCCCGCTCCCCGACTACGCCATCGGCCGCATCCAGATCGGCCAGTGGATTGCCGAAGAGGACCGCACTTTATGGGAAGCAGAGTTTCCAGCCAGCCGGTGATCGCCCGGTTCTGGCGCGACCGCACCACCCTGCTCATCGCCTGCATCGCCGGGCTGGGCACCGCCCACATCCTCGTCCGCACCGCCACCTACGGCGCCGCGGTCGGCCCAGGCGGCACAGCTTTCCTTTCTACGGCCATAAACTTTCTCGCGGGAGAGGGCTGGCGGTTTTTCTCGGGCGGCCCGATGGTGGGATGGCCGCCCTTGTTCCCCCTGCTGCTGGCGGCCAGCGGTTGGATCGGCGTCGATCCGCTGGAAGCAGGTCGGTTGATCAACGCCACCGCCTTCGGGCTGACCATCCTCGCCGCCGGGTGCTGGCTGCGCTCGCATCTCCGGTCGCGCTGGCTGGTGCTGGCGGCTACTGCGACCATCCCGGCCGCGCTGCCCTTGAGCCATTGGGCGGCCTTCCTCGAAACCGAAATCCTCTTCGTCCTGCTCACGCTCCTCGCCTTGATTCAGTTGGCGGCCTTCCTCAACCGGCGGACGACCGCGCCCCTGTGGTGGGCGGCGGTTTTCACCGCACTGGCCGCCCTGACCCGCTGGCCGGGCGTGGCACTGATTGGCACTGGCGTCCTCGTGCTGCTGCCCACCGCCCGGCTAAGGCAGACCCTCATCTTTGGCGCGATCTCGTCCGTGCCCTTGCTGGCGGTGTTGACGCACAATTGGGCGGTCACCGGGGACCTGACCCGAGCGACAGGGAACAGAGAGCCTTCGGGGCAACCCCTATTCGATGGGCTGGGCCAAGCCGTTGATGTCTTCCGCGCGTGGATCGTCCCCCCCAACGCGCCGGATGGGTTGGCGTATCTGCTGGGGCTGGCCGTCGCCGCGGTCGTCCTCGCCGGTGCCACGGTCGTCCTTCGCTATCGCCAGCCTGACCCAGAGGCCGCGCCCCGGTCCTTCGGGTTGGATCCGGCGCTCCCATTCGAGGCGTTTTCCGTAGCTTACCTCGTATTCATGGTCGCGGTCGTGCCCCTCACGGTTTATCAGGGCATTGACAGCCGCTACCTGCTGCCGATATACGTGCCGCTGCTGTTGGAGGCGGCGTTGCTGCTCGATCGGTTCCTATCCATCGCCGCGGCCGGCCGGATGGTGGCCGTCCGCTACGGGCTGGTGTCCCTCGTCGGGCTGGCCACCCTCGCCCACGTCGGCTGCTCGGCGTACGAAAACCTCCGTCGTACCGCCCAAGCATGGCGAGCCGGGTACGGAGACGGGACGTACAACGTCGCCTATTGGCAACAGTCCGAGACGCTGAACTACCTGCGGGACAACCATATCGAGAGCAGGATTTACAGCAGCCACATACCACTTGCTTGGTTTGTGAATCGGGCCGCGGTCCCAGGAAAGCACCGAAATATCCAGCGCAACAAAATGCGGTGGATCGAGGCCGGGGCGCATATCGTTTGGTTTGATAGGTTCTATACGTTCTACAAGCAATCTTATCCCGACTGCGACGACCTCGACCTCCGCGTCCTGCCCGGCGTGGAAACCGTGGCTGAACTGGCCGACGGCCTCGTCCTCCGCCGCACGGCGTACGCACCCTTCGATCCAGACAGACATCTCGCCCGGAAACAACGCTACGTGAACCAACTCATCGAACAGGCGAGCGAGCGAGTGGTTCGCGCCGGCTGGAACGTGTACCGCACCGGACGCAAGCTGATTTACCTCAAAGAACCGTGCGATCCTGCGGACATACAGGCGAAGTTCGTTCTACACGTCGTCCCCGCCGACCCAGCGAACCTGCCGCCCGACCGCAAGCAGTACGATTCCGATAACCTCGACTTCCATTTCGACTGGTACGGCAAGCGGTTCGACGACCGATGTATGGTGATCGCCCCGCTCCCCGACTACGCCATCGACCGCATCTATATCGGCCAGTGGATTTCCGCAGAGGACCGCACCTTATGGGAAGCGGAGTTTCCGGCGGGCCGGTGATAAGGACACCGACGCAAATGATTGTTCTTACCATCGTCGTCCTCGCCGGGCTGGGCACCGCGCACATCCTCGTCCGCACCGCCACCTACGGCGCAGTGCTCAACTCGGACTCCATCGTTTTCATGTCCACGGCCCTGAACTTCCTCGAGGGAGAAGGCTGGCGATATTTCACGGGTAGGCCGCTGACAGGATGGCCGCCCTTGTTCCCCCTGCTGTTAGCGGCCCTCGCTTGGGTCGGCGTCGATCCGCTAGAGGCGGGTCGGTGGATCAACGCCACCGCCTTCGGGCTGACCATCCTCGCCGCCGGGTGCTGGCTGCGCTCGAATCTCCGGTCGCGGCTGCTGGCACTGGCCGCTACCGCGACCCTCGCGGCTTCCCTGCCCCTCACCCATTTCGCGTCCTACCACATCACCGAGCCCCTCTTCGTCCTATTCCCGCTCCTCGCCTTGATCCAGTTGGCGTCCTTCCTCAACCGGCGGACGGTGTGGCCCCCCCTGTTGTGGGCGGCGGTTTTCACCGCGCTGGCCGCCCTGACCCGCTATCCGGGCGTGGCTCTAATCGCCGCCGGCGTCCTCATCCTGTGGCCTCTTGCCCGGCCTAAACACACCCTCGTCTTTGGCGCGATCTCGTCCCTGCCCTTGCTAGCGGTATTGGCGCGGAATTGGGCGGCCATCGGGAGCCTGACTCAAGCCACAGGGGACCGCTATCCCTCGGGGCAGTCCCTATCCGCTGGGCTGGGCCAAGCCATCGAGGTGTTCCGCACGTGGGTCGTCCCCCCCAACGCGCCGGACGGGTTGGCGTATCTGCTGGGGCTGGCCGTCGCCGCGGTCGTCCTCGCTGGCGTGGTGGTCGTCCTCCGCGCCGCCCCAGAGGCCGCGCCGGTATATGTCCGCTTAGGGCCAGCGCTCCCTTTCGGGGGATTCGCCTTGACCTACCTCGTATTCATGGTCGCGGTCGCGCCCCTCACGGTTTATCAGGGCATCGACAGCCGCTACCTGCTGCCGATATACGTGCCGCTGCTGTTGACGGCCGTGTTCTTGCTGGACCAATTCCTATCCATTGAGGCGGCGGGCCGGATGGCGGCCATCCGCTACGGTCTCGCGGCCCTCGTCTTGCTGGCCACCCTCGCCCACGTCGGCTTCTCGGCGCGAAAAAACCTCATTCTTACCGCCCAAGCATGGCGAACTGGATACGAACAAGACTGGACGCACAACATCGCCCGTTGGCAACACTCCAAGATTCTGAACTACCTGCGAGACAATCATATCGAGGGCACGATTTACACCAACTACAGAGCACTTGCTTGGCTTGCGGATAGGGCCGCCCCGGGCAAGTACCGAAACCTCTCGCGTAGGCTGCGGTGGCCCGAGATCGAGGCTGGAGTGCATATCGTTTGGTTTGATAGAGGCTCTCAGCGATCTTTTCTCGGCTACGACGACACAGACCTCCGCGTCCTGCCCGGCGTGGAAACCGTAGCCGAACTGGCCGACGGCCTCGTCCTCCGCCGCACGGCAACCGAACCCTTCGATGAGAAAAGGCATCATGCCCGCAAACAACGCTATGTGCAGCAACTCATCCAACAGGCGAGCGAGCGAGTGGTTCGCGCCGGCTGGGGCGTGTACCGCACGAAACGCAAGCTGATCTACCGCAAAGAGCCGTGCGCCCCTGCGGACATACAGGCGAAGTTCGTCTTGCACCTCGTCCCCACTGACCCGATGAACCTGCCAGCCCACCGCAAACGATACGGTTCTGAAAATCTCGACTTCCATTTCGACTGGCACGGCGAGCGGGTAGCCGACCAATGTATCGCGCTCGTCCCGCTCCCCGCTTACGCCATCAGCCGCATCCATATCGGCCAGTGGATTTCCTCAGAGAACCGCACCCTCTGGGAAGCGGAGTTTTCGGGGGGCCGGTGATGCCGGACGCCCGAACGTCCGTTGGAAACTCGCAAAAGAATGCCGACGTAAATGATTGGTTTTAATGAATTCCTTTCTGCGGTGAAGCGGCTCGCCCGGTTCGGGCGCGACCACACCACCCTGCTCATCGTCGTCCTCGCCGGGCTGGGCACCGCACACATCCTCGTCCGCACCGCTACCTACGGTGCGGGGATAGACAGAGACTCCACGTTTTTCCTCTCTACGGCCCTGAACTTCCTCGCCGGAGAGGGCTGGCGGGATTTCATAGGCAGGCCGCTGACCTTATGGCCGCCCTTGTTCCCCCTGTTGCTGGCGGCCAGCAGTTGGGTCGGCATCGATCCGCTGGCGACGGGTCGATGGGTCAACGCCACCGCCTTTGGGCTGACCATCCTCGCCGCCGGGTGCTGGCTGCGCTCGCATCTTAGGTCGCAGTGGCTGGTGCTGGCCGCGACCGCGCTCCTCGCGACCTCCCTGCCCTTGAGCCATTGGGCACCCCGCATCCGAACCGACCCCCTCTTCATCCTGTTCGCGCTCCTCGCCTTGATCCAGTTGGCGACCTTCCTCAACCGGCGGACGGCTTGGCCCCCCCTGTTGTGGGCGGCGGTTTTCACCGCGCTGGCCGCGATAACCCGCTATCCGGGCGTGGTGTTGATCGGCGTCGGCGTCCTGCTACTACTGCTTCTCGCTCGGCTAAGGCATACCCTCGTCTTTGGCGCGATTTCGTCTGTGCCCTTGCTGGCGGTGCTGGTGCGGAATTGGGCGGCCACCGGAAACCTGACCCGGGCAACAGGCGACAGAACGCCTACGGACCAGTCCTTCGCCGGGGACATACTAGATCCTTCGGGGCAGTCCCTCGCCGATGGGCTACGCCAGACCGTGGAGGCGTTCCGCGAGTATATCGTCCCCCGGAACATGCCGGATGGGTTTGCGTATCTGCTGTGGCTGGCGGTCGCCGCGGTCGTCCTCGCCAGCGCGGTGGTCATCCTGCGCGGTCGTCGGTCGGACCCAGAGGCCGCCCCGGCCTATCTCCGCTTGGGGCCGGCGCTCCCGTTCGGAGTGTTCGCCTTGAGCTATCCCGCATTCCTCATCGTCGTCGTGCCCTTCACGGTTACTCAGATCATCGACGGCCGCTACCTGTTGCCGATATACGTGCCGCTGCTATTGACGGCCGTGTTCCTGCTGGATCGGTTCCTATCCATTGAGGCAGCGGGCCGGACGGGGGCCGGACGCTACGGGCTGGTGCCCCTCGTCTTGCTCGCCACCCTCGCCCACTTATGCTTCTCCGTACACAGGAACCTCCGTCTTACCACCCGAGCTTATGCCACCGGATTCCCGTCCCACGCTTACAACACCGCCCGTTGGCAACAATCCGAGACCCTGAACTACCTGCGGGACAACCGCATAGAGGGCACGATTTACAGCAACTTCTACAAAGACCTTACTTGGTTTTGGGAGCGGACCGCCGCCCCGGGAAAGCACCGCAATATCCCGGAGACGACGAGGTGGACCGAGATCGAGGCCGGGGCGCATATTCTTTGGTTCCGGGCGTTCCATTATCGAGGTTTTTACGGCTACGACGACCTCGACCTCCGCGCCCTGTCCGGCATGGAAACCTTGGCCGACCTAGCCGACGGCGTCGTGTTCCGCCGCACAGCAGCCGAACCCTTCGATGGGAAAAGACATCACGCTCGGAAACAACGCTATGTGCAGCAACTCATCCAACAAGCCGACGAGCGGGTAGTCCGCGCCGGCTGGAACGTGTACCGCACGACACACGAGCTGATCTATTTCAAAGAGCCGTGCGTCCCCGCGGACGTCCAAGCGAAATTCGTTCTGCACGTCGTCCCTACCGACTTGGCCGACCTGCCAGCGAACCGCCAACAGTACGGTTCTGAAAATCTCGACTTCTACTTCGACTGGCGCGGCTCCTATCTCGGCGACCAGTGCGTGGCAATCGTCCGCCTCCCCGCCTACGCCATAGACCGCATCCATATCGGCCAGTGGATTTCCGCAGAGAACCGCACCCTCTGGGAAGCGGAGTTGACGCCGAGCCGGTGATATAGCAATCCTACATGACTTGAAATGAAGCACTCCGCATTTGAGAAGATCGTCCGGCTCGGGCGCGACCCCTTCGCGCTGCTCATCGTCTTTATCGCCGGGCTGGGCACCGCCCACATCCTCGCCCGCACCGCCACCTACGGCGCGGCCGTCACCACGGACTCCGTCCTTTTCCTTTCTACAGCCACAAACTTCCTCGCCGGAGAGGGCTGGCAGCATTTCACGGGCAGCCCACTGATATTATGGCCGCCCTTGTTCCCCCTGTTGCTGGCGGCCGGCGGTTGGGTCGGCATCGATCCAGTAGCCACGGGTCGGTGGATCAACGCCGCGTCCTTTGGGCTGACCATCCTCGCTGCCGGGTGTTGGCTTCGCTCGCATCTCCAGGCGCGGTGGCTGGTGCTAGTCGCCACCGCGCCCATCGCGGCCTCCCTGTCCTTGAGCCATTGGGGGTCCCATTTCAAGGCCGAGCTCCTCTTCGTCCTGTTGACGCTCCTCGCCTTGATCCAGTTGGCATCCTTCCTCAGCCGGCGGACGGCCTCGCCTTTGTGGTGGGCGGCGGTTTTCACCGCGCTGGCCGCGATAACCCGCTATCCGGGCGTGGTGCTGATCGCCGCCGCCGTCCTGCTACTGCTGCCCCTCGCTCGGCTAAGGTATATCCTCGTCTTTGGCGCGGTCTCGTCCGTGCCCTTGCTGGCGGTATTGGTGCGGAATTGGGCGGCCACCGGGGACCTGACCCGGGCGACAGGGCACAGAACAGACGCCTCGGGGCAGTCCCTAGCCGCTGGGCTGCGCCAGACCGTCGAGGTGTTCCGTGAAAGCATCGTCCCCCCGAATGCGCCGGACGGGTTTGCGTATCTGTTAGGGCTGGCGGTCGCCGCGGTCGTCCTCGCCAGTGCCGCGGTAATCCTGCGCGCCGGTCGTCGGTCGGACCCAGAGGCCGCACCGCCAGCCTTTGGGTTGGGGCCGGTTCTCCCTTTCGGGGCGTTCACCGTGCTCTACCTCGCATTCCTCATCGTCGTCGTGCCCTTCACGGTTAGGCAGGGCGTCGATAGCCGCTACCTGCTGCCGATATACGTGCCGCTGCTGTTGACGACCGTGTTCTTGCTGGACCGATTCCTGTCCTTCAAGGCGACGGGCTGGATGGGAGCTGTCCGCTACGGGCTGGTATCCCTCGTCGTGCTGACCACCCTCGCCCACGTCGGCTTCTCAGCGCGAAAAAACCTCCGTATCACCGCCAAAGCATACATCGCTGGATACGAAAAAGACTGGATGTACAACACCGCCTATTGGCAACAGTCCGAAACCCTGAACTATCTGCGGGACAACCATATCGACAGCAGGATTTACAGCAACAACAGAGAGCTTGCGTGGTTTGCCAAGCGAGCCGCTGACCCGGGCAAGCACCGAAGTATCCCCGGGGAGATGCGGTGGTCCAACATGGAGGCCGGAGCGCATATCGTTTGGTTTGATCGATTCTATAATCGAGCGTTTCGCACCCACGACGACACGGACCTCCGCGTCCTGTCCGGCGTGGAAATCGTGGCTGAACTGGCCGACGGCCTCGTACTCCGCCGCACAGCGGTCGAACCCTTCGATGCAAAAAAGCATCGCGCCCGCAAACAACGCTACGCGGAGCAACTCATCCAACAGGCCGACGAGCAAGTCGTCCGCGCCGGCTGGAACGTGTACCGCACCGGACGCAAGCTGACCTATCTCAAAGAGCCGTGCGCTCCCGAGGATGTGCAGGCAAAGTTCATCTTGCACGTCGTCCCCACCAACTCAGCCGACCTGCGAGCCGACCGCCAACAGTACGATTCGGACAATCTCGACTTCTATTTCTACTGGCGCGGCGAGCGGGTCGACAACCAGTGTATGGCAATCATCCGACTCCCCCCCTACGCCATTCGCCGCATCTATACCGGCCAGTGGATTTCTGAAGAGGACCGTACCTTATGGGAAGCGGAGTTTTCGGCCAGCCGGTGATGTTACCCCAAAAAGGAGGCTGAGGTAAATGATTGTTTTTAGTGAATTCCTTTCTACGGTGAAGCACTCCGCCAGCGAGTGGATCGCCCAATTCTGGCGTGACCGCACCACCCTGCTCATCGTCGTCCTCGCCGGGCTGGGCACCGCGCACGTTCTCGTCCGCACCGCCACCTACGGCGCGGCCGTCGGCACGGGCTCCGTCATTCTCCTTTCTACGGCCACAAACTTCCTCGCCGGAGAGGGCTGGCGGCATTTCACGGGCAACCCGATGACGGCATGGCCGCCCTTGTTCCCCCTACTGATGGCGGTCGGCGGTTGGGTCGGCATCGAGCCGGTCGCCGCGGGTCGGTTGATCAACGCCACCGCCTTTGGGCTGACCATCCTCGCCGCCGGCTGCTATCTGCGCTCCAATCTCCGGTCGCGCTGGCTGGCACTGGCGGCCACCGCGGCCCTCACGGCCTCGTTGCCCTTGAACAGGTGGGCGGCCCACCTCGAAACCAATCCCCTGTTCACCCTGCTTACGGTCCTCGCCTTGATCCAGTTGGCGTCCTTCCTCAGCCGGAGGACAGCCGCGCCCCTGTGGTGGGCGGCGATTTTCACCGCGCTGACCGCGATAACCCGCTATGAGGGCGTGGCATTGATCGGCACTAGCGTCCTCATCCTGCTGCTCACCGCCCGGCTGAAGCAGACCCTCATCTTTGGCGCGATCTCGTCCGTGCCCCTACTGGCGGTGTTGGCGCGGAATTGGGTGGCCACCGGGAACCTGACCCGGGTGACAGGGGACAGAACAGAGTCCTCGGGTCAGTCCCTAGCCGCTGGGCTGCGCCAGACCGTCGAGGTGTTCCGTGAGAGCATCGTCCCCCCGAACACGCCAGACGGGGTTGCGTATCTGCTAGGGATGGCGGTCGCCGCGGTCGTCCTCGCCAGTGCCGTGGTCATCTTCCGCGCCGGTCGTCGGTCGGACCCAGAGGCCGCGCCGCCATCCTTTGGGTTGGGGCCGGTTCTCCCTTTCGGGGCATTCGCCGTGCTCTACCTCGTATTCCTCATCGTCGTCATGCCCCTCACGACTAACCCGGAAGTCGATAGCCGCTACCTGCTGCCGATATACGTGCCGCTGCTGTTGACGGCCGTGTTCTTGCTGGACCGATTCCTGTCCTTCAAGGCGACGGGCTGGATGGGGGCTGTCCGCTACGGACTAGCGGCCCTCGTCGTGCTCGCCACCCTCGCCCACGTCGGCTTCTCAGCGCGAAAAAACCTCCGTATCACCGCCAAAGCATACATCGCCGGATACGAAAAAGACTGGATGTACAACACCGCCTACTGGCAACAGTCCGTGACCCTGAACTACTTGCGGGACAACCACATCGACAGCAGCATTTACAGCAACAACAGAGAGCTTTCTTGGGTCGCCAAGCGAGCCGCCGACCCGGGCAAGCACCGAAGTATCCCGGGGAAGATGCGGTGGCCCAACATGGAGGCCGGAGCGCATATCGTTTGGTTTGATCGATTCTATAATCGAGCGTTTCGCACCCACGACGACACGGACATCCGCGTCCTGTCCGGCGTGGAAGTCGTGGCCGAACTGGCCGACGGCTTCGTCCTCCGCCGCACGGCGGTCGAACCCTTCGATGCGAAAAAGCATCGCGCCCGCAAACAACGCTACATGAACCAACTCATCCAACAGGCCGACGAGCAAGTGGTTCGCGCTGGCTGGAACGTGTACCGCACCGGACGCAGGCTGACCTATCTCAAAGAGCCGTGTACTCCTGCGGACGTGCAGGCAAAGTTCATCTTGCACGTCGTCCCCACCGACCCAGCCGACCTGCGAGCCGACCGTCAACAGTACGATTCGGATAATCTCGACTTCTATTTTTACTGGCGCGGCGAGCGGGTCGGCGACCAGTGTATGGCAATCATCCGGCTCCCCCCCTACGCCATTCGCCGCATCCATATCGGCCAGTGGATTTCTGAAGAGGACCGCACCCTCTGGGAAGCGGAGTTTTCGCCGAGCCGATGATACAGGCCATCCTATGAATTCCTTGTTCGAGTGGCTCGCCCAATTCTGGCGCGACCGCCCCACCCTGCTTGTCATCGCCCTTATCGCCGGGCTGGGCACCGCCCACATCCTCGTCCGCACCGCCACCTACGGCGTCGCGGTCGGCACAGACTCCGTCATTTACCTTTCTACGGCCCTAAACTTCCTCGCCGGAGAGGGCTGGCGGGATTTCAAGGGCGAACCGCTGACGATGTGGCCGCCCTTGATCCCCCTGTTGCTGGCGGCCAGCAGTTGGGTCGGCATCGATCCGCTGGCGACGACTCGGTGGGTCCACGCCGCGGCCTTCGGGCTGACCATCCTCGCCGCCGGGTGCTGGCTGCGCTCGCATCTTAGGTCGCAGAGGCTGACGCTGGCCGCCACCGCGATCATCGCGGTCTCCCTGCCCTTGAGCTATTGGGCGTCCTCCCTCCAGACCGAGACCCTCTTCTTCCTGTTTACGCTCCTCGCCTTGATGCAGTTGGCGTCCTTCCTAAACCAAAGGACGGCCGCGCCCCTGTGGTGGGCGGCGATTTTTACCGGGCTGGCCGCGATAACCCGCTATCCGGGCGTGGTGCTAATCGGCACCGGCGTCCTTCTGCTGCTGTTGCCCCGCGCCCGGCTAAGGCAGACTCTCGTCTTTGGCGCGGTCTCGTCCCTGCCCTTGCTGGCGGTCTTGGTGCGGAATTGGGCGGCCACCGGGCACCTGACCCGGGCAGCAGGGCACAGAACAGAACCTACGGGGCAGTCCCTATCCGATGGGCTGCGCCAGATCGTCGAGGTGTTCCACGAATGGCTCGTCCCCCGGCACACGCCAGACGGGTTTGCATATCTGCTGTGGCTGGCGGTCGCCGCGGTCGTCCTCGCCAGCGCCGAGGTCATTCTGCGCACCAGTCGTCGGCCGGACCCAGACGCCTTGGGGCCGGCTCTCCCATTCGGGGCGTTCACCGGGATCTACCTCGCATTCATGGTCGCCACCGTGCCCTTTACGGTTAGGCAGGGCATCGACAGCCGCTACCTGATGCCGATATACGTGCCGCTGCTGTTGGTGGCGGCGTTGCTGCTGGATCGGTCCCTGTCGATCAAGGCTTCGGGCCGGATGGTGGCCGTCCGCTACGGGTTGGCGTCCCTCGTCGTGCTGGGGGCTCTCACCCACATCGGCTTCTCTGCGCAAAAAAACCTCCGTCTTACCGCCACAGCTTATGCTATCGGATTCCGTGCTCATTTTCACCACGCCGCCCGTTGGCAACATTCCGAGACCCTGAATTACCTTCGGAACAATCGCATTGAGGGCAGGGTTTACAGCAACGAATACAGAGACCTCACTTGGTTTGCGGATCGGACCGCCGCCCCAGAAAAGTTGGGAAAGCACCGCAATATCCCGCGTGCGATGGGGTGGACCGAGGTCGAGACCGGGGCGCATATCTTTTGGCTAGGAAAGTTCGGGGAGTTTTATAGACGAGATATTTACGGCTACGACGTCACGGACCTCTGTGCCCTGCCCGGCATGGAAATCGTGGCCGAACTGGCCGATGGCGTCGTACTCCGCCGCACAGCGTACGGACCCTTCGACGGAAAAAGGCATCGCGCCCGGAAGCAACGCTACGTGCAGCAACTCATCCAACAGGCCGACGAGCGAGTGGTTCGCGCCGGCTGGAACGTGTACCGCACGGGACGCAAGCTGATTTACCGCAAAGAGCCGTGTGCCCCTGCCGATGTGCAGGCGAAGTTCGTTCTACACGTCGTCCCCACCGACTTGGCGAACCTGCGGGCCGACCGCCAACGGTACGGTTCTGAAAATCTCGACTTCCATTTCGACTGGTACGGCTCCTATCTCGGCGACCAATGTGTGGCGATCGTCCGTCTCCCCAACTACGCCATGGACCGCATCCATATCGGCCAGTGGATTTCCGCAGAGAACCGCACCCTCTGGGAAGCGGAGTTGACGCCGAGCCGGTGATATAGCAATCCTAAATGATTTGAAATGAAACACTCCGCCACCGAGAAGATCGCCCGGTTCGGGCGCGACCGCACCACCCTGCTCATCGTCCTTATCGCCGGGCTGGGTACCGCGAACATCCTCGTCCGCACCGCCACTTACGGCCCCTCGGTCCACATAGACGCCATCGCTTCGCTTTCTACGGCCCTAAACTTCCTCGCCGGAGAGGGTTGGCGGGATTTCACGGGCGAACCGCTGACCTTATGGCCGCCCTTGTTCCCCCTATTGCTGGCGGCCGGCGGTTGGGTCGGCATCGATCTGCTGGAGGCAGGGCGGTGGGTCAACGCCACCGCCTTCGGGCTGACCATCCTCGCCGCCGGGTGCTGGTTGCGCTCCAATCTCCGGTCACAGTGGCTGGTGCTAGCCACCACCGCGACCATCTCAGCCTCCCTGCCCTTGAGCCATGAGGCGGCCCTATGCAGGACCGATTCCCTGTTCGTCCTGTTCGCGCTCCTCGCCTTGATGCAGTTGGCGGACTTCCTCAACCGGCGGACGAATGCGTCCCTGTGGTGGGCGGCGGTTTGCACCGCGCTGGCCGCGATAACCCGCTATCCGGGCGTAGCCTTGATCTGCACCGGCGTCCTGCTCCTAGTGTCCCTCGCTCGGCTGAAGCACACGCTCGTCTTTGGCGCGATCTCGTCTGTGCCCTTGCTCGCGGTATTGGCGCGAAATTGGGCGGCCACCAGGAACCTAGACTTGGCAACAGGGGACCGAACAAATCGTTCGGGGCAGTCCTTCTCCGATGGGCTGCACCAGATCGTCGAGGTGTTCCGCGCGTGGATCGTCCCCCCGAGTACGCCAGACGGGTTTGGTTATCTGCTGTGGCCGGTGGCCGGACTGGTCGTTTGGGCAGCAGGGGCGGTCGTCGTTCGGGCTGGTCGCGGCGTAGGCACGGACGGGAAGTCGCTGGCGTTTGGGTTGGGGCCGGCTCTCCCATTCGGGGTGTTCACCGGGATCTACCCCGTATTCATGGTCGCGGTCGTGCCCTTCACGGTTGGTCAGACCATCGACGGCCGCTACCTGCTGCCGATATACGTGCCGTTGCTATTGACGGCCGCGTTGCTGCTCGACCGGTTCCTGTCCAGCAAGACAGCGGGCTGGAGGCTGGCCGTCCGCTACGGGTTGGCGGCCCTCGTCGTGCTCGCCACCCTTGTCCACGTCGGATTCTCAGCGGACAGAAACCTCCGTCTTACCGCCCGAGCTTATGTAGCCGGATACTACCATGCCTACAATTACAACACCTCCTATTGGGAACAGTTCGAGACCCTGAACTACCTCCGGGACAATCAGATCGAGGGCAGGATTTACACCAACTACAGCAAACATCTTACTTGGTTTTGGGATTGGACCGCCACCCCAGGAAAGCACCGCCATATCCCGCGCACGCGGTGGTGGACCGAGATCGAGGCCGGATCGCATATCGTTTGGTCCTATGACCATAGACGCGACCTGCACGGCTACGACAACACGGACCTCCGCGTCCTGCCCGGCGTGGAAGTCGTGGCCGAACTGGCCGACGGCGTTGTGTTACGCCGCACGACCGCCGCACCCTCCGATGCGAAAAGGCATCGCGCCCAGCGAGAACGCTATGTAAAGCAACTCATCCAACAGGCCGACGATCAGGTCGGCCGCGCCGGCTGGGGCGTGTACCGCAAAGGACGCAAGCTGATCTACTTCAAAGATCCCTGTGCCCCCGCCGACATACAGGCGACGTCCATCTTGCACATCGTCCCCATCGACCCGACCGACCTGCCAGTCCGTCGCCAACCGTACGGCTCGGAGAATCTCGACTTCCATTTTGACTGGCGCGGCTCTTGGCTCGGCGACCAGTGTGTGGTGATCCTCCCGCTCCCCACCTATGCCATCCGCCGCATCCATGTCGGCCAGTGGATTCCCGCAGAGGAACGCACCGTATGGAAAGCGGAGTTGCCGGCCAACCCCGCCGAAGTGAAAAGGCATCGCGCCCAGCAGCAACGCTACGTAGAGCAACTCATCCAACAGGCCGACGATCCGGTGGTCCGCGCCGGTTGGAACGTGTACCGCACCGGACGCAAGCTGATTTACCACAAAGAGCCGTGTGCCCCCGCCGACACGCAGGCGAAGTTCGTTTTCCACGTCGTCCCGGCCGACCCGACCGACCTGCCAGCCGACCGCCAGCCGTACGGCTCGGAAAATCGCGACTTCTATTTCGACCGGTACGGCGAGCGAATCGACGACCAGTGTATGGCAATCATCCCACTCCCCGCCTATGCCATCGACCGCATCTATATCGGCCAGTGGATTTCCGCAGACAACCGCACCCTCTGGGAAGCAGAGTTGACGCCGAGCCGGTGATATAGCGATCCTACATGAGTTGAAATGAAGCACTCCGCATTTGAGAAGATCGCCCGGTTCGGGCGCGACCCCTGCACCCTGCTCATCGCCCTTATCGCCGGGCTGGGCACCGCCCACATCCTCGTCCGCACCGCCACTTACGGCCCCTCGGTCCACCAAAACTCCGTCGTTTTCCTTTCTACAGCCCTGAATTTCCTCGCCGGAGAGGGCTGGCGGGATTTCACGGGCGGACCGCCGACAAGCTGGCCGCCCCTGTTCCCCTTATTGCTGGCGGCCGGCGGTTGGGTCGGCATCGAGCTGCTGGAGGCAGGGCGGTGGATCCAAGCCGCGGCCTTTGGGCTGACCATCCTCGCCGCCGGGTGCTGGCTGCGCTCCAATCTCCGGTCGCGGTGGCTGGGGCTGGCCGCCACCGCAATCATCGCGGCTTCCTTGCCCTTGAGCCATGAGGCGGCCCAACTCAAGACCGATCCCCTGTTCTTCCTGTTCACGCTCCTCGCCTTGATGCAGTTGGCTTCCTTCCTCAACCGCGAGACGGACGCACCCCTGTGGTGGGCGGCGGTTTTCACCGCTTTGGCCGCGCTGACCCGCTATCCGGGCGTGGTGCTAATAGGCACCGGCGTCCTGTTCCTAGCGCCCCTCGCTCGGCTGAAGCACACGCTCGGCTTTGGCGCGATCTCGTCTGTGCCCTTGCTGGCGGTGTTGGCGTACAACTGGGCGACCACCGGGAACCTAGACTTGGCAACAGGGGACCGAACAGACCATTGGGGGCGGTCCTTCTCCGATGGGCTGCACCAGATCGTCGAGGTGTTCCGTGCGTGGATCGTCCCCCCGAGTACGCCAGACGGGTTTGGTTATCTGCTGTGGCCGGTGGCCGGGCTGGTCGTTTGGGCAGCCGGGGCGGTCGTCGTTCGGGCGGGTCGCGGCCTAGGCACGGACGGGAAGTCGGCTCTCCTATTCGGGGCATTCACCGGGATCTACCTCGCATTTCTACTAGTCGTCGTGCCCTCCACGGTTACTGAGCAAATCCACAGCCGCTACCTGCTGCCGATATACGTGCCGGTGCTGTTGACGGCCGCGTTGCTGCTCGATCGGTTCCTGTCCAGCAAGGCGGCGGGCTGGAGGCTGGCCGTCCGCTACGGGTTGGCGGCCCTCGTCGTGCTCGCCACCCTTGTCCACATCGGATTCTCAGCGCAAAAAAACCTCCGTCTTACCGCCCGAGCTTATGTAGCCGGATACCACCATGCCGCCGCTTACAACACCTCTTATTGGGGACAGTTTGAGACCCTGAACTACCTTCGGGACAATCAGATCGAGGGCAGGATTTACACCAACCACAACACATATCTTACTTGGTTTTGGGATTGGACCGCCGCCCCAGGAAAGCACCGCAATATCCCGCGCAGCAAGATGCGGTGGACCGAGATCGAGGCCGGGGCGCATATCGTTTGGTCCTATGACCATAGACGCGACCTGCACGGCTACGACGACACGGACCTCCGCGTCCTGCCCGGCGTGGAAGTCGTGGCCGAACTGGCCGACGGCGTCGTACTCCGCCGCACGACCGCCGCACCCTCCGATGCGAAAAGGCATCGCGCCCAGCAAGAACGCTATGTAAAGCAACTCATCCAACAGGCCGACGATCAGGTCAGCCGCGCCGGCTGGGGCGTGTACCGCAATGGACGCAAGCTGATCTACTTCAAAGAGCCCTGTGCCCCCGCCGACATACAAGCGACATTCGTCTTGCACGTCGTCCCCACCGACCCGACCGACCTGCCAGTCCGTCGCCAACCGTACGGTTCGGAGAATCTCGACTTCCATTTTGACTGGCGCGGCTCTTGGCTCGGCAACCAGTGTGTGGCGATCCTCCCGCTCCCCACCTATGCCATCCGCCGCATCCATGTCGGCCAGTGGATTCCCGCAGAGGAACGCACCCTCTGGGAAGCGGAGTTACCGGCCAACCCCGCCGAAGTGAAAAGGCATCGCGCCCAGCAGCAACGCTACGTAGAGCAACTCATCCAACAGGCCGACGATCCGGTCGTCCGCGCCGGTTGGAACGTGTACCGCACGGGACGCACGCTGATTTACCGCAAAGCGTCGTGTGCCCCCGCCGACATACAGGCGAAGTTCGTTCTACACGTCGTCCCGGCCGACCCGGCCGACCTGCCAGCCGACCGCCAACAGTACGATTCGGATAATCGCGGCTTCTATTTCGACCGATGGGGCGAGCGAATCGACGACCAGTGTATCGCTATCGCCCCGCTCCCCGACTATGCCATCAACCGCATCTATATCGGCCAGTGGATTGCCGCAGAGGACCGTACCCTCTGGGAAGCAGTGTTGACGCCGAGCCGGTGATATAGCCATCTTTCGCGGGAATGACACTGGGATACGCCCGTAATAAATTCTGATGGCCCCAACCTGTTAGACGACGAGTAGGATCGCCTTGGAACGCGAAAAAGGATAATGACGTAAATGGTTGTTTTTCTTACTAAATTTACGGAAGGGAGGGGAATTACCCTGTCCACGGTGAAGTACTCCGCCATCGAGTGGATCGCCCGGTTCTGGCGCGACCGCACCACCCTGCTCATCGTCCTTATCGCCGGGCTGGGCACCGCGAACATCCTCGTCCGCACCGCCACTTACGGCCCCTCGGTCCACATGGACTCCATCGCTTCGCTTTCTACGGCCCTGAACTTCCTCGCCGGAGAGGGCTGGCGGGATCTCACCGGCCAACCGCTGACGTTATGGCCGCCCTTGTTCCCCCTATTGCTGGTGGCCGGCGGTTGGGTCGGCATCGATCTGCTGGAGGTAGGGCGGTGGGTCAACGCCGCGGCCTTCGGGCTGACCATCCTCGCCGCCGGCTGCTGGCTGCGCTCCAATCTCCGGTCACAGTGGCTGGTGCTAGCCACCACCGCAATCATCGCGGCTTCCTTGCCCTTGAGCCATGAGGCGGCCCTATGCGTAACCGAGCCCCTGTTCTTCCTGTTCGCGCTCCTCGCCTTGATCCAGTTGGCGTCCTTCCTCAACCGAAAAGATGGCCCGCCCCTGTGGTGGGCGGCGGTTTTCACCGCGCTGGCCGCGATAACTCGCTATCCGGGCGTGGCCCTGATTGGCACTGGGGTCCTTATCCTGCTGCCCGCCGCCCGGCTAAGGCAGACCCTCGTCTTTGGCGCGATCTCGTCCGTGCCCTTGCTGGCGGTATTGGCGCATAATTGGGCGATCACCGGGGACCTGACCCGGGCAACAGGGGACAGAACAGGGGTCCTAAGCCCTTCGGGGCAGTCCCTAGCCGACGGGTTACGCCAGATCGTCAATGTGTTCCACGGGTGGCCCGTCCCCCCGAATGCGCCGGATGGGTTTGCGTATCTGATATGGCTGGCGGTCGCCGCGGTCGTCCTCGCCAGCACCGCGGTCATCCTGCGCGCCCTCCGGCCGGACCAAAAAGCCGCGCCGACCTATTTCCGCTTGGAGCCGGCACTCCCATTCGGGGCGTTCACCGTGACCTACATCGCATTCCTAGTCCTCATCGTGCCCTTGACGGTTGAGCAGGAAATCGACAGCCGCTACCTGCTGCCGATATACGTGCCGTTGCTGTTGACGGCCGCGTTGCTGCTCGACCGGTTCCTGTCCAGCAAGGATTCGGGCCGGAGGATGGCCGTCCGCTACGGGTTGGCGGCCCTCGTCGTGCTCGCCACCCTTGTCCACGTCGGATTCTCAGCGCAAAAAAGCCTCCGTCTTGCCCCCCAAGCGTATGTAGCCGGATACTACCCTGCCTACAATTACAACGCTGCCTATTGGGAACAGTTCGAGACCCTGAACTACCTCCGGGACAATCAGATCGAGGGCAGGATTTACACCAACCACAACAAATTTCTTACTTGGTTTTGGGATTGGACCGCCGTCCCAGGAAAGCACCGCAATATCCCGCGCAGCAAGATGCGGTGGACCGAGATCGAGGCCGGGGCGCATATCGTTTGGTCCTATGACCATAGACGCGACCTGCACGGCTACGACGACACGGACCTCCGCGTCCTGCCCGGCGTGGAAGTCGTGGCCGAACTGGCCGACGGCGTCGTACTCCGCCGCACGACCGCCGCACCCTCCGATCCGAAAAGGCATCGCGCCCAGCGAGAACGCTATGTAAAGCAACTCATCCAACAGGCCGACGATCAGGTCGGCCGCGCCGGCTGGGGCGTGTACCGCAATGGACGCAAGCTGATCTACTTCAAAGAGCCCTGTGCCCCTGCGGATATACAGGCGACATTCGTCTTGCACATCGTCCCCATCGACCCGACCGACCTGCCAGTCCGTCGCCAACCGTACGGCTCGGAGAATCGCGACTTCCATTTCGACTGGCGCGGCTCTTGGCTCGGCAACCAGTGTGTGGCGATCCTCCCGCTCCCCACCTATGCCATCCGCCGCATTCATGTCGGCCAGTGGATTCCCGCAGAGGAACGCACCCTCTGGAAAGCGGAGTTGCCGGCCAACCCCGCCGAAGTAAAAAGGCATCGCGCCCAGCAGCAACGCTACGTAGAGCAACTCATCCAACAGGCCGACGATCCGGTCGGCCGCGCCGGCTGGAACGTGTACCGCACGGGACGCACGCTGATTTACCACAAAGAGCCGTGTGCCCCCGCCGACGTGCAGGCGAAGTTCGTTTTCCACGTCGTCCCGGCCGACCCGGCCGACCTGCCAGCCGACCGCCAACCGTACGGCTCGGAAAATCGCGACTTCTATTTCGACCGGTACGGCGAGCGAATCGACGACCAGTGTATGGCAATCATCCCACTCCCCGCCTATACCATCAACCGCATCTATATCGGCCAGTGGATTCCCGCAGAGGACCGCACCCTCTGGGAAGCAGTGTTGACGCCGAGCCGGTGATATAGCGATCCTACATGACTTGCAAGCATGATCACATCGCGCTGCTTCTCGTCGTTCTTATCGCCGGGCTGGGCACCGCCCACATCCTCGCCCGCACCGCCACCTACGGCACCGGGGTCACCGGAGACTCCGTATTTTTCCTTTCTACGGCCCTGAACTTCCTCGCCGGAGAGGGCTGGCGGGATTTCGAGGGCGAACCGCTGACCTTATGGCCGCCCTTGTTCCCCCTGTTGCTGGCCGCCTTCGGTTGGGTCGGCATCGATCTGCTGGCGGCCGGGCGGTGGGTCAACGCCGCGGCCTTCGGGCTGACCATCCTCGTCGCCGGGTGCTGGTTGCGCTCCAATCTCCGGTCACAGTGGCTGGGGCTGGCCACCACCGCAATCATCGCAGCTTCCTTGCCCTTGAGCCATGAGGCGGCCCTATGCATAACCGAGCCCCTGTTCGTCCTGTTCGCGCTCCTCGCCTTGATGCAGTTGGCGGCCTTCCCCAACCGCAAGACGACCGCCCCCCTGCTGCTAAGTGCGGTTTGCACCGCTTTGGCCGCGCTGACCCGCTATCCGGGCGTGGTGCTAATAGGCACCGGCGTCCTGTTCCTAGCGCCCCTCGCTCGGCTGAAGCACACGCTCGGCTTTGGCGCGATCTCGTCTGTGCCCTTGCTGGCGGTATTGGCGCGAAATTGGGCGGCCACCGGGAACCTAGACTTGGCAACAGGGGACCGAGCAGAGCATTCGGGGCAGTCCTTCTCCGATGGGCTGCACCAGGTCGTCGAGGTGTTCCGTGCGTGGGTCGTCCCCCCGAGTACGCCAGACGGGTTTGGTTATCTGCTGTGGCTGGTGGTCGGGCTGGTCGTTTGGGCAGCCGGGGCGGTCGTCGTTCGGGCTGGTCGCGGCGTAGGCACGGACGGGAAGTCGCCATCGTTTGGGTTGGGGCCAGCTCTCCTATTCGGGGCATTCACCGGGATCTACATCGCATTCATGGTCGCCGTCGTGCCCTCCACGGCTGGGAAGCAAATCGACAGCCGCTACCTGCTGCCGATATACGTGCCGTTGCTGTTGACGGCCGCGTTGCTGCTCGATCGGTTCCTGTCCAGCAAGGCGGCGGGCTGGAGGATGGCTGTCCGCTACGGGCTGGCGGCCCTCGTCGTGCTCGCCACCCTTGTCCACGTCGGATTCTCAGCGCAAAAAAACCTCCGTCTTACCGCCCGAGCGTATATAGCCGGATACTGCCATGCCGCCGCTTACAACACCTCCTATTGGGAACAGTTTGAGACCCTGAACTACCTCCGGGACAATCAGATCGAGGGCAGGATTTACACCAACTACAGCAGACATCTTACTTGGTTTTGGGATTGGACCGCCGCCCCAGGAAAGCACCGCCATATCCCGCGCACGAGGTGGTGGACCGAGATCGAGGCCGGGGCGCATATCGTTTGGTCCTATGACCATAGACGCGACCTGCACGGCTACGACGACACGGACCTCCGCGTCCTGCCCGGCATGGAAGTCGTGGCCGAACTAGCCGACGGCGTTGTACTCCGCCGCACGGCCGCCGCACCCTCCGATGCGAAAAGGCATCGCGCCCAGCAAGAACGCTATGTAAAGCAACTCATCCAACAGGCCGACGATCAGGTCGGCCGCGCCGGCTGGGGCGTGTACCGCAATGGACGCAAGCTGATCTACTTCAAAGAGCCCTGTGCCCCCGCCGACATACAGGCGACATTCGTCTTGCACGTCGTCCCCATCGACCCGACCGACCTGCCAGTCCGTCGCCAACCGTACGGCTCGGAGAATCGCGACTTCCATTTTGACTGGCGCGGCTCTTGGCTCGGCAACCAGTGTGTGGCGATCCTCCCGCTCCCCACCTACGCCATCCGCCGCATTCATGTCGGCCAGTGGATTCCCGCAGAGGAACGCACCCTCTGGAAAGCGGAGTTTCCGGCCGACCCCGACGAAGTGAAAAGGCATCGCGCCCAGCGGCAACGCTACGTAGAGCACCTCATCGAACAAGCCGACGATCCGGTCGTCCGCGCCGGTTGGAACGTGTACCGCACCGGACGCACGCTGATTTACCACAAAGAGTCGTGTGCCCCCGCCGACACGCAAGCGAAGTTCGTTTTCCACGTCGTCCCCACCGACCCGGCCGACCTGCCAGCCGACCGCCAACAGTACGATTCCGATAATCGCGACTTCTATTTCGACCGGTACGGCGAGCGAATCGACGACCAGTGTATGGCAATCATCCCGCTCCCCACCTACACTATCGACCGCATCTATATCGGCCAGTGGATTGCCGCAGACAACCGCACCCTCTGGGAAGCGGAGTTGACGCCGAGCCGGTGATATAGCAATCCTACATGATTTGAAATGAAGCACTCCGCATTCGAGAAGATCGCCCGGTTCGGGCGCGACCCCTGCATCCTGCTCATCGTCCTTATCGCCGGGCTGAGCACCGCGAACATCCTCGTCCGCACCGCCACCTACGGTGCCGCGGTCATCGGAGATTCCGTATTTTTCCTTTCTACGGCCCTGAACTTCCTCGCCGGAGAGGGCTGGCGGGATTTCGCGGACCGTCCGACGGTGCATTGGCCGCCCTTGTTCCCCCTGTTGCTGGTGGCTGGCGGTTGGGTCGGCATCGAGCCGCTGGAAGCGGGTCGGTGGATCAACGCCACCGCCTTCGGGCTGACCATCCTTGCCGCGGGATGCTGGCTGCGCTCAAATCTCCGGTCGCGGTGGCTGACACTGACCGCCACCGCGATCATCGCGGCCTCCCGGCCCCTGAGCGATTTCGCGTCAACCATCAAGACCGAGCCCCTCTTCGTCCTGTTTACGCTCCTCGCCTTGATGCAGTTGGCGGCCTTCCTCAATCGGCGGACGGACGCGCCCCTGTGGTGGGCAGCGGTTTTCACCGCGCTAGCCACAATAACCCGCTATGCGGGCGTGGTGCTGATCGGCACCGGCGTCCTCGTGCTGCTGGTGCGTCGCGCCCCGCCGCTGACCACCCGGTTAAAGCACACCCTCGTATTTGGGGCCGTCTCATCCATCCCCCTCGCAGGGGTGCTGACACACAACTGGGCGGTCTCCGGGCTCCTGACCGGGCCGAGAACAGACTCGGGGGCGTCCCTGTTCGATGCGCTGAGCCGAGTGGCGGATACATTCCGGGGATGGGCGATTCCCCCCAACGCGCCGGACGGGTTGGGTTATCTCCTGTGGATGGTGGCTGGGCTAGTCATTTTGGCAGCGGGGGCAGTCGTCGTTTGGGCTGGCCGCGGCTTCGGCATGGGCGGCAAGTCGCCATCGTTTGGGTTGGGGCCGGTGCTCCCCTTCGGGGTGTTCGCCGTAGCCTACCTCGTATTCATGGTCACCATCGTGCCGCTCGTGATCCTCAATGTGCTCCTCCTCCTCCCCCGTTTCCTGCTGCCGATATACGTGCCGTTGCTGTTGGCCGGGGTGTTTTTGCTGGACCGGCTCCTGTCCATCGAGGCGGCGGGCTGGATGGGGGCTGTCCGCTACGGGCTGGCGTCCCTCGTCGTGCTGGCCGCCCTCGCTCACTTATGCTTCTCAGCGCGAGCAAACCTCCGCCGTACCGCCCAAGCTTATGTCACCGGATACCAATACGGGTTGAACAATGCCGCCCGCTTCCAACATTCCGAGACCCTGAAGTATATCCGGGACAACCCTATCGAGGGCACGATTTACAGCAACAGGGGCGCGATTGCTTGGTTTTGGGATCGGACTGCCGCCCTAAGAAAGTTGAGAACGTACCGAATAATCACGCACAAGATGGGGCGGGCCGAGATCGAGGCCGGGGCGCATATCGTTTGCCTTAATGAGCCCTATCATCAAGGATTTTTCGGCTACGACGATTTGGACTTCCATCTCTTGCCCGGCGTGGAAGTCGTGGCCGAACTGCCCGATGGCCTCATACTCCGCCGCACAGCGTACGAACCCTTCGACGAAGACAGGCATCGCACTCGAAAACAACGCTACATAGATCAACTCATCCAACAGGCCAGCGAGCAAGTACGCCGCGCCGGCTGGACCGTGTACCGCACCGGACATAAGCTGATCTACCGCAAAGAGCCGTGCGCCCCCGCCGACCCGCAGGCCAAGTTCGTTTTGCACGTCGTCCCAGCCGACCCCGCCGACCTGCCAGCCGACCGCCAACAGTACGGTTCGGAGAATCTCGACTTCTATTTCCACTATAACTCGCTTTGGAAATCCCTCGGCTTCCGGCTCGGCGACCAGTGCATCGCTATCGCCCATCTCCCCGCCTACGCCATCGACCGCATCCATATCGGCCAGTGGATTTCCAGAGACAACCGCACCCTCTGGAAAGCGGAGTTGACGCCAAGCCGGTGATATAGCAATCCTACATGACTCGAAAGCCTATAGAGATGCTTCGACTGCGCTACGCTCAGCATGACACACAGACGAGGGGAGGGGAATTCCGCTTCTGGCGCGACCCCTGCATCCTGCTCATCGTCCTCCTCGCTGGGCTGGGCGCCGCGAACATCCTCGTCCGCACCGCCACCTACGGTGCCGCGGTCAGCCCGGACTCCGTAGCTTACCTTTCTACGGCCCTGAACTTCCTCGCCGGAGAGGGCTGGCGGGATTTCGCGGACCGTCCGATGGCGACTTGGCCGCCCTTGTTCCCCCTGTCGCTGGTCGCCTTCGGCTGGGTCGGCATCGAGCCGCTGGAAGCGGGTCGGTGGATCAACGCCACCGCCTTCGGGCTGACCATCCTTGCCGCGGGATGCTGGCTGCGCTCAAATCTCCGGTTGCGGTGGCTGGTGCTGGCCGCCACCGCGATCATCGCGGCCTCCCGGCCCCTGAGCGATCTCGCGGCACGCTTCTTGACCGAGACGCTCTTCGTCCTGTTTACGCTCCTCGCCTTGATGCAGTTGGCGGCCTTCCTCAATCGGCGGACGGACGCGCCCCTGTGGTGGGCGGCAGTTTTCACCGCGCTAGCCGCAATAACCCGCTATGCGGGCGTGGTGCTGGTCGGCGTCGGCGTCCTCGTGCTGCTGGTGCATCGCGCCCCGCCGCTGGCCGCCCGGTTAAAGTACGCCATCGTATTTGGGGCCGTCTCATCCATCCCCCTCGCAGGGGTGCTGACGCGCAACTGGGCGGTCTCCGGGACCCTGACCGGGCCGAGAACAGAGTCGGGGCTGTCCCTGTCCGATTGGCTGAGCCAAATGGCGGATGGATTCCGGGATTGGGCGATTCCCCCGAACGCGCCGGACGGGTTGGGTTATCTCCTGTGGATGGTGGCCGGGCTAGTCGTTCTGGCAGCGGGGGCAGTCGTCGTTTGGGCTGGCCGCGGCTTCGGCAGGGGCGGCAAGTCGCCCTCCTTCGGGTTGGGGCCGGTGCTCCCATTCGGGGGGTTCGCCGTAGCCTACCTCGTATTCATCGTCACCATCGTGCCGCTCGTGTCCCCCGTTGGTGAGTTCCCCTTACGTTACCTGGTGCCGGTGTATGTACCGTTGCTGTTGGTGGCGGTGTTTTTGCTGGACCGGTTCCTGTGCATTGAGGCGGCGGGCTGGATGGCGGCTGTCCGCTACGGGCTGGCGTCCCTCGTCGTGCTGGCCGCCCTCGTCCACGTCGGCTGCTCGGCGCGAGCAAACCTCCGCCGTACCGCCCAAGCTTATGTCACCCAATACAGGTACGCCCGCTGGCAACATTCCGAGACCCTGAAGTACATCCGGGATAACCCTATTGAGGGCACGATTTACAGCAACAGGGGAGAGCTTGCTTGGTTTTGGGATCGGACTGCCGCCCTAAGAAAGTTGAGAACGTACCGAATAATCACGCACAAGATGGGGCAGGCCGAGATCGAGGCCGGGGCGCATATCGTTTGCCTTAATGAGCCCTATCATCAAGGATTTTTCCGCTACGACGACTTGGACTTCCGGCTCTTGCCCGGCGTGGAAGTCGTGGCCGAACTGCCCGACGGCCTCGTACTCCGCCGCACCGCGTACGAACCCTTCGACGAAGACAGGCATCGCGCTCGAAAACAACGCTACATAGATCAACTCATCCAACAGGCCAGCGAGCGAGTGGTCCGCGCTGGCTGGACCGTGTACCGCACCGAACGCACGCTGATCTACCGCAAAAAGCCGTGCGCCCCCGCCGACGTGCAGGCCAAGTTCGTTTTGCACGTCGTCCCCGCCGACCCGGCCGACCTGCCAGCCCACCGCCAACAGTACGGTTCGGAGAATCTCGACTTCTATTTCCACTATAACTTGCTTTATAAATCCCTCGGCTTCCGGCTCGGCGACCAGTGCATCGCTATCGCCCATCTCCCCGCCTACCCCATCGACCGCATCCATATCGGCCAGTGGATTTCCAGAGACAACCGCACCCTCTGGGAAGCGGAGTTGACGCCGAGCCGGTGATATAGCAATCCTAAATGATTTGAAATGAAGCACTCCGCATTCGAGAAGATCGCCCGGTTCGGGCGCGACCGCACCACCCTGCTCATCGTCCTTATCGCCGGGCTAGGCACCGCCCACATCCTCGTCCGCACCGCCCCTTACGGCGCGGAGATCGACATGGACGCCACCGCTTTCCTTTCTACGGCCCTGAACTTCCTCGCCGGCGAAGGCTTGCGGGATTTCACGGGCCAACCGCTGACAGGATGGCCGCCCTTGCTCCCCCTGTTGCTGGCGGCCGGTGGTTGGGTCGGCGTCGAGCCGCTGGTCGCGGGTCGATTGATCTACGCCGCGGCCTTCGGGCTGATCATCCTCGCCGCCGGGTGCTGGCTGCGCTCAAATCTCCGGTCGCAGTGGCTGGTGCTGGCCGCCACCGCAATCATCGCGGCCTCCCTGCCCTTGAACTATTGGGCACCCCGCCTCAGGACCGATCCCCTTCTCGTCCTGCTTGCGCTCCTCGCCTTGATCCAGTTGGCGGCCTTCCTCAACCGGCGGACGACCGCGTCCCTGTGGTGGGCGGCAGTTTTCACCGCGCTGGCCGCGCTGACCCGCTATCCGGGCGTGGCCCTAATCGCCGCTGGCGTCCTCATCCTGCTGCCCTTTGCCCGGCTAAGGCAGACCCTCATCTTCGGCGTGATCTCGTCCCTGCCCTTGCTGGCGGTATTGGCGCGCAACTGGGCGGTCACCGGGAATCTGGCCCGGGCAACAGGGGACAGAACAGGGCCAGTAAGCCCTTCGGGGCAGTCCCTAGCCGACGGGCTACGCCAGATCGTCGATGTGTTCCACGAGTGGACCGTCCTCCCCAACGCGCCGGCTGGACTTACCTATCTGCTGTGGCTGGCGGTCGCGGCGACCGTCCTCGCCAGTGCCGTGGTCATCCTTCGCGCCCTCCGGCCGGACCAAAAAGCCGCGCCGGCCTATTTCCGCTTGAGGCCGGCGATCCCATTCGGGGGGTTCGTCTTGACCTACCTCGCATTCATGGTCGTCGTCGTGCCCTTGACGGTTGAGCAGATAATCAACACCCGCTACTTGCTGCCGATACACGTGCCGCTGCTGTTGACGGCCGTGTTCTTGCTCGATCGGTTCCTATCCATCGCGGCGAGTTGGATCGGTGCCATCCGCTACAGTCTCGCAGCCCTCGTCTTGCTCGCCACCCTCGCCCACGTCGGCTTCTCGACGGGAGAAAACCTCCGTCGTACCGCCAAAGTATGGGACGTCGGGCACGGACAAGACTGGATGTACAACACCCCCTATTGGCAACAGTCCGAGACCCTGAATTACATCCGCTCCCTCCGGGATAACCGCGTTGAGGGCCGGGTTTACAGCAACAAGAAATCCCTTGCTTGGTTTGCGGATGGGACCGTCGCCCCGGGCAAGTACCTAAGCATTCCGCGCGAGATGGGGTGGCCCACAATCGAGGCCGGGGCGCATATCGTTTGGTTTGATAAATTCTATCATCGATCTTTTCTCAGCTACGACGACACGGACCTCCGTCTCTTGCCCGGGGTGGAAACCGTGGCCGAACTGGCCGACGGCGTCGTGTTCCGCCGCACGGCGTACGAACCCTTCGACGCGAAAAGGCATCGCGCCCGCAAACAACGCTACATAGACCAACTCATCCAACAGGCCAGCGAGCGAGTGGTCCACGCCGGCTGGAGCGTGTACCGCACCGGACGCAAGCTGACCTACCTCAAAGAGCCGTGCGCCCCCGCGGACGTGCGGGCGAAGTTCGTTCTACACGTCGTCCCCGCCGACCCGGCGAACCTGCCAGCCTACCGCCAACAGTACATTTCTGAAAATCTCGACTTCCTTTTCAACTGGCGCGGCGAGCAAATCGACGACCAATGTATCGCAATCGTCCCACTCCCCGCCTACGCCATCGACCGCATCTATATCGGCCAGTGGATTCCCGCAGAGAACCGCACCGTCTGGGAAGCAGAGTTGACGCCGAGCCGGTGATATAGCCATCCTAAATGATTTGAAATGAAGCACTCCGCATTCGAGAAGATCGCCCGGTTCGGGCGCGACCACACCACCCTGCTCATCGTCGTCCTCGCCGGGCTGGGCACCGCGCACATCCTCGTCCGCACCGCCACCTACGGCGCCGTGGTCTCCCCGGACGCCACCGTTTACCTTTCTACGGCCCTGAACTTCCTCGCCGGAGAGGGCTGGCGGGATTTCACGGGCGAACCGCTGACATTATACCCGCCCTTGTTCCCCCTATTGCTGGCAGCCTTCGGTTGGGTTGGCATCGACCCGCTGGAGGCAGGTCGGTGGGTCAACGCCATTATCTTTGGGCTGACCATCCTCGTCGCGGGGGTCTGGCTGAGCTCAAATCTCCGGTCGCGGCTGCTCGCGCTGGCGGCTACCGCGATCATCGCGACCTCCGTGCCCTTGAACCATTGGGGGGCCGTCCTCCAGACCGAGGCCCTCTTCTTCCTGTTGACGCTCCTCGCCTTGACGCAGTTGGCGGCCTTCCTCCACCGCAAGACGGCCGCGCCCCTGTGGTGGGCGGCGGTTTTCACCGCGCTGGCCGCGATAACCCGCTATGTGGGCGTAGTCCTGATTGGCACCGGCGTCTTGCTGCTGCTGCCCCTCGCCCGGCTAAGGCATACCGTTGTCTTTGGCGCGGTCTCGTCCCTGCCCTTGCTGGCGGTATTGGCGCACAATTGGGCGGTCACCGGGAACCTGACTCGAGCAACAGGCTACAGAGAGCATCCTTCGGGGCAGTCCCTCTCCGATGGGCTGCGCCAAACCGTTGAGGTGTTCCATAAGTGGGTCGTCCCCTTGTACTCGCCGGATGGGTTTGCTTATCTGCTATGGCCAGCGGTCGCCACGGTCATCCTCGCCAGCGCGGCGGCCGTCCTTCGCGGTCACCGGCCGGACCCAGAGGCCACGCCGGCTCTCCCATTCGGGGTGTTCGCCGTAATCTACATCGTATTCATGGTCGCGGTCGTGCCCTTCACGGTTGATCATGACATCGACAGCCGCTATTTGATGCCGATATACGTGCCGCTGCTACTGGCAGCGGTGTTTCTGCTAGACCGGTTCCTGTCCATGGAGTCTGCGGGCTGGATGGTGCCCATCCGCTACGGGCTGGCATCCCTCGTCTTGCTGGCCACCCTCGCCCACTTAGGCTTCTCGACGGACAGAAACCGAATTCTTACCGACCAAGCGATAGCCGGGCACACAGACCGGACGTTCAACGCCGCCGCCGCCTATTGGCAACATTCCGAGACCTTGTCCTACATCCGAGACAACCCCATCGCTGGCACGATTTACACCAACATAAAACTTGCTTGGTTTTATGACCGGACCGCCGCCCCAGGAAAGTACCAGATTGCTTGGTTTTACGACCGGACCGCCGCCCCAAGAAGTTCGGGAAAATCCCCTCTTTCTCGGTTAGCGCAGAACAGGATTCGGTGGACCACAGACAGCACTGACGCGCATATCGTTTGGTTCCGGAGTTTCCCGCGTCCTGCCCGGGCTGGAAACCGTGGCCGAACTGGCCGACGGCGTTGTCTTCCGCGCCACGGCGGCCGAACCGTTCGATGCGGACAAGCATCGCGCTCGGAAAGAACGCTACATAGAGCAACTCATCGAACAGGCTGGCGAGCGGGTGGTCCACTCCGTCTGGGACGTGTACCGCAACGGACGCAAGCTGACTTATCTCAAAAAGCCGTGCGCCCCGGCGGATACGCAGGCGAAGTTCATTTTGCACGTCACCCCGACCGACCCGGCCGACCTGCCAGCCTACCGCAAGGAGTACGGTTTTGACAACCTCGGCTTCTATTTCGACTTGGAGAACATGCGGCGCGGTTGGCGGCGCGGCGACCAGTGTATCGCGACCGCCCATCTCCCCGCCTACGCCATCAGCCGCATCCGGGTCGGCCAGTGGATTTCCAAAGAAAACCGCACCGTCTGGGAAGCGGAACTTTCGCCGGGCCGGTGATACCGGACGCCCCCCTGCACATCATTCCATTCCTGCCCTCGCCGCGCTCCAAGTTCGGGTTTCCCGCCGCCTTTTGGCCGGTTTGCCCCGACCGGGCCGATAAGATACTTTTTGGTCCTTACTATGGCAGGAACAACCCCCGCGAAATAATCCCCACCTCCAACGCATGCGCCATATCCTAGTCACAGGGGGTGCGGGCTTTATCGGCTCGCACACCGTAGATCGCCTCGTTGCCGCGGGCTACCAAGTCCGCATCCTCGACGCCCTCCAAGAGCGGGTTCACCCCGCAGGCTGGCCCGCCTATCTGCCCGCAGGCGTAGAAAAGGTGCGCGGCGACGTGCGCCAACGCGCCGACTGGCTGGCCGCCCTCGACGGCATCGACGGCGTCATTCACCTAGCGGCCTACCAAGACTACATGCCCGACTTTTCCACCTTCCACCACGTCAACACGGTCGGCGCGACCCTGCTCTACGAGCTGATCGTCGCCCACAAATTGCCCGTGCAGAAAGTGGTCTTGGCCTCGTCGCAAGCCGTCTATGGCGAGGGCAAGTACCGCTGCGGCGAGCACGGCATCGTCTATCCCAACGCCCGCCCCGACGCGCAACTCGCCCGCGCCGAGTGGGAGGTCCGCTGCCCCCACTGCGCCGCGGTCCTCGAACACCAGCCGATCACCGAAGACACCGCCAACCCCCACACCCCCTACGGCATCTCCAAATACGCCGCCGAGCTGACCTCCTTCAGCCTCGGCCGCAAATACGACATTCCCACCGTCAATATGCGCTACTCCATCGTCCAAGGGCCGCGCAACTCCTTTTTTAACGCCTATTCGGGCGTCGGCCGAATTTTTGCCCTCCGCGTCTTGCACGACCAACCGCCCGTCTGCTACGAAGACGGCCAATCGCTACGCGACTACGTCTATGTCGGCGACGTGGCCCGCGCCAATGTCCTCTGTCTCCAAGACGAGCGCGCTGATTTTTGCTCCTTCAACGTCGCCGGGCAGCACGGCACCACCGTCCTCGAATACGCCGAGCTCGTAACGCGCATGGCCGGGCGGGCCATCGAACCGCTCGTAAGCGGCGAATACCGCTTTGGCGACACCCGCCACACGGTTTCCTCCGGCGAGGCCCTGCAAGCCCTCGGCTGGCGGCCCCAAGCCCCGCTCGAACAGACCATTGGCGAATACATCGAGTGGGTCCAAAAACAGCCCGACCTCGCCGACTTCTACGCGGCGGCCCAAGCGAACATGCGGGCCGCCAACGTTCTCCGCCGGGCGCGCACGTGAAGGCGATGATCCTAGCCGCGGGGCGCGGCACGCGGCTGCGTCCACTCACCGACGCGATGCCCAAGCCCATGGTCCCCTTTGCCGGCAAACCCCTGCTCGAATACGTCGTGCGCCTGTTGACTCGGCACGGGTTCGACGACCTCGTCATCAACCTCCATCACTTGCCCCAAGTCATTGCCGACTATTTCGGCGATGGCCGGGCCTGGGGGGTGTCGATTGCCTATTCGCGGGAGAACGACTTGCTCGGCACTGCGGGTGCCGCCCGGCACGTGGCCGACTTCTTCGACGGGCCTTTTTTAATGTACTATGGAGACAATCTGACCAACTTCGACCTAAGCGACTTGTGGCAAACCCACCAGCGCGAGGGCGCGATCGCCACCGTCGGGCTGGTGCGGATGGACGACCCGACCACGCGGGGCATCGTCGGCCTCGACGCGCACCACCGCATCAACCGCTTCGTCGAAAAACCCCAAGCCGACCAAGTATTCGACGACTATTGGGTCAACGCCGGAATCTACGCCCTCCAACCCGAAATCCTCGACTACATCCCGCCCGACACCCCCTGCGACTTCAGCGAGGTCTTCGCCGACTTGCTCGCGGCCGGCTGCCCCCTGCGCGGGCATCCCCTGCGCGGGCAGATCCTTTCAACCGATACGCCAGAACGCTACCGCCACGCCTGTCAGTGCGTGGACTCGGCGGCTTTTACCCTTCCTTGAAACGAGGCTAGTTTGATCCTCACCAGAGCACCGCTGCGCATCTCGCTCGGCGGTGGCGGCACCGACCTCGCGTCCTATTACGCCAACTACGGAGGCTTTATACTCAGCGCGGGCATTGACAAATACGTCTATATCCAAGTCAACGATCTCAAGGTGGAAGACTTCATTCGCGTCAAGTACTCACGGACCGAAACGGTCGATGCGCCCGGCCAGATCCAACACTCCCTGCTGCGCGAGGCCCTGCTGTACGCCGGGATTGAGGGCGGGCTTGAAATAAGCGCGATGTCCGATGTGCCGGGCCGCACCGGCCTAGGCTCTTCGGGTGCGTTCACCGTGGCGCTGCTGGCCGCGCTCCACGCCTATAAGCGCGAACAGCCCGCGCCCCAAGCACTAGCCGAGGAAGCCCACTACATCGAAACGGTGCGGGCCGCCCAGCCAGCGGGCAAACACGACCACTACTTAGGAGTCTTCGGCGGCCTGACTTGCCTCGACATCGACCCCAGCGGGCGCGTCGCAGTCGCGCCACTGGCGATCTCCGCACCCACGGCTGAGGCCCTAGCCGCCAACATGCTGGTCTTTTTTACCGGCATCCGGCGCGAGAGCTCGGACATCCTCGCGCAACAAAACCAAAACACCCAACAAGGCGACGACCGCGTCCTAGACAGCCTGCATCAGACCAAGCAGATCGGCTACCAGATCAAGGAGGCCCTCGAACGGGACGCGCTCGAACGCTTCGGCGAATTACTCCACGAGCACTGGGTCGCCAAAAAGCAGCGGGCGCAGCAGATATCCACTGCGGACATCGATCGCTGGTACGCGGCCGGCCGCGCGGCCGGTGCCCTCGGCGGCAAGCTGCTAGGGGCCGGCGGCGGGGGTTTCCTCATGTTCTATTGCCCGACTGAACACCGCACCAAGCTGCGCGCCGCCATGGCCCAACAAGGTCTGCGCGAGATGCCTTTCCGCTTCGACTCGGAAGGCACCAAAGTCCTCGCCGCCCTCTGATGCGTCGCGTATCCCTAGGCGAGGCCGAGGCCGTTCACCTGCCCGGCGGCGACTTTCGCCTCGACGGGGGGACCATGTTCGGCGTGGTGCCCAAGGCCCTGTGGCAACGCGCATGCCCCCCGGATGAACACAACCGCATCCGCCTTGCCTGCAACTGCTTGCTGATCAACACCGCACGCGAACGCATCCTCCTCGATACTGGATTCGGCGAGCGCTACTCAGCGCGGGAGCGAGCGATCTATGGCATGGGGTTGGACGGCCATTCAACCCTGCGCGGCTCGCTGGCCGCGGCCGGTGTGCAGCCCACCGACATCACCTTGGTCGCGCTTACCCACCTGCATTTTGACCACTTCTCTGGCGGCCTCGTCGAGCAAGGCGGCGAGTGGGCACCGCTGTTTCCCAACGCCGTCCACGCGGTCCAGCGCGGCGAGTGGGACGATGCCTTAGCCGGCCGCAGCACCATGCGCAGCAGCTATCGGCCCGAGGAATTGCATGCCCTCGCCCGCCACGTTGAAATGCGCTTCCTCAACGGCGACAGCGAATTGGTCCCCGGGCTGGCGGCCTTTGTCACCGGCGGGCACACCCGCGCCCATCAGGGCTTTCGCTTTGCGACCGGCGGCCCCACCCTCGTCTATCCCGGCGATCTGATTCCCACGCGCCTCCACCTCCGGCCCTATTGGAACATGGCCTACGACATGCTCCCCTACCAAACCGCGACCCGCAAGCAGCGCTTGGCCGCAGAGGCCGCGGCCCAAGGGTGGATCGTGGCTTGGGATCACGACCCCGACGCGCCGTGGAGCCGCATTGCCCAAGATGGCGAATCCTTTGTCGCCCTCGAAGCCTAGGCGAGCATTGCCCCCGGTTGGGGCATGGGTTATTCTTTGAACGCTATGTCCTTGGAAGTCATTGAAATTCCCGCTGAGCACCGCGACCTGCTCAACCGCCTGTCCGAGCTGATTCCCGACCTCGAACCCGACTCGCCGCAGAGCTTGCAGCGAATTTTCGGCTTGGGCCTCATCGCCCTCACCATGCAGATCACCCATAAGGCCCGCGCCCAAGACCAAGGCGACCTCGTGGCCGAGTTGGGCGACCTCGCCAAGTCCATGGTCGAAGCCGAAGGCTGGTCCCCGCCGTGATGCTGCCGCCCTCCTCGCTCGACCTCTTCAGCCTCAAGGGGCGCACGGCTCTGGTGACGGGCGGCAGCAAGGGCCTCGGACAAGCCCTGGCCGGCGCGCTGTCCGGGGCCGGCGCCGACGTGGCCCTGACCAGTCGCAATGCAGCAGAGGCCCGCGCGGCGGCCGCGCAAATCAGGGGCCACACCAACGGCCGCGTGCTCGCCTTCCAAGCCGACGCGGCCGACCGCGCCCAAGTGGAAGCCTCGGTCGCCCAAACCAACAAGGCTTTAGGGCCTATCGACATTCTAGTCAACAACGCCGGCATTAACATCCGCAGCCCGATCGTCGAGTTACGAGACGAGGACTGGGACGCGGTCCTCGCCATCAACCTCACCGGCCCGATGTACTATTGCCGAGCCGTGGGGCCGCAGATGATCGAGCGCGGCTATGGCCGCGTCATCAACCTCGGATCTACCGTGTCGCAGGTCTCAATCGCCCACCGCACACCCTATGCCTCGAGCAAGGGCGGCATAGTCCAGCTCACCAAGACCCTCGCCCTCGAATGGGCACCGCACGGCATCACCGTCAACGCCATCTGCCCCGGCCCCTTTAGCACTCCGCTCAACGCCCCCTTGCTGCAAGACCCGGCCAAGGCGCGAGAAATGCAGTCCAAGGTCCCCATGGCCCGCTGGGGCGACCCGGCCGAGTTGGCCACGGCCGTCCTCTACTTTGCCGCGGAAGCATCCGGCTTTACCACCGGGGCCACCCTCGTCGTCGATGGCGGGTACACCGCGCAGTGACGGGCTAGAGCCTGCGGCAGACCCTCTTAAAAGCGAATCGCGTCAAGCGAGGCAGGTGCTGGCGCAGTTTGATCAGTAGATGCGCGGCCGCGTCGGGAACGCTCTTGTGCTTGTCTGCGGCCACGGCATCGGCGATGGCTTTGCCCACTTCCTCGGCCGACTTGGCGAACTTTTGCTGCACTGGTAAGTGCTTCGTGCCCGCCCGCGCGGCAAACTCCGTATGCACCAAGCCCGGCTCCACGAGGTGGACGCCAATGCCTTGGGGCGCCAGTTCGTAGTCGAGGCTCTCGGCCAAGCCGCTCACTGCGAATTTTGTCGCGCTGTACACGGCGTGCTTGGGCACGGGGAATTCGCCGGCCACACTCGAGATGAAGACCAACCGACCCCGCCCTTGCGCCAGCATGCCCGGCAGAAAGGCCCGGGTGCAGTAGATGACGCCGAGCAGGTTCGTTTGCACCACGGCCGCGCATTCGCGTATCTCCGCGTCGGCAAAGGAGTTGTAATACCCCCGACCCGCGTTGTTGATCAGCACGTCGGCCCCGCCCCAGCGCGCCTCCACCTCGGCGTACAACGCATCAACTTGGGTCAGATCGCCTACGTCGCACGGCACCACTAGCGGCTGGCGGCCGCCCCCTTTTTCAATGGCCGTCCCCAACGCCGCTAGCGCCTCGGCGCGGCGCGCCACCAATGCCAAGCGCGCCCCGCGCTCGGCCAGCACGAGGGCCAAGGCGCGCCCGATGCCGCTACTGGCCCCAGTCAGCACGACGCGTTGGTCATCCCAGTTCATTATCCTGCAACCACTTTCATAATGAGAATCAACCCTTCTCATTGTCATTCAGAGAAAATACCGCAATAAATTATTTTTAATACACTTACCTATGTTTTATCCCATTTTTTTTAGATATATTATCAATACGGGAAAATTTCCGTTTGCGGCGGCGCGGCGCGGATCGTCGTAAGTTCTTTATAAACAAAACACTAGCAAAAATTTTGTCCTTTGGCACGAACTTTGCATAGCATTCCGTAGCCATTTTAACCATACAAAGAGGAGGAGCCAATCATGGCCACCATCCATATCAAACCCCTCGCCGACCGCGTACTCGTCAAGCGTCTCGACGAGGCCGAAGAGCAAAAGGTCGGCGGCATCATCATCCCGGACACGGCCAAGGAAAAGCCCCAAGAAGCCGAGATCGTCGCCGTCGGCCCCGGCCGCCTCGAAGACGGCAAGCACATCCCCTTGGAGGTCAAAGAAGGCGACAAGGTCCTCATCGGCAAGTACTCGGGCACCGAGGTCAAAATTGAGGGCGAAGAATATCTGATCATGCGCGAAGACGACGTCCTCGCCATCGTAGCCTAGGGGAGGTACAATACTTATGGCTGCCAAACAGATTGCCTTTCGCAAAGACGCCCGCGAGAGCATCCTCTCCGGCGTCCAACAGCTCAGCAAGGCCGTCAAGGTGACGCTCGGGCCGCGGGGCCGCAACGTCGTCTTGGCCAAAAGCTGGGGCTCGCCCACCGTCACCAAGGACGGCGTCACCGTCGCCAAAGAGGTCGAGCTGCCCGACGCCTATGAGAACATGGGCGCGCAGATGGTCAAGGAAGTCGCTTCCAAGACCAGCGATGTGGCCGGCGATGGCACCACCACCGCCACCGTCCTCGCCGAAGCCATGTACACCCAGGGCTTGCAAGCCGTCACTTCGGGCTACAACCCCATGGAGATCAAGCGCGGCATCGACAAAGCCGTCGTCGAGGTCGTCGAAAGCCTCAAGGCCCAGAGCAAGGCCGTTAAGGATCACTCCGAGGTCGAGCAAATCGGCGCCATCTCCGCCAACGGCGACGACGACATTGGCCGCTTAATTGCCGAAGCCATGGACAAGGTCGGCAAGGACGGCACCATCACCGTGGAGGAAGCCAAGAGCACGGACACCACCCTCGACGTGGTCGAGGGCATGCAGTTCGACCGCGGCTACCTGTCGCCCTATTTCGTCACCGATCAGGAGAATATGGAAGCCTCCTTGGAGGACTGCTACCTGCTGATTCACGAGAAGAAAATTTCCAACCTCAAGGATCTGTTGCCCTTACTCGAAAAGGTCAGCAAGGCAGGCAAGCCCCTGTTGGTCATCGCCGAGGACGTGGAGGGCGAGGCCCTCGCCACGCTGGTCGTCAACAAAATCCGCGGCACCTTGCAGGTGGCTGCGGTTAAGGCCCCAGGCTACGGCGACCGCCGCAAGGCCATGCTCCAAGACATCGCCACCCTCACCGGCGGCACTGTGATCACCGAAGACTTAGGCATCAACCTCGAAAGCGTCCAACTGACCGACCTCGGCCAAGCCAAGCGCATCGCCATCGACAAGGACAACACCACCCTCGTCGAAGGCACGGGCAAGGCCGCTGACATCAAGGGCCGGGTCGAGCAGATCCGCAACCAGATCGACGAAACCACCTCGGACTACGACCGCGAGAAGTTGCAGGAGCGGTTGGCCAAGCTGGCCGGCGGCGTGGCCGTCATTGCGGTCGGCGCGCCCACGGAGACCGAGATGAAGGAGAAGAAGGCCCGCGTTGAGGACGCGCTACACGCAACGCGCGCCGCAGTCGAGGAAGGCATCGTGCCCGGCGGCGGCGTGGCCCTCGTGCGCTCCATCGCCGGGCTGGACTCTATCGCCGGCGAGACCGAGGGCGAGACCACGGGCGTCCGCATCGTGCGGCGCGCCCTAGAGGAGCCCATGCGCCAGATCGCCGACAACGCCGGGCACGAAGGCGCGGTCATCGTCGCAGAAGTCGCCGAGCAAGAGGGCGCGTACGGATTCAACGCTCGCAGCGAGGAATACGGCGACCTCGTGTCTATGGGCGTCATTGACCCGACCAAGGTCGTGCGCACCGCGCTGAGCAACGCCGCTAGCATCGCCACCCTCTTGCTGACCACCGACGCCTTGGTGGCCGAGGAGCCAGAAGAGGAAGAAGAAGCGGCCGCCGGGCACGGCCACGCGCACCCGCACTAAGGGACGCTTGACCAACGCGCAAAAGCGGGCGGGGTGTTTCATCCCGCCCGCTTTCTTTTTATATAATTCGGATATTCCAGCACATCCCAACCATCTCAACGAGGAGCCTATCCGCCATGACCGAAGACAAAACCACCCTCACCGCCGCCCAAGTAGATGCCGAATTGCAAACGCTCGCCGGATGGCGTCGCGACGGCATCATCATCTCGTGCGACTTCGTCTTTGCCAACTTCAAGGACATCACCTCGTTCCTCAACCACCTGACCCGCACCATCACCGAGCAGAACCACCATCCCGACTTCTCCTTGGATACCGGCAAGCGCACCATTGCCGTCGCCGTAACAACCCACAGCGAAGGGGCCGTCACCCGCTCGGATATCCTCTTCGCCCGCACACTCAACGAGTGGCAACCGGGGCGTTGAGTGCTAATTGAAGGGGCGTGTTGCCTCGGAGAAACAGCGTCGTTTCCACCCAGACACACCGCACACTGCTGATAGAGGAGAGAACGGGTAGCCAACTCGGCATGGCCTGCTTTTTGCTTGTAGAGGGCGAGTGCTTACCTTTAACCCAAAGAGGACCTTCTCATGGCCGAGCAGCAGCCCCACCCCGTCCAGCCGACGGAATCCACGCTCGCTCTCAGCTTCCTGCGCGAGGATATTCAGGATGTGCGTCAAGATGTGCGCCAGACCAATGAGCGCATTGACGAACTCCGAACCGAGATGAGCGGGCGCATCAACGAGGTGCGCACCGAGATGAATACGCGATTCGACCAGACCAACGGGCGCATCGACGAGGCGCGTACCGAGACGAATACGCGATTCGACCAGACTAATGAGCGCATCAACGAGGTGCGCACCGAGATGAGCGGGCGCATTGACAAAGCGTACACCGAGACCAACGGGCGCTTTGACGAGGCGCACACCGAGACGAACACGCGATTCGACCAGACCAATAAACGCATCGACGAACTACGCTCCGAGACGAATACGCGATTCGACCAGACCAATAAACGCATCGACGAACTACGCTCCGAGACCAACGCACGATTCGACGAGGCGCGCACCGAGACCAACCGGCGCTTTGACCAGACCGACGAGCGCATCAACGACTTAGCCAAACAACTCGATTCGCGCTACGCACGGCTGATGGCCATGCTCATCGCCTGCACCAGCATCCTCGTCACGGCCTTAGGCGCGGCCGTGGCGGTGCTCAAGTAACGCTGCTGTACCTTTCGGGCGTATCCCCGTTTAGCCTGAGCCTCCGTACCCGCCAGAAGCGGTATGCTTCAGCTCAGAAGAAGATCTTGTGCAGCAGGCGCAGGTTGCGGCCCGGCTCGGGCAGGATTTCCTTGACGCGGTTGAGGTGGTTGCGGTACACCGCGTTGGTGGCGTTTTCTAAGGTCAGGGAAAAGGTGTGCAGACGCCCCCCCCACTGCGCGTAGTACTGGCTCGAAAAATCCAAGACCGCGTAGCCCTCCGTAGGCTTTTCAAACTCGCCGAGCCGGTTCTGCTGTGCAGCGAGGCGCAGCGCAATGGTCGCGCTCAATGCCTCGGTGGGTTCGCAGGTCAGGCTCAGATGCCCTTGCAGGGGCGGCAGACGCGGCAGGGGTTCGTCGTTGCGGTCGATGAGGTGACCGCGCACATAGCTGAGGCTACCAGCCCCCTTCCACCGGGCCGCCAAATGCCAAGCGAAGTTGGCTTCGACGCCGTGCATGAGGACGCGCTCCCCCACAGTCCGGTAGAGAAACAGATCGGCGCGCCGCAGACTGCGCTCGCCGCTGTTCTTGGGGAAAATGTACCCGTCAATGGCGTTGCGGAAGACGGCCAAGTGCAAATGGCCCTCTTCGTGGTGGTAGTCGGCGAATAGCTCCAGTCCCAAGCCGCGTTCGCTGTCGAGGGCCCCATTGCCCACCTCGTACGAATAGACAGCCAAATGTGGTCCCTCGGCGAATAGCTCTTCGATGCGAGGGGCGCGAAAGGTGCGCATCAAGGTCGCGCCCAGCGTCACGGTCGGGCTGGGGCGATAGTGGTTGGATAGGCCAGCGGACATACCGGCAAAGTCGCGCGTCTCAATGCGGCCGACACTGTGCGAGGTGCGCTCCGCACGCGGCTCGACGCGGCGGGCATCAATTCGCAGGGCACCATTGACCTCCCACCGTGTTCTCGCCCACTCCTGATACACAAACAAAGCACCGGCGTATTCTTCGGCCGGCGGCGTGTAGGTCAAACCGGCCTCGGCATAGTTGCGGTACTCGTACCACAGACCGACCTCGCCGTTTGCAAAAGGCCCCATGCGCTCTAAGTGGGCCAGAGCACCGCTGTTGTGCGTGAGCACACCGTACTCTAAGCCCAAGTCGCCACTCGCCTCGAATTCGCCGTGCTGATAACGCGAAAACGAGTGGTGCAGCACTAGGCGTTGGAGCCAAGCCGGCCCGGCGAAAATTTCGCCGCGACCAACGAGATGCTGGCGTTGGAGATCGATGGATACGCCGTCTGGGTGGGCGCCCTCCGGGTCGGGGGGAATGCCGTAATCGGAGATATACAGACTGCCGGACGCACCCAGATACCCCCAAGGCTGGACCAGACTTAGGCCGGCCGAAGTATTGCCCGTGCGGAGGTCCGTATTGGCGAGCACCCCGCGTGGGGTGGCGATATCGTCGGCATTGCGCAGACTGCTGTCCAAGCGCAGGGCCAGTGGGCCGAGCACCTGTTCGAGGGTCAGGCCGCCGGACAAACCTCGGTTGACGCTCTCCCCTTGATAGGTCGCCGAGCCGCCTAAGCCAGCGGGCTGCTCGGAGGGCACGTACCCTCGCACCACGTTGACGACCCCACCCAAAGCGTTGGAACCGTAGAGCAAGGTGCGGGGGCCGCGCACGATCTCGATGCGCTCGGTTGTCATCGGCTCGATAGCCACCGCATGGTCCGAGGAAGTACCGGACAAATCGCCGGTGCGCTCGCTGTCTTCGAGTATTAGCAAGCGATCGCCGCCTAGCCCGCGCAGCACCGGACGCGCGGGCGCGGGCCCCATCGTGCGTTGGGCAATGCCCGGCTCGCCGGCGATGGTCTCGGCGATGGTGCGGCTCAAATTCTGGCGCAGTTTGCTGCCGCTGAAGACGACTTCAGGCTCCTGTAGCGGCATCAGCACGGCTTCGCCCTCGACCACGATAGCCTCTAGATGCAGAGACTCGTAGCCGAGGGCGAGTTCGACATGCGCGGTATCGCCGGCGACGACCTCAACCTTAAAGCGCGCCTCGCGGTAGCCGACGTGTAGGCTTTGCAGGATGTGTGCGCCGGGCGGTACGTTGGCGAAGAAGAAGGCCCCCTCAGCGTCGCTAGTCCGCGCTCGGTCGAGCCCCTCGATAACGACGGTAGCCCAACCGACGGGCTGGCCGCTTTCGGCGTTGATTGTGCGGCCGGCTAGCGAGCCAGTCTGGGCGCCAGAGGCGGGGCCTATCGCCAAGCTCGAGAGGAAAAGTGCTACGAGGCAACGGACGCATCGACAAGCTCCGCACCGCGACGAGTGCGCGCTTCGACAATTAGCGTACCGAGATGAGCAGGATGTTGAGACGCACGTCCTACTCGTCATCGTGCTCATCGTCGTGCTCATCGTCGTGCTCATCGTCGTGCTCGTCATCGTGCTCATCGTCGTGCGAGGCTTCAGAGCCCGGACCGCCTTCTTCGACGTGGATTTCGATGTCTTTAGAGACGAAGTCGGCGTGGCCTCCGTGGTTGATTTTGAGGACGATGGTCGTCTGGCCCTCCTCCAAGCCGACGATGTGAAAAGCCCAAGCACCGTCTTCGGCGTGATGCTCGACTTCGGCGATGCTCTCGTCGGCAATTTCCCAGCCAAGGGCGAAGCCATCGGCCGGGTCTGGGGTGAAGAGGTCGCCGTCTTCGGCGATAAAGCGCACGGACAGCAGGGCCGTTTCCAAGCCGTGGCCCACTTCGATTTCGCCTGTGACCTCGCCGTTCTCGTAGCGGACGATCTCCTCGCCGCTGCTGAGAATAATCAGGCCGAAGGCTTCGGCGTGTTCTTCTTCGTTGGCATCGACGGGATTGTCGTCGTCGCCGCAGCCCGCAATAAAGAGCGCAAGGGCAAAGATGCCCAATGCAAATGTGTTTTTAAGCATGGTGCTAGTCTCCAATGGTTTAACCCGTACTGCGCGTTGTACGCAGAACGAGGATTTAATGAATATGGATGTGGAGAGGGGCACCCACGCACTGCGCGTGGATGCACTAGCACCGGGGCGGACCGCGGTTGAAATAGGTAAAGCGCGGGTGAAAAAGGGGCAGGGGTACTGTGCGCGGAGTAGCCGGGCCTAGCGCAGCGGCGTTTAGGGCCACGAGCACGAGCGGCAGGCCCCAAAAAAGGAGCGACAAGCCGCTCTGCAACAGGCCGGCTGGACAGTCCTCAGGCTCGACGAGGCTCTCGTGGCAAAGCTGGTGGCCGAAGGGCAAGCCGACGATGACAGCGGCAAAGAGCACGGTCAGCACCAGCAGGCCCAGCGAGTGCGCCGAGCGCGTCGAGATGTCTGTTTTGCGCGTTAGCATGACCTTGTATTGAGTATAGTGGTCAACAGCAAAAAAGCAAGCCTGCGCCTTTCTCCATCGAGTCTTGCTCTTTACTAGGCAATGCCTACTTTCTTAAATCAAAGCAGTTCAGCATCGTCTGCCAGACTTTTGCCGAACCTCCCGATCCAATGCTTAGGAGGCTGTGGAGTGCCCTTTGAATTTTTGGGGATATTAGCCCGTTTTTTCGACTTCCTCTGGTCGTCCTTCCTCTTGTTAGCACCCATGCTGTTGCTGGGGCTGTTCCTTTCCGGCCTGATCCACGTATTCATCTCCCGCCAAGCCATACTCCGCTGGCTCCGCGACGATAGCCTAAAGGCCGTAGCCACGAGCTCGGCTATTGGCGTCCCGGTGCCGCTGTGTAGTTGTTCGGTCGTGCCCGTAGTCGCCGAGATGCGCAATAAGGGGGCGTCCCGTTCGTCCTGCATGTCCTTCCTGATAACCGCGCCGGAGACGGGTGCGGACTCGATTTTGGTCACCAACGCCTTTTTCGGCTTCGTCGTCGCCCTAGTCCGGCCCATCATCAGCTTTATCACCGCGGTCGTCGCCGGGCTTTTCTGTATGGGCCTCATAAAGGACGACCGCGACGCAACCAAGGCGAGCGATGGCGACCCCTGCTACGACTGCAACCACGCTCATGGCTCGCACCAATCCCTCATGTCCAATCGGGACGATTGCTACGTCAGCCCCGCTCAACTCAAGGTATTGCTGGTCAACTGGTTGAAGGAGTTGGCCCTAGCAGCCGGCCGGTGGCGCACTCCGGCTGCGGGCGACGTTCCCCTAGACAATTCGGGGCTCGACTTCAAGAAGTTGGTCAAGCACGTCTTTCGCTATGGCTTTGTCGAGATAGCAGACGATATTCTCTTCGCGCTGCTCGTGGGGGTCGCGCTGGGCGGAGTGCTCTTTTTGGTGGTTCCGAGCGATTTGATGGCAAACGAGTATGCCCGCTGGCTCTCCTATCCCGTCATGGTGCTAATCGGCATTCCCCTCTATATCTGTGCATCCGCCAGTACCCCGATCGCGGCCGCACTGGTTGCCAAGGGGGTCAGCCCGGGCGCGGCCCTGATCTTTCTCATGACCGGGCCGGCCACCAACACCGGCACAATAGCGATTATCGTCAGCCAGTTCGGCTCCCGCTTCGCATCCATCTACGTCGCCGCGGTCATCGCGGTGACGGTCGTCCTCGGCATCGCGATCGACGCGCTGCTTTTGGCCGCTGGGCTGACGATTGCCGTGAACCTCGACGCCTCCCTTTCGCCAGCTATTCAGTTCCTGCAATGGGGCAGCGCTGTTCTCCTGATCGCCCTGATCGTCTGGCGGTTCCGGGCCGGTGCCCTGCGAAGCGGCTACGAGGACATGTTGCTCAATATCCGTCCCCGATCCAGCACGAGCGACCCTTGACCCGCAGTCGTTTCGCCCTAGGCGTCCCTACTTCTTCCCGCATTTGTGTCTCCAGAGCCAAAAACGGCCGCGCGTACCCCTTCTGCGAGCGCGGTCAGCTGGGAGTTCAAAGCCTGCCATAGCCACCATGGACTCAAACTATCTACTAATTTTATCGGCCTACTCAGCCGCCATCTTTGCCGCCTCCTTGCTCGGCGGGAAACTGTCGGCTTTGGGCACCATGACGCATACGCGCTCCCAGATCGTGATGAGTCTCGTGGCCGGCTTCATCCTCGGCATCGCCATGTATCACCTGCTACCCCACAGCATTGAGCGCATTTCCGGGCCTGACCGGGTAGAAAAAGCTGTGGGGTGGATGGTGTTCGGCATGGTCCTGATGATTTTTTTGCTGCGTATCTTCCACTTTCATCAGCACGACTTGAGCAGTGAGGCGAGCGATCTGTACGATCGACGCGGCCCCGGTGGGGTCCATTCGCAGAGCTTGTTGGGCATTGCCCTCGGCCTAGGGATACATACCGCGACCGAAGGGATCGCCCTCGGCGCCAGTGTGCATAACGACAGCGACAGCGCATTGGCCGGGCTGGGGGTGTTCCTCGCCATTCTGCTGCACAAGCCGCTCGATGCGTACTTCATTATCAGCATGATGCAGTCCGCCGGTCACAGCCAGCGCGCCTGCACGGCGGCCAATGTCGGGTTTGCCCTGCTGTGCCCTGTGATGGTACTGGCGAGTTTCTGGGGGGTGGGATTGCTCGGCCCGGAAAAAGGGGCCATGGTTGGCTACGCGCTGGCCTTTGCGGCCGGCGCGTTCCTGTGCATTGCCTTGAGCGACCTACTGCCGGAGATCCATTTCCACAGCCACGATCGCGGCAAGCTCACCGCAGCGCTCCTCGTGGGCATCGGTCTCGCCTATGCCCTGTATTACGTCGAATCCGGTGTCCTCTAAGGGCATTAGCCCGGCGGCGATCTAAAGCTCTATCGCCACCTTCTGCCCCTGCTCAACCGACTCGATCTCCTTCAGGCACAACAGCAGGGAGTTCCGCGCACTCTGACCGCTCAGTTCCTGCGAGGCCCTGCCGTGCGCGATCGCATCCACCGCTTCCTGCAGCTCGCCGACGAAGCCGTCCTCGCCCGGCAGAGGCGGCGTACTGACCTCGCCGTCCTTGGTCAATAGTTGCGGCGGCTGGCCCCAAGACGAGTTGTACTTGAGCGTGGCCTCCTCAAAGTACACGTCATAGCCGTGCTCAAAGGGACAGCCCGATTGCGCCAACCAGCCGCCTTCGGCGCTGATCGCCATGGGGCCGTCGTATTGGTAGTGCGTGTTGATGTACTCGACCGTCCCGCCGCGACCGACGTACCCTTGCGCACTGACCGCAGTGGGCATCCCGAACAAAAACTGCACGAAGTCCGCGTCGTGGATGTGGAGGTCGATCGCGGGGCCGCCGGTCCGCTGCAAGTCGGCGGGTGCCCACCACGCCGGGCGCGAGATGATCCGCTTGAAGTGGGCGGCGAGCACCGGGCCGTGCTCGGCGTCGGCGACGAGCTGTTTGATGAGCCGGAATTCTGGAAAGTACCGCAGGACGTGGGCCACCATAAACTGCCGCTGGTGTTGTTGGGCCGCGGCCACAATTCGGTCGGCGTCGTCCAAGGCTACGGCAATGGGTTTTTCCAGCAGCACGTGCTTGCCCGCGGCGAGGGCGAGGATGCTGGTCTCGACGTGCATCGCGGTCGGCAGGCAGATATCCACCAAGTCGATTTCTCCATCGGCGAGCAGCTCGTCCAACGTTTCGTAGCACCGCACTCCCGACAAGTCCTGCACCCCGCCGCTGTCGCCAAAATTGCCCTGAATATCGCGCCAATCCCCAGCGCGCTTTTTGGGGTCGCCAGAGACCAAGGCCGCGACTTGGCCCCCTTTAACTTGGGCCATCGCCTTGTAGTGGGTCATGCCCATAAAGCCGATTCCAACAATGCCGATGTGGACCATTATTTCCTCCTTGTGTGGAACGCTAGAATAGGCGCGGAGGACGATTGCTGTCAAGTGAACAAGCCGAACCCCCTAAGCCGCTCTTTTGGCGATCATCCGCCGGGCTGTTATACTATGTCCGTCTGCATTACCACGCCTAGGCCCCAAGAGACAACGAGGAAATCATGTCCGCTGAGAGGTACGGCATCCTACTGGTCAGCTTTAGCAAACACAGCCACCAGCAGCACTTCGTCCCCCTGTATCAGGCCCATCCCCGCCTGCGCATCATCGGCGTCACCGATTACCCCGACCTCGACCCAGACTTGCGCCGCTACAACCAGCAATGGGCGAGCCAACTCGACGTACCGTACTCAGAGCGGCTCAACGAGTCCATCAACGACCCGGCCGTCCACATCGTCAGCGTCGGCTGCGAGATCGAGCGGCGGTCCGCACTCATCATCCGCGCCGCCGAGGCCGGCAAGCACTTGTGGATCGACAAGTTCCCCGGGGCCACCCTCGCCGAGTCCGAGGCGTCTGCCGCCGCGGTCGAGCGCACCGGCGTCCGGGCGATTATCCCCGGTTACGCCTACGGCACCCTCGCCCAGCACACCCGCCAAGTCCTCGCGAGCAGCGACTTGGGCACCCTGCTCGGCGTCCACGTCGATGTGATGTTCGGCAAGGGCTGGCCGCGCCCCATAACCCAACGCCGCGCCTTTGTCACCCCCAACGGCCGGTGGAAATACCCAGACATCAAAAGAGAGTTGCTCACGGTGGGAGCGTATGCTGTCGGCCTAATCCAAGAATGCCTCGGCCCAATCCGCCACGTCGTCGGCCACGCCGGAGCCTTCTTCTTCCCCGAACATGCCGCCCATGGCTGCGACGACTTTGGCACTCTGACTATGACCGATGCCGCCGGGCGCGTGGCCACCTTGAGCGGCGGGCGCATTGGCACGGCCTCCCATCCCCAAGGCGGACCGGCGCGGGCGTACCTAATCGGCACCCGCCAGAGCGCCACCATCGACGGCAAAAGGCCGGCACTAGACGCCTATCTGCGCGCCTATAGCACCGGCTACGACTATCGGCCCGCTCCCCAAGATCCCATGCAGTGGCACGGCGGGCCGCCCGTCCCAACGGCCGCCCTATCCGAGGACGTAGCCGGCCTAGCCGCCGGGCTCGACGATTTGATCGCCGCTATCGACGCCGACCGCCCGCCGCGCTACGGCGTGCGCCAAGCGCGGGATTTGATGGAAATCATCCTCGCTGGCTACCGCGCCATCGAGTGCAACGCGGCCATTAACCTGCCGCTGGAGCAAGAGCTATGACCATCGCCCTCAGTGCCCATCCCGCCCTCGACCCCCTCGTCGGCCAACTCGCCGCCGTCCTGCCAGTCGAGAGCCTGTACTATCCAGTGCGGCGGCAAACCAGCACCGCCCTGCCTTTTTTTAGCGACTTGCCGACCCTACTCCAAGCGACCAACCCCCGGGTCTGCGCTTTCCTCTCGCCCTATGCCGACCTCCACAACGATGTCCGCACCTGCCTCCAAGCCGACATCGCCGTCCTCTGCGCCGGGCCAGTGCCCAAGGCCGATCGGCCCATTGCCAGCGGCGGCGTCCATCGCGGGTCGCCCCTGTTTGCCAAGGCACTGCAGCAGCGACGCGATCCTTTGTTTGCCGAGCCGGTCTATTTGCGCCTCGTGGCCGGCGTCCAAGAGCCGGGATTGCTGCCGGCTTGGTGGGCCGCTTGTCGTCAGCTCGCCTTTGCCAGCGACCTGCTGAGCGCGACTCCTGCCCAAGTACATCTTTGTGCCAACCGCCATGGCCGCGCCTACCAAGTAGTGCTGACGGGCACCACGCCCAGCGGCGCGGCACTCCAGCTAGTCGTCGCTCCTCAGCCTGCGCTCGCCGAACTGACCTTGCTGGGCCAAGGCGGCGTAATCGCAGCCAGTGCTGCGCACAGCGGGATTACGCTAGCCAGCCCCAAGGGAACCCACGTCGTGCCCGACGCCACAGCCCCCCCGGACGAACTCGCGTGGTTGCGCGACTTTTGCGAGCAAGAGAATCCCCCGAGCGAGCACTCAGACGACCGCAGCCAAGCCCTGCTCGGCGGTCTGCGGCAAGCACTGAGGACGCGCCAGCCGGTTTTGCTCAATTTTTAAGCAGATAGCTCGGAACCGCAGCTTGTCAACAAGCACTCGGCCCGCTTGCTCGCCACCTGCTCGCACCCGCGAGGCCGAACCCAAGCGCAACTCTTGACAAGATCTTGCAGCCTTGCGAATCTCGGACCTAGGGGATTGCGACATCCCCTCAACTGATTTGGGCTTAAAAAAGGCGCGAGAGCGATGAAAACCTTTAGCGATGAAGAACTGATTGATCTGTTCAACCGGCAACTACCCGACCTGCTGGACCGCCGCCCCGACCTCGAGCCGCTGATTTACCAAGGCTTCTTGGGGGCGTTTGCCCGCCGCGAAGAGGTCGCCATGGTGCTGCAGGAGTTGCAGGAATTGCGGGCCGAGATGGACCAACGCTTTGAGCAAGTAGATCGACGCTTTGAGCAAATAGATGCACGTATAGATGCGTTTCGCGACGCGGTGGAGCAGCGGTTTGAGGAGGTGAATCAGCGGTTCGAGGGGATGGAGCAGCGGTTCGAGGGGATGGAGCAGCGGTTTGATGAAGTCTTTCGCGCCATTGATCGGCTGGGGGCGCGTTGGGGCATCCGCAACGAAAGCGTCTTCCGGCGCACCATGGCGGCCCTGTTAGAGGAATCCTTTGGGGCCACGGTCGAGGAGCGCGAACTGGAGGGCGAACAATTTGACGTGGTCATTGTCGATCACCAGCATATTCTCGTCGAAATCGCCGCCAGTGTGGGGGCCACGATCCAAGAGCGTCTGGAGCGCAAGCGTCAGCTATACACCGAGGCGACCGGGATAGCCCCGGCGCGGGTCATTCTCGCTACGGCGAGTATCTATAGCTATCGGGCGCAAGCCCTGCGTCAGTCGGGTATTGAGGTAATTGAACCCGAAGAAGGCACGTAAGCCGGGGTGGCCAAACCCGTCGAGCCCGGCTGACCCTCTCTTCTTTCTAAGCGCGTTGGGCACGCAACTTTGTCAACAAGCGCTCGGCTCGCTGCTTGGCTTGGGCCGCCGACGCCTCTTTTACCTGCTCGTACCCGCGAATGCCATCCGGCAATTCGGCGATTTCCACGGCCAGCCCATAGCCTTCTTCGGCCAATGCCGGTAAGACCTCTTCAATCAACCCGCAGTACCAACCCACCAAGGCGCGTTCCAAGCGACGGGTCGCCGTGTACCCGAACGGGTCCAAGCGCGTAGCGCGCAACCCCTTGAGCCGGCTCAGCAGCACCAGCACCGGACGCAGGCCCTTGCCGAAGCCGATCTTGCCCTTGAGCAAACGCCGCAGCGTGGGCGGATGCAGTTGCCGGACGACTTCCACCTCCCCGTCGAACAGGGCGCGCATTCGCTCTTCGCTGCCGTTGCGCGTCGCCAACCGCGCGACCTCGTATTCGTCCTTATACGCCATCAGCTTGTACAGGCCGCGCACCACGGCCCGCGTGAGCTGCAAGCCGTGCGACAGGCCCCGATCGGCTTCCCACACTTGGCGCACAAACCGCAAGTAGCCCTCGGCATACGCGACGTCCTGATACGCGCACAGCTCGGCCAGCCGCACCCCCAGCTCCTGCTGCCCCTCCGCATTCAAACCCGCCAACGCCGCCAACCCCTCGTCAAGCAGCGCCCGAGCGGCCACATCCCGCGCCAGCCGCTCCCGCACTGCGGCCAACTCTTGCACTGCGGACCCTTGCTGAGCACCCAACGCCCGCTCCACGCGCGCCGGATCGGCCACGGCCAACCGCCCCCAGCGAAAAGCCTGCACGTTGTTTTCCACAGCCTGCGCGTTTAGGGCGATGGCCTGCTCAATGGAGGCCGCCTGTAAGGGCAACCCCCCGGCCTGATACGCAGCCCCCAACAGGAGCATGTTGGCGAAAATTGTATCCGAGAAAAGCCGCTCGGCCAGCCAGTAGGTATCGAGGTAGATGTTGTCCTTGCTCGTGCAGCGGTCGATCAGGGCGCGCAGTTGGGCCGCGTCGGGAAAGGGTTGGGTGCGCGGGTTGCGATTCATGGCCGCATTGGCGATTTCAGCGGTGCTGACCAAGGCGCGGGTGCGCTGGGTCGCGGCGTATTTGAGGTTGTCCGGCTCGGCCGCCCGCAGCAAGTCAAACCCCAAGTACAGATCGACCTCCCCGGGAAAGAGGCGGTTGAACACGGGCTGCTCGGCGGCACTTATCACAATCGGTGCTTCGACCGGCCCGCCCTTTTGCGCCAAGCCAGTATTGTTGGACAAATACACGTACTGGCCCTCCATCATGGCCGCGTACGCAATGAGATGAGAAATCGTCACCACCCCCGTTCCGCCTCGCCCCATGGCGAAGATCGCGTACGGCCGGTCCAGCGGGCACACGGGCGGCTCGGGCAGCTCGCCCAAAGGCTCCGGCCGCCGGCGGCGCAAGCGCGTGCCCTTAGCTGGCTTGACCACGGCAAAGGACGGGCACTCGCCGTCAATGCACAGCCCGTCTTGGGCGCACTGGGCCTGCCGCACCTGAGTCTTGTCGCCAAACTCAGTCGCCACGCTGTAGAGCGCGGCGCACCCTTCGGACTGGGCATAACAGTCGCCGCAGCCCTCGCAAATGGCCTCGTCAATGAGCACGTATTCGTCGGGCGTCAACCCCGCGCGGCGGCGACGCCGGCCCTTCTCGGTAGCGCATTCCTTGTCGAGAATGAGCACGGTCGTCCCGGCGATTGCCTTAAACTGCGCTAGGGCTTGGGCGTGGCGCTCCAAGCCGAACACCTCAATCCGCTCCCCATCCAAGTGGCGGTAGCGCCCCGGGTCCTCGCTGACGATTCCCACCTTCACGACCCCCAACCCCAATAGCTCCTGTACGACATCCGACACCGGCCGCTGCCCGCCGGGCGTCTGCCCGCCGGTGAGCGCGACCGCCCCATTAAAAAGCAGCAGGAAGGTGATGTTCACCTCGCCTTGAACGCAGCTTTGGATCGCGCCGCGGCCGCTGTGGAAGTAGCTCCCGTCGCCCAAGTATTGATAGATGTGCTGGTTGCCGTTGAAGGGGGCCCATCCGCTGTAAATGGCACCGCCCGCCCCCATCGTGGGGATGTAGAGAACGCCGGAGTCGTAGGATTCAATCGCCCGGATGGAGGAGCAGCCAATGGCTCCCCCGGGCTTTTCGCGCAAGTCGCGGAAGCTGTTGTACGGACAGCCGCCGCAGGACATGGGCGTGACGCGGGGCACGGCTGGATAGGTGCGGTCGAGTACGCGCTGCAGCGCGGCGTGACGCTCGGGATCCGCCGACAGACGAGGCCCGAGCTTGAGTGCCAATTCCTCTGGATCGACCTCGCCGTGCGCCGGAATCAGCGGCTGCCCGTCCTCGTCCCACTGGCCGTACACCGCCTCCACACCCGCGCCCCACAGCGCGGCTTTGACGCCCTCTTCGACAAACGGGCCAGGCTCCTCAACCACGTAGATGCGCCGTAGATCTTGGGCGAAGGTGCGCACGATTTCGCCGTCGAGCGGGTAGCTCACCGCGAGGTGCAACACCGGCACACGCAACCCCAAGTAGGAAAGGGCCTGCCGGACATCCGCGTAGCTCTTGCCCACGGCCACAATGCCGACTCCGCCGCCGGCGTCCGCATCCACGATGCGGTTGAGGTCGTTGGCGCGGATATAGGCTTCCACCAGCGGCCACTTTTCCTCCACGAGTTGCTGCTGCATGGGCAACGCGCCCGTAGCCATGACGATCTGGTTGAACCGCTTGGCAAACGCGCGCTCGGGCAATGCGATGTCTGGCCGCACGCGCTCCAAGTCCACCGTGCTCGCGCCATCGCACACCGGCGTCGCTAGCTTGAGCGCGGTTACCACGCCGGCGTGACGCGACAAAGCAACCGCGTGCAGCCCTAAGCGAATGACGTCCTCAATGCTGGCCGGATAGAAAATCGGCACCATGCTGCTGCGCAACACCCAATCGCTGGCCCCAGGTGAGACCGAGCTTTTGGAGCGGTGATCTTCTCCCGATAGCAGGACCATCGCGCCGCGGGCACTGGTGCCGCTGAGGTTGGCCAACCACACTTCGTCGGGAATCCACATCGTGCCGTGTGCTTTGCCATACCAAAAGGCATCCACGTCCCCGCTCGCCGCAAACTGGCTGCCCAATACGGCCGAGGCCGCGGTTTTCTCGTTGATGCCGAACTGATGCACTGTGCGCCCCAGCTCGTTGAGCGCGTCGAACTGAGCGACCAGCTTCAGGTCTAGCCCTCCCAGCGGCGACCCCTCATAGCCGGTGAAATAGGTCTGGTTGACGTGGCCGGTGGCTTGGTCGCGCTCCTGCTTTTCGCGCACGAGGCGCACAATCGCCTCCACGCCCGTGAGAAAGACCCGGCCATCGCGCTGTAGAAATTTGTCCTGAATGTCCAGCTTCATAAGAGGCTCTTGACGTTGTTTTTTAGCTTCATTTAGCATACATTTTTTACTCGTCAATCCGTTTAATCGCAGAGGAAAAGCTAATGAATACAGTGCCTTTTGACCAATGGGGGCCGGGACAGTCCGGTAGGCTTGCGTATCAGGTACTTATTGAGAGGTCCTGCTGATCATTTATCCTTATCGATTAAACCCAACCCATTGGATCAACTGATTCTGAAAGGAAGAAAATGAACGAACAAGCGAAAAATCCACGCATTATCATTGATGCCAGCTACATTCGCGGCATGAGCAGAGATGGTGCGCCATTGCGTACCATGCGTGAACAAGGCGGTCGTATCGTGCTAATCGACACTTTAACTTACGAGCTTTTTAGCAGCACTGATGATTCCCGCAAATGGTCCGAATCAAAGGTCAAGTTGGCGGAGCACCGGGATTATATCGAGGTCTGGAAACATGTATCCGAGATGTGGAGATTCGAGCTTACTAAGAAATGTCCGTGTGGCGATCCTTTAGATGATAAAACGACCGAATGCCTGAAAAAAATGCTAGCAAATGATCCACAGTGGAAACCTTCCGATTCAAAAAAGATAATTGATCAAGCTAAGCGAAACAGAGAAGACTATCGTATAATTGAAACGTTTAAGGATCTCACAGATATAGAACTATTTACTGAGAAAGAAAAAGAAAAGATTCGAGGAAAACAAATCTGTGATAAAGAAGTCGTACAATTTTTCTACGACTTCGTCAACGATCCAAGTAGAATTTGCTCCATAATAAACGTTAATGACGTAGATGAAACTTGGGCTATATGGCATCTTAGCAAATCGTTCCTTGTCATGTACTGCTACAGTCAGTATCGAGGTAGAAATATACACGAAGCATCTACGGAAAACTTGATGAACACAAAACACGACTTAGACTACTTGATTTCGTTGGCATTCGCGGATGCGATTGCCTCTAAAGATAAAAAAGAAATGTCTGACTTTCGTCAGTGGATGTTCGGCGACACAAAACCATTGATAGACAGTTATTGTCCAAGGGAAATCGCTCGCGTTATGGATAGCCTCAAAGGGGACTCAAGCGATCGCCTTTCGCAAGATCGCGGCGACAAAGACCAAGAAACGCTATCGCAAGTGGATTTTATGCAGCTCTCACTTGAGGAGCGTCGCCAAATTTTGGCCCAGCAAGCAGAACAGCTAAAGAGCTACTACGAAAGGACGAGGGACGAGCAAACGGAATGGCAGGCAGGGGATTTCATAGATGTGCATTAAACGCGGCGAAATATGGCAAGTGAATCTCGACCCAACTCGCGGCACAGAAATTCGCAAGACCCGTCCCGCCGTTGTTATTAACTCCGATTGGGTCGGCACATTGCCAATTCGGTTGGTCGCTCCACTGACCGAGTGGAAACATCATTTTGAGCATAAAATTTGGCTCGTCAAGCTGGTGCCCGATCACACCAATGGACTGACTAAGCCATCTGTGGCTGATATATTACAACTGCGTGGAGTTGATACGCGGCGGATCAGTGAAAAAGTGGGCAGTATCTCTGAAACGGATATGCGTTCAATCGTTAGCGCAATCGCGGCGATTATCGAGTATTGACGTGATCTCTTGGACTCAAGGGGTACGCTCGACCGGAGGATGCTCCAGTAACTAGGCCGCTCTTGCCCGTTATTCCATATTCCATATAATAGACAACAGCACCGCGCAGTACGCCAACCTTCAATCCAAAACTCAGAAGATCAACAATGGCCGAAACGATTGACGAACTCACCATCCACTACGAGGAAAACGGCAAAGTCTTGCGCCGGGAAGTAGCCAAGGAAGTGCTCAGCAAGGGGGCTTGGACGACGATCATGTACCTCTACCAAGACCTCGACCGCAAAACCGGCGAGTACGGCCCGCACAAAATATCCATTCGCCGCTATCAGAAGCGCGACGGGACCTTTCTGCAACGCAGCAAGTTCGAGCTGTCAAGCCCGGCCCAAGCGCACACGATCTGCCGCAAGATACAGGACTGGTTCCCCCCAGCCTAGACGCGCCGCTTACCCTGCTCTGCTCGCAACCTTCACCCGCACGCGGTGCCAGCCCGTGCGGCCATCGTACAGGTCGGCACCGGCATCCTCTTCCGGCTGCACGTCCCCCGCGCTATCGGTTGCTCGCGCGACGATTTGGTACTCGCCCGTGGCGGGCAATTTCCATTCGTAGGCCCAAGTGACCCAAATGTTGGGCAAGCGCTGCGTGGTAATCTGCGCCTCGACCCAAGACCGCCCGCCATTGGTGCTGACCTCAACCTTTTCGACCGTGCGCTCGCCAGCCATGGCGATCCCGTGAATGACAAAGGGGCGACCTTGGGCCCCGCGCAGGGTTTGCAGCACGACGGAAACGCCGCCATTGGCCGGGTCTTTCACATCGTCCCACACCGAGAGAGGCGCGTCAATCCGCGAGTTCACGGTCGCCACGGCCGCGTCCGACCACTTGAAGGGCTTGTTCTCGGGCTTGCTCTCCCAATAGCCGAGATGGACTTCGTCAATCAGCTCAATGCGGGTGATCCACTTGGGCATCTTCTGCCCGTAGTGCCCGGGGTTTATCAAGCGCAGGGGAAACCCGTGCTTGGAGGGCAGCGGCTCGCCGTTCATTTCCCAAGCGAGAATCACCTCGTCGCGGAGCGCACGATCCAGCGGAATCGAGGTGGTATAGCCATCGACGCTGTAAAACTTGACCCGGATCGCCTCGCTCTTGATCCCGGCGCGATCGAGGACCTCGGCAAGCGGCGTACCGCCCCACTCGGCATTGCCCACCAACGGCCCGCCGATCCAGTTGCCAATGCACTGCATGGTCAAGACCTGCCGGCGCATGGGCAGCGCAATAATATCCGCGTACGTCCAGCCGGCGTGGGGCTGATCCACCAACCCATTCACCGCCAAGCGCCAGCTATCGGCCCCCAAGCGCGGATCGTAGTTGGTCCCTTTAATCGACTGGAGGTAGTGCCGCGCATTAGAGGTAATCGGCGGCAGCGGCAGGGCCTCTTCCGCGGGCATCTCCTCCAGATCCATGCCTAGGTCCATGTCCGGCCCGGTGGGCATGCTCTTGAAGCGCACCTCGTTGCCGTCGCAACCCCAAGCGGGAAAGATCGCCGTGGCGATAACAGCCCCGCTCGACTTGAGAAACTGACGTCTCGTTGATTTGTCCATGACAACTCCTTTAGCGAATGAGGGCCAACCCCAAGCCCCACGACGACCCGGCCCCGATGTTTTCTCCCCGAAAAACCACCTTCCACAACAAGTCGATCCACAGCGGGCCAACCACTCGCACGGCCGCATTGCCGCCCACTTCGGCCCAATCGCCCTCCGAGACCTGTGCGACTCCGACCAGCCCACTGCCCGCATTGCCCGCGCTGAGGGTGTACACCCGGGCGACAAAGCCCTTGGCGAACAGCCACGGACGCGGCGTGGCTCCTAGCTCGACAAAATAGGACCCTTGGTTGGAAAACGGACCGCCGCGCAGCTTGTACCCCACCTCGGCCCCCGCGTAGAGCGGCAGCGGATAGAGGGACAGCCCCGCCAAGAGCCGCGTTCCCAATTCGGAATAACCGGTGCCAAGGGCCGGGTCGTATTCGCGGTCGTACCCGCTCGGAAACGCGACCTCGACCTGCGGCGCCAGCACCAGCCGGCCCTCGGTGAGCTGGTATTTCGCGCCGAGATGCACGTCGCCCAGCCCCCAAGTGATGCGCTCGACAAAGCGATCTTCAGACACGAGCCGCCCCGCGCCAACTTGGCCCGTCAGCGTCAACCGTGCGCGCAACCCGTATTCAAAGTAGGCGAGGACTTGGCGGGCGCGGAACTGGTTGTCGTCCATGCCCATGGGGGCGCGGCGGCCCATGTCGTTGAAGACCTCGGCGGTCGAGTAGTGTATTCCCGATAGCTTGGCGTAGTAGCCGCCCCGGGGCTGACTCCAAGCCCCGGCCCAGCCCTCGCCAGCCCAACACAGGGCCAACAGGCCCATTGCTAACGCTAACCAACGCATTTCCCGACCCCTTTCCGCGGTGCAATCCGCTCGTAAAGTGCCAACAGTTTTTCGGCTTCGGCTCCCCAATTAAAATGCTCTTCTGCCGCTCGCCGCGCCTGCGCCCCCTTGGCCCGTGCAGCCCCGGGGTCGTCGAGTAAGCACCCGATGGCGCGGGCATGGGCGGCCGGGTCGTGCGGGTCGGCGAGCAGGCCCCAATCGGCGACCGCGCGAAACCGGCGGATGGAAGGCAAATCACTGGCGACTACGGGCAGACCGCAGGCGAAGTACTCAAAGAGCTTGGTCGGCACGAAGGAGGCCAGATTTTTGGGCGAGACCTGCCCCGGCACCAAGCCGATCTGGCATGCGGCGATCGCCGCCCCCAACTCGTCGTACGGTACGCGCTTTTCACTGTAGTGTATTTGCTCTTCCAGCCCCCATGCGCGCAGGCGAGCCTCAAATCGCGCCCGCAGCTCCTGCGAGTGAAACTCGCCGATGCTCAAGAGGCGGACCTGCGGATGGGTGTCGGCTAACTCGCGCATAATTTCGAGCAAGAACAACCCGCCCGGTCTTCGGATAGCGAGCCAATGTGGACCAGCGCACAAGGCCCTAACTCGCGGCAGCCGGGGGAAAACCACTCCAAGCGCGGGAAGTTTTTGACCACGGCAAAAGGGCGGCTGGCAAAGCGATCGCCTTGCTCCTCAACCACTCCGACCACGGCCGTGACAAAATAGCGAGCGAGCAAGCGTTCTCCCCAATCAACCAAGCGCGAGAAGGGCCGCCGCAGCCACGAGGGCACCCACGGCCGCACCATGACCACCAGCGGGAAGTGCTCGTGTACGTCGTAGATGACCCGGCGGCCGCAGAGCCTGAGCACCGCGCCCACGGGCAACAGCTCGGGGTCGTGGAAGTGGAAGTAATCAGCGTCCGCCCTCAGCCCGACGCGCAACAAACGCCACAGGTTCAAAAACCGCTGGCTGCCCCTTCGGGCTACCGGCAAGGTCTGTACGCGCACCCCGGCCCACTCTCCACACCGCGCCTCCGCCCCCGGCCCCACCACCGTCACCGCGTATCCCGCCCGCGCTAAGGTCTGCGCTTGCTTGTAAAAAATCCGCGCGTCAAACGGGTTGTGGACATTCGTCAGGTGGTACACCTCAGGCGCAGCCAAAAAGCACCTCCCGGCTTTGCGGGCCGCAGTTAAAAAGCAGGTCCAACACCGACATTTCGGCGACAAAACCCGCGTGACACTGGGGGTACACCGGGTGTTCAAAGTGGGTAAAGCGGCATTCAATACCGGCCGCAGCAAACGCCTCCACGTCCAAGTACGCCTTCGAGGCCCCGCTCCCCGCCAAGTACACCTGACAGTCGCACGCCTTGGCCATATCCACTAAGCGCGCAGTCCGCTCATGCGGCAGGTCCATCTGCGAGCTAAAGCGGACTTCGACCTCCACCTCCAAGAGCGGCAACAGGTGGCGCAGCAGGGCCGCGTTTAAGTCGATCAACTGGGGCCACGCATCCGCGTATAGGGCCTCTATGGCTGGGGCATACTCGTCGAAAAAGGGCGCGTGGCCGTAGTGCCAGCGCAGGGATTGGCAGTGCTTGCGCCGCCAATCGCCATCGGACTGGGTCTGGACATCGCATATCCGCTGCCGGCCCCGGCCCCGCGTCCGCACGGGCACAGTCAGCCATTGCCAGCCCGAGGCCGTGCGGATGCGGTTGCGGTTGGTCAGGCTGCCGCGGCTGTACTGCACGTCGTCGGCCCAGACCCACACGTCGGCTTGCCCCACCTTGTGAAACAAGCCTAGCCAAGGCAGAAAGTTGGGCTGGTGCGCCGCCAACACTCGGCTCATCAGCGCACCCACCTGAGCACGTCAAACGCCTCGGCGTACTCCACCATGATCTGCCCCCCCCTACTTCGCGCCCAGCTCCAGATAAAATCCTCTTGGGTGTACGGGCGATGCTGTTGCGACTGGTAGCAGCGCAGCGCGGCGATTTTGGTCTGGACGTGGGCGCGGGTGAGCACGCAAAAATGTCGGTAGTCAAAGCTCAAGTTGTTCCACGGCAGCTCGTAGCCGAGCACTGTGACCGTCTTAAAGGCGCGCAGGCCCTCGATGTGAATGGTCTGGTGATCTTGGTGCAGGTCTTGGGCACTGGGCAAGAACACGGTTGCGGGGTCAATTTCTCTTTTCATCCGCACCAACTCTTCGAGGATTTCTTGGCGCATGTGGGGCAAGTGACGCACCGCGTACTGATAGGTCAGCAGGTTCGACGCGGGAATCCCCAGCGCCTTTGTTCCCTCTCGCACCTCCTTCTTGAGAATGTCGGGCGGAAAGGGCGGCGGCACCGACTCGGCCGCCGTGGAAAAGGCCGCGTAGTACACCTCGCTTCCCTCCTCCACCATCCGGCTAATCGTCCCTCCACAGCCGAGCTCGCCGTCGTCCGTGTGCGGTGCGAGGACCAAAATTCGGTTATTTGCCGGCACGACAATCTCCTTCGGCCTCGGCCAATACCTCGGCCAAGCTGCGGCCCACCCTTTCCACGGCCTCGGCACTCAAGCCCGGAAACATCGGCAGGGTTACCACCTCGGCGAGCACGGCCTCGGCCACGGGGAAATCCCCGGGGCCATAGCCCAACTCCCGCTGGTAAAACGGCGTTAGGTGGCACGGCGGCCAGTACACGCTGCCCACTTCAATCCCGCGCTCGCGCAACTTGGCGACCACCCATTCGCGTCTTTTTCCGGCCGGCAAGCGCACGGGAAACTTGTAGTACGCGTGGACTCGGCCGGCAAATTCCGGCAGGAGCACCCCCTCGCATCCCAAGCGGGCGAGCACGCGCCGATAGCGAGCGGCGAGACGGTTGCGCTCGGCCGTGTGTGCGGCTAGCCGCGCCAGTTGCCGCAAGCCGAGCGCCGCGCTCAGCTCGGGCAAGCGGTAGTTGTGGCCCAAGCGCTCCAACGAGCGGCCCTGTGCGCTCACCCCGTGCGTGCGGAAGCTCCGCGCAAAGTCTGCCAAATCGCGGTCGTTGGTGCTCAACACGCCTCCCTCGCCGGTCGTCAGCGGCTTGGTCGGAAAAAAGGAAAAGCCCGCCGCATCCCCCCAATTCCCGGCCGACCGGCCGTCGGCCGTCGCGCCGTGGGCGTGGGCCGCGTCTTCGAGCAGCAACAGCCCGCGGGTGTGGCAAAACGAGCGAATGGCCTCGATGTCGGGCGCGATTAGACCCGCGATGTGGACCACGACTACGGCCCGCGTCTTTTTGCCGACCTGAGCCTCAATCTGCGGCAGGCCGCTCGACAGGGTCTGCGGATCGATGTCGCACAGGACGGGCCGTCCTCCGGCCAACAGCGCGGCGTTGGACGAGGCAATAAACGTATTCGTCGGCACCACGACCTCCTGCCCTTCAATCCCCCAATAGCGCAAAGCCACCTCCAACGGCGCGGTCCCCGAGTTCATGCCCACGGCGTGTTCCGCGCCCGTATATGCGGCAAACTCCTGCTCAAACCGCTCCAAGTACGGCCCCATCGTCAGGCGTCCGCTACGGAGGATTTGGGTAAAGTCCTCCAGCAGCGCGGCCACGTCCTCTTCGGGGATACAGGGCCTTGTCTGGGGCACTTTAGTAGAGGGCACGATCATCGGCTCGCACTTCCCACCCAAACCTTCACGGCAAAAGCTCCTTAGGCTACTGAATCACTGCAACATATACAAGTACACAAACAGGGGCGTTTTCAGCAAGAGAAAACACACCGGTACGCCTTCTTCCTTTGACAAACAGGGCCTCGCATTTAACTTTTGGGACATGAACCCCATGCCGAGAAATCCCACCCGCGCGGTTCAAATCGGCCGCACGACCATTGGCGGTGGCCACCCCATTGCCGTGCAAAGCATGGCCGCTACCCGCACCCAAGACCTAGAGGCCACCATCCGCCAACTGCGGCTCTTAGCCGAGGCCGGGGCGGACGTCATCCGCATTGCCGTCGATAGCAAAAAAGATGTGGAGGCCCTCGCCCAAATCGCCCCGACTGTTGACGTGCCGCTGTCTGTGGACCTGCAAGAAAACTATCGGTTGGTCCGCAGCGTGGCCCCGCACGTGGAGAAAATACGCTACAATCCCGGGCACCTCTATCACCACGAAAGGGACAAGCCGGTCGCCGACAAAATAGCCTTTATTGCGGACGAGGCCGCCAAGCACGATTGCGCCCTGCGCGTGGGCGTCAACTGCGGCTCGGTCGATCCGGCCCAAGCCGAGCGCTTTCCAGCGGGCGACTCCATCTCGCCCATGATTGCCTCGGCTTTGGAGCACTGCGAGCGGCTCGACGGGTTGGGCTTTCACCGCTACTGCGTCTCGCTCAAGGACTCCGATCCGGCCAAGGTCGTTGCCGCCAACACCCGCTTTGCCCAAGAACGGCCCGAGGTGCCGCTGCACCTCGGCGTCACCGAGGCCGGGATGCCCCCCGCAGGCGTGATCAAGACCCGCATTGCCTTTGAACAGCTCATCAGCGCCGGCATTGGCGACACCATTCGCGTCTCCCTGACCTTGCCGTTTGACGACAAGGGCGAAGAGGTCAAAGTCGGGCGGCAGATCCTCGACGACATATACTCGGGCCGCTTCCGCTCAGTCCCCAAGTCGCTTCCGACCGGGCTGAACATCATCTCCTGCCCCTCCTGCTCGCGGGTGGAAAACGAAGCCTTCATCGACCTAGCGCACCAAGTGCGCGAGCTAACCGAGTACGCCCGCGATCACCAGATCACCATCGCCGTCATGGGCTGCCGGGTCAACGGCCCGGGCGAGACCGACGACGCCGACCTAGGGCTTTGGTGCGCCCCCAACTTCGTCAACCTCAAGCGCGGCCCCCAGCTCATCGGCCGGTTCCCATACGACGCGGTCCTCGGCGTGCTCAAAGCGCAAGTTGACGAGCTAATTGCCGCTGGCTAGGCCCTTAGCAGGAACATCATTGGAGAACCAATGCCGACGGTGTTGAGAGAAGGGCCGTATCGCTTCTTCTTCTATGCAAGTGATCGCACCGAACCTCAGCACGTGCATGTAGAACGCGACGACCGAGTCGCCAAGTTCTGGCTGGACCCGGTGAGGCTACAAAGAAGCGGAGGGCTGGCGCGCTCAGAGATACGTCAGCTTGCAAGGATAATTGAGGAAAATCAAACGATCCTTATGGAGGCATGGGATGGATATTTTGACCGTTGACTTGAAGGTGTCGGAAGCTGAGCGCGTGGAAGTTACCGACGACGCCCTAATGGCGGATCTTTCCGACGGGCGGACCATCTCCGTTCCGTTGGCTTGGTATCCTAGGCTCGTGCATGCGACGCCCGCAGAAAGACGTAACTGGCGGCTTATTGGGGTGGGCCAAGGAATCCACTGGCCCGACCTAGACGAAGACATCAGCATAGAGGGCTTGCTAGCGGGTAGGCCCTCCGGGGAAAGCCAAGCGTCCTTGAAGCGGTGGTTAGCAGCGAGGCAGACAGGGCTGCGATGAAGGCCCTCGCGGCCGTCCCTTAGACCTCAAACGCAATTGCATCCACAGGCTAGGTATTCCATGCAAAATCCCATCAAAGTACAACTCGCCGCCGGGCAGCCTTCCATCGGCTCTTGGCTCAACCTAACCTCGCCGCTGGCAGCCGAAGTCATGGCAGCGGCTGGCTTCAAATGGCTGGTGGTCGATGCCGAGCACTCGGCTTTTGACCTCGGGCACATCGCCCACACCTTCCGCGCCATTGAGGCCCGGGGCACCCTGCCCTTGGCCCGCGCTTGGGATCACGATCCAACTACGGCCGCCCGCCTGCTCGACGCCGGGGCGTGGGGCTTGGTCTTTCCACACGTCAGCACCCCAGAGCAAGCCAAAAAGCTGGCCCAAGCCGTGCGCTATCCACCGCGTGGCACCCGGTCGGTCGGCACGGGCCGCTGCGTCACATTGGCCCCGGACTATCGCCAGCGCTTTGACGACGCCGTCCTCTGCATTCCGCAGATCGAGGATATGGAGGGCATTGAAAACGCCGAGGCCATCGCCGGCGTCGAAGGCGTCGATATCGGCTTTCTCGGGCCGGGCGACTTAGCCATGTCCATGGGCGTCGCCGCCGGCCATCCCGACCACGAGGCCGCCTTGCAGGCTTTTCGCGCCAGCTGCGCCAGTGCCGACAAACCGAGCGGCATCCCGGTCAAGGACCCCGCCGAAGTCAAACGGCGCGTCGCCGAGGGCTTCCAGTTTATTGACCTCAGCAACGACATGCGATTTTTAGAAACCACAGCGCAAGCCGCCTACCACAAAGCGACCACCTAGCGTTACCATCCTATCCCGTTCCCGTTATAAAAAACATGACAGAAAAGGATCCGAACACCCTATCCTTGGAGGAAATCGAGGAAATCGAAAGGCTCACGTTGCGCTGGATATTCCAAGCCGTTTATGATTTTGGCATCGAAGCGCGTGAGATATTCCTCAAATCGCCTGATCGCGTTAAAGATATTGCCGAAGACATAACGCGAGAACTACTCGATCGGCTTGCGGGATTTAATGTGCAAGAGAGAGTGTACGGGACGGTTGACTACAAGAAGGCAAGATATGTAATTTTACCCGACCAAACCGTTAGGCAAGCATTGTTTATTGACTCAAAAGCAGAGAAGGAAAATCGCACTGCAACGATCCAAATGTCTCAGACTTCCATGCGCGTAAGACAGCATCGGTCTGGCGTCAATGTTGATGAAAAAGGATTTTTGCCAGAAATATCCAAATATGGAGGCAAGAATTACCTGACAACGACATGCCTCATTCATTTTATGTACTCTGATGATAACGGTACTCATCACTTGAGCGAAGTTACTATCTCAGCTATTCCGAACGGAAAATTGCAAGCAACGTACAATCCAACAGTTGACGATGGGTTCTGGCTAGCGGGTAGAAATGCACCGCAACTAGGCGAAGATTTTAGGGTACGAGTGGGCTTTGACAAATTAAAGGACAAGGCTTCGTGGCGAGTTCAAAAACTTATTTATGACCCAATAAAAAAGGAGTGTACAGGATCATGGCAGTCGTAAGGGTGCTTGATGCACTCGTCCCCAACAAGATATACCACGGCGACTCGCGGCAGCTTCTAAAGAAAATCGAGCGAGACTCCATCGCCCTGAGTATATGGTCGCCGCCCTACTACGTCGGCAAAGAATATGAACGAGACTTGTCTTTTGACGATTGGCAAAAACTTTTGCACACGGTGATCAAACTACACTTTCCCATCATTAAGCCGGGCGGCTTTTTGGTGATAAACATCGCCGATATACTGTGTTTCAAAGACGAGAGTATGCCGAAAATCATGGCAGAAAACATTTCGCGCAGAAAAATCGCACTGACAAAAGAGAACATTCTCGAAGCTAAACAGCAGCATCCCGATTGGAACCGATACCAACTCGCAGCGCACTTTGGATGCAGCGAACAAACGATTGATCGGCGGCTCAACGGCAACAACATTCGCGGCGGAAAGTACCAACTCCAAACAAGGGTTTATCTAGTGGGCGGCTTGATAGAAAAATCCGCAACAGACGCCGGCTTTTATTTATACGATCGGCGCTTATGGGTAAAAGACGCCGCTTGGGAAAACTCGCGCTGGCACACCATATCGTACCGCTCGGTAGATGAGTCCGAATACCTGTACATCTTTTGGAAACCGGGTATAACGAAAGTAGATAGATCGCGGCTGACAAAAAAAGAATGGGTGGATTGGGGTTCGAGAGGAGTCTGGGAAATCCCCTCTGTCCGCAGCAATTCAGATCACGATTCCAAGTTCCCCATCGAGTTGCCGCGGCGAGCGATCAAGCTGTTTACTGATCCAAGCGACACCGTTCTCGATTGCTTTGTGGGCAGCGGCACGACGGCCTTGGCCGCCCTGAGCGAAGGAAGGGGCTACATCGGCATCGACAAGGAACAGCAGTCGGTCGCTATTGCCAACGCCGCGGTCCAATCGTTCAGCACCTGTCAAACAGGTCCTGAGCAAATGGAGTTCATGCTGCGGGACTTAGAGGCGCTCTATCAAACGCAATGAACATCCTCAACTTCGGCTCGCTCAACATCGACCTCGTGTACCAAGTTGAGCATATCGCCCGCCCGGGCGAGACCATCGCCAGCTCGGCGCACCAAGTCTTTGCCGGGGGCAAAGGGGCCAATCAATCCGCGGCTCTGGCCCGGGCTGGTGCGAGCGTCTTTCACGCCGGCCAAGTTGGGCCAGACGGGCAATGGGTGGTCGATAAATTGGCCGGGCTAGGCGTGGATGTACAGCACATCCGCGTCGGCGACGCACCGACCGGGCAGGCCATTATCCAAGTTGACCGCCAAGGCCAAAACAGCATCGTCCTGTTTGCCGGGGCCAATGCCCAAATAGACCGGGAGGCCATAGACGCCACGCTAGGCCATTTTGGCCGCGGGGACCTGCTCCTCTTGCAGAACGAGATAAACGACGTTGCCTACATCCTCACCGCGGCCGCCGAGCGGGGCCTGACGATATGCTTAAACCCCGCGCCCTTTGGCCCAGCGGTCTGCGCGTATCCCCTCAAACAGGTCGATTTGCTCATCGTCAATGAAATCGAGGCGGCTGGCCTTGCCGGCGCATCCACGCTTGCGGCACTGGCCGTGCGCTGTCCCCACGCCCATATCGCGCTCACGCTGGGGGCCGCTGGTGCTCAGTATCGCTCCCCAACCGAGGAGTTCCACCTGCCAGCCCCGCCCGTCGCAGCCATCGATACGACCGGTGCAGGCGACACCTTCATCGGCTATTTTCTTCAGGGCCTGACCGCCGACATGACGGCCCGAGCGGCCATGGCCCGGGCGGTGCAGGCCGCGGCCTTGTGCGTCACCCGCCCGGGGGCCATGGATTCAATTCCAGCCGCCGCCGAACTCCCTTAATCAAAAATCAAAAAGGAATATCCATGCCGAACATCATGCTGACCGCCCAGTTCCAAAACGCCGAATTCGCCTCCCGTGAGCGCGAACAGGGCCTCGAACACCTCCGCTCGCTGGGCACCCTCATCCCGGAGCCAGCCGTGCTCACCGCTGAACACGCCCCCGATCTGATCGCCTCTATCGCGAGCTCATCAGTCTATACGGACGAATTTTACGCGGCCGCTGAAAATTTACGCATCGTCGCCCGCTGGGGCGTCGGCTTCGACAAGGTCAATGTCCCAGCAGCCACGCGGCACGGAGTGATCATCACGGTGACGCCGGTCCATACCGACGCGGTCGCCGAATACGCCATTGCCCAGTGGATGGCCACCCTCAAGCGGGTCTATACCCTCAATCATTGCTCCCATCGGGGCGACTTCTCCATCATCCGCACCTATGAGGCCCAACACACCACCCTCGGCCTGTACGGCTGCGGGCGCATCGGCCAAGAGGTGGCCCAACGCGCCGTGCCCCTTTTGGGCACTGAGGGACGCCTGCTCGTCTATGACACCCGCCCCGACATCGCCGACATCGCCGCCCAATACGGGGCCGAAGTCGCCGACTCTCCCCAAGCACTCTTTCGCGAGTGCGACACGGTCTCGCTCCACGTCTCGGGCGACGCGACCATCGTCCATTACGACCTGCTCAGCCTAATGCAGCCCCACGCCTCCCTGATCAATCCCTCGCGGGGCAATCTCGTCAGCGACGCGGACGTCCACCGAGCCATTGAGGAAGAAAAGCTCTATTATTACGTGGTGGACGATCCAGTCAACGACACCCGCGCCATCCACAAGGGCCACCCGCGCATTGTCTGCACCAACCACAACGCCGGCATTACGGTCGAATCCACCATGCGCCTCGACGCCAAGAGTATTGAGCAAGTCGAGGCCGCCATCACCGCCCGCCCGCCCGAACACATCCTCAACCCAGCGGTCCTCGACCATCCCCGGGTCAAGGCGTGGCTGCAATGAAAATAACCCGCTTCGACGTTACGCCGCTCAACAATCGCGGCCTCTTGCTCCAAGTCGAGACCGACGCCGGTCTCACGGGCTTGGGCGCGCCCATGAACTACGAACACGGACGCACGGTGGAGCGGGCCATCCTCGACATGGGCGATTACCTGATCGGCCGCGATCCCCTGCAAATCGAAGACCACTGGCAGACCCTCTACCGCTCCAGCTATTCCCGGCAGATGCCGATCCTGTTGGCGGCCCTCAGCGGCATTGAAATGGCCTGTCTGGATCTGTTGGGCAAAACCGCGGGCCTACCCGTGTGGCAGCTATTGGGCGGAGCGGTACGCGAGCGCATCCGAGTCTATGGAGCGGCCGGCGGCGCGACCCCAGAGCAAGCCGCGCAAGCCGCTCGCCAGCGCGTCGCCGAAGGCTTTACCGCCCTCAAAACCACTCCCTTCCCCGAGCCGGTGCGCCCCATCGAGACCCCAGCCGGGATCGAGCGGGTCGTGTCCCGGATTGCGGCCATGCGCGAAGCCATCGGCCCGGGCATTGACCTCGCCATCGACTTCCACCGCGCCACCAGCCCGGCGCTGGCCAAGGTGCTCCTGCGCGAACTTGAGCCGCTAAGGCCGCTCTTCGTGGAGGAGCCGACCCGTTCCACCGACAATATCGGCCCGCTGCTGGAGCTGACGCGCTCGACCTCCATTCCCATCGCCACTGGCGAGCGGTGCGCGACCCGCTGGGGCTTCCGCGAATTGTGCGAGCGCAAGGCCGCGGCCATCATCCAGCCCGATATCCGCCACTGCGGCGGCCTGCTCGAAATGAAGAAAATTGCCGCCTTAGTCGAAGTCCACGAGATCGCGGTCGCGCCCCACAACGCCGCCGACCCCCTCGGCATCGTCGCCTCCGTCCACGCGATGGCCGGCACGCCTAACTTTCTCATCATGGAATACGGCGGCGGTGGCGGCGAAGGGTTTTTCACCGCCCCGTTGCAAATGAAGGATGGATTTGTGGAATTGCCGCGCGGTCCGGGATTGGGCGTAGAGATCGAACCAGCGGGGTTAGAGGCGGCTACTCACCGCGGCCCGTGGCGACAGCGGACGATGCGCCGCCACCCCGAGGACGGCGCATTCGCGGATTTCTAGTCGCTAACCGGAAAAGGGCCAATCGCTCGCTGGGTTTTTGACACTCAGCCTTGGCCGCATATACTCTGTACCAAACAAAATGGAGGTCAAAAATGGAGTCCTCTCATGCTGATACCCAGCCCCCTCAAGGTCTTCAGGTGGGATTGGGGTGGCTCAATCTAGCAGGTCTATTGGCTATTCTTGCGTTTTCGTGGAACCTGAGCTCGGATATTGCGGAACTTGGCGAGCGGGTGGCTCGTATTGAGGGTCTCATTGAGGGGTCGCGGGGGGCGTTAGTAGCTAAGGCCAAGCCGGAGTAGAGCGACTTCCCCTTTCCAAAACCAATCTGGCCTATCCCAACGGGTATTGTCGCTTCTTTGGCCCCGGATTCAACAGCGGGCGATCCGATTTCCGTTCCCGCTTGCGAAGTGCGTGAACAATGCGCTCAAGGTCATTTCTATGTTCGGCAGCATGAGCCTTGCGGTGCTGGCGAATTTCCTCAACAATCGGATCTTCAATCATCTGATCCTCCGCCGAGTTCTTCGGGTGAACAGATGTATGGACATATAAACCCAAATTTCTTTTGAACCCTGCAAAGGACAGCCAGTTGAATGTTGGCCAAGCCAAGAGATCAAAGACTTGTGAATGTCAATCAGCGTTCTGGTCGGAGCGGTCAACGGTCGTGTGACGGCAGAGAGAAAAAGCTGATCAGCAGGTAGGTTTTTGATCCAACGCAACACGGCTCCATGCGGCCTAGGACGGCGCAACTCCGAGACGACGTTGGTGTCGAGGAGATACACGAAGCCTACTCAAAGACCCGCGTGGCCCGATGGCGGTGGCGATGGCGCGGGGGAGTAAGGGATTCCGTCTTGGCCCCGGACGCCAGAATCAAGTCCTTCAAGGTTGGCTCGGCCCGCTTCTCCAACCTCCGCCATTGAGCTATGGGGACGAGCACAGCCGTCTCCACGCCGCGGTTGGTCACGATCTGCGGCCCCTCTTTTAGACTCGCCTCGAGAAATTCGCCAAATCGCGCCTTTGCCTCTTGCACCTGCCACGTTTTGCTCATATAGCCTCGATATGGGTAGTATGTGGAACGGGGGAGGCCCAATGTACCGCCTAAACCCCGTCCGCTCAAGCTATCTGCCAGTCAACGCCGCCCGCGCTCACAGCGGCATATACTCCAGCCCAAAAACCCGCTCGACAAACCAACCCACCCCAAAAAGCCCAATCACGGCCGACACCACCAAAACAACTGTCCGCTGATAAGACTGTCGGCCCAGCCAAGCGATCAACGGAAAGACGAGCGCGACGATGCCTATTTGGCCGATTTCCACGCCGGCGTTGAACGCAAACAGCGAGGCAACCAGCCCGTGCGTCGGCAGCCCCAACTCGCGCAGCACATTGGCGAAGCCAAACCCGTGGACCAGCCCAAAAGCAAAGGTGATCGTCCAGCGGTGATCCGGGCGCTTGAGCCAGAAATTTTCCGCCGCGACGTACACGATGCTCAAGGCGATGCCCGCCTCGATCCACTCGCTCGGCAGGCGGACGATTTCAAGGGCCGCCAAGCAGAGGGTGATGCTGTGGGCCACGGTAAAGGCTGTGACGACCTTGACCAGACTGAGCAGCCGACCGCCGACCACAATCAGCGCCAGCAGAAACAGGACGTGGTCGTAGCCGAGGAAAATGTGCTCCACCCCGAGGGCCGCAAACTCGAATAGCTGCTCCCACAGCGATTGCTGCCCGGCAAAGGTCTGCTGCGGCGACTCGGCCGAGAACACGGCTTGGACCAGCGGCTGCCCGGGCAACGAGATTCGGGCCAAGTTTTTGTGCGCGTCCCCAAAGCGCTCCGGCCAGCCAATCCACACCTCCAACGCGCCGACCGGGGCCTCTAACTCGGCACTGAAGTACAGGTTGGCAAACATGTTCCCCTTGTTGTCCGGGGTGATGTCCCCGCTGCCGCGCACCAAGGAGAGCGGCTGGCCATCCGCCTTCAGCCGAATATGTCCTTCGACAAAGGCGAATGCGTCGTCGAGGCCGGCCTCCAACTCTTCGTAGAACAGCAGGCTGTCCCCGTCTTGATCAATACCGATTTTCAGGAGGTCGAAATCGTCGAGGCGCACCCGCACTTTGAGCGCGGCGTCCTCGGCGATCAAATTCGTGTAGCTGGTATTGAGCTTGTGGGCGCGAACGGGGTTGGGAGCGGCAACAAACAGCGGGACGAGTGCGACTGTGAGCAAAAAGCTAAGGCGTGTCTTCATCTTCCTTCTTTACCAAAGAGCGGATGTAAGCGGCAATCTGCGTGCGGTCCTCGGCCGCGAGATGCGGATAGCCCGGCATGGCCGTACCGGGCACTCCCTTCTCAATCGTCCGGGCAATGGCCGCCGCGCTGTGGCCATTTTTGTAGGCGGCCGGATCGCGGAAATCGCGGGGGGGCGGCCGGAGCGTCGCTGCGACTTGACCATCGCCGCGTCCATCTGGGCCGTGGCACACCGCGCACCCATTGCGAGTAAACAGGGCCTTACCCGCCGCGGCTTGGGCGTCGTCGCGCTCGCCAGCACAGCCAGCCGCCAACGCGGCCAACGCCCAGCACCCTATCGCGGCCTTAAACAATGCGGCTTTGCAGTTCAAAGCTGAAGGTCGTCCCCTCTCCTAACGTGCTCTGGACGCTCACCTGCTCGCCGTGGACCTCGGCAATATGGCGCACGATGGACAATCCCAAGCCCGTGCCGCCGAGGACGCCCGAGCGCCCCTTATCAACCCGGTAGAAACGCTCGAAAATCCGGCCCAAGTCCTCGGAAGGGATGCCAATGCCGGTGTCTTTGACGTAAATCGTCAGGCGATCCGTTCCCTCTACCGGCCGCGTGCCAATGCGGACTTGCCCGCCGACGGGCGTGTACTTGATGGCGTTGTCGAGCAAGTTGATGAGGGCTTGTTCGATCAACTTGGCATCGCAGATCACCTTGACAGCGGGCGGAATGTCGCTGTGAAGGGCGATTTGCTTTTGCGCGGCCGCTTGGCCGACCGAACCAACGGACGTATCGACCAAGCGCTTTAGCGGGCAAGGGGCCAGCTCAACCTCCAACTGGTCCGACTCTAGCCGCGACAGGTCGAGCAAGTCGCCGAGCAGGTGCGTCAGGCGATCGGCGTGATTTTCGATGATGCCGGTGAAGCGGCGGGCGGTCGCCCGGTCGTCGAGCGCGCCGTCGGATAAAATCTCGGCATAGCCCTTAATGGCCGCCAACGGCGTACGCAACTCGTGGGACACGTTGGCTACAAAGTCGCGGCGCATCCGCTCTAGTTGGCGCAGGCGCGTAATATCGTAGAGGACCGCCACCGCACCGATGCACTCGTTCCCGTCGAGGACGGGCGCGACTTGCAGGTCTAAATGGCACTCCGGGACGCCGGTCAGTTCCACTTCCATTGCTCGGCTTCGCCCTTCGGCCAAACACCTAGCCAGCGCATCTTGGATGGCCGCGTACCGCACGACCTCAACGGTCAACAGCCCCTCTAGCGGCGAGTTTAAGCCAAACAGGTTGGCCAGCGCCTTGTTGGCCAGCACCACCCGGCTGTCGCGATCGACGACCAAGATGGCCTCGGTAATGCTTTCGAGGATGACCTCTAAGCGGCTCTTTTCGCGCTCTAGCCGCTGGACGCGCTGTTGAATGCGCTCGGCGAGGTCCTCCAAGGCACCTGCCAACTCGGGATGAAACCCCTCCACCCAAGCAGGGCCACCGAGCGCCGCTTCGTCGAGTTGGCGCACCCGCGTTCCCTGCCGCCGGGCCGCGCGGTCCCACAACCAGATTTGGCCGCCAGTCCAGAGCGCGGTCAGCACGAGCGCGAACGCAAGGTTGTCGCTCCACCACACGAGCGCGGCCCAGAGCGCGTTGCTCAGGAGCAACATCCACCCCAGACGCACCTCAGCGATCCTCTCGGCGAAAGCGATAGCCCATGCCGCGCACGGTTTCGACCAGCTCGGCGGCCGGCCCGAGCTTTTCCCGCAGGCGGCGGATGTGCGTATCCACCGTGCGGTGATACCCAATGTACTCGTAGCCCCACACCACCTTGAGCAACTCCTCCCGCGACTGCACCCGGCCGCGCCGCTGCGCTAGGGTCGTCAAGAGCTTGAACTCGGTCGCCGTCAGCTCAATGGGATCGCGCCCGAGTTGCACCTGACATCCCACGAGGTCAATGACCAAGGGACCGGCCGCGATCTGGGCGGCTTCCGCTTCGCCGCTCCCCTCAATGCGGCGCAATATGGCGCGGATGCGCAAGACCAGCTCGCGGGGGGAAAAGGGCTTGACCAAGTAATCGTCCGCGCCCAGTTCCAGCCCAACGACGCGGTCCACCTCTTCGGCCCGCGCCGTCAGCATCAAGACCGGGAGGTCCTTGGTGCGGGGCGTTTGCTTGAGGCGGCGGCAGACCTCCAAGCCGCTGATGCCCGGCAGCATCAAATCCAAGACCACGAGGCCGACCCGCTCGCGCTCAATCGCACTCAGGGCCTGCTCGCCGTCCTCGGCCAGCGCGACCGCAAAACCGGACTGTTCTAGATGGTACGCGACCAATTCGAGGATGTCGGGCTCGTCCTCCACCACTAGAATTTTGTCGTTCATGCGTCGCTTTCCTCCCACCACTCTTCTTTTTGATGCCGCACGATGCGCCCCTCCACGAGGAACACCACGTTCTCGGCGATGTTGGAGGCGTGATCGCCAATCCTTTCGAGGTGCCGCGACACCAAGATCAGGTAGATGCCGCGGTCGATGGTGTCCGGCCCAATCGCCGGCGCGTGCATGTACGTCAGCAACTCGCGAAAAATCTGGTCGCGCAACAGGTCGAGCGCGTCGTCGCGCTGACCAACGGCGCGGGCCAGCTTCACATCGCGGCGCACGAAGGCGTCGAGGGCGTCCTTGACCATGCGCTGCGCCAACTCGGACATTCGCGGTATGTCGATCAGGGGCTTGAGCAACGGCAGCTTGTTGAGCACTGCGGCGCGCTGGGCGATATTGACGGCTTCGTCGTTGATCCGCTCTAGGTCTTCGTTGATTTTCAGGATGCAGGCCAACAGCCGCAGGTCGCTGGCCATCGGCCCTTGGGTCGCAACCATCTTCAGGCAGGTCTCCTCAACGCCGATTTCCCAGTCGTCGATCTTCTTCCCGCCCTCAATCACGGTCTGCACGAGCGCGTCGTCGCGGTCCACGAGGGCGCGCACGGCCTGCTCAATGGACTCCTCAACGGCCCCGCCCATTTTTAATAGGTCCTGCTTGAGCTCGTCTAATTGGTGGTCGAATTTGCGTTCCATGGCGTCTTTCCACCTCAGCCAAAGCGGCCGGTTACGTAGTCTTCGGTCTGCTTGCGGCGGGGATTGGTGAACATGTCTTCGGTCTGGCTGAACTCAATTAAGGAGCCTAGATAGTAGAAGGCCGTGTAGGTCGAAATCCGCGCCGCTTGTTGCAGATTGTGCGTGACGACGATGATGGTGTAATCGGACTTCAGCTCGGTGATGGTCTCCTCAATCCGGGCGGTGGCAATCGGGTCGAGCGCGGAGCACGGCTCATCCATCAGGATCACCTCCGGCTCAACGGCCAAGGTGCGAGCGATGCACAGCCGCTGCTGCTGGCCGCCGGACAGGCCCATGGCGCTGTCCTTGAGCCGGTCCTCGACCTCGTCCCACAGCGCGGCCGCCCGCAGGCTCTTCTCCACGGCCTCGTCGAGCACCCAGCGGCGGTTTTCCCCGGCGATCCGCAGGCCGTAGGCCACGTTCTCGTAAATGGACTTGGGGAAGGGATTGGACTTTTGAAATACCATGCCCACCCGCCGCCGCAAGTCGATCACATCGCAATCGGGCGCGTAAATGTCGCGGCCGCTGACCCGCACCACGCCTTGAATGCGCGCGGATTCGATCAGGTCGTTGAGGCGATTGAGGCAGCGCAAGAGCGTTGATTTGCCGCAGCCCGAAGGCCCGATAAACGCGGTCACCTCGCGCTCGGGAATGCACAGGTCAATGTCGTGCAAAGCCTGCGTCTCGCCGTAGAACATGCTCAGGTTTTCCACTTCGACGATGGCGTTGTCATCCGCCGGGGTTGGGGGCTTGCTCATTGCATCTCCTAAAAGGCCGACATGGCGTATTTCCTACGCAGTTTGTTGCGGACGACAATCGCCGTCAAGTTCAGGAGCAGCACAATGGCCAACAGCAGCAGGGCCGTGGTGTACACCATGGGCCGGGCCGCCTCCACGTTGGGCGACTGAAAGCCCACGTCGTAGATGTGAAAGCCCAAGTGCATGAACTTGCGCTCTAGATGAAAAAACGGCGCGAACGCATCGAGGGGTAAATCCGGCGCCAGCTTGACTACGCCGGTGATCATCAGCGGCGCGACCTCGCCGGCCCCGCGCGCCGTGGCCAAGATGACCCCGGTGAGAATGCCCGGCAGCGCGCTGGGCAGCACCACGGTCCAAATCATCTGAAATTTGGTCGCCCCCAAAGCCAGCGCCCCCTCGCGCATCTCCCGCGGCACGGCCGCCAAGCCCTCCTCAGTGGCAACGATGACGACCGGAACCGTCAGCAGGGCGAGGGTCAGGGAGGCCCAGAGAATGCCGCCGGTGCCATAGGTGGGCGTCGGCAGGGCGTCCGCATAAAAAAGCTGGTCAATGCTGCCGCCAATGCCGTACACGAAAAAGCCCAATCCGAACATGCCAAAGACAATGGAAGGTACGCCGGCCAAGTTGTTGACCGCAATGCGCACGAGGCGCACCAAAAAGCCCTGCCGGGCGTACTCGCGCAGGTAGAGCGCCGCCAAGACCCCAAAGGGCACGGCCGCCAAGCTCATCAGCATCACCATCATCACGGTGCCAAAGATCGCCGGGAATATGCCGCCCTCGGTGTTGGATTCGCGCGGCTCGCCCGCCACGAATTCCCAGCCCTTGGACAGATAGGTCTGCACCTTGGCCCCAAGGCCCATCGAATTGGGGCGATAGGCGCGGACGATGGCCGCGACATCCACCCGGCGCGTCTCGCCGCCCGCCAGCGCGACCTCCACCGCCCAGCGCTGGTGCTGCGCCCGCAACTCGTCCAAGCGCTCCGACAGGGCCTCGTGCTCGGCCCACAGGGCTTGGCGGCGCACCTCGTTAGCCGCGAGTTGCGCGTCGTTTTGCTCGCGTTGCCAGCGCCGCTCTTGCCGGCGCAAGTCCTCTATTTCGTAGCTGAGCTCGCCGATGGGTCCGCGCTCTAAGGAGTGGATGCGCTCGCCCAACTCGCTGGCTTGGGCCATCACCCCCTGCAAGGCGTCCCAGACCCCCTCTCCTGTTGCGAGTACCCGCTCTTCCTCGTACAAGGCCGTGACAAAGCCGTGCATATCCCCCCACTCGACCCGCTCGAACACCACGGCCTCGGCCGGCGTTTCGCGCTCGGCAATGGCCGCTTCATCCACCCAGCGGAAGTCTTGTCCATACACATCGCGGTTGCCGACCTTTAGCTGCACTCGATGGCTCTCTGCGGCCCCGGGAATGGGCTGGCGATCGACCAGTTTGCCCAAGACGCGCCGGTCGTCTTGGAGGCGCAACAGGGTCAGATCCTGCGGCCAGAACGCGCCGGCACCGTGATAGACAATGATCCCCACCAAGCCGGCGATCATCGCCAAGCACAGGGCCAACGCGCCGCCCGTAAGCCAGATAAAAGGGTCGCCCCGCCGCCAAAAGCCCATCACAGTCGATTGTACTTGTCCCGCAGGCGCTGCCGCACGACCTCGGCCAGCGAGTTGATGCAGAAGGTGACCGTAAACAGCAGCAGGCCGCTGAGGAAGAGCACTCGGTAGAGCGTCCCTTGGTGCGGCGCTTCGGGTAGCTCTACGGCGATGTTGGCCGAGATGGTGCGCATGCCGTTAAAAATGTTCCAATCCATGATCGGGGTATTGCCGGTGGCCATCAGCACGATCATGGTTTCCCCAATGGCGCGGCCAAGGCCGATCATCGCGGCCGAGAAAATGCCCGGCAGGGCCATGGGCAACACCACCTTGATCGCCGTCTGCCAAGGCGTGGCCCCCAAGGCCAGCGAGCCGGCGCGCAAGTGCCCGGGTACGCTGGAGAGCGCGTCCTCGCAGATGGTGAAGATCAGCGGAATGACCGCAAAGCCCATGGCAAAGCCCACCACCAAGCAGTTGCGCTGGTCGTAGCCTACGCCCGCGTCTTGCCGCAGCCAGCGCAGGAAGTGCCCGTCAAAGGCCCATTCCTCAAAGACCGGCCCCAGCGCGTACGCCGCCCCAGCGACCAGCAGGGTCACCGCACCGAGCAGGTACATCTCCCCCACCTCTGCCACTCGGCGCACCCACGCCGCCGGGGCGTATTGCCACCCCCAAGCCGCGGCCATGACTGCGGCTGGCACGGCCGGCAGCAGCAGCAAGGTTCCCAACAAGTGCGATTCGAGGAGGGGCGCCAGCCACAAACCCGCGAGAAAACCCAAGATGACGCTCGGCAGCGAGGCCATGACCTCCACGGACGGCTTGACCAACCCTTGGACGCGCGGCGAGGCAAATTCAGCCGTGTAAATCGCTGCTAAAACCGCCAAGGGCAGGGCGAAGAGCAGGGCGTAGAACGTCCCCTTGGCCGTGCCCCAAATCAGCGGCACCAAGCTGAGCTTCGGCTCGAACTCGTCCGTGCCGCCGGTGGACTGCCACACGTATTCGCGGCCCTTGTACCCCTCGTACCAGATAGGAGCCAATAGCACGGCCGCGCTGATTTCGGGATGGGGATGGTCCAGGGCAAAGCGCCGCAGCCACCCGTCTTGGCCGAGGGCCAAAAATCCGTCGGCCTTGGGCGCGAAAACCAACGCGGTCACCGGAGAGTCGCCCGGCTGTTGGAAGGTCGTCTGCTCGGAGGTCAGGTGGTGCAGGGCTATCGCCCCCTCGGCGTCGGCCGTGAGAAACTGCTTGTCGCGCGGCGAGGCGGCAATGTGGGTGACAGCCGCCGCATGAGCGGCAAAGGCGTGGATTTTGCGATACGACCGCTGCCCGACCTCCTCGATCTTAAACCACGCGCTGACGTGGCCGGTTGCGTCGCCGACGACCAGCGAAATCTCGCCCAGCGCGTACCCTAGCGCCGAAACCGCAACCTCCGAGACGGCCAAGCATCCTACAAACGCCGGCGCTTGCTCCACTGCGCCCAGCCGCCACTCGCACACCTGCCCTTGATCCGTCCCCACCAGCATCTGGCGAATGCGGCCATCGAGCAGCACCTGCGTGGCCTTGCCGTCGAGGGCGGCCGTTAGCTCGTAGTGCATTGCTTTGCGCTCGCCCGGCCCCAACAGGCCCTGCTGCTGCTCGGCCATCATCAGCACCAAGCGGCCGCTCGCCGTAATCGCCGCCGCGCCCGAACGGCCATCGTCCCCTTGCCGAAAGGTCACCCGCACCAGCGGCTCGCCCGCCGGATCGACCGCGACGAGACGCTCAGCCGCAAATTGCGGCACCACCTGCCGCTGGCCACTGCTGTAGTCGAGCGGAAAGCGGACCTGCGCCAAAAGCAGGCGACCATCGCTCGTGCCCAGCGCCAAAACGTCGTTTCGCTGGGCGGCCGTTACCGCACGGCCCGTGAGCTCGGCCGGCCGCACCCGGCGGATGACTTGCCCATCGTCCAGCCGCAACAAATCCACCCCTTGGGGGCCGACCGCATACGCGGTCTGATAATAGGGGTCGAGCCCAATGGCAAATGGGCCGACCACGCGGTGCGCTTTTTCTGCTTGTAGGTTCGGGGCGCGGAACAGGGGCCAAGCCTCGGCGAGGACGAAGACGAATATCCCCAAGACAGCGGCCACAATGCCGATGCCACCAAAGGAGATAAAGTGCCGACCCAGCCAGTCAATCGCTCGTGCGCGCGGCGTGATCCCGCGCTTATGGGGCTTGGGGGTCACGGGGCCGCGCTCTTAGTTGGCCAGTTTGGCCAATTCGGCTTGGGCCACTGCAAACGGCACGGGCATATAGCCGTCTTTGACCACAATTTCTTGACCCTCTTTGGAGAAAATGAACGTGCAGAACTCCCGCACGAGCGGGTCCATGGCTTGGCCGGGGGCCTTGTTAATATAAATGTATAGGAAGCGGCCCAAGGGATAGGAGCCGTTCAGCACGTTTTCCATGGAGCCTTGCCTAAACTCCTCTCCCTCGGCCTTGGCCAACGGCACGACGCGCACGCCCGAGGTCCGATAGCCAATGCCGCTGTAGCCGATGGCAAAGCGGTCCTCAGTAATCCCCTGCACGACGGACGCCGACCCGGGCTGTTCCTTGACTTCGTCCTTATAGTCGCCTTTGAACAGGGCCTGCTTCTTAAAAAAGCCATAGGTGCCCGAGGCCGAGTTGCGGCCGTAGAGGCTGATCTGGGCCTTGGCCCAATCGCCGCTCAGCCCCAAGTGGCCCCAAAGGGTAATATCGCGGGGGAACTCGCTGCGGCGGGTCTTGGAAAAAATCGCATCGACTTGCGGCAGGGTCAGGCCCGCGATGGGGTTGTCCTTGTTGACAAAGACCGCGAGCGCGTCGAGCGCGGCCCGCAAGGGCGTTGGCTTGTAGCCAAAGGCGCGGTCGAATTTGTCCTCCTCGCTCGACTTCATGGGCCGCGACATCGGCCCGAACTGGGCCGTGCCCTCAATCAAGGCCGGCGGCGCGGTACTCGACCCTTTGCCTTCGATTTGGATCTTGACGTTGGGATAGTATTTGCGAAAAGCCTCCAACCACAGGGCCATCATGTTGTTCATGGTGTCCGAGCCAATGCTGCTGGCGTTGCCGGACAGCCCGCGCACCTTCTCGTAGGGTGCGATTCGCTCATCTATGTCGATGGTCTGCGCGTGGACGCCGGCGGCGAACACCCCAATCAGCGCCATCCCGAGCCATTTCTTTTTCATTTTGCTTCCCCATGCCATTTCAGTATGGCCGTTTTGTACAGTTTGCAGAATTTGTGTTACACCCGCGTGTCTCGCGGATGAAACTTGAGTTACAACGCCCTAAGTACGCGACACCTGCTTTACGTCCGCATTTTCTGGTGCTTCCGCTGAATCCGGGATCGAGGGCGTCCCGCCCTCGATCCTTGGAAGAACGCCCATTAGAATTTACAGAAAAAGGTCAACCGCCCCTCGACGTTGGCATCGCGGCCTTCGGGCAGCGCGACGAACACATTGGGCATCAGGTGGACGGCGGTCGCGGCGGCGTAGTCGAGCCCGGCGATGAAGAGCCAATCGGTGGCATCCTCCGCGTCGTCGGCCACCGCATCGAACCGGCCAAAGCCCTTGAGCGCAGCACCGAGCGACAGCGAGCCGAAGCCCGAGACCCCGGAGAGAACTTGGTCTTCACCGCCATCGCCGGCCCGTGCGTTGGTGCGCGAGAAAACCTCCAGCCCGGCCGCGCCCTGCGCGCCCTGCCAGCCGACGAAACCCTTGAAGGTCCGCTCGTTGCGACCAACCGGCTTTGCATTGAAGTCTGCATAGCCTTCCAACACCCAGCGGTCCGCCGCCTTAAAACTCAACGACCCATAGAACTTCTTGCCGTGGTCGTCCTCTGGCCCCTGTCCGGGACCGTTGCCGACCATTAGGTGATAGCGCAGCCGGGCGGCCTTGCCTTTGAGCGCCACGCCCAAGTCGGCCGAAGAGCCGATTTTATTGTAGTCGAGCACGGTCTTGGCTATCGAGCGGTAGCCCCAGACCTTTTCGGCGACCGCCCAAGTCGGCGTCCCCGAAAGCCCCAAGTATAGATCCGCATCGCCGAGTGCCCTCTTCCACCGCAAGTAGGAGTGCTTGACGAAAGGCCGCATCTTCTCGCCTTGGGCAAACCCCGCGTCCTTGGCTTCGAGGCGGAAGCGAATCGCAAAGTCGGTAGCGACATCCTTTTGGTACGTGAAGTACAGCCGGCGGAACCGGAAAGCATTGCGCTTGGCAACCTGCTCGGCGGCCAATACATAGTAGTAGTCGCTGAACATAACGCCTTGGATTGTACCCGCCTCGGCTTGAACTGCGGTGGCCGAGCAGCAAAGCAACCCGGCGATGAGTCGTATCGTTTTTTGCATTTGTGTTACAACGCTCCTTCGTCCGGTGCGAAATTAGGCCCCATTTCTTTTTCCACCTACAAAATCCGCTCGCAATATGACGCCATCGTTACAACACTGTTACGAAATGGTGACGATTTTTCGCTCGCCTCGCGTTGGACATCCTTCCGCCAAGGCCCTTTGTCACCGGATTGTAATTTTGCAGTAACCTCTTCTCAACACAGCCTCTCTATCATTTTTGACTTCTATCTAGTCCCCAAGGGAGGTTTTCAGTTTATGAAGTGCTGCTTGTCCATCGTCGGCCTCGCCCTGTTAGCTCTTGCCCGGCCGGCCTCGGCCCAAGGCACCCTCTCCGGCGTGGTTCTCGACCGCCAGACCGGCGACCCGCTCGTGGGCGCACTGGTCTTCCTAGAAGGCACTCAGATCGGCATGACCTGCGATGTCGAGGGGCGGTTTCAGCTTTTCGAGGTCCCGAGCGGGACCTATGTGCTGGCCAGCTCGATGATCGGCTATCAAGATGCGTCGATTATCGGCGTTGAGGTACAAGACGGCGAGGGCGCCAAACTGGTCATCACCCTCATGCCCGAAGCCTTAGAAATCGACGACGAGGTCATCGTTGAGGCCAAGGCCCTGCGCAATACCGGTGCGGCCCTGCTCAAGGAACGCCAAAAGGCCCCCGCAGTCAGCGATGCCATTAGCGCCGAGGAAATCGCACGGGCTGGCAGCGGCGACGCGGCCGAGGCCATGGCGCACGTACCGGGTGCCTCGGTCGTGGGGGGCAAATACGTCTATATCCGCGGGCTAGGCGACCGCTATAGCTCGGTCCAGCTCAACGGCTCTTCGCTTCCCAACGCCGACCCCGACAAGCGGGCTGTCCCCATGGATCTCTTCCCCACTTCGCTCTTAGACAACATCGTCACCACCAAGAGCTTTACCCCGGACAAGCCCGGCGACTTTACCGGCGGTTCGGTCAACATTGGCACCAAGGCGTTTCCCGATCACTTCACCCTTTCCGTGTCGGCCTCGACCAAATTCAATACCCAAAGCTCGTTTAACGACCAGTTCCTCACCTACGAGGGCGGCGACCTCGATTGGATCGGCATCGACGACGGGACGCGAGAAATTCCCACTGCGCTGGCCACCAGCGATGCAGAAATTCCCGATGTGGGCGCGGCGTACAACGACGAGGAAAAGGCCCTGCGGCTCGACGAGTATTCCAAGTCGTTCTCCTCGGTCATGGCCCCCACCACCGCGACCGCACCGCTCAACCAGAGCTATTCGGTCGCCTTGGGCAACCAAGTTTCGCTCTTGGACCGGCCCGTTGGCTTCCTCGGCACTCTCAGCTACAGCAACAGCGCATCCTTTTACGACAACGGCACCTCAGCCCGTTGGCAACTCACCAGTAAGGAAGCCAAGACCCTGACCAATAACTTTAACCTCGCCGACACCCGGGGGGCACGGGAAATCGCCTGGGGCAGCCTCGTCACCTTGTCCATCAAGCCATCGCCCACGCACGAATTGTCCGCGACCAACCTGTACAACCGCAACAGCGAAGACGTCGCCCGCTACCTAGCCGGCGCGTTCCCCCGCGATCTCGAAGAGGACGCCCTGTACGAGACGCGCGTTTTGCAGTTTACCGAGCGCCAAATCCAATCGCTGCAACTGGCTGGCAAACACTACTTTGGCGGCTTGCGCGACCTGCGGGCCGAATGGTCGGCGTCCGCTTCTGCTTCAACCCAAGCAGAGCCGGACCTGCGATTTTTTACCAACAACTACGTCACCAAAAACCGCCCGTTGCGCGGCGAAAACGGCGAGGTACTGCGCGACGAAAACGACAAAGTCATCCGCGGTCCGGTCACGGATTACTCGATCTCGCCCTCGATTTACCCATTGCCCACTCGCTACTTCCGCGATCTCGACGAGAGCAACCGCGAATTCCAGCTCAACCTGACCTATCCCTTCAAGCAATGGCAGGGCATCAACAGCTACCTTAAAACCGGCTTCTTGGCTCTGGACAAACAGCGCGCCTTTCGCGAGCGGCGCTACGAATTTGACCAAGACGACATCGACTACGACGGCCAGCCCAACACCTTTTTTGAGGCCGAAAAGGTGGGGCTGACCAGCCGCAATGGGCGGCAGTACCGCTTCGGCTCCTACGTCCAAGACGCCACCCAACTTTCGAGCAATTTCGACGGCGACCAGCAAATCTACGCCGGCTACGCAATGCTCGAATTGCCCATCAATACCAAGTTGCGCCTCGTGGGGGGGACCCGGCTTGAAGCCACGCGCATCGACGTAGCCAGCCAAGACCCGACCAAGACCGCCGGCCGACTCGCCGAAAACGACCTACTACCCTCGCTCAACGCCGTCTGGGAAATCCGCCCCGGCATGAATGTGCGCGCTTCCTACGGCCGCACCCTCGCCCGGCCGACCTTCCGCGAGTTGGCCCCGTTTGCCTCGTTCAGTTTCGTCGGCGGCTTTACCTTTATCGGCAACGCCGAGCTAGAGCGGACCCGGATCGACAACTACGACTTGCGCTGGGAGCACTTTGGCCGCCCCGGCGAGCTGTACGCGGCCAGCGTGTTTTACAAGGACTTCAAAAACCCCATTGAGCGCGTCATTCTCACGGTCAACGGCGAGGTTCAGTTCCAAAACGTCGAAACCGCCCAAGTGTCCGGGGTTGAGTTCGAGGGGCGGCACAGCCTCGGATTCCTCCTACCCGAGCACTTCCACGCCGGCGGCAACCTGTCGCTGCTCCGCTCCAAGGTCGCGATCGACTCCACCGAGCTAACGCTGCGCCAAGCCCTCAACCCGCAAGCGGCTCGCGAGCGCTCGCTGCAAGGACAATCGCCCTTCCTCCTGAACCTCAATCTCAGCTACGACAACTTCGCCACCGGCACGGCCGCCGGTATCTACTACAACATGTTCGGCCGGCGCTTGGCCGAAGTCAGCCTCGGCGGGACCCCGGACGTGTTCGAGGAGGAGCGCGGCACCTTCGACTGCACCTTCTCTCAGCAGTGGCACGAGTACAAGATCAAGCTGAGCGCCAAAAACCTCCTCGATTCCTCCTTTGCCAAGGCGTATCGCTACCAAGGCGCCGATTACATCGCCAGCCAGTACTACCAAGGCCGCTCGTTCTCGATTTCGATTGGTTACAATCGCTGACCCATGCGCTGGGGGTTGTAACAAACTGTTCACACTACCGCCATACTACTGGTACAGGCTCGTGCTTTCTTAATGGACGCCAGCGGTTCGGGACGCTGGCGTCCATTCCTTTTATCCAGTATCAGGAGGATACTATGCTTCGCAAGATAATGCTCGCGGTCGGCACCGCCCTGTTGCCGACCATTGCTTCAGCGGCCCTCATCGACGTCACAGACGCCGATATTCCGGTCGGCACCCACGTCGAATGGACCGCAGATAACGAGTACGTGCTCAACGGCTTAGTTTTTGTCGGTGAGGGTTCCTCCCTGACGATTCAGGCGAGCACAGTCATCAAGGGCAAGCCGGGACAAGGCGAAAACGCCAGCGCACTCGTCGTCGCCCGCGGCGGCAAAATTTTCGCCGAGGGCACCCTAGCTAAACCGATCATTTTCACGGCCGAAGCCGACGACGTCAGCGATCCCAACGACCTGCCGCTCGACGCCCGCGGCCTGTGGGGCGGCGTCATTATCCTCGGTCGGGCGAGCCTCAACTCCGAGCCGGGCGAAACCCCCATTGAGGGGATTCCCACCACCGAGCCGCGCGGCCTCTACGGCGGCGACGACGACGACGACAACTCCGGCGTCTTCCGCTACGTGTCCATCCGCCACGGCGGCACCGACATCGGCGCGGGCAACGAGATCAACGGCCTGACCTTGGGCGGCGTCGGCCGCGGTACGGTCATCGAATACGTCGAGGTGTACAACAACCAAGACGATGGCTTTGAGTGGTTCGGCGGCACGGCCAACACCAAGTATCTGGTTTCGGCCTTCAACGGCGACGACGCCTTTGACTACGACGAAGGCTTCCGCGGCAAGGGCCAGTTCTGGTTCTCCATCCAAGGCGAAAACAGCGGCAACCGCGCCGGGGAGCACGACGGCGGCACCACGCCCGAGGACGGTACGCCCTATGCCACTCCGGTCATCTACAATGCCACCTATATCGGCTCCGGGGCCTTTTCCGCCAACGGCGACAACGATGTGGTGCTCAAAATCCGAGACAACGCCGGGGGCCAATACCACAACAGCATCTTCACCGACTTTGCCGGGGAGGGCGTCGATATCGAGGACTTAGAGTCTGGGGAGGACAGCCGCGCTCGCTTGGAGGCCGGCGACCTCGTCTTGGCCGACAACATTTGGTGGGGCTTTGGCACCGGCGACGACGTTGCTTCGCTCGTCCCCGGGTTTGCTCTCGCTCACCTCGCAGCCCACAACAACCGCCTCGAGGATCCATTGCTCAAGGGCATTTCCCGCACTGCGGACAGCGGACTCGACCCTAGGCTCCAAGACGATAGCCCGGCTTGGAGCGGCGGCACCATTCCCGACGACGGCTTCTACACCCAAGTTGACTATGCCGGTGCCTTTGGCAACGAGCTCTGGACCTCGGGCTGGACCTTCCTCGCTGCGGTCGGCATCATGCCCAACGAGATGCCAACGACCGTCATCGCCGAAGAGTCGGCCGTGTCGGCCGCCATACCCAATGCTTATACCCTCAACCAAAACTACCCCAATCCCTTCAACCCCAGCACGACCATTGCCTTCGCCATGCCGGCGGCTGGGCACGTCGAGTTGGCCCTCTTCAACGCCCTCGGCCAACAGGTGGCAACGCTGGCCGAAGGGTGGCGCGTGGCTGGCACCTACTCGCTCGCCGTTGATGCGTCGGACCTCAGCGCCGGTACGTACTTCTATCGCCTCCGCGCTGGCGACCAAGTCCTACACCGCAAAATGACCTTGCTCAAATAGGACTGTTTCACAGGACAGAAAAGGGGGACGGATTATGCACCCGTCCCCCCTTTTCTGTACCCCCGCTCGCTTCTTTATATCACAGTGCCCGATGGAATCACCGCGTCCTTAGGCACGACCACGATCCCGTCGCGGATGTAGTAATTAGTCTCGCCGGCCTCGACGCCTCGGTCCTTGCTGGTGATGCGCACGCCCTCGCCGATGCGGGCGTTTTTGTCGATGATCGCGCCGGTAATTTGGGTGTTGGCACCAATCCCCATATTCGGAATGCCCTGAGCCGCATTGCGCGCGCGATCGGCCGGCGACTCTTCCGAATCAGCCCCCATGACGATGGTATGGGCAATCTGGCAGTTCGCGCCAATCACCGACCGGATCCCGATTACCGAGCGCTCGATTTGAGCCGACTGAATGTACGAGCCCTCGCAGATGATCCCTCGCTCAATGTGGCAACTCTCGAGCCGCGTACCAGCGAGGAAGCGCGCGTGCGTGTAGATCGGTGCGTCGGCCCGGTAAAAGTCAAAAGGCGGCGGCCGATCGGTCAGCGCTAGGTTGGCCTCGTAAAAAGAGCGAATGGTCCCAATGTCTTCCCAATAGCCTTCAAAGGTATGGGCAAAAACTCCGACCTTGTGGATCGCGCTGGGGATGATGTGCTTGCCAAAGTCGTCTTGGTCGCTGCTCATCAGCAGGCTGACCAAAACCTGAGGCTCAAACACGTAGATGCCCATGGAAGCCAGATAGCACGCCTCCGAATCGGCCGCCGGCAGCCGCAGGGCCTCTAGCTCGGCCGCATCTTGCGGCTTTTCGCGAAAATCCACGATCCGCCCCTGCGCATCTACCTGCACAATGCCCAACGAGGGCGCGGCCTGCTGCGGCACTGGCTTGACCGCAATCGACACATCCGCGCCCCGCGCTCGATGCTCTTCGACAAAGGCGCGGTAATCCATGCGATAGAGGTGGTCGCCCGACAGGATTAGGACTTGGTCGGCCCGGCGCGACAGCAAGTGCCTGAGTTGTTGGCGCACCGCATCGGCCGTGCCTTGGTACCAAGCGACGCTGTCTTGGGTCTGCTCGGCCGCCAAAATTTCGACGAACCCATCGGAAAAGGAATCAAAGCGGTACGTCGTGCTGATGTGGCGGTGGAGCGAAGCGGAATTGAATTGGGTCAGGGCGAAAATGCGGTTGACCCCAGAATGCAGACAATTGCTGATGGGAATGTCGATCAAGCGATACTTGCCGCCAATCGGCACGGCCGGCTTAGAGCGAAGCTGAGTCAGCGGAAAAAGCCGCGTACCCTGCCCACCCCCGAGGATGACTCCAATGACGTTTCTCATAGAAATCCCCTATCTCGACTCGTCTTGAAACAGCGCATCGCGTAAGTAGTCCAGTACGCAATGCCCGTGTTCGTAGTACTGTTTTACATCGCCGACGGTGACGGCACTCCCTTCGCCGTGCGCGATTTCATGTCGATTGATCCAGATGCTGTCGTACATGTTCTTAGCTCTTTGATTTTGATCGAGGCGCTGGTTAAATGCTTCCTTGTGAGACTCACCAAATCGCCTGAGCAGCCCTGCAATTTCACTAATTTTCAGACCACGAAACGCGCTTTCCGCGCAAGAATCGAGAAATTCTCTTACCGAGTCATCCGTTGCCGTTGCGCTTCGGCATCGATCGCGAATCAATTCGCGAACTTTTTGCTCAAACTCCGCATAAATGAGAATCACCAATGACTGGGCGAGCAAGCTCTGTACTTCCGCTTCAACGGCTTCTTCCAAAGACAAATGCGCTTCGCATTTTTCCAAGGCTTGGTCAATCCGCAGGATACGCATATCAGCGGTCAGCGCACTGGCCGAAAAGCTCCTGTTCAGCTTGGCGGAAACGCTCGCGTACCTTTTCGACATCTGTCGTTCTCTGCGTGGTATTTAGGAGGCAATTTTCGCTCCTAACCCAATTCTTATACCGGACAGAGATATTGGTCGGGATTTCATCTAAGTGCTCGGAAAAGGCAACCATAACCGCATCAAATACGGCGGCATTCAGCCCCGAGCGAATGTGAAACGGTTTATCCCCGAGCGAGTTAATGACGGCATCGCAGGTTTGCTCGAACACCTGCTGGCTGCTTTGGAGTACCTCTTCAGAGGCATTCCTGTTCTTTCGCGTGAACCTCGACAAGAAGTCCTTCATTGGCTTCTTGTAGGCAGATCTATCTCGCATTGCAAAAAAGCGCACCAATAGCTCGATGTCTCTTTGCCGGCTGTCGGGTTCTGTTTTACCGAGTATTTTTCTCCAGCATGACAATTTGTTGATCTCTTCGAGAAATTCGATAAAGGGACCGCGATAGATACAGTTGCGAATTTCCTGACTCGCCAGTAAAGTGCCCCCGGTATTGAGCCTTTCAAAGATATAGTACATGCTTGTATCGTCAGCGGGGGCCAGTTGCCGGACGATAAAAGCGCGTAACACGGCGTTCTTCAGCCGCCGTTGGTCTTCTGCCCGCAGGTCTTCAAATTTCTTTTCATAAAATGGGCTTTCCTGATGGAGACCTTGCAAACTGAATACCTTGCGCTTACCCCGTTCTTCAGAGCCGAAATACCCTTCAAAGTAATAGAATACGCTCTTCAAGCGTTGCTGCCCGTCTATTACGAGATACTTCTGGCTTTCGAGTTCGCTGTAGAGGAATACGGCGGGGACCGGTAGCCCCACCAGAAAGGATTCTATCAGCCGGCTAGCTTGGCTCTGTGTCCAGACAAATTGCCGCTGGAATTTGGGAATCTCGATCTCGTCCGCCTTCCTTTTTTGATGCAGCACTTCCAACGTGTAATCCGCTGGATACGTTGCGACCTCGTAGCCTGCCGGAACGCTTTCGCGATCTTCGTCTTCGGACGTTATCGGCTCCAATTCCAATTCGGTCGAGGTTCGACTGTCTTCCATCCGAGCATCCTCCACATTGATGTTTTAGTCAGGTCCCGCTAAGCGGCCTTATTTATAGACCTTTCCCCAGCATCTAGCAAGCCGTCGCCCACGCGCATTGGGCCGCCGCGCAAAATGGCATATCTTCTGGTCTAACTTCGGGAACTTGTCATGCCGGGAAAATTACAGCACAAGACCGCATTGATCACCGGCGCCGGCCGAGGCATTGGGCGGGCCATCGCCGAGTGCTTTGTCCGCGAGGGAGCGCGCGTGGCCATCGCCGATATGGACCCCGACGCCGCCCGCGCCACGGCCGCTGCGATCGGCGCGTTGGGATTGGAAATGGACGTGTCGTCCAAAGCCTCAGTCTGCGCCGGCACCCACCGCGTCCTCGACGGGTTCGGCTCGATCGACATCCTCGTCAACAACGCTGGGTATTTGATCTATACCACTTTTGAATCGTGCAGCGAAGCGGACTGGGACCGCATGGTCGATGTCAATATGAAAGGCCCCTTCCTCTGCGCCCAAGCGGTCATCCCCTCCATGAAGGCCCGCCGCCAAGGGGTCATCGTCAACATGACTTCCCTAGCGGCCAAGACCGGCGGCCTAGCGGCCGGCCCTCCCTACGCAGCGGCCAAAGCCGGCGTCCTCACCTTAACCATTGGCCTAGCGCGGGCCTTAGCCCCCTATCTGATTCGCGTCAACGCCATCGCCCCCGGGGTGATCGATACCGCCATGACCGCCGCCCCGGAACACGACCAACTCAAGGCTTCTATCCCCCTCGGCGGCGCCGGCCAGCCCGAAGACATAGCTCACTGCGCCCTCTTTCTGGCTTCGGACGACGCACGGCACATCACCGGCGAGACCATCGATGTGAATGGGGGGTTGTACATGGACTGAGGGTGGCTCAGTCAAGGACCTACTTCAATCGCGCCCAGCCGCCAAGGCGCGCAATAGAGCGGCGTAGCCCGCTTCCCCTTCCCGTTGCCAGACCTCCAAGAGCACCGAGCCGACGATGCCGATGGCGGCCCGGCCCTGTAGCTGGCGCAAATCTTCCCCGCTGCGGAGCCCAAAGCCGATTCCCAGCGGCCGATCGGTCGCCGCACGGCAGCGGGCGATAAACCGATAGAGTCCATCGTCTAAGTCCGTCTGGCGGCCGGTCACGCCCTTGCGTGCCACCGCATAGACAAACCCTTGGGCGCGGGCGCCGATCTGGTGCAACCGCTGCTCGGTGTTGGTCGGGGTCATCAGCAAAATCGGCGTTTGCTCGCACTCCGCGCCGGCCGCCCACAGGTCGCCGTACTCTTCGACCGGCAAGTCCGGCAGGATAAAGCCGCAGGCCCCGCTGGCTGCCAAGCGGCGGCAGAACGGGCCGTGCCCCAAGCGGAACGCCGTGTTGTAGTAGCCCATCATCAAATGCGGAAAGGGGAAAGCCGCGGTCGCCCGCTGCATTAGGTCGAAGTACTGGTCGAGGGTAAGGCCGCTTTCGAGGGCCTGTTGATTGGCTTTGGCAAAGGTCGGCCCGTCGGCGATGGGCTCGCTAAAGGGCATCTGCAATTCGACCAAGTCAACCTCGACCTCGGCCATGATCTCCAGCATCCGCCAGTTGGCCTCCAGTGAGGGGAAACCAGCGATCAGATGCGTCATCAGCAGCACCTTGCGCTCGGCGAGCCGCCCTTCGATATAGGCTTGCAGGTTCACGACCGGGCGGCCTTGTCGGCGAGGAAGCGCTGCCAGTTTTCGTCCTCTAGCGCGTTGGCGATCGTGAAAATGTCCTTGTCGCCGCGGCCCGACAGGCCAATCAGCACAATTTGATCGGGCGTCATCGCGCCGACTTCGCGCAGGGCACCGGCCAAGGCGTGGGTGCTTTCGAGCGCCCCGATGATCCCCTCGCGGCGCATCATCAGCTTGAGCGCCTCGAGCACTTCTCGGTCGGTCGCGGCCTCAATGCGCACCCGGCCCACCTCGGCTAAGTGGGCGAGGATCGGACTGACGCCGATGTAGTCTAGCCCGGCCGCCACCGAGTGCGTGTGCCGCATCTGGCCTTCGGCGTCTTGGAAAAAGAACGTCTTGTAGCCTTGGGCTATTCCGGGGGTGCCGACGAGGCCGGCCAAGCGCGCGGCATGCGCCCCGGTTTCCAGCCCCCGGCCTCCCGCTTCGACCCCGACCAATTCGACGGCCGCGTCGTCGAGAAATCCCAAGAATAGGCCCGTAGCGTTGGAGCCGCCGCCGACGCAGGCGTACACCCTATCGGGCAGGTGCCCCACCGAGTCTAGCATCTGCTGGCGGCTCTCCGCGCCGATGATCCGCTGGAAATAGGCGACGATTTGCGGGAAGGGATGCGGGCCACAAGCCGTGCCGAGCACATAGTGCGTGTCGGCCATGGAATAGGCCCAATCGCGGAGGCTCTCGTTGATCGCGTCCTTGAGCGTGGCCGAGCCATCGGTCACAGCAACCACCTCGGCCCCCAGTTGCTCCATCCAAAACACATTGGGCCGCTGGCGTTCCACATCGACAGCCCCCATGTAGATGGTGCATTTCAGCCCCAAGCGGGCGGCCATCGTCGCCGTGGCCACGCCGTGCTGACCGGCCCCCGTCTCGGCGATGACCCGGCTCTTGCCCATGCGGCGCACCAACAATCCTTGGCCCATGACGTTGTTGACCTTGTGGGCGCCCGTGTGGTTGAGGTCCTCGCGCTTGAGAAAAATGCGCGCCCCGCCCACTGCGCGGGAGAGGTTTTCGAGCGAGGTAATCGGGGTGGGCCGACAGGAATAGGTCCGCATCACCTGCTCAAACTCCGCCCAAAAGGAAGGGGCGCGGCGTGCGTCCTCAAAAACTTGGATCAATTCGTCGAGAGTCGTGCGTAGAATTTCGGGGATAAAGGCCCCACCGTACTCCCCGTAGTACCCAGGGCGCGGGTGGTTAAAAATAGCGTCGGTCAGCCCCATCTCAGTCCGTCAGATTGGCGCGCCGGAGCGCGTCGAGCATGGCGCTGCTACCCTGCGTCGCTTCCTGCTCCTGCTGCTGCCGCTGGCGGAACTCGGCGAGATGAGCCTTGGATTCGAGGGCATCGACTTGGCTGATCGACAGGCGCAAGCGCTGTTGGCGGACATCCACTTCGAGCACCACCACCTTGACCTCGTCCCCGAGCGAGAGGACCTCACGCGGGTGGCCGATGCGGCGGTCGGCGACCTCTGAGACATGCACCAGCCCGCGCACCCCTTCGGCCAGCTCGACAAACGCGCCAAAATCCTCCAGCCCATCCACCTTGCCCGTGACGACCGTGCCGACTGCGAACTGCTCCTTGATCGCTTCCCAAGGGTCCTTTTCCAGCGCCTTGATCGAAAGCGATATCCGCTCCTTGCGCCGCTTGCCCAAGTCCTTGGTGCGCAAGACCTCAACTTGGACCGGCTGCCCCACCGCGAGGGCTTCTTGGGGATGGCCGACGCGGCGATGGCTGATTTCCGAGACGTGGACCAAGCCCTCGACTCCCGAACCCAAATCCACGAACGCCCCAAAAGACTCCAGCCGCGTCACCTTGCCCGCCAGTTGGGCACCCTTCTTTAGCTGGCTGCGCACCAAGCCGGCGGCCTTGTCCTGCTCGGCTTCGAGTAGGGCACGGCGCGACAGGACGATATTGCGGCCTTGGTGCCGGAACTCGATAATTTTGAAGGACAAGGTCTGGCCGCGGTACTCCTCGGCGTTTTTCACGTACTGGGTATTGACGTGCGAGATCGGGCAAAAACCGCGCACATCGCCCTCGATGGTCACGCCCAATCCCCCCTTATTGACCGCGTCAACCCGGCCTTCGACCGGCAGCCCGGCCTTGTACGCTTGATAGAGCAGGTCCGCCTGGGTGTCTTGGCGGCTCAGCCCCCGGCTGATCTGGACTTGGTCACCGACGGCCACGACAAACGCCGCGATCGGGTCGCCGACCTTATAGGCCATTGCCCCATCCGGGCCTTTGAGCTCGCTGGTGCGCATGACGGCTTCGTTCCGACTGCCGTATTCCACAAAGCTATGCTCGTCCTCGACCTTGACGATCACGCCGCTGACCTCGTCGCCGATTGCGACCGAATGGATGGCCGGGGCCGGGGGCACCCCTTCGGCGTCGAGCATCTGGGCAAAGTCCGCGTCTTGGGCCGGGGTTCGTTCCTCTGTCATCGCCTGTCTCCTGAGGGTCCTTCACGGTATGAGGACGACCTTGCCGGTCGTCTTGCGCCCCTGCAAGGCGCGGTGGGCTTCAGCCGCGTCCGCCAAGCCAAACTCAGTGCTGATGCGCAGCACCAACTCGCCGGCCGCGACCCATTCTAACACCGCGTTGGCGCGTTCCAATAGGTCCGCACGGGTCTGGGTGTAGTGCATCATGGTAGGCCGAGTCAAGAAGAGCGACCCCTTCGCGCTGAGGATGCCGGGGTCAAAGGGCGGGACCGGGCCGCTCGACTGACCGAACAACACCAAGTAGCCCAAGGGCCTGAGCACATTCAAGCTCTTGTCAAAGGTCGCTTGGCCCACAGAATCGTACACCACATCTACGCCGCGCCCCTCGGTGAGTGCCATGACGTCCTGTTCAAAGTCGCGCTCGGTGTAGCGGATGACCTCATCCGCCCCCGCATTCCGTGCTAGCTGCTCCTTCTCCGCGGTCGAGACCGTGCAAAACACCCGCGCCCCGCACCGCTTGGCCATCTGAATTAGGAGCAGGCCCACACCGCCGGCCCCGGCGTGGATTAGAGCCGTGTCTGCGCGGCCCAGCCGGTAGGACCGATAGGCGAGGTAATGCGCCGTCATGCCTTGTAGCAAAGCGGCGGCCCCCACCTGATAGGACGCGGCGGCCGGCAGCGGAACCAAGCGGTCTGCGGGCACGACGGCTTCGGCCGCATACGCCCCCATCACCCCGGCATACCCCACGCGATCCCCCACCTGCACGCCCTGCACGCCTTCGCCCACCCGAGCGACGACCCCAGCGGCTTCCATGCCGGGGATGCAGGGCAGTTCAACTGGGTACAGCCCTTCGCGGTGATAGGTGTCGATATAATTCAAGCCGATAGCTTTGATTTCGACGACGGCCTCGCCCGGCTTCGGGGTGGGCGCGGGCACGTCCTCATAGGTGAGGACCTCAGGGCCTCCGCACTGGTGGAAACGCACTGCTTTCATCGTGAACCTTTGTATGATAGGGGCCGCTGGCGCAGCGGCATCTTAGATAAGCGATTTAAGATAATCACAAAAGACAAATTTGTAAAAATGGCGATTCGTGCATTTTTTAGGAGGCAAACCATCATACACAAAGAGACCCGATGAAAGTAGCCAAATTCGGCGGCACTTCCCTTGCCTCAGCCGAGCAAATAAAGAAAATCTGCGCCATTATCACCGCCGACCCAGCGCGCCGGCTCGTCGTGGTTTCGGCCCCGGGCAAGCGCGACCGGGAAGACGCCAAAGTAACCGACCTCCTCATCGAAGTAGTCCGCGCCCAGCTAACCAACCAAGACGGCCGCACCGCGCTGGCGCACGTCATCGACCGCTATGCCGCCATCGTCGGCGACCTCGGCTTGCCGGATGCAGCGCTCGCGCCCATTGTCGCCGACTTTGAGCGGCGACTGGCCCTAAACCCGCACGACAAGGCGCTCTACGCGGACGCCATGAAGGCTGGCGGCGAGGACAACTGCGCCCGCCTAGTGGCCGAATACCTGCGCTATAGCGGAGCCGAAGCCTACTACCTCGACCCGGGCGCCGGCGGCTTAATGCTCTCAGAAGAGCCGGGCAACGCCCGCGTCTTGCAGGCGTCTTACGGCAAGCTGCGCCAGCTCAAGGACCGCTCGGGCATCACCATTTTCCCGGGTTTTTTTGGCTATTCGCCCACCGGCCGCGTCGTCACCTTCTCGCGCGGCGGCTCGGACATAACCGGCGCGATCCTCGCCGCGGCCGTCAATGCGACCCTGTACGAAAACTTCACGGACGTGGACTCGGTCTTTACGGCCAATCCCGCGCTCGTGGCCGACCCGGTCGCCGTCGCCGAGATTACCTACCGCGAGATGCGCGAGCTGTCCTACGCGGGGTTTTCCGTATTTCACGACGAGGCCCTCGAACCCGTGTTCCACGCCGGAATTCCGGTCGTCGTCAAAAACACCAACAACCCGCAGGCACCCGGCACCCGCATCGTCCCCCAGCGCCCCATCGGCGACCGCCCGGTCGTTGGCATCGCCGCGACCGACGGGTTTTGCAGCGTGTACATCAGCAAGTACCTAATGAATCGCGAAGTGGGCTTTGGCCGCCGCTTGCTGGCCATTTTTGAGGACGAGGGAATCCCCTTTGAACACACCCCTTCGGGCATTGACAACATGTCGGTGATTGTGCGCGAATCGCATTTCAACCCCGCGACCGCAGAGCGCGTGTTGCGCCGGATCCGCACCGAGCTCGCAGTCGATGAGCTGTCGGTCGCCCGCGGCCTCGCCTTGGTGATGATCGTCGGCGAGGGCATGCACCACACCATTGGCTTGGCCGCCCGGGCCTGCACGGCCTTTGCACGCGCTGCGGTCAACATAGAAATGATCAATCAGGGGTCGAGCGAAGTCAGCATGATGTTCGGCATTGCGGCCGCCGACATTCCCGCAGCCGTGCGCGCGCTCTACCGAGAGTTTTTTGGCGATTAAGTTGGATGGGCTACGCCGCCCAAATCACCAACTGCAATTCGCTGTCGTCAATCAAGCGGTACTCGGGGCGACGGCCCGAGAGTTTGCGGCTCTCATTTAGAATGACCGGCACTCCATCCCCTCTTCGATCCATTATATGCGTCCGCCCCAGTGCCTCGCCCTCCCAAACAGGACAACGCGCCAGCAGCGAAACGATCAACTCGTTTCGGCTGTATTGCCGCAAATCCATACTGTCTGGCGTGAGCGTATTCGCCAGTGCTCCTGGTACATAGAGTTCGAGACGGTTCCCGAACAGATGCAGCCGCACCCTCGCACCCACCATTGAGTAATCTCTGTGGGCAACCGCGTTGACGAGGGCCTCGAAAACCGCGCGCTCGCTGAATTGAGGGGTCTCCACCCGAGCCATCGTTTTCATGGCTGAAACCCGCATATTCCTGCGCACGAAGTGCAACGCCTCAATAATCTGATCATCAAGCGGCCCACCAAAGTCGCGCGCATCGCTTTGGTAATTAATGTCTTGTCGCTCGCCCACATAGCTCACCGCCTGAATTTGTGCATGCGGCATCCACTGTCCCGGATCGCGAGTGCATAACAGCATACCGGCGACTGTGATCCGTGCGATGTCGTCTTCGTCGTTGGCGACGATCCGAAGTTTACGCAGATCGTCCTCGGTCAAAACCCCATCCTCCCGTAAGAATCGGCGAGTCAATCCATCATCCAGATTTTCCGGTGCGGTCCTAGGCACCGGCGACTCGTCAAACCGAATTACGCGGCTCTGGCTGCGCTCTTGGAACAGCCGGGCGAGCAACTCAGGAGACATCTCGCGCTTTGAACTGCCGATCCTGCGGAAATAGCCGCTTGGACTTTTGTGGACAAACAGACTGCGGACGATTTCGACGCAAATTACGGCAACGAGACGGCCGTCGGCACTAGGGAGTTCAACCTTTTGGATCTCCGCGTCAAGTGGGGGATCCACGGAATCGTTGCAGATTTCTCGCACCCACCCTTCGACCGCGTCCAATCGATCCACTGGGATGCCCAAAATTTCGCGGCTTTTGTCTTCGACCCCCAGCAAAATGGTCCCTCCCCGACCATTCGCCATGCTGGCCAACTCATCGGCAAATTCGTCGCGCCTAGGTGCTGCGACCTTGGAACCAGCCAGCAGTACCTGCTTGAGTTCCAACGTCGAGTCCTCACCGAGGCGGATGCGCCGCACTAACTCATCTCGTTCCATCATTGCGGGGGCATAATCCGCTGGTAGCGACGTTTGAAAGCCTCCCGCCCCCCCTCCATCACGCGACAAATTTCTTCTCGAACCCGCCTTTCCTGAAGGCCTCCTGCACAGGCAATGTGACTCTGGCCATCTCTGGCCTCAAGTGAGAGCACGAGTTCGGCGTCGCCGTGGACGACGATATTGGGATTGTGGGTGACGACGATCACCTGACGATTGGTCTTTGTTTCTCTCAGCCGACGGACCAGCAGTTCGTAAATTAGGGTGTTATCCAAGTCGTCTTCAGGCTGATCTAGGATGATCGGCTCGGAACCATAGCCCAGAACAAAGGACAAGAGCGCAGCCGTTTGCTGCCCTGGCGATCCTTGGGTGAGATGCCTCCAGTTCCCACGCTCTTTGAAACTGACCTTAACAGCATCTTCTGGAAGATACAGACCGAGGCGATCAATCCTCTCGGGTGGAACCCTTTTTAGGGCGGTCCCAAAACGTGCGTCTTTCATCGTCAAGAAACCTCGATCTCCCGAAAGAAGCTGACGCATCGCTGTAACTACACCATCCAGCTTCTCCCACTCCCATGATTGACCCTGTTTGGGCTGAATTCTCCGGGCGAGCTCCCGACGGTCATCTGCAAAGTGCTCAATGCCAAGAATCTCGCTCAACTCTTCCGCAAGATTCTTGCGGTTTGCGTATTCATCTATTTCAACGCGGATTCTCTCGCCAGACATCTCGCGCGCGAAGTTCCGGCGTTTATAGCTCAACTCACAGCGTAGCCTGCGGTATTCGTCAAGAGTCTTAGCGGCCTTACTCTCCAGTTCCTCCGCCCGCTTCTGCTCTTTCTCCAAAGATTCAATTTCTCGCTTGAGCTCAGCCGCCTGTTCCAGCAGGTCTCCGTACTCGTTCGGAGCGGAAATGCCTTCTTCGGCAAGCTGGGAAGATACTCTCTGGAATTCGTTTTCGCTGGTTTTCACTGCCGCCCGCCACTGGTCAGCATCCGCGCCCTTGTCAATTTTATCGATCTCTCGCCGAGTTTGCTCTACACTCTCGCGTACCCTGCTCTCAAGGTGTGCGACGGCCTGTCTCAGCGTTTTGTGCATACGCATAAGACTCGCCTGTGCTGGATCGTCCTCGGCATCGGCTCCGATATTGAGATCGGCGACCGAAAGCTCAGCCGCGCTGTCTCCCACGGATTCCACCGCTTGCGAAGCCGCCTCGAGAATCGCTCGCCAAGTTTCATTCTGCTGGCGTCGCTTTCGGTACTCGTTCAGAGCCTGCGCTTGTCCTCCTCCCTCGAGAATATCCAGCTTGCGTCGCACTTCCGCGTGCGACGCTCGGAGTGTCGGCAGACCGTCCGCTTGCTTATACGCCGCACGAGCTTCGGCGCATAGAGACAGATAGCGGGTCTCCCTCTGTGTGATCTGTCGTTTCAGGCCCGCCCCACCGACGATTTCACTGTCGTCAATGACCGCGAGCAGAGCGTTCGGATCCTGGGCGAGGGCGAATAGCTGTTTCTGGCTGTAGATACGCACCGGAAAGCGCTCGCGGATATCGCCCTCTTCGGGAATTCGTTCGTCTCCATCCAAGCGAGCGATGGGGCGCACCGATCCTTTCTGGTCCCAAGAGAGGAAGAAGCGCTCGCTGTTCTTCCGATACACAACCTCGACACGCGTTCCATCCGTCAGCAGGCCCTCCTCCCGGCGCGATGGGGAAACGCGCATGCGGAGCTCAAACAAACTTCGCAGTGAGCCTTCCTCACTGCTGTCGCTACGGTCGAGTTCCGCTTCCCGGCGGAGCGTCTTGCGACAGAAGTCAATGAGCGTGGATTTGCCGGTGCCGCGTCCGCCGATGATCGCATTCAGCCACGGATTGAACTCGACCGTAATCGGCTCACTTCGACCAATGAATTTGCCTTTATCAACGGTAATGCTTTCAATGGCCAAGTCGGCGTGGACATTCGGGTCGTCTAGCTCGGTCTTGAGGGAAGAAGGGGCACCATCCAGCAGCGCCAAGCGTAGCCCTTCCAAGTTCGGGCGCGTCATTTTTACCCAAGTGAAACGCCGGCCCAACTCGTTGAAGTCGTGACCGTCGGAGGCCCACACCTGCGGAAGCCGCCGCTTAACCTCGGAACGGCTTCCATCGAGCCAGCTTTCGTCGATCTCCTTGTTCGGGTGAACCTCAACCGCGGCCAAATTCTGATGTCGCAGCACTGTGGTCCGCTGCTGGCCATCGTGTTCTTGGAGCAGTCCCGCATCTGTGTTGACATGAGCACCGATGATCAGAGTGTCTCCCCCACACTCTCCTAAAATCTCCTCAACGCTTAGTGTAGAACGGGCAGTCTCGGCACCCCGTTTATCTACGGGAATTTTTACTCTGGAGAGAAGAGCGTCGATGTGTTGCTGCTTACAATCCGGGTCCATCAGCAAGAGCAGGTGGACCCCGTCGCTGGCAGTAATCTCTACTCCGGGGAAGAGCACCGGGGCGTCTTCCACGCTGGCAGCGGCCTGCTGTAGCTTGGAGATACCCTCGGCAGTATTGTGATCCGTAATCGCGACCGCTTGGATTTCAGCATCGCGTACGGCTTTAATCCAGCACTCCCAGTCCTGAGCATCTCGCTCCGATTGGCTCCCGAAATCATGCGAGGCCGGAGAATGCGTATGGAAGTCAACGCGCCACCAGCGGGAACCGGGCCAATTCCAATATGTACTCATAAATAAACCTCCTGTAGTTGTCTTCGGTGAAGCCTGGCCCTGCCGCCTACCGGATGAAGAACCTAAGCCCCTGACCGAACATATCCTACATCACTACTTACGCGCTTTTGATGGATGATGGCCATAGCCAGCTTCCGTTTATCAAGTTTCGGCACGTTGCAAACGCCGCGAGTTCTGGTCTATCTGATTCAAGGTGGGAATCTCACGTGTCGTGCCGACGCCGAGTTCCGAGAACCGACGCGCCTGCGGCAACAGCCGCCCATCAAACGAACCTACGCTGCGATTGTAATGCGACGCCGCTGTGTCCAGTGCCTGTCCAACCCCTGCTAGATGCTCGGCAAATATCGCCAGACGATTGTGTAGGTCTCTACCCAGCCGTCCGATCTCATGCGCCTCATCCGTGATATTCCGCTCCTGCCAACCCATCGCCACGCACTTTAGCAACGCCACCAAGGTCGAGTACGTCGCTATCACGACCTTATTCTCAAGGGCTCGTTCAATGAGTGCGGGCTCGCGCTCAACGGCGGGTGCCAATGCGAACTCCGGTACGACCATCACCACGAAGTCGGCCGTCTCCGGCAATGTGCTCCAATACTCCTTGGATCCCAGATTCTCCGCATACGACCGCATCTGCACGGCGTGACGCTTCAGTCTCGCCTCACGTACATCGTCCGTTTTCGCATCACCTGCTTTTTGCAGTGCCGCCAGCACGACCTTTGAGTCGAGGATGATGTCTCGGTCGTGCGGCAGATGTACGATGAAGTCCGTACGACCCCCTTTTTGGTCGCTGTCCTGCGTCGTGTAGTGGATGCCTTTCTGTAGCCCAGCGAGTTCAAGTACGCGCTCGACCTGCATTTCTCCCCATGCCCCACGCACCTGTGGCTTCGATAGTGCCGAGGATAGACTACGTGCCTCGTTCGCCACTTGGTCGTTGGACCGTACCAGCAACTCGATCTGCTCCTTCAGAGAAGCTGAACTTTCCACTCGCGACTTGTCCAGAGCGTTGATCTGCTCCGCCAACGGCTTTACCATCTGCTCCACAGCCCTTTCACGCTCTTCAAGCGTCGCCTTCGCCGTGTCCATAAACGACTTCCGCTGCTCCGCCAAGACCTCCGACGACATGGCCTTAAATTCGGCCGTTGAGTGTTTCACCCACTCGACTTGTTCTGCCACCTTCGCGAGCGCATTCTTCAGGTCGCTCTCCAGCCGAGCCTTTTCAGCATTCAACGATTGGAACTGATCCTGCAATTCCGTTAGCTGCTGATCAACGGTTTCTTTGGCCTGCGTCACCTGCGTCAGCAATTCCGACTCGGTCTCCAGACGCTGGGATAACTGCGCGTTAGTGATTCGCAGTTCGTCAACCTCGTTAGCTTCTTGCCGGGCGGCTTCGGCTTGTACCTCTAAGTTCTTCAGGTCGCTCTCCAGCCGAGCGTTGGCTGTGGCAAGTTCGGCCTTTTCGCGATTAGCTGTCGCATTTGATCTCAACGTACTAACGGCGATCAACAACGCGATTATCGCCAAGAAGGCGACAATGATCAGCGAAATACTTACTCCATCCATCTCGTTTTACTCCTCTACCTTGCTTTTATACCTATGCCGCCGCGGTTTCTGCCGTCCTCGCCTCCCTACACCAATTCGCCCAAGACCGCCAAAAACCGCTCCACATCGTCGCTGTTGTTGTATAAATGCCCCGAGACCCGCACCCGCCCGTATTCCCCCCACACCAACACCTCCCGATCGGCGAGCGCTTCGCTCAGCCGGTGCGCGTCGTCGTCCGCAAAGCAGGTGTTGCCCGAGCGCTGCGGCCGGGCACTCGGGGAAATGACCCGCCGCCCGAGACGCGCCAGTCCGGCGCTGATTTGTTCGGATAAGTCGCGGTTGTGCTCGGCTATCCGGTCGATCCCTATGTCCAACAGCCGCCCCAAGGCGTAGTCGAGGTAGAGCACCACGACCATGGCCGGATTGCCCGGCTCCATTTTATCGGGCATTGGCTTTTCGTCGGCGTCCGGGGCGCGTTCCGCCCCTTGGGCCGGCCACACCGCCAAGTTGCGCCAACCAAAGGCCGTGGAGCGCACCCGCGCCTCGGCCCGTGTGCTCAGATAACACGGCGCGACCCCGTGGGTCGCCAACAGCCACTTGTAGCACGAACTGACGCACAAGTCGGCACACGCGGCCGGCACGGCGATCGCCCCCGCGGCATGGGTCGCATCGACCGCCAAGAGCGCGTCGCGACCGGCAAGCCCGGCCGCCAGCCGCTCAATATCGAGGTTTTGCCCCGTGTAGAAGCTGACTTGGCTCACGGCCAAGACCCGAGTGCGCTCATCGACCGCGGCCAACAGATCGTCCTCCCGCACCAGCCAGTCGCGGTGCGGCACCAGCCGCAGCTCGACCCCTTGCCGGCGCATGTTGCGCCAATTGTACGCCACCGAGGGAAATTCCAAATTGGTGGAGACCACATTGTCGCCCGGACGCCAGTCCAAGCCCCGCGCCAACCACGCCATGCCCTCAGCGGCCGAGGGCATAAAGGCGATGCGCTCGGCCGGGACGCCCCACAACTGCCCCATGCGCTGGCGGCAGCGGTCGCCGCGGGCGTACAGGGCGCGCCGACCGCGGTCGCCCCGGCTTTTGTGTTGCACAAATTCCGCGTACACCGCGCTCTGCCCTTTTAGCCACGGCGCTTCGCCCCCGGTACAGAGATGAGTCACCGCGTCGAGCCCCGCGAAATCTGTGGGGGCAATGAGGCTTTCGTTTTTCATGGCATGTCCTATTGGCTGGCTACAATCCGCGTGGCTTCTTCGCGCGCGCTTTGCAACAAGGCCCCGTCGGTGACCAAATTCGCGGCCTTAAACGCCGGCATCCCGGCTTGGCGCACGCCGAAAAACTCGCCCGGGCCGCGCAGTTGCAAATCCTTTTCCGCAATCGCAAATCCGTCTTGGGTGCGCTCCATGGTCTGGAGCCGCTCGCCCACATCCGCCAGCTCGCCGCCGGCGCGGGCGTAGCTAATGAGAATGCAAAACGACTGCTCGCCGCCGCGCCCCACGCGACCGCGCAACTGGTGTAGTTGCGCCAAGCCGAAGCGCTCGGCGTGTTCGATGATCATCACCGTGGCATTGGGCACATCCACCCCGACCTCAACGACCGTGGTACAGACCAAGACTTGGACCCGGTTTTGCTTAAAATCTTCCATGACCGCGGCCTTTTCTTCGGCCGCCATCCGCCCGTGCAACAAGGCCACTGAAAATTCGGCCAACGGGCCGGAGCGCAGCTCGTCGTAGGCTTCGACCGCAGATTTGTAATCCGCCTTTTCCGACTCCTCAATCAGGGGATATACCACGTACACTTGCCGCCCTTGCCGCACCTGATCGCCGGCAAACTCAAAGATCGCCGCCCGGCGCTCGCGGCCGCGGACGGCCGTGCGAACCGGCTTGCGCCCAGGAGGCAACTCGTCGATGACCGACACATCCAACTCGCCGTACAGGGTCAGGGCCAAGGTGCGCGGGATGGGCGTGGCCGTCATTACGAGCAAATCGGGCTTCGCGCCTTTCTGGTAGAGCGCGCCGCGCTGCACCACCCCAAAGCGGTGCTGCTCGTCGATGACCGCCAGCCCCAAGCGAGCAAATTGTACCTGCTCCTGAATCAGCGCGTGCGTGCCCACCGCAATGTGGGCCGCGCCGCTGGCAATGGCTGTCAACCGCTCCTCCCGCAGTGCCCTGCGCTGGCCGCCTTTGAGGAAGATCGCTGTCAGCCCGAGGGGAGCGACGAGGGCCTCGATGGTAAAAAAGTGCTGCTCGGCGAGGATCTCGGTCGGGGCCATCATGGCCGCTTGGTAGCCGTTCTCCACGGCCCCCAGCATCGCGCACAGCCCCACCAAGGTCTTGCCCGAGCCGACGTCGCCTTGGACGAGGCAGTTCATAACTTGGGGACGCTGCATCTGCGCGGCGATTTCAGCGACGACCCGGCGCTGGGCGCGCGTTGGGGCAAACGGCAGGGAATCCCACAAGGCCGGCACCAGTTTTTCACTGGGCGCGAAGGCTAGGCCGTCGGCCTGCTCGCGGTTTTTCTTGCGCCGCCGCGCCAAGCGCAACTGGAAGGCAAAAAGCTCGCCAAAAGCCAAGCGCTGCCGCGCGCGGTCTGCTTCGGCAAGGCTGGTGGGAAAATGCACTTGGCGCAGACTCGCGCCCCGCTCCGCATAGCCCAAGCGCTGCCGCAAGGCGGCCGGCAAGTCGTCTTCAATGCGCTCGGCAAAGGCGTCCAACGCCTCGCGTACCAAGCGGCGGAACCCCCGGCTGCGCAGGCCGCGCTCCTTCAGATCGGCACTGGTCGTATAGAGCGGCACGACCGTGCTCGTGTGGAGCCGCTCCTCTCCGTGGATGAATTCGTATTCGGGATGGACCATCTGCCGCCGCCCCTGAAAGAGATCGACCTTGCCGCTTAGGGCCAGTTCGTTGCCAACGGCAAAGTTGCGCTGCAAGTAGCGCCCCCCCTGAAAAAAGACGCAGGTAATGTCGTCGGTCTCATCGGCCACGACCATCACGAAGCGGGGCCGCGGCCCGGGCACGAAGCGCGTCTGGCGCACTTGGCCGATGAGCGTGACCTCTTGGCCGATGGGCGCCCGGGCCATGGGCAAAACCTGCGTGCGGTCGAGGTAGCGGCGCGGCAGATAGTACAACAAATCGCCCAGCGTCCGAATCTCCACATCTTTGAGCGCGGACGCGCGTTTGGCCCCTACGCCTTTGATTTTTTCAATGGGAGTGGACAGAATTTCCATGATTGGTCATGCGTTGACGCCTCTTAGCGGCAGCCTATCTTTGGCCCCATTGCCATGCCCAAATTCGCTACCTTTGCCCACTATCTAATGGGGCACTCGCCGTTTAATCGCACGCCCTTTTTCTACGCTTATGTCGGGATGTGGCTCCACCTGCCCGTTGGCACGGGCCTTTTGCTGCTCTCGGCCGCGTGCGATTGGCTGTCGGCCTTGGCCTCGGCGGTCGTCGCCTCGTTTTGCGCGGGCCTCGTACTCTACGGCGTCCAGACCAAGCGGCACGGCCTGCTGATCAACATCGGCACTTACGTCGCGAGCATCGCCCGGGCGTTTTCAGCCGACTCAGTAGTCTTTACCTGCTTCATCGCCGCCCTCATCGCCGCCCTCGTCTCCGGCTACAGCCTCTTGGCGGCTGAGTACGGCCACTACCAGCGCGCCGTCAGCCGCCACCCCGCGCCGCTCCCTATCTCTGCGGCCTTCCTGCTCGGCGCGGCCATCGTCCTCCTCTGCGCCTATGGCCTCTGGGCAAGCTAGCGAATCTTGAGCGTCGCCAAGCCGCACAGCGCCAAAATGCCGGCCACGATCCAGAACCGAATGACGATCTTGGTGTCGGCCAAGCCACGCTGTTGGAAGTGGTGGTGAATCGGCGAGCGGGTAAAAAAGCGCCGCCCCAGCCACCGGATGCCGATCTTTTCTTGGATTACCACCGACAGCGTTTCGCCGACGAAGATCCCCCCGACGATTAGGAACAGGAACTCCTGTTTGACCAAGACGGCCACCGTGCCCAACAAGCCGCCCAAGGCCATGGACCCGGTGTCGCCCATGATGACGTTGGCCGGATAGGAGTTGAACCACAAAAACCCGAGGCAGGCCCCAAAGACGATGGAGCAGATCACGGTGACTTCCCCCACGCCCGGCATAAAGGGAAAGATGAGGAACTCCGAGATCGCCGCATGGCTGGACACGTAGGCGAACACCCCGAAGACCGCCACGACAAAAGAAGTCGGCACAATGGCCAAGCCGTCGATCCCATCGGCGAGATTGACCGAGTTGGAAATGGCCGTCACCGTAAAGGCGATAAAAGGCACATAGCCCCACGAAAGGTCGAGGAGCGGATTTTTGAAAAAGGGCAAATAGAGCTGGGTCGCCAAACCAGCCGACTCGGCCGGGAGGGCTTGGGTGATGTACGCGGCCCCAAACCCCAGGCCAAAGGAGACTTGCAGCGCCAACTTGGCCCGCTCGGACAAGCCGCGATCACTAGAGCGATAGCGCACCTTGAGGTGGTCGTCAATCGAGCCGAGCGCACCGAACCAGACAATCGCCCCCACGCAGAATATGACGAAGAGGCTGAGCAGCTTGCACCACAGGACGATGCTGATCAAGATCGCGGCGACGACTAGGCCACCGCCGTAGGTTTTGGCTTGATTGCTGACGGCCTCAGAGTTGAGATAGTCGCGCGGCATGTCGCGGTGCCCGCGGCTGTAGAAGTAGAGAATGACCCGCCCGCCGCAGAGGATGGTGAGAACCAACGACGTGATCGCCCCGAAGATGGCGCGAAAGCTGATCGAATCGACCAAGCGCAAAAACGACAGGGCCTCAACCGCATCGTGCAGGTAAATCCCGAGGTAGTAGATCATTGCTGCGAGGCCGCCCAAGGTCGGTCGGCGCGCACGAGATCGGCCAATTCGCGCAGGTGTGCGCCGAGGGGAAACTCCGGCTTAAAATAAGGCATGGAGATCAAGACTTGGTCGAGATCGCGCTCCAACTGGGCCGGCTCCAAGACGCCGCGTTGCAGAAATTCGATCAGCACCAGCACGACCTGCTCGCGGAATTGCCAGTTCGGGTGTAGGTAGAAGCGGCGCAGCCGGGCTAGCAGGCCGGGATTGTGGCTTATCTTGCCGAGGGCACTCAGGGCTTGAACGACCACTTCCGGGGCGCGGTCGTCGAGGGCCGCACAGAGCGCGTTTTCGAGCGCGTCATCGGCGGCAAAAAGCTCGCCGATCGCCTGCGCCGCCCACGCCCGCACCTCAAAGTAGGGATCGGCGGCGAGCGCATTGAGCAGCGCGGCCCGGGTGTGCGCGTCGGTCGCCCCCAAGCCGCGCAGGCCGTATTCGACGACATTGCGGCGTATAATGCCCCCGTGGCGGAAATCGCCGCCGCAAAACCGGCGCGCTCGGCTGGTCGGGGTGCGGTCGGTGAGGATGTGCAGCAGGAGGGGCAGCCGCTCTTGGTAGTTCAAGAGCGCGACGAGCTTAATGCCCACGTTGCGCCGCCCCAGCGGGATTTCGCACCACCCCTCAGACGCGAGCAGGCGATCGGCTTGATAGCGCAGATAAGCCAGTTCGCCGCGGTGCATCGCCTCCACCCCCCCGACCTCTTCGACTCGCGCTTGTACCCAGCGCAGCAAGGCGTTGGGGGCGGTCGGCAAGCCGCCTTTTTGCGCCGAGGGCAACTCCAAGCGCAACGGCGGCGAGTGCTGCCCGGCGTCGAGGTTGTCCAACTCGGTCGTGATGAGTTCGAGGCTGTTGGCCTTGGGCATGGTCTTGGCGGCCGCGCTCATGGCCTGCAAGCGCTCCTCATCGGCGCACAACGCGAGCACCTGCCGCGCCAATTTCTCCTCGTCCAACTTGCTATAGACACAGGCGTTATCCCAAAACGCCTCTTGGTAGAGCACCGAGGCCGCCCCTATCCGCTCCATCTCCCGCGCATTCAGGGCTTGGTGGTCTTCGGCCGCGGTCGGCAGCGGCACAATCAGCGCGGGCGTCCCGCTGACGGCCATCTCGGTCAGGGTCCCTGCGCCCGAGCGGCAAATGACCAGATCGGCCGCTCCGACCAGATCGGCGATCTGATCCGCGTAATCAAGGCGTCGATACCAGTCGCACTCGCCCGCTAGCCCCATCGCGGCCAACGCGGCCTCGGTCTCGGCCACGGCGTCGTAATCCGGCCCCTTGTAGCGGCCGGTGACGTGGATGACCACCAGCCCGGCTGCGCGCCAGCGGAACAAGGCTTTGAGCACGGCCTCGTTGATGGCCTTGGCGCCGCCCGACCCGCCAAAGGCGAGCACGACCTTGCGGCTTGGGTCAATGCCCAACTTTTCCCGCGCGGCCGCCCGATCGAGCTGGAAAAAAGAGCGGCGCACCGGATAGCCGACCACAGCCACCCGCTCCGCGTCGAACCAGCGACTCGCCTGCTCAAACGCCACGCCGATTCGCTGGGCCAACCGCCCGGTAAGTTGGTTTAAGAGCCCGGGATGGGCATTCGGCTCGTACAGAAAGATGCGGGCGCGCGAAAGGCCGATTTTGGCCAGCACCCCGTGCGCGAAGAGGATCGGCGCGCTGACGAAGCCGCCCGTGCTGATGATGATTTGCGGCCGGTAGCGCACGAGTATGAACGCCCCCTGAAGGACCCCGACCGCCAGCGCACAGGCAAATCGCAACAGGGCCACCAAGGAACGAGAGCGCGGGAAGGGGCGGGCGCGAACAAAGCGGATGGGGTAGCCCTGCTCGGGCACGACCCAAGCATCGAGCTTGTCGCGGTGACCCACGTAGAGGAATTGGGCGTCGGCCCGCGTCCGCCGAATTTCGTTGGCAATAGCCAAGGCCGGATACAGATGGCCGCCCGTGCCACCGCCCGTGAGCAAGTACTTCATTTCAATGCGATCTTTTCGACGATTAGACGCCTCCTCCGGCGAGACCGCAGCAGGCGTCAGAGGTTCATAAATGTTAGTAATCTAATATAGTTACTGTTCGTACAGGTGTCTATCACAAATTGAGGCGGCAGGTCGCCTCCCAAGTACGCGACACCTACATTGAGCACACCTTTTCTGATGTTGCCGCTGCGTCCGGGATTCGGATGAGGCGTCACCCGCGAAAGAACATCACCCCGTGCCCCGACACGGGGCGGGAATCCAGTCTTACGCCTTTTCTAGTGTGCCGCTGCGTCCGGGATCGAGGGCGTCCCGCCCTCGACGAGGGCAAGATGCCCTCGATCCTCCTACTGGTAGGACTCGGTGCGGTCACCGCCGTTGACGTTCACGTGCTGGCCCGTCACGTAGCTGGCCGCCGGCGAGACCAAAAAGACCACGGCCGCGGCCACCTCTTCCGGCCCGCCGGCCCGGCGCATGGGAATGCTGCGGAGAAACTGCGCCCGCACCTCCGGCGTCCGCCGCGCCAGCGCCCCGCGCCCCATCCCCGCGTCAATGATCCCCGGCGAGACCGCGTTGACCCGAATGCCGTGCTCGGCTTCCTCTTTTGACAGCACCTTTGTCAAGGCCACGACGCCGGCCTTAGAGGTCGCATACGCCGCGGCCCCGCCGGGCAGGGTATTGACCACATTCGAGGCGATATTGACGACCGCGCCACCGCCCCGTGTGCGCATCAGCGGCAGGGCGGCCTTACACATATAGAGGACGCTGTTGAGGTTGACATCGAGCACTCGGTGCCAGTCCGCCAGCGACATCTCGGCCACGTATTGCCCGCCGATGGTGATTCCGGCGTTGTTGACCAAAATATCCAGCCCGCCCAATTCTCCGGCCACGCGCTCAACCAGCGACTGCGCGGCCTCCGCCTTGGTTATATCGGCCTCAAAAGCGGCCCCGCCTAGCTCGGCGGCGAGGGCGTGTGCGACCTCCTGCTGAGTGCGGTAATGCAATGCGACCACCGCGCCTTTGGCCGCCAAAGCGCGACTTATAGCTTGGCCAAGGCCGCCGGCCGCGCCGGTTACTAAGGCGATGCGGCCGTGGAGGGATGTGCTCATGGGTTTGCTCTCCTTGCCAGAAATTAGCAGCGCAGCCTTACGCCGCGCCCTGTTCGGCGCGGTGCTGGGCCACGAGTTCGGCCATGCTTTTGAACCGGAAGTCGGGCTTCACCGCCTCCTGTGGCCGGGACGTTGCGCCGCCGGAGCGGCCAGCGCGCCGGTCGATCCATGCGGTCGTCAGTCCGAGGGCCTTGGCCGGGACGTGGTCGTGGAAAAGGCTCTGCGCGACGTGCAGGATGTGTTCGGGCGCGCCGCCTAAGTCGGCGGCCACCCGGGCGAGTAGGTACTCAAAGTTGGCCCGCGACGGTTTGTACGAGCCGATCTCCTCGGCCGTAAGGACTGCGTCCCACGGGTCGCCGAGGCGGGCGGCACTGCCCCGGTAGCTCGCGCGGTCGCAGTTGGTCAGGGTGACCAGCCGGTGGTGGCGTTGCAGATAGGCGAGCGATTCGGCCGCGTCGGCAAAGGCCGGCCAATCCCCGACCGATTGGCCGAAGCGGATGCTTTCGGCATCGTTGGGTTCGCAGCCCCAGTTCCGGGCCAGCGTGTGGTGGGTGGCCGCCAAGAGGTCGGCGTAGAGCAGGTCGGGGGTGGCCGCTTGACAGGCCGATTCCGCCTCGGCGAATGCGGCGAGGGCCGCCTCGCGAGTCGGCGGAGCAGCCAGACGCACGCAGAGCGGTTGCAGTGCGTCCCAGATACCCGTCTCCCAGTCGATTAGGGTTCCGTAGGTGTCAAAGGTCAGGATTGGAAAGTCGCAGAGGCGCATGGGCGTTCCTTTTCACAGACCGGACGCGAATATCCGGTAAAGCTCAAGCCGCATAAGTGACAGCCGTGCCGCTGGCACTGACCATGAGCATATTGCCCCCGCCAATGGTTTCGTAGTCGAGGTCCACGCCAACGACGGCATTTGCGCCCATGTGACGCGCCTGTGTGGTCATCTCTTCAATGGCGAGGTCTTTGGCTTTGCGGAGTTCTTCCTCATAAGCAGCCGACCGTCCCCCCACGATGTCGCGCACACTCGCAAAGAGATCTTTGAAGATGTTGGCACCCAAAATGGCTTCCCCACTCACAATGCCGTGATAGTCGGTGATCGTTGCCCCTTCAATTGAGGGCGTCGTCAAAATCAACATAATATTCTCCTTTACTTGTGAAGTAGTGCGTTTCTCATCAGCCGATGGAAACAACCGAGGTTTCAGTCCCCTACAAAGCGGGTCAACACTTCAAATCAAAGCGTTCACTCTAGACGAATGAGCCGCGCTCCAGTGCCGCTTCAGGCTCGTACCAAACAGCGTTCACAAAATTTATCCATAGGTCATAGAATGGGTGTTCGCTCAAGTAGAGGCGATTCTGAAATTTTGTCGATGTCTACTAGGGCCGCCCCAATATCGGAAGCCGCATCGGCCTCGGCAACGTGCAATCCAGCTCTAAGGGCATCTTCTGCAACTGTTCTACCCGTATTGCATCGCACTCCGCCTTTACGATTTTGTGTGCTATCCTTGCGTCACACAGAAAGACTTGGGGCACAAAAGTAAAATGCGGCAAACCCAACAACTGCTCGCTCAGCTTTCGGAAGCCGATTCTAACAGCAGAGAGCAAATTCCCATTGCGTACCGACTCTGCTTCAAAAAGGACGAGCGTAGCCAGCAGAGTCTGGCGTTTGGTCTCACAGCGGTCGAGTAGAGCACGATTTCGATTTCGCCGACACAGTTTTAACGGACTGTATCGCAAAATCTCGTAGCGTCCCAGCCCTAAAGGGAGGCAACCGCAACCTATCAACCGCCGTCATCTCCAAGCGGAAGCGGGCATAGCGAATTTTGCGGAGTTCGTCCAGCATATCAGGCGCGCTCCACGTCAAACGCCGCGAGGTTGCGGGCGTCCTTGCTGAACTCGACAGCGATCAGGTACATCGGCTGGCCCAAGGCGCGATACTTGTCTGCGTACCGCCGCTGCTGCAACTGCGCCATGGCCGCGCCCGCAGACGCCAACTCAACGACCTTGAACTCGAACAAATAGACGCAGCCGTTAAACAAAACCGCCATATCCAGCCGGCCATGGCTGCTGCTGTCCTCCACGGCAATGTCCAGCCCCAGCCCGGCGAAATAGGAGTAGAACACGCTGGCGTAATAGCCCTCGTACTGGGCGATGTCGTTGTTGTTATACCACTCGTAGGGAATGCTGGCGAAGAAGGCGTGGAAGAGCGTCTCCAGCCCGGCGAAGTCGTTGGCCTCCAGCAGTCGGTAGAGCCGGACGCTGTTGGCCATCTGCCGCGATGGGTCCTTCACCAAGTAGCGCAGCAGGCTGCGGTTTAGGCTCTGGCGCACCTCCCGGTTGGGATAGCCCAACTGGTAGAGCCGCTCGCCGCCGAGGTTTTCTTCGGCCGTTATCGTGAGGTAGCCCGTCTGAAACAGCAGGGCCTCGGTCGCCATGTCGTCCACGTCAAAAGTCGATAGCAACTCGCTGCTGCCCTCCATCCGATTCAGCGCGAGGGAACTGACGCGGCGTTTGAACAGCGTTTCGATCAAGAACGTGGGAGTACCGGTCTCAAACCAGTAGGCGTCGAAGCGGCGGCGACGAAAGAGCAGCAGGATGTCGAAGGGGTTGTACACCCGCTCGGCACCGAGCCAAGCGTAGCCGTTGTACCAGTCGCGGATCTGATCCCGGTCTAGGCCGGGAAGTTCCGGTGCGAACACCGCGTCCAGATCGGCGTCGGTGTAGCCGCAGAGGGCCGAGTACTCGGGTTCAAGGGTAATGTCGGTGAGGTTGTTGAGGCCGGAAAACAGGCTGACCTTGGAAAACTTGCTCACTCCGGTGATGAACGCGAAACGGACGTGCGCGTCGCAGTCCTTGATGACCGCGTACAGGCCGCGCAGAAAGTCGCGATTGGCGCGGGCTATCTCCGGCACCTCCAGCGCGTCCAAAATCGGCTTGTCGTATTCGTCGATCAGCACGACTACTGCCTGCCCGGTTCGGGTGTGCAGCGTCTCCAGCAGGTGGGCAAATCGCTCCGGCCCGGTGGCGTAATCCGACGCGATACCAGCCCGGCGCGCGACCGCGTCCAGTTGCGCCATCAGGTTCGTCTCCACGTAGCCGGGCTCCTTGAAATTGCCGCTGCCAAAGCTGAGACGCACGACCGGATGGCGCGCCGACCAATCCCAGCGATCGCGGATGTACAGCCCCGCAAACAGCGGCTCGTTGCCCTCGAACAACTCCTTGAGCGTGTCGAGGAACAGGCTCTTGCCAAAGCGGCGGGGGCGCGATAGAAAGTAGTGAGTCCCCTCGTCGAGCAGCCGCCGGATGTACGCGGTCTTATCGACGTAGTAGCAGTTCTCTTGCCAAATTTTGCGGAAGGTCTGAATGCCGATTGGCAATCTGCGTTTGGGCATGGCCCCTCCTTCAGGTCAGGCGTACTTCTGCGGGCTTTTTACCGCTGAGACCTCGTCCAACAAAGCCCGCTCTTCCGGCGCCAAAGACCAGTCCAAGCCCGCGAAAACCTCCTCCACGTGCGCCGGTTCGTCGGCCCCCAAAATGGGCGCACTGATCTCGTCGTGGTCCAAAATCCAAGCAATGGCCACCTGCGCTGGGGTCTTGCCGTGTCGCGCCCCGATATCGATCAGCGTCTGGACGATGGTATCGACCCGCTCGGTCATGGCCGCGGCAAAGTTGTATTTGCCCGGGCTCAGGCCGCACAGCTTTTCCGCACTCCACGGCGTACCCGGCGGCGGCGTTTGCCCGCGGCGGAAGCGGCCGGACAGCAGGCCAATGGCCAGCGGGCTGTAGGTCATAATGCCCAAACCGAACTGACGGCAGATAGGCATCAGCTCAGGCTCCATCTCCGAGCGGTTGAGCAAGTTGTACTGATTCTGGATGCAGGCAAAGGAGGCCAAACGCTCGCGCTGAGAAATCCACAGGGCCTCGACGATCTTCCACGGCGGGAAGTTAGAACACCCCACGTAGCGCGCCTTGCCCTGCCGCACAATGTCGTCGAGCGCACCCAAGGTCTCCTCCAGCGGCGTTACTGGATCAAAGGAGTGCAGCAAGTACAGATCGACGTAATCGGTCTGGAGCCGCTGCAACGACGCCTCAATGCCCCGCAGCAGATTGACCCGCGACAGCCCCACGTGATTGGGGCTTTGGCCCAAGGTGCCAAAAATCTTGGTCGTCAGCACCACTTCCTCGCGCCGTCCCTTGATGGCCTTGCCGACCACCTCTTCGGATCGTCCCGCCCCATACAGGGCCGTATCGATGAAATTGCAGCCCAAGTCCAAGGCCCGCTGCACCACCTCGATGCAGGTAGCCTCGTCCTCCTCGCCGCGAAACGCCGTGCCCAAGCACACCTTGGACACCTTGACGCCAGCCTTGCCTAAATTGCGGTATTCCATAACGCTCCTCTCGTGTTAGTCTGCCCGCCCGATCTCGTCGAGCGCGGCCAGCAAATAGTCGTTGTCTGGGGGGCGCAGCGACGTGAGCCGCACGAAGCCGGGCGCGTCCTGACGCCAGCGAGCGCGGATCCGCCGCTTTTCCAAACCCGCCTGCAGCCGCGCCGGGCCAAGCCCCTCGCAGCGCACCCAAAAGAAGTTCGCCGCGCTCGGATAGGCTCGCAACCACGGCCGCTCGTTCAGCCCCTCGTAGAACACCTGACCATCGCGGCGGATCTGGGCGACGACCTCATGCAAATAGCACTGGTCGGCCAGCGCGGCCCGCGCCGCAGCCAGCGACAGCGCATTGACGGCCCAAGGAACCTGCATCTGACCCAAGGCGGCGATAACGGGCTTAGGCCCAATGGCATAGCCAATACGCAAACCGGCCAAGCCGTATGCTTTGGAAAAGGTCCGCAGCACCACCAAGTTTGCGCGCTCGCGCACCCAGGGCACATAGCTGTGCCCGGCATAGTCTGCATAGGCTTCATCGACGATGCACAGACAGTCGGGCAACGCCGCGAGCAACTGCGCCATCTCTCGGTTGCCGCACAGGAGGTTGCCCGTGGGGTTGTTGGGGCTGCTCAACAGCAACACCCGCGCACCCGACCGCCGACCCGCCTCGATAACGCGCTCGGGGACCAACGCAAAGTCCGCCTCGTCCAGCGGCACCGGGATCACTTCGGTCGCGCACCGCTGCCCCAACGCCACAAAGCGCTCGTACGACGGGGCCGGGACGAGCAGACGCTGCTGCTCGAGCAGCAACCGCGCCAAAAAAAGCCAGACTACGGCCTCCCCAGAGCCGTTGTACACTATGAAATGGTCGGGCGACAGCCCCCAATGCGCGGCCAAATCCCGGCGCAAGGACTCGGCGCGCTCTTCGTCGTCGTAGCGGCTAAAGTCGCCGGTGCGAGCAAAGGCCGCCAGCGCCTCCCGGACCTTGGGCGACGGCCCATAAGGGTTGGTCGCCGCGTCAAAACGCAGCCATTTGTCGTTCATAGCTAAATCGTCCTTTGTTGTATTGGGTCGCCGAACAGGTCAGAGACTATCGCAAGCGCACCCCAGCGGCAACCCGCTCCCTTTTGCCTTATACTATCTTAATATCATCCCTTACCCCGAACACTCCATGCCTACCCACGCCAAAAAACCAATCCTCGCTTGGGCCTTGTACGACTGGGCCAATTCGGCCTTTGCCACCACGGTCCTAGCCGCCTTCTTCCCGGTGTTTTTTAAGTCCTACTGGAGCGCCGGCCGCGACGTCACCGAGAGCACCTTCCAACTGGGGCTGGCCAACTCGCTCAGCAGTCTGATCGTCGTGCTGCTGGCGCCCCTCTTGGGGGCTATTGCCGACCAAGGCGGCACCCGGCGCAAGTTCCTCTTTGCCTTTGCCTTCTTGGGCGTCCTCGCCACGGGGTGCCTCTACTGGGTCGCCGAAGGCGCGTGGGAATTGGCGGTGGTGGTCTATGTCTTGGCCGCCATCGGCTTCTCCGGCGGCAACACCTTTTACGACGCGCTCCTCGTGGAGGTGGCCGGCCGCGACAAATCGGACTCGGTCTCGGCGCTCGGATACAGCCTCGGCTATCTGGGCGGCGGCTTGCTGTTTGCGGTCAACGTAGTGATGGTCCTCCACCCCACGACCTTTGGGTTGGCCGATGCCAGCGCGGCCGTGCGCGTGAGCTTTTTGCTGGTCGCCGTCTGGTGGGCTGGCTTTTCGCTGCCGCTCTTTTTGTGGGTCGAGGAATCCCCGCCCAAGCGCGGTCGCCGCGGCTGGAGCGCGGTCTTGGCGGGCTACCGGCAGCTCATCTCGACCGGCCGCGACATTCGGCAGCTACGCACGACCTTTATCTTTCTCATCGGCTATTGGCTGTACATCGACGGCGTCGATACCATCATCCGCATGGCCATCGACTACGGCCTGTCGCTGGGCCTGGCCACCGACGACTTGCTCCTCGCCTTGGGCATTACCCAGTTCGTGGGCTTCCCCGCGGCCATTGCCTTTGGCTGGCTCGGCGGGCGAGTGGGCACTCGCAAGGGGATTTTCATCGGCCTAGCCGTCTATATCGCCGCGACGGTGTGGGGCTACTTTTTAGATGCGGTGTGGGAATTTTACGCCTTGGCCATTGCCATCGGCCTCGTCCAAGGCGGGGTCCAAGCCCTGAGCCGCTCGCTCTATTCAAGGCTCATTCCCCGCGACCGAGCGGCCGAGTTTTTCGGCTTTTACAACATGTTGGGCAAGTTCGCCGCCGTCATCGGCCCAGTGCTCATAGGCTGGATTGGGGTGCTGACCGGCAGCCCGCGGGTGGGCATTTTGTCGATCGTCGTCCTCTTCGTCGCCGGCGGGGCCTGCCTCTTATTCGTCGATGAGGAGCGAGGCACGGCCGCGGCGCGCGCCCTTGAAGCCCCTTAGCAAAACGCCTGCGCCGTCAGCGCATACACCTTGGCCACCCGCACCAATTCGGCCACCGCCACCTGCTCGTCGGTCGTGTGCGCCCCCACGGCGCAAGGGCCATGAGTTAGGGCCTCAATCCCGGCCGCCATAAAGACATTGCCGTCGTCGATAAAGGGCTTGCCGCCCAAGGGCAGCGGCTTTCCCGTCACCTGCTCGTGCGCGGATTGGAACGCGCTCACCAACGGGCTGTTCGGAGCGAGCGCAAAGGCGTCGCCGGGCACGTTCCAGTCGGCGAGCCGGATGCGAGTGCCGCTGGCCGCGGCTATGTCGGCGAGCAGGGCTTCGATCGCACGGCGTGCGGTCGGGGCCGCTCCAGCCGTCACCCAGCGGCGAGTCCCTTCGACGCGGCATTGGACCGGCACCTGATTGTAGAGCTGGCCGCCTTCGATCCGGCCGATAAACAGCGTGTCGCTGCCAACATAGGGCGCGGTTTGCTCGCGCAGCGGCTCGTTCAGCGCATTCAGCCGCAAAACGACCTCCGCGCCGGCCGCTACTACGTCCGGCAGCCCGGCGGGCCGTAGCACCTCGTGGACGGGCGAGCCGTCGCGCTCGATCGCCACGCTAAACACGGCCAAGCCGCGCCCGGCGACCGGCAAGGTATCGCCCAAGTACTCCGGCAGTAGGACCCCGTCGCCGACCCAGCCGGCACGAATCAAGGCCAAAAGCTGGCGGCGGTCGCCCCAAGGCGCTTCGTGGTGGTCATGGGCCGTAATCAAGATCGCCCCCTTAGTCGGTCCGCCCGCATCCCGCAGTGCCCGCAGTGCCTCGACGAAGGCGGCGATTCCTCCCTTCATATCGGACGCCCCCGACCCATAGAGCTGGCCATCCTCCACTTTGGGCGGCACAAAAGGCAGATGCACCGTGTCCAAGTGCCCGTCGAACTGCAATACCCGCCCGGGGTGCCCGCTGTCGAGGCGAGCGACCACGGCCGGTGCTTGCGGCCAATCGGCTGGGGGCCGCTCTACGGCAAACCCCTCAACCGCCAGTATGGACGCCAACGCATCCGCCGCTACGCCGGCGTCCAGCGTCGGGCTGGGCACTGCAATCAGCGCTTGGGCCGTATCAATCAGGCGCTGCTCATCAACGAACTGTAGTACGTTGTCTTGCATGCCGAACACTCCTTTACCCACCTTGCGTCTTCGTCGTATCGGCATCGGCCACGCCACGCGGACAAAGCAGCCCGCGCTCCCAAAGCGGGCCGCTGCATTGTTCCTCAATCGCTTCCAGCCGCTGTTGCTCGGTGCGCTTCCATGGATCCTTGGGCAGATCGGTCGGCCCTTGGGGATCGCTCACGCCGCAACCGACCAACGCCATGCAGAGCACCCACTTTGTCGCCATAATAGCCTCCATTGCTCGCCCCTGACAATCTCCGTACTTTGGGCCAAACCCGCAAAGGAGCAGAGCAGACATGGCCGACCCCGCAGACTACGGCATCATCTACAACTGGGACAGCGCACCGCACGGGTACTCGCCCGTTCCCCAGTCCATGGACGCCTTTCTCGACAAGGTGTACGCCCCCCTCGAAGATACCCAAGTCGGCGCCTTGTTTTGGTGCGTGGGCGAACACGCCACCCGCTGGCCAAGCGACGCGCTCGAACTGCTCGGCGACATGCACCAGCGCCGCTATGAGAACGCCGCCACGTACACGCACACCGAAAACATTCGCCGCATGTTGGAGCGCGGCGAAGATCCCCACGAGGCACTCATTGACCGCGGCCACCAACTCGGCCTGCACGTGTATGCCTCGCTGCGCATGAACGACAATCACTTCAACGGCGCGCAGCTAAGCGACCTTCAGACCCTGCACCACACCGAACTGACCCAACTGCGCCAAGACCACCCCGAATGGCTCCTCGGCGAGGATACCGAGGAGTGGTTTGCCCTGTCGTGGAATATGGCCATCCCCCAAGTGCGCGAAAATCGCTTCCAGCACTTGCGCGAAGTCTGCCAAAACTACCCTTGGGACGGCGTCGAACTCGACTGGCAACGCCACCCCTTCCACTTCCCCGCCGACCATGGCTATCGCCTGCGCTACGTCCTCACCGACTTCATGCGGGCGGCGCGGCAACTAACCACCGAACTAGCCCAACAGCGCGGCCGTCCCTTCTACCTAGCGGCCCGCGTCGCCGGCTCCATTGAGGGCTGTCACCGCATTGGCTACGACGTGGAGACTTGGGCCAAGGAAAATCTCGTCGATATTCTGATCCCGGCCGGTGCGGCCGGCACTGATCCGGCCATTGAGGTCCGTGCCTTTCGCGCGCTCTGCGCCGACGGGGACATCGCGGTCTATCCGGGTTTTGACAGCGGCGTCCCCGGCCCGGCGGCCGGTCCCGAAGGCGAATCGCGCCGCCACCCCATGCGCACCAAAGCCACGGCCATGCAGTATCACCGCCAAGGTGCGACCGGTATATACGCCTTCAACTGGCACGCCGACCGCGACTCAAAGCGCGAGTTGCTAACCCAAGTGGGCGCGGTTCAGACCCTGCGCCGCCAGAGCAAGCTCTATAGCGCGACTCACCGCTTCCGGCAAAAGACCGGCCCTTGGCGCGGCGCGTACCAGCACGACCGCCTGCGCGGCACCCTACCCGTTCCTCTCTACCCGACTTTGCACGAGACCGGCCCCCACTTCGACTTCGACCTCGCCGACGACCTGAGCACAGACCCGCCGACGACCCTTACGCTACGTCTGCGGCTACAGGATTGGGTTGTCGGCGACCAGCTTCGCTGCTGCTGGGACGGCGCGGTATTGGCCGACCCGGATATCAGCTATTGCCACGACGGCAATCCTCAACCCATCGCCGATGTCAGCGCCGCCGCTTGGCACTGCTTTGCACTCACGGCCGACCAAGCCGCCCGCGGCCTCCATCGCTTAGATGTCGTCCTCTTGCAACGCCACCCCCAACTTGCCTGCGACTTGCTACTGACCGACATCGAGTTGGTCATCCGCTATGAGGCTTGACAGGTGATCGTACACGCCTTCGAGCCTTGCGGAGTTGTGGGCAGCTAAGGGCCGCGCAGTTGACCGCAAAGTGAATGCGCGGCTCTTGGTAGGTCGGGCGGATGATTTTGTTTTCAAGGTGGTCTAGCGTCATCTCGCGCCCCCCAGCGACAGTTGGTCGCGCTGAGCTATAGCGGGTTAAAGGTCTGGCCCTTTGATCAAGCGGCCATCCAGTACGTCCCGGTCAGTATGCAGGACTGCACCGGCCCGCTGACGCTCTTTGCCGGCTTGCACGTGGGGGCCGCGGTTTTGCGAATCTCCATCCCCTAAGCGCATATATGCTCGATGAAGCGGGCGTAGAGATCAACGCTGGCGTGTAGTTGGTCGAGAGAGATCCATTCGTTGGCGGTGTGGGCTTGGGCAATGTCGCCCGGGCCGAGGACGATCATTTGTTTCATCTTCTCGACAAAAGCCATGCCGTCGGTGCCATAGGCTACCGTGGTGGGTTCGGGGTGGCCCGTTAGCTCTAGCGCCGTGCGGACCAGCGGGGCGTCCACCGCAGTATAGAGCGGCTCGCCGCGGTGCTTGAGCTCGAAGTCGAGGCCGTGCTTTTGTGCGCTTTTGCGGGTTTTGTCGATCAAATCCTCGACGTCGATGCCGGGCATGGGGCGGTAGTTGAGGGTGCAGATGCTCTGGGCGGGGGAGATGTTGGTGGCGCGGTTGTGGTCGTTGATGCCGATGCACCACTCGGAATGCGGCGGCGCGAACTCCTCGTTGCGGTAGCGGTGTGCGCTGAGCACCTCCTCGTTGAATTGCTTCATCTCCGCGAGAAAGGGAATCATTTTGAGGTTGGCGTTGATGCCCTTCAAGGTGCTGGTGTGCGCGGGGCGTCCTTTGGCGGTGACTTGGATGGCGAGCGAGCCTTTGTGGGCGTGAACGACGCGGAGGCTGGTCGGCTCGCAGATAATGCCGCAGCCGAGGCTGGCCTCGGCAAAGAGCTTGGAGTGAGCCGTGACTTTTTGGGCGCCGACAGCGTGGACTTCCTCGTCCGCCGTGACGACGATGTAGAGCGGGGCGGTGAGATCGGCGGCCTTGAAGCGGGCGGCCGCGCAAATCGAAGCGGCCAAGGGGCCTTTCATGTCGCAGGCACCGCGGCCGTAGAGCCTGCCGTTGGCCTCGTAGGAATCGTAGGGATCGCGGTGCCAGCCATCGGCGGGATTAGCAGGGACGACGTCGTCGTGGCTCATCAGGGCCAGCCCCCCCTCGCCAGTGCCCAGCTTGCCGACGATGGAGAGCTTGGCCACGCCCGCCGCATCCGTGTAGGGCACCTCTTCTAGCTGGAACCCAAGCTGGCTTAAGACCCCGGCGATGTGCTGGGTGACTTCGACGTTGCTGGTTTGGCTTTCCGAGGGATAGGCGACTATTGCCTTGGTCAGTGCGACGACGTCGAATTTCATCTCAGACTCGCTTTCACCGAGGGGCCGAGGAGTGGGTGGCACAAGGTACAAATTTAGTAGAGGGCTATCAAGGGCGTTGACAGCCCGGCCAAAAGGCGATATGAATAGGCGAGCGAGAAGAGACAAGACAGCCCGCCTCCAAAGAGAGGAAGCGGGCCGGCAGGCGAGTGGGACCCGTCCTGTTAGCTCAGGGCGTTGTGCAGTTCAGTCCAGTCGTCGAGGTTGTTGAGGTTGACGGCGTCGAGGATGCTGCCGTCGTCGCTGAGGCCAGCGGCGTTGAGGATGCTGCCGCGGGTCTCGTCGTCGTGGTTGTAGCCGCGGATGGCGGCGTTGGAAGCGTCGATTTCGCTCTGGGGAACGGAGCCGCCGCGCTGGGCCTTGACCCAGTTTTCAAATTCGGTGTAGCTGGCCTTGTTGTCCTTGACATAGCGCACGGCCGCGTCGCGGTCGATGCCGAGACCGTCGAGAACCATCTGGTCGAAGCCCGCGCCGCATTCCGGGTAGTCGGCCGGCAGTTCGCCGGCCGCGCTCAGGCGCAGCTTGGACCACAGGCGAGGCAGGTGAATTGCACCGAGCGGCCCGGCGACGTCCGAACTAATGTTAGGTATGATGGCCATGATGTTCCTCCTGTGGGGAATGGGTTGGATAAAGGGCTTACAACAGTACGGCCGCTCAGGCCGGTTGTCAAACGATTGAGGCAATGGACAAAATACGCTTTGGCATCGTAGGGGCCGCCGGCCGCGGCAGCGGTTTTATCCCCACCCTGCTGGCCCATCCAGCCACAGAGATCACCGCGCTGTGCGACATCCGTGCGGAAGCGGTTGAGCGCCACGCGGCCGAGTTGGGCGTCGAACAAATTTTCACGGATGCCGACGAAATGCTGGACGCCGGGGGGGTAGATGCGGTTGTCGTGGGTACGCCCATGCCGTGGCACACGCCTCAGGCCATCGCGGCCTTAGAGCGCGACATCCACGTGCTCAGCGAGGTGACGGCCGGGGTGTCGGTGGCGGAGTGCCGCGATTTGACGCGCACCGCGCGGCGCAGCCGAGCCGTCTATATGATGGCCGAGAACTACGTGTACACCCAGTCCAACGCGCTAATAAGTGCGCTGGTCGAGCGCGGCTTTTTCGGCGACCTGTACTACGCCGAAGGAGCCTATATCCATGAACTGAAACAACTCAACGAGACCACGCCTTGGCGGCGGCGCTGGCAGACGGGCGTCAATGGCTGCACCTATGCCACGCACAGCTTAGGGCCGGTGCTGACGTGGTTTGCCGGGCAGCGGGTGGTCGCGGTCTGCGCCATGGGCACCGGGCACCACTACCGCGACCCGCGCGGTGCTTTATACGAAATGGAGGATTCGGTGACCATGATATGCCGGCTCTCGGGCGGCGGGCTGGCGCACATCCGGGTCGATATGCTCTCGGACCGGCCGCACCAGATGACGCATTATGCGTTGCAGGGGACGGATGGCGCGTACGAGTCGGGCGACGGCTTTGCGGCCGCGGCCAAAATCTGGCTGCGTAGCCGCAGCGCCCAGCCGCGCTGGGAGCCTTTGGAAGCCTTGGCGGAATTTTTGCCGGATCACTGGCAGCATCCGCCGGCAGAAGCCCTCGCCGCCGGGCACGGCGGCGGCGACTATTGGGAGGTACAGGACTTTGTCGCGGCCATCCGCGGAGAAAAGGCACCGGCCATTGACATCGACTTGGCGATGGACATGACCTTGCCCGGCCTCGTCAGCCAACAGTCGATCACCCAAGGATCGGCCTGGGTGGTCGTGCCCAATTCGCGCCACTGGACCTAAAGGAGCCAGACCATGCCCAAGCCCAAAATCATGTTTTACCACGACGGCCGGCACCCGCTGATTTACATGTACGAGCCGCCGATGCAAAAAGAAGAATACGAGCAGGGAGTCGATGAGCTGTTGGGTACGCCGGTCGAGGCCATCATGTTTTGCCTCGGCGACGGTCGCACCGTGCTGCACGACAGCGAGGTCGGGGAGTTGTGGGGCCACAATGTGAAGCGGTGGCCCCATTTGATTTTTCGCCGCGCCCACCAAAACGCCCGCGACCTAATCCGCAAGGGGCACGATCCCCTGCGCCTGATTTGCGATCGCGCCCACCAGTACGGCAAGCAGGTCTATCCGACGCTGTTGGTGCAGCAGGGCCGGGGGCCGCGGGAAGAGGACGTGCGCTGCTCGGACTTCCGCTTTGACAACGCCCAGCTCGAAATCGGCGCGCAAGACGGCGTGCCCGACAACTTTCCCGGCCGCACTTGTCTCGACTTCAAGCACCGAGCAGTCCGCGACGAGCGCTTGGCCCTGATTGCCGAGACCCTAGAAAAGTATCCGGTCGATGGCTTTGAGCTCCAGATGAACTACCAGCCCTACTACTTCCACCCAGACGAAGTCGCCGCGGGCCGCGAGATCATGACCGAGTGGGTGGCCGAGGTGCATCGCGCTGTCAAGCGGAGCGGGAAGCAACGCGAACTGGCCATCCGCATTCCCCACAGCATGGAGGGGTGCTATGCGGTCGGCATGGATGTCGCCGCGTGGTTGCGCCAAGGGCTGGTCGAGGTGCTAATCGGCCAGGCGTTTTCCGGCCCCGAACTGCTCGATTCGACCATTGATTTCCGGCCCTTGGTTGCGGCGGCCGAAGGCACGGGCTGCCGGGTGTTGGCGGCCTTGCAAAGTCACGTAGATTCCGATCGCTTGGGGGAGGCGACCATTGAGATGGTGCGCGGGGCCGCCTGCAACTTTTGGGCGCAAGGCGTCGATGGCCTATACTTGGCGCACTGGTTCGGGAATTGGCCGTACCAAGCCTCCTTCTACGAGAAGCTGCGGGAATTGCCCTATCCCGAGGTCATGGCCGCCCGCGACAAAATTTACTACGTACCGACCACAACCGGCCGCTTCCCCAATCCCACCACCGAGCCGGGGACGACTATGCAGCTACCGGCCTATTTGCAAAAGGGCCGCCCGGCTTCCGTCACCTTGTCGGTCAGCGACGATTTGCGGCGTTGGGCAAAGGTTGGCCGAGTCCACGAAGTGTTGCTGCGGGTGCGGGTGATGGGCCACACCGAGCGCGACCGGCTAAAATTCTATCTCAACGGCCGGGAATTGCCCGCCCACCTGTTGCGCAAGATCAACGAATTGTACCGCATGTCGGCACCGCGCTATCGCACGGGATCGGGGTATTGGTACGCGTTTAGGCTGGACGCCAAACACTGGCCGAAAAAGGGCAACAACGCGCTCGCAGTCGAACTGGTGCGGCGAGACGCCCAAGCGCTGCCGGAGATTTTTGTGCGCGACGTGGAACTGGATGTAAAATACCTGATGGGGCGCAATTTCCACCGCGGCCAAGACGCCGATCTAGGGCCGAGCGAACCGTCGGGACTATGAGCCGATAACCCCCTCACTCCATCCAATCGAAAGGACTCTCATGCCCAAAGGCATTCGCAACTTCGCCATTTTTGTCGTCGCCATGCTCGTGTCTTGGATCGTCGGGGCCAACGTGGCACCCACTTGGACGGTCGAGAAGGCCGAGTTAGACGTGAAAGCGGACAGCGACGGCAAGCTGTACTACATCTACCGCGAAAAACCCGTCTATTTCGAGGCCGTCCCCATAGAGCAAGCCGAGCTCAACCCGGCCAAAATACACGGGTCGAGTACTGAGCCGTCGGTCCGCGAAGAGTTTGTCAAACAGTTTGACACTCAGGCGATGACGGACCGCTACTACAAACTGATGGCCAAGCACCACTGGAGCTATTGGTCGCTGCTGCCGGCCGTGGTGGCCGTGATGCTGTGTTGGCTGACCAAAGAACCGGTCACCTCCCTGTTGGGCGGCATCATCTCCGGTGCGCTCCTTTTGGCCCGCTACGACTTCACCGGCGAGGTGCTCATTCCCTCCTTGGCGACTAAAAACGCGGCCGGAGTGCTGCTGCTCTACTTGTGGCTGTTGGGCGGGCTGATGGGGATATGGTCGCGCACGGGCGCGGCCCAAGCCTTTGCCGAGTTTATGACCGAGCGCTTTGTGCGCGGCCCCAGAAGCGCCAAGTTGGTCGCGTGGATGCTCGGGGTCGTCTTCTTTCAGGGCGGGACGGTCAGCACGGTGCTGGTCGGCACCACGGTCAAACCCATTGCCGACAACGAGAGAATCAGCCACGAGGAGCTGGCCTACGTCGTCGATTCGACCGCCTCGCCGATTGCCTCTCAGCTCGCGTTCAACGCTTGGCCCGGCTACGTGCAGGCGTTTATCTTCGTCTCCGGCGTCGGCTTCTTGGCCACGGAAGCGGATCGCATTGCCTTCTTTTTTCAAAGCGTGCCCTTTTGTTTTTACGCCATTTTTGCGGTCTTGGGCACGTTCCTCCTCAGCATTGAAAGACCGCTCTTTTTGGGTTCGCAACTCAAGGCGGCGATTCAGCGCGCCCGCACGACCGGCCAGCTCGACTCGCCCAACGCCGACCCCCTCAGCGCCAAGGAGCTGCAAGGGAGCAACGTGCCCGAAGGCTACACCCCGCACGTCCTCGAGTTTTTCTTGCCGCTCGGGACGCTCATCGCCATTGCGGTCGGCACCTTTATCACGAGCGGATCGCCCAATGTGCAGTGGGCCTTTGGCATCGCGCTTTTGTTGGCCGCGGGCATGGCCTTGGGCAAGGGCATGGCCCTGAAAGACCTCATCGCCGGCTTTCACGACGGCATTAAGGGGGTGGTGCTCGGCTCGGTTATTTTGCTGCTGGCCATCACCATCGGCGGCATCAGCAAGGAGGCGGGCGGCAGCATCTTTTTAGTCGAACAGCTCGGCGAGGCCATTCCGTATTTCCTCCTGCCGGTCTTGCTTCAGCTTCTCACCATGGTCATCGCCTTTTCTACGGGCACGAGTTGGGGCACCTATGCGGTGGCGTTCCCATTGGCCATGCCGCTTGCTTGGGCGGTGGCCGGTTCCAATGGCCTAGCGCATCCAGAGCTTTTTATGACGCTGTGTTTTGCCGCGGTCATGGACGGCAGCGTGTACGGCGACCAGTGCTCGCCGATTTCGGATACCACCGTGCTTAGTTCCATGTGTACAGGCTGCGACCTGATGGACCACGTCAAGACGCAAATCCCGCAGGCGTCGATTGCGGCGGGCTTGGCGGCTTTGTGCTGGACCGTCGTGGCGTTTTTTACCGCCTAGTGTGGCCTGTTTTTCTCTCTTAGGAGCCTGTTTATGCCGACCTTTCTCGACTCAACCCCTCTCATCGACGACCCGTCCGCGCTCCGCGCCCGCATGGAGCGCGACGGCTATCTTTTGGTCCGCAGCCTGCTGCCCGCCGACGAACTCGAAGCACTCAGGCTGCGCTTTTTAGCCATTGTCCACGCGGCCGGCTGGGTTGAGGCCGCCGCGCCGCTTGCGGATGCCATCGCCGACCAAGACGGCTTCTGCGTCGAGCCGACGCCCGAGTATATGGAGGTCTATCGCCGGCTGTACGCGCTGCCGCAATTCCACGCCTTGCAGCACCACCCCGCGCTCGTCGGCCTCCTCGAAAAACTGCTCGACGGCCCGGTGCTGCCCCATCCGCGCCTCATCGCCCGCGTCATCTTTCCCAAGCGCGAGTCCTTTACCACGCCGCCGCATCAAGACTTCATTCCCATTCAGGGCACGGCCGAAACCTATACCGCTTGGTTCCCACTCCACGACCTGCCGCCGGCTATGGGAGGGTTGGAGGTGGCCGCTCGGGCGCATCGCGGGGGCGTTTATAAGTTCCAACCGGCCCTAGGGGCTGGAGGCTTGGCGATTACCGACACGTTTGCAGGGACTTGGACCGGCGGCCCCTTCGCGCAAGGGGATGTGCTCTTCTTCCACAGCATGACGCCCCATCGCGGCGTCCCCAACACCGGGGAACGACTGCGCCTGTCCATCGACGCCCGCTACCAGCGCGTTGCCGACCCCATCGCCCCGGGCAGCCTGCTGCCCCACAGCCAGCCCAACACTTGGGAGGCCATCTACGCCGAGTGGCCCGACGACCGCTTGCAGTACTACTGGCGTCAGTGCGAACTCGACGTGGTTGACTACGACGATAGCTACCACGAGGAACGCGACCGCCAAGCCTTGGCGCTGGGCGAGCAAGGCGATCCGCTCGCCGTCTCGGCCCTCCAGCGCATCGTCGCCCGCAATGACGATCCCGCCAAGCGCCAGCAGGCCGCCGAGCTCCTCGCCGCCCTTGAGGAAAAATAGGGCGCGGCTTGGGGAATTTTTATGCGCAGTATCGCCAGAACGGACGCCCCGGCAAAAAAAGTAACACCCTGCGCCGCCGTTGGTGTTTAAGTAGTACACCGCCAGGAAATACATGGACGTAGATACCCTGTACCGTCGCTACGGACCGATGGTCTTGCGTCGCTGTCGGCAGCTTTTGCGCGACGAAGATCAGGCACTCGACGTCACTCAGGACGTGTTTGTGCGGCTGTTGACGCGGCGCGACCGCCTGCGGGCCGACGCGCCCTCCAGCCTGCTCTACCGCATAGCGACCAACCTCTGCCTCAATCGCATCCGCGACACCCAGCGGCGAAAGACCACGGCCGACTCGACGCTGCTGGAGCAGATAGCCTGCTCAGAGGACGCCGAGGGCCGGATAGAGGCGCGCACCGTGCTCGCCAAGCTCTTTGGCCAGCAGCGCGAGTCAACGCGGACGATGGCCGTCTTGTACTACGTGGACGGCATGACTTTAGAAGAGGTAGCCAAGCAAGTGGGGCTGTCCGTGTCGGGTGTGCGCAAGCGATTGCTCGGCCTGAGAGCGTCGCTGCAAGAGATGGAGCAAGCATGAACCAGCAAGAAGAGCAGCGCCCCATAAGCGACTACCAGCTAGAGCGCTACCTGCTGCGCGAGGGCACGGAGGCCGAGTTGGCGGCTTTGGACCGCCAGTTGGCGACCGACCCCGCGCTCGCGGAGCGTCTAGCCGCCCTAGAGCGTTCCAACGAGGAAGTGCTTAGGCGCTACCCACCCGAATGGATGCGCGGCCAGATCGAGCTAAAACGCAAGCGGGCGCAGGGCCGGCGCGCCCAACGGACGTGGAGTGGGTATCGCCTTTGGGCCGTTCCGGCCGTGGCCCTGATCCTGGCGGTAGTGGCGGTGCCCACTCTCTTTGACCAAGACCCCCCGCAAGCCCCCGCACTGCGGGTTAAGGGCGGTGAGCGGACGCCGCGCTTGATGGTCTTTCGCAAGCTGGCCAGCGGTGCGGAGCGTTTGCCGGACGGGGCCTTGGCCCAACGCGGGGATTGGGTGCAGCTCGCTTACCGCTCCGGTGGCTTGCAGTACGGGGCGATCCTGTCCGTTGACGGGCGCGGTGCTGCAACGTGGCACCTGCCGGCAGCCGGGACCCAAGCCGTGCCGTTGGCCGCGCAAGATACCCTCGACGTGGCCTATGAACTCGACGACGCGCCCCTGTGGGAGCGGTTTTACTTGGTGGCGGCCGACCGCCCCTTTGGTCTATCCCCGATCCGAGCCAAGCTGGTCGCCGGCGAGGTGGCGTTGGCCGACGACCTCCACCTTTTTGCCTTCACCCTACGCAAACCAGAGGCCCCTTAGCGCACACCCGGCGAGGTATCTCTATGGAAGCCGTACTGAACTTTCAGCCCGTTATCGATCTAACCGAAGAGCAGTTTTTTGACTTTTGTCAGCTCAATCGCGACATGCGCATTGAGCGCAATGCAAAGGGAGAAGTACTGATTATGCCCCCAACGGGAGGAGCAACGGGTGCCCGGAATGCAGAAATTACCGTGCAGTTGGGCTTGTGGGCCAAACGAGATGGCACCGGCGTGGCCTTTGATTCCTCGAGCGGATTTGTGCTACCCGACCGCTCTGTCCGCTCGCCGGATGGCGCGTGGGTTGCGCGGCGGCGGTACGATGCCCTGACCGAGGCGCAAAAGGACCGCTTTTTGCCGCTTTGTCCAGAGTTTGTCATCGAACTCAAGTCGCCCTCGGATGATCTGCTATCGTTGCGAGCAAAAATGGCAGCATACATTGAAAACGGCACTCAACTGGGCTGGCTCATTGTCCCAGAGCAAAAAACCGTAGCGATCTACCGCCCGCACCTCCCGGTTGAAGTGCTAAAAAACCTCAAGGCCCTATCGGCCGATCCCACCTTGCCGGGATTTGTACTGAATCTCAGCGACATCTGGTAGAGTTACAATCCATGCTATCGCGGCTGAGTGTGCTAATCGCGCTCGTCGTTGTGGCGGGCCTGTCTTTGCAGCCGGCCGCCGCCGAGATGCGCCGGTTGGTGCTGGCGGCCGGGGCCAACAACGGCGGGGTGGATCGCGAGTTGTTGCGCTACGCGGTCTCGGACGCGGAACACTTCGTCGAGGTCTTGCAGGAGATGGGGGGCTTGGACCCGGCCGATGTGGTGCTGTTGCGCGACCCAGACTTGGCCGCTTTTGAGCAGGGGCTGGCCGATCTAGGCCGGCGGGTGCAGGCGGCCCGTCGGTGGGGAGGCCGCTTAGAGGTACTGCTTTACTACTCGGGACACGCCGACGAAGAGGGCCTGCTTTTGGCGGGCGATCACCTCGGCTACCAGCAGTTGCTCGACTCGCTCAAGACGACCGAGGCCGCCGTCCGCATCGCCGTCCTCGATGCCTGTAACTCCGGCTCCATAACCCGCATCAAAGGGGGCAAGCCCCAGCCGCCCTTTTTGGTTGACGAGTCCTTTGACATGCGGGGGTACGCCTTCCTCACTTCGAGCTCGGCCGACGAGGCCGCGCAGGAATCGGACCAGATCGAAGCGTCCTTTTTTACGCACTATCTAATTTCCGGGATGCGCGGCGCGGCCGACGTTACCGGCGATGGCCGAGTGACCCTCCACGAGGCCTACCAGTTCGCCTTTGACGAGACGCGGGCGCGGACTATTGGCACGGCCGGAGGCACTCAGCATCCAGCTTACGAGGGCCAGATGCGCGGCACCGGCGGCGTGGTGATGACCGAGGTGCGCCGCAACGCAGCGGGCCTGTTGCTAGACGAGGGCCTCGCCGGCCAGATCGCCATCCGCAATGCCCAGCGGCGTCTAGTCGCCGAACTGAACAAATCCCCGGGGCGGGCGGTCGAGTTGGGATTGGTGCCGGGGGCCTATACCCTGTTTTTGCAAACGTGGGATGCGGGCTGGCAAGTGGCTGAGTTGGACCTGACTAAGGACGAGTTCGCCGAGGTGCGGGGCGGCGATTTTCGCGTCCTGTCCCCAGAGGACGCTAGGCTACGGGGCGGCTCACGGCGGCGGATCACCTTAGGCCGCCGAATCGAGGTTGCCGGCGAGCGCTACACGCTGTCGCTGGGGCTGCTGACCAATACCCAAGACGCGGCGTTCCGCGGCGTCCAGCTCGCCTTGCTGGTCAACCAAGCGCGGGCGCGGACGGGCACCCAAATGAGTGGGGTGGGCAACTTGGCGCTCAAAGAGGTCAACGGCTGGCAGGCGACCGTCACGGGCGTCAACTGGGCGCTGGGGCCTTTACAAGGTGGGCAAGTAGGATTTCTCAACATTGCCTCTCAAGTGCGCGGCTGGGGGCTAGGGCCTTTACAAGGTGGACAAGTAGGGTTGCTCAACATCGCCGGCAAAATCCGCGGTTTGCAAGTGGCCGTGACCAATTTTGCCGGCGAGGTCAAGGGCGTTCAGGTCGGGGTATTGAACGTGGCGAGCGAGGTCAAGGGCTTGCAGGTGGGCGTGATCAACCTTTCTGGCCATATCGAGGGCGGCCTGCCCATCGGGCTGCTCAACTACTCGCGCAGCGGGCTTTTCAACTTCAGCACTTGGCGCGACGAAGTCGGCTTTACCATGTTCACCCTCGCCTCGGGCGGCCGCTCGTTTTACACCTCTTTTACCACGGGCTTTGCCGACGAGGGCGGGCAGCGGCGCTGGGCGTTGGGCTTGGGGGGCGGGATGCAGAAGCGCGGCCAGCGGTTTTTCCTCGGCCTCGATACCCATATCTACCGGATCAGCCGCGACCTCAACGATGATTACAAAGCAGGTGTTGACCTTTGGCCGCTCAAGGTGGATTTGGGCTTGGACCGCTTGAACAGGGACAACTATCTGGCCAGAATTAAACTCGGGACGGGGGTCTTTTTGCACCGCCATCTGTCGCTGTTTGGCGGCGTCTCCTTGAACCAGTTGTGGACCGATAGCCATCTCCGGCTGATCGAGTCGGGTAGCCGCTACGAGAGGGAATGGAAGGATGGGCTTTTCGCGTGGCCGGGCTTTTTCTTTGGCCTGCGCTACAGCCGCTAGACGGGCTTACCGTCGTTAGTCGCGCCGTCGTTTTCGTCATCACCTACCGCCTCCCCCTCTCTACCCCTTGAGCGCCCCAACAGTAATCCCCTTCGTCAGGTATTGCTGCAAGAAAGCGTACACCAGCATCGTCGGAGCCATGATCAGCACCAATCCGGCAAAGGCCATGCCCCAATCGCTGCGATACTGGCTGACGATGGTGATGTTAGCCAATCCCAGCGGCAGGGTGCGCAACGCCTGCGACCCCTCCCCAGACAGGAACATAAAGGCCATAAAAAACTCGTTCCAAGTCCCCAAGAAGGCGAAGATGCCCACCGTAATAAGCCCGGGCCGCGCCAACGGCAGCATAATCGACCAAAACGCCCGAAACTCCCCGGCCCCATCTATTAGCGCCGACTCGTGCAACCCAGCGGGCAAAGACTTGAAAAACCCGGTGAGGATAAAGATGGCAAACGGCATCCCAAAGGCCACATAGACCATCAGCATGCCCAGCCGCGAGTTGAGCAAGCCAAAGTCCTTCATCTGAAAAAAGAGCGGCACAATCGACAGTTGCAACGGGATCATCAGCCCAGCCAAGAAGTAGAAAAACATCGGCCGCACGCCCAAGAAGCTAAAGCGCGCCAGTGCGTAGGCCGCCATCGCCGCCAGCAGCATGGAGACCGCCACGGTCGCGACTGTTAGAAAGACGCTGTTGAAGAAATAGTCGCCGAAGTGCCCCTTAGTCCAAGCGTTGGCAAAGTTGATCCACTGCAAGGCATCGAGCTCGGGCAAGCTGAAGGGGTTGAGGAAAATCTCGCGGTCCGTCTTCAGGGAGGTGTACAAAAGCCACAGCATCGGATAGACCACAATCGTCAGATAGCCGCACAGCACCAGATAGACCAAAGGTTTGACGACGGAAAACTTGCCCGGCTCGGCCATATTCAAAACTCCACGGCTTCGCGCTTCATGGCCCGCAAGGTTGCGGTGGTGCCAAAGAACACGATCAAAAAGAGCAGCACGGCAATCGCCGTGGCCTCTCCCACCTTGAACTCGGTAAACATGGCCTGCACCATCCGCGTACCGATCACGTGGTTGTCGGTCGTCGGCCGCTGATTGGTCAGCAGCCAAATCACCTCAAACGCCTTCATCCCGCCGATGATCATAAACACAATCGCTATCGACAAGACCTCCCAAATCAGCGGCACGGTAATCGACCAAAACTGCCGCCAAGCCGAAGCCCCGTCGATGTCAGCCGCCTCGTACATGCTCTGCGGGATGCTCTCCATGGCCGCCAAAAACAGCACCATGTTGAACCCGGCCGCGCCCCAGATCGACATGGGTATTAGCGCCCAGTAGAGGTTGTCCTGCGCCAGCCAAGCAAAGCCGGCAAACCCCTCCAATCCCAAGGCCACCAACACCGTGTTGATCGGCCCGCCCTGTGGATTGTACAGGTGCATCCACAGCAGCGTCGCCGCGACTCCGCCGAGAATGTTGGGAAAGAAGAAGACGATGCGAAAGAGCTTGGCACCGACGACCTCGCGGCTGATGCACACCGCCAAAAAGAGCGACAGCGGCAACACGCAGAGCGGGATGATAAACATGATGAAGAGATTGTTCGACAGCGCGATCCAAAACTCGTCGCTCTCAAAGAGCAGCCGCTGGAAGTGCAACAGCCCGACGAAAACCATTTCCGTCAACCCGTCCCAGCGCATCGCGCTCCAGACGAAGGACTTGATGCTGGGCACGACCACAAAGAGCGTGTAGAACGCCGCGGCCGGCCCGACGAACACCACCACCCCAGCCCAACCCAAGCGCACGGTGCTGGTAGGTCGGGGGGCTTGGCCGCTTCGTCTTTCGCGCCACTGCCGCGCCGTCGTAGATAACCAATAGCCCATCGCCAGCACCAAAAGCCCCAACAGCAGCGCGGGTTTCCACAGGTGGCGGGCGGTAACTTGATCGGGACGCTCGCTGCGGTTGCGTACAGCCTCGGCGGCCTCCTCCAGTTGCTGGGTGCCCTCCTCCGGCGTTAGCTGCCCATTGACGATCTTGAAGCGCACATCGTTGAGGAATTGGTCCATCTCCGGGAAGCCTTCGCCCGGGGCCGTGCCATAGGTCGTCGTCGCTCGTTGCGCCAAGTTCACCAGGTCCTGCAAATCTTCGCTGGTGCGTCCCTCCATCGCCCCATCAATGGCCACCAAAACATCGCGCATCTCGGCAAAGGTGCCGGCCATCTCCTGCGAGGTCATAAAGCGCAAAAAGTCCACGCCCAGCTCGGTGTGGGCGCTGTTTTTGAAGACAAAGTAATACCCAGCACTTGTGTAGATGGCCCCGGGATCGCCGGCTCCCCCCTCGGCCACGGGCAAATTAAACGCTCCCAAGCGGAAGCCGTCGGGGATTTTGCCCATCATCTCGCTTTTGAGCCAAGAGCCGCAAAAAACCATCGCAGTGTGGCCCAAGAAAAATTCGAGCTGCGCCTCGGTGTGGCTCATGCCGAGGGCCCCGGGCTGGAAGTACTCCTGCGCCGTGCGCTGAATGAGCCTGAGCGCGGTCGCGTATTCGGGGTTGGCGAAACTGCCCGGCACCAGCTCCTTCTGCTCGTAGAACCGGGCGCGGCCCGCGAGGTGATAATACGCGTTGTCGGTCACGCCGCCGATATAGCCCGGATAACGCCCCTGAAAGGCCAGCGGCCAAACCCCGGCGGCGCGGATTTGCTCGCAGAGGGCGAAAAACTCGTCCCAAGTGCGCGGCGGTGCCCAGCCGTGCTCCGCAAACATGTTTTTGTTGTACCAGACGACGTAAACCGAATAGAGCAAGGGGATGCCGTAGGTCTTGCCCTCGTACTCATAGCGGTCGAGGCTGCCGGGCAGGAAGGACGCGCGCCAAGTCCGGTCCCCGTCCCAGCTCGGCCCGTCCAGATAGGCGTCGAGGGGCAGGATTTCGCCGTTGCGGATCAGCGCCCAGTAGTTGAGACCGGCGTTGCTGACTGTTGGGAAGGTTCCTTCGAGAATCCGCACCCGCACCTTGTCGGCAATGCGCGGGTCGCCGTAGAGATCGACCTGCACCTCGGGACGGACTTTTTCGTATTCGCGGGCGGCAAAAAAGAAAAAGTCCAAGCCCGCGCCGCCCTCAAAGATGGGCACTTCAACGCGCGCCGCCCCTTGCGCTGTCGCCGAGCCGCAAAACAGCCCCAGCCCAACGACCGTCCAGCCGATGGCCTTATTAAGTGTTGTTTGCAAAAGAATCCTAAAATGGCTGTCAGGTGCGAGTCGCCTGTACATGGCGCGATTTTACGCCCCGATTACATCCTTGCTCTCCACGCTCGGACACCAGAATTTTTCGATGAACTCCACCACCAAGCCCGTGCCCGCGTCGTGGCTGACGTAGGGCGGCATGGCCGGATTGTACATCGCGTCGGTCAAGTCGCGGATCAACACCACCTCCACTCCCCAGCGCACCATCTGCTTGATGGCAAAAGTCCGGTGCAAAACGCACATATTGGTGTGGACGCCCATAATCAGCAGATGCGCGATCCCTTGGTGCTGCAAGTAGCTATACACCTCCGCCCCCTGATCCGAAATAATATCCCGCTCTTGGTCGATTTCAATCCCCGGATGCTGCCGATTCCAAGCCTTGTAGGTCTCGGTCTCGCCCGTGTCCGCTCCGTGATCAGAGGCATCCACCGGCAGGGGAGGATCCGAGCGGTCAGCGTCGGGCGGCGGCGCAACGGGGGGGGCCGCAAGGACGCGCTGACGCGCCGGCGCATCGGCGTAAAAATCCATGGTATCCGAAGGCGCGTGGACGATCAGGCCGCCGGCCGCGCGCACCGCCCTAACCACAGCGTCCATCCGCTCGATCATGGCATCGAGGCGCTCGACCGCGCCGCGGCACCAGTGGCCGTTCCACACATCGCAGAGCAAGAGCGCGGTTTGGTCCGCCGCCCATTCTTGGGGACTGGTTTGCACCTGCCAGATAGCGTGCCCGCCCTCGTCCTGCGTAAGGCTTTGGGAACGCAAATTGAGTCGCAAAAAGTTGTTCATGTTGCCCTCTCAGCCGGTTTTACCCGATTAGTAACGCTCGAAATAGAGCACCATTCCTGCCGGACGTTCCGCTTGGCATATCTACAAACAAGCTCGCACAATATCGCGGGCCTTTAGCAGGTCAGCGCGATTTTTGTAGTACTCCAAGACGAAATAGGGCACCTGCGTCCACTCCTGCAACGCGCCGATATAGGCCGGATAGTCCAAGCATCCCGACCCGGTCGGCCCGTAGTCGGCCACCTCGCCATTCTCGGCAAAGCGCACGTCCTTGCCGTGGGCGATTGCGATGTCGGGGCCGAGCATCCGCACGGCGCGTACCAGCGGGGTGCGGTCGGGCGCGAAGTTTGCCGCGTCCATGCAGACTTTGAGGGCCGCGGACCCCACCCGATCTTGCACCCGCAAAAAGCGCTCTGCCCCGTCGATACTCCCCGCCCGCGTCATTTCCACCGCAATGACAACGCCGGCTTTCTCGGCCGCGGCGCACGCGGTCGCCAGCCCGGCGCACAACCCCGCAAACACCGCCCGATCGTCCACGCCCTCTGCCGGATACCCCGACGGATGCCACACCAGCACCGGCCGCGCGTTGTCGCCGAAACGCCCGTCGAGCGCGGCGGTCTTCTCCACGCAACGCACCAGCCTGGCCACATCGTCTTGGACCGCGCCTTTAGGCCCGACCAGATCGACGTGCAAGGTCATGGCCGCCAGCGCGACATCGGCCGCTTGTAGCACGCTATCGACCTCGGCCGCCGACGGATCCTGCACATCTTCGCCCGCTCCCCAGCCGAAAAACATCTGCACCGCCTCAAACCCCTCGGGGCGCAGGGCTGCCGGCGGCAGCATATCTCCGGTCATCAACGCAAGTTTCACGGTTCGCTCCTCATCGTGGGCCGCCGCCCGAAATTTGAGTCAGCGACGGGTAAGCCTCCTGCTACCTAAAACGTCCCCTGCACGTCCATCACCTGTCCGCTCTCCTCCTTTGTCTTGGAGGTAACCACCCGCTTTTGCAGCTCTTCGTAGTACAAATCCTCGTCCACCGGGATAGCGACCCAATCGTCCGTCCACGTCGAAAGCAACATCGCATTGGCCAGCTCCACGCCGTTGATCCCCTCGGTCCCAGCGGCCAATAACGGCGACCCCGTGCGGATGGCCTGCACCCAGTTTTGGGTAATCCCTTGGTGCTCTGCGCCGCCGCCGCTTGGTATCTCGCACCTCCAGACCTCTGGACTGCCAAACCCATGCGGCCACTCCGCGAGGAATTTGCTCGCCGGCTCTGTCGTGCGCCAAAAGGTGATTTTGCCGCTTTCCAACACTACCTTGCCGCGGTCCGCTGAAATCTCCAGCCGATTGGTCCCCGGGGCCTCGCCCGTAGAAGTGATAAAGACGCCCGTAGCTCCGGTCTCGTACTCGACGTAAGCCGTCACGTCGTCTTCGACCTCAATGTCGTGGTATTGCCCAAAGCGACAAAAGGCCCGCACCCGCTGCGGCATCCCGCATATCCACTGCCACAGGTCGAGGTTGTGCGGGCACTGGTTGGCCAACACGCCGCCGCCCTCGCCAGCCCAAGTCGCTCGCCAGCCGCCCGAATCGTAGTAGCTTTGGGCGCGGAACCAGTTGTTGATGATGTAAATCGTGCGCCGAATCGGCCCCAATTCGCCGGATTCGACGAGCGACTTCAGCTTTTGGTGCTCGCCGCGCGTCCGCTGGTTGAACATCACGCCAAAAACCCGGTCGCTTTGGGCCGCGGCCTCGTTCATCGCACGGACTTGGCGCGTATAGACCCCGGCCGGCTTTTCGCTCATCGCGTGTAGGCCGTTTTCCAGCGCGGCGATTACCAGCGGCGGGTGGAAGTAGTGAGGGGTGGCTACGATCACGGCATCTACGCATTGGGCCGCAAACAGGGCGTCGGCCCCGGCAAACGCTTGTACGCCCGCGCCGTATTGGTCCTGCACGCCCGCCAACCGGGCCGGATCGGTGTCGGCTACGGCCGCGAGTTCCGCACCGACAATTTGGCCTTGGGAAAGATAAGTGGCGTGGCTGCTGCCCATGCCGCCGAGGCCAATAATGCCAATTCGCACCTTGTCCATATCGCACTCCTTGTCGTTGTCTAGCGATTATACAGGTTTAACGCTGAGAAGCGGCCTTAGGCTCGCAATATATTTCAGAACTCGCCAAGCGGTCAATCACGCGATTCCTCTTCTTGTCGTAGGAGCATCTGGACAGCTCTGAGGTTGTCGGCGAATGTGCGGTTTGCGGAATCCAATTCGACGGCGCGGGCAAAGGCCGCCATGGCCCCGACCCTATTCCCCGCAAGGAGTCTGACGGTACCGATTCCATTGTGGGCGAGGGCGTAGGTGGAGTCGGCGAGCAACGCGGCTCGATAGGCCCGGGCCGCCTCTTCGGGTCGCTTCTGTTGCAGCAGGAGGTTGCCCAAGTTGTTGTGGGCAGCGGCCAATTCGGCATCGCGGGCGATGGCCTGTCGATAGCGTTGAATCGCTTTGTCTGCCTCACCCCGTCTTGCATACAGGCGAGCGAGTGCTTGGTAGAGGGCCGGATCGGTGGGGTCGTGGCGGATCGCCTCTCGGTACTTGGCGATGTCCTCGTCCAGCGATCGCAGCATCTCAAACCGCCGCAGCATCTCTCGTCCACTCTGCTTCTCGCCCAGCCGCATCAGACAGTTGGCCAAGTCGAAGTGCGCCTTCGTGTGGTATGCGTTGAGTTGGACGGCCCTTTCTAAGTACTGGCGAGCGCTCGCAAAGTCCTTGGCGGCGAGTTGGAGCGCCCCTAAGTGTGCCCAAGTGTCCGCGTGGGTCGAGTCGATTTGCAGCGTCCTCCGCAAAACCGCTTTGGCCGCGGTCGGGCGTCCCTGCTTCCCCAGCAGGTAGCCGAGCTGATTGCGCGCCTCCACATCGTCGGGACGGATCCCCACCGCAATCTCCAGCGATTCGATGGCACCATCGTAGTCGCCGCGCCGTTCCCGCAACTGCGCCAACGCCTTGTGGGCGGGCTGATAGCCACTGTCGGCCTCAATCGCGCGCGCCATGCCCGCTTCCGCTTCTTCGTGCCGCCCGGCCGCAGAGCGCACGGACGCTAGGTTGTAATGGGCAGCCGCGTACTTAGGTTCGAGGAATAGCGCTCGTTGGTACGACGCAACAGCTTGGTCGAGACGGCCCTGCCGCGCCAAGTTGTTGCCGAGATTGTAGGGGATGACCGGATCCTGTGGATCGAGCTGCGCCGCCCGGCGCAGCAGCCGGATCGCGGCGACGGATTCACCGCGCGCCGAGTGCGCTAGCGCGCTGTCGAGGATGGCTCGGGCGACTTCTTGCTCGGGCGCAGCCCCCTCGCAGGCACTCAGTAGGAAGAAGACGAAAACGGCCGGCATGACCCGCGCAGCTCCCAGTACTCTTCAATTCCGGGCATCGTCTGTGCGATCCCCCCAATCGGCCAGTACAGAGGCCAGCGCGTCTTCATGGATCGCGATCGCGGCGGCGAAGTCCACGCGGAGTTGGGCGAGCAACGAGTCCATCCGCTGATGCTCGGCACGCAGCCGGAGGATCACTTCAATGTTCCGTTCCACCGCCTCATAGGGGCGGGCCGGGGTCTCACCCTTTTCGGCGATCCGCAGAACCGAATACCCGCCCGGTACTTCGAGGGGGCCTAAGAGCGTCCCCACTTCCGCGTCGAGCGCGAGGGGCGCGAGAGGCCCCAACAGCGGGTTGTCCCTCGTGACGAGCCACATCGACCCACCGCTCTTTTTCGTCACCTCGCGAATGCTGTGTGCCCGCGCCAAGGAGTCGATGGGTACGCCCGCCTCTGCTTGGCCGCGGAGCCGTTGCGCCAGCGTACGATCCGCAACGAGCACTTCATCCACGCGAACCGTCGGACGTGGGCCATACAGATCGGGGTGTTCCTCGTAGTACAAACGCTTTTCCCCATCCGGCACCTCAATGCGCCCGACTACCTGACGACGGAGGCTGTCGATCATCATCTCTTCCCTACGCGCCGCGATCGGCTCGCGGATTCCGGGTTGACGGTCCATACCGCGACGCTGGGCCTCTTCAAGGACCAGCCGATCCCGGGCCTTGACGCGCAACCAACCCTGAAGATCGGCCTCGGCAGCGGCCCAATCGACATCGGATGACAACAACCGGCCGGTCGTCCAAGTACAAAGCGGGTCCGACGCCGGCCGCTCGCTCGCGCAGACTAGCCCACGCGCATCCGCCAAGCTGTCGGCAAAAGCCTCGAAGACGCGCGTTCTCTCGCGGGCGCGAAACTCCTCGAGCACCACATCCCACCGGCTCGCAAGGTCGGCCGGGCGGCGATCGACGAGGCGAAACACGTGAACCCCGTAGCGGGAGGTCAGCGGTTCCGGGTAGGTTTGACCCGGCTCCAGAGACAGAATTTGCTCGCGGACCTCAGGGAGCACTTGGGATACGGACATGTAGCTAAAGTAGCCCCCCAAGCCCCCGGTCTCGTGGTGGACCGAACGCTCGACGGCGAGCACATCAAGCGGCTCTCCCGCATCGAGTGCTTTGAGGACGCTCCACGCATCGGCCTCATTGGCCAGCATCACGTGCTGGAGCAGCACCTCTTCGGTGAATCCTTTTTCGCGGGCAAAGGCATAGATGCCGGTCGTATCGCGCCCAGCGTCAATGGCAACCGCGTTGAACAGGGCGCGCCAGAGGAGTTTGTTCTGGAGCGTTTCAAGGGCCGCGGCGATTCGCGGCGACGCGCTTAGCTTCCGGCGTCGCCCCTCCATCACCAGAAGCTGTCGGTCGATCATCGCATCGAGCAACCGACGCCTCGTGTCGAGGCGGGCGGGATCTTGGCCGCGATGGGAAGAAGCCAGCAGCTTGGCCGCCATCGCGCGGTAGGACTCGACGTCGATCGTATCGCGGTCAACGACGGCGACGACGCGGGGCTTTGGCTCGGGTGGTTCGGGTGGTTGACAGGCCAGCAGTCCCGCTGTCAGCGAGAGAACGGCCGGCGGCAAAATCCGCATCACTGGCCGGTTCCCAGCCCCGCAAACACATCGACGAAGATCATGGTGTTCGTGTCGGCAGCTTGGTCGCGCACGCTGCGTTGAGTCCACCGGATGCCGATATTCGCGGTGAGCTCGTAGCCCAGATAAGCCGCCTGATTGGAAAACTGCGATGCCAACGTCAAGCGGCTGAAGTCGTCTTGGTAGTCAACCGCACCCCCCTCTGGACGGCTCTTGAGGTTATTAAAAAGCTCGTACTCGGTGCCAAAACCGAGGGTTAGCCTAGGGGAGATGCGATAGTTGACGAGCAAGAAGAACAGTTCCGCCAAGTCGCGCGTGCTGCGCTCGCGTGGGTTGGTCGGCGTGCGAGCAGAAAACCGCTGCTTCCACTGCGGCCACACCATCACCGTCGGCATGGCCCAAAATTGGCGATCGGCCTTGTTGATTAGGCCCAAGAACCGCTCATCCCGCGTTCCCTGCGCCGCATCCCCCCGCTGATTGTACGCGTCGTACTTGAGCTTGGTCTGCGTCGTGACGAACGGTTCCCAATCTACCTGTAGGTAGAGGGTGTTAATGAAGGTATCCTGCGCGATCAACGGATCGCTAAAGTCCCGCAGCGTCCCGGTGGAGAACGGCGGCTGCTCCCACTGGATGAGATGGTCGGGGATGTCGTCTTGGACGGCGCGGGCAAACTCCATGAGCTGGATCGACAGACTGCGTTGCGGATATTCCTTCTTCAGCGTCAGCAGACCGTAAGTAGAGGCCGCCCGGCGATTGCTGGAGTGCTGGTCCATCCGCAAGCGCCCTACCATGAGGCGGCTGTTCGGCATCAGTTCGACCCCGACATAGAAGTTGTATCCCTTGCTGTCCCGCTTGTACGGGTAATCGGGTTCCGTGTCGTTTTCAAACCGGTCGATGACGGTATTGTTGTTCATGTCCGTGCCAAACAGGAATTCGGGCGGATCGACGTGGTAGCGGAAGAACGGCTCGCTGTAATCGGGCTGGTTATTCTGGTTCTGATTGAAGTCGGAGATGAAGTCTTGGTTTTCGTCGAGCCCTGGAAACACCTCCCGATCGGGGAACTGATTCTGGTTTGGAAACAGGGCACTCAGATTCGCGCTCCGGCGAACCCAGTCCGGGAAGCGATCTTGGTCGTCGTTGTCATCGACGAGCTCGTAGAGATAGTTCTCCTCGTTCTCGTAATCGACGAAGCCCTGCGAGTCGGGGATGAACATCGACGTCGAGTACCCCGGCTCGACGCTGAAAACTTCCCCGTACCCAAAGAAGGGGTACGTGATCTGCGACGCCGTGGCGTAGTACGCCTCGGACTCGTCGTGCGCGAGGGCCTGATTGCTGCGGATGGTCTGGTTGGGGAACCGCCGGTTGCGTCGATTGCTCACGTACTCGGAGCGGAGGTTGAAGCCCCCCACATCGCTGATCGCCAGACTCACCCCCCGCAGCTCGTTGCTCGAAGGGATCCCGTACTGAAAGCGGATGAAGCGCTGGTTGGAAGCATCGGTGACGTTGCCCTGCGCTTGGGCGACGGGCAGAAAGGCGGGTTCGAGCGTCGCGTTGGTTTGCAGGTTCGACGCGACCTCTACGAGGTAGTCGTTGGCCACGACCAACCCCACCTCAATGCGCTCGATCTCCCGGAAATCGGTGATCTCCTCATCGGGACCCGGCCGGAAATCGGTCTCAATGTTATAAGTCAGGGTGACCGTGTTGGAACCGCTGGCCTCTAGCAGGCCCTCGCGCGCGACGCCCCCTTCGATGATCGGGTCAATCTCGGGATGCTCGACGCCGTCGATGAAGATCTGCTCGCGGAGCAGCAAGGCACCGCCCACGCCATCCTCCGGCGAGTCGTCGGATAGCCGCACGATCAGCCGCTGGACGTTTCCCGCATTCAGGCGGCCGCCGAGGACGCCGCGCAGAGAGTTTTCGTCGAGGGAAAGGGCCGAGTTTTGGTGAAAGGTCGTCATATACCGTCCACCCAGCGTGGCGAAATCGCCGACGACCACGCTTCCGTTCAGGCCGAGCAACTGGGTGAAGGTCGTTTGCCGCGCCGGTCCTTGATCGACCGCAACGGCCACGCGCCCGGGCGAATCGGCCCGCGCCGCCAAGACGCTTACTCCGTACTTATCGGTCTGAAAGTCCCACTGCAAACCGTCGAAAAGCGGCTTGGAAAAGGTGAGCGGCGTCATCGTGGTGCGAATGCCCTCGCCAATGGTCAGGGAGGTGTGGAACTGCCCCTTGGCCCCAGAGACCACGATGAGGCGATTGAACCACTGGCTAAAATTGGGGTCTTTCCAGATTCCGCTCCCGAAATCCCGCGGGTACTCATTCGTGAAGTTGTAGATGTTCCAGCCCTTCGTGAAGTAATTGCCGTAGAGGTCGTAGTAGCGGTCGCCTTCGAGCTCGGTTCGCACGTAGCGCCGGTACTGGTCCCGCGCGTAGTTGGTGTACGCGCTCCCCTGCCACCCGTATAGTGAGTAGAGTGCTTGGGGCAGATACCACTTCCGCAACGTTGGAATCAAAGTCTCAGGGCTGATTCGGGCCCCTTCCGTGATGTAGGGATTGAACAGACCGACTTCGACTGCTCCGCTTGGCGTCACCTGTAGGAGCAGGACGGCTAGGATGGAGCCGACCCGGTTGCGCTTCATGTCCAGCTCTCCCGCGTTAGTTTGTCACCACGTGTCGTCATTGGATCACCCTTCCTAGTAGGCTACACTCACCAGCAGGACTTCGGTAGCCAGCCCGGCGTCGGCCGGCACCGCTACGCGGCAGATGTAGATTCCCGGTTCCGCCGGCTGATCGTTGACCATGCCATCCCACACGAGTTGCTGCGTCTCCCCCGCTTGGCCGGAGACGACCCGGAGCAAACGCCCCGCTACGTTGTAGAGCCGCAGCTCAGCGGCAACTTTGGTGCGAAATAGATCGAAGGTAACGCGCAAGTCGTCGTTGACCGCGTCGCCGTTGGGCGTGATGACGCGGCTCGATACCACGAGGTTGCGGATAGTACTGCCGGTAGCTGTGTTGGGTAAAAAGACGAAGAGGGCCTCCCGGTCCGTGCGATCGAACTGGCCATCGCCATCGTCATCGACATCGGGCGGCCGCACCTCTTGCAGGTTATCCGGTTGCGCCGAGTTCGCCACGGCGGCGAGGAAGCGAGTGGGGTTGTTCAGGGGGCGCGCCGTGAACATTACCTCCACTGAGTCCCGCAGTACGCGCCGGGGCATGGCGATGACGAGCGTATCTACGGTCGATTCGACCGCGCCCTCGACCGCCGCGCCATTGACGCGCAACGACACGTTCCGCACGGCCCCCGGCACGGGCAGCAGCACGCGATCGAAGCCTCGGTCTCTGGCCGTAAAGGTCGGTTGCAGCACGTAGCGAAAGTCCTGCCACTCGCCAGCGGTCGCCTCCCGTGGATAAATCGCGGCCTCAACGCCTTTTTGCACCAAGGCTTCGTCAAAGTGCAGCGTCACCGAGTTGAGGACCGGCGTGATGTTGGGATCGTCGGTCTCTAAACTCACCCGCATTCGCAACAGTTGTCTAGGGGTGGGCGACCGAAAGGGCTGGCCCGACGCAAGGTGCGGCTCACTCCAACCGCTCCAGTCCGCCCCCTCCTTGGGCACTTCGACGATTTCGCCCCGGACCACTTTGGGTAGCTTGTTGTACTGCGCCTCGGTGATCTGCTCTCCGTTTTTCTTGAAGAAGAACTGATCCGCGTCGAGTTCATTGCCCGTGCGCGTCTGCACGGTGATTCGGGTCCCCGGCGGGGTGTCGGCGTCCCACGAGACCCCCGTGATGCTCTTGGCCCCCCCGAGATCGATGAAGTCGGAGGTCAAGGCCGCTTGGGCCGGGTAGCCCGCCGAATAGATGAATACCTCCAGCATGATATATCCAACTCTTCGGTCCTCGATGTCCCGGTGGTTCCAGAACAGATAGCGGCCGACTCGGTCCTCTAACTGATGGTCAAAGACGTAGCGTCCCGGTGCTCGGCTGTTGTCAACCAGCGAAACGCGCGTGTAGTCGAATGGGCTGCGGAATGGGTCGTCCCGGGCGATCGGCGTCCCGTCTGTCATCTCCAAGTTGTAGCCGGTGTTGGTTCCGCCGATTCCGAATGTCGTGCGCCCGAGCTGATCGGGCGGCCACTGGTAGAACACGATCCGGCTGACGTGGAAGAGGGCCCCCAAGTCCCACTCAAACCACATCCCGCCGTCCTGCCAGAAGCGATTGAGGGTATTTGAAATTACCGGCCAAGCATTGTCCACGGTTCCATCGCGGATTTCTTCCACTTTTTTCAGCCCCGAGCGAATAGTCCCCCCTCGTTCAAAGGTCGTCAACGCGATATTATCGCCGACCGCAGTCAACTCGATCTCGGCCAGCGCCGCGCCTTCTCCGGCCTCGTGGGGCAGGAAGCGGACGTAGTGGACGGGCATGAAGTCTAGCAACTTGCCCCGGACCAGATTCTCGCCGGTCGCAATGGTGCCGAAATCTTCAATCGACAAGGGAATGACGATCTCGCCCAACTCGTTGGGCTCGGTGGTCGTAAAGACGCGCTGAAATCGCCAGACATCGGCCGACGAAGACACGGTCGAACCTTCGCTGACAAAAACCGAGAAATCGCGGAAGGGACGCAGGCCGAGCGTGTCTGGAAAGACCAAGCGAATCTCCTTGAGCAAGACGACGCGGCCTAGGTCAATGTGTATCCAAGCATTGTTGGGATCGGCCCCGGCGTCGGGCTGCCACCACGTGTCGCGGTCGTTATCGGCGAGAAACCGGGCCTCGCGGTCGTTCGACTGGGCCGTCAGACCCCCAAAGACTTCGCCGCTTTTTCGGGTGGGGTGCGAGAACTGGGTCATGTCATCCATCGGGTCGGTGTCCGTTCCGTACCACCCCAGCTCGACTTTCCCGTCTTGCCGCAACTGAATGGCCCCCGTCGGGCTCGTCCACTCCCGCCAGTCGCTGAGACGCTCAAAGCGCAACTCATCGGCCCCCGCGTACCCAGACAGCAGCCACGCGGCCAAGGCGATGCGGCTTGTTGTTTTCATAGTCATTTCCTTAATAGACGACGGGCACTGTCAGCAATCGTCGTGCGGTCTCCCTTTGGGTATCCACTTCGATCTGCAGCAGATACAGGCCCGGAGGAACCAAGTTGCGGTCGTCGTCGCGCCCGTCCCAAGCTACCTGCTGGGCCGATCGGCCCCGGTTCTCAGCCGGCAGCACCGCAACATAGCGTCCGGCCACATCGTAGATCGTCACGGTCACCGCGGCTTCATCCACGAAGAGGACGCTGAACTCAACGCGGATTTCGTCGTTCACCCGGTCTCCATTCGGCGTCAGAACCGCCGGCGCGAGGCGGACCCCATCGAGAACAGTCGTCCTCGCATCGCCCGAGAAGACCTGCAAACTGTTCGTGGCGACATCATCCCTCGCATTTCCCCCGTTCACCGACTGGGGCAGGTTGTCGCTGGCCGAGTCAATGACCTCGCCGGCGAAGATCGTGGAAGAGGTAAACAGGGAGGATTCGAGATCGATGCGGACAGGGCGATCATGGCTGGGCGACACCCGGTTGGTGGCAAAGGAGATGAAAAGCTCGCCATCGCGGGCAATTCCGTCCCCGGGCCACACGCTGTCGGGCACTACCGAGACGAGATCGGCATCGCCCATCCGCAGCCCCTCAAAGCGAGTGCCAAAAGGGACGGTCAACCGCACCGCATCAAACCCCTGTGAATCGCGGGCGAAGTCGGCCGCAATGTCGAAGTGGAGCCGACGGCGCTCTCCAATGGGGAATTCGGCCGGCTGCGCCTCGGTCGTCAAGGCGGTCGGGGCCGCATCCGCGAGGGAGACCTCGCCGAAAAGCGACGCGGCGAGCAAGGGCGAGACCTCGAACTGGAGCGAGTCGAGACGACCGATGGACAGCACATCGTCGGTCAGGAACGTCGCCCGAAACTGCAAATACGGTCGCCCATCCGGGGCTCGGTTCAACTGACCGGATGAGCGATAGGGCGAAGACCACGGCGACCAGTTGGTCTCGTCGTCGAGGACGACGCTGCGCTGATTGGGATAGCGGACGGCGAGACTCTCCCGCCGGGGCAGGGAGGCGCGCTGCCATTCCGTCTGGGTCACTTCCTTGTCGCGCCCGAAGTCATCTACGATGTAGTAAGCGAGGGACGTGTCGTCGGTGCCGGAACGCACTTCGAGGAGCAGCCGGGCAGCACCCTCGGGGTCGTCGATGAGCGCGTCCGCTTCCCGGCCGCGTCGAAGCGAGCGGAAGGAATAGGTAATCTCGCCGAAGTTGACCGGCTCGCCGAGTGGAATGGCGGTGGAAACGTAGCGGACCTTCGTCGGGACACCCTCGCCATAGACTTGGAACTCGGCCATGCTGTAAAACTGGTCCGCCAAACTCAGATCGAGACGGATGAACCGGGCCGGCTGCACCGGAAAGCTGACATCGACTTGGCTTTTCGTGTTGGACTTGGTTTCCTCGATGACGGTGGCCAGCGTCCGCTTGGGAATCGGCTCCGAGCCTTCGAGCAGAAAATCCTCGGCCTCGTTCTGTATTGAAAGACGATAGGCCCGCGGCGATCCCTGCTTGTTGGGGATGCCGCGCTTATCAACCCCCGATTGCCGAGGGAAGAACAAAATTCGGTTGATCGGCGTCTCCAAGACCAAATCAAAGGTCCAAACCTCTTCCTGCAGGCGCAGAACTTGGTTGAATACTTCCACCGGCCCCTCGCCGATGAGCTGACGCAACGAGATCGCCGTCTCGGGATCGCCATCGATGATCACGGCCTCCTCGCGGCTGAACCCACCGTGCCAAAATCGCGGGTCAACGCCGGCCGCGAAACCAAAGGCCCGGCCAGTGGTCTGTCCCTCTGCCCAAGACAAGCCGAATATGTTGGCGAATAGCCCGGGTCCGACCATGATGTTCTCCCACGGCCGCAGCTCTCTGGGCTGCAACGCGCCCGGCGCGGTGGTGTCATCGAGGGCGACGGCCTCTTGGCGCACCTCAGACCACGAGAAATCCCCCCCAGCCCCGCCGATCTGCACGACGCGGCGCTGACCGTAGGCCGCAACAGCGGTTGCGACCAGCAGAAACGTTGCGGTGAGCATGGTGCGCGTGTGCATAGTTTTCCCCTCCCCTTGCCTGCTCTTAGTAGGACACCGCCACGAGTCGGAGGCGTTCAAACGCTTCGGCCTGCGTTTCGACGTGCAGGCGGACGATGTAGTGCCCCGGCCGCAGCTTGTGGGCCTCGCTCCATCTGGCTAGGTAGCTGCCGGCCGCCTGCTCCGCTTGCAGAAAGGTGTGAACGAGCCGACCCGATAGATCGTGAACGGTAATGCCCACTCGCGCTGGTTCGATGAGGAATACGAGGTCGTACTGCAGCACCAAGTCGTCGTTCCGGCCATCCCCATTCGGCGTCACGACCCCAGCCCCCAGATTGAATCGGCTCAGGGGATCGCCAAGCGAACCAAAGACCACGACGGAATTCGTGCTGAGCAGGTTGGTGGCATCGCCGGGAGCAACCCGCTGCGGAACCGCCCCCGCTGAACTGAGGAGCCAACCTTGGAACAGGGTCGTGTATCGCAGGGGCGTTGCTGTAAACCGCACAAAGAGCGTAGCGTTGCTCGCGGCCGTGATTGGGCGGCTCGGGAAGAAGAACGACAGGCCGCGGTCGTCGTACGCGACGCTATCGACGACCACTTGTGTGCGGTCGTCGCCGATTGACACCGACTCCAACTGAGCCGTGCCCAGCGTTGCGATCCGCAAACCATCGAACCCCTCGTCGCCCGACAACTCCGCCGCCAAGGCGTACTCAAAGGTCGCGGGCTGCCCAGTCGCGACGGTGGCCACGCCGGTCTGCGGAAAGGGATCGCCGACGAGGGCGACCTCGGCTCGCGTCCCTTGAGCGAGGGGGGCCGAGTGGGTGAACTCCAAAGCATCGATCCGAATCACGTCGGTCGCAGTGCCCTCAAAGAAAAATCGGAACTGGAAGAAGGGCCGCGGCATCGGCAGAAAATCGAGACTGATCTCGTAGGAGCCGGTCGAATCGATCACCACCGGATTGGACCACGCACTCCAGTTTGCGGCATCGTATCGCGCCGTGCGCTCGCGGTCGATGAGGTTTTGGTACGCCTCCTCCGAGATCTCGGTCTCACTGCCGGTTTCGAGATCGATCTGAAAGTAGGACTCCGGCGAAGTGTCGTTGCCCGCTCGCACTTGGAGCACCGCCTGCACTGGGTCGGCCGAAGCTACGGCAGGCTCGTTGGACACGCGGGTCGCGTGGACCGTCAGGCGACCAAAGTTACGCCCGCCGCCATCGAAGCGAATGAAGTCGGAGACGTACTGAGCACGGGGGACAAACCCCCGGCCAAACACCTCGATCTCGGCGATGTCAAAGGGATTCGGTTCGAGCGTTTCCAAGCGGATATAGCGGACGAGTTGTCGTGGAAACTCGGCCTCCGTCCGAACCTTGTTGGAAATCTCGACCCGGGCTAGGGTCTCGTAGATCGGCCGCTCGCCCGTGCCAAAAGAGCGCCCGTCGCTCGCCTTAACTTCGTAGGCTCGCAGGAAGGCGGTGCTATCGGCTGGGTTGGGGTAGAAGGCTATTCGTTCGACCGGAAACGAGGCTCCCAAATCGAAGACGAAGATCCGACCGTCCTGAGACTGGCCGGGAATCTGAAATCGCTCCCCAGTGGATGTGTTGGGATTGCCATCAACGAGAACGCCATTGGGCTGACCGTCGGCAACGCGCGCCCACACCCGGCCTCCGCCCTCGGGGATGAACTCGTCCGGGCCTGTTCCGACATCCGTCCAGCGCACGGCGGCAACAATGTTTTCATCGGCCGTGAAGCCGGCCGGTAGCAGCGAGTCGGCCGTGACCTGCGCCCCCGCAGCCACTAGCTCCATGCTCTGCCAAGGGTCGCCACCCTGCCCAATGCGCACGGTCTCGATCTGGCCGCCCGCATCAATGCTCAGGAGGAACGTCAGAACCAGTGCGCGTTTGGCTGTGCGGGGCACGTCAGCGGGCCGAAACGGCGGCGGGTGGCTGGTAGCCCCTAAAGACGTCGCGTTGGAATCCGTAGGTCAGATCGAGGGTCTCCACCGGCACGTCAGCGTAGTCGAAACGAACCGCGACGTCGCTGACTCGAATGGACAACTCGGTCACGTCCGGGGGCATGGGCGGAAATACGATAAAGCCTTCGTACTCTTGGCCACTGAAGATCATCTTGTCGGCATATAGATGGAGACGCAGCAGATCCTCGCGCTCGCGCATGCGCGCATAGTAGTTTCCGGCCCAAGCCAACGCATACGCTCGGTAGTACTCGCTGATTTCGAGAAAGGTCAGGGGCTTGTACAAACGCGCACTGGAGGATTGCAACTCGATCCGCGCCGGATCGATCTTGACCTTCGGATACGCATAGTTTTTAACCCGAAGCAGGAATACGGTAAATCGCTGGGGTGTAAACGACTCTCCGGGGGGGGTCCAATCACCGAAGGTGAAGGGGTTGGTGGACTGCGCTCCGGCGTCCGACTTCGTGGCAAAACTACGGTTGAGCTCCGCGTCCGTCATCGGTCGGAGTGCGATGTCGAGCCGCTCAAAGACATAGGCGACGGATCCGTCATCGTGGACCACCATGTGTTCGCCCTGCTCGGCCCGAGGTCGGGGCTGGAGAGGCCCCGGGAAGTAGCGCCCACAGCCGGACGCGACCAAGATCAATAGGCAGGTACAAAGCACTCGCAAAACAACCTCTTCACGCCGTCCGGGATGGGGTTAGAAAAGTTAAGGAGGGAGGACAGCCCTCCCTCCTTGAGCAACAAATAGGCGCGTCTTTTTACTTACCTCATCAACGCCTTCACTGCGCCCCAACTACTCCCATCGACGGAAGTAGCAGTAGCAGTGTACTCATCGGTGCTCAGCAAGGTGAACTCGGAAGAGAATTCCGAACTATGAGCACCGCCGTTTTGGATGTGCGTCGTGATTTGGTGGGTTCGCCCGCCACTGTCCGCCTCATTGAGGCTCAGGGACATACCAATCGTCTGGCCTGCTTCAAAGATCCAGCGGACGCTGGCGTCGCGCCCATCTGGCTGGTACGGGTCGTAGGCCTCCATGCGAACCTCGTAATTCACCGTCACGTCCGTGGACAAGTGCCCGGCGCCCGCTGGAGAGACCACGACCGCCCCCTCAACAGCCCCGGACTCGGGGCCCCATTGCATCTCGGTCGGCTGGTTCCAGCGCAGGAAGGATACGAGGGGATACCCACCGGGGCGAGCGTAGTGAAAGGTCCACTGCTGGTGCCCGGTGCGGAGGGCGTCCGGTGCCTCGTTCCACACTCCGTGATCGGGATCGAGAATCAGCTCTAGGTCGTCGTCGTGCCAGCCGTCGTTCGGCTCGGTGACGTCGGCGTTGAGCGTGTCATCGACGACGCGCGTAAATACGTAGAGCCGATTGTCCGGCTCGGGGGTCCAGCCCACGTGGTGAGCGATGTCGAGGTCGCTGCGCGCTGGAAACTCACCTGCGCCGATCACGTCGCACAGTTGGTCGCGACCGATGATGAAGTCGGGGTCGAACCAACCCCAGTCGCTGTCATCGCCATCGGGGTTCATGGATTCTGGGTTGGGCACCTGCAGGGCAAAATAGCCAACGCCGTTGCAGTTTTCGTACGCTGCGGCTGGGGCCGCAAGGCCCATCAGCAGCACACTGCCGAGGGCTAGGGTGCTGAGTATTGCTTTCTTCCGCATGAGATCTCCTCTCGTTCATGTCTCCGCTTCGCCGCTTGGCCGAAGGGAGCCGGTAGGGTTAGCGAGGGCGGTAATTTAGGACGCTGGCACAAAAATTTCAAGTCTTTGGCCCGCGCTTGATAGGGCTTTGCAAGGTGAGTACCTTGTAGCGCGATTATGATGAATAAGGTACAGCAGCCCTCCAATAGCCCCTCCCCAAATCGTCCATGGCTCGGTCGGATGCTGCGCGTTGCTTGGGTGGCAGCCCTCGTTTTGTCGGGTTGCAGCGACGATGAGGAACCGGCGCGGCCCCTCCCTCGATTCAGCGAGGTCGCAGCCCAAGCAGGGGTCGAATTCCGCCACTTCAATGGCGCGGCCGGGTCGTACTACTATCCCGAAACCCATGGTTCGGGGGCCGCATTTGCCGACTTCAACGGCGACGGCTTTCCCGATCTCTACGTCGTCAACAGCGCTCCGATCCACGGCGCACGCACCGCGGATCGGCCGGCCAATGCTCTGTTTATAAATCAGACCGACGGGACCTTTGTCGATAGAGCAGCCCAAGCAGGGGTCGCCGACACCAGCTTTGGCATGGGGGTCGGCGTTGGGGACCTCGACAACGATGGCCACGCCGATCTCTACGTCACCAACTGGGGTGCCAATCGGCTCTATCGCAACTTGGGTAACGGCCGCTTTGCAGACGCGACCGAACTGTCGGGGACCGGCGATCTACGAGTCTCGACGAGCGCGGCCTTTGCCGACATCGATCTCGACAGCGATTTGGATCTGTATGTCGCCAACGACGTGCGGATTGGCAGGGACGAGCACCCGGAATGCAGTCGCGGGCCGATTCAGATTTACTGCGGCCCTAGGGCCTATCCCGGCGATTCCGGGGCGCTGTTCCGCAACGACGGCGACCTCCGTTTCACGGACATCACCGGCTCAATGGGTCTCTGGACCGAAGAGGGCCGCCAACTCGGCGTGGGATTTGCCGACTACGACGACGACGGCGACTTCGATCTCTACGTCGCCAATGACCACGAGCCGAATTTCCTGTTCCGCAACGACCGCTCCCGATTTGCCGAAATCGGAGTCTCGGCCGGCGTCGCGACCAGCCCCGACGGGAGCCCAGAGGCGGGAATGGGCACCGATTGGGCCGATTACGATCGCGACGGCCGCCTCGACCTCGGGGTGTGCAATTTTCAGTGGGAGCCCTGCCGGCTGCTGCACAATGCCGGGGGAGGCCGATTTGAAGACCGCACCGCGCCGAGCGGACTGGGCGGGCCGACCTATCAGACCCTCACCTTTGGGACCGATTTTATCGACATCGACAACGACGGATACCCCGATCTGTTTCTCGCCAACGGCCACGTCGAGCCCAACATTGAGATTCTCGACAGCGCCGGCCCGCGCTATGCCCAGCACGACCAGCTCTTCCTCAACAATCGCGACGGCACCTTCACCGATGCGACGGTCGCGAGCGGTCTGACGGCGTTCTCAGCGGGTGTGGGGCGAGGCTCCGCAGCGGCCGACTACGACAACGACGGCGACGTCGATCTGTTCGTGTCGAATAACAACCAACGTCCGCACCTGCTCAGAAACGACGGCGGCAACCGAGCCAACTGGATCTCGGTTGAGGTCGAAGGTACGCGGAGCAATCGCAGCGGGATCGGGGCGCGGGTCACTGTTTTCTCCGACGATCTGCGGCAGATGGCCGAGGTGCGGGGCGGCAGCAGCTACCTGTCCCACAACGACCTGCGGCTACACTTCGGGCTCGGGCGCAGGACGGCGGTAGATAGCATCCTGATTCGCTGGCCATCGGGTGGATCGCAGGCCGTAGGCACCGTGCCGGCCGGCCGCTTTGTCCGCATCGTAGAAGGCGAGCCATGGACGCCCCTGTGAGAGCCGCTGCGCACGGTCTCATCCTGATCCTAGCTCTCGGGGGGTGCGAGAGCCAACGCCCGCCCACGGCCGACGAGCTGGGGCGGTTGCAGCTAACCTATGAAAAACGATTGCGCGAGCGTCCCGCCGATACCGAGACTCGGCTGGCGCTGGCCCGCGTGTTGCTCAGCTTGGGGCAAACCGATCGGTCGATGGATCAGTTCCAAGCGATTCTCCGCTCGGATAGTCTGCACGTGGGGGCGCTGATGGGGCTTAGCGAGGTGCTGGCCCGGATCCGCGACCACGAGACCGCGCTCGCCCTAGCGCAGCGAGCCGTCGCGGCGCAACGCGATGCCACGACGTTGGAGCGGCTAGCAGTGGCGTGGCTCGCGCTCGGGCAACTCGCAAACGCCCAAGACGCGCTCGCCGAAGCGAGCGCGCTGGACCCGGCCCGCCCTACGCTGCACAAGCTGATGGGCGCGGTGCAGGTAGCTCGCGGGGATGTAGCGGCCGCGCAGACTGCGCTGGAGCGGGCGGTAGAATTGGCGCCCGCGTCGCACGAGGCGACCTTCGCGTTGGGTGCTCTCCAGTGCGAGCGGCTCGGACGCTGTGCCGAAGGGTTGCCGCTCCTCCAACGCGCTGTCGCCTTGGCACCGGACAGCGTCCGCTACGAGGTCGCGGTCGGCCGCGCACTCCTGCAAGTAGGACGGGTCCGCGAAGCCCGGCAGGCGTTTGCGACCGCAGTCCAACTCGACCCCGCTGCGGTCGAGGCACACATCGGCCTCGGCGTGTCCCGGTCCAAGCTCAAGCAGTACGCCGAGGCAACCACCGCGCTTGAGCGGGCGCTCGCGCTCGACCCGGTGCATCCCGACATCCGGTTGCAGTTGGCTTCCGCGTACCGCCATCTGGGACGCCGCCGAGACGCCCAAGCGCAGCGTGCGGCCCATCGGCGCATCGAGCCGCACGTGGCCGAGATCGAGCGTCTGCGGGCACTGGCTCAGCCGGGGCGCAATCCCAGCACCCACTTCGACCTCGCTCGCCTCTACGCCCGCCTCGGGCACGACGCGGGCACCGTAAGACACCTGCGCGACGGCTTGTCCCTCCAGCCAGACAACGCCCGGGCTTGGCAAAATCTCGGCAATGCCCACATCCGCTTGGGTCGTTCCGGCGAGGCAATCGCCGCGTACCGCCAAGCCCTAAACCTCAAGCCAGACTATGGCTTGGCGTGGTACAACTTAGGCACGGCCTACGCCACCGGCGGCTACATAGACCTGAGCCGCGAGGCGTACGAACAGGCTCTAAAGTTTTCCGAGCATTCGGCCGACGTCCTCATCGCCCTGGGGAACCTCGAGTTGCAACAAGGCGATGCCCGTATAGCGGCCCAGCGATACGAGCAGGCGCTAGCCCACGATCCCGATTTGCCAGCGGCCCAGCGGGGGCTCGTCCTCGCGTACCGGCAGGCCGGCGACTCGGCCGCGGCCGCCCAAGCCCTCGCAACATTCCGCGCCGAGGCGTCTCCACCCGCCGCGCCGGCCATGAATAGGCCCTAGGCTCCGCGGATGCGCTGGCTCTTTGCGACCATCGCCGTGGGGCTGGTGCTCGCCTCCGCCGGCATTATCGCCACCCAGCCCGGTGCCCAGAGCGAAGTCCCGATCATCTACTTTGGCACCGGCACCAATCCGTTTCGCATCAAGGATGTGGAGCTCTTCCACCAGTGGCTCATTGACAACGACAAGCCCAAGGTCGAGCTGCGGCTCGATGTCGCCCAGTCGGGCGATAAGAGCGTCATCCAAGGCGTGTCGGGGGTCGCGTCCGACATCTTGCAGGTGACGGTCCCTTGGTACCAGCAACTCGGCCTTATCGAGGACGTCACCGACGCAGCCGACAGCCTCGGCTTTGACGTGAGCAAGACTTGGCCAGCCCTCGAACCGCTCCTGACCGTTGACGGGCGTCAGTACGGCTTCCCCGCCAACGTCACCACCACCAGCTTTTGGGTGAACTTGGAGACCTTTGAGGCCCTCGGCATGACGCCACCGCCTAGACGCTGGGACATACCGACCTTTGAGGCGATAGGCCGCGAGTTTGTCGAGCGCGCCAACGAGGCAGGCAATCCCCGGGCGGTCTATTTTGCCGACGACTTCACAAACGAGTACCTCCTGCGAACCTTGCACCGCACCTTTGGCACCTCGGTCTTCAACGAGACCATGACGCGCTCGACGCTCGGAGAACAGGGGTTCGTGCGCGCCCTAGAGTTGCTCTACAAGTGGACCTATAAGGACCATCTGTTCCCCAGCGCGGCCGAGAAGGAATCGTTCGCCGCGGCTGGGGGGTTCATCGGCGGCTCCATGTCGCTGCTCAACGACGGCACCTTTGGCATGGTGTCCATTGGGCGCTGGTGCTTGGTGCGTTTGCGCCAATTCGACGACCCGCCCCGCGTTGGCGTCAGCTTCTTTCCCCACGCGGAGTTTCCCAACTGCGTCATCGACACGCGCGTAGTCGCGGTGTACGCCGGCAGCAAGCACAAGCCCGAGGCCACCCTGTTCCTCGCCTTCATGGCGGCCAAAGAGTACAACGAACACATCGTGCGGATCGCCGACGCCTTGCCGCCGTTGCCAGAGCATACGCGCACCGAACTCTATCGACGCCCGGTGGGGCACGAAAACGAGTGGGGGGCGCACGAGGCCCCGGTGGAGGCGGCCCAAACCCTCGCCATCGCCCCGTCCATTAGCCGCTTTGTGCCCAAGGCGACCGTGGTGCGAATTAAGCGTCAGATGTTAGAGCGGGTCATGTCGGATCGGGCGACGACCGCCGAGGCGGCGCAGGAGGCTGAAGACCGCATCAACGACGAGATCGAGCGCACCCTGCGCGAGAGTCCAACCCTGCGCCGCCGCCACGCCGAGTTGATGCGTACTCAGGAGCAGATCGACGCGCGACGACGCAAGGGGCAGCCGGTCCCGCGCGCGTGGATCGCCAACACCTTCCACGAGCACTACTACGCATTCAAGGGCTGGCTCGAATGACGCACGACGACCGGCGGCGGCTCGCCGTCGGGCTGGCCTTTCTGGCCCCCAACATCCTCGGTTTTCTAGCCTTCACCTTGCTGCCGCTGATGTTCAGCTTGGTCGTCGCCTTTACCAATTGGGACCTGCGGCTCCACAACATGTTCAAGGACGAGCCGCTACGCTTTGCTGGCAGCGAAAACTTCCTGCGCTTGGCCATGGACCGCGATTTCTGGCAGTACCTCGGCAACACGCTGTTCCTGATGATGGCGATTCCCTTCGGCATCGCCGGCAGTCTGGGCGCGGCCCTGCTCCTGCATCGCAACCTAGGCCGCGACGATCGCCAAGTCTGGGTGCGTCTGGTCCTGCTGGCGCTGCTGGTTTCCAGCAGCCTCGCACTGGTCGCGCTCGGCATCGGGACCTCGGCCATGACCGTGCTGCTGTGCGGTCTGGCCGGCGGGATTCTCCTCGTTGGCACGCTGGGCGGCTCCATCGTCTATCGCACGTTGTTTTACCTCCCCCACTTCGCGGCCGGCGTGGCCACGTTCATCCTGTGGAAGGAGCTCTACAACCCGCGGACCGGGCCGATCAACGCGGCCCTACGACCGCTGCTCGATCACTTGGGCCACTCGGTGCGCAGCATCCCGGCCGAATGGCTTCAAGGCGGAATATGGTTCGGAGCGCTCGCCATGGTGGGGCTGGTGCTCGTCGGCACACGGCAGCTAGCCCGCGCTTGGCAAGACGGCGAGGTCGGCTCTTGGGCCGCCGTCGCCTCAATTGTCGTGTTGCTGCTGCCAGCCGCGCTCGGCTTGCAGTGGTCGGCGCACGCGCCAGCCGCTCGCGTGGTCGCGGCTGCTGCGGTCGCTGTACTGACCGTTGGCGTGGGGCAATGCCTGCGCCAAGGGTGTGCTTACCCATGCTCGCCTACTGAATCGCTCGCGACGTGGATGACCTTTTCCGCTGCAATCGCGGTGGGGCAGTTCGTGTTGCTCGGGCTGGGGAATGTGGTCTTTGCGTTGCCGCAACTGGCGGCCGACGGGTTGACGCCCCCGGAGTGGTTGGGACGCTATCTGTGGGCCAAGCCGGCGCTCATGATCATGGCGCTGTGGGCGGCCGTGGGCTCCAACAACATGCTGCTCTATCTGGCGGGGTTGAGCAATGTGCCCTTGGAGCTGTACGAAGCGGCCGAGGTCGATGGTGCTTCGGGCTTTCAACGGTTCTGGCACGTCACTTGGCCGCAGCTCGCGCCGGTGACCTTCTTCATCGTCGTTATGAGCACGATTGCCGGCCTACAGGGCGGCTTTGAGATGGCGCGGACCATGACGCAGGGCGGCCCGGCCGGCTCGACGACCACCCTGAGCTACTACGTGTATATCGAAGGATTCACCACCGGGCGGCTCGGCTACGCCGCAGCGATTAGCTGGGTGTTGTTCGGCCTCGTGTTTGCGGTTACGCTGCTCAACTGGCGCTTTGGCAGCCGCCGAGTCGAGTACTGACGCCATGGGAACGGCTGACAGGGCTATCTGGAGCCGGGTCGCCTCTACGGGTGCGTCCCACCTCGCGCTGGCGGCCTTGAGCCTGTCGCTTATTATGCCCTTCGTCTGGATGGTGCTGACGAGCCTCAAGAAGATCGAGGAGGTCGGCCTGGAGACGTGGTTTCCGGCCGAGTTCATGTTCGAGAACTACCGCACGGTCTTCACCACCGAGGGCATCCAATTCGCACGCTGGTACTGCAACAGCCTCTTCGTCGCTGCGTGGGCGACGTTTCTACAGGTCTTCACCAGCGCCCTCGCCGCGTTCAGCTTCGCCCGCCTGCGTTGGCCCGGGCGCGATCGCGTCTTCCTGCTCTACTTGGCGACGATGATGTTGCCGGCCCTCGTCATGATGATTCCGAACTACCAAGTCATGATCGAACTCCATCTCGTCGATACCTACGCCGGCTTGGTCCTCCCGGCCTCGTTCAGTGCCTTTGGCACGTTTCTACTGCGCCAGTTCATGCTGACCATTCCGCCCTCGCTTGACGAAGCAGCCGCGATCGACGGGGCCAGCCCTTGGCAGTTGTTCTGGGACATCGTGCTGCCGCTGGCGCGACCCGGCCTCATCACCCTGACCATCTTCACCTTCATTGGCAATTACCACAGCTTCTTCTGGCCCCTAGTAATGATGAAGAGCGTCCATCGCTACACCCTGCCGATCGGCCTGCTCTACTTCAACTCAGGCTACGGCCAAGAGACCAACCTCGTCATGGCGGCTGTGACCATGTCCGTGCTGCCCATTCTGATCTTGTTTGTCGTCTTGCAACGCCACCTCGTGGCGGGTATTCAGCTAGGGAGCGTCAAAGGCTAGTTCACATAAGGAAAGGATTGCATCATGTACAACCTCAACGGCAAAGTCGCCCTCGTCACCGGCACTGGCGGCGAACACGGCATTGGCCGCGCTATCTGCCAGCGGCTAGCGCGCGAAGGCTGCGACCTCGTGGTCAACGACCTACATGCCCGGCCCTACGGCGCGTCGGGTTGGGGCGGCCTGCCCGCCCTCGTCGCCGAAATCGAAGCCATCGGGCGGCAGGCCCTCGCGGTGGAGGCCGACGTGTCGGACGCCGCCCAAGTCGACGGCATGGTCCAAGACGCGCTCGCCCGCTTTGGCCGCATCGACCTGCTCGTCAACAACGCCGGCTCGCGCCCCGGGCCAGACCGCGTCCCGGTCGTCGATCTGAGCGAAGCGGCTTGGGACCAAGTGCAAAGCGTCAACGTCAAGGGCACCTTTCTCTGCGCGCGGGCCGTAGCTCGCTACCTGATGGACCGCGGCGACGGCGGCAAGATCATCAACATGTCCTCTACGGCCGGCCGCCAAGGATTGCCGCGCTACGCCGCGTACTGCGCGTCCAAATTCGCCATCATCGGCTTTACCCAATCCCTCGCCGGCGAGCTGGCCCCCCACCGCATCACCGTCAACGCCGTCTGCCCGGGCAACACGCTCACCGAGCGCACCCACTACATTGCGGCGGGCCTCGCCGAGCGCGCCGAGCCAGACGCCGACGCCACGACCGCCCTCGTCCACGACCTAGAGGCGCAAACGCCTTTGGGCCGCGTCGGCACCCCCGCAGACGTGGCTCGCACCGTGGCCTTTCTCGCTTCAGACGAAGCCGATTACATCACCGGCGTATCGCTGGTGGTGGCCGGCGGCTTTCAGATGTGAAGCCAAGCTCATCTACTCCTTGACGCTCCCCAGCATGATCCCGCGCACGAAGTACTTCTGCACAAACGGATAGACCACGAGCATCGGCAGGATGGTGACGACCACGGTCGCGGCCTTAATCGTCTCGGGCGTGAACTCGGTGATGTTCGGGTCAACCAGCCCCTGCTCAATCAGCTCGATGCTGTTTTCAATGACGATCCGCTGTAAAAAGGTCTGCAAGACCTGATTCTCGTCCGACGCGATGTAGAGCATGGCGTCGAACCAGTGGTTCCAGTGCGCCACCGCCGTCCACAGCCCAATCGTCGCCAGCACCGGCTTGGACAGGGGCACGTAAATCCGAAAGAGGATGTTAAACTCGCTGGCCCCGTCGATCTTGGCGGACTCGGCGAGGCTTTCGGGGATGGCTTGAAAGAAGTTTTTGACCACGATGATGTTGAAGGCCGTCAGCATCTGCGGCAGCACCAGTGCCCATATTGAGTCGATCAGCCCGAGGTTCTTAACCAGCAAGTAGTTGGGTACGATGCCGCCGCTGAAGAGCATGGTGAAGAGCACCAAGAACAGCAGCGCACTGCGGTGGGGCATTTCGCACCGCGCCAGCGGGTAGGCCGTCAGGCACGTAAAAAAGAGGGTCAGTGCCGTGCCCAAGACCGTGCGTAGGACGGAATTGGTGAACCCGGTGACGATCTCGGGGTTGGACAGCACCATGCGGTACGAGGTCAGGGAAATCTCCCGCGGGTACAGGTGCAGGCTGGCGCGCATGGCCTCGGCCGCGCTGCTCAACGACATGGAGATCGTGTACACAAAAGGATAGAGTGCCATCAGCCCGACCAAGCCCAACAGCGTCAGGTTAAAGACGTTGAACACCTTCTCGCCTCGCGTGCGGCTTACCATATTCCCTGCTCCCCTCGGCTGAGCCGGCGGGCCAGTGAGTTGGCCAGCACCACCATCAACAAGCCGACTACGGACTTGAAAAGCCCGGCCCCGGTGGCCAGCCCGAAGTCCATGAGCACGATCCGCCGCAGGACGTACGTGTCGATAATGTCGGCCGCGTCGTACACCATGGGATTGTACATATTGTAGATCTGGTCGAAGCCCGCGTTGAGCACGTGGCCGAGATTGAGGATAAAAAGCGTGATAATCGTCGGCACCAGCCCCGGAATGGTGATGTGCATCGTCTGCTTCCAGCGCCCGGCCCCATCGACGACGGCCGCCTCGTACAGGTCGGGCGAAATCCCGGCCAGCGCGGCCAAGTAAATCACCGCCCCGTACCCGGCCGCCTGCCATATCCCCGTGGCGATGACCACTGTGATAAACCAAAAGTCGTCGGTGAGGAACTCAATGGCCGAGACCCCGAAGAGTTGGGCGATCTGGTTGACCGGCCCACTCTGCGAGAAAATCATCAGGAAGATGCCGCCCAAGATGACCCACGAGAGGAAGTAGGGGATGTAGGTCACCGTTTGCACGGTGCGCTTGTACCAAGAGACGCGGATTTCGTTGAGCATCAGCGCCAGCGCGATCGGCGCGAAAAAGCCAAAGAGCAAGCGCAGGAAACTGATGACGACCGTGTTGCGCAGGGCATTGGGAAAGTCCGCCCCGCCGAAGAGACGAGAAAAATTCTCCAACCCGCTCCACTCGCTGCCCAAGATGCCCGCGCTCAGGCGAAACTCCTTAAAGGCGAGCACCAGCCCGAACATGGGCAGGTAGTGAAAGACGAGGAAAAAGGCCAGCCCCGGCGTCACTAGCAGCAACAGCCCTTTGTGCCGGCGGTACTGGGTCAGTACTTCGCTCATGGGATCCTCATTGATCGTTTACTACCATCATGCCGCGATCGCGGTCTTGTCGCGGCCCAGCGCGGTACTCTATCTTGCCATGCCGCGCCGCTTCGTCAAGGGCCGGACCGCTTGAGGACTCCAATCCATGCTCCTTGCTACCTCCTTCGCCGTGCTCCTCGCCATGGAGGCGCGGCTCAAAAAGTGATGCGCTCGGCCATCGAATGGACGCTGGCCATGGCGCTGTGCGTCGGCCACAACTTCATTGGGGTCCGCAGCTATCTATTGCTCGACCACTACTCGGGCTACGCCGACCACTTCAACACGGTCGGCGTCCTCTTCGCCCTGTTCTGGGTCGCGCTGACCGCCTTGCTGCTCGCGCTGATACGCCCCTTCCTGCGGCTGCCGACTTCGACCTTTGCCCTCATCTACGCCGCGCTGATGGTCGCCACCGTCCTGCCGACCATGGGGTTTGGCGGCTATTTTATCCCCCTGCTCGCCGGCGTGTTCTACTACGCCACCCCGGAAAACAACTGGCGCGAACTGCTCTGGGACCACATCCCCGACTGGGCCGCCCCACGCGACCTGACGATGATTCGCAACCTGTTCGAGGGTGCTCCAGCCGGGGCGTCGCTGCCGTGGGAGGCTTGGCTCGGCCCTTGTGTGTTCTGGGGCCTCTTCATGGTCGCCTTCTTCTTGGTCAGCTTCTCGCTCGTCGCCCTGCTGCACCACCAGTGGGCGCACGGCGAGCGTTTGGTCTATCCCTTGGCCGTCGTGCCGACCGCACTGGTCGAAAGCGTGGCAAACCCAAGCCAAAGCCTCTTTAAGAATCCCCTGTTCTGGGCCGGGTTTTTCATCGCCGCGCTCATCCCAACCGTCAACATGCTCGACCAAGTGTTCGACTTTGAGGCCATTCACAACTTCGGCATCCCCTCCACGCGCATCTTTTGGCGTCGCCTCGGCATTTCGTACTCGCTCAACGTCAACTTCCTCGTCGTCGGCCTCGGCTATCTGCTCAACCTGCACGTGCTCTTGAGCGTCTGGCTCTTTCACCTGCTCGTCTATCTCGAACACGGCCTGTTGGGCTTTTTCGGCGTGGCCGTCAACCTCCCGGCCCAGCCGCACCAGCAGGTCTCAGTGCTGATGTCGCACCAGCAAATGGGGGCGCTCCTCTTCCTGATCGTCTCGTCGCTGTGGGTGTCGCGCGATTTCCTCAAAGACCAGTGGCGCGCCATCGCCCGCGGTGCAAAAGGCTTGGACTCACACCTGCCCTCGCCGCGCACCTCGGCCCTGCTGGGCGTCGTCGGCTTGGGCTATATGGCGTATTTCCTCCACGCCACCGGCCTCGCCCTCGGCTGGAGCTTGGCCTTTTTGCTGGTCGCGCTGTTGGTCTTTTTGGGCACGGCGCGCTTGCTGGTGCAAACCGGCTTGGGGCGGCTGCGCGCCCCGCATTCGATCCCGCCGCTTTTTACCAATGTGTTCGGCACGGCCTATTTCGGCGCGAAGGGGCTTACGGCGATGGGGCTCAACATGGTGTGGGCCGCCGACGTGCAACTGTTCTTCATGGGCACGATGGCCCATGCCTTTAAGGTCTGCGAGGAGGTCAAGGAAAAGATCAGCGCCCGCAAGCTGCTGTTTTTCCTCGCCTCGGCCCTCGTCGTCAGCGCGGTCACCACGGTTGCGGTCTATATATGGCTGGGCTATCAGCACGGCATGATGCACGGCTTCCGCTGGTACTACATTGCCTCGCCCCTGAGCAAGTGGGGCTGGGTCGCCAAAACGGTCAACAACCCGCACCCGCCCCAACACCTGACCACCCTGTTCACCGGCATCGGCGCGGGCCTCGCCGGGCTGCTTTCCTTTGCCCAGCATCGCCTAGCCGGCTGGCCCCTGCACCCGGTGGGGCTGGCCGTGGCCCTGACCAATACCGTGCGCGGCGACTGGTTTGGAATGTTCCTCGCTTGGCTCGTCAAGTCGGTTCTGATTAGCTACGGCGGGGTCATTCTCTATCGGAAAGTGCGGCCGCTCTTTTTGGGGTTTATCGTCGGGGCCTGCGTCGGCGTGGGCGGGTCGTCGTTGGTTTACTCTTTCTACTACTTCTAGCCGCCCACCCGCTTGACCCGGCCCACTTCGCCGGTCGCCAAGCGCACCTTAATCCCGTGCGGATGCGTGGCCGACCGGGTCAGGATGGCCTGCACGACGCCCTCGGTCAGCCGCCCGGTGCGCTGGTCTTGCTTCTGCACGATGGCAACGCGGCTCCCGCGCGCTATATCGGCCCGTCTCGTTCCGTTCATGCCCTCTCCAACCACACCGGACTCAACCACGCTCGGTGCCCATCCTGTTGCCGCAGCCGCAGGTAGTAATAGGCCCATTCGCTGGTCGGCGCGGGCAACTCGGCTCCGTCGATTTCCACGTCCCAAGCGTTGGGCGCGTCCTGCCAGACGCACTGCCCGTTTGCTATGATCTCCACCCGCTCAATCGGCGCGGTGCCGTGCAGGCTGGCCGAGAAATGCACGCGCTCGCCCTCGGCCCACGCGCCCTCCGCGCCCGAGCGCAGGCCGTTGACCGCGTAGTCGCAGACGATGGGTACGCCCGAAGTCGCGTAGGTCCGACGCTCGTCCATCGCCTGCCACACGGCCTCGCGGGTCAATTCCGTCGCCCGGAAACAGGTCATCCCCACGTAGCCGCTCGAATTTTGCGTTGGGTGCCCTTGGTGGTTGTCGGTCCCGGCGACAAAACCCAAGCGCCAGCCGCGGGCGAAGGCATCCTGCACCGCAGCACCCAACCCGCCCATGCGAATGCCCCAGTACTCGTCAAGCGCGTCGGCTTCAAAATTGCCCCGCCCTTGGACGATTTCCACCAACCGAGCGCGCTTGTTGGGAAACTCCCAGTGGTATTGCGACCAGTAAAACGTCTTGCCCATGACCGCGCGGTGCTGGCCGTATTCGATGGGCTGGCCGCAGTTGGGATGGTGCGGCACCATGACCACGTCCTCGGCCCAAACCACTTCCGAGGGACAACGCTCAGGCTTCCAGTGCCAAGTGCCGCCATCAACTTCCGGCGTGCGCAGATAGAGGTTGGCGTGCCCGTAGGCATTGGAGCTTTCCCACGCGGGGATCGTCACAAAGCGGCCCGGCTCGTAAAATTCCTCGTTGACCGCCAAGCATTCGGTCCATCCGGGGCCAATCGGCGCGTGGTCTGTCATCGCGACCACGTCGAGGTTGAGCACATCGCGGGCATAGGCATAAGCGGCGCACGGCTCCCGGTCGCCATCTACCGAAAGCCGCGTGTGGAAATGGATGCCGCCGAAGTAGTGGCCGCGCTCGCCGACCGCTTGCGTCGGGCCGCTCTGAGCGGCTAAACCACACGCTACATCGCGCACAGTGATGCGGACCGGACCGTCGCTCTGCACGGCAACGCCTTCGACCACGCCGCGCCCGTCGGCACCGATTGCCACCTCATCGGGCAGCCCGGCGACCGCACCGTCGGCCTGTACCGCCACCGTCCCTCGGTAGGAGGGTATTGGATTGAGATGATCATCCGTCGCGAAAACTACGACCCGGTGCTTTCCCTCCGCATCCGCCGTAGCGGAAATCCTTCCTTCGAGCCGCGTCAGCAGGCCGGGGGCATTACTTAGCGGAATGGGATCGCCCACCCTGTCGAAAACCTCAGCCTCGGGCCGCCGCACCCGCACTTGCAGGACGCCGCTTATATCCGCGTGTGGCGACGGCACTACGCCGAAGGGAAAGACCAGCCGCGCCCCCGCGCTCAGCGACTTAGTGACTTGGATGGTACACAAGTAGAGCTCGTTGATCGGCCTTCCCACCAACCCGCCGCCGGCCGGGCCATCGCCGCCTCGCGTCATATCGGTCCAGTCGCGGGGCAGCCCGTGCCCAATCACCACCACGCCCTCGCCGACCTCGACAAAAGGATCGGCAAGCGTCCACTTGCGGGAATAAGAATGAAACGTGCTGATCGAAACGCGCACATCGGCACCTGCTTCCAAGCCCGCCGGACAAGTGACGAACAGCCGCAAGGGTGTGCGCTGCTGGTCCGTGGCGACGAATTCCGTCTGCCCTTCGTAGTGTACCACTAATTGCTCGTACATAGTGTCCTCCTCAGCTATTGTCTTTTTCCGCGATTAGCATTTACCTTGTCCTGTGGAGCGCAAGCGAACCATCTCCTATTTAAGAAGCACCCTGAACATGCCGAGGGCCAGAGGAGGTTTTTGATCGCGCAATGAGGAGCCGATTATGAAATTAAAGATCGACGAAGAGGCCGATGCGCTGCACCTACGCCTGAGCGATGGACCGACCATAGACTCCGAGGAAGTCGCTCCCGGCGTCATCCTTGACTATGGGGCTGCCGATCAGGTGATCGGCATTGAAATTCTGTATCTCTCTAAACGGCCTTATCCGGTCAACTTGATGGATTTTCAGTTTGAGACCCGACCGAAGAAATTGGCAGAAAGAGCGTAGAGTAGAGCCTGTTATAGCAATCCCATATCATTCAAGACTGGATTCTCGCCCCGTGTCGGGGCACGGGGTGACGTTCTTGCGCGGGAATGACGCCTCAGAGGTGTGCCGATCAACATTTCATGCCTTCAAGTTCTTTAGGACGGCTATACAAACTTCTGAGCACGTATCGCGAAGGGGGATGTCGCGTACGACTGAAACAAAACTCGTCCATCATAAGACAAAAGTTGCTTCAGTCTCTGGCTGTAAATAGGATGCACTATCATCTTACCGGCCTCTGCCTTTTGAACCCATGCCACATCGCACGTCTCTGCTCCTATCCGAGCGTCCCCAGACAGCCAAGAACCAAGGAAATCGAATATCACTCGGTGATTGCTGAGATTGCTGTACACGCCGACTAGTTGATCAACCGAAGCCACGACGTTGGCCTCTTCTCTGACTTCGCGGATGACCCCATCGAGGACGGACTCCCCTTCTTCGATTTGGCCGCCCGGAAACTCCCATCCCCGCCGTTCTGTCCTAACTAGCAGCACCTCGGCTCCCCGTTCCACGAGCATTCCAGCCGCGACGATGTGTTTTGGCGGGTTCGAGTTCACGAGACCCTCTCAGGCGTAATTCGTCTCATTCCACGCCCCCACCAAAAACGCCGTGCGATGCTGCCGCGTCGAAATCAGCCAGTGGCACAGGAGTTTTTCGCACTGCTCGACGACCGCTTGGTACGCCTGCTCGCCGTACAAATTGCGGGCCTCGTGCGGATCGGCCTCCAAGTCGTAGAGCTCGCCGCAATCGGCCCCGAAATCCTCCGGTTGATAATGCACGTAACGCCACGTCCCCCAGCGCAACGCCTTGCTGTGCCGATGCTCGGTTACGGCCACCTCATGTACGGGATCGGTTCCGCCCCGCAACAACTCGCTAATATCCGCCCCGTCCATGCCCGCCATGGCCGGCAACCCGCAGAGGTTCATAAACGTCGGGGCCAAATCGACGTTTTCCACCAGCGCGTCGCAAACCCGACCCCCAGCCGCAACGCCCGGCACCCGCCAGAGCATCGGCACCCGACACACGGCCTCCGAGCATATCCCGGGAGCCTTTTCCTGAATGCCAAAAGCCGTGCTGTACGCGCCGTGGTCGGAGTTATAGACGACTATCGTATCTTCGGCCAAGCCGCGCTCGTCGAGATAGTCCAACAGGCGGCCAATGCAGTAGTCAACCTGCGTCACGCAGCCCAGATAGCCGCGCCATATATTGCGCGCCCCTTCCTCCGGCGACCACGCCTCCTCCGCCCAAGCCCGCTGAAACCGCGCATGCATGTCGCGGAAATGCGGCGGGCGTCCCGATGGATCTTGGTAATAGGTCTCCGGCAACGCGAGGTCGGCCGCATACATATCCCAGAACTTCTGATCCGGCGTATAGGGCGCGTGTGGGCGCGGCAACGAGACCTGCATACAGAAGGGGTCGCCCGCGCACCCCTCCATAAATTCAAGCGCCCGGTCCACGCACCAACTCTCGACATTGAACTCCAGCGGCAGGTCCGACGGCCGGGCGCGGAACTGGTTCTGAGGCAGACCAACGGGATGGAGGGCGGGGTAGCCGGTGATGCGGAAGTTGTCGTTTTGCTCCAACAGACCGGCACCGGCCAGAAACGTTTGATACGGCGACAGACCGCCTGCGGCCGGCACTGGCGTCGAGGTGGCAGACATCCAGCAGTCAACGTGGTCCAACAGCCAATCGCGCGGCTGGTTGGGCACGTGGGTCTTGCCGATTACCGCTGTCTTGTACCCGTGCCGCCTAAAATGGCCGAGAAAACTCTGCATCCCCTCCGGGCACGGCCCGCCCAAACCGAAGAAACCGTGATTGTGGCAGTACTGCCCGGTATAGATGCTCATGCGGCTGGGCGTACAAATTGGGTTCTGGGTGTACGCAACCGCAAAGCGCGTCCCCTCGCTGGCCAGCCGATCCAAGTTGGGCGTCTGCGCCTGCACGTGGCCTTCGCAGCCCATGCAGGCCGCTTGGTGCTGATCGGAGAGGATGTGTAGTACATTCATATCGGTCTCCTCAGTACGCATTTTCTGGCGTTGCGGCTGAATCCAGGATCGAGGGCGTCCCGCCCTCGATCCTTAGAAGCATTCTTAAAACTCATGTTGCTTTTGGCTCGTCTTGCCTGACGACGCTAGGGGTCATTCCCGCGAAAGCGGGAATCCAGTCTTGAAGGATGTAGGACTGCATATCAGTCCTCGAAGAACTTAAAGGGGCGTCCCTACTCAACCCCGACCCTTTTGTAAATCTCCGCCCGCACCTCGTAGATTTCCCGCGCCTCTCGGGTCATCTCCGCCCCACCCCGTTCCATCCATTCGGCCACAAAATCGTCGAAATAGTCGAGGGGGCGCTCGCCGCGCACGATCTCGGCGTACGCGGTCATCTGCAAATTGCGTAGATCGCGCAAGTGCTTGATCGACGAAGGCACCACGTCCGGCTTGCCGAACAGGCCGGCTTGCGCCCACTCCGTGCGCTGATAGCGGTCGCGGTGTTGCAGCATGGCTGTCGGCAGGTACTTATCGGCAATGGCGGGCCGGACCCCGCAGGGCGCGAAAAAGCCGCCCGGACCATCGACGTTCAACACGGTCAGATGCTTGTTGGCGACGTTGCGGTCGTCGTAGGGCGGCAGATGGTACAGGCCGCGCTCGGCATCGAACTCCCAATGCACGCCCCGCTGGCCCATCCGCACCTCCACAAAGAGCTTCTCCTCAACAGCGAGTGCCTCGAAAATTTTGAGCATCCGCACGACCTTCTCAGGCGCGGCCGCCACCTGCTTGCCAAAGACGAAAACGTGGGCGGCCGCGCTCCACACCCGCCCCCCGCGGATGCCTTGCGGACCGGCCGGGAACGGCCCAGCCACCACCTCGGCCCCCGGCTGCAACTCGGCAATGACCGATACCAACGACGCCTTATTGTACTGGTCAAAGCTGTTATAGCTGCCTTGGCCGAACAGATAACCCGTCTTGCCGCTGACGAATTTCTGATAGGGTATCGGGCTGCTCTTGATTTGGCCGATCGCAAAGTCGGGGTCAATCAGCCCGTCGGCGTACCACCGGCGCAAAAGGCGTAGGATTTCTTTGACCTCGGGGCGAGTCCCGCCCCACACCACCTCGCCGTCGCGTAGCATCCAGCCGTGCGGCACGATCCCGTAGGCCCCGAAGACCTCGCCAAAGACGTTGAACCAAGCCTGCGCGTTGGGGCACATGCCGTAGGTGTCCTGTATGCCATTGCCATCCGGGTCTTCATGGCGAAACTTCCACAGCGCCGCGTACATCTCGTCGAGGGTCTCCGGCACCTCGTCGATGCCGACGTTGCGGAGCCAGTCCATCCGCCAGATCCCCGGCACGGGATAACCGAGACTACTGCCCCACGTGGGGATGCCGTAGTTGGCCCCCTTCCAGTAGGCGTAGAGCCAAGCCCAAGGCGCGTATTGGTTGAGATAGCGCACGTAGTTGGGCGCGTGTTTTTGGATGACCTCGTAGGGAATGGGCAGCGCATAGCCGTGGTGGGCGTCCTTTTGCACCACGACCGGATCGCCAGCGTAGAACAAATCGGGCACATTGCCGCCGGCAAAAACCAGCGGCCGACGCCGCATATAGGCAAAATGACTGATAAACAGCGGCTTGAGTTCAACGTTGAACCGCGCTTCGAGCCGCTTTTCGCTATAGGTGCCCTCGCGCGCGGTGGGAAAGCGCGGGATGCTCATCCAAGAGATTTCGAGCCGCTCGGCTGGGTCGTCAACCACCGCATCCCAGTCGATACGCCGCTCGGTCTGCGTCGCCTGCCTCGTCCGCGCCTGCCGCTCGGCAAAGGCATACACAACACTAACACAGGCGAAAAACGCCAGCAGGACGAGAATTTTCTTCCGCGTCATGGTATCCTAGGCACTAAAAAACAAGGGAGGCAGATCGCCGTTGATCTGCCTCCCCTAGTCCAACCCGAAAACCACCGGGCCAACTACTGCATGTACGAAGCCTTGATGTGACCCCAGCTATCGTTTTCAACGGAGGTTGGCAACAGATCCGGCTGCGCTGGCAGCAAGATGAAGTCGGTGATGCACTTGCCGTCGCCGTTGCCGCAGCGCTGACCGCCCATGCGCCAAGCGGCGAAGCGGCGGTCGGTCTCGTTGTCCGTGCCCACGTCGTTGTCGATGATCGAGATCCCCAAGCCGATAATATCGTTTTCGCTGAAGGCGTGCTGGACGCTGTTTTCAGGCGACGCATGGTCGAAATCGTCCCAGCCCACGGTCCACCACTCCGCTTGGAAGGTCGCCTCGGTGGCGTGTGCGCCGTTGAGGTTGAAGGAATCGCCGCAGCAGGAATAAGGCTCGACGTCGTGCCAAGTGGCGCTTGAGGCCCAAAGCCAGTTCCAGCCAATCGGCTCCATCGGCGGCCAGCGGTAGTGGCTCATCTGGTTGAGGCGGCCCCGGTTGCGCAGCACTTCCTCTTCGGTGTCGAAATCGTCGGCGCCAAACCACGAGACATCGCCGCCGTGGTTGGCGTCGAGGTTGATCTCAAAGCTGTCGTCTCCGCCCGCCCCGCCCACGCCGCCGGCATCGCGATCCCATAGATCGTCGAAGCGGTCATAGACGAAGTAGAGGCGGTCCAGCTCGTCGTTCCAGCCTGCGGTCCAGCGGAAGTTCAGATCGGCGGTATTGACCTCGGCTCCAACCTCGCCGGCTACTACCACGTGCAGGAGCTCGCCGTTGAACTCGCTGAACGGCGTGAGCCACAAATTGTCGGGCACTACGTCCCACTCGGAAATATCGCCGTCCATCACCGGCAGATGCGACGTGGGCCACTGCCAGACGCCCAGAATTAGCCCCTCGGGCACATGTGCCAAAGAAGGCGAGCCGAGCCCCAAAAGCGATACGGCCACACTCAGCGTTAATAGTTTCCTCATGGCTTGTCTCCCTCTCCTATCCTAAAATGGGGGTTGCCGCAAAATTCTCGCGCCGATGAACTCGGAGCGCACTTTGCAGCGGCATTGAGTTGTTAGTCATAACAAACGGCTCTTGTGTTGTCAATGCTCCTCAATGGCTCAGATCGCCTCGTCCAAGCGGCCTTGCTCAAAGTAGATGTGGCCGATGTTGGTTGCCGCTGCGTCCAGGATCGAGGGCGTCCCGCCCTCGACGAGGGCAAGATGCCCTCGATCCTTGGCAAGCGGGCCGCTGGTGTCGCGTAGCAAGTGCGTTCCCAACGAATTGAAAATTCCTTCCCGTTAGCGTACATTCTCTCTGGCCAATCGGACGCGAGCTAAAACGGCCCGCGCAGGAAAGCTATGACCATCATTCACACCGTAGAAGACCTATTGCACGCACTGGACGAAAACCCCGAATGGGTTGAAGCCCTGCGTACTCGGCTGCTGACGCCCGACCTACTCAACCTGCCCGAAAAATTTGCCCAGTTCGCCGCAGAGATGAACAGCTTTGTCGCCGAGATGAATAGCTTTGCCGCCGAAACCAACAAATTCATTGCTGAAACCAGCAAATTCATTGCCGAGACCAACAAATTCATCGCCGAAACCAGCAAATTCATTGCTGAAACCAACAAATTCATCGTCAAGATGAACAGCTTCGTCGCCGAGATGAACAGCTTTGCCGCGGCTACGGACAAGCGCTTTGAGGCCCTCGAAACGAGAGTGCAGTCCGTCCAAGACGATGTAGGCATACTCAAAACGAGAGTGCAGTCCGTCCAAGACGATGTAGGCATACTCAAAGGGGCCCACGCCCGGAACGCCGCTCTCAGAGAGGCCCCCTTCATCGCCGGTAGCATGGGCCTTCGGTGGATTAAGGATCTCACCCCGGCCGACCTCTGGGCACTGACCGAGCACGTCCCAGCAGATATTCCTCCCAACGAGTTGCAGAGCTTCCGCCGAGCCGACTTGATTATGGAGGCCACCGATCCAGACAACGGCGAGCCCTGCTACGTCGCCGTGGAAATCTCCTTCACGGTCAACGGGCGCGACACGACCCGCGCCCAGCGCAACGCCGCGTTCCTAGCCCAACTCATCGGCAAGCGCACCTATGCGGCGGTCGCGGGCCTGCGCCGAGATCGCCGAGTACAGGACCTCATCGAATCCGGCGAGGTATTCTGGTATCAACTCGACCCAGAGATCTTGGAAGCGGAATAATACCTGCATCTACGCAGGGTTTTCATCCGCCGCCAGCGGCCCCACGGCACCCAAACGCAGCGCGGGATAGAGCGTTTCAACAAGGGGCGTGTCGCCTGTGTCGCGGGCATAACGCCAATACAGCCGCGTCATTTTCTCGACCTGCTCGGCATAAGCAGGCTCCTGCGCCAGATTCTTCATTTCATAAGGGTCGTCGTCGAGCTGGTATAGCTCGTCGAAATCAAAGCCGTTAAACACGAACTTCCACGGCCCATCCCACACCACCCGTTGCGTTAGCCGGTGGCGGTTGCCAAAGTATTCGGCATACCCTCGGGTCCATTCGGCGGCGACAGTTGCCGGTTCGCGCAACAGCCCGACAAACGAGCGGGAGTCGGCCCCCGCAATAGGCTCGCAGTCGGCCAGCTCCAACAGCGTCGGGCACAGGTCGTGCAAGCCGACTCGGCCCTCGCAAACAGCATTCCTCGCAATCGTAGGTCCACGCACAATAAGCGGCACTTGATACACTTCTTCAAAAGCGGAAATGTCCTTGAAAAACAGGCCGTGCGCTCCCAACAAATCCCCGTGGTCGGCGCACAGGACCACGACCGCGTCGTCGAGGTTGCCCGTGTCTTTGAGAAAGTTGAGCAGCCGCCCGAATTGGGCATCTATTTCGCTAATTGATGCGAAGTAACACGCCCGCGCCTCGCGCTTTTGCTCCTCGTTGAGCTGACGCCAAATGCCCTGCGCCCGGCGGTAAAGCCCCGGCCGATCCGCCAGATCGTCATCGGCGTTGGGCGGCGGCGGCAGTGCTTGAGCGGCATAGTGGTCGTACCATGCGCGGCCGGCGATAAAGGGATCGTGCGGCTCCTCAAGGCTGACAAAAGCACACCACGGATCGCGGCCTTGTACCGCTTCCTCCAGATAGCGCAGTGCCAGCGTCGTCGTCAGCCCCATGCCGCGCTCTTCGGCGGGCCGGTCGGTCACCCCGTAGAATAGATGGGGGCCATAGCCGTGCGGCCGGTCGAGGTAATGCGCTGGATCGCACTCCGGTCGTCGCGGCGTATCGCCCAAGACCTCGGCGACCAATTCATTGTAGAGCGCACTGCCAACGGCCCCGTTGACCTGCCAGCCGAAACGGCCCAGCGCATTGTCGCGCTCAATGTGCCACTTGCCGAAATACCCGGTGCGATAGCCCGCTTCTACCAACCGCTCGGCCCAATGCGCCTTATCGGAGCGCAACGCGTGCAGATCCGGCACCTTGGGATAGAGCACCTCCAGCACCCCGTGGTTGTGCGGCATCAGCCCGGTCATCAGGCTCGCCCGAGTCGGCGAGCAAATGTTGTTGGGCGTATAGGCGCACGTAAAACGCACCCCTTCCCCGGCCAGCCGGTCCAAGTGCGGCGTTTGACAAACGTGATCGGGCGCGAGCACGCGGGCCTGCATCTGGTCGGCCATTAAAAAAAGAATGTTGGGTCTATGGCTCATAAGCGTTTCTTAGCGTCAATCCGCGTCTTTTTGCCCCCGTGGACACTTGGTTCGGCGCACCATTGGTCGCGCAAAATGGCGAGCGGTTCGAGGGCCGCTTCGGGCAGGTGCAATAGGTCGATCAAGACGGCGCGGTCGAGGGCTTGGCGATCTTCCTAGTCTGTTCTGTTCTCTTTTTCGCTCCACCTCTTTTAATGAGATCCTCCAGCGATATGTTCAAGTGTCGATGAAGAGCTTTGGCTACATCTAACCTCAGTGGGTGCTTGCCTGATAGAATGTCGTCGATACGGGCATCCACTACACCGTTCTGGGCCAGTAACGATTCCACATCCTTTGCGGTCAGCCCTGCTTGGTCCATAGCGAACTCAATGGCGACGAGCGGATCTACATCAGGCACCGGATAGCACTCACGCTCATAGGCTTCTACCAACAGGAATAAGGCTTTTAATTCTTCCCCCTGCGGAGTGCCTATAGGCGATCCCCACAGCTCATCAATACGGCCCATAGCCCGTTCGTGATCAGCTTCAGTGCGAATAGGATCTAAGCGGTGCATGATTCACGCCTTTCTCGCATCGGGTATGTTATCGTACTCTGCATGATCGCCGCCTTCAATAGGCCACCGTCACCGTGCGCAACACCTCAGTCCGCGCCGCGCTCAATCCCCCGCTGTCCACCGCCACCCTGAGCAACGCACAATACACGCCCGGCGGGACGCGCCCCCCCCGCTCGTCCGTGCCATCCCAAGCAATCTCGTACTGCCCAGTAGTCGTCGCTCGCTGCTCGGAAAGTTGGCGCATCAGCCGACCGCTCAGATCGTAGATGGCGACTTGTAGCGGGCCATCGTCGTCGAGACGCACGACCTTCAAGGCGAAAACCGCACGGTCGTTGACCCCATCGCCATTGGGCGTAAAGGCCGGCGGGCGCACCTCCACGTCGAGCAGCAGGTCCCCGCGTGTGGGATCGCCCACCAGCGTCGTCGTATTACCCGCCACCGCGTCGAGCGCGTTGCCCGGATCCACCCGCTGCCAAGTGCCCTCGCCCCCAGCACTGTGCTGCAATGAGGCACGCAGCACCGCGCCGATGCCAAAGAGCGCGGTGCGAAAGTCGAGGCGCACGACCTCAATGCCCGCATTGGGCCGAATCGCGGCAAAAGAGAGGCGCAAGCTGTCCGCGCCCGTAGGCACGACCTCAACGCCCTCCACTTCTCGCTCGGCCCCAACTCGGCCCGCATACAGCCCGGCAAACCTGAGCGTCATATCGGCCGGCGCGACCAGCAGCAACTGATCGAAGCCCGGGTCGCGGCGGTTGAATTGCGGCCGCACGTACAGAGAAAAGGAGCGCTCCACGCCCAGCGAATCGACCCGGAACGGCGCGATCTCCCCGACGAGCCCCTCGGCCACCGGACTGGTAAAATTGAGGCGGATCGACCGCAACGCGGCGCGGATGGCCGGGTCCTCAGACAGCAGAGTCGCTCGCACCTTGAGGAACTCGCGCGGGCTGGGCGAGGCAATCGCGCTGCCCGTTGGGTCCTCGTAGGGCTGGCTCCAGCCGCTCCAGTCATCCCCTTCCACCTCCTCGGCGACGACCGGCCCCTTGAATATGTCCAAGAGCGTCGGATTGTTGTATTCCCTCTCGGAAATCTCCGTGCCGTCCTTCTTAAAATAGTGCAGCACCTCGCTCAACTCATTGCCCGTGCGCGTCTGGACCAGCACCCGAGTACCCGGCGGCGCATCGGCGTCCCATGCTATCGACAGCAGATTCCGCCGCCCGCCCAGCCGCACCAAGCCCGACTCGAGCCAGACCTCGGGCTGAAACCCCTCGCCGTAGAGCTGCACCGAAGCGGGAAATCCCCGGTGCCCGCCGACGGGCACGATGATTTGCTCCCACACGATGCGAAAAAAGCGCGTCTTAATCAGCCCGAAATCGTGCCCCTCGTATTCCTTGCGCGTACTCGACTGTTGGCGACGGGCCACAGTGGTCCACTTGAGGCTGCCGTCGGCATTGAGCGCCCCGTCCGAGGCGTCGAGCCGATAGGAGGGAAAGCTAAAGCGGTCGCGGATCGCTTGGCCGCCGTAGGCAATGCGAAAGGTGTCGAGCCAGTACGTCGAGCCGAGGTCGAAACTCAAATGGCCTTCGGGACCGGGAATGGTCTGGCGGTCGAAGGAGAAGATCAGATCGACATAAGTCTGCACGTTGCCGTCGATGGTCCGTCCCACGGGCAGCCCTTGCGAGGCAAAGACGTCGCCGCCCCGGGCCAAGGCGGCAATCAGCGCGTCGTCGCCCTCGTGCCAAACCTCGAGTTCGGCCAGCCGGGGCCGCTCCCAGCGATAGTACGCGATCCCGCCCTGCTGGTCGGCTGGTAACTGCGCGTAATCGGCCGCAACGACCTCGGTGCGACGGCCGTCGCGCTGTAGCTTGGAATAGACGACCGCGCCCTGCTCAGCCGCCGGCAACGCCTCGTACTCCGGCGGGCTGACCTCGAACCCGCGGTCGAAATCCGAGCCGCGCACCACCACCTGCACCAGCCGCACTCCAGTGCCGACGAACTCTTGCTGCGCGGTCGAAACCGCCGAAGTCGGCGGGGCGTTGAGCGGCTGGTCCGACAGCTCCTGCTCCTCGGCGGCGGCGCGCTCGCCGAGGGAAATTTCCAGCCGCCGCTCGGTCTTGTTCGGCTTGAGCGTGCGCCACACCACATCGAACTCCGGCTCCTCCGAAGAGATAAACTTCTCCGGCACCTCGCCGTCGGAGATCAGCACGTCGTACTGTAGGAAAGGATCGCCGCGCCCTTCTTCCACGAACTTGAGCACGATGAGCTTGGCGATTACCAACCGGCCCAGATCGATGGTAAACCACCAATGCGAACCCAACTCGGCAGCATCCCCGACCGGCTCAGGCTCCCAGTAGGTCGCCAAGTCCCCGTCGAGCGCGTTGAGCACGCCGGGCGCGTTGGAACCCGCTTCTATGGCATCGGCGAGTTCAATGGCCTCAACGGCCTTGTCCCGGGCGAGGTCTTCGGGCGGATGCAGGCGCAAGAAGTGGACGATGTCTTGGGTGGCGTCGATGTTGCGGCGCAGGGCAAACGGCGTCACCGCACCGCTTGGATCGATCGTCAGCGTACCCACCGGAAACTCCCAAGCGCGCCAGTGCGCGGCGCGGTCGATGACGAGCTGGTCGGCGGTGAGCCGGTAGCCTCCTTGGGCATGGACCGCGGCGACCCCTAGCAAAACGACGGCCATGCAGCGCATTCCCGCTCCTCTCAGTACGCCAGCGCGACGATGCGCGAGCGGGCCTTGGTGCCGCCGTCGGTCTCTACTTCGAGGCGCAGGACGTACAGCCCGGGCGCGAGCAGCGCGCCGGTTGGGTCCCGGCCATCCCACACGGCGGCAAACGGTCCGCTCTGCGCCGGGCCGCGGAAGACCTCGCCGAGCCGCGCCCCCTGCAAATCGTAGAGCACCACCGCTACTTGGACATTTCCGCTGACATTCAATAAGTCGTATTCAATCCGCACGGCGTCGTTGATCTGGTCGCCGTTGGGCGAGAACGCGGCGGGCACCAGCCGGAGCGCGCCGACCACCTGCTCGGCGATCTGGGTCAGCCCCACGCTCAGGGTATTGCCCTCGACCCGCTCGACCACCTCGCCCGGCGTCACCACTTGGCGCACTTCCCCCGGCCTCGTGCTGTCGTGGACGCGACCGGCAAACAGGGTCCCGAACTTGAACACCTCGCAGCGAAAGACCACTTCTATCAGCTCGCCATCGCGGGCCTGATCGATCCGCGGCACTTCAATCTCAAAGCCGCGCTCATCGAGCCGTCGCACCGCAAAGGCCACCTCTTCGCCGCTGTAGCGCACCGCGTCAATGCCCTCGGCCTGGGTCGGCGTGTCAATCTCAATGGCGTCGAAACCCAAGTCTTCGGCCGCCAGTCGCGGCAGCAGCATGTACGTGAACTCGGTCGCCGCGCCCGTCGGCGCTAGGGTCGGCGCGATCTCGGCCGAAACTAAGGAGGCCATCGGCGGCCTAGACGCGGCGAATTGCACGAAGTTCAGCCGCCCACCAGCCTCTACCGTAGATTGGAAGCGGGCCCTAAGCTGCACGAATTGCCGCGGTCGCGTCCCCTGCATGGGTGCGCTGCCCAGCGCCAAGTCGTAGGCCGCGCTCCAGCCTTCCCAGTTTTCAGTATCGGGCGTCATTCCGGCCTGCTGCGCCCGCTCCAGCCGATTGTACGACCGCCGGGTCAAAGGCCGCCCCCGGGCATCGAGTCGAGTCCGCTCATCGCCGCGGAACGTGCTGCGCCAATAGGTGTTGGGGTCGCTGTCGTCGCCGGCGCGCATACTCAGCTCAATTTGCGCGCCCGGATCGACTTGGCTACCCCAGCTAAGTTCGCCCAGCGCGGCTCGCCCGCCCAAATCGAGGACATTGGACACGTAGCGCGCCGTGGGCGTAAAGCCCTTGCCGTAGATTTCAAACTCGGCGATTTCCCAGATGCCCTGAGTGTTTTCCGGGGCTTCAAAGAGCATGCGGCGGATCGGCACCGGCGGCAGGTCCAGTTCGACCACCGAGGTCGTGTTCTCCGTGGCCTGATGCACGATGTCGAAGTCGAAGAAGGAGCCGCGCGTCCCGGCCGAGTACTCGCGTGTGCCCTCTTTGAGCGGGTTGCCGTCGCTGATGCCGATGATAAAGCGCTGGAGAAAACGCTCTTCCTCAAAGCGCGCCCGCGGATAGAACTTGACGCGCTCCACCGTGAAGTTGCCTCCGAACTCGAAAATTAGGCTCTTGTTGCGGACGCCGATGCCCGAGGTGGTCCAGTGCCCGTCGCCCAAGAAAACGGTCTCGACATCTTCGTCCCAGAGCACGGCCTCGGTGTCGCCGCTTTGCTCCCAGCCCCGCCAGACCAGCGTCTGCACCCGGCCTCCGCGCTCCTTGAGGCGCGGCGTCAGGTTCACCGACGGGTCCAGTTGCTCCGGCTCGACGAAGTCCGCATCGATTTTCAGGGATTCGACGTGGCCATGCTGGGCCGCTTCCACCGCCCCCCAATCGAGCTGCACAAACTCCACTCCCTCGGCCAACTCCGGCCGCGGCAGCGACGCCCCGCCGATCCGATAAATCGTCAGCGCATCCGCGCCGCCAGTCAGGCAAACGAGGGCGAGCACAAGTCGGATACAGGTCTTTCGCATAAGCGTGGCCCCTCTTTAACAGTCCTCTGGCGATAGCCGACAATAATCCAATGATGCGCCAAAGGAGTTGGAAGAGCTAAACAGCAACAACTCGCTGCTGTCCTTCTCTATCTTCTGAGGGAATAATGCGAATCTCAATATCGAGATTCAGTCGATTGAGAAACGTCATTAACCGCTCAACGCTGTAATGGTTAAACTCGCCCTTCTTCAACCGGGATATTTCAGGTTGCTTAACCCCTAAAATCTCCGCGGCTTCTGTTTGGGTCAGCTTCCGATCTTCTATAATCTGAAACACCTTAAATCCAAGCGTCGCCCTAAGAAATAATTCCTCTGCGTCTGGCAAGCCGAGATCCTCAAACACATTGCCTGAACTCTTTTCAAACAGAATCTTCTCGGTCATAATTCATTCGCCTCCAGTTCCCGTGCCATTTTTAGACGTCTCTTGATAAGGTCTATCTCTTCCTTTGGAGTTTTTATTCCGCGCCTTGATTTTTTTTGAAAACAATGCAGCACATAAACCCTCTCTCCTATTTTCACCGCATACACAGCACGGTAAGTGTCTGTTCTGTGATCTGCCCGTATTTCAAAAACTCCTGAGCCAACGCCCCTGAATGGTTTGGCCGCTGGCGACATGCTTCCCGCCTGTGCAATAAACAGAGCGTCCCCTATATCCTTTTGAACAGACTCCGGGAATTCCTTCAGCTTTGCCTTAGAATCCCCGATCCATATAGCCTCTTTTAAGTTCAGTCTTTCGTAGTTCATAAAGCATTATAGCATCATAACCAATTGGATATAAATAGGTCAATTCAGGGGGTGGCGGGCGGCAAACGCCGGCTGGCGTTGAGGATCGTCAGACCGATCACTTGGCCTTGCTCGTAGCGGATGACTACGTCATCGTCGGTCAGTTCGCTATCGTCGGCGTGGCTGGGCTTTTTGAAGTTCACATACAACACGTCGGCTTCGGCATCATAGGAAGACCATAGATACTGCTTGGGAGACTGCTTCACAACGGGAATCAGAGGGGCATATTGCTCAACTATAGAGGCCATACTGCTTCGTCCATGAGTAACTTTACATCTCATCCTCAAGGCGCGGTGGCTCATCACCTGCCATTGCCAAGAGACGGTCAAAAGCCTCCAAATCGGCACCAGCAGCCCGGTCTTGGAAGTAGCGGGCGGTCCGCAAAGCCGCTAGCTTCTCCGCTACGGCCACGTTGATAAACTGGTTTAGCGTCGTGCCCTCGGCTGCCGCCACTTTTTCGGCCTCGGATTTGAGCGAGGCCAGTAGATGGAGGGAATACGGGTTCGTGCTAGCCATGATCTTCATCCTTTCTTCAGCCGCCGTATGGCTTGGGCAGGCGTTAGAATCTGCATATTAAATAGGGTGGAACCCGGCAAGAAATCCTGCGCGTTAAACATTACATCACATCCCCCACACGGCGACCGGCACCCCCCCTTCGGTTTCCTCGCGGCGATACACCTTGTCGTCCCACGACGTGCCCTCGCTCCGGTCGAACAGCACCAAGTGTCCCTCGGCCGTAGCGCAGCGGTCCATGTAAGCGCGCGTCTGCGCCAGCCCTTCGCGCAACGTCCGCTCAAAGCCCCCGTGCAGCACCTTGCACTCAATGACCACCTTTTGCGGCCGACCGCGATCTCTATCCACCGGCCACACCAGCAGCAAATCGGTGCGACGCCGACCCAAGCCATACTCGCGCTCAATGCGCCCGCCGCTGTTGACGATGCGCTGCAAGAACGCTTGCAGCAGCAACTGCGGCCCCGCTTCCTTGTACTGGAACCGCTCCACCCAGTGCTCGGAATGCTCGCGGAAAAACCCTTGGAACGCCGTCAGCAACTTGCTCACCTGCAAGCGACCGCTGTCATCGACGTACCAAGCCGGGTCGTGGTGGATCGACATCTCCTGCGTGGTCCAGGTGAGAGCGCGGGGGATGACCTCGCGGTAGATCGGGTTGGCGATGGCGACGGGGCGGTGCTGTGCGACCAAGCCCAAGTCGCGCACGTACTGCAAGTCGTCGTCGGCAAACGATCCCGCGTCATCGGCCCCTTTCAGCAGCGGCTCGATCACGCGACGCACTCGCTCCTCTTGGAGCTTGTCGGTGAGTTGGTCGAGGTGCGTCTCGCGGCGCAGGATTAGCTGCTCGCGGGCGTCTTGGATCGCATCGGCAGTGATCGCCCGGCTACGGTCGCGCCCGGCCTTGTTCTTAAAACAGGCCTCATACGCCAGCGCATTGACCAGCCACGGCTGGCCTTGGGTCAGCGTCCAGACGTCGTGTCGCGCCGCGTCGGTGAACGCTTGGCCGGTCACGGCGGTATGCTGCGCCAGCAGGGCCTCGACCTCCGGCCGGGAAAAATCCCCAAGCCGCAGGGACTCGGCGCGGATGTTGAAGGCACTACCCCCGGCAATGATGGCGTTTTCAGCGGACGACTGAATGCGGTAGTCGCGCACGTCGCGCACCCCGCAGAGGATGACGCTCTGGGGAAAGCGACGCGGGCGGTCGGGGTAGCCAGCGCGGAGCTGCCTCAGCACCGACAGCAGGCTGTCGCCGACCAGCGCGTCCACCTCGTCGAGCAGCAGCACCAAGGGCTTGGGGTCGGCCGCCGCCCAACGCGCCAGCGCGACCCGGAGCGCGCCATCCGGCCCCACCTCCTCCAGCACCCCAGGCCACCGGGCCATCCGCGCCTCATCGCCCAGTAAATCGGCTGCCGCAAGTTGTAGTTCGGCGAGGATCGCCCGCATCGCCCGTGCGACGTCCTCGCGCGCCGTCTGGGCGGCCTCAATGTTCGCATATACGCAGCGGAATTCACCACTGGCGTTCAGGGCGTCCTTTAAGGCGAACAAGGCCGAGGTCTTGCCCGTCTGCCGCGGCGCGTGCAGGACGAAGTACTTCTCCTGCCGAATGAGCAGCAGCACATCGTCGAGGTCGAGCCGCGATAGCAACGGAACGTGGTAGTGGAGGTCCGTCTTGATCGGGCCGGCCGTATTGAAGAAACGCATAGTTGTGGTCGTCATCGGTCCAAGTGCGCGGCCGGTTTATCGCGCTGGGTCGGCCTCCAAGATGCACACGCGGCGTTTTCTTTGTACGTTCTCTGCAAATCAAAAACCTCTATGGATAGCGTTACGCAAATCGCGCTCGGCGCGGCCGTTGGCGAAAAGGTTTTAGGCAAAAAGGTTGGCAACAAAGCCCCCCTGTGGGGCGCGGCCCTGGGCATCCTCCCAGACCTTGATGTGTTGGGAGCAGTCTTTCTGTCGGAGACCGACCAACTGGGCTTTCACCGCTGGATGTCGCACTCCCTGCTCTTTGCCGTAGTCGGCAGCCTCGGAGTGGGGTGGGCGCTGTCCAAGCTCCACCGCGCCGCGCCTTGGCGCGAGTGGGCCGCGCTTGGGTTTTGGGCACTTCTCACCCACGCCCTCCTCGACTGCTTCACCGGCTACGGCACCCAACTATTCAGTCCGTTTAGCAAGTACCCGGTCGCCTTCAGTTCCATCTCCGTCATCGATCCGCTCTATACCCTGCCCTTGGCGGGCGGCCTCATCGCCGCCCTGTGCCAGCGGCGACCGCGCTGGCGGCGGCGGCTCAACGCGCTGGGCCTTGGCTTGAGCACGGCGTACCTGCTTGCCACCACCGCGACTTGCCTGCACGTGCGCAGCACCTTTGCCCGCGCCCTCTCCGATCAAGGCATTGCTTACGAGCGTCTGCACATCGCGCCGACTCCGTTCAACGCCGTGCTGTGGTCGGGCTTGGCCGGCGAGGGCGACCACCTGTGGGCCGGGCTGTATTCCCTGCTCGACGCCGACTCGGCCATCCGCTTCCGCCGCATTGAGCGCAACACCCCGCTCATCGCCCCCCAACTCGACGATCCACCCGTCCAACGCCTGTTGTGGTTTTCGCGCGGGTACTATCGGGTGGAGCACCGCGCCGATGCCCTCTACTTCTACGACCTGCGCTTTGGTCGCTCCGACTTCTATCTCGACTCCACCGGCGCGTACCTCTTCACATTCCGCCTGTTGCCAGACCCAGCCCGCCCCGCACACTTCGCCGACATCGAGCGCACCAACCCGTTCGACGCCCAGCGCACCGACCAAGCCCTAAAGCGGCTGTGGCACCGCCTAATTGGCATCTAGCCCCCACGCTTGGTCAATGTCGCGCTGGTACGCGTCGATTTTGCCGGCCAACACATCGGCAACCTGTACCACCTGCCCGGACTGGCCGGATTCGTAAATGGCCTCGCTGACGGCCTTGCTCCGCAAGCCTTCCTCCGCGTCGATTTCCACCGGTCGCCCTGCACTCAGCGCGTCGATAAAGTCCCACAACTCCAGCGTCACCCCGCCGGTGATTCCATAGGGGAAGAGCGCGTCCTTTTCTTCCTCGCTCAGGGTCGCCAAATACATTTCTTGCAGCTTAGACATGCTGTACGTGACACCGCTGGCGAGTTGGCACTCGCCGCGCTCCTGAGAGGCGGCTGGGTGGAAGATGTCTGCGTCGATGATCGATCCCTTCTCGCCGCTCAGCGTCAGTTGAGTAAACCCCTTGCCGGGCGCGCTGATGGTCCACGACCACGTGCCGATTAATCCGCTTTTGAAGTTGAATATGCTGGTCCAAAAGTCCTCGGACGCACTATCGACCAGGGCCTCGCCGCGGCGATGAGGGCGCGGGTAGATCTGCTCCACCCGGGCGTACACGCTCTCAATCTCGCCAAACCAATAGCGCATGGTGTCAACCCAGTGCGCCCCGCTGTCCATGACCATGCCGCACCCCCCCAACTTGCGATCGACGCGCCAGTGCCAATTGGGCACGACCGCTGGATCGCGCCACCCGGCCTGCACGGCCCACCACATTTTCGGCGCGCCCAACAGGCCGTCCTTAAAGGCCCAGTGGATGGTGCGCTGGCCCAAGGAGCGGCGGCATTGCTCGGCCGTGGCCGCGACCCGCCCGCAGCGCTGCGCCGTCTGCGCGATCTTCTTTGAGGCCCGCACGGTGACCCCAATCGGCTTTTCGACCAGCACGTGAACCCCGCCCTCTAGCAGCTCGCAGGCCAGCACGTGGTGCAAGCCGTGCGGGCTGCATATATCGGCCCCATCGAGCGCGTCTTCCCCGGCGAGCAGCTCGGCCACGCTGGTATAGGTCTGGACTTCCCAGCCAGCGAACCCATTGATGCGCGCCGCAAACTCCTCAGCCCGTGCGGGCACGGCATCTACGGCCGCGACAATGCAAAACCGCGTCTCGCCCTTTTTTAGCAACTCTTCGTACCCCCGCAAGTGCGCTCCGGCCATGCCGCCGCAACCCACCATCGCCAGTCGCACGACCTCGCCCTTGGTTTTTTCGCTCATGTCTTCCTCCACAGGTTGGTTTGTGGGCTACATACTATTCTCAAATAAGGGCGGTGGCAAAGCCTCTATTCGTCCAGTGCCAAAAGCACCTCCGTCACCACCCTAACACCTCCGTCAAAAACGCCTCCACTCCGGCCTTATATGCGACCGCGTCCTCGCTAAAGGCCGAGCCGTGGCCGCCCCGCAGCTCGGTAAACGCCTTGGGCGAGCCGGCGACCTCGTATAGCCGCTGGCCGTGCGCGAATGGAATCAGCCGGTCGTCGCGGCTGTGCGCAATCAGCACTGGGCACTGGACCTGCCTTAGGTACTCCAACGTGGGATACTCGTAGCGGGCGAGCAGGCCAATCGGAAAAATCGGATACAGCGTTTGGCCCAGCTCGGGTATGGAGGTAAAGGTCGCCTCCAAGAACAGCGCGGCCGGCTTTTTGGCCCGCGCCAGCCATGCGGCAATCGGCCCGCCCAACGAGCGGCCGATAACAGCGATCTGATCCGGGGCGAGGCCGGCTTCGCGCACCAAGTAGTTCCAAGCCGCCTCGGCATCGCGATACGTACCGTCCTCCGATGGCGTCCCCGCGCTCTGGCCATAGCCGCGATAGTCAAACAGCAAAATCCCCAAGCCCAACCGATGCGCGTCCTCGGCCACGGCGAGCAAGTGCGACATATTGCCCGCATTGCCGTGGCAAAAAAGCACGGTACCCCGCGCATTGGCCAACGGCAAGTACCACCCGCTTAGCTGCACCCCGTCGCTGGCGACCAACGAGACTTCCTCGTAGCGCATCCCCACTGCGGCCGGCGTCCCCCCGATGCGAACACTCGGCCTGTAGATGAATTTTTCCTGAAAAAAATAGAGATAGGCCGCGGCCAAAACGTAGCCCACCGCCGCCAGCACGGCGATTCCTAGCACAACGCGCCCCATGTCTTAGCGTCCAAGTTGATTTACGCGGTCGGTAAAAGTACTTTGCAATACATCATGTCCATGGCCTGCGCTCTCCTCGTCTTGCTCGCCGGTAGCGCGAGCGCGGACCAGTTGCGCTTTGACTCGAGGCGCGATTGGCGCGACTGGCAAGTGCCGGTGGGCGCGGTCCAAATCGCGGCCAGCGGCGCAATCCAGCCCGTGCGCGTCCAAAAGGGCGTGGATGCCGTGCGCGACGCCTCGGCTTTTGGCGGCGGCATCCATCGGGCCGGCTCCAACCCCGGCGACGCCCGCGCCCTCCTAGACGGCAACCCGGCGACCGGCTGGGCACCCAACCCGACGGACGATCCGGCCGATTGGTTCGTGGAAATAGACCTCGGCCGCAGCGTCTCAGCGCACAGCATCGCGCTCGTCTTTGCCAACGACGCGCCCCCTTTTGAGCTGTTCGACCTCTTGCTCTCGGCCGGCGAGCCCCAGCTCGACCACGTCGCCAATCCGGTCGCCGGCTCCCTGATCTACCGCATTAAGGAACGCTTTAAGGAAAACACGCGCCACCGCGTCGCCTACGCCCCGGGCGACGCGCTCTACCTGACGCCGATCCGCTACCTGCAAATCCGCAACCTCAAGCACGTTCCCAACGCTCGGCTCGTCGCCGTTGAGGTCGAGAGCATCGGCGACAACCTCATCCTCAACCTCATCGAGCGCGGCGGGGCCATCGACGTGGTCATTGACGCCTTTGTCCGCGCCGAAGAGGTTACCTTGGGCAACGCGCTCAACCTAGTGGATGGCTCCATCTTCGACCGCTGGCGCAATGGGCGCGAGCCGCGCAACACCTACAACACCTACAGCCACATCACCATCGACTTAGGGGCGGTTTATCCAGTGGATTTCGTGCGCCTGATTACCGGCGTGGCCATCCGCGGCGGCTTTGGCGAACACCTCCTCCGCACCCGGGCCGGGGCCAGCGGCTCGCGCTCCTTCAGCTACAAAAACTACGAGGTCCTCACCTCGGACGGCACCAGCGCCCCCGACGGCACCCGAATATGGACGCGGCACTTTGCCGGGGAAGCGAGCAGCGAAAACCACAACGCCGGGCTGGCCGACCACCAATTCCCCACCCTACCGGCCCGCTACGTCCGCATCGTTTGGCTAATATGGGATGCCGCCTGTGCTGCGGCCCTGCCCGACGCCTCCTCGCGCTGGGGCTGCTACGCCAACGGCTCGGCCGAAGAAATCCAAGTGTACGGCGAGGGCTATCCGCTCGCGGTCCGTCTCCGCTCGCCGCTGATTGACTTGGGCCGCGGCAAAAATCTCAACTCGATTGAGTGGCAGGCCCAGACCCCATTGGGCACTCACATCGAAATCCGCTCGCGCACGGGCAACGAGGTCGTGGAGCAATACACCTTTTACGATAAAAACGGCCGGCAAGTAAGCGAGAAGCGCTACGGCAAACTAATCCCCAGTTTCAAGGGCAAAATCGACACTACGCGCATCGCCGGGACCGACTGGAGCCCCTATAGCAACCTCTACCGCGCTTCGGGCGCGGCCTTTTTGTCCCCTTCGCCGCGCCGCTTTATGGAACTCGATGTGCGCTTGGTGTCCGACAGCCCCACGCAGGCACCCCGCTTCGACTGGCTGGCCGTCAACTTCAGCGACCCGCTGGCTGCCGAGGTGGTCGGCGAGGTGTTCCCCCTCGAGGTCGCGCCCGGCCAAAGGACCCTGTTTTCCTATTTCCTGCGGCCCACAACGACCCAAGACGGCTTCGACCGGATCGCAATTGAAGCTTCCACAGTCCCCCACTTTGACGCCGCCTTGGTCGATGGCGAGCGGGTCGAGGTCGCCGTTGAGGCTCTCGCTCAGGGCTTTCGCGCCACGTTCCCGCGCCGCATTCGCAGCCGCCAACTCGTCGAGCTGCGCTTTACCGCGCCGGTCTATGTGCAGGCGACCCGCTTTGACGCCTTTCTCGAAGACAGCCAAAAGACGCCGACGCGACAACTCGTCGATCCGGGCGACGCCTCCCCCCAAGTCGAGAGCAGCTCCAACATCGTGCGCCTGCCCATCGCCGACCAACTCTTTGCCGACCTCTCTTTCAGCCCCGCGCTCATCACGCCCAACGGCGACGGGATCAACGACCAACTCCGCATCTCCTTCGACCTCATCAACGTGCTTTCCGCCCGCCCCTTGCACCTGCGGATCTACGATTTGTCCGGCCAGCCGCTTTTTATTCTAGAGCAGGCCGGTCAGGCAGGCGACATCGCCTATCACTGGGACGGCCGCGACCTAGACGGCCAGCGCGTACCGCCCGGCCTCTACATAGCCGAACTGCAAGTCACTGGCGACGCCGGAGAGCGCAGCGCGAGGCGCGTCGTGGCCGTGGCCTACTAGGTTGGGAGAAATGCGCTATGGCCTTCTTTTGCCCACTTTTCATCCCCACACAAAAAGCGCGGCCAACAGCGCGATCCACACCGCTTCGAGGAAATGCCAGTACGCAGCGCAGGCCCGCACCGTAAAGAGGTGCTCGCTGTCGAGCCGATTTACGTGCGCCTTCCAAGCTAGCACCGACAACGGCACCATCCCGCCGACCACGTGCAGCGCGTGAACCACGACCAGCGCGAATGCAATGCCGTAGGCACTCGCCTCCAGCGCTCGGTGGCGGTCGAGTAGCTGTAGCAGTGCCGGCACCTGCACGGCGATAAACAGCGCGCTCGTCACCCAAGCCCGGGCCAGCCACCGCCGCAGGAGCGGGAAGTGCCCGCGCCGGGCGTTCTGCGTCGCCTTGTACATGGCCAGCCCAGCACCCAACAGCACGATCGTCGAAACGCCGAGCACCAGCGGCAGTTCAATGCGCTCGCTCCCCCGCAGCACCGGGCTAGTCAGCCGCAGGTAAGCAAAGGCCGCGATGCTGGCGCCAAAGAGCATGGCCAGCGAGCTCAAAAACAGGGCGAGGCCCAACCGGCGACGCCCCCGCAGATCGGGCGAGTTCCAGCTCATCCCCAGCGATACTCAGGCGGGTCGAACACAAACCCGTGGAAAAAGCGCCGTTGCGCGGGTGCGAGCCCCTGCAAGAAGGCCCGGTCGTAGCGCCACTGCTCAGCACACGCCAACATCCACGGATGCTCGTACCCATAGTACAGCATCACCCGCTTGCCTCCGCGGCGCACAAAGGGGCCGGCCGTATGCCACACGGCGTTGTGGAAAAACACCGCCATCCCCGGGCCGCCACAGATTTGGACGGCCCCGGCCTGCAAGTCCTCGGCCGTCGGCTCTACCAGCGCCTTATGGCTTTTCGGCACCAAGGTTAGGTTGCCTTGGTCTGGCGCCCGCATGTCGCTTAGGTAATAGCCGACCTTGAACTGCAACAGCGGGATGGGCGATCCGAGGTTGCGAAAGCCATGCTGAATCCCATCGATGTGCCACCCCTGCCCGTGGTACTCGGCCGGTTCAACTTCGTAGAAGGCGTCCGTCGAATGCAGATGCGGCATGGAATTGAAGAGTGCGTGGACGTAGGCCATCATCGGCTCGTAGGAGAGCATTTCCAAAAAGAGCGGATTCTCGGCCAGCAGGTGCATGACCCGCACCGCGCCCGGGTCGAGCCGATCCGCAAAGACAGGTTCGTGCTCGCGCCTGAACTCGGGTGCTCGCCGCCGTGCAATGACCTGCTCTAGAGCCGCCGACAGGGCCGCGACCCGCTCGGGCGCGAGGAAGTCTTCTAGCACCAAGTACCCGTTGTCCTCAAAGAAAGCGCGTTCCGCCGCCGTGGGATGGTTGGTCATTTCTGCCTCCGATGTTAGTGCTTGGTGCGCCCTCAATGATTTTCGCCAAGTAATCGTACTCGCCAGTGCGCTCGGGAAAGAGGATGTGCGCTTGGGCGAAGCGTTCCCGGTCCCACGATCCATCATCGTAACGCTTGTGCAATTCCTTATGGGGCGTCGCCGAAACGATGAAGGAGTCGAGGCTTACGTTTGATACGTTGGAGCGCTGGGATATGTCGTGGGCTAAGGCCGGCAACCGCTCGTGCAGGCGCGCTTTGTCGTCGTGCTGGTACGCGTTGGCCTGAAGCATCCCGTGCGGTTCGACGAACACGATGTGCTGGGCGTCGTCGGCTTTAATCCAGAGAATGAAGTCGGGATAGAAGCCGCTGTTCTCAAAGAACCCCACCCCTTGGCCGCGGCTCTGATTCCGCAGCAGGAATAGGTCCGCGCCGACCAGTGCGTTGCCTTGCTCTTCGTTCCAGTATTCCCGCAAGTCCCGCACGAACTGCTGTTCGCTTTTGTTTAACCCCGGTGGGGATACTTCTACTTTGTCATCGCTTAGTAGCAGCGGTTGATATAAGTGCCGGTCAAAGTGGATGCGCGGCAAAGCACCCGCCGCGGCCTCGTCGTCGTATAACTTGTAGCTATCCGCGATGAGTGCTTCAATCTTCTGTATCAATGCGGTCTCTGACCGCGGCACACGGACTAGATACTGCCCACTGGGGCTGCTATCGGCATCGCTGACGTTGAACCGCAGGTTAGGCTCGCGCTCGTCCAGCGTCTTATAGACCAAGTTTGCTGCATTCCACTGCTCGCGTCGGTGCCAATAGAGCGCGTCGGCGTACTTCCGCACTAGGTTGGTCGCCGCCTCTTTCAGCCGCTTCAAGTCGTCGAAACTTTGCGGCTGTACTACGGCCTTATCCGCTATCAGGCTGTACAGCGCACCGGATTCGCTGCGATATGCCAAAATGTTTCGCGGCGCGTCCGGTTGGACGATCAAGTTTCTCCACCCCTTTTGCTCCTTGTATGCAAGCAGGTCGAGATAGACGCTTTCCCAATCCACAAGCGCGAGGCTTTCGGGCGGTATGGGGCCTTCTGTGCCGGCACTCGCCTCGGCATCTATTGGCCCTCCTTCGCTGCTATCCATCCTGTGTACCTTTGCGGACATATCAACGGACACTGGGCGCACATTCGGATCAGGCTTCAGCATAACCGCTTTACCGGCGACGAAACTCCGCCCATCGTTCACTCGGGGAATGACCAGTCCCTTATTCAGAAAATCCTCGTTGGGCTTAACGAACAACGGCAGTTCCAACACCCCATCCAATTCCACGCCTTCCCGCTCCAGATAGTCCCGGAAATGGGCCATGTAGTTGGCGCGGACAGCAAAGATGTTGAGGGTTTCCAACAACTTGATGCAATCGGGATGCCGTCCGTCCAGCGCGGAACTGCGCTTCAGCGTCATATCTCGACCGCGCAAACGCACGCCGCGCCCAAATAGCTGGATTATCTGCGATCCCTCGCTCCGGCCGATGTTGAGCAGCCCCATGTTGGACACGCGCCAAGAATCCCAACCCTCGATAAATTTTTTAGCGCCAATCAGCACCTCAACGGTCGTCCCCGGATCGTTGAGCCTGTCAAACAGGGAGCCAGCGAAAGCATCCTCCTCAGTGACAATGCCAGCGTTGTCCGCCGCGACCAGATTCTTGAATTTTGTCGTATCCCCGATGTAAATGAGGCCGAAGTAATCCTCCGCCCCGCCGACTTTGAGGCCCAATTCGCCGCCGCTACCGCGTATATCGCACAGGTGTAGTCCACTACCGGCGGAAGCGTGCAACACCCTCGCCAGTATATCCCGATACACTGCGGCCGCATCCCGCCCGCGCAGGTACTCAAATTTGTCGGCGAAAATGTCGTTGCCATCCGCGTCGCACAGGTCTGAGTTGCCCTTCAGCAACTGTTCAAGCGCATCCGTCGCCCAAGTAGCATCCGCTATCAGCCGGTGTAGGAACCGCACCACCGTCAGAATGTCGCTCCGGGATTGGCGTTTTTCCGTATAGACCGCGTTGACACTGCCGCCGACGAAGGTCCACAGCGGCCGGGCCAGATTGTAGGGCTGGAACGCCTCGGCCTGCTCGACAAAGACGAGGTGCTGCTCGTAAAAGGAGAGCAGGTTGGCGAGCAACAGCCTATCGGTCCGGTCGGCGGTCGTTTCTTGTTGCAAGTTGAGGATGTGGAAGTCCTTGCCATAGCCATCGCCGTAGAAGTAGCGATAGGAGTAGTCAAACGCGATGGCTTTGCCGTATTCCGCCGTCAGCGCGTCATTCTTCGCCGCGGTCAGGGCTTGCCCAAAGGTCGCACTGTATTCAAAGGTGAACCCGGTCTCGCCCAGCGCGTCCCGAACTTTGCGCCAAGCATCGCCGCCGGAGCCTTTGTGTCCTTCATCGACAAAAATTAGGTTATGGCCTTCAAACGCCTCTACGGGTACGCGCATCCCACCGCCCCGCTTTTCCTCAACCAACTTGGTAATCTCGGTGACCTCAATGGCGTTTCGCCCAGACCCCAGCAAGCTACTTTTGTTCAGTTCAAACCGCGACGCGGGGATGTTGGACGCTTGCAGTTCCGCCAAATGCTGCTCGCTCAGCCCTTCGTTAGGCGTGATCAACAGGATGTTGTCCAACGCCTTGCTGTTGTAATGGAGAAATTGCCGGTAGTTCAGGTGCAGGATGAGCGTCTTGCCGCTGCCAGTAGCCATCCAGAACGCCAGTTTGCACAAATCCGCCGCGGCAAATTCCGTTTCTCGTGCCTCTTGGGCGGAACGGTTGACATTGCGCCGCCTGACCAAATCGTTCAGCGAGCGCAACAGCACGACGCGGCGATTGAAGTACCAGTCGAGAAAAATTTCAGTGTATAGGGCCGCCAGATATTGGAAGTAGCGCAGGGAGATGGGCTGGAGCCGCCCCCTGTTCATCGCCGTTAGATGGTTGCGGATATTGGCGTCGTACCGCTCTAAGTCCTCCAGCGAAATGTCCTTTAGGCGGCTCAATCGGGACGCCAACCGGGCGTAGATGCGGCTGCGGCCCTCGGCGTCAAAGCCTTCATCGGCTTGCTTCATGTCCGCTAAGAGATCGCGGTTCTCTGTATAGCCCAGCCGTTCATTCAGCCAAGCCAATAGGACCAGTCGCTGTTCCAGCTTGGCGGCAGACATTGTGTCCTTTGGCCTAGAGCGGCGCGGCATCGCTAGATCCTTCCCCAACGATTGCTTTCAGGTGATCGATAAGCGGCGGCAATTCGTTCGTTATCGTGCTCCACAATATGTTTAGATTAACGTTATCGTATTCGTGAACGATCCGATTACGCATTCCGATTATCAGGGGCCAAGGAATTTCTGGATGGCGTTGTTGCGTCGCTGGAGAGATCCTGTTGGCGGCTTCGCCGACAATTTCCACCAACTTCATCAAGGCCAGTTGCACGACCCGGTTACTTTTCAGCTCATCCGCGCTTGCCTCACCCAATAAATCTACTGCTTCCCTTGCGTGAATAAGCATATCGACGAGGCTTACCCTGTCATCGCGTTTGCTCATATAGTTCCTCCGCCGAATTGAGTATCTCTTCCCGGATCAGCCAGTTAGGATTCTCTTCAACCTCCTTGAAGGTGTGCAAATCTGTTTTTCGCCCCAAGACTTCGCCCAGTTCAATCTCCAATCTCATCAGTCCCATGTAGCCAATGCTCGTTCCCGGCTCAAATTCCACCAGCACATCCACATCGCTCTCTGGCCCGAAATCGTCGCGCAGCACGGAGCCAAAGAACGCCATGCGCCGGATATGGTTGCGCTGGCAGAACGCGGCAATCGCGTCTCTCGAAATCTCGATTTTCGCGTTCATCTTGTAACCTCCGCGAACAGCCGCACACTCGACATGGCGTTCAAAGCTGTCCTTGGTCAAACAGAATTTTCACAGAAATTCCTCAGAGCCTTTGATTCGTGATCCAAAACGGCTTTCACCTGCCACTCTTCAACGCCGTGAAACCAATTGAGAAACTGATCGGTGGAAGCACCCTCTCGCAGATTCTCAAACAGAGCATATACGGGAACGCGCGTTCCGCGAAACACCCAAGTTCCGCTCACTTTGTCGGGATGTCGTTCGATAGCCGTGCATGTATCCCAATTCAGCATGAGATCACCTGATACCTTCTGTTTCGCATTCATGTCGCCACCTCCTCGAACATTCGCGCTTTGAACGTCGGTTCTACCGCTATGGCTCCGGGAGTGCAGGAGTCCCCATTGACGTACACCGTCGCCGCGCCATCGGCCAGCCCTTGCTCAGCCACAAATTGTCGGTCGCGGTCAAAGTCGGCTTGATCCCATCCGTCGGTTTCTCGCCATATAACCGCCACGTTGCGACCGGGCGCATCGCGGGTTTCGCCTCGATAGACCAAATAACGCCGGCCGTCGTCCTCATGCACCCGACGCGTACGGACGTTCAGCCCCAACAAGTAGTTGAACGTCTCGGGAACATCCGCGGTCCGCTCCTGCGTCTCTCCATTGGTGTGAACCCGTAGGCGATAGGTGAACGGACGGGCCAACTTCGCCACGTTGAGCAGGGTCGCGCTGCCTTTGGTTTCCCATTGCAGCATGTACTTGATCAGGTAATCGTCGAATTGTTCCTCTAGTTTCAACTGCCCGGCCTTGTGGTCAAACGCAATGCTGTCCAGTGCGTCCTCGTAGGATTCGAGGCGGATGTACTGGACGATGCGGGGCGACCGCTGCGCTTCCTCCGGGGTGGCGTCGCGCTTGGGCTTGCCGTCTTTCCATTCGGGCGCGAAAGCGACCTTCTTGATGCGCGGCAACAGCACCGTGTCGAAGTATTCGCCCATTTCGATGAGAATGAATTTGCGCTGGCCGCCATCCTCGCGGTTTAGATTGATGACCGCGTGGCCGGTGGTGCCGGAGCCGGCGAAGTAGTCGAGGATATGCACATCTTCCTGTTGACCCCCTGCGATATATATAGAATCCACCACCGCATGAATGGATTTTGGGTTCGGAAAGATGGATTCCCCGAACAGGTCTTTCAAAGGTTTCGTGCCGTGTTCGACCGCAGAGTACTTTGCGTCAAACCAGCACGACATTGAAGCCACTCCCTCTTCGTTTAAGCGTCTCTTATAATACACATAGTCTTGACCGGATTGGTCCTTGCGTACAGAAAGCTCCGCAAGGGAATTCATTATCTTCTTCCACTCCCAACGCCATGTTTTCTGTATCCCATTTCCGTTGTCTGGAAATACTACTTGTTCGCCAGTTCGAGGTTTTTCTTTTACAACCCATTCCTCGGCTGCCTCATTCCACGTCATCTTGGGAACTCGTATGCTCTCGCCTCCAATATATATAGGATAATAAAGGGCAGGCCGTGCGGCCCGATCTGAGTTCGACCCCTCTCGCCGCAGATTCCTCCACTCGAATACCGCGCCTTCCTCACGCATCGAGAAACGGGCCATTTGTTCTTCTGTTGGCGGCATGCGTCCAATCGAGGACTCCGGCCCTTGGCCAACATATAGAAGGTACTCATGCGCCACGGAATAGCCGCTTTTGGTCGGGCGTCCTGACGGGTTAGTGCGAACTAGGATTGTTCCCAAAAGTTGGTTATCGAAAGTGCTAGAAAGCAGAAAGCTCAATTCCCGATATTGTTCATCGTCAATAGCCGCGACCAAGACACCATTTTCCGTAAGGAAAAGTCGAGAAGTTTGGAGTCTATTATCCAAGAGAGAAATCCAAGTCGATGATTTGTATCCATTCTTATAGAGAATTGGCGACGCATCTGTGTTATACGGCGGATCAATGTAAATACACATCACCTCCTCCCGATACCGGTCCGTTAGCAGATTCAACGCCTGCCAGTTTTCGCTATGCACCAACAGCCCGTCCGTCATCTCATCTATGTCGTCAAAGCTAGCCAACAGCCGGTCCACGAAATCGGACTCAAAATGCTTCGTATCCAACACGAGCGTCGGATGCGTCTTCAGAAAGTCAATGCGTTTTTCATGCCCATTTTTGTTTGAATTGAACAGGTGGGTTTCGGCCTCGTCAATGTGGAACAGCTCTCGCCATTCGTCCCACTGCGCGTCATGGGCCGCAATGTCGGCATAAAGAGTTGCGTCAATGCTGCCAAGCGCAATACAGTACTGAGTCTCGGTGACGAACTTGCGCTTCTCCCACAGCATCTTTTGGAAGTTCTCCATCTGCGCCAAAAACTCGATCACCTGATTGCCAATTAGCTTTATTAGCTTCAACTGCTGAAACCAGCCTTCGGCCACCCCTTCGCCAGCAACGGTCATCTGGTCCAAGTTCAGCACTTCACTCTTTAGGTAGAAATCCAATTCGCGAGAGAGGAACTCAGCCAAGTCCTTGTGAATGAAAAAGTCGGACGTGTTGCGCCGGGTGTATTGCTGCAAGTGATATTCCAAGTGAGAGACGGATTCGTCCTTGCCATCGCGCCGCCGCTCGCCAGTTAGCGCGGCCAGCGCATCAGTCGCTTGGCCCAACTGCTGAGGAATGGCGTCAAGGGCCTCGGCGATGATTTTGTCCTGCTGCTTTTGGCTGCCATAGGTCTTGATCTCCGTCGCGGTTAGGGGCCGGTATTCAAACGGAATGGTAATTTCGCGGGCGTCAGCATCCCATTTCGCCTCCTCAGCGAGCGGAAGGAAAAACCGCTTGTCACCCTTGACGTTGTTCTGCTCCACATCGGCGGTCTTGATCCGAAAATGCACCGCCACGCCATCGGGTGCCTTCCAGTTGTAATCGTGAAAGTGTTCGCCCGTCTTGATGTAGTACTGGTCGCTGTTAGCCCAATGGAGATAGACTTCTTCGCCATTGTACGGAATGGCGTAGTGTTGATGTTTGGAATAGCGCCGCTTAGAGATGAAGTCGCCGTCCTGATAGTAGCGGCTGAAAAAGGCGTATAGGTGATTGTAGATGCTAACTTCAACCGCGGCGCGGGAGAGGCCGCCCACCGCTTTCTTTTGTAACTTCAAGTACTTCTTACCCCCCCGAGTACCATGGTAGGTCTCGGCTAGGTTGCCATGAGCGTCGAGAGCGTCCTCGCCCAGCATCTCCTCAATTTGCAGAGCCACCTCTGCCATTTCCTCGGCGATCTGAGCTTGTTCCGCCAATGAACCGCTGTCCAACTCACTGGCGATGGAGTCGGGCAACTTCTCCTCAATGAACTTCTCAATGGCCTCCCGCTTATAGTTCATAATGCGGTAGATGCCAAAATCGAGATCAGCGCAGTCAAACTGAAACAAATCGCGCAGCAACTGCTGGAACTTCCCAATAGCGTCGGCCACAAGGCCCCTCCTTTCTGTAATCGCGCCCGCCGGTCTTGGCGGTCTTACCTATTCCTCTCACTATACACAGCCCCCGTGTACCCGCAAGCCCCCCCGCTAGGGCCGCCACCCCTCCTCCATCATCTCGGCGTACTCCCGCGCCTGCGCTGCAATATCTACCCCAACTTCCTCAGACCACGCCGCCAGCAACCGGCCATACACCGGCCCCACCTCGCCATTGCCCACCGCCTGAAAGTTAAAGCGCGTAATCGGCACCATGCAGGTCGTGGTGCTGGTAAACCACGCCTCGTCGGCTTGGCGCACGTCGTACGGCTCGATGTCGGCTTCGCACAGGGGAAGGCCGAGTTGGCTGGCCAGCTCCATACACGCGCCCCGCGATACGCCGCGCAGGATATTATGCCCTTTGGGCGTCCTTATTTGGCCGTCGCAGACCATGAAGAAGTTGTTGCCCGTTCCCTCGGTGACAAAGCCGTGCTCGTCAATCAGCAGCGCTTGGGCCCCGGCCTCCATCTGTGCGGCCTGTAGCTCGGCGATCTTGTAAAAGATGCGGCTGCGGTTTTTGGCCTTGGGGTCAATGTAGCGCGAGGGCACCGACTGCTGCGGTGGGATGACGAAGTGCGCCCCCTCTTGATAGAGACGCGCCATCCCGCCGACGTGCCGCACCAGCGGGAAGACGTTGATGGTGACAATGGGGGCCGTGCCCTCCTTGACGATAGCGTCGTACAGCGGCAGCGCCCCGCGTGTCACGTCGTGCATAATTTGGAAGTCCAGCGCGCCGATTGCCGGCAGGTTGCGGGCAATGGTCTCGTAGGTCGCCTCCTCCATCGCGTCGATGTCCAGCCCGCAGTCGATCTGCGCGTATTTGAGCGAGCCGTAGAGCCGCTCTAGATGCTCGCGCAGCCGATAGGGCTTTTGCCCAAAGCTCCGCGTCATCTCAAAAACCATGTCCCCATACATCAGGGCGCAGTCGAAAATCGAGATCCGCGCCTCCGGCTCGGGGACGAACTCACCATTGAAGTACACCAATCGCTCGGCCATAATGCCCTCCTCCGGCCTAAAAAAAGGCCAGATAGCCCTCGCCCGAAAGGTCAAAGGCTATCTGGCCTGAAACGATCTGGTATAATTTGAAATTCGAATCCCCGTTACCGCCCCTTGTTCCAAGCTCGCATGATCCGCGGTGCCCCGTACCACGCATGACAGCCGAAACCCTTGGGCGGATTGACCGGATCGGGTATCAACCCTTCTTCGCGGCAGGCACTGATCAGTTGCCTACACGCCACCTCAAAGCCCAAAAAGCCCACATAGTGAGGCTGTCCGAGTAAGTGCGAAAACTCCAACTCGTCTATCTTCGCGGCAAAAGCCGTTATCGCACCGTCGAGCACGTTGCTGGCGAGTTCAGCGCAGATCGCATCGATCGTTCCGATCAACCGCTCCTCGTCTTCTCCAGTGACAACCGGCATGCCCAACCGCCAGCGCCCGTCTTCTAACTGGACTAAATAGCCATCCGCACTGTATTCAGCTAACCTTGATCGCGTTTCCTCGTCCGCGTCGTCGAGCAAATCCTCCTCGCTCATAGGTCCCTCGCACAGGCCGCCGACCAAGCGATCGAGGTCTTCAAAGCGCATAGTCTTCATACAATCGCCGCCGACTATAAGGCGCGGTTCCGCTATATTGCCCATGCCCTTGTCGTCCCCCTCCGTCTCCATCCCGCCAAGCCGGAAAGAAGGCTCCTCTTCGCCGCCGCAATGGCCTAGCAGATACCAAAAATCTACCGGCCTGAGTGGGTAGGTCAGAATGCGGTATTTACCCCAATTGGGCAGCGATGACACTTGCCGCCCCAGACCACGCATGACAATCCACTCCGGCAACGCGATCCAAGCCAGTTCCTCCCAAGTAAATCCCTGCCAACCGCACAACGAAGTATGGCCTAGGGCCTCTCTGAGTTGCGGCAGGCGGCGCTCGAGGATGGCTAGGCCCTCCCGCACCAAATGCACGCTCTCTTCTAGCGGCCTGTTCTCTTGGTGTGCGATAAAGAGAAAAGCCGTCTGATAGCGACCGGGAAAGGGCTCCTCCAGCATTTCTCCTTCCACTAAGCTCGGCAGGATGTCCTGCACATAGACCTTGTCGGCGTGCAACAGACGGGCTAGTTCCCCAACGCTTTTTGCACTCTTACGGCAGAAGTAGAGCAAGCGCTTGGCCAGCAAACTCTGCGTCTGCCGCAGCGGATGCAGCGGATCATGTTGGTTTTTGCACTCACCCATGACCTCGATGTTAAGCGTCTCGGGTGTTTCTAGTGGCATCGTCGTCTCGGGAGCCATGTTCGCCAATTCCTTTCTCAATTTTTTGCGCCCATAGAAGAGTCGGGCCTTCACCGCCCCCACCGAAAGCCCCATCTCCTCGGCGATCTGCATTATGGACTTGTCCTCTAGGTGAAAGGCGGTAAAAATGCGGCGCGAAGACTCCGAGAGACTCTGCGCCGCTTCTGCGATGGCCGCCCCTATTTCACGCGATAGCAGCCGCTGCTCTGGTGTGCGTTCCGCTTCCGCTGCCATCGCGTACCGGGCGAGTAACTGATCCCGGTACTGCTGCTTATCGCACCGGTCGAGTGCCAAGCGATACATCAGCGTACGCAGCCAAGCGTGAAAAGCGGCCCCCGCCTGCAACTCGCCCAGCCGACTCCAAGCGCGGATAAAGGTCTCCTGCAACAGATCCTGCGCCTCATCGACCTCGCCGCCGCTCAAGGTGAAGGCATAGGGCCACAGCCGCACCGAATGCCGCTCGAAGAGCCGCGCAAAAGCCCATTCGTGGCCTTCCTGTGCGGCGATCACCAAATGGGCGTCCTGTTCCGTCTGGCCATGGATTAGCCGATACTCTCGCATCGCACTTTACGCCTTTCTGCCTCCTAAGACGGGGCGAAGGCGTTAGAGGTTATATCGGCTCCAGATTGGGCGGCGAATAGCGGTTCGATTTCAGCACCTTGTCGGCGTCGGCGCAGCGTCTGGCAGCAGCCCCTCGGCCTTTAGCTCCGCCCACAAAGCCGGTGGAATCTCCGCCTGCATCACGCGGGCGTTGTCCTCCAACTCGGCCACGGACGCCGCACCGGGCACCGCCGAGATCACCGCCTCGTGCCCAAAGGGGAATTGCAAGGCCGCCGCCCGCAGCTCAACCTCGTGCCGGTCGCAGACCGCTTTGAGTGCCTTGGCCCGCTGCACCCAATGCGCGGGCGCGGGCAGGTAATCAAAGGAAACCGGCTGGCTCAAATCGCGGGCGAGGATGCCGCTGTTGTACGGGCCGCCGATGGTCAGCTTCACCCCGCGCTCTACGCACAGCGGCAAAAACTCGGGCAGCGCCGACTGGTCCAGCAGCGTGTAACGCCCGGCCAGCAGGATGTAGTCCAGATCAAAGTGCTCGACCATCCGCCCGGTGCGCTCCCATTCGTTCATGCCCATGCCGATGGCCTTGACCACGCCCGTTGCCCGCAATTCGACCGCGGCCTCTAGCGCTTGGATGAAGTCCTCGTCGGTGTGCTGCCCCTTGAAGTCGCTGTCGTGGACAAAGAAAATATCCACCGCCGCCAACCCCAGCCGCTCCAAGCTCGAATCGAGCGAGGCCCGCAGGCCCGCCGCGCTAAAGTCGAAATTATAGGTATAGTGCGGGATCCCATCCTCGCTGTACGGAGCCAAATCGTCCGGGTTTTCCGGCCGTAACACCCGCGATCCCTTGGTCGAGATGGCAAACGACGCACGCGGGAACTCGCCTAGCACCCGCCCGTAGCGCACCTCGCTACGCCCGTTGCCATACATCGGCGCAGTATCGAAATAGCGCACGCCCATCTCGTAAGCGCGGCGGATGATGGCCAGTGCTTCGTCGTGCCCGCTGCCCGTAAAAATCCCGTCGGCCAAGACCATCCCGCCCAACGGCGCACCGCCCAACCCCAAGCGCGTCACCGCCACGCCGGTATCGCCAATCACTACTTTTGCAAAAGGGTCCATAATCACTCCAATCCGTAGAGCCGCTCGGCATTGCCGGCGAACAATTTAGCCTGATCTTCCTCCGACCGCTCGGCCACGATCGTACGCAACGCGGCCACCCACGCACCCAAACTCGCCCCAAAGTTGCACACCGGCCAGTCGCCGCCGAACACCACCCGGTCCGGCCCAAAGCAGTCCAAGCAGTGCTCGACCGTCGGCGCCAGCGCGTCGGCACTCCATCCTGCGGACGCCCGGGCGACAATCCCGGATATTTTGCACCCCACTCGCTCCCGCTCGGCCAAGGCTGCCATGTCGCGCTGCCACTGCTCTTTGGTGTGGCTGAAGGGGTTGGCCGGATCGTGCTCGGCTGCGCCGTTGACGATCTGCGGGTCGGCGTTGCCGCAGTGATCGACGATGAAGCGCGTATCCGGGCACTGATCCACCAAGCCGACCGCGTCCCCCAATTCGCTCGGCCGCAGGCACAAATCGAAGCTCAGGCCGACCTCACCCAAGTACTGTACATCGCGGACGAAACGCTCTTGCAAGCACCGCCCCGGCTCGGCGTCGGGCCCGTGCAACACCTGCTGCCGCACGCCCTTGATGCAATCATGGCCCTTAAAGCGCTCGATATAGGCGCGGAAACCCTCCGTCCCCGGCCGGCCTCCGATCACCGCCCCAGCCATTGGATTGTCGTCGGCCTTGCACAGACTGGCGACAAACTCGGCCTCCGCAACGCGCTGCTCAGCGGCGACATCGACTTCCATATAGACCGTCCGGGCCATGCCAGTTCCTTCAGCCGCCGCCAAGTAATCGCTCATTAGGTGATTTTTCCGCAGCGGCTCCATTGCCGGGTCCTCCAACCACGGCAGCGCGAACTGCGCCAAGTCCCACAGGTGTTGATGCGTATCGACGATAGGTAGCATAATCCTTTCCTTTTATCAGTGACCCGTGATTTATCTTTCACACTTCACACTTCAACGGCGCGAAGACAGCTTCTATCCATTCTGGCAACGCTCCGTTCTCCTCCAACGACCGGATGGCGGTGGCGACTTCCTCCCTCGATATGGTATCGAAGAAAGCCGCCGTGGGCACCAAGGCCCCATTCAAATCATTGGGTTCAAACTTGTCCAGTGCCCGACCGTATTGGCGCATAGAGCGAGCGACGATCAGCCTTCCCGTTTGCGACGATAAGTAGAGAAATAAGTGCTCTACATATATAGCACCCAACAGGTTGGGTTGGAATCCATGGTAGCAAGTCAGGTTCAACGCCTTGGTCTTGTTTAATACGACCTTGTAGCCGTTGCGCGAGAACACGCCGAACAAAAGGGGTGATGGGCTGCGCGTCTCTGTTTTGTACCACGGCGTTCTGTTTTTTGTTAAAAATCGCTCGTGATAGCCCTCGTTCTCCCCAAACCGGATGTAATCCTCAGCGGACTTAGAGGGATTGCCAGAGGCTGAGAATAAGAAAACGGGGTTATTCGCAAAATCCGCCTCCCTAAAAATGGCCGTTTTAATCTGTGAACTCTTGGCGATGCAAGGTACGCACTCGGTCGTATTGAGGCGTCTTACTGCTACACTCGTAGGGTTTAGGACGAAAAACGCATTCGCACCTGTGGCAATGCCGCGGCTAAACTTTCCAAAGTCTGCAAGCGCGGTCGTCTTTTGGCGATCGACGCTGAATGCTGTACCCTGAAAATGAGGTAGCCACTTGGCCTGCGGATCCAACGCCGATTGAGGCACCTCAGCAACGGGTTGTAGGCTCTCGAACGCGGCGAGTTCGTCCATAGATCGCAGACGAAAAAACTGGACGGCAATATGGTAAGCCGCTTTGTCGTATAAAATGATGCCCACTGACGTGGTGGCATCAGGGAAAATGTCTTTCTCACAATCGAAGCTGATAATGCTGCACAAGTGACCAGACTCAATGAGTTTTTGCTTTACCAACGTGCCGTATCCTGTATTCAAGAACTCGAGCGGCATGATATATGCCAATCGACCATAAGCGGAAAGTTCGGAAAGCGACTTGAGTAGGAAGGCCGAAGCGGTGTTCACGTATCCAGATAGCTTTATGCCGAGGTTTTTCTCAAACTCTTGAACTACTATGTCCCTATTAAGAAACTTCTGAAAGCGCATGTACGGTGGATTGCAAACGATACTAGCGTATTGGCCACCCCAAGCAAGCAAATAGTCCTCAATTGTAATAAAATCTGCGCGTTCCCCTGTATTCCGCTCCCAGAACTCGACGATGGTAGCATCCACTTCACACCCTGTGAACTGAACGCCTGCGCGGTCATAAATCGCGTCTCGAAACGCCCCCAATCCAAACGCCGGGTCAAATACCTCATCCACCCCCGAATTTAGCACCCAATCCACCATAAAAGTGGCTACTTCATCCGGTGTAAAAAACTGCCCAAACCGCTTCTGGTGCCTCTCGCCAACTTCTCGAAGGTAATCCAATAGGTGACCGTGGAAAACACACCCGCTATATGGGTGATCAATTTTCATATAGGCTCATAATGCTAACCTCAAGTTCTGGTTGAGTTTCTTCTGGAGATCTTCGTAATACGGCTCGTGTAACTCAATGCCGATGACATGACGCCCTTTATCAAGCGCGGCAAACGCTGTTGTCCCCGAGCCAATAAACGGATCCAACACCACATCGCCGGGATCGGTGAACAAATCTATAAACCACTCCGGCAACCAGTGCGGAAAAGCCGCACTATGGCTGCGGTTGGCACATTCTGTAGCGCGGTGCAGTACATTGGTGGGATACACCTTATCGCGTCCCAGCCAGTTTTCTACCTTCTTGCCAAAGCCGCTGCCGACTTTGGACTCGTCGCGCTGGCGATCCGTCGCGTTTAGGTTGTGCATCCGATGCTCATACCAGTCGCCCACAGGAACCATCACGGCTTCTTGGTTCATCTTGAATTTGCGCTGCTTGTTGAACTGCAACAGCCGCTCCCAAGAATCCCGAAAACGATTCGGCCACTTGCCGGGATAGCAGTTTTTTTTGTGCCACACAAATTCCTCCGTCCACAGCCAACCCCGTTGCCGCAGGGCCAAGATCAATTCCAGCACATAGGGGTGCCGCTCCCCTTTAACAACACATTCCTTGATGTTCAAAATGAAGGTGCCGCTCGGCTTGAGGACGCGCTGTAGTTCGTCGGCAATCGGCAAAAACCAAGCCACATAATCGTCCGGCTTCACCCCTCCATAGGTGCTGGTACGCTGATTGGCATAAGGCGGCGATGTAACGATCAAGTCAACGGAATCCGCCGCGATACCGCCGAGCTTGACGCGGCAGTCCCCGAACAAAATGGTAGAAGTAGGCAGATCAACCTCCTTTAACGGTTTGCCCTCGTTGCTCAACCTTTAGCTCAGTGAGGCGGGGAATTAAGAGCGGAGCACCGGGCGCGTCAAGCGAATCGCGTTGCGTCGGGTGGCGGCACAGACTAGATTAAACGAACTCTAACCCTCTAGCACAGCAGGCAGCAATGGCCAAGGTTTTCATTTATTGGGATACCTCCAACATCTTCATCAGCGCACAAGAGGCCGCGGTGGAGCGAGAGGGCGAGCAGGTGCGCTCGCGGATGCGTATTCACTTCCGCAATCTGCTGGCCTTGGCCCGCGCTAACCGGCCGGTGCAACACGCGGTCGCCGTCGGCTCCATTCCGCCCGAGATGCGCCAAGTGTGGAATCGCCTCGAAAACGAGGGCGTTACCGTTGAATTGTTGGAGCGCGGCCGGGTGCAAGGCGGCGAGCAGGGCGTGGACCAACTCTTGCAGACGCAGATGCTCCGCGATACCGTTGACTACAACGGCGACCCCGGTATCGCAGTGCTGCTGACCGGAGACGGCAGCGGCTTTGCCGACGGCGTCGGTTTTCACGCCGACTTAGAACGCATGCACCGCAAAGGCTGGCGCATTGAAGTGCTATCGTGGCGTCACAGTTGCAACCGGCGCATGCGGGAATGGGCCGAAAACGTGGGCCTGTTTATCGCGCTGGATGACTACTACGAGAGCATCACCTTTTTGGAGGAGCCGCTACCGGGCCGCCCGGTCGCCGACCCGCGCTACGCGGTACCGCTCGACCTAGAGCGCGATCCGCGCTAGGTGCGTCTGACGAGGCTCGCTGCAACTCGCGTTTTGCCAACTCGGCCCCATCACCCAACGCCAAGGAAGGCGACCCATGACTGCCCACATCACGCACGTCGAACGCTTTACCCTACAGGTGCCGTTTGTCGAGCGCGTCCGCCGCGACATGGAACGCGCTGGCATTCACACCTGGTCCGAGCTTGAAATCACCCGCGTCGAAACCGACGCCGGCGTCGTCGGCTGGGGCGAGACCATCCAGAACTACACTTGGGGCCGCGTCCAAGCCCACGAGCGCGTCCTCGGCCAATCGCCCTTTGCCGCTATATGGGACGACTCCTTGGGTGCGGGCCTGCAGATGGCCCTTTTCGACGTTGCCGGCAAACTGGCCGGCGTGCCGCTCTATAAGCTGTTGGGCACCAAGTGCCGCGACTGGTGCGCCATCTCGTTTTGGGACCACGATATGACGCCGGAACGATACGCCATAGAGGCGCAGACCGCGGTGGCCCTCGGCTACACCTGCATAAAAATCAAGACCCGGCCGTGGTTCGACGTCCGCGAGACCATTCGCCAAATCAGCGCCGTCACGCCCGATCACTTCCGCATCGACGCCGACTGGAACGCCTTTTTGAACAACGCCTCCAACGCCATCCCCCTGCTGCGCGACTTGGAGCAGACCTTCCCTAAAATCAAAATTTTTGAAGACCCGATCCCGCGCCACGACGCCTCTGGCAACCGCTTCCTCCGCACCCAGATCAACACGGCCATCGCCCACCACTACGGCGTGATCCACCCCCGCGAGGGCTTGGAGTTGGGCGGCGTCTGCGACGGCTGGATCTTGGGCGGCGGCGTCAACCAGATCATCAGCCAAGGCCGCACGTGTGCGGCCCTGCACATGCCCTTCTTCTTGCAAATGGTCGGGGCCGGGCCAACCACCGCACTCTCGCTACACTTGAGCGCGGTGCTAGTCCAAGCCCAGTGGCCGACCATCACCTGCCACGAGCTGTACGAGCACAGCTTGCTCAAACAGCGGATCGAGGTCCTCGGCGGCCACGCCCAAGTGCCCGAAGCCCCGGGCTTGGGCATTGAAATAGACGAAGAGGCACTGGCCAAGTACCGAGTCGATCAAGCCGACCACCGCCTGCCCAAACGGCTGATTAAGGTCACCCGCGCCGGCCGCATCAACATCTACTTTGCCAACTCCGGGCAGAAGTGGGCCTTCTTCCAGAGCGGCAACCATCCGGTTGACGAATGGGGATCGAGCACCGAACTGCTCGACGACGACAGCAGCACCGAATTCGCCGATCTCTATGCCCGCGCGGCTGAGTCGCCGGTGCTGACGGCGGAATGAGGCGGCGGCGGAGCGCGAGTTGGAGTCGTGCCGATTTCGATTGAAGAAAAGGTAGTGGGCTATTTTGAAATAAAAGCCCCCGTGCCAGCGTGATTGACACGGGGGTTGCTTGCAAAGGTTGTATGGCTCATTACTCGCCTCCTTGTCCTCAGGTCTGACCCTTGCGCTGAAACAGATAGGGAGCGGCCCATTGCACGAGTAAAGAAGCAATGGCAACGAAGACCGGGATAGCCCAGATCAAGGTGCTCAGTTGCCCTTCGATAGAAGCTATTTGCACGAGCAACTCCGACTTAGCCTCGGCAATATCAGATTTGGTCGCCAGATGATTGAGCTCCCCTTCTATACGCCCCACACGATCACTCAGATCGGACATAACAATCTCCTTTTGCTTGTAATAAATTGTATTGTACTACATTTAACACTGTCAACACGCAGCCAGCGGCGCATATCCAGCCGGGCCGGGTCCTCATCAAATAAGAGGGATTTATTTGTTGTTTCTGAAATAGATACCATATATTTGCTAAAAGTGAGGTCTTAACCAGCGCAGCCGAAACCCTTTTCCGCCTCCGGCCGTGCCCGCGCAACCGGCCCCAGTGAGTCGTTCCATGCACTTCGACGCCTACGATCTCGACGCCACAATCTACGACGAAATGTTCCGGCCCGACGGCACGCCCCGCGACTACTGCCGTCCGTTATACGACGCCCTGCGGCGGTTCTCCGCCGACGAGCTCGGCGCGATCCAAGAGCGGGTAACGCACTCGTTCTCCACCGAAGGCATCACCTTCACCGTCTATGGGGACGACGAGGCCGATGAGCGCATCATTCCCATCGACTGCGTACCCCGGATCCTTTCCAGTGCCGAGTGGCAGCACCTCGAAAGCGGCCTGACCCAGCGCATCGGTGCTCTCAACCGCTTCCTAGCGGACGTGTACAGCGAGGGCCGCATCATCGCCGATGGCGTTATTCCGGCCGATGTGGTGCGCGGCTGTCCCCAGTACCGTATTGAGATGCGCGGCGTCTCCGTCCCCCACAACACTTGGGTCGCCGTCTGCGGCACCGACTTGATCCGCACCCACGACGGCTTCCTCGTGCTTGAAGACAACCTGCGGGTGCCCTCGGGGGTGTCCTATATGATCGCCAACCGCAAGGTGGTGAAAACCAGCTTGCGCCGCCTCTACCGGAGCTGCCGAGTGCGGGAGGTCGAACACTACGGGCAGGTGCTGCTCGAGACCATGCGCGACCTCGCCCCCGATGGACGCACCGACCCTTGCATCGTCCTGCTCTCGCCCGGAGTCTATAACTCGGCTTTTTACGAGCACCTATTCCTCGCGCAAGAGATCGGCGCACAACTCGTGGAAGGCCGCGACCTACTAGTCAACGACGGCTTCGTTTACATGCGCACCACCAAGGGGCTGCGGCGCGTCGATGTGATCTACCGCCGGGTAGATGACGACTTCCTCGACCCCCTCATCTTTCGCCCAGACTCCCTGCTCGGGGTGCCCGGGCTGCTACACGCCTACAAGCTCGGCAACGTGGCCTTGGCCAACGCGCCCGGCACGGGAGTCGCCGACGACAAGAGCGTGTACGCCTACGTGCCCGACATGATCCGCTATTATTTGGGGGAAGAGCCGCTTCTGCCCAATGTCGAGACCCACCTCTGCCGCCGACCAGAGGGTCTAGAGTACACCCTCGACAACCTAGAACATTTGGTGGTCAAGCGCGTGGGCGAGGCCGGGGGCTACGGCATGTTGATCGGCCCCCACGCCACGCCCCAAGAGCGCGCTGAGTACGCCGAGCAGGTCCGCGCCGACCCGGCCGACTTCATCGCGCAGCCGGTCCAAGCCCTCTCCCGCGCCCCCTGCCTGATTGAAGGCCGCTTTGAACCGCGGCACGTCGATCTGCGTCCCTTCGTGCTCCACTGCCGCCAGACTCGCATCGTGCCCGGGGGGTTCTGCCGCGTGGCCTTGCGCCGGGGCAGCTTGGTCGTCAACTCCAGCCAAGGTGGAGGCGGCAAGGACCTTTGGGTACTGGAGGACTGAACCAATGCTCTCGCGCAGCGCACAGAGCCTTTATTGGCTGGGCCGCTACCTCGAGCGGACAGAGCACCTGTGCCGCTTGCTTCAGTTGCAGGTGGAGGCTTTGGTGGACCGGCCGCTCTCTGAGATTTACTTTGGTTGGAGCCGGCTCTACGCCGGTCTGAGCCGGCAGCCGCCCGGGGGCGACCTCGAGTCCGAGGGAAGCGACGATTACGTCCTCGCCGATTCCTACACCTTGGCCGGCGATCTCACCTTTGACCGCGACAATCCCGATTCAGTCCGAAATTGCTTTGCCCTCGGCCGGGAGAACGCCCGCCAAGTGCGCCACTGCATCAGCGCCCAAATGTGGACCTGCCTGAACTTGGCTTGGCTGCGGATCTGCGATCTCGACATCGAGCATATCTGGAAGGTATCCCCGGAAAACTTCTACGCGGAGACCGCGCGGGAGATCAACACCTTCACCGGGGTGGCCGAAGCGACCATGTACCGCGACGAAGGCTGGCGTTTTATGCGGCTCGGACGGTTCATTGAACGCGCCCAGCTACGGGTTGCCTTGCTCCTCGCTCAGCTTTCCGCCGGTCGCGCACAGGGCGAAACCTCGGATACGGATTGGACGAGCCTGTTGCGTTCGTGCCAAGCATTCGATGCCTACAAACGCAGCTACAGCGTCGAGATCCAGCCGGACCAAGTGCTGGACCTGCTCGTCACCGATCCCCTGCTGCCCGGCTCGCTGTGCCGCGTACTCGACGCGCTGGCGGCGGAACTGTTGGCCATCGGCGCGAGCCCGAACGCGCAGGCGGGGGCGGCGGCCGAGCGGCTCGCCGGCCGGCTGTGCGCCCTGATCCGCTACGAGTGGCCGGACCGGAGCGACCACGAAGCACTCCTCGTGCAGGTGGGCGAGCACTGCCGGAAGCTCCACGAACTCGCGACCGCCGCGTACATCGCGTACGCCATTGAGGACTCCCCGGTATCCTGACATCATGACCGGAGCCGTCCGTTATGCGATCGAACACACCTCTCGCTACTGCTACACCGCCCCAGCACAGCAGTGCGTGATGCTCCTCTGTCTGGAGCCGCGCAAAAACCGGGGGCAGCGGCTGCTCAACTTTGAGATTGAGACGCGACCGTCGGCCTCCCTAAACCGCGAGACGGATTGTTTTGGCAACGTGCGCCATCTGCTCGACCTCCACCAAGCGCACCAAACTTTGGAGATCACGACCCGCTCTACGGTCGAGGCACTGCCCACGCCGCCGCTCCCAAGCCGCTTGCCCACCGGGGCTTGGGAGGCACTCTGCTCGCGCGGGAGTTCCTTCACCGATTGGGATTTTACGCGCCCGAGCGCCCTAGTGCGCCCCTCGCCCGCGCTGGCCGCGTTTGTCGATCGGCATGGCATCGCGCCGCTGGACGACCCGCTCGAAAGCCTGCTGCAACTGTCGCACACGCTCCACCACTGCTTGCACTACATCCCGGGCAGCACCTCGGCGGAATCCCCGGTCGAGCACATCCTCGAGACGGGTCGAGGGGTCTGCCAAGACTACACGCACCTCATGCTCGCCATCGCGCGCTCTTGGGGCATCCCCGCCCGCTATGTCTCGGGCTACCTGCACTCCGCGCAATCCGACGAGCAGGCCCTAAACAACGCCACGCACGCTTGGGTCGAATGCCGGCTGCCCGAGCTGGGCTGGATCGGCTTCGATCCGACCAACGAGAGCCTCACCGGCCCGGGCAAGGTGTGCATCGCGGTAGGGCGCGACTATCGAGACGTGTCGCCGACGCGCGGCATCCTCCAAGGCGGCGGAGAAACCCGCCTCGAAGTCAACGTGCAGATGCGCTCCGTCCCGATTGCATCCCCGGCAAAATTTTAATCCTATCTATAGAAGAGGGAATTATGGATACGCTCAAGCGACTCAGTGGCATATTTCTCGTCTTGGTGGCGATTGCGGTCGCAGTCCACACCATAGTCGAACCGCTCTATCACGTCTCCGCCCAAGGGCAGCCGTACAGCCCGCTTTGGGAGATCTTGGACCCATTGATGGCGTTGGCCATCGCGTTGGGCATGCTATTCGGCTACCGCCGCAAGAAAGCGGCCGATCGCGCGGGCGGCAGCGCTGAGGTGACGTGCGAGTTTGTCGCCGCCAACGTCCAGTTCTACGGCTTCTTATTCGTGGGCATCCTGTTCTTTTGGAACTGGTTCATCCTGTTCAGCCCCACATTCACCGCCGCAGGAGCGGATACAATCTCCCTCGTGTGGATCCTCATCGACGCCACGCTGCCGCTGCTGACCGGCGCAATGGGGATGTTCCTGCTGCGCGGCGGCAACGACCCCTAGGACAGGCACTTATATAGCAACCCTACACCCTTCAAGACTGGATTCTCGCCCCATGTCGGGGCACGGGGTGACGTCCGTTCGCGGGAAGGACTGTCTCTAAACCCCTCTTTGTGCTTTTTGTGCCTCTTGTGGCCAATCGCACATCTTCATCAAGCCTTCCTATAGATACGCCTCAATTCGCTTAGGCTCCCCATCCTCAGTCGTCTCCATCGCCGCAATCACCAACGCGAAGCTCTGCAAGTTATCTTCAATCCGCGTCGCCGACGCCGCGCCTCCCTCCAGCCAATCCACAAACTCCTTGAACAAATAGTCGTGCCCAGCCCACTCCATAGCCGGCGCCGCATACACCTCCACCTCCTGCCCCACCCGATAAATTCGCACCTCGTCTCCCCCGCCGATCTCCACCGTCCCTTCCTCAAATTCTAGGCGATAGTACTCGCGTTGCCAACAACTCGTAATCCCGGCGGCCGAACTGTTCCCCTCGTATGCCGTATGCACGCCATTGTCCATCCGCATCAGATAAAACCCGCTCGAATAGTGCTTAAAACTCGACCACGCCGGGTTCCACCCAAACCCTTGAAACACCTCGCAATTTCCCCCGGATAAAAAGCGCATCATATCGAAGTGATGCACCGCGCCCTCAAAGAGCAAGCTGAAATCCATGTCGTGTCGCCAAGCCTTGCCCCACGATAAATAGTCTCGATAGTCGCAGGCGTAGCGGCCAACGATGTGTTGCAGCCGCCCCAAGCGCCCTTCCTCGCGAATCCGCACCACCTCCTGCTTGTTGGGCGCGTAGCGGTAATTCTGAATAATCGAGCACGGCAACCCCGTCTCCGCGGCCTTGGCGGCCATGGCCTTAGCCGCTGCTAAGGTGTCGGCAATCGGCTTCTCGCAAATAACCGGCATCCCCGCTTCCAGCGCGGCCATGGCCTGCGGGCTGTGGAATTGCGGCGGAGTGGCAATGCCGCAGAAATCGGCCTGCACCTCGGCGCAAGCCTCTTTGTAATCGGCAAAGAGTTGCTCATCCCCCAAGCCGAGCTTGGTCCCTTGGGCCGCGAGAACTTCCTCGTTCACATCCACCAGCCCGACGATCTGGATTCTGTCGCCGAGACGCTCGGTCATCCGTCCGATCCAACCGCCAGCCATGCCGCTGGCCCCTATCATCAAACAGGTTTTAACTGCCATGCTATCTACCTTTGCTTGTTTGGGTTGAGGAACTAATAGGCCAAAGCAAGGGGGCGCAAGACTGCCTCGCCCCGGCTCGCCGTCCCCGGGTCAATGAGGCAAAGATACATCCCCGGCAACGCCAACTGACGGCCCCCAGTTTGCCCCGACCAGCGAAAGTGCCAGCGCCCAGCAACCTCGCTACCCGTGGGCTGGGCCACCAACCGACCGGCGACGTCAAAAATCTGCACCTGTGGCTGGATGCCCTTGGCCTTGAATACCATAAAGCTAATCTCCACCGCGTCGTTCACCCCATCGCCGTTGGGCGTAAACGCCGCGGGCGCGATCTCCACATCGCCGACGAGTGCCGCTCGGCTGGGCAGGTCGGGCAACAACACGATATTGGCCCGGCGCTCGCTCGGTACTACGGACTGCCAGATCCCCGGGCGCTCGCCCAAGCCCAGATCGAGCGCGAACAGCGCGGCGTTGTCCCAAAGCCGCGCTGTAAAATCCACTTCCACCGAATCGGCGACCACGAGGCGCGGCAACAAGACCCACAGCGAATCGCCGCGCCACTGCACCGCCTCGGGCGCAGTCTCCTCGCCGCCGATCCGCAGGGCCACTTGGCCCGTAGTCGCACCGGGAATGTGAAAGCGCAAGCGATCAAAACCGCTGTCCTGCCCGTCGGTGCCCGGCCACAGCGTATAGGTAAAGCGCGTATCCTCATTGAGCCGGGCTTCCCGAGGCCAGATTTGCCCCCGCGCCGCCTGCACGAGCGCGTCGGTAAACTCTATGGCCAGCGCATCCACAGTCGGAGCCACCTGCGGGTCGTCTGTGGTCAGAATCATCTCCAATTGCACGAAGCGACGCGGGCTCGCCGATTGGAAGGACTCGCCCGAAGCCTGATACACATTGCTCCAAGCGTCCCAATCTTCGCCAACGACCAAGGTCGTATCAATGGTCCCTTTTAAGACCTTGGGCAAGCTGTTCCACTTTTCCTCGGTGACGATGTCGCCTTTGCGATCGAAGAACGTGTACACTTCCTGTAGGGAATTGCCCGAGCGCGAACGCAGTTGAATTTTGGTCTGCGGCGGCAGGTCGGCCTCCCATGTAATCCGCTCGATCACTTGGGGCCGGCCGGTGCCCGCCTGCGCCGCCAAGTCGATAAAGTCCGAGCGCATGTTCACTTGGGCCGGATGACCCGCAGAAAAAAGCATCGCCTCCAAGCCCCAACCAAACCCCGGCGGCGTCCCGTCAATTTCGTGCCAAAGTAGATAGCGAACCTTGCGCGGAGCAAACAGATAGCGCTGGTGAAAGAGCCGGCCGAGGCACTGGGGCCGACAGCGATCTTCGACCAGAACCTCGTAGTCCGTCCGCTCGGGGACCGGCAACCCCGAACCAGCGGCCGGGCGGCCGTCGGACACCAGAAACAAACCGCCAGCCGCCGAGGGATTGCCGCCTTGGACTTGGCTGCGCAACCCTTCGCCGAGCTGGCTGAAGTACATGAACAACTCGTCGAGGAAAAACACCGCCCCTAAATCCACTCGCCACCACACGCCGGCTTCCAGCCATCCTCCCTCGGCGCTGGTCAACAGCGCGAAGCTGTCCATATCGCCGTCGAACATGAGCGCCGCGCCCGTAGTCCGACCGCCTTCGAGAAAACTGCCACCGCGACCCGCCGTGCCCAAGCTCACATTGTCCCCCACCGCCAAGACCTCGACCTCGGCTAGCCCCACACCCGGGGTGTGTTCGTCAATCTCGATGATGATATACTGAATCACTTGAAAGCGCTGCTCGCGCTCTAAATCGAGCACCAGCCCCTCGTCGAGGACATAGGTGCTGTCGGTTCTTAGATACTCCAAGGGAATCACCAGTTCGGTCGCGCTATTGGGTCTGGAGGTGCGATAGACGGCTGCAAATTTGAATACATCGTTGAGCGCTTGGATGCGGGCACCCGAGGCGACAAAGACGCTGAATTGCCGCAAGGGCCGCGCGCCCTCGCGGTCGGGAAAGAGCAAGCGAATTTGGCGCGCCAGCACCGGACGCCCCAAATCTATCTGCACCGACCACTGATCGAGCGCATCGTCGAGGTCGGGTTGCCAGAAGGTTGCCGCATCGCCATCGACGATCAAATCTGCCATCTGCGGATTGCTCTTGGCCTCCCAGATCCCGCCGGTCACCTCGCCGCGCTCCTGCGTTGGATGGCGAAAGTCGCCGGCGTTGGCCACGGCGTTGATCTCCTTGCGGAACTTGGTCAGCCGCAGTCGGCCGTCGGCCTCGATCTGCACCAAATCATTGGGCATCTGCCAAGTCCGCCACGCGGCCGCGCTGTCGAAGCGGAGCGCATCGGCCCATACCGCTCCGATTCCCAAGAGTAGCGCGTAAAACGAGCGCATCGCCATGCTCTATGCCCTCAGTAGATCAACGCTAACGGGCGCAACCGCCGACGCCCCGTCCGCTCGGCTTCGGGTGCTATTTCAACTAGATAGAGGCCGGGCAACAACAAAACTCCATCGCCATCGCGCCCATCCCAGCGCACCCGCTGCGCCCCGAAACGCTGCGCCCCCAACGACCGCTTGGCCACCGGCCTCCCGTCGAGCGAATACACCTTGAACACCACGGGCACATCCTCGGGCAACCCTACGAGTGCATAGCCGATCTCGACCTCGTCGTGAACCCCGTCGCCATTGGGTGTCAGCACCCTAGAGGAAAAATTCAGCCCTACCACCGGCTCAGCACTGGGTCCGGCCATCCCTAAGATCCGCAGGCTGTTGGTCCCCAGTTCGGCACTGGCATCGCCCGGTTCGACGGGCTGGGGCAGCGCATCGACGCCAGCGTTATAGACTTCACCCGAAAACGTCCAAGCCAGCGCGAACACCTCGGCGACAAAAACGACTCGCGCCCCCTTTGCGTACCCCGGCCCGATCCGCTCGGGCAACACGACCGTTAGTTCCTCCTCGCCTTCGACGACCGCAACCGGCTCGACTGCAACCGGGGGGTCCCCCATCTCCAACCGGGTAAAGGCCGCGCGCGTCCCCGTGCGAATCCTCAGCGCGTCAAAGCCCGCCTCCGCAGCGGCAAACTCGCCGCGAATATCGTAGATCAGTTCCGCCGCTTGGCCCAACGGCACTTGGGTCAAGCCTCCGGCCGGCTGCGCATCGCCGGCGAGCGCCATCTCGCCCACGACCCGGCTAGCCAGCAGCGACGCGGTCTCAATCCACAAGGAGTCAAGCCGCACGAACGCGGCAAAGTCCTCGCTTTTGAGCGTAATCCGCAACTGGAAATGGCTCCCCCCTTTGAGGCCTATCGCCTGCCCCGGTTCGGCAAAGGGCAACGACCAAAAAGACCAGTTGTCGCTATCGTGCTGAATAGAGGCGCGCATGCCCGGTCGTGGCTCGCGCAGGAGACCGGCGCGCCAGCGCGGCTGTAGCACCAAATCGTAGCGCGTGCGCGTCACCACTTCCTCGCCGCCGCGGTCCGTGTACTCGTGGTAGATGTTTGGATCCCCGTCGCGCCCGGTGCGCACCTCCACCTCTACTCCCACCTCAGCATCGGGCGCCGCCACCAGTTCGCCATTGACCACGCGCAACGGCGTCGCCGCCCAAGACAAGCGGCCGAAGTTGCGGGGCGCACCCAAGTCGAAAATCCGCGAGCGGTACACCACCCGGCGCGGCACCCCCTCGCCAAAAAGCTCAAAGTCCCCGATTGAGCCTTTGAAAGCCGCCCCCGAGCCGGTGCTGTAGGTCTGCCCCTCGGCCGAATCCAAAAGCGACGTCTTCCGCTTGTAGCGCACAAAGCGCACGTATTGCCGAGGGAACTCGATCTGTACTCGGGCGGCAAAATTTTCGGCTACATCGGCGATCAGCCGGCCAATTCGCTTATACGGCTGGCTGCCCAAAAGCCAACTGGGGTCGCCTTCTGCGGCGATGGATACCTCGTAGGCGGGCACGGCATCTTGGGCAAAGGGAATCCCGTCGGAGCGAAAGCCGCGCGGCGGCGTAAAAAAACCAAAGCGATGCGCCGGCACCGGTACGGCCAGATCTAGGGTGTACCAGACGGATTCGGGATTGGACGAGACCGGCGGATTGAACGACATACTGTCGCCATCAACCATATAGGTTCCATTGTGGGCCGTCGTCTCGTTGCCCTGCGAACCCTTCCACGCCCGGGGCGTCTCGCCCTCGACATAAGACAACTCGCGCGGCTCTTTGAGGGGTTCCCAGCCGCTAAAGAGCGCGAGCAAACTTTGGTTGGGGTCGATATAGACGGGTTGGATCGCGCCGGGCACTGAATCGAAATCAATGAGCACCACAGCAGAATCGTGCTCACTCCACGCCAAGCCCGCGCCGCCGATCTGCCAATGGTGTCGCTGGGCACTGCTAGCCGTCGCCCCGCAGACCAGCAGGAGCCAGATGAGGGTTGTAGCCGCTATGACGCGCCCTTTTTGTCCATTGTAACTCAACGGTCGCATAAAATTAAGGTCCGACAAACTAGGCAAAAATCCTTATACTAGGTGTTTGTTTATAAAGCACTTCTTTTATCCACAACAATAAATTGAACGGCAACGCATGCGAGAGCACGCCATTGAGCAAGGGATTTTGGTTTTTCCCGCTGGCGCTCCAACCAATACGCAGGTCGCTGGCCGCACCCTCCTCCAGCGCGGGATCCGCACCATGGCGAGCGCGGGCATCAAGCGCGTCTTGGTCGTACTCCCCCCCGGCCATGCCCCCCTCGGCAAATCCCCGGTTCCCGACCTCGACATCCAAGTAGAGCAAACCACCCCGGAGGCCGCCGGCCTACCCGACGCGCCCGTGCTGCTGCTCAAGGGCGATTGCGTCCACCACCACTCCTCGCTGCGCGCCCTCATCAACGCGGGCCTGCAACGAGACGCCCTCGTCGCGCAGACCAGCGACGGCGGGCGCGTCAGCAGCGGCGCGTTCCTCAGCGCACCGGGCGCACTGCCTCCAGACGCGCTAACCGGCGACCTCTGGCACTCGCTCGCAGCGCGTCCACACCGCCGCGAAGCCATCGCGCCGCACCTGTGGCAACGCGTCACCGACAAGCGCAGCGCCCGGGCCGCTAAGAACATGCTCTTCGACCAAGTGAGCAAGGCCACCAGCGGCACGGTCGCACGCCTGCTCAACGTGCGGATCTCCGTGCCCCTCAGCAAGCTCCTCGTCGATACCGGCATCTCGCCCAACATGGTGACCTTTTTCTTGGTCCTGTGCCCGGGCCTGCTCGCCGCCTATCTGGCGACCCAGCCCGACGATTACCTGCGGCTCGCCTGTGCGGGCGTCCTCTGGCAACTCGCCTCCATCCTCGATGGCTGCGACGGCGAGATCGCCCGCGTCAAGCTGGCCGAGACCCGGTTTGGCGCGTGGTTCGACACCATAACCGACAACCTCGCGTATCTCTGCTGGTGCGTCGCCCTGATAGCCGGTATGCGGCAGCTCTATCCCGGCGATTACCTGCCCATCTACGCCGGCATCTCCGCCATCGCCTCGCTGGTCCTGACCTTCGTCTTGCTCTACACCTACGCCCTGAGAACCGGCACCGGCAGCCTGCAATCCTACCTCGGCGACTTGATCAACAAGGTGCCCGATTCCGAAAAAGACTGGGGCTATCGATTCCTAGAGCGCACCGGCTTTATGGCCAAGCGGGACTTCCTCTCGTTGTTCATTGCCATCGGCTTAGTGGCCAATCTGTTGGCGGTCATGTATTGGAGCTTGGTCGTCCTGGTCCACGTGTTGACACTGGGCGTTTTGACCACCCACTATCGACTGACGGGCCACCAGCGCACCACCCAACCGCAAGTCACCTCGCTTCCGGCACCGGCCGTCAAGCGAGAGGAAGCCGCGTGAAAGCCCTGCAAATTTCCATGGTCGCCCTCGGCTTCTTGCTGCTGGGCTATCTCGTCGGTCAGCTCGGCGTCGATGAGGTTCTCCACCACTTAGACGCGATCAAGTGGATGTTCCCCTTGCTGTTGCTGCCCTCGTGCGCTTGGCACCTCTCCAACACGATCGCTTGGAACTTCGCCTTCCCGCCCGACGCCTTCAAACCGCGGCTGCCCATGCTCTTTGCGGCCAAGCTGGCCGGCGAAGCCGTCAACCAGCTAACGCCGCTGGCCAATCTCGGCGGCGAGCCGGTCAAGGCCTACTTGCTCACCCACCGGACCCCCGGCCCGCGCGGCATGGCCTCGGTGGTCGTTGACAAAACCGCCCAGCTCGTCGTCGGCCTGACCTTTACCATCCTCGGCCTAGGGCTGTTGTTTTACTACCACGACGTGTCCGAGCTGATTCCGTTGGAGTACCGCGCCTTATTCGCGTTCCTGCTCGTGGCCAGCCCGGTGGCCCTCTATCTATTTTACAAGCACCAAGAGCGCATGTTCACTTCCCTGCTCAAACTCCTGCGCTCGGCTGGGCTGCGAACCGACTTGATCGAGCGCAATATGGGGCGGGCGGCGCGCATCGATACCAACATCGGCACCTTCTACCGCCTGCACCGGGTCCGCTTCTTGCAGGCCCTGTTTTTCCAGAGCATCGGCTGGTTTCTGGGCACCTGCGAGACCTACGTCATCCTCCGCGCCCTCGATGCGGACATCGGCTTCTGGTTCTGCTTTGTGCTCAACGCGCTGGGGGCGGTTATCAACGGGCTGTTCTTTTTTATGCCCTCCAATATCGGGGTGATGGAGGGGAGCTTAGTCTTTTTGTTTGCCAGCTTGGGGCTAGACCCGGCGCTGGGCTTGTCCGTGGGGCTTACGCGCCGCCTGCGCCGCGTATTCTGGATTTTCATTGGCTGGACCTTGCTCAGCTACATGAGTCGCACCGCGCTCCAGCGCCGCGCCTCAACGGCGTTGACCGTACTTCAGGAACAAGAAAACCCGCACTGACCCCCGCGAGATAGAGCAATGCGTCGACCCATACTCGCTTTGGCGGGCTACTGCGTCCTCTCTCTCTACACTGCCTCTGCCCAAGACGCGCCGGCGGATGGAGGCGGGCACGAAGCCCCCCCGTACATCGTCATCGAAGACTTTGCCACCACGCCCCTAGACAGCCTGCCCCGGGGCTGGCGCTGGCGCGGCAAAGACGACGACAAACCCAAGCTCTACGCCGTCCGCGAGGCCAACGGCCGCCGCTACCTAGCCGCCCAAGACACCGGCCACTCGGTCATCCTCATGAAGCGATTCCACTGGGATCCGCGGCAATACCCAATTATGACTTGGTGCTGGCGCACCGCCGCCCTGCCGCCGGGCGGCGACGAGCGCTATACCGAGACCAACGACAGCGCGGCCGGAGTACACGTCATTTTTTCGAAAAACTTCCTCGGCATCCCGCGCCAGATCAAATACGTCTGGAGCACGACCTTAGCCATTGGCACTGTCGCCCGCCGCAAAGGCATTGCCCGCCCTTGGTTTGTCGTGCTCGAAAGCGGGCCAGAGAAACTGGGACAATGGCTCCAAGAGCAAGTCGATCTAGAGCGGGATCACGAGCGCGTCTTGTCGTCCAACCTGCCAAAAAAAACCATTGGCATCGCCTTGCTCACCGATGCCAATTCGACCCAAGGGTACGCCGCGGCCGCCTATGCCGACTTCCGAGTTTGGCCCCGGGCCGCGCTGGAGCACATCCCCAGTTACTGCGCCAGCCTCGCTCCATGAGGATCTGCATCGATGCTCGCTCCCTGCGCGACGTGCCCACCAGCCTCGGCCGCTACGCCGCGGACCTCGTCCGGCACATCGCCGCGTTAGACCGCGCAAACGAGTACATCGTCGTCCGCCGGCCGTCGCGCCATGGCCCCATCGCCGATCAGGCCAACTTCAGGGAGATTTTCGCATCGCACGACATTTCTTCGCCGCACAACATCCTCGTCGGCGTCCGGGCCATCAACGAGCTCGACGCCGACGTGTACCACTCCCTGTTCCACTTTCTCCCCATCGGCGTCCGCGCTCGGCGCGTCGTCATCACCCTGCACGACCTGATCTGGGTGGATCATCCCCATCTCGCCGACGGCCGACGCTGGCGGCGGTGGGTTAAGGGGTCGCTTGGGAGTTGGGGTATCCGGCGGGCCATGGCTGCGGCCGACCACATCGTCGCCGTCTCCAAAAGTACGCGCCGAGCCGCGCTCGACCGCGGCGTACCGGCCGACAAGGTTACGGTCATCCTGCACGGCGTGGCCTCCGCTTGGCAGGCGGGCAACGCGGAACCGGCCCTGTTTGGCTCGGGCAACTCAGCGGCGACTCTTGACGCGCTTTTTGCCGACCGGCCTTTTGCGTTTGGCTTGGGCAACAGCTTGCCCTACAAAAACCTGCCGCGGCTGGTCCGCGCTTTTGCCCAAGTCGCCCCAGACCATCCCGATCTCGCGCTCGTGCTCGCCGGTCGCGGCGAGGGTAACCCGGCGCTCGTGCGGCTGGCGCGGCAGCTCGGGCTGAACGACCGGGTGCTCCTCGTCGGCCAGCTCAGCGACGACCAAATCCGCGCCTGTTTTGCCCACGCGCTCTTTTTCGCATTCCCATCGCTGATAGAAGGGTTCGGGCTGCCCGTGCTCGAAGCGATGGCCAGCGGCTGCCCGGTGCTTACGTCGAACCGCTCTTCGCTCGCCGAGGTCGCCGGAGAAAACGCGGTGCTCGTCGATCCGCTCGATCCCACCGCCATTGCCGCCGGAATGCAGTGCCTGCTAACCGATTCCGCCCTCCGCCAACAGCTATCGCGCCAAGGACGACAACGGGCCGCAGCCTTCACGTGGGAAAGCGCGGCCCAGCAAACCATTCAACTATATAAGTCGTGTTGAACAAGCCGTAGAGACGGTCTCAGTCCTTCCCGCGAAAGCGGGAATCCAGCCGGGATCGTTTAGACCCAAGGGACGGCCACCAGATATGAAAACGTATTTGTTTAAGGTTGTCTTGGAAAAAGACAAATGGCCCGACGAGCCCGATGTAAAAGCAGTTTGGCGAGCCTATATTCCCGCGTTGGAGCATAAAGGGGCCGCGAGTTGGGGATATACCGAGAAAGAGGCTTTAGAGAATTTAGAAAATGCTGTTGATCTCCTCGTCGCGTATCTGCTAGAGACTAGATGATCTGCGATGGGGCGTGCTGCGGTCGAGTAGGCGGGGTGCCCATGGGATGGGGGCCGTTGGTCAGGGGGCTGCTGCGGGCGCGGTCGTACACCGCGTCCTGTATTTCGAGGATGCGCACGGCTTGCTCGATATTGGGGGTGAAGGAGCGTCCGGCCGCCAAAGCGGTTAGGGCTTGCTCGACAATGGTCTTCATGCGCTCGCCGTGCGATAGCTCCTCATAAAACTGCACACCCTCGGTAGTATGGACTTCGACGAGGGGCTCGCCCTCTTTGCCGTACTGCTGGAAAACCATGGCGCGGGTGCCGATAAAGCGGAAGAAGTGATCGCCGCTACGCTCCCCGGCCGGATAGGCGTAGCCGCTTTCAATAAAGCCGGTCACGCCCCCATCGGTGCGCAGCATTCCCAAGCCAATATCCTCCACGGTGCGACCATGGGTGGCGTTGGACATGATCGCGCCGATCACGTGTACCGGCTGCTCGCCGACGAATTGCAGAAAGGTGTCAATGCCGTGGGCTGCCTCTACGGCCCAACTGCCGCCGCCGGAAATGGCCGGGTCGTTGTGCCAAGCCGAGGGCGTCGAATCGTAGCGCGCGGGTGGGCCGTTGTTGAGGCGGCTGCTGTACTGGACTAAATCGCCCAGCGTACCGTCCGCTAACAGACGCTCCACCGTGGCGACGACGCGGCTGGCGCGGTTGGGCAGAGTGAGAGCACTGAAAACTCCGCATTGGGCCGAGGCGGCGGCCACAGGGCGGAGCCGAGCGGCGCAATCGGCAAAGGGTTTGTCGAGCAGGTAGGGGACGCGCCGATCGACGCAGGCCTGAACGTGATCCGGCATTTCAAGGTGCTTGCCGGCGACTAAAGCGGCGTCAGGGCGTGCCGCGTCAAGGCACTCGCCGGCCGTGGCAAAGCCGGGGCATTGGAAAATTTCTGCGAGTTGCTGGCGAGGGGCTTCTTCCCCGTCCATGACCCCGATTATATCGTGCCCCAAGGCGCGGGCGGTCTGGCCGATGCTGCGGCCGTGATGGCTGTACGACAGGACGACTAGGCGCATAGGTCGTTTAGAAAAATACCCCTACGTCCCCGCCATTCTATCGGCATCGGCGACAGGACGACGGAGATACTTTGGATCGACGATATTCCGGATCAATTGCCCAGACGCCGCCTTCTGCGGATCGTTCACGTACCCCCAGAGATTTCCGGGCAGCCAGCCATTCACGGCCTGAGGATCCATTTCCGCGACCATGAACCACATGTTGTTGGGCAGTCGGTCATGAAGAATGTCACTGAGTTCTTGGGCACTGAGTTTGGAGATGAGGATGGCGGAGTACGGAAACGGCGCAATCCATGTTTGAACTCCCTCAGTGTTGTTGAGCACTTCATGCACATGCTTCTGTGTGCAGGCTTGGCTGAATGTAAAGAGATGGGATTTCATGCGGTCTTTTCCTCATTGTTCCCGATCTTAAAGGGTTAATCCTCTGAAGAGTCCCTCGTCTTACATTTATATATAAGGCTATGCTCGATAGCGTCAATATCCTCCCGGCCACTTCCCCTCGACCGAACACGCCTCGTCCTTACCGGGCCACGGCGGCATAGTAACAGCTATCGCGGCGAGCGGCTCGTCGCCCAAGGTGCGGAACTGGAAGTGAGTGCCCAGCGGAATGGTTAGGCAGACGTTAGGCTCAACTGCCACGACTTCCTCGCGGCCGTTTTGCCGCCGCCACATTTGGCCGCGCCCGGCGAGGAAAAACCAAATCTCTTCAACCGTGCGGTGGGCAACGGCCTTGGACGTCTGTCCGGGCTGGAGTTCAAAATGCGCCATGCCGCCGCCTTGCAGGCCCAACAGAACGCGCACATCCGAGCCATCGGGAGCGGTCGCGTCAGGAGCAACGGGCAGTTTTTGCGTGTCGAATTTCAAGGTCGGATTCTCCTCGATAGTAAGGGCTGACGGGTTCTCACCTAAAAATACTACGCTCCCCCCTACTTTCCCGCGAGAAGCCGTTGCTCACCTACCAGCCGACCCGCTTGACCCCCTGCCGGTAATGCCTGTTTATTTTGCTCCAATGCAAAAATCACCGGAGACGATCCCATGCCAAAGCTGAACATTGTCGGTGCCGGAACGCCCACCCCCACCCGCGACCGCTGGGGCACCTGTTTCATCCTCGAAATCTGCGGCCAGCGGCTGATGATCGACTGCGGCCCCGCATCGACCTACAAAATGCACCGCATGGGCATCCCCTGCACTTCGGTACACCACCTGTTCTTCACCCACCTGCACTCCGACCACATCTCCGATTATCTCTGCTTCCTGATGACGCGCTTCGACCAGTGCATCGGCACTGAGCCCGACCTGCGCGTCTATGGTCCGGCCCCGATCAAGCGCATCACCGACGGGATATGGAGTCCCGGTGGGCTCTTCTGGTACGACGTGACCGCTCGCACCCATCATCCCATGAGCATCCACGCCTACCAGATGCGCGGCGGCGTGGGCGACGTCAGGCCAGAACCGACGGTTCACACCGCCGAATACGCCGCGGGGAAAGTGGCCGCCGGCAAGGGCTGGACCTGCTATGCGCGCGAGGTCAAGCACGCCCAGCCCTACATCGAATGCTACGGCTTTCGCTTTGAGACCGAAGAAGGCGTCGTCGCCTTCAGCGGCGATACGGCCCCGATCGAGTCCGTAGTCGCGCTAGCGAGGGACGCGGACCTGTTCGTGATGGAGGCCGTGCATCGAGAGGAGAAGATCCAAACCTTCCCTAGCGTCATCTCCGAAACCGGCACCCTAAACGCCGGGCGCATGGCCGCCGAGGCCGGGGCCAAACGCTTGGTAATCAACCACCAGTCCCCGACCCTCGACTCGGAAGAAGAGACCACCGCGGGCATCGCCGAAGTAAAGAGCGTCTTCAGCGGGCCGATGTACTGGGCGCGGGATATGATGGAAGTGGTCTGGTGAACTTCCGCTTCGTCCGCCTCAACGCCACCCTGTACCCAGCCGGCGAGTTGGAGCGATCGCAGTACGCCAAGCTCGGCATCGAACCTGAATACGCCGAAGAGGAAGACCCGCAAGCACTCATTCGCCGACTAGCCGGGTGCGACGCCGTCGCGGTCGTCTCGACCGGCTTGCCCGCGGCCGTGGTCGCATCGCTGGACCGCTGTCGCCTGATCTCGCGCCTCGGCAACGGCACCGACAAAATCGCCGTGGCAAAGGCCACCGAACAAGGCATCGTCGTCGCCAACGCCCCTTTTTTTTGCGCCGAGGAAATGACCGACCACATCATGGCCATGCTGCTGTCCCTAGCCCGCCAACTGCCACGGATGGAGCACTTCATGCGCGCTGGCCGCTTCCGCCAAGCGCGCGCCGAAGCCACTCAGTTGCAGCGGCTTTCTACCTGTGCGCTGGGCATCGTCGGCTTTGGTGCCACCGGCGAGATGGTCGCCCGCCGCGCTAGGGCCTTTGGCCTCCGGGTCTTGGCCACGCGCAGAAACTTGCAGGCACCCCGGCCGGCCGACTTGGACATCGAAATGGTGCCGCTGGACGCGCTACTGGCCGAGTCGGATTTCGTCTCCTTGCAGTTGCCCCTGAACGCAGACACCTACCACCTGTTCGACGAGACCCTGCTGCGCCAAATGAAGCCGGGCGCGTACCTGATCAACACGTCTCGCGGTGCCTTGGTCGATGAAGACGCGCTGGTGCGGGTGCTGCGAGAGGGGCCGCTGGCCGGCGCGGCGCTGGACACCTACGAGTGGCTCAACGTTTTCACGGACCAAGCCCAGCCCTTGCAGCATCCCCTCATGGAGCTCGACAATGTCCTGATGACCTCCCACGTCTCCGCCCACTCCGTGCAGTCCGGCGAAGACGTGGCTCGCACGGGCGTCGGCAATCTGGCTTCCGTCCTCACAGGCCATTGGCCGGCACCGGAGAACATCGTCAACCGCCAGGTGGTGCCGCGGCATCCGCTGAAACCGCACGACCCAGCACTGTACGCAAGCGCGTGAGAAAAAGGAGGAGAGCAACAATGTCAGCAGACGGTATTATGGACGTCTTGGTCGATTGGCTTTTGTGCGAATTGTACGAATTGTGTATTGTGTACGAATAGAGCGGATCATTTATTCACGTAGTTCACACACGAGGAGATTTTGCGATGCGTTTTTTGATGATGGTCTTGATTGGCTTGGTGCTGAGCTGCGGCGATGGGGATCGGTCTGTACCTGCGGGGCCTGCGGGCAAGGTGTCGGCGGACTGTTCGTTGAAGGAGATATTGTCGGGCAAAGAGGGCTGTCCTGAGGATCCGTCGTTGGATGTGGTGCCCGAGGGGTATGTACCGCCAGTGGATAGCACGGCGACAGCACCCGCGGATACGACTGGGACAGCTCCTTCGGATACGACTGAGACTGAGCCTGTGATTCCGGAGCCTGTGGTTATTCATGTGCCGGTGGAGGAGGATCCTGAGCCCGAAACGGCGCGGTCGGAGGCGGAGCCTGAGGACGAAACGTTGACGGCAGACCAAGCGCGGGCGCAGTTGGAGTCGAAGGGTATTGCTTATACGGCCGCGGCGTTTGTTGATTCGGCTAAGGCGGGCAACTTAGCGGTGGTCAAGCTGTTTGTGCAGGCGGGTATGGACCTTGAGGCGGCGGATGTCTATGCCCGGACGGCGTTGCACTGGGCGGCGCGGCATGGTCATTTGGACATAGTGGAATTCTTAGCGGGGGCGGGGGCGGACCTTGAGGCGGCTGCGCGGAACGGTAGCTATACGGCGTTGCACTATGCGGCGGCGAATGGTCATTTGGACATAGTGGAATTCTTAGCGGGGGCGGGGGCGGACGTGGATGCTGCGAGCTCCGATGGCTTGACGGCTAGGGACTTTGCGGCGCGGTATGGTCATAGGGCGATAGTGGTTTATTTTAACTCGCCGATTCGTGCTGAGTTGGAGGCGGCTGGTATTGCTTATACGGGCGCGGCGTTTCGTTTGGCGGCTCAGTCGGGGGATTTGGCGACCGTCAAGCTGTTTGTCGCGGCGGGGATGGACCTTGAGGCGGCGGATGACGATTTGGGTTGGACGGCGTTGTACGAGGCGGCGTATGCGGGTCGTTTGGATGTGGTCAAGTATCTCGTGGGTGCGGGTGCGAATATCGGGGCTCGTGATGAGGACGGCTATACGGTGTTGATGAATGCGGCGGGCATAGCGAACAACTTGTCGGTGGTTCGTTTTCTCGTGGCGTCGGGCGCGGATGTGCTCGCGGTGGCGTCTGACGGGAAGACGGCTTGGTCTGTGGCGGTGACGGTGGGTAATACGGAGGTAGCGGACTATTTGGATTCGCTGGATTTGCAGGCGCAGGCGGCTCGTGCGGAGTTGGCTCGGCGGGGTATCGCTTTTACGGGCGCGGCGTTGCACAGTGCGGCGTTTCGTGGTGAATTGGCGGTGGTCAAGTTGTTCGTGGCCGCGGGAATGGACGTGGATGATGCTGCTGCTAAGAGCGCCAACGGCTATACGCCTATGCACGTGGCGGCGTTGTATGGTCATTTGGAGGTTGTGAAGGTGTTGGTGGGTGCGGGGGCGGACGTGCATACGGAGGCCAGCTACCGCTCTACGGCGTTGCACAGTGCGGCGTTTCGTGGTGAATTGGCGGTGGTCAAGTATCTCGTTGAGCAAGGAGTGGACATGAATGCTAAGGAAGAGACCACCAGCGGCTGGACGGCGTTGCTCCATGCGGTGTGGTCTGGTCATTTGGAGGTGGTGAAATTCTTAGTGGGTGCGGGGGCGGACGTTGAGGCTACGGACAACCATGGCGAGACGGCTAGGGACGTGGCGGCGGATTGCAGTTCGTTTTCTAATCACTACGACGAGATAAGGGCAAATTGCCGGGCGATGGTGACGTATTTTGACTCGCTGGACGATGACGATGACGAGTAGGTCAGTCTGTCTTATTCGTTGGTAGTTTAGATCAAGGTCGGCCCTCGGTGGTGTATCGGGTGCCGACCTTGTTTTGTTGGGTTGACTGGGCGGTGCTACCGCTTGTTTGGATGGCCTGGGTTGGTGTGTTGCTGTCGGACCGCTTAGGAGGCGTCCCAGTGGACGAGAGCGGCGGTGTGTCGATAGGTCGCAGTGGGGGGGGGGTTGGAAAGTGGATCGGCTAGGTGAGCGGTGATCGGATGGCGGCGTTGCGTCTTTTTCACGCAGGACGTTGGGTCAGTCTCGGCGTTTTTTGAATTTTCAAAAAAGTGATTTTCAAGGAATTTTCGAGGAATTTTGAAAAATTGAGGTTGATTGAGGCTGTTTGAGGGTGTAAAAATTTGGTATTGGTTGTCGGGCCGGGTGAAAATTCGGTTTTTTTTTGTACCTATTCGTTTTTGCAGTGGGACATGGTGTCAACGGTTGTGCGGGCTGTGCGGGGGGCTTTATCGGGTGCTCGATTGTGCGAATTGTGGCTTTTGTGCGTATTGGGCGAAAATTCGGTACGCGGGTGCTCAACTAGGCGCGGGCTGGGTTGCTCGACTAGGGGCGGCGGGTTGTGGCCGCGCTCGGTATGCGGGTCGTTGTCGGCTCCGTTTTACCGCGGTGAATTGGACGTGCAGGGCTGATCGTAGGGTGCGGTCTGCGATGCCCAGCTTGCGGACTATTCGGGCGGGGGCCGTGCCGCTGCGCTGCGTACCTGGGATTGTCTCAGGGTGGCTTTGCGGCGTATATTCACTACCCCATGGGAGGTTATTATGAGCGAGCAACGCACAGAGGGTCAAGAGCCAGAGCGCGGGCAAGGCTCCGTTACTCTTAGCAAAGAACAAATTGAGTTGATCGGTGCCATCTTAGAACCCCGGTTTGAGAAGGTGGAGGGTCGGTTTGACCAAGTGATTGCTGAGATGCGGCTTGCCACCAAGGAGGAGGGGGAGAAGGTACGCGTCGAGATGAAGGAGGAGGTGCGCCAGCAAATTCAAACCCAATCCAATCATTTTCATCGGGTACTAGGTGTTTTGGGCACTATATGGCTTGCCGTGGCCGGTGTCGCGGCGACCCTTGCTGTAAACAAGTGGCCGCAACCCTCGGCGGTTGCTCCGGCCGCGCCCGTGGCCCAAGTCGCGCCGGTTGCTCCCGACGAGCCTACCGATCTGAGCCAGCCCTAATACACTCGCTGTCGTTGCTTTCTTGGTGAAGGAATCCCATGTCCCCACGACGTCTCATCCTCTTTGTCATCGACGGGCTGCGGCCCGATGGCTTGCAACAGGCATCCACCCCCTGTATCGACCGCCTGATCGGCGCGGGGGCCAGCACCTATGCGGCGCGCACCGTGATGCCCTCGGCCACCTTGCCCTGCCACACCTCTATGTTTCGCGGCGTGACCCCACAACGGCACGGCATCACCACGAACACTTGGGTGCCCCAAGTCAGGCCCGTGCCCAGCCTAGTCGATGTGCTGCACCAAGCTGGCAAGCGCACGGCCTTTTTCTACAATTGGGAGCCACTGCGCGATCTGGCCGATCCAGGCTCGCTGGACCGCTCGTACTACATGAACAACTGCCACGAGCCGGATGGCGACTGGGAATTGGCCGGCTTGGCCGCGGCGACTCTGCGGGAATGGACGCCCGATTTTGCCTTTGTCTATCTAGGCTATACCGATACGGCCGGCCACAACCACGGCTGGATGTCGGCCGAATATCTAGCCGCTATTGGGCGGGCCGACGCGGCCATTGGCGCGGTGTTGGCGGCGGTCGACCAAGACGAGACCGCGGTCATCGTCACCAGCGACCACGGGGGGCACGAGTACACCCACGGCACGGAAATGGACGAGGATATGACCATTCCGTGGGTGATCGCCGGTCCGTGGGTGCCCTCCGGGCGGCCTTTGCAGGAGCCGGTGAGCATCATCGACAACCCGACGACGATTGCCGCCTTGCTAAAAGTGGCACCGGCGCCGGATTGGGCCGGACAAGTGGTGCGGGAAGCCATTACGAGCAAACCAACTTGACCCACACCTCATAATGCCCCTTCATTATGCCAAACATCCCGACTGTATGCTGTATGCTAGCCGCCCCAGCAGAAAGAAGCTAGCGGTACTGTATGAGAACAATAACTCGGCGCTCCCTGCTTCGTTCCGGTCTTATTGGTTTTTCTGCCGCTCCTTGGTTGTACCTGCGGGCCTTGGCCGCTCGTCCCGCTGAGCCGCCGACCGCATCGGGCGTGACCGACACCTCGATTCTCCTCGGCATGTCCGCGGCCTTCTCCGGCCCCTCCCGAGGATTGGGCATCGAACTCTATCGGGGGGCAGGCGCGTATTTCGCCCGCGTAAATGAGCAAGGGGGCGTGGCGGGTCGCACCGTGCAGGTCAAAGCCTACGACGATGGGTACCAACCCGGCCCTTCGGTCAAAAACACCATGAAGCTGATGCTCGACGACCAAGTGTTTCTGCTGTTCGGTTACGTCGGTACGCCCACGGTGACGCGCGTGTTGCCCATCCTCAAGAAATTCCAAGACCGGAACGCCCTGCTGTTCTTTCCCTTCACCGGCGCGCAACCCCAGCGGGAACCGCCCTATGGCGCCTTCGCCTTTAACCTGCGCGCCTCCTACCGCCAAGAAACGGCCGGTCTAGTCGATAATTTCGTGCGCATCAACCGCCGGCGCATTGCCGTGTTCTATCAGGCCGATGCGTACGGCCGCAGCGGCTGGGCCGGCGTGCGCAGCGCCCTCAAAAGGCACGGCGAAAAAATCGTCGGCGAGGCCACCTACCGGCGCGGCACGCGGTTCACCGGCACGATGCGCAAACAGGTCGAAATCCTCAAGGAGGCCCAGCCCGAAGCCGTGATCTGCATCGGGGCCTATGCGGCCTGCGCGGCCTTTGCCCGCGATGCCATCGACCTCGGCCTGCACGTGCCTTTTGCCAACCTGTCGTTTGTCGGCAGCGAAAACCTCCTCAAGCTGCTCACCGAGGGGCGCGACGATAGCCAGCGCTATACGCAATGGCTGGTAAACTCCCAAGTGGTGCCCAGCTACGAAGACACCTCCATACCCGCGGTCCGCGAGTACCGCGACTTGATGGACCGCTACGCGCCGCCGCCGCCCCCAGAACTGTTGCAAGACTCCTATACGCCCTTTGCCTACAGCTTCGTCAGCCTCGAAGGCTTTCTCAACGCCAAGCTGATGGTCGAAATTTTGCACCGCCTCGGGGCCGCGCCCCAGCGCGACCAACTCGAAGACGCGGTGTTCTCGGTCAAGAACTTCGACTTGGGCATTGGCGAACAGGTCTCCTTCGGCCCCAATCGTCGCCAAGGTCTCCAGCAGATCTACTACACGGTCGTCGATGAGGGCCGGTTTGTCCCACTCGACGATTGGCGCGTTAGGTTTGCATGATGATAAAAGTCCAAAAGCTATTCAAAAAAACGCTGTTCGGCGTCTTTGCCCTGTTTGGCTTAATCGGCCTATCGACCTCCATTCTGTGCGTCTATACGGTCGATACGCACCTGTCGGCCGAATACGAGAGCAACAGCCGCGACATCGCCAAGACCATCGCCGATTCGAGCGTCGAGATTCTCCTAAATCGCGACTTGTCGGCCTTGCAGTCGCTCATCGATCAGTTCGTGGAGATTCAGGGCATAAAATACATCTACATCACCGACGAAGCCGGCGAGTTTCTCGCCCATACCTTTGTGCCGGGCATTCCCGCAGAAATTCGCGCCAGCGACCCGTTCAACATGGACACGGTTGAGCGCAGCTTGCCGGGGATGGGCGATTTTGTCGAAGTGGGCAGTCCGATTCTCGTCGGCGTTGCCGGGACGGTTCACGTGGGCATGGACACCGGGCTGATCGCGCTAAAAATTCAACGCGCAATCGGCCAGCAGGTGTACCTTTTTTCCATCATCCTCGTCGGCGGCGTCTTTGCCGCTATATGGTTGGTCAATCTGGCGGCCCGACCGCTGGGCGCGCTCTTGAGCTATGCCGTGGGCATGGCGCGCGATGGAGAGGCGGCCGACGACAACCTGCTGGCGCGCGACGACGAAGTTGGCCACCTAGCTCGACTCTTCCTCTATGTCGCCGGAAGGGGGCCGCACCCGCCGCCTGAAAAGCCGTCTTAAAATGCGGCGGGGAAACTGGCAAGCGATTGGCGATTGAGGTCTAGGAAATGGCGCAACAAAGAGCACTGATTCCGCGCTCGATGACGGCTCTATTCTGCACGTTCCTACAGGTCTGTTTTGGGACGGTGTACGCGTGGAGTTTCTTTCAAACGCTCTTGGTCCGGCAACTCGGTTGGTCGTTCACCGAAACGGCTTGGGCTTTCAGCTTGGCGATCTTTTCGCTGGGCACCTCAGCGGCTTGGGCCGGTGCCCTGTTGCCGCGAGTCGGACCGCGGCGCTTGGCCGTGGCCGGTAGCCTCATGTTTTCGAGCGGCTATCTGCTGGCGGGTCTGGCCCTGCACCTAGATTATCTCCCGCTGTTTTACGTGGGGTACGGCGTCATCGGCGGGGCGGGCATCGGGCTGGGCTACGTCACGCCAGTGGCGACGGTGGCCAAGTGGTTTCCAGACAAAAAGGGCTTGGCGACCGGGATCGTCGTGATGGGGTTTGGGGTCGGCGCGTTTCTGTTGAGCAAGGGCTTGGCCCCGCTGCTCGTAGCCCACCTCGCCGGCGATTTGTCCCGCATCTTCTTGGGGCTGGGGGTGATCTTCGCCGCCGTCCTGCTCCCCTGTAGCTTGCTGTTGAGCAATCCCCCGGTCACCACCGGAGCGGTGGCCGAACCGACGCCCAGCGACGAGTCCGACTCGGTCGCGCCGTATCTGCGATCCTCTGAGTTCGTCCTCATGTGGATCGTCTTCTTCTTCAATATCGCCGCCGGCATCTCGGTCATCAGCTTTCAGTCGGAACTCTTGCAGGAAGTTTGGAGCTTGGCCGATCCGGCGGTGGAGCCGGCGACGCTGGCCGAATACGGGGCGACGCTGATCGCCATCAGTTCGCTGTGCAATGGCGTGGGCCGGCTGTTTTGGGGGTTGCTATCCGATCGGCTGGGCCGCGTCCGGGTCTTCAGAATTTTGCTCGCCAGTCAGATGGTCGTCTTTGGCATTTTGATGACCGAGCGCAACCCTTGGGTCTTTTCCGTGCTCGTTTGTTATGTCCTCTTGTGCTTTGGCGGGGGCTTTGCCACCATGCCCTCCTTCGTCCTCGATGTGTTTGGCCCGCAAAAGATGTCCACGATCTACGGGACCATTTTGACGGCTTGGGCGGCGGCGGGAATTTGCGGCCCGCTGTACGTGGGGTATCTCAAGGATCAATACCCCGACCGGGCGTTCATCTATTGCTTCCTGATCGGGATTCTGATGCTCGGGCTTGGCTATGTATTCTCGTATTTGCTGAGCGACGATCGCATCCGCCTCGGCCGGCCGACCTTAGCGGATACGCTGCGTCAGTATGGCATCGCGCCTTCACAGTAGGCGCACCGATAATCCTGCATTTTTTTGAGACTGTTCCGAATCTGACGTTTATCGGGCGACGACACATCTTCCCAAGTATTCTGCGGATAGTTATAGGATGCAAGACATGTCGGTGCTGCTACAGCAGACCTGTCTAACTTGTGCATGATTTAGCTTTGCCGTCGTTTGAACTCCTGAAAACGAATTAGCCTGTCGCAATCTCTAATCAGCGGATGGTCTGCACCAAAATGTTGTACAATCGCATTTCTCAATGATTGTCCTTCCGCGGTTCTATGTTCGCTATTTTCGATCAGAGCACGGTAGTTCTCTAGCTGCTTGGCCTCCTCAACGGGCGGCACAGGATCTACTCCCATAACGCTAAGCGCGTCGGCACTTTCGACGCCCCGAGTTTGCTCCGCCGGGGTGCTAGCCATCCACTTACCTTCCCGGTCTTTGGTAAGAATGCGAATACTCTCGCTTTTGACTGTAGTAAGTACCTGTGGGCTGTGGGTTGTGACAATAAATTGGGTATTCGGAAAGGTCTGCATTAAATCGCTGAGGACGCGTTGCTGCCAAGAGGGATGCAGGTGCAGGTCGATTTCATCCACGAGCATAATGGCAGATGTATATCCCAATCCACCCAGTTGTTCTTGAGTAGAAAACCTATGACTGTTGCCTATGGCTAAGCGGCGGGCAAAGTCCATAGCCAACGCAAACATACTCTGGTACCCTTGGCTCAATTGAGAAATTTGTAGCTCTTGTGGCCCATCTTTCACTTTGACTACAAACTGGTTTTTGCTGTTAAAATGAGGGTCTTTGTAATCGCTTCCCAGTATCATCTTGATTGCCGCTCGGATCACAGAAAGTGCAGGAGATTCAGAGAAATTTTCAGGAGTTCTGCCTTTATTCTTTCGCAGTTCAGAATTTTCTTCACGGTAGAACCATTTCACCATCTCTGTGTAATCACCGAGAGATTCCAACGCCCCGACTAAGGCTGAAGTAGGCTGAGTGTAATTAACCTTCGACTCACTATTTTTTCTTTTAATCCATCCACGACGAGCACCGTAATAGGCAAAAATAGGCAATGGCTCGCGGTCTTCCGATTTTAGGCTATTGAGTACCGCATTGCAGTAATCCTTCAGTTCGCTCTGCCCAACTCTGGAGGTTCGTTGTTTACCTCGGACAGAGGATCGACAAACATCCCACGTTAGGCTCTTCGTTGTTTCGACGAAAATCTGCGTGTAATCACTAGCCATCCAACGTTTATTATTTCGACCTAGCAGTAAATCTCTATCGGCAATACCCCGGCCAGACAACCGTTGATCCGCCGTAGAGAGGTAGCGCAACACCGGGGAAAGTCCCACTGCTATTGCATCGAGGACACTGGTCTTTCCCCCGTCGTTGTCGGCGACTAAAACCGTGAGGCGCGGATGCAGCTCAAGGCGTAGTTCATCAAAGCATCTAAAGTTTTTTAGCGTTATGCTTTTTAAGTGCATTCTCACGCCACCGTTTGAAACGGCTCCCACGATTCGCCCGCTGCCGCCGCTTGGCGCTCCAACTCGCTGCGCCAACCCGCTACTTCTCCTGCTTTGATCCGTTGAATATCAAACCCAGCGTAGCGGTCTTCTAGCGTATCCCCCAGTTTTTGGGTTGCGGCCCAACGGTCCCAAGCCGTCTTCATCCACTCGTGCGGCAAGGCCGTGCGCACCGCGGGATCGAGTTGCCACGCACTGCGCGCGTCCGCTACCGATGGCTCGCCAGTGAACGGACCCGACCACTTCGACCAGCCGATGGACAAGGTGTTGCGCTCGCGCTCGGGGACGGTGTGCCCGGTGTGGATCGTGACCCCATTGCGGATGAGGGCTTCCCCGGGCTTGAGCCGGATCGCCACTTGGCCCGGCAACGGGTCCACCCGGTTCCAACTCGGCGTGTGGGGCACCCCTCGGTCCTTCATCGCTTGCGGCAGGAGCACGTCGTGCTCAAACGGCGTGCGCCAGCGATCGTGGCTGCCGGGGATGAGCTCGTGGCACTCGTCGTCAACCAGCGCCAAAAACATGCTCACGCCGTTCCGCTCAGCGATCGACTGGGCGTTGTTGGCGCGGATTTCCTGCCAGCGAGTTTTTTCGACTTCCTCGGAATAATCCTCCACGCACTCCCCTCGGTTGTCTCGCTGCGAAAAATAGGGCTTGCCCGTGCCCCACCACGTCACGTCGCGGTGCCAACTAGGCCCATTCTCATGCCGCCGGGGATTGCACCACAGTAGCATCCCGCTCATCACCATATCCTCTGGGCCCAGTCCATCGCACCAAGAGGCGACGAAGTTTAGGAAATCGTCCGAGCCGTGGAACTCGGCAAAGCAAGGCTCCGCAAAAGCGGGATGGATGAGGCCCCGAATCGCCCACGGCTCATCGCCGCCCGCCCGATGCACATAGCCCTTTGAGCAGTCGAGCTTGCTGTAGCCGTGCTCGGGCGCACAGGCTTCGGTGACGCGGCGGCCCGCCTCGCGCAGAATGGGAATCCACGGGTTATCGACAAAGTCGGTGATGATGACAAAGCCATGCTCCTGCAAGTGGGCCAATCGCTCGGGCGTGGCCCCGGGAGCAGCGAGTTCGGGCTTGGCGTCGGCAAAGGACGTGGCTCGGTACGTCTCCTGCGCTGGTGATTGATCGGTAGTCATTTTTTTGCCTTTCGACAGAGGTTCGTTTGGGCTCTAAGCTACGTTTGGCAGCTTTGGTCTGTCAATCTCTGCGTTTAGCATCCTATTGGGACGACCAAGTGCGCTTTCAGGGCGGGCTTGGCGGATAGATTTTTTGCAGAACCGGGCGTATCTTATTCTCACTAAACAAAGGAACCCGCTCGCCCGCGGGCGCAGTCTTTTTGCCCAGACAGGATTCCATGCCAGCACCCAATATCGTCTATATCCACTCGCACGACACTGGCCGCTACGTCCAACCCTATGGCCACGCCATACCCACGCCCCATATCCAGCAGTTAGCCGAGGAAGGCGTCCTCTTTCGCCAGGCCTTTTGCGCCAACCCCACCTGCTCGCCCAGCCGCGCCTGCTTGCTCACCGGCCAGTGGGCCCATTCCTGCGGTATGACCGGCTTGGTCAATCGAGGCTGGACGTTGCCCCATCCCGAGCGGCTCCTGACCCATACCCTACAAAAGGCCGGCTACACCACGGCCCTGGCCGGCTTCCAGCACGTGGTCGCCGACATCGCCGACGGCGGATTCACCCGCTTGTTGAACGAGGAAGCACCCGCGAGCCAAACCGAGGAGCGGGCCGCGGCCTTTTTGGCCGAAGAGCATCGAGTGCCCTTCTATTTGGACGTGGGCTTTGGCGAAACCCATCGCCAAGGACGCGGTTTCGCGCCCCCGCCCCAAGGCGAAGATCCCACCGATCCGCGCTATGTGCGGCCTCCCGCGCCCTTTCCCGATACGCCCGAGACTCGCCGCGACATGGCCGCATACATCGACGCGGCTCGCACCCTCGACGCCAAAATGGGCCGAGTCTTTGCCGCGTTGCGCGACAACGGCTTGGCCGACAACACCTTGGTTATATGCACCACGGACCACGGCCTAGCCTTCCCCACCATGAAGTGCAACCTCACCGACCACGGCCTCGGCGTCATGCTCGTGCTGCGCGGCCCGGGCAACTTCAGTGGCGGCCAACTCATCGACGCCTTGGTCAGCCAAGTCGATATCTATCCAACGGTCTGCGCCCTAGCCGGGGTTCCCGCGCCCGATCACGTGCAGGGCACCTCCCTGCTGCCCCTGATAACTGGCCAGACGCGGGCAATCCGCCGCGAAATTTTCGCCGAAGTAAACTACCACACCTACTGCGAATTCCAACGCTGCATCCGCACACCGCGCTTCAAGTACATCCGCCGCTTCGACCAACGCCAATATCCCGTCATGCCCAACTGCGACGACAGCCCGACCAAAGACTATTTTATCGACCAAGGCTGGCGGCAACGCCCCCTAGAGCGCGAACGACTCTACGACTTGGTCTTCAACCCGCACGAAACCCACAACTTGGCCGCAGACCCCAACTGCCAAGATCGTCTAGCCGAGCTGCGCCAGCGCCTCGACCAATGGATGCAAAATACCGATGATCCCCTCGCCCACGGACGCCCCATAGTGCCGCCCGCTACCGCAGTAGTCAACGATCCCGATGCCCTCTCGCCCTCGGAGCCGCACCACCCGGCCCGCGAGTTTTTGGGCATCCATCCAGCGCACGATGATTGACGGAAGCTCGCGGGCCGCGCCGCAAGCCTACTACCTTACAAAGGAGGTCCTATGAAATTCGCTCTGTTTTTTCTTCTCACTGGCGTCTTGGCCCTAGGCGCGTGTTCCGACCGCGATCCAGTTTCCTCGAACCAGCCGACCGCAGCCGCGGCCAAGCGCGTAATCAGCAGCGTGACTTGGACCCGCTCGCCCGCCGCTGGCCGCGCCGAGTCGCGTATCCACCCGCTCGGCGTGGTCGAGGTTCGCGCCGGCGAATCCGTCCAGATCCGCTCGTTGCTCGCGCACACCATCGCGCCATCGGTCGGCACGACCCAGCGGTACGCCATTGAGTTAGCCGTGCGCGACATCGGCGGCATTCGCGGGTACGCAATCGAACTCGGCAAGCCGGCCGACGGCGCGTGTGGGCCGGATGCGGGGCGCACCCGCGCCGAGCAGATCAGCGCGGACCCGCAGATAATCGGCGTGATTGGCACATCCTGCTCCGGCTCGGCCGTCGCCGCTTCACCAGTGTTCAGCGCGGCCGGCTTGGCCATGATCTCGCCCTCCAACACGTCACCGCGGCTCACGTCCGACCTCGCTGGCAACGCCGGTCCCGACTATCACCCCGGGTATTTCCGCGTTTCGGGCAACGATCTCTACAAGGGGCAAGCCGTCGCCGACTTTGCTTATAGCGAACTGGGGCTGCGGCGCGTAGCGACCGTCAATGACGGCGATCCGTACACCACAGCCCTCGTCAGCGCGTTTGGCGATGCGTTCCGCGCCCTCGGCGGCCAAGTCGCGGTCGGCCTCCAGATCCAGAAAGGCGACACGGACATGACGGGGGTCCTCGCAGAAATTGCCGCCGCCGCTCCAGACGGCATCTTCTTCCCGCTCTTTGAGATAGAAGGAGTGCCCTTTACCCAGCAGGTGCGGGCGTTTGCGGGATTGGCAGACGCCACGCTCATCGTGGGCGAATCCCTGCTGGTGCCGGGGTTTATCAGCCAGCCGTACGCAGAGGGCATGTACTTCACCGGGCCGGAGATCGATCACGGCGCGAACGTCAATGGCGTCACCGGCAAGAGTGCCGACGACGTGCTCGCCGCATACAAAGCCACCTACGGCGCGGCGCCCGCCTCGACGTTTTGGGCCCATGCCTACGACGCGACCACGCTGCTTTTGCACGCCATCGAGTCAGTAGCCGTGGTCGCGGACGAAAAGCTGTTGATCGACCGCGCCACGCTACGCCAAGAACTAAGCGCAACGGCCGGCTTTCAGGGCCTAATCGGCCCGCTCTCCTGCGACGATTTCGGCGACTGCGGCACCGGGCGCGTCAACATCTACCACCGCCCGGACGCGCGCATCACCGACGTCGCCCAGTTGCCGGTAGTCCATCGGTTCGCGCCGTGAACCCTAAAAATTCCTTCCCAAACGTTCACTAATTTTTGGCTACTAAGAATAAAGAGACGTAAGTGATTGTTTTTTATTCATTTATGAGGGGGGGGGGGGGGGGGGGGGGGGGGAGAAGTGGCGCACCCCCTTCCCCCTGCTCATCGTCTTTATCGCCGGGCTGGGCACCGCCCACATCCTCGTCCGCACCGCCACCGACGGCGCGGTGATCGAAGGGGACTCTGTCTGTTTCCTTTCTACGGCTAGCAACTTCCTTGCGGGCGAGGGCTGGCGGGAGTACTCGGGCAAGCCGCTGACAGGATGGCCGCCCTTGTTCCCTCTGCTGCTGGCGGCGCTCGATGGGATCGGCATCGATCCAGTGGAAGGAGGTCGGTGGGTCCACGCCGCCGCCTTTGGGTGGATCATCTGGGCGGCCGGCCTGTATCTACACTCGCATCTCCGGTCGCGGCTGTTGGGGCTGGCCGCCACCGCCATCATCGCGGCCTCCCTGCCCTTGACCCATTTCGTGGTGCGCTTCTTGACCGAGCCGCTCTTCGTCCTGTTGACGCTCCTCGCCTTGATCCAGTTAGCGTCTTTCCTCAACCGCGGCGGGAGGACATCCCTGTGGTGGGCGGCGGTTCTCACGGCCTTGGCCGCGCTGACCCGCTATCCGGGCGTGGCTCTGATCGGCACCGGCGTCCTGCTGCTGCTGGTGCGGCGCACCCCGCCGCTGGCCGCCCGGTTGAAAGACGCCCTCGCGTTTGGTACCGTTTCATCCGTTCCCCTCGCCGGGGTGCTGGTTCATAATTGGGCGATCTCCGGGTCTCTGACCGGGCGGAAGGAAATGTCGGGGCAGTCCCTGTCCGATGGACTGAGCCAGATCGTCGAGGTGTTCGGCGAGTGGGTCGTCCCCCCCAACGTGCCGGATGGGGTCGCGTATCTGCTGTGGCTAGTGGTCGGGTTGGTTGGGCTCGCAGCGGTCGTCCTTGGCGTCCCCCGAATGCGAAGTAACAGCCATAAGCCGGACCCGGTCACGCCGCCATCCGTAGGGTTGGGGCCGATGCTCCCTTTCGGGGGGTTCGCCCTAGCTTACCTCGTATTCATGATCGTCGTCGTGCCCTTCGCGGTTGGTCAGGCCATCGACAGCCGCTACCTGCTGCCGGTGTATGTGCCGCTGGTGTTGGCGGCAGTGTTGCTGCTCGATCGGTTCCTGTCCATTGAGGCGACGGGTCGGATGGGGGCCATCCGCTCCGTTTTGACGTCCCTCGTCTTGCTGGGGGCCTGCGCCCACGTCGGCTTCTCGGTAGATAGACATATCCATATTACCCGCCAAGTATGGACAGCCGGGAACAAACCATGGATGATCAATAGCCGCTCTTGGGAAGAGTCCGATATCCTGCATTACATCCGGGACAATCCCATCAATGGCAAGATTTTCAGTGAGAAACCCTCCCTTGCTTGGTTTTGGAGCCGGACCGCGGCCCCGACAGAGCACCATCTTCTCCTAGCCGAGACACTTATTCACAATTTTACGTCGGCCATAATGGAGTGGACAGAAGGCGATGGCGGACATGTCTTATGGTTCAGGAAATGGAAGCCTGCTTACGACCTCGACGAACTCGACATCCGGGTCCTGCCCGGGGTGGAACCCGTGGCCGAGCTATCCGATGGCGTGGTATTCCGCGTAACGACCGCCGAGCCGTTCGATGAGGCCAAGCATCACACCCAGAAACAACGCTACGTGCAGCAACTCATCGAACGGGCTGGCGAGTTGGTGATCCACGCCGATTCGACTTGGCCGATCAGCACTTGGGGCGTAGAACGAGCCGACGAGCAGGTGGGTCGCGCCGGCTGGGACGTGTACCGCACAGGACGCAAGCTGACCTACCACAAACAGCCATGTGCCCCCGACGACGTGGAGACAAACTTCGTCTTGCAAGTCAGCCCTAACGAACCGGCCTACCTGTCAGCCGACCGCAGGCAGTATGGCTATGACCACCTCGACTTCTATTTCTACAGGCACGGCGGCGTCCGGCTCAACGACCAATGTGTGGTGACCGCCCAACTCCCCGACTACCCCATCAGCCGCCTCTATATCGGCCGGTGGATGGCCGGCAACGACCGCATGCTCTGGGAAATGAAGGCCGAATCGTTCAAGTCGGAAAGGCACCCCGCCCAGAGACAACGCTACGCAGAGCAACTCATCGCACAGGCTGACGAGCAGATCGCTCGCGCCGGCTGGGACATGTACCGCACCGGACGCAAGCTGATTTACCGCAAACAGCCCTGCGGCCCCGCCGACGTGCAGGCCAAGTTCATTTTGCACGTCACCCCGGCCGACCCCAATGAACTGCCGGCCGACCGCCAGCGGCACGGCTTTGAAAGCCTCGGCTTCCATTTTGACCAGCGCGGCTTCCAACTCGACGACCAGTGCATCGCGATCGCCCAACTCCCCGACTACGCCATCGATCGCATCCGGGTCGGCCAGTGGATTGCCGACGGGAACCGCACCCTCTGGGAAGCAGAGTTTTCGGCCAGCCGGTGATACCGGACGCCCGGTACGCCATCAATCAGCCGCAGTGCTGCGGCTGGGAATGCTATAGCAGTCCTAAATGACTTGCAAGCATGGAGAGATGCTTCGACTGCGCTCAGCATGACACACAGACGGAGGCTTCGTGCCCCAGACCTTGTCATACTGAGCGAAGCGAAGTATCTCATACCCAAAACGCCATGCAGAATATCCCTTAGTGATATTACGCGAAGCCCTACTCGGCTTGGTCTAACAGGAGCCTAAAGGCGTCAAGGCTGGGCACCTGTATGGCCGCCCGATGCAACTGCTTGAGGCGCGGCACATCGTCGGTGGCCTCAATGCGGGCGACCAACGGATCCGACGCAGCCAACCCAAAGCGAATCTCTAGCACCTCAAGCAGTGCTTCAATGGTGCGTTCTCGGCCGCCCTGCTCAATGCCCTGCTCAATGCCCTGCTTAATCCCCTTTTCCGTGAAATACTGCGCTACCGACGACTCGTACATGGTCTCCTCCTCGATGATGGTCGTTATCGTCTCTAAGTTATACACCAGCCCGCTCAACATCGCAAGATCGGCCAGATAGTTCGCCTTGCGTCTCTCGTCCATCGGCACCTGTTGCGCCCGGTTGACGCACTGGCGCAACCACCCCTCGGCATCGACGCCCACCGGCGGCTGCATCAGCGGCGCAAACGGCAGCAAGCCGGAAGGTCCGGCGTCGAGGATGCGTTGACCGTCGATCTCAATCAGCCGAATGACCTTGTATTGCACCAATACGCGATAGCCGTGCCGCTCTTGGACATAGTGCCCCGGATCATTCCGGCCAGCGTCTGGGCGCAAATAGATGACGTTGGAATAGATCGGCCGGTTGTGCTGTTCAATGCCGCGTCCGATATAGCCGATCATGCGGCGCGGCATGGGCGGTTTGCTGTCGGTGGTTTGGAACTCGTGGTGGACCAGCACCTCCTCGCCGCCGACGTGGACGCGAATGAGGCTATCGGTGCGGTGGGTTTCGGCGGTGGGCTGCTCGGTATCGACAACGCCGAGGACTTGGACGTCGTCTTGTTGGAGGGCGAATCGGGCGAAGTCGGCGGGGTAGGTGTGGATGAGGTGTTTGGCGATGGAATCGAATTCGGCCATGAGCCTTGCCTTGGTTGCGGGTGAGAAGGGGTGGTATGTGCAATAGGCAAGAATCGTGCCATGGCGGCGGCTCATAGGGGGAGGACGGGAGATCGGCGGCGTGGGTGTGTAGCGAAAAGGGTACAGGCGTGGGGCAACATAAAAACAAGGCCCCGGTGGGATTTACTAAAAAATACAGGGTGCATACATTGGTTTATATTGAACAAATGAAGAGATGCCATCAGCGATTAAACGGGAAAAGCACACATCAGCGGATGAATACCATAGTATATTTAAGAGGCTGTCTGAAAACCCACCTTGGGTCATGTTGAACAAGCCATCTAACCCATAAAGGAGGTCCCATGAAATTCGCTTTGTTTTTTCTTCTCACCTGCGCCTTGACCCTAGGCGCGTGTTCCGACCGCGATCCAGTTTCCTCGAACCAGCCGACCCAAGCGGCGGCCAAGCGCGTAATCAGCAGCGTGACTTGGACCAGCTCGCCCGTCGCCGGCCGCGCCGAGTCGCGGCTCCACCCGCTCGGTGTGGTCGAGGTCCGCGCCGGCGAGTCCGTCCAAATCCGCTCGTTGCTCGCGCACACCATCGCGCCGTCGCTTGGTATAACGGAGCGGTACGCCATTGAGTTAGCCGTGCGCGACATCGGCAGCATTCGCGGGTACGCGATTGAGCTCGGCGAGCCGGTAGATGGCACGTGTGGGCCGGATGGGGGGCGCGCTCGCGCCGAGCAGATCAGCGCGGACCCACAGGTAATCGGCGTGATTGGCACGTCCTGCTCCGGCGCGGCCGTAGCCGCTTCACCAGTGCTCAGCGCGGCCGGCTTGACGATGATCGCGCCGTCCAACACCTCGCCGCGGCTCACGTCCGACCTCGCCGGCAACGCCGGCCCCGACTACCACCCCGGGTATTTCCGCGTTTCCAACAACGATCTCTATCAGGCGCGAGCCCTCGCCGACTTTGCGTACAGCGAGCTGAGTCTGCGGCGCGTGGCGACCGTTGATGACGGCGACCCGTACACCACAGCCCTCGTCAGCGCGTTTGGCGATGCGTTCCGCGCCCTCGGCGGCCAAGTCGCAGCCATCGCCCAGATCCAGAAAGGCGACGCAGACATGACGGCGGTCCTCGCAGAAATTGCCGCCGCCAGTCCAGACGGCATCTTCTTCCCGCTCTTTGAGGTGGAAGGCTCGCCCTTTGCCCAGCAGGCGCGCGCGTTCGATGGCTTGGAAGGCACCGCACTCATCACGGGCGCGGCTCTGCTCGTGTCCGAGTTCCTCGGCACACCCCAGTCGGAGGGCATATACTTCGCCGGGCCGGAGACGGATCACAGCGGGAACGTCAATGGCGTCACCGGCAAGCTCGCCGACGAAGTGCTCGCCGCATACAAAGCCACCTACGGCGCGTCACCTGCCTCGCCGTACTGGGCCCATGCCTACGACGCGACCACGCTGCTGTTGCACACCATCGAGGCTGTGGTCGTGGCCGAGGACGGAAAGCTCTTGATCGACCGCGCTGCCCTCCGCCAACAGCTAAGCGCGACGGCCGACCTTCAGGGCCTGAGCGGCCCGCTCTCCTGCGACGATTTCGGCGACTGCGGTGCCGGCCGCATCAACATCTACCATCACACAGACTCCGGCGTTACAGAACCCGCGCAGTTGCCGGTGGTCTATCGGTTCGTGCCGTGAGCGGATGAACGCCGCGGCCACGGATCGGGGGTTTGCCGGCTGTTGAGTTCTAGGGGATGAGGGCTTGCCGCGACGAGCCAAGTGCCGGCAGCAAGCCAGACTCGGTACGCTCAGACTAGCTCAATGCGGAGTTTTTTGCCCAGCACCCGCGCCGCGCGATCCATGGTCTGTAGCGTTATGGAGGGGTTGGTTGAGTCAAGCAGACGGTCTAGCGCAGACCGACTGGTTTGCATGCGTTTTGCCATCTCCGTTTTGGACAGCTTGTTTTTTTCCATGAAAAGACTTAGCTGATAGGCAATAACGCGTTTTACAGCCGTTGCCTCGGTTTCGCTGAGCATTCCTTCTTCTGCGAGGAACTCATCAAAGTTGCTGCCTATATGCTTTTTCATCATTCCTCCCGGAGCATCGTTAGTCTGGAGTGTGCTAAAGTGAGGTCCCTAACGGGGATTTTCTGGCTTTTCTTGATGAAACCGTGCAACAGGATGACAGTGCCATCATAGACCGTAAAGAGCACTCGGGCTATCGAATTGGGCAGCGTACTACGGATCTCCCAAAGATCGCTATCGAGCTTGCGTACCAGCGGCATTCCCAGCGGCCACCCGAACTGAACTGTCTTGATATCCTCACCGATGATCTTCTTTGTCTCTCGATCTAAGCTGCGTAGCCACACTCGAACTGGCTCACGCCCTGTGGTCGTGCAGAAGAAGCGAACGGTTAGCGGCCTGACTCTGTTCATTGTCTCATAGTGTACCAATTATGGAACACTTGTCAAACGTCGTCCTCCCTCAATACAAGTAACGGTCGGCGACGCATTGGACGATAGCCGCCACGGTCGTCTCTGTGCCCTTAATGGCATCGTGTACCCGGTAGTGCCACGGCTCACGGCCCAAGCCCGCACGCCAATTCCGAATGGCCTCTACGTTGTCCCGACCCGCCTTTTGCAACTGGTCGAGGCTACCCTGCACCAACGCTTGGTTTTCCAACTCCGCTAAGTCAAGCGTGGCGACCTGTTCGGCCACCCAATAGACGCCGCGCGCCAATTCCACATAGGACCGCACCACCTGCGTCTCGTGGGCCAAGTCCGCTTCCCCCAGATCTTGGACTATTGCCAAGGCTCGATCGCAGACCGCCGCTTTGGCGTCGAAGTCCTCGACCGCGAGATAGTAGCGGAACATCCCCTCGCCCAAATAGGGCCGCTGTCGCTGTTGCACCATGGCGGCGGCTTGGCCCCAAGAATAGCATATCGGGAAATCGGAATCGTACACATCGAATTCCACCGGCCCCATCAAAGCGGCCCACTCGGCCACGGCCTCGGGCTGGGCATAGCCTTCCCGCCGAGCCCAAGCCACGGCGAATTCCGCTTCGTCGCGGCCTCGGCTATTCCAAGCCCACTCGGCCAAGGCGTGGATATTGAAGCTGCAGATCTGGCGCTCTGGGCCGCCCCAAGCCATCATGCCATAAGCCCCGCTATACCCCCGCCGCACCAGTTGGCCGATATAGTCCCGCATGCGGTGGGCCGAACGCTGCGGCACCTTGAACTCGGGCGTATCGACCCGACCGTTGGCCGCAATGGGCACATCGTAACTGGCGATCCAGCGCCCCTCGGCCGCATAGTGGTCTAGCAGGGGATTGGCCATTAAATCGCGCGGCCGATGCAGCACCCGCTCCAGCTCGGTAGCGCAGGCCCGCTCAATTTTCACCGCTGGGGGCAACTCGTCTAGCACCCGATAGTCGCGCTCGGTGGTGGTGGTTGATAAAAAGATGCGAATCTGCAAGTCGGGATGGTGCGTTTGGGCGCGTCGCCACGCGGCGACAAAGGCCCGGGCCTCCAGCACGAACTGCCCCACCGCAGTGCATTCAAGACAGCCGCATTGCCCGGGCCGCTCGCTCAGCCAGCAGCTTACTTCCCCGGCTCCCTGCCCGGCGATGTCCTCCATCCACTCTTGCAGAATCTGCACCAACAGCGGCTGCGAGGCGCAAGGAACCCGGTGCTGATTGCCCGCCTTGTGGGCGAAATAGCGCCCGGTCAGCGCCCCGTCTCCCTTGCCGGCCAATTCGGGATAGGCCCTGAAAAGGCCGCAGTCGTGCAGAAAATTGAGATGCAGGATATAGGGCAGATAATTGAACGCCCGCCGCCGCGCCGCTTCGAGCAGTTCGCGGTCGATGGTGGCCCGGTTGCGCCGACCGCGTTCAATGGGGTGCAACTGCGTCGAGGCCATTTTGCCGTAGTTCAATTTGAGCGCGGCCAGCCACGGGATCCAAGCCTCGGGCTCGGGAAAATTCCACAGGCCCCGCTCGTCCATATCGGGCCAGTCCACCACCTCGGCCAAGGGGATGTGAACTTGGTCCCGGCTCATTTCAGGTTCGAGCAATTGGATCAGGGTCTGGCAGGCGTAATACACGCCCCGCTCGTCTGCGCTAGTCAGCACCAGTCGGTCGCGTCCTTGAGGCTCAATGAGATAGGCTTGGGCCTTGTTATTCAAGCCTTGAAGCCGTGCCATGGCCTCGCTGGTTGCCTCCGCCACGCCGATGTCGATGGTAAAGCCCCGCCCATCCGGCTTGGCTCGGCCCTTTTCAACGAACAAGGCTTCCAACTCAGCGGCCCCCTGCTGCTCAATAGGCCCGGCTTGGTCCCGCAGCGCGATGCCCACTTCGCTCGGCTTACAGCGGACGCTATCGGCAATGCGAATCTCCTGCGGCCGGGGCAGCAAATAGGATGTCCACGAGGGCGTGGTCATAGCGAACTCCGCTCCGGCCGCGGCCTTTTCGGCGGCGTGGCCGACACGCCTTCCATGCCGCCGCTGATGCGGAGCACTTCGCCGGTGATCCAAGACGCGGCCGGGCGACACAAAAAGGCCACGCCTTGGGCAATATCCCCTACCTCGCCCCAGCGTCCCAAGGGAATGGCCGTGCGAATGCGCTCAATCATTTCTTCTTCGGACAGCCCCAAGGAGACGCGGCGCTGGGCCATGTTGCGCTGGTTGAATTCCGTGTACACCGGCCCCGGACACACGGCGTTGACCCGCACGCCGTACGCGGCCAACTCCAGCGCCAAGGTTCGGGTGAGGCTAATGATTCCGGCCTTGGCCACATTGTACGCCGCGACCAAGGCAGCCGGGTTCTGGCCGTTGATCGAGGAGATGTTGACGATGCAGCCGGCCTCCTGTTCCTCCATGATGCGTCCGGCCGCGCGGCAGCAGTAAAAGGCTCCGGTCAGGGTCGCGTCTAGCACCCGGTGCCACTCGGCGTCCTCCAGCTCGACTAGCGGAGCCACCTGCTGGCCGGTCCCGGCGTTGTTGACTAGAATATCTACCCGCTGCTCTTGGGCGACGAGCGCGGCGAAAAAGGCCGTCACCGCCGCGCTGTCGGTTATGTCGAGCGCCGCGGCCCGCACCGTCAGGCCCTCTTCGCGGAGTTTGGCGGCCTCCTCGTGCGCCTTGTCCTCCTGCCGGTCGGCGATGACCACGCTGGCCCGGTCGCAGGCCAACTGCCGGGCGATTCCCAGCCCTAAGCCTTGGGCACCGCCCGTGACGACAGCGATTTGTCCGTCTAGTAGATCCATCGGATACCTCGCGTTGGTTTGGGGCGACGGCGAACTATAGCCCGTAATTCTTTGCCGTCGCGCCGCATATCTGCCAGATGGCGTCGCGCTCGGTCGCGCTGAACGCCGCTTCGTATTGGGGCTGCCACGCGACGTGCGCGGCTAAGCCCTTCACCCGCGCCTCGTCCCCGTCCAAGTTGCAAAACGCCAGCATCTCCGCAACCTTTTGCTCGGCCTCCGCGCACAAGTGCTCAAACGGCATCACCAAACAGCGCGTCGCAAGCGCGTCGTGTTGCAGCACCTCCGCGTAGGTCCAAGCGTAAATCGCATTCCAGTATTCAGCCCAGCCCTCGGCGTCGCACCCCTCGTTCCACAGCCTTTGGATATGTCGCGTCTTTTCCGCGTCAAGGGTGATGGGGACGCGCTCGGGGCCAAACTCAAAGTGGCCGGCGTTGCGTAGGTACTGGCGGTGAGCCGGGGACGAGAAATGGGCCAAGTTGCGCTGGTGCTGGCGCGCCATGGACGCGACGTGTGCGACCGGATGGCGCACCGCAATGACGAATCGCGCATCCTCGTATAGCTTGGCCAGATACGCGATCCGCGTGATGTTGTAGTTGTTTTTGGAGACGACGCGCTCGCCGCCGCGGGCCAGCAGCAGCTTGGTCAAGGTCGCCGCGTAAAAAGTCTCAAATTCCGGGTGGCTGGTTTGCCGCTCAACCGCGTTGTTCACGGCCGGGTCGTGCAGATAATCGAAAAACTGCATCCACAGGATTTCTTCCATGGCCTCTGGGCTGTATGCGTTGATCTGCACGCCGTCAGCGTGGGCGCGCTCTTGTTTGCGTGCCGCGCCCACGCCGGCCGCGCGAAAGAGGCGGTCGGCCCAAAACGGCGTGAACGCGCCGTAGTAATCGCAGTATTTGAACGAGGTCAGGCGCGGGTGGGACGCGAATAGGTTCAGCAGCAGGGTCGTCCCGGCGCGGGCCAAGCCGGTGACGTAAATGGGCGCTTGTACCGCTCGGCCTGCCAACCGCCCCTTGAGCAGCCACGTCTCCAGCTTGCCCACATCGATCCAAAAGTTCGGATGCGCATGCACCAGCCAGCCGAAAAAACGCATCAGCCGCGTTTGATTAAAGTCCGTTTGCATGGCTTATTGAAAAGTCTGTGGAAGGATATTCATACATTATTGCCTTAGAAGCGGTCTGACCCCCCCTTGGCGTGTTGAACAAGCCGTAGAGCCGGGATCCGTCATTCCCGCGAAAGCGGGAATCCAGCCGGGATCGTTTAGACCCAAGCGACGGCCACCAGAGTATTCTGACCGCTTCTAAGTACGCGACCCCTACGTTGCGTCCGCCTTTTCTGCTGTTCCCGATGCGTACCGGGTGGAGGCGATCCATTGACTAAGATAGCTGACTAAGATAGCTTGTAACTCTCAACGAGGGATCATGAACCAGCTAACACCGAATGGATTTGACCGAGAATTGGCCGACCGAATTCGGCATCTGGCCAATCAAGAGGGCCTTTCGCTGATGAACCACGCGCTTAAAGGCTTTGAACAAATATCCACAACCCCACCGCTCGCGTCTAACAATCTCACGTCCATCACCCACCAAGAGGAGCTACTCCAATGGCATTAGACGATCTGAAAGCAACCATCGAAACGCTACGGAAGCGCATTCATGCACATCGCGCATACTTAGAAGGCTATGAGACGCGGACGCGGCAGGTGCTCATCGATCCCATGCTTCGCGCACTAGGCTGGGACGCTGAAGACCCCAATTCCGTCGAACTCGAATACGAGACCGGGGTCGGTAAGAAGAAATATCGGCTTGACTACGTGCTGATGGGAAGCGACAAACCGATAGCTGTGATTGAAGCCAAGGTCCTAGGAACGCTGTTGGATGAGAAGGCAACGAAGCAGGCACTCGACTACGCTACCACGGCTGGTATTCCCTACATGGCCCTCACGAATGGCGATCATTGGCGGATGTTAGAAGTATTTAAGCCAGTCCCGATTGATGACCCAGACAAAGTCCTGATGGAATTCCAATTGACGCAGGAAGGACCTTACGCTTGTGCGTTGCAGGCTTTAGGTCTATGGCGACCTAATTTGGCGAGTGGGGAGCTGCCGAAGGAAGCGGCGACGCCGGTAATAAAACCCTCGCCCGAAGACTCCGTGCCAACGATGCCTGAGCCGACCAATAACGGCGATTGGAGGTCACTTACGTTATTGAAAGTAGAAAGTGGTCAGAAAGCACCGGCATCCATCAGGTTTTCAAACTCAGGTCCAAAACCGATTAAAAATTGGACCGATCTATTGGTCAGTGTTGCCGAGCACTTGGTTGAAACGGGCAAAATTTCAGCAGGAGATTGCCCAGTACCAGCAATTAAAGGAAACCGAAACCTTTTACACACTGACCCGACTCACCCAACCGGCAGCGAGTTCCATAGCAAGCGAAAGATCGGAGAGCTATGGTTGCAGACCCATTTTACCTCACCGGATAGTTATGAACAATCACGCTGGCTCATTGAAAAATACGGCGACCCCTCCACCGTCCTCGTCTCCACCAACCCACGCTAGCCGCCGTTGCCAAAAAGCCTCCCACCGCTATATACTCATAGGTAGGAGGCTATTTTGGCAGACACGATCAAACTCTCCCTAGAATTTCCCCAGTCCCTAGTCAAGGGCCTCTGGACAGACGCGGCCACGGCCTCTACTGCTATGAAAGAAGCTGTGGTGCTCGATCTTTTCCGCCAAAAGCGCATCTCCATTCGCAAAGGGGCCGAACTGTTGGGCCTCTCCTACCGCGCATTTCTGGCTCTCCTCTCCCATCGCCAAATCCCAATCAACGACTGCGAAGTGGAGGAGATTGACGGCGATCTAGACGTTGTAAACACAATCCGGCGTTGAGGAGGGCTGAATTACAGCTTGTAAATTTTAGCGAGGGGATCATGAAAATTACCGAAACGAATACCACGATTGGCGCACTGATTGAACAGCTTGGACAGACCGGAAAACCCTTGTCGACCAAGGTTAGGGCCTTCATTCTCATAGAGGAAGATGAGTCGGTTCAGCCTCGAGAAGATGTCCGCGAAGCCGTGGAGCGATTTCGCATGGGCTTTAAGGATATACCCGCCGAAGAGATAGAGCAGGTGATCGTCGAATCCAGCCGGGCGGTGCGAAGCCAGAGCCTATGACGCGGGTCGCACTCGACACCATCCTGTTGAATTTACCATAGCTAGCCCATGCCCTCCTTCCTCCACAAAGCCTACATCGCCACCCTAATCTGCTGCCTCCTCTTCCTCGCCTACATCTACGGCGTCGTAGCGGCGATCTTCCACCTCGCCCCCGCGCCCGACATCCGCATCCACGCGGTCAACGCGTACGGGCACCTCGCCTATTTCTACGAAAGCCTCACCGACACCAAAAACCAATTCACCAGCACTATGTGGTTTGAAGACGCCAGCGCGCCATCCGGGGCCATCGTCCACAACGCCGCGGCCATGCAGCCCGGGCTGACCCTCGTATCCAAAAACGCCACCGCCGCCGTGCTCATGGACTCACTCGGCACCATCGTCCACCAGTGGCAATGCGACTTTGCCGCCGCCTTTGACCAAGACGACTTTGCCGCCTTTCCGCAGCAACCCGACATGCTGCACTGGCACCGCACCCACCTGTACCCCAACGGCGACCTACTCGCCAACCACGATTACGTCAACCACTACCCCTACGGCTACGGCCTCGTCAAGCTGGACAAAAACTCACAGGTAATCTGGAAATACACCGGCAGCGCTCACCACGACTTCGACCTCGACGGCGAGGGCAACATCTACTCGCTAGTGCAAGAAGTTGGCACCGCGCCCATCGGCAACATTCAACCGCCGTACATCGAGGACTTCGCCGTGGTCATCGACGGGCAAACCGGCCAAGAGAAGCGGCGCTTTTCCATCTTTCGCGCCCTGAAAAACTCGCCGTACCGCAGCGTGTTCGACCGCTGGCAGACCACCCGCCACAGCGAAGTCACCCACACCAACGCCATTCGCCTCATCCCGCCCGCGTGGGCCGCCCACGTCCCGCGCATCCAAGCCGGCGACCTGCTCATCTCCCTGCGCAACCCCAACGCCCTCATCATCGTCAGTTCCGTCGAGCAACAAGTGATCTGGTATGGGGAAGGAATCTGGAAACAGCAGCACGACCCCGACCTGCTGCCCAACGGCCGCGTCCTGCTCTTTGACAATCAGGGACTGCGCGGCCACCCCTTCGGCCAAAGCCGCGTCCTCGAAATCGACCTCTTTACGCACGAAACGTACTGGTCGTACCAAGGCACCAGCCCCGACCAGCGGTTCGACAGCGAGATCCGCGGCGCCCAACAGCGCCTGCCCAACGGCAACACCCTCATCACGGAATCGCAACGCGGCCGCTTGCTCGAAGTAACGCCCGCCGGCGAAATTGTGTGGGAATATTACAACCCAGACCGCGCCGAATACCAAGGCAAACCCCTGCGCGGCATGATGACCCAAGCCCAGAGGATACCCCAAGATGCCCTGCCCTTTCTCGAGAATTAGCCTCGCCGGCGCGCTCCTGCTCCTGTTGAGCAGCGCGGCCCAAGCCTACATCGGCCCCATCATCATCATCGGCGCAATCGGCAGCATGTTCGGCTGGGTCTCCGCCGTGGTCATCGCGCTCGCACTCGTCGCCTCGTACCCCTTTTACGTGCTGTACCGCCGCAAAAACAAACGCAAACAAAGCAAGAGCGAGCCTGTGCCCTAGTGCTCGTGCGCCTGCAGCAGCCCAACGCCGTGCGTCAAGGCCCCCAGCGTATCCACATCCTGCCACCACGCCGCGCCAATGTCCAAAGCGCGCAACCGGCCCCGCTCAATCAGCACCCGCATCCCATCGGTCAAGCTGCAATCGCCGCGCCGCGCCTCCACCGCGCTCAGGTGCGCCACCAGTGCGTTGCTGCAAGCAAACAGGCCGGTGTCAATGCCGTTGAAATCCGTTAGCTCCTTGCCAATCGCCGCGACGCGCTCGCCCGCCAGCCGAACCTTTGTGGCATCGTCCATGTCGTAGATCGAGTCCAACTTGCGGTCCACCGCCAACACCACCTCCCCAGGACCTAAGCGGACGCCGCACATCGCGGCGAGCATCTGCGGGTCGAAGAGATGATCGGCCATCAGGAGGAGGAATTGCTCCGCCAGCACCTCGGCGGCCGCCAACACCGAAATCCCATTGGCGAGCTTCCATTGCCGGTTCTCGACAAATCGCAGCGCAATCCCCAAATCGCCCATCCCATTCAGGACCGCTTGCACTGCCGAGCCGCGATGCCCGGTGACCACGATCGCCTCCCGCAAGCCCAACTCGCCCAACACCCGGCAGGTGCGCCCCAAGAGCGGCTCGCCCCCCATTTCGACGAGCCCCTTGTGTTCCACCGGCACGTGGTCGCGCAGGCGCGAGCCATCGCCAGCCGCCAAAATAAGCACTTGGTCAATCACTAAAGTCGCATTCCTTCTGCATGAGCCGTTTCAGCCGATGATGAACACTTTGTTGCCGGTCTGGCCGGTAAAGTAGTCGATGACAATCCACAGGCCGTTGCACAGGCTCTCGCCCATAATCAGCCCTAAAAAAAAGCGCACACTCGCCGCGTAGAGCGCCGGCCCGCCAAAGCGCAGCACGAGCCGCTTGACCGCCCACGCAATGAAAACGCTGAACCATATTTTGTCCATCAGGTGATTGGCGGCCACCACAAAGCCCAGCGGGTGCAAAGGCCACCAGAGTACGTGGTGCCGCGCCCACATCAGCAAGAGCATGACCGCCCCACCGCCGGCGCAAAAAGCGAGTCCATCCCACGCCACGCCCGCCGGCTCCAGCCCGCGCACCGCATAGTTGTACACGGTTGACGGCCCGCCCTTAAAAATCCACCCCTCCAGATTGATCCCCCCGTGCCGGTACGCCATCTGCAACACCATCCAGCACGAGCCGGCCGCGCCAATCAAAATGGCCAAGCACACCGCCCCCATCACCACCCGCCGACTCGACCGCGTCACGTCCTCGACCAGCTTCAGCCCGTTGACCAACAGCGCCATCACAAAGATGCGGATGTCGGCGCACCAGATATAGGCCAGCGACAAATTGAACACCCCGCTGGTGCCGATCAGGTTGACGCCCAAGCCGTGGATCATCAAGTCCGGCGCGATCATGGGCGAGCGCACGGCCGCCAACCCGGCCTCGGCCACAATCCGGCTAATCCCGATAAAGATCAACAGCGCCAATCCAATAAACACCGCCGCCACCCATAATTGCACCCCCATCAGCCACAGCCACCCCACCATCGTCGCCACGCCCGCCAGCAAGGCGCAAACCGCGCCGCGATACGAGACGATCTCGTCGCCATCGTCTAGGTCGCGGGCACCCCCAAACGCCTTGCAAAACACCCGCTTGAGGTGTTCGCGGCCCACCCACAATCCGGCCAGCACCAGCGCCAGCAACGCGCCGCCGCCCTGATAGGCCAGATAGGGCTGGAAGGCAATGCCATAGACGAACTTCTGCTTGGAGATCAGGCCCGTCAAAAGCAGGAACTCGGACTCGGCCCGGACCAAGAGCTGGAAGATCCACAGGCCGGCCGAGATGCTCGTATTGATCAAATAAGAAAAACCCACCAGCGCGAAAATGATCCGCAGTTGCAAGCGCTGGCCGAAATAGGGCATCGTCCAATGCAAATTTACATTGGGCATCAACGGCTCGTACCGGTGTAGGGCCTCCAGTGATCCCCACAGCACCGGGATGGCGCAGCCATACCAGAGGGCCCGGCTCGCAAAAAAGCGATTGACCAAACCCCGGCCCTCGCCCTGCACCATGGCCGCTCCCACCTGCGCCACCGGGTACGCCAGCCGCTCGCGGTCCATCCACTGCCGCCGCAAGATCACGGCCGCGGCCACCATCGTCGCGTAGAGCGCGATGAGAAACACCGCCCACCACAACAGCGGCTCGACCCAAGCCCCATAGGGGATTGCTCCCCCCTCAAAGAAGGCGCGGTTGTCCCCGCCGTCGTCAACCAAGATCGCATGCTCGGGCAAGAGCGGGCTGAGCTTTTCCTGCCACTGGTTTTGCGGCGTACCGTAATACGCAAAGGCCGCGAGAATGGGCAGCAACTGCTGGCTCATGCCCATCGTACACAGGCCCGAGACCATCAAGAGCATAATGTACACCAAGACCAAGTCGGCGCGGCCCAGCGCGAGCGACCCACCGCGCCAGACCAAGGCCGCGTTGAGCAGGGCCGAAGCCACCACAAAGGAGGCAAACCACAGGCCCGGCTTGAACAGGTCGATCTGCGGCTGAGGCAGGTAATACGCCAGATAGAGCGCCAGCGCGACCCCGGCCGCACTCAGCGCCCAAGCCCCGTTCCGCGCCACCACCTTGAACAGGACATTGAGCAGGCCGATGAGCACGAGGAACAGGAAGATCGCGCCCGGGGTGTTGAAGTCCCACGCCATGAAGGTCGCATGCATGGCCATGTTGGCGTATGGCGCGCCAATGGCGAGAAAAAAGCTGAGAAAGATACCCGTCCAAAAGCCGCGCCAAGTCGCACCCAGCGCGGCCCCCGGGCGCGATGTAGGGGCGGTGGCAAAGGTGTTGGGAATGGACCGCTGCAACCTTCAATACTCTGCGTGCATGTCGGCCAGCGCGGGCGTCTGGGCGACCAAGGCGCGTACGCGGCGCACGTGCCGCTGCCCAGACCGACTCAGCGCGGGCGCGGCCCCCGCCAGCAAGTCGCGCTGCTCCAGCGCGTCGGCCGCCAAGTCGAACAGCATGGCGCCGCGCCAACTGTAGTTGATGTACTTCCAATCGCCGGCCACAACCGCGTAGCCTTTGCGCGACCACTGCACGTGTTCGTCCGTGTTGACGATCACGATGAGGCGCTCGGGGGCGAGCGGCCGCAGGAGCGAGCGGCCGTCGAGGCGCTCCTGCCACGCGCCGACCAAGGAATCGGCCGACAGCCCGAGGAGGTCCAGCGCGGTCGGCACCAAGTCCGTCAGCGCGACGCGCCTCTGCGCGTTTTGACGCCACTGCTCGTAGCGCGCCCCCAACCGCTGCCGGTGCCGCTCGGGCACCACGGCAAAAAACGGGATGGCAATGGCGGTCTGGTAATACGAATCCGTGCGATGGAGCTGGTGGACGCGGTCGAGGTCTTCGCCGTGGTCGGCCGCAAAGAGCACACTCGTATTCGCGGCTAAGCCTTGGGCGTCGAGGTGGTCGAATAGCTGTCCGAGCAGGTGGTCCATATAGGCGACCGCATTATCGTAGCGCGCGTCCGGCCACGGCTGCCAATCGGGCGGAGCGTAGCCCGGATAGTGCGTGCCGTTGAATTGCAGGGCGACCACAAACGGGCCGCGGGCGGCAAAGCGGTCGATGGTTGCGAGGGTCTCCGCCATCATCCGGCCATCGTCCATGCCTTCGGAGTTGACGATCGCGGCGTCCGAGCGCTCAAGCGTAAACACGTGGTCCAGCGCGTCATCGATGAAAAATCCCTCGAGATTGTTCCAAGCATAGCTCTGGGCCGAGATCAGCGCCGTCTGATAGCCAGCGGCGTGGGCATAGTGCCACAGCAGCGGGAAGGTGTGCTGGTCAACTGGCGGGCGCGACGGGAAAAGCCCGGTCAGCATGGCCGGCAGCGCCACCTTGGTCGCCGTGGCATTGGACACGGCCTTTTCCATCTGCACCCAATCGGCTGGGTGTGCCGTACGCAACGCTGCCAGCCGCGGCGTGGTTTGCCGCTCGTACCCATAGAGGCCGGTGCGGCCGGGCGCGACGCTTTCGCCGATGACCACGATGAGGTTAGGCGCGCTCGCATCCACGGGCGCGCCGCTGTAAATCGCCGACGCGGCCGGGCGGCTCGCTTGCAACAAACGCCCATGCACCCCGCCGATGAGCGAATGGACGGCTAGGTCAATGGCCAGCTTCGCGGCCGCTGCATCCGGCACCATGATGCTCGCGTGGCGATGCACCGCGCCAAAAGCCACCGCCCCGGCCAAGCCCAGCGCGGCCCAAACTCGGCCGGGCGCGGCCGGGCGGGCCGAGCGCAGCTTGTAGCACCACCAGCCCGCGACCAAGACCACCACCACTCCCCAGACGAGGGCGTCTCCCCAATCGGCCTCATGGCGGATATATCCCCAAGCCTCGCGGGGATGGCCGGCCGAATGCACGAGCGCGTAGGCCGTCGGCCAGCAGTAAAACACCTCGTGGAAGCCGATCCACACCACGGTCAGCGCGGCGGTCAGCGCGCCGACGCCGAGGACCAACGCCGCTTGTGGGCGCGGGCGCAACCGGCTGCTAAACGCGAACAGGCCCTGCCACATTGCCAGCGAGAACCCCACCGACAGCCCCCACCACGCCCACTGCGCTGGCCGCAAGTCGAGCGTCGGCCGCAGCCAGAGATCAACGGCCACCCCCAACAAGGTGATAGGGAACAAGGGCAACGGCTGCATGGCCTACGCGCCCAAAACCCCCAAGTGCTGCAATTCCTTTTTAATGGCCTCGCGCCCGGCCGGCGGTACGTCCATGCGCGGCGGACGCACCGCCCCGCCGGCCAGCCCCATCAGTTCCATCGTCGCCTTGAGCATGCCCGCGTCGTCAAAGCGCGCCCGCAGCCGCTCCAAGGGAGCTAGCCGCTCCTGCAACTCGATCATAAGCGGCCAATCCTGCCGTTGTGCAGCCGCAAACAGGGCCAGCTCTAGCTGCGGGGCAAAGTTGACAAAACCCGCGGTAAAACCCTCGATCCCAGCTTGGAAGCGGAAGTGCAACACGCCCGGGTCGTGGCGCTTGTTGCCGATCCAGACGAAGCGATCGCCGAGCCGCTGGATGGCGCGGAAGAGGGGATGCGGATCAACGCAGGGGTCCTTGATCGCGGCGATCGGCTCCACGGCGGCCAGCCGTTCAAAAAGTTCGGCCGACCAGCCCTGCGTATTGTAGGGCATCAGCGCCAGCCCCGACCGCGTCCCCAATGCCGCGTAGTATTGGTACACGCCTTCGGGGTCTGCGGGTGCCTCGTGGCGCGTGTAGGGCGCCATCGCCAGTGCTACGCGCACCCCCAATGCCTCGTAGCGCGGCGCTAACTGGGCGGCCTCGCCCAAATTGCCGGGCAAGGTCGGCACCACCAGCGCCCGCTCGCCCACCGTTGCTAGGGCACACTCGGCCAGTGCCAAGCGCTCGGGCGGGGCCAGCGCGTCGTTTTCGCCGGTCCCACCGGCCACCACAAAGACCCGCACCCCCCGGTCGGCCGCCCACGCGACATTGCGCGCAAACCCGTCCAAGTCGAGGGCGTAGGGATCATCGCGCTGGTAAATGGTCAGCGCGTAGGCGTGAACATCCTTTAGCTGGTCGCGCAAGGTATGGTCGATCATGGCGTTCTCCCGCGTTGAATTGACTGCCGAATGTATGGTTTTTACTTTGCTAATCAAGAATTCAATTCACAATTAGCCAAAAAAACGGGCCATCCCATGATTCCACGCCAAGCCGAAAAGACGTTGCGGGAATTGGCCCGGGGCTATCCGGTTATCGGCATCACCGGCCCGCGTCAATCCGGCAAGTCAACCCTCGCCCGCCACGTCTTTGCCGACAAACCCTATATCTCGCTGGAAAACCCCGACGACCACGAACGGGCCCAAGACGACCCGAGAGGCTTTTTGGCGGCCTATCCCGACGGGGCCGTCTTCGACGAGGCGCAACGGTGCCCCCACCTTTTTTCCTACCTACAGGGCTTGGTAGATGCCGACCCGCACCCCGGTCGCTTCGTTTTGACCGGCTCGCAGCAATTCGGTCTGCTGGCCGGCGTTACCCAATCCTTGGCCGGCCGCATTGCGTTGGTACAGTTGCTGCCCTTTAGCTTCCGCGAGTGCTATCGTTCCTCAACTTCGCTGGACGACGTGCTCTTCACCGGTCTCTATCCTCCGGTCCACGACCGCGCGCTCAATCCGAGCATCTGGTACGCCAACTATTTGCAGACCTATATCGAACGGGACGTGCGGCAACTGGTCAATGTGCGCGATTTGAGTGTCTTCCAGCGCTTTGTGCGCCTGTGCGCCGGCCGCAGTGGCCAATTGCTCAACCTGTCCAATTTGGCCGCTGACGCCGGCATCAACGCCAACACGGCCCGGGCTTGGATTTCCATTCTGGAGGCCAGCTATATCGTCTATCTGCTCCAGCCTCACCACCAAAACTTTAACAAACGGCTGATCAAGACGCCCAAATTGTACTTCTGCGACCCCGGGCTGGCCGTCTATCTACTAACGATCCGCGATGCCGCCCAACTCAATGCCCATGCCCAGCGGGGGGCTTTATTTGAAACCTTCATCGTCGGAGAATTGTTGAAAGCCCGCTACAATCAGGGCTTGCCGGCCGACCTCTATTTCTGGCGCGACCGCAGCGGCCACGAAATCGACCTCTTAGTCCAGCGCGGCGACGGTTTGCAGCCGATTGAGATCAAGTCGGGACAAACCCTGAATCGCGACTTTTTTAAGGGGCTGCATCGCTGGCTACGGCTTGCTGGGCCTGCGGCCGTGGACCCCATCCTAGTGTACGGAGGATCGGCCGAGGCGATCCACCAAGGGATCCGCGTCGTTCCGTGGCATTCTCCTATCTAAGCGTATTCCGATATTTTCCACACCGCGGTTGCCTGCTTCGCCAACCATCTCTGATGATCCTCTAAGCAGTTCATGTTCCATTCCGAGTACTCGGCGATGTGTCGATTAATGCGATACTCGCTAGCCTGTAGTCTCTCTCTTTTTTGCGCAAAAACTTCCTGTCCCATGTTTTGCGACGAAGGCAGCAAGGCCATGTTACCCAAACGGTCAATCGCATTTTCGTATATCTCACGGCCAAAATAAGCCTGCCAATCGTCGCCGGGATTGTACGGCAACACGTGTTCGAGCGTCAGATTTTGGGGGGCTTGGCTGCTTAAATGCATCTCAATTCCTCGCAACAGAAACACAATTTTTTTGCTACTGCGGCGACTTGGCATACTCTTGTCGCTAAATCGCTGGCGCACCTCTGCATCGGGCGGATAGATCGGCCTTAGCCTATCCATGACCCCTTGCAACGATAAGTCTTCCTTCATTAACTGGTTGGCGGTACTGTTGTACATCCGCTCTTGGTCATTGGTTGCTAGATTGCAAATAACATTGTAGCGCAGCGTCAACACGGCAATGCAGTGGAGCAGCTTGATGAATTCTGGCGGCGAAAACCTCTCATATCCGGCCATGAGCAGACTGAGAGGTGTTTTAATGCCAAATAGCTTAAGGGTTTCTAAATGGGGCTGTGCTTGTGTATATCGCCCTGCTCGTTCCTTCCAAAAATCGTCGTGGGGTTCTTGCAGGGCGGCATAGACTGGAGCCCGATTTTCGAGTTTCTCAAGATAGGGAAAGACTTTTTTAGCTGCATCGATCTCTCGCCGGAGCAACTTGTAAAGTTCTCTCTTATGCGGCAGCGGCGCGGTCATTCCCCTATGGCTGCGGAGAAAACTAGTGAACTCAGTCTCGCCTAGTTGCTCAATGATCATCTGCCAGCGTCCGGCAAAGTCGTCGACGTTTTCATCCGTAAAAAAGGCCGGATGACTCGCAAACGTTGAGAGGAGATAGTTTTTCAACAAATCTGGAGTGGCCAAATGTACGCCACGTGCATTGAGGGTCTCAAAAACAGTATAGGCATTCAAGTCGTCTTTAACGGTAATCGCCGTAAAGAGCAGGCCATCTGCTATATCTTCCACTAGGGTCGCCAGCTTTCTCCCATCGCTTCTCTGTTGAGAAAGTTTATTTACAAAGAACTCAAACGCCCTATTTAATATCCGATTGGTCTTTGTAAGCCTGCGCCTAGTGGGCACCTCCAACCTTTCCACCATGGCCCGAAAGTGCTGATTGTTGTGTCGATTGAGCACCAACTTCGGCGCGGTCGTCAACGTAATGGAGTCAAAAACCCCAATATAGGTCCTTTTGTATTCCTCTATCCTTTGCCGATTTGCCTCTTCGTCGATCTGGTCATCGACCAATGCTTGCAATGTTTGCAATACTGCTAATATAACAATAGAAACAGTCGTTATGCGCTGCTGGCCGTCGATGATTTGAAAGCTCTTTCCGTCCTTGGTCTGCAAAACCAGATAGCCCATAAAGTGCTGAGTCTGGCTTTGCTGCATTTGCTCAATATCCTCCCACAGCTCCTCCCATTGTTCCTCTTCCCAAGAATAGTCTCGCTGAAACAGCGGTACAATGTACCTCCTGTTGTTGGACATGATCTCGGCAAAACACCTGTTTTCTGGCTCGAGATAGATTTTCTCAAACACGAGAGCCTCCTAGTGCGCCACCGACCCGTCGGCGTGGAAATGGCCCTGAATCGCCCAGCGTTCGTACGGGTATTTGGCCAGCGCGTCCTCGACGATTTCAACCCCGATCCCGGGCCGATCGGTCAGCAGCCGATAGCCGCCTTCGACCCGCAGCGGCTCATCGACGATCTCGGCCAGCGGCCCGTTGAGGGCATTGTGCTCAGTGTGCGTGTAGTTGGGAATGGCCGCGGCGAGCTGGGCGAAAGCCGCGTTGTTGATCGGGCTGCCCATCAGATGGGGAAATACCCCGACGAAAGCCGTCTCCGCCAGCGCGGCAATTTTCTTTACCTGCGTGAAGCCGCCGGCCAACGACACGTCCGGCCGAATCAGGCTGACGATCTGGCGGTCGAGCAAATCCTTAAACTGGAAGGGATTGTAGCATCGCTCGCCCGTGGCAATTGGAATGTCGATGTGCCGAGCGACGTATTCGAGGGCCTCCAAGCTCTGGGGCGGCAGCGGGTCTTCGTAGTACAGTATCTTAAAGGGCGTCAACTCCGTGGCCAGTGCGATGGTCTCCTCCGGCCGCAAATTCCGATGGATTTCCAACCCCAAATCCACCTCGTCCCCAATCGCCTCCCGCGCCGCGGCCACCAATTTCACGGCCGTCGAGATGTTGGCCGTGCTGGTGCGCTGCTCAAATCCGCTGACAAACGGCCCCATCCGCAACGACGTAAATCCCTGCTCCACTCGCGCCTGCGCGCTCTCCCGCACTTGGGCGGGCGTCTGTCCGCTGACGTTTTCGTACACCTTTACCTTGTCCCGGCACTTGCCGCCCAATAGCTGGTACACGGGCCGGTTCACCGCCTTGCCGAATATATCCCACAGCGCGACGTCTATCGCGCTCATGGCCGCGCTCATGGCCGCACCCATGAAGTGCGCCGATCGCGACACCACCTGATAGTGATGCTCCATGCGGAGCGGGTCCTTGCCTACGTAGTAATCGCTCAACTCCCTTAGAGCCTCTTTTACGACCCCGTGATGCGCCCACAGCCCAGCCTCCCCATTGCCGACGATCCCCTCATCGGTATAGACCCGCACCAACAAAAACCTGCCCACCAAAAACGTCCGAATCTCTGCGATTTTCATGGATTACCCCCTTCGCGGTTGAATGCCACGCATGTCCAAGATGAGCGTGCTCTGGGTTATGATTGCACCTCGGCAAAAAGCGAGGCCCGGGCGTGGAAATACGGCGGCTCAAAAAGCAGGGCCTGCCGCTCGGTCAAGGCGACGCTGTCGGGCAGCTCAATGTGGTTTTTGGACCACGACTGCTGCCCGGGACTGTATTTGAATAGCAGCGAGCGCCGTTGGTGCGCGGCCCGCCACGGTGCCGTACCGTGCGTGAGCGCCTCGGTAAAAATCACCACCGACCCGGCCTTGGCCTCCGGCACCACTACGCACCCGGCCTCGACATGGGCCTCGCGGATTTCCTGCGGACAGGGATAATTGACCTTGTGGCTGCCCGGAATGCAGCAAAAGCCGCCCTGCGCCGGCCCGGTGTCGGCCAAGTTCCAAGCGACGACCGTCAGCCCATTGTACATCTGTCCATTGCGGAAGTGGTAATATTCCGGCGGATCGTAGGGGGTATTGCCGCCATGCAGCCCGAGCCGCTCGGCCCCGGCCTCTAAATAAATCGCATAGTAGTGGTCGAGCCGGAAGCCATCGCCGAGAATCACTTTGAGCAGCGGCATAACGCGCTCGTGGTCCAGCAAATCGACAAAGGGTTGCCCCCACGTCAAAAACCCACCGCTGTGCAGCCGCCCTCGCGCCTGCTCGACATCCGCATCCAGTGCTTGGGCGTCAATCAGCCGGTTCAACGCGGCAACCGCTTCCGCATCCAACACATCCTCGACGATTAGATAGCCTTGGAGATCAAACAGATATTGCTCTACTTGGGTCATGTTTAATGGCTCCTATTGGGGGGTCGTTAAGCGGGATACAACGGGTCCGTCAGGGGGGCGTTTACTGGCGGATATCGATACCTGCATCTAAGGCTTTCTCCAACCGATCTGGCGAATATCTATAGGCTTTGATTCGGTCGTCAAACTTACTCAGCCAAAAGCCGGCGACTGAATCCGATTTGTCTTTTAGGGCCAAACTCAGGCCCTTTATGACGTCGCTGCTATGGGTCGTCATGAATATCTGTGTATTGTTTTGCTTGGAAGACTCCAGCACCATCTCCCACATATATTCTATAGACGAAACATGGAGGCCGTTTTCAACTTCGTCAATCATCAAAATCCCGTTCCTAGTGCTATATATATAGGATAGCATATTCAGAATACGCACTATCCCGTCGCCAAGGTGATTGATCGGCAGGAAGTTGTCCATTCCAATATCGATCATCACAACCCCATCCAATCCAATCCTCATATCCTGAACGTTAGACTCTATGTCTTGAAGGTAGCCCACTATCATGTCCTTGTGCTTTTCATTAAGCATCCTGTCAACCATATTCGGATTGTACTGCTGACCTAAAAACCAAAAAGGTGTATTTTCCTTGTATTCTTCATCCGACTGAAAACTAAATGGGGAATCCTCCGATTCCACCAAACGCATTGTAGCTTCGTATTGACGACTGTTCTTAGCCGAATGAGTGAATCTAAATTTTAGTCCGTTCAATGACTGCTCCGCTTTAGAGCGTAACATATATGTTTCGATCATATCTCTCGCTCTAGCCGAACGGTTCGATGAAGCTAAATCTATTTGTCCAGCATTGAAATTTTCATATATTGGACGAACATTGAGTTCTCTGCTTTCTATTTTTTGCTTTCCGAATAATCTAAATCCTTCAGTATATTTTTGGCGATAAAAGAAGTTCCTCAGATGGGAACCTTCATTGAGACTTAGCCCTCTCAGATTTTCTATCCCAAGGATCAAGGTAGGATCTGACATTCCAGTCAACAAAGACGCCGCTTCCAACACTGAGGTCTTGCCGCAATTATTCCTGCCGACAAACAGATTGACCCGCTCGAGGTCGTCAATCTCCAGCGACTTGATGCCGCGGAAATTTTCAATTTCTAGCTTCTCGTAAAAATGCTCGTCCATGTCCTGTCCACTAGGCAAGTGACCGTCATTTCCCAACGTCCTATTTTTACAGTGGTTATACGTTGGTTATCGGCCTATTAAATATCACTCGCTATACTACTTTTTCGCCTGATACCTGTCAAGCGGTTGCGCCCGGCCTGATTGCCGCTTCCCCGACGCCAAATCGCGGCCTTTCTCTTTCCAAACGCACACCCTTTGCGTATCCTTCTCAATCCATTCTAATCTAACGGGTAAAAACATGCTGACGACCGACGAAATGCGCTTCTTCAAGCGCAACGGCTACCTCATCAAGCGGGGTGTGCTTGACCCCGCGCTCATGGAACGCGCCCGCGCTCGGCTGTGGGACGGCGCACCTCCGGGCCGCCGCCGCGACGACCCCGCCACCTGGGTTGGCCCGTTCCGCCAAGACGAAGAAAACCTCGACGGTGCCAACCACCGCCGCGGCTTTCGCTGGAACTTCCGCGAGCCGGGCGGCGAGGAGTGGATGGTGCGCCTGCTGGCGACCGACCCCAAAGTGTGGGGCATGGCCGAGCAAATGCTCGGCAAGGGCCAGCTCGTCCAGCCCGAGCGCATCCGCGGCATCTACTGCACGTTGCCCTACGGCGATCACCCGCCTCAAGCCCTCGGCTGCCACACCGACGGCCACCCCTTCCACCTCGGCGTGGTCGGCTACATCGACGACGTGCCGCCCAACGGCGGCAGCTTCATGGTCTGGCCTGAAAGCCACCGCGCCTTCTACCCGACCTTCACTTCGCAATACCTCCGCGACCAAGACGAAGCCGCCTACGAAAAAGTGCGCACCGCATTCAACCAGCGCACCCCCGTCGATACCCACGGCCGGGCCGGCGACATCGTCTTCTGGCACCACCGCCTCGGCCACATGGCTAGCCCCAACACTTCGCGCCAACTGCGCCAAGCCGTGCTCTACGACTTTCTCAAGCAGGATATGGAACAAACCCAACAGGAGCCGCCGCAAAAGGATATGTGGCGCGACTGGTCGGACGAAATGCGCGCCGTCTAGCCGGCAAACGCATTAGAGGGGACGCCGCGGACTCCGGGGTTGACCCGCACCAGCGACCCGGCCAAAGGCTGGGCCTGCCGCGCCTCGGCATCCAAGCCTTGGCAAGCCGAGGTGACGTAGAGTTGGTCTAGCTCCGCGCCGCCAAAGGCACAGGAAGTCACATTGGACATGGGCAGTTCCAAGTGGCGCAGCAGTTCTCCAGAGCGGGGATCGTAGCATAGGACGCACCACCCCCCGTACACGGCGATCCACAAGGCGTCGGCCTCGTCAATGGCCATGCCGTCCAACACCCCCGGCCCTCCGTACTCCACCACCACGCGCTCGTTGCTGATGGTGCCGCTGTCGCGGCAGTAGTCGTATGCCCGCACGTTGTTCAAGCCGGAATCAATGAAGTACATGGTCTGCTGGTCGGTGCTCCAGACGATGCCGTTGGACACGCTGACCGGCGCGATCTTCCGGCTCACCGCCAGCGATGCGTCGAGACAGTAGAGCGCGCCTTGGTCCCGGTCCCCGCCAAACGCCATGGTCCCCGCCCACAATCGTCCGGCCGGGTCGCACTTGCCGTCGTTGAAGCGATTGGCCGGGACCGCCCGCTCGGGGTCTTCGCCGAGGGGCACCATGCGCTCGGTCTCCAAGTCGATGTGGGCAAAGCCATTGTGCAAGGCCACGACGAGGCCGCCGCTGCGCCGCTTGACCACCGTACCCACGGCTTGGCACGTGGGGATGGTGCGATTGACCCGGCTCGCCGGATCGTACCTATAGACCTCGTGGCCGAGAATATCGACCCAGTACAACACCTGATCGTCCTCGTCCCACAAAGCACCCTCGCCGATGAGCGCGGCCTTTTCCACGACGAGTTCGGGTGCTATTCTTTCCTTGTTCATTTAGGATTTCCTCCTTGGGGGCAACAGTAGGTTGCCTGCCGTTCTCTGTCAAACGCGCCGCTTAGGAGCACACGCCATGACCGCTTTTAGCTATCGAGACTTCGACCGCCAGCTCTGGGAGCAAGAGCTTGAAGACTTCGTCCCCGCCACGATCTACGACATGCACACGCACCTGTGGTCTGAGGCCCACCGCGGCTCCTTGACGGGCGAGCCGACCGGCCTCCGCACGGAGATCGACTACCGCGACCACCTCGACTGGGCGGCCAAACTCTACCCGGGCCGCACCTTCCACCTGCTGGCCTTGGGCACCCCGATGCCGGGCATGGACGCGGCCGGGCACAACGCTTGGCTGGCGGCCCAACTCGCGGCCGACCCGGAATCCGCAGTCAACATGATGGTCACTCCAGACATGACTCCCGAATACGTGGCGGCCCAAGTCGATGAGCACGGCTTCTTTGGCCTCAAGCCCTATCGCACCTTCGCCCCCGACCCGGTCGGTGCCCGCATCTGCGACTTCCTCCCCGAAGCCCTCATCGAAGTCGCTCACCACAAGCGGTTGGCCATCACCATGCACCTCGCCAAACCCACCGGCCCCGCCGACCCAGACAACCAGCGCGACTTAGCCCACTACACCCGCGAATACCCCAACGCGCAGTGGATTTTGGCCCACTGCGCCCGCTCGTTCAATTCCTTTATGATGGAAGAGGCCGTCCACTTTCTGTGCGATCTGCCCAATATATGGTACGACACCTCGGCGGTGAACGACCTATATGCTCACTATTTGCTGATGAAACACGAAGACCGCAAGCGGGTGCTGTTCGGGTCGGACAACGTGGTCGCCGGCTGTGCGCGCGGCAAGTACATCACCTATGGCCGCGCTTGGCTGTTCTATCCCGGCGACGAGGCTGGCACCCCGCACTGCGACTCGCGCGCCACGCTCGTCATCTACGAGCAACTGCGCCAAGAGCGCCAAGTGGCCGAGATGCTCCAACTAACGCCCGCGGAAATCGAAGACCACTTTGCCGGGAATGCCCAGCGATTTTTGGCGATGATGCGCCGACCGGTTGGATAGCCTTCAGCCCCCGTCACCTTCTCGGCAGCGGCAGTTCCACCTTCGCACTTCCCGCAGCCTGCGACCGCAGCGCGGCTACCATGATCTCCAGCACATGCCGACCGCGCACGGCCGGCGACGAGCTGGGCGCGTCGCCCCGCACCGCCTGCGCCAGCTCCTGTACGGCCGGAATCAAGTTCGCGCCAAACGGACTGGCATACCCTCGGCCCGGCGGCGGCGACGCAGGCTCAGGCGTCCCCTCCGCGGCAGCCGTCTTCCAAGCCGTGCATTGCTGATCGGTCACCCAGAAGCGACCGGCCATGCCCTGTAGGTCCAGCTCGAACATCTGCGGCGTCCGCTTGGCGCAATTGATCAGCCCGCGCACCCCATTGGCAAACTCCACGATGATCGTCGATCCGGGATCGAATTGCGGATCCTTGCCGCCCCGACCGTCGTACACCGGGCCGTACTTTTCAAACCCGCGCTCGTGCGCGGCGATCACCCACACCGGGTCGGCGTCCGCAAAAAAGCACACCGCGTCCACCAAGTGCGTCCCATTGCGAAAGAGCATGGCGCGCCGGCCTCCCAGATGCGCCACAATTCTCGTCAGGCTGCCGATCTCGCCGCTGCGGATGGCCGCGCGCACGGCCTGATAGGAGGGCAGCCAACTGCGCGTGTGATCAACCGACAACGCCGCGTCGTGGCGGGCGAGCGCGTCGATAATGCGGTCGGCGTCCTCCACCGTAGTCGCGAGCGGCTTCTCGCAGAAAATGCCGCGCACCCCTGCGGCCAGCGCATCGCAAACCGGGTCGGCGTGGAGGTGATCCGGGGTAGCCACGCTCACCACGTCGAGCGATTCCCGCTCTAACATCGCGCGGTAATCTGCGTATTCGGAGATCGGCCCCGGCTCGATCTCAGCCCGCTCGTAAAAGCGCCCGAACACCTCTGGGTTTATGTCGCAGACCGCCACGAGTTCGTATTCTGGGGCGCGGGCATAAGCGTATCCATGGCCCCCACCCACGCCAGCACCAATAACGGCCGCCCGCAATTTGCCTTCAGACATTTTTCGTTCCTTTCTCAAATTTCATCCACCGGCGGTGAGCTCGAACTTCTGACCGCCCGGCAGCACGACCGGAATGCGCTCCATCTGTCGCGCCTTCTCACGCAAGCGGTTTTTGTCTCCCATTGACTTGCGGTAAGTCGCTAGATTGACATCCCACTGATCCGTCTCAAAGCACTGAAGTAACTCGAGCGCGGACCGCTCGAGTTGGTAAACGTTCTTTGGGCTGTTGGGGGGTCGCTTGGGGTCGTCCGGGTTGAGAAGGACCAAGCCCATCTCAATGAACTGGTGGAGCGTGAAGCGACGGATGGTCTCTCTCGTGTTGGGTGCGTACTGCTTACCGTAGTTTGCGGCCATCCAGTCCATGAGTTCGGTGACGCCACGCAACGGTGCGCTAGCCGAGGACCACGCAGCCAGAGGATCGAGGTTGAGCAGCCCAAGGAGCGTGAGAGCCGATCGTTCGTTTCGTTGTCCTCTCGGCACCTCTAGCGCTTTCAGGATGTCTTCGGCCGTCTGGACCCGCCGTTTTATCTTTACCGGGTCGTCTCCTTCACCCATCGCGGTAATCTCCTCTCTGATTAGTTGGTCAATCTCGTCCTGTGCTGGCATTGAGCGACCTAGACGCCGGCCTAGCCGGTCGAGTTCTTCGGCACTTGGGAACCGCAGCGAGCGCAGATCGCTGGCGTTGACTTGAGTATGGCCACTGAACTGGCGGAAGTATGCATCGACCGCCGTGCTATTCAAGAAGACCGCGAGGCCCTTAGCCAAGTTCTTGGGAAGGCCAGCATTCTTGCGGTGCAGGAAGTTCAACTTGTTATCGAAAGCCACGTTCTCAGCATTGATGCGAGCGGGATCGTAGAGCGCAGCGGCCACTCGCCGCTTATCCTCCTTGGCGCTGAAGCGATTAATTAAGACGTACCAACCAGCCGGAAGCAGGAGGTTGTCGTTGGGACTGGTCGCAGCCAAGGCGTTGGGCTTCGAGCTAGAGGGTTCGGGCCAAGCCACAAAACCACCGGCAAAGTGTCTGGGGAAAATCAAGGGTGAGGCCCCGGCCCCAGCCTTGACGCGCAGGCGATCTTTTGCCCGGAAGCCGACCACGCGGCCGGTGGAGACCGCTACGCCGAGCTCAGCGAGTGTGTGCGGGAGCCCCCGCATCTGCTCGGCGATCCGCGCATCTATTTCGTCTGGAACTACATGCAGCATGCATTCCGGGTCGTGGGGCAAGATCAGTTCAGTCGGACTGATGGTCCGCTCGGCGAGACCACCGTCGGCTGGCCCCAAAGAGGTTGTGATCTTGACCTTCCCGCGGATGCCGCCCCGGATGCCGTGAAAGATCACGTTCTCCTGCAGGACATCATCGCCAGCAAAGGCGACGTCGCGGGCGTCGTAAACATGAACTCGGCGGAAGGCGAGCTTTCGAGAAAGCACTTGGCGGAACGGACGGAAATAGGAGCCGTTCATGAAGCTCCGCGGCGTAATCGCCACGAGTTCGCCACCATCTTCGAGGAGTTCAAGGGCAAGCCAGACGAAGGCTGAGTAGAGGTTGCTGGTTTCGATCCCAATGGAGCTCATTCTCGACCGCTCCCCGCTGTCGCTTCTGAGCTTGCGGTACGGAGGGTTGATGATCGCCACGCGGAAGCGCGGGTGATCCTTGGCGGTGAAAAGCCCCTCGACGAGCAAGTCGGCCGCGTCGAGAATGAAGTTCTTCTGGCGCAACTCGCCGATGAACTTGACGCCGGCCGCGCGGCATACGGCCCTACAGCACTCGAAAGCGTGAGCCAAATCCTCGGCGAGCAACTCATCAATCTCCCAGACTGTGGCACGGAGGGATTGAGGTCGCTTACTCCGCGGCCGAGCGCAGAGTTCAGCGACGACCGCAGCCGTGAGAACGCCGCTACCTCCTCCGGCATCAAGGAGGCACAGATCCTTGGGGGGGTTCGGAACCTGCAACATCGCGGCCATGAAGTGGGCCACGCTTGCTGGCGTAAAAAACTGTCCGAGATCAGCGCGCCGCTTGGGGTTGGCGGCGAGGCGGTTGGAGAGGCCGAGCCGCTCGAGGTCGAGCCGCTCGAGAAGGTTCGTCGCGGAAACAGTCGCTTGGGTATCCTCGCTTAGTAGTTGGGCGTCGCGTTCAGGCACCGTTGAGCGTACTCCTTTTTTTAATCGACACTGCTTTGCCGTAGCACGTTGTTTTCGGTGCCGTCAAGGAGGGTACGGCATCTCCAACATTACAGACATTGTCACCGACTAGGACGGGTCATGCAAGGCTAGTGTCCCGTTCCCTCCATCCGCTCGCGCACAAAAGCCGCGGACGCCGCCACTTGCCCTTCCTCTAGGCTGTGCAATATCAACGACCCGTCAAAGCCTATCTGCCGCAAGAGCGCCAAGTAGTAATCGTAGTCGAGCAAACCCGTGCCCGCGGCTTGGTGCCCGGCGTCGCCGTCCCGCTCCAAGTCCTTGGCGTGGGCCAGCCGAATCGAATCCCCGAGCCAGTCGAACGCCTCGTCTAAGACCGCGCGCATCCTCGGCAACTCGCCGGCGTGGAACAGGTTGGCTCCGTCGATAACCACTTGCAAATGCTTGGATTGCACTTCGTCGAGCAAGTACCGCGCCTTTCGCGCCGAATCCACCACATTGTTGACCTCCGGCTCAAACGCGAGGGTCGCGCCCCGCGCCTCGGCGACCGCCACGGCTTCCTCCATGGCCGCGACCATCTCGGCCCAAGCGGCTGGCGTACTGTTGTCGGGATGGCCTCCCCACATAGAGTCGGGGTTGCGCGTGCCCGTGCAGAACGTGATCAACTCGGTGCCTAACTTGCCGCTTACAGCGGCCAGCGCGGCGAGCCAGCGCATCCCGGCGCGGCGTTTTTCCAAGTCGGGATCAATAATATTGAAGGTCCCCGACAGCGCGGCGATCTCAATACCCCGCGTTGCATGCGCGGCGCGAATGCGCTCGCAATCGGCGTCCGTCAGCACCGCCGGATCGATCCCAGCGACCGTCAAATCGAGCTGCACGGCCTCCAAGCCAGCGGCCTGCACTCCGTCGAGGCTTTCCTCCAGCGTGGGCCGCGCAAAAACCTTGTGAAAAATCCCCAGCTTCATTTTGCATCCCCTTCTCGCAGCACCGGCGCACCGAACAGCGCGTAGTTAATAAAAAATAACCCCCATCAACGGCCCACTCCTACGATAGGATCGGACGTCAATGAGGGAGTATAAGTTATAGACTAAGAGCTAGCGATTAATGAGGCGCTTTAGGCCGCCATATACAAGAAATATAAAACCAGCACCGCCGAGTGCTTTGGCCCCCTCGGTCAGGATTTTCTCGGCCTTGCCGACTTGGGCCTCGCTCCCGAAAAACACCATGTACAATAGCAGAAACAGTACGACCCCAACGCCGCCAACGATTAGCTTCACTAGCCGGTGGGCTCTCTTGTTCTGCTCGTCTTGTACTTTTAGCTGTTCGGAAAGAAAAGCGTAATGGCGTTGGTTCTCTTGTTGGCCAATTTCCAAGAAGCGGCCAGCAAGATCATTCCGTTCGCGCTGTATGGCTACTATGTCGGCCGCAAGATTATATTGCCTGTCATCGGCGGCAACTACTTCTTGCTGCTTGTCTCCGTCGCTAGTCTTGTCAGGCTGCGACACCATCAGATGCCCATCCTGCCCAGCAGCGAGCTCCCTCTAAGTTGGGGAATGGTCGGCAACTCGCCCGTCAGCATCCCCACGTACAGATCTGGGTCCATGGCCACAATATCAAACCCGTTGCCAAAGCGCGATTCGACGATTTTATAGATTAGCTCTGCTCCTTCCGGCGTATTCCTACGCCGCTGAACCTCCTCAAGAGCTTCCCTCTCGGTTTTTCCGCGAATGATCATCATGACGGTCTCCTTTCTTCAGGTAATACAAATAAGCCCAATAGGGTCGTCTTGGTCAAGAAAATCCATGGATGAACGGGGAGGTTGATCCTCGCCGTCTCTTGCTGGGCGATTTGCCCCGGCCGCTATGGGTTCACATCTTACTTACACCAAGTTTTTAGTATAGCAAAAGGCGTCTTTAGGTAAAACGCCTGATTCACGCTCACATCAACAGCCAAGGAGGATTCCATGACTCGCCCCAAAGCACTCCACTTCGCATGGGTTGCCGCCCTGACAGTTGCTCTCACCGCCGAGGCGACTTTAGCGGAAACCTATGTGGTCGATGCTTCGCACTCCTCAGTCGATTTTAGCATTCGCCACCTCGTCAGCCGCACCAAGGGCCGTTTCGGGGACTTCAGCGGCACCATCGGCTACGACGCCGCCAAGCCCGCAGCTTCGAGCTTCTCCGGCACCATTCAGGTCAAGAGCATCGACACGGGCAACGAGCGCCGCGACGGCCACCTGCGAAATGCCGACTTTTTTGATGCTGAAAAATATCCGACGATCACCTTTGAATCGACCGAAGTGACCAGCACGGGGGAAAACACCCTCAGCGTCAAGGGCAAGCTGACCATGCACGGCACCACCAAAGAGGTCACCCTGCCCGTCGAGATCCTCGGCACCGGCACCAATCCGCGCAACGGCAAGGCGCAGATCGGCCTAGAAACGAATTTTTCAGTGCTCTGCTCCGACTACGGAGTCAATAGTTGGGAACGCTTCAGCGCCGTGCTCGGGGATGAAGTAAAAATTCAGGTCTTGATCGAGGCCAACGCAGAGTAAGTTGAGCGCGCCAGCCGCTTCGACGAGAAAGGCGTGGTTGTCCTACGCTGCGAACCTCAAAGCAGTCTGGACGACCACGCCTTTGCGTACGCCTGACAGCTCATGTCTTCGTCTTGGGTCGGGGTGCCCCGAAAAATGCACACGCTTGGCCGTAGCCCACTTGCTATTGAGTTGGAAACGCCCTTATCGCTTCCACCTTTTGCCGAGAAGAGTCATGGCTACCAAGAGCGCGACAAAAAGGACCAAGCCGCCAAGGACCGCGCTTTTGAGCAAGCGTCTATGCGCCGCTAATGAGGGCACATCCGTTAAAAAAAATAATACTGCGCCAGCAATCACGACGGTCCATGCTGCTAGCCGCAGTCGATGAATGGGTTTGGGCAGGTCGCGCCTAAAAAGAGAAGGAACACCATCAAACGCTATTCTGCCGACAATCTCCCATACAATGTCCCATAGAGTCTTCATATTCACCCCTTAAACGCGTACCTATAGCCATCCTACATCCTTCAAGACTGGATTCCCGCGTGCGCGGGAATGACGACAGGCCGACCAAGGGCGGATTGGCCAAGGCGCTGGATTCCCGCTTTCGCGAGAATGACCCCTCGCGTCGTCAGGCAAGACGAGCCAAGAGCAACAGGAGTGTTAAGAACGCTTCTTAGCGACGATCTCCCCCCATGCTTCGGCCGCAAACGCCTCTGGCATCGCCCCCCATCTGAGGAACGAGGACTTTAGCTGCTCCAAGGTTCGTTTGTCCGCTAGTCCGTATTCCACAAGCTGATCAGAGAATTCAGAGTCCCCGCACAACTCCGCAAGAAAGCGCGCGTTTTTCCGCGTGGCGTCCGCATCCGATGTCCAACAGTCGTACGACGCGGAAACCTTGAGTATCTCGAATCCCGCCTCGCGGAATAGCCCCAACTGGCGACGGCCAAAGTACGGGTCGCCCCCATTTCGTTTCATCAACTCAATGAACAACGGCGCGAATTGCCCGAGCGGCTCTGGCGTGGGTTCGAGCAGGAACCCCCCGAAGTCGGCGTGTCTTGAGCCGACCAGTCCGCCCGATTTTAGCACTCGGCGCATCTCAAGGAGGGCTTCTGCTGGGTTGGCGATGTGCTCTAGGACTCCGTGGACAAAGACGACATCAAACGACTCGTCGTCCGCAGTCAGGCGGCACAGATCGTCGGTTCTGAACTCAATCGCGGCGGACCTATCGGCGAGGGACTGGGCACGAGCAATTTGGCTCTGTTCTCGGTCCACGCCTACGACGCGCCCCGGGGCCACGATCGCCGCCAGCCCCTTGGTTATGGTCCCAGGCCCACAGCCACCGTCCAAGAGGTCCATCCCGGGAGCGAGGTACTCCAGCAGGAACTGAGCGTGCGTATCGGCGGTGCGGTCCGCCAAGAAACGGACCGTGCGCTCATCGTATCCAACAGAATACCGATTCATAAGAGGCCATGTTGGATTTTGCTATTGCAAGAGCTCGCCGGGGATGCGCGAGCCGGGGTATTCCTTTTTCGGATCGCGGGCGGCGATGATGGCCGGCACGGGGTCGGTCCAATAAGCGGGAACGGTCTCGGGGCGTCGGTGCCAAGCCAGCACCAACGTGCGGCGCTCGTCCGTCTGGTTGCGATACGCCGAGTGCAGGACGCGGGCGTCGGCCAGCACCAAGTCGCCGGCCTTGACGCAGACATCGACTTGGTCGGGGTGATCGCTGAACATGGTTGGGTGGTCTTCTTCTATAAAACGCGCCCCTTGCTCGTGGGCCGGCACCATTTCATCGTGCAGCGGGACGCGCTTGTGGTGCGTACCGGGGATGACTTTGAGACAGCCGTTTTCCGGCGAGGTATCGCTCAAGTAGTAGGACACAAAAATGATCTGCGGCCACGGCGAACAACTCAACGGATCGTTCCACTGCATCCAATCTTGGTGCCAATACAGGGCCGGTTCGCCCGGGTCTTTCGTTAGCAGAATAATGCCGCCCGTGCTGGCAAAGTCGCCCAAGCCCATTTGGTCGAGGGCGCGGCGCGTGGGGGGCCAGTCGAGCAATTTCTGGATAGTCGGGTTGTCCTCGCCGCGTGCGGTGACGTGCTGGCCTTGGTACTTGAAGTCGGGCGGCGGCACCCAGTCCTCCATCATGCGCTCGGTCTCGTCGCGCAATTCCCCTAGGAATTCGTCGCTGAGAATGTGATCGACGACGCAGAATCCGTCGCGCAATAACTGTTGGCGTTTTGCTAGGGCTTGTTCGGGGGTCATTGGAACCTCGTCGAAATGGGTGAAGGCAGTGTGCTAATTTGATCGGATGGGGAGCGGCCTTGACCTCACGCGCTCGGCCCCTCATCTACGCCGGCAAAGAGCGAGGGGAAAAAGCGGTGCGGATCCGCCGGCTCGCCAAAGAGCAGGTGCTGCCGCTGGGTTAGGTCGGCCGGCCGTTGTACGCGCCTGTTGGTCCAAGCCATTTGCGAGACGCAGTATTTGTAGAGCAAGGCGCGTCGCTGGTGGTGCCCGCGCCAAGCGGTCGTCCCGTGGGTCAGGGCTTCGGAAAACAAAGTAACAGAGCCAGCCGGGGCCGAGGGGATGATCACGCAGGGGGCTTGTTCAGGCGCGTCGGCAATGGGTTGCGGCAGTTTGAAATGGCTCTTGTGGCTACCGGGAATGCAGCAAAAGCCGCCGTAGTCCGGCCCGGCGTCGGTCAAGTTCCAAGTTGCCACGACAAAGCCGTTGAGGATTTGGTTGTCGCGCAGGGGGTGGTACTGGCCCGGCTGCGCCCCGGAGGTGGGCGACGTGGGGCCGTAGTCGCAGTGCAAGCTGCCTCTGGCCATGCCGTGGCGCAGGCACAAGCCGTAGATCCGGTCGAGGCGAAAGCAATCGCCCAAGCGGAAGCGCAACACGGGCATGATTTGGGGATGGTCGAGCAGGTCAATGAAGGGCTGGCCCCAGTCCAAAAAGCCCGAGCCGCTGGGGGCGGCCCCAAAGCGGTTGCCCTTGGCCGGCGGCAGGTGCGCGTCGAGCAAGTCGTTGAGGGCGGCCACTTCCCCGGCGTCGAGGACATTTTCGAGCACCAGATAGCCCTGCACATCGAATAGGTATTGTAGCGTTTCGAGGTCGTTCATGGCGAATGAGGCGCGGGTGGCGCAATTTTGGCGATTGCAAAGCGGCCTCCAATATAGCCAGACCTATCGCACGCTTCAATGAAGGCGAGGCGGGACTGATCCAGAAATCAGTGTTTCTGGAATGCAGTACCTTAACAATCAACTCCTCCATGCAAGAGGAACTCGACGCCGACATGTCTCGTACCTCAAACCAGAACGTATATTCATTCACAACTTCTTCCACCTCTAAAGACAACAAAAGTCCAAACCGCTTGCCCTTATTACCTCCTGCTTTCTGACCAGCATATTAGCCCCATTCCTTCAGGATGTCAGCTTTCGAGAGCCAAGGATCCGCACTATCTAAGGCCCGCAAAATCCAGCCAGTATCGGGAAGACGAGGTCTGATAGTCGTCGCAGCGTCTCTCTGTGCTCGAACATCATCGACGCTCCAGCGAGAACGATACGCCGTCAGGATGCCACTAACCCTACTCCAGAGTGCTAGCACAATATCCTTCTGGAGAAATTTGATCGGCCCCACAGATGATTGAGCATCGGAAGCTAACTGATTGAGATGGGTGACCACCACTGCTCGGACTGAATAGCCCAACGTCTCATATCTTTCTTTGGCTCTACTGAACTGTCCATGGGCCTGCCCCAAGTGGCCGAGCGTGATCGAGTTTGAAGGCTCGTGCTCGATCTTCGCCTCGAAAATAATCAACTCCCGAGAGTTACCGAAGTCGCCGCGCCATGTGCAATCGGCTAGCGTACCACGTTGGGGGCGTTGTGCTCGGAAACCAAGCAGAGATCCGAGAGTCTCTAGGCCCTCCTGATACTCTGCGTGACTTTCTGATTTCAGTCTTGATTCGAGGCGTTTAACAAATTTTTGGAACTTTGGCCCCGACGTCCCACAGCGTTCAAGCTGTTCATCGAAACGATGAATCACTTCCTCAGCGTATTCTCGCTTAATGACAGTTTCGTCAGCATTTTCTTGATTGCGTACTCGATTGAGCGAGCCGCGCATCCGGTTGAACCAAGGCCTTTGCCCCCCGCGTTGAATTGCCTCTTCCAGCACTCGGAAAGCTTGTTCCAAAGCTCCTCGATTCCCACGAAGTCCTTCAAGATAAATCGCCTTAGCTCGATGCCATCCGTGTAGAGCCGCTATTTCGAGGAGATTGTCATCTGCCTTAGCAGTTTCCCAGCATCGCTCAAAGCACTGCTGGGCAACCTCGAAATTCTCGCTTTCAAACAGCGCAGACCAACCAATCACCTCGTCTTTGGATGTGTCGGAAATAGTACCCTTTTCTTGAGGTGGTATAGCCTCTTCTTGGAGCTCAGCGAGTTCGTCATCGTAAGTGGTGAAATCGCCACTGAGAAATGTCGTGACGTACGTCACGAGTTCGTGTTCTCCTAGCTCAGCTAAATCTTGGGCGAGGTCCAACTCTGTCGCGATGTGTTGAGGAATTCCACCTCGGTTGGCCTCGCGAGAGAAATGAGTAGCAAATCTCTGGTCGGCTAAAAAATAGACTCCAAAATCACCTTCAGCCCTTGTGCATCTCCCGAGACCCTGAACAATACGCTGATTGAGGCGTTGGCGCATGAAGCCGCTATCGCGCAGATGGCTCGTAATGAATTCCTCCTGAAGGTTGATAGCCCTTGGTATAGTGGCTATAACGACGATCCGACATTCATCGTCTTTGAAGTCCATTCCATCGAAACGTCCTGCTACGAAAAGATGACCAATGGGTGCCTGACGGAATCGATCAATCTCATCTCCGAGTGGCGTCAAAATCCATGTCGGATGGTCGGTACAACTGTTTTTTTTAAGCCACTCCTTCACTACTTTGCTGAAATGGCTTGCCTCGCGTTCACTCGTACACAGCCAAACGCTTTTGCGATGAACGCGGATGGCGTTGAGAAGCGCAAGAGCCATCTGATCCGGAATGTCCGAGTCGTCACTTGTTTTATTCATCACGATTAGGCGTCTACCGGAACTGCGGTCCGCTAAGTGTGCCGGAACCTGGATCTTCTGGATTGGTCGAGTTCCCAAGCGACGTGCCAAATCACCTGGGTCGCCAATTGTGGCACTCATATAGAGAACTTGCGTCGTGTCTTGATAGTATTCGTTTTCGATAAGCGGATAGACGTATGGGCGCAGCCAGAGGGCATCCCGTCCAATATAGAAATTCGCAATGTGGACTCTTTTGCGAAGACGATTCCAGCGAAAATTCAGGTCTGTGTCTGAACTTAACAACGGAGATGCATCGATATTTTCTTTGAGACGACCCACAAACTCTGCATGGTCAATGAACGAAAGCAGGTCTGCTGGCGTATCCGGCGGCACGTCATCCGCAACCGCGTCTGCCAAGATAGCATAGTCAGGAAAGCGCTCGTGAAGTTCTCGGACGAGCTGCTCAAAGAGATCCTTATGGTACTTCCGGCTAATCATGATGGAGTAAAGCGAATCTAGACAATGCTCCGCTAGATGCGCGTCGTCCATCACTACAAGGTCGGCAGGGTCAACTACTGGGCTCTGATTGAAATAGACCCAGTAGTTCATGATTCCGATCGCTTTGGCACGCTGATAAGACCGCCGTTTTTTAGCCGGAATATCTTCACCACGTCCTTCCATGTACGCTACCTTCAGCCCAAGTGCTTCGGCCTCCGCATTCATTTGGCGAGCTAGAGTCTTGTTCGCCGACAAGATGACTACTTTCTTCCCTTTTTCGAGCCATTTCCCCCCAACGAGCAATGCTATCAACGTCTTTCCAGCCCCCGTTGGGAGCTCGATGGCGACATCCTTAGCATCCAAGAACTGAGTACTATAGTCGTCCAAGACATGCTTCTGAGTTGGCCAGAGCTGCCGAAATTTACTTGAGCCGAGGCTATCAAGGTACTCCTCGAAATGTTCCATTTTTGCTATCTACGACTTTTTTAATTGAGGTTCTATAAATTCTTGAGCCTAGGTGATTTTATAACCTAACACTCCCATCAATCTTGAACAAATCCGTTTAGCAAAGGGCTTGGTCCAGCATCTTGGGGTTTATTGATTTGGTCAAATTCAATGAGGCCGGGACGTTTCCTCCCCGGAAATCCCGGGCTCGCCTTATCGGAACTGCACAAAGCTCGTCCCGCGTCGGCGCAAGCTACCGCCGCCGAAAGATCGACACCCGCTTCAATCGCCTGTGTCGCAACGACGATCAAGTCTTTCGCCTCCCCAGGCTCTGGCAGCTTGTCCATCTGCGCTTTGCGATCTTGGGGCCGAAAACGCGAGTGAATGAGGGCGAGGTGAGCGGGCGGCTCCTTTTTCTGGAGAGCCTTATGCACAGCTTGAGCGCGGGCGACGGTGTTGACCACCACGAGCGTCGTGCGGTTTTCTCGATGCAGCCGCAGCGTTTCATCCGCCAATGCCGTAGCGTAAGCAGCCAGATCGGCCTTCTTGGCACTCACTGGCGCAACGGACGCCTGCTGAATCGGCTTGGGCGCGTCAATCAGCTTGCGGACATGCGGCGATTGCGCGTCTTCGGGGAAGTCGTCTGGAACGCGCCAAACCTTCGGACTTTGCTTGAAATCAACCGTGTCTAGCCAGTCTGGATGAAGGGTTGCCGACACCCAGAGACTGCGCGAGGCAATCTCCATCCCCAATTTGCGGCGAAAACCTTCAAGTTGCGTGGAGGTCGCCAACCCCGAGCCCATGAGTTGCACCTCGTCAAAGACCCACTGCGCGTCATTGTGCAGCAACGCGAAATCTACCGGCCAGCGGAAGCGACTCATGGCGTACCCCCGCATCAGGGCGCGACTGAGCAGCATGTCTTGGGTCCCAATCAGGATGGCCGGATGTTCGGGTTTTTCAAACCAGCGCGGCTCATCCATGCCCCCCATCCCCCCATAAGGACATGGACTCCGGTGTTGGGACCCGGGAGGCGCGATTTCCAGTGCGGGTCGGCCTCACCTAGCCGGCGCAACCATTCTTTGACATTCCGCTCTGTCTGATCAACGAGCGTACGCATGGGCAGGCAATAGACCAAGCGACGCGGAGGCGCGTGTTCGTCAACGATGTGCTGCCAAGCCCAGCCGAGCACCACTGCGGCGGTCTTGCCAAGTCCAGTCGGAGCGATGAGCGCGTCCGGCCAAGCCCGATTTGCGAGTGCTTGCTGATAGGCAAAAGGGCTAAGGTCTTTGCCGAATGCTGCGGAGAAAAATTGATCGAAGGTCATGTGCCCTATTCCTTAACTAATGGTGCTAGTATGTTGACCGTGGTCAAGGTAGTTCCTACGCTGAGGGTATCCCACCTTTCAGCTACGGAGCGTCCCCATGACCACGATAGAAACAAGCACAGCGACATGACCGCCTGTCGTGAACTTAGGGGCTTTCTATAAAAGGTCAATCGCCCTCGATGAAATCTACGATGGCGCGGGCTTCGGCTTGGGTGATGTGCAACGACTTGGATGTGCCCGGAGCAAACTGCTTGGGATCAGCCAAGAACTGTTCCAAGTGGGTCGGCGTCCACGCCAAGTCCAGTGAGCGGAGGGCACCTGAGAACAGGTAGCCGCTGACTTCGCCCGCACGCCGGCCAACCACGCCGACAAGATGCGGCCCTATGCCGTGCTTCTCGACCGTCAGGCTGTGACAACCGCTGCAATGTGTGCCGTATAACTGAGCACCCGTAGCCGCAACCGCCCCCACCGTAGCCGCAACACCGCTCCCCACCGTAGCCGCACAGTCAACCGCATAGACGGGGCGGAGGTTCAACGTATCCTCGTCGTTGCAGTAGGCGTAGGATCGGCTCAGGAAATAGACCTTTTCACCGTCGCCTAATAGCGCGATACGTCCGTCCGGCATGTGCGCGAGATCCCGGATCCGATAGCCAACTTTAATGCGCTCGACGTATTGCACAGCCGCGCCGTCGAGACGAACCCGAAAGAGCGCGTTGCCGACAAGCGAACCGATCAGCAGGTCGTCTTCCCACAGCGGGAACCATCGCTCGTCATTGACGACGAGGTTGGAGATGCCGATGGACGGCAGCCAAGAAAAAACAGGCTTTGTGAAACCATCGTGTCGGCCTAGCTTTTCGACTCGGGACACTTTGACCCAGCTTCCAGACTCAATGCCATACGTAACCTGCGGCCAACCGTAATTGCCACCCAGTTCCAGTATGTTGAGTTCATCGCCGCCGTGCGGTCCGTGCTCGGTCTCCCACAAGGTGCCGGCCGCGTCCCGGGTTAGCCCCTGCGGATTGCGAAGGCCGGAGGCCAGTATCAACGCCCGCCCCGTCTCGATTTCAATGCGGACGAGCTTGCCCAAGTGCGAGGCCGGATCTTGAGCATAGTGGTCTTGACCATGAGTTCCAATTACGACCAACAAGTGGTCGGGACCGTCCGTCAACATCCGGCCCCCCGCTTGCTCGGATGCGGCACTCACACACGGATCCGCATCAAATATCGTTCTCCACGCCGGCGATACCGAAATGTCCGCGCCTTGTTGCAGGAGCGTCGTAGCAGACAACCGGAACCGGATGCACTCGCCGGTGAAATAGTGATGTGTCACAAACAGTTCATACCGCCCCACCGAGTGCTGTTTCAACAAAATGTCGGCTACTCGAAACTGGTGTAAGCGGAGATTTGCTTTGTCCGGGTGCGCTTGGAACTCGGCCCCATTCATCGGCACGTTCCCATCGAGATACGCTACCGCTCGGTTGGGGCGCACCAGCGCGAGCATCCCCCACGGCGAGGCCACGAGCAAGTCGTTGCCCAACGGCGCGATGGCGCCGCGGCTCTCGCCTTCCCATGAGCGGAAATAGACCCCATTGAGATCGAGAGCATACAAGTGCGTCGCAAGCTCCCGGCCCTGTACACCTTCATCGTCGGGTGTCGCAAGCTCCCGCGTCGTAAGCTCCCGGTCCTGGGCGGCCCCGACGACGCCTAACCCCGCCGTCGCCGAGTACGACCCCCCCTCTTTGTCGTAGTCAACCTGAACCGACAGGTGCTTCCCTTCATAGGCCGGCTCCATGAAATACTCCCAAGTCGGTTGAGATTGATAGGGTCGACGCCTCGGCAATAGCTTGCAATCAAGCCCGTCCGCGCTGCAAATAAACCAATGCCACACCGACCTATTCTCAAATGGACGCTGGCTGTGCAAGTCAACGACTATGAATTCTCCCACCAACGGGGACGAGGCGATGTCAATCGCATCGGACGGAGCCGCTTGGAGTACGGGGACTGTTATCGAAACCGTGCTCGACCACTCGGACTGACCGTGGGCGTTGACCGTGGCCACCCGCACCTCATACTCTATCCCGCTCATCGCCCACCTATCCGCAATATAGGGCGCAGAAGTCGCCGTGTATTCGCGCCATGTAGGGACGAGTTCGTTTTTGGGTCTGACGGCGATCTTGTAACTCGCCGCGCCGGGCATTTCGCGCCAAGTGACGGTCAATCGTCTGTTGGCAGCACCAACGGCGACTTCGGTGGGCCTACCAAGCGCAGGTGATTCGATGCGCCGCGCTTCTACCTTGTCGAGGGGGCTTTTGACGTACAGGCAGCCAGCGGATGCCAACAGCATGACCAAGAGCGCAAACGCCGAAACTCGGGAGCGGATTTTGCGGGGGGAGGGGGAGGTAACTTATTGTTTTTCAATAACTTATGGAAATTTTTTAACATTACTACTCCAAAGGGGTACAACCGGGTTATGCCATGGTGCTTGGTAGGCTTTCGCGCTTGCGTCGATTTGCTCTCGCTTCTCTCTAATAACTAACGAATTACAACCCGATGCAAACGGATTCGTCGCGTTGTCTATCGCGGGGTTCGGATTGTAAACCACTAGCACCATTGGTTCCTTATTGTTATTGTTCTTCTTAGCGAGGATTTGGCCCACGACCTCGGCGACCTCCTCCTGACTTTTCCGCAGCAGCTCGATTTCGTATGGCGTCAGCATCCGATAAGCGGGCGAGGTGCCCATTATCCGTTTGAGTTTGATAGTTGAGGGAGTAAGCCCCGTGTCGTTGACGTTAGCCATTTTCCTTTGTTTCGTTTGACTCAGTTAGAATGTGGATGGGTGGCAGCCCATTGGCTGTTCTAGACGGTTGATAATATAGCAATCCTACATCATTCAAGCAGGAGACGCGCCGTGCCCCGCAAACCGCCGAATGTCGTCCTCGTATTCGCCGACCAATGGCGTGCCCAAGCCTTTGGGTACGCTGGCGACCCCAACGTGCAAACCCCCAACTTAGACGCGCTCGCCCGCCGTAGCGTCAACTGCACCCACGCGGTGTCTGGCTGCTCGGTGTGCTCGCCGGCGCGCGCCTCGCTCCTGACCGGGCAATACCCCCTCACGCACGGCGTCTTCGTCAACGACGTAACGCTGGGCCAAGACGCTCCGAGCCTCGCGCAGGCTTTTGGCGCGGGCGGGTACGACACGGCCTATATCGGCAAGTGGCACGTCCATGGCCGGGGCCGGAGCCGCTATATTCCGCCCGAGCAGCGGCAGGGCTTTGAGTACTGGAAGGTCCTCGAATGCACCCACAACTACAACCACTCGGCGTACTATGCCGGCGACTCAGACGAGCAACTCGTGTGGGAAGGCTACGACGCCTTGGCCCAGACCCGCGACGCCCAAGCCTATATCCGCCAGCGCGGGACTTCAGGCGAGACCAAGCCCTTTTTGCTGGTCCTGTCGTGGGGGCCGCCGCACGCCCCCTATCACACGGCCCCCCAAGCGTACCAAGCCCAATACGATCCGGCGGCTATCGCCCTGCGGCCCAATGTGCCGGCCGATTGGGCCGATCGTGCCCGGCAATGGCTCGCCGGGTACTACGCCCATTGCACGGCCCTAGACGACTGCGTCGGCGCGTTGCTCCAAACCTTGCAGGAGGAAGCACTTGAGCAGGAGACCATCTTTTTGTTCTTCTCGGATCACGGCGACATGCTCGGCTCGCAGGGCATGGACAAAAAGCAAAAGCCCTACGAAGAGTCCATCCGCGTACCGTTCCTGCTGCGCTACCCAGGGATGGGAGACGCCGGACGGCAACTCGACGCGCCGATTGACCTACCAGACATCATGCCGACCCTGTTGGGCCTGTGCGGCCTCCCCATTCCTTCCACCGTGGAGGGAATCGACTTCTCCGGGTATCTGCAAGGCGGCCCCGATCCCTCAGACGGCACCGCGCTCTTGCAGTGTCCCCAGCCCTTTGGGCAGTGGTGGACCGGCGTGGGCGGCCGGTCCTACCGGGGCTTGCGCACCCGCCGCCACACCTACGTGCGCGCCTTAGAGAGGCCGTGGCTGCTCTACGACAACGAAGCCGACCCCTTCCAACAGGACAACCTCGTGGGACAGCCCGGCCAGCAGGGCGTGCTCGACGAACTAGACGCTCATCTAACGCGCCGCCTCACCGCAGCCGACGACTCCTTCCTCCCCGGCCCCGCCTACCTCAAACGCTGGGGCTACCAAGTAGATGCCCGAGGCACCGTTCCCTACGCCGAGTAAAGGGTTTGCTCCGCCTCTTTCCCCGGCCCATATTCCTACTTATCACGCCAAAAACGAGGTATCCTACATGCCCTCATCCTTCTCCTACCTATCCCTCTTCCTCCTAGTGCTGGCGGCTCGCTCGTCCTCAGCCGCCGCTTGCGGCGACGGACAGGTGCTCCAAGTCGGGTTCTACGCCTTTTTCGAGCCGGTCAGCTACAGCGCAGACCCAGAGCCGAGCGCGGCCGGGTTCAACGAACATCGCGGGTACGAAGCGGACTTGTTGACCGCCTTAGAGGCCATGGACGGCGCGGGATTGTCCTTTGAACGCCGGGCCATCGCCGAGTGGCCCGATATATGGTTGCAATCGGCCGGGCCGGAGTACGACTTGGTCGGCGGCGGCATCACCATCCTCGACTCTCGCACCCGCAATGCAGCCGGTGAACACGTCGTGAACTTCACGTCCGGGCACATAGCCTTTCGGCAATCGCTGCTGGTGCGGGCCGAAGACGCCGAGCGCCTCGCCCGCCACAGCGACCTGACGAGCGACGATCGGGTGGGTGCGCTGAGCGGCACCACGGGCGAGTTCCGCCTGCTGGAGCTAACGGGCTTGGTCGATGCCAACGGCGTGCTCGCGGCCGGTACGCGCATCGCAACAGCCGACAGCGAGCTCGTGGCCGACGGCACGGCCGATTACACCATCACCGCGGCCGGCGCGTCGCCCAACCTCGAAGGGCGGCTGCGGCTGGACCCGCCCGCGGCCAACATGCCGCAAGTGATGTACCTCGGGCAAGAGACCGGCGAGATCGAACTGCTAGACGCCCTCGGCGCCGGCCGCATCGACGCGGTCGCCCGCGGCGAAATCGGCAACCGCGACGCGAGCCACGCTTCCAACGGCGCGTTTGCGGTCACAGCCCTCGACGCCAGCGCCGAGCAGGGCGGGTTCACCCTCTCCGCAGGGGACGCCGGCCTCGCGGCCTGCATTGACGACAAGATCAACTATCTCACCGACAACCAGCGCATTGGCTACGGCGATTGGCGCGCCGACCCCACGGTGTTCATGCAGCGCGCCGAGCAGTGGGACCCTTCGACGGCCGTGCGCCCGGCGACGTGGGGCAAGCTCAAGAGCGCTTGGTAATCGAGCGCTTCGGGCGGATTGCTCGCAGCACAAATCCCTTCACAAGGAGCACAATCATGTATCGAGCTGGAGTTATTGGCTGCCGCGGCATTGGCACGGCCCACGCCACCGGAATCGTCGGGTCGGACCGCGCCCGCCTCGTGGCGGCTTGCGACCTCGACGAAGCGACCCTCCACGAGTTTGAGCAACGCTGGCCGGACGCGCCCCCTGCCCTATACCGCGACCACCGCGAGATGCTCGCCCGCGAAGCGCTGGACATCGTCACCGTCGCCACCTCGGATCACCGCCACGCCGACTTGGTCGTCGATGCGGCCAACGCCGGGGCCAAGGGCATCTTCTGCGAAAAGCCGCTGGCGACCAACCTCGCCGACGCCGACCGCATGATCGCCGCTTGCGACGCCAACAGCACCACCCTGTCGGTCGATCACACCCGGCGCTTTATCCCCCTGTGGCGGCACGCCAAAGAAGCCATCGTCGATCGCGGCGTCATCGGCCCGGTGCAATACGTCATCGGCACGCTCGCCGGCCCCCGCGCCATGCTCTTCCGCAACGGCACCCACACCCTCGATGCGATTTGCTACTACGCGGGCGCGCAGCCGCAGTGGGTGGTGGCCGAGCTGGAGGAAGGATACGCCGAGTACGCCGAGTACCGCGGCGACGGCGGCCACGTGCCGGCCACTGAGCCGGGGGCCAATGGGTACATCCACTTTGCCGAGGGCGTGCGGGGCTTTTACATCGGCGGCTCCAAGACCACGCCCGCGCCCAAGCAGCAAATCGAAGTGGTCGGCACCACCGGGCGAGTACGCCTCGGCAACGACGGCGGCACCCTGTATCGCGGCGAAGAGGCCGAACCCCTCGCGTCGCCGGCTTGGCCGGTCGAGGGCATTCCGGCCGGCATCCACGAACTCATCGCCGCCTTAGACCAAGGGGTTGAGTCGGTGTCGCCGGGCCGAGCCGGGCACCTCGTGGTAGAGCTGATCATCGGGTTTTTAACGTCGCAAAAACAGGGCAACGTGCCGGTGCCCATCCCGGTGCCGAGGTAGGAATGGGGCAGAACGATATTGTACTGGAGAAGGTGGTCCAACGAGATCCTGAAATCCACAGCGGCGATCTGGTTTTCACCGGTACGCGGGTCCCGGTGGACAATTTAGTGAGTTATCTCAAAGGGGGGCACTCTGTCGAGGAATTTCTCCAAGATTACCCCACGGTCGAGCGGTGGCAGTTAGAGTCTTATCTTGAGCTTTCGCCCCAAGGACTGGATTACTTGAGAACGCAAGATGCAAGTGCTTCTTGATGAGGATATTCCGTGAAAGCGTCGGCGGTTAGTCGCTAATCGTTCCTCAACGCCTATTTTTTTGCAGAACCCACCTTAACAGTTCGCGGCGTAGTGCCTCAACGACGAAGTCATGGCGAGAAATAGTATGGACAGCGAGTACAAGTGGACTCCGATTCTCGACTATGAGAACGACCCGGCGACCTTGGCGCAGAAGGAACTCGATTCGCTCGCTGCGGTATGGGAAACAGAGCGCAGCCAGCTAGCAGATTCGGAGGCCCTGTCCGAGTTTAACCGGAAACTACACCGGGAATGGGCGGTCGAGACCGGATTGATAGAACGGGTGTACGACTTCGACCGCGGCGTCACAGAACTCCTGATTGAGCGCGGCATTGACGCGACCTTAATCCCGCACGGCTCTGGCGACGACCCGGAACGGATTGCCTCCATGATTCAGGATCACGAGGCGGCTATCGAGTATGTATTCGCCTTCGTCAAGGACGAGCGCACACTCTCCACGAGTTACATCAAGGAGCTTCACCAACTGCTGACGCAGAATCAGGAGACCGCAGAGGGCAGGGACCGGCTCGGGAAACGAGTGCGGATTCCGCTGCTACGCGGCACTTATAAGAAACGACCGAACAATCCGCTCGGCCGCGGCGGTGCAATCCACGAATACTGTCCACCCGAGCAGGTCGCTTCCGAGATGGACCGGCTAATCGAAATGCACCGCGCCCACGAAAAGGTCGCGCCCGAAGTCGAAGCCGCTTGGCTCCACCACCGCTTCACGCAGATCCATCCGTTTCAGGATGGCAATGGCCGGGTAGTAAGAGCACTCGCCACGCTCGTTCTCGTCAAGGCACACCGCTTTCCTCTGGTCGTGCGGAGCAAGGCGAAAGGCGACTATTTGGACGCTTTGCAAGCAGCAGATCGCGGCGATCTAAACCCACTCATCGGCTTTTTTGCGGAAATCCAGAAACGCGAATTCGTGCGGGCACTCGGTTTGTCCCACGAAGTTGAGAAGGACTTCCGCGCCGAGGATTTGATCCGCGCCACGCGCCGAGAATTGGAGCATCGTCGCAAGGTCCTCACGGATGAATGGAACACAGTCAGGGATAAGGCGGAATATCTGCGGCAGGGTGCCGAGACGCGGATGAACGAACTGAGGACGGCAATAGAGACCCATCTGGGCACCATCCTCGATCACGTTCAGGTATTTGTTGACGGAGAATCCGACCACGGCGAACGCAGCCACTATTTCCGGCCGCAGATCGTGGCCGGGGCACAGGCACTCGACTACTTCGCCAATCTAGAGTCCTATCGCGCTTGGGTGCGTCTCGTCATCCACAATGCGAACCAGAGCCAGATTCTGCTTTCCTTCCATGGCATCGGACGCGAATTCCGAGGGGTACTGGCCTGTTCGGCCGTATTCTTTCAGCGAGTTCAGATGGACCGCGAAGAACGGGAGACGGGTTCGGCCCACGTGCTTGCGCGCAGCCTGTTTCAGATCAACTATCGGGAAGACCTAGCGTCTATAGAAGAGCGATTCCGCGTTTGGCTCGAAGAGTGCTTGGTGAGCGGACTGAATACTTGGCGCTCCACTGACCTCTAAGAAGCGGTCTGCAAACTCTGGTGGTCTAAACGATCCCGGCTGGATTCCCGCGTTCGCGGGAATGACGGATCCTGTCTCTACGGCTTGTTCAACACGCCCTAACCCGCCCCAGCGCAAAGCCCCCCTCTTGTGCCCTTTGTGCCTCTTGTGGCCATCCCCCTAGTCCATCTCCACAACCACCCGCCCATCCTCCACCCGCACCGGATAAGTCCGCACCCGCACCCGCTCAGGCTCGCAAAGCGACCGGCCCGTGCGCACATCGTATTCCCAGCCGTGCCACGGGCAGCTCAAAACCTCGCCCACGCGCCCCAAGACGATCTCGTCCCCCGGGCGACGCGCCAGCACCGTACCCCCGACCCGCCCATCCGACAGACGCGCCCCTTGGTGAGGGCACACATCGCGGAGCGCGTACCAAGCATCCCCCTGCCGCACGATGGCCAAGCCACGCCCCGCGACCTCGACCCGGCGGACCGCGCCATCGGCAAAGGCATCCACCGGCCCTACGTCAACGCGCCGCAAACCCATAGAATGCCTCGGCATTATCGACCATGATACCCCGGCGCAGCGCGTCGTCGAGCACCGGCGGCAGCGCGCGGGCCGGCGAGTCAAAGTCCCAGTGCGGATAATCCGTAGCGAACATCAGGAAATCCTCGCAGCCGATCATGTCGATGAGGTGCAATAAGTGCCGGGGATCGTCCGGCTCCTCCATGGGCTGGGTCGTGGCGCGGCAGTGCAGGCGGATGTACTCGCTGGGCCGCTTCTTCAGCCACGGCACCTCGCTGCGCAAGCCTCGGTAGTTTTTGTCCAGCCGCCACATCAGCCCAGGCAACCACGCGAACCCTCCCTCAATGAGCGCGACGCGCAGCGCGGGGAATTCGCAGAACACCCCCTCGCAAACGAGGCTGATGACCTGCGCCTCAAAGGCCTGCGACATGGCCGTGTGGTCTTCGATGTAATAGGAAGGCCAACCGCAGGCCGTGATCGGCTGGCCGCTGCCGCCAAAGTGGATCCCCACCGGCAGACCGACCTCGCAGGCCGCGGCAAAAATCGGCCTAAACTGCCGCTTGCCGTACGGCGCGCTCGACCGCACCAAGAGCAACACCTGCACAAAGCGCGGATCGGCCGCGACCCGCTCAATTTCTGCGGCGGCCCGCGCTGGGTCGTTGGCATTGACCACAATCGAGCCGCGCCAGCGCGGGTCGTGGTCGAGCCAAGTGTGCGCGGTCCACTCGTTGACCGCCCGCATCAGCGCATTGGCAAAGTCGAGGTTGTGCAGGGCCGTCATGCCGTAGAGCGGGTTGAGCACGGCCACGTCAATGCCCCAAGCGTCGAGCAACTGAGTGCGCGCAAAATCCGGGTCGCCTCCCGGCCGCAGGCCCGACGGCGGCCAAGCATCGCGCCGCGCCGCTTGGGCAAACCCCTTGGGATAGGTCGGCCCGGGCGGGCCACTAAACCCAGATTGCCGCACATACGCCTGCCAGCGCGCCGACAAAAAGGGCATGAGGTCGTCAATGGAATTCGGGTAGTTGTGGACGTCGCAGTCGATCAGCGAAACCTCAGCCGCGGACGCGACTTCGACAGCGTATTCGGTTTGGGACATGGCGATGGTGAGCGGTGAGTGGTGAGTGGTGAATGGTGAGCGACCTGAGAAGAATGGGTGCGAACCGGGGCCGCGTCAACTCCCCGGGGCTTCGGCAGCCACGAAATTAGCGGGGCCGCGGGCGCACCTATTGCGCTTGTACTCTATTGGTGCATGTTTATATGATCAAGCTACGAGGAGGTTTTGGATGGTTGATACCCCTATCCAGACTGAGCCAGAAACTTTTCCGCAGAACAGGTCCATTCAGTCGTCTTTGGTCTTTCCAAAAAGTACAAAGAAGCCGCAGCGTTTACAGACCTTCACGGACCTGTTCTGCGGTGTCGGTGGCTTTCATCTTGCGGCGGTAGCACATGGGCTGCAATGCGTCTTTGCGTGCGACATTGATGCGCCAGCCTGCGAGGTCTATTTCAGCAACTTTGGCATCGTACCGCAAGGCGATATTACTCGCATCGCGGCAGAGGACATCCCAGACCATGACCTACTCTGCGCCGGCTTCCCCTGTCAGCCCTTTAGTATCATTGGCGACCGAGCGGGTTTTGCCGATGAGCGGGGAACCTTGTTTTTCCACATTGTGCGAGTGCTCAAGGCTAAACAGCCAACGGCGTTCATTTTGGAGAACGTCAAGCAATTAGTGACAGCCCAAAAAGGCCGAGTCATGGAGAAAATTCTCAGCACCTTACGTGGGCTTGGATACGACGTGGACTATCGAGTGTTAAATGCACTCGATTACGGCCTGCCCCAAAAGCGCGAACGCGTATTTATAGTTGGCAGACTGGACGGCTTGGGTAGCTTTAGGTGGCCCCAAGGAAGTGAACCAATGAAGCCTCTATCCAAAGTGTTGGAGAAGTCTCCTGCGGCAAGACATTTTGCGTCGCCCTATATCAGGCAGAAACGCAAGAACGCGCATACTGCAAATGTGCGACCCTCTATATGGCATGAAAATAAAGGCGGCAACATATCCAGTCATCCGTTTTCATGTGCCCTGCGAGCAGGTGCCAGCTACAATTATCTTCTCGTCGATGGCGAGCGTCGCCTCACGCCCCGAGAGATGTTCCGATTACAGGGCTTTCCCGACAGTTTTAAGCTACATACAACGGACGGTCAATGCCGCAAGCAGGCTGGGAACTCGGTTCCAGTGCCGATAGTTCGCTCCGTGCTAGAGCGGTTGTCCAATGTCTAATACCCCCCGATTACGCGGAAGCAGCGGAGCTCAACAAGGGCCTTGGCCCGTCGGCCAAATACCGGACGAGATTCTCTATGAGTTTGGCAAGCGTTTGGTTCACTGCTACGCCATTGGTCGCAACGACCTATCCGGCAACGACTTCGGGGATATGTTCGCCGCTGCGATCAAGGGAACCCACTACGACAGCCCCGTCGGACTGACCGATGTAGCCCTCAATGATTCTGGCTGGTCGGTCAAAACTATCAAGGCCAAAAGGCCGGTCGATCAATCTAAGGTTCGCCTCATATCTGGACGGAATTCGCCAGATTACTCTTTTGGTATATCAGACCCCCGCGCTGATATCCAAAAGACGGGGGCCGCGGTCCTAACTATATGGAACAGTCGCTTGAACGCGAGTCGGCGCGCTCACGCTGACATGCGCGTACTAGTGTTGATCCGCAATATGGAGTCAAAAGAATTTGTCTTGTTTGAGGATGAGGCGAGACAGTACGTCCCGGGGGACTACGCTTGGCAATTAAATGAAAACAGTAATATCCAAGGGCACCGAGTGGCGGACGACAGACATTGTTTTACTTGGCAGTTTCACGGAGGTCAATTTACTATCATACGCGATGTACCGGGATCGGCTCGTCGTTTTAGGATCAAAAAGAATGTCCCCTCTGTCCCTGAAAACGCTATTCTACAGACCATCAATTACCAGAAAAATTGGATTCAGCTCGATTGATAGAAGTGTGCCAAGCGCGCTATCGCTGCGCAAACCCTCGTTCCCGCGCCCTTTTTGAGCAGGGCCGCGTCTATACGGCCGGTGCGGCCAAAGGCGCGTATTACTACCCGCCTTATCCGCTCGCCATGGCCCGCGGCAAGGGCTGCTACCTGTGGGATGTCGATGGGCACCGCTACGTCGATTGCGCCAACCACCACACGGCCCAAGTCCTCGGGCACGGGCACGAGCGCGTGGAGGCGGCCGTGCGCGAGCAGATGCAACAGGGCATTGCCTTGGGCACCCCCACCGGCATTGAGAGCGAGATCGCCCGCGCGATGTGCAGCCGGGTGGATGCGCTGGAGCGGATTCGCTTTGTCAACTCCGGCACCGAGGCTACCCTACACGCGATTCGCTTGGCGCGAGGCTTTACGCAGCGCGGCAAGATCGCCAAGTTCGAGGGCGGCTACCACGGCAGCCACGACGCCGTAGAGATCAGCGTGGCCCCGCCCCTAGACCAAGCCGGCCCAGCCGCCGCGCCCGCCGCGCTGCCCGGGGTCGCCGGCATGTCCCCGTCGGCCGCGTCCGAAGCCCTCATCCTCCCCTATCACGACCCCGAGGCCGTCGAGCGGCTCGTCGCCGCGCATGCGGGCGAGCTCGCCTGCGTCCTCTTTGACCCCAAGGCCGGCATCCTAGACGTACAGCCGGACTTTGCCCGCGCCGTGCGCGACATCACCCGCCGCCACGAGGTCTTGCTCATCTTCGACGAAATCGTGGGGTTCCGCGTGGGCACGGGCGGCTTGCAGGGCCGGTACGGCATCGACCCAGACTTGAGTTGCTTTGGCAAGATCATCGGCGGCGGCTTTCCGGTGGGGGCCTTTGGCGGCCGGGCCGACCTGATGGACCTATTCGACAACTCGCAGCAATCCACCGGCTTTTTCCAGAGCGGCACCTTTAGTGCCCATCCCGTGGCCATGGCCGCTGGTATGGCGACCTTGAGCGAGCTGACGCCGCAAGCCATCGCCCACCTCAACGCACTCGGAGCGCGCTTAAAGGACCAGCTCAACGCGCTCTTTGCCGCCCGCGCGGTCGCCGCCCAAGCGGTCTGCACGGGATCGGTCTTTAGCATCCACTTTGCTGGCACTCCCATCGCCAACTACCGCGACCTCGCCGTGGCCGACCAAACCCTCGTTCAACCGCTCTTTCTCTCGCTCATCGAGCAAGGGTACTTCCTCGGCCCGGGGCTTGGCATGTGTGCCCTTTCTACGCCCATGGACGCTGGGCATATCGACGGGTTAGTTGCCGCTGTGGGGAACGCGCTGGCAGAGATCACCTAAATTGGAGGACCATGTCCGCGCTCAGCCCCGAACAAATCGCCCAGTACCAGCAAGACGGGTACACCATCTTGAAAAACGCCCTCTCCGCCGCAGACGTGAGCGCACTCCGCGCCCACCTAGAGGGGATCGCCTCGGGCGTCTTGCCCTTCCCCGAGGCGCGCATTGAGTTCGATCCCAACGCGCCGCGGCAACGCCACATCGATCACTTGCGCAAGATCAACGGCCCCTCCCAATGCGATGCCTTCTTCCGCGACCACGCAGCGCGGGAACCTCTCCTCACCGCAGTCGTCGAACTACTCGGCCCGGACGTCAAGCTCTTCGGCGACCAAGTTTTTATCAAGGGACCGGGCGGCGTTGAAAAAACCTATCACCAAGACTCCGCGTACTTCCACATCGCGCCGATGGCTCTGGCCACCGCTTGGGTCGCCTTAGACGATGTCACCCTTGAAAACGGCTGCTTGTGGGTCGTGCCGGGCAGCCACCGCGAGGGGCTAGTGGACCACAGCGAGGTGTGGATGGTCGGCCCGCGACAAGACAAAAAGGTTCCCGATGCCGCCATCGATCGCCAGCGCGAACGGCCCATCCTGTTGCAAGCGGGCGACTGCTCCTTCCACCACAGCCTGCTCTTGCACCGCTCCGGTCCCAACCAGACCACTACGCGCCGCCGCGGCATGGCCACTCATTACATGAGTGCGCGCTCGCACTGGACGGGCCGCCCCGAGGACAAGCCCGAATACCCTCTGTTGCGCGGGCGCGAGCACCCAGGCTGCGTCTGATAACCACGTCGCGGGCTAACTTTGCACAAAGAGGAGGTTGCGTTTAGAATTCCCGCTACTCCACGCAGGGCGGATTTTCCCGACGGAACTGGAGAACATCGAACTGCACCCATCGCATACACCAACTTAGGAGAACACCTATTATGTCGATCCGTTTAGCCCTATTCGCCCTCGCCCTCGGTCTGTGGAGTTGTGGAGACGACGACGATTCTGCCCCCACAGCGGCGGCCGTCGATTCGATGATCGCCAGAGCCGATGCCATGATGGCCACCGCCCAGACCATGCTAGCCACGGCCGATTCCATGCTGACGGCGGCCAATGCCATGGTCGCCGCCGACGCCGATTCGACAGTAGCCGCCGACGCCGACTCCATGCTCGCCGCCGCCCAAACTATGAAGGCTAACGCGAGCTCGATGCTGACGGCGGCCAACGCCATGGTCGCGGCCGACGCCGATTCAACGGTCGCCGCCGATGCCGACTCCATGCTCGCCGCCGCCCAGACCATGCTCGCGGCCGCCGATTCCATGCTGGCCGCGGCCCATTCGCTGCGGGACCCAGCCGAAGCGGTTGTGCGGCCCACCGGGGAGTTAAAGCCTTGGGATCTGTCGTCCATTGTCTCGGCTGACGAGGTCCGCTCCATGCCCGTGGGGACGCCCGCATTCCTGCGCACTGAATTTGCCCACGGCGAACTGGCCGATTTTGCAGTGAAGTTCGTCCAAGTGGTTGATGATTTCTTGGCCCCCATGCCGATTTACATGTTAGAAGCCTCCGATCCCGTTTTGATCCAGCTCGGGGGCATTGCTGCGGGGATGAGCGGTTCGCCCATTTTTACCGAGCAGGGCACTTGGGGGGCCGCGGCTTATAGTTTTGATGGCCAAGACAGCCCGCCGTACTACTTTTTTGCCACCCCCATAGAGTGGGTCATCGGCACGCGGGGAACGGTGCCCGTGGCCAAACCCGCGACCACGTGGACCGGGAACCGCATAACGCCCTTGGAAATTCCCTTGCTAAGCACGGGACTCAATAGCGTCCATCCGCTGCCTGAAGGGAAAGCGTCCATCCTGAGCCAAGCTAGTTCCGCTGGCATAACCCAAGAGCGCCAAGCGAGCTTTGAGGCCGGCCGGCCCCTGACCGTTGGGTTGTTGCTCGGGGAGATTACGCTGGGTTCGTTGGGAACCGTATCGTACATGGACGGCAACCGGGTATATGGGTTTGGGCATCCAATGTCTAGTGCGGGGCCGGTCGAGCTTCCCATAATCGAAGCCCGGGTCCTCGGGGAAATTTCCCACTGGGCCGCCCCGTTCAAGTACTCGACCCTGAATCCAACGGTGCGCGGCACCCTGACCGAAGACCGTTTGCCGGCCGTGCGCGGCGTACTGGGCGAGGACCCGGAATTAATACCGATTAAGAGCGTCTATGCGTTTCCTTCGGGAAGCGAACTCGAACTCGCGCACCGGATGGCCGTCAGCATCGGTCCATATACCTCGCAGGCCCTCGTCTCCCGGGCATTCTTTTCTCCCTTGCTCAACCGGATCGACAACGATCCTGAGCACAGCGTCCGCGTGGCGACGGATATTTCTTTTGTCGGCACCGATTCAACGCTCGCTCGTTCCCGGCTCTACTCCTCGCCGGGAGGCCAGCTTTTGGCTTCCGTCTATAATGCCTATGACGACGTGGGCTTCGCACTCGGGGAGCTTATGACGCGCAACGATTACGCCTTGCAGGTGCGCTCCGCCGAGGTGCATGTCGAAGTGATTCCCGAGACTCGTTTTGCCATCGTAGCGGAGGTTGAGGCCGACACGGTCGTCAGTCTGGGCAGCACACTGGCGATTACCACTTCGCTGCGCGTGGGACGACGCAATGACCAGCAAGTCGAGCTGGCCCTCAGCGTACCGGACACACTGCCCCCCGGCTTTTACCAACTCGAAGTGGGGTCTGCCGCAGTCTTAGGGCCTGACGATTGGGGCTTTGACGATCCTAATGGTTGGGGCTTTGACGGTTTTGAGGGAGCACAAACGCTCGACGATGTTTTTGCACGACTCAACAGACCCGACGAAAACGTCCTCTTAAAAGCTCGCCTGACGTTTTTCTCGCCACCCGAGCCAGAATTCTTTCCCGAGCCGCCTGCAGGAGAAGGCGAGGAGGGAGAATTTGCAGGAGAAGGCGAGGAGGGAGAATTTGCAGGAGAAGGCGAGGAGGGGGAGTTTGCAGGAGAAGGCGAGGAGGGGGAATTTGCAGGAGAAGAAGAACCCGAAGATGCGTTTCCGCCTTTTGCCCCTCCCGCGCCCATTTCTACGCAAGAGGACGTCGATTTACTGCTCGAAGGGGTGCAAACTCTTGAGATAGAAGTAGTAGAAGTAGAAGAAGAAGACTAGCAGACCGAATTACCTGCCCCCTTAGCTCCCTTTCGCGGCACAAGGGAGCTAAGGGGGCGGGCCTTAGTAATCCGCCACCGACCCGTCCCGCAGCCGATTATCCGGCCACTTAAACTGCCGTGCGCGCTCCTGCCCCACGGCAATCGCCCGTTCCTCGTCGATCTCCACCCCCAACCCCGGCCCCTCTGGCAGCGACGCATAGCCCTCCGCGTCCAAAGTCCACGTCTTGTGCGCCACGCCTTCCGGCAACTGGTGCTCGTACCCCTCGTGGATGAGGAAAAACGCCACCGATGCCGCCACGTGTAAGCTCGCCGTCAAGCCCAAAAACGACATGGTGCAATGCGGGGCAATCGGCACGTGATGCGCCTCGCACAAAGCGGCGACCTTCTGCATCTGGCTGATGCCGCCGCCGTGGCCGCAGTCGGGCTGTAGGATATCGACGACTTGGGCCTCCAAAATCTCGCGCACCTCCCAAATGGTGCGGTCGCGCTCCCCAGTTGCCAACGGCACGGGCACGGCCGCGCGCAGCTTGTGCATGGCCTCAATGTTGCCCGGCACCCACGCCTCTTCCAAAAAAAGCAAATCGTCCGGCTTGAGATAACCGGAAAATTGCTTGACCAGCGGCAGCGGCAACATGCTGTGGGCATCGAACATCACGGCGCCATCCGGCCCCACCTTGGCACGGGCAGCGGCCACGCGCTGCACCAGTTCCGCCACCTCAGCGGGCGTACCCGCGTGATAGCGTGCGCCGCCGGGGCTGACCTTGATCGCCTTGGAACTCGGGTACATCCACACCTTGTCGCGGCAGGGACCGCCCAACAAGCGATACACCGGCACCTGATAGAGCTTGCCGGCAAGGTCCCACAGCGCCATGTCAATGGCCGCAATCACGTGCATCATCAGCCCGCCGCCGCGCAGGTTGCGGTGCGCGCGGAACAGCCGCTGCCAGTGGAACTCAATGCGCGTCGGGTTTTCTCCGATGATGAGCGAGCCCAGCGACTCGGCCAAGGCGCAGGCGACCTTAGTCTCCACATTGTTGATTTCGCCCCAGCCGACCACCCCCATATTCGTCTCCACCTTCACGTAGCCTTTGCCCCCCACCGGAATAGCCGTCAGGTGCTCAACCCGAATGGCCGAGCCGCGATCTTCCACCGTCATAATCTTCCTCCTAGTTAAAATTTGCCTCTAACGCCAAAGAGTATAAATTGTGCCCAAACCTCATTGACCAAACAGGAGCTATCATGGTCCAAACGAACGACATCCAACGCCCCCCCAAAGACCTCATCGACGCCCTCGCCCCCATCTCCAGCGCGACTGCGGCCGGCGAACTAGCCCGCTTGGGCATCCGCGACCCCCATATCCAAGGCCCGGTCGCCCGCACCTTAGGCAAGCACGTCGTCGGCCCGGCTCTGACCTTGCAGTTCATGCCCAAGCGCGAAGACCAATACTCGGTTGACGAATACGCCGACCCGGAAAAACAGCTCCACCGCCACGCGCTCTACCACACCCAACCCGGCGACATCATCGTCGTCGATGCACGCGGCGACATGCACAGCGGGGTTTTCGGCGAGATGATGCTTACCTTCTTCATGGGGCGCGGCGGCCAAGGCGCAGTCATCGATGGCTGCATCCGCGACTTTCCCAAGGTGCTCAAAGACCTCGACCTCGGGCTTTGGCTGCGCGGCACAACGCCCAACTTCCACACCCAAACCAACATCTTCCCCTTTGCCGTCAACGTGCCCATCGCTTGCGGCGACACCTTAGTTATGCCCGGCGACATCATCGTCGCCGACGACGACGGCGCCACCGTCGTCCCGGCCCAGCTCGCCCCCGAACTCACCGAAAAGGCCCAAGCCCACGCCGAGTGGGAGGACTTTAGCCGCATGAAGCTGGCCGAGGGGGGACACCTGCGCAAGTACTACCCCCTCAGCGAAGAAGCCCGCGCCGAATACGAAGCGTGGCGCGCCCAACAGGAACAATAGCATGGCCCCACGCCCCAACATCGTCTTCGTGCTCACCGACGACCAAGGCTACGGCGACTTGGGCTGCCACGGCAACAGCGCAATCCGCACGCCCTGCCTCGACCGCTTCCACCAAGACGCCGTGCGCTTCACCGATTACCACGTCGGCTCCACCTGCGCCCCCACCCGCGCCGGCCTGCTCACCGGGCACTATTGCAACAGCGCGGGCGTTTGGCACACCATCGGCGGGCGCTCCCTATTGCGCCGCGACGAGTGGACCCTCGCGGACGCGCTCGCGGGCACCGGCTACCGCACCGGGCACTTCGGCAAGTGGCACCTCGGCGACAGCCCCCCTTATCGTCCGCACGAGCGCGGCTTTGCCGAATCCATCTATCACGCCGGCGGCGGCATCGGCAACACCGGCGACGCTTGGGGCAACGACTACTTTGACGACACCTATTTCAAAAACGGCGTCCCCACTCGATATGAGGGCTACTGTACGGACGTGTTCTTCCGCGAGGGCCGGCGCTTTATCGCAGAAAACGCCGACCAGCCCTTTTTCTGTTACATCGCGACCAACGCGCCGCACGGGCCGCTCAACGTCGAGCCGCGCTACGTCGAGCCCTACCGCGACGTCACTCCGCACGAAGACCGCGCCCGGTTCTACGGCATGATCACCAACATCGACGAAAACTTTGGCCGCTTGCAGGACGCACTCGACGCGCTCGGAATCGCCGATCATACCATCCTCGTCTTTATGACCGACAACGGCACAGCCACGGGCGTCGAATTAGACGCCGATCAGTTCCCTTGCGAAGGGCCGGGTAGCTACAACGCTGGAATGCGCGGCAAAAAAGGGTCCCCTTACGAAGGCGGTCATCGCGTGCCCTTTCTCATCCGCTACCCCAGCGGGCACATCGCCGGCGGCCGCGACATCGACGCGCTGACCAGCTACGTGGATTTCATGCCGACCCTGCTCGACTTGTGCGAGGTGGAAGTCCCGGCCGGCCGCACCTTCCACGGCCAGAGCTTAGGGCCGCTGCTGCGCGGCGCAGATGAGGCCGCTTGGGCCGAGCGCGTCAACGTCTGCGACACCCAGCGCGTGGCCAATCCGGTCAAGTGGCGCAAGAGCGCGGTGATGAAGGGCAAGTGGCGGCTCATTGACGGCCGCGCGCTCTACGATCTCGACGCCGATCCCGGCCAGCGGCAAGATGTCGCCGCAGCGCATCCCGACAGGGTCGCCGACCTGCGCGCTGCGTACGATGACTGGTGGACGCTCGTGTCCGCGCAGTTCGACCGCGACGAACCCATGGCCTTGGGCGGGGACGACCAACCGGTCAAACTCACCACCCACGACATCCGCAATGAGGCGTGTAGTGCCGTCTGGAATCAGCGCCAAGTCCGCGCCGGGCAGGTCACGAGTGGTTTTTGGGCCGTTGAGGTCAAAGAGGCGGGCCGCTACCAGATTGAGCTGCGGCGCTGGCCCGAGGAAACCGACTACGCGCTGGCGGCGGGCATTGAGGGCGACGACAGCGGCTGGTACCGCGCCGGCATCCTGCCCAAAGAGGCCCCGGCCTACGAAGGTGGGGTCGCCCTCGCCCTCGGCTGGGCGCAGCTAACAATCGGCGGCCAGAATCTCCAGCGCGAAGTCGATCCCCACGCGCCGAGCGTCTGCTTTGAGCTCGACCTCGCCGCTGGCCCCGATCGGCTCTACGCCTCGTTCTACGATCGCGCCGAGCGGACCATCGCCCCTTATTACGTGTATGTGCGGAAGTTGTCGGTTCCCTGATTGCTATCGTAGCGCGTTAAGCGGCCGCGTCTTATTTTTTCGCGCACCCCATCCATCCCATCGGCTTCACCCGGAGAGTTTATCATGCGCATCGGCATCGTGGGCGTTCACTATGGGCACATCGGCGGCATGATCCAATCCGCCGTGCAGGCGTCAAACGGCCAGATCGTCGGCTTGGTCGAAGCCGACGACGCGCTCTGCGCCCGCTACGCATCCATCCCCCGCTTCGCCACCTTGGCGGACCTAATCGACCGCGCCCAACCCGAGCTAATCCTCGAAGGCTTGATCCACCCCGAGAAAACCGCGCTCGTAGAAACCTGCGCCCGCGCCGGCATTCACCTGCTCCTCGACAAACCCCTGTGCCGCACACTCGACGACTGGGAGCGCATGCGCCGTGCGGTCGCCGCCAGTACAATCCACGTATCTATGTGGTTCACCTCGCGCAGCTATCCGCCGTTCATCGCCCTGCGCCAAGCCATCCTCGACGACGCCCTCGGGACCATCGCCAGCCTCATTTCCACGCACCCGCACAAGCTCGGCCGCGCCACCGCCCCGGCTTGGTATTTCGACCCCAATCAGTACACAGGTGCGTTCCACGACCTAGCGTGCCACGGCGTCGATCAAGTCCGCTGGCTCACCGGCGCCGAATGCGTCGGCGTCCACGCCCTCGCCACCTGCAAGCGGTTCACGGCTGAGCCGCGCTTAGACGACCACGTACAGGCTTCCTTCGCGTTATCCGACGGCGCGTTGGCAACCCTCACCGCCGACTGGCTCACGCCCCAAGCCGCGCCCTCGTTTGGCGACACCCGCTTCATCATCATGGGCACGGCCGGCTCGGCCCACCTACGGGCCTATGCCGCTGACCACTTGCTCATCGCCACCAACGAGCGCAGCCCGTACACACCCGATTTGCCCACAGACCAAAGCGGCGCGTTCGTCGCCAACCTGATCGACGCCATTGAACGCGGCACCGACCCATTCATCCCCACCCGCTCGGTGTTCGCCACCGCCCAAGCCTGCCTGCTGGCCCAAGAGTCGGCCCGACAAGGGGGCGCGTTCCTCCGCATTCCGCCATTCGCGCTATGAGCGACAAATTTAGAATCAAACCTGCTCGCCCAAACGCCACCAGTTATGACAGAAGTAGAGGGGAGGAGGTATCCTTGCGCGTCAGTCGAATCAATTGTTCTTGATGTTTGTGCATATGCTTACTTGGATGAATACGCGGTGGGCTTTGCCAGACACAGGAAACTACGTCGCTAGATCGTTTTTCGATAATCACCAAACGTTCTAACCGCAAGAGGTATCGTTATGCACGTAAAAATTTTCAAAGCACGAACGCCTCAAGTACCAGGTAAATTCACCTTTCTCGTCATTCCTATAGAGAAAGATGCGGACAGTGTTCCGGCCAACATTCGCAACAAGCTCGGGGAACTCGTGGAATTTAAGCACCTTGATATGAGGCCTGGGGAAAAGCGGATTGGGGCGAATGTTGACAAAATTCTGAGACAAATTAGTAAAAACGGCTATGCTATCCAGCGAACGGAAGTGAACATCCGGGAATACGCTATGGGCGACACCTGATACCGATGGCCACCGCACTCATCGACCCCAAAAAGCACCGCCAGCTCTTCCTCGACAGCCGCGCCTTAGTCGCCGAGCAAGGCACCACCCGCACCCTGCATTCTCCCAAAAGGTGCGGCCCCCTCATCACCGGCGGCATCCAAAGCCGCAGTGCGCCCTTGTGGAACCCGGACGAGGCGCGCTACGAGTGGTGGTACAACGGCCCGCAGGCCCGCTTTGCCGTCTCTGGCGACGGCGAGCACTGGGAACAACCCTCCCTCGGGCTATACGAGTGGAACGGCAACAAAGACAACAACATCGCCTGCGCCCCCAACGGCCCGGGCCTATACCACATCGTCCGCGATGAGCGCGACCCAGACCCGAACCGCCGCTACAAGGCCCTGTTCGCCGCGCCCGACGGCCGCTGCGGCGCCACCTCGCCCGACGGCTTTGCCTGGACCGCGCTGCCCCACTCCTTCATCCCCAGCCAAGACGAGTCCCAGTTCGCGTACGATCCCTACACCGAGCAATTTCTCGCCATGGTCAAGCAGCCCACCGAGTGGGGCCGCTCGGTCTGGCTGGCGACCAGCCGCGACTTTGATCACTTCACCGCGCCCGAACTCATCTTCCACGCCGACGAAACCGACTCGAAAAACGCCCGCCAGCGCGTCCGCACCCTCATCGACGACCCCGCGTACATCGCGCCGCCGATACTCGACGACGAAGCCTATCCCGCCGAGATCTACAACATGGCCGTCATGCCCTATCAGGGGCTGTACATCGGCTTCCCCACGGTTTTCAACCCGATTGGCGCCATCCCGCCGCCAGCCACCAATTTCACCCGCATCAATCAGATCGAAATGGCCGTCTCGCGCGATCTGCACACTTGGGATCGCGTGGCCGACCGCACGCCCTTTATTGGCATCGAACCTTTTGACGGGGAAAACTACGGCACCAGCCAGCTCCTCATGGCCGGTGCGCCGCTGATCCGCAAAGATGGCGAGATTTGGATTTACTACAATGCCCTCCGCATGCCGGGCAGCGTGGAAATGTACCGGCGCTTCAACCGCTACAAGGAGTTGTTCCGGCTCGGCGTAGAAGATCGCCACTTCGCCGATCCGGGTGCCCTCTGCCTGGCCAAGCTGCCGCCCGACCGCTTCGTCTCCATCAACGGAGACGAAATCGCCACCGTCGTCACCCAGCCCTTCCACTGGCGCGGCGAAGACCTCTACCTCAACGCCAACGCCCGCTGGGGCGAAATCTACGCCGAGATCCAAGACGCCGAGACCGGCAAGCCCCTCCCCAACTTCTGGGTGCCGGGCGAGGAACCGCCGCCCTTTACCGGCGACAGCCTGCGGGCCAAATACGTGTGGAAGCACCCGCACGACCTAGTATTTGAACGACCAGTGCGCCTGAAGTTCTACCTGCACCAAGCGCGTCTCTACGCCTACTGGCTCGAAGACCGCACCCATGCACGACCTGCTGAATAGGAATCTGTATCGACCTGCGTTCTCACGGCGGCCCATCGTCGCCGCGACCTGATTTTGCAGTGCTGGAAATCCGTAGGGGGAATTGTGAAGGAAAGGTAACGCTCGGGGTCTCGACGGTAACAGTTTCGGCTCGTACTACGCGCCCCCTAGTCTGCCGAGGATGGAGGGCGAGACGCCCTCCGTCCCGGACGCTTTCGGCTAACCTGCAAATACCTTGATCGTTATCGTCAAGAGCAGGCCCATCGTCGTCACCCACATTCCTATCATCGTGCCGACTAGCCAGCGAAAGTCCCGCCGGTGACTGCTCTCCAAACGACTCATGCGAGCCTCTAAGTCGCTCATGCGGGCCTCTAAGCTGCTCTTCAAGCTGCTCATGCAGGCCTCCAAGCGACTCATGCGAGCCTCCAAGCGACTCATGCGGGCCTCCAAGTCGCTCACGCGAGCCTCCAAGCTGCCGAGGCGGTCGTTGATTTGCTCAATGATTCCTTCTAGGCGGCCAATGCGGTCGCCGTAGTTGAGGGGGGAACGTTCTGCCATGCCTGCCATCTCCTTCTGGGTAGGTTCAATATACTCGCCGACGGATACCCCTTCAATAGATAGGGGCTTCGCTGTTTAGCAAAAGCAAAATGCGGGCCAGCAGCCCTATCTTCAGCGCACCAACGTCATCTTTCCGGTCCGCACCTCGCCTACAGTGGCCAAGCGATACAAGTACACGCCGCTGGCCACGGCCCGCCCGGCGTCGTCGCGCCCATCCCATCGCGCCTCGTGCCACCCCGGAGCGACCACGCCCTGCACGAGGGTCCGCACCGGCTGGCCGTTCAGCGCATAGACCGCCAAGTGCATCGGCTCGGCGGCCGGTAGCGCGTAGCCGATCGCGGTCGTCGCGTTGAACGGGTTGGGATAATTGGCGGCCAACGCCAGCGCGACCGGCTGAGACGCGGCCTCAGAGCGCACGGCCGTCGGGACCGGTCCCACAATCCGCAACTCGTCGAACCAGAACTGGATTCCGTCTAGCGGATGGTGCTCGGCCACGATGTCGAAGCGATCGACCGCCTGCCAGTCGAACGCGCCCATCGGCTCGAACCACTCGTTCTCCCAAGCTCCGTGCTCGGCGAAGTCGCGCAAGGGGATGCGCACCGCGTGCCACGCGCCGTCCCACGGCACGACGTGCTCGTCTAGGGTGTAGCGCACGCGCCACGGGCGGTCGTCCGGGTCTTCCGTATCGGTATCGACCAAGCGAATGTCAAACGACGAGCCGGGCGTATCCCCTCGCACCCAGAACTCAATCGCATAGTCCGTTGCGGCCAACGCGGACAGATCCTTAAAAGGCTTGAAGTCGAAGCCAATGAACCCGTAGAGCGGCACTTCGGCCCAGCGAATGCAGTAGCGGCCCACCGCAGGCGCGGCCTCGGCGTAGTAATCCACCATGCCCGGGCCGAGGTGGTTGGACTCAGCGATATGCGGGCCGAGGAAATCGTCGTAGAGCACGAACCCCTGCGGGGCGGGCGCGGCGACAAAATCCCGTTGCTGCGGCACGGTCAGCCCCAACGCCTCCAACAGCGGCACGTTCAGGTCAAACTCGAATAACTCGCTCGACCCGTGCTCAAACAGCCCAAAACCGCCGCGGTAATCCCAAGTGGTCCACGCGATGCCGCGGTCCTCCAAGTGCTGCCGCACCACCTCGTACCACAAGACGCGGTCGCGGGGGTCGCTGTTGGGGCTGTACACCCCAAATTCCCCACAAAACAGCGGCACACCGCGATCCTTCCGAAAGGCCGCGGCCTCGTCAAGCAGCAGGCGCACCTGCGCGATGGAGCCCTCTTGGCTGTAGTTGCCCAGTGCCCGCTCGACCCAAGTGCCCAGCAAGGACGAGGGCAACGCCGGCATGCGCGCCCGCTCGTAGGGAAAGGGCACGCCGCGCAACGGGACCAGGGAGGGATTGACCCAGCTAGCGCCTTGGTGGGTAAAGACGAAAGGCTCGTAGAAGTGAAACGTGTACACGAGGTTGTCGTCGGCAAAGACCGGCATCTGGTGCAGGTTGCGGAAGCTGTTCCAGTTGGCCGGGCCGACGACAATCGCGTGGTGCTGATCCACCTGCCGGATCGCGTCAATCACCTGCTGCTGAATCGCGTTCCAAGCCGCGTCGCTGAGGCCGTGCGGCTCGTTGAGTATCTCGTAGTAGAGCCGGGCTGGATGCGCGGCAAAGTGGGCGGCGAGTTGGGTCCACATCGGCACCAGTACCGCGCCGATCTCCGGGGAGGTGCTCACCGCCGGGTCAAACGAGTGGTTGTCCAAAATAAGATGCAGCCCCAACTCGTCGGCCCAATCTGCGATTTGATCGAGAAAAACGTAGAGCAAGGGGTCTATGCGGTAGTCTGGCGGGCCGTTGGTCATGGCGTGTAGATTGATCGGCAGGCGCACCACGTCGCAACCGAGTTGTTGGATTTGCGCGAAGTCGGCCCGGCTAAACTTGGCAAAGTGTACGCTCTGCGCCCTCGACGCTTGCAGCCAATTGGTCAGGTTGACGCCCCGGCTAAACGGCACTTCGGCCCCCCATGCCGCGACCGGCCACCACAAAAGCATGAGACAAATTTTTCGCATTTTAAGCCCTTTCTCTATCATCGCTTTTTTGCATCCAAAGTCAAGGAATCGTACCTTCCCCCGACCTTTGCCGCCACCGAGGATGGGGCCATTGCAGACAGGAGCCACGTCGTGAAAATCACCGCCATTGAAGTCATTCCCCTGCGCCTTCCCTACGAAGATCGCATCCGCAAAGCGTTCTACCACTTCGGCATGACCGAAGAGCTGACCGTGTACAAGTTGCACACCGATACCGGGCTGGTCGGCTTGGGCGAAAACCCCGGCCCGCCCTTTGAGCAGGGCGTGCTCGACGCCTATCTCGGCACCAATCCTTTCGACCACGTCATGGGCACTGGCCGCTTCAACCTCGACATGGCCTGTTACGACCTGATGGGCAAACACCTCGGGCTGCCGGCCCACAAGCTGATGGGCCAACAGCGGCGGGAGTGGGTGAGCATGGGGTGGTGGATGCCCAGCATGTCGCCCGCGGACTCGGCCGCCGAGGTGCGCGAAGCGGCGTCTCGCGGCTATCGCGGCCTGAAGTGCAAGGCCCGCGCCTTCTACGACGTGGTCGAGCAAGCCCAAGCGATGCAGGAGGCGGCCCCGCCCGACTTCCGCATTGAATTCGACTTCAACGGCGCGCTCGTCAACGTCGAAAGAGCCTTGCCCATCCTGCGCCAGCTAGAGCAGATCCCAATAGTCAAAGGCATTGAAGAGCCGATCTTCGCCTACGACATCGAGGGCTGGCGACGCCTACACCAACAGATCCGCATTCCCTTCTATCTCCACGGCGTCAGCACGATCTTCGACGGCCCTTCGCGCCAGCCTTCTGGCCCGTGGCTCGGGCTGCGCGCCGGCGATTTCGACGGCGCCCTCTGTAGCCACGAGACCGTCCGCAACGCGCTGGCCGCTTCTTGGGCCTTTGCCGCGGCCAATACCCCGATCCTCTTGCAATACGTCGGCACCGGCATCACCGCGGCCTTCGCCGGCCACCTCGGCGCGGTCATGCACACGGCCACCCTGCCGGGCGTAACGGCCCATCACACCTACGCCGACGACCTGATCGTCGAGCCGCATCCGGTCCAGCGCGGCTTTATGCAGGTGCCCACCGGCCGAGGCTTGGGGGTGGAACTCAACGAGGACGCCATCGCACGCTACCGCGACATGCCCGCGCCGCCTTGGCCGCGCCATTTCTCGGTCGTAACCCTACCCGGCGGTCTCAAACACTACTACCGCGACCTGCGCCAAGCCGAGCGCCTTATGAAACAAGGCGTTGACGAAGCCTTCGCTCCCGGCGTCCGCCTCACCGAGCGCGAAGACGACGGCAGCGCAGACTTCGATCGGCTCTGGCGCACCCTCCAAGAACGCGACTGGCCCGTCTGGCGCGCGGAGTGAGCGGCGCTTCCGCCATGCGGTTTTTTAATACGAGCGGTCCGGTGGTCGCCGACGATCACTACTGCATTCCGCCCTTGGACCGACTGAACCTTTCCGCGGTGCGCCGGTTCGTCCGCGAAAAACGCTACTTTGTCCTACACGCGCCGCGACAGACCGGCAAGACATCGGTCTTGCTGACGCTGCGCGACCTGCTCAACGCCGAAGGGGATTATCGCTGCGTCTATGTCAACGTGGAAGGCGGGCAGGCCGGGCGCGAGGATGCCCAACAGGTGGTACGCACCCTTTTGGGAACCTTGGCGTTGCGGGCGAGCGCGACGCTGGACGACGAATTTCTGCTCGAGGTCTGGTCGGGCATCTTGGCCGAGTTCGGGCCGCACGCGGCTCTGCAAGTCGCCCTGACGCGCTGGGCCGCGGCCAATCCCAAGCCCTTGGTCCTGCTGATCGACGAAATCGACGCGCTGATGGGCGACGCGCTGCTGTCGGTGCTGCGGCAGTTGCGCGCCGGCTACGATTTGCGGCCAGCGGGGTTTCCGCAGAGCGTGGTGCTGTGCGGGGTGCGGGATGTGCGCGATTACCGGATTCAATCTGCTGCGGAGCAGGCGATTATCGCCGGGGGCAGCGCGTTCAACATCAAGGCGCGGTCGCTGCGTCTGGGCGACTTTTCTCAGGCCGAGGTCACGGCACTGCTGGAGCAGCACACCGCGGCGACCGGACAGACCTTTACCGGCGACACCTTAGCGACGATCTGGCGACAGACGCAAGGGCAACCGTGGCTGGTCAATGCGCTGGCCTACGAAACCTGCTTTGCCGGTGCGTTGGCCGAAGCGTGGCATCGCCCCGTCACCGCCGAGGCGATCCTCGCCGCGCAAGAGCAACTCATCCTGCGGCGCGAGACGCATCTGGACCAGTTGGCCGACAAGCTCAAGGAAGAGCGGGTGCGCCGGGTGGTCGAGCCGCTGTTGAGCGGAAGCGAGGTGCGCCACTTTGCCGACCGCGACTTGGAGTATGTGCGGGATTTGGGTTTGGTCGCTCAAAGTCGCCCGTTGCGCCTAGCCAATCCAATCTACGCCGAGGTGGTGCCGCGCGAACTGACCTGGGTGGTGCAAGAGGAGTTCGAGCAGGAGACCGCGTGGTACGTGGACGACGAAGGCCATTTGGAGATGGACAAACTGCTAACGGCGTTCCAAGCATTCTTTCGCGCGCATTCCGAGCACTGGGTCGAGCGGTTCGCGTACAAAGAAGCGGGGCCGCAGTTGCTATTGCAGGCTTTCTTACAGCGGATCGTCAACAGCGGCGGGCGGATCGAGCGCGAATATGGCCTCGGGCGGATGCGCACGGATCTGCTGATTTTGTGGCCGCAGGGCGAGCAGACGCGCAAGGTAGTGGTCGAGTGTAAAATGCTGCACAAGAGCTTGGAGCAGACCCTCGCCGAGGGGGTGGAACAGACGGCCGAGTACATGGATCGGTGCGGGGCAAACGCCGGTCATCTGGTGGTTTTCGACCGGGGCGAAGGTCGGCGTTGGGCGGACAAAGTGTTTCACGACCGTCGGGTGGCGGACGGCGGAATGGAGATTGACGTATGGGGGATGTGAACCGCTCCGCATTTGAGTGGCTCGCCCGGTTCTGGCGCGACCGCTTCACGCTGCTCATCGTCGTCCTCGCCGGGCTGGGCACCGCCCACATCCTCGTCCGCACCGCCACCTACGGTGCCGCGGTCAACTACGACTCCGTAATTTTCCTTTCTACGGCCCTGAACTTCCTCGCCGGAGAGGGCTGGCGAGATTTCGAGGGCAGTCCGCTGACGTTATGGCCGCCCTTGTTCCCCCTGTTGCTGACGGCCTTCGGTTGGGTCGGTATCGAGCCGCTAGAAGCGGGTCGGTGGATCAACGCCACCGCCTTCGGGCTGACCATTCTCGCCGCCGGGTGCTGGCTGCGCTCGAATCTCCGGTCGCGGCTGCTGGCACTAGCGGCCACCGCGACCCTCGTGGCCTCCTTGCCCTTGAGCCATTGGGCAGCCCACTTCTTGACCGAGCCCCTCTTCGTCCTGCTTGCGCTCCTCGCCTTGATCCAGTTAGCGACCTTCCTCAACCGGCGGACGGACGCACCCCTGTGGTGGGCGACGGTTTTCACCGCGTTGGCCGCGCTAACCCGCTATCCGGGCGTGGTCTTAATCGGCGTCGGCATCCTCATTCTGCTGCCTCTCGCCCGACTGAAGCACACCCTCGTCTTTGGCGCGGTCTCGTCCCTGCCCTTGCTGGCAGTATTGGCGCGTAATTGGGTGGTCACCGGCAACCTGGCCCGGGCGACAGGAAACAGAGAGCCTTCGGGACAGTCCCTATCCGGTGGGCTAAACCAGATCGTCGAGGTGTTCTGCAAGTGGGTCGTTCCCCCGAAAACGCCGGATGGACTTGCGTATCTGCTGTGGTTGGCAGTCGCGGCGATCGGGCTAGCCGGCGCAGCGATCATCCTTCGCGGTCGCAGGCATGGCCCAGAAGGGGCTATCCCATTCGGGGCGTTCACCGTGGGCTATATCGCATTCTTGGTCGCCGTCGTGCCCCTCACGGTTGGTCAGATAATCGACAGCCGCTACCTGCTGCCGATATACGTGCCGTTGCTGTTGGCGGCGGTGTTGCTGCTGGATCGGTTCCTGTCCAGCGAGGCGGCGAGTCGGGTAGTTGCCGTCCGGTACGTTGTAGCGTCCCTCGTCTTGCTGGGCACCCTCACCCACGTCGGCTTCTCGGCGCGAGAAAACCTCCGTCTTACCACCCAAGCTCATGTCGCCGGATACAGATACTGGTCGTACAATACCGCCCGTTGGCAACATTCCGAGCTCCTGAACTATATCCGAGACAACCCTATTGAGGGCAGGATTTACAGCAACAAGAGAAACCTTGCTTGGTTTGCGGATCGGGCCGCCGCCCAAGATAAGTTGGGAAAGTACCGATTAGTCCCGCACAAGATGGGGTGGGCCGAGCTCGAGGCCGGGGCGCGTATCGTTTGGTTTTATAGGTACTATAATCGATCTTGGTATGGCTTCGACGACCTTGACCTCCGGGTCCTGCCCGGTATGGAAATCGTGGCCGAACTAGCCGACGGCGTCGTGTTCCGCCGCACGGCCGCCGAACCCTTCGATGCGGAAAGGCATCGCGCCCAGAAACAACGCTACATAGACCAACTCATCCAACAGGCCAGCGAGCGAGTGGTCCGCGCTGGCTGGGGCGTGCATCGCACCGGACGCACGCTAATTTACCGCAAAGAGCCGTGCGTCCCCGCCGACGTGCAGGCGAAGTTTGTTTTGCAAGTCACCCCCGCCAATCCGGCCGACCTGCCAGCTCACCGCCAGCGGCACGGCTTTGACAGCCTCGGCTTCTATTTCTACTTCCGCGGCTTCCGGGTCGGCGACCAGTGCATCGCGATCGCCCAACTTCCCGCCTACACCATTGACCGCATCCGGGTCGGCCAGTGGATTTCCAAAGACAACCGCACCCTCTGGGATGCGGAGCTTTCGGCCAGCCGGTGATACCAGACGCCCGATATGGCCGCGGCGCCATCGCGTGGCTCGCCCGGTTTGGGCGCGCCCGCACCACCCTGCTCATCGTCGTCCTCGCCGGGCTGGGCACCGCGCACATCCTCGTCCGCACCGCCACCTACGGCACCGCAGTTACCGCGGACTCCGTAAATTTCCTTTCTACGGCCCTGAACTTCCTCGCCGGAGAGGGCTGGCGGAATTTCGAGGGCAGCCCGCTGACGTTATGGCCGCCCTTGTTCCCCCTGTTGCTGGCAGCCTTCGGTTGGGTCGGCATCGAGCCGCTAGAAGCGGGTCGGTGGGTCAACGCCACCGCCTTCGGGCTGACCATCCTTGCCGCCGGCGGCTGGCTGCGCTCCCATCTCCGGTCGCGGCTGCTGGCACTGGCGGCCACCGCGACCCTCGTGGCCTCCTTGCCCTTGAGCCATTGGGCAGCCCACTTCATGACCGAGCCCCTCTTCGTCCTGCTTGCGCTCCTCGCCTTGATCCAGTTGGCGGCCTTCCTCCACCGCAAGACGGACGCGCCCCTGTGGTGGGCGGCGGTTTTCACCGCGTTGGCCGTGCTAACCCGCTATCCGGGCGTGGTCCTGATCGGCGTCGGCGTCCTCGTGCTGCTGGTGCGTCGCGCCCGACCGCTGGCCGCCCGGTTGAAAGACGCCATCGTATTTGGTGCGGTCTCATCCATGCCCCTCGCGGGGGTGCTGACGCGCAACTGGGTCGTCTCCGGGACCCTGACCGGGCCGAGAAGCGGGTCGGGGGAGTCTCTGTCCGATTTGCTGAGCCGAATGGCGGATGGATTCCGGGGGTGGATGATTCCCCCGAATGCACCGGACGGGTTGGGTTACCTCCTGTGGATGGCGGCCGGGCTAGTTCTAGCAGCGGGGGCAGTCGTCGTTAGGCATGGACGGGCAGGACGAAGGGGCGGAAATAAGGGAACGGATCGGACGGCGTCGCCCTCCTTCGGGTTGGGGCCGGCTCTCCCATTCGGGGTGTTCGCCGTTGGCTACCTCGTATTCATCGTCGCCATCGTGCCCTTCACGATTCCTCCTTATGAAAGTGGAATGCCCCTCCGATTCCTGCTGCCGGTGTATGTGCCGTTGCTGTTGGTGGCGGTGCTGCTGCTGGATCGGTTCCTGTCCGTTGAGGCGGCGGGCTGGACGGTAGCCGCCCGCTACGGGTTGGCGTCCCTCGTCGTGCTAGGCGCTCTCGCCCACATCGGCTTCTCGGCACGAGAAAACCTCCGTCGTACCGACCAAGCTCATGTCAGATACGGGTCGTACAATGCCGCCCGCTGGCAACAGTCCGAGACCCTGAATTATATCCGGGACAACCATATCGAGGGCAGGATTTACAGCGACTATGGAGGTCTTGCTTGGTTTTGGGATCGGACCGCCGCCCTAAGAAAGCAGAGAAAGTACCGAGAAATCGCAAACAAGATGGGGTGGGCCGAGATCGAGGTCGGGGCGCATATCGTTTGGTTTGATAGGCCCTATGATCGAGAACATCTCGGCTTCCACGACTTGGACCTCCGGGTCCTGCCCGGCATAGAAGTCGTGGCCGAATTGGCCGACGGCGTCGTGTTCCGCCGCACGGCTGCCGAACCCTTCGATGCGTCGAGGCATCGCGCCCGCAAACAACGCTACGTGGACCAACTCATCCAACAGGCCAGCGAGCAAGTACGCCGCGCCGGCTGGACCGTGTACCACACCGGACGCAAGCTGATCTACCGCAAAGAGCCATGCACTTCCGCCGACGTGCAGGCGAAGTTCGTCTTGCACGTCGTCCCGGCTGATCTAGCCGACCTGCCCGCCCACCGCCAACAGTACGGTTCGGAGAATCTCGACTTCTATTTCAGGGACTATCGTCGGAAATCCCCTAGCTTCCGGCTGGACGACCAGTGTGTCGCGATCGCCCATCTCCCCGCCTACGCCATCGACCGCATCCATGTCGGCCAGTGGATTGCCAAAGAGAACCGCACCCTCTGGGAAGCGGAGTTTTCGCCGGGCCGGTGATCACCGGCGATCCAAAATGATAAATACATAAGTGATTGTTTTTAATATACTTATGAAGATGGGGGGGGGGGAGGGGGGGGGAACTACCCCATTCGCGTGGCTCGCCCGGTTCTGGCGCGACCGCATCGCGCTGCTCATCGTCGTCCTCGCCGGGCTGGGCACCGCGCACATCCTCGTCCGCACCGCCCCCTGCGGCGCCGCGGTCGGCCCGGACTCCGTATTTTACCTTTCTACGGCCCTGAACTTCCTCGCCGGAGAGGGCTGGCGGGATTTCAAGGGCGATCCGCTGGTATTATGGCCGCCCTTGTTCCCCCTGTTGTTGGCGGCCAGCGGTTGGGTTGGCATCGACCCGCTGGCCGCGGGTCGGTGGATCAACGCCACCGCCTTCGGGCTGACTATCCTCGCCGCCGGGTGTTGGCTGCGCTCCAATCTCCGGTCGCAGTGGCTGGCACTGGCGGCCACCGCGACCCTCGCGGCCTCCCTGCCCTTGAGCCGTTGGGCGTCACACTTCATGACCGACGCCCTCTTCGTCTTGTTTACGCTCCTCGCCTTGATGCAGTTGGGGGCCTTCCTCAACTGGCGGACGGCCGCGCCCCTGTGGTGGGCGGCGGTGTTCACCGCGTTGGCCGCGATAACCCGCTATCCGGGCGTGGCCCTGATCGGCACCGGCGTCCTGCTGCTGCTCCCCCTCGCTCGGCTAAGACAGACCCTCGTCTTTGGCGCGGTCTCGTCTCTGCCCTTGCTGGCCGTATTGGCGCACAATTGGGCGGTCACCGGCAACCTGACCCGGGCAACAGGAAACAGGGATAATCCTAGGGGGCAGTCTCTATCCGATGGGATGAGCCAAGCCATCGAAGTGTTCCGCGAGTGGGGTCGTCCCCCAACGCCGGATGGGTTGGCGTATCTGCTGTGCCTGACGGTCGTGGCGGTCAGCCTCGCCGCCGGCGCGGTCGGCCTTCGCAGTCGCCGGCCTGACTCAGAGACCGCGCCGGTGTATGTCCGCTTGGGGCTGGCGATCCCATTCGGGACGTTCTCCGTGATCTACCTCGTATTCCTCATCGTCGTCGTGCCCTTCACGGTTGGTCAGAAAATCGACAGCCGCTACCTGCTGCCGATATACGTGCCGCTGCTGTTGGTTGGGGCGTTTTTGCTCGATCGCTTCCTGTCCATCGAGGCGGCGAGTCGGGTGGCTGCTGTCCGGTACGTTGTAGCGTCCCTCGTCGGGCTGGGTTTTCTCGCCCACGTCGGCTTCTCGGCGCGAGAAAACCTCCGTACCACCCAAGCTTATGTCGCCGGGTACGGAAATACGCCGAGAAAGTGCGTCCGCTGGCAACATTCCGCGACCCTGAAGTACATCCGGGACAGCCATATCGTCGGCAGGGTTTACAGCAACAAGGCAACGTTTGCTTTGCTTGGGGATCGGACCGCCGCTAAGTTGAGAACCCACCGAATGATCCCGCACAAGATGGGGTGGGCCGAGATCGAGGCTGGGGCGCATATCGTTTGGCTTGATGAGTTCTATTATGAGAGTCGAGAACGTCTCGGCTACGACGACTTGGACCTCCGTCTCTTGCCCGGCATAGAAATCGTGGCCGAATTGGCCGACGGCCTCGTACTCCGCCGCACAGCGTCCGAACCCCTCGACGAAGGCGGGCATCGCGCCCGGAAACAACGCTACGTGGACCAACTCATCCAACAGGCCAGCGAGCAAGTGGTTCGCGCCGGCTGGACCGTGTACCGCACCGGACGCAAGCTGATTTACCGCAAAGAGCCATGCGCTCCCGCCGACGTGCAGGCGAAGTTCGTTTTACACATCGTCCCCGCCGACCCGGCCGACCTGCCCGCCCACCGCCAACAGTACGGTTCGGAGAATCTCGACTTCTATTTCAGGGACTATCGGCGGAAATCCCCTAGCTTCCGGCTGGGCGATCAGTGCATCAAGATCGCCCATCTCCCCACCTACGCCATCGACCGCATCCATACCGGCCAGTGGATTTCCAAAGAGAACCGCACCCTCTGGAAAGCGGAGTTTTCGCCGGGCCGGTGATACAGCCGACATCTCGTGGTTTTCGACCGCCGCCTTCATTAGCTTTCGCCATGCAGGATTTTCTCTTAGGATTCTCATGCTATGTCCGAAACCCCCGAATACCGCATCCGGGCCAACGCCCCCTTCGCGCTCGATCGCCCCTTTGACAACGCGCTGACGGTCGCCGCTTGGGTCGAAAGCTCCACGGCCCGCGCCGAAGCCATGCAGCCGCTCGTCTCGCAGTGGCGGCCCCGCGCCGCCTTTGATGCGTTTGACGCCTATGACGCCGGCCACACAGACGGCTTGGTGACCCAAGGCTACTTCGGCGCAGTGTTCGACGGCCGCTACGCGTACTTCTGCCCCATCCGCGACCGGAATGACCGCACTTCCGTCCACGGTCGCGTCCTCCGCCTCGACACCCACGCCGAATTCAAAGACCCAGCCGCTTGGGCCGCCTACGACGCCAGCCAGACCGACGGCTTGCACACCGCGGGCTTCTACGGCGGGGCCTTTGACGGCCGCTACGTGTACTTCAACCCGCACGACGACGGCATTGTCCATCACACGCGGCTCTTGCGCTACGACACCCACGCCGACTTCAAAGACCCGGCCGCTTGGGCCGCTCACGACGCCCAAGTGCCCCACTCGGGACAGGGACTCGCTTCGGACGGTCGCTACCTCTACTGCTGCCCGGGATACACGCGGTCGGCGACCGGCGGTTTGGACGACGAGCCCAGCGGGCATATCCTCCGCTACGACACGACCGCGCCCCTGAAGGACCCCGCGAGCTATGCCGTCTTCAACGCCCAAAAACTCAGCCCGGAGGCGGCCTGTTTCGACGGCGCTGCGTTCGACGGACGCCACATCTATTTCGCGCCCCTGACCAGCGGCCACGTCCTCCGCTACGCAGTCGCCGAGGATTTCGCCGACCCGCAAAGCTGGGACCTATACGACGCCCGTCCTTTGGGGATGCAGATGAACGTCGGGGCCGTGTTCGACGGGCGGCACCTCTATTTTTGCGCGTACGGCAACAGCTCGATGGTGCGCTACGACACGGCCGCCCCGTTTGACGACCCCGCCGCGTGGCAAACCCACGTTCCCGTGGCGAACAGCGGCTTTGACGGCGGCTTCTTCGACGGACGCTATATATACTACGTGCCCTTCACCCGCGCCGCGGCGGCTGGCGAGAGCGTCTTCCACGGCTCTTGGCTGCGCTACGACACGGCCGCGCCGTTTGACGACCCTGCCGCGTGGCAAACCCACGACGCCAGCTATACCGACGGCCTGCACACCACCGCGTACAACGCCGGCGCGTTCGACGGTCGCTATTTCTACACCGCTCCTTGGCGCGGCGACCGCGACGGCGACCACGCCCATGGCCGGGTCCTCCGCTACGACACGCTCGGGACCGATGGCGCGTTCTCCCTGCGCTACGGCGATGTGGGGCACAACGGCGGGCTGTGCGCGGCCGTGCCCGGCCCCTGCTTCATCGTCAACACCACGGCCGGCGCGGTCAGCGTGGCCGCGCACCAAACCCTCGCCCCCGGCGTCCATCACCTCGCCGGCGTGTACGACGGCGTGCGCATCCAGCTCTACATCGACGGCACACTCGCGGCCTCGCGCTCGGCCGGGGGCCGCCCGTTGCAACAGACGACCATCCCCCTGACCATCGGCCACATCGCCGGCGGCAGCGCCCGCTTCCAAGGCACCATCGCCGAGGTGTATCTATCGCCGGTAGCCCAAAGTGCCGCTTGGGTCGCAGCAACCTACCACGCCGGCCCACCCACCTAAAGGAGCACCCCATCCATGGACGAAAAATACACAGTCGCCATCATTGGCTGCGGTCGCCTCGGCCAGCACTACGCCGAAGTCTATCAAACCTTGCCTCACACCGAGCTAGTCGCCATCGCCGAGTACAACCCCGAGCGACGTCAAGCTGTCGGCGAGCGCTTCGGCATCCGCGCACTCTATCGGGACGCGCAAGACCTCTTCCAGCACATCGTCCCGGACATCGCGGTCGTCGTGCTGCCCGGCCAGTATATCAAGGAGGCCGTCATCGCCGCCGCGCAAGCGGGCGTCAAGGGCGTCTCCACGGACAAGCCCATTGAGGCCCGCCTGTCAGATGTAGATGCCATGATCGAGGAATGCGAAAGGCGCGGCGTAGTCTTTGCCGGCGGCAACCTGCAACGGGCTATGGGCGAGGTGCAAGAAGCAGCCGGCTGGCTGCGCGCTGGCGAGTACGGCCCGTTGCGCGGGGCCAGCGTCCACGGCTGGGGCGGCGAGATTTCCGGGGGGGGCTGCCAGCACATCGCGGTTTTGCGGCTTTTCACCCAAGCCGAGATCACCCAAGTCATCGCTTGGGGCACCCCACCGGAGGCCCTCGCACGCGCCGACGACGAGGGCTTGATCATCAACGGGCAATTTCTGCTCAGCAACGGCCTCGCCTGTCCGGTTTTTGGCCAACCGACACCCGGCCGCGGCGTAGCGGTGTGGACCGACGACGCGCTCGTCCGCTGGGATTGGGGACCCCCCGAAATTTTCCAAGGCCGCAACGCGCAGGGCATCCGCACAAAGAGCAACCGCCCCTATACTCCGCTCGCATACCCCCGCTTCTCCTACCTAGGGACTTCGGTGCTGTCGTTTTTGGATGTCGTAAGAAACGGCGGCACACTCTCCATCTCCGGCCACGACCTGCGCCAAGCCCTCGAAGTCGCCATCGCCGCCAAGTACTCGGCCCTGTGGGGCAATGTGCCGCTCAACCTGCCGCTCGCCGACCGCTCACTCGCGCTCTACCCGCGCGCCTATCGCTGGCTCGGCGGCGACCACTCCGGGCGTCCACAAACCTACGCCGAGGCGCTCGAAGGGACGCTTTTTCCTTAGCCGTGCGTACAGTGGATTCCGGCCCCGGCTTCTGTTATACTTCGACGTATGCACACCGACAGATCGTATATCGAGGCTTGGCAAAAGCGTCTGCGCCAAGAGCGGGAAGCACTCGACCAAGCCGCACGCCAAGCGCGGGCGCAAGCGCAGGTCTGCGCCACAGCCTTAGTCGAGGAGTACGGGGCCGAGCGCGTGTATCTAATCGGCTCGCTGGCCAGAGGTCGCGGTTTTCACTCGCGTTCGGATATCGACTTGGTCGTCGCGGGCTTGGCACCGGAACGCTACTTTGCGGTGTTAGCAGAAGTCGCCGAGCTAGCAGGCCGCGAGGTCGATTTGATTCTACTTGAGTCAGCGACGCCAGCCCTGCTCAAGTGCGTTGCCAACGAGGGAGTGCTACTGCATGAGCGCACAGAAGTTCCTGCTGCTGCGGGCCGACATTGACCGCGCACTAGAACAGCTCGCCGCCGTGGTGGCGGAAGGTCGGGAGACCCTCAAAAAAATCAACGGATCGCCCACCACTCTGGAACTGCGCGGCATTGGCAGCATCCTCCACGACTTCTATACCGGCATGGAACAGCTCCTAGAGCACATCGCCAGCGAGCTCGATGGCGAACTACCTGTCGGTGCCTATTGGCACACGCAACTTTTAGGCCGGATGACGAGCGAAATAGAGTCGGTGCGCCCGGCCGTCCTTAGCCCAGACCTCGCAGACGCACTGCGCCCCTATCTGCGCTTCCGCCATCTTTTTAGGAATATATACGGTACACAATTGCGCTGGGAGTTGTGCCGCGGATTGGCCACCGAGATGGAGGACGTCTGGGAAAAATTCCACGAAGAAATGGAAGGGTTCAAAGACGTATTGAAGAGTTTGTACGCCGGCTGTAGTTAGCCCCACTGTTTCCTTCAATCGAGGCCGGGCAGCGCTACCTCGTCCCCAGTCTGCGCCTGCCAAGCGCGAATCCGCTCGCTCAATTCGCCGATCCGCGCTCGCTGCTCGGGCCGGTAGTATAGATTCTCCAACTCGTGGGGGTCGGCGTTCAGGTCGTATAGCTCGCCTTGGCCCTCGCCGTACAGATTGAGCTTCCAGCCATCGGCTGCGACAAGGGTGCGGAGGGGATGGACGAAGCTGCGGTTCGGCTCGGCTTCGCCAATCGAGGCCGGCGGGTGGCCGTCGGTGCCGCTCCACTCGACAAACACGTCGTTGGCCGCCAAGTCCGAGCGGCCGCGCAGCACCGGCACCCGGCTCTGCCCCTGCAAATGGTCCGGTGCTTCTATCCCCAGCAAGTCGAGCAGCGTGGGCACCAAGTCGATGTGGCTGAACCGGCCGCCGATGCGCCGATGCCCCACGCCGAGCATGGGCGCACGCAGCAGCAGCGGCACCTTGATCGACTCCTCGTACATCAGGGTCTTGCCCAAAATGCCGTGATCGCCCATGAGTTCGCCGTGATCCGACGTAAAAATCACCACGGTATCGTCGGCCTTGCCGCTGTCGTCCAAAGCCGCGAGGATCCGGGCTACCGAGCGATCTACCAGCGTCACATTGCCCCAATAGCGGGCCATCAGCCCGCGCCAGCCAGCCTCCGTCTGCAAGTCCAACCCGTAGTTTTCCGAGGCCGAGTAAAAGGACGCCATCAGCCGCACGATCAAAGGCGCGTCGGCCGGCGGAGGCTGCCGAAAGCTCGGCCCGGTCGGCAGCACCGCTGGGGCGTAATAGTCGTTGAGCGGCCCAGTGTGCGGCGGATGCGGCTCCAGATAGCTGACGCACAGCGCGAACGGCGCGTCGCCGCTCTGGCGGATGTACTCGGCGGCCTGCTCGCCCAAAAACACCGCCTTGGTGTATTCCTCCGGCATGGACGCTTGGGCGTGGCGCGAGAACACGCGCTGGCCGAGGCTTTCCGCATCGGGCGCGAACCCCTGCTCAACCAAGAAGTGGTGATACGGGCTGAGCACCGCTAGCCGCTCCGGCGCGGAGTAGGAACGCCGGTACGAGTCTTCGCTGCCGACCCACGTGGTAAAGCCGTGCTGGGGAAAAATCTCATCCCCCAAGTGCCATTTGCCCATAAAGGCCGTCTGGTAGTCCGGCGGCAGCATCTCGGCAAAGGTCGGCACCTCCGCGGCCAGCGGCACATTGCACGCCGGCACACCGGCCGCGTGTGGCCACAGCCCGGTCAGCATGGTGGCCCGCGCCGGGCTGCACACCGGCTGGCTCACATAGGCGTTTTCAAAGACAAAGCCGCTGGCGGCTAGCGAGTCGAGGGCCGGGGTCTCGATCTGGGTGTTGCCGTAGCAGCGCAGCGTATCCACGCGCTGCTGATCCGTGAAGATGTAGAGGACGTTGGGGCGTTTCACGGGCGTCCCTCGCGGTTGGCACGCGAGCGCGGCGTCAGGTCGAAGTAGGTCTCGTGGCCCGCGAAAAAACGCTCTAATTCATCGACCATGAGGCGGAAGAAGTGCGGGTATTCGTCGCCGGTGCGCCCGGAAAAGTGCGGAGTCAAAAACACGTTGGGCAGGCTGATAATCTCGCTATCGGCCGGGATCGGCTCCGGGTCGAATACATCCAAGCCGGCGGCAATGTCGCCGCGCTTGAGCCGCTCAATCAGGGCGGCGGAGTCGAAAATGGGGCCGCGCGACACGTTGACCAAAGCCGCTCCCGCCGGAATGAGCTCCAACTCGCGGCGGCCAATCAGGCCCTTAGTCTGCGGCGTCAGGGGCGCGACGCAGACAATGGCATCGCATTGCGACAGCACGTTGTCCAGCGACGTTTGCAAAAAGCCCAACGCCTCGGCCAGCTCCTGCGGCAAGTACGGATCGCAGACCCACAGCTCGACCTCAAAGGGCCGCAACAGTTTCATCAGCCGCCGCCCTAGATGGCCGCCGCCGATCAACCCCACCCGCTTGCCGGTGAGCATGCCGGCCATCGGCTCAAGGGTGGAGCGGTTTTGGGTATTCCCCGCGAGGATGCGGCGGAAGAGCGCACCGGCGTTGCGCATGGCAATCAGCGTCAGCGCCAAGGCCCACTCGGCCACCGGATAGGACGAGCCATTCGTCGTATCCACCGTGCGGATGTCCCGCGCCCACGCCGCGTCTAAGTCAATGCGGGTGGCAAAGCGGTCGCCTTCCAGTTCGCCGATGAAGCGCAGCCGAGGGGCCGCTGCCAACACGGCGGCCCCAATCCTCGGGGCACCGTGGCAGACCACGAGCGCATCTACGGCCGCCATTTCCCCTGCCAACTGCGCGGTGGCCGCGGCGTCTTCGCTGGCGCGGTAAATGTTGCCGCCTTCGCAGGCAAACCACGCCCAGTCGGCAACCTGCCCTAGGCGCGTCAGTTCCTCGGGCGGCAGGTAGCCATGGCGCACCCGCTCGCTACAAGCGATGAGTACTTGCGGACGATTTTCCATTGATTTCTCCTTGGGTTGATGACAGCCAAAAATCTAAAAAAAGTACCAATACACCGCGCCGTAGATCACCACCAACCCCGCCGCGCCCAGCCAATACACTCGATCCTGCTTCCGGCTCGGCATCCATGCCGCGTCCCCTTGCTCTAAGAGCGCCGACCCCTCGTCACCAAACGCGAAGCTAAAGCCAAAAAGCAACGCACTCGACACCGCGAAAACGACGAAGGCCGCGTGTAGGAAGTGCATATCCAAAAAGGCCCAGCCGAGGCCCGCGTCTCCGCAGACGAGCCGATGGACGGTCTCCGAGTCGTGGGCCAGCCACAACAAGACTCCTAAGAGCGACCCGGTGATGAGGGTGGCAAAGGCCGCTTTGCGCGTGGGCCGCTGCGACAGGATGCCCCACAAAAAGCAGGCCACAACCGCCCCGGGTAGGTACGAGGCAAATTTGGCCAGATACTCGTAGAGGAAGCGGAACTGCGGAATGACCACAATCGCCCACACCACGCCGATGGCGACCACGACGCCCGCCAAGACGCGCCCCGCCCACACCACGCGCTGCTGCGTTGCCGCCGGCCGATACGGCTGATACCAATCCATGGCAAACAGGCCCGAGGCCGCGCAAATCTCCGAGTCCAACGAGCTCATCAGGGCCGCGATCAGCCCGGCCAACACCAAGCCCACCAAGCCGGTCGGCAGCAAGGTTTGCACCATCGCCGGATAGAGCTGATCCGGGCTGGCGACTTCGAGCAGCGGCTGCGGCCCCTGCGCCATGACATACCCTATCAGCCCGGGAATCAGCACGATAAAGACCGCGACCACCTTGAGCAGCCCGGCCAGCAGCCCCCCCATGCGCGCCTCGTGGACGCTACGGGCCGCCAAGGCGCGTTGCACCATGACGTGACTCGTCGCACCAAAGGCCAAGGCATGGACCGTCAGGCCCAGCACCACGCCGGTCCAAGGCACGTTGGGATGATCGAGCGGCTGCACCAGCGACAGCATGTCCCAATCGCCGGCCCCCTGCAACGCCTGCATCCGGGCCGCAAAAGCACCCCAGCCCCCCAGATAATCCAAGCCCACATAGAGCATGGCCGCGCCCCCGACCACCAGCAGCAAGCACTGGACAAAATCCGTCAAGATGACGGTGCGCAACCCGCCCGCCATGGCGTATGGGCCGACCGCCAGTGCCAAAATTAGCACCCCCGGCACAATCGACTCAAAGCCAAAGAGCACCTCCATCACCCGCCCGCCGGCGTACAGGGACCCGGGGATGCCGGCAAAGGCAATGGTCACGAGGGTGATTAAAGAGAAGAAGCGGCGGCTTTCTGGGCCGTAGCGCCGCTCCAAGAACTCCGGTGTGGTGTACAGCCCCAGCCGCATGTATATAGGCAGAAAAACCGCCCCCATCGCCACGAAGGCCAAGACGCCGGCAAGCTGGTAATTGGCGACCGCCAAGCCGACGACAAAGGCCAAACCCGCTTGCCCGACGAACTGCTCGGCGGAAATGTTGGTGGCAAACAGGGATGCGCCGACAAAGGGCCAGCGCATACTGCGCCCAGCGAGGAAGAAGTCGCTCGGGCCGCGGACCCGGCGGCTGCTCGCAACCGCGATGCCGACGACCCCAATCAGGAAGGCCGCGATGATCGCCCCATCGAGCGCGGAGATGTTCATTGGAACCGACCCTTCCAAGGACACCCAACAGCAAAGCGGTGTCGGCATGCTCCGGCCGACACCGCTTGCGTTAGCAGGTTGAGGTTTTCGCTTCTCAATCCAACTGGCCTTGCAAGTGGCTCTTAATCCGCCCCCACGAGTTGTCCGCCACGGACGTCGGCTCGTCGGTGCCCAAGCCGATCCAATCGGGCATTTGATCGCCCTTTTGGTCTTGCGCGGCGGCCGATCCCAAGGGCAGCAAGTTGTGCCGGAACGGCGACGCTTCGTCCGAGGCCACAGGCTCGCGGTCGTTGAACTTGGGGCCTATGTGTATCACCTGATTTTCCTCGAACACGTGGCGCACGCTCTCCTCGGGCGTCGTCGCATAGCTGTCCCACAGAGCGCAGCGGAACTCCATGGTCCACGTGACATTGGTCGATCCGTGCCCGGCCCCCGATGGCAGCAGGGTCCAGCCCACCTCGAACCAAGGCGTTGGCTCGCCGTTGAACACATCCGAGCTCCAGCCGATCTCCGGCAGGTCGATGTATTCGAGTTGGCTGTTGTACGCCACCGGCTGGCCCGGTCCTGGATTGATGCGGAGGTGGTAGCGCTGACCATTGAGCACATGGTCCAAGTTTTCGCCTAAGAAGTCGCCGCCCGAGTGATCGGCATCAAACGTGATCTGGATGATGTCGTCCGACCACCAGCGCTTCTGATCGGATTCGAGCAACTTGAGCGTGTCGTCGGTCACCACCGCATAGAAGTAGAGCCGATTGTCCGGCGGCGCGCTCCACGCCATCCAGAAGGCCACGTCGATATCGTCGCGCGAAATCTCCTCGCCTTGCTGGCCAAACATCTGCTCAGTGGTAATGGCAAACTCATCTTGGTCGAGCCAGCCCCAGTCGTCGTCTTTGCCGTCCATGACCATAGCGGCTGGATCGGGCACTTGCGGATAAAAATACTCAACCCCCACGTGCCCCCAAGCGGTCGCACTGACGAGGAGCGCCAAGGCCCCTCCCAACAGCATCTGTGCATGCGTTCTCATGCGATTTCCCTCGTTTTAGAGTAAAACAACTCGACAAAAAGCCTGCCGCTCGCCTGTGCTAAAGCCCCTCCTTTCTCGGCGCGCAGTGGGAACGATGGGTAATATATCGCCCCGTAGAGCGGGCAACCACAGAAATTGTCGAACCAGTATAAGCAAGCACCGCTTGTACAAAATGCACAGGAGACGACGAATGGCGCAACGCTGCTGGAAATTACAAGGCGACGCGATAACGTCTTGGATCGTCAACAGTTGGATCTACCGCGATGCGGTCAGAGACCAAAGGCTGGAAATCTTCGCCGCTCATCGGCTCGTGCTTTTTCCAACAACCGCGCATCTCAATCAAAACGCGCTGCCTTGACGGCGCTGGCATCGGATTAACGCGCACTACTTTCGCGGTGTAGTCATTGGGGCCTTCGGTCATCGCTAGGGCCAAGTCGTTCACGAGATAGCGCGGCGTCCAGCCGATCATACAATAGTCCGTCGTCTGGAGTTGCACGGCCAGCTTGGTCGCCGGATTGGTCAATTCGAGGGTTACGTACAGTTCGTCTTCTGGCTTGAGTTCATCAATCCGCTTTTGAGCCGCTTCACTGACACGTTGCCAACCGTGCAGGAAGAAGCGACAGGCAAAACAGCCATCGGCGTCCTTTTCGAGTTTGGGGAATACCTCGTAGGCGTCCGTGACGCGCGTACCGCCATTGACCGATAGAATTTCAGCAGGGGTCGCATCCTCCGAGAGACCAAGGCAGCGCAGGTAATCCATGCGGTCTGGCCTTCCCTTCGCCATGACGCGATTCCTGAACAACGCAAACAACTCTGAGGAACGATAATCGCTACTCAACCAAGGAAAATCGATTAATGGAGAAAATCCAATTTCCCTTTCTGCGCGTTTCGCACCGCCGATATAGCGGAATCGATAAAGCGACGGCTCGACGTCCAACCTGCCCACCGGAAACCATGGGTGGATCTTCTTTCTTTTGTCTTGATCTTGCCATGCTAAGAACAAAGTTTTCGTGCTCATCGAAAAATCTCCTTTAGCTGGTTATAATTTACGACTCTGGCCGCGACTCTGGCCGCGACTCTGGCTGTAACGCTACTTCCCGTTACCAGCGACACTAGACCCGCCTCTACATCCCCCACACGGTAATTGTTCCGCCCACCACAGGCTCTTCCCGGCGGAACACCTTGTCTTCCCAGCGTCGGCCTTCGGTGCGGTCAAAGACGACTAAGTGCCCAGACTCAGCCGCGCAGCGGTCCATGTAGCCGGCCGTCTGTGCCAGCCCGTCGCGCACGGTTCGCTCCAAGCTCTGGCGCAGGATTTTGCACTCGACCACGAACTTGCGCTTCCGCCCACCCTGCGGCCAGATAATGAGCAGGTCGGTACGGCCCCGGCCCAAGCCGTACTCCCGTTCAATGCGCCCGCCGCTGTTGACGATCCTTTGCAGAAACGCCTGCAAGAGCAGTTGCGGCCCCGCTTCTTGGTAGTCGAAACGCGCTATCCAGTGCTCCGAGTGTTCGCGGAAGAACGCTTGGAAGGCGGCGAGCAGCTTATCGACCTCTAAGCCGCCCGCGGCGTCGATGTACCAAGCGGCGTCCTGCACCAAGCCGGTCTGCGCCGCAGCGGTCAGTTCGCGTGGCACGACCTCGGCGTAGATGGGGTTGGCGATGCGCAGCGGATCGCCTTGGGCGATTAGCCCTAGGTCGCGCACGTATTCGAGGTCGCGGATTGTGAACTCGCGCTCGTCGCCGCCGCTCAACAGCGGCTCAACCACGCGCCGCACGCGGTCTTCTTGCAGCTTGTCGGCGAGTTGGTCGAGGTGCGTCTCGCGGTTGGCGATGAGTTGTTCCTGTGCTTCGAGGATGTCGTCCGCGGCAATCGGGCGAGCGCGGTCGCGGCCTGCCTTATTGCGGAAACAGGCTTCGTAGGCCAGCGCATTGACGAGCCACGGCTGGCCTTGAGTCCGCGCCCACACCGCATCCACCGCGGCTGCGGTGAACGCCTGTCCGGTCGCCGCGGTGTGCTGGGCGAGCAGCGCCCGCACTTCTCCGGCCGAGAAGTCCCCCAAGCGCAGGGACTCGGCCTTGATGTTGAACGCGCTGCCGCCGGCGATCACCGCGTTTTCCGCCCCCGAATGAATGCGGTAGTCGCGCACATCGCGCACGCCGCACAGCACCACGCTTTGCGGGAAGTGCGTCGGCCGCTGCGGATACCCCGCGCGCAATTGCCGTAGGACAGACAAAAGCGTGTCGCCCACGAGCGCGTCGATTTCGTCGAGCATCAGCACGAGGGGCTTCGGGTCGGCGACCGCCCAGTGTCTCAGCACCTGTTGCAATGCACCGACCGGGCCGGCGCTGTCCAGTGCCTCGCGCCACAAGCTAGCCAGCGACTCGTCGCCGAGGGTTATACTCGCCTGTATCTCCAGTTCCGAAAAAACGGCGCGGAGCGCCCGCTCCATGTCTTCCCGCGCCGCTTGGCCGGCCTCGACGTTGGCGTACACGCAGCGATAGGTCCCCCTGCTGTTCAGCAGATCGCGCAGCGCGAGGAGGGCGGATGTCTTGCCCGTCTGCCGCGGCGCATGCAAGACGAAGTACTTCTCATCCCGGATGAGGGCGAGAACATCGTCGAGCTCCAAGCGGTCAAGCGGCGGAATGCAGTAGTTCTTTTGCGGGCGGACCGGACCGGCCGTGTTGAAAAATCGCGTCGTCATAAAACTCGGTTGGAGCGGCGGGAACATCGCATCGCTACTTCACGCCGCGTTTTCGTAATACGGGGACGGCACTTTTGGGTAGGCGCGGAACACGTGCCGGAATAGATCGTCTGTCTTGGTTTTGACTTCGGCTTCCGAGTAATCACCTGTGGGTAAGCCGGTCTTGTCGTCCCATAGGAAATCGTAGATCGCAACTCGGACAGCATCTCGGGTCGCTTGCTTGTCGCGCCACTGGCTCGCGCACAGCTTCTCGGCCTTCAGCGTTTTTAGCAATTTGACGGCGACTTGCTTGATCTGCTCGCGCTTAGGTGCGCTCAGATTAGATTTCTGCAACAGGTCGAAGATCGCCAGCGACTCCTCGTCCAAGCCCTCGCGAGCCGCCCGCCTCTCCTCCTGGTCCAACTCCTGAACCAGATCGAGCAACTCCTCAAAGGTCTGTTCAATGGTCGGGCGATCTTTCTCGCGGTTGTAGGCCACGACAATCTCCTCGTAGCGTCGCTGAAAATTCGTACGCAGTGGGTTCCTCGCCAACATGCGCCGGAGCTTCTTCTCCACAGTCTCCTTAAGCCGCTGCACACTGGTCCGCTGGCGGGCACTGCGCTTGAACTCCTGCTTGAGCCGCTCGAAATCAATGCGGCTGATGTCGTAGAGGGGCCGATCAACCGCCGTGTCCGGCTGCACCGTGACCGCTTCACTGGCTACCTCGCTTAACGTGCGGAGGATGTCGCTGATGTCGGCCTGCTCCCGGTCCCGTTGCAGACTCTTATAAATGATGTCAATAGCGTCGCGGTCTGTGCGGTGGTCGTTGACAGCGGGGGCGTTGATGCACGCCTTGAACTTCCTGAACACCTCGTGGCACATCACCTCAAAGCGCTGGCGGGTCTCGTCGTTCTCGTTGACGATCTCCTTGCATGAGACGATGGCGGCGGTGCGCCCAAAGCCGGTTCGCCCGATGACGTCGTCGAACGGCGCACCGCCCTTGGCGAGAAAATCGCGCACCAGCGCAATCGCCTCGGCCAAGTCGGCAAGCAGGTCCTCTTCCGGTTTGGTGGGGTCAATTGCGTGGCCTTCACCGCCCGGTTCCGCGCCGGCAAAGGTCGCCAGTGCATGACGCAGATGCTTGAGAATGCCGCAGTAATCCACGATCAGCCCGTTGTTTTTGCCCTCGTTCACTCGATTGGCGCGGGCAATGGCCTGCATCAGCGTATGTGCCTTGAGCGGCTTGTCGAGGTAGAGCGTGGAGAGACTGGGCACGTCAAAGCCGGTCAGCCACATGGCGCAGACAATGGCGATGCGGAACGGGTGCTCTGACTCCTTGAAGGCATCGTCTAGGTCCATGCGCTGCTTGTTGCGGAACGATGGCTTGTCGCGCATGGACGCGGGCAGTTCCATGCCCTCCTTGATGAGCCGACGATGCGGTATAATGTCTAAGTCCCACTTACTGAACTTCTCCACTTCGCCCTGTTCCTCGCTCACCACAACGGCCATGCGCGTCTCGCGCATCCATGCGACCTGCTTTTCGGTCTGTTCGTCCTGTGTCCGCTCAAGCTCGGCTTCCAGTTCATTGGCGTACTCGTCCCAATAGAACTCAATTAGCCGGTGCATCCGCACACAGGTGATCTTGTCGATGCAGACCAGCATGGCCTTGCCGGTCTCCCAAGCGGTCGAATAATGCCGCACAAAATCCCGCGCAATCTGATCGAGCCGCTGTTTAGCGGTGATGACATGGTAGTCTTGTGCAAGTGCCTGCTCCAAGCGCTGCTGCACGTCAATATCGTCGATTTCAAGCTCCTCTAATTTCGCGGCAATGCGCTCGTTCAGGTCTCCGATGGTCACCTTCAGTTTGTCGCCTCGGGCGTCGTAGTAGAGCGGCACAGTGGCCTCGTCTTCTACTGCGCGTTGGAAGTCGTAGGTGGAGACGTACTCGCCAAAAACCCGCCGCGTGAGTTCATCGTCCTTGAACAGCGGCGTACCTGTGAAGCCGATATAGCTGGCGTTGGGCAGGGCGTTGCGCATGTTACTCGCTAGCGTACCGTACTGAGTACGGTGCGCTTCGTCGGAGATGACGATGATGTCGTCGCGGTCGGTGTACGCCGTGTTGGGGTTCACGTTGAACTTCTGAATCAGCGAAAAGACGTATGCCTTGTGCTCGGTCAAAAGCTGGCTCAGGTGTCGTCCGTCGGACGCTCGGCAAGGATCGCGGTCGTGATTCACCACGCCGCAACCGGCGAAGGTCTTATATATCTGCCTATCGAGGTCGTCGCGGTCGGTTAGCACTAGAAAGGTAAAACTGCCGCCTAGCTTGCGATGCACCTTGCGGGCGAACATCACCATGGAGTAGCTCTTGCCCGCGCCCTGCGTGTGCCAGAAAACGCCGAGTTTGCCCCCCCGCTTTTCGCGCTCGCATACGGCTTCAACGGCGCGGTTCACACCCAAAAACTGGTGGTTGCGGGCGAGGATTTTCCTCGTCGCACCGGACGACTCGTCGAAGAGAATGAAGTTCTCCACGATATCCATGAAATTGCGCTTGTTGCAGACGCCCTTGAGCAGCGTCTCCATATCCACGACGCCCGGTTCATCTTCGGCCAGCCGCTTCCACTCGTGGAAATGCTCCCACTGGCTGGTGATAGAGCCGATCTTCGCCTGCTCGCCGTTGCCGAACATCACTACTGCGTTGTGCTGAAAGAGATGGGGGATGGTGGTCTTGTAATCCGAGAAGTTTTGCTTAAAAGCGGCCTTGAGATTGCGGTAGATGTTCTTGCACTCGATAAACAGCAAGGGCAGGCCGTTGACGAAGCCCACGATGTCGGCTCGCCGGCGGTAGAGGTCGCCGCGCACCCACAACTCGCGTACGCAGAGGAAGTGGTTGTTCTCCGGTGTCTCGAAGTCGAAGACCTTTAGCCGCTGCCGCATCCGCTCGCCCTTGTCGTCGTGGAAGGTAACCGGGACGCCGTCGCGCATCAGGTCATATTGCTTGCGGTTGGCGGCGACGAGGGTCTGCGAAGCGGCGGTGGCGGTAATCTGCTGCACGGCGTCGTCATAAGCAGCGTCCGGCAGGCCCGGATTTAGCGAGCGTAGCGCAGCGTATAGATGGCGCGTCAGCACTACCTCGCGGTCGGAAGTGCGGCCCAGCAGGCTGTTTGGGCCGAAGTCCTCAACGTTATAGGCAGAGATGGATTCCCAGCCGAGTTGGTGCTCCAAGTAATCAGCAGTGGTTCGCTGGACGAGGATGTCTTCAGTGTAGGGCGCGGGGGTCATTGGGTGGGTTTCAATCGACCTCTCGCACTGACTCTGGCAGTTCAACGACCTTGGGCAGCCGCACCCCTTGGCTCTTGTTGATCATAAAAAATTTCGTGTGTGCTGTTGCCATGCTATAACCTCGCTTCGATTTAATTTAGATATACGATAAGCATATAGAAAGGGACGAAGGCGCAAATCTTTCGCCCGAGATCGGAGGGCATAGCCCGTTTGAACTCGGGGGTGGAACCTTCGCAGAGGGCGATAAGGTTATGGAGCTGTTCCTTAGACAGGGCCGAAGTGAAAATCATAATCTACTCGACTCACGATCAGTCTATTGACGCATTGTAAGGAGAGTCTGCCTTGCTTAATTGGCCACCCGAAAATAGCCAAGTTAGGGATACTTTTTTTCTGTTCGTACGCCTGATACTGAGGGATAAGTCGATGCGAGATGCCATACGTAGTCTCGAAAGGCATAACACCAAGCCGAAGAAGGCTAAAGTACGAAGGATAGATAATTCCATCGAATCCCGAAGTACATGCGGCAATGGCAATCTCGCGGGTAATTTCATATGAATGTTCTCCTGCCAAGAAAAGCATGTGAACTGCCATATCGAGACTCTCAAATTCTGTCACATGTTCGTCCCTTAACAGGGCGGATAGATCAAGAAGGCGCAGTGAGGTGCTCGGAGTCAGGGTGGCCACATAGAGATCATCTTCTGCTGTTACTCGACATTCATGCATACATACTTGTAAGTCCGGTGAAGCGTATAATACAGGGAAATCTATCGAATCGAAGCGTCCTTTACCGATAGCAGAGTTGGGTGGACTATCGTACTGCGAAGGTTTGGCAGGATTACTTGGTTTTTTGCGAACCCGATAGAAATGATGCTCTGGTCCAACATTCCTTATTGGGTAATCGCGCAAAACTCGGTTGACAATATCCTTTCGGGTGAATCGATTCTGAAGTGCCTTCAATGGCTCAACTTCGCCAATCATCCAGAATCTCGGCCCATAGTGGAAAAAACCTATCCCGAGAAGACATTCAAACAATTCAACATCAGGTACAAGCCACGGTGATAAGTCGATAGATGTTTTCTGACTTTCGTTGAATTGGATTTGTGGCGCAGCTCCATACTCACAACGATGCAGTGAACCCCACACAAAGAAACGATGTGCTAGTTGGAGGAGGATTATTTTTGTGAGTTTCTTACCGTCTATTGTATTACAATTTGGGCAAGCACCCGTTTCTTCTAGTCCAAGTCGCTCGGCATCCAAGCGCAGACCATGATCAGCAAAGCAGGCGGAACAAGCAATTATTGGAGTAATCGGATCGTGTGCCATTATTCAAAATCCTGAAAAGTCACATAATCTAATCTTTCCATCTACCAATCGAGGTAGAAGCATATCTCGGGCTTGGGTGAGTTGTAATATTCCCTGCTTCAAACAACGCACTTGCCGAATAATATCATCGGCTAATCTCCGAAATTCGGAAACCAAGGACTCAGATGGGATGATAATATCCATCTGACGAAATCTTCCCTTGCTTATTTCGGGATACGTCGTACCCTTCGCGTTGCTTCGGATCTCGGAGACTCGACTCATCAGGTTAAAAAGCAGAAACATCCTCATCGCCTCATCGTGAGGAATGATATTGATAAATCCCTGATTAGTACAGGCTTCAACATCCATAAGCGCGAAAAACCCCACGGATGCCCGGCTTGTCATCAGGATAGTGTTAGCTGGAACCAGTTGTGCAGACGATTCACGAAGTCCTTTCTCGGTAATCTTGCGTTCCGATTCAAGTAAGACCAAGCAGTCGTTTCTAGTAACGTCTGTTGGAACGACCCAAGTGATGTCGCCTTCCCAATACTCTGCCACTTTGGTGGATGGAGTGCCACCTCCGACAGTATCACATACGTCAGCTATTTTTTTCTGTACCCACCCCTCCGGCACACCGTCCTTGATCTTGATGTGCTCATGGCCGGGGAAGCGAAGGTGAACAAACCATTCCTTATAGAGCAGCCGCACCGCCTGATCCAGCAACCGGATTCGCCGCCGATTGTTTCCTATCAGGTCGTCGTAGGCGGAGAGGATGGAGGCGATTCTTTTTTGGGTACCCACATTCTCCGGCAAGTCGAAAGGAATGTTCTTTAATCTTGATATCGAGAGTTCTTTATAGGTGGATCCGGTAGCATGTGCTTCGAGCTTAGTTGTGTTGAGTTTGAGCAGATAATAGATAAATACGGGATGAGCCACTTCTTTTTTACATATCAGGTTCTTGCAACCTTGATTCGTGGCAAGAGGAGCCCCGGAGACAGCCACATATCCCACAGGTGCTCTTGATGATAGAATGACCGTATTGACCGGAAGTAAGCAGGCTGACGACTCGCGCAATCCTTGTTCAGTTAGGGACCGTTCACCGTGCTCGATATAAATACCTGAGTGGCTAGACATATCTTTGGGTGTAATCCATGCTACTGCACCATCCCAACAGTTGGGATTCGAGGTCGAAGGTGTACCACCCGAATACACATCCGCGAACTCTGATACAGCTAGAGATATTGTCTTCATCTCCTCAACTTTTTGAATTTATTGTTGGTGGCAGCCATCGAGGGAGTCGCCCGGGTATTTCATTCGCCGTACTACCTGTCCGCGAACAAATGCCGTTCATTCCCTAATTTGTATAAACCCCTCTTGCACAATTTGCGTGGCAGACCTGCTGCACTATTTTTTTTACACTTCCTCGTACATCTCGGGATCCGGTTCAATCTCAATGACCTCGCCTTTTTCCATAACCACTACCCCGGTCTTGTGCTGATGGGCAACCTTATGTGCGCGTCTAGCGGCCCGGTGTAGCGCGTTAAGGACATCCTGCGTTCCCTTGTCGCCATGTTTCGAGGCAGGGGTATCTCGGTTTTTCTCAGTCACGGGTTTTCTCCCTTATCAATCAATGTAGGAATACGACCGCTATTATCAAACCGCTGCCAATAATCGACGATGCGGCGATATATACTCTGAAAATTCTGCAACCCACCCGCAAAGCGGCGTCGAATGACATTCGGTGGAACATAGTGGCCGCCTTGCCTTACGCGCAATTCAACCCGCTTAATCGCTTCTTCCGGCGTTGCCAGCGACAGAAATATCAGCTTGACCGTATAACCGTCGCTACGCCAGCGCGGGATCATCCTAGCATAGCCGCGACCGGACAAAGTAGTTTCAAAGGCAAAACTTCTTCGCTGCTGCACGTGATTTTTGATTTCCTCCAACATCAGCCGACCGGCGCGAAAAAGAGCGGCGTCCGGCTGAAAGGGGGACAGACCCGCTGCGATCAAGTCGGCGTTGACAAAGGATGGACATTGAGCCTCGTGCGGCAAATGCTCCAGTGCAAAGGTTGTTTTTCCCGCGCCATTGGGTCCGGCGATGATAATAATTTTCCGGTCGGCGTCCATCGCCTCATATCCCCAACGCCTTGAAGTTATGCTTGATGGTCACTGCCAGCGTCGCCGCCTCTGCGTTAAGCCCTTCCAATTCCTCGTGAATCTCTCGCAGAGCCTCCCTAAAGTCGAAGTCCTCGTCCTCTTCTTCGGGCGCGATCCCCACGTAGCGGCCCGGAGTCAGGCTCCAGTCGTTGGCTTTAATCTCGGCGCGATCCACCAGCTTAACCAGCCCTTCCACATCGCGCAGTTCAGCGTCTGGAAAGCGCTCGGAGAGCCAGTGGGCTTGCTGATAGAAGTAGCGCACCTGCTTGAGTTGCTCAACGGATTGCTGGCGGGCCTCGTCGGCGGCCTTATGAGCGCGGGTGACGGCACTGGACTTGGCGTCGCACTCCTCCTCGCAAATCTCAATGAGGTGGGTAGCCAGCTTGTACAGGTGGTCAGCCTGCTTGGCAAGATCGCGGCTGCTCTCAGCCAGCGGGGAGAGGCCGTCAACCCTTGTTTGCATCGTGCCACAGTCAATGCCCTGTCCGGCCCAAGCCTCCCTCTGCGCGGCGACGGACTTTTGGAAAGCGTCCCCATCAGCCTCAAACTCACGCAGGGCTTTCGCCAATTTCTCGGACGCCTCGGCATGGGCATCTTCTGCACCCAGCGTATTGAGAAAAGGAACCAGCACGTCCCGTAGGCTGTTGATCGAGGTTAGAAAGTTCGGCAGGCTTTGTCCATCCTCGACGCTGAAGCACTGCTTCCCCTCGTCGAGAGCGCGAACGCAATAGCGCGACACCAACTCGACAAAACGCTCACTCTCGCCCCGGTAGAGCCAGACGATAGCCAGCAAGTTCTGCTGCTGTTCGGGGCTGAAGTCGCAGATTTTGCGCGTCACTTGGCGGTACACAGTGCGTGCGTCGATCATCAGCACCTTGTCGCGGTGTGCCTCGGGCTTGTCGCGGTTGAAAAACCATAGCTCGCACGGCACGGTGCGGGTGTAAAAGAAGTTGCTACGGATGGCGATCATCGCGTCCACATCGCCGCTCTCCACCAGCTTCCGCCGCACCTGCGCCTCGCCACTACCAGCACTAGACGCCTGTGATGACATCACAAAGCCCGCCCGTCCTCGCTCATTCAGATAGCTATAGAAGTAGCTGATCCAGACGTAGTTGCCGTTGCTGACTTTGCCCTGCCTGTTGACACTAGGCAGGCCAAACGGCAAGCGCGGATCAACCTTCACCTTGTCGGCGTCAATCTCGTCCACATTAAAGGGCGGATTGGCCATGACGTAGTCGGCCCGTCCCACCAGTTCGTGCGGATCCTCATAGTAGGTGATGGCCTGCTGGATGTCGCCTTCGAGTCCGTGGACAGCGAGATTCATCTTGGCGAGGTGGATGGTGGTGGCGTTTTTCTCCAAGCCGCGGAACGTGAGCCGCTCGGTGGGACTTTGGCCGTGCTCCTCTATGGTGCAGGCACTCTGCACGAACATGCCACCGGAACCACACGCCGGGTCCAGCACAGTGCCGCGCTGCGGATCGAGCACATGGGCGATCAGCGACACCAGCGACACGGGCGTGAAAAACTCCCCGCCGTCGTGGGCCTTCTGATCGGCGAACTGCGTCAGGAAGTACTCGTAGATGCGGCCGAAGACATCGCCGGAGACCTGCTTCAACTCGTCCGGGTTGAGCGTACGCAGGAGTTGGCCGAGGACGGCACTGTCCAATTCCCGGTATTCGCTCTTGGGTAGAACGCCGCGCAGGTTATCGTAATCCTCCTCAATGGACTCCATGGCCGCGATGATAGCCCCGGCCCGATCCGCTCCATCAGGCAAGGCGACGAGGTAGTCGAACTGCGCCTCGGGCCGGAGAAAAATAGCACTCTTTTGCGAGAAATCTCCTTTGGTAAGTTCCCGCCTTATGCCGTCGCGATCGGGCAGACCATCCTCAATGCCGGGCTTGACGGCCAGATAGCGACTGTAGGCATGGCGTAGAAAGACCAGTCCCATCACCGGCAAAAAGTACTCGTTGCTGGCGTGACTGGTGTTGGCACGGAGCGTATCTGCCGCGCTCCAGAGGCGTCTTTCAATAGCTTCAATGTGTTCGAGTTGCGACATACCCATCCCGCAGTAAAAGAGACTTACATGCTCCAAGCAATAAAAAACGCCCTTGGCGGCATCACTTCAAGCGAATCCCCCTACATCTCCACCGCAAACACCTTCGCCCGCGCTAGATGCAGGCACACGGCCACCTGTCGGCCGCGCAAGGCCGACAAATCGCTGCGGCCCCGCCACGTCGCCACTCCAGCCAACTCGTCGCCTGCCAGCGCGTCTGCCTCCGCGAGCCCAAAGCCCGCTATGGCCTGCACTGGCGCGGCCGGCGAAGCGGGCGGCTCGACCAGCTCGGCCTTGATCCAGCCGCCTTCCTTTTGCGTCTGGAAATTGAGCGTCAGTGCGCGGCCCTCGCACTCGCGTTCAACCAGCGTGACGCGGCCCTCCACCGGCACTTCGAGCGCGACCAGCCGGTCGCGCTGCCAAGTGGCCCAACGCCATTCGGCCGGGCGGCCCGGGTCGTGCCGCTCGCCCCAGTCGTGCAAGTCGTACTGGCCGACGAACATCACGCCCCACGTATCCGGGTCGAGCGGGACCAATTCCGGGAAGGCAAACATCATGCCGTACCCTTCAGGCTCGGAGGAGATGATGGGCTTGCGCTCGGGGCGGCTCCACAGCAAGCCATCGCGGCTAGTCGCCAACTGCACATCCACCGTGGCCGTCCAGCGATGGTACATGGCGGGGAACATCAGGTGGAAGCCGCCGTGGGGATAGCGGCAATAGCCCGATGCGTACACATCGTCGTCGATGGGGTCTTGCGGGTCCGCGCCGAATACCGGGCGCGGCTGCGACCATTGGCCAAACGCCATCCCCTCGGTGCGGCGCACGATGCGGCGGCGCTGCTGATGGCCGCGCAAATAGGCGACATACCGACCGGCTTCCGCGTCGTACGCGGCGATGTTGTGGCTGTCGAGTCCGGTGCGGCCCACGTTCAAAAGCGGCTCCTCCAAGAAGGTCCACTGCTTGCCGTCGGGCGACACCGCGCCTTTGAGCAAGCCGACGAAATACAGGGCCTCGGCCCGCTGCTCGGGCGTGTAGCCCGCTTCTGTCATGGCGCGGCGAATGGCCCACTTGCGCTCCCGCGTCATCCCGGGCACCGGCACACCCTCGTGATAGGCAATAGCATCGCGCGCCATGGCTTTGTACCGAGCCTCTGGCGGGGCTGTTGGATCCACAAACGCGGATTGCAGCCCAAAGTCGCCGAAGGGAAAGAGCAGGTTGTTGGTCGTGCTGCCGCCATACTCTTGCAAATGCAGGGCCGGGCGTTGCCAACAAAAGCCGTCCGCGCTCTCGGCGTACGCAATAAAGGGGGAATCGCCTGCGCCGCGCGCGATGTACCACATCTTGAGTACACCGCCATCGCAGAGCACAACTTGCGGCGTCAGGCCACCGGCTTCCCACGGGTGCTCCGGCTCGATAAAGACCGGCGATTTACGCGCCTCTTGCACGGCCAAGCGCACGCCGACCGGCGGGTCTTGCACCCAGGCGTGACCGCCTTCGATGCCGGCTTGGCCGGGCCACACGCCGTACCAGTCGAGAAAGGGCTGCGGCATGGCCTAGGTCGGCCAGTTCTGCTGGGCCAAAAGGCGCAGGCGGTCGGCGTCGCTGAGGTGCTTTTTGATTTGTCCTGTGAACTCGGCCAAGGTCTGCTCCACGGTGGCGTCGGACGTGTCGAGGGCGAACTTCTTGCGGATGAGCGAGTCGCGGTATTCCTCCTCAAAGCGCTGCAACACGAGTTCGATGTCCTTTTCCTGCACTACCGGCCGCTTGTGTGGCTGATCGCGCATGCGCTGGGCAATGACTTGGGGCCGCGCCCGCAGCAGCACGAGTACCGTGTCGGGCGCGTGCTGCATGACCTCCTCGTCAAGGGCACGCGCCAGCGCGGTGCGGTCGGCGTACTCGCCTCGGCCGCCGTAGCCGTAGTACAGGGGCGCGTACACGGCCTCTTCAATGTGAAAACCCACCAAGTTGTGGTCTGGGTCGCTGTAGAAGGCGGGGTGGAAGTGATAGTGCATCATGTAGCGCTGGAACATCTCCTTCAGCCGCGGGCTGAGGGCCAGCAGTTGCTCCTGTTCCTCTACGGGAAACTCGTTGCACGGCAGGCTGAAGTGGTCGTGGAAGGTGCGCGACGAGCCAAAGGTGCGTTCAATCCAACCGACGATGGCGTTGGCCAAGGTCGTCTTACCAGCGTATTCGCAACCTACGAGGATCAATCTCATGTTCGGTTCTCCTGTGCGGGGGATGGTTTTGGGTAATCAAGCGCTAGTACGCCACGGCGACCACGCGCTGCCGACTGTAGCTTTGCTCGTCCCCCTCAACGCGCAACTCTACGATGTACAACCCCGGCCCCACCGGCGCCCCCCAACGCCCCCGGCCGTCCCAAACCCAAGCCCGACCACCGGCCCGGCCCTCCTCTGCCCGCACCCACACCAGTCGCCCCGCAAGGTCGAAAATCCGCAGGCCGATAGACCGGGCGGCCAACATATTGACCAAGTCGAATTCCACTCGTAGGGCGTCGTTGACCCCGTCGCCGTTGGGAGTCAACCACAGCGGCCCCATCGACACGTTGGCCAACAGCCGCGCTCCCACGGGCAAGCGCACGGCATTGGTACTGCTGGCGACTGCTGAGGACGCATCGCCCGCCTCCACTCGCTGCCGCACTTGGTCTTGGCCAATAAAGGCGTCAAAGCGCGTGGCATCGACAAACACGGTTCCCGCAAAGCGCAGCTCCACTAACTGGCGGCTCTTAACCGGCGCGGCTAAGGCGACCGCCAGCCCCCCTTCCGTTGGCTCCGCCGTTGCTTCCACCACCTCGCCCTCAACCAACACCGAGACAAACTCAATCGGCGCGGAGGTCTCCACCGCCAAGTGGTCAAAGCCGCGGCCGGCCACCTGCTGCGGACGAATGTAATAGGCAAACTCGGTCCGCTCCCCCGGCTGCACCTCGACCGGAAAAATCTCCCCCACCACGGTGCGCGCCACCGGGTCGCCGAACTCAAGCACTAGCCAATCCAAGGCCGCCCCCGCATCCGGCCGCTCGGACACCAAGGCGACCTCCAACTCGGCGTAGCGGCGGGGCGAGGGCGACGCGAACGGCTCGCCCGGCTGCAAATACAGCTTGCTCCACGGACTCCAATCGGCCCCTGGGGAAAGCGCGGTGTCAATCCGGCCCTTAAAGGACGGAATGAGCTTGTTGTACTTTCGCTCGGAAACGACCCGGCCGTTTTTGTCGTGATAGGTGATGTCCATTTGCAGGTCGTTGCCGGTGCGGCTGCGGACTTCCACCCGCGTTTGGGCGGGCGCGTCGGCCTGCCAGCGGATCGCGTGTACCTGCTTGTCGCCGCCTAAGTCGATCAGGGGCGAGGGCAACACCACCCGCTGCGGATAGCCCTCGCCAAAGACCTGCAACTCGCGCGTACCGCCCCAAAACTGGCAGGGCGGCACAATGCCGCACCCCACGCAAGCGGCCGCGCAGGCCGCGTCCCAAAACACCCATTCGACCCGCACGTAGCGCGTCGCAAGCGGCGCGAAGTGGTGGTTGGCGATCCCGAGCTGGCGATTGGACATGGTGGCCTTGCCGGCGAATTGCCGGTGCCATATCCGCGTGCCGTCTGGTGCCAGCGACCCATCTGCGGTCAGCACCTCGTAGCGGTCGAAGTTGAAGCGGAATTGCCCCGGGCGCGACAAAAAGTCCCGACGATGCGGACTAAATCCACCCAAAAGACCGCACCCAAGTCCAACGTCATGCGCGAGATTACATCCACCGAGCGGTTGATGCGGCGGTTTTCTGTCCACAGGGAAAACCGGCCGTCGGCCAGCGGCAGCACATTGGCAAACGACGCGGCGTCGCCAAAGCCGTCAATATCCACGATGAGTTCCAAGCCCCCGCCCTTGTCCGCCAGCCCCAAGGCGAGGTTGTCGCCGATGGCTTCGACCGCCACCTCGGCCAGTGCGGCGTCGGCCCCACAGTCGAGCATTTCGACGCGGATAAATTGCACGAACGGGTCGCGCACCGGGTCTAGCTCTAGCGCGACCTGCGGCCGTTGGTTTTCCTTGAAGCGCTCCTGCACGCGGTACACGAGGCTGCCTTCAATCGGGTTGCCAACTACGTCGATGGCTGGCTCCCCGGTGGAAAGCAACACGTCGAACAGCGCACACGGCGGCGCAGTTTCCAAAAAGGTCAGCACTACTCGCCGCGCGGCCACGGCTCGTCCCAAGTCGATCTCGATCCACCAGTCGTCTAAGTCGTCGGCCAAGTTGGGGCTCCAGCCGGTTTGCTGATCTCCGTCTATGGCTCGCGCTGCGGCCAGCGAGTTGGAGCCTGCTGCGTGAATTCCGCCGCCAAAGGCTGCGGCATCGCGCACCGGGTCGGGGTTTTTGCGGATTTCGACCGGGCGGATGACTCCGGCGTCGTCGAGCGCGACAATCCCCAGCGGCAAGGGCCAAGTCTGCCACTCATTGGCCGCGTCAAAGCGGAGCGACTCGGCTGAGAGCGCACTGGCGAGCGAGAGGACCGCGCCGACGCTTTGCAGGATTTTGAGCAGGCGGGGATACAGCGGAATTTGGAGTGCGGGAGGCACGGCGGCTTCCTCCGAGGATGGGCGGCGGACGAGTTGGATGGCCCTTGACGTTGTTCTGTGTTTATAATAATGAAAGTCTTATTACGCGACACCAGCCTCCACGGATCGAGGGCATCTTGCCCTCGGCGAGGGCGGGACGCCCTCGATCCCGGACGCAACGGCGACAACCGAGCCATCGGGGCGGCTAGGACAATCGACCATAGATAAGGATCGCACGTCGGGACGCCCTCGATCCCGGACGTAGCGACGACAACCGAGCCATAATACAATGCCGACTCTCAATCTCAAGCCCACGCACAAGCCCGTTACGGCGTACTACGAATCGCTCGATGCCTTTAAGCAGATCGGCGTCGAGCATGAGACTGCGGTGCGCTCGGCGTTTCAATCGTTGCTTGAAACGTGTGGGAAGCAGTTTCGGTGGACGCTTGTGCCGGAGCATTCTATCGCGCTCCCTCAGAACAAGCGCATTCGCGTCGATGGTGCCCTGATCGACGAGTTTAATTTGCCGCATGGCTATTGGGAGGCTAAGGACATAGACGACGACTTGCCCGCCGAAGTGCAGCGCAAGTTTGCGGCTGGGTATCCCAGCGACAACATCCTGTTCCAAACGCCCCAACGAGCGATCTTGTGGCAGAACGACGCCCTTGTTCTCGACGCTGATCTGACCGACCCAGCGCAACTCGTCCAGACGCTCGACGCCTTTTTTTCGCACCGGCCGCCGGCGATTGCCGAATGGGACGAGGCGGTCGCTCAGTTCAAGGACAAGGTTCCCGACATTGGGCGAGGGTTGGCGGCGTTGATTCAACGGGAGCGGCAGACCAACCGCCGCTTCACCACGGCCTTTGCGGATTTCTACGATAAGTGTCGGCAGTCCATCAATCCCAATCTTTCTCAAGCCGCTGTTGAGGAGATGCTCGTTCAGCATCTGTTGACCGAGCGGATTTTCCGCACCGTCTTTAGCAATCCCGATTTTACGCGGCGCAACGTGATTGCCCACGAGATCGAGCGGGTCATTGACGCGCTTACGTCTCAGTCGTTTAGCCGCCGCGATTTTCTCGAGAGCCTCGACCGCTTCTATGTCGCGATTGAGCGAACAGCGGAAACCATCCATGACTTTTCTCAAAAGCAGCATTTCCTCAACACGGTTTATGAGCAGTTTTTTCAGGGGTTTTCAGTGGAAGTCGCCGATACGCACGGCATTGTCTATACGCCGCAGCCGATTGTCGATTTTATGGCGAGAAGTGTTGAGCAGATTTTGCAGACTGAGTTTGGTCGCTCGCTCTCGGACGCGGGCGTTCACATCATCGACCCGTTTGTCGGCACGGGTAATTTCATCGTCCGCATGATGCGCGAGATTCGCCGCACTGCGCTGGAGGCCAAGTATTCGTCCGAGCTTCACTGCAACGAGGTGATGCTGTTGCCTTACTACATCGCGTCCATGAACATTGAGCACGAGTTCTACGAGGCGACGGGGCGTTATCAGCCGTTTGAAGGGCTGTGCTTGGTCGATACGTTTGAACTGGCCGAGGAGCATCAGTTGGCGTTGTTTACTGAGGAGAACACGGCGCGGGTTGAACGGCAAAAGGAAACGGAAATGTTTGTGATTGTCGGCAATCCGCCTTACAACGTCGGCCAAGTCAACGAGAACGACAATAACAAAAATCGGAAGTACGAGACGATGGATAAGCGGGTTGCGGAGACGTATTCGCGAGCCTCTAAGGCGTCAAATAAAAGTAAACTCTCCGATCATTATGTAAAAGCGATTCGGTGGGCATCAGACCGGATCGGAAATGAAGGCATTATCGCGCTGGTAACGAACAATGGATTTCTCGAAGGCGTGGCATTTGACGGAATGCGAAAACATTTGGCAGATGATTTTGACGCGATTTACATTCTCGATTTGAGCGGGAATGTTCGCAAAAATCCAAAGCTCTCCGGCACGACGCACAACGTCTTTGGAATCCAAGTCGGTGTGAGCATTAACATCTTTATCAAAAAGAACGACAGTGCAAATTCCCCTACCAAAATTTCTTACGCTCGTGTTGACGAGTTCTGGCGCAAAGAAGAAAAGTATCGCTATCTTGCTTCAAAGGAACACTACCGCAACGTCGAATGGAAACCAATAACGCCAGACAGACAACATACATGGCTCACGGAAGGACTCGACACAGGATTTGAAATTTTTGTGCCGATGGGAAGTCGGGAAGCAAAGGCGAAGAAGGGCGAGGGAGCGGATGTGATATTTAAGATTTATAGCCTTGGTGTCAACACGAGCCGCAATGATTGGGCGTACAACTTTGATCGAAATGTGCTCACTGGTAACATGAAGCGGATGATTGATACCTACAACGAGCAGAGATCCAGATGGAAACAACGGACGGATCAAGATGCAAATATCGATGACTTTGTGACTTCTGATGATCAAAAAATCAAGTGGAGCGAGGCCCTTAAACGAAACTTAGCAAGAGGGAGAACCGCTAATTTTTCAGAAAAAAAGATAAGGGTATCATCCTATCGTCCATTCACGAAACCGAACCTCTACTTTGACCGATTGATGAACGAGAGGGTGTACGCTTTCCCCTCCATCTTCCCCATACCTGAGACAGAAAAAGAAAATCGAGTGATTTGTGTCAGTGGCATCGGAAGTAACAAACCTTTTCAAACCCTGATGGCTTCTATGATTCCGTGTCTTGACATACTTGAAAAAACCCAATGCTTCTCCTTCTACATCTACGACGAGGACGGCAGCAACCGCCGCGAGAACATCACCGACTGGGCCTTGACCCAATTCCGCTCGCATTACAGCGACGACACCATCACCAAATGCGCCATCTTCCACTACGTCTATGGCTTGCTCCACCACCCGGAATACCGGACGCGATACCAAGCCAACCTCAAGCGAGACTTGCCGCACATCCCTTACGCCCCGGACTTCTGGGCCTTTGCCAAAGCGGGGCAACGCTTGGCAGAACTCCACGTCGGCTATGAAGCCCAACCCGAACATCGGCTCAACTTCATCGAAAACCCGGACGCGCCGCTCGACTGGCGCGTAGAGAAAATGCGCCTATCCAAAGACAAGACGCATATCAAGTACAACGACTTCTTGACACTCGACGAGATTCCACCGGAAACTTATGATTATCAACTCGGGAATCGCTCGGCGTTGGAATGGGTAATTGACCAGTATCGCGTCAAGACAGACAAACGAAGCGGCATCATCAATGATCCGAATCGAGGGGACGAGCCGCAATACATCGTCAAACTAATCGGCAAGGTGATTACGGTGAGCTTGGAGACGGTGGAGATCGTGAAGGGGTTGCCGGAGTTGGATGTGCAGAAAAACAAAAAACATATATAGATAGCGACATCTGACAGGGAGAATCGAGGAAATGATGCGACGATTTGACGAATCTCAAGCTAATGAGCTTAATCAGGCTATAAAGCTCGGTGAGGACAATGCTGAGTGCATAAGCCAAATGCGGAGTTGGTGCAAATATGTAGAGATCGAGCGAACTACTGAAGGGCTTTACGCACAGATGACAGGGCTTCCCATCGCAAGCCATAGCATAGGCTGTCCCAAAGTAGAGGGCATGCGCGAGTCCATGAATCTTCGTTGTATTTTCTCCAATTTTCTTGTAAAACATTGTGCTACTTGTCCGCATCATACCCCTAATGGAGATACCTCGTGGGGACAAGAGATTATCGATAAACACCGGATAGAAGTCCAAGAACGTACTCAAGCAGCCGAAACAGAAGCGGAGCGAATATCCCAACTTCGCTCTGACCTACGTGAAAAATCCAAAGAAATTAGTTCGGAATCAGAATCTGAGTCTTATCGCATACTTGAGTATCTTGAGACGATTTTCTCAGAAAATGAAGCAGAACGCAAGGAAGCAGCCGAACGCTTGCAACAATCAGCACGCTTGGGGGCGGACCTTTTCCCTGAAGCTGCGATTGATCTGATCTTGCTGCTTGCTGGTTCCAACGATTTTTCTGATCTAATGCTTCCAGTCTGCACAGAACTCGCCAGCAGACGCTCTGAGTTAGGCTCTCGTTTTAGCCAAGTAGCTTTTGACAACATTGAGAAAGGACAATATACAGAACTGTCTGCTGAGGTGATTAACGCGCTCGATGACGCCGTTGAGTATCCACTTAGTGAAGTATGTATCAAACACTTGATATTTTCACAGAATCACTCCTGTCACAGTACCACAGTCATCGTACGAAATTTTGACACTGATCCAGAGAGTGTGCAAGACATTATTCGCCGTGAACTACAAAACGAGAATGTGGCCGTACGCTTCCAATTGTGTGGAGCAATCAAACTTATTCAGTGCGAACGACCACAGATAGTCGAGAATCTACTTGGTGACTTAGTTCAATCACTTGAATTTTACGAAAATACACGGTCACATGAAGTGAGGCCATCAAGGCAGATTATCCAAATTTTGCAATCGGCGTTTCGATGTTCCTCAGAGAGAGTTGACCAGTTTCTTGCCGGGTCAATGATCCGCGTTCGTCCAGCCGTGCAAGAAGATATTGTTCTCGTGTACCTAGGCCAATTTTTCGACCAGACCATAAGCTGGGATGAACGGCATGAGCATAGAAACCGAACTGAAGTAGATGAACAGGAAAAGATTGCAATTAAAAGACTACTTTCATGGACTAAAGATGACAGATTCGAGATCGATATTCGATCCTATGCACTTGAGGCATTGAAAATTGCCTGTATGAATGCCTCGGCAGAGATGCTGAATCATTTTGACTCTCTCCTCGGTTATTTTGCCATCATTAGTGGCGAGGAACGTCCGCCCTCTCCACCACCCACGATTCTGTTACCTAACCAGACTCAGGCACAGGATACTCAACTTGAGCAGCTAGAAGAATTAGGGCGCATCCAAGAATGGGATTTATTCAAAGGACGATTGCAGGGATGCTTGAACGAACTCTGCAAGGCCAATCCTTCAGAGACATTCGATTCTGTCTTCAACTGTTTGAACCAACCGCCAGTACATCTTGAGGACGAATTCAAGGTGTGCTGTGTATCGTTGCTCGGTGAGCTTGGCAAGAACTATACTCTCCAAACACGCGTACTGCCTTTGATTTGGCGTACGTTGATGGATTACGATTCAGCTTGGGTGCGGGCTAAAGCAATAAACGCAACAGTCGAGATGTTCTCTTTTTCGACTACTATGCCACCCCAAAATCTTGTGGACACCATTGTCGTTCACCTACAAGACCCGAAAGTAATTGTTCATCAGGCTGCACGACAAGCCGTGGCTCGGTGTTCAAGGTGGTTTAATAAAAGTCAACTACTTGAAGTTCTTAATTGTCTTGAAGCACACCTTCGTGTGTACCATAATGATAAATATCAACTCGAAAGTATCTGCGATGCAATCCTGAAAATTGGCCAGCAAGATGCGATCTTCAAACCAGTAGCGTTGCGCCTAGTTGAGTCTGTCTTTCCGACTAAAGAAGACCTTGTAGATAGCAAGATCGCGGAAAGTCTGATTTGGTTCTGCGAGCCAAGCGAAGAAATTGCTAAATTTGTTGCCAAGGACATTGGTGTGCATCTAGCACACCATAGCAGAGATCGCTATAATTACTACGGACATTCAAAACGTCTTCGATTCTTCGAGTGGTTACATAAACTACCGGAAGCGACGTATCAGCACGTAGCAGGTGACCTCTTAGTCTCCGCCCAAAAATTGGCCAAACTCGACCCTTGGGAATCATGCCATTTCGCAAGCCTTTTCACGCACTTTCGTTCATTTCGGTATGAGCAAAAAGTATTGGAGACCGCATTCAACGCTCTCCCTGAAGAACCAAGGAACAAAGCATTTCGCACAAAATTAAAGCAACTTGCTATGATCGCCGCAGGAAACGCATCACTACAAACAGGTGACATAGTAGCGGCTGAAGCATATTTTGCTAAGGGAAAGGATAAAACTTGATGCGGGAATCCAAGTTGGATATTAACCATGCTTCTAATTCAGTAGCACTCATTCATGATATACGCACGATTTTGAACTCGACAACTTATGACAAAGTAGAATGGCGTCAGAAAGTTGATACCTTCGTCGATCAGATTGACAAACTTATTAAACAGACACCAGATGAACATGTACCTATAGAGTGGAAGGTCATAGTTGCCGGCCTACGTGTCTTGGTCAGTCAAGTTACTTGTGTAGCAATTGCCCAAGGGAGTGAAGGTGACTTGGTTGCGGAACGTACAAGATGCGATGTCTTAGTTGGTGAGCTACGACGTTGGATTTCGGCGGACACTCTCACACTGCCGGGTATCGCGGATTCAACTCGTCAACCGTTGCTCCAAACAGGGCAATACGATTCCGACGAACTGCGTACATTCCTATTGGCAGTCCCACTACCTATATTGTACTGGCATAGAAGCAAATTGGATCTTCCGTATCAAGATGAGGTAGAAGAACCCGTAGCTACGCTAAGCCCGATGTTGAGGGTGATTGTATTTCTGGATCATGCTCCGCTTGCAAGTCCGCAACTCTTAAAGCCCAATATTTTGTACCCTTTGGAATTTCGGGTGCGTGGCCTCACATGGCCAAATGATGCGGTTCGCCTTCACCTTGACTTGCTTACGACGTGTCCCTCAACCGAGTTCTCGGTTTCCAAGTTTGCGCTGGACGCACCGGGTAGTGTTGAAAACGGCGAATATCGGGGGAAATTAGCAGGACAAATTAAGTTCAATTCAGAGCAAAGTATCGGTCTAGATGATCTTGTGTTTACAGTTCGTGGTGCATTTGAAACGTCCGACGGGAAGTTCATTGAACTCCCCGTAATTGGGCACAATGAGCTGCGTCTCAAAGTTGTTAATGAAGACAGGCATCCCCTGATGACAGGCAACCGGAGGCTGGATCAACACATTAACGAACTTGCCACAAGTCTGCTTTCAGACTGTCCCAAGGTCCGAGATGAACTTCCTGACTTGTTAAAGATGCTTCAGGCTCTCACTCGTCTGCTAGCTACTTATGCTCAAGAAGCAATCTACAAGGGACAGAGTGATGTATCGGAGTCCGAGTTCCAAGCAACAGTGCTTCGAGATCTTCGGAATGTGCTCGGACAGGATGTACAAGAACACTCAAGCCAAGCAGGAGGCGTCACAGATATTAGGTATCTCGGAGTGATTGTCGAACTAAAAGTCGAAAAGGAAAACGGTGACCGAGAGCACATCTCGAAAAAGTACACAGCCCAAGCTACTCAATACGCAGGCGTCGAAGCCCGACAAGTCAGCATCCTTCTCGTGCTCGACCTGACGACTAAAGATAAACCTCCTGGGGACATTCGGAACGATATTATTCTCACTGATGTCGAGACTCATGGGGGAGTCGATACAGCCAAAGATTTTCCATCTAAGGCATTTGTATTTGTGATCAATGGTAACATGAAAAATCCATCGGACTACTCACGGTGATAGCTTAGGCCAATCGCCGAAGAACCTAAGTTCCTCTTGAGGCGGAAAGATTATGATCACTAACTCAGGCCGAGATTTGCCGCTCAATCGGCGCATAACCCCCTTGCCAGACCGCAATAACCTAACACTCGACGGGATTCCACCGGAAACTTATGACTATCAACTCGGGAATCGGTCGGCGTTGGAATGGATAATCGACCAGTACCGCGTCAAGACAGACAAACGAAGCGGTATCACCAATGATCCGAATCGAGGGGACGAGCCGCAATACATCGTCGAGTTGATCGGCAAGATGATTACGGTGAGTTTGGAGACAGTGAAGATCGTGAAGGGATTGCCCGCCTTAGAGCACCACGAGGCCCCCCATGATTAAAGCCATTGACTTCTTCTGCGGAGCGGGCGGTCTAACCAGAGGACTGTTGAATGTCGGCATCTCGGTGCTGGCCGGCGTCGATAATGATCTACGTTTGCGGGAGACCTACATACACAATAACAAACCATGCCGCTTCATCAACAGCGACATCAACGACATTCAAATCCACAAACTCCTCCAAGAGCTCGGCATTGAAGACGACGACTTGACGCTCTACGCGGCTTGTACGCCGTGCCAACCCTTCTCCACCCTCAATAAGCTAAAAGGTCAAGACAAACGAAAAGCCCTCCTACTGGACTTTGCCAAAATCGTCGCGGAACGCCCCCCCGACTTCATCCTAGCAGAAAACGTTCCCGGACTAAACAACGCTTACGGCAAAGAAATCTACCGAGAGTTTCTGTCGGTCCTGAGAAGATGCGGCTTTTCAGAAGCAGCGGACTTAATCGACGCAAAACATTTCGGCGTTCCGCAGACGCGCAAGCGATTCATCGTCGTGGCCTCCCGACACGGGGCCGCCGCGCTCCCCAGCCCACAGACCGCCGCCCATGCAACCGTGCGCCGCGCCATTGGCCAGTACCCGACTATTGCCGATGGCGAAGCATCAGCGGCATACCCGAATCACGTCGCCAGAAAACTGCAACCACACCACAAACGCATTGTCGCGGCCGTCCCCAAAAACGGCGGCAGCCGACGGGAAGTAGCGGACACGTCCATCCTACTCAAGTGCCACCAAAAGCAGCCGAACGCCCACAAAGACGTATTTGGCCGCATGACATGGGACGCGCCGAGCCCAACCCTAACGTGCCGCTGCACAGACGTCTATTGTGGCCGCTTCATCCACCCCGAGCAAGACAGAGGCATCTCATTGCGCGAGGCCGCCGCGCTCCAAACCTTTGGCGACGATTACGAATTTTTCGGCCCATCTTTTCTATTTTTATCGGGCCAAATCGGCAACGCCGTCCCGGTAAAACTCGCCGAACAATTGGGCCAATCAATCGCCGATTCATGTTGACATGGAATGTTCATCGGAACCGTTTTTTTTCATACTAAGGCGTCATTCCCGCGAAAGAACGTCACCCCGTGCCCCGACACGGGGCGGGAATCCAGTCTTGAATAAGGAGGTATGTTATGGCTTCTAGAGACCCCTACCGAATGGAGTTCGACGTTTGCACCATCAAACACCTCGGCTTGCAGATGTACTCGACCCTGCCACCCGTCATCGGCGAACTCGTCGCCAACGGCTGGGACGCAAACGCAACCAAAGTTGAGATTGAGATACCCGAAAAACCGATTGACGAACACTCGGAAATCATCATCAGCGACGACGGAATGGGCATGTCCGACGAGGACGTGCGGAACAAGTACCTCATCGTCGGCCGAGACCGCCGCGAAAACGAGCAATCCGACCTGACACCTTCGCCGCACAACCGCAAGATCATGGGCCGAAAAGGCATTGGCAAATTCTCGGCCTTTGGCATCGCCAAAGAGATCGACATAGAAAGCGTGAAAGACAGCGAAGGCAGCCACTTCCGCATGAACTACGACGAACTGTTGGAAAAAGCGGATGAACGCACCATCGAGTTTCCGCCGCTGCCGCCTACCGGAACCGTCTCCAAAGGAACGAAAATCATACTCAGACATATCACAAAATTCAAAAGCCGCCGCATTTCGATTCAGAGAATCCGTAGAGGACTCGCCAGACGATTCTCCGTCATTGGCGCACAACAAGGCTTCGAGGTCGTCATTAACGGCGACCCAATCTCGCCTGAAGACCGCGACCTCAAATCCCTACTCGACAAAGACATGGACGGCAAGCCGTACTTATGGGAGTACGACGACGTAGAAATCCAGCCCCAAACGGGCTGGACCGTATCGGGCTGGATCGGTGCATTAAACCGCACGACGCCGGACATTGACGGCATAGACCGAGGAATCGTTCTCATGGCGAGAGGCAAGCTAGTACAAGAGCCTTATGTTTTTGAAGCCGTTGTCGGTCAACAATTCGCCCTCTCTTACCTTATTGGCGAACTCCACGTCGAGTTTGTCGATGAAGGGGAAGATACAATCGGGACGACGCGAAACTCGCTAGTATGGGACACGGAACCCAATACGGCTCTCAAGGAGTGGGGCCAAAAAGAGGTCAAAAAAATCGCCCGTAAGTGGGCCAAAAAACGCCGCGACGATAACGAACAGCAACTAGAGGAAAATGCACTCTACGTTAAGTTCCGTGAGCAAGCCGAGGAAACGGGCAATAACCGCGCCCTGAAGCTCGCCGACCGCTTGGTGCGTCAAGTGATCGACAAGAACCCAACCGCCGATGTCGAGGAGATCGAACCCGTCATCCAAACATCCCTCGATTTTCTCGAGTTCGATGCCTTTTGGGAAATCGCCGAAGACCTAACTGAAACGGAGTTCGAGGACACCGAAAAGCTCCTCAACCTATTCCGCGAGTGGGAAATCGTCGAAGCCAAAGAAATGGCGCGAGTTACTCAAGGGCGCATAACGACGATTGAAAAACTCCAAAAACTGATTGAAGACAATGCGTTGGAAGTGCCGACGCTCCACAACTTCCTAAAAGAATTCCCTTGGGTGATTGACCCGCGTTGGTCGTTGGTAGATGACGAGGTAACATACAGTCAACTACTGCGCGACAAATTCCCAGAAGACAGCGACGCCCCGGAAAGAGACAGACGCATTGATTTCCTCTGTGTACGAGAAGGCGCGAACTTGGTCGTAGTAGAAATCAAACGCCCACAGTCAAACGCTTCTGTGAAGGAACTCAACCAAATTGAAGAGTACGTTATCTTTATGCGAGCTTACATTAACCGGACGACGGATAGTGATTATCAATATGAGACAGTCACCGGGTATCTCCTTTGCGGAGATTTGGTTAATACTGATCAAGCGAGAGGAAAAAAAGACATTTTAGCAAACTCGCAAATCTACGTCAGAAGGTACACAGACCTACTCGACATGGTAAAACGAGCACACGACGAATTTCTGGAGCGCTATAACCAACTGCAAAAGGCAAAACAAAAGGCCGATTGAGGAAATCGGAGAAACATCCGCAAAGCAACGGCTATGATGCCCCTTGCCAGACCGCAGCAACCTACTGTATTGTAGAGAGACCGCCAGCCACTGACCCGAACCCAATGGAGGCTACGCCCATGCCCGCCCTCACCCCCGCCCAACTCGACCACTTTGCCAGCGAAGGCTACCTCGTCGTCAAAGGCGTCCTCGATCCGGTCAACACCCTCGACCCGGTCATTGACGAATATGCCACCGTCCTCGACCACTTGGCCGACGAGCTCTACGATCAAGGCGAGATTGCCTCGCGCTACCACGAGCTCGGCTTCGGCGACCGCTACATCCAAATCTGCGTGGAAACCGGCCGCGTCCACAGCCAGTACTTCGACTTCTCGCTGCCCTTTCAGAACGTCCAGGCCGACACCCCCTTCTGGGCCGGGCCAGCCGTCTTCCGCGCCTTCACCGACCCCAACCTGCTCGACGTCGTCGAGTCGCTAATCGGCCCGGAAATCTACTCCAACCCGGTCCAGCACGTGCGGATCAAGCCGCCCGAGCGCTACCTGCCCAAAAACCAGTTCGGCAACGCCGTCCTCGGGGCCACCCAATGGCACCAAGACCACGGCGTCGTAACCGAAGAAGCCGACGACACCCAGATGCTAACGGTGTGGTTCCCGCTGCAAGACACCCCCGTTGAGAAGGGGCCGCTGATGGTCGCGCCCGGCTCGCACAAAAACGGCCTCTTGCCGCACTGCCCCAACTACATGGACAACGCGCCCCAGTTTGCCGGGGCCGCCCAAGTCCCGGAAAAGCTCTTCGCGGCCGACCGGGCCATCCCCCTGCCGGTGGAGCGCGGCGACGTCATCTGCATGCACAAGCAGACCGTCCACGGCTCGTATTCCAACCTCAGCGACGAGGTTCGTTGGAGCTTTGACCTGCGCTACAATCCCACCGACCAGCCCACCGGGCGCATCGCCTTCCCCGGGTTTGTCGCCCGCAGCCGCCGCGACCCAGCCAGCGAATTGCGCGATCCGGCCGAGTGGCACCGGCTGTGGCTGGAGGCGCGGGCCAAAATGGCCGCCATCAATCAGGGCGACCAAATCGACATCCCCTTCCGCCGCGCCCAGATGGCGCATCCCCTGTGCGCCTAAACGCCATGCAGCCATTCAACCACTACCCCGAGCTGATCGCCTACATACGGGACGCCGGTCACACCCCGCAGACCATCGGCTACACAATCGACGGACAACCCATCGTCGCGGTCAAAAGCGGCGGCAACAAGGCACCGGCCATTTTCATCAGCGCCGGCAGCCACGCCACCGAACAGGCGGGCGTCAGCGCGGCCTGCGCCCTCATCAACGAGATCGAGACCGAGCACTCGCTCTACACCATTCCCACCCGCGACCCCATCGGCCTGAATGGACTGGCCTACGCGCTCGGTATGAGCCTAGCGACCGTCCCCGATCTCAGCGGCCTCGACGACGTAGCCCCCTTGCTCAAAGAGTGCGGCCAAGTCCTCTTGGACGAAGGCGATACCGTGGTCGCCCTCATCGGCGAGGCCGGCTACGCAACGCGCAATTTGTACAACCATCCGGTCGGCGACTGGATCGAAGCCCTCAAGGGCCGTCGGCTCTATTTCTCCACCCGCAATCCCGGCGTCGAACGCGCGTACACGCTGGTGATTGACCCGGCCGGCCAAGTCCTCCACCTCAATCGCTTCCACGACACCCCTTGGGCACCCATCGAGCCGCGTTGCACCCGCGATCTCATGGCCGCCATAAGGCCCGGCCTGACGCTGGACCTCCACGAGCACCAAGGCGACTTCTTCTGGTTTTCGGCGCGACACCAGCGCACTCTTAGCGACCAGCAGTGGGAGGAGGCCCTCGCCGGCGAGATGATCTCGGCGGTTGCGGCCTCGGGCGCGGCCCTCGCTCCGAGCGATTATTTGCCCGGGGCCTTTTTTACCAAAGGGCCGCGCAGCGTCTTCTGGCTCAATCCCCAGCAACGCGGCGAGGGCCTCAACCTCGCCGACTTTGCCGCGCACACCTACGGCTTGGCCTTCACCATTGAGACCGGCATGGAGCGGCCCTTTGCCGAGCGAGTCCAAACCGCAAAGATAGCCGTGCAAAAAGCCGTCGAGGTCTTTGAGAAACGCCACGCCGGATGCCCATCGGCACTGCCCTAAGCCGCTTTCGGCTGCGGGAATTCAACCGCAATGTCCGGCTGTTTTTCGCTTTTGGCACTTCGATCAACGCCGGCATGGCGCTCTTCTCCCTGCTGTACAACCTCTATCTACTGCGCCTGAGCTACCAAGAGGACTTCATCGGCCAAGTCGCCAGCATGGCACCGCTGGCGACCGGCCTGCTCGCGCTGCCCACCGGCATCCTCAGCGACCGCCTCGGCCGCCGGCCCTTCCTCATTGCCTCGGGTCTGCTGCTGGCTGTTTCTCAGGTGGGCCTGTGCTGGACCACGTCGCCGGGGTCCCTGCTGGCGTTCTCGTTTGTCGGCGGCGTGGCCATGGCCTTCGTCTGGGTCAACCACGTCCCCTTCCTCTCGGACAACGCCCATCCGGCCCGACGCGCCGAAGCCCTCGCTATATGGTCGGCCCTGCAAATCATCGTCCGCATGCTCTTGAGCCTAATCGGCGGCTTCATGCCCGGGGTCATGGGCTACTTCCTCGGCCTTTCCACCGAGGCCCCCGCGCCCTTCCGCTACGCCCTGCTTCTCGGCGCGGCTTGCTCGCTCATCGCGGTCGTGCCGCTGTTGTACGCATCCGGCCAAACCCGCCGCGAAAGAGCACCACCGCGCCGGTCACCGGACGAGGACCGGCCGGCGGCCACCCCGTGGCGGGTCTTTGCCGCCATTACCGCCTTGAGCGGTACGCGCGGCTTCTCCATGGGGCTGACGTATCCATTCTTCAACGTGTTCTTCGAGGCCGAGCTGGGCATCGGCCCGGTTGCAATCGGCGCGATCTTCTTCCTCAGCCAACTCGCCGGCCTGCCCGCGACCTTTGCCGCGCCAACGCTAGTGCGCCGCTTCGGCCCGACCCTGACCATCCTTCCGGCCCGCACTGTGGGCGGCAGCGCCCTCGGGATTATGGGTGCCTTTATCAGCCTGCCGTTGGCCGTACCCATGTTCCTGCTCGTCCGCATCGGCGAAGTCATCGACAACCCATCCGACCAGCACTTCTCCACCCAAGTGCTACCCCGGCGCTACTGGGCGCGGATTCAGGGCCTGCGCGTCTGCGGCTTCCAGCTTTTGAACTTCCTCGGCAGCCTCCTAGGCGGCACACTCATCCTCGACTATGGCTACGGGGCCGCCTTCGGCTTGGCCTGCGCGGCGCGGATCGCAAGCGGCCTAATCATGGCAGCCTTCTTCGGGCTACGACCGACGCGCACCCCTAGCATTCCCTAACCCCGACGAAGTACCTATTGACACGGGCACTCCGTTCTTCGGATAGTGGTTGAGCGGAAGATGATAGTCCTAGAGTAAAGAGGTCCCCCATGCGACATGCGTTCGCCCTTGCCTTGATGCTCAGCGGTCTGTCGGCGCACTCGTGGGCGGTCGATGAGTTTCGCCTCGGCGGCGCAGTGCCGTGGGCGACGTGGACCGGGCAACTGCGGATGATGGACGACGAGACCGACCCGTCTGTCCTCCAGCCGCGCACGCTCAAACCCGGGGAAAACTTGCTCCCCCAATTAGGGCCTTGGTATCGCTGGCGCTCCCCCGGCGAATCCACATATCGCTTGGGCGATGCCCGCATCTGGCGCGGGATCAATTACCTCCGGCCCCGCGCCGAGCCACGCGACTTTGTCGACGGCGACCTCGCGACCTTCTTCTCGGCGCATTCCTACTACGACCCCCACGAATTCTACACCATTGACCTCGGCGCACCCGCGCCGGTCGATCGCTTTGCTTTCTACCCACCCGAGGGCCGCGACGCGTTCACCCAAGAGCCGTATCGCCCCAACTTCGCCTTTGCCAAATACGAACTCTCCGGCAGCCTCGACCCGGCCAGCGTCGCCTCGGAAGAGGGCACCCACTACCGGCCCTTGGACGTCCTGCTATCCAGCGTCGATCTGAATACCGAGGCCGTCGTCCAGATTGAGTTTCCCCTGCAATACCTGCGCTTTCTGCGCATCTACTTCTTCCCGGACAACGGCCGGTACTACACCAAATTCGCCTTGGCCGAACTAGCAGTGTCCGGCCGGGGCTTCCCGCCGCACGCCACTTGGACATCGCAAGTAATCGATTTGGGGCAAGAGGTGAACATCGGGCGCGTGCGCTTTGGCGCGAGCCGGTGGCGGCGCGAAGGCGACCACATCGCGGCCGCGCCCAACGCGCCCACCTCCGCGCAAGTAGAGATCAAGTCCGGTCTAGACCCCACGCCCACCGGCTATCACGGGTACGACGACATCGGCCAACTCGTGGAAGTAACGCAAAGCAAATACGAACGGCTCAAGCAGCGGATATGGCCTTGGGATCCCCCGGCCGTCGGCTGGCGCGGCCCCATTATCGACGACGCGGATCACTGGAGCTTTTGGTCGCCGCCGCTGCGCCATTCCGGCGAGCGGCCCCGAGTTCCGAGCGGCCGCTACTGGCAGGTGCGCCTGACCTTGACGACCGAAACGCTGTGGGATTTTACCCGCTTGGATTCGCTGGCGCTGGAGTATGCTCCGCTGCTGGCCGAGCGGGTGGTGGGCGAGGTAGCCGCGGCCGGCGACCTACAGCCCACCGGTCACATTGCCGAGGTCCCGGCCGGGCACACGATCGAGTTGGTCTGCGACCTGCGAGCCGAGTTTGCGGCCGGACAAGCCGGTTTTGACGCGGTGCGCCTGACCCTGCCCGGCGCAGGTGCCCTGCTCGGCGTGGAAATGGGCCACCCCTTGCAGCCGGTGGCGGCCGACAGCGTCGTCTCCGAACCCGAGGGCCTAGCGATCTATCTGCCCGAACCCATCCGCGACGGGGGCGCGCAAACGCTGCGCTTGCGCTTGGAAACCAGCCTGTACACGGCTTCGGGCGCGGTGCAAGCCGAAGTATTCGTACGCTCTGGGCAGAGCCTGCCGCAGCAAGTGGAAGGGGGCGACGCCAGCGACGCCTTGGGCACGGATCAGCTGCGCCTAGTCGCCAGCGGGCGGGCCTTGGCGGGGGTATTGGGGAATGTGGAGGTGCAACCGACCGCGTTCACTCCGCAGGGGGACGGGATCAACGACCACGTGACGATCGAGTACACCTTGTTCCGCTTGCTAGCGACCGCCGAGGTAGAGCTGGAAATCTACGCGCTCGACGGCCGCTCGGCGTGGCGGCAGGCCCTCGGCGCACAACGCAGCGGCCGCCATCGAGCCTTGTGGAACGGACGCGACGAAAAGGAGCAACTCGTCGCGCCCGGACTGTACGTCGTGCAGGTGCGCGCCCAAACCGACCACGGGCAATGGGCGCGGGAACGGAGCCTCGCCGTAGTCTATTGAAGCGCGCCTTTTAGCTGGCCCCAAGAAATGCGCTCGACCGCGGTCGAGGCAGCGTCCACCGGGTAAAACCCAGAGCCAATCATCAGCTCTTGCCCAAAAACGTCGAGCGGAGCGGCGTACCCCACCTTGGGCGAGCCCATTGCTTCATCGCCCTCTACGGCCGGATTGTCGCGAAAATACTCCACATATCCGCCGCCCGCGGCTGCCGCGGCGAGGAGCTCTTGGATTATTTTGACGCCGTTGACGTCTTCGATGTCGAGCCGGTTTTGGCCCTCTAGGCTTTGATCGGCCCCGTGAAAGATGCAGTTCCCGTTGAGGGCGTACACGTAGAGATAGATCGGCCCTTTGCGCCACTCGCCTTCGGCGCGGAACGTCTCAAAGGAACCCAAAGCCTCGGCGAGGGAGCCAAAGCCCTCCACTACCGACTTCGCTCTCAGGACAAACGCCTTCACAGTCTCCCGATCGACCACGTCTTCGGCCACAATGTCGTCCTGAGCAAAGGCCGGCCGGGCATTGCAAAACAGGGCCACCAGCCCCAACGCGCATACCAAACGCCGCATGAGTAATCCTCCTTGTCACCAATAAAAAGCCCCTGATTGCTCAGGGGCTTGCAAAGTAAAGTGGTGGGCGATCCCAGACTCGAACTGGGGACATCCTGCTTGTAAGGCAGGCGCTCTGACCAACTGAGCTAACCGCCCATGCTCTAAGCATAGCCATTCCGATGCGTACCTGCAATTACTCCTCACCCGCCGCGACGATTTGTTCATACCGAGCCATGGCCGCCCCGGCCTCGAAGTCGAGGCCCTGTTTGCTGTAAGCCAGCGCAAGTCGGCACGTCAAACCTCTGATTGTCAATGCGATAGAACAGGGCTATTATAAAATCGGCCGGGGGCATCGAAACGCTCCGTAACTGAAAGGTGGGATACCCATGCACATCACCAAAGTCGAAATACGCACTGTGGCCCCGCCGGTCGATCGCTTCACTTGGTCGGACGATCTGCCGGACCAGTACTCGACCAACACGGTCGTCCGGCTCTATACGGACGAGGGCATCGAGGGAGTCGCCGGCGTCTGGAATGCGACCTCCTTTGACTTTGAGCGCTATACGGCCGAAGCCATCCGCCACCTCGCCCCCATCCTGCTGGGCAAGGACCCGCTCTTGCGAGAGCGTATATGGCACGAGATCAGGCCGCGCGTCTTTCCGCTGCCGCCCCAAGCGCTGGCGGCCCTCGACATCGCCCTGTGGGATCTGGCCGGCAAGGCCGCGGGGCTGCCGCTCTACCGGCTGTTGGGCGGAGCGCGCGACAAAATTCCCGCCTATGCCAGCACCCCGCTTTTTGCGGATGTCGAATCCTATCTCAAGAATGCCGAGGAGTTCATCGCCCAAGGCTTCAAGGCCATCAAGTTCCACACTTGGTGCATCCCCGAGCTAGACCTCGAACTCGCCCGCGCCGTCCGCAAGCAGTACCCCGGCCACGACATCGCCTTCATGCTCGACGCGGAAAACAACTACGACCGCGACGGGGCCCTGCGCGTCGCCCAACAACTCGAAGCGATGGGCTTTACGTGGTTTGAAGCGCCGCTGCACGACTCGGATCTCGACGGCTATCGGGATCTGACCAGCCGGGTGACCATTCCCATCCTGCCGTCCGGCAACTGGTTCCAAGACCTCCACTCCTTTGCCGCGGCCCTGCATTCAAAGGCGTGGGGACGCGCCCGGACCGATGTGGCCATGATGGGCGGGATAACCCAAGCCAACAAAGCGATTGCCCTCGCCGAAGCGGCCGGCATGAAATGCGAGATCATGTCGTGGGGCTACAGCCTCGTGTCGGCCGCCAACCTGCACCTGATGCTAGCCTACGACAACTGCTCCTATTTTGAGCAGTCGGTTCCCTGCGAACCCTACGAATACGGGATGCAAGACGTCATCCGCGCCCAACCCGACGGCTATGCCTACGCGCCCGCCGGGCCGGGCCTTGGCCTCGCGGTGGACTGGGAGGCCATGGCCGCGACCACCATTCACTCAATTGTCGTCTCCTAGGCGCGTGGAGGCTCAGGTCGAGTCCGCTGCCAACGGCCCGGTCGGTGCTTCCTTGCTGTAGAGCGACGATCCGCGCTCGTACGACACGGTCACCTCGCCATGGGCCACCTCCAGCCGCGGCACGTTGTTGTGGAACACATCGCGGTCTGGGCCGCGCATCACCGCCAACTGGGCGTCGCTCATCCCCTCGACCAATTCGCCCCAGCGGTTTTCTGGGTGGACCATCGCCCCGCCGCTGCGGTTGAAGTTGCGCGACGAATACTTGATTAAGATCCCCCGCCGCGCCAGTTCGCTCTGCCAAGCCAACGCCCCGTGGGTCGTGCCGCCGTCGCCGAAGAACAACACGTCGCCGGCCTTCATCTCAACGTGTTTGACCAGCCCCATATCGCGGTCGCAGGTCCGCACGCCGGGGGGCATTTTGTAGTATGCCTTGTGGCTGCCCGGCACGCAGGCAAACCCCCCGTCGCCCGCCCGGACATCCCGGAGCTGCCAAGTCACGGTGATCGCCTCGCAATAGCTGCGACCGTTGTGATACACATAGCCGCGCCCGGGGTTGAGCGGCTCGTTGGCGTCGTGTAGTGCGTGGCCGCTGGTTCCTTGGACCGAGACAAAACCCGTCGCCCCGCCCATGCGCCCCCCGCTGCCGCCCATCCAGTTCAGCCGGTGCTCAACCGCCGGATGCGCGACCATGCGCCGGAACGGTTCGCAATAGGGCTGCGGCAGTTCGAGCAGTCCGGGCAACAAGGGCCGCCCGGTGCCCGCCAGACTTTTGGATCCCCGCGCCAGCTCTTCGCCGACCTCAATCCGCTCCGCAAAGCGGTCCACGGCCTCGTTGGCCGCGGCCAACCACTCCTCGTCCATCACCCCGCGCAAGACCAGATAGCCGTTGAGATCCCAAAAGTAAAACTCCCGGTAGTCGATGCCGCTGTCGGGATCCACCTGCAAAAGCGACGGATGGAAGCCCCCGGACTCCAGCCGCGTCGTCTTGCCATCGGTCGCAATCGTCGGCGGCGGCGACGTGGCTTGGTAGCCCGGTTTGTAGAGCGAGGCCCGCTGGACCGCACTCAACTCGGCATGCCACTCCGGGCGCGGCTCCGCCTTGGTCTGCGGCCCGGTCCCCGCGCTGCGAATCACGCCGCGCCCCACGAATTCGTAACTCAACAGCCGCTGACGCCCCGGCCCCTGCCACGGGCGCATTCCCTGCACGGTCGCCAGCGCCACGATCAGCAAGTCCCCCGCTTTGAGCACCGGCTGCGAGGTCAGCCCCATATCGTCGGCCCCGGTCGCCACGGCCGCTGGCGTCGCCAAATGGGCCTTGTGACTACACGGCACCAACACAAAGCCGCCATCCCCCTCCTCCACATCCTCCAGTGCCCACAGCACCCGCACCCCCTCGCTGAAGCGCCGCCCGTTCTGGAAGTAGTACGCAATGGCGGGATCCCGCGGCTCGTTGCCGCCGACGAGCGGCGCACCCGGGTCGCCGGTCTCCTCACACCAGATTTCTGGTTCGCGGTCGAGGATAAACCCCGCGCCGACGATCTGGTTGAGATACCACACCAACGCCGGATGCACCAGCAAGTCGCGGAACGGCTCTCGCGCCGATCCCGGCCAGCCCAGCATGCCCTCGGTCGCCCCCACGGCGTCAATCTCCCTATTGAGCCGCTCGACCTCCGGCCGCGTCAATGTCCCCGGCACGTGCAAATACCCGGCCACGTCAAAACAGTAATTCTCTTCGTTGGTCATCACTTCGCGGTCCATTATGCTTATCTCCTTGTTTAGATGGCTGCGGGATCGCGGACTGCGGCTACCGAAGGCCGCCTCCGGCATGGAAACAGCGTAGCCGAAAAGCTACAAGGCCGCAAGGAAATGGACGCCGCCCCACCCACGCGATATATTGCCCTGCCCATCAACGGGAGAACACGCCATGGCTCTGACCCCTTGGATTCGCATCGGCCAGCCCTTAGAGACGGTCCTGTCCGACTACGAGTGCATCTTCGACGCTTGGGAACAAGGCGGCATCCGCGGCCTAGTCTTTGGCCGCCTGCTGTTTGCCGACGAGCAGGGCCAGTACACCATACCCGCGTTCAAGGGCGATCTCGCGCCCTACCAAAAGCGCGGCCTCAAAGCCCACCGGCGCGATGTGCCCCTGCAACCTGCCAAAGAAAAGCGGCTACATGCCATGCTGGCCAACGCCAAAGATCGCGGCTGGACCCTGATGATCTTCGCGCCGGCCTCTGGCGCCATTGCCGCCGAGGGATTGCCGTTGGCGGACGATCCCTACGGCACCGAGCTACGCGCTGCGGCTTGGGAGGACATCTTCGCGGCGTTCCCCGAAGCCGATGGCGGCATTGTCGATGGCTGGACCGAGTCGGCCTACGAGCTAACGTATCACCACGGCAATGCGGTTTTCCGCCCGCTCAGCGACGGCCAGCGCCAAGAGGCAACGGCCAGAGGCTACGACGCGGCGCGGCTCGATCGGGGCCGCCAGCACTTGCACCGGCGCTTCCAGTCCTTCACGCCCGCCGAAGTAGATTACTACGGCGCCTACGGCGTGCTCTCGGAGATGAACCTTTTCGACATCAACGAGGACGCGCTCTATTGGCTGCGCTGGCGACGCGAAGACAGCATCCGCCAAGGACGCGCCTTCCGCCAAGCCCTCAACGAGTTGCCGCGCCCCCTGCTGTTGGGCAACGGCCCGCGCTCGGCCGTGTTTTCCGGCATGACCGCACTCGACTTCTGCGCTTGGGGCCAAATCGTGGATTTGCTCTTGGTCAAGCACTACTTCTGGCATCGCGGCTTCGACGGCCTATACGGCACAATCGCCCGTTGGGTGCGGCAGATTGGGGAATGGAATCCAGCGTTGAGCGAGGCCCAGTGCTGGACCGTCGTCCGCGCTTGGCTCGGCGTCCGCCTGCCCGAGGTGGAGTGCCTCGCCGACTTGGAGTTGGGGTTTCCACCGGCGTTTTTCAACGAGGTGGTACAGGAAGAGACGCGCCGCGCCATGGCCGCGGTCGGCGACCCGCAAAAAATTCTACCTTGGGTCGATACCGGGCGCATGCCCCACGGCGGCGACCCCATGACCGCCGGCGACCTCTTCCACATTCTCCAAGCGTCGGAAGCGGCCGGGCTGCAACGCTTCCTCTTCCACAACCACGCCCACCTGACCGCAGCGGAATGGGCGGTTATCTCGCGGATGTGCGGCGCAGCGTGGGACGAAGATCCCGACGGCTACTGGCCCCCAGCAACGCCCAAACCCTCGACGTTTTAGGTGCCCCTATCGCCGCCTGAACGTACTCGATCCGTCGTTAGCGGGTCGGGGTAGATTGACAGAGTATCAATTACAGTCTTATTAGACGTATATCGATTAGGAAGTTGGAACAGTATTGTCTGATAGGCGGGATACTGTCGCGGATTCAGGTGGAACTAACATGACGACTGCAACAGAACTATTAGGACCGGCTCTTGGAGAAGGAGCTAATGACTCCCTCTTAATGCGAAACTCCGGCTATGATGGACCGTCCAAAGTCGGGGCTGGTTTACATGCGAGCCACTTTTATCAGTGGAAGCCGAGACCTGCCTTTCCTTCCTTCGCTAGCGGTTCGTCTGCATATAAGTCAACGTTGGGACTTATCGCAGTTCACTCGTCAGATGTCGGTTCCGACGTTGTGAGTTGGAAACTAAGTGTCTTTGCGCCGAAACGGGTCAGCGGACCAATTCAGTTCGTCTTGAAATTGCTTGAGAACTGGCATTTGAGCAGAGACGATGCGGTCCCCCTGCTGGGATTCGATCAGACGGACAACAATCTCGTGCGAGCGATTTTGGCAGGAGCTGCTGACCTGCACGGCCGAGACATTCGAGATCGAATTGCCCATCTTTTTCATATCAGAGCGACGCTGTCCTCGCTCTTTCGCGATTTGGAAGTTGAAAACGAATGGCTGCGCGAACGGCACCCCTTGCTAGATGAACGAGAGCCGTTGGAGCTGCTGTTGGGCGGCTCCATGGAAGACCTTCTTTTGGTGAAGGAGTACGTGGATGCCGCCGCAGGGAAGGAACAGGCGGCCCCTTAGACATCGGCTTAAACCATGAAAAAACGCGGCAAACCACATCCCATCCGAGTCGGCGTAGTCGGCGTCGGTCGCGGTCGCTCCTTCATGCAGGCCGCCGCTGCGACCAGCATGGAGCTAGTCGCCATTTGCGACATCTGGGAAGAACGCCTCATTGCAGAGGGCAAGGCTCTCAACGTGCCGACATTCGTCGATTACGACGAATTTCTCGGCTGCGACCTCGACGCGGTCGTGCTCGCCAACTACTTCCACCAGCACGCCCCGTTTGCCATCAAAGCACTCAACGCCGGCAAACACGTAATGAGCGAGACCGCGGCCTGCCACACCTTGGGCGAAGGCGTGGCACTGGCGCGAGCGGTCGAGCAAAGCGGCCAGATTTACATGTTCGCCGAGAACTATCCCTACATGGTCTTCAATCAGGAGATGAGGCGGCTCTACCAAAAGGGCCGCGTCGGCGAGTTCAAATACGGCGAGGGCGAGTACGTCCATCCCGACCCGGCCGAAGTGAAGCTGGCGCGCAGTTGCGGGCGCGACCACTGGCGCAACTGGATCCCCGCCACATACTACTGCACCCATTCCATCGCCCCGGTCCTATACATCACCGACACCCGGCCCGTAAAAGTAAACGGCTTTGTCATCCCTTATGATTTCGCCGATCCCACCCAAACGCTGCACGTGAACCGCAGCGACACGGCCGCGGTGATCATCTGCCGGATGGACAACGACGCGGTGATGAAGTCGCTGCACGGCGCGTTGCGCGGCCACGGCAACTACGTCCGCATCCACGGCAACAAGGGGGTGATGGAAAACTGCCGCCACGGCGACAAACAGCGGCTGCGCGTGTGGTACGAGCCGTGGGAAAAGCGCGAGCGCGATCCGGTCGAAACGGTGTACAAGCCCGACTTCCCCGTGCATCGCGCCCAAGCCACTCGCACCGGCCACGGCGGCGGCGACTTTTTCACCAGCTACCACTTTGCCGAGGCCATCCGCACTGGCGAGCCACCCTATCTCGACGTGTACCGCGGCCTCGACATGAGCATCGCCGGGATTCAAGCGTGGCGGTCCGCGCTCAACGACTCGGCACCGATGGAAGTGCCCGATTTCCGCCGCGAGTCCGTGCGCCGAAAATACGCCCAAGACGACTGGTCGCCCGACCCCGAGCGCAAAAAGCAAGGGCAGCCGCCAAGCAGTCTTTTGGGCGCAATCGAACCTTCGGCCGAGGCGAAAAAGCTGGCCCGAAAAGTCTGGGCCGCACAGGGCTATCGGGGCGATTGACTGGGATAGAGGGCGCGGCTATATTTTTGTGCGGAGAATGAATGATGCAGACCGTACGCCCTGATCGCCGCTACCCCTATTATTCGCGTCACACAGAGGGGTAGTGCGCTCGTTTTATCGTCCCAACCGCGTTTACAAGCCCCTGATTACAGGGGCTTTTTTTATGCCCATAAGGAATTAAGGACCTGTGATGAACATCATACCCGATCTGCAATTTCGCGGCTTGATTTACCAAGCCACCGACCTCGATGGCCTCGCCGAGCGCCTCGCGGCCGGTCCGCTCACGCTCTACAACGGCTTCGACCCAACCGCTGACAGCCTGACGGTAGGCAACCTCGTGCCGATCCTGCTCCTGCGCCGCTTCCAACTCGCCGGTCACAAGGTCATTGCCCTAGCCGGCGGCGGCACCGGCCTGATTGGCGATCCAAGCGGCAAGGCCGAGGAACGCCAACTCAATGCCGACGACGTGGTGGCCGCATGGACTGAGCAGGTCAAAGCCCAGCTATCGCGCTTCCTAGAGTTCGATGGCCCCAACCCTGCCATCGCGGTCAACAACTACGACTGGCTCAGCCAACTCGCGGCCATCGACTTTATGCGCGACGTCGGCAAGCACTTTCCAGTATCCTACATGCTAGCCAAGGACTCGGTCGCCTCGCGCTTGGAAGCGGGCATTTCCTACACCGAGTTCAGCTACATGGTGCTACAGGCTTATGACTTCTGGGTCCTCAATCGAGAATACGGCTGCGAGTTGCAGACTGGCGGCTCGGATCAGTGGGGCAATATCACCGCTGGCACCGACCTGATCCGCCGCCGCGCCGGCAACCGGGCCTTTGGCCTGACTTGCCCGCTCGTGACCAAAGCAGACGGCACTAAATTCGGCAAGACCGAAGCGGGCACGATCTGGCTCGACGCTGCTAAGACCTCGGCCTATCAGTTTTACCAGTTCTGGATCAACGCCGAGGACCTGAAGGTCGTCGATTACCTGAAAACGTACACCTTCTTGGAGCAAGACGCGATCCTCCAGCTCGCCGAAACCGTCCGCGACCGGCCCGAGCGGCGCGAAGCCCAGCGCACCCTCGCAGCCCAAGTAACGACCTTAGTGCATGGAGCCGACGCCGCACACCGCGCCGAACGCATCTCGCACGCACTCTTTTACGGGGCTTTTCAGGACCTATCCGAGGACGAAATCCTCGAAGGCTTTGGCGACGTGCCAACGCACGCGATGGATCGGGAGGAACTCGGACTAATTGATCTGCTCGTCGCGGCCGGCGTCTCTTCCTCCAAGCGCCAAGCCCGCCAAGACGTGCAAAACGGCTCCATCTATATCAACGGCGAGCGCTGCACGGACTTGGCGCGGATCATGCGACGCCCAGAGGGCCTACACGGCAAATACTGGATCGTGCGCCGCGGCAAAAAAAAGTACACCCTCGTCTGCTAGCTACTCGGGCCGCAAGCGCGTTAGGAATCGATGCCAAGACCGTCTGCTCCGCCAACAGAAAGCCAATAATCGGCATGATCGTTTGTGAAAAAGACTTCAACGACTTCATCTGTATCCGGGAGCTCAATTTTTATGGATTGGCCCTTTACCACACCTACACCAAAGCAAATCTCCTTGTCTTTTTTCTGGCCCCGAAGAGCATCGATTATCGCTATACGTGTAAGCCGCCGACCATAATTATTGTGGTGTAACTTGCATAACAAGATTAGATTTCCGGCGTGGCGAGCACCGCCGGCTGATTTTAGATCGACATGATGGGCTTCTACGACATGCCGCCGTACTTCCTCCCACTCAATATAGCTGTCGACCGGGGCAAGCTCTTGAGGTGGCCGTTTGCAAAGGCACATCTGACAGTGACTCGCATAATGATCCTGCTTCAATTCCCCGATATGCTTCTTCTCAAGTTCCGGTGCGGATTCGTTGTTGCTGCCGCCTTTACTTGGGCTGTTCCCATTAGTCGCTCCGTGTTCGCCCGGTGGCGAGGCTACGCTTGAGGTAGATGAGATAGGGCTAGGTCTCGGAACGTTCCCCTGGGGATCAGGCTTAAAAGGAGAGTGCCCGAGTCTGGCCTCTCCAGTGCCGTTATCGCTGGATTCACTATCTGTATCGAGAGTTTCTTCGTCCAAGATGCTTTCCCCATTCTCCAGAATCGTGGGATCCGGGGACCCGAAACTCGGATCGTGAGACTCCAATTCTAGTACCCGCTGCAAAGCCATAAAATGTATAGGTTTTGCAGTCGGCTTGAAGACCAGTTGCTTCGCAATGGTTTCGTAGAGGCTACGCAGTCCGTACCCTTCCTTGATCCAGAATATGCGGGAGTCAGGATCAAATCCGGCGTCAACTGCGATGGGATATGGCTTGCGGCGAAAGCGGTAGTGCGCTTCAACACTGTCAGCGAATCGTACCTCTTTAATGCGCGACAGCCGGTCATGCCAGTCGTTCCATAACAGATCGGATTCAACGCCAAGTTCAACGATATGCTTGCGGAATGTACAGCGGAACTTCGGGCGGAGTAGAGCGGCAACCCCGCGAAGGACCTTGGGGGGAGCCTGTTGGATGTTGCCATTTCCGACAACTCGCTCAGGTTCACCGATTTTTTCACGGAGCGATTTTACACCCAGTCTCCGCAATGGCTCGGAGATTGGTTCGGAAACTTCTTTGACTCGGTCTATGACCAGCAAAACACCTGGATCATTCTCAACCACTGCGTCAGCGATCTCTTTTTCTGCATCGGGTAGATAGACCGGGCGGCGACGCGCCGTGTGCAAAGGTACGAGCTGCAAGCCCCTGCTATTTTTCACTACGATGAATGGTATGTCCGTAAAGACTTCGGCCCAACTCTCAGGTCCGTTTTGATGTACTATGTGGCGAAGTACGCAACTGACATGACTCCTCAGAACCGCCTCATCCTGCTGCGATAGCCATTGAAAAAAGGCACGGCTAGTTTCACTGGTCGGGAAAGCTGACGTGACACCAGCCTCCCGGTAACGTTGCTGATCGTCTTGAGATAGACCCGTTGGCCAAATCTGGGTTTTCCAGTTACCCCAATAGTCTCCCTTCTTACTTTTGAACGCCAAATCATTCGGAGACCGAGGACAGCCACCAACCGGGAGGATCTCCATACTGGAAAGTCGGTCCCGATAGCAATCCGAGTGTCGGGTCAACGCCATGAACTGACGAAGGCGTGCCTGCAAGGCACCGAAGTTTTCACGATCCTCGTCTAACGTGCAGATGAGCATTGCCGCCGTTGGCTCGGACAGGGCCGGCGATAGCTTGTTGAGTGCGGTAGTACGACGATTGGTCTTGAGCAGAAACCGTTTTCTCAATGCAAGTCGCTCAATATTCTTGCTCGGCAGGACTAGCCCTTCTCGTGGTCGGATCGAGCCATCTTGCGCAAGTGCCGGCAAAGTCATTTCTGCCGCGTTGAGCATACGAGCGATGACTGGGTTTTTCAGGAGAATCATCAAGTCGGCTTCAAAGCATTGTAGAGCGACAATGGTGTCTGCGTCCGGCGTGTCGTCGGGTACAAGAGGTGCTATGCGTCTTTCGATCCAGTCAGCAATTTCGTCTTGCGAAGGGAAGCAACGGATAGATGTTCGGCGTTTTTTACCAAAAGAAACTATCCTTCTTAATTGACGTACATGCTCATGTGGCCTGCGGATTGAATCACCGAGAATTGTTGCAATGCGCTGGGATCGCACATCGCAGAGGGCCGAAAGCTTGCAGAGTTTACCGTCAGCATCTGGCCATATTTCTATGTCAGCCAGTTTGGTGCGTTCACGTGGCCCAATGCTGTGTTCGTTCCGACATAACCACTTCCAGAACAGTTTACGTATTTGCTCATCCGCATTCTGAAGCACCCCACCTCCTAGAAACTTCTCCATCGTGTACTTTGGCCTTTTCCATTTAGTACGCCGAAAGATCGGATGGGACGCCAAATCCTGATGCAAAATTGGTGGCAGGCATAAGCCCGGTATATCCGCAGGAAGGGGTGCGCTGGCATGTAAGTCTTTGAATCGTGCTGATTTGGCGTGTACATCGGGAAGCAACAGAGCCTCCTGCAACGATGAAATTTCCCCCGCATTGCACTTGTCCTCCTCTATCGACTCCTCAATCACGTCCAAATAGGAGTACGCGATGAGCGGCTGCGCGAATTCTCGCTCAAGGTTATTGGACACGGCAAAGTACTTATTGCCTTCGCCCTTAGCCCTGCTTAGTGCGTCTTTTTCATCGAAAGTTTTGAAGTCCTCGCAAAAACCGTCTGTACATCCATCCGATAGAAGCCGTACGATGTCCTGATGAACTCGTGGATCAAGTTGTCTTTCCGAGAGGGGACAGATTACAGACAGAGAAGCGTGAATCACCTCCGATTTTCTCATAGTCGGCACAACAAAACGGTACTGCTGCGGTTCCTTAGGCCTTTGTTTAGTAGCCGCTCTGGCACTAGCTTTCTGTTTCTTGCTCTTAAGTACTCGGACCGCCGCGGCTCTCCACCTGAGTGTCGGCATGGCACCACGCCGAGCTAGTGCTGTTAGCAACGGTCGCACTGCCTCAGCTTCATTGTCGGAGTTCGGGATTGGCACTAGCGGGTTGAGCCCATCAGGTCCCCAGCGCGGGATGGTATGGCGCGCGAGCACGTCGGCCAGCAGTTTCTCGCAGTCTTCGCGTAGTTTCTTATTGGTTTCATTATTCCGTGCTAAGCCATGTCGCTCTGTGTCCGATACAAAGGGCGCATTGAAAGATGCGCCGTGTCCTGTTCGCGCCTGTAAACCGTCAGGGTAGCCAATAGGATACCGGAATCTTCCGGTTCCCGTTCTCGGTTTACCGCGTCCATCTATCGGCCAAGATACTTCAACAAAAAAGCGGTTTCGGCTTCGATAAAAATCAGCGATACGCTGATTTAGGTGCCCACTCAGAGGGAGCAAACGGCGGACCGCTTCTTCTTGTACACTGGAGGCTAGGGACGATGCGGTCCCACTGACAGAACAACGCCTGCGAAAGATTTCGATGCCTCTAGCAGCCTTCCGCTGTCTACAGGAAAACACGAATCGCGCCTCGCCAAGACGCCAATGACGAAGGATGATCTCATATTGCGGCACCACTCTTGGCGAAACGATGCCGACAAATTGCTCGGGGGTGCTAGAACAGGCCGATTTGAATAGATCGTCAATGTCTTGTGTGCTGATAGCGTCGAAGACGATTGCTTCGCCCTCGCGAGGCTCAATATTCTTGTCTCGGTATCTGATGATGACACGACATCCCTTGCGGGGTGCCTGCGGATCAGGTCGTGGTTCTGGGTATGCACCAGGATATGGAGCACTGTTCCGTCCGTGAGCGTAAAGTGTTTGAGATATTGACTGTCCGTCCGATGATATACGGATTTCATCGCCAATCGTGAACGCAGTCTTCAGACCGTGATTCTTTATTCCAATCCCCCTGCGTTTGGCGGGAACACTATCGCCGGCACCCTGAATTTTACGAAGCCGCTGCCAGCCTTCGGGCTCCACTGGTTTACCGTTGCCTTCACAGACGAGCTGGTCCTGTTCAAACGAAATGACGGTGCGCGTTGCATTCTGGTCGAGATCGTTTTGAATGAGTTCAGCTATTAGATCATTGCGCTCAAGGCCAAGTAGGAAATTCCAGAAGCTAGGTATCCAGTCCGCCTCGGTGACAAATTCGGCGTTCTCATTTTCAATGTCGTAGGTAAGGAGTGAGTCCACATCCATCCTTTCGGAACTATCACCTAGCTAGCTGGTTGCTTGTGATCGGCGCGTCCGTCGGATAGGCACAGGCCGGCAAGATCGTAAGTTCGTGCAGCTTGACGTTTCTGCTCAAAGATCTATTCAGATAAGGATACCTTACTCGGGCCGCAAGCGCGTTAGAAATCGCTCGAAGTCCCGCGCAAAGGCGCGCTGGGCGCGCACGGCTTGGACCGCTAAATCCGCCACTTTGTCGGGATCCAAATTCGCGGAATATGCGTGGCGAAACAGATGGCGAAAGCGTCGCAACTCATCGAGGTCGGCAGCCGTCTCGGCAGACAGGAGGGCCGGGCGGATGCCTTGGATTTCTAGCTGCATTCGCCTGATCATATCCGCGTGATACCTTGCTGCGTCGATTTGGTTTTCAAAAAAGCGCGCTACTTCCTCGAACAACTGCTCAAACGCGCCGTAGAGGTTGTGGAGTTGGTATCCCATGCTGTCTATCCCTTCGGCACTATGGGCAAACGTGCTCAGGCGTTCCTCAATGAGATCGCCGATGCGGTCGATATCCCGGGAACGCGCCCGCAATTCCGCTTCGAGGATGGAGAAGGCTCCTTTATCCATACACCTTGACTCCAGATTGGACAAAGGATTGAGGGGCGGGATGCCGGTCGAGGTCGATTACATCTACCATTCTGCCGGTGGCGTCCTCTAGAGCTTTCATTATTTCGAGCACAACGGGCGAGCAGCCCCCCACGACCACGTCGATATCGGACGCTTCCCGCCAAGAATTGGGCGACCGCAGCGAGCCGACGATGTACGCGGCCTCGATTCCGAGCGGCTGCCGCAACGCCAACAGGGTGCCGCGGACACAGGCGAACAACTCGGCTTGCTCGGCCATCAGCCGCTGGCGGCGCGTTCTCACGGCTTCGTTGAGGATGCGGGTGTCGAACATACCTTCTCACTCCCACTCGACCGTGCCCGGCGGCTTGTGGGTAATGTCGTAAAAGACCGCTTCAATGCCCTCCAGTGACAACAGCCGCTTGCACACAGCGTCCAAAAACGCCAGCGGCAATCGGCAAAAGCGCGCGGTCATAAAGTCGGAAGTCGCAATCGGCCGCAGCACCACGCTCTCCCGGACCCCATCGGATGACAGCGGTAGCAGCACGGTCGGCATCTGGGTCACTTCCCGCATCAGCCCGTGGCGCTCCAACTCCTCCATGGCGATGGCATCGGCCTGACGCAGGCGATCGAGCCGGTCGCAGGTTAAATACCCTGCTTTGAGGTTTTGCCGTGGCCGCGGCGTCGGCCCCAACAGGTAGATCACCCGATTGATCGACGGAAAGCGATTGGTCAGCTCGGTGGACAGCGCCTCCAGCGTTTTCCACTCGCGCGGGCCGGTGACCACCGCTGGATGGGCGTAGGTCCGCCCATCGCCCTGCACCCCGACGCTGCGCAACGGCAGCACGTCAAGCTCCAAGCCGAATGCCGCGGCCACCTTCTGCGCCTCGGAGACCAAACCGGAATCGGCGTTTTGTGCGCTCGACGCCTCGCTACACAACACCCGGACCGCCAGCCCCGGCCCCGGGAACGGATGCCGCCAGATCAAGTGGTGTGGCAAGCCGAGCGTTTCGCCTAAGGTGCGCACTTCATCCTTGTAGAGCTGATCGAGCGGCTCAATGACCTTGCCCTCGGCCAAAAGCCGCTCGATGACGCCAACGCGATTGTGGTGCGTCTTGATGACCGCTGCGTTTTCCGTGCCGCCGGACTCAATGGTATCCGTGTAGAGCGTCCCTTGGCCCAACAGCCACTCGTCCGGGTTCAGGGTCAGCGAGACCAGTGCCCGCTCGCGGGCGCGGATGAACTCCGCGCCGATCCGCCGCCGCTTTTCCTCTGGGTCGACAATCTCCTTTGTGGCGGCGAGGAAATCCGCATTGGCGTCAACGACCTTTAGGTTGTGCAGGCCGGCCCCCTTCATCAGCCGCTCGACCCGCGCCGTCTCGCCCGCCCGCATAAAGCCGTTGTCAATGTGCAAGCCCAGCACTCGCTCTGCGCCCAAGGCGCGGTTGAGCAAGAAGAACGCCACCGACGAATCGACCCCGCCGCTGACGAATAAAAGGACGTTGCGCCCCTTCGCCTGCGCTCGGATCCGCGCTATCGCCTGCTCGGCGTAGCGCTCCATCGTCCAGCACCGCTCGGCACCGCAGAGCGCGGCGAAGTTATCGAGGATTTCCATGCCCCGCACGGTATGCGTCACTTCGGGATGAAACTGCAAGCCGTATATCTTGCGCTCGGGGTCGCCCATGGCCGCCACCGGGCAGTTCTCGGTCGCGCCCAAGACGGCAAACCCGGGCGGCAGGGCCGCGACGTGGTCGCGATGGCTCATCCACACCCGCTCGCGGGCGTCCAGTCCGGCCAGCACGCCCTCTGCTTTTTGGACGTGCAGATAGGCCGCGCCAAACTCGTGCGTCGCCCCCCGCTCAACTTGGCCCCCCAAGCGGTGGCAGAGCAGTTGGTGGCCGTAGCACAAGCCCAGCATCGGCTTGCCCATCGCCAAAATCTCGGGGTTGTACGCCGGAGCTTGCGGGTCATAGACGCTGGCCGGGCCGCCTGACAAAATCAGCCCGTCGGCGTCTTGTAAATCGGCGACCGCGGCCGCTGGCGAGCGAATCTCGGCATGGACGCGGAGGCGACGAATGCGATTGGCGATTAGATGGGCGTACTGCCCGCCAAAATCGAGGACGACGATGCTCAAGAGGATCTCCGGTGAACGAGGGCGACGGCGGTGAATTGGCTCAATTATGCTCCGCTAGCGCACGGTGCGTGACGGATACGACGCAACCGTCACTGTCGCGTACGCGGACGATCTTGTAGGAGCGCTGCGGTGTTGGCGGGTTTAACTCTGGCAACCAAACAGGAAAAGAAGAGGCAGAATCCTTAGGGGGATCCTTAGAAAGTTCCCACGGTCGAGAGAAACCGATAGTTATGTTCCAAATTTCCGATACGTCGTCGAACTTAACCTCTTCTAAACCGACGTGTTGCACGTTTTCATCGGCAAAAAGGTCCGCAATATATGCTCGCGCTGTCCGTGCGGCTTCTTTCACATCCATTATGGACCTCCTTTTTTCGTGTCTTTGTCAGCATCGGCACTGGTCGCCCTCTGCACAGCGGTGACACGCCTCGTCGCCTCCGCGGCGCATGGACGCGGAGGCGACGAGGTGAGCGTCTGCCCGCCAAAGTCGAGGACGACGATGCTCAAGGTTTACAGCCGTGCTTTTAGCCGACCCCACGAAATGGGCGCAACATTCGTCTGCTCCGACTCAATGTACAACCCAGCACCCAAGTAATAGGACACCCCCTCAATCTCAATGGGGACCACGTAGCTCACCTTGGGGGATTCGTCTTCGCCTTCTATCGCGGGATTATCCCAGAGATATTCCACAAAGCCGCCCCCAGCTTGGGCCGTTGCGATATTCTGCCGCGTCACCTGGACGCCGTTGCTGTCCTCTTGGTCGATATTATTGGTGCCCTCGCGATCTGGTTGGGCGCCGTGAAAGAAGCTGGTGCCGTCGTACCCGGTGATGAACAGGTAAATCGGCCCCTGTTTCCACTCTTCGGTCCTGAAGGTCTCCAGAATGGCCGCCCGTTCCTCCGCATCTTGCGCCGACTCCAGCAAGCTCTTCGCTTCCAGCACGAAAGTTTTCAGCGTCTCTCGATCTACTACGTCCCCTGCAGCGGCCGCGGCTTTTTCGACTCCGGCAAACAGCCCCAGTCCAGCCAAGACAAACGACATCATTCGGATCATGATTTTCTCCTCGTAGTTAATGAGCACTGCGCTCAGTGATAGATTGATTATAAAAGAATATAGGGTTTTAGGCGCGTATTCAAGGCGCGGCCGGCGTCTTTTGCCCTAAAACGATGGGCAGACAAGACGCGAGCGCACCGCCAGACTATATTTATCGCATGACCTCCGCGCATCCACCCGCTCCATCCGCCCGCCTGCGACCCGAGCTGGGGCTGGTCGGCACCGTCGCCCTCGGCTTGGGATCGATTGTCGGCACCGGCGTCTTTGTCAGCATTGGGGTCGGCGCGGGCATTGCCGGACCGGCGGTCTTGGTCGCCATTGCCATCGCCGCGCTCGTCGCGCTCTGCAACGGCCTGTCCAGTGCCCAGCTAGCCGCCAGTCATCCGCTCAGCGGCGGCACGTACCAATACGGCTATGAGTACGCTTGGCCAGCCCTCGGCTTTACCGCCGGGTGGATGTTCCTTTGCGCCAAGAGCGCGACCGCGGCCACCGCGGCCATGGGGCTTTCCGGCTACCTGCGCAACGCCCTAGACCAAGCCGCATGGAGCACTCCGGTCGCCTTGGCCGCCGTGCTGACGCTCACGCTCATCGCCCTCTTGGGCATCGACCGCACCAACAAGGTCAACATCGCGATCGTCGCCGCGACGCTCGGCTCGCTGCTCGTCTTCGTCGTGGCCGGCGCACCCAGCGCCCTGCACCACCTGCATCTCACCCCTTTCTCACGAGATGATAGCGGGTTGGCCCTGCTGCAAGCCAGCGCCTTGATGTTCGTCGCTTATACGGGCTACGGTCGCATCGCCACGCTCGGCGAAGAAGTGCGTCACCCCCGCAAGACGATCCCGCGCGCCATCGTCGCCGCGCTGCTCATCGCCATGCTGGTCTACATGGGCGTCGGTGCTGTCGCCCTAGCGGCCGTAGGGTCAGAGGCGTTCTACGCGGCCACCATGGACGAGGCCGCTCCGCTAAAGGTCATCGCCCAGACTTTTGACGCCCCCGGCATCTCTTGGACCCTAGCCTTGGGCGCGATCACCGCCATGGCTGGGGTGCTGCTCAACCTAATCCTCGGCCTGTCGCGGGTCCTGCTGGCCATGGGACGCCGCGGGGATATGCCCCGGGCGCTGGCCCGCCTCAATCGAGGCCAGACCACGCCCTCTATTGCCGTGGTGGTCGTCGGGCTAGCCATCGCGGGGCTGGTCCTCGTGGGCAACGTCAAGACCACTTGGTCCTTTAGCGCCTTCTCCATTTTGGTCTATTACGCCATCACCAACTTCTGCGCCCTGCGCTTGCCAGCCGCCCAGCGGCTGTACCCCCAGTGGATAGCCCTCGTCGGCCTAGCCGCCTGCTTGGGGCTGGCGTTTTTTGTCGAGCGCACAATCTGGCTCAGTGGGTTGGGGCTGCTCTTGCTCGGCTGGTGTTGGCATCGCGTGGCGCGACACTGCATAGCATAGAAGGCCAAGAAGCCATGACGAGACGCAGACTGCCCATTGGCATTCAGACCTTCCGCGAGATTCGCGAGGCGAACTGCTACTATGTCGATAAGACCGCTTACATTCGGCGGTTGGCCGACGAGGGCAAGCACTACTTCCTGTCGCGACCGCGGCGCTTTGGCAAAAGCCTGTTCCTAGACACTTTGAAGGAATTATTCGAGGGCAACGAATCGCTGTTCGAGGGGCTTGACATCCACAACGGCTGGGATTGGTCGGTGCGCTATCCGGTGGTGCGGCTCGACTTCGGTAGCGGGAATTATGGAGAACGGGGCGATCTACACAAAGAGACAATGGCGCAGTTGGACGCTATTGAAGAAGAAGCCGGGGTCGCGCCGCGTCACGACACCGCGGCGGCGCGCTTCCGCCATTTGATACAGGCCCTGCATCGGCGGGATGGCCAGCGCGTCGCCGTGCTGGTAGATGAGTACGACAAGCCGATTCTGGACGCGCTCGAGGCGCCGGAGGTTGCACGCGCCAACCGCGACTACCTGCGCGGCCTGTATTCGGCCATCAAGGTAAGCGACGCGCACATCCAGTTCGCGTTTCTCACCGGGGTGAGCAAATTCTCCAAGGTCAGCCTGTTCTCGGACCTCAACAATCTCAAGGACATCACGCTCGATGCGCGCTACTCAGCCATCTGCGGCTACACCGATGCAGACCTAGACGCGGTGTTCGCGCCCGAGCTGCCCGGCTTGGACCGGGACGAGATCCGCCGCTGGTACAACGGCTATAGCTGGCTGGGCGAGGAGAAGGTGTACAACCCGTTCGACATCCTCTTACTCTTTGACAGCCGCCGTTTCGGTGCCTACTGGTTTGAGACCGGCACACCGACGTTCCTAATGGATATGCTGATCTCGCGCGGGGTCGGTGCGTTGGCGCTGGACGACATGCTGGGCAGCGACGATGTGCTGTCGGCCTTCGACGTCGATCACATCGCCACTGAAGCCTTGCTGTTCCAGACCGGCTACCTGACCATTCGCCAGACCGAGCCGCGCGGCGGGGAGATGTACTATCGGCTGTCCTACCCCAATCAAGAGGTGCGCCAGAGCCTGAACCGGAGTCTGCTGAACCATCTGACCGACAATCCGTCGCAGCGTACAGAGCACCGCGCTCGGCTGTACGATCTGTTGTTGGTCAACGACTTCGCCGGCCTAGAGAGTCTGTTCAAGGCGTTTTTTTCCAGCATTCCCTACCAGTGGCACACCAACAACGACCTAGCCAACTATGAAGGCTACTACGCCAGTGTGTTCTACTCCTACTTCGCGTCGGTGGGCTTGGACATCGTCGTGGAGGACAGCAGCAGCGAGGGGCGGCTGGACATGGCAGTTCGCTTCAACGCCAACTGCTACCTGTTCGAGTTCAAAGTGGTCGAATCGGCCCCGGAGGGGACGGCGATGGCGCAGTTGAGAGAAAAGCACTATGCCGACAAGTACCGCGCTTTGGGCGAGCCAATTTACATGGTGGCCATAGAGTTCAGCCGCCAGACCCGCAACCTCGTGGCGTTCGAGACCGCCCGTGCATGACTCACGACCGGCCAGCCCGATCCCTCACCAGCAGCGTCGGCCACTGCCAGCGGGCATCGTCGCGTGCGGGATGGTCGCGGTTGTAGTGGACGCCGCGGCTTTCCAAACGCTGCCGCGCCGAGCGGGCAATGAGCATGGCCACGGTCGCCAAATTGTGCAACTGAACCAGCTCGGCGTCGAGCCGCTGCCCGCGGTACAACGCTGTAATCTCTCGCGCCAGCCGCGCGGTCTCCTCGCAAGCCCGCTGCAAGCCTCGGTCGCTGCGCACGATGCCCACTTCGTCCCACATCAAGCGCCGCAGCAGTGCCCGCCGTTCCTCCAGCGCAATGGGCGCAACCCCCGCGCCCGGATGCTCCATCTCAAACCGGCCCCCCGTTCCGGGCGCGGCGGTACGGGCGTGCTCAACAGCGCGCCGCGCAAAGACCAAGCCTTCCAACAGGGAGTTGCTCGCCAGCCGGTTGGCCCCCTGAAACCCACTCATCGCCACCTCACCGGCCGCGTATAGGCCCGCGAGATCCGTCTGGCCGTGCAGGCCAGTCCACACCCCACCGCAGCTATAGTGGGCGGCCGGCACCACCGGAATTGGTCTCTGGGTCATATCTACCCCCATCCCCAGACAATGCCGATAGATGTTGGGAAAGCGGCGGCGGGTCTCCTGCGCGTCTTGGCCGGTGACGTCCAAATAGACGCACTCGGCATTGCTTTGCTGCATCTGCGCGACAATGGCCCGCGAGACCACATCGCGCGTCTGCAACGGGTCGGTGAATGCCGCGCCGCGCTCGTCGATCAGCACCCCGCCAAAGCCGCGCAACGCCTCGGTAATCAGGAACGAGGGCTTGCTTGGATTGTACAGCATGGTCGGGTGGAACTGCATAAACTCCATGTTGCCCACCCGCGCACCGGCCCGCCACGCCATGGCCACGCCATCGCCCGAGGCTACGGGCGGGTTGGTGGTGTGCAAAAAAACCTGCCCGCAGCCGCCCGTAGCCAGCAGCGTAACCGGCGCCAAGGCCGCGACTGCTTGCGCTGAGTCCAACACCCAAGCCCCGTGGCACCGCCGTTGATCGTCCACGATCAGGTCTAGGGCCAGATGGTGATCGTACCAAGTCACCTGCGGCAGGGTTTGCACGGCCGCGACCAAGGCCCGCGTCACCTCGCGGCCGGTCGCGTCGTCTGCGTGAACCACCCGCGCACACGAGTGGCCCCCTTCGCGCCCCAACGCCAACACCCCGGGCCGCGTTTGGTTGAACTGCGCGCCAATCGCCCGCAGCTCGTCGATCACCTCCGGCCCTTCGGCCACCACCCCTTTGACGACCGCGTGGTCGCACAGACCCGCGCCCGCCGCGATCGTGTCCTGCGCGTGGCTAGCCACTGAATCGGCCGCATCCATGGCCGCGGCAATGCCGCCTTGGGCGTATTGGGTGTTGGACTCGCGCCGCTCGCGCTTGGTCACCACGGCCACCGACCCGTGCTGAGCGGCCTTGAGGGCAAAGAACAAACCGGCAATACCACTGCCGAGAACGAGATAATCCGCCTCGATTTTCATTTGATAAAAATCATCTTGTTGGCGCGGGCGATCGGCCCAACGCGCAATATGTAGTAGTACATACCGCTGGCCACGCGCTCGCCGCGCTCGTCGCGGCCATCCCAAGCGGTGTTGTACAATCCCGGTGCCGCCAAGTCCTCAACCAAGTGCCGCACCAAGCTGCCGGTCGCCGTGCGGACTTCGATCTCGACCCTCGTCTGCCCGGCGACAATGGGGTCGTTGATCCCGATCTGATAGTCGATTTGCGTCGCCTCGTTGAACGGGTTGGGGTAATTCTGCCCCAAGGCAAAGTCCAAGGGCCGGCGCGGGTCGAAGTTGAGAAAAGGCCGCCAGTTCACCTCGCCGCGGACCCGCGTCTCAATCCAAGCCTCGTCGTCGTTGCCCCACCAGTTGTTGATCGCCTGTAGCGGTTGGCTGGCCCGATTGTCGAGCAATTGCTCGCTGCCTTGGACGCCGTTCAAGACCAGCCGGGCCGGCACCGTGCTCCCCTCCACCCGCAGGGCCAACGCATTGCGGGTGAAGTGATTGCGGACAATGCGCGGCCGCGCGCTTCTCGTCCAAAGGCCGACCTCGTGATTGTGCAGCGTGTTGGCCTCGATCTCGACCTCCCGCGTCTCCGCGCAGTAAATCCCGATCCCGCCAATAAACGCATTGCCCACCACCTCCCCGCTGACGCTCCGCCCCAAGACCAAGTTGGCCTCCTCGGGCGCGGCCGAGCCGTTGGCGTTGAAGCGGCTGTCGCGCAACGACAAAAACCCGCCCTCGCGCCAGAGACCCGCGCCCCCATTGGCCCGCAGCTCGGCGCGATGGATTCGCGTCAGGCCCGCGCCCGCGACCCAAATGCCCACGCCCGCCGCGCCCTCAACCTGTACGCCATCCAAGACGATTTCCTCTTCGACCTTTTCCAAGCGAATGCCGTCCGCGCCGGCGCGGTGGATTTCCACCTCTGCCAAGGTCAGGGCGTGGTCCAGCTTCTTGGCCAATAGGCCATAGCGGGCGTGGTCAATGCGGGCGCGGTACAAGTAAACCGAGGCCGTTTGGTGCAGCACGAGGCCCTGCCAATCCCCGGGCTGTGGATCGGCCGCACCCGAGCGAAAGACGGCCTGCCCCTGCCCCAAGGCCCCGACGTTGAGGGTGCCGTACACATTCAGCTCCACCCGCGCCGGATCCACCCCCGCGCCCAGCGCGTCCGGCCCGACTAGCACCTGCGCGGCGGCGTGGACCTCAAGCCGGCCTTGGGGCCGGACAGTCACATCGCCGACGACCTCAATGCTATCGCGCCAGACCTCGATGTCGGCAATCGGACCGGCGCGGCGGCGGTCTTGGAGCTTGAGGTCGGCCACCATAGAGTCGCCCGCGCGGCGGATGCGGGTCACGCTAATCCCGGGCGAGGACGCCGGATTGGACGCAGCCCAGAAGTCGGTAAATTGCTCGCCGTCAAACACGTCGGTCGCGTCGCCGAGGTTGCCGCCAAAACTCGTGCGGTAAGCCTCGTCGTGCGCCCAAAAGTCGAGGTTGTCGCGGCCGGTAAACGGGGCAGGCTCGCGGCCCAAGGGAAAGCCCGCATCGCGGAACCCCCCATCGGCGCATACCAAATCCACCCGCTTGGCGGTTTCCTCATTATTGCTGTAGCGGGTGGGATCTACGCGCCAGATTAGCAAGCCCTCGGCCGGCAGATTGCGCTCGTAGTAGCTGTGCTGGCGGCTGCGGAACGCCACGAGGAAAAAGTGCTCGGCCGGGGCGAGCGCGGGCAATAAGTACACCGCTCCGCCGGCATTGACATCGGCAAAAACCACGTCGTCTTGGTCTTCGCTCAGCACCTTGAGTTGTTGGTTGTTCACCCCCAGCCAGCCGAGCTGGGCCAAGCTCCAAACGCAAAAGGGGTTGGGGCCATCGACCTCGCTCCAGCCGCGGATGCCGTGCCCCATCAAGCCCCAATAGCCAATGCCGCCCGAGTCGTCCGGCTCGGACTCATATTCGAGGTCGTACAGGTCGGGCAGCCCCAGAAAGTGCCCAAACTCGTGGGCCATTATGCCCACCGCGCCGGCCAAAGACCGGCCGCGCTGCACAGCACCGTGATCTGAGCGCACCCGGATGGAGCCGCCGCGTTGGGCGCGGTCTTGGCTGACAAAATCGTTGCCCAACCCGAGCCGGAAGACGCCCGTGGCTTCTTGAGTGGTAAAAAAACCCGGTGGGGCCGAGGCCGTTACGATAAAAACAAAATCCACGTATCCATCGTCGTCGCCGGAGTTGGGCATTCCGTCGGGGCCGTCGTTGTCGAAGCGGCCCAAATCCACGTCGTCATCCACGGCCTGTAAGACCTCGCGGGCGAAGCGACCAAAATCGCCCCCTGCCCCCACGTACGCATCGGCATTGCTGCGCGACGCATACCAGCGCGGTAGCACCTCGCCGGTGAGTTCAAACTGCCCGCGCGACATCTCGCGGTAGAAGTGAGTCAAGCTGCCCGGTTGCTCGGCAAAAATCTCCGCCGCAAAAGCCGGAACCGCGCGGCCCAAGCGGCCTTCGTCGGCAAAGTGCGCGAAAACGGTCAGGGCGTGGATGTGCCCGGTTTGGGGGACGACGTCTTGCAGGGGTGCTGCGCCGACCTCGACGACCGCGACCCAAGCGGCGATGAGCAGTAGAAGGTATCTCATGCGACGAGTCTGCAAGATCGCCCCTCGTGGTTTCCCTATGGGAGGGCAGGGCAGACCTTAGGTTAGCGACGACCGAATTGCAGATGAAAGCGATACAACAGGAGTACGTAAAAAAATAATAGACGCAATTCTAATTCGGTCGGTTTGCGGTTGGTGGCGGCGTAGGCTTGCTGGGGGGCGATTGCCGTGTTAATTCCAGCTTCGGCAGAAGACAACAGCCACATTACAATCCCAAATATCAGGGATACGCTGATCCCGCCGACGAGAAAGAGCCCCCAAGCTATCCAAGTAAAAGAAGAAGGAAGAGGAGTAAGTCCATACAGACGGATCGCAGGGATCCCGACGATCAGCGAGAGGCCGATGATGGTAAAAAACGTTAGCGAGACGGCGGCGGCAAGGAACAACTTGTCCCGAAAGCTGTATTCAGGGAGTGATTCCACGCAAAGTGTAACGCCTGCCTTCTGGACGACGCGCTTTGCGTACCCTTGCATACGCTCTTCTACAAATAGTATCAAGACTGAAACGACTTCTCTTGATAGCCATAGCAAACCATACAAAACGACTGCCGTTACCGCCCAATCGCCTATGGGATGTTCTATCAGCCAAAACGCGAACATCCACGCCGTGGTATATGCGATTGCCAGCTTGAAATCTCCAACGGGAAGAAGGGCTTTTTTCATTTTTTCTCTTCCTGATGATCGTCCGGTTCATCGGCGGAAGACTTGCGTAGGCTAGCGAGAGTCAAATTCCACACATCCTTCAGGCTAGTCAAAGTCGCTGCAACTCCTAATGCGATAATGTACCCAAGAGAGATCTGTAGCGAAATATTTTTAACCTTTTCAGAGGCATCAAATGCTCCCAGCGCTAAGTCTATCAGCCAATTGAGACCTGTGCCGATAGCTAATAGAACACCCCAAATCAGTGCCAAGACAGCCGCTCGGACAACAATGTTAAAATACAGTCGAACCGCTCGGCGTGTGGACGAATACAGTTTGAACAATGAATGCCAGTCCATTTATCGCGGTCGGTCCAAGCAGTGATTGAGTTGTTCGGGATGTGTTTTAATAAACAGTTTAACGCTATTCAGGCGCAAGGGACCTAATCGCCCTTAGTCCAATCCACCTGCACGCCGCCGTAGTGTCGCAGCCGCTGGTCGTGCTGGATGCGGTAGCGGCTGCTCAGCCGCCAGCCGCGATACGCGACCGCCACGAGCGCGTACCCGCGCCAGCCCGTGCCGTAGAGCGAGCGAATGCTCACCGCCCCGGGCAAATCGACCTCGTATTCGTAAATCCGCGTCCAATACGAGTCCGTGCGGAAGCGGCTCACGTGTAGGGTCAGCCAGCGCGTCTTAAACCGCACACTGCCCAACAGGCCCCACTCCGCGCGCCCGGCGCGGTGCCAGCGCACCCACTCGCCGCGCCCTCGCCAAGCGCCCCGCTCCAAGTCCAAACGCCACTTGTGGCTGCGCTCTGAGGCCAACCGCTCGCCCGTCCAGTGCGGCCGCAGGCGTCTTTGCCACTGCCCGCGCAGGTCCCAGCGCTGGCCCAACCGCCTCTTGAGCTCGGCCCCCCAAGTGGCATACATAGCCGGCACGGGTATGAAGTAGGAGCGCGCCGGCCGGCGGTACACGTCTGCGTACGCGCGCCAGCCCCGCCCGCCGACCTCGGCCACGACGCCCTGTTCGTTTTGCATGGCCGAGGTCCCCGGTGCCGCGCCAAAGAAACTGTGGAACCCCGGCGCGTAGTAGCGGCCCAGCGTCCGCAGCCGCAGGCCCCCATACCGCACCCGCACTGCACCCACCATCCCCCAGTGCCCCCCACCATCGCTGGCCACCTCCAACGCCGCTCGGCCCCGGCCCCAATCCACGCGCACATCCACGGCCCCCATGCGCTGCTCGTCGCCGACAAAACCCCAAGGCGTCCGCCCGTTCCGACGCAAGTCGAGGTCGTGGGAAAAGCCCAAGGCGAGCAGCGTCGCGCCCCCCTGCCAATGCTCGCCCCGCCAGTGCAGGCGGCCGCCGCCGGCCCGGATGCCCAGCAGGTCGCGGCCAGCCACCTCAGTCGCGGTTACGTGATAGCCGCTTTCGGGCAGGGAGCGCACTCGGCCCTGCTCATCCAAGCGTCCGTCCCGGTGCGTCCACCCCCCGAGCAGCATCCCGCTCCACGCACGGCCTTGATAGCACCACGCCGCGCCGCGCAGGGCGTGATTCTCCCCGCTGGAGCGATACCCCAAGCGCCGACTGTCTCCGGCCGGCATCCTCGGCGCGATACTCCCGCGGCGGCTGCGCCCAAACACCAAGCCCGCGCCCGTGCCGGGCCGCAGATCGCCGACGACCCATTCGGATTGACGCCGCTGCACTGCGTAGTAAAACGTCCTAAAATCGCTCCAGTTCGCCTCGCCGCGATCGCGCTCGGCCAAGCCAAAAAACGCTTGGCCCCTGACCGGCGCGACCTCCACTCGCTGGTACAACTGCCACTGCTCCCAAGCCATCTCAGTCCCGCGCACTCGCCACCGCACGGCCGCCGCGTCCAACGCCCGCAAATCGTCCAACCGCTGCTCTAGATAGCTCGCGTCCTCCTCCCCCAAGTCCTCATCAGCCCACACCGGGCCGACCAATATCAACACCCATAGTCCCCACATGGTCTGTCCTCCTCTTTGCCGACTCATGCAAGGACCGTGCCATATAGCTGTCCTAAATGACTCGAAAGTATGGAATGTTGATCGGCCCGGTCTTTTCTGCTTATGAGGCGTCATTCCCACGAAAGAACGTCACCCCGTGCCCCGACACGGGGCGGGAATCCAGTCCTGTAATGATGTAGGATTGCCATATCCCCTCGCGCCTTATTTGCGGCTCAGTGCTGTATCCCTTCCAACCCACCGCTGTATCCTTTGCCGTATCCGCGACCCGTCCGTATTTTTGCAAGCCATTTCATAGCCATCTAAAACAGGGACACTCGCAATGCCGACGCTTTACAAGAAGAATAGGGCTAGGATTTGGTTTGTGAGTGGCGCGTTTATTGCCGTCCTCTTCGGCCTTTTCCTCGTACAGCAATACATTCAACTGAAACAGGAAAACGACCGACTCAGACGAGCCCAGGCCGAAACGTGGCGTGGGCTAACGGTCGCGCCCGAGCAACGCTGCGCCCCTTACAGCCGGCGCGACTATCCCTACGCGCAATCGCTTGAGCCGCGCATTGTCAAAACGCTCGGTAGCATCTATAGCCCCTATACCGGGCAAGTCTTCGCAGACCTAAAGCAGACGCACATCGAGCACATCGTCGCCATGTCCGAGGCTCACGACAGCGGCCTGTGCGAAGCCACCGCCGCAACTCGCCGCGACTTTGCGGCCGACTTATTGAACCTGACCTTGGCCAGCCCGGAGGTAAACGGCTGTAAAGCGGGCGGCAAATGCGCCCAAGACGCGGCCGAATGGCTGCCACCGCTGAACCAATGCTGGTTTGCCGACCGCGTCGTCGCGGTGCGCCGCAAGTACAACCTCACCATCGACCGCCGCGAAGCCGACGCCTTAGAGCGCGTGTTGGCCGCCTGCCATTCTACGGCCCTGATCGGGCCAGAGGGAGCAGTTGTTGAGCCCGAGGAAACGCCGCCCGTGCCTGCGGAGGTCGACGCGCTCAGCCTGTGGGACGACAACGGCAACGGCCGCATCACGTGCGCGGAGGCCCGCCGCCACGCCATCGCGCCGGTGTCGAGCAGCCATCCGGCCTATCCGTTCATGCGCGACGGCGACGGCGACGGCATGGTCTGCGAATAACTTATCGTCCGCACACCCGCCACCACACCGCACCTGTTTGTCTTTTTGTCTCCTTTGCGATACATCTCGCCCAACCCCTATCTTAACCATCTAGAACTTGGAGGATCGCGATGAAGGAAATAAGTATTTCCGAATTCAAGGCGAAGTGCATCGACGAATTGAAGAAGGTGCAACGGACGGGGGAACCGCTCCTCGTGACCTTGAACAAACGGCCCATAGCCACGGTCAACCCTTGCCGCGAAGAAAGCCACTCGAACAGAGTGCTAGGCAAACTGCGTGGCCAGATGACTATCCACGGCGACATCGTTCATACTGATTTTGGAGATGAGTGGGAGATGGATTTGTGAAGATCTTACTCGACACGCATGTATGGATCTGGTCGCAGGAATCGCCGGAACAGCTCGGTCCAGACGCACGGAGCACCCTTGCCGACGAGACCAATGCGCTCCGCGTCTCAACCGTATCGTCCCTAGAAATCGCCCGCCTAGTGTGGGGGGACCGGCTGACTTTGGCAGGCCGACTCGAGACTTGGATATCCGAATCGCTCAATGCACTCCTCGCCGAAACCGTTCCCCTCACCCACGAGATCGCCATTGCGGCCTATAATCTGCCCGGGGAATTTCATCGAGACCCTGCAGACCGAATGCTGGTCGCTACCGCTGTCGTACACGACCTGACCTTTATGACCGCTGACGGGCGTATCCTAGCTTATCCCCATCTACTCGCGCTCGACGCACGCAGTTGAGAAATCCGAACACAGAGATAGCAGCAAGACGCAAGTTACCTCTAATCCAACCCTTGCTAAGGAACGAACCATGAAATTCGCCACCTGTAACGAGTACTTTACCGACTGGCCCATCGAAGACGTCTTCGACTATGCGGCTGACCTCGGATACGACGCGGTCGAAATCGCTCCCTTTACCCTCGCCGACCACGTCGAAGACATCCCCGCGTCGCGCCGCGCCCAAATCCGCACGGCCGCCGAGCGCGCCGGCGTGGAAATCGCCGGCCTACACTGGCTTTTAGCCAGCCCCGACGGGCTGTACATCACCCATCCCGACCCGGCCATCTACCAGCGCACCTGCGCGTATTTCAAGGAGCTCGTCCAGTTCTGCGGCGACCTCGGCGGCCAAGTGATGATCATTGGGTCGCCCAAGCAGCGCAACGTGCAGGAAGGCTGGGATTACCAAGAGTGCTGGCGTCGCCTGCGCGAGGCGTTTGAAGGCAGCCTAGCACTGGCCCAGCAGCACGGCGTCTATCTCTGCATCGAGTCGCTGAGCAAGGACCAGACCAACATCATCTCCACCTGTGCCCAAGCGCGCAAAATGGTCGCCGAGATCGACCACCCGCACTTCCAGACCATGGTCGACGTGTGCTCCGGCTCGACCGAGGCCATTCCCGTCGCCCAGCTTTTGCGCGACGCCGGCCCGCACCTCTGCCATGTCCACGTCAACGACGCCAACAAGCGCGGCCCCGGCTTTGGCAACACCGACTTCGCCAGCGTCATGCGGACCCTAAAGCAGTTGGATTATCAGCGCTACGTCTCAGTGGAAGTATTCGACTTCAGCCCGGATCCGCGCACCATTGCCGCGGGTAGTTTGCACTACCTAAAGGGCCTGGCCGCCGCGCTGTGACGCGAGCGTACCTCCCTTGACAGGAACACCCTTTTTGCGAACTTTCGGGCACTCAACAGAAAGGATTTCTCATGCCCAACTACACCTTCAACCATATCCACCACGAGGCCGTTGATGTCCACGCCGCAGTCGCTTGGTACGAGCAGCTCTTCGGCGCCACCAGCGACCCGCCCTTTGAGCGCGGTGGCGCGACTTGGATTCCAGTCCACATCGGCGCAGTGCAAATCACCGTCACGGACCGCGAGTTTGCCCCGATGGAATTGGGGCGCTACCAAGGCTACGACCACCTCGCCCTCGTCTCCGACGACTTCGATCAAACCCTCGCCGACATCGACGAGCACGGCGTCGAGATCTGGCTGGGGCCTGTGACGCTCGACGACGGCAGCCGCATCGTCTTTATCAACGGCCCGGACAACGTCAAGATCGAGCTGATGGAGCAGCGCTAGGATGGAAGTTCGCCCCTTCGGCTCGTGGCCCAGCCCCCTCTCGCCCGACGAGTTAGCCCATTCCACGCGCCTCCGCGACGTGGCTTGGGATGCCGACGGCCGCACCCTCGTCTGGCTGGAGGGCCGAGGACCGCAGGGGGTGCTCGTCTGCCAAGGGCCGGGCGCGGCCCCACGCGACCTCAACGCCGCGCTCTCGGTGCGAGCGCAAGTCGGCTACGGCGGCGGCGACTTTGCCGTAGCCCGCGGCCACGCGTACTTCGTCGAGCACGGCGGCCGCCTCTACCGCCAGCCGCTCGCCCGCGGCCCAGCCCAGCCCATCACTCCTCAGTTTGGCCACGCGGCGTCGCCTGCGCCATCGCCAACCGGGCGTCATCTCGCGTACGTCCACAGTTACGAAGACCGCGATGCGTTGGCCATCGTCGATGGTGCCGGGTGCTTCTGGCCGCAAATTCTCGCGGCCGGCGCCGACTTCTACATGCAGCCAGCTTGGCACCCCAGAGGCGACCGCTTGGCCTGGGTTGAGTGGGATCATCCGCACATGCCTTGGGACGGCACCCGCCTCGTGCTGGGCCAGCTTGCCCGCAACCGGCACGGGCTGCCCAGCCTACGCGCAACCGAGGTGCTCGCTGGCGGCGCGGACACGGCCATTGCCCAACCTTGTTTTTCTCCCGACGGCCGCTATCTGGTCTATGCCTCGGACGAGCGCGGCTACAGCAACCTCTGGTGCCGCGACCTCGCCAGCGGAGCCACGCGCTGCCTGTGCGAGGACGCCAACGACGTCGCCACTCCGGCTTGGGTACAGGGCCTGCGGACTTTCTCGTGGGCCGCCGATAGCCGCACCTTGTATTTCGTGCGCAGCGAGAACGCCCAGCGTCTAGCCTACGCCCTCGACTTTGCCAGTGGAGCGGTCGCTCCAGTCGAAGGGCTGGCCGCCTACACCCACATCGAACAACTCGCTACGGCCCCACGCGGCAAGGGCTTGGCCTGTATTGCCGCGGCCAGCGCGATCCCCGCTCGCATCGTCGCCGGTACAGCGAGCCAAGTCGCAGTCCGCGCACGCTCGGCCAGCGAATCGCTTGCCCCGGCCGATCTCTCCACGCCCGCGCCCGTTTTCTGGGCCAGCGAGGACGCCACCCAAGTTCACGGGCTGTACTATCCTCCGGCCAACCGCCGCTTTGCTGGCCGAGGCCGGCCGCCGCTGATCGTCCTGATCCACGGCGGCCCCACCGGCCAGATCGAGACCGGCTTCGAGCCGACCCAGCAGTTTTTTGCCACCCGGGGCTTTGCCGTCCTCGACGTGGACTACCGAGGGAGCACCGGGCGCGGGCGGGAGTACATGAAGGCCCTGCGCTCCCGCTGGGGCGTCCTCGACGTCGAAGATGCGGTCGGCGGGGCCGAGCACCTCGTCGCCCGCGGCTTGGCCGACCCGGAACGCCTCGTCATCATGGGCGGCAGTGCCGGTGGCTATACGGTCTTGCGGGCGCTTTCTACGCGGCCCGGCTTCTTCCGCGCTGGCATCTGCCTCTACGGCGTGGCCAACCTCTTCGCGCTCGCCGCAGACACCCACAAATTTGAATCCCGCTACCTCGACTCCATGATCGGCCCGCTGCCTGAAGCGGCTGCGGTCTATCGCGAGCGCTCGCCGATCTACGCCGCCGACCAGTTGCGCGACCCGCTCGCCCTCTTTCAGGGGACCGACGACCAAGTCGTGCCCCCGGCCCAAGCCGAGGAAATAGCGGCCTCGCTGCGCCGCCGCAACATACCGCACGTCTATCACCTGTACGAAGGCGAGGGCCATGGCTGGCGCAAACCCGAGACCGTGCGGGCCTTCTATCAAGCCTGCGAAGCCTTCCTCCGCCAGCACGTCCTCTTCGCCTGAAGCTGGCCCCAAGGAGCATCCCTTGCGCTACGAAACCGTCATCGGCATGGAAGTCCATGTCGAGTTGCAAACCGCCTCCAAGATGTTTTGCGCCTGTGCGGCCGATCACTTTCAGGTGGCGGCCAACGCCCACATCTGCCCGGTGTGTACCGGCCAGCCCGGCGCCTTGCCCGCAATCAATGGCCGCGCCCTCGAGCTGACGGTTATGACCGGCATGGCACTCCATTGCCAAATCAAACCCCGCAGCGTCTTTGCGCGCAAAAACTACGTCTATCCCGACTTGCCCAAGGGCTACCAGATCTCGCAATACGAGCAACCCCTGTGCGAGAACGGCTGGATCGAAATCAGCGGCGAGCGCGGCCCCAAGCAAATCGGCGTCGCCCGCGTCCACCTCGAAGAGGACACCGGCAAGCTCCAACACGCCAGCCGCGCCAGCCTGATAGACTACAACCGCGCCGGCGTGCCACTAATGGAAATCGTCACCGACTCCTCGCTCCGCTCGGCCGACGAGAGCTATGCGTACTTGACCCAGATCCGCCAGATGGTCCGCTACTTAGGCGCGTCCTCGGGCGACATGGAGAAAGGGGCCATGCGCTGCGAGGCCAACATCTCGATCCGGCCCGTTGGCAGCCGAGCATTGGGCACCAAGGTCGAGGTTAAAAACCTCAATTCCTTCCGCGCCGTGCGCAGTGCCATCGCCTATGAAGCCGAGCGCCAGCAACGCATCGTCGAAGCCGGCGGCCACGTCGAGCAAGAGACGATGGGTTGGGATGAACGCGCCAATATCACCCGCCCGCAGCGCAGCAAAGAAACCTCGGACGACTACCGCTACTTCCCGGAACCCGACCTGCTCGTCGCCCAGCTCGACGACGAGTGGATCGCCCGAGTCCGCGCCCGCTTGCCCGAGCTACCGGCCGCCAAAGCCGCGCGCTTTGCCGCGACCTACGGACTCACTCCACAGGAGATCGCCGCTTTGGTCGAGGACCAAGCCGTGGCCGCGTATTTTGAGGAGGCCGCCCAAGTACGAGGCGCAGATCCCAAACAGGTGGGCCACTGGATCACCGGGGAAATTTTTCGCCGCCTCAACGCCGAGGGCCGATCCATTGAGGCCATCGAGGTCCAGCCCGCCGCGCTCGTCGAGTTGCTATCCCTAATCAAACAGGGCGCGATCAACCAAAACGCGGCCCGCGAAGTCTTTGGCCAACTGTGGGAACAGGGCGGCTCGCCGGCCGAGATTGTCGCCGCCCGCGGCCTAGGGCAAATCTCCGACAGCGGGGCACTCGATCAAGCGGTAGCCGAAGTGATCGCCGCGCATCCCGACGCGGTCGCAAAAATCAAGGGCGGTAACCACAAAACCGTGCAATTTCTGATGGGTCAAGTGATGCGGGCGACGCGGGGCAAGGCCAACCCGCAGCTCGTGCAAGAATTGTTGCGCCAGCAGTTGGAGCTCTAAAACCGTCAACGCCTCGTCGCCGCCAGCGCGAGATCGCCAATTCTCTTCAACGGCAGGGCCGTTATATCCGGCGCGAGCGGGTACTCCAAATCCCCGGGATAGATCACCCACAGGTGTTCGAGCTCCAAATCCTCAATGGCGATGCGCATGGATTTGGTCGTGCGCGGCGCGTCGGTGCATTTGAACTCAAAACCGTAGCGTTTGCCAGCGTGGGTGATGAATAGGTCGAGTTCGGCTCCCCGATGCGTTCCCCAAAAATACGCCGGGGACTCGCCGCAGTTCATCAGCACTTGTTCTAGCGCAAACCCCTCCCAAGAGGCCCCGTACTTAGGATGCGACCGGAGCTGGGCCATCGTCCCAATGCCGAGCAAGGTGTGGAGCAAGCCCGGGTCGCGGATGTACACTTTGGGGGCTTTCCGCTGGCGTTTGCCGATGTTCTCAAACCACGGCGGCAGGACGCGCACCAAATAGGTCCCCGACAAGATGTCCAGATATCGCCGTGCCGTCTTCTCGTTGGTGCCCAATGCGCGCGCCAGCTCGGAACCGTTCCAAGTCTGGCCGTGATAGTGACTCAGCATGGTCCAGAAGCGACGCAGGGTTTCTGCGGGGATGCTAAACCCCAACTGCGGGATGTCTCTTTCGAGAAAGGTTTCTACTAAAGCCTCCCGCCACCGCATACTGGCGCGGTCTGAAGCGGCCAGATAGGAACGCGGGAAGCCACCCCGCAGCCAGAGCAAGTCGCGGTTTTCTACCCCGATTTCTGCGAGCACAAACCCCGGAACGGACACGAACAGCACCCGCCCGGCCAAGGTCTCGGAAACGCCTTTTACTAAGCCCGGCGACGCGCTGCCCAACAAGAGGAAACGAGCCGGGTTTTCCGGGCGATCGACCAGCGGTCGCAAGACGGAAAATAGCTCGGGCAGCCGCTGTACTTCATCTAGTACGACGAGCCCATCTAGGGTGCCGAGGGTCTGTTCGGGGGTAGAAAGGGCCGTGCGGTCTGGTGCTCGGTCGAGGTCAAAGTAGTGGACGGGCTGGCGACGGGAGGCAATGAGACGGGCGAGGGTCGTCTTCCCGGTCTGGCGCGCTCCTAGCAAAGCGGTAGTGGGGGCTTCGTCGAGGCACTCTTCGATCCGGCTGAGCAGGTGAGGCCGCTGGATCCACGTCTTAGATTGTAGCATATTCGGAATCTACATCCGAATATACTACAAAGCAACGCCGAAATCAGTATGTTCGATCCACTATTCACCTTTTACTTATTTGCTAGCCGATCAGAACAACCTATAAAGTATGAACAAAGTATGAACCACTGCGCCTACATTTTTCTCGACGAGTCTGGAAACTTCGACTTCAGTGCGAGTGGGTCCCGCTACTTCGTCTTGACCAGTGTCAGCCTCCGGCGGCCATTTTCCGTGACGGGTCCACTGGATGAGTACCGGCACGAGTGCCTCGAATTCGGACTCGACTTGGAGTCGTTTCACTGCGCCAACGACAACCGACACGTGCGAGAACGCGTTTTTGACTTGATTTCTGCCCGTCTCGACGAGATGCACATTGACTGCATAGTGGTCGAAAAGCGCAAAGCAGTGCCTTCTTTGCGACAAGGAAGTCGTCTCTATCCGAAAATGCTGGGCTACCTTCTCCGGTTTGTAATTCGCAAGGAAATCGAAAGCGGCTCAAAGAAATTCATCGTCATTACAGACACCCTGCCGTTCACCGGCAAGCGACACGCAGCCGAGACCGTAGTGCAGCGCACGTTGGCGCGAATGCTCTCAAGCGACATAAGGCTCCGAACCTTCCACCACGTATCGTGCTCACACTACGGCTTGCAGTTGGCGGACTATTGCTGCTGGGCGATGTTTCGCAAGTGGGAAAGAGGGGATACAGGCTATCTCGACCGAATCCAATCGGCGGTCCGCAGCGAATTCGATATTTTTCGCACCGGAGCGCGAGAATGACCTGAGTAGGAGCAGGACAAAAAAATGCCCCCCCTGATTACTCCGTCACCGGAGAGGGCCCCTTGGGCCCTTGTCATCAGGGGAGGACTTCAAACGTTCAAACGTAGGAATGAATTTACTACTCGACAGCAGACGGGTCAAGAATAATGAGAGCATCCACCGCTCAGCGCACCAAGGCCAAGCGGCCCACCGCGACAAACGAATCCGCTACCAAGCGATAAAAATAAATCCCCGAAGCCACTGCTCTCCCGCGTCGGTCGCGGCCGTCCCAAGCGAATTGGTAGCGGCCAGCCGCTAACGGCCCATCTACGAGATGGCGCACGGGCTGGCCCAACGCATCGTAGAGCACCAGCGCGACCGCCGCGGCCTTTGGCAGGTCAAACGACAGCGCGACCTCGGCGTTGAAGGGGTTGGGATAGGCCGGATGCAGCGCGAAGTCGGCGGGCAGGGCCACCGCCTTGGCCCCCCCTTCGCCCGAGTAAAACGGCACCCACGCCACCGCGCCCTCAATCTGTGCGGCAATGGCCGCGCTGTCGGCCGCGCTCCAGTAGTTGCCTTGGGCGTCGAGCGCGTCGGCACTTCGGTTCTCAAGGGCCGTGGCGTTGTTGGCAAAGGTGTTGTCGCGGACCGCCATCGGCACCCGAGGGCCTTCGACCCGGATGGCGACGGTATTGTCCGCAAAGCGGTTGCCGACGATATGCGGCGCAGCATCTACGGATTGAAGCGCCGGCGTCCCGCGGACAAACTCGCTGGCGCGAATCTCCAGCGACTCCACGCCGGTTAGCTCCAAACCCCGACCCCCGACAAACGTGCTCTGCTCAATCAAACCCCGCGTCCCCGGCCCCAAGCGCAGCCCCGCGTCAATATGCGCCCTGAACGTCGAATTCCATATCTCCACCACCGACCCGGCGATTTCGGCTCCGGCGCGCAAGTTGCGCTCGACTAACACATCCGCAAGGACCAAACGCGCCGCGCCCTCGGCCCGCAATCCATCGCCTTGGTTGCCGACGAGGCGGCTGTCGTTCAATTCCACTTCCCCCAGCCACGCCTCCAAGTCCATGCCGTGCGCGGTGTTTTGTTCAATCTGCGACTTCCACATCTCAATGCGTTGGCCGCGACCGCCCAAGGCCCGCACCCCAGCCCGTGGGGCGTCCGGGTTGAGGCGACCGTTGTCGATTACGGCGACGCGAATGGCCTCTAAGGATGCGTTATTGAGCAGAATACCCTCTTGGCCGTTGCCCTCAATGGTGGTGTTGTACAACGCGAGTTGGCCGCGGCCGGCGACGAGCACGGCCGGGCCGGCAATGGTGGTAAACTCACTCCGATCTACCTGCGCTCGGCCATTGAGCGTCAGCCGCAGGCCGTTGCCGCCGCTTTCGCGCACCGCGGAGTCGGCGATGCGCAGGATCGTCTCCTCGTCGATCTCGCCGGCAAAGGCAAAAGCCGTGCGCGTTAGCTCGGCGTGCTGCACCTCGACTCGGCCCCCCGGCCGCACGCGAATGCCATGCCACAAGCCATCGTTGTCCGGCCCGGGATCGGTCGTTAGCTGCGCCCGCTGCCCGGCCATCCCTGCAATCGTCAACGCGCCTTCCACGATCAGCTCGGTGAAGTCTGCGGACGCGCCGCGCCGGCCGAGATCAAAGCGGGCAAAAGACACGGTGCTCGGGCCAATGTGTAGTTCGGACCCGACCGGCACCAGCAAATCCGCATGCACGGCCCGCTCGCCCAGCCACTGAGTCCGGCCCGGGGGAAGCCGGAAACCGACGATCCCGCGATGGGCGTGGTCGATCGCGAAGGCCGCGGGATTGACCGCTTGGCCGTCGAGCAGGTAAATGCCCGACCAATCCAACGGACCAGTGCGCGGCGCACTCGACGCAAAAGAGGCTCCTTCCCCGATTTTGAGATCGCCATAGACGATCAACTCGCTGCGGTCGGGATCAAACCCCGTGCCCTGTACATCGCCGCGGGCCAAGCGGATCTCCGCACCGGCTTCAATGGTCAGGGTTGCGCCCGGCGTCACGACCACGTCTCCGTCCAAATCCACCCGGCCCGTCCACGTCGCATCGCCGACAATGTGCCCGGCGCGTTGCGACCGGACCACATCGACGACCATCGCGCCGCCGTGCGGGCGGATGTTGTCGATGGCCACGCCCAACGGCAAGTTCCGCGCAAAGCCCGTGTACCCGCTGAGGGCCGGATTGGTGTCCCAAGCAAAGCGGCGAAAGCGAACGCCGTCAAAAGGGTCGGTCGCGTCGCCCTCATTGCCATTGTGCGCCGAGGAATACGCCCCGTCCCGCGACCAAAAGTCGAGGTTGTCGCGGCCTTCCACTGGGTCGGGGGTGCCGTTGGGAAAACCCCGGTCGGCAAAAAGCCCATCGGCGCAGACTAAATCGACCCGTTTGTGGCGTTCCTCGTCGTTGTCGGCCCGTTCGTCTATGTGCCAAACGAGCAGGCCGTCTTGCGGGATATTGCGGTTGTAGTATGAGCCGTTGGCGCGCCGGTGCTCCAGCAGGAAGTACTCGTCTTGGGTCAGGGGAATTTTGTACGCCTTCCGGTCGCTGAAGATATCCCCGATCTCCAGCCCCTCAACGCTCCCTTGCACTTCCACCACCTCCACCCAACCGAGGGTCGCCAGCGACCACGCTGAAAACGCGTTAGGCCCATCGGCCACGGTCCAACCCAGCGTCCCTCGGCCCATGATCCCCCACTTGCCAATGCCGGCTGAATCGTCCTCCGGGTCCAACTCGGCCACGGTCAACGCGGTCTGATCGAAGAGATCGGGCAAGCCCAACACATGCGCGAACTCGTGGCACATCGTCGAGGCCGTGATGCCGAAGGTGTGGCCTCGCTGCGTAGTCCCGCTAAAACCTTCAAAGCGGCTCCGCACTCGCACAAAGCCGCCGCCGGCCGCTGAGTCGTCGCTGATGTAATCGGTGTCTAGCCCCAGACTGGCGATGCCCGTGGCCACGCCGAGAAAAAAGTCGCGGGGCGAGGTATGCAGGTTGATAAAGACGATATCGACGTACCCGTCGTCGTCGCCGGAGTTGGGCACTCCGTCGGGGCCATCGTTGTCAAAAGCCCTAAGTCAACGTCGGCGTCGGCGGCCGTGAGAATCTCCAGATTGAAGCGGCCAAACTGGCCCAAGGCCCCGGCGGTCTCGGCCAAATAGGCCGCTGCGGCCGCACGCGAGCGATAGCGCCGCGGCAACACTTGGCCCCCCACGTGGAGCTGGCCGGCCGACATCTCGCGGTAGAAGTGGGCAAAGCTGCCGGGCAACTCAGCGTCGAAAAGGTCATCCGCCCACGAGGGGGCTGAGTCGCCGGCCCGCTCGTCTGCAAACTGCGCGAAGATAACCAACGCGCTTAGATGCTCCGGCGCCGGTGCAACCGGCTGCGCCGCCGACTTCAACGCCGCGCAGGCAAACTCGGCTGCTAGGGCTTGGGATGGAAGAACGAAAACGAGAAAAAGGAACAACCGCAGCGGCATGAGGGATGCTCAAATCGCCAAATCAAACGGCAAATCGCTGATGTCGCGCAAGCGGCGACCGCAAACCAGCGTATCCAACAACTCGCAATACCTCGTCGCAAATTCGGCGATGATAGCCACGTCTCAACTCTTCGATTTTCTCCGACATTACGATTTCACCAATCCAATCACATACTCTTCGTGCATCCGTTCTTCAATCTGCGAGTGTCGCTTAGTGCCCCAGCGCGCCGGCATCATGCGCTTATCGCGGTCCAAACGGCGGACGCCGATTCCGGCTAAGTCAAAACCGACGCTTTTGCCAATGGCGGCGAGCCCCTTTTGCGTCTCGACATCTAGGCCTCGCAAGTGCGAGGTGCCGACGACAATCACGGCCGCCTTGCCTTTTTTCAAAACCCGCTGCATCTCCGCAATCACGGCGGACATTTCGCCGAAATATCGGCGCAAAGCTACTGCCTTTTTTGAATCGAGCTCCGTCAGCTTGGCCAGTGTTTTTTCGCATTGCTCCGGCAGGGGATCGCCCGCCTCGCCGGATGCGGCATCATGTCCCAAGTACTGGGCGCGAATTTTGGTTAGGTCGGCTATTTTCCAGCCAAACCACACCAGCGAAAACTTGTGCGCCCGCATGTAGTCAATCGCATTGTTGGCATAAGGCGGCGAAGTCACAATCAAATCAACGCTCGCCGTTTCCAACCCGGTCTTTTCCGCGCTAGCCGCTCGAATCTGAAAAGGCGCACCCGTTGTCTGGGACTTCAAGCGGCCTCTATCGTACGCGGCGAGGTTGCGTTCCAACCGCTTGGCAAATTCGGCAAACGCCGAGTTGGGGGTTTTGTCGGTATCCCTGTGGGGGCGCGTGTGTGCCAGATCGCGCGCGAGCGAAACCCCCCCGGATTTGGCAATGATCGTCGAAGAAAAAACGATCTTGAGAAAATCTCGTATCCTTTCCTGCGAATGCACGGGCAGGGATTCAATGTGCTGCAAAAGCGCGATTAACTCCAACTGCTGCTGTGGCAGAAACCAATAGTTGATAAACTCCCTAGTTTTTTCGTCGAAGCGCAGACTCAACTCCCGTTCCAGCGCATCGCGGTTTTGCCAATAGTCGCGCTTGGCCGCGTCGATAATCCTATATCCAGTTTGCAGGGTTTTTACTGCTTCGATAGGAGCCAGCTTGGTCGCGGCAATCATGCGTGCCAACGGATCGATATCGCAACCGATGACGCGCCGTCCCAGCCGCATAGCTTCCACCAGCGTCGTCCCCGAACCAAGCATCGGATCGAGAACTACATCTTCTACATCCGAAAGATGCTCAATGAAAAATTGGGGTAATTGCGGCGGAAACTTGGCGGGGAACGGATGCCAACCATGCGAGGCATACTTGCCGTCTGTACCGTGAAAATCCAAATCGGCACCCAATGCTTTCCGCAATGCGTCGAAGCAACTAACAGCACTCATGCGTTATCTCTCTTGAGAACAGGCAGCGAGCTTCAGAAACTCGTACGCAGGCTTGCTCGCAAAAAAGTCGCCTTCGCCGTCCCCAAGTTTTTCCCTAGTTGCTCTAATGGCGTGTTCCGATTGGTCCATGCCGATCCAGTTTCTGTTGAGCCGTTGCGCCGCTTTTAACGTCGTCCCCGACCCACAGAAACAGTCCAAGACCATGCTGCCCGGATTGGACGAGGTGCGAATAATCAAGTCCAATAAGTCAGCATTTTTCTCCGTTGGGTACACTGGGTATTGAGGGTCTTTATAGTCCCAAATGTCTTGTACCCTCTTACCCTCTCTTTCGTCTGCAAATACAACTTTTCTCGGGTTGCCCGTTGCCGACCATTCTATCAGGCCGTCTCTGTCCCACCGCTCCAGCGTCTCGACGTCGGTTCGCCAATGGCGGCCCTTTGGCGGCATCATACCTCTAAACGGCTGATTGGATTTTCCGCGTTCCGTCTCGCCCGGCGCGTGAATCGGCACCGTAGTATAGCGCCGTCCCCGTTGGTCCGTCTTTGGAAATAGCCGCTCTATATCGCTCGCCGAGTATTTTTCTTGGGGTTCATTCCATATAGGATGCGACGATTTGCTGTAAAAGAGGATCAAGTCTTTCACGTTCCCATAGCCGGTTCTCTTAAAGTTCTTGGGATTGCATTTTACCCTCGTTATGTCGTTGCGAAAGTTATCCATGCCAAACACTTCATCCATCATAACTTTGATGTAATGGCCGATTTTGTAGTCGGTATGCAAGTAAATTGAACCGCTCGCAGATAAAAGCTCCCTTAGCAAGAGCAACCTTTGGCGCAAAAACTCGACAAATTCAGAACCCATTAATCGATCAGAATAGGCGACGGAACCGCGCTTTGAATTGCTAATCGTCGCCGCACGATCTTCGGTAATGGTGAAATTGCCGCCGGTAGCGAAGGGGGGGTCAATGTACACTAAGTCTATTTTTTCTTGGAGCTTCCTCTCTTGCAAGAGATAGCTCAAGCCAGCGATATTGTCGCCTTCGACGAGCAGATTCATCTGTGTATGCCTGCCTCCGCAAGAACGACATGAGCGGCTGGGACGCCCGCGTTCCGAGCGGCCCAGCCATCAAAACGTATCGACCGGCGTCTGTCGGCACTCGCCGATGAAGGCTTCGGCTTCGCGGCCGTAGGTGAGAAAGGGGTCGTCGAGGCTGAGGAACTTATCGTCGCCCACGCAAATGGAGTCCCAATCAATTTGGTAGCGTTGAGAGTGCGTCTTTTGGTCGGTCAGCGCCCTCATCACTCGGGAGCGAGCGCAAGCGCGGGTATTGGCCGGGGGATGCGTGATGGCTTGGTTGATCTGCTCGTCAACGACGCGCTTGACCATCCCGCGCTCGTACAGGTCGAAATAGAGGCTACGCGCCGCGTTGAGATTGTGGTATTCCAAATCCAAACTTTGGATCCAAGTATCCTGCCAGTCCAGCCCCTCTTCCCGCATGAAGTACTCCAACAGCCACTTCTTGGCGACCCAATCAACGCGATCGACCAAACACCCCGGATCGTGTTCTAAAGCGTCAATGACAAAACGCCACTCGTCCAACACCCAGTCGCCCTCTTCGTCCCGGCCGCGTAGATAGCGCTCGGCCAAGTCGAGGTACGTGCGTTGTATCTCCGTAGCCGTGGTGTAGCGGCCGTCCTCTAGCTGCACTTCCCAGCGATAGGTCATGTCGCGCGAAATGTCGCGGATGGCCTGTACCGGATCGAGGAGCTTGATATCGTCGCAGATTACGCGCTCTTGCTCTTCCAAAAGCTGCAACACCAAGGCCGTGGTCCCCACCTTCAGGGCCGTGGCGTACTCCATCATATTCGAGTCGCCCACCAGCAGGTGCAAGCGGCGGTACAGCCCCCAATCGGCCAGCGGCTCGTCGCGCGTGTTGATGATCGCTCGACTGAACTGGATCCACTGGTATATCTCGGTGACGATGTGGTCGGCCCGCTGGGAGAGCTGGAAATCAACGCCTTCGTCCTCGGCACTGCTGTACTCGAAGATATCGGTGTGGCAACCGACGCGACCGGCGCCGGCGAATATCTGGCGGGTGACGAAAAAGGGCAGCATGGTCGGCAACAGCACTTGCGAAAACGGCACCTCCCGCCGCACGAGGTAGTTTTCGTGGCAGCCAAAAGTAGCCCCGGTGTAGTGGTCGATATTGTTCTTGAAGAAGGCCGCGCTATCGGCCAAGCCAAGCTGCTCTAGCGCGCGCTGCACCAACTGCTCGCCCGCCCGGTCGGCCGCCACCAAATCAAACAGCCCGGTGCATTCTGGCGTGGCGTACTCTAGGTGGCCCATGTCGATGTACAGGCGTCCGCCGTTGAAGAGGAAGCCGCCATTGCCGGGCGGTTCGTCGCGGCCCCGATAGTGCGTGTCGATAATGCCCAAGTGCTCGCGGTAGAACGCGTAGTCCTTGGCCTTTATCGACACAAAATCGGGACTCAGAAAGGGATCCGAAGCCGGCGGTAGGCAACCGTACTCGGTTTCCAACCCATAGATGCGACCTTCCATACTAGACCTTTTAGACCTTGAAGTAGGAAGCGAGCGGCTCGGTTAGTTGGTCCGGGGTGAGCAGGCGGAACTTGGACTTGGCAGCGCGCTCGCGGTCGAGCACTGCGGCCTCAAGGGTCAGCCCTTGCAAACCGCCCTTTAGAAAATCGCGCACCGCCTCTGAGCTGGGGACATCGCGGGCCTCGAGAGTCAATCGGCCCAACCCCCAGACCTCCAAGGCCGTGCCCAAGGCTTGGTCGAGGGGGAGCTTGGGGCTAACAGCTTGCAGTTGGGCCATCATGGCCTCGGCGCTCTCGGCGTTGCCGCTAATGGCCGCGGCCCCACCGCGCTGGGCAAAGGCCCCATCGGCGTCAATGGTGAAAAAGACGTCGCCGCCATCCGGGTCGAGCTCGGCCATCAGCACGCGGGCGATAAAGGGCGAGCGGAAAATCTCGTCGAAAGCCATCTTCATCAGCGGGCCGATGCCAAAGCTGACCAATCGCTGCAAGGCCACATCGTTGGCCGACAGGTTGAATCCCTCGACATGGGCGATGTCGATGACGGCTTTGCGCAGCTTCTCGATGTCGGCCGGATGCCCCACGGCCGCAAAGGCGATCTCGTCGTACACCTCAAAGAGCTTGCGCGGGCCTGGGGTAGCCGTCAGCAGCAGCACCCCGTCGGAGTAGGTCGTACCCACCACTGGACTGCCGCCGGCGAGTTGGTCTTCCACGTATTCGCGGCGGTTGTTGATGGCCTCGACCCAGCGATAAGGTTCCTCTAACATGCCCCTCAAGTCCTTTGGTAGAGCGCAGCCAAATCCGCGTCGGGCACGATGCTCAAGCCCTCGGCCGTCACCTGCACGACTTGGGGAAAGACGTGGGCAGCCTCGCGGAAGCCGCCGGTCGCGGTGTCGTATTCAGCGGCGGTCTCCAGCATCTTGAGCACCAGTTCGACCGCCTGCTCCCCGGCCATTTCCCGCAGCGGCTGCGGCCCCCAGCGGTTTTGGTAGTACAGGGCGCCGCGCACGATGTGGGCACCCGACCCGGTGGCGCAAAAATCTACACACTCAAACTCGGCCCCCAAGAGGTCGTAAAAGAAAATTTTGCCCTTTGCGGACCCGTGATCAAAGGCCGCAAAGATCGGCACCACCGCGCCAATCCCCTGCATGGCCAGCGGCAAATTCTGGCGCAACAGCCGCGACAAAATTCGCACTTTGCCGTCCAAGCTCAGCCCTTGCAATTGGCTGCGGCGATGATATTGCACCGACATTTCCAGCATCCGCGCAATGTCCCACGCCACCGCGGGCGAGCCGGCAATGGCCATGACCGCTTCGTCGTCGATAATCAGCACTTTGTCGGCGCGGTCGTACACCACTGAGTGGCCCATGGTGGCGCGGCGGTCGCCGGCGACCACCACCCCGTCGGCGCAACGCACCGCTACAATCGTGGTGCCCTCGACCGGCTGCAAAGACCCTTCTGGAGCGGCGGCCGGGGCCGTGGGCAAAAGCCCCCGCTCCTTGAGCAAGTCGAGGAAGTCGCAGCTTTCCATCGGCAGCTACTGGCCGGTGCGCTGGCGATAGCGGCGGGCCTGATTCGGATCGACTCGGCGCATCCGCTTGAGGATGTCGTCTGTGCTGGGGCGCTCAACCCGCGGGCGGCGCGGGCCGGTATCGGGGCCTTCGCCGTCGTCTAGCGGCTTGGTCGGCCGGGGGGCGCGCTCCCGGTAGTCAATAAAATCGCTCATGGTGACACCTCCTTTGGGTTTTGACCCAATCGGGCGAGCAAATCCTCGACGCTCGACGCCGCGTCTAGGGCCTCGTTATAATAAGCCGCCGTCTCCCTGCCGACACAAGCCTTGAGGTCAATGACCTCGGCACGGCCGTCGCGTTCCAGCTCAATGCTATCCCAGTTGAGCGAGCGCACTGCCGCGGCGAATTTCTGCAATATCTTGCCGCGGAAATAGGCGCGCGTGTCCCCGGGCGGATTGACCAACGCCCGGGCCACCGCCTCCGCGGAGACGACGCGCTCGACTTGGCCGGCCGCTTCGAGCGCCGGGTACAGCCCCTCAGCCGGATCGATGTTGTGGTATTCGAGGTCTTGGCTTTGCAGCCAAGCGCGGTCCTCCGGCCGTTCCCAATCGAGGCCCTCGGACTCGGCAAACGCATCCAACAGCCACTTTTTGGTCACCCAATCGAGGCGTCCAATCAGCGCTTGGGGGTCGCGGGCGAGGGCATCCAACACGTCGCGCCAAGCCGCGAGGACCCAATCGGTCTCCTCGTCGCGGCCCTGAAAAAGCCGGGTGGCCGCGGCCATAATGGCCGTCTGGATCTCCAGCGCCGAACGGACCTCGCCCCCGGCCAAGGCCACCGGCCAACGCCGAGATTCGTCGCGGGAAATGGCCTTGAGCGCGCCAATGGGATCGGCCAAGGCAAACGCCGGCAACGCGCCGGCCTCTAGCAGGTCCAGTGCCAAGGAAGCCGTGCCGACCTTGAGCGCGGTGGCGTATTCGCACATGTTGGCGTCGCCGATGATCAGGTGCAGGCGGCGGTAGCGGGCTGGGTCGGCGTGCGGCTCGTCGCGGGTGTTGATCAGCGGGCGGCGGTGCATGGTATCGACGCTGGCGATGACCTCAAAAAAGTCCGCGCGCTGGGTTAGCTGATAGGTGGCAGCTTGCGCCCGAGCGTCCTGCTCGACCCCGACCTTGCCGGCGCCGGCAAAAATTTGGCGCGTCACCACAAAGGGCAGCAGCCCGTTGATCACCTGCTCAAAGGGAATGTCGCGGCTGAGCAGGAAGTTTTCGTGGCAGCCGTAGCTGTGCCCCTCAAAATCCGTGTTGTTTTTGTACAAACGCACCACGCCGCGGCCGCGGTCCGCGGTGCGCTGCCGCGCACACTGGAGGAGAATTTGCTCCCCGGCGCGATCGACCGCGACCAAGTCGCGGAGGCTGTAGCATTCTGGGGTGGAAAATTCCGGGTGGGTGTGGTCGTTGTACAGGCGCGCCCCGTTGAACACGATCAGGTCGCTTTTCAGGTCTGCCAGCGGGATGGGGCGCTGGCGATCCTTCTGCAAGTGGACGGTCTCGTCCTTGTCGTTGCGGAGCTGGGCGACCTCAAAGCCGCGCATGTCGAGCCGCGGGTTTTCGAGCGCGTAATTCCACAGCGCGACAAAATCTTGGCGCACATAGCAGCGGATCAGCTCCATGGACTCAACCACCACGTCCATGGACTCGTCTTGCTCAATCTGGATGCCGTATTCGGTTTCTAGCCCGCAGAGCCGCTGCATGAGCTGAGTCAGATCACCTGGCCGACGCGCTTTTCCGGTGCCTTTTCCGGCTGGGGTCTGACGGGCGTCACCTTTACCACGTTCTCCGGCTCGTAGTCGAGCAGCTTGAGCCAGTCCTCGACGCTGTCCGAGGGGGGGAACACCTCGTTTTCGCGGTATTCGGCCCGCGTCGCCTGCCGCAGATCCTCGCCGCGGATCCCGCCTTCGGGATCGCCCTCGGCGATGGCGCGCTTGATGGCCATTTCCTTGGCCCGCGATACGACCGAGGCGATGATGGCCCCGGAAATCAGGTCGCCCCAGTAGAGCACTTCTTGGCGACCGCTGCGTAGCGACACCTCCAAGAAGCGAGCCTCTTCGCCTTTGGCAAACAACTCGTCGAGGCCCTCCTGTATCAGGGCTTGGCGCGCCGCGGCCTCGCCGTTGTGCTGCTCCACTTCGGCGCGGTCAATCGGCAGCTCGGGCTTGAGGTAAATGCCCAAAATGTCGCCCGCGGCCTCGTAGTTGGGGCGGGCGACCTTGATCTTGCGGTCGATGCGGCCGGGCCGGAGCACGGCCGGGTCAATCAGGTCGTGGCGGTTGGAGGCCAAAATCAGCACCACGTCGTGTAGGGACTCAATGCCGTCCATCTCGGTGCAAAACATCGGCACCACCGTGTTGGAGATGTTGTGGCTCCGCATCGAGCGCCGAGTGCCCAAAATAGACTCGGCTTCGTCGATAAAGACAAAGGGCAAGTAGCCCTCCTTGCGCTTTTGGCGCGCTTGGGCAAAGACTTCGCGCACCATGCGTTCGGTCTCCCCGAGCCACATGTTGAGGATCTCCGGCCCCTTGATGTGCATGAAGTACTCCTCCAACTCCAGTCCCTCGACCTCGCGCATGTGCTGCACCAAGTTGTAAGCTGTGGCCTTGCCAATGAGGGTTTTGCCGCAGCCCGGGGGGCCGTAGAGCAAAAAGCCCTTGGGCGTGGAGTACTCAAAGCGCTCGAAGAGCTGGGGGTGCAACGCCGGCAGTTCAATGGTGTCGCGGATGGCCTCAATCGCTTCGGCTTGGCCGCCGATGCTCTCCCACGGGGTTGGGGGGACCTCCTCGATGAAGTACTCCTTGCTCTCGGCGGACTGCAACACTTCGAGTGCCACCTTGTAGGCCGGGTCCAGCCGCACCTCGTCGCCGATTTGCAAATTCGCGTCCGCCAATTCTGCGGCCCGCTCCACGACCACCTCTTGGGTCCCGTGCGCTTGGGCAATCCGCAACCGGCCCTCCGGCAGCAGGTCGCCGACCTTGGCCACCGGCCCCGCGGGACTAGGCCCCAAGTTGCCAACGACCGCGTAGGCTTCGTTGACCAGCACCCGACAGCCGACCTTGAGTTGCGACCCATCGACGCGCGGGTCGATGTTGGCATAGTACTCGGCACTGCCGACGAAGACCGTGGCAATCCCCTCGCTCGGCATGCCGAGGAAGATGCCGACGCGATTGGCCGGCGCCGTTACCTTTTCTAGGGCGGCTTCCATCTCCACCAGCGCTCGGCGCGCCTCCTGAAAGGAAATCTCCCGCTCCATGAGCTGACGCCGGAGGCGGTACAATAGGGGCCGGGCCGGGTCGCGGTCGGGTGCCAACGCCAGCAGTTGATCGACCAAGCGCAACGGCTCGGTGGCCCGCTCCTCGCGCTCTTGGTCTTCGTTGTATTCGTGCGATTCCCTGCGATTCATATTGTTTCTCGTTAGTGGATCACGTCGCCGAGGCGGCCGTAGCGCACTCGGCTGGGCAGACGCCAGACAAAGCTGGCCACCACTGCGGGCAGCGAGCTCAAGCCGCTGTAGTACGGCCCGCGCGTGTCGGGCTCCCACGACCAGTAGAGGTTCATGGCCTTGCCCTTGATCAGCCGCTCGGGCACGGCCAAGAAGATGCGGCTGTCGGCGCTGTTGTCGCGGTTGTCGCCCATCATAAAGAAATGCTCATCGGGCACGATGTAAGGGCCGAAGTTGTCGCGGGAACCGCGCTCCGCCGAGAGCACTCTGCGTTCCGTGTACTTGGCCTGCGGCGGGTCTGGCTGGCGCAGGCCATCGACGTAGAGCACTTTGTTGACAATCTCCACTTTCTGCCCCCCGACGGCCACGCAGCGCTTGATTAGGTCGCGCTCCTCGTCCTGCGGGGAGCGGAAGATGACGATGTCGCCCGGTTGCGGCGTCCTGAGCGCGGGCAGGCGAAACAGGGAAATGCTGGTCAGGGGCACATCGACCGGAACGCCGTAGATAAACTTGTTCGCCAGCAGATAATCGCCCACCAAGAGCGTGTCTTCCATCGAACTCGAAGGGATGTAAAAGGCTTGCACCACCCCGGTGCGAATGACCAGAAACAACCCTACGACGGTTAGTATAGAATACAGGTATTGGCCGAGTTCGGACTTTTGCTTGGCCTGCTCCATTCGCAGCATCTCCTCAGACCTGAGTATAACAAACTGCCCTCCTAGCCGCCATTTGCGCCTATCGTTTGGGCACCTCCACCACCTGCCCGGTTTCCCAGCTTTCGATGAGCGCCTCAATGACCAACTGCACCCGCAAGGCGTCCGCCCCTTTGGCATCCACCTGCTCCGGCGGCACTTGGTTGAGCAAATCGTCGATCCAAGCGTTGATGCGGGCCGGAAAGGTGTCGGCAAAGCCGCCCATGCCCCCGAGGTGATCGTAGCTTTCCACCTCGCGCGAAAAGCGCGGGTAAAACGTCAGCTTCTCGCAGGCTTCGTTGATGATGACCCGCCCCTCCGAGCCAACCAACTCCAAGGTCTCCAAGCCGTAGCTGCCCCCGGCGTCGTACGACCCGGTCAAGTGCCCGATGACGCCGTTTTCGTACAACAAGTTCGCCTGCACGTTAGACCAGATCTGCCGCCCTTTTCCCTTCTTAAAAAAGGCGTGGACCCGCTCCACTCCGCCGGCGAAATAGCTCATCACGTCGAGCGAGTGCGGGTGCAGCGCGCGGATGTGGAACCACGGGCTCGACTCGTTGGGATTGTTGATCCACATCGTCATGTTGACCAGTTGTAATTCGCCGAGCCGCCCGGCGGCCAGCCATTCCTTGGCCTGAACGGCGGCCGGGGTGAAGCGGTGGTTCAGGTTGATCCCGTAGGGCAACCGCTGTTCTGCGGCCAAGGCCACCATTTCGCGCGCCTTGGGAATTTCATTGGAAATCGGCTTCTCGCCCAGCACCGGGATGCCGGCGCGCAACAGCGCCATCGTCGGCTCGTAGTGATCGCCGCCGTTTTCCACCCCCGCCGTGGTCACCGAACAGGCGTCGAGCCGCGGGCCGCGGGCGATCATCTCCTCAACCGAGTAAAAGGCCCGCGCCCCATAGCGCTCGGCCGCTGCGTCCGCCTGCTTGGCGACCATGTCGCACACGGCGACGACCTGCGCGTTCTCGTTCTCTGTGTAGCAACGGGCGTGGTTGTTGCCAATTCCGCCCATGCCGACAATCCCAATGTGAAGCATTGCACCCTCCTTTTTGATTTTAAGTAGCCACCGGCCTGGGCAGTTCCACTCCCAACTCGGCTGCCAAAGCACCTATATCGGCCCAAGCCGTTTCATCCACGTATAGACCCGTGCGCCGCCGCGCCTGCAAGCGCTGGTGCGCCCGCTCGCCGGGCAGCAACACCTCGGCCACTCCGGGCGCCGGCGGACACGATTTGACCCACTCGACAAAACTCGCGACCTCGGCGTAAAATTCGTCCAACGGCAGGAAGGCCGCGACCTTGAGCACGGCGATGAACAGGGCGTTGCCCGGGCGCTCGGGCGCTTCGCACGTCATCCCAGCCCCGGAAAGCGACCCGGCCAAAATATCGACCAGCACGGAAAGCCCGTAGCCCTTGTGCCCGCTCTGCGGGAAACCAAGCGGCAAAATGGCCCCGGCCGGCGGGCCATAGTACGCTTCTACACTCGTCGTCGGCTGGCCCTCGGCGTCGATCAGCATCCCGGGGGGGGCGTCCTCGCCCCGGTTGCGCAAAAGACGCATGTCGCCGCCGGAAATCATGCTCGTCGTCATGTCTAGGATCACGGGCCACGCGCCGCTGGTGGGAATGCCGCAGCAGATCGGATTGGTCGGCAGGCGTCGGCTGCGGCCGCCAAAGGGCGCGACCGCCCCATCGCCGCCGTGTCCATTGGCCGCGATGAGGCCGATGCAGCCGGCGCGGGTAGCGATCTCGACAAAACGACCCAGCCGCGCCACGTAGTTGCAGTCGCGCACCCCGACGACTGCGACCGCCCCATCGCCGAGTTTGTCCAACGCCCAGCGCACGGCCTCGGTGGCGGTCACCGGGCCGTAATTCCACTGGCCACTCAGCCGCCCCCCACACGCGCTTTCTTCCAGCACCACCAACTCCGCGCCCGGCTCAACTTGGCCGTCGCGCACCATCTGTACGTATTGGGGCAGCCGCAACACGCTGTGGGTATCGTGCCCCATCAGCCCGGCTTCAACCAAGTGCTCGGCCACGAGCGCGGCGTCGGCCACGGGGACGCCGACCTGTTGCAAGCAAGCCCGCGCTAGCGCATCGAGGGCTTCGGCGCGCAAGGTGGGCACTAGGGCCGCTCCTCGTCCCAAGCGGGCGAAACGACCAACAGGGCGTTGACCACCGGCCGCTCGCCCGTGGGATCGGAGGGCCTGTTGACCACCTGCTCCGCTACGACCATCGTCGTCGAGCCGCCGCCATCGAGGTTTAGCCCCTGATAGGCATTGGTCTTGGCGTGGGAAAAATCGGCCAAGCGGGTGCGCATAAATTCGGCCAACTCCTGTAAGCTCATGCCAACGCTGTACCCGGGTTGCCGCCCATCGACCACAATCAGAAACAGCACCTGCTCGTCTTGGGAATACCCAATGGCCGTGCGCGGGTGCCGCTTGTCGGCAAAGCTGCGGCTGAGCCGCTCCTTTTCTACTTCGATAGAGACTTGGCCATCGCGCAGGATGCGCGGCCCCCCGCTGATGGCCTCCATCAATTTGGCGCGGGCTGGCAACAGCCGGCAATACAGTTGCACCGTGTCGCCCAAGGCCACCTGTTCGGTCGCCTCGTATTCGGGGCCAGCGGCCAACAGCCACTGGTCGCGCTGGAGGGCGAGCGGCCAAGCCTGCCGCCGGACTTGTTGGACCCGAACCGCGATCGTGTCGTTGGCGATGGAGGTGGCACCCAACCCCTGCAACAGGAAGCCGGTGGGGGCATGCAGGGAATCGCCCGGCACCTGTGCCCGATCGTTGATCAAGACCAATTCCCCGAGCGCGGGCTCGCGGTTAAAGCCCGCGATGGGCAGGTGCTCGCCTTGGGCGGTCAACAAGCCCAGTTCCATCTTGTACACGGCGATTAGGGGCTGGCCGGTCTCGGTCATGGCAAAGGCCGAGCGCCGCTGGGGGATGCGGATGAGGTGGCCGGACTCAATGTACAATCCGGCCGGCCGGCCGGCCTCCCCGGGAAACAGAAAGTCCCCGTTTATGGCGGCTAGGGCGCCGACGGCCAAGTGGCTGGTCTTTTGCGCCTCGGCTTGCTTGGCCGTGCGCACGCGGACGCCCGCCGCCCAAGAGCGCAGCAGGTCCACTTCCACTATATGGACCTGCCACGGTCCTTCGGGCAAGTGAATCTCGCGGTACACTACCCCGGGCGCGAGCTCCTCGGTGCTTTGCCGGGCGCAACTCCAAACCAAGCACCACGCGAGAATCGAGAGGACGAGGCGCGTGGACGCGCCGTGCGATATAGGCAAAAGAAGCGTACCTCAGTGGCAAGGGGACGGCGTTAAAACCGCCCAAAGGTAGCCCTGCGCTGCAACCCTGTCAATTTTTTCAGCGACTGGCCCCGCCGCAGGCCAAACCCTTTATTTTATAATAAATGAAAGAGAAAGGACGCAGATGAAAGCCATACTCGTAGGGTTGGGTGGCCGGGGCCGCTATTGGCTCGGCCAGTGCCAAAAGCAGCCGGGGGTTGACGTGGTCGCTGGCGTCGAGCCGAGCGCACAAAACCGCGCCCGCGCCGCCGCAGAATGCGACTTCCCCGAGCTGGCCATGGTTTTTGCGGCCGTCAAAAGCGCGGTGGAAAGCCGGCCTGTATCGCTGGCCGAGCTCGACGCCTGAGACCTCGCGCTATGACGCTCCGCCTCTTTGACACGTACAGCCGCCAAGCGCGCCCTTTCCAACCGCTCGCGCCGCCCCAAGTCCGCTTGTACGCCTGCGGCCCGACCGTGTACAACTACCAGCACATCGGCAACTTGCGCACTTACATCTTCGAGGACATCCTGCGGCGCGCCCTCGAATACAGCGGCTATGCGGTTCACCACGTCGTCAACATCACCGACGTAGGGCACCTGACCTCAGACGCGGACACCGGCGAGGACAAAATGGAGGCCGGCGCGCGGCGCACCGGTCGGTCGGCCTGGGAAATCGCCGAGCACTACACCGCAGATTTTCGCGAAAAGCTCGAATGGCTCAACGTGCGCCCGCCCCACGTCTGGTGCCGGGCCACCGACCACATCCGCGAGCAGATTGCGGCCATCGCCGCGATTGAGGAAAAAGGCTATGCGTACCGCACGGACGACGGCCTGTACTTCGACACCGCGCGCCTGAACGACTACGGCCACCTCGCCCGCCTCGACATCGAGGGCCTGCAAGGCGGCCAGCGCGTCGAGCTCGGGCAAAAGCGCCGCGTCACGGACTTTGCCCTGTGGAAGTTCAGCCCGGCCCAGACGCAGCGGCAGATGGAGTGGGACAGCCCGTGGGGCCGCGGCTTCCCCGGCTGGCACATCGAATGCACGGCCATGGCCGCCAAATACTTGGGGCCGTACTTCGACATCCACTGCGGCGGCGAGGACCACATCCCGGTCCACCACACCAACGAAATTGCCCAAGCCCAAGCCTGCTACGACACGCGGCTGGCCGAGTTCTGGCTCCACGGCGCGTTTTTGCAGCTCGACGGGGAGAAAATGTCCAAGTCGAGCGGCGACTTCCTGCGCCTCGAATCCCTCGTCGAAGCGGGCTACGATCCGCTCGCCTACCGCTTCTTTTGCCTCGGGGCGCGCTACCGAGCCAAGCTCTCCTTTACCTACGAGAGCCTCGCCGGCGCGGCCACAGCCCTTGACCGGCTGCGCGCCGCGACCCACGCTTGGGGAGCGCCGTCCGAACCCGAGGACCGCTATGTGACCGCGTTCAAAGAGCGCGTCGAAGACGACCTCAACCTGCCGCGCGTCCTCGCCCTGTGCTGGGAGCTGGCGGCCGACGATCTCCCCGCCGCAACCAAGAAGGCCACGATTTTGCACTTCGACCAAGTCATGGGCTTGGGGCTGGCCGAGTGGACGCCGCAAGAGGCGGCCATCCCCGACGCCATTGGCGCGCTCGCCGCCCAGCGGCAACAGGCCCGCGCCGCCAAGGACTGGGCTACGGCCGACGCCCTGCGCGACGAAATCGCCGCGGCCGGCTACGAAATCGAAGACACCCCGCAAGGCCCTCACATTCGCCCGCGCTCCCCAGCCTAACCGACTAACCGAACGGACGCCCATGTTCCGCATCCTCGTCGCCGAGTGCAAGCAAGAAATCTCTTCCTTCAACCCGATCATCGGCACGTACGACAATTTCTCCATCCGCCGCGGCCCCGAGTTGCTCGCCTATCACCAAGGCCGCGAGACCGAGCTGAGCGGTGCCTTGCAGGTGTTTGCCGACAGCCACGTCGAGGTCATCCCCACCTACGGGGCCTGCGCCCCCTCGGCCGGGCCTTTAGACCAACGGGACTTCGAGCGCCTTGCCGCCGAGTTGCTCGACGCGGTCGCGCCGCACCTAGCCGAAGCCGACGGCCTGTACTGCTGCTTGCACGGGGCTATGGGCTGCACCGAGGAGCTCGACCCGGAGGGCTACTTGCTGCAACAGCTCCGCCTCAGCGCCGGTCCCGATTTCCCCATCGTGATCTCGCAAGACCTCCACGGCATCCTCACCCATCGCATGCTGGAGCACTCCAACGGCCTCGCGATCTATCACACCTATCCGCACGTGGATTTGGCCGACACGGGTCGCCGCGCCGCGTACTTGCTCCTCCAAGTCCTCGCCGGTGCTCAGCCGGTGGTGGCCCGGGTGCGGATACCCGCGCTCGTGCGCGGCAACGAGCTCATCACCGCCTCGGGCGTGTACGGCGAGTCCATCCGCTACTGCCAAGCCCTAGAGGAGCAACCCGACATCCTCGCGGCCGGCGTGATGATCGGCAATCCGTTCACCGATGTGCCCGAGCTGTGCTCGCAAGCCATCGTCGTGGCCGATGCCGACCCGGACCTCGCCCGCAGCGAGGCCCTCCACCTCGCCGCCAACTTCTGGGAACATCGCGCCCTCATGCAGCCCGACCTCGTGTCGGTCGAAGACGCCGTAGCCCAAGCCGCGCAATACAGCGGTCCGGTGCTCTTTACCGACGCGGCCGACGCCCCCTCCTCGGGCGCGACCGGCGACAGCAATGTCCTCCTCCACGCCCTGCACGCCAGCGGGTACTCGGGCCGAGTGCTCGCGCCGCTGGTGGATGCGCCCGCCGCGTACATGGCCCACGACGCCGGGCTCGGCGCCCGCATCCACGTGGTTTTGGGCGGCTCGCTCGACTCGCGCTTTGCCCCGCTCGACCTCGCAGTCGAAGTCACCCAACTCGGCGACGGCGAATATGTCTGCGAATCTTGGAACACGCCCCAGCACGCCGGGCCTACGGCCGTGCTAGCAAGCGACGCATTCACCATCGTCTGCGTCAGCCGCTCCGTGCCCTTTATCGATCGCTCGGTCTTTATGGCCCACGACATCAATCCCAAGGACTACGACCTCATCGTCATCAAGTCGCCGCACTGTCAGTGGCACTTTTTCGACGAGTGGGCCGAGGTAAACTTCAACATCGACGCCCTCGGCTCGACCAGCGCGAACCTGCCCACGCTCGGGCACCGCGTTTGCCAGCGGCCCATGTACCCGCTCGAACCCGATGCCCCTTTTACCCCGGTTGCCGAAATGTTCGGCACAGGAGCCTAGCGTATGCCGGCCATCAAACAATCCGTCTGCTTCAATCCCTTCACCGGTAGCGGCCTCAGCCCGCAAGCGCTGGTCGCGGCCGCCGCCCGCATTGGCTACCAGTCCGTGGAGATGGCCCCCCAAGAGCACTGGCCGCTCATCCAAGACCACGGGCTTGCCATCGCCATTGTCGCCGGCCATGCCTCCCTGCCCGACGGCCTCAACAAGCCCGAAAACCACGACCGCATCGAAGACGAGCTCCTCGCCCACTGCGACCTCGCCGTTGAATACGGCATCCCCTCGCTGATTTGCTTTTCCGGCAACTGCGAGGGCCGGTCCTCAGAAGAGGGGCTTGCCAACTGCGTCGCCGGTTTGCGCCGCGTCACCGGGACCGCCGAGGAAAAAGGCATTACCCTGTGCATGGAATTGCTCAACTCGCGCGTCAACCATCCCGACTACCAGTGCGACCGCACCGCTTGGGGCGCGGCCCTGTGCCGGGCCGTGGACTCGCCCCGGTTCAAGCTCCTCTACGACATCTACCACATGCAGATCATGGAAGGCGATCTCATCCGCAACATCACCGCGCACATCGACTGCATTGGCCACTTCCACACGGCCGGCAACCCCGGCCGCCAAGACCTCGACGATCAGCAGGAGATTTACTACCCGCCGATCATGCGAGCCATCGCCGCCACTTCCTACGCAGGCTACGTCGGCCACGAGTACCGGCCCAAGGACGACCCTATTGACTCCCTGACCCACGCCTTCTCGGTCTGCAATGCCTGAAGCCGCCATGTCTCCATCGTCTAAAAAACCAAATAAACCCATGGGCACTTACGTTTGGGCTTCCGAGGGCACAAAGCCTTTGGACGCCTCGACCATCAGCGCGGATGCCCACTCCAGCCCCTCTTACGGGGCCTCTGCAGGACTGTCGTGCAAAGATACCGGAACCCTGATCCGCCAGCTCAAGCGCGGGTTGCCGATCAACGCCTTTGACCGCCTTCAAGTCGCCATGGCTGTACCGGCCAAGACCTTGGCCAGCGCGGCTAATATCGCGGTACGGACGCTTAATCGCCGCCGCAAAGAAGGCCGCCTCCAAACCGATGAATCCGAGCGCCTATTCCGCATTGCCGCTCTATACGACCGGGCGATTGAGGTCTTGGGCGACCCAGAGCGAGCGAGGGCGTGGTTCAAAGAGCCTAAGAAGGCCCTCGGCATGAAGACGCCCCTGCAATACGCCGACACCGAGCCGGGTGCCCGCGAGGTCGAAAACCTCCTCGGTCGCCTCGAATACGGCGTATTCTCGTGATCATCCGAGCTTGGCGCATCGTCCAGACGCGCTTTGCGGACCGGGCCTTTGAAGGAACAGGAGCGCGTCTTTTCGGGGGACGCTGGAATCGCCGCGGCACCCCTATCATCTACACGGCGGAATCCCTGTCGTTGGCCACACTCGAAATCCTCGTCAACCTCGACTCGGCCGCAACCCTCGACCGGTATCTGAGCATTCCGGTCGAATTTGACGACAGCCTGTGCAAGGTACTGGCATTAGACGCCTTACCCGATAATTGGGCATCCGATCCAGTGCCGCCAAATGTCCAAGAGATGGGCACTAGGTGGGCCACCGCTTGCGAATCCGCCGTGCTCGTCGTGCCCAGTGCCGTCGTTCCGCAGGAACACAATTTCCTCCTAAATCCACAGCATCCCGATTTCGCGCAAATACGCATTGGTCGCTCCACTGAGTTCGACTTCGACCCGAGGCTTATCAGGGGATTTTGAGGCCAACGCGGTTAGTTGCGGATTTCGAGCGGAGGCAATACCATAATCCCCCGGCAGATCGTCTGTCGGCCGAATCCCCTATTCAATCACATAAACCATGTTCAAAGCACTCGTCTTACATCAGCACTCCGCCCTCGTTGAAGAACTCGACGAAAGCCGCCTCCCTCGCGGCGATGTAGAAATCGCCGTTGCGTACTCCTCGCTCAACTACAAGGACGGGATGATCCTCAACGGCCTAGGCGGCTTGGTCAAAACCTATCCCCACGTCCCGGGCATTGACCTCGCCGGCACCGTCGTCCACAGCCAAAGCGACTCGTTCCAACCCGGCGACCAAGTTATATGCACCGGCTGGCGCGTCGGCGAAATCCACTGGGGCGGCTACGCGCAAAAGGCGCGGCTCAAGGCCGACTGGCTCGTGCCCCTCCCTGCTGGCCTCACGCTGAGGACCGCCATGGGCTTGGGCGCGGCCGGCCTGACCGCGGCGATCTCCTTAGAAAGACTCGAAGCGCACGGGCTCGCGCCGGACCAAGGCGAAGTTCTCGTCACGGGCGCGGCCGGCGGCGTCGGCTCCTTATCGGTTTTGCTGCTCGCCGCGCTGGGCTATTCAGTCGCCGCATCTACTGGCCGCCCCGAACTCGAACCCTATCTAAAAGACCTCGGCGCCCAGACCATCATTCCGCGCCCAGCCCTCGCCGAGCCATCCGACAAACCCTTGGAAAGTGCGCGCTGGGCCGCCTGCATCGACTCGGTCGGAGGCACCACCTTGGCCCGCGTCTTGGCCCAGATGGCCTACGGGGGTTCGGTCGCCGCCGTGGGCTTAGCCGGCGGTGCTCAACTCGCAACCACCGTCCTCCCCTTCTTGCTGCGCGGGGTCAACATCCTCGGCATCGACTCGGTCTTCTACCCCATTGATCGCCGCACGGGTGCTTGGGTGCGCTTGGCGGCCGAACTGCCCTTGGAAAAATTAGACCGCATCTGCACGGAGGTTGGTTTAGCCGAGGTCCCCCGCCTCGGCAAGGACATCTTAGCCGGCAAAGTACAGGGCCGCGTCATCGTCAATCCCAATCACTAACGGACGTTGCGGGCCATCGCTTAGATGGATTTTTGGGTATGAGATACTTCGCTTCGCTCAGTATGACAAGGGCTGGGGCACGAAGCTGCGTCTCGGTGTCATGCTGGTCACTTAGGACTGCTATATAACGAGAGGAACCGCACTATGCGCCGACTAACGCTTCTACTTGTCACCCTAACCGCCATCCAAACAGGAGCCGAGCCCAACATGCCCGGAACGGACCGCATCCCGTACTTCGGCTACGAGGACTGCATCTTGCTCGAAAACGCCCACACCCGCGTCGTCCTCACCGGATCGGCTGGCCGCATCCTCGAATACTCGCGCAAAGGCCCCAACGCCATCTACCTCGACCCCGCGCAAGCAGGCGCGACCTTTGCCGACGGTGCCCCGCCCTTTGGTCCTACGGGCGGCCGCCTCGACATCGGCCCGGAAATGGTCATCCCGGCTCATCCCGACCTCTGGCTCGGGCCGTGGGAAAGCCAGATTACCGGCCCGCGCTCGGCGCGCCTAATCAGCAAAAAGGACGCGCCCACCGGCGTCCAACTCATCCGCGACTTCGCACTCGCCGAGCATTCCACGCACTTGCGCGTCACCCAAACCATCAAAAACGTCTCCGACCGCGAAAAACACTGGGGGCACTGGAGCCGCACCTTTGGCACGGGCGGCGGCATCGTGCTCATCCCCCTGACGCCGGCGAGCCGCTTCCCGGCCTCCTATGTCATGTACGGCCCCGGCCCGGTCATCAACTACCGGCCCGAAGACCCCAATATCCGCATCCGCGACAACTTCCTCGAAATCCTTTCCACGCCGCTCAACCCCAAGCTCGGCATGGACTCGCAAGCCGGGTGGTTCGCGTACCTCGACCGCAACGACCTGCTGTGGGTCAAGCGCTATCCCGTGTACCCCGACCGCCCCTACGGCGAACTGGCCGGGCTGACTATTTCGATCTGGTATTACCAAGACCTGATGTGCGAGTTGGAGCCGATTGGGCCGCGCGAGGATATTCCGCCCGGCGGCGAAGCCTCCTTTACTGAGGATTGGTGGCTTTTGCCTTACCCCTATCCCCAAGACGGCCGCGACCTCGACCTCGAAGCCATCAGCGCGTTAGTGGAGCGCGAGGCGCGACGCCCGTAAAGAATGAACTCGGCCCCGTGGCTCGCCGCATCGCTAAATTGACAAGGATTGGCGGCGTCCATTATGTACCCTGTAGCCAACGCATGTTGAACCGCCACCCCGATCGAGGCAGACGCGCCGTGCCCAACCTCCGCCTGAACCTTCTCTTCGTCCTTTTTGGCCTCCTGCTCGTCGCTGCGAGTGCTTTTTCAGCCGACTGGCCTTCTTGGCGCGGCCCGGCGCAAACCGGCGTCTCCGAAGAAACCGGCCTCGTCTCATCTTGGTCGCCGGTCTGGCGCGCCGAATTCACCGGCCGCTCGACCCCCATCGTCCTCAATGGCCGGGTCTTTGTCATTGGCCGGCGCGGCGAGGGTATCGCCCGAGAAGGCGTCGTGGCCGCCTTTGACGCCCGAGACGGGGGCCTGCTGTGGGAACACCCCTACAACATCTTCCACACCACTATCCCCTTCAACCGCGTCGGCTGGGCCAGCCTCGCCGGCGACCCAGAGACCGGCTATGTCTATGCCCACACGGTCAGCGGGCTGTTCTTTTGCTTTGATCGCGACGGCCAAGTCGTCTGGTCGCGGTCGCTGACCGAGGAATTTGGGCGCATCTCCGGGTACGGTGGCCGCGTCCACACTCCCGTAGTCGATGAAGACCTCGTCATCATCAGCTATCTCAGCTCCAATTGGGGCGACCACACCCCGGGCCGCCACCGCTACTTCGCCTTTGACAAGCGCAGCGGCCAAGTCGTCTGGATCGCCACCCCAGGGGGCCGGCCGCTCGACACCACGTACTCCGTGCCCGTCGTCGCCGTCATCAACGGCGTCCGCCTGCTCATCGGCGGCAATGCCGACGGTGCCATCTACGCGCTGCAAATCCGCACTGGCGAGACAGCGTGGGGCTTTAAGCTCAGTCGGCGCGGCATCAACTCCTCGGTCGTCGTCGCCGGCGACAAGGTGTACGCGGCCCACAGCGAGGAAAACCTCGACAATACCGCCCTCGGCCGCGTCGTGTGCATCGACGCCACCGGACGAGGCGACGTCACCAACACTCACGAAGTCTGGCGTTACGACGGCATTTTCGCCGGCTATAGCAGCCCGGTAGTCCACGACGGCCGCTTGTACATCATCGACAACTCGGCCAACATCCACGCGTTCGCGGCCGAGACCGGCCAACTGCACTGGATCCACAACATCGGCACCGTCGGCAAGGGGTCGCCCGTGTTGGCCGACGGCCGGCTCTACGCGCCCGAGGTCAACGGCCGCTTCGCCATCGTCGCCCTTGGCCCCGACGACGCCGAGACGCTCGACCGCGCCGAAATTGCAATGCCCGACGGTCGACCGGCCGAGCTGTTCGGATCGCCCGCCATCGCCTACGGCCGCCTCTACCTTTCCACAGAAGCGGGCCTGTACTGCCTCGGCGACCCAGCCGCGCAGTTCGAGGTCGCAGCAACCGAGGCCAACTACCCGCGCGAACAAGCGCCCCCCAGCGCGCAACCGGCGCTCCTGCAACTCATTCCCGCCGAAGTAGCAGCCCCGCCGAAGGCCCGCGTGTCGTTGCGCGCTCGGGCCTTCGACGCGCAGGGCCGCCGGATCGGGCCGGTCGCCGCCGAGTGGTCGCTCGCCGGCCCGGTCGGCCAACTCGACGACGACGTGCTCACGCTCGCAGATGCACCGAGCGGCGGCACCATCACCGCCCGCACCGGCGCATTGACCGCCCAAGCGCGCATCGCCGTGCTGCCGCCGCCGACCTACCGCGAAGACTTTGAGGGGTTCGCCGCTGAGGCCGCGCCGGCTTGGGTCGGCGTGGGCAGCAAATTCAAGGTGCGCGCAATAGCGGGCAACAAGGTGTTGGTCAAGCCGCCGGCCGCGCGCGGCTTGCACCGCGCCAACACGTATTTCGGCCCGCCCGACATGGCCGGTTACACCATCCAAGCCGACCTGCTCGGCAATAAGAAGGGCCGCGCCGTCCCCGACATGGGGCTGATTGCCCAGCGCTACACCCTCGACCTGATGGGCTATCACCAGCAGTTGCAGGTCCGCACTTGGGCCGCCGAACTGCGCATGGCCAAAACCGTTCCCTTCGCCTTTGCGCCCGGCGTCTGGTACACCATGAAGATGCAGGTGGAAATCGAAGGCGATGCAGCCCATATCCGCGGCAAGGTCTGGCCCCGCGACGAGCCGGAGCCAGCTAGGTGGACCATCCAAGCGATCGACCCGCTGCCCAACCGCAGCGGCAGCCCCGGGCTCTACGGCTATTCTCCCGCTGCAATCTACTACGACAACCTGAAAGTTTGGCAATGAAAACGATGGCTCAGCACTTCCTCCTCCTCCTCGCCCTAACCGCTTCCGCTAGCGCCCAAACCGCGATGTGGGGCGGCTCGCCGGGGCGCAACCAAGCCTCGGGCGAGCAAAACCTGCCCACCGTTTGGGACGTCGAGACCGGGGCAAACGTCAAGTGGCGTGCCGCGCTCGGCTCGCAGACCTACGGCGGGCCTTTGATCGCCGGCGACAAAATTTTCGTCGGCACCAACAACCAAGCCGAGCGCGATCCCAGCCACCAAGGCGACCGGGGGGTGGTCATGGCCTTTTCCTTAGCGGACGGCTCGTTCCTCTGGCAAATCGCCCATCCCAAGCTGCCGGCCGGCCGCGTCAACGACTGGCCGCAGCAGGGCGTCTGCTCCACCCCATACATCGCCGGCGACCGCCTTTACTATGTCTCCAATCGCGCCGAAGTCCTGTGCCTCGACACCGAAGGCTTCCGCGACGGCGAGAACGACGGCCCGATCACCGACGAACCCGCCACCGCGCCCACCAACGCGGATCTTATCTGGAGATTCGACATGATCGCCGAGTTGGACGTCTTCCCCCACAACCTCGCAACCAGCTCGCCCCTCGGCGTGGATGGCCGACTCTTTGCCTTGACCAGCAACGGCGTCGATGAGAGCCACATCCACATCCCGGCTCCCTTTGCCCCCAGCTTTATCGCCCTCGACATGCAGACCGGTCGCCTCCTCTGGGACAGCGACTTGCCCGGCGACCGGATTCTGCACGGCCAGTGGTCCAATCCCGCTTACGGCGAGGCCGGGGGCCGCAAGCAGGTCATTTTCCCCGGCGGCGACGGCTGGGTCTATGCCCTCGCCCCCGACACCGGCGAACTGATCTGGAAATTCGACTGCAACCCCAAGGAATCGGTGTGGGCATTGGGCGGGCGCGGCACCCGCAACAACCTCGTCTCAACGCCCGTCTTTCACGACGGCTTGGTCTATATCGGCGTCGGCCAAGATCCCGAGCACGGCGAAGGCGAAGGACACCTGTGGGCCATTGACCCCACCGGCACCGGCGACATCACCGCGACGGGCGCGGTCTGGCACGTAGGCGGCAAAGCCTACCACCGCACCATCTCCACCGTCGCCATTGCCGACGGCCTGCTCTACGCCGCCGACCTAAGCGGCTTCGTCTATTGCCTCGACGCCAAGACCGGCACCCACCACTGGACGCACGACACGTTTGCTGCGGTATGGGGCTCGCCCTTTGTCGCCGACGGCAAGGTCTATATCGGCGACGAGGACGGCGATGTCGCGGTGCTCAAGGCCGGCAAAACCCTCGCCGTACTCCACGAGACCAATCTGGGCAGTGCCGTGTACACCACTCCGGTCGCCCGCGACGGCGTGCTCTACATCGCCTCGCGCAACACCCTCTTCGCGATCGCAGCAGAGGACCAATGAGCGTTTCGCCCGCTGCGATCGCGGCCGCCCGCGCCGCCCTTGACGCCCACGTCCGCGCCATCGTCGAGTGGCACTTCAGCCCGGAGACCGGCTGCCCATTTTGGCTTTCCTACGCCCAGCGGCTCGGCTTCGACCCCCGCGAGCACATTCGCTCCTACGCCGACTTGGCCCGGCTCGGCCACTTTGAGGACGAGTGGCTGCGCGGCGGCCCGGTGCGCCAGTGGGTTCCCCAAGCGTATGCCGACGAGCCGATCTACGTCTTTGAGACCGGCGGCTCGACCGGCCTGCCCAAATACCGCATCAACATCCGCGACTTCCAAACCGACTACGCGCTCTACAGCGAGAGCCTGTCCGCGGCGGATTTTCCTCAGGGGGCCGACTGGCTGATGCTGGGGCCTTCGGGGCCGCGCCGCCTGCGCCTCGCCATTGAGTACTTGGCCCAGCACCGCGGCGGCTTGTGCTTCATGGTCGATCTCGACCCGCGCTGGGTCAACGAACTCATCCGCGCCGGCCAGATGCGAGAGCTAGAAGCCTACAAGGCCCACATCGTCGATCAGGCCCTCAAAATCCTCAAGACTCACGACAACGTGCAGTGCGTGTTCACCACCCCCCGGCTCCTCGAAGCCCTCTGCGAAAAAGTCTCCCTGCCCAAGCTGGGCATCAAGGGCGTCTTCTGCGGCGGCACGGAGATGAACGCCCAGTTCCATCGCTTCGCCCGCGAGGAGCTGGTGCCCGGCCTCGCCTTTGTGCCCACCTACGGCAACACCCTGATGGGCCTCGCCTGCCCCAAGCCCTTTGACCCGGCCGACGAGTACGCCATCACTTACTACCCGCCGCAGCCCCGCGCCGTCATCGAGCTGGTCGATCCCAGCGATCCCGCGCGCAAAGTCGGCTACGGCGAGACCGGCCAAGTCATGCTCACCACCCTGACCAAGGAATTTTTCATGCCCCGCTTTCTCGAGCGCGACGAGGCCGAACGCGCCGCGCCCATCGATGCCTATCCTTGGGACGGCGTCAAAGACCTGCGCCTGCTGACGGAGTTGCAGGAGTCCGTGGTGGTGGGGGTGTACTGAGTTAGGTGTAAGGTATTAGGAGGAACAGTACCGCAGCCGCATGCGGCTCTGTACCGACGCACCTTGGACGCGGTGTTATCCTGCTATCCAAAGGGTTTCACTTCACTTCTAACCAACGTCTATTTAAAACCGTGGCACTAACATCTGCTTATCGAGGGTACGAGTATCAGGATCTGCTGGTAGCTACACGGCTAGTAGATGTCATGCTTGGATCAATCGTGAATATCCGTGTTGACGAGAAACTGGTACCGGACGACAGATTTGATGACCTGACCACTGTGGATGAAACAGGCTGTCGGGAGCGCATACAAATCAAGCATACGGATAATGCCGATCAAGCCCTGACGCTGGCGACATTCACCAGTGATGCACGTAGTCTTCGATTGGATCGTGTAATTTCGACCGTGCTTGCAGATCGAGATGGACCGGGAATTCAAGCCAAGGGATTTTCTTTCCGAATCGTATTGCGCGACGCACCGCCGACCGACGCACGGCTACTCGCGGTTCTTGAACCGGCGAATCCTGACCCTGGCCCAATTTTGCCTAGAATGGACAGCGTACGTATGCGCTTCCGTGCCGATGCTCTCTGGGAAGAACTCAGCGACTTGGCAGCTAAGCCTTTTGTTTTTATCCAAGGAGCCGTTGAACGTCCAGATCTAGATTGGGTTTGTGAACGCCTCGTCGTTGAGCTTGATGCGCCAGCTGCGAGCTTGGATCTGACCGAACCGGGTGCGGCAGAGCAATTGTTGCTCAAACGCGTCCAGACCGAAGTCGGCGCGGGGATGTACCCAAATGCAGACAGATCGGCTGTCGATGTTGCTGAGGCTCTCATCAGGTCTGCCCGCATCGCACGGCAGGGTTCCATGACTGTCACCACATCGGAACTACTGCGTCGGGCTCAACTCCGTAGCGACTTCGGCGCGGTCGTCCGTGCCCATCCAGTTGATCAAACCATTGAGGTATCGCGCTCTAGGACCGTGGCCAAACTAGTTCAACAGGCGGCTACAGCGACCGCCGCGGGGAAAGTCATCTTGCTCGTGGGTCCACCAGGACAAGGGAAGTCTTGGATTTGCCAGCAAATGATCAACAGTCTTTCAAACAAGGAATGGCTCGTTGCAGAGCATTACTGTTACCTCGGCGACGCGGATGGGGAACGGCTCCCTCGCGTTCTTACAGAGTCAGTATTCGGGAGTCTCCTTGGACGAATCGCCGAATCTGACCCAGAACTGGTTTCCAAGCAGCGGCCAAGGTTTGCGGTCGATGAGGAGGCACTTGAGGAAACTGTCGTTGCAGCACTCAGGAAGCAGCCCGATCACCGTGTCGCCCTCGTGGTCGATGGGATAGACCACGTTACTCGCGTTTCTCATGTCAGCGGTAGATCGCCAACCATTGATCCGTCCTTCACACTGGCCGAGGCACTTGCGGCCCTAGATCTACCGCTTGGCAGCACACTGATCGTTTTGAGTCAGCCCGGTAAACACTTGGAGCCTCTTGAGGTGGCGGGGGCCGTTAAGGTGCCGATTCCGAGCCTGACTGATAGCGAGTTACGGCAACTCGCCGTTCAGATAGGGCAACTCCAACACCGCCGAACGGAAGCACCTGCTAACCCAAGTGTTGTCCTACTTCGACCGAAGGATGTGCTGTCTGGGCGCTGACCGCGAGTGTATGGGGCGAGCGTGGTGGACCTTTCTACAGGAGCAAGCGGTCGATTTTGTTATCCGTCTGCACGGCAACACCCGGCGGACCCTCCAAGATGGGCGGCAGTGCTATGGCGCGACGTTTAATGCGCGAATGCCCCAAAACACCACCCGATATTACCCTCAGACCACCCTCTACGGCGGCGTGACCGTGAACTTGGTCTGTCATCGTCCCGCCCACGGCGAACCCATCCTGCTGATCACCAACCGAACCGACCTAAAGCAGGTGCGAACCCTCTATGGACAACGCTGGACGATTGAGACCACCTTTGCGTGTTTGAAATCGAGAGGATTTAACCGCCAAGATACTCATCGGACCCACCCCCAACGCTTGCCCTTGCTGCTGGGGCTGCTCGCGTGGACGCTCCTGTGGACGCTGCTGGTAGGACTACAACTCCAGCAGACAAAACCCAGCCCCATAAAAAAACACGGACGAAGAGCCATCAGCCTGTGGCGACGAGGACTCGACCAACTCACCCAAATCATACATCAAGCACAAGAACAACCTAAATACGCACGACAATATGAACACATGTTACTGTCGTGTACTTAGCGACCACCGTTGGAATCGACGATGGCAGGTCTGGTAGGACGGATAGCGATCAGGCAGGTCATGCCAAGGCGCCCCGGTGCGGAGAATCCACAGAATACCATTGAGCACCGCCCGGTTACAACGCCAAGGACGACCCCGGCCATCGCGGCGTTTGGGACACGCCGGCCGCAGCGGGGACACGATCGACCACTGGTCATCGGTACGATCCATAAGAGATACCTCCGAAAGGGAATACCACTAACGTAGCACGGCCAGACTATTTATGAGATAGCTTCTAGGCTAAGAACAACGCCGACTACGGAGAGTTGCGTTCATTCCTCGTCCTCCTTGAAGTCGAGAATAGCCGCTAGACGATTCAGGATTTCCCGCCATTCCTTTTCGACAAGTTCAACAAGTGCCTGTGCATTGATGGCGTGGCTGCCATCAGCAAACCAATCTCGGTGGTGCTTCAATACCCGATCACGATACCCTGAACCTCCGCCCCATTCCTCGTTGCACTTATTCCAGAGTTGTCCATCGGGCATCATATCCCTAGTATGGATTGTCCTTCCCAACAGTTGGCTCTTCCAAAGAAGATCGTCGATTCCAGACTTGAGAATCCGGCGGGCCTGACGCACTAGGTCGAAAGCCTCCTTGAAATCACTATTTTGGAGGAGATTATCAGTAACCGCCTCGAGTTTATCTTGTTTGGCTCCCACAGCACCTGCGGCCACCACTCGGGCACCGTTGTCGAGTTGGTGAGAATAATCAAGGTTGTACCATTCTCCTTGACGACGAACGCTTGCCCGTAAAGAACTCGCATGTGCTCTTGCGATGGCCGCGAGCAAGCTATCCTGTAAGCCCTTGGAGAAGTGGCCGATCTGCTGATTGTGTTCTAGCCATACGCTCAGGCGTCTGGCTGCCTGTTGCTGTATCTCTTGGACCTGTTTCTCTTCAAAATTTTGCACCAGATGATTGGCACCGTCTATCGCCTCCTCAAGATTTTCACGGTGCCTTTTCCTTAGACCATGGACCAATTTCAACAAAAAGTCACTGAGGCGTTTAGGTGCATCTTCACGCGCATTGAAGAATTCGACGCGCACATCGGAGACATTCAGTGCTTCTAAGCGCATTTCAACTTGGTCCCCTTTGAGTTCATACCCCTCGTCCACGGTTTCGGCTCTAAACCCTTCATCATCCTTCACAGCAAGGGCCTCGTCGGGTCGTGGCAACGCCAGCACTGCGGCCTTGTCCTGTAAGTTAGCAACCCGTCCTTTTTCCGCCCTTTCCAATAGCTGTTGCACCGAGTTTGAAGGCGCATCGTTAAAGGAGGAGCAAAGGACCACAATCGTATTAGGGGCATTGAAATGTTCTTCCAAGTCCCGGCGTTCGGCTGTCCGATCAATGCCCTTAGTGTCCACCATGCGGATGGACAGTGCTTCCTCCTCAAGAATTCGTTGGGGCACAGAGATCTCGATGCGCTTTGGTATAGAAAACTCGGGATGCCTCCCGTTGTTCACCTGCTCAAAATTTTTCTTCAACCACAGCAGCGGGTCCTCGCTGGAGGCTTCGGAGAGCCATAGCTCTCGCCTTGTCCTCTTTTGGAGCCTCATTCGCTCCAAGATTTCTACGGCAAGCGCATTCGAGGCTGAGAATTTCTCAGCCAGATCCTCGGCGGGATCCACGGACACCCGTACCTTCTTACCATCAGGTCCCGTCTTTCTGCTGACTTTCTTAGTAAGCCTGCTCATGTTTCGGATTGCACGCTCTATCTCTTTTGAGGTCCCGTGAGCATCTAGATCCCCTGTTTCCTCTTCTTGATGTTCCTCTGGGGAATGCCTGAGGAAAGACGCGAACTCAAGGACTTCTCTGCGGAGCTCGCTTTCGTCCATAGGTTCGACGACGAGCCCGTAGTGAGGTCCCTGCACGAGATGGACTTCGCATACGGTTACTCCACCCCCACCTGCTTCAAGCACGGGATCAACCTTATTCTCTTTTTGCACCTCAAGGTCAGCTACGCGGCATATAGCTGTGGATTTCCCTACGCCAATGTCTCCGACGAACGCGACGCTGTGCTCTGTTCCCAAGACGAGCTCGGCAGCTTTGTCGAGTTCATCATGAAATTCTTCCAAGCGCTTCACAAATACGTTCTTGATGTCCGGCCTTGCCGAAAGCTCTTCTACGCTCTGGAGTGCCTGCTCTGCTTCCCAAAGAAACGACTCGTCGGGGTGTCCGAACGGTGGCTTCTGCAACTTCTGCCAAACGCGCCCGACGGTCTCTCGAAATCGCAGGGCTTCCTCGGTGCCGATTGCCTCCAAGATAGAGTTCAACTCTTCGGTGGACACATCCCGTCCTCCCGATTCTACGCGGGAGAGAACTGCCGGGCTCCACGTCACTTTCTGGGCCAGTTCATTCTGCTTGAGACCGGCTTTGTCCCTGAGGTGGGCCAAGTACTTACCCATTTCAGCGGTCATGCTATACCTCCTTAGTTGTAAGATAAATAAATGTTTCAGCAAAGATACTGATAATAATTTATTTTGTCAAAAATTTTTCTAAAACGTTTCTGCAAGAATTTTTTAATGGGCTACGCTTGACGTGGCGCACTGGCGGGCTTACGCGTCGATTCTCTTGGCAGGTTATTCGTGCGGGATGGGATTGGTCGGCATGTCTTCCATCGCGCTGGCACTGATTTCCAAAGCGGTGTCGAGCATTGTGTTTTGAATTAGCGCGAACAACCGATCATTTACTGGAACGGGTTCAGTACCTGTACGCCGAGTTGGGCAAAGTCGCCAACGTTACGGGTTACGACGGTCAGCCTATGAGTTCCGGCAGTGGCCGCGATCAAGGCGTCTTCCATTAGGGTATCTGACTGCCGATGCTTGAGCCGCGCCCACGCTCGAAAGGTTGCCGCATCCAGCACCAATACGCTATACGAAGCGAGTACCTCGTCGAGCCAAGATTCTAATTCTGCTGCCTTGGCAGCATCCTGTTCGCGCGTGATCTCGATGCCCGCCTGAAGTTCTCCAATCGTCACTGCGGAGATGTAGAGTTCCTCGTCGGGCACACTGGTCAGCCAGTCTAGCACCCCCCTATTGGGCTTGGGGCGGCGCGTCTCCGAGACGACATTGGTATCGAGAAGATACATCTGTTCATTCAAAACTCGACGCTGGACGATGACGGTGCCTGCGGCGAGGTGGTATCGGGATATCGGCCTGCGGTTCGGGCGCGAGTAGCAACTGCTTCAGCGTAGGTTGGCTCATTTGCTCCAATCGCCGCCATTGGTCAATGGGCACCAGCACCGCCGTTTCTACGCCCCGTTTGGTCACGATTTGCGGCCCTTCGGCAAGGCTCGCCTCAAGGAGTTCGCTAAACCGCGCCTTAGCCTCTTGTACCTGCCACGATCTATTCATAGTAACCTCTCCGAATTCAAAATTGTCCTGACTAGGAAGCTAACCAGTTCGTACCCTGAGATCAATCTAGGCCTTGTGGCCAAAAAGATTGTAAAATGCCCCCTTTTTTGTACATTATACGTACGAAAAAGGGGGCATTTTTATTCATTATGATAAATAGAACGGCTGAACGTGCGCTGGCCCAATGGTTTGCCGCCCCACAGCGAAAACCGCTGGTCATCCGCGGCGCCCGCCAAGTGGGCAAATCCACCCTAGTGCGTCAATTCGCCCAGTCCCAGCGCTTGCGCCTCAACGAAGTCAACCTCGAGCGCCACCCATACTTGGAATCCGTCTTCCAAACCTTGGACCTGACGCACATCCGCCAAGAACTCGAAGGGCTGCTGGGCCAACCGCTGTTGGCATCGGGCAGCATACTCTTCCTCGATGAAATCCAAGCAACCCCCCACGCCCTGCCCGCCCTGCGCTACTTCTGGGAAGACCACCCCGAGCTGCCGGTCATCGCCGCTGGATCCTTACTCGAATTCGTCCTCTCGCAACACGCCTTTACCATGCCGGTAGGGCGCATTCAATACTTCCATCTAGGCCCGATGAGCTTTGAGGAATTCCTCGCCGCACTGGACCCGCCCCTGTTGGCCTATCTGCAAGGCTACGCCCTTGAGCAGCCCTTGCCCCATGCCGTCCACACCCGCCTGTTGGCCTATCAGCGGGAGTACCTGTTGGTGGGGGGGATGCCCGAAGCCGTGGCCGCGTATAGCTCCACCCGCTGCTTTGCCGATGTGCGGCCCGTGCATCAGTCCATCGTCGATACCTACCAAGACGATTTTGCCAAGTACGCCTCCGCCCGAGTCCGGTTGCGCTTGCAGCGAGTCTTCAACTACGTCCCCCGAGCCGTGGGTCGCAAAGTCAAATACACCGAGATCCACCGCGAGGAGACCGCCCGCGAACTGCGCGTCGCCATTGACTTGCTAACCAAGGCCCGGGTCATTGCACCCGTCTTCCACAGTGCCTGTTCCGGGGTGCCCCTCCACGCCGAAGTCCATTGGAAAACCTACAAACTCCTCTTTTTGGACATCGGCCTAATGAACCGGCTGTGCGGCCTAGACTGGCTGGCTCTGAAAGACTTGGACGATCGCCGGCTGGTCAATGAAGGAGCCTTGGCCGAACAGTTCGTCGGGCAACACCTGCTCTACTTGGAAGAGGGGCGGGAGACGCCCCGTCTGAACTACTGGTTGCGGGAAGGGAAAAGCACCAACGCCGAAGTGGACTACGCGCTGGCTCGGGGAACTTGGATCGTGCCGGTCGAAGTCAAAGCGGGCACCAGCGGCACCCTGCGCTCGCTGCATCAGTTCGCCGCGGCCAAAGGGACGCGCCTCGCAGTGCGCTTCGATCTCAATCCGCCCACCGTCCAGTCCATCCGGCACCGAGTAAGCGGAACGCAGCAGACTGTGGAAATGACCTTGCTCTCACTGCCCCTTTACTTGGTGGGGCAACTCGGCCGCCTGCTGGACCGGCTCAGGCAGGAGGGCTAACCCCAACCCCCACCTTGGCCGCACTCGCCACAATCTGCGCCCACGTCTCTTCCTCTACGAAAATTTCACCAGGGATGCAGCGGAAAAGACGGGCGTTACTCTTGCACCCCGGCGGCGATCCACGCGCGGATTATCGCCACCTGCTCGGCGGGCAGAGCACCGCCCGGCGGCATTTGCTGGAGGACGATCTCGTCGTCGCCGCGCATCTTGAGCAGCAGGTACGAGTCATCGGGATTCCCCGGATCGACGAGGTAGAGATCCGGCCGCTGGTTGCTGGCGACGCCGACGATGCGAGCGGCAAAATCGCCCGCCAGCGACAAATCGGCCGCGGGCTGCCCGCCGCGGTGACAACCCGAAATGGCGCACCCCACCGCAAAGACTTCGCCGACTTGCGCTCGGGTCGCCTCGGTACGCGCTCCTGCGCCGTCCGACTCGTCCGGCCCCAGCGTCGAGTCATCGCCCGCGCAACCAGCCCACGACAGGGCCGCGACCAACAGCATCCATGGTATCAAGCTCGCCTTCCTCCTAAAGCCTAGCGCCTCGCGCGCACCCGCCGCAGCAACTCGTCGCTCGCGCATTCGAATATCCAATCGCCCACGTCTCCTAAGTCCTCGCTCGCCAAGCCTGCCAACAGCATCTCCAAGCTCGCAGCCACCTCGCCGCCGAACCGCCGAGCGGCTAGACGGCACAACATCGCTCGCTCGCCTTCGGTGTACCCCTGCTGCCGACCTTCACGCCGCCCCTCGGCGCGGTGTCGCCACAGCCGCGGGGTTCCCTTCGGGCCGGCCGTGCCCAACTGCGCCGTCAGGGCTTGCCCCACCCGCACCAAAGCCGCGGTCGTCGCCGCCGACCAGCCCGTCCGCTCGTTTAGGGCTGCGTGAATCTCTGCCGCCGTCCAGCCCGCAAACGCCCGGCTCTCATCCACTTCCCGATAGCACCCCTCCTCCAACACGCGAATCGTCAGCCCCGGCGAACCCGCCAGCCGATTCGGCGTGTACGCGTCCGGCACCTCCACCCACAACTCTGGGAACCCCCACGACTCGTACAGCCCCAGCTTCCCCCGCCGAATGTCCGTGGTGTGATCGACTTCTAAAACCACATCCGGCAGGGTGTGAACGCCGAGTTTTAGTCCTTGGCGATCCGGCAATATGGCCTCCTGCGGACGCAGATAGACGCATTGATCGGGCCGCATGATCCCCTCGTAGTGCCCTTGGGCGTCCAGCCGCCAGATACTCGTCGTGCCAAACGCGATAAAGTGCGCTCCGCACTCATCGGCGAGCTGTTGGGCGAGCTGCGCCAGATACTGCCCGGGCAACTCGTGGTCGCCGCTGACGATGCGGGCGTCGGCATCGGACACGATCAAGGTCTCGGTCGGCCCGTGCCAATACTCAAAGCGCCCTTCGTACGTCTCGATCTCGGTCGCCGACACGTGTTTGGCGTGGCAACCGGGGAACACCAGCCGCTGGCCGTTGGGCAGGTAGAGTACCGGCGCGACCCCCTCTTCCGCATTCAACACTGCATCGACGACGTTTGTCTCAGCCATTACCATTCTCCTCGCTGATGGGCTATGCCTAATTAACGCCCTCCACGGCGGCTGTCAAAACGCCGGGCAGGGTTTAACAACCGCAGCACCAGAGTTATATTAGCGCACTTACTTATCCTCCCATTTATCAGACCATCAGGAGTGCGTATGCACCTGAGTTGGATCGACTACGCCATCGTCCTCGTTTATGTCGGCGGCACCATCGTCGCCGGTACGTTGGCGCGCAGTGCCATCAAGGGCATCTCCGACTTTCTCGTCGCGGGTCGCGGCCTCAAAACCCACATGGCCGTCGCCACCATGGTCTCGACCGGGCTCGGGCTCGTCACGGTCATGTACATGGCCGAGGAAGGCTTCAAATACGGCTTCGCGCCCTTTGTCTTTGGCCTCATGGCGCTGATCACCACGCTAATCATTGGCCGCACGGGCTTTATCGTCAGCCGCCTGCGCCATTTGCAGGTGATGACCGTGCCCGAGTTCTACGAGCTCAAGTACACTCGCGGCGTGCGCCTGCTCGGCGGCATCATCCTCACCCTCGCCGGCACCCTCAACATGGGGCTGTTCCCCATCCTCGGCAGCAAATTCATCGTCGGCTTCACCGGCCTCGACAAGGAATACGTCAACTACGTCATGATCGGCATGTTGATCATCGTCGTCTTCTACACGCTGATGGGCGGCATGGTCTCCGTGGTGCTGACGGACTTCGCTCAGTTCGTGTTGTTGGCACTGGGGTTTTTCTTTGGCACCTACATCATTCTCAATCACCCGCAACTCGGCTGGGATACCATCGTCCAAGCCGTTGAGACGCACAAAGGCGACCTCGGCTTCGACCCGATAGCCAATCCCCACTACGGCCTCCCCGTGATCTCGTTTTTGTTCTGCGTCGGCCTAGTCGGCGTGGTCTGGCAACCCGAAATGATGCGGCCGCTCAGTGCCGAAAGCCCCAAAGTGGCCCGCCGCGTGTTTTGGATCGCCGCGGGCACGGTCATGGGGCGGGCCATGGTGCCGATGTTTTGGGGCATCGCGACGCTGGCCTATTTTGGCGACCCCGCGCTCGACCCCCACTACGCCATGCCCGAAATGCTCGGCAAAATCCTGCCCATCGGCATTGCCGGCCTGCTCATGGCCGGGATGTTCGCCGCCTTCATGTCCACCCACGACAGCTACCTATTGGCTTGGAGCGGCGTCATCGTCCGCGACGTGGTCTCGCCGATTAAGGCCATGCTCGCCCAGTCGAGCGGCGGGCGCGAAGCCGATGGCACGTGGGGGGGGCTGTCGAGCGAGCGCGAGATCTACTGGACCCGGGCCATCGTCGTCATCCTCGCCGCCTTCTTGGCCATTTTCGGCGCATTCTACCAGCTTCCCGAGACGGCCTTCCGCTTTATGTACGTCACCGGCAGCATCTACTTCTCCGGCTGCGTCGGCACCGTGGCCTTGGGGTTGTACTGGAAAAAGGCCAATACCCCGGGGGCGTACTGCGCCCTGATACTGGGTGCCCTCGTGCCGATCAACTTCCTAATTATGAACGAAAACCAAGACTTGGTGCCCAAGTTTTTGTTGCCGTTGGTCGAAAACTCCAACCTCGTCGGGGTGACCAGCCTCGCCTTGGGCGGCCTCGCCATGCTGGTCGTGGCCGCGCTCACGCAACGCTCCCATCCACCGCGTCCTTTAGACTTTAGCAACATGGAGTGACCCATGGAAGCCCAACGCTGGAAAGACATTGCCCGCTTCGCCCTGCTGTTCGTGGGTGTGGCGGCCTACATCGAACTTAGGCTGATGCCTTGGCGCGAGGTCTGGCAGGTGGTTTTTATCGTCGCCAGCGTCCTCTTTTACGGCATCGTCATCGCTGTCGCGTACAAGGGCTTTGGCGACGTGGCCCAGATGATCCGCAACATGGTCGCCGGTCGCGGGGCCAGCGAAGCCGCCGGCGACTCCGAGCGCGCGTGACGCGACGCGCCCTCTTAGGAGCCGCTTTCGCCTGCCTACAGGCCGCGTTGGGCCGCGCCGAGGTGCAATTCGTCGAGGTGACGGCCGAGGCTGGGATCGCCTTTCGCCATCAAAACGGGGCGCAAGGGCAAAAGTACCCCATGGAGACCATGGGCTCGGGCGCGGCCTTTGCCGACTTTGATGCCGATGGGTGGCTCGACTTGTACTTCGTCAACAGCGCCGGCCCGGCCGCACTCTATCGCAACGAGGGCACGGGTCGGTTTGCGGACGCGACCGACGCAGCCGGCGTGGCCCATTCGGGCTACGGGCTGGGCTGTGCCGCGGCCGACTACGATGGCGACGGCACCTTGGACTTGTACGTCACCGCGTACGGCCCCAATATCCTCTACCGCAATGCCGGCACCGGCCAATTCGCGGATGCGACCGACGCAGCCGGCGTGGCCGGGCCGGTCTTAGTCAACCCCGCGATGAGTACGGGCGCGGCCTTTGCCGACTACGACAGCGACGGCGACGTAGATCTCTTCGTGGCCAATTACGCCCAGTTTCGTCCCGAAATACATCAGCCCTGCATCCGCGCCGGCGGGATCGCGGTGTACTGCGGGCCGGAGGCTTTTGAACCGCAGCGCGATGTCTTTTATCGCAACGAAGGCAACGCCACCTTTGCCGATGTCACCTCAGAGGTTGGGTTGCTCCCAGAGGCCGCCAAGGAACTAGGGGCCTTTTTTATCGACTACGATGGCGACGGTGATCTCGACTTGTACGCGGCCGGCGACCGCACCCCCAACTTGCTCTACCGCAACGACGGGGGCCGATTTGCCGAGGTCGGCGCGTTGGCCGGGGTCGCCTATAACGACGCGGGCAAGCCGCTGGCGGGCATGGGGGTTGACGTGGGCGACTACGATGGCGACGGCCGATTTGACTTTTTTGTCACCAACTACCAGTGGGAAACCAACAGCCTCTACCGCAACCTCGGCAATGGGTTTTTCGCCGACGTGACCTTTCAGGCTGGATTGGGGGTTCCGAGCTTGCAATTCCTCGCGTGGGGCGCCCTCTTCATTGACTACGACAACGACGGCAACCGCGACTTGTTTGTAGCCAACGGGCACCTCGACGACAACATCCACTTGTTCGACGCGGTGACATACGCGCAGCAAAACCAACTCTTCCGCAATCAGGGGCAAGGGCGCTTCGCCGACGTGAGCAATCAGGTGGGGCCGGGCCTGCGGTTGCAGCAAGTCAGCCGCGGCGCGGCCATGGGCGATTACGACCACGACGGCGACCTCGACATTATCGTCGCCAACAACAACCAAGCCGCCGCGCTCTTGCGCAACGACGGCGGCAATGCCCAGCACTATTTGAGCTTGCGGTTGGTCGGGGACTCCATCGGGGCCGAGGTCCGCGTCGCTGCGGGCGACCACGTGTGGTGGGACGTGGTGCGCGCTGGGTCGAGCTACCTATGCCAAAGCGCGCCGCGCCCGTTTTTCGGGTTGGGCGACCGCACCCGCGCCGACGAGGTAGAAATCCGCTGGCCCAGCGGCCGCGTCCAACGCTTGTACGACGTCGCAGCCGATCAGCTCCTGACCGTCCGCGAGCCTTGAGCGCGGCGTTGCCCGAATACACCCAAAAGGTGTATTCTATTTTATAGAGAACCGAGATAGCCCGCCGATCCGCCCCTTGAGTCGTCTATGCAATGTCGATAGCCGCTCGCGGCACTATCCATTGAGGAAAACAAAATGAATACCGATTTTGCGATCAGCATTTCCATAGTGCCGCTAGTGACAGCGGCATTATTAACGCCCGGCTATGTCATTCTATTTATCATCTCTCGCTTCACCACCGGGCGTCCGGCCTTCGCTGCCGGCTTGGCCGTGTCGAGCGCGTATTACGTGGTGGTATGGTCCTTGTGTGGTTGGGGTTCGGCCATTGACGTAGCCCATCGCATTCGCGACATGGACGTCGGTTGGTTGGCGGCCGTAGTGGTCGTTTTGGTCCCCGTCGCCATCGGGATTTTCGTTGGACACGGGATTCAAAAAGAGTGGCTGTACTGGCTTTTGCGAAAAGTCGGGCTAGAACCTGTTCACGGCATTCCGTCGGCGTGGGATTGGAAGTTCATGCGTGCCCAGTCTCAATGGATCACGGTTCACTTGAAGGACGGCAAGGAGATCGTGGCTTTATACGATTCCGATTGCTTTACCTCTACGGACCCGTCCGAGCGAGACCTATACCTCAGCAATGTATGCGAGTATGTAGAAGGGCAAGAGGAGCCTGTTCCAGATGAACGGATAAAAGGCTTGCTGCTAAAGGCGGACAGTATCGATAGAATTGATTTTCACTAGGACGAGATCGAACAAAATAGTTGCCGTAATGAAAGGAGAAATCGCGGTTATGGCTAAGAACGAAGGTAGAAATGTACCGCTGCGAGAAGGACGCCAACCCCAAAGCGGGAGGCAGCCGAAGCCGAAGCCACCCCCGCCGCCACCGCCACCACCGAAAAAATCGCCATCTAAAAAAAGAGGTAGCCGAAAAACGTAGCCCGTCCCTTGAAGCCGGATGGACGCGATGTCAATGACGGCTTGCAGCACTACACGCGCATAAACCCCTACTATCATTATACCCCGTCCTAAAAAAAGGAGACCGCATTATGCAAGCCCTTTCCACTTTTGACGATGCACACCACGAGCAGTTTGTAGCCCAAGGCTATGTGCGGCTGGGCCAAGTCCTGTCCGCAGACGAGTTGGCCGCCTTGCAGCAGCGCATCGACGACATCATGCTGGGCCGCGTCCGCTACGAGAATATGCGCTTGCAGGTCGTTGAAGAAGGCGGCGAGGTGCGCCGCACGATGGGCAACGAGGTGCCGACGCTCGCGTACCGGCGCATCGACGACCTAGAGCAAGACCCGCTCTTTCTCGCCTATATCCAGCACCCCCTCTTCCGCCAAATCGCCCGCCGCTACATCGGCGCGGAGGTCTCGGTGTTCCGCTCGATGTTTATGAACAAACCGCCCGAACTCCGCCGCGAACTGCCTTGGCATCAAGACGTGGGAATCGGCTGGGGCATTGACACCAACCCCATCGTCACCGTGTGGACGGCCCTCGACGACGCGACCACCGCCACGGGCTGTATGCAAATTGTGCCGGGGAGCAACCAGCACGGCATCATCAACGAGCGGCACTTTCTCCCCGCCGAGCAAGAGGCCCAATACACGCCCCCCGAGGCGGTGATCAATTTGGAAGCCGAGGCCGGGGAGGCCATTTTGCTGCACAATTTCCTGCTGCATCGCTCGGGCACCAACGCCACGGAGTCGGCCCGCCGCGCTTTCAGTGTGACCTATATGGACGCCGAGACCCGCACCCAGGACACCGGCCAACCCTTTCCCGTGATCTTCGGCGCACAGGCGCTGGATCCGGCGACGGTACAGGGCAAACCAGCCGAGTTGGTTGCCAAATTTTACGGCTGATTCGCCGGCGCTCGCTAGCTAATGCCTATCAAACCCGAGCGGACCGCCCCCGGCGGACCGGCTTTTACCCTCAAGTCCGTGCTGGTCGGATGCGCGGGGGCCTTCAGCGTGTCGGCCGGGGCCGCCTACGGCACCCTCTACCTGCACGGCTCCTTTATGGCGCTGGGCACGAGTATGCCGGGGGCGGTGTTCATCCTCTTCCTATTGACCCTTTTTATCAATCCCCTGCTCAAGCTCGTCCACCCCCACTTGGGACTCAATCGGCGCGAGCTGCTCGTGGTCTATGTTATGATGGTCATGGCCTCGCCGATCCCAACCCTCTTCGTCGGCAAATTCCTCAGCGCCTTGAGCTACCCCTTCTACTACGCCACCGCTGAAAACGAGTGGCGGGCGCTGATCCATCCCTACATCCCCGACTGGCTGATGGTCCATGACTTGGAGACCGTCCGCAAATTTTACGAGGGCAGTGGGCGGGACGAACCGATTCCTTGGGAAGTGTGGCGCGGAGTCATCGGGATGTGGACGCCCTTTATCTGCGCCCTCTTCCTGATGATGATTTCCTTCATGGCGATCTTGCGCAAACAGTGGATTGAGCACGAGCGGCTGATCTATCCGCTGATGCAGGTGCCGCTGGCCATGACCGCAGAGGGCGAAGAGGGCCAAAAGCTAAGCCCCTTTTTCAAAAACCCCGTCATGTGGGCCGGTTTTGCCATCCCCGCGCTGTGGGGCACCTTGCACGGGTTGTACAACTACTTCCCCGAGACCATCCCCATCGCCCAAAACGTCGATCCCGTGCGCATGGATGTGCAGGTTTTTCGCCGCACGGCCGACTTGTATATCGCGCTGCGCTTCAACATCATCGGCTTCTTCTACTTTCTCAAGACCGACATCGCCTTCAGCCTGTGGTTTTTCAACCTGCTCTCCTTTGCGGTGCGCGGCATTTTCGGCCTGCTCGGCGTGGTCAGCTCGGAGACGGGCGGGGCCGGCCACGCGGTGCGCGATCCCTTTTTGGCCTACCAGTCGATGGGCGCGATCCTCGTGCTCTTTTTGGGCGGCATCTGGACGGCGCGCAAGCACCTCAAGGGCGTGTGGCGCAAGGCGTTCAAAGGCGATGAGCGCATTGACGACAGCGACGAGATCCTCTCCTACCGCGCCGCCCTGATCGTGCTGGCGGGGTCTTCGCTGACCATCGTGGGTTGGTTGTGGCTGGCCGGGCTGCCGCTGGTCTTTGGGCTGGCCATTCTCTTCTTGGGGGTCGTCATCATCTTCGGCTATTCGCGGGTGGTGGCCGAGGGCGGGCTTTCCGATGGCTCCCCGCCGGTGGTTCCCGCGGGGATTTTGGTGTCTGCGGTGGGTTCGTCGGTCATTGGCGCCCAAGGTCTCGTCGTCTTGGCAACGACCTTCTTGTGGACCACCGGGCGCAATTTCGTCATGGTCTCCTGCGCCAACAGCCTGCGGCTGGGCGAGGAATTGGGGCGCAACCGCCGGCCCCTGTTTTGGATCATCGTCTTGGCGCTGGTCGTGGCCATGGGCGCGGCCGTGTGGATGGTCATGCTGCTCAGCCACAAGTACGGGGCGATCAACCTGTGGATCTGGAGCGGCGGCAACTACAGCTACATAGAAAAGGTCCTCCGCACGCCGACCGACTTCTACGGCTGGGGCTGGATCAACATGGGGATTGGCGCGGCGATTATGACCGGGTTGATGGTCGCACGCTGGCTCTACGTCTGGTGGCCCCTGCACCCGCTCGGCTACGTGATCGGGCCGATTTGGATCATGGACCACTTGTGGTTCAATATGTTCATCGCTTGGGGCGTCAAGGTCCTCGTGCTCAAATACGGGGGCGTGCGGCTCTACCTAAAGACGCGGCCCTTTTTCATGGGGATGATCCTCGGCTACTTCACGCCCGGGGGTTTCTACCTGATCGTCGATCACTTCACCGGCATGACTTGGAACGTGATATTCTGGGGCTGAAGACCTTTCGCCCCGGCGTTAAATTTTGATTGACAGGCCCCTGCTGTTTTGCGTTATCTTCCTGTGTTCGCGCTTCTTTTTTGGGAGACGCCTTATGAAATCCAAGTCCAAGCTCTGGTTGATCGCGGCGTGCATGGCCGTAGCCCAAGTCGGCGCGGCCGGAGCGCAGGTGTCGCAATTCCGTCTCGGGGGCGTCGATGGCCTCGATTGGGAGGAGCAGACGCTGGTCAACCTGATGGTCGATAACGCCACCACCCCCGGCTCAATCCAACCGCTGCAACTCAAGCCCGACGTCAATGTGGTGACCCAACTGCGCCACTGGACGCGCTATCGGCAGCCGATTGACATCAACTACCAAGAGGGGATGCCCCGCATCTGGCGGGCCATCGGCGATGTCTCCCGGCCCGGGCACGTCTCCAACCCGATGGAATTTATCGACGGCGACCTCAACACGTTTTACGAGGGGCGCGACTTTCAGGGCAGCGGCGGCCTCGGGGGGATCTGGGGCGAGTTCTACACGCTCGATATGGGGATGCCCATTCCCGCCGACCGCTTCCGGTTGGTGCCGCCCGAGGGCAACGACCCCTTCTTCCAAGAGCCGTACCGACCCAACTACAAATTTGAAGCCTACGAGCTAACCGCCACCAACGACAAAGTCGCGGTCGAAACCCAACAACCCCCGCAATTCCGCTCGGGCGTCGCCGGTACGCAGGAGACGGACTACTACCTGCCGCTGGATCAAACCTTGGCCAAGGTGGACCAAAACTTCGACGCCGTGATCGAGATCGATTTTCCGCTCCAGTATCTGCGCTTCTTCCGCATGCGAGTGCTGCCAGACGCCCCACCCAAGTTCACGCGCTACGCGCTGGCCGAGCTAGAGGTGTACGGCCGAGGGTTTGTCCCCCGGGCGCACTGGCTATCGCAGGTGATCGACATGGGCGCGCTCATCAACATCGGCGCGGTGAACTTCGGCTTGAGCACTTGGCGGCGCGATGGCGAGCAATGGGTCGAAGCACCCGACGCCCAAGCCGGCGTCAACATCGAAATCAAGACCGGGCTGGACGACGGCCCCATCGCCTATCACTCGTACAACGACTTGGCCCAGCCGGTGGAAGTGGAAAAGGACATCTACTCTAGGCTCAAGCCGCGCGTGTGGCCGTGGGATCCACCGGCGGTGGGTTGGCAGGGCGTCATCGCCGACGATGCCAACAACTGGAGCTTCTGGTCGCCGCCGATTCGGGTTTCGGGCCAGCGGCCCCGCATCCCCAAGGGGCGCTATATTCAGCTACAAATCCAGCTAGAGACCCAAGCCTTGTGGGAGTTTGCCCGCCTCGATTGGGTCTCCATTGAAACCTCCCCGCTTTTGGCCGACCAAATTCTGGGCGAAGTCGCGGCAGTTGACCAGTTGCATCCCAACGGCAAAGTGCCCCAAGTGCCTGCGGGCGAGCCGACCGAGTTCGTCCTCGGCTTGCGCGCGGAGTTTTCCGACGCCGGCCAGCCGGGGTTCGACGCGGTGCGCTTGGGCTTGCCCTCTACGGGCCGGGTGCTGGGGTTGGAAATGGGCGAGCCGCTGGCGACCGTGACGCCCGACAGCATCGTCCACGAAGGGAACGACTTGGCGATCTATTTGCCGCAGCCGATCGGGCCGGCCACCAGCGACGCGCTCAGGGTGCGGCTGGAGACGACCGTGTACGGAGCGTCGGACCAGCTCAGCGCCGAAGTGTTTGCGCGGCAGGGCAACACGCTGCCCCAAAGCGTTGAAGGCGGCGACGCCAGCGCCGAATTGGGCACCGATCAGTTGCGGGTATTGGTCCGCTCCGGCTCGCTAGAATCCGTGTTGTCCCAAGTCGCCATCGCGCCCGCGATTTTCACGCCCCAAGGCGACGCCATCAACGACCAAGTAGCCATTGAATACACCTTGTTCAGCGTCCTAAATGCGGTCGAAGTAGAAATCGAGTTGCTGACCTTGGCCGGGCAACGGGTGCGGCGTCTATCGGGTGGGGTGCAGGGCGCGGGGTATCACGCGCTGCAATGGGACGGCCGCGACGAGGCCAATGAGCTCGTAGCCCCGGGCGTCTATCTGGTCCGCATTAGGGCCGACACCGACCGTGGCCAACAGGTGCGCTTCGGAGCGGTGGCCGTAGCCTACTAGCATGGAATTCCAACACCCGACCATTTCTCGCCTTGCGGCTCTCGCTACAGCCGCTACGGTCCTCGCCGTGCAACCAGCGGTAGCCGAAGTCCGCCAGTGGACGGTGGGCGGCGACGAAGGGGTCGCTTGGCGGGACCACGAGCAGCGTTCCACCGCGATGAGTTTCGACGTGCCGGGCACCGTCCAACTCGTGGCCTTTACCTCTGAGGACAACGTCATTCCGAGCCTGAGTTGGGCCGACGCGTTTCCCGCGGGCTACGTGGAGGAGCGCGCCCAAGCCCTGATCTGGGACAACATCGCGGTCGTGCGTCCCCTCTTGGAAATCGTCGATGGCATCGACACGACTTCCACCCACCTCGCGTTTAAGCGCTTTGGCATCGCCCAAGACGGCACCAAGTTTTTCTTTGATTTGGGGACCCGTTTTCCCGCCAATCGGATTGCGTTTTTTCCGCGCTTGGACGGCGTCAGTTCAGAGGGGCGGCCGTTCAGCGAAGACTACATCCGCGGCTACGTGCTCAAAGTCAACGACGGGGCCAGCTTCAACGAGCGGGACGAGCCGATCTACACCCCCATCAGGCGCGTCGATTTTACCCGCGAGAACACGGCGCAGATCGACTTTCCCCTGCAATTTGTCCGCTACATCGAGCTCGAAGTCACCTCGGCCAGCCCGTTTGAACTGGCCGAATTCCAGCTTTTCGGCACGGGGTTCGCGCCGGCCGGCTCCTATCTATCCCAAGTCATCGACCTCGGGGAGTCAGCCAATTTCAGCCGCATAGAATGGACGGTGGAAAAGCTGCGCCAAAGCGGCGACGAGTTCGTGGTCGAACCGGCCGCAGCCGCCGAGCTAACGGTGGTCATGCGCACCGGCCTCGACGACAACCCTCGGGTCTATTACGAGTACACAGACCTCTTTACCCGCGAGCGGCAGGTCGTCACCGAAGCCGAGTATCAGGCCCTCGACGAGGGCGTGCGCGGCCCGGTTGACGACGATCAAGTCAACTGGAGCCTGTGGTCGGCCCCCTTTACGGAATCCGGCCAGCCCATCCAGCTCCCCAGCCCAAGGCGCTACTTCCAGTTTGAGGTGCGGATCGAAAGCGGCGCGATTCTCGATGGCCTGCGGCTGACCTCGCTCAGTGTCGAACACACCATCCCGCCCGTCGCCCAGAGCTTGGTGGCCGAGATTTCCCAGTTGGACGTGCCCCGGCCCCCCGGCGACGTGCCCATTGTGACGGCCGGGGACTTTACGACGTTTGCCTACGATGTCGTGGCCCAAATCGGCGAGGCCGACACGGGCTTTGACGCCCTGCGCATCCTCACCCCCCAATCAACGCCGGTATTTCGGCAGTTCTTCACCGGCGAAGACGCGACCGAGATCACCCCCGACAGCCTGCGGGCCGAGTTGGGCAGTCTGACCATCTTCTTTCCCTCGCAGCGACCGGAAACCGGCATTCACCGCATGCGCGCCGTGTTTGACGCACAGATTTTCATCCAAGGCACCTCGGTCGAGGCCGAGGTCTTCGACTCGCAGGCCGAGGACGGCGGCGTACCGCAGCGGGTGCAGCCGGGCGACGCCAACCCAGACGTGCTGACCAATGCCCTGCGGGTGCTGACGACGGCCGCTTCGGCCAGCGAGTTGGTGTCCCCCTTGGCGGTAAGCACCCCGGTTTTCACCCCCAATGGCGACGGCGTCAACGACCACGTAGAGCTGATCTACAGCCTCTTGCAGTTGGTCAAGCCGGTCGCCGTGGCCGTTGAAATTTTCGATTTGGCCGGTCGCCCCGTGCATACCGTCCTCGACGCCGAGAGCACCAGCGGTGCGTATGCCATAGCTTGGGACGGGCGCGACGCGCAAGGGCGGGTAGTGCCGCCGGGGCTGTACCTCGCTGTGGTCCAAGTCCACACGGAACGCGAGACCCTCGTGCGTTCTAGCAGCATGGGTGTGGCGTACTGAGAAAGGAACGGTAGCCGTGAACCGACTATGGCTTAGTTTGCTGACGCTGGTTTTGCCAGCGAGTGTTGCCCATTCTCAAGAAGTCTTTGAGGTCAATACCAAGCGGCAGTGGGAGACTTGGGTCTTCCCGGTCGGCACCCTCGACCTGCGCACCGATGGGTCGATCAAGCCGATTCGGTTTGAGCAGCCCTTCAACGCCGCGCCGAGCGCGCCGCTGTTCACGCACGAGCTCAAAAAGGCCGGCGAGCAGCGCGGCGGGGTGTGGAAGGCCGGGTCCAACGCGGCCGACGCCCCCCTGATCATCGACGACGACCCGACCACCTACTGGCAACCCAACCCAGACGACCCGCTCAACGCGTGGTGGATCGAGATCAACTTGGGCCGGATGGTGGCCGTCAAAGAAATCCGCCTGCACTTCCCCGACGAGGAAGGGGCGCGCCCGCTGCGGGCACTGCGGGTCTTTGGCTCCGACGGCAAATTCCAATCCATCACCGACGACGTCTTCCTCTTCAACCTCATCGGCGGCACGACCAAGCGCAACGAAGAGACCCTCTTGTCGTATCCCGTGGCCTTTGGCGAGGCGACCAAACGGGTGCTGAGCTTTGGCCAACCCGCCGCGGCCGCGGACGTCTCTGCGTCTTTCGCTCCCACCCAATACATCCGCATCATCGCCGACGTCAAGAGCGAGGGCGCGGCCCTCGCCGAGGTCGAGGTCATCTCGTTTGGGCAGAACATCGCCCAAGGAACCGCGGGGCGGGGCGGCATCATCGACGATCAGGGCAAGGAGCGCGCTCCGGCCATGATCGACGGCAATGTCAATACCTTCTGGGAGGAGCTCAACTGGAGCGAGACCGGCCAGTTCATCGCCCAATGGCGCTGGGATCTGGGCGCGGTCTTTTGGATCAACCGCGTCATCTTCGTCGCGTTTCAGGAAACCACCACTTGGGGGCGGCCCCGCATCTTGCGCCATCGGCTTTTGGGGTCGGCTGGCGAGCTCAAGCCCTCGGGCGACATCAACTTCGACGTCCTCTTCGACTTCCCCGAGCCGGGCGATTGGAACAACCCCGAGCCGATCACGTACCTCATGCACCCGTATCGGCCCCTGCGCCATCTCGAAATGGTCTTCGGGGGCAGCAGCAGCGGCGCGATGGCCGAAGCCGTGGTCATCCCCACCGGCTATGTCGCCGAAGTGGAGCTGCGCTCGGACTTCCTCAAGATAGACGACCGCCCCAAGGTGTTCCGCACCCTCGAATGGGACGCCGAGCTGCCCCCGGGAACGCAAATTTTGGCGCAGACGCGCTCGGGCAGTGGGCTGGACGAAGGCAATACGTACTACCATCGCAAGGGCCACGAAGTAACCGAGGACGAATACAACGCCCTCAAGAAGCGGTGGAAAGGGGAAATCGTCCCCTACATTCGGCCGAGCGAGGATTGGAGCGGCTGGAGCAATACCTACCTGTTTTCCGGCCAAGAGTTTCTCTCGCCTAGCCCGCGGCGCTACGTGCAGTTCAAGGTGGTGCTCAAGTCGGATAGCCCAGACGTGGCCCCCACTCTAAACGGGCTGCGGCTCAACTACACGGACTCGTTTCTCAATGGGGCCTTGGGCCAAGTGTCCCCCAACGAGGCCCAAGTGGGCCAGCCGGAACACTTTACCTACACCCTGCAGCCGGACTTCCGCTCGGGCGACAAGGGCTTTAACCGGCTGCGGCTCGACACGCCGTCGCAGGCTGCGGCCGAGAGCGTGGTCATCCGCGTCGCCGGCGTCGAGGTTGAGCCGGTTTCTCTAGCCCTGCTGCCCGACTCGCTGGTCGTGGAACTGCCCCGAGTGGTTCGCCGACAAACGGTCGAAATCGACCTGCGGGCCAACGTATTCGCCAATCCCTATCTCTTTTCGGCCTTTGTCGGCCACACCGACGAAATGGAGTTCTGGCAGCAGGTCGATCCGGCCGGGCGAGCGGCCACCACGGTGTTTTTGCCGGCCGTGCCCGCGTCTGAGGCATTGCTCGACAAAGTCGCCATTTCGCCCAAGGTCCTCACGCCCAACGGCGACGGGGTCGGCGACCGCGCCTCTATTCGCTTTGCGGTATTGAAGGCCGACGCTCCGGTAGCGGTCGATATTTACGCGCTCGACGGGCGGCAGGTCGGCTCGTTGGCTGGGGGCCGCAACAGCGATGGCTTCCTCGTCTATGAATGGAATGGCGAAGACGCCGAGGGCCGGCGCGTGCCCCCGGGCATTTACCTGTGTCGCATCCAAATCGACGCCCAAGCCGAGGTGCAAAACTTGGCGCAGATCATCCACGTGGCGTACTAGCTAAAATTCGGCCAAGCCTCTTGAGGGAGGGGTATCTCATGTTTTTGTTTCTCGTCCGACCGGCATTGTGTGCAGCACTGGCGTTGCTCGCGCTCGACTGGAGTGGTGCTGCTGCCCAGTTGACTACTGGCTATCGGCCCATCGCCGAGCCGGGTATCTACGGGGTGCGAATCCACCCCGGTGCCCTAGCACCCAATCGCCGCAAATTCTACCTGCCGCAAAACCTCTTCTACGAATACGGCTGGCGGGGCTGGGAGTACAGCAACTACGCCCGCGACGAGTACGAGCGCTACGTCGATATCCAGCTAGAGGGCAACCGCCACTACGATGCCTTCGGCAACTACATCGCCCGCGGCTGGACGATTTACGACTGGACCGAGAACAACCCCCTGCGCCAAGGCAGCGGCATCTTCAAAAGCCCGCGCTACAGCAGTTGGTTCGACCGCGTGGTGATCTCGTCGGCCCACAAGGGCCAGTTTCACACCGCGCTGACCGTGGGCGACGCCATCCGCACCACCCTGACTCCCCTGACCTTCTCCAAGCCGACCTTCAACGGCATCCAGTGGGACTTCCTCGCCGACAAGTACGCCTTCACGTTCCTCGGCTCGCGCATCAGCTCGCCGGCCAATCCAGCCGGAACCCAATCCGAGGCCGCAGCCCTCGTGGAAAACTCCACCCGCCTGCTCGGCGGCCGGGGCGTGGCCCAAGTGGGCGATTTCGCCAAAGTGGGGGCCACGTGGGTCAGTGCCCACAACGCCCGCAGCACCCTCGACATGGGCGACAACTCACTCAAGGGCGTCTTGACCACGCCGCAAAATACCGGCAGCGTCGAGACCGTGACGATCTTGATCTCGGACGATTCGCCCGAATCGAGCGACGACGGCGCCCTGCTGTTTTTCGACCGAGTGCTGATCGATGGCGAGATTCACCCGGAGATCACCCCAATCGTCCGCGGCGGAATTCGCACCGGCGGCAGCTTGGAGGCTAGGGGGGTGGACAACATCGAACTGATCTACGACATCCGCAACAGCTTCCGACCCACTGAAAAGGTGCCGACCTATCAGGAGGCGAGCAAAATCGAGTTCGAGTTGATCTTGGCCAACGACTACCGAGTGGATGTCACGTCCAATGTGCAGACCGACCGCTTGGGCGACCCCGTCTTTTTGCCCGTAGCGCAAGCCGAAGGCGAAATATCCGACGGGTCGAACCAGCAGTTTTTGCGCTTTGAGTACGGGCTGCCCACCGGCAGCGATGTCATCGGGGTGGATTTTGAGGTTCTGAGCCTCGGCGGGTTGGACCTGCGCGCCGAGTTTGTGCGCAATCGGCGCTTCCGGCGCTTCCCCAACCAAAACCTAGCCCAACACACCCTCGCCGAAGACAAGGGAGAGGCCGGTTATATCACCGCGTCTTATACCTCGTATCCGTGGTTTGCCTACGGCGAGATGTTCACCATGGACCCGGATTACAGCACGACCGCGTTCATGGCCAACTCGCTGGGCGGCATTGATTACAGCAGCGAAATTTTCCACTACTTCGAGTTCGTCGATGACAACGACGACCAAGACCGCTTTGCCGACTGGCAGCGGGCCGGCCAATTCGGCACCGGGGTGGGCGCTTCGGGCGGCTCGGTGGGCGCCGACTTAGCGGTGTTCCCCGGGCTAGACGAAAACAACGACTTCGTCTCCGACTTCAACCAAAACCGCAACTCGCGGCCCGACTACGACGAGCCTTTCCTGCGCTACGAGGTGGACCCGCCGGACTTTCTCTTCGGCATGGACATGAACAACAACACCCTAATTGACCGCTTTGAAGACGACCGCCAGCCCGACTATCCCTACGACCGCGACCACCGCGGCTACAACGCGTACGGCGGCCTGATGCTCAGCGAGGACGCGCAGCTAACCCTCGGCCGCTTGAGCGAGCGCCAGCTAAGCTCGGCGCGCAAGAGCAAGGCCAACTACGGTTTGTTCACTGTGCGCTGGAATTTCCCGGGCCTACAGGTCGCGCTCTTTGAGCACGCCAAGCTGGTCAAGGACAACATCCGGGAAGACCGCTTGCGGTGGGTTGACCCAACGGGCCGGACGGATTTTACCGATCCGCTCGACAACCAAGACACGTTCGTCAACAGCATCTACTTGCAGGCGCACTACAATCGCATCCGCAACTTCAGGGCGACCGCCAAGGTCAAACACGAGCTTTTTAACCAGCGGGGCGAGCAGGCCGCCGACCGGCGCGACCGCTCGTTTTTCGGGCTGATCACCAAAGCCGATTACACCATTCCCATCGGGGCCAACCTGACCGTTTGGCCCAAGTGGAAGAGCACCTTCAAGCGCGAGGTCCCCACCGACCCGTCGCAGGCCCACATCCGCGAGCTCGAAGAGACCTTGTTCTTGATTTCGCGCTATGCGATCCTCGAACAAACTTGGATCGCCCTCGGCCTAGAATTCAGTTGGTTTGAGAACTTGCGCGACCGGCCCGCCGAGCTCCAAGTCGGCTTTACCGAGGACTTTACCAGCCGCGTCTATTCGATTCTGTTCTCCAATACCTCGGCCTATTTGGGCTACCAACTCACCTTAAACGCCGGCCTTCAGCTAGAATCGCAAAACTTCGAGGCCGAGGATCGCAACACCTCGCTGGGGTTCATTCGCATTTTCGCCAGCACCGGACAAGAGTAGCAAAACGGCGAAATTTGAACTTGCTAAGCCCCCTTGAAAAACGTAATATAGGGCCGCGATAAATCGTCCTAGCTATATAGCTATACCACCCATCCCACGGAGGGAACGCATGAAAAAGAGCCTTTTCTTTGTTTGCGCCGCAGCATTCGCCTTAGCGAGCGCGGCCAACGCCCATGTCGGCGCGGAGTATTTCATTCCGGGCGTGCCCAATCCCAGCGCCATGACCATCGACGGCCTCGAAGACGATTGGGGCTGGCTGGACGAGGAATTCATCCTCACGACCGAGGGCATGTTCACCGCCGGCGGCGAAACCATCGCCAAGGAAGACTACGACGTCAGCATTCTGATGGCGTGGAGCGAGCCGCCGGACAATCGCTTCTACTTCTTCATTCGCGTTCAAGACGACACCCTGCGTCTGATTGAAGAAGACCAGAAGCGCTGGTGGAACGACGACTGCATCCAGATCACCTTCGACCCAGACCATTCGGGCGGCGACTTCCTCGGCGAAAACGTCGATCAGGTCCTCAACGCCCAGCGGTATCACCTGCGCATCAAGCCGCTGCCGGGCCAGCCCGTGGCGTACAACAGCCTGCTCGAATACATCGACTTGCCGCCGATCGGCTGGAGCTCGGATATGTTTGAGGGCCAGCCTACGGGCGACATCTTCGAGATCGCTTGGACGGTCAATCCGCCGGATGCCGAGCATTTCTCGACCAACGTCTCGTACACCTTTGAGTTCCGCAACGCCTTTTGGGACATCCACGGCGTGACTCAGGACGAGGCGATTCGGCACATATTCGAAGCGGACCAAGTAACCCACATCGGCGTCCGCCCGCTCGACGGCGACGGCGGCGAGACCGGGGCCAAGCACCAGCTCTATCCGCTGGGCGGCTCCACGGGTCAGGACCAAAAGGGCGACCAGATGCTCGACTACATCTTGCTCGAAGCCGACGAGATCGAGGACGACGACACGTCGGTCGAATCCACGAGTTGGGGCCGAGTCAAGACCCATCTGAACAGCCAGCTCGACTAAAGCAACGGCCGCATTGCATCAGCCGTAGCAAAGAGAGGAGGGGCAGCCGCCCCTCCTCATCTTGTATCAGGAGGTTTCAAAGAAGCGAGGATAGCCATGAGAAAATTGGGTAGCGTACTCCTAGTGCTAATCGCGCTCGTCGGATGCGGCTTGAAGTTGGGGTATCGGCACTTTACCGGCCCGGTAGTGCCCGCAGAAATCGCAGACGCCAACTACCGAGTCGGCGACGACCACAGCATCACCTTCGTCAAAGACCGGCTAGAAGTCGCCGTGTTTCCCATGTCGCCCGAGGCCCTGAATCGGCAATTCGCCGGCGTCTCCGAGGCCCCAGAGGGCTTTACCCTGCCCAACCCCTACGCGGTGGCAACCAATCCCTACACCTATGGCGACTGGACGCCGCCCGGCGAAGAAGAGGCCCCGACGCGGTTTACTGTATTTTTAGTCAAAATCAAAAATTACGCCTATCCCAAGGTGCGCCTAAATCCCGCCAACATCGAATTGATCGCCCCCAACGGGCGTCGCTACGAGGCACTCAGCCTCCTCGCCCTCACCGAGTACTATTGGCCCTACGCCCAAGCCTATGGCGGCAACGCGCGCAAGGGCTTTAAGGAGCGGCGCGACCTCTTGCAGCGCACCCTGTTTGCCGACGACATGATCTTCAGCGGCCAAGAGCAAGAGGGGTACTTGGTCTTTCCCCCGCTCGACCGCGACGTCAAAGAATTCACGCTGTGGGTCCGCGACATGGTGCTGCGGTTCGACTTCCGCGACGCGCCGGTCGAGACTGTGGATATACCCTATGACTTCCAGCGCGAAGTGTACTACGCCCGGACTCGGCGTGCAGACAAAAGCTAAGAAGCGGTCTGAAACTCTGGTGGTTGTCTCTTGCGTCTAAACGATACCGGCTGGATTCCCGCTTGCGCGGGAATGACGGATCCCGCTCTACGCGCAATCGGCTGCTTGTTGCTCATCGCCGCTTGCAGCGCCCCTCCCGTTGACCAAAGCGTCGTCGCCCGCGTCGGCGAGAAGTCGATAACCTTTGCGGACGTACTGCGCTTTAAGGACACCATGCCCGCCCTCTTGCTCTCCGAAAAGGAGGGCGTCGATGCGCTCGACGAATACCTCCAAGCCATGATCGACCTAGAGCTCCTGCTGCTGGAAGCCCAGCCGCTCGCCGCCGATTCGAGCTTTGTCGCCCAGTGGGCCGAGGTGCGCGAGAAAAAGCTCTTTGAAGAATTCGTCAAGCTAGAAATCCAAGGCAAAATCGACCTGTCGCCCGAAGAAATAAAGCGGCAGTGGAGCGAGAGTAAGTGGAGTCGGCTCCTCAAATTAGCGCGCATCCGCTCGGCCACGGCCGACCAAGCCGCGCAGGTGTCGCGCCAGCTAGCAAACGGCACCCCCTTTACAGAATTGTCCGGCCCGCACCTGACCCACCGCCAAGAAGGGCGGCACCAAGGAGTGTTGGAATCCTACTTCGGGCGCGGGAATATCGACGCCTTAGGCGTTCCCCTAGAGGTGGCCGAGGCCATCTTCGACTTGGCCGCAGGCGAGGTCAGCGCTCCGCTCGCAGTCGGCGAGCACTACGACCTATACAAGGTCTTGGACGAGCGGCCGGCGCCGGCGAGCTATTATCTCGTCTTTTCCCAAGGCGCGATGCTAGCCGCCCACAGCGAGCGCCGACGCGCCCTGATCGCCGAATTGAGCCGGGCCTACGAGGTCGAGCTAAACGCCCGCGCCCTGGTCGATCTCGCGGCCACCGTCGCGGCTGGCACTGTGGTCGCTCTGGACCCGGCTGGCGTCCTCGGCCACTACAACGGCGGCCAAATCGCCCACGCCGATTTTCAACGCCTCTATCCCAAGGTGAGCCGAGTCGCTCGCGTCCGCGCCGATAGCAGCGGCCTCGACGAATTCGTCCGGCTCTACCTCGTCCCGGAAGTGCTCTTTCCCTTGGAAATTGAGCGGCGCGGGCTGGCACAAGAGCCGCAAATTGTCGATTGGCTAAAGCGCAAAAAACGCGCCATGCTCGTCGATGAGCTGCGCGCCCGGCGCGTAAAACCCGACCTGAGCGAGGAAGCACTCCGGCACTACTACGAGGCCAATCTGCACCGCTTTATGGCCGACCAAACCCTGAGCGTCCGAGAAATCCTCGTGGACACTCGCTCCGCAGCCGAGGCCCTCGCGGCCCAAGTCCGGGCCGGAGCCGACCTAGGCGAGTTGGCGGCTGAGCACAGCATTCGCCAAGGACACACCGCCGGCTCCTTCCACCTCCACTCCTTCGAGCGGGTAGCTTTCGGCGAGTTGCTCACCGCAGCCCTCAAAGCGGAAGTAGGGGTGCTGACCGGCCCAATCGAAATCACGGCAACCGAGCACCGCCAAGGCGGCTTCTCCCTGTTTGAGGTGCTGGACAAAACCGCCGCGACGCCAAAGCCCTACGACGAGGTGAAAAAACAAGTGCGCTACTGGCTGACCAAACGGGAAGAAGACCGCCTCTACAACGAGCTAATCGGCCACTTGCGCGAAAAACACGCCGCCCGCATCTCCATCTACCGAGATCACCTCGCGGCCATGTATGACTCTCAAGTTTAGCGTTTGGGCGGCCGCCCTACTCGCCGCCTGCGGCAACCCCAGCAAACCCAACGACCGCTTTGGCGAAGCGCAACGCCTCGCAGCAGCCGGCGAGTACACTGCGGCCGTCGCCGCCTGCAAGCAGGTGCTCTCAGCAGACAGCCAGCACCTCGAAGCCCGCCTGCTCTTGGCCCGCCTCGACTTGATCCAAGGGCGGCTAGGGCTGGCGTCCCAACTAGCCGAGCAGGCCGTCGCGCTGGCCCCAAACCACACCGACGCCTACGTCCTCTTGGGCGACATTTACGTCCGGCAGCGGCGCAACGCCGACGCGGCAACCACCTACCAAGAGGGGCTCGACACGGCCCCCGACCGCATTGACCTCTACCGCAAGCTAGCCATCGCCCACGCAGACGATGGCCGCTACGCCGAGGCGGTCGCGGTCCTCCAGCAAGCGCAGGCACTGGCCCCGGGCGACGCAGCCATTTTCTACAACCTCGGCGTGATCTACGAGCGCCAAGCGCAATACAGCGCGGCCGGCACGGCCTTTTCCCGCGCCGCTGAGATCGACACCGCGTATAGCGACGCGTACCTCCGGCTGGGGCAAATCCAACACAAGCAGGGCCAGCACGCCGCAGCGGGTGCTAACTTTGCCCGGGCCATTGAGTTGCGCCCGGACGACGCCGCACCGCTCATCGGGCTGGGCCAAGTGCGCGCCTATCAGGGCCGCGCCGATGAGGCCGAGCGGCTCTTTGCCCGCGCCATGGCCCTCGACCCGTTTAATCCCGAGGCGTACCACCGGCTCGGCACCCTCTTGACGCGCCAAGGCGACACCGAGCGGGGCGAGAAGCTATTGGCCGCCTTCCAGCGCATCCAACCCGTATATGACGACATCGAGCGGTTCCGCTATATCCTCGGCCTCTATCCAGACGACGCCAACGCGCACTACAACCTCGGCGTGCTCTACGGCGGCTTAGGGCGCTATGCCGAGGCTGGCGTCGAGTACGCGACCGCGCTCCGCATCAACGACCAAGACCTGAGTGCGCGCAACAACCTCGCCAATGTATTGTTGCGGCAGGGCCGCATCGCCGAGGCCATCGAACACTACGAGATCGCCTTGTCGATCAACCCGCGCTACGCCAAGGGCTTCACCAACCTCGGCGCGGCGTACATGCTCGGCGGCGATGTGCAGCGAGCCAGCCAAGCCCTCGCCAAGGCACTCCGGTTAGCTCCAGACTATGCCGACGCCCACTTCCACCTAGCGCGTCTCTACAAGAGCCAAGGGCTAGACGCCCGGGCCGACGCGGCCATGCAGCGCTACCAACAACTCGCGCAGACGGCCCAAGAAACCAGCGAGCATGACTAACCAACGCACCACGGCCCCCGATCGGCTGCTGCTATACGGCACCGTAACCATCTCTGGCGCCGCGGTGATGATGCTAGAGTTGCTGGGCACGCGCATCATCGGCCCCTTTTACGGGGTCAGCCTCTACGTGTGGTCGTCGCTCATATCGGTTGCTCTGATCGCCTTGGCACTGGGCTATTACCTCGGGGGCTTGGTCGCCGACCGCAAGACGCGCTTCCGACTGTCCTACGCCATAGCACTCGCCGGGCTGACGACGGCCGCGATTCCGTTTGTCTGCCGCCCGGTCTTGCTGTGGACCAATGATCTGGGGCTACGCACCGGGGCCTTTACCAGCGCCCTACTGCTTTTTGCCCTGCCGCTGACCTGCCTCGGGATGGTAGGGCCGCAGGTGATCGAGCTGGCGGCGCGGCGGGCAGGCGTGGGCCGGGCGGCTGGCTCGGTCTTTGCGGTTAGCACGGTCGGCAGCGTGGTCGGCACCTTACTGTTGGGCTTTTTCCTCCTGCCGGCCTTGGGGTCGCGGGTGATTCTCGGCGGAGTCAGCGCGGCCTTGATCCTGCTGGCCCTAATAGTGGCTTGGTACGAGCGGCGGTGGGGGTACGCCGCGCTGGGGCCGGTCGCGGCGGCGGCCGTTGCGACCAGCGCGGGGCTTTGGCTACAGGCCACCCCAACACCGACCAGCTACGGCGACTATCGCCTAGTCCACCAAACCGAAAGCCACTACGGCTGGGTGCGGGTCATCGACGACCGCGCCCGCCGCGTCCGGTGGATGCTGTCGGACGCTTCGGTCATCAGCGCGCTGCGGCTCGACACCCGCGGGCCGGTGCTCAGCTACCAAAAGATCATCACCGCCCTGCCCTCCTTGCACCCGGCGGGGAGCGACGCGCTGCTCATCGGCCTCGGCGGGGGCTACATTGCGATGGCGTTTGCGGCCCAAGGCATTGCCACAGACGCCCTAGAGCTAGATCCAGCGGTGGCCCACGCCGCGCAGCAATACTTTCTCTACGAGCCATCGGGGGCACTGCGAGTTGGCGACGCCCGCTACGAGATTCGCCGCCTCGACCAGCAATACGACTTCATTGTCCACGACTGTTTCACTGGCGGGTCTGTACCCAGCCACCTGCTGAGCGTCGAAATGCTCGGCGATCTCGACCGGCTCCTCAAAGACGACGGGCTTTTGGCCCTGAACTTCGTTGGCTTTACGGAGGGGCCAGAGGCCGAGGCTGCGGCGGCCGTGTACCGGACGCTGGGCGAGATTTACCCGCACCGCCTAGCCTTCGTCTCGCTGCCGGGCGAAGCGTTTAACGACTTTGTCTTCTTGGCCTCGCGGCAGCCCATTGCCCTCGCGGCAGCCGCCGACTGGCTCGCGGCCCACGAACACCCCATGCCCTCCGAGGGCGAACTCATCACCGACGACTTCAACCCGCTCGAGCGGCTGCAAGTAGCCAAGGCCGAGCGCTATCGCGCCCTCTTGCTAGAGCGCATGGGGCCGATGCTACTGGCCTTTTGACAACAGGAGCGTTGCCGTGCTAGAAATCCTCAAAGTTGCCGTAGAGTTGCCGCTTCCCCCACTGGCAGGAATAGCTCAATGGACAAGGTTCGCCTAGCCCTCGTCGGCTGCGGCGGCATGGGCACTCGCCATCTGCACGGCCTCAAGCAGCTAGCCGACTCCCCCTTTGACTCCATCGAGCTAAGCGCGGTCTGCGACATCCGCGTTGAAAACGCCGAGCTGGCCGCGGCCGAAGCCGCCCAACTTCTCGGGGTGCGTCCCAAGGTCTGTACCAATCTGGAAGAACTGGTCCAGCAGGTGCCAGACCTAGAGGCCGTAGATGTGGTGACCGATCCTTCGGTGCATCACACCGTCGTCTGCGAGGCCCTCGACTTGGGATTGCACGTGCTGGTGGAAAAGCCGCTGGCCATCACCGTGCGAGCCTGCCAACAGATCCTCGACGCGGCCGCCCGCAACAAGCGCATAGTCTCCGTAGCCGAAAACTTCCGCCGTGACCCTTCGGCCCGCATCGTGCGCCACCTAATCGACCGCGGCACCATCGGCACACCCTATATGGGGTTGTACCACTCGCTCGGCTCGGGCAATTCCATTTTTATCACCCCTTGGCGGCACCGCCGGGAGTTGGGCGGCTTTATCCTCGATATGGCGGTCCACTTCACCCATGTAATCCGCTACCAGTTGGGGGATGTTGCCGAAGTCTATGCCGATGCGCGGATGGTCGAGCCGGAGCGGCAAAAATCAGCTTCCATGTCCATGGACTACGAGTTTTACAAAAAGCGTTTCGCGGCCATGCCAGAGCGCATCCCGGCCGCGGCCGAGGACACGACCCAAGCGATCTTCAAAATGGTCAGCGGCGCGACCCTAAACTGGATCGTCGGGATCGCCGGCCACGCCCGCGCCCACCGCGAGCTCATCCTGGGCACTGACGGCAGCATCGACGGCTTTGGCATACGCGGGGGGCGCGTAACGCTGGCCCGGCGCGATGCCGATCCCCTCAGCCAAGAGGCCATCCTCGCGTCGGCCGAGGGCGCGGACCTAGCGCTCGACCCGCTGACTCGCCATCTGTTTCCGAGCGGCGTCTCGGCCGGCGACCCGCTCGTCGATGTCAAGCTAATCGCCTACGAGTTGCACGAAATGGCGGCAGCCATTCGCGGCCAGCGCACCGTTGAAGTAGATGCCCGCTGCGGCCTCAAGGACGTGGCCGCGCTCTACGCGGTGTTTGAGTCGTGGCGCGCCGGCGGCCCGGTCGCGCTCAGCGCGGTCGAATCCTGCCAAGCGTACGCCTATCAAGCGGAAATAGACGCCGCCCTCGGCATTGAATAGCGTCTGGTCACTCATTCCCAACCCCTGCAAAAGGAGATTGCCATGTGGAACCTCGTGAAAGTCCCAGTTGAGCCGCTCGCCCCTCAAGCGTTTGCCCCCTTCGGCCACGTGATTAGCACCTTTGAGGAACGCAAGCCCGACAAGGTCAAAGGCGGTTATGCCACCAACGCATACCCCGTCCTCGCCACGCCCGGCCCCCAGCCCAAGGACCCCCCGAGCTGGTACGCCCTTCACCCGCAGCGCGTCCCCATCTCCGAGGGGCTAGCGCGCGCCCATTTTGCCTTTCACACCGACGCCGGCCAGTCGTTTTACCCCAGCTTGCACTCGCCGACCGTGTTCATCGTCGGAGCGATCCAAGCCGACATCAAGGCCGAGGAGTTGCGCGCTTTTTACTCGGCCGGCGATGTGGGCGTCTGCTTGCACCTCGGGGTGTGGCACACCATGCCCATCTGCGTCGAGGGCCGCGACGTATATCAGACCACACGCGGCGACCAAGACTACCAAGCACACTCCGTGGAGATCGACTTCGATTTGGACCGCGGCCAGTCCATTGTCCCAGACCTAGACAATTTCAAAGGAGTTTGACCCAATGCCTTTTGTGCCCTTTGTGCCTTTTGTGGCCGATAAATTTGCGGCGAGTTCCAGCCCTAGGCGATGAAATTTCCCGAGGAGCTCAATCAAATGCGACGAGTTGGTTTTCAGATGCAGGTCAAAAAGGATCGGATCGCCGAGTACAAGGAAGTGCATCGCCAAGTGTGGCCCGAAGTCTGCGCGGCCCTCACCCGCCACGGCTGGCAACGCTACTCGCTCTTTATGAACGCCGACGGGCTCGTCTTCGGCTACTTTGAGACCGAGACGAATTTCGCCACCGCCCTCGCCGGCTTTCTCGCGGAAGAGGCCACGCAACGCTGGGGCGAGGCTTGCGGCGACTTGGTCGATATACCGGCCGGCGGCACCCCGGCTGACGTATTGATCGAGCTCGAAGAAGTCTTCCACCTCGACTAACCCCACCTTGCTAGCGCCTCTATTCGGCGTAAATTATGGCCTTAATGCCCGATTTTACGCCCAAAAGGGGCCTACCGTGAAAAACAGAGCCTTACTTCCCGATCTAAAACAAAAATCAGCGTCCAAGTTCGGGCGAATCATCGTGCTGACCGGGGCGCGGCAAACGGGTAAAACCACGCTCGTGCGAGCCGGCTTTGCCGAGTATGCGTATCTCTCGCTGGAGGATCCCGTCGTGCGACCTGATTTTCTAGCCCTATCGGCCGCGCAATGGCGACAACGGTATCCGGTGGCGATTCTCGACGAGGTGCAAAAGGCCCCCCGCTTGGTAGAGTCAATCAAGGCGGTCTATGATCTGTATGACGATGCGCGCTACATCCTTTTGGGATCGAGCCAAATTCTGTTGATAGAAAAAATCCGCGAGAGCTTGGCCGGACGGGTCTCTTTGGTCGAACTATATCCGCTGACGTTTGCGGAAATGCTGACCGAATCGTGGCGCGATCCCGTGGCCGAATCGCGCCTGATTGAATGGCTCAGAAGCGGGACGCCCGCTGACATGTTGTGGGGGATGCCAAGGCAAGAGACGCGCTATGCGCGGGTGCGCCAACTGTTGGACGACTATTTGCAGTTTGGGGCCATGCCGGCGTTGGCAGACGAAACCCTAAACGCCGCCGAGAAATACGAGTGGCTAGCCAATTACATCCAGACCTATATCCAGCGCGATGTGCGCGACTTGGCCAACTTGCGAGAATTGGAACCTTTTGTGCGGGCGCAAAAAGCCCTGTCCGGGATGACCGGCGGCCTCTTAAATCTGGCCAATTTGGCCAATCAGGCCGGGATTGCAACCAAGACGGCCAAGCGTTTTGTAACCTATTTGGAGATCAGCTATCAGATCATTTTGCTCCAGCCTTGGTTTCGCAATATGCAGAAGCGCTTGTCCAAAGCACCCAAGGTCCACTTTGTCGATCCGGGGGTGCAACGTGCGTTGCTCGGTCGGCGCGGTTTGCCTACGGGAGGCGAGTTTGAAAGCGCGGTGATTGCCGAGATCTACAAGCAAATTAAGAACAGCCGCCTGCCGGTGACCTTGCACCATCTGCGCACCGCCGACGGACGGGAGGTCGATCTGTTGTTGGAAACCGAGGCCGGATTTATTCCCATCGAAATCAAAATGACCGAACAGGTCGCCGCGGGCGATGCCCGTCACCTGCGGCGATTGGAAGATATTCTCGACAAACCCGTATTGCATGCCCTCGTACTGTCCAACGATGGGCGAGTTCAGGCGTTAGCTGAGGGGATTACGGCCGTGCCGATTGCGTGGTTTTTGAGCTAGCCGCCCGATTTTGTCCCCGGTCGGACAGCCTGTGGAATGAGCACCATGAGTCCCTTGCGCCGCGACCAAGTGGCCATCGGCTTGGTCGCGGCCATGCTGGTCGCGCTAGAGATCGTCTGGACGCGGATATTCTCTGCTGAATTCTTCTACTCCTTTGCCTTTCTCGTGGTTTCCCTCGCCGTGTTCGGCCTCGGCCTCGGGGCACTGTCGCTGCGCTTTTGGCCAGCGTGGACCGCCTCGCCGCAAATCGCCGCGCTCTTGGCCAGTGGCACGGCCGCAATAGGGCCGGCCGCAGTAACGCGCCTGCCCATCGAATTTGGCGCGCTGGGGCGTTCTGGAGGCGACCTCGCCTTGCTGGCTGCGGGCGTGGGGCTGTTGTTGCTGCCCTATCTGGCCGGCGGGGCCTGCTGCGCCGCGCTCTTGCGCCGCCACCGCGCAAACGCCGCCCAACTCTACGCGGCCGACTTAGTGGGCGCGGCCGGCGGCGGCGCGGCCGCCATCGCTGCGATGAACGTTTTTGGGGTGCCGGCCGCGGCCGTGCTGTGCTGCATTCCCGGCGCCCTAGCCGGATGGGGGCCGGGCCGCTACCAGCGCACAGGAGTGCTGGCCTTGCTCGCCGCACTCGGGGGCGCGGCCTTTGCCGCCGATGCCGCGCTCGTGCCCAAGGAGCCGACCAAGGCACCCGTCATCGCTGAACGCTGGGACGCCCTGGGTCGCATCCGGGTCTTCGCCCACAGCGCGGCCGTGCGCGGCATCGACATCGACGGCGCGGCCAACATGCTGCTCCACCGGGTGCGCGGCGATTGGCGCGAAGGGCTACCGGCGACCGCACCCGAGTTTGCGCTCGACCTGCGGCCGCTAATTCGCGCCCTCGCGCCCGAGCGGGTCCTGGTGGTCGGGGCCGGTGGGGGCAGCGAAGTCATGCAGGCTAAATGGGGCGGGGCGCAGCGCGTCGATGCGGTTGAAGTCAACGCCGGGCTCAACAAAATGCTCACCCATGGAGCGCAAGCTGCGTTCTTTGGCCACCTGTACGAGAGTGCCGGCGTTGAGGTTCACAGCGCAGACGCCCGCGTCTATGCCCGGCAGCACCCGGCCGCGTTTGACCTGATTATCTCGCGCAGTTCCAATACATTCGCCGCGCTCTCGTCCGGGGCGTTTGCCCTCGCCGAAAACTACCTATTCACGGTCGAAGCCTTCGCCGACTTCTACCGCGCCCTGACCGCAGACGGGGTTTTGCTCATCGAGCACCAAGTGTACGTGCCGCGGCTGACCAGCGCGGCCCTAGCGGCCTTGCGAGCACTGGGCCTAGCGGCCGAAAGCCACCTCGCGGTGTACGACCTGCCCACGCAGCGACGGCAGGTGTTGGTTTTGGGGCGGCAGCCGCTGGCGAGCACCTTGGTCCACGCGACCTTGCCAGCCCTGTTTGCCGCGGCTGACCCGGCCAGCCGCATCCTCCATCCAACCCTCGCAACCGATCACCTAATCAGCCGGATTGTGGCCGACGGCTGGGAAGCGCATTGGGCCACAGCCCCCATCGACATCAGCCCGACGACCGACGACCGGCCCTTTGTGGCGCAGATGGGGCGCTGGGACCGCTGGGACGCGGGCAGCAGGGCCTTTGAGTTTACCGGATTTCCGCTGGCGCGACTGCTGGTAGCGGCCGTGCTGACCGTCGTCGTCGCGGTGGGAGTGCCCCTGTTGCTCTTGCCGCGCTGGCGTGGGCAAACCGGGCTAGCGGGGGCCGCTTGGCTGTACTTTGCCGCGATTGGCATGGGCTACATGCTGATCGAGGTAGTGTGGATCCAGCAATACAGCCTGCTCTTGGGCCATTCGGCCTACACGTTTCCAATCGTTTTGTTGGCGCTCTTGCTGAGTTCGGGCGCGGGGAGTTTCTGCTCGCAGCGCGGCGAGCCGTGGTGGCCGTTTGTCTTTGTCGCCGCGTGGACAGCGGCGCATCTAGTCCTCTTTCCGCACGTGGTCGCGCTCTGTGGAAGGCTCGATTGGGGAGTGCGGGTCGCTATAAGCTGCGCGTTGATCGCCCCGCCGGGATTTTTTATGGGGATGCCCTTCCCCCGCGCCGCACGCGCCGTCGGCGAGTGCATTGACTGGGGATTTGCCGTCAACGGCGTAGCCTCGGTCTTTGGCGCGGCCTTGGCGGTTTTCATCGCCCTGCATTGGGGATTTGCCGCCGCGCTGGGGGCCGCTATCTGTTGCTATCTGGGGGCCTTGCTGCTGCTGCGTAGGATGGCGCGGTCACAAACGCTACGCCGATAGTGAATCAATCACCTCACTGGGATATAAGGATGCTTGAGGATGTTTCGGCACGGCAAGCATCTGATTGTCAATACAATAGAACAGGGCTACTATAAACTCGGCTGGGGTCATAGGAACGCTCCGTAGCTGAAAGGTGGGATACCCTCAGAGTAGAAACTACCCAGACCGCACCATTAGTTCTTAATCTGGCGTCGCCATAGAACGCGCCGCTTGGAGGACGAATTGGAATGTCAAAACCCCTAACTTCAGCGAAGGCCATCAATATGAGTACTCGTAAAGTCGTTTTCCGCAGTAAAGTTATGACCGCCCTTTTCTTGGGCGTCCTCGGCTATGTACCCCTTTGGGGACAGGACCTAAACTCTGCCCCGGTCAAGCCCGACGGCCCGGCCAAGATACAGAGTGCGTTGTGGGAGTTGGCCGTGCCGCCAGCGGGCAAGCTAACTCGTGCGGGAGGCGTTGAGGATACGGTCGTCGTCATTTTGGTTCCCCAGCGCGGGCAAGCGTCGGCGTCGATTGATACGTCGTCTATGGCGGCACTGGGCGTCGAGGTGTTGGCGCAGTCCAAGAGTTTGATGCGGGTTTCGGTTCCGGCGTCGTCGTTGTTGGCGGTGTCGGAACTGCCGGGGGTGAGCTTTGTCCGCCGACCGTTCCGGCCGCACACGCAACAGACTTGGAGCGAAGGTCGGCGACTCATCAACTCTATAAATAATTACAATGCAGGCGTCAGAGGCCAAGGGGTCAAGGTGGCCGTTATTGACGGAGGATTTAAGGGGGCGGACCAATTAGGGCCAGACATGCCGGCGACTTGGCGGTATTTCGACTATACGGACGAGGGGATATACGCTGGCGAGGATGTCCACGGCACGGCGTGTGCCGAGATTATCTACGATGTGGCACCGGAAGCCGAACTCACGCTTCTGAAGGTGGACGATCTGCTTGACTTGGAGAATGCCAAGGATTTCTGCATACGAGAGGGGATTGACATAATCAATCACTCCCTGGGCTGGTTTGGAACCGGCATTGGCGACGGGCGAGGAATAGCCTGCGACATTGTAAATGACGCCGCAGATAAGGGCATTCTCTGGGTAGATGCAGCGGGCAATGACGCAAAGAGCCATTACTACGGGTTTTGGTCTGATTCCGATGATGACGGTTGGCAGAACTTTAGCGGAGAAGACCAAGGGATAGGGATTGAAGCGGAGAAAGGGGAAGAGATAAGGATTTTCTTGACGTGGAATGATTGGCCCACTTCCCGCGAGGACTACGACTTGTACCTCGATTTTGTGAACCCCTCCGGCGATCTCGAATTTGTGGCTTACAGTATCGATCCTCAAAGAGATCTCAGTAGCCATATCCCTGTAGAACGAATCGAAATCAAGGCAGAGCAATCGGGAAAGTACGAGATTTCTGTTCGCAGCGAGAACGACGCCCGGCCTAGAAGGCTAAAAATATGGTCGCTTAATCACGATTTTGAAAAGTATTCGGTGGCGGAGAACAGTATCGGGAGTCCGGCGGATGCCCGAGGGGCCATGAGCGTCGGGGCGGTCCATTTCGACGAATACGACTTGGGCATAATTGCGGACTACAGCTCGCGCGGTCCCACCACCGATGGCCGCTTCAAACCCGAACTCGTCGCGCCTAGTGGAGTATCGACAGCTTCTTATGGAGAGTCGGAGGTTTTTTATGGCTATACTGGGACTTCCGCTGCTGCGCCCCACGTCGCTGGCGCGGCGGCTCTAATCAAGTCGGCTAATCCATCGTATTCACGTGACGATTTGTGGGACGCGCTGGTCGAGGCAACGGTTGACATAGGCCCTCGGGGAAGGGACAATACTTTTGGATACGGCAAACTCGTACTGCCGGTTATGCAGGCTCCTCAAGTTACTTCTCCTCAAATTACTTCCATATCGCCTAGCCGGGTGCGGTACAGTCAAGTCGTAACTATCCGTGGGCGGGCCTTCGGCGCGAATCGGGGCACAAGCCGGGTGGTTTTCTTCGGGGGTAAGATGCCTAGTGCTTCCCACTATGTTAGCTGGAGCGATACTCAGATCCGAGTGCGAGTGCCGTCGGGAGCGCGTACCGGCGATCTACAGGTTGTAACGACGAACGGAAGCGACACGGCGCGGCTGACAGTTACCTCGCCTTGGATCGGCGGCGTCTCCCCGGGGACCGTAAGGAGCAATAACGTTGTTACCGTAAGCGGAGAGAATTTCGGTTCCTCTCGGGGGAGCAGTTCTGTACGGATTGGTTCGGTAACTATCACTTCGTTCACCTCTTGGTCGAGTAGATCGATCCGATTTCGCGTTCCCCTTAATACGCCCCCCGGCAACCTGACGATCAGAACGACAGAAGGCACCAGCAATTCCATCCGCTTAGCAATAACGAGCCCGTATCTGACGAGGATCTCGCCGACGCACGTACAACCGGGAGATCGTCTCACATTAACGGGCGGTAACTTCGGCTCCAGACGAGGCACGGGGTACGTTTTGTTTGGGTCTGTGCGGGCCTCTGCTGCGGACTACGTGAGTTGGTCGGACCGCCGAATCGTCGTCAAGGTTCCAGATCAGGCTCCGAGCGACGATGTGCGGGTTACGACCTCAAATGGGACGTCGGAGACGAAGCACCTCGAAATCGGAAGCACCGCGCCTTGGATCAGTAGCATCTCTCCGCAGACCGCAAGGACCAATACCATTGTTACTGTAAGCGGGGGTAACTTCGGTTCCTCACGGGGGAGCAGCTCCGTGCGGATTGGTTCGACCGCGATCACTTCGTTCACCTCTTGGACGAATGGAACGATCCGATTTCGCATACCCCGCAATACGCCGCCCGGCAACCTGACCGTTAGAACGGCAGAAGGCACCAGTAATTTCATCCGCTTGAACATAACAAGCCCGTATCTGACGAACATCTCGCCGACGAGTGTAGCAACAGGAGATCGTCTCACGCTCACGGGTGGTAATTTCGGCTCCAGCCGCGGCACGGGATACGTTTTGTTTTTCTCTAGTGTACGGCCTTCTGGTGCGGACTATGTGAGTTGGTCGGACCGCCGAATTGTCGTCGAGGTTCCAGATGAGGCTCAGAGCGGCGATGTGTGGGTTAGGACCTCGAATGGGACATCCGGGACGAAGCGTCTCGAAATCGAAGGCGAGTCGGTAGAGCCCCTTCCGAGCCGAGGGCTTTTCGGCTACAGTCCACCAGCGGTTAGCAAAAATCCCAAAAGCGTCAAGTTTGGCTTTGACGAAGGGACTAGTCGCGAGCTCTATTGTTACTTTTCATTAAAAGAAATAAGTGATGGCGAAGTGGACATTTTTCTCAACGAAGAGCTATACACCACGCCGTCAGCGAGCGAGGATTGGACGGATTGGTATCTCCCCTTGGAGAGAACAGACCTACGATCCGGCACAAACATCATCGAGTTCCGCAATTTCTTCAACCAAGACCGCACCTCATCTTTTGATAGATGGCAGTTGAAAGATGTGTCTGTGACGTCGCGGCGACCGGCCAATGCCAAGCGGGTCGCCGATACGCGATTCCCGTCTGAGCTACCGGATGAACTGGTATCCGGTTTAGGCGATCCCTTTCCCGCGCCGTTCAACGCCGAAGTGACCATTCCCTTTGCCGTCGCTACCGCCAGTCCCGTGCGGCTTGCCGTCTATAACCTGATGGGCCAGCCCATTCGCGTGTTGGCCGATGGCTGGGCGGAAGCCGGATGGCACCAAGTGCGCTGGGATGGCCGCACGGCGGCGGGCGCAGAGGCCGCGTCCGGGGTCTATTGGGCCGTGCTGCAAGCCGGCGATGCCGTCCAAACGGCTAAGTTGGCGTTGATTCGCTGAGCGCTAGGTATTCCCGCGAAAGAACGTCACCTCGTCTCCCGACACGAGGCGGGAATCCTATCTTGAAGGATGTAGGGTTGCTATATATGCGGGCGAATTCTTCCCAAAGCGGTAGTTGGCGTGATCCTTTTCGGTGGCTAGACGAGCCTGCGATGGCAGGACCGTGGCAATAGCGACTGTGTAGCCATCTGGCGTTAAGAACTCCACCTCAAAGGCTTCTCCATCACCCTGTATATATACAATCGTGCCGACGTCTCCGGCTTTCAGCCCTTCTCCTCGACTGCCGTTCTCGCTTAGTGGGCTACCGGGTGGAATATCCCAAATGCGCTCAAGCGGAATTGCGGATGTGAGCACAATAGCGTCTAATTCCTTGAACATATTTGCCTCCTAGTCAGCCGGATACGCCGTAGTAAACCGTAGCAACGGAACCCGTCGTCACGTCCGGTCAATATCCGACCGATGAGATCAATGCACAATGCTTCTCTCGCCCTTACGGCTCGCCGGGGCGATACGGCACCACCACAAACGCCGCACCCGTAGGCGAGTGCCGGGGGTCTTCGTACGCGGTCAATAGCGTCCCAGCCGCCACGTCGGTTGTGCGCTGCATTCGCCCCGAAGGCCAGCGTACGCGCACGGCCTCCGCTCGTAGGTGCGCGCCCAAGCCGACAATTAGGGTCGCGCTGTTCTGGGCCGAGAAGCCCTCGCCGGCGCGGTGCTCGCGCAGCAGCGTCCTCCCGCCGACATCCACTTCCACTTGCACACCATAGCCATCGCGCACACTCCACGTGCTCGTGGGCGCGGCGCGGTCATTGCCCCCGACAAAGCGCAACGCGAGGAAGTGCCCCGCCTTGCTGCGGTTGGCAAACAATTCGCAGAGCGGCTCGTTGGCATTGACGACCGCCAAGTCAATGCGGCCATCGCGGTCGAAGTCCAAGGTGGCGAAGGCGCGACCATCGGCCGGCGAATCCGCCGCCGACAAGCCCGACACATCGAGGAAGGCGCGGCCTTCTACATTGAGGAATAGACGGTTGCGCTGGTAGCCGCTGAGCGAGGCCCCCGCGTCGAGCCGCGCTCCCACGTTGTATGCCCCGTCCGTCCGACCATGGCGCACGACCGTGCGCCAAAACAGGCTTCAGGTATCCTCGGGCAGAGCGACGGCAGCCGGCGGGGTGTAGTACCCACTCGGAGCGTAGATGTCGAGGTCGCCGTCGTTGTCAAAGTCCAAAAACTGGCCGCCCCAACCCCAGCCGCCGTCCTCCACCGGCGAATCCGCAACCCGGACGAAGCCCGCCCGGCTGTTCCTCAAGAGCGAGCTACCCCGGGCCAACGGGGCAAAAGCCGCGCCGGCCGGCCCGGCCGCAGCCGTGATGCGGCGACCGGCACTGCTGTGCATGTTGGTCACGTACAGGTCTTGGCGGCCATCCCCGTCGTAATCGGCCCAACTCGCGCCCATGCCAAAGCCCAAGTCCGCGGCCCCACTCTCCGCGGTGACATCAACCAGAGCACCGCCATCATTGCGAAGCAAGTTGTTGGTGGCAAAGTCGTTGGCGAGGTAGAGATCCGGGTCGCCGTCGCGGTCGTAATCGGCCCAAGTCGCCTGTAAGGTATTGCGCCACCCGGCTACCGTGGGCGCGAAGCGTCCGTTGCCGAGGTTGCGTAGCAGGACATTGGGCGGTCCGGGCGCGTCGTGGATGAGCCGGCCGATGCGGTCGCGGCTCAGATCGTAGAGTGCCCGAGCGCGGTCCGCCGGCAGGAAGTCGGCCAACAGCGCACCGCCCCAAGGCGCACCGCGCGGGGCTGTGGAGACCGCGTCGAGCACCATCCGCGCCGCATAAGTGGAGAAGTACACATCGAGCAGCCCGTCGCGGTCGTAATCGGCGGCCGAGATCGAGGCTACGAGGAACGGCAATACGTCAGCACCCAAGTCGCGGGGGGCAAAGCACCCGTTCTCGTTGACCAAGTAGCGGCTGGGCGCGAGCGTGCGGCCGAGGAATACATCCGGGTCGCCATCGTTGTCAAAGTCGGCGAAGAGCGCCGCGGCCGTGTGGTGCTCCACATCGAGGCCGTATTGGGCCGCGCGCTCGGTGAACGTGCCGTCGCCGCCATTGTGCAACAGCATGTTCCTACCTTGGCGCACGGCAAGGTACAGGTCGTCGTACCCGTCGGCGTCAATATCCACGACGCTGACGCCGGGATGGCGATCAAAGGCTTGGCGCGTGAAATAGCGGTGCGGGGCGATGAACGCGGAGTCGCGAAACGACTGGAGCACCAAGGCCGCGTGGCGCGAAACCCGAGCTTGGGCGGGGAGCACCTCGTCGCGGGCTGCGGCAAAGAGTGTGTGCGGCTGCGTGAGCATCTCCAGCGATTCGGTTTCCCAGCGCTGGATCCGCCAAGTGGCATCGTCCTGCTGCTGCCACTCCAGCACCAGCCCAGCCCGAATTTGCGCACGCTCCCCGCCTTTGGTCTGCGCCGCGGCGTCGAAGCGCAAGCGGGCTTGGTAGATCGCGGCCTCCGCATCGAGGAAATGCCCGGTCTCAAGATGGAAGGCCGCATAGTCGTGCCAATCCAGTGCGGCCCAGAGCGGCCCCCACAGCGCGATGACGTCGTCGTAAACCGGCTCGGCGGGTGCAATTTCCCAGCGCTGGCGCTTAATGCCCAGTGCCGGGACGACTTCGGTCGCCTCGGCGATCTGCTCCACATCCGCGACCACAACCGTGTCGGCAAAAAGCGAGCGCGCCGGGGCCGCGATCCCCAAGGCGAGCAGCGGCAGGACCTCGCCGCTTAGGTGCTGCTGCACCTGTTCGCTGCGGTCAATAGTCGCCAAGAGCCGGTTGCGGTCCTGCACCTTTTGCAGCGAGCGGGCCGTGCCGTAGCCCCCGAGCAGGGCCAGTGCGCCCAAGGCGACCGCGATGAGCGCGAGGGGAATTAGCGGCAACCGGGGGCCGCGCCAAACGAGCCAACCGCCGCTAACGATTAAGGCAATCTGGAGGGCGATGACCCCCTCAGTGCCCAGCGGCGGCTCCGCAAAAAAATGCGCCAAGGCCAACGGATTGAAGGCCAAGCCACCGAGCAACAGGCTGGCACCCGCGAGGCGCGCGGCGAGGCGTGGGCGTTCAGTCATTGGTCGAGCCAGACGCGCTAGGGCTGATGGCGACCGCCCCGAGCGATAGACACAAACCGCTCTACAGCCTCAGCCAACGGCAGGGCCAACACCCCATTGGGCAGGGCCAAGGGCTCGTCGCCGGGGTAGATGACCCACTTTTCACGCGGGGCCAGCTCCTTACACCCTTCGTAAAACCCTCTACCGGGGCGGGGATTGGTGGTATTCATCTTCATTTCGACCGCGATGATCGGGTGACTGCCGTGCAGCAGGAGCAGGTCAATTTCTGCGCCGGTCGCCGTGCGCCAAAAGGCCAGTTCCCATCCAAGCGGCAGCACAGCGGCAAACTGCTCCACGGCAAAACCCTCCCAGCTATAACCGGCCACCGGATGTCCAAGCACCTGTTCGCGGCTTTGCAGGGCGAGCAGGGAATGGAGGATGCCCGAGTCGCGGATGTACACCTTGGGGGATTTGGTAAGGCGTTTTCCCGTATTCCGCAGGTAAGGCGGCAGACACCGCACGAGGTAAGTTTGCTGGATGACGTCGAGATAGCGCCCGGCGGTCGTGGCGCCTACTTCGAGACTGCGCGCCAGTTGGCTGGCATTCCAAAGTTGGCCGTGGTTGTGGGCCAGCATTTGCAGGAAGCGATACATTCTCGCCGGCGGCAGATCAAATCCCAAGAGCCGCAAATCGCGTTCGGTTATGTCGCGCACATACTGCTGACGCCACAGAACGCTCTGCTCGCTCGTGGTGGCTAGCAGCGACAGGGGAAAGCCGCCTCGTTCCCACAGCACTTCCAACGAGAAGCGGTTGGGGACCACCTCTTGGGCGGTGAACGGCGTAAGCTCTAGGGTCAGCAACCGACCGGCCAGACTTTCGGCACTCTGCCGACGAAGATCGGGCGTGGCCGAACCCAGCAGGAGGAACTGCCCGGGGCGACGGTTCCGGTCGATGAGCACCCGCAAAACGGGGAACAACTCCGGCATGCGCTGCGCTTCGTCAATGACGACGAGTTCGCCGACCTGCAACGCCCGCAAGGGGTCTTCCAAGACCAGCCGGTCCCGCGGGTCCTCTAAGTCGAAAAAAACGGGCGCGGGCGATGGGTCAAGCATGCGGGCCAAGGTTGTTTTTCCGCACTGCCGCGGGCCGACCAAAGCAACAGCCGGGAACTGCGCCAGTGCCGCAAGCACACTGTTTTGGGCAGAACGGGGGATGGCCATGAGGCACCTTTCCAGATTGGCTCACAACAACCTTGTATATTACCCATCAGATGGTGATTTTACAAGGTTAAGCGACGGATAGCGGTCCGTCGGCAATCCGGTAGTGAGTCTGTTTGAAAGTCTCAGCCCCGATAAGGCGACAAGACCACTACCGATTTCTCATTGACGCGGCTCAATCTCGTCCTGTATGTTCATAGCACACCCTCCCACCCCCACTCCACGAAAGGAGCGCACCGACGATGGCTACCGTGCCCCCCACTATTGAAGAGCGTCTAGCAAGGCTCGAAGGCGTGTACGATCACCTCGCTTCCAAGGCAGACCTTGCTGAGTTGAGATCGGTCTTAAAGGATGATATTGCGCGATTGCAGGCCGAGATTACGCGCGTTGAGAGCGGTCTCAAAGATGACATTGCGCGATTGCAGGCCGAAATGGCCGAACTCAAGGGCAGCGTCAAAATTCTGGTTGTAGCGATGACCTCCGGTTTAGCTCTACTCAATATCGTTTTGCGATTCTGGCCCTCGTAAGCCCATGCCCACACTGAATCACATTGTCCAGTGAAAAGAGGAGCTTTTCTACGGCATCTCAGACGTAATGGTTGCTATCTCAAACGAGAGGGACTTACACCATGCACACCCGCCCGCAAATAATCATCGCCTGCAACAAGCACGTCCGCGAGCAATACCTCGCCGCGGCCGATCTCGACCGCCTCAAAGCCTTTGCCGATTGGGATTGGTTTGAATGCGAAGGCGGCGACATTTACAACACCAACGCAGACCCCGCCACCGCCCAAGTGCTGGGCGAGCGGCTAGGTCATTGCGACGGATTGGTCGTCTGCCACGGCTGCCCAACCGTCGATGCCGCGCTCTTGGACCGAGCGCCCGACCTGAAGATCATCGGCGAGCTAGAGGGCGACCGCTTTGCCAGCCGCATTGATGTCGAAGCCGCTTGGGCGCGGGGCGTCTGCACGGTGGATACGACCAACGGCTCGTCGTATCCGGTGGCCGAGTGGGCCTTGGCCCTCATCCTCATTGCCCTGCGCAACGCCGGGGCGCAATTCCGCCGCCTCATCGCCGGCGACGTGCGCCCCCGTCCACACACCGACTTTGGCTTTATCCACGGCGACCTGACCGGGAAGCGAGTCGGCCTGATCGGCTGCGGGCACATTGGCCGGCGGCTGATCCAGTTTTTGCGCCCCTTTCATACGGAAGTGTGGGTGTGCGACCCCTATCTGGCGCGGGAGATGGCCGACGCCGTCGGCTTCCTCAAAACCTCGTTGGACAACGTAATGGCTCAGTGCGACGCCATCGTCTGCCTAGCCCCGCACACCCCGCGCACCGAGCGCATGATTGGGCAACGGGAGCTAGACCTGATCCGGCCGGGCGCGGTGTTCGTCAATGTATCGCGGGGTAAGGTGGTTGATTCGGATGCGCTAGTACGGCGGCTCAAGCGGGGCGACATCGTCGCCGGTCTAGACGTGTTCGACCCGGATGCGGGCGCGGACAATGCGTATGGCGACCGGGAGATTCTCCACCTCGAAAACGTCTTTCTCACGCCGCACATCGCCGGCGTGACCGAGCAGAGCTACCCGCGCTTTTTTACGCTCATGGTCGATGAGTTCGACCGCTTCTTCCACGGGCACGAGACCCTCTTCGACTTGACACCGCGCTCCATCGCCAACCGCCGAGGCAGCGAACTAGCCGACTAGTACCGGCTGGGGTCGGCTCAATCAAACGGCGGGAAAAAGGTCAGGTCCGTGCCAAAGTTATCCATCGCTACCACCTCGTCGCCCCGCAGCCGGGTGCGGATGGCACTGTCGCGCCAAGTCAGGGTCGTCTCATGGATCGGCAAATCAAACCCAAAGCCGATCCAGCCCCCCACCGGCGGCTCCTCAATCACCACATACCCCCCGCTTTGCGCCTCTTGTGCCTTTTGTGCCTCTTGTGGCCCACCCCCCCAATTCCCCTCCCTCTGTGCCTCTTGTGGCCCCCTCCCCCCAACCCAAGGCGGCACCCGCACCCGCAAAGCCCCCGCCCGCTTGACCTTAACCGCCAAACGCGGATGCGTATAAGGCGACTGCACGGCAAGGCCATCGGTCTCGCAATCGAACAACATATCGACCCAATGCCCCTCTCCATCGCGGCGCACCACAGCCCGATACGCCGCAGCGAGTGAGCCGACGGCCCCGCCGACAATGTCGGTATTGAAGCCAATGCGCGGCTTGTTCGATTGCCAGATCCCCAGCGGCTCGTGCCCATAGGGCGCCGGAAAACCAAAGCCGCCGCGCAGCCGGTGCGCCACCTCGCGCTTGCCATCCACCCCTTCGGGATTATCGGGCTCGACGATAAACGAGACATCTCGTAACTGCGACGGCAGCAAGTGGCTGCGCAACATGCGCTCGGCATCGGCATAGTACTCGGGGTGGCCCCAGCGCCCCAAAATGAGCGCGGTCTCGATAATGTCGCCGGTATTGTTGGCCTCGCCCCGGCGGCAGCGCGTGGGTCGGGTCGAGACCTCAATGGACCAGCCGATCTGATCGCGCAAATCCCACAACTCACCATCGTAGAACCGCTTAACTCGCTGCATCAAGCCGGCGTCCCCAGTGCATTCGGCGAGCTGAGCCAGCGACGACAACACGCAGGTGGTCGAATGCACGTGCGAGCCAAAGTGCTCGGTGCCGCCATCGTCGAGAAAGAACTCGCGCACGGCCTTGTCCTTGAGCACGGAGGCCAACTCCAAGGCCGGCCGGTGCCCGGTGGCTTGGTACAATTTGACCAGCGGCCCAATGGCGCGCGCCGGCCCTTGGATGAAGGTCGCCTCGCCGCCATCGCGGAGGCGCACCGGCGTGTCGCGTGTGAGACGAGCGCGATCCCATTGCTCGTTGGGCACCCAATAATCGAAGAGCAACTCAATGCTGGCCGCGGCCAACTCCATGGCCCGCTCCGACCCGCGGAAAGCGGCCAAGGCGTAGAGGGCGTGAAAGCCTTCGCGCAAATTGTGCTCTTGCAGTTCAATGGGATCCCCTTCGCCCTTAGTGTGCGGGCCGATGCGCTGCAAGGGCAGGGGTGCTCGGCTGTACGAGAAAAAGGCCGCGCGGGCGTGCTTGTCGATCACCGCTTCGTCCAAGTCCAAGCCCACAGCGTCTTCAGCCGCCAGCAACGCGTTCAAGTGGCGGCCCGGGATATGGCCTTCCATGCTGCCGGCCAAAAAGGCTTGGGGCCGCACCTGCGCTCCGCCGTAGGGCAGATCGGCGTCATCGGCGTTGAAAGCCCGGCCCATGGCTTGGCACCCCAAGCGGATGGCGTCGCCGATGTCGGTCGTATTCACTGCGCGCAGTTGCTGTGCCAATCCGTTCTACTCAGCCTCCACAATGCCCGCACCCTGCGCGATTGCGTAGCGCGTCCCAGCCGCGAGCTGTTCAAGGGTTTCCACCGTCCCATCCGGCCAGCGAATCTCCAAGCGGTCAATCTGCTCGGCCTCGCCCAAGCCAACGGTCAGCGTAGCAGGGCTGTGGCTCAGATAGGAAGACCCCGTGCGCACCATAAAGACCTGCGTCTGCTCGCCCACCTGCGCGGTCACCTTGGCGCCGATGGCGTCTCGGTTGGGCGCCTTGCCCGTCAGGTCGAGTGCCACCGCGCGGCCGGTCGGCCCTTCGTTGCGCAATAGATAGGCCGGACCGCCATTGGTCGTCAGCAGCACATCCAAGTCGTGGTCGGCGTCGATATCGCCGACCGCCAGCCCGCGCGCCACCAGCGGCTTGCGGAACAGTCCGCCCGCCTGCTCGGACACCTCGACCATCCGCCCGTCGCCATCGTTCCAAAACAACTGCGGCGTCTGCTGGTACTCGATTTCCTTCTGCGTCGAGTTGATTTCTGGCTCGATGTGTCCATTGGCCAAGATTAGGTCCTGATAGCCGTCGAGATCGCAGTCGAAAAAGCGCAGCCCAAAGGTCAGCGGCCGCAGCGTCGCCTGCATCAGCCGCGCTCGGCCCGCAGCATCGACGAAGACCGCGCCGCCGGCTTGGCTGTAGAGCGAGAGCGCCTCGCGGCTGAAGTTGCCAATGGCGATGGAAAGCACGCCGTCGTTGGCAACCGAGGCAATATCTACGCCCATCCCAGCACGCGCCCGGCCGGTTTCGTCGTAGCCAATGCCCGCGGCGAGCCCCCGCTCCGCAAAGCGGCCCCCACCTAAGTTGTGCAATAGGAAATTGGGCTGGGTGTCGTTGGTGACGACCAAGTCGATGCGGCCGTCGTCATCAAAGTCGGTCATGGCTACGCCCATGGACTTGCCTTCGGGCAACAGCAGGCCCGCTTCTTGGGTTATCTCCCGGAAGCGGCCCTCGCCCAGATTCCGATAGAGCCGGGGCGTTGAGCCGGGGTACTGCTGGGGCGTGGCGTAGGACTTTTCCCTGCCGTCGAGCGTGGTGTATATGTCGGTGCTGGGCGACCAGCGCACGTAGTTGGTGACCAACAAATCCAGCCAGCCATCTCCATCCACATCCACCCAAGCCGCGCCCGTTGACCACTCGGGACTCTCGTGACCGGCGTCGTCGCGCCAGACCGCGCCGGCCACGCCCGCTTCCCGCGCCACATCGACAAAGCGACCCGCGTCGTTGCGCAAGAGCAAGTTCGGCCCCAAGGTCGTCAGGTATATATCCGGGTCGTCATCGGCGTCGTAGTCGGCAATCGTCGCGCCCATGCCATAGACTGAAAAGTCTAGGCCCGTGCGGGCCGTTGCGTCGGCAAAGGTGCCGTTGCCGAGGTTGCGGTAGAGCTTGCCGGGGGTCTTTTCGCCGCGCCAGCCTTCGCTGTTGACCAAGAACACGTCGAGCCAGCCGTCCCCATCGTAGTCGAAGAGCGCGCAGCCGCTGCCCATGGTTTCTGGCATCCACTTGTCGCCGCGCGCCCCGGTCTCGTGCTCAAATTCAAGACCCGCCTCCTGCGTCACATCCACGAAGCGCACGGCCGGGGCCTCTTTCCGCCCGCGCCCCACCGCGTATTCGGCCGACGGTGCTTTGGCGTACTCGGGCGCGGGCACCGGTGCCGAAGGCTCTTCCGGCCCGCAGGCGGCCCACAGCAACGCGCCGACCCCCAGTCGCCAGATCGCGCTAGGAGACGTTGGCATACAATTTGCACCCTATGGTGTACTTCTTCGTCATACTCTTTCCTTCAAGCCCTGCAATGTGAAAGGTTGATACACAGGTGTTTGCTAGAGTAACCGACACCCTAAAAGAATGCAATCGGCCTAGCTCGATATGAACCGCAAAGAAGCCTATATCGCCGATGCAAAATTGGCTTATCTGTTGCACAACCGCAGCAAGCGCGATCTATTCGCCATACTGGGCTATGGCGACCACAATGTCGAACATTTACGCAGAGGTCTGCTAGTCATCGCCGCGACGCAACCGCTTGCTGAACGCATTGCAACTGAGTACGGCACCAAATACATTATCCTTGGGTATATTGACACCCCTTCATACGGCCTCTTCCATGTACGCACCGTGTGGTTTATCCGCCAAGGCGAGACCGCACTGCGTTTTGTAACAGCCGTTCCACAAAGGAGTTAGCCCATGAATACGAATACCTTAGCCGAACACCGGCAAGCGGTCCTAACGGCCGATCAACCCGAAGCCGAGCTAATCGCCGGCGATGTCGGAGTCGTGGTCCTCATTCACGGCGGCGGGGTCGCGTACGAGGTGGAGTTTCCCAACCAAGCTGTCCTCACCCTAGAGGCTGACCAAGTGCGGGCACTCGGCATGGAGGAAATTCTCCACGTGCGCCCTCAACGGTCCCCCTCCGAACCCCCTTCCCCCAGCGGATGAACGTGGATTTTGAGCGCCTCGCGGTTGTCGTGCGGGTGCGCTAGCCGGTAGCGGCGCGTCAGCTCTTGCGCCGACTCGTCAATCTGGTAGTACTGGTACGCCTGCTCAGCGACGAGGGCTTCGTCCTCGCGGCCTAGGGCGCGCAACGAGAGCATCCGGTGGTAGTGCGCGACGCGATCTTCTGGATCAATGACCAACACGCTGTCAAGAGCGGCCAAAGCCTCCTCGTTGCGGCCATCGAGATAGAGCACCCGGCCCAAGTTGCGCCACGCCGCCCGATCCTCGGGAAAGTCGCGCAACACCCGGCGATACGCCTGGGCCGCGGCCTCGTAGCGACCGTCCTCTTGCAACACCACGCCCCAGACCCACGCCGTCTGCCCGTCGCCGCTCGCCAACGCCTCGCAGTCCTGCAAATGCTCGTAGGCTCGCTCCAAGTGGCCGTCGCGCACGGCCACCCGAGCCAAGTTGCGGCAGCCATCCAAGCGCTCGGGTGCGAGCTGTTCCACCGTCGCAAAGGCCCGGGCGGCCCCTTGGGTATCGTCTTGGAGCAGCAAGCCAATGCCGTAGTCGTTGAAGCGCGTCCAGTCCGCCGCATCGGGAGCACCCGTTGCGGACGCTGTCCCCACCGCCAGTTCCACCTCGCTGCGGGCGATCTCCGTCACCGGCAACTCCGGCACTTGGTCGAAGCGGCGGAACCCGGCGCGGTTGCTGTGGAAGGCAAATTCCGTATAAGCGCGGTCGAACTTGCGCCACAACAGCCGCGCCCGCAGCGTCAGCTTGCTTCCCGCGTAATCGGCGGGCACCCGAAAACTGTAGTGGGCCACGTCCGCCGCACCCGGGCCAATGGTGCGGACGTACACGGCGGTGACAATGTCTTGGGCGTTGCGCCGATGGATGGCTTGGCCGCTTGCATCGACCATCAGCGCCTTGTAAAAGTGCGCCTCTACATCGACGTGCCCGTCGTCTTGCACCGCCCCGTTCAACGCGAGCACCGCGCCATCGTCGCCCACCACCGAGACCTCTAGCCAGCCCTCGTTGGAATCGTTGGTCCCGCCCGGGAAGGTGTGCCCGACGCCCTTGTTGCGCACCACCACGTCGAAGGCGTACTCGCCGCCGGGCACCAGCGCGGGCTGGCTCTTATCCAGCGCGTAGTGCGCCGCGCTTTGGTGGCGTAGCGCGAACACATCGACGCTGAGTTTTTCGTCTTGCAGAAATTTCTCGATCCGCGCGATGGTTTCCTCGTCGCCGCGGATGTAAGGCAGGGCCGTATTGACCGCCAAAAAGCGGTGCGACTTGACGTACCCATCCCGCGCCGACACGTCGCCGGCGACCGCTTCCTCCAGCGGCATGTGGCAGTCTTGGCAGACTTGCTTGGCGGCCGGCAGGTAGAAGGTTCTAGAAGCGTTGAGCGCCACGCCGCTGTCGTGCCAATTGTCGTATTCGTCTTGGCCGCGCAGCCAGCGGTAGCCATTGACGCGCGCGTCGAGGCTGACCTTGTGGCAGGTGGCGCAAAATTCAGAGGTGCGGAAGAAGGGCTTGAGCATCTGCTTCTTGTGGACGATGGGCCGCGCCTTCAGCGCAGTGTCGTGCAAGAAGCGGCCCGCGCCTTCTTTGGCCTCGGCGAACAGATAGGGATCCTCCTGCTCGTCGGCGATGTTGTAATTGCCGTTGCCAGTCTGGTCGTGAATTGCGTCGATGGCGTGGCAGCTTAGGCAGGTCAGTCCCGCTTGGGCTTGGGGGGAGGCGCGGTCGATCACTTCGGTCATTTTGCCGGCCAGCATCAGCGCCGGATCGTGGCACCCCGAACACCACTTGGACTTGACTTTGCCCTCCTCGCCCTCCAAGCCTTCGTCTTCGTAATAGGCGATGTGGGCGGCGACCTCTGCATTGCTCTCCGTCGAGTTGCGGCGCATGTGGTTGATCGTCGCCTCGTAGAAGGGGTTGTTGAACGAGGCAAAGCGGTGCGCGGACGTCGCCCATTGCTCGACGATGGCCGCGTGACAGCGGGCACACGTCTCCGAGCCGATTGGCTCGTTGACCACAAAGCCATACTCGTCGAGGTCCCCAGCGAGTTTCTCCGGCTGCGACAGATCGCCGCGCGTGATGATCCGCGAGGGCAGCACGTCGCCGGTGGTCGTCGTCGTAGCGGCCGGGAAAAAGGGGCTTTCGGCCGGGACGAAATTGGCGGGGACAAAGTCGGCCGGCGCGTAGTCGGCAACCTGCCGCGCCTTGGCGCCCGGGCCGGTGTGCTTGCCAGCGGCAAAGGCCTGCTCGGCCGCCGACGTGTACTGCTCGCCGCGATAGGTCACCCCGTGTAGCACCACGGCGAGCGCGAGCAGCCCGACCACCGCTAAGGGCACGACGCGATAGGTCCGCGCGGCCGGCTTCCACAGCGAGAGGCGGCGGTGTGCCAAGTAAAAGAGGGGAACCAAAACCGCCGCGGCCACGTGGCTCCAATAGGCCACCGGGTTGCCGCGGTTGCTCGCCGCGCTGAGGATGAACAACCCGCTGACGGCCAAGACGATGCCCAGCGTCAGGGTGGCGATGCCAGTGTAGATGGCCCGCTTGCGGCTTTTGCGCCAAACGGCCGGTAAATGCCAAGCCACAAAGCCCATCGCCAAGACCACCAGCACCAGCCCGACGCCCGTGTGCGACAGCACCATGCCTTGGTAAAACTTGGGCAGCGAGATGTCGGTGACGGCGAAATAGGCAAAATCGAGGGCGTCGGCCAGCCGGTTGGTCAGCAAATAGAGCGTATCGGCGACCATGAAGACGCCCAAGGCCACCACCAGCAGCAAAGCCCGTTGCTGGCGCGCACTCAGGCGACTCGGGGTTTTCTTTTGCATGGCTTCGTTGGAAAAGCGCACCCAGCCAGCGGAATTGCCGGGCGTCTTAAAGATAGGAACAGACGGGCGGGACGGGCGCGGCTCATGCCCACTGCCTTTGTAGCCAGCCAACCACCGTTTCGACCATCGCCGGCACCTGCTCGCTAAAGACGTGGTCGGCCCCGTTGATGACGACGAGTTCGGCGTTGTCGCCGGCGCGGGCGAGGATGTCGTGCGAGTCGGCAATCGGCACCACGTCGTCCTCGCGACCGTGAATCAGCAGCCAAGGCACGGCGATTTCGGCCCCGCGCTCGACCACGGTGTCGATCTGAGCCATGTCGTCCATGTACGCTTGCGAGAGCGGGCAGGCTGGGTCGTCCCACATGCAGCCTTCATCGGGGACCTCCGCGCCGAACTCGCGCTCGGCAAAGGCGCGCGTATGCACCATGCCCGCCAAGGAGACGAGCAGGCGGATGCGCTCGTCGCGGCTCAAGACGCCGACCGCGCCCCCCATGCTGTGGCCGACATAGCAGACCGAGTAGCCGTCCAAGGCACTGAGAACCGAGCCGAGATCTGCGACCTCTTTGGAGAGGGTCGCGTCGGCAAAGCGGCCCTCAGACGCGCCGTTGCCAGCAAAGGAAAAGCGCAGCGCGTGGATGCCAGCGACCGCCAATCCCTCGGCCAGTGCTACGACAAACGGGCGGTCCTTGTTGCCGGTCACCCCGTGCCCCAAGACAGCGATGTGCCGTGATCCCTCCGCGCCGGCGTGAAAAGTGTAGTCCAGCACTTCGCCGGACGGGTTGCGAATGATTCCGAACATGAGGTTATATCCTTCGTATATGGTTTTTGCGTACTGTCAGCGCGGCAATCGGTCGCCTGCGTTGACTATGAGGGCATCCTTCATATCCACCCTTGCGGCTGTTGTGCGAGGACGCGCTCGGCGAGTGGGCCGAAGTACGACCGATCGTTCCAATATCTTCTCCTGATATTCCCGATCGGACAACCACACTTTGCTCTCTCTTCTCCCGCTCAACCACCGACCTAGTCCCTTGTCGTTCCCAAGGCTTTCCGTTCATGTCAGTGAGCAATACCCGCGGCTTCCCGGCGTCCTCGCGCCAATCCTCCTCGCAAAAATCAATGAATGTATCGAGAAATGGTCCGAATATATCCCTACTCCCCAACCCTACCGCAATCGCGCTCAAAACGCTCGTCTTGCCGTACCCATTGTCGCCGTGCAATACCGTCAGCGACGGGTCGAGCGTCAATGAGAGTTTCTCAATGGCGCGGTAGTTTTCAATCTCCACAGATTTCAGCTTCACGAGCGCACCTCCTTTACCTTGTAGCAACTTCTGCTACGCTTCCCCCGTCTCCCCGCACAAACTCCCACGTCTGCCGCGCCACCACCAGCTCCTCGTCGGTGCGTAGCGCGTGGATTTGCACGCGGCTCGCCGCCGAGTGTAGGCGGCCCTCGCCCCGGACATTCTCGTTTTTGGCCGCATCCATCACCACCCCCAAAAATTCCAAGTCGCGCAGGATTTCGCCGCGCACGACCGCCGAGTACTCGCCAATGCCGCCGGTAAAGCTGATCGCGTCCAGCCCGCCCATCTCCACCACAAAAGCCCCCAGCCAGTCGCGCGCCGACGTCGCCAGCACGGCAATAGCCAACGCACAACGCTCGTCACCGCTTGCCGCGCCCGCTTCAATGTCGCGCATGTCGCTGTGCCCGCAAAGCCCCACCAAGCCGCCCTCGCTGGCACACTGCGCCAACACCTCGTCCCACAGCCGGCCCTCGTTGCGCATCACCAAGTCCAGCGCATAAGGATCCAAGTCGCCAATGCGGTTGTTTTGCGGCAGGCCGCCCTGCGGGCTAAGCCCGTGCGACGCCCCCTGCGAAACCCCGGCCTTTATCGCGCACAGCGACGAGGAGCCGCCCAAGTGCATGTTCACGTGTTTGAGATCGGCGCGGCCCGTCAGTTCGGCGACCTTCTCAGCGGCGTAGCGGTGGCTGGCCCCGTGGAAGCCGTAGCGCTGGATGCCGTACTGTTCGTACCAAGCGTAGGGCACGGCGTACATTTTGCGCCGCTGCGGCATCGCGCCGTGGAACGCCGTCTCAAAGCACCCGACCCGCCGCGCCGTGGGAACCACCCGCGCAAACTGCCGGATCGCCGCGACATAAGCGGGATTGTGCGCCGGCGCCAGCGGATAAAAATCCTCCATCCGCCCGACCACGTCCTCGTCGAATTCGACCACCCCGGAGATAGCGCGGGCGTGGACGGCCTTAAACCCCACCGCGTCGAGCGCCTCCACAGACCCCAACACCCCGCCCTCGGCCAAGCGGGCGAGGGCCTCGTCAATCGCGCCGGCGTGGTCGGGCAAGTCCACGGCCCGCTCAACCTCGTCGGCCCCGCCGATCTGGAAGGTGTGAACCGAGCCTTGGCCGCCGATCCGGTCTATGCCGCCCCGCGCCAAGACCACTTCTTCGGGCATGGCAAAGACCTTGTACTTAAACGAGGTGCTGCCGAGATTGGAAACTAGGATTTTCATCTTAGGGCCGGGCCGGGCTGCCGTCGGGCAAGCGCGTCTGCGTCCACCCAATGACCTCGTCCGCACAAGGATATTGGGCCGCCAAACCCTCGTCGATGTCAATGCCCAACCCCGGTCCATCGCTCGGATACATGTACCCGTTGCGCACCTCGGGCAGCCCCGGAAATATCTCGTACACGTGCTCTGGAAACCGGCACCACTCTTGGATCCCGAAGTTGGGGGCCCACAGGTCCAAGTGCAGGTTGGCCGCGTGCCCCACCGGCGAGGTGTCGCCCGGCCCGTGCCAAGCCGTGCGCACCCCGTACATCTGCCCGAAGGCCGCCACATTGCGCGCCGGCGTAATCCCGCCCATCTGGCTGACGTGCATGCGCATAAAGTCGATTAAGCGCCCCTCGATGAGCGGCGTCCACTCGTGCGGATGGTTGAACAACTCGCCCATGGCTTGGGGCGTCGCGCACTGCTGGCGGATGTGGCGGAACCACTCGATGTCTTCGGGCGCGAGCGCGTCCTCTAGGAAGAACAGCTTGAACTCCTCCACATCCTTGGCAAAACCTACCGCCTCAATCGGGTGTAGCCGCTCGTGGATGTCGTGCAGCAGCTCGACCTCAAAGCCCAGTTCGGCGCGGATGTGCTCGAACATCCGCAGGTGGTTCATCATGTACTCTTTGCGATTGTAATACGCGCCTTCGGGCGCGCCCTCGGGTTTGACCAAGGTCGATGCCTTGCCGCCGTACCCGCCCATCTGGCAGCGGATGTAGCGGTAGCCCTGCGCTTGGAACTGGCGGATGCTATCGACGACGGCCTCGGGGGTGTCGCCACCCGCGTGGCCGTATACCGCGGCCCCCTCGCGGCACTTGCCGCCCAAGAGCTGATAGAGCGGCATCCCGGCCTGCTTGCCCTTGATGTCCCACAGCGCCTGATCCACTCCAGAGATGGCGTTGTTGAGGACCGGGCCGTTGCGCCAATAGCCGTTGACCATCAACATCTGCCAAGTCTCCTCAATGCGATCGACCTCCCGGCCGATGAGGAAGGGCTTGAGGTGCTGGTCAATGGCGGCATGCACGGCGTGGAAGCGCTGGGTAAAGGTCGCGCAACCGAGTCCGTACAAGCCGTCGTCCGAAGTGATGATCTTGACGATGACCAAGCGGGAGCCGGCCGGTTGGGTGAGAATGACTTGAACGTCTTTAATTAGAACGGGCATGGAGCCTCCTTGTCGTCGGTGAAAATCAGGGGGTATTCTGCACATCGGCCCGCGTTTTTGTCAAGGGACGCGCCTCCTTGTCCGGGCGGGCGGCGGCGGTTAGCTTAATCCCTCCCATGCACTGGCTACAAGCACTCATCTTGGGCATAGTCCAAGGGCTAACCGAATTCCTGCCCATCAGCAGCACGGCCCACCTGCGGGTGGTGCCCCACTTCCTCGGCTGGGACGACCCAGGCGCGGCGTTTTCCGCGGTAATCCAACTGGGGACGCTCGCGGCCGTATTCGCGTATTTTACGACCGATGTCAAACGGCTGACCGCCGCCGCGCTGCAAGGGGTGATCCATCGCAACTTCAACCACAGCGCAGACTGCCGCATGGCGTGGTCGATTGCCGTGGGCACCGTGCCCATTGCCGTGCTCGGCCTCGGGGGACGCGACTTTATCGAGACCGAGGCTCGCCAGCTTCCCCTCATCGCCGCGAGCTTGATCGTCCTCGCGCTGTTTTTGCTGGTGGCCGAGCGCGTGGGGCGGCGCGAGCGCACCATGCCGGAACTCGGCTTCTGGTCGATTCAGTTCATTGGCCTGTGCCAAGCCCTCGCCCTGATTCCCGGGTGTTCGCGGTCTGGTTCGACCATCATGGGCGGGCTTTTCGTTGGCCTCCAGCGCCAAGATGCCGCCCGCTTTTCCTTTTTGCTCGGCCTGCCGGCCATTGGCGCCAGCGGCCTCCTGCAATTATTCGCACTGCTCAAAGGGGGCGTAGGCGGTGCCGGGCTGCTAAATTTGGGGGTAGGCGTCTTTGCCGCGGCGGTTAGCGGCTACCTGTCCATCGGCTTCCTCCTCCGCTTCCTCCAGCGCCGCGGAACCCACTCGTTTGCCGTCTATCGCATCCTGCTCGGCGGCGCCATCTTCTACTCGCTGTACGGCTAATTCCAACGGAGCTATCCATGTATCCCAACAACCTAAAAGCGCGGCTGCGTAGCGGCGAACTCATCTTCGGCACCAGCCTGCCGGCCCCCACCCCACACGTGGCCGGGTCAGTCCTTGACACAAAGCCCGATTTCCTCTGGGCCGACACCGAGCACATGCCCCATGCCGTCGAAGCACTCGACTCCATTTTGGTGCTGGCGCGGATGCGCGGCGTCGCCCCCATGGTGCGCGTCGCGTGGAACGACCCGGCCCTGATCAAAAAGGCGTACGATGCGGGCGCAGTGGCCGTGATGGTGCCCCAAGTCGATACGGCGGCCGAAGCGGCCCAAGCGGTTGAGGCCGCCCGCTACGCACCCGAAGGCCGGCGTGGCCTCTCGCCCATGTGGACCCAAATCGCGGGCGCAGACTGGAACGAGGTCATCAAAACCGCCAACGAAGAGACGCTCGTCGTCCTCCAGCTAGAAAGCCAGCGGGCCTACGACAACTTGGACGAAATCAAGCGCGTCCCCGGCATTGACGTGCTTTTCGTCGGGCCGTTGGACCTGTCGGCCACCGTGGGGACCATCACCAATACCGAGTCGCAGCCCGTGCAGCAGATCATGCGCGACGTGCCCCAACAGCTAGCCGACACCGGAATCGCCGTGGGCACTACGCTATCGGAATTAGACCAACTCCAAGAAAAGGTTCGCTGGGGGTATCGCTTCCTCAACGTCGGCAACGCCCTTCGCTACGGCGTACAGGTCCTCGACAGCCACCTCAAAACCCTGCGCGCCAATCCGCACGGATCGTGAAGACGAATCATCGGGCGCGCCAGAGTTGAAGCGGCGTCCACTTTGTCATCTGGCTGAAATCGAGGTCGGTCGTCAACATAATTAGCTTATGACGAATACAGATCTGGGCGAGTAGCGCGTCAATGGTTCCAACCTGAATGCCGTGCCGGCGGCATTCGTTGTGCAACTCGGCTGCGTCAATATAGTCTTCACGCACGGGCGCGATCAGAGTGAGAGCCTCGAACCTTTCGACGATCTGCGTTTTGGCTTTCGGCCCTCGAAAGCCTTGCAATAGCTCCTGCAAGACGATTCCGGTTGTGTAAATCAATTCGCCACTACTGAGTGCCTCCCGCAGACACTGGACTTCGGGTCCTTCGGGGACCGCATCTCGTCGCAAGGCCAGCGACCAGACGCTCGTGTCCACAAATAGCCTCACCTACGACTCCGTTTTCGTTTGTAGTCAAAGCCGTCGTCCCAGTCGAATTTGCCAAAAAGCTCCAAGAGCCGTTCCTGCTCTCGGCGTGCAACGAACTCCCGCAAGGCCCGGTTGACGGTCGCCTTTTTCGTCTTCTCGCCGCCGACTTCAAGCGCCTTGTCGAGCAGCTTGGGATCTATCGCCAAGTTGGTCGCCATTGTGTTACCTCCGACACCTACCGTTACACATAAATTGACCGCAAACGGGGGACGCGGTCAAGCTCCTCATCAACGCTTATCCGCGGAACAGATCAGGCCCTCGGGGATAGGTCAGCGCGTACTCTTGCCCGTCAGCACGAACCACACTGTTTGCAGCATGATCTTGAAGTCTAGCTTGAGCGACATGTTCTCGATGTAGTAGAAATCGTACTCCAGCCGCTCGCGGGCAATGCCCACCACGTCCTTGGAATCGAGATCGAACTCGTGCTTGGACTGCGCCCAGCCCAACAGGCCGGGCTTGACGTTAAAACGCCGCATGTACAAGGGAATCTGCTTCTTGAACTGCTCGACGAAAAACGGGCGCTCGGGCCGGGGGCCGACCAAGCTCATGTCGCCGCGCAGGAAGTTGATGCACTGGGGAATTTCGTCTAAGTGCAGGGCGCGCAGCACCCGACCTACCGGAGTTACCCGAGGGTCCGCACCCGTGGCCCACACCGGGCCGGTATTCTCCTCGGCATCTACGTACATTGAGCGAAATTTGAGCATCGAAAAGGTCTGGCCGCCCTCGCCGACGCGATCTTGGCGAAAGAACACCGGCCCCTTGGAGGTCAACTTAATCGCCGCGGCCACCAACAGCCACAACGGGGCCAAACCCGCCAGCACACCAGCCGCCACCACCACGTCGATGAGCCGCTTGACCGTCCGCTGCCAAGCCGGCATCAGCTCGGGCTTGAGCTCCATCAGGGGCACGCCGTAAATCTGCGTCGTGCGCACGTGGCCGGTCACAATGTCGTACAGGTCGGGCGTGATGCCGAAGGAGACCGGCAACCCCTCGGCCTCCTCGACGATCTGCATGATCTCTTCGTGCGAATTGGATTGCAAGGCGATGAGCACGGCCTCAATGCCCTCGGGCTCGAGGATGGCTCGCAGATCGCTCACTTCGCCGAGCACGGGCAAGCCGTCAATCGTCCCGCTTGCTTTCTCGCCGCGCGCCCGCACAAAGCCCACAACCTCATATCCCTGCGCCGGCGCTGTGTGCAGCGCGTGCAAAAGCCGCATGCCGCGCGCATTCACGCCCACGATAGCCGTGCGCCGGAGGCCGATGCCGCGCAACAAGAGTTGCCGCTCAAAGCTGCGCACCAGCACCCGCCCGCCCGCCACCAGCGCGACCATGCCCAGCCAGTAGAACAAGACCAGCAGCCGAGTGAGGCGGATGTCGCGGTCGAAGGTGGCGACCATGGCCAGCAAGAGGCCCAAGGTGACGACCTTGGTGACCTCGAAAATCTCGTCAAAGCGCGAGCTAGAAAGCGAGGATTGGTAGAAGCCAAAGAACAGGAACAGCAGCAGCCAGCAGCCGCTTATCAGCGGCAACACGTCCGAGTAATAGCCCAGCGCATACCAGAAGGTCGGCCCTTCCACGGCGTCGGGATAGAGCCGCTCGTAGGTGTGGCGGACGATCTCCAGCCCACCGCCGGCCAACTTCATCCACAAAAAGAAAACCGACGCCAAACTGACGGCCGCTATATCGCTCAACAGCAGCAGGACGATGCGTTTCAGGGGCGACATAAACGCTCTACCTCGCGGGCTGCCAGACGCGGTCGCGGCGACCCGTTAGGAAGCTCAGCACTCCCAGCAAGGTGCCCAAATTGGTCGCGGCAAAATAGGCCGGCACGTAGAAGAACCAATACCGCCCGAGCCGCGTCGGCAGCAAGAGGCCCAAGGCGGCCAAGCCGTAGAAAGCGACTTGCAGCGCGAGCAAGAGGCCGTAGAACGCGCTCGTGGCCAACGGAACATTGACCGCGAGCACCACCAACAGCCACACCGGCACGAGCCAGCGGAGCAGCTTGTGGGAAAACATCTGAAACGCAAAAAAAAAGTGGGCGCACGGATTGAGCACCCCGGCCTCGGTCCACAGCCCGTAGAGCGAGCGCGAGACAATGCGGCGCCGGCGGTAGAACTCGTCGCCGAAGCACCCGCTGCTGTACTCGGTGGCAACGGCCTTTGGCTCATACGCAATGCGAAAGCCGCGCCGCCACGCGCCCAAAGGCGCGACAAAATCGCTGATAATGTCGCCGCCCAGCTCGACGAACAGCTCGCGCCGGAGCGCGTAGATGGCCCCATTGGCCCCCAACGTAGAGCTGAGCAGGCTCTCGCGGCGCTTGAGAAATTGCTCGTAGCGCCAGTACAGGCCTTCGCCCTTGCCAGCGCCTTGGTCGTCTGGATTGGCGTATTGCAACTCGCCGCAGACGCAGCCGACCCGCTCGTCGGCAAAGGGCGCCAACAGCCGCTTGAGCGCATTGGGCGCGTACATGCTGTTGGCGTCTGAGAACGCGAGAAACTGCCCCCGCGCCAAGCGCACCCCCGCGTTTTGCGCCTCGGTCTTGCCGCCGCGGACTTCCTGCCGGTGCAGGCGCACTCCGCGCTCGGCAAATTCGGCGGCAATGCGGTCAGTGCCATCGGTTGAGGCGTCTGAGACGACGATGATGTCGAGCCGCTCGGGCGGGTACTCCATGGCCAGCGCGTTTTCTAGCTTGGCGCGCAATACGGCTTCTTCGTTGTGTGCGGCAATAATCAGCGACGCCGTGGGCCATTCGCCGAGCGGCGCGTACTCGGGCATCTTGCGGCCGGCCGCCAAGAGCCAGAGCAAAACTGGGTAGATTAGGTAGGTATAGACGACGAGGAATAAAGCGGCCCAAAAAACGGCGATGAGCATGGGAATCCGGCGGTAGAAAACAGTGTTAAAACGTATCTTATCTTATTAAATTTTCGTCATTTATGCAACCGGGCGTCGCGTGTGCTGATGGGATTAGCCGCGCCTAGTTCACCTCCTTCTACAACCCCTTTGACAACTGCATCTTTCGCCGCGAGTGCAAAATTTTGGCCGCCGGGTACGATGTGGGGCTCGTGGCGCGCAACCGCACTGGTGCGCCGGTCGGCGGCGTTGACATGCTTGGCCGAGGGCTTCCCAAGCAGCCCTAACGCAAAATGTCCTCGTACAGCGCGTGGACTGCGTGCCTACCCGGTGTCCGCGCCGTGGATGAAAAGTTGTTCAAAATCTGTTCAAAATCTGTTCATTCTCAACAACTTTTGAACAACTTTTGAACGAATTTTATATGTTCTATTGAACCCATAGATCCTATAAGAAGAAAATCACGATTTTATAACTTCTATGTTTTTCAATCCTTTAGGGTAATCCTAAAGGATTTTTTTGTACGTGTCCTGCTTTTTGGCACGAAATTTGCATATATAATCCGTAGAAACGAGGCCGATAGAACAGAAAGGAGGAGATACGAATTCGTATCGGTCATTTTTCAACCTCACTTCCAGTCGCGTAGTGGTATCGGGCCGCTGGCGTACTGGGCAACTTAGGAGAAGAGATCATGCAGAGCTTGAGGGAATTCTTCATGTCGTCGAGCGGCTTGGTGCCGGCTCGGCAGGGGCTGGCCCTCGGTTGGGTCATCAGCGCCCTCACGTGGATCGCAGTCCTGCTCGGAGGCAAGGAGGCCGAAGCCGGCTGCACATCGGGACCTCGATATGTTGGCTGCACTTACGACCCGGACTGCCCGGTTGACAAGCCGATCGGCTGCTGGTTGGTTCATCAACGTTCGGACTGTAGTCGTATATATGTAAACTGGGTTTGTACCCTTTGAAGATCCTGTATAGCTATTGAGCATAGAGGTGCAACACAGGGCGCATTTGCCTTTTAGCTTATCAAGGGAGCGGTGTGGCGCAATTCTCGTACCGCTCCCTTGTCGTTTTACTGTATCGTATATCTCCTGAGAAGGTTACTAGTCATGTTGAAGTTGAAGTGCTCCATTGTTGTAGGCATTGTGCTATGGAGTAGTCCTGCGGCGGCAGTCACTTGGGATTTCGACGGAGAGACGACGCAAGGGTGGGCTGCGAAAAAGGCCGCCTCATCGGGTGGCTTTCACGAGTTCCACCTATTGTCTGGGGTGGTTGCAGAGGGCGTGTGGGTGATCGAGACCTTTCGCTCCGATGACCACAATCCGAGTGTCGAAGTGATTGCTCCCACCTTGGGCTACGATTCGGCTCTGTTCGACCGGGTGCGCGTGCGGTTCCGCACCGTCCATCACAGCCCTACGTTAGGTTTTTTCAACGTCAAATGGACCAATGAACACAACCTCACGCTGCCGGGTCATGATCCTGAATGGCCTAAACAAAGACGCTTTTTGATCCCCGGCCCCCGCGACTTTGTTTACACGACCGAGTGGCAAGAAGTAGAAATCCCCATTGTGGACCACGATGAGATTATCTGGGCCGGTGCGTTACGGGATATTCGGCTGAATTTTTACTTGGATCAGGGCGAAATAGGAGTGCCGCGTCCGGCCGAGGAAAAGGTAGGCCGCTTGGCGATCGACTGGATCGAGTTGACCGGCGTAGAGGAGAAGCTACAGGGGGAATTACCGCCTCCCCAAGCCGACTATTTTCGCTTTGACAGGGGTCGGCACTTTGCGTCACCCGTTTTCCATCCCATTGTGCCGGGCACAGGAGCTAGGTTGGTTCTCGGAAACGAGCGGGCGGGTGTATTGACGGACTTGGACCGCGATGGCGATTTAGACCTTTTCTCTATTTGGCAGCACCTCCCACCACGGAATTTGTACACCTCTGGTTGGGTCATGGCCCTCAACAACGGCGAAGGGGTCTTTGAAACCGCATGGACTGAAGCGGTGGGAGAACCTGCTTATCTCAAGGTGGATCTAGGCGATATAACCGGCGATGGCACCTCCGAGCTCGCGTTGGCTATAAACAGTCAGGTAGCGGTTTGGTCTATGGGGCCGGACCGCCAGATCGAGGTGATGACGGAGATACCTAACCGCGAGTTCGTAAACTTGGCGGATTGGGACGGCGACGGCGATGTCGAACTCTTTTCCACGGACGTTTCTGCGGTCTCCTACAATGCAGAAGGTTATTCCGTGGCCGGCGAGTCCTATTTCGAGGTCTGGGATGTAGCAGGTGGCGTATGGACCGCTTCGCGGTTGGCGGCTCTCCCGGAGGATCATGTGCCCATTCAGGTGGGCGATCTTACGGGCGATGGGGGGCTGGACGTGCTGTGGGTCCCCATCGTCGGCCAAGCCCATACATGGGTTGTGTCTCGGTTGGGAGGTGAGTTTGCGGAAGGCACCCTATTTGCTTTCGGGGCAGACCGTAGCCTCGCTTCATCTACTTTTTTGGGCACGGGCGATTTTGATGCCGATGGGCAAGTAGAACTGCTGACGGCCCTGCGCTACGACGGTGCCGAACAACGCAAGGGACTGGTTGTGCGGCGTAGCCGACCCGGCGGCGATGTGGAGGCGGAGGTGCTGTATGATGAACGGCTGTTTTTGCGCTCGCCGGTGGTGGTGCGCGACTTGAATGCCGATGGGGTCGAGGATTGGGCGTTTGTCGGCGGGGATCGCGCCTCGGGCTTTGGGGTGTTCGTCGAATGGGGCGGGGGTGTGAACCCCACAGAAGCAGTGGAAACGCATCGCTTAGCGGGCGATGGGGTCCAGGTGCTGCCCGGGGATGTCGATGGCGACGGTGCGGTCGATTTGGTGGTGTTGGATCCGGTTTTGGGCGGAGTGCATCTGCTCAAGAGTTTGCAGGGCGGTCCGCTGACAGCGGTGATGACGCCGACAGCAGCGAGCCCGGCGCAGCATCGGCTGGGTGACAGCTATCCCAATCCGTTCAATCCGACGGTTGTGCTGCCCCTTGATTTGGCAACGGACGCGGAGCGAGTGTCGCTGACGGTGTACGATGTGCTAGGTCGTCGAGTGCGTCAGGTGTGGCAGGGGCCGTTGGGGGCGGGCAGCCATCGGTTGATATGGGATGGCCGCGACGAGACGGGTAAAGACGTGGCCGCCGGCGTGTATCTCTATCAGGTCGAAATCGACGGACAGGTGGAAGCGAAAAAGACGACCAAGCTGCCGTGAGTTTCACACCAACTCAAATTATGGATAGGAGGTGCTGTCGTGTTGCTCATTTCTATTTGTGTGGGGATGGTGCTGTTGGGTAGCCCGGCGATGGCGATCCGGTGGGATTTCGACGACGGGACGACGCAAGGATGGGGGGCCAAGAAACCTATTCGGTCCGGGGGAGACCATCAATTTCACCCGTTGTCTGGGGCGGTCGAAGCGGGGGTGTGGCGGATTAATGCCTTTCGCACCGACGGCCTCAGTGGAGCAGGGGTCACCTTGATTTCTCCAACGATCGGCCATGATTCCCACCTTTTCGACCGGGTGCGGGTGCGGTTCCGCACAGTCCATCCTAGCCCGACAACAGGAGCTTTACTGCTCCAATGGACCAATGAACACAACCTCATGTTTCCGGGGAGTGACCCTCTACCGAGGGGGCGATTTTATCTTCAGGCAAACGAGGACTATGGCGAGTTCGTATATACGACCGAATGGCAGGAGGTTGAGTTTTCGTTGGTTGACATGGAGGAGAGTTCCTTCGGGTATCAGCGCTTATGGGAGGGGCCGTTAGACGACATTCGCCTGCTGTTTGGCTTGGAGGATATGACCCTGTCTATGATTAACCGGCCGGCTTCGACGAAGGTGTCGGCTTTGGAAGTGGATTGGATTGAGTTGACCGGGGTGGAAGAGGTGCTACAGGGCGAATTGCCTCGGCCGCCGGTATTCGACCTAGGCATTGAAGGCCCTACGGTTTTTGCGCCGCCGGTGTTCTACCCGATTGCGCGAGGCTTAGGCTTATTTCGTCTCTTAGGCGACGCCCAACAAGGGGTCTTGACTGACTTAGATGGCGATGGCGACCTCGATCTGTGCGCCTTCTTCTGGAGGTTAGAGGAGCAACTCGGCGGCTGGGTCATAGCGCGCAACAACGGAGAAGGAGCGTTTGAAACCGTCCGCGTCGAGCCGCTGGAGGACCCAGCGTATTATCCGAGGCTATCTGTCGGCGATGTGACCGGCGATGGCCGCGCCGAAATGGTGATGAGCCTCGAAAGGTCGGACCTCGGAGTTTGGTCTGTCGGAGAAGAGTTCCAGTTGCAGCAACTCGTGCAGAAGCCCAATCGTCGATTGGTAGGTTTAGCCGATTGGGATGGTGATGGGCAGATGGAAGTGTTTGCTCAACCTGTGGACGAGGACGACTCTTTTTTGGAGGGGTGGGACTTGGTAAACGGGGTGTGGACGTTCTCCGAGTGGCCGGTTCCCGCCCCGGCTTCCGAGCTATCGTGGGCGCATCAGATCGGCGACTTTACGGGCGATGGGGTGCTGGAGGTGCTGTGGGGGCCACCCGCTTTTTGGGAGACGGAGCTGTTTGAACAAGCCATCTCGTTTCGCGTGACGGGCTTCGGGGCCGACCCGACACAGGGGGTGCTCTTTGAAAAGATCATGCCGTTTTCTCTCCTCGCCGGTCGCGCCGGCGATTTCGACGCCGATGGGCAAGTGGACTTACTGGCGGGCTTCCGCGAGGACTTCCAAGAGCAGCGCAAGGGGTTGGCCGTGTGGAGTAGCCGCCCCGATGGAATAAGAAAAACGGTGCTCTATGATGAGTATCTGTTCCTACGCTCGTCGGTGGTGGTGCGCGACCTGAATGCCGACGGCTTGGACGATTGGGCATTTATCGGCGGGGATTATGCGTTGGGTTTTGGCGTATTCGTCGTCTGGGGTGGTGGCTTGCATCCGAATAGAGTGGTGGAATGGCATCGCTTGAGTGGCGCGGGTGTGGAGCGTTTGGAAGCCGGGGATGTGCCGTCGGGACTGGAGGGGAATGGCGTGGCAGTGCTGCCCGGCGATGTGGATGGTGACAGCGATGTGGATTTAGTGGTGTTGGATCGGGCTTTAGAGGGCGTGCATGTGCTCAAGAATCCGCTAAGCGGGCAGCAGACCGCCGTGCTGACGCCGACGGCAACACGCCCGGCGCAGCATCGGCTGGGCGACAGCTATCCCAATCCGTTCAATCCGGCGGTGGTGCTGCCCCTCGATTTAGCCGAGAACGCGGAGCGCGTGTCGCTGACGGTGTACGATGTGCTAGGTCGTCGAGTGCGGCAGATGTGGGACGGGCCGCTGGGGACGGGTAGCCATCGGTTGATATGGGATGGCCGCGACGAGACGGGCAAAGACGTGGCCGCCGGTGTGTACATCTATCGGGTCGAAATCGACGGACAGATAGAAACAAAAAAGACGACGAAGTTGCCTTAGACCGCTTGCCGATGTTGTTGTTCGGGCCGCCGCTGCGGGACCGCCGGGAGGGTATAACGATCGTGTTGAAACTCGCTGTTGTTGCAGGCTTTATGGTATGGAGTAGCCCGGCCGAGGCGATCCGGTGGGATTTCGACGGAGAGACGACGCAAGGGTGGGCTGCTAAAAAGAGTCTCGCATCCGGTGGCCGACATGCCTTTCACCTATTGTCCAGTGTGGTCAAAGACAGCGTGTGGGAGATCGAGACCTTTCGCTCCGATGACCACAATCCGAGTGTCGAAGTGATCTCTCCGACGATAGACTACGATTCGCGCCTTTTCGACCGGGTCCGAGTCCGATTTCGGATCGCACATCACAGTCCTACTTTGGGTTCCTTAGCCCTCCGCTGGACGAATGAACACAACCGTACTTCTCCCGGTAGGGATCCTGAGCCATCGAAAGGTCGGTTTGGGATTCTCGTACAAGGCGACTTCGTTTATACGACCGAGTGGCAAGAAGTAGAAATTGACCTTGCCAGTCATCGCAAGGCTCTGTGGGATGGGATGGTACGGGATATTCGGCTGAGTTTTTCCTTGGATCGAAGTGAAACAGGAATGCCCCGGCCTGCGGCGGAAAAAGTTGGCAGCTTGGCGATTGACTGGATTGAGTTGACCGGCGTGGAAGAGATCATACAGGGAGAACTACCGCCGCCTCAAGCCGAGTACTTTCGCTTTGCAGGGGGCCAGTACTTTGCTCCGCCGGTCTTTCTTCCTATTGTGCCGGGTTTAGGGGGGATCTTCGTCTTCGATAGGGCTAGCGTTTTAACGGACTTGGACGGCGATGGCGACCTAGACCTTTTCTCTGCTTGGGAGGATACCCCACCGGGGAAGTGGCCTATCTCCGGTTGGGTTGTGGCCCGCAACGACGGTGAGGGGTCCTTTAAGCCCGTGCTCACAGAGGAGATGCCGGTCTCGGAAGCCTTATCAGGGATACACGCAGGCGATTTGACCGGCGACGGCCAAGACGAGATTGTGCTGGCTGGCTGGCTTGACATAGCAGTTGTGTCTATGGGATCAGCCCTTGCGATCGAGGAGCTCGTGCAGATGAGAGACCGTTTATTTAAGGGCCTAGCGGATTGGGATGGCGACGGCGATGTCGAACTTTTTTCCACAGCACTCGAATACGATGCAAACGGATATCCAACGGACGGCGAGTCCTATTTTGAAGTATGGGATGTAGCAAATGGGGTGTGGTCGTCCTCGCGATTGGCGAAACCTGAAAACGGCCCCCTCTACCTCTATCAGATCGGCGACCTTACCGGCAACGGGATGTTGGAGGGTCTATGGATGTCGGTCTTCGGCGACGCGTACTCATGGCAGGTGACTCGCTTGGGGGAAGCGTCTCTAGCGGGCGAGCCATTGGCTTTTGAGTCGGGTGGTTGGCCTCTTTTTTTATATGGGAACGATGTGGATGACGATGGGCAGATAGAGCTGCTGACGGCCCTGCGCTACGACGGGACCGAACAACGCAAGGGACTGGTTGTACGGCGTAGCCGACCCGGAGGCGATGTGGAGGCGGAGGTGTTGTATGATGAGCGGCTGTTTTTGCGCTCGCCGGTAGTGGTGCGCGACTTGAATGCCGATGGGGTCGAGGATTGGGCGTTTGTCGGCGGCGATCGCGCTTCGGGCTTTGGGGTGTTCGTCGAATGGGGCGGGGGCGTGAACCCAACAGAAGCAGTGGAAACGCATCGCTTAGCGGGCGATGGGGTACAGGTGCTGCCGGGCGATGTTGATGGCGACGGCGATGTCGATTTGGTGGTGTTGGATCCGGTCTTGGGCGGAGTGCATCTGCTCAAGAGTTTGCAGGGCGGTCCGCTAACAGCGGTACGGACGCTAGCGGCAGCCCTGCCGGCGCAGCATCGGCTGGGCGACAGCTATCCCAATCCGTTCAATCCGGCGGTGGTGCTGCCCCTTGATTTGGCCGAGGACACGGAGCGCGTGTCGCTGACGGTGTACGACGTGTTGGGTCGTCGAGTGCGTCAGGTGTGGCAGGGGCCGCTGGGGGCCGGCAGCCATCGGTTGATATGGGATGGCCGCGACGAGACGGGCAAAGACGTGGCCGCCGGCGTGTATCTCTATCAGGTCGAAATCGACGGACAGGTAGAAGCGAAAAAGACGACGAAGTTGCCGTGAGTTTCACCACCCGGCTTAAGTTATAGATATAGCAACCATACATCACTCAAGACTGGATTCCCGCGTTCGCGGGAATGACTCCTCGTAGGCAAAATTCCATGCTTTCAAGTCATTTAGGATGGCTATATAGCAATTCTACATCATTTAAGAGATGTTATATATTGCTGTAACTTAGGAAAATGGAAGTATTTTTTCTGTCGAATGCCCTCGACAAATAGGTCTTTGATCTGTTCAAAGCTTGTGGTCCACAACGCATGAGTACGCACAAAGGTTTTCCCTTTTAACCAAATATCTTCGATGGGATTTTCTTGTGGTGTATAAGGGGCTACATCGCATACAGCGTACCTTCCATTCATCGGTCGGTCGGTGTGCTTGGATTGTTTTGAGAAAAGCCCGCATGGCCTGTTGATAATGGTAGGACGCCCCATCCCAAAAGATCAACACCTGCTGACCGGGACGACGCTGTTGTATATAGCGTATAAAGTCCACCGTATGCTGTGAATTCGCCTTCGGGTAGCTTTGCATGAGGAAGGTGCCCTTAACCCCATCCAAGGCCCCATAATAGGTTTGCCGTTGCCGTTCATTTTCAATGCACACCGTACGCCGTTGACCCGACCGTCCCCAAGCATACCCACAGGCATCGCCCCAGTGTAGGTGCGACTCGTCGACAAAAAAGGCACGGAGACGACCCGCTTGGAGGTCCTCCTTATGCGCGGCTAGTTTTTTTTATCTCGGCGCGCCGTGCGATCCCCGCTTGGGGGTCGGATCGCTATATGTTTGCACAGACCTTTTGATTTTAGATGGACCTATCATACAAATCTATCAAAAGGATTTTTAGGATGGCCAGTGCATGACACAATGCGCCACATGCTGGCGGGAGAGAACATCGGCCTTGTTACGACGCGGATCACGAAAGACGATTGGACCGTACTCGCAACCGAGCACATCATCTCCCATAAAGCCGGCAGTCGCTACGACATAAGTTATCTCTTCCCGCTTTACCTCTACCAAACACCGGATCGGCTACAAACCGCGAGGACGCTGTTCGAGGAAGTCGATCCTTTCGAGGGAAAAGAGCGGATTGAAAACTTTAGTCCGCAATTCCGCAAATTCGCGGACGAGAAATACAAATGTTGCTACAGTCCAGAAGTTCTCTTGGGCTATATGTACGCCGTAATGCACAGTCCGACGTACCGCACAAAATATCGGGAGCTTCTCAAGCGGGACTTCGCGCACATTCCCTTTGTCGATGAGCGCGAGACTTTCGCCAAACTGTCAACGCTCGGCTGGGAATTGTTGCAAGTTCACTTGTTTAAGTCGATACCGCAAGCGGTGGCGGTAGATGTCACGGGCGGCGACTTCGACGTAGAAAATGTACAGTACGACGCCAAACACGAGCGGTTGTACATCAACAAGACGGACTATTTCTCCGCGGTGCCGCAGGACGTGTGGGAATTTCATATTGACGGCTACGCAGTGCTCGACACGTACCTCAAGTCGCGCAAGGGCCGGACGCTTTCGCTGGACGAGATAGAGGCCATTCAAAACATCGCCAACGCATTGCGCTTTACAATCGAGCAGATGCAGCGGATTGATGCGTGTTGGCAGCCATGAGATCAGTACGGCCCCGGTTCTTCTACCACCAAAAACTGATTCGCGGCCACGTCCTCTAAGCGCTGGACGCGGCCCGAAGGCCAGTGGATTTCAACGCGCTCGGCCATGGTGTTCGCGCCCAAGCCCAAGTGGATGCGCCCGTCGCTGTGCGAGAGAAAGCTGCCGCCACTGACCCGCTCGACGACCTGTTCGACCCCGCCACTGACGGCGGAAACCCGCGCCCCAATGCCATCGCGATTGGACGCAGTACCGACCAACAGCAGGCTCAGATAGTTGCGCTGGTTGCCGCCGTCGTTGCGCAACAGTTGCGGCGGTCCGTCGAGGTTGCAGACCAAAAGATCTACATCTCCATCGTTGTCATAGTCCCCTTGGGCGACGCCGCGGCTGACGGCCGGGCGGCTTATATCCCCGGCGACCACTTCCGCGAAGCGGTAGTCAGCGGCCAAGCCCTGATTGGCAAAAAGCTGGTTGGGTTCGGCGTACCCGTCTGGGTTCAGGTGTCGCATTTGGGGATAGACGTGGCCGTTGGCGACGAAGAGGTCTTGGTCTTGGTCGTTGTCGTAATCGAAAAAACACGCGCCAAAGGCCAAGTGGGGCAGGCTCGGCTCGGCGAGGCCGGCCGCAGCACTGGCCACGGCAAAGGTCCCGTCGCTGCGATTGCGGTACAGGGTGTTGTAGTCGTCCTCAAAGTGGGTGACCAAAAGGTCGCTGTCGCCATCGCCATCGCAGTCCCCATACGCGATGCCCATGCCCGCTTGCGCCCCACCCTCGGCACTGAGAGCGGCGCCAGCTTCCACGCCGACGTCGCGGAATTGGCCGTTTCCTTCGTTCCGATAGAGAAAATTGGGGGCCGAGTCATTGGCGACGTAGAGGTCTGAGTCGCCGTCTTGGTCGTAATCGCAAAAAAGGACGCTCAGGCCGTAGGTCGGCGTCGGTTGATCGACCCCGGCTTGGCGCGTGACGTCGCGGAATCGGCCATCGCCCTCGTTCCGGTACAGGACGTCTTGAGCCCCGGGGAGGCCGGATGGGCCAGCAAAGACCAGAACCCCCTTCCACATTCCGCCCCGGGGCGGAACGCGCTCGGGCGCAAAGTCCAAGTACTGGGCCACGTAGAGGTCGAGATCACCGTCCCGGTCGTAATCGCCGAAGCTAGCCCCGGTGCTCCAGCCCGCTAGATCGACGCCGGCGGTCTGACCGACGTCGCGGAACCGGCCCGTGCCCTCGTTCCGGTACAGGACGTTGGGGCCGTAATTGGTCACGTAGAGGTCGAGGTCGCCGTCCCGGTCGTAATCGGCCACCGCGCAGCCCATGCCCCAACCCGCATCGCCAACCCCGGCTGAGCGGGTATAGTCCTTAAAGGTGCCGTCGCCCAAGTTGCGGTAGAGGGCGTTAGTCGGGGCCGAGGTCGAGTCGGGATAGCCTTCCAACCGCGAGCCGTTGACCAAGTAGATGTCGAGCCAACCGTCGCCATCGTAGTCGAAAAACGCGCCCCCGCCGCCCTTGGCTTCAACGATATAGTTTTTGACCTGCCCGCCGGAACGCATCTCAAAGTGAAGTCCCGCGGCTTTGGTCACTTCGGCAAAGCGCGGGGGGGCCGGCGAGGGAGTCGGCGCGTCGCAGGCCGCTAAAAGTGCGGCCCAGAGCGCGATGAGCAGGGTCATGGAGAGCGAGCGCAGCGGAAACCGATATAGGGGCTGCGCTCTACGGGCAGGACCTCGAAGCGGTTGATGCTCCGCAGCGTGGGGCCGCGGTTGATCCACGAGCCGCCGCGCAAGACCTTGAAGCGGCCAGTCGCTGGCCCTTGCGGGTCTTGGGTCGGTGCTGTGGCATAATAGTCGGCGTCGTACCAGTCGGCGCACCACTCCCACACGTTACCGGCTAGATCGAGTGCGCCGTACGGGCTGGCGCCGGCGGGAAAAGAGCCGACCGGAGCCAACCCGGCATAGCCGTCTTCCGCGCCCCAAACATTGGCGCGGCCAGCGGCAAACGCCGCGCCCCAAGGCCAGAGCCGACCATCGGAGCCGCGGGCACTTTTTTCCCACTCGGCCTCGGTGGGCAGCCGACCGCCGCGCCAAGCGCAATACGCCTCGGCATCGCGCCAGCTAACATAGACGACCGGATGGTTTGGAGCGGCCGCCGCGCCGGGGCCGTGGGGCTGACGCCAGCTAATGCCATCGGCCTTTTCCACCCCGCGTTTTTCCGCCTCCGTCTGGTAGCCGGTCGCCGCGACAAAGGCGGCGAAGCGGGCGTTGGTGACCTCGTAGCGGTCGATGGAAAAGGCGCTGAGATAGACTTGGCGGCGGGGCTTTTCGTCGGTGGCGCGCGGGTGGTCGATGCCCATGGTGAAGGGACCGGCCGGCACGAAGACCTCTTCGGCGGCAACCGGGGCCGCCAGCAGCAAGGCCGATAGGAGGCGCGAAACCCGCATGCGCGGCGGGAGGGCCTTAGCGCTTTTGCAGCCGCGCCCAAGTGTCGCGCAAGGTGACGGTGCGGTTAAAGACAGGCGCGTCCGGGGCGTGGTCCGAGCTATCGGCGCAGAAGTAGCCGAGCCGCTCAAATTGGCAGGAATCCCCCGGGGCCATCTCGACGAGGGATGGCTCTAGATAGCAGGGGTTGAGGACTTTGAGCGAGTCTGGGTTGAGGTTGTCCAGCCAAGTGCCTCCGGGCGGCGCTTCGAGCGGTTTTTCGACCTTGAAGAGCCGGTCGTAGAGCCGCACCTCGGCTGGGGCCGCATGGGGGGCCGAGACCCAGTGCAGGGTGGCTTTGACCTTGCGGCCGTCGGGGGCATTGCCGCCCCGAGTGGCTGGGTCGTACGTGCAGCGCAATTCGACGACCTCGCCGTGGTCGTCTTTGACCACCTCGGTACAGGTGATGAAATAGGCGTAGCGCAGGCGGATTTCGCGGCCCGGGGCGAGGCGAAAGAACTTGCGCGGCGGGTCTTCCATAAAGTCTTCGCGCTCGATGTAGAGGTGCCGCGAAAAGGGGATGGAGCGGGTGCCGGCGCTTTCGTCTTCTGGGTTGTTGATGGCCGTTAGCATTTCGCTTTGGTCCGCTGGGTAGTTTTCAATGACGACCTTGAGCGGATTGAGCACGGCCATGCGGCGCGGCGCGGTCTTGTTGAGCTGGTCGCGGATGCAGTATTCGAGGAGCGAGACGTCGATGTTGTTGCCGCGGCGGGCGATGCCCGCTTCGGCCCAGAAGCGGCGGATGGCTTCGGGCGGGCAGCCCAAGCGGCGCAGGCCGCGCAAGGTGTAGAGCCGGGGATCGTCCCAGCCAGACACCCGCTTTTGCTCGATGAGCTGCCGGATGTAGCGCTTGGACAAAACCGTGTACGTGATGTTGCCGCGGGCGAATTCGATTTGGCGCGAGGGGAAGATGCCGAGCTGTTGGATGAACCAATCGTACAGGGGGCGATTGTTGATAAATTCGTCCGAGCACAACGAGTGCGTAACGCCCTCAATGGAGTCGCTCTGGCCGTGGGCCCAGTCGTAGAGCGGATAGATGCACCAAGCGTCGCCGGTGCGGTGATGGGGGGTGTGCATGATGCGGTACAGGACCGGGTCGCGCAGGTTGATGTTGGGCGCGGTCATGTCGATTTTGGCGCGCAACACGCGGCTGCCATCGGGGAACGCGCCGGCTTTCATTTGCTCGAAAAGGTGGAGGTTTTGCTCGATGGAGCGGTCGCGGTACGGGCTGTTTTTGCCCGGCTCGGTGAGCGTACCGCGGTTTTCCCGGATCGCGTCCGCAGTCTGGTCATCCACGTATGCCAAGCCCTTTTTGATGAGCACGACGGCCCAGTCGTAGAGCTGGTCGAAGTAATCGGAAGCGTAGTAGGGCCGAGGCCCCCAGTCGTAGCCGAGCCAGCGAATGTCCTCCTGCATGGAATCCACGTATTCTTGCTCTTCGCGCGTGGGGTTGGTGTCGTCGTAGCGGAGGTTGCACTGGCCTCCGTAGTCGGCGGCAATGCCGAAGTTGATCGAGATGGCCTTGACGCTGCCGATGTGCAGGTATGCGTTCGGCTCGGGTGGGAAGCGGGTAATGACCTTGTCGTAGCGGCCGCTTTTGAGATCGGCGTCAATGGCTTCGCGGATGAAGTCGCGGTTTTTGTTTGTGCTCATGGCTCCTCTGTGGCTGGTTGCGCGTGGCAAATAATAGGGCAAACGGTCCCAACGGCAAGCGTCACTCAGCCCTGCGCTCCCACCCGCTCGTCTGCCAAGGGGAGCCTTGCCGCTTAAAGTTCGATTCCTTGGGCGGTAGCAAGCCTCGTAAGTGGCGGCCGCCAAAGGCAAAGCCCTCTAGCCCGGGAAAGCCGCGGTCCTCGTTTTCGACGCACAGCACGTAGTCGTAGCCGGATTCCCACAGCGCGCCGATGATGGTGCTCCAGTTGAGCTGGCCGCGGCCGGGGACGCGGTATTGCCACCACCAATTGCCAATGATGCCTTGGCGGTAGAGCATCCGCTCGCTAATCTCGCAGTCTTTGACATCGGCGTAGTACCAATGGCCGGCAAAGTCGCGGATGACGTCTTCGACTGGCAGGATGTGCATCCACAGCCAGTGCGAAGGGTCGCAGGACAGGCCGAGGTTTTTCGAGGGCACGGCCGCGAGAATTTTTTCCCACATCTCCGGGTTGCAGCCGATCTGGCCCATGCGCACGGCCACGTCGAGGGCGAGCCGGACGCCGCTGTCTTCGGCCGCTTGCACCACGGGTTCAAACATGGCTTGGAAGCGGTCCACTAATTCGTCGGAACGGTCGCTGGGGTTGCCCGGCTCGGAGGAGAACATGCCGTAGAACTGGCCGTTGCGCACGGGTGCGCCGCTGCTGGTGACGACGACTGGGCAGTTGAGGGCGCGGGCCGATGCAATGGCCTTGAGCAGCTTGGCTTGGGCGGCGCGGGCTTGGGTGTGGTCGTCGTCGAGCAGGTTGTAGTGCGCGGTGAGGGCGGCGAGATACAGGCCGTGCTGGCGCAAGGTCGCCAACACCGCATCCGGGCCGACCGCTAGAATGTGATCCGAGTCGAGCGCGCCGGAGTCGTTCAATCGTACGCAGTCAAAATCGTGCTCTCGCGCCCAACGAGCGCATTCGTCGAGGCTCCAATGGTTCGCGCCGCCGGTGCTGGTCATAAAACTTAGGTCCACGAGCTTTTCTCCTCCGCTTGAAATCGCGGGTTTTATGGTTAAGTTTTTTACTCCCTTCTCAAACAAAGAAAGCAATGTCATGGTGCATATCAACGACCACTACCTCAAGCTCAAAGCCGGTTACCTCTTTCCAGAAATCGCCCGCCGGGTCGATGCGTTTGCGGCCGCGCACCCGCAGGCCGATGTGCTTCGCCTGGGGATCGGCGATGTGGTCAAAGGCATCCCGCGGCCCATCGTCGATGCCATGAAAGAGGCCGTCGAAGAAATGGCCCACGACGATACCTTACAGGGCTATCCGCCCGATCAAGGCCAAGAATTTTTGCGTGCGGCCATTGCCGAGCACGACTTTGACGCCCGCGGCGTATCGGTTCACTGCGACGAAATTTTTGTTTCCGACGGGTCCAAGTGCGACTCGGCCAACGTGCAAGAGATTTTCGCCGGCGATTGCGTGGTCGCGTTGACCGATCCGGTCTATCCCGTGTACTGCGATTCCAATGTCATGGCAGGCCGCACCGGCCCGGCCGACACGCACGGTTCGTACGCCGGTTTGATCTACATGCCGTGTACGGCCGCAAACGGCTTCATCCCGGACCTGCCCACCGAACACGTCGATCTGATCTACTTGTGCTCGCCCAACAATCCCACGGGCGCGGCCATGACCCGCGACTCCTTGGCCCGCTGGGTCGAATACGCTCGGCGGGAACAGGCGGTCATTCTATTCGACGCGGCCTACGAGAGCTACATCACAGACCCGTCCATCCCGCACTCCATCTACGAGGTCGAAGGCGGTCGAGAGGTCGCCATCGAGTTCCGCAGTTTTTCCAAGAATGCCGGCTTTACCGGCCTGCGCTGTGGGTACACTGTGGTGCCAAAGGAGCTTACGGGCCGCGCGGGCTCGGGCGAGGAATTAGACCTGCATCGGCTGTGGGCGCGGCGTCATTCGACCAAGTTCAACGGCGTGGCGTACCCGGTGCAGCGCGGTGCGGCGGCCGCGTACTCGCCGGCCGGCCAGCAGGGCATTGCCGAGCGCGTTGCATTCTACATGGAAAATGCCGCGATCATGCGCCAGCGGTTGGGCGCGGCTGGGCTTACCGTGCATGGGGGCGAGCACGCTCCCTATTTGTGGGTAGCCACGCCCGACGGGCAGGACAGTTGGGCCTATTTCGACTACTTGCTCGACAAGGCCCACATCGTCGGGACGCCGGGGGCGGGTTTTGGCGCGGCTGGCGAGGGGTACTTGCGCCTGTCGGCCTTCAATCACCGCGACCGGATCGAAGCAGCCATGGAGCGGATTAGCCAGCTCTAAGCCCGAGTCCCCCTTCCCTTGCGAAAATTTCGTTAAAAAATGGTTACATATTTATTGACGGGTCGCTGGCGATTCGTTAGATTACATACATGTTAATTAAAATTTATATAAAAAATAAATAGTTTCATGCCAGCCAAAGATCAGAGCCGCCGGGCAAAGGTGCGGACCTTTTCAGCACCCGACCGCGATCACGAAATGCTCGACGCGATTGCCCGCTATCACGGCAGCAGCAAAAGCGCCATGATCGCCGGCCTCATTCGCAAGGAGTTTTGGCGCGTTTTTCCCAACGGCACCGAGACCATCCCCCCCGACGAAGGAGCGCAAGTCAAGCCATGACCTACGCACAGACGCTCGCCCCAGCCGCCGGGCAGTACCACAGCGACCTGCCGGCCGAGGAGCTCATCGCCCAGATCGACCGCTTGCGCCGCGAGCAAAACGCGGTCATCCTCGCGCACAACTACCAGATTCCGCCGATCCAAGACTTGGCCGACTTCACGGGTGATTCACTCGGGCTGTCCGTAGAAGCGGCCAAGGCAGACGCCGAGCGCATCGTCTTTTGCGGCGTGCATTTCATGGCCGAGTCGGCCAAAATCCTCAGCCCCGACAAGCAAGTGTTCTTGCCCCATTTGGGCGCGGGCTGTTCGCTGGCCGACTCCATCACCCCCGAAAGCCTCGACGATTGGAAAGCCGACTATCCCGATCACGCGGTGGTGACGTATGTCAACTCCACGGCCGAGGTGAAGGCCGAGTCCGACATCTGCTGCACCTCGGCCAACGCCGTCTCGGTGGTGCGCAGCCTCGACAGCGACAAGATCCTCTTTACGCCCGATCGCAACTTGGGCCGCTGGGTGGCCGAGCAGGTGCCGGAAAAAGAAATCGTCGTGTACGACGGTGCTTGCCCAACGCACGATGTGCTGCGCTCCGCCAGCGTCGAGCGCACCCGCACCGAGTATCCCGAGGCCGTCATCATCGCACACCCAGAATGCCGCGAGGACGTAGTCGAAATAGCGCACGAAGTGTGCTCGACCACGGGGATGCTCAAGGCCGTAGAAAAGTACCCCGCGGCCAAGAGCTTCATCATCGCCACAGAAAACGGCATGTTGCACCAGCTCCGCCAGCGCTTCCCACACCAAGAGTTCGTAGCGGCCGATGGCTGCATTGGCTGCCGGCTACACTGCCCTTACATGAAGATCACCGACCTGCAAGACGTGTACTTTTCCCTGCTCTACGAGCGCTACGAAATCAAGCTGGACGACGAGGTGATTGCGGGGGCGCGGCGGGCGTTGGAGCGGATGATGGCCGTGCCGCGGGACAATTGAGCGAAGAGTATCCGGCTGCGCGGCCGAGCAAACAGTATGAAGAAAAGAGCACCGAGGAACAGAACACTCACTTGTGATAACGAAGAGATCGAGATTCTTTTGGGAACGAAATAGCTTGAACGATCAGCCGCAGCAATCGGTCGCTTCTATTGAACAAACTAACGTCAGCAATACCGGCCAATGCGCTACTGCTGACGTTAGCTACCGCGATTTATTCCTTCCTTATGCCCCTCACAAATAGCTATTGACGATGTTTTCCAGCATTTCCTCGCGGCCGCTGCGCCGTTCCGGCTCGCCGTGCAGGTGAACGTATTCCTCTAGCTCGGCAAAGTTGGTCTCGCCGCGCATGATTTTCTCGCCGATGCCGCTGCGGTACGAGGCGTAGCGCGCCTCCACAAAAGCGTCGAGCGCGCCGTCGTCGAGGATGCGCTGGGCCAGCGTTAGCCCGCGGGCAAACGAGTCCATGCCGCCGATGTGGGCGTGAAAGAGATCGTCCAAGTCGCAGGAGCCGCGCCGCACCTTGGCGTCGAAGTTGACGCCGCCGGGGCCGATGCCGCCCTGTTTGAGAATCACCAGCATGGCGTGGGTGGTGGAGTAGAGGTCGGTGGGAAATTGGTCGGTGTCCCAGCCGAGCAGGTAATCGCCGCGGTTGGCGTCTATGCTGCCCAGTTTGCCCTCGGCCGAGGCGAGTTGGAGGTCGTGTTCAAAGGTGTGGCCGGCCAAGGTCGCGTGGTTGGCTTCGACGTTGAGCTTGAACTCGTCCAACAGGTCGTATTTGCGGAGAAAGCTCAAGACGGCCGCGGCGTCGTAGTCGTATTGGTGCTTGGTCGGCTCTTTGGGTTTGGGCTCCACGAGCAGAGTGCCGGTAAAGCCAATCGCCTTTTTGTGTTCGACCGCCATCCGCAAGAGGCGTGCGAGTTGGTCCTGCTCGTGGGCCATATTGGTATTGAGCAAGCTGGAGTACCCCTCGCGTCCCCCCCAAAACACGTAGTTGGCCCCCCCGAGCCGATGGGTACATTCCATGGCCTTCTTGATCTGAGCCGCGGCCCAAGCGAAGATGTGGGCGTCGGGGTTGGTGGCGGCCCCGTGGGTAAAACGCATGTGCGAGAAACAGTTGGATGTGCCCCACAGCAAGCGGACGCCTGTGTCGGCTTGCAATTGCTCGGCCAGCCCCACGACGTGGTCGAGGCGGTCGTTGGTCTCTTTGAGGGTCTCGCCTTCGGGCGCGATGTCGCGGTCGTGCCAGCAGTAGAATGGCGCGCCTAACTTGGCAATGAACTCAAAGGCCGCGCGCAGGGTGTCCTCGGCGCGCTGCATGGGGTCGGCGGCGCGGTCCCAAGGCCGGTCGTACACCGAAGTTGGGCCGAAGGGATCGATGCCCCCGCCCTTAAAGCTGTGCCAAAAGGCCACGGAGAAGCGCAGGTGCTCGGCCATGGTTTTGTCGCCGACCATCGCCTTGGCGTCGTAGTGCTTGAAGGCTAGGGGGTTTTTGGAATCTGGGCCTTCGTACGCAATTTTTTCAATGCCCTTAAAAAACTCGCTCATGGTTTGCCCTTTCTGAGTTGTGCGGTGGTTACAGGAAGTTCAATAAGTCCAACGGCTCGGCGAGCGCGGCGTTATTGCGACCGCAAAGCGCATGAGCGGCCTCACTCTGGGGTGACGTAAGCGGCGGTGATGCCCCCATCGACGACAAAGGTCGCGCCGGTGATGAAGGAGGCGTCGTCCGAGGCCAAGAAGACGACCGTGCGGGCGATTTCCTCCGCCTCGCCGAAGCGGCCCATGGGGATGTGAACCAGGCGGCGCTGGCGCTTCTCTTCGCTGTCGAGATATTGCATCAGCAACTCGGTGTGCAAGGGGCCGGGGCAGAGCGCGTTGACGCGGATGTTTTCGTGCGCGTGGACCACGGCTAGCTCGCGCGTCAGCGCGAGGACCCCGCCCTTGCTGGCGGTATAGGCCAGTTGAGGCGTGGCCGCTCCGAGCAAGGCGACAAAAGAGGCGGTGTTGATGATCGCGCCGCGGCCGGCGCGGCGCAGGGCCGGAATGCCGTATTTGCAGCCCAAAAAGACGCCCTTGAGATTGACCGCCATAGTCAGGTCCCAAACCTCTTCTTCGGTGTCGATGGCGTCGGCGTCGGCGTGGTGCGAGATACCGGCGTTGTTGAACAGCACGTCGAGGCGTCCATAAGCGGCTTCGGCTTGCTGCACCATGCGCTCGCAGTCGGCCGCGCGGGACACGTCGGCCGCGATGGCCATGGCCTGCCCGTTGTCGGCCGCGATGGCGTCGGCCGTTTGCTCCGCTGTGGTCGCGTTGAGGTCAACGGCCGCAACGTGCGCGCCTTCACGGGCGCAGTGCAGCGCGGTTTGGCGGCCAATCCCCGATCCCGCGCCGGTGATGAGGACGACTTTGTCGGCGAGCCTCATGGCACTGCGGCCCGCGCCGCCTCGCCCACGACCTCTGACAGTGCCGGGTGTGCGTGGACGGTGCGAGCGACATCCTCGGCGCTGGCACCGAATTCTAGGGCCAAGACGCGGCCCTTTTCGCTCTCCTCGTGCGTCATGTTCTCTCGTTTGGACATGTATGGCCCTTTCGTCGTAGAGGGGACGTATAAAATATAGGGCAAAAGGCGATTTCCGCTTCTCTGCTCGTCCTAGCGGGCTTATCCTGACGACGTTGCGCCACACCCAACGTTTGCTATATTCGCACAGGAACTGCCGGTCTTTATGGGAGGGATGCGCCGAATGGATGGCCTGAAACGCCGGGAGACGATTGATGAATATCTTACTTGTTCAGCTTGCAATTGTGTTTCTGCCGGGCCTGATCTGGGCTCAGCTCGATATGCGCTATGCCCAAAAAGCCAAACCAAGCCAAGCCGAATTTCTCATCAGAGCTTTTATATTCGGTCTTATGACATACGCGGCAGTCTATATCGTCTATGCGTGTCTGGGAAAAGAGTTTTCGACTCTGTGGATTAGCCAAGCTGACCCTAAAACGCTGTCGATTGGAGATTTTGTCGATGAGGTTTTATGGTCATTACCAGTTTCGTTTTTTCTAGCAATAATTTGGATCGCTGGTAGCACCTACAAATGGCTAACTCGCTTCCTACAGTTCATTCGAGTAACCCAAAAGTACGGAGACGAAGATGTCTGGGACTTCACCTTCAACTCCTCTCGAGCCGAAGTTGAGTATATTCACTTGCGGGATTTTGAAAAGAACATCACCTATGCCGGATGGGTGGATTCGTTTTCGGAAACGGGAAAGCTGCGAGAACTTTTACTTAGAGAAGTCTGTATCTATGACAGTGAGGGGAATGAAGTTGAGATCCCATTGTTATACCTCGCCCGCAAGGTAGATGACATCCACATCGAGTTCCCATATAGGGGAGTAGAACAGGAGCAGCACGATGCCCAACGCTCAACGTAGGACCCCCCCCTTGACCGAGGGCTATGTCCGAAAGGGCGGCCGTAATTCGGCCCCATCTAAAATCAAAACGCGCCCACCCGCGCCTAAATCCCTCTCAACCAAACCAGCCTCTTCGTCCGGCCAATCGCCAAAAAAATAAGCGATCTATTCCCCCACCGACCGCGCCGCCTCGCCCACGACCTCTGACAAAGCCGGATGTGCGTGGACAGTGCGGGCCACATCCTCGGCACTGGCACCGAACTCTAGGGCCAAGACGCCCTCGGCAATCAAGTGCGAAGCCTGCGGCCCTAGGATGTGCAGCCCCAAGAGTTGGTCGGTGTGTGCATCGGCGACGACCTTGACTAGGCCATCTGTGTCGTCCATGCAGTGGGCGCGGGCATTGCCGCGAAATGGGTACTTGCCGACCGCGACCTCGCGGCCGGCTGCGGTGGCTTCTTCCTCGCTCGCGCCGACAGAAGCCAGTTCTGGATGGGTGTACACGACCGCGGGTATGGCCTCGTGGTTGACTTGCCCCGCCCGCCCGGCCATCCGCTCGGCGACCGCGATTCCTTCGGCCTCGGCCTTGTGGGCCAACATCGCCCCGGGCACGAGGTCGCCGATAGCCCAGATGCCCTCGACATGGGTGCGCCCCTGCGCGTCAACCAAGACCTGTCCCCGCTCGTTGATCTCCACGCCCACCTCTTCCAGCCCCAAGCCCGCGCTGCATGGTTTGCGCCCCACGGCCACCAGCACCAGATCGCACGTCTCGACGCGCTCCTGATCGCCGGTCACTATGGTCAGGGTAATTTGGCCCTCGGCGATCGCGGCGGCTTGAGCCTTGGCCCCGAGCAGGAACTGTAGCCCCTGTCGCTTGAGCGGCCGCTCTAGCTGCTGGGCCATCTCTCGGTCCATCCCCGGCAAAATCTGCTCCATGGCCTCGACTACGAGCACTTGGGCACCTAGCCGCGACCACACGGACCCCAACTCTAGCCCAATGGCACCGCCGCCAATGACGACGAGCTGCTCAGGGACCTTTTCTAGGGTTAGGGCCTCGGTCGAACTGATTACGTGCTCTCCGTCAAAGGGCAGGTTCGGCAGTTCCACGGGCGTACTCCCGGTGGCCAGCAAAATGTGCTTGGTAGCCAGCACCTGCTCTCCATCGGCACCCTGCACCGACACGCTGCCCGGGGCGAGAACTCGGCCCGCACCGACGAAATGCGTCACCCCTCGGCCCTTGAACAACCCCTCAATGCCTTGGGTCATGGTCTGGACGATTTTCTCTTTCCGCGCCATCATGGCCCGCAGGTCCAAGCCCACTTCGCCCTGCCCGATTCCGTGGTGCCCCAACCCCTTCTTGACCCTGTAGAACAAAGCACTCGATTCCAGCAGGGCCTTGCTGGGGATGCAGCCGACGTTGAGGCAGGTGCCGCCGAGGTAGCTTTTGTCGATGCAGGCCACCTTCATACCGAGTTGCGCCGCCTTGCTTGCGGCTACGTAGCCGCCCGGCCCAGCGCCGATGACTACTAAGTCGAATGCAGTGTCGCTCACGATTTTCCTCTTTGCGTGATTAGCAGTTGGCTCTCGTCAGACAGACTTCCAAATGTCGCAGTCCTAAATAATTTGAAAGCATGGAATGTAGATCGGCACGGTCTTTTTTGCCTCTGAGGCGTCATTCCCGCGAAAGAACGTCACCCCGTGCCTCGACACGGGGCGGGAATCCAGTCTTGAAAGATGTAGGATGGCTATATCGCCAAACAAAATTGGGCATCGGCGTTTATCCGCTGGGACCGGCGACAGCCGCCCGCTATACCTCTAGTATCAGGCGCGCCGGATCTTCCAACAGTTCCTTTATTCGCACTAAAAACGAAACCGACTGTTGGCCATCGACGAGCCGATGGTCGTAGGACAGGGCTGTGTACATCATCGGCCTGATCGCCACTTGGCCCTCCACGGCCACGGGCCGCTCTTGGATCGCGTGCATCCCCAGAATTCCACTTTGCGGCGCGTTTAGAATCGGCGTGGAAAGCAGCGAGCCGAAAACTCCGCCGTTGGTGATGGTAAAGGTGCCGCCGCTTAGCTCGTCCATGGCCAGCTTGTTGTCGCGGGCACTCAGCGCGAGTCGCTTGATGTTGCTTTCGAGTTGGGCGATGGACATCTGATCGGCGCGGCGCAAGACCGGCACGACGAGCCCGCGCTCGGTGCTCACCGCGATCCCCAAATTGACGAAGTCGTGATACACAATGTGGGTGCCGTCAATTTGCGCGTTGATCGCCGGAAACTCGCCAAGGGCGAGGACGGTGGCGCGCGAGAAAAAGGACATCAATCCCAGCGACGTGCCGTGAACTTGGGCAAAGCGCTCCTTGTACTTGGCCCGAAGCTGCATCACCGCGCTCATGTCGATTTCGTTGAAGGTCGTCAGCATGGCCGCGTTGTGCTGGGCGGCGACCAAGTGCTCGGCAATGCGCTGGCGAAGCCGGCTCATCGGCTCGCGACGAATGGGGTCGGGACCGGCGGGCGGAGGGGGTGGAGGGGACGCAGGCGTAGGTGGAGGAGCGGGTTCAGGTGGTGGAGGCGGTGCAGGTTCAGGCGTAGGCGGCGGCGGCGTAGGTTCGGCGGGCGCGGATAGAGCCTCTAGGTGGGCGAGCACATCCTTTTTTGTTAGACGCCCATCCTTGCCCGTGCCCTCTATGGCGGCCGGGTCCAGCTCGTGCTCTTCGACTAAGCGGCGCACGGCTGGACTTAGGACGGGTTCGGGCTTCGACGGCTCGGCTGAACTCGCCGAAGGTTGGGACGCCGGGGCCGGCGCGGCCGGTTCTTCGCCCTCCGCTATTTCCGCTATTTCCGCGACTATCGATCCTATTGCCAAAGTGGTTTCAATAGGTTGTAGGTGCTTGAGCGCACCGCTGGCTGGGGACGGCAGATCGACGTTGGCCTTGTCGGTCTCTAGTACGCAGAGCGGCTCGTCCTGCTCAACGCGCTCGCCATCGCCCTTGAGCCATTCGAGGAGAATGACCTCGTTGACTGATTCGCCCATGCTCGGTATTTCGACTTGTACTGACATTGTACCTGCTCCTAACCAGATTGCCGCTGCTGATGCAGCACTATTTTGCGGCTTCGGCCTAATGCCTGCTCGACGATTTCTCGTTGCTCGGTTTGGTGGAGGAGTCCCGAACCCGTGGCCGGACTGGCCGCTTCGTCGCGGCCCACGTAGTTCAACTCGCAGTGCGCGGGCAACAGCTTATCTATGTACGGCTGGACAAAAAACCACGCGCCCATGTTCTGGGACTCTTCCTGCACCCAGTAGAACTGCTTAGCGGCGGGGTAGCGATTGAACGCAGCTTGGAGCTCGGCGGTTGGGAACGGATAAAGCTCCTCAACGCGCAGCAGTGCCACCCCATTGCCGTCTTTCCCTTGGCTGCGAGCAGCTACCAAGTCGTAGTAAATTTTGCCGGTGCATAGCACTACCCGGCTGACGGCGGCTGGATCGTCGATGACCGAGTCGTCGATGACCTGCTGGAACGTCCCCGCGGAAAATTCTGCTAGATCGGAGACGCATTGCTTGTGCCGCAGGAGGCTCTTGGGGGTCATGAGCACCAGCGGCTTGCGGAAGTTGCGGTGGACCTGTCGCCGCAAGATGTGAAACAGTTGCGCTGGCGTGGTCGGATAGGCCACCTGCATGTTGTTTTTGGCGCATAGTTGCAAAAAGCGCTCCAGCCGCGCACTGGAGTGCTCTGGCCCCATGCCTTCGTACCCGTGTGGCAACAGCAGGACCAATCCGCTCATTCGCTGCCACTTGGCTTCGCCGCTGGAGAGGAATTGGTCAATGATCATCTGCGCGCCGTTGACGAAGTCGCCGAACTGGGCCTCCCACAAGACCAAGCGCCGCGGGTCCGCCGAGCTGATCCCGTATTCAAAACCGACCACTGCCAGCTCCGATAGCATGGTATTGATGACCACAAACTCGGCTTGATCTCGCTCCAAGCACTGCAAAGGGATGTGCTTGGCACCCGTTTCGGTGTCGTGCCAGACGGCGTGGCGGTGGGCAAAGGTGCCGCGCTGGCTGTCTTGGCCGGTCAGGCGCACCGGCACCCCCTCCCGCAGCAACGAGCCAAAGGCCATGACCTCGCCGCAGCCCCAATCGATGGGCGTCTGACCGGCGGCCATGGCGCGACGCGCCTCGACCATCCGCTGGATTGTGCGGTGCAGGGAGAACCCGTCGGGCACTTGGGTCGCCCGCTCGACGATCTGCCGCAGGATCTTGGCATCGACAGCCGTGTGGGCACTCCAGTCGTTGGGCGCCCAAGTCAGGCCCTGCCAGACGCCCCCGAAAGACGCCGTGTGGGGCTGGACTTGTAAGCGTCGGGCGATTTGCTGGGCCTCTTCGAGCCGGGTGCGGACCCGCGAGCGGATATCGTCGGCTTCCTCTTGGGATATTTTGTTTTGGGCCATGAGTTGGAAGGAATACAGATGGAGGATCGTCGGGTGCTCGGCGATCTTCTTGTACATCAGCGGTTGGGTTAGGGTCGGGTCGTCGGCCTCGTTGTGCCCGTAGCGGCGATAACACCACAAATCGATGATCACATCCACCTTGAAGCGGTGCCGGAACTCCATCGCCACTTGCGCGGTTTGGATTACGGCTTCGGGATCGTCGGCGTTGACGTGGAAGACCGGTGCCTGAATCTCCTTGGCTACGTCGGTCGGATAGGGAGTAAAGCGCGTCTCGTTGGCTTGAGCGGTGTAGCCGAGTTGGTTGTTGATGATGATGTGGACGGTGCCGCCGGTGCGGTAGCCGGGCAATTCGGAGAGATTGAGCGTCTCCGAGACGATCCCTTGGCCGGTAAAGGCGGCCTCGCCGTGGATGAGCACCGGCACCACCCGCGCCCCTTCGGCGTCGCGCAAGTACGCCTGCTTGGCATAGACGATGCCCTCGATGACCGGATCCACCAGCTCTAAGTGGCTGGGGTTAAAACTGAGCGAGAGGTGGACCTTGCGCCCCTCGTCGGTGACGTGGTCGCAGGAATAGCCCTTGTGGTATTTGACGTCGCCCTCGTCGTCGTCGCGGTCCGTGCGGTCGGTGCCCTCGAACTCGGCGAGGATCTCTTCGTAGGGCTTGTGCAAAAGATGCGCCAGCACGTTGAGCCGGCCGCGATGGGCCATGCCGAGGACCACCTCTTCGACGCCTAGCTTGGAGCCGGTGTTGACCAACTCGTCCAAGAGCGGCACCAAGGACTCGCCCCCTTCGAGCGAGAAGCGCTTTTGCCCGACGTAGCGCGTGTGCAAAAACTGCTCAAACTCCTCGGCGGCGATGAGCCGGGCGAGCACGCGGCGCGCCGCTTCTGCGGACAAATTGGGGTTGTTGAGGCAAGGCTCTATCCGCTCTTGCAGCCAGTCGCGCTGATCCTTGTCGGGGATGTCCATGTATTCGACGCCAATGGAGCGGCAATACGTGGTTTTGAGCTTGCTCAACAGCCCCTTTAAGGTTCCGTCCGTGCGCCCGAGGAATCCGCCGTTGCCCACGGCCCTTTCGAGGTCCTCTTCGGCGAGGCCAAATTCCATTAGATCCAACAGCGGCAGGCTCTCGCGGTCGTCCCCCAGCGGGTCGAGCCGGGCGACGAAGTGCCCCATTTGCCGATAGGCCTGCACGAGGGCACGGACGCCTTCGAGAGCCAAAAGGCCCTCAAAAGCCTCTATTTGGGACTGCTGCGGCAAGGCTTCTACTGCTTCTGCTGCTTCGCCATCGGCCTCAGAGCGCGCGAAGCCAAATTCAAAGCCGCGGAAGAAGTGCTGCCACTCTTCTGGGAGCGTACTGGGGTCGCGCTGGTACTGGGCGTAAAGGCCCTCGACGTACTCGGCGTTTTCACTGTGCGTAGCAAATGACATAGAACCTCCAACTCATGGGCTAGGGGTTGGAAAAATAGCCATGTATGTACGCAGAGGCAAAACGCGAGCGGCGAGCCGCCTCAATGCTTGAGCGTTTTCGCGGCAACTCCTACATTTATCGCACTTTTCCCTTTAGAAAGTATCCCATGCTACTCGCCTTTGTCGGCCCCCCGGCCCTGTCGTCCCTGCGCCGTCGGTCGCTTTTAGCGGACTGCCAGCGGTGCGCCCCCGAGATTGAAGACCTGCACGCCACGTATTTCTATGCCGTGCAATGCACACGCGCCCTAGCAGACGACGAGCGGGCACGGCTCATGCGCCTTCTCGACGTAGATGCGGCCCTGCCAGCGCGCACGCGCAACGAGGTCACCATTGGCCCGCGCCCGGGCACGACGTCCCCGTGGTCGAGCAAGGCCACCGACATCCTCAAAAACTGCGGCCTTGAATTCGTGCGCCGAGTCGAGCGCGGCACGCGCTATGCCTTGGCCGCCGATACCTTGCCCAGCGCGGTCTTGCCGTTGCTCTACGACCGCATGACCGAGGCGCCGCTCCATTCCTTAGCGTCCCTCTTTCGCCGCGTGGAACCCAAACCGCTAGTCCACATTCCGGTGCAGGCCGAGGGGCGGCGGGCGCTCGTGACCGCCAATCGCACGATGGGCTTGGCCCTGTCAGACGAGGAAATCGACTACGCGCTACACGCCTTTGCCGGCCGCGATCCGACGGACGTGGAGCTGATGATGTTTGCGGTGGTCAACTCCGAGCACTGCCGCCATAAAATTTTCAACGCCGATTGGGTCATCAACGGCCAGCACCAAGCGCACTCGCTCTTCGACATGGTTCGCCACACGCACACCGCCCACCCCCAAGGCACGGTTAAGGCGTATTCCGACAACGCCGGCGTAATCGAGGGCTTTGCCGTGCCGGTCTTCGGCCCGGACGAGGGCTTTCGCTATGGATACCGCCCGCGCCAGACCCACGTCTTGATCAAGGTCGAGACCCACAACCATCCCACCGCCATCGCGCCCTATCCCGGTGCCTCTACCGGAGTCGGCGGGGAGATCCGCGACGAAGGGGCGGCCGGCACGGGCGGCTGGTCGCAGGCCGGCCTGTGCGCCTTTTTCACCTCGCATCTGCGCCTGCCTCGGTTTGCTCAGCCGTGGGAAAACAAGCGAGCCGCCTGCCCAGACCGCTTGGCTTCCCCGCTCGCCATTATGACCGAAGGGCCGATCGGCGGCGCGGCCTTTGGCAATGAATTCGGCCGGCCCAACATCTTGGGGGTGTTCCGCACCTTAGAGGACGACAGCACCGGAGTGTGGCGCGGCTATCACAAGCCGATCATGGTCGCGGGCGGCGTGGGGCTCATCGACGCCGCCCACGTAGCCAAGAAAACCCCGGCCGCGGGCGATTGCGTCATTCAGCTCGGGGGACCGGCCATGCTCATTGGCCTCGGCGGCGGCGCGGCCTCTAGCATGGACACCGGCGCCAACAGCGAGGACCTCGATTTTGCCTCGGTGCAGCGCGACAACCCCGAGATGCAGCGCCGCTGCCAAGAGCTAATCAGCCGCTGCATAGCACTCGGCGCGGAAAACCCCATCCTCAGCATCCACGACGTGGGGGCCGGCGGCCTGTCCAACGCCTGCCCGGAGCTGGTCGCAGACGTGGGCGCGCGCTTTGACTTGCGCGCCATTCACAACGACGACCCGGGCATGAGTCCGATGCAGATTTGGAGCAACGAGGCGCAAGAGCGCTACGTGCTGGTGGTGGGCCGCGCTGATTTGGCTCGCTTTGCCGAGTTGGCCGCACGCGAGCGTTGCCTGTTTGCGGTCATCGGCGAGATCACGGGCGATGGCCTGCTCTCCCTCGACGACTCGCTCCTCGGCGGCAAGCCCATTGACCGCCTCGACCTAGCGGTCATTTTGGGCAAGCCGCCCAAGATGCTGCGCCGAGCAACGCGCAGCCAGCCCGTGTTGCAGCCCCTCGCCTTGGTGCCGCCCTCCGTGGCCGAGGCGGCCGCGCGCGTCCTCCGCTTCCCAGCCGTAGCGGCCAAGACCTTCCTCATCACCATCGCCGACCGCACGGTCACCGGCTTGGTCGCCCGCGATCAGATGGTCGGCCCCCATCAGGTGCCGGTCGCCGATCTGGCCCTGACCTGCCACTCCTTTCAGGGAGCCACCGGATCGGCCATGGCCATGGGCGAGCGCACCCCCCTCGCCTTAGTTGATGCGCCGGCGTCCGGGCGCGTGGCCATAGCCGAGGCCATCACCAACATCGCCGCGGCGTCCATCGGCTCGATTCACCGCATCAAGCTGTCGGGCAACTGGATGTGCGCCTGCGGCGAAGAGGGCGAGGACGCGGCCCTGTACGACACCGTGCGTGCGGTGGGGTTGGAGTTTTGCCCGGCCTTGGGGGTATCCATCCCGGTGGGCAAAGACTCCCTGTCCATGCGGGCCGTGTGGGAAGACGCCGCGGGCACAGCGCACAAGGTGGTCGCTCCCTTGAGCTTGGTCGTCTCGGCCTTCGCGCCCGTAGAAGATGTCCACCGCCACGCCACGCCCGACCTAAAGCGCGGCGACACCCGGCTCCTGCTCGTTGACTTGGGCCGGGGACAAAACCGCCTTGGCGGCTCTTGTCTCGCCCAAGTGTACAACCAAATCGGCTGCGAGGTCCCGGATGTGGAAGCGCACGAGGTTCGCTCCTTGTACGAGGCCGTGCAGACTTTGCTCGCCCAAGAGCTCGTGCTCGCGTACCACGACCGCTCCGACGGCGGCCTCTTCACGGCCGTGGCCGAGATGGCCTTTGCCGGCCGCTGCGGCGTGGAGTTGGAGATTGCCGCGCTGGGCCGCGATCCGCTCGCCGCCCTTTTTTGCGAGGAAGTGGGCGTCGTGATTCAATACCGCGCCGAGGATGAGCACGCCGTGTATCAGGTCTTTGCGGACCACGGCTTGGCCGATTTGGTCCACGACGTGGGCCAGCCCGTTGACGCCTTGCACCTGCGCGTTTGCAGCAGCGGCGAGCTCGTCTATGCGGCCCCCCTGCTCGACCTCCAAGCAGCGTGGGCTGAGCTGACGTATCGGATGCAGGCCCACCGCGACGACCCAGACTGCGCCCGCGAAGAGTACGAGGCCCTCGGCGACCGCCAAGACCCGGGCCTGAACTTCCACTTGGCGCACGACGGCGCCCCGACGATAAGGGGCAAGGCGCGGCCTCGCGTAGCCGTGCTGAGAGAGCAGGGCATCAACGGCCAAGTGGAAATGGCCGCCGCTTTTGACGCGGCCGCCTGCGAGGCGATAGACGTGACCATGACCGACTTGTTGGCCGGCCGCGCCGAGTTGAGTGGGTTCCACGGACTGGCGGCCTGCGGCGGCTTCAGCTACGGCGATGTGTTAGGGGCCGGGGCCGGCTGGGCGCGCTCGATCCTCTTCCACGACCGTCTGCGCGCGCAATTCGCCGCCTTCTTCGCGCGGCCGGATACCTTTTCCTTGGGCGTGTGCAATGGCTGCCAGATGCTGTCGCATCTCAAGGAGCTGATTCCGGGCGCGGCCAACTGGCCGCGATTTGGCCCCAACCGCTCCGAGCAGTTTGAGGCGCGGCTGGCGACCGTAGAGGTGCTGGAGAGCCGCTCGGTGCTCTTGCGCGGCATGGAAGGGTCGCGCCTGCCCATTGCGGTAGCCCACGGCGAGGGCCGCGTCCAATTTGACCATGAGCGAGCCTTGGAACAGGCGCGAGGGCAAAATCAACTCTGCCTGCGCTACGTAGATAACTACGGCCACCCGGCCGAGTGCTATCCGTCCAATCCGAATGGGTCGCCCGCAGGACTGACCGCCTTCACCAGCGCCGATGGCCGCGCCACCATCATGATGCCGCATCCCGAGCGCGTCTTCCGCAATGTGCAACTGTCTTGGCGTCCGGCCGAGTGGACCGGCGAAGCAGGCCCGTGGCTCAAGCTCTTCCAAAACGCCCGCGATTTTGCCGCTGCAAGCTGACTAGCAAAGGAGAGCCTCTATGCCATATCGTCTCCGAGCGGCCCAACCTATGTTTATGAATGTTCGTTCTGCGGAAAGCACTTTAAGCGGAGAAAGCAGACGACTGCTCTCAATAGACACAACGACGAGAACGGCTATCCCTGTCAGGGCAGGTATGCCCAATGGATCGATACAAAGTACTGAGTAATTACTCTTACTACACGACACCCGCGGTCAACCTTCCAAGGATCGAGGGCATCTTGCCCTCGTCGAGGGCGGGACGCCCTCGATCCCGGGCGCAGCGGCAACGCCAGAAAAGGCGGACTCAACGCAAGTGTCGCGTACTTAGGTAATTACTTCAGTTCCCGTCCTATACCAAGCCGATGAGAGCTCGGATAAACTAAAAACCTTGCGAAGCGAATCGCTGTCCTCAATGGGTTACCACGGCACCGTTTGTTTGTATGGCGGGGATGTGTGTGTTGATTGATGCTGTGCTGAGGGGATTGTTTTGCAGATTCAGCGTTTGCAGGGCGGTCAGGCCGACCAACGGACTCGCATCCGCAACTTGGTTGCTGTGCAGAAATATCACTTGCAAGCTGGTCAGGCTGGCCAACGGACTCAAGTCCGTAATTTGGTTGTTGTATAGGTCCAGCGTTTGCAGAGCTGTCGCGTGTTGGAGGCCGGCCAAGCTCTGAATGTTTTTACTGCGCGCTTCGAGCACGGTCAGGGAAGCCAGATCCGCCGCGATAAGCGTCCCCTGCGGGCGACTCAGTGCCGCTCGCACTTCACGTTCCAGATTGGCGTCGGCGAACAAACGGACTTCCGTTGCTTCTTCTTCCTCTTCTTCCACTTCTTCCACTGGGGATTGGATGCGGTCTATTACCGCTTGGATGCGGACGCCCCTTTCTAGCAAGGCGGCGAGTTGTTGGTTGATGGCGTGTCCGCTGAGGGCATTGTCCAACACGCCCAGCCAATAGAGGTTCGTTAGGCTGGCTAACGGCCGCATGTCCGCAATGTCGTTGTTCCCTAGCTGAAGCCATTGCAGTTTGGTTAGGCTGGCTAACGGCTGGATGTCCGTAATCTCGTTACCCCATAGCGACAGCTTTCGCAGATTGGTCAGGCTAGCCAACGGCTGCACGTCCGCAATCTCATTCCCCCACAACGACAGCGATTGCAGGTTGGTCAGGCCGGCCAGCGGACTCACATCCGTAATTTCGTTGCGCAGCAGATATAGCGTTTGCAGTGCCGTCGCGTGTTCGAGGCCAGCCAAGCTCTGAATGTTTCTATCGCTCGCGTCGAGCACGGTCAGTGTATCCAGATCCGCCACGGTCAGGGTTCCTTGCGGGCGATTTAGTGCCTCCCGCACCGCACGCTCCAGATTGGCGTCGGCGAACGAAACGGTGGCCGATTGGGTGCTATCGGCTTCGGTCTGGGTGCTATCGGTTTCAGCTTCAGTCTGGGTGCTGTCGGGGCTTTCGGGGATGCTCTGCCCGTCGGCAATGGTGTATCTCTCGTCGCCCAAGAAATCGCACAAGGCACAGGTGGCTTTGCCCGCAGGACGAGGAGCTACCGGCGGGGCGTCGGAGCAGCCAATCCAAGCACTGACGATGCCCAAAAGGACGAACACGAACTTGATTTTTACCTGTTTCAACGACGGCATTTTTTGCTCCTTGTACGAAGGGTAGGGGAAGGGCTTAGTACGCGACCCTTCCGTTGCGTCCGGGATCGAGGGTATTGCCGGGATCGAGGGCGTCCCGCCCTCGCCGAGGGCAAGATGCCCTCGATCCCAGGGGAAGAGGTGGGGCTAGCCTTAGACAGCACTCGGCGTACATGACGAAGGCCGCTTGGCACTGCGAGGGCCTTGGGGCTGTGCGGCAAGCCCCTCGCTACGCCAAACGGCCTCGTGCGATCGGTAGGCCGATGCTGAGAAGCAGAGAGTTTAGTGCTTAGTGATCTAGAAGAATTTGTGGGGGGGGGGGGGGGGTAAGTCGTTGTTTTTCAATGACTTATGAAACATTAAATCGACGAGCACCCAACGAGGCTCGGCGCTCGCAGCAAGGCCCCCGTCTGATATGGAATGATCAACCATGATGTCTCATCCGTCCGCTAACCGGCGGCACCAAATTCGCCGCCCAAAAAGGGCTTACAATACACGCAAATTAAAAACGACTTGTCAAGAAAAACTGCACGTTTTAGCGCGTTTGGCCGCGGACGTCCTTGACGCCCGATCTACCTACGGGCAAACTATATCTCAACCCATCTTCCACCTCAGCCCACGCTAGGAGCGTCCATGACCAAACCCATCCGCTGGGGGATCCTCGGCCCGGGCAGCATTGCCCACAAATTCGCCGTTGGCCTCCAAGCCATTCCCGAAGGAGCCCTCGTCGCCGTTGGCTCGCGCGACCGGCAGCGCGCCGACGCCTTTGCCGACCAGTACGGTGCCCCCAACCGCCACGCCTCGTACGAAGCCCTCTGCGCTGATCCCGACATCGACGCGGTGTACGTGGCCACTCCCCATCCCTTTCACAAAGACCACTCGATCCTCGGCCTCCAAGCCGGCAAGGCCGTGCTGTGCGAGAAGCCGTTTACCATCAACGCGTCCGAGGCCGCCGCCGTCGTCGCCTGTGCCCGCGCCCACGGCGTCTTGCTGATGGAGGCCATCTGGACCCGCTACCTGCCCATTATGGTCCAAGTGCGCCGGTGGCTCGCCGCCGGTGCGATCGGCGAGCCGCTCATGGTCAGCGCCGACTTTGGTTTTCGCGCCGGCGTCAATCCCACCGGCCGGCTCTTCAACCCCGCTTTGGGCGGCGGTGCCCTGCTCGACATTGGCATCTACGTCGTCTCCTTTGCGGCGATGGTCCTCGGGGCGCAACCAGCCCAAATCGCCGCGACCGCACACCTCGGCGCAACCGGCGTTGACGAGCGGACCGGCATCGTGCTCCGCTATAGCGGCGGCGCCATCGCCAACCTCTCCTGCGCCATCCGCGCCACGACCCCACACGAGGCCCGCATCGTCGGCAGCGAGGGGACGATTGCCATTGACCCTTCGTGGTGGAAGGGCGAAAGCGCCACGCTCAGAGCCGAGGGGCGCACAGAACACGTCCGATTGCCCCTGACGGGCAATGGCTACAACTACGAGGCGCAAGAAGTCGCCCGCTGTCTCGGCACAGGGCGGACCGAGAGCGCGGTCATGCCGCTCGACGAAACCGTGGCCCTGATGCGGATCCTCGACGAAATCCGCGCCCAGATCGGCCTAAAATATCCCATGGAATGAAAGGAAAGCACTCGTGCAATACGGCACCGTATCAGGCAGCGCAAAAAAGATCTCGCGCTTAGTGCAAGGCTGCATCATGCTCACCCGCAGCCGCAAGGAAGAGGGCTTTGCCCTGCTCGACGCCACTCGGCAGGCCGGCATCACGGCCTACGACACGGCTCACGGCTACGGCGGCGGTGAAGTCGATCGCACACTCGGGCTGTGGATGGAGGAACGGGGCAACCGCGATGAAGTCGTCATCATTGGCAAGGGCGCCCACCACAACCAAGACCGCAATCGCGTCACCCCGTACGATATTGCCGCGGACCTAGCAGACTCGTTGGCGCGCCTGCGCTCCGACTATATCGACCTCTACCTGCTGCACCGCGACGACCCGGCGGTCCCGGTCGGCCCCATCGTCGAGGCGCTCAACGAGCATCGCGCGGCCGGCCGCATCCACGCCTTTGGCGGCTCGAATTGGACGCCGGAACGCTTGGCCGAGGCCAACGAATACGCAGACCGCCGCGGGCTCGTGCCTTTTGCGGCCTCCAGCCCGAACTTCAGCTTGGCGGATCAAATCGCCGAGCCGTGGAAGGATTGCCTGTCGATTGCCGGCCCGGGCCAAGCCGCCGCCCGCACGTGGTACGCGGAGTGCGACATGCCGCTCTTTACTTGGTCGAGCGTGGGCCGCGGCTTCTTCTCGGGCAAAATCACCCGCGCCAACGCCGAGCAAGTCCGCGACCAATTCGATGGCTCCATGGCCAAGTCCTACTACTGCGAAGACAACTTCAAGCGGCTCGACCGAGCGTGGGCACTGGCCGAGGAAAAGGGGCGGTCGGTGCCGCAGATCGCCTTGTCTTATGTGCTCAGCTACCCGCTCAACATCTACGCGCTAGTCCGCAGCATGAGCGGCGCGGAGCTCGCGGCCAACGAGCAAGCCCTCGACGACCCGCTCACCGCGGCGGAAATGGCGTGGCTGGATTTGCGGCAGGAGGAGCGCTAATGCCTAAGCGTCCCAACATCGTCGTCCTGATGTCCGACCAGCAGCGGCTCGATACGGTGAGTTGCTACGGGCAAAACGAGGTCTGCCAGACGCCCCACATCGACTCCTTGGCCGCGCGCGGCGTCCGCTTCGACTCGGCCTTCACGCCGACCGCAATCTGCTCGCCGGCCCGCGCCTCCTTTTACACGGGCCTCTACCCGCACAAACACGGCGTAACCGCCAACGGCCAGTGCCTGCGTGCGGGGGTGCGCGGGCTAAATCACTATCTGGCCGAGGCGGGCTATCGCTGCGGCTACGCCGGCAAGTGGCACGTGGATGAGCAGACCGGCCCGACCGGCTACGGGTTCACCGGCCAAGACTTTATGGGCTACGCCTTTCCGGGGGCCGGCTTGCTCCCCGGCCTGCAATTCGGGGCCGCGCCGAGGGGGCACAACCCCTACGCCGATTATCTCAAAGAGCGCGGTTTTGACCCGCCGCCCTCGGTCTCGCACCGCTTTGTCGGCACCAACCCCTCCAACCAAGCTCAGGAGATGTTTGCATTGCACGAAGGGCCGGTCGAGTCGTGCATTGAGTACTTCGTCGCCGAAGAGGCCAACCGCGTCCTCGCCGAAGTGGCTACCGCGGAGCAGCCCTTTTTCTTGTGGGCCAACTTTTGGGGGCCGCACAGCCCCTCGCTGGTTCCAGAGCCGTACTTTTCCATGTACGACCCCAAGGCCATTCCCCAACACCCTGGGTACGCCGAGACCTTTGCGAAAAAGCCCTATCGCCAGCAACTGATCGAGCGGCTGTGGGGATTGGGCGAGTACGGTTGGGCGGGCTTTCAGGAAATTGCCGCCCGCTACTTTGGGCATTGCACCTTGATTGACGACATGGTCGGTCGCGTGGTCGCTCACTTGGAACAACTAGGCGTCCTCGACGACACCATAATCGTCTATACCTCGGATCACGGCGACTGCCTCGGCGCGCACAAGCTGATCGAGAAGGGCGAGTTCATGTACGACGAGATCTACCGCATCCCGCTCGTCATCGCCCATCCCGACTGCCAAGCCCCCGGCACGGCCTGCGACGAATTCGTCTATTTGCACGAAATCATGCTCTCGTCCCTCGACGCGGCCGGCCTCAACGTGCCCACCAGCCTCGACGGCGCGTCCTTCCTTCCGGCCATAGAGGGCCGCCCGTTTGCGAACGGCCGCGAAGAAGTCTATTGCGTGTTCGACCGCCATTTTACGGTCGTCAACCAGCGCATGGTCCGCACCCGCACCCATCAGTTCACCTTTAATTCGGGCGATCCGGGCGAGCTGTACGACTTGCAACGCGACCCCTATCAGCTCGACAACGTGTATGGCGATCCAGCGTACGAGGCCGTGCGGCAAGACCTGATGGGGCGGATGGACCGCTACATGGAGGACTTGGGCGACCCATTGCGCGGGTGGTTTGGGCGGATTAAGGGCGCGTATTAAATTGTCGGGGAAACGCTCGTAGAGAACCCCAAGCACCGTAGGAGGCTCCCGATGGAAATGCTCCTGACCTTCGCCTTAGTTTTTGCGGCGTTGCTCGTCGTGGTCATCATCATCGTCACGACGAATCTCTTTATCTGCCAGCCCAACGAAGTCATCATCTTCTCGGGCCGCAAACGCCAGACGGCCGATGGCCGCACGGTGGGCTATCGCGTCATCAAGGGAGGCCGCGCCTTCCGCATCCCGCTCCTCGAAAAGGTCGATCGCCTCGACTTGCGCACCATCCCCCTCGAAGTAGCGATCACCAACGCGTACTCCAAAGGCGGGATCCCGCTGTCGGTGCAAGGCATCGCCAACATCAAGATCGCCGGTGACGAGCCCCTGCTCGGCAACGCGCTAGAGCGGTTCTTGGGCAAAGAGCTCACCCAAGTCCAAGACATTGCCAAGGACACCCTCGAAGGCAACCTGCGCGGCGTCCTCGCCACCCTAACTCCCGAAGAGGTCAACGAAGACCGCCTCAAATTTGCCCAATCGCTCATTGGCGAGGCGGACGTCGATCTACAGAAGCTGGGCTTGGTGCTCGACACGCTCAAAATCCAGAACGTCTCCGACGAGGTGGGCTATCTCGACGCCATCGGCCGCAAGAGCACGGCGGCCGTCCTCAAGGAAGCCGAAATCGCCGAGGCCGAAAACCGCGCTGAATCACAGGAGAAATCCGCCGAGGCCCGCCGCCGCGGCGAGGTCGCCGACGCCGAAGCCCAAGTCCAGATCGTCGATGCCCAAAACACGCTCCGAGTTCGCAAGGCCGAGTTGGAAGGCGAGGGCTCGGCCGCTGAGAAACGCGCCGCGCAAGTAGCCCGCAAAGCCGAAGTCCAAGCCGAGCAGGAGGTCGAGCAGGAACGCTTGGCCCTGCAGAAGCGCCAGCTAGAGATCGAGGTCATTGAGCCGGCCCGCGCCGACCGCGACGCGGCCGAATTGCGCGCCAAGGGCGCGGCGGCCAACATCCTCGAAAACGGCCTCGCCGAGATCGAGGTCCTCAAGCAGAAAAACGAGGTCTGGACCATCGCCGGCCCCAATGGCAAGGAACTATTGTTGATCCAGATGCTGCCGAACTTGGTCGAGCAAATCACCGCCATGGCCAAGGACATCCAAATTGACCATCTCGCGGTCGTCGATTCCGGCAACGGCGGTCAAAGCGGGCTGCCAGCGGTCGTCAGCCAGATCGGCTCGCTGGCTCCGGCCCTCTTTGCAAGCATCAAGGCCACTACCGGCGTCGATCTGGCCGCTGTCATCGGCGACGCGACCGCCGGCCCAGTCCCAGCGCGGGAAGCGGAAGCGTAGCGTGGATTTCTCGTATCTGTACTGGAGCGGCTTAATAGTCGGGGGAATCGCCGTTGGGGCCTCGCTGGTTGGCGGGGATGGCGAGGGCTTGGGCGACGGCCTGCGGGCACTGGCCGTTTTGCGGCTGCGGTTGCTGTTCTTTTTTGCCTTCTTCTTCGGACTGGCCGGGGTGCTCGGCAGCCTGCTGATGGGCGCGGGTGCTGCGTTGTTCACAGCACTGGGGACCGGCGCGGTCTGTTCCTTCTTGGGCGACTGGGTTCTGAATCGGTTGAGCGGGTCGAGCGCCGATAGTTCGCTGGAGGGGGACGACTTAATCGGCCTCGAAGCCGAAGTCACGGTCCCCATCGCCCGGGGCAGCACCGGCAAAATTTCCGCTATCGTCCAAGGCCGCACCATCGAACTGTTGGCGCGCCGGGCCGACGCTCAAGGCCCGCTCAACCCCGGCGACCGGGTCTTGGTCCTCGAAATCGACGACGGAGTCGCGGTCGTCGATCCGAGCTAGTGCCGCTCTTTACTACACGACATCAGCCCTCCGCCTTCCAAGGATCGAGGGCGGGACGCCCTCGATCCCGGACGCAACGGGAACACCAGAAAAGGCGGACTCAAAGCAAGGGTCGCGGACTTAGGTGCCGCTCTACCTCCCGAAGCGACAGACGATTTCGTAGAGCACCTGCGTTGCAAAGAGCAGCTCTGCCACCGCGGTGCGCTCGTCGTGGCCGTGGATCAATTCCAGCTCCTCCTCGCCCGGCTGCTGCCGATAGGGCATAAAGCCGTAGATCTGGGTTTCGGGACGGCGCGGCACAATGTGCTTGGCGTCGGTGCCGGCTGGCATCAGATACGGGAGTACTGGGGCGTCCGGCTCGCGTTCCTGCATCACGGCTGCGATCGTGCGGAAGAGGGCCGTATCCGCGCTCGCCTCCAACGGCGGCGTGTACTGATCGATCTCAATGGCGACCTCATCGCCGACAAACGTGCGCAGCTCGACCGCGAAACTCTCGGCCGTTTGCCCGGGCACTAAGCGCCCATCGATCCAAGCGGTCGCCTCGCCCGGAATCACGTTGATTTTGGAGCCAGCCTGCACCATGGTCGCTGAGGCCGTGTTGTGCAGCACCGCGCTCAACTCGCGGCGCAAGGTATGGCCGATGGGCAGTGCGCGCAGCGCGGCATCGGCTGTCGCTTCGTCAAGCACTTGTTGCCACCGGGCGGCCTCGGCGGCGGGACAGCGGCTGGCAATCCCCTCGACAAAGCGGCGCACACTCGCGGATACATGCGCGGGGAACGCGGCTCCTTCCAAGCCAGCCAGTGCGCTCGCCAGCTTGACAATCGCGCTGTCGCCCTGCGGCATGGACCCGTGCCCGGGCGTTCCGCGGGCGATCAGGCGCAGCCGACACAACCCCTTTTGCCCGGTCTGGCAAGTGTAAAACCGCTGCTCGCCGACTGCGAAGTCGCTGCCGCCGCCCTCGGTGATGATCAGGGGCGCGTCCCACAGCTCGGGCCGATGGTCGATAATCCACCCCGGCCCGTGATTCCCTTTGCCCGCTTCCTCGTCGGCTGTGGCGGCAAAGACGATGTCGCGGTTGAGCCGGACGCCTTCTCGCTGCAACAAGAGCAACACCATCAGATTCGTTGCGACCATGTTCTTCATATCCAACGCACCCCGTCCCCACACGCAGCCGTCGGCTAGCACCCCAGAAAAAGGCGGGTGGGTCCAGTGCTCCGGCTCGGCGGCCACCACGTCTGTATGTCCCAATAGCATCAGCGGCGGCTCGTCGCCCCCGGCTAGCCGCGCGAGGACATTGCCCCGTCCGGGCGCGGACTCGACGAAGACCGGCTCAAAGCCCTCCCGCCGCAGCACGCCTTCGAGATAGCGCGCGGCCTTGCTTTCGTTGCCCGGGGGGTTGGTGGTGTCGAGGCGGATGAGAGCCTGCAAATGCCCGGTCACCTCGGCGCACACAGCTTCCCAGTCGATCACAACAATTCCTTTCTAGTAGGGGACAAGGGCTTCCGTGCAATAACGGCACGGACTTCGGCCAATTATGCACAACGCCTGCCAATTTTTCCAAGCCGCGCTGACAATACGGACCGAGGCCTCTTTGCGTCAAAAATTCTCAACTCTATGTATAACAACGAGATATGGAACATTCTAAAAGTGTTGGCACGGCTTTTGCATACAATGGGCAAAGGCCATACAAACCAACCACCACTCAACAAAAGGAGAAACCATCATGGCCGTCAAAACCTTACTACCCAGCGTGCGCGTCAGCAATCGCCCGTGGCGCAGCCCGTTCGATCACCTCTTCGACGCCTTCTTTGGCGACGACTCGCGCTTGCCCGTTTTGTCCGGCAACGCGGCGTTCACCCCTCGCATCGACGTCCGGGAGGAAGACGACTCCTACGAAATCTCGGCCGAACTGCCGGGGCTGGAGGACAAGGACCTCGAACTGTCCATCGCCGAGGGGACCCTCGTGTTGCGGGGTGAAAAGAGCAGCGACCACGAGGCGAAGGAAGGCCAGTTCTTCCGCCAAGAGCGCACCTACGGCCGCTTCGAGCGCGCCTTCCACCTGCCCGATGGCGTGGAGGCCGACAAGATCGAAGCCCAGTTCAAAAACGGCGTCTTGGCCATCCACCTCCCCAAAAAGGAGGAGGCCAAAAAGGTCGTCCGACAGGTCCAAGTCAAGGCCGGCTAGCCAGCCTTGAGACGCGCAAAAGGGGAGGGGCCGCACGGCCCTTCCCCTTTTTTTATTTTTACTCCGAGCACCCTCGATAACTCTGCAACAAACACTTCAAGTTTGTTCGCACATCGCGTCCTGCTCGCGCCGTAGTTGCAATGCGAGCGAATCCGGCAAATTGACCATGGCGTAGCCTATGGCGTCGCCTTGCCGCACGTCTTGCTTGAGCACGGCTCCATCCGACAATCCCAACGGCAACAGCCCCTCTTGGCGCGCCACAGTCGCCTTTTCGCTCTGTCCCAACACGGTGTAGCCGCCCCCGCCGTCGAGCGTCTCTCCGGCTCGGAGTGCCCGCTTGGCTACGGCGATCACATCGGCGGTAGGCACGGGGCGCGGGGCGCCGGTTGGCAGGCCGTAGAGCGCGACTTTGGCGAGGGTGATCGGGGCCTCAACCGCCACCAAGTGGTAGGGGCGGTAGAGGAGGAAGTTTTTGCCGTCGCCGCCCGGATGCAGGTGATAGGCGGCGAGGTCTTCTATGGTAAAGGGGTGCTCGCTGCGGACGACGACAAAGACGCCCATCCGCAGCGGGTCGGCGAGCAGGGTCTTGCCGTCCTCGGCGACGCTGTTGGCGAGCTCAACGACCCCGCGTTGGCTCAGCAGCCCCCCTTCTTCAACCAAGCTGAATTTTTGTGGGATGTCCACCAAATTGCACGACGGCTCGTGCATGCCCCTTATGTCGGGCACTAGCCCGGCCATGTTGGCGATGGCCGTGGCTTCGACCTGGGCCTTGGTCCCGTCGCGGAAGGAGTTGTACATCTTCAAGCTGATGTTGCGCCGTTGCAGGGTTTCTGCGTCAAAGCCAAACCGCGCCGCCGTGTCGTCCGGGGTGCCTTGGGGATCGTCGGCCAAGAGCACGGTGCCGCGGCCCGCAGCCACGACCTCCAAGCCGAGGGACCGCGCCCATTCGATCATGTTCATGACCACCCCGGGCTGATCGCCATCGACGAGCGAGTACACCACACCCGCCCGGTCGGCCTTGTGCTTGAGCAGCGTCCCGATCGTCACATCGGTTTCGACGTTGACCATCACGAGGTGGTTGCCGCTGGCAATGGCCGCGCTGGCCATGCTGGCTCCGACCGAGATCGATCCCGTCGCTTCCACCACCACGTCTAAGTCTGCGGCCTGTGCGACCAACAGCCCGTCTTCAACAGCGGTAAATTTCCCCGCGCCAATGGCCTCGGCCACCGCCCGCGGGCTGTCGGCCGTTTCCACTGCAACATTTCCATACCCCGCCGCGTATGCGTAGCGAGCACGGGCCAAGTCAATGTCGGCAATGGCCGCGACGACCATGCCCTGCATTTGGGCAATCTGCGCGACCAGCCCCCCGCCGAATTTTCCCGCGCCGATGATGCCGACGCGGATCGGTTTGCCTTGCCGCTCGCGGTCGGCGAGCAATGCGCTAAGCATGTATTCCTCCTTGCGTTGTTTAGCAGAAATCCAAATCCGCCCCCAAGTTCGCCTGCAATACGCGCTCGGCGTACAGCCGCGGCCACCCACGGGCGGGCGCGGAGGGCGCGGTCCATTCGGCCCGCCGGCGAGCGAGGGTTTCCTCCGGGACGAGCAAATCCAAGCGTCCGGCTTCTACGTCCAACTCAATCAGATCGCCGTTGCGGACCAGCGCCAGCGGCCCCCCAATGACCGCTTCCGGTGCCACGTGCAAAGCGACTGTCCCATACGCCGTGCCGCTCATTCGCCCATCGGAGACCCGCACCATGTCCTCGACCCCTTGGGCGGCGAGGTGCTTGGGCAAGGGCATGGAGCCGACTTCGGGCATGCCGAGGGCCACCGGCCCGGCCCCGCGCAACACCAGCACGTGCTCCGGCGTAATGCCCAACGCGGGGTCGTCAACGCCCGCCGCGGCGTCCGGTCCGTCGAACACGACGGCCGGCCCTCGGTGCTTGTGCAGGTGGGGGGACGAGGTGGCCTTTTTTAAGACCGCTCCATCGGGCGCGAGCGAGCCTTTTAGCACCACGAGGGAGGACGCTGGCCCCAGCGGCGCGTCCAAGGTGCGAATAGCAGTCTGCCACGCGCCGAGCGCGGCCACCTCCTGCAAAAGTGCGCCGAGCGTTTGCCCGGTGACTCCCACCGCATTGAGGTCGAGCATCGGCGCCAGTGCCTTGAGTAGGACGGGTACGCCGCCGGCCTTGTCAAAATCCTCCATGTACCCAGTGCCCGCTGGCTTGCAATCGACGAGCAGGGGGACTTGTTGGGCGGCCGCGTGAAAGTCGTCTAGCGACAAGCCTACGCCGACCCGACGCGCAATGGCGAGCAGATGCACGACCGCATTCGTCGAGCCGCTCAGTGCGGCCAGCACCTTGAGCGCGTTGGCAAAGGCCGCTGGCGTTAGGATGTCCCGCGCCGAGCGGCCCTCAGTGGCTAAGGCTACGGCCCGGCGACCCGTGGCCACCCCAAGCCGCAAGCGCTGGCTTGAGACCGCCGGGGGGGTGGCCGCGCCCGGCAGCATCAGCCCGAGGGTTTCGGCCACACAGGCCATGGTTGAGGCCGTGCCCATGACCATGCAGGTCCCGGCCGTTGGGCACAGGCTCTGCTCAACCGCGGCGATTTCCGCGGCGTTGAGTGCGCCGGCCCGGTGCTGCGCCCAGTAGCGGCGGCAATCCGTACACGCGCCCAACCGCTCGCCCCGCCAGTCCCCGGCCAGCATCGGCCCGGCGACGAGGTGGATGGCAGGCACGGGCGCGGAAGCGGAGGCCATGAGTTGGGCCGGCAGGGTTTTGTCGCAGCCGCCGAGCAGCACTACTGAGTCCATGGGCTGGGCGGCGATCATTTCCTCGGTCGCCATGGCCATGAGGTTGCGGTAGAGCATGGCGGTTGGCGACAGGAAGATTTCGCCGAGGGAAAGGGTCGGAAAGACCAAGGGCAGCCCGCCTGCTTCCAGCACACCCCGTTTGACCGCGTCCACGAGTTGGGGCATGGCGCGATGGCAGGTGGTGTAGTCGGACGAGGTATCGGCAATGCCGACGACGGGCCGATCTAAGTCCGCCTCGTCGTAGCCAGCCGAAGCGAGAAAAGCGCGACGCAAGTAGCGGCTAAACCCTGGGTCGGCGTAGTGCGTTAGGTTGCGGTCGATTCCAGTGGGGGACATGGGGTTCCTTTTGCAAATCTACGATCCAGCACCTTACTACACGACACCCGCGGCCAACCCTCTCGGGATCGAGGGCATCTTGCCCTCGTCGAGGGCGGGACGCCCTCGATCCCAGGCACAGCGGAAATGTCGCGTACTTAGACAGTACTATTCTGTGGAGCGGATTACGCCAATAGCTGCTTTACCAACGTCTCTACTTGCTTGCCTTCGTCCGATTGGGCGAGCCACCTACGCAATTCGCGGCGGGCAATGGTCGTGCTGACCGCTGCGCCACGCTCTTGGCGTAGTGCATTCAACTGCTGCGCCGCACCGCTTGCCGCCGCTTGGCCGGCGGTCGCTATCTTCTGATGCAAACGGTTCGTTGTATCGTATTCCGGTATCGACAATTTCCACAGGTGCTTTTGTAAATGGCGCGCCCCGAATTGTCCCTTGGCCATCAATGGTTTCGCCGTTTCATACAGGGCGCGACTATTGATGATGGCGAGTACGTAATGGGCCTCTTGATTGTCCCTGCAAAGTGTCCAGAATAACGTGTAGTCAACTATAGTATCATGGGCCTCGATAATCGCCGCCGTAGGTTGCCCTGAAGCGGTGTACACCACGCGAATGGGAGCATTCTTGTCATTCTTTCGCCATTCGAGTTGCGCCGAGAGTTTGCCATGATAGTCCAACCACTGTAGCAAGTTCTCAGAGGTATTAGCCCCCTTATTCTGCTCCCATAGCGTACTAACTTTCTGCCACCGCCCCCGCATCCGCTGTTCCAACCCACCGAGATGAATGCTTCCCGTTCCATTAGCATCCACAGGCAGTTCAGCGTCGTTTCGTTTTAAGGGCAAAAGAGCTTTCAGCGGAGTCAACGTCGCGTAGGGCACCACCGTCTCTCCTAAGTGAACGTCAAACAAGTGCGTTTTCTCTATCGTCTGCTCGGTGATAACAGTAAGATCGAGCGTCTTCCACGGTGCTTTGTCGTTGCTGCCTCGGCGCGGCTCCACCTTAACGGTTTGCGCGGCGCGAACAAGGGTGGTGCCCTCGACCTCATGGACAAAGAAAAGACAGCGCGGCACAATGGAAGCACCCTGCCGAAAGCGATCCGCGTATGGCGATGTTCCACCAACCGACGTATCCGTAATAGCCATCCGCTCCCGCCGCACATCCTCCGCCCCAGTCGTCCCCTGCCATTGCTCAACCTCGTCGCTCAAGGGCGTCGCTTTGGCATTTTCACCCATCCACTCGGCAAACGCGACACACGATGCAACCGGAAAGAACGTGTTCGGTTCAAGTTTTTCCAGATCCCACGCCGGTTTGTAGCCGAAATTCACCGCCAAATCGCCCCATTGTCCCGTGCGCCACTTGGCGTACTGCCCAGTTTGCAGCGCACTGTGCGGCAACACCATGGCGATGATGCCGCCAGTTCTCAGGTAGAGCGCGACGCTACGGGCAAAGAAAAGTCCGGCGACATCTTGATGCGTTGCATAGCGGCCCCCCTGCCAGATGTGATATAGCTCCTTGCTCTGCTGCACCAGCTTGTCGCGCAACACGCTAGCGGTATTGCGATAGTTCAGCCACGGCGGGTTGCCGACAATCACATCGACCTTGCGCCGGCTCAACGCCACCGGACGGACCAAGTTGCGCGTGTAATACGCCCATATATGATTGCGCCCTTCGGCGTGTAGCTCCTGCATGATCCCGATCGTCGTCGCCAGCGTCTGTCGCTGGTTCGGGTCCGTAATCCCGTGATCGTCCAGCGCAACGAGCGGATCGTGGCCGCGCTCAATCGCATCGGCAATGTCGCTCATCAGCCGATCAAACGTGTCGGCTTGTTCCACCAAACGAATCGGGAAAATTAGCCTTTTGTCGAACTCATCGCCCTCCACCTCAATGCCTATATCGCCGCTGATAAACAAGTCGCCAGTTTGGTAGTGCAACTGCAAGGCGTCCCCCAAATACACAGGTATCGCTACGTTTCCCGCATACCCAGCGTTGGTGGCCGCTTCGAGGAGGGGCCGCGCTGCCATTACCCAAGCCGTGCGAGCCAGCCGTACCGCCACCGGATGCACGTCAATACCCATCACCGCCTCTCGCAGCCGCTTCAACGCCTCTTTGGGATCCATCATCTCTTGTGTGGCCGCTTCGACAAAGTGGCGCACCGCAACGGCGATAAACGTGCCGGAGCCACAAGACGGGTCGAGAACCCGCTGGCCGAGCGGGTCCGTTACGACCTCCTGCACCATCGCCTGCGCCAGCCATTCTGGGGTATAATACTCACCCAACTGGCGGCGTTCATCTGGCGGAATAATCGCTTCATATAAAGTTGCGGCGATGTCGGCGGGGGCTTCCTTCCAGTTAAAGCGGGCTACGTGCTCAGCCATCCTCGCAATGAGCGGCTCCCCACCCACTTCGGCCGGCCACGCAAAAAAATCGGACTCAATAATGTCTTGTAGGCCGGTGTCATCGCGGAACTGCCGTCCGTAGAGCAAATCCGTTGGATCATTAGCGGCCCGTTGCCGAATATCCATGCCAAAGTACGCCTGTACCACCATGCCGATGACCATGCTTAGGTACGTGTGCCGGACAAACAGATCGTCTAGCTCGTCGGGCGTCTGCGCAATCTCGCCCAACGCCGCTCGCAACAAGGTTTCCCACAGCCGGCACTTGACGCGGACGGTTTCGCGGTCCTTCGCTCCTTGGTAGAGCAAGTTTAGGGCGTCAATATCCCGCCGATACAACGGGCTGTTAGGCCCAAAATTCTGCTCGACCTCAGTGCGCCGAGCCGGAATGTCATCCTGCGTACCGATGACCTCGTCGCGCAGCCACTCGTACAAAAGCAGCCAGTCAGCCGTCGATTCTAGGGTAAAAGCATAGGGCTTAGTCGTTTTGACCTCGCCGGCATTCGGCCAGCGCAGGAGCCAGTACCGCCCGTCTGTGAGAACGCCCATCCGCGCTTTCCGCTCGTACGTCATGGATTCCGCCAAGTATTTATCCAACTGCTTCACATAGATTTCATTGGGATTAAAGCCGCCGGTCGTGCTGACGCGCTTCTTGATTTCGATAAACGTGTTTGACGCCTTCAAATCCACAGCCCGCACCGAGTGCCCCGACGGTGCCACTTCCTCGGCGACTTCATTGGCATCAACCAATCCCGTGCAGAGCAAAAAGTCCCGCACCGCACTAGTGATATTAGCCTCGGGTTCATTATTGTCGTGCCGTTGCAGAATCGCCGCCGCCGCATTCTCGTATCTTGGATCGCTGTAATCTATTTGAAGCATAGTCAACCGCCGCCCCTAAAGGCTCCTATATAGTTGAAAAGTATGGGATCCAGTCTAAGCCAGACGCGATTTAGATAACTTCCTCGTCCTCTGATCCTCCCAAGCGGCGTACTCGCTCGGGTTATCCCAGAACCGTTGCCAAGCCTCGTTCAGGAGCGTGTGGATTTCGTCATCGCACTTAGCGTGTGCGATGCGGCATCCGATCGCTTTAACTCCTTCAAGGCCCTGCTTGGCTATTTTTTCGAGCATATCTTGGGGATAGCACGTCCTGAAATCGGACGGGGGCTTATAGCTCGACGAGCCGATCACCGACTGCCACACCCTAGCGATTGCCTCCGCCTCTTCATCATAGTCTATCTCGCGCAGGCCGATGAGGAGCACGGACATCCTCGCAGCGTCGGCCGGATGCTGCTCCATCAAATAGTCGTACGGGTTCACGCCCCGCTTGGCACTCAGATGCACGTGTGACCACGCGAAGGCTGGTCCTAGGGTGTAGGTGGCGAACAGGTCGCAGTAGAACTCGAAGATCCAGTACTTGCCCCAGTAGAACTCCCATGTCCGCAGCCGATTCCGTTCCTGCTCTGGAGTGCGCCCACCTTCCCTTTCGTGTGCTATCGTGTGAAAGTGCTCCATCGCCACCGCCGCCGACTCCAACATCCTATCCTGTAGGGGCTCGATGACCGAATCGTCGCGTGCTACCAAGAGTGGGTGCGCTAGTTCATGGTAAAGATCCGGCAAATGGAGAAGAAAATGTCGCTCGGCCAACGGTACACTCATGAGGTTGAGATCCGTATCGACATAGAAGTAACGCTGCGAGAGCGAGGAGACCGTGGGCAGTTCTCCCGGATACTTGATTTCCCGTCGAAGGCGTTCGAGCAGACCGTTGAAGTAATGGTCGTCCTCGTTCGCACGACAGAGGGCCGTGATGCCGCCAGACTCCAGCCTGTCGAGAGCCGTCACGATCCTGCGCAGACGCCGCTGGCGCTCTGGGCGAAATTTCTCATCCTGCCACGCAGGATTATCGCGCAGGTCGCGGAGGGCAAACAATAGTTCTTTAAGCCGTTCGTTGCACGACTTCACGAGCGTTGCATAGTAGGTTGGCAGGTCTCGCGGAATTTTTGCCCGCAGTACTCGTGCCCGTCGTTCCAACTCGCCGAGAGTTCCATTGATATACTCCTCAAACACCTAGAACCCTCTCATTTTGCGAAACGCCGACGCCCGCTCGGTGTCCACGACTTCAGCAATCCGCTCCATCATCTCTACGTCATGCTCGTCGCACACTCCCTGCCCAAGTCGTACGCTTAGTTCTTGCCAAGCCTGCTGTTGCTCTCCTAGCTCATCTCGAAGGATCAAGCGCAGGAATGCTGTCGAGAGATCGCGGCACTCCTCGCTAGCCGCTACTTCCAACATCTTGGAGACCTTTTCGACCTCTGACGAGGGTGCGCCGCCCCGTGCGAGCTTGATCTGCATCAAGGCCTCATCTAGAAGCTCGGCGAGGTAGCTGATCGTGTTGTAGTAGCCTGATTGTAAACTCCGGTCGCTCATGATTTCAACCCTCCTCGACGCCATATACGAGCACGTCTTGGTTGTACTCCGTTGCATCCTGCCACAACCACCTGTCGGTCAGCTTCATCGTCACTGGGTAGCGCGAGCAGTCGTCAGGTTTGCTCCACGTCAGCGTCGTTAGGTAGTACAGGTCTTCAAGTGCCTGCTCAAACGGCAGCCCAGGCAGTTCATACCGCACATGCAACATCTGGGTGGTGCCGGAGTGCCCGAACTCTCGCCCTGTTGAGCATAAGTACGCATCCTGATTTCCTAGAAAGACGTACGTGCCGTTCTGTGGGTTCTCTACCCGTAGTAAGCGACCGTTTGTGCGCTTCACGTCGAATAGGCGCACTTGAGTCATGGCTGTCTTGCTTACGTCCAAGATCGTGATGCGCACGTCAGAAGGAAGGAGGCCCTCCGCTTGGAGGGTCTTCTTCGCGTTGATTGCACCGTCAATCTCGGACTGGAAGCTCCGCCCGTCGCGGTGAATGACGATCTCCTTAATCTCCTTGACGGCCTGCTTCTCGGCTGTATGGCGCAACAGTTCGGTCAGGAGCGTCTCGATCTGACGGCGGGTCAGCTTCTCCTTTTGACTGGACCTGCGACATAAGGTCGCGATGCTGCGTCCGCCATCGCTCACGACTGTCAGGCCCACTGTGTTGCGCTTCACATCGAGGCCGATCGTCACGTCCGCATGCAGTGGGGTGGCTAGGACAAACGGCCACATTTCATTGTTCAGAAGGATCTTACTTAACGCCACATTGCGTAGGTAGCCATTGAGCTTGCCCCGCTTTTTCGGGTTCACAACGTACGCCCCATGTTGACCATTCACCGGACTGTAGCATTCGCTCCCGGTCTTCGTATGGTTTACGGTAATGCGCATATCACGCTGCTCCCAAAACTGCTGGGAGAGCATAGCGGCGAGTTGGTCCTCCTGCCTGACCTCGCGGTCCGAGGCGTCATGAATCATTATCAACCCGTATCCACCACGCACTCGATGTTTCTCGGCGGCATCCAAGATTGCCCGTCCCTGCTCGACATACGTATGACCTGAGTCACAGTCGTTGTAGGTGATTACCTTCGGGTCGTACACGGGTACGTCTGGCAGTACTTCGTCTCGCTCGGCTGGACCGTAGAGCCGTTCAACCGTCTGCTTTAAATTTTTGATATACTGTTTCCCCCATGTCTTGTAAACGCTCTCAGGCATAATCAGGTACTGCGGACCAAGGAGACGCTTGACGAAGAAGCCTGCGTCCTCACGCATAAGCAACCGCTGCTTCTTTTTTCCCAGTGTATCCATAGTCGCTATGTGAGCACCCGCCGTCCGGCGGACGGAGAGCACGTGTTCACCCCCAAACTCGATATCTGGTGCTTGGAACACCTTGCGGGGTGCCGTTATGGGCGTACGCGACACTTCAAGCCGAGTGCGTCCGAGCTGCAATCCTTGTAGATACTTGGCTGCATATTCTTGGATCTTGCGATCCCGTTCGTGGGGCTGTGGGGTCATCATCCCCTGCCGGCGCTGAACCTCAGGATGCCGCGTGTCATAGATGAGATGGCAAAGGCCCACACTCGCGTATACACGGTTTCCGCGGTTTGTCTGGTAGTAGGCGAGTGCTGCGTCCCGAGGGAGATTGGCAAGCTGCTGAGGTAGCGGCTTGGGGGACTCGCGTCTGAGGTACTTGTAAACTGAGCAGTTTCCGGTATCGATGTGAGCTTCAGAGGCGTTCAGATCGCAGTAGTCCTGTAGCTGCACCCCATACCAGCCCTTGAACCGATAGATGAAGTGCTGTCCGCGATATGGCCTGAACCCGTCACGCTTCAGTCTAGCGTCAAGGGGCTTGCTCGCGACAAACTTCGTGCGCAGATCGAGGCAAATGCCAATCCCATTGTCGGGCGTGATGACCGCTCGGGCGGAGAAACCCTGGAAGACATCGATTCCTCTGATCGTCTTGACTGGTTTGTACTCAAAGAAGGGCTGACCGGACCGCGGTTGCCACAAACGCTTGTCATTGCGATACCTGCCTTGGACTGCGAAGAAGTTGAGAAAGCGAAGGCAGATATCGTCGGTCTCATGATTCCGCTTCGCATAGTCGAGTGTGAGCGACTCCTTCTGTTTGTCGAGGTACACCTGCACACGTACAAGTGAGAATGGCTGCGGCGGGGGAGGCGTGTCAGCGGGCAGTACGAGGTACGGGTGGCCGTTTCTTTCGATCACGAGTGCCGGCCTCTGGAGGTCATAGCTTAGCTTTCTCGCGATCTCGTCCTTGTTCTGGAAATACTCGTTGTCTCCCCTCGTTAGACCTCGAATTCTGTAAAGAACGTAGTCCGTTTTCAGCGCATCCAGATTCTCGATGGCGAAGATGTTGGTTTCGAGCATGCTCATGCCTCTCCCTCCCAGCAAACGCGTTTGTATGAACACTGTTGGCACGTAGTCGGATAGCGCGTCACAGTGAAGTCTTCGGGGATCAAGTCCTCATATTTCGGTCGCACGGTTCCGACAGCAGACAGCATCTCATACGCTGTCGTGGCGATATGGTTTTCCAGACGGGTAACATCCCTCTTGGAAAGCTGGTATTCCCTTAAATCCTGCTTGAGCAATTGCACTTCGAGGAGTTTAACGTCGGTAGGTGCCCACGAGCAGCAATCTTGGGGAAAATCCTTGTGCGGTTTCGCACGTGAAAGAGCAAGGGCATAGATGCCAAGCTGTAACCAAGCCTCTTGAACACCGAAAGCATGCACCTTCCAGTCGATGATCACGGGTGGCCTTTCTTTGGAGAAGACCACCAAATCGGGCTTGGCTACTACGTTCATGTCCGAGTGCTGGAACTGCAACGAGCGTTGCGCTACCAGCGCATTGGTACCCTGCATAGCCTCAGCAACGGGGCGCATCTCGAATAGATTCCGGATCGCCTGTTCGATCTCTTGCCAAGCCGCATCCAGTTCATCTTGCGGGATGGACTTGTCGTATTCCATGCATCTGAATGCGACGAAATTTTCCCACTTCGATGGAGTGAGACCCGGCTTGTGCAGGTGATGCTCTCTTGCAACGGCAAGCTGCTCATCAAACTGTCGTCGTGCATTGAAGATTATCTTTTCGGGATCGAGCCGTACCTGGTGCTTGTGCCAAGTGAGAAAGGCCCTAGTGAGGACGTTATCGACTATATCTCCGCGCCACTGGCTGATACTTTTCAGCAATCCGAGGAGATAGACTTCACGCCGAGTACTGCCCGCCGGTGCAGAGTGGCGTCCGACGATCTCCTTGTAGTACCACTGGCGTTGACAACGTTGGAACTGCTTTGCCTTCGACACTGACCACCTCATTATGTGTTACCGCTTTCTCCGAGTTCGCATGAACTCCAAATACTCCAGCAGTGCCTCTTTCTCTTCATTAGAAGTCTCCCCAAGCCTCGCGAAGAACCGCTGTTCTTCGTTGCTGTATTGAGTCGAAGGTATAGGATACCCTGCTGCTTCCATCACTTCAGCATAGGGTAGCCGATAGAGTTCGCTCAGCTTGTGCAAGTTCATCGGCGATGGACGCCGCACTTGGCCACTCTCGAGTTGGCTAAGGTATCCGTTAGATATACCGGTCTCCCCTTCAACCGCCCGCAGCGTCAGACCCGCAGTATTCCGAGCGCGTTTGAGGTAGGAACCGAGTTGCTCTTCGTGACTCATGCTCACATGACCTCCGGCCTTTCAACTAATATGCTTAGAATGTAGAGCATTTGCTTTATTTGTCAAGCAAACGACGGGTTCGCGGCCATCAACTTCCAAGTTGCGCGGCAACTGGTATGCCTGAAAATCGGTACAAATTTCAAGTGTAACTTGAGATCTGTACCGATCCTTTTATTTTCTCCTCGCGTAGCATCAACGCGAATGGAGCTTAAAACCGTGATTTTGCGACAAATTGCCAGAGAATTGGTCGCGACGGCAAGCGAATTTCCCGTGGTGACCATCATCGGTCCACGGCAAGCGGGAAAAACCACGTTGGCGCGGATGCAGTTTCCAAATTACGCTTATGCAAACCTCGAAGCACCTGATGTGCGCCGGCTGGCGATGAGCGATCCCCACGCGTTCTTCTCGCAATTTCCCCCGCCCGTTATTATCGACGAAATTCAGCGCGTACCCGAACTGCTCTCAACCATCCAAGTCCTCGCGGACAGCAGCCAGCAACGCGGGCAATACATTCTCACCGGCCACCACCAGTTGCGTCTGCAAGAAACCGTTGCTCAATCCCTCGCCGGACGCACGGCCCTCTTGCGCCTGCTCCCCTTGTCGATAGCCGAACTCAAAGCGACCCGCATCAAACACACGCGCGACGAATGGATCTATCAGGGCTTTATGCCCCGCCTGTACAGCGAAAAAGTCAATCCGACTCGCCTGTACCGAAATTACTGTCAAACCTATATCGAGCGCGACGTTAGGCAAATGATCCATCTGAGGAGCCTGACCGATTTTGAGCATTTCACGCGCCTGCTCGCCGGCCGCGTCGGCCAAGTTTTGAATCTGAGTTCGCTGGCCAACGACGTGGGGGTGTCGAGCACCACGCTCAAAGAATGGCTCTCGGTACTCGAAGCATCGCACACCGTTTTCAGGTTGAAGCCCTATTTTGAAAACTTTGGCAAACGCATCGTCAAATCGCCCAAAATCTATTTTACCGAGGTCGGGCTCGCGTCCTACTTGCTCGGCATTGAATCGCCCGCGCTGGCGGCCCGGGATCCACTGATCGGCAATCTCTTTGAAAACATGATCGTCATCGAAGCCTTGAAAGCCAGACTCAACGCGGGAAAAGAACCTGAACTCTACTTTTACCGCGACAACAAAGGCCACGAAGTCGATTTGTTGTTCCGGCAAAACAGGCAGTTAATCCCCATTGAAATCAAATCGGCCATGACGTTTCATCCAGAGTTTGCCAAAGGGATCGCGCAGTTCCAGCAGATCGCGGCCTCCACCCAGAAAGGCTACGTCATCTACGCCGGCCATCTCACCCCGGAACTGTCCCATGCCAGCGTGCGGCATTTTACCGACGTGGGGCACATTTTTCGATAAACTGCTGTCCTGAGATGCGAAGGGGTTTGCTGCCGCCCGCCTTGCCCCATTCCAACGGCTTCGCTATTCTCACTCTCCGCCCCGCTCGTTTTCGCCACCCTGTTTCAGGAAACCAAGCCTTGATCTGCGACGCCGAGGGGCTCGCCGAGCACATCCGCTTTCTCAAACGCCGCATCTTGGGCAACGAGGTCGTCCATCACCAGACCTTGCCGGCGCGCCCGGCGCGCCTAGTCCGCGACGTATCGGGCCTGCCTCCGGCCTTGGCCCGCATCCTCAAAATCGCCCGCATTCCCGCGCTCTATACGCACCAAGCCGAGGGCATCCAAAAAGTGTTGGCAGGCCAGCACTTGGCCCTAGCCACGCCCACGGCTTCGGGCAAGACCTTAGTGTACAACGCACCCGTACTGGCCACGCTGCTCAACGACCCGGACGCGCACGCGCTCTACATCTTCCCGCTCAAGGCCCTAGAGCAGGATCAGTTCGACGAGTTAAACGGCTTGATGCTGGGCTTGGGAGGCACCCTGAAAGCGGCTATTTACGACGGCGACACCCCGGCCCACCGCCGCCGGCAAATTCGCACCACGCCGCCGCAGGTGCTTTTCACCACGCCGGACATGCTGCATTCGGGCATCCTCGCCTTCCACGAGGCTTGGGCCGGCTTTTTCGCTCGCCTGCGCTACGTGGTCATCGACGAATTGCACGCGTACAGCGGCGTCTTTGGCTCCCACGTGCTGCACCTCTTTCGCCGCTTGAACCGCATCTGTGCGCACTACGGGGCCGATCCGGTGTACATCACCAGCTCGGCGACGATGGGCAACCCCCGCGAGCTAGCGGGCGAGTTGCTCAACCGCTCCTTTTGCGCGATTGAGGACCATGGCGCGCCGGCCGCGACGCGCCACTTTGTGTTTGTCAACCCGAGCGAAAGCCCCAACACCCTCGCGGCGCACGTGCTGCGCGCCAGCGTACTCAAGGACTATCGCACGATTGTCTTTACCCGCGCCCGCATCACCACCGAGCTCGTGTACCGCTGGGCCACCCAGAGCCGCCCCGACTTGCAGGCGCGGATTTCCTCGTATCGCGCGGGCTATTTGCCCAGCGAGCGCCGCCAGATTGAGCAGGCACTCAACGCCGGCCAACTCATGGGCGTGGTCGCCACGTCGGCCTTGGAGTTGGGCATTGACATCGGCGGCTTGGATATTTGCGTGTTGGTGGGGTATCCGGGTTCTATCATCAACACTTGGCAGCGTGCCGGCCGCGTGGGCCGCGCTGGCCGCGAGTCCCTAATCCTCCTCATCGCGTCTCCCGACGCGCTCGATCAGTATTTTATGCGGCACCCCAAGGAGTTTTTTACTCGCGATTTGGAGGACGCCGTAGTGGACCCGACTAATCAGTACATCCTCAAAAACCACCTCGCGTGTGCGGCGCGCGAGCTCCCCCTCGCGGCCGGCGAACCCGAGTACGCGCTGCCCAACTATCGGGCGACCCTTGACGCGCTGACTGAGGAGGGGGCGCTGCTGCAGAATGCCGAGGGCGACGCTTGGTTTGCCGCCCGCAAGCAGCCGCACCGCTTGGTCAACATGCGCACCATCGGCGAGTCGTATCGCATCGTCGACCGCGACCACAACCCAATCGGCACGGTCAGCGGCGGCCAAGTGCATGGCGAGTGCTACAAAGGCGCGATTTACTTGCATCGCGGCCGCCAGTACGAGATCGGCGACCGCAATCCCCAGCAGGGCCAGATCTACGCCGAGGAAGTACACGTGGCGTACTTTACCCGCGCCCGCACGGAAAAGGATACCGAGATATTAGAGGAATTGCGCTCGCGGCCGTTGCAGGGCTTTATGGCGCGGCTGGGCCGGCTCAAGGTCAGCTCGCAGGTGGTGGGCTACGAAAAGATCCGCGTCGGCGACCAAGTCGTCCTCAGCAAACACCCCCTCGAATCGCCGGTGGAGCACGTTGAGACCATAGGCTTCTGGATTGAGCTCGACGCCCACTTCAAGGCCGACCTCAGCCGCCACCAGCACCACTACATGGGCTCGATCCACGCCATTGAACACGCCGTGAAGTCGCTCTTCCCCCTGCTGGCCTTGTGCGACCGCACGGATGTCGGCGGAATATGCTATCCCCAGCACCCACAACTCGGCAAAGGAGCGATTTTCGTGTACGACTATCACCCCGGCGGCATTGGCCTCGCCGAAAAGGGCTTTGCCCAACTCGACCGCCTCTTGGACCTGACGCGGACCATGGTCGAAACCTGCGATTGCCTGATCGGCTGCCCCTCTTGTATCCACTTTCCCACATGCGGCGCGGGCAACGTCCCCCTCGACAAGGCCGGCGCGATCCACCTGCTCGGCGTACTCACCGGCCATCGGGCCATTGAGCGCACTCCATCTACAGCCGAGGTCGCAGACGCTCCGCCGATTTTCGCCGAGTGGGAACAAGAAGAAGAAAGCGCAGCCGACGAGCGGCCCGAGCAAGGCCCGCGCGTGGTCGTGTTCGACCTCGAAACCCAGCGCTCGGCCGCCGAAGTTGGCGGCTGGAACAAAGCCCATCTGATGGGCCTGTCGGTCGGCGTGGTGTGGGACAGCCACGAGCAGGGTTGCACCACGTATCTTGAGAAAGACATCGACCGGCTCTTAGAGCACTTACAGGCGGCCGATTTGATCGTCGGCTTCAACATCCTTGGCTTTGACTATTCGGTCTTGCGCGGGTATAGCCCATTCGACTTCCGCCAGCTCAACACGCTCGATATTCTGCGCGAGGTCCACCAGCAGCTACGCTACCGAGTGAGTCTCGACTCACTAGGCCGGGCCACGCTCAACGCGCCCAAGAGCGCCGACGGGCTCGACGCGCTTAGGTGGTTCAAACAGGGGCGGCTGGACTTGATTGCCGACTATTGCCAAAAGGACGTAGAGCTGACCCGCGACCTGTTCTACTTTGGGCTGCGCGAAAACTACCTGCTCTTCGACCGCAAAAACGAGGGCCGGATGCGCATCCCAGTCGCGTGGAATTTGGAGGAGTTGGCGAGCCGAGGACAGGAGCTTTGACCTATAGCAGTCCTAAATGACTCGAAAGCATGGAATGTTGATCGGCCCGGTCTCTTTTGTCTATGAGGCGTCATTCCCGCGAAAGCGGGAATCCAGTCTTGAAGGATGTAGGATTGCTATATCTATGCAAGCGGACGCGCCTCGCATAGCGCGATTCAAGGGAATTGTTACCATTAACAATACACCCGACGAATTTCAGGAGTTCTGTAGGAAGGAGGAAAATTATGGAAGCTCTTATACAGAAATGGGGCAATAGTTTGGCCCTGCGTATTCCTCAATCGCTCGCTACCCAGATTGGGATTGAACCCAATTCGCCAGTCGAATTGTCGCTTCGCGGTGCGGAATTGGTCGTTGCGCCTGTGAGTACGCCCAGTTTGAAATTGGACGACCTTTTAGCCCAAGTGACCGCAGACAACTTGCACGGCGAAGTAGATACCGGACAGGCGGTGGGTGGTGAAGCATAGTGAATTCAACCGAGTACGTCCCACAGCGCGGCGATGTAGTGTGGATTGACTTCAATCCGCAAGCGGGACACGAGCAAGCCGGTCGTCGGCCCGCCGTTGTGCTTTCACCGGGAACCTATAACCGCAAGACCCGTTTGGCGATTCTCTGCCCAATCACCAATCAAGTGAAGGGGTATCCCTTTGAGATTGCCATTCCCGCGGGGCTGGCGGTGATAGGTGTTATTCTGGCTGATCAGGTCAAAAGCATGGATTGGTGGGCGAGAAATGCGACCTTAATATGTCCTTTGCCCGCGGAGACCGTAGATGCGATTTTACAGAAAGCCGAAATACTCTTGGCAAGGGATGAAGGATAACTAATCCATTGAATACCCATGAACCCCCAATTCTCAACTCCCATTTGAAAGGCAGCAGATGAAAATCACGGATCTCAAATGCGCGGTCATCGGCAACAACCCGGTCGTGCGCATCAATACCGACGAGGGCATCTACGGCCTCGGGCAAGTCGAGGCGAGCAAGCCCTATCTCAAGCCCCACGTGCTGTTCTATAAGGACCTCATCCTCGGCCAGGACCCGACCGATGTCGAGCGAGTGATGCTCAATATCCGGCGCTTGGGCAGCTTCAAGCCTTGGGGCAGTGCCGTCAGCGCGATTGAAATGGCGCTGTGGGACATTGCCGGCAAGGCCGTAGGAGCGCCGGTGTACAAGCTGCTCGGCGGCAAAATCCGCGACCAAGTGCGGGTGTACAACGGCGCAGTGCGCTTTCCCATGGCGGACGCTCGTCCGCCCGAGGCCGGCGGCCGACCGCCCTCGGACTACGCGGCCAACATGCAGCGCATGATAGACGCGCCGCAGAAATTCAGCATCATCAAGCAAGGGCTTGCCTTCCACGGCGGGCGGATCACCGAGGTGCCCAAGCATTTCTACGGCACTCACCAAGCCGGCCCGTTCCACGCCAATCGCGGCCCTTTGAGCGAACGCGGCCTCAACCACATCGTCGATTGCATCCGGGCGATGAAGGAAGTCTGCGGCGACGCGATCGGCCTAGCACTCGACTTGGGGCCGGGCTTGCTCGTGCCCGACGCGCTGCGCTTGGCTCGGGCCGTCGAAGACCTCAACGTGGCTTGGCTGGAGGACATGCTCACCGGCGATTACGTCCCCTACGTCTCGGCCGATCACTACCGAGAGGTCACCCAGAGCACCTCGACCCCGATCCACACCGGCGAGCAGATCTACTTGCGGCACAACTTTCAGGAGCTGATCGAGAAGCGAGCCGTGGATATCATCGGCCCGGATCCCTGCGACATCGGCGGGATCGCCGAGCTCAAGTGGGTGGCCGAATACGCCGATATGCACGGCATTCTCATGGCCCCGCACGGCACGGGGGACGGCCTGTTGGGCTTGGCGGCCTTGGTGCAAGTGGCGGCGACTCTGCCGCAGAACTACCTCGCGTTTGAATATCCGACCGGCCAGCCCGAGTGGTGGTACGACATCGTCGAGGGCTTGCCCGACCCGATTGTGGTCGATAGCCACATCGCCGTTTGGGACGCGCCCGGGATGGGCGTCGATCTAATTGCCGAAGAAGCGCGGCACTATCTGCGCGCGGAAGACGCCGACTTTTTCGACGCATAGAACTTTAGATGGAAAGGAAAGGCATGCGTGCGGCCCAATTAGTCGCCCCGCGTCAGTGGGAACTCATCGAGACAGCCAAACCCCAGCCGACCGCCGACCAGATGCTCGTAAAAATGGAGCGGGTCGCGATCTGCGGCAGCGACAAGCCGCCATTTTGCGGCGTCCACAAGCACTATCCGCAGCCGCCCGGGGCCACGGGGCACGAAGGGCTGGGCGTGGTCGAAGCCTGTTCTTCGGGGCGCTATCGGGAGGGCGAGCGGGTGTTGTTGTGGGGATTTGACCGCGGGCTTTTTCAAGAATACGTCCTCGCCCAAGACGATGGCCGCTGCATCCGGCTGCCCGGCGATCTGCCCGCAGAAAAGGTGCTGATGAGCCAGCTTTTGGGCACGGTGATTCACAGCTTCTACAAGCTGGGCAACATCATCAACCGCGATGTGGTCGTGCTGGGCCAAGGTCCGGTGGGACTGCTGTTCAACGCGGTGTTGCGCAACCTCGGCGCCCGCCGCATCGTGGCGATCGATCGGCTGCCCTATCGCTTGGCAGTGGGCCGGCGGATGGGGGCCACGCACGCGATTTGCTCGGCATCCCAAGACCCGGTCGCGGCGGTCGCCGAGATCACGGGCGGGGCCATGGCCGGTCTCGCAGTTGAGGCCGTGGGCGTGGCCGCGAGCCTCGGCCTCGTGCCGGCCCTCTGCCAGCGCAATGCCGAGGTGATCTGCTTTGGCGTCCCGGACAAAGAAGACGCCGAGGGCTTGATGTCCGTCAAGATGTTGGATTTGTTGCGCCAAGAGCTGCGCTTGGTTTTTTCCATTGGCCCCAACCCCGACCGCGACTACCGGCCCGCGCTCGACTGGATCGTCCAAGGGCGCATCGACGTCGCTCCGATTGTCAGCCACGTCCTGCCCTTTGCCGCGATCCAGCAAGCCTTTGCCATGGCCTTTGACGATCCCGAGCCGCACCAAGCCCTGAAGGTCGTGCTCAAATTCCCCTGATTCTGAGATGCAAGTGACCCAAATCGAAGTCCACGAGATCGCGCTGGCCTATCGCGACTGGATCGCCTATCCGCTCAACCACTACTACGGCCCGGCGAGCCGCACGGTGTACATCGCCCACACCGACGACGGCCGGATTGGCCTCGGCGAGAGCGGCCATCCTGAGCCGCAGGAGACCCTAGACCAGTACATCGGCAGCAACCCCTTTGACTGGGTCGGCGACGAGACCTCGCTGGGGTTGGGCACGGCCATGTACGACCTGATGGGGCAGGCCGCGGGCGTCCCCGTCTATAAGCTCTTCGGCCAGAAGTATCGGTCGTTTGTACCCGTGGGGGCTTGGACGGTATCGACCCATCCCCAGCGGATGGCCGAGGCCGTAACCCGCTATGCGGAGCAGGGCTACACTTGGCTAAAGTACCACCTCTCGCCCTTTGAAAACGTCTTTGACCAGACCGAGGCCATGCAGGCGGTCGCGCCGCCCGGCTTCAAAATCCACTACGACTTCACCATGCACGGCACGGACGACCACATACCCGAGCTGGTGGAAAAACTAGCCGCCTATCCGATTGCCGGTTGCTTTGAGGACCCATTGCCGCCCGGGGATATTGAGGGCTACATCGACCTACGCAAGCGGGCCAAGCGGCCCATCGTCTTGCACCACTACCCGCTGGGGGCCACTTATGAGGTGCTGATGGGGCCGGCCGATATCTACATGCTCGGGCATGCAAAAATTGGCGACGCCATGCGCCGCGCCGGCTTGTTTGCCGCTGCGGGCAAGCCCTTTATGCTGCAAAACGTCGGCGGAGCCATCACCCGCGCCATGGTCGTCCATATAATGGCGGCCTCGCCCACGGGCACCTTTCACTGCCACAACGATTGCGAAGTCTGGCAAAGCGACGTAGTGGAAGAGCGGCTGGACCCGATCAATGGCTTGGTGCGGGTCCCGGAAAAACCGGGGCTTGGGCTGACCTTAGATCGGAGGGAGTTGGAGCGGCTGAAAGCGCAAAAGCTGCCGGCGCAAGACAAGTGGATCATCAAATCGCGCTTCAAAAACGGCACCCGCATGTACAATATCGCCGACCCGGCCCACTCGCTTTTCATGGTGCGGCCCGACCGCAACCGCCTGATGCCCATGAGCTATGCCGCGCCCATTGAAACCGACTATTGGGACGACGACGGAACGGAGGAGTACCGAGCGATGTTCGATCGGATTGAGCGCGAGGGGGTCGTGCTGGAGCGGGCGTAGGGATAGGGATTGCGGATTATTTCCAGCGCGCCCGTACGTCAAACTCGATCAGCTCCTTTTTGGAATTGCGCTTTCGGATGGGAACGCACTCCACGTTGGAAAACCCGAGCCGGGACAACATATCCGCATAGATCTGCTCAACCGGGACCAAGACTCCATAGAACGTTGAATTGCCTACGATGTAGTGAATCGTCGCTCCATGGTTGAGTACGCCGATCAGCGATTGAAAATGACTCCACATATCGCTGAAGTACTTTGAAACGTAGTTGGCCAAAAGCCGGCCATTTCTGTTTTCTGCCTTCCTAATTCTTTTCACGGCATCGCTCAGTAGTCTAGATTGGTACCCGTGCGCTGGAGCCGACCATTTTTCTAGTCTGCTGGTAGCAATCCCCCAAGTCCCTCCAATGGCTTCCCAATCCATTTCCCCGGCATCGCGGCCATCCACGAGATAGCCGAGCCAGTACATGTATGGGCGAAGCTCGCGAATGTACGACATCCGGTTCGCGTACGGAGGCGAAGTAATGACGCAATCGACGGAGTCGGCATCTCTTTTTGCCAGCCGGCGAGAGTCGGCGCGGTGGACGCATACCCGGCCGGCTGGATTCTGCCTCGCTCCCCCTAGAACGAAGTTCAGGTTTTTAATAAAAATTCCGCACAAGTCGGTATCGAAATCAAAGGTTGTTTGAACGCCCAACTTAAAGGACATGGACTGGTGATTAAAGGCGGCATTGGAAAGGTGAATCAACGTCCTACAGAACGCGACCAAAAGCAAAGAACGTTGCTTGCTCTCTTCGGCAAACTTGGAATCTATGGCACCCTTCAGGGCGCAGAGGAAATCGAGTGCGGTGGCGTTCCACCACCGTTCAATGTTGTACATGCGCGGTGCTGGTGCGCCCGGTGCCCTGCCGTGGCGGATGTCGTCAGACACCGCATGGCCAACCTGATTCAGTTCGGAAATCACCTGTGTGGAATAAGAGTCGGTCTTGGTGCGACTAAACCAGACCAGAAAGGGATTGATTTCCACGGTGACTGCGGTGTGCCCGCGATACCCCGCACAAAGAGCAGTGGTCCCGGTCCCGCAAAAAGGATCGAAAACATTGATTTCGGCGATTCCTTCGTAAGCCCGCAGAACTTCATCGACAATTTTGAGCGAGTACGCAGGAGTCAGGCGCAGCCAACCGTGCCGCCCGGATTCGGCGTTGTGCTTGTGGGTGTAATCTGCCCTTTGCGCGAGCGAACGTCGAAGCATCTCGGTCATGGCGACGGCTCCAGCAGTTTGCCGAGAATCGAGTCGATTTCACTTTTCAGGGCATCCTGATTCCGGCTAAAAAATCCCGCTAAGTCATAACCTACGACCTCCTGCAGAAAATCGTAGGTGGATGCCAAAGGATCTGATACCCCGGTTACACCGGTGAGGATGGACCACTTCTGCGCCCTGTATCGCAACTGGACCTCCGAGTCGATCTGCGTGGACAGGATTAAGGCGCAAGGCAAGTAGGCTTGTGCGTAGGCGTTCGCAGCGTTGGCGATATCGGCGTTTTGCCTCTTGGAGTCCTTGCTTTTGTAGCCTTGGCGAATCTCAAAGACAGTGCCCTTTAAGGTTGCAGATACGCCAGAATCCACGTTTACAAGGCTTGCCGAAGCCTGCATCCATTGGCGAAAACGCCTACGAGAGGCTTCGTCGCCGATCTTGTCCAAAATTACTCGCCCGTCGAGGTGGAGCCTCCTCGTCTTGCCATCGGGCCTTGGGAGTTCATAAGACCAGTTCGCGTCTTCTGCGGAAAGCCCTAGGCAATCCTGCAAGATGGTGCGAACCAACTCTTCGCATCCGCTCCCGATCTGCCTGTAAACGCTTGTCATGCCGCCCGCGGCCTTATGGGCGGCGTACATCAACGGATTGTCAAGGCCAAACCAAGAATAGAAGGGATCGCTGCCATAAAGCACTTGAAACTCGTCCAACGACAGGCCCTTGTCTCTACTTCCCCGACCGAACTTTGGCCTATACTCTGCGGATACTCGAAGGCATTCGAGCACAATCCGCAAGTATCTCTCGTCGTTCAAGGGGTTTCGCCTTCCTGCTCGCGCTCGAACTGGAGTGCCGCTGAGTTCACGCAGTAGCGTAGGCCGGTCGGCTGGGGGCCGTCGTTGAAGACGTGGCCGAGATGGGCGTCGCATTGGCTACACAGGACCTCGGTGCGCACCATGCCGTGGCTCGTGTCGCGCTCCTCGGCGACCTGGGTCGCGGCGATGGGCTGCCAAAAACTAGGCCAACCGGACCGCGAATCGTACTTGGTTGCCGAGCTGAACAACTCGCTGCCGCAGCAGACGCAGCGATAGACCCCGGACTCCTTGTTGTCGCAGAGCGCGCCGGTAAACGCTCGTTCCGTGCCCTTCTGCCGCGTTATGTCGTATTGCTCTTGGGTCAGTTCCCGCCGCCACTCGGCATCGCTTTTGACGATCTTTTTCTTCATCGCAGCATTCCTTTCTCTTGGGGTCCGCCCTAATTGGCCAATTCGGCGTACCGACCGCCAAAAAAGATCAGCGGCGCGCCATCGCCCCCCTCGCCGGCTAGGCATTGGCCGATGAACATGTCGTGGTCGCCCGCAGCGGCGATTTGTACCAGCTTGCAGTCCACGTAGGCCAAGGCGTCGGCCAAAATCGGCGCACCTGTCTGGGCCACTTTCGTCGCTAGATCCGCAAAGTCCTTGGGGCCGCGCTGGGCAAAGCGCACGGAGAGGTCCTCCTGCTCTCGCTTGAGGATGTTGATGGCAAAGCCCTCAGCTTTTTGCAAGAGGCCGTGCATGGACGCGCTTTTGTCAACCGAGACCACCACCAGCGGGGGCGACAGGGACAGGGACATGACCGCGTTGGCCGTCATGCCCCAAAGCTGGCCGTCCGAGCGGGTGGTCACCACGGTGACGCCCGTGGCAAAGCGGCCCATAATTTGTCGCTGAAGCAGGGGATCAAACGCCATCGCGCGGTTCCTTTCGCCGTTAATGTAGTGCGTTCTGATAGATGCGGGCCGCATCGTCTGCTTCCACGGCGACCGGGTTGGGTTCGAGCAAGCGCTGGACGCTCAGGGCACTTTCGACCATTTGCGGAATGTCGGCCGCGCTTATCCCGGCCGCGCCCAGCGAGCCGTATGGGGTGTGCTGCCGCCGCAGTCCGTCGATCCACGCCGCCGCCAGCTCAACGCCCGCCTCGCGGCTCTTGCCGCCCAAGGGCAGCCCGGCCGCGCCAGCGGCAAAGTAGTATTTGTCGGCCACGGCCGGGGCGTTGTGCCGCATCACGCCCGGCAAGACGAGAGCTACGGCCGCGCCGTGCGGCACGGGTGCGCCGCGCTCAAAGGAGACCTTTTCGATTCCGTAGCCGAGGGCGTGACCGGCCCCGGTGTTGATTGGGCTCAACAGCAGCCCGGCCAGCAGGGCGCAACGCGCCATTTGATGGCGAGCGTCTGGATCGCCGCGGACTACGGCTTGCACGTAGGCCGGGCACCCCGCAGTCAGGGCGGCCCGCGCCACGGCGTCGCCCGTGGCATTGCTCTTGGTGGAGGCCGTGCATTCGAGGGCGTGGCCGAGGGCATCTAAGCCCGTGATTGCGGTCAATACCGGCGGCATGTTTTGGTGCAAACGCGGGTCTATCAGCGCGGCCTTGGGCTGTAAATAGCGGCTGTACACGGCCTTCTTGCCGGTTGCGTCGGCGATTACTGCCACCCGGCTGACTTCGCTGCCCGTGCCCGCAGTAGTCGGGATGCCGACGAGCGGAGCCAGCGGCGGATTTTCGTAGCGGTCGAAGCCAAAGTAATCGGCCACGGAGCCGCCAGCAGCAGCGGTGCAGAGCGCGGCCTTGGCCGTGTCCATCGTGCTGCCCCCGCCCAAGGCGACGGCCACATCGAAATCCGCGGCCGCCAGCGTGCGGGCGCAGGAATCGACGCTGAGGACCGAGGGATTGGGTGCGATCTCGCTATACGTGCCCACCACGTCTAGGCGGCCGAGGGCTTGGCGGACTAGGGCGACGAGTGGGGTAATGCCCGGATCGTGGATTAGCAACACCCGGCCCGCGCCGAGGCGGACGCACTCGGCCGCTAGCTGCGCTAGGGCACCCGCCCCGAATACGACCCGCCGGTCGCGGAATTCAAACAGCGCGGCCAGCGCGGCCCGCCGATTTTCTGCGGCAAAATAGGCGCTGCTAGATAGCAATTCCTCGTTGATCTGCACCCTGCCCATCGCGGCCTTCCTCTAGGTTGATGCGGCGAACCAAGCCTTGTTTCGCACGGGGGATTTGTGCAATATATACACGAAACCGCCGCCCTACAAAAACGGAGCCACCATGACCCAAACCGCCGCCCAGACGTACGCCGAGCAGGGCTTTCTCACGGGCATTGACCTGTTCAGCCCTAGCGAGATCCATCACTTCCGGGCTTGCTTCGACGAGTTGGAAGCGCGCGAAGGCCGAGAAAAGTGCCAGATCGGGCTTCAGGCTCGCCACCTCAACGAAGAATTTATATGGCAGATGGCCACGGACCCGCGCGTCCTCAACGCCATGCAGGAGGTCATGGGCGCGGACATCATGCTGCTATCGACGCACTTTTTCTGCAAATATCCCGACCCGGAGGCCAAGCACTTTGTGGCTTGGCATCAAGACGTCACCTATTGGGGCTTGCAGCCGCCCGAGGCCCACACCGCTTGGGTGGCCGTGGATGCCAGCGATGTGGAAAACGGTTGTATGCGGGTCATCCCCGGCTCGCACAAAAACGGCCTTGCCACCCACGGCGAGTCGGCTAGAGCCGGCAACCTGCTCAGCATTAATCAGGAAATCCCCGACGAGCTCGTCGATGACAGCCATGCCGTCGATTTAGTGCTCGCGCCGGGCCAGATATCCATTCACGACGGCCAACTATTCCACGCCAGCAACCCCAATGCCTCCAATCGCCGCCGCTGCGGGCTAACGCTGCGCTACGTAGCCCCACACGTCGAGCAGGTCGAGCTCAACTCGCTGGGCACCAAGTATCCGACCATCTTGGTGCGCGGCGAGGATCGCTACGGCAACTTTCCCGAGCAACCCATGCCCTTTGCCCTTGCTTCTCAATAATCAGCCCCGCCCCGCCATACCCATAAAACGCAAAAGGAGACCCAATGGCCCAGTACGACCGGATGGCCGTCCTCAACGCCATATACGACACAGGTATCGTTCCGGTCTTTTATAACGAAGACCCGGAAACCACCATTCGCATTGTCGAAGCCTGCGCCCGAGGAGGTGCTCGCTGCGCTGAGTTCACCAATCGCGGCGACTTGGCCTACCACGTCTTCACCGCGACCGTGCGCCACGTAATGGCCGAAAAAATCGACATCATCATGGGCGTTGGCTCGATATGCGACGCGCCCACTGCGGCCCTCTATATTGCCAACGGCGCGAACTTCGTCGTCGGCCCCCTGCTCAACGAAGAGGTCGCCCGCCTGTGCAATCGCCGCAAAATTGCCTATTCGCCCGGCTGCGGCTCGGTCAGCGAGATCGGCCAAGCCGAGGAGCTGGGCGTCGAGATCGTCAAGGTATTCCCGGGCAGCGAAGTCGGCGGCCCGGCCTTCGTCAAATCCGTGCTCGGCCCCTGTCCTTGGACCCGCATCATGCCCACCGGCGGCGTCGATGCCACCCGCGAAAGCCTTGCCGCGTGGTTCGAGGCCGGAGTAGCCGCTGTCGGGGCCGGCTCCAAGCTAATCACGAAGGAACTCGTCGCCGCCCAAGACTGGGATGGCTTAGCCGACAAAGTCCGCCAGAGCGTCGATTGGATTCGGGAAATCCGCGCTGAGATGGCGGGCTAGCCGGCGGTTTGAATGGCCAGCCGCCTCTGCGCCTCTGACAGATGCTTACCAAGCTCACCATCCACAACTTCAAACGCTTTGACGAAGTTGAGATCGAACTCGGGAGTCCGGTGGTCTTTATCGGTCCCAACAACTCTGGGAAGACCTCGGCCATGCAGGCACTCGCCTTATGGGACATCGGCCTCAAGCGCTGGAACGAGAAGCGATCCGGGAAGAGCACGCCCGAGAAGCGCCCCGGCGTCACCGTCAACCGCCGCGACCTAGTGGCCATTCCGATTCCAGACGCGAACCTCCTGTGGCGTGGGCTACACGTGCGAGACGTGCGCCGAGTCGAGGGCCAGCAGCGCACCAGCAATATCCGCATCGACATCATCGTAGAAGGGGTGACCAACGGCCAAGGCTGGACGTGTGGGCTGGAGTTCGACTACGCCAATGACGAATCGTTCTACTGCCGGCCGCTCCGGCTGTCTGACGACACGGTCGCCGATCGCATGTCGGTGCCGGCCGCCGCTCGCAGCGTCCAGACCGCCTTCCTACCGCCCATGTCGGGGCTTACCGCTACAGAAACGCGCCTTGATGCCGGTGCCATCAATGTTCGGATCGGCGAGGGACGCACCGCCGAAGTGTTGCGCAACCTCTGTTTTCGGATTCGCGACGAAGATGAAGCGAAGTGGGACGAACTCGTCGAGCAGATTGAGAGCCTGTTTGGCTCAAAACTCCGTCCGCCGCGCTACATTGCCGAGCGCGGCGAGATCGCAATGACCTATCGCGAGCAGGGTGCTGAGCTCGATTTGTCGTCCGCCGGGCGGGGGCTGCAACAGACGCTGCTGCTCCTCGCATATATGTACGCCAACCCCGGTGCCGTCTTGCTCCTAGACGAGCCTGACGCGCATCTAGAGATACTTCGCCAGCGCCAGATCTACCGCCTGCTCACCGATGTGGCGGGCGCCAGCACCAGCCAGATCATCGCCGCCAGTCACTCTGAAGTGCTGCTCAACGAAGCCGCGGACCGGGACTTGGTCGTTGCTTTCGTCGGCCAACCGCACCGCATTGACGACCGCGGCAGTCAGGTCTTGAAAGCACTCAGGGAGATCGGGTTTGAGCAGTACTACCAAGCGAAACAAACCGGCTGGGTACTCTACCTAGAGGGTTCAACGGATTTAGCGATAATGCAGGCTTTTGCTAGACGGCTACGACACGACCGCGCGATTGAGGTGCTTGAGCGGCCATTCGTCAAATACGTAGGGAACCAGCTCCCGGCGGTTCAGAATCACTACCACGGCTTGCGGGAGGCTCTCCCCGCGCTTGGTGGAGTCGCCCTGTTCGATCGCCTTGAATCGGAGCCTCTCGATTTGTCCCCGGTTGAATACCTAATCTGGGAGCGCCGGGAGATCGAAAACTACATTTGCTCGCGGGCCACACTCAAAGCATACGCGGGGGCGACGGCGGCGGATGCTGCGCCGGGATCGCTGTTTACGTCGGCTGAACAGGGGAAGCGTCAAAATGCGATGAGCCAAGCCATTGAGGACGTAGAATCGGCCCTAAAGACGCTTGGCAAGGGGTCTCCTTGGAGTGCCGACATCAAAGCCAGCGATGATTTTCTCATCCCGCTCTTCAAGTCCTACTTCAAGACGCTCGGCCTACCCAACCTAATGGCCAAGAAAAATTTCTACGAGTTGGCCGAGCACATCCCCGATAGCGAAATTGATCCCGAGATTAGCGAGAAACTGGACGCGATCGTGCGGGTCGCGGAGTGCGCGACGCCGGCCGCAGACTAGATCGCGCTATTCAGAACCTGTTGCTTGGTGGCTCGAAAGTGACGTGGTAATTGCGCGAGGATTGGCTATTGGCTATTGTATAGACCTAATAGAATGAGCAAGAGTAGCATCTACTCAGCCAAAACGACCAAAGGGAGGAAATTGGCATGATTAGAAAGTCTAGTGGCGATGCATTGCGGGTGGGCGGATTTATCGCGGCCAGCGGCATCCTAATGGGAGCGACCGGGGTCTATGCCGCAAGCGGCGAAGACCTGCAATTCGTCTTCAACACCTTCTCGTTTCTTATCTGGGGCGCGCTCGTAATGTGGATGTGCGCGGGCTTTACCATGCTCGAAGCCGGCTCCGTGCGCACCAAGAATGCCTCTATGATCTGCCTCAAGAACGTCGGGCTTTATTCGATTGCCGGGATCACCTATTACTTGATTGGCTACAACCTCATGTACGTCGATGTGGGGGGAGGCTGGATTGGCTCTCTCAAGTTTTTATACGGGCCTTCGGGCGAAGAGCTCAAGCTGTTGGATGCAGCGACCGATGCAGCCAAAGCAACGGCGACCGCAGCCCTGATAAAGGGCCAGTCCTATGCCACCATGTCGGACTGGTTTTTTCAGATGGTCTTCGTGGCGACGACCGCTTCCATTGTATCGGGTACGCTGGCCGAGCGGGTGAATCTGTGGGCGTTTTTTATTTTTACGGCTGTGTTGACGATGATCATCTATCCCGTCATCGGAGCTTGGACTTGGGGCGGCGGCTGGCTCAGTGAAATGGGGTTTCAGGATTTCGCCGGCTCAACCATCGTGCATTCGACCGGGGGTTGGGCAGCACTCGCCGGGGCAATCGTCGTCGGAGCGCGGTACGGAAAATTTCGCCCCGATGGCAGCGTCAAGAACACGCCGCCTTCCAATGTCCCCGCCGTGACTTTGGGAGTCTTCATTTTGTGGCTGGGGTGGTTCGGCTTCAACGGCGGCTCGCAGCTCGCGCTGTCGAGCGCGACCGATGCTGTCGCCATGAGCCATGTCCTCGTGAATACCAACCTTGCCGCGGCGGCCGGCGCCATGGCTGCTCTCTTCTTGTCGCGGCCCCTCTTAGGCCGCATCGATCTGGTCGCCGTTCTCAACGGCGCACTCGCCGGTCTCGTCTCCATTACGGCCGGGCCAGATATCGTCGATCACTACTGGGCACTCATAATCGGTGCTGTAGGCAGCGTGTTGTGCGTCGCCGGGATACGGTTCTTAGAGATCGTCAAGTTGGACGACATAGTAGGGGCGATTCCGGTCCACTTGTTCGCCGGCATCTGGGGCACCCTGGCGGTCTGCATTGCAGCCGGTGGCAATTTCGGCGTCCAGCTCATCGGGGTGCTAGCGGTGGGCGTGTTCGCGTTTGTAGCTTCGTGGCTCACGTGGCTGGTTCTGGGCAAGATAATCGGCGTGCGGGTGTCGCAGAGCGTTGAAGAGCTCGGCCAAGATACCGCAGAACTCGGAATCGAAGCGTATTCTGAGTTTATGCTCATGCCCGATCAGGATGACGTTGACCAAATTCGGAACAATTCATAACCGGCCAAAAACCGGTACACACCATTTAATTTAGAAAGGTAGGAGATCCAGTGAACACCGAACAGAAGGATGGCGTATTAATCGCCAAGCCCGAAGGCCGCATTGACGGGGTCAATGCCCGCGACTTTCACGACGCCTTAACCAAGGCGATCGGCACGGAAAGCGGCGCGGTGCTCGTCGATTTGGCGGCCATCAACTACATCAGCAGTGCGGGCCTGCGGACGTTTCTGCTGATTGCCAAAAACCTCCAACAGCGCAGTGCTCAGTTCGCGCTGTGCTCGCTTTCGGATCCGATACGGGAAATCTTTGAAATCAGCGGTTTTGACAAGATTATTGCGATCCACGCCTCCGAGGAAGAGGCCCTCGCCACCCTGTCGTAAACTAAGAGGACGCCTCGTCTGCGTCTGAATCGGTTGCGGCCGATTGCAAAGCCGTCGGCCGCACCGTGGGCAGCTCAATCGTCATCTCGGTAAATTCTCCAGGCTCGGAGTGAACCTTGATGGTGCCCCCGTGTTCGCGCACGATGTCGTTGGACAGCGCGAGCCCAAGCCCGGTTCCCTGATCGGTCGGCTTAGTCGTGAAGAACGGGTTGAAGATCTTATCGACGACATCCGGTGGGATTCCGTTCCCATTGTCGCGGATGCGGACTTCGACTTGGTCGGGTGTGCGCCGCGTGTTGATCCAGAGCGTGGGTACGTAGTCGGATGCCGTATCTGGAGCGTGGCGCTTTTCGTTGGTGGCGTAGCAGGCATTGCTCACCATATTCAAAAAGACGCGGGCCAAGTCCTGCGGGACCACTTCCAACTCCCCGACCTCCTCGTCTAAATCCTCTTTGATGTCGAGCTGAAAATCTTCATTGGTCGCTCGGGCGCTGTGGAAAGCGAGGCGGGTGTGCTCGTCGAGCAGGGCGTTGATCTCTGCGAATTGGGCATCACCCGATCCGCGACCCATCTGCAGCATGTCGCGGACAATGCGGTTGGCGCGATCTCCGTGTTCGCGGATGCGCCCGAGATTATCGGTCAAGTCGCCGTTGATCTCGTTGATTAGATCGCGCTGCTCTTCGTCTAGTTTCTGGCCGTCTTGCTCTATAACCTCTTGCAATTCCTCTAACAGTTCCTCCGAGACTTCCGCGAAGTTCTTCACGAAGTTCAAGGGGTTCTGGATTTCGTGTGCCACGCCCGCGGTGAGCTCGCCCAATGCGGCTAGTTTTTCGCGCATGACGATCTGATCCTGCGCTTGCTCCAGATCTTCGAGCACCTTTTCGAGCGTGGAATTTTTCTCTTCCAAGTCGGCGGCCAGCTTTTCTACCAAGTTGAGCCGCTGAGCCTCCAAAGAGTTGCGGCGAAAAATTTCGAGCGCCGCGGCCATGTCTGCGACCTCGTCGCGTCCGGGCATCTCGATCTTGGCCTCTAGTTCGCCTTCCGCCATGCGGCGCATTCGGTTCGACAAAAATGCGAGGCGGCGCAGCAGCACCCGACCGACGAACAGCCAAGCGATCAGGGCTGCTCCGGCGATGCTGATCGCGTTAAGAACGAGCAAGATCCTGCGGCCGTTGAAGATGGCTTGGGTGGAGGTTTGCGTGGCCTCTTGGGCGCTCGTGCGGGATGCATCCACTAGGCTTTCAACCTCGGCGACTAGTTCAACGGACAAGTTGCGGTTGCGGTCGAGCACTATCCGTTGCTGTTCAACGATCTCGAGTTCCGAGGCACGGAGGGCGAAGATTTTCTCCTCCCCGCGGCCCAAGTCGAACAGGCGGTCAAAGTTCTGGCTGAGTGCGCTGTGCAAAGGCCCTTCGCCCAATGTGGCTAGTTTTCGCTCAATCCCTTCGACTGTGGATTCGAAACGCTCTCGTAAAGTCCCCAGCAGGCGCGCGTCCGACAAGTTGAAGGTATCAGCGAGCAGCCGCATGGCCGTAGCAGCCCCTTCCTGCAACTCGGCCAGAGCGCGATAGCGAGAAAGTTCGGCCTCTGAAAGGTGCTGAACGCGGGGCGCTGGCGGTTCGCTGAGGGTGTGGTAGCCGGTCATTGCGTAGAATAGCTGATCGTCAATGGCCGGAATCAAGATGCCGTTCAAATCGTTTTGCAGGGTCTCCAAGTTCTTGTGCAACCCGCGGCTGCGCGCGTTGAGCTCAAAGCGCTTGGCCACTGATTCCTCAATGATCTTGATGTTGGCGATGAGGGTGTCGCCGCGGGCGCGAATCCGCGCAAAGCGTTCCTCGGCTGCGCCCTGCTGGGTCAGGGCCGCCAATTGTTTCTTAAAGTCGTCCCGCTCGGAGACGACCTTGGCGGCAACCTCGGCAAATGCCATCGGCGTCTCGGTCGCTACCAAGCGCGGGGCGGCCGCTGCGAGAGAGCCGCTTTGTTGGGCGACCGCAAAAGCAGTGGCTATCTCTGGGACAGCCCGCTCGTTTACCTGCCTTTGGGCCTCGCCGACTTGGTCGAAGGAAAACCAAGCCACCAAACTCGCGACCATGGTGAGAGCCACGGCCGTGCCGATACCCATGTAGAGCTGAAAGGCAATGCGGTGCCGGGCTACGAGCAGGCGTTTCAGGAAAGCGATCATGGCTTCGTCGCGCTCTCCAAGGATTGGATGGGGCGATATTCGCCATCGCGGTCGATCGCGGTGAGGAATACTGCGTCCGACCCCTGATTATCGCCATCCCCATAGCGCAGCTTGAACCCCTCTAGATTGATGACATCGGCGCGGCGCAAGTTTTCTAATAGGCAGGCGCGGCTGACCTCCCGCCCGCAGCCGGTGAGGGCGGCGATGGCTAAGCGACCGGCGAGGTAGCCCTCGAATGAGACAAAGCTAGGCTCGGCCTTGGGAGCGTAGGCTGTGAGGGCGCTGCGGTACGAGCCGACGATGGCCGGATCGGTGGCTGTTGGGAAGGGCACGACCTGCGAGACCAAAACCCCCGTGCCGGCGGGGCCGAGCTCCCGCGCCAATGCTTTACTGCCCACGAATGAGATGGTCGCAAAGATGGGGTTGAAACCCGTCGCTTGGGCCCAGGCGATTAAGGTTGCGACCGGCTCATAGGTCCCGACCAAGATCACGGCCTGGGGCTGGCCGCCGCGCAGGTCGAGTAAGGCGGTTTTTACGGCCGTGGTATTGCGCGGATACACGCCGACTGACACGAGGGATAGCTCGCGACGCTCTAGCGCTCGCCGCACACCGCGAAACCCCTCTCGGCCGAAGGAGTCGTCTTGGTACATTATGGCAATGCGCTTGACTCCTAAGCTGTCGGTCAGACGGGCGACGATTTCTTCGGTTTCCTGAAAGTAGGAGGCGCGCATGTTGACCACGCCCTGCCACTTGGGGTCGCGGAGAAAACTACTGCCCGTGAAGGGAGCGATGTAGGGAACGCCCGCGTCTTCGGCAATGGGAACGGCGGCGAGCGAGGTTGGGGTACCAACGGCACCGATCAGCGCGAAAACCTGCTCGCCCCCGATCAACTGGCGGGTGTTGTCAATGGCGGATTTTGGTTCGTACCCGTCGTCAAACGATACCAATTCGAGCCGACGCCCGTGGACCCCGCCCTGCTCATTCACCTCCCAGAAGGCCGCCTGCATCCCGAGCCGCATGTTCCGGCCCAACTCTTGGGCTGGCCCACTAAAGGCGGCGGATTGGCCAAAGAGGATACTCCGGTCGGAAACGCCGGGTTGTTCCTCGCCAAGCACAGCACCCGCAACCAGCAGCGCGGCCGCGCACAAAGCAAGCACGCGGTTCAACTAGCCCTCCGCTTGACCAAGGTCAGGCAGTTTTTGTCCTGCTGTCGCTGGTAGTGGACCTCGTCCATCATGGTGCGCACGAGGTGGACGCCGAGGCCGCCCACAGTGCGGTCTTCAACGGCGGCTTCCAAGTCCGGCTCTGGAGCGTCGCTGAGCGGATTGAAGGCCCGGCCATCGTCCTCGATCTCGATTGTGATCACCTCGTCCTCGGAGGTGATGACGATCTTGATTTCGTGGACTTTGCCGTCGTCGTGCCCGTACTCGACGATGTTGACCCCCAATTCCTCAATGGCCAGCCCGATCTGAAAGGTGACGTCTGGAGGCCAGTTTTCTTCCTCTGCAATCTCCTCAATAGCGGCGTTGACCTTGCGTAGCTCGTCTAAATCGGTCGCCATGCGCAGTGATCTCTGAGCACTCATCGTTCGGTCTCGCTGCAGCAAAGCGTCAGGCAAGTGACGTCGTCAAATTGAGGAGCCTCGCCGGCAAAGGCTTCGACCGCCTCAAAAACGGCCGCGTTGGTGGCGCGGACATCTTGGGAGGGGCCTTTGGTACAAACGTCGCACAGGCGCTCTAACCCGAACTGGTCGCCTTGGTTGTTCTCGGCTTCGGGGACGCCGTCGGTGTACAAGATGACGCGGTCACCGGGCCGTAGGGTCACCGAGGTTTCTTCAAAGGTGAACTCTGGCACCACGCCGAGTGCCACCCCGCCGGTCGTCGGCAGCAAAGTCGAGCTGCCATCGGCGTGGACTATAAGGGGCGTATTGTGCCCGCCATTGGCATAGGCAAACTCGCCGTTTGCCGGGTCGAAGGCCGCGTAAAAGACGGTTACGAACATGGCGGCGTCGTTTTCTTCTTGCAGCAGTTGATTTACTTCGGTCAATACCTTGCCCGGCGCATCGTGGCCGATGGCCGCGCCCTTTAGTAGGGTCCGGCTCGACATCATAAACAGGGCCGCGGGTACGCCCTTGTCTGAGACATCGGCGACGACGAGGCCGATGCGCCCGTCTTCAAGGGCCAAGACGTCGAAGAAATCGCCGCCGACGTCTTTGGCGGGCTTCATGCTGCCGAAAATTTCAAAGCCCGGGCCCTTGGGAAAACAGGTGGGCAAGATGGACTGCTGCATCTTGTTGGCCACGCTGAGTTCGTTTTGCAGGGCGACCAACTTATCGCGCGATTCGAGCGCCTCGCGCCACAGCTCTAGATGGCGCAAGGTCCGCTGGATGGTCACCTTCATGTCCTCGAAGTCAATGGGCTTGGTGATGAAGTCAAACGCACCGCGGTTCATGGCCGTGCGGATGTTCTTCATGTCGCCATAAGCCGAGACGATGACCGAGCGGATGTTGGGGTCCACCTTGGGGATCTGCTCTAGCAAGGTGAGCCCGTCCATCCGGGGCATGTTGATATCCGAGAGCACCATGTCGATGTCTTGCTCTTCGTTTAGCACCTCTAGGGCCTCAACGCCGTTGTGGGCGAACATAAAGCTGTACTGGCCCGAGCGAATTTCGCGGCGCATGCGTTGCCTTACTAGATGCTCTAAATCTGGCTCGTCATCAACGACGAGAATCTTGGGTCGTAAGGTAGCCATTTTCCTTCCAAGTTGGTTTAGCCTAACGCGGCTGTCAAATGGTTAATTTCCCGGCTCTACCACTACCTTCATGGCCTCTTCGCTGCCGGTAAGGTCGAGGCCCTCGCGGATGTGGGACAGCGGCAGCCGGTGCGTAATAAAACGATCCAAGGGCGCGGTAGTGCGGCGCAAGAAAGATAGCGCGGTCTTGAACTGCATGGAAGGGTACGCCCACATGCCGCGAATGTCCAAATCCTTAAAACAGACGATATGTGGGTGGATCTCCACGCCCCCCGGATCCGTGAAGTGCCCCACCTCCACGACGATCCCGCCCCGGCGCACCAAGTCAAGCGATTCCTTGAAGGCTACGGGTACGCCGGCTGTTTCAATGACGATGTCGGCCCCCACGCCTGCGGTCATGTCATAGAGGGCCTGCTGCCGCTGCTCGGGGCTGCCTTCTCCCATTGCGAGCACTTGGTGAGCACCCATGGCGCGGGCGAGTTCCAACCGGCCCGCGCTCAGGTCGCCGGCGATAATCAGATCCGTGCCGATGTGGCTCAGCACCGCCACTACGAGCTGGCCGATGGGGCCCGCTCCGAGGACCAGCACGGACTTGTCGAGGCCCAACCCCTCGCCGATGTGCGGGATGCCCGGCCCCAAGGCGCGCTCTACCGCCCGGGTGGCCACGGCCGCTGGCTCGGTGAGCACGGCCCGGTCTGAGGGCAGGTCGTCGGGGATCTTGAAGAGCCACGAATGGCCCGTCAAATGCAGGCATTCGGCAAAGCCGCCGCGCGGCATGGGCGCGAGATCAGCGGACACAAATCCGTACACAAAGCGATTGGCGCACAGCGTGGGCCGCTGGGGTATGTGCAGGCAGTAATAGCACCGTCCACAGGCCCGCGACGAAGGCGTCGTGGTGACGCGGTCGCCCACCGCAACCGGGCCGCCCACTATGGCCAAGCTATCGGCTGCGGCCGGGCCTATCTCCTCGATGGTTCCCACCAATTCGTGGCCGGGGACCACGGGAAACGACACGGCCATGTGGCCGGCGAACAGGTGCTTGTCGCTGCCGCAGATACCCGTACGCTCGACCTGCAATAGGACTTCGTCGTCTTTGATCTGGGGTTTGGGATACGAACGCACGGCGATCTGGCCGGGGCCGGTCATAATCGCTGCTTGTATCTGAGCCATGCTGTGCTTTCCTCGACGATCCTAATAGCCAATGCTACGCATGTTGTAGCTCACTTCCCTACGCCGATGGGGTTTTATAATCTACCCAATCGCCAAGGCTGGGGCAAATAGTCCGGTGCCGCCCGGCCGCGCCAATTCCGCCAATTCGAGCCGCCGGATATTCGCTTGCGTCGAGCCATCGTCGGGCACTTGGCCCGCAACGCGGAAGGCTCTTTTACACGCGACGGCTCATTCTCCGTATATTTATTGAATTTGGATTGGACACCCTCATGGGATTTGTACAAACATTTGCCGACGCGCTAAAAGAGCGGCCCCGGACATCGCTGGGCGAGTCCCTGCGGCCGCTGTGGCGCGATGCCCTCGCGCAGATTGAAGCCGAGCACCAAGCCGGGGCCGACGGGCAGGCCGTGGCCCGGCGGATCGCCGAGGCCATGGACGCGGTGGTGCTGTCTATCTACCAGCGCGCCATGCCCCCGACAGCCGGCCCCCACGCGCTGGTGGCACTGGGCGGATACGGCCGCTGCGAAATGGCCCCGCATTCCGATGTTGACTTGCTCTTCCTGTTCGTCAAGAGCGAGGACAAGGTTCCCGAAACCGTCGCGGGCGTATTCAATCCGCTCTGGGACTTGGGCTTTGAGGTGGGGCACAGCAGTCGCACGTTGGACGATGTGGTCCGAGCGGTGCGCGAAGATCTGGAGTCTCGCACCGCGATGATGGATGGCCGCTTGCTGGCCGGCGACGCCGCGCTTTTCGCCCAGTTCCAAAAGCGGCTCTACAAGCGCGTGCCTAAGCGCACGGTCACCGAGCTAAATCGGCTGCGCCGGCAGCGCATCCAAGCGCGGCAATCCGTCCAGCTTTTAGAGCCGAATGTCAAGGAAAGCCCCGGGGGCCTGCGCGAGATGCAGATGTTCGAGTGGGCACTCAAAGCCAAGGTCAAAGCACCCGAATGGGGCGATTTGTTCGACCGGTATCTCGATGGGAGCGGCGCTAGCCTCGCCCGCAGCCGCGCCTTTCTCTGGCGGGTGCGGCACGCGCTCCACTTCGCGGTGGGCCGCAAGCGCGATGTGCTAGAGCACGATCTCAAGCCGCAAATCGCGGCCTCCTTGGGCTATGCGGACCAAGGCCAAGAGCTGGCGGCCGAATGCTTCATGCGCGATTACTACCTCCATGCGCGCACCGTGTACCACCTAGTAGAACGGGCCTTCCAGCGGCTGACGTACAAGCCGCGCAACAGCAGCCGCAGCATGTATCTAGAGCGCGGCATGGCTGCGGTAGAGGGGGAGCTCGTCCTCGCCGACGGCGAGGCGTATTTTGCCGCCGATCCCCTGCGCCTGCTAAAAATTTTCCTCACGGCTCAGACCAAAAACTTGGCGTTGAGCGATCAGGCGCAGGGCGCGGTACGCGCTAGTCTGCCGCTAATAGACGACGAATTCAGGCGTCGGCCCGCGGCCCGCGACCTGTTCTTCAAGATACTCAAGCGCAAATACCGCACAGCGCACACCCTCCGGCGCATGCACGACTTAGGAGTCTTGGGCGCGTACTTGCCCGAGTTCGGGCGGCTGACCTGTTTGGTCCAATACGACATCTACCACATCTACACGGTCGATGAGCACACGCTGGTCGCGCTGGAAAACTTGGAAGCCCTCGGTCAGCAGGAGGGCGGTATGTCGGCGATCTTCGCCCAATGCACGCGCCGCGACCTGCTGTTCTTTGCCGTACTCTTGCACGACGTGGGCAAGTGGAAGCGCGACGACCACATCGCGCGGGGCATTGAGATGACCGAGGCGTTGAGCGAGCGGATGGGGCTGGCCCAAGAGGAGCGGGCCATGCTGCGCTTCCTCGTGGAGCACCACCAAGATATGGTGCTAATCTCTAGGCGGCGCAATCTCGACGACTACGAGATGATCGCCGAGTTCGCCGGGCTGTTCGCCCACGCGGAATGGCTGCGGGCGCTCTACTTGGTTTCGTATGCCGACCTGTCGGCCGTCGCGCCCGATGCTTGGACCGACTGGCAAGGGGCCTTGCTGTGGGAATTGTACTACAAGACAGCCGAGCAATTGCACTCGGACATGCAGGCCCTAGAGGCCAAACAACGCGCTCGGCAGGTGCTCAACGAGCACCTCGATCACATTGAGGGCCGCTGGTCGGCCCAGCGGGTCGTCCAGTTCCAAGAACACATCGAGCTGCTATCCCCCAGCTACTTGGTCGCTTACAACCGCGCGCAGATCAAGGTGCATCTAGCGATGATCGCCCGCCTGAGCCGGGAGCAGCCTTTTGTCGTGGAATTCATTGAGCACGAGGGGCACACCGAGATCGTCGTCTGCACCCGCGACCAGCGCCAACTCATGGCCAAGATCTGCGGTGCCTTGGCCGTCAACGACATCAACATCCTCCGCGCCGATGTCAACACCCGCGCCGACGACGTGGTGCTCGACATTTTCCAAGGGACCGACATCGACGGCAGCCCGGTGCTGCCCGATTGGAAGAAGGAGCGGGTGCGCGAGCGGGTGGACGAGGTCATCTCGCTGCGGCTCAAGGCTCGCGACTTGCTGGAGCGGTACAGCAGCAGTTGGGATCGCCGCCGCCGGCAGCGGCAGTACGACCAGCCGCCTCGCATCGCGCTCGACAACCAGATCTCGGCGCGCTATACGGTCGTCGATATCGAGGCCCAAGACGACGTGGGCCTGCTCTACCGAATCGCGTACCTGCTGGGCGAGCTGGGTCTCAACATTCACCGCGCCATTATCAACACGGTCGCGGCGCGCGCCCAAGACGCCTTCTACATCGTCGATGCCGAGGGGCAAAAGATCGCCAGCCCCGAGGAGCTCGACCGCATCCAGCAGTACCTGCTCGACGGGCTGGCGTCTTGAACTGCCAGCCGCGAGAACCAACTCACTCACAGAGGAGAACCGAATGTCAGAGCACTCCAAGCCAACCTGCAAGGTGATTCGCCCCCAAGCAACCTACGAAGGCAAACAGGCACTCACGTACATTTCGGGGGTCGCAGCCGAAACCACTGGCTCGCAGAGGATTTGCATGCACCTGCTGAACATGCCCCCTAAAGGACGGGCCAAGGCACACCTGCACGAAAACCACGAAACCGCTATTTACGTCATCAGCGGCCAAGCTGGAATGTGGTATGGCGAGCGGTTAGAGGAGCATCAATACGTCGGCAGCGGCGACTTTGTTTACATCCCTTCCGGCGTCCCTCACCTTCCCTACAACCCCAGCGAGACAGAAACCTGCACGGCTGTGATCGCCCGGACGGACCCCAACGAACAAGAGAGCGTTAAACTCTTACCCGAGCTGGACGCGATCCGCCGCTAGATAGAGGTATAAAATGACTAGCATTGACAAAAACGTCGAAATTAATTTGCCCCTCAAAGACCTCATTGACACCCTGTGCGAACTGCCCCCTGACACGCTGCGGGAAGTCAAACGAAGGATCGAAAGGCAACTCCAAAAACCGGATCGGTCTCAGAAGCTATTGGATGACCTTCATGAGGACGACTTGTGGGGATTGGAATGGAATCGAGAAAACGCCGATGCCACAGCGGCTTCGACCTCGATGGAGGAAGTGCTCAGAATCACATCTAAGTTTAAGGGGTCTATGGCAAAGATCGTGAGTGAAGAACGAGATGAACGATAATGCCTTCTGTTTTTTAGATACTAGTGCTCTGATCAAGTACTATCACAACGAGTAGGGAAGGCAAAAGGTTGTTGACCTCGTTGATAATCCAAACAATCGCATTTTTATTTCACGGCTTGGACTGATAGAATGGCATTCGGCTTTTTTTCGTCTCATGCGCATGAATACGTTTACCCAAGACGAGTTTCAAACGATACGGACTCGATTTCTTTTAGATATTCGGCAGCGAAAATTTCTCATTCTGCCTTTTGAGCGCACACACCAAAACCAAGCTGTTCGACTTCTCGCCCGTTATGCTTTCACCGAAAATTTGCGGACCTTAGATGCTCTTCAGCTTGCCGTTGCTCTTCACGTCAATAGCCATACACCGCTCAATTATTTTGTTTGCGCTGATGGCCCCTTCTGTCGGATCGCCACCTTGGCAGGGCTTTCTGTACTCAATCCCGAGTTAAGCGAAGTGCGCGTATCCCCGAGGGAATCCTAGCGCAAAAAGAGCAGCTTGCGCGTCAACTCCATCCCTTCAGTCTCCAAGCGATACAGATACACGCCGCTGGCCACGACGTGGCCGCTGTGGTCGCGTCCATCCCAAGCGACTTCGCCGTATCCGGCCGCGGCTTGGTCGGTGGTGAGGGTGCGAATCTGCTGCCCATGGAGATTGTAGATGCGTAGGGCGGCGGGCGCGGAGTCGGGCGCGATAAAGGGCAAGATCGTGCCCGCATTGAAGGGGTTGGGATAGTTGGGCAAGAGGGACCAGCCGGTCGGAGTGGAGCCGGCAGTAGCTTCTATGGTCGTGGGGAAGGCGCGGAGGACTTGCGGCGGGCCGGACGTGGTTAGTCGCTCGACGACCTCGGCGGCCTCCATATTGGCGGGCACGGAGCGCGGATCGCCAAGCGCGGTAAACGGAAGCGTGCGGAATTGGCGGCCGTCGGCCAACGCGACGACCAACCCCCATTCTTCGAGCGGAGTCGTCTCCGGGTCGGCACAATCCCAATAGGCGTCCGCAGCGTGAACATTGCTGACGCGAGGCAGATCGGGATTGTAGGAGAACACCGGGTCGAGGGTCATCTCGTCGGCCGAGAGGGTGGTGTAGAGCCGGGTGAGGTACGGCGCGTCGGCCAATACCGCTTGCACCTGCATCAGCGCATCAACCACGATGCGCTCCAAGTCATCGACAAAAGCACGGGCGTCAAAGGCAACGTCAGCGAGATAGCGGTCGTACGCGCGCATGTTGCCGTAGAAGGAGCTTTCGGCTGTGTCTTGCAGCCAGCCTCCTTGGCGCGCTTGCTCGTAGGCTTCGCGGTCGCCGGCAAACACCACTTTGAGCACGCCTTCTGTCAGCACGACCGACGGCATGGGAATGTGGCGGCGGAGCAGGGTTTGCATCTGCGCGTCGTTGGGGAAACCCTGCGCTAGGGCGGTGGTGATGAAGTCGGCGGGATGATCCTGTTGGCGCAGTTCATCTAGATCAAAGGTATCCAAGAAAAAGTCGCCGACGATCGCACTGGGGCCAGCGTACTCTGTGACAAAGGCTTGGCCCCCGGCCTCATTGGCGGCTTGCGAGACGACACTTTGGTAGTTGAAGCCGCCGAAGAACCAATTGATGGCTGCTTTGTTGAGTTGCACGTGCAGGTAGTTGGTGGGGACAGCGCGGTGCTCGCCCAAGACGTATGCGAGGACGCCTAAGTCCGGCTCGGTGGCAACGGCGGTGAGGCGGATGGGGATACCGGGTCTATCGGCCGCATAGGTCATGGCGATGGGTTGCAGGTCGCCGACATCGCGGTCCGGCGCGAGTTTGAGGGCCAAGAAGTAGAAGCCCTCTTCTATATAGGGCGTCAAAAGCTCGACCCCGAGATCGCCGAGTTGGTAGCCATTTTCTACGAGCCAGCCGACGACGGCCTCGGCATCGTCCGCGGAAATGACGGCCGTGTCGTAGGGACCGACGCGCTCCTCAGAGGCGACTTCCACAGACCTAGGGCCGGACTCGACGCTAGTAGAAAATGCAATGGGGGGGAACCCACAGCTAACGTCCTCTTGAAAGTTCAATTGGAACGAGGGCTGAGTGGCGCGCTGCAACTCGACGAAAATTTGGTTGTGGCTGACGGCGAGTTCGGGCACGGCCGGCAGGGGCAACACCCACGCAAAGTCCGCGGCCGTGCCGCTATACTGGATCTGGACGTGGGTCGTGACCGTGCCTTCCCCTTGGATGAAGAGGATGTTTTCAGCGACTTGATTCATGGGAACCGTGGTGCAGAAGAAGCCGCCGCAAGCGCGGGCCGCCGGGACGCTGAGCACCAAAGACAACGATAGAGAAAACAAGCACTTTGCGTACATAATACCCTCCTATCAGAAAACTTGCTTGGTCCGCCCCAGCTCCTCGGCGTCAATCCACTTTCGCAACACCGCCCCCGAGCGCGCCAATAACTCCCGGTAGGGCCGCTGCAAGCGCTTGTTTTGCGCGCGCTTGCCCGACAGCGCGGCGTTGCAGCGCCCCCGCACCTCGACGACTCTGCGGCTCGAGTTGTGTACGGCAATCGTCGCTACACGCGCACTGCGGCCCTCGGCGTCGGCCGCTTGTAGCGACCACACCGACTTGCTGCCGCGGCGGCAATTGGCCACGTACGAGGCCACGCAGTGTTTCATGGCCCGCCCTTCGAGCATCAGCTCCTTGGCGGAGGTCAGCTCGTGGATGGTCCAGCGCAGCCCTTCCTCGTCGTCCGCCTCGGCAAACCCCTCAATGCCCGACCCCGGCCACTGCCCGCCGGGCTGGCGGCGGGCGCGTGCGAGTTGCTCGTGCCATTCCTCGACTTGGCTCAGGAGCTTAACCGCGCTGCGCCCCTTCATGGCGTAGTCCGGCTGCGGCGGCCCGCCCTCCTCGGTGGGCGCGTACTTTTGGTGATTGATATAATCGACGATTGGCCCGACCATATCCGGGTCGAGCATTGGGTTTTCAACCAAGAAGAGCACCGCGGTGCTCCAGAAGGATTCGTCGGCAAAACCGCACCCCAATTCCGTGGCTATTACGGCTTGCGCCAGTACCTCGCTGCCACCCTGTCCCACCACTTGCGCCCAGCGCAGGGCCTCGGTCGCCGTCAGGTCGCTCGGTGCTTGGGCAAAGACGTGCGCCATGCGTTTGGAGAGCACAAGCGGCAGATCGGCCGTGCGGAGGTTCTGCCCGCTGCCCACGTGGACAAACCACCCCTGCTGGCGTTGGGCCGCTGGCCCCCAGCCGCCGAACCACCCCGAATCCAAGCAGGCCGACACCTCGTAACGGGCCAATAAGAAGCGGGCCAGCGCGGCGAATTGCCGCCGGGGGTTGCGGCTGTCTGGCTTCCACTCGGCTGGGGGCCGCTGCCAGACGTGGCTGTGCCGCGCCAACGCGCCGAGTGCTTCGACAAAGGTATTGCCCTCCACCCGCCCCAAGCGCTGGAGGGCCGGGCGAGCGTCGAGCAGGCTGGACGCCCGCTTCTCCACGTGCAAAAGCAGATCTCGTAGCTGCGCTCGCTCGCGGCCCGCCAATCCGGCAAAGGCCCGGCCGAGCAAGCGCAGGACATCGGTGGACAGTACTTCCTCGGCGATGGTGCCGGCCCAGATCTGTTCGACGAGGTCTTTGGTGCGCCGGCTGTGCTTGCGGCCCGCATGCAAGACTTGCGTACTCTGAATTTGCTGGTGGAGCTTGAGTTCCTTGTTGCGCTGGGTCGTGCTTTTGTACATGGCGTCGCCGATCCCCTGTTGCCGACACCACGCTTGGTAGGCGGCCACCCCGTCGAGCCCCAGTCGCTCGACGTGTTGCTGCAGGGCTTGGGTGGCTTGGGCGGCCCGTTGGTCGCGCTGGTGGGCCACGCGCTCTTGCCGCCGCTCCTGCCAAGTCTTGCTCAGGGCGGCACTAAACCCGTGCTGGCGGCACCAGACCTTATAGGCTTCAATCGCCGCTAGGCCCAGCGACGCTAGGTGGGCACCCAACTCGGCATTGGCGCGGGCGGTCGCGCCCCGCCGCCGTCCCTTTTTGCGCCTCGTTCCTTTAGCCATGCTGCAAAACCCTCGCCAAGTCCTCGGCGGGCGCGTTCCCACCGCTGAGGATGCCCACGACCTTTTTGCCGGCCAAGGACTTGCGGATCTTCAAGGCCGCGGCGAGGGATGCGGCCCCGGCACCTTCGGCCACCAGCTTGGCTTCCCGCGCCAGCAGGCCAATCGCCGCGTCGATCTCCTCGTCGGTGACCAGCTCGAAGCGATCTACGAGTGTCCACATCATGCGCGCGGTCATCGCAAAGGGTACGCGTGTGGCGAGCCCCTCGTGCCGCGTAGTCATGGGGGCTGCCACGTCGAGCCGCCGCTGCTGCCAAGCCCGGTAGCAGGCGGGGGCACTCTCGGTCTGGACGCCGATGATCTCGACAGCCGGGTTTAGGTGGCGAGCCACGAGCGAGAGGCCGCAAATGCCGCTGCCGCCGCCTACGGGCACGATCAGCGCATCTACATCGGGCAGGGCAGCAAAAATCTCCAAGCCCATGGTGCCCACGCCGGCGATCAGCAAAGGCTCGTTGGCCGAATGCACATAGCGGCAGCCCGTGCTGCGCGCCACGCGCTCGACTTCCTCGCGGGCCTCGTCGAAATCGCGGCCCCACAGGCGGACTTCGGCTCCGAGGGCGCGCATGGCCGCGACCTTAGCCGGGTTGCTGGCGCGCTCCGGCCCGTAGATGATCACCGGCGTGCCAAAGAGCCGACCCGCGTAGGCCAGCGACTGGCCGTGATTGCCGGTGCTCGCGCTGATGACACCCCGTTGTCGCTCATCTGGGCGCAAGCGCCCGATGAGGTTGACGCCGCCGCGGACCTTAAAGGCCCCCACAGGCTGCAAGTTCTCGCACTTGGCGTGGTATTGGCAACCGAGCATTTGCGAGAGCTTCCAGCAGTGGACCAGCGGCGTCGGCGTCAGATGCGCCCCAATAAACGCCGCGGCCTCCTCCACCGCCGCGAAAGTAGGAGTAGATATGTTTGCCATCCGTTTATTCAGTCGAGTAAGGAAACACCGCGTACCATCGCTCGCTTAGAATATTGATCATTTGACGCGAGAGTTCAATCTCGCTATGGTCAACCGGCCCATGTACCCCGATTGCCTTAGTAAAAAATGAACGCCGACGTTTGGGGACTCGTATTGACGGCCGCCATCGGCCACGCCCTGTGGAATTTCGCCGCCCGCAAAGCCGCTGGCGATGCAGCCATAATTTGGCTCTCCGTAGTGGTTGGGGTGCTAGTCGCCATCCCGTTTTGCGCGTACACGTGGTGGCAGGGCACACCGCCGCCCCTGCCCCTGTCGTGGTCCGGCGGCCTGTGCCTCGTGGCTACGGGCATTATTCACGGGCTGTACTTCGCGCTGCTGGCCGAGGCTTATGAGCACGGCGAAATCTCCCTCGTCTATCCGGTCGCCCGCGGCTCGGGCGTGGGGCTGACAGCCCTAGCCGCGTGGCTGGCCTTGGGCGAAGACATTTCCCTGTTGGGAGCCAGCGGCATCGCCTTGGTCTTGGCGGGAATTTTCTGCTTGGGCGCCTCCGCCTTCAAGCACCAGACGCGCGGCTTGCAACTCGCGTTGGGCGTGGGGCTGACGATTGTCTGCTACTCGCTGGTGGATAAAATAGGCGTCGGCTACGTGCAACCGCTCTACTACATCACCGGCATGTGGCTGATCGGCAGCCTCGTGCGCGCACCTTGGGTCGTGCGCCGGTACGGGGCGGGATTGCTGACGATAGCCCGCGTCCATTGGCCTGTTATCACCCTGATCGGCGTAGCCTCGCTGGGCACGTATCTGCTGATTCTCTACGCCTATACCCAAGGCCCGGTCGGGTACATCGTCGCCGTGCGCGAGTCGTCGGTCGTAATCGGCGCGCTGCTGGGCTGGATATTCCTCAAGGAACGGCTCACCCTGCTCAAGGCCACCGGCCTCCTCGCCATCGTCGGGGGGTTGGTGCTCATTAAGGCCAGTTGACATGGACCCGCGCATCTTTCCCATCCACCCGCCGTCCGCGGCCCTGTTCGGCAAAGTACTGGCCGCGTCTTTTGCCGCGACCACCGCCTTTTTCGCCGTGCTGACCTTCGCGCTCTACGCGGCCATTGACCCAGAAGGCCCGGTCGCGCAACTCGCCGCGCCCGTGGCCTTGGGCTCGTCGTACGCGCTGATGCTGATCATATTTTTCTCGGTCCTCACTTGGTTTTACTTGAGTGCCCGCCGCACGGATTTCGCCTTGCTAGAGGAGCACCTCCTCATCCGCAACAGCGCCCACGGCAAGCACTTTGCCTATAACGAGCTAACGGTGGAGGAGGCCCACGTCGTCGATTTGCCGGCCGCGCCCCAATATCGGCCCGGCCGCAAAATTTTCGCCATCAGCGCGTTCTTTTTTTACGGGGGGGCGTTCCATCTGCGCAGCGAGGAGAAGGCGCACGTTTTCTACACCGGTGCGCCGCGCGCCGTGTATATTCCAACGCACGGCCCCTACGCCCTCTTGCTCGGCCCGGCCGATCCAGTCGCGTTTTTGCATGCCTTGCGAGAAGCGGCATATTGCCCATCGCTTACCTAACACTTTTCCGCGGAGCTCACCATGGCCTATCACGTATATGTTTCAAACTCGGGCAACAACTTTTTCTCTCATTTCCTAATGGACGAAGACAGCGGCGCACTAGAGCCGCAGCCCAATATCGAGCTGGAGGGTGCCCCCGGAGCGGTGGTCATGCACCCAAACGGGAGAGTGATGTTTGTGGCCCTGCGCGCCGCCAGATTACTGGTCAACTATGTGGTCGATCAGGAGAAGGGGACGCTCGCCAGGCTCTCGGAGACGGCCCTAGCCGAAGGCCCGCCTTATTTATTTTTGGACAATACCTGCTCCTTTTTATTGTCGTCTTACTATGGGTCGGGCCACGTCGGCGTTCACAGCATGAGCGGCCCCGGCATACTCGCGGACCAGCCGCGGCAAATGCTCCCCACCGCCATACGCGCCCACAGCATCCAAACCGACCGCTCGAACCGCTTCGCCTTTGTGCCGCACACCAACCCGACCAACGCCATCTTTCAGTTCCGCTTTGACGAGCAAACCGGGCAGCTAACGCCCAACGACCCGCCCAAGGTCCAACCGGCCACGCCCGAAGGCCCGCGCCACTTCGCCTTCCACCCAACCCGCGATCTCCTCTATTCGATCAACGAAAACGGCAGCACCATTTCGGCCTACCGCTTCGACCCGGAATCGGGGGCCCTGTCGTCGTTTCAGGTCATCTCGACCCTGCCGGAGGGGTTTGATCGTGCGGGCAACACGACGGCCGAAATAAAGATCGCACCCAATGGCCGGTTTCTCTACGGGTCCAATCGCGGCCACGATTCCTTGGCCCTGTTTGCCATTGGCAACGATGGGAGGCTGACGGCCAAAGGACACTATCCCACCGAGGCCACGCCCCGCTTCTTTGAGTTGGATCCGAGCGGCCGCTTCGCCTACGCGGTCGGCCAAGGATCGGGGCGGCTAGCTTCGTATCGCATTGACGCGGTGACTGGTGCGCTGACGCCCTTGGAGCAACACGAAGTAGGCGAAAGCCCGCTGTGGATCACCTTCGTTGAGCAGGTCTCGTAGGTTATACGGCACACAGGCTCGGAGTGCAGAAGAATGCACGGGCTGTTTGGCACGGAGTACACGGGTTATCTCATAGGTAAGCGATTCGCAGGGGTCAGCCGACCCTTGCGGTGAACCAATGACCGAAAAGGACTGACAAGGAAAGCCGCTAAGGCGTAATAAAAACCGCCAGTTCCACAACAAATTATCCATCTCTCAATTTACTAACCGCATCTCATGGCTATCATCCCCCTTTTTGACTGCTGCCCAATTCGGTAATTGGTCTTCCACTAGTCCAACTAGATAAACATGCTCGAATTCCATGCCCTTTGAGGCATGAATAGTAAAGCAGGGTACTGAGTCCTTAGGTGGAACCGACGTTTTGGAACGAAGATCGAGACCTTGTAACAGCACATTTAGGGTCACTTGTTCTCGTCCACATTCACTAACCACTTCGTTCACGAGGTCATGCCACGTGTCCTTCTCTTCCTTATATTCCGTTATGTTGTCATCGAATGCAGGAACTGTTTTGGGCGATTCTTCAAACCATGCGAAGCTAGCCTCGATAAAGCTCCAAAAATCTAGAAGCTATCTCATAAATAGTCTGGCTGTGCTACGTTAGTGGTATTCCCTTTCGGAGGTATCTCTTATGGATCGTACCGATGACCAGTGGTCGATCGTGTCCCCGCTGCGGCCGGCGTGTCCCAAACGCCGCGATGGCCGGGGTCGTCCTTGGCGTTGTAACCGGGCGGTGCTCAATGGTATTCTGTGGATTCTCCGCACCGGGGCGCCTTGGCATGACCTGCCTGATCGCTATCCGTCCTACCAGACCTGCCATCGTCGATTCCAACAGTGGTCGTCTGATGGCACCTTGGAGCGTATTCTGCGCACCCTCGCGCACGACTTGCATGAGCGCGGGGGCCTTGATGTGAGCGAATGTTTCATCGACGGCCTGTTTGTCGCGGCGAAAAAAGGGGGGACCGAGTGGGTCCGACCAAGCGGGGCAAAGGTACGAAGCTCATGGCAGTGGCAGACCGCGCTGGTCTTCCTATCGCCGTACCCATCCAAAGTGCTTCGCCGCACGAAGGCACCCTCGTAGAAGCCACCTTGGAAAACCGATGGGTCCAGCCCCGACCGCAACGACTCATCGGGGATCGAGCCTATGACTCGGATCGATTGGATGCGAGCCTGGCCGACCAAGGCATTGAGATGATCGCCCCGCATCGCCGCAATCGCACGCAAGCCAAAACCCAGGATGGGCGGCGGTTGCGGGGCTACAAAAGACGTTGGAAAGTAGAAAGACTGTTTGCTTGGTTGCATAACTTCCGCCGCATCGTGGTTCGATACGAATACTATGCTGGAAACTACCTCGGCTTTGTACAACTCGGATGTATCCTCATATTGCTACGGTATTTATGAGATAGCTTCTAGCTAATTTGACAATGCCCTTGACAATGCTTCGCCGATTGACACCTCAAAACACAATGCTCGACACCGCTTTGGAAATCAGTGCCAGCGCGATGGAAGACATGCCGACCAATCCCATCCCGCACGAATAGCCCGCCAAGAGAATCGGCGCGTAAGCCCGCCAGCGCGCCGCGCCAAAACGCTTCTGCAAGTGATAGCGGCCCAGCAACGCGCCGATGAAGTTGGGCAGCAGAAAGTGCGGCCATGCGCCCACGCCGCCGATGAATCCGTAAAACAGGGCGACCGGCCAGCGCACCAGGGCCAACGCGCCCAAAATCCCCGCGCTGCCCAGCGCGCCGGTGAGCACGTATTCCCAGCGAATGATGGTCTTGATCAGCTCGTTGCCTCCCTCGGCGAGGGTCGATTTGGCCCAGAACGCCTGCATGGTGGCGTGAAAGGGCCAAAACTTTTGCACGTAGGGATAGGCCGCCGAGGGAATCGGCCCCAACTTCCAGATAAAAGACCAGAACACAAACGAGCAGACGAACATGATCAGCAAGGTGACGCCGGCCAGCTTGACGATGCTGCCGAAGTGCGTGCGGGTCAGTTCTAGTTGCTTGAAGGCCGCCGCTTCGTACCCCCACTGGAAGAGCGGAATCGGCGCGAACCACACGGCCGCGCCCTGATAGCCCGACAGGTAAAAGGAGCCTTCGCGCAGATAGGGGAAGGACGCTCCTTGCGGCGAGCCGGTCAGGCCGATCATACGCGCTCCGATGTACGAGTAAATCGGCGTCCACACAAAGCCGAAGAACGCGCTGATCCACCAGGGAAATTCCGGCACCAAATACCACACCAAAACCACGAAGCCGAGCGTACTCACCGCCCAGACGCCCAAGGCGAGGGGGATGGGGATGTCGCCGCGGCCCTCGGTTAGGTGCTCGTCGTCTTCGGCGCGCTTGACCCCGCGCAAAGTCCACAAGGTCTTGCCGACCATGGCAAAACCCATCAGGGCCACGACGACCGCGCCGCCAATGGAGAAGCTGAGCCAGAAGTCGAAGGAGTTGGCGATCTGCGTTGGGATCGCCGACATGCCCGGCTCCCAAGTGTGCAGCACGTCGTATGCGTAGAGCACCGGATTGACGAGGAGGTTGACGAGGAAGGCGGCGGCAAAGGAGCCGACCACAATCCAAAAGGGCAGGACAAAGCCGACCATGACGTGCCCTAAGTCCGTGCCAATACCCATGATGCTCGCCGGCAGCATTTCCTTGATCGAAACGGTCAGGTCGATGAACGGAATCGGCAGGATGGTCACCGTTTCGGTAAAGAAAATGCCCGAAATCGTGGGGATGACCACGTAGAACAGCCCCCAGACAATGCCGATAAAGGCCCCGACGCTAAAGACTTCCCATCGCCAGCCTTGGCTCGGCCCGGAGCTCTCGGCGAGGGCGGTGGCGCCGCCGGCCTGCACTGCGGCCAGCGGGTACGGCAGGCGCTCGATGTCGTTGGTGACGCGAAAGAGCACGTAGCCCAAGGACAGGCTGTTGACCTTCTGCATGACGATGACGGTCAGCAGGAGGGCGATGGGCTTGATCCAATCGGGGTGCAAAAAGGAGCGTCCGGCTAGGGCCGGCGAGCCGCGCGGTGGCACCACCCAATCGGGGATGTACTGGTGCAAGCCGTCGGCTTGGGGCGATTGAATCAAGTACTGGTCCCAGATCAGCCCGCCAAAAGGCCCGCCAAACAGCTCGGCCCCAGTGCCCAGCTTGCCGCCCATCACGACCAAGCCGCCGGCCACCCAGTAGAGAATGATCACCTCTTGGGTGCGCAGCCGGGCAAAGGAGCGCTTGGCGATTTCGATGAAGAGGATCAGCGTCACCCACTCGGCGCCGCCCGCCATGCTTTGGCCGGTTACCAGCCCCAAGTAGATGGCCCCGGGCAGCATGATGAAGCCGACGAAGAGCGCGGCCCACAAGGTCTTGACGTTAAAACCCGGCTCGAATTTGAGGTCCGCGGGAATCAGCTCAGGTGATTTTTTGTCGTCTTGAGCCATGCGCTAGTTTCCGTATAGCGGGTGCCCTTGCCCGGGGAACCAAATCATGTCGATGCAAAAGGACAGGCCAATCGCGGTGAAGTACCCGAGGATGAGGCCGATGAAGAAGGGTTGGGCGCGGTGATAGAGGCCGATGCCGCCCGAGCGCATGATGGCCCATTTGGCCAGCCACGAGACGAAGATCGAAAAGACGATAATGGTCATGGGGTAGGAACAGATGCCGACCGGCATGCCAATGGGGTGTAGGGGCCACCACGAGAAGCGGTAGCGCATAAAGGTCAAAAGCCCCATCGCGCCCGCGCCGCTGACGAGGTGGCCCAACCGCGTCCAATCCGGGGCCTTGAGATCGATTTTACGCAGGCTTTCCACGTAGGGCACTTGCGAGCCTGTGCCGAAGATCCAGCCCCCGTAGTTGTACGCGCCAAAGGAATAGCCCATGTAGAGCGCGAAGGCCATGGAGACGACGAGGGCCACCAGTGCCGAGAGGAGGATGTAGAAGCTCAGATAGCGGCGGTTGCCGCGGATGGAGCCGGCCACTTTGGCGCTGTTGGCCGCGGCGACCATGAAAAAGCCCTTGAGCTCGTGGTGCCAGCCGTAGGACAGCCCCAGGGCGATGTTGCTCTGCGCGGTGGCGTGCGGCCCGAGCGCGTACCCGACGAAGGTCTGGCCGACGAGCGGGGCGCGGCTGAAGAGCAAGCCGCCCTCCATGATGATGCGCGTAATGCCGACGTAGAGGACCAAGGTCGCCAAGATAAAGAGCGCGATGGTGGGCAGGTTCATGCCGGCCCGCCCCATCCAAAAGGCGATGTAGAGCAGGGCCAGCCCGCCGCCAAAGACGATCATCCGATAGGACATCAGCTCGTCTGCGTCGTCGATGTCCGCATCGTTGTACACCGCTTTGCGCCAGATCGCGCCGAGGTGCCCACGCGCCATCCACAGCATGCCGGCGACGAGGGCGATCAGGGCACCGAAAGACTGCCAGCCAATGCCGGGATGCCCGAGGGTGTACACGTCGCGGCCGGGAAGGGTGTAGCCGAAGCGATTGAACAGCCCCTGTTGCAGCATGGTGAGCGCGGTGAAGAACCACATGCTGAACGACACGTCGAGGTTGACGAAGTACGCAAAGCCGACGATGGCCCAGTTGACGTTGGTGTGAATGGCGGGAAATTCGCGGCCAATGCGGATGGGGTCGGACAGGTCGCGGGGGATAGGCGGAAAGGCCGGAGTAAAGTAGGTGACCACGTTCCACATAACCATGCAGAAGGGCAGGGCAAAGCCGAACCAAAACGCCTTTTGGCGCACGAAACCGGGCCAGTTCGAGCCGCGCGGCGGGTCGATGAGTTGTTGGGGCAACTCCATCAGGGCGAAGGGCAGGCGCTCGTACTCAACCCACTGCTTGCGCAGGGCGGCGACCATGCACTGACACAAAAAGAAGATGGCCATGACCAAGCTGGTCCACCAAAAAAGCGGCCCGATCCAAGCACCCCAAGGGATGGATTCGCCGGCGGGCAGGCCGTTGTAAAACCACTTGAGGGCAATCGCGTCGTTGGGCACGAGCCATTCCTCAATGTATTGGACGACCTTGCTCTGCCACTGATTCTCAGGCGAGGCAAAGTACTGGGGAGCGGCGATGACCGCGATCATGTACGTGGAGGTGCCCCAAGTGGGAATCGAGGCCCCGACTAAGGACATGGTAAAGACGAGGCCGAGCTCGCTGGTGCTCAGGCCGCGCACTTTGAGCAGCGACTTGGCCGTGGCGTTGAGAAAGACTAAGGCGGTAAAGAGAAAGACGACGCTCAAGGGCAGGTAGCTGATCGCCCACTGCGAGGACTTGAGGATGAACATGCTGTACGGGGCCCCAATGTTGATCAGGACCACGAGGCCCAAGCCGATGAGGAAGGCGCGTGCGGTCATGTAAGCTGACCGTTCATGGCTTCAAACCTTCATAATGGGCACGTCGTATCGCCGCATGAGGCCATCCCGGGTCACGAGGACCAGCCCTTCGGCCTGAGCTTGGGCAATCAGGAACCGATCGAAGGGATCCCGGTGGTGCAGCGGGAGGCTGCCGGCCTGCTCGGCGTGCTGGAATGTCAGTGGAAGGTGGGTAAAGCCCCTTTGCTCAATCAACAGCGGCAGATTGTCTGGAGCGACCAAGCGACCCTTGGCCTGCTTGACCGCGATTTCCCACCCGGTGATCGCGCTGACGAAAACGTCGTTGTGCGGATCGACGATTGCGGCTTGGATATCTTCGGCCAGTTGCTCCACATCGGATAGGCACCACAAAAAGGTGTGGGTATCCAACAGCAGCCGCGACATGGCTAATCCTCATCTGGGAAAATTTTCGAGTTCTCAATCAGGTCTATGAGTTCTTCATCGGGCTCGTCAAAGTCTGGAGACAGCCAGATTTTTCCTTCTAGCCCACCAAGCTGACGTTTCTCTAAGCGCTCCCGATACGGTTCCAGCCGCAGATACGGCTCGCCGGCCTTGGCGATGACGACTTCTTCCCCGGCCCAAGCCAACTTACCTAGGCGCGAAAGCTGCGATTTGGCCTCGTGCATGTTCACCTTTGTCATGGCGAATCCTCCAATAGCTAAGTTAAGCTAAGTCTATTTTTGTGGCGGCACCGTGTCAAGGATGCAGCCGAGTATCAGCGCATCTCCCGCCCGCGTGTAGTGAGCCGATACTTTTGGTTTTTCGCAGTGGGCGATTCCGGGCGGGTCATTTCCACCAGCCCGGCGGCTAGGGCCGGGCGAATGTAGTTTTTGCGGAGTGTAGGACGATGCGCCAGCCCCAGAGCCGCCATGAGTTCAGCGGCGGTTTTCGGGCCGGTCCGCAGTGCCTTGAGGAGCCGCGCTACTTGGTCGCTTACTTGGTCGCTTACTTGGTCGCTTATTGCGGAAGATTGGAGGGCCTCCAGAATGATGTCCAGCATGAACCCAATAAACGGTGTACTCTCACCGGCGGCCGAACTCTGCCGGATCGCTTCGTAGTAGTCGCCTTGGCGAATGTTTACCATGCTCTCCACCGGGATGTGGGCGAACAGGGGTTTCCAGCGGGTCAGAATCAGCGTCTGCCAGAGCCGCCCCATCCGCCCATTGCCGTCCTCAAAAGGGTGAATGAACTCGAACTCGTAGTGGAAGACCGAACTGGCAATGAGCGGATGCTCATCGGTGCTGCCCAGCCATGCCAACAAATTCGCCATGAGTTGCGGTACACGCTGGGCGGGCGGGCCGACGTGATGGACTTGGCCGCCGCCCATAACGCCAATGCCAGTGCGGCGATACTGTCCGGGCGCGTCCAATAAGCCGGTCAGCAAAATTTCGTGCATGCGTAAAAGGTCGGCCTCGCTGGCGGGGCTGCATTGCTGGTATTGATCGTAGGCCGCAATGGCGTTGCGGACTTCCCGAATGTCTCGCGGGGGGGCGACGACGGGCTTGCCGTCGAGAATCGTGGAGATTTGCTCCTCGCTGAGGATGTTGCCTTCAATGGCGAGCGAGCCACAAATTGTGCGGATGCGATTGATGCGCCGCAAGCGCAAATCCCGTGCAAGGCCCGCGGCCTCGGCCCGGCCAATCGCTTCGCCGATCTGTTCAATGCGAAAAAGAATATCCGCCGCGATGGTATAGGGTGGCTTTTCGCGCACAGCTTTTTCCTACGGCCCCGCCTCGGCAAACGCCTGTTCCGCCTCGTCCCGATACCCTTGGCGAATTCCCGGCGACAGGGTGCGCCACACGAGGAAGCGCTTGCGGAGCACGTTGAGGAACTTGCGATTCATGCGCTGCCAAGAGGCCACGTCGCCGCTGAGGCGCTCGATGTGAGTCTCGATCTTGTAGATGCGGTGCTCGCCGGTGGGCGTCGCCTGCAAGCGCACCTTTTGGCTGATGCCTAGGTCGTAGGGGGCCAGCCAAGTCCGCATGGCAATGGCGTAGGATGGCTCCGGCCCGTCGGTGGCGATGGATAGCTCGACGTCGCGGGCGATGAAGTCGCCGATGGAGCCTTCGCCGTACGCGACAAAGACCGACTTGAGATACGCGTACATGCTCGGCACCTCGGCCCCGCCGACCGTAAAGGGAAAGTCAAAGCGCCAGTGATCGCCCACGGGCGGGGGGAATTGCCATTGCCGCGTCACGTCGGGGACGGCCATGTTGGCCGCCAAGCGTGCGGGATACAAGGTCGATAAATAGACCGTGCCGATGACGACGACCGTAGCCCACACGGCCGAAAGCGACGAGTAGTTGAGCGTCAGGCCGGCGAGCAGCCCGTATTGCAGCATGAACAGGTGGGCGATTTGGCCCAAGGCGTAGCCGACCACCGCGCCAAAGGTGGCAAAGACCGTGGATTCGGCCAAGAACAGCAGGCCGATGTGGCTGGGGGCCAAGCCCACGACGCTATAGATGCCGATCTCGCGCACGCGCTCATACACGGCCCCCATCATGGTATTGAGCACGATCAAGGCGGCGATGATCACGGGCACCAAAAGCTGACCGGCCCCGCTTATTTCGGTGGAGCCAATTGAGCTGTACGCCACGACGCGATCGCCTTGGCCGACGAACAGGGTCAGGGCCACCCGCGACATAAAGGACTCTACGCGCCGGACGAATTCCGGGTCGTCTGCGTCGGCGGCAATGGCGATGGAGCGCAAACGGCCGTCCATGGCGCGGACGCGCTGATAGGGCAAGAAGAGGGTGTTGACCACTTCGAGGTGGTTGAAGGTCTCAACTGCGGTCGCGGCTAGGGTGCGCGGGTCTTCGGTGCTCTCTCGCACGATAAGCCCGGCGTCTTTGACCGTGTCCACAGGCGTTAGCCGCTCGCCGTCGAGATCGACCACTTCTTTCAGGGCTGCGCTGTCGAACAAGCCGATGACTCGGTACTCCTCGCCGTAGAGTTCGATAGTCGCGGTGCCCACCTCTGCGGCCCCAATGCCGACGAGCGCGGCTAGGCTGTCGGGCAAGATGACGGCCCGGTCGTCGCCCGCCGCGAAGAAGCGGCCGGCCGACAGGTGCGCGTCGAGGCCCGTTACTTGGGCTTCGGCCGGCTGCAGGCCCACCAAGCCGTGGACAAAACTGGTCGCGCCGGTCGCGGTGGCGGCAAAGTCGATAAAGGCCCGCTCGGATTCGACCGGCGACAAGTACCAGGCGCGCGGCACGACCAAGGCGCGGTCGCCGAAGGCGCTCTGCACGTAGTCCAAGATGGAATCCTGCATCCCGCGCCAAGCGCGGTCGCGGATGAGGCCCCCCTCGTACAAGGGCGGGGTGTCGCGCGGCAGGCGGTAGAAGTCGAGGCTGGACTTGACCGAGGTAAAGGAATTGACGGTAAAGGTCAAAAAGGTCAGGGTTGCGGCCGTCAGCGCGGTGCGCAGGCGACGCTTGCTCAAGTTGGAGATGCCCAACAGCACGGCCGCAAACCCCGCGGCCACGCGCCCCACGTCGGTCTCGTGCATCCCGGCGGCTGCTCCCTTGCGCCGTTGCAAAAGCCCCTTGAAGCGCGTGACGACGATGAAGATGACGAGGACGCCCAAGGCGAGGATGACAAACGCGAGGAAGATGATGTACGGCGAGGTGCTCAGTTTGAAGGCCGGATGGACGAAGCGCAGGATCAAAAACACGAGGACGAAGATGCCCACAAAGCCGGCGATTTGCCGCCGCACGTCCGGGAAGCCGAAGAAGAACCGCTCGCAGAAGAAGGCAAAGGGCAACAGGAGCGCGAAGTAGAAAATTACCGCGCGGACGGCGTCGTTGGCGGTGGCCTTGACTTCTGGGTAGATGCGGGCCTCTAGCCCGAGGGCGCGGCGCACGGCGCGCTGGTAGCCGGTGTAATCAAAAGCTGCGAGTTTGTCGCCGGCCGCGAGCAGGGCCTCCCGCGCTTGCTCGTGCATGGCCTGTAGCTGCTCGAGGACGATGCCGTGGCGCACCATTTGTTTGATCCGCGCCTCGTCGATGATCCAGAGGTCGCGGGCCGCCTGCAAGGCCGGATAGGGGATGAGGCCCTGTTCGATGGGAAAGCCCTCGCCCTGTGCCCGCTCAATGGTCGCCAGATCGACGCGGGCCGGGTCGAGGTCGGTGAACAGCGCGGAGTCTGCGTTGGTGAGCATGTAGCGCACGCCGGCGAGCGCGTTCTCGCCGCCAAAGGCGCTCTCACCGGCGAGAATTTTGACGCGAGTGCCCGGCTCGGCGAACACCACGCCGGCCTGCACCACCCGGTCCTGGGCCGCGCTCTGGTTTTCGATGTAGTTGAGGGAAAAAGAGCGCGGGGGCGCGTCGTTGGTGCCGAGGACGTTGACGCGGTCCATGGCCGATAAATAGCGCGGATCGACCACCTCCAAAAAGCTCAGGGCGCGGCAGCGAAACAGGACCTGCAACATGCGGTTTTCCCACCACCCGTACGGCTGGGTGCCCGGGTAGGTTTTGTCGCCCTCCTCCCCGAGGTCGGGCGCGGAGACGATGCGCCCGTATTCGTCGAGTTCAAAGGCTTGAATCCGGTTGGCAAAGCGGTTGCGCACGATGTCGAACTCAAAGTAGCCGTTTTCGTCGCCGTGCGTGGCAATCAGGGTGCGGACGCCGGCCACGGAGTTGGGGCCGGGCTGGAGATAGGTGACGAGGGCTTTGGGCACGGGTGCCTTGGGCACGGCAAAATTCACGTCGCGGTCAAACCAGTAGATGTTGCCCTCTAGGCGGTGCCCCCAATCGCGCAGGGTCAGCTTGGTGTCGTTGAAAAAGTCTGGGTCGGAAGCGGCCTTGAGCATCAGCCCGGCTAGGGTGCGGGTCTGCTCGGCGAGGTTGTCGAGCGCGACGAATTCGAGCCGGTCGAGGGGCGTATCCACGCGCTGGCGCAGTTGGTTGGGCGTGACAAAAGAGAGCGCTTCCTTGCCCACGAAGGCCGCGGCCTCGCTGTCGAGGGCCAGCCGCACGGGCATAAAGTTTTTCCACACCCGCTTCTGCGGGGCAATGGCGTCTTGATAGCGAGTGGAGTCGGCGAAAATCTCGCGGTTGTAGCGGCCAAAGCGCGCGGCGTAGTGCGCCATCAGGTTCTTCTGATAGTCGTCGTTGCGCCACGCCGAGTTGTAGAACGTGCCCATGGTGAAGCTGCCGACCCGGGGGCTGTGGCTGGCCAAGTCGAGCCCGACGAAGAGGCGGAAGTCAATGCGCTCGGCCGGCGGGATCTGGTCGCGGAAGTGCTCGCTTTCGCGCGCGTGGCGGTAGAGAAAGTCGTTGACGCCGGCCAAGCCCTGAAAGTGCCCGGGGGTGGCCAAAAAGAGCACGGTGTAGCGGGTGCCTTCGGCCACGAGCAACCGTGCGATTTCGAGCAGCGCGGCCATGCCGGTCGCGTTCTCAGCACCCGGGGCCAGCGCGGGGACGACCGAGATGGCGTCGTAATGCGCTTGCAGGACGATGATTTGGTCGCTCCACCGCTCGATTTCGCGGCGCTGGCCGCGCGGCATATCCTCGGCCAAGCCCGGCAGGACGGCAAATAGGTTGCGCGCTTGGACCGACGTCCAGTCCATGCGCGCTTCGAGATGCACCTCGACGTCGCCGGTGCGCGCTTGCTGCCGCAGGAATTGCGCGCCGGCCGCTTCGAGCCAAAAGCGCGGGATGTCCACGGGCACTTGGAGGAATTTTTCCGCGGCCTCGCTGCGCGTGACGCGGCCATCGTCGTACAGCAAGATGGCTTGGACGCCCAAGGCCCGCGCTTGGACGTGGGCGTTGCCTGAGCCAAACCCCATCAGCGCGATGCTGCCGGCTAGCCGTTTGCCATCCATCTCGGCCAACCGGCCGCGCCCCAAGTCTATGAGGGGGCCGGAGACGCCGCCCGGCGACAGGGATGGCGAGCGCACGTGGTTGGGCCACAATCCGTAGATGGGGATGGTTTCGTCTGAGCCGATCAAGCGCAGCCGACCGCCGCGATCTAGGGGAACGGAAACCGGGAAAAATTCGCTGGTGACTTGCAGGCCGAGGCGGCGAAATTCCCCGTCGATATAGCGGGCGGCGCGGGCAGCTCCGGCATAGCCGGTGACGCGGGACGAGTCTGCGGTGAGGACGCGGAGGTGACGCGCTAGATCGGCGGCGTTTATTTGCGCGACCGCTTCGCGCAACGAGGATGCTTGAGCGGTGGGCGGTGCTTCGCGCAGCGGCTCCCAGCCGATGGCCTGTTCAAGCCAGCGCGAAATGGTGGCCGGGTCAAAGGCCGTGACCGATAGCAGGAAGAAGGCCGCGGTGGCGGCTAGGAGGAATTTGGTCAGCATGGAACGGGCGTCGGGCAGAAAGGCGCCCCTTAGAGGCTGTCTGAAGACCCACCTTGGGTCATGTTGAACAAGCCGTAGAGCCGGCTTTCGTCATTCCCGCGCAAGCGGGAATCCAGTTCTTACCGGCTAGCGCGGCTAGTGGGCCGCTAGTTTTTCGATGTTTCTGACCTTCTTGAGGTCGCGCTTGAAGCGAAAGCGGAGGTCGATGGTCTCTAGGGGTTCGTTGCGGAAATCGTAGCGCAGCCCCAACTCGGAAATCACAAAGACGATCTCGGCGACGTCGTCGTGAATTTTGGAGAACACCACGTAGCCCTCGACCACTTGCCCGGAGAAGCAAAACTCGTCGTCTGGATACTTGGCTTGGTTGTAGATCGCGGTGCGCTCTTTGTAGCGCATCCGGCCCAAGCCGTTGAAGGCCAGTGGAAACCGCCGGAAGTACTCCTCCACGTCGTAGGAGCCCCAAGGGTAGTAGCGGCGACCGTTGGCCGACTCAATGGTGACCGTCAGCGGGTCGAACTTGACCTTGGGGTATTCGTAGTTTTTGACCGTGACCTTGAAGATGGACAAGCGCTGCGGTGCCTTGCCGGTGCGCGGATCGAGCCAGTTGCCATAGGTGAACGGGTTGGATGGCAGCTCGTCGGCCGGGCCGCTGGCGTTGGTCGATTCGGCCGGGTACTGGCGGTTGAGCTCCTCGTCGCTCATGGGCCGCACGGACACTTCGAGGCGGTTCTGCACGAAGGTCACGGTGCCGTCGTCGAGGATTTTCATGCTCGACCCTTGAATGTCGGTCTGCTGCTGGGCGGTCTCTAAGGGCTGGAAGCGCCCGGGCACCAAGTAGTGACCGCAGCCCAACAACAGGGTCGCAGCGGCGAGGATGGAACATTTTTTGTACGCGGACATGGAATACTCCTCTCTAACGATCGAACAAGCTCATAGCTCGACGGGGTTGGCAGCCTGTCGCTGGCGGGAGACAAATTCTCCCAACGGCCCTTCTTCCACCGCGACGACCGTAGCGTATTTGGCGCGCAACTGCTCGATGTAGCGATCGAACAGGGGCGCGGCTTGGGCGTCGCGCAAATCGCGGGCGACGCGTACTTGCAGTTGCCGGCCGAATGCGCCCGAGCGGGCGTAGCGTTGCGGGTTGGCCTCGTAAAAGGCGCGCACCTGCGCGGGGTCGATTTCGATGTGCGCGAAAATTTCTCGCTCCCATAAGGCTTGGATCAACTTTTGTTGGCGGACTTGGGCGCGGCGCGGCTCCAACTCGGCGTACACTTCGTGCTTGCGCGCCTCCTGCGGCAGAAGCTGGTCGGCGACAAAGGCCCGCGTCACCTTGAACCCGAGGGCACTGACATCGGCCGGTAGCGGCTCGGCCGCGGCCCCGAGCCGCACGAGGGCTTGCTGGTAGTCGGCCGCGCTCCAATCGCCCGCCGTGCTGCGGACCAAGCGCACCTGTGGGCCAGCCTCGCCCGCGGCGACCTGCCGCAACCCGGCCGTGTCTAACTGCACCGCGTACTGGCTCGTCAACTGCTCTAAGTAAGCCAAGTTCGCCTGTTGCTTCTTGCGCCGAGTTAGAGCCGCTTCTGCGAGCGGGCGGCGGTCTGCCAGCGAGACTTCGCGCTCGGCCGCAACGGCGATTATCGAGTAGCGCCCGTCGGTTTCCACCAACTCGACGGCCCCCACTTCCTGTAGGAACAGGGCGGCCATGCGCGCGTCGCCGGCGTTGAGCGCGTTGAGCCACCCGCTCTCGCTCCACGCCCCGGGCAAATCCTCCCCTTGCTGGGCCTTGCTGAGCACCGCTAGGGCCGCGGCCCGGTCGCGCACGGGCAAGCGACGCAGGCGAATTTCGCGGGCCGCGCCCGATTCGGCGAAAAATGCTTCGAGTTCGGATTCGGTAGGGGCCAACGGCTCGCCCAACGCGCGCCCGAGCAATTGCTCGACGAGCTCCTCGCGCTCCCAAGCCGCCATCGCCCGGACGACCGCTTCGTCTAGCCCTTGGTCTTGCGCTTCGAGCAGCAGGAGCTCCTTGTCGATGAGAGCCTGCAATTGGCGACGCCAGTCGGCGAGGGTCTGGGCTTTGCTGCCAGCGGGCAGCTTGGCTAGGGCCGCGGCAAAATCTCGCTCGCTAATCTCGGCTTCGCCCACTCGGGCCAAGACCGCCGGCGCGCTTTCTTCCGGCGCGTCGGCGCAAGCCCACAATCCCAAGGCCAGCAGGGCCGTGCGCGGCGTTAGAAGCTCCATCCCCTTCTTTCGGCGGGCCGACCACCCAAGCGCTCCTCTTCTTGCCCAACATAGATCTCGATGAAGGCAATGGTATTGCTCACGTCTTGGTCGGCGAGATTGGCGAAGTTGATGTCGTTGAGCTGAAAGCCAACGTTGGAGGTGACGCTGTATCCTAGATACTGCACCCGATTGGTGTATTGCACGGTGAACACCCGGCCGATGAAGTCGTCGATGTATTCGGGCGGCAGCGGGTCTGGAATCGCCTCGGCATTGCGAAAAATAATGGCTTCCACCCCGACCTCGATGCGGCTTCTCGTCAGCACGGGAAATACGGCGGACAGGGAGAAAATTTCGCTCAACTCGTTGATTTCGAGCTGGACGGTGCGCGGCTGGGTGCGCTTGCGCCACATGTTTTTCCAGCGCGGGATCAAGGTGACGTTGCGCCCGATGGAAAAGGGATAGTCCGCCTTGTTGATCACGCCTAAGAACGCGCTGTCGCGCAGGTGGGTGGCCGCTTCGTCGCGCTGCTTGAAATGATCGAAGCGAAACTTGTTGACAAAGGTCAAATTGCCGCGGGTGTACTTGTAGCCGACAAAGCCCTGATTGACGATGGTGTTTTGGGTGATTAGGGGGTCGTCAAAAGGCTGCAAGCCGCCAATGGAGCCGGGCCGCTGTACCCATTGCAGTAGATTGTCGGCAATGTCGTCTTCCACGAACTTGAGCATGTAGAAGGCCTCGAACTTGCCCGTCCGCGCCACATCTCGCACAGTGCTGAGCAACCCGTACACGGCGGTTGACCGCTCTTGGCCGGCGATCAGCCATTCGCGATTGCGGCCTACGGTGATATTGATTCCCGGATAAATCTCGGCCCCTCCGTACACGTTCCAGCCGCGATGCCCCTTGCGGTAGGGATAGTCGGCCTCGTCGTCGTTTTCAAAGCGATCGACCACGGTGTTGTGGTTCATATCGACGCCAAAGAGGAAATCGGGCGGATCGATGTAGTGGCGCAAGAACGGCTCTTCGTAGTCTGGGGTGAGGTTGGAGTTTTCGTTGAAGTCTGAGAGCAGGTCGTTGTTTTCGTCGAGGCCGGGGAAGACGGCGTTGTCGCCGCCGCTGCCGCCAAAGCGCGGCCAATCGACGAGTTGGTCTTGGTCGTCGTTGTCGTCGATGTACTCGAACCAATTCTGCCGCTGGTTTTCGTAATCCACGACATCGTTTTGGTCGGTGATGTACCCGCGCGTGGTGTAGTCGTAGTCCATGCTGAACACCTCGCCGTAGCCAAAGTAGCGGCCGGCGCGGCGGGTGGCGTTGACGAACCAAGCATCGGCCGTGCGGTCGCTCTTTTTGAGGTTGCTCAGTTTCTGGATGTTGATGTTGGGATAGCGCTGAAACTGGGTGTTGCGCGCAAATTCGCCGCGCACCTCCAAGCCCCATATATCCTCGATGACCAAGTCCACGCTGGCGATTTGGTTGGCCGAGGGCAGCCCATAGTCAAAGCGGACGACGCGCTGGTTGGTGTTGTCGCGCACATTGCCTTCGGCGCGGGTGACCAGCAAGAAAATGGGCTGGCCGTTGATGTTCGTCTGCAAGTTGGAGGTGATCTCGACTCGGTAGTCGTTGGAGAGCACCATGGCAAAGCGGACCTTTTGCACCACGAGCGGGTCGGGCACTCGGTAGCGGAGGAGGATCGGGGCCTCTTCAAGGGCTTCGAGGAAGCCTTCGCGCTGGCGGCCGCCCTCAATGGTGGGATTGACCGAGGTCTCTTGCCCATCGACGATCATCCGCGCCGAAAAGAACAGCGCGCCCGAGGCGTCGCCGGGCGAGTCGTCGGAGATGCGGACGACGATTTCGGTGACATTACCCGAATTTTGGCTGCTGGTCAGCAAGCCGGCGCGCGAGTTTTCCGAGAAATTGCTGCTCGCCGAGCCGAAGTTCGTATTGACGTACGTTAGCCCTAAGCCCATGAAGTCGCCGACTTGGGCGGTGCCGCGCAAGCCAATGAAATTGGTGAAGTCCGTGTCTTGCACTCGGTTGGACCCTTGGACGGCCTGCACGGGCTGATTGACGCGCGACAGCAGCACGGTGGCCTCGTACTTGTCGGACGCAAAGTCCCACTGGACGCCGTTGAAGCGCGCTCGGCTGAAGGTCAGCGGGGTCAGGGTCGTGCGGATGCGGTCGCCGATGGTCAGGGAGGAATAGTACTGGCCCTTGGAGTCGGCGGCGACGATTAGGTTTTGGAACCAAGAATTAAAGCGACCGTCTTTGAAGACCGTGCTGCCGAAGGCCAGCGGCTGCTGCTGACGCCACTCGTAGATGCGCCAGCCGCGGGTGATCCAGTTGCCGAAGATGTCGTACTGGCCCGTGCCCTCTAGCTGCGTGGAAACGTAGCGCTGATAGGGTTCCTTGGCGTAGTTGGTGTACTTGTAGCCTCCCCAATGATAGATGTAGTAGAGATCTTGCGGCACGTACCACTTGCGCAGAGTCGGGATCAGCGGGTCGAAGCCCTCGATCCGAACTTGCGAAGTGGCGCCGCGCTCGCGCCCCGGGGTCGCCGCTTGGACGCTGGACGCCGCAACGGCTAAAACCAGCAGAGACAACCCCCAGAACATAACTTTGCGCATAACAACCCTCCCTTAGAGCGTTTTTTAGCGGTCTTTGATCATCAATATACTACGGCAATGCTCCGCATTTGCGTGGCGATGCCGGCGTCGGTGGCGGCCTCGAGACGAAGCAAGTACATACCCGGCGGCACCACGGCCCCGGCGTCGTCGCGGCCATCCCAACTCACTTGGTTGGGGCCGGAGCGATCGCGGGCTTGGTACAGGCGATGCACCGGCCGACCGCTCAAGTCGTACGCGACGACCTCGACTGCGACCTCGTGGGTCGCCTTGAGCAGGATGTAGTCGAGGGTGATCCGGTCGTTGATCTGGTCGCCATTGGGTGTGATCACGGCGGACGAGAACGCGACGCCGGTGAAGAGCTCTTCGTCGATGCGGGCGCTGACGACGAGCGTGTTGTCGGCGGCTTCCTCGGCCGCGTCGCCAAAAGCGACGCGCTGCGGAAACGCATCGGACTGGCTGTCGGCGACCTCGCCGCGAAACTCCGTGCCCGAGACGGTTACCAAGCAGACGAAGCGCACGGCGACTTCTTGCCCACTGCGGGTAATGCGGGCGTCCGGGAAGCGGACCTGTAAGCGGCCCGAAGCGAACTCCGATGTGAAGTTGTCGATCTCCACGCCATCGACGCGGACGCCCGTGGCGCGGGCCGCAAACGGAGTGTGGATAATGGCGGTGTCAAAGCCGCGATGGCCGCCCGAGACGACCGAGCGCAGGTGATAGGTAAACTCGTTCTCCTGCCCGAGGGTCGCGGTCGTCGGGCTGATTTCGGCGACTACTGAATCGGCCAGCGCCGGCACCGTGTAGTTGAAGACCACCGAGTCGATGACGGCTTTGTCGAGCAAGCTATTCGACAGGAGCTTGAACTGGAACTGGAGGTAGCGCCGGTTGTCGGGCGAATGGATCGACGAGCGGACCGACTCGGCGTAGGGCGGGGACCACGCGCTCCAGTCGCGGTCGTTTTCGAGAATGACGCCGGCATACGAGGGGTCGAGCGTGCGATCGAAATCCGCTAGGGCCACTTCCGCCAATTCCCCGGGAATGCCCGTCTGGCGGAAGTAGAGCGAGTCCGTGGCGACAAAGCCGGTCTTGGTGCTGAATTGCGCTTGGGCCGCGCCGTAGAGGCGGCTGTACACGTCAACCGGCCCGAAGTTGGCCGCTTCCCCTAGGTCGATGACTTGGGATATGTACTGGGCAAAGGGCGTGACGCCCACGCCGAATACTTCGAGGTCGCCCATTTGGAAGCCGCGTTCGCCCGTGCTGCGCAGCCTAAAAAAGCGCACCTGCGTCGGCGGGAAGCTCAAGTCCAGCTCGGGCAGGCCGTGCGAGCGGTCTTGGGCGATGAGCGCGTACACGGGATTGCCGCCGACGAAATTGAGCGAATCGCCGTCGTTGACGTAGAACTCGTAGCCGCGCAACGAGCGCTCGTCGTCGTTGAGGACGCCGCGCAATAGGCGGATGCGTTGCAAGACGAAAATCGCCCCCATATCGACTTCGAGTTCGGCCCCGTTGGGGTTGGTGTACACGCGCCAACCCGTGGTGTGGGAGCCGTCGATGAGTTCGTTGAGTATCTGGTTGGAGCGGGCCGCGGCCGTGCGCACCGAGGTGGTCGCGCTGCCGCCGAGCTCCTTGATGCGCGGCAGGATGTTTTCCTCCGGGTCGGCCTCCAACGGCGAGAGCCCCCCCTCGGCGGTGACTTCGAGGGCGTTGAACACGAGCGAGTTGCTCTCCCACTCCAGCCCATCGCCGCCTATTTTGAGCCGTTCCGCGGCCGCGGCTGGCGTGTTGTATCCCATCGCTAGGCAGGCTAATGCGAGTGCGGCACGGGTCATCGCTGTTCCTCTTTGCTGTAAGGTGGCAAAAGCGGCTTCCTCAGTAGGCCACCGGCACTATCCGCTGCACCGTCTCGGTCTGGGAGTCGCCGGCGATTTCGATCTGGGCTAGATAGGTCCCCGGCCGCACGAGCGCCCCGGCGTGGTCGCGCCCGTTCCAAGTGAAGCGGTAGCGCCGAGCCAGCCCCGCGCCGCTGTCGAGGACGCGCACCTTGCGACCGGCGAGGTCGTAGATGTGGACCCGCACGGGGCGCGGCGTCACCAACTTGAGCGCGTCGAATTCAATGACCAGCTCGTCGCCGACCCCATCGCCATTGGGCGTTAGCACGGGCGTCGAAAGGGCTACGTTGGCGAGTAGGAGGTCGTTGACCGGCAGTTGCACTGACACGGATTCGCTCGGCACATCGGCTTTGGCGTCGCCTTGGTCGACGAGTTGGCGCACGTCTTGGCCGAGGTTGCTGTTGCCGAGAAAGAGATCGAAGCGCGTCTGGTTTTGGTAAATGGTGCTGCTGAACGAGAGCTCGATGAGCTCGGAGCGGCGGACGGTGGCCGGTAGATCGACGACAAACCCGTCGGCAACCGCGGTGATTGCGGCCTCCACCGGCTCGTCGCCCAACTTCAGACTGGTAAAATCAACGGGCACGGACGCGACCATGGTCAGGCGGTCAAAGCCCTGCGAGCGCCCGCCAAAGGTGGGCAGGACAAAATACGTAAAATCCTTTTTGACGCCCGGCTCGACGATACTGGGAAAGACTTCGGCGCGGGTTTGGAGGGCAATGGGGTTTTCCGCGTTCAAGTGCAGGGCGTTGATCGCCGGGGCCGCATTGGGATCGTCCGAAATCAGGCGCAGGTCGAGCCGGACATAGCGGCGCGGCGAGGGCGAGCTAAACAGCGCCCCCGACGTCACGTACGGATCGCTCCAGACGCTCCAGTCCGAGCCGACGGAAATCGTGGTTTTGGTCGGCCCGCGCAGGGTCTTGGGCGTCTTGTTCCATTTCCGCTCGGTGATCTCTTTGCCCTTCTTGTCGAAGTAGTGAACATTCTCAACGACTTCGCCGCCGGTGCGGCTGCGCAACTCAATGCGCGTACCGGGCGGGATTTCGGCGTCCCACTCAACCGAGGTCAGGGCCTTGGCTTGGCCGAGGTCGAGGATCGGCGAGGTGAGCTGCAACTCGGCCGGAAAGCCCTCGCCGTAGATCTGGAACTCGCTAATCAGGGCAAAGAGGCGGTACGTGCCGTGGGTGCCGGTGCGCTCGCCGCCGTGGCGGGAGGACGGGAAGTAGTGCTTGATGTAGCGGATTTTCTGCAAGCTGAATTGGTGGTCGAAGTTGCGGATCGTCGTCTCGTTCAGGGGGCTGTCGTCCACAAAGGCGATCTCGTGAAAATTCAGGGTGCCGTCCGGGGCGATGGACCCGTCGGAAGCGAGGAGCTGATACCAGAAGAAGTTGGCGTAGCGGCTGCGAATGCGCGACGGGGCACCGGCCGGCTCGCCGATGATGCGGATTTGGTCGATCCAGTAATGGGCTCCTAAGTCGAAGATGATGCGATTGAAGATGTCGAAGCCGGTCTGGGTCTGGTGGTAGGTCTGCATGCCCCAGTTGGTGACAATATCGCCATCGACCATGTTTTCGCCGCCGGAGAGCACGGCCTGCAAGTCGGTGATGAGCTCGATGTTGCCGCCGCGCTCAATGATCCCGAGGGCGATGTTGTCGCCGATGGTGGAGACCGAGATTTCGGCTAGGCCAGCGCCCTCGACGAACTTGGCCAACTCAATGCGAATGATGCGGACGAGGCCCGAAGATTCCTTGAACTCGCGCACCGTGCCCTCGACAAAGCCGCCGCCAATGTCGTCGGACCCGGCCGCGCTCACGCCCAAGGTGCGCTGGCGGGGGTCGAGGACGAGCTCGTGGCGGTCGTTGAAGCCAATGCCCTTGGACAGGCCGTATCCGAGGGTGCCCTCCACAGGCACTAAGGCGTTGGTAAAGAACTTCTCGCCGCTCGACAGCAGAATGTTGAAAAATTCAAAGGGCGGCGCGGCCTCGTCAAACGTGAGGACGATCTCGGAGGCCGTCACCAAGCGGCCCAAGTCGAGTTCGATGTACGCGTTTTCAAGGCCGTCGGCCGGGTCGGGTGCCCAGCTCGTCGTCGGGTCGCCGTCCATGATGAGGCGGGCGTCGCCGGCGTTGCTGCCGACCCGGCGGATGCCGCCGCCAAAGCGCTCAGCGTTGCGCACGGCGTTGATGTTTTTGCGGACGGGCACGGGCTGAATGCGGCCGGTCGCTTGCAGTTCGACCGCGCCGACCGGGTGCGCCCACTCCTGCCACGCGGCGCGGGTGTCAAACGAAACGCGCTCGCCAAAGGCCAAACTGCCCAACGCCATAACGAGGCATAACGCGCCAGTGATTGTCATAGCCGTGCTCCCTTAGCCTATCCCAACTGCGGCCCGCGCTCAGTACGCCAGCCCCACCAGCAGCGACCGGTCTTCAGAGCCGGTATCCGTATCAATGGAAAGCCGCAGGATGTAGAGCCCGGGCGGCGCGATGCCGCCGCTCTCGTCCAAGCCGTCCCAAGGCACGTGCTGCGGCCCGTTGAGCGCGCCGCTTTTTTGCAGGCGTCGCACCGGCCGGCCGGCGAGGTCGTACACGATGAGGTCGGCCGGCACCTGCGAGAGGGCGCGCAGCAAGATATAGGATACTTGTAGTTGGTCGTTAATCCCATCGCCGTTGGGACTGAATACCGGCGGATCGGCCTTCAATTCGAGGACTAGCTCTTGGCGCAATGCGCCTTGGATGGACAAGCGATCGGCCTCGGCTTCAGGGCTGGCGTCGCCGGGCACCACGTCTTGGCCGAGTTCGCCGGTTTGGCTGTCGAAAACCTTGGCGAAAAACGTGGTGCCATAGACGGTCACCATGGCCTCGAAGCGGATGCGCAAAAGCTGCCCCGATTCGGTCACGCGATCGCCCGTCAGTTGGATGGCCAGTCGGCTGTCGTCCTGCGCGTCCGCTTCGGTAAAGGCCACCGGCTCCCCGTCCAATTCGACGCTATGGACCGTCGCCTTGAAAGGCGTGCGGATTTCCACGCGGTCGAACCCGTCGTTGGCCGGGCCGAAGGTCGAGCGGATGTAGTAGTCAAAGGTGTTGCTCTCGCCGAGGGTAACGGTTGCCGGCGTGACTTCGGCCGTCAGCTCTTCGGCCAGCGTCGGCACCGAATAGTCAAAGGAAAACGAATCGACAAGGGCCGACTGGCGCGCGTCCTCGGACGAAAACAACAGGCGGAACTGGACGTAGCGGCGGTTGCCCGGGGACAGTAAATCGCCGAAAAAATCCTCATAAGGGGCCGACCAAGGGCTCCACTCGTCGATATTGTCGATAATCGCGCCCTTGTTGGACGAGGTCAGATCGTCGTATTCGTCGGCCGCCTCGGGCGAGCCAATCGGCAAGATAGCCTCTTCCTGCCGATCCTCGCCCTCAAAGACCTCGGTTTTGCGGTAGTAGATTTTGGGGTCGGGCACCGTGCCCGTGCGCGTTTGCAATACCACGTTGGTCAGGGGGTCGGAGCGCGTCTGCAAGCGGAGTTGGCCGAAGTTGGCCGCCTCCCCGAGGTCGATGACTTGGGAGAGATAGCTGCCGGTGGGCGCGAAGCCGTCGCCAAAGACCTCGGCTTCCTCGATGATGAACTCTTGGCCCGAGCGGCTAATTAGGCGGATGAACCGCACAAACTGGAGGGGGATGTGCGCGTCGATCTCCGATTCGCTCTGTTCGAGGTTGGCACTGACTTGATTGATGAAGGCAATCGGGCGGTCCTCGCGCAGTTGCGCGGGGTTGCCGTCGTGAACAAAAAGCTCATAGGCGCGAAGGAAGATGTCGGGGTTGCCCTGAAAGCGAATGCGGTTGATCGGCAGGATCGCGCCTAAGTCGATGAGCATGGAAGTGCCGTCGGGGCGGCGCTCGCGGGTGACGCGCCAGAAGGTCTCGGCATTGCCGTCGGTGAGCAGGCCCGTTAGGTCCTCACGCGACTGCGGTGAGGAGATCGCGCCCCCTCGCCGCTTGAGAGTGAGGTTTTCGACGGCATTGGTCGTTGAATCGACTACGGCCGGGAGCAGGACGAATTCGTCGGTGGTAAGCCCCGTCAGTTCGCCGACATCGTCCCAAGCAAAGCCAGAGCCGCCCGCGGTCCACACCTCGACAGCACCGGCCGCCTTAGCACTCAACAGAATGCAGATCAACAGCCTAAATCGCTTTATGCACATAGCGCGTGTCGCCTCTCACCCCCATAGACAAAACAAGGGGAGGGGAATCCTTTCCCCCTCCCCTTGTGAACGTATTTAAGACGAAGACTAAGACTGCGAAAGTCGGTTTAGAGCTCTTCGCCTACCAGCGCCTTGATTTGGCCCCAAGAGTTGTCCTCGACCGACGTATCGGCGCCTTCTGCGATCTGCGTCAGGAAGACATCGGGCATGCCGCCGCTGTTCATAAACTGCTCGGCCATGCTGTACTGGGCCTGCCAGAAGAAACCGTTCTCGCAGCAATCCTCAGAGAGCGGATCGTTGCCGTTGGCGTTGAGCCCTTCGTCGGCGTCGTCAACCGAGATCGACATGCCGATGGTCTGCTCGGCCGCGAGCGTCCACACGGTGCTGGCGTCTGGGCCGCCGCTGATCGAGATCGGGTCCATCAGCTCGGCGCTGAACTCGTAGTAGTACTCTTGGCCGGTGTTGACTTGACCGGCTTCTACGAAGTCGGTGTGGGTCCACCAGAAATTCAGGGCGTCCTGCTCGAAATTGCCCAGCGCGCCGTTGTACATTTGGACGCGCGAGAACTGCTCGGAGAAGCTCAGGCACATCTGATAGGCCGGCTGCAAGTCTTGGTCGTTGGGCGCCGAGTACGGGCCGCCGCCTTGGTTGTCGGGATCGAAATGCACTTCGCAGTTGTCGTCGCGGAACGTGCAGGCGGGGTTCTTATCGACGATTAGGAAGTCGTCGTGGACGTGAATCATGGCGTGAATGCGGTTGTTGGCATCGCTCCAGCCGATGATCAGGTCGATGAACAGGTCGTCGGCATCGTCGGCACCGCCGGTCAGCGGGTTCATGTCTTCGATGGTGACCTCAAAGCTGCGATCGACCCAAGCCCAGTCGGCATTGTCGCCGTCGATGGTGGGCAGGGCGTTGCTGGGGATCCCCACGGCGAAGAAGAGCGGTACTTCGGCCGGCTCCTGCGCGAAGGCAGCACCGGCGACGAGCAAGACGCCTAGGTTCAACGCTAGGACTTTGCGCATTGTAAAATCCTCCTCGATAGTGATTCTGTAGGTGAAAAGTTAGAAGAAAAGGCCCGCTGTGGCTTCTGGAGCGGGCGGAAATACGAGGTTTTCAAGAGTGCAGCAGTTGGTTTTTCAGACCTCCTTTCCGCGGCGATTTTTTGCGACTTTTTTCTCATAATAGTTGGGTAAACAAATAAATATGCGCTTGGCTGTCAAGAATTTTTTGCCCGCTTCTAGTAGGCTACGGCCACGAGTACTTGCGCTTTCGCATCGCCCGCGTCGCCCTCGACGAGCACTTCGAGCACGTACAGGCCCGGGGCCACGCGCTCGCCGTGGCTGTCGCGGCCATCCCAGACGATTTCTTGCGGGCCGGCGCGGCTGTCTTCGCTGCGATCGCCCACGAGGCGGCCGGCGAGGTCGTACAAGCGGAGCCGCAGGGGGCGCGGCGCGAGCACATTGACCAGCGAGATCTCCAGTGTCAGGTCGTCGTTGATCCCGTCGCCGTTGGGGGTAATCGCCTTGGACGAGAGGGATATGTTGGCGAGTAGCTCCTGAGAGACCGGCAAGCTGACGACGTTGGTGTTGCTCGCGACCAAGTCGGTGGCATCGCCCGGATCGACTCGCTGGCGCACGCTCTCGTCTTGTCGGCTGTCCTGCAAAAAGACGTCGAAGCGCGTCGATTGCCGGAACACCGAGGATTCAAACTTTAGCTCGATGAGCGAATCGGTGCGGATGCGGTTGGGCAGATGGACTCGGAAACCGCTCGTCGTGGTGTCTATCTGCGCGTCGAGCGCGGTGCCATTGTGCGCGACGCTGGTAAATTGCACCGGGGTGTCCGACTCAACGGAGAGGCGGTCGAAGCCGCGGGCGTTTTCGGGCTGCAAGTAATAGGTGAACTCGGTCGGCACGCCCGGCTGGGCCTGCTGAGGGGAAATTTCGCCCAGCACCCGGCTGGCCAGCGGCGGAGTGGAATGGATGGTCAGGAAGTCGAGCGTAGCGGCCCGGTCGGGTTGGTTAGAGACTAGCTTGACGTCGATCTCCATGTAGCGGCGCGGCGAGGGCGAGAGAAAGGCATCGCCGGAGAAGCTATAAAGCCGGCTCCAAGCACTCCAATCGCCGCCGGCCGCGAAGGAGGTGTCGATCGGTCCCTTGAAACTGGGGATGAGCCGGTTGAACTTCCGCTCGGAGACTTCCTTGCCGTTTTTGTCGTGGTAGGTATAGGTCTGCAAAATTTCGTTGCCCGTGCGGGTGCGGATTTCGATCAGGGTGCCCGGCGGCTGGTCGCCGCCCCATTCTATCGAGTTGAAGTTCTTGTCCTCGCCCAAGTCGAGCAGGGGCGAGCGGAAGCCGACTTCGGCCGGAAACCCTTGGCCGAAAATCTGAATCTCGTCGGTTTCTCCACCCGCGCCACAGCCGGGGACTTTGTTGATGCCGCCCTCCTCCCCGAGCCGCTGCAAGGAAAAGCAACTGGTGTCCCAGTACTTCCAGAAGATGCGCACGAAGCGCGTCGGCAGCAGGTCGAAGTGATGATCCACTAGACCCTTGGAAGTCTGCTCCCCGGGCGAGGCCCCGGAAAAGTGCTTGGTCCACAGGCGGGTTCCATCGGGCGACAGCGAGCCGTCTGAGGTCATCAGCTCGTAGAAGCGAAAGCCCCACCGCCGGCGCGAGACATAGTGTCTAGTGGTAATGCCGCCGCCAAAGCCGGAGCGCACCACCACCCCGCCGATGATTCTCGTTTGATCGACCCAGTAAACCGCACCTAAGTCGAGAACTATATGGGCGAGGATGTCAACTTGGCCTCTAGACGCCGTGCCCGCACGCCAGCGCTCGTACAGGTCGCCGTCAAAGAGCGCTCTTGCTTTGCCGAGGGGCTGGGAATCGTTGCTGGCGAGATTGATGTTGATGTCAACGCCGCCGCCGCGCTCCAAAAGGCCGAGGGCGATGTTGTCGCCGATGGCCTCGACCTCGACCTCAACGAGGCGGGCATCGGGCACTAAAAGCAGCGGCTCGAAGCGGATGAACTGGATCGGTTCTTGGTCGATGTGCGCTATTTGGTAGGTCAAGCGGTGGAGGTCGTTTTCCTTGAAGCGCTCTTTGACGCGATAGACGAGGGAGCCTTCAATGGGTGCGGCGATAAAGTCGGTCTCCGGCTCGCCGGTCGAAAGCAAGAGGTCGAACAGCGCAAAGGGCGGAGCCTCCGCGTCAAAGACCAAAGTAACGCTGTGAGCCGAGACCGCGCGGCCCAAGTCGATCTCGATAAACCAGTCTTCGGGGTCGTCCGTTGGGCGGGGTGCCCAGCCGGTCTCCGGGTTGCCGTCGGTCGCGAAGCGGGCTGCGGCGCGATTGGATCCGGCGTCGCGGATGCCCCCGTCGAAGGCCGCTAGGTCGCGCACAGCGTCGGTCCGCTTCTCAATTCGGGTGGGCTGGATCACGCCCTCGGCCGTCAGTTCCACTGCGCCCAAGGGCAGATTCCATTGCCGCCAGTCGCGCACCGAGTCGTAGCGCAGTTGATCGGCCGCTAGCCGATGGCTGCCGCCCAAGATCAAGACAGCGACGAGGGCCATGCGAAAATTCATGAGTGCCTGCTTTCGCGCACGTATCGCAGAAGGAAAACGTCGTAGTTATTATAGCAGTCCTTTTTGGGTATGAGATACTTCGCTGCGCTCAGTATGACAAGGTTTGGGGGACGCAGTCCCCGTCTCGGTGTCATGCTGAGCGCAGCGAAGTCGAAGCATCGCTACATGCTTGCAAGTCATTTAGGACTGCTATATAAATGCTAAAAATACCCAAGGCGCGGAACAAGGCAAATGAGCGGCCCGCAGGCTGGAGCGGAATTCCTACTCTATTTATATCTTAGCTTTTCTTAACGTTCTGATAGCCCAAACCAAGTCCTTTTTGGAGAATACTCTTATGATTGGTCGAATTGCCCTCTGTGTGCTGATCGCCCTGCCGGTCGGTGCCCAGCACGAGAAAGTCGAGCGGATCGTCAGCCTGCCTACGGGTTGGGCTACCACCATGGTGCTAGTGCCGGCCGGGTCTTTCCCCCGAGGTATGGAAGGCGAGGCCTTTGACGAGCAGCCCGTGCGCGAGATTTACCTCGACGCGTACCTAATCGACAAATACGAGGTAACGGTAGCGCAATGGGGAGAGTACCAGCGCGACACGGGTGCGCTGCTCCCGGAGTGGCCCTTGCAGAATACGGCCGCACGACAAAACCACCCCATTGCGCTGGTGACGTGGTACGACGCAGCGGCCTTCTGCGAGTGGGCTGGCAAGCGGTTGCCCACCGAAGCCGAGTGGGAGCGCGCCGCGCGCTGCGACGACGGCCGCAAGTATCCTTGGGGCGACGGGCTCGACGCCTTTCGCGCCAATTACTTCCAAAGCGACGATCCATTTGAGCGCGGTTTCGGGGCCATCCTCAGCACCAACCCGGTCGGCTTTTTCGACGGTTCCAACCGAGATGGCTACCAAACGCGGGATGGCGGCAGTCCCTTTGGAGCCTACGACATGGTGGGCAATGTCTTTGAGTGGACCAACGACTGGTACCATCCGAACTACTACACAGTTGGCCCCGACACCAATCCCCAAGGGCCGGACGACGGCGTCGTCAAGGCCGTGCGCGGCGGCTCGTACGCGGCGGATGCCAGCCACGTGCGGCCCACGTACCGAGCGCGGGACGCCCCGGACTTCAAAGGCCCGGATGTGGGGTTTCGCTGCGCCGCTAGTGCCACTCTAGACGCGGGCACGGCGCAGCACCGCGAGACGTGGGGCGCGATAAAGAACTCCGCGCTGGTCTGGCCCGAAAGGGGGAATCATGAAGAAGATGAATAGGAAGTCTCTAGCAGCCTTCGCAGTCGCGCTAGTCGTACTCGCCAGTGCTGTGCGCACACTAGGGCAGGAAGACGACCTGCGGCCGCGCTTCGGCCTCCAGCCGCTGCCGCCGTTGCCCTATCCCGCCAACAACCCCTACAATCCCAACCGCGTCGAGTTGGGTCGCCTCCTGTTTTTCGACCCCATCCTCAGCGGCGAGAAGGACACGGCCTGTGGCACGTGTCACCTGCCGACCTTTGGCATGGCCGACGGGCGGCAACTCGGGGCCGGCCCTTCGGGTCAGGGCTTGGGGCCGGATCGGGTGCTGGGGTATTCGGCGGTCACCGGCGATACCGTGATTTCGGAGGCGCGGCACACCATGACCATCTTCAACGTCGGGTACAATGGCGACGAGTCCGGGCAGCCCTCGACCAAGGGCTTCATGCTGTGGGATGGCAAAGACCGCGGCTTGGAGGCCCAAGCCCTGCGGCCGATCATCGTGCGCGTCGAGTTGCGCGGCGACGCGTACGAGCGCGAGATGGCCGTGGATAGCGTGTTGGCGCGGCTGCGGTCAATTCCCGAATACGTGACCCTGTTTGAGCAAGCCTTTCCGGCCGAAGCCGACTCTGTGGCCCGGCAGTTGCCGCGCCTCGGTTGCGTCCACGACCCGACGCCCTTGCAGTCGGTCATCACGCGCTCGACCTTCGGCCGGGCCATTGCTGCGTTTGAGCGCGAGCAAAACACGGTCAACACCCCCTACGATCGCTATGTGGCGGGCGCCGACGAGGCTCTGACGCCAGCGCAAAAGCGCGGGTTGGTGCTCTTCCACGACAAGGCGCGTTGCGTCAACTGCCACAGCGGCCCACTGTTTACGGATTCGAGCTTCCGCGTCCAAGGGGTCGAGCAGATCGGGCCGGGCCGGGCGTCGGCCACGACCAATACCGGCACTCCGCGTCCCACCGGAAGAGACGAAGGTCGATTCCTCAATTCGGGCAACCGCCGCGACATCGGTGCTTTCCGCGTGGTGGGCTTGCGCCAGATCGCGCAGACTGCGCCCTACATGCACGACGGGGCCATTGCCACGCTCGAGGAGGTCATCGAATTCTACGACCGCGGCGGCGGCGACGAACCGACGATTGACCGCGAGAACATCGACCCCGAACTGGTGCCGCTGGGCCTGACCGCCGAGGAGAAGCAAGACCTGTTGGCCTTCATGCATGCCCTGACCGATTCGACGATAGCGGTTCACGTGCCAGCGCGCGTCCCCAGTGGGTTGCCGCCGGCTGGGCTCGAATTGGCGGCCGCGGCGGACCTCGTGATCCCGGTGCCTGCGACCGCGGCTCGCCCTAACGTCGTGCGGCTGTTCAATTTTCCCAACCCCTTCAATGCCTCAACCGCGATCTCAGTCGCATTGCCAGCGGCGGGCGAAGTCCATGTCGAGGTGTACAACCTCCTCGGGCAGGCGGTGCGGCGGCTCTTCAGGGGCTACCGGCCGGCTGGCGTCTATCGGCTAACGTGGGATGGACGCGACGCGGGCGGGCGAGCGGTCGCCAGCGGCGTCTATCTCGTCTCGGCGCAACTCGGTGGGGTGCGCCACTTGGCGCGGATGACGCTCGTGCGCTGAAGTGGACCGTATGCGATACTTGCGCTCGCTCAAGTTGCTCCTAGTAGTCGCGGCTGTCGGCGCGGGGCTCGCCTTTTTTGAACGGCAGCGCACGGCCGAGTACGGGCATCTTTTGGAACGCATGCACGCCCGGGGGCAGCCGCAACTCAAAGGCACGTCCTTGCGGGAGTTGGCGCAGGTGTTGCTCGCGCTGTACCCAGAGGGGGCCGAAGCCAATCTGCTGATGGGTACGGCCCTAGCCGAGGAGGGGCTGCTGGAAGAGGCGCGGACGCACCTAGAGCAGGCCATGGCCGTAGATCGCCGCAACGCGCAACTGCTCTTTTTGTACGCCCGGCTCTTGCTCGATATGGGAGAAGACGTGGAGAAGGTGCAAGCGGTAGTCGAAGAGTTGAGTCGGTACTTTCCGCGCTCGCGGGAGAAGGTAGAACGGTACTTCGGCGAGGCCTCAAAGGGAAAGATGCGGTTTGGCGGGGACGCGCTTTATTGAACCGCTCAAGTCCCTTTGTACAGGCGGTCCTCGTAGATGTGAATCTGGTCGGCGTACTGCGCGTTGAGTTTGACTAGCAGCGCATCAAAGCGTTCCCGGGCCTGATCTTGGAGCAGGTGAGAGCGCACCCGGCCCCAGACCTCGTCCAAGGTCTGCTGACGACTGGGAATTTTCTTGAGCACCTCGAAGACCGCAAAGCCCTGCGCGGTCTTGACCGGGCCGACGATCTGGCCGATCTCGGCGTCTTTGGCCTCCCACCCGATATTGCCGTACTTGTCGGGGCGCAAAAGCTGGATGCGTCCTTCGGCGCGGCGGATGCGAGTGCTGCGCCGCGAGTAGCGGCGGGCCAACTCGCCTATTTCGCCGCCGCGTTCAATGGCGGCCAGCAGCGAGTCCGCCTGAGTGCGCGTATCGACGAGGATTTCGAGGATCGAGATGCGCTCCGCACGCACATAGAGGTCCTTACGCGCCTCGTAGTACGCGCTGATTTCCTCCTTGGACGGGTTGAGCGTTTCGAGCACTCGGACTTGGCGGATGCGCTCGACGAGGGCTTTGCGGCGCGTGGTCTCAATCCCCTTGGCGACGCGCTCGGCCTCGTGAATGCCTATTTCGCGGGCGTGACGGGGCAACAGAATTTTGAGGGCATAGAGGCGCCGGGCGAAGCGCCGCAAGTCGGCCAATTCGCGGATCTCGGCCGGATTGCGCTCGCTGGTCATGGCCGCCATGAAGTTGTTCAGCGTCCACGGCTCGCCGTCGAGTTCGAGCAGCACCAGTTCGGTTTCCCCCTTGTTGAACGTGGGCATTGCTTCGCCGGCTTGGCTGAGCCGGGCCAAAAGCAGCTCAAAGGTCTCGCGCCGTTCCACAATGTCGGCGCGGTTGGCCAGCTCTTCGAGAAATTCAAATGTGGCGATGGCGTGTTTCTGCTCCTGCATGGCCTTGATGACGGCCGGGGCCATCTCCGCAAAGGGCCTTTCGCGCTCGTCGGTGACCACGAAGACCGAGAAGCCGTCGGGCTCCTGCACGGGACCGATGATCTCCCCGCGTTGGGCACCAAATATCTGGCGGCGCAGAACGTAGTTTTTGAAGTCGAGGCGGCTCTTCCAGCCGAGGTCGCCGCCCTGCTGGGCGGTGTTGCCGTCGTCGGAGAGTTCGCCCGCGACTGCGGCAAAGCTGTCGGCCGTCCGCAGGCGAGCAAGCACGCGGTCGATGGCGGCTGGCCCACTGGCGAGAATGCGGCTTAGGCGGCGTTGCTGGCCGATGCGGTGCTCCTCAAAGTACTGGCGAGCCTCGTCGCGGCTGATGTCCTCGGCGACCGCGACCACGCCGCGGCGATACATTTCGTTGAGGATGAGCTCTTGCTCCCGTTGCGCGACTTGGCTCTTGACTTGGAAGTCGTGGTCTAGGCCGTCTTGGCGGGCCGCCAACAGCAAGACTTCGACATTGATGAGCTGCTCTAGTGCTTGGCGCTGGAGGTCGCCCGGGGCGTTCTTGGGAAAGAGCCGCACGGCCGCGCGCTCGACGCGGTCACGCGTGATTGAGACGTCGCCGACGCGGGCGAGGACCGCTGGGTTGGACGGGGGTTCGGGGGAGGTGCAGGCGAGGAGTAAAGCGGTGGGTAATAAAAGAAAAAGATGCGGCAAAAAGACCTCCTAAGAAAATGTATCTATTTCAATCAAATATATTAGGGCCATGTAAATTTGCTAAGTGCTAATTATAGCAATCCTACATCCTTCAATACTGGATTCCCGCTTTCGCGGGAATGACGCCTCGCGTCGTCAGGCAAGACGAGCCAAAAGCAACAAGAGTGTTAAGAACGCTTCTAAGAAAGCTGGGGGATCGTGTCGCGTAGCAAGCTGCTATACTATGGTCGCTAAGAACCCATTCTGTATCAAAGCGATGATGATTCCAAGTCGGTTTTTACGGTGTATCGCCGCCTTAGTGTGTGGCTGCGCTGCGAGCGAGCCGCCGCCTGCGCCGAGCGTACGCTTTGTCGATGCGACCGCGGCCGCCGGGATTGACTTTGTGCATACCAGCGGTCGGTCCGGGCGCAAATACGGGGTGGAGACGATTGGGTCTGGAGCGGCGTTTTTCGATTACAACCGCGACGGGTGGATGGATTTGTACGCGGTCAATGGGGCGGATTTGCCCGGGTCCGTCTCGGCGGTGCGGCCGCAAAACGCGCTGTACCGCAACGACGGTGGTCGCTTTGCCGAGGTCGGCGCAAGCCTCGGAGTGGCAGACACGAGCTACGGCATGGGCGCGTCGGCCGGAGACTACGACAACGACGGCGACGCCGACCTCTTTGCGGCTAACTTTGGCCGCAACCGGCTCTATCGCAACGAAGGATCGGCGCGGGGTTGGGCCTTTGCGGATGTGACCGCGGCCGTCGGGATCGGGGCAGACGAGCGGTGGTCAACCGGATCGTCGTTTGTCGATTACGATCTCGACGGTGATTTAGACCTGTACGTAGCCAACTACTTGCACTACGAGTTTGAGCGCGGCGAGTTGAGCGCGGGCGGAACGCTGCGCCGGCCGCGGCGGCACTTGGCCCCGACCGAATATCCGGGGGCGCAAAACGCGCTCTGGCGCAACGACGGTGACCGCTTTGTGGATGTGACGGCCGCGGCCGGGCTGCTCACCCGCGAGGGCCGCGAGTTAGGAGTCGCGTTTGTCGATTGCGATCTCGACGGCGATCCCGATTTGTTTCAGGGCAACGACGCCACCCCGAATTTTCTCTGGCGCAACGACGGCGGCCGCTTTGTGGAGGTGGGGCTGGTGGCTGGTGTGGCGTACAATGCCGGCGGCAAGCCCGAAGGGACGATGGGCGTGGATGTGGCCGACCGCGACGGCGATGGCCTCCTCGACTTGGCGATGACCAACTTCCAGTGGGAGAGCAACACCTTGTACCACAACGCGGGCGGCGGGATGTTTGCCGACGAATCGCTGGCCGCGGGCATCGCGGCCAACAGCTTGGACAAGCTGGCCTTTGGCATCAATTTCCTCGACGCCGACAACGATGGCGACCCCGATCTCTACGTCGCCAATGGGCACATTGACGAGGACATCAATCGGTTTGATCCACAGGCCACCTACGGCCAGAGCGACCAGTTGTACCTCAACGATGGCCAAGGCCGTTTTGTCGATGCAAGTGCAGCGGCTGGCGTGGCCGCGCCCACGCGGGATTTGGTCGGGCGCGGCTCGGCCGTGGCCGATTACGACAACGACGGCGACTTGGATATTTTCTTGGTCAACACCGGGCAACGCGCCCTACTTTGGCGCAACGATACCCAAGCGGGGCACTACTTGGCGCTGGCATTAGAGGGGCGAGCGAGCAACCGCGATGGCTACGGCGCCCGCGTGGCGGTGCGCGTGGGCGGCCGGACGCTGGTGGCAGAAAAGCGCGGTGCGGCGAGCTATTTGTCGCAAAACGACGAGCGGATGTTCTTTGGGCTGGGAACGAGCGAGCAGGCCGAGCAGGTGGAGATCGCGTGGCCTTCGGGGGTGCGCCAAGTCTTAACGGATGTGCGTGCCGGGCAGGTGCTGCGGGTCGTCGAGCCGGATGCGAGGGAGCCGCAAGCGGTGGCGGACGCTACCCCCGCGCCGGCCGGCTCCCCAAGGCGCGAGGCCGAAGAACTGGAGCAATTCTGGCGGGAAGCCCCCTTGGTTTTGCCCGAGAAGACGCGCGCCCCCCTGCCGCCGATGGCCCCTCTATCCGAGCTGCGGGCCGCCGCCGAGGCGCAGCCGGAGGTCGCCGCTGTTCACATCGAGCTGGCGGCCGCGCTCGGGCGAGAGCGTGCTTACGACGAGGCCGAAGCCCATTATCGCCGCGCCTTACATATCGACGCGGGCGCGGCTCAAGCCTACGTGGGTTTGGGCCGGCTCTATGCCGACCGCGGTGCGCTCAAGCAGGCGGTCGCCGCGCTCCGGCAGGCGATCGCGCTCGATAGCACCTTGGCCGAGCCACACTACCTGCTGGGCAACATCCACCTGCGCCAACAGCGGTTGGCCGCGGCCGTGCCGCTCTACGAGCGCGCCATCGCGCTGTCGCCGCGCTACCTCCAAGCCTATTTCAACTTGGCGGGCTTACACGCACGGCAGACCGATTACGGCCCGGCCATTGCTGTTTTGCGCCGGGGCCTTGCGGCCCGCCCCGAGGCAGTGGAGCTCATGCTGCAACTGGCGCGCATCCATTTTGCCCAAGCGCAATACGAGGACGCGCTCGCGCAACTCGCCGGGGTGGTGCAAGCGCAGCCGGCGCGTGCGGAAGCACACGAGTTGACGGCCCAGATCTGGATGGTGCGCGAGGACGCCGCGGCCGCCCGCGCTGCTTTGCAGCAGGGGCTGGAATACGCCCCGAACAGCGCCGCGCTTTTGGGGCGGCTGGGCATCTTGCTCTTGCAGGAAAACTTAGACGCCGAGGCCATACCCCTTTTGCAGCGGGCCTTAGCGGCCGACCCAGACCGTGCGGAAGTGTACTATCACTTGGGCCAAGCCTTGTTGCGGCGCGACGAACCTGGGCGCGGCCGCCAACTCCTTGACTATTTCCGCGCCTTGCAGCAGGAGCACCAACCGTTGCTGGCCCACAAAACGGCCGTGGTGCTCAACCCCAACGACGCGGACGCTTACTACAAATTGGGGGCGGTCTATGCGCGCATGGGCCGGTACGAGGCCGCCCGCCAAGCGTACCAAGCGGCCTTGACGGTGGCGCCGGGGCATCTCGACGCCCGCAACAACTTGGGCAACATCTACCTGCGCCGCCGCGCCCTGGGGCGGGCCATTGCGGCGTACCAAGAGGTGTTGCGCCGCGATCCCCACTACGCCCGCGCTCACTACAACTTGGGCAACGCCTACCTGTTGGCCGGCGAAAAGGCCCGCGCCAAGGCCGCGTTTGCCCGGGCGGTCGAAGCCGACCCCGAACACCGCAAGGCGCGGCAGATGCTCGCCGAGTTGCAGCAGGCCCAAGATGAGCACTGAGCGGCGGCTCCAGCTCGGCGTGGGGCTGGTGGCCGCGGCCGTCATCGGCTATGAGATCGGCCTCGTCCGGCTGGTTTCCTTTTTGCAGCACTATCACTACACGTTTCTCGTGGTGTCAGGAGCGATCTGCGGCGTGGGGTTGGGCGCGGCGCTGAGTGCGGTGCTGCGGGTGCGGGAAGAGCGGCTACACTTGGGCTGTTGGGCGGTTGGCTGCGGCGTCAGCATGGGGGGCGGCGCGTTGGCCTTAGCCCAATTTCCCCGCATGCCGCTACCGCTGGTGGTCGCCTTGGCCGGTCTCCCCTTTATCGCGGCTGGCGCGTTTCTCGCCCTCGCCTTCCGGGCGCGGCACCAACAAAGCCAAATCCTCTACTTTTGGGACTTGGTCGGCGCGGCCCTCGGCATCCTCTACGTCGTGGCGGCCCTCGAATGGTTGGGCGGCGTCGGTGCCCTGTTGAGCGCGGGCGTCTTTGCGGTGGCGGCCGCCGCGCTCTTTTTGGGCCGCTGGGCATGGGCTGGCCCTATTATTTTGGCGACCGGAGTCGTCGCCTACAGTGCCCAACAACGCGAGCTCGTCAACCTCGTTGCGCTGGCCGAGGCCGCTGACAAGCCGATGTTCCGGGCGTTGGGCGCGGCGCGCCATCGCGGAGAAGTACAGGCCACGCGCTGGAGTGCTTATGCGCGCACCGATCTCGTAGATCGCACGGGCGACACCGGCCTGAATTTGTACGTCGATGGCGGGGCTGGCTCGTACATGTTTCGCTTCCCCGGAGATTACCGGCGGCTGTTTTTCTTGCGCCGCGAGGCCGCGTTTTTCCCCTATTACTTTTCCCAGCGCGACCGCGCCCTGATCATCGGCCCGGGCGGCGGGGCCGATGTGCTCTACGCACTGATGACCGGCTGGCGGCAAATCGAAGCCGTAGAGATCAACCCGGAGATCGCCGCGCTGGTCCGCTCTTATGGAGAGTACAACGGTCATTTGTACGACTTGGACGGTGTGGAGTGGCACATCGGCGATGGCCGCAACTATCTGGAGCGTTCCCGTGTGCGCTACGATCTAATCGCCCTGCCCTTGGTGTATGCCGAGGCGGCCGACTTGGTGGGGTACGCGCTCTCCGAGAACTACCTGTTCACCCGCGAGGCGTTTGCCGCCTATCTCGACCATCTGGCCGAAGGCGGTCGGCTGGCCTTGGTGGTTCACAATCACGCGCTGATGTTGCGGACGGTCGCCACCTTAGGCTCGCTGTGGGAGCAGCGCGGCCACGAGCCGAGCGCGGTCCTCGATCACCTCGTCGTCGTCAATGGCCCCCGCGGCGACCCGGCGCGAGCGGAGGCCCACCGCCCCTTGTTGCTGGTGCAGCAGCAGCCCTATACAGCCGAGCAGTTGGCGCGGCTACACGCGGTCATGGCGGAGTTGGGGCTAGACGCGTACTTCTCGCCCGGCCGGCGCGAGCAGCCGGCGCTGGCGGCATTGCGCACGACCGCGCTGGCGGACTTTGTCGCTGCGGCCGCGCTCGACATCTCGCCGACGACCGACGACCGGCCCTTTTTTTACGACGCGACGCGCGGGCTGGATTCCAAGCTGACCCGGCTGTTGATCGGCGCGTTGTTGGCGTGTGCGCTGGTGATGTTGGTGCCGCTGCTGAGTACGCGCCAGCCGAGCGCGTCCGGGCCATCGCCGCTGCTGTGGGCGTTGTTCGTCGCCGGGTTGGGCGCGGGTTTTATGATGGTAGAGATCCATCTTTTGCAGCGCTTTGGCCTATTTCTCGGCTATCCGACGCTAACGCTGGCGGTCGCGCTCTTTGGGTTGTTGCTGGGCACGGGGGCCGGGAGCCTCGCGGGCGGATGGTGTCGCCCGCTCGCGCATCCTCGGGGGTTGGGGTTGGTCGGCGTCGGCGTCGGTCTCGTCTGCTATCTCTATGGGTTCTTGCTCGATGGGGTGCTCGTTGGGGCCTTGGCGTGGTCTCTACCGGCGCGGGTGGGGCTAACGTTGGCCCTCGTCGCGCCGCTTGGGATGGTGCTGGGCACCTGCTTCCCGGCCTGTCTGCGCTTGGGCGGTGGGCAACGTGTCGGGCTCGTCCCTTGGCTGTGGGCCGTCAATGGTTTCTTCTCGGTGCTCGGCTCGGTCGGGGCCGTAGCGTTGGGCATGGAATGGAGCATCCGCGGGGTGCTCGAAGTGGGGGCCGCCATCTATGTTTTAGCGGGCACGGCCCTCTTTTTAGGCAGCCGCCGAATTCCTGCCGAGGGCGTTAGTGCCGCTCCGCCAACAGGCTCAGTCGGCCGTGCGCTCGGTCTCCTGCTCTTAGTCGCCCTGTGTTGGTTCGCCGCTTTCACTTTCCTCAGCGTCCATCCCGAGGATCCGGCGTCTCCTGCGAGCCATCCCCGCCCACCCGTTCCCGCCGAAGTGTGGCCCGAGGCCCTCCGCGCCTTTTGACGAGACGGGTTTGACGCAGTATGGTGCCCGTTTTAAGGTACTCTCAGAGGGCTTAGGATGCTGAATCTGTTGAATAGTTTGCTGTCTCTTTCTGCCTAGGTATTCCATAACGCTTGTTTTCTGATTATGCCCGTCTTTTCCAGCCTGCGCCTCGTCGCCCCGCCTTCCGCTCGGGATGCTTGGGAAGCTCAACGCCCTGCTCTGTGGAAGGCCATGCAGCAGGTCATGGGGCCGCTGCCCGGGCCGGAAAAGCGCGGGCCACTCGATGTTCAATTCGGCGAAACAGTAGATTGCGGCTCTTATACTCGTCGGTTCATTACCTACGTCTCCGAGCCGGATTGTCGAGTGCCGGCTTATTTGCTGATTCCCCACGCCGCTCTCCAATCTCCGGCCCCGGCCGTGCTTTGCCTCCATCCCACGGACGACCGCATCGGCCACAAGGGAGTCGTCGGGTTGGGTGGCCGCGCCAACCGCGCTTATGCCAGCGAACTGGCTCAAGCCGGCTTTGTCGCCCTTGCCCCGGCGTATCCCCTGCTGGCCGATTATCGCCCGGACTGGCGTGCTCTCGGCTATCAGTCGGGGACCATGAAGGCGATATGGGACAATGTGCGCGGCCTCGATCTGCTGGCCGACCTGCACTTTGTCGCGGGGGCGTCTTGCGCCGCCATCGGCCACTCGCTCGGCGGGCACAATTCGATCTACACTGCGGTTTTCGACCCGCGCATCGCCGCTGTCGTCTCCAGTTGCGGGTTCGATTCCTACCGAGATTACATGGACGGCGATATCACCGGCTGGACCAGCGATCGCTACATGCCGCGCTTACAGGACTACGCCTTGCAGGACCTTCCCTTTGACTTCCACGATATGATCGCTGCGTTAGCACCGCGCCCTTGCTTCATCTCTGCGCCTTTGGGCGACTCCAATTTCCGCTGGCGCAGCGTCGCCACAGTGGTCGAGACCGCCCGAGCGGTGTACGATCTGTACGGGGCCGGCGAGGCCCTGCAAGCGATCCATCCAGATTGCGACCACGATTTTCCCGTCGCCAGCCGCCAGCGGGCGTATCGCTTTATCGCCGAGGCATTGGGGGTTTAAGGACTTTTTGACGCCGCAGAAGCACCTAGTTAGGTTCAATGGTAATTCCCAAGAGGATGAGGCATGAGCGACAACTATCACAACTACCAGTTGCTACTGGCAAAAGTAGCCCAGCTTTACGAAAAGCATGGGGTTGGATGTCGGGAGCCTTTCAATGTTTTCTCTTCTCTTCAGAATAAAGAGGGGCACCTGAACGAGACTCTGCACTCCCGGTTTCTTCACGCACTGCTTGACTATAAGAAACCGGGAGACGAAACCAGAGAGAACCTGAAGGACTTTTTAGATCATTTAGAGCATATTAAGAAGTTACCGGTAGGTTTCGTGGAGGGCTTTATACAGTGCCATACTAAGGTCGAGCGGGAACGCCACTTTGAACGGCATAACGCACAGGACGAGCAGAAGAACAACCAGATAGACATCCTGATCACCACCAACGAACAGGCAGTGGTGATCGAAAACAAAAGCAAGCGCAATAACGGGGATAGAGATCAAGATCACCAACTGTGTAGGTACTACAATGCCTTGGAAGCTCGGCGTTACAGCGACATACATCTGCTGTACCTGACGCTTGACGGCCATGCTCCTTCCGACAATAGTGTTGGTGATCTTGACCGCAAATTTATTAAATGTATTTCTTATAAGGATATTGTTCCTTGGTTGGAGCGTTGCCAAAAACGCGACGAAAACGAAGCCGCATTGCAGGATGTAGTCACCCAGTACTTACAGCTTGTCCTAAAGCTGACAGGCACAGACGATAGGGGGAAATATATGGATGAATTAAAGGATCTTCTGTCACAGGATAACAATCTCGTTCTAGTCCAAGACTTGTACAAGGCGATGGAGAACGCGACGACAGAGTTACCGAAGAAACTGTGGAACGAAATTGGAGTTAAGCTGGAATCAGAGATTCCATACCTTAAACGCTTGAAGTGTCCAGAAGGTCTATACTATCAGTTGGGTAAAGCTACCTCACTCGAAGTTGGGAAGGACAAAGATCACCCTAACTATATCTGGTTCGGGATCGGTTGTTCCAAAAAGGATTATAGAGAAAGTTACGACATACTTAAAGAAGCATTGAAGAGAGTGAGCGGTGAAGAACCAAACAAGTGGTATCCTTGGTGGGACTATGGGCGATATGACGATAGATGTCTGAATCTGGATTTGAATGACCCAAAGGTTTTCAAGCTGCTATCTAATAAGGAAGACAGACAGGAGTTCGTAAAAGGGATCGCCCAAAGCTTGAAGCCAGTTTTGGAAATTCTTGAAGATATTGCTATGGTGAATGCAATCAAAGAAGGAGAAAAAACAAAGTTTGTCTCCGAAAAACAGATATTTAAGATATTAGAAGGGATATCTTGAATTTTGAAAGTCTTATTCAAAAACAGTTTTGGAAGAGACCTCAGACATATCCAAAATCGATCTATTGGAGCGCGTGTCAAGGCAGCGATAGAGCAAGTCAAGGAAGCAAACGATCTTACAGAGATAAGTGATGTCCGAAAACTCCGCGGCGGCGGAAACCATTACCGGGTGCGAATCGGCGACTATAGGCTTGGATTTCAATTCGACGAGGGCACCGTAATTTTCGCACGATGTTTGCCACGCCGAGATTTTTACCAACACTTTCCCTAGCCACCGCACCTACCAAATGCTCAAGTTTCTCCTGCTCCTCCTGCTCGCATCCGTCCCCCTCCACGCCAACCCGCACTTCCACGACGCCACCCACGACGCGGGCATCGGCTTCGTCCACGTCAACGGGGCTAACGGCGAGAAATTCGTCATTGAAACGGTCGGTCCGGGCGGCGGCTTTTTCGACTCCGATGGCGATGGTCGCCTCGACATCTACCTCATCAACGGAGCCGCTGTGCGGGGGACCGAATACGACCCGGCGCCGCAAAACGCGCTCTACCGGAACAGAGGCGACGGCACCTTTGCCGATGCAACCGAGCACGCCGGCGTCGGCGACACCGGCTACGGCATGGGCCTAGCGGTCGGCGACACGGACAACGACGGCGACCTCGACCTGTACGTCACCAACTTCGGCGCCAATGTGCTGTATCGGAACGAGGGCGATGGAACGTTTGCCGACGTGACCGCGGCCGCCCAAGTCGGCGACGAGGGCTGGGGAGCGAGTGCTGCGTTTGCCGACATTGACCGCGATGGCTTCGTCGATTTGTACGTGGGCAATTACCACAACTTTTCTTATGCCAACCACCGCGTCTGCGCCGAGGGCGGCAGCGGCTTGCAACTCTACTGCGGCCCGGAGGCTTTTGACGGGGTGACCGACGTGCTGTATCGGAACGAGGGCGACGGCACCTTTGCCGACATCACGGCAGCCGCCGGGCTGGGCAGCGCCGAGGGCAAGGAGCTCGGCGTGGTTTTCGGCGACGTGGATCTCGATGGCGACCCCGATCTCTACTTGGCCAACGACAAGACCTTGAACTTCTTGTATCTCAATGACGGCACCGGCCACTTTGCCGAAGAAGCGCTGTTGGCCGGCGTGGCGTACAACGAGGATGGCGACGTCGAAGCGGGCATGGGCGTTGACATGGGCGACTACGACAACGATGGCGACTACGACCTTTTCGTCACCAACTTTCAGTGGGAGACCAATACCTTGTACAAAAACCTCGGCGACGGCACCTTTGTCGATGAGACGTTCCTCGCCGGGTTGGGCAAGGGCACGATTGCCTATTTGGCGTGGGGAACGCGCTTTTTCGATGCCGACAACGACGGCGACCGCGATCTGTTTATCGCCAATGGCCACTTGGAAAGCGATGTCGAGCAATACGAGAACGCGACCTTCCCCCAGCGCAATCAGCTCTTTCTCAACACCGGCGATGGGCGCTTTGAAGAATACGTAGAGAACGGCGGTGCGCTGTCCTTAAAACGAGTCAGCCGCGGCGCGGCCTTTGGCGACTACGACGACGATGGCGATATAGATGTACTAGTCGCCAATGTCGCCACCGCGCCGACCTTGATGCGCAACGATGGCGCGGGCGGGCACTATGTGCGCCTGCGGCTAGTCGGCCGCGACAGCAACCGCGCCGGCATTGGTACGCGCGTCGAAGTCACAAGCGGCGGACAGGTGCAGACCGACGAAGTGCGCTCCGGTGCCAGCTTCCTCTCCCAGAGCGACCTGCGGCTACACTTTGGGCTGGGAACGGCCACGACTATTGAGCGCGTGGTCGTCTATTGGCCGAGCGGTCTGGTCGAGGAATACGCGGACTTAGGAATCGACCAAGAGCATGAGCTCGTCGAAGGAGCGGCGCGATGAGAGCTTTGCTTTTCTGCTTCGTATTGTACGCTTGTGCCGAGCAGAGTCCGCCCGAAAAGGTGCGCCCCGGTTGGGCCATAGAAGCCGAAGCACTCTTTGGGCGCGGCATTGCGCTCGCCTCGGAGGGCCGCCACACCGAGGCCATTGACGCCTATCAGCAAGCCGCCGCGCTCGCGCCCGCTGCCGCCAAAATCCACTACAACTTGGGCAATGCCTACGTGCGCTCGCTCGATTACCCCCGCGCCATGGCGGCCTATCAGCGCGTATTGGCACTCGACTCGACGCACGTATCGGCGCGACACAACCTCGCGGCCCTGTACGTCAAACAGCTCAACTACGCCCAAGCGATTGACGAACACCGCCGGGTACTCTCGTTAGACCCCGGTCATCTAACGACCTACTACGACCTCGGGTACATCTACTTCTTGCGCGGCGAGTACGGCGAAGTGGAAACGCTGCTGCAAGCAGGGCTGGACCGCGACTCGACGAATGCTTCCTTCTATCGGCTCTTGGGCCGGACGCGCCTGAAGGAACTCGACTTGGAGCGGGCCGCGACCGCGCTGAGGCGGGCAGTCGCGCTGGACAGCACGGACGCAGCCGCGTACGTCGATCTGGCGCAGGTGGAACTCAAGCGGCGTGCGTACGCGGCTGCCGAACGCGCCGCCCGCCGCGCAGTCGCGCTCGACTCTTTGTCCAAGGAGGCGTACTTCGCGCTGGCCAATGCCCTCAAGCGGCTCGGCCACTCTGCGGAGAGCACCCAAGTGCTGGCGCGGTTTCGGGCGCTCGACCAGCAACTCGACAAAATTGACGACCAACTGCGGATGCTGGGCAATGCGCCCGACGACCACGAGGCGCGGGCGCAACTCGCGCTGTTGTACACGGAGCAAGGTCGCTTGGCCGAAGCGGCCGAAGCCTATCGGCTGGCCGTGCGCCTCGCGCCGGATAGCTTGCGCTACCGCAACAACTTAGGCAACCTCTACCTGCGCTTGGGCGAATTCGCCGCGGCCATCGCCGAATACCAAGCCGCGCTGGCCTTGGACCCCGAATACGCCAAGGCCCACTACAATTTAGCCCAAGCGCAGATGCGCTTGCAGCGCTTTGACGAGGCCCTAGCCAGCCTGCACGCGGCGCACGAGCGGACGCCAGAAGACGTGGAGATCAACTACTTCTTGGGCTTGCTCTATGCGCGCGAGGGCGATTTTGCGCGGGCCGCCGAAGTGTTGGCGACCGCGGTGGCCGGGCGACCGGAGTTTTTGGATGCGCGCCGGAAATTGGCCATCGCCTATCTAAAAGCGGGGGACGTGGAAAAGAGCAAGCAGGAGTTGGCAACGATTCAAAAGATGAAGGAAGACCGTGAAGCTGAATAAGCATTGGGTGAGAACGGTGCTTTGCGCGGCCGTGGTCGGCGCAAGCGGCTGCGCTGAAGACGGTCCGGCCGGGGCGGCTGAAGACGCGGTTTTGGTGGAGGTGGGCCAAACGGCGATTCGGGTGGCCGACTACCGCCAGTACATCGCAAAGGTGACGCCGGAATTGCGGGCGGAGTATGGGGCCGAGCAACTGTTGGAGGCCATCGTCGAGCAAACGCTGCTCGTGCAGGAAGCCGAGCGGCGGGGCTTGGGCGAGAGCGCGGAGTTTTTGCAATGGCAGGCGCAGGCGCAGGCGCGGCTGGTGCAGCAGGCTTTGTACACCCGCGCCGAGATCGCCCAGCCCGAGGTTGCCGAGGAGGAACTGCGGGCCTATTTCCAGCGCAGCCCGTACAACCGCCGCGTGCGCTTTAGCCTGCTAATGGTGCGCGACCCCGCGCAGCTACCGGAGATTTTGGCCGCCCTCGCGGCCGGGGCCGACTTTGAGGAGCTATCGCTACAGCACTCGCAGGACTCGCGGATCTTGGAGCGCCGCGCCGACATGGGCTATCACCGCTGGGGCGACACCATGGCCTCGCACGCCGCCCTGACCGAGAGGGCCTTTTCCATGCAGGTCGGGGAAGTTTCCGAGCCGCTGCAGGTCGCCGACGGGTACTTTCTCATCAAGCTCACGGACATGCACCCGGTCAGCTTTGAGCAGGAGCGAGAGACCATTCAGCGCTTGGTGCTGCGGGAAAAGCTCGGGCGGCAGTTGTTGGCGTATTACGACACCCTACACGTGCGCTATGCCGTGCGCTACGAGCCGGATGGGCTGGCCCCGGGCCGGTCGCCCGAGGCAGTCGTGGCTGCGTACGATGGCGGGGTGCTAACGGTCGCGCAGGCCCGCGACCTGCTGAAGGGCCAAGGTGCGGGCGAAAAGGTGCTGCGGCGCGAGGTCGGGCGGCGCGTGCTGGTCCCGCTCGAAACCGCGCGTCTCGCGCTCGCCACCGACCCGGACCTGCAGCGCGAGTTGGAGCGATTGCGGCAGGTGCAACTGGCGCGGCGTTTGCAGGACGCGCTGCGAGCGCAGGTGCCCGCGCCCAATCCCAACGGCCTGCGCCTGTTTTACGAGGAGCACAAGCTCCGGTACACCACCCAAGCCGAGGTGGAGGTGCGCCGGCTGCTCGCGCACGACGAGGCCGAGGGCATCGCCCTTGTCGAGCAAATGCGCGCCGGCCGCGATACGACCGCGCTCGTCGATCGCTTCGTCAGCGTGATCTACGGCAGCGGCGCCTTAGAGGGCGACAACCCGGTCAGCCGCGCCCTCCGCGCCGACGAAGGGACGTTGCACGGCCCCTTTGCCACGGATAATGGTTATATTGTCCTACAGGTGTTGCGCCGCCGCCCGGCCCGCCTGCCGCCGCTTGAGGAAATCCGCGCACAGGTGGAGGAGGATTGGGGCGCGGCCCAACTCCAAGCGGCAATCAAGGAGCTAGCCGCAGCGGTGCGCCAGCGCCGCGCCCACGAAATCCGCTTCAGCCCCGACGCTGTGGCGTTAGCCCTTTTGGCCACTGCTCATGGCGAGTAATTCCATCGTTCTCCAACCGGCTTATATCGTCGATCGCCGGCAGGACTATATCTGGTTTGTGGGCCTGCCCTTTGCCGCGGTCTGCTTTGCGCTGGTGTCGGGGCACTACCTGCCGGGGGCCGCGCTGGCGGCCATTGCCCTGTGGGTGACCATTCCGCACCACTTCGTCACTTGGCTGCGCGTCTATGGCTCGCCGGCCGAGTTCGCCCGCTTCAAGGAGCGGTTCATTCTCGGGCCGGTGGTGTTGGTCGCCTTTGCTTATGGCTTAATCCAGTGGGCGCCGTTGAGTTTGGTCTTGATCGTGACCTTGTGGGATCACCAGCACAGCTTGATGCAGCAATACGGCTTTGCGCGGGTGTACGACTTCAAGGCTCAGGCCGGCGCGCCCGCCACCGCCAAGTTCGACTTGGCCTTCAATTGGATATTCTTCGGCAATATGCTCGTGGTGTCGCCGCTGTTTTCCACGGTCTGGGTACGCATGTTGCACGAGTGGCACTTGCCGATCAGCGCGGAGGCCGTGCAATGGGTCCAGCAAATTTCTTGGGCCGTTGCCCTTGGTTACGGCCTGATTTACTTGGGGCACATCGCCTATTGCGCTCGGCGCGGCTTGGCACTCAATCCCCTCAAGTACGCCTTTTTGCTGTCGAGCTATTTCCTGTGGTACTTCACTAGTTTTACCACGGCCTACCTGCTGGTCTTTGCGGTGGCGCACCGGATTATGCACGGGCTTCAGTACATCGTCATGGTGTATTTCTACAACCGCCACAAGGTCGAGCGCACGGGCGGCGATTCGGCCCTCCTGCGCTATGTGGCGGGCAAGGGGGGCGTCAAGTTCTTCATCCTGCTGTGCGCCGCCTACGCCGTCGTCTTTCACGCGCTGAGCGAGGGCTTGGTGCGCGACTTTGGCTTTGGCCTAGTCGGCTTCAACACCAATTTCGACCTCTTCAGCTATTCGCTGCTCAGTTCCTTTGCCCTGATCCATTACTACTACGACGCCTTTATCTGGAAAGTGCGGAAAAAGGATGTGCAGGAGGGGCTGTAGTTTGGCGACCACTGCTTCACAGGAGATGGAGCCATGATCGAATTCGCCCTCGTTGTCGCCGCGCTTGCGGTCGCCGCGGCCGTGGTTCGCCGAGCCACGACCGATGCGTGTTACGATTTCGCCGATGGCGAGCGCCATCCGCACAAATGGGGCTACACGGACACCCGCTTTGAGTTCGACGGGCCAAAGACCGTGCGAGTTACGGGCAGCCGCTATCCGCTGGCCGGCTTCACCATGCCCCATTTCATCCCCTTTGTCGAGGAGATGCTCCAAGTCCCGATTGATCCCAACGAGCGGGCGGTCGAAAAAGAGGGCCGAGTCGTACCGCCCTCGCGGGCCGATGTCAGCCTCGTCGCCGCTTGGCAAGACGCGCTCGGCCGCGAGGGCGTTTCGCTCGACGACGACGAGCGCCTAATTCACAGCCACGGCCAGCTCAGCGTCGATGAGGTCTATCGCGTACTCTACGGCGACGACTTGGGGCGAGTGGTCGATCTGGTGCTCTATCCCGCGAGCGAAGAGCAGGTCAGTGCTATCGTGCGCCTCGCCTCCGAGCACGACGTGTGCCTCGTGCCCTACGGCGGCGGCACCAACGTCAGCGGCGCGTTGGCCCTGCCCGCAGACGACGAGCGCGTCTTCGCCTCGGTTGACATGCGGCGCATGAACCGGATCGTCGAGCTCGACGAGGAAAACCTCCAAGCCTGCGTCGAAGCGGGGATTGCGGGCAAGGAGCTGGAGCGCGCGCTCGCCGCCCGGGGCTACACGGCCGGCCACGATCCCGACAGCATTGAGCTTTCGACCTTGGGCGGCTGGATCGCGACCAACGCCAGCGGCATGAAGAAAAACCGCTACGGCAACATCGAAGACATCGTGCTCGAAGCGACCCTAGTGACGCCGACTGGCGCGCTGGAGACCTTGCACACCACGCCTCGCAACTCGACCGGCATCCAGCCGCGCGGGCTGCTTTTTGGCTCGGAGGGCAACCTCGGCATCATCACCAAGGCCGTGCTCAAGATCCATCCCGTGCCAGAGGTGCGCGAATACGGTTCGCTGGTGTTCAAGTCCTTTGCCCAAGGCGTGGCGTACTTGCAGGCGCTGCGCCAGACCGGGACCTTGCCGGCGAGTATCCGCTTGGTCAACAACCAAGAGTTCCGCTTCGGGCAGGCGCTCAAGGCCGCGCCCTCTCCCTTGCAGCATCTCAAGGAAAAGGTGCAGAAGTTTGCCTTGTTGAAGGTGTTGGGGTTTGACCCGCTAAAAATGGCGGCCTGTACGATCGCGATGGAAGGGAGCCGCGCCGAGGTCGCCCACCAGAAGCGGACTATTTTCAAGCTGGCCAAGGCCCACGGCGGCAAGAGTGCCGGGGCGACCAACGGCCGGCGCGGCTACATGCTGACCTTTGGGATCGCCTATATCCGCGACTTTTTGAACCAGTTCGATTTCTTGGGCGAGACCTTTGAGACCTCCGTGCCGTGGAGCCGCATTCACGACGTGACGCAGGCCGTGCAAGCCGAGCTCAGCGCGCAGTGCAGTGCCCGCGGCGTGGCCGGCCGGCCTTATCTGTCGTACCGGGTGACGCAGACGTACCACACCGGGGTGTGCATCTACTTTACGATGGGGTTTTCCGGCCGGGGATTGGCGCACCCCATTGCGGTCTATCACGACGTTGAGCACGCCCTGCGGCAGACTATTTTGGACCACGGCGGCTCGCTGTCCCACCACCACGGGGTAGGCAAAATCCGCCAGAGCTTCGTCCGGCACATCCAGAGCGACAACAGCATCGAGGTCCTGCGCAAGACCAAACAAGCACTGGATCCCCAAAATATCTTTGGCATTCAGAATGGGATTTTTGGCCGGGCGGGCGAAAAGCCTGAGCAATAAGACGGTCGTCATTACCGGGGCTTCTACCGGCTTGGGCGCGGCGCTGGCGTTGGAATGCGCCCAGCAGGGAGCGCGGCTGGTTATTTTGGCGCGCGATGCCGAGCGGCTAGAGGCCGTCGCCCGAGCGTGCGAGCAGTTGGGGAGCGAGGTGGTGACCGTCGTCGGGGATGTCTCCTTGGCCGAGGCTGGCAAGCGGCTGGTTGAGGCCGCGATCGAGCACTTTGGCCGCATAGACTACTTGGTCGCCAACGCCGGCCTCAGCATGTGGACCGCGTTTGCCGCGATCGAGGAGGTGGCCTTGTTCCGCACCCTGATGGAGGTGAATTACTTGGGGGCTGTGTACTGCGTGCATCCGGCGCTGCCGCATCTCAAAAAAAGCAAGGGCCTATTCGTGGCTATTTCGTCCATTCAGGGGCAGGTGGGGGTGCCGCTGCACACGGGGTATTCGGCGTCCAAACACGCGCTGCAGGGGTTTTGCGACGCGTTGCGGATGGAGGTGGCCGCTAGCGGGGTGGGGGTGATGACCGTGCTCTTGCACTGGCTCAAGGGGACCGATCTACGGCAACGCGCCTTGGGGAAGGACGGGAAGGCGTTGGGTGCTGCATCGCGCAAACACCGGGCGGACGCGGTGAGCTTGGAGGCCGCGGCGCAGGCCATTGTGCGCGGGATGCAGAAGCGACAGCAGCGGCTGTATGTGCCTAGACGGCTCAGGCTGCTGGCGGTGATTCACGCCTTGTGGCCGCCGCTGGCCGAGCGAATTGTCAAGGGGAAGGTGGCGCGGGAGGAAGGGTAGCCCGAGGGGGCTGCGATCGTTCGACGCGTACCTGATCCTCAAGGTCGAGATCGGAGTCAATCGCCACGTCGAGCCGCGACTCGCCCAACTGGCCCAAAACCACAGCGCGGAACTCGGACACGTCTAATGGCGCCGATCCCAGCGTAATCAGCGGCTCGGTGCGCGCCTTTGTGAATTGCTCGCGGGCGGCCCAAGAAATCCATTGCGCTAGCATGGCCAGCGCCCCTCGGGTTTGCTGGAACTGAGTGAGTGCGCGCCACTTGCGCTGAAAGACCGAGAGGGTCGCCGGATGAAAGGGATAGCACGTTGCGAAGCGGTCCCGCAAAAATTCCCTTGCCTTGGCCTCAGTCGTCGCGGTATCGACCGCCAGCCACTCGGCCGGTAAGCGGGCGGTGCGTTCAAAGCACCAGTCCGCGTACGTCTTGGCGACGCGCTTGCGAACGCGCTCGTTGCCGAGGTCTTCAAACAGCCGCCGGCGCACCACTTCGCTAATTTCGGATTCGTCGTTGGCAATTAGATCGCGAGCGACGCGGCGCACCACCTTGGTGATTCGGTCTTGCCACTGCTGATCCCAATCGGTCATTTCAACTTGGCTGCGCGGCAGACTGATGACCGCGGCGGCCCGCGTGGTGCCGGTGACCGCGACGGTCAGATTTTGCAGGAAGGCGTGGAAAGGCTCGGCTAGGTCGCGATGGCGGTTGACGAAGTTTAGGACTTCATCGAACAACAGCAGCACGGGCGCGTCCGCAGCGGCGAATACGTTGGCCAGCGCCTCGGTTCCCGGGGGTGTGGTTTTCGCGGCAGTACCGAGCGCGGCCACGCCCTTATCGCCCGCCAGTTGACGCGCTAGTTCGATCCAAGGCGTCTCTCGACCCTCGGCCGGGTCCCAGGCGTTGCCGACGAAGACGCCGACGCGAGCGGGCGGAGCTTTTGCGATCCCCGCCTCGTTTAGGAGGTCTGCCACCCCGAGGAACTGGGCGGCCTCCGCGCCGGCATTGGCGATATGGTAGAGGGAAGCGAGGGTGTGCATCTTGCCGCCGCCGAATTGGGTGACGAGCGTGAGGACGGGTGCTGTGTTCTCGGTCTTGCCGGAAAGTCGCCGGAGGACCATGCCGGCGTGTTCCTTTAGGGCGCGGGTGAAGCAGGTGCGTGAGAAGAATTGCGCTGGCTCGCGATAATCGGCCGGGGCGGTTTGGGCTACGATCTGCTCAAGGGCGATGGCGAACTCGTCCGGGCTAAACGAGCGGCCTTCGCGCACTTCCTTGCGAAGCGTTACGATTTTGTACCAAGGGTTGAGGGCCATGCTGTATCTCTCCTATGCGGCAGTTTAATCTCAGCTCCCCAGCGACTCCAAGCTCGTTACCCAGCCATCGAACCGAGGACATTTAGCGCGAATTTTGGCTAAGCCTATCTCCATTGCTAAAAGGGGGCCGTCAACTCGGATCATGGGCGTCCTCCGAGCAGGTTCTTCTGCCAAAGCTCACCCGATGTGAAGTTGTCGTCGAGCCACACCTGATAGTCATCCGGGGCGTGTTTGCGAACTTCAGTGCGACCGTCCCGTAGCTCTAACACGAAAATCTCGTCGAGACCAAACGCATCAACTAGCAAGGGCGATTGCGTTGCCACAATGACCTGCCTTTCCTCGGCGAGGGACTTTATCATACCCCCGATTAAAGCGATGGCGGCCGGATGCAGGCCCAGTTCCGGTTCGTCCAACAAGAGGACATCGGGCAACATCTCCGGCGGTAGATTGAGTAGTGTCACCAAGGCAAAGAACCGCAGCGAGCCATCGGACGTGAGGTGTGCGCCGAAGGTCTTGTCCGTCCACTTGGCTTTCCATCTCAGCAATACTTTTCCGTAGCTCTCCTCGACCTGAAAACGGTCGAAGAGCGGCAAGACTCGGCTGATGTGCTGGCAGATTCTCTCGTATCGCTTGATGTCTTCCCGCTCCAACCTGAGTAGCACGGCGGCCAAGTTGCCCCCGTGGTTAAGAAGGTCATTGTTGTCCTCAGCATCCCATCTCTTTTTGAAATTCGACTCGTCGGATGTATCGTGAAATTGATATATCGAACACTTCCGCAGTCGATTGATAATGCGCTCGGCAGTAAGCGGATTGGCTTCGAGCCAATCGAGGGTGGCGAGGGTGGCAGGGAATGAGCTAGCCGAAGGTGAGAAGAGTTGTACGGCATCGACTATCTTTGCTTCCGAATGGCCACTTCCGAGAGGATACCAATCTGTCTCGCCATGGGAATCGTTGGGATAGATAAATCGGAATGCTTCATCCGCGAATATGAAACGGTCGGGCTGAGCACGGGAAAGCATGAACCTATAGTCGCCATAGCCCTCATCGATGTGCAATCTAACTTCGGCCTCTATGTGTGACGTCCGTCGGCTGCCGCCATGTAATTGGTCATCGGCCCCTCCTCGGCTACCGATGAACTCAGCGAGCCTGCGATGCTCAAGCATCCAGTTCATCATTTCAAAGAAGCGAATAAAGTTGGACTTGCCTGAGCCGTTGGCTCCGATTAGAACCGCTGCCTTGGGAATTCCCGCAAGCTCGACATCCTTCAAGGATCGGAAGCCCTGGATGCGGATATAATCTATGGAGGCTGTTTTGCTCATCGAATATCCTCCCTGCGCGGAGACCGGCTCGTCTGCCAATGAGGCATCTCACCGCTCGCCCGTGCTAAAGAGCGGCCTTCGCTCACTTCCTTGCGGAGCATTACGATTTTGTGCCAAGGGGCCACGTTTTTTCTCTGGTTACGGTCTGCGCATACGTGCGAATAATTCTAAGGACGATTGCTTTAGACGCGCCAGATTCGCGTAGGCGACGGGCTCGAAATTCTTACTGGCCTCATACATCCGGTAGCGGATGCCATCGGTAACGACCACGTCACACGGTACGCCGAGGGCTGAGACATAGCCTCTTGCCTGCTCAAGCGCACCTTCAACGCCTGCACCCAATCGTTTGGCCTCAATCAAGTAGTGGCAATGCTCTGGTTTTCTCGGCAGCGCGGAGAACACACACAGGTCTATATCGCGCCATTTCACCGCAATTCTCTCAACGGGCCATCCTAGGGCGCGCAGGAAAGGAACGACGTAGTGCGCGACTAACTCATCCTCCACTGGTGGCGTCCCGAAGTTGTCCTCATTCCAATACAAATCTAAAAAGTCATGGACTTGAGTGACAATCTCCTGCAATTCCGGTGGTGGTGCTTTGAGTTCCGCTCCCTTCTTAGGCAACCTTGGCAAAGCCTTAGTTTGCCAATCCGTGGGTTCTGATTGAACAAAACGATTTGCATAATCCACGACGTCTTCCACATGAACACGCGATATTCGAGGCGGGTTCGCGCCAAAAACTGGTCTGCCAAAATCGTACGGCTCGGGAAGCGGACACCAGCGTACGCGCCGCCCATGTTGCAAGTCCCAGCCATTTACGTCGTCAAACTGCGGCAGGTACTGGTACTTTCCTGTAACCAAGCCGACCGCCCGTATGGTCTTTTGACCCGTCCGAAGCAGTAGCACATCGCCACTGCATAGCTGGTCGGCAAAATACCGAACAAACCTACCTGCAAATTCCTCGTCGGATCGGTCAGGACGCCACTGTCCCGAATTTCCGGGACCAATCAGTGCTACGTCGTACTTCAGGAACTTATTGGCGTAGGATCGATTAGTAGGGCCGGCAGATACTTGCCATATTGCGTGGTCGTTTCCATAGAGTGCCATGCTGTCACCTCCTTACGGTGGCCAGTGTATCTTTAGCGATAACTGCGTGGGCGTAGGCCGTACAGGCGCGGATGTCGTCTGGTTCCAGTTCGGGGTAATCCTCCAGAATGGCCTTTGTCGTCACGCCCTGTGTCATCAGGCTCAGGATGAGTTCTACTGAAATTCGCATGTCGCGAATGATGGGCTTGCCGCCAAAGACTTCCGGGCGGGCGGTGATGAGCTTGAGCAGTTCGGGATTAGGGGTCATGTCTCTCTCCGTAGGTTACGTCCGGCTACCTCGGCACCGCTAGGCAGCATGGCGTCGAGAGTTGCAGCCTTGAGGGTAGAGGGAGGATAGGGCGTTGGCAAGGCGGAGCATTGGTATGTTCATTGGTACTTTAATCAAAAAGGCTTGGTGGCTTTGGTTGATCGACTTTCGGGTAAAAAACGCCGATCACGACCCAGCTTTTGGGGTAAGCGAGGATTGTTCCCACGAAGAAGTGCGTATCCTTGTCAGGCCCGCAAAGATCGTCCAAAAACTTCTTCCGCACCTGGGTTGCTGCATCCTCGTGATCGGTTCCCTTATCCACGAGCTTCCAAAATAGTGCTCCTACCTCCCAGTCCTCGATCATCATTTGGTGCCCATTGCACCGTGAGTCATCGCATTCAAATTGGTACTGAAACTTAAAAGGCACCTTACGAGGTGGTTCTCTCAGACTAACCGTGCGCGTCTCCCATAGCCTAGCTTGTTGCAGTGCTGCCTTGAACTGAGGCTTCCAGTCGGTCTCGTCAGGCGAAAAGACAAGGTCACGCACGATCTTTGGCTTGAAAACGCCCAGAGAGGTGCCGTTGTCCTCTTGCCTTTCTCGCAGATCTTCAATGGAGCAGGCCTTTTTCGCCAAAGCATAGCGGGCACGCTCCTGCCAATTTCCTGGGTTACTCTTGACTATCTCACCGAGTTGTATCGAGTCACTATCCGGGCGGTAGCTTTCCTTTCGTACGTCACTTGTGCCATGTGGCTCAGCCGTGACTGTTATCCACTGATACTTTTTGTACTGCCGGCTGTACGGCAGATCGCGAAAGTTGATTGGATAGAGGCGCACGAAATCCCCAGTCTCCGTCACTCCGGCCGTGCAAACCAGTTCGTCGTACTTTGAGGAGGGGATCGGATAGGTTTTGACCGTGATCAATACCTTGAGCATCTGCTTATCAGTGAGGCCCTTCATAGATGCACGACCTCCAGGCCAGTAGAGTCCGCCACGGCTTTGGCCAGCCTGCTTCGGTGACAACACTCGATGTCTGCTTCTACGCATACAAGGACGGATGGCTTCTGGCCCATGAGGCAGCCGAGTTCTTCTACTGCGGCACCATGCTGGGGCAGCATTGAGCATTCGTACCAACTCAGAAGGCGTTGATACGAGGCGTAACTTCCCAAACTGGTCCGGGCACTGCTAGGCACTCCCAAATTCGGCATGTGGCGGTACTCAATATCCAACCGGCCGCATAACTGACTCAGTCGCCGCTTGGAAAATCCATATTTCCGGGAGGAAGGATTCGCCCTTACATCGATAAGTGCATCAATGCCGTGCAATAAGAGAGCATTGAAAAAAGCATCTACCGATTTTCCCTCGTACCCAGCCGTGTACACGGCTGGTTTAGCCCTTCTAGGACGTTGCGTCGAAACCAGATTGCGCTCAGGAAGTTCACTGTTGAGTGCGAACCATGGGTATCTAGCGTACATGTTTTTTATCAAGGCATTTTGGCTCAGTGCGCCGTATCGGTCCACAATGTCGCTTACTGCTGATGCCATCGGATCGGATAGTTTTTCGATCTCTATCTGTGTTTGGTTGACAGTGTGCTCGCAGAGCGCGATCTCGTCTTCGATGGTTGCGTACCCACCTTGGCGGAGAAGTTCTAAATCCCGGTACAGAGTAAAGGAAAAAGGACCGTATTTGTACGGCACGAAGTCATAGAAGCTGGCTACATTCTTTAGGGCCGTCTCGTGACGCAATAGGAAGACCAATTTCACAAAGAACATTCTCGTGATCGGCTCCGGCATCCGTCTGAGGAGAGCCAAAATTATCCTGTGTCGTATCAGCATACTTTTCCTCCAATGGTCGTATTCACCTCGGCCCTGCTAGGAGCATAGCGTCGATTCTGAATTTTGGCGAACCTTCTTTGAGTTCTGCAAGCAACTTGCCGCCGACTACCAAACGCCCCGTTGCTGCGTTGATCCAATCATAGAATTTCTTTCCTGCCTCAGATTTACAGGGACCGAAAACTTCATTGGCTACATTCGCATCGACAATTGCACACATGGCTCAACTCCCTTTAGCCTTCCGTCTCTTCCAAATAGACCGTTCCATACAAAGTGCCCGGATCAGGGCCATGAACGAGGTCTTGCCGGTGCTATTCTCCCCGACAAGTAGCGTCAGTGGTGCTAAACGGGCGGTCTGTTTGTCGCGGAAGCAGCGAAAGTTTTTGATTGTGATTTGGTCCATGAAGTTCCCTTTTTTGTGTTGGCGGCTCTGCTCTACGTAGGAATCTCACGAATCCGCAATCGCTACGGCGGCCAGTGTATCTTTGGCGATAACTGCGTGGGCGTAGGCCGTACAGGCGCGGATGTCGTCTGGTTCCAGTTCGGGGTAATCCTCCAGAATGGCCTTTGTCGTCACGCCCTGTGTCATCAGGCTCAGGATGAGTTCTACCGAAATTCGCATGTTGCGAATGATGGGCTTGCCGCCAAAGACGTCCGGGCGGTGATGCGCTTGAGCAGTTCGGGATTAGGGGTCATGTGAGAGAGGCGTTTTTCTCGCAGCCGATAGGAGTCATCGGTTCTGCGTGATGAGCCGACTTTTGCTTTCTTCGCGTGGCTTCGAGGTCGGCTTGGTTTCAAAGGGATTACTCACCCGACTGCCGCTATCCTCCCACACTCCCAATTCTTCGAGCTCTCGGCGCATTTGCTGTGCCTCTTTGACGATCTTAGGATCAACCGCCGGGTTCTTTGCGATCTGCTCTTCGGTGGGCATGGGCATAAGTAGGTCTTTTCTTGGCATGGGGCCTCCTTTTAGAAGCCTTTTTAAAACTCTTTTTCTTTGTTTTTTCGCTTGAGCAACAGATGGATCATAACGATATGTATAAAGGCTTGGCTATTGTCGGTTAAGGTTTCATAGTCTTTGGCGTGGATACGATAGTTACCCAACCAAGCAAAGGTTCGTTCGACGACCCATCGGCGCTTGAGTAGGGTAAAGCCTGGACGTGGTTTTTCACGGACGTCCAATCGGATTTTATAGGTTTGTTTTAAGTTGGCGACCCATGCGTTGAGCGCCTCCCCTCGGTAACCGGCATCGACCCATACTCTTCTCAGCCGTTGGACGCCGGCGGAGAAATAGTCCCTCAACAGGGCCTTTAGGCCGTCGGCGTCGGAGACATCGGCGGCGGTGACCTTACATTGCAGGATCGATCCTTGGCTATCGACTAACAGGTGGCGTTTGCGTCCTTTGACCCGTTTCCCGGCGTCGTAGCCGATGGCTCGGCCTTGGGTTGCGGTCTTAACACTCTGGGCGTCGATGCCGCCGGCCGACGGGGTTGGCCGGCGGCCTTGTTGGGTGCGCTGTTGGCGGGTCAAGGCGTCCAGTATCCGGGGCCAGTGCCCGTCTCGCCGCCAGCGATTGAAGTATCCATACACTGTTTGCCACGGCCCAAACGTCGGCGGCAGCATCGGCCACGGACAGCCGGTTTTAGCCCGATAGAGGATCCCATTGAGCACCAAACGTAGAGTCCGGGGCGGACGACCCGGACCCCCACGACGCCAACGACGCGAGGGCAAGAAGGGAGACAGCCGCTGCCATTGCGCGTCTGTTAGGTCGGTCGGATATTGATATGGCGTACTCATCGGAGACCTTTCGTTCAGGGTTCTTAGGCGAAACCTGAAGGGGTGCGGTGAGTACGCCTACGTCAAATCCAAGCAAAAAAGGAGTTTTAAAAAGGCTTCTTAGGGGAAATAACGGTTATGGACTAGACTATTTGCTTCTTCCTTGAATGCAAGATCCCCGAAAAACCAGAAGTATTCCTTGATCAAGTTGCTCAACGTAGGATCGGCTTCCAAGTCATCAATTTTGAGCTTCAATTCAGCAAGAACATCTCGGTTAATTCCACGTCCATGAGTGCCCCATCTTTCTTGATCGTTAAGTGCTTGGGCAATTTCTTCCGCACGCTTCTCCTTTTCTTCTTGGGTAACTGTTTTCCCTGTAGAACTGTGTGTTGACCAATCCTTGAATTTGTACTTTACAAGCCAATGTTGAATGAGTCGAACTGATAGCTCGGCTGCCAGTTCGTATTGACGCAAATCAGCAGCATCAAGTTTCTGAAGTAGCACCAAGTCCTCACTTGTCAGGGTGCCTTCTTCGGCTTTTTTGACGAAGCGTTCGTATTGCTCAAGATAAGAAAGAACCGATATTGGGATTGGTTTGTCTTCTATATATAACTGGGGATCAACCGGCCCCAAACAAGAAAAGTAATCCATCAAAATTGCGTCCCCAGACATCACGAGCACCGTCCCCGCCGACATCGCCTTATCGGGAATGAGAAACTTCACCTCTTTGTAGTAATGCCTGAGCGTGGTAACAATGCGTTCGGCGACCTCGACAATGCCACCAGTTGTATCAATGATCACGAGCGAACCTTCGCGGCGTTTCGGGACCCTTTCGATCGCCAACCTAACGCGGTGATCGACTGACTCCATAATCGGACCGAAAATTGTCAGCGCATCCATACAGGTATGCTTCTCAATTTCAGCGAGCTTGGAATTAAGCCACTCGACCGCGATTGAATCGCTCGTATCTGGATTCTTTTGTGGGACCGGCTGTGCGGTGATGTCATCGGCCATGGAGTGGACCTCTCCTTTCTGGAATTCTATTCATGTTGCCTCCTTGTATGATTCGATTTTTAGAGTACTCAACCAGAATTCTTACTTTGCGTCAACCTCCTATGGCAAATCTCCGTTGTACGCCTGATCTCTGAATAGCGCGTCACCTCGGCACCGCCAGCAGCATGGCGTCGAGGAGGCGTTTTTCGGGGGAGCCTTGAGGGTAGAGGGCGGATAGGGCGTTGGCAAGGCGGAGGAAGTCGGGGCCGCGATCTTGCTCGGCGCTGATTAGCGTCCGCAGGGCGGTGGCGTGGCCGCTGGATTGGAGTAGCATGGCGGTGTGGACGCGGTCGAGGGTGGTGTCGCCGAGAGTGGCGGAAAGGGGGGCGTCGGGGGATTCATCGTAGCGCGGTGGAGGCTCCCAGACGAGGGTGGGTGCGCCTTCCTGATAGGCGGGGAATAGCGTCTGTTGCGCGTTGGCTCCGCTTTCGAGGTAAGTGGCCGCGGCGGCCGCGCCGTCTTCGCCGAAGAGCTTTTTGGCGCGCTCGGCTACGGGTAGGAGGCGGACGACGCCCTTTTCTTGGCCGATGATGCGGTCGGTTTGGGCGGCGAGGTCAATGCCCATGGGCTGGGCGAAGCGGCGCACGACGTCGAAGGGGAGCGCGAATCCCGTGGCCGCGGCTTTGGCGACGGCTTCTTCGTCGGCCTCGTCGTCTTGTTCCTGATTCTCTGCAACAGGGGTTGTGCTCTGGAGCGTCCACAGGAAGAGGGCGGTCAGGCGGGCGTCCGCTTCCAATGCGCCGTGCGTTTGCGCCTCGGCCGTGCCGAGCACTTGTTGCAGGGCGGCGCGGCCGACGACCTCCCAGACTTTCTCCAGATAATCGGGCAGGCCGATTATGTCGCCTTCGGCGGTTTCGACGGCGCGGTAGCGGCTGAAAATTTCGAGGGCCGGGCCGATGCAGGCGAAGACCAGATCGGCACCGCGGATGCCTTCGGCTTGCAAGCGGTCGATCCACTCGGCGACGCGGGTTGGCAGTTCGCGCAGGACATCGGCCCAATCGCCGATGGGGGCGTCTTCGGGGCGGGGGCGGCAAATGAGGTGGACGCTGGTGGCGAGGGCGGCGGAATCGCGGGCGCGTGGGCGACTTGGCCTCTCTGTAGCGATCGGCCAAGAGCCGGTAATCGTCCAGCCGCCGCGAATCATGCCGGAGAGCAACGCTTCCCATCCTTCCGTCGTTTTGTGGGCAAAGACGACGGAGCTGCTACCCAATCTATCGAACTTGTCAGACTCCATGACGCCTTGTCGAACGGGTCAATCTCACAAAAATCCCATTTTATAGGCAGTGCCTGTAGGGTGTATGTTGCGGCAGGCGTCTCTCTATCCATCCAACGCACAAGCGATGAGAAATCATCCATAAAACGCGAAATTGCCAACGCAAGAAAGAGAATAATATGCTGCTCGCTTGATGAATTCTTCGTCAACTTTCCCAACGCCACCAACGCCACCTTCTGCCGCGCCGTAAATAAATCCCCCCACTGCATCATGCCATATCGCTGCACACGAAAGCCCAGCGTCCCGATCGGCGGCAACGGCTCATCCGGCACCGGGCAAAGCCCCTGCCGCCCGCCTCGTTCCCATTCCTCCAGAACCTGCGCCACCCGCTCCTGCGCCTTTCGCACCGCCGCATAATCCGCGTCCGTCGGCAGCCGATAATGCCGCCCCGTCTCGCCGGGCCGCAACGTCACCACCGCCGTCATCCGCGCCCCACCCGTCCGCTGTCCCTCCGCGTCAAAAACCACATCCGCGCCGCCCCGTTGAGCCGCAAGCTGCGCCCGCACCCGCTCCGGCGGCAGCACCACGCCGCAACACAAACACGTAGCCCGCGCTCGCGCCACCGTGCCGCCGCGCACCTCTCTATCCGCCTGCGGCTCAACCACCTCAAACTCGACGCTCGGTGCCGCCCCCTCGCCACGCTCCACTCGATGCCGCAACGCCCGCTTGCGCTTGGCCTTCTTGCACAACCAAAACGAACGCATCAGGGGAATCTCCGCGCCGCAGTTGGGCGCTTCGCAACGCACCGTGCGCGCCCACAAATAGGCAATCGGCGTGGCCCCGTCCGCGTCCTTGGGATATAGATCGGCCAACTCCCGCTCGGCCTGCCGCTTAATTTCGCCGCCGACCCGACGCAACTCCTCGGCCAGCCCCGGCCCGTGCCGCGGAATATCCTCCAGCATCACCTTGAGAATCAGACACGCCACCGGATTTAGATCGCTGGCAAACGCCTCGCACCCCAGCCGCAACGCCTCCAGCGGAATCGACCCGCCGCCGGCAAACGGATCGACCACGAGCGGCGGCTCCTCGCCATGCGCCGCTTGCACCAGCGCCCGGCTCACGTTGAGATGGGTGCGATCCGCCGCATTCTTCCAGTTGGCAAAGTTGGCGATGAACGCCAGCAACCCCTGCCGCAGTCCCGCATCATTCGCCGGTGGTTGCCGCACCTCGCGCAGAATGTTCCGCGCTTGCTGCTTAAAGCCCTCCGGGCAGTGCGCGTCGCACGGGTCTGGCAGCAGCAACGCCAGCAACACCGCCCGCGACGAGGCCAACGGCCGCCGCGCCCACCACAAGTGCAACGTACTCGGATGCCCATGCCGAATCGACTTCTCCCGCGCCGCATGCTTAGAAACCTCAGCAATGGGAAAATCAACTTCAGCTAGACGTTTGCATTCGCGGGGGATCATGAATTCTCTTTCCGTTCCTGCCGAGGCAGGATAGTGCTGGCACGGCTGAGCTGTCGGTTCGGCGTCATCAAGTGCTCACCCGCGCTCCAGTTCGGCCGGATGCATGCTGAGATATTCACGGACCTCCAACTGCATTCGGTCGACCTCAGCGAGAAATCCCGACACGGAGCCGCGGTAATTTTCAGGATGAGTTTCCATATTGCGTAGATGGGCTATTTGACGCTGAAAATGCGCGATTCGTCCGAGGGTGACGTCGAGTTCGCGATCGTTTGCAATCATGATCATTCCCCCGTGATTTCGACGATGCCACGTTCAGTGCCATCGCGTTTGAGTTGCCAATTTTCGCTGGCGGCTTCATACACCACTTTTCCCTCGCGTAGGGCTGGTTTGATGACCAATGCGTGGGTGTCCTTGTAGCGCTCGACCGACTGGGGCGTGACGACGATGGCGTCAACTGCTGCGCCAACCCTGTGCAGGTTCTGATAAATCTGCCCCATGAGTTCAAGCGGGTTCGCGCATTCTTTTATAATGAGCAGATCGACATCGCTATGGCGGTTCATGTCGCCGCGAGCAGCCGATCCGAAGAGTATGATCTTCTCCGGTTGGGCGACGTCCACAATGCGGCGAATAATGTCGTCCAGAATCGCTTGTTTGAGCATATCTTCAATCCCATTAGCATTTGCACAGACCAAGGAAGTGGAAAGTGCGCGGCGACGCTGCCCAGCGAAGATTCTCTAGACACTGTCTGGAGAATTCGCTATATGAGTTCCTCGGCCCAGCGGACGACAGCTTCGGCGATGGCTAGTGCCTCCAGATAATGCTGTTCGGTGACGGCTTGGGCTATAGGGTAGCGAGTGACTGTGGCAAATCGAGTGAGCTTTCTGGCCTGTCCGACAGCGTCCGGGATCGTTTCGCCTGCTTCCTTGAGCAGGGAAAGCAATCGGGCTAAATCATGCACGTAGGGAAAGGTGATGCCGCGCTTGAGCATCACCGCCTTAATCGCTTTCTCAGCGGCTTGCTGTGCATCAAAGCACAAGTCTTCGAGATAGGCACCGGGAGTGCGGTCTTTTGCCCGAACCAGATTGCTTCTGGCGCGATTCATCCACTCCCGCGGGTCCTCGGGAGGGAAGCGTTCAGGCGGCTTCATATACCACCTTTCCTTCCTGTAGAGCGGGCTTTATCACCAGCGCGTGGGTGTCCTTATACCGCTCTACATCGTCGGGCGTGACGACGATAGCATCGACGGCTGCACCGACGCCATCGAGATTCATATATATATCGCCCATGAGTTCAAGTGCGTCCGCTCCCTCCTTTATGATGAGCAAGTCCACGTCGCTGTTCGGTCCTAGGTCGCCCCGTGCGGCCGACCCAAAGAGAATGATCTTTTCCGGTTGAGCCACCTCTACAATGCGGCGAATAATGTCGTCCAAAATCGCTTGTTCGAGCATCTCTTTAATCCCATTAGCATTTGCAAGTGCGGACGATCACGATGGTTTCGGCTCCTTCCACAGGCGCACGATGAAGCGGTTCTCTTCCTCAATCAGGTCCGGCTCGGTGCCGTTGTGGTCGCGCATAGCCCTAATAATCCGATTGCGTACACCCATGCCGAAATGATCGACATAGCCGTAATCTCGAAGGATTTCTTTTAGCAGTTCATTTCTGGCGGCCCGTAAACCTTCCTTCATCTTCTCTATCGTCACTCCATTAGGAAGACGCCCAGGCGAGATTACTTCTAGGCGATCGCGATATAAGGAGACTTCGATGTCTGTGCCGGTGAGCGTATAATCGCGGTGTGAAACTGCATTCACGATGGTCTCACGAATCGCGGCCCGTGGAAGCGACTTCTTGCGGCGTCTCCTTCCACCATCGAGCCACGCGACAGAGCCCATGTTGCGGGCCACGAAATCTACCGCTCGGTCAATGACCCCCTTATCCACAACTCTTTTTTTTGCCGATAACATCGAAACTAGAGGACCTCGAATCAGTTCTTCATCTACAGTATTGTACTCCTTTTCATCTTCTGGGAACGCCACCGCCGTAATGCCCGATTGTGGCAGCCGGCGGTTCGGGTTCTTGCCAAAGAGGAGCAAGCCCGCGACTGTTCCGACAGTCGTTCCCGCCGCTTCCGCAAGAAGATCAATACTCACAAGAACTCGACGCCATTCCTCGGTATTCTGCGCCGTTGGCACATCGCGCTTCTGGATGACACGAAAGTAGTTCCCGATTCGGTCCAGATCGAGTTCCTCCAGTCCCGTCTCAAGTACGGGCTTGATGTCATAGCGCATGATATGGGCTGACTGGTAGAGGCGTCCTTCTTCATCGCGACTTGCCTCTCGTGAAGTACTACCAACACGCACGAACGTCCCCCAAGCTTTGCCACGTTTAGCCTTGTACGGCTTATCCGGCGCATCGCTAGGAAGCGATACTATGCCGACGGTTTTCCCCTCTCCCCAGTCCACGGTCTCCCAGTAGGGGATCGTCGCCGGAAGGATGTGGGTACGCGCAGTTTCCATCACCCATTCTTCGACTTCGCTCGGCTCGCGGGTGAGACCAGAAACCGATCCATCGTCCTCGACGCCGAGGAGAATGTGACCACCTTCTAGGTTGAGTAGGGCGGCGATTTCAGTGGCGAGTCGCTCGGGGAGAACGTCAGAGCGCTTGAACTCCACGCCGGAACTCTCACCGTTGCGGATTAGTTCGATCAAATCAGTTTTGTTCATGGTTCACCTCAGAATCCGTATTTCCGGCGACGACGCTCAAAAGCATCCTTGCCACCTTCGAGAATCTCCTCAACCATTTCCCGCACCGGGTGTGCATCAATGGATCCTATATGTTTGGGATCAATGTAGGCATTCCCCTCGTCTCCACCTCCAGTGGCAGTGAGGCCAACGATCAGTTCGGCGTCCCCAAGCACCAAGATGTTGGCGTTGTGGGTCGAGAAAACGAATTGGCGCCGGCATTTCTCCTCGCGCATTTTGGGAACCACCCCTTCGGTGATGAATCGGTTGTCGAGGTCGTCCTCGGGCTGATCGACGATGAGCGGAGCATCGGACTCTAGCAGGAGGAGCAGCAACACAGCGGTCGCTTTTTGGCCCGTTGAGAGTGCTTCGAGTGCTTGCCATGACGGCGGTTTGTCGGAAGGAGCCGTGTTGAGCTGGATTGTGGTCGCGGGGGAAAGTTCCAGCTCTTCAACGAGCATCAAAGTTTCGGCCGACGCCTCGGCAAGCCGCTGCGCTTGGGCTGGTGGAATTTTGTAGGCTCGGTGAACGGCATCCGCGCCCGTCCGACAGCTATCGACGAATTGCGGCAGAGAGAAGTCCTCCTCTTGGGCGAGGATGGCTAATGCCTCGGAGAGACGGCCACCGATCTCGTCGCGGAGCAACCGGAGCAGCGGCTCGCGGTCACCTGCGGCGGCGACCTCCACTTGGACGCGAGAGAGCAGCTCCTTGCTGACTTCTTGCGCGGCTCTGTCCAAATTCCTGAACTCCTCCGCTTTGATCTCTTCCCATTCGGCAAGCAGTGTGCGCCGTCGTTCGAGGAGTTCTTTTTCTAACCGTTTCAATAAGGACTTGCGTTCCCCGAGCGGGCGAAGGTTCTCGATTTCGTGCCTAAGACGAATGAACTCTTGCCCGTCTATTGCCGATTTCTGAAGCTCGCGCAGAATTTTCTCATAGGCGGCTTGAACCTTTTTCTGGCGCTCGTTCCAGCGAGAGCGGATTTCGGCGATCCCTTCATCTGCTTGCTTTAGTGCTTCTGCAAATTGACCCGCCAATTTATCGAGATCCGTGCTCAGGCTTTCCAATATGTCATTGCCGCTCGCAAGAATTTTCTTACCCGGCAGATCTTGGAGTGCCCTTTCAGACAAGAACACCCGATCGATCGGGAGCTCTTGGCGGAGAAGATCGAGGCATTCGCGGAAATTCTGTAGGCGCTTGGGCATCGAATTGAGCACTCGCTCCTCGCGCACGAGCAAGCTCTGTTCGCGCAGGCGATCTTCAAGACCTGCTTCCTGAAAGCGTTGCAGGGTCTCCTCAAGTCTTGGCAGGGCGGCTAGACGATCCTCGATCTGCTGGAGCTCGGCGCATACCTCTACTATGGACCGCCGCGTCTTCTCGAGTTCTCGACGGAGATCGGCCTTGCGCTGGGCCGAGGAATGGTCTCGCTCGACGAAGCGGTCGAGAAGGCGCGTGAGCTTTTCGGGACTCTTGGTGAGTTCGGAGATTTCGTGCTGCCCGTACACCTCGACGCGAGGGAGCACCTCTTTTGGAAGCAGGTTCGATAGCTTGCCGCATTCATCGCGCACCACGGGCGGGTTTGGAACGGTCCGCTCAATGCGGTACTCGCGTGGCGTCGGGCGGTTGCAGCACACGATAAGCGAAACTTTCGTCCCGTTGCGAAGCACTTGGCGCACGATTCCTTTGTGGGCCTTGTCTGCCTCCTCGCCGATAGGCTCCAATCCGAGCGCGTAGCGCAGGCTCTCGATGATGGTTGATTTGCCGGTGCCGCGCCCGCCGACTAAGACATTCATGTTCGGATTGAAGCGAATGGATGCACCATCCAGAAAGCCACCTTCCCAAGTCAGCGAAACGAGTTCGGCATGTTCGTCGGGCGGGGAGTCGCTGGCCAGTCGAATTCTCGACCCGGGATCGAGAAAAGCCTGCCGTAGCCCCTCAATCGTGATCTCGGACATCTTGATCCAGCATGTAGCCGAAGGGTCTTTCAGATCGCTCGGCTTAACGACATCCTTCGCGTTGATCGCAGCTACGGCTAGATTTTTATCTGCGGGGTGGTTTCGCCGATAGTCTGGATTCTCGTTCTGGATAATTGGGCGTACCTCGGAGGGCAGGGCGGCGACAGGCCCGGGGATCTGGATCGCGAGCAGGTCTTTAGCACACCATGCGTTGATCCGAGCTTGGCCTTTGAGCACTTTGAAAAGCCCTTTGGCGTTTGTCACGTGCGCGGCGATGGCGACTCCGCCCTGCTTCTGGACCATTGCGAGCACCTCGTCGAACGACTCGCTCGACAGATTCGCCGAAGAGCCGGTTTCTTGAATTTCGAACTTGCCGAGAAACCGATTCAAACGATTCTGGCTAGTATCCGGCGGATAGATGCACAGGATGTGAATGCCTTCATACGAAGAAAGCTCGAAACCGGGGAATATCGTGACGTTGGTATGTTGGGCGGCTTCTTGGAAGGCGGCGACTCCGCTCGCGTCGTTGTGATCGGTGATGGCGAGCACGGAGACGCCGATTTCGACCGCCTGCTCGACAATGGCTTTCGCGTGCTCGCGGGCATCGCCGCTGGTTTGCTGCCCTCGGAAGGTTCCGCCGTAGCTGTGTGGGTTTACTTGGAGGGCGCACCGATGAAATACAGCACCCGCTGGCAAGGCGATGGAGTCTTTAGCCCTCACACTCGATATGGTCTCCATTTTGGTCCTCTCATTTATCGCGTGTTTTCCATTTTTCGGAGGTCTTTTGACCTTCCCGAATTTCCACCGGCTGCTTGAGCGCGTCAACGCTCAGATAGTAGTGGGCGACTTGGGTGACCTCGTGCCACGGGAACCGCACGGGATTTTCGATAGGCTCCTGAAGCACTGGCGCGCTGGCGCAGTGGGTCACAATGAACCGCAAGAATACCTCTATTTTCTCGACGCGCACCACACGAAAAGTATCGGCGTAATCTGAGCAACCTAGACACATCGTGCATCTTCCCTGATCTAGCTGTCTTGAAAGCGTCATCAGAAACTTATAAAGCTGAAGCGGTTGACTTTCGGGATGGGGAACTCCCATCTGACGAGGGATATTGACTTCGCGTAGCGGTTCGTAGCGGATGAAATCGTCGAAAGGCCGAGCCCTGTCGTTTGTCGCCTTACCATTACACTGTGCTACGCTCCTTCCACAGGCGCACGATGAAGCGGTTCTCTTCCTCAATCAAGTCCGGCTCGGTGCCGTTGTGGGCCAACATGCCGGGAATGATCTTATTCCGTACGCCCATGCCACGAGCATCCACATAGCCGTAGTCGCGCATCACGTTGACTAGCGTCTGATTGCGGGCGTAGCGCTGCCCCAATCGCATCCCGGCCGGCGTCACCGTGTTGGGCAAGCGGCCCGGGCTGACCACTTCGAGGCGATCGGAGAATATGGCCAGCATGATGTCCGTTCCCGCGATGCTGTAATCGCGGTGTACTAGGGCATTGACCACGGCCTCGCGCACCGCTTCTTCGGGAAATTCCCAGCGGTCAATCCGCCGCGCCCCTTCCAAATGGGCGGAAGGCGTCGTATTGCGCCGCACGAAATCCCACGCCTTATCTACCAGCCCCAGCTTGACAAACTCTCCATTATCGGGATCGCACAGCGGAACCATAGGACCTTTGAGATCCTCATCCGCACGGGTTGCATAATCCGGCTCCCGGCCCACGTAGCAAACAGCTCGAATGCCCGATTGCGGCACGTACCGATTCGGCGTTAGTCCGAAGAGAAGCAAGCCATCAATGGTCGCGACAAACTGGCCTGCGGACACCGTCATCAACTTGATGTTTCGCAATAGCGTCCCCCAACCGTCTAGATCGTCCTTAGCCGGGACCGGCGCGTTGAGAACGCGGGTCAGGTAATCGCGCAGCCGGCCACGATCGAATGCCTCGAAGCTGGCACCTGGAGCCGGCTTTAGGCCGTAACGCAAACGACCGGACGCTTGGTACATTCTCTCAAGTTCCTCGCGGCTCGCTTCCCGCGAGGTGTTGCTGACGCGGATGTAGTACGTTTTGTGGCCTTTGTGAATGCAGGCATAAGGCTTGTCGGGACCATGCGTGACGCCAATGGCGAGAACATCCCGACCCAGCTCGGCCTCTCTCGCCCATGAAAGCAGCGGCACGACCGGTGGCTCAATTTTGACGCGGCAGAGTTCGGCAACCCACTCCTCAAGACGCTCGCGGGATGTTCCCGAAATCTGCCCATCGTCCTCAACCCCGAGTAGGACGGTGCCGCCTTCGAGATTGAGGAACGCTACCAGTTCCTTGGCTAGATCGTAGTTATGGATGTCGTCGCGCTTGAACTCTAGGGTTGAGTCCTCGCCGTTGCGGATTAGTTCGATCAAATCGGTTTTGTTCATGGTCCGCCTCAGAACTCATTCATCGCGTGTTTTCCATTTTTCGGAGGTCTTTTGGCCTTCCCGAATTTCCACCGGCTGCTTGATCGCGTCAACGCTCAGATAGTAGTGAGCGACTTGGGTGACCTCGTGCCACGGGAACCGCACGGCTACCGGCGGTAGATCGCCCGGACCAGCCGTAGGGCTAAAATTGCCGAGGACATCCGGCTCGCACAGAACGGGATCGCCGTCGTCTGCCAACTCCACAGTGAACAACCGCTCGCGAATCACCCGCCCCTCAATGGTGTTGGTGGCCACGAAGTTGAAAATTAGGCAATCGCGCCGCTGGCCGTAGCGGTGGATGCGGCCCATGCGCTGTTCGAGCCGGTTGGGGTTCCAAGGGATGTCGTAATTGAAGAGGATGTGGCAGCACTGAAGGTTGATGCCTTCACCGGCGGCCTCGGTGGCGACCAAGACTTGGATCGTGCCGTCGCGGAACTGCTGTTCGGTGTAGAGCCGGCTCCCCGGTTCGTCGCGCGAGCCGGACTTCATGCCGCCGTGGATACAGCCGACGCGGAAGCCCCAGGCTTGCAAGTGCTCCATCAGGTGGTCGAGGGTGTCCTTGAACTCGGTGAAAAGCAGCCGACGCTGATCGGGCCGGTCAAAGAACCCCTCCTTCTGCATGATGGAGCGGAGGTGTCCGAGTTTGGTCTCGCGGCCCGAGGCTTCGATGCCCTTGGCCTCTTGAGCGAGTTGGAGCAGTTGGCCGATCTCTTGGCGGGTCTGTTCGGCGTTGTCGGCCAGTGTGACGGCCTCTAGTGCTTTCTCTAGACGCTCGCGCTCGGGATCTTCCAATTCCTCCAAGTCGTCTAGGTCGGGCGCGGTCCGCACGAGTGCTTGAGCGCGTTTGAGGCCATCCTCCAGACGCCTTGCCCGGTTTTCGAGCGACCGCCGCATAGCGTAGGCACTAGAGGCAAGGCGTCGCTGGTACAGGGACATCAGGAAACCGACCGCCCGAGCCCGCAGGTCGTCGTCTTGGGCCGCAGCGCGCGCACTCTGCTGTTTCACAAACCGCGTGACCTTTTGGTAGAGCGCGAGCTCTGAGCCATCTATGGCGAAATTCGCGGTGCGCGGGATGCGCTTGGTGAAGACCGGATTCGCAGTCCACGTTCCGTCCGTCTGAGGCTCCGGGAAGTACACCATCGCCTCCTTGGTGCGACGCAGGTAAAAAGGGCCCGCCTCCACGCAATCCGGGCCGTTGGCGCGCACGGTCACCACGCAAAAAGCGCCCCCACTTCCATCGTCAGTTCTCGACCCTGACCGCCGTCCTCGCGCACCACGAGTTGCCCGGCGGCGTATTCGACATCAGCGACGCCGGCGAAGTCTGGGGGAATCGGCATGAGGAAGTTGGCGTAGGTGAAAACTTGGGTCTCGTCGGCATCGATGAAGCGCAAAATTTGCCGGCCAAAGATGTGGCCCTTTTGGACGAGTACCGGCCCGGGCTGGTGGAGGCCCGTGGTGCCAAACTCCAAGCCGCGAGCAAAGGGCTTGCCGTCGCGGACGTGCCGCCAAGCGTCGAACCACGGATAATCCGCCATCGGCCATATATAGCCAATCAGCAGCCCTTGGCCGGCGTTGATGGCCGTGGTCCAGCCGTATTCCTCTTCGACGATATAGGACACCACGGCCGGGGCGGCGTCATCCGTCAAATGGCGCATATCGACCTCGGTGCCGTCCTTTTTGCGGGCGTAGGGCCAGCGCACCTCCGGGTCCTCTGGCGTCGGCATGGGCGTTTCCTGCATGAAGCCGCGCGTGCCGTTGGCGTCAACGCGGGTGCTCTCGTCCAAAAAGGGCGGGCCAATGGTCGGGTGCTGGACGATGTTGTACACGCGGCCCAAATGGCGCGTGTTGGTAACGGCCTCGGCGACCGCAAAGACGGCCTGCTCCTGACTCATGCGGATCGAGCGTGCGACCTCAAGGCCCGCTAGGGGCAACTCGGCCGACAGGTCGGCTAGGAGAAAGCCGTCCTCGGCGCGGATGTCCGCATCTTGGGTCCACCAGACGCGCGTGGCCTCGCCGTGCCAGCCCATGCCGTGGGCCTGCTCGGCTTGGGTGGCCGGCCCCCAGCGGTCGAGGCAGAGGAAGTGCCCCATGGAGCGCGGCTCGATGGGCGGTGCTTGGTCCGGGGTGTCGCCGAAGGACCAAGAGTCCCATTGCAGGGGGTTGAGCGGGTTGCTTTTGAGGTGGAAATCGGCAATGGAGCCACCGCCTAAATCGACGACTAACACGGCTGCTTGGCCATCGAGTACGAGGCGGGGGCGGTCTGCGGCCGGGCTAGGCAAAGCCGTCCAGAGGAAGGTCGCGAGGAAGAGGGTCCATCTCATTGTGGTGCTCCTTTATGGGTGAGGGAATGGCAAACGGAACGCAACAACGTACTAGAAATTGACAGCAGGCAAAAGACAGCGGATGTTGTTTTTGCTATGCGCGTCGTTCTGATTGCCACCCTTGCCATCGTCGCCCTGAGCGGCTGCCGAGAACCGGCCGGCCGCTCCGCGGCGTTCCGCGAATCGTACTACCGGGGCTTGGACTTGTTGGAGCGCTATCGGCTCAGGGCGGCCGAGCGGGCCTTTGCTCAGTGCGTCCGGCTGGAGCCCGAGGCGGCCGAGGGCTACTGGCAGCTCGGGAGGGTGCGGCTCGTGCAGGGGCGGATCGAAGAAGGCGTGGGGCTGCTAGAACGGGCCGCGGCACTAGACCCTGAATTGACGGCCGCGCGGTCTTTGGTAGTGGAGACGTTTTTGGGGCGGGGGAAAGAGGCGCTCGAAGAGGGGCGGTTCGCAGCCGCGGAAGGGTATTTGCAGCGGGCACTGGCCGCCGATCCCCAAGGGTACGAGTCGCTCTACTGGGCGGCGATTGCCGCGCTGTGGCAGCAGGACTATGTGCGCGCTGACTCGATTTTGCAGCAGGCCGTGGCGTTGCATCCCGAGCCGTTGGAGTTGCGCTGGCATCGGAAGTGGTTGCAGGAGGTATTAGGGCGGCCGGCAACCGGGGCCTTTGCCGATGCCGTGCCGCAGGAAGCAATCGGCGGGCGGTTTAGCGAAATCGGGGCCGAAGCGGGGGTCGATAAGTTCGACGGGGGCCGCGCCAGCGCGTGGGCCGACTACGACGAGGACGGCGACCTCGACTTGGTCGTCATCGGCCATCCCGCCTTGGCGTACTTTCGCAACGATGGCGCGCGCTTTGCCGAGCGGACGCAGGCTGCCGGGTTGGTGCTGCCCGAGGGCGGAATTGGGGTGCAGACGGCCGATTACGACAACGACGGTGACGCCGATTTGTACGTGACGCGCGACGGGTGGTTTGGCGGCGGTGTGAACGCGCTGTTCCAAAACGACGGCCGGGGCGTCTTTGCCGATGTGACCCAAGCGTCGGGCACGGGCGATCCGGGGTCGAGCTTTTGCGCGGCGTGGAGCGACTTCAACCGCGACGGCGTCCTCGACCTCTACGTAGCCAATGGCACGGGCGCGACCGGGGACTCAACCAATGTGCTCTACCGCAACCGGGGCGACGGCACCTTTGCCGATGTGGCCCAAGCCGCCGGGGTGGCTCATAAGGGGCAGACGTTGAGCGCAGCGTGGGGCGACTTTGACGGCGACGGTTGGCCCGATCTGTACGCGTGCAATTTCACCGAGCCGAATGTGCTTTTCCGCAATCAGGGCGACGGCACCTTTGCCGATCAGACGGCCGCGGCCGGCGTAGGGGCCGAGTACATCGACGGCTTTATAACGTTTGTCCTCGACTACGACAACGACGGGGCACTGGACATTTTCGTGGGCAACTGGAGCCAGTACTCGGTAGTGCTGGCCGACCGCGTCGCCGGCAAATCGACGAGCCAACGTGACCGGCCGGTGCTTTTCCGCAATCGGGGCGACGGCACCTTCGCCGATGTGACCCAAGCCGCCGGACTGGAGCGCGCGCTGGGCACGATGAGCGGCGTTCCCGGCGATGTGGATAACGACGGCTATATAGACATTTACCTCGGCAACGGCGGGCCGCAGATGGGTCGGCGCGAGCCGGATGTGCTTTTCCGCAATCAAGCCGACGGCACCTTTGCCGATGCGACCCAAGCCGCCGGGCTGGGGCACTTGGGCAAATCGCACGGCGTGACCTTTGCCGATTACGACCGCGATGGCGACCTCGACCTGTACGCGCCCGTGGGCGGAGCTCAACCCGGCGACCAGTGGCCCAACGCGTTCTATCGCAGCGAAGGCTTTGGCAATCGCTACTTGGTCCTAGCGCTGGAAGGCGTCGAGAGCAATCGCGACGGGATTGGCGCCAAGGTCTGGGTGCATGCCGGCGATCTAATGCAGTTTGCCGAAGTGGCGTCTGGCTACAGCTTTGGCAACAGCAACAGCTTGGAGTTGGAATTTGGTTTGGGGCAACGGGTGCAGGCCGACCGCATTGAGGTGGCGTGGCCCAGCGGGCAGGTTGATGTGTACCGGGATGTTGAGGCCGACCAGCACTTGTTGCTCAGGGAGGGGGAGACCCAGTGAAGGGGCTGACCGCGGCGCTTTTGTTGGCCGGGTGCGCGACCGCGCCGGACGCGCCAACCGCGCAGCGCCAAGCGCAGGAGCTGATCGGCGGTAGGCCGCTGCGGAGCTTGAGTCCGGCCGAATTGGCACAGGCCGAGCGGCTCGCCGAGCGGGCGCAGGCACTCGATCCGGCACTCTTGGCCGCGCTCTACGTGGCGCGCGGTGCGTACGAAGACGCGACAACGCTCTACCGCAGCCTCGTGGAAGCACACCCCGACGACGGGCGGGCCTACGCCGAACTGGGGTTTAGCCTCGCCGCGCAAGGCCGCTATAGCGGGGCGTTACGCGCCTATCAGGACGCGGTGCGCCGGGGCGAGCAGTCGGCGCAGATTTACGCACGGCTGGGCCACGCCTATCAGGCGCTAGGGCACTTGCGGGAAAACCTCCACGCGGCGCAGGCGGCCTATCGCGCATCCCTACAGCTTGCGCCCGAGCAGGCCGAGGTGCGCTACCACCTAGCGCGCGTAGAGGTGCGGTTGGGGCAGGCCGAACAGGCGCGGACGCTGATGCAGCAGGTGCTCGATGCCGCGCCCAAAGACACGGGGATCCGGGCCGATCTCGCCGCGCTCTACAGAGAGGCGGGTCAATGGGAACGCGCCCGCGCCACGCTCGTCGAAGGTTTGGCCGGGGACAGCGAGGAAGCTGTCTTGCACTACGAGCTGGGGCGGCTGCTGTGGGAGGAGGGGGACGGCGTCGGTGCCTTGGCGCAGTTTGAACGGGCGCGGGCCGCCGATCCCGATTTGCACCCGGTCTATCGCTATCTCGGCTTGATCCACAGCGCGGCCGGGCGGCTAGACTCGGCACTCGCCGCGTTTGGCGAACTGGCGAATCGACAGCCCGGGGATGCGGCGGTCCAAGTGAGTATCGGCATCGTCCACAGCCGCACGGGCGCGCTCGCCGCGGCCGAAGAGGCGTTTAAGGCGGCGATTGCGTTGGGCGGCGCGGAAGGGGACGCGGCCCTGAAGTTGGGCGGTTTGTACGTGCATCAGCGGCGGCTGCGCACGGCCGTGCAGGTGTTCAAACAAGCCACGGTCGCGCATCCACACCACGCCGAGCTTTTTGCGTCGCTAGGCGACGTCTATCGGCAGTTGGGCTTGCTCGCCGCGGCCGTGCAGGCTGGCGAAGAGGCCGTCCGGCTCGAACCGGAGCGGGCACTGTGGCGTTTCCATCTCGCCTCGACCTTAGAAAAATTAGATCCCGAGCGGGCGCGGGCCGAGTGGCGTACGTACGCTGCTTTGGCCGAGGGCGACGAGCGCGAGGCACAGCGGTTGGCGCATGTGCGCTCGCGCCGGCAAATTTTGCAACAGGAGGAATGATGATCGACCTAGTAGCTTTTGACCTCGATGGCACGGTGCTCGACTCAGAAGGGCGGTTGGCGGCTTCGGCCGCGGCAGCTATCGAGGAATTGATTGGGCGCGGCATCCCCGTAGCGAGCATCAGCGGCCGCAGCATGCTCCGCACCGAACACTGTTTTGCGGCCCATCCCGCCTTGGCGCGGGCACTCTACATGGCCGGCTACAACGGCTCGGTGATACTCGGGCCGGGCGAGGGGGCAAAGCGCGCGGTGTTGCGCGAGGAGCGGCTGGACGAGGCGTCCTTTGCCCAGATAGTCGAATACGGCCGCGCCGAGGGGCTAAACCTGATCTACTGCCTATTTGAACGCACGGTCGCTGGAATCGCCGAAGAGTACCGACACGTCCGGCCCATCGACCACCTCGAAGCGCTCGGCGGGCCGGGCATGGTGCTCGACATGGATTTATACGTGCGCTGCCAGCGCGGCGAGTTGGGCGCACCGCCCAAGCTCATGCTGGAGGTCGAACCCAAGCGACGGGCGCAGCACATCGCCGACATTGAGGCGTTGTGCGGCGATCAGATTTATGCGGCGTGGGCGCTGCCCGATCGGGTGGAGTTTATGCGCCGGGGCGTGGATAAGGGCGTGGCCTTGCGGACGCTGGCCGAGCGGGTGGGCGGGTGCGCCGAGCGCGCCTTGGCGATCGGGGACGCGGACAACGACTTGCCCATGTTGCGCGCGGCCGGGACGGGGGTGTTACTGGGGAATGCCAAGGCCGAGGTACAGGCGGCCGTGGCCGGGGAGGACGTGCGGATTGGACCGAGTTTGGCCGAGGACGGGTTTGCCAAAATGGTGTGGGAATACGCGCTCGATGGACCGGAGCAGAAGTGATGCGGGTGCTTTGCGGAATCGCGTTGTGGGTGGCCGTTGCGGCCGCAGACGGGGAGATGGTCGCGATCGAGGGGGAGAAGCACAGGTTTTACCTAGATAAGTACGAAGTGACCAACGAGGAGTACGCCGCGTTTTTGACCGCAAAGGGCAACGCCAAAGTGGAAGGCATATACTGGGTGGAACTGGGGAGCCGATATACGGCACTCGTGGAGCAGGAAGGCGCGTATAAGGTCAAAGAGGGATTTGCGCGGCATCCGGTCATTGAGGTGTCGTGGTACGGGGCTGTGGCCTATTGCGAGTGGGCGGGCAAGCGTCTGCCGACCGAGGAGGAATGGCAGTTCGCCTGCGCGGGGGCCGAAGCGCGCAAGTACCCGTGGGGAGCGGACTTTGCAGAGGGACGCGCCAATATCTTCGGCGACAAGGACGGGTACGGGCGGACCGCGCCGGTGGGGTCCTTTCCGAAGGGAGCGAGCCCCTTTGGACTCTTGGATATGGGCGGCAATGTGTGGGAGTGGACGCAAGGTGGCGAGAAAATGCAGTTTCTGCGCGGGGGATCGTGGATCAACGGCCCCACCTTGACCCAGTGCAACAAGCGGACCAACACCAAGGACTCGCATTCGTACATCAAGGGCAATACCATAGGCTTCCGCTGCGCCCGCTAAATGTGCGCGCTAATTTTTGCCCTCCTGTTCGTCGGCGTCAGCGCCCGGGCCGAGCCCTTCTTTGTGGATGCGACGCGGGAAGCCGGTTTGGACCATCCCACCATCAGCGGCGGCCCGCACAAGCGCTTCATCCTCGAATCCACCGGCAGTGGCGCGGCGTTTTTCGACTGCGATCAAGATGGCGACCTCGACCTCTATGTGGTCAATGGCTCGACCTACGCCAACTATGGCATGGGGCCGGGCAATGTGCTCTACCGCAACGATGGCGGGGCCTTTGTGGCGCGGGTCGCCAGCGTCGAAGATTCCAGTTGGAGCATGGGGGTGGCTGTGGGGGATTACGACAGCGACGGGCAGCGCGATCTCTATGTGACCAACTACGGGGCCAACGCGCTCTATCGCAATCGCGGCGACGGGGCCTTTGCCGCGGTCACCGCGCAGGCTGGGGTTGCCGGTGATGGCTTCAGCACGAGCGCGGCGTTCTTCGACTACGACCAAGACGGCGACCTCGACCTGTACGTGGCCAATTACGTAGTCTTCGACATCGAGCCGGTGCTGCAAGACCCGGAATTGGCAGACCTGTGCGTCTATTTGGGCGGGCTGCGGGTCTTTTGCGGGCCGCAGGGCATGGAAGGCGGGCGGGACCGGCTCTACCGCAACGACGGCGGCCGATTTGCCGATGTCACGACCGCGTCCGGCGTGGCCGCGGCCAATTTCCACTACGGCTTGGGCGTGGTGCCCGCCGACTTGGACCTCGACGGCGACTTAGACCTGTTCGTGGCCAACGACGAGACGCCCAATGTGCTGTTCCGCAACGACGGCGGGCGCTTGAGCGACGTAGCCTTGGCGGCCGGCGTGGCGTTCAACGGCGATGGCGAGGCCGAGGCGAGCATGGGGGTGGATGCGGGCGATTGCGACGGCGACGGCGACTTAGACCTGTATGTGACCAACTTCTACGGCGAGACCAACACGCTCTACTTGAACTCGGGCGGCGGAGTCTTTATCGACGCCACGAGCGAGCGCGGCTTGGCCGCCCCTACGGTGGGCTACCTCGGTTGGGGTACGCGCTTTTTCGACATGGACCTCGACGGCGACTTGGACCTGTTCGTAGCCAACGGTCACATCTATCCCCAAGTGGACCGCACCCGTGCCGGGGGCACCTACGCCCAGCGCAACCAGCTTTTCGCCAACGAGGGAGCGGGCGTCTTCTATGCGGTGGCAGAGGCCGGCCCCGGGCTACAGGTGCAAAAGTCGAGCCGGGCGACCATCAGCGGCGACTACGACCAAGACGGCGATGTCGATCTGTTCACGACCAATATCGACGACAGCCCAACGCTCTTGCGCAATGAGACGCCCGCTGGTCGCTATCTCGTAGTGCAAGTCGAACCGGAAGTCGTCGGCACTTGGGTGCGGCTGGTGGCGGGCGGGCGGACGCAGGTGCGACAGGTCGGTGGAGCGGCGAGCTATTTGGGCCACAGCGATGTGCGTCTCCACTTTGGCGTGGGCCGCGCCGAGCGCGTGGAGCACTTGGAAGTGGTGTGGCCCGATGGCGCGGTGCGGCGGCTGGAGGATTTGCCGGTGGATGAGGTGGTGGTGGTAAAGGGGGGAGGCAATTGACGAAGTGATTTTTATTTGCTAGGTTAAATACTTTTCAAAATCAAAATTCACCTCAACTGCTCATGTCTTGGAATTTTATCGTCAAAAGGGTTGCCCTTTTCCTGATCGTAGTAGGGGCCGCGGCGAGCGTGAACTTCTTTGTGCCGCGGCTGGGTACGGGCCGCGACCCCATCCGCGAGAAGCTCGGCCAGCTAGCGGCCAGCGGTGGTTTGCGCCAAGATGGTATTGAGGCCATGGTGAGGGCCTATCAGGCCAAGTTCGGCCTCGACAAGCCGCTCTACGTCCAATACTTCAACTTTCTCGGCGACACCTTTACGCTCGACTTGGGCTATTCGCTCGCCAACTATCCGGCCCGCGTCGGGCAGATCATCGGCAATGCCATGCCTTGGACCATTGGGCTGATGATCATTTCGGTGCTGCTCGGGTTTGCCTTGGGGACGCTCATGGGGGCTTTGTCGGCTTGGCCGACGGCGCCGCGCTTTACGCGCAACTTGGCGGTTCCCATGATGACTTTGTCGGCGATTCCTCCGTACCTGCTGGGGCTGATCGTGATTTACATATTGGGCCTCAAGCTAAACCTCTTTCCGCTTTCGGGCGGGTACTCGCCCGGCATGTTGGCGATCTTCAACCTCCCCTTTGTCCTCGACTTATTGCACCATTCGATTCTGCCGGCGCTGGCCATCGTATTGCAGCAGGTCGGCTTCTGGGCACTGGGGATGCGGGGGATGATGGTCTCGACCTCGGGCGAGGATTACATCACGCTCGCCGAGGCCAATGGCCTGCGCAACCGCACGATCTTCTTCCGCTTCGGCCTGCGCAACGCCCTGCTGCCGCAACTTACCGCGCTGGGGCTTTCGCTGGCCAACGTGGTCGCTGGCCAAGTCATCGTCGAGGTGATTTTCGCCTATCCGGGGATCGGCACGGTGCTCTTTCAGGCCATCCAAGCCTCGGATTATACGGTCATCAACGGCGTGGTCCTAATTCTCATCCTGTCCATCGGCTTGGTGACTCTGCTGATGGATTTTTTCTATCCGCTGCTCGACCCGCGGATTTCCCACAGCCGATCCCACTAGCCATTAGCCATGAACCGCTTCGACCAAATTCTCTATTACTTGCGCGAAAGCCCGATGCTTGCGGCCGGCCTGTGCATGATCCTGTTGGTGGTGTTATTCGGGGTCTTTGGGCCGATCTTCGTCGATACCTCGCAGGCCCAGCCGCTGGCCACGCGACCGCGACAAGCGCCCTCGCTGGAGCATCCCTTTGGCACCGACGACTCCGGTCGCGACCTCCTCGCCGTGATGGTGGTGGGGGTGCCGCTGACTATGCGGATAGGTCTGTTGGCCGGCACGGTGGGGCTCGGGTTGGGCATTTTCCTCGGCTTTACGAGCGGCTATATGGGCGGCAAAGTCGACGTGGTCATCCGCGGCCTCGTGGATACGCTGCTCACGGTGCCCGGCCTCGTGGTGCTGGTCTCCATCGCTTCGACGATCCGCGAGGAAATAAGCGTCAACATCATGGCCTTGGTGGTGGCGTCACTGGCGTGGATGTGGCCCACGCGCACCATTCGCTCGCAGGTCTTGACCATGCGCGAGCGAGCGTACGTGCAGATGGCTCAGCTCAACGGCATGAGCAATGCCGAGATCATCTGGAAGGAGCTCTTTCCCAATCTGCTGCCGTACCTCGCGGCCAATTTCACCAATGCCGTCAACTGGGCCATTCTCTCGTCGATCGGCCTAGAGGCCCTCGGGCTGGGGCCGCAAAACGATCCAACGGTCGGCATGACCATTTATTGGGCCATCACGTTCAGCGCGCTCATCCGCGGCATGTGGTGGTGGTGGGCCATTCCAATCCTCTTTATCGGCGTGATCTTCGTCGGCTTGTTGATGACCGCGGCTGGTTTAGACGAGCTGGCCAATCCCAAACAGCGCAAGGCCGTATGAGCCTGGCCGACAAAGAGGTCCTGCTGGCCATTCGCGGCTTGGAGGTCCACTTCGAGACCCGGCGCGGCATCGCCCGAGCGGTGAACGAGGTCGATCTGACCCTGTACAAAGGCGAGCGTTTTGGCCTAGTCGGCGAATCCGGCAGCGGCAAGACCACGTTGATTTTGGCCCTGTTGCGGATGATCAAGACGCCGGGCCTTATCGCCGGCGGCAGCGCGACCTTAGACGACGGCACGGACCTGACCCAACTCAATGGCGAGCAAGTGCGGCAGGCGCGGCTCAAGCGGGTCGCCATGGTGCCGCAAGGCGCGATGAACTCGCTCAACCCGGTGATGCGGATCGGGCAGCAACTGATGCTGACGATGCGCGAGCATGCGACCGATCCGCCGCCGCCCAAAGCCGCGCAGTTGGAGCGCGTGGTCGAGCTGTTGGCCAAGGTCGGGCTGAAGCCGGAAGTGGCCCGTCTCTACCCCCACGAATTGAGCGGCGGCATGAAGCAGCGGGTTTGCATTGCCCAGGCCATCTCGCTCGATCCCCAGCTCATCTTGGCCGACGAGCCGACCTCGGCCCTCGACGTGGTCGTGCAGCGGCAAATCATGCAGACCTTGCGCCAGCTCCAGCACCAGCTCAATGCCACCGTGCTCTTGGTGGGCCACGACATGGGCCTGATGGCGCAGTTCGCCGAGCGCTTGGGCATCATGTACGGCGGCAAGCTGGTTGAGGTAGGCCAGGTTGAGGAGATTTTTCACAACCCGCAACACCCCTATACCCAGCTTTTGATTTCGAGCATTCCCTCTTTTGAGACCAAGGGCGAGTTCAAGGGCATTCCCGGAGTCGCGCTGTCGTTGTTGGACCCGCCATCGGGTTGCCTCTTCCATCCGCGCTGCCCCCAGGCCATGCCCGAGTGCAGTCAGCGCGCGCCCGTCCTGCAAGCGGTCGCCCCCGACCACTTGGCGTCGTGTTTGCTATACGAGGAGAACGCAGATGCCCCCGCTTCTTGAGGCCCGCCACCTGCGCAAGGTCTTTCGCAGCGGTGGCCCGCGTTTCGGCGCGAGTACCGAGACCATAGCCGTCGGCGACTTTTCCCTGTCGATTGACGCAGATAGGCCCTCCTTTACCACCATTGCCGGCGAGTCGGGCAGCGGCAAGACCACGATCGCCCGCATGTTGCTCGGGGTGCTTTCTCCCAGCGCGGGCGAGGTGCTCTACCAAGGTCGCAACGTACTCGACCTGCAAAAGGAGGAGCAGCGGCAATTTCGCAAGGACGTACAGGCGATATTTCAAGACCCCTTTGAGGTGTACAATCCCTTCTACAAGATCGATCACATCCTGACGACGCCGGTGCGGAAGTTCGGGTTGGCCGAGTCCAAGTACGAGGCCTACGGCCAGATACGCACGGCCCTGCGTGAGGTCGGGCTGCGGCCCGAGGAAACGTTGGGTCGCTACCCCCACCAGCTTTCGGGTGGGCAGCGCCAGCGCATCACCATTGCGCGCGCCCTCTTGTTAAAGCCCAAGCTGATCATCGCCGACGAGCCAGTATCCATGGTGGACGCCTCGCTCCGCGCGACCATTCTTTCTACCCTGCACACGCTGCATCGAGATTTCGGCATCTCCTTTATCTACATCACCCACGACCTAACGACCGCGTACCAAGTCAGCGAGAACATCGTCGTCCTGTTCCACGGGGCCGTGGCCGAGGCCGGCCATACCGAGAAGGTGATCAAGGACCCGCAGCATCCCTACACGCGCGAGCTAATTCACTCAATTCCAGCGCCCGAGCCCGGGCACGAGTGGATCGACGAGGCCGTGGAAGAAAAGGAAGTCGAAGACATAGAGGCCGAGGAGTCGGCGGCCGGTTGCCGCTACGTACTGCGCTGCCCCCAAGCCATGGACCAATGTGGGGCCGCGCCGCCGTTTTACCGGCCGGAGGCCGAGCGGGCGGTGGCTTGTTTTCTCCACGCTGAGTCGCCGGTGCTAGAAAGCGGCGATCTAAACGAAGTGTTCTCGGCTGCGGCCGACGGGAAAAAATAATTTCACAGGAGTGCCATGCAGGGTCTGTTCTTGTGCTTCGTAGGGGTGTTGTTAGTCGGTTGTGGCGATGGGGGGCACAAAAACGTGCCGCGAAGCCGGACCTTGATCATGGATTGTTCGAGCTTGCAGGATTGCAGCGGACAGATTAAGGATTACAACTCCTTTAACCCGTTTTTGCTGACCGGCGTCTCCAAGACGGGTTGGAACTTCCAGTATGAGCCCCTGTACTTCTACAACGCCTACGCCTCGCAAGCCGACAACATCATCCCTTGGCTCGCCACCGGGCACGAGTACAACGACGACTACACCGAGGTCGTCATCCACATCCGCGAGGGAGCCGAGTGGAGCGATGGGCAGTCGTGGACGGCGCATGACTTGGTCTTTACGATCAACATGCTCAAGGATAACGCGCCCCACTTGTCTTTTTCTACGGACATGCAGACGTGGGTGCAAAGCGCGGTGGCCACTGACGCCCACACGGCCAAAATCGCGCTTACCAGACCCAATCCGCGCTTTGTCTTTAGCTACTTCACCAACAATTTCGACAACGGCATCCCCATTGTACCCAAGCACATTTGGGAGGGCCAAGACCCGAAGACGTTCAACAACTTCGACGTGGAAAAAGGCTGGCCCGTGGCCAGCGGCCCCTACGAGATTTTCATTTCCGTACCCGCCCAGCGGGTGTGGGATTTGCGCCCGGGCTGGTGGGCGCAAAAGACGGGTTTTCGCCAGCCCCCGGCCGTAGAGCGCATCATCTACCTGACGCACATGGAGGAGACCAAGCGGGTGCAGAACTTGATCTCCAACGCCATGGACACCAGCCTCGACATCCGGCCGCCGAACATCCAGTCGGCCCTCGACGCCAATCCCCAGGTCTCTACTTGGACCGGGCGCACACTGCCGCACGGGTATCTCGACTGGTGGCCGGTGTGCTTGGGGTTCAACAATTTGGAGCCGCCGTTTGACGACCCGGAGATTCGCCGCGCCATCAACTACGCCATTGATCGCGACCAGTTGGTGGCCATTGGCTGGCAGGGGGCCGGGACCAAATCGCATCTGCCGCTGCCGGACTTCCCGCCCATCCGCCAATACACCGACCCGATTCAAGACTTAGTGGAAAAGTACGAGATCGGCGTCCACGACCCGGCCAAGGCCGCGGCGATTATGGAGCGCAAGGGGTGGGAAAAGGACGCCGCGGGGTTCTGGGCTAAAGAGGGCGAGCGGCTCAAAATTGTCATCGACATTTTCGATATTTTTACCGACTTGGCGCCGGTCTTAGTGGCGCAGTTGGAACGGGCGGGTTTCGACGCGGACTTCCGCATGACGCCCGATGCGTTTTCGCGCATGGCGCAGGGCGCGGCGCGGGCGTTCTTGATGGGCAATGGCGCGAGCGTCCGCGATCCGTACTTCACGCTGCGGCTCTACCACAGCCGCTTCGTCCAGCCCACCGGCACGCACTCCGAGCGGTTTTGGCGCTGGTCGAATCCGGCCTTTGACGCGCTGGTCGATCAGATGGGGCAAACCGCGCCCGACGACCCCGCGCTGCAAACGCTCTTCCGCGAGGCCATGGAAATCTGGCTGGCCGAGCTACCTTCCATCCCCATCGTGCAGTGGTACCACCGCATCCCGCACAATCAGACCTATTGGACAAACTGGCCGTCGGCGGAAAACCCCTACATCAACAGCGCCTATTGGCACAACACGTGGCTGTTGGTGCTGCTGGGGTTAAAGCCGGTGGCGGGGTAGGGACGATTCTACCAAAGAGTGAGCTCGGCAACGGCCGAATCAGCTAGTTCACCATTGACGAACTGGTGATCATGGCCGCAGGGGTTGGGCTAACCACTCGGTACGCCAAATAATCAAGGACTTTTTCTAAAAGTTGAGGAAGAAATGGTTCGGCTTTATCATGTGGATAAGACGCTTATTGCTCACTGGCCTGGAGAAGGCTTGATTGATACTTTCAAAAAGAAGATGCCCTCTTTAGTTATTGTTTACGCAGATACCCGTGTCAATTCAGACGAAAAGGAGGAATTTTGGTTTAATGAAGCCGATCTTTTGACTGATCCGGATGAGGATAATTTTTTAGATTTAATCAGGAAAGATATAGTTGTCGTTGATTTGAGAATGCATCTACGAAATAATAATGTGGTAAGAAATCACGGAACGGGTTTTAGAATTGAGGAGAAATTTTTAAACTTATGCTTTGGCAGGAGGGATAAAATAATATGACGGTGATCAATCACAAACACAAAGATATAACCTGGGATTTTAGAAAAGAAGATACCAAGAAATACACTCATTGTTTCCACAATTATCCCGCGATGATGATTCCCCAGATTGCAAGAAAGCTCTTAGATCGGTATGGCTGTGTAGGTGGGTGGTTATTCGACCCCTATTGCGGTACTGGTACATCCTTGGTAGAAGCCTCCATGTTTGGAATGAACAGCGTCGGATGTGACATTAATCCCCTCGTGAGGCTGGTCGCAATGGCCAAGACCTCTTCGATTTCCCTACGAACGCTTGATTTTCATTTGCAGGATTTAGACAACACTATTTTTCAAATTGGATTCTCTAATCATATACCGTACACACCGGCTGCCGATGTTCTAAATCTGGACTATTGGTTCTCCAAAGATGTTACAATGTACCTGTCTTTTCTCCGTGCATACATTTACGCCATAGAGGATGAGGCGATCCGCAATTTCTTTTGGGTCGCATTTTCAGAAACAGTTCGAGAATGTTCCTATACAAAAAATAGTGAGTTCAAGTTGAACAGAATACCGGCTCAGAAAATGAAAATTTTTAAGCCTGATGTTCTCGGCATTTTGCAGAGCAAGATAAGCCGAAATCGGCAGGGTTTTGAAAGTTATTTAAATAAAAGAAAAAATGTCAAGGTCTTTGTCTCAGGTAAGAATACCGCAAACAGCGAGTTGCCTGAAAAACAACCGCTGGGCGGATTCGATTTAGTTATCACATCTCCTCCGTATGGCGACTCGCAAACAACAGTTGCGTATGGACAATTTTCGCGTTTGTCAGCCGATTGGATCGGCCTGAATAATTCGCGCAAAATTGACCGCATATCAATGGGCGGCAAAAAAAAAGAAAGCAGATTGCGTACGTCACCGGTTTCGGAGGCTATTGGAAAAATCCGTGCTATGGATGAAAAACGTGCGGCCCAGGTCGAGGCATTTTACATCGACTTGGAGCATAGTATAAATTGTATCGCGCCACTACTTGCAAAACATGCGAAGGTTTGCTATGTGGTTGGTAACCGCAGGGTCAAAGATGTTATCCTGCCGACGGATGAGTTTATTGTTTTTGCCTTCGCTCGGCATAGATTTTCTCATCGGGAAACCATCGTTAGGAATATACCCAATAAGCGCATGCCCAAAAAGAACAGTCCTTCCAATGTTATGGGTAAGACGGCTGCCACAATGCAAGAGGAAAACATCGTCATTTGCCAACGGCTTTGATCACAAGGAGAAGCACATGCACTATCGGCGATTTGGACGCACCCAATTACAGGTGAGCGCGGTCAGCTTGGGTGGGGCCTACTTGGGGGGTAAAGACCCGGAGCGCGCCGAGGAAAACGCCCGGGCGATTGTGCGGTGCGCTCTGGATTTGGGTTGCAATTACATCGACACGGCCCCGCTCTACGGGGCGAGCGAAGCGCTGCTGGGCAAGGCTCTGGCCGGGGAGCGACGCCCCTTGTACTTGGCGACCAAAGTCGGGTTTAAGCCGGAAGGCTTTGACTACCGGCGCGATTCGGTCGTGCAGAGCTTGGAGCGCAGCTTGGCGTTGCTGGGCCGATCTAAGCTCACGGTGGCGCAGATCCACGAGGTAAACCTAGCGGGTTGGGAACGAATCATAGAAAAGGGCGGGACCTTGGAGGGCTTGCGCGCCGCGCAAAAACAGGGGCTGTGCGATTTTATCGGCGTGACGGGCCGGGCCATCCCCCTGTTGGCGCGATTGGCCGCGACCGGCGAGTTCGACGCGGTGCTGTGCTACCATGACTACCACCCCTGTGTGTCGTTGGCTGCGGCCGAGGTTTTGCCAGCCGCCGCGCAAAGCGATATGGGGGTGGTGCTGGCGACAGTGCTGGCTGGGGGGCTGTACGTGGCGGGCGCGGGACAGCAAGCGGCGGTGGAGCGGCGGTTTGAGTGTGCGGAAGAGCGGCGGCGAGCTTGGGCGACGATCGCTCGGCTGGAGCAAGAGGAATCCACCTTGCCGCAGAGCGCATTTCGCTGGGTCTTGGCCGACGAGCGGGTCTCGACCATAGCCAGCGGCGCGGCGAGCGTGGCCGAACTCGCGGAAGTGGCGCAGGCCGGAGATATGACGCCGCTGGAGCGTGGGTAGGGGACCCGCGACTGGTCGCCCCTACTTGCGTTTCCTGTTCGGATACTGTAGGTACTGCATTAAGCTACTGACTGGAAATAACTGAACATATATTCTGTTTTTCAAGCAGGTAAAACATGACTATAAAAGGTAAAGTTGGACACAAAGGCGAAATCGTCATCGCAGAAGAGCTCCGCGCAAAGCTAGGTATAGACCCTAGCTGGCTGGCCTATCAATTCTTAGTAGATGACCATGTGGAAATCCACTGCCTGCCGCCGGAGCATGGCAAGTCCTTGGCAGGCAGTGCTGCCCAGTACATTAAGAAAAGCATCGCGTTAGGTAAGGAATGGGATGAGGCGCGGGAAGCTGCTTGGAAGCAAAGAGCAGAAGAGAAAATGAACCTTCGGGAGCGAGAATAGTGAGCGGATTTCTCGATACCAGCGTAATCGTGCGATATTTGACCGGCGACCCGCCTGATATGTGCGAGAAGGCAACCCAAATTATTGAGAACGCGGATGATCTCAAAGTTACTGAGGGCGTATTGGCCGAAACCGCCTTTGTCCTCTCGTCGGTTTACCAGATGCCCCGTTCAAAAGTGGTTGATCTCATTATAGCTTTGGTTAAAAGGGCAAACCTTTCGACCTACGCTTTGAACAAAAGCCTTGTGTTGGAAGGGCTGATAATGTGCCGCCCGTCGGGAAGGGTGTCTTTTGCAGATGCTATGCTGTGGGCAGCCGCCCGGACAGATGGAGCGTCAGCCATGTATTCTATGGACGAGCGTTTCCCCGACGATGGCCTCGAAATACGTCAAGGGCTATGACTCAGTTAGCCGATGCAGGCGAGCGCGGTCAGCTTGGGTGGGGAGGAGTCATTCCCACGAATGGACGTCACCCCGTGCCCCGACACGGGGCGGGAATCCAGTCTTGAAGGGTGTAGGATTGCTATATGACGCCGCTGGAGCGTGGATAGGCCGCGGTCGCGCTCAGAGCTTGATGACGGCGATGAGGACGCCGGTGATGGCGACCAACGTGCCCATCATCCACAGGAAATAGGTGTCCATGCGCTTGTGGATGGCGCGAATCTGCTCGCTCAGTACGCGGTTGGTCTCGTCAATGCGCTTGTTGGTCTCGTCGATGCGGGCACCTAATACGCGGTTGGTCTCTTTGAGACCGTCATTCAACAAGCGGTTGGTCTCGTCAATGCGCTTGTGGACGACTCCTATTTCGGTATGCAGGGCTTGAATGTCGTCATGCGTTTGGTCGCGTAGAGCTTGAATATCGTCGTGTGTTTGGTCGCGTAGAGCTTGAATATCGTCGTGTGTTTGGTCGCGTAGAGCTTGAATGTCGTCGTGCGATTGGTCGCGTAGAGCTTGAATGTCGTCATGCGTTTGGGTACGCAGGGCTTGAATGTCGTTGTGCAGATAGCTAATGCTCCAAGGCATTTCTTCGGGGGTGGGGATCACACGGGTTTGCGGATCGGTGCTTTCGCTCATGGTCGGGCTCCTAAGTTAGGCGAGGGTGGGACAAATAACCACATACATACTGCTTTTTGTACATACTACCTACTGCAATATCCATGCCAGCGCCGATGGTCTGATAAAAGCGGCTCGGGGCTCGGCGCAAACTGTGTCCAATAATACCCATCAATGGATACTAACCTCTCTACTAAATCCAACCGTGCTGGCCGGTTACGGGCGCGCCGGAAGTCTGGGCCTGCCAATGCGGGCCGCCGCCGATTTCGACCTCGCGGCCGGAGAGGGACGAGGCTTCGGCCGCGAAGAGAATTTCCATGATGTGCCGCCCGTATTGGCCGTGGGTCGGCGGCTCAATGTTGAGCGCGATGGCCTCGGCAAAGCTCTTCCACTCGTGGTACATCTCGGTCGGCGCGTCCGCAAACGGGACGTCTTCCCACGTATCGCCGCGACCTATTTTGACGTACTGCTCGCCGTGCTGGCTGAAGCGCATGGAGCCGTTGGCGCAAATCACTTGGCATTCAAAATTCGGCGCCCCGTTGGCGTAGCCCACGGCCACGGCCGTGCCGGCGAGGCCGTTCTTGTAGCGGATGAAGGCCGTGGCTGAATCGTCGCCGGCTTGGTAGTGAGCGCGGGTGCCAATGGCGGCCGAGACCGACGCGGCTTGCGAAGCCATCACCCACGTGAGCCGATCGACGACGTGGACCCCGTTGGTCAGCCACATGCCGCCGCCGTGGAAGCGGCTGCGGTATTGGGGCCGGCGGCCGGCGAAATTCCAATTTTTCGACATGTAGCTAACCGCTGTAATCACCGGGCCGAGTTGGCCGGAGTCGAGGATTTCCTTGGCCTTGAGGCTCGTGCTGTAAAAGTGCTGCGACAGCCCGATCATCAGCTTGACATCGTTTTCGGCCGCCGCGGCGACCATGGCGTCGCACTGCGCTAGGCTTGGCCATGGGCTTTTCGACGAGCACGTGCTTGCCGGCGCGGCAGGCGTCGATGGTGAGTTGGTGGTGCAACTGGTGCCCAAGCACGATGGCGACCGCGTCGACGTCGGCATCCTGCAAGAGGTCGTGGTGGGTGGAATAGCCCTTGGGGATGTGGTACTGGTCCATGAACTGGCGTCGCTTCTCCGCGAACAAATCGGCGACCGCTACGACTTCTACTTGGTCGAGCTGGGCGATTGAATCGCAGTGGGAGCGGGCGATGCCGCCGAGGCCAATGATGCCGACTTTGAGTGCTGCCATTAGGGTATCCTTTGAGGTGAATGGGGGGTCGCTAAGTATAGGCTGCGGCTGGGCCGGCGACAAATTGCCGCAATTTGCGCCGAGATACACAATGTCCTAAGATGCTCTAATGCCCGGCAATTTCACCTATCGCTCGCTCGCTTTTGGGGCCTTGCTGTCGCTGGCGATCAACGTGTTTTTCGCGTATGCGCGGCTGGCGATGGCCACCGCGGGCATGTCCTCCGATTACATCACGGCCGGGGCGGTTTTCCTGTTTTTCGCGGTCGTGGCTTTTGTCAATCCCGCACTCAAACTGCTTCGCCGTTCTTGGGGCTTTAATCGCTCCGAGCTGATCATCATCTACGCGATGATGATCATAGGCTCGGCCATCCCTACTTGGGGTTTTACGGGCAATTTGATCGCCATGTTGCCCAATATCTACTACTACGCCACTCCGGAAAACAACTGGTCCGAGCTGCTGCACCCTTATGTCCGCACGTGGATGGTGCCGCAGGATCCAGACGCGATCAAGTACTTCTTTGAGGGCCTGCCCAAGGGGCAGCCCATCCCTTGGGAACCTTGGCTGGTGCCGCTTGCGGCTTGGGTCTCGTTCATTCTGGCGATCTACTTGATGATGATCGCCATCGCGTCGATTGTCCGCCGCCAGTGGGTTGACTACGACCGCTTGACCTTTCCGCTGTTGCAGCTTCCCATTGACCTAACCGAGGAAGGCCAGCGCGGCTCCATCGTCGGTCCGCTGCTCAAAAGGCCGCTTTTGTGGATCGGGTTCGCGCTGCCCTTTGCGCTGCACAGCACCAACGCCTTAAACCACTATTTCCCCTTTATCCCGGCGGTGCAGTTGCGCCACAGCATCTCGCTGTTTAACAACGCGCTGGGGCTGACGACCAATGTGAACTTTGCGGCACTGGGGTTGGCGTACTTTTTGAGCTTGGACGTGGGGTTGAGCATCTGGCTCTTCCACTTGCTGACCAAAGCGCAAATCACGGCCGAGAACGTCCTCGGCTATTCCCTGCCCGGCCGCCGCGACCTGTTTATGGAAGGATCGATGTCGGTGTCCTACGAGGGGATGGGGGCCATGCTGGTGCTGGTGCTCTACGGGCTGTGGAACAGCCGCAGCTATTTGCGGCAGGTCTGGCGCAAGGCCCTGTACGACGAGGGGGGGCTGGACGATTCGCAGGAGATCCTCTCGTATCGGGCGGCGCTCGTCGTCTTGGTCTTGGCCAGCGCGTACGCCACCGGCTGGCTGATCCTATCGGGCGTGCCGTGGTGGGTGGCGCTGTTTTTTCTCTTCGTGGCCTTTTGCATCTTCTACGGGCTGACGCGGATCGTCGCCGAGGGCGGGTTGGGTTTTGCGCGGGCGCAGATGACGGCACAGCCGTTTGTGATCGACGCGGTGGGCACTGAGGCGATTGGTCCGTCGGGGTTGGTGAGCTTGGGAATGACCTTTAGCTGGGCGGGCGATCTGCGGACAATGGTCATGGCCTCGGCGATCAATGGTCTCAAGCTGGCCGATGTGGGCCGAGTGCGGGGCCGGCCGCTGTTTTGGGCCTTGATGCTCTCGATTGGGGTCGGCTTGGCCGGGTCAATATGGATGGTGGTGTGGATGGGATACCAGTACGGGGGCATCAACTTGGACTGGTGGTTCTACAACCGCTTCGGCGAAATAGTCCACGGCGACTCGGCCTATAAGATCGCCAACCCGAGGCATCCCTTGGGCGACTTCGACGAGATCGGGCCGCGCTTTCTGTTTGCGGGAATCGGCGCGGGAATCATGGGGCTGTTGATGTACGCCCGGCACCACTTCCTGTGGTGGCCGGTGCATTACCTCGGCTTTCCCATCGGCGCGACCCTGACGATTATATGGACGTGGTTCAGCATTTTCATCGGCTGGGTCCTCAAGGCCCTCGTGCTCAAATACGGCGGCGCGACTCTTTATAGGCAGTTGCGGCCTCTGTTTTTAGGGTTGATTTTGGGGCACATTTTTGTCTCGGGGTTCTGGGTGCTCTTCGACTATGTCACCGGAGAGACCGGCAATCGAATTCCGATTTTTTGAAGGAGAAACCAATGAGAGCAGGCGACCGAGAAAAAATTGGGCCGCACGGCCTAACGGTGACGCGCTTGGGGCTGGGGGGGACGGCCTTTGGCAACCTGTACTCGGCACTGAGCGAGCAGGAGGGGCTGGCGGTGCTAGACGCGGCCTTTGCGGCCGGGGTGCGCTATTTTGACACCGCGCCGCTGTACGGCTACGGGCTGAGCGAGACGCGCTTGGGGCCGGGGCTGGCGCGCTACGACCGCGACGAGGTGGTCCTGTCCTCGAAAGTGGGCTATGTGCTAAGGGAGCGAAAGCCCGGCGACGACTATGTCGATCTCTTCGTAGATGCGCCGGCGATGACCAGCTATTTCGACTTTTCGCACGACGCGGTGCTGCGCTCGATTGAGGGGAGTTTGGCGCGGCTCAAAACGGACCGCCTCGACATGGTGCTGATCCACGACCCGGACCAAGCAAAAAGCATCGAGCCGGATTGGACGCCGGGCGAGCGGGGGTACTTCGACCAAGTCATGGCCGAGACCTATCCCGCGCTCAACGAGCTGCGCCAACAGCAGGTCGTCAAGGCCATCGGCCTCGGCATGAACCAATGGCAGATGCTGGCCGACTTTGCCCGCGCCGGCGATTTCGACGCCTTTTTGCTGGCCGGCCGCTACACGCTGCTGGAGCAGGAATCGCTGCGCGAGCTGTTGCCGCTGTGCGCGGAAAAGGGCGTGCGAATCGTCATTGGCGGGCCGTACAACTCGGGGATTTTGGCGACTGGAGCGGTGGAAGGCGCGTATTACAACTACGCGCCCGCGCCGGAAGAGGTGTTGGCAAAGGTGCGCCGCATGGAGGCGGTTTGCGCTCGGCACGAGGTGCCCTTGCCGGCCGCCGCGCTGCAATTTCCCTTTGGGCATCCGGCGGTGGCAACCGTCATTCCCGGGGCGCGGTCCGTCGCGGAAGTGGCCGCCAATGTAGCCTGCCTAGAACACGCAATCCCAGCCGACTGCTGGGCTGAGCTCAAACAGGAGGGGCTGATCGCCGCGGAGGCACCGACGCCGACGTGATGGCAACGGGGCTGGTTTCCGCACGGTCCGTTAGAATGAGCACCGTCCTTTACCTCTACAAGGAGCAAGCGACATGAGCACACCAGACCTCATCTTGGCCTCGGGCCACGCCATTCCGCAGTTGGGCTTGGGCACTTGGACATTGCGCGGCCAAGAGTGCCAAGCCGTAATAAAAGAGGCCCTCGAACTGGGCTATACGCACTTGGACTCGGCTTGGATATACCGGAATCAGGACGCCATTGGCCAAGCCCTCAAGGAAGTCGGGGCCGACCGCGACCGCCTCTTCATCACGTCTAAGATCTGGCATTCGCACTTGGAGTACGAGGAGGCCCTAGAGCAGATGGAGGAGATTCTGCACGACCTACAGACCGAATACGTCGATCTCCTGCTCATCCACCATCCCGGTCAGGGCGTACCGGTGGAGCGCACCTTAGCCGCTTTTGAAAAAATCCACGAGGCCGGTCAGGCCAAGAGCATTGGCATCAGCAATTTCAGCATTGAGCAGACCGATCGGGCCCGGACCGCGGTCGGCTTGCCGATATGCACCAATCAGGTCGAATACCACCTGCGCCACAACCGCGAGAAGCTGCGGCGTTATTGCCACGCCCACAATGTGGTGCTGACGGCGCACCGCCCGCTGGCGCAGGGAGAGTTGGCGCAGGACGAGGCCCTAAAACAGGTGGCCGCCAGCCACGGCAAGAGCGCGGCCCAAGTGGCCTTGAAGTGGCTTTTGCAAAAGGGGATGATCGTCATCCCCAAAGCCAGCTCAACGGCCCACTTGCGCGACAATCTCGATTTGTTCGACTGGCGGCTAGGGGACGAGGAGATGGTGCGCCTCGACCAAGTGGGGGCCGATTCCGATTCCGATTCCGATTAGGGTGTGCAGTGTGGTGTTTCAATAATAGTAAAACGCATAGACCAGCGCGGCCCCGCCAATGCCGACGCAGGTGCCCAAGATCAGGCCGATAAAAAAGGGCAGTAGGGTGCGGTAGAGCCGGATGCCGCCGTAGCGCAATGCTAGGAACTTGATCAGCCAAGCCAAGAAAATCCCGAACCAGTCGATAGAGACCGTGTTGGTCAGGGCGATGCCTAGCCCCACCGGATGCAAGGGCCAGCCGGCAAAGCGGTACTGGGCCAGCGAGAGCAGCCCGGCGAGGCCCGCGCCCAAGGCGATGAATACGGCCACTAGCGGCTCGGCGGGGTTGGGGTTGTTGATCGAATTGGCGACCCAAGACCAATGGTATTGCGGCGACATGACGAAGTACCAGCGATAGCCGTGGATCAACCCGTGGCGATAGCCCAGCCATATATAGCAGACCATGGTGGTTATGAGGCCGACGATCATAGCGGCGGACAAGAAAAACACCAGCTTGCGGCCGCTGATGTTGAGCCGGGCTGGCTCGCAGACCTTGAAGGCGTGGGCGAGGGTGCCCATCAAAAAGAGCTGTAAATCGGCCGTCCAGACCATGCTCAACCCCATCGCGTTCAGCCCTTGGGCCCCAAAAGGGGTGGTCCCCAAAACATTGGTCAAAATCGGCGGCACCGAGACCGGGGCGCGCAGGCGGCCAATCCCGGTCTGGGCCAACAGCCGGGCAATGCCAAAGAAAATCACCAGAGCGACCAGCAGGAAGGCCAAGCTCCAAGCCAAGCTCAGGCCGCTGGCCCAGAGGAAGCCGCTCATGTACGTCAGCCCAGCCAGCCCGAGCAAAGCGGCCGTGCGCGGCGCAATCGGGCTGTCGCGGTCTGGGGCACCGCCGATGATCAGCCGCCACTGACGCCGCAGAAAGTGGCGCGACATCCACAGCGAAATCCCGACGATGCACGCCAGTGAGCCGATCTGCTGATGGGCCAGCAGCACGTTGGGGGGAGCGTGGGGCTGGGCCGGCAGCGCGAGGGCAATGCCCAGCCAGTTGAGCAACGCGCCTTCGGCCGCGATGATCAGGTGAAAAAACCAGACGCTGAACAGCACGTTGAGGCCGACCAAATAGCTCAAGCCCACGACGAGCAGGTCGGTGTTGAGCCCGTAACTAAGCCCAAATTGCCGGAGCTCGATGCGACCGCTAGGGATGCCAAAGCCGTGAATGATCTCGAGGTCTAATACTTGGTCGAGCATGTTGACGGTTGGCAGCACCCAAGCGATGAAAAAGCCCAGCCACAACAGCTTGCGCTTGAGAATGGACGCGGCGGGGTTTTCCAAGCTCTCGAGGAGCATGTTGGGGACGGCCGCGAGGGGATACACCAAGCGCTCGCGGCGCGACCACTGGTGGTGGACGAGGCTGATCAGCGAGATGCTGACCAAGAAGAAGGCCAGCATGAACAGGCCCCACCACCACAGCGGCCCGGCCCACAAGGCCCAAGGCACGGGGGCGGTGGCATCCGTGCCTTCAAAGAGCTGGCGGATCGCTTCGAGGTCGCGCGGGACAGCCCAGTGGGGAATGTGCGGCCAGAGCAGGTCAGACCAATTGTTTTCTGGGGTCGCGTAGTAAAAAACGCCGGCGATTAAGGGGATGAAGTAGCCACCAAAGCCCATGGAGGGCAGGACCACGGCGACCATGAGCGCGGCATAGACCAAGGCGAAATTGGCAGGCGAGAGCCGCAAGAGCGGGTGGAGCAGGCGCAGCGCGAGGGCGACGACCACCAGCCAGAAGATCAGGAAGATGACGCCGATGGTGTTGAAGTGGTCGGTCAGCCCGGTGTAGTTACCGTAGAGAATGTAGGTCCGCACACTAGTAAAGGTCATGCAGACGGTAAAGACTAAGACGAGGACGAAGGAGAAGCAGGTGCCGAGGAAAGAGGTTGCCGGGGGACGGGGCATAGTGGAATTGGGAATTGAGGGCGCGAGAGGGTGAATTGGGTTCTTTATAATAAGGGCGTACAGGCAATGCTGCACGGACGCAGAGTAGCAAACCTCCCCCCGCCATGCCTCGGGGGCCTCGTCTTTGCCCTCGCCCTCGCCGTGCGGGTTGCCTACATCTTCGAGTTGGAGGCGAGTCCGCTTTTTGTCCATCCGGCGGTGGATGCCAAGACCTATACCCACCACGCCCAGCGCTTGGCGGCGGGCAATTGGTTGGGCGTCGGCGAGGGGCCGTTTTGGCAGCCGCCGCTCTACCCGTACTTCCTCGGGGCGGTGCAGGTCCTCTTTGCCGAGTCCTTTTTTTATGCCGTGCGCTTTGGGCAGGCCCTGCTCGGGGCGCTGGTCTGCGCGATGAGTTGGTGGATCGGGCGCGCCTTGTTCAATCCGGCCGTGGGATTGCTGGCTGGGATTGGTGCGGCGTTGTGCGGGCCGCTGATCTTTTTTGACGGCGAGTTGTTGCCGGCCGGTTTGGCGACCTTCGTCAATCTGCTGGCCTTAGTGGTGCTTTTGCGCGTCTGGCGTCGCCCGAGCCGTTGGGGCTTTTTGGCGGCCGGGGCGGCCTTTGGCGTCGGGGCGCTGGCCGTGCCGACGGTGCTGGCCTTTGCGGTCGCCGTGCCCGTCGTCCTGCTGTGGGTCGCGCCCGGTCGAAAGGGCTGGGGCTGGGCTGGCGCGTTTGTGCTGGGGGCGGTCTTGGCTATCGCACCGGTGGCTTGGCGCAACTGGGCCATCGGCGGCGACGGGGTGGGGATTTCCTACAACGCGGGAATCAACCTGTACATCGGCAACAATCCCGACTATGCCGCCACCGTGGCCATTCGCCCGGGATGGGAGTGGGACGATTTGGTTACTCAACCGGCGCGGGCGGGGATTGAGCGGCCCTCGGCGAAGTCGGCTTATTTTGCCGAGCGGGCTTGGTCCTACATCCGCGGGGATCCAACGGCGTGGTTGGGGTTGATGGGGTACAAGTTAGGGGCGTTTTGGCACGGCGACGAGCGGGGGCGCAACCAGCCGATTTACTTCTGGCGCACCTACTCAAAGGTGCTGTCGGCGACGTTGTGGAAAGCGGGCCTTGCCTTCCCCTTTGGCGTGGTGGCCCCGCTCGCGCTGTGGGGGATGCTGCTGAGTGTGCGGCGGGTAGGGCCGACGTGGCCGCTGCTCTACGTGCTGAGCTATGGTCTGGGGGTGATCGCGTTTTTTGTCGCGGCGCGCTACCGGGTGCCCGTGCTGCCGGTGCTCATGGTCTTTGCCGCGTACGGCCTGTGGACGCTTTGGGCGTGGGGGCGGGCGGGTTGTTGGCGCAGCTTGGGGCTGGGCTTGGTGGTCTGTTCGGCTTTTGGGTTGGCGGCCAACAGCCACCTAACTCCCATGGACATGGAGGGGGATGCGGCGATCCACTACAATCTAGGCAACGCGCATGCCGCCGCTGGCGACAACCAGCGGGCACTGGCCGCGTTTGAGCGCTCTGTAGCTAAGGATCCCCAATACTGGCAGGCGTGGTTAAATCTGGGGGGGGTCAAGGGGGCGTTGGGGGATTTGCCGGGCGCGGAGGAAATTTTCGCCCGGCTGACCCGCGAGGTTCCCAAGCAGGCCGAGCCGTGGCTCAACCTAGCCCACGTGCGGATCGTGCAGCGCGACCTCGCCGGGGCCTTTCGCTGCTACGAGGCCGCGCTCGCGGCCAATCCCAAGCTGCTACCGGCCTATGTGGAGATGATCCGCCTTTACGGGCAGTTGGGCGATCGGGTACGGGCGGCGCACGTCCTCCAACGAGCGGTCGATAACGTGCCCTCCGCCCGGGCGCGGTTGCAGCGTCTGTACGGGAGCTTGTTCAACCGAGCTGGAGCCGCGCTTCAATGAGGCCGGGTCGTTGCTGCCTCAGAGGTTTCGCGATCTTGGTTTTCAATCTCAAGGCAAAGTTCCATGACGACTTCCAACTGCCGCCTGACTTCCTCCGGCGTATCTCCGTGACAACAGTTCCCACCGGCAATTTGAGCATGGCCAATGAAGCACTCGTCTTCGTCTGACCAGTAAACAAAACCGGCGCGTTCTAGGTCGGCGAGGAGCTCGCGTATTTTTCTTGGCATTAAATTTTATCACGCCTATCTAAATATCTAGATGTACTTTATCGCAGCGTCGTCAAAAGTCAACCTCAACGCGGTTGTACTACCCTGAGCACTTGGTTGGCGGCGACCTCGGTGAGGGTCTGATGCGTCCCGTCCGGCCAGTGGATTTCCACTTGGGCGCTCGTGGCTGCGCCCAGCCCGAAGTGCAGGCGCGGGTCGTGGCTGGCCAGATAGCTGCCGCCCGATTGGCGCTCCTGCACTTGACGTCGGCCGCCGGCCGTGACCTCCACCCGCGTCCCGAGGGCGTCGGGGTGCTGCTTGCCCACCAGCAGAATTTGCAAGTAGTGGCGGGCATTGCCGCCGTCGTTGCGCAGCAGCCGTGGTCGGGCTGCAACCGTGGTCACGAGGAGGTCGAGGTCGCCGTCGTCGTCGTAGTCGGCGACTGCTGTGGCGCGGCCGGCGTTGGCTCGTTGGAAGTCTGGCCCCAAGGCAGCCGAGACATCGACAAAGCGGCGGCCGGCGTCGTTGCGGAACATCTGGTTGGGTTGCCGATAGGTCTGGCTCGAATCCACTTCCGCAATGCGGTCAATGACGTGGCCGTTGGCCGCGAAGAGGTCGAGGTCGCCGTCGTGGTCGTAGTCGAAAAACTTGGTGCCAAAGCCGAGGGGTCGGTACGAGGGATCGGCCAGCCCGAGGCGCTGGGTGGCAACGGCGAATTGGCCTTGGCCATCGTTGCGGTAGAGGGCGTTGGTCTCAAAGGCGAAGTTGGTGACGAAAAGGTCGGCATCGCCGTCGCGGTCGTAGTCGCCAAAATCGACGCCCATGCCGGCGTCGGCGTGCCCGTGCTCGTTGTAGCGGGTGCCGGCAATCAAGCCGACCTCGGCGAAGGTGCTGTGCTGGTTGGCGTAGAGGAAGTTCATGGTGCCGTCGTTGGCCACGTAGATGTCGGTATCGCCATCGCGGTCGTAGTCGGCCAGCGCGACGCCCAGCCCTTTGCCCTTGAGGGCAATGCCGGTCGCCGCGGTGACATCGGCAAAGGTGTCGCCGTCGTTGCGGTAAAGGAGGTCGCCGGTGGGGTCGTACGCGCTCGGCTGGCAGTACGCCCGCACGGCCCCCTGCTGGCAGACGGTGGCGTCGTCGAGGGCGTAGCGCACGTAGTTGGCGACGAAGAGGTCGAGATCGCCATCGCGGTCGTAGTCGAGGAAAGCGGCGCTGGAGCCCCAGCGCGGATCGGCTAGGCCGGCCGCTGCTTTGGCAAAGGTGCCTTGGTCGTTGCGGTAGAGGGCGTTGGGGCCGTAGTTAGCGACGAAGAGGTCCGGGTCGCCATCGGCGTCGTAGTCGGCGGCAGCGACGCCGAAGCCGTAGCCGGGGTCGGCACTGCCGCTCTGGGCGGTGACATCGGCAAAGGTGCCCGCGCCCGCGTTGCGGTAGAGCCGGTTGACCGGCGGCTGGGCCGGCCGCGGACCGGTCAGGTAGGTGCCATTGGCGAGATAAAGGTCGAGGCGGCCGTCGCCATCGTAGTCGAGGAAGGCGGCACCGGAGCCGAAGGTTTCGACGTAGTAGTATTGGCCGGAAAAGCCGTTGAAGTGGACAAAGTCGATGCCCGCGGCGTCCCCCGCGTCGGTGAAATGCACGGGCGGTGCTGGGGGGTCTTGGGGGGCGCAAGCGCAGAGGGTGCTGGCGAAGGCCACGGAGGCAGACCGGGCGACCGCGGTTATTTTTTTGCAAATTCCCACCAACCACCAAACAGGAGAATGGACGATGCCGTTTATCAACGTGAAGATGCTCGCGGGGCGTTCCGCCGAGCAGAAGCGGGCCTTAGTTGAAGCCCTAACCCAAGCCATGGTCGATACCTGCAACGCGCCCCGCGAGGGCACGACGGTCGTGCTTGAAGAATGCGAGCGCGAGGACTGGGCTATCGGCGGAGTGCTGGTGGCAGACCGCTCGGAGTAGGACGTCTCGATCGTCACAGCAGATGGGCCAACGCTATGGCGATCAGCAGGCCGAAGGCGACCCAGCCTAGTAGGGCCTCGACGACCGCGAGGGCTTTGAGCTTGCCCGTCGCGTCCCAAGATCGGGAGTTGAGGTGGATGAAGGTGCAGAGGCTAAAGACGATGCAGTCGGCGAGGGTGGGGCGGCCCGCGCCGGTGGCGGAGCGCAGGCCGCCAGAAGCGGCGCGGTAAGCCAAGCCGAAGAGGAGGACGATGGCGAGCATGGAGGCGAGTATGCGCCCGGGGGCCGTGCCGTACCCCGAACTCAGCCGCCACAGCTCTAGGCCCCAGCGCACCGGCTCGTCATAGGCGCGTCCAAGGCGCTGGTGGTCCATGCGCTCGGCATGGCAGGCTGCGGCGTCGCTGCCCAAGCCTTGGGCTAGGAATTGGTGGCACAGCGCGGCGTAGGTTGGGTCGAGGGAGGCGGCATGGGTTGAGTCAGCCGCGGCGAGATGGCCGGCTAGCTGGGACCAGCGCACTTGGATGCGGCCGAAGCGCGGCTGGTGCAAGTAGAAGCGGCTGTTCGCGGCAAAGGTCGAGTCCGCGCCGGTCGGCCGCAGGTCGATCTGGGCGAAGGCGGCGCGGCTCAGGTCGAGGGAGCGGTTGAAGAAGGCGCCGAGGCGGAGGACGCGGCCCTCGCTCTCGCTGAAGTCGGCGGCCTCGCGGAAGTACGCTCCATCGAACTGGGCTTGGCCAAAGGTCGTACCGCGAAAGCGCGCCGTGCGAGCGAAGGTGAAGTCGGCAAAGGAAGCTCGGCCACCAAACAGCGCCCGGTCAAAGGCGACCTCCCCGTCGGCCCGCCCGCGGTCGAAGGACGCTTCTTCAGCAAAGTGCGCGTCCCAAAACAGTACCCGGTCGGCAAAGCGGACCCCGGCGAAGGATAGAGGCCGCGCCCACGTGGTCTCCTTAAAGGCGGCGATTGCGGCAAAGGCCGCGTCCGTGAAGGTGGCGGGCGCGGCAAAGGCGGCCTGCTCGAAATAGGCGGCGTGGTCGAATTGGGTCTGGGCGAAGTGGGTGTGCTGGCCGGCAAAGTGTGCGCCGACAAAGGAAGCGATGCTGGCGAAGCGGCTCGCCGTTAGGGCGGCCCCGCCGAGAAAGTGGGTTTTTTGGAAGGTCGCGTGCTTGGCTATATGACTGGCGCGGAGGGCGAAGGCGGCGGCAAAACGCGCTTGGGCACAGGAGAGGCCTCCGGCGAAGTGGGTGCGTTCAAAACGCACCGGGGCGAGAAACGCGACTTGGCTGAAAGACACTTCGTCGAGAAAGTACACGTCCTCAAAGTCAAGGGGGACCCGCAGGGTGTCTAGCCCGGAGGTCGGCGCGAACAGGGGTCCGCGAAAGGCGACCTGCCGATAAACGATGGCGTTGGCCGGGCGTTGCAGTTGGGCGATTAGCGTCTCAATCGGGAGCAGAGGCAGGGTTTGGCCGGCGATGGTGGTATCGGCCGCGGGCGTTTGGGCACTCAAGGCGGTCCCGAACAAGAGTGCGGCGACAAATAAGGGTTTTGGTAGCATACGGGCTGTTGAGTTGCAAAATAGGGTCGTCAATATAATGCGAAAGGAGGCCATAAGAAGCTGTCTGAAAATCAGGGTTTCCGTTTCTGATTCGGCTGGGTCCTTTTCTGGATTCCCGCGTGCGCGGGAATGACGTACTCGCTCAGGATAGCCGACTTGCCTGTGCCTCTGGATTCCCGCTTTCGCGGGAAGGACGGCCCTGTCGTCGGACCAGCTCAGATTCCTCGACTCTGGATTCCCGCCCCGTGTCGGGGCACGGGGTGACGTTCTTTCGCGAGAATGACCCCTCGCGTCGTCAGGCAAGACGAGCCAAAAGCAACAGGAGTGTTAAGAACGATTCTAAGAGTACCCGGCTGCAACTTTTTGGCAATGCCCCTTGCGGCCGGCGCGGCGAATTCTTGACAAGTCCGGCGGAAAAGCGTAACAAACACCCATGCGATATTCCCTCCTGCGCGCCGTACTCATCGCCGTCTTTAGCGGCCTGCCCGTTGCGGCCGATACCATCGTCGTCGGCGCGAGCGGGCTGGGCTGGCGCAGTGGGGGCGGCGCGATCCAAGCCAAGGTTATTCGCGGGGCCCAAAGCGTTGAGAACACCAACGCGCCCGGCGGCGTCATCGACTTTGCACCTCCTGATTTTGCCAACTGGATTTTTCCCCAGCGGGCCGATACCACACTCAACATCGCCCTCGGTGCTAACACCGAGGCGCGCGGCGGCTCGATCACGTCGCCCAACAACCTCAACGTGCGCGGCGAGCTCGCCAAGCTCATCGACGACGACGGCCAAAGCGGACTCGACCTGCGCTTGAGTGCCGGCGCCAAGAGTGCCCAAGTGTTGGGGCTGATCATTGACCTCGACTTGGGGGCGCGCTTTGGCGTCAATCGCTTCCGCTTTTTTCCGCGCAACGCCGCGCCCGAATTCCCCGCCCCGAATTTCCCCTTCCAGAACGACTTCATGCGCAGCTTTGAGATTTTCATCAACGACGGTACGCCAGACACCCAGCGCGAGGGAGTGCCCATCCGCACGAGTGTGGTGCTAAAAGGCCAGAACGAAGAGGCGGTCGTCGATGTGCGCATCCCGCCGCAATACGTGCGCTTTGTGCGGCTCAAATCCCTGACGGCCCTCGGGTTTGACCTCGCCGAGTTCCAAGTCTTTGGCACGGGCTTTGTGCCCGAGGCCGTCTATATCTCCAACATCTTCGACTTTGGCGATCTGGCGCTGTTGGGCCAACTGCGCTGGGTGCAGGAGCAGGTCGGCGACCCGCCGCTGTCGCGGATTGCGGTGCGCACGCGCACGGGCGTTGATCCCGAGCCGGTGGAGTTCAACAAGGTGCGGCCCGGGGAGTCGATCTTCCGCGTGGGCGGGGGCAATGTCGGGTTGCAGGCCGATGGGGCCGGGGTCAGCAGCGGCACTGGAATCAGCAGCGGCCTGAGTGCGCGCGAGGTGGGGGTGCCGTGGAAATTCGCCCCAGACATTGAAGACGAGGCGCTGCAAGCGCTGGTCGAGGCGGTCCTCGACAACGAGGAAGTGGATTTGCGCGACGCCGTGCAAGCCTTTAACGCGCTCTCGCCGGAGGAGCGGGCGCAGGTGACGTTGACTGAGGCCGATTACAAAAAGCTCCCGCGCGGCGCACGGGCGACCATTCGCAACGATGTGAGCAACTGGAGCGCGTGGTCGCCGCCCTATCCCCCGAGCAGCATCGTCCTCCCGACCGCTTTGGGCAGCGAGGGCGCGGGCGGGCCGGTCGTCTCGCCCGGACCGCGGCGTTATTTCCAGTTTATGATCGAGTTCTTCAGCGACGACTTTGAGGCGGCCACGGGCGTTGGGGGCCTTTCCTTTGACGTGCTGCCATCGCCGCTGGCCGAGGCATTGATCGCCGAGATCGGCCCCCGCAGCGCGGCCGTAGGAGAGGAGACGGAGTTCACCTACGCAGTGCGGAGCAAGTTCCGCCCCGGCCGAGATCGGGGCTTTAATCGCCTGCGGATCGCCACGCCGCTCAAAGTGGAGCGAGTCGGCACGGTGCAGATCCGGCCGCCGGAAGGCGACGAGTTGGTCGCCGATTTCAGCGGCGCGGTGCTCGACGAGTTGCCGGTGGTGCGCGGCGATTTTGCGGTCGTAGCGGTGGCCGACGATGCCTTGACCCTCGAATTCCCGGTCGTAGGCGCGGACGGCACGGAATTGCGCGTACATTTTGCCAGCGCGGTCCTGCGCTTCGGCACCATGTTTAGCGGCCAAGTGTTTAACACCACCGCCGGCCCGTTGGGGCAGCGCGTAGTCCCCGGCAATGCGGCCGATTTAGGGGAGGGCGATCTCGACGCGCAGGCCCTCGGGACGCCCTTTGCCGGCAACCTGTCGGTGCAAGTGCCCATCTCGGGCGAGTTGCTGATCAATGTGCGCGCCCAGCCGCCGGTCTTTACGCCCAATGGGGACGGCGTCAACGACCGGGCAGACCTGCAATACGATTTGACCAATGTGGGCCGCCCCACGCGGCTGCGGGTGGCGATTTTCGACTTGGCCGGCCGGCCGGTGCGGACTCTGGCCGACGCGCTGGCGGAGAGCGGGCGCTTTGCGCGGCCTTGGGATGGGCGCGACGACGCGGGCGAGTTGGTGCCGCCGGGGCACTACGTGTTCAGCGTCGCGCTCGACGCCAAGACCGGCCGCGCCCGAGTGGTCGCGGGCGTGGGCGTGGTTTATTGAACGCTATGGGGAAATGGTTCGCCGTCTGGCTGGTGCTGATCGCCGGCATTCCGGCTTGGGGCCAAGCCTACGTCCAGCGCGGCGGGGCCGTCCGCTTTGAGCCTACCGGCCCGGGCGTGCTCTTTGGGGCGCTTGACCCGGCGGTTAAGAAGTGGTACGTGCCGCAAGAGCTCTTCTTCGACTACGGCTGGCGGCAGTGGGAGTACTCCAACTACGCCCGCACCCCCTACCAGCGCTACGTCAACACCACCCGCGAGGGCGACTACTTCTACGACGTGTACGGCAATTTCACCACGCGCGGTTGGCTCATCTACGACTGGCGGCAATTCCAGCCGCAGCCTTTGGGCAGTGGGATTTTTCAGAGTACGCGCTTCAACCGCTGGTTCAACGCGGTGACCATCAGCGGCGACTCGCAGGGGCAGTACCACTACGCGATTACGGTCGGCGACCGGATTCGCACGACCCTGACGCCGATGACCTTTTCCAAGCCGGACTTCAACGGAGTGCAAGTGGATTTTGCCGCGGACAAGTACCAAGCGACGATCCTCGCCTCGCGCATCAGCGAGCCGATCCGCGGCTCCACCCAGCTTTCGGGCGGGATTACCGAGCCGGTGACCCAGACCAACATCACCTCGTTGTTCGGCGGCCGGGCGACCTTTCAGCTAGGGGATTTCGTCGAGCTGGGCGCTCAAGTCATAGACGCCAGCAACGGCAATACGCTGCTCGACATGTTCAACGGCGACTTGGTCGCGGGCAGCCTGACCGCTGGGCAGAGCACGGCCCCGCTGACGGCGATTGCGGTGATTTTGAGCGACGACTCGCCCGAGGACAACGAAGGGGGGGCGGCCCTTTTCAGCCACGACGTGCGGATTACTAGCCGCGACTTCGACACCGGCCGCGAGACGGTTGCCACCTTGCAGGAGGTGGTCCGGCCCGGCTCGCAGTGGCCGATCGTCTTTGGCGGGTTCCGGCGGCCGGGCTTTTTGGCCGCGGACGGCCCGGAGCGCATCATCGTCAACTACGACTTCAACGATCCGGGGTATGTCGGGCCAGACCCGACGACCATCGTCGGGGTGGATTTCAGCTACGTGCTGGCCAACGACTTCAAGGTCGAGATGTGGTCCGACCGCCAGACGGGCTTGCGGGCCGTCCCGCCCGCGCCGTTGACCGCCGAGGTACTCGACGCGGCGCAACCGGCCTTGATTGCGGTGCGGCGGGCCGAGGGCAATGTCGCGGACATCACGAACTTGCAGCGGATTGAGTTTTCCTACGGGCTGCCGACGGCCAACCTAGTCGGCGGCTTTACCATTGAGGGCACGGGGGTCCTCGGCTTCGACTTGTACGGCGAGTGGGACCGCAACCAGCGCTATTTCCAGTTTCCCAATGCCGCGCTGTTCAACGAGGGCGAAGAACACGCGATCTCGGCCGAGCGCGCCGACGCTTGGTACTTCCATGTCTCGCGCAGTGCGTTCCCCTACTTCCTCTACGGCGAAGCCTACGCTATTGACGCAGCCTATTCGACGACGGCCTTCTTGGTCAGCACCACGGGCGACGTGCAATACGACAATACCCAGCGGCACTGGTACGAGTTCGTCGATGACAACGACGATCAAGACCGCTTCCCCGACTGGATCCGCTTTGGCTCGACCAACGACCGAGCCATTTTTCCCGGCTGGGACCAAAACAACGATTTCATCTCCGACTTCAACCAAAACGACAACGCCACCGCCGCCAATATCGTCCCGGACTACGACGAGCCGTTTTTGCGCTACAACGTCGATCGCCCGGAGTTCCTCTTTGGCATTGACTTGAACAACAACCGTTGGATAGACCGCTTTGAAGACGACGATTGGCCCGATTACCCGTACAAGCCAGACCGGCGGGGCTACAATTTCTTTGCCGGCCTCCACCTCGCGCCGGAGGTGCGGCTGACCATTGGGCGCACGGATGAGCGAGCACCGGCGACCGACGCGGTCAACAAAACCAATTACGCGATGTTCACGCTCGATCGGGACTACGCCGGCTTGGGACGCTTGCGGATCTTTGACATGCTCAAGCAGGCCAAGGACACCATTCCCGACGCTCGGCGCGAGCCAACCCCCTTTGTCGGCGCGCCGATCCAGCCGGTGGTGCGCGACCTCTTGGCGGCGCAAGACACTTGGGTCAACACCGCGTACGCGCAGTTCGACTATCAGGGCATCAAAGGGCTGAACGTGGTCAACAAGCTCAAGTGGGAACACTTCCACCAAAACGCCCCAGAGCCGCGCGACAACATCGGTCGCCCGCTGGCAAGCAGCGCGAGTTTCTTGGGGCTGATCAACAAGGTGGACTACGTCTATGGCTTGGGCCGCATTGACTTGCAGCCGCGGTGCAAGAGCGAGTTTTTGCGGCAAACTCCCTTTGTGGCCGACGAGGAGCGGCGCGAGGAATGGACGCTGACCGCCCAGTTGATCGCCCGCTTGCCGGTCATGCGGCGCACCGTCTTGGAAGCGGGCGTGGAGCAGCTATGGTTCAGCGACCGGGTGCAGGACGAGGACGCGCTGCGGGCGGCCGGGCTTTTGCAGGAGACCGGGGACTCGCGCGAGACCCACCTCGCGGTCCAGCTCTCGACTACCTCCGATTACCAAGGATACCGGCTGACCACGCAAGCGGGCCTGCGCTTGGGCCGCATCCTGCGCGAGCGGGTGATTGAAGCGAGCGACCGGCCGGGCGTTTTCACAACCGACGACAAGAGCCAGAATGAGACGACGACCTTTATCACGGTGTTTGCCGGTCTGGAGTGAGGCCGGTTTGCTGGTGCTCGCAGCCCTCGGCTGCGCCCAATCGCCCGAGGAGCGGGTGCTGGCCCGAGTGGATGGCGAGCCGATTACCGCGGCCGAGTTCCGGGATTTCGACGCGCGGATTCCCGCGGGGATGAAACAGGAAGGGCCGCGCCAAGTGCTCGAAAGCCTGATCGACAAAAAGCTGCTCCTGCGCGCAGCGGACGCGGCCAATATGGCGGAAGACGGTTGGTTCAAAGGCGAGCTGGCCCGCTTCAAACGCGCTCGGCTGATGGCACTGTACATGGAGCACGCGATCGTCGCCCAGATCGCAATGACCCCCGCAGAAATAGAGCGGCACTACCGCGAGAGTGGCCGGCACCGCGCCCTGCGCTTGGGCGGCATCATGGTCGCGAGCTTGGCGGAGGCCCGGGCGATTACCGACCGGCTCGCGGCCGGTGCCGATTTCCACGAGCTGGCTCGCGCACACTCGGTTCACTCGAAGACCGCGGTGCGGGGCGGCGACACCGGCATTTACCAGACCCGCGACCAGATGTCGGCGGAGACGGTCGAACAGGTCCTCGGGTTGGCGATCGGGGGCGTTTCCGCGCCGGTGCGCGAGGTTTTCGGCCATGAGGATTATTACGTGATCTACAAAGTCCTCGACGAGATTCCAGCGCCCCTGAGCGCGTCGGAGCAGGTCATCGTCGAAGAGCTGACGGTGCAAAAGCGCCAAGAGCGGTTGCAGTCGCTCCGCGATTCGCTCGGGCAAGCCTACGCGCCCGCGCCGCGTCCGGCCGCGATTGAGCAGCTCGTCGAGCGCGGGGTCATGGCGGACCAAGCCCAAGTCCTGTGTGCGTATCGGGGCGGCGAACTCACCATCGGCGGTTTTTTGGCGGCCTACGAGCGGCTCACCGGCCGGAGCTTACAGGCGACCGACAGCGCACACGTGGCCGAGTTTTTGCACGACCGGGTGCTGCCCGACTTGTTCGCGACGGCCGAGATTGAGGCGGCCGGCTTGGCCGAGGATGCGCGTTTCAAAGAGACCGTGGCGTTTAAGCGCGAGGAGCTGCTGCTCAGCGCGTTGCGCCGCCGGGAGGTCGATCAGCATGTGCGCGTCAGCGCAGAAGAGGCGCGGGCGTTTTACGACGCGCATCCCGAAAAGTTTACCCGGCCCGAAACCGCGACCATCGTCGAGGTTTTGGTGGCGTCGGATTCGCTGGCCCAGCGGTTGGCCGACGAGTTGCGCGCCGGGGGCGATGCGGCCGCGTTGGCCCAGCACCACACCCAGCGCGAAGGCAGCTTGCACCACGACGGCCAGATGCAAATCAACGCCTACACCCAAGGGCTGTTTCCCGTGCTGTCGGCGGCCGTGCGGGAGGTCGCAGTCGGCGAGGTGGGCGGGCCGTTGAAGACCGAGCGAGGCTATTCGGTCTTTAAGGTGCTGGAGCGCACCCGCGAGCCGATTCCGTACAACGCCGAGTCCCAGCGCCGCGCTCGGGCTTATGTGCGGATCGACAAGTCGAAAAGGGAGTACGTGCGGTTCGTGCGCCATTTGCGGAATAAGTACCCGGTAGAAATTGTCGAAGGCAGCTTGGAAAAGCTGTGAACCGTGCGTTGGGTAGCTAACATAGCGTTGGTCTTGGCACTGGCCGTGTCGGGCGGAGCGCAGACCGGGCGGCCGGAACGGGGCGAAGTCCGCTTCGAGGCCCAAGGGCCGAGTGTGCTGATGGGTGCTTTGGACCCCACGGTCATGCGCTGGTACATGCCGCAGGAATTGTTCGACGAGTACGGCCGCCGCCAGTGGCGTTACACCAACTATGCCACCGAGCCGTACCGGCGTTACATTGACCGCAATCAGGAGGGTTCGCATTTCTACGATACCTACGGCAAGCTGGTCTCGCGCGGCTGGCTGGTGTACGACTGGCGACAGACGCAGGCGCGCACGGTCGCCAGCAGCGAGCTGACCAAAGAGCGGCGGTACGCCACTTGGTTCAACCGGCTGATCATCTCTTCGGATGCCAGCGGCGACTACAACTACTCGCTGATGATCGGCGACGAGATCTTCGCCACCCTGACGCCGATGACCTTTCGCAAGGTCGGCTTCAATGGCGTGGTGACCAGCTTGGCCGGGCGGCGTTTTCGCTTCACCGGCTTGTTTGCGCGCCCGAGCCTACCCATCGTGGAGATCGACCCGGATATTCCGACTGCCGCGCAGGACAACTTCACCAGCTTGGTCGCCGGTCGCCTAGAGGCCGATTGGGGTGCCCACGCGACCTTGGGCCTGACGTTGGTCAACGCCCACAATGGGGCCGGCAACCGCGAGAGCTTTGCCGGCAATCCCCTCAAAGGAGTGCTGACGACCGGGCAGTTGGGCCGGCGGCTCAACAAGCTGATCGTGCGGCTGTCCGACGATTCGCCCGCCGACGGCGTGGGCGGGCCGGTGTTGTTCAGCGCCGAGGTGGAGATCACCACCGCCCTCCGGCGGCCGGTGCCAGTGGAAGGCGGGGAGCGGATGGTCTTTAAGGACACCACGTTCACCGGCAGCAGCATTGGCTTTGGGCCGGTGATAGAGGGTGGGGAGGAACGCGGTGGGTTCTTGCGGGCCGAGGGAACCGAGCGCATTGTGCTGCAATATGCGTTGGCGGCCGAAGAGGGCGAAAGCGAAGAGGGCACCTTGCGCTTGGCCTTGCAGCGCCGATTGGGGCTGGGGCTGGACGAGGCCGACGACGCCATCACCCGCGTCAAAAACGTGCGCTTCCGCTTGGTTTTAGCCAACGACTACCGGATCGAAGTGGCCTCGGACCGGCAGAACAACCGCCTTGGCATCCCGGAGTTTCTGGTGGTGACGCGGGCCGCTGGCAACGTCAAAAACCAGCTCAATCCGCGCGAGGTCGTATTTGACTACGGCCTGCCGACCGCCTTGCAGGTCGCCGGTATTACGGCCGAGGTGCGCGACTGGTGGGGCTTCGACTGGTACGGCGAGTTCAACGTCAGCACCCAGTACCGCCAGTTCCCTTCGACGACGCGCACCTCGCATCGCTCGTTTTCCGGCATTCAAGGCGACGCCCACGCCGTGGGTTGGCTGTTCAATCTCGTGCGGTACGCCCCCCCGTGGCGCTTCTCCCTCGAAGGCTTTGGCATGGACGACGCCTACGCCACCAGTTTCAAGCCCGTCGATAGCCGCGGCTTGGTTGACTATTCGCCCGAAGCCACCGACCGGCTCTACGACTTTGTCGATGACAACGACGATCAGGACCGCCACCCGGACCAGAAGCGGTTTTTCCAAGGCGGGTTAGTGCCGCCGCAATCGACCGCGCTGGGCAACTTTCAGGTGCGCTCAGACGGCGTACCCGATCCGGCCGTCTTTCCCGGGTACGACGAAAACGGCGATTTCATCTCTGATTTTAACCAGAACAGAAATTTCTTCCCCGACTACGAAGAGCCGTTTCTGCGCCATCACTCGGACCGGCCGGCGTTCCTCTTTGGCATGGACCTCAACAACAACGGCGTGGCCGAGCGTTTTGAAAACGACGATTTGCCCGACTATCCCTACAAGAAGGACCACTGGGGCTACAACGCCTATATTAGCGTAGAGGTCCATCCCCAAGTCCGCCTTGCGGCCGGCTACCTGCGCCAAGACCTGCGCCAAGCCGACCGCAAAAACCACACCGCGTATGGGCTTGTCACCTTTGAACGGGATTGGTCCGGGCGCGGCCGGGTGCGGGTTTTCGACATGCTCAAGAAGGCCGCAGACACCATTCCCGATCCGTTGTCCCAGTGGATCGTGCCGACGCTCGAATTTGGAGCGGCCGGGCAGACGAGCGGCCAGCACATCGCCGTGCCCGATTTGCTGGCGGCCGAGGACACTTGGATCAATGCGTTTTACGCCGAATGGGAGTACGCCCATCCGCGACGCTGGACGACGAAGCACCGCTTCCGCTGGGACTGGTGGCACCAGCGCGCTGGCTCGGGCCGCGATGGCCGCGAGACCTCTGGTTTTGTGGGATTGGTCGACAAGATCGACGGCGTTTTCGCGTGGGGCGCAGTCGCGATCTCGCCCCGCTTCAAAAGCGAGTTCCTCAGCCAATCGCCCTTTTCCTTGGCCGAGCGTCGGAGCCGGTCTTGGGACGGGATCGGGTCGCTGTTGGTCCGCTTCCCCGCGATGCGAAATTCAGAGCTTGAATTGGGGTTTGAGCAGCGGTTGTTCTTCGAGTTGCTGCGGGACGAAAAGGCCCTCGCGGACAACGTGCTGACCGGGGATTTTCGCGGCATGGTGTGGGCGGCGCAGTTGAGCAATCAGCGAGAGTACTTGGGCTACGCATTGACGACTCAGATCGGGTTGCGCTTTGACCGACGCTCATTGGAGGTGGTCGGGCGAGAGCGCGAGACGCGAGCGGCGGGATTGGCGTTTTTGTCGATATTCGCGAGTCTGTGAAAACGCATCGCGTAGATGCCGACATACATGCTGAAGGAAGGCTTTGTTGAATTTTTCCGCGTAACGCTATCTATAGTGAGGTTTTCGATTTGCAGAGAACGACGTACCAAGAAAACGCCGCGAGTTCATCTTGGCGGCCCGTCGGCCCGGACGAGTGCGCCGACCCGCTCCGCGCCTTGGCCCGGGCGGATATACCGGCGATCTTGCTGCCCCAAAGCTACCCACCAGCCGATTGCCAGCGGCTGATGGAGCGCTTTGGCGAGCGCGGGTTGCTGCGCGCCCAAGGCGACGAGCGCACGCGCGTTGACATTGGCACCAGCCTCGGCAACATGGGCGCCGACCCAGAGGCGTTCTTGGCTCATGCGGAGGAGACGCACGCGCTTTTTGCCACCCTTTTCGCGGGCTTACGCGACCCAGTGCAACTGCTTTACCGCCACTTGCAGGCGTTGGCACCCAACAAGGCGGTTAAGACGGCGTGCGAGCGCGACGGGCGCTTGTACGGCCCGGCCATCTTTCGCATCCACTACGAGAGCCACGCCTATCAACCGCACATCGACCACGTGGTCCTGCGCGAAAAGCGATTCAACTTTGAGGTGTCGCGCTTTACCCACCAATTTGCCGGCGTGTTGTGCGTGCAAAACGCGGATTCTGCGGGGCTTGGGGTGCAAGCCGTGTTGCACCGCTGCCTGTGGACCGAAGCGATACAGCCGTATATTGCCGCCGGCCGTTTTCACGACTATGCGGCCGCGCACGGCGTGGAGCACTGCGAGGTCGCGCTCGAGCCGGGCGATTTGTATTTCTTCAATACGCGCTGCATCCACGAGGTCCCAGCGGTGCAGGGGGACAATCCGCGTGCGGTGCTCGCCGTCTTCATTGGCTATGCCGAAGACGACGAGGAAATCTACGTGTGGTCTTAACCCGTGCTGCCGTTCACGCGCATCGTCCGCGCCCTGCCGCCGACCGTCCCCTTTGTGCCGCCCGAGGCCCTCGAAAGGCAGCAGGGGCAGCCGCTCGCCCTGCGGGTTGGAGCCAATGAGAGTAATTTCGGGATCTCGCCGCGGGCGCGGCAGGCCATGGTGGCGGCGGTGGATCAAGTGCATTGGTACAACGACCCAGAGGGGTACGAGCTGCGTTCGGCGCTGGCGTTGCGGCACGAGGTGGCGCGGGAAGAAGTCGCCTTGGGGGCGGGCATTGACGAGCTCTTGGGGCTTTTGGTGCGCCTGTTTGTCGCGCCGGGCGACTCGGTAGTGACCTCGCTGGGGGCCTATCCCACGTTCAACTACCACGTCGAGGGGCACGGGGCCATATTGCACAAGGTGCCCTATCGCGCCGATCGGGAGGATTTGCCGGCCCTGTTGGCCAAGGCGCGGCAAGTGCGCCCCAAGCTGCTTTACGTGGCCAACCCGGACAACCCCATGGGCACCTATCAGCGGGCCGACGAGTTGCGGGAGTGCATCGCGGAGTTGCCGCCGGGCTGTGTGCTCCTGCTCGACGAGGCGTACAGCGACTTCGCGCCCGCACCCGCGCACCTGCCGCTGGATATGGAGCAAGCCCAAGTGGTGCGGCTGCGGACGTTTTCCAAGGCGCACGGCATGGCCGGGGCCAGAATCGGCTACGCGCTGGCGCACCGCCGCGTGGTGGCCGCGCTCGACAAGGTTCGCAACCACTTTGGCGTCAACCGCATCGCCCAAGCCGGGGCGCTGGCTTCGCTGGCCGACGACGAGTTCGTGCGGCAAGTGGTGCGGCAAGTCGAGGAAGGCCGGCGGGAGTACGCCCAGCTAGCAATGGCCTTGGGCCTGAAAACGGTCCCCTCGGCGACCAATTTCGTGGCCCTCGACGTGGGCAGTGGCTCGCGGGCGAGCGGCCTGATGCAGGTGCTTTTGCAGCACGGGGTCTTCGTGCGGATGCCGGGCGTGGCCCCGCTCAACCGCTGCATTCGTCTGACTGTGGGGCCAGCCGCCGAGCGGCAAGCCTTTGCGAGGGTGCTGCACGCGGTGTTGCCGCAATTAGATGAGAAAGGAGATTGCGAGTGAAGGTACTGATAGCTGGCAGCAGCGGCTTGATTGGTACGGCGCTCTGTCGCCGCTTGGAGCGCGACGGACACGAGGTGGTGCGCTTGGTGCGGGGACCGGCGGTATGCGGAGCGGTGCGCTGGGACCCAGCTGCCGGCGAGTTGGAGCAAGCGGCTCTACAGGGGATGGAAGCGGTGGTGCATTTGGGGGGGGCGAACATTGCAGCGCGGCGGTGGACGGCCCGCGTCAAGGACGAGTTGCGACAGAGTCGAGTGCAGACCACCGAGCTGCTCGCTGCACGCTTGGCCGAGTTGGACGCGCCCCCGCCGGTGCTGATTAGCGCGTCGGCCATTGGCATTTACGGGAATCGGGGCGACGAGGTGCTCGACGAAGAGAGCGGCCCGGGCGCAGGGTTTTTGGCCGAGTTGGGCACGGCGTGGGAAGGGGCGAGTGCGGTGGCATCCGAGGCCGGCATCCGCGTCGTCCACGCTCGCTTAGGCGTGGTAATCAGCCGCGAGGGCGGGGCCTTGGCCAAGATGCTGTTGCCCTTCCGCTTGGGGATGGGGGGCAAGGTCGGCGACGGTCGGCAGTACGTTAGCTGGATTGGCTTGGAGGACGCGGTGGCAGCGCTGATATACGCCGTGGAAAATGACGCCTTGCGCGGGCCGGTGAACCTGACGGCACCGCAGCCGGTGACCAACGCCGAGTTGACGCGGACGTTGGGGCGCGTGTTGCGCCGGCCGACGTGGTTGCCGCTGCCGGCGTTGGTAGCCAAGTTGCTTTTGGGCGAGTTGGCCGAGGAGGGGTTGCTGGCCAGCCAGCGGGTGCGGCCGACGCGGTTGTTGGAGGCTGGTTTTGAGTTCGCGTATCCCGAATTGGAAGGGGCGTTGCGCCGGGCGTTGGCGCGATGAGGAGTGCTCAGGAGCTTCATGGACGCCCCCCAGCAAAGGATAGCAACGATGCCGAATGCGCTTAGTCTTTTCGCCGGAGCAGGTGGTTGCTCATTGGGATTCAAGAAAGCTGGTTATCAAATCCTGTATGCCCTAGACAGCGACCTAGCGGCGGTTAAGACCTATAGAGCTAACTTTCTAGATACTATTTGCGCCCGAGGTGATGTGCGAGAGTTTGACTTTGGTGCGTTGCTCGACAAACTAAAAATTAAAGCAGGGGAGCTGGATGTTTTAATTGGCGGGCCGCCTTGTCAGGGCTTTAGCACGGCTGGAGCCAAATTTTGGGACGACCCAAGGAATAGCTTATTAAAAAGCTATGTTAAATCCCTAAAAATAATGGGTCCAAAGTGGTTTATTATGGAAAATGTAGAAGGGCTTTTAACGGCGAAAAGTGGAGAGTACATATATGAAGCGACCAAAGCATTTATCGAATTGGGCTACCGGGTACGCGTCGATAAAATCTATGCCCACGAATACGGAGTTCCACAGAGAAGAAAGCGCGTTTTGGTAATCGGCAATCGCTTGGGGCTCGATTTTGGTTTGCCTCAGCCCGTGCTGCATATTCATGGAGCTATTTTTAGAAAATCAAACTTGACGCTCAGGCATGCAATAGGCGATTTACCCGAACCGTCTGCCAATAAGGATCAAGCGGTGAGATATAGTTCTGCCGCAGGTGAAATACGGAATGGAACTAGTGAGATAGAAGATCACTTTAGTCCATTACTTCATGATACACAAGCAGAGCGCATTCGCGCCTTAAAACCAGGCCAAACCATGAAGGATCTTCCCGCAGAGTTGCAGCACAGTTCTTTTAGGAGAAGAGCCTATAGGCGGGTAATGGATGGAACGCCCTCAGATAAAAGGGGAGGTGCTCCTTCTGGTCTGAAAAGACTACACTTTGATGAGCCGTGTCTAACGATTACCGGGGCTGCTTGCCGAGAGTTTATCCATCCCATTGAAGATCGGCCATTGACTATTAGAGAGTGCGCTAGAATCCAAACTTTTCCAGACTCGTTTGTCTTTTTGGGAAATGCGTCTGATAAGATACGGCACATTGGCAATGCGATTCCGCCAAAACTCGCACAGATTTTTGCTGAACACATCAAAAGTTATGGATTTTTGCCAAATGAAAAAATGGGAGACGGAACACTGATAGGGTTCACTTTGACCAAGGCGTCGGCAATGAGTCCAGTACTCAGAAAGACGGCGCGATTGCTAGAGCGGCTAAAAAGGAATGATACCTTATTTGGGTAAGGTTTTATGACTACTACTTCAATTCGACACCTACTGAGCAAGTGCAAAATCCACGGAACGGGAGATGCACAGGTAATTATATCCGACTCTGAACTATACGTTCTTTTGTCAATCAGTATGCGAGATCTCAACTGGCCTCTCGCTGAGTTCGGGTTATCCGACATAGAAATTCCCAATGACTACTACCAAATTCCTATAACGTGGTTTTCCACAAGTGAAATACCTCATGCCAACCCAAAGGTGCTGTTACATGCACTCGACAATGCGGTTGGGAAACATCCCGACTTTGCTCTCTATATTCAGAATCTATGCGCCCTCCATAGACGACGGGTGAAGTACCAGCGAATTCTGGAGACACAGCCCCTTGCACAAGCCGATCAGATTGGCCCTCGGAGTCTCTTGGAATTTGGATTATGTGACCTTGAACTTTTGTTTAGCTGGATGACTTGGAGAAAGTGGATATACGATATTGATAATCGATCTGCACAAGAAACGGGATATCTATTTGAACCTATTCTCGCGAGCTGTTTAGGAGGAGAACCTATTGGAGCGCGAAATTCACCAGTAAAACGCTTAGATGAGAACGGAAATTCAACTAAAAACGGCCGTCAAATTGATTGTTTTTTAGCAGAGGGAAACTTGGCATACGAATTCAAACTCAGAGTTACCATTGCGGCAAGCGGTCAGGGCCGTTTTTCTGAGGAATTATCTTTTCCGCGAGAATGCCGAGTGGCAGGATTTACCCCTGTCCTTCTCGTGTTGGATCCAACTCCATCGCCTCGTCTTACGGAATTAGCCGAAGCATTTATAAACGCGAATGGTATTGCTATGGCTGGGGAAGAAGCATGGGAACACATAGAGCGTAACGCAGGGCAAATTCTATCGGTTTATGTGAAGAAGTACATACGACCACCGATACATGCAATAGAAGTAATTGACAACAGGCTTCCTTTAGAGCTCAATCTATCTTGGGGCGAAAAATCCATTTTGATAGCTTCAGAAAATGCCAAGTATGAAATTAGACGAGAGTAGATTCAAGGGCGAGACGCCCTCGTTCCCAAGATACTTTGAGCCACTCTTTAAGAACGCTGTAAAAATACAAGGAGCAGATTTCCCATGAACATCATCGTCTTGGTTAGCGATACCTTTCGCTACGACTATCTGGGGTGCAACGGCAATGCGTGGATCGGCACCGCAGCACTCGACCGCTTTGCCGAGCGGGCGGTGTGCTTCGACCGGCACTATTTGTCGAGCTTTCCGACCATCCCCAACCGCACCGACCTCTTTACCGGCCGCTACAGCTTTCCCTTCCACGGCTGGCAACCCCTCGCCGCCGGCATCCCGGTGCTGAGCACGATTTTCGGCGCGGCCGGCTACCAGAGCCAACTCATCTGCGACACGCCGCATCTGATGAAGGGCGTCCACCACTTTGATCGGGGGTTTGACGGGGCGTATTGGATTCGGGGGCAGGAGGGAGACAAGCCGCTGTTGAAGGGCGATCTGCCGCCGCGCATGGAGGTGGCCGGGGCCAAGACGCGGGTTGATCCCCATCTGGCGAAGACGCGCTTTGGCAATTTGGCGACCCTACATGCGTGGACCAACCGCGACTGGGCTTGGGAAGAAGATCGCTTCTGCGTCCGCACGGCACAGATGGCGAGCCGCTGGCTGGAGGAAAATCGCGGCGGCGAGCCCTTCCTGCTGTGGGTGGATTTCTTCGACGCGCACGAGCCGTGGGACCCGCCGGAACACCTCGTGGGCCGCTACGACGCATCGGGGTACGATGGCCCGCCGATGATCCACCCGAACTACGGCCCGGCGACGGCCTATACCCAAGAGGAGCTGGCCAACCTCCAAGCCCACTACGCGGCTGAGATTTACTTGGTCAACAAGTGGATCGGCTACGTGTTGGACAAAGTTGAGGAGCTCGGGCTATTCGACAACAGCGCGGTGGTCTTTACCTCGGATCACGGCATGTTCGTCGGCGAACACAACCGCACGGGCAAGTCCAACATCCACCCCGAGGACGACCGCGTCTGGCCCCTGTACGAAGAGATTAGCCACATCCCCCTGATGATTGCGGCCCCCGAGGTCGCGGGCGGACAGCGAGTGAGCGCATTGACGCAATCGGTGGATTTGCTGCCGACGCTGATGGCTTTAGCGGGCGTGGAAAAGAGCGACCTAGCCATGCATGGGCACTCGCTGGTGCCGCTGCTGACCGGCTCGGCCGCGTGGCCGCGGCAGTACGCCTTCAGCTCGACCTTTATCCGCAACGGCGGGCCGACGGTGACCGACGAGCGCTGGACCTACTTGGCGTATGGCGAGCACGGCGGTGCCCCCGAGCTATACGATATGCAGACCGACCCCCAGCAGCAGCAGAACGTGATCGGTGGGCATGGAGAGGTAGCCCGGCGGATGCAGCACGCCCTAGCGGACTTTCTCGACGCGATGCAGACGCCCGCAGAGAATCGCACGCTGCTGGGGCCGGTCGGCGGGCCGGATTACGACTGACCGCTGTCGCTATCCCGTAAAGAGATCAAGGCGCGAACTGTCGGTCGCGTAGAATTCAGTGTAGCGGCGCTGCTCGCCTAGGGGATGAACTGGGTTTTGCCGGGGAGGAAGAGGACGGGGGATGTATAACAGGTGTTTTTTGTCGTTGCTCAGGGACTCACTGCGGGGTGCTCCTCTAGGTCGGCGAGTATTTCTCCAAGCGTCCACAAACGCTCGGAATCTGCGATTAGGGCTTCGATAATGAGGGGATGGGCCTTGACGGTATGCGGGTCGATAAACTCAAAACTGGGGTGGTCGCGCCCGAGCATGCCCCGATCCTCGATCACGATGATCTCGTCTGGGGCGCCTGAGGCTTCTGCGTGGCGATACAGTGGCATGGAGTCTCTCCTAATCAAAAGGTTTTCTGTAGCTTAGACGCCGGTGCTGGATAATAGTTGCAGATATGTTTACGGGAATAGCTAGAGAACCGCGTGCTTTTGCAACCATCGCTCTATGCAGGCGGCCGTCTCGTCGGGGTATTCGAGGTGGGGTGCGTGGCCGCAGTTGGGGAAGATGTGTAGATCGGTGCAGGGCAGGTCGTCGGCGAAGCACTGGGCCGAGCGCACGGGTAGGATGCGGTCCTGTCGGCCCCACAAGACCAAGGTCGGGCAGGCGATGTCGCCAAAGCACTGGTGGAACGTTGCTACGTCGGGAGGAATGAGGTTCCGCGCTGAGTAGTGGTAGGCATACGCGGCGTTGGGCGTCGCCAGTGCGGTGCGAGCGACCGTTGCGAGTTCGGGGGGGATTTTGCTGCGGTCGTGGAAGCAGCGCCGGAAGGTGCGCCAAACAGCCAAGCGCAACAGGCCGGATGTGCGGGCCAAGGAGTGGATTGGCGCGTGGCTCAACAGCTTGCCCGGATAGCTCCCGAGGGTGCGGACGTGCAGGGGGAGTTCGTGCGGATAGCCGGCCGCGGCGATGAGCACGAGTCCGCGCACTTTGGCCGCGAGGGCGGGAAAGTTGAGGTACGAGCGCAGGGCCAAGCCGCCGCCGAGCGAATTGCCCAAGAGGATTGCGTCATCCAAGCCGAGGGCGGCGATAAAGGCCGCGAGGTAGCCGGCCTGCATGTCGGGCGAGTAGCGCTCGTGTGCTGGGTGGGCGGCAAAACTCGGCTTGCTACTGCGCCCGTGGCCGATCAAGTCGGGGGCGATAATGCGACGGCCGGGCAAGCGGCGGGCCAAGCGGAACCACGTGGCCTTGTTGTCAAAGACGCCGTGCAGCAGCACCAAAGGGGGATGGGCACTAGCGCAGCCATTGTCGATATACGCCATTTCGACTTGGTCGGCGAGGGCTAGGCGGGATTCGGTAAACCCGGGAAAGAGGGGCGGGGACGGAGAAGAAATGGGCTGCATAAGGGATAGATATAGATCGCTTGCTACCTAGCGTTCATTAGGTTGACTCTTGAGAGTGCCTTTATTTGTCCTAATTTTAACCCGCGAAGATAGGGAATGTCCACCGCCTTCTATATATCATTATGGATCCAAGCCTTTCGTCGCGCTGCCTCTCGCTCGACCTCGAAGTCGGCAAGCAGGATCACCGCATCCGTGCCTTTGCCGCGGTGCGCCGAGACATTGATCAACCGCTGGTCTTCCAAGGCGGCGACTTAGCGGCCGCGTTGGCGGAACTCGACAAGTTTGCTACGGGCGCGGACTTTCTGCTCGGCCACAACCTGATCGCTTTCGATTTACCCTTTATGAAGGCGGTCAAGCCCGATCTCCGACTGTTGAAGCGGCCGACGGTGGATACGCTACGGCTCAATCCGTTGGCCTTTCCTCGCAATCCCTATCACCACCTCGTCAAGCACTATCAGGATGGACCGCTCAAACGCGGGCAATTGAACGACCCGGAACTCGACGCTCGGCTCGCGCTAGAAGTCTTTGACAATCAGCAATCGGCGTTACGCGAGGCGTCGCGTGGCTTGCTCGCCGCGTGGCATTGGCTGACCGGGACGGGACCCGACAGCGCGGGGTTCGACGCTGTTTTCGCTTCCATAAGGGATGCGCCCCGGCCAAGCGACGCAGAGGCCAATGCGGCAATCCGCGAGCAACTTGCGGACATCGCCTGTCAGAATTGCGGTCGGGATGTGCAAAAGAATGCCGCCCAAAGCGGCTGGCCGCTCGCTTTCGCGCTGGCTTGGCTGTCGGTTGCCGGCGGCAATTCCGTGATGCCGCCGTGGGTTCGACATCAATTTCCAGAAGCCGGTAGGTTGATTCGCCGACTACGGGATAGGCCCTGCGGCGAGGTGGACTGCGCTTGGTGCGGGGAGCGACACGACGCGAACAAGGAGCTCAAACGGTGGTTCGGCTTTGACGACTTCCGGCCGGAGCCGAAGGACGAGGACAAACAACAGCCTATGCAGCAGTCCATCGTTGAGGCGGCAATGGCCGGGGAGCACGTTTTGGCAATTCTGCCCACCGGCACTGGCAAGTCGCTCTGCTACCAGATTCCGGCCCTGTCCCGCTACGACAAAACCGGCGCGCTCGCGGTGGTGATTTCGCCCTTGGTCGCGCTCATGGCGGATCAGGTGGCGGGGCTGGAGGCCCATGGCATCGAATCGTGCGTGGCCATCAATGGGTTGCTGTCCATGCCTGAGCGGGCCGATGCGCTAGATCGGGTGCGTTTGGGCGACGCCGGCATTCTCATCATCTCGCCAGAGCAACTCCGCAACCGTTCCCTGCGCCGCGTGCTCGATCAACGCGAGATCGGGGCTTGGGTGCTGGACGAGGCCCATTGCCTCTCGAAGTGGGGGCACGACTTCCGGCCGGATTATCGCTACGTGGGACGCTTCATCCGCGAAAAGGCGAAACCGGACCCGGTCCCGCCGGTGCTGTGCCTGACTGCGACCGCCAAACCCGACGTAGTCGAGGACATCAAGCAGCATTTTCGGGACGAACTTGATATAGGTCTAAAGGTCTTCAACGGCGGTGCCCGGCGCACCAATCTGGAGTTTACAGTGGTGCCGACGACCGGCGGCGAGAAATTCGCGCATATCCATCAGATCCTAATGGATGGCCTGCCGCCGGATGCGCCCGGCGGTGCCATTGTCTATTGTGCGACGCAACGGCAGACCGAAAAGGTGGCGGAGTTCCTGCAGAACAAGGAGATCGCGGCGGATTACTTCCACGCCGGGCTGTCGCCGGAGACCAAGAAGGATGTGCAGCAGCGTTTCATCGGCGGCGAATTGCGCGTGATCGCGGCTACCAATGCCTTCGGCATGGGCATCGACAAGCCGGACGTGCGGCTGGTGATCCACGCCGACATCCCAGGATCGCTGGAGAACTACATACAGGAGGCCGGCCGCGCCGGCCGCGACCGACAGATGGCGCGTTGCGTGCTGCTCTATGCGCCGGACGATGTGGAGAGGCAGTTTCGCCTGTCGGCATATTCGCGGCTCACCCAGCGGGAAATCCGCGGCGTCCTGAAAGCGTTGCGCAACTTGGATCGGAAAAAGCGTCTGAGTGGCGAGGTCGTAGCCACGGCCGGCGAGATCCTCGGCGAGGACGAGGAAAAGGTCTTCGGGCGGGACTCCGCCACGGACGACACCCGGGTGCGCACGGCCGTCTCTTGGCTTGAGGAGGCGGTACTGCTGACCCGGGAGGAGAACCAAGTGCAGGTGTTTCCTTCGTCTCTGCGGGTAGATTCGGTGCGGGAAGTACGCAGGCGATTGGCCAAGGCGGCCGGGACCGACGACTATCGGCAACGGCTGCTCAGAATCGCCGAGACCCTGATCGATGCCGACCCGGACGAGGGCATCTCCACTGACGAGCTAATGGGCGTATCCGGCCTGAGTGCCGAGAGGGTGCGTGGTGCCCTGTTCGACTTGGAGCGGCTGGGCATCGCCAGCAACGATACGGCCCTGACCGCCTTTGTCCACGCGGGAGTTGCGCGCAACTCGCAGAAGCGCTTTGACGAGGCGGCGGAATTGGAGACTGCCCTGATCGCACAGATGCGCGAGATGGCCCCGGATATGGGTAAGGGAGACGCCTCAACCCTGCATTTGCGCGTCGCCGCGCAGACGCTGCGAGATGCGGGAGTGGCCAATCCGCTGCCGGAACGGCTGGGGCGCATTCTCCGCAGCATCGCTCGCGACGGGCGCGGCGAAGGGGGCGACGCCGGCAGCCTGGGGGTGCGACAGCGGGATGCCGAGACGGTGCAGGTGACGCTACGGCGCGAGTGGTCGGATTTGGAGGAACTCGCGTCGCGCCGCCGCGATGGGGCCAAGTGCTTGCTGAATCACTTGCTCGCTTGCCTGCCGCCCGGCAGCCGGGGCGTGGACCTGCTGGCTGAGACGACCCTCGGCAACCTGTTGGCAGCGATCACGTCCGACTTACTTCTAAGCAAGAGCAGGAACCCCGAGAAATTGCTAGACCGCGCCCTCCTATGGCTACACGAGCAGGAGGTCATCCGCCTGAACAAGGGGCTAGCGGTATTCCGCCCGGCCATGACCATCCGGCTGGGCGAAGAGAAGCGCGGCTTTGCCAAAGCCGACTTTGTACCGCTCGAGCTCCATTACAAGGGGCAGGTGCGGCAGATCCACGTGATGGCGGAATTTGCCGAGCAGGGCCTTGACGACATGGCCGAGGCTCTGCGTTTGGCCGTTGACTACTTTAGCTTGGGGGAGGAGGATTTCCTCCGCCATTGGTTGCCAGAGCGGGACGAGGAGATTGCACGGGAGACCACGCCTGAGTCGTGGCGAACCATAGTCGAAAGCCTGAAGAATCCCATTCAGCAACGCATCGTCGCGGACGATCGGGACCAGACCAACGTGCTGGTGCTCGCCGGTCCCGGCTCCGGCAAGACGCGCGTGCTAGTGCATCGCATCGCGTACCTAGTGCGTGTAAGGCGCGAGAATCCCCGCGGCATCTTGGCCTTGGCTTACAACCGGCACGCAGCGGTCGAGATCCGACGACGCCTCGTGGATTTGCTCGGCGACGACGCTCGGGGAGTAACCGTGCTCACCTGTCATGCGTTGGCCATGCGACTAGTCGGCGTCAGCTTCCAAGAGCGGGCGAGGCACCTGCTGGGCGACGATGCATTTCAGCAGGTGTTGCGCCAAGCAGTGGCGCTGCTGCGCGGCGAGGGGCTGGAGCCGGAGGACGCAGACGATCAGCGGGAACGGCTTCTCGCTGGTTTCCGCTGGATACTCGTGGACGAATACCAAGACATCGGTGCCGATCAATACGAATTGATAGCGGCCTTGGCTGGACGGACCCTAGATGAAGATCGCAAGCTCACCCTCTTCGCAGTAGGTGACGACGATCAGAATATCTACGCCTTCAACGGGGCTTCAGTGGGGTTCATCCGTCGTTTTGAAGCGGATTACGGGCCGAAGCCCACGTACCTGATCGACAACTACCGTTCCACCAGCCACATCATCGCATCGGCCAATGCGTGGATCGAGCCGGCTCGACAACGGATGAAGACGGGGCATCCTATCCGCATAGATCGGGCCCGTGCGGAGAATCCGCCGGGCGGCGACTGGGGTGCGTTGGATGCGGTTGCTCAAGGCCGAGTGCAGATTCTACCGGCGCGGCCCGATCCGATCGCGCAAGCGTGGAGTGCGATGACGGAGTTGCAGCGCCTCGCCCCCCTCGCACCGGACTGGGACTGGTCCACGTGCGCGGTGATCGCACGTGAGTGGAAGTATCTGGATCCAGTACGCGCATTCTGCGAAGCCTACGGCATCCCAGTGCAGATGGGGAACGAAGAAATCCCTAGCTTCTGGCACCTGAGAGAAACCCGAATGCTTGTTGAATGGCTGCGCGGGCGAGAGACCCGGATCGTCGGTCGTGCTGATCTGAGGGGCTGGCTGGCGGCGCAAAAGCCCAGTTCGTGGAACGATCTACTACGGCAGGCCCTCGATGAGTGCGCCCTAGAAAGCGGCGACGCGGAAATGCCCGTGGACCACTTCATTGAGTGGCTGGCCGAGTGGGGGCGAGACATACGCCGCCGCCAGCGCGGGCTCTTGCTGTTGACCGCGCACCGCGCCAAGGGATTGGAGTTTGACCACGTGGCCGTGCTCGATGGAGGCTGGGACAAAATCAACAAGGGCGAGGACTCGGATGCGCCGCGCCGGCTCTACTACGTGGCCATGACGCGCGCCCGGCAGACCCTCGCTCTGGTGCGTTTTCAAGGATCGCGCCGCGCCGGCGGTCCTATGCAGCCTAATGTCGTAAAGGAGCCTGAACCCCCGGCGTACTTGGGGTGCTTGCCTTCGCTACCGCAGGCCCTTCCGAACAACGGCCCCGTTTTACACCGCCCGGCCGGCGGCTTGCCGCCGGAAACCTTGGAACTCGCACGTCAATATCGACGGCCCAGTCTGCGCGAGGTCAATCTGGGTTTTGCGGGGCGTCGCCACGCCAACCATCAGGTGCATCGCGCGATTGCCGCTTTGGCACCCGGTGATCGGCTAGCAACGCGGATTGCCAAAACGGGCTCTTGGGAATTGCTGGACCGGTCGGGGACAGTGGTAGGGCATCTCGCCCGAGCGTTTGAACCCCCACCGCGAACGCGATGCAGGTCGGCCACGGTCTTCGCGGTCGTGGCTTGGAGCCGCGAAGCGTCGGAGCCGCAGTACCAAGACCACGTGCAATGCGATGCTTGGGAGGTAGTGGTGCCAGAACTGGTATTCGAGCCGGAGCGCGAATAATCCCGGCGATCGCGTCCACTCGCATTCGCGTTGCGTACTACGCCCCGAGGCAAGTTGACAGCCGGCGCGGGCGCGCCCTTATTTGCGCGCTGTGAACCAACACCAAAGGAGTGAGAAATGCCGGATGTTATCGTCGTCGGAGATGGGCCGGGCGGATTGAGCGCCGCGCTCTTTCTCGCCAAAAACGACATGAGCGTCACCGTCTTCGGCCAAGACAAGACCCTGATGCACAAAGCCATGCTGTACAATTATTTGGGCATTCCCCAGATCGCCGGACCCGAGTTCCAGCAGATCGGCCGCGAGCAGGTGCGCGGCTTTGGCGGGGAGGTTCGGGACATTGAAGTCAACCGCGTCGAAAAGGGCGAGGAGGGCTTTGTCGTCGAAACCGCCGATGGCCAAAACCACCAAGCCCCCTATCTGATCCTCGCGACCGGGCCGAGCAACCCACTGGCCGCCCGCTTGGGCGTGGCCAAAGAAGCCGACGGATTGACCGCCGACCGCCACGGTCGCACCTCGGTCGAAGGGCTCTACGTCATTGGTTGGAGCACGCGCCTGAAGAAGATCCAAGCCATTATCTCGGCCGGCGACGGGGCCTGCGCCGCGCTCGACATCCTCTCAGCCAAAGCTGGCGAGGACATCCACGACTTCGACCTGATCGAAGACGAGTAGCCGCAGAAGCCGCTACAGCTAAAGCGAGAGGACGCGTTTTTCCACGGCCGATTGGGTTGCCGCGAGGGTCAGGGCTAAGGTCTGGACCGCCTCTGCGTAGTCGCAGCGGATGCCCGCTGCATCGCCGGTTTGCACGGCTCGGAGAAAGGCGCGATCCTCGGCTTGCGTTGGGTTGTTGCCCAGCTCGACGACTTCCCGGCCGCTGGGGCGGTCTATGGTCAGCGCGCCGGAGGTGAGGCGCAAGACTTGGTTTTTCTGGTAGAGGTCCAAGCCCACGTGCCCGCCGGCGGCGAGCATACAGGCCGAGGTGATGCTGGCTACCGCGCCGCTTTGGAAGCGGAGATTGGTGACCGAGGCGTCGTGGACATCGTAGTTCGGGATGTCTTCCATCAGGCCGGTGCGCGCCATGGCGTGGACGCTCTCCACCGCTCCGAGCAGGTAGCGGGCCAAGTCGAAGATGTGCGTGGTTTGTTCGACGATCTGGCCGCCGCTCTCGGCCAACACCCGCCACCAAGGCACCCCGGGCATGCCGCCGGTCCAAGCGCCGAGGGCAAAACCCACAGGCTCGTCGCCGAGGTGTTCGATTGCTTGGGCGGTCGTATCCATATAGCGCCAGTGATAGCCCACGGCGCTGATCAGGTTTTGGCGGCGGACGGCCGCTGCAACGGCGCGGGCTTGGTCCAAGGAAGTCGCCACGGGTTTTTCCACAAAAATGGGCAAGCCGCGCTCAATGGCGGCCAGCTCGGGCTGGGCGTGGGCAAAGGGCGGCAGGCAGACATAGACCGCGTCCAGCACTTCGCTGTCGTACAGGGCCTCGTAGTGGCTATAGGCCCTGCCGCCGTACTCGCTGGCCGCGGCGAGGGCCTTTTCCTCGGCTACGTCGCAAAAGGCAACCAGCTCGGCCTCGTCGAGCTGGGCGAGGATGCGTAGGTGGTGGTTGGCGATACCGCCCGTGCCGACAAAGCCGATTCTGACGGTCATAGCGACCTCCTTTACCAGAAAAATTCAATGATGGGCTGGGCAAGCTGTTATACGACGCGGCGCGATCGCTGTCAAGCGGCGTACCATGAATGAACAGGCTGGACGAGGGCGGCTGACCCGCAAGATCGGCATCGTGGCCGCTGGGCGCGCCGCCAATACCGCCAGCATCCTAGCCGTCTATGCGCTGGTCGCCCGCGCTTGGACCCCGGAACAATGCGGGCTTTTTGGCGCGGTCTGGGTGGTGGGCAACGCGCTGATCCCGGTGTTTTTGTTCGGGCTGCCCACGAGTTTGCTCTACTTCTTTCCCCGGCGGCGCGAGCCGCGCTTGCTCGTCGGCCAAGTGCTGCTGTGCTTGGTGGCGTCGGGTTTGGCATTGGCCGGGAGTCTGTGGTTGTGGGGGCCGCAGTTGGCTGCGGTGCTGGTGCAAGAGGCCAGCGCTAGCGAGCAGGTGGCCGCGTACCTGCTGCCGTTTTTGCCCTATCTCTTTGCGGTGATCGCGGCCGGTGGGGCCGAAGCGGCCTTGGTGGCCGCCGACCGCGAGCACTATCTGGCTTGGCTGCAACTGGCGATGAGCAGTGCATTAGTCGCCGGTGCGTGGGGTGCCTTGGGGCTGGGCTGGACGCCCGCGCAGGTGCTGGCGCTGTTTTCGGGATTGGGCGCGTTGCGCTTGCTCGTCGTCTGCGGGCTAGTGCGCTTGGCACTGGGGGGCGGGCGCTGGTGGGGGTGGGAAGGGCTGGGTGCGCTGGTACGCTACACGCGCCCGGTGGGCCTCAACGACGCAGTGGGCAGTCTCTCTCGCTACGTCGATCGCTTTGTGATCCTGCACTTCTTCGCGGCCGGCGCGTTTGCCGAGTACAATTTTGGGGCCATTGAGGTGCCGATCAGCCTGCTGCTGTCGGCGGTGACATCCGTGTTGATCCCGGAGGTCAGTCGGCTCTTTCAGGCGGGACAGCTCCGCGAAATCCGGGTGCTGTGGCAGCGTGCGGTCTCGCGCTTGGCCCTGTTGGTGTTGCCGCTGGCGGCCTTCCTGCTCGCTTTCGCCGGGCCGTTGATCGGCTGGCTCTTCCCGGAGTACGATCGCGCGGTTTGGGTCTTTCGCATCTATCTATTGGTGTTGCCGTTGCGCTGCGCCGCGTACAGTCCGCTGCTGGTGGGCATGGGTAAGGCCCGCTGGGCGCTGTGGGCTAGCGTGGGGGATCTGGGCTGCAATATCGGCTTGAGCTTGGTGCTCGTTGGGTACTTGCAGGCGGTGCGCCCCGAGTGGGCCTTTCTCGGCCCGGCCGTGGCCACCACTTTGGTGACGTACTTGCAGGTGGCCTTCTTGGTGGGGGCTATTGGCTGGCACTTGCGCTGTGGCTGGTATCGGCTCATGCCTTGGGGACGCTTGCTGCGGGTCGGCGCGGGAGTCGGCGCGGCCGCCGCGATCAGTCGCTGGGTTAGCGCGGGCGTGTGCGGCGACTTTTGGCAGGTACTCGTCGGGGGGATGTGCTTTGCGGGGCTGGTGGTCGCCCTGACTTGGGCCCACCCGCAAGACCGGGCGGAACTAACGCATACGTGGTGGGCGTTGCTGCGGATGCGCTAAGCGCTGAGGAGGGCGCTGACGATTGCATCCCATTCTGCGGTCAGCGTCGTCTTGCAGTGGGGCTTGCCCGCCCGCCGGTACCAATATCCAGCGTTGACTTGGTCGCCCTCGACCCGGTGTAAAAAGGCGTGGACCCAAGCTCCAGTGGGGCCGGGCGCTTGCTGGGCTAGCTCGTGGGCTTTGTCCCATCGGCCCAGGGCCTCGTGCCAGAGTGCTTGGAGGGCGAGGGAGTCCGTCGGGGGAGTTTTTTCTTTTTGCAAGCTCAGTTTGAAGGCTCTGAGGTCCATAGCGGCAGGCTCCGGTTGGCGTGAAAGCCTTTAATATAGGATATAGCGGCGCGTCCATCCACCGGGGCGAGTGCCTTGCCAAGAAAGCGCGCCGCCCGCTATATTTAGGGCCTTTAACTTGCTATGAAACAAGGAATTGGGCCAATATGCCAGTGGGAGTGGGATTAATCGGTTTGGGTACGGTCGGCAGCGGCGTGGTCGAGCTGTTGCAGGACGCGCCGGCGTCGCTGCGGCGGCGCAAGCACGTGGATTTCGCATTGCGGCGGGTGGCCGTGCGCGACTTAGACAAGCCGCGTAGCCCGGCTGTGGCACCGGGGCTGTTGACCGCGGACGCCGGTGCGGTCGTGGCCGACCCGGATGTGCAATTGGTGGTGGAACTGACCGGCGCGCCCCCAGCCTTTGAGTGGGTATGCGAGGCCCTGCGGCAGGGCAAGGATGTGGTGACGGCCAACAAGGCCCTGCTCGCCGAGCAGGGCGAGGAGCTTTTTGAATTGGCGCTGGCCAATGGAGCGGATTTGATGTTTGAAGCGAGCGTCGCGGCCGGCATCCCCATCATCCGCTCGTTGCGCAGCGGCTTGGTCGCCAATCGGGTCGAGTCCCTGTACGGCATCCTCAACGGCACGACCAACTACATGCTCACGCGCATGAGCCGGGGCGCGGGCGACTACGCCGCGGTCCTCAAAGAGGCCCAAGACCAAGGCTACGCCGAGCCGGACCCGACTATGGACGTGAGCGGCATGGACGCCGCGCAGAAGTTAGCCATCCTCTGTCGCATTGCCTTTCACTGCACGGGCACGGGCCGCGATGTGTTTTGCGAGGGCATTGAGCAGATCGAGAGTCGGGACATTGAATACGCCCGCGAGTTGGGGTATGCGATCAAGTTGTTGGCCGTTGCCAAACAGCAGGATGGGCGCGTCGAGGCCCGGGTGCATCCGGCCATGGTGCCGGAGGACGCGCTGTTGGCCAACATCCACGACGAATTCAACGCCATTCAGGTGCAGGGGTCTGCGGTGGGGCCGCAAGTGTTTTCCGGGCGCGGCGCCGGGCAGTTGCCCACGGCCAGCGCCGTGGTGGCGGATATGGTGGAATTGGTCGAGCGCAAGGCCGCCGGCGCGAGCACGTCCATCGGCGACATGATCTTGGGCGAGGACGCCGCCGCGGTCGTGTCCATTGAGGAGGTGCAGATGCGCTACTTCATGCGCGTCTTGGTCCGCGACCAGCCCGGGGTGCTCGCGGGTATTGCGCACATCTTAGCCGAGGAGCGCATCAGCATTGCCTCGGTCATTCAAAAGGAGCGCGACTTTGAGGGCGGCTCCGTGCCGCTAGTCATTGTGACGCACGAGGCGCGCGAAGCTGCAATGCAGCGGGCGCAGCAGGCCGTGGCCGCACTCGATGCCGTGCAGGGAGCGGTCAAACTCATCCGCATGGAGGACCTCTAGCGTGCGCTACGTCGTGTTGGTGCCCGATGGGGCGGCGGACTATCCGCTCGACGAACTCGGAGGGCAGACGCCGTTGGAGGCGGCCGCCACGCCCTGCATGGATCGCTTGGCCCGCGAAGGAGCTGGGGGGTTGGTGGATATGATCCCCGCGCAGCGGCATCCGGGCAGCGACATTGGCAACCTCGAAATTTTCGGGTACGACAGCCGAGTTGACTACACGGGCCGGGCGCCGTTGGAAGCGGCGAGCATGGGCGTTGAGCTGGGCGACGACGGGGTGGCCTTCCGCCTGAACCTGATCTACCGAGAAGGCGACGTGCTGGTCGATTACAGCGCCGGCCACATCGCCAGCGCCGAGGCGGCCGAACTGGTGGAGACCTTGGCGGCTGCGCTCGGGGGGCCATCGTTGCGCTTCTATCCCGGGGTGGGCTATCGCCACTTGCTGGTGTGGGAGCACGGCCCGGAAGCAGTGGAAACCTATCCGCCGCACGACATCATGGGCCAATCCATGGCCGCGCATGGGCCTACGGGCGCGGGGGCCGAGAAAATCCGCGCCCTCATGGACGCGGCCAGCCCCCTGCTCGCGGCCTCGCCGGTCAATGCCGCCCGCTCTGCTCGCGGAGCGCGGCCGGCCAACGCGATATGGCTCTGGGGTGCTGGGCGAGCGTTGCAGTTGACGCCCTTGTCGGCGCGCTACGGGTTGCAGGGCGGCGTCATCTCGGCCGTTGATCTAGTGCGCGGCATCGGCAAGAGCGCGGGTTTAGAGGTCATTGACGTGCCCGGTATTACCGGGTATCTCGACACCAACTACGAAGGCAAGGCCGAATACGCGCTGGCGACCTTGCAGCGGGCCGATTTGGTCTATGTCCACGTCGAGGCCCCAGACGAAGCTGGGCACAACGGCGATCCGCAGGCCAAGGTGCAGGCGCTCGAGGATTTCGACGCCCGCGTCGTCGGTCCGATCTTGGCCGGGCTCGCGTCGCTGGGGCCGCATCGGGTGCTGCTCACCCCAGACCACCGCACCCCCATTGCGCTACGCACCCACAGCCGCGAGCCTGTGCCCTTTGTGTTGTGGGGAACGGGCATTGCGGCCGACTCAATGCGCGCTTATGGAGAGCGGGCGGCTGAGCAGGGTAGTATGCGGGTAGAGCACGGACACGTATTGATGGATTATCTCACGAGGGAACCTAGGTGACCAACGCGTACAACGTAGCTATTATGGGCGCGACCGGGGCCGTAGGGCAGGTGCTGTTGGAAATCCTCGCCGAGCGCGACTTTCCCATTGGCGAGTTGCGGCTGTTGGCCTCGGCCCGCTCGGCAGGACGCGCCCTTTCCTTTAAGGGCCGCTCGCTTCCGGTGCAGGAGCTCGGGGCGGATTCCTTTGTCGGCATAGACCTCGTCTTGGCCTCGGCTGGGGGCCGTTTGAGCAAGCAGTTTAACCCCCACGCGGTGGTCGCGGGCGCGGTGGTCGTCGATAATACATCGGCCTATCGCATGGACCCGGATGTGCCGCTGGTGGTCCCCGAGATCAACCCCGAGGACTTGGCGGCGCATCGCGGCATTATCGCCAATCCGAATTGTTCGACGATCATCATGGACGTGGTGGTCTGGCCGCTCTATCAGCGGCGGCGGGTCAAGCGCATTGTGGTCTCGACCTATCAGGCCGTCAGCGGCGCAGGGGCGCGGGCCATGCAGGAGCTGGAGACCCAGACGCGGCAGGTGCTCGCCGGGCAGGAGGCCGCGCCGGCCGAATTTTCGCACCCAATCGCCTTTAACTTGTTTTCGCACGATTCGGCTGTCGGGCCGGAAGGCTATTGCGAAGAAGAGCTGAAAATGGTGCGCGAGACCCGCAAGATGTTCCACGACGACGCGCTCCCGATCTCGGCCACGACCATTCGCGTGCCGGTGCTGCGGGCGCATTCCGAGGCGATCAACGTGGAGTTTGCCACGCCCTTTCCGGCCGCCGAGGCCGAGGCTATCTTGGCGCAGGCTGCGGGCGTGCGGATCGTAAATGATCCCGCGCAAAACCATTTCCCCATGCCGATTGAGGCCTCCGGTTGCGACGAGGTGCTAGTCGGGCGCATTCGCCAAGATATTTCGCGGCCCGATGGGACCGGGCTGGACTTGTGGGTCAGCGGCGATCAGTTGCGCAAGGGCGCGGCCCTAAACGCCGTGCAAATCGCCGAGGAACTCATCGCACGAAACCTGCTATAACAAGGAGTAAACGCCATGGATGTCTTGAGCCGGGAAGACTTAGATTTCTTTGCCGAACAGGGGTACGTCATTGCGCGTCGGGTAATCGACCGCGACCAAGCCGAGCACACCAAGCGGGCGGTGTGGGCGTTTACGGGCATGGACCCGGGCGATTCCGGGACTTGGTATGGAGAGGATCGGCGCGGCATCATGGTCGAGATTTACCACCACCAGACCCTATGGGACAACCGCACGGCTCCTCGGGTCCACCGGGCCTTTAGCCAGATTTGGGGCACGGAAAAGCTGTGGGTCAGCCACGACCGAGCCAGCATCAATCCACCGGCCTTAGCCAAAGACGCGCCCGAGCACAATCTGCACTGGGATGCGGCCTTAGATAAGCGTCCGTTGCCTTTTGGCGTCCAAGGAGTGCTCTACCTAAACGACACGCCGGCCGAGCAGGGGGCCTTTGTCTGCGTACCGAGGTTCCACCAGCGCTTAGAGGCGTGGCTCGACGAGCTGCCGGAGGGCGTCAACCCCCGCGAGCAAGACCTGCTGGCCTTGGGAACGCGGCGCATCGGGGCCGAAGCGGGCGACTTGGTCATCTGGCGCACGGCCCTGCCGCACACGGCGAGCGTCAATCGCGGCGACGAGCCGCGCGTGGCGCAGTATATCACCATGAAGCCAGCCGGCCAAGGCGAACAGGCGCGGCGGTTGCACACGGACTTTTGGCGGCGGCGGCTGTCCGGGCTGGGGCGCTACGCCGAAGAACGCGAGCACCGCGAAGAGAAGACGGCTGAGTTGACGAGCTTGGGGCGGAAGCTGGCGGGGGTGGAGCCTTGGGATTGAAGGAGAAGCGATGAGGACGCTAAAAAAAAGAACGAAAACAAGATCGGCGATTGGCGCGTGATCTACTCGCTCAACGACGATCGAAAGGTGTTGCTGGTGGCGAAGATTGACCAGAGAGGACGAGCGTACCGATGAACGAACAGGATGTACAGATCAGGACGCGGCGGAAGATGTGGATGAGGCGGTCGTGCGTGGTTGGCGTCAGCAGCGGACGAGCGAAAGACGCGAGGTTGGCGGCGAGGTGATCGGCGTTGCCCGTGCCGGAGAGGACCACGTGGACGCCCGGCTCGTCGCGGCAAAAGCGGTAGGCGGCGGCGGGCAGGGACGGGGCCTCGGCCAACAGGAAGTCGGGAAAGGCGGCGAGGTCGGCGGGATCGAGCTGCCCTTTTGCGACGAGGGCGTCGGTGAATGGGCGCAGGTTATCGGGGTGGCTAAGTGCCTTTCTAACGGCGAACATGATTTGGATGCCGACGTTTTGCGCGATGGCTTGCGCGGGCGGTCTGGTTGAGCAGATTGAAGCCGACCATCAGGACATCAGATCGGAAAAACTTTTGATTGGCAGCCGAAATCTGTGCTGCTGCGCCCACGTCTCCTTGAGTTCGTCTGCTTCCGCGACGCTCAATAGGTTTTTACGGATCATTGCAACGATGAGATCTTGGGTTGTCAGAATACAAAGATCGCGGCTGATCTCTCGTGCTTGATTCGTCGCTTGTCGATCATCGATAGCCAATATGTATGCTCGGGATACAGCCAACGCGATCGCGGAACACTCGCCGGGCCCCAAGCGTCTGGATTCGCCCAATGAGCCGAACAGAGCGACTTCGCGTCGGTCAGCAATGCTGACTTGTTTCAGATCACCAGACCGGAGCGCGGCTTTGAGGCGCGTCTGCTCGTCCGAATAGAAATCCTTGACTTCAGCCGCCACGTGGTCCGTAACGACGAACTGGTGACCGTGGCGAGCAATCAGATCCATGCGATCGACGCAGAGAAAGTTGATGAGAACAGACGTATCCACCGCTATGACGGTCGAACTCGTGCGGGGCATGGTCCGTGCTCAGCCCTCGTGCGCCGCTTCCGCAAGGATCAGAAGGGTTTTACCATCAATCCCGAGCGTTTTGCTCAGTTCGAGGAGTCTCCCGCGGGAGATGTCCTCGCGACGATAGGCCTCAATAGCTAAGTGTGCGATTTCGCTGCGAAGTTCACGATCCCAGTATGGCCTTTGCTCCGGTTGTTCTAGCTCGTCGCGCTTGTTGAGAAGATGCAGATATCGGATGCCGAAGTGTTCTTGGTCTAGGAGACCGACGGAGGCCGACTGCGAAACGTATTTGAGGCTCTTCAGGCGATAGAGAGCCGCTTGGTAGCTCACGCCGAAATGGTGGGCCACGAGCGCAACGTCCTTGTAGGTGATTCTCTGGGAACTAGCGGGTGGCCGAAACTCCGCTTGAATAGGTCCGCCGCTCGCGGCATCGAAAATCGTTTGCTCATGGCGAGCAGGCAGCCCCTTGTCCAAGGTTCGCAATACTTCAGACACCCCGTTTCTCGGCATGAGAAACGCCGCGGCAAAGGCGTTCGCCCGCTTTTCCACTAACTCCGCCGAATTATCGGTGCTAGAAATCGAAATGGTCCGTTCCCGGTCGAACAGCGCATGGGCATATTCGTGTGCATAGGAAAATCGCTTTCGTCCACGCGGATGCGAGGCGTTGACGAGAATAGCTAGGCCGATTGAAGGATGGCGCAGGAACAAACCGGACAGGTGCCCGGGCAATTCAAGGCCGGATGCCCAAATGCCCTGAGAACCGATTAGTTCCGCAACGTCGGCTAAAGGAGCATTGCCAATGTTGAGGCGGGACCGCTCCTCATCGGCGAGTTGTTCCGCTTGCGTCACGGCCTGTCCGGCCGTGCGAGGAACCCGCACGTTATACACTGGCGGCCCGGCCCGTAGCCCTAGCCCTAGGATTTTCTCCAGCACGACCCCCTCGCGACACAGGGAGACGCAACGATCTACCTGTTCACGAACCTCCGAATCCTGCTCTAGGCTAGGGACGGTTCGGAGCAAGGCGACGAGAACATCCTCGTTTTCGTCTTCCACGGCTTCTTTGAAGAAGTGAGATACAGGATGCCGATAGCATTCGGCCAGTTTCGTCAGTTCCAGCGTGGAGACGGAACGCTTACCTGACTCGATTTGGGTGGCCGCCGTACGCGGGACGCCAAGGGCGTCTGCCGCTGCCTGTTGGCTGAGCCCCCGCGTTTCACGCGCGGCTCGTAGCCGTCTTCCGAGCTTGATTGGATCCATGATAGCCTTTTTATTAAACGTACCAAATCGGACAAATTTTGTCAAATATATACTTATTTTGTTCTATTATCGGACATATATTTCAAGGGAGGCAACGGTGAAATACATCGCATTGGCCCTAGCGTTGCTCGTCGGCCGGGTCGCGGCCGAGGAGGCGGACTCCAGCCGGGTCATTCTCTTTTTTGGCGATAGCTTGACCGCTGGCTACGGCCTCGACCGCGAACAGGCCTTCCCGGCTTTGGTGCAGGCGCGGATCGATTCGCTCGGCTGGAACTTTGAAGTCTTCAATGCCGGGCTTGGCGGCGAGACTTCAGCCGGTGGGCTGCGCCGCATCGACTGGCTCTTGCGCCGCTCTATCGACGTTTTCGTCCTCGAATTGGGGGCCAACGACGGCCTGCGCGGCGTGGACCCCAAAGACACCCGCGCCAACCTGCAAGCGATCGTTGAGCGGGTAAAAGCAAAAAACCCCGCAGTCGCCGTGGTCATCGCTGGGATGCAGATGCCGCCCAATTTTGGCGCAGAATACGCAGCGGCGTTTGCCGCGATTTTCCCGGCGTTGGCACGAGAAAACGACGCGGCCTTGATCCCCTTCTTGTTAGAAGGCGTGGGCGACCAACCCGCGCTGAACTTGCCCGACGGCAACCATCCCACGGCCGCAGGCCACCAAGTCGTAGCTGAGACCGTGTGGGCTACGCTGGGTCCGGTGCTGGAGAAGCTGCGCCGCTAACCGAGCGAGCGCAGGACTTCGAGCGGTGGGCTGGTGTGGACCCCGCGGCTGGAGATCATGCCGACGGCGACTGTTAGCAGGCTGACTGCGGCAAAGGCGAGGAGCACGGGCAGGTAGTTGGGCGCGAAGCCGATCTCGAAGAGATAGCGGCTCAAGGCCCAGACGCCCCCCAGCGACAGAATCACGCCGGCCGCGGCCGCAAAGGCCCCCAAAAACAGATATTCGAGCGCCGTGATCGCGACCACTTGGCGGCGACTGGCCCCCAAGGTCTTGAGCAAGACGCTCTCCTCGAGGCGTTGGTAGCGGCTGCTGGCGATTACGCCGACGAGCACGATTAGGCCAACCGAGACGCTGAAGAAGGCCATAAAGCGGACCACCAACGAAACTTTGTCGAGGATGGTATCGACCGTGCTGAGGATGATGCCGAGATCAATGACCGAAACATTGGGGAACCGGCGCACGGTGGCTCGCTGCAAAGCGGCCATTTGCTCGGTGGTGGCCGCGCGCGTGACGAGAACGTGGGATTGCGGCGCGGGTTCGAGGATGCCGGGGGGGAAGACCACCAAAAAGTTGGGCATGATCCGCTGCCAGTTGACGCGGCGCAGACTGCCGACGACCACTTCGATGGGGACCCCTTGGACGTCAAAGGTCAGCGAGTCGCCCACGCCCACGCCCAAAGAGGCGGCCACGCCCGTTTCCAAGGAAACGTAGAGGGTATCGCCGGCCGGTTGCCGGTGCCAAGTGCCGGCGACGATCTCCTCGGTCTCGGTAAGGAAATCGCGATAGGTCGCGCGGTACTCGTGCCGCAAGGCCCAGTTGCCGCGGCGGTTGCTCGCGGTGGTATCGCGGCGCATGGCGCGGGCGGGTTGGCCTTTGACGCTGTGGATGTGCATGGTGACGATGGGCATCTGTTGCAACAGCGGCAGGTCCATCGCGGCGACGAGGGCGTTTAGTGCTGGGCGTTGGTCGGTTTGGATGTCGAAGAGCACGACGTTGGGGTTTTGGTCGGAGCCGACGCTTTTGATGTGGGACAGCAGGCTGGTTTGGGTCAGGAAGAGGGTGCTGATTAGGAAGGTCCCCAGCCCCAAGCCCAACATCAGCAGCGCCGTCTGATTGTTGGGCCGATAGAGGTTGGCCAGCCCCTGACGCCAGATATAGCTCCAAGAGGCGGGCAAGAACCGCCGAGTGCCGTAGATGATTGCGCGGGCCGTGAGGACCAAGAGCGCGAAGGCGGCTCCAACCCCGCCGACAAAGCCCAAGGCCAGCGGCCAGTGGCCGGTGAGTCGGTAGGCAAAGAGCGCGGTCGTCAGGACGATCCCCAAGTACAAAGCCCAGCGCAGCAGGCGGCTGTCGGCCGGTTGAGTGTCTTCAAAGGAGGCGCGCAGGGTCAAAAGCGGCGAGGTCTTGCCAAGGACCAGTAGCGGCCGAGCGGCAAACAGCAGCGAAAGGCCGACGCCGAGGCCGAGACCCTCCAAGACGGCGAGGGGATCAAAGCGCGGCTCCACCTCTAGGGGCAACACATTGGCGAGGACGTTGGGGAGCAGGTGGAGGACTCCAACGCCGAGCAGCGCACCGGCGAGTGCGCCGACCAAGCCCATGCCCCCGGCTTGGAGTAGGTAGATCAAGACGGTCTGCCGGGCTGTCGCGCCGAGACTGCGCAGCACGGCGACGGTGGGCAGCTTCTGCTTTGTATAGGTGTGGATGGTGCTGGCCACGCCCACGCCCCCGAGCAGGAGGGCGATAAAGCTGCCGAGGTTTAAGAAGCGGTAGAGATTGTTGAGGGTGCGGCCGAGGCGGGCCTTGCGGTCCGCAATGGTTTCGAGCCGGAGGCGGTTGGCGCGTGCGTGAGGACGGATGGACTTAGCGAGTGCTTGGACATCCCGCTCGGCAAAGCGAAAGAAGGCCGAGTAGGTGACCCGGCTGCCTCTTTGGATCAGGCCCGTGCGGTCGAGGTAAGACATTGAGATATAGACGCGCGGCTGGATGTCGCTGAAGAGGGCGTTCTCCCCGGGAATGCGCAGCAGCCGCCCCCCGATGCGAAAGACCGTGTCGCCGATTTTGATCGTGTCGCCGACCGCCGCCCCAAACTGCAACATGAGCGCCTCGTCAACGAGGGCTTGGGGCTGGGTGCGGAAGCGGTGCGCGGCCTCGGCCGGGGCCGCTTTTAGCTCGCCGTAAAAGGGAAAAGGGCCTGTCAGTGCGCGGATCTGCGCGAGGCGGGTCCCCTCGCTCTTAGGCAGGTAAATCATGGAATTGAAGGCAACTTGGCGCGCCTGAACGCCGCCGAGCGAATCGATGAGGGCTTCGGCCGCTGGCGTGAAGGGCTGGCGGCTGACCAGCGCCATGTCGGCTCCCAAGAGCGCGGCGGCTTGTTCGTCCATAGCTCCTTGCAGCGCAGAACTGAGGCTGCTCAAGCCGACAAACGCCCCAATGCCGATGGCGATCGAACCCGTAAAAAGCAGCAGTTTGCGGCGGTGGCTGTGGCTGTCGCGCCAAGCCATTTTGCCGAGCCAGCCCATCATAAGACGCGCTGGTCGTCGGCTACCCGGCCGCCTTGGAGGCGGATGATCCGCTCGGTGAGGCGAGCCAGTGCCAGATCGTGGGAGACCAAAATTAGGGTCGCGCCGGACTCCTCGTTGAGGCTGAAGAGCAGGTCGCGCACTTTGCCGCTGGTGCCATCGTCGAGGTTGCCGGTCGGCTCGTCGGCAAAAAGCAGCGCGGGGCGGTTGATAAAGGCCCGGGCGAGCGCCACGCGCTGTTGCTCGCCCCCTGAAAGCTGCGCCGGATAGTGGTGCAGGCGGTCGCCTAAGCCGACTCGGTCGAGGAGGTCAACGGCGCGCTCGCGGGCGTTTGGCTCGCGGCGCAATTCGAGCGGCACCATGGCGTTTTCGAGGGCGCTGAGGGTGGGGATGAGTTGGAAGTTTTGGAAGACGAAGCCGACCTTTTCGCTGCGGAGGTGCGCCCGCTGGTCTTCGTCGAGACCGCCCAAATCCACGCCATTGAGCGCGACTGAGCCCGCACTGGCGCGGTCTAGCCCGGCGCACAAGCCCAACAGCGTGGTTTTGCCGCTGCCCGAAGGGCCGACGACCGCGCAGGTGGCTCCGGCCGCAAGGGCGAAGCTCACATCGTCGAGGACCGTCAGGGCGTTGGCCCCGCGACCGTAGGTTTTGCTCAGGTGCTGTACGTTTAGGGCTATTGAGTCGCCCATGGAACCTCCTCTGCGGGCTGGCGGTTTAGGATGCGTAGCAGGCGGTCGGGATAGTCGGTGATTAGGCCATCGACGCCTAGGGCTAGGTAGTGCTGCATGGCGTCGGGATCGTTGACGGTCCAGACGTGGACTTGGACGTTGTGGGCGTGGGCGCGGGCGACAAAGCGCCGGTCTATCAGGTCGATCGCGCCTACGTGGGTTGGGAACTGAAAGGCTTGGCTGGTGGGGTGGTACGCCGCGTCGAGCCGCAACCAGTGCAGCAAGACAAAGGCCAGTCCTGCGGATGACGCAGCCGCAGTCGCCACTTGGGGGCAGGCTTGGCGCAAGCTGGCTAAGGGGCGGGGGTGGAACGAAGCGGCGATGACGCGCTCGCTTAGCCCAAAGCGCTGGATCGTGCGGCAGAAATCACGCCCTAACGCGGCCGAGTCGTCTTTGATTTCGATGAGAAAGCGCGTGTTGGGAAAGGCCGTAAATACCTCGTCTAGGGTGGGGATGGCAACCCCTTGGCCGCGATAGGGAAAGGTTCGACCGTCGGGACTGAAGTGGTAGCCGGCGTCTAGCCGCTTCAACTGGGCTAGGCGCGAGCTATCGGCCGCGCCTTGGCCGTTGGTCGTGCGGTCGACGCGGCGGTCGTGCAAGACGATGAGCGCGCCGTCGCTGCTTTGGCGCAAGTCCATTTCCAGCACATCGACTCCCAACGCGGCTGAGTGGGCAAAGGCCGCTAGGGTGTTTTCTGGGGCCAGCCCCTTGCCGCCTCGGTGGGCAATGACCAAAACGTCTCCTGATGCAAAGTAGGGATGCGGTGCCACCGGGCGCGAGGTCAGGGCGAAGGCCCCGTACAACACCGGCATTAGAAGCAGCAAGGCAACCAAGGCCCGCTTGAGGTATAGACGCATGGATTATGCAGAAGTTCTATTGGGAGAGTAGTGTAAGAGCACGGGCTTACGAGGGCCAGAACCGCAAGACGATATTGAGTAGGGCTAAGCCGGAAGTCATCGCTACAACCAGAATTTTGACGCTGCCCTTGAGTTCGGCCATATCGGCCTGTAACCGCGCAATCTCGGCCTGTAATCGCGCCATATCATCCTTTAAGATCGACCTCAATTCAGCAAGATCGGCTTTGGAAGCGAGGTGATCGTACACGCCTTCGAGCCGGGCGAGACGCTCTTCAATCGTGGGGGGTACAGTAGCCATAGTCGGTGCGCTCCTTTCGTTGGGGTTGGGGGTGGTATGGGGGTGGGTGTACTTATGAACATACAGGACGAGATAGAGCAGCGTCAATGCAAAGTCGCCTTCTTGCTTGCGGTCTAAAATCGCCTTAACCTACGCGGTCAGATGGATGACGAGACGCGCTAGCCCGATTCGCTGCGCGTGCAGACGTAATCGAAGACAACGACTGCTACATGGGCGCAAACGGCCGTCACCGCGTTCCAGTCGTGCCATTGTGCGGCGAGGTTTTTGTATTCGGAAAGTTCGGTGTCTTCTAAGTCGTAGGGCAAGGGACTAGCAAGTTGCACCTGTAATTGTTGCAGCGCGGACTCTCCATTGGCTTGGTGGTACAATCGGTCGAAAGGTTGCAGGGCTTCGGCCGCGGCTTGGTCGCCCATGCGGTGAGCGAGCGCAGCGAAGTCGAGATAGTCGCGCGTCGCATTGCGCTTGAGGATCAGCACTCCTTTGATGCGGAGGATTTCCGCCGAGGTTGGAATGGTCAACGTCGCGTCCCGATGTTGGATCGTCGTCGTTTCCAACGGCTCGCTGCGGATCAGTTGACGGATCCCGGTCTCGATTCCGTCGAGGCTGCCGAGGATTTGGACCGGGCGCGTCACGCGCGCTGTCCGCCAGCCAGCCGCTGATTCTAGTTGGGCGAGGATCGCGTCGAACTGGCGGCGCAGGTCGGGCACCACGTGATCCGCGTCTTGGGAAAGGCGGTGCTCGGCATGGAGGGCCGCAGCGGTCCCGCCTACCAGCACCGCTGCGGGCAGGAGCTGTTGGAGGCGGCACGCCGCCGACAGGACGAGATCCCAGTCAGGAAGCGGCGCGGTGTTTTTTGACATAGTGTAGCCAAAAGCGATGACGCTGGGCGGACGGGGCGGCGCAATGGGTGCAGACGCGCTCGATTTTGTCGAGTAGGGCCTGGTCGTCAAGAGCCGCTCGGCGCAGCTCGGCCCAGTCGCGCCAGCGGCCTCGACGGATCACGTCGTCTATGGCGGCGAGCGTAAAGCGTTGGTGGTTCAAGTGGCGGTGCTGCACGGCTTGCTCCTCTTGTCGGGTTTTTCCCTTTATTGACGAGTATAAAAATAAACAGCGGCCCAAGAGGGGTAAATTCCTCGGGCCGCCCGTTGTGCGAAGAAAGGGGACCGGATGATCCTGTTTATCACAGCTTGGCGCGAGGTGGTCTGTCTGCGCGTTGCTCAAGATGAGGTCTGAGGTGGGCGCGGTGGCAGTCATTGGCTCGGCGACGATTGACTGCGTGGTCCAAGGCGGCGCAGAGGCGTATAAACGCGGGGGCGTGGTCGCGTATGCTGGGCTGACCTTTGCCGAGTTGGGCGTAAAGACGCAGGTGTTGACCAACGTTGCTGCGGCCGATCGGGCGATGCTGGCCGTGTTGCAGCAACGGGGTATTGCTGTCTATGTGGGCGAGAGCGCGGCGACGACCCGGTTTGTCAACTACGTCGATGGCGACGCCCGGCGTCAGGTGTTGCTCGCTCGCGCCGCGCCGATTGCCACAGCCCAACTCGGTCCGGTGCTCGCCGGTGTGGAGCACGTGCATTTGGGGCCGCTGCATCCAGATGACTTGGCCGAGGAGGTGCTGGCGGCAATCGGGGGTCGCGTGCGGGTGAGCTTAGATATCCAAGGCTATGTGCGGCAGATTGAGGGGACGCAGGTGGGCCGGGGAGTTGCTAAAGGTTTGTATGCCGCCCTGCAATGCGCGGACTATGTCAAAGCGGACCACGACGAATTAGAACTCGTGCTCGCGGATTGTGGCCTGACGCTGGACCAGTTGATGCGCGATTGTTCGGTGACAGAGTGGGTCGTCACCGAAGGTTCGCACGGCGGCTGGGTCGCTAGTTGGCCGGGGCTGCGGACGAAGTTTGCATCGGCTCCGGTGGCGACGGTCGCTGATCCCACTGGAGCTGGGGACGTGTTTTTCGCTGCGTACATAGCGCATCGCCTGCACCGAGGGGCGGAGATTGCTACGGTCGCTCAGCGCGCTGCGGCATTGGCTGCGCGCCACGTGGAGGGCGGTTTTATCGACGCGGCGACGTTGCGCTTGGAGGCGGGGTGAAGTTTGAAATCTGTGTTTCCGAGAAAAAGCTCAAGAGGGCATCGCGATCTAAACTTACGTCACGCCGCATTGATTATCTGCCTGAGCTTGTCGAACAACCGTCGGCAGTGACGGCACCGATCCTTCACTCTTTCCACGTCAATCCGTTTCAGCAAATCGCTCGCATGTTTGATCTTTTGGTAACGCCCCTTCTGGGTGCCCGTAGTCACTTCGCGCAGGGAGCTTTCAACGTCAGCCTTGGGCACAGTCTCAAGGTCTGGTGCGCTCGGTAGTTTCTCGACCTTGAAGCCTTTGTTTCCGTTGTAGCTTTTCAGAGCCGCCGGGTCTGCGACGATCCAAGTTTCCATCGTCTGCACCATGAGGTGAACGGTATTTTCGCCGGTAAAGCTCAGATTCCATCCGTCCCGGTCTCGCAGGTGGCGTCGGGGTGCTTGTTCACCGGCCCTTCTGCGTCCACTAGCAAGACATGCACCGTAGCGTCCCTATTGTTGACAGCAGCTTGAAAGCGTTGGAATGCCTCGTTGCGTGGGTCGCAACAGACCAGTTTCCCAACACACCAACCGCACGGTCCGCGTAAGCGGGAGAAAGACCCTGATAGCCTAACCGCCCACCGACCGCAAATAATTCGCTATGTCCCTATGACCCCCCCTCGCCGCCCAGTCCCGAGCCGTCCGGCCGTTGACGGTCGTAGCCGTGACGCGCGCCCCCGCACCCACCAAAAACTTCACAACCTCCAAATGACCATTCGCCGCCGCCAAATGCAAAGCCGTAAAGCGGAGGAGGTCATAAGCCTCAAGAGACATACCCGCCATTACGAACAGCCGCACCACTTCTAAGTTGCCCGCCCTAGCCGCATCATGAAACGCATTGCCCGTATAGGCGATACCCCGACGACCCAGCTCCGCACGAGCGGCTGTTTGTGCGGTGGGAATGAGCACGGTGTCCCGCACCGTATCTCGTACCACCACCCGCTTAACAACAGGCTTCGCCGCAACAACCACGGTGTCCCGCACCGTATCTCGTACCACCACCCGCTTAACAACAGGCTTCGTCGCAACAACCACGGTGTCCCGCACAACTTCTTTTGTTGCCAAACTTCTGGATAGTTCGTCTATCAGATCGCGCTGCTTTTCTATCAGCGACAGATTGTCGTCAACCAAATCACTATACAAAAACACTAGCGCACACAGGAGCACAATAAGTATAGCCGATACTTTATGGTACAATGCCAACCTCCTCGCGGCCTGTTCGTTGTGTTCCTCCAAGCCATGCCCCCCTCGCCCCCCTCAACGCCCCGTGGCGCGTTCCAGCTCCAAAGACACCTAACCAGTCCGTCCAAACAAGCGACAACAAGCCCTAACCAGCCCGGTCAAGCGAGACCGCTACCCGCCTTAATACCGCACTAGCTCCACGACCTCACGACTCGCGCCGCACCAATCGCCTTAATACCGCACTAGCTCCACGACCTCACGACTCGCGCCGCACCAATGAGCCGTAGAAACCACGGGCTTAGGACTGGGACGTCCCCCCCGTTCAGGGTCAAAAGGATTCTTAACAATAGTGTCCCGAAAAAAGCGATAGTATTCCGCCTTACTCATATCGACCGGATAACCCAAATCCTTCAAAGCCCCTAGCGTTACCCGACTGATAGCCTCTTGGCAATCAGGATGATGCGGAGCATAAGACATGATCTCCGCACCCCAACAAGTACCCTGATTACCAGCCCCGCCAAAATCAAACACTCGGTATCGCCCATCGCTAGCCATCCCCCTAGACATATAGTCGCTATACCAATGAGTCAGTTTGTTAATGTCGGCGTGAAGCAAAGGAACCTTGATGCCAGTGTAAGAGATTCTACCCTGACTCAAGTAGAAATCAAACTGATCTTTAGCGTGAAACCCGTCAAAGTAAGGATAGTCTCTTGCATCGTGCCTTAAAAAATCCCACCACTCAGACCCCTGCAAAACATGACCAATCTCATGCGCGACCACATCCTCAATATTAATATCCGCCCGAGCACGATAAACAGACCGATCTTCGTCTTTGTGGTATTCGCTTATACTCTCAACGTTTATAGATATTATTCCCATTGGCTGAGTGTTTACCATATCGGGTCTTGGCAGAAAATCTCCAAAAAAACCCACCGATCCCCACAGCACACCTTCCGAATCCTCCAAATCCTCCGAAGCCACAAATATATGTATGTCATCTATGACCGTAGGGAGGCGGATCCGCCACTCGTCTTCCAGCAGAACATCCTTCCCTGCATCGACTTCACTGAGATATGCCGCCGGTATTCCATGCAAAAACTTTTCCTCCCACCGCCGAGCAGCCTTGAGAACCAACTGCTTCTCGTGATCCGTAAAATCCCGTGCGCCACCCGAAGGCGGCAAAAACACAACCTCTATATCAAACGTATCCGTAGCCGACACGGGCTCCGCAGTCACTGTCTCAGTCGTATCCGCTACAACTGGCTCTGGATCCACCGCCCCCGTACTGTCCGCATCCACCGTCTCAGTCTCAGTCGTATCTGTGACCGCGGCCATCGTGCTGTCCGAAGGGGCCTCGTAATCCTCTGGCACCTCATCTAATGAAGGATCCTCAGCACACCCCTCCTTGCCCGACAGGATCTCAAACAACGAACAGTCCGCCGACACCTTCGCCGCCGGCCCCGCAGGTACAGACCGATCCCGATCCCCGCAGCCCAGCACTAAGCCAACCAAACCAACCAGCAAAAAACGCATCCGAAACCCCCTCGTTAGATTTTTAGCCCAATAGCCACAAAACGACCCCTAAGCCCCTCGAAACGTGTGAATAACTCCACGTGCTTTCATCGACCTCCGTGAATGAATTTCCGTGAATGATTTATGAGCCTTGGCGAAGAGCGGCCTTGGTTGAGTGGCCTTTACCGCCGCCTTCCATGTAGATGGCGATGCCCCTCACGGATTGGCCCCAAGCTCGCCCATCCGCCACAGATCGCCGAGGAGATAATCGTTCAGCCAATGGGCGAGCTTTTCGGGATCGAGGCGGCGCAACACAGTGCCGATGCCCGGCCGCTCGCAGGCGACGATGGCGGCTGGCTGATTGGTCAGTGCCGACACAAGGGCGTCGGAATGCGTCGTGATCACGAGTTGCATCCGTTGGGAGGCTTCGACGAGTAGATCGGCGAGTAGTGCGACGGCGTCGGGATGCAATCCGAGTTCCGGCTCCTCAATGCAAACCAACGGCGGCGGCTCCGGGGTTAGCAGCGTAGCTAATAGCGCGATGAAGCGGATGGTGCCGTCGGATAGCCGGGTTGCGGGGATCGGGGTACGGAAGCCGGATTCGTGCAGGTAAAACTGTACAGTGCCGCCCGAGATTGAGGTGGACATGCGCTCAAACCGGGGAAAGAAACGTTGCAGATACTGATTGAATATCGGTCCAGACTTGTGCTCGATCTGATTGAGTACCAGCGCGAGATTGCTGGAGTCGGGAAGCAGCCAGTGCTCCGGCAGATCGGCGCGTTGCGGCTGTCGCAGGGCACCGTAACGGCCAAATGTCCACTCGCGGAACATCTGGATTGACTGGAACTGCCGCCCAAGCCAATAGAGCTCGGGATAGAGGTCGCGATCCTTGCGCTGGGAAAGAACGGATTGATCGGGTGAGCGTTCGTCCCACTGCAATTTGCGTTTCTCAATTCGTCCACCCAGTGTTCGGACGCGAATGTAAATCGCTGGGCGTCCTTGTTGGAACGTGTAGTAGAAGTACGGCTCAGTTCTCTGAGGAGTCGCTTCCTCGACCGCCTCGTCGATGATCTTGAGCCGGGGGCCGGTATTGGTAAACGACAGACTATACCGCAATGGTTGGTCAATTACCGGAACCAGACTGGTTTCGACTTCTATGGTTGGGGCCTTGGGACGCGAGGCCACCACATCTTCTGGGTCTCTGCCCTTCATTACTTCTTCAATCATCTGGTCGACATAATCACCCTTCCACACCCACTCCTCCGCGCCGCCGCCATCCCGAATTGCAGCAGCGAAGTCCGTCGGCGTGGCGCGCAAGAGTTCCAGTACCTCGATGAAGTTCGATTTTCCCGAGGAGTTTGGGCCGATAAGGACGTTCAATGGTTGCAGTTCAAAGAAGTCCATATCGGGCGGAAACGACAGCACGCCGCCCATGCGAAGGCGTTGGATGAATTGCATCGGATTTGCCCTCCTCAAATGCTGCTGAGGCTATGAAGGTCCGGGCGAAGTGGCGTTCAGCACTCGGCGCCGCGGACTTCGCCGCCGAAGTGCTGCATGCGCTCCTCGGTGTCGATCTGGCCGGTACTGGCGGGTCGGTAGTGGAACTGTAGGGCGCGGCGCATTTTTTGCGAGGGGTTGGTCGGGCTGCCGTGGTGGGTCATGCCGTGCCAGAGCAGGCAACCGCCCGGGGCGAGGGGCACGACGACGTCGCGCTCGGTCTGGACCTCCGCGTCGCAGATCTGCCAATCGCGGCGCTTGAAGTGATTGACTGGCCCCTCGCGGTGCGTACCGGGCAGGATGTGCAGGCAGCCGTTGTCTAAGCCCGCGTGGTCTAAGGCGATCCAGACGCCGATGATGGGAGTGCCCAGCGGATAGTTGAAGTACGCGCAGTCTTGGTGCCAAGGCTTTTCGCGGCCCCTAGGCGGCTTGAGCAAGGCCATCTCTTGAAAGAGAACCGGCGCGTCGCCCATCAGGCGGGCGAGGAGGGCCAAAAGCTCTGGACTGGCGGCCAGCGGCTGAAAGCGCTCGTCCCACTCGACGAATTTCATGAGTTTGCGCACGGCCCCGCGCCGCCCCGCGCCCGTTAGCTTTTGGCCCTGCGCCGCGGCTTCGAGCTGGACGCCGCGAAATTCGGGCTGTTTTCCGTCGATCAGGTCGTACACTGCGTCGCCCGCGTCGGCGACTTGGGCCGGAGAAAACGCCTCGGCTATCGCTAGGTAGCCCTGCTGGTGGAAGAAGGCTAGCTGCTCGGGGCCGATGTCGGCGAAACGGGGGACCTGCTGGGCCTCGGTGTCGTAGCGGTACAGATCGGGGGCGTAGTCGGCGCGGATGGGTTGGGGGCTGGTCATGGGCAGGCTCCGGGCGGGTTGGCTTGGACTCAGCGCGAGGTTCTATGGGTCGGACTCGTCGCCCTTCGGTTTCCGGTCCCGGACCAAGATCGCCATGGGAATCAACACGCAATAGCCGACGACTAGGAGCACTGGGGCGAGGGTGAGGGAGAAGAAGCCCTCGGCCGGTGGGATGCGCAAAAACGCATAGCCGAGCAAGATCACGGCTAAGCCGGCGATGGCCAAGGACCAGTTTTTGCGCGTAAAGGGCAAGTCGCTGCGTTGGGCCATGTTTAGCGCGGTCGCTTGGCGGGGATGCGGGCGGCGCGCCCTTTGCGACCGCGTAGATAAAAGAGGCGGGCGCGGCGCACCCGGCCCTCGCGCGTACGCTCGATCTGGGTGATGCGCGGCGAGTGCATGGGAAAGATGCGCTCGATGGCAATGCCCTGCGATATTTTGCGCACGGTAAAGGTCTCTTGGATGCCGCTGCCTTTGCGCTGGATGACGGTCCCTTCAAAGATCTGGGTGCGCTCCTTGTCGCCTTCGATGACCCGCACGTGTATCCGCACGGTGTCGCCCGCGCCGAATTCGGGAAGATCGGTTTTGAGCTGGTCTGAGGTTAGTTCGCGCAGGATACTTGCGTCCATTGTATCACCTTGTTTGTTACGGGGCTTCTTCCAGCCCTTGCTCCTGCCAAATGGCGATGAGTTGTCGTTCTTCTTCGTCGAGTTCGATTTGTTGCAGCAAGTCGGGCCGGCGCACAAACGTGCGCCGCAGGGCTTGGCGTCGCCGCCAGTGTGCTATGTGCGCGTGATCGCCCGAAAGCAGCGCGTCGGGCACGCGCTGGCCGCGAAATTCAACCGGCCGAGTGTACCAAGGGCAATCGAGGACGACCTCTTGGAATGAGTCGTCCAAGGCCGAAGAAAAATTGCCTAAGACGTTGGGTATGAGCCGGACTACCGAGTCGATGAGGACCAGGGCGGCCGGCTCGCCGCCAGTGAGCACATAGTCGCCGATCGAGATTTCTTGGTCGATAAGCCCGGTGCGAATTCGCTCATCGACTCCTTTGTAATGCCCGCACAACAGCACCAATCGCTCCTCAAGTGCCAGCTCAATGGCGAGGGCTTGGTTGAGGGGCTGGCCGTCGGCCGTCAGATAGATGCAGCGACCGGCCGCTAAACCCCGCTCCTGCCAAAGCTGGTACACGGGCTCGGGCTTGAGGACCATGCCGCCGCCGCCGCCGTACGGGGCGTCATCCACGGTGCGGTGTTTGTTGGTCGTGCAATCGCGCGGATTGTGGGTTTCGATGGCGAGTAGGCCGCGGTCCACGGCGCGAGCCATCAGGCTGGTCGCCAACGGCGAGGCGAAAAAATCGGGAAAGAGCGTTACAATGTCTATTTTCATGGCTCACCCAAACAACTCTTCAACGCCCTGTACGACGACCCGACCCGGCGCGATTTCCACGACAAAGTCGCCGACGGCCGGCACGAGGGCTTCGCCTTGGCCGCCGCGGACCACGTAGGCGTCTGTAGTCGGCATGGATACGACCTCGACGACGCGCCCCAAGGGTTGCCCGGCCAAACTGACGACCGTGCAATCTACTATATCGTCGATGTAGTGCGTACCTTCCGGCAGACGATCGCGCTGATCTGGGGCGATGGTTACATAACCCCCGACCAAGATGGAACGCGCCGGTTCGGGGGCGTCAATGCCAGCGAATTTGAGCAACAAGCTCTTGGCGTCGGTGCGCCAGCGCTCCAGTTCGAGCGGCCGGTCGGGTCGGTCCGCGCATTGGAGGACGACCTCCCGCAGGTCGCTGAAGCGAGCGACGCGGTGCGTCAGCGCCTCGGCCCGGACTTCGCCGCGCACTCCCCACGGGCGGGAGATATAGGCTACGGCGACGCGCATGCGGTGGCTCTTAGGCTTCTTGCTCGGCGGGTTCGATGGGTGCCGCTGCCGCTTGCTTGCGTCGGCGCTTGGGCTTGTCGCGGGTGAGGGCATCGTCGCGCACCCGGCCCTCTCCGCCCTTCCAGCGGGCCAGTATCCCTTGGCTGTGGAAGAGGTCGGCGACGGTCTCGGTCATCTGCGCGCCTTTGTTGAGCCACTCTATGGCGCGCTCTTCGTCGATGGTGACTTTCGCATGCAGGGGGTCGTAAAGGCCCACCTTGGCGAGGGCGCGGCCGTTGCGGGCGACGCTAACGTGGGCCGCGACGATCCGGTAGTAGGGCTGTTTGCGTTTGCCTATTCTCTTCAGGCGAAGTTTGACCAATGCTATTCTCCTTGGACTTGGATGCCTAGCCCACGAGGGGCATTCTCATTTTTGCGCGGCCGCCTTTGCCTTTGGTGCGGCCCATCTGTCTGATCATTTTCTGCATCATAAAAAATTGCTTGACTAGCTGGTTCACGTCTTGGACCGTCGTACCGCTGCCGCGGGCGATGCGCTTGCGGCGGCTGCCATTGAGGATTTTGGGTTGGACGCGCTCTTGGCGGGTCATGGAGTTGATAATGGCCTCGACTTGGGCAAACGCGCTTTCGTCGAGCTGCATGTCCTTGGGGGCCTTGCTGGCCCCGGGAATCATGCCCATGAGCTGGTCGAGAGGCCCCATGCGGCGGACGGCGTGCAACTGCGAGAGAAAATCCTCAAAAGTGAAAGAGGCCCGGCGGAGCTTTTCTTCGAGCTGTTGGGCCTTGTCGCGCTCCATGGACTGCTCGGCCCTTTCCACGAGCGAGACGATGTCGCCCATGCCGAGGATGCGCGAGGCCATGCGGTCGGGGTGAAAGGACTCTAAGTCTTCGATTTTCTCGCCAATGCCGACGAATTTGATCGGCCGGCCCGTGACGGCGCGGATTGACAGCGCGGCCCCACCGCGGGCGTCGCTGTCGAGCTTGGTCAGGACGCAGCCGGTAAACGCGAGGCACTGGTTAAAGCGGGCGGCGGTTTCTACGGCGTCTTGACCCTGCATGCTGTCGGCGACAAAGAGGATCTCGTGCGGCTCAACGGCCTGCCGGATGCGGTCTAGCTCGTCCATCATGTTCTCATCGATGCTCAGGCGGCCCGCCGTGTCTATGAGCGCGATGCTGCGGTGGGTCTGGCGGGCGTGGTCGATGCCGTGGCGGCAGATGGCGACCGGATCGGTGCCCGTAGGCTGGCTAAAGACGGGCACATCGATGGAGGCACCCAGCGACTGAAGCTGGGCGATGGCGGCTGGGCGATACACGTCGGCGGCGATCAACAGCGGGGGCCGGTCTCTTTCCTTGAACTGGCGGGCTAGCTTGGCGGCCATGGTCGTCTTGCCACAGCCCTGCAGGCCGACGAGCATGACGACGGTGGGCGGGTGGGCGGCGAGGTTGGGCGGGCTGTGGCTGCCGCCGAGTAAGGAGACGAGCTCGCGGTGGACGATTTTGACGAGTTGCTGGCCTGGGGTCAGGCTCTTGAGGACGTTTTGGCCGAGAGCCTGCTCTTTGACCCGCTGAATAAAGTCCTTGGCGACCTTGAAGTTGACATCGGCTTCGAGTAGCGAGCGGCGAATCTGGCGCAGCGTATCGTCGATGTTGCGCTCGGTGATGCGCCCCTGCCCGCGAAGCGAGCGGAAGAGGTTGTCAAAGCGTTCGCTGAGTCGGTCAAACATGGGCCGATGCGTCAATGCGTCGAGAGGTAGAATGCGACAAAAAGGTTGGAATATAGGTTAATATGATAGATATGGCAACAGAAGTGGGTCAGCCGCGCAGAGCGGCGATAATGCGGGCTGGATCCCGAGCGCCAAAGACGGCCGAACCCGCCACTAGGCACCGGGCGCCGGCTCGGCGGCAGGCGGCCGCGTTGCCGGGATGCACCCCCCCGTCGATGCCGATGGGCAGGTCTAGCCCACGGCGCTCGATTTCCGCGCACAGGTCGCGGATTTTGTCGAGGGCGGCCGGCTGAAAGGTCTGGCCGCCAAACCCCGGCTCCACAGACATGATCAAGACCGAGTCGAGCGCGTCGAGATAGGGGTAAGCGGCGGCGACCGGCGTCCTCGGATTGACCGCGAGGCCGCACTGGAGACCGTGCTGGCGAATGGCGTCGAGGACGGCCGGGAGGTCGCCCTCGATTTCCACGTGGACGACGAGCGAGTCCGCGCCGGCCTCTTTGAAGGGGCCGATAAAGGGCAAGGGGTTTTGCAACATCAGGTGCGTGTTGAGCTCTAGGTGGGTCGTTTGGCGCACGGCCGCGACGACCGGTAGGCCAAAGCTAATGTTGGGGACGAAGTGCCCGTCCATTACGTCGAGATGAAGAAAATCGGCTCCGCCGCGCTCGACGCGGCCAATGTCCTCGGCGAGGCGGGCAAAGTCGGCCGCCAAGAGGGAAGGGCCGATGCGCGTGGCGTTCATGGTTCTTCCCAGTTGTCGAAGGCGTCCGGTGCTGGGGGCGGTGCGGCGGCGCTGACGACGAGGTCGATGCGGCTGTGGCGCGGGATGCGCTGCCCGCTCCTAGGCACCTGATCGAGGACCGTGCCGACGGGTTTTTGTTCGTCGATGTGTTTGGCAAGGTGGCCGATGCGCATTTCGTATTTGCGCAAGGTATCCGCCACGACTTTGATGGACAGACCGATTAGATTTGGAACGCGCTTGCGGGCTGTGGGGGGGCCGTTGCTGACTTGGAGGTCAACCGCGCTGCCGGGGGCGAGCCGAGCACCCGGGGCGGGCGCCTGCTCAACGACGGCCCCCTCGGGCAGGGTCTCTGAGGAGCGATAGAGGATTTGGCCGCTCTTGAGCTGGTTTCCCTCTAGTTGCAAACGCGCCTCGCGGAGGCTGACGCGGCGCACGTCGGGCACTTCGGAGTAGCGCGGCCCTTTGCTCACGCTCAAGACGATGCGCCGCCCCTTTTTGACCCATTGTCCCACACTTGGGTCTTGATCGACGACCGCGTCGGCCGAGATGGTCTCGTGGTGCAGCGAATCGCCGATGGTCATCTTCAGCCCTGCTTCGCTGAGGCGGGCGGATGCTTCGAGCGCGAAAAGGCCCTGGAGATCGGGTACTTGGACGCTGGGCGTATCGACTACGTACGGCATGATGACCGCGTCGAGCAGGACGGTGGCGACGATGCCGGCGAGGACCGCGCCGGCCGCAGCTAGGCCGAGTTGGCGGAGGATGTTTTTCACGATGCGACCTTGCGGATGCGTGCGGCAAAACTGCCGTCGCCGGCGTGTTGGCCCGGGATGGTCAGGACGTAGCGGCCGGCATAAGGCTGGGCGGGGAAGTGAGCATCGGCGCGCTCCAGTCGAGCGGTCGGGGTCTGGTTTAAGAACCGCTCGACAATGGCCTCGTTTTCCTCTTCCTCCAAGCTACAGGTGCTATACACCAAGACGCCGCCGGGCCGCAGGTGTTCGTAAGCGCGTTGGATGAGCACCTGTTGGCGGGCGGTCAAGGTTGCCAGTTCGGTCGGCTGGCGACGCCAGCGGGCATCGGGTCGTCGCCCGAGTACGCCGGTGGCACTGCAGGGCACATCGGCGAGGACGCGGTCGAAAACACCGCACCCGGGGGTCGTGCCGTCGCGGGCTACTGGGCGGATGGCATGCAGGCGCAGGCGTCGGGCGTTTTCGCGCACCCGCTTGAGTCGCGGCAGCGAAATGTCGGTGGCTACGACCCAGCCGCGGTCTGCCATGGCGATGGCGGCTTGCACCGCCTTGCCGCCGGGTGCGCTACACAGATCGAGTAGGCGTTCGCCCGGCTGAGGGTCGAGCAAGGCCACGGCCAAGCCGGCGTTGGGGTCTTGAACCTGAAATTGGCCCTGCTGGTAGGCCCGGGAGGCGAAGAGCGCCGCGCCATTGGCCGCTCGATAAAAGCCCGGTCTCGACCCGACCGGGACCAAGTCGAGTTCGGCGACCAGTGCGCGGTTGGGGCGCAGCCGATTGAGGTAGATGTTGAGTTCGGCCGGCTGGTTGTTGGCCACGAGTACGCGCTCGGCGATTTCGCGGCCCCAGCGGCCAACCCAGCGCTTGACCAGCCATTCGGGGTGGGAGTGATAGACCGCGAGATACCGCGTCGGGGTCTGGTGCGGGTCGGGGTAGCAAACGGGGGCGCGTTGCCGCAGCAAGTTGCGGAGGACGGCGTTGACGAGTGAGGCGATGCCTTGGTGCGTCAAGTGCTTGGCTAGCTCGACCGAGGTATGGACCGCCGCAGACTGGGGGACGCGGTCGAGCCAGAAGAGCTGATAGGTGCCGAGGCGCAAAATATGGCGGGCCCAAGGCGCGAGTTGGGCGACCGGGCGGGCGCAGCAGGTGGCGATGATCCAGTCGAGCCGCTTCTGCCACCGCACCACCCCGAGGACGAGCTGACGGGCGAAGCGTGCGTCGCGGTTGGTCGGCAAGCGTGCGTCGAGGGCTTGTACCAATTCGTCGAAGGGCTGGGCTTGCCGCTCTAGGTCGCGGAGCAGGCGCGCGGCCGCAAGGCGGGTTGGGTCGGGAGGGCGCACGGCTTAGCGCAAGAGGAGCATGGCGCGGTGACGCTCGGCCGAATCCGTCCGCAGGCGGTAGATGTAGAGGCCGTTGGCGGCTGGCGCGCCGGTTGCCGACTGGCTATTCCAGTGGACCACGTGCCGCCCCGGAGGCGTATTCGCCGCAAAGGGCGTAGCTACCTTTTGACCCATTAGATTGAAGATGTCGATTTGGGCAAAGTGAGGCCCTCCCTCGGGCAGGGCAAAGGGGATCGCGGTGCTGGCGTTAAAGGGATTGGGGTAGTTCGGCGCGAGGAAGAGCTCGCGTGGCAGTGCCAAGCCGGACGGCTCGGAGATGGACGTGGCAATCCCCCATTCCACTTGGCTTTCAGCACACGAGCCTTCGGCACAGGTGGTGAAAACGAGCGCGGTCTCCTGTTCGGCGTCGAGGAGTAGGTGGGTCCGGCCGCGCTCGTCGCTGGTGGTCGTCACCTGTTGGGTCGCGCCCGCCGGGATGAGGATGGCCTCGCCGTTGGCAAATGCGTAGGCCGGGCCGGGGCCGGTGTTGGTAAGGTCCCAGGTAAATGCCGCGCCGACGCGGAAAGCCCCAGCCTGTAACAACAGGCGCGCCGATACGCGGACTTCGCCATCGCTGCCATCGGCTACGCCGCCGGTCCCAGCGGCCGAAAAGGAGTGGTTTGGCTCGGCCCAGCGGAAGAAGATGCCCTCCGGCAGAGCCTGCCCCTCGGCGTCGCAGTAATTCCGCAACAACGCGACTTGCGGCCGGATGAAGTCGCGCTCGGTAGAAGAAGGCCCGAGCGACACCACGTCGAGGTAGATGTCTATGGGCGTGGTGGAGCTGATGGAGTCAGCCAAGGTGAACGTCATGTCCGCGAGATGACCCTCGCCCTCAATTGCTGACCCCCCGAGGGTCGCGCTGCCCCAGTCGGCGGTCTGGTCTTTTACTATCGGGGGGATTGCGACAAAGGAATGGGCTTTCGTGGTCTGGCCTAGTGCGGCCGCGACTGCGGCGATGGCGTGGGCTGGCTCCCAGCTAAACTTGAATAGGACTTGGCGCACTTGGCTCATGTTGCGCGCCGAGATGCTGAACTCCACGGTGCTGTTGGCGGCCAACCCGCAGAAGGGGCCTTCTTGGCCGATGAAAATTTCGGCGTCGGCATTGGGACCGGCCGCCGCAGGGTGGGGCAACGCGGCGAGACCGAGGAGGGCTATGAGGAATATATGCTTTGCTCGAGTCATAGTTGAAAAACGTAGGTACGCGACACCTGCTTTAGGTATGCCTTTTCTGCTATTCCCGCTGAATCCGGGACCGAGGGCGTCCCGCCCTCAATCCTTGGGTTGAAAAATACGGCGGACAAATGTACGCAACACTAGCGTCTAGGCAAGCGCGGTGCTGTCGCCTTGACCGGGCTTTGCCGCGGTTGATATTATTGTCTTAGCCGCGTCCTACCCACTCCCACGATGTAAATGTACAATGCGCCGTTACCCCGTCTGGAATGTCCTCCGCAACGACCCGTACGATAGCTTAATCGACGCGCTGCTCGCCGGCCGCGGCCTGACCCGCGCCGAGCTACACGTCGGCCCCGACGCCCTGCACCCGCCGGAGCAAATGCAGGATATGGCAACGGCGGTTGCGCGGCTAGAACGGGCCGTGCGCGCCCGCGAAAAAATCGTCGTGTACGGCGACTACGACGTCGATGGGGTTTGCTCCACCGCCGTGCTGATGGACTTTCTCGAGCGCGTGGGGGCCGACTGCGACGGCCTCTTACCCGATCGCCACAAGGACGGATACGGTCTCAAGCCGCCCGGGGTCGAGCGCGCCATCGCAATGGGGGCGCGCGTCATCGTCACGGTTGACAATGGTATTTCGGCCTACGATGCCTTGGAGTTGGCCGCGGCGCACGGCGTGGAAGTAGTCGTAGTCGATCACCACCAGCAGCTCGCTGAACTGCCGCGTGCCCTTGCCATCGTCAATCCCAATCGCCGCGATTGCGGCTATCCGTTCAAGAGCTTGGCTGGCGTCGGCGTCACCTTCAAGCTGGTGCAGGCCCTCAGCGAAGCCTTTCTCGCTGGCGAGGAACGCCGCCGCTATCTCAACGAATTGCTCGACTTGGTGGCCTTGGGGACGGTGGCCGATCTCGTGCCCGTGCTGGGGGAAAATCGCCTGTTTATCCAGCGCGGCCTGCAGATCCTCCAGCGCACCAAACGCCTCGGGTTGTGCGCGCTCAAGCGGGTGGCCAACGCCCAAAATCAGTCTCTCGATGCCGCCAGCTTGGGCTTCCGGTTGGGGCCGCGGATCAACGTCGCTGGCCGCTTAAAAACGCCCGATTTGGCGCTGCGGCTTTTGCGCTCCCAAAGCGAGGGGGAGGCCGCGCAGCTAGCCGACGAACTCAACAAGCTCAACTCCCAGCGGCAGGCTTGGCAGCGCGAGGGCATCCGGGAGGTTGAGGAACAAGTCGGCCCGGAGGAGGACGTAGAGGACCGCATCATCGTGGTGCTGGGGGAGTGGAATATGGGGATCGTCGGCTTGCTGGCCAGCAAGTTGTGCGAACAATACGCCCGCCCGGCTGTCGTGTGTACCCAAGGAGCCGATCACGGGCTGTGCGTTGGCTCGGCCCGCAGCATCCCGGGCTACGACATCAGCGCGGGAATCCACGCCTGCCAAGAACACTTAAAAACGCACGGCGGCCATCCAGCGGCCGCGGGGTTTTCGCTCGCGATTGACGCCTTTGAGGGCTTTCGCCTCGCGCTGATTAACCACGCCAACGCCCACATTCGGGCCGAGGCCCTGCAACCTGTCTTGGACATCGATCTGATGCTCGAGCCGACTGATTTGACGCTCGACACGGTGAAGCAGCTCGCTGAGCTAGAGCCTTTTGGCAACGGACACCGGCGTCCGGTTTTTGCCCTCGCAGACTGCCGAGTCGTCGGGTCGCGGCAAATCGGCTCCGATGGCCGCCACTTTAAGGCGGAATTGGAGGTGGGTAGGCGTCGCTGTGCCGCGCTGTGGTGGAACCAACCAGCCCTCGCAGACAAGGTGCAGCCGGGCACACGGCTGAGCGCGGCTTTCGAGCTGGAGGCAGACACTTACACAGGCAACGGTGCCGTGCAGATGGTCATTAAGGACCTGCACTTGTCGGAGCCGACTGCTTAGGATACACACGTGATAAGTTCCCAATACACCAAGGAATTGTGCATCCGGGATAGCGACGCCAAAATCGTCCTCTTGGTCGTCGATGGCTTGGGCGGGTTGCCCCATCCGGCCACGGGCAAGTCCGAGCTAGAGACGGCCCGGTTGCCCAACTTAGACGCGCTGGCCCAAGGGGGCCTCTGCGGCTTGGTGTCGCCTTTGGGGGCCGGCTTTACCCCGGGCAGCGGCCCGGCCCACTTGGCCCTGTTTGGTTACGATCCGTGGCAAAGCCAAATCGGTCGCGGCGCCCTTTCGGCCCTCGGCTTGGGGTTGGATTTTGCTCGCGGCGACATAGCGGCGCGCCTCAATTTTTGTACGGTGGATGCTGCGGGCCGGGTGAGCGACCGCCGCGCCGGCCGCATCCCAACGGAAAAAGGCCGCCAGCTCTGCGAAGTGTTGAGCGCGATCTCAGTGCCCAAGGTGGAGGTGCAGGTCGCCGCCGAGATGGAGTACCGCGCCGGCGTGGTGTTTCGCGGCGCGGGCTTGGGCGACCAAGTCTCGGATTCGGACCCGCAGGTGACCGGGGTGCCGCCCAAGCCCCTGACGGCCCTCGCGCCGGATTCGGAATGCACAGTCGAAGCGGCCAATGCCTTTCTAGCGCAAGCCGCCGCCTTGCTCGCCGACGAGCACCCGGCCAACATGGTGTTGCTGCGGGGATTTGGCCGCTACCCAGAGTTGGTGTCGATGGACGAGGCGTACGGGCTGAAAGCACTGGGCATTGCCGGGTATCCCATGTACCGCGGCGTGGCCGGGGCCGTGGGCATGGATGTCGAAGCGGTCGGCTGGGACCTCGCCTCCGAGTTCGCCTTGCTCGAAAGCCGCTACGCGGACTACGACTTTTTCTACGTCCACGTAAAGAAAACCGACAGCGCCGGCGAAGACGGCGATTTCGACCTGAAGGTGCGGTTGTTAGAGGAGGTCGATACCTACATTCCGAGGGTGCTGGCGCTACAGCCCGAGGTGCTCATCGTCACCGGCGATCACTCGACCCCCTCAATTATGCGGGGCCACAGTTGGCACCCCGTGCCCACGGTCCTAGCGAGCCGATGGGCGTTGGCCGATGCGGCTAGTGAATTTTCCGAGCGCGGTTGCAGCGTCGGCAGCCTCGGAATCGCGCCGGCGACCAGCTTGATGGCCCTCGCGTTGGCCCACGCGCAGCGGCTCGACAAATTCGGCGCTTGAGATGATCACCCCCCTGCGCATTGCCCATCGCGGCGCGTCCGGTCCGGGGCTGGCCCCTGAAAACACGCTGGCCGCTTGCGAAAAGGCCCTCCAGATCGGCGTTGATATCCTCGAAATTGATGTCCGCGCCACCCGTGACGGCCAGCTCGTAGTCTTGCACGACTCGGCACTCGACCGGACGACCAATGGCACCGGGTTGGTCGCCGACCTGTTGGGCGACCAAGTGCGCCAACTCGACGCGGGCCGCTGGTTTAGCCCTGATTTCGCCGGCGAGCGCGTGCCCCTGCTCGAAGACGTGCTCGACTTAGCGCGGAACCAAGCGCTCGTGCTGATAGAGATCAAAGCCGACGGCATTGCCGAGCGCGTCCTGCAGGCGATTGAGGCGATGAATGCGGCTGAGCGCGTCGTGGTGCAAGCGTTCAATCCGCAAACCGTCCAGCGGCTCAATTTGCTCGCGCCGACCCTGCCCACAGCGCTGTTGGTCGGCCAGTTGCCGACTACGCCATCGCGGGTGCGGGCGCGCCGCCTCGTGCGCCAAGTGCTGCAAGTGGGGGCCAACGCGCTGGCGATGTGGTACGCGGTGCTGACTCCGCCCTTCCTCGAAGAGACCCGCAAGCGGGGCATTGCGGTCTGGGCTTGGACCGTTGACGAGGATATTGCCATGCGCGACTTGGCGACGATGGGAGTGCAGGGGATCATCACCAATCAGCCAGACCGCCTCAATCGAGTGCTCGACGAGCTGGTCGCCGACGGCCCCCTGCGGCCGCCCTTGGGCCGGCGCGTCAAGCGCAGCCGCTGGGGACGCCGCCGCCAGTTGCGCCAGCTCCAGGCCGCCAAGAAGGGCCGCTAAGGGCGCGGCCGAGCGCAGAGGAGGCAGCAGATGTTCTACACCTTGTTCGCCGTATTGCTGCTGGTCGTCGTGGTGCTAAAATTCTGGTCGCCCTTTGGCCCGCGGTGCCCCCAGTGCCAAACCCGCCGGGAGGATGCAGAATATCCCTTGTGTCCAAATTGTGGGTGGATCTACGAAGTGCCCGGGGAAGAAGACGAGGATTTCGCGCCGGGCGAAGAAGAAAATGCGAAATTTTGAAGGGGCGAAGCCGCACGGCCGCGCCCTGATTTGCGCTTGACAATTTCCCGTCCTTCCCTTTAGATTGTCTCAGATATTAGAGAGTACAGAACGTTCAAACTCAGGAAGGTGGACCATGAAAATACGGGCAATAGCGCTGTTTATCGCCATCGCGGTTTTGGCGGGCTGTGACGACCCCCCCACAGCCGAGCTACAAGCGGCCAAGCAAGCCCTCGACGCGGCCCGAGACGTCGGTGCGGAGCGCTTTGCGGCCAACGAGTACTCGTCCGCGCAGCGTGCGTACAGCGAAGCCGAAGCCACGACCAACACCGAAGCCGAGCGCTTTTTCCTCTTGAAGGACTTTGAGCAGGCGCGCACCCAAATCGCCGATGCCAAGAGCAAAGCCATGCAGGCCGAGTCGTCGGCCCAAGCCGAAAAGAAACGCCAGAGGGAGTCGGCCCAAGCCGCGATTGCCGCGGCCCGCGACGCGGTCGCGGCCGCATATACCAGCCTAGAGGACGCGCCGGCGGGCAAGGGCACGGAGGCCGATATTGAGGAACTGCGCGCTGAGTTAAGCACGGCCGAAGCCGATATAGAAGCGGCCGAAGCCGCAGTGAACAGCGAGGATTTCTCCGATGCCGAGTCCCTCGCCGATAGCGCGGATCAGAAGGCGACCGCAATCGCCGACGGCGTGATGGTGGCCGTAAAAAAATACCACGATCTGGTCGAGAAGATGCGCCCTTGGTACGAGCGCATCTGAGCGCACCCTTGCAAGCACCAACCACAGGCGGCCGGGAGTTACTCTCGGCCGCTTTGTTTTTTTTTGTCCTGTGGTCGGGGCCGCCCGCCGCAGGTGCGTCCGCGCTCTCGGTAGAGCACCAGCAACTGGTGCAAGCTATTGAGGGCCACGATCTAGCTACGCCCTACCTCGTCATCAATACCCAAGACAATCTAATCGCGCTCCGCGAGGGGGAGCAGGTGTTGCGCCAAGCCGCTTGTGCAACGGGCAGTGGCCGCAAGCTCGAAGGGGCTAAGCGGTGGCATCGCTGGACTTTTGACACCCCCAAGGGCCGCTTTGCCATCCGCCGCAAAGTCGCCGATCCCCTGTGGACTCGGCCGACTTGGTTCTTCGTCGAAAACGACGAGGAGATCCCCATTTTCGCCGAGGATCCGCGGCGGTTCCAGCGCGGGGTCTTGGGCGCGTACGCATTGTACTTTCTCAAGGATTTTATGATCCACGGCACCCTCTTTGAAATCAACTTAGGCAAGAGCATCACCCACGGCTGCATACGGATGGGCAACGAGGAGCTGGAGTATCTTTACGAAACGGTCGAAATCGGCTGGCCGGTCTTTATCTACTAGCGTTGAGCGATGCGGCTCCTAGTGCTGGTTTGGGCCTTGGTCTGCGGCGCGAGCGCGGCGTCGGCTGGGGACTTGGCTTATATCAACGCTGCGTTGCGGGCTTGGTTGCAGGCCATTGAAGCGGACGCGCCGTACTTGCTGGTGGATCGGGGGGCGGCCGAGTTGCGGCTGATGCACGGGAAGGCCCTGTTGCGGAGCGTGCCGATGGTGGCCGACTCCCTGGGGGCGCGGTCGCCGGTGCAATCCCCGCTCAAGGCCCGGTTGCGCCGCTATCGGCCCAGCAGCCCGTGGCGCGGTTTGACGCCCAGCCCTTTCGACTGGGAACAGAACTTGGTCGTCGATGCCGCGGCGACCAGTGCCCTGTACTTTGCGAGCGGGCTGCTGATCTACGCTAGCCCGGCTTGGCGTCGTCGCGGTGCTATGGACCTGCAAATCGGGGCTGCTGACTTGCGCGCGCTGTACAATGCCTGCCGCCCCGGGACCGCGCTCGTCGTCCTGCCCGCCGGCTGGCGAGAGGGGCCGCGGCCGTGACCTTGCACTTTGGCGCGGCGGCCGCCGACATCACGCCGCCGATTGGCATTGCAATGGGTGGGTATTGGGGGCGGCGATCCGGAGCCACGCACATCCGCGACCGCCTCATGGCCAAGGCCCTCGTCTGCGGCCGAGGGGCGTCGCTCGTCGTCCTCGTCGCGGTCGATTTGGTGGGGTTGGACGCAGGTGTTGTGCGGGCAATCCGCGATCGGATCGAGTGCGCCACGGGTATTGCAGGCGCGGCCATCATGGTCTGCGCTTCCCACACCCACTCCGGCCCGCTGACCCTCCCCTTCCGCGGCCTAACCAGCATGGACCGCCGCTACTTGGCGCAGGTTGCAGACGCCGTGGTCGAGGCAGTGGTGGCTGCGGCCAGCGATAGCCGACCGGGCCGCTTGTACTATGCGCGCCCCGAGGTGCAGATAGGCCGTAATCGCCGGCCGCAGAGCGTCAAAGGCGAGGTCGTGCCCTACGCGCATGTATTGCGCTTTGCGGCCGAGCGCGGGGCCGAGGCCACGATCTTTAGCCATGCTTGCCATCCGGTGGTCTTAGGCCGCGACAATCACCAGATCAGCGGCGACTTCCCCGGGGAAGCAGCCCGCTGCGTTGAGGCTGCGACCGGCGGGCGGGCTCTATTCGTAAATGGGGCCTGCGGCGACGTCAATCCGCGGGTAGCCAACGGCTCGTTTGCCGCGATGGAAGAATTGGGGCAGGAGTTGGGTCGGGCCGTGCTGGAGGGGCGGGCTGAGGCCGCGCCCGTGGAGGCCTCGGCCTTGGGCTGGGCGCACGAGCGGTTGGACTTGCCCCTGCGGCCCCTGCCGCCGCGCTGGCGCGCTGAGGCCGAGAAACTCAAATGGCACCTGCGGGTGCGTCTAGCGCGGGGCGGTGAGGTGCCCAAGGCGCAACTCGACTGGGCTGCGTCTCTATGCAAATGGGTGCGGGCTGGTGCGGGCTGCGCTCGGGTCCAGCCCTTTGAGATGCAGGCGTTGGCCTTTGGCCCGCTCGTGCTCTTGGGCGTGGAAGGCGAGCTTTTTGCACGATATCAGCTCGACTTGGAGGCCGCGCATGGGCCAGCCGTGTTGTGCGGCTTTGCCAATGGCTGCATTGGCTATGTGCCCACGGCCGACGAGTACGCGCGCGGCGGCTACGAGATCGACCAAGCCTACAAGTTCTATCCGAGTGTGCAGATGATCGCGCCGGCGAGCGAGTTGCTGATACGGCAGCGGGCCGCGGCGTTGATTGCAAAGGTGCGCTAGCGCATGGAGCCTTTGACAGGGTTATTCTTGGCGGCGATTTTACCGCTCCTCGTTCAAGTGTGGGATTCTGGTGTTGCCGCTGCGTCCGGGATCGCGGGTAAGATGCCCTCAATCCTTGGAAGGTTGACCGCTGGTGTCGTGTAGTAAGGGTTTAAGGTAGTTCCGCTCAAAGTGTACAAGAGGATTCATGCGCGATTTAGAGGTGCTCTACAGTCAAGTGCCGGCGACGCGGTGTGCTGGTACGGGCGATTGCTGTGCGCTCACGGACGAGGAGTTCGACACTTACTACGCCACCATGTTCCCGCTCTACCGGGCCGAATATCTCTACATCGTCGCCTATGTGGAGCGGCATTTTTCCCCGCAGCGTCGCCAAGAGTTGCTGAGTTTTACCGAGGAGCGGCCCCGCCGCTGTCCCTTTCTCGGCGCGGACCATAGCTGTACCATCTATCCGGTGCGCCCGCTGATCTGCCGCACTTATGGGGCGATGAACCCGGTCTCGATCGCCCGCGAGGCGCGTGCGCATCAGGGTGCTTGGCCGTCGGCCCCCATTCGTGCCTTTGTGCGGCGCGAGGCCGGCATGGTGTGTGCGCGGGTGGCGGTACTGGAGCCGGAAAAGGTCGCTCGGCACGCCCGCATGCTCATCGAGGGGACGTACGAGCGCGAACTGGCGCGGCTTAGCAGTGGAGAGGAGTTGGCGGGCGAGGAGCGTCAAGCGCTCTTCCAACGGCTCACTGGTCGGCAAGAATGGCCGTTGCGCTGGTCTTGGGGGGGGTTTAATGCGCTCCGCTTTTCGCCGCTGGCGTGGCTGCGCCAGCACTTTGCCGCGTATTGGCAAAAGGCCGAGCTAATCGATGGCAAGTGACGCGGCGCGAGTTAGCCCCCCAATTTTTGCAGCAGACCCCAACCGCTGACGACGGCCGAGGCGATTAGCACCACGGTCGAGAGCACAGCGCCGCCGAGGACCCAAGCGCGGGTGCGGTAGGAGGCGGGCAGCTTGAAGTTGAGGTAGATGGCTGCTGCCATCATTATCGCAATGGCTAGGTTGGCGATGAGGAAACCGGCGATCTGGGTCAGGATGTCGAAGGGGATGTTGTTCCAGACGATGAGCATGGCCGCGGCGAAAATGTAGAGGCAGATGACGCGCTTGATCGCCTGGTACTCCCACGTGCGGTCCGGCCAGCGGGCGGCGAGAAATTCTTGGGCCACGCGGGCGTAGATTTCGGGCAGGGCTTGCAAAGTGCCCCACAGCGCGGCGAGGATGCAGACGTAGTAAATCCACACCAAGCTCGGATGAATCTGACGCCAGACGTGGGCTTGGTTCGTCAGCAGGCTCCAGCCCTCAAAGCGGGTCTCCAGCGGAAAGAGCACGGCCGCCCCGGAAACCATAAAGGCCCCGGTGACGATGAAGAGGACCAGCGCCCCCAGCCCCACGTCCCAGCGCAGCGGCGAGACGCGTTGCCGCAGGCGGCGAACTTGCTGGGGGTCGTCGGGGAGGTAGTCAATGGCGTCGCTGCGGGCGGCGTGTGCGCGAATGGCCTCAATGTCTCGGTGGCCAGTCATCCCCCACTTGTGCAGGCCGACCCAGTTGGCATAGGCGATGTAGCCAATGACGGACCCACCGACGTAGCCAAAGGTGGTGCCCAACGTCAACAGCGGATGCGCGACCGCGTCCTCGGGTGCCCAGTCTGGGAAGGGCGGTAGGTCGCCAAAGCGAAAGGTTCCCAACAGTGCCGCGCCCAAGTCTGGACGCACGATAAGGGTCCCGGTGATGGTGCCCGCGACTAGGATTGCACATATAATGAGTTGTTGCTTTTCGAGGCGTTCAAAGGACAGGCGGATGCCAAAGAGCAGGGCCAAGGCAATAAAGGCCGAGGTTATGGCGTTTTCCCACAAGACCTCTTCCTCGCTGGCGGGCAGCAGGTCGCGCAGCAGGAAGTGGAACAGGTCGCCGCAGGGCTTAGAGATGGGCACCCAAGCTAGGGGCGCGCCGATCATCTCAAAGAGCAAGATGGTCAACAGCAGCCATCCCCGCGGCCCGGGCAGGCGCACGAGGCGGTGGCCGATCAGCTCGCCGCTAACGGCCGTATAGCGGCCAATCAGATAGGTGAAGAAGACGCCCTTGACCACGCAACTCAGCAAGACCATCCACAACAAGCCATAGCCAGCCCAAGCCCCGGCCCGCACCACGACGATGGTCTCGCCGGCGCCAATAGCGACCGAGGCGACGATGGCCGCCGGGCCGAAGACAGCGAGCATACCCAAGAGTTTCTTCAGCGACCAAGGCTGGGCAAAGACGCCTTCGGCCGCCGGGATTTCTACCTTGTTCATGCGAGGGGATGTGCTTTGCAGGGGGGAATAAGGCACTGGGCGAAAGTGCGGATGCGTAAAATCATGGGGGGCAAGATACAGCGGGCGTATAGGCGGCGCAATACCAGCCAGCCCTCAAGCGCCACCCGCGTCGGTGAGGAGGCCGATGACCGCGGCGAGCCGATCCTTGTTTTTGATCTTTGAGCGGAACGCGGTCGCAAGCGGCGTCGCGCCCTTGTGGTCTTTGGCGTTGACGTCGGCCCCGCGCTCGAGCAACAAGGCGACGATTGGCTCGAATCCCGCTTTGGCCGCGCAATGCAAGGCCGTCTGGCCCTTGTGGTTCCTGACGTTGACGTCGGCCCCGAGATCGAGCAGGTCGCGCACGCGCTGGACATTGCCGCCGCGGTCGCCGCGCGCCTGAAAGACGAGGGGCGGCCAGCCGCCCTCGGCGCGATCCACCTCCACGGCGACGCCGCGAGCGGCCAACAACTCGATGATCTCGGCATTGACGATGCCGCAACGAGGGGCCTCGGCGTGGGTCGGATCGGCCCCGGCGTCGAGCAAGGCTTTGAGGATGTCGGCGCGGTCCCGCCACACGGCAAAGCGAATCAGCCAGCCGCTGTACGGCCGCGGGTCGGCCCCCCGCGCCAACAGCAGCGCGACGATGTCGAGGTGCCCGGCACTTACGGCGTAGTGCAAAACCGTCGTGCGCCGACTCGAATCGTGCTGCGCCTTCTCGGCCGTTGCCAACCTCGGTTCCCGGTTGAGGTAGTCGGCAACCGCGTCGCCCTCGCCGAGAAAGGCCGCGGTGTAGATGTCGGTCGTGCCGCCGCGTGCTAACAGCCGGTCGGCGACCGCGTCGTGGCACTTGTACCGCGCGGCGCAGTAGGGGGAGATTTCGACGAGCAGGGGCGTGAAGTGGCAGCCGCAGGCGTGGATGTCCGCGCCTTGATCGAGCAGGTAATTGACCATGGCGAGCCGTCCCCGGTATGCGGCTTCCCACAGCATGGTGCGGCCGTGCGAACCGATGCGCCGGATCCACGCGGGCTTTTGCGCCAATGCGGCTTGGACCGTTTGGAGGTCGCCGCGCCCGGCAGCCGCCACCGCGATCTTGAGAAAATCACTAATTTTTCCCGGTAGAATCGACATGGCGGAACAACGGATGCTATGCTCCACTTAGCCGCCCATTTGCGCGATCCGGCGCGCCATATAGGAGACATAGGCCGTGCGGGTCATTTTGCGTCTGCCTTTGTAGTGGCGACGATTTGGCGAAAAGTCAGGTTGAGGCGCGGGGCGCACGGGCGTCGAGTCTTGGGGACTTGGTGCTGCCAATAGGTTTGGGTTGGGCCGCGCATGATGAGTAGCGCACCGTGTCCGAGGGGGATTTCGACCGAGGGATGGGCGCGGTGCTTGTGCCGCAAGAGGAAACGCCGCGTCCCGCCCAAGCTCAGCGAGGCGATCGTCGGGTTGGGTCCCAGCTCTGGCTCGTCGTCGCTGTGCCAGCCCATGCTGTCGCGGCCGTCGCGGTACTGGTTGAGCAAGACGCTGTTGAAAGGGCTGGCGGCCGCGGCTTCGGTTCGCGTCTTGAGGGCCAGCAGCGGCGCGGTCCACGGGCGCGGCTCCAGCGCCAGCCCCGAATAAGTGTAGTGCGCCGCTGCGGACCCGTGCCACGCCGAAAGACGCGGCGCGGGAAGCGAGCGGCCAAAGACGACGACGTGGTGCTGCTGCCACTCAATGCCGTCCAACAGTTGCCGCATGAACTGGTCGGCCTCGGCAGGGGCCAAAAACCCGGGGGCGTAGCGTAGGTCGCCGTCTGGGAGGGAGACGGCTTTCATTCCACTGCGGTTGATAATTGGTCCGCAATCCACTGATTCAGGCTCTTGCCTTTGCGCTGTGCCCGCACGTAAATCTCGCGGTGCAACGCCGGCGGCAGACGAAGCATTAAGCGGCCAGAAAAGGGTTTATCCGGTACTTCGCCGCGCTCTTGGCAGAAGGCCAAGTATTCCTCTACTGATTCGCGAAAGGCTCGCTCCAGTTCCTCAACGGTTCGCCCTTGAAACGTGACGATGTCTTTGAGGTCAAGCACCTCGCCGTGAAAGAGGCCGGCCTCGTCGTCGAACTCAACGCGGCCCGTATAACCTTTATAATTTAGCACGAATTCCTATCCTTACTGTTTTGAGAGGTTGAGGTTAGTAGGCTACGGCGATGGTGCGGAGTGCGGTGTCGTTGCCGGCGTCGGCGTCTAGATTGACGCGCAGGACGTATAGGCCGGGGGCGGCGCTCGCTCCGTTGGCGTCGCGGCCGTCCCAAGTGAAGAGGCGTTGCGAGCTGTCGGAGCTTGGGGTGAGGACTGCTACTCGGCGTCCGGCTAGGTCGAATACTTCCACTTGCGGCTCGCGGCCCTCGACCTTGAAGGCGACGAATCGCACCGCTAGCTGGTCGTTGATGCCGTCGCCGTTGGGGGTTATGGTCGTAGAAGCAAGCTGTAGGTCGCTGATGAGCTGGCCGGTGCTGGTCAGTTCGGGCAGCATGACGATGTTGGAGCGGCGCTCGGCCGCCTCGACCGACTGCCACAGGCCCGGGGATTCGCTCAATCCCAGGTCGAGGGCAAAGACGGTGGCGTTTTGCAACAGGCGGGTCGTAAAGCTCACTTGCAGCGAGTCGCCGGCGACCACCTGCGGCAATGCGATGAGCAGGGAATCGGCCTGTAGGTCCAAGGCGGTCGGAACGACCTGTTCCGCGCCGACCCGCACCGCGACGCTCTGTAGGTCTATAGGTTCGGACACGGTGAAGCGCAGCAGATCGAAGCCCCGGTCGAGTTCGTCGGTCTCGGGCCAGAGGGTATAGGTGAAGCGCGTGTCTTGGTTGGGGCTGGCCTCGCGGGGGGCGACGCTGCCGCGCGCGCCTTGGACTAGGGCATCCTCAAACTCGACCGAGACCGAATGGACGGTCGGGGCGACAGCCGGGTCGTCGGTGGAGAGGATCATTTCCAGCACGATGAAGCGGCGCGGGCTGGCCGATTTGAAAGGCTCGCCCGAGAACTGGTAGGTATTGCTAAACGCGTTCCAGTCCTCGCCCGTGACCAAGGTCGAGTCAACAGGCCCTCTAATCACCTTGGGCAAGCTCTTCCACTTCTCCTCAGTGACCCTGTCGCCCTTCTTGTCGTAAAAGGTGTACTCCGCGCTGAGCGCGTTGCCCGAGCGGGAGCGGAGCTGCACCCGGGTGCCCGGCGGCAGGTCGGCGTCCCAGTGCAGGGCTTTGATGACTTTGGGCCTCCCATCGCCGGCTTCCTCCCCGAGGTTGATAAAGTCGGACTGCAACTTGACTTGCGCTGGATACCCCGGAGAGAACAGTTGCATCTCGCCCCACTTGACGATGCCCCAGCCCCTACAGCTCACGCCGTGCCAGAACAAGTAGCGGGCCTTGCGCGGCGCGAACAGGTAGCGCATGTAAAGCAGGTTGTCGGCGTTGGGGGCTAGATGGGTGAAGACCTCTTCGTAATCGACGTTTTCGGGCACTTCGACGAGGGGGGTCGTGCCCGTGGCCGGTGTGCCGTCGGAAAAGAGCAGGGTGTGCCCCGGTCCCGTGCCCGAGATGGTGAACCCCAAGGTGCCTTCGTCTGGCTGCATGGAGTAGATGAACATCTCGTCGATAAAGAACGTCGCGCCCAAGTCCGTGCGGAACCACGTGCCGCCTTCGGCCCATTCCGACAGGGTGCCGCGGCAGCTGGTGACGGTGTTGTTGGTGTTGAGGTTGGCGTCGAAGAGGTTGAAGGTGGAGCCGGTGCCGTCGCCTTCGACGAAATTGCCGCGTTGGCTGGTGCCGATGGCAATGTTGTCGCCGATGCCGATAACCTCAATCTCGGCGAGGGCGGCGTTGGCGTTCTGTTCTTCGGAAATGATTTGGATGTACTGGATCAACTGGTAGTGGTTGCGCTCTGCGGGCGTCAAATCCAAGTCGGGGTTCGTCACTATCGCCGTGTCGCGGCCGGCGTAGCGCAGCGGGATGACGATTTCGGACTCGGCGTTGGGGCGCGTGGTGCGGAAGACGGGGCGGTAGAGGAAGAGATCGTCGGTGGCCGAGATGCGTACGCCCGAGGTGGTGAATACGCGGAATTGGCGAAGCGGGTGCGCGCCTTCTTGGTCGGGGAATGTCAGGCGAATCTCGCGGGCTAGGGCTGCGCGGCCTAAGTCGATGGTGATAAACCAGTCCTCGCGGGCGTCGTCTGGACTGGGTTGCCAATAGGTCGTTGGATCGCCGTCGATGGCCAGCGGAGCGTCGGCCGCGTTGGAACCGGCTTGCCAGAGGCCCCCGGCGACCGCATCGCCGCGGGTGCGGGTTTCGTGGACGAAGCGGTGCGCGTCCTCGACGAGGTTGATGTCGCGGCGGAATTTGACGAGCGCGAGCTGGCCCTGCTCGCCGACTTGGACCAAGCCAAAGGGTTGTTGCCATTGGGCCCATTCTTCGGCACTGTCGAAGGAGAGCATGTCAGCCGCGAGTGGGGCACTCAGGACGAGACCGGCGATTATTGCGCGTTGCATTGGAAGCCTCCTTAGTAGGCGAATGGATGCCATGACGATGCGTTGCTCGTCATCTACTGCGAATGTAGTAAATTCCTCTCATCTCGAATACGGCCGCTCTTTGCTTTCGCTCCTCGGGGAACTGCTCCAAGCTCGACACATCGTGCAGGGAATGGAAGACATTCAGCACCGCGCCGTCGGCGAGGCGCACCTCTACGGCCACGCCCTCCTTGGTGAATGCGACCATCGCCCGTTGGCGGTCGGGCGAGATGTCGATGGTGCTTTGGTCGTGGGAGAATAGGTTTCGCAGGGGTTGGGGCGTCTGGTCGTTGGGAAAGACGGTCGTCTCCCGGCCGTCGGCGAGGTCGATCATCAGCAGCCGCGAGGGGCCGTGAATCCCATCGCTGCCCCAGTTGTCAAACATCAGGAAGGTCGATCCCGTCAGGTGCTGGACGCTGTGTTGATACAAGAAACTCCCGCGTACCAGCCGCTTGACGCGGCCGGATTCGCCATCGAGGATAGCGAAGGCACTGAGGTTGCGTAGGGACGCCACGAGGTCGCCCGGCGCGAGGCCCCACGTTCCGCCGGCGTCGTCTCGAAGCTGGTGAACGAAGTTGAGGTGAAGAGGGTCACACGGCGAGTCAAGACGGTAATTTGGTTCCGAGGTAGATTGCATGATGTGCGCGAATGGAGAGTCGCGCAAGGCGTCGATCAGGTTGAGGCGCTTTAGGATCTGTCCACTCCCGTCAATAGTGCGGATCTCGTCGAGATACGGTCGGCCTGTGCGGCACTTGATCGTGATGGTCTTTCGTGCTCGCTCAAAAGATATGGGCGCGCTGCCAACCAACAGGCCGGGCACCAGCGCGACGCCGTCTTCTTCGAGATGCGGCCAGTGGTGGCTGTAGTCGCGCCGGAACCAGACGGGATGCCCGGCGCGGTCGATCCGCGCAACGCCCGCACCATAGGGGAAAGCAGGGTCTTGGTAAAAAACCACCAGCAGGTCGCCGTTTGCGTAGCGCGACATGGCTGCCACATTAACATCCCTGACGAAAGAGGCGGCGGGGGATAGCTCGTAGGGGAATTCGTCGGAGCGGGCAGCGTCTGCCGCCTGCTCCAGCTCATCGCTGCGGAACGGGTAGGCATGGGCGACTTGGCCGGTGGCGGTGTATTCTACCGCTAGGCACCCCCAGTCGGGGCAATACTCAAGGAACTGATAGCGTCCGCCTTGCCACAGAATCGGGTCGTTGATGGCATCGCCTTGTACGAACTCGAAGCGGTTGGAGGCCGCGCTGTCTGGCGGCACCGCGGCGAAGTGCGCGAATCGGCCGTCGTCCTTTCTCATACTTAGCTTGTGTAGAGTCCGCAAGGTCTTTACGCCGTTGTGGATGGCCGAGAAGGGGAATAGCTTGTAGTGGCGACTAAGATAGCCGTAGGCAAAGGCCGCCAGCGCAAGGGCCAACACGAGCAGGAGTTGGGGTAGGCGACTCATCTACTCGTTCCTCCTTGATTGCGGATGTAGTAAAGCCCTCCCATCTTAAATACGGCGGCTCTTTGTTGCCGCTGTTCGGGGAACTGCTCCAAGCTCGACACATCGTGGAGGGAATGGAAGACATTCAGCACCGCGCCGTCGGCAAGGCGCACCTCAACGGCCACGCCCTCCCTCGTGAATGCGACCAGCGCCCGTTGGCGGTCAGGCGAGATGTCGATATCGCCTTGGTCGTCGGAGAACAGGTTTCGCAGGGGTTGGGGCGTCTTATCGTTGGGAAAGACGGTCGTCTCCCGGCCGTCGGCGAGGTCGATCATGAGCAGCCTTGAGGGGCCGTGAACCCCATCGCCGCCGTAATTGTCGAACATCAGGAAGGTCGATCCCGTCAGGTGCTGGACGCTATGTTGATAGAGGAAACTTCCCCTAACCAGCCGCTTGACGCGGCCGGATTCGCCATCGAGGATAGCGAATGCGCTTAGGTTCCGTAGGGACGCCACGAGGTCGCCCGGCGCGAGGCCCCATGTCCCGCCCGCGTCGTCGCGGAGCCGGTGAACGAAGTTGAGGTGAAGGGGATCACACGGCCCATCAAGATACCATGCTGGTGCCGAGGCAGATTGCATGATGTGCGCGAATGGAGAATCGCGCAGGACGTCGAGCAGGTTGAGGCGCTTTAGGAGCCGTCCATTCCCGTCGATAGTCCTGATCTCCTCGATATACGGTCGGCTCGTGCGGCATTTGAGCGTGATGGTCCTTCGCGCTCGCTCAAAAGATATAGACTCGCTGCCAACCTGTTCGCCGGGCACCAGCGCGACGCCGTCGTCGTCGATATGCGGCCAGTGGTGGCTGTAGTCGCGCCGGAACCAGACCGGATGCCCATCGCGGTCAATCCTCGCAACGCCCGCACCATAGGGGAAAGCAGTGCTATGTCGAAAAATCACCAGCAGGTCGCCGTTCATGTATCGCGACATACCCATCGCACTAGCATCCCTAGCGAAAGAGAAGGTGGGGGGTAGCTCGTAGGGGAATTCGTCGGAGAGGGCATCGTCGGCCGCCTGCTCCAGTTCATTGAGGCGGTACGGATAGGCGTGGGCGACTTGGCCGGTGGCCGTGAACTCTACTGCTAGGCATCCCCAGTCAGGGCAATGCTCGAGGAACTGGTAGCGTCCGCCGTGCCACAGAACCGGCCCGCTAAGGGCATCGCCTTGTGCGAACTCGAAGCGGTTGGAGGCCGCGCTGTCCGGCGGCACCGCGGCGAAGTGTACGAATCGGCCGTAATTCTTTTTCATACTTGACTCGTACAGAGTGTTCGAGGTCTTTAGACCGTCGGAGAGGACCGAGAAGGGGAATAGCTTGTAGCGGACGACAAAGAGGCCGTAGGCAAAGGACGCCAGCGCGACAGCCAACACAAGCAGGAGTTGGGGTAGGCGATTCATCTACTCGCTCCTCCTTGATTGCGGATGTAGTAAAGCCCTCTCATCTCGAATACGGCTGCTCTTTGCTTTCGTTGTTCGGGGAACTGCTCCAAGCTCGACACATCGTGGAGGGAATGAAAGACATTCAGCACTGCGCCGTCGGCAAGGCGCACCTCGACAGCCATGCCCGCCTCGGTGAATGCGACCACCGCCCGTTGGCGGTCGGGCGAGATGTCGATTGTGCCTTGGTCCTCGGAGAACAGGTTGCGCAGGGATTGGGGCGTCTGGTCGTTGGGAAAGACGGTCGTCTCCCGGCCGTCGGCGAGGTCGATCATCAGCAGCCGCGAGGGGCCGTGAACCCCATCGCCGCCCCAGTTGTCGAACATCAGGAAGGTCGATCCCGTCAGGTGCTGGACGCTGTGTTGATAGAAGAAACTCCCCCGAACCATCCGTTTGACACGGCCGGATTCGCCATCGAGGATAGCGAAGGCACTGAGGTTGCGTAGGGACGCCACGAGATCGCCCGGCGCGAGGCCCCACGTTCCGCCGGCGTCGGCTCGAAGCCGGTGAACGAAGTTGAGGTGAAGGGGGTCACACAGCGCGTCAAGACGGCGTTTGGGTTCCGAGGTGGATTGCAGGAGATGGACGAATGGAGAATCGCGCAAGGCGTCGATCAGGTTGACGCGCCTTAGAAGCCGTCCACTGCCGTCGATAATGCCGATCGCGTCGAGGTACGGTCGGCTCGTGCGGCACTTAATCGTGATGGTCTTTCGTGCTCGCTCAAAGGCTATGGACTCGCTGCCGACCAACAGGCCGGGCACCAGCGCGACGCCGTCTTCTTCGAGATGCGGCCAGTGGTGGCTGTAGTCGCGCCGGAACCACACCGGATGCCCGGCGCGGTCGATCCGCGCAACGCCCGCACCAAACGGGAAAGCAGCGTACTGTTGAAAAACCACCAGCAGGTCGCCGTTCATGTATCGCGACATGCCCATCGTACTAGCATCCCTAGCGAAAGAGGCGACGGGGGATAACTCGTAGGGGAATTCGTCGGAGCTTGCAGCGTCGGCCGCCTGCTCCAGTTCATCGTTGCGGAACGGATAGGCATGGGCGACTTGGCCGGTGGCGGTGTATTCTACCGCTAGGCATCCCCCGTCGGGGCAATGCTCGAGGAACTGGTTGCGTCCGCCGTGCCACAGAACCGGGCCGCTGAGGGCATCGCCTTGTAGGAATTGGAAGCGGTGGGAAGCCGCGCTGTCCGGCGGCACCGCGGCGAAATGTAAGAATCGGCCGTCGTCCTTTCTCGTAAAATGTAGCTCGTGCATAGTCCGCAAGGTCTTTAGGCTGTCGGAGAGGACCGGGAAGGGGAATAGCTTGTAGTGGACGACAAGGCCGCCGTAGGCAAACGACGCCAGCGCGATAGCCAACACAAGCAGGAGTTGGGGTAGGCGATTCACCTACTCGCTCCTCCTTGATTGCGGATGTAGTAAATTCCTCTCATCTCGAATACAGCCGCTCTTTGCTTTCGCTCCTCGGGGAACTGCTCCAAGCTCGACACACCGTGCAGGGAATGAAAGACATTCAGCACCGCGCCGTCGGCGAGGCGCACCTCGACAGCCACGCCCTCCTTGGTGAATGCGACCATCGCCCGTTGGCGGTCGGGCGAGATGTCGATATTGCCTTCTCTGTCGGAGAACAGGTTTCGCAGGGGTGCGGGCGTCTTATCGTTGGGAAAGACGGTCGTCTCCCGGCCGTCGGCGAGGTCGATCATCAGCAGCCGCGAGGGGCCGTGAACCCCATCGCCGCCCCAGTTGTCGAACATCAGGAAGGTCGATCCCGTTAGGTGATAGACGCTGTGTTGATAGAAGAAACTCCCCCGAACCAGCCGCTTGACGCGGCCGGATTCGCCATCGAGGACAGCGAATGCGCTTAGATTGCGCAGGGACGCCACGAGGTCGCCCGGCGCGAGGCCCCATGCCCCGCCGGCGTCGTCCCGAAGCCGGTGGACAAAGTTGAGGTGAAGAGGGTCGCACAGCGCGTCGTCCCGAAGCCTGCGAACGAAGTTGAGGTCAAGGGGGTCACGCAGCTCGTCAAGATGGCGTTTGGGTTCCGAGGTAGATTGCATGATGGGCGCGAATGGAGAATCGCGCAAGGCGTCGATCAGGTTGATGCGCCTTAGAAGCCGTCCATCCTCGTCGATAGTGCTAATCGCGTCGAGGTACGGTCGGCTCTCGTGGCACTTAATCGTGATGGTCTTTTGTGCTCGCTCAAAGGCTATGGACTCGCTGCCGACCAACAGGCCGGGCACCAGCGCGATGCCGTCTTCTTCGAGATGCGGCCAGTGGTGGCTGTAGTCGCGCCGGAACCAGACCGGATGCCCGGTGCGGTCGATCCGCGCAACGCCCGCACCATAAGGGAACGCAGTGCTATGGCGAAAAACCACCAGCAGGTCGCCATTCGCGTAGCGCGATATGGCTGCCACAACAACATCCCTGACGAAAGAGAAGGCGGGGGATAGCTCGTAGGAGAATTCGTCGGATTGGGCAGCGGTTGCCGCCTGTTCGAGTTCATCGGGGCGGAACGGGTAGGCGTGGGCGACTTGGCCAGTGGCCGTGTATTCTACCGCTAGGCATCCCCAGTCGGGGCAATACTCGAGGAACTGGTAGCGTCCGCCGTGCCACAGAATCGGCCCGCTGAGGGCATCGCCGGCCAAGAACTCGAAGCGGTTAGAGGCCGCGCTGTCCGGCGGCACCGCGGCGAAGTGCGCGAATTGGCCGGCGTCAATTTCCTTATGTACCTCGTACATAGTCCGCAAGGTCTTTAGGCCGTCGGCGAGGACCGAGAAGGGGAATAGCTTATAGCGGACGACAAGGCCGCCGTAGGCAAAGGCCGCCAGCATAAGAGCCAACACAAGCAGAAGTTGGGGTAGGCGATTCACCTACTCGCTCCTCCTTGATCGTGGATGTAGTAAAGTCCGCTCATCGTGAATACGGCGGATCTTTGCTGCCGCTCTTCGGGAAATTGCTCCAAGCTCGACACATCGTGCAGAGAACGAAAGACATTCAGCACCGCGCCGTCGGCGAGGCGCACCTCAACGGTCACGCCCTGCTGGAAGAATACGACCATCGCCCGTTGACGGTCGGGCGAGATGTCGATGGTGCCTTGTTTGTCGGAGAACAGGTTTCGCAGGGATTCGGGCGTCTTATCGTTGGGAAAGACGGTCGTCTCCCGGCTGTCGGCGAGGTTGATCATCAGCAGCCGCGAGGGGCCGTAAACCCCATCGCCGCCCCAGTTGTCGAACATCAGGAAGGTTGATCCCGTTAAGTGCTGGACGCTGTGTTGATAGAAGAAGCTGCCCCGAACCAGCCGCTTGACGCGGCCGGATTCGCCATCGAGGATAGCGAATGCGCTTAGGTTGCGTAGGGACGCCACGAGGTCGCCCGGCGCGAGGCCCCACGTCCCGCCGGCGTCGTCCCGAAGCCGGTGGACGAAGTTGAGGTGAAGGGGGTCACACGGCGCGGCAAGACGGTAATTTGTATCCGAGGTGGATTGCATGATGTGCGCGAATGGAGAATCGCGCAAGGCGTCGATCAGGTTGATGCGCCTTAGAAGCCGTCCATCCTCGTCGATAGTGCTAATCGCGTCGAGGTACGGTCGGCCCTCGCGGCACTTAATCGTGATGGTCTTTGGTCCTCGCTCAAAGGATATGGACTCGCTACCGACCAACATGCCGGGCACTAGCGCGACGCCGTCTTCTTCGAGATGCGGCCAGTGGTGGCTGTAGTCGCGCCGGAACCAGACGGGATGCCCGGCGCGGTCGATCCGCGCAACGCCCGCACCAAACGGGAACGCAGTGGTTCGGAAAACCACTAGCAGGTCGCCGTTCATGTATCGCGATATGCCCGCTATACTAGTATCCCTAGCGAAAGAGGAGGCGGGGGATAGCTCGTAGGGGAATTCGTCGAAGCTGGCAGCGTTTGACGCCTGTTCGAGTTCATCGAAGCGGAACGGGTAGGCGTGGGCGACTTGGCCGGTGGCTGTGAACTCTACCGCTAGGCATCCTCCGTCGGGGCAATACTCGAGGAACTGGTAGCGTCCGCCGTGCCACAGAACCGGGCCGCTGAGGGCATCGCTGGCCACGAACTCGAAGCGGTGGGAGGCCGCGCTGCCCGGCGGCACCGCGGCAAAGTGCGCGAATCGGCCGTTGTCCTTTCTCGTATGTAGCTCGTGCAGAGTCCGCAAGGTCTTTACGCCGTTGTGGATGGCCGAGAAGGGGAATAGCTTGTAGTGGCGACTCAGATAGCCGTAGGCAAAGATCGCCAGCGCAAGGGCCAACACGAACAGGAGTTGGGGTAGGCGATTCATCTCTTTCCGATGTATCGCACGAAGCGTAGATAGGTCTTATCGGGGGGCGTTCTTTTTTGCGGCACGCCTCTCCCTCCACTTCTGTAGTATGCGCTTGGCTGGATACCAGATAAACCCCGATACCATTAGCAGCCCAGCCCCTATTAGGGTCAGCAAGGCCCCGATGGACGCCAAGCCCGCTCCGGGGCCAATATAGGCCATGACGATGCTTTCTTCGTTCATTGACTCGTTCCTCCTTGATTGTGGATGTATGAAAGTCCGCTCATCTCGAATACGGCGGCTCTTTGCTGCCGATCTTTGGGAAATTGCTCCAAGCTCGACACATCGTGCAGAGAATGAAAAACGTTGAGCACCGCGCCATCGGCAAGGCACACCTCAACGGCTATGCCCTGCCGGGTGAATACGACCATCGCCCGTTGGCGATCCGGTGAGATGTCGATGGTGCTTTGGTCGTGGGAGAACAGGTGCCGCAGGGGTTCGGGCGTCTGGTCGTTGGGAAAGAGGGTCGTCTCCCGGCTGTCGGCGAGGTCGATCATCAGCAGCCGCGAGGGGCCGTGAACCGCATCGCCGCCGTGATTGTCGAACATCAGAAAGGTCGATCCCGTCAGGTGCTGGACGCTGTGTTGGTACAAGAAACTCCCCCGGACCAGCCGCTTGACGCGGCCGGATTCGCCATCGAGGATAGCGAAGGCGCTTAGGTTGCGCAGGGACGCTACGAGGTCGCCCGGCGCGAGGCCCCACGTCCCGCCAGCGTCGTCGCGAAGCCGGTGGACGAAGTTGAGGTGAAGAGGGTCACACGGAGAAGCCGTATGAGAGGCCGTAGGATTTTTTAGCTTCGAGGTGGATTGGATGATGAGCGCGAATGGAGAGTCGCGCAAGGCGTCGATCAGGTTGATGCGCTTTAGGAGCTGTCCGTTCCCGTCGATAATGCCGATCGCGTCGAGATGCGTTTTGCCCTTGGGGCACTTGATCGCGATGGTCCTTCGTCCTCGCTCAAAAGCTATGGACTCGCTGCTGGCCAACATGCCGGGCACCAGCGCGACGCCGTCGTTTCCGATATGCGGCCAGTGATGGCTGTAGTCGCGCCGGAACCAGACCGGATGCCCGTCGCGATCGACCCGCGCAACGCCCGCACCATAGGGGAAAGCCGCGTCCTGATGAAAAACCGCCAGCAGGTCGCCATTTGCGTAGCGCGATATGCCTATCAGATGAACATCCCTAGCGAAAGAAAAGGAGGGGGATAGTCCGTACGGGAATTCGTCCGAGCGGGCAGCGTTTGCCGCCTGTTCCAGTTCATCGAGGAGGAACGGGTAGGCGTGGGCGACTTGGCCGGTGGCGGTGTACTCTACCGCTAGGCATCCCTCGTCGGGGCAATACTCGAGGAACTGGTAGCGTCCGCCCTGCCACAGAACCGGCCCGCTGAGGGCATCGCCTTGTACGAACTCGAAGCGGTTGGAGGCCGCGCTGTCCGGCGGCACTGCGGCGAAGTGCGCGAATCGGCCATCATCAATTTTCTTATGTACCTCGTACATAGTCCGCAAGGTTTTTACGCCGTCGGAGACAACCGAGAAGGGGAATAGCTTGTAGCGGACGACGAGGCCGCCGTAGGCAAAAGCCGCCAGCGCGATAGCCAACACGAGCAGAAGTTGGGGCAGGCGGCTCACTTAGTACGCGATCCCCAAAGGGTGGAACTGGGGCTTGGCGGCAAATTCCGAGCGCAGGGTTAAGGTGGTCAGGTAGAGGCCGGGCAGCAGGAGCCGGCCCGTTTCGTCGCGGCCATCCCAGCGCAGGCTCTGCGGGCCAGCGTTTTGCAAGCCGGCCTCAATGGAGGCCACGCGCCGGCCATCGAGGCGATAGACTGCGAGGACGACCGGCACGGCTGCGGGCAGGCGGAACAGCGAATAGGCGACGCGCAATTCGTCGTGGATGCCGTCGCCGTTGGGCGAAAAGACCGGCGAGGAAAAGGTCAGGTTCTGGATAAAAGCGGTTTCTTGCTCGGTGGTGCCGAGCACACGCAGGCTGTTGGTCGAGAGGGCCTCGCCGACATCGGCACCGACGACAGGTTGCGGCAGAAGGTCGCGTTGGCTGTCTAGGACTTCGCTCTGGAAAGTGGTCGCAAATTCAAATATCTCCGTTGCAAAGACGAGGCGAATCGGCGGGTTATTGGCGCGGGTGATGCGCTCGGGCAGGTGGATGAGCAAGCCCTCCGGCTCTGGGGTGACCGCGGCGGGCGCGGTTTCTCGGCGGCTTGGGCCGAGTTGCAGGCTCTTGAGCTCGGTTTGGTGCCCCGTGCGCAGGCGCAATAGGTCGAAGCCGGGGGCATCCACCGCTGTGAAATCGGCTTGGAGGTCATAGACGAATTCGATGGCTTCGCCCAAGGGGACTTGGGTAATCCCGCTGACGGGCTGTGGGTCGTCTAGGGCGGCCACTTCGCCGCGCACGGTCGCGGCCAACAGCGGCGCGGTCTCGACCCACAACGAGTCGAGGCGCACGAAATCGTCGAAGGAATCGCTTTCCATGGCGACGCGGACCTGCAAATAGGTTCCGTTGCGCAGGTTGAGCGGTTGGCCCGATTCGACAAAGGGGGCCGACCAGAAAGTCCAGTGATCGGAATCGTAGCCAATGGACGCGCGGACCCCCGGCTTGGGCTGGCGTTCGCTCAGGTCGGACGCGGCCGTGATGCGCACAAACCGAGTGCGGAGGGCGTTTTCGTAGTGATCGCGCTCCACCACGCGCTCTAGCCCGGTGTCCATGTATTCGTGATAGACGGCCGGGTCGTCGTCTAGGCCGGTGCGCACCTCAACCTTGATTTGGGCCGCCGCGTCTGGAGTTTCCACCGCAGTCCCATCGACCATGCGGAATTTCGTGGCCCGCCAGAACAGCCGCCCGAAATTCACCGGTTCGCCGAGGTGGGTTATCTGGGTCTTGTAGATGGCCTGCTGGGGCACTCCTTGGGCAAAGAGCTGGAACTCGCTGATCGAGCCGATGAGGGCGATGGCGACATTGCCGCTCTTGGCTTGGGCGTCCTCGTCTAGCAGCGAGAGCGTCCGGCGGTAGCGAAAGAAGCGCAGGTACTGACGGGTAAAGTCGATGCGCACCCGCGGTTCAAAATTGGAGTTGACGTCGGCGATGACGGTGGAGAGCGGGTTGACGTTCCCCTCGAGCACGGGCGGCTCGGGCGCCACGGCCGCAGTCACCTGAAAGGCGGGGACGAAGTCGGTTTGCAGGGGGGTGCCGTCGGAGCGGAAGCCCTCGCTGGGCGGGATAAAGCCGAAGGCCACGGCTGGCACCAAAACGCCCAAATCCATGGTGAAGGTTTCTTTTTCTATGCGGTCGGCTTTGGGCGGGTTGTAAGTGATAGGGTCGCCGTCAATGAGCCAAGAGCCGTTTTCCGAGGGGTCGGGTACGCCGTGATTCCACTTCCACATTCGGGGGGTTTCGCCGTCTAGGTAGTCGAAGACGCGGTCGCTGGGGTCGCGCCAGAAGGCCCAGTTGTCGATGTGGGAGAAAACCGTCTCGTCGAGCGTGAAGTATGTGGGCTGGATGGCCCCGGGCGTGGTGGCGAAGTCGATGAAGAGGCGGGTCGTGTCGTTTGCGCTCCAAGCTAGGCCGCTGCCGCCGAGCTGCCAGTGGGCGATCTGGGCGGTGGCGTCTTGCGCGCAAATTAGGGTGAACAGGACGATAGTGGCACGGCGCATGATGGCTCTTTTCCGTAGGACGCAAACGAGGGCCGCTTATTAGGCTCGCAATAAAATAATGGTAAGCAATCAATTGCCCAAACGCAGCCCATAAGCGGCCTAGGCCCGGAACGGCACCAGCCAATCCTCCTCGATTCCTAGATCGAATCCCGGTCCGCACGGCACAAATTCCAGATAGCTGTCTTGGGGCACCAGCGCCCCCGGCTCGGCTACTTCCTCCAGCGGAATCCCCGGGTCTGAGCCGATGTAGTATTCGCCCCAAGGCGTATTGGGCATGGCCCAGGTCAAGTGCTGGCCGTACGGGTCGCGCCCGCCGCCGTGGAGGCAGACTTCAAGGCCAGCGGCCTCGGCTAGACGGCAGATCTTGATACAGGCGGTCAGCCCACCGACCCAGTGAATATCGGGTTGTAGCACGTCGAGGGCGCGGTGCTCAATGAGCGGTTGGTAGGGATAGGGCGTGTAGAAGTGCTCGCCGCTGGCCAGCGTTTGCCACGGCAGGCGTTCTTTGAGTTTGAGGTGCCCTTTGACGTCTTCGGGGATCAAACACTCCTCCAGCCAGCGCAACTTGTAGGGTCGGAGACGCTCGGCTAGGCGGACGCTGTATTCGACGTCAAAGGCCATGTAGCAGTCGAGCATGAGCTCGCAGTCGGAGCCGATCAAGGCGCGGACTTCGGCTACCCGCCGCTCGTTTTGGTCGAGGCCCCACAGGCCATCGGCCGGGCCGTATTGGCAGGGGAGTTTGAAGGCTTTGAAGCCCAACTCGCGGTACCAATCGACGTCGTCGCCCGTGGCGTAGGTAAAAATGCGCTCCCGCGCCGGGCCGCCGATGAGCTGGTACACAGGCTTTTGTTGCAGCTTGCCGGCCAGATCCCACAGGGCCAAGTCCACGGCGCTGATGGCGACGGTGGCGATGCCGACGGTGCCGAAGGGTTTGGAGACGCGGAACATCAGGTCCCACAGCTTGTCAATGGCTAGGCAGTCCTCGCCGATGAGGATATGGGCGAAGGCGTCTTCGATCACGGCTGCGACCGGCCGGCCCGCCGTCGTGCCCAAGCCCCAAGTGCCGTCCTCGGCTGTTACTTTGACCGCAAAGCCGGGCCATTGCCGGGCGGCGTAAAGCTGACGCCGCGGCTTGAAGCGCGGAAAGCGCGACATAGGGTTAGCCACTTCGATTTCGGTCGGCCAAGCCTTGCGGCGGGATTGGCTCTGCTGGGCGGGCGCGGCTGAAGCGGAGAGCGTCGAGCCGGCTTGGGAACGGCCGCGGAGCGAAGGGCCGTCGGGCCGCTCGACGCGGACGAGGTCGATAGATTTGATTTTCATAGGGCACTCGCGATTTACGTTGTTGCGTTGCGACCGCAAAGCGGGCAGACATTCAAGCGATCGAAGGTAGTTTCCATATCACACAGGTCAAGCCGGGATAGCGTTAGAATACAGATGCGTCTCGTTGCTTGTATTCCTTTAATGGAATATATTGATTGTCAGCATGACTTGGCAGGCTGAATATACGGACGAATTTGGCGAATGGTGGGATGGGCTTTCAGAGAGCGAACAGGACGACATTATCGCCACGGTTGAGTTGCTCCTAGAGCACGGCCCTCACCTACCGTATCCCTATTCATCGGGTATGCAGAGTTCACGCCACGGACATCTGCGCGAGCTTAGGGTACAAAGCAGCGGTCGGCCAATTCGCGTCTTCTATGCCTTTGATCCGCGACGAGTAGCGATCCTGTTGATTGGGGGTGACAAGACAGGCAACGATCGGTTTTACGACCAGTACGTGCCGATGGCTGACAAACTGTACGATGAGCATCTCAAAACTTTGCAAAAGGAAGGATTAATCCCATGAGCGGTCGCCGTCCCTTTCGTGAGTTGACCAAAGACTTAACGCCGGAGCGCCGCGAGCGCATTGAGGCGAAAAAGGCCGAATTGCGGGCCGCCATGCCGCTGCACGAGCTACGGCAGGCACAGGTTATGACCCAAAAGGCGCTGGGCGAAACCTTGGCGGTGAACCAACCTGCCATCGCCAAGATGGAACGGCGGACGGATATGTACGTCTCGACCCTTCGCTCCTACATTGAAGCATTGGGCGGACGGCTGAAGATCGTCGCCGAGTTCCCAGCAGGCGAAGTCGCAATAACGAACTTCTCGGACGAGGGCAACGACGAAAGCAGGATTAGCGAGTAGTGCGATTCAATCAGGGATGCCAGTGAAATGGACGCGAAGTTGTAGCACTACCCGTTCCCGCCCCATGCGAGGGCTTCGGCTTCGGCGGCCGACAAGGTGAGATCGGCTTCGGCTTCGGCGGGCTCTTGCCACGCGGCGAGGAGCTCGGCCAACTCGGCCAGAGAAGCGGTCGTCAGCAGGCGGCGGCGCAGCGCGGAGGCGCGGGGCAGGCTCTTGAAGTAGAGCGCGAGGTGCTTGCGCGTCTCGCGGACGCCGGCGCGCTCGCCTTTGTACGCGGCCATCAGGCGCAGCTGCTCCAGCGCCAAGTGGATGCGCTCGGCGAGGGTCGCGCCGCTGCGGCCAGAAAAGAGCCAAGGATTGGCCAAGGCCGCCCGCCCGACCATGACCGCAGCACAGCCTGTTTCCCGCTGCATGAGGCGGGCGTCGCTAAGGGTGAGCACATCGCCGTTGCCGATGATGGGCAGCGCGGAGGCTGCGACCGCGCGGCCGATCCAGTGCCAGTTGGCGCGGCCCTTGTATTTTTGTACGACCGTGCGGGCGTGGATGGCCACGGCTTGGGCGCCGGCGTCCTCGCAGCGGCGCACCACTTCGAGGATGTTGATCTGATCCTCGTCCCAGCCGAGGCGCGTCTTGACGATGACCGGAACCGACACGGCTTTGACGGTGCGTTCAACGGCTTGGTAGAGCCGGTCGAGATCGCGCAAATACGCTGCGCCGCAGCCTTTGGCGACGATCTTGGGTACGGAACACCCGAAGTTGATATCCACCACCTGCGCCCCGCGCCGCTCAAACTCCCGCGCCCCATTGGCGATGAGGTCGATGTCGTTGCCGTAGATTTGCGCGGCCAGCAGCGAGATGCCGGTGTCGGCATAGATTTGCGCGTCGGAAAAGTCGAGCATCTGGAGGCTCTTGCGCGAGCGGATGCCGATGGCGCGGCAGTTGATAAATTCGACCCCGACCAGCCGAGCGCCGAGGCGGGCGCATATCAGGCGGAAAACCCAGTTGCTCACCCCGGCCATCGGCGCTAGAGTGAGGATGGGCATGTCTTCCCGCAAGGGGCTGACTTGGTGCGGGCCGAGTTGCACGAGCTTACCGGGGGTTTTCCATTTGCAGCTTGGCTGCGATGGCCTTTTCTCTTTCGGCCTCGGCGATCATGCCTTTGCGCTGGTAGAACATGGAGAGGCTGGTGTGGACGAGGAAGTCGTCGGGATGGTGCTCGGCGGCCTTTTGCGCCGCGCTGAGCGCTTGATCGAGGTCGCCCAGCTTCTCGTGGCAATGCGCCATGGCTTGGTAGGCATCGGCAAATTGCGGGTCGAGGGCGATGGCTTGGGCGAGATCGTCTAGGGCCTCGGCAAAGTCTTGCTGGGCGAATTTGGTCATGCCGCTCTTGTAGAGGGCCATTTTGTCGGTCATGGCGTGTGCCTGTTTAGGGTGAGTTGTCAATGCGGTGGCGTCAAAAGGTAGCGCAAAGTTGTATATTGAGGCAATGCAAAGGAGGAGACATGTTGCACTGGGCTTTGTTGGGCGCGGCCTTGTTGATGGCCCCTGCCGCCGAGGGGCAACCGCGCTTTGACATCGACTACGTAGAAAGCATTGAGCCGCGGACCTATGTGGCGCATCGCACGGCCGGGGCCATCGACATTGACGGCAACCTCGACGAGCCGTCTTGGCAGCGGGCGGATTGGACCGCGCCTTTTGTCGATATTGAGGGCGAGCGTCGGCCTGCGCCGCGCCTGCTGACGCGGGCCAAGATGCTGTGGGACGACGACTATTTGTATATAGCCGCTGACTTGGAGGAGCCCCACGTGTGGGCTACCATCGCCCGGCGCGATGCGACGATATACCAAGAAAACGACTTCGAGGTCTTTATCGACCCCGACGGCGATACGCATCAGTACTACGAGTTTGAGATCAATGCCCTCGGCACGGAGTGGGATTTGTTGATGGTCAAGCCCTACCGCGACGGCGGTCCCTTTATAGGGGCTTGGGACATCGCCGGCCTGCAAACGGCCGTGCGCGTGTGGGGCAGCATCAACGACCCCAGCGACGAGGACCAAGGTTGGTCGGTGGAAATGGCCTTGCCGTGGGCCGTACTGGCCGAGGCCACGAACAAAAAGGTGCCGCCGATGGACGGCGATCAATGGCGGATCAATTTTTCGCGGGTGCAATGGGCCTTGGCCGACGATGTAGGTAAGTACGTCAAGATAGAGGGCCGCAGCCCAGACAACTGGGTCTGGTCGCCGCAAGGGCTGATTGACATGCACTACCCAGAAAAGTGGGGGTTCGTGCAGTTTGCCGCCGAGGTCGTCGGGCGGCAAAAGGTGCCCTTTCGTCCGGCCGTGGCCGAGGAGGCCAAGCGCGTCTTGCGCGGAATTTACTATCGCCAACAGAATTTTCGCCGCGCCCACGGTCGCTATGCGTCCAGCTTAGACTCGCTCGGCATGGCGGCGCGGGTCTTGCAGCACTTTCGCTGGCCGCCGGTCCTCCAAGTGACCGACCACCAGTTTGAGGCGCAGCTAGAGGAAATCACCGATTTGGACGCGGACGGCGCGATCAACCGCTGGCTCATCCGCGCAGACTCGCGCACTTGGCGCGATTAGAGCCGGTCGAAATTGCCCGGCCGTCGAAATCGCCCTATAATGCCTTGCCGACATTCACGGACCATTTTGCCAAGGAGGCCCTTGTGAAGAGTAGAAAATTGCTGCTCCCGATCGCCTTTAGTCTTTTGGCTGCGGCCGCGCCGCTGTTGGCGCACTGCGAGATTCCCTGCGGCGTGTATGGGGACGATGCGCGTTTTGCCGCGATTGAGGAAGACCTCACCACCATTGAGAAGTCCATGGTGCAGATCGCTGCGCTGGCGGGCCAGACCGACGCCCAAAGCGCGAACCAGCTAGCGCGGTGGGTCGCCAACAAGGAAGAGCACGCCAACAAAATCCAGCACGTCGTCGCCCAGTATTTTATGACCCAGCGGCTCAAGGAAGTGGAAGAAGGAGCCGAGGCGGTGGCCGCATACACCGGCAAGTTGGTGCTTTTGCACAAGATGCTCCGAGGAGCTATGCAGTGTAAGCAGACGGTGGATTTGGAGCAGGTGGAAAAGATGCGGGCCTTATTGCACGAGTTTAAGCACGCCTACCAAAACTGACCTGACGCCCCCAAGTCTCGCGGATGTCTCCAGATCAACAGTTCGTGCGATGCCTTGACGTGCGACCCTCCGTTGAGCTTTTCCCGGTTTACGCCGATCCGCGTATCTCCCTGCCCGAATGTGTACTGCCATGTAGGGGTCGTCATTTCGCAGTCGGAGTACCATTGCCGAATTGTATCGCAGTCGTTGTAGGAGAGCACGAAGCCGCCCTTGTGAGACAGGAGAAGGTCGCGCAGCAGATCGTGCCGGAACCCCTTGTGGTGAATCGGGAAGTTCCGGTGCGGATACATGCCGACAAAGGTCTTTCCCTCTTCCAGATAGTACGGTGGATCACAGTAGAGAAAGTCGTTCAGATGGCGTTTGATCGCTTCCTCAAAGCTGAAGCACTGAACGGAAAGCGTTGCTGCCCGAAAGTCGCGCACTTTCTCGATCATGGTCTGATAGCGCTTGGCATTTAGGTAAATGTCGGAAGGCCACCCGAGAAAGTGCGGACCGTACGACGTATTGGAGTTGAAGTAGTAGTGCGCGGCGAGATCGTAGCGGTCCAGACGGTCGTCCTCCTGCCAATGCGCCGATAGGCGGCGTTTCACGCGGGTGAACGTTTGACGGTTGGGTTTGAACTTCTGCAACCGCTGGTAGAGGGCGTTGGCGTTCCGCAGTTGTACGCGCCAATAGTTGCAGAGGATGTCGAACACGTCGTATGCCACCACCTCCATGCCCAACTCGCGGGCGCAGGCAACTTCCACAGATCCCCCGCCGATGAACGGCGAAACGAGCCGCTCCAACCCTTCCGGCAGGCGTTCTACGACGTACCCGACTGCAAGGCTCTTGCCGCCTGCATATCGAAGTGGCGAACCCAGATACCTCTTGTAGTCAAGTTTGCCAGTGCTTTTGAGGGCGACCAGAAACTCTGCCTTCCTGTTCTGCACTAGGGGCGTCGTCGCTTCGGAGTCGAATAGCAGCATTTGATCGTGTCGCCAGTTCACTACGCATGACCTTCGCGAACGAGAGACCTTTCTCGAAGTATTTTCTTAGGCATTAGACGACCTCCTGATTGACGAAACTTACGGGAAGAATGTTACCCATTCTCTAAGCTCTCATCAACCTCTTGGACAATAGTTAGCGATAAGGGCTAGCGGAGGAGGACGAGCTTGGCGTAGTGCGGGGCGTGGTGCGCGATGCGGAAGCGGGCGAAGTACGGGCCGGTGCCCACGGCATAGCCGAGTTCGTCGCGGCCATCCCAGAGCGTCCGGTGGACGCCCGCGTGGAGCGGCTCATCTACCAGTATGCGCACGAGTTGGCCTTGGACATTGTAGATCGCCAAGCGGATGGTCGCGGCTTGGCTGAGGTGGAAGCCGAGGTGGGCGGTTGCGTTGAAGGGGTTGGGCCAAACTTGGAGGGAGTAGGCCGGGCCGGGCGTTTTGGCCGCTGGCTCGCTGGCTCGTCCGGGCGAGAAGGGTGCCCTGGTCGGCGAGGCGGTTTTGTGCGGGACCAACGCGCCGCCGTCGGGTGGGTGGCGGGCGATAGACTGGCGGGCGGGCCAAGTGGGCAGGGAGAGGCTGGCGATTAGATCGCCGGTGGCGTCGATCAGGTGAATGGCTTCGCCGCTGTTTTGCAGGCCGTTGCCGATGCGTCCGTCGTCGGTATAGACGGGGACGGTGAATCCCGACGGGCTGCCGCCGCCAAAGAGGACGACGTACGAGCCGGGGGCGATCACCGCGCCGGCCGGGAAGTGGAAGTAAGACAAGAGGGAGGCCGCGTCGCCCAACCGCCAGCCGCCTATATCGACCGGGGTTGGACCGGCGTTGTATAGTTCGACGAATTCGTCCTCGTAGGGGTCGTGCCGGCCGTCTCGATTGGCGTCGCCGGGCGGGTCGGCGAGCACCTCGCTGATGAAGAGGGCGTAGATCGGTTTGGGGATGGGCGGCGGTTTGGGCTTTGTGGGTTTAGTCTGGGTTTCTGGGGCTTGTCCGGGCGAGAAGGGTGCCCTGATGGGCGAGGCGGTTTTGTGCGGGACTAATGCGCCGCCCGCCGCTGGGACGCGGGTGAGGGATTGGGCAGCGGGCCAAGTGGATTGAAAGATGGACGCGACCTCATCGCCGCGATCGTCGATTAGGTGAATCGACTCGCGGCTGTTTTGCAGGCCGTTGCCAATGCGCCCGTCGTCGGTATAGACGGGGATGGTGAATCCCGAGGGCTTGCCGCCGCCAAAGAGGACGAGGTACGAGCGCGGGGCCATGACGGCGTTGCGCGGAAAGCGGAAGTAATCGTTGAGCGTCCCCGCGTCGCCCAACCGCCAACCGGCGAGGGCGATGGGCACGGGCCCGGCGTTGTATAGTTCGATGAACTCGTCTTCGTAGGGATCGTGCCGCCCGTCTCGATTGGCGTCGCCGGCCGGTCTCTCAGGCGGGTCGGTGAGCACCTCGCTGATGAAGAGGGCATGAGCGATGACCGGCCGCATTGCGGGGGCGTGTCCGGGCGAGAAGGGAGCCTCGGTCGGCGAGGCGGTTTTGTGCGGGACTAGCGTACCCCCTGCGACTGGGACGCGGGTGAGGGATTGGGCGGCGGGCCAAGTGGATTGGAAGAGGGACGCGGCCTCATGGCCGTGATCGTTGATTAGGTGGATCGACTCGCCGCTGTTTCGCAGGCCGTTGCCAATGCGTCCGTCGTCAGTATAGACGGGGATGGTGAACCCCGAGGGCTTGCCGCCGCCAAAGAGGACGAGGTACGAGCGCGGGGCCATGACGGCGTTGCGCGGAAAGCGAAAGTAATCGCTGAGCGTCCCCGCGTCGCCCAACCGCCAGCCAGCGAGGGCGATGGGCACGGGCCCGGCGTTGTATAGTTCGATGAACTCGTCTTCGTAGGGGTCGTGCCGGCCGTCTCGATTGGCGTCGCCGGCCGCTCCTGAAGGCGGATCGGCGAGTACCTCGCTGATGAAGAGGGGATAGGTGATGACCGGCCGCGTGTCCGCGGCGTGTCCGGGCGAGAAGGGTGCTCCGGTCGGCGAGGCGGTTTTGTGCGGGATCAGCGCGCCGCCCGCCGATGGGATGCGGACGAAGGACTGGTCTTTGGGCCAATCGTCGTGCGAGACAATGGCGATCTCGTGGCCGTTGACGTCGGTCAGGCTGATTTTCTCGCCCTTGTTGGTCAGGCCGTTGCCAATGCGCCCGTCGTCGGTATAGACGGGGGTCGTGAATCCCGTTGGCGTGCCGCCGCCAAAGAGGACGACGTACGAATGTCCGGCGATTGCCGCGCCGGGCGGGAATTGGAAGTGGGTGTTCAGCGGCTTGCTGTCGCCCAGCCGCCAGCCAGCCAAGGAGATGGCAACCGCCCCGGCGTTGTATAGTTCGATGAATTCGTCTTGATAGGAGTCGCGCTGACCGTCTCTATTGGCGTCGCCGGCCGCTCCCGAAGGCGGATCGGCGAGCACCTCGCTGATGAAGAGGGGATAGTCTGGTTTGGGGATGATGTGCGTGCGCCCGGGCGAGAAGAGGGCCTTGACCGTTGAGGCGGTTTTGTGCGGGACCAGCGCGTCGCCGTCGAGAGGATGGCGGACGAGGGATTGCTTCTTGGGCCAATCGTCGTGCGAGACGATGGCGATCTCCGTGCCGTTGGCGGCGGTCAGGCTAACTTTCTCGCCGCTGTTGGTCAATCCGTTGCCGATTTTTCCGTCGTCAGTATAGACGGGGACCTCGAATCCCGTTGGTGTGCCGCCGCCGAAGAGGACGACGTACGAGCCGGGGGCGATCACCGCGCCGGACGGAAATTGGAAGTGGGTGTTCGGCTGATTGCTGTCGCCCAACCGCCAGCCGCTTAGGTCGATGGGATTTGAACCGGCGTTGTAGAGTTCGACGAATTCGTCTTGAGAGGTGTGGCGCTGGCCGTCTTGATTGGCGTCGCCAGCCGCCCCCAAAGGCGGATCGGCGAGCACTTCGCTGATGAAGAGGAGATAGTCCGGTCTGGGGGTCTGGGGTTCGGTTGGTGGTTCGGCAGGCGGTTCGGCAGGTGGTTCGGCAGGTGGTTCGGCAGGTGGTTCGGCAGGTGGTTCGGCAGGTGGTTCAGGCGGCGAGTCATTGACGGCGCGGCCGGGCGAAAAGGGTGCCCTAGTTGACGAGACCGTTTTGTGGGGTTCAAACGCTCCGCTGCCGGGTGGATTGCGGACGATAGACTGGTCTTTGGGCCAAGTGTCGTGCGAGACGCTGGCGACCTCCGTGCCGTTGGCGTCGGTCAGGCTGATTTTCTCGCCGCTGTTTTTCAGTCCGTCGCCAATGCGCCCGCCATCGGTATAGACGGGGACGGTGAATCCCGCTGGCGTACCGCCGCCGAAGAGGACGACGTACGAGCCGGGGGCGATCACTGCGCCAGACGGGAATTGGAAGTGGGTGTTCAGCGACCCGCTGTCGCCCAGCCGCCAGTTGCTTATATCGACGGATGCTGAACCGGCGTTGTATAGTTCGATGAATTCGTCCTGATAGGTGTGGCGCAGGCCATCTTGGTTGGCGTCGCCAGCCGCCCCTGAAGGCGGATCAGCGAGCACTTCGCTGATGACGACGCTGGCTTCGGCTAGGGAGGCAAACCCAAGCAAAATGACGAGGGGCAAGATACGGGCCATGCCCCTGCTCCTGCAAAGAGTGGGCCAAGCTGGCGGCTAAGCCGTTATTTCTTTAGGAACAAAGGGTTATGAAAAGGCCGCGCTCGGCCGCACTCGGCTACAATGCCCCATTTGGGACACAGCGATGCAGACTGCGGGTAACGCCGCTGGGACGCCTAGAGGCGGGCCGTGATCGTTCTCAGAAGCGGTCTGAAAACGTCCCTTGCGTCTAACCGATCCCGGCTGGATTCCCGCGTTCGCGGGAATGACGGATCCCGGCTCTACGGCTTGTTCAACCTCTCAGGTCCAGCGGTAGGTGCGGGCTCCGCGGCTGGAGACGCGGGCGAATTTCCAAGCCGTCAGCCACTCCTCGCGGTCGCGCACCACGAGTTCGGGGCTTTCTTGGCTGCGGACGAAAAGGCCCGGCAGGTGGGGCCGACCGTTGGGCTTGCGGGCGTCGTTCCAGCGCAAGTCCATGCTCCAGCGGATCGCGTCTGAGCGGTTGGGTTGGCTGCCGTGCGGGGTGCGGCAGTGAATGGCGATCAGCCCGCCGCGTTGGACCGGGATGGCGATTGGGTCCCAAGGCGGCAGTTCTTCGGGGGCGACGGTGAAACTGCCGCCTTGGTCGGCCGGGGGGCGCACGTGCCGGCGCAACGGCTCTCGGTGGCAGCGAGGGTAAATCATCAGGGTGCCGTTTTCCTCGTCGGCATCGACTAGGGGGATCCAAGTGGTGACGACGAGGGTGTCATCGGCTTCGGGCAGCAACACACCGAGGTCTTGGTGCCAAGCCGTTGAGCGCGCCCATTCGTTTTGCGAGAAGGCGCCGGCGTACTCGTCGCTGGCCGGGACTTTGGCGCGGATGTGCTGGCAGGAGTTGGCGTAGATTTCCGGCCCAATGAGGGATTCGACCAGATCGAGCAGCCGGGGGTTGTGCAAAAAGGCGAAGATGTTGGGGCCCAGATTAGCGGGGAAGTTGATGCCGGCCGGGGCGCTGGCGTCGGCTTTGGCGAGGGGAATCAGGCGCTGGGCAAACGGCAACTCCGCATAGTCGCGCTCTATTTTGCCAGCCGCCAGCAGGCGTTGGGCCGCTCGCTCGACGATTGCCTCCAGCTCCTCTTGGACTGGATCCAAGTCTGCGGGGGCCAAGGCGTCGGGCACGTGAACGTAGCCCTCGGCGTGGAAGAATGCGAGTTGGTCCGAGCGGAGGCCGGGCATGGTGCGCTCAAAAGGTGCCGATGATCGATACCCGATGGACTTGGCCCAAATCGGGCAAGGACGAGTAGGCGTAATCAACCGCATAGCGGCGCATGGCCAAGCCGGCCCCGGCACTCAGGCCCACCGGCTCCTCGTCTTGACTGCCGATTTGTTGGGTGCTGTAACCGGGCCGGATGTAAAGCCCCTCGGCAAGCTGGACTTCGAGGCCGAAGGCCAGATAGGAGTCGTTGTCGTTGGGCAAGTTGAAATCGGCGACCAAGAGCGCGGGCACCGGCAGGTGCGCGAGGCGATGGGCCGCCCCCAAGCGGATGTGTACCGGAAGCGAGTCCTTGAAACCGGCCGTATAGCCCGAGCGCACAAAACCTAAATTGGCGATGGCCGCGCCGAGGGTCGTGCCCGCGATTGGGGCGCGGACGAGGAGGCCGAGATCAGCGAGATAAGCGTCCGCAGAAAACTCGGCCATGTTTGAATAGACGGCTTTTAGATTCGCGCCAATGGCCAGCCAGTCTGGCCCGAGTTGTTGGGCGATGGACAGATAAGCGGCCAGATCGGTGGCCGAAAAGGTCCCCAAATCGCGCCCTTCCAAGTCGGTGTGCAGCAAGTCGCCGTGGGAGACGTATTGGACGCTCAGGGCGTGGACGCGCGACCCCTTGGGGACGGCGATGGAGGCAAAGCCGGCTTGAGAATCTAAGAAATAGCTGTTGTAAGCCAGCGCGGCCGTGCGCTCGTCTAAGCCGAAAAGCCCGGCGGGATTCCAAGCCGATGCCTCGATGTTGCCAGACACGGCCGCATAGGCCCCACCGAGCGCGGCCGCGCGGGTGCCAACGCCGATTTTGAGAAAGTTGAATCCCGTGGTGCCGGCGTTGGGGTTGATCGCCGCAACGGGCGTCCAGCAGGTCGAAAGGAAGATGCAGGCCGCGAGGGCGCAGTATCTCATGGTTTGATCTCCGGTGTTTGCTATTTCAGGCGGCTGCCCGCTCTAGGGCATGGGCTGTGCGCAGCAGGCGAGCCTCTTTGAGAGGGGGGGCCAACAGCTGGACGCCAATGGGCAAGGCCGCGCGGTTGTGGGCAAAGGGCACGGATATGGCCGGAATCCCGGCGAGATTGACCGAGGCCGTGTAGATGTCGTTGAGGTACATCTGCAAGGGGTCGTCGAGCTGTTCGCCGAGGCGGAAGGCGGGGGTTGGGGCCACCGGCGAGATCAGGATGTCGCAGGAGGTAAAAGCGCGGGCAAAGTCCTCGCGGATCAGGGTGCGTACCTGTTGGGCCTTGCGGTAGTACGCGTCGTAATAGCCGGCACTCAGGGCGTAGGTGCCGAGCATGATGCGGCGCTGTACCTCGGCGCCAAAGCCCTCGCTGCGCGTCTGCAAATACATCGCTTGCAGGTCGGCACTGCCCTCGGCGCGATAGCCGTATTTGACGCCGTCGTAGCGCGCCAGATTGGCCGATGCCTCGGCCATGGCGATGATGTAATAGGTACTGATGCAGTATTCAGGGTGGCCGGCCACCGGTAGCTGGACCTCCACCAGCTCGGCCCCGGCATCCACGAGGGCGTTGGCTGCATCTTGAGCGGCCGCGGCTACTTCCGCGTCGAGCGCGGCGGGAAAGTGCTCGCGGGCCAAGCCCACTTTCAGGCCGCAGATAGTCCCTTTGAGCGCGGCCCGATAGTCGGGCACGGGTGCGGTGCTCGAAGTTGAGTCGCGGGGATCGTGCCCAGCAATGGCTTGGAGCAGGAGGGCGGCGTCTTCGACGTCTTTGGTCACCGGGCCGATTTGGTCGAGCGAAGAAGCGTAGGCTATAAGCCCGTAGCGCGAGACGCGGCCGTAGGTGGGCTTGAGGCCGACGACTCCGCAGTAGCTCGCTGGTTGGCGCACGGAGCCGCCGGTGTCTGAGCCGAGGGCGAGGATGGTCTCGTCGGCCGCTACGGCCGCGGCTGAGCCGCCGCTGGAGCCCCCCGGCACCCGCTCGGGGTCGCAGGGGTTTAAGGTGGGGCCGAAATAGGAGTTTTCACAGGACGAGCCCATGGCGAACTCGTCCATGTTGGTCTTGCCGATGAAGATGGCGTCGGCGATGCGCAGCCGCTCGACGGCCGTCGCGTCGTAGGGCGCAATGAAGTGTTCGAGGATTTTCGAGCCGCAGGTGGTGCGCCCGCCGCGGACGCAGAGGACGTCCTTGAGCGCCAAGGGAATGCCTGCCAACCCCCCCAAAGCCGCGCCCGCTGCGCGCCGCTGGTCAATGTCGTCGGCATGCGCTAGCGCGCCCTCGGCCTCTACGCTGATGAACGCGTTGATTTGGCCGTCAATTGCGCCGATGCGGTCGAGCGCGGCCTCCACGAGCTGGCGGGCGGTGATTTCCCGTCGTTGCAGGCGAGCGCTGAGTTCGTGGGCCGTGGCTTGGTTGAGCGCCATGTTAGGAGGCTAGGAGGCGGCTTGGTCTTTGTCGTTGGACTGAGCCTCGGTCTGGGCCGGAGGGGCCGTGGGCTGAGTGGGTTGCTTGGGGGCCTCGATTTCGTCCTGCACGTCGCGCATGGCGGTGCGGAACTCGCGGATGCCCTTGCCTAAGCCCTGCGCCATCTCGGGGATGCGCTTGGCGCCGAAGATGAGCAGAATGACGACGAAAATTATGAGTATTTCCCAATGGCCCATACCGAACATGGCTCCATCTCCCGAAAGATGTTTTTAGTAGCTGTGGCGGAAGTAGTACCAGCCGACGAAGAGTCCCAACATAGTGATTAAGTTGAACTTTAGCGACAGCTCAAACGAAAAGGACAGGATGATGAGGTTGAGCATGTGCGGCCCAATGGAATACTCCACGTAGCGCAAGAGGGCGAGCTCGACGATGGTGTCGGGGCCGACTAGGCCGATGAGGAGGAACCGCAGGAACTCGCCGACGAGGTTGGCGCCGATCATACAGGTGAAGAGGATGAGGATGAGGTGGCTGAGGGGCTTGTCGTGCGTCATGATAACTCAGGCGTGTTGCGTGACGTCGTCGTGCAAAAGCCGGAAGACCCAGCGACAAGGCCCGGATAGGACATACACGAGGATCATGGGAAAGAAAAAGATGCCGTCGTAAATGATCAGCCCGATCGTGGTGATGAAGTAAAGCTGCTTGAAGCGGTCGCTGAGGGAGGTGCCGCGAAAGTTGGGAACGCTGTCGTACGCGAGCCGACTAACCATCAGGAAGGACAGCACCAAAATCAGGAGCACGGCCAGCGGCGTGGCGTGGGGGATGGGCCAGGCTTTGACAAAGACCACGTATTGGGTGAGGCAGACCGCAGCCGTGGGAATGGCCAACCCCATGTAAAATTCGCCGCGCTCGCCGGCTAGGCTAAGCGCGTTGAAGCGGGCCAGACGCATGGCCCCACACAGCAGAAACGCAAAGGCCAGCGCCAGCCCCCAGCCGGTTGGCAGGTGAGCCTGATAGATGATGGCAGCCGGTACAACGCCAAAGGTGCAGGCATCGACGATGGAGTCAAAGTGGAGCCCAAACTGGGAGTCGCGCCCCATGACCCGGGCGAGTTGGCCGTCCATTTTGTCGAGTACCGCGCCCAAGAAGATGAGCCAAGCGGCTGGCACGTAGCTGCCGTTGAAGGCGTAGTGCAGGGCGAGGAACCCGCAGAACAAGTTGCCGATGGTGAACGCGTTGGGTATGAACTGCCTCATTTTCGCATCCTTCTGTCGCTAGCGGCGCGTCCGGTGGGGACGCTCTTCGAGGGTCAGGTCTAGGGTGTAGTGCTCGTTGTGGCGCACCACGTTGAGTGTGGCGACTTCGCCGACGCGCAAGACGCGCAGCACGTCGATGGCTTCGTCGGCGTTGGCGATCGGCTCGTCGTTGATCGCGACGATCACATCGCCGCTTTCGAGGCCGGCTAGTTCGGCCGGACTGTCGCGAGCGACTCGGACGACTAGGGCGCCGTCGGTGGAAGCGAGCCGTAGGTACTCCGCTAGATTCGGGGTGATGTCTTGGACCGCTAGGATGCCGGTCCAAGCGCGGCGCACTTGGCCGTGCTGGCGAATTTCCTCTAGGAAGCTGGCGGCCGTGTCGATGGGAATGGCGAAGCCAATGCCGATGGAGCCGCTGTCGTACTCGCTGCCGGTGTAGATGAAGCTGTTGATACCGATGACTTCGCCGTCGGCATTGACGAGGGGACCGCCGCTATTGCCTCTATTAATGGCTGCATCGGTCTGAATCATGTCTAGATAGAAGTAATCGCCTTGGGGTTCGGGAAAGTCGCGATCTAGGGCACTGACGACGCCGATGCTGACGGTAGGCCCCAAGTCGAACGGGTTGCCGATGGCAATGGCCCATTCGCCGACCAGAATATCGCCCGAAGTCCCCAGCGGCGCAACCGGCAGGTTGCCTTCATCGGCCTTGAGGATCGCGAGGTCGAAGTTGGAGTCGGAGGCCACGTAGCGGACCTCAAAGGTGCGGCTGTCGGGCGCGGGCAGCGAGGCTGTGATTTTCTGTAGATGACGGGGATCGCCGACGACGTGGCTATTGGTGAGAATGTAGCCCTCGCCATCGACGATAAATCCCGAGCCGGTGGAGGTGCGGTATTGATCTTGGGGCACGAAGTAGAACGGCGAGAAAAAGTTCCAGTACGGGTCGCGCTGCCGGTATAGGCTATAGACGCGCTGTCGGTAGCGCACGTAGAGGCTGACGACCGCCGGCTGCACCCGCTCTACGGCCCGCACTACGGCTGTGCGGCGCGACTGGCTAATGGACGCGCCGGCATGGCTCAGAGCCAATGCCAGCAGCGCGAGAGACCAGATAAAGGGCAAGGTTGGACCTCGGGGAATGAATTTCGCCAACTTCCAAGGATCGAGGGCATCTTGCCCTCGGCCCCGGACGCAGCGACAACACCAGCATCAAAGTAAGTGTCGTTCACTTAGGAAATTATATAATAATCACACCCATTGTTGCAAGTATATCGCTATCTCGCCGGGCGGCTAGTCCGGCCGTTTGCCGCCTAGGCGAAGGAGCGCGTCAAAGCGGTCGTTTTTGGCGGCTTTATTCTTTTTGGTAATGCCGCACTCGGTGCAGCGGTGGATGAGGATATAAGTGCCGCGTTTGATGATAAATCCCACCGGCTCCATTGAGCCGCGACAGTGCGCGGCGCGATCGCCTGGGTTCACATCGACGTGTTGGCTCCAGAGGCATTCGGGGCAGTGATTGGTGTAGCCATTGCCCTGCGCGGGGAAGCCACAATGTACGCAGGTAAAGTTTTCGCGGCGTCGCTGGAATTTCTTGCCCATTTAGGTCCGCCCATTTCCGCGTCGGCCATCGGGGTATGCCACCCACAACAGGCAAAGGCCGCGCGCCGGGGCTGTGACGCCGGCTGCCGTGCGGTCGCCGCTGGCGAGCAGCTCGGCGATGGCGGTCGGCGGTCGGCGGCCGCGGCCGATTTCAACCATCGTGCCGACGAGGATCCGCACCATGTGGCGGAGGAAGCGGTTGGCCTCAATTTCAAAGACCAGCTCGGGGCCGCGTTCGGACCAGCCCGCGTCAAAGACGTGGCAGGTCTGCTGTTCGGGGACGGGGTCTTGTTTGCAAAAGGCCCCAAAAGCGCGGTTGCCGCAGAGCGCGCGCGCCGCCGCCGCCATGGGCGTCAAAGACAGCGCTGAGTAATAAGTCCACACCTGAGTGCGGTTGACTGCGGCCTTGCCTTGGTGAATGCGGTAGCGATAGCGCTTGCGGGTCGCGCTGTAGCGAGCGTGGAAGTCGGCGGCGACTTCGTCGGCGGCGTACACGGCAATGTCTGGAGGCAATAGGCCGTTGAGGCTGCGGACCAGCCGGTCGGCGGGCAGCGCGGCCTCCGTCTGGAAATGAGCCACCTGCCCGAAGGCATGGGTGCCGGCGTCCGTGCGGCCCGCGCCGATGAGGCGAGTTGGCTCTTTGAGCAGGATGTGCAGGGCTTGTTCGAGCGCGTCTTGCACGGTGCGGTCGCTCTTTTGGCTCTGCCAACCGGCGAAGTGGGTGCCGTCGTATTCGATTACCAAGCGCAGAGTCCGCATCGCTTACTGCAAATAATACACGAGCGCGACCAAGCCGAGGGCGGCCAAGGCGGCTAGGCCGTCGGCGCGGCCAAAGCGAAGCGGGCGATAGTGTGTGCGCGCCGTCCCGCAGGAGTAACACTGGCTCTCCATAGCCAAGGCGAGGCGGTCGGCCCGGCTACAGGCCGCGAGGAGGAGGGGCACGAGCAAGGGGACGAGGCTTTTGATGCGGCGCAGAAAAGGGCCGCTAAAGTCGGCTCCGCGCGCTAATTGGGCTTTGTGTAGGCGCTCGGCTTCGTCGAGGAGGACGGGAATAAACCGCAGGGCCATGGCGATCATCAACGCCATGTCGCCCGCCGGAAAGCCGAAGCGGCGCAAGGGACTGAAGAAGCGCTGGAGGCCGCTGGTTATCTCCATCGGCGCGGTGGTCAGGGTCAAGAGCGTGGCGGCGACGATGGCCGCGGCCAGCCGCGCAGTAAAGAAGGCACCCAAGCGCAGGCCCTCGGCCGTCAGAACGTGCTCGGAAAAGGGCCACGACAAGACAGCTCGGCCCGGCGTGAGCAGCGCGTGGAGGCCAAAGGTGAACAGGAAGAGCCAAGCAAAGGTTTTGAGCTGGCGCAGCATGAGGCCCAAAGGCACCCGCGCCAAAACGGTGGCCAAAAGCAGGAAGGCCCCAAGTAGCAGCAGGGCGAGGGCATTGGGTGCTGCAAAGGCCGCCAGCGTCAGCGCGAAAACGGCCCCCAACTTGGTGCGCGGGTCGAGGCGGTGAATCGGCGAATCGAGCGCGATGTAGCGGCCGAGCGCGATGTCCTGCAAAAAGGCCAAGGGCTAGGGTAAGAAGCGGTTGGTGAAGACCGCTGCGGCTTGGACGACGCCGTCTTTGATTAGGCCGACGGTCACCATTTGGTCCAATAGCTCCTGCCAGCGTTGCAGGGTCATGCTGCCGAGGCCGTTTTGTTGGGCGACCGGGTCGAGAATCATGGCGATGGATTCGGCCGCGCCATAGGCGAGAATGTCCATACCCATCTCGGGGTTGAGCGCGTTGATATGTCGGTTGGTCTCCTCGGGCGCGGCGAGGTATTGCTCCCAGCCTTTGACGCTGGCGCGGACTACGGCACCGACGAGTTCGGGCGCGGCCGCGACGCGCTCTTGCGTGGTGATGAGCACACTGGCATAGGGGTTGAAGCCGGTGTCGGCTACGAGCAGGGCCTTGGGGTCGGCCCCCTTGGCTTTGGCGACAAAAGGCTCGCTGAAGACGTAGCCCTGCTGGGCGAAATTCTCGTCGGCGAGGAATTGAGCCACGTTGCCGGGGTAGGGGACGATGGTGACGCCCTCAAATGAGTATTTCCAGCGCAGATAGTGCGAGAAGGCCGGGCGTTGGGCTAGGGCCAAGGTGATGTTTTTGATTTGCGAGATGGAGTCGATACCCGCGCTCTGGTGAACCATGATGCAGTGCGGGCTGATCTGGTAGGAAGCCATGAGCGCGACCACGGGGATTTGTTGGGCGCGGGCATAGAGGATGTCGTCGGCGTTGACTATGCCAAAGGCGACCGCGCCGGTAGCCACGCGCTGGACGACCGGCGCGTCCGGGCCGCCGCCGAGGATTTCGACCTCAACGCCGCCTTCTTCATAGTAGCCGTGGACGGCCGCCGCGTATAGGCCGCCGTGTTCGGCTTCTGGGAACCAGTTGAGCGCGAGTTGGACCTTGGGCAGGGCTTCGGCTGGGGGTGCTTCTCGTTCAGCGGCGCAGGCGGTTAGTAGGAGACCAACTAAAAGTGCGTAGGCCGGTAGCATAATGAGACTCCGTGGTTTAGAAGTTTATGAAAACCCTGAGCGGCTGTCGCCTCTGGCGAAGTATCCTCAGAGCGTCGGGATGTTGAGACGGCCGCTTAAGGCAAGGCTTCCCAAATTACCAACAGCAGCTCGCTGTCGTCAATCAGGCTATACTCGGGGAGGCGACCTGCGAGCCGTTGGCACTCGGCGCGGATAATCGGTACGCCGTCGCCGCGCCGATCCATCAAGTGCGTCCGTCCAAGATCGGCCGGGGCTGGGCAACGCGCCAACAGGGAATAGAACGCCCGCGAGCGTGAGGTGTGCGACGCCGTCCTCGTCGCCAGCGACGATGCGGAGCTTGTGCAAAGTATCCTCGGTCAGTTCGGCGTCTTCGCGGAAAAACCGGCGCGTCAACTCCTCGTCGAGGTCATCTGGCGAGGTGCGGGGCACCACTGATTCGTCGAAGCGAATGACGCGGCTCTGGCTGCGCTCTTGGAAGAGCCGCGCCAAAACCTCGGCAGTCATTTCGCGCTTTGAATTCATTTTTCAGTTACTTTACTTCTGTATGTATGAGGTCGTCGTCAAGCGTAGCCTCCCCGTCCTTATCGAGGTCTATTATGCAGGCAGTCGTGAAAACGCCCCGTATTGAGCTCCAGATTCAAGGGGACATTCCGCCCAAACTCATTTCCGTTCTCAAAGAAGAATTTGGCGATGAACTCGCAAACGTCTTTGCGACGGAATGGTATCGCCAAATAAAATCGAGCATGACGCCCGGCGATAATCTCAAAATTTATCGGGATAATCGCGGCTGGACTCAAGCGCAGTTGGGCGAAAAGCTAGGCGGCCTCCCTCGGCAGCACATTTCCAATATGGAACGGGGCTCGCGTCCTATTAGCAAGAACATGGCGAAAAGACTCGCGCTGATTTTTGCGGTCCCTCCGAGCAAGTTTATCTGACTACTATTGGCTCGCTGGCATAGCGGACGGCGTGGATATAGGCGTCCGGCCAGCAAGACGCGCTTGAGTTCCTCGCCGAGTGGAAGGATTGAACGGGTTGGGAACGATATTATGCGGTGCCCTACTCGGCTTGGTCTAACAGGAGCCTAAAGGCTTCAAGGCTGGGCACCTGTATGGCTGCCCGAAACAACTGCCTGAGACGCTGCACATCGTCGGTGGCCTCAATGCGGGCGGCCAACGGGTCCGACCCAGCCAACCCAAAGCGAATCTCTAGCACTTCGAGCAGATCCTCAATAGCGCGTTCTCGGCCGCCTCGCTCAATGCCCTGCTCAATGCCCTGCTCAATGCCCTGCTTAATCCCCTTTTCCGTGAAATACTGCGCTACCGACGACTCGTACATGGTCTCCTCCTCAATGATGGTCATAATCGTCTCTAAGTTATACACCAACCCGCTCAACATCGCAAGATCGGCTAGATAATTGGCTTTGCGGCTCTCGTCCATCGGCACCTGTTGCGCTCGGTTGACGCACTGGCGCAACCAGCCCTCGGCATCGACGCCTGCGGGCGGCTGCATCAGCGGCGCAAACGGCAGCAAGCCCGAAGGTCCCGCGTCGAGGATGCGTTGGCCGTCGATCTCGATCAGCCGAATGACCTTGTATTGCACTAATACGCGGTAGCCGTGCCGCTCTTGGACATAGTGCCCCGGATCATTCCGGCCAGCGTCTGGGCGGAGATAGATGACGTTGGAATAGATCGGCCGGTTGTGTTGCTCAATGCCGCGTCCGATGTAGCCGATCATGCGGCGCGGCATGGGGGGTTTGCTGTCGGTGGTTTGGAACTCGTGGTGGACCAGCACCTCCTCGCCGCCGACGTGGACGCGAATGAGGCTGTCGGTGCGGTGGGTTTCGGCGGTGGGCTGCTCGGTATCGACGACGCCGAGGACTTGGATGTCGTCTTGTTGGAGGGCGAAGCGGGCGAAGTCTGCAGGATAGGTGTGGATGAGGTGTTTGGCGATGGAATCGAATTCGGCCATGGGTCCTGCCTTGGTTGCGGGTGGGGTGGGATGGTATCCACAACCGGCAAGAATCGTGCCACGGCGGCGGCTCATAGGGGCGGGCTGGGGATCGGCGGCGTTGGCGTGTAGCGAAAAGGATACAGGCGTGGGTCGTTGGGGACAAAAGCGGCGTACCGTCCGTTAGGCGTTAGAGCGTACCAAGGGGTCGGTTCCATGAGGCTGCCGACCGCATAACGTCCATCACCTTACAGGAAAATCAAAGTATGTATCTGGATAAGGTTCGTCTTTAAGCGTATAGTGCCACCATTCTTTGTCGCAATTCACAAAACCGTGGTTTTCCATCGTAGCTTTATCAATGAGTTCCCACTTGCCGCCGATCGCTACTCCCGCTGATCCTGAGCAATCCGAAATATGCGGCTCATCAGTTCAAACAGGTCAGCGTCGTCAGTTTTAAACGGCCCAGCGTCGTCGAACTGTGGGTTGATGACGATTGCCCCTTTCGCGTCAATAAACCCCCACGTATCTCCAATCTTTACACCCGCTAATCCTTCCGAAAACCCCGAACCGTCGTCGAACTGTGGGTTGATGACGATTGCCCCTTTCGCGTCAATAAACCCCCACTTGTCTCCGATCTTTACACGCGCTAACCCTTCTGAAAACCTCAGAGCGTCGTCGAACTGTGGGTTGATGACGATTGCCCCTTTCGTGTCAATAAACCCCCACTTGTCTCCGATCTTTACATGCGCCAACCCTTCCGAAAACCACCAAGCCTCGTCGAATTGGGGGTTAATGACGATTGCCCCTTTCGTGTCAATAAACCCCCACTTGTCTCCGATCTTTACACGCGCCAACCCTTCCGAAAACCACCAAGGGCCGTCGAATTGGGGGTTGATGACGATCGCCCCTTTCGTGTCAATAAACCCCCACTTGTCTCCGATCTTTACAAGAGCTAAGCCCTCCGAAAACCATAAAGCGTCGTCAAACTGTGGGTTAATGATGTAGCGTCCTTTCGTGTTAATGAATCCATACCTACCGCCGATCTTTACGCGCGCCAACTTTTCAGGGTCAGCTTGGTCAACTTCAGCGTTAGAGCGCGAAACAAGCAGGGTCAAGCACATCAGAGCGCATAGTATGGAGCGCATGGTCGTATCCTTCTCGTTTGGGTTTTAGGGTATATGCGTAGCAAGTTAGCTTACGGCTGCTTACGTAGCAAGGTAGCTTACGGCTTGAAACCGTCTATTCCAGTTGTTTCTCTCCGCGCTCTCGATACCCACGCCCCACGCCCAATCTACTCTGCCCCCCCCGTCCAGCGTCTGAGCAAGAAGGTGCTCAAGCTGCCCACGGCGGTAAACAGCCCCAAGCCGAGCAACGTGCAAAACAAAATGCAGGCGAAGAGGTAGTCGGTTTTGGCTTGGCCGTTGGTGAGGATGATCAAGTAGCCGAGGCCAAAGTCCTCGGTGCCGTAGCCGGCGAAGAACTCGCCGACAATCGCGCCGATGACCGACAGGCCGCTGGAGATGCGAGCGCCGACGAGCATCTGGGGGACGGCGGCGGGGACGCGGAGCTTGAACAGCACCTGCCAGCGGCTGGCCTTGTTGAGCGCGAAGAAATCGAGGATGTGGGAATCGACGCGGGTTAGGCCGTCGGTGGTATTGGCGATGATCGGGAAGAGGGCGATGATGAAGGAGACGGCCACCACGCCTTGCAGACCGTAGCCGATCCACAGGATGATCAGGGGCGCGATGGCGACGATGGGCATGGTTTGCAAGAAGATCGCATACGGGTAGAGGCTGCGCTCGATGAGGCGCGACTGGGAAAACAGCAAGGCGACCAAGAAGCCAAAGGCAAAGCTGAGGACAAAGCCCAAGAGCGCGCCCACGGCCGTCAGCAAGGTAGCCGACAGCAGGCGCGGCCAGTTGTCGGCGATGGCTTGGGCCACGAGCAAGGGGCCGGGCAGTAGGAAAGGCTCGATCGCCAAGAGCGAGACCGCGCCTTGCCAAGCGCACAGGACCAAGGCGAAAAAAAGCAGCGGCGGCAGGGCGTTGGCCGCGAGGGAGCGCAGTCGGTTCATGGGTCGTCGGCGCGGGCGAGTTGGCGCGAAATCCCTTGGGCTAGGCGGATGAACTCAGGAGCGCTGCGCAGGTACGGCGAGCGCGGATAGGGAAACGGGATGGGAATGTCGGCGAGGATGCGGCCGGGCCGCGCACTCAGCACGAGGACCCGCTGGCTGAGGAAAACGGCTTCGGAGACGTTGTGCGTGACAAAGAGGCCGGTCCAGCGATCTTCCTGCCACAGGCGCGACAACTCCTCGTTGAGCCGCTGGCGGGTGATTTCGTCGAGCGCGCCAAAAGGCTCGTCGAGGAGCAGGATCTGGGGGCGAGTCACCAGTGCGCGGGCAATGGAGACCCGCATCCGCATGCCGCCGGAAAGTTGGGCCGGGTACGCCGCGGCAAAGTCGGTTAGGCCGACCAGCGCCAGGGTCTGGGCGACGTGCGCGTCGTCGGCTGCGCGGCGCAGCTCTAGGGGGAGGGTGATGTTGCGGGCGACCGAGCGCCAAGGCAGCAGCGTGGCGTCTTGGAAGACAAAGGCGAGGCCGAGCGGGTCGTGGTCGCCGACGCGCAACTGGCCGCTGGTGGGCGCGTCGAGCCCGGCCACGAGGCGGAGGAAGGTGGATTTGCCGCAGCCGGAAGGACCGACGATGGAGACGAATTGACCGCGGCTAATTGCCAAGTTGAGGTCGTGCAGGGCTTGGACCCCGGAGGGGAAGCACTTGTCGAGTCCGGTGGCGACGACGAGCGGCGACTCCATTTAGCCTCGGGGATGATAGGTCTTGTGGACCTCTTTGAGATAGCTGAGGTCGAGGTGCGTGTAGATCTGAGTGGTGGAGATGTCGGCGTGTCCCAATAGCTCCTGCACGGCGCGGAGGTTTGCGCCGCCTTCCAACAGATGCGTGGCAAAGGAGTGGCGCAGGGTGTGGGGGCTGATCGCCTTGCCAATGCGCGCTTTGTCGCCGGCCGTTTTGATGATCTTCCACACGCTCATGCGCGAGAGCGCGCCGCCTTGGGCGTTGAGAAAGACGTGGTCGGTCGAGTCGGGGCGGGCGAGGTGGGGGCGGCCCTGACGCAGGTAGCGTTTGAGCGTGCGGATGTCTTTGTGCGCGATGGGCACGATGCGCTCGCGCCGGCCGCAGATGCGGACGAGGCCCCGCCCCAGCAGCAGGGCGGCCTGTTGCAGCGTGGTCAGCTCGGAGACGCGAATCCCCGTGGCGTAGAGCACGGCGAGGATGGCCCGGTCGCGCTGGCCCAGCGGCTCGTCCGGGTCGGGTGCGGCGAGGAGAGCGGAGATTTCCTCGACCGCTAGCACATCGGGCAGGCGGCGCTCGAGCTTGGGCGGATCGAGGTGTTCGGCCGGGTTGTGGGACGCCGCCCCTTGGAGCAATAAGTACTGGTGGAAGCGCTTTATCGAGGTGAGGTTGCGGGCCATGGTGGAAGGGGTCAGGCCGGCGTCGTTCAGCGAGTGGAGCAAGTGGGCGATGTGCTGGTGTTGGACGGCTTCTACGCGCTCGACGCCTTGGGCGGACAGGTGGTGTAGATAGCGGTTGAGGTCGCGGCGATAGGCGTCGAGGGTATTGGCCGCCAGCCCCTTGTCGCGCTCCATGGCTTGGAGGAAGTGCTCGCGGGAAAGGGCTAAAGCCTTTGGCAGCGGGTGCTCAGGAGTGGATTTCGGGCGGGCCATGATCCGGGCCGTTGAGATGGGCCAGCAAGGCGTCGGCCTGCTTGCGGCTAAAGCCGGGAAGGGCGGCGATTTGCTCGGCCGGCGCGGCCGCGACGCGCTTGACCGAGCCAAAGGCCACGAGCAGGGCCTTGCGCTTTTGCGGGCCAATGCCGGGGATGCGATCTAAGGCCGAGCTAAACGCGCTCTTGGTGCGTTGCTGGCGATGGTTTTTGAGCGCGAAGCGGTGCGCTTCGTCGCGCAGCATCTGCAACAGGCGCAGGCTGGCCGAGGTCTTGGGCAGCAGCAGCGGCTCGCGCTGGCCCGGCAGAAAGACTTCTTCAAAGCGCTTGGCGAGGCCGACGACGGGTTGGTCTGCCATATCGAGCGCGTGCAGGGCGGCGACCGCGCTGGCGAGTTGGCCCGGCCCGCCGTCGATGAGCAGCAAGTCGGGCTGGGCTTCATTGCGCTCGGCTAGGCCGCGGCAGCGGCGATAGACCACTTGGTAGATGGAAGCGTAGTCGTCGGGTTGGGCGAGGTCGCGGATTTTGAAGTAGCGGTACTGGCTGCGCTTGGCCCGGCCGTCGATAAAGCAGACCACCGAGCCGACCGGGTGGGCGCCTTGGAAGGTGGAGATGTCAATGCCTTCGATGCGGCGGGGCGGCGCCGCTAGCTGCAAGTCGCGCTGGAGGGCATAGACCGATTGGGGGATGCGGTCGCGCTTCATCTCGCGCTTGTGCTGGCGTTCGGCGAGCATTTGGGCGGCGTTTTTGGCGGCCATGTCTAGCATCTGCGCCTTGGCCCCGCGCTGGGGGGTTGCCAACTCGACCTTGCCGCTGGCCTTTTGCGACAGCCAAGCCGCCATTGCGTCGGCGTCCGTCGGCTGGGCTGGTAGGTGGATCTCGGGCGGGACAAAGTCGCTTTGCAGATAGAACTGGCGCGCAAAGGCCGAGAGGATTTCCCCGTCGGCGGACTCCATGACCCCGCCGAGGAAGTGGTGCTTTTTGCCGAGCAGGCGGCCCTCGCGGACTTCGAGGACGCTGCAACAGGCTTCGTCGTCGCTGCGGGCCATGCCGAGGACGTCGCGGTCCACCGGGGCGTCGAGGACGACTTTCTGACGGGCGCGCATGGACTCTAGCGCTTGGATTTGGTCGCGGTAGCGGGCTGCTTTCTCATAGCGCATGTCTGCGGCGGCCTCGGCCATGCGCTTTTGCAACTCGCGGGTTACTTCGGCGTTTTGGCCGCGTAAAAAGCGCACGGCCCGCTCGACGGTTTTGCGGTAGTCGGAAGCCGAGACGAGGTTTTCGCAGGGGCCTTCGCAGCGCTTGATGTGGTATTCGAGGCACAGCGGCACCTTGTCGGAGGGCAACGCGGCGTTGCAAGAGCGGATGGGAAAGACCTTGCGCAGCATGTCGAGGGTGGTGTGCATGGCGCGGACGTTGCTGTACGGGCCGAGGTAGCGCGAGCCGTCGCGGACCACGTCGCGGGTGGCGAAGATGCGGGGAAACGGCTCGGCGGTGATGCGGATATAGGGGTATTTCTTGTCGTCTTTGAGCAGGATGTTGTAGCGCGGTTTGTGGGTGCGGATTTGGGTGGCTTCGAGGATGAGGGCCTCCTGCTCGCTACCCGTTACGATGTAGTCGATGTCGGCGATGTTGCGGACTAGGGCCTTGAACTGACGCCGGCCATCGCTGCCCGAGGTGCGAAAGTACGAGCGCACCCGGTCGCGCAGGTTTTTGGCCTTGCCGATGTAGATTATTTGCCCGTCGCGCCTTTTCATAATATAGACGCCGGATTCGGTGGGCAGGGCGTCGAGTTTGAGGCGTAGATCTTCGGAGAGATCTTTCATCAGAAGGGGATGCAGGTTGACATAAGGCCACGAGGATAGGCGTTTTGCGCGGTGGTGTCAAGATGGGCAAAAGACGCGGGTTGGGCGGCTATTTGAGCAAGAGCAGTCGCCGGGTTTGCTCGCCGCCGGGATAGCGCAGGCGCACGAGATAGACCCCGGCCGCCAAGGCCGCGCCTTGTTGGTCGCGGGCGTCCCAGCGGACTTGGTGCGAGCCGACAGCTTGGAACTGATGGCGTTTTGCGCGGCGGTGTCAAGACGGGTAAAAGACGCGGGTTGGGCGGCTATTTGAGCAAGAGCAGTCGCCGGGTTTGCTCGCCGCCGGGATAGCGCAGACGCACGAGATAGACCCCGGCCGCCAAGGCCGCGCCTTGTTGGTCGCGGGCGTCCCAGCGGACTTGGTGCGAGCCGACAGCTTGGAACTGATCTACGAGCGTCCGCACAGGTTGGCCCAAGGTGTTGTAGATTGTCAGCCGTACTGGGCCGGGGGCGGCTATGTCGTAGGCGATTTGGGTGCTGGCGTTGAAGGGGTTGGGAAAATTGGGCGATAGGCCGCTGGTGGCTGGCTGGGCGGATTTTAGCTCAGGAGACGCGACCGCCGTTATGACCTCTCGATAGCCAAGGTAGCCGGGTCCGGGATGCAAGCCGTATTCCTTGCCATCAATACGCGCCCATATTAGTTCACTGTCCGTCGTGCTGGGGAAGAGTGAACCTGTCGTACGGGTTCTAATAATGCCTATACCGCGTTGAAAGGTCTGCGTGGTGCCCCACTCGGGTCCCGGAACTCCAAACAATCGCTGGTCTGGGGCAGGTTCGCCAACCTTCCGTACAATCAAGAAGTCATACAGCAGGTCCTCGAATCGCAAATCTATGTCCCAAGTCGGCGAGTCTGGATCCAACTCAGGGACGACAACGACATCATCGAAGTCGTAGATTAGGAAATCCTTTTGGTCGGGATCTGAATTTTTGAATAAAGAAGACTGTTGGTAGTACTGAGACTCTCGCAGTTCGGGATGCTCGTCTATGTACTGTAAGAGGTAACGCATTTCTTCTGAGAAGTACGAATTTTTCCGAAACCAGATATCACCGCTCTCGTCCACGCGGAAAGGCTCTCCGATTAACCCCATACTCCAGTACTGTTTCCCCTCAATGATCTGACTCTCCAATACATAGGCGGTGGTATCCACGCTAGGCGGGCCCCAGCTATGTCTATGAGACGCCATAATCCAGATATTGCCCTCGTGGACCGGGAAAAATGGGCCTGAACTATTTTGGGGAAAGGGAATGCGCTCGGGGATGACTATGTTGAGCGGCACTCCCTTGAGAAGACGCATACCGTTGGTGTAGCCACTATTCCCATACCTAGAGTAATCCGACGACGCGATAAAAGCATCATGGGCGTAGCTTCCACCTCGTAGTATGCGGTAGTGGCCCGATATAGGACCTGACGGATCTGTCTGCGGCGTACCATCGTGGAAATTATAATCATACCAGTCGTGTACCCACTCATCAGTGTTTCCGTACATGTCAAACAGCCCCCAAGGGTTGGGAAGTTTCGCGCCAACGGGCTGAACTCCGGCATCCGCGGCGTTGGCTCCGTACCACGCATAAGATGCCAGCAGGCTCTCGTCATCTCCAAAGAACCAGCGCGTCGTCGTGCCCGCCCGGCAGGCATACTCCCATTCAGCTTCGGTGGGCAGGCGATAGGCGTCCTCGCCAAAGTGGTCGTTTAGCCTCTGGGCAAATGCCTGTGCATCGTACCAAGTAAGGCCGAAGGCAGGATGTCTTGGGCCTTGGTAGCCGCTCGGCGCAGACGACCACGGCGCGGTGCCCATGACCGCCTGCCATTGCTCTTGGGTGATCTCGTACTTGCTTAAGTAGAAGCCCTGAGAGATCGTCACTTCTCTCGGCAGCCATCCCATAGTGAAGCTGCCCGGTTCGATCCACACCATTTCTAGCGGCACCCCACTCGGCAACTCAATGGTGATTTCGTCGTTGGCTTGCCCCAGCGTTGCCGACAGGAAAATGAGTGTGATTATCCGTTTCATCTAGGCCTCCTTGAAAAGGGGCGACCACTTGGAATTTACGTTCTCGCAATCGGCTTGGATCGCTTTAGCCATCTTGTCCAAGTCTGCTCTATCTATTGTGCCGGCAAAGCGCAGCAGCGTCTTGCCGGGTACGCCTGTCATCTCGGACTTTGCTAACGAACGCACGAATTCCAGCACCTCTGCTTGTCGGCCTTTTTCCAATTTATGAATCTCGTCGAGAATTTCTTTTTCTACAGACGTAGCTTCCATTTTTAGCCCTCCGCGTTCGCGAATTATGCGCGACGTGCCAGATCAATCCACCGGGGTGTGAGGTCGTTGCATTGGTCGCGAAGACAGAGCAGGCGACGAGGCTAGCTATCGTCGCTTGCTTCCGCGCGCTCAAAGTGCTCACGCCGTTCTTGCAAGGTTTCGCCTTCGTACATCCAATAAAGAGACCCCCTTGCAGACGGGATATTCTTGAGCTCTTTTGCCAAGCCGGAGATGGTGCTTTCCTTTTCTCCATATTTAACGCGATTATTCTCGTCCACGACTTCGCAAGTTATGTTCGGGTCATCAGTCCACTCTAAAATCGCCCCAATAGGCACTTTTGCCATTGTGAATTTAAAATTTTCTGCTCTAGAGGGGCGTTCTACCTCATCCTTACCCGTGTCCTTAGCCATGTCGGCAGGATCTGGCGTTACATCTTTCTTTTCATGTAGTTTTAGAATTGCTTTTACACGGAATGGATCAATACCCTCGAAAAATTCTCGATTTCGGCGGACCCGGTAATCGCCAAACGCTACGTGTAAGGCACTTTCCACCTTTTCGTAGTTTTCAACCAAGGCTGCATATTCGCAGTAAAATGCTCGTGGCACACCTGTGCTGTCCAATTGTTTCATTCGCTTTTTGACCTCTTGGACAGAAGTACCTCCAGTCATCCCAATTTTTACATATCCCTCCATAGCGGGGTTAGTCAGCAAGTACACGATGCCTTCCTTTCCCGTACCCGCTGGTGCTTCAGTGGTGCTAGATTGGCTTGCCATTTCGTGCTGTTGTTCAGCCATATCAGTTCTCCTTAGTAAAGGGTTTTGTCTATTGGTTATAGAAGATTACAGGGATGTCACTCGTTGTCAGGTTGACATATTACAACGGAGATATGCCTTTCGCCCAGCAGCATCAAGACTGACGCTGGACGCGGGCGAAGATGCACTTGAGGTAGCGGCCGTCGGGGAAGGCGGGGTCTATTGGGTGATCGGCGGGGTGCAGGTTGTAGGCGAGGAGGCGGGTGCGGACCCGGGCACCGGCCGCGGCGCGGCGGACGATTTGGAAAAAGTCCTCTTGGGAAATCCGCGCTGAGCACGAGGCGGTCACCAGCAGGCCGCCATCGGCGATTAAGCGCAGGGCGTTGCGATTGAGTTTGGTATAGACGCCCATGGCCTGTTTGTGCTGGCTGCGTTTCCGCATCAGCGACGGGGGATCGCAGACGACGACATCGAAGCGGGGGCCGCGCTCGGCTAGTTCTTCTACAAAGGGAAAGACATCGGCGATCAAGAGGTCGGAGTGAGCACCTTGGGGGCGATTGGCCGCGAGGGCGCGGCGGGCGGCGGGCACGACTTGGGGCGATATATCGACGTCGAGGGTGCGGGCGGCACCGCCTTTGAGGGCGTGGGCGGAAAAGCCGCTCGAATAGGAAAAGAGGTTGAGCACGCGCTGGCCACGGGCGAGTTGCTGGAGATAGAAGCGGTTGGCGCGCTGGTCGAGAAAGAAGCCGGTTTTCTGGCCGCGATAGAGATCGGCGTAAAGGCGCGTGCCGTGCTCTTCGATTTCGACGAATTCGGGCGGTGCTTGGCCGGCGAGCAGGCCGGTGGGGCGGTCGGCCAGCCCCTCGGCGCGGCGGGTGCCCACATCGCTGCGTTCGTACAGGCTGCGGGGGGCGAGCAGGGATTGGAGCGCGTCGAGGATGACGGGGCGTTGCTTTTCCATGCCGGCGGTGTGGAACTGTACCACTAGGTAGTCGGCGTAGTCGTCGGCGATTAGCCCGGGCAGGCCGTCGCTTTCGCCGTGGACTAGGCGCAGGGCGTTGGTGTGGGCGGCTAGGCCGGTGCTGCGGCGGAGGGCAATGGCTTGGGCGATGCGCTCAGTGAAGAAGGCCGAGTCAATGGAGCGGCTGGGGTCTTGGGTGAGGCTGCGCACCCGGATCAGCGAGCGTTGATTGTAAAACCCGCGACAGACAAAACGCTCGTGCGCGTCAAAGACATCGACGATATCGCCGGTGTCGGCGTCCCGAGGAGGGCGTTCAACCGCACCGGAAAAGACCCAAGGATGGCCGTTGCGCACGGTGCGCTCGCTGTTGGGACGCAAGTAGAGGGAAGGATAGTGAGGGGTCATGTTCTGGTGGTCGTCCTTTGCGTCTAAACGATCCCGGCTGGATTCCCGCCCCGTGTCGGGGCACGGGGTGACGTTCTTGCGCGGGAATGACGGATCCTGTCTCTACGGCGTGTTCAACAGGCCCCAAGGTGGGTTTTCAGACAGCCTCTGAGATCGATCCGCACTGCTCCTACTTACGCTGTCCTAATCCCAGCTCGGGATCGGCGTCTGAAGCGGATCGTCGATCCAGAGAAAGCGTCCGTTGATGTCGCTTGCGAGGATGTCGAGCACGAGTTGGGCCGCCTTCTCCGGCGGGTCCCCACCTGTTTTCTCCACCCACGCCACCCAGCGGTCGTAGCCGCTTTCGCCGATGGCGTCCTTTTTGTCGCGAATATCTGCCCACATTGCGGTCTTGACGTCGCCGGGATGGATGACGTTGGCGGTGACGCCCGTCCCCGCTAGCTCGGCCGCAAGGTGTCGGGTGAATTGGTTGAGCGCGACCTTGGCCGTGCCGTAGGCACTGTTTAGCGGTCCGGGCGGGTGCAGCGACGCCGCAGACGAAAGGCTGACGATCCGGCCCCATCCTGCGTCCAGCATGCCGCTTAGGAAGGCGCGGGATACGAGATAGGGGCCTACCGCATCAATCATAAGCGTTTCGACCCATTTGGCGGGGTCGCTGTCCTGTACGAGGGAGATCGGGCCGAAGACCCCGGCGGCATTGACGAGAACAGTGGGCCGGCCGAGCTCGGCTTCGACCGCGGTTTTGAGGCGGTCCACATCGGCCGGGTCCGAGACATCGGCCGCAAATTGCGCCGAGCGACGTGCGACGGTTGCAACGGCTAGGCCGTGCGCCTTTAGCGCGTCTGCGATGGCCCGCCCGATGCCGCGGCTGGCGCCGGTGACGACCGCGATGTGCCCTTTGAGGTTCATGGGCTGGCCTCGGATACGATGGGATTGTGCGAGTCGCCCAAGCGCTTTCGCTCGCTGCCCCAGTTGCTGGCGCTGCCGTTCCAGTAGCGGGTGTCGGCCGGGCTGTACGAGAACAGGTACGACCAGCGCGGCTCGTCGGTGGTGTTGGCCGGGCCTCCGTGGACGGTGTAGCCGTGATGCACAGTGCAGTCGCCCGGTTGGTAGTGCAAGGGCGGCGAGAGTTCGAGCACGGACGTAAGATTCGGGAACTGCTTGAGCAGATCGCCTTGGTCGTCGTTGAACACCGAGCCGAGCGGCCCTTCGCGGTGGGAGCGGCTGACGAACCGCATGGCACCCCTCTCGGGGGGGACTTCTGCCAGCGCGAGCCAGAACTGGAGCTCGCCGACCCGGTCGGAGCCATGCTCGGACGAGTCTTGGTGATAGGTGGACCCGGCTGCTCCGGGACGCCTGTTTAGGAGGAGATCTATGCGGTAGCGGAGCGGAACATCCACGCCCTTGAGCCGCTTTCTGTTGACGAGGCGGGTCGCGTTTTGCGCCATGCGCTCGCTGAACATGAATGAACGAAACGGTTCGGTCTCTTGGTTCCGAGCGAGGCCGGCGACCGGCTTGCCGGGGCCAATCTCCTCGCGGTTGCGCTCGGCCCACTCCCGTCCGACGCGCAGGAGCTCGGCGGCGAACTCTGGAGCGACGAGCCGCGGCATCATAACCCAGCCGTATTCGTGGTAGAAGGTGACCTCCTCGTCTGTAACCTCCCGCAGGACGGCCTCGATCTCGCGCTCGGTCATTGCTCGTTCCATTGCTCGTGCTCCTTGCTGTTCTCCGCCGCGGCAGTGCGTACGGAGCAGAACGATAAGAAGTCTTTACGAAGGTGCTGTCAAGGGAGGAGAGCTACCAAGTAAGGTGCCAAGGGACGGCGCGAATGCCCGGTCGCAAAGCGTGGGCACGCGCCCGGACATCGGGGCGTTCGAGCGAGAGGTAGCGATGGGAAGGGCCGAATTCTCGGCGCAGCGGTCAATCTTCCAAATGGTCGAGGGCATCTTGCCCTCGTCGAGGGCGGGACGCCCTCGATCCCGGACGCAGCGGCAACAGCAGAGAAGGCGTCGCTTTCGGCTGGCTACTTGAGATAGAGCAACCGCCGGGTCTGCGCTCCATCGGGATAGCGCAGGCGCGTGAGATAGACGCCGGCCGCCAGCGCAGTGCCCTGTTGGTCGCGGGCGTCCCAAGGGACTTGGTAGAAGCCGGCGGGCTGGAACTGGTTTACCAGCACACGCACGGGTTGGCCCAAGACGTTGTAGATTGCTAGGCGCACCGGGCCGGGGGTGGCGAGGCGGTAGGCGATCTGGGTGTGGGCGTTGAAGGGGTTGGGGAAATTGGGGTCTAGGCCGCTGGTGGTTGGTATCGCTGGCGTGGTGCTGGGCGTTGAGATCGAGGTTGGGTGGGGGATGTATAGGGCGATGCCGGTGGGGCCCCAGTGCCACCATGTATTCATGGATTGGATTCGCTCGACATTGGAACCATCCAAGTTAGAGCGGAAAATTTGCGAATACACTGGTGCAGGAGCATTCCAATCGATGGAGGGCGGCCGGAACAAGCTCGTCCAGTATATCCTTCTTCCAACGGGATATAAGGCGAGGGCTTTTATCGAATGTGTCCAATCAAGGACATTGAACCTTTCGGTATGTGAGCCATCCAAGTTGGCGCGGAAAATGACGGATTCGTCCGACCAGTAAATTTTGGAACTATCCTCGTCCAAGGCGATAGCCGCTAGAGGGGGCCAGCTGTCCACTGATGCGATTTCTTCGACCTGCGAGCCATTGAGGTTGGCCCGTTGAATCGTCTCCCATTCCGACCAATAAATTTTAGAACGGCCCCGGTCTAAGGCGATGGCGCATGGACGATCCAATCCGGTGACGATATCCTCGACCTGTGAACCGTCCAAGTCCGCCGCCTGAATTTTCCCTGTTCCCGAGTCGGCCCAGTAGATTTTGTTCCCGGCTGTCAAGGCAATGCCTGTCGGCTCATCCAATCCGGTGACGAGAACTTCCATGCTTGAGCCGTCGAGGTTGGCCCGTTGGATGGAACCCGCTATCGAGTCGCTCCAGTACATTTTGTCCACATCGAGGGCAATGCCGTATGGTCTTCTCACGATTGGGTCGAACAAAACCTCGCGGTTTTGGCCGTCCAAGTCCGCCCGCTGAATCGTCCCTGTCCCCCAGTCGTTCTGCTCTGTCTCAGAGTCCGTCCAATATACCTTGCCTCCGTCTAAATCGAGGGCGATGTCTGCTAGCTGTCCTGTAAGATGGAGTTGGCCTAAGTCGAAGAAGTGTTCGGCGTTTTGGCCGTTGAGGTCGGCCCGCTGAATCGCCTGAGTGCCCGGATTGGTCCAGTACATTTTGCCGCTGTCCACATCAAGGAGGATGATTTCTTCGGGATAGCCATCTGATACCGTGAGGGTCTCTTCGATGTTTTGGCCGTTGAGATCGGCTCGCTGGATTGTCTGGGTGTCTGGATTGGTCCAGTACATTTTGCCACCGTCCACGTCGAGGGCAATACTAGAAGCACTTGATGGGATATATTTTGCATCCTGAAAATGGCCGCCGAAATCGGCCCAAGCAATAGTTCCGACTGTCCACGCCCAGTACACTTTGCCTCTGACCAGATCTAGGGCACTATCTCTTATACCATTCAATTCAGAAAAGAGGGTTTCGGCGTTGGAGCCGTCTAGATCGGACCGTTCGACGAGAAAAGAATTATAGTCCCCGTGTGAGATTTCCGTCGTCCAGTATATTTTCCCTCTTGCTACATCCAGAGTGATGTCTATTATCCAAGCCCATCCTGGGGGGCCATATCCTTCCACAAGGGTTTCGGTGTTGGAGCCATCTAGGTCGGACCGATGGATGCCATCCAACTCTCTGTCCGTCCAGTATATCTTCCCCCCTGCTACATCGAGAGCGATTTTTCCTGGCCCCCTCAAATCCGGGATGACGAGCGGTTCGACAGTTGAGCCATCCAAGCTAGATCGATAGATGCCCCACTCCGAGTTCGTCCAGTATATCTTCCCCTCCTCAAGCGGCGGCTGTCCGTAGCCGCTTTGCGCTCCCAAGATCAACCATGCCGCTGTGAATGCGGCGGCAATTGCTTTCCGGTTGGCAATTGAGCGTATCATCGGATACCTCCTCGCAACAGGCCATTCAGCGCGTCAACTGAGGCTTTCGGCTGGCTACTTGAGATAGAGCAATCGCCGGGTCTGCGTTCCATCGGGGTGGCGCAGGCGCGTGAGATAGACACCGACCGCCAGCGCAGTGCCCTGTTGGTCGCGGGCGTCCCAAGGGACTTGGTAGAAACCGGCAGGCTGGAACTGGTTCACTAGCACACGCACGGGCTGGCCTAAGACGTTGTAGATTGCTAGGCGCACCGGACCGGGCGCGGCGAGGCGGTAGGCGATCTGGGTGTGGGCGTTGAAGGGGTTGGGGAAATTAGGGTCTAGGCCGCTGGTGGTTGGTATCGCCGGCGTGGTGCTGGGCGTTGAGATTGAGGTCGGGTGGGGGATGTATAGGGCGATGTCCGTTGGACTCCCTATAGGCACTTTCCCTATTTGCTCAACGTTGGAGCCGTCCAAGTTGGACCGGAAGATTTCTTCCGCCCATACCATGACACCCCATCCTCCTACCTTATTTGTTTCGTACAAGATTGACCAGTATAGTTTGTTTCCGATTGGGTCCAGAGCGAAGGCTGTGTAGTAATTCCACGCACCTTGAGGAATAGTGGCGATATCTTCGATGTTGGACCCATCTAAGTCCGCTCGTTGAATCGCTTTACCATCTGGGTATATCCAGTAGAGCTTACCCGCTAGTTCATCGAGAGCGACGTCTCCCCCGTAGCTAGTTGAAGCCAACTTCGGGACGACTGCTTCGACATTGGACCCATCCAAGTCCGCTCGCTGAATGGTGTGCTCCACCCTTTCTTTGAAGTAGAACTCCCTCCAGTACATCTTGCCCCGGACTGCATCAAGGGCAATATCTCGGGGATAGCTCAAACCTGTAAGGATATCTTTGACGTTGGAGCCATCCCTGTTTGCCGCCTGAATTTTCCCTGTTCCCGAGTCAGCCCAATAGATTTTGCGCCCGGCTGTCAAGGCAATGCCCATCGGCTCATCCAATCCGGTTACGAGAACTTCCATGCCTGAGCCATCGAGGTTAGCCCGTTGGATGGAACCCGATTTCGAGTCGCTCCAGTACATTTTGTCCACATCGAGGGCAATGCCGTGTGGTCTTCGCACGATTGGATCGAATAGGACTTCGCGGTTTTGGCCATCCAAGTCCGCTCGCTGAATCGTCCCTGTCGCCCAGTCGCTCCGATCCCCTGTCTCAGAGTCCGTCCAATATATCTTGCCCCCGTCTAAATCGAGGGCGATGTCTGCTAGCGATCCCGTGAGATGGAGTTGGCCTAAGTCGAAGAAGTGTTCGGCGTTTTGGCCGTTGAGGCCAGCCCGCTGAATCGTCTGAGTGCCCGGATTGGTCCAGTATAGTTTGCCACCGTCCACATCGAGGAGGATGATTTCTTGGGGATAGCCATCTGATACCGTGAGGGTCTCTTCGATGTTTTGGCCGTTGAGGTCGGCTCGCTGGATTGTCTGAGCGCCCGGATTAGTCCAGTACATTTTGCCGCTGTCCACATCGAGGGCAATGCTATAAGCACTTGTAGAAGCACTTGATGGGATAAATTTTGCATCATAATCATGGCCGCCGAGATCGGCCCAAAAGATATATCCGTTCGTCCAGTACACTTTGCCTCTGACCAGATCCAGAGCACTGTCTCCTATACCATTCAATCCGTCAAAGAGGATTTCGACGTTGGAGCCGTCTAGATCGGACCGTTCGACAAGAAAAGAAAGATAGTCCCCGTGTGAGATTTCCGTCGTCCAGTATATTTTGCCTCTTGCTACATCCAGAGTGATGTCTATTGTCCAGAACCATCTTGATCTTGAGAGGTTATATCCTTCCACGAGAGTTTCGGTGTTGGAGCCGTCTAGGTCGGACCGATGGATGCCAGCCATCTCTATGTCCGTCCAGTATATCTTCCCCCCTGCTACATCGAGAGCGATCTTGTCTGGCGCCCTCAAATCTGGAGTGACGAGCCGTTCGACATTGGAGCCATCCAAGCTAGAGCGGTGGATGCCCGACGCCGAGGCTGTCCAGTATATCTTGCCCTCTTCAAGCGGCGGCTGTCCGTAGCCGCTTTGCGCTCCAAAGATCAACCATGCTGCTGTGAATGCGGCGGCAATCGAGCGTATCATCGGATACCTCCTCGCAATAGGGCGTTCAGCGCGTCAACTGAGATGCTGCTTGGCCTCTTTGCCCACCAACACGATAAGAAGCCCTTACAGAGGTGCTGTCAAGGAAGAAGAGCTACCAAGCAAGGTGCCAAGGAACGGCGCGAATGCCCGGTCGCAAAGCGTGGGGCGCATCGACGCGGCAGGCTAGGACGCCGTGTGCTTGCGAGCCGACGAGACTGAGCCAGCGTGCGAGGCCCGCAGCGTGGTTTGGCGTGGGAGTGGCCGTAGCCTTGACCTCGATGCCGTAGAGTACTCCGCCGCGCTCAATGACGAGATCGACTTCGGCGATGGTGTTCGATTGCCAATAGTACAGGTTCGGTTTTTCGCCCTGTTGCCGACAGGTTTTTAGCCACTCGCCCACGACGGCCGTTTCTACGAGTGCCCCTAGACTGGGGCCTTGGATCACCGATTCGGGTGTGTGGAGGCCGAGGAAGAAAGTCGCCAAGCCAGAGTCAATCAGGTAGAGCTTGGGGCTTTTGCGTAGGCGTTTGCCCAAGTTGCGGTAGTAGGGGGGTAGTAGGTAAATGATCTGGCTGGTCTCCAGCACGGAAAGCCAGCGCTTGATCGTCGGGTTGCTGACGCCGACTTCGCGGCTGAGTTCGGTCATGTTGAGCGTGGTGCCGGTGCGGGCGCCAACGATCATGAGGAAGCGGGTAAAAGCGCCCAAGTCGGCGATCTGGGCTAGGTTGCGCACGTTGCGTTCGAGGTAGGTTTGGACATAGCTGCCAAACCAGAGTTGTCGATCTACCTGCGGGTTGACCCGCGGCTCGGGAAAGCCGCCGCGCAAGAGCCAGTCTGCGAGATGGATCGACCGCGATGGTTGGTCCTTGTCCGCGGAGACGCCGAACACCTTGTCCAGCAGGACATCCATATTGGACGGCGCGGGTTGTTGTTCGACTTCGGCTGTGGAGAGCGGGTCCAAGGTCAGGACAGCGACGCGCCCCGAGAGGGTTTGGCTGAGGCCGTCCATGAGCGCGAAGTGCTGCGAGCCGGTTAGGAGCCAGCGGCCGGGAAAGCGGTTGGCGTCGATATCCTCCTTGATGTAGTGGAGCAGGTCCGGCGCGTACTGGATCTCGTCGAGGATCGCTGGCGGGGCGGCCTCGGCGAGGAAGGCGACTGGATCGGCTTGGGCACGCGCCCGGATGTCGGGGCGTTCGAGCGAGAGGTAGCGATGGGAAGCACCGAATTCTCGGCGCAGCAGGGTGGTTTTACCCGTCTGCCGCGCGCCGGTGATCAGCACGGCGGGAAAGGTTGCCGCGGCTCGGAGGATGGTTTGCGTCAAATGGCGCTTGAGATAGGGCATATTATGCGAGACCTATTTCTTGCAAATTTAACATCAGATATTAGATCGGCAAGAAATAGGCGTCGCTTTCGGCTGGCTACTTGAGATAGAGCAACCGCCGGGTCTGTGTTCCATCGGGGTGGCGCAGGCGCGTGAGATAGACGCCAGCCGCCACCTCAGTGCCCTGTTGGTCGCGGGCGTCCCAAGGGATTTGGTAGAAGCCGGCGGGTTGGAACTGGTTTACCAGCACACGCACGGGTTGGCCTAAGACATTGTAGATTGCTAGGCGCACCGGGCCGGGCGCGGCGAGGCGGTAGGCGATCTGAGTGTGGGCGTTGAAGGGGTTGGGGAAATTGGGGTCTAGGCCGCTGGTGGTTGGTATCGCTGGCGTGGTGCTAGGCGTTGAGACCGAGGTCGGGTGGGGGATGTATAGGGCGATGCCGGTGGGGGCCGAGAGCCAGATGTTTGAGACAGCGCGCTGGGTTAGGGCGATGCCGGTAGGCCCCGAGAGCCACCCTGTACGCATGGATTGGATTTGCTCGACATTGGAGCCGTCCAAGTTGGATCGGAAAATTTCCGAATGAACATCCCTATCAAACGGATCACTGTTGCTGTGCCCGATATGCAGTGCTGTCCAGTATATCTTTCTCCCAATGGGATCTAAGGCGATAGCTTCGTTCCACCCCCCCCCTGTCGCCTGCTGATAATGAGCAATGGCGATATTTTCGATGTGTGAGCCGTCCAAGTTGGCGCGGGAGACGGTATCGAGATTCGTATAGTATATTTTGCCCCTATCTTGGTCCAAGGCGATGCCCAAGGAAGAATGCACGGTTGCGATTTCTTCGAGCTGCGAGCCATCTAAGTTGGACCGTTGAATGGCGGCGGCTTCTACCCAGTAGATTTTGGCCCTATCCTGGTCCAAGGCGATGGCATTCAGCCTATCCAGCCCTGTGACGATTTCTTCGATCTGCGAGCCATCTACGTTCGCCGCCTGAATTTTTCCCGTTCCCGAATCCGCCCAGTAGAGCTTGTCGCCGGCTAGCAGGATGCCCCTAGGACGAGCTAATCCTGTGATCCATGACCTGCGGTTAGAACCATCTAAGTTCGCTTGATGGATGGAACCCAACCCGAAGTCGGTCCAGTACATCTTTCCTCTGACCGGGTCCAAAGCAATGCCGTATGGCTCCCTCAATGCTGGAGCAAAGAGGTGTTCGATGTTAGAACCGTCTATGTTTGCCCGGTGCGTCGCTCCCTTGACATCAGTCCAGTACATTTTTCTCCCCTCTGGGTCGAGAGCGAAGCCGGTTGCCCTTTCCCATCCCATCAGGTATTCGATATTGGTTCCGTCCAAATTAGCCCTATGAAAAGTCCCCTTCTCCGAGGCGGTCCAGTCTGTCCAGTATATCTTGCCCCCCTCCACATCGAGGGCGATTCTTGCACGAGGATATGCTAGCCCCGTGAGAATTTCTTCGCCGTTTTCGCCATCCAAGTCCGCCCGTAGAATTGAACCTTTGCTATCGGTCCAGTATATCTTGCCGCCATCCACATCAAGGGCGAGATCGTAAAGATCCACATTATTGAGATAGCTTCCTACGACGATTTCGCGGTTTTTTCCATCCAAGTCCGCCCGCTCAATCGCGCCTAGATCGGTCCAATACACTTTGCCTCTGACTAAGTCCAGAGCAATACCCGGTATAATAGAATCACCATTGAATGAGAGTTCCTCGATGTTGGAGCCATCTAGGTTCGCCCGCACAAGGCAACCCTGAATCCAGTAGATCTTACCTTCAGCTATATCTAAGGCAAGGTCTGCTGACCTCCCTCCCCATCTCCAGTCTATAAGGGTTTCGACGTTGGACCCGTCGAGATTGGAACAATAGATACGACCTCCTCTACCCGTCCAGTACATCTTCCCCCCTGCTACATCGAGAGCGATGTTGTCTGGACGCCTCAAATCCGGGATGACGATCCGTTCGACGTTGGAGCCGTCTAGGCCGGACCGATAGATGCCCGACGCCGAGTTCGTCCAGTATATCTTCCCCTCCTCACTCGGCGGCTGTCCGTAGCCGCTTTGCACTCCAAAGATCGACCATGCTGCTGTGAATGCGGCGGCAATCGAGCGTATCATCGGATACCTCCTCGCAATAGGGCATTCAGCGCGTCAACTGAGGTGCTGCTTGGCCTCTTTGCCGACTAGTGCCCGCAGGTCGGGATCGTCAATGCAGAAGATGCGGAAAATTTTGGCTTGGTCCTCAAAGTTGTGCAGCAGCGAGTCGCGCAGGCGGGAAACCTCTGGATCGGCAAAGGTTCGGGGGGCGGCCTCGTCGGCGGGAAGCGGGCGACCGTAGAAGACCCGGAGATCGAATTCGGGCGTCTTGTTGAAGCTGGGGATGTCGATGAGAATTTCGTGGCCTTGGAGCGGCCGGCCGAGCCGCTGGCCGAAAACTTGGCAAAGCTCAATTTCCTTGGCGCGGCGCTTGTAGGGATGGCGGAAGAGGAAATCGAGGTGGCGCATCAGAGGCTGAGTGCGCTCGCTCGAGTGAATGACGGCCCCGACCTTGTAGAGGCGGCGGTGGATCGTACCCTCGAGGAGCTGGGCGGAGGTGGCTAACCCTAAGCGCTCCTGCTCGCGCTGGAGGCGAGCGAGCAGCCCGCTCTCGGTGAGGTGGTGAAAGTCGGAGAAGTCGAGCTGGTTGTGCGGGTGGAGGAGGATCTCTTGCACGGCGCGCTTGAACATGGCCGACGCCGCACGCACCCCGTGATGCCAGTACACGTTGCGGTACATCTGATAGTTGGTAAAAACTAGGGCCTCGACGGCCGAGACGCCTTTGCTGGTGATGGCTAGCCGCTGGCCCTGCGGGTCGAACTGGATGGAGGCGATCAGGCGGTCGCGGTTGACGCTCTCGCCGAAGGGGACGCCGCAGAACATGGAATCGCGCAAGAGATAGTCGATTTTGTCGGGGTCGAGGGTGTTGCTGAGGATGTTGGCCAGCAGCCGATCCTCGGGGGAAATCGCGTGGCCGCTGCTCTCGTAGTCGATGACGTTGGCTACCCGCGCCGGGTCAATCTCGAACTTATCGGCGAGCGTCTGGTAGAGCTCGCCATCTTGGTCCTCAATGATCTGCCTCGCCCCTTCTTCGTGCCGAATGAAAAAGGGCCTTAGCTCTTCGAGGGTGTGCGAGAAGGGGTAGTGCCCGATGTCGTGGAGCAAGGTGGCGGCGATAAAGACGCGCACATCCTCGTCGCTGAGCACGAGGGGCGGGTCTGAGTCGAGGAGCCGAGCCAAAAACTGCTTGGCCAAGTGATAGACGCCGAGCGAGTGCTCAAAGCGCGAGTGGTGCGCCCCCGGATACACCAGATGCACGTAGCCGAGCTGGGTGATGTTGCGCAGGCGCTGAAAGGCCCGGGTATCGACGAGCGCGAGGACGGGATCGGGGAAGTGGATATAGCCCCAAACCGGGTCGCGAATGACCTTGCCTTCTTCGGCTAAAAGTGGATGATCCATCAGGTTGGGCCAATCTAGGGGGGGCCTGTTACCCTGTCAAGAAATGCGAGCCGAACCCTTTATGGAATCGATACTTAGGGCATTTTGTCGTGCGCGGCGTCCATTGACACAAGACAAATTGGCTCCTATCTTAAAAAATTTTGTTTGACTATGGGATACACTCGCTGAAAAACTATGGAACGCACGTTGATGATCATCAAGCCCGATGCGGTCGCCAAAAACGCCATCGGCTCGATTATGGCCCGCGTTGAGGGCGCGGGGTTTTTCGTGCGCGCGCTGCGCATGGTTGAGCTATCCGCAGAGCAGGCGCGGGCCTTCTACGCCGTGCATCGGGAGCGGCCTTTCTACGGCGAACTAGTGGAATTTATGACCTCGGGGCCGGTGGTGCCCATGGTGCTAGAACGCGCCAACGCCGTGGCGTACCTGCGCGATTTCATCGGCCCGACCAACAGCCTAGAAGCCCCGGCGGGCACGATTCGCGGCGACTTTGGCACGGACGTGCAATGCAACGCCGTCCACGCCTCGGACTCAACGGTCAACGCCGAGTCTGAGATCGCGTTTTTCTTTGCCGACTGAACGCGCCATGAGTGCCTTGCTCGTACTCGACGACCTCGTAGAAGGCCCCAATGCACTCGCCTTTGAATTGCGCGCGGAGCAACTGGAGCTAAAAGACGAGTTTTTCGCCTTTCCCGCGCCGATTGAAGCCCGCGTTGAGGTGCGGCGCACCCTCGACAACTTCCGGCTCGATGGCGTCGTCACTTGCCGCATTGCCGGCGAGTGCTATCGCTGCCTGAACCAAGTGCAAGAAGAGATCGCGGCGCGGTTTCGCTTGCTCTTGCAGCGCCGCCGAGCGACCCCCGAAGAGTTGGCGTCGGCCGAAGCAGACGGGTACATCGAGATCGTCGATCCCGGGACGCGCGAGATCGATTTGTGTGCGTACCTCCGCGAAGCCGTGATCTTGGACTTGCCCATGCGCATACCCACCCCAGACGACGATGGGCGGTGCCCATCCTGCGGAGTGGACGGAGCCGACGAACCCACCGCCGCAGCGGCGAGCGGGGCCGACCCGCGTTGGGCGGTCCTCGCGCAGATCGATTTTTCGCAACCCAAAGAAGGTTCTTGAGAGGAGTTCCCCGTGGCTGCAGTACCGAAGAGGAGAATTTCGCGCACCCGCCGCGACAAGCGGCGCACTCACTGGAAGATCAAGGCCGCGGCGAGGACTACTTGCTCCCACTGCGGACAGCCCGCCTTGCCCCATCGCGTCTGCCCGAGCTGCGGATTCTATCGAGGCCGCGAATACATCGAGCCTGAAGTGTAAGCTGCTCGGGGCCTGAGACTGCGTGGCTGAAGAGGAAAAAAAATTTCGCGCGGCCATTACGGCAACGGCGCACTTCCTGCCCGACCGGGTGGTCGCCAACGCCGACATGGAGCGGCTGGTAAGCACCTCGGATGAGTGGATCCGCACGCGCACCGGCATTGCCGAGCGGCGCTTCCTACGGGCCGACGAGCCGACCTCCACCATGGCCAACGCGGTCGCTCGCACGCTCTTGGCCCGGCGTGGAATCGCCGCGGCCAGCCTCGACCTGATCATCGTCGCGACCATTACTCCAGACATGATCTTTCCGGCGACGGCCTGCTTGGTGCAGCACGCCATTGGGGCCAACCGGGTCTGGGCCTACGACCTGTCGGCCGCGTGCTCCGGCTTTGTCTTTGCCGTGGCGACCGGAGCGCAATTCATCGAAAGCGGTACGCATCGCCGGGTGATGGTCATCGGCGCCGACAAGATGAGCAGCATCCTCGACTTTGAGGACCGCACGACGTGCGTGCTCTTTGGCGATGGGGCGGGTGGGGTGTTGCTCGAGCGCAGCGAAGACCAAGCGGGCATGATTGACTTTGAGCTATACGCCGACGGGGCCGCGGTCGAATGTCTGCACATCAAAGGCGGCGGCAGCCTGCATCCTCCTTCGCACGACACGGTCGATCAGCGCATGCACTACATCCGCCAAGAGGGGCGGGCGGTCTTCCGGTTCGCCGTGGAAAAAATGGCCGAAGTGTCCGCCAGCCTGCTAAAGCGCAATGGTCTTACGGGCGACGACCTCAAGCTCTTCGTGCCCCATCAAGCCAACAAGCGCATCATTGACGCCGCGGCCGAGCGCATGAAGCTCCCCCCGGAAAAGGTGATGATCAACATCGACCGCTACGCCAACACCACGGCCGCGACGATCCCGATTGCCTTGGCCGAAGCCGTGGACCAAGGTCGGCTGGAGCGCGGCGATTTGGTGCTAATGACCGGCGTCGGCGGCGGCCTCACTTGGGGCAGCGTCCTGTTTCGCTGGGGGGCCTGAGATGGGGGGCCGCGCCTTTTTGTTTCCGGGGCAGGGTTCGCAGGCGGTGGGCATGGCCCGCGACCTCTGCGAGCGGTACGGGTCAGTGCGGGCGCGCTTTGCCGAGGCCGACGAGGTGCTGGGCTTTGCGCTCAGCGCGCTTTGCTTTGAGGGGCCGGCCGAGCAACTGGCGCAAACCCACATTACGCAGCCGGCCGTCTTCGTCCACAGCGTGGCCGTTGGCGAGTTGCTCGCCGCGGCCGGGCCACAGCCTGTGGCCGTAGCCGGACACAGTCTCGGGGAATACTCGGCGCTGGTGGCGGCCGGTGTGCTCCCCTTTGCGGAGGCTCTGACGCTCGTGGGTACGCGCGGCCGGTTGATGCAGGAAGCCGGCCGGGCGCGGCCGGGGACGATGGGGGCGGTGATCGGGTTGGACGACGACCACGTCGCAGCGTTGTGCCAACAAGCAGCCGAGGTGGGGATTGTCGTTCCCGCCAATTTCAACGCGCCGGGCCAAGTCGTAGTGTCGGGTGAGCGGGCCGCGGTGGCGCGGGTGCGGGAGTTGGCCACCCAAGCCGGCACTCGGCGCGTCGTCGAATTGGCCGTCAGTGGGGCTTTTCACTCGCCGCTTATGGAATCGGCGGCCGAGCAGATCGAGCCGCTGTTGCGGGCCGTGCCCTTTGCGCGGCCGCATGTGCCGGTGTTGACCAATGTCTCGGCCGCGCCCGTGCAAGACCCCGAAACGTTGCGGTCGCACCTAATTGAGCAGATGACGAGCCCGGTTCGCTGGAGCGCGACCGTGCAGCGGCTGGCGGCCATGGGCATTAGCCGCGCTTTTGAAGTGGGGCCGGGGGCCGTGCTAAGGGGGTTGGGGCGTCGCACCGCGCCCAAGCTGGCGGTCGCCTTGGCGGGGACCGCTGGAGAAATCGCCGCCGCCAAAGGAGCGGAGTGATGGGACTCTTAGAGGGAAAAGTCGCGTTAGTGACCGGTGGGTCACGGGGCATCGGCCGGGCCATTGCCCTGCGCTTGGCCGCAGAGGGCGCGGATTTGGCCGTCTGCGCTCGCCGGGTGGCGGCGGCCGGCGAAGTGGCCGCGGCCATTGAGACGCTGGGCCGCCGCTGCCTCGTGCGCCAAGCCGATGTCGCCGACGCCGAGCAGGCGGCCGCGCTCGTGGCGGCGACGATCGCGGAGTTGGGCCGGCTAGACGTGTTGGTCAACAACGCCGGCGTCACCCGCGACAATTTGCTGATGCGGATGAAGGAGGAGGACTGGGACGAGGTGTTGGCGATCAACCTCAAGGGGGCCTTCAACTGCGTCCGGGCGGCGGTGCGTCCCATGCTCAAGGCTCGCGGCGGGCGAATCGTCAACATCACCTCGGTCGTGGGATTGCTGGGCAATGCCGGTCAAGCCAACTACGCCGCGTCCAAGGCCGGGTTGATCGGCCTGACCAAGAGCTTGGCGCGGGAGTTGGCCTCGCGTGGGATCACCGCCAATGCCGTGGCCCCGGGGCTCGTGCCGGAAACGGGCATGACGGACGGGTTGACACCCCAGCAGCAGGAACAGATGATGGCCGCGGTGCCGCTGGGGCGAGCGGGGACGCCGGAAGACGTGGCCCATGCCGTGGCGTTTCTAGCCTCGGATCAGGCCGCCTATATCACCGGCCAAGTCTTGGCCGTAGATGGCGGCATGGTCATGTGATGGCTAGCAAAAAATTGGCCCATCGCCTATATTTATACCCTAATTGCTAGGCCGCCGGCCATTGGCCGCAGCGGAGACAATTGTTTACTCCTATCCCAAGAGGAACCCACCATGGCTTCTATTGAAGAGCGCGTGAGAGATCTGGTCGTCGAACAGCTCGGCGTGAGCCAAGATCAAGTAAATCCCCAGGCATCTTTTATCGACGATTTGGGGGCCGATTCGCTCGATACCGTCGAGCTGGTCATGGCCTTTGAAGAGGAGTTCGGGATCGACATCCCGGACGAGGACGCCGAAAAGATGGCCGTCGTAGCCGATGCGATTAAGTACCTAGAAGAGAACAGCAAGGCGTGAGCGAAGCTCCAGTACAGAGGCGCAGAGCCGTCGTCACCGGCTTGGGGGTCTTAGCACCCAATGGCAACGACCTGCCGACGTTCTGGAACGCGCTCCTAGCCGGCCGGGGGGGGGTCGGGCCGATCACCAAGTTCGACGCTTCCCAACACCGGACCACGATCGCGGCCGAGGTCAAGAATTTCGCCCCGGAGGCGGTCATGGACCGCAAGGATGTGCGCCGCAACGACGCCTTCACGCACTACGCAGTCTGCGTGGCCAAAGAGGCGGCTAGCCGCGCCCGGCTCGACATGGAAGCGGTTGACCCCGAGCGCGTGGGCGTGATCTGGGGCTCGGGTATCGGCGGGATTCAGACCCACGAAGACCAGCACACCATCCTGTTGGAGAAAGGCCCCAAGCGCGTCAGCCCGTTCTACGTGCCCATGATGATCTCCGACATGGCCCCGGGCGTGATCGCCATGGAGTTGGGGGCCAAAGGGCCGAACTACGCCACGGTGTCGGCCTGTTCATCGGCGGCCCATGCCTTGGGCGAGTCGGCGCGCAAAATTCAGTACGGGGAAGCCGACGTGATGGTGACCGGCGGCTCAGAAGCGGCCGTCACGCCCATTTCCATGGCGGGCTTTTCCTCGGCCAAGGCCCTATCGACGCGCAACCACGAGCCCGAGCGGGCCAGTCGGCCCTTTGACGCTGAGCGCGACGGATTCGTGCTCGGCGAAGGGGCCGGGGGCGTCATCTTGGAGGAGTTGGAGCACGCCCGAGGGCGCGGGGCCGAGATCTACGGAGAGTTTCTCGGGCTGGGTTTTACCGCCGACGCCTATCACCAGACGGCCATGGCCCCAGGGGCCGAGGGCGGGGCGCGGGCCATCCGCATCGCGCTGCAAGACGGGGGCTTGGCCCCGAGCGACATCGGGTACGTCAATGCCCATGGCACCTCGACCCCCATGGGCGACCAGCAGGAGACTGCGGCGCTCAAGGCGGTCTTTGCCGGCCATACCGACCGCATGGCCGTAAGTTCGACCAAGTCCATGACCGGGCATCTGTTGGGCGCGGCCGGGGCTATCGAGAGCGTCGCCTGCATTATGGCGCTCAAAAGCGGGGTGCTGCCGCCGACGATCAACTACGAAAACCCCGACCCCGAATGCGACCTCGACTACGTGCCCAACGAGGCTCGCCGCGTGCAGGTAAACTACGCCCTCAACAACTCCTTTGGCTTTGGCGGCCACAACGTGGCACTGGTGTTTGGTCGCTTCACGGGCTGACGCTGACGCACATCCCCAACGCTAACGCTCCCCGCGCACGCCAAACGAGGTTTTCAATCGGGCATTAGGCTTATGAGCTGGATTTCGACCCTGTGGAATCGCTACAAGCCGGCGGGCGACCGACGAGAGTTGGCCTCGGGTTCGCGGCGCGCCCTCGAAAGTCGGTTGGGCTACCGTTTTAAGAATGAGCATCTGTTGGTCAAGGCCCTCAAGCATCGATCGTACGTGTACGCCAAGGAGGGCAGCGACCGCCTCGAGTCGAACGAGCGGCTCGAATTTCTCGGCGACGCCGTGCTGGAGCTGTTGGTCTCTGAATTCCTCTTCCGCCGCTTTGAGGACAAGGCCGAGGGCGAGTTGACCCAGATGAGGTCGCAGTTGGTCAGCCGCACGGTGCTGGCTCAGCAAGCGGATCGCCTCGGAGTGGGGACCTTTGTGTTGCTGAGTCCTTATGAGCGCGAGGCCAACGGCGGCCAGCGGCCGTCGATTCTCTGCGACACTTTGGAGTCGCTGATTGGGGCGATCTATCTCGACGGGGGGCTAGAGGCGGCCCGTGCCTTTGTCCAGCGCGCGGTGCTCGCGGATTTTCACCAAATAGTCCAACAGGACGCGACCTTCAACTTTAAGAGCAAGTTACTCGAATACTCGCAGAGCATGGGCAATGGCCCCCCCCGCTACTGGGTTCACGCCGAGGAGGGGCCTGACCACGACAAGCTCTTTATCGTCGAAGTGAGCATTACGGGTCGGCGCATGGGCTGGGGCCAAGGGCGGAGCAAGAAGGAGGCCCAACAGAGGGCGGCCAAGGACGCCCTCGAGAGTTTGGACGCGCTCTAATGGCCCCTACTTGGCGCATCGTCGATACGGGTTTGAACTGCGGCGCGTACAACATGGGCGTCGATCAGGCCCTCGCTGCGGCCGCGGCCCAAGGCCCGGTGCTGCGCTTCTACGGCTGGGACCCGCCGGCGGTCTCCTGCGGCTGGAATCAGCAGCCCGAACGCGAAGCCAATATAGCAGCCTGCCGCGCCCTGGGCATTGACGTGGTGCGCCGGCCCACCGGCGGCCGGGCGGTACTGCACTGGGAGGAGTTGACGTACAGCGTCGCCTGCGTGGCCGAGGCCCTCGGCGCGGGTGGGCGGGTAGAGGCCACGCACCGCAAAATCGGCGCGTGCTTGGCCGAAGGGCTGCGGCTGTTCGGGGCCTCCGTCGAGCTGGAGAGGGCTGGTCGTTGCCTTGGGCCTTCGCGGTCGGCCCCTTGTTTTGGCAGCACAGCGCGCTGGGAACTCAAGTGCCAGCAGCGCAAGCTGGTCGGCAGCGCCCAGCGGCGCTACGGATGCCGCTTGCTCCAACACGGGTCCATTTTGCTCGGCCGGGCGCACGAGCGCCTGCCGCAACTGATGCGGATTGACGAGGGGACGCGGCAAAAATGGAGCCGACAGGTGCGAGCGCACAGCACGGATTTGCAGGCCTGCATGGGGCGGCCCATCGACCGGGCCGAGTTGGTCGATTGCCTAGTTGAGGGCTTTCGCCGTCAGCTCGGCGCGACCATGCGCTGGGGGACGCTGGCCGCCGACGAAGTGCGCCGGGCTGGAGAAAGCGCATGATCGCGCCGGATCCCGTGTTGGAAGTCCGCGATTTGCGGACCTACTTCCACACCGAAGAGGGCGTCGCCCGCGCCGTCGACGGGGTGTCGTTTGCAGTGGGGCGGGGCCAGACGCTGGGATTGGTCGGGGAAAGCGGCTGCGGCAAGAGCGTCAGCGCGTTCTCGATCATGCGCTTGGTGCCCGACCCGCCGGGTCGCATTGAGGCCGGGCAAATTTTGCTCAAGGGGCGCGACTTGCTCGCGCTGGACGAGGAGGAGATGCGCCGAGTGCGCGGCGACGATCTGGCGATGATTTTTCAAGAGCCTATGACGAGCCTCAACCCGGTGCTGACCTGCGGCTTCCAGATCGCCGAGGCCATCGTCTTGCACCAGCAGGTTTCCAAGCAGGAAGCGCACGCCCGGGCGGTTGAGATGCTCAAGCTGGTGGGCATTCCAGCGCCCGACCAGCGGAGCGGCGAATACCCTCATCAGCTATCGGGCGGGATGCGCCAGCGGGTGATGATCGCCATGGCGCTGTCGTGCAACCCAGACGTGCTGATTGCCGACGAGCCGACCACGGCCCTCGACGTGACGATCCAAGCGCAGATCCTCGCGCTGTTGGAGTCGCTGCAAAAATCCCTACAGATGGCGATTGTGATGATCACGCACGACTTCGGGGTGATCGCTGAGACCGCCGACCAAGTGGCGGTCATGTACGCGGGTCAAATCGTCGAACACGCGGCAACGCAAGCGCTTTTCGCCCGCCCGCGGCACCCTTATACGCACGGTTTGCTGCGCTCGATTCCGCGGCTGGATGACGCGCAGGAGCGATTGGACATCATCCCGGGCGTGGTGCCCGACGCCCGAGCTTTTCCATCGGGCTGTCGCTTTGCCCCGCGCTGCCCGCTGGCCGACGCCCGCTGTCGGGCTGAAACGCCGCGCCTAGAGGAAGTTGAGGCCGGGCATTGGGCGAGCTGTTGGAAGGCAGGGGAGGAGGACCGATGAGTCAAGCCGCGCCCTTGGTCGAGGTCAAGGGGCTTAAAAAATACTTTCCCGTGCGCCGCGGGTTTTGGGGCCGGGTGCAGGCCCATGTCAAGGCCGTCGATGGGGTCAATCTGGCGATTGGACGCGGCGAGACCTTGGGCGTAGTCGGGGAGAGCGGCTGCGGCAAGACCACGCTGGGCAGGCTCATGCTGCGGCTCATTGAGGCCACGGCCGGGCAGGTGCTCTTTGCCGGCGTCGATCTGTTGGGATTGGGCAAGGAGGCCATGCGGCGGCAGCGGCGGGACATGCAGATCATCTTTCAAGACCCCTATGCGTCGCTCAACCCGCGGATGACGGTGGGCGGCATCATCGGCGAGGCCCTGAAGGTCCACAGGCTCGCCGAGCGCGCTGAGTTGGCCGAGCGAGTGGGGGAATTGTTGGCGATGGTCGGGTTGTCGGCGGATTGTGCGCGGCGCTACCCGCACGAGTTTTCCGGCGGTCAGCGCCAGCGCATTGGCATTGCCCGCGCCTTGGCGGTGCGGCCGCAGTTCATCGTCGCCGACGAGCCCGTGTCTGCGCTCGACGTTTCAGTGCAGGCCCAGATCATCAATTTGCTGCAAGACCTCCAGCGCGATTTGGGCTTGACCTATATGTTTATTGCCCACGACTTGAGCGTGGTGCGCCACATCTCCGATCGGGTGGCCGTGATGTACTTGGGGCGCGTCGTTGAGGTGGCCGAGCGCGATCAACTCTACCGCCAGCCATCCCATCCCTATACGCGGGCTCTGCTCGCGGCCGTGCCCGCGCCCGACCCACAGACCAAGCGGCCGCGCACCCTCTTGGAGGGCGACGCGCCCAATCCGGCGGCCGTGCCCGCGGGATGCGCCTTTCACCCGCGCTGCCCAGAGCGCGAAGCAATCTGCACCCGCGTCGTGCCGCACCTCGTCGATCTGGGCGGGGGGCACTGCACGGCCTGTCTGCTTCGCTATCCGGCGGAGCTGAAAAACCGGCTGGCTGCTAAAGCCAACGAAAAAAACGCAAGGTAGCAGGAGAACTACAGCTTATGATGACTTTGTTGCGCCAAAAGACGGTGCTCGTCCTGTGGTTTGTCATATTTGCCTTCATCGGCTTGATCGTCGTCGAGTGGGGGGCCGACTACTCGGGTGCGCCCACCAACGCGGCCGGCGATGCGGTCGGCGTGGTCAATGGCGAGACCATTTCGCTGCAAGAGTTCCAAGACGCGTTGCGGCGGGTCGCCCAGCAGATGCCGCAGGAGCAGCGCGCCGATCAGGCCCTGCTCGTGCGACAGGTATGGGACTACTACGTGCGCGAGATCATTCTGAACCAAGAGTACGAGCGCTTGGGGTTTGAGGTGACCGACGGGGAGATTGCCTTTTACACGAGGAATAAGCCCCCGCCGGCCGTGCGCGAATTCGAGCGTTTTAAGACCGACGGCGCGTTCGACATGGACAAATACGCCCAGTTCATCGGCAATCCGGCCAATCTCAGCGACCCCAACAACCAATCCTTAGTCCTGTGGATCGAGAGCTCGGTCGAGCGGCAATTGCTCGATTACAGGCTCCAGCGGATGCTGCGGGGCACCGCACCGGTGAGTCCCAACGAGGTGCGCCAGTACTTTGCCGAGGCCAACGAAAAGGTGAGCGTCGAATACGCATTTGCCCCCAGCGACGTTTTAGATGCCGATGACGAGATTGAGGTCACAGACGAAGAGTTGGCGGCTTACTACCAAGAGAACGCAGCCGACTACGAGCACCCCGAGCAAGTAAAGCTGGAGTACGCGCACTTTCCCAAGGTGGCCAGCACTGCGGATTCGCTGGAGCTCAAAGAGGAGATCGGTCGCCTGCGCCAAGAAATCGAAGCCGGTGAGGATTTCGCCGAGTTGGCCGCGGTGGTCTCCGACGACGAAGGCTCGGCCGCCCAAGGCGGCGACCTCGGTTTTTTCGGTCGCGGTCGGATGGTCGCGCCCTTTGAGGAAGCGGCCTTTGCCTTGGCCCCGGGCGAACTCTCCGAGCCGGTGCAGACGCGCTATGGCTGGCACCTGATCAAGGTGGAAGAACGCTCGGCGGAAAACGGCGAGGAGCAGGTGCATGCCCGCCACATCCTGCTCAGATACCAGCCCTCGCGCTCAACCGAGGACAGCCTGCGGACCCGGGCCGAGGCGTTGCAAGAGCAGGCCGAGGCCGAGGGATTTGCGGCCGCGCTCGCGGCCTCTGGCATGGAGGCGACAGCCACGAATTTCCTGCGGAAGAGCCAAGCCGTGCCGGGCCTTAGCGCGAACACGACTTGGATCGTCAACCACTTTTTTGAACAGGATCTGGGCGCTGTCAGCCAAGTCATTGAGGACGACTTGGGGCTGTGGGTCGCGCATCTAGTCGCCAAACGCCCTGCGGGCACGGCCCCCTTAGACGAGCTCAAGCCCCAGCTTGAGCCGTTGGTGCGGGCGCGCAAAAAGGCCGAGCGCGCCGCGGCTCGGCTAGAGGCCGTGCGGCGGGAAGTAGAAGCCGGGACTACCTTGGCCGCAGCGGCCCAAAACGCCGGGCTGGAGCGGCACGCCCCCGAGCCCTTTGCGCGCACCGAATCGGTGGAGGGTCTAGGTCGCGGCAACGCGGTGGTCGGCGCAGCCTTCCGCTTGGCAGAGGGCCAACTCAGCGCGGTGATCGAAGTCGCCGAGGGCAGCCAGCGCGGTGCGTACCTGCTGAGGCTGCTGGAGAAGACGCCGATAGACGAGGAGCAATTCGCCGAGCAGCGGGCGCAAGTAGGCGCTCAGCTCCAAGCCCAGCGCACGCAGGAGGCCGTGCAGAACTGGTTCACACACCTGTACGAGACGGCCGAGATCGAGGACAACAGACATCTCTTTTTCACCTTTTAGATTTTAGATGGGAGAGGACCATGGCAGCAGCACCGGGGCAAACGCAAATCGGCTTTATCGGCTTGGGGATCATGGGCGCGCCCATGGCAAAAAACTTGCTCGAGGCCGGGTATCAACTCAGGGTCTATAACCGCAGCGACCGGCCGCGCGTCGACGAGGTCGTCGCGGCTGGCGGCGTACGCGTTGGATCGCCCAAGGCCGCGGCGAGCGGTGCGGACATCGTTATCAGCATCGTCACGGACACGCCCGATATGGAGGCGGTGCTCGTGGGCGAGGAGGGCGCGATTCACGGGGCCAAAGAGGGCGCGGTCGTCATCGACATGAGCACGGTTTCGCCCAAAAGCACCCGCGCGGTGGCCGCGGCCTTGCAGGAACGAGGCGTGGCCATGCTCGACGCGCCCGTCAGCGGCGGCGATGTGGGCGCGATCAATGGTACGCTATCGATCATGGTCGGCGGCGACGAGGCCGTTTTTAACCACTGCCGGCCGGTCTTCGAAGCCATGGGCACCAACATCAACCTGATCGGCCCTCATGGCGCCGGCCAGACGACGAAGCTCTGCAACCAGATCGCGGTTTCGGTCAACAACATGGCCATGGCCGAGGCCCTAATGCTGGCCGCGACCTCCGACTTGGATGTGCAAAAGGTCATTGACGCCATCAGCGGCGGGGCGGCGGGCTCTTGGCAGTTGAGCAATCTAGGCCCGCGCATTGCCGCTGGCGATTTCGACCCGGGCTTTATGGTCTATTTGCAGCAAAAGGACCTGCGGTTGGTCTTGCAGGCGGCTAACGATGTCAAGCTGGCCCTGCCGGCCGTGAGCATAGCCCACCAGTTTTTCAACATCGTCGAGCGCACGGGCTGCGCCGAAGAAGGCACTCAGGCGCTGATCAAGGCTTACGAGGCGCAGGCCGGCAAACAAGCGCGGGCCAAGTAGGCCGCCGGGATTGGGATTGGTGCCGGTGCCACTCGTCCTCAAAAAGGTCGGGGTCCTGCCGCGCGACCGGGATTTGGACTATCCAGTCGCCGAGGTGCGCGACCTATTTGCCGCGCATGGGATTGCAGTGCGTTTTATCGAGGGCGACGAGCCCCCAGCCGATCTGGACTTGGTCATTGCGCTCGGCGGCGACGGCACTGTGCTCCGCGCTTTTGCGCGCTTTCCGCAGCGGCCCGTGTTGGCGATCAACTTCGGCACGGTCGGCTTTCTGACCGCTGGAGACCGCAAGGACTTGGCGCGCATCGTCCAGCTCTTAGTCGATGGCCAGTACTTCGTTAGCGAGCGCTTGGTGCTCTCTTGCCGCCACCCCGGCGGCGAGCGGCTGGTCTTCAACGAGGTGACCTTGCGGGCGCACCACAAAATGCTCTCTACGGACGTCTTTGTGGACGACGCCAAAATCCGCACCATCCGCGGCGACGGCGTGGTCGTTGGCACGCCGACGGGCAGCACCGGGCTGTTGCTGTCGATGGGTGCGCCGCTGGTCATGCCGGAAGTGCGCTGCATGTTGCTCGACGGCATCAACGAATACAACTTCACGTCGCGGACCTTGATCTTGTCGGCTGAGAAGCGGGTGCGGTTGCGCGTTAGCCCCGAGACCTTAGACAGCCGGGTGGCACTCATTGCCGATGGCCGCGAGATATGCAGTTTAGCGCCCGAGCAGGAGGTGTACGTCGGCCAAGCCGCCCACACGGCGCGGCTGATCTACCTCGACGACAAGTACTTTTTTCACAACTTGTCGGAGAAACTTTCTTGGTAGAGATATGCCAAAGGTTAGGGACGTCATCCAATTGGTACAGAGAGACGGTTGGAAGCTAGTAAGGACGCGAGGCAGTCATCGTCAATATCGTCACCCCGAGAAGCCTGGGACAGTGACTATTCCGGGGCATCCGAGAGATGATATGGCACCGGGGACCTATCTGAATATACTGAGACAAGCCGGACTAAGGGAGAGAAACCGATGAAGCTAAAATACGCGGTGATCTATGAACGTACGCCCAACAACTACTCGGCATATTCGCCCGATCTGCCGGGCTGCATAAGTACCGGGAAAACTTGGGAGGAAATTCAGAGAAACATCCGCGAAGCCATCACCGCGCACATCGAGAGCCTGATGGAATACGGTGACTTCGATCTCCAACCGCATAGGTCAACTGAGGAGGCAATGTCCTTCCATTACAAAGCTCTCACAGAATGCGACGATCCGGTTCCTCAAACCGAAACCACAGTAGGCATAACGGAGGTTGAGGTTGAACGACCGCGCATTATCATCGACGCCAGCTACATTCGCGGCATGAAAAAGGATGGTGCGCCGCTTCGCATGATAAGTAAACGAGGCGGTCGCATCGTTGTAACCGATACGCTACTTTTTGAACTTTTCAGCACATCTAACGCCAACCAATGGGACGCATCAAAGAGCAAGCTGATGGAGTATCGGGACGCTATCGAGGTATGGGAACATGTCTCTGAGATGTATAGGGTTGAACTCGAAGAGAACCACCCATACGGTAATCCTTTTAATGCTGAAAGAACTAAACGCTTTCAGAAAATGTTGGCAGAAAATCCACAGTATGATCCTAATAATCGAGACGAAATAATTGAGAAGGCCATTCAAGAATGCGAAGGCCCCGATATACCTGAACTATTTCAGAACTTCTCAGAACTTAGTGAAGAATCGGAATTTGAGGAAATCAAAGCAAAAATAAAAGATAAAGCACCCCATGATAAAGAAGTTGTGCAAACTTGTTACGATTTAATCAACGATCCAAGTAATATTCGATCAGTGATAAAGGTAATTAGTTCCGTCGTGAAGAATGACAGGACTGTTTCACCAAATCCCCGAGACGTAAATGAAAAATGGGTTCTATGGCATTTTTCTAAATCGCTTCTTACCGTGGCCTGCGACTGCCTACGTCAAGGCAAGGATACGTTTAGAAAACTGTCTAAGGGGCATAGGAAACGTTTGATCAATGTAAAACACGACTTGGACTACTTGATTTTATTAGGGTTTGCGGATGCGATTGCCTCTCGCAAAACAAAAGAGGAGCTATTTTACTATCGGCGGTGGATGTTTGGCGATCGCTCAAAACCGTCGATAAGCACTTATGAAAACGAGAGGATTGGTCTTTTTGTACAAAACCTCAGCCAAATTTCCAAAATCACGATTTGTGTAACCGAACAACTAGATGGCTATACATGTGCCCTTGATTCTTGGAGCCGAATATCACCAAAAATACGGGACTCGGAGGAGTTACCTGCGAGCGTATTTATAGCACATGGCACGAAAGGGCACTTTGAGTTATTTCGCGGCTCAACATGGAAGTACATAACAGAGATTCTGACGGGCTATTCAGCAGCAGATCTGCGAGCGTCGGGAGGGGTCGTGTTTGTAGATCCAAGGACGAAGGAAATCCTATTCGAGCCTTCTGCACAACTTTCCTAGTAGAGGAGACACTATGCGCGTGGCAGTAATCGGCGCGGATCGCCCTTGGGGGGCACGGCTGGCGGCGGAGTTGGGCGCGGAGCTTGAGGTGGTGCTCGGCGCAGCAGAGAGTAGCGACCTCGCTGGCTACCGGCAGGTCGATTTGCTCCAGCGAGAGGCATTAGATGCGGCACTAGCCGGCGTGGAAGCCATCGTCCTCGCGGCGGGTGGCGATCCGACTGGCGACGACGAAGGGGCTATGCTCGACATCGCGGCGCGGGGGACCTACGTGGCGTTGACAGCGGCCTGTGCCGTCGGCATTGAGAAGGTAGTATTGCTCAGTAGCCTCGACTTGGTGCGATCCTACCCGGAGGAGTACCTAGTTGACCCGCAGTGGAACGCCTTGCCGCAGGCCGAGGCCGAATCGCTGGCACCGCTTATGGCCGAGTTGGTCGGCCGCGAAATCGCCCGCACGGGTCAGGTTGAGGTGCGCTGTCTGCGCCTCGGCAAGCTCGGAGCGGAGACCACGGCCGACGACGCGGTGGCGGCCGTGCGCCAAGCCCTAACCGCCGAGCGCGAAGGGCACCACTGGTCGCTGGCGCACGTGGCGTCGAGCGGACGCTTCGCCTAAAGGGGGGTATTATGGCAACGGTAAACGAAGGCAAGGTGGTGTTGTTTGGGGCGGGTGGCCCGGTCGGCGCGTCGGCGATCGCCGCGCTCAAGGGCCATTACGCTTTGCGCGTTACGGACCTCCGGCCGCTGGCGGAAGTGGCCGCCGCGCCGCCGCAGAGTCCTCGGGCACCGATCCCGGAGGTGTTGGGGCCGCCGCACGAAAATCGGGTGGTCGATATTACCGACTACGCGCAAGTGTTAGCCGCCTGCGAGGGCATGGACGCGGCGATCAATGTGTCCGTCGTCCGGCCGCATCCGGTGCTGGCCTTCCAAGTGAACATGGTCGGCGCGTACAACGTGGCCAAAGCCTGCGTCGCCGGCGGCATAAAAAGGCTGATCCACACCGGGCCTTTTCACACCTCGCTGGACCACGATGCCGACTATTGGCACGACTTTCAGGTGGAAGCCGACATTCCGCTGCATCCGGGCGACGATCTGTACGCGCTGAGCAAGTATCTTGGGGGGCACATTACGCGCGTGTTTGCCGAGCGCGAGGGCCTAGAGGTGCTCTCCTTTGTCTATACGCACTTTCGCCCGCGGGAAGTGCTCCCCGAGGAACAAGGGCGCGGCGTGCATCCCTATACGACCTCGTGGGAGGATACCGGGGAGGCGTTTTTGTCTGGGTTGCGGGCGTCCGAAATGCCGTCGCCTTATGAGAATTTCTTTATCTGTGCGCGGCTGCCGCACGACAAATATCGGCCCGACAAGGCCAAGCGACTCTTGGGGTGGGAGGCCAAGGATCGGTTTGAGGCCCTATATCGGCGGTAGTATTTGCTTGCTATCTGCCCGAACTGAGTGTTAATTGGTTATTTATAACATCTTATATCATCTCAACTTAAAAAGAGAGGCTCCTATGCGATTTTGGAGTACGTGCTTTTTTATCGCCCTGTTTTTGGCCTTGTTTGCCGCCCGCGCTCAGGCGGAGTCAATGGGAACCATTGTAGGGACTGTCCGCGACGCTGAGGACGGGATGGTGCTCGACATCGCCCAAGTCTATATCGCGGAATTGAACATGAGTGCGCTATGGGGCGAGGACGGCCGCTTCACCATCGCCGATGTCCCGGCTGGTGAGCACTCGCTCGCCGCCGAATTGATTGGCTACGAGACCGTGACCACTACCGTCTTGGTAGTAGCTGGAGAGACCACGACCGTCCGACTCGAACTGATGGCCAGTGTGGTCGAATTGGCGGAAATGGTGGTGACCGGCACCGCCTTTAAGGAATCCCCCATCAGCTTGCCCTACGCGGTCTCCGTGACCGGCCGCGAAAAGATGGAAGAGCAAGGTTCCCCGCAACTCGTCGATTTCTTCAAAAACTTGGGCGCGAGCCACGGGGTAATCGGCGAGCGGAATAGCTGGTACAACGCCGGCCAAGCCGCCACCCTTACCGAGAACATCGCCAACGTGAACCTACGCGGCTTAGGGGCCTCGCGGACCCTAGTATTGATCAACAGCCGCCGCCAGACCTATGTCCCGGCGCGCTTGATTGGGGGCCGCTTCGTCGATGTCAATGCCATGCCCTCCATCGCCATGGACCGGGTTGAGGTGCTCAAGGAGGGGGCCTCGGCCATCTATGGATCGGATGCCGTGGCCGGCGTTGCCAATTTTTTGACGCGCGGCGACTTTGAGGGCTTTGAGGTCTCGGCGGCCCACGAGCATTTTTCCGGTGCGGGCGATACAAACACCGGCGCGATATGGGGGGGGAAACTCGGCAGTGCCCATGCGGTTGTTTCCGCGGAATGGCGGCGGCGTCAGGAGCTGAGGAACACAGACCGGGCTTACCTGATACAACCGTGGCACGGCTCCGGGCAGCGCTTGGGATGGTCGAGCTTGGGCAACCCCGGCACCTTCGCCATTGGTGCTCCGGCCCCATGGACCGCCACCATCCACGCCCCCCGTTGCGAGCAGTTTGGCGGCTTCCGGGAATCTTGGACCTGCCGCTTTCGCTATCAGCCGTGGGACAATCTGATTGAGCGCACGAGCTACACCCGTGCTTTTGCCGAGCTCAACGGTTCGCTGGACAATGGCACAGATTACCACATCGAGGGGCTGTGGTCCGAGTCCGATATTCCCGATTGGTACACGACCCCTTCGTATCCCCCCTTCCCCCTGACCGACACGAGCATCATGGAGGTCGCGCCCGGCCACCCGGGCCGGCAGGCATTTTGCCAAGACTACGGTGCTGAGGCCGGCGACCCCTACTACGACGCATGCCAAGGCGAGGAGAACTGGTATTTCAACGGTCGCCCCTTTGGCAACTCGGGTCCCGCGCGTACGCTGGGCCGCTCCTCTCGCACTTGGCGCGTGGCCGCTTCTGCGAATGGCGACTTTGCGTCACTCGGCGGTCGAGATACCCACTTCGACTTGGGGCTGTCCTACTCCCGCACCGAGGGCAACTACAACCTGCCGGGGGTGTACGTCGAGCGGCTGTTCCTCGGCTTCCGCGGATTTGGCGGGCCGGATTGCGGCGTTGGCGTGGAGCCTGATCACGATCCCGCGTCCCTCTCGGGGATGCAGCTCGGCGCGATCAATGGCCAAGTGGCCGGCGAGGGGAACTGCCAGTACTACAACCCCTTCAGCAATGCCATTGAGTTCTCGCAGCAGCCCGGCTCGGAGTTTGAGAACAATGCGAACCCCGACTTCCGCCCCGACCTTGCCAACACCCCCGAATTGCGGCGGTGGTTCCATGAGGAGGTCGATCTAGTGAGCACGGCGGATGTGCTGGTCGCCGACGCGACGCTGACGGGAAGTTGGATTGAGGACGTCGCCAGTTACGCGGTCGGCTACCAATTCCGCCTACTCAATGCCGCCGGCGACCCCAACGACGCCGGCGACGTGACCGTCAACCCTTGCCCGGTCGTGGGCGATACGGAGTGCTCCGCAGAGGACCGGTTCGGTCCCTATGCGTTCACCAACGTGCATCGGCCTTATGAGGAATCGCAAACGGTCCACCGCTTCTTTGCCGAGATTCCCCTGAGCTTGGGCGCGCGCTTTGAGACCCAACTCGCCGCCAACTACGAGTTCCACGACGTGGCGAGCAGTTTTGATCCCAAGTTCGGGTGGCGTTATCAGATCTCGGAATCTGCGAACCAATCCTTGTTCGTGCGCGGCTCAGTGCAGACGACGTTTCGCACGCCCTCGCTGGACGATGTGAATGAAAGCCCGCTGACGACGCTCGAATGGATCAACGAGACGGGTGCCTACCAAGCAGTGGACCGAATCGGGAGCAAGGATCTCAAACCCGAACAGGCTTTTACCTATAACGCGGGCCTCGTCTTGGTCACCGAGGGAGGCTTTGATGCGACGTTTGACTATTGGAGCTACGATTTCAGCGATGTAATCGGCTCCATGCCGCACGGGGCCATTACTTCCTTATACGACGACAATAAGGCGGCCCTGCAGCAATTCATCGTCTGCTCGGACGGGAGAGGCACTGGTACATGCTCGGCCTCGCAACTCGAGCGAGTGCAAGTTGATATCGTCAATTGGCCGGGGGTCAAGACCTCGGGGCTTGATTTGCATCTGGGCCAGCGCTCGGCCATCGGCGACGGCGAATTGTCGCTCAACTTGGACGGTACGTACATGTTGGAGTACCGGACGAAGGCCCTGAGGTACGGCGACTTGGTGCTGCAGGAGGCGGCAGACGTGGCCGGCTACCTAAACTTTGGCAATCCCATTGCGACCTCGCTTCCCAAGTTGAAGAGCCGAGCATCGGCGGGTTATTACTGGGGAACTTATAGCCTCGTGAGCTACCTGAACTACATTTCGTCGTACGAGGACCGGGGATCGAACGCCTCCGATACGGAAAAAATCAAGGAATTGTTCGGTATCGTTGACTCGTTCGTCACGTGGGATATGAGCTTTTTGTGGAACATGTCCGAAGGCGTCAAAATCGTGCTCTCCGGGGTGAACCTGCTCAATAGTAAGCCGCCTCTGGCAAACGTCGAGCAAGGGTACGATGGCTTTACGCACGATCCCAAAGGCCGGCGGTTGAAGCTCGCGGTCTCCTATGGTTTTGGCGGGTGACGCTCGGCTGTTGCCGCTGAATCCGGGATCGAGGGCGTCCCGCCCTCGACGAGGGCAAGATGCCCTCGATCCTTGGAAGGCTGGCCGCACGGGTGTCGTGTAGTGAGGTTGGGCTGTACCTAAAAAAGCGCAACGCTAAGCGGCTATTGGGGGGGTATGTCGATCTCCACGGATAAAAAAAGGCCGTTCCGACCCGCCCCCTTCACGCTGCTCATCGTCTTCCTCGCCGGGCTGGGCACCGCGCACATCCTCGTCCGCACCGCCACTTACGGCCCCTCGGTCCACCCGGACTCCGTCGTTTTCCTTTCTACGGCCCTAAACTTCCTCGCGGGCGAGGGCTGGCGGGAATTCACGGGCGGTTTGACGGCAGAATGGCCGCCCTTCTTTCCCCTGCTGCTGGCGGTCGGCGGTTGGGTCGGCATCGAGCCGCTGGAGGTGGGGCGGTGGGTCAACGCCACCGCCTTCGGGCTGACCATCCTCGTTGTGGGGTGCTGGCTGCGCTTGCATCTCCGGGCGCGCTGGCTGACACTGGCCGCCAGCGTGGTCATTCTAACTTCTCTTCCCTTGAGCGAACTCGCGTCAGCCGTCATGAACGAGCCGCTCTTCGTCCTGTTTACGCTCCTCGCCTTGATGCAATTGGCGGCCTTCCTCCAGCGCGGTGAGCGGACATCCCTGTGGTGGGCGGCGGTTTGCACCGCGCTGGCCGTGCTGACCCGCTATCCGGGCGTGGTGCTGATCGGTGCCGGCGTCCTCATGCTGCTGGTGCGTCGCGCTCCACCGCTGGTCGCCCGGTTGAAAGACGCTGTCGTATTTGGGGCCATCCCATCCATCTCCCTCGCTGTCGAGCGCATTGAAGTGGGCTGGCAATCGCGGTATCAGGTCGTATTTGGGGCCATCCCATCCATCCCCCTGTTCGATTCGCTGAGCCGAGTGGTGGATGTATTCCGGGAGTGGGTGATGCCCCAAGACGCAGTGGACTGGTTTGATTATCTCCTGTGGAGGGTGACCGGGCTGAGCACATCGGACGGGTTCGGTTCTCTCCTGTGGGCGACGACCGGGTTGGTTGTTGTGGCGATGGTGGTGGTTGTCGTTCTGTCGGGTCGTGGCGTAGGCAGGGGCGGCAAGTCGCCATCCTTCGGGTTGGGGCCGGTTCTCCCATTCGCGGTGTTCGCCGCGATCTACCTCGTATTCATCGTCGCCATCGTGCTGCTCGTTTACCCCATGGAGATGTCCGCCCGCTACCTGCTGCCGGTGCATGTGCCGCTGCTGTTGGCGGCGGTGTTCTTGTTGGACCGGTTCCTGTCCATCGAGGTTGCGGGCTGGGTGGCCGCAGCCAAGTGGGGTCTAGCGTCCCTCGTCTTGCTGGGGGCCGTCGCCCACATCGGCTTCTCGGTGCAGAGAAATCTCCGGCTTACCGCCCAAGCATTGGAACCCGGATACCCGGACGACGACGCTTTCAGTGTCGCCTATTGGCGACATTCCGCGACCCTGAAGTACCTCCGGGACCACCTTAGCGATAGCATAACGTACAGCAACAACCATTTCCTCCTCTGGTTTGCAGACCGGACCGCCGCCATCCGAACACATCGGCAGCTTCCTTTTGACATAAGCGGGTGGTGGACGCGGAAGGCGAGCGGGTGGCGCAAATCGGGCCGAGACCAAGTATATATCGTCTGGCTCAAAAACACCTATCGAACTGTGTATTATGACTACAACGACCTCGACATTCGCTTGCTGCCCGGCGTGGAGGTGGTAGCCGAGGCGTCCGATGGCGTGGTATTCCGCGTAAGGGTGGCGGCGACTGAGCCGTTTGATGCCGACCGGCATCGCGCCCAAAAACAGCGCGCCCAAGAACGCTATGTGGCGCACCTGCTCGCACAGGCGGGTGAGCGGGTGGTGCGCGCCGATTGGGACGTGTACCGCAATGGACGCAAGCTGACCTACTTCAAACAGCCGTGCGCCGCTACGGATGTGCAGGCGAAGTTCGTTTTGCACGTCGTCCCTTCTGACCTGGGCGTCTTACCCATCGCCCGCCGGCGGTGGGGCTCTGACAACCTCGGCTTCCATTTCGACTGGCTCGATCTTGCCGCGCGTGTGCAGGTCGCCGACCAGTGTGTCGCGACCGTCCAACTCCCCGACTACGCCATCGACCGCGTCTATGTCGGCCAGTGGATTGCCAAAGAGAACCGCACCGTCTGGGAAGCAGAGTTTTCACCGGGCCGGTGATATAGCAGTCCTACATGACTGGCAAGCATGGAGAGATGCTCTACAATGAAGTGCGCCGCCATCGCATGGATCGCCCGGTTGCGGCGCGACCGCTTCATGCTGCTTATCGCCTTCCTCGCCGGGCTGGGCACCGCGCACATCCTCGTCCGCACCGCTACCTACGGCGCGGGGGTCGTCACGGATTCCACGATTTTCCTTTCTACGGCCCTAAACGTCCTCGCGGGAGAGGGCTGGCGAGATTTCACGGGCCGCCCGATGGCGACTTGGCCGCCCTTATTCCCCCTATTGCTGGTGACCTTAGGTTGGGTTGGCATCGAGCCGCTGGTCGCGGGTCGGTGGATCAACGCCACCGCCTTCGGCCTGACCATCCTCGCCGCCGGGTGCTGGCTGCGCTCGCATCTCCGGTCGCGGTGGCTGGTGCTGGCCGCCATCTTGGCCATCTTGACCTCCCTTCCCTTGAGCGATCTCGCGTCAAACTTCTTGACCGACCCCCTTTTCGTCCTATGTACGCTCCTCGCCTTGATCTGGTTGGCGGCCTTCCTCCGCCGCGGCGGGCGGACGCCCCTGCTGCTGAGTGCGGTTTGCACCGCCTTGGCCGTGCTGACCCGCTATCCGGGCGTGGTCCTGATCGGCGTCGGCGTCCTCATGCTGCTGCTGCGTCGCGCCCCGCCGCTCGCGGTCCGGTTGAAGCACGCCATCGTATTTGGTGCGGTCCCATCCATCCCCCTCGCGGCGCTGCTGCTGCGCAACTGGGCTATCTCCAAGCGCTTGGCCGGGTGGAGAGGCGGGTCAGGGCAGTCCCTGTCCGATTCGCTGAGCCAAGTGGCGGATGTATTCCGGGCGTGGGTGGTTCCCCCGCACACGCTGGACGGGTTGGGTTATCTCCTGTGGATGGCAGCCGGGCTGGTCGTTCTGGCTGATCGAGGCTTCGGCATGGGCGGAAATAAGGGAACGGCTCGGCCGGCGTCGCCGTTGTTTGAGTTGGGGCTGGCTCTCCCATTCGGGGTGTTCGCCGTAGCCTATCTCGTATTCATAGTTGCGGTCGTGCCCTCCACGGTTCCTCAGATAATCGACAGCCGCTACCTGCTGCCGATATACGTGCCGTTGCTGTTGGCGGCGGTGTTGCTGTTGGACCGGTTCTTGTGCATTGAGGCGGCGGGCTGGATGGCTGCTGTTCGCTATGGTCTGTCGTCTGTCGTCTTGCTGGGGGCTGTCGCCCACGTCGGCTTCTCGGCAGGAGAAAACCTCCGTATTACCACTAGAGCATGGGGAGCCGGGTTGGACGGGGCGTACAACACTGCCGATTGGCAACATTCCGCGACCCTGAATTACGTCAGGACCAACCTCAGCGATAGCTGGACTTATAGCAACAATCAGTTCCTCGTCTGGTTTGCCGATCGGACCGGCGCCATCAAAAAACATCGGGCTCTTCCTGATAGGATACGCGATTGGACGCGGTATGCGGGCCGGTGGGTCAAACGGGGCGAAGACGAAGTGTATATCGTCTGGATCAAAGATAACTATCGGTCTGGCTTTTATGATTATAACGACCTTGACATTCGCTTCCTGCCCGGCGTGGAGCCGGTGGCCGATGCGCCCGATGGCGTGGTATTTCGCGTAACGGCCGAGGCCGCGGTCGAACCGTTCGATGAGGCGAGGATTCGCGCCCAGAAAGAACGCTACCAAGAACGCTACGTGGACCAACTCCTCGAACAGGCGGGCGAGCGGGTGGTTCGCGCCGGTTGGGACGTGTACCGCAGCGGACGCAAGCTGACCTACTTCAAAAAGCCGTGCGCCCCTGCCGACGTACAGGCGAAGTTCATTTTGCACGTCACTCCGGTCGATCCAGCCGACCTTTCTCTCTCCCGCAAGCGGTTCGGCTATGACAACCTCGGCTTCTATTTCGACCGGCGCGGTATGCGGGTCGGCGACCAGTGTATAACGACCGTTGATCTCCCCGCCTACGCCATTGGCCGCATCCGGGTCGGCCAGTGGATTGCCGCGGGGAACCGCACGGTTTGGGAAGCAGAGTTTTCGGGAGGCCGGTGATATAGCCGTCCTACATGACTGGCAAGCATGTAGAGATGCTTCGACTGCGCTGCGCTACGCTCAGCATGACACACAGACGAGGGCTTCGTGCCCCAGACACCTTGTCATACTGAGCGCAGCGAAGTATCTCATACCCAAAACGCCATGCAGAACATCCCTTATGAAGGATGTAGGACGGCCATATTGTTTTTACTAAATTTCTACTATGAAGTGCTCTGTATTCGCATGGATCGCCCGGTTCCGGCGCGACCGCTTCACGCTGCTTATCGCCCTCCTCGCCGGGCTGGGTGCCACGCACATCCTCGTCCGCACCGCCACCTACGGCGCCGCGGTCGGCACGGACTCGACGATTTTCCTTTCTACGGCCATGAACTTACTCGCGGGAGAGGGCTGGCGGGATTTCACGGGTAGGCCGCTGGCGACTTGGCCGCCCTTATTCCCCCTGCTGCTGGCGGCCTGCGGTTGGGTTGGCATCGAGCCGCTGGTCGCGGGTCGGTGGATCAACGCTACGGCCTTTGGGCTGACCATCCTCGCCGCCGGGTGCTGGCTGCGCTCACATCTCCGGTCGCAGTGGCTGGCACTGACCGCCAGCGTGGTCATCTTGGCCTCCCTTCCCTTGAGTGATCTCGCGTCAAATTTCTTGACCGACTCCCTTTTCGTCCTGTTGACGCTCCTCGCCTTGATGCAGTTGGCGACCTTCCTCCAGCGCGGCGAGAGGACGCCCCTGCTGCTCAGTGCGGTTTGCACCGCGCTGGCCGTGCTGACCCGCTATCCGGGCGTGGTCCTGATCGGCGTCGGCGTCCTCGTGCTGCTGGTGCGTCGCGCCTTGCCGCTCGCGGTCCGGTTGAAGCACGTCGTCGTATTTGGTGCGGTCCCCTCCATCCCCCTCGCGGTGCTGATGCTGCGCAACTGGGCTATCTCCAAGCGCTTGGCCGGGTGGAGAGGCGCGTCGGGGCAGTCCCTGTCCGATTCGCTGAGCCAAGTGGCGGATGTATTCTGGGCGTGGGTGATTCCCCCGGACGCGCTGGACTGGTTGGGTTATCTCCTGTGGATGGTGGTCGGGCTGGTCGTTCTGGCAGATCGCGGCTTCGGCATGGGCGGGCAGGACGAAGGGGGCGGGGATAAGGAAACGGATCGGCCGGCGGTGCTGTCCTTCGGGTTGGGGCCGGCTCTCCCATTCGGGGTGTTCGTCGTGGCTTACCTCGTATTCATAGTCGCCATCGTGCCCTTTACGGTTGGTCAGATAATCGACAGCCGCTACCTGCTGCCGATATACGTGCCGTTGCTGTTGGCGGCGGTGTTCCTGCTGGACCGTTTCCTGTCCATTGAGGCTGCCGCCCGGTGGGTTCTGACTTCTCTCATCCTGATAGGTGCCCTCGCCCACGTCGGCTTCTCGGCGCAGAGGAATCTCAGGCTTACCGCCCAAGTATTGGAATCCGGGTACCCGGACGCCGGGGCTTATAACACCGCCGATTGGCAACATTCCGCGACCCTGAATTACGTCAAGACCAACCTCAGCGATGGCTGGACTTATAGCAACAATCAGTTCCTCGTCTGGTTTGCCGATCGGACCGTTGCTATTAGAAAACATCGGGCTCTTCCGAATGAGATACGCGATTGGACGCGGTATGCGAGAGGGTGGGTCAGACGGGGCGAAGACGAAGTGTATATCGTCTGGATCAAAGACGACTATCGGTCTGGGTTTTATGATTATAACGACCTTGACATCCGCTTCCTGCCCGGCGTGGAGCCGGTGGCCGAGTCGCCCGATGGCGTGGTATTTAGCGTAACGGCCGAGGCCGCGGTCGAACCGTTCGACGAGGCGAGGATTCGCGCCCAGAAAGAACGCTATCAGGAACGCTACGTGGACCAACTCCTCGCACAGGCGGGCGAGCGGGTGGTTCGCGCCGGCTGGGACGTGTATCGCAATAGACGCAAGCTGACCTACTTCAAAAAGCCGTGCGCCCCTGCCGACGTGCAGGCAAAGTTCATTTTGCACGTCACTCCGGTCGATCCAGCCGACCTTTCTTTCTCCCGCAAGCGGTTCGGCTTTGACAACCTCGGCTTCTATTTCGACCGGCGCGGTGTGCGGGTCGGCGATCAGTGTACAACGACCGTTGATCTCCCCGCCTACGCCATTGGCCGCGTCCGGGTCGGCCAGTGGATTGCCGCGGGGAACCGCACGGTTTGGGAAGCAGAGTTTTCGGGAGGCCGGTGATATTGTTTTTACTAAAGAGATGGGTACATTGGCCCTTTCTACGATGAGGTGCTCCGCCATCACATGGATCGCCCGGTTCCGGCGCGACCGCTTCATGCTGCTCATCGCCCTCCTCGCCGGGCTGGGCACCGCGCACATCCTCGTCCGCACCGCCACCTACGGCACCGCGGTCAACTCGGACTCCGCGCGTTTCCTTTCTACGGCCATGAACTTCCTCGCCGGAGAAGGCTGGCGGGATTTCGCGGACCGCCCGATGGTGCAGTGGCCGCCCTTGTTCCCCCTGCTGCTGGCGGCCGGCGGTTGGGTTGGCATCGAGCCGCTACAGGCAGGTCGGTGGATTAACGCCGCGGCCTTCGGGCTGACCATCTTTGTCGCGGGGGGCTGGCTGCGCTCGCATCTCCGGTCACGGCTGTTGGCACTGGCCGCCAGCGTGGCGCTCGCAGCCTCCGTTCCCCTAGCTCGTTCCGCGTCCCACCTCCTGACCGATTCCCTCTTCGTCCTGTTTACGCTCCTCGCCTTGATCCGGTTGGCGGACTTCCTGCATCGCGGCGGGCGGACATCCTTTTTGTGGGCGGCGGTTTTCACCTCGCTGGCCACGCTGACCCGCTATCCGGGCGTGGCGCTGATCGGCGCAGGCGTCCTCGTGCTGCTGGTGCGTCGCACCCTGCCGCTGGCTGTCCGGTTGAAGCACGTCGTCGTATTTGGGGCCGTCCCATCCATTCTCCTCGCGGGGGTGCTGACGCGCAACTGGGCGGTCGCCGGGAACCTGACCGGGAGGAAAACCGGAGCGGGGCAGTCCCCGTCCGATTCGCTGAGCCAAGTGGTGGATGTATTCCGGGGGTGGGTGGTCTCACCACACGCACCGGACTGGTTGGGTTATATCCTGTGGATAGCGGCCGGGCTGGTGGTCGTTCTGGCTGGTCTCGGCTTAGGCATGAGCGGGAATAAGGAAAAGGATCGGGTCGCGTCGCCGTTTTTCGGGTTGGAGCTGGCTCTACCTTTTGGAGTGTTCGCTGTAAGCTACCTCGCATTCCTGGTCGCCGTTGTGCCCTTCACGGTTTATCAGATAATCGACAGCCGCTACCTGCTGCCGATATACGTGCCGCTGCTGTTGACGGTGGTGTTGCTGCTGGACCGATTCTTGTCCATCGCGGCGGGCTGGCGGGTGGCTGTCCGCTGCGTTGTGGCGTCCCTCGTCTTGCTCGCCACTCTCGCCCACGTTGGTTTCTCGGCACAAAGGAACCTCATTCTTACCGCCCGAACATGGATAGCCGGATACCCGGGCTGGAATTACAACACCGCCCGTTGGCAACATTCCGCGATCATAAATTACATCCAGGAGAACCCCATTGACGGCAAGGTTTACAGCAACAACGCATTCCTTGCTTGGTTTTGGGATCGGGACGCTGCCCTAGGAAAGTACTGGGAAAAAATCCCGCTCGGGCTTCCTCGTTTGGCGCGGCAGATGATGCAGTGGACCGAAGATGGCACTGGCGCGTATATCGTTTGGATCGAGAATGTGAGTGAGCAAAACTACGACGCCATGGACCTCCGCGTCCTGCCCGGCGTGGAAGTCGTGGCCGAACTGGCCGACGGCTTCGTACTCCGCCTAACGGAGGTCAAACCCTTTGATGCGGAAAGGCATCGCGCCCGGAAACAACGCTACGTGGACCAACTCGTCGAACAGGCGGGCGAGCGGGTGGTCCGCTCCGTCTGGGATGTGTATCGCACGGGACGCAAGCTGACCTACTTCAAAGAGCCGTGCGCCCCCGCCGACGTGCAAGCGAAGTTCGTTTTACACGTCGTCCCGGCCGATCCGACGGACTTGCCAGCCCACCGCAAGCGGTACGGCTTTGACAACCTCGGCTTCTATTTCGACGGGTGCGGCGGGCGGGTCGCAGACCAGTGTGTGGTGATCGTCCAACTCCCCGACTACGCCATTGGTCGCATCCGGGTCGGCCAGTGGATTGCCGCGGGGAACCGCACCCTCTGGGAAGCAGAGTTTTCGCTTCTACGATGAAATGCTCTGCCGCCCGACTCTGGCGCGACCGCTTCACGCTGCTCATCGCCGGCATCGCCGGGCTGGGCACCGCGCACATCCTCGTCCGCACCGCTACCTACGGCACTGCGGTCGGCATGGACTCGACGATTTTTCTTTCTACGGCCCTGAACTGCCTCGCGGGCGAGGGCTGGCGGGATTTCGCGGGCCAACCGATGGCGACTTGGCCGCCCTTGTTCCCCCTATTGCTGGCGGCCGGCGGTTGGGTTGGCATCGAGCCGCTGGCGACGGGGCGGTGGATCAACGCCATCGCCTTCGGGCTGACCATCCTCGCCGCCGGCTGCTGGCTGCGCTCGAATCTCCGGTCGCGGCTGTTGGCACTGGCCGCCACCGGAGCCATCGCGGCTTCCCTGCCCTTGAGCCATTGGGCGTCCCACCTCCTGACCGAGCCGCTCTTCGTCCTGTTCACGCTCCTCGCCTTGATGCAGTTGGCGGCCTTTCTCCATCGCGGCGGGAGGACGCTCCTTTTGTGGGCGGCGGTTTTCACAGCTCTGGCCGCGCTGACCCGCTATCCGGGCGTGGTGCTAATCGGCGTCGGCGTCCTCGTGCTGCTGGTGCGTCGCGCTCCGCCGCTGGCCGCTCGATTGAAGCACGCCATCGCATTTGGTGTGGTCTCGTCCATTCCCCTCGCGGGGGTGTTGACGCTCAACTGGGCTATCTCCGGGACCCTGACCGGGGGGAGAGGCGAGTGGTCCCTGACCGGGGGGAGAGGCGGGTCGGGGCAGTCCCTGTCTGATTCGCTGAGCCAAGTGGTGGATGTATTCCGGGGATGGGTGATTCCCCTGGACGCGCCGGACGGGTTGGGTTATCTGTTGTGGGCGACGACCGGGTTGGTTATGGTAGTAGCGGTGGTCGTTCTGTCCGGTCTCGGCTTAGGCATGGGCGGGAGTAAGGGAAAGGATCGGCCTGCGTCGCTGTCCTTAGGGGTGGGGCCGGCTTTACCTTTCGGGCTGTTCGCTGTCGCGTACCTCGCATTCATGGTCGCTGTCGTGCCCTTCGCGATTTATCGGGGAATCGACAGCCGATTCCTGCTGCCGCTGTACGTGCCGCTGCTGTTGACAGCGGTGTTGTTGCTGGACCGGTTCCTGTCCATTGAGGCGGCGGGATGGCGAGTTGCCGTCCGCTGCGTTGTGGCGTCCCTCGTCTTGCTGGGGGCTATCGCCCACGTCGGCCTCTCGGCGCGAGAAAACCTCCGTCGTACCGCCCAAGCTCATGTCGCCGGATACGAAGGCAGGACGTACAACGCCGCCCATTGGCAACATTCCGAGACCCTGAATTACATCTGGGAGAACCGCATTGAGGGCAGGATTTACAGCAACGCCGTCCATCTTGCTTGGTTTTGGGATCGGGACGCGGCCCCGGGAAAATACCGGAAAAAATTCCCGCTCGGTCTTCCTCGTTTGGCGCGGCAGATGATGCAGTGGACCGAAGATGACACCGACGTGTATATCGTTTGGATCGAGAACATGAGTGAGCAAAACTACGACGACTTGGACCTCCGCGTCCTGCCCGGCGTGGAAGTCGTGGCCGAACTAGCCGATGGCTTCGTACTCCGCCTAACAGCGGCCGAACCGTTCGATACGGAAAGGCATCGCGCCCGGAAACAACGCTACGTGGACCAACTCCTCGAACAGGCGGGCGAGCGGGTGGTTCGCTCCGGCTGGGACGTGTACCGCACGGGACGCAAACTGACCTACTTCAAAGAGCCGTGCGCCCCCGCTGACGTGCAGGCGAAGTTCGTTTTGCACGTCGTCCCGGCCGATCCGGCCGACCTGCCAGCTCACCGCAAGCGGTACGGCTTTGACAACCTCGGCTTCTATTTTGACCGGCGCGGCGGGCGGGTCGCCGACCAGTGTATCGCGATCGTCCGACTCCCCGACTACGCCATCAGCCGCATCCGGGTCGGCCAGTGGATTGCCGAGGGGAATCGTACGCTTTGGGAAGCAAAGTTTTCGCATCGGCTCTAATCTACATCCTTCAAGACTGGATTCCCGCCCCGTGTCGAGGCACGGGTGATGTCCGTTCGCCGGAATGACGCCTTATATGGATAAATTCACCCTTTCTACTATGAAATGCTCCGTCGCCCGGTTCGGGCGCAACCGCTTCACGCTGCTCATCGTCGTCCTCGCCGGGCTAGGCACCGCGCACATCCTCGTCCGCACCGCCACCTACGGCGCGACCGTCAGCATGGCGTCCACGGCTTTCCTTTCTACGGCCCTAAACTTCCTCGCGGACGAGGGTTGGCGGGAGTTCACGGGCGGCTTGATGGTAGAATGGCCGCCTTTCTTTCCCCTGCTGCTGGCGGTCGGCGGTTGGGTCGGCATCGAGCCGCTGGAGGTGGGGCGGTGGGTCAACGCCACCGCCTTCGGGCTGACCATCCTCGTTGCGGGGTGCTGGCTGCGCTTGCATCTCCGGTCGCGCTGGCTGGTGCTGGCCGCCACCGCAATCATCGCGGGGGCCTTCCCTGCCTTGAGCAAGCTCGCGTCAGCCGTCATGACCGAGCCGCTCTTCGTCCTGTTTACGCTCCTCGCCTTGATGCAGTTGGCGGCCTTCCTCCAGCGCGGCGAGCGGACGTCCCTGTGGTGGGCGGCGGTATTCACCGCGCTGGCCGTGCTGACCCGCTATCCGGGCGTGGTGCTAATCGGCGTCGGCGTCCTCATGCTGCTGGTGCGTCGCGCTCCACCGCTGGTCGCCCGGTTGAAAGACGCTGTCGTATTTGGGGCCATCCCATCCATTCCCCTCGCCGGGTTTCTGACTCGTAACTGGGTCGTCTCTGGGACCCTGACCGGGCCGAGAAGCGGGTCGGGGCAGTCCCTGTTCGATTCGCTGAGCCGAGTGGTGGATGTACTCCAGGAGTGGGTGATCCCCCAAGACGCGGTGGAATGGTTTGATTATCTCCTGTGGAGGGCGACCGGGCTGAGCACACCGGACTGGTTCGGTTCTCTCCTGTGGGCGACGACCGGGCTGGTTGTTGTGGCGATGGTGGTGGTCGTCGTTCTGTCGGGTCGCGGCAAGTCGCCATCCTTCGGATTGGAGCCGGTGCTCCCATTCGGGGTGTTCGCCGCGATTTACCTCGTCGTCATCGTCGTCATCGTGCCGCTCACGGTCCCTTTCGTGGTCCATTGGGGGATACTCGCCCGCTTTCTGCTGCCGGTGTACGGGCCGCTACTGTTGGCGGTGGTGTTCTTGTTGGACCGGTTCCTGTCCATCGAGACTACGGGTCGGATGACCGCAGCCAAATGGGGTCTAGCGTCCCTCGTCTTGCTGGGGGCCCTCGCCCACATCGGCTTCTCGGCAGAAAAAAACCTCCGTCTTACCGCCCAAGCATTGGAATTCGGGGACCCGGACGACGGGACTTTCAACGTCGCCTATCGGCAACATGCCGCGACCCTGAAGTACATCCGGGACCACCTTAGCGATAGCATAACGTACAGCAACAACCTGTTCCTCCTCTGGTTTGCAGACCGGACCGCCGCCATCAGACCACATCAGTCTCTTCCTTCTAAGATAAGCGATTGGACCGATTGGACGCGGAAGGTGAGCAGGTGGCGCAAATCGGGCAGAGACGAAGTATATCTCGTCTGGCTCAAAAACACCTATCGAACTGTGTATTACGACTACAACGACCTCGACATTCGCTTGCTGCCCGGCGTGGAGGAGGTGGTTGAGTTGTCCGATGGCGTGGTATTCCGTCTAAGGGTGGCGGCGACCGAACCGTTTGATGCCGACCGGCATCGCGCCCAAAAACACCGCGCCCAAGAACGCTATGTGGCGCACCTGCTCGCACAGGCGGGCGAGCGGGTGGTGCGCGCCGATTGGGACGTGTACCGCAATGGACGCAAGCTGACCTACTTCAAACAGCCGTGCGCCCCTGCGGATGTGCAGGCGAAGTTCGTTTTGCACGTCGTCCCTTCTGACCTAGGCGTCTTACCCATCGCCCGCAGGCGGTGGGGCTCTGACAACCTCGGCTTCCATTTCGACTGGCTCGATCTTGCCGCGCGTGTGCAGGTCGCCGACCAGTGTGTCGCGACCGTCCAACTCCCCGACTACGCCATCGACCGCGTCTATGTCGGCCAGTGGATTTCCAAAGAGAACCGTACCGTCTGGGAAGCAGAGTTTTCACCGGGCCGGTGATATAGCAGTCCTACATGACTGGCAAGCATGGAGAGATGCCTAAGTACACGACAGTAACATGTGTTCATATTATATTAGATCAATTGAGATTACTGTCGTGTACTTAGGAGAGATGCTCTACAATGAAGTGCTCCGCCATCGCATGGATCGCCCGGTTGCGGCGCGACCGCTTCATGCTGCTTATCGCCTTCCTCGCCGGGCTGGGCACCGCGCACATCCTCGTCCGCACCGCCACCTACGGCATCGCGGTCGTCCTGGACTCCGTCTTTTACCTTTCTATGGCCATGAACTTCCTCGCGGGCGAGGGCTGGCGAGATTTCACGGGCGACCCGATAGTATTCTGGCCGCCCTTGTTCCCCCTGTTGCTGGCGGCCTTCTGTTGGGTTGGCATCGATCCGCTGGAAGCGGGTCGGTGGATCAACGCCACCGCCTTCGGCCTGACCATCTTCGTCGCCGGCTGCTGGCTGCGCTCGAATCTTAGGTCGCAGTGGCTGGGGCTGGCCGCCACCATAGCCATCGCAGCTTCCCTGCCCTTGAGCGAGCTCGCGTCGAGCCTTATGACCGACTCCCTCTTCGTCCTGTTCGTGCTCCTCTCCTTGATCTGGTTGGCATCCTTCCTGCATCGCGGTGGTCGGACGCCCCTTTTGTGGGCGGCGGTTTGCACCGCGCTGGCCGCGCTGATCCGCTATCCGGGCGTGGTCCTGATCGGTGCGGCGGTCCTCATGCTGCTGGTGCGTCGCGCTCCGCCGCTTTCTACCCGGTTGAAAGACGCCGTCGTATTTGGGGGTCTCTCATCCCTTCCCCTCGCGGGGGTGCTTTTGCGCAACTGGGTTATCGAAGGGAGCCTGACCGGGGGGAGACACGGGTCCGGGCAGTCCCTATCCGATATGCTGAACCGAGTGGCGGATATACTCTATGAGTGGGTGATTCCCCCGAACGCGGTGGACTGGTTTGATTATCTCCTGTGGAGGGCGACCGGGCTGAGCACATCGGACTGGTTCGGTGCTCTCCTGTGGGCGACGGCCGGGCTGGTTGTTGTGGTGCTGGCCGCGGTTGTCGTTGTGGCGGGTCGTTGGGCGAGAAGGACGGAGGGGGAAAGGATCGGCCGGCGTCCACTGTCTTTCGGGTTGGGGCCGGTGCTCCCATTCGGGGTGTTCGCCGCGATTTACCTCATATTCATCGTCGTCATCGTGCCGCTCGTGGTCCCCGGGGGGCTGCTCGCCCGCGTTCTGCTGCCGGTGTATGTGCCGCTGCTGTTGGCGGCGGTGTTCTTGTTGGACCGGTTCCTGTCCATCGAGGTTGCGGGCTGGGTGGCCGCAGCCAAGTGGGGTCTAGCGTCCCTCGTCTTGCTGGGGGCCGTCGCCCATACCGGCTTCTCGGCACAGAGAAATCTCCGTCTTACCGCCCAAGCATTGGATACCGGGTACCCGGACGACGACGCTTTCAGTGTCGCCTATTGGCGATATTCCGCGCCCCTGAAGTACCTCCGGGACCACCTTAGCGATAGCATAACGTACAGCAACAACCATTTCCTCCTCTGGTTTGCAGACCGGACCGCCGCCATCCGAACACATCGGCAGCTTCCTTTTGACATAAGCGGGTGGTGGACGCGGAAGGCGAGCGGGTGGCGCAAATCGGGCCGAGACCAAGTATATCTCGTCTGGCTCAAAAACACCTATCGAACTGTGTATTATGACTACAACGACCTCGACATTCGCTTGCTGCCCGGCGTGGAGGTGGTAGCCGAGGCGTCCGATGGCGTGGTATTCCGCGTAAGGGTGGCGGCGACCGAACCGTTTGATGCCGACCGGCATCGCGCCCAAAAACAGCGCGCCCAAGAACGCTATGTGGCGCACCTGCTCGCACAGGCGGGTGAGCGGGTGGTTCGTGCCGATTGGGACGTGTACCGCAACGGACGCAAGCTGACCTACTTCAAACAGCCGTGCGCCCCTGCGGATGTGCAGGCGAAGTTCGTTTTGCACGTCGTCCCTTCTGACCTGGGCGTCTTACCCATCGCCCGCAGGCGGTGGGGCTCTGACAACCTCGGCTTCCATTTCGACTGGCTCGATCTTGCCGCGCGTATGCAGGTCGCCGACCAGTGTATCGCGACCGTCCAACTCCCCGACTACGCCATCGACCGCGTCTATGTCGGCCAGTGGATTGCCAAAGAGAATCGCACTGTCTGGGAAGCAGAGTTTTCACCGGGCCGGTGATTTGGGGTGGTGCGGTCGAATAGAGCGTTGACATCGCATGTCTGACAATCTATACTCCACGCCGATCATTCACAGCGGATACATCCCTAAAAAGCCCATGATTATATCCCGAATCGTCGTACACCAGCCGGCCGGTCTGTTGCGCGTTCTGACCGATGCGGGGTTGGAAGGTCGCTGCACCGGGGTTGCGGCCCCGCTCTCTGAGGCCGATGTGGCCGAAGCGGCCTCCATCCTCCTCGGGGCGAATCCCGTGGACCGCGAACGGATATGGCTGGCGTTCAACGAAGTAGATGAAAGGGTGCCGGTCGCCCTGCGCGCCGGTATCGACATCGCCTTGTGGGACCTCGCGGCGAAGGCCGCTGGCCAGCCGGTTCATCGGTATGTCAATGGCTTTCGCAATCGCATTCCGGTTTGCCGGAGGGGCGCGGAGCAAAGCTCGGCGGAAGAGATCGTGGAGGAAGCGCGGGAAGCGCAGCGTGCAGGTTTCAAGGCGTACAAATTCGACGCTCAGTTGGACGAAGCCGCGTTCGTCAACCTAATACGCGACGTGCGCCGGGCCGTAGGGCCGGATTTCTGCCTGTTGTTCGACGGTCGGGCGCGGTGGGTCATTGACCAAGCGATACGGATTGGCCGGGCGCTCGACGCCGCAGACTTTTTCTGTTTTGACCAGCCGCGTCCCGACGGCGATAGGTCCGGCGGTCGGCAGGTAGCCGCGGCGCTCGATACCCCGACGAGCACGGGCGTGTCCCGTCCCATAGAAGCGGCCCAAGTCATGGCGGCCCAAGCCGCCGACCACGTGCGCACCGAGGTAACCCGGGCCGGCGGCCTAACGAATGTGCTCAAGTCCGCTCGCTGCGCCGAAGCCTTTGGGGCCTACTGCCATCTAGACGGTTTGGGGCTCTGCGACGGTTTCGCCCATCTGCATATCGCGGGCACTAGCCGGAACACGCCCTTCTTAGAGGTGAGCGCTGGCATGTCCTCTGCGCCGTTTATCGAGAATCCACTACAGATATGCGATGGGTACATCGAGATTGCCGACGCGCCGGGACTGGGCATGGAAGTAGATCTCGCCGCGGTCGAGGAGCACACTGCGGAACGGATTCAGATCGGAGGCTGACCCCCAACCGGCTCAGGATGCCATGCAAATTCGCGCTGTCAAGTGTTATCTATTGAAAGGTGAACCCGCAACGCGGCAGGAAGGCTGCGCGGCCAGAGGAAGCATCGCCCCGGTGCCGCCGGGCATCTCCGGGCTGCTTACCCACGACCAAGGATTCGGGGCCGCCGCGCCCGAGGGATTTTCGTTCGTCGGCGCAGAACCCGAGCCCACGTACCGCCTGATGATCCGCCTCGTGACCGACGGCGAACTAGATGCGTACGCCGACTATGCTACGGGTTTCGATCCCCGGGAATTGGAATGGCAGGCCAAGGCGTTTTTGGCCCGGTATGCCCACATGCTCATCGGCGTGGATGCCTTCGACCGGGAATACATCTGGCAGCGGTTTTGGATGGCCCAGCGGTTCATGTACACGGGAAGGGGGCTGCTCGATACCATCGACCGGATGTTGTGGGACTTGGCAAGCCGCTGTGCTCGCCTCCCGATCTACAAGCTGCTCGGGGCCGGCCGCGAAAGCGTCCCCGCCTACTGCAATGTCGGCGGCCGAACCATCGACGACGTGGTGGCCCATGCGGTCAAACGAGTGGAAGAAGAAGGATTTATCGGCTGCAAGGATCATTCGTATCGGGGCGTGAGAGGCAATGGGGAGATGGCCGTGAAAATGCGGGAGACGCTGGGCGACGATATCCTGCTCTTTCACGATCCGGTCGAGTCATACACGTTTGAGGAGGCCGTGAAAATCGGCCGCATCTTGGAGAAGTGCCGTTACAGGTGGATCGAAGAGCCGCTGCAAGACTACGATATCATGGGGCTGAGGAAGCTGTGCGACGCCCTCGACCTTCCGGTTTTGACCCTCGAATGGATCGGGGCCATCGGCGGGCAGCCCTACAATACGGCACCGTATTTGGCGTTGCAGGCCGCCGATATTGTCCGGCAGCGGGGCATCGGCATCACCGGCCAAGTCAAACAGGCCCAACTGGCCGAAAGTTTCGGCGTCGAGGTTCACGGTGGCGATCCACAGGTCATCCTGTCCGTTGGCAACGACCCCGTCTTTGAAGCTATGGGCGTGCAACCGCGTCCGGCCGAGGAGGAACTGGACTGTCGCGGTACGCTCGTCGTAGAGGACGGCGCGATGTCGATAGCTTGGAGCGACCGCCCCGCAGCGGAACCGGACTGGGACGAGGTGGCCCGGAACGCCGTTGCCGTCATTTGAGCGCGGAACCATTGAAACTGTATTTGGGCCTCTTAGAATGACCGGCGCGTAATGTGTGGCATTGTTGGGCTGTACATAAAAAAACGCCGCTTGGCCGACCAACTCGGGGCGCTGTTCGCCGAGATGCTGATATGTATGAGCGACCGCGGCCCGGATAGCGCAGGGTTGGCGCTGTATGGCGAGGAGCCGCCGGAAGGCTCTATCAAAGTCACCTTGCGGCACACGGCCGCCGATTACGACTGGCCGGGGCTAGCCGACCAACTCGGCCGGCGCTTTGGCTGCGAGGCCCCCCTGCACGTCAACGCCAACTACGCAGTCATCGCCGTGCGCGCCCGCGCCGATTCGCTGGGGCAGATGCTCGCTGGCTCAGACCCTGACCTGACGGTAATGAGCATCGGCCGCCGCATTGAGCTCCTCAAAGAGATCGGCGCACCCGCTGAGATCGTCCATCGCTTCGGCGTGCGCCGGATGCGCGGTACGCACATCATCGGTCATACGCGCATGGCCACTGAGAGCGCGGTGACCACCGACGGCTCTCATCCCTTTTCTACGGGCATGGACCTCTGCTTAGTACACAACGGCTCTCTGAGCAACCACAGCCGGTTGCGCACGCGCCTACAGCGCAACGGGATCGAAATCCGCACGAAAAACGACTCCGAGGTGGCCGCCGGCTACTTGATGTGGCGGATGCAGCAGGGGGATACCTTGCAAGCGGCCCTACGAACCGCGCTCGACGAGCTAGACGGCTTCTATACCTTTGCCATTGGCACGGCCGATGGCTTCGCGGTCTTGCGCGACCCGATTGCCTGCAAGCCAGCGGTGCTAGCCGAGACAGACGCGTACGTGGCGATGGCCAGCGAGTTTCAAGCGCTGTCGAGCTTACCGGGGATTGACGCCGCCGAGGTCTGGGAGCCTAAGCCAGCGCAGGTGTACACTTGGGGTGGGGCTGGCTGATCTACTTACAGGTTGCGCTTCAACTCTAATTCGGACATTATAACATGCAAAAGAAGAAAGAAAACCACTTTAATTCCGAAGCAGAAAAAATGTATGGTGAAGTAAAAAGATCGTATAATCAGAAGAGTATTAAAAAGAGAATCGAAGCTCTCTTCCTCGATAACCTTGGAAAAATTTTATTGAGCGAACAAATAATCGAAGTAGCCAGAGACCCGGTAACCCAAAAAGAACCTGAAAATTGGCATCAGAGATTATCGGAGTTACGAACTGATGCTGGATACACAATTTTATCATGGCGGAATCGGGGTGACTTAAAAATTCAAGAATATCTTATGCCTACCTCTGAAAAAAGGCCAAAAATAAACAAGAGAATTCGTCCACGTGATAAAGTATGGTTAGAGATATTGGAGAGAGCGAACTACTCTTGTGAATGGGAGGAGGACGGTATTCGGTGCGAACTTAAAGACGGAGACATAGACCCAGTCGGAGGAGGTGCTGCAAAACTCACACCAGACCACAAGGCCCCTCACTCAATAAATACGGAGGCCGATCCAAGTGATCCAAACCAATGGAGAGTGTTATGTGGACGACATCAAGTTATGAAAAAGAATTTTTGGGATGATAAAACTGGTAAAATCAATGTCTATGCTATTGTTCAAGCTGCAAGTGAAAAAGAAAAGAAAGTTGTTTTCTCTTTTTTAGCCGATTATTTTGGATACCAAATCAAGGACAGAAGATTGGAAAGGGAATAGCTGTGAATCAGATGACTTTCACAGAGCTCGATAAGATCACGCACAATGGCGAACCCAAAAAGGGCAGTGTTGTCATACTACCACCTATGGATGTATTTGAATCCATCGAATGGATTAAATTAGCTGGTATCAAGCCACGTATAATAATGCTCGACCCATGGTACAATAAAGGTTTTGGAGAAATAAGAGATGATTATAATGATTTTGTTGTGTCCATACTCGAAGCCCTTATTGGTATATCCGACCACGTATTTTTGTGGGGTTTCCCTGAGATCGTAGCTCAGTACTTTAATCGCATACCAACGGAGTATAAACTCGTCGCATGGCTCACTTGGTATTACAAGAATAACCCATCTGTTATTCGAGGATGGCGTTCAAGTCAAAATACTTGCCTGCACCTTTCTCAAGGGGATGTAAGGCTGTATCCCGAACACTTTTTGAACGACGTACAAAAAGAAAAATTAAGCAAGGGAAAGCTAAGGTATATGCCCGGCCCAACTAGCGTAATAGAATCATCCTTATTGGTGGGCTTTGTAGGCCGCGATGAACAAACAGGCCATCCGTCGCAAAAACCATTAAAGGTATATGAGCCTCTTTTCTTTATGACGACTGAGGAAGAAGATTTAATTTATGATCCTATGTGTGGATCTGGTACTACAGGTGCATTTGCCCTAAAACACAACCGGGTCGCAATTTTATCAGACATCAACGAAGAATATATTGCCATGGTTGAGTCGCGGCTCCTAGCAAAGAGAATTCACTCGAACAGTACATTGCCCTCAACGCTTGTAGCTGAGCTAGCGAGGAACTAGCTAATGGGCACGAGCATGGAAGTGTTCGACTTGGCGACCGGGACGTTGCGCCAGCTCAATCAGCGTCTGCACGACCTGACCGAAAAGACGGCAAAGACGCCGTGGCGGGTTCTGAATCCTCGCGGGGCACACGCGGTGGCCGCTGGAGTCGATGCGCCCGTGGCGATCGATATCGAAGGCCATGTTGGATACTATTGCGCCGGCATGAACCAACGCGCCCACGTCACCGTTCACGGGATGGTCGGGGTTGGGGTGGCCGAGAACATGATGTCGGGATTCGTGCGAGTGAAGGGCCACGCCAGCCAGTCCGCTGGGGCCACCGGGCACGGCGGCCTACTGGTCATTGAGGGCGACGCGGCGAGCCGGTGCGGAATCTCCATGAAGGGGATCGACATCGTGGTCGGCGGTTCGGTCGGGCACAGCAGTTGCTTTATGGCGCAAGCCGGCAACTTGGTCGTCTGCGGCGATGCCGACGAGGCGTTGGGCGACTCCCTGTACGAAACGCGGATTTTCGTGCGCGGCCGGGTCGCGGGCTTAGGGGCCGACTGCATTGAAAAGCCCATGCGCGGCGAGCATCTAAGCGCGTTGGCCGAGTTGCTGGGGCGAGCGGACTTGTCTGATGTGCAACCCGAGGAGTTCCGCCGCTACGGGTCGGCGCGCCAGCTATACAACTTCAAGATAGATAACGCATCCCAATACTAAAATTAGTAGCGTAGGACGGATGCCAACCACTCATCCTTAATCATGACGCAACCACACCACAGCCAACAGGGCCTGCGCGAATCGGCTACCTTTGGCCGCGACGTCATCTACGAGATCCAGCGTGCGGCGCGGACCGGGATCTACCATATCCGCGGCTGGGGGGCCAAGCGCCGAGTGCCCCATTTTGACGACTTGGTCTTTTTGGGCGCGAGCATGTCGCGCTATCCGTTAGAAGGCTACCGAGAGCGTTGCGACACCGATGTGGTGCTGGGGACGCGCTACGCCAAAAATCCGATCCACCTCGACATTCCCGTCACCATCGCGGGGATGAGCTTTGGTTCGCTGTCGGCTCAGGCCAAAGAGGCCCTCGGCCGCGGCGCCAGCGAGGTGGGCACGAGCACCACGACCGGCGACGGCGGGATGACGCCGGAGGAGCGCGAGCAGTCGCAGATTTTGGTCTATCAGCTTCTGCCCTCGCGCTATGGCATGAACCCCGACGATCTGCGGAAGGCCGATGCCATTGAGATAGTGCTAGGCCAAGGGGCCAAGCCCGGCGGCGGCGGCATGCTTTTGGGCCAGAAAATCAGCGACCGCGTCGCCCAGATGCGGATGTTGCCCAAGGACATCGACCAGCGCTCGGCCTGCCGGCACCCGGACTGGACCGGCCCGGACGACTTGGCGATCAAAATAGTTGAGCTGCGCGAGATTACCGACTGGAAGGTGCCGATCTACATCAAGATCGGCGCGGCGCGGACTTACTACGACACGCTTTTGGCGATCAAGGCCGGTGCCGACGTGGTGGTCCTCGACGGGATGCAGGGCGGCACGGGCGCGACCCAAGAGGTGTTCATTGAGCACGTGGGGGTCCCGACCCTGCCCGCCGTGCGGCAAGCGGTGGAAGCACTCGATGAGTTGGATATGCACCGCAAGGTGCAGCTCATTGTGTCTGGGGGCATCCGCAGCGGCGCGGATGTGGCCAAAGCTCTGGCACTGGGGGCGGACGCCTGCTCGATTGGCACGGCCGCGTTGATTGCGCTGGGCGACAACAGCCCGCATTTGGACGCTGAATACCGCCAAATTGGTTCGGCGGCTGGCTTTTACGACGACTTGCAGGACGGCCAAGACCCGGCCGGCATCTCGACCCAGACCGACGCCTTGGCCCAGCGTCTCGACCCGGTGGCCGGTGGCTGCCAGCTTGCCAACTATCTGCGGGTAATGACCATGGAATGCCAGACCATGGCCCGCGCCTGCGGCAAATCGCACGTTCACAATCTAGACCGAGAGGACTTGGCGGCGCTGACCATTGAGGCCGCGGCCATGGCCAAGATCCCTTTGGCCGGGACGGATTGGATCCCCGGAAACACGCCAACAAAAGGAGCCTGCTGTGACTGAGCGCACTGCGATCAAAGAACGCCTCGCCCAAGAGGGCATTGAATTTCTACTCGTACAGTTCGTCGATATGACCGGCGCACCCAAGGTGAAGATGGTGCCGGTGACCGCATTCGACGACGCGATGGACGAAGGCGCGGGTTTTGCCGGCGCGTCTATTTGGGGCTTGGGACAGGGGCCGCACTCGCACGATATGATGGCGCGGATCGACCTCAATTCGTACGCGCGCCTGTCTTGGCAGCCGAACACGGTGCGCTTTGCCAGCGACCTCTTCGTCGAAGGGGAATCCCATCCCTATTGTGCGCGCACCAACCTCAAGCGCGTGCTCGCCGCCGCCGAGCAACAAGGCTATGTCTTCAATGTAGGCATGGAGCCAGAGCACTTTCTCGTGGTGCGGCGGCGCGGCTCGATCCGGCCTTGGGACCCAGACGGCGTGGACTCGCTGGCCAAGCCCTGCTACGATTTCCGTTCCATGTCGCCGGCCATGGCGTACTTGCAGGAGCTGACCTCGTCGCTCAATGATCTCGGCTGGGGGGTCTATCAGTGCGACCACGAGGACGGCAACGGTCAGTTTGAGGTCAACTTTGCCTACGCCGACGCACTGACGACTTCGGACCGCGTCGTCTTCTTCAAGATGGCGACTTCCCAGATCGCCAAAAAATACGGTGCGATTGCCACGCACATGCCCAAGCCGTTTGCCGACCGCACCGGCAGCGGCTTACACGCGCACTACCATCTGGCCGACGCCCAGTCGGGCGAGAATCTCTTTTTGGACGAAGGCGACGAGCGGGGCTTGGGCTGCTCCGCGCTGGCCTACCACTTCCTCGGCGGCATTTTGCACCACGCCCGCGCCCTGTGTGCGGTCTCCAGTCCGACGGTCAACTGTTACAAGCGCCTGCAACTCGGTGCTGGAATCTATTCGAGCCGTTCGGGTTTTACTTGGACGCCGGCGTTTATCACCTATGGCGACAACAACCGCACGCAGATGATCCGCACGGCGGGCGAGGGGCATTTTGAAGACCGCACGATCTCGGCCGCGGCCAATCCCTATTTGGCTCTGGCGGCCTATTTGGCGGCTGGGCTCGACGGCATTGAGCGCGGCTTGGACCCGGGTGCGCCCAATCTGGGCAACATGTACGAGCGTTCCCTCGACGAGATCCAAGCCGCCGGAATTCAGCTTTTGCCGCAGTCGCTGGCCGAGGCGCTCGACGCGCTGCGCGAAGACGAAGTGGTGCAACGCGCGCTCGGCCCTATCGCCGACGAGTTCCTCCAGATCAAGGCCGACGAGTGGGCCGAGTACGACAGCCAAGTCAGCCGCTGGGAGATCGATAGGTATTTGACGTCTTGCTGAGGCCATGTCCCTACTTACTTTGCTGAGCGATGTTCTGACATTTTGGTCCGGCGAATACACGGAGGGATTCCGATGAATTACAAAGTGCCCCTTGTTTTAACGTCGCAACCCGAAGGGGGGTACACGGTGACGTCCCCTTTGTTGCCTGAGTTGATCTCAGAAGGAGATTCGATACCCCACGCTTTGGAAAACGCCCAAGATGCTTTTGCTGCGGTTGTTGAACTCTATGAAGACTTGGGACGCTCACTGCCTTAAACCGCTTGCTTTTTGGGAAGACGGTCCATGCCCTATCGGTTGCTCAAATACGGCTTCTCGCAAACGAAGCCTAAGCCGCGCATGTACCGCTCGCCCGAGCGGCTACGCGACCGGTACGAGGTGGTCATCATCGGCGGCGGCGGGCACGGGCTGGCTGCGGCGCACTATCTGGCCCAAGAGCACGGCATTTGCGATGTGGCTGTCTTGGAGCAGCGCTACATCGGCCACGGCGGCACCGGCCGCAACACGGCCATCATCCGCTCGAATTACCTGACGGAAGAAGGGGCGCGCTTTTACCAATTCAGCGTGGAGCTCTACCGCGATTTGTCGCGGCAACTCGACTACAACCTGTTCTACTCCGAGCGCGGCCACTTCACCTTGGCGCACACGCAGGCCGCGCTGCGCACCCAGCGCTGGCGCGCCGAGGTCAACAAGCACCTCGGCATTAACTCCGAGGTCGTCGGCCCGGAGTTCGTCAAGAAAACCATTCCCGCAATCGACCTAAGCTGCGGCGGGCACCAGCCGCCCATCGTCGGTGCGCTCTACCACCCGCCCGGGGCCATTGCTCGCCACGACGCCGTAGCGTGGGCCTATGCACGCGGTGCCGACCGCCAAGGCGTTGAAATCCACCAGCAGACCCGCGTCACCGACATTGAGGTAGAGGATGGCCGGATCGCTGGCGTTTACACGGACCGCGGTTTTATCCAGACCCGCAAGGTGCTCAGCGCCGTGGCCGGCTGGACGCCGCAAATACAGCGGATGGTCGGCTTGCGCTCGCCGCTGGTGGTGCATCCGCTCCAAGCGTTTGTCACCGAACCGTTCAAGCCGTGGCTCGACGCGATTGTCGTATCGGCCAGCCTGCACACGTACGTCAGCCAATCCTCGCGCGGCGAATTGGTGGCCGGGGCCTCTTTGGACCCCTACGAGCTAACGTCCATGCGCTCGACCCTCGACTTTGCCGAGGGGTTGGCCGGGCATCTGCTCGACCTCTTTCCCGGCTTGGCCGATGTCAAGGTGCTGCGTCAGTGGGCCGGCCTGTGCGACATGACCCCAGACTTTTCCCCGATCATGGGCACGACGCCGATTGCCGGCTTTTACATCGACGCGGGTTGGGGCACTTGGGGTTTTAAGGCCACGCCGGTCTGCGGCTACACCTTGGCCCACACGCTGGCCCACGACGAGGCTCACCCGCTCATCCGCGCCTTTAACCTGTCGCGCTTTGGCGCGTTTACGCTGGTCGGGGAGAAGGGAGCGGCGTCCGTTGGTCACTAGCCGCGCAAGGGGGCAGTCGTGAAAATCCTCACCTGCCCGATCAACGGCCCGAGGCCGCTGGAGGAATTTGTCTTCGGCGGCGCGGTGCGCCCCATGCCCGATCCCAAGCAAGTTAGCGACGCTACGTGGGCCGACTACGTATTCAATCGCAGTGGCGAGCCGGGCATCCAGCGCGAGTGGTGGTTCCACCGCGCCAGCAGCACTTGGTTTATCGCCGAGCGCGACACGGCCCGCGACCAGATCGTCCGCACCTATTTGTGGGGCGAGGAGGATCCCGCGTGAAGCGCCGCCTGCCCGCCCAGCCCGGGGAGTGGATCGACCGGACGCAGCCCATTGAATTTCGCTTTGAAGACAAGGCGTTTAGCGGCTTTGTCGGCGATTGTGTGGCCAGTGCGCTGCTGGCCCATGGCGTACAGATGATGGGACGCAGCTTCAAGTACCACCGGCCGCGCGGGGCGTACAGCTTGGCCGGGCACGATGCCAACGCGCTGTTTACAGACGGCGAGCGCACGCATCTGCGCGGCGATAGCGAGCCGTTGGTCTCGGGCATGAACCTGCGGGCCGTCAACACCCTAGGCGGGCTGAAACGCGACCTGCTCCAGTGGCTGGAGCGGTTGGGCCGCTTTATGCCAGTGGGTTTTTACTACAAGGCATTTCACCGTCCCCGGTGGCTTTTTCCCTTTCACGAGCGGATCATCCGCCAGATCGCGGGCTTGGGCCAGTTCAACGGCGCGCTGCCGCCGACTGCCAGCCCCAAGGAATGCGCTTGGTGCGATGTGCTGGTCGTGGGTGGGGGCGCGGCCGGGCTGGAGGCGGCACGGGCCGCAGGCGAGGCGGGGGCCCGCGTTTTGCTGGTCGAGGAACAGGCGCGGTTGGGGGGGAGTTGGGCGTGGCAGCACGGCGGGAACTGCGACGAGTTGGTCGCGGTGCTCGCGGACCTGCCCACGGTCGAGGTCCGCTGTGGGACGATGGCTGGCGGGCACTATGCCGACGGATGGGTTGCTTTGTTCGACGCCGTGCGGATGACCAAGGTGCGGGCTGCGGCCGTCGTCTATGCCAACGGCGAGATCGAGCAACCGGCCGTCTTTGGGCACAACGACCTGCCGGGTGTGCTGCTCGGGTCGGCCGCCCAGCGGTTGGTCAAGTTGTACGCGGTCAAACCCTGCGACCACATGGTGGTGCTCGCGGCCAACAGCGATGCGTATAGGATGGTGCTGGACATGCTCGGCGCGGGCGTGGAGGTGGCGGCTATTGCCGATTTGCGTCCCGACGCGACGCCGGTGGGCTTAGCGGAAAAAGTCGCCGCCGCCGGGGTGCCGATCTACCGCGGCCACGCGGTCTATACGGCGGTGCCCAATCGGCCTAAGAATGGCTTGCGCGGCGTCGTAGTGGCCCCGCTAGCGGCCGACGGCACCCTAGACGCCCAGCGCGGGACGGAGATTGCCTGTGACGGCCTAACCGCGTCGGTCGGCTGGATGCCCAACGCCGCGCTGCCCAGCCAAGCGGGGGTGCAATTCGCGTACGACGAGGCGCTGGACCAGCTCGTGCCCCAGTCATGTCCCGACGGGGTCTTTGTCGCCGGGCGCGTTCGCGGGGTGCATGACCTAGCGGCGCAGCGGGAAGACGGGCGGGCCGCCGGGCTTAGGGCCGCACACCACGCGGGTCACGGCCCGGCCGCGCTGCCCGCGCCGCCGCCGCCAGCGTCAGAAGCCTCCAGCCACCGCTATCCCATTTTCGCCCATCCGAGCAAAAAGAACTTCGTGGATTTCGACGAGGATTTGCACCTAGCAGATTTCGTTGATGCCCATCAAGAAGGCTTCGACAGCGTCGAACTGCTCAAGCGCTACAGCACCGTGGGGATGGGGCCGAGCCAAGGCAAGCTGTCCAACATGAACGCGCTGCGGGTCTTGGCCAAACTCAACGGCGACTCCATCGCCGCGACCGGTTCGACGACCGCCCGTCCCTTCTACCAGCCGGTGCCGCTGGGACATTTGGCGGGTCGGCGCTTCCACCCGACGCGCCGGACGCCGATCCACAATTGGCATCGCGCACACGGCGCGGTCTTTGCCCACGCCGGCGACTGGTATCGACCCGAATACTATCGCTGCGGCACGGCGGGCCGCGACGAGTGCATCGTGCAGGAGGCGCGGCACGTGCGGGCTGGTTTGGGGATGATCGACGTGAGTACGCTGGGCAAGTTGCAGATCAGCGGCCCGGACGCTGGAGAGCTGATCGAGCGCCTTTATACTGGCCGCTTCAAAAAGCTGCCGATTGGCCGCTGCCGCTACGGCGTGGCACTCGACGAGAGTGGGGTCGTGGTTGAGGACGGGGTGATTGCGCGGCTGGCCGAGGACCGCTTCTACGTCACTACGACCAGCAGCGGCGCGGCGGCCTTTTACCGCGAGATGCTGCGCTGGGCCGCAATTTGGGGCTTGGACGCGACCTTGAGCAATGCCACGGGTCAGCTCGCGGCGTTCAATCTGGCGGGTCCAACAAGCCGTGCCGCGCTGGCGGCGTTGACAGACCTCGATCTGAGGTCCGGGCCTTTCTCCTATCTAAGGGTGCGCGAGGGCGCGGTGGCCGGGGTTCGGGCGCTGGTGATGCGGGTGGGTTTTGTCGGCGAACTGGGATACGAGATCCACGTGCCGGCTTGGGAAGGGGAACACGTGTGGCAGGCACTGGCGGCGGCCGGTGCGCGTCCCTTTGGGGTGGAGGCGCAGCGCCTGTTGCGCTTGGAAAAGGGGCACTTGATCGTCGGCCACGACACAGACGCGCTGACGCATCCGCAAGAGGCGGGCTTGGCGTGGACCATTGGCAAAAACAAGCGCTTCTTCGTCGGCCAGCGCAGCCTGCAAATCTACGCGGCGCGTCCCGTGCGGCGCGCGCTGGTCGGCGTGCGGTGGCCGACTAATTTTGCCGGCAAGCTGCCCGAGGAGTGCAACTTGATCGTGCGGAAGGGTTGGATCGCCGGTCGCATGACCAGCATTGCCCCGGTCTCGACGCTGGGGTATCCGCTCGGCTTGGCCTTTGTCGAAGCGGACATGGTCGCGCCCGGTACTCCAGTGGAAGTGCGCCTAGACGATGGTTCGACGAGCGAGGCGGAGGTGGCCGCGCTGCCCTTTTACGATCCAAGGGATGAGCGGCAGAAGAATTGATTCTCGATTCTAGTCGGCTGGCTCGCGTTCATCTTGCCTGACTACATCTGCAATACGAGCATCCGCGATCTGCTGCAAGAGCTGTATGGCATGTGCTCGCTTTTCTTCGATTTCGCGATGTTTTGCTGCTATTTTCTTTTGCGCTGCAAGGTCGAATGTACCGTCCTCGCATATTGGAATATCCACTGATACACGTGTTATGTTGTCTAGGTTGGCACGGTATGTTCGGTCAAACCCATGCCGATCGCGCGTCGTGTGCAGTGCATAGTATAAATACTCTGGATCAATGTTGTTATCGACTATTCGCAATACCCCGCAATGGTCCGTCGGATGGAATGGAAAACAAGCGGGGATCAGGTGCCAAGCAAAGTTTCCATCTAAGCCCCAAGTAAGCGATGGGATGTCAAATTCAGTCAACAGGTCTGAACTCTCAATGTAGCCAAAAACATCGCGCACGTTTGCACTGATACAAGGAATGCCTTGTTCTACACAATTTTTCTTGAGCACTCGTTTGCCGATCTGCAAGGTGAACAAATCCCGATCGCCGAGCAGTACCTCCTTGAATTGTGCGTTTACATCCAAGTAATCTATCGGGGTTTCTCCCGACTGCGCGAGTAGGCGATTAAACTGTTCTATGTCTAATTCTTCCCGTGTATGAGTTGCCCCTAGTTGCTCCAATTCATCCGCTCGCCAATAGCGATCTACCATCCAATGCCGATGGGTTGCAAAATCGTTCCACGGGATGATTTTGCAGCGCCGGCATGAAGAAGTGAACGCATCAGGGGAACCTTTGAATTGATTAAATGAATCTACCATTTCGATCAGATCGTTTTTGTCGAGTTCCCAACGATTTGCATCACGCGACTCTCCGATTTCCGATACTAAATACGTAAAAACAGGAGTAGTCTGTTCAGCGCGTTCGTCGCCCTTGTTTTCAAGCACTAAAATATATGTTTTCTTGGGAGTTGAATAGAAGGTGCGAATCGGCAGAGACACCACGGCGCGAATCAGACACTTTTGTTTTGTGTAATTTAAGATGTTTTCTTGATTCAGCAATCCATCCGGTACAATGACAAACGCCGCTCCGCCCGGCTTCAAACTCTTAATGATCCACTGTAAGGCAAGGGCCTCTGTGCCGCGACCAGCAACGGCATATTCGTCGGCGATACCGGCATCCTCTAGGGCATTTTTTAAGCTACTGGAGCCGCTCGTAACATACGGCGGATTGGTGAGAATGAGATCGTGCTTGGCATCGTCAGGGACGGCAAATGTGCCGAGGTTGTCCCGTAGCAGCTTAAACATCGGGTTGACGACTTTTTTGGCAAACTCGCCGATAAAATCAGGGGAGTTATAGGCCGCGATAAGATCGGAAAAATAAATAATGGCATTGGCTTTTGCTAGAACAATGGTCCGCTCGTCTTCTTGCTCGTCGCTTCCCTTATCGTATCCGACAACCGATACTTGCGGGTTTATGACTCCATTGTGCGGTCTGAATTGCGCCATCAACCGAGGGCTTTCAAGGATGGCCTCCAACAAGAAGCCCCCTACGCCACAAAAAGGGTCGCACAAAGAGGCACCGGGCGCTAGCGAATTAGCTGTTGACATTTTTACGATAGCTTGCACGACGTTTCGCGGCGTGAAGTATTGGCCCAAATGACGCAAGCCTGCCCCTTGGCGGAGAAACGATTCGTAGAGCCTCATTTTGAATTGCCGCTGAATGTATTTGAAGGACCCGTATTCCTGATCAAAGCCTTGCAGGTCGCCTAAAACTTCGCAAAACAGCCTCGCTTGAGATAAATTGGGTTTGCCTCGCTCATTGACGAAAATCGTACCGTTTATGATCGTAGTCCCGTCCGTCCCCTCTGGGAATAGATCGCGAATAGCGGGTCGACTTATTTGGGCATAGTTCGTCAGTGCCGCGCTTGGGCTAGACGACTTGCTTAGCTCGTACACGTGGGCAAAATTGTTGTGCGGTTCAAGTACGGAGAGGTCGGAAAGAAACTTAAAAACAAATAGCTCGACCACGTTGTACAGGCATTTTTCCGGTTCTTTGCCCGTGTTGATCCAGATTTTTTGCCAAATCGTATGGGCGAGTTGTGAGGGATCAATCAGCTTCGGGCTGCTCAACTCGTCGTTGGTAGGAGACAGCGAATGATCGGCTTGGTCGATTGTTTGTTCTAGGTGCTGTAATTGTTCGGCTGAAACGGCTTGGTCGATAAGTGCCTTAGCGTTGAATACTGGCAGTGCAGCAGATGTTACTCGATTTCCCGTATGTGGGTTGACCCAGCAGGTTTTGCTCCCATCTGTGACGATCAGCAGGTTACAAAAATGCCTTGCTACTTCTATCTCTTGTAAAATTGCTTTTTTGATCTGGGACTCGGTAGATAGCTCAGCAGGAGTCTTATATTCAATACACGCTTTTACGGTGCCTCTACCGAGCGTAATCAACCCATCGGGCCTTTTGTTTTTGATGCGGTTCGGAATCGAACCAGAGACGATTCCCGCTCTTTTTAGCTGCGATAACGTAGAGGCCCCAAGGCGGTGATACGTATATCGCCCGATAAAGATACCCGAAGTTTGCAAAAGTTCTTCACTCATGTTATGAACACCCGCCTTATCATCTCCCCATCTCAAATGCTACCACGAAATTTGCCTCCCGGCGAAATTTGCCATAGTATAGCAGTCGCTATGTCCCTACCCCTATCGCCCGCTTGCCCCCTCGCAAATAGAAGATCAGCGATGCTCTCAACAGGCGCAAGCTCCCTCTCCCAACTCGTCGTTGTGGCGTCCCCCGCCGTGCAGGCCGCCTTGTATCATCCGCTCGACCTGCCAAGCGGCGTCCTCGGGGAGGCTTGGTCTTGCTCCGACAAGTACCGGCAGTCTATCGCCAGCGCGTAGGGCGTCGCGACCGGACCGCGGGTCGGGGGGCCACCGACCGCGCCCTGCTCACCGGCGGCCTCTTGGCGGCCCTCATCGCCGTTGGTGTGCCCTACGGGAGCATGGTGGTGCAAGGGTCGCGGCTGGGGCTTTCGTCGGCAACGCCGGCCGCGTTTTTCTTGTTATTCGTGCTGCTGGCGAGCGCGCAGGTGGTGCTGGGAGCTGTGCGGCGGGAATGGGCGTTTGGCCGCGGCGAGTTGGTGACGATCTTTGCGATGATGGCGGTGGCCACGGCCATTCCCACGCGCGGAGTGGTGGGGATGCTCCTGCCGATGATCACGGGCACCTTCTACTACGCCACCCCAGAAAACCAGTGGGCCGAGCTCATCCATCCCCACGTGGCCGACTGGATGGTCGTCACGGACAAAGAGGCCATCCAGACCTTCTACGAGGGGGCCGGGCGCACCGCGCCGATCCCTTGGGACGCTTGGCTGGTCCCTTTGGGGCACTGGCTGGCGTTTTACGCCGCATTTTACCTAACCGCGATATGCCTGATGAATATCCTGCGGCGTCCGTGGGTCGATCACGAGCGGCTGGCCTATCCTTTGGCGCAAGTGCCGCTGGCCATGATCCAAGGCGCGGGAGAAAGCCGCCTCGCGCCCTTTTTTCGCCAGCGTCTCGTCTGGCTGGGCTTGGCCATCCCCTTTGTCCTCGGCAGTTTAGAGGCCCTGCATCACTACTTCCCGGCCATGCCCGCGCCCGAGCTGGAGACGCGGTTGTCGTTGTTGCGGCAGAGCGTCGTCCTGCGCCTCGACGTGAACTTCCTAATGCTCGGCTTCGCGTACCTCATCGGCGTTCAACTGTCCTTTAGCGTTTGGATTTTCTATCTGCTCCACGCCCTGCAAGAGGGCCTGCTCCGCAACCTGCACCTGCACCACACCGCCGAATTGGGGATGTGGTCCGATGCGGGGATGGGGCATCAGATGATGGGAGCCTGCGCCGTGCTCGTGGCCTATGGCTTGTGGACGGCCCGCGCCCATCTGGCCGAGGTCGGACGCCGCCTTTTGCACCCCGAGCAAGACGACGGGGAAATGGCGTCCTATCGCTTCTGCGTCGTCGGCTTGGTCGTAGGGGCGGCGGGCATGGTGGGATGGTTATGGCACAGCGGGCTGCCGGTGTGGAGTGCCGCGCTGGTGGTGGCGGTGGCGCTGGGCCTTTTGGTCGCGCTGACGCGCATCGTCGCCGAGGCCGGGACCCCCACCATTACTCCGGGCATGGTCCCGGCCGGGTTTACCGTCAGTGCCGTCGGCGTACCGGCCTTGGGGTCATCGGGCGTGGTGGCACTGGGCTATACCTTCGTCTGGATGGGCGACCTGCTCGTTTTTATGACGGCCCCCTTGGCCAACAGTCTGCGCTTGGGCAGCGAATTGGCGGGCGACCGCCGGCGGTTGCTTTGGGGCTTGGCCGCGGCCATGCTCATCAGCCTTTTGCTGTCAACTTGGTACACGCTGCGCTTGGCCTACGCGCACGGAGCCGTCAACCTCCACTCGCAGTACTTTTCCACCTTTGCGGCCGAGCCGTCCAAATTCTCCGCGCAACAACTGCTCCATCCCACCGGCCCGGACGCCATCGGCTGGCTGTGGACCGGCGGCGGTGCCCTGCTGATGAGTGCGTTGATTGGGGCGCGCAACCGCTGGGCTTGGTGGCCGCTGCATCCTTTGGGCTTTGCCGCGAGCATGGGCTGGGTCATGGACCACATCTGGTGCTCGATTTTTCTCGCTTGGCTGGTCAAGACCTTGGTGCTTCGCTTCGGGGGCGCGGCGAGCTACCACAAGACCGTGCCCTTCTTTATCGGCCTAGCTCTCGGCCAGATCGTCACGGCCGGCGTCTGGCTCATCGTTGATGGCTTCTCTGGGGCGGTGGGCAACCGCCTGCCGGTGTATTAATTTTTTAACGAGAGGATACCATACCATGACGACAATTTCCAACACCGCCGGGGCGCAGGCCGAGGCCGTGCGGCTGGACGCGGCTATTGAGGCGAATCTGAAGGCCCTCGGGTTTGGAGACGCCCCATGAACTACACCGACCAAGAGATCGTACGCCAAATTCGCTTAGGCGAGGATAGCCAATGGGAGTTTAAGCAAATCGAGTTTGCCGGAAGTCGGCCAAAAGGTCCGAGCCGCGATGATTTGGCCGATGAGATCGCTGCGTTCGCCAACGCCGATGGCGGCGTACTGCTCTGCGGTGTTACCGACGCAGGCGCAATTCAAGGTATGTCGCGTGAACAGATGGACGCACTAGAGCGGCTGTTGATAGACATCTGCACCGATGTGATCAAGCCGCCGGTTCGGCCTACCATCCTTCGGCGCATCCTAGACGAATGTCCACTGCTGCTGGTCGAAGTGCCGCAAGGTCATGCCCAGCACGACAGCCCCGGAGGCAGCTACCACCGAGTCGGCAGTTCAAAGCGCCGGATGACGAGCGACGAGCGGCTGCGCCTAGCACAGCGGCGGGGACAAGCTCGCTTTCAGTGGTTCGACGAGCAGCCGGTCCCGGAAACGGGTTTCCGAACACTGGACGAAGGGTTGTGGAAGCCGCTGCTGAGCGCGGAGGGGGCCGCCGATCCCCCAGCGGCACTGGAGAAGATGGGATTGCTGGCCATAGGCGAGAACGGCGTCCGGCGAGCTACTGTGGCCGGGGTGTTGTTGTGCAGTGCGGCCCCGGAGGAGTGGCTAAAAAACGCCTGCATCACCGCTACCTGCTATCGAGGTCGAGATCGCGCTACGGGGCAGGTTGATGCACAAACCATTGGCGGCCCGCTGCAACGGCAAATCGCCGAAGCGGTGGCCTTTATCGTGCGGAATATGCGCGTTGCCGCGCACAAGGTGCCGGCGCGTGCGGAACTGCCGCAATACAGCGAAGAAGCCCTGTTCGAGGCGGTGGTCAACGCCGTGGCGCACCGCGATTATTCGATTCAAGCGAGCCGGATCCGTCTTTCGATGTTCGAGGATCGGGTCGAGATCCAATCGCCGGGTTCGCTGCCGAACAACCTGACGGTAGAAGATATGCCGCACCGACAGGCGACGCGGAACGAGCTTTTGACTTCATTGCTGGGCCGAGTTCCTGCTTCCAGTCTCAAGGGTGCTGGTGGGCGGTTGTACATCATGGAACGACGCGGGGACGGGGTTCCCATCATGCGGCGGGCCACCCGGGAACTCAGCGGCTCCTTCCCCGAGTTTCGGCTCATCGCGGATTCCGAACTGTGCGTGACCATCCCCTCGGCTTCGCTAGAATCGACGCCGGCCCGCGCTGTTATCACCGTGTGGTGCGCTGGCCAGCCCCTACCTAACGCCGATGTATTGGCCCTCTTTCCAAACAAGACGTGGAAGCGTGAGACCACCGACGAAGACGGCGAGGCGGCCATTGATCTACACGCTACGCATCTTCCCATGACGGTGTTTGTTGCCGCTGTTGGGTGCGCCGCGTATATGGAACGGGAGTGGGTGCCGAGCCGAGGTGCCCTCGCGGTAGAACTTGAGACGCTACCCGAGGGCGGTGCGGTCATTTTTCCAGAGGCGACCGGCCATATTCCGAATTTGACGGGGCGGTTGAATCCCATCTTGGATACCCACGACAGGACGTACCTATACGCCTCCAACATCGCCATTAACCAAGGCGAGCCGCAGCCGGTTCACTTCATTTTGGGAGAAGAGTTGCGGCTGACGGACGCGGGTGGAAAGGAACGGCGGGTGCGTATTGTCGATATTGTGGGCCGGTCCGCGCTGGTGGAGTATCGCGCCATAGAGCCATGAGGCGCACGAGGAGCGCATCGGCTGACCGGCTTGACGTTACGTATATTCTTTTTGGGAGAAGCTCTGAGCTATTGAACGCTTCAGGGCTTCCAGCAGAACGCCAATAAAGGGCCGAAAATCAGATGGTGGACATCCTTCTTACACAAGCGGACGCGGACGCTTTAATCGCAATGGAGAAACACCGCGCAACCGCCCTACATAGATCGGGGGCTTTTCACATGATTCAGGATATTCATAGGCTGCTGGATGCCTATCATGTTTGGCTCAAGGACAAGACCGTCTTGAACCAAATCGACCAATGGGTCGAAATCACAACGCCCTATCTCGACCGACACAACGACTATGTGCAGATCTACGTCAAGAAGGTCAATGAGGGATTTTTATTAACGGACGATGGATACATCATAGACGACCTGAAGCAAAGCGGCTGTAAGCTCGATAGCCGTAAGCGCCAAGAACTGCTCAAGACAACACTCAACGGCTTCGGGGTGAAGAAGGACGGCAATGCGTTGCAGGTCCATGCGTCGGCTGGCAATTTCTCGCTGCGTAAACACAATCTCGTCCAAGCAATGCTCGCCGTTAATGATATGTTCTATCTGGCGGTGCCTATGGTGGCAAGCCTGTTCTACGAGGATGTCGTTGCTTGGCTGGATGTGCATGATATTCGATATACCCCCAAGGTGAAGTTCACCGGAAAGACCGGGTACGACCACTTGTTCGATTTCGTAATTCCAAAGTCCCGGCAGCAACCGGAGCGCGTCATCAAGACAATCAACCGACCAGATCGCTCTGCTGCTCAGGCTGTGGTTCTCTCATGGATTGACACGAAGGAGGTACGTACTCCCGAATCTCGTGTATATGCACTGCTGAATGATTCGGAGCAAACGGTGCATCAGGCGGCGCTGGATGCTCTACGGAGCTACGACGTGCGGCCGGTGATGTGGAGCCAGCGGGAGGGTGTGCGGGAGGAACTTGCGGCATGAGCGTCGTATATAGCGTATTGTACCCTTCGTCGAATAAGAACTGAACGCGGGTAAAGAAATGGCAACCAGAGCCGTCAAAGTGATCGCCATCGGCAACGCTAAGGGCATTCGTCTTCCCAAGGTCCTGTTGCAGAAATACGGCTGGGACGACTCGCTCGTCCTCGAAGAAACCGAAGAAGGCGTTTTTCTGCACAGTAACGAAAAGAACAAGCTCTCTTGGCAAGAGACCTACCGCGCCATGGCGGCTGACCGCGAAGACTGGAGCGATCTCGACGCCGCGGTCGCCGATGGACTCGACTGATGGCGGCCCAACTCCGACGCCTTATCACGGAGATGTACGGAGATCGGCAGTAAAACATGAACATCAACACTGACTTCCTCACGCGCTGCATCCGCGTCCTAGAAACGGCGTTGGAGCAGTTGCAACAGTACGACGAGGACACCGTCTGGTACGACATCTTCCGCACCGCTTGTGTCAAGGAGTTTGAGTTGATCTTGGAGCAAAGCGGCAGCTTGTTGAAAAAACGGCTCAGGCCCTATTTCGCCAGCAATCGGCAGGCGGACCAGCTAACCTTCAAAAGCTTGTTTCGCCACGCCGCAAAACACGGGCTAATCTCAGTTGAGAGTTGCGAGCGTTGGCTGGAGTACCGCGACCACCGCAATGACACGGCGCACCAATACGGCGAGGGCTTTGCGGAGGCGACGCTTGCGCTGGTGCCTCAATTCATCGCCGACGCCAAGGAGTTAGTTCAGGTCATAACGGAGGGGGAGGATGACTGACCGTCTGGATTTGCCGCGCCGCTACCGGGATCGGATTGAGGCCCTGCTGCAAGAGCACGTGCCCGGTGTGGAGGTGTGGGCTTACGGCAGCCGCGTCAACGGTAGAAGCCACGAGGGCAGTGACTTGGACTTAGTGCTCAGAGGGCCGGACTTGCAGCGGATACCGGGCGGTCAACTGCTGGATTTGACTGAGGCGTTGGAGGAGTCTAACGTCCCGATCCTTGTGCAGACGCATGATTGGGCTGGGTTGCCGGAGAGCTTTCATCGGGAGATTGAGCGGGAGTATGTGGTTGTGCAGGGGGAGGACAAGGAACGAATAGCTTGGGATAAGGAGGCAACACCATGAAAAGACCGACCGAAGTTCACCCACGAGCCGGCTACCGCATTTGGCTTCGATATTCGGATGGCGTCGCCGGTGAGATAGACTTGTCGGACCTCGCCGGGAAGGGCGTGTTCAAGGTTTGGGACGAGCCGGGATATTTCGAGAAGGTGCATATAACTTCCCACCGAGCCATAGCTTGGGACGATGACCTCGACCTTTGCGCCGATGCGCTGTACATGGAACTTACAGGTAAGTCTGTTGAGGGATTGTAATGCTTGGCGACTACATCGTAGTTAATGACGCGACCTATTCGCAGAAGGAGGCATGGCGACTTGAGGAGTTGAAACTAAACCTCCCGCCTCTCCCCGAACAACGCGCCATCGCCCACATCCTCGGCACCCTCGACGACAAAATTGAACTCAACCGGCGCGAGAATGAGACTTTGGAGGAGATGGGGCGGGCACTGTTCAAGTCGTGGTTCGTCGATTTCGACCCGGTCCACGCCAAAGCCGCACTCAAGCAGCCCCAGCGCACCCCTCCCTTCATCACTCCCCCCCTTGGGGGGAGTCGGCGCGCCAGCGCGCCGGTGGGGGGCCTCCGCCGCCAATATACCCGCCAGACCCTGCAAAAGGCCCGCGCCCTCCGCCAAGCCCAAACCGACGCCGAGGGCTTGCTGTGGCACTACCTGCGCGGCAAGCGATTAGGCGGCTATAAGTTTCGCCGCCAGCAGCCCATCGGCCCGTACATCGTGGATTTCGCATGTCTGTCCCGGAAGCTGCTCGTTGAAGTTGATGGCGGCTACCATGTCCAACGAAAAGACTACGACGAGCGGCGCGACCGCTTCTTGCGGAACGAGGGCTATCGCGTTCTGCGGTTTTGGAACAACGAGGTTTTTGAGGACTGCTTTGGCGTGTTGGAAAGGGTGTACGCGGCGTTGGAAGGCCCCCCACCGCCGCCGGGGGCGGCGACTCCCCCCCGAGGGGGGAGTGATGGAGGTGGGGAGGGGGAGCAAGGGAAGGGGTGGACGAGGGAACGTGCTCGGGCGTATCTCGATAAGATGGAGCCGAGTATTGCGGCGTTGTTTCCCGATCATTTTGTCGATTCGGAATTGGGGGAGATACCGGCGGGGTGGGAGGTCGTTCCGCTACCCGAAGTGATCGAGGTCAATCCACCGAGATCGCTGCGAAGGAGAGAGGTCGCCCCATATCTTGACATGGCGAACATGCCGACGAGAGGACATGTCCCCGATAAGGTGATCGACCGGCCCTTCGGCTCAGGGATGCGATTCACCAACGGCGACACCCTTGTCGCTCGCATTACTCCTTGCTTGGAAAACGGCAAAACAGCCTATGTGGATTTCTTGCCCCCTGACCAGATAGGCTGGGGTTCGACTGAGTATATTGTCCTGCGGCCAATGTCGCCGCTCCCAAACGAGTTTGCCTATTGCCTCGCCCGTAGTGCAAGGTTCCGCGAGTTTGCAATTCAGAACATGACAGGGACGAGCGGCCGTCAGCGCGTACCCGCGAAAGCATTGTCTCAGTTTCTGTTGCCTTCGCCGCCCGAACCCATCGCCGCAAGGTTCGGTAAAGTTGTTCAACCGCTGTTTGCACGGGCCAGCGAGGCTGTTAGCGAATCCCGCACCCTCGCCGCCCTGCGCGACGCGCTGCTGCCGAAGCTGGTGTCGGGAGAAATGAAGGTAGGGTAATAGTAATGACTAAGTGTCTATCGGTTAGAGACTCAACAGGTAGTAGGTAAACGACATCCTACTACGTCGTGGAGGAACTGCTTCGGAGCCCGTTATTATCAGCCGCATATAAAGTTGCTTAAACCTGGCAATCGGGTTGGGGGCGATTTGACAATAATTGGCCGATCTTTCCGAGACAAGATTAACTTGATTAAATTCGACCGATTCGAGACTGTATCTAAAATTAAACGATGCACACAACCCTAGTTCGAGGAGCTAGAAATGCCATTTGAAATTGACCTTGGAAAGCCACCGGCTGGTTATGCTCGTACATCTGCCCGTGCCGGTGAACATGTCGATCTTGTGTACCGTGAATTCACATCGACTGAGGACGGGGGACACTTCATTCAACGGATCGAAGGAGCAACCGGTCATATTCTACAACGGTTGCCGTCTCATATCTCCCCATCGCAAATAGATCACATGCTAGCTATTTGCCGTCGTGACGGTAAAGCATGCGTTTACGTGAATGAACTAGATTTACGTATGAATGTTCGTTCAGCAAGGCCAATTGAAGAAGGGGAATCCATCTCTAAAGATGACATCGCTGATATGAAGAGTGTCGAACTTGGTGTACAAATACCTGACGATGCTGGCGTCTTATTTGTATTTTCCGTTGGCTGGAGAAAGGGACTTTTTTTTGATTTTGGTCCCACACTTCCACACCCACAGCCGCGCCAGTATGACATAGCCGCAGTTTTGGCCCATATGTATGGACAGGTACTATTTCAAGAAAGGCTTAGCATTTCTGATGCTGAATGGGATGCCTTGTTTTCCAAAAAATGGTTCCCATTTGTGGGTCTTAGCAATGAAAAGATCGGTGCCTTAATAAGTCATATCCGATCTGGTTGGGACCCAGATGAAAACCTCGATGACATTGTTTCCGAAACTAAGAGCCGTGTTCCACAAATGCTAGAAAGTTGGCGTGAACACCCTTCGTTCCTGCCCCACCTTGATCTTCTTGAACGTGCTGTCGAACGGTTCCAAAACGATGATCCTGTGAGTTGCACCGCGTTGTTGTTTCCCCGGATAGAAGGAATCTTACGCACTCATAATAGTATTTTTGACACTCAACTGCCTCCTAGATCCGAAAACCTGACGGAGTTAGCAGTGGCTGCCCAAATAGAAAACGATAAATGCCTACTCTTACCCCGTCGTTTCGCTGCCTATCTCCGTGATGTCTATTTTGCGAATTTCGATCATAGCTCAGAGAATATCGAAGTCTCCAGACATAGTGTTGCACATGGTGTTGCGAATCCGTCTAAGTTCGGTTATAAATCTGCATTGATTGGAATACTGACGGCTCACCAGCTATTTTATTTTCTCGAAAGAAGACAGAACGCTCGTGGGGCTAATCTCGAAGTTCCAGACCGCCGCGAATCTAACTGCGAGGCTCTACATGAAAAGTGCTAAAAAAATGGCGGAGGCCATTGCATGACCGACGCATTGCTGACAGTCTCCGATCAGAAAGAAGCCCTGTCCCTTATCTATGCACGGGCAGTGGCGGCGCGTGCCGGTTATGTCACTGAAGTTCCCAGCACGGACCGAGACAGCGTTGATCTGTGCATCCGTGCTGGTGGTAGGATACGGCCCCTGCTCGATTTGCAGTTGAAAGCTACCGTCAACTTGAAACGGCCGGGTGACGGGTTCCTACACTTCCCGCTGGGCATTAAGAATTACAATGACCTGCGTATTGAAAGCCAGATACTTCGGCTACTCGTGGTGCTTGACTTGCCGAAAGACGAACAACGATGGATGACGATCACCCAAGATGAACTCATACTGAGACATCGGGCCTATTGGCTCAATCTGCAAGGATACGAAGAAACCGCTAACCAGTCGTCTGTTACCGTCCGCATCCCTGAAGAGAATCTGTTCAACGTCGAAAGTTTGCGGACGCTAATGGAACAATCGAGAACAGGAGGGAGCCGATGAAAGTCAGTATCCAAGACAAGGAAGCCTTGCTTGCGATTTCTCCTGCGGCGTTGTCTGCGTACGCTCGCACGGCCGGTTGGGCCAAGGTCGATACCTACGGCGAGCATTCCGATGTGTTTACGGGCGAGGGGCTACCCGAGATCATTCTGCCGCGAACTGCACACTTGGGCGATTACGCCCGAGTCGTCTCGATGGTCATTGAAATTTTCGCCAAGGTCGCCGATGTGGACGAGCTTACCCTCTACCGCGACTTGGTGATGGCGGATCGCGACGTGGTCCGGGTCCGGGCGGTTGATGGCGACGACAGCGGCAGCGTGGCAGTAAGCGATGGGGTTGATCTAATGAGTGGCGCACGCGACATGATCCTCGCTGCCGCCTGCTCGCTCCAAGAGCCACAGCCCCTCTATCGTGCGGGGGCTAACAGAAAGGCTAGGGACTACCTGAGCCGGGTTCGCTTAGGGCAGACCGAACAGGGTAGCTTCGCCATTACGCTGTTGAGTCCCGTCATCTCTCCCCCGATACAACAGCCGCTCTTTTCGGCATTGGATGGCGATGACCCGATTGAGCGACAGGTGACAAGGCGTCTGGCGGATGCGCTGGCAGCGACCCGCGAGGCGACCGAAAAAACGGTTGGCGGGGACGCTGGTGCTTTCTCGGAAGCCGTAGCGCGTGGAGTGAGTGCCAATTTGTGCGAGGCACTCGTCAAGCTAATTGAGCCGTTCCCAACCCTCGACATCAGTCTGGTTTGGGCGCGCACCCATCCGATGAGTACCGCCCGGAACGTCGTTCGCTTCGCCGCTCACGATGCGCCGATCCTGCGCCAAGTTGCCCGGTCATTTCGCGAGCGCGAACCGCGACCGGATATACGCCTGTTTGGCGTCGTGCAGAGGCTGAAACGCTACGAGACGGATACGGAAGGAACCATTGCCCTGCGGGCATCCATTAAGGGGCAAAACCAAGAGGTCGTGGCCGTTCTAAAACAGTCCGATTACGAGCGAGCCATACAGGCTCACAAGACGAAGTCGCCGCTCGTCATGGAGGGCGATCTAGAGCGCACCGGCCAACGCTGGCGATTGCTGAACCCGCGCATTGCAGATGTCATCCTGAATGAGGATGCGCCGGACGAGGACACACCTTGACCCCCTTCACCGAAGCCACCGTCGAAGACGCGGCCCTCGCTTATCTCGAAAGCCTCGGCTGGACGATTGCCCCCGGTGCTGCCGCAGCGGAGCGCACCGACTACGGTCAGGTCGTCTTGGAGCAACGGCTGCGGGACGCCTTGGCTCGGCTGAATCCCGCGTTGCCCGATAGTGCGCTTGACGACGCCCGCCGCAAGCTGACCCGCCCGGAGGGCGCAACCCTCGAAACGCGCAACCGCGCCTTCCATCTTATGCTGGTGAACGGCGTGGCGGTCGAATACCGAGCGAGCGACGGTTCAGTCCGCGGGGCGCAAGCGCAGGTTGTCAGCTTTGACGACGCAGAGGCCAACAACTGGCTCGCGGTCAACCAGTTCACGGTCGCTGAGAACCGATATATCCGTCGTCCCGACATCGCGCTATTCGTCAACGGCCTGCCGCTAGCGCTGATCGAACTCAAGAACCCGGCGGACGAAGACGCCACCATCCGAACCGCTTGGCAACAGCTTCAGACCTACAAGGCCGAATTGCCCGCTCTATTCGCCATGAACGCGGCCCTAGTGGTATCGGACGGAGTTGAGGCGAGGATCGGGACGCTGACCAGCGGGTGGGAGTGGTTCAAGCCGTGGCGCACGGTCGCTGGCGAAGGGCTCGCCCCAGCCTCCCTACCCGAGCTGCAAGTGCTGATTGAAGGCGTATTCGAGCCGCGTCGCTTTCTCGATCTCGTGCGCGACTTCATCGCGTTTGAGGACAGCGGCGGCGGTGCGCTCGCCAAGAAGATGGCCGGCTATCACCAGTTCCACGCGGTGCGGGTGGCCGTGGGCGAGACCCTGCGAGCGGTGCAGCAGGCCGATGAGCGCGCCGCCGAGACGCAAGGGCGGTACGAAACGGGTCAGTCCCCCGGGGGCGAGCGCGGCGACCGGCGCATTGGCGTCGTCTGGCATACCCAAGGGTCGGGCAAGAGCCTGACCATGGCCTTTTACGCGGGGGCCGTCATCCGCGAGCCGGCCATGGAGAATCCAACGGTCGTCGTGCTCACCGACCGCAACGACCTCGACGACCAGCTCTTCAGCACATTTGCGCGTTGCCAAGCCCTGCTGCGCCAGCCGCCAGTGCAGGCCACCAGCCGGGCCGATTTGCGCCGCAAGCTGGCGGTCGAATCGGGCGGCGTGGTCTTTACGACCATTCAGAAGTTTTTTCCCGAAGAAAAGGGCGACGTGCATCCGCTGCTTTCCGCCCGGCGCAACATCGTGGTCATTGCCGACGAAGCGCATCGCAGCCAGTACGACTTCATCGACGGGTTCGCCCGCCATCTGCGCGACGCGCTGCCGCAGGCTTCCTTCGTTGGCTTCACCGGCACCCCGATTGAGCAGCAGGACGCCAACACCCGCGCTGTGTTCGGCAATTACATCAGCATCTACGACATCCAACGTGCGGTCGAGGATGGGGCGACCGTGCCGATCTACTACGAGAGCAGGCTCGCTAAACTGGCCCTTGACGAGGGGGAGCGACCGCGCATCGACTCGGGTTTTGAAGAGGCCACCGAGGGCGAGGAAATCGAGCGCAAGGAAAAGCTCAAGGCTCGTTGGGCCCAGCTAGAGGCCATCGTCGGCGCGGACCAGCGTGTGCGGCTGATCGCCCAAGACATCGTAGAACACTTTGGGCAACGCTTGGCCGTGCTGGAGGGCAAGGCCATGGTCGTCTGCATGAGCCGCCGCATTTGCATCGCGCTCTACCGCGAATTGGTGCGCCTGCGCCCCGACTGGCACCGCGAGGACGACATGCAGGGCGCGGTCAAGGTAGTGATGACCGGAGCGGCGTCCGATCCGCTGAAATGGCAGCCGCACATTCGCAGCAAGCCCCGGCGGGAAGCCCTCGCCAAGCGGTTCCGCGACGCGGCCGACCCGTTCCGCGTCGTGATAGTCCGCGATCTATGGCTGACGGGCTTTGACGCGCCAAGCCTGCATACGATGTATGTAGATAAGCCCATGCGCGGACACGGACTGATGCAGGCCATTGCCCGCGTCAACCGCGTGTTCAGGGATAAGCCGGGCGGCTTGGTGGGGATGCTGCGGGAGAACGTGCGGGCAAAGTTGCGCGTGTTGGTCAAGCGCACCCTGAAACGCCACGGCTACCCGCCAGACCAGCGAGAAAACGCCACCCAGACCGTCCTAGCCCAGGCCGAAGTGCTGTCGGAAGGATGGAGCGGATGACCGCGACGCGCCAAAGTCCCATCGCTCATCTCGTCGCCGACGCACCGGCTGCGGTGCAGGCCGCCTTGCACCATCCGGTTGATACGGTCCAGATCGGGGCCAAAGGTCCGCGCTTGGTCGAGTGGGCCGAGCAGCACACGCTCGGATTGCCAGCGCGGATATACGACACGCGGCTCGTGGGCGCGGACGGGGTTTTGGCGCGGGTGGGTGCGGGCGAACTGATCTTGGAGTGCCGACCCCAAGACGCGCTCTGGGCGCGGCTGAACGCGGCGTTGGACGCGGCCGAGGCCGGCGTGTATCGGGTGGAGCAGCAGTCGGCGACCTTGGTGGTGCGCGGCCATGCGACCGCGGGCATTTGGGCGCAGGCTTGCGCGGTGGATTTGGCCCGTGCGCCGGCAGGACGGATGGTGTACACGCAGGTGGCGGGTGCGGCTTGTGCGGTCCTGCCGCGCAGCGAGGATGGGCAGCGCGCGTACCGCCTGTGGGTCGATTACAGCTTGGCGGCTTACCTGTGGGAAGCACTGGCCGCCATCGTCGCGGATATTACTACACGACACCAGCCTCCAGCCTCCTAAGGATCCCGGACGCAGCGGCAACAGTACTTAGGTCGCGGATATTACTTGCGCCAAAACCCCGGGCTGAACAGCACCAAGAGCGTGAAAACCTCCAGCCGCCCAATCAGCATGGCAAAACACAGAATCCACTTGGCGACCGAATTGATGTCGCCGTAGTGGTGAACGACTTGCCCGAGGCCCGGGCCTAAGTTGTTGATGCAGGCGGCCACCGCTGAAAAGGACGTCGTCAGGTCCAAGCCGGTGGCGAGCACGGCGATGAACATGATCGTGAACGTCAGCACGTACATCGAGAAAAACCCCCACACCGCTTCCATGACCCGATCGGGAACCGACCGTTGCCCCACCCTAATGGGGAGGACGGCGTTGGGGTGAATCAGGCGCGTGATCTCGCGGCTCCCCTGTTTTAGAATGAGCAACAGGCGCATCGTTTTGATGCCCCCGGCTGTTGAGCCGGCGCACCCCCCGACAAACGAGCCGAGGAACAATAAAAACGGCAGAACGCTGGGCCAGACCGAATGGTCGGCAATGCTAAAGCCGGTGGTGGTGACGATGGACACGGTGGCGAAGAGGCCGTAGCGCAGGGAGGCGATGGCGTCGTGCTCGTCGTGGGTAAAGAGTATTAGCGCGGCGACGAGGGCGGTGGCGAGCAAAATGGTCAGGTAAGCGCGGCATTCGGAGTCGGTGCGATACGGGTGTAGAGACCGCTGGCGAAAGGCGTAAAAGTGCAACGTGAAGTTGATGCCCGATATTATGATAAAAAAGACGGCGACCAGCTCGATGGCTTGGCTGTTAAAAAAGCCGATGCTGGCGTCGTGGGTTGAAAAACCGCCGATGGAAACTGTGGCAAAGCTGTGGGCGATGGCGTCGAATGGCGTCATGCCAGCCAGCCAATAGGCCACGGCACAGGCTGCGGTTAAACTCAAGTAGATGTACCAAAGTGCCTTGGCGGTCTGGGTGATTCTCGGGGTCAGCTTTGAATCCTTCATGGGGCCGGTGATCTCGGCGCGAAAAAGCTGCATCCCGCCGACGCCGAGCATGGGCAACACGGCAAGGGCGAGGACGATGATGCCCATGCCGCCCAACCACTGGAGTTGCTGACGGTATAACAAGATGGAGCGCGGCAGGTCGTCTAGCCCTTCGATGACCGTGGCCCCGGTCGTGGTCAAGCCCGAGAGGGACTCAAATACGGCGTCGGTGACGCTCAGTTGGGGCTGGTCGGACAACATCAGGGGAAAGGCGCCGTACAAGCCCAAGACGGCCCAGAACAAGACCGTTACCAAAAAGCCATCCCGAATCCGCAACTCGGCGCGCTGCCGGCGCACGGGCAACCAGCACGCCAAGCCGGTGACGAGCGTAATGGCAAAGGCCGACAGAAAGGCGTTGGCCGCGCCATCGCGGTAGAGGAGCGACACGCCCGCGGGGACTAACATAGTGACGCTAAACAACGTCAGCAGGACGCCCAGCACCCGAAATGCAACGGCCGCGTGCATTGCGTTGCCTAGCCGCCGAAAATTTTGCGCACGGCCTCGTGGACGTAGTGCCGGGCGAAGACCACGGCTTTGTCGCCGGGGCGGATGCGCGTATCGCCTCGGGGGATGACCACGCGATCGCGATGGACGACGGCACCGATAATCGAATCTTTGGGCAGGCGGATGGAGATGAGGGGCTTTTGGGTAATTTTGCTGTCGTCGCGGGCGATGTACTCGACCGCTTCCACGTCGAGGCCGGGGAGGCTGGCGATGGAGGCGATGCGCTGGTGCCGCACGTAGCGCTGGACGGCGTTGACGGTCAGGAGCTGTTTGCTCAACACCGAATCGAGCCCGATGGCCGGGGTGATGGGCATGTACCCGACGTTGTTGACCAAGGCGATGGCGCGCGGCACTTCGAGGTGCTTGGCGACGAGCGTGGAGATGATGTTGACCTCGTCGTTGCCCGTGACGGCGATAAAGGCATCCATGTCGGCGAGCCCTTCTACGGCCAACAGGTCGTAGTCTGTGCCGTCGCCTTGGATGACCAGCACGTTGGCGAGTTGGTCGGCGATTTGCCGCGAGCGTCCGACGCGGCTTTCGATCAGCTTGACGCGCATCTGCGCCGAGAGCTCTTCGGCGACGAACCGGCCGATGAGGCCGCCGCCGAGGATGGCGATGTCCTCGATGCGGTGGTCGGTGTGGCCGGTCAGGCGGACCACCGAGGGAATGAAGTCGGGATCGCTGATGACGAAGATCCGGTCCTCGGGCAGCAGGGTGGTGTTGCCGCGGGGGATCAAGGTCTGTTGCTTGCGCTGGATGGCGACGATGCGCATGGGAATGTCGGCAAACTGCCGCCCCAACTCGGTCAACGGCGCGTGGAGCAAGGAGGACTGGGGGTCGAGGCGGGTGCCGAGCAAGACGAGTTTGCCTTCGGAAAACTCGACCAGATCGGTGGCGCTGGACTGGCGAATGAGGCGGGCGATGGCGTCGGCGGTTTCTTTCTCGGGGTGGATGAACTGATCGACGCCGAGCTCTTCCGGGCTAAAAATAAAGTCGGGGGCTGTAAACTCGGGATTGCGGACGCGGGCGATGGCCTCTTGGACCCCTAGCTTCTTGGCCATTCTACAGGCGAGCAGGTTGACCTCGTCGTTGGTGGTCATGGCGGCGACGATATCCACCTCCTCGATGCCGATCCCGCGCAAGTCCTGCAAACTGGTGCCGTTGCCCTCGGCGACGATGATGTCGAGCTGGTCGCTGACGCGCTTGACGCGCCGCGGATCAGTGTCAATCTGGGTAATGTCGTGCCCGTCTTGGCTCAGTTGCTTGCTCAACTGGAAGCCGATGGCGCCGGCACCTATGACCAAAATGTGCATGTTTTCAGCCGAATTTCGCAGCGAAGTTAGCTAGCGGATAGAAGCTAAGGACGACGCGCTTTGCGTGCGAACTCAGTCGATGTGGAACACCTCGCGCAGGTCTTGGGCGCGCGGGCTGTCGTCCGGGTGGGTGGCCATGATGTCCTTCATGTACGTCCACCACCGGCGGCAATCCGGCGTCTCGGCGATGCGCTGCCAGCGCTCCTCGTCTTCGAGTTCCACGTAGGCAAAAAGCTGGTGGGTGTCTGGGTGGAGGAAGATGGAGTAGTTGTGGACGCCGTGTTCCTTGAGGGTCTGCTCCAGCTCAGGCCATATCGGGTTGTGGCGCTTTTCGTATTCGGCGTGTTGGTCGGGATTGACTTGCATGACAAAGGCTTTGCGGATCATGGTAGCTCCTTTTTGCGATGGATTAGCGAATCAGTCGCGTCTTAAATTGGGCGAACCACAACTGGTAGTTGGGATGGACGCCGGCACTGAACACCACGGTAGGCTCCGGCGGCACGAGGCTGCCACTGGCCGCGGAGATGCCGTGCATGAAAAAGGTAGAGACCAGCGACTGCTCCTCCAAGCCCGGCAGGGGCACCGCGCTCCAGCGCGCCCCGGCGTCCTCCGAGACATAGAGCCGCAGTTGCGCGCCGTAGGTGCTCGGAATCCACAGGCGTGCTGGCTCGTCGGGTGCTTGGAATACGGCCGCCACTTGCGACAGGCTCAGGGCTTGACCACTCCAAGAGTGCGTCTGTGGATCGCGCCGGAAAATGTAGAGCTGGTTGGGCTGCCCGGCGGGCTGGTACTGGCCGGTGACGTAGATGTGGCCGTCGGGCGTCCGCAGCATGGCCTCGCCAAAGGCCATCTCGCCTTGCGCGATCACTTCGGGCTGAGGCGGTTGGGTTGGTGGGTAGGGCAGGTGCAGGTAGAGGATGCGGTCGTAGCGGGCCGTTGGATCGGGCTGGTTGCTCACGAGCAGATGAATCCCGGTCGCATCGGGCTGGACGATGGGGTATAGCCAAGTGGTGAAAGGCTCGTCGCGCCGCTGGGCCGGGGCCAAGACAAAGGGGTCGGTCCAAGTCCGTGTGTCCAAGTCGAGCACGGCTAGCTGGAAGGTATAGGTAGCAGGGTCGCCGATACAGCCCACGACGAGCCGCTCTCGGTAGATCCCGGCCCCCATGTACCCGGCCTTGCTCAACGGCGGCACGGGCAACGGCTCAAAGCGGTCAATTTGCCCCGGCTCGGTCGCCCGCAACGCGACGGGCGGGCCGTTGAGGGTGGGGTAAATCAGGATGAGGTGCTGCTGGCTATCGAGGAGCAGCAGGCCCGGTTGGTAGTTCAAGCCATCCCACGTATAACCGCGCCGCCATTGCCCGGCTTCTAGCTTGTAGATCGCCCCTCGCGCCGTGGCCGGCTCGGCCCCCCACAGCCCTAGGGTGTAATAGGCCGTGCCGTCGAAAATTAGTTTGGGCGCGTTGTACCCCCAATAGGGGCTGACCCAAGCGATGCCCTCGTCGATTTTGGTTAGCAGCACATCCACCTGCGTCCACCCCGGCCCGGCCGATAGGACTAGCAGCAATAGCCAGCGCATGGCTATGGGGGGCATGCGGTTGAGAGGTCGTCTAGCGTATATAGCCATCCTAAATGACTTGCAAGCATGTAGAGATGCTTCGACTACGCTTCGCTACGCTCAGCATGACACCGAGACGGGGACTTCGACTGCGCTGCGCTCAGCGTGACCCAGAGACAGGGGCTGCGTACCCCAGACCGTGTCATACTGAGCGCAGCGAAGTATCTCATACCCAACACGCCATGCAGAACATCCCTTATGAACGATGTAGGACAGCTATAGCAACCGTTTGCGGGGGGCATGGCCGTTTGCTCCTTTTCTTAACTGGACGCCGTGCCAAGGGTCCGGCATTTCACTGGCTAAGTCAAACGGCCCGTATATAGCAATCCTACATCCTTCAAGACTGGATTCCCGCCCCGTGTCGGGGCACGGGGTGACGTTCTTTCGCGGGAATGACGCCTCGTCAGGCAAAAAACAGTGCCGATGAACATTCCATGATCTCAAGTCATTTAGGACTGCTATACGCAAAGTCAGAAGTTGAAGATCATGTTGCCCTCGACGCCGTAGGCTCCGTCGATGAAGAGCCACAGGCAGGCCGTGGTGAACTCGCCGAGGATCAGCCCCAAAAAGAACGGCATCAGAGCGCGGTAGGCGCGCACCCCGCCGTAGCGCAGGATGGTCGCCTTGCAGAGCCAAGCTAAAAAGATGGACAACCAGCCATAGTACACAATGGTAAGGGTGGAGGCGATGGGAAAACCCAACGGATGCAGGGGCCACCACGTGAAGCGGTGGCGCAAAAAGAGCAGGGCCGCCATGACCAAGCCCCCGCTGGTGGTGAAGGCGAGGCGCGGGGCAAACGACGGCTCGGGCGCGTTGTACACCGAGGCCATGTAGGTAAAAGGCCAGCGCGGCGCGGCACCAAAGTACCAGCCGTCCAAGTTGATGCCGCCATAGGTATAGGCCAAAGTCATGGTAAACCAGATCGAGCCGATAAGGCCCACGGCAATAGCGGCGAACAGCGCCCCAAGCAGCCAGCGCGGCGCGGGCGAATCGCCGGAGGTCAGCTTGAGGCTGTGCATGATGGCGTTCATCATGTTGGCCGCGGTCTCGCCCATCCACACCGTGCTCAAGCCCAAGCCGGTCATGTTGCCGAGGCCGAGGGTCTCTGGGCCTATGCCGCGGGTGATGAAAGCCTGCGGGACCATGGGCGTCTGGCAGCCGGGAATCCCGGTCTCGCAGACGATGCGCGACAAGCCGATAAAGACGATGAGCGCCCCGGCCACTAGCAGCACGGCCACGTACAGGGCGAGGCCCGTGAGCGTCAGCCAAGCCACCATGAACGCCACGCCGAGCACTAGGCCGCCAAACGCCGTGCGCGGAGCCATGAGCTCGCCGGGGGCGGGTTCGTCGTTTAAGGCTTGACGCCACAGGCGGCGCAGGTGGGTGCGGGCGGTCCACAGCACGAACAGGGCCAGCACCAAGAGGCCGCCGGCTTGCTGATGGGAAATGGGGATCGTGCCGCCGCCCGAGGTCCAAATATCGCCGCCGCCGAGTACGAGGCCGATGCGGGCAAAGACGACTTTTTCGAGGGTGTAGATCAAGAAGAAAAACCATATACTGAAGGAGACGCTGAGCGCCATCAGGTACGCGAGGCCCAAAATCGGCAGGTTGATCCGCCAAGGCAGGCCGACGCTGCCTTGAAGCAGGGACAAGCTGCCGGTCAGGGCGATGGGCTGGAAGGCGTCGTGGTAGTGGTGAAGCGAGTTCCAAGAGTGCAGCACAAGCGGCACGGCAAAGCCCAGCCACAGCAGGCGGTGCTTGAACAGGCCGCCGAGGCGGGACGCCGAGTCCGCGCCTTCGAGCATGGCCAGCGGCAGGCGGGTGAGCGGGAAGACGAGGCGCTCGTTGGCGACCCACTGGCCTCTGAGCAACACGCCGAGGCAAAAGAGGACCCAGTAGAAGGCGAAGATAAAGCAGGTCCAAGCGGCGAGCGGGCGGGTCCAAGCGGCCCATGGTATGGCGCGGCCTTGGGGCAGCCCTTCGTAGAACAGGCGCACGGCCTCGGTATCGGTGGGAGCCAGCGCGGGGTGGATGTATTGGACGAAAAGCTCCTGCCAAGCGTTTTCCGGTGTGGCGTAGTACGCGGCGCCGGTGATGACCGACAAAAAGGTGCCGGTGAAGCCGGTGGTGACCACGACCGCGCCGACCAGCATCATGGCGTACACGGCGATGAGTTCGGCGCGGGAAAAGGCCCACGCCCGGCCCAGCATCTTGAGCAGGGGCAGGACCGCGGCCGTCAGCACAAAGAGCGAGAGGACGGCGATGACCGGGATGGCATTGCTGGTGAGCTGCGAGCCTTTGACGATGAGGATGCCCCAAGGGCTTAGGACGCTGATCGCCCCAACGAGGAGCAAACCCGTGCCGACGGCGCGCCAAGAGAAGGCAGACAAGGGGATGGGACGGGACGTGAGAAACCGCCTAATTGAGACTGCGGATGAAGTAGAGCAAGCGCTTGAAAAACCCCGGCCGGATACCGGGGGCCTCGGTGCGCTGGGCCACCAAGTGGTAGGCTTGGAGTTGGTGGTGGTCCATGGCCTGGGAGCCGCCCCACAAGTACAGGCGGAAGGCCCGAAAGACGGCTTCGCCCCAGCGCTCGACGATGGTTTGGCGGTTGGCCTCAAAGCGCGCGGCCCAGTGCTCCAGCGTCCGGGCGTAGTCGTGCGTTTCGTCGATCACTTCTTCCACCTTGAAGCCGTGCATGAGGAACTCTTGCAGCAGGTCGGGCAGGCACAAGTACGTGTGGGTGCCGGGATAGATGTAGCGGCGCACGAAATTGCTGACCTTGTATTTTTCGAGGGTGGCCGAGGCGTCGAGATAAATGCGGCCCCCGGGCTTGAGGCACTTCCACACTTGCGCGACAAAGTCGCGGTAGTGGGGGATGTGCTCGATGACGCCGAAGATGACGATGGCGTCGTACGGCTCGGGCGGATCGTGGGCGAGGAAATCTTCGAGGCGAACCGCGCAGGTGGTCAGCCCTTGGTCGGCGATGAGGTTTTGGTGCAGCCGGTGCGAGTCCTCGGCAATGGTCAGGGCCGTGCAGTGGATGCCGCGCGGGCCAGCGTAGCGGGTGACGGCCCCCCAGCCCGCGCCAATGTCGAGCAGGCGGTCGCCGGCTTGCAGACGCAGAGCGCGGGCCATGGTGGCAAATTTGTGCTCGGCCGCTTGTTCGAGCGTCTCGTCGTCGCGGTGAAAAAGGCAATGCGAGTAGAGGTGGTACTGGCGATCGACAAACGCCAAGTAGAAGTCGTCGCCGAAGTTGTAGTGATGCGCGATGGAGGCGCGGTTGAGGCGAATGCGGTTGCGCCAAAAGAGCTGGAGGTAGGCCCGCAGCAAGAAGCCGAGGCTGACCCTGCCCCGGATGTACTGGCGCAACCCTAGAAAGCAGCGCACATCGCCCTCAATCTCGATTTGGCCTTCGACGTAAGCGCGCCCAATGGCGTATTCGTCAAGCCTTTTGCCGAGCACTTCGTCGGCGTGAAAGACTACGCGAAAGGCCGGTTCGCCCGGCGGGCCTAGGTGCAAGGTCTCGCCGTGGGCAAAAGTGAACTGGCAAGGGAAGGGGACGTCGGCGAGGGCCTCGTGGAGGAGGCGAGCCGCCGCGCAGCGGGGCTGAGGGGGGGCGGCTGGTTGTAACTGGGGTTGTGCGGTCATGGCGTTTTGCGGCACAGCGCGCCGCGCAGGGGCTGAAGGGCTGGCGGGGATACAGACTATAAAACTTCGCCCAACCCGTCAAGGAGATGGGCCAAAGGAAAGAGGTCATGCAGGCGATTGGATGGGGTAAGATGGTATGGCGCGTCGGCGCGGTGGCGTGGTTGGGCTGTGCGCCGGTCGAAACGGAGCGTCCGCACCCGGCGGCCGCGGTCCAGCGCGCGGCGCCGACGGGCGACATCCCGCGCAGCGCGTGGCCGGAGGCTTGGTTCCGGCCGCCGGCTACGGCTTCGGCCGTGGGCTTGCAGCGCTTCGGCCAATCGCCCGTGCTCGACTCAGCGGTAGCGGCCGGTGAATTGCCGCCGGTCGCCGAGCGCCTGCCCGACGATCCGGTGGTGGTCGAACCCAGCGGCGAACTGGGCCGCTACGGGGGTACGGCCCGGCTGTTTTTTGCCGGTGAAAGCCTGATCAACGTGCCCGAAGGGGTGCTGCGCCCAGGGCCGCAGATGCGGCTGAACCTGCCGAATTTTGCCCAACAGGCCGAATACCTCCATGGGGCGCGGACCTTGCGGATCACCCTGCGCCCCGGGCACAAGTGGTCCGACGGCCATCCGGTGACGGCCGACGACTATGCGTTCTGGTTCGACCACGTGCTGATGAACGAGGAACTCACGCCGGTCGTGGAGCCTCGCTTCAAAGGGGCGCGGATTGAAAAGCACGATGCCCACAGCTTCAGTTATCACTTTCCCCAGCCCATGCCGCTGTTTGTCAACCACCTCGCCCACAACAGTGCGCGCCTAGCAGTGCCAGCGCACTTCATGCGCCGCTACCATCCGGCGTTTACCGAGCGGGCGCAGTTGGAGCGCGAGGCCGAAGCGCTCGGTTTGCAGGACTGGCGCACCTATTTCGGGGCCGTCAACAGCACGACCGATCTGATCCCCTTCAACCGCCCGGTGCTGACCGCGTACGTGCTGGTCAGCCGGACCTCGACCCGCGCCTTGCTGCGCCGCAATCCCTACTACCCCAAGGTCGATCCCGAGGGCAACCAGTTGCCCTATATCGACTATCTGGAGGTGCAGCGGGTCGATAGCCCCGAGATCATGGCGGCAAAAGCCGCGACCGGACAGATCGACTTTGCTGGGCGGCAGTTTATGACGGCTGATATTCCGCTGTTTAAGCGCTTTGAGCAGCGCAACGGCTATTCCACGTACGTCTGGCCGCGGCCCTACGGCTCGGACGTGGTGTTGCAGTTCAATTTGAATCATCCCGACGCGGAGCTGCGGCGGATTTTTCAGGATGTGCGCTTCCGGCGGGCCATGTCGCTGGCCATCCATCGGGAGGAAATCAACGACATCGTGTACTTTGGCTACGGGGTGCCGCGTCAGTTGACGGTGGTGCCTTCGAGCCGCTACTTCGAGCCAGAATTTGCCGCTGCGTGGGCCGAGTTTGACCCAGCGCGGGCCAAGGCCCTGTTCGACGAAATGGGGCTCGTCGATCGCGACGGCGATGGCCAGCGCGAGCGGCTCGACGGCGAGCCGTTGCAAATCACCTTGGAGTACATGATCGGGGAGACGCCCAAGCAGGTCACCTTGGACTTGGTCGCGGCCTACTGGCGCGAGGTGGGCGTCGCCATCCATCTCAAGCAGATCAGCGGCACGCTGCAACGAATTCGCGCCCGGGCGGGCTTGATGGACATGACTATATGGCACGCCGACCGCAACGCGGACATCCTCTTTCCCATTGAGCCGTACTGGTACGTGCCGACCAATGGCGGCTGGGAGCAGAGCCAGTGGTCCAAGTGGACGCGGTGGTACTTTTCCGACGGCGCGCTCGGGTGGGAGCCGCCGGCCGAGATCCGGGAGCTGCTTGGCTGGTGGGAGAGGTTGCGCCGCACCACAGACGAGGACGAGCGCATTGCGCTGGGCAAGAAAATCCTCCGCAGCCAAGCCGAAAACCTGTGGGCACTCGGCGTCATTGGCTTGGGGCCGCATCCGGTCGTAGTCAGCCGCAAGCTGCGCAACGTGCCGCCCCAAGGCTATTGGGGCTGGGATTCGCGCTGGACGTGGCCGTACTATCCAGAGACTTGGTATCTGGCGGAGGACGTTGCCAACTAGCCGCCGCCAACATAATTGTTTGCCGTTTTTTGCATATTGTGCTAATGTTGTTTAGCAATTATTAAGAGCTGATGAAAGGAGGTGCAGAGGCCGTTTGGCATTAGAAGCTCACTTTCGTTTTTTGACCCGTTTAATCCACGAACCTATGAGGTGAATCGCATTATGAAGAAGAAAATTCTGAGCAGCGCGACTGTTTTGGCCCTCGGCATCCTGCTACAGGCCAGCGCGGCATCGGCCCATGTGCCGATCCCCGGCATTGACTCCGGTACGCTTTTCCAGTGGCCCGCAGGTCAGGAACCCACCTTGGACGGCGACCTCTCGGAATGGGATATCGTCCCAGAGGATTACTACGTTCCCTTTGACTCGCACTTCGAGTACTATCTCGGCTTGGGCCACGAAAACGATGAGAGCAATCTGTCGTTTCGGGTGGTGGGTGCGTGGAGCGCGGGAACCAACCGCCTCTACCTGATGATGGAGCGTTTTGACAACTACTGGGATCGCAATGGCGTCGGCGCGGTGGCCGCGGGCGACGATAGCTGGGAAATCATGATCGACGCCGACCACGGCGGCGACCGGCACTTCGCGCTCCCCGACGACTACGACGACGACGAAGAGCGCCAGCGCAACCAAGGCCGGCTGGCCCAGAACGCCCACTATGTCTGGCCTGAATTGCCCGATGCCAACCGAGCCGTCGGTTGGAAGTGGTTCTTCAACAGCAATTCCACTTGGCACGACAAGCCCCCGTGGGGCGATTACGGGTTCCAGCTAGATGGCGAAGTCAACTCCGGCGAGGTCACCGCGCGCATTGAGGTGATGTCGGTTGCTTGGGACGATTTCTACTGGGTCGGCCCGGACGAGAGCCAAATTCACACCTTTGTCGAGGGCAATACCATCGGCTTGGGCTGGGTCGTACACGACATGGATTCGGCCGAAGAGGACAACGGCGGCGCCAGCGATGGCGGCTGGGGCATCAACCCCAACATCCAGATGTGGTTCGACTGCGTCAATTGCTCGGACTTCCTGCTCGCGCCGATTGATCCCCGCGTGGATTTCAGCAGCCTCGGCACCGGCACCTCGGTGGAAGAAGAAAGCTGGGGGCGCATCAAGGCGGTCTATATCCAATAGTTTGCTTCGCGTCTGTCAGTACCTGTAGTCTCTGAAGGGGAGGTGTCTAGGGCATCTCCCCTTCAGTTATAAAGTCCTTCTCCTTGGGAGATGTTCGTATGGTCGCATTTAGAGGATGCTGCGTCGCGCTGTTGTTGGCCGCGAGCAGTGCTCCGGTGGTGGGATTGACCGTCTATCGGTTGGGTGGCGAGGGCTTGCCGCTGCCGCCCGAAGTGGCCAGCGGGGAAGCTGATTTCGTCCAATTTAGCTGGGCCGCGCTCGATGCCGACTTGCAGGGGGTCAGCGAGTCCCTGACGATTGCTCCCGACGGCATTGCCCCGTTGTTCTTTCCCGCTGATTTCAACATCGCGCCGACCGTCAAAGATCGCGGCGGCTACTTGCAGACCCAAGGCTTTCAGGCTTGGATCGAAACCGACGATATCGTCTTGATAAACGACGGCGATCGCGAGACGGCCTATTACGAGGAGAAGGGATCGAATCGGGTGAACGTGGGGGATGACTTGCGGTTCGGCAAAACCTTGTTGTTCGACCTCGGGGGTTTATTTGCCGTAGATCGCCTCCGCTTTTTTACGCGCACCGGCAACGAAGACAACTACATCGAACTCTTTCACGTTTGGACCAATACGCTGACGATTGAGGAAGCCGGGATCAGCAGCGTAGATTTGTGTACGGCCGGGCGGACGGATAACTGCTTGGACTTCATCAACCGGGCGCACCGCGATCTGTACAACCGCAAAGACATGTATTTCAACGCGCTATTGGAGGTCGAGGAAAACACCCGCTCCACCGTGGAGGTGGAACTCACCGGTGAGTACATTCGGCGCGTGGTGCTGTTTGTGCCTTCGCAGCCGACGCGCGATTGGGAGATCGCCGAGTTCGAGATCTTCGCCCCCGGCTATGTGCCCAACGCCTCGTACCGGTCCAACATCCTCGATTTAGGCCAAGAGGTCACGCTCGGCGAACTGCGCTGGTCGGGGCGCGAGGACGCTGAGGCCACGGTCAACGTCCGCAGCCAGAGCGGCAGCGATGCCGACCCCAACATATACTGGCGTCATACGTTCCGCGGCGACGAGCAGGTGAACTACGACAGCAGGGGCAGGCCGCTGACCCTGCGGACCTACGGACGCTTGGAAATTTCCGAGCGCGGCCGGATCACCCGCGATGCCGACCATTGGGATTTCTGGTCGACGACCTACGATTTTAGCGACAGCACCGGGACGCGCTGGTCGGCGACCAAGCCCCGGCGTTTTGTGCAATTTGATTTGGACTTCCAATCGAATGTCGCCGCGGGCAGCCGGGTGAATTACTTGGAGTTTACCGCGTCGCGGCCGACCGTCGCGGCGCTGGTGGGAGAAATTGATCCCTATCAGGCAGAAACGGCCCAAGTGACGCAGTTTACCTACGCCATCCGGCCCACCATTGGACTCGACGATCCGGGGTTTGACCGCTTGGAAATCTCGGCTCAAGGCGGGCGCTTGGTGAGCATTGACGACGTGCGGATCGGGGGGCAAGCGGTGGCTTTTGAGCGGATCGAAGAAGGCGGCGAGCGGCTGGTGGTCGGCGTACCGAGGCTGGACGTGGACCGCACGGAAGAGGTGGTGGAGGTGGATTTCAGCGGCGAGATTTTCCGCTACGGAGCGACCTTTGCCGGGCGCGTGTCCGACAGCCAAACCCCGCAGGAGATTGGGCAGTCGGTGCAGGCGGGCGATGCCACAGCCCTGCGCGACGGCAACACCCTTTCGGTGCAGGCGGTTGCGCTGGGCACTCGGGTCCTTGGGGCGCTCGACTTGGCCGGGGGCGTTTTTACGCCCAACGGCGACGGCGTCAACGACGGATTGGACATTACTTATAATCTGCTCAAACTGGTGGTGCCGACCCCGACCGTGGTGGAGGTGCGGGACTTGGCCGGCGGGTTGGTGCGTGCGGTGTATCAGGGGCGCGACGCGGCCGGTCGCCACCGGCGGCAATGGGACGGTTTGGACGAGCGCGGCCAGCCGGTGGCCCCGGGGGTGTACATTTGCCGCGTTGAGGTACAGACCGAAGAGGGGCCGCAGCAGCGCACTGGGGTTGCCGCGGTCGCCTATTGAAACCGGCTCGTTGAGGAGATTGGCTATGGTCCGCGAAAAATTCGCACTGGCGCTGGGGATGGGGCTCGGGTTGTGGGGGTTGGTTGGGGCGCAGAATCACGCCTTGCGCTCCGACCACGTCGCCGTAAATACCCAACGCCACTGGAGCCATTGGGCCTTTGTCGAGGGGACGCTGGACCTCTCGGCCAGCGGGGCGGTCGCTCCGGCCTTCGTGCCCAAGGACCACAACGCCGTGACGGACATTGTCCAACACCTGCGGCGCACCGCTTCCGATCCCGACAACGCGACCATCCTCGACGCGATTGAGGCCGGGACCAATCAGGCGGCGGTCGCCAACCTCTTCGACGGCGACGCAACGACCTATTGGGAACCCGACCCGGACAGCCCGCTGCGGGATTGGTGGTTCCAAGTCGATATGGGGCGGTTGATCAACGCCACGCGCATTGGGTTGCAATTTGTGCCCGAGGGGCAGGGCGATCCCTTCCTACAGTTCGCGGTGCTAACGGCTGACAATGCGGACCAAGGCAACAAGGTGGCGGGCAAAGTGCCCATGCACTTGGTGTACCGGACGCCCAGCGACAACAAAAACCAGCGCGCGTTTGAGTTCGACCTGAACCGCGGGGAGCTCATCAATCCGGTGCCCGGGGTGGATTTTGCCGGCGACATGGTGCGCTTCGTCCAAATCGTGGTCTCCGAAAGCGACGGAGGACGTGCGGTCGAGGTGTCGGCCGACGAGTATGAAGCGTTGGCGAGGCGCGACCGGGGAGACGTGGTTTTCTACAAGCAGGTGGGGGAAGGGGAGGTGGAGGTCGAGCAAGCGATTTACGAGGCGATTGACCCGCAGTTGCGCGGCTCGGTGCGCTACTATCGGCGGGAGCGGCCGCGCTTGGCCGAGTTGGCTGTCTATGAGCTGGGCAAAAACATTTCGCAGGGCCTGATCCTCGACCGCAATGGCAGCGCCGAAAGCTCGCACGAAGGGTCTGTGGGCAACCTCGTCGATGGGGAGGGGACCTATCTGACCTTTAATCTCAAAGCCTTTCAGACGGGGAACGTGGCCTTTGGCGAGCGCTTTCTGGAGTTTGACCTAGGGGCTTCCTACTGGCTCGACACCGTGCAGCTATGGTACAACCTCAGCGTCGCCGGCGGCCGGCTGACGGGTGCCAGTTTTCACCAATACGAAATCCAGACTTCAGATGGTACGCCCGCCCCCGGTGGCGGCCGGTTGTGGGCGGCGCCGGCCCAGGTCCGCGGCTTGGGCACGGCGTTTGAGGTCAACACCTTCGAGCCGACGCCGGCCCGCTTTGTGCGCCTAGCCTATCCCTTTGCCAGCAGCGAGTCGGGCCGAGAGGGGAATAAGGCGCGTGTCCGCGAAGTGCAGATCTACGGTGAAGGGTATCATCCCGAGGTGGCGCTGGAGTCGGGGCTGATTCCCTTGCAGGGGGCCAAGAGCCTCGTGTCCATCGAATGGGAGGCGGACGCGCCCTCGGGCACGGCGGTGCAAATCCAAACCCGCACCGGCAACGAGGTGGCCGAAGCCTATCGGTACTACGACAGTGGCGGCGTGGAAGTCTCGGCGGGCAAATACGAGAAGTTGGGCTTTTTTAAGAAGGGTCGAATCGACACCCTACAGGTGGCCGGTTCCGACTGGAGCAATTGGAGCGCGCCCTACGTGCGTTCCGGCGACCCCATTACTTCGCCCAGCCCGCGTCAATACCTGCTATTGCGCGCCCGGTTGGCGACCGCCGACCCCATGGAGGCGGCCCGATTGCACTCCATCCGCTTGAACTTCAATCCGCCGGTCGCCAAGCAGCTTCAGGGCGAACTAGACCTCGGGGTCTTTGCGCGCTTGGGTGCGCCGCAGGAGGTTTCGCTGTTTGTCGAGCCGACCTTTGGGCCGCAGGATCTGGGCTTTGATGAGATCTTGGTGCGCTCGCCGCCGGATATGTCGCTCGAGTTTGGCGCGTTGCGCTTGGGTAGCTCGGCGCAGTGGGCCAGCGGCCAACCCGAGGAGCTCGCCGTAGAAGTGGTGGAAACGCGCTCGGACTCGCTCTGGTTGCGCCTCGACCGGCTGGTCGAGCGGGGCGGGCAGATCGACTTGCTTGAGGTGCGGTTTACTACGGCCCTGTTTTCGCCTGGGGTCGTCCTGCAAGCGGCGCTGGGCAATTCGTCGTTGGCCAACTCGTGGCAGCAAGTTGACCCCGCGGACGTCACCGAACTGGCCCAGAGCGGGGGGTTGCAGATCGTAGCGTCGGTGCAGGACGACAAAGTCCTCGGCGACTTGGGCATTCAGCCCGAGGTCGTGACGCCCAACGGCGACGGGGTCAACGACGCGCTAACCATTGATTTCACCGTGCGTCGGCTGAGCGGGGCGCGGCCCGTCAAAGTGCGAATCTACGACCTCGGTGGCCGCTTGGTGCGTCGGCTCGATGCCTACAAGCCCTTAGTGGCCGGGCAATACGGGATTGACTGGGCGGCCCAAGACGAGCAGGGGCAGGTGGTTCCGCCCGGGGTGTATATCTTGCGGATCGACGTGGACGCAGATTCGGACCGCGGCGTCCGGCAAACGGGGGTTCAGCGCGTGCTGCACGTGGCGTATTGACCTATCCCAACCGATCGAGGAGAGAATCGGCTGTGTTGTATCTGGGCGCGAAGGCCCTCGTGCTGATGTTTTTGGTGGTCCAAGACCTAGGGGCTGAACGCCGTACCATCGTCATGGGCGGCGAGGACGGGTTGGAGTGGGCTGGCGGCGGCGGGACCATTGCGGCCTTGATCCAAACCGGCCCGACCGAGGTCGAGGTCAGCAATACCCCGGGCAATGTACTCGAATTTGACGCGGCTGGCCGGCTGGGCTGGATGACGCCGCAACGGGCGGATGAGACCGCGAATATCGCCTTGGGCCTTCTCGACCGCGGCGGTCGTCTCGGTGCGCCGACCATATTGTCGCAGGTCATAAAAGACCAGTTGATTTTTATGATTGACGACGACCCCGCGACCGCCTTTGAGCGCAAGACAGCCCGAGGGGCGAGCCAAGTCAACTCCTTGGGGGTCATCATGGATTTCGATCTCGGGGCGCGGTTTGGGGTCGAGCGCATCCAGTTTTTTCCCCGCAACGCGCACCCCGATTTCCCCACCCCGGACTTTCCGTTCCAAAACGATTTTCTGCGGGGCTTTGAGTTGCTGCTCAACGACGGCAGCGAAGAAACGCAGGTCGCCAATCAGCCGGTGCTGACCACCGTTGAACTGGAGCCGGAAAACGAAGAGCCGGTCGTCGAACTGACCATCCCGCCGCAATACGTCCGCTACATCCGCTTAAAATCCCAGACCACTGTGGGATTTGAGATCGCGGAATTTCGCGTCTTTGGCTCCGGTTTTGTGCCCCGCGCCGATTATCTTTCCAATGTCTTCGATTTTGGCGCGGAATTGGCGCTGTGGGGGCGCGTCCGCTGGCAAGAGGAGCACGTAGGAGTCGAGCGTCTGTCGCGCTTGCAGATAAGTTCGCGTAGCGGTTGGGACGACACTCCTGTGGAATTTACCCGCCAACATCGCGGCTACGGCGAGGACGTGCCGTGGCGGGAAGGAGCGGTTGCGACCACGGCCGCAGGCGATGCGGTTGACCTCGACGCCATGGAGGACGGCCAAGCGGCCCTCGACCTGTTCAACGCCCTGCCCATTGTCGAGCGCAATCAAGTCGCGCTGACGCAGGACGAGTACGACGATTTGAGAAATGCGGATAAGGGCGATGTGCGCGACGACCTAGTCGCGTGGAGCCGCTGGTCGCCGCCGTACAAGCGAACGGCCGAGGATACGCTCGGTGTGCCCATCCTCTCGCCCGGCCCCCGCCGCTACTTCCAGTTGAAGGCCGAATTTGCGAGCGAAGATTTAGAATCCGCCCGGGCGTTGGGTGCCCTCGCCTTTACGGTGTCGAACCCGCCGCTGACCGAGCGGATCGTCAGCGAGGTCGTCCCGCGCCAAGTCGAGCTGGGCGTTCCGGTGTCGTTCACGTATGCCGTCCTGCCGACCAAAATGCGCCGGGGCGTCGATTTGGGGTTTGACGTGTTTGAGATCGCCACGCCCGTGCGGGCCGAAGCGGTCGAGACCATTGAGGTCGTACACGCCGACGGCGCGGTGCAAACGGCCGACTTCACCGGCGTCGCCTTGACCGATCTGCCCGTCTCAGACGCCAGCGGCCTCTTTGCCGTGGAAGCGGCGACCGAGCGGTATCTACGGGTGCGCTTTCCCGCGATTGAGGAAAGCGATTTGGCGGCCGGGCGGGCGGCGGTGGTCAAAATCCGCTTCCAGTGCCGAGTGCTGCGGTTTGGTACGACCTTTGCCGGCACTGCTTGGAACAGCACCGCCGACGCCCTCGGCCAGCGGGTCATCGGCGGCAACGCAGCCGACTTGGGACCCGCGGACGACGATTTGATCCCCCTAGGGGCGGCCGACCCAAACGACCTAGCGGTAAAGGTGCCGCTGGCGGGCCGCCGACTGATGATCAACGTCGCGGCCCAACCGCGTCTGTTCAGCCCCAACGGCGATGGGGTCAACGACGAAACCCGGATCCACTGCGATCTGGTGCGGTTGGTTGATGCCGCGCCGCTTACTGTGCGCGTGTTCGATCTGGCTGGGCGGCGCGTCCGTACGCTCTTTGCCGGCGAGCAAGGAGGCGGGAGTTTTGCCGTAGCGTGGGACGGCACGGACTCGGCGGGCCGACGGGCGCCCCCGGGCATCTACCTCTTCCGCGTCCATTTGGCGACCGATGCCAAAAAGGAAGCGGCACTGGGCGTCGTCGAAATGGTTTATTAACGGCACACATGGAATAAAAACGAGGCAATGTCCACCTATCAAAACGCTAAGTCCGTAATCACCACCCTCTTGGAGCTTTCACACGACTCGATCCACGTTCACCTCGGATTGCTCGTGTTTTTTGGGGCCGTAGTCCTGTGGAAAAAGGGCGCGATTGAATCGCGTTGTTTGATCCCGGTCGCCATTACGGCGGCCCTGATGGAGGTTTTTGACTTACGCGACGATTATACCTATCTGAGTTACTTTCGCCAGACAGCCCTGACGGCGAGTATTCACGATCTAATCAATACCATGTTTTGGCCGGTGGTCATCGTAGTACTGGCTTGGGTCGGCAAATTGAGGAATGCTCGGAAGGCGTGAGTCCGTATCGACCTTTGATGGAGGAATTTGATGGGCAGAACTAGGGGGGTATCCGCGTGGTTGGTCCTCTGGGCGTTGGCGCTGGTATGGCCGGCGACCGGGGCGGTCGGCCAGTCGCTGGACCGTCGTTTCGGGACCCAGCGCGGCGCCCAGCTCACCTTTGAGCCCAGAGGGCCGGGCGTCCTCTTCGATGCCCTCGATCCGGCGCTCAAGAAATGGTACGTGCCGCAGGAGCTATACGTCGATTACGGCTTTCGCCAGTGGGAGTACTCGAATTACGCACGCGACCTATACCAGCGCTACGTCAACACCAACCGCCAAGGCGGGCCGTTTTACGACCTGTACGGGAATTACCAGACTTGGGGTTGGTTGATTTTCGACTGGAACCAGACCCAACCGGGCCAATTTGGTTCGTCGATATACAAAGACCCCAAGTTCAATTCGTGGTTCAACGCCGTCACGGTTTCTTCCGACGCACGAGATCAGTATTACTTGGCGATAACCATCGGCGAGCGCATTCGCACGGCCCTGACCCCGCTGACCTTTTCAAAGCCGCGCTTCAACGGCATCCAGATGGACTTTGCCGCAGACAAATACGAAGCGACGCTGTTGTTCTCCCGCGCCAGCGAGGCCATTCTCGGCACCACCCCCGAGCGCCAGCCCAGCACCTCGACCAACGCGACCAATATGATGGGGGGCCGGGCCACCGCGCAGGTGGGGGATTTCGTCAAGCTCGGCGCGACGCTGGTCAATGCCCATCACTCGCAGACGCTGGCCGAGGCGTTTGAACGCAACCCGCTCGTCGGCACCTTGGGGGCCGAGCAGGGCAGCGACCCTATTCGGGCCATCGCCGTGGTCCTGAGCGACGACTCCCCGGAAGATGGTCGGGGCGGGGCGGCGCTGTTTGCCCACGACATCATCATTACGGCCGAGGACTTCAACACCAAGAAGCGCACGAAATTCCGCTGGCGGGAGGTGGTCGCCGATCCGACCAAGTGGCCGGTCGTCACTGGCGGCTTCCCCCGGGAGGGTTTTTTGGCGGCCGATGGCGAGGAGCAAATCGTCATCAACTACGATTTCGCCGACTTGGCCTATATTGGCCCCAGGCCGACCGAGATCGTCGATATCCAGTTCGATTTGGTCGTTGCTAACGACTACAAGATCCAAGTTTGGTCCGACCGCCAGATCGGGCGCGGCAGCCTACCCAGTCCGCCGCTTACGAGCTTGGATTTGGAGCAAGCCGGGGCCGTGCTCTTTGACGTCCGCAGTGCGGCCGGCAATGTGACGGACAATTCAAACCAACAGCGCGTCGTCTTCGACTATGGGTTGCCGTCGGCCAACATGGTGTTTGGGTTCACGCTGGAGGTGTTGCAGTTGCTGGGCTTTGATGCCTATGCCGAGTACGACATCAATCGCGCTTACACCCAGTATCCCAACCTCACGCTCGTCAACTCGGATCGCAACCTGAATACCCACGCCCGCGACGCGGCCGCTTGGATGGTCAATGTTTCCAAGCAGGCGTATCCGTTTTTCTTGTTCGGCGAAGCCTTCAGCATGGACCCGGCGTACTCGACGACGGCGTTTATCGTCGATTCGGGCGGCAGCGTGTATTACGACGACGAGCGCACCTCGGTCTATGAGTTCGTCGATGACAACGACGACCAAGACCGCACGCCGGATTGGAACCGCTGGGGCCAAGGCGGCCCCGATGCGATCGTCTTTCCCGGTTGGGACGAAAACAACGACTTCGTCTCGGATTTCAACCAGAACGACAACGTCTCCCTGAGCAATCGCATCCCGGATTACGAGGAGCCGTTTTTCCGCTACAACGTCGATCGCCCAGAATTCCTCTTCGGCATTGACCTCAACAACAACAACTGGATCGACCGGTTTGAAAACGACGACTTGCCCGACTACCCCTATCGCCGCAATCACCGGGGGTACAATGTGTACGTCGGCCAGCACCTGACGCCGGACGCGCGCTTGACCGTAGGGCGGCTGCGCGAAAACGAGATCTCGTCCGACCGCCGCAACCACGTGACGTACGGCGTTTTCGCGTACGACCGCGACCACCCGCGCTGGGGTCGCTTGCGGTTTTTCAATTCCCTGAAAAAGGTCGCCGACAACATCCCGGACATTCGCCGCGAGCCAACGCCCGACTTGCAGACGGTCTCGCTGGCCCTCGTCGAGGACATCCTGCCGGCTCGGGACACTTGGGTCAATGACAGCTACGTGCAATTCGATTATGCGCCGGTCAAAAAATTAAACGTGATCAACAAGTTCAAGTACAGCCTCTTCCGCCAGCGCGGTCAGGCGTTCAAAAGCGGCGACGCGCCCATTCTCAATCCACGCACCCAGTTTCTGGGGCTGATCAATAAGGCGGATTACACCTACGAAATCGGCCAGCTCGTGCTGCAACCCAAGCTCAAAAGCGAATACCTCAACCAGACGGCCTTTTTGCGGGCCGAGCCCGATCGCAAGGAGTGGATGGGCATCGGCATTGTGCAGGCGCGGCTGCCGGTGTTGAACAACTCCTTCCTCGAAAGCGGCGTGGAGTATTCGATGTTCCGCGAGTTGGTCCTAGACGAAGACGCATTGCTGGCCGACGGCCCCACCGCAGACACGGGCGATTTTCGCAACTTGGTCTTGGCCTTGCAGTGGACGACGCTCGGGCACTATCTCGGCTACAAGCTGACCACCCAGTTCGGCCTTAGTTATACCAAGCGGTGGGACGAGGCCGTGGTGTTGAGTGCCGAGGGCCTCGTCAAGCAGAGCGAGAGCCGCTCCTTTGGGACTAGTTTTATCTCGGTGTACGCTGGGGTAGAGTAATGCGACGCGATTCGACCAAGGGGCCGCGCATTAGGTGGGCGGTGGTTTGCTTGTTGGCCGGGCTGACGCCGGCGAGTGCCCAGCCCGACTACGGCAACCGCTTGGGGATCAACGAGGCGGACCGGGTTTCCTACTACGCCACCGGGCCGCTCACGCAGCAGGCGGCGTTGGTCCCCGCGTTGAAGCGCTGGTACATGCCGCAGGAAATGGCCCCGGAATACCGCTGGCAGTGGGAGTACACCAACTACGCCCAGACGCCCTACCGGCGCTATTTTTCGCCCGCGCAGGAAGGCGATTATTTCTACGACCTGTACGGCCGCTATTTAACCAAGGGTTGGCTGGTGTACGACTGGCGGCAGCGGCAGCCGACCAGCTCGGGGGGCTCGGGCCTGCTCAAGCCGGACGGCCGCTACAACTCGTGGTTTAGCAACCTGCTCATCGCCACCGACGCCAAGGGCCAGCACTATTTGGGGGTGACCATCGGCGACTTGATCAACACCACGTTGACGCCGATGACGTTCCGCAAAACCCGCTTCAACGGGGTGCAATTCGACTATGCGGCCGATCGCTTGGCCGCGACTGTGCTGATGGCGCGGATTAGCCTGCCGGTGGATCAGATCGCGCCGGGGGTGCGCGTCCCGGTCGTCACGGAAAACTTTACCAATTTGCTCGGCTTCAGGAGCGAATGGAAGGCCCTCAACGCCGTGCGCTTGGGCGCGACCTTTGTCAACGCCCACAACGGCCGGGCGCAAGCTGACCGCGGCGGCAACCCCTTCAAGGGCAAGCTGACCAATGGTCAACTGGAGAACCGCATCAACTGGATCATCGTCCGCATAACCGACGACTCGCCCGAGGACGGCGTGGGCGGCCCGATGGTTTTTGACCGCGACATCGAAGTCCATACCCAAATCGGCGGCCGCGACACCGTGCTGGTCGGCAGCCAAATCGGCTTTCAGCCGCAGGTGGAAGGGGGCACCACGCGCAATGGCTTTCCCGTGGCCGAAGGAGCGGGCAGCGAGGGCGCGCTCACCTATCGGTACAATTTTTCCGCGGAGGCCCCGGCCGTGGCGGCGTTGGAAGACCTCATCGACGACGCCGACTTGGTCAACAACATCACTGCGGTGCGGTTCCGCTTCCTGCTCAACAACGATTACCGGGTCGCCGTCACCTCGGATGTCCAGACCGACAACGAGCCGTTGGGTGCCCAATCCAAGTTCTTAACCGTAGTGCGGGCGGCCGACAATGTCCGCGACAACTCCAATCAGCAGTGGGTTGTTTTCGACTACGGTTTGCCGACCGCGACTCAGGTTTTTGGCTTCAGCTTTGAGGTCAGCGATTGGGCGGGTTTTCGGCTGTACGCCGAGTACAATGTCAACCACCAGTTCCGGCAGTACCCCAATATCACGCGCTCGACCCACCGCAGCGCGTCCGGCGTGTTGGGGGACGAGTCAGCGACGGGCTGGATGATCAACGTCGCCAAAGAATTGCATCCCTTCTTCTTCTTCGGCGAGGCGTTTGGCATGGACGCCGAGTACAATACCACATCGTTCCTCGTCGATCAGGGCGGGCGGATCAACTACGGCGACGACGAAGAGGCGCGGTCGGAATTTATCTACGACTTGGTCGACGACAACGACGACAACGACATCCGCCTCGACCAACGGCGCGACAAGGAGGGCTGGGCCGACGAGGCGGTGTTCCCCGGGCTCGACGAGAACAACGACTTCATTTCCGATTTCAACCAGAACAACACGTCCGTGCGCCCGAACTTCATGCCCGATTACGAGGAGCAGTTTTTGCGCCACTACGTCGATCGCCCAGAATTCGTCTTTGCCCTCGATTTGAACAACAATGGTTGGGGCGAGCGCTTTGAAAACGACGACGAGCCGGATTACCCCTATAAGCGCGACCGGCGCGGGTACAACGCCTACTTGGGGGCGTGGCTGACGCCGGCCTTGAAGTGGATGGCCGGGCAAGAGCACGTTCAGCGCCTATCGACGGGCGAAAACAACCTGACCCGCTACGCCCTGCTGGCCTACGAGCGCGATTTCCCCCGGCTGGGCAATGCGGCTTTCTACAACGTGTTCAAGGTGGTGCAGGACGATATTGCCGACGACGTGGTTCAATGGGTGACGGCGCGGCCCGAGCTGGGCCGGCCGCTAAACTCGTCTGGGGCGATGCAGCCCATCGCAGACCCGCTGGCCATGCGCGACGCGGTCGTCAACCGGCTGTGGGCTGGTTTTACCAGCAAGCCCTACCGGGGCATCCATAGCGAGGGCAAGCTCATCCACGAATTCATTCGGCAGCGCGACGCCGAGGCCCGCGATCGCACCGGTCGCAAAATCGCCCGCACCACGCGGCGGCTGGGGCTGATCAACCGCTTTGACTACCAGTTTTCGCTGGGCCGGCTGGCGGTGCAACCGCGCTTCAAGCACGAACTTTTCATGGACGACACGCCCTATAACATTGGCCGCCTAACCAACGCCGCGGCTGCCGAGCGCCAAGACTGGAGCGGGATTTTTTCGCTGTTGGTGCGACGCCCCTTTTTGAACAGCGTGTTGTTGCAGGTAGGAGTCGAGCACCTAATTTTCCGCGATTTTGTCCAAGCTGAGACGGCCGCCGGTGGTTTGCGCGCTGGCGATGTGACCGGGGATTTCGCCGAGACCTCGCTCGCCGTGCAGTTTTCCATCGACAAGCCGTATCTGGGCTATACCCTGCAAACCCTGATGGGGCTTAGGCTGAGCCGACGTCGTCTAGAGCGCTTTGAACAACCGAGTGCGCGGGAGACGGGCGCGCTTTCCTTCGTGACGGTATATGGCAGCGTCCGCTAGGGCCAAGCCGTAGATAAGGTACAATAAAATGAATCTGATACTTTTGGGCGTCGGCTTGGTCCTCGCTGGTTGTGCAAAGGATGCTGAGGAACTCGAAGATCCGGTTTTGGCCCAAGTGGGCGACCGCCGGATAACGGCCTCTCAACTGATCGACTTTGAACAGCGCTTGCCAGAGCAGCTAAAGACCAAGAAGTCCGGTTTGGACGGCTACCGCGACTATTTACAGACGATTATCGACAAGGAGATTTTCCTCCAAGAAGCGCTCAACCGGGGGCTTGACAAAGCGCCGGAGGTGGCGCAGAAGCTGCGGCGGGAAAAGGCCGAGCGGGTGTTGCGGCTGTTGTTCGAGCGCGAATTCCTCGCCAAGGTCCGCGTCAGTGAACAGGAGCTGCGCGCGGCCTACGAGGCCGCGGACGAGGAGCGCGAGATTAAGCTGCGCCTGATCATCGTGGCTACGCAGCAAGAAGCCGAGCAAATTCGGCAAAGTCTGGCTGACGGGAGGGATTTCGCCGAACTGGCGCTCAGCCGGTCGCTGCACCAATCGACCGCGCCGCACGGCGGGGAGCTCGACGGCTATCTGACTGCCAACCGCATCCCGATTTACCTGCAACAGTATATCAACGCGCTCGCGGTCGGCGAGTACTCAGAGCCGATTGACTTGCCCAATGGTCAGTTTGGGATCTATCAAGTCATGCACGCCCGGCCCGTGAGTTTTGCCACGGCGAGCAATGCGCTGGAGGCCAAGCTGAGAGAGGAAAAGACGACCGCGCTGATAGAGGCATTCCTAGCGCAACTGCGGACCGACCTCGACTTGCAGGCCAACGCCGCGACCTTGCATCAGCTCCAGCAACAGATCGCGGCCGGGCGGAGAGAGTACACCGCGGCCGAACGCGCCGAGGAGCTCTTTCAATTTCGCGGCGGTCGGGTCACCGTAGGCGATTTTTGGGAGTACGCTGACGAGTTGAAGATGGGTTTTTCCGGCGACATTGCCGAGTCGGTGCGCTGGTTCGCCGAAGACGTGCTGCTGCCCCGCACCTTGTTTTTGCACGTGGCCACAGAAAGGGGCTTGGACCGCGAAGAGCCGATCGCGCGCTGGCACCAGCGCCGCAAAGACGCACTGTTACTCTTGGCTCTTAGGCAGACGGCGGTCAAGGACCAAGTCCATATCGAGCCGGAGGCCGTCAGAAACCTATACGACGAGCGGCCCGAGTTGTTTACCGCCCCGGAGGAGGTCGCGCTGCAGGAGATCATGGTGCGAACCCGGGCCGAGGCCGCCGCGCTCAAGGAGCGGATCGAGGCAGGGGAGCCGATAGGCCCGCTCGCCGACGAGCACACCTTGCGCGCCGTCGGCAAAGGGGCGCAGGGCAAATTCCACATCCACGCCTTTGAACAATCCTTCTACCGAGAATTGATCGACGCGGTGCGCAACGCCGAGGTCGGCCGGTTGTACGGCCCGCTAGCGGTGACGGCGCAGGCCGCCCAAGTGGTCGGCCCGGAGGCCATGCCGCGGGGCGGCGAGTACTATTCGGTATTCAAGGTGCTGGAGTCGAACTTCGGCAGTGCGCCCGAGCCTTTCGACACAGCGGCGAAGCGGGCGCGGGCGCTGTTGAAACGCGCCGAGGAAAGCCGCTTGGCCGACGAGTTCCTGCGCGGGCTGCGGCGGGACTACGAAGCGCGGGTTGTGGTATATGAGGACCGCCTCGAGACGTTGTTTTCCCAATGAGAATTTCCAGACGGAGTGCATAATGTCTAAAATCACATTTGAGTGTCCAGATGATATTCTGCAAACCCTCGGCGAAACGCCTGGACACTTCGCCGAAAAAGGACGTCTGCTGATAGCTGTCAAACTGTTTGAACTCGGAAGTCTGTCTTCTGGGCAAGCCGCTCGATTTGCGGGTATGGAACGCGTTGTGTTTTTAGATGCCTTAAAGACATACCAAGTATCGACGATCAATCTACCCCCGGAAGAACTGGCAAAGGATTTCTTCCATGCCAAGAATCTGTAGCGTCGATACATCCCCATTACCTTACTTCTACCGAATGGATCAACTGACTCTGGATTCCCGCTTGCGCGGGAATGACGAGAAAATAACGTCCGCAAATAGCGAAAAAATAGGTAGTGGTACCGTTTGAATTTTTTGGGCGTTCTGTCCCTTTATCCGGTACATGAAATCTCTCATCCATTTCTGAGGAGGACCAAATGAAAATTACCAATGTTGAAGTCATTCGTTTTCGCACCAAGCATCGCGGCCGCAGTGCAGGGTCGCGCTGGGGCTACGGCGTGTGGATTGACGACGAAGAGGTGGAAAGCACCGGGGCGATCACCCAAATTTCCACTGACGAGGGCGTCGTCGGGCACAGCTTGGGCGGCAGCAAGGCGACTATGGAAGGCCCCGTCAAAAACCTCCTCGTCGGCGAGGATCCCCTAAACCGCGAGAAGCTATGGCACTGGATGGACCAGATGTCCACGTTTGGCCACAGCCTCGCCGAACACGAGCTCGGGATTGTCGATTGCGCGCTGTGGGACTTGGCCGGGCAAAAAGCAGGCATGCCGGTGTACCAACTCTTGGGCGGCACCCGCGATAGGGTCGAAGCATACGCCAGCACCTACCCGAACTTGGGCGGCCCCGAAGAGTACGCCGCGTTGGCGCGCACATGTGTTGAGCGCGGGTACAAAGCCTTCAAAGTTCATGCCAATATCTGCTGGAATCCGCACACGCGGGAACCCGCGCCGCAACTGCCGGGATTTCCCCAAGAGGACATGGCGATCTGTCGGGCGGTGCGCGAGGCCGTGGGCGACGATGTGGTGCTGATGCTCGATCCATTCGGCGTCTATACCCTCGAAGAGTCGCTGAGGGTCGCGCGGGAATTGGAAGTGCTCAATTACTACTGGTTGGAGCATCCGATGGTCGAGACGCGGGTGGAGTCCTATCGCCGCTTGACCCAGCAAACCGCCATTGCTATCTGTTCCCCCGAACACGTCAAGGGCGGTCCCTTTGCGCGGGCCGAGTGGCTGTTGCAAGGGGCCTGCGACATGTTGCGCATCGACGTGAATTACGGCGGCATCACCGGCTGCTGGAAGCTGATCAATTTGTGCCAGCTCTACGGCGTGCAATGCGAGCTGCACGGGGTGGGTGCGCCGCATGTACACTTGGCCGCGGCCGCCCCGGAGGCCACCTGCCGCTACTACGAGCGCGGGCTGTTGCGCCCCGGGCGCGAGTACGATGCCAGCCCGCCTCACCTCGATCAGATCGCCGATCCCATGGACGACGAAGGGTTCGTCCACGTATCGCAAGAACCGGGGCTGGGCATGGCTTATAACTGGGACTATATCAATGCCAACCGCATGGATTGAGCGGGAGGAGCCAGCGCGCTGGGCTGCGAGGTGAGCAGATGCCCATTGCCAGCCATCCGCGCTGGGCCTTGGGGATCGTCTTTGGTCTGGCGTTGAGCCTGCGGGTGGTGCATGCGTTTGAGATGTCGGCCAGTCCTCTTTTTACCATGCCGGCGGTCGATGCGACCACCTACTCCGAGCAGGCCGCCCGCCTAGCCGCGGGCAACTGGTTGGGGCGCGGCCAAGGCCCGTTTTGGCAACCCCCGCTCTATCCTTATTTCCTCGGCTCAATCAAGCTCGCATTTCCAGAATCCTTTTACTACGCAGCCCGCTGGGCGCAGGCGCTAATCGGCAGCCTGACTTGTGTGTTGCTGTACTGGGTCGGGCAGCGGCTTTTTGGTCACGGCGTTGCGTTCTGCGGCGGCCTCATTGCAGCGGGGTACGGGCCGCTGATCCATTTTGACGCCCGGCTCTTGCCGGTTGGGCTGGCCACGTTTCTCTTCCTCGTCAGTCTCTTGCTGTTAATGCGTGCGGTCGAGCGGCCGACGCGCTGGGTTGCGCTGGTCGCGGGTTTCGCGCTGGGCCTTGCCTCGCTTAGCGCGGCGATCCTCGCGTCTTTGATCCCAGGCGTGGCTATCTGGCTGTTCTACCGGTCGCGGAAAACGACCGCGCCTTTTGTGCTGGGTGCCCTGCTGGCGATTGCGCCTGCGACCCTAAGAAATTACGCCATCGGCGGCGACATCGTGCCGATCTCGTACAACGGCGGCGTGAATTTCTACCTAGGGAACAACGCCAACACCGAGCGGACGCTCGCGTTGCGCCCGGGGTGGGAATGGGAGGAACTGGTGGCTTGGCCGCTGCGGGAAGGGATCACCCGCCCGTCGGCCAAATCCCGGTTCTTTTATAGGCAGGCTCTCGAATACATGCAGCACACCCCCCTCGATTACATAGGATTGCTGGCCGCCAAAACAGCCCAGTTCTGGCGCGGCCACGAAATAGAGCGCAACCAAGAGATGTACTATTGGCGGAACTATTCCAGCGTTCTCGCTGCTACTTTGTGGAAGTGGGGCGTGGCCTTTCCCTTTGGCTTGATAAGCCCGCTCGCGCTGCTGGGCCTTATGGTGCATATCCGGCGGCGTGGCCTTTCTCTGCCGGTGCTTTTCGTCCTCGGCTATAGCTTGGCGGTGATCTCCTTTTTTGTCGCAGCGCGCTACCGCCTGCCGATCGTGCCGCTGCTGATTCTGTTCGCCGCTTACGGGGGGAGCTGGCTGTACGCAAGATGGCGTCAAGGGCGTCAAGTGCTTTGGCCGACGGCTTTGCTCGCCCTCTTAGTGCTGGCGGTGAATTGGGACCTGCCCCCGATGGACCGGCGGGGCCGGGCCGCCACGTACAACGACTTGGGCAACGCTTACCTGCAACAAGGCCGCCGCGAGTTGGCCCTGCTGAAATACGAACAGGCCACCCGGCTCGACTCGACGTATTGGCAGGCTTGGTTCAACCTCGGCTCGTTGCGCGCACTGCGCGGCGATTTGCCCGGCGCATTGCCCATCCTCTTGAACGTGTTGGAACGCGAGCGGGAACGCGCCGATGTGTGGAGCAACGTGGCCGGCGTCTATGTGGGGTTGGGGCAATATCAGCAGGCGGTCGAGGTGCTCGAACAGGCGACCGTGGCCGCGCCGCGGGCGGACATAGATGCGGCGTTGGAGCGCGTGCAGGCCATGCTGGAGAAGCCGAGGCGTGGTGGCCGCGACGAATAGGATCTGGTTTTTTCGCTTGGCGACGGTGGGAGTCGGCGCGGCCTTGGTGCTCGGGGCCGAGGGTCTGCTGCGGCTCGTGCCGGGATTGGGGCCGTCGCCTTTGGTCGCAACCTTGGTCGAGGACGAGGCGACCGGCCAATCCCTGCACGCGACGAGTCGGTTTTACGCCCAGCGGTTTTTTACCCAATACAAGGGCCGGCTGACCGCGGCGGGTCAGATGGGAGAACACTTTTTTGTCGAACCTGCGCCGGCCAACCGCTACCGAGTCGTTTTTGTCGGTGCTTCAACCGTGCAGGGTTTCCCCTATCCACGGCGTCTGGCCGCGGCGTCCTTTTTGCAGGCGATGCTGGCGGATGCGTGGCCGGAGCGAGCGGTGGAGGTCGTCAATTTGGGCATCACGTCCATTGCCAGCTTTGCGGTGGCGCGCGTGGTGGAAGATGCGTTGGCGCTGTCGCCCGATCTGGTCGTCGTCTATACCGGGCACAACGAGTTCTACGGGTTGTACGGCGCGGGGCGGCACCAGCGGCTACAGTACTTTTGGCGTCAACTGCATTTGACGCATTTGCTCGATGGCCTGCTAGGGGGCATTGGGGCCAAGACGGATCTAATAAAAATGGCGGCCGGGCGCGGCGCGGTGCCGTTGCACAGCCCCGGTCGAGCGGCGGCCGAGCAAAACTTGCGCGCCAACTTGCGGCGCGTGGGGCGGCTCTGCGAGCGAGCGCAAGTGCCCTTAGTGCTGTGTACGGTGGTCGCCAATGACGCGGGATTCGCGCCGGTTGGCTCGACCGAGGGGGGCGCGGCGTGGAAGGCGCGGGTGGAGGACGCGGCGCGGCTGCTGACGCGGGGATACGTCGCGCCGGAGGATGCCGAGGCCGCGCTACAGCAGTTGGAGCAGGCGGCGGCCCTTTCGAGCGAACACGCTTGGTTGTGCTATTTGCAGGGCCGGGCACTGGAGCGCTTGGGGCGGGATGCCCAGGCGCAACGCGCTTTTCGCCGGGCGCGGGATTTGGACACCATGCCGTGGCGCGCTCCCACGGCGCACAATGCGGTGATTCGCGCGGTCGCGGCCGAGCACGGGGCCGCGTTGGCGGATGTGGAAGCGGCGTTTGCGGCCGCTGCGCCCGCGTCGGGCGTGGGTTGGGAGTGGATGGTGGATCACGTTCACTTCTCGGTCGCTGGGCAGGCTTTGTTGGCGCGGACCCTTCTCCACAGCGTCGCCCGGTTGCAGCCCATTGACGTGGGATTGCTGCAAAGCGAGGAGGCGTATCGGCGCGCCTTGGGCGACCTGCCGGTGGAGCGTGCGGTCGCGTACAACAAGATGGGGGCGATGCTCTCGCAAGCACCCTTGCATCAGTACAATGGGCACAACGCGCGCTATCTCAAGCAATTGGCGGCCATGGAGGGCCAGCGGCTGTCGCCGGGGGAACGGCGCGGCGTTGAGCAGTGGATGCAGCAGGGGGAGCAGGGGCCGTTGGCGCTGACGGTGGCGGATCGGCTCTTCACCGAGCGGGATTTTGCGCGGGCGCAGCGTTACTACGCGGCGGCGCGGCGCGAGGTGCCGTTTACGCGGCGCGGGTTGTGGGCGGCTGTGCAGTGGGCGTGGTGCATCGAGATGCAGGGGCGGGTGCTTACCGACGAGCAGCGGGCTGAGGTGCGGGCCGCGCTCAAGCAGGCGGGGTTTCTCGCGCACGATCCGGCCGTGGGCGCACCTTTCGTCGATTTTGTCAAGGGCCAACTCTACCATCTGCTCGCCGAGCGCGATCTGGCCCTGAAGCATTTGGAACGCGCTTTTTTGGCCGAGGATTTTCGCCGCCGCTATGCGTTGAGTTTGTTTCAGGCGTTGGCGTCCGAATTGGTTTGGGCGGGGCGGGTGGAGGATGCGCGAGAATACGCTCGCTTATTGGGGGGCGAGGTTGGAGAGGAGGCGCGTTTTTTGCAGATGGTCAAAGCACAACGGACGCCGTAGATTTTGTGTAAAAGGAGATAGAACATGTTCAGACGAGTTGTGCATCCGGGAGCAGTCCTAAAGGACGAGCTTGAAGAGATGGGCGTCACGCCCACGGCGTTGGCACACCAGATTAACGTGCCACCCAACCGTGTTAGCCAGATCATCGCGGGCAAGCGGTCGGTGACCGGCGACACGGCCTTGCGGCTTGGACACTGGTTCGGTGTAGAGCCTCAGTTCTGGCTGAACCTTCAGGCGCAATTTGATCTGGTCGCCGCTGACCAGCGAGCCGGCGCGGCGATACGTCGGTTGCCGACCCGCATTGCTGTAGGATGAAATGGCTCCTGAAGAATTCATAGCCAAGTGGCGTGCAGTTGATCTCAAGGAGCGTTCTGCCGCGCAAGAGCACTTTATCGACTTGTGCCGGTTGCTTGACGAGCCAACGCCGGCTGAGGCCGATCCTACAGGCGAGACGTACTGCTTTGAGAAGGGTGCTCGCAAGGAAACCGGCGGCGAGGGTTGGGCCGATGTGTGGAAGCGGCACCATTTTGCGTGGGAATACAAGGGCAAGCGCGCCAACTTGGATGCCGCTTTTACACAGCTTCGGCAGTATGTGCTCGCGTTGGAGAATCCGCCGCTCTTGATCGTGTCGGATATGGCGCAATTTCGCATTTGTACGAATTGGACCAATAGCGTCAGCGAGATCCACGAGATCGGGCTGGAGGAATTGGTTGATGCTGAGAAGCGCGATCTGCTCAAATGGGCTTTTTCGGACCCAGAGCGGCTGCAGCCTGGGCTGACGCGGCAGGTGCTTACCGAACGAACGGCTGCGTCTTTTGCAGAGTTGGCGCAAGGGTTGTGCGAGCGTGGTCACGATCCACAGGCTGTGGCACATTTTGTTAATCGCCTCGTGTTCTGCATGTTCGCCGAGGACGTGGGCCTGCTGCCCAATGCGATGTTTACGCGGATGTTAGAACGCACACTTGAGCAGCCTGAGAAATTCGCCGAATATGCGCGGAGGCTGTTTCAGGCGATGGCTGAGGGCGGCGATGTGGGCTTTGAGCCGGTCGCTTGGTTCAATGGCGGCTTGTTTGACGACGATGTAGCCCTGCCGCTGGAGAGGGAAGAGATTGCAGCGGTGTTGAAGGCAGCAACTCTCGATTGGGCAGAGGTCGATCCTTCCATCCTCGGCACTTTGTTTGAGCGTGGGTTAGACCCGGATAAGCGGGGGCAGTTGGGGGCTCATTACACGGACCGCGACAAAATTATGCTTCTCGTCGAGCCAGTGGTGATTCGTCCTTGGCTGACCGAATGGGCAGGGGTAAAGGATGAGATCGCCGCTATGGTGGAACGGGCGAAGTCCGCAAAGACATCGGCTGTTCGCACTCGGCGCATTGCAGAGGCCGAGCGGCGGTTGCGTGCGTTTCTACAACGGCTGCGTGGGTTTACTGTACTTGACCCGGCCTGTGGTTCGGGGAATTTCCTATACATTGCCTTGCAGTTGCTCAAGGATTTGGAGCAGCGGGTGCAGTTGGAGGCCGAGGTGCTTGGCATTCAGCGTCAGTTCCCGGAGATTGGGCCGGCCAACGTTAAGGGAATCGAGATCAATCCGTATGCGGCGGAACTGGCTCGCGTTTCCGTGTGGATTGGGGAGATTCAGTGGATGCGGCGGAATGGGTATGGGGAGGCGCGCGATCCGATTCTGAAGCCGTTGGATGCGATTGAATGCCGCGATGCGATTGTTGGGCCGAATGGTGGGGAACCGGAGTGGCCGGAGGCGGATGTGGTGATTGGGAATCCGCCGTTTTTAGGAGGCAAGTTGTTGCGAAGGATGCTGAACGACGAATATGTGGAGCTTTTGCAGCGGCTCTATGGGGAGCGGATTCACGGAGAGGCGGATTTGGTCTGTCATTGGTTTGACAAAGCGGCTCGGCTGATAGTCGATAAAAAGATCGTCCGCGCCGGTCTGGTTGCTACCAATTCGATTCGGGGTGGGCGCAATCGAGCCGTGCTCGACAGGATTGTGGAGCATGGAGTCATTTTTGACGCTTGGGCAAATGAGCCGTGGGTTGTTGATGGGGCCGCCGTGCGGGTGTCGCTGGTGTGCTTTGGACGAAAAGACGCAGAGTTGCCCGTGCGCTTGGACGGTAAAGATGTTACGCGGATCAACTCGGACCTGACGGCTGGGACCGTCGATCTCACAAAAGCACAGAAGGTTACTCAGAACGTGGGCTGCGCCTTCATGGGCGATGTTAAGGCAGGGGCGTTCGACATACCGGGCGATTTGGCCCGCGATTGGCTTAGTCTGCCGGCGAATCCAAATGGACGACCTAACTCCGATGTCCTCAAGCCGTGGGTGAATGGCATGGACTTGACGCGGCGTCCGGCGGGCAAGTGGATCGTCGATTTCGGTTTCGCCATGGACGAGTCCGACGCTGCGCTATATGAAGCACCGTTCGCCCATATTGCAGAACATGTCCGGCCCGTGCGTCAACAGGGCAAACACAAGGCGCGGGCGCGTTTTTGGTGGCGGCATGTGTCGCCTAGTCCAGAGACTTGGCAAAAGCTCAACTGCCTATCGCGCTACATTGCGACGCCCCGCGTTGCCAAACACCGATTGTTCGTTTGGCTCAATGCTCGCGTCTGTCCCGATAGTGCCGTAATCGCTATCGCCCGCGACGATGATACGACCTTTGGCATCTTGCACAGCCGGTTTCACGAGGCGTGGTCGCTGAGGCTCGGCACCAGTTTGGAAGACCGCCCGCGCTACACGCCGACCACGACCTTCGAGACCTTTCCGTTCCCCGAAGGGCTGTCGCCCGACATACCCGCCGCCGATTACGCAAATGATCCGCATGCCATCGCCATCGCCGAAGCATCGCAACGACTAGTCGAACTGCGCGACCGCTGGCTCAATCCGCCCGAATGGGTGGAGTGGGTAGAGGAGCCTGTGCTCGGCTATCCCAAGCGGTCGGTTCCGCGCGACGAAGCGGTGGCGGCGGAACTGAAGAAACGGACGCTGACGAACCTGTACAACGCCCAGCCGCAATGGCTCAAAGACGCACACCAAGCTCTTGATGCAGCGGTAGCGGAGGCTTATGGGTGGAAGGCGGATATTTCCGACGACGACGCGCTCCGGGAATTACTGGAGCTTAACTGGGTGGGCCAATCTCGGTAAGGTGCCTTAAATATGAAGTTGATGAGACGCTATGAATAAAATAAACAGAGATGAGACCATCGCCTTGCAATGGCTGAAGAAGCAGGGATTGGGGAAGGTGAAGCGGTTTTGTCCTGATCCGCCGGATTTCGTGATTGGTGAGGACGAGATTGCGGTCGAGGTCATGCGTCTGAGTGAAGGCTTGGAGACGGCTCAGGAGTCCCTTCGGCGGACTATTGAGGAAGTGCTGAAGGATTTTGGGCGAAAGCCTTCTGAGCCTAGGTGGTTTGTAAATTGTGAATATCCGTTTCTCGAGAAGGATATTCCTGAAAGGCGCGTAGTTAAAAAGCAACTGCGAGAGCTCTTGCAGTATCTGGTGGATTTGGATTCTTCCAAAGAAAAGCCTTCGCCGCCTTCTATGGCATCTCTCACTCCTCCAGATGGTTTTGGGCCTCGGTGGACCTTGGATTGTGGAATAATCTTGGAGATTTTGGGAACAGGAAAAAGGAGGGGGTTGTCTAAGTGGGTCTTGAATGATATATCGACGGGGAAGGGAAGTCGTGTGGTGGCGGGTTATTTGAAGCATATTCCGCTTTGTATGGATAAGAAGAAGCCCGACAAACCCGACAAACATCGTGATCGGGAAGCTGATTGGTGGCGGCGTTGGGGGGATTGGTGGCTGCTGTTAGTGGATCATGCCTGCGGTGTGCCCGGCGTGTTGACTAAATCTGAGGTGGCTGAGGTTTGGAGTAAGGTGAAAGAGAGTATGGGGCCGTTTTCTAAGGTTATCGTCATCAGTTGCTATGAGGGGCAGGCAGGAGGTCTCGGCTGTATTACTTTTGAGAAGGAATCATATCATATAAAATAGAATCGACCCGATGATTGACGCCCCGCCGCCTTTTTGGCCGAGGATTTTCGCCGCCGCTATGCGTTGAGTTTGTTTCAGGCGTTGGCGTCCGAATTGGTTTGGGTAGGGCGAGTGGAGGCGGCGCGAGAATACGCTCGCTTATTGGGGGACGAGGTTGGAGAGGAGGCGCGTTTTTTGCAGATGGTCAAAGCACAACGGACGCCGATTCGGAGATAATGATGATTTATCTATTCGCCATTATCTTTTTCGCTTTGAGTGCTCCCTTTATCTCAGCAACCTCATTCGAGAGTCCGTCTATCTTATTGTCAAGATGGTTGATGCGACTCTCAAGATGGTTGATGCGACTCTCAAGCTTATCAATTCTACCCCCAAGTGTACCCTCAAGCTGCTCGATTCTATTCTCAACTCTCTCAAATCCCGAGACATTATAATACGTTGAGATCATTATAGCCGTGGAAAACATGGCTACAACTAGGGTTAGTACTCCCATTAACTGCTTCCAACTCATGATATCCTCCTTTGGTTAATAGTCATTCGGCGGCCGCATTCCCCCGCTTTTGTTTCCAATAAGAGGCCCCCCAGATGCGTGGTATCAGTCGGCTGCCATGTTCTCTATATATTAGGAGATAGGGAATGGTAATCAAAATCTAGTCTTGCCAAGCAGCGCACCCCTTGCAAAAGAAAATCCCCGCCCAATACCTCGCCCATCTCAGCGACCGCTACCTAGTAGAATTGCCCGGGTCCGGCTTGAGCTGGCGGTCTATGTTGCTCGGGCTGGGGCTGGTCGTCGCCATTAGCGTGGGCAGCCCCTATTCAATATGGATGGTCGGCTCGTCGGAGATGACGTGGTCGTACTTTCCCATCGCCGTGGGAGCGCCGCTCTTTATCCTCGTGTTGGGCAACGTACTGCTCAAACGCGCCCTCAGCGCAGCCGAGCTGATCACCATCACCATCATGGGGCTGGTCGCCAGCGGCATGCCCATCTTCATCGTCGGCCTGATTCTCAGCATCATCTCCAAACCCTATTACGGCGCACTCCCCACCAACGAGTGGGCGGTGTATGTCCATCCCCATCTGCCGGATTGGGCGATCCCAGACCCAGCGCACGACGCCATGCGCTTTTTCTACGAGGGGTTGCCGAGCAAAGAGTGGGCGATTCCATGGGGAGCGTGGGCCGAGCCGCTGCTGTGGTGGCTGCTGTTGGTGCTGGCCCTGTACTTCGTCGGCCTGTGCTCGGTGGTGGTGTTGCGCCGGCACTGGATGGAGCGCGAGCGGCTGACCTTTCCCCTGACCGAGGCGGCCTTGATGCTGACCGAGGTGGCCGCGGGGTCGGCGCTGCCGCCCGCGTTCAAGACCCGGGCCTTCTGGATCGGCTTTGCCATTCCCTGCGGGCTGATCGCCTTCAACGTTCCGAGCTACTTTTTCCCGGGCTTGGCGCAAGTGCCCGTCTTGCGGGACTGGACCGTTTCCCTCATCCCCCATGCCCCGGCCGTCCATCTGCTGCTGTACTTCCCGGTCTTGGGATTTATGTATCTGGCCCCGCTGGCCATTTCGTTCAGCGTCTGGTTTTTCCATCTGCTCTACTTGGTGCAACTGGGCCTGATCAATCAACTGGGGGTTTTCAATTTGCGCGCCGACCCGTTTGTGTACGGCGGGACGCCCTTGTCTTGGCAGTCTTGGGGGGCCTTTGCGGCGATGGTCGGGGGGAGTTTGTGGATGGCGCGGAAGCACCTCGCGGCCGTGTGGTCCACCGCGCTGGGCCGCGCCGGGCGGATTGACGACGCCGACGAGATAATTTCCTATCGGGTCGCCGTGGGCGGCGGGTTGGCCGGGCTGGGTTTTATCCTCGGCTGGCTGTGGCGCAGCGGGTTGGACCTGCACTTAGCGGCTTTTTATCTGGCGGTCGCGCTGACGATTTTCTTGGGCCTGACGCGGCTGGTGGTACAAGCCGGTTTGCACTATTTGACGACGCCGATGAGTGCGCAGGGCATGGTCGTGGCCGCGGCTGGCTCGGCGCTCGGGCCGCAGAATTTGGTCGCGCTGGCGCTGACCTTTGCGTGGTGCGGCGATGTGCAATCTACCTTTATGCCTTCGGCCGCCAACGCACTCAAGTTGCACGATTACTACGCGCAACGGCGCAGCGGGAGGCTGGCCGCGGCCCTCGGCTTGGCGGTGGTGGTCAGCTTTGTCGCGACCGCCAGTTTTACGATCTACTTGTGCTACGACTACGGGGCGGGCAATCTGCGCTCGTGGTTCTTCAATGCCGCTGGGGGCGTCGGTGGCCGGGCCTTCGACTGGGCCGCCGAGCAGACGCGCCATCCCGCGCCCGTTGACTGGGACAAGCTCGGCTTGGCCGGCAGCGGGGTGTTGGGCTATGGGGTGCTGGCGTTGTTGTATTACCGAGTCGCGTGGTGGCCCCTGCACCCGGTGGGGCTGGCCGTAGCCTCTACGTGGATGGTCAAGCGGATTGTGTTTTCGGTGTTCTTGGCGTGGGCCTGCAAGGCGTTGATCTTGCGCCTCGGCGGCGTGGCGCTCTACCAGCGGCTCAAGCCGCTATTTATCGGACTGGTGGTGGGGTTTTTCTGCGGGGTTTTTCTGTCGTTTGTGCTCGACTGGGCTTGGTTTAAGGGCGCGGGGCATCCGATTCTGCACGGGTGAGCGGATTGCCGTATATTGAGATTGCAGCGCGAAACCACTCCGAAGAAAGGTAGCCGCCGATGAGCACTTCCCACCCCCTGCACCTCGCCGCGGCAGACGTGCAGTTCTACCGCGAGCACGGTTATTTCGTCTATCCCCATCCGCTCTTTCCCGCCGAAAAGTTCCAGCGTTTACGGGCCTTCTTCGCGGGCTTGTTGGCCGATTTGCCGGCCGGCAAGCGGCCCGAGGCCATGGATGTACCGCACTTTGCCCATCCCGCGCTTTTCGAGTGGCTCCTCGCCGACGAGGTGCTCAATTTTGTCGAGGCGTTTATCGGCCCGGACATCATCTTGTGGTCGAGCCACTTTATCAGCAAGCCGCCCGGCGACGGCAAGCGCGTGCCGTGGCACGAGGACTCGGCGTATTGGGACGAGCGGCTCAGCGAGCACGAGGTGCTCACCGTGTGGCTGGCCATTGACGATTCGATGTGCGAAAACGGCTGTATGCGCGTGGTGGCCGATTCGCACCACCACGGCTTTTCAGACTATGTAGAGGTGGATCACAACACCCACGTCTTCGGGCGCGAAATCGTGACCGAGCAGGTCGATCAGTCGCGGGTCGTCGATTTGGAACTTTGCGCGGGCCAATGCCACATCCACCACGCCAAGATCATCCACGGCTCCAACCCCAACACCAGCGCCAAGCGGCGCTGCGGCTACACCATGCGCTACATGCCGGCGACGGTGAAGATGCGACCCACCCAGTCCCATGCCGTGTACTTGGCGCGGGGCCGAGACCGAGCCGGCAACGAATACGCGGATCCGTCAAAGCCGTTTGCGCCGGGCATTCGCTAGGAGGAAAAGCCTAATTTATCATCTCAACTGGAGGGGAGGTTATTTGAGGTATGGAACTATTTCACAAAACCGATTTGGGGGAAATTTACTGGGGCAACGCGCTCGATCTCATGGTAGATATTGGCGATAAAAGCGTCAATCTGATCATGACGTCCCCGCCATTTGGGTTGGTTCGCAAAAAGGACTACGGCAATGTCGATGCGGATCAATACCTCGATTGGTTTCGGCCATTTGCCAAAGAATTTATACGCATCCTCAAGGACAATGGTTCGCTGGTCATTGACATTGGTGGTGCTTGGATTCCCGGGCAGCCGACTCGCTCGCTTTATCACTATGAGCTTTTGATTATGCTTTGCAGGGAGTTCGATTTTCATCTCGCACAAGAATTCTTCTGGTGGAATCCATCCAAGTTGCCCACGCCAGCAGAGTGGGTAAATGTGCGGCGCATTCGAGTTAAAGACGCGATCAATTGCGTCTGGTGGCTGTCGCCGACCCCTTGGCCGAAAGCTAGCAATCGCCGGGTTTTGATTCCCTATAGCAATTCAATGAAAGGATTGCTCAAGGGTGGATACCGAGCCAAGCTCAGGCCGAGTGGACACGATATTAGTGAAAAATTTAACATTGACAATGGTGCTTCTATTCCGCCCAATCTCATTGCAATTCCCAATACAGAGAGCAATTCCAACTACTTGCGACTTTGCAAGGAGCACGATATAAAACCGCATCCCGCTCGCTTCCCCGCTGAATTGCCCGAGTACTTTGTTAGGATGCTCACCGACAAGGGGGACTTGGTGTTCGACCCCTTAGCAGGCTCTTGTGTAACGGGAGAGGTTGCCGAGCGCTTGAAGCGCAAGTGGATCTGCTGCGATCTCGTCCAAGAATACCTCGAAGGCAGTCTTTTTAGGTTTGCGACCAAACATAGAGCCAAAAAGAAAGTGCCTTCTTATGGCCTTTGTCACCCTGCGGCGATGTGGAATGGAACGGATAGCGAGGAGACCTTGGCGGACGACGGGGGCAAGAAAAGACCTAAAAGCAAAACGAGGACCTAGAAAGCTATGCCTGCTATTTCGCCTGCCGAACTCGTCAATGCCGTTCTCCACGCCATACAGAAATCCGGTGGTACCGGTTTCTACGTGTCTGCAAGTTCGGCTACGCACCCCAGAGAATTTTTGGTTCAGCACCTTGAAGATACCATTTCACTTTGGGTCTATGTATGGACGCTTACCCATGGCGGCCGACCATCTTTACCGGACGAACACAGAATTCAGATGACCACGGTTTCCTCGCCACTGCCGATCAATCCAAGCGGCCGTACTGTTTTGCTGGGGTATCACGCTGAGAGCAATATGTTTGCGGGCTTTGATGTAGATAGACATCGCACCTTTACAGCAGGTTCGCCCTCTGTTCAGATCGATATAGAGGCTATTGGTACGGCTGTTGGAGACGGCCTAGCCTTTGCCCGAAAAGACAACGAGGAAATAGCCGTTGGAATTCGTCCCGATCAGTTTCTGAATTATGTGTTTAACGCAGCCTCTCTGCATCGGCATGGAGGCGACCTGTCAACATATACCCTCTTGCTAAGGGCCTCTCAGTTGGAGGATATAGAGCCACAAGAGCTAGAGCCGCTATCGCAGGAACGGCAAAAGGTCGTCGCGTCGATAAGCCGCTATGCCCGTGCGTCGAACTTTCGTCGGCAAGTTATGGCTGCTTATGGGAACCGCTGTGCGGTGACGGGGACCCAGCTCGATCTCGTGGAGGCGGCCCATATTGTACCAGTAAAGGCCCAAGGGACCGACGATGTTTCTAATGGCCTTGCCTTGTCGCCGACCATACATCGCGCCTACGACAACAGCTTGATTTACCTCGATGCAAAGTACTACGTACGGCTCAATGAACAGCAGGCGAATGCGTTGAGAGATCAACAACTCGGCGAGGGCCTTGAGCAGATGGGTCGGCACCTAAATTCTCAGATACACTTACCGTCAGACAAGGCTCAGAGGCCCAACCCGACATTGATCGAGCGAGCCAATAGGCTGCGGCGAATACCAAGCTACTGCTGAGATTTTCCCTAAGCCAATACCAACCATGAGTTCAACGGCGTCAGTGAGGCCATGGCCCTACTGATGACTTGGGCGTTTATCGCGGTGGTCGACGAAGTCTGGTTGCGGCTACAGCGGTCTTTTCTGTATAAGAGTTAGCGGCGAAGAAAGGAGCCTATCAATGAAAAAGTACATCCTCGTCTCGGTGTTGATTCTGACCGCGCTGTGCGCTGATGCCAGTCAGGAGTACTGGCCCCAGTGGCGCGGCCCTACCCACAACGGCGTCAGCGAGGCCGTGGACCTGCCGGTCGCTTGGAGCGCGAGCGAGAATGTGGTCTGGAGCCGGAAGCTGCCCTCTTGGAGCGGGAGTACGCCGGTGGTGTGGGGTGAGCGGATCTTTTTGACGTCGCCCAATGCGGGCGAGGAGATCCAAGGCGGTGAAAAGCTGATTTTGGGCTGCCTGTCCACGGCCGATGGCAGCACGTTGTGGCAGCGCACACTCGACGAGGGCAACGCCTATTGGCGCAAGCACAACAACGCCACTCCTTCGCCGGTCACCGATGGCGAGCGGGTGTTGGCCGTTGCCGGTACGGGGATGATCCGGGCCTTTGACATGGAGGGTGAGGAATTGTGGCACTACGACTTGCAGGCCGAGCACGGCCCCTTCGGCCTGATGTTTGGCTACGCCTCCTCGCCCTTGCTCCACGATGGCCAGCTCTTCGTCGAGGTCCTGCACGGGACGAACTCGGACGATGCTTCCTACCTGATTGCCTTTGACGCGGGCACGGGCGCGGTCGCGTGGCGGCGGGAGCGGCCAACCGACGCCGCGGGCGAGTCGCCGGATGCCTATACCTCGCCCGTAGTCCTCGTACACGACGGCCAGACGCAAATCGTAGTCTCTGGCGGCGACTATCTCACCGGCCACGATCCGGCCACGGGCGAGGAGGTGTGGCGGGCGGGCGGCTTGAACCCGAACAAGGACCGGAATTACCGGATGGTCGGGTCGCCGGTGGCTGTCGCCGGGATGGTGTACGCGACTAGTCGCCGCAAACCAGTGCTGGCGTTCCGCGCCGGTGGCACAGGAGACATTACTACGAGTCACTTGGCTTGGAAGTGGACCGGGCGGAGCGGCCCCGACGTGCCCTCGGCCGTCACCGATGGCCGCTATTTCTACATGGTCAATGACCGCGGGCGAGCCACCTGCCTCGACGCTAGGACGGGCGTGGTGCTGTGGGGGCCGAAGCGCATAGCCCAAGGGTCGGTCAGCGCCTCGCCGGTCTTGGCCGACGGCAAGCTCTACGTGGTCAACGAAAACGCGGTGACGACCGTGCTCCAAGCCGGCCCAGAGTACAAAGTGCTGGCCACCAACGAACTCGACGGTGCCCTTACGCTATCGTCGCCGGCCATTGCTGGAGGGCGGCTCTTCCTGCGGACGGAATCGCATCTGTACTGCATTGGTCAGCTTACTACTCGGCCTTGAGGGCCGCCAGCAGGGGGCGGCGCAGCGCTAAATGTGCGGCAACCGCACACGCCAATAGGCCAGCGGCCGAGACCAAGCCGAGCGAAAGGCCCAGCGCGGCCCAAGGCAAAGGGGTGGGGTCGAAGAGGCGGGGGGCCACGGCGATGAGGGCGGCGACGCTGCCGATTGCTTGGCCGGCGAGCAGGAGGAAGCCGTGCTCGTAGAGCAGCATCGCCCTTAGACGGGCGCGGCCAAAGCCACAGGCACTCAAGGTCGCCAACTCACCACACCGCTCGAGGACGTTGCGCAGGATGAGGATGCCCAACCCGAGCGTCCCCAAGAGCAGCCCGAGCAAGCCCAGCGTCTGAAAGGTCGATAGGTACGTGTTTTCAATGGCGCGGTAGCTTTGCAGGCGCTCGGCACTCAGGGTGGCGTCGAGGCCGTAGGGCACTAGTCCCTTTTCGAGCGCGGCCGCAACGGCGGCGGGTTGTTCCGTTGCGACTAGGAAGTAGCCATAGCCTTCGCGCTCGGGAAAGTGCGCGGCGAAGCGGTCTTCGGCAATGAGCAACTCGCTCTGGAACAAGCTGCCGTCCAACAGCCCGACCAACCGTGCGGCCAAGCCCTCCGCAATTGGAATGTCGTCGCCCAGCCCCTTGTGCAAAATCCACTGCGCCGAATGAAAATCGCCGATAGCTGGGACGACGCCCGGCCCCAAATCGCGCTGGAGCAATTGCCAAGGATTGGCGCGCTCGGCCGGCGTTAGAGCGAGGGTTTGCCGGAAGGGCCAGCCGCCGCGCTGGACGAACTCGGCCGGTGCGCCGAGGACGCGCGGGGCTTGGGGCCGGTAGAGGTTGAGGCAGCTCACATCGTCGCCGGGCAGGACGCGGAAGGGAAAAAAATGCGCGGCATCCAAGCCGGTTGCCAGCCCCAATTCGAGGCGACCGGCCGCGCTATTGAGGTCTTGGTGCAGGGGAATCTCCGCTTGGGCGACGAGCGCGAAACCGCCCGTGCCCGGATCGTCGGCCCACTCGACCTGCCGATGGGCGCCGGCCGCGACGATGACAAAGGTCGCGCCGGCGACGAGGGCGGTGCAGAGGGTGCTGCGGCTGGGCTTGCGGGTGCTATTGAGCAGACCCAAGCCGAGGCTGGAACCAAGTCGGCCCGAGGGCGGAGCGCACAACCAGACCGCGAATAGGGCCAACAGGGCCAACAGGGCGGCCGCGCCGCTGCCCAAGAAAAGTGCGGTCGCAGTAGCGGCATCGGCCGTACTGGCGAGGATGCTCAAGGCGAGGGCGAGGGAGAGCGCGAGCGCGGCGAGGACGATCCGGCGGTCGTGCGGGTGCGGACGGGCGGTATCGAGTGCCCCGGCGAGCAGGGCGCGGACGGGCAGCCGGTGGTAGTGCCGCACGGTGCGCCACAGCGCCAGCGAGACCAGCAGCAGAGTTGCTAGATAGCCCATCCCCAAGCTCGGCCAGCGGACGTGGAGGTGAAGGAAGGGCGTTCCAATGGCCTCCAACCAATAGGTGTGCAAGCCGACCAGCAGCAGGTAGGCGTAGAGCTGGGCACCGGCGAGGCCGAGGAGTCCACCCAGCGCGGCCAAGGCGATGCCCTCGCCCAAGAAGCGTCGGCTCACCGCGGCGAGCGGGTAGCCAGTGGCGAGCAGCAGCCCCGCTTCGCTGGCGCGTTGTTCGAGGCCGAACTTGCACAGCAGGATCACTAAGAGTGCCGCAGCCGCGATCAGGAAGAGGCTGAAGCCGATAAAGAGGCCGCTGAAGTCCGTGGCCCCTTGCGAAGCGGCGATGGCCTGCTGGCGGACGGGACGCAAGGCGAAGTCGGTCGCTGGCGACAAGCGTTTTAGCAGGTCTTGGCGCAGGCTTTGATGGTGGGCGGGCGAGGCGGGATAAAAGCGGATGGAGGTCAGCGCACCGTAGCGGCTGCGCCACAAACGCTGGCCGGTGCGGGCCGCGACGAAGGCTTTGGGCGCGGCCCCGTACTGATCCCAGTAGGCTTCGTCCTGCGAGCGGATTTGCCCCAAGTCGATGGGGAAGGGCGCGTCCCAAGCAGCCATGTCGCCTTCTTCCTGCAACCCCGGATAGACGGGCGTCAGCGTTGGATCAATAGCCAAGCCGCGCATCTGCACGATCCCTTGGAGGCGGAAGTGGGCCTGCTCGGTGCGGAGGGCTTGGCGCGGGCCGACCGCGTAATAGGTCAGGGCTATCGAGTCGCCGGGGGCCGCGGCCAACTCGCGGGCTGTCCAAGCGTCGAGGTAGAGGCCGTCGGCGGCGAGGGGCGGCGCGGGCCGTCCGTCGGCGAGATAGAGGCCGGTGGGGTCGTCGAGCCCGGTGACGGTTGAGTAGGGGACTTGGCGGTCATTACCCGCAATGGCGTTGGCGAGATAGGTCGAGAACGTCGCGGTTTTGAGTTGTAAGGCCGCGGCACTGGCCAAGGCCGCGGCGCGGGTCGAGTCGTTGAGGACCAAGCGGGTGCTGGTCAGCTCGATGTAGTTGGGGTGCAGCGCGAGGGCCAGCTTGCGGTCGGCAAGGCTCAGGCGTTGGTCGAATGCGCCTTGCAGGGCTTGGGGTTGGCTGGCGGGCGCGGCGATGAGCAGGGCGTTGACGCGCCCCGGTTGGCCGAGGACGCGCTGGAGGGCTTGGAGGTCGAGGTATGCGTTCAGCGGCCGATGCTGATGCGGTCGCAGGCCGAAGCGCCCCGCGCCCCGGTCGGGCAAGACGCCGGTGAGCACCGCACGTAGCGTGGTGACGATATCGCCGGTAGCGCGGCGGCCAAACAGGGATTCGCGGTAGGTCGCGCTCGGGCGCTCCAGCGAGAGCAGCACTGCGTCGCCTAGCTCAATGCCGAGGGCGCGTTGCAGCGCGGCATTGACCACGAGCGAGGGAAACGGCTGGCCGGGCGTTGGCTCAAGCCCGGCGCGCAAGGCGGGGCCGCCTTGGGGAAAGAGCGCGGCGAAGCGGGCATCGACGCCTTGGATCTGCACCCCAGCCGCGAGCTGTTGGGTCGCGGCGTGTCGGGCGCTGCCGTTGAGGAGGATGGCGGGCGCGTCGCCCAAGTCGCTGCGGAAAAAGTGCGCCGCAACCAGCGCGTAATCAATGCGGCCTAGACGCTCTAACGCCAAGTCGCGCAAACTCCCGCGCATGGAGTCGCCGACGAGGAGCGCGCCGGTCAGGGCGGTTGTGGCGACGGCCGTCCCCAGCAGCAGGCCTACGTGAACCCGCCAGTAGTAAATCAGGCTTCGATGCACATACCCTCGCGCAGATGCAGGCGTCGGTCGCAGCGGGCCGCTAGGTCGAGGTCGTGGGTAGCGATGACGAGGGCGGCTCGCTCGGTGCGGTGGAGCGCGAAGAGCAGGTCGGCAACCGTGGCCGCCGTCTGACGGTCGAGGCTGCCGGTCGGCTCGTCGCAGAGCAAGAGACCGGGCTGGTTGAGCAAGGCGCGCGCCACGGCCACGCGCTGGCATTCGCCGCCCGACAGCTCGGCCGGGCGATGGTGCAGACGCTGTTCCAAACCGACGGCTCGCAACAGGTCGTCGGCGCGGGTGCGCTGGTCGGCTTGGGGAAAGGCGAGGGCCGGGATTAGGGCGTTTTCGAGGGCTGAGTATTGGGGCAGCAGGTGGTGGTTTTGGAAGACGAAGCCGATGTGCTGGTTGCGGAAGCGGGCGAGTTGCGGTTCGGCAAGGGTGAGGGGATCCTCGCCGGCGATGGCGATCTGGCCCGAGGTCGGGGGGTCGAGGGTGCCGAGCAGGTGCAGCAAGGTGCTCTTGCCCGAACCGGACGGACCGATAAGCGCCACAGACTCGCCCTTATCGACGCGCAGCGAAACGCCGCGCAGCACTTCAATGGTCTGGTCGCCGAGGGCGAAGTGCTTGCAGACCGTAGAGGCGACGAGGGCCGGAACTGGGTTCATGGAGGCGTCGCCAGTTTGCGGGCGATACAGGCTGGGATGGGGATGGCGCGGATGCGCTCGCCCGGATTGCAGACGCAGCAGGCCACCTTGAGCCGCCCTCGGGCGATCGGTTCGCCATTGCAGTGGAAGTCGAAGCGAAAGCTGAGGGATTTCTCGCCCTGCTTTTCGAGGTATAGCTCGATGTCGAGGACGTCTTCAAAGGCGACCGGCCGGAAGTACTCGCATTCGGCGACGAGGCGGGGCCAGCTAATGAGGTCGCCGTCGTGCTCGCGGTGGACGCTCAGGCCGAGGCTGCGCCAGAAAGCGTGCTCGGCCGCCTCCATAAAGACGAAAAAGCGGGCAAAGTGAACGATACCGGCCTGATCGGTATCGGCCCACTCGACGCGGCGGCGCGTGCAAAACGCAGCCGACACGTCAGTTGCCCGGGCGGAAGAAGGTGACCAAGCAGCCGCCCAAGGCGGCCAAGACGATGCCGAGGACAAAGGGCCAGCGCACGGTCGCCCAGCCCCCGGCGGGCGGATGCACGAGCGCGGCGACGACCGCGTTGACGATGGGCGCCCCGGCAAAGACGATGGACATGACCACGGCCGGCGTCCCCTTGGCGCCAAAGGCGAGCAGGACGCCCAACGCGCCGATGGCGCCGGCGATGCCGGCGGCCGTGGACCAAAAGACGCCCTTGGCCGGGTAGAGCCAATTCGCCCCACTGTAAGCGAGGACGATCAGCGAGCCAAAGACCGCAGCGAGCAGATAGGCCAAGCCGACGAAGAGAAAGGCTTTGTAGCGGCCATTTACCGGGTCGGCCATGGCGATCTGACCCGCGTGTAGCAGGACGCCGTAGAGGCCCCAGCTAGCGACAGTGAGGAGGGCGAAGATGAGCCAAGTCATGGCGATGATCCTTTCTAGGTGTACCGCTCGTACACGGTGTCGGCGTGGAAGCGAGTGTGGACCGCCGGTGGCCGCGATTAGCTCGGCGCGACGCCAGCAATGCTTTCGCGTTGGGAGTGCGTCGAATTTGCAGGTCTTATTTTTGCAAGTTCGTCTTCCAAACGCTGCTCCACACGCCACAAATCACGAGCTTGTTGCAGGCGCAACCACAGCTTAGGACCGTTGCCGACGAGTTTTCCTATTCTAAGTGCCATTTCGGTTGTAATCGGATGCGTGCAAGCCAAAACGCGATGCAATTGTTGACGCGAAACACCGAGCCGTCGCGCAGCTTCACTAACCGATAACTCAAGCGACGGCAATACATCTTCGCGCAGAATCTCCCCCGGATGAACAGGCGCACGCTTCAACGGACGGTTGACGGAATATTCGGCCATTGTCACCTCAATGATATTGCTCAAAATGGACCCTAAGTGCATCCCCATCTTGCCATTCAAACGTGATACACCACGGGCCATTGACGTGAATAGTATAACGTTTGGGCAACCCTTGCAGACCGTGAAAGTTGAACCCCGGTATATTCAAGTCTGCCAATGATTCCGCTTGATCGAGAATTTCCAAACGACGCAAGCAGCGCCTTTGCAAATCCGAACGCACTCGGCGGCTGTGACCCCGCTCAAAAAGTTCGGCAAGCCCTTTATGCTTGAAACTTGTGATCACGTATAAAAGTGTAACACATTGTATTACACTGTCAACCTTCATAAGGGATGTTCTGGATGGCGTTTTGGGTATGAGATACTTCGCTTCGCTCAGTATGACAAGGTCTGGGGGACGAAGCAGCCGTCTGTGTGTCATGCTGAGCGCAGCGCAGTCGAAGCAGCCGTCTGTGTGTCATGCTGAGCGTAGCGCAGCGTAGTCGAAGCATCTCTACATGCTTGCAAGTCATTTAGGACTGCTATAGCTACAGATACCGCTCGTACACGGCGAGCGTCTCCGCGGCCATGGCGTCGGCGTGGAAGCGAGTGTGGACTGCTGTTTGGCCGGTTTGTCCGAGTTGGCGGCGGTGCTTTTCGTCGCGGAGCAAGGCGGCAAGCTGGTTGGCGAGGGGCGCGGAGGCATGGGGTTCGACGAGGAGGCCGCCGCCGGTGGCCGCGATTAGCTCGGGGAACGCGCCGTGGTTGGGCTGGACGACCGGAATGCCGTTGGCTAAAGCTTCGAGAACCGACAGACCCTTGGGATCGGCGTAGGCCGAAGGGACGGAAAAGACGTGGAGCGAGCAGAGGAAGCGGATTTTTTCGCGCCGATCGACCTCGCCGTGATAGGCAAACGAGTCGGCTAGCCCCCAGCGGCGGATTTTTTGCACTTGCTCCGCAAAGTAAGGCTTGTCGTACGCGCTGAGATAGCCCGCGGCTTCGAGGCGGAGGGCGGCAAATTCGGGCTGCTCTTTTAAGCGCCGGAAGGCATCGACGAGCAGGTGAAAGCCCTTTTCCGGGCATATCCGGGCGAGGTAGCCGATTTTGCCGGGGCCGTCGGAGGGGAGCGGTGGCTCTCGGCGGTGTCCCGTCAGGTTGAGGCCGAGCGGGACCACGTGGATTTTTGTGCGCGGCACCTGCAAGTATGCGGCCATCTGCGCTTGGTAGTACGCACACGGCGCGATGAAGGCGTCAATGTCTTGGGCGCGTTGGCGCAGGGTGTGCAGGGCTTGGGTCTTGTGGGGTTCGGGCAGGCCGTCCAAGAAAAGGTCCTCGCCTTGCAGGGCGCAGAGCACGGGGACGCCCAGGCGGGCTTTTAATTGCCGAGCCATGCCGGCGAATAGGGCGTTGGTCAGCTCGATGAGGTCGGGTTTGAAGTCGCGCTGGAGATAGGCGATGAGGCGGGTGAGTTCCTTTTGTTGGTTCCCCTCCTCGCCGGCGAGAATCGAGACGGTGAGCGGCCCCAAAGCGCGGGCGTTGGTAGCAGAGCCAAAGCGCGCGAGGGTGCGGAGCAGGAACGGCGAGTCGAGGATGCGGTCGAAGAAGCGGTGGGTGCGGCGAAAAAACGACCACTGCTGTTGCAGGAAGATGTTGACGCCGCCGTAGAAGACGCGGTCGAGGGCGACGTTTTCCTCGTCCGTGCGCAGCGGGGTGTAGGTCGGGATGAGGGCGACGTCGAGGTCGCGGCGCACCAAGGCGGCCGCGAGCGCGTTGTCGTGGATGCAACTGCCGCAGTACATGCCAGCGGCCCCGGCCGTGATATAGGCAAGGCGCATCGCTAATCGTTAGAAGAAGGCATCGACAGTGGTTTTGGCCGGGGGCTTGGTCAGCAGCGAGCCGCCGACCATGGCCGCGGCCGAAGCGGCTAGGATCACGGCCACGGGCATCACCCCGGTCATGCCGACCGTGTAGCCGGGGATTTGCCACCCCTGAAAAAAGAAGTAGGACCAGAGCGCGGCCACGGTGAGCACCGAGGCCAAGGCGCCGTATTGGGTGCTGCGCTTCCAGAAGAGGGCGGCGACGACCACCGGAAAGAGCGCGGCAAAGCCGGTGAAGGACCAGACGGCGAGCGAGAAGATGCTGCGGGCCGAGACCAGCGAGAGCACGTAGGTAATGGCTAAGATCGCGATCACAAAGAGGCGGCCCCACAGGACTTGGGCCTTTTCGCTCAGCTCGTCGCCCTTGCGGTAGTGCCGGACGATGTCTTGAGTGAACATGTTGCTGATGGAGAGCACCTGCGAGTCGAGCGAGGACATAATGGCGGCAAAGACGCCGGCCGCGAGCAAGCCGGCCAACGCACCGGGCGCGTATAGGTCGATCATCTTGACGAGCACGGAGTTGGCGGCCGCGCCCTCAAGGCCGGGAAAGTCAATGCGGCCAAAAATTCCCAAGAGCACGCTGGGGATCCAGACGATGGCGATGCACAGGGGATACAGCATCAGGGGATAGCGGAAGGTGCGGGCGCTTTGGGCGGTGAGCCAGTGGGTAAACAGGTGGGGGAACATGCCCACCGACAGCGGGATACACGTGTAGGTCAACAGCTTGATCGGGCTGATGCGGTCGCCCTTGATCAGGAGATCGGGGTGCGCGGCTGCGACTTGCGCGAGCGCGCGGTCTAGCCCGCCCAACTCGTTGACGATGACGAAGAAGGTCGCGCCGCCGAGAATCATAAAGACCAGCGTTTGGAAGGCATTGGCCCAAGCGGTGCTCCGCATGCCGCCGAAGCTGACGTAAGTCAGCACCACCAAGCAGATCAGCAGCCCACCGGCCCATTGGGGGATCTGCCCCTTGGTAACTTGGGCGAGGGTAATGCCGCCGCCCATGACGCCGATGAGCAGGTAGGGAATCAGCAGTGCGATCATGACCACAAAGAGGAGCAGCCCCAAGCCGTCGGAGTCCCAGCGACGGCGGAAGTACTGGACTTGGGTGAGTAAGTTGTGCCGCTTGCCCAGCGCCCAGACGCGGGGGCCGATGAAGAAGAAAACCGCCGGAATGATGAGTGCCGCGCCCGAAGGCATCAGGGCAAAGACGCCGATGCCGGTGTGGTAGGCTTCGCCGGAGGCTCCCAAAATGGCAAACGCGGTCATGTTGGTGCCAAACAGCGACATCAGCAGCAGAAAGGGGCCGATGGAGCGGCTGGCGACGAAGTAGTCCTCGCCCGTGCCGCGAAAGAAGCGATTGGAGAGGACGCCGATGCAGAGTACGAGCCCTAGATAGCAGAAGATGATGACTGTGGTCATGCCGATTGCTGCTCCTCGTCTTCCGCGTCGAGTTCGGCCGGCCAAGCGTAGTTGACCAGCAAGACCATCAGCCCGGTCGCAGCCGCGCAGAAGCCGATGTGGTAGAGCAACCCAATGGGCAGCCCCAAGACGATGCGCGGATCGTCCCAGAGCCAGAGGTCGTTGTGCAGGAGGTAGAGGACCAAAAGCCCCAAGTAGAGGAGCCGACGGACGGTGGCGTTCATGTTGTACTCCAGCGAGAGGGGGTTGGCGAATCGCCCTTACAAAGGCAAAGAGGCGTCACCGCGTCAAGGCAATGGCGGCGGGCATTGGGCACACCGCGCTCATCGGCCCGAAAATGGGATCGACGCGCTCGCTGAAGAGGTTGCCGCTGAGTACGTCAATGACCCCCTGTTTGCATTCGGGATGGCGTTTGAGGAATTCGGCAAAGCTAAAGTCCTTGGCGTAGAAGGCGTACACCATTTTGCGCACCGCCTCCATGCCGCGCACCAGCGCTGGCCCAAAACCGCCCAACTGCGCGGCCGAAAAGTCGCCTTTGGCAAAGGCCCCGGCAATGGCGTCGGCGGCCATCTCGCCGGATTTGAGGGCTAGGTACACGCCCGAGGAGTACATCGGGTCGAGAAAACAAAATGCGTCGCCGACCAGCACCCAGCCCTCGCCGGCCATGCGACGGGCGCGATAGGAAAAGTCCTTGGTGGTCTTGACCGGAAAGAGTGGCTCGGCGCGTTGCAGGCGCTCTTGCAGGGGGCGGCATTGGGCCAACTCTTGGTTGAAGATGGTTTGCGCGGCGGCGCGGCGGCCTTGGACCAAATAGGAGATCGCGCCGACGACGCCGACGCTGACCACATCGTCGGACAGGGGAATGTACCAAAACCAAGAGTCCCGGTTGGCGGTGTGGAGAATCAAGGTCGCGCCGGCGTCAATGCCTTCGTCGCGCTGGCCGCCGCGATAGTGGGTGTAAATTGAAGCCTTCTTCAGCTCGGGCTCGGGCTGGGTCAGCTTGAGCTTGCGGCCAATCAGCGCGCTCTGGCCGGTGGCATCGACTACGACTTGCGCGGCAAAATCGCGGGTTTGACCATCGGCCAGCTTGGCGCGTACGCCGGTGGCGCGTTCCCCCTCCAACAGCACGTTGAGGACCCGGGCCCCCTGATGCACGTGCGCGCCTTTTGCGCGGGCATTGTCGAGGAGCATCTCGTCGAATGGGCCGCGCAAGACCTGCCAAGTCACCGCGCTTTCGTGGGGGTTGGTATCCGCAAAGTAAAAGGGCGCGGAGCCGCGACCCGACGGGCCGAAAAACTGTACGCTGTGCTTGCGGGGGAAGGTGCTGTCTTTGAGCTGGTCGAGCACCCCGAGGCGGTTGAAGGTCCAGTAGGTCTCAGGCATTAGGGACTCGCCGATCGCGAAGCGGGGGAATTGCTCCCGCTCGAAGAGCCGGACAGAGCGGCCGGTCTCGGCGACGAGGGCGGCGACTGTGCTGCCGGCCGGGCCGCCGCCGATGACGATGACGTCGCTCACGACTGGGTCCGGTGATCGGTGAAGCGCTGGGCCTTGAATTCAAAGCGCGGCAGCGTGTTCGGCGCGACGATTTGGACGTCGGCGCGCAACCCGAACCGGTGGGCGAGGGCGCGTGCTACTTGCTCGGCGGTGTCGTCGGCTTGGTCGCTGACCTCTAGGCGCACCTCCAACTCATCAAGCGCGCTGCGCCGGTGGACATCCACGGCGAACTCGGTGACCGCGGGAAACTGGCGCACGATGTTTTCGATGCCGCTGGGATAGATGAGTACGCCGCGAATGAGCAAGGCGTCGTCGATGCGGCCGATGACGCCGCGGCGGATCTGCCGGAAGGTGCGTCCACAGACGCAGGTCGCGTACGGGGACTCGGGATCGATGAGGTCGCCGGTGCGGTAGCGGAGGACCGGCATCCCCACGCGGCCGAGATTGGTGATGACCAGCTCGCCCTTGCTGGCCTGTTCGCCGGTTTGCGGGTCAATGACCTCGCAGATGAACTCGCCCTCGTTGATATGCAAGCCCTTCTGTTTGTCGCATTGGAAACCCCAAGCGCCAACTTCGGTGGCCCCGGCGTGGTCGAAGCAGCGGGCGTTCCAAGTGCGCTCGATTTGGGCGCGGGTCGCCGGCACACTCGCGCCCGGCTCGCCGGCGTGGATGGTGGTGTGGACGCTGCTCGCGGCGAGGTCGAGGCCGCGAGCGCGGGCGACTTCTCCCAAGTGCAGGGCATAGGTGGGCGTGCAGACGAGGACGGTGACCTCGTTTTCAATGATGGCCTCTAGGCGCTGCTCCGAAGACATGCCGCCGCCGGGAACGATTAGGGCGCCGGTGCGGCTGGCGCTTTGGTGCCCGCTCCAAAAGCCGATGAAAGGGCCAAAGGAGAAGGCGAAAAAGATGCGGTCGCGAGGGCCGACGCCGGCCGCGCGATAGACCTCCAACCAGCAGCGGCTCCACCATTCCCAGCTTTCCGCGGTGTCGAGCCAGCGCAGGCGCTGGCCGGTGGTGCCGGAGGTTTGGTGGATGCGGGTGTAGCATTCGAGCGGATAGGTGAGGTTGGTCCCATAAGGGGGATGCGCGATTTGGTCGGCGGAAAGCTCGGCGCGTCTGGTAACGGGGATGCGGGCCAAGTCGTTGAGGGAGGCGATATCCTCGGCGTACGCGATCCCGGCCTCGTTGAGCTTGCCGCGGTACAGGGGGTTGGTCGCCAGCACAGACCGGAGCAGGGCATGCAGGCGCTTGAGTTGATACGCGGTCAGCTCGGGGCGTTTGAGGCGATCGCAGGCACTCATAGCGAATATCCTAGGGTTGCTTTGAAGGAGAATGGGGCCGCCGGGATGACCGAGGTGCTGCCGAAGCCCCGGGTCTCGTATTCGCGGCCGGTCGCATTCTTGAGGTTTAGCCGCAAAAGCCCCGGCCCCCGCCGGTAGGTCAGCCCACAGTTGAGCGTCAGCGCGCCGTCGATTTCATAGACATTGTCCTCGGCCACGAACTGGCTATCGACGTAGCGGATGCCAGCCGCCACAGTGAGATTTTCACCCAAGTCGCGGGCCGCCCACAGCGTCAAAAGATGCTCGGGGGCGAAGGCCGGCACGTTGCCCGTGCGGTCGAATATCTGGGGAACGAAGCCGGCGGCGGTGGGGACGAATACGGCTTCGCGGAAGTGCGTCAGCTCGGCGTTGAGCAAGGCATAGGTGCCTTGGGCGTACCACTGGGACTGCCGAGTTGCCAGTTCGAGTTCCAAGCCCCGAGTGCGTTGGTCGCCGAGTTGCTGGGTAATCCCGTTGTCGTCGGGAATGGCGATGCGCTCTTTGTCGAGGTGAAAGGCGGCGAGGTTCACGTTGAGGTGGTCGTTGAGCAGCGCGGCTTTGACGCCGACTTCGTATTGCGTGCTTTCCTCCGGGTCGCGGTCGCCGACGACTTGCGCGGAAGGCGGGGCAAAGGCGCGGCCCGCATTGGCGTAGAGCGAAAGGCTCGGGCTGGGGGCAAAGACCGCGCCGAGCATGGGGCTTACCTGTCGGTACTCGCGCTCGGTCGCGGTGAGAACATCTTCGTAGTCAATCCGGTCGAAGCGGCCCCCGAGCAAAAGCTCGAACTGCGGGCTGACGATGATGCGATCGACAAAGTAGGACGCCAGCACTTGCGCCGCCGTCTCGCCGGCCGTCGCTTGGTCGGGGAGGGGGACCCGGAGGGAATCGGTTCCGGCTTCGGCCGGCATAAAGGGGGCCAAGTTCGGCGGCAACGTCGCGTTGAGGGTGGACAGATCGACCAGCGAAAGCACCGCCACGTCGAGCGTGAAGTCGTCCGCGTGGTGGGCGATCTCAACGCCGAGGAGGAGCTGGTGCTCAATGCCGCCGGTTTGCAATGCGAGCAGGCCCTCGAGTTGGTTGCCGACAATCCGCTGCTGATCGTCGAGGTCGAGCAAGCTGCGGGCGAGGTCGAGCGAACCGGCGGCATTGGGGAAGGCCCCGTTGAAGAGGGTGCCCTGCGAGGGCCAGTCGAGGCGGGTGTAGTAGAGTTTGTCGCGCAAGGTAAAATTGGGCGTTAGACGCCATTCGTAATCGGCGCGTACGCGCTGGATGGTCTGGGTGGAGAGGTCGAAGGGCGACTGGTACGAGCGGGTGCGCGGCACGTTGGGCAGCGCGCCATTGACGATGGGCAGCCCCGAGTCGGAGCGGTGTTCGCTCGTCAGGTATTCGTAGTCGAGGTGCAGCGTCGAGTGCTCGCTGAGGTCCAGCCGCAGCGTCGGGTTTACGGCGAGAATCGAACTGGTTTTGCCGTCGCGGTAGCCTTCCGAGTCCTGCCACAGGGCGTTGACGCGCACAGCGTCACGGCCCGCGTCGAGCGTGGCGCGGTAGGTGGCGAAGCTCCCGACCGAGGCGTTGACGCGGGCGAAGTGGCTGGCCGGGACCGGCCGCTTGCGGACGAGGTTGATGGTGCCCGACAGGGGATTGCCGCCGTAGAGGAAGGCCCCCGGGCCTTTGAGGGCCTCGACGCGGGCCACGTTGTAGAGCTGATAGAAGGTCGCCTCGGGTTCGGGTGCTCCGTCGGAGAGCACCAAGCCGTTGGCGAGCGAGTCAAAGCCGCGCAGGTAGAACAGGTCGTGGACGCCAAAGTTGGTGTGGACGCCGACGCCGCTGACATTGGCCAGTGCGTCCGAGAGCGTCGCGCCGTCCTGCGCTTCGATCAGGGCTTGGGGGACGATTCCGACGCTCAAGGGGGTTTTCCGCAGGGGCAGCGGCGTCTTGGTGGCGATGGCATTGGCGCGGGGGATGGCTAGGCGCGCGCCCGTGACGATGGTCTCGCCGACGACGTGGAGCGAGTCGGCTGTGCGCTGGGCGTGGGCGAGCGTTGTCGTCAGCACCAGCGCAAAGAGCCACAGCGCGAAAGGTGCGCCGCTTACTTTGTGGCCGGGATCGAGGGCGTCTCGTCTTCGACGAGGGCAAGATGCCCTCGATCCTTGGCGGCCTAGCGCATCGCGGATCTTCCTCATGGGGCCGCCCCTTGGATATTGAGGCAGATTATTTCGCTTTCGTCGCGTAGGTAGAGGCGGCCATCGGCCAGCGAAGGGGCTGTCCAGCAGCGGCCGTACAAGGCGGGATAGCTGGCCTTGGCGTGGAAGCCGGTCGGCGTGGCTTCGGCTAGGCCGAGATTGCCTTGTTCGCCCAACAGGATGAGGTGGCCATCGGCGGCGATTAGGGAGCCTTTGCCGAAGCCGCGGGCCATCCACTGTTCCGCGCCGGTGCGGGCGTCAATGCACTTGAGGATTGCGTCGTCAAAGCCGTAGAGATGGTCTTGGTAGTACACCGAGGTGGTAAATTGGTTCTTCATCGCTTTGTTGCGCCAGATTTCCTCGACCTCCTCGCCCGGGCCGATTTGCACGACCGCGGCGCCCTTGTCATAGCCCGAGGAGATAAAGACGCGATTGGGCGGGATGAAGATCGGAGTGGCGGCGTTGATGTCGTAGCGCGTCTTCCAAGGATACGTCCAGAGGGTCTGACCGTCGGCCGGGGCCAAGCCGGTCAGGGAGTACGCGGTAAAAAAGGCAAGTTGACGCTGCTCGCCCGCGGTAAAGGCGATGGGCGACGAGTAGCTCATCTTGTCGTCGAGGGCGGTCCAAGCGGTTTGGCCGCTGGCCTTGTCGAAGGCGATGACCGTGGCTGACGCCCGGCGGTCGACGACCATTTCGACGAGGAAGTTGCTGTTGACGCCGCCGGCTTCGACCAGGAGCAAATTCCCCTCGACTAAGGGGGAAGTACTAAACCCCCACCGCGGTACTTTGCTGTCAAACTCGGCGACCAAGTCCTTTTCCCACATCTTGGCGCCGCTGTCGGCCGATAGGGCGTAGAGCTGGCCGTGCGCGCCGAGCACATAGACGAGCTCGCCATCGACCGTGGGCGTTGAGCGCGGGCCGTCGCCGCCTTGGGTTTCTGTGTAGTACGGGCCGGTGCGGAAGCGCCAGCGCTCCTCGCCGGTGTGGGCGTCGAGGCAAACGGCGAACTCGTCGTCCCCTTGGGCGAACATGGTAAAGACCCGGTCGTCGGCAATGGCGATGCCAGAAAAGCCCCGGCCGAGGGGGGTGCGCCATGCTTCGGCAAAAGGTTGCTCGGCGGTGAAAAGGCCGGTTTCGCGGGAAATGCCGTCGCGCTCAGGGCCGCGCCATTGGGGCCAGTCGGCCGCTTGGGCCGCCGCGGTTAAGAGCAGAAGTGCGATCGCGTTTTTCACTGCTACCTCCTATTAGGTTCAGGTATAGCGTGCGTTGCGGTATTTGGGTTGGTACAAGTCGGGCAGCAACTGATCGACGCGCATGAGGCCCTCGTCGGTCAAGGCGATTGAGGTCGCATCGAAATGGAGCAGGCCCTCGTCGCGCAGGCCGCTGAGTGCCGCAGCAAAGTGAACGGCAATATCGACCCCGAATTTGGCGCGAAAATACGCGGGGTCCAGCGCGCCCAATTTGAGTTGCAAAATCACCTCGCGGGTCAGTTGCTCTTCGCGGTCGGTGGCGAAGGCGCGGTGAATGGGGAGGTCGCCGCGGTGGACAGCGGCGAGGTAGGAGTCCCAGTGTGGCGCGTTCTGATAGTGAACTCCGCTCAGATGCGAGAAGGAGGCAACGCCCGTGCCGATTAGGTCTTGGCCGGTCCACACCGCGTCGCGGTACGCAAAGCGGGCGTCGGGCGTTTTCTTCATGGTGTAGGCACTTGAACGCACGTAGCCAGCGGCGGCTAATTGCTCGAAGGCATAGGCGTGATAGGCGCGCTTGGTCTTCCAGTTGGCCAAGGCCAGCGGCTCGCCGTCGCCCGCGAGCAGGCCCTTGGAGTAGAGCGTGTTGTAGGGCAACTCCATCTGATAGACGGTGACGCTGTCGGGGTTGAGCGCGATGGTCTGTTGCACGGTCTGACGCCAGCTCGGCCAAGCCTCGCCGACCATGCCGGCGATTAGATCGACATTGACCTGATCGAAGCCGAGCGCGTGGATCCAAGGCATGACTTGGTAAATTTCCTTGCTGACGTGGGCGCGGCCGTTGTGGCGTAGAATCGCGTCGTCGAGGTTTTCTATCCCTAAGCTGAGGCGGGTGACGCCGATGCTGCGGATGGCTTCCAATTTGGCTTGGGTTAGAGTCCCCGGCTCGCATTCAAAGGCGATTTCGTCGGCGCGGTCCCAAGGCATGGCGTCCTTGAGACGCTGGACTAAGGAGCGCAGGTGGCGCGAGCTGATGTAGGAGGGGGTGCCGCCGCCAAAGTAGATAAAGTGCAGGGGCCGGTCCTTGATTGCTGGCTGCTGGGCGTAGTGTTCGACCTCGCGGGCGAGGGCGTCGAGATAGGTTTGGATCTGCTCGCTGTTTTTGTCGGTATAAACGCGGAAGTAGCAAAACTTGCAGCGCTTGCGGCAGAAGGGGATGTGGAGGTAAAGGCCGAGCTGGGTGTCGGGGCGCGGTGGGTCGGCGAGGGCGCGGTGCGCCTGCGGGACATCCGCTTCGCCCCAAAACGAGTAGGCCGGATAGTTGGAGACAAAAACACTGCCTACCTCGGTTTCGGGGCGGTTGGTGCGCGTGGTTGCCGGGTCGTTTTTATTCATAAGAAAATTGTAGCGATAATCTCGCCGCTGGGAAAGAGGCCGTTTTCTTTGCGTTGCAATCAGCGCGGCTTGGACGCTCGGCAGACCGCTGGGTTCCGCTTGAGGTATTCGAGCAAGGCTTCGGCCGCCCACTGGTGACCGGCGGCGTTCCAATGGGCGTCGCGCGACCAATGTGCATCCTTGATCTCGGCACCTTGGCTGAGGATGTAGTCGTACTGGTCAATGACGGGAATTCCCCGCGCTGAGGCCAAGGCGTACATGCGGTCATAAGCAGGGTTGCCGCGGGTTCCCATCGTGTAGGTGGATAGGATCACCAACGACACCCCGTCGCGGTCGGCGCGTTGCTTGAATTGATCTAAGCCGAAGGCCGTGAAGTCCAAGGCCGCCTTGAAAAACGGCGGCAGGTCCTTGTGGTTGAATATCAAATCTATGCGCTGTCCCGCCTTGGGTTGCCAGCCGCCCAACAACGATTCATATACCGGACCGGGGCGCTGGCGCAACTCTTCCACCCAGTCGTAAGAATACTGACCGATCCTAGCGACCTTGAGCTTGGCATCCAACCAATTCGCGAAATAGGAATACCAAGACGCGGTTATCAGCATGCGCTTCACAAGATATGGCTGAGGCCGCTGTCGCCAACCGTCGGGAGCAGGCGGGAGCAGTTTTATGCGGCCCTCGGCGTCTCGGCGGGCGGACACCCACGGCATCCGGTCTGGATCCCATCCACGCCACAGGCTCTTCAAGACCGAGGAGTTGTCCATGAAGTCGTTGAGTACAAATACGAGCACCACCAGCTTGGGACGCCGCCGCCGGGCAAACTCGTCGTACAACGGCAGTTGGTTGATCTGGCCGGTGGCACGTTTCCCAAACGCCGAGGTGGTAATGTCTAGCTCGGTCAGTGCTCGGGCGGCGAGCGCTTCGAGCCGGAGGTGCGATTTATCGGCGATGGGCACTTCCTCGGCGGCGACGAAGGAATCGCCGATCAGGGCGATGTGGCAGCTTGCCGTGGCGCGCTCAGGGGGAATGGGTTCGCGGTCGAGAAAGCCATCGCTATTGGTGCGCGAGACCGTCCAGTAATCAAGGCGGTTCGTCGCGCGCACTTCCGCGTTGGGTTTGATCATCCAGCCCACCTTCGGGACAAAGTGCGTGGGCCGACTCTTATGCTGGAAAGGCCGCTGCAACAACCGCAACCAGACTTCGCCGACCACCGCGATAAACGCCCAAGTCAAGGCGAACAATAACACGTTTCCGCCGACCCAAAACAGGACGCGGCAGATTTTGCGGGGGCATCCCCCCCCCCACTTCATAAATTTATTAAAAACAATCACTTACGTAATATACCTTAACGATCGGTCAGTAGTGGGTCACTTTGAGAATTTCAACTGGGTGCGCTCGCGCCCGAAACAATACAGCACCCCATCGGTGGCACCAATGACGAGCCGACCCGCGGCAATGGCCGGCGACGCGGCAACGGCCGCGCCCGTTTCAAAGCGCCAGACCTCCTCGCCCGAGGCGAGGGCGAGGGCGAGGAGCGCATCGGCTCCTACGTAGAGGTACTCGCCGGCGATGACCGGCGATGAATCCACCCGCGCTCCCGCGGCAACGGTCCATAAGAGTTGGCCGGTTTGCGGGTCGAGGGCATGCAGGAGCTTGTCCCGGCCGCCAATGACGAGTGCTTGATCGGCCACGGCTGGCGACGAGTAAAACGGGAATTTCCGCACCGCATGAGCGTAGCGCCAGCCGATTTTTCCCGCGCCCAAATCAACGCCTAGTACTTCGTTGCCAAAGGTGCCTAGGTACGCACGGCCCGCGTGGATGGCGGCGCTGGAGGCTACGTACCCGCCGAGCGCGAGCTGCTGGTGCTGCGTACCGTCGGTGCGGTCCAAAAGCCGCAAGTACCCGTCGCAACCAGCCACAGCCACGCGATCTTCGTACAGCGCTGGCGTACCGTGAATATATCCCTCGGTGGCGACTTTCCAAATTAGGGTCCCGGCAGCGGCATTGAGGCAGTACAGATGCTGGTCATAGCTGCCGAAGTAGAGCCGGCCGTCGGCGTAGTTGGCCGAGGAGGTGATGCCCGCGTCGGCGGCGAAAGTCCAGCGCCGCCGCCCGCTCTGGGTGGCGATGGCGTGGAAGGTGCCGGCTTCGTCGCCGAAGTACACGGTGCTGTCGGCCACGGTGGGGGAGGACTTGATCTCGCCGTCGGCTTGGTACTGCCACACTAACGCGCCGGTGTGCAAATCGAGAGCATAGAGCTGGCCGTTGAGCGCGCCGACGTACACCCGGCCCGCGCCAAGGGCAGCGGTGGATTCAATCGCGTCTTGAGTGGAATAGGCCCAGAGCAGCGTTAGGGGTGGAGCGAGGTTGGCGGAGGCGACGCCGGTGAGTTGGGGGTTGCCGCGAAAGGAGTTCCAAGTGTCGGCGGCGGCGGTAGTGAATAGGAGAAGAGCTAGGAAGTAGAGTGGCATATTGGGGGAAAGTAGATTAGAAGTCAGCGCGGCTTGGCCGCTCGGCAGATGGCTGGGTTCCGCTTGAGGTATTCGCTCAAGGCTTCGGCCGCCCACTGGTGACCGGCGGCGTTCCAATGGAAGTCGTGCCGCCAACGTGCATCCTTGGGCTCCGCACCTTGGCGGCGAATGTAGGCGGACTGGTCAATGACGGGAATCCCCCGCACGGTGGCCAAGGCGTGCATGCGGTCATAAGCAGGGTCGCCGCGGGTCCCCATCGTGTGGGTGGATAGGATCGCCAACGATGCCCCGTCGCGGTCGGCGCGTTGCTTGAACTGATCTAAGCCGAAAGCCGTGAAGTCCAAGGCGGCCTCGAAAAACGGCGGCAGGTCCTTTTGGTTGAATATCGAATCTACGTGCTGCCCCGGCGTGGGTTGCCAGCCGCCCAACAACGATGCGTAACCGGGGCGTTGGCGCAACTTTTCGGCTATGTCGTAAGAAGGAAACACCCCGAGCCTACTGAGCTTGGCATCCAACCAATTCGCGAAATAGGAATGCCGCGACGCACGCTTGAGTACGCGCTTCACAGGGTTATAGGGCGGGGGTCTCGCAGCGGGCAGCGGTCGTCCACCGTCGGGGTCGGGCGGGAGCAGCCTCATGCGGCCATCGGCGTCTCGGCGGGCGGATACCCACGGCATTCGGTCTGGATCCCATCTATAGACCAGGCTCTTCAAGACCGAGGAATTGTCAGTGAAATCGTTGGCTACAAACACGAGCACCACCAGTTTGGGCCGCAGACGTCGGGCAAATTCGTCGTAGAACGGCAGTTGGTTGATCTGACCGGTGCCACCGAGGCCAAATGCCGAGGTGGTAACGTCTAGCTCGGGCAGCACTTGGGCGGCGAGTGCTTCGAGCCGGACGTGCGATTTATCGACGATGGGTACTTGCCCAGCGGCGACAAAGGAATCGCCGATCAAGGCGATGTGGCAGCTTGCCGCGGCGCGCTCAGGAGGGATGGGTTCGCGGTCGATAAAGCCATGGCCATTGGTGTGCGAGACCGTCCAGTAATCATGTCGATTCGTCTCGCGCACTTCCGCATTGGGTTGGGTCATCCGGCCCACTTTCGGGACAAAGTGCATGGGCCGATTACTATGCAGGAAAGGCCGCTGTAGTCGCAACCAGACTTCGCCGACCACCGCGATAAATACCCAAGTCAAGGCGAATAACAACACATTCCCGCCGACATAGAACAGGACGCGGCAGATTCTGTGGGGGATACTTATCCTCAAAACGCCGTCTCGTAAAGCCGCAGGAAATCCGCTTCTCGCAGGGGGAGCGGGTTGAAGGTGCCGGTCCATTGGCCGGCGGCTTCTCGGGCCATGGCGGGTAGGTCGCTTGCCGCGACTTGACAATCGGCGAGCCGATGCGGTAGTCCCACCATAGCACGCAGTTCTTCGAGATGAGCGGCGAGCGCGAGGGCGCGGCCCTTGAGTTGGATTTTGGCGCAAAGCTCGCCGTATAGATCGTCCACCGCCGGGGCGTTCAAGCGGATTACGTGCGGCAGCATCAGGGCCACAGCGCGGCCGTGGGAGAGCGGGTAGCGGGCGGTGAGGGGGTTGGCGGTGGCGTGGGCGGCGCCGAGCATGGAGTTTTCAATGGCCGTGCCGGCTAGGTGAGCACCCAAGAGCATGGCGTGGGCGGCGTTTTGGGGATCCGCGACAATCGCCGCGTAGTGGGGCGCGAGCAGTTCCCAGGCTTGGCTGGCGAACATTTGCGAGAGCGGCGTACCGCGGGTGGAGACGTAGCTTTCGATGGCGTGGGAGAGGGCGTCCATACCGGCGTCGGCGCGCACGGGCTGGGGCGTACTGGCCAGCAGGTTCGGGTCGAGGATGGCGATGCAAAAGTGCGCTCGGCGGTCGCCGCAGGCCATCTTGGCCCGGGTGTTGGCGCAGGTAATCAGGGCGTAGGATTGGGCTTCACTTCCGGTGCCGGCCGTGGTGGGGATGCCGATGGAGGGCAGCATGGGCTGGGTGGTTTTGCCGTAGCCCCGGTAGTCCTGCATTTGGCCGCCGTTGGTCAGCAGGAAGTTGATGCCCTTGGCGCAATCCATCGCGCTGCCGCCGCCCAAAGCGACGATTAGATCGATGGGGCCGTGAGCGCGGGCGTGATGGACGCCTGCGGCTACGTGTTCGGTCGTGGGGTTTTCCGCGACAGAGGCGAACAGGATTGTCGTTAGGCCGGCGTTTTGTAGGGCGTGTTGGGCCTGTTCGGCGCGGCCGGCTTGAACGAGACCGGGGTCGGTTACGAGCAGGGCGCGGGGGCCAGCCAACGCGCGGGCGAGGTCGCCTAGCTGCCCCAAGGTGCCGGCGCCAAAGACTACGCGGATGGACGGATCAAAGTCGAAGGGGGTCATCCGGTGCTGCGCTGCAAGGCGCGCTGCTGGTAAAGGAAGTCGAAGAGGTTGCCCTCGTGCGGCTGGTCCCAAGCGATTTGGTGGGTGGGAATCGGGCCGAGGTTGAGGCGTTCGATGTGGGGGGCCGCGAGCAGTTGGCGCGTTAGGCCCTCGTCCTCGGTCAGAGCGGTCGCTACCAGCGTCGGGCCGATGCGGGCGACCACCTCTTCTTGGGGGACTTCGACGACCGCGGCAAAAGGAAAGAGGTATTCGGTGTTGGCGAGCGGATGACGCCAGTCGGCGGCGTGGATCAAGGTTGGGTTGAGGAAGGTGCAGCCGCCGATCGCGGCGATGCGTTCGCTTCGGCCTCGGGCCGTGTCTTGGGCCGCGCCGTCGAGTTGGGCGTCGATGGAGGCCGAGATCTGGTGCGCGGCTGCGGGATTGGGAAAGGCGGCGATCTGGGCTTGGGGGTCGTCGAGGGGACGGGCCTCAATTTGGCTCAGACGCTCGCCAATCGCGGCGGCTATTTCGCGGCCGCGAGCGGGCACCCAGACGCCCGAGGCGTTGAGGCAAGAGCGACCCCCATTGGCGGCGATGGAGGCGACCATGAGGTCGAGGTAGTCTTCCCAGTGGTCGATTTTGTCCGCGCCGATGAGAATTTTGCTGCGCCCCGGGCCGTGTAGTTGGACGCGGGAGTCAGCGCGCCAAGGGGCTACGGTGGAACCGCCGCCAAACAGCAACGAGCGGCCGCAGCCGAGCAGAATTTCGGTGCTACCGCCGTGGTCGGTCGGGTAGTAGCTCAGGGCGTGGGGTGGACAGCCGGCCGCGATCAGGGCTTGGGCGATGCGATAGGGCGTCCACGGCTCTTCGCGGCCCGGCTTGAGCACCAGCGGGGTCTTGAGCGGAATGGCTGGTAGCCACAGCGCGTGGACGCCGGGCGAATTGCTCGGTAGGATGCAGCCGAGGGCGTGGGCGTGGGGCACGAAGTGGAGCGCACTGGGGCCGTCGTCGAGGACGGTGCGGTCCAAGCCCCGGGTTAGGCCGCTGAGCACGGCGGGCATTTCGACGCCGACGCGGTGGATTTTGTCCATGTTGGCGCGGGCCAGTGCCTGCGGCAGGCCGGTAGTGGCCGAGACTTGCGCGACGTAGGCGTCGGGCGTTTGGCTGTCGTCGCCCACAGGCAGTTCGGCGTGTAAGAAGAGGTCGGCGGCTCGTTGGCTTATGGCGACCAGTTCGGCGACGGTGAGTGCTCGCAGGGTTTGGCGGTTGCGCTCTTGGGCGGCTAAGTCGCGGGCGATTAGGCCGCGGTTGGCTTGGCTGACTTGGGCCAGCGGTTGGCCGGTGGCGATGTGGGCCACGGCGAGGCGGTCGAGGCTGGCGTAGGGCTGGCCGGCGCGGAGGAGCGGTAGGTGCATGGGGTTGGGTTTTAGGTCGGAGTGAGCCGTTGTGATTCGTCGATGACGGCCAAGTGCTCTTGCCAATCCGGTTCTCGCCTAGGACCTGCCAATGCGTCGCAGGCCCTGAAGAATTCCTCAAGGTCGGCTAGGGATTCAAAGGGGTGGGATTGCTGCTGTTCTTCGAGCCGTTGGCGGGCGGCGGCCCTGAGCCACGCGCTCAAGGTCATGCCTTCGCGCTGCGCCTGATGGACGAAGCGGTCGCGGTCTTCGTCGGGGATCACTAACTGAACTCTGGCCACTTTTACTTACTCCTTTCCCTTGCGTGAGTGCTTTTTTCCGCGTATGAATAAACATGGTGCGGATCCTGTGTTTAGGATTTAGATGCAATGTTGGGCGATTATAAATAAACCTAAATCAGGGTCGTACCACAACTTAGATTACTAAGGCATAGGTATCGAGATCAACCCTCACTTTGTTGAACTGTCCCGAGAACGCCTCGCCACCGAGATCGGCGACATGTTCTCCATCATCGAGGACCAACAGATTATCGAAGGAGATGCACGCGATGTCTTGCCAACCATCCCCGACGAGAGCGTCGATTTTGTTGTAACTTCACCGCCCTACTGGTCGATTCTCAAAAAAGAGGATCACAAAGTTCGGCAAGAGCGACTAGCCAACGGCTTGGCTACTGACTATGGCGACGACCCACGTGATCTGGCCAAGATCGAGAATTATGACGACTTCATCAAAGAAATCACACGGCTGTTTGGAGAATGTGGACGTGCTCTAAAGTTCGGGAAATACATGGCGATCATAGTTAGTGATTTCCGCGATAAATCGCGCTACATCATGTTTCACGCCGATCTGGCACGCTCTCTTGAATCCGTCGGCCTCGAAGTCCGGGGGCTGAAAGTGCTTTATCAGCAGCACAAGAAAATCTATCCTTACGGCTACCCCTATTCCTACGTCCCCAACATCCATAACCAATTCATCCTCATCCTGCAAAAACCCAAAAAAAATGACAGAAGAGTTAATACATATAGCATTCCTACATGATTTGCGAGGTTTTGTTGTTTTTTCTATTTTGCTTCTACGTCTTCCCATGCTTCGTTTTTTTTAGGAGTTTTTCTATGGTTTCGGATTCGTCGTTATCGGCGTTTATCGCGAGCAATCCCGACGTTCGGGAACGGAAACGGGCGTTAGCGGTTCAGATGACGCTTTTGGGCCTCAAACAAGGGGTGATTCAAGCCATTCTCGGGGTGCAGTCCAGCTTCATCAGTACGTGGAAGCAGCGCTACCTATCCGAGGGGGTCGCCTGCTTTCGCTTAGGCTATAAAGGCTCGCAGCCGTATTTGTCGGCCGATCAACGGGCGCACCTCGAGGGGTGGTTATCGAGCCAATCGCAGCCTTCGGTCGCCGCGTTAGCCTCCTATATCCAAACGCAGTTTGGCGTGGTCTTTCGCTCATCGCAAAGCGATTACGACCTGCTTGCTCAGGCCGGCTATCGCTGGAAAAAGACCCAAGCACGGCAGCCCAAAGCCAATCCGCAGCAGGGGCTCGACAAACGAGAAGAAATAAAAAAAACTAACGGACCATAAGGCCGAACTGGAAGCGGGTCAAGTCCGTGCCTTTTTCATCGATGAGTCGCATCTACGCTGGCACGAAGCCTGCGGCTATGGGTGGGGACCGCGAGACCGAAGGCTGGAAGTGGCCATTGAAAATGGACGGCAACGACAAACCTATTATGGGGCCTTGGATATAGGCAAAGGCACGTTCCTCATGCAAGCGTATCCCAAGGCCAACGCACACCATACCGTCGATTTTATACGCTACCTACAACCGCGTCGTCCGGGTCAAAAGCTGTTGATCTTTTGGGATGGGGTCTCCTATCATCACCAACAGGCCATGCGCACCTTTCTCGAAACGACCCAGGCCGACCTACCGCCGGGTGAGTGGAAGATCGACTGTACGCGATTGGCGCCCTATACACCGCAAGAAAATCCGGTCGAAGACCTCTGGTTAAAAGGCAAGACCTTTGTGCGTTCCCATGCATTGTGGACCACCTGTTTTGAACAGATCAAAGACCTATTTGTTAAGGGCATTCGACAGAAAAAATACGGCCAATTCCCCAAGTTAATGAAATATACTATAACTCTTAAATGATTTAGAACTGCTATAGTGTTGGTCGAGGTAGTTCAATCTTCTTATTGTTTCGTGAGCCTATTAAAAAAAAGCGGTTACGTCTTTGTGGCACACCGAAGTCAAGAGCATTTAGTATGCCACAGTTTATCGTATAGCCCAATAGATCGAATCGATCAATGATAATATCGAGAATAATTCCCTTAGCTGTATCAACAATTCCCCGGACGTTTTCAAATACGACGAAGTCAGGTTGCCAGATCTTAACCACGCGGACGAAATCATCGAACAACCAGTTATTTTTATTTTTTATCCCACGGGTGCGTGTATTGGAATACGAAAAACCCTGACACGGAGGTCCCCCAAAGACAACAGTACCATCCGAACCGCGAGGTATCTGCCTAATTTTTTCTGAAGGTAATCGGCGAATGTCGTCAACAAAAATCTCGCAATGCGGATGATTGTTGCGATATGCACAGGCAGCGTATTGATCGGACTCGACAGCGAACTTCACGTCAATTCCAGCTTGGGCAGCACCTGTGCTCATCCCACCGACACCAGCGAATAAATCTATGGCTATCATTGTATATTGAGTTCTATAGACTCGCTCATGGTGTCAAGAACCTGACTTCCGCTGGGGTCGCCGTGTCTCGCCTAAAACTCGGATATATGGCGAGACACGGCGACCTCTTATTGGAAGCAATATACAGGAATAGGAAAAAGAGCAAAAGACCTAATGCCCTTCGCAAGTTATGAGACCGCTTGCTTCTAAGAAGCTGTCCGAAACCCCCATCAAGCCACCCCAAGCGTTTCTCATCGGGCGAGTACGCTGAGGACTGCCCCCTACTTCTTGTCGTCGTCCACCACCTTAAAGTCCGCATCCACCGCGCCCGAGTCCCCGCCCCCTTGCGGCTGACTGGCCGCACCTTCCGGGGCTTCCTGCGTCTGTTGGGCTTGGGCGTCCTTGTATATTTCCTCCGCCAGTTTGTGCGACGCCTGTTGCAGGGCGGTCATGGCCTGCTTGATGGCCTCGTCGTCCGTGCCTTCGAGTGCTTTCTTTAGCGCGGCCACCGCGTCCTCAACGCCTTTCTTGTCGGCGTCGGTTATCTTGTCGCCGTGTTCGGCGACCGACTTTTCTGCCGCGTAGATGAGCTGGTCGGCCTCGTTGCGGCGATCGATGTCTTCGCGGCGCTTTTTGTCCTCATCGGCGTGGGTCTCGGCGTCCTTTTGCATGGTGTCAATCTCGTCTTGGCTCAAGCCCGAGGACGACTCAATGCGGATGGATTGCTCCTTGTTGGTGCCCTTGTCCTTGGCCGCGACGTTGAGGATGCCGTTGGCGTCAATGTCGAAGGTCACCTCGATTTGGGGCATGCCGCGCGGGGCCGTGGGAATGCCGTCGAGGTGGAAGCGGCCGAGGGTGCGGTTGTCGTTGGCAAACTCGCGCTCGCCTTGCAACACGTGGACTTCCACCGAGGGCTGGTTGTCCGAGGCCGTGGAAAAAATCTGGCTCTTCTTGGTGGGGATGGTGGTGTTGCGGTCAATCAGCCGCGTCATCACCCCGCCCATGGTCTCGATCCCCAGCGAAAGCGGCGTGACATCGAGCAGCAGGACATCGTCGACGTCGCCCGCGAGTACGCCCGCTTGAATGGCCGCGCCCAAGGCGACCACCTCGTCGGGATTGACGCCCCGATGCGGCTCCTTGCCGAAGAGTGCTTGGACCGCTTCTTGGATTTTCGGCATGCGCGTCGAGCCGCCGACCAAAATCACTTGGTCGATGTCGCTGGCTTGCAACTCGGCGTCGGCGAGGGCCTGCTGACAAGGGGCCTTGGTGCGCTCAACTAGGTCGTCAACCAAGCGTTCAAACTGGGCGCGCGACAGGCTGGTTTGCAAGTGCTTGGGGCCGGTCTGGTCGGCGGTAATAAAGGGCAGGTTGATGTCGGTTGAAGTGGAGGAGGACAGCTCGATTTTAGCTTTTTCGCCTGCTTCCTTGAGCCGTTGCAGGGCCATCGCGTCTTGGCGCAGGTCAATGCCCTCGCTCTTTTGAAATTCCTCGGCGAGCCAGTCGATGATCTTCTGGTCGAAATCGTCGCCGCCGAGGTGGGTGTCGCCGTTGGTGGATTTGACCTCGAAGACGCCGTCGCCGAGTTCGAGGATGGAAATGTCGAAGGTGCCGCCGCCGAGGTCGTACACGGCGATCTGCTCGCTGGAGCCGCCCTTGTCCAAGCCGTAGGCCAGCGCCGCGGCGGTCGGCTCGTTGACGATGCGCAAGACCTCCAAGCCGGCGATGGTGCCCGCGTCCTTGGTGGCTTGGCGTTGGGAGTCGTTGAAGTACGCCGGGACGGTGACGACGGCTTGTTGCACTTCCTCGCCCAGATAGTCTTCGGCCGTCTGCTTCATCTTTTGCAAGATCATGGCCGAGATTTCCGGCGGCGTGTGTTCCTTGCCGTCGATTTTGGCCACGGCTAAGGAGCGGCTCCCTGGGGCCACTTCGTAGGGCACTTCGCTCATCTCGTTGGCGACTTCGTCGTAGCGGCGGCCCATGAAGCGCTTGATCGAATAGATCGTGTTTTGCGGGTTGGTGACGGCTTGGCGTTTGGCGGTCTGGCCGACGAGGCGCTCGCCCTCTTTGGTGAAGGCGACCATGGAGGGTGTGGTGCGGCCTCCTTCGGAATTGGCGATAACCTCTGCGTCTTGCCCTTCGATGACAGCGACGCACGAGTTGGTGGTGCCTAAGTCAATGCCGATGACTTTAGCCATTGCTTTCCTCCTTTTTTGGAAGTGAAGCATTCTTAAAACTTATGTTGCTTTGGCTCGTCTTGAATGACGACTCTCGCGGTCATTCCCGCGAAAGCGGGAATCCAGAAAAGGACCAAGCCGAACCAGAGATTGAAACCCTAATTTTAAGAACGCTTCTTGGGTTACTACTACATGATCGCGCTCGATTGCGCGGTCAAAACGTTGCGCGGTTCGATTTCTACACGAACCACATCAAAGCCTGCTTTGCTGACGTGTGCTAGCGCAGAGCCGATGGCGTCCTCCAACGACGGGGCTTCGCGGTGAAAGTGAACCTGCGGCACACCAGCCGTTGTGACAAGCGTACCGTCATTGAAGACGCTATAGAGCCGATCCGATGCTTCTTCGTTGGGATCGGCTATTAGAATGACCGTGAATTCATGCACTTTCATAGACGTCTCGCCATCGCATTAATCACCCCAGCCGACTGAACAACTCCCGCTTCTATTTTAGAGACGCTTCTCAGTCATACTCATAACGGAGGGTAAGTTTGGTAATACCCGTGATACTACTGATGTCCACATTGAGCGTCTCCCATTGTTCGTTCCATGATGAAAAAGATGCAGGCTTGTTAGGGAGATCGAGACCTTGGTTTGGGTCGTTGCCCAAGGTAGGAGGTCCTGAAAACGACCATAGGGTGGTTGATGTAAGTTCATTGCCGTTGAAGGTGTCAAAGATCTCGGGATAGTTCAAATGGTAGCACTTCATGCCTCCAATGTAGTCCTTTGGGCCTTTTGCCCCCCAACGCTTCCAACCACATACTTCTGACCATGCGGCTTTAGACAACAAGATCACGACGGGCTCAATCTGGAACCTTAGAAGCCTTTTTAAAACTCCTTTTTTGCTTGGATTTGACGTAGGCGTACTCACCGAACACCTTCAGGTTTCGCCTAAGAACCCTGAACGAAAGGTCTCCGATGAGTACGCCATATCAATATCCGACCGACCTAACAGACGCGCAATGGCAGCGGCTGTCTCCCTTCTTGCCCTCGCGTCGTTGGCGTCGTGGGGGTCCGGGTCGTCCGCCCCGGACTCTACGTTTGGTGCTCAATGGGATCCTCTATCGGGCTAAAACCGGCTGTCCGTGGCCGATGCTGCCGCCGACGTTTGGGCCGTGGCAAACAGTGTATGGATACTTCAATCGCTGGCGGCGAGACGGGCACTGGCCCCGGATACTGGACGCCTTGACCCGCCAACAGCGCACCCAACAAGGCCGCCGGCCAACCCCGTCGGCCGGCGGCATCGACGCCCAGAGTGTTAAGACCGCAACCCAAGGCCGAGCCATCGGCTACGACGCCGGGAAACGGGTCAAAGGACGCAAACGCCACCTGTTAGTCGATAGCCAAGGATCGATCCTGCAATGTAAGGTCACCGCCGCCGATGTCTCCGACGCCGACGGCCTAAAGGCCCTGTTGAGGGACTATTTCTCCGCCGGCGTCCAACGGCTGAGAAGAGTATGGGTCGATGCCGGTTACCGAGGGGAGGCGCTCAACGCATGGGTCGCCAACTTAAAACAAACCTATAAAATCCGATTGGACGTCCGTGAAAAACCACGTCCAGGCTTTACCCTACTCAAGCGCCGATGGGTCGTCGAACGAACCTTTGCTTGGTTGGGTAACTATCGTATCCACGCCAAAGACTATGAAACCTTAACCGACAATAGCCAAGCCTTTATACATATCGTTATGATCCATCTGTTGCTCAAGCGAAAAAACAAAGAAAAAGAGTTTTAAAAAGGCTTCTGAGGGCAGAATGCGTGAGTTTGTGGGTGAAGTGACATAGCTGCAAAGGACCACGTTCATTGAGTGTGTTTCCCGTCTTCTCGACAGCTAGTTCACAGTATTCCAAGAATTCTTTCAATTCGTCTTTGTTTTCAAGTAGAGGGATCATTGATGCCTTCCTTTTAGGGATGGATTGTTGGTTGGTGAATTCTCATGCTGCGCCTTCAATGTAAGCGGACTTCGTAGAGGGCTGCGGCACGGGGAATCCCTCCTGCTTCAGGCCCTCGACGTGAAACGAGATCGCTTCCTTCATATTCGCTCCGGTTTCTTCTTCCGTCGCGCCCGTCGCTACACAACCTAAAAGGTCCGGCGAGTACGCCGAGAATCCGGTCTCGGTCTTTTCCACGACGATTAGATATTTCACTCTTTTAGCTCTGCTTTCTTCAATATGCTGTTAAGAGTGCCAATAGCCAGATCGTCGCCTAAACGTCCGGGCACCGTTATCAACTCTCGCTTGGTAGAGTGCTTAAATTGCCGATGACTTCCACGCATCCTGACTTGGTGCCAGCCATCCTTTTCAAGCACTCTGAGGCTCTCTTGCATTGGTGGTGTGGCCTGAGCCGCTGGCGCATCCTAGGCGTCTGGATGCCGTATTGCCGGCACAAACGCGAAAGCGACCTGCCATAGGATGCATATTGGATGGTACGCTTGGGCATCTTGGGGTTGCATCGGCTTCGAGCCTAACGTGCCATGAAGCGACAGCCCGTAACGTCAGTTATATAGCACTCCTACATCCTTCAAGACTGGATTCCCGCTTTCGCGGGAATGACGCCTGAGATGCAAAAAAGACCGGGCCGATCAACACTCCATGCTTTCGAGTCATTTAGGACTGCTATAAGCCGTAGTTTTTTGCGGTCCAAGCTGATCGGCGATTCGGTACTGCATTAAAGCATGAACAGCCCAGCCTCAGTACCACAAATCAATATGACGTCTTTTGCTTCCGCGATCCTCTTGCAACCCTCAGTGAAAGACTCCGCGCTGCTGAACAGCACCCTGTACAGCACTTCCTCCCCTTCATCAGGCATCCAATCGACCAACTGATTCACCCCTTTAACATCTCCATAGTCTGTGCCTGTTTTGTGCTTGACCTGCACAATGAGCAAAGGGGTACGTTCCAACAAAGCCAGATCGTCAAACCCGGGCATGGGCAGAGAAAACACATGATCTGCGTCTCCACCGTTTCGCGTACTCTTGCTTCTGAGTAGCTCATACCCTTTTTGTTCAAAGGCTTCCCCTACGGCGGCCTCGAATTGGTCATGCCCCCACTCGTTGTTGACATATTCCATCAAGGATTCTGCAGCCTTCTTCCTGCCTTCATTGTATCGATGTTTCCTGATTGTATTAGGATCTTGAGGAGCATCCGTATTCTCCTCATTCAGCAACCGTTTCGCAGCAGAAAGCACTCTTTCAGTATTATAGTCTTGAACTTGAGTAACTGGTGGCCGGAAAAACGCACTCCTGAACAACTCGTGGATCGTCTGGGAATCTTGGTTGTACCAATTGGCGACTACCTGTTGGTTCTTCACAGGGATGATATGCCCAAAATCTTCCTGATCTGGAGCCATTTCAAATTGGTAGCCTCTGCTCACCTCAGCAATGGTGAAATGCTCGTAGGTCGGGAGCTTGGGGATAAAAATCAGATCGCCCTTATTCATATTCAGCATGCGGTGCAGTGTCGCATACCGCCGAGAGCTGGGGGATTCGTTCCACGCATCCTCGTAGGATTGCGTCCATTCTTCCTTACTCCGCTTGCTGCCATCGGCATTCAAGAGAGAGGTTCCCTGAGGAGACCAGCCTTGGCGCAGGCGTCCTCGCCTCAACTCATCCTGAACAAAATCGACATGGGAAGCTATGCGAAAGACAAAGCAGCGTTGTTCTAACATAATGATTCTCCTTCTTATGGTTATCGGCCAGCCGCCGCTATCTGGTCTCTCCAGCCTACGGCGTCCAAGAGATTATATAGCAAGTCTCGTGCCATACGTCGCTTTAATATGTAAAAAATCTATAACCCCTTGTTTCTAAATAATTAAATGCAAATCAGCGGAAATTTGCAAATCGCCTCTTGGCGACACGATGGCAGCAAATTTGTGTTATCGTGTCACCATCGCTCGCGGACGGATTGACAGGGTGCTGCCACTCGGCTAGATTGGCCGCCCAGCGAGGAGGGTTCATGGAGCAGTTCAAGCTAATTTCCGAATACGCGCCCGCAGGCGACCAACCCCAAGCCATCGCCGAGCTAGCCGAGGGGGTGCGGCAGCAGCACGCCCGCCAGACGCTTTTGGGCGTGACTGGCAGCGGCAAAACCTTCACGATGGCCAACGTCATCAAAGAGTTGCAGATGCCGGCTTTGGTCATCTCGCACAACAAGACGCTGGCCGCCCAGCTCTACGGCGAACTCAAGGGATACTTTCCCGACAACGCAGTTGAGTATTTCGTCAGCTACTACGACTACTATCAGCCCGAAGCCTACAAGCCGAGCACGGACACGTACATCGAAAAGGAGGTCGAGCGCAACGAGGAGATCGACCGGCTGCGGCTCAAGGCCATCAGTGCCCTGCTGCAGCGCCGCGACGTGGTCGTCGTCGCCACCGTCTCGTGCATCTACGGCATTGGCTCGCCCCGCGACTACGACAAGCAGAAGGTCTCCCTGCGACGAGGCGATCAAATCGAGCGCGACGACATCTTGCGCGCCTTAATAGACATCTATTACAGCCGCAACGACCTTGAGCTGCAACGCGGCTGCTTTCGGGTGCGAGGCGATATCGTCGAGATCGTGCCCGGGTCGGAAGACCGCGCCGTGCGCATTGAGATGTTTGGCGACGAGATCGAAGGGATTTACCTGATTGACGCGCTCACCGGCAACGTGCTGGAGCCGCGCGAACACATCAGCCTATTTCCGGCCAAAGCCTACGTGACCGACGAGGAGCGGACCGAGCAAGCCTGCGAGCAAATCCTCGTCGAGCTGGAGCGTCATCTCCTCGACCTGCGTACTGAAAATAAGCTGGTGGAGGCGCATCGGCTGGAGACGCGCACCAAATACGACTTGGAACTCATCCGCGAAGTCGGCTTCTGCCCGGGGATCGAAAACTACTCGCGCTACATGGACGGTCGCCAGCCGGATTCCGCGCCTTATGTGTTGCTCGATTACTTCCCCGAGGATTACCTGCTCTTTATCGACGAGTCGCACGTTACGGTGCCGCAGATCCGCGGCATGTTTCGCGGCGACCGCTCGCGCAAGGAGACCTTGGTCGAGCACGGCTTCCGGCTGCCATCGGCGTACGACAATCGGCCGCTGGTCTTCAAGGAATTTGAAGAGCGGATGGGATGGACGGTTTTCGTGTCCGCCACGCCCGCCGAGTACGAGCTGAAGCAGTCGGGCGGCGTGGTGGTCGAGCAGGTGATCCGGCCCACCGGGTTGGTCGATCCCTCCATTGAGGTGCGGACCCAAGAGGGGCAAATAGACGACCTCGTCGAGGAGATTAGGCTGCGGGCCGAAAGGCGCGAGCGGGTCTTGGTCACGACCATGACCAAGCGCATGGCCGAAAACCTCGCCGACTACTTTGAACAGCTCGACATCCGAGTGCGCTACCTGCATTCGGATATCGAGACCTTGGACCGCGTCGAAATCCTCCGCGACCTGCGCTTAGGGGCGTTTGACGTGCTGGTGGGAATCAACCTATTGCGCGAAGGCTTGGACTTGCCCGAGGTCTCGCTGGTGGCCGTGCTCGACGCCAGCAAGGAGGGCTTTTTGCGCTCGGAGACCGCGCTGATCCAAACCATTGGCCGCGCGGCCCGCAACGCGGCCGGCCAGGTTATCTTTTACGCCGACCACGTCACCAATTCGATGCAGAAGGCCATAGACGAGACCTATCGCCGCCGCCACAAGCAGGAGGCGTACAACGCCGAGTACGCCATCGTGCCGGAGACCATATACCGCAGTCGGGAAGAGATCATCCAAGCGACCTCAGTGCTCGAAAGCGTGCGCGGCCCGGCACCCGAAGTGGCCGCCGAGCCAACGGTCAACTATCAAGAAATAGAAGACCAAGCCGAGCTGCTCGCCGACTTGGAGCAGCAAATGAAGGCCGCGGCGACCAATTTGGAGTTTGAAAAAGCCGCGCATCTGCGCGATGAAATCACGCGGCTCAAGGATCAGCAGGTGAGTTGAAGGCCACGCGCCAAGTTTGACCGGCCGCGGGGTCCATTTTAGATTGATCCCTCTTGAAACAGCAATATCAAAGCAGGAGTGCGTTATGTTAAATGGCCGCGATGTGATCGTCGATGTCCAAGAAGTCAAGATGGTTTACAACGCCAAAAACCGCGATGAATCAACGCATGTTCACGCGCTGCGCGGTTTGAGCATACAGGTGTACGAAAACGAATTTTTCGCCATTATGGGGCCTTCTGGGTCGGGGAAGAGCACGCTGTTCAACATGATCGGCGCCCTGCAGACGCCCACCGACGGCGAGGTGCTCATCGAGGGGGTCAATCTGGCGACGCTCAACGCGCAGCAGCTAGCGGCCGTGCGTTGTTTTGAGCTGGGGTACATTTTTCAGACCTACAACCTTCTGCCGGTGATGAGCGCGCTGATGAACGTGTCGCTGCCCACGGTGTTTGCCGGCATGACCACGGCCGAGGGCGAAAGGCGGGCCATGGAATGTTTGAAGATCGTCGGCCTAGACGATAGGGCGCACCACATCCCCTCCGAGCTGTCGGGCGGTCAGCAGCAGCGCGTAGCCATTGCCCGCGCGTTTGTCAACAAGCCGCGCATCATCCTCGCCGACGAGCCGACCGGCAACCTCGACAGCAACACCGGGCAGGAAATCATCAACTACATGAAAAGCCTGCAACAGGAGATGGGGACGACGATCATTACCGTGACCCACGACGACAAAATGCTCACCGCGGCCGACCGCATGGCTTGGATCCGCGATGGCCAGCTAGAGCGGGTAGCCAACCGCGAGGACATCGAGATCCAGATGGGCAGCATCAAAGAACACTAAACCCCCTCCGAACCGATTAAAAGGTGCGTCGCACCAGAAAGTCTAGCATCTCTCCGAGCATATCGCGCGCCGGGTTGGCCGGAAGCCGCGCTAGGTGCGCCCGGCTCTCTTCGGCCTTCTGCTGGCACACGCGCTCGACGTAGCGGTCGCATTCGTAGTGCTCGACTAAGGAGATAACGCGCTCGATCTCGGCCGCCGTGTTGCGGTGCCGCTCTTGGTGCAAGATCGCCAGCACCTCCTCGCGCTCCGCGGCCGTGCATTTGCCCAATAGGTCGATGATAATCAAGGTCCGCTTCCCTTCTGCAATATCTCCCCCCCGCTCCTTGCCGTAGGCCCCGGAAGTAATCCCGGGCGCTGAACCGGCGTCTTGTTCGGAAGAGCACATGTTGAGTAGGTCGTCGCGGAGCTGGAACGCGATGGCCATGGCCTCGCCAAAGTCGCCGAGACCAGCGCGCAACTCCGTCTGGGCACCGGCGATAATCGCCCCGGCCGTACACGGCCCTCGGCCGGTGTACCACCCGGTCTTTTTCCGCAACATGGTCATAAACTCGACCTCGCTGGGAATGTAGTGCTGGCGAATCCAGCCGACGTCATAAGCCTGCCCTTCAAACGTCTCGCACGAGCCGCGGATCATCTCGTCGATCAAATCGAGCGCGACCTCCGGGCCTAACACCGCGCGGTTCCCGCTGAGGATTTCAAAGACTTTGGCGTACAGGGCATCGCCGACGTTGATGGTCAATGGGATGCCGTGCAGCTTGTGCAAGCAGGGCTGGCCGCGCCGCATCTCCGAATCGTCTTCAATATCGTCGTGGACCACGGCAAACGACTGAAACATCTCAAAGGCCACCGCCGTCCGCATGGCTTTCTTCACGTCGCCGCCGCAGGCTTGGCACGCCAAGAGCACCAGCACCGGGCGGAAGCGCTTGCCGCCGCGCTCTGGGTAGTCGCGCATCAGCCGGTACAGCAATTCCTCGGGCTCGCGCACGACGAGGAACGAGCGCATCTCCTGTTCTAGTTGTGGAACATAGCAGTGCAAAAATTGGCGCAAGCCTTGGACGACCGCAGACATGTTCAGCCTCTCGTTGTGAACGCTACCATCGGGTGCGCTCCACTTGCACCTCGGGATGCGAGACAATTAAATGCCATATAACGGCTTGGAAGGATTCCGTCAGCGGCGTGACCGCATCCGGGGCGACGGTCGGCACAATCGCGCAGGCATCGGCGACTTGGGCGGTAAAGCCGCCATCGCGCCCCACGATGCCGCAGATTTTGGCGCCGACCTCTTTGGCGTACTCCAGCGCTACAACCAAATTGACGCTTGTGTTCAGCGGGCGATTGCCACCGCCGACCGACAAGACCAAGACCAGATCCTTTTCGTTTAAGCGGCTGCCCTTGAGCCAGTTGGCAAAGCTCGTATCCCAGCCCTCGTCGTTGATGCGCGCCGTTAGCTCCGAGACGTTGTCCGTCGGTGCATAAGACTCTATACCCGCGATCTTGCGAAAGTCGTTGACCGCGTGGCTCGCATTGCCCGCGCTGCCCCCCACTCCGAGAATAAAAAGCCGCCCCCCGCGCTGCCGGGTCTCGACGCAGAGCCGCACCATCGCTTCGATCTCCTTGTGGTCGAGCTGCTCAATGACTTGAGCGACCGCGGCCAAGTACTGTTGGGTGTAATTCATCGGCCGGTTCACAGGCTGTAGCCGGCCGCCGTGGCATCCGCGTAAAAGGTCTGTACCGTCTCTAGCGAGAACCGCCCCAGTTCCTTGCCCAAGGTCGGCAGCTTTTTGATGATGTCGCTGGTGCAGGTGATGATGTGGCAGCCGATGCGGTCGGCTTGGACGACATTGTACACTTCGCGGGGGCTGGCCCATATAAGCTCGGCGCGGGGATTGGGCGCGAGCAGCTCGACCGATTCGGCCATGACCGGCATGTAGTCGAGCCCGGCATCGGCGATGCGGCCGGCAAAGACCGACACGCAGCACGGCGCCCCGCCCTCGACTGCGGCCGCTACTTCTCGCACTTGGTCGAGCAGAAAAATCGCCGTGACGTTCACCTTGACCCCGCCTTGAGACAGCCGATGGACTAAGTCGTAGCTGACCTCGCCCTTGGTGTTGCTGACGGGAATTTTGGCGTACACGTTTTCGCCCCAAGTGGCGATCTCGTGGGCTTGGCGCTCCATGTCGCCGAACTCGTCTGAAAAGACTTCAAAGGAAATGGGGCGGTCGGGAATGGCCGCGACGATGTCGCGGGCAAAGGCCCGGTAGTCGGTGACGCCCGCTTGGCGCATCAAGGTGGGATTGGTCGTAAACCCAGCAACGAGCGGATTGGCATAGCTAGCCAACATGCTAGCGCGGTCGGCCCCGTCGGCAAAAATTTTGACCGCGAGGTCGGCAGCGGTTTTTTCGGACGCGAGTGCTTGCGAGGTGAGGGTGGGCATGGTATAGCTCCTTGTAAATTCGCGGTATGTTTAAGTCCATTAAAGTACGTATAAAACGCACGGCCGAAAAATGGGTGCCGCCCACGCGGTGCGGTTGGCAATAGTAAAACGCGTGTCGTATAATTACAGACAACCACTGCATCTCACTCGCCATCCGATTACGTAGGGGTTCTGCAATGAAATACCAATGGGCACTGGTCGGTTTGCTAATCGCCTCCACCGGCTCTACAGCCGAGGTGCTCTCGCTGCAAGAGTGCATTGACTTGGCCATGCAAAACAACTTGCAACACCAAAGGGACCAACAAACCCTAGCCAGCAGCCGCGCCCAGCTCACGACGGCGCGGGCGCCCTTTGCCTTTAACATGAACGCCGACGTCACCGTCCCCAGCTTTACGGGGCTGAGCGATACCCAAGAAAACATCGCCCTCGAAACCCGAGTCCGCGAAGAGAGCTCCGATGTCTTGTACTCGGGCAATATCCGCATGACCCAGCGCCTGCGCCACCTCGGGCAATTCACCCTGAACTCTGCGGCCCTGCGCCGCGACTTCTCGTCCAATCGCCGCGCCGACTTCCTCGACTATTCGGGTTCGATGCGCCTTTCTTACGAGCGCGACATCCTCGGCCAGCCCAGCGAGGAGATCGCACTCAAGCAGGCCGAGCACGGCTTGCAAAGCGCCCGCCTCCAATTCGACCGCCAGCGGCTCCAGCTAGAGGGGCAAGTCATTGACGATTACTACAATTTGGTGCAGAGCGTCCGCGAACTCGAAATAGAGCAGCAGCGCCTAGAGCAATCGCGCGCCAATTTGGAGCTGGCACAACGAAAATTTGAGGTCGGCCTCATCGCCGAAGTGGAAGCCCTGCGCTTACAGGTGGAGATGCTACAGGCCGAGGCCACGTACGACCAAGCCCAGACCAACATCGAATTGCGCCGCGACATACTCCGCGAGACCTTGGGGACCGACGTGTGGGCCCCGCTCGAAATCGACACCGAGGTCCAGTACGAGATTCACCCCATTGACCTTGAACGCGCCCTTGAAATTGGCTTGGCGCGCCGCACCGATATGAAACGAGCCGAAATTTTTGCGGAAATCCGTGCGTTGGAGCTAAAAAACACCCGCCGCCGCAACGGCATTAACGCGACGTTTGGCGCCAACGTCAGCATGCGGGGGCACGGCGACGAAATCGGCGCGATCCGCGACAACTTTGAGCGCAATCGGTGGGGAGTCGAGCTGAGGGTCATCCTGCCGCTGGTCGACAGCGGCCAGCGGCGCGCCAACGTCAGCCAAGCGCGCATCGACTTGGAGCAAAGCCGCATCACCCGCGAGCAGCAGCGCCGCCAAATCATTCAGGAGATCCGCGACGCCACGCGCCGCGTCCACGAGGCCGAGCGCCAGATTGACCTGCGCCAAGCCGCCCTCGAATTTGCCCAGCGCACCTACGACGTCGAGCAGAGCCGCTTTGAACTCGGCTTGGCCGACAGCCAACAATTGCTCCAAGCCCAAGGCAATTTGACTCAGGCCCAGATCAACGCCCTAGGCGCGGTTATAGGCTACCAGCGCCAGCTCAAAAACGCCCGGCTCGCCACGATGGCCGAGCTCAAAGAACTGGCTCCTTAGCTTCTCACTCAATCCCACTCCAAATACAAGGGCGGCCCAAGCTGCTAACACCCGCTTAGGCCGCCCTTTCTTTAGCTCGACTCGAATAATGGAGCCTATCGGTCGTCCTCTGAATCCATCAGGGGATGCGAAAACTCTTCTATGTCCTCGCCAAACATCCGCCGCGGGCGCAGCCGGGTATAGGATGGAATCCGGTTTTGCTCCTCGGCCTCCTGACAGGACACGCACAGCCGGGCCGTAGGCAGCGCCTCCAAGCGCGGCTTGGGAATAAACGGACAGGTCGGGCACAGGTTTAAGGGCTTTTCAAGGCAGGCTTCGCACTTGCCGTAGGTCGTGCTGTCCAGCTTTTCGAGCGCCAGCATGACCTCCTCCAGTTCGCGGCGCTCGGTATCGCCCAGAGCGACCAACAGCTCCATGGCTCCAGCCTCAACCGCTCGATCTAGATCGTCGGCCTTGGGGTCTTGCAGCTCGTCAATCTCGTGCTCGGTGCCGTCCAAATCGCTGAGCAATTCAGCGCGACGCACCAAGAGCATCTTCTTCATTTTCTCGCGCTCTCGCTTGTTGAGGGCCACCTTTTTGGCCATAGCTCCCTTCTCCTTTAACCGAACCGGCTCCAAAGGGCCAGTGGATCACCTGTTCAAATGCCCGCGGTCTGCAACCGAAAAACCGCCGTGCCCAGCGGCCCGAGCTCGGCCGCGAGCCGTCCGTTGGCCAGCGTTGGGACCGCTTGTCCGTGGAGTACTTCGGCTCGCCTCATAGGCGGCAAGCCGGCCAAGCGCAAATCGAGCCGCCGCGGCTCTTCGGCGACGTTGACGGCAAAGACGTAAAAATCGCGTTTGTATTCTTTGACCGCCACTTCGACCCCGCCACCGGCCGCCTCCAAGCGATGCTCCTCCTGCAAGAGCACCGGCCCCAACTCGGCAAGCTCGGCCGCGAGGCGCTGCACTTCTCGCCACAGCGCCAAGGGCTGAATGTGGCGTTCGTTCTCTTGGCAATAGCGGTAAAACAACACGCCCTTGGCCCCCCCGACCAGCCCTTGGTAGATCATGTTCCGCAACTCGGTCGCTGTCGGCGAGCGCGGCCAGTGCTCCACGCCGCCAAAGGCTTGGGCGACCAACCAGACGGGTTTTCGCTCCAGCGAAGTCCAGCGCGCCTGCTGCATGGAGTCGCGCACTCGGCTGATGGGGTAATTCGGGATCGGATAGACGTCTATGGCCAGAATATCGCTGGCCCCGGAATATGTCGCGTATAGCTTCGGCCGGTTGTTGACCAAATAGGTCGGGTGATAGGGGTCGCGCTTCCGCACGAGCTCGTATATGGCCTCAGCCGCGGCCGGATCCATCTTGGTTTCTCCCGGCTCATCGACGATGTACCAAGCCAGCAGCGCTGGATGCTGCCGATACCGCTCGACCATAGCAGCAATGGCCCGGTAGTCTGGCTCGGGCCGCCGCCGCGCGTACTCGGTTAGCTCCAGCAGGATGTACATTCCCGCCGCAGCCGCCTCGTCCATCAGCTCGGCAATTTCTTCGCCGCGCAACTTGTAGAAGTAATCGCCGGAATTGAAATGCAGTTGGCGCATGGGGGCGAGAATATCCGCCCGCAGCCAGTACAGGCCAATGGGAAAGAACGGCTCGCCATCGACGAGCAAGGACTGGCTGAACAGGTCGATTTTCACCTCGCTGGCGGCCGGCGCGAACTTCTCGCAGGGCACGGCGAGCGAATCGGCCCCGCCGACCGGATCATGCCACTGCGCCGCCAGCCAGTACCGCCCCGCGGGCAAGTCGTATATGTCAAAGGCCCCGGAGACCTCTGGCCCGACCATGTTTACCTCCACGCGATCTAAGACCTCAATGCCGCGCCGCAACTCGACTGTGGCGGGGATGGGCGTATCGTCAGGGCGATTGCGCCGCAGCCGGAAGCGAATCGCATCCTCTACGGTGTAATACGAGCGATCGCCCGAAAGCTCCCAAGCGGGGCGGGCCAACAGGCGCAACTCTTCGGCCGCGTGGATGGGCGCGTCGCGCTCTGGATCGTACAGCCGCAGGGACGCGCGGTGGATGCCAACCTCTTCCAACCGATAGGGCAGCGCGTAGCGCACGAGACGCCCCCGCGGCACTTGCAACCGATGCTCAGCCGTGTGCTGGGCACCCGAAGGAGTTTCCCACTCCAGCACAGCGATCAGCAGGAGCGATCCCGTGCCCGGCCTGAACAACTGCAAGTCGAGCAGGTTGTCGCCTACTACGGGTAGCTGTTCTTGGATGATCTGGACCGTTGGCACTCCGGGCGTCGTCTTAGGGGCCATTTGCCCGCAAGCGCTGAACAAGGCAAACAGGGCAAACAGGGCAAAGTAAAAGGGCCGAGAGACAACTCCTCTCGGCCCACCCCTCGGCAGCAATCGCCCTTTCAAGGCAACCTGCCGGCTTGCTCGGTCTCGAGCGAACGCAAGCGATCCCGGAGCGAAGCGGCCACCTCGAATCGCTCCGTCTCAATCGCGGCCTGCAAATCAGCCGTTAGCTGCTCGCGCAACGTGCGCGGCCGAGTGCTTTCTACCTCGCCTTCCCACTCGCGCAAAAAGAGCAACTCGGGGCACTCGCTGATCTGGTCCAGTTGACCAATTTTGGCGAGGAACGCCTCGATCTCGGCGATGCCTCGGCGAATCTCGCCTAGGGCCTCGGCGTGGTTTTCGGCTTCTAGACAGGCCAGCGCGTGTGCTTGCACTCGATGCGCCGTGACAAAGACGCGGTATTGTTCGGCTAGCTGGCGATCTTCGTCCTCTTCGGCGTATTCGTAGCACAAGTCGAGGATGGCGAGGTTGTGGACGGCGTCCTCTTCGGCTCGCTGGTATTCCTTCAGTTCAAAAAAACCGAGCCGCCGCCAGTAGTATTTCATGGCCTCTTGGGCCAACTGGGAACAATCCTCGTGCGAGAGGCTAAAGGTGCCCGGGCCGTGCGCCTTTTCCCAATCGCGTTGTTTTTGGCTGTAGTAATCCAACAGCGACCCATAGCCGTGCGGGCGGAGGGCGTCGGGACGGCCCCGCCACTCCAGCTGCATCAAGCCCAGATCCATGCGAATCTGGAGCTTTGCACTGCCGTTGCCGCCTCGGATTTTGCGCACGTTCAACTCGCCTGGGGCGTATTTCCAAGCGCCGAGGATCGGGCCGATATCGCTTTCCATAATGGATGAAAACCTCGAATTATGCTGGGCCTTCAGGCCGAGGTAGCAGGCGCACGAGGCGTCCGCGTACCCCGCCCTCAACGGGGGGAACCTATCGACTATTTTTGTGATTTTTCGGTTGGAGCGGTTTTATAATATGCGCTCGGCGTACCCTTGTCAACTTACAGGCCAGCGGCCGTGGAATCGACTTGTATCGGCGGCGGCGGCCCGGTGATTTCGCCTATTATGGCCAGCAGTTCCTTGCGCAAGGTCGGGCTTACGCGCAGGCTGTCTAGGTAGTTTTCAATCACCGGAATGGCGTCCGTCCCCACGGCTGTAATCGCCTGATGGGTTAGGGCGCGTTCCTCGGGAGTGGGGTCGTATTCCATCTGCATCGGCTCGATGGGCGTGCCGAACATGCTCACGCGGGGCTGCCCCCCTTCGCCAAAGGGATCGAGCCCTATATTGGGATAGCGCCGCGGGCCGTCCGTGGAATCGGCGGCGAGCGCTCCATAGGGTCCATAGGGAAAGGGCCGCTCCTCGCCGGTGAACACGCCCCGCCGGGTTCGCTGCTCAGCGCGTAGCGAGAGTATGTCGTAGTAGCCGAGGGCATTCACCAAAATTTCGGCCGCCTTGGTCCCCCCCATCTGGCCGAGGGCTTCAACAGCGGCCATCCGCAGCTCGGCGTCGGCCGTATTGAGCGATCGATCGAGCAGCCTCCCTATATCCGGGGCCGCGCCTTGGTCGCCGATCGCCCCGAGCGAGCGGAGCGCGTCCTGCTTGAGCGTCGTCCGCTGATCGTAGTCTTGGAGTGCCATTTTCAGCACGGGCACGGCGCGCGGGTCGCCGATCTCCCCGAGAATGCGTGCGGCCTTGCGCCGCGTGGCATAGGGATAGTCTTGGCGGGAGACGATCTCCATGATCCGATCCAACTGCGAGTGGTCGCCCTCCCGATAGAGCGCGTGCATCTGGTTGACATTCGTGCAACCCAAAGGGGCCAAAACGACCACTAAAAGCGCGATCCTATACATGGCTATCCTCCTCTGTCCTCCCCCTTGCCGCGCAGAGAGCTTTCCTCTAACTTCAAATTTCCACTACGCAGCAGGAACTCCGGTGAACGCCCCACAAACCCACAACCGCCAACCCATTCCCGGTATTAAAGATACACTGGCCATAGCCAGCGGCAAGGGCGGCGTCGGCAAGTCCACGCTCTGCGCCAACTTGGCCGCGAGCTTGGCCCAGCAAGGGCTACAGGTTGGCGTACTCGACGCCGACATCTACGGCCCCAACATCCCGGGCTTGCTCGGTCTAGCGGGGCGACCCACCGCAGAGGACGGCCGCATCCAGCCTTTGTCCGAGCATGGGCTTAAAGCCATTTCCATGGGCTTGCTAATGGACCCGGGAACCCCGGTCGTGTGGCGCGGCCCCATGCTGGCCAAGATGACTCACCAGTTCCTCTTCAATGTCACTTGGGGCGAGCTCGATTTGCTGCTCATCGACTTACCGCCCGGGACTGGGGACGTCCAAATCACCCTGACCCAAGTGGCCCCCTTGACGGCCGCCTTGATCGTCACCACGCCCTCGGCCATTGCCCTCGAAGACGTGCGCCGCGGCGTTGAGATGTTCCACCAGACCGAGGTGCCCATCGTCGGCTTGATCGAAAACATGAGCTATTTCCACTGCGACCACTGCGGCCATGCCGACCCCATCTTCGGGGCCGGAGGGGCTCGCACCACAGCCGGCCGCTTGGGCATTCCCTATCTGGGCGAAATCCCGCTCGACCCGCTCGTCCGCAGCCAAGCCGATGCGGGGGAGCCGGTCGTCCGAGCGCATCCCCAGGCCGAGGGCAGCCAAGCCCTCACGCGCCTAGCCGCTGCCATCGGCGCGTACTTTCAGCGCGCATGAGCCGCGTCCAAATCGCCTGCGTCGGCGCTGGGTATTGGGGCAAAAACCTAGTGCGCGTCTTTCGCGAGTTGCCCGACGTACACCTGCGCCAAGTCTGCGACGCCAGTTCAAAAATCCGCAGCGCCATCCAGCATCAGTACCCAGAAGTCCCGGTCACCGCCCGGTACGACGAGGTGCTCGGCGACGACGCGCTCGACGCCGTGGTATTGGCGGTGCCGGCCGCCGACCACTACGAATTGGCCCGCCGCGCCCTAGCGCACGGCAAGCACGTGTACGTCGAAAAGCCCATGACCCTCAACGCCACCACCGCGGCCCACTTGGTCGAATTAGCCGCCGAGCGGGATCGGGTGCTGATGGTCGGGCACTTGCTAAAGTACCACCCGGCCGTGCAAATGCTGCATGGTTTGATAAGGGAAGGTGCGCTGGGCGACTTGTACTATTTGTACTCCCAGCGCGTCAACTTGGGCATTGTTCGCAGCGACGAAAACGCCCTGTGGAGCTTGGCGCCCCACGACATAGCGGTCATCCTGTACCTGCTCGGCCAAGAGCCAGACGCCGTCAGTGCCCGCGGCGAGTGCTATCTGCAATCCGACATCGAAGACGTGGTCTTTGCCAATTTGCACTTTGCCGATGGCAAGATGGCGCAGATGCAACTCTCTTGGCTCGACCCGCACCGCATCCGTCGCCTCACGGTGGTCGGCAGCCGCAAGATGGCGGTGTTTGACGATGTGGAGAGCACGGAAAAGGTGCGCATCTACGACAAATCGGCCGAGCGGCCCCAATACGACTCCTATGGCGATTCCATCGCGCTGCGCTTTGGCGATGTCGTCATTCCGCGGCTGCAAATGGCCGAGCCGCTCAAGCTCGAATGCCAGCACTTCGCCGAGTGCGTACGCACCGGCCAAGTGCCTCGCAGCGACGGTCGCGACGGGCTGCGCGTCGTGCGCGTCTTGGAGGCTGCCCAAGCGTCGCTGCGCCAAGCCGGTGCCCCGGTGCCGCTGCGCTAGCGCACGGTAAATTCCGAGCGAATCTCGGCTTGGTTGCCGCTCATATCCCGCACCCGCAGGACCAAGCGGTGCGCGCCCGGCGACAAGTTTTCCGCCAAATGCCCATACACGCGCCCGGCTTCTGGATCGTATTCGGCGATCAGCGGGCGGCCGTCGAGCTCGAACTCAATATCTTCTTCCCGCCCAATGCCCGAGCCTAGGTCGCGCACCGCGCCGCGAATTTCCGGGCGCGGGCCAACGACCGCCCCCTCGGCGGGCTGCAAACCGCCAATTTTAGGTGCTTCAAGGTCGGCCAACAGCGCGTAGCGGCCCAAGCGGCGCACCCGCGCCACAACCTGCCGCGACTTAGCGTCCCATTCGTCGCTGACGAGCGTCCACTTTTCAGGGGCGACCTCGCGGTAGATGCCCAGTTTCTCCGGCGCCAGCACTCCTCGGTTGTAGCGCAAGCGCAGCTCGACTTTGTGGTCGAAGCTGACCTCAGGCCCCAAGGCAAAAGCCGATCCGGCTGCGATTAAAGCAGCGGGCACTTGCGGCTCAAAGGCCACAACTTGGGGGAAAAACGGCGCGTACGCGCTGGCCGCGGCAAAACCCAATTCGACTTGGCCGTTGGCATAGGTCAGCTCGGCCGCAGTGCCCGGCTGCACGACCTGCCGATCGAGGGCGACCTTTTGCACGGCGGCCTCGGGCGTACGCAGCAAAACCGGCCCGGCGGCCGGGTCGTGCGGATCGAGCGGCACCACGGCCCGGAACTCGCGCAAGCCGGTCTGGCGGGGGCTGATATTGGCGGTGCCGGCGCGGATCAAGGGCGCAGCACTAGGCACTTGGGCGTAGCGCATGACGAGTTCTACGAAGTCTGGGTGGGGACGGCGTTCCAAGGAAAAGCTCGGCGCGGCCGCCTCGTCGTCGGGCAGGCGACACACGGCAAAGGCGGCGACGCCGGCCGGGTCCCGCGCCCGAATCCGCCAGTAGGAGGCGTTGCGGTGAATCCGCCACTTGAGCGGGCCGGCGCGGCTCTGCCGCCGATCTACGCGCCGCCACGTCTCGCCATCGCGCGAGCTGGCTAATTCTACTTCCACGAGCGGATCGTCCTCATCGGTTAGCCGCGCCTCGATAAAAATTCCGTCCGCTTCCGCCACGATCTGCGCTCCGGCCAAGGCCGGCGGTTCATCAACCATCAACCCAAAACGCGCCCGGCTCTCGTTGCCGTTGACATCCGCGACGACGACGACGGCTTCGTGTAGCCCCTTGGCCAAGTTCAGCATTCCATCGCCCGGCCCCTCGTAGAATTCGAGGCGATTGCCCGGCCGGCGGCACAAATTGTAAAAGCGACTCACCCCGCCCTTAAAAGCAGCCAGCGGCCGGTCTAAATAGATCTGGTGCATGTCGCCGTACCCGACGCGCTCGTAGCGCGCCGCAAAAACCAGATCGCCGTCTATGTGCAGAGCCGTGCGATAGGGGGCCAGCTCGTTGGGGGCCGCGTCCGCGCGATCGTACATCAACGCGCTGATGCTCACTGGGGAGCGCACCTGCACGGTCCGCTCGCCCGCGAATTCCCCTCGGTCCGGCTGCCAGCCCAGGCGCAGCACATAGGGATCGTGCCCTCCCTCAACTTGGGCTTGGCGGCCATGCGGCGTGATGGCCACCCGTTGCAAAGTCGGCGCAATCGTATCGGCGATGGCGAACCCGTGCAAGAGGAGATTGAGCGCCACGTTGTCGGCGTCGCGCAGCTCTAGGTGCAAATGGGGCGGGCCGGCCCCGCTCTCGCCGCTCCACGCGATAACCGCGCCGCTGAGCACTGGAATCTCCCCGGCCTCAAAATGCAAATCCACGCTGTAGCGTCCGCGCTGCTTTTGCGCTTGCGCCACGCGCTCGGCCACGGGCGCGGCAAAGCGCTCTAGATGGGCATATACCACCGTGCGGCCATCGGCCAATTTCTGGTACAAGGCCCGGCCATAGCCCCACGGCGAGGTCCGCACTCGCCAGATGTAGCCGTCGGCTAGGGCCTGTACGGGGTGGCCGGTTTCGCCCCAAGTCTTGAGGTCTATGCCGGCGTGGAAGGCCCGGGAACGCGATTCGCCAAAGGTGGAAGACAAGGCGGGCGCGAGGCGCAGCGGCCAGATGAGGGGCACTTCTTGGGCACTAGCCGACAGCCCCGGGGCCACCAATAAGAGTAAGAGCATCCATTTAACCACAGTTGTCCTCATATCTGTGTAGGGCCATGCAGTCCGGGGCCACCTCGAGAAAGTGGAAGGGCTTTTCAGTCCACGCACCGGTGTTGAAGTAGCACCGGCCCTGCCGTTCAATCGCCATGGCCGCATGCGTGTGCCCGCAGACGATGGCTTCAACGCCCTCCTGCCGCGCCACGCGCAGGGCGTTGCGGGCCACGTGCTTATTGAGTATCCGGTAGAGCAAAGGCCATTTCTTGGCGTACTCGGCCACGTGGGCATCGCGCCCGCCGAGCCGGATGCGGCAATAGTGCAAGCGGCGGAAGGCCCACTTAAACACCGGGTGCCGGGGCATCAGGCGGTCGAGCCGATGGCCGTGAACCACGAGCAACCGCCGGTCGAGCCGCCAGCTATCGACAAAGCGGATTTGCCCCGGATCGGCCAGCTTGAATTGGGCATCGTGATTGCCGTACACCCAGATTACCGGCCGGGATTGCGACTCGCTCACGAGGCGCTCCAGCACGGCTCGATGGGCGTCGGGCAGGGCTTGGCCCGGCTCATCTATGACGTCGCCGTTGAGCACGAGCGGCACCCCTTTGGGCAAGGCATCGAGCCAAGACGAGAAGTTGCGATGGTAAAAGTAAGCCGATCCGAGGTGCAGATCGCTGACGATGAAGCAGTGTGCGACGTCCATATCCCTTGCTGTATAGTATAGGTTATATTTGAGCAATAGCCCGATGAATAAACAGAGAACCCCACCGGGGCGCAAAGCACCCGACCCGGACAAATTACAGGCCCTGCTCCAGTACATTGGCCGCCTGTTGCCCAACGACAAAGAGCGGGCGGCCTTTTATCAATGCGCGCAGACGCCCCCGCCCGCTTCGCTGCGCTTAAACCCGCTCCAAGCCCAAGCGCGGCCCCTGCGGCCCCACTTGCACCAGCGCGGCCAAAGCGTGCCGTGGTGCAGCGACGGCTTTGCCTTACCGGAGCGCGACGCCCGCCTCGGCCAGACCATTGAACACGCGATGGGGGCGTATTACGTCCAAGCCAAGGCCCCCATGCTGGCCGTTGAGGTCTTGGCCCCCCAGCCTGGGGAGCGCGTCCTCGACCTGTGCGCCGCCCCGGGCGGCAAGGCCACCCAGATTGCCGCGCACATGCAAAACAGCGGCCTGCTGCTGGTCAACGAAATGCAGCGCAAGCGCGTACCCGCCCTCGTGGGCAATTTGGAGCGCTGTGGGGTGGCCAATCACGTCTTAACCCAAGCCCCAGGCACCCTGCTGACCCGGTACTTCCCCAACTTTTTCGACCGCGTCCTCGTCGATGCTCCGTGCTCGGGCGACGGCATCGTGCGCAAAGACCAGACCATGCTCGCCTACTGGTCGCCGCAAGACGCCCAGCGCCACGCGCAGCAACAGATCGGGCTGCTGCGCGCCGCTTATGCAATGCTCCGCCCCGGCGGCACGCTCGTGTACTCGACCTGCTCCCTATCGCTGGAGGAAAACGAAGAGGTGCTCTTGGGGGTTTTGCGCCGCCACGGCCACGAGGTCGCCATCCTCCCAATCCCCGCGGTCGCGGAGCGGCCCTTGCCCGCCGCACTGTCCACCCAGTTCCCGCCCGAGTTCGCCCGCTGCGTCCGCATCTGGCCCCATCGCCACGACACCGAAGGCGCTTTTGTCGCTTGCCTATCCAAACGCGCCCCGACGCCAAGCCCTGCTGACGCCCCCGCTTGGGACGCTGCGCCGACCGATTTAGCGGCCGCCGCGGCCCGCCGCGCTATTGAGAGCCGGTGGAGCGGCACCCTGCCCTGCCCCTCGGACCAGATATTCACCCTCGGCAATCGCCACTTGTGCCGACAACCGGCCCTCGGCCCGGCCCTGCAAGAGCATCTGCCGTACTTCGTCCGCAGCGGTATGAGGGCGGCCCGCCACCACAAAGGGTACTACTACCTGTCCCAGCAAACCGTCGCCCTGTGGGGGCATCTCATGCAGGGGCCGAGCGTCGAGTTGAGCTGGCCCCAACTACAAGACCTATTCAAGGGGCATCCCATCCACTGCGACCCGCCTACGGGCCTCAAAGGCGAAGTTTTCTGCCGCTTTGGGCCGTGGACGGCCTGCCGCGCCATCGCACGCGACCAAGGCCGCCGGCTCGAAGGCATGCTGCCGCGTGCATTGTTCCGCGCCCACTTGGAGCGGCTGGTGTAGGGTTATCGCGCCGGTCCCGGCCAAGGTGGGAAGAGCTGGTGTTCAATCCGCAGCATGTTGCAGATGCGGCCGGCGATAAAATCGCCCAAATCGTCCAAGGTCTGCGGCTTTTGGTAAAAGGCCGGCATGGCTGGCAGAATGACGGCGCCCGCCTCGGCCGCGGCCGTCATATTCCGCAACTGAATCAGGTTGAGCGGGGTCTCGCGCACCACCAGCACCAGCGGCCGCCGCTCCTTGAGGCTGACATCGGCCGCGCGCTCGATCAGGCTCGCAGACGCCCCCCGGGCAATGCTCGACAGCGTCTTGACCGAACAAGGCACCACCACCATCCCATCCACCGGCACCGAACCGCTGGCGATGGGGGCCGATAGATCGCCGGCGTTGTACTCACGCAGGGCGCCGGCTTGGGTCTCCTCTCCATAGCAGCGCGTTATAAATGCGCCCAAGCTCTCCTTGTCGGGGCGGAAGCCCAGCTCTTCGACGAGCAGGTAGCGCCCGTATTTGGACAAGACTAGGTGTACTTGGTGTCCGCCGGTCAGCAGGGCGCGCAGCAGGCGGCCGGCATAGAGCGCCCCACTGGCTCCGGTGATGCCGACGACGATCTGCTTGCCGCTCATTCCTTGTGTGCTTCGCGGCCAGCTTCGAGGGTGGCGACAACCGCTTCCACGTCATAGACGCAACCGCCCCAAGTGCCGCCGCCGACGTTTTGCAACGCCGCCCACAGCCGAGTGTCGTCGGGCAGGTCCGCTTCGGGCGCGAGGTCTGGGCGCACGGTGCGCTCGGCGAGCACGCGCTGGCCTTCGGCCGCGCCGAATTCCTCGCCCGCGCAGCCGACCAAGTCAATGCGTCCACGCAGGTTGTGGCAATCGATCTCAATGGCGATCAAGTCGCCGTCCCGCAGCTTGCCGATCGGCCCACCGGCTAGGGCCTCCGGGCCGATGTGCCCGATGCAAGGCCCGGAGGAAAAGCCCGAGAAGCGTGCGTCCGTAAGCAGGGCCACGTGCTTGCCAATATCCGTGTATTTGAGCGCGATCGTAACCTGCGCGACTTCCTCCATACCCGTGCCCAGCGGCCCGCAGCTGATCATCACCAACACGTCGCCCGGGTCAATTTTGCCGGCCTTGATCGCGGCAATGGTGTCGCGTTCAGTGGTAAAAACCTTGGCCGGCCCCGTGTGCCGATAGACCCCTTGCGCGTCCAGCAGCGAAGCGGCGATGGCCGTGCTTTTGACGACCGCGCCCTCGGGCGAGATGTTGCCCACCGGGAAGCATATAGTGCTGGTCAGGCCCTTGGCGCGGGCGCGATCGGCGTCCATAATCACGGCGTCCGGGTCCACGCCGTCTAGCGTTTGCAGCGCGGCGCGGAAGCGGCGACGGCGCGGCGCACTCTCCCACCAGTCGAGGTTTTCGCCCAGCGTCCGGCCGGTAACCGTCATCACCCCTTCCGCCAAAAGCCCCAAGCGGCGCAGGTGCAACATGACCTCCGGCACTCCACCGGCCAAAAAGGCGCGCACCGTAACGTGGAACTCGGGGCCGTTGGGCAGCACATCGACCAAGCGCGGCACCTCGCGGTTAATCCGGTCCCAATCCCCCACCTCCGGCCGCTTCCGCCCGGCCGCGTGGGCAATAGCCGGCACGTGCAAGAGCAAGTTCGTCGAACCGCCAAAGGCCGCGTGGACCACCATGGCATTGTGCAGTGCCTGATCGGTGACCAACGCTTGCGAGCAAATGCCGGCGGCCTCCAGTGCCATCAGCGCCCGCGCCGAGCGCACGGCCATATCGCGCCAGACCGCTTCGCCCGAAGGGGCCAGCGCCGAATGCGGCAGCGAAAGCCCCAGCGCCTCGCCCACGACTTGGGTCGTGGCCGCAGTCCCCAAAAACTGACAGCCGCCCCCCGGCGTGGCGCAGGCCCGGCAGCCGAGTACCTGGAAATCGTCAATATCCATCTCGCCCCGCGCCAGCCGCGAACCCGCCGACTGAATCGTGCCCGCGTCCTCGCCTTCCTCCGGCGGCAGCGTCACCCCGCCCGGCACGACGATGACCGGCAGGTCGGGCGTCCCGGCTAGGGCCATGAGAACCGCGGGCAATCCCTTATCGCAGGTCCCCACGCCCATCACGCCGCGGCGGGTTGGCAACGAGCGGATCAAGCGGCGCAGGAGCATGGCCGCGTCGTTGCGATACGGCAGGCTATCGAACATGCCCGTCGTCCCCTGCGAGCGACCATCGCACGGGTCTGAGCAATAGGCGGCAAAAGGAATGCCGCCCCGGCGGTGGATTTCCTCGGCCGCGGCCTCCATCAGCAGGCCGATTTCCCAGTGGCCCGTGTGGTAGCCCAAGGCGATCGGACGGCCATCCGGGGCGCGGATGCCGCCCTGCGTGCTGACGATGAGGAATTCTCCCCGGCCCAATTCATCGGGGTTCCAGCCCATGCCCGCGTTCTGGCTGTAGCCAAAAATGTGGCCGCTCGGCGCTTCTACGACTTGCTCTATGGTCAGCGGCAGCTTGCCGCTGGGGCCGGGCGCGCGGGTGCGGACCTCGTAGATCGCATCATCGGCCTCGCCGACGATTGCTGCAAAGGAATCAGTACTCATGCGGCCTCGTCATGTCTTACCAGCCCTCTTCGCGGACTTGGATTTTCTTGAGCAAGGGACGCCACCAAGCTTCGTGGTCGCGGTACCAGTGGACCGTATCGCGGAAGCCGCGGGCAAAATCGACTTGGGGTTCCCAACCTAACTGGGTGCGGATTTTGGTCGAGTCGAGTAGGTAGCGGCGGTCGTGGCCGGGCCGATCATCGACGTAGGTTTTGTGCGCGGCGTCCATCCCCAAGGCGTCGAGGATGAGGTCGGCAATGGTTTCGACATCTTTTTCAACGCCGCTGCCAACGTTGTATGTATGACCCAGCTCGCCTTTTTTGAGCACTAGGTCGATGGCCCGGCAGTGGTCATCCACGTGGAGCCACTCGCGGCGGTTCTGGCTGGATTTGTACAGCGGCATCTTCTGGCCGGTGAGCAGGCGGGCGACAAAGAAGGGGACGACTTTTTCGGGGAATTGGTAGGGGCCAAAGTTGTTGGCGCAATTCGACAGCGTCACGGGCAGGCCAAAGGTATGGCCATAAGCGCGCACGGCCAGATCTGCGGCGGCCTTGGCCGCGTTGTACGGGGTTTGGGGTCGGTACGGCGATTCCTCGCTAAAGGACTCGCCCGCGTCGAGGGCCAAGTCGCCGTACACTTCGCAGGTGGAAATGTGGTGGAAGCGCGGCACTTGGGCGTCGGCCGCAGCCTGCAACAGCTTTTGCGTCCCCACGACATTGGTCTGGAAAAAGGCCGAGGGGTTGACAATGGCCAAGCTGTTGTGCGATTCCGCGGCAAAGTTGACCACGTAGTCGGGGCGATGAACCGCGAAGAGATGGCGGGTCAAATCGGCGTTGTGAATGTCGCCGCGGACAAAGGTATAGCGGTCGCCATAGCTCGCTTCCACGTCCGCGAGGCTGGCCAAATTGCCGGCGTAGGTGAGTAGGTCGTAGTTGACAATGCGGTCGTCGGGATAGGTCGCTAGCCAGTAGCGAATGAAATTGGAGCCAATGAAACCGGCGCCGCCGGTGACGAATAGGGTAGCCATGGGCTTGAGCATAATACTGAGAACTTAGTCCTGCAAACTCAGGCGAGATTCGCCCAGTTGGTAAATACCCTTACTACTCCCCTTACTCAAGCATTACTACCCTTATTCTTAAGAAAAAGCCAGCGCGCCCCCGGGCCTCGGCCCCGGCAAGCTACATCGCCGGATTTCTTTAACTCCGCATTGTCTCTTTTGGCAGTACGTTCACAGCGATCACCGTTTGAACTGCCAGCGTTTGATGTCGTCAAAGCGGTCAAAATCCCTATCAAATGTCGCTATATGGTCGCCGGATGCCGCAGCTAGGGCGGCCAGATAGCAGTCCAAGAAGTCGCATTTTGTCGAAGCAAAGCGCAGCAAAGCATCGAGCATTTCATCTTGCTTCACACAGCGGACTCCAGCACTAATGATGACCTTACGCAGCCATTCTGCAATCTGTTCGCGCTCGGTCTGGTAGAAGGAATCAAGCACCCACACCGCTTCGGCAAGGGCCACTTCGGTTAATATCAGCACGCATTTTCCATCGCAAGCGTCCGAAAACAGCGCCCGAGCGGCCGGGGAATGCTGAGCATCGTCGCCGCGCAAAAAACGGAGGAGGACATTGGTGTCTAAGAGGTATTTGGTCATTCGTATCGTGCCGCTCTTACTTGGCGCACTGCCGCTCGTTCCTCGGATTTGGACGCAGATGGTTTGTCGTCTGCAAGACAGCCATACAGATCCTTGAGCGTTTCGGGCTGGGGCTTTACCAAAACGGCGCCGTCAACCAACTCATAGATGAGCCGCTGCCGCGGCTTGAGGTGGAGTGCTCTGCGGACTTCGGCCGGGATGGTGGTTTGCCATTTATCGGTTAAAGTTGACTTAATCACGGGGCCATCTCCTTTTCATTGTTTCTGTAAATTCATTGTGTTGATCATAACAAGGCAAATCTAGTCCCGCAAACGGCGTCGAGCAGAGGGAGGCTACTGATGCACCGCCGCGCTAGGGACAAACAGACCCTATCCCCCACTACCCATCCCCCTGCCAGTAATCAACTGCACCGCCGTCGCCAACAACATTCCATACACCACTCGGTTGAACCACACATCGCTAAATCGCTGATTCAAAAACACCCCCAACTTCACCCCGACGTACGCCAGCGGCGCGAGCAGCAAAGTCGTCTTAAAAATGTCGGCGTGGAAAAGCCCCAAGCCCCAATAGGGCGGCAGCTTGAGCACGTTGAGCGCGGCGAAGAAAACGACCGTGGTGCCGACGAAGAAGTGGCGCGGTAACTGCTGGGGCAGCAAGTAAATGACCACCGGCGGCGCGCCGGCGTGGGCAATCGTCGAGGTAAAGCCGGAGACCGCGCCCATCAGCACACCGGCGAGCGGCCCCGGACGCTGCTTTTGCACGATCCCGACAACCGCCGCCCGCCCGAACTGGAACGCGACAAACAGCAAGGCCAAGCAGCCCAAGCCCACCTCTAGAACGCGCTCGTGCTGGCTAAAGTAGCCAAAAAAAAAGGCCCCGACGCCGATTCCCAAAGCGGAACCGGGCAGGAGCCGTTGGACGCTCGTTTTGTCGAAGGTGTGGCGGTAGTGCCGGACGGCGAATACATCGCAGGCGATCAACAGCGGCAACAAGAGCGCAGCCGCATCTGCCACCGAAACCATCAGCGCCAAAAGCGGGGTAGCCAAAATGCCGATGCCGCCGCCAAAGCCGGCCTTGGCCACCCCCATCAAGAGCACCGCCCCCACCGCGCAGACCCAAAAGGCGGCCGGGTATTCGGGCAGCACTACTCGCCTTCTACGTGGGTTACTTCGATGTCGAGGTCTTCGCGTTTGCGCACGTGATCAACTTGGCCATCCTTGACCCACACCACGCGGTCGGAGACGCTGAGCATCTTGTGGTCGTGGGTCGCGGAGATGACCGTCACGCCGGAGTCTTGGTTCATCTCGCGCAACAGCTCGATAATCTCCGTGCCGGTGCGCAAGTCGAGGTTGGCCGTCGGCTCGTCAGCGAGGACGACGGCCGGGTCGTTGGCCAAGGCGCGGGCGACGGCCACGCGCTGCTGCTGGCCGCCCGACAACTCGTAGGGCTTGTGCGAGTACCGCTCGCCAAGACCCACCTTGACCAAAAGCTCCATGCCCTTGTCGCGGGCTTCGTCGCTGGTCAGGCCGGCAAAGACCATCGGCAAGGTGACGTTTTCGAGCGCGGTCATCACCGGGATTAAGTTGAACGACTGGAAGATGTAGCCGATCTTGCGGCAGCGCAGCCAAGCCAGCTCGTAAGCGTCGAGCTGGGCGACGTCCACCTCGTCGATGTACACCTTGCCCTCCGAGGGTTTGTCGAGGCCGCCGACCATGTTGAAGAAGGTGCTCTTGCCCGAGCCCGAAGGCCCCATGATCGACAGGTACTCGCCGGTGTAGATCTCCATATCTACTCCGCGCAGAGCGTGAACCTCAATCTCGCCCATCAAGTAAATTTTCTTTACCTGCTGGGTCCGTACTACGGTGCGTTTTTCCGCTTCTTGTTCTTGAATGGCGACCTCGCCCGGGGCGGTTGCGGTCATTGCAAATCTCCTCTGGAGGAATCAAGTGTCGGAGCGCATGGCTTCGACCGGCTCCATCTTGGCCGCGCGGTACGCCGGCAACATGGCACCGATCAACGAAAGCAGGGTCCCTACCACCAAGGCGTAACCGGCCGATTCGACGATGCCGCCGAGCGGGAAATAGGCGAGTGTGTAGCCGCCGTAATCGAGCAGCGCCAAGCCGAGCGTCAGCGCGAAGCCAATGACGACCCCGGCCGAAGTCCCCGCCAGCCCCTGAAAGGTCGATTCGAGGAGGAAGAGCTTGACGATAAAGGTGTCTAAGGCCCCGAGGCACTTCATGGTGCCGATCTCGCGGAACCGCTCGGTCACCGACATCAACATGGCGTTGGCAATGCCGACGACGCAGACCAAGAGCGACAGACTGATCAGCCAAGTCTGCTTAGACCGCTCTTCCTCTAGGCGGCCCATAGCCTCCTCAGAAGCATCGCCGGCCTCGGTGATGCCCGTCTCAATGCCGTTTTTTTGCAAGAGTAAGTTGATCTCGCTTTTGTCTGCGCTGCGCAGGCTGCTGACGATTTCGTTGTTGCTCCACACGGACATTAAAAAAGCAATCGCCAACACCACGCCGCTGGTGGTGATCAGGGAGCGGCCAAAGCGAATTTTCAGGCTGCGAAAACTAATTTCTACTGCTTTGCTCATCGGCAGCACAATCTCCCGACCGCCTGCCAAACGCCTCTCAGACATGGTTATTCTCCCAGTATATGCAGTATGTGCTCGCGTCCCCAAGTATGTAACGGAAATAAAGGCAAAAAATCAACACGGCCCCACTTAACGGCCCGTTCTAACTTCCACGAGGGGCAACGGCGCGCAGTCGCGGACGCCGCGATCGGCAACCACCTCGGCAAACGCAATCGGCACCATGCTAACGCGCAAGCCCCGCGCCTCCCACGCCTGTACTGGCCGCTCCAAGAACGACGACATGGCACTCGGCGTGAACACGAGGTGATCAATGGCAAAGTCGTTCACCAGCTCCTCCAGCTCGCCGACGTGGCCGACCAGCGGCCTACCGGCCAGTGGCCGACCGCGCTGCTGGGGAACCTCGCCCACCACGCCGATCAGATTGCAGTGGGCCATACCCGCCCGCTCTAATTGCTCGACGAAATCCACGGCCGCCGCATCGGTTCCCACCAGCAGGGTGCGCAACCGGCCCTCGCGGCCGCGCTGGTGCAAAAACCACCGCGCAACCAAGCGCCAACCGGCGACTAACAGCACGTTGCAAAACCAAGCCGAGACCACGGCCAGCCGCGAGAAGTTGTATCCCTTAAAGAAAAAGACCAACATCACGATGGCGGCAAACCCCAGCGTCGCGCCCACCACCGACCACGCCACTGAGTAGCGGCGGCGATCGTACAGGCCCGAGGCGTAAAACGCCAACAGCCAGACCAAGGTCGAAGCACCGTACACCGCCGCCCATTGCAAATCCGAGTACGGAGGCGGAACTAGCCAGCGCGTCGGCTGGACGTCGAGTCCGAAAAGGGTGCCGACCTGCTCAATGCGGTAGATGAAGGGCACCAGCTCTGGGTGGTAGCGCACCGTTAAACCGAGCTTGAGGCCGCAGAGCACCAAACCGGCGTCGAGCAGGGGCAGGGCCAAGGCGCGGGCCGCCCGCGTGAGAAAGCGGAACGTCCCGTGCAGGGCAATGCCCACCTGCAAGAGCCACAGCGGGAAGAAGCGGTAGCGCCGCGCCATGTGCTTGTTGACAAAAATTGACATGGCGCGGCTCTTGCGATAGAGAATTTTCAGCGGCGTTCCCCGGCCACTCTCGCCGCGGAAGTGGATGATCGCGGTCGTCGGCAGGTAGTAGATCTTCCAGCCGGCTTGGTGGAAGCGATAGCACCAGTCGATGTCCTCGCCGTACATGAAGTAATCCTCGTCGAGCAGGCCGACTTGGTCCATGGCCGCCTTGCGCACCATCATGCAGGACCCAGACAGCACCTCGATTTCGGCCGTTTGCTCGGGGTCGAGATGCGTCAGGTGGTAGCGGGCCATGAGCGGGTGCTTGGGAAAGAGGCGGCTCAGGCCCGACATCTTGCAGAAGGCCGCCAAGGGGGTGGGAAAGCCGCGGCGGCTGTCGAGCTGTAAGGTTCCGTCCGGGTCGAGGATTTTGCACCCGCAGGCCCCGGCTTCCGGGTGCGCGTCCAAGAACTCTACCATCGCGTGTAGCGCGTCTCGGCGCACGATGGTATCGGTATTGATCAGCAGCGCGTATTCGCCGGTCACCTGCCGCAGGGCCACGTTGTTGCCGGCCGAGAACCCCACATTGGCCTCGTTGCAAACCAGCTTCACTTGCGGAAATTCCGCGGCGATCATGTCGGCACTGCCATCGGCCGAGGCATTGTCAACGACGAATATCTCCGTCTCTAGGCCCTCGGCGGCCGCGAGGACAGAATTCAGGGCCTGTCGAGTCAGGTCGCGGGTATTGTAGCTGAGGAAGACGACGCTCAGTCGCACGATCGAGCACTTCGCTGGCGGCCCATGAGCTTGTAGCCGCTGAAGTAGAGGATTTGTTTGGCAAAAAGCAGGTACTCGCGCAGGTCCAGCTTGCTGGAGCTGAACTGGCGGTTGCGAAAGACAAAGGGCACGGAGCGATGCTGCCGATAGCGGCCCTTGACCAAAATTTCGAGTAGAATTTTGTAGCCCGCGGACGTGAGCACTAAGTCCTGTATCACTGGGCGGCGCAAGCAAAAATAACCCGACAGCGGGTCCTCGACCCCGGTCAGCAGGCGGGCCGCGCCCACGCCGACTTGGGAGAGCAGCTTGCGGTGCCAAGCCCACTGTTCGACGCGGCTGGTCGCTCCAAAGCGGCTGCCCATGGCAATGTCGCACTCGCGCAGGCTGGTGACCAGCTCGGGCAAGATCGCCGGGTCGTGGCTCAAGTCGGCGTCCATCACCCCGAGATGCGGCCGCGCCGACCGTGCGAAACCCGCCATCACCGCCGACCCCAAGCCGAGCTTTCCCGCCCGATGGACCACCTCAACGGGGTAGCGGGCCTTGAGATCCTCGGCCACTTGGCCGGTGCCGTCGGGCGAGTTGTCATCTACCACGATGAGCTCCAGATCGATATCCGGCTGTTGGCCGATGATCGCAAATATCTCGGCGGCCAACAGCGGCAAATTTTCCCGCTCGTTGTACGTGGGCGTTATCAGGGAAATCTGTACGGGGTCCACAGGAGCACGCTAGCGGGCAAGTTGGGGAAAGGCGCGGCGAAAATGCGGGTCCGCGGCGAGGTCTTGCAGCCCCTCGGCAAAGCTCAGGGGCCGGCGGCCGAGCGCGGCTTCGAGCGCGTCGGTGCGTAGCCCAGAGCGCAAAGGGCGCGGGGCGGGCAGCCCGGCCGCGCGGGTCGGCACGGGTTCGATCAACGCGCCGTCCAAGCCAAAGAAACAGGCCAGCGCCCGAGCCTGCTCCCAGCGCGTCATAAAGGTCGCGCCACCGAGGTGAAACAAGCCCCGCGCCTCTTGGCCGCACAGGGCCACCAAGGCGCGGGCCAAATCGCGGACGTAGGTCGGGTTGCCCCACTGATCGGCAAAGACCCGCCGGGGCTGGCCGCTAGACAGGCCCTGCAGCACCCAAGTGAGGAAGTTGGACCCGGCCTGCGGGACATAGCCGTACAGCCACAGGGTTCGCACGACTAGCACGCGCTCCATTCTATTTAATATGCCCTCGCTTTCGAGCTTGAGTTGACCGTAGCAAGACAGCGGATTGGTCTCGTCCCCTTCGCCGTAGGGGCCGCGCTGGCCGTCGAAGACGTAATCTGTGGAAATGTGGACCAAGCCGGCCCCGGTCGCATTGCAAGCCCCGGCTAAGTTCTCGGGAATATCGACGTTGGCTCGCCGCGCGGCCCGTGCGTCTTTTTCGCAGCCATCGACATCGGTCATGGCCGCGGCATTGATCACCCAATCGGGCGCGAGTTCGGCGATGAGGGCGGTCGCGGCCTTGCGGTCCGCTAGATCGACTCGGCGATGGGAAACGCCCTCGACAGCGGACCGACGACCGCAGCCCAGCCACTCGGCTTCCCCTTCTAAGGAGAGCAACGTGCGGCCTAAAAGGCCCGTGGCACCAGCAACCAAAATTCTCATAGCGGCGGGCCGTACAGCAGCAAAGCCCGCGCCCACGAGCTATGCGCTCGGCTGGATGCCGACGCCAAGCGCGGCTCGCGGGCCAAGGCGACCACCTGCTCGGCACGGCCCTGTCGCCCATAGAGCTGGAGGGCGAGCCCCTCGCCGTGATGCAGCAACCAGCCGAGGGCAGCCGGGCGATCGCGCTGCTCCATAAAACGCACGACCTGCTCGGCCGCCGCGGCAAAGCGATCCTCACCACTCCATTGGCCCAATTCCCACAAGGCCAAGGCCGCCCACGCTTGATCGACGAGCAGGCCGACGCTGCCCTCGCCGTCTGAGTCGCACACGTGTTGCACCCGACCGCGGCGGTCAATGCAGCGGTTGATGAGCGCGTCGCCGGCTTGCAGGGCCACCTGAGCGGCGCGGTCGTCTCCTAGGGCGGCGGCCGCAGCGAGGTACGCTCGTATCAGGGCCGCTTGGCGGTCGGCGTAGAGCGTCGGATCGGTCCACCAAGTGTCGGCCATGACTTGGCGACCGCGGAACGCGCCCTCGGCTTGGTCAAAGAGCACCCCCTCGACAAAGCCGAGTAGGGCACGGGCCGCCTCGACATAGCGGGGCTGGTCGGCCTCCAGCAACAGATGCAGCATGGCCGCCTGATCAAGGGCGTCCCGCTCGCTGGCAGGTGCGCTCCAATCGGGCGCGTACGAGTATGCGCGAAAACCACCGCTGTCCCCGAGCGGCGAGGCGAGCACCGCGTCCAAGCTAGCCAAGGCCATCTGCCGCGCCGGATCGGCCCCCCGCACTTCGGCATAGACGAGCAGGAAGCGCAATACCGAGGTCTCTAGGAACTTGGTCGGGCCGCCGAAGCCTCCGTAGGCCGAGTCAAAGGCGGCCGCACACGCGCGGTACACGGCATCTATGGCAAAGGGGGTCTCCCCTTTGGGCCGGGCCGCGGCGCGCTCCACCTTGGCGACGAGCACTGCGCGCTTTTCCTCGTAGGCCGAGCGCAACCGGCGCAGGTAAGGCTCGACGTTGGCGGGCGGAATATCCACGGCCCGCGCAAAAACCCGCCCGTCTGGCAGGGCCGCCACGAGGGCCGGCCAACCGCCGCTTTCATAGCGCTGAGCAATATCCGGTTGCTTGAACGGATCGACCCGGACGCCGACAAATTTCTCGGCCACGAGTTGGCGCAACGCCGACGTTGGCGCGGGAAATAGGCCCTCGTATCCCGGGGCGGCCAAATAGACCAATATGGGCTTGTCGGCGCGTTGAGCGCGTGCGAACAAAGACTCGTCCCAAGCCTCCCAAGGCAGCTCGCCATCGGTCCACTGCCACCCGGCCACGGTCGGTCGGTCGCGACCGATCTCTTCCTGCGGCGGCTTTTCGGCCGGGGCGCATCCGGCCCACATTAGCAGCACCAGCAGCTTGGGCTTAAATTGACACATCTCTTTTATATTCAACGAGTTCCGAACCGTTTACAAAGGCCGTTTAATGTACGCCATGCCCCTGTGAGCGTCAAGCAGGTCTCAAGGGGTGGGCTTTTTGCGCCGGGTCGTTTGGCATAGCTTTTTACCAGTCATCTAACGAACTAACAAGGAGCTAGCATGAATCCACTCGAAAAAGTCCCTCTCGGCAGCAGCGGCCTGTCCGTCACCCGCCTCGGCTTGGGCTGCGCCTCCATCGGCGGCCTATACGGCGACATCCCGGACGACCAAGCCATCTCGGTCGTGCGCCGCGCCCTGTCCTTGGGTCTCAACCTCTTAGACACCGCACCCCTGTACGGGGCGGGCAAAAGCGAACTCCGCCTCGGGCAGGCCCTCGCGGGCGTATCGCGCACCCACTATGTGCTCGCGTCCAAGGTGGGGCGCGTCTTAGTCCCCACCCAACGCGACCAGCAGGTGGGCGCGTTCGACGACCCGGCTCCGTACCAACCCGTGTTCGACTTCAGCTACGACGGCGTCATGCGCTCCTTTGCAGACAGCCGCAAACGCCTCGGCGTAGATCGCATCGACATCCTCCACATTCACGACCCAGACAACCACTGGCAGGAGGCCATCGACAGCGCTTATCCCGCGCTCGACGAGCTGCGCAGTGCCGGCGTCATCCGCGCCGTCAGTGCGGGCATGAACCAATGGGAAATGCTGGCCCGCTTTGCGCGCGAGGGCGATTTCGACTGCTTCCTCCTCGCCGGACGCTACAGCTTGCTCGACCAGAGCGCACTCGACGAGCTCTTGCCGCTGTGCGTAAAAAAGAACATCGGCATCATGGCCGGCGGCACGTACAACAGCGGCATCTTGGCCAAAGGCGCGCGCCCGGGCGCGACGTACAACTACCGAGAAGCCCCACCCGAAATCGCCGCTAGGGCCAAGTCCCTAGAGGCCGTGGCCGCGCGCCACCAAGTCGATCTGCGGGCCGCAGCCTCGCAATTCGTCTTTGCCCATCCGGCCATCACCTGCATCATCCCCGGGACGCGGCAGCCCGAGCGAGTGCAAGAGAACTTCGACTTGCTCACTCAGGAGATTCCCGCCTCGTTTTGGGCCGAACTCCGCGCCGAGGGCTTAGTCCGCGCCGACGCGCCGCTGCCATCTTAGCGGAGAAAACGCAGCACATAGGTCGGCACCACCGGGTCGTGCCACACCACCGCAAAGCGGCTCTCGTACTCCTCAATGGCCGGGAGCAAATACCGCCCAGTCTGGGGAAAACCGAGGCTTTCCAGCACGACGAACTCCACCTTTTCGCGCTCGATATGGGCCAGCACCTTGGCCGGCTCGGCAAAGGGGAAGCCGACGCAGCGCCGACCCGAGACGATGTACATCCAGTACCCCTTGCGGCACAGCACGATGTCGTCTTCCTGCGCGTTGGCTTTGAGCCACTGACCGGCCTGATAGTAGCGACGCCACGGCGGGGGATAGTCGGCCGCGGCGTAGTCGGCTAGGCGTTTGACGCCGCCGACCCAGCCGATGACGCAGCCCACAAACAAGCCCCATACCACAAACCGGCCCCCGTGGCCCCCGGCCAGTCTAGCGCGGATTTGCAAAACAGCCCAGACCCCCAACAAGACGAGCACCGGCACAATAGGCACCAGAAAGCGGTCACCCGGCCAAGGCCAGAGCAACACCATGCCTAAAAAGAAGGCCGCGTAGAGCAGGAGCAGCAGGTGTTCGCCGCGCTGGATGCAAAGCACGGTCGCGGCAACGGCGAGCGCGATTAGCAACAAAGGCGCGGGGTGAAAAACCGTCTCAGCGCCGGTAAAAAAGGGCACTAGGGTATTGGGCAATTCCCCGGTCAGATAGCGCTGCGTATTGTCGATAACGCGCTCGACAAAGCCGCCCACGTCGAGCAGGCCCCGCTCTGGGTGGTAGGGATTGACCATGACCAACTGCTCGATATAGACGCCGCCGCGGCCCACCGCTTGGTTGCGCCAAGCCCACGGCAAATAGCAGACCACCGCCGCGCCGCCAAAGAACAAAGCCCGCCGGACATCGCGCCGGAGCAACAGATAGACCACCACAGCCGCCACCAGCGCGATCCCAGCCGTGCGGATGTAGTACGCCCCGAGGGTACAGGCGAAACCGCCAATGAGCCACCAGTTTCCCTTGCGGCCCGCGCACCCGACGCCCCGTTCTACGAGCCACAGCGCCAAGAGCGAAAAGGTCAGATAGGGGACTTCGGACATGACTTGGTGCGCGTAGTGCAACAGCAGCGGGCCGTAGGACGCGCCGGTCGGGCCGTGGGTTAAATAGCTCTTGCCGGCCATCAGGCTCAGTGCCACCACCGCCAAGCCGGGCAAGACGCCCACCCGCTCCTTGGCCACTTGGTAGAGCACCCCCATCCCCAGCGCGAAGAGCACCAACACCCAAGCCTTCATCGGCACCCAATCGCCGGGGAAAGCCCACGCCAACGGGGCCAGCAACAGGGGAAAGCCAAAGGGGTACTTGGTCGCCGGCTGCGGGTCGGGCGAGTTGAGGTGCAAAAGCCCCTCGCCTTGGGCCAGACTGCGAGCCAGCGTGATGAATTCGGCGTTGTCGCCGCTCAGGGAAAGTTTGGGGTCGAAGGTCCAGACCCCCAAGAAAAATGTCGCCGCGACTACGACTATAAAGAGGGGAATACCGCTCTTAGTACTTCTCATCGACAAAGTGCAACTTGCTGTGGGGCGGGCGCTGGTACTCGCCGTGCGGCGGGCGCGGCGGCAGGTCCATCTTTTGCGGCATCACGTCCTCGTGGGGCAGTTGGCTGAGGAGGTGCGCGATGCAGTTGAGACGCGCCCGCCGCTTGTCGTCGGCTTCAACCGTGTACCAAGGCGCTTCGGGAATGTCCGTATAGAAAAACGCCTCGTCTTTGGCCTTGGAGTACTCGACCCACCTGTTCCGCGACTCTAGATCTATATCGCTGAGCTTCCAGCGCTTGAGCGGATTCCGGGCGCGCTCCTGAAAGCGGCTTTCTTGCTCCTCCTCGCTCACCGAGAGCCAGTACTTCATCAGGACGATCCCCGAGCGCACCAGCATGCGCTCAAACTCCGGGCACGAGTGGAGAAACTCCCAATACTCCTCATCGGAGCAAAAGCCAAAGACCCGCTCAACGCCGCTGCGGTTGTACCAACTGCGGTCGAAGACCACGATTTCGCCCGCGGCCGGCAGGTGGGCCACGTAGCGCTGGAAGTACCACTGGGTGCGCTCGCGGTCCGATGGCGTCCCCAAGGCCACCACGCGCGCGCCGCGCGGATTGAGCGGCTCGGCGATGCGCTTGATGATCCCGCCCTTGCCGGCCGTGTCGCGCCCCTCAAAGACGATTACAACCCGCAAGCCCTGATCCTTGATCCAGTGCTGCAACTTGACCAGATCGTAGTGCAACTTGGCCAATTCGCGCTCGTAGTCTTTCCGCTTCATCTTGGCCGGCTTGGCCGCTTTTTTCTTTGACATATCCAATCTCCAATCTCCATCGCTTGTGGTTTGTCGTGCAAAAAACGTACACAATGCAACAGCGCGAGAAAACCCGCTCAACCGCGCCTTGCTCGGCCCGGCCCAGCCGCGTACCTTGTCGCGCACCACCCAACCGACGAGGTATTAGCACTATGAGCCGCGACCCCCGCCCCAACCTGCTGTACATCCACTCCGACCAACACAGCCCCTACGTCGCCGGCTGCTATGGCGATCCCCTAGTCGAAACCCCCCACCTCGATGCCCTCGCGGCGCGCGGCGTAGTGTTCGACAACACCTATTGCCCCTCGCCCATTTGCGTTCCCTCGCGGATGTCCATGCTCTCGGGCCGCTACCCCTGCGACAACCAAGTCTGGACCAACTCCCACATCCTCGACTCCGGCATCCCCACCCTCGCCCACGCCATGGGCGCCGGCGGCTATCGCCCTGTTCTCGTCGGCCGCATGCACTCGGTTGGGCCGGACCAACTACACGGATACGCGGAGCGGCTCGTCGGCGATCACGGCCCCAACCAGCCCGGGGGCCAAGGCGTTGATCACGGCCAACTCTCGGGCACGGCCGGGCCGAGCCGCGTCAGCCTGCGCCTGTCCGGCCACGGCCAAAGCGCCTATCAAGTCCACGACGAAGACGTCACCGCCGCGACCGTTGACTACCTCAATCGCCTCGGCGTGGCCAAGCGCACGGGCCAAGGGGCCGAGCCGTTCTCGCTCTCGGTCGGTTTCATGCTGCCGCACCAGCCTTTTGTCGCCCGCTTGCAAGACTATCGCTACTACTATGAAAACATCACCCCGCCGCAAACCCCCGAACCCTTCGGCGACCACCTGCATCCCCACCTCAAGCGCTGGCGTCAAGCCTGCGACATCGAGGAAGTCAGCGCGGAAGAGACCCGCCGCGCCCGCGCGGCCTATTGGGCGCTCGTCCACCGCATGGACGCCCTGATCGGCCAGATCGTAGCCGCGCTGAGAGAAAACGACTTGGAGGAAAACACCCTCATCCTCTATACGTCGGACCACGGCGAGCAGGTCGGCGAGCACGGGCTGTGGTGGAAGCAGACCTTTTACGAAGACTCGGTTAAGGTGCCGGCCATACTCGCTTGGCCCGGTCACTTGCCCGCCGGCACTCGTTGCGACCGGGTAATTTCCTCCCTCGACCTCAACGCGACCATGCTCGACGCCTTGGGCTGCCCGGCCCTGCCCAACTCGCGGGGCCGCAGCGTCCTGCCCTTGCTCGCGGATCCCCAAAACGCCGCGTGGGACGACGTCGCCTTCTCCGAGTTTTGCCAAGACGCAGCCGGGGCCGGCGGTCCCTTCCCGGCCGAGGGCATTTTTCAGCGCATGATTCGGCGCGGGCCGTGGAAGCTCAACTACTACCACGGCCAGCCCTGCCAGCTCTTTAACCTCCAAGCCGACCCGCGCGAGCGCTGCGACCTAGCGGCCGATCCGGCGCACCAACAGACGCTGGCCGCGCTCAAAGCCGAAGTCCTAGACGGCTGGGATCCAGAGCGAATCGCCGCACGCCTAGCCGTGCTCCGCACAGACCGGTCCATCCTAACCGCATGGGGCCGCACCATCCAGCCCCCCGACCAGTGCCGCTGGCGGCTCGATCCGGCCATGGATTATCTCGACCGGGAGCAACTCGACGACAGCCAGCGCAATACCAACAAATGACCTACTAGGGCGGCGGGAGCCAAGACCGTTGGCAGCCAGATGTAAGGCGCAGAGGTCGAGAACGTGCTAGCCGGCTCGTTGGTGAAGACGCGGAACTCCGTCGGCATGGAGAGGGCCGCGATGGCGATCGCCTCGACCAGCAGCACCAGTCCAAACGCATTCCAAGCCCATATCGCGTAGGACCGCGCCTTGCCGCGCCAGACCAACCAAGCCATGGCCGGAGCGGTCAAGCCGACGAAGATATCGAAGTTGAGCCCTTCGTAGGTCATCTGCACCGGCGCCTGCCCCGCTTGGTACATTCCTCGTAGGAACATGGCGACCGGCACGCGGAAAAACTGGAAGCCAATCAGCCCAACCGGGCCAACGGCCGCCAGCAGCGCGGCCCCCGCCCGCGAAAAGGCCACACCACCCGTTAGGATCATCAAAGCGGTGAACAGGGGGAGCGAGAAGCCGCGCAACGCGCCCGACAGCGCGGCCAGTCCGGTCGCCACCAACCACAGCCCCGCTGCCGCAGTGGCCCGCATCGTCCACAGGTCGATGGGTTGGCCGGTGCGCTGGGCAGCAACGCGCACGGCCAATACCGCAAGCACCAAGACGCCCAAGACTGTGGCGCAAAAGAGCACGTCAACGCGCAAGGGAACCCTATCGAGTGCCAGTTCCATGTCGCCTCCTTATCCTTCGGGCTTTTCGCGCGCTTTCACTTCGTCCCATATCTCGTCTAGAACGGCCAGCGAGAGCGCGGCCACTTCCTCGCCCCGCGCATGCACGGTCTCCTCTAGGGCGCGGAAGCGGTGCTCGAACTTGGCGACAGCCCGTCTGAGGGCCTGCTCAGGCTCTACTTTGAGGAATCGGCTGGCGTTGACCAACGAAAAGAGCAAGTCGCCAAACTCCTCCTCAACCGCCGCCGCTTTCCCCTGCTCCCAAGCCCGGCGCACTTCGGCGAATTCCTCTTCGACCTTGTCGAGCGCTCCATCTATGTCGTCCCAATCAAACCCCTGCTGGGCAACGTGCGCTTGGACCCGATGGGCGCGCATTAGGGCGGGGAGGTGCTTGGGAATGCCCTCCAGCAACGAAGGGGCGGCTTTTCCTTGCTCCCGACGCTCCTGCTTTTTGATCTGCTCCCAGCGGAGTAAAACCTCGTCCGCCCCGTCTGCACTCGCATCGTCGAAGACATGGGGGTGGCGGCGAACCAGCTTATCGACGATGGCTTGGCCGACCGCCTCGATGTCGAAGCGGCCCTCCTCAGCCGCGATCTGGGCGTGGAACACCACTTGCAGCAACACATCGCCCAGCTCCTCGCACAACTCGGCATCGTCTGCCGCGTCAATGGCTTCGAGGGCCTCATACGCCTCCTCCAACAGGTAGGGCCGGAGCGTGGCGTGCGTTTGCTTGCGGTCCCAAGGGCAGCCATCGGGGCCGCGCAGACGCGCCATGATAGCAACTAATTCTGAGAATGTGGAATCGCTTTGCATCGTCTTTCGTTTCTGGATTTTAGGTGCGAGAAACAATAATAAGGAACCGCGCCCGCCGCCGGCCCAAAAACTTGGCGACGCCGGCGCGACAACCCATTTATTGAAGTTTATAACATATTATTTTATATGATCTTATAAACTTTTTTCTACTGGGCTGTAACCAAATTGGCACAAGCCCTTGACGAGCCGTTGTGCCGCCTTATATTGAGGGAGAGGCGGTGATTAGGGCCTTCTGTACAACTCCCCTGAGTACGGTTTTGGTCGCTCCCTTCTGCTGTGGGAGTGGCCTTTTGGCCCGCTTAGTTTGTGCTCATTAAAACACGGAGCCGCGCCTAGGCGCGGTGCCGAATCTAGCTAGTTAAGCCTTTTTGCAGGCTTTGACGAGGCAAAGTATAGGTATGGGCAAAATCATCGCCATCGCCAATCAAAAAGGCGGGGTTGGCAAAACCACTACGGCCGTCAATCTCGCCGCCTGTCTGGCCCTTTCCGGGTTCCGAACCTTACTCATCGACTTAGACCCGCAGGCCAATGCCACGAGTGGCTGCAACGCCGAGCTCGGCAGCGACTACGCCTCTACCTACGAGGTCTTGCTAGGCCAGCTCAGCGCCTCCTCGGCGACCTTTCCCACCTATATAAAGGGCCTCTCCGTAGTGCCTGGGCACATCCGTCTCGCGGGTGCCGAAGTGGAGATGAGCTCCATCGTCGGGCGCGACAAGCGGCTGGCCGAGGCCCTGCGCCCGGTAAAGGAACAGTACGAATTTGTACTCATTGATTGCCCGCCGTCTTTGGGCTTGCTCACGATCAACGCGCTGAGCGCCGCTGATTCCGTTCTCATCCCGGTGCAGTGCGAGTATTATGCCCTAGAAGGCGTGAGCAATCTCAGCAATTCCATCCGCGTAGTGCGGCGCTATCTCAACCCCAACCTCGAAATCGAGGGCGTTTTACTCACTCTGTACGACGATCGCTTGCAGCTTTGCCGCCGCGTGGCCCAAGAAGTACGCAACCACTTCGGCGATAAGGTTTATCAGACGATCATCAACCGCAACATTAGCTTGGCCGAGGCCCCAGGTTTTAGCCAGCCCATCGCACTCTACGACGCAGCCTCGCGAGGCTCCAACAACTACAACAGCTTGGTTTCCGAGCTCTGCGCCGATAAGCCCTCCATCTTAGTCTAATCCCCGATCTGCATTGGTTATTCTTGACAATCGTCTTTGTTGGCGTATTATATTCACTTATGTATTGAATATCCAAATAAGAAAAAGAAAGGGAGGTTCTCTGTGTATTCTGGTACGTCTGCTAACTCGGACGCGACTGCTCGAATGGGTGCGTCCTCCCCCCGCGGTCCCGACCATTCCGAGTTTATCACCCAAAACGCCCAAGTCCGCCGCCTGCTGGCCCAAGTGGACCGGGTCGCCAAGTCCCCAGCGACCGTGCTCCTCACCGGCGAAAGCGGCACGGGGAAAGAAGTGCTGGCGCGGCGCTTGCACGGGCGCAGTCTAAGGCGCAGGGCCTCGTTTGTGCGGCTCAACTGTGCCTCGCTGCCCGAAGGCGTCTTGGAGAGCGAGCTGTTTGGGCATGAGAAAGGCGCCTTTACCGGCGCGATCCGCCAACGCCTAGGCCGCTTTGAGCTCGCCGATCGCGGCACCTTGTTTCTCGACGAGATTGGCGCGGCAGATATGCGCGTACAACTGCGCCTGTTGCGCGTTCTGCAAGAACGCGAATTTGAGCGCGTCGGGGGCACGGAGACCTTGCGGGTGGATGTGCGGGTTATTGCCGCGACCAACGTTAATTTATGGGAAGAGACCTGCAAAGGAACCTTCCGCGAAGACCTCTTCTACCGGCTCAACGTCGTGCCGCTAAAGCTGCCGCCGCTGCGCCAGCGCAAGGGCGACATTCCCCTGTTAATCGAATACTTTATCCGCCGCTTGGCGGCGCAAAACAGGTGCAAAATTCGCGGCCTCGACGCCGCGGCCTTAGAGCTCTTCTTGACCTATCCGTGGCCGGGCAATGTGCGGCAATTAGAAAACGCGCTCGAACGCATGGTTCTCCTTGCCGGCGACAGCTTGTTGCGGAAGGAGGACGTGCCGGAAGAAATCGTCCATTGGAAGGATGAAGACGAGCCCAAACGGGGCCGGCGCGGTTTTAGAGAAGCGCGGAGTTCGTTTGAGCGGCACTTTCTCTGCGAGGCCCTGCACCGGCACCGCGGGGTGATTTCGCAAGTGGCCGAAGACGTAGGTCTGTCTCGCAAAAGCCTGTACGCAAAGCTAGAACACCTCGAGATCGATTACCAACACTACCGAACCTAACTCACAGGCGCACGGCGAGCGCACGGCGGAATTTTGCCATCTGGCCTTCGAGATAGGCCCGGTGCTCGCCATCGGCTGGCTCAAGCGCGAGGGCTTGCTGCATAATGGCCACCGCGTACGCATGCCGCCCCAACAGGTGCAGCAATTCCGCATAGGTATCCAAATAGACTGGGCTTTCCGCATCGAGCTTGACCGCCCGCATCGACAGATTGAGGGCATAGCTAAGGCGCCGGCCTTCTTCTGCATAAGTCCAAGCCAAATTGTTGAGGATCAGCGGGTCGTCTGGCGCACCGGCCAAGGCGCGCTCGTAGTATTCAATGGCGCGGTCGGGTTGCTCGCGCTCGTAATAGATGCGGGCGATGTCAACAGCGCTGATGACGCCGGCTTTCAGTGCGTGGTCAAACGTGCGAGCGGCCCGGGCAGCAAGCCCTTGGCGGAGTTGGCAATCCCCCAAGGCGAGGGCGAGTTGGGGGTCGTCAGGTTGGAGGCGCACAGCCTCGGTGAGCGCGGTCTCGGCCTCGGCCAGTCGCCCTTCGGAGATCAAGAGGCGGCCGAGTTCCGCGTGGGCGAAGAGGTGATGCTCGTCGAGTTGAATGGCGTGGCGCAGTGCTTCTATGGCTGCATCGAGTCGCTCCTGCCGAGCATGGAGCCAGCCTTCGGTCGCCCACAGCGACGCGCTCGGGCCGTAGTCTGCGCGCAGGAGGGCGAGCAGTTCTGCGGTTTGGGCGTAGCGCTCTTCCCTTTGACAAATGTTGCGCAATGCGCTGTACAGATCGTCGTTGTCCGGCGCCAAGGCAATGGCTTGGCCGACCAACTCCAGCGCGGCATCCACCTCGCCTAGCCCCAGTCGGGCCAGAGCACTGATGAGGAGCAAGCGGTCGTCCGGCCCGTCTTGACGGATGGCGCGACGAGTCTCAACCAAGGCTCGGCTGTAGAGGCCATCGAGCAAATAGGCCCGCGCTAGCTGGGCGTGCTCGGCTCGGTAGGTGCCACATTGCGGGTTGCTGATGACAAACGCGCCGAGCAGGGCGCAGCAAACGGCCTGTCTAGCGACGCGCATTCAGAACTCGTGGCGGTACGTGGCAATGTGGAGGAGCAGGCCAATGGCGATGAGGTTGGACAGCAGCGAGGAGCCGCCCGAGCTGAGAAAGGGCAGCGGCAGGCCGGTGATGGGCATGACGCCGATGGTCATGCCGATATTGATGAACACGTGAAAGGTCAGCATCGCGGCCAAGCCGACGGCCGTCAGGCTGTAAAAGGCATTATTGGCAACAGAGGCGATGTGCAGCGCCCGGTAGATGAGAAAAAAGAACAGGCTCAGCACTATCAGGCCCAAGGCAAACCCGCCCTCCTCCCCAATGACCGAGAAGATGAAGTCCGTATGGGCCACTGGCAGAAACTCGTGCTTGGTCTGCGTTCCTTCTAAAAAGCCCTTGCCCGTCAGTCCGCCGGAGCCAATGGCGATCTTGGATTGGATGATGTTCCACCCGGAGCCGAGCGGATCGCTCTCTGGATTGAAGAAGGTCATAATGCGGGCCTTCTGGTATGGATGCAGGAAGTGCTCCAAAAAGTACACCGTGAGCAAACCCGCCGAGGTATTGACGAAAGCCATGGATATGGTCAGCCAGAGCCGGCGCAGAAAATGGTGGATCAAGAAGGTGCTGCCGACGACAAACGCGGCGAAGATGTACGGAGTGCCCGCTTGCCACAGGGGCTCTAAAGAGCAGAGGACGCTGATGAGCGGAGAGATGACGAGGAAGATGAAGAACTTGCGCATTCCCGCCCAATACAGCATGGGGAAAAACGGCGCGCCAAAAGAAATTGCGGTCCCCAAGTCGGGCTGACGCACAATCAAGGCGATCGGAACCAATATGAGGCCCAAGGCCCCGAGAAAGCCGCCGAAGGAGTTCATGCGCTCGACGCTGCGGTCGCTCAAGTAGCGCGCTAGCGCGATGATGGTCGCGATCTTGACCAACTCCGAAGGCTGCAATATCAACGGCCCTAGACGCAACCAGCGGGTAACGTCGCCCGTGCCCCAAGCCAACACCGCGACGAGGCTCACAATGCTGGGCACGTACAGCAGATAAGCCACGCTGTAAATGATCTTTTCCGGGATATAGACGATGGCTAAGGCCACGCCAAAGGCCACGATCGCGAATAGGCCCTGCTTACTCCACGCGTTCTGCACCGCAGTCGAGTCGTTGTGATACGTAGCACTATAGATTGCGACGATACCCATCAGCACGGTCGCCAAAGTCGCAATTAGGAGCGGGAAGTCGAGTTGGCGGAGCAGGCGCATGCGCTAAAGCGTCCCGTGGTTAGCCAAGAGCGTATCAGCTTGGGCTGCTTCCGGCTCGATGATGCCCTCTTGGATGCAGAAGGCGCGGACGACCTCGCGCACAATCGGGCCGACTCGCTCCCCACCGCTGCCGCCCCCTTCGACCACGGCCGCGATGACAATGGCGGGATCTTCGTACGGAGCAAAGGCCACCATCCAAGCGTCGTCGTCCCGATTGGGCACTTGCGCGGTCCCGGTCTTCGCCGCGATCGCGACGCTGTCAACCCGCGCTCGGCGGCCGGTCCCGGTTTCGCTGGCTACGACCCGGCGCATGGCCTTTCTCACGATGGCGAAGGTCCGCGGCGAAATGCCGTCAATGCGCTGGCGGGGGGGGGGATCACCGCTGATATAGGGAGTGACCAAGTAGCCACCGTTGGCAATGGCGGCCACGTAGCGGGCCATTTGAATGGGCGTGGCTAGCATGGCACCTTGGCCAATGGAGAGGTTGAGCAAGTGCCCGAAAGACCAGCCGCCGCGCTCTTGGTGGTACTGGCGCGAGGGTAGGAGACCGGCGGCTTCTCCGGGGTGGACGATCCCGGTCGGCTGGCCAAAGCCGAATTTGACCGCGTACTCGTGCCACGTTTCAATGCTCATCAGCCGCGCCAAATGGTAGAAGTACACGTTGCAGGAGGTCTCGATCGCCCCTAAGAGGGTCAGGCCGCCGTGGCCGGTCCGCTTGTGGCAGCGGAACTTGGTCCGCCCCACAGTCAGCGAACCATAGCAGGGCTCAAACAAGCTCAGGGTATCGGTGACCCCTGTTTCGAGCGCGGCGATGGCACTGACCATCTTGAGCGTCGAGCCCGGGGGATAACGCCCCTGCAAGGCGCGGTTGAGCAGCACATCTTTGCTCTGCAGCACCCGCCACCGCTCTTTCTGAGCCTGAAACGACACGAAAATGTTGGGGTCAAAGGTCGGCTTGTTGGCCAAGGCCAGCACGGCCCCGGTGCGCGGGTCGAGCGCGACGAGCGCGCCGGCCAAGCTATCGGGTAAGGCGCGTTCAGCCGCCAGTTGTACTTCCAAGTCAACAGTCAGGTGCAGGGGCGTACCGGGCACGGGGAGTTGGTCGCGCTCTGGAAACTCCCGGCCCGTGCGGCCGGCCGCATCAATCTCGACGTACAACATGCCGTCGAGGCCGCGCAGGCTGTTCTCGTGAACCTTCTCGATTCCGGTCTTGCCGATAAAGTCGCCGAGCACATAGGCGTTGTCGTTCTCGCCCTGTAGATCTTGGTCGCGGATGATGCCGATATAACCGAGGAGGTGGGCGGCCGCCGTGCCGTAGGGATAGTAGCGCTGGGTCTCGATTTCAATGTCGAGCAGGGGCCAGTCGGCCTTGAGCCGCTCCTCTACGATCGATACCGTGCGAAAGTCAACATCGCGCTTGAGGCGGATGGTGCGGTATTTGCGGCTGTACTCGCCGTCTAGTTCGCGGTCGCCGATGGCCTCTGTAAACGCGGCCGTGGCCGCTTCGAAATCCTTGGACGTGGTGCGCTCCAAGGAGACGGTGTAAAATGGCCGGGTGCGAGCCAAGATGCGGCCATCGCGGTCGTAGATCAGCCCACGCGGGGCCTTGACGCGCCGCTGAGCAATGCGGTTTTCCTCGGACTCGCGGGCGTAGTCGGCTGAGGTGACCACTTGCAAATAAAACAACCGCAAGACCAAAACTGCGAACAGCAAGACCACGGGCACGAGGAGGCTGTTGAGGGGCCGGTGCGGATCTTGTTGCTGGTGTTCCATAATCAAGCGGGGAAGAGATGGCGTTTAAGAGTTAGACCCGCGAAGAAAACCGCGTTGATCAAGCCCGTGTACACGGCGCGGCCCAAGATGCTGCTCACCTCAAAGGGCAGATCGGTCCCGGCCCCCACATAGTAGATGAGATCGTGGCAGATTACGGCGCCGAACATGAGCGCGGTCTGGACTTGAATGCTGTCGGCGACCATGCGGGCGTGACTGTAGCCAAAGCCCGCGCCAATGATCGACTTGGCGAGCGCGTTGACTCCGAGATCGGCGGGCAGGTATATATCTTGGAGGATGCCGACGCCCAGCCCCATATAGGCCCCAACAACTGGCCCGCGGCGCAGCGCGATGAAGCTCAACGCCACGAGCAATAGATCGGGTTTGATCGACCATACCCTTAGCGAATCAACCCAAGTGGTTTGCAGGATAAAGGCCAGTGCCAGCCAGAGGATGTGGCGGACCGCACTCATGTCACCGCGGGATCTGCAAAGCCGTGCCCGCCAGCAGCGTCTCCGAGAGATCGATGTTGTTTTGGCGGGCAATATCGCGGGCGGCGAGGCCGAATTTGCGGGCGATGCCGTGCAGGGTATCGCCCGAGACCACGGTGTATATCCGCGCTCGCTTGTTGGCCACCGTGAGCTGTTGACCGGGTTTAATCAGCGCCTTTTCGAGGCTGTTCCACGCCTGTAAGTCGGGGACGCTAACCGCAAAGCGCCGAGCCAACTCCCACAGGGTATCGCCCGGCTTCACCGTGTAGGTCTCGCGGCTGCCAATAGCTGGCTTGGCCTTGGTGGCGACCGGGATATAAAGAAGTTGTCGCGGCCGGATGAAGTGGGGGTTTCTCAGGGTATTGGCCGCGGCAATGACGCGCGTGGAGACGCCAAAGGCTTGGGCAATATCAGAGATCGTATCGCCGCGTTGCACTCGGTACTGGTGGACCGCGGCCTTTTGCGGGATGGGTAAGCTGGCGTACTGGTCGAGCAAGCGCTGGCCTTGGCCCGGCGGCACCCGCAAAACATAAGACGAACCAGACCCCGGCGGCGTGATGTCTTGGCGCAACTCGGGATTGAGGTCGTGCAATACCCGGCGGCTGATGCCCAAGAGTTGAGCCGCCGCTTTCAGATCGATGTAAGGCCAGTCTTGGGGCAGGAGGACTTCATCGTAGGTAAGGGCTGGCTCTTCGGCTTGAGGCTCAAAGCCAAAAAGTTGTGGATCCTTGGCTATGATGGCCGCGGCCATGAAAAGCGGCACGTAGTTTTTCGTTTCGCGGGGCAGGTTGAGTTGCCAGTAGTCGTTGGTGCCGTCGCGGGCGATGGTGCGGCGGACTCGGCCCGGGCCGGCGTTGTACGCGGCCAAGGCTAAACGCCAGTCGCCGAACTCGGCGTACAGACCTTTGAGGTATCGGGCCGCGGCAACGGTCGCCTTGACCGGGTCGCGCCGCTCGTCGATCCAATGGGTGCGTTTAAGGCCCATCATGCGGCCGGTATGCGCCATAAACTGCCACAATCCCACGGCCTGCGACCGCGAATAGGCCCTTGGGTTGAGGCCGCTCTCGATGACGGCTAGATAGAACAGGTCGCGGGGCATCCCCTCGCGCTGGAGAATATCGACGATCAGCTCTCGGTAGCGCCCAGCGCGTTGCAACCAAGTGGCAAAGGTCTTGCGACCCCGCGTCTCAAAGAAGTGGAGGCTGGCGACGACGCGGTCGTTGGCGTCAATGGGCATGTCGCAACGGAGGCTGAGTTGGCGAATGCGGACCACAGGCTTGGCATCGGCCGACAGGTGCTCAATTTTTTCCTCGGATAGCCCTTCGAGCAGGACGTTCAAGGGGCTGTCGGCCGGCAAGTGCTCCAAGTGCGGCAACAAGCTGAGGTACGCCCGCTCAATGGACGCGCCGAGCGTGGCGGCCTGCGCGGTATCGACGAGCGCGTCGTGCTCGTCGAGGTCGGCGAGAATGCCAAAGGCCGAGTCGAGGGCCGCTTGCGCTCGTTGGGTCTGCCCGAGCGCGTGGCTTTCGATGGCGAGGAGCACGTGCCAACGCACAGCGCGTAAGTCGGCCCTATCCGGCGGTGGGTCCACAGACAAATCCACCGACACGATAGGGGGGGCCGCCTCGTCGAAGGCCGCAGGTCCGGTGCTCTTGCCATGGGCACAGGCCATGAACAGCAAGGCGATGACACAACAATACAAGCGCATGGCGGGTCAGTCCTCCTGCGAGATGAAAATCTGGGAGCGGACCTTGAGGGCGAGGGGGTAGAACTCTCCGATCCGTTCGGCCGCGGCCTGAGCGCGCGCCTCGGTGCGATAGTTGCCGACTTCGATCTTGTAGTACGGTTCCTTAAAGATCACGTTGATGTCGTCGCGTTGCAGGCGCTTTTTTGCGTCGGCCACGAGGCGGCTGGCCTTGTCGTGTTCTAGGAACTGGGCGATTTGCACCTTCCAGCCAAAGGTGGGCTCCGGCCCGGGCGCGGCCTCGGTCGGCGCACCGGCCGGGACCTCCACGACATAGGCATCGGCATAATCCGGGCCGAGCGCAGCAACCTGCTCCTTGAGGGCCGCGGCCGCAGCGCGCGTGGGGTATTGGCCCGCTTGCAGCACTGAGTGTTCGTTGCGGGCCACTAGGTACACCTTCACCCCGAGCGCACGTTCCAGCTCGACGCGGCGCTGGCGTGCCATGGCTTTGTTGCTCAAGGCGAGCAACTGGAGGCGATAGACCGAAGTGCTCGCGGTCGCAGCGCGGTCTGGGGCGGGGGGCGCAGGCTCGGCTGGGGTTTGGGCGCGTTCTTCGCGTTCTTTTGACTCGCGTTGGACCGGCTCAATGAGCAAAGGGGCTTCGCCGAGGGTGCGCGGGTCAAATTCTTCGCTACTCGGGGGCGCGGCAGCGCCCGAATCCGTGCGCCAGCGCGGGGCACTCGCGCAATGGGCCGTGGCGAGCAGGGCCAGCAATAGGAGCGGATAGCTTTTCATGGCTCGACCCAAGCGCATAGGGCAGGTTCGTACGGAGCGCGGGCGACGCCCTTTTCCGAGATAATCGCCGACACCAAGTCGCCGGGCGTGACGTCAAAGGCCGGGTTGTACACCGGCACGGCGTCGGGCGCGGTGGGCTTGCCCATGCCTTGGCGCACCTCGGCGGCGTCGCGCTTTTCAATGGGGATTTCCTCGCCCGAGGCCAAGGTTAGGTCGAGGGTCGAGACCGGGGCGGCCACGTAAAAAGGTACGCCGTGCTCGCGGGCGAGGATGGCCAGCCCGTACGTACCTATTTTGTTGGCCACATCGCCGTTTTTGGCGATGCGATCCGCGCCCACTATGCAGCAGTCAATCGCCTCGCTTCGCAGGACGGCCGCGGCCGCATTGTCGCAGATGACCTTGACGTCGATGCCGCTCTGCATCAGCTCCCACGCCGTCAGCCGCGAACCTTGCAGCAAGGGGCGGGTTTCGTCGGCAAACACGGCGACCTTCTTGCCGGCCTCTTGGGCCGCATAGACCACCCCCAAGGCCGTGCCGTAGTCGGCCGTGGCCAAGCCGCCGGCATTGCAGTGGGTTATGACTTGGCTGCCATCGCGCAGGAGGGCCGCGCCGTGGGCACCGATCTGGCGACAGATTTGGCGGTCTTCCTCCAAGAGGCGATGCGCGGCCGCTAGCAGGAGGTCGCAGAGGGTGCGGTTGTCGCGCCCTTGATTCGCCGCCAACACCTCCCGCATTTGCTCTAAGGCCCAGAACAGGTTGATCGCGGTGGGGCGGGTGCGGGCGAGGCGGGCGATGGTCGCTTCCACGCGGCGGCCAAAGGACTCGGGGGGGCAATCAACCGCGGCACGTGCGCCGACCACGACGCCGTAGGCAGCCGCCAACCCAATGGCCGGTGCGCCGCGCACCACGAGCCTTTCAATGGCGCCGGCAATCTCTTCGACGTGGCGATAGGTCGCGTACACCAGCGCTTCGGGTAAGCGCGTTTGATCGAGCAGGACCAGCGCATCGTCCTGCCATCTGAGCGTTTGCATTGGCATTAGAAGGTCGAAAATTCAAAGGGCGTTTCCGCCGCTTCCTCGGGCGCGTCTAGCGCGGCATAGTCCGTGCGTTGCGCGTCGCCCCACAGCCTCTCTAGGGCGTAGAAATCGCGGGCCTCTGCGCGAAAGATGTGGACGACGAAATCGACGTAATCGAGCAAAACCCAGCGCTGGGCATCCGTGCCCTCAATGTGCCAAGGCTTTTCTCCTATCTCGACGAGCTGGTCCCGCACCGCGTCCACGAGGCTGCGGGTGTGCTGCTCAGAGGTGCTCGTACAGAGCAGGAAGTAGTCGCAGGTGTCGGTTATAGAGCGTAGATCCAGCAAGGTTATTGCGAGGGCCTTCTTATCTTGTAAAATTTCTACGACGCGGTTGATGCGCGGGTCTTGGCACTGGGTCATGGGCATTTTCCCGGGGCGTTACTTGGCCGAGTCGAGCAGGCCAATGCGGCGATAGTCGCGCCCGATGATAATGGAGACGCTCGCCAAGCTGAATTGGTCTCTCTGCTGTTGAATAAAATGAGGGATCCCCAAGACATCCGCCACTTGTCGGGCTTGCTCAATATCGCCATCCAAATCGACGACGAGGGTGTGCAGGTAATTGAAGCTCGGTGCATTGCCTTCGTGAATCACGTCTAGCCCGAGGGCGCGTACCTTTTTGCGGAGGCGGGCAGCGATTTGCGATTCGCCGCCGCCGTTGAGGATTTCGACCCGAATGGGGCTGATCTGGGGAGTGGCTTCCGGCTTGGGAACTTCCCGTTGGGGCGTGGGCTGGGGAGTCGCAGAGTGCGGCCAGAAAGCCGCTTTGAGGAGAAGGGCTATGGCCACAACGGCCAGCCCCCACAAAATGAACTCCTGCATGTTGGGGGTTTCTCGTTCCATCGCTCCAACGCCATTAAATGAATAAAAAACGGCAAGTTACGTCAAGCAAACAAAGGATGAGACATGGAGATCCTGCGCGAAAAAGACTTTGCCCACCGCTTCTCCACGGCTGATTTTCTCGCCGCCTGTCACCAAGCGTTCGAGCAGTATGGCGCGGGGGTCATCAGCAACCCACCGCGCACCGAGTGCATCCAAAAGCGCGGCGCACTCGATTCCTTTCGCCTCGACATGCCGGCCGAATGGCCAGGGAAGTTTCGCGCCCGCAAGATCATCGAAGAGCTTTCAGACGTGGCGACCGGGCGGCTGGCCCAGCGGGAGGCGTACATCGCATTTGAAGATCTGCAACAGGGCCGGGCGTGGCGGCTAGAGGCCGGGCACATCACCGACCAGCGCACCGGCGCGGCTGGGGCACTGGGGCTCCAATACCTAGCGGGCGCGGCTATCGAGCGCATCGCCATCTTGGGGACCGGCCGGATTGCGCGGAGCTTGGCCCTGTCCTGCGACGCACTCTTTGAGTTGGCAGAGATTGCCTGCACGAGCCGCCGGGCGGCGAACCGGGCGGAGTTCGCCCAAGCGGTCGGGCCAACCCTGCGAGCACCCCTGCGGGTGGCCTCGTCGCTAGCGACGTGTATCGCTGGAGCCGACGCCGTGTTGACGGCCGTGCCGACGCCCCAGCCCATTTTGACGGCCGCGGCGCTGGCCCAAGTCCCGTACCTCGCGGTCATCGCCGGGGACAGTCGCACGCGCCAACTCGCGCCGGAAGTGCTCTGCGAGCGCACGGTGGTCGTCGATGTGCTCGCCCAAGCCGAGCGGTCTGGAGAGTTCCGCTTGGCGGCCGAGCAGGGGCGCGCCGAGCAAATCTCCTTGGCGCGGAACGCCGCGGGCGCGGTGCTCGACATCGGCGATGCGGCCTGCGGGCGCTTGGGCGCGGGCGCGCCGAGCGCGGCCTACCTGACGGGGATGGGCGCGCAAGACTTGTGTGCCGCGGCCATGGTGTGCCGCCATCTGCTCACTTGAACAACCCCGAGTACTTAAAGGTCATAATGTAGTCCTGCGAGCCTTTCTTCTTGGCTCGGGGTCGGCTGTCGTAAATGTCCCAGCCAAAGCCAAAGAGAAACTGATCCTTGTAAAAGGAAACGGCCACGCCCAGCGAAATGGCCAGCGAGTTTTCGGTTGAAAGGGCTTCGAGGACATTGCCGATGGCCGTGAAGTGGATGCCGGAAATCAACGGGTTATCCACGTTGTGCCAGCCGGCAAAGGCCAACCCGGGCAAGCCGATCAGGCGCTCGGTTTGGCCTTGGACTGGGTTGCCGTCGCGGTCGGTATAATCGCGCCCGGGGCGAATCGTCAAAAAGGAAACGAGCGGCTTGGCCTCAAATTCCCACTTCCAACCCCCGGCTTCCAAAAGCTGCGACACGCTCTGCGGCGGGGCACCCGGGTAGCTGTGGGTCGTAATTTTGAGCCGCACTCGGCGATTGTCTTCTTCCGACAGCCGCAAGTTGAGGTCCTCGACCAAGACGCGCTCGCCGCTCGACTCGTAGATGGTGACCTTCTGCTTTTGGGTGCGGCCTTTTTTCGGGGCATAGTTTTCGTCGAGCGGGGTCCACTCGACCACCAGCTCGCGCCCGATGAGCGCCGGCCGCAGCGAGTCGGAAATCGCAAAGGCCACATCCACTTTGGTCCCGTCTTTTTGCACGACCGGGGTATTGTTCCAGCCGACAGCCAAGGGCTGGGGCTCCTCGCCGTGCGCGATCAAGACCTCGACAATGCGCGCCAAGTCGATGTCTGCGAGCACTCCGTCCCCCTTGTATTCGAGCGGCCGGGCGCGGTCCTTGACGTCGTTGCTGACCAGCAAAACGCGCCCGCGGCGCTCGCCCAAGGCATCGGGCGCGAAAAAGAGCGTGAGGCGCACGGATTCGCCCGGGGCCAACGCGAATTGCGCTGGCGCGACGCGGGCCTCCTCGCTTTGGGGATGCGCCTCGACTTGCAGCACGGTATCGCCGACGTTGGTCGCCACAAAGGTCCTTTCCGTCTGCTGCCCCAAGGCCACATAGCCAAAATCAACGAGGCCCGCCGGATGCAGATCGATTTCAGCGGCCATGCCGCTGCCCTTGAGCAGGATGTCGAGCGTCGTCATCTCCTGCGCGCCCAAGCCGTCTAAGCGCAAGGTCCCCGAAATCGCGCCGCGGGCCGACGGGCTGAAGGCCACGTGCAGCGGCAAGGTGCGCTGGCTGTGGGCCGGCAACAGGAACTTGTTGTCCGCGTCAATGGGGGTATGGGCGGTAAATTCAGTGCTCGTCGAGCGGAGCTGGTGAACCTCAAAGTCGGCGTTGCCCACATTGGCTATTTCTACGACGCGACTGCTGCTTTGGCCGACCGCGACTCGACCGAAGTCAACGGTCGCCGGACTGAGGGCGAAAAACTGGCCGACGCCCTGCAAGCGCACCGTCTGGCGCTGGGCTTCAACCTCGACGTGCAGAATAGCTTGGCGCGGCCCGGCTTCTTTGGGCGAGAAACTCAGCGCGACTTGGGCACTGGCCCGAGGCTGGACGAGGACCGAGGGCTGTTCGAGCTCAAATTCAACGCCCTCGCCCGCGGCCATTGCAACCTCCACCACGCCCGGCCGACCTCCTCGGTTCCACAGCAGCAAATGCGCGTGTGCGGTCTCGCCGATGGGCACACTGCCGAAGTCTAGGCCGCCGTTGAGAATCTCGATGCGCGGCGGGCTGATTTGGCCGCGACCCGCGAGGGGGATGGCCACCACTGCGGCCTGCGGGTCGCTGGTGTGTAGGCGCAGGACGCCGCTGTGGTCGCCTTCGCTCTGCGGCACAAACGCCGCGCTCAGGTCGAGCCGCCCCTCGGGCGCAAGCGTGGCCGCCGAGTCCGCGCCTCCGAGGGCAAACGCCGCGCCCTCAAGGCTGGCGTTTTTAAGGTGCAATTCGGTCTGGCCCTGATTGAGGACGGTCACGCGGCGCGTTAGGCGCTGGCCCACCTCGACGATCCCAAAGTCAAGGCCCACTTGCGGGAGAGGCGAAAAGGCCGCTTGCGGCACCAGACCGCTCCCCCGCAAGGGGATGGACCAATCCCCAGAACCGGGCGCGACGACCACGAATTCCGTCGCGACCGGCCCCGCCCGCGTCGGCGCAAACTCAACGTCAATCCGCATTTCATCGCCGGGAGCCGGCCACGAGCCGACGTCGCCCTCAACCCGAAAGGGGCCTTGGGGATCGGCAACGGCCATCCGCCCGGCCACCACGGACACGAGGCCGGTGTTTTTGACTACAAGGGCCGCCCTAGCCGCTTGGCCGACGGGCACTGGGCCAAAATCCAGTCCTTCGGCTGGCAGCAGCGTTAGGGTCGGCACGACCGCGACTGCTTGGAGCGGCACACTTAGACGCTCATCGGCAAACAGGGAGGCCACCTGCACGATCAGCTCGCCCGCATATTCCCCGGGCGCGGTCGCCCTGAAATGCACTTCGACGCGGCGGCGGCCCTCGGCTTCTAAGCGCAACGTATCCGCGGCCGTGCCAAAACCAGCACCGCTAATGCCGACGATCACTTCAAGCGCGTCGTCTTGCAGATTTTTGAGGGAAACGGACGCCCGCGCCTCCACGCCGACGCCGACTACACCCAAGTCGAGTGCCTTCGGGGCCGTGGCGATGGGCTGGGCGCGCAGGACTACGGGCCAGAGCAGGAGGGCGAATAGAACAAAAGAAGAGCGACCAACCCGCCAGAATACCGAATACAATGTTTGTCGAAGTTCCACATCGCAGAGAAGTGGAGAACTTCCTCTGGGGCATTCTTTATGCAGATTCAGGTCGCTCTTTGTCTGCCGAAACATACGCTTAAATAGCTCACCATGTCAAGCGGAGAGAATCTGCCCCAAACCCTCGACGAGCCGATCCATGCCCTCGGCCACGTCCTCTTGGCGCAGGGCACCGTAGGCAACGCGCACATAGCAGTCTGCGCTCAATCCGAAGGCATGGCCGGGGATGACGGCGACCTTGTACTCCCGCACCAAGCGGGCGGCCACCGCCATGGCGTCGAGATCGGTTTGCAGACGCGCCAATAAATAAAAAGCCCCTTCGGTCGCCGGCACTTCAACCCGCGTGCCGAGCGCCCCGAGCCGCGCTAGGCAGAGCCGGCGAACCGCGTCCATACCCGCGAGATAGCCCTCGCAGTACGCGGCCCCGGCCGAGAGCGCGCCGAGCGCGGCGCGTTGCGAGATGACCGGCGGGCAGATGAGCACGGTGTCTTGGATCTTTTCCAGCGCACTGAGCAGGTGCCGCGGGGCCACGAGGTAGCCGACCCGCCAACTGGCGAGGCCATAGCCCTTAGAAAAGGAAAAGAGCGAGATCGTGTGCTCTGCGCTGTGGGGCAGGGAGCCGGGCGAAAAGTGCCGGGCCGCGCCATAGGTGAAGTACTCGTACGCCTCGTCGGCAAAGTGGTAGCAGCCTCGCTCGCGGCAGAGCCGATTGACCGCGGCCAAATCCTCGGGCCGATACACCGCGCCCGTTGGGTTGTTGGGCGAGATCGTGACTACGGCGCGGGTGCGCGCGGTAATCGCGGCCTCAATCGCGCCGAGGTCGAGCTGATAGGCATCGTCCGTAGGCACGACGACGGCCCGGCAATTGGCTAGGGCGACGGCCATTTCGTGGTTGAAGTAAAAAGGCGCCATCACGACAATTTCGTCGCCCGGGTCGGCCACGGCGAGCAACGCGTGGTAAAAGCCCATGTTGGAACCGGCCGTGACCATTAAAACTTGGTCGTCGGCCACCTCAATTTGATTCTCGGCCGCGAGCTTTTGGCGCAATCCTTCTCGGAGTTCGGGCAGGCCGCGGGCGGCCTGATAGTGGTGTTCGGCCATCGCGCCGCCAAACTGGGCAATCGCCTGCATGGCTTGGGGCGGCGGCGGGTAGTGAACCACGCCTTGGCCGAGGGAAATGGTGCCCTCGTTGGCGCGGATGAGGGCGGCCAGATGCGGGATCACCGGGCTTTGCACCGCTCGCACGCGCTTTGAGTCGAACATGGACTGTTGAATCCTCGATGTATGATAACGCACCGCTATACTATAGAATACGCCGCAAACGGCGGGCAGTTCAACCCGCCGGGGTTCGTTCCGCCTATTCAATCTCACATATACGACAGAAAATGCCCGGTCTCGCCCAGCACCCCGTCGATGCACAACCACAATCCGGCCGCGGTCGCCTCGCCCAAAATCAGCCCTAAAAAAAGCGGCTTGGCCCGCTCGTAGAGCGGCATCCCGCCCCATTTGACAATGCCCAGCTTGAGTGCCCACGCGATAAACACCGAAAACCACACCTGCCCGGCCAGCCAACCCACGCTGACGATAAACCCCAACGGGTGCAACGGCCACCAGTAAAACCGATGGTGCCCCCACAAGAGTACGGCCTCGAGGAGGCCGCCGACGCCAGTAAACAACCAACCGCGCCCGTCGGCTGGCAACGGCTCGACGATCGGCCGCGCCATGTCGGCAAACGTGCGCCCGGCCTGACGGGTCATAAAGAACGGATGCAGGTTGATCCCGCCATGCTCGTAGCACACCTGTAAAATGATCCACGTCGCCCCGGCCAAACTCACCACCAACGCCAGCGCCATCCCCCAAAACAACCGCCTTTTGGACCCAGCCACCGCTTCGGCCAGCTTGAGCGAATTCGCCGCGGCAATCATCGGAAAGAGCCGCATCTCAGACTGCCAGACGTACGTGAAGGTCAGGGCCGTCAGCCCCTTGGCCCCAATCGCCGGTGCGCCGACCGCAGAAATGATGAAAAACGCCGCCACCATCGGCGAGCGCGCCGTCGCCAGCCCGGCCGTGGCCACCGCCCGCGTGACGAACACGTAGAATAGCAAGCACACCAGCAAAAACAGCGGCAAAATCGCCAGCGGCACCCCGGACGCCCACAGCCAGACGCCCACGAAGAGCAGGCTGGCCAAAAAACCAAAGACCGCCACCCGGTAGGAAAGCATTTCCCCGGAATCATCTATCGCCGGGTCGCCGCGCCACGCCTTGCGCCACACCGCCCCTAAGTGCCGCCGCCCCATCCACAAGGTGTAGCCGACGAAAATCAGACAGGCCCCCATCACCTCGTGGGTCAGGTCCGCGGTCTGGGAGAAGGAATAGAGACTGAGCTTTTCGCTGCTGGCAATGCCCAACGAGGCGAAAATCCCCTCTTGCGCCTTGTTGAGGACGTAGAAGAACCATATAGAAAAGGAAATGTCTAGGTTGACCAAATAAAAAAAGCCAATCCACGCGTACACCCAGTCCAATTTTAGCGTCGTCCCCTCGCCGATCCACGCGAGCTGCCCGGCCGACTGAGGCGGCGTTGGCACCGCCGGGAAGTAGTAGTGCAGCGCCTTGAACGACAGCAGAATGAACGGCACCGCAAAGCCGATCCACAACAGCCGCTGCTTAAAAAACGGGGCCAGCTTAAACCCCGGGCGGCCCTCCTCCACCATCTTGAGCGGCAGTTGCACCATGGGATAGGCCAACCGCTCGTGCTGCGACCACTGCCGATGCAGGATGGAACTCATGCAGAGCATCATAAAGCTCAGCGCCAAAAAGAACGCGTACCAATAGCCCAGCGGCTCGCTCCAAGCCCCCCACGGAATGCGCGCCCCGGGCGGCAGCCCCTCGTGCAAATCGACAATCGCCTGCCGGTCCTGCGGCACCAGCCACGGCGTCACGTGCGGAAAGAAAATCTCGCCCCAGTTGTTTTCCGGGGTCGCGTAGTAGTACAGCCCGCTGATGATCGGAATCAGGTAGCCGACAAACGCCTGCGTGGGCACGGCCGACGCCAACAGCATCATCGCGTAAATGAGCACCAAATCGGCCCGCCCCAAGGCGAGGCTGCGGCCGAGGACCCGCAGCAGGGTATTGACCCCGATCACCAAGATAAAAAACAGGAAGATCGCCCCGGGCGACGAGCTGTTGAGCGCCATGAACGACCCTTGCAGCATAATCACCGCATAGGGCGCCCCTACGCCGATGCCCAAGGCCAACAGCGCCCCCACCGCAAACCCCCGCCAAGTAAAGGCCGCCGACGGTGCGGCCTCCGCTTGTTCCTCCCCGCCCTCCTCGGCCTGCTCGGCCGCCAGCGCCCGAGCCGACTCCACATGCTGGACGCGCTCGGCCTCCCTGAGCGCGTACCAAATCAACATCTGCTTCCGCAGGGCCTCCACCAGCCGCAGATTGAGCCGCTGCCAATAGTGGTGTTCGCCGCTACGCCGGCGCAGCCTGACCTCCATCGCCCGCGCCTGCTCCCCGGCCGGCACGAACTCCACGACCACCTCTTGGCTCACCCCCAAGTCAAAAGGGGCCAGCCACAGCGCAAACGCGAGGCGATAGCCCTCGGCCTGCGTAACCTGCATATCCTCGACGTAAAAATCCCCCAGCGTCGCCCGGCCAAAGGCACCAAAGTAGTTGGCCAAAAAACCGCACACCCCCTCCACTTCCCCCGCGCCGAGCATGAAGGGGAACTCAAACCGCCACTCGTCGCCGACCGGCGGGTCTGGCCGCCAGCGCCGCACCACGTCGGGCACTGCCTGCCGCGCTGCCTGCCGCGCCGGATAGATCGTCGATAGCAACACCACCCCCATCACCCCTAGCGCGGCCCCAATGGCCGCCAAGGACGAGTAGTTCACGGTCAGGCCCTGCAACAGCCCCAGCCCCAACAGCACCCGCCCCAACCCTTGGCCGAGCAAGTAGCCCAGCGTCGTCCCCAGCACCGCATAGACGCAGGCTTCGGCCACGAACAGCAACGCGATGTGCAAGGGGGCCAGCCCCACCGCGGAGTAGATGCCGATCTCGCGCAGACGCTCGTACACCGCCCCCATCATCGCATTGAGCACAATGAGCGCGGCCACCAGCGTCGGGATCGCCAGCACCCCCAGCCCCTTCACGGTCGTCAGGCCCACCGAGCTTAGGGCCAGCACCTCTCCTGTGGGCGAGCCGACGAACAGGGTGGCCGCCACCCGCGTCAGATAGTCCTCGACCAGCGCCTGCCCGTCGGTCGCCGGCGGAAAGCGCACGGCCACCGAGCGCAAGCTACCCCCGGCCTCGGCCAGCGTCTGATAGGGCACGAGGACCACGTGGTGCGGCTCTAGGTGGACGAAGGGCCGCAGCGCGTGCGGATCCGCCTCGCCGGCAATATCCACCGCCCGTGCGGCCCCGAGCTGGAGCACTTCCGCGCCCGACAGGACAAAATCGGCCGGCATCAGGCTCTCGCCGTCGAGGTCGCGCAGCGCACCCAGCCGCTCGGGGGCGGCAATCCCGCGCACCGTGAGCGCCCGCCCGAACACCTCAACCCGATCCCCGACCGCAACGCCCAGCGCCTCGGCCATGCCCAGCGGCAGGATGCAGCTCGCCTCGTCATCGCGGGCAAAAAACGACCCGGCCACCAAGCTCTCATCCACCCGCGTGATCCGCGCCTCGGCCGGCGTCAGGCCCAACAAGCCGGTGGCCCGCACCGCCTCCCCCGCCGCGGCCACCGCAATCCAGCCCCCCTTACCGCCTTCGGCCGCGTACCAGCCGCGTCGCCCCAGCCAGCCATGACCGCCAAAATGAGACTCGGCGTAGTCAAGGGCCTCCGGCGTCAGGCGCTCCCAGCCGCGGTCGCGGATGAGGATCCCAGGATACGCCCCAGCGTGAGGCAGCCGGAAACTCGCGTAGCGGATCTGCTGTTCAAACGAGGTAAAAGAGAGCAGGGTAAACGTCAAAAGCGTCAGCGTCGCCAAGGTCAGGCCGGTGCGCAACGGTCGCCGCCGCATGTTGGAAATCCCGAGCATGAAGGCCGCGTAACTCGCGCTCAAGCGGCTCAAGTCTTGGGCATGGACCCGCGTCTGCTGGCTCTGATGCTGGGCCATGACGCGGTTGAAGCGGCTCACCACCATGCAGAGCACTAAGGCCGCCATGGCCATGATGGCAAACGCCAACAGCACCACCAGCGGCTCGGCCAACTCAAAGGCCGGATGCACCTGCGCCAAAATCAGCCAAATCGCCAGCAACAACAGCCCAAAGCCCGCGAGTTGTCGGCGAATATCGGCCGCGGCAAACAAGAGCCGCTCGCCGAAAAAGGCCGCCGGCACCAACAACACCATAAAGAAGATGACCCCTTTGAGGACGTCGTTGAGCGTCGCCAAGATCTCCGGGTAAGCCCGCGTCTCCAAGCCGAGTGCCTTGCGGCTCCACGCCACGTACTCATCCCACCGTCGTTGCTCGGCCGCTGCTTCCGCTTGGGCGATGGCCCCGGCCGCCTGCGCGTGGAGCCGCGTCAACCGCTGGTTTTCAATGCCGTGCTTTTCGAGCACCTCCAGCCGCGCCGCATCCAAGGTCCACACATCCCGAGCCGCCTGTAGGGTCGCGGCCCCAAACCCCTCCTCGGCCAGCAAAAAACCCCGGCCCCGTGCGGCGGCCTCGCTTTGGCGGCCCTCGCTGTTGAGCAACAAAAACTGGCCATCCAAAATCACTTTGACGCGGTCGGTCGCAGCCGCCGCGGCCGGCCCGTAGATCACCCCCACCGAGCCGATGCTGCTCGGCCCCAGCGCGTACCCGTACTGGCGCGGCTCGCTCCCGGCCGCCGTCAGCACCTTCACTTCGTTCAACGCATGCAAAAAGCGCGGCTCGACCAAGCCGTACAAGGGCCGCCCCACCCCGGGAAAGAGCACGGCGGTCCGCTCGTTGTGGAGCCAACGCACATTCTGGGCCAAGCGGCCATCCAACCTCGGCTTGCCGTGGTGCGCTTGGGCGCGGGTGCTCAAATCTACCACGTGGGTAATCGCCCCGCGCTCGGCGTCCAACGCCGCTATCGCCAGCGGGTACGTCCCTTGTACCAACCCAGGCACCCGCACCACCCCGGCGGCATCCGCGAGAAAGTAGCGCGTGTCGCGCACCCCCTTGCGCTCTTCTTGCTCCACCTGCACCGCGACCAACGCCCCGGGCACCGGCCGGTCCGGCACCTGACTGCGCCGGGGGAACGTCCGCGCTTTGACGCGCAAATCCCGCAGCCGATCCTTTAGGGCCTCGGCGAGCCGCTCCCGCCCGGCCAACAGCGCTGTATCGGCCAACGCATGCGTTAGCAACTCGGCCACCCACGCCGCCTGCCCCTCCACCCGGTCCCACGCCACCCCCGCACTCGCGTCCAGCGGCAAATCCAGCGCGAAGCGGGCGTCGCCCACCGTGGCCAGCGTCAGCGATGGGAACCCGGCCGCGAGTGCCAATTCCCCATCGGCGGCCAAGCCCCCGGGCATATAGCTGTCCCAATCCATCCCCCGAATGGGGCTGATGCCATTGGCCACCGCCTCGGCGCGCCCCAAGGCCGCTGCGTACTCGGCAAAGCGCCGGCCAAAGGGCACGAAAAACCGCTTGAGCGCGTAGCTATCCGTGTTGTTCCACAGCACCACCTGCTCGCCGTGGCTGGACAAATCGAGGCCGATGAACAGGTCAATAGACAGCGGCTCGGCGAGCCGGGCCGCATAGTGCGGGTGGGAGCGGGCGTGCTTATCGAGGAAGGCGACCATGCCCTGCCGCCCTTGGAAGTGAGCACTCAGCGCGGCGAGCACCACCGTGTGCGCCCGCGGGTTCGCTTGCAGTTGAGCGGCCACCTCCAACAGCGTCGCCACACTCACCGCGGCCTCTGCCCCCGGCGCCCGCGCCGGCACCACCGACGGCGCGTCGTAATACGCATGGACGACAACCGTCCCCGCTCCCGGCCCCGGCACCACCGCCCACACATTGTACGCCGGTCGCTCCTGCCAATCCATCCGCCCCCACAACCCCACCTCTACCGCTCCGCCACCTGCCAACCGCCGCCGCAACCGCTCCCCGGCGGCCCCCTCCAGCCAAAAGCGCGGCACATCCAACGGCACCCGCGCATACTTGCCTTGCCCCTGCTGAGTCGTAGCCGAATCCGCGCCCACAAACACCACCGCCCGCGCCCCCAACGACGCGGCCTTCAGCCAAGCGTCGCCACTCGCAAAGTCCAGCACCACCACCCGCCCAGCCACCTCTTGCCCATTGAAATCGCCCCAATCCCCATCGCCGCCCCAAATCGCCGTGGTGCGCAACCCCTCCGGCGGCACGGTCGAAGTCCGCGCCCCATTCGGCCACACCGCGTACAGGTCCGCCGACTCACCCTCCCACTCCAGCCGCCCGCCCCGGTCCACCGGCACCACCACCGCAAAGGTGTCGCGTCGCGTCGCCAACCCCAACGCCTGCAATCGCCGCTCCACATAAGCCGCCGCTTGGTCGCTCCCCGGATAGCCCGCTACCCGCGACCCCAGCGAAGACAAATGCTCCACCACAGCTCGCGGCCCGGCCGAAGCCGCCACCGGGCCGATGGCAAAGACGAGCAAAAAGGCGATATTCAGCGCGATCATAAGGGTCCCAACTCAGTACGCGACCCTTCCTTTCCATCCGGGATCGAGGGCAAGATGCCCTCGATCCTTGGAAGAATCGCGGCTAGTATCGTATAGTAAGGGGTCCCAATATCGGCCCCGAGCATTTCGTCTAGCAAGCGAGCCACCGGACGCGATTCCTTCCAGCGACGGCTAGGCGAGCACCTTCTGTAACGTGGAACTTCAGCTATCGGCGAAGCGTTCAAACGCAATCAAAGGAGGGCTTCATGCTGTACCGCATCGCCGCCATCGGCTTCATTTTTGCCTGCACGACCGTCGCGTGGCTCATCTTGGCGCAGGTCGTCTCCTACCGCACCCACCACCAAGACACCAAGCTCAAAGCGGCCGTGGGTCAACTGTGGGGCACCCCTCAGTCCCAACCCGCCCCGCTCCTGTACTGGACCACCGAGGAAATCGTCGTCCAACAGGCCCCCGATGGCCAAGCGGTAGAACACGTTAGGGAGCGGCGGCACCTCCTGCCCCTAAAAGCCAGCCGCCTACAGGTTGATCTCCATCTCGAACACCGCCGCAAGGGCCTGCTGTGGTATCCCACCTACCAAGTGGCCCTAGACGCGACCTATACCGCGACTAACGAGACCGACCGACCCCTCGACCTGACCTTCGAGTTGGCCCTGCCGACTTCCCAAGCCGTGTACGACGATTTCACCCTGTCCCTCAACGGCCACCCCATCGCACCGCTGCCGCTGGCGGAAGGGCATCTGCGGCAGCCGTTGCACCTAGCGCCGGGCCAGAGCCGCCAAATCCGCCTTGCCTATCAATCGCAGGGACTCGAACAGTGGGAGTACCGCTTCGGCGACCACGTCGAGCAAGTTTCCGACTTCGAGTTGACCATGCTCACGGATTTCGCCGCCATTGACTTCCCCGGCCAAAGCCTGTCGCCCACCCACAAGGAGCGCACCGCCGAGGGCTGGCGTCTCACTTGGCAGTACGACCAGCTACTCACCGGGGCCGCTCTCGGCATGGTCATGCCCGCCCGCCTCAACCCAGGCCCTTGGGTGCAAGACGTGACCGAGGCCGCTCCCATCTCCCTCTTTCTCTTTTTCTTTTTGCTCTTCGTCTTCGCCGCGGTCAAAGGCATCGACATCCACCCGATGAATTACTTCTTCATCGGCGCGGCCTTTTTCAGCTTCCACTTGCTGTTGGCCTATCTAGCCGATCACTTGCTCATCCACTACGCCTTTTTGGTGGCTGCGGCCGTGTCTGTTTTTCTGGTGGTTTCTTACATGCGGCTGGTGGTCGGCCTGCGGCTGGCCTTGGTGGAGGTGGGCTTGGCCCAATTCATTTACTTGGTCCTGTTCTCCTACACCTTCTTCTTTGTCGGCTATACCGGCTTGGCCATCACCGTCCTCTGCATCGCCACCCTCTTCGCCGCCATGCAGTTTACCGGCCGGATGGACTGGTCCGCCGCGTTTGCCCGGCCGCCGGGGCCGGCTCGGAAATCCGACTAGTCGACGAACTGCTTCATTATTTCGGTTCTCATCTTATCCGGCTATCTAGCTCGCTAGATCCGACCATCCACCCCAAGCACACGAGCTCCGAGTTCCAGCAGGTTCGCATTGGCGGGACTATCGAGGGTGAGGAGGGGTTTGCCGGACTCGGCGACCTTGCGGGCTAACTTTTCCGTCTTGCCAGCACGGGCGGCATAGGCGATGAAAACCCGGCTAGCGAGCGTAACTACCATGTCGTTTCGTTGGGCTGCCAGCTTCATTGTTGGACGGTGCTGCGATGGCGGGAAAGGAGATATGATCAGCAGCCTTCGCTCGGCGATGGCCGGACGCCAGTCGCGGGGAACCCGCATGTTGTCAATGCTGCGAGCGGGGCATACCACGACGGGCTGGTTGCCTCGCAGCAGCAGGCGCAGGCACTCCTTCTCCATCGGCGTCTGGAAGCCGCCTATCACGGGTGTTCCGGCCTCGCGCATGGCCCTCGCCAAGTCGTAGGTCTTGAGGATTAGGTCGCCGGGGCAACGGACGGAGCAGAAGAGCGCGGTGTGTTCCGAGTTGAGAATTTCGGGAGCACCGATTGCCAGCAAGCGAGGCTTGAACCTTGAGGGCAGAGGTTGGACCGCTAGTGTAGGAGTTGGGAACGACTGCATGTCTTGCATTATGGTCGACCTCTCAGGCCAACTCAACTCCCCGAAGAGCATTCCCGAGAGTAAGGTTTTCCGGTGAGGGAAGAAAAACACTCTCGGCGGGCAGGAACAGTTCACGCCTGAGTTTCCGTTTGTAACTCTTCAGTCCATCAGACCTACCCATCTTTCTCAAGTGTCTGACCCTATTAGAGTTTATATGAATTGAATAGTCGTCCCGAACATAGAGTAGCCCTGTGTCGAAAGACCGATGATGTAGAGCGCAAAGGGCCAAGCCATTACTCACTATATCAAGTCCCTTTGGATGAGCATGTGGCACAATATGAGCGGCTTCTACAAGGCCTAATTGAAGCCCGCACATTGCACATCTGTAGCAGTACGCTCCTAACACTTCTTGCCTAAACTTTGGACTTCGAGGATACTCAGTACTAGTTATCTGAATCCTCTGTCTTTTAACCATGATTGGTCGCACAGGAAGTTGACCTGATTGGATGTTACTATAAATTTCGGCTATTCTTCGCAACTTCTGATCAGTAGCTTGGTGGAGCACTGTTGAGTTTTCCAAATACAAACCGATGAGATCGGGGCGAAACATGACCACGACTTGTTTAGCTGTATCGGTATGAGTTGAGAAGCCCTGTGCGGCAGCCTCTTGCATGCGTGATAATCGAGTATAGACAGAAAACTGCTGGACTCCCGAGTGCCGAGCCAAGAATTTATCCGGATCCCATGCATTGAAGACCTGCACCTTTGCAGAAAATCCTAAGATGAGTACCGTATCTCCCCTTCGCTTGCTGTTGCGCAGTGTCTCCGGCAAACCTCCTGGGCATTGGATTCGATATTCATCATCAGTGCGCCCAGCAAAGTGAATGTTACCAACGAAAACAGTAACGAATTTGCCTTTGAAAGAGAATCGGTACGGATTGTTTCCACATACAAAATAGACAGAGTCTGTGTTCTGGCGAAAAGCGTCGAACAGTGAATGGAATAAATCTGTTTTGTTTAGAAGCTATCTCATAAATACCGTAGCAGTATGAGGATGCATCCGAGTTGTACAAAGCCGAGGTAGTTTTCAGCATAGTATTCGTATCGAACCACGATGCGGCGGAAGTTATGCAACCAAGCAAACAGTCTTTCTATTTTCCAGCGTCTTTTGTAGCCCCGCAACCGCCGCCCGTCCTGGGTTTTGGCCTGCGTACGATTGCGGCGATGCGGCGCGATCATCTCAATGCCTTGGTCGGCCAGGCTCGCATCCAATCGATCCGAGTCGTAGGCTCGGTCCCCGATGAGTCGTTGCGGTCGGGGCTGGACCCATCGGTTTTCCAGGGTGGCTTCTACGAGGGTGACTTCGTGCGGCGAAGCACTTTGGATGAGTACGGCGATAGGAAGACCAGCGCGGTCTGCCACTGCCATGAGCTTCGTACCTTTGCCCCGCTTGGTCGGACCCACTTGGTCCCCCCTTTTTTCGCCGCGACAAACAGGCCATCGATGAAGCATTCGCTCACATCAAGGCCCCCGCGCTCATGCAAGTCGTGCGCGAGGGTGCGCAGAATATGTTCAAAGGTGCCATCAGACGACCACTGTTGGAATCGACGATGGCAGGTCTGGTAGGACGGATAGCGAGCAGGCAGGTCATGCCCAGGCGCCCCGGTGCGGAGAATCCACAGAATACCATTGAGCACCGCTCGGTTACAACGCCACGGACGACCCCGGCCATCGCGGCGTTTGGGACACGCCGGCAGCAGTGGGGACACTATCGACCACTGTTCGTCTGTAAGATCCATAAGAGATACCTCCGAAAGGGAATACCACTAACGTAGCACAGCCAGACTATTTATGAGATAGCTTCTAGTATGGCCATTTCAAATCCTCCTCAATATTCATACCGAAGAAATCCTATTAACTAGCCTAGATTCAATCGAGTACGTTGTTGATATCCACTCGTCAATCTCGTGCAGACGATGATCATTGTAGAAGTCAATGGAATCCGGCTGCACGAAAAGTTTTCTTACTGACATGGGTATATTCTTCTCACCGGCTTCTTGGTTAATACCCCGCACCAAGGAAGTGAAAGAGAATAATTCTCTCAAATCATCCCAACTGGCACCTAGTCCAGATAGAAACACGATGTCAGCTTTTCTCGTCAGTGAGAGTAGCTTTTGATAGTTAAAATTCCCGACATATTTACCTGCGTTTTTCTTGAAGACAAGCGCAGAATATCTGTACTGGTGTAATAATTCTCCGATGGTAGCCAGTCTGCACAAATGATCTGTTGGAAACGAATCGATGGGAGCCAGAAGGTCAATGAGTAACCAGTTTGTAACATGGAATCCATCGCCTCGCGTCAGCCAATACCAGAAACAGGCATCGCCTGCTGTGATCGCGAGAGCAGCAAACGCTTTCTCATCAGAGGGTAGAGTCATCCAACCGCATTGAGTGGAACCGAGTACACTCCCATTACCCTCATGCAATACCGGCGGCGGCTCGATATATGTGGAGATGAAGTTTCGCGCCGTTGGTGAGAATCCTAATCTGACTGTTGTTCTGCCTGTATCATGGGATGAGATTAACTTTGAAGAAGATGACTTAATGTGCAGTGCTAACAATTTTGCACCGAAAAAATTCGTCAGGCGAGGAATACCAAAACTTGTGGTGGGAACACCATTATCTGCCTTGTTGTAGGTTATATTATTTAACAGAAAAGTCCTATATGCCGAGCGCCATCTGAAAAGACGAGTAGCGAACGAATCACCTCCCGCCGAGGAACTAATCCAGATTGTGCATCGCTGGCTTACACCGGAAAAGAGTGCTGCCGGAATGTTGTCGAATGAAGAAAACCAATGGGTCCCACTGCTAGCTAGCAATCCCCGGAGATCAGAAAATTCAAAGCTGAAGGTTACTGAAAGAGGAACAATAAACCCGCACCGTCCGTGTTGACTTGTAATCCGATGTGACTGCATGACTACATAACCATAAATATCCGGGAACCTCAAGGACTTAGAGGCTGTCTGAAAACTCCATTTTCTATTTGATTCTTTTGAGTAACAGGTGGATCATAGCAATCTGGATCAAGGCTTCGCTATGGCGGGTCAACACCTCATAATCTCGGGCATGACGGCGCGAGTTCATCACCCATGCCAAGGTACGCTCGACGACCCAACGGCGTTTGAGTACGGTAAATCCGGGGCCTTGTTTGGCGACGACTTCCAAGTCAATCTTGTGCGTCTTTTTTAGGTTGGCCACCCATGTTCGGATCGCCTCGCCTCGATAGCCGCCATCGCCCCACAGTTTGCGTAACCGGGCTACGCCGGACGTCCCCAAGCGGGTCAACACCTGCTGCAAGCCGTCTCGATCGGATACATCGGCGGCGGTGACCACCACCTGTCGAAGCAAGCCTGAGGCGTCGACCAGCAGATGCCGTTTTCGGCCTTGAACCTTCTTGCCCGCGTCGTAACCGGTTGTTTTACCATGGGTTGCCGTTTTGATGGTCTGACTATCGATACAGCCCGCCGAGGGCGTGGCCGGCCGGCCGTTGCGGCGGCGTTCCTGCTGGGTGAGCCGTTCCAACACCCGCGGCCAGACCCCGTGCCGGCTCCAGCGACGGAAGTAATCATACACCGTTTTCCACGGGCCAAAACAAGCCGGTAACAACGCCCAAGGACACCCCGTCTTGTTCAGATACAAAAGCCCGTTGACGATCGGACGCCGATCCCGCGGCGGCCGACCCGGACCGTTGGGGCGCCACCGCGGAGCCGGCAGCAACGGTTCGATCTGCTGCCATTGCACATCGGTTACATCGGTTGCATATTGGCCACTGGGCGTACTCATCATACGAGCCTTTCTGTTCAGATTTTGTGGTGAAACCTGAATATGGCCTGATGAGTACGCCGATTCAAATACGACTACATAATGGGTTTTCAGACAGCCTCTCAGAGATTGCCTACGTCGCACGTCTCGTTTGTGCGGTCTTGTTGGCCGCCTTCCTGCGGAGACGTTCCAAGAATGGATCTTTGAGTTCCTGCGATGCGAGCCAATTGAGCTCCTCTTCGCGTGTCATCCCTTCGATCTGAACCGAAAGTTTGGCGCGAATCGAGCGCATCATCTCAATGGAATCGAACTTTTTCTTTTCGTTAGTCATCTCTTAAAACCTCTCTCGGAGAGCGGATTTCGAGGGTCAAGTAACCGCGACGGAGATTCACGGAATTTATCGGGGTATGGCCGCGGCCAGCACTGCGAGCAGGTCGTGCGCCTGCGCCGCGGAGAGCTTGGCTCGCCGCCGTGCTTTGTCGATTAGGGTTTCGGAATTAGCGACCTTGCCCTCGGTGTATATCTTGAGAGCCTCGCGGCAGAGCGATTGCACCAAGCGGACGGCCTTATCGCTGTCCACGCCAACCTCGGCGGCCGCGCCGACGATCGGCGGATGCAGCCGCCCCTGTGCTAGATCGGCGAGCGTCTGGGCCAGCAGTTTTTGCAAGAAGTGCCGCGCCTGCGCCCGCCAAGTCCCGGCGTACTCGGCCATGTCCATGACGAGCCCGTCAGTGCGGGCGTTAATGCGGTCCGCGCTCAGGCGCACCAGCGAATGAGTCAATCTATAATAGAGGGAATCGACTTGACCCAGCGACACGCTCTCGTCGTCATTGAGCACCCGCACCCAATCCGGTGCTGATTTTTTTCGCGCTAGCAGCCGCGATCTAAGCACACGCAACGACGCAGTCGGCACGACCTCTTGGACCGTTGCGCTGCCAGAACCGCCACGGTCCGCCGCCGCCGGAATTTCCCGCTGGGCGACTCGACGTTCCCCCGTTGCCACCGAGTCCCGCTCGTCCCACTCCTTCTTTGTCTCTTGTTCCGCTCGGGGCACCTTGGGCACGGTAATCTCCCGCGTCTTCTTCGCAATCTCCGCGACGACCTGCGCCTTGGGCGGTTGGCGCAACCCGGGTGGCCGCCCCTTGAGTTGCACCTTGCCCTGCCACCAGATCCACTTGTTGCTCTGCCGCACCTTATCGCGAAGTTCCTCGGCGGGCTGGTCGGAATCCGGCAGCAGGAAGAGGGCGTCAAGCACCATATCGGGCTGAGGATAGAAACCCAACCAACGCCAAGGAATGCCCACTTCAAAGGTGTAGAGTTGCTCGCGCCGTGCCCCTCCGGCTTCTACGGGTACGCGCTCTGTGGGCTGCTCGCGCTGCATGCCTCCCCACAAATAGGGCGCGCCGTCGGCTGGACTCAGCCAGATGGTGTGCCCCAAAGGCTGCTTGGGGCCGCGCAAGAAAATTTTCAGGTGATCGTAGTAAAACATCGCGTCTCTGCGCTCCCCGGATGGGCCGCGCCATTCGTTTTGGTCCGGGGGAATCTGTTGGGCATCCACAGTATCGTCAACCACCGCGGCCGCCACGTACACGCAGTCGGCATCCCACATCAGGTAGAGGTCGGCCTCGTGATCGGCCGCGCCGGTAAAGGCCCCCCGTACGCCCACTCGCTCCCCGCCGGGGACTAGGCCGATGCGCTCGGGTGCTCCCCACTCGACCAAGATGCCGTCGAGCGTTGGCTTGGAAGCCGCCGGAACCACGGCGACCGGCTCGGCACCGCCGGGCCGCACGGCTAGCAGGCTCGCCCACGCAGCCCACGCAACGAGCCTCATCCTCACTCGTCTTGGCGCAAGTTGGAGACGGCCCAAACCGCGTCCGAGTCGTCCATCGCTACGGGCCGCACCCCCCCGGGTATAAACGACAACAACTCCTCGTAGCTGGCCTGCCGCTCGACATCGGGATAAATCCAATCGTGTAGGTAATACACCGCGTGTATCTTGGCTTGGAGAATTTCTTTGGCACAGCCAAAACAAGGGCGCATCGTCGAATACAGCACCGCTCCTTCGGTGGCGATGCCAAAGCGGGCCGCCGACAGCAGGGCGTTTTGCTCGGCGTGGACGCAGATGCACAAATCGTAATCCTTGCCCGAAGCGTGTTGGTCGCGGCGGGCACAGCGGGCACACCCGCCGTCGAGGCAGTTGACCATGTTGTGTGGGGTGCCGTTGTAGCCAGTCGAAATAATCCGGTCGTTCTGTACCAAGATGGCCCCAACGCGGTTGCCCGTGCAGTTGGCGCGCGCCCGGACCGCCATGGCGATGCGCATGTAGTACTCGTTCCAATCGGGTCGCTCAAACACAGTGCTTCCCTTCCTCGGCATAATTGCTCATTGGTGCGGATCGTGCGGAATAGTACGCCCGCTCCTGTAGCGGGTCAACAGCGACCTACGTAGCCCGGGAGCGCCGTTTGACATCCAACAACTCCCTTGTATTATTGAGCCTCCACCATCGCTTACCCAGTGCCCAACGCCCTACAGCCGCGTCGTCCGCGGCCAGTTTGACCTTTCGCATACTTAGCCGCACCGGCACCCTGACAAGGAGCTTGACCATGCACGAAATCCCCAAAGGGAAAATTACTTGTATTGAAAAATGCGTTCTGCGCGGCACCCGGCCGCGCCACAGCGGTTTCAACGCCCGCGTTCCCGCTCACGGCGAGCAGATCGCAGATCCAGTCGTCCGGGTCCGCACGGATGGCGGGGCTTGGGGCTTGGGTTGGTCCAGCATTGACGAGGCCACAGCGCAGGCACTCCTCGGCAAGGAGATCGGCGATCTCTTCCAGCTCCCCGACGGCTGCCTGCCCGCGGGCCGCCCCCTCGACCTGCCGCTGTGGGATTTGGTGGCACGGATGATGGCTCTGCCGCTGTACCGCCTGCTCGGCGCCCGCGGCAAACGCGAGGTCGAAGTGTACGATGGCTCGATCTATATCGACGATTTGGAGGCCACCGATGAGGAACAGGTCCAAGACATCTTCCGCCGCGAAGTCGCCACCGGCCACGAGCACGGCTATTTGCATTTCAAGATCAAGGTTGGCCGCGGCGCACGCTGGATGCCCACCGGCGCGGGCCTCAAGCGCGACGAGCTGGTCATTCGCACGGTGCGCGAAGCCGCCGGTCCGCAGGCCAAGGTGCTCATTGACGCCAACATGGGCAATACGCTCAATACGGCTATAGCCCTGTTGGACGCTTGCGCGGACGTGGGCATCTATTGGTTTGAGGAGCCTTTTGCCGAAGACCCCCCGCTCAACCAAGCGCTTAAGGAGCACATCGTCGAAAACGGCTGGGATACGCTCGTTGCCGACGGGGAGTTTTCACCGCCGCCGTACTTTTTTGACTTGGTAGAAAAGGGATTTATCGACGTGGTGCAGCACGATTTTCGCGCCCTCGGCCTGACGTGGTGGCGGAGCACTGCGGCGCGTCTAGAGCAGTGGAACGCGCTGTGCGCCCCCCACTGCTGGGGGTCTTATGTCGAGCGCTTTCACCACGCCCATTTCGCCGCTTCCATCCCGAACTTCTGCCTGCTTGAAGCCGCGCCGGCTACCATGCCCGGGCTAATCACGGACGGCTGGCGGCTGGACGCTTCCATCCTGCACGTCCCCGACACGCTCGGCGCGGGCCTCGACATCGACCCGCGCATCTTCGCACAGGGCATGGAGGACCGAGAGGGGTTTAGGGTGGTGCTCTGAGGGTTGGGCATTAAAGAATAGGGATGCGAAAATCGCAGTTATGTCTATCTTTAATATATCCCCCCAATCCCCATCCTTTCAGCCCCAAATACGCTGCAAATGAGGAGAAGTATGCGATGACGGACGAACTTCACACCGACCTGTTTGAGAAGATCGACACCAATAAGGTCGCGGAAGATCTGCATATCGTAGAGGATAGCCAAAGAAACGCGAGGCGGGGGAGGCCCGCATTAGACAGTGCAGAAGACGACCTCGACCCCACCGAACGCAAGGTCATCGGGCTAATTGAAAGCGCGCAAGCACAGGCGCAAAAGGTGTGTGAGAGCACGCTAAAGGCATACAGAGAGCGTCTCGTCGCGCTAGATTTCCGCGAGCAGCTAAGTTCCATTGATCTCGAAACGGCCAAGCAACGCGCCGAGTTTGATCAGCACGTCGATAAGGCCATCGTGGAGTTGAGTAGGGAGCAACAGGACCTGCGGCGAAAAAAAGAAGACTTGCAGCAATTTAAGGAACAAAATGGCCTCAGCCGCGAGCCGCAGCCCCGCAGTTGGGACGACAAGATATTTAACATAGGCATCATCGCCGTGCTCTTTCTCATTGAGACCTTTGGCAATGCCTCCTTTCTGGCAAAGGGCAATGAGTTCGGGCTGTTCGGCGCGTACACCGAGGCGGTTGTCATCTCGTTTGTCAATTTAGGTATTGCCTTCTTGCTCGGCATCCTCGTCACCAATTTCAACCACATCCACTGGGGCCGACGGTCCGTGGGCATTATCGGCGTCGTGGTGTTTATCGGCTTTGCGTTGTTTTTCAACCTGATGGTAGCGCACTATCGAGAAACAACGGGCACGGTGCTCGACCAAGGGGGGAAACTCGCCATCGCCGCTTTTGGCGAGAATCCATTGAACCTAGCGGACTTCCAATCGTGGATCTTGTTCTTTATGGGCTTCCTCTTTGCGATTATTAGCTTTATTGATGGAATCCTGTGGGATGACCGCTATCCGGGGTTCGCAAAGTGTGCGCGCGTATTTGCGGAGGCCGACGAAGCGTACAACGCGCTCTATCAGGACAACCTAAAGGGATTAAAGAAAACGTCGGATGAGGCGGTGCAGGCGTTGGAGGACATCAAGCAAAACATTTTGCTCGCGGGGCGACGACACGACTCCATCATCGACGACCATCGACGCCTCATCAAATCGTTCGACGACCATCTAGAGCACTTGGAGCACGCGGGCAACCACTTGCTCAAGCTCTACCGGGATACCAACCGGGCGATGCGAGACGGAGAAGCCCCCGAGCGCTTTAAGAAGCCTTGGCGAATAATAAAAACGCCAATAGACACCAGCTTGCCCAAGGCCATGCTGACGCGCGAGGAGATCTTGAAGATCACCGGTGCCGCGGAGGTAAAAATTGACAACGGCGTGAAGGAACTACACTACCAGTACGATATGGGTAGCGAGGAATTGCGGCCTTTGGCTCCGCATCGGCGGCAGCCGGATAGCGCGAGGGACGATCAGGACGAAAGTTGATGAGTAAAAGCAAGCTATCGAAAAAAAAGATAGTAGGCGGTTCGATGATCGCGGGGGTCATCGTTGTCTTGCTCGTTGTCGTGTGGCTAAAGCCCTCGGCGGTCGAGCGCGATCCAAAGACCCTGTGCCGGTCGGAGGGGCCTTCGGCGATTACGGCGATTCTGCTCGACCGCACGGATTCGTTCTTGCCCACCACCAAGTCCGATCTAGAGCAGCGGATCTGGAACTTGCTCGACGAGATCGAGGAAAACCACGAGATCAGTCTTTTTGCCATGGATCCCACGCATGGCGGGAGCCTCGACCCGATTATCGAGGTCTGTAGTCCCGGCGACCCGGACAACGTCGATCACCTCACGCAATCCGAAGCGATCATGCGGCGCAACTGGCAGCAGAAATTTCGCGCGCCTTTAGAAGAGGAGCTTAAAAAGCTACTCACGAACAAAGAGGCGAAGTCGTCGCCGATCATGGAGTCGGTGCAGTCGGTTGCCATCAAGCATTTTCAGAGTACCAAACGGCGCAATGTGCCGCGGCGTCTCATCATCGTTTCCGATCTCCTCCAGAACAGCGACGCGATTTCGTTCTACAAGGCTCAGCCGAATTTTGAGCGCTTCCGCGGCAGCCCCCAAGCCCGCGGGCTCAACCCGGACCTGCGCGACGTCGAGATTGAGCTATGGCTCATTCAGCGGAAGCAACGACAGCAGGGAGACGGCGAAGCCGTGTTGCAATTTTTCCGCTCTTGGCTCGCCGAACACGGGGGCCAAGTCCGCGCATCCGTCCGAACTTCGGGCATAAACAACTGACGAGCATCGCCCGCTCAAACTCGTAGCTCTGCGCGTAGAGCGGGTGCTGCCGCCGAAGCCCGCCGCCCGTTTAGCCCTCACCGCAGCTTTCGCGGCAAGGGCCGAATGCAGAGCGAAATCCCCGCCCTAGATGTGTAGCCAATAGTTGAGCTTTACCAAGAAAATATTGGTCCCCTCGTCTATAAAGCTGCGCCGCAGGTTGTGCCCGGGGCGAAACGCCCCCACCTCGGCTTCGTCGTCGCGGAACTGCGACCAGACGATGAAAAGGGTGCTGCCCGGCTTGTACTCCCAGCGCAGGACGGCGTTGCTGTGCAGCGAGCGGTTGCGGAAATCAGGGCTTTTATCGGGGCCGGGATGATCGACAAACGAGTAGGAGCGCGGCTTCGCCAGTGCCTTGAAGTGGGCGTAGCGGCCCGCGCTAATAAAAGGCTGGACATAGACCTCCACGCTTAGGTCGCGGCTGAAGAGGATGTTGGCCCGCGTCGTCAGGTCGAGGGTTTGGCTGTCGAGCGCCCCGTACAGGAATAGATCGTCTTCCCCGTCGGCGTTCGCATCAAGGTTTTCGACCCATTGGGCATCGTTGAAATCCCAGCTATAGCGCGGCCGCAGGCTGATCTCGAACCGCGAAGTCGGCCGGATGCGGATGCTGCCAGAGACCTCGCGGTGGGTGCTGCCAACCGAGTTGTTCTCCCATTCAAACTCGACCCAGCCGCTGACCATGAAGCGGTCGTCGCTTTCCAACTCAATCTCAAAGCCGTCGTTTGCCGGCCTCACAATCAGGGGGCCACCGCGGGTGTCGAGGTCGTCGAAGGACCGCCATGTATGGTAGTAATCGAAGTGGATCCACCAGTAGTTTTTGAGCTGGTGGTGCGTGTTGAAGTCGAAGCCGTTTTGCAGGTTGGTGCGGTCGAAATTCCACGTCCCCCAGCGATTGAAGTTGTAGAAATTGCGGCGAAAGATGGCCCAGTCCTCTTCCTTGCGCAGCTGTATCCAGAGCCAAGGGGTGTAGAAGTCGTTGCGCCACTGAAAGCCAAGGTCGTTGATCTCGAAATGCCGCGAATAGGCCTCCCACCACAGCTCGCCGCGCAACCAGCCGCTGTTCTTGCTCAAGACCGCCATATTGCCCAAACCGCCACGACGCCGGTCATCTACCGTGGCGAGGCTGCCAGCGAGCTGACCCCAAAAGGTGTATCCGTTGTCGCGCCACTTGAGCGTCCAATCCACACCGCCGGTATAGGCGTCGTGTGCTCGGTCGCGCTGCACGGCCGTACCCAGAAGCCCGACATGCGAGTTGCCCGCAAATAGGTCCTGCTTGACGCGGCCGACGAGGAAGTGGGTCCGCGGCTCGACGAGGAAGTCGCGATGCTTTGGAGCCTCCTCGCGCACCAAGGTTGTTTCAATGCGGACGTACTCTCTGGCAGCAAGGGCCGTCAGCAGGCCAAAGGTGGTCTTGGCCGCAGTCTTGCCGGTCAGCTTGGCCGCGCCCAGAATGGTGGTGGATTCGCTCTCGTCGAGGGCATTGTGCCCGTCGGGCAGGGCGTGAAAGCTCGGCTGGCGACCGATGCGCCGCGAGTAGAACAAGTCAATTGGCGTGTCGAAAGCCTCGCTGTCCGCCACGAAGAAGGGGCGGCGCTCTTCTTGGAACGACTCAAAGACCGAGAGGTTGAGCTCGGCCGGGTCGGCCTCTACTTGGCCGAAATCCGGGTTGATCGTGGCGTTGAGCGACACATTCGACGACAGCCCATAGCGCAAGTCTGCGCCGGCATTGCCGAATAACTCGCGCCCAGCCGCAAAGGTGGAGCGGCCCACCGAGTAGGGCAAAAGCTCCAGCGTCCGCCTAGATTGGATGTCTGCCAAGCCCTCTAAGTGGGCAAAGCGCGAGACCCAACCGCTCTCCTTGCGCGGGATCATAACCCAGAAAACTTGTTCCTTCTTGCGGCTGATGTAGCGGGCGATGTTGATGCCCCAGTCCCCCCCGCTGCTAAAGCGGAGGTTGTGGAACGGGATGGCGAACTCCACGCTCCAGCCCTCTGTACCGATGCGATGCGCGGATTCCCACACGCCGTTCCAAGCGTCGTTGTCCCAGCCGTAATCCCGGATTACAGAGTCGTAGATTGACCCGCCGGCATACACCGAGAAGGCGTAGCCCGTCTGGTGGTCGTGATGCGTGTCTAAGCTGACTTGGATCCAATCGGCTTCGGCCCACTGGTCGCGGCGCACCAAGCGCGAGACAATGCCCTCGGGGTCGGAATCGTAGGCCATGACCCCCACGTAGAGCATCTCGTCGTCGTACGCGACCTGCACGGTGGTCTGTTCGCTCGCCGGCTGCCCCTCTTCGGGCTCGCGCTGGACAAAGCCCGTAAAGACCGGGGCCTGCTGCCACACCGGGTCGTCGAGCACGCCGTCGATCTGCGGCCGGACGCCTTCTAGACGCACGGCGTTGAGCGCACGGTCGGGTGCTTGGTGGGCGTGCAGGACGCGGGGGCCGAGGACCGCACAGGCCACCGACCCCAAGCAATACAGCCAGTGGGCCAGCCGCGAGCACAGATCGGTCTTGCGATTTTGCATGTTTTTTCTGTCCTAAGGTCGAAAGGGTTGATGCCCTAGGGCAGCGGTTGCCGCTGCTGCCCTAGGACGGTTTTGCAATGCCGCTGCGCGTCAAAGAGCCATTAGCTGAGGAAGCGCAGGAGCGGCATCATCGCGAATACAAAGAGGCTGATGATTGCGTACATCAGTCCTTGGTTGATGATCTCGCGTCGCATACTATTCTTGCTCCTTGCGATGAGGTCCTTGGTTGGCTTGGTGAATGTCGCGCAGACCCGTTGCCGCTCGCCCGGGGTGGGCGGCAACGCCCCGCTGTCTAAGCCGCGCCGCAAAGCGGCGAAGCGCTGTCGCGCATCGATGACCCGGCCGGCCCGGGTCTCAACGCGCCTTTTGGCACCGCCGTGAGCAAAGGCTCGGGGGGCGGTGTTGAGGTGCTGTGGTTGTTCGTTGGTTTTCATTTTTTGCTTCCGTCGCGCCGCTTTTTAAGTGCTCGTTTAGCTGAACAAATGTTCACTAATTATTCAATAAAACCGATAAAACAATGTCAAGTGATTTCACCCATTTTTCACAAAAAAAGAGGCCGTAGCGCGTCGTCCTTTCGCGCCACGGCCTCTGGGCCATCTAGTCCTTCGGAACGAGGTGCCTCAGTCCGGTTGGGCATCCCTTCCTCTCGGCGCGAATAAGGTCTGTAGGAGCTGCGTACCGCCGACTGCTATGTCGGCTGCGAGACAAGCCCTCCGGCTGGAGAGGCTTTTTCCGGTGGCTAGGGGCATTTGCCTAGCCGAGCGATTCACGATGAACATTTTAATACTCCAAAAATTTGGGGCCGATCTTCTGCGTTTATACAATGCAACGAGGAGGGGTAATACAATGTCAAGAGCGACCCCCAAAAACCACAAAAGCCTCCCCAATCGCTTCCTATATCAGAAGCAATCGGGGAGGCTAAACAATGTCAACGAATTTTCTGGGCCAATTAGCCGCGAGTGACGATGTTACACCGGCTCTTCCCGGCCCGAAGCGGCCGACCGGTACGCGGCATCGAGCATTTCTACCCCGCGCATGGCGGCGTCGCCCGGGGTCCAGTTGACGTCGGTTTTGCCCAAGATCAAGTCGGCGAAGTTGTTGGGCGGACCATCGCATTCGTAGGCCCCTGCGTCCGCGGCGACCTCCTCGACGACGTGTTGGCCATCGTGGCGGCGCAAGTGCATGCGGGCGCGCTCGCAATCGACGAGCAGCATGCCCTCCGAGCCGAAGAGGCGCAGGTCAACCTGAAAGGGCTGGTCCGTGGGCACGGTCCCGGCGCCGCTGACGGTGCCGATGGCCCCCGAAGTAAAGCGCACCGCGAGCGCGTCGTACAGCTCGACCTTGGCCCCGGGCGCGCTCATGGCGGCAAAGACGCGCTCGGCGCGCAGCCCGGACAACCAAAATAGCAACCCCGAGGAGTGCGATATTTGCGCGTGGGCGTAGCCGCCCTCGGCCACGGCCGGATCGGCCCACGTAGAGGGCGTAGGGCCGAAGAGGCTAGCCGCGTCTTGCCCGGAAATGTCGGAGACATCCACCTCCTCGCCCGCAAGCAAGGCGCGAATCGGCGAGGCCATGTGGCAGAGCGCGAATTCGATCTCGCCGATAGCGCGGTCGTCCATTAGCGCTTTGGCCCGCTGGATAAAGGGCTTGTGGTGCCAGCCGTAGGGCACGAGCAAGTGCCGGCCGCGCTCGGCCGCGACGCGCACCAACTGGCGCGCGTGGGCCGCGCGGGTGGTCAGGGGTTTTTCGCACATCACGTGCAGGCCGGCCTCTAAGGCCGCGAGGGCGTGTTCGTGGTGCAGGGTGTGCGGCGAGGCCACTACGACTCCGTCGAGTTCGCAATCAGTCAATAACTCTCGATAGTCTTGGGTGGCAAACGCGAATCCAAAGTGGTCCCGCACCTGCTCTAGCTCGGCTTGGCCTAAGCGGCACACGGCCGTCAGTTCGACGTCGTCGCGGGCGGCAAAAACGGGAATGTGGTTGCTGGTGGCCCACCAGCCGGCGCCGATAAACCCGAGGCGCGCTTTGTCTTGGGTGCTCATCTGATTGCTCCTTGGTTGGAGCGGCTAATGTAGGAGCGAGGGATCGGCCGAGCAAGGGCGATGGCATTACCAATGCACCCAGCGGGCCTGCCGGACAGGAGACGTGCGCTGGGCGCGTCAGAAATTATTTGCCCACCGGCCCATTTTTTTTCATTTAATTACTGCCGTTATGCACCGCTCCCTTATCGACTATCGACGCCTGACAATTTGCAAGCCTCCCTTAGCTATCGCTTTGACCTTCATATCCCTATTATATCTCTCATACAAGGAAGGAAGAAATGGCTGCCCCCATAGCACTTCAGCTCTACACGGTCCGCGACGCCCTCGCGCACAACTTCAAATCCGTGGTTACCCGGATTGCCGAGATAGGGTACGTGGGAGTCGAGACGGCCGGATTTCCCGGCATCGCAGTAGATGAAGCCAGCGACCTATTTGCCGAGCTGGGATTAGACGTATGCAGCGTACATACGCAATTGCCCTTGGGCAAGCAAAAAAACCAAGTCATCGAGTTGGCCCACGAGTTGGAGGCCAGCCGCGTGGTGAGTTCCACACCGCGCGATGCCTTCGCAAGCGCGGACGCGCTCACAGCCCTTTGCGACCGCTGGAACCAAGCCGCCGAGATCGCCGCTGAGAACGGATTGGAGCTGGGCCTTCACAACCACTGGTGGGAGTTCCAGCCAGTAGAAGGGCGTCCGGGTTTTGAGCACCTAGTCGACGCACTCGACGAGTCCATCTTCTTTCAGGTCGATACCTATTGGGTCAATACCGGCGGCGGCGACTCGGTGCAGGTCGTAGAGGAGCTGGGCGAGCGCGCGCCGCTTTTGCACATCAAGGACGGCCCGTGCGACCCGGAGCAGGACATGCTCGCCGTCGGGGAGGGGACCATGGATTTCCCGCCCATTATCGAGGCCAGCCACGGCACCTGCGACTGGCTAATCGTCGAGTTGGACCGCTGTGCGACCGACATGATGGAAGCCGTGGAAAAAAGCTATCAATACCTCGTTGACAACGAACTGGCGCGCGGCGCCAGATAACGCAAAGGAGCGTCATGGCCAAGAAAGCAATCATGGTGTGGGGCGGCTGGGAGGGGCACGAGCCCAAGCAGTGCGTCGATGTTTTCGCGCCCATTCTAGAGGAAGAAGGGTTCGCGGTGACCATTTCGGACACCCTCGACGCGTACAAAGACCGCGACCTAATGGCCGAGCAAGATCTCGTGGTGCCGGCGTGGACGATGGGCCAGATCGAAGGCGAGCAGGAACAAGGGCTGCTATCGGCCGTTGAGCGCGGGGCCGGCGTGGCGGGTTGGCACGGCTGCATGGCCGATTCGTTCCGCAACAATACCACCTATCAGTTCATGGTCGGCGGCCAGTTTGTCGCCCACCCAGACGGCATCATCGACTACACAGTGAACATCGCGGCCCCAAACGACCCGATCGTCGCCGGGCTAGACGACTTTCAGATGCACTCCGAGCAGTACTACATGCACACCGACCCCGGCAATCAAGTGCTGGCCACGACCACGCTGGAGGGCCGTCAAAGCGCACCTTGGGTCAACGGGACGGTCATGCCGGTGGTGTGGAAGCGCACGTGGGGAGCGGGTCGGGTGTTCTACTCGTCGCTGGGCCATGTGGCGCGGGACTTCGACGTGCCCCAAGCGCGCGAAATCCAGCGGCGCGGCATGCTCTGGGCCAGCCGCTTATGAAGATGAAGTGCCGCAAAAACGGCCTCTGCCACCCCGTGCCGCCGAGCCTCCTTTGGGGCCTTGGGGTGGCGGCGGGCCTCCTCTTCGTCGTCCTGACGTGGTGGCTTGTAAACCGGCGGTCTGACGCTGGTAGCCAACATCGCCAACAGGGCAACCAGTAGCATCGGCGGCAATCCTACCAAGCAAGCGTCCCCTGCAACGCGACCTCTTGCTCGCCAGCGACGATTTCCCCGAGCGGATAGGCCCGGCAGGCTTGAGCGACTAAGTGGGCCAGCACCTGTTCCTCGGCCTCGGGCGCGATCACCAGCACCATACCCACGCCCATATTGAACGTGCGGAGCATGTCCGCGTCGTCTAGATCGCCGGCGGCGTGCAAGGTGCGGAAAATCGGTGGGATCTGTAGGGCCGCCAAGTCAAGCTGGGCGTTGAGGCCCGGCGGCAAGATGCGGCTGAGGTTGTCGCGGAGACCGCCGCCGGTAATGTGGGCCATGCCGTGCAGGCCGGGGTCGGCGAAAAGGCCGCGCACGGCTTGCAAGTAGCAGGTATGGGGCTTGAGCACCGCTTCAAGGAAGGGTTCGCCGGCCACGTCGGCCGCGAGCAGCTCAGGTTGCCGGTCTAACAGGGCGCGGACCAGCGTGTAGCCGTTGGTGTGCAGGCCGTTGGAAGCGAGTGCCAACACCTGATCGCCGGCCTCAATGGCGCGACCGTTGATGATGGCGTCCTTATCGACGACGCCGATGACGCTGGCGGTCAGCACGTAGAGGCCGTTGGGGACCACGCCGGGCTGCACCGAGGTCTCGCCGCCAGTTAGGGTGCAGCCCTGTTGGCGGCAGGCGTCGGCCAAGGCTTCGACGAGGTCGTTGACGATAGCACCCTCCATAGTCCCGCATACGATGACGTCTTGGACCGAAATCGGCTCGGCACCCATGACGATGATATCGTCGATGAGGTGGTTGACCATGTCGTAGCAAACCCCGCGATGGCGGCCGTGCGCAAAAGCCAACTTTTGCTTGGATCCGGGCTCTTCGCTCTTGTGTACCAGCACCGGGTGCGCGTATCCGGGAAAGCGAGCGTCGAGCAGAGTGGCAAACGCGCCAATCCGGTTGAGCACGCGCGGATCGGCGGTTTCCATGCTCGCGGCCATGGCGCGCTTGGCGGCATCGGTCTGGTCAATATCGACGCCCGCGCTGGTATATGAGAGGCGTTGGCTCATCTAATTCCTTTCTGTTCTAGGCCGGATTGTAAGGCTGGCTCTCGGCCGAGTCAACCGTATATTATCCAACATTCATATAGCAGTCCTAAATAATCTGAAGGCATGGAATGTTCATCGGCCCAGTCTTTTTTGCCTACGAGTCGTCATTCCCGCGCAAGCGGGAATCCAGTCTTGAAGGATGTAGGATTGCCATATAGGAGTCCTCCATGACGGGCACCGAAGAAATCCTCGTCCTGAGTGCGACGGCTTTTGAGCAGCTTGCCCTAAGAGAGGCCGTGGCCGAGCGCGTACAGCGCAAAGTCGCCGGGCGCGAATGGATGAGCGGGAAAATTGGCGCCCAGCCGGTGACCTTGGTCACAACCGGAATCGGCGCGGTGAATGCGGCCCACGCGCTCACCTGCTACTTGCAGGGGCAGCGGCCGCTGCGGGTCGTCCAAGTCGGCGTGGGTGGGGCTTATCCAGAGAGCGGGGCAAGTGTCGGGGATCTGGCCTTGGCCAGCGAGGAATACTACGGGGATCTGGGGGTGCGGACGCCAGACGGCTGGCAGGCCAGCGAACTGATTGGCATTCCGGTGCTGGAGAAAGGGCGCTCCTATTACAATTGCTTCCCCACCGACGAGCAGTGGGTACGGCGGGCGGCGGTCGCGTTGCCGGAAGCCTATATCGGCCCCTTCGTCACCGTGCAGGAATGCGCGGGCACCGACGAGTTGGGGGTGGAACGGGGACGGCGCTTTGGGGCCTTGTGCGAAAACATGGAGGGAGCGGCGGTCGCGCACCTATGCACCCTGTACGGGGTGCCTTTTGCCGAACTGCGCGCCATGAGCAACATCGTCGAGCAGCGTACGCGGGAGCAATGGGATGTGCCGCGGGCCGCCGCTAGGGCGCAGGCCGCCGTTGAGAAGCTCTTGGAGGAGGGAGTATGCGCGTGACCTTGGGCTATTCGCCCTGTCCCAACGATACGTTTGTCTTTTGCGGCTTGGTCCACGGGCAGATCGCCGGTGCGCCCGAATGCACGCCCGTGCTGGCCGACATCGAAACGCTCAACGCGCAAGCGCTGCAAGGGCAGCTCGACGCGACCAAAATATCCTTCCACGCGCTGGCGCACTTGCGGCAGCAGTACTGCCTCCTACACGCCGGCGGTGCCTTGGGGCGGGGGTGCGGGCCGCTTTTGGTAGCGCGGGAGCGGTTGGCGCGGGAAGACCTCAAGCACAAGCGGGTCGCTATTCCTGGGCGGCTGACCACCGCGGCCCTGCTGCTGAGGCTGTTTGACCCCAGCATTGAGCAGCTAGCGGTCATGCCTTTCGACCAGATCGTAGAAGCGACCGCACAAGGCTTAGTTGATGCGGGCGTCATCATCCACGAGAGCCGCTTCACTTATGCCCAACACGGGCTGGAAGCGGTCGTCGATCTAGGCCAGTGGTGGGAGGAAAGCACCGGGCATCCCATTCCCCTCGGCGGCATCCTCGCACGGCGCAGCCTCGGGGCCGACTTCATCGGCCAGCTCGACCGGGCGCTCGTGCAGAGCGTAGAGTACGCCTACGCCCACCCAGACGCGGTGCGGGGCTACATCCGCCAGTACGCCCAAGAAATGGACGAAGGCGTCGTGCAGGCGCATATCGACCTGTACGTCAATCGGCACACGCTCGATTACGGAGCGGACGGCGAAGCCGCCATATTCGACCTGATCGAGCGGGCCGAGCGGGCCGGCATCGCGCCCAAGTCGGACGCGCCGCTCTTTATCTCTTAAACGATCACTTAGGGAGCAATGCGTATGAAACTAGTGCAATTTATCGAGCCGGAGGACGGTATGCGCTTGGGCCTCGTCGCCGGCGACGAAGTCTTAGACCTGACCGGCGCGGCACCGAAGCTGCGTACCGTGCATCAGCTTTACTACGACGGCGGTGGCGACGAGATTGGGTTGGCGGTCGCCGCTCAGAACTTGCAAAACCGGGCTACGCGCCGCTTGCCGCTAGACGCGCTGTTGGCCAACCGCAGCACCCGCACCCCGTACCTGACGAAGCCGGTCAGCGGCCCGCCCGGCGATCCCCACGCCCTGCGCGTGTGGCTGGCTGGCGTGACCCACCAAGTCAGCGCTAAGCTGCGCGAAATCGAGGCCCAGCAGGCCACCGGCGAGGTGGTCAACGTGTACGACCAGAAATACCGCGAAGTGTCCGGCGGTGGCCGCCCCGAGCTGTTCGCCAAGGGCGAGCCAGACGCCGTCGTCGGGCACGGCCAGCCCATCACCCGGCCCGGCGACACCCAGCGCTTAGTGCCCGAGACCGAGCTGGTGTCGGTCTATGGCCTGACGCGCCAAGGCCGCTTAGAGCGGCTGGGCTATACCGGCGGCAACGACGCCACCGACAACGGTATTGAGGCCGCCAATCCCCTCAACTTGCCCCAAGCCAAAAACTGGGCCGGCGGCTGCGCTTCTCTAGGGCCGATGTTGGTTACGGCCGACGAGTACGACGACGCCGAGGTCGAGGTCTCGTGCCGCATCCTGCGCGGCGGACAATCCATAGCATACAAGAAGGGCGCGACCGGCCAGAACAACCTGAACATGCCCGGGCAACTCCTGCATCTAGAGCACCACCTTTTCCGGCGGCTGCCCCTAGCACCGCGCACCCTGCTGGCCTTTTATTGGGGGACGCCCATCGTCTTTGCCGAGGCGGACTTGGCGGCGGGGCTTTTGGACGGGGACGTGATGCAGTTGACCTTTTCCGGCGGGATCGGAGTTTTGGAAAATCCCGTGGTCCCCCTTGAAGAACCAACGCAGCTACAGGGCTTAGAAGGATAACGGCGAGAGAGGAGATAATACGTGGCTCAACCCACCAAAAATTTCGAGAGGTCAGAAATCATCCACGAACTAGAAAGCATCCTACGGGAACGATGCAGGACGCGACCAGAGGGGTCTTACTCCACCAAGCTGTTTTCAGACAAAGAGCTGCTTCAACGCAAGTTGATGGAGGAGGCGTTCGAGATCTGTCTTGAACTTGGGCGGCCAGTAGTAGATCGGCAGCGCATCACCTCAGAAGCCGCTGACCTCCTGTTCCATTTGCTTGTTGGGCTCGTAGGGGTAGATGTTTCCTTTGAGGATGTCATAAACGAGCTAGGAGAACGCAGAAGATGATCGCTCGCGTTGCCATCCCCTCAAGAGGGCGTCTTCGTGGTTTCGCTTTAGAACTTCTGAATCAGGCGGGTTTCACCACATCGTTCTTCGACGGCAATGGATCAAGGGCAATAGTCAACGAGCTCGAGTTTATCGAGATGCGGCCACGAGATGCGGCCGCTTGGCTTGGTACAGGTCGGATCAATGGTGCTTTCATCTCTACCGACCTCGTCCTTGAAGAAGACCTCGGTCATCTTGCCGCCCTTCCACTGGGATCTGCTCAATCCGATTTGGTTATTGCAAGCCGAGAAGGTGACGGGCGAACTTCGGTGGCCGACTTAACCGGAGCAATCGTTGCGACCCACCTCCCAAAGGCTACAACACGTTGGTTCAATGAACAACGGATCAAAGTAACGGTAGTGACTATGGGTGGTGCTCTCGAAGGGGTGTGTTCGGCTGGCCTCGCGGATGCAATTGTCGATATACGAGAAACGGGCAACAGCTTGGCGAAAAACGGACTCCGTATCCTAAAGGAGATCATGCCCTGCCAAGGGCTTTTCGTGTACCGATCTAATGAAGGTCTTGAGAATCTTGAACTGCGGATTCGGGCGGTACTCGACGCGAGGAAACACTACTATTTGATGCTGCATTTAGATCCGACGCTCGTGGGCCAACTGGCCGAGTTATTTCTCGGACTCACTGCTCCCACCGTTCTACCGCTTGCGGCTCGTGAAGATATAGTGGCCGTCCATATCGTCGTAGAAGCGAAAGAGTTTTGGAGTCGTTTGCAGGATCTCCGAACACTTGGCGCAACAGATATAGTCGCACTTCCACCAAATGCCATTCTGCGGTAAAAGAATTTTCACATCCACCATCAAGAAGAGGAATATCCGTGAACAGATCACATAAATTCCCGCAGATTAACCTTCTTCATTTCTTCCCTAATATATGTCAAGCTCTGACTATTGGATAAATCCAGTATGGGATGCTTATTGACTTCTGCAAAACTAAAGGACTTCTTTACAGGGTACGTTGTGCATACTTGAAGAAGCCTCGGATCAGGGGGGTATCGTGATGCTGGGCGGTCATCGACATCGTAACCGCGTCTGCGAGGTGGTCGATGTGTTCTGGCCTGAAGTTGGCCAAGTCCCCGTACTTGGTATGATTCCAGACCTGTTCGACCGGATTCAATTCGGGTGCATAGGCGGGTAACCATTCGATGGTGAGTCGATCGGCGTACCGTTTCTGTAGGATCGCCACCGCCGCACGATGCACACTCCATCGATCCAAAATGAGCACGATTTTACGTCGTATCATGTTCATCATATACCCGACAAAGGAGACCACATCCTGCGTATGGATATTCTGCTCATACACCCGGAAATAAACGCCCAACCGCTGGCGTCGAGGTGGCAGGGTAACGGCGGCTTGAACCGACACGTGATCGTGGCGGCTCCACACCTTGTGTATCGGCGTGTGCCCCGCCAAAGCCCATGTCCTACGCCGGGTGGGTTGCAGCAGGAAGCCACTCGGATCGATCCAGACGAGGGTCATCCCTTGGTGCCGGGCTTTTTTTTAATCCGTGGCCATTCCACTAAGCGCCATTGGCGGATGGCCTCCTCATCGCGTTCCCGCGCTTGGTGCTGGGGATACGGGCACGAAAAACCCAACCCATGCAGCAGACGACCCACGTGATCGGGATGATAGGACACCCCAAACGTGTGGGCAATCACCTGCGCGACTCGCCGACACGTCCACAGCGCGGTATCAAAGCCCGCCGCCTGGGGACCCGCCAGCAGAAGCTGCTTCAACTGCTCCTTATCTGGGCCACTCAACCGACAGCCCCGCCCCGGATGCGGTTTGGCTTTGAGCCCCTCCTCGCCGGCGTGCGCTTTCATCGCCTTCCAGCGAGACACCGAGGAGGGAGACGCTCGAACCAGACGAGCTACTTCGTTGACGCCTCGCCCTTCATCCAGCAACTGAGCCGCCCATTGACGGCGATATTCTAGCCGATCGGCACTACCTTTAGGTCGCATATAAATAAATATAAACTATTCCATTAAAAATGCAGAGGTCAATAAAAAGGCTTCTAAGGCCGATACTGGCAGGAACGTATGTCGGCGGGATGCCGGATAGCGATGGTTCCCGAGTATTTTATGGGCTAAAAGAAGGTTTGAGCAAGGATGATTTTGAGTGCGAGGTTTGTGGTAAGAAAATTGCGCGTGACTCTGCGGATCAACTATTGGCTTGGAGCCGATCTGTGGCTGTGAATCAGATCACCAATGCAGTGTGGATTCATCGCTCTTGCGTTGGGGATCAAGCTGACTGGCTAGTTTTGGAGAGACCAAGTGACGACAGACCAACTCTATTTTGATTCAGAAGAGTTCCGTCGAGGTAACTTTTTTGATTTGAAGGCTGTATCGATCGCTGTTTCACGACGGTACGAAACGGCCGCAGGACGGCCACGAGTTTTTTACGGATTAGAGGAAACACTGAGTCAGTAGCATTGGTCTAAGTCATCCTACGACGCCCCGAACTCCGCCCCCCTACCTCGTCCTCTCCGTCTTCCGCAAGCGGCACACGAAAAACCCCTCCATCCCTCCCAGCGGCAAAATCCGCTTGGCCCGCTGCACCTGAGCGTCAAACGCCTTTCCCCGCCACTGGCTCAAGCCCGACGCCACATTGTCAAAAGGCAGCGCGATGTCCTCTACGGTTAAAGCACCGGCAAACTGCCGCAGCATCCGGCTGATGATGGCCTCGTTTTCTTCGGGCGCGAAGGTGCAGGTCGAGTAGATCAACACCCCGCCCGGCTTGAGGCATTGTACGGCCGAGTAGCACAGCCGCCGCTGCTTGCGGCTGGCCTCGGCAATTTTCTTCTCGCTCCAATAGGCATAAGTCTTGGGCGCGTGGGCGCGGAACCGCCCTTCGGACGAGCACGGCGCGTCGAGGAGGACGCGGTCGAATCGCTCCAGATGGCGACGCCAGATGCGGGTTCCGTCGGCGAGCAGGACTTGCACGTTTTCGGCCCCGTGCCGCGCCAAATTGTCCCGCAGGCGAAAGAAGCGACCGCGCACGGACTCCACAGCCCATATACGCCCTTGATTGCCCATGAGTTCGGCGAGTTGCAAGGTCTTGCTGCCCGGGGCGGCCCCGAGGTCGAGAATGGACTCCCCGCTTTGCGGTGCCAAGAGGATCGGCGGCACCATGCTGGAGGGGTTTTGGATGTAGAGCCGGCCTTCGCGACAGGCCGCACACTCGGTGAGGGCGCGGCGTTGATCAGCCGGGACGACAAAGGCGTCGGCCTTCCAGCCCAGCGGCGTCAGGGCAAAGCCCGCGGCCGCTAGCTCGGCGGGGAGCGCGTCCGGTGCGCCCTTGAGCGCGTTGGCGCGGAAAGCCGTAGGTTGCTCGGCGGCCAAGCTCTGCCAGCAGGCGGCAAAGTGCTCGGCCGGGAGCACGGCCTGCAAGCGGGCGCGAAAGGCTTCCGGTAAAGACACGGTCGCTAGGGCCTCGGCGGCACCGCGTCGTCGGTCGGCGCGGGGAGGTCAATCCAGTAGCCGCTCGGGTCGGTGCCGCGGCAGATATAGCCATTGGCGCGCCGCTCTTCGCGGGTGCGGACCTCGGGCGGCATGTAGCGCAGCGTCAGCCCGCAGCGGCGGCGCGTGGAGCGGTTGGGGGCCGAGCCGTGCAAGAGCAGGTCGGTATGCAGGGACATTTGGCCAGCGCGCATGGTAAAGGCCACCGGCTCGCCGCCCCACCGGAGCGGATCGCGCACGCTCTGCCCCAAGACATTTTGCTCCTCGGCGGTGCTGTGCTCAAAGGGAATCTGCCCGTGCAAATGCGAGCTTGGGACGACGGTCATCGGCCCGTTTTCCTCATCCACATCGTCGATGGCCAGCCAAGCGGTCACCACCTTGCTCGGGGTCAGCGGCCAGTACGAGGCGTCTTGGTGCCAGACGACCTGCTTTTGGTCGCCCGGCTCCTTGCAAAAGTAGTGGGTCATAACGCTGACGAGATTGGGGCCGAGGAGGTCTTCGACGTAATCGAGAATGCGCGGCTCGTGCAACAAGTCGTAGATGCCCCGGCAGTGGCGATGCCAGCCATTGATCGAATAACTGTTGTGCCCGCTCGCTTGGGCGCGGGCCATGAGCGCGTCGAAATAGCGGCGATTGGCCGCGGCTTCCTCGGGCGTGAACACGTCCAAAGGACAGATATAACCCCGCTCGTTAAACTGGCGGATCTGGGCGTGGGTGAGCTTTTGGGGATGGTCGTTGGTCGCGCTGAAAAACTTGAGCTCGCGCTCCATGTCGGGGAGGGCATCGGTGATGGGCATGGCGTTCTCCTGTTGATAGTAAGGTTGATTTTTTATTTTACCGCTCGGCCTTCAGGCCGTAAAGCCCCAAAGCTGAGGAGCGCGATGAGAATATGACTACGTACAGAGCGGGTGTAATCGGCTGCGGCCAGCGCGGTCGCGCCCACGCCGAGGGCTATCAAGCCGCCCAAGTCGCAATCGCGGCCTGTGCCGACCCGGTGGAAGCGGCCCGGGCGTCTTTTGCCGCGGACTTTGCGGTTGCGGCCCCCTACGGAAATTACCGCGCCATGCTAGCGTGCGAAGCCCTCGATGTGGTGAGCGTCTGCACTTGGACCGGCCTGCACCGCGAGATGGTCGAAGCCGCGGCCACGGCCGGCGTCCGCGCCATCCACTGCGAAAAGCCCGTGGCTAGCACGTGGGGCGACGCCAAGGCGCTGTGCCAAGCCTGCGCCGAGCGCGGCGTACTCCTCACCTTTTGCCACCAACGCCGCTTTGGTGCTGCGTTTGTCAAGGCCAAACAGTTGCTCGACGAAGGGGCCATCGGCGCACTCCAGCGGCTCGAAGGCGCGTGCGCCAACCTGTTTGATTGGGGTACGCATTGGTTTGACATGTTCTTCTTTTACAACGACGAAGTGCCGGCCGAATGGGTCATGGGCCAGATTGCCGTCGAGTCCGAGCGCGCGATCTTTGGCGTGCCCTTAGAGACCAGCGGCCTGTCGTGGATTCGCTGGCAAAATGGCGTTGAGGGCCTGCTCGGCACGGGGGCCGCGCACATGCAAGGCCCGCGCAACCGCCTCATTGGCAGCGAGGGCGTCATCGAAGTCGGGGGCGCGGGCCGCGCACCGTTGCGGCTGTTGCGCGCGGGTGCGGCGTGGCAGGACTTTGCCGAGGAAGAGCTCGCCGGGGTCGTCCCGCCGGGTGGCGACACCGTGCTGTCGGTGCTCGATCTGATCGCCTGTCTCGAAAGCGGCGCGGAGCCGCGTTTGTCGGCGCGCAAGGCCCTGCAAGCGACCGAATTGATTTTTGCTACTTACGAATCGAGCCGCCGCCGCGGGCGGGTGGTGTTCCCGCTAGACGCGGAGGACTCGGCCCTGATTACCATGCTCAAAGAGGGCGCGGTCGGGCCGCGGTGATTAGCTCCACAGCGCCCGCAGCCGCGGCAGCAGGATCTCCGCGTCGCGGTCGGGGATGTGGCCTTCCCAGACCTGATTTTCCTCGGGCGTTGAGCGGTCGTAGGAAGTTTGCCGCAAGTCCGGCAGGTTTAGGGTGTGGAAGCGCGTCTTAAAAAAGCCATCGGTCGAGAGCACGACGCGGCGATAGCCCAAGGGAAAGCCAATCAGACAGGCCGTATCGACGACCAGATAGTCGCGGTAGGCGGTGATGCGGTTGATGTGGCGGTGGCCGGTGAAAGCGGCGACGATGGCCGGGCTTTCGTTGAGCGTTTTGACCAGCCGCGGTGCGCCGGCAACTACGCCGCGGTCCCCGTCGAAATCCGGCAGAATCCAAGGATGGATAACGAGCAGCAGGGCGCAGCCGTCGGCCAGTGCTTGAGCCGCGGTCGCGCGCAGTGCCCCGTCGAGCGCGTCGGTCCAGACGCCCGATCCTTGCTCAAAGACATCGCAGTCGTGGAAGACGTTAGCCAGAGCCAAGCGCAAGCGCGGAGCGGCCTCGATGACCGTCAACGGCTCGGGATAGGAGAAGCGGGCGGCGAAACCGGCGAAAGACCCGCTCTGGGCGTCGCAGTCGTGGTTGCCGGGGACTGCGTAGAAAGGGGCTTCGATCCGGGCGAAGGCCGCCGCGGCCTCGTCAATTGAGCGCAGGTAGGTCGCGGTGGGCAGGTCGAAGGACGACCCGCCGCAGAGGAAGTCGCCGCCGTGGACGACGAAGTCGATAGCCTGTGCATTGAGGGCCGGGGGGATCGCGTCGAGCACCTCTTGGCTGCGGGTGAGCATTTTGGGCGCGCCGTAGTCTTTGGGGGCGTCGGGGTAGTGGTGGGTGTCGGTGAGGAAGGCAAAGCGGACGGACATGGAAGCGGCTCCTTTTTTTGGTCTAGGCGGCGCGTTGTCGCGCCCCTTTTTTGACGCGGCTATGGCTCCTGTTAAACTAGTATTCGTTATTTTACTACACGCCGCCAGCCTTCCAAAGATCGAGGGCATCTTGCCCTCGCCGAGTATAGCAATCCTAAATGACTTGCAAGCATGTAAAGATGCTTCGCTTCGCTCAGCATGACACCGAGACGGCAGCTTCGTGCCCCAGCCCTTGTCATACTGAGCGCAGCGAAGTATCTCATACCCAAAACGCCATGCAGAACATCTCGTATGAAGGATGTAGGACGGCTATATAGCAATCCTACATCATTCAAGACTGGATTCCCGCTTTCGCGGGAATGACGCCTCATAAGCAAAAAAGATGGTGCCAACCCGTGCCCCAAATCGTCGTCGAAAATCTAGTCAAAACCTATCGCATTGCCGAGCGCCGTCCCGGCCTTTGGGGAGCCTTTCGCGGTGTTGTGCAGCGCTCGCACCGCACCATTCGGGCTTTAGACGGCCTCTCTTTCTCGCTCGAAGCTGGCGAACTCGTCGGCTATATTGGCCCCAATGGCGCTGGCAAATCCACTACGGTCAAAATCCTCTCCGGCATCGTCGTGCCCGATTCGGGGTGCTGCGAGGTCCAAGGCCGCGTCCCTTGGGCGGACCGGATTAGCCACGTCCGCCGCATTGGCGTGGTCTTTGGCCAGCGCACCCAACTGTGGTGGGACTTGCCGGTGATTGAGTCCTTTGATCTGCTGCGCGACATCTACAAAGTGCCTCACGCGGCCTACGGTCGCCGGCGCGACGCGCTCATCGCCATGTTGGAACTCGATTCCTTCCTCGACGTGCCCGTGCGCCAGCTTAGCTTGGGCCAGCGCATGCGCTGCGATCTAGTCGCGGCTCTGCTCCACGGCCCGGGCCTGCTCTTTTTGGACGAGCCGACCATTGGCCTCGACGCCGTTTCCAAACTGGCTATGCGCGATTTCATCAAAGAACTCAACCGCCAAGAGGGCACCACCGTCATCCTGACCACCCACGACATGGACGATATTGAAGCCCTGTGCAACCGGGTCATGGTCATCGGCGACGGCGTCATCCTCTCCGACGGCAGCCTCGCTGACTTGCGCGCCCGCGTCTCGTCCGAGCGCCGCCTCATCGTCGATTTAGTCGATGCCACAGCGACCATCGAAGACGAGGCCGCTCGCGTCGTGCAGCGCGATGGCCCCCGGGTCCATCTCAGCTTCGCGCCCGAACGCATTTCAGCGCCGGCCCTCATCAGCCGCATCACCGCCCGCCACGAAGTGCGCGACCTCTTTGTGGAAAACCCGCCGATCGAGGAAGTCATCGCCCAACTCTACCGGGATCGCCCTTGATGCGGCCCTATTGGTCCGTCCTCAGCGCCCGTCTCCGCATGTTGTTGCAGTACCGGGCCGCGGCCCTCGCCGGCATGGGCACTCAGTTGTTTTGGGGACTCATTCGGGTGATGGTCTTTGAAGCGTTCTATCGCACGGCCACCCAAGCGCAACCTATGACCTACGCCGAGGTCGTCAATTATGTCTGGCTCGGCCAAGCCCTGTTCGCCCTCTTGCCGTGGCTGCCCGACAACGACGTGCGCACCATGGTCCGCACGGGCACGGTAGCATACGAATTGGTGCGCCCGGTTGATTTGTACGCCTTTTGGTACAGCCGCTCCCTCGCCAATCGCATCGCCCCCACCCTGCTGCGCTCGGTGCCGCTGTTCTGCTTGGCCTTCCTCTTCTTGGGCCTGCAAGCTCCGGCGTCCCCGGCGGCGGCGGCGGCTTGGGCCTTGGCTACGGTGGGTGCAGTCCTCTTGGGCGGGGCGTTGTCCAACTTGGTCAACATCTCTTTGCTGTGGACCATTGCCGGAGAAGGTTCCATTCAGATACTGGGGATCTGCATCTACGTCTTTTCCGGCATGGTGATCCCCTTGCCGCTGTTTCCCGACGCGATGCAGCCCATACTTGACTTCATGCCTTTCCGCGGCTTGGCCGACACCCCTTTCCGCCTCTACATGGGGCACATTCCCGCGTCTCAAGTCTGGTCGGTAGTCGGGCATCAGCTCGCGTGGACGCTCGCGCTGGTGGGGCTGGGCCGCTTCCTCCTCTACCGCGGCACGCGCCGCTTGGTCGTCCAAGGAGGCTGAAGCCGTGCTCGATGGACTGCGCCTGTATGGCCGCTATATCGACATTTCCTTCCGCAGCCAAATGCAGTACCGGGCCTCTTTTGTCATGCTGTCTGTGGGGCACGGCCTGATGACCGGCTTGGAATTTTTGGGCATCTGGGCGCTCTTTGACCGCTTCGCCGCCCTCGACACGTGGAGCCTGCCCGAAGTGGCCTTCTTTTACGGCCTAATCAACATCGCCTTTGCCCTGTGCGACGCCTGCTCGCGCGGGTTTGACGCCTTCGCCGCCACCGTAAAAAGCGGCGACTTCGACCGCCTGCTACTGCGCCCCCGCAGCACGGCTTTGCAGTTGGCCGGGCAAGAGCTTACCCTCAAGCGCATCGGCCGCATCGCCCAAGGCTTGGTCGTCCTGCTGTGGGCTGCCAATGCTCTAGAACTGGCTTGGACGCCGGACAAGCTGCTCCTCGTCTTGTTTACCATCCTCGGCGGTGCTTGCCTGTTTTACGGCCTGCTAGTCCTGCAAGCGACGCTGGCCTTTTGGACTACCGAGAGCTTGGAAATCGTCAATGCCGTAACGTATGGCGGCGTGGAGACGGCTCAGTACCCGCTGGCGATTTACCGCGAGTGGTTCCGCCGCTTTTTCACCTATGTCATCCCCCTCGCCTGCGTTAGCTACTACCCGGCGTTGGGGATTTTGGAGCGCCCCGACCCTTTAGGCTCAGGCCCGTTATTCCAATGGCTGGCCCCAACCATTGGCCTGCTCTTTTTTGCGATCTGTCTGCGCGTCTGGCAGGTGGGCGTACGGCATTACCGATCTACGGGAAGCTGACGGGGCGCGTTGCCCTTGGGTTTCTGACCGGATATACTTTGGATATACATCACTTGGTGAAGAGGTTGCTGTTAAGCCTCCTCCCTTTGCGTCGGGAATTATAATCTTTCTATAAACATGAAGGACTAACAGAGGAAAGCCTAACTCATGCGCCCATCCATATCTTATTTAGGACCTCTCAAGCCGCGTTTTAATGAGAAGAAAGCGACTCAACTTGCGGCTGAAGTGCTCCGTCATGCAGGTGGTTCGTATCCCTATATTTCACTTGTTAAACTGATTTATTTTATTGATAGGGCCGCACTTGATCGCAGAGGATTCGCGGTTTCGACTGGTACATATTTTTGTTTGCCCTATGGGCCTATTGTAAGCGAAATTCTTGATTTAGCTAAGGATAGATGTTCGATGGAGGAAGGTTTTTGGTCTCAGCATATAAGGCGGAAAGGTAAATACTTTGTTGAACTTATTGTTGATAGAGAGATTGACACCGATGAATTATCTGAATTTGAGATTGATTTAATTGGTGAGGTTTTCTCTGAGCATGGTAAGAAGAAGTGGACTCAACTTAGGGATGAGAGTCACGAATTGCCAGAGTATAGTGACCCGACTATTGATCAACTTGGAGAACGTCGATCTCGTCTATCCATTGATCAAATCCTTGATGGTATGAATAAGTCATCAGAAGAAAAAGAATATGCCCGTCTTGCTCTTGAAGGGCAGGCTTTTTTGGACAGTTTCAGATGAATTGGAATTGGGATGGATTAGTTCTCTCTGCTAGAGATGTGCCTGATTTGTTTTTTCTTGTACTCTCTGCTCCTAATCAAGGATCAGATTAACCCAAGACTTTTTAATCGACTTAGCATCGTTGGAAATCTTGACGGGCATATACTTCGTAAACTCCGTGAACAATTAAGTCGTTCCCCACATGTAAACGGTGCTGCAAAAGAGCACCTTAAAGCATGGTTGTCTTTCTAAAAAGGCCCTCTTTATTTAGTTGACTTTTCTCAGCTTGAATCGCAAGAGGTCGTCACTTGATTGGATCGGGTGTCGGCCTTTTGTTTTGCGTGCTGTGAGCGTCAAAATCCTTGGATGCAGGGCGCGGTTCGATTTTGATCTCTGGCGGTGGTTTATCAGGTGCTCGACTAGGCGAATTGTGCTTTTTGTGCGAATTTGGCGTTTGGGTAACTGATCACTCATTTATTCACGTAGGGGGATAGGATGCGCTTGTTGATGGTGGTCTTGGTTGGGTTGGTTTTGGGCTGCGGGGATCGGGAGACGCCGGCGGGGCCGGCGGGTAAGGTGGCGGGCGGCGGTCTGTTTGACTTGTTCAAGGCGGGTGGCAGCGCGATTGTGGGTGTGGGCGTGGATAGTACCGAGACAGAGACAGAGACGCTGGCGGACAGTACGGACGCCGCGGTCACGGATACAACGGAGACGGTGGCGGCTCCTTCGGACAGCACGACTGCTACGGTCACGGATACGACGGAGCAAGCGGTTTATCAACCTTCGGGGCCGGGTTTGAGTTTTACAAACTTGCCGGGTGCGATCCCTGAAATACGAGTAAGTTGGGCCGCATCGGCAGGGGAAACCTATCAACTGGTGCGATACGTTAATAGTGTTGTCTCTTCGCGATCAACTTATACGACAGCGAGTTATTCGGATGGTCGGGCCAATTATACTCGGCCTAGGGCTACGGGTAACTCATACAATACTTCGTATGTGGCAGTTCGGCAGGTATTTAGTGATGGGACATTTTCTCAATGGTCCATTAGTTCGAGTTGGCGGAGTCCGACCTATGATTTATAAGACTAAGATAGGAGGTTTGAATGGCTCAACGGTTCTTCACTTTGCGGCTTGGGGCCGCTCGTTTTTAGCTGAAACGATCAAGCGGCTGCTGGCGAACACACCCGAAGCGGTGCGGGCTGAGATACAAGAGGCGCATAAGCAGCGGGATAAATCGCGGGAATTGCTGATTGAGAGCCAAAAGCAACTCGACGAGGCGCGGGGCGATAACAAGTACCTAACCCGAAAATTAAAAGAAAGGGAACGCGATGGAAACGGACGGAACGATTCTGCAAACGGGCGACCCAGCGGTCGTCGGCATGTCGGCGGCACAACTTGAGCGGGCCTTCGGCTTGCTCACGGCTGCTATTGAAGCGGGCCAGATCAGCGCGGCCTCGCTGACAGTAGCGCGGCGCGGCAAAGCGGTCTTCGCCCGAGGGGCGGGCCAGCAAAAACCCGGCACCGGCCGGCCGGTTGATGCGGATTCGATCTTTCTCCTCGCGTCGATCACCAAGCCGGTCACCGCTTGTGCGCTGATGATCCTCGTCGATCGCGGGCTGATTTCGCTCGACGACCCGGCCGCGTACTACCTGCCCGAGTTTACGGGCGACCACCGGCCTGCCATTAAGGTCCGCCACCTGCTGTCGCACGTATCGGGTATGCCCGATATGCTGCCGGAGAATGTCAGCCTGCGGCGGGCGCACGAGCCGGTCGAGGTCTTTGTCGAGCGCGCCCTGCAAACGCCCCTGCTCTACAAACCTGCGACCGATTTCCGCTACCAGAGCAAGGGCATCCTGCTGGCGGCCGCGATTGTCGAGCGCGTCAGCGGCCAGCGGTTGCGCGACTTTGAACGCGAGGAAATTTTCGCGCCGTTGGGCATGGAGCGCAGCGCGTTGGGCCTGGGCGATTGGTCGCTTGCAGATACCGTGTGGTGCGGGACGGACGCCGAAGAGGACGAAGAGCGGCGGAGCTGGGGATGGAATTCTCGGTACTGGCGCGATTTTGGGGCACCGTGGGGCGGCATGCACAGCACCGGACGCGACTTGGCGATCTTGCTGCAAACCATGCTCAACGGCGGCGCGTACGGCGGCCAGCGCATCTTCAGCCGCGCTGTGGTCGCGGCGATGACGCGGGACCAAAACGGTGCGCTCGACGCGCCATGGGGCTTGGGGTGGGGCGTGTGCGGGGCGCGGGTGTGGGCCTTTTGGGGCGATCTGGTGTCGCCGCACACCTTCGGCCACACCGGGTCCACCGGCACGGTGGCGTGGGCGGACGCAGACCGCCAGCTAAGTTGCGTGGTGCTGACCAACCAGATGGTCGCCAACGGGAGCCTGCTGCGGCGGGTTTCCAATGCGGTGTCCGCTGCCGTGGAGACGGACTAGTCCAGAGTCAATTCAGCAGACCGCCAAAAATTAACTTTGTTAATTTAGTAATTGACTTTTTTGATTATATCTCTATAATAATGGCTAAATCCAATTATTTGGAGGTGTAGTTATCAAGGACTGGAAAGAGCTAACCGACCTGACGAAGGGGGCGCGCATCGTGGTGGAGCGGGTTTATCTGCCGGATAGCGAAATCGCGATTGAAGGGCGATTTGAGCCGCCGGCTCTAGCGCGTCTTTCCGCTGAGGACCAAGTATTCGTAATGGCCTTCGTCCATGTCCACGGCTCGATCAAGGAGATGGAGCGCGTCTTTGGCATCAGCTACCCAACGGTCAAGAACCGGCTGAATGCCATTGCAGAGCAGTTGCAGTTCGTCGAGGCGGTGTCGCAAACTGCGGAAGCGGCTGGCACCCCGCGCTCGAATCCTCAATCGGCGGCCGTTCTCGACAGCCTCGAACGCGGCGAGATCGACATCGAAGAGGCGCTGCGGAGGCTCTCCTGATGCTGCCGCCGGTGTTACTGCGAGTGCGAATCGAGGGTGGCAAGCGCCGCATTCGGCTGTGGCTCCCGCTCGTCGTGCTGTGGCCGGCCGTTGTCGTCGCGGTGCTGCTGGGGACGCCTGTTGTGGTTCTGACCGCGGCCTTGTACTGGCATCGAGGCTGCGGACGCCCCATCCTGCGGACTGCCCCCTTGCTGCTATACGCGCTGGCCTCGTTGCGCGGCCTGCGCTGCAACGTAGTCTCCGGCGCGGAGCGCGTGTTCGTTTCAATCGACTAGGAGGTTGTGATGACTCAGGAGCGACGAAGAGTTCTCGACATGCTCTCGGAGGGCAAGATAACCGTTGAGGAGGCCGAGCGTCTGTTGGAGGCGTTGCGAGTCAAGGAGCCCAAGCGCACCGCTGAATCCTTTGATGCGCCCGAGGAGGAACCCAAGAGGGCCATGCGCGACGACACTTTTGCCGTGGGAACCAGCCCGCGCCTCGTGGTCCGCGGCTTCAACGGCCGCGTCCGGGTCCATGCCGGCCGCCCCGGGTCGATTCGCGTGCGTGCGAAGCTAAAAAACCCCCACCGCATCGAGTACAGCGCCGTGCAAGAAGGCGACCTCGTCGAGGTCAAGGCCAAGTCGGACCGGCGAGCCGAGGGATCGCTGCCCGGATTTTCCCGCCAATCCGCCGGAGCAAACATAGAGGTGGTCGTGCCCGTCCCAACGAGCGTTGACTTGGCGACTAGCAACGGGCCGGTGGAGGTCCAAGGAACGGAGGGCGGTGGAACGGTGCAGACCAAGAACGGGCGCGTAAGGGTCGAACAATTCAAGGGCGACCTAAACGCGACGACCAAGAACGCCCCAATTGCGGTTAAGACCTTCCAAGGCTCGGCAACGCTTTCCAACGTGAACAGCCGCGTGTCCGTTGAGGACGCCCACGGCCGCTTCGATGTGCGGACCGTCAACGGGACGATAAAGTTTCAGGGCAGCATTGCGCCCAAAAGCCACAACAGGCTATCCACCTTAAACACCAACATCAAGGTGGCTCTGGACGCCGAGCCGAGCCTCAAGCTGGCGGCTGAGACGCTCAACGGGCGCGTCCGTTGCGAGGTGCCGGGCTTTGTCGCCGCGGTCAATAAGCGCGACAAGCTCGAAGGGACAGTGGGCGCAGGCGAGGCCGAGTTGATCGCCAAGACCGTGAACGGCTCTATAGCAATTCAGTAGAAAACAGGAGGATAGCCATGAACGAAAACAGCAGACGCGTACTAGAGATGCTAGCGGAGGGCAAGGTGTCGGTCGATGAGGCCGAGCGCCTGATTTCCCTCGTCGATGAGGGGCCAGAGGCGACCGCAGCGGTGCAGCCAATAGTGCCTACTCGCACGGGAACGGCCCGGTATCTGAGGGTAGCCATTGACTCGGACGGGGAGGAGCACGTCGATGTCCGGGTGCCGCTGGCGCTGATCAAGGCCGGCGTCCGGCTGCACACCTTGCTTCCAGAGCAGGCGGCGCAGGGCATCAACAAGACACTGAAGAGAAACGGCATTGACCTCGACATTCACAACCTGCGAACCGAGGAGCTCGACCCGCTCATAGACGCACTAAGCGAGATCGAGGTGAACATCCACGACGGGGACGACAAGGTCCGGGTGTACTGCGAGTAAATTAGGGGTCAACCGATCACAACAGTTCGGGCTGAAACTCCACGGCGTTGACGGCCTTTTTCCGGTCACTGTCGTTTTCTACCTCAAACTCAATGATCGCGCCGCGCATCCTCAAGTGGGCAAAGTCCGAGTTGGACACCACCCCGCCGCGGGCCGTGCGCAGGTCGGTAATGTGCAGAAAAATATCCTCGCATATCGTATCTACGCCCAAGCCGGTCTGCACGGTCAAAAACCCGTAGCCCTTCTCCTCGTTGACCGCGTGTAGGATGCCGCGCAGGCGGTGGTTTGGGCCGCGGTCCGAGAACAAAATGTCGGGCACCAAGTACCCGGAAAAGTGGTAATCTACCTCTTGGCGCAGTTCGGTGCTAGTGTTCATAAAAGAGAGCAGATCAACCCGCTTGCCCCGGTTTTGCAGGGCGCGCACCAAGCGCACGAAATCGCCGTCGCCGCTGCCCAACAGCACGTAGTCCAGATTTTCCGACTGCAACAGGGCATCAACAGCCAACTCTAGGTCGGCGTCGGCCTTGACGACGGTCTCGCCCTCCGAAGTGAGATAGCGCCGCACTTCCTTGAGAATTAGATGGTAGCCCTCCCGCCGCGCTCGATTGCGATACGTTTCCCTTTTTTGGCGGTACTCGGCGTCCATACCTTCGCGCTCGCGGTCAACGGCCATATAGGCGTTGGCTCGCACTACAACCGCCTGCTGCGCCTCCACTAGGGCCTTGATCTGGCGAAAGCGGATGGCGTAGCCGCCGCAGCGGTTGAGATTTTCCATATCGAGAAATATGCCTGCTTTTAACATGTATATCCTTTTCGTGGTAAGTGTTAAGGGGCCTCCTAGACGTGAAAAATGTATAGGTCGCGGGAAGGCAGCGGCAACTCGACCCAAGCGCCGCCTTGGCGGTGGCTCTCGGCGACGGCGATGGTGGCTTCTGTGATGTGGTGGGTCACGTCAATATGGCCGCGCGTGGGTTGGCCGGATTCGCGGGCCGCAACCAAATCCTCTAAGCAGCACTGGGTCGTACTGCGCGGCGTCACAGGCTCTACGAGCTCCTCCTCCCACGACACGCGCCGCCCTTGGGGGACGCCGGGCCGGCGCAGCAAAACGTCGGCCCCGTTGTTGCACGAGCGAATCGCGCCCTCCGAGCCGATGACCTCAAATTCCCACGGGGCCGCTGGAATGGACCACGCCTCCACGCCGTTGGCAAAGCGCAGTTGATAGGTTGCCAACGGATCGGACGGAATGTGATTGCCCTCGACTTGCAAGCCGGGGGGCAAAAGCTCGCCGCGGACGGCCGCAATCGCCGGGTCGCCGATGAGATAGGATACGGTGTCAATGGAGTGGATGTGCCCGTGCATCAAGCTGGAACTGGCGTAGTGAATCACGGCCCGGACCTCGCCGACCCGACCTGCGGCGACCGCGTCCTTGACCGCCTCGTAGCGGTTGTCAAAGCGGCGCAGGACGCCCGTGTTGAAGAGCGCATTATTGCGCTGTACGGCCGCGCGGATTTCGTCGGCGCGCTCCATTGAGCTGGCCATGGCCTTTTCGAGGTATATCATCGGTACGCCCATATCGGCCACAGCGACTGCTAGATCGGCGTGCGAGTCGCCGCGGAAGTGCGCGTCCGGGGCTTCTCGGGCGGGCTTGGGCAAACAGGCCGCTGTGCAGATGGCGACGAGATCGGGCTTTTCGCGGTGGATCATGTCGCGGAAGTCCTCGTACACGGCCGCGCCCCAGCGGCTTTGGAACGCAGCGCGCTTGTCCGGCAAGAGGTCTGCGCCGGCCACGAGTTCGAGCCGCTCGCTCGCCCTAGTCGCGGCCGCTACCGAATAGGGTACGTCGCCGTGTCCCTCGTCGTCGATGGTGCTGCCCATGCGCCCGAGGCCGATGATCGCTACGGTGTGCTTCTCCATGGTGGTTCTCCTTTCTAGATAGCAGACAACCTACTCATCCCACCCCAATTTCGCCAGAGCCGCCCGCCTTGACAGTCTATTGAGCTATTGACTCTTTGTACAGCCGCACGACGCCTCCCCGTCCCCTTGGGGACCAGCCCAGACCGGAGACACCATGACGCAAGTGCAAGCTCGGCCCGGCCTAGACCCACTCAAGTTCCAAGACCCGGACGTCACCGCCGACGGGGAGGAGCGTGCTCGCGTCGCGTTGACGCGGCTAGAAACCTTGTGGTTTAACACCGGCACCCTCTGCAATCTAGCGTGTGCCAACTGCTACATCGAATCGAGCCCGCGCAACGACCGCTTGGTGTACCTCACGACAGCGGAGGTCGCCGCGTACCTCGACGAGATTGAGCGCAACGGGCTGGGCACTCGCCAGATTGGCTTCACCGGCGGCGAGCCTTTTATGAATCCCGAGATGCTCGACATGCTCGCGGCCGTGCTGGAGCGAGGCTTTGAGAGCTTGGTGCTGACCAACGCCATGCGGCCGATGATGAAGTGCGCCGATGGCCTGCTGCGGTTGCGCCAAGCGCACGGTGACCGGCTGGCGATTCGCGTCTCCATTGACCACTACGATCCGGTGCTGCACGAGGCCGAGCGCGGCGACCGCTCTTGGACGCCGATGATTGAGGGCTTGCGCTGGCTCGCCGATTGCGGCTTTTGCCTAGCGGTCGCCAGCCGCACGCGCTGGGGCGGCGAAGAAGGCGAGCTGCGCGCTGGCTTCGCCCGGCTCTTCGCCGAGCTCGGCGTCCGCATTGACGCGACCGACCCCAGCCAACTCCTGCTGTTCCCAGAGATGGACCCCTCGGTTGACGTGCCCGAGATTACCACCGGCTGCTGGGCCCTCCTCGGCCGGTCGCCCGACGACATCATGTGCGCCTCGTCGCGCATGGTAGTACGGCGCAAGGGCGCGGATTCTCCGGTCGTGCTCGCCTGCACCTTGCTGCCTTATGACGCGGCCTTTGAGATGGGCCAGACCCTAGCCGAAGCCTGGGACCCGGTCAAGCTCAACCATCCGCACTGCGCCCAATTTTGCGTCCTCGGGGGTGCTCGCTGCTCAGCCTGACTCGTTGGAAATGCCGTCGCGTACGCCCGGGATGAGGCTCTTGCTGGCTTGGGTTGAGGGGAAAGCAGGAGCTGGGGCGGGATGCACTAATTCGCTTATGCCGGCGCGTATCCGTCGATCCACTTGGCCTTGCGAACGATCTGGTTTAGCGTTCCCTTAGTCTTTCTGCCCGTGATAACGCAGTGCCCAAGGCCACCCGACGAGGGATCGCGCACTACCCCTAATCCCAACTCGCGTAATACACCCACTCTTATAGAGGCTAGGAATTTCTCTGGGCCCTCATCCGCAACCGTAGCTGGCTCGGTCTCCGAAATCAGATACACGGAAACGAGTCCATCAGGGCCGTCCTGTTTGAACGCTTGGGTTGAAGGCCGAAGCCTTTGGAGGTTTTGATCGTCAGTAACGAAATCCTCAGCGATGCGGCGGAGCACGACTTCATCGTCGCTGATGCTGGCGTCGTCGAGTTCCATCGTTCACTCGGGCAGTGATTTCTAGCGTTCAATCACTGCCCGAGCATACTCAGACAACTGACTAAAATCGCCGTTGCTTCGCCCTTCGCATTCTTCGTCAGGACTCTTAAAGAAGTACTCTATATTTCCCGCTGGATCCACTTCGATCTCAAGGTCAATGCCACTGCGATGCCACTCAACTTGTACTCCTCCATTCCAAGTGGGCACGACAGCGGGAGGCGGAGCTTGGCTATCGAGAATCGCAACCAATATCTCCAACATACCGGCCATCGCCCTAATTTGAGTACGCGTAGCACCGGAACCCCAATTGTCCGTCCACCACGGCAGAGCGGCCATTGCACGAAGCGTGGGATAGAGCCATTCCATCGCGTGTGGTTCTTGTTTCCTACTATGCCGCACCTCAACACTTACCATTTCAATGGTGGGCGGGGAGATTGTTTCACTCGTAGGCACTAAAGAGGGAGCCCCTAGAAAATCATCGAAAGTAGCACTGTCTGAGAAGGACCATTCCCGTACCTCCGGGGTGGGGCTAGGTGCGATAATTGTCAATTCGTCCTCCTCCAAACGCGGTGCATCTTACTCGAAGTTAGCGTGGCAAACCCTTGGACTATCCACTCATGCCCAAGGTCCATAGCCTTGATGATACCATCCGGGCCATCGCCTTGGGGATCCCCTCGAAATGTGAGTTTCATCAGGTACATCGGCGTCTTGTCCGGCATGTGGTAAGTTGGTTCGACGCTTACATATAGTCTGCCTTGAGGAATATCATCCTCGCCGGAAATGACATATTGAGAAACGTATCTCGTCTGCTCGGGCGGTGGCAGAAAGCCTTCGGTGAGGCGGGATTCCGCCGAAGGAATCACTTTTCCCAACTCCGAATGGTTGCTCCAGACATTTTTTTCGGGCAAGATGAGGTTGACGTAGGTTATTTCACATTGGACCGAGGATAGATGTTCGAGCCTTTCTGCCGAGAGAAAAGTTTGGAAGTTGGCGAGTTCGCACTCGAAGTCGTTCCGTATTTTCTCATAGCGCGGATACTCATGTTGTGGTTGGAGCTTTCGCCAACTGTACCCGAATAGATCTTTTTGGATCTGCAATAGTTTCGTTTTAGAACTGCTCAGCATCAAAAGCCGTTGGGTAGGAGAAATACCACTAAACTGAATTTCGATCCGAGGCTCTTGTGGCCCCCCGAACGTCTCGATTGTTGAGGTTAGGGGAGAAGCCTCTTCACGCAGTGGGAACCGATCTCGAACCTGCCCCCATCTAAGCGCGATCAGTGGACCATCGAGGACCGGCGCGTCAAACCGCACCGAGACAGCGACTTCGACGACGGGTGGGCTTGCAAACTCTGGTAGCGGCTTATGTCTCCCTGTCATTTTACGGCTCTTGCATGTATCGGTCATCGCTATCTGTCCTAATGCTTTTACGAATATAATCACTCCAAGATAATCGCGCCGCAACCCTCCTCCCGCTGTACGCACAACAGCAGATCGCCGCCCTCCACCCGAATTTCAACCGGACTAGCCACCACCTCGTTGGAGATGCCTTCGCGGACGCCTGGGATGAGGCTCTCGGACTGCAAGGGCCATTTCAGCCCCTCGGTGGTGATGCCGGTCGCCGCGCCGTTGAGTGGGCACAGGGAAATTTTCTGGCCTATAGCAGCGCGAAAGCGGATGCCGCGATGGATGAGGCGGATGTCGCAGTAGTCGTCAACCATTCGCAAGGCGAGGCGGTCAGCAAAGGTCTTGAGCAGGCTCAAATTGCCCAGCAGGTGATCGGTGCGCCGCCCGGTAAAACCGAGGAGGACGGCGTGCGTAACGCCCAAGGTGACCGCGTGGTTGAGGACCTTTTGGCCGTCCGTGCCCAGATGGCCGGAGGGATCGACGAGGACGAGGCGGTCGGCGGCGAGCGGGTGGGTAATCGAGTCGAGATCCCCGACGGTGTAATCGGGCGCGTACCCATAGCGCCGGGCGGTATTGGCCCCGCCATCGGCGCACAGAATAAGCTCGGCTTCTTGGGCGCAAGCGGCGAATAATTCTCGCTTGGGCGGCTCCCCATTGCCGACGATTAGAGCAGACCGACCGCGCATGGTTTCAGTTGCCCAAGGAGGAGAACCGCGTCGTCAGCCGCACGCCGACTTGGCGCGGGTCGCCGTAGGTTTTGTACAGCTTATCGGCGTAATCCGGCGGCTCCAAGCCAAAGTAGAAGCCGCGCACCCCATAGCGCTCGTCGAGCAGGTTGCGGCCCCAAAGCTGCACGGACCATGCTTCTCGCTCGTAGGCGAGGTGGGCGTTGACTAATTGGTACGGCTCGGAGACTTGGTCGTGGCTATCAGAATAGAAGAATTGGTCCATGCCGGTCAGGGCCAGCCGCGCTTCCAAGCCCGACCGATGGCGGTATTCGCCGCCCAAGCTAAAGGTGTAGTTGGGGGCGTGGGCGGCGGCCCGGTCGCCCAAGGTCGCTTCCTCACCTGCTGCGATGGGGAAGGTGTACGTATCAATGTGGGTGGTCAGCAAGCCCAGCGACCCGAAGACTTCAACTGAGGGCAGAGGGCGGAAGGTCTGCTCCCATTCCAAGCCGCTGTTGCGGCCTGTGACGGCATTGGCCGTGAAGTAGAAAAAGCTGTTGGGGTCGCCCGGGTCCTGCTGGCTCGACAACTCGACCTGCTGGGCCGAGCGCAGGGCGTGGAACAGGGTCAGACTGGTGGAATAACGCGGCCCGCTGGCGCGCCAGCCGAGTTCGAGGTTGACTAGGTATTCGGGGTCGTAGGGGCGGTTCTCCGCAGCCAAGTACGGGTGCTGGTTGACCCCGCCCGAGCGGTAGCCACGCGAGGCCGAAGCGTACAGGGTTTGGCCCGGACGCCAGTTGTAACTCAGGGAGGCTTTGCCACCGCCCAGCCATTGATCGACGGCAAACGCGGTGCGCGTGCTATCGGCCCCGTAGTTCGTCGTCGTCCCGTTATAGGCCGTATCGTTGCGGTCGAGCCGCGCATTGACTTCGAGCCGCAACCCTGCACCCAAGACCAGCCCGTACTGGCCGTAAAAGGCCAAATTATCGATTTCGTAGCGCCCGTTCAGGTCTGTGGCGTCGCCGCCGAACAAATAGCCCGCTGCATGGTCTTCCTCTTCGAGCCGCTTCCAATAGGCTCCCACTACCAGCTCCTCGACCAAGAGCCGGGCCTCTTGGCTCAAAACCGTGCGATCGCGCACGTTGCGATCGAAAAAGTCGTAGCTCCATCCCTCGGCCTCTGGGTCGAAGCCGTGTTCTTGCAGCCAGTACGCGTCGTTGCCCCAATCGCCGTCAAAGCTGTGCTCCAGTTCGCTGCGCGAAAACGCGGTAATCGCCACCAATTCGGCGTCGCTTCCGGCCAGCCCCCAAGTGCTTTTGAGCGAGGCCCCGGTCGTCTGCTGGCGGTCCTTGCCCGGCTTGTCGGAATAGGTGGTCAGCCCCTCGTTGTTGTCGGGTGCCCAAGCGTCGTACCCATTGTCCATATCGGCCCAAAAGAAGGTGCCCAACACCTCGGGGCCGGCCGCTGGCGTCCAGCCTAGCTTGACGCGCAGCAACTGCTCGCGCCGGTGATTGGTATCGTCGGCGTTGAGAAAGGCGTTGGCGCGAAAGCCATTGGCGCGGCCGTTCTCGTACCCCACGCGCAGGGCTAGATCGGTCCCTACCGGCACATTCACCGCTCCGGAAAACCGCCCTAAACCATCGCTGCCCACTTCGGCGCGACCCATCCCGGCAAGCCCCGGCTGAGGGTTGGCCGAGCGCAAATTGATTAGACCGGCCAAGGCGTTGGGGCCAAAAATGGTTGACTGGGGGCCTTTGAAGACTTCGACCTGATCGAGGTCAAAGAGCAAACCGGCCGTGCCCATGCCGCTCAAGTCGATATCGTCCAGGACGAATCCCACTGAAAAACTGGGCGGCCCTTCGCCGGCGTAATGGCTGCGCTCGCCAATGCCGCGGATCTGGAAATAGCGCGGCCGGGACGATCCACCGGCCCAATTCAAATTGGGCACAGCATGGGTCGCGTCCTGCAAGTGCCCGGCCCCGCTGGCTTGGGAACGGTCGCCCTCGACCACCGTGACGCTGGCGGCCAAGCGGTCGAGCCGCTGGCGCGTTAGGCCGCCTTCCACCACCACTTCGGGTGCTTGCAAAATATGGCGCTCCAAGGCCACGATCAGCGGCGCGATGGCCGCTACCCGCACGCTCTGGTAGCCGATAAAGGAAATGTCGAGGGAGTCGCCCGGGGCCGCCTCCACCTTGAAGCGGCCCTCGGCGTCGGTGGTGGTGGCTCGGTTCCCGGCCTGCACATTGGCCCCGGCCAAGGGGTGCCCGGTGGCCGCGTCCAACACTTGGCCGGGCACCTCTTCGGCCCGCGCCCAAGATAGCGTCGCCAGCGTCAATAAACCGGCCAGCAAGCTGGCCGACGGCAGTGGAATTCTCATTAGGTATGCTCCCTCGTTTCGCATGGGCAAGGGCGATTTGGGGTCGCTCTTGCGGAAAATTCCGTTGAGGGCGCATAAAAAAACCGCTCGCCCCGGATGGGCCAGCGGTGCGTACGCGGTGCGTACGACATCCGTTTCCCTACGCTGGCACGATCCAGTTCAGGTTCAAAGGGTTTTGATCTCAGGCCCGCGACCGGGCCACCCCCAACGGAAGCTATTCTCAAGGTTTTACAATATAGGCCAAGCCCTCACTCGGGGCAATGCGCGGCGACTCAAAACGCGTACTTCAGGCTGCCGCTCGCTATGTGGGAACTGTTGTTTTCCCCTTCGATATACGTTCTGTAGAACTGCCATCCCAAGTCCAAATCCATTTCGTTGAAAGGCACGTTTACGCCGGCGCGCAAGGTCAACTGCAAGTCGGTTCCACGGTCGTCTATCTTCTCGGGAAGCAGTTCTGCAAAACCGAGCTCCTCCAAAGTCTCGATAAATGCCTGCGTTGGCTCATCCCGCTCAATATCCATGTCCATGTTTGGGCGCACGATGCCCACGCCGCCGCCGAGGTACGGCTTCACGCCGTCTCCGGGCGTCATGGCCATTTTTGTCGGATAGACCAGCAGATCGATTTTCGACTGGAGTGATACTAATTTCCCGTCGTAGCTAAAACCAGCAGGCAGCTCAAAATCGCCGCTAGAAAATTCCTGCAAGACGGCGGGCAGGGAAACCCCGAGGACAGATGACTGTTTCGACCAAGAGCCGGTCAGTTCAAGGGCCGCGTAATCGGAAATCCCCCTTCCCACAACAGCCGCGAAGCCGTAGCCGTAGCCAATGGCGAGGTCGCCCGAAGCTGTCAGCTCGTTGTCCAAGACGGTAAAAGAGGTTTGGTGGTGCAGATCTTGGGCGAGGGAGACGGCGACCATGGTGCCGACGTACACCTTTCTTTTGTTCTCGACCGGCTCCGACCGCCCGGGGACGGCATGAGTAAGGCATAACGCCGCAGCCATTAAGACGGCTGCAACGTTCACTTTTGAATTCTGCATGCGTATCCTCCTTTGTTGGTTGCTCCGTCGGTCCAATTTGTGTTTTGCCCTGTTTCCGAACATCGTTCAAGACTGGATTCCCGCGTTCGCGGGAATGACGCCTTATAAGCAAAAAGACCGTGCCTATCAACATTCCATGCTTTCGAGTCATTTAGGACGGCTATATATCTCCAACGCGGCCTCATCCACCTCAACACCCAAACCCGGCCGATCGGTAACTTTGTAGTAGCCGCTTTCGGGTTCGTACGGCTCCTTGAGGATCCGACTCTTGATCGCGTTGGCGTGGTGGGCGTGCTCCATGATCATGAAGTTCGGGCACGACGCCGACCACTCGACGGTCGCCGCAGTCGCCAAGATTCCACCCCCGCCGATATGCGGGGCGACCGGAATGTTGTAGGTGTCGGCTAGCGTCGCAATCCGATGCCCCTCGGTAATCCCCGTCCGAGCGATGTCGTGCATTAAGATGTCGTAGGCCCGGCGCTCGAACTGCTCGCGCATCTCGTACCGAGTGCGCGACCACTCCCCTATCGCCACCGCCATATCCAATGCCCGGGTTATCTCGGCCTGCCCGGGGATATCCTCCGGCATGATCGGCGCCTCCAGCCAAGTGCAACCTAGCTTCTCAAGCTCGCGACCGAGCAATATGGCGCTCGCGACCGTTTGCCGCGTATGCGTATCGACCATGAGCATGATGCTCGGGCCGACGCGCTGGCGCACGGCGCGGCAAATCTCGGCGACGCCCTCCCCATCGAGCAGCAAGTGCAACTTCAACGCCTTGTACCCGTAGCTTAGATGCTCCTCAGCCGCATCCGCAACCTGCCCCGGGTCGGTGCCGCCAATTCCTGCGTAGAGCAAGATCGCGTCTCGATACCGCCCTCCCGCAATTTTGTGTACCGGCTTCCCAACGGCCTTTCCCACGATGTCCCACAACGCGATGTCAGTCCCTCCGAGCGCGTCGATGTAGAAACCCGTTGGATGGCCGCGCTCCCGCATCGCCGCATAGTTGCGCGTCCAAATCGCCTCGATGTCGAACGGGTCGCACCCCATGACCAGCGGCCGCACCAATTCGCGCACTATCGTCGCAGTCGTGTTCGGCGACACCGGCGACTGCGCCTCACCCCATCCGACAATTCCGTTGTCCGTTTCAACGCGGATGACTGTGGTCTCGTGATGGCGCGAGTAGATCGTGGTGAATGCCGAGCGATCCACGTGGTAATCGCCGCCGGCCTCGTCGGGCTTCTCACCGATCCGCAATGGGAACGCTCTGACATCGGCAATTTTCATTGGTTTGCTCCGTCCTGTTTGTCAATAGACGACGGGGATGGAATAAATGTATATACCGCACTATCCGCCACCCGCTGAGGAACTGGGCTGGCGATGCGGCCCATTCAAACGGCGATTTTCGACAGCGAGATACGCCCCTTGAAGCAGTGGTCTATGTCACTGCCGGGTAGGCGCCCGCGTTCCTGATAGACGCCGGTGTATAGAAAGCCGTCGCCGGTTTGCGCGAAGGTGGTTTTGTGGGGGCTTGGGTCCACCGGGGCCTGTTTGGTTTTCAAGTGGGTCTCGTCGTGGTTGGGATGAGGCAGGTTCACGTTTAGAAAACACCCGGCTTCGAGCGTCTCGTTCAGCACGGTATCCAACACCGGCCTAAGCCGTGCCGCGGCCAGCGGCCAGTCGATGGACCGGCCTTTTACTGTATAGTGGGACAGGGCGATGGCCTTACACCCGTGAATAGCCGCCTCCCTAGCGGCCGCTACCGTGCCGGATTCGTACACATCCACCCCAAGGTTGCCGCCGTGATTGATCCCGGAGAGCACCCAGTCGCCGTCGGGTGCTAGCGTGCTCAATGCCAGACGGGTACAGTCAGCCGGGGTGCCCCATATCCGGTAGCGGTCTTCCGCCAGTTTGTCCACGCGAATAGCCTTATCGGTCGTCAACTGATGGCCAACACCGGACTGAGGCTCGGCCGGTGCGACAACGACGACCTCGCCCCACCGCGACGCCAGACCGACTAAGGTCTGTAGGCCCTCTGCTTCAATGCCGTCGTCGTTGGTGACGATTAGTTTCATTGTGGTTAGGCCGCCAAGAAGAATGGCAAGCTGGGAAGTGATAGGTTACATTGCACGAATGATTGTCCGCTTTCGACACAACGGACTGATCGCCTGCTTCTATAGCCGTCCTACATCATTCAAGGTATCTCGATGAGCCGCTATCGGCTGTTGAAGTTTCTGATTCCGTTTTTCCTCGGGTTCTACGTGATCGTGATCTGGCTGAAGCCCGTTATTGGGGTCACTCACGATGAGGTATTCCCGTTTTTTGCTTGGACGCTATTTGATGTCATCCCTGAGTGGTACGTTACGGAAAATGCCCTCGTCGTCCACTCGATAGACGGTGAGCCGGTTTCCGGCACGCGCTACTTGATCCCCACAGGAAATATAAGAGACCAGAAAGCCCTAGGGACCACTGTCAACGACTGCGTCCGCTTAGCGGCCTGTAATGACGCCGTAAAACAAAGGCTTTACCCGATTGTGAACAGGCTAGCCGAGGGAAACGACGTTGAGTTCAGCATCATCGAGGCTCGCATTGACCTGCGCGAGGTGCAACGCGGCATCTACGGCTTGGCCAAAGGCGAAGCGAAACGCACCGACTTTTTTCAGCTCCGACCGGAAAACACAATAGGCCGCTGGACCACGGGTGGGGGCCGGAGCCAGACCGGAAATTGGGACGGCAGTTACGAGGCCGCAAAATTGCTGGCCCGCTCCCATTTTGACGTTTTCCTCTACGAGAACGACCTGATTTACGTCAGGGACTCCTGCGACGAAGCGGACTTGGACGCGCGCTTCTTTCTACACCTATATCCGGCGGATGAAAACGACCTGCCCAGCCATCGCAAAAAATACGCTACGGACAACCTCGACTTTAATTTCGGCGATTATCAATTCCGGTTGGACGAGGAATGTATAACGGTGCGGCCTGTCCCGGCCTATGCAATCCGTCGCATTCAAACCGGCCAGTTCACAAGCGAGCAAGGTCAATATCGCCATCTCTGGGAAGTCGATATTGAGCTCGCCCCGGCTGCGGGAAAGGACGAGTAACTTGCGCTACGCCTCGCTCGGCCTCCGAAGGCTAAGGACCCGCGGGTCTGGCCGCTGGCTGCGGCGCAATGTTCTGCAATTCGACGCTGGGGACCGCCGCACCCCGGCCGATTTTTCGCGGGCTGCGGTCGGAGTCGCCTATCTGGTCCGGTTTTACTACCTGTTCGTGTTTTTTACGATAGCTGTATCTTTTCTAGAATACAGTAAAGCCTTCCGCGGGCATCTGCCCACGGACCCGCTGTGGCCGATCAGCCTCCTGAACTATCTGACCGGCACCGAATGGCTGGCCCATGTAACCGTTATATCGGTCGCGGGTTCGTCGGTCGCGGTGCTGGCGTTCACTTTTCCGGGTGCGCTGGTCTGGCGGCTCGGCGTTTTCCTGTATCTCTTCCTCGTGGGCGCGGTGAACAATTCCTATGGTTCCATCAATCACGGGGTCCATCTCTACCTGTTCATCAGCTTCGCGCTGCTGTTCCTGCCGCCTACCTCGGCCCACCCGGAGCGGATGTCGCGCAAAGCCGCCATGACCTACATCATGGTCTTCTGGTTCATCCAGAGCATCGTGCTGTTCTGCTATTCCCTCGCCGGCTATTGGAAGGTAATGGGCAACAAACTAGCCCTTTTAGAGCCGGATAGCCTAGTCCGAATTTTGCTGGCGCGCTTGATGTCCGACACAATTCCCGTGCCTCCGTTGCTGCCGCTGGTCGCGTCGCAGCCATACCTGACTCAGCTCCTGTTCTTGGGGATCGTTTATACCCAGTTTTTCGCGCTCTTTGCTTTGTTCAGGCCGCATTTGCACCGGCCCTTTGGCATGGTGCTGATCTCATTTCACTTGGGAAGCTACTGGCTGACCGGCGTCCTCTTCCCGCATCACATCGTTTTCTTGGCTATGTTCCTCTTGTTTTCTCCCCTCGCGCCGGCGCGCTTTCACTTTTTCGGCTTGGCGCAGTCGCTGCCGTTGTTGGGAATTCCATTCCGGCTATGGTGCAAGCACCGCTCCCGCCACACTGCGAACTCGCGCTGAGTCTCTGCAAAGTTTTCTGGTGTTGCGGCTGCGTCCCTGGGATCGAGGGCGTCCCGCCCTCGACGAGGGCAAGATGCCCTCGATCCCGGGGAGGTTGGCCTCGGGTGTCGGGTAGTAAGGGTTTGGGCGATCTACTCCGGCCCCTCGCCGATGCGCGCCAGCTTGGCCTTGGCCGCGGTGTAGCGATCTGCCGGTAGGGGACCTGCCGAGGCCGCGGCGACGTTGGACGTTAGATGCGCGAGGTTCGTCGTGCCGACAATCGTCGTGTGACACGCTGGGTGCGCGAGGGTGAAGCGCAGGACAAACTCGTGCCGACTCATTCCGCCGGTGAGCTCGTCGAGCTCGGCCCGCTCCCACTTCGACTGGCGCTCCTCGTTGGCTCGGTGGCCCAAGCTAATGCCGCCGCGAATGAGAATGCCGGCTCCGGCATCGGCCGCTTGCTGAATCATCCTTTCGTGCTGGCGCTCCAAGGCGGAGTAAGGGACCTGAAACACGTCAAACGCCTCCGACGCTATGAACGCGGCCAAATGCGGCACCGTAGAAGACACGCCGATAAACCGGGTCTTTCCGGCTTGGCGAATATCTTCGAGGGCTTCGATCAGCCCGCCCCGCTCGACCTCCTCCACGGTGGGATTGTGCATCTGGAGCAGATCTACGCAGTCGGTTTTTAGGCGGCGCAGGCTCTGGTCGATGTTGGTGTGCAAGCGCTCGGCCGTCCACAGGTGGCTCGGCTCCAGCCGCTGGCCCGCCGCGTCGATGTTGCAGCCACACTTCGTCGCGAGGAAAAACTCGTCGCGGCGATGGCTGAGAAACTTGCCAATCCGCTCCTCGCTCGCGCCGTAATCCGGGGCGGTGTCAAAGAGGTTGATTCCCGCGTCGAGGGCCGCATTCAATACGCGGCCGGCCTGAGCGTCGTACTCTGCTTCATCCGGCAGGCCGCGCTCGGCCGCTCCAAACCCGAGTTGGGTGACCGCGAGGCCGGTGCGCCCTAGGGTGCGTTTAGTCAAAGTGTTCATGGTTGCTCCTCAAGTAGGTGCGTGGGTTGGATAACTCGCCTCAAGCTGGGTTAGCCGCCCGCTCCCGGACCATTTCGTGCCCCGCAAACAAATCCCGCGCCACCGTCCCCTGCGCTTGGCGCGGCGGCTCGGCCCCCAGCATCTGGCAGAAGGTGGGCACGACGTCGGCGGCGTGGATGTACCCCAGAGTGTCAACCGGCCGCTCGTATCCCCGCTTTACGCCCGGCCCGGCCAGCAACCACGAGCCAAAGCTGGACGAGGTCTGGCTCTGGGTCGGCAGAAACCCGCCGTGATGCGCTCCGTACTCATTGGGTGCTCCAACACAGCCCCCGCCGGCAATGCCCCGCCACTGCCCGTAGTACCCGCTGACGTACCCGTGATCCCAAGCAAAGACCACATCGCCGCATTGGTCCCCCCACTGGCCGAGGAGGTACGCGTCGCGCCGCGGCAGGGCCACGGCCACGGGATTGCGCCGCACTTCTTGATCAACCCACGTGCGCAAGGCCAGCAGCAACTCGGCCTCAATGCGGTCGAATTCGGGTCCCGGATCGGCGTTGATGAAAATGTCGAATCCCTTGTCGTCCTTGAGGTAGGCCCGGGTGCGCGCCCAGTCGATATCCTCCTCGCGCACCTGATCGCGCACCAGTCCCTCTGCCCCATCCTTGAGTGCCAGAAAGCCCTGCTCGTGCAAAAACTGCCGGATATTGGCTACCCGCACATCGGGCGAGCACCCGTGGTCAGACACCACGCCCACGTACGTATGCTCGTCTGCGTCTTCCCACAGCCGCCCCAAAATGCGGTCCCCCACCTGATAGGCCCGCCGAAAGTAATCTACGTACTGTTCGGCGCGCTCGGCCGCGTACCCCGGGCACACGGGGTCCACGTCCCCGAGGTGGATGTGGTTGAGGTAGTCGAACAAATGCCAGTGGCAGATGAAAAAGGAACAGCCCCGCTCGCGCAGCATGTAGCGGGCGACTTCGGCAAACCACATTCCTTGGTACTCGCATTCTTCCAAGGCCGTGTCAAAATCGGCCATCCCAGCGGTATAGGGCAGCATGGAGGCGTGTTCCTGATACGGCCCAAAGCGCTCCACCAACTCGCCAGCCAACTCGTCGGGCAGGGTGAAGCCATCGGTATAGGTAGCCTGAGTGCGGTAGAGCTTGAGGCGGCTGCCGTCTGCGGCCAGTTCCATCAGCTTGAAGCGGAGCGAGGCCGGGCGTTTGCTCCCACTGATGGCAAAGTTCTCCACCGCCCACTCGCTCCATTCGCCCTTCTCGGCAACGGCCACGCAACTGGCACCGTCCCGATCGCGACACACCAGCACTCGGTCGTACCCTCGTCCGGCCGTGGCGACTGCCAGCAGGTGGAACGCCGTGACATCGCCGCCCAACCGAGCGGCTATCTCAATGCGGCTCGCCAGCGGCGGGGCCTTGCTCGCGGGCAAGTTCCGCCACCCTTGCGCCGGCTTCAGCGGGGGGATCGGCTCGACGCTGCGCTGGGCCTGCCGCACGGCCGTGCCATCGTGGTCCATCTCGATGGCCTCTTCCAGCGAGGCATCTGTGGTATAGGCTTGGCAGGTGGCGACTTCAAAATCCGTGCTGCGGTGGCCGGGATGGCCGAAGCCATCGACGACAAAGCCCGTTTTCACCCCGGAAGGATGGGCCGCCGGATAGTGGACGGCCACGCTCTGCATGCCCGCCCGCTCCAAGGCGTTCCATATCCGCTCGGCGTTGTTGGCCCGCCCGTCGAAACTGTCGATCCGCTGGCCCGGCGCGACTTCCACCCGCCAGCGCGTCACCCCGTGCGTACCCGTGTGCGCTCCGGTCGAAAGCGTGGCCCAGTTGGTCGGGGTCCACACCGGGAAAGAGGGCAGCGTCTGGTTGACCGCGCCCTCTCGCAACAGGCGTTCAAAGTGGGGCAAGGCCCCTTCGGCGGCGAATCGTTTCATCATCGGGACGATAAAGCCGTCCATGCCAAAGGCGTATATTTTGCGCTCCATAGGTCCGTCCTTTCCGTAGTTAGTGGGGCAGTTCGCTATGAAGCATAGTTAGCGGCTTTTTGCCAGTAACGGCAACTAAGTAACCGGGCCGCTTATTGACGGGTATTGGCGGATTTGGCTACGTTTCTCGCCGCTAGTCCGTGGCCACTGCTCACCAACCCCCTCCCCCGCCCATGTCCCCAACCTCCCAACCTGCCCCCGCAATTCGCCTGCCGGCGATGCTGACGGGCCTTGGGCTTTGCGCCCTGATCTCGGTGGGGCTGCCTTATGGGGAATTCGTCATCAAGGGCACTCGGCTGGGGTTGAGTTCATCGACACCAGCCGCCTTTTTCCTGCTCTTCTGGCTGGTCGCGCTGGTGCAACCGCTGCTGGGGTTGGTGCGACGGCACTGGGCGTTCAACCGCGCCGAGTTGCTGCTGATTACCGCGATGATGATGCTGGCAACGGCCATCCCGTCGAGGGGCTTTACCGGAGCCGCCATTCCCGCCATTTCCAGCGTGCTCTACTACGCGACGCCAGAAAACAACTGGGTCGAGCTGCTGCTGCCCCACATTCCCCCTTCGCTGATCGTCCAAGACGAGGTGGCAATCAAGCAGTTTTACGAAGGGCTGCCGCGCGGCCAATCCATCCCTTGGGGTGCTTGGGTCGGGCCGTTGTCGTGGTGGTTGTTCTTCATGGCCGCTTTTTATCTCGTGCTTATATGCGCGATGGTGATTATGCGGCGGCAGTGGATGGACCACGAGCGGTTGCTCTACCCGCTGGTGCAGGTGCCCTTGGGGATGATTGAGGACGGCCCGCGCCCGGCGCGCCTAAAGCCCTTTTTGCGCAATCCAATCATGTGGGCTGGCTTTGCGGTTCCGGCGATCCTCAATACGATCAATTCCTTTAGCCACTACTACGAGTTCGCGCCGCGCGTTGACCTCAACCTGCCGCTGTCTTTGGGGCACGACGCGGTCGTCCTGCGCATCCGACTCAACTACCTGATGATGGGCTTGGCCTATTTTATCAACACAGGCATCTCCGGCAGCTTGTGGTTTTTCTATCTGCTGGCCAAAGCGCAAGAATGGGCCTGCGCGACCCTCGGCGTCTTCACCACCGAGCAGCTCGACGCCTTCAGCCATGCTGGTCCCACTACGGGCATGTTGAGCCATCAGAGCATGGGCGCGATGATCGCGCTGGTCGTCTTGGGGCTGTGGACGGCGCGCGGGCACCTAAAGGCCGTGTGGCAGCAGGCCCGAGCCGGCGGCAGCGCGGCCGGCGAGTTGTTGTCCTACCGGACGGCCGTGGGCGGCTTGGTCGTGGGCTTGGCCGTCATGGGCTTGTGGCTGTGGCAGACCGGGTTGCCTTGGTGGGCGGTGGTGCTGTTTCTCGGCGCGGCCTTCGCCATCTTCTTCGCCCTCACCCGCGTGATAGTCGAAGCCGGGCTTTCGTCGGCTGTGGAGGGGCTTTCGGGCGCGGGCTTTGTGGTCTCGGGCGTCGGCTCGACCGCGCTGGGGGCGACCGGGATGATGGCGCTGGGCTTTACCCTCGCTTGGGCGGGCGATCTGCTGGTCTTTATGATGGCCCCTTGCGCCAACGGCATCCGCCTGTTGCACGGCCTCAAGGTCGGGCCGCGGCGCGTCTTGGCGATGCTAGCCGCGGCGCTGGCTATCGGCCTCTTGGGTTCGATCTATGCGACCTTGAACTTGGGCTACCAATACGGGGCGCTCAACCTGCACCGGCAGTACTTCTCCGGGCTTTTCGCCTTGGAGCCTTTTCGCTTTGCCGCCCGTTTCATCGAGACGCCGACCGGCCCCTATTGGCTGGGGTGGCTCTGGAACGGAGTCGGGGCCGCGGTGATGGCGCTGTTGCTGTGGGCGCGCCACCATTTGTTGTGGTGGCCTTTGCATCCGATAGGCTACGTGACCAGCGGCACTTGGATCCTCGGCAATATCTGGTTCAGCATCTTTCTCGCTTGGCTGATTAAATCCGTCGTTTTGAAGTACATGGGGCCGGGCGGCTACCGCTCGACGCGCTGGTTCTTTTTGGGGGTGATCCTCGGGCAGTTCGCTTCGGGCGGGGCGTGGCTGGTCGTGGATGGCTTCACCGGAATGACGGGCAATGTAATCCGCATGTATTGACCCTGAATGCGCCGCTTGTAGGGGGTGTGGACTGCTTGACAGGCAACGCGACATAGGTTATCGCTATAAATAGCTATTAGCCGTCCTAAATGACTTGCAAGCATGTAGAGATGCTTCGCTACGCTCAGCATGACACAGAGACGGGAGCCTCGTGCCCCAGACTTGTCATACTGAGCGTAGCGAAGTATCTCATACCCAAAGACCATCCCTTATGAAGGATGTAGAACAGCTATATATCACCGACACCCTCATTGAGCAGATGGTCCAGGCCATCGTCGCCGAAGTCGATCCCGAGCAGGTAATGCTCTTCGGCTCTCGTGGCCGGGGCGACGAGCGGGAAGACTCGGATGTCGATCTGATCGTCTTGGAAGCCGAGCCGTTCGGTCCGGGGCGCAGTCGCCACCAAGAGATGGTCCGGCTCTACCACGCGCTAGCGGGATTTTCCGTCCCGGCCGATGTCTTGGTCTATTCCCGTGCAGACGTCGCCTACTGGCGCGATTCCCTCAACCACGTTTTGGCGCGGGCGCTGCGCGAGGGAAAGGTGCTTTATGAGCGACCTTAAATGTGCAAGGGCGATGTTGCAGGCCGCCGAGCGCGACCTTCTGTATAGTTCCCTCTCTTTTCTAAAGGAGTAGACTCGTGACGTCGTTTATCGGCTGTTTCGTTGGTCTGGTGTTGAGCGTGAGCGTTGGGGCGGAGCCGCTGCTCGAAGGGCGTGTGCGCTTGGCGTCTGGGGAGCCGGCGGTTGGGGTGCAGGTGCGGCTGTTTGATTTGGCCGATCGGGATCGGTTCGTCGGCACGACGACGGACGCGGCTGGGCGTTTTGTGCTGCAAGCCTTCTCAGCGGGTACGGCCTTTGCGCTGGGGCCGAATTACCCCAATCCGTTCAATCCTTCCACCCTCATTCCCTTTCATCTGCCGACGTCTGGCGAGGTGCGGCTCGAAGTGTTCAATATGATGGGGCAGCGGGTGGCGACGGTCGTTGATGGCGAACTGGTCGGCGGGGCGCATACAGCGCAATGGGACGGCACGGATGCGGCGGGCCGGGCCGTGGGGGCGGGCGTGTACCTCTATCGGTTGAGTAGCGGCGGCGCGACGGTGACGCGGCGGATGGTGTTGGTGGATGGGCAGGCCGGGGTGCCTGTGGCGGGGGCTGGGGGGCCGATGCGAGCGGCGGGGGCCGCGGATGACCCTGTTTATGGATTGACTGTCTCCGGCGAGGGCTTGGTGCCTTATGTGGACCCGGCCTTCCGCGTGGGACCGGGGCGAATCGCCATCGTAGTTGAGCCGGTGGCTGCGGGAAAGGCGACTACGTGCCACGAAGGGGCGACCAACCTTTTTGAGATCCTTGAAGAATGTGCCGAGGAGGCGACCCCCCCGCCGAGCGAGCCAAGTGACCCGCCCGAAGCTAGCACCGATAGCGTCGCTTCTGCTCAGTCCTACCCGGGTGGGGGCCGGATATGGTGGCTTGAGAACACTTGGCGGGATACCGATACGGGCAGAAGGACGGAGGACAAGTATGTTATCTATCGCGCCAACTTAGACGGGAGCAATAAGGAGCGAGTGTACCTCTTCCCCGCAGGCCAATTTTTCCGTGAAAATTTTACCTTGGATGTGGGTAGGGGCTATATGTACTGGTTACAAGGTCCTGTGGATCAGACGTCCGTCTGGCGGGCCAAGTTAGACGGAAGCGGAGCGGAAGAAATCGTTTCGGCCCCAGAGAGTAGCCATGTCGCGTCCTATGCTTTAGATGTAGCTGGGAACCGCATATTCTACTGGTGGACAGAGTACCAGCAAAACAACGAGCGATGGACATACCACATTTGGTCGGCTACCCTTGATGGAAGCGCACCTCAAGAGATCGCCTCCCACTCGATTGCTCCCCCCTATATAAATTTGGCACAAGGTCGGATATTTTGGGCGGTGGAGTTTTCGGGAAACTACGTTTTCTATCGACAAAGTCTCGACGGGAGAGATAGGGAACTCATTCCCAGCGACGTGCCTGTGGGAGCCACTTTTAGCATCGTAGGGTCCGCCAAGGGGTCCGTAGTATATTGGACGGACGAGAAGAGGATTGGCGATACATACTATGGAATAGTTGCGCTCACGGATTTTGATGCGGACGAGGTCAACCCCTTGGGAGACTTGTCTCCGTGGGTACAAAGCCTGTGGACGGTTGAGGACCGCATATACTGGAATTCTAGATTTGGCCTCTGGCGCACCAATATAGATGGAAGCGATCCCCAAGAAATCGTCCGTTATTCCCATACTGGCGTCGGAAACGTCCGTGCTTATGACATAGTAGATGTGATAGAATTTACCGTGGATTTATCCGAGAATCGCGCGTGTTGGGTGGGGGTGAGGCACCGCGATAGAGACCGCAGGGTAGTGCAGTGTGCCAACTTGGATGGGAGTGGCTTGGATGGTCGTAGCGTCGAAGACGTATTCGCCATCTCCTACCCCCGTTTCGTGGGGGGGCCTCGGCGCATTGCCCTTGATATGGCTGGGAGTCGGCTGTTCTATGTGGTTGAGAGCGAACCGCGTCGAAGTGGATTCGATATAGAGTCCGAGTATAGTATTTGGCGAGCGAGTTGGGACGAGCCGGAGATCGATCCCGAAAAAATCGCCGCCGAAGTCAGAAGAAATGTCCAGCTTAGGGCGTCGATCCTCGCTTTGGAGTTTAACCCGGAAGACTAGGCCCCCCTAGTGTTTAAGCTACTCCATATCATTCAAGGCTGGATTCCCGCGTTCGCGGGAATGACGGGTGGGAAGCGCGGGCGTTTCCCGCTTGCGCGGGCGTTTCCCGCTTGCGCGGGAAGACGCCTTATGTGCGAAAAGGACGTTGCGGATCAACATTTCGTGCCTTATCTGGTGTCTGGTGGTCCCTGCTTTTGCTATTGGGCCTGTTGAGTGTGAGCACCACCGCTCATGCTGCGTTTCCGGTTTGGACCTATCCGCCCCACTCGCAGCAACCGATACAGGTAGAAGGTGTGGATACGCCCATGGGGCTTGCTATTGCCTTTGATTCCAAAAACCGCCCCTATTTTTTAGCAGACCGGACAGGCACGTTGACAGGCAAGATCAGGACGCTGCGCAATGGGCTGTGGCACGATATTGATTATAGTACGGCGGGTTGGACAGGATTCGCTGAGAAGTTTTATACCGAGGTAACCATTGATAGCAGCAATGCGCTCTATGCGTCTATGTCGACTACTGGCACATGGCGCTTGCTGTATTCGCCCGATATTACCGCATCTTCCCCAGTTTTCCATACCTACGATCTTCCTAATCCTGTTAACATCGAAAAAAACATGAGTCATGGCGACAATTCCAACCCCCCCGCGATTATAGCATGGGATGCGAGAGGTCTTCAGTCTGCCCAGCGGGCTAGAATTCGCCTGTATATACCCTCTAAGAACAGCGATGGCACCCTGAGCTTGAGTGATTCTCTTGATCTGGCATCGACCCATGCAGAACCGCATTATTCGCATTCCGGCGGAACACCCTCGGTGGTTAGCAAGAACGGCAAAATACATGTTACCTATTTGTCGGAGAAAGACGCCAGTGGCAACGATTCCAACAGTTCGCGGATCTGGGTGGCGACGATAGACCGGGCAACGAAAAACATTGACCATCATGCCCATCTCGCGCAAACCCACGGATATCCCAATGCGCACAGTGGGGCCGATAACCACTCTATGCCGGTCATCGGTATTACTTCAACGGATACTGTGATTGTTCTTTTGGGCACCCACGGGGAGACCTTTCCTTACTATAAGGCGACCAGCACCAATACCACCTCGACCCTAACCAACCAGAATTCCAACGTGCCCAATGTCAGTAGGCAGACGACCTATGTCGATCTGGTAATTGATGACGGCGATACCCTGCACACGAGCTACCGGTCCTATTCTTCTAACCCCTATCTGGGTGTGGGCTATTCACGGCGTCCCAGAAGTGCGACGGCTTGGGACGCCGAGAAGATATTGCTGGCCCCGGATGTGGAGGTGAAGAACAATCATTCGGTGCCGCATCAGCGTTTGTTTATGGACCGCCAATCCGGGCGTCGTAATCTCTATCTGGTGGGGCTGGACGAAGGCACGAACCAGGGGATCTGCCACAACTGCCCCTTCCAGTGGTTCTCGGCGTATCCGACTCCCTTGATCTCGACCACCGATGGCGGGTCAAGCTGGAGCCTGATGACCCGCTATGACCTGCTGGGTCGGATCAACGATGGCAAGACCGTGCAGCGTATTACCTTTCCGGCGATTCCGAACAAATACCCCAACGAGGTCTTCTACCTGAATGCCACCACGAATGCGTTCGGTTTGACCGTCAGCTATGAAGTGGTATCGGGTTCGGCCACCCTTGTGGGTAACAAGGTGACGGTAGGCAGTGGAACCGGGGAAGTGGTGATCAAGGCCAAGAACAGCGGCGATGTTACGTACTATGCCGATGAAGTGACGCGACGTTTTCAAGTGGCTACCGCCACGATTAGTAACTTGGCACAGGGCAAGCCCGCCTATCAGTCGGGTACGTTGAACTACTCTGTTGCGAGTCGAGCGGTGGATGGCAATACCGGAGGGTCCGGCAATCAGGTTTCTCACACGGAGTTCGGTTCTGAAAACTGGTGGGAAGTGGATCTGGGTTCAGTCAGCTATATCGACAATATCCAGATATACAACCGTACCGACTGCCCATCCGAGTGCCCTGATCGGTTATCGAACTATTATGTGTTTGTCTCGGACGTGCGTTTTACCGGTACTTCCGTAGCGGCGAGTCGGGCACAGTCGGGGGTTGGGGAATATCACCAGAGCTCTAGGGCGGGTCGCCCGACGACGATCGCCAATGTTAATCGCACGGGCCGTTATGTACGGGTGCAGTTGACGGGTAGCAACTATTTGCACATGGCTGAGGTGAAGGTCAATGGCTCATACTCGGTCGCGGACACCGCGCCGGATGCGTTCACGTTCACCGCGCAAAACGGGGTGATGCCCAGCACGACGATCACCAGCAATACCGTCACCATAAGCGGCCTCAACGGAGCCGCGCCCATCTCGGTCACCGGCGGCACCTTAGTCGTCGATGGCAACGACTTCACGGGCGCGACGATCACCAACGCGCAGACCGTCGCCGTCAAGGTCACCTCCAGTAGTGCTTTCCGCACGGCTACCACCGCCACGGTCACCATCGGCGGGGTGAGCGCGGACTTTTCGGTGACCACGGACTTCTCAATGGCCACGGACCGGATGCCGACCTTTGGCCAACAGACCATTTCCAACCAAGCGTGGAGTCAGAACCAAGCGATTACCGCGTTCACCCTGCCCACGGCCAGCGGTGGCAATGGTACGCTGACCTACACCCTGTCGCCGAGCTTGCCGAGGGGCGTGACCCGGAACACGACCACCCAGAGGGTCTCCGGTACGCCGAGCGTGAACCAAGCGGCGACCACCTACACGTGGAAAGTCACCGATATCGACAACGACCCCGCCACGCTGACGTTCACTATCGCGGTGAACGGCATCCCCACGGCCAACGCGGGTGATGACCAGACGGTGGACGAAGGCGACGCGGTGTCTCTTTCGGGTAGCGGCACCGACCCGGAGAGTAGTGCTCTGACTTATTCGTGGACGCAGACGGGGGGCACTCCGACCGTGACGTTGACGGGCGCGACGACGCAGACGCCCTCGTTCACCGCGCCCGATTTGACCACCGATGCGACGCTGACGTTCACCCTAACAGTCAGCGATGGGAGCTTGACGGGGACCGATACCGTAGAAATCACCGTCACGGCCGACCCCAACCGGGCACCCGTGGCCTCAAGCGCGATTGCGGCGCAGACCTTGACCGTGGGCAGTCCCAACATCACGGTCAACGCGGCGGACCACTTCAGCGACCCGGATGGCGATGCGCTGACCTACACCGCCCGTTCGAGCGCACCCGATATTGTCCCCGTCAGCGTGGCGGGGGCCGTCGTGACCATTCGCCCTGCGGCGGTAGGCGACGCCACGATCACGGTGACGGCAAACGATGGCACCTTGAAGGCGGAACAGACGATTGAGGTGGCCGTGATCCAAGCCGCGCACACGCCGGAAACGACGCCGGACGCCTTCTCGTTCACGCCGCGCACCCAAGTGTCGCCGAGCGCGACGGTCACCAGCAATGCCATCACTGTAAGCGGCCTCAGCGTCCCCGCGTCCATCTCGGTCCGCGGCGGCACCTTGGTCGTGGACGGCAGCACCTTCACGGGTGCGACGGTCGCCAACGGGCAGACCGTCGCCGTCCAAGTCCGGGCCAGTTCCCGGTACGCCGCCACCACCACTGCCACCGTCACCATCGGCGGCGTGAGCGTGGACTTTTCGGTGACCACCCGGACGCCGAACACCACGCCGGGCTCCTTCTCGTTCACGGCGCAAACCGGCGTGGACCCGGGCGCGACGGTCACCAGCAATGCCATCACCGTCCGCGGCCTCGAAGCGCCCACATCCATCTCCGTCTCCGGCGGCACCTTGGTCGTGAATGGCCGCGCCTTTTCCGGCTCGACGATCACCAACCGGCAGACCGTCGCCGTCCAAGTGACCGCCAGTGTCGGTTTCAACACGACCACCATCGCCACCGTCACCATCGGCGGGGTGAGCGCGGACTTTGTCGTGACGACCGCTGAGGTCATGCTCAACGAGATCACCTTTTCGGCCGAGGAGCTCTCGGTCGGGATCAACGAGGCGTTTGATCCCACCACCCTGACCTACACCGCAGATGTAGCCCATGCCGAGAGCCGCCTGACGGGCACGGCTGCCGCCGCCACCGGCCAAGTCGCTATCATCACCCCCGACGATGCCGATCCCGAACTCGCTGGCCATCAGGTCGATCTGGCTGTCGGGACGACGGCCATCATCTTCCAGGTAACGGCCTCCGACGGAACCACCGCACGCTACTACACCGTCTTGGTGCGGCGGCCTCCGGGTCAAGTAACGGGCGTGACGATAGAGCCGAGGGCGGGACAGTTGGTCGTATCGTGGGAGCAGGTGCCGGGCGCCGATGGCTACAAGGTCCAGTGGAAAACCGACGACCAAGCCTTCGACGACGTCCGGCAGATGACCATCATCAGCGGCACCACGACCACGGCGACGATCCCGAACCTAACGGCTGGCACGACCTACTCAGTGCAGGTGATTGCCACCGAGACCGACGCGGGGGCTGGCACGGCCTCAACCCCCTCGACAGACATGCCGAGGGCGGCGCCTCCGGGGCAGGTGACGGGAGTGCAAGTGATGGCTGGGGTCGGCCAGTTGCACGTGTCTTGGACAGCGGTCCCCGGGGCTGACGGCTACAAGGTGCAGTGGAAAACCGGCGCCCAAGCCTACGACCCAGCCACCCGCCAAGCCACCGTCCCCGACACCACCGCGCAAGCCGAGGCAGCCTACGACCGCACCACCCGTCAAGCCGCTGTCCCCATACCAACCAGCTACATCATTCCGGGGCTGGCCGCCGACACCCAATACACCGTGCGCGTGATCGCCACCCGCACCCTCGCCGACGACGGCATGCCCTCAGCCGAGGCGACCGGGACGCCCAACGCCTCTTTGCTCAACAACCCCAATCCCTTTAACGCGAGCACGATGATCCACTACGCCCTCGCACACGGCCAGCCGGTGCGCTTGACCATCTATAATGTATTGGGGCAAGTCGTCGCCCGCTTGGTCGACGGCTATCAGGCCGCGGGGGTGTATCACGTCCGCTGGGAAGCACCAAGGACCTTGGCCAGCGGCGTGTACTTGGTGCGCCTGCGTCTGCGCGAGGACGTTCAAATTAGGCGTATCCTGCTGATTAAGTAGATGCGCCGCTTGTACTACACGACACCAGCCCTCCGTCCTCTCAGGATCGAGGGCATCTTGCCCTCGCCGAGGGCGGGACGCCCTCGATCCCAGGCGCAACGGCAACACCAGAAAAGGCGGACGCAAAGCAAGGGACGCGTACTTTATGCGCCGCTTGTAGGGGGTGTGGACTGCTTGACAGGCAACGCGACATAGGTTATCGCTATAAATAGCCATTCTGTTGCAATCAATGCTGGAGGCCAAGACATGCGAACAGTCCAAATGACCCTCGACGAGGAACTGATTGAGGCGGTTGATAAGGTCGTAAAAAAAACAGGTACAACGCGATCGGCTTTTGCGCGCGAGGCTCTATACGTTGCGCTCAGGTATGAAGAAATAAAAGAAAAGGAGCAAAAACACCGGGAGGGATATGCCCGCAAGCCGGTTCAATCTGGCGAATTTAGCTCTTGGGAAGACGAACAAGTGTGGGTTGAGTGATGCGGCGCGGTGAAGTTCGTTGGTACCGATTCGCCCAGCCAGACAAGAGGAGACCCGTTGTTATTCTCACTAGGGATTCGGCGATTAAATATCTGGGCGAAATCACTGTAGCGCCGGTGACGTCAACCATTCGGGACATTCCCTCAGAAGTACTGCTATCTCAACGAGATGGAATGCCCAAAGAGTGTGCGATCAACCTCGATCACATCCAGACCGTGTCCAAGGGTAAAATAGGCACCTTAATCGTATCTCTCCCCTTGGCAAAGCTGGAAGAATTGCGCGGTGCGTTGCTTTTTGCATTGGGATTTGACGGCTAGTTCTATGGTGTCGTCTCCCTAGGAGCAGGTCCTTCCGCCCGCTGCTCAGTCGATAGATGTAAAGCCGAGCATTATATAGGAGCCGCACACCCGAGACCCCGCCCGTGACCTACATCACCGACACCCTCATTGAGCAGATGGTCCAGGCCATCGTCGCCGAAGTCGATCCCGAGCAGGTAATCCTCTTCGGCTCTCGTGGCCGGGGCGACGAGCGGGAAGACTCGGACGTCGATCTGATCGTCTTGGAAGCCGAGCCGTTTGGTCCGGGGCGCAGTCGCCGCCAAGAGATGGTCCGGCTCTATCACGCGCTAGCGGGATTTTCCGTCCCGGCCGATGTCTTGGTCTATTCCCGTGCAGACGTCGCCTACTGGCGCGATTCCCTCAACCACGTTTTGGCGCGGGCACTGCGCGAGGGGAAGGTGCTTTATGAGCGATCCTAAATGTGCAAGGGCGATGTTGCAGGCCACCGAGCGCGATCTTCTGTATAGTTCCCTCTCTTTGCCCTTGATATGGCCGGGAGTCGGCTGTTCTATGTGGTTGAGAGCGAGCCGCGTCGAAGTGGATTCGATATAGAGTCCGAGTATAGTATCTGGCGAGCGAGTTGGGACGAGCCGGAGCTCGATCCCGAAAAAATCGCCGCTGAAGTCAGAAGAAACGTCCAGCTTAGGGCGTCGATCCTCGCTTTGGAGTTTAACCCGGAAGACTAGGTCCCCTAGTGTTTAAGCTACTCCATATCATTCAAGGCTGGATTCCCGCCCCGTGTCGAGGCGCGGGGTGACGTTCTTTCGCGGGATGACGGGTGGGAAGCGCGGGCGTTTCCCGCTTGCGCGGGATGACGCCTTATGTGCGAAAGGACGCTGCGGATCAACATTTCGTGCCTTATCTGGTGTCTGGTGGTCCCTGCTTTTGCTATTGGGCCTGTTGAGTGTGAGCACCACCGCTCATGCTGCGTTTCCGGTTTGGACCTATCCGCCCCACTCGCAGCAACCGATACAGGTAGAAGGTGTGGATACGCCCATGGGGCTTGCTATTGCCTTTGATTCCAAAAACCGCCCCTATTTTTTAGCAGACCGGACAGGCACGTTGACAGGCAAGATCAGGACGCTGCGCAATGGGCTGTGGCACGATATTGATTATAGTACGGCGTCCGGCAGTACGGCGGATTGGACAGGATACAGTAAGCTTTTTTATACCGAGATAACCATTGATAGCAACGATGCGCTCTATGCGCCTTTGCAGATTTCTAACCACGAATGGCGCTTGCTGTACTCGCCCGATATTACCGCATCTTCCCCAGTTTTCCATATCTACGAGATTCCTGGTCCTGTTAACATCGAAAAAAACATGAGCCATGGCGACAATTCCAACCCCCCCGTGATTATAACATGGCCTTGGGTCAGTCTTGCGAATCGGCATAAACTGCGCCTGTATATACCCTCTAAAAACAGCAATGGCACCCTGAGCTTGAGTGATACTCTTACTCTGGCAAAGACCCGTGCAGAATCGCATTCTTCGCATTCTGGCGGAACACCCTCGGTGGTTAGCAAGAACGGCAAAATACATGTTACCTATTTGTCGGAGAAAGACGCCAGTGGCAACCCTTCCAACAGTTCGCGGATCTGGGTGGCGACGATAGACCGGGCAACGAAAAACATTGACCATCATGCCCATCTCGCGCAAACCCACGGAATTCCCGAGCGGCCGCACTATTGGGCCGATCCCCACTCTATGCCGGTCATCGGTATTACTTCAACGGATACTGTGATTGTTATTTTGGGCACCCACGGGGAGACCTTTCCTTACTATAAGGCGACCAGTACCAATACCACCTCGACCCTAACCAACCAGAATTCCAACGTGCCCAATGTCAACAAGGCGACGACCTATGTCGATCTGGTAATTGATGACGGCGATACCCTGCACACCAGCTACCGGACCTATACTGGACCCTTGGCGAGTCCTGGCCTCTATAGGGGTGTCGGCTATTCACGGCGTCCCAGAAGTGCGACGGCTTGGGACAACGAGAAGGTATTGCTGGCCCCGGATGTGGAGGTGAAGGCCAATCATTCGGTGCCGCATCAGCGTTTGTTTATGGACCGCCAATCCGGGCGTCGTAATCTCTATCTGGTGGGGCTGGACGAAGGCACTAACCAGACTATCAGCCCCACTCAGTACTTCTCGGCGTATCCGACCCCGCTGATCTCGACCACCGATGGCGGGTCAAGCTGGAGCCTAATGACCCGCTATGACCTGCTGGGTCGGATCAACGATGGCAAGACTGTGCAGCGTATTACCTTTCCGGCGATTCCGAACAAATACCCCAATGAGGTGTTCTACCTGAATGCCACCACGGATGCGTTCGGTTTGACCGTTAGCTATGAAGTGGTATCGGGTCCGGCCACCCTTGTGGGTAACAAGGTGACGGTAGGCACTGGGACCGGGGAAGTGGTGATCAAGGCCAAGAACAGCGGCGATGTTACGTACTATGCCGATGAAGTGACGCAACGTTTCCAAGTGGATACAGCCACTGTTAGTAACTTGGCACAGGGCAAGCCCGCCTATCAGTCGGGTACGGAGGGGCGCTCTGTTGCGAGTATAGCGGTGGATGGCAATACCGCAGGGTCCGGCAATGAGGTTTCTCACACGAGGTTCGGTTCTGAAAACTGGTGGGAAGTGGATCTGGGTACGGTCAGCTATATCGACAATATCCAGATATACAACCGTACTGACTGCCCGTCCGAGTGCCCTGATCGGTTATCGAACTATTATGTGTTTGTCTCGGACGTGCGTTTTACCGGTACTTCCGTAGCGGCGAGTCGGGCACAGTCGGGGGTTGCGGAATATCACCAGAGCGGTAGGGCGGGTCGCCCGACGACGATCGCCAATGTTAATCGCACGGGCCGTTATGTACGGGTGCAGTTGACGGGTAGCAACTATTTGCACATGGCTGAGGTGAAGGTCAATGGCTCATACTCGGTCGCGGACACCGCGCCGGATGCGTTCACGTTCACCGCGCAAAACGGGGTGATGCCCAGCACGACGATCACCAGCAATACCGTCACCATAAGCGGCCTCAACGGAGCCGCGCCCATCTCGGTCACCGGCGGCACCTTAGTCGTCGATGGCAACGACTTCACCGGCGCGACGATCACCAACGCGCAGACCGTTGCCGTCAAGGTCACCTCCAGTAGTGCTTTCCGCGCGACTACCTCCGCCACGGTCACCATCGGCGGGGTGAGCGCGAACTTCTCGGTGACCACGGACTTCTCAATGGCCACGGACCGGATGCCGACCTTTGGCCAACAGACCATTTCCAACCAAGCGTGGAGTCAGAACCAAGCGATTACCGCGTTCACCCTGCCCACGGCCAGCGGTGGCAATGGCACGCTGACCTACACCCTGTCGCCGAGCTTGCCGAGGGGCGTGACCCGGAACACGACCACCCAGAGGGTCTCCGGTACGCCGAGCGTGAACCAAGCGGCGACCACCTACACGTGGAAAGTCACCGATATCGACAACGACCCCGCCACGCTGACGTTCACCATCGCAGTGGACGGCATACCCACGGCTAACGCGGGTGATGACCAGACCGTGGCCGAAGGCGACGCAGTGTCCCTTTCGGGTAGCGGCACCGACCCGGAGAGTAGTGCTCTGACTTATTCGTGGACGCAGACGGGGGGCACTCCGACCGTGACGTTGACGGGCGCGACGACGCAAACGCCCTCGTTCACCGCGCCGAATCTAATCGCCGACGCGACGCTGACGTTCACCCTGACGGTCAGCGATGGGAGCTTGACGGATACCGATACGGTGGACATCACCATCCAAGCCGATAACGACGCGCCGACAGCCAACGCCGGCATGAACCAGACCGTGGCCGACGGCACCTCGGTGTCCCTTTCGGGCAGCGGCACCGACCCGGAGGGACAGAGCCTGACGTATTCATGGAGCCAGACGGCGGGCACCCCAAACGTGACGTTGACGGGTGCGACGACGAAAACCCCTTCGTTCACCGCGCCCGAGGTGACCACCGACGCGACGCTGACGTTCACCCTAACGGTCAACGATGGGACCTTGAACGGCACGGATACGGTGGACATCACCATCCAAGCTGAGAACGACGCGCCGACAGCCAACGCCGGCATGAACCAGACCGTGGACGAAGGCGATACGGTGTCTCTTTCGGGCAGCGGCAGCGACCCAGAGAGTGGTGCCCTGACGTATTCATGGAGTCAGACGGGGGGCACCCCGACCGTGACGTTGACGGGGGCGACGACGCAGACGCCCTCGTTTACCGCGCCGGAGTTGCTCGCCAACGTGACGCTGACGTTCACCCTGACAGTCAACGATGGGACCTCAAATGGCACGGATACCGTAGAAATCACCATCACGGCCGATAACGACGCGCCGTCGGCTAACGCGGGCACTGACCAGACGGTGGACGAAGGCGACACGGTGTCCCTTTCGGGCAGTGGCACCGATCCAGAGAGTCAGAACCTGACGTATTCGTGGAGTCAGACGGGGGGCAGCCCAAACGTGACGTTGACCGGCGCGACGACGAAAACCCCTTCGTTCACCGCGCCGGAGTTGCTCGCCAACGTGACGCTGACGTTCACCCTGACAGTCAACGATGGGACCTCAAACGGCACGGATACCGTAGAAATCACCATCACGGCCGATAACGACGCGCCGTCGGCTAACGCGGGCACTGACCAGACGGTGGACGAAGGCGACACGGTGTCCCTTTCGGGCAGCGGCACCGATCCAGAGAGTCAGAACCTGACGTATTCGTGGGCTCAGACGCCGGGCAGCCCAAACGTGACGTTGTCGGGTGCGACGACGAAAACCCCTTCGTTCACCGCGCCGGAGTTGCTCGCCAACGCGACGCTGACGTTTACCCTGACGGTCAACGATGGGACCTCAAACGGCACGGATACGGTGGACATCACCATCACGGCCGATAACGACGCGCCGTCGGCCAACGCGGGCACTGACCAGACGGTGGACGAAGGCGACACGGTGTCCCTGTCGGGCAGCGGCACCGATCCGGAGAGTCAGAATCTGACGTATTCGTGGGCTCAGACGCCGGGCAGCCCAAACGTGACGTTGTCGGGTGCGACGACGAAAACCCCTTCGTTCACCGCGCCGGAGTTGCTCGCCAACGCGACGCTGACGTTTACCCTGACGGTCAACGATGGGACCTCAAACGGCACGGATACGGTGGACATCATCATCCGCGCCGACAACGACGCGCCGTCGGCTAACGCGGGCACTGACCAGACGGTGGACGAAGGCGACACGGTGTCTCTTTCGGGCAGCGGCAGCGATCCGGAGAGTCAGAACCTGACGTATTCGTGGAGTCAGACGGGGGGCAGCCCAAACGTGACGTTGACCGGCGCGACGACGCAAACGCCCTCGTTCACCGCGCCGGAGTTGCTCGCCAACGCGACGCTGACGTTTACCCTGACGGTCAACGATGGGACCTCAAACGGCACGGATACGGTGGACATCATCATCCGCGCCGATAACGACGCGCCGTCGGCCAGCGCCGGTGATGACCAGTCCGTGGCCGAAGGGGCCGAGGTCTCCCTTTCGGGCAGTGGCACCGATCCGGAGGGGCAGACCCTGACGTATTCGTGGGCTCAGACGGGGGGCAGCCCGAACGTGACGTTGACGGGCGCGACGACAAAAACGCCCTCGTTCACTGCGCCGAACGTAGTCGCCAACGTGACGCTGACGTTCACCCTGACAGTCAACGATGGGACCTCAAACGGCACGGATACGGTGGACATCACCATCGTGGCGGACAACGATGCGCCGACAGCCAACGCCGGCATGAACCAGACGGTGGACGAAGGCGACACGGTGTCCCTTTCGGGCAGTGGCAGCGATCCGGAGAGTCAGAACCTGACGTATTCATGGAGTCAGACGGGGGGCAGCCCGACCGTAACCTTGACGGGTGCGACGACGCAGACGCCCTCGTTCACTGCGCCGAATGTAGTCGCCAACGTGACGCTGACGTTTACCCTGACGGTCAACGATGGGGTTTTGAACGGCACGGATACCGTAGAAATCACCGTCCGAGGCGATAACGACGCGCCGACAGCCGAAGCGGGCACGAACCAGACCGTGGACGAAGGCGACACGGTGTCCCTTTCCGGTAGTGGCACCGACCCAGAGGGGCAGAGCCTGACGTATTCATGGAGTCAGACGGGGGGCAGCCCAAACGTGACGTTGACGGGCGCGACGACACAAACGCCCTCGTTCACCGCGCCGGAGTTGCTCGCCAACGCGACGCTGACATTCACTCTGACGGTCGGCGATGGGAACTCGACGGACACCGATACCGTAGAAATCACCATCACGGCCGATAACGACGCGCCGTCGGCCAACGCCGGCACTGACAAGACCGTGAACGAAGGGGACACGGTGTCTCTTTCGGGCAGCGGCAGCGACCCAGAGAGTCAGGGCCTGACGTATTCATGGGCTCAGACGGCGGGCAGTCCGAACGTGACGTTGACCGGCGCGACGACACAGACGCCCTCGTTCACCGCGCCGAATGTAACCGCCAACGTGACGCTGACGTTCACTCTGACGGTCAACGATGGAAACTCAAACGGCACGGATACCGTAGAAATCACCATCACGGCGGACAACGACGCGCCGACAGCCGAAGCGGGCATGAACCAGACCGTGGACGAAGGCGCGGAGGTCTCTCTTTCGGGCAGCGGCAGCGATCCGGAGAGTGGTGCGCTGACGTATTTGTGGACTCAGACAGGGGGCAGTCCGAACGTGACGTTGACCGGGGCGACGACGCAGACGCCCTCGTTCACCGCGCCGAATGTAACCGCCAACGTGACGCTGACGTTCACCTTGACGGTCAACGATGGAAACTCAAACGGCACGGATACCGTAGAAATCACCATCCGCGCCGATAACGACGCGCCGACAGCCAACGCGGGCACTGACCAGACGGTGGACGAAGGCGACGCGGTGTCCCTTTCGGGTAGCGGCAGCGATCCGGAGAGTGGTGCCTTGACGTATTTGTGGAGCCAGACGGGCGGCAGTCCGAACGTGACGTTGACGGGAGCGACGACGCAGACGCCCTCGTTCACCGCGCCGGAGTTGACCGCCAACGTGACGCTGACATTTACCCTGACGGTCAGCGATGGGACCTTGAACGGCACGGATACGGTGGACATCACCATCACGGCGGACAACGACGCGCCGACAGCCAACGCCGGCACTGACCGGACCGTGGCCGAAGGCGCGGAGGTGTCTCTTTCGGGCAGCGGCAGCGATCCGGAGAGTGGTGCTCTGACGTATTTGTGGACTCAGACGGGCGGCAGTCCGAACGTGACGTTGACAGGGGCGACGACGCAGACGCCCTCGTTCACCGCGCCCGATTTGACTACCGATGCGACGCTGACGTTTACCCTAACAGTCAGCGATGGGAACTCGAATGGCACGGATACCGTTGCAATCACCGTCACGGCCGACCCCAACCGGGCACCCGTCGCCTCAAGCGCGATTGCGGCGCAAACCTTGACCGTGGGCGGTCCCAACATCACGGTCAACGCGGCCAACCACTTCAGCGACCCGGATGGCGATGCGCTGACCTACACTGCCCGTTTGAGCGAAACCGACATTGCAACCGTCGGCGTGGCGGGGGCGATAGTGACTATTCGCCCTGTGGCAGTGGGTGACGTCACGATCACGGTAACCGCGAACGATGGCACCTTGAAGGCGGAACAGACGATTGAGGTGGCCGTGATCCAAGCCGCGCATACGCCGGAAACGACGCCGGACGCCTTCTCGTTCACGCCGCGCACCCAAGTGTCGCCGAGCGCAACAGTCACCAGCAACGCCATCACTGTAAGCGGCCTCGAAGCCCCCGCGTCCATTTCGGTTCGGGGCGGTACGTTGGTCGTGGACGGCAGCACCTTCACGGGCGCGACGGTCTCCAACGGGCAGACCGTCGCTGTCCAAGTCCGAGCCAGTTCCCGGTACGCCGCCACCACCACCGCCACCGTCACCATCGGCGGGGTGAGCGCGGACTTTTCGGTGACCACCCGGACGCCGAACACCACGCCGGGCTCCTTCTCGTTCACGGCGCAAACCGGAGTGGACCCGGGCGCAACAGTCACCAGCAATGCCATCACCGTCCGCGGCCTCGAAGCGCCCACATCCATCTCCGTCTCCGGCGGTTCCTTGGTCGTGAATGGCCGCGCCTTTTCCGGCTCGACGATCACCAACCGGCAGACCGTCGCCGTCCAAGTGACCGCCAGTGTCGGTTTCAACACGACCACCATCGCCACCGTCACCATCGGCGGCGTGAGCGCGGACTTTGTCGTGACGACCGCTGAGGTCATGCTCAACGAGATCACCTTTTCGGCCGAGGAGCTCTCGGTCGGGATCAACGAAGCGTTTGATCCCACCACCCTGACCTACACCGCAGATGTAGCTCACGCCGAGAGCCGCCTGACGGGCGCGGCTGCCGCCGCCACCGGCCAAGTCGCTATCATCACGCCCGACGATGCCGACCCCGAAACGGCCGGCCATCAGGTCGATCTGGCTGTCGGGACGACGGCCATCATCTTCCGGGTAACGGCCTCCGACGGAACCACCGCACGATACTACACCGTCTTGGTGCGGCGGCCCCCGGGTCAAGTAACGGGCGTGGAGATAACGCCGAGGGCGGGACAGTTGGTCGTATCGTGGGAGCAGGTGCCGGGCGCCGATGGCTACAAGGTGCAGTGGAAAACCGACGACCAAGCCTTCGACGATGTCCGGCAGATGACCATCATCAGCGGCACCACGACTACAGCGACGATCCCGAACCTAACCGCTGGCACGACCTACTCAGTGCAGGTGATTGCCACCGAGACCGACGCGGGAGATGGCACGGCCTCGACCCCCTCGACAGACATGCCGAGGGCGGCCCCTCCGGGACAGGTGACAGGAGTGCAAGTGATGGCTGGGGTCGGCCAGTTGCACGTGTCTTGGACGGCGGTCCCCGGCGCCGATGGCTACAAGGTGCAGTGGAAAACCGGCGCACAAGCCTACGACCCAGCCACCCGCCAAGCCACCGTCCCCGACAGCACTGTGGAAGTTGAGGCAGCCTACGACCGCACCACTCGCCAAGCCGCCGTCCCCATACCGACGAGCTACATCATTCCGGGGCTGGCCGCTGACACCCAATACACCGTGCGCGTGATCGCCACCCGCACCCTCGCCGACGACGGCATGCCCTCAGCTGAGGCGACCGGGACGCCCAACGCCTCGCTGCTCAACAACCCCAACCCCTTTAACGCGAGCACGATGATCCACTACGCCCTCGCACACGGCCAGCCGGTGCGCTTGACCATCTATAATGTATTGGGGCAAGTCGTCGCCCGCTTGGTTGATGGCTATCAGGCCGCGGGGGTGTACCACGTCCGCTGGGAAGCACCAAGCACCTTGGCCAGCGGCGTGTACTTGGTGCGCTTGCGCCTGCGCGAGGACGCCCAAATTAGGCGCATCCTGCTGATTAAGTAGAAGTAGATGCGCCGCTTGTACTACACGACACCAGCCCTCCGTCCTCTCAGGATCGAGGGCATCTTGCCCTCGTTGAGGGCGGGACGCCCTCGATCCCGGACGCAGTGGGAGCCGCTGGAGTTGTAAATAAAGCCAAGAATTACATACAGTTAGTCATATCGGCAAAAAACTTGACACTCGCCTAGCCGTTGATTAAATCAAACAGTCATGTCTATCGCTACTCCCCGCTCCCTGTGGTGCGCTGTCGCTCTCTTGGCTTGGTTCGGCTGCGCCCCAGACGATCCCGTCGTGGCCCAAGTCGGCGACGTGGCCCTCACCGAGGCCGAGTACCGGCGCTTTGTCGAGCGTTTGCCGCCCAGCTTGCAGAGCGAGGACCCACGCGATCACTTACAATCCCTCGTCGATCAGGAGTTGCTGCTGCAAGAGGCCCGCGCTCGCGGGATTGAGCAAAGCGACGCGGTTCGCTACTCGCTAAACGCCCTCGTCCGCAAGCAACTCGCCCAGCGCTACCAAGCCGAAGTGCTCGCTCCGCAAGTCGAGGTGACGCCCGAGGAAGTAGAGCGCACCGTCGTCGATATGGGCTTTGACCGCGAGCGGCTCTTGGCGCGGATTCTGGTGCGGCAGCAGCAAGAGGTGGACCGCGTATTGCGAGCACTGCACGAGGGCGAGCCTTTCGCCGAGCTAGCCCAGCGCTTTGCGGCCAACGACCTCTTTGCCCCACAGGGCGACGGAGTCGTCGGCTGGATTGGGCGCACCCAAGCCCAGCGCTTGGCCATTCCGCCGCAGACCTTCCTCGCCCTGCCGGTCGGGCAAATTGCCGCGCCTTTGCCGCTCGCGGGCGGCTGGCAAATCTATCGCTTTATCGAAGACCGAGCGGCCGACGAGGCCGCGTACCAAGAGGAAGCCGCCAGCGCGGCGTACCGCGAAAAATGGGAAAGTCGCCGGCAAATCGAGGTGGAAGCCCTGAGCCGCTCCTTGGGCTTGCGGTTGGACCGCGAGGGCCTACACGCCTTGCTGGCCCAGCCGAATCCCGCCGACTCGCTCGCCGCGCTTTTCCTCTACCGCTTTGACGGCGGGGCGATTTCCGTGGGCGAAGGCCTCTACGGCCTGCGCTCGCTCGGGTTTCAGGCCGCGTTGCAAGACAGCGCCGAGGTCGTCTCGTTGGCCCGCGCCGCGCTCTTGCCGGCCTATCTGATGGCCGCGGCGGCCCAGCGTCGCGGCTGGGACCGAGAGGCCGAATTCGTCGAGTGGCGCGAGCGCGAGCGGAAGACTCTCGTTTTGCAGCAGCTTACCAAGGCCGAAACAGCCGTGCGAGCCGTCCCCAGCGAGGAGGCCGTCGTTGCGTACTACGAGGCGAACAAGACGCGCTTCCGCACGGCCGAATCCGTCCTCATCAACCAGCTCCTCGCGCCCAGCCGCGCCCAAGCCGAGGCGCTGCGCGAATCCCTCGCAACCGGCAGCACCATCGCCGAGCTGTTGGCCCGACCGGACGTTGAAACCCACGGCGACCCGCACGACGGGACACTGCGTCTGCGCAAGGTGGTGCGGCCGCGCTATCCCCAGCTCGTAGATGCGGCCTTTGCGGCCGAGATCGGAGAATGGGGCGGGCCGGTAGCGGTGCTAGATCGCTTTGCCGTATTCCGAGTGCGCCACAAGGAGGGCGGCGACATCCAACCCTTTGCCCAAGCGCGGGCGCGGGCGCAGGCCATCCTAACAGCAAGGAACCGGGACGCGCTCATGGACGAACTGATCCAACGCCTACGCGCCGAGCGCGCAAGCCAAGTCGCCTTGTTCGCCGAGCGGCTGTAAGGAGGTGTCATCGTGGCTACCATAAAATGGGCGGCCCTCGCGTCCTGCCTGTTGTGGGCCGGGCTGCCAGCCCGTGCGCAGCAAGGGTACGACATCGACGACGACCGCATCGTCGTCGCGGGACGCCACTGGGAACATTGGAAAAAACCCGAACACTTGACGACCATCGACCCCTCGGGCGCGGTGCGTCCGCGCCATCTGCGCTCGATCTACAACATCCTCGCCGACCCCAGCATCGCCCGGCCGGTCGTGATCACCAACAAAGCCCCGCGCATCCTCAACGTGGATAGCACCCTGAAGGTCGATGTGCTCGGCCAACCCATCCAAAACGCCCAGAAAAAGTTCGTGTACGACTATTTGGTGCGGGCCGGGATCAGCCGCGCTGGCTCCAACGTCGAACAGGCGGCCCGCATTATCGACGGCGATCCAACTACCTTTTGGGAGCCTGACCCGCACGACCCCATTGAGCAGTGGTGGGTTGAGGTAGATCTGGGCCGGGCGGTTCCCGTGGAGGGCATTTCCGTGCGCTTCGTCGAGGAGGGCTTGGGCGATCCCTTCTTGAAGTACCTCCTCCTGTTGGCGCCGAACCAGACGCTATCGCGCAACGACGACCGCAAGGTCAACTTCGAGCTATTCGTCCCCCACGAAGGTCCCAACATTGAGCAGCGCACCTTCTTCTTTGAAAGTGCAGCCGCAACCGGGGGCGCGACCCTTGCCGCGCCGGTCAACCCCGGCCTCACCGTGCCCACCGGCGGGATCAGCAGCGTCAAGAGGCTGCAACAAATCAGCGCCGACCCGGCTTGGACCGGCAAGATCATCGAAACCATCCGCATCGTCATCACCGACACGCGCGGCGGGCGGGCCGAGCAAATTGACCAAGCTGCGTGGGAGGCCCTGCCGGCGCGTGAACGCGGCGACATCGTCCACTTCGTGCGCGACTTTGCCGGCCGCGAAGAGCCGGTGGATGCGGAGACCTACGAGGGGTTGGCCGAGGAACGCCGCGGGCGGCGGGAGTTTTACCGCCGAGAATTGCCGCGCTTGGCCGAGGTCGAGGCGTGGGGCTGGGGCGACAACATCGGCCTCGGCTTGGTCGAAGGCGGCGGCACCTTGGCCCTGACCTCGGCCGGCAAGACGCCGACCCCGGCCTTTGATGGCGACATTGGCAGCAATTATTCGCACGCCACCCAAGACCCCCTCAATCCGGGCGCCAACGTCCTGACCATCGACATGGGCGGCACGGTGTGGTTGGACCAAGTTCGCGTCATCGGCGGCAACATCCGCGGCTATCAGATGCGGTCATCCACCGGGGAACGCGACGCCCAAGGCAAGCTGCGCTGGCGCGCCATCACCCCGCCGGAGCGGGTGACCAACGTCGATAACGGGTTCTTTGGCTATCTCAACGATGTGCAGGACCCCGTGCGCAAGGTGCGCTTCCTCGACCTGCTGACCTTGGCCAACTTCATCGGCGACACGGAAAACCGCTCGGACCGCTTCTGGTCGCGCTTCAGCGAGCTGATGCTGTTTGCCGAGGGCGTGCCCGCAGAAGTCGAGTTGGCGTCCAACCTAATTGAGTTGCCCGGGCTGGTGACCTTGGGCCGGATCCACTGGGAGGCCGCCACGCCGCCGGGCACTAAGGTCGAGATTCGCACCCGCACGGGCAGCCAACTCATCCAGCAGGTGCGCTTCTACGATAGCAATGGCATTGAAAAGACCGCGGCCGAGCACAAAAAGCTCCTCGCCTTCCTCAAAGGGCCGATTGATACCTCCTTTGCCATCGGCCCGGGCTGGAGTGCTTGGAGCCAGCAGTACCAGCGGTCCGGCGATCCGGTTGCATCGCCCAGCCTGCGCCGGTTCCTGCAAATCCAAGCCCGCCTGCTCAGCGAGGACCGCGCGGTCGGCCCCGCGTTGCAGAGCATTTCCGTCGAGTTGCACACTCCGGTCGCACTCGGGCTGCGGGCCGAGGTCTGGCCGCCCGAGGCCCAAGTGGGCGTTTTGGATACTTTTGAGGTCTTCGTCCAACCCCAGTTTCTAGAGCGGCCCGCCGCAATCCGCAGCCTCGGGTTCGACGAGATGCTCATCAGCGCCGATCCGGGCCTCGATATGCAGCTCATTGACGTGGCGATAGGGACCGAGGATCAGTTTGCTGCTGGCGCGCCGCAAGTGCTTTTGGACTTGGCGAGTACCGGCGGCCACATACTGCAAGGCGATTCGCTCTTAGTGCGCCTCCCGGAGGTCGCCAGCAGCGCGGCCGAGACGCTGCCGCAGCTATACTTCCGCACGGCGGCCGACGGCGAGGAAGTGCCCACCAGTATCGATGGTCAGCTTTTGACCGCGACCTCACATGCCCTGCTGCCAGACGCGGTGCGCGGCGCGGTGCGCTACTTCCGCAACGACGGTGCAGAAGTGGACGACCGGGCGACCTACGACGCGCTGCCGCCCGAATCCCAAGGGCCGGTGCGCTACTTCCGCAAGGTCGTAGGCTTGGGCAGCCAGACGCTGTTCGACGCGGCCGGCGACACGCTCAGCGCGGCCCAGTACAGCCGGCTGGGCCGGGCCAGAGGGTGGGTCGTCGGCCAAGGCCGACTGGTGCGCCTGCGCTTTGCGGCCAAAGTCTTTCTCCACGGCACCAAGCTGAAGGTGGCCGTGCGCAACCAAGCGGCCAGCACGCCCTATCAGCCGGCCGACGCGGCCGACGCAACCGCACTGCGGCCGTCGCAAACCCTGTCAATCGCCGCGCTCGGCGCGGAGCAAATCGTCGCCGACCTCTCGGTCGCGCCCAACCCCTTCACCCCCAACGGCGACCTCGTAAACGACGTCGCCCAAATCGAGTTTTCCCTGTTCAAGGTCTATGCCGAGCGGCCGGCGACCGTCCGTATATGGACGCTTGATGGCCGGCCCATGCGCCGGCTAGCGGGCACGGCCCAAGGCGGTCACCAGCGCTTTACTTGGGACGGGAAGGACGACCGGGGCCGCGTCGTGCCGCCGGGCCTTTATATTTGCCAAGTTGACGTGGATACCGACGTTGAAGACCGCGTCGGACAACGGCGATCCCACCTCATCGCGGTCGCCTATTAGGGGGCGAAAAGAGCACCATGGACACGATTAGAACAAGCGTCGTTTTGCTACTCGTCGTCGCCGTCGCCCAAGAGGTGGTCGGCCAAGTCGATTACAGCACGCGCCTCGGGCTGCAACAGGGCGACGAGACCTCGTTTTCGCCCCAAGGGCCGGCCGTCATGCTCGGCGTCCTCGATCCGGCGGTGCGCCGCTGGTACGTGCCGCAGGAGCTTTATAAGGAGTACCAGTGGCGTCAGTGGCAGTACACCAACTACGCCCGCAACCCCTACCAGCGCTACGTCGATATTAGCCTTGAAGGCGACTACTTTTACGACCTGTACGGCAATTTTCTCACCCGAGGCTGGCTAATTTTCAACAACTCCCAGAGCAAGCCCCAGCAGTTCGGCAACTCGCTGCTCAAGTCCAACCGCTTCCAACAGTGGTTTTCCGACGTGGTCATCGCCTCAGACGCCAAGGGCCAATACTTCTACACCTTGACGACGAGCGCGCAGATGCGCTCGGTGATCTCGCCGATGGTCTTTTCCAAGCCGCGCATGGACGGCGTGCAGTTCGACCTCGCCACCGACCGCTACGAAGGGACGCTCATCTACTCGCGCTTGAGCAATCCGGGCGGCTCGACGACCGAAGACCAAGAGGTACTCCGCACCAACAACACCACGCTCTTTGGCGGGCGCTTCGCGTTCCAACTCAGCGACGCCTTGCAGTTGGGCCTACATGCGGTCAACGCCCACCAGTCGAACACGCTTTCGGATCGGCTCGTGGGCAACCCGTTTTCCGGTGCCTTGACCGTGGCCCAAAACAAGACCGTGTCCCTGATTCAGATCGTCCTGCGCGACGATTCTCCCGGCGACGAAACGGGCGGTGCCGCCTTTTTTGAGGCGGGTTCCGACATCCTGATTACCTACGAGGACGGCACGGTTGATGTCGGCAAAGACATTCAGTTTGAGCCGGTTATCGAGGGGGGTTTCGTCCAGCAGGGCTATATCGCCGCCAACGGCCCCGAGGAAATACGCCTGAGCTACGACTTTGACAGCCCGGCCTTTGTCGATCGGGCCTCGTTTCCCAAAGAGGACATCGTCAAAGTCGAATTCCGGCTCGTGCTCGGCAACGACTACCAAGTGTGGATGACCTCCGACCGCCAAGTCAACCGCGACGGGGAGGCCGTGCTCTTGCTCGTCGCCCAAGCCGAGGGCAACGTGCAAGACATCACCAATTTGCAGACCGTCCGCTTTGAGTACGGCCTGCCGACCGCGACCCACATCTTCGGCGGCAGCCTTGAGTTGCGCGACTACAAGGGCTTTGACCTGTATGCCGAATACGACCTGAGCATGAGCTACCGCAAGTATCCCAACGTCCTGCGCGACGAGCACCACACGGCCTCCGGCATCGGCAGTCGCCGCCGGGCGCCGGCGTGGATGGTGAATGCGTCCAAAAAGGCCGCTCCCTTCTTTGCCTTTGGCGAGGCGTACAGCATGGATCCGCTCTACAACACGCGGACTTTTGTCACCACGGGCACGGGCGAGATCAACTACGACAGTGAGCGCGAGGGCATCGTCGAGCTCGTCGAAGACAACGACGACCAAGACCGCTTCCCCGACACGGTGCGCTTCGACTGGCTACAGGGCGACTCGCAGGTCTTCCCAGGTTGGGACCAAAACAACGACTTCGTGCCCGACATCAACCAAAACGACAACTTCGTGCGCTCCAACGCCGTGCCCGACTACGAAGAGCCTTTCCTCCGCTTCCACTCCGACCGCCCGGAGTTCCTCTTCGGGATGGACATGAACAACAACTTCTGGGTCGACCAATACGAAAACGACGAAGAACCCGATTATCCCTACCGCCGCGACCACCGCGGGTACAATGTGTACGGCGGGGTCGATCTGACGCCGCAACTCAAAGTGATGGTCGGTGCGTTGCGCGAGGAACTCATCTCGTCAAACCAGCAAAACAACAGCACCTACGCCCTCGTGACGTACGACGTTGACTCCCCGCGCTTTGGGCGGTTGCGCGTGTTTGAAATGAGCAAATTGGCCGCGGACGACATCCCCAATCCCCTGTTGCAGTGGGCGCCGGACAATACCTTGCGCGGCGGCGAGTTGGACAAGGTCGAAGACCCCTTGTTGGCCCGCGACACTTGGATCAACCAGTTGTTTGTGGGGCACAATTTGCAGTCGGCCTCCTATCGCGTACAGACCAAAGTCAACTACGTGCGCTTCCGTCAACTCATGAGCAAGGCCCGTCGGCAGGCCCTAGCGCTCGACGAGCAGGACTTCTTCTTTGGGGTGATCAACAAGGCCAGCTATCGCTATGCCTTGGGCCGGCTGAGTTTGGAGCCGCGCTGGAAGAGCGAGTTCCGCCAGCAGTCGCGCGGCCTGTTCACCCTAGATCATTCCACGAGTCTGAACGAGCTTTTTTCCGCGGTCGTCGAAACGCGCCTCCTCAGAGCCACTCGGCTCCAAGCGGGCGTCGAGTACCTGATTTTTAACGACTTTGACGACGATGCCAATGATTTCAACGCCATTACCGGCGCGGTTCAGTTTACCAATCAGTCTCAGTACTTGGGGTACAGCCTCCACGCCCTAGCCGGGGTGCGCATTGAGCGCGAAGCCTTCAAAGAGGCCAAGGCGCGGTACACGAGTCAGACCTTTATAACGATCTACGCAGGATTGGAATAGCGCGTGATTTGGCGCGACGACAACTTCGGCGCAGCCGTCATCGGCATCGCGTTCATGGCCCTTTGGCCGCGCCTGACCTATCTAAGCGAGGTCGAGCAAACCCCCTTCTGGGAAGTGCCGACCGCGGCGAGCCAGCCCTATATCGAAGCCGCTCGGGGGGAGCACGGCGCAGCGGTTGCCAGCCCCTTGTACCCGCTCTTTTTGCGCGGCCTCGTCGCCGCTGGGCTGGCGCCCCGATACGTCCAAGTCCTGCTAGGCGCGGCGAGTTGCGTGCTCGTGGCCCTAATCGGCCGTGCGCTTTGGGGGCCGGGCACGGGCCTCATCGCCGCGGTGGGCATGGCCCTGTACGGGCCGGCCATCTATTTCACCGGGGCTTTATTGCCTCCGGTCATCGCGGTGTTTCTGGTGCTCGCGCTGTGGGCGACGCTGTTGTGGGTCGACCAGCAAGGCGGTGGGAAAGCGTCGTTAGGGGTGGGGCTTTTGCTGATGCTCTGCTTGCTGGCTGCACCGCAGGTCGCGCTCTTCGCGCCGGTCGCGTTGGGGTGGCTGTGGGTCGGCGGCCGGCAACGGGCGGGTTGGGCCTGTGCCTTGGGAACGGCTGGTGCGCTGGCGTTGGGGCATTTTCTCGGGGTGGCGACCCATGCGGGCGGCTCGCCCGACCTCCTCGTGCGCGGTGGGGAACACTTGCCCGCGCTGGATATGTACCACGGGCGGGGCGATTCAGCCGTCTTGGCGGCCCTGTTGTGGAAATGGGGCCTTGCGTTTCCCTTTGGCGTGGTGCTGCCGCTCGCGCTCTTGGGCGTGGTGCTGGCCTTGGCGGCCCGAGAGCGGGGTATGGTGCTCGCGTTGCTGTTGGTCGCCACCGGTGCGCTCGGGACGGTGCTCTACGGTGCTCAGGCCGAGACGCGCATGGTGCTGGTCCCCGCGCTCTTGCTCTTTGCCGTGCGCGGGGCCGGGCAACTGGTGCCGTTGTCTTGGGCGAGGCGTGGGGTCGCCGTGGCGGGCTTGGTCCTCGTCGCAGCTTGGGTCAACGCTAGTACGCCCGTTATGGACCGGGCGGCGCAAGCGGCGCAGCACCGCTCTTTGGGGCATGCCTATCGGGCGTTGGGCATGACGGCCACGGCGATTGCCGCGTACGAACAGGCCGTGACCGCGGGCAGCCCCGATCAGGATGTGTATTGGGCCTTGGCGGGGCTGTACGACGCCAGCGGCAAACCCGAGCGCGCCTTGGGGATTAGTCGGCAGTATGTCGCGCGCTGGCCGACCGATGAGCGCGGGCAACGCGCCCTCGGCGACCGCTACATGGTGCTGGGCCGGCCCCAGCAAGCCCGCCCGATCTACCAAGAGCTCGTCGCGGGCGGGCAGGAGGCTTTGCTCGGACGCTTGGGGGACGCGCAACTGACCAGCGGTGCCCGCGACGAGGCCGTGCAATCTTACCGGCGGCTGCTTGCGTCGCGCCCGGATAGCAGTCGGGTGCGCTACCAACTGGCGCGTGCGTACGCGGCGACCGGCCGGGCCGCCGACGCCGAGCGCACCTATCGCCAGCTCTTGGACAGCCCGGCTTATGGCGTTGAGGCGCGGGTGGAAGCGGCCGCGCTCTTGCGGCACAACGGCCAGCTCGCGGCGGCCGAGCCGCTGCTAGTGCAAGCCTTGGCGCACACGCCAGACCATCGCACGGGGTTGCTGCTGCTCGGGGAGGTGCTCTTAGCGCAGGGGCGGCCCGGCGAGGCCCTAACCCATTGGCTACGCCTCGCCGAACTCGCGCCGCACGACTGGCGGGTCCAAGGCCACTTGAGCCGGGCGTATCGCGAGTTGGGACAGACCGCTGAAGCGCGGGCCGCCGAGGAGCGCTATCAGCGGGAAAGGCGGCGCGCCCAACTCCAGCAGCGGGTCGAGGCCGAGCAGAAGGCTCTGGCGAAAAAAATTCTCGGGGAAAACTTATGAAAGTACTTGCTCTGATCGGGGTGATGGTGCTTTTGCACAGCGGCGACTCGCAAGGGCGTCAACAATTGACCATCGGCCAGGACGGCCAGATTAGCTGGGAGGGGGCGGTGGAGGCCGGGGCCGCCGTGCAAACCATTGAGCCGGAGTACCGCTCCACGTTGGATCCCAACATCACCGAGCTCGGCGTCGCGCCGGTTAATCTCGTCGATTTTGCCAACGCGGATTTTCCCGCTAGCATCCTGCCTCGCCGCGTCCAAGAGGGCCAGAACCTCGCCGCTGAAATCGCCGAGCGCGGCGGCAGCATCCGCGCTCCGACCGTTTTCGACCTCCCTGAGTCCCAGCTACAAAACATCCTCGCGCAGATCGTGTCGCCCGATCCCACGGGCATCGCCTTTGAGCGCAAGGGGCGCGATGTCCACGGCACGTTGCTGGTGCTGGATTTGGGGGCGCGCTTTGGCGTCAACCAGATTCGCTTCTTCCCGCGCAATACGGTCTTTCCGTCGCCCTCGACGCCCTTTCAGGAAGATTTTCTCAAAAACTTCGAGGTCCATGTCAACGATGGCCAAGTGTTGACCGAGGCCGGCAACCCGATCTGGGAGACCTTTGCGGTGCGGACCAACAACACCGACCCGGTCTCTGTCATAGCGATCAACCCGCCGCGCTTTTTGCGCTTCATCCGCCTGCGCGCCGCCTCGGCCATCCCCTTTGAAGTGGAGAAATTCCAAGTCTTTGGCGAGGGGTTTTTCCCCACCGTGCAGTACATTTCCCCGATCATCGACATGGGCACTCCGGCCAACTGGGGGCGCTTGCGCTGGCTGGAGGAGACGGTTGGGCAGGCGAGCGCCGTGCAGATGCACATCCGCACCCGCAGCGGCCGCGACCCGTCGCCCTTTGCCTATACGCGCAAGCGCGTGGGGCGTCAAGACGCCGAGGAGATCGCGCTCTCGGTCGATAACCTCGACGAGCCGCTCTTGCGCGACGAGTACCTCGACCTGCCGGCGCGGGGCGGCCCCAGCGATGTGTGGGAACGCGGCGCGGTGCGCGACGATTTGGCCCATTGGAGCCCGTGGACGTCGCCCTATAATCCAGCCGCGGGCACCAGCCGCGAGGGCGCGTTGGTGCTCTCGCCCGGGCCGCGCCGCTACTTTCAGTTCCGGGTTGACTTTCTGTCCGACGACCTAGAGGCGGCCAAAATCCTGCGGCAGTTTTCCTTTGACTTCACAACGCCGCCGTTGGCCGATGCGCTCGTCGGCGAAGTCTTTCCGCGCGAGGTGCTCGCGGCCGCGGATATTCCCTTTGTCTATGCCGTGCGCGCTGAGATGGAGAGCGGGGATTTGCAGGGCTTTGACGGGTTTGAGTTGGTCACCGGCAGCCGCATCGATCGCATTGAGCGCATTGAAATCATTGACGCGCAGGGCGAGTTCGTCCTAGCGCACGACTTTGCCGTGCAAGACGCGGTTGCCGACGAGGGCGACGTGGCGATCACCGAAATCGCGGAGCATAGCTTTGCGGTGCGCTTCCCGCGAGTGGCGGCGCACAACACCGTGTTGAAGATCCACTTCGTCAGCCGCATCCTCTCGTACAGCACGGCCTTTGAGGGCCGGGGATTGCTGTTGCAGGAAGACGCCTTTCAGGGCGTCCAAGCGGGCGACGCCACCGCGCTAGACGAAGGAGACATCTCGTTTAAGTCGGGGACTATCGTCTTAAGCCCGGCCGTCAACAGCGGCAGCCTCGTGGGCAGCTTTGACCTCGCCGCGCCCGTTATCACGCCCAATGGCGACGGCGTCAACGACGTCTTGGACATGGAGTGCGAGGTCCTCGCCGTCGGCGGGGGGGCCCAAATTGCGGTTGACATATACGACTTAGGGGGCCGCCGGGTGCGCCGCCTCTTCAACATCGAAGGGCAGAGCGGCGTGTATGGCTCGGAAGACCTGCCTCAACTGCGGTGGGACGGGACCGACAATCGGGGCGAGAACGTGGCCCCGGGCCTCTATCTAGTCCAACTCAATATCGAAGGCGATGCGAGGGCCAGCGCGAGTACGCGCACCGTCGGCGTGGCCTATTAGCTTTATGGGTAAATCTCTTTAGAGGCTGTCTGAAGACCCACCTTGGGTCCTGTTGAACACGCCGTAGAGACAGGATCCGTCATTCCCGCGAAAGCGGGAATCCAGACGGGATCGTTTAGACGCAAAGGACGACCACCAGAGTTTTCAGACAGCCTCTTAATGATTTGGATCGATGTCATGGAAAACATTACAAAAAAGAAGGCAATCCAAGTATTAGTCGAATCGGCGGTCAAAAACTACGCCACAGGCTTTAGGTGCCGCCACGAAAGCGAGGTTGATGATCCAAACGGCGTTATCAACATGAAAGTTCATAATGTATTCATTGAGGCACTCGGTACAGATATTCAGTATTATGCTTCGCTCGTCCGTTCCTTAGATAGTTCACTTGGAAACATGATTGAGGATCTAGCGATAAGCATAGCCAAATTTTCTTTTGAAGTTAGTCGAAATGTAGAAGGACCGCTCAGTGATGATCAGACCAGAATAATCGCCAAACTCTTGGAATTGTACAAGAGCCGGGAAAGGACGCCTAGCGTCCGAGACTACCAAGTTCTAAGAAATTCAGATGTTGTCGCACAGAATACAAGACGACACAGCTCAGACTATTATCTGATTGATACCGAAACAAACAGTCATTACCTCATTGAGTTAAAAATTGGCGGTGATTTGGACAACAAGAAAGCTCGGTCAGAGAAAGAGGCCATTCTAGAGCAGTTTTCGATCCTTTCTAACACACTGCCATCTGACTATAAAATACAAGTATTTTTTGCTACCGCCTATAACCGATTTGGTGAGGGAAAGCCTTGGCAACAACAGCGTGTGCGACAATTCTTCGCAGACGATGAATTATTGATTGGACGAGATTTTTGGAACTTCATTTGTCAAGATTGCTCAGGGTACGATTGGGTTGTGGAAGCGTATCGCTCCAGCGCATCTCACATTAGCAAGGCGTTGGACTCCATCAAGAACACCTATCTAGGAGGTCATCCGTGAAAAAGAATTGTTGGACCCATTGGGCGGACAGTTACGATTATATCAAATACATTCCCGATAACTCCGTAGATTTGATACTGACCGATCCGCCCTATAATTTGAGTCCTTACTCTACTGGGAACATAAAATTTTCTTGGCGCGAGGATTTTAACAACGACTTGGCGCAATGGGATAAAAAAGAATTTGTACCGAGCGATTGGGTTGAAGAATTCAAGCGAATACTAGCACCTACGGGAAACATTTTTGCCTTCACGAGTTACAATCTACTCGGCAAATGGCACGAAGCGTTTGATCCTGAGTTCAACACGTTTCAATTCATGGTCTGGCATAAGACCAATCCGCCACCGAAGGTTCGACGTGCCGGCTTCCTCAACAGTTGCGAACTGATTGTCTGCATGTGGAACAAAAACCATACTTGGAATTTTACTAAGCAAAACGAAATGCACAACTTCATTGAAACACCTATCTGTATGGGAGCCGAGCGCTTAAAAAATCCCAAACATCCGACGCAGAAGCCCGTGAAGGTTTTGGAACACATCATACAACTAGCATCAAAACCCGACGACCTCGTATTCGACCCATTCATGGGAGTGGGTTCAACAGGAGTTGCTGCGTTAAATCTAGGAAGGGAGTTTATGGGTGTTGAAATTGACAAAGACTACTTTGCGGCTGCCGACAACAGGTTGAAGCAACAGATCGGCCAACTCGGCTTTGATTTCGAGATGGTTTCCGATGTGTCGGGATCGTATAAGGCCGCGGGAATTAGGGCGTAAGTAGCAATAGGTACTATTGAAAGAGGAGAATGCGATTATGTTAAAGCGAATGTTGTTGAACGGAGTGCTCGCCGCTTGTTGCGCCAGCGCGGCTTGGGGCCGGGCCGAGTTTCACATCGGCGGGCCGACCGGGGCTTCTTGGCAGGGGCTGATCGCCGATGAGCAGGCCGAGTATAACCTCGTTGACGACCAAGGTGCGGTTTTGGGTGCGCTGCCCATCGCCGTTGGCGCGGAGGAAGCGGGGGCCGATACCATGATCGCCTACGACGACAACGCCATCCGGCCAATATGGATCGATCCGTCGGTCAACCTCGCGTTGGACGCGAACTTGGCCGAGCGCGGCGGCAACCTCTACACGAGCGTCTCGGTCGGCTATACCCGCGAGGCGGCCAAAGAGGTGCAAGTGATGATCGACGGCGACTCAGACACGGCGACCTTGCGGCAGGTCGATATTTCGCCGCGATTGGCTGGCCTCAATATCGGCTACGTAAAGAATACGGTCGTCAACCTCGGGGCCGAGATGCCGGTCAACCGCATCCGCTTCTATCCGCGCCCGGGCTTTGAGGAAAACTACTTGGCTTGGTACGAAATCGGCGTGGCCGACAATTCCGCGCCTTTTATGTCCTCGCCCCAAGAGCGCGCCCCGGGCAAGCGCTGGTATCACGACATCACCCGCTCGCTCTCCTCGACCAACGACCCGGAATTCGACATCCTAGAGCGCAACGTCGAAAACCTCGACCACGTCGTGGATTTGCGCTTTCTCACCCGCGACTTGCGCTGGGTAGCCATTCGCCCGATCAACCCCGAGCGCACTTGGGAGATCGCCGAAATGGAGGTGTACGGCGAAGGCTTCGTCACCAAGACCTCCTATCGCACCGGCGTGTTGGACTTTGGCCGCCCGGTGGCTTGGAGCAAAATTCGCTGGCAGGGCGAGGTGCCCGCTGGCACTCGGCTGGTGTTGCGTACGCGCACCGGCACCACTCCTCAGCCCAATCTGTTTTGGAAAATCGGCAGCACCGGCAGTTTTGAACGGGTGTCCAAAGACGAGTACACCACGACCTACCAAGTGGGTCGGTTCGACCAGATCCAAAAGACCTACGACGTGGAAAACTGGAGCTTCTGGTCGACGCCCTACGACTTTGCGGCCGGCCGGCGCGACTTAGAGGCTGCGGGTTGGGAGGACGGAACGCCCCTGCTTTCGCCGGGTCCCAGCCGCTACTTGCAGCTAGAGGTGGTCATGTTTTCAGACGGGGACCAAGCGCCGCGCATCGACGAGCTAGCCCTGCTGTTGGCCGAAAACCCCGCAGCCCAAAGCGTGATCGCTGAGATCTGGCCGGTTGAGACCGAGGGCTTTGAGCCGCAGACCTTTACCTATGTGGTGCGGCCCATCCTCGAAGACGGCGACCGGGGCTTCGACCGGCTGGAGATCTTTACCCAAGTCCCGGCCGAAGCCGTGCATTCGGTCGCGATTGATGGCCGGGAAATCATCGACCGCTTCCCGCCCACGATAGAGGAAGACCGGGTCGTCATTGGCTTTGAGCCGTTTGTCGCGCCGCGTGACAACGAGCGCCGCATTGAGGTCGTCTTCGACGCCAAGGTGCTGCGCTTTGGCGCGGAATTTACCGGCTGGGTGTACGACAGCGCCGAGCCCGAGCTCAAGCAGCAAGTGCGGCCCGGCAACTCGACGTTCCGCTTTGCCGGCGACGCCCTATCGGTGCGCACGCCCGTAGGCGGCGAACTCGTGCGGAAGGTCTTGGCCCATCCGGCGACGCTGACGCCCAATGGCGACGGGATCAACGATCAAACCACGATTTCGTACGATCTGCGCAACATCGGCGCGCCGCGCCAGATTGCGTTGCGGATCTTCGACGTATCCGGTCGGCTGGTGCGCGAGGTCATCTCCACGCCCGCCGTTAGCGGCAGCTTTGCGGCGGTTTGGGACGGTCGGCGCACCGAGGGCGGCCTCGTCGCCCCGGGCGTGTACCTCTACCAAGTGGATCTAACCACCGACAAGGGCCTTTCCGCCGCCGTCGGCACCGTAGCGGTGGCCTACTGAGCGAGTCATGGCAGGAACGGCAAAAAACATCTGCAAGGCCGCCCTCGTTTTGTGGGCCATCAGCGGCGGCGCGGCCGCAGCCCAAATCGGGCGGTCCCCGGGCGCGGAAGCCCTTGAGCCAGCTATGCGCCGCTGGTACGTGCCCCAAGAGCTGGTCGCCGAGCATCACTGGCGGCAGTGGAGCGCGACCAACTACGCCCGCGCTCCCTATCAGCGGTATGTCAGTGCCAATATTGAGGGGGATTACTTCTACGACGCCTTTGGCAACTTCCTCAATCAGGGCTGGCTGATATACAATGTATCGCAGGCCAATCCCGAGGAATTCGGCACGGTGTTGTTTGAGGCCCCGCGCTTCCGCAACTGGTTTTCTGAGGTCGCCGTGGCCTCCGAGCAAAAAGGGCAATACGCCTACGCGCTGACCATTAGCAGCGACCTCCGCACCACCCTGACGCCCATGGTGCTGTCCAAGCCGCGCCTCGATGGCGTGCAGCTCGACTTTGCCATGGACAAGTACCGGGGCACGTTCCTCTACGCGCAGGCCAGTGCCCCGCGCGGCATCACCAATCAAGAGCTGCGCCGCACCAATTCCACGACCCTGATCGGGGGACGCTTTGAGGTGCAAATCGGCGATTTCGTGGAGCTCGGCGTCCACACTGCCAACGCCCACCAAGCCAATTCCCTCTCGGAAGAGGCCCTGTTGAGCAACTGGATAACCGGGTCGCTGACCCAAGGCCAGAACCAGACCATCTCCCGCATTGAAATCGCCCTGCGGGACGATTCGCCCGACGACGGCGTGGGCGGCGCGGCGTACTTTCCGGCAGGCTCAGACATTTTCATCACCTATCGGGATGGCCGCGTGGATTCGGGCCGTGCGATCCGCTTTGAGCCGGTGGTGGAAGGCGGCGCGCCCAGCCCGGGCTTTATCGAGGCCAACGGCAACGACGAAATTCGCCTGCGCTACGACTTTGACAGCGCGCGGTTCATCAACCGCGCCGCGGCCGACAAGACCGAGATCGTCAAAGTGGAATTTCGGCTGGTGGTCGCCAACGACTATCAGGTCTGGATGACCTCGGACCAGCAAACCAGCGAGGGCGAGCCTGTGTTTCTGCTGGTGACGCAAGCGCCGGGCAACATTGAGGATTTGTCCAATTTGCGCGTCATCAGCTTTGAGGCGGGGCTACCGACCGCGACCCACATTCTCGGCGGGACGGTGACGGCCAGCGACGTGATGGGCTTCGACCTGTACGGCGAGTACGACCTCAATTGGAACTACCGCAAATATCCCAACATCCTCGTCGAAGAACACCAGACCTCGGCCGGCATAGTCGGCGCGCGCAGCGCCCCGGCCTATATGCTCAATCTGTCGCGCCAGTGGCCCCGCTTCTTCCTCTACGGCGAAGCCTATCACATCGACCCGCGCTACAACACCCAAACCTTTGTCACCCGAGACGACGGCAGCATTGACTATCAAAACGACCGCAGCCTCTTGGATCTGGTGGAGGACAACGACGACCAAGACCGGGTGCCAGACGCCTTTCGCGCCGACTGGGCCTTCCCCGACCGCCAAGTCTTTCCGGGCTGGGACCAAAACAACGACTTCGTTCCCGACATCAACCAAAACGACAGCCGAGTGCGCTCCAATTCGATCCCAGACTACGAAGAGCCTTTTCTGCGCTTTGCGGTGGATCGCCCCGAATTCCTCTTTGGCGTTGACATGAACAACAACTTTTGGACCGACCAATACGAAAACGACCAAGAGCCGGATTACCCCTACAAGCGCGACCGCCAAGGCTACAACGCGTACGTCGGCACCCACTTGGCTCCGCAGCTAAAGGTCATCGCGGGTCTCCTGCGCGAGCACCGCATCTCTTCCAACCAGCAAAACCACAGCCTCTATGCACTCCTGCGATTCGACCGGAACTGGGTGCGCTACGGCGATTTGCGCTTCTTCGGCATGACCAAGCGCGTGGAGGATGACATCGCCGACCCGCTCTTGCAGTGGGCGCCCGACAACACGCTGCGCCTCGGCACCTTGACCGAGATCGACGATCCGCTCCTCGCCCGCGACACTTGGGTCAACCAGCTCTTCCTCGGCCACCAGATGCGCGCCTTTTCCTTGAACCTCCAGAGCAAGGTCAACTACGTGGTTTTTCACCAACTCATGACGCCGAGCGCCGGCAGCAGTGGGGGCTGGCCGAGACGGATTTTTTCTTGGGGTTGATCAACAAGGCCCACTACCGCCACGCGCTCGGTCCCCTCTATTTAGAGCCGCGCTGGAAGAGCGAGTTCATCAAGCAGAGCCGCGATCTGTTCACGCACGAGCGCCGGACGACGCTGGCCGAGCTCTTCTCGGTGTTGGCCGGCATCGATGTCTTGGAGATCACCAAGCTGCAAGTGGGCTTAGAGTACCTAATTTTTGACGATTTCAAGGCCGAAGCCAACGATTTCACCGCGCTGACCGGCGGCATTCAGTTCAAGAACGAATCGGCCTACCAAGGCTACAAGCTACAGACCGTGCTCGGGCTGGTGCTAGAGCGCAAGAACTTCAAGGACGCCCCATCGCGCACCGAGACCCAATCGTTCATCGCCATTTACGCGGGGATTTAAGCCTTGACGGACGCTTTTGAGGGCGCGTATATTGAGCACTTATCGCATTGCAGAACCGAGAAGGGAAGACCACCTTTTCTCTTCTTTCATTTTTATTCACCCCTATCTCGTGGAGGTAGTTTTACCATGAAGAAAATTCTCACCACCGCCGTTGCTTCGTTGGGCCTTGTGGTTGCCGCCCAAGCCCATGAGCCACCGGGCGAACTGTTGGTCGCCGTGAATTTCCCCGATGCCAACGTCCCCGTCATCGACGGCGACCCCAGCGAGTGGGCCCCCGTGCCCCTCGAGCAGTACGGGATTTTCAGCGAGTCCTTGTTCTCGATTCACGGCTTTGCCGGCGAGAACGTCGACCGCGGTGGGCTGGACGCCAGCTCAATGCAGATCCGCCACATCGTCGGCTGGAACGACGCGACCAACAACGTGTACATCACCAGCCGCGTCTTCGACAACATTCACGTCACGCAGCGCCAAGACCCGGGCAAATTCTTCTGGGATGACAGCGTCGAGTACGAGCTCAACGCGGCGCACCAAGCCCGCGACGATCTGAACCCCGGCGACGATGCGACCAGCTTTAGCTACAAGTTTGCCTTCCCGGTGTATCAGGAGACCTTTGAGTGGTATCGCCCGATTCTCAACCTGCCGTGGATGACCAGCGGCTCGCAGTACATCGAGATCGCCCACAGCTTCACGGGCGATGAGTTCGGCGAGAGCACGTACGACTACGAGCTCCGCATCCTGCCGATTCATCGGATGCCGCGCTCGGATGAAGCCACCGAAGACCAAGTTGAGGTCCACGACCTGAGCGAGGGCGAGATCATTCACATCACCCTGACGGTCAACGACGTCGATGGCGGCGATGGCGATGGCGACAACCGCATCGGCATGTGGAGCACCAATCCCATTTCGTGCTGCCACGCCGGCCAAGACTTGCTGCTAACGCCGGCCGATGCCAACATCGACTGGGGTACGGGCACGTCGGTCGAGGCGAATAGCTGGGGCCGAATCAAGGCCCAGTTCTAGGCCGTTTCATCTCAATCGCAGTACCATTCCGGGCAGGTCTCGCCTAGGTGCGGGGCCTGCCCTTCTACTTTTAGGAGGCGATATGCCCACCCAAGAACAGGTCGATTTCTACCGCGAACATGGCTATCTCATCGTCGAAGATGTGTTGCGCCCAGCCGAGCTAGAGGAGGCCCACGCCATCGTCGATGACTTCGTCGAGCAGGCGCGGCACGTCTCCGAGCAGAGCGGGCACTTCGACCTAGAGCCGGGCCACACCCCGGAAAACCCCAAGGTGCGCCGCTTGGGCGCACCGGCGAGTTATCACCCCTTTTTCGGCGGCTTGATGCGCGACCGCCGCATCCTAGACCTGTTGACGCCCCTGATCGGCCCGGCCATTCGCGCCCAAGGCGACAAGCTCAACATGAAGCCGGCCGATGGCGGCAGCCCGGTTGAGTGGCACCAAGACTTTGCCCATTATCCGCACACCAACGACGATTTGTGCGCCGTTGGCATTGCCCTAGACGACGCCACGCAAGAAAATGGCTGCATGATGGTCGTACCCGGCTCGCACCGCGGACTGATTCTCGATCACCACCAAGACGGCTACTTCATCGGGGCCATCAGCCCGGCGCGCGACCAGATTGACCTCGCAGAGGCCGTTCCGCTGGCCATGAAAGCCGGCTCGCTTTCCATTCACCACGCCCGCACCTTGCACGGCTCAGCACTGAACCGCTCGGGCCAGTCCCGGCGGCTCTTGCTCTATCAGTACGCGGCGGTCGATGCGTGGCCGCTCAGCGGAGTGAGCAATTGGGATGCCTTTAACGCCAACATCCTGTGCGGCACTCCCACCTTTGATTTTCGCCTCACGTCGCTGACGGCTCGCACGCGCCTGCCGGCCGGGCCGCGTAGCGGCAGCGGCATCTACGAGCTGCAACAGCCGTTGCGCGAAAAGCTATTCGCCGCGAGCTAGGGGCGGCATTGCTCCTCCGCATCGGGATCACGGCCGCGCTGGCCGTTGGGGCGCTCTGGAGCGTCCTCGCCATTCGCTGGTATCCGGCCGAAGAGGTGCTGACCATGTGGGTCTATGGCTCGCCGCAAGAGGCCGAGCTATACCGCAAGGTCGCGGCCGAGTATCGCCAGCAGCACCCGGAGGTTCGCCTGCGTTTGGAGGTTGTGCCCGGTCGCAGCGTCGTGCAAAAGCTACTGACGGGCATGGACGCCGGGCACGCCCCCGACATCTGCGTATTGCACTGGCGGCAGATGCCCCAAGTCGCTAGCACCGGGCAGCTTTTGCCGCTCGACGGCTTGGTTCGGCGTGACCAGCTCGACACCGACGATTACTATCCGGTGGGCTTGCAAGGATACACGTACCACGACGTCCTCTACGGCCTACCCGTCAAAGGCAGCACCATTACCTGCTTTTACAACAAGGACCTGTTTGACCGCTACGGCGTTAGCTATCCTACCGACGACTGGACCTTCGACGATCTCCTAGCCAAAGCCCAGACCCTGACCATCGACGAGGACCAAGACGGCCTGCCGGATATTTATGGCTGCACCCCATACGACATTGCCAGCTACGTGTGGAGCATGGGCGGGGACTTCTTGCGCTGGGAAAACGGACGCTACGTTTCCAACCTCGACGATCCGCGCGTAGCCCAAGCGGTGCAGTTCTACGTCGATCTCTACTTTAAGCACAAGGTCAGTCCGCCCCGCCCCGGCGTGCGCAGCGACAACGCCATGAGCACCTTTACCTTTGAGGCCGGGCGGATCGCCATCGGCATCATGGGGCCGTGGATGCTGCCGACCTTTCAGCTTTTGGACCGCTTTGAGTGGGACGCGGCCCTCTTTCCCCAAGGGCCGGCGGGCCGGCAGACGCGCTACGCCAGCGTTGGTTTTACGATCTGGAAGGGGACGCGAGAGCCCGAAGTCGCTTGGGATGTACTCAAGCACATGGTCTCGGCCGAGGCGACGACCAAGATGGCCCAGTTGGGCAGCGACCTGCCGCCGCAGCGCTCGGTGGCCCGCCGGACCTATCCGCGGGCGTCAACGCCCTACGAGGAGGAAGTCTTCGTGCGCTCGATGGACTACGAGGTCCGGCTCTTCCCCCAGGAACTGTGGTGGGAAGACCTCTACCGCCGGATGCTCGACGAACTCGACGCCGCCCTCACCGGCCGCGAGAGCGTGGCCGAAGCCCTCGCCGAGGCCCATCAAGTAACCAATGCCTATCTGCAACGCATCTACGCCGAGGAAAGCGCGTTGTGAGGCGTCAAAACAAGGCCGCCTTTTTCTTTCTGCTGCCCAATTTCGTCGGCTTTCTCATTTTTGCGCTGGGTCCGGTCGTGGTGGCTGCGGGCATGGGCTTCTACCGCTATCAGCTCGCCTCGGGCGATCCCAGCTTCATCGGGCTGGACAACTTTGCGGAGTTGGTCCTCTTCAAACGGGTGGATGGCGAGTGGGTGGCCCGCGACCCATACTTTTGGCAGTACCTCGGCAACACGCTCTTTTTGATGCTCAACATCCCGCTCGCCATGGCCGGCTCCCTGCTCTTGGCCGTGTTGTTAAACCGAGAGTTACCCGGCCGCATCTTCTTCCGCACCCTCTTCTTCATTCCCCATCTGTGTACGGGCATCGCCATTTACATGGTCTGGAAGATGCTCCTGACCTACGAGCCAAACGTCGGCATTGTCAACGGGCTTTTGTGGCAGGTGTTTGGGTGGTTGGGGATCGCGCCCGAGCGGGCCGCGGCGCTCTTGCCGGGGTGGCTCATCAGCGCGGCTTGGGCCAAGCCCGCGCTGATCGTCATGTTTGTCTGGGCCAGCGTCGGCGGCTACAACATGGTTCTCTACTTGGCCGGCTTGCAAAACATCCCGCCCGAGCTCTACGAGGCCGCTGAAATGGACGGGGCCGGCTGGTGGTCGCAACTGATCCACATCACCGTGCCCCAGCTCGCGCCCACGACGTTTTTCATCCTCGTCACCAGCGTAATCGGCGGCCTGCAAGGCGGGTTTGAGGCCGCTTATGTAATGACCGGCGGCGGCCCCGAAGGCTCGACGACCACCGTGAGCTACTACATCTACACCCAAGCGTACGAGCAGCTTGAGGTCGGCTATGCCGCCGCGATTTCAATGGTGCTCTTCGCGCTAATTTTTGCGGCGACCTTGCTCAACTGGCGCTACGGCGGCAAGCGGCTGGAGGCCGTCTAATGGCGCGCTGGCATCGGTACCAATCCACGATCATTATCTATGCGATTTTGCTGCTCGTGCTCAGCGGCATGGTGGTGCCGCTGGTGTGGACTTTGCTCACCTCCTTCAAATACAACGTCGATGTGACGCTCGGGTGGATTCCGCCGCGCTGGACGACGGACAATTACGCCGGCGTGTTCCGCGCCTTTTCCTTCCTCCGCTACTACGCCAACTCGCTGCTCATCGCCACCGCAGTCACTGCGGTCCAAGTTGCCACGAGTGCGCTGGCGGCGTACGCCTTTGCCCGCTTGCGGTTTAGGGGCCGCGATGTGCTCTTTCTCGGCTACCTATCGACGATGATGATTCCGGCCGATGTGCTGATGATCCCGCAATTTGTGCTGATGAAGAAAATTCCCCACTGGCTCAACTCCGCCCTAGCGACGGATTTCTTCAGCGGCTTCCTCTACTGGGGGGACTATTACATCGGCCATCCGGTGGGGCTGGACAGCTTTTTCGCGCTCATTGCCCCGGGGTGTTTTAGTGCCTATGGGACGTTTATGCTGCGGCAGTTTTTGCTGGGCATTTCGCGCGAGATCGAGGAGGCTGCGCTCATCGACGGATGCTCGGCGTGGGGCGTGTTTTGGCACGTGGTGGTGCCGCTGGCCAAGCCGGCGCTGGGGGCGCTGGCGATTTTTACCTTCCTCGGGCGTTGGCGGGCTTTTCTCTGGCCCCTGATCGTGACGGATTCGGATTCCATGATGGTGCTGCCGGTGGGGTTGGCCAAGCTGTCGGACTTATACGTCAACGACTACGGGCTGATTTGCGCCGGGTCGATGCTAATGCTCGTGCCGATGATCGCAGTTTTCGTCTTTTTCCAGCGGTGGTTTATCAGCGGGATTCAGCTCGGGGCGGTGAAGGGGTAAACCACAGACGCGGCATCCGCGCTTGCTTTGACATGGTTCGTAAGCATGTATAGTCTAAGTAAGATATTAGCGGTTCACCAAACAGCGCATGAGCTTCAATCCCTTCAAACCGTTTGCCTCGTACCTCCGTCCCTACCGCTGGGCTTTAGTCGCGGGCCTAGCTTTTTTGCTGGGCGAACAGCTCGTCTCCGTTTCTATCCCCCTCGTCCTCGAAAGTGCCATTGACCAAGCCCAAGCTAGCTTGGATCAAGCCGCACCGGACTGGACGTTTCTCGCGTACTACGCCGCTGTCATCGTCGGTTTGGGCCTAGCGCAGTGGGGCATGGCCTTTGGTATGCGCTGGCACTTGGCCGCTACTTCGTATCGCGTCGAGCGCGACATCCGCCAGTGCTATTTCGCCCACCTGCTCACCTTGCCCTTGGGCTATTTCCAACAGGCCCGCACCGGCGATCTAATGGCGCGGGCGACCAACGATGTCGAGGCCGTGCAGCGCTACCTCAGCCACGGCTTCCGCATGTTCCTGAGTGCCCTGCTCGGCTTCAGCTTGAGCATGGTTGCCATGTGCCTGTACGACTGGCAACTGACCCTGTACGCGCTGTTGCCCATGCCCGTTATGACCGTGATCCTGCGCTTGGTCGGCGGCAAGGTGCGCACGCGCTATCGCTTGGTCCAAGAACAATTTGCCGCCATGAGCACCTGCTTGCAGGAAAACCTCTCGGGTGTACGCGTGGTCAAGGCGTTTGCCCGGCACCGCCGCGAGATCGACCGCTTCACCCGACTCAACGACGAGTACGTCGAGCGCAATCGCCGCCTAATTTACATCTACAGCACGTTTTTCCCCTTCACCTTTCTCATCAGCGGCCTGTCCATGGTATTCATCCTGTGGCTGGGTGGTGCCCGCGTTGTTGAAGGGACGCTGACCTTGGGGGTCTTTGTCGCCTTCAACGCCTACTTGATCCGCATGAGCCGCCCGATGATGATGATGGGCCGCATCGTCGATGAATACCAGCGCGCCATGGCTTCCATGCGGCGCATTGAGTCCGTGCTCAAAGAAAGGCCGCAGACCAGCCAGCACCAAGCCGGCGACTTAGCGGTCCAAGGCGAAATCGAATTCCGCCGCGCCTCCTTTGCGTACAATGGCCAAGCCGTGCTGCGCGATATAGATATTCGCGTACCGGCCGGCAGCACCCTCGCGATCGTCGGCCGGGTCGGCTCGGGCAAGAGCACGCTGGCCCGGCTCATCCCCCGGCTCATCCAAGCCGGCGAGGGCCAAATTTTCATCGACGGCAAACCCATTGAACAAATTCCCCTGCACGCCTTCCGCGACGCCATCGGCTACGTGCCGCAGGACACCTTTCTCTTCTCCGAAAGCATCCGCGACAACATCGCCCTCGACGCGGCCGCTCCAGACGCGGTCGAGCGCGCCATTGAGGTCGCCCAACTCGCCGCGGACCTCAAGACTTTTCCCCAAGGGCTGGAAACCATCGTCGGCGAGCGCGGCGTCACCTTGTCGGGCGGGCAGAAGCAGCGCACGGCCTTGGCTCGGTCGGTCGTGCGCCAGCCGAAAATCCTCATTCTCGACGACGCCTTGGCCAGCGTCGATACCCGCACCGAAGAGCAAATCCTCACGCGCCTGCGCGCCGTCATGGCCGAGCGCACCACCATCCTCATTGCCCATCGCATCTCCACCGTCATGGGCGCGGACCACATCGTCGTGCTCGACCAAGGGCGCGTTGTCGAAGAAGGCACTCACGACCAATTGCTCAAACGCGATGGCCTGTACGCGGAGACGTACCGCCGCCAGCACCTCACCGAGGAATTGAGCGACCTCTAATTTTTAATGCCGCCGATGGTCCGCGACGAACCGGAAATCGACAAAAAATCCATTGACCTCGGTCTAGTCGCTAGGCTCTTGGGTTTCTTGCGGCCCTACTGGCTTTGGGCGGTCTCGACGTTGGTGCTCATCCTCGCGGCTTCGCTGGCTCGTCAGGCCGGTCCCGTGTTGACCAAAATAGCCGTTGACGACCACATCGTGCCCGGCGACTTAGACGGCCTAGGGGCCCTCGTCTTGCTTTTTGCCGCGCTGTTGGTAGCCCAATTCGCCATTGGCTACGCCCAGAGCTGGATCACCAGCATGGTCGGGCAGTGGACCATGCGCGACGTGCGCTCAAACATTTTCTCCTGCCTCCAGCACCTGCCGCTCAAATTCTTTGACCGCACCCCCATCGGCCGGTTGATGGCGCGCAATACCAGCGACGTCGATGCGCTCAACGAATTCTTCACCTACGGCGCGGTCTCGCTGGTGACCGAAACCGTCACCATCGCCTCTATTCTGTTTTACATCTTCTACTATCTCGATGTGGAGTTGGGCCTGCTGACCTGCGCCTTTTTGCCCGTGGCCTTGGCCGCCACCTTGTGGCTGCAAAACCGCACCTACCAAGCCTTCCGCCAAGCCCGCACCCGCTTTGCCCGCTTCAGCGCGGATTTGCAGGAAACCCTGTCGGGTATAGAGGTGGTAAAGCTGTTCAACTGCGAGCCGCGCAGCACCCGCCGCTTCAACGAGGGTACGGACGAATACCTCGACGCTCGCTTGGTCCGCACCTTGTACCATTCGGCTTACTTTCCCTTTATGGAACTGTGCGGGGCCGCTTTGATGGCGCTGGTGTTGTGGTACGGCGTTGGCCAAGTGTTGCGTGCGGAAATTGCTTGGGGCGTTTTGGTCGCCATGCTGCAATACGTGCCCCGCTTCTTCATGCCCATCCGCAACCTCGCCGAGGAGTACGCCACCGTGCAGGTGGCCATGGCCTCGTCCGAGCGCATCTTTGAGCTGCTCGACGCCGCGCCCGAGCCAAGCGGCGGTCCCGTGCGCCGAGTGCGCGTTGCCGGTGCCATCGAGTTCCGCCGCGTTTGGTTTGCTTACGAAGGGGAAGAGTGGGCCCTGCGCGACGTTTCCTTTTGCGCCGCGCCGGGCCAGAGCTTGGCCTTAGTCGGGGCCACGGGCTCGGGTAAGACGACCATCGTCAGCTTGTTGTGCCGCTTTTACGAGATTCAGCGCGGGCAGATTTTGGTCGATGGCATCGACATCCGCGAGTGGAATGTGGAAGCATTGCGGCGGCGCTTTGGCTTGGTGCAGCAAGACGTCTTTCTCTTTGCCGGCGATATTGCCAGCAACATCCGTCTCGGAGCGCCCGAGCTGTCGGACGAGGCGGTCGCCCGGGTGGCTCGCTATGTCAACGCCGACCGCTTTATCGACCGCCTGCCCAGCACCTACCGCCACGAGGTGCAAGAGCGCGGCGCCGCCCTGTCGGCAGGCCAGCGTCAGCTCTTGTCCTTTGCCCGCGCCCTAGCGGCAGACCCGGACATTTTGGTGCTGGACGAAGCCACGGCCCACATCGACACCGAGACCGAAGGCTGGATTCGGGAGGCGGTCGAAAAGCTGATGCGCGACCGCACTTCCATCGTCATTGCCCATCGCCTCTCGACCATCCGCCGCGCCGACAAAATCCTCGTGCTCCACCGCGGCCAGTTGCGCGAAGAGGGCCGCCACGACGAGCTTCTAGCCCAAGACGGCATCTACGCCCGCCTGCATCAATTGCAATTTCAGGGGTCAATATGAAAACGAATAATGCCCATCCATAGAAAGAATCAACACCCCGTAGCGAAGTATGTCACGGCCTATTAGCCCCTGATAGATACTCTTTCCTGCATCGAATTCAAGAGCTTGAGTGTTTGCTGTTTGGGGGGTTAATTGGGCTTGGCCAGACTGCGAGCCATCAGGATTCTGTTTGAAATCGACGATAAAAGCCACATGTACATCGTACGCATTTACGTTGACCAGCCCACCGGCAGTTTGCATTTCAACCTTGCCAATAGGCTGTAGCTCAAGAGCATCTATTACGGACCTTGCGATACAGGTTCGAGAAGCCCCTGTATCGACTAGGACGGGGCATATATGAAGTTTGCTCTCATCGCCATTAGGTTTTTTGGACGCATCAATGAACCCGACCTGCCATATTAGGCCCTCATTCCAATTAAACTGTCCAGAAAACACCGGCATGAGAGAAATATCCTAAATCAATGGAACGGTCGGTAATCTGTTGTACCGAGAAATGCCCATCTATCAAATTGTTTCCCGCAGCAATCGCATCTCTGCTTGTATCGAAGCAAGCGACTACCTCCTTATTATGCATGAGCGCAAATTTATTTGGATGGGTTCGCATTAACTCGGGCAGCATAGCCTTGAAAGCCTCGTAGTTTTCATCTACTTCTTGCTGTCGGCTTATACTTTCCATGTTTTTCTCCTTGTGAGAGTTTCTCCTTTGGTTAGTGGAAAATGTATTAGGCGTCAAGAATAAAGTCCAATTGGAATGCTGATACGACCGGTAGGCCCTATTTTAAGATTGTTTAGTCAAGTACATAGTTCCTATAAAAGGACACAAACCGTATGGCGACCTACTATCCCATCATCACTGACGATCAAGCGGCACTGATCCGCAACGCGCCGTTGTTTTTCGTCGCTTCGGCCGACCCTGCGCTCGCAGCCGGTCCCGCCGGCATTGGTCCGGTCAATCTATCGCCCAAGGGCGGTGTGCCGTTGCACGTGATTGATCCCAACCGAGTGGCCTTTCTCGACTACTTGGGCAGCGGCAACGAAACAGCGCGGCACGCACAAGATGGCGGCCCGATTACCGTCATGGTCTGCTCTTTTGCCGGAGCGGACGCCGGCATCGTCCGCCTTTACGGCCACGCCACGGCCACGCCGCTCGAAGAATCGCCCCACGCCGCATTGCTGCTGCAAGCAGAGTCCGAACACTTGCGGACCAAACGCCAAGTAATCGAAGTCGAGGTCGAGTTGACCGGCACGAGTTGCGGCTACGGCGTCCCGGTGATGGAATGGGTGCGCGAGCGCCGCGCTGAAGATCGGGGCCGCCGCTACAAGGAGCGGAAAAAGTGAACGGACGCGGCTGGAAAGGTCTTAGGGGGAGAGGATGTTGGCAATTTTGTCGAGATACTCTTTAAGGGACAATCCGTGGCTTCTTGCCAAAGCCGCTAGCGTATCAACCTTGGTCCGTTCCCCCTTTTCGATTCTTCGCAGATGGCGTTCAGAAAGCCCTCGTATCTCGGCTTGCTTAATTCCGCACTGCTTGCGCAATGCGGCAACGGCCTCTCCGAATCGGAGGTCGTACATCAGTTTTTCCCGATCCTTTTTCTCTCGCCACGTGTCATCTTTTAGGCAGCGAACAGCCTCTAAGTCAATATGTACATCAATCTTAGGCCAGTGCATGTAACTGCCTTCGCTGGAGATGGTAAATGAAGAACGCTGTTGGGGCGGAATGCGCCTGAGTGCGGGCATTTCTGCAAAACCTACTCTGAACAAGGTATGATCACAGGCCATGACAAAGAGTTCATCATCTACGACCTGTGCCGCGGCAACGAGTTGCTCGGGACACCCAAGACTCCAGGCCGTTAGGACGCGCTTGGGCACCTCCTTAGTCGAATGCACGAGAATGTGTCGGCTGCTCCTGAGTTTTGCCTCATAAAGCATTTGCGGCAAAAACTGAGCGTTGGCGTCTTCGCGGACGAAAAGGGTTCGAAGATGGTTTCGATGATTGGCAGCACGGACAAATTCACTTACAGCAGGAAGGTCGGCAACAGAAGTTAATACGAAAATATCCCGAGCTTTTACCTTGCTCACATCGGGTTTCCGAAAAACGGTGAAAGAAGGCGGAATGATGTCATAGCTAAATGGGTCTTGAGCCCAGACGGTCATCTCAGCAGTCTTTGACATTTCTTAGCTCCATATATCCACCTTGGCTTCCCACTCAGCATAAAGTGCGTCTCTATGCTGAAGCACCAGACTTAACAGTTCCCGCCGCTCTTTGCCCGAAGGCCCTGAGCGCGAAGGGGGAAACTTCACATTAAAAACTAGATTTCCGCGTTTACATACACCAAAAAAGACGCGTATTTCCCATTTGTCCGGTTTGCGAGCGTGAAAATGAGGTGGTTCGTGATCTGAGGAATTGAACCATAATTCCAAGCCTGCCAATTGAAAGCATTCCAACTTTCCCAAAGATGGCTCCTCGCTTTCCGCCAAAGAATATATCCGAAATCGGACAATGAATCAATTATATACAAATTAATAAATGTCCGGTATACGATCGTCGTGCTCTCGTTGAGAGCAGTGAGCCAGTCGCGACCTAGCTACTCGCTGCGCAGGGCATTGACGGGATTTTCGCGGGCGGCGCGGATGCCTGTGTACGCCACCGCGATTAGTGCAATCGCAAAAGCGAGCGTCCCGCAGAGGAGGTAGGTCGTCAGGCCCAATCCGAACTGATAGGCGTATTGCGACAGCCATTGGCCTACCGCGAAGTGAGCCAGCGGAAACGCCAGCAGGCAGGCCAAGGCCACCATTTTCGCTAGGTCGTGCGACAAGCAAGCGAGGATCTCGGCTACCGTCGCGCCGAGCACTTTGCGGACGCCGATCTCTTTGGTGCGCCGCTGCAAGACGATGGTCGCGTGGCCAAACAAACCCATGCAGGCGATGAGAACGGCGACGACGGACGCCAGCGTAACGGTGCGGCCAATCTCCTTATCGTTCTCGTACTGACGAGCAAAAGCCCGGTCGAGGAACTCGTACTCAAAAGGTTGTTCGGGTGCCACCTTTGCCCAGAACTGCTCCAAGCCGGCGAGGGCGTCGTTCCCCCCGTGCAGCCGCACCAGTGCCCGCTCAAAGGACGCTTCCGGCCCATAGTGGAACACGGCGGGCTTGATCGGCTCCCTAAGCGAGCGGAAGTGGAAGTCCGGGGTGACGCCGATGACGGCCGGCGTTTTGCTCACGCCGTAGGCCCCGTACTCCGGTAGGAATTCTCCAACGGCGTTTTCCCCCCAGCCAAAGACCTCTGAGAGGCGTTGGTTGACGACGACGCTTTCCGTCCGGTCGGCCAGCCGGCCAGCCGCAAAGGAGCGGCCGGATGCGAGGTCAATGCCCAAAGTGGTGAAAAAGTCGGGATCAACGGCATACACATACACGCTCACGCGCTCCCCGTCCGGTCGTTTGATGTAATTGGTGCTGACACCGAGGGAAAACTCGCGATCGACCAAGGCCACACTAGCCACACCCGGCTGGGAAAGGGCGGCCTCCTTAAAGCGTTTGCCAAGGCGAGTCGGGTCCGCCCCGCGGAGCTTGACGACTACTACTTGATCAACCGCGTAGCCGAGGTCGCGCGACTGGACGTAAGCCAACTGCTGACGAATCGCGATGGTGCAGAAGATCAGGAAGACCGCCATGCCGTACTGCAAGGTCAGGAGCACGCTCGTCATCCTATTTTTTCGCCGCGGCCCGACCTTGCCGACGACAGACGCGGGCTGCATGCGCGCCACGATTAGGGCCGGATAGCTGCCCGCCGCGATGCCGACCAGCAACGCCAACAAGCCGCCTCCGCCGACGATGATTGGCAGCCCCAAATCGCCGAGCGACAGCCCGGACCAGTGGTCAATTCCGTAGTGGGCATTGAAGGCGGGCAGCCCTAACGGCACTAGGAACAGTCCGGCGATTAGGGCGAAGAAGGCCAGCAGGACCCGCTCTCCCAAAAATTGCAAGGCGATTTGTGGCTTGCTCGCGCCGAGTGCTTTGCGGATGCCTACTTCCGCGCTCCGGCCGATGGAACTCGCTAGGGCGAGGGTGGTAACGTTGAGGCAGGCGACGGTCAGGATGACGCCAATCAGGGCGACGAGGGCGAGAATCGATTCGAGGTCCACGGAGTTTTCATAGCTGTAATAGGCTTGGTTTTGCGGGTTGAGGTAAATCGTCCGCGCGTCTTGGAGTTTGAGTTGGAAGGCGTTTGGATCGTCCTGCCAGCGAATGCCCTTGTAGCGTTCCCAGACCGGGGCGATGAACGTGCGGGAGAACGCCGGGAGCTTGGCTTCGAGTGCCTCCCGCTCGGCTAGGGGCTGAAGCGCGATGTACGTAGAAGCTGTAGCCCCCCAGTAACTGGCCATGCCATACTTGGTGCGGTTTTCAAAGCGAATCGCCGCATCAAAGTCCAAGCTCCGCTTTTTTGGCATATCGGCGAAGACGCCGGAGATCGCGTAGGTCTCGGGGCCTTCGTTGCCGTGCAAGACGATCTGCCGGCCAATGAGCGCCGGGTAGGCTTTGAATTCAGCACCGAACATCCGCTCAGCCAGTCGCTTGGAAATGACGACCTGATCGAGGCCCGCCAGCGCCGTGGTGGGATTGCCGGCCGCGAGTGGGTAGTGGAACATTTGCAGAAACGGGGGATCGACCTCGACCACTGCGTGTTCGAGATGACGCTCGCCGACCGTCATTAGGATGTTTGTTTTGATGACGCGCGTGGTGTGGGCGATTTCGGGAAAGGCAGCCGCGAGGGCCGCGGCGAGCTCCTCGCGCTGGTACGCCGGGTGCTGGACGTGCCCCGAAGCGCTAATCTCGTGCGTCACCACGCGGAAGAGGCGGTCGTCGTCGCGGAGGTTCCAATCCGCGGTCAGAGCACCGTGTACGCCGAGACCGAGGATGGTGCTGACGGCAATGGCGACGGACAAGCCCACGATGTTGATGCCGGTCCCCACTTTGTCGCGCAGCAGGTTGCGAAGTGCGACTACGACGTAGCTGCGAAGCATCTTGGATCTCCTTGCGTTTGAACGTGCCTACTCATTTGAATCCAACGGCTGCGTCACGCAGCCTTCGTCTTCTCGATAACAATCGCGCCCGCCTCGCTTTTGAGCATAAAATCGGCCGCTAGTATCTCCGGGCCGCGCCGCGGTGTTCTCGACAGCACCGCCATGGCGGTGTTGTTGGACGTGGAGAGACCCATGTCTTCATCCCCGTCCTCCAAGGCCGGATACTGGATGCGACCGCATAGCGTGAACGCCGTCAGGTACGCCTCGTCCAGCAGGGTCTCTTTGAGCGAGAGGCGGATATCGCCGCCGCACGATTCCAGTTCGATGCGGCTGTCTGCGGCGAGTTGGTCTTGGTGCAACTGCGTTTGGCCAAATCGGTTGTAGATCCGCACTTGGCCCCCTAGCTGGGTGGCCTCGATCTGCACACCGCCCACGTCGATATCCACGCCGCCGCGAATGTCCTCCAGACGACAATTTTCGTCGGCCGGTCGCCGGCCGCGCGCCTCGCTGTCCGCTCTGTTGGCGTCAAAGGCTCGGTAGTAACGCTGGTAGAGTTTGCCGCGGATGTTGCGCGCGGTCTCCAGTGCGCTGTCGAAGAGTTCCACATCGCCCTCGATATCGGCCACCTCCTCGCAGGTCGAGGCGATAAAACCGATGGAACCCTGCAAGCCGTAGGCGCGGACCTGTCCGCGGATAATGGTCACGCGCTTGCCCTTGGGCACCAGCAACACCAAGCTGGCGGAGCCTATCGGTCCGTGGACCCTTTTCGACGACCTGTTGGGGCGAAAGACTTCTTGGACTTCCGCTGTGAGAGCCGAGGATGGCAGGATTATGTCTTCGAGCTTTTTGCGATAGACCGTTATCCGCGTGGCTCGCCCCAACCTCGGGTGCATAGCAGCCGGCAGATTGCCGGCGTAGGTCTGCATCTGGGGAAATACATCCGTCATCTTAACGCCGCATTCCACACCCCACGGATAAGAGCCGCTCTCCACAGCGTCTTTCCACCGCTGTCCGCTGCCCCTCGACTCGGCTTCGAGTTGGTCGTTCTGCTGTCGGGTTGCCACAAACACCTCGCCCTCATGCGGCCCGCTCGCGAGGAAGTTATCTACTTGGTCCGCCCCGATCTCGATTCCTTCGACGCTCTCGCGGGCCTTTTCCAGCGTCAACCCGATTGCGCTGAGCGTCCCTTCGAGCACCGCGTCCTCGCCCTCGGCTGGGCGGATTTCGAGATCCACGTCGAGGGCGCAGTAGAAGACGAGGTGATCGGTGTCCTCCAGCGGAATGGTCTCCCGCACCTGCCGGGTGGCGATTTGGCACACCACCTCTTGGACCGGTTTGGTCACGTCAATTGGTTTCATGGCAATCTCCTTGTGGTCGGGTTCGTTCAATAGCTGGCGCAGCCGGATGCGCCCTTGTTGCAAGCGGCCGCACACCGTACTCAGGGGGACTTCCATCAACTCGGCGATTTCTCGATAGGAGAGACCACTCAGATAGTACATCAGCACGGCCGAGCGGTAGTGTTCGGGCAACTGGTCAACGGCCTCCTGCAAATCCAGCCGTTGCATTTGGTCGGCGTATTCGACCACCGCCGCATTCTCCAGCGCCGTCTCGGCTGAATCCAACGGCTGGGTTCGATGGCGGTCGCGCAACCAGTCCTTGCAGCGATTGGCTACGATGCGCATCAACCATCGCCCGAAGTGCTCCCGGTCGCGCAGTTGCCCCAAGCGGCAATACGCCGCGACAAAGGCGTCCTGCACGATGTCTTGGGCATCGACCCGAGAGCGCACATAGCCCAGCGCTGTGGCAAAGGCCGCGTTCTGGTAGTGCCGGACGAGCGGCTCAAAGGCTTGCGCGTTCCCTGCTAGACAGCGCTCGACGAAGTTTTGGGAATAGAAGTCGTCCATGATGTTCAAATTTCAAATTAGGTGTTCAAGTGAGGCCGATGACGCAAATCAACCCTTCTACAAGTAAAGACGGCCAGAGAAGGCAAAATTAAAAAGGACCAGCCGCTTTTTTTAAGCAGCTACTTACGATACGACACCGATCCCCAGCCTTCCAAGGATCGAGGGCATCTTGCCCTCGTCGAGGGCGGGACGCCCTCGATCCCGGATGCAGCGGCAACACCAGAAAAGGCGGCCTACTCGCTCCGCCTCACTTGTCTTTTGGCGATGTTCTCGGTCACTATTTTGCCGTCGAACAGGTGAATGATTCGGTGTGCGAAGTCGGCGTAGGCTGGCGAGTGGGTCACCATTACCACCGTCGTGCCGTGGCGGTTCATATCGGTGAGCATCTTCATGACCTCGTCGCCGTGGCGCGAGTCGAGGTTGCCGGTCGGCTCGTCGGCCAACACCATCTTGGGTTTTGAGACCAAGGCCCGCGCCACGGCCACGCGCTGCTGCTGGCCGCCGGAAAGCTGGAGCGGAAAGTGCTTCTCGCGGTGGGCGATCTGCATGTAGTCGAGGATGGACTGCACCCGCTGCTTGCGCTCTTTGGTCGGAACGCCGATGTAGAGCAGGGGCAGCTCAACGTTCTCGTACACCGTCAGTTCGTTGATCAGGTTGAACGACTGAAAGACAAAGCCAATCGTCCCCTTGCGGAGGTTCGCCCGTGCGCGCTCCGAATAGGTGGCGACCTCCTCGCCGAGCAAGTAGTATTCCCCCGCCGTCGGGCTGTCGAGCAGGCCCAGCAGGTTGAGCAGCGTGGATTTGCCGCAGCCCGATGGCCCCATGATGGCGGCAAATTCGCCTTCGGTGATTTCGAGGTTGATGTTGTCCAAGGCAGTCGTCTCCACCTCCTCGGTCGCGTACAGCTTGCGCAGCCCAACCGTGCGGATCAGGGTTGCGTGGCCGTTTTCGGGGTTCGAGATGTGCTCAGTCATGGTTTCGCTCCTTTTGTGGTTAGGGTGGCCGGTCTTGGCGCGTTAGCGCAATACCAGCACGTCCATGTTCTTGCCAAAGGTCTCGTAGCTAGAGGTAATGACCTGCTCCCCCGGCTCCAGTCCCTCCAGCACTTCGTACAAGCGGGGATTCTGGCGGCCCAGCGCGATGGAACGCCGCGTGGCCCGCTCGCCCGCCGCGTCGAGGACATAGGCCCAGTGACCGCCGGTCGCTTGGTAAAACCCGCCCCGCGCCACTTGCACGGTTTCCTCCAGATCGCCCAATTCCAAGCGGATGTGCAGCGTCTGGCCGCGCCGGATGCCGGCCGGGGCTTCGCGCTCGAACTCTAGGTCCACCTCAAACTGGCCCTCCTTGACCTCGGGGTAAATTTTGCGGATTGCTAGGCTGTAGGGCGCGTCGCCGCTGTCGAACTGACCGCGCTGCCCCTGCCCCACGCGGTCGATGTAGTGCTCGTCGATGACGGCGCGCACCTTAAAGCCGTCGATCCGGTCGATCTGGCCCAAGCGCACCCCCGTCCCCTTGCTCTCGCCGACTTCCGCTTCGAGCGTGGTTAGCTGCCCGGACACCGGGGCCCGCACCGTCAGGTTGTCGAGCCGGCCGCGGACGATTTGCAGGTTGCGCTCCATGCGCTCGACCGCCGAGACGAGCTGCACCACCTTGCTCGCCGCCAGCAGCGAGTCTTGGGTCTGGGTCTGTTGGGTCAGGGCCATGCGGCGGACGCTGTACTGGTACTCGTCGCGCAGCCGCTCGTACTCCTGCCGCGATAGGATGGCCGTCAAATCTTCGGCCGACAGGTTCTCGTAGCGCTCGAAGTTGCGCTTGTTGATCGCGAGCTGGTACTCGATCTCCAGCAATGCCTTGCGCGAGCGCAGCAGGTCTTGCTCCATGGTCAGCCGGCCATTGCGCAACTCCTCCCGGCTGCGCTCCAGCTCGGCCTCCTGTTGCAGGACATTGAGTTCCAGATCGGGGTTGGCCAAGCGCAGCAGTGGATCGCCCGCGGCCACGGATGCCCCTTCTTCGACGAACACCTGCTCCACTTGCCCGCGCTCTAGGGCGTCGAGGTACACCGTGCGCAGCGGCAGGACCGTGCCGCGCACCGGGATGTACTCCTGAAACGGGCCGAACTCGACCGTGGAAATAGTCAGCCGGTCGCGCTTCACGTGTAGTTTACGCACCCCGAAATCCGCGAGCAGGGCGTATCCGCACAGCCCGACAAACAGTAAAACACCCACGCCTAGGGCGATGCGCTTGGGCGAGAACCGCGGCTTTTCGATCTTGCGGTCCATGCCAGCCCCGCCGCCGAGACGGGTGGAGGTCTCGGCTTCTGCTTGGGGAAAAGGTTGAACATTTGCGGGCATGTCTCTTTCGTCCTCACTTGGTCGTGGTTTTGCCAAAAAACAAAGCAATATGTGTGCCAGAATACTTAACATCATAGAAAACAAGGAGATGAGCCGAATCGCCCCCAGGAAAGGCTCGTCGAGACTGTCCGCTGGTGATACACCTACTGTCCGCTGGTGATACACTTTGGACAGCGGCTTCCTTCTGCCAGCGAAAAAAAAGGGAATTATTATAGTTGTCTAAGCGTTGTTTTGGATAGTTTTTCAATTTTCGGGTAGAATTTCCTATTTTCAGATTGAAAAGTCCCATGGTTTTGTATTTATTGAGGAGTTAGTGAGTACCGGCTTCCGAGGGGGGGCTGGCGATGTTTTGTCCTTACTGTCCTGCACGGAAATCGCCCTTGGGTGTTGGGCGTTTACTCTATCAGTGAAGGAGACCATCCTTTGAAAAAGCCGACCAAGCCATGACTGTTTGTGTTGCGATTAAGGTCCATGACTGCATTGTTTTTGCAGCGGATAGTGCCTCTACACTTGTCTCATTTTCCGAAAATGATCAGTCCACAGTTACAAACATTTGGGATCATGGGATAAAGGTTTTCAATCTCCATAGAAAATTACCGATTGTGGCTATGACGGCAGGAATGGGGCATTTTGGTCCTGCATCCATCAGCGATTTAACGAAGGATTTACGTGTTGAACTATCGAAAGACAATGGTACGTTGGATACAGACAATTATAGTGTTGAAAAAGTTGTTGGCTATGCACTAGACTTTTTTAAGAAAAAATACGACGCAATAGCCGCAAAACCATCCAGTCCGCATACGTTTGAGTTTTGGATTGGTGGATACGGTTCGGTTGGTGGATTCGGTACTCGTGGCAAAATATGGAAGATATCTATCCAAGATGGTGAGGCTATGGTACAGGAACTCGTTAAAGCAGACGATGACGCCATGATAGTGTGGGGCGGACAGAATAAGGCAATCAGTAGATTGATACATGGCTTTGACAGCGAAGCATTGTCGGTGTTCGGTGAGGTGTTCGATGAACTTGGATTGTCTCAAAAAAGTTCTTTGCAAGCTATTTCGCGTATCAAACAGCAATGTCAGACGCCCCTAGTGGATTCAACCATGCCTGTACAGGATGCGATAAATCTTGCAGATTTTCTCGTGGATGTGACGAAGCGATACTTTGCCTTTCTGCCCGGCGCAAATGTTGTGGGCGGTGAGACGGATATTGCAACGGTTACAAAGCATGAAGGGTTTAAGTGGATCAAGCGTAAACACTATTACCCAGATCATCTTAACCGGAGGGACCTAGATCATGCTTAATGAAGAGGACGGACTCGAGGAAGCGCAAAGGCTCTTGGATTCTGCTAACCAGCCTAACTTTTTACAGTATTATTTTCAGAAACTCGAATATGGCTTTGGGTCTGCTTCTGCAAGCGGAAGTCCGACCCAAGAAGAACGTTTGACGCTGGAGCCGGATGATCCATCTAAGACGGATACAGAATCCCCCTAATTTTGGCTATTTCAACTATTTAACCAAATCGGCATACATGAGCCGCTTGCCCACCATTCCGGCGACAAGGTTTCGCATCTGGTCAATGGTGTCTTGGTCTCGGATGTTGTGTCGTCCTGCGAACTCGGTTACGCATCGGTGCAGGTGCTCGGCTGAGACGTGGTGGAACGTTCCGTAGTATCCTCGTTTTAACATCGCCCAAAAGGATTCTGTGCCGTTGGTATGGGGTGAGGCGGCACGCAGGCACCAGCCCTGACGAAGCGGTCGTTTAGGGCAATTGACGCTGGGGTCTCAGTCGTATCCTCGTCGGATGGCCGAGGCCGCGAACCGAATCTGGAAGCGGTAGACGCGCTTGTGCTGGCACAAAATTTCGTGGGTGTGGGGGTCTAAGCGGTGGGGGACCTCAATGCGGTTGACATCGACGAGGGCCTGATAGCCGCGTTCGGAGAAGATGTCGATCAGCATGGCTAAAGCCATCGGGTCGTCGAAGAGCGAGTCCTCGGAGTTGATGAGCGTCATGCCGGTAATGGCGTAGCGGGTGACAATGGGCATGAACTTGAAGTTGATTTTGTCGATGACCCGCTGGAAGAGCTGGGGATGGTCTTCGTTGTAGATCTCCAGCCGCTTGACCAGCTCTTGGCGAGCGTAGAGCACGAGGCGGCTGGCCGGCGTGATGGTGCGGACGCGGTCGAAGGTGTCGTGCGAAAGCTCTAGCGAACTCTGGTAGGAAAACTCCTCCTCAATCTCCTGTTGCACCTTGGCGAGCGGCTGACCGGCGTCGATGAAGCGAAAGTGGAAAATGGCGCGTAGCGAGCGCAGGGCCTCAAAGGTCGTCTCCTTGAAAACTTGGTAGCGCTTGCGCGCGGCCGCCGGGTCGAGATCGGTGGCGCGGATTTCGGTGAGCTGGCCGACGCCTAGCTCGGTGGCCTTGCGGTTGTGCTCTTGGGCCTCCCGGCCGCGGTGGAGCTGGCGCTCGACGCTGACTTCTTCATCGACGAAGAGCAACACGGTGCGGAAGAGGGGGCGCGGGAAGTTGTGGTCGCGGAATTCCTCGCGCAATTCGGTCATCTTGTCGTAAAACAGCTTGAGGCACTCGACCTGCACTTGGGTGCGCGGGAAGCCATCGACGATCACGCCGCGCTCGTATATCGGGTCGAGCAACTTGCTCAAGAGCAGGGAAGTGACCTCCTCGTCGCCGACCAAGCCGCCGGCCGTCTTGATCTGTTGGGCACGCGGGCTGTCGAGCAAGTCGCTGATTACCACGGCCGCGGCTGTGATGCCGCGCGCCTTGAGGATGAAGGGGGTATTGGTGCCCTTGCCAGCGCCGGGTGCGCCGCCGAGCCATATAATTTCCCCGGGAAAGAGGAGCTTGGCGCGACCGAATTCTTGCTCTAGGTCACTCCAGACGCGGTCGAAGATCAGGCGGGAGTCCTTGATCTCTAGGTCGATGTGTTTGGATTTAGACTTGTTGCGCACCATGCGCTTTTGTGGCCGCTGAGGCTTATAGGTTGCGGAACGGCTCGGGATGGACCCACTCTTGTACGACCTGTCCGCCGATTAAGTGCTCTTGGATGATGCGCTCTAGCTTTTCGACGGTCATGGAGTGGTACCAGACGCCTTCGGGATATACCACGACCGTCGGCCCGGACTCGCAGACGCGCAAGCAGTCGGCCTTGGTACGGTGAATGCCGCCCCGGCCCGGATGGCCGTAGCCCAATTCGGACAACCGCTTTTTTAGGTATTCCCAGCAATCGGCCCCGGTGCTGTCGCTGTGGCACTTGGGCTTGGTGGGAGTGGCGCAAAGAAAGATGTGGCGCTCGACCGGGGTATAGGGTTCGCTCATGTTATGCCTGCCAGTGCTGGTCTAGAGGGCGATGGGTGAAGGGACGCTGCTGCGGGCCGTCGTACATATCGGCGATGTGGCCGTCCCCGTGGAGAATGTACTTGTAGATGACGAGGCCCTCCAACCCCACCGGGCCGCGGCTGTGCAGGCGGTTGGTGCTGATGCCGACCTCGGCCCCGAGCCCGTATTTGAAGCCATCGGCAAAGCGCGTCGAGGCATTGTGAATCACCGAGGCTGAATCCACCTCGCGCAAAAAGGCGCGGGTAGCTTCTGGGTCCTCGGCCACGATCGCATCGGTGTGATGGCTGCCGTAGGCGTTGATGTGTTCGATGGCCTCGGCCGTGCTATCGACGACCTTTACTGCCAGCATCAAGTCTAGGTATTCGGTTGACCAGTCGGCTTCGGTGGCCGGCTTGACTTGCCCGTTGGCCTGGGCCAAGGCGAGGGTGCGCTCGTCGCCGCGCAGCTCCACGTTTCTTTGGAGCAGCGCCGGCACGGCCCGCGGCAAAAAAGCCGCGGCAATGCGGCTGTGTACGATCAGGGTCTCGGCCGCGTTGCACACGGCCACGTACTGAGTCTTGGCATCGACAGCGATCGGCACGGCCTTGTCTAGGTCGGCGCTGGCATCGATGTACACGTGGCAGATCCCGTCGGCGTGGCCCATGACCGGAATTTTGGTGTTGTGCATGATGTATTGCACGAACTCGTTGCTGCCGCGCGGGATGATTAGGTCAATTAGGTCCTCCTCGCCGAGCAGGGCGCGGACTTCTTCGCGGCCGGGCAAGAGCACCATCCACCCCGCTGGCAGGATGTCGGCGGTAGCTTGGCACATCACCGCGGCGAGGGCTTGGTTGGTCGCCGTGGCTTCGCGCCCCCCCTTGAGCAAGGCGGCGTTGCCCGACTTGAGGCACAGGGCGGCGATTTGCACCAAGGCGTCGGGCCGAGATTCAAAGATCACGCCGATCACGCCGATGGGCACGGTCACTCGGTAGAGGTGAAGCCGGGCGTCTAGCTCGGTTGCGCGCTGGGTTTGGCCGAGGGGATCGGGTTGGACGCCAACGCCGCGCACCATCTCGACCGTGCTGGCGAATTTGCGCCCGCTCAGATCGAGCCGCTTGAGTAAGGGCGACGCCAGCCCATCGCGCTCGCCGGTTTTTAGGTCCTCGGCGTTGGCCGCCAAGATGCGCTCGCGGTTTGCTTCGAGGGCCGCAGCAATCGCTGCGAGGGCTTGGTCGCGCTCCGCTGCGGATGTCGCGGCGAGTGCGCGGGCGGCTGCGCGGGCCGCTAGGGCTTGTTGGCGCACGGGATCGGACATGGCTAACGCTCCTCGGCAGCGTGCGCGGTGGCCGCGCCCATGATGGATTGCAAGCTCTGGCCCAGCCGCTGCGGGTCCTCGACCGTGCCCTCGCCCAGCAATACGAAATCAACCAGAAAATGCGCCCAGCTCTCCAACTGCGCGGAGTCGCGGTCGCGCTTGAGCACGGCGGCCATGTTGCGGATGATGGGGTGTTGGCGATTGATTTCTAGGGTGCGCAACGAGCCTTTGAACTCGCGGTCGGTCATTTTCATTAGCCGCTCCATGTTGCGGCTCAGCCCGCCTGGGCTGGCGACCAGCAGGCAAGGGCTGTCGGTCAGCCGCTTGGACTCGACCACGTCTTCGACCCGGCCGGCCAGCTTCTGCTTGAGAAAGGAGATCAGCTCAATGGTCTCGGCCTTTTGCTCATGGACCCCCTCCAACTCGACGGCGTCCTCGCCCAAGTCTAGCTCGGCCGCATCCGCGCCGACGAACTCTTTGTCGGCAAACTTTTGCAGCCCTTGGACGACCCATTCATCGACCGGCTCATCGAGGTAGAGCACCTCTAGGCCGCGCTGGCGAAAGGCTTCCAACAGGGGGCTTTGGGCGATGGCCTCTTTGCTCTCGCCGGCGAGGTAGTAAATTTTGTCCTGCTCGCTCTGCATCCGATCGACGTAGTTCTGCAACGAAATGTAAGGCGCGTCGTCGTCGGCCAGCGAGGAGCGGTAGCGCAGGAGCTTGGCGAGTTGGGCTTGGTGTGCGGCATCGGTGGCCACGCCTTCTTTGAGTATGGTGCCGCAGGCATGCCAAAAGGCCATGTACTGGGCTTCGTCCTTTTTGGCCATGCCCTCCAACATGCCGATGACGCGCCGCACCAAGGTGGCGCGGATTTTGGCGACAATGGGGTTTTGCTGGAGGGTTTCGCGCGAGACGTTGAGCGGCAAATCGTCGCAGTCAACCACGCCGCGCACAAAGCGCAGCCATAGCGGCAAAAGCTCCTTGCAGTCGTCTTGGATGAAGACCCGGGCGACGTGCAGGTTGAGCGAGATCGTCGGCTCCGCGTGTAGCCACTGGGCGGGGGTGCGCTTGGGGAGGTAGAGCACGGCGTAGAATTGAATCGGCACATCTACGACGATGTGCTCATAAGCGAGCGGCTCGTCCGGGTTGCCGGTCAGGTGCGTGTAAAATTCGCGGTACTGCTCGGGGGTGATTTCGTTGCGCGGCCGGGTCCACAGCGCGGCCGTGTCGTTTACCTGTTTGCCGGCGACCTTGATGGGATAGGCGACAAAATCCGAGTGCTTGCGGATGATGCCCTCTAGCCGGTGGGCGTTGAGAAATTCCTCGCAGGCCGATCGGATGTAGAGCTTGATCTCGGTGCCGCGGTCGGCCTTGTCGGCGCGGGACAGGGTGTAGGTGCCATCGCCGGTGGATTCCCACAACACCCCGTCGGCTGCTGGGTCGGCCGAGCGCGTGGTGAGCACCACTCGGTCCGCTACCATGAAGACCGAGTAGAAGCCTACTCCGAATTGGCCGATCAGCTTGAGCTTTTCTTGCTCATCGCTGGCATCGGCCAGCTTGGCGGCAAACTCGGCCGAGCCGGAGCGGGCAATGGTGCCGATGTTTTCGTTGACCTCGTCGCGGGTCATGCCGATGCCGCGGTCGCGGATCGTCAGGGTCTTGTTGCTGCTCGACACCTCGATCTCAATGTCCAATTCGGCGTCTGGGTCGAGGATGTTGCGGTCGGTCAGCGAGCGGCGGTGGATTTTGTCGAGCGCGTCTGAGGCGTTGGAAATCAGCTCGCGCAAGAAAATTTCTTTTTGGGTGTACAGCGAGTGGACCAACAGGTGGAGTAGCTGTTGGACCTCGGTTTGAAAAGCGCGTTCTTCGACGTGTGGATTTTCGGTTTGGACGTCTTGGGACATCTTGGTATAGCTCCTCGTATTGCGTTGCGACTTAGTGCAAGGCAGCAGCCAGCGTTGCTTCAACCAGGGGAGGAAGTTCGACCTCGTAAAAGCGGTCGGCAGCAAATGCGTAATCTTCGCCACTCTCGTCCACCATGCGAATGTACCCGTGAGCAGCGGCCTCCCGATCGGGAATTGCGCGATACACTTTTCCGACTTCGAGCGAAGCCTCATAGCCCTCATTGTTGAGACAAATCGCAAATTGTGACGTTTTTTTGTTCACTGTGAATTCATCCAAGAAAAGGAAGTTTGATCTTAAATTCCTTCCGGCCTATGCCGTGAGCTTCATACCAATGAATTTCAGCAAGACGAATTGTTCCATCAAGCAGGCGAACACGTGCAACTCCCTTGAGTTTACGCCATCTACTTTGGCCGTAGAATTTGTTTAATCGGACGCGATCGCGGACTCCTGTACCGCTGGCAATCGGTTTGATATGCGTGATTTCACCGAGAATTTCAAAGTCCATACAGGCTACGTAGATTGCGTTGACAATCCAAAAAAGGTAAGGAAGATCACTTACAAAGCAAGTTTGGCCTGCGCCTTTGTAGCAAGGGATGGACGGGCTATTTTCTGGCCCACGTGCAAACCTACGACTTAATCATCGTCGGCGGCGGTCCGGCGGGTGCTGCGGCCGCGCTGTACGCGCAACGATCTGGGCTGGCGGCCCTGCTGCTGGACAAGCAGTGCTTCCCCCGCGACAAGATCTGCGGCGACGCCCTCTCCGGCAAGGCGGTAGCCATCCTCCACGAGTTGGGGTTGTTCGAGGAGGTGTGCAACCTGCCCGGGGCGGCTATTGCCCGCATTGTGTTCGGCAGCCCAGACGCGACTGCCGCGTCCATTGACTTGCGCCGCTACGACCTGCGCGACGCCCTGACCGGCCGGGTGCTGCCGATGGAGGGCTTTGTCATCCGCCGTGCGGTCTTTGACGACTTTCTCTTTGCCAAGGCGCGGGCTGCGGTCGCCCACGCGCTAGAGGGTTTTGCCGTGGGTGCGCTCTTGAGAGAGGGCGAGCAGGTCTGCGGGGTGCGGGGGCGTACCGCCGACGGCACGCGCTTGGATTTTCGCGCCCCCTTGGTGTTGGGGTGCGATGGCTTCAACTCGGTCGTCGCCCGCCGGAGCGGGTTGTACCGCCACGAGAGCCGCCATTGGATGGTGGCCTTGCGGCAGTACTTTGAGGGCGTAGCGGGCCTGAGCGATCAGATTGAATTGCACTTTATAGACGAGGTGCGGCCCGGATATTTTTGGATTTTCCCCCTAGAAGGCCGCCGTGCCAATGTGGGCCTCGGCATGGATCACCGAGACATCAAGGCGCGGGGCATTGACCTCAAGGAAGTGCTCGCGGCTGCCGTAGAGAGCCAGACTTTTGGGGCGCGTTTTCGCGACGCCCGTCCCCTCGAAGCCCCGGTCGGCTGGAATCTGCCGGTTGGCTCGCGGCGGCGACCGGCCCATGGCAACGGCTTTCTGCTCTTGGGGGACGCTGCTGGCCTGATCGACCCGTTCACGGGCGAGGGCATTGGCAATGCCCTGTACTCGGCGCGCTTTGCCGTAGAAACCGCAGTGCAAGCTCGGGCGGCCGGAGACTATTCGGCTGGCTTTTTGCGCCGCTATGAAGACCGGCTGTGGGCTAAGCTGGGCAGCGAACTCAAGGTGAGCACCAAACTACACAATTTGGGCCGCTGGCCTTACTTAATGAACTGGGTCATTGGCAAGGCCGCCAAAAATGCCGAGGTCAGCGACCTAATCTGCGGCATGATGGCCAACGCCGTGCCGCGCAAGAGGCTGACCAATCCGCTGTTCTATCTGCGGCTGCTGTGGAAGTGATGGCACCCGTCGAATCAGGGCTGTATGGCTTCTATTCTTACTTGGCCTTCGTCCCAAATCACCGTGCCCGCGCCCATTGCAGCGAGCTCGACCACATCGCCGGGCACCTCCAGCCGCAACGAGGTCATCTCGGCTCCGCTGTAAGCGGCAACGTACCGTTTGCCTCCCGGGCAGGCGCAGAGCCATATCGGCCCCTTGTCGCAGGTGAGCGTGGCGTCGCCGATGGAGATTGGGCCGGAAGCACTCTGCCGGGCATAGGGCGACTCGTGCATGGGCCAGTTGAGGACGCCGGCTTGGGTCCAACGCCGCTTTAGCGACCACTCATAGAGATCGACTTCAATGCCGAGTATGCGGTCGTCGCGCGCGTACTCCACGCGGAGGGTGCGCTCGTCGCCCGCAGTATAGGTGGCGGGCGGGGCCGCCTCGTCGATGAGTGTGCCGCTCGCTACTTGGGCGGCAAAATCGGCCCCGCTAGCGTAGGCGGAGCGCTCGGACAGTTCGGCGTAGAAACCGCAGCGGGGCTGGCCTTGGTAAAAGGAGCCGGGTTTGGCCATTTCCCAGAACGTCTTGGCCGGTCCCGTATAGTTGTACATCTCCAAGGCCAGATGACCGTCTAGCTCGACTAGGCGGATGGGGGCACCGCCGCCCAGATCGGTCCGCTTGAGCGGCCAGACGGCCGTCCACAGCCCGCCGCTGCCGACGACGACCACCGTGCCTTGCGGCACTGCCGCCGGCAGCGAATCCACTTTGTGCGGGCCGATCCAGATCTCGTCGATCTGTGCGATCTCGGTCCACACGAGCACGGCTTTGGCGCTCGTGCGCCGCGTCCAAGCGTCCAAGCCGTGCGGGGCGTAGAGGCCGATGGCGCGTCCCCGCTCGTGTACGCCGTAGAAGTGGCCTTCTTCGGGAACGACCTGTCCGGGCGCGCGCGACAGCGTCGTCTGGAAGCTGAGCCACTGGTCGTCGAGGATATAACGCGAAAAGAGTACGCCGGGTGCGCCATGCGGACGCTGGTACTGCGCGTGAAATACGCTGGATTGCAGAGCGATAAAGACGACTTCTTGGGTCTTGAGTTCGCAGGAGGCCACGCCCAGACAGAAAGAGGGACTGTGATAGGTGCTCAGCGCCACCGGCTCTTCGCCGTGGGCCGTTTCGTCTATTTGCTGCGGCGCGTTGGACCGCTGCAACAGGTCGCCGACCCAAGCGGGTAGCTGCTCGCCCGCCAACCACGTGCGCACGTCATCGGCGTTAAAGGCGTTGGCGTTAAAAACGGCATGGCTATAGGCGCGGCTGAAGGGGCCGGCCCAGCAACCGAGGCCGGGGTGGATGTGTAACGCGGCAGAAAGGCCGAGGCGAGCGAGCATGGTGCGGGCGCGGATGCGAGTATGTTGGTCCTCGGTCAGTTCGGCTAGGCGGCCCAGCACGCGCACGGCGACCGAGGCGTAGTTGGGGCTGTTGTACTCGGCGGGCAGGCCGTAGGTATCTACGTGCGCCATCCAGCGCACCAGTTTTTCCCGGCCACGCCGGCCGATGGTATCATCGCCCAACAACTGGCCGCCGAGGCAGGAGTTGGCAATGTCCTTGAGGACGATGTTGGTATAGGCCAAGGCCACGTCGATGTGTGCGATTTCTTCTAGGCCCAGCGCGATGGCGCGGCGCATAGACGCGACCAAGTCCGGGGGCAGGGCGTCTGGCGTTTTGCACAACACGGGAATGCAGTAAAAGAGTACGAACTGCACGGCATTGAGATCTTCGACGACTTCGTCTTCCCGCTCCCAGCGAAAATTGCCGCGATGCGGTTCGGCGTCGCGCACTTCTTGGCAGGCGAGCACGGCGCGAAAGATGGCGGTGGCTTCGGCGATGTCGGCGGGTGCGCCGCGGGCCATCAGTTCAGAGGCCAGTTGAGCCGAGGGGATGGTGGCGTGAAAGATGCGCCCGCGCACCTGATGGGTGACCATCTGGGCTTGGGCGTCGTAATTTTCGGGCAGGGTCGGCGGTGGTGGCAAGGCGGACTCCTCGGTAATATAGCAATCCTAAATGACTTGAAAGCATAGAATGTTGATCGGCACCGTTTTTTTTACCTATGATTCGGTCCTTCCCGCGAAAGAACGTCACCCCGTGCCCCGACGCGGGGCGGGAATCCAGCCGGGAGCGTTTAGAATCGTTCTTACAGTTAGGGTTTCAGGTTCTGCTTCGGCTTGGTCCTTTTCTGGATTCCCGCTTGCGCGGGAATGACGGTTGCAGACGTCAAGTTTGATGAACAAGGACCCTGGATTCCCGCGTTCGTGGGAATGACGCCTAGAGTCGTCAGGCAAGACGAGCCAAAAGTAACATGAGTTTTCAGACCGCTTCTTATACAATTATTAAGTCATGCCGTTTCAATAGGAGGAAGATGAAGTGAGTGTCAAGAAAAGTGATTTGCTGATCGGGGGCCAAATGCGTCCCCCAACGTCTGGACGCTACTATCCCCTGTATAGCCCCGTAGATGGGACTTTGGTCGCCGAAGTCGCCGATGCCAGTCGGGCCGACGTGGATCGGGCCGTGGTCGCGGCGCGCGAAGCGTTTTACGCCGAGTGGAAGTTCTGCGGCATTGAGCGCAAGCGCGCTTTGTTCGCCCAACTGAAAGAGGTGCTCTATGCCATGGCCGACGAACTGGCGGCCGCCAAGGTCCAGCCCCAAGGAGGGCCGGGCATCCCGCCGCTGGTAGAGCGCGTCATCGACTACTACGTGGGCAAACTAGACGACGGGGCGGGTGCGCTCATCGAGCACGGCGACCAAGGCACCAATTATGTGTATCGGGAACCGCTGGGTCCCGTTGCCATCTTTGCCCCGTTCAACGGGCCGCTGCTGGCGACCCTTTTATCGGCCGTGCCGGCACTGGTCGCCGGCAATACAGTTGTGCTTAAAGCACCCGACCAAGAAGCACCGCAGGCACTCAAGACCATGCAGGCATTCCACAAAGCCGGTTTCCCGGCCGGGGTGGTCAACGCGCTCAGCGGCAAGGGGCCTGAGGTGGGTCAGGCGCTCGTCGCGCACCCCGCTACACGGCTGATCTGTTTTACCGGCAGCACGGCGACGGGCAAGAAAGTCATGGCCGCGGCGGCCAAAGACCTCAAGCGCGTGCAGCTAAATCTGGGCAACAAAACGGCGCAGATCGTCTGGCCCGACGCCGACCTAGCCGCGGCGGCGACCGCGACCGTAGCCTCGGCCTTCCCCGGGCAGGCGTGCTCGGCCATAAGTCGGGTTTTGCTGCACGAATCGTTGCGCGACGAATTTATCGCTCTGCTCAAAGAAAAGGCGCGGGCCGCCGGCCCCAGCCTGTTGATCGACCGGGCGGCGGTAGAGCGCGTGGAGCGCTACGTCGAGATGGGAAAAGCACAGGGGGACTTGCTGTTTGGCGGCACTCGTCCGCCGGGGGCCGAGTACGCGAAGGGTTGCTACTTTGAGCCTACGGCTTTTGCCTTTGCCGATCAGTCCGGGCCGGTGTGCCGCGACGAAATTTTCGGGCCGGTCGTATCCGTGCTGACGTTTGACAGCGACGACGAGGCATTGGCGTTGGCCAACGATACGGACTACGGACTGCTCGTTTCGCTGTGGGCGCTTGATCCCGAGCGACAACGCTATTTTGTGCGGCGATTGGAGGTGGGGGTTGTGGCCATTAACAGCGCCAGTATGCTGAGCCATCGCACGCCTTGGGGTGGCTTTAAGCAGAGCGGCTTGGGCCGGCGCTACGGCGAGTTGGGGCTGGAGCCTTTTTTTGAATACAAAACGGTGTGGACCTAAATCGTCGTCGCCAAAAACCCCCCGTCAACGCGGATGTCCGTGCCGGTGACAAAGCCGCTGGCTGCGTCCGACGCGAGGAACACGGCCGCGCCGACGAGCTCAGAAGGGCGGCCAAAGCGGTTCATGGGCGTGTGGGAGAGGATTTGTTGGCCGCGCTCGGTTGGGGTGCCGTCGTCTTCAAAGAGCAAGCGGCGGTTCTGCTCGGCGGGGAAAAAGCCCGGCGTGATGGAGTTGACCCGCACGCCTTTGTCGGCCCACTCCCGGGCGAGGAACTGCGTTAGGTTCAATACGGCGGCCTTGGCCGCGGAGTACGCCACCACCCGCGAAACCGGCAGGTGGGCCGCGACCGAGGCGATGTTGATGATGCTGCCCCGGCCCTGCGCGACCATGGCCGCCCCAAATTCTTGGCAGGGCAAGAGCGCACCCGCCCCCAAGTTTAGGTCGAAACAACGCTGCCAATCGTCGGGTGCTATCGCGGTAAAGTCCAGATCGGCGGTCAAAGTAACCTGCGGCTGATTGCCACCGGCCGAGTTGACTAGCACGTTGACCGGCCCCAACGCCGCGACAACCGCTTCGTGGGCCGCCTTGAGCGACGCTTGGTCCGTGGCGTCGCAGGCCGCGAAAATGCCCGTGCCGCCGGCGGCCTCTATCGCCGCTACCCGCTCGTGCCCCCGGTCGCGGGCGCGCCCCAACACCGCGACCGAAGCCCCGGCCTCGGCCAATCCTTGGGCCATCGCCCCCCCGAGGACGCCCGTGCCGCCGATGACGGCTACCACCTCGCCGCGCAAATTCCATTGACTCATGATCAATACCCCAGTGCTTTAGATACCAGTCCAATAGTGCCGCCGAACACATTGCCCCAGACGATCAGCCAGCCCAAGTGCTCGCGGATTACTTCCTCCATCATCTCCTTGACTCGCTCGGGCGTCAGTTCCTCTAACTTGGCCTCTAGCAGCTCGTCAACCTGCGCCCGTATCGCTTTGACCTCGGGGCCGGCCCCTGCGGCCAAAAGCGGCGCGATCTCGCTCCCGACTCCGATCACAAACTGCTTGACCAGCGGCTTGACCGTCTGAACCCCCACTAGCTGGATCATCGCTCCTTGCGACGAGGATGCCAACTGGGCCAGCTTGCGGTCGATGATCGCGTCAACCTCCTCGGACGCTAGCACCTGTTGCACTTTTTCCCCTACATCCTCTCCGGCGGCCTGCCCGGCGAAAAAGCGCGCTAGATACTCCTCGTCGAAGAAGTAGCGCATGATGGCGTCTTTGACCGCTTCCCGGATGGCGCGAAACCGCGCCGGAATCACCCCGGATCCGTATAGCAACGGCACCCGGTCGAAGAGCATCGTTACCGCCAACCAGTTGGTCGCCCCGCCGGCAAAGCCAAACAACCCAACCGCTAGCACCCACTCGCTGCCGCCGACGCCGGCCCCGCGCCCGGATAGGCCCCCCACCAACAGGGCGAATGAAATCAGGTTGCTGACGTTGCCCTTTTCCCAGCGTACTGTCTGCATGAGCTACCGCGCCGTCTTGGTTTTCTGCTTGTCCGCGTGCCGCTCGACCCCCAGCTGAATCAAGCGGTCGATCAACGCCCCGTAGCTCACCCCGCTCGCCTCCCACAGCTTGGGATACATGCTGATGGGCGTAAACCCCGGCATGGTGTTGATCTCGTTGACAAAAATCGCCTCGTCGTTTTCGCGCACAAAGAAATCTACCCGCGCCAACCCCGAGGCTTCGACCGCCTGAAAGGCCCGGATGCCCATTGCGCGCACGGCCTCTTGGGTGGCCGGTGCGATCCGCGCTGGAATGATCAGGTCGGAATTGTCGTCAATGTATTTGGCGTTGTAGTCGTAAAACTCATTTCCGGGGACGATCTCGCCGGCTATGGACGCTTCCGGCGATTCGTTGCCCAAGATCGCCACCTCGACTTCGCGGCAGCCGCTCGCTTCGGCCTCGACCACGACCTTGTAGTCGTATTGCGCTGCTTCGTCGATGGCCTGCGCGAGCTCGGCCCCATCACCGGCCCTGCTCACCCCGACGCTCGAACCGAGGTTCACTGGCTTGACGAAGACGGGATAGGCCAGCGCGGCCTCGATCGCGGCTCGCACGCCGGCGCGGTCTTTTTCCCAATGGCTGCGCCGCACCACCTGATAGTCCACCTGCGGCAACCCCTCGGCCTTGAAGACCCGCTTCATCATCTCCTTGTCCATGCCCACGGCCGAGCCGACGACCCCGGCCCCCACATACGCGATATTGGCCAGTTCCATCAGGCCCTGCACGGTGCCGTCCTCGCCGTAGGGGCCATGCAAGAGCGGGAAAATTACGTCGAGGGCTTGGTCCGGCCCAGCGCCTTGCTGCGCTACGAGCGTGCGCGTCCCCAGATAGTCTAGTGCGACCGGCGTTAGCCCGTCCTCGTGGACTTGACTAGATGCCAGAAGCTGCTGCGTGTCGGCTGCCGATAGCCAGCGGCCCTCCTTGGAGATGCCGATCATCACCAACTCGTACTTGTCCTCGTCGATGGCTTCCAACATTGAGCGCGCTGAAATCACCGAGACCTCGTGTTCGGCCGAGCGCCCGCCGCAGAGGACGCCCACCCGTAGCTTGCGGCTCATGCTCTTCGTTTCTCCATGAAATGCTTCGTTCCTTTGGGTTATGGCTTGGGGATGAGGTCGTAGTTCGACGAAATCCATTTGACTACGCCCCAGATTACGCTGCCAGCGATCAAGACGCCGCCGACGGTCCAGATGATGTTCTCAATTCTCCGCAGTCTTTTTTCCATTTGGGGGATTGGTTTGATGTTTTCTTCGATACGGGCGACGCGCTCTCTAATGGATCCGATATCTTCTTGGATCTGGTTGAGACTGTGCATGACCCAAGACATATCTGGCTTAGAAGACGAGACCGGCGGCTTTTCTGACGAACCAGAGGGTCTCCTGCTGTCCGTCTCCGCGCTATCGTTTCGTTCACTTGTCATCTTCATTGATCTCCAGCCATTCCCAAAGGTCTCTAGAGGCGAAGCCGAAATAGTTCGGGACCGGGATGACGATACCGGTGCCTGCTTGGCTGCTGTCGTATCCGAGCTTTTGGGCCAGCTCGCGCGTCGTCCCCCTAAACGATACGAAATGGGCAATCGGGGCCTCACCATCGTACACGGGAACCTCGAGGCCGCTGATTTTGTTGGACAGTTCCTCGCTCGGCTCAAAAGATATGACTGCATAAATCATTGGATTGATTCCTCTTTCCCCGGCGAAGGCGTCTTCCCTTCGCTGCCTACTGTAAAGCTAGGTATCTCGCCTGCTCAACACAAATACCGCTTGCTCCCATCGCGTCAGTTGCCTATCTCTTTTCGCATCCCTATTTCCAACCTACACTCCGAGGAGCCGTTGCCGTGAAGTACCGCTACGCTGAAATGATCTGGAATGAGACCAAAGAAGCTGCCGAACAAGGCCGCGTTGCCGTGCTGCCCGTCGCTACCCACGAAGATCACGGCCCGCATCTGCCGGTGGATACGGATGTGGTGCTGTGCCACGGGATATGCGAGCGCGCCGTGGCCCGCATCCCAGAGGAAGCCGTGCTCGCCCCGCCGGTCACCCACGGCTACAGCCCGCACCATATAGATTTCCACGGCACCCTGACCATTGCTTGGGACACCTTTATCCGCTATGTCAAGGACGTGTGTTGCAGCTTGGCCTACCACGGCTTTGAGCGCATCCTCATCGTCAATGGCCACGGCTCCAACGCCTCGCCGCTCGATTTGGCGGCCCGCCTGACCGTCCTCGAATACGAGGGCCGGGTCCTCTGCGCCTCGGTCAATCACTGGGATTTGCGCCGCGCCAAGACCGTGGGCAACCAGTTGCGCGACTCGTCCTACGGCGGCACTTCGCACGCCGGCGAATACGAGACCTCGCTCTATCTCGCGCTCAAGCCGGAACTCGTCGAAATGGACAAGGCCGTTGACGAGCGCTCGCCCCTGTCGCCGAGCTTTCGCACTGACTTGTTGGCCGGGACGCACCCCGAGGGATCGGGTGCGCGGCTGATACCCTACTGGAGCCAGCAGACAGCCAGCGGCGTGGTGGGCGACGCGACTAAAGCCTCTCGGGAAAAGGGCGAACAGTTTTTAGCCGCGGCGACCGAAGGGCTTGTGGAGCTAATCCGCGAGCTGAAGAATCAGCCGATCTTGCCGCGGCGCGACCAGCATTGACGCGCACTGGCGCGAAAAAAACGCGACTTTCCATTCCTCAATCAGGAGCCTCCAATGACCCCTCGAGAAATGCTCGCCGAGCTAAAAAACTTTGACACGCCCTCCATTACCAACGTCGTCGCCACCTACCCGGGCGACCCTTTGTGCTTGGGGCTGTACAATCCTTGGAGCGAAAACTGGTACACCGACCAGTCGCTGCGCTGCATGTATCCCGAGCTAGGGCCTACGGTTGGCTACGCGGTCACCTGTACCTACGGCCTGCCCGACCCCAATTACAACGGCGTTGGCTTCATGGACGTTCTCGATGCCCTCGACGCCTCGCCCAAGCCGACGATCTTGGTCTTTCAGCAGAAGTTTCCGCCCGAAATCGCGGGCAAGGTCGGCTTAGCTGGCGGCAACATGACCACGGCCATGCAGGCCCTCGGCTGCGTTGGGGCGATTTCCAACGGCCCCTCGCGCGACATTGACGAAATTCGCCCGATGAAGTTCCAGTACTTGCTCAGCGGCGTCACCGCGGGGCACGGTGCCCAAGCTGTCCACGCGGTCAATGTGCCGGTCTCGGTCGCTGGTATGGATGTGGCCCCGGGCGAGATCATCCACATGGATGAAAACGGCGCAGTAAAATTCCCCGCCGACCAGCTCAGTGCCGTGCTGGAAAACGTCCGCGCCCTGCAAAAACACGAGGCCGAGCGCATGGCCCAGATGCGCGAAGCCACCTCTGCGGCCGAACTGCGGGCCATTTTCGGCGGCCACTCATACGGCGACGAGGAAGGGGAGGCGTGAGCCGAGGTGCTTGATATGCGTCCCTCTATGATTCTAACCACCGGTCCTTATGTTCTATATCAAAAGGAGCTTTGATTATGACTGAGCCTGCTTTGCCGCCAGAGCGGCCCTATCCGTTGGATCACGAAGGGCGCATCGCCCGACTTGAAGGCATTATTGAGCAAGTCGATGTCCGAGTCCGACTAGGCCGCGTCGAAACGAAGATCGATGCGATGCGGGAGTCGCTCGAAACGAAGATCGACGCGATGCGGGAGTCGCTCGAAACGAAGATCGACGCCAACCGCAAAGCCATTGAGGCCAACCGCAAAGCCATTGACGACACGCGCAAAGAGCTCTTGCGGTGGGTCGTTGCCCTGCACGTGGCGACCTGGGGCCTAATCGGGGCCTTAAAACTGTTCGGCTAGCCGGTCTGTGATGGCCGAGCGTATGGCCCAGATGCGCCAAGCGACCTCTGCGGCCGAACTGCGGGCCATTTTCGGCGGTCACTCGTATGGCGATGAGGAAAGGGAGGCGTGAATCGAGGTGGGGACCCCTTACAACTCACTCTTATATCAGCGTTCGGGCCTGCTCCACTGCCGTTTTGAGGCTGCTGGGCGATCTTATTTGTTGGCCTCGGGCATCGCGTCGGTAGGTAGCCGACATAGTGAGTCGTGAGGTGTGCTGGAAAGAGAAAAGGGGCTGCTAAGTTCGTTTTGAGCCCCTAGGCAGGCTAAGTACGCCGCTGAGGTCACCGATGCGGCTTTGGTCGCTCCAACCCGTACACGCGCATGCGAGAACGCAGACGCTCTGGATTTATGCCCAACAATTGGGCTGCACCCTGCTCGCCATAGATCATCCAATTCGTGGCTTGGAGTGCTTCTATAATTTGCTTCTTTTCGACCTCGGCGAGCCGGTCCGTCTTGGCTTCGGCCTCCCCTTCAACCAGTGTCATGGACGTCAGTGCCGCGGCTTGCTTGCCAGCCGGGAGTTGCATATGCTCCACTTCTATGGCATCGTCTAGGCATATAATCATCGCCCGCTGGACCAGATGCTCTAACTCGCGCACATTGCCCGGCCAATCATATTCCTGCAAATGCCTCATCACCTCGGGGCTTAGACTCGGCACGGGCCGCCGTAGCTTCTGGGCCCACTCGGTCGCAAAAAGCACTGCCAAGTCCGGTATTTCCTCTTGGCGTTCCCTTAGGGGTGGAATCTCTATTGGGAATATATTCAAGCGGTGGAACAAATCTTCCCGGAATGTCCCGTCTTGGATGGATTGTTGCAGATCCCGGTTGGTCGCGGCAATCACCCGAGCATCCACCCTGATAGAGATCTCCCCTCCAACTCGGGTCAGGTGGTGATCTTCCAGAATGTTGAGTAGAAGCCGTTGAACCTCTATGCTCAAATCGCCTATTTCATCGAGGAACAGGGTGCCGCCGTACGCCTGTTCAAATCGGCCGATATGCTGGTTCACCGCGCTGGTAAAAGAACCCTTTTCATGGCCGAACAGTTCGCTTTCAGCCACCCCGGGAGGCAGGGCCCCACAATTGACTGAGACAAAGGGTTTCTCTTGGCGTAGGCTCAGAGAATGGATATGCCGAGCGAGTACGCCTTTGCCTACCCCAGTTTCGCCTAGTATCAGGACTGTTACAGGGATATTGGCTATTTGTTCGGCCTGTTTCAGGATTATGGTCATAGTCGAACTTTGATTAAGCATACGCTGAGTCGCGATCTGGTTAAAAAATATGGATATCCGGCAAGCGGGCCGAAAATGGATGCCAAGCCTGTACATCGTACACTAACGTATGTATGTCGCCCGGCATGGATTGCTCCTCTAAGGTTGATGCTTCTCGTTCTCGCGTCGCCAGCCGAGTCATATCCCTCCGCTATACACTCGACGTAGCCCTAGACAAAGTAGCCAATCTAGGCTACACTATAACCATTAAAAGCAAGGGATACAAGTAAAAGGCCGCTATCGTAGAAGACTGGAGAGGCTATCTTGAGAAGGGTGACCCGCGGCCATGCGGCAAAATCGTATAGGCATACGACGAAATTGTATGGCCATACGGAAAAGTCGTATAGGCATACGATGAAATCGGGAAGCCAACGGGAGGCAAGGAACAGTTTAATAAGAGAAAAATAAAAAATTATTTTCTTAAAATCATTGTGATCAACAAGTTACGGCCCATAGATATAAGTCTATTAAGCTGATAGCAATTTATAGGCACGGTTTTTGCAATCATTCCAAGTGAAAGATGGACGGATATGGCAAAGCGGAGATGGGCCGTAAGATAGGTCCAAGCTTGATGATTTATGGTACGCCTCAAGGCAAGACACGGTGGACTTGGAAGTTGTGAGCGCAGTCTCTGGAACGGAGAACAATTTTGGCTGAGGTTGAAAGGGGCTTACTTCTACGGATTTTATCCTACACGGTTGCCTGCCTCGTTTTCGTCAACATAGCAATCGTCAGCGGAACGTGTGCTCTGTACATAGAGCTCTGGCAGCTAAACGATCTAGAGCAGAGTCGCTTGGAAGCGGTTTTTCCTCGTTTACCAGACGAAAAACTAAGAGAATTATTAAATCAACTTTTCCCAGGGCTCACGTCCTATAGCCGCGAAACTCGAGGACGCTTGGTTCGATACGAAGTCTCCCAAGGATGGACCTCACTAGGGGTTGCGTACCAAATCCGCGAGGATATTTCGTGCTCAGTGTGTGCGGATGTCAGGGCTCTGGTCGAGGTTCAAAATGGAAAAATCGGAGATATTATTCTAATTGATCCATTTCACTTGTATGGTAAACCCATGTCAACGGAATTGCAGCAGACCTTTATTGCTCAATTCGAGAATAAAAAAATAAAGAAAAAGATGCTGGTTGGATTCAATGTGGACGGAATATCGGGAGCAACCAAAAGTGCTGAGAAGTTCACAAACGGTATTTACAGAATCAAACTGGATATGGCGGGAGATTTCAAATGAAAAGAAAACCATATTTTTGGAGATTTGCATTGATCGCTTTTCTCGTCAGTTCAGGGATTTTTCTTTGGGATCTCCAATCAAAGCTTCACATCGACATTTTGAGCGTGACTAAACGGCTGGAGTCCAAAGATACAACGAGCTGGACGGCTTCTGTTTCCATTGGTTCCGCTATGCCACGCTTTGAATTGTCTTCACTAAATGGCGATATGATTTCTTCTGAGGCAATCGATGCACAACTGACACTCATTGTATTCTTCTCACCTGACGATTGTTCTTCGTGTCTGTTGGAGTCGAAGCTTTGGCGAGATATAGACCGCACCTATGAAGATTCCGCTGTAACCGTTCTCGGTGTTACTACGGCTCCAGTTGACACCTACAAGATGACAATTTTTAAAAGAGGAAGACATATTGATTTCCCGATACTTCTAGATCCAGAAGGAGGATATAAAGACACTTTTGGCATCACAAATACACCGACTAAGGTTTTAGTCGATAACCTTGGGAAGATTATAGATGCCAGTGCTTCCGGGCAGTCCCTAGTTGAGCATAAGCTATACAAGGAGAAAATTGTCCGTTTACTCGAATACTTATGAACATGAGTTAAAAACACGTACCCGAAGCCCGAGTAAGAAATTGCCATGCCCATTGGCCTATTCATAATCTTCAAACAGAAAGGAGGTGATACCTATGAAACACTTTTACGTCTTCGGAGCGCTAGCAGCGACTGCGATAGCGGCTATGCTTGGCCTCAAAGTTACTGAGGCTAATGCACATTGTCCAGTTGAGCAGTGTATTGGAGAGGAAGAGCTACACCTGTTTAACTGCGGAACCGATATTTGCGATAAAGAGTCTTCGCTGCTTCAGTGTGGATACTGTATTCCGGTCTAAGTTCTCTACTTGAGGCTTAAGGCTTAGGCAAATACATTGAGGTCAATGGGCATGGCATACCTAACATATCCAAGAGAATATCATATCATAAGGAGCTAAAAATGAGATCGTTGATTTGTTCTTTAGGAATTCTTTGCTATTCCGTCATTATTTCGTTCATTTCATCCGGCTATAGTTTTGCAGAGACCTCGCCTTGCATTCTCTTCCAGAAGCAACTTACCATTGGAACAGATGATATAGATCAATCGAGCTATAACCTCGGGGAGATTGGTGGTATTGCTACGGACGGGAGAGACAATATTTATGTTGGAGATAGTGGCTTGTATCGGATTATGAAGTTTTCCTCCAAAGGTCAATTCCTCCACTCGTTTGGGAACGGGAATGGAATGGAACCTGGGGAGTTTATAGACCTCAGAGGTATTGCAGTAGGTAAGGACAATAATCTTTTTGTTACGGATTTTAAGATGAAACAAATTACTATTTTTCGGGAGGATGGTGCGCTTTTAAGAACTATAGAAACATCTATGATGCCATATAGACTGGTTATAGACAAAGAAGGAGCATTCTATGTGATAGGAATGCCATTGTCTTTTGAAGGTCCCTTGGTTCATAAATATGACGCCTCCGGTCAATTCGTCATGGCTTTTTGTGATCGCGAAGGCATCCCTAATTTGGCACTTCAATCAGGAAATATGGGACGCATAGCGATTAATCGTGACCAACACATATACTATGCTTTGCCCTATCCATACGAAATACGAAAATTCTCATCCGACGGCGAATTACTTGCTACCATAGGGCGTCCAGATGAGAGATCTAGCTCTCCCATAGATTGTGCCTCAAAAGGGTTGGCTATCTTACCGGATGGGAGAATTGCGAATGTCTTTACCCGGCTTGTAGGTCGCCAGAGTAATGCGAAGGAGTATTATTTTGATCTGTTTTCCCCGAGGGGAGAGTTGTTGTTGACTGCATCTCTATCCGATTGTATCGAGAATTACAACGGAAGCTCGCATTTTCACGCCGACGAGGATGGATATGTGTATTTGAGCCAGTATGGTTCTTACCCATCGGTTGTGAAATTCTCTTTGGATTATTGATTATTATCAAAATCGAATTCCTACCTCCCCTCTTTCACTAGGAGTCAGGCTGAGGCTGGAAAACAAAATGAGTATGCTACGAAGTCACTTAAAGTTGGCACTGAGAAGCCTATTTCGCTACAAAATGCACTCGTTGATCAGTGTGTTGGGCCTCGCGGTCGGCTTTGCCTGCTTCATTATCGTATTTGTTTTTATCGCACATGAGATGAGTTATGACACCTTCCCCGAAGACGCAGAGTGGCTGTATCGGGTTAGAAGTGATACAATCGAAAAGCGGACGGGCTTCCGATATAATTATGCTACGATCTGGCACTCTATGGCTCCTTTATTGAAAGATGATTTTCCAGAAATCGAAGATATTGTACGCATCCGTCGCTACAGAGCGAGCTGGTCCGTTCACTATCAGGACAAACACTTCTTAGAGGATCAGGTTTATTTTGCAGACCCAATGTTTTTTGAGTTTTTCTCCTTTCCCATGATGGAAGGCAATGCACAGACGGTGCTGGAGGCTCCCTATTCCATTGTGTTGACGGAACAGATCGCCTCGAAGTACTTCGGTAGCGACAGTCCTGTGGGTAAAACCCTCCACATCGGACTAGATAGTAATAGTACACGCGAATACCTTGTTACTGGTGTGGTCCAAGATCTTCCATCTAACACGCACTTCAAATTTGATTTTGTCGCGTCGATAAAGGAGTGGAAGCTCCGCCGGAATATCAATGATTCCTTGTACCACACCTATCTGCGGCTGGCCGAAGGTGCCTCACCAGAAGTCTTGGAGAACAAATTTCCCGAGTTTTTGGAAAGACACAACTATAACTTAGAAGAATGGGAGAGGCAACTTTTCCTACAACCGTTACAAGACATCCACCTCTATTCCCATTTCGAGTATGAACTAAGTCCCAACCGAGATATTCGATACCTGTATTTTTTAATGGGCATTGCACTGGTCATTTTGCTTATTGTGTGCATCAATTATATCAATTTTTCAACCTTTCGGTTTACTCAACGGGCAAAAGAAGTGGGACTGCGGAAGGCACTGGGCAGTGTGCAGTCACAATTGGTTCAGCAGTTCTTGGGTGAAACACTTCTTTTGACATTCTTTGCGTTCTTGGTCAGTCTGGTGCTGGTACTGTGTTCGTGGCCTTATGTAAGTAGATTTATTGGGCCGGATGTAGAGATAGATGCTTTTCGCCTTGCGATAGAATATGGTCTCTGGCTGTTCGCTGCTATCGTGTGCATCGGTCTGATTGCTGGTTTGTACCCTGCCTTTTTCTTGGCTAGGTTCAATCCCTCGGCCACCTTGGGGGGATACAGCCAAAGTGGGGGCACGGCCGACTTCCTAAGAAGAACGCTGATCATTTTCCAATTCGTGCTCTCCATCGTCCTCATTATCACTACGCTCGCCTTGCGCCATCAATTAGCATTCATGAGAAGTCAGGACTTGGGGTTTGATCGGGAACAGGTAGTCGTAATTCCCGCGAAGATCTTACAGCCAACGAGCATTGCAGAGTATTTGCAGGATCCGAGAATTTTGAACATATCCGGTACTTTCGGATCCCCCGGTGTCTCGGATAATTCGGGCAGATTTATTCCGGAGGGACAGGATGGCGTAAGTATAAATACTATTGATGTCGGTTATACCTATCTGGAAACCATGGGTTTGGAGCTCATCGCCGGGCGCAGTTTTTCCAGAGACTTCTCCTCGGATGAGCATGAGGCCTTCATCATCAACGAATCGGCCGCCAAGTTCTTGGGGTGGGAAAACCCGGTCGGTAAACGCTTGGAACGGACCTCTATGCCACAGCGTCGGTCCGCTTCGAGCAAGGTTATCGGCGTAGTCAAGGATTTTCACTACCAATCTTTGCACCATTCCATCGAACCACTGGTAATTGGTCTGCGATGGAATATGCAGAACGTGCTTACTATCAAACATCTTACGGTCCGAATCGACCCAAGAGACTTATCCGGTGCCTTGGCGTTCCTCGAAGCCAAGACGCACGAGTTCGTCCCCAACGAGCCCTTTCAATACTATTTTCTCGACGAAGTGTTCGATCAGTTCTACCGCGAAGAAGAGCGGCTCTCCCGGCTGATCGGCTTTTTTAGCACCTTGTCGATTGTAATCATTTGCTTGGGTGTGTTGGGGCTAGCCTCTTTCTCAGTCGAACAGCGCACCAAGGAAATCGGCATTCGCAAAGTGCTGGGGGCTTCTTCCTCCGGTTTGGTGTATTTGCTGATGAAACCCGTTCTGGTCTGGTTGGTCGTCGCCAATCTGATTGCTTGGCCGGTCGCTTATGTGACCAATCAAGCGTGGCTACAGCATTTTGCGTATCGAATTGATATCGTTGGTTGGGAGTTTTTGCTGGGGAGTCTGATTCAGGCTCTGACCGTTATAGGCACCGTCGTTTTGCAAACTAGCAAGGCGGTGCAGACAAACCCAGTTCAGACACTCAGAAGCGAATAATGGAAATCATTCCGTTAATTCTCGAACGCGACGTAGCGATACAGCGTGCGCGGGTTTCACAAGACCGCGATATACGCGCCCAAGCGAAGGCATGTCTCCTTTTAGGTCGCTATTACAAGGAACAAGGTGGACTCGACAAGGCCGAAGAGCTTTACCAAAGAGCCCTTGCGAAAGCACGTCAGTTACAGGCGCACGAGTTGGAAGCCGATGCGTACAGTGGCTTGGGACTTATGTATCAGGTCAAGGGACGGATGGATAAGGCGGTTGGCTACCTCAATAAAGCTTTTGCGATCAATAGGGGACGCCGCGATGAGCCGCGTTTAGCTGTCAACTATAGCAATAGAGGTTTTGTCGCCCAACTCCAAGGAAAAATTGCAGAGGCTCAAGAATTGCATACATGCGCTCAGCAACTCCACGAGGCGTCTGGGAATAGGGCCTATTGGGCTGAAGAATGCGGCAACTTGGGGCAGTTAGCCCTCCAGCAGAACAAATTAGAGGAGGCTGAGGGCTATTTCCAGCAGGGACTAAAAGTGTGCCAAGAACTCGGCGATCTGCCGGGTATTTCCGGCCACTATCAGGGCTTGGGTCTGGTCTATCTCAATCGGAATCGTTTGGCTGAGGCCGAGGACATTCTCAAAAAAGGCATTGAGATCGAGGAGCGGCTCCAGCGCGATGAGGGGTTGGCTCCTCATTACAGCGTTTTGGGAGCCGTATATAAACAGACAGGTCGATTGGATGAGGCGGAAGCAATGTACCGTCGGACGCTGGCCATCCAACGAAAATTAGGCCACAAACAGTTTGAGGCTCGCACCATGGGCGGTCTTGGGCAGGTGCTATGGGAGAAAGGCGATACGCAAGAAGCTGCGGCGTTGTTCCAGCAGGCTAGAGAGCTGTTTGACGGGATTGGAGACACCAAAGGCCGGGCGGTACAAGCGGTTTTTTTGGGCAATGCCTATATGGACGTTGAAAACGTCAAGGCGGCTGAGGAGGCGTATCGGCAAGCGGTGCAATTGTTTGCAAAAATATCGGATTTGGAGGCCGTAGCCGACGTTAGAGTTCGCTTAGGGAGGGCCTATGCATCGAATCAGGCCCCTTATGATGCCTTACTTCAGTGGCGACAAGCATTGGAACTATACCGCGAACTCCAGCGAGACGACAAAGTTGAGTTCGTAGAAAAGCTGCTGAGGACGAGCGGCCGAATGTAAGGGACTAAACGATGTTCAAAGCGATGCGACACAAAGTGTCAGTGGGCCTCTTCAAGGTCATCAGATACTTTGAGGAGAAGGAACGCTCGTGTCGTCTAAAACGAGATCGAGCTTCCATACTGATTTTTTTTCACGGCTTTGATGGTGCTTCTGTGCATCGTGCTTTGGTGGTGGGTAAGGCACTTCGCCGCCGAGGATACCAAGTCGAGTTTGCTGGCACAGGCTCGGTTGCCGAACCAGTCCGGCAAACGGACTTCCCTTTGCACGACCTCGCCACGCCAATACAAGACTTGGGCGTAGTTCTGGATTTTGACTTAGACGAAGCGGCCTGCGATTCATTCGTCCATCAGAGTGTGGAAGCCGAGCGGGTGCTAATTGACCGCTTGAAGCCCGACTTGGCTATCGTAGATTCTCGTCCCACGTTGCGCTTGGCTGCTGCATTAGAGGGAGTTGATGTAGTTTGGATAAGATCGGCCTATACTATGCCCGAATACGCTTACCCGATTCACACACCTGAATCTGTGCGTACTTGGGAGGACATAATTAAACGCACCACAAATCGAGGATGGAATTATGGGACGGTCTCTAGGGAACTGTATCTGCTCTGCGATATTCCAACGGTTCATCCACTGAGACCGGAGACGCCGGCTAACTACTTTTTCATCGGGCCGCTGCTTGAGGGGCTTGATGTGGAGAAGCAAGGCGATGTGAAGCGGGAGGGGGTGTATTGGGATCTCAGAACGTTGGGAGCCGATTGGCCCTCCATTCAAGAGGCCGTGCAAAAGCTGGGAATGAAAGGGATTCAGCAGTGGGTGGTTCCACCTGTTGGAGTGCGTATAGACCCAATAGAGCACGGCGAGATCGTCGATCCGAGTTTTTTGCCGCAGGCCGCCTCCCACGCGGCCGTCTTTGCCGGGGGAGGCGATCACGGTTTCTTCTACCAAGCTCTGTTCAAGGGCATACCAGTCATTGGACTTCCCACGAATGGTACGCAAGAGTATTTCATCGACCGTCTGCAAGCCTTGGGATTAGGGATCAAACTAAGCTACCGAGACTTCATTCGATCAACTTCTCTCATCCAAAGTGTAGAGGGACTGTTAAATCACTATGCGGTACTCGCTAGACGATGCCGTGCTTTTGCCGTCGATATATCGGAATGGCAGGACGCGAACCGCGTTGCGGATGTAGTCGATAGGTACTGGATGAGCCGTGCTAAAGAAGGCCGGCTCGACCCGCATTACCAGATGAGCCAACGCGACTTTGCCCGGCAGTTGTCGTTGAGCACACGGCTCCGCGACGAGCAAGTTGAAGCGATGCTCGAGAACGGGCGAATGCGCCAGATGCCGCATGAAGTAGAACAGGACGACATCTGGTACGATCGCTGCGATTCGTGGAACTGGCTCTACGACAACGACGCTCGCTTTTTTGCGTGTGATTACGAGGCGCGTGAGGAGATGCGTTCGTTCTTCATTAACAAAAAAAATGGCGCACTTCAGCCGGCGATGGACCACCAGTGCTTGCGCCTGACCTATACCTTCACCTTGTCTGCCGCCGAGAATACAACGCACAATACGCGGATATTTCTGCCTTACCCCATAACCACTGATTTTCAGAAGGATATAAAGCTACTGTCTTGCCAGCCAGCGGAAATTCAGAACCACTTTTTGCCACATGCGGGTTTTTTCTACGGCTATCCTGTGGTTTGTGATTTTAGCTCGGGTGAGGCATATACGTTTTCTTACGTGTGCGAACTAACTGTTTATGCGAGAAGTATGGGTACTACACGAGCAACAGAAGTGCTCACGCCCGAAGCGTTCGAGCACTATACTACCGTTGATGAATCCTTGGCCGAACATCCGCTCGTCCGCCGTTGTTGGGAGGATGTGGGCATGGACGAAGCGTCGAGCGACCTAGAAAAAGCTCGTTCGATATACTACTACTTGACCAAAAACAAGCATTTCAAGAAGACCAAAGATAGTTGTCAATGCTATCAGTGTAGCACCCTAAAAGCACTGACAGATGACGGCGGACATTGTATTACATTGGCGCGTACTTTTATTGCCCTTTGTCGCCTGTTAAAAATACCTGCTCGCGAACAAACTGGAGCCATAGCAGTCAACCCGCTGGGTCCGAGGATGTACGAAAACCGGACCTATAACGAAGTGGTGTTCGGACACACGTGGGCTGAGATTTTTGTCTCGGATCTGAGATGGATCCCCGTGGAGTTTCACGGTATCAGTATCGGCACTCCAGCTCTAACGGAGGCTAATATGCAAAGTGAGACGTTGCGGCAAAAGGTCTTGGAGAATAGCGAGCCGTATTTTGACTTTTTCTTTGGCCATTTGGACTGCTTCCATGTCGTATGCTCAAACTCTGCTGCCAAGGAAGTGCCACAAGTTATTGTGTATGAAGAGACAGATAACGGCTTGCCTCGTATGCACCGACCGGACGCTCTGAGGGAGGAGTGCCGCTTGGTCTTTGAATGTATATAAGGTAGCTAGTTCAATGGATATTTCTGTCGTCATCGCCGCACACAATCAGCGAGATCGATTGCAGCTTGTTTTAAGTGGCTTGGCTGTTCAGACATTCTCCGAAGGCCAGTTTGAGGTTATAGTAGTTGATGATGGCAGCACGGACGGAACGGACGATTTTCTACGTGAATACGAGCAAATTCCCATAAAAATCATTCCCTTGAATGCCAATGTAGGACGCTGTCGAGCGCGGAACATCGGTATAGCGGAAGCACGAGGAGATGTAGTCGCTTTTTTAGATGGAGACGCGCTACCGGGGCCTGATTGGTTAGCTCAACATTGGCAACTATTCCAATGCTACAACGGCGTAACGAGCGGGTTCCAGTACTGCTTGCCCTGCTTGGAGTACGTCCAAGACCCGCGTGGCGGCCTTCCGGGGGAGGACACTCCGGCCTCGGTTGCTCATATTATGCGGACGTACCCAGACGAGTTTCGGGTGACCGAGGCTATGATACAGTCCGATTTCGATACGATCGCTCCATTGGCTCGAGAAGGTGGGTATCCCTTCCCGGAGTTAAAATTAATGCAGGACCAAGTACAAGTACTCTTTGACAAAGTGCCTGATTCGCCGATAGGTTGGAGCGGATTTTATCCACACAATGCTTCGGTGCCGCGTGTTGCTCTTGAGGAAGTCGGTGGGTTTGACGAAGAGCTACCCCACTCTGAAGGATGGGATTTGGCCTATCGCCTCATGCGGAATGGATATAAGATGCGTTTTGCATCCAAAGCGCAGAGCTATCACCTGTACCATTACCACGACTTTTTTAGTCCGCAAAATGCGTTTGCAGAATCGCAAAAACGTCGTATAGCAATAGCCCATATAGCGGAGAAGAACGAGGAGCCTCGACTACGTCTAATCGAATTTTGGCTCGCCTCTATATGGCCGGACTCCTTAATACCAGAGGAGATGCGTCTCCCTAGCCTGATGGCGTTTCACGAAAAGCATCAGACCATTTCAAGCAGCGAAATGGCCGAGCGTGTGTTAATGCTCGATCTCCATCCTTTGATAAACACGTCCCACCTGAAAGGCTCCTAAAAACAGGAGCACTTTAGATGCGAGTTCGCCGGGTCTCGGCGGCTGGTAGTTTAGGGCTAGGGTTGGGAGCGGACCCGCGCCGCAGCCAACACCGCCCGCATGTCCTCCGGCGGCTCGGCCGTAAACGCCATGGCTTCCCCGGTCGTCGGATGGGCAAAGCGCAGCGCGTAGGCATGCAGGGCTTGGCGTTTGATCTGGGTCAGCATCCACTTGGCTTGACGCTGGTATTCCGGGCGAATGCCCCGCGCCCGATCGCGGCCTCCATACACGGGATCGCCGAAAACCGGGTGGCCGATATGGGCCAGATGCACACGGATTTGGTGCGTCCGTCCGGTCTCTAGGCGGCATTCGACTAGGTTGGTAAAAGGGAAACGCTCGGCGACCTTGAAGTTCGTGGCGGCGGCTCGACCGCCGGCGACCACAGCCATTTTTTTGCGGTTCTTAGGGTGGCGACCAATCGAGGCCTCGACCCGGACCTCAGCCTCCCGCATCCCCCCCCAAACGAGAGCGAGATAACAGCGCTCAATCTGCCGCGCTTGCAGGCTGTGAGCGAGCCGCCGATGGGCGTCGTCGCGCTTGGCGACTAGCAGCAAGCCGCTGGTCTCCTTGTCGAGCCGGTGGACGATCCCCGGCCGGCGGACGCCGTTGATGCCCGAGAGGTTGCGGCAGTGGTGCAACAGCGCGTTGACGAGGGTGCCCTCGGCCGCGCCCGGGGCCGGATGCACGGTCATGCCGGCCGCCTTGTTCACGACCAGCAGGTCGTCGTCTTCGTACGCGATGGACAGGGGCAGCGGCTCGGGCTGCGCGGCGAGCGGCTCGGGCGCAGGCAGCTCGACGGCGATCTCGTCCCCAGGCTGGACCAAGTACGCCGGGCGCGTCGGCGCGCCATTGACGCGAATCGCCCCGGATTTAATCAGCGTTTGGATGCGGCTGCGAGAAAGCTGGAGATAGCGGCGGCGCAGAAAGAGATCGAGCCGCTCGGGCGCAACAGCGGCAACGGCGAGGTGCATGGCGTTAGCTGGGGGCGGCTTCCTCAGCAGGGGCGGCCGGGGTCTTTTCGCGGCGCGAGTACCCCAAGGCCAAGAGCAAGACGCCAACGGTGACGAAGGAATCGGCAAAGTTGAAGATCGGCCAGCGCAAATCCCCGAGGCCGAAATCGAAAAAATCCACCACTTCCCCCAAGTACAGGCGGTCGATGATGTTGCCCACGGCCCCGCCTAGCACTAGGCAGAGGGCTAGGCGCAAGAGCCGCTCGTGCGCGGCGAGCGAGCGGTAGAGGTAAACGAGGATGCCGAGGGCAAAGATCGAGAAGGCGGTGTGCAACAGCGGGCTGCCCATGTTCAGCCCGAAGGCCGCGCCGGGGTTGTGGATGTAGGTCAGGCGGAAAAAGTCGCCCAGCACCGGCTCGGACTGGTATAGGGTCATGGAGCCGCGGACGATGAGTTTGCTGGCTTGATCGATGGCCACGGCCAGCGGTATGATCCACAGAAACGTCACTCTAAGTCCGACGCCTCCTCGCGCTTGGACTTGCAGCTAATGCACTGGGTGGCGGTGGGCACGGCCTCTAGGCGGCCGCGGCCGATGGGCCTTTTGCAGGTGCGGCAGATGCCAAAGGTGCCGTCCTCAATGCGTTGCAGGGCCTCGTTTAAGTAGTCGATGTAATCGCCACCGCGCTGGGCGAGGAGCAGGGATTTTTCGCGCTCCATGGCATCGGTCCCGTGATCGGCCATGTGTAGTGAGTAGGTAGAGCGGTCTTCGGAGGCCATTTCCCGGGCCTCGTTGCGCGCCGTGTTTTCAATGGCTTCGACGTCGTCTGAGGTCTGGGCTATTTTTTTGAGTAATAACTTCTTAAAAAAATCGAGGTGTTCTTGGTCCATTTGTTTAGGCTTGTCGTCCATTTTTTTCCTCTCTTCGCGTCGTCCGTTTGTGCTTAGGCTCTAGCAATGGCAATCGTGCCGTCGTGCCCGTTGACCTGCCACTCCTGCTGCACGAGCGGCTCTGGGGGCAATGCCCCCGGGTGGAGAGCCAATGCTAGGGTTTCGGCGGCGATGTACGGACGGTGCTGCTGCACCGCTTTCTCCAAAGCGGCCGCGCCTCGCACCCAGACGTGGATGCGGTCGGCCACTGCTAGGCCAGCGTCTTTGCGCATGGATTGCACGCGGTTGACAAATTCGCGCGCCGTACACTCGGCGATCAACTCGTCGTCGAGCTGGATGTCCAGCCCCACCCCGAGGTTGTTGTCGAGGGCCACCACCACGCCCTCTTTCTCCCGGCGCTGCACCACGATGTCGGCTAGCCCGATCGCGCCGCCGGCCACAGAGAGCTGACCCCCGCCCTCTAGGAGGCGGACCTCCTCGGCCGTTAGGGCTTGGATGCGGGCGACGACCGCGGGCATTTGCTTGCCGAAGCGCGGTCCTAAGGCGCGGAAGTCGGGCCGGTAGGAGACCTCGCTGAACTCGGTCGCGTCCTCCACCAACACCACCTTTTTGACGTTGAGCTCGTCGGCGAGCAGATCGGTCATCCGCTCCAGCCCGTGGTGGCTGTGCCCGTTGGGGGGCAGGAGCCACAGGTGCCGCAGCGGCTGGCGCACCTTGAGCGCGTGCTTGCTGCGCAGCGAGCGGCCCAAGACCACGGCTTTTGTCGCCAGCCCCATTTGCTGCTCTAAGGCCGCGTCGCGCAAGCGCTCGTCGGCCTGCGGCATGTCGCACAGATGGACGCTTTCGGGGGCTTGGGCATGGACGCGGCGCACCAAGTTTTGGTAGATAACCTCGGTGATAAAGGGCAAAACCGGCGCGAGGGCCTTGATGAAGGTCGCCAGCACTCGATAGAGGGTGTCGTACGCGGCTGCCTTGTCTTGGTCGTCCTCGGACTTCCAGAAGCGACGGCGGCTGCGGCGGATGTACCAGTTGGTCAGCTTCTCGGTAAAGGCCACCATGGCCGGCACCGTGCGATAGAGCCGGTACGCGGCCATTTCGGCGTTGAGGTCGCGGAGCAGGGTCTGCAACTCCGAGAGGATCCAGCGGTCGAGGTGGTGGTCGAGCGTCTGGGGGCGGTGCTCGTCTGGCGTCCAACCGTCAATGGCCGCGTAGGTGACAAAGAAGCTATAGGCATTCCACAAGGGGATGATGACATCGCGCAGGCTCTGCTTGATGCCCTCTTCGGTAAAACGCATCTCCTCGGCCTTCATGGCCGGCGAGTTGAGCAGATAGAGGCGCAAGGCGTCGGCGCCGTAAGTATTGAGCATATCAGCCGGATCGGGATAGTTCTTCAAGCGCTTGCTCAGCTTGCGTCCGTCGGCCGCTAGCAACATGCCGCCGACGATGCAGTTGTGGAAAGCTGGCTTGTCGAACAGGGCCGCGGCGAGGATCGTCAGGGTGTAGAACCACCCGCGTGTCTGATCGAGGTTTTCGGAGATGAAGTCGGCCGGGAAAGAGGCGGCAAAGTCCTCGCGGCGGCCAAAGGGGTAGTGGCTCTGGGCGTACGGCATGGACCCGGACTCGAACCAGCAGTCGAGGACTTCGGGGACGCGCCGCAGCGAGCCGTTGCCCGACGGCGCTGGAATCTCGAGGTCGTCGATGAAGTGCTTGTGCAGGTCATCGACCTCGCGGCCGGTGCGCTCGCACAATTCTCGGCGGCTGCCGATGCACACGGCTTCGCCCGTCTCCTCGTTGCGCCAAATCGGCAGCGGCGTTCCCCAGTAGCGGTTGCGGCTGATGGCCCAGTCCGGGGCCGACTCAATGCCCTTGCCAAAGCGGCCCTCGCGGATGTGCTCGGGAATCCACCAAATCTGCTGATTGGCCGCGAGCATCTTCTCCTTCACCGCTCCTTCGATTTTTACGAACCAAGTGGCGATCGTGCGGTAGATGAGGGGCGAGTCGCAGCGCCAGCAGAACGGGTACGAGTGCTCGATGGAGCCTTCGGAGAACAACTGGCCCGAGGCGCGCAATCGGCGGATGATGGGCGTATCGGTGTCCTTGACGAAAGTGCCGGCAAAATCCGGGAGCTCGTGGGTGAAGCAGCAGTCGGCGTCGATGGGGCATACTACGGGCAAGCCCTCGGCCAGCCCGAGTTGGTAATCGTCCTCGCCAAACCCCGGGGCAATGTGGACGATGCCGGTGCCGTCGTCGGTGGAGACGAAGTCGGCCGGCACGACGCGGAAAGCACCCTCCTCGGCCTGACCGGCGAAGTAGTCGAATAGAGGCTCGTAGCGCAGCCCGACGAGGTCTTCGACCGCGATCGGCGTTATTTGGGCGATTTCGCGGTCGCGCTGGCGGAAGCGGCTTTCGACGAGGGAAGCGGCGAGAATTAGCTGCTCCCCATCGCCGGTGGTGACGCGCACGTAGTTGATGTCGCGGCCGATGGCTAAGCCCATGTTGGCGGGCAAGGTCCACGGGGTCGTCGTCCAAGCGAGCAGGGATAAGCGCGGCTCGCCGGCGACGCGGAATCGCACTGTGACCGATGGGTCCTGCGTGTCTTGGTAGCCCTGATTGACCTCGAAGTTCGACAGCGGGGTCGCGCAGCGGGGACAGTAGGCGAGAGACTTGTAGCCCTCATAGATGAGCCCCTTGTCCCACAGCGCCTTGAACACCCACCACACGGACTCCATGAAATCCGGGTCCATCGTCCGGTACTGGTTGTCCCAATCAACCCAGCGCCCCAGCCGCTCGATTAGCTGCTGCCATTCGGCCGTGTAGCGCAGCACCAAGTCGCGGCAAGCCTCGTTGAACGGGGACACGCCGTATTCGAGAATGTCGCGCCGCGACCCGAGCCCGAGCTGCTGCTCGGCTTCGTTTTCGACCGGCAGGCCGTGGCAGTCCCAGCCCCAGCGGCGCTCCACTCGATACCCGCGCATCGTCCAGTAGCGGGGCACCACATCCTTGGTGATAGACGCCAGCAGATGCCCGTAGTGGGGCAAGCCGGTGGCAAAGGGCGGCCCGTCGTAGAACCGAAAGGGCCGCTCGACGGGCCGGGCATCGACGGATTTGCGGTATAGGTTGCCATCGCGCCAGAACTGGAGGATGCCGCGTTCCTGAGCGGGAAAATCGACTGGGGACGGGACCGGGGCAAAAGGGGTTGAGGGAGCCATGCTCATCCTGCTGCGGGAAAGATGCGATGGAGAAAGATGACGGCTAGCTTGAGCAGAAAAAACAGGACTATCGGCGTAAAGTCTATTCCGGTTGACCAAAAAAACCGCGGCAAGAAGGAGCGCACTGCGTCGAGGGCTGGGTCGGTGACGCCGCGCAGGAATTGGATGAGCGGGTTGTGGGGGTTGGGGTTGAACCACGAGATCAGGACCCGGATGATGACCACCCAGCTATAGATCTCGATGAGGTTGATGATGAGGCCCTTGACATCAATAAAAAAACCGCCGTAATCGAACACGATTGTCTCCTGTAAATCAGGTCGGCCGCGGGCCGAAGATCGCCGTGCCGAGGCGCAACAGATTGGCCCCTTCGGCGATGGCGAGTTCAAAGTCGCCGCTCATGCCCATAGACAGGTAGTCCACGGACACCCCCGCAAATTTGCACTGGGCGATTTTTTCGCCGAGCTCGCGCAAGGCCCGAAAGCAGCCCCGCACGGCGGCTTCGTTTTCGCTGTGGGCGGCAATGGTCATCAGGCCGCGAATCCGCAAGTGCGGCAGCGGCGCGAGGGCTGCGACTAGATCGACGAGTTGGTCGGGCGTCACTCCGGCTTGATGCTGGCTGCCAGCCGTGTTGACCTGCAAGAGCACCTCGATGGGGCGGCCGGTGGGCGCGGCCCGGCGGCTGAGTGCCCTCGCGAGCCGTGCGGAATCGACCGAGTGGACGAGGTCGAACAGCTCGACAGCCGGCCCGGCTTTATTCGTCTGCAAGTGGCCGACGAAGTGCCAAGCAAGGGGCGCGGCGACCTGCGGCCGCTTGGCCGCTGCTTCTTGGATGCGGTTTTCGCCCACGAGGCGCAAGCCGCAGGCGTAAGCCGCCTCGATTTCGCGTGCGTTGCGCGTTTTGCTGACGGCGACTACTTCAATCGCGCTCGCTACGCGCCCGCTGCGCCCGGCCGCTCGCTCGATGCGGGCGCACAGCAATTCCCAGTTTTTGCGAATGTGATCCATGCAAAATGTTAGACTATCAAAGATACAAATCAGCCCAGTTGGGCACAAACCAGCAGCGCACCTAAGCCGCCGCCCCGTCTTTTGCGGGCCGGGCCTTTGCTGCCGCCAAAAGGCTCGCATCTACGAGCGCTGCCAAGGAGGAGAAAAGCAGGGTCGAAAAGAGGATGTCCAAGAGCACGACCTGCGCCACCAGCCCTTCGGCCCCTACGTAAGGGGCCAGTCCGTGCGGGCCGTAGAACAACTCAAATAGCAACGCGCCGCGCGGCAGAAGCCGCCAGCCAAAGCCCGGATGGGGGTGGGGGCCGGGCAACGGGTAGTACGCCATAGAGGCCAGTCCCCGCAGAATTAGGGGCACGGTCACCAGCACGAGTGCCGCTTCGTACAGCCCGGCCACGGGAGGCCACAGCGCGCCGAGCTCCAGCGAGGTTCCCACCAGCGCGAAAAAGAGCATAAAGGCGACCGGCGCACCCCGGTGCAGCAGGAGCCGCACGCGGCGGCTTTGCTGCTCGTCCTGCACGAGTCCCGCCACCAGCCCGCAGGGCAGAGCCATCAGCCCGAGGACATCCAGCCCGAGCGCCGCCAAGAAAAAAGCCCCCACTAGGCCGGAGACGACGGTCGCGCTCGGGACAGCGAACCGACCCAAGAGGCGCAACCCCAGCCCCAGTCCGGCGCCGGCCACCAGCGACAGGCCGACGCGCCCGACCCAGCCAGCGGTCCCGATTTTTAGCAAGACCAGTGCTCCACTCAACGCCCCGAGGGCGCAGCCCGTCCCCAGCACGGCCAGCAGCAGCGCGGTGCGCCGCCCAACTTCCGGGACGCCGGTGAAGGCCCCCCACAAGCTGGCTAATGCGCCGAGGAGTACGGCTTGCTCCCAAGGCAACCCGAGCAATGCGGTAATCGCCGTTACGGCCGCGAAGATCAGCGCGGTCGCCGCCGCGGCCAATCCAAGCATGCGCCAAACATGCGCTGGCCATATCACGTGGAGCCCCACTTGGAACCCGACCCCGAGGCCGGCCGTGAGAAAGAGCATTTGGTGGAGAGAAAACGCGCCTAGATCGACCAGTTGCAAGCCGCCGCTGCCCAGCAACATCCCCGCTCCGACCCACCCCACGAGGGCCGGCAGGCGAATCGCCTGCGCTAGTTGGCCGCCCGCCGCGGCCAAGAGGGCCAGAGCGCCGAGCATCCACGCGGCGTCAAAGGGGCTGGAGCGATCTTGCAGCGGCCCGTAATAAGTCAGGAGCAGGACAAAGGCAGCTACGACTATTGTTTTCATGGCGAGAGGCGGCCTCGCCCCGCCTAGCTGGCTTTACTGGGTCCCTTTGGCCGCGGCCCGCTGTTGGCCTAGGTAAAGCACCGGGCTGGCGACGAATACAGACGAATAGGTGCCGACCACGACGCCGATCAGCAAAGTGATAGTAAAGTCGCGGTTGACCTCGCCGCCAAAGATCATGAGCACCAGCACCGCCAGTAGGGTCGTCGCCGAGGTGATTAGCGTGCGGCTCAAGCACTCGTTGATGCTCTGGTTGACCGTGCCCTCAAAGCCCTGTCGGCGGACGGTGTGCAAATTCTCGCGGATGCGGTCGAAGACCACAATCGTATCGTTGAGCGAGTAGCCGACAATGGCTAGCAGGGCGGCGACCACCGCGAGGGTAATCTCAATGTTGAAGAACGAGAGCAACCCGAGGGTGATGAGCACGTCGTGAAAAAGCGCGACGACCGCGGCGATCCCGTAGAGGAAGCGGTGGAAGCGCAAAGCCATGTAGATCAGAATCAGCCCTAGGGCCACCAACATCGCCCGCACGGCCGCGCTGCTCAGTTCGCTGCCGATTTTAGGCCCGACCTTTTCTTGGCGGCGAATCCACTCCGTCTCCGCGATACTGGAGGCAAACCCAGACTTGAGAACCTCCATAATGCCGTCGGCCACCTCGGTGCCAGCCCCGCTTTCGCTGACGCGGATGAGGATGTCATTTTCCGAGCCGAACTGCTTGATCTCGCTCTTGCTCAGATCGATCTCGGCATCGCCCACGGGAACGCGGCCAAGCTGGCTGCGTATATCCTCGACTTGTACGGCTGGGTCGAAGTGCAACTCCAGCAAGGTGCCGCCGGCAAAGTCAATGCCCTGCCGGATGCCATGAATGCCCAAAATGGAGACGCCGCCGAGCAGTAGCACGGCCGCCGAGGCCCCAAACCCTAGGTTGCGGAGGGAGAGGAAGCGGATGTTTAGGTTGGCGAAGAGCGCGACCGGCCCGATGCTCAAGGTGGATCGTTGCGACTTTCGGGTGATCAAGTCGAAAATGGTGCGGGTTACAAAGAAGGCCGTAAAGAGGCTGGAGATGATGCCGATGCACAAGGTCAAGGCAAAGCCGCGAATCGGCCCGGTGCCGAACTGATAGAGCACGACTCCAACTAGGAACGTGGTCACATTGGCGTCGATGATGGCCGAGAGCGCGTGACCATAGCCGGAATCGATGGCCGCGCGAATGGTCTTGCCCGAGCGCAGTTCTTCGCGGATGCGCTCGAAGATCAGCACGTTGGCATCGACGGCCATGCCGATGGTCAGGATGATGCCGGCGATGCCGGGCAAGGTCAAGGTGGCGTGAAAACCGGCTAGCACCGCCATGATGAAGAGCATGTTGAGCAGGAGGGCGGAGTTGGCGATCAGCCCGGCTGCTCGATAGTAAAGGACCATGAAGATCGCGATAAGCACCATGCTGTAGATCGCCGCGGTCTTGCCTTGCTCAATTGAGTCGCGCCCCAGCGAGGGGCCTACTGTGCGGTCCTCGATGATCTCCACCTCGGCCGGTAGCGCACCGGCCCGCAGCACGATGGCGAGGTCTTTGGCCTCTTCTTGGGTCCCGCTGCCGGTGATGATACCGCGCCCCTCGCTGATTTTGCTCTGGATGACCGGGGCCGAGTACACTGATTCGTCGAGGACGATGGCCATGCGCTCGCCGACGTGTGAACCCGTGATGCGGCTGAAGAGCCGCACCCCCTCGTCGGTGGTCGAGAAGTTGACGATGGGCTGGCCCATGTACTCGACGACTTGGCCGATGGAGACAAAGGCGTCCTGAATCATGTGCCCGGTCATCTCCGGCTTCTCGCGCACCAAGTAGAGGAAGTAGAACGGATTGCCCTCGGTGCCGGCGGGCTTGCTAGAAAAGAGAAATTCCACGTCGGCGGGGATGAGCTTTTGGGCCTCTGGGGTGTTGAGCAAGTTCTTGACGCGCAGCAAGTCGCGGCCCGAAACCGTGAGGTCTTCGCCGGCGGGACTGAGCAGGGCGGAGAGGGGCGCGGTTTCTCGCGTGGAGGAAAGGAGGAGATCTTCTTCCTCTTCCTCTTCCGCTTCGCCCTCTTCTGGCGGGGCTAGCGCTTGGTCGAGGCGCTGGATTAGGCGAGCGCGGTCCTCAGAAGGTTCGAGGAGCTGGAATTCGAGAAGCGCGGTCTGGCCGACTAGATCCTTGGCGCGCTGCACGTCTTGGACGCCGGGCAACTCGATGATGATGCGATTGTCGCCTTGGCGCTGGATCGTCGGCTCGGCCACCCCGAACTGATCGATGCGGTTGCGGATGACTTCCTGTGCTTGGGCGACCGCGTCTTGGGCGTCCTGCTGCTCTAACCCCTCGGTCTTGACCTCTAGGACGAGGTGGATGCCGCCCTGCAAGTCTAGCCCCAAGTTGAGCGAGTGCTTTTTTAAATCGACGAGCTGGTCGGGGGACTTCAGCCCCATGGCTTCTCGCTCGTCGTGCGTCATGCTGTAAAATTCCACGCTTGGCAGGAGGTAGTACACTGCGGCCGCGATCAGTGCTAGGATCAGCACGAATTTCCGGTTGCGTTTCATAAGAGTTGTCTTTACTCCGCTATTGCCGGGCGCAGCCCGGCGAAAGTTTGCTGCTATTGCAAAAGCGAAAGCGGCCCTTCATCCCGCTTGAGGCCCGGTGCATGAGCTGCCCGTCTCGCTCAAAGAAAACGAAGCCCTCGACGTCCGCTAGGCCCTCGACGAGGGCGAGCCCTTGGTCCGGCCCTAGGACGAAGACCGCGGTCGCCAAGATGTCGGCGTCGAGAGCAGTCGCGGCCCACACGGTGGCACTTATGCTCGCCCGCGCTGGATAGCCGGTCTTGGGGTCGAGCAAGTGGTGATAGCGCGTGCCTTCCCAATCAAAGTATTGCTCGTAGTCGCCCGAGGTCGCAATCGCCGCGAGCCCGAGGTCCTCTACTGCGATGTATTGCGCTGGGGAGCGCGGGTGCTGGACCCCAAAAAGCCAAGGCCGCCCGTCCGGCTTTGCGCCCCAATAGCGAATGTCGCCCCCGGCCTCGATTACTCCGGCCTCCACGGCCAATTCCCGCATGGCCGCGACCGCTTGGTCAACCGCGTAGCCTTTGGCCGCGGCCCCCAAATCCAACCGCACCCCAGCCCGGTTGATCCGAAACGTCTGGGGTTGGGCGGCAACCTCCAACGCTTCGTAGCCCACCCGTGCCCGTGCCGAATCAATCTGCTCCGGGGTAGGCGGTGCGACCGCAGCGGGAAAATTCCACAGACTGGTCAATGCTCCCATCGTGCAGTCAAAGGCACCATCGGTCAACGCGGCGAAATGCTGGCTGCGCGCCAAGACCGCAATCAGCCCGGCCGAGCCGCGCGTTGGAGCGAGCCGCGCCTGCTGTTCGAGTCGCCGCAATGCGCCGCCCTCGCGGTAGTGGCTCATCGCCGAATCGACGCGGGCGATCTCTGCGTACGCCGCCGCTAAGTGCGGGCGAACCACTGCTTCGTCTCCGTAGAGTTTGACCGTGACGAGGGTTCCTAACAAGAGGCGGTCTGCGCTCACCGGCGCGGCGGGCTGGGGGGCCGGCAGAAAGTACAGGACCGCGGCCAACCCGCCTACGGCCAGCAGACTGCGCTTGAGCATGGACTGGTCGCGTCAATTGCTGCGTTCGACGACGAGCTGCACGGCGCGTTCTAGTGCGGCGCGAGCCGGGGAAGGGGCTAGGACCTCTAAACATTGCTGCGCGTGGGTGGCGTATTCGTGCGCGATCTCGGTGGCCGCGGCGACCCCTTGGTACTGCTCGACAAAGGCCACGATCTGCTTCCATTCGGCTTCGTCCTTGTCCGGCCCGGCCAAAAGGGTCTCCATCTCGGCCCGCGCTTCTGCGGGAGCTTGCTGTAAGGCGCGTATCAATGGCAAGGTGATTTTGCCTTCGCGCAGGTCGTGCCCGACGGGCTTGCCCATGGTGGCCTGATCGCTGGTGAGGTCGAGAATGTCGTCGGCGACTTGGAAGGCGCGACCGAGCGATTCTCCGTAGCACCCCATGGATTGCACTACCTCGTCCGACGCGCCGGCGAGGATCGCGCCAATCCGGGTTGCGGCCGAGATCAGGGAAGCCGTCTTGTCGCTGACCATGGCAAAGTACGACGCTTGGCGCGTATCGCACTGAGTGCCGATTTGGATTTCAAAAATTTCGCCCATGCTCAGCCGCTCGGTGGCGTGTGCGACGACGCTCAGGACCTGCAAATTGCCGACCTCAATCAGCAGGCGCAGGGCGCGGGCGAGGAGAAAATCGCCCATGAGAACGGCGGTCTGCCCGTTCCAGCGCTGGTTGACCGTCTCTCGCCCTCGGCGCACGGTCGCTGAATCCACTACGTCGTCGTGGGCCATCGTGGCCGCGTGAATCATCTCGACCGCCACGGCCGAATCGATTAGCTGTTCGTTCCAGTCGCCGGACGCTTTCGCCACGAGCAAGGTAAGGGCGGGCCGGAGGCGCTTGCCCTTGAGCGTCGCCATGTAGCGGGCAATGACGTGGACCAACTCGACATCGGCGTTGAGCGCGGCGTTGAGCCGCTTTTCAAACCGAGCCAATTCTTGATCGATCAGACCTATGCAGGGATCCATGAGAAAGGCATCTGTGGGCATTGAATCGCTAAATAGAAAATTTAGAAGCTAACGATTGAAAATATGCCTGTCAATTTGCGCTCGGGGCGTCGGCAATGGATTGATTTTGTGCGCTGGCTTATACTTGTCGCTCCATCACAACACGGGGAGACCGCTATGAAAATTACCCAGATCAAAACCTATTTGATGCAGTGTGCGCCCCCGCAGGCGAGCGGTTGGTCGGCGCGCAACTGGCTTTTCGTCAAGGTCGAGACCGACGCCGGCCTCTACGGCGTGGGCGAGGCGTCGGGCTGGCCGCGCGTGGTCGAAACGGCCATCCACGACCTGACGCCTTTGATGATCGGTGAGGACCCCTTCCACATCGAGCGGCTGTGGGGTAAGATGCAGGTGGCGATGATGGGCCACGGCATGACCGGCATTGTCGGCTCGGGTGCCATGACGGGCATTGAGATGGCCCTGTGGGACCTCAAGGGCAAGGCCCTGGGGCAGCCGGTGTGGAACCTATTGGGCGGCAAGATGCGCGACCGGGTGCGGGTCTATGCCCACGCACACGAAAAAGAGCGGGCGCGCGCCTTGGTCGATCAAGGCTATACGGCGATAAAGACTGGGGGAATCAAAAATTGCGTCGAAACGGTCGCGGCCATCCGCAAGGAGGTCGGCGACGAGGTCGATCTCATGGTCGATGTCCACGGGCCGCCTTGGCTGACGACGCGCGACGCTATTGCCTTGGGCCACGCGCTCGAAGACTACGACCTGCTGTTTTACGAAGACCCAGTAGCCCCTGAAAACATCGACGCCCTCGCCCGAGTGGCCGATGCAGTAGAAATTCCCATGGCCGCGGGCGAGCGCCACGCCACGATTTGGGGCGTAAAGGAATTGATTGAGCGCGAAATTATCGATGTGGTCCAGCCGGATACGGGCCGCGCTGGGGGCTTGTGGCAGATGAAGAAGATCGCCGCTATGGCCGAGGCGCACTACTGCACGGTCGCGCCGCACGACGGCTCGTTGGGGCCGGTGGCCGAAATGGCCGCGGTCCACCTAATGGCCACGTTGCCCAACTTTTTGATCTTGGAGCACTTGGCCGACGATGTGCCGCAGCGCTACGAGGTAATGAGCGGCCAACCCCAAGTCGTAGATAGCCATATTGCGGTCCCGGATGCACCCGGGCTGGGCGTGGACCTCATTGAGGAGGCGATTGCCCAATATCCGTCCCAAGGCAACATCGCCGCTCCCGATGCGAGCTATGACTATCAATACGTCCAAGCGCGGGTTGGGCGAGCGCTGTGGCTCAGCGACCGGAAAACGCCACCGCCGGACTATCGCCCAGGCGAGATATACTAGGCGTACATTTTGCCGCGGTTGAAAATGCCTTGGGGGTCGAGGGCGCGCTTGAGCATCTGGTTCATGCGCGCCGCGCCGGGGCTGAGCGGGGTAAAGGCGTCGTCGTTGTGTTCGTCGGCTGCAAAACGCCAGCCGAGGGCTTGGTGGTGTGCTGCGGTGCGCTGCAAGTGCGCGGCTTGGGCGGCTACCGGCAACAGCGCCCACAGCAAGCCGCCGGCCCAGTCCAGCCCCCAGCGGCTCAGCCCCTCGGCCTTTAGGGCTTCCATGAGCTGCACCATCCGGGTCGGCGGTCCAGAAAAGCGCCAGCGTTGTTCGCCGGCGGCCGGGACCAGCCATTCGAGCTCGCGCCAGCGCCGCCAGAAGGCCCGCGATTCGGCTTCTTCTATGACCTCTGACTCGGCTGATTCTCCTGCGCGCAGCGTGGCTAGCTGCTTCCGCACCGCTGGTGCCGGGCCTTCGACGCGGGCGGCTACCCGGTCGGCGTCGCACGCTAGGCCCGTGATTTGCAAGGGCCGCGCTGCCCAGTCGAGAATCCGCTCCAATGCCCCTGCGGGCGTTGCCCCGTAAATGAACAGGGTTGCTTGGGTTTGCGGGCAGGGCCAGACCTTGAGGCAGACTTCGGTAAGCACTCCGAGCGTTCCGAAGGAGCCGGCCAGCACTTTGGACAGGTCGTACCCCGTGACGTTTTTGACGACTTTGCCGCCGGTGCGAATTCGCTCGCCGCAGCCGTCGATCAACTCAGCACCGAGCAAGTGATCGCGCAGGGCACCCAGCTTGAAGCGCCGCGGCCCCGACAGGTTGCAGGCCACAGTGCCGCCGATGGTCGCGGCCGCACCCCAAGCGGGCGGCTCGAAAGCGAAGTACTGGTTTTCGCTCCGGCACAGGGCTTCTATCTCGCTCAGCTTGGTGCCCGGGCGGGCGACTAAGACCAATTCGTCTGGCTCGTAGCTGACGATGCCGGTTAGGGCGGAGAGATCGAGGGGAATTCCGTCGTGCTGGCGTCCGAGAAAGGACTTCGTGCGGCCGGCAAAAATTTTCAAGGCCGCGTTTTCGGCTAGGGCGTGGCGAACGCGCTCTTGGATGGCGTCGGCTGCGTCGTCGCCTAGGTTCATCGGCGCGAAGGGCTAGGGTTGGGGCCGCTCAGACCTCAATCCCTTTTTCTTTCAGGAACTGATAAGCGCCTTTTTTGTTTAAGGTACGCAGGGCGCGGGCGGTCAGGCGGAGGGTGACGGTGCGGTTTTTCTCGGGAATGAAGATGCGCTTTTTGATGAGGTTGGGCTGTTGGACGCGCTTGGTTTTGCGCTGCGAGTGGCTGACGTTGTTGCCAACTAGGCCCTTAACATTGGTCAGGCTGCATTGTCTGGCCATGAGTGCCTCCCTGTTAAGAAACCATCAAACATAGCGGCGCTGAGCCGATAAGTCAAGGCGAGATGCCCTTGACAAAAAAGGGGCTTGGAATGACCTTAAAAGTGCTAATCACCACGACCAAATGACCAATCCCACCTATACCATTTTCATGCGATTTAAGTGCTGTTTTTGGGTGCTCGCGCTTTTTTGCGGGAGTGCGGCCACGGCGGAACTGCGCGTAAGCGAGCAGACGCCCCAGCGCGTGCGGTTGGTTTGGCGTCCCGAGGGCCAAGAATTGGAGCGGGGACGCGGTGCCTTGATCGGCGTCCCCAGCGATGGACAGGTTCGCTTGGAACTGGTCGAAGCCCACGTGGTGCGCACCGATCGCGCTGCTTTAGACGACGCGCCCACGCCCGGCCCGGTCTTTCTCGGCGAGAGCGGTTTGGTGCGGCGTCAACGGGTCGTTCCGGTGGCGTTTGCGCCGCACATCGAGGCAGACGGGACGCGGACCCTGTACGATCGCATCGTCGTTGATCTACACGTGACCGGTAGTGGCGGCACCCGCGTTGCCGACCCTTGGGGCGAAGCATTCTACCGAGGGGTGCTCGTCAATCATGAGCAAGCGAGGAACTGGCGATTGCCACCCAAGCGGCGGCCGGCGGCCAAGGCCGCGTTGCAGGGTGGGACGTGGCTGCGTGTCTTCGTCTTGGAAGCGGGCATGTACAGGGTATCGGGTGCCGACTTTGAGGCCGCCGGGGTGTCGCTCGGGGATGTCGATCCGGCGAGTTTGCGCCTGTACTACGGAGGCGGCCAAGCCTTGTCCCTCAGCGAGGTGGCCCCGCCCCAAGCCATGGCGGAAGTGGGCTTGGCGGTAGAAGACGGGGGCGATGGCCGCTTGGACGCGGACGATTTTGTCTTGTTTTGGGCCGAGCCGGTCAGCCGCTGGGAATACGCGCCGGCTAGCCGCTCCTTCCAATATCGGCACAACCTCTACACGCACGAGAACGCGTACTGGCTCGGTTTTGGCGGTGGGGTCGAAGGGCGACGGGCCGAGCAGAGGAGCGGCGCCCTAACCGCGCCCGACCCGCAGCAGCCCACGAGCTATCGGGTGCGAATCCACGAGGAAGCCGAGCAGTTCGTCCTCACCCAGCTATCTGGCATCAAGTCTGGCTACACTTGGTACTGGGAGGACTTTCGCGGCAATGCGCGCAATTTCCCGGTGGTGGTGCGGCAGGCCGCCCCCGAGCCGGTGGCTGTGCGCTTGGGTTTTATCCGGGGGTCCGAGACGCGGCCGCGATTTTCAGTGCGCTGGAACGAAGAGACCATCGGCACGGTGGCTTTTACAACCGAGGAGAGATATGTTGCCTCCGATACGCTGTGGGCCGCGCTAGGAGCGCAGGAGGGGCTGAACCACTTGGGGGTCTTTCACTCGGGTAGTCCGGCCCGCTTCGACTGGTACGAAGTGGAGTACAGCCGCGGCTTTGTGGCCGAGCGCGGTCAATTGAACTTCACCTATCCGCTGACCGGCGTCACTCAATTTCGCCTCGCTGGTTTTGCCGCTGAGCCGCCGCGCATCTTTGAGGTCTCGGCGGGGTTGGCCGAGGTGGTGGACTTCGCGTACGAAGCGCAAGACGGGGCGGTAATTTTTCAGGATCGGCCCGGGGATGTGCCGCGCCAGTACGCAGTCGGCGGCCCGGCGACTTGGAAGCGCCCGGTGCGGATCGAGCTCGACTCGCCCGGCAATTTGACAGCCGGGGCGCGGGGGGCCGATTGGGTGGCGATTTACCACCGCGATTTTCGCGCTGCGGCCGAGCGCTTGGCGCAGTGGCGGGCTGCCGACGACCGCTTAGGCCCGCCCCTGCAAACGGCGGCCATCGACATCCAAGACATCTACGACGAGTTTTCCGGCGGGCTGTTGGACCCGGCGGCGATCCGCAATTTTCTCGCCTATGCGGCCGAGCACTGGGACCCCGCGCCCATGTTCGTGGCCTTGATTGGCGACGGCTCGTACGACTACAAGAACAATTCGTCGATTAGCCAAGGCCATTGGATCCCAGCATACCAAGACGGCGACAGCACGTACGACGAGTGGTACACGCGCGTGGTGGGCGGCGATTTGTTCCCCGACCTAGCCATCGGTCGGCTGCCGGTGCAGACCGCGGCCGCAGCCGACGCGCTGGCCGACAAAATCATCGCCTACGACCGCGCCCCCGAAGTGGGGCCTTGGCAGAGCCAAGTGCTACTGGTCTCAGACGATTTGCTCAATCGAGACCATCCGAACCGGGTCGAGTCGTTCTTCATCCGCGATAGCGAATACATGGCCCGGCGCGTCCTGCCCGAGGTGCTCGACTTGACCAAGCTCTACACCGCCCAATTCCCTCTAGAGGGGCGAGAAAAGCCGCGAGCGCGCGACGAGTTCATCCGGCTCTTCAACAAGGGCGCGCTAATTTTGACCTATTTGGGGCACGGCAGCTTTGACCGCTTGGCCCACGAGAGCCTGTTCTTGCTTTCCCGCGATTTGGACAAGCTCAACAACGGCGGCCGCCTGCCCTTGTTTTTTACGGCTGCGAGTCAAGTTGGGGTGTTCGACGATCCCGTGCGCATCTCCATGCCGGAGGGACTCCTGCTGAAGGAAGACGGGGGCGTGATCGGCATGATTTGCGCGACCCGCCTCGGATACCACGACACCAACGTCCAGTTGGCCAACGAGTTCTATCGGCGGCTATACCACACCGAGCGGAAGCACGTGCCGATTGGGCTGGCCCTCACCGAGGCCAAGCAATTGCTGCTGCCGATATACAACCCCACCGGCACCAAAACATTCCGCAACATTCAGCGCTACTCGCTCTTCGGCGACCCGGCGACGCGCTTGGCCATGCCGCGCTTTCAGGTGCAGCTCGAGCGGCCCGATTCGCTCCGCGCCCTCGGCGAAGTGGTCGTCACCGGCCAAGTTCTCGACGCGGCTGGTGCGCCAGCCACCACCTATAAAGGCCAAGTGTGGTTGCAGGCATTTGATTCGCGAGAAGAGAGCGAGTTGGAGGGTTTTAGCTACCAGCAGACCGGGGCTCCCATCTTTCGCGGCCGCTTTTTGGTCGCTGAGGGCCGGTTTAGGGCCGCGTTTCGGGTCCCTAAAGACATTACCTACGGAGGGCAGAACGGCCGCATCAGCGCCTACGTCTGGAGCGATGACAGCCCGGCGGCCCTCGGCGCGACCGAAGGATTGGTGCTAGCGGGCACGGCCGCAGGCGTGGAAGCGGATGTCGAAGGGCCGGAAATTTCCCTGCGCTTTGAGGGGGCCAAAGGCAGCAACATTCCGCGGCAGACGGTGTTGTTGGCCTCGATTGCCGATCCCAGCGGCATCAACATCACCGGCGAGACCGGGCACGAAATCGAGTTGGCCGTTGACGACGAGCTCTTCACCTTGACCGATCTGTACAGCGTACAGGGCGGGGACTACCGGCAGGGAGTGGTTGAATTTCCCCTGCCCGAGCTGGAAACCGGCCCCCACGAAATCCGCCTGAAGGCCTGGGACAACTTCAACAACTCGTCGCGGGCGACGGTGTCGGTGTCGGTCGGGGACGACGAAGCAGACGCGGGCCTTGCCCACGTCCTATTTTACCCAAATCCCATGCGCGACAGGGGCTACTTCACCTATCAGCTAGCAGACGACATGCGCTCCGTGCAGATAGAGGTCTTTTCGCTGGCTGGTAGGCTAATAGAACAGCTAGACGGACCGACGCGCGCCGGGTACAACCAGGTGCCTTGGACGCCACCGGCGGGATTGGCCAATGGCGCGTATATTTGCCGGATAGAAGCCGAGCGGGAAAGCGGCGTTGCGGTCGCGCGTCGCGCCGTCTTACAGGTTGCCAAGTGAGCGTCGCGAGAGGAATGCCTTTGCAGCAGTGAGATCGCCTTAGTACTTCGGAGGCATCGTTTTCATACTTTATTCTTAGCTGAGGAGGACTCCGCTATGAGGAAACTGACGACCCTGCTGCTGGCCGGCCTTTGCGCGGCCGCATTGCCCGTTGGGGGCTGGGCCACGCCCGAAAGCCGCAGCGCGCCGCTTCTTTTGTTGATCAATCCGGGTTCCCGCGCCATTGCCATGGGCGAATCGTACGTGGCGGTGGCCGATGACGCCACGGCCACCTACTTCAACCCAGCCGCGCTCGTCGGGCAGAGCAAGAAAAAGCTCCACCTCTCGCACACCGCGTGGTTGCCCAAGCTGGCCGACGACTTGTCCTACGAGTTTTTGGCCTATTCCATGCCCGTTGAAGGATGGGGGAACTTCGGCCTCAACGCCGCGCTGCTCAACCTAGGCGAGCAAATCCGCACGGACGAGCGCGGCAACCAACAAGGCACCTTCCGCAGCTATGACGTGGCTATATCGGCGGCCTACGGAGCAGCTATCGGCGACCATACGGCCGCGGGCATCGGCTTAAAGTTCATCCGCAGCAACTTGGCCGGAGCCGGAGCCGGCAAGGAACAGGGCCGGGGCGTGGGCAACAGCTTTGCCGCGGATCTGGGGTTTTTGTGGAAGCCCGTCTCCAGCCTCAGCTTTGGCGCGGCCCTGCGCAACCTAGGCCCCAAGATCGCCTACATCGACGCCGACCAAGCCGATCCGCTGCCTCAGCACATCGTCGTCGGGGTAGCCTACGACGTGATGGATACCCAATACAACGATCTGATGCTCTCTTTTGACCTGTACAAGCCGCTGATTGCCGATGGGTCTTTCGCCAGCAACTTGGTCAAGGCGTGGGCCGACGAGGGCTTGAGCAACGAGTTCAAGGAGATCGACCTGCACGTGGGCGGCGAATACCAATACGGGCTTTCCGCCCGCGAAGGCGAGGCGTTTATCGCGTTGCGCGCCGGTCTTTCGTACGATAGCGACGGCGAGGTAAATACGAGGACCTTTGGCGTTGGGCTAAAGTACAATCGCTTCCAGTTTGATGTGGCGTACATAATCGGCAGCGAGGGCGCGGTGGTCGGCGACAATACGCCCATTTCCCTGAACATCGTTTTCTGAGGGTGCCCCAATCAGACGCTGGTTTTTTTGCAGTGCCATGCGGCGTCGCGTCGATTTAGCTCTCCTCTTGGGCTTCTGCTGCACCCTGCTGTCGTCGGCGGCCACCGCGGCCGAGGACGAGTGGCGCGTTTTGGCCTTGCGCGTCGATTTTGTGCGCGAGAGTCCCGACGAGCTGACGACGACAGGCGTCGGGGCCTTTGACTTGCGCTCGGCCGAGGAAGCGGCCGCGGAGTACGCGCTGCCCTACGACCTGCCGCCGCACGACCGCGCTTATTTCGAGCGGCATCTGACCGCGCTGGCCCGCTACTACGAGGTCGTTTCCGAAGGTCAGGTGGCGATTTCCGCCGAGGTATTTCCCCGCGCCATGCAGCAGGCGTACTCGCTTCCCCAACCCATGCTTCACTACGGCAACGGACGCACGACCGAGGAGATCGGCGCGAAGTGGATCGAGTTGTTGCGCGACGCCCTGGGTGCTGCGCTGGCCGATCCCAATGGCCCGCGCTTGGACGAGTTCAACAGCTTCCTCGTGTTCCACGCCGGAGTGGGCTACGAGACCGGCGAACTAAACGACATCCGCTCGGTCTTTCTGTCTGAGAGCGATTTTGCCCGCTTCAACGGCGGCCCGCTGACCGTGGGCGATGCGGAGATCGCGCAGGCGTGGATCTTGCCGGAGTCGCCCAGCCTCAACGGCCGGGCCGGCCTCAATGGTTTGCTGGCCAAGTTCTTTGGCCACCAGTTGGGGTTGCCCGGGTTGTCCAATTTTGCCGACGGCCTGCCGGCCTTGGGCGGCTGGAGCCTGATGGACGTGGGGGCCAACGCTTCGGGCTACGTGCAAACCGACAGCCTCGCGTGGGTGGTTGGCTTCGCGCCGCCGCATCCCATGGCTTGGAGCAAGATGCAGCTCGGGTGGATCGAGCCTGTAGTGGTGCGGCGCGACACGGTACTATCGCTGCTAGCCACCGACCGTAGCGGCGACCTCCCCAAGGCCGTGCGCATCCCCATTGACGCCCGCGAATACTTCTTGCTGGAGAATAGGCAGCAGCGCGGGCAGCGCGGCGGCGCAGAGGACGAAGGGAAGGTGTGGATCGACCCGGAGCAAGTCTCCATAGACGAGGGCGTGTGGGTGGCGATGGAGGAATACGACGCCTTCGTCCCGGGATCGGGGGTGCTGATATGGCACTTAGACGAGGGCGTGATGGCGCGCGCGGCCGACCCCAGTGCCGTGAACAATCAACCGCAGTGGCCGGGCATTGCCTTGGAAGAGGCCGACGGCTACCGCGACATTGGCAATCCGCGCCGAGCGTGGGAGCGGCAAGTCGAGGGGGGGGCCGACGACCCGTTTTTTATCGGCGGACAAACCCTGTTCGGCCCGGCGACGCGCCCCGACTCGCGCAGCAATCGAGAGTGGGCTACCGGCATTGAAATAGAAGTGCTTTCCGCGCCCGGCGATACCATGCAGGTCGCCATACGCTTTGGGCGCGTGCGTCCGGGCTGGCCGCGAGATTTGCCGGGCGATGGCCGACTCCAAGCGGCCGATTTGGACGGCGACGGAGTGGATGAGTTGCTCTTTGAGGCCGGGGGGGGCGTCGGCTATGCGGCCGGAGGTGGGGTGGCGTCGTGGCGAGTACCCGGGGCGCGGTTGCTGGCGGCTGGGGATGGCGTGATTTTTTTGCGGCGAGACGCCGAGGTTAGCGCGTGGGATGCCGGGGCGGACCAACCGCGGTGGCAGCGCGCGCTAGACGAGGTGCCGTTGGACATGCGTTTTAGCGGGGGTGAGGAAGCCGCGCTGCTGCTCGCCGGAGCGGACCAGACCTACACGATAGATGCCGTAAGCGGCGAGCTAAAGGAGAGAAGGCCGCCGGGGATGCCCCAAGCGATGGGCGATTTGGACGGCGATGGTCAAGCCGAACTGGTTGCCGCCACAGCCGGCGGGCAGGTCGCGATCGGCTCGCACGTCGTCGAGTTGGGCGACTCGCTCGTTGCGCCGCCGGTCTTGGGCGATTTGGATGGCGATGGCCTGTTGGAGGTGGTTTTGCTGGCGCGCGGCGGCGTGATACACGCCCTGCGAGCGGACGGATTGCGCCAAGCCGACTTTCCCGCTGCCCTGCCGCGCTTTGCCGAGGTCGGCGATCTCGGGTTTGAGCCGGTGCTTGGCGATGTGGATGCCGATGGCAAGCAGGAGATCTTCGTCGCCGGTCACAGCGGAATTTTCGGCTTAGAGGACGATGGGCGGCTCTTGCCGGGCTTCCCCTTGCTGATGGCCGCTCCCCCGACAGCGTCGCCCGTGATATGGAGCTTAGATGGCGATGGCCGCTTGGCGCTAGCCTCCTTGGATGGCGAAGCCGTGTATGCGTGGGATTTGCAGCGGGTGGCGGCCCAGTACGCGGGCGGCCCGGCCCATTGGCCGCAGGCGGGGGCCGACGCGGCTGGGTCGCGGACCGCGCAGGTCGCGGGCCGCCCGGTCGTACGGTCCGAGGGGGCGTTGCTAACCCGGGTCTATTGCTATCCCAATCCAGTCGGCCCTGGGGAGGAGGCCCATTTGCGCTTTGAGCTACGGGCGGCCGGGCGCGTTGAATTGGAGGTGTTTGATGCGCTGGGCCGGCGCGTTGGTACGCTCCGTAGCGACGGTTTGGAAGCTGGCGAGCGCGAAATTGCGTGGTCGGTGGCAGGCTATGCCAGCGGCCTGTACCTATGCCGGTTGATCGCGCACGGCGACGATGGGCGGCGCGGAGAGGCCGTGGTCAAAATGGCGGTGAGTCAGTGAGGGGGTTGGCGTTGTGTCTGGTGCTCGGCTGGGCGAGCGCGTCCTCGGCCCAAAACCACCCAGAGTTGGCGTGGCAAGTGGTGGAGACCGAGCACTTCCGAGTGTTCTACCACGAGGGGTTGGCCGGGGCCGCAGCGCGGGCAGCGCGCATTGCCGAAGCCGCGTACGCGCCCCTTACCAAGCTGTATGGGTACGCGCCCGACGGGCGGGTGCGAATTGTGCTCAAGGACCACGACGATTACGCCAATGGCGCGGCTTTTTTCTATCAAGACACCATTGAGATTTGGACCACGTCGCTGGACCACGACTTTGACTTGCGCGGCAGCTCGGACTGGCTTCGCAACGTAATAACCCACGAATTTGCCCACATCGTTTCGCTCGGTGCGGCGCGCAAAGGCGTCCAGCGCGTCCCCGCCCTCTACTTGCAGTACTTTGGCTACCAGCGAGAGAAAAACCGCAAGGACATTCGCATCGGCTACCCAGACGCGGTGGCTTCCTATCCAGTGATGGGTACGGTGGTGCCCATGTGGCTGGCCGAGGGCGCGGCCCAGTACGGGACTGCGACTACCGGGCACGACCGCTGGGATGCCAATCGCGACATGGTGCTCCGCTCCTTGGTGCTCGCCGACGAGCAGCTGTCCTTTGAGCAGATGGGCGTCTTTGGCAAGCAGGGCTTTGGCAATGAATACGTGTACGATCACGGCTTTGCCTTGGTGCGCTACATTGCCGAGATATACGGCGAAGAGAAAATCGCCGCGCTGTACCGAGCCGCGTCCGAGTGGCACACCCTCGCCATTGACGCGGCGTGTAAAAAGGTCTTGGGCAAGAGCGCGGACGCGCTGTACGGCGAGTGGATCGAGTCCCTGCGGCAGGGCTATTGGGCGCAGGTCGCGGCGTTGGGGCCGTTGCGCGAGGGCGAACCGATCGCGGATGTGGGCTTTTCCAATCTGCGGCCGCGGCTGGCGCCCAACGGCGAAAAATTGGCGTACCTATCGACGCGCAAGCGGCACCACGGCCCCCACGGCTTAATCGTGCGCGACCTCGCTACCGGCGAGGAGGAAATCGCGGCCTTCCCAGCCGCAGCTTCGACCGTGGATTGGTCGCCGGACGGGCGCAAGCTGCTCTTTTCGCGCATTGACCGAGCCGACAAATACGGCTCGCGGCAGGCGGATATCTACGAGTGGGATTCCGCGGCCGCAGGTCCTAGCTTTTGGCGCGGGATGCTGTGGTTGGTCCCGGCCATGGTCAGCGGCACGGCACCGGAGACGCCGCGCGTCAAGCGGCTGACGCGCGGGATGCGCGCCCTGTACCCGACCTATTCGCCCACTGGCGAGTGGATCGCGTTTGTGCAAAACAAAGGCACGAGCAACAACTTGGCGATGATGCGGGCCGACGGCACCGGGCTACGCTATCTAACCCAGTTCGCCGACGGCACCCAGCTCTACACGCCGCGCTTTTCGCCCGACGGACGCAGGCTGGCGTTTGCATTTGCGCGTGCGGGACAGCGCGACATCGCCGTGGTGGAACTGGACGCGGACTCCACCGATCCGATAGGGTGGCCCCTGCGAATTGGGATTGCTACGCCCGGTACGGACCGCGACCCCGCGTGGAGCGCGGACGGCACGGAACTCGTCTTTGCGTCGGATTTCAGCGGCATTTTCAATATCTATGCCCTACACTTGGAAACGCGGGCGCTGCGGCAGCTAACCAACACCATCGGCGGCGCGTTCAATCCATCGGTCGGCCCGGAGGGCGAAGTCGTTTTTGCGGCTTATACTGCGGCTGGCTTTGAGATCCGTCGGTTGCAGGAGGAGGGGGTGCTGGTTGCGACGGAAGAGGCGTGGTTTTCCGCGGATGGGCGCGGTGTGCCGACGCCCGCGTTGCCGAGCGCGCCCCAAGCCTATGGCATTGACTTTCTCAAGACCGGGATCCTGCCGAGGCTGTTGGTCGATGAGGGGTATTTCAAAGCGGGCGCGTACTTGGCCTCCGGCGATGTGCTGAATCGCCAGAGCGTATTCGCCGGGGCTGCCATCGCGCCGACCAACGCCGACCGCGACCTGTTTGCCCTGTACGAGTTCAAGGGATTTCGCCCCACCTTCTTTTTGGAGGTATCCAACCAGCGTCGGCGTGATGCCCGCCGCGATAGCTTGGAAGCGCGGGCCCTCGTCGTCAACGCGGTCAACTACAGCTTGAGTCAGTTCAGCGTGGGGGTGCGCGGCAAGTTGGGTAGGCATGCGGAGCTTACGGCCTCGGCCACGTACGACCGCTACAATGCCAGCGTCGAGAGCGACTGTCTCGTCTGCCGAGGCGATGGCGAGGTCGGTTTTGAGCGCACCGCCCAGCGGCCTTTTGGCTATACCTACCTCAATGGCTTTGGGCTGGGGCTGACCTATCGGATGGAGTTGATTGCGCGGCGGCGGGACCGCGATATAAGCCCCATGGGCCGCCAGCTCTATCTGCGCTATGACCGGATGTTCAACTATTTCATTGACGGCTTTAACGAGCAGGCGTCCTTTATCGACGAGGAGTACATCAAGCTGTTCTACAATCAGTTCACCGTGGATTGGAAGGAACACATCGGCATGCCCGGCAATACCCGCTTGGGCATGCGGCTGTACGGGGGCTGGATCGACAGCGACGCGGTGAACGACACGATGCGGGTCGGCGATTTCTTCGACTATCGCCTCGGCGGCCTCAATTTTATGAAGGGCTATACCTTTTATAGCATTGAGGGGCGCAAGGCGCTGATGGGCACGGCGACGCTGCGCTTTCCCCTGTTGCCGGATGTGGGCAAGCGCGTGGCCCAGTTGTATTTCGACAAGGTGTATGGCGCGGTGTACGCCAGTATGGGCAAGGCTTGGGACCGAAACATCGGCGAGTGGAATGCACGGTATGGACGCGCCGGCCCGCTGCGGGATGTAGGGGGACAGTTGCGCTTTGACTTGATTTCTTATTACAGCGTGCCGACGCGGGTGCAAGTGGATGTGGCGTATGGGATTGACGAGGTGCGAGATAAGGGGCGGTGGAAGTCTTATTTTACGGTGTTGTTGGGGTATTTGTAGGGGGTCGCCTTAGTACGCGATACTTACGTTGAGTACGCCTTTTCTGCAGTTCCCGATGCGTCCGGGGTCGAGGGCGTCCCGCCCTCGACGAGGGCAAGATGCCCTCGATCCTTGGAAGGTTGGCCGCCGGTGTCGTGTAGTAAGGTTGGCCGCTATTGGTATGAGGGAGAATGCTCAGTGCTGGAACGAATGTATCTCGACTTAGAGCACTCAGATTGCTGGGAACGTGAAATGCAGACCCCGCTCTCTTTCAGTAATAGTGATCGTCTGACGCTCGACGAGTTCATACGCGAGTTGGCGGAATGGCATGCATTTGGCCGAGAGACGGTCGTTGAGGAGCTCGACGGCATCCCGGTGTTTGTCAATGAATTTTGGACGTCTAAGCAGCGTGCCGCTCACTCGCTGCACGAGGTTTCCTATCGGGCGTGTTTTAAGCCGCAGTTGCCGCGCTTTTTCGTCGAGCGGCTGACGGACCCGGGCGACGTGGTGTTCGATCCGTTTATGGGGCGCGGGACGACCCTGCTCGAAGCGGTCTTGCTTAACCGGGATGTGCTGGGCAACGACGTCAATCCCCTGTCTCGCGTCCTTGTGGAAGCGCGGTTGACGCCGCCGGCTCTGCCCGAGGTTGCTGCGCGGCTCGAATGCTTGGCGTTGGACGAACCAATTGAGCGGCCCGCTGGCTTTGAGGTGTTTTTTGAGGAGCGGACGCTCAATCAGATCTGTCGGTTGCGGGCCTATTTGGCCGAGCGCCGCTCCAACGGGTGTGCCGACGCGGTCGATCGCTGGATCCAGATGGTGGCCCTCAATCGCCTGACCGGGCATTCCAAGGGGTTTTTCTCGGTCTATACGCTGCCGCCCAATCAAGCCGCGTCCATTGAGAGCCAGCGCAAGATCAACGCACGGCGCGGCCAGCGGCCCGAATACCGCGATGTCGCGCAGTTGATCCTACGCAAGACGCGGGCGCTTTTGCGGGATGTTCCGGCGCAAATGCCCAAGGGACGCAGCCGGGAGTTTTTTCAGCAAGCGGTTGATATGCCATTTGAGTACAGCGGCCCGCCGGTGGCACTCGCGGTGACCTCGCCGCCCTTCATGGACATCGTCAACTACAAAGAGGACAACTGGATGCGCTGCTGGTTCGTCGGCGTCGATCCCGCTGCAATTCGCATTACGCAAACTCGCAAGCTGGCCGAGTGGAAGGCGCTGGTGCGCGGCGCGTTGCAAAGCGTGGCGTCGATTACGCGCCCCGACGGAGTGTTTGCATTTGAAGTGGGCGAAATCCGGCGGGGATCGCTGTTGCTCGATCGCGTGGTCGCGGAAGTTGCGCGCGAGACGGCGTGGGAACCGATCTGCGTGGTAATCAACGAGCAGACGTTTACCAAGACTTCAAATATATGGGGCGTTGACAACAACGAGCGCGGCACCAATTCAAATCGCATCGTCGTGATGCAGAGGCGATAGCGATGTTGCAGCCGATGGCCATTCCGCATCCATTCCCCTATCAGGGTAGCAAGCGCGGCCTTGCGCGGCACATCCTCGCGCATTTTCCGCGCGATGTCGATTGCCTCATTGAGCCTTTTTGCGGGTCTGGTGCCGTTTCGCTGGCTGCGGCCGCGCACCGGCTCGCAAAGCGATTTTGGCTCAACGACTTGAACGAACCCTTGATGGCGCTGTGGGAAGAGATTTTGCAGCGGCCCAACGAACTGAGCAAAAGCTACGAGCGGCTGTGGACGGAACAGCACCCGGACAAAAGGGCCTTCTTCCTCGGCATCCGCGACGAGTTCAATGCTGCCCACCGGCCTCATCACTTGCTCTATTTGCTGGCGCGCATAGTAAAAGGCTCGGTGCGGTACAGTGCCGAGGGCCTGTTCAATCAAAGCGCGGACAATCGGCGAGCGGGCATGCGCCCCATACTCATGCAGCGCCAGATACTCGGCGTCCACGCGCTGCTCGCCGGAAAAACCACGCTTTCCGCAGTCGATTTCCGCAAGGTGGTCGCGGAGGCCGCGAAAGAGGATGTTATCTACATGGACCCGCCCTATCAGGGCACGTCCTTTGTGAGAGATCACAGGTATTGGAGCGGGCTGAGCTATGCCGAGTTTGCAGACGCACTGCAAGCCATGAACGACCGGAGGCTTTCGTACATGGCGAGCTACGACGGGAAAACCGGCGAAAAAAGTCACGGCAAGCCGCTTCCCCGCTCGCTTTCTCTGTCGCACCTGCACATTCGCGCTGGCCGCTCGAGCCAAGCTACGCTCCTCGGCGACCAGTGCGAGACCGTCGAATCGCTGTACCTTTCGCCGGCTTTGGTCGAGCGTTTGAGCGAGGAGGGACGACGCGATAGAATACCGCTTCATTCCAAGGATCGAGGGCATCTTGCCCTCGTCGAGGGCGGGACGCCCTCGACCCCGGGCGCAGTCGCAACAGCAGAAAAGGCGTACACAAAGTGAACGATAGGCGGCGACGCGATATAGCCATGTGGAATGTGCCCCCCGTTTGCGCGGGGTTTGCAAGTCATAGAATACGCAAATGCCGTAGTAGAAAGGAGTAAGCATGACGAGGACAGGAATCGCGCTGGTGGTGCTAACGGCCGTCGGCGTTCAGGCCGAAGGATTGCCGAGTATTTTGAGCGAGGAGGGGCAGGCGTTCTTGGTGGGATTGCGGGCGGTGGAAGGCGGCACTGATCCTGAGCCGGCGTCGCGCTCAAAGGGACGTGCGGGCAAGTCGTCGAAGCGGGCGTTTTTGCTTTCCGCGTTGGTGCCGGGGTTGGGCGAGTGGTACGCAGGGTCGTCGAAGCGGGGGTTGGCGTTTTTTGGGGCCGAAGCCGCGCTAGTGGGGTTGTGGGCGGCTTGGCGGGGCAAGGGCAACGACCTAGAGGAAGAGTTCCGGGCCGTGGCCGACGAGCACTGGGATCCACTCAACTACTTGGTTTGGCGCGACTCGCCGATCTCGAGAAATTCGTCGATCACGCACGCACTGCCTTGCAGTAGCGAGGTCGTTGAGGTGTACATCCCGGCGACGAGAGAAGGGGGGCGGGCGTCTTTTGGGGGGTGTGCGCCGAGCGAGATCCAGCAGTACTACGAGTTGGTTGGCAAATACGACCAATTTGTAGCCGGTTGGCGCGATGTAGTATGGGACGACAATACGGGCAATCCCGTTGAGCCAACCGAAGTCGATTCCGTTGAAAATTTCCGTTCCGAGCGACGGCTGCGCTACGAAGGCCAACGCAACGAGAGCAATCGCTTTCTCAAGCGCGCCTCCACAGTAAGTGGGGTTATCCTGATAAACCACGTCATCAGCGCCATCGACGCGGCGCGGGTGGCGCGGGCGCGCGCTGCGGGTGTCGACGAAGCGGCCCTGCGGCGGCGGACGCGCTTTGCGTTGGTCGTGCAGCGGGTGCCCATGCTCGTAGCGTACAAGCCGTTGGATTGAGCTAATGTGGCGGTGGATCGCGTTGGTTTTGCTGCTGCCCGGCGTGGCTGAGGCCGGGCAGGCCCAAGGGGCGTTTTGGCGCTCCTTGCTGGTGCCCGGTTGGGGGCAGAAATACGCTCGTGGCGGCGGCGGTGGCTTCTTGGCCGCTGAACTGGTGCTTTGGGGCGGTTATTGGGGTTTTGCATGGCTGGGTCAAGTGCGCCGCGATCAGTACCGGGCGCATGCGGCGGAATATGCGGGCGCACAGCCCCAGGGCAAGGGGCGCACCTATTTTGACGACTTGGGGTTTTATGCGAGCCGGCTGGAGCACAACCAGTTTGCCCGCTACGAGGACGGCCCAGACGCCGCGCTCTATCCGGTGAACGCGGACTTTTTCTGGGAATGGGATCACGACGAGTCGCGCCAGCGCTACCGTGCGTTGCGGAATGCGAGCCAGCAAGCGCGGCGGCAGGCGCTTTACATGACGGGATTGGTGGTCGCCAATCACCTCGTGGCCGCCATCCATGCGGCGCGCACAGCCGGCGCGGATCGAGCGCAGACCGGCTTCGCGCCCAAGGTAGCCGTGGGGCCGGCGGGCGCGGCTTTCTTCTTGGTGCGGCATTTCTACTGATGGCCCTAAGTACGCGACCCCTACTTCGAGCATGCCTTTTCTGGTGTTGCCGCTGCGTCTGGGAGCGAGGGCGTCCCGCCCTCGACGAGGGCAAGATGCCCTCGATCCCGGGAAAGCTGGAGTTGGTGTCGTGTAGTAAACGGATGGCCTTCTTCGTCTCGCAAGCGGCCTTCGTTGCGTGGCTGCTCTCGCTGCCGCTGGCGGTCGCGGCCCAAGAGCGGATATGCGGGACGCGCTGGCTCGACCAGCACCGTGCGTCTTTTCCCACGCCAGTCGCCAAGGCCGTCAACGCCAGTCAAGAGCGCGGCCCGATTGAGGTGGGGACCCAACTCGCCTTTTACGTGCCGACCGAACCCGTGCTCAAGTTGGCTACCTGCCGCTACAAGGGGACGCACTGCTACATCTTCGTCGAGGAAAGCCAGTGGGACATCATTGCGGCCCAGCCGGACGTGGATAAGCTGGGTGCGCTTTTTGACGCAACGACCCCGGCCGATCCCGAACGCGGGGTATTTGCCACGGCGGTTGATGCCTTTGGCGAGCCAGCCGATGAGGACGGCGACCCCCGCATCTTCATCCTGATCTTGGACATTCCCGACGCGCGCGTGGCCGGCTATTTCGACAGCGAGCTATACGAGCGGGCACCGCCCGAATTGCGGCGCGACACGATGTACCTCGACGCGCGCAAGCTGGCCTTCAGTGCCTACCTCGCCTACGCGACCTTAGCGCACGAATTTCAGCACCTCATCCACTGGGGCCGCGATGCCGACGAGGAGCGATGGATTGACGAAGGGCTTGCTGGGTATGCCGAAGAGTTGGTGGGTTTTCCCGAGGCCGATCCGAGCATGGTGCCGAGTTTTCTCGCGGGTCCCAGTGTTAATCTGACGAACTGGACGTTTGAGGCCGCGAGCTACGGCAAGACCTATCTGTTCGCCTCGTTTTTGGCCGAGCACTATGGGCCGCGGCTGATTCGCCAAATCGTCGCCGAGCCGCGCAACGGCATTTTGGGCATTGACGACGCCTTCAAAAGCCAAAATTGGGTTGAGAACTTCGAGGGGGCTTGGCGTCTGTGGATCGCGGCCAACTACGCGGCTGGATACGAGGCCCTGCGCGGGCGCCGCGCCATGGCTATGGCTGCGCCCGAGGTGCCCTTCGCGGCGCTGGCTGGCGAAGTTGGCAACCAATGGGGCGCGGTCAACGTGGTCATTCGCTCGGAAGGCGATGTAGCCGTTGATTTCGCCGGTGCGCCCGAGGGGCACTATGCCGTGTGGGTGCATGCCCTGCGCGACCAGCGTGGCGAGTTGCTCGCGATGGAACTGAGCGCGGCCAACGCCGGGCAGGTGCTGGTCGCGGATGCAGATAGTGCCGCGGTCGTCGTCGGCCGAGCCTCGCCGGCAGGCGGAGATTTTGCCCTCGCGGCCCGGTATGTCACGCCTACGGTCACAGCCATACAGGCAGAGGAGCGGCCCGAGGCCAGCGACTTGGCACCGGCTTATCCGAACCCGGCCAACAGCGCGGTGAACCTGCCCTTTCGCGTGGCAAGGGAAGCGGCTGTCGAGCTGGCGATCTACAATGCCTTGGGCCAGCGCATGGCCCTTTTGGTGGCGGAGCGGCTCGCGGCCGGGAAGCATTTGGCGCGCTGGCGCGGGGAGCGCGTGGCCAGCGGGGCGTATTGGGCCGTGCTGAAGGTCGGCGGGGAGACGCGGACGCGCCGGTTGATGCTGGTTCGGTGAATGGGGAATGCGAATCGCCGTCGGCCAAATGGTGCCGACGGCGATTCAACTCAGCTACTGGAGCTTGTACAGAATCACGCCGATGGTCGATAGCCAACTAGTGAACAATAGGCCGAGAAACCAATTCATGCGGCGGTCGAGGCTATCGATTTTTCGTTCAATCGCGTCGAATCGTGCGGCGGTGTTTTTTTCGGAGCTCTCAAATCGTGCGGCGGTGTTTTGCTCTAAACTGTCGAATCGCGCGGTAGTGTTTTTTTCGGAGCTCTCGAATCGTGCGGCGGTGCTTTTTTCGGAGCTCTCAAATTGTGCGGTAGTGTTTTTTTCGGAATTGTCGATTTTGTCTTCAACGGTGTCAAAGCGGCGGTCGTTCTGCTCAATGAGCGTTCCCAATCGGGCTAATGTGATGTCATGTTGGTGAACTTTGGTTTCAAACTCGTTCATCTGGGGCCTCCTTTCGAGTTTGTGGACGGGCCGATCCCGTCCGTCGATAATATAATGGTCGTCCCCCTAATTCCAAAGTAGTTTGAAGTTTGAAAATCCCCACTTCAGAAGGGCTTTTATTTGGGGGCTGCGGTGATGTTGTCGATCAGCCGGACGTTGGACAGGCGCACGGCGAGGGCGATGACGACCGGGCCGGCGATGTGGGCTACTTCTTCGAGGGTGGCTGGATGGACGATAGCAATGTAGTCGATACGCGGGTTAAGCGTACGTTCGATGTGCGCCCGCATCTCGGCTATAATCCGGCTGGCGTCGCGCTCGCCCTGTTCGATCCGTTCCCGCCCCATGGTGAGGGCTTCGTACAGGGCCGATGCGCGTTGCCGTTCTTCTGCGCTGAGGAGGACGTTGCGCGAGCTCATGGCCAAGCCGTCTGCTTCGCGCACGGTGGGAGCGACCTCGACGCGCAAGTCTAGGTTCAAATCGCGTACTAACCGACCAATGACGGCCGCTTGCTGATAGTCTTTCTGGCCGAAGACGGCTAGGTGCGGTTTGACGGCGGTGAACAGCTTGGTCACTACGGTAGCGACGCCGCGGAAGTGCCCGGGGCGGAAGGGGCCGCACAGGCTTTTGGTTAGCACTTCGACTTGGACGAAGGTCGAGAAATCGGCGGGGTAGAATTCCGCTGTTTTGGGATGAAAGACCGCATCTACCCCGTGGCGGGCCAGCAGGTCGAGGTCGCGCTCCATGTCGCGTGGATAGATGGCGAAGTCTTCTTTCGGCCCGAATTGCAGGGGATTGACGAAGAGGCTGACTACTGTGCGGTCCGCGGCTTCGAGGCTGTGATCGACCAAGCTGAGGTGTCCCTCGTGCAAAAACCCCATCGTCGGCACCAGCCCGATGCACCGGCCCGCACTGCGCCAAGCATCGGCCTGAGCCTGCATTTCCGCGACCGTGTGGATGCGGTTCATGGGATGAGGGCGAGCGGGGCCACGGCGCAGGTGTCCCCATCGTCGGCGAGTGCGGCGAGGTACGCGGCAAATGGCCGGCCGGTGATAGGATGGCTAAGGCGCGGAGCGATTTCGCAGAGGGGCAGCAGCACAAAGCGGCGCTCGTGCATGCGCGGATGCGGCAGGGTCAGGTCCGCGCTGTTGATGGTGCGCTCGCCGTAGAGGAGCAGATCGAGGTCGAGGGTGCGCGGCCCCCAGTGAATACGGCGTTGCCGCTGGTGTTTTTTTTCGATGGCGAGTAGGGCCGCGAGCAGTGGCGCGGGGGCGAGCGCGGTTTCTATGGCAACGACGGCGTTGAGGAAATCGGGTTGTGCGACCGGCCCCACCGCTTGGGTTTCGTAGGTGCGGGAGATGGCCGCGAGGCGCGTACTGGGGAGCGCGGCGACTTCTTTGATGCCGGCTTGGAGGTACGCCCGGCGGTCACCGAGGTTGCCGCCGATGGCGATATAAGCTCGCTCAGGCATAGGAACGGTGTATTTCGACTTCGATGCCGTCGAAATGTGCGGCGACCGGGGGGTTGGGCTTGCGGACGCGGACGATGAGGGCGACCGGGGCGCAGTGGGTGCCCACCTGCTCGGCGATGCGCTCGGCGAGGGCTTCGACCAATTTGCAGGGTTCGCCGGTTACTACCGTGGCCACTAGCGAGTACACCTCTGGATAGTTGATCGCCGCGTCTATGTCGTCGCTGCGCCCCGCTTGGCGAAAATCGCCGTAGAGCTCGACATCGACTTCGTAGCGTTGGCCGAGCGCGGTCTCTTCGGGGAAAAGCCCGTGGTAGGCAAAGAAGCGCATATTGCGCAAGCGCAGTGCGTCGTTGGGCATGAGAGCGTTAGTCTGCTAGGGCGCGGTAGGCGATGTCGCGGCGGCAATAGGCGTTGTCAAAGGCGATCTGATCGACGGCTGAGTAGGCTTTGGCAACCGCGGTTCGGATATCGGCGTCCGTCGCGGTCACCCCGAGCACCCGGCCGCCATCGGTGAAGAAGCGTCCGTCGCGCAAGGCTGTGCCGGCGTGAAAGACGAGGAGGTCGTCGCGGTTGGCAAAAGCCTCCAAGCCGCGGATCTCCAAGCCTTTCTCATAAGCGCGCGGATAGCCGTCTGAGGCCATGACCACGCAGACGGCCGCCCCGGGCGCGCATTCGACTTGCACTTGATCTAGGCGGCCATCGCAGGCGGCTGCGAGCAAGTCGAGGAGGTCGGTTTTGAGCAGGGGCATGAGGATCTGGCATTCGGGATCGCCGAAGCGGGCGTTGAACTCTACTACTTTGACGCCGGCGTCGGTACACATCAGCCCGCAGTACAACACTCCTTGGTACGGGGTGCCTAGCTGGCGCATTGCGGCGAGCACGGGCCGGATGACGCGCTCCTCGGCCTCGCGCACCAAGGCTGGCGTCATCGCGGGGGCCGGCGCGTAGGCCCCCATGCCGCCGGTATTGGGGCCTTGGTCTCCTTCGTAGATGGCTTTGTGGTCTTGAGCGGGTGGCAGGGTGATAAAATGCTCGCCGTCGCAGATGGCAAAGAGCGAGGCTTCCTCGCCGGTCATGTATTCCTCGACGACGATATGGTGCCCGGCCCCGCCTAAGGAGTCTTTGTCGAGCATGTCGTGCGCTGTTGCGAGGGCTTGATCTACGCTCTGGCAGACGACCGCGCCCTTGCCGGCCGCTAGGCCGCTGGCCTTGACCACGATCGGGGCACCTTGGGCGCGGATGTAGGTGCTGGCGGCTTGGCTGTCGGTGAAGTTCTGGTGCCGAGCGGTGGGGACGCCGACGCGCTCCATTAGCTCTTTGGCAAAGACCTTGCTGCTTTCGAGGCGGGCGGCGGCTTCGGTGGGGCCGAAGATGGTAAGGCCGCGGGCGCGGAAGCGATCGACGATGCCGCCGGCTAGGGCGTCGTCCGGGCCGACGACGGTCAGCCCGATTTGCTGCTCGTGGGCAAAGGCGATGAGGCACTCGATTTCGCCGACGAGTTTTTCGCGCTCGGCCACCGGGGTATCGACGCGAATATCGACGCATTCGGCGAGAGCGGCCATGCCGGGGTTGCCGGGCGCGACGTAAAGTTTGTCGATGCGCTGGCTCTGGGCCAGCTTCCACACGAGGGCGTGTTCGCGCCCTCCCTTGCCGACGACTAGGACGTTCATGGCGGTTTCCTTTCTAGGGAAAATCTACGTTAATTTTGCTCATGAGCAACGAGCAGGTGCGCTGAAAAACGGGACGGACGGATGGATACTCGATCTAAGAAGAATAAGGTACGACATCTTTTTCACCATACATTGGCACCGCTGTTTTTGCTGATTTGCTGCCCCCCGACAGCCTTGTTGGTGTGGGAGATCAATGTGAAACACCAAGGCTCGGTGGCATCCTTTGCAGAGCAGGTCCTCGCCGTTGGTTTTTTTGCTGAATTGGTGTCGGCATGGGAGCCGGTCGTCTGGGGCACGGCGGCTGGCTGGAAAATCATTGGCACTTTTGCTGCGGTGCAGTTGTTGCTGATGCGCTTGGTGCCGGGGCGGCGCTTTTGCGGGCCGATCACGCCGAAGGGCTATGTGCCGGTGTACCGCGCCAATGGCGTGGCGTGTTTTTTGATTTCGCTGGGCTTGTTCTTTTTGGGTGGCTTTGTGTTCAATTGGTTCGAGCCGACTATCGTCTATGATAATTTTGCGGGTATTATCGGGGCGTTGAATGTCTTTAGTTTGGCGTTTTGTTTGCTGCTGTACTGCAAGGGCCGGTTTTTTCCCTCTGGGCCGGATGGAGGGCTGAGCGGCCATTTTATTTTCGATTATTACTGGGGAACGGAACTATACCCGCGCATATTGGGCTGGGACGTCAAGATGTTTACCAATTGTCGCTTTGGCTTGATGGGGTGGCCGATCATTGTGTTGTCGTTTGCGGCCAAGCAGGCCGAGCTAGGCGGCTTGAGCGATTCAATGGTGGTGGCCCTAATCGTCATGCTAACTTATTTGGTCAAATTTTTTGTCTGGGAAACGGGTTATCTCTGTTCAATTGACATCATGCACGACCGGGCCGGATTTATGATTTGCTGGGGGTGTTTGGTATGGGTGCCGGCGATTTATACCTCGCCCATTTTGTACTTGGTGCATCACCCGCATCATCTAGGTATGGCGTGGTCGGTCGGGATCGCGGTCTTGGGAGTGGGGGCGGTGATGATCAACTACTTTGCCGATAGGCAACGTCAGGTAGTTCGAGCAACGGGCGGCGAATGTACGATCTGGGGGAAAAAGCCGCGGCTTATTGTCGCTAACTATTGCGCGGAAAACGGCGTGGAAAAAGAGACCGTTTTGTTGGCGTCCGGTTGGTGGGGCGTGGCGCGGCACTTTCACTATGTGCCGGAAATTTTGGCGGCCTTCTTTTGGACGGTGCCGGCCCTGTTTTCGCACTTCTTGCCTTATTTTTACGTGATTTTTCTGACGATTTTGCTGGTGCATCGCGCCCGGCGCGACGAAAAGCGCTGCCAGCAAAAGTATGGCGCGTATTGGGATGAATATCGCCGCCTCGTCCCGACGCGGATTCTTCCACACTTGAAATTTTAATGGAATGGAGGTTTTGCTATGCCGACGTTCAATCTCAAATCAACGCATAAGCCCGTTAAGGCGTACTACGAATCGCTTGAGCAATTTGAGCGGCTTGGGGTGACGAATGAAACCTCGGTGCGCTCGGCATTTCAAGCACTGCTTGAGTGGGGTGGGCGGCAGGTCAACTGGACGCTCGTACCCGAGTATGCCATCGCCTGTGGTCGCAATAAGCGAATCGTCGTCGATGGCGCGTTGATCGACGATTTCAACTTGCTGCACGGGGTTTGGGAAGCCAAGGATATGGACGATGACCTGCCAGCCGAGGTGGCGCGCAAGTTTGCGGCCGGGTATCCCAGCGACAACATCCTGTTTCAGACGCCTGCCCGGGCGATTCTTTGGCAACGCGGCGAGTCTGTTTTAGACGCGGACCTGACCGATCCACAACGGCTGATTGAGACGCTTACAGCCTTCTTTTCGCACCGTCCGCCGGAGATCGCCCAATGGGAAGAGGCGGTCGCGGAGTTCAAGGGCGAGATGCCGGCGATCGGGCGTGGGTTGGCGGCGAAAATTCAGCAGGAGCGGCAAAGCAGTCGTGGGTTCGCCACAGCCTTTGCCGATTTTCTCGCAAAATGTCGCTCGTCGATCAACCCAAACCTCTCGGCCGCAGCGGTCGAGGAGATGCTCATTCAGCACCTTTTGACCGAGCGGATTTTTCGCACGGTGTTCAGCAATCCAGACTTCACGCGCCGCAATGTTATCGCCGCCGAGATCGAAAAGGTCATTGACGCCCTGACGTCTCGGTCCTTTAACCGCGCCGATTTCCTGCAAAGCCTCGACCGCTTCTACGTTGCGATTGAGCGCACTGGAGGGACTATCGGCGACTTTGCACAAAAGCAGCATTTCCTCAACGCGGTGTACGAGCAGTTTTTTCAGGGTTTTTCCGTCGAGGTCGCCGATACGCACGGGATTGTGTACACGCCGCAGTCGATTGTCGATTTTATGGTGCGAAGTGTCGAGCATCTTCTAAAGGCCGAATTTGGCCGATCACTTTCCGACGCCGGCGTTCACATCATCGACCCGTTTGTCGGCACGGGCAATTTTATCGTCCGCACGATGCGCGCGATTCGCAAGACCTCGCTCGAAGATAAGTATGCTTCCGAGTTGCACTGCAATGAGGTGATGTTGCTGCCGTATTACATCGCGAGCATGAACATCGAGCACGAATTTTACGAGGCGATGGGATATTATCAGCCGTTTGAGGGAATATGCTTGGTGGATACGTTCGAGTTGGCAGAAGAAGTGCAAATGGCCCTATTCACGGTGGAGAATACGGTGCGCGTTGAACGGCAGAAGGAGACGCCGATGTTTGTGATTATTGGCAATCCGCCCTACAACGTCGGTCAAGTCAACGAGAATGACAACAACAAGAATCGGCAGTACGAGACGATGGATGCGCGGGTGAGTGCTACGTACGCCAAGGATTCTAAGGCGACGCTCAAAAGGCAGCTACAAGACCCGTACGCAAAGGCGATTCGGTGGGCTGCGGATCGGATCGGCACGGAAGGGATTGTCGCATTCGTAACGAATAATAGTTTTCTCGATGGGATAGCGTTTGACGGGATGAGAAAACATCTCGCAGACGATTTCGATGCAATATACGTGCTCGACTTGGGTGGAAATGTTCGCAAGAATCCAAAGCTCTCAGGGACCACTCACAATGTCTTTGGGATTCAGGTTGGAGTGAGTATCAACCTTTTTGTAAAAAGGAGCGATCGTGCGGCGACAGCGGTGAAAATTTTCTATTCCTGTGCCGATGCGAACTGGCGCAAGGAGGAGAAGTATCGCTATCTCGATGAGAAAGGGCATTGCGGGAATGTGGAATGGAAGGAGATCGCACCGGACGAGCACCATACTTGGCTTACCGAGGGGCTGCAAAACCGGGAATTTGCTGCGTTTCTTCCGCTGGGGAGCAAAGAAGCGAAGGCGGGCAAGAGCAAGGAGGCGGTGATTTTTCAGACGTATAGCAGCGGCGTCAATACCGGTCGAGACGCTTGGGTGTATGGCTTTAACCGAGATGCGCTCGCCGAGAATATTCAGCGGATAATTGGAGCGTATAACGCAGAGGTCGATCGGTGGGAGCGGACAGATAGAAAGGCAAAAGTTGATGATTTTGTGGAGTATGATAACGCAAAAATTAAGTGGAGTTCAACATTAAAAAATAAGTTGCAGGGCGGAAAAATCGCAGAATTCGCCCCGCAAAAAATGCGATATTCGCTCTATCGGCCCTTTACAAAATCGAATTTTTACTTTGATAGAATGATGAACGATAGGGTGGGAGTATTTCCAGCCATTTTTCCCACGTCAGAGACCGAAACGGAAAATCAGGTGATTATGGTTCCGGGGGCTGGAGGACGTGCTGCTTATTGGTGTTTTTGCACAAACATGATCCCCTGCTTGGCGTTGACCTCCCTCGACAGTTCCCAATGCTTTCCCTTTTACACTTACGACGAAGACGGCACCAACCGCCGAGAGAACATAACAGATACAGCGTTGGCGCGATTCCGCTTGAACTACCGAGACGATGCTATCGGCAAATGGGACATTTTTCACTATGTGTATGGCTTGTTGCACCACCGGCAATACCGCACTCGGTATCAAGCCAATCTCAAGCGCGCATTGCCGCGCATTCCCTACGAGCCAGATTTTTGGGCTTATGCGAAAGCGGGAAAACGGCTGGCCGAAATTCACGTCGGCTATGAAGATGTGCCCGAATATCAGCTTGAGTTCATTGAAAATCCAGACGTACCGCTCGACTGGCGAGTCGAAAAGATGCGGCTATCCAAAGACAAGACCCAGATTCGGTACAACGACTTCTTGACGCTAGTTGGCATTCCGCCCGCGGCGTTTGACTATCGGCTGGGCAATCGGTCGGCGTTGGAATGGGTCGTCGATCAATACGCCGTCAAGACGGACAGACGCAGCGGCATTGTCAACGACCCGAATCGGTCGGGCGATCCGCAATATATCACCAAGCTGATCGGGAAAGTGATCGCGGTGAGTGTGGAGACGGTGAAGATCGTGGAGAAGTTTCCTGAGTTGGAAGCGGCCAACATTTTCACCAAAAGAAGAGAAGGATATGAAGTTTTTCGCGAGTTGGCTGGAGCCTACGAATCGGACCGAACCGATGGCTCTATCAACCACGATGAAATTATTTATGGACTGGATTCAAAACCATGATTTTTGTCGATACAGGGGCTTGGGCTGCCTATTTCGATCGGAAAGATCAACACCATGAAGACGCTTTGAAAATTTACGACGACCTAGGACGGCAGAGCGTTCAATTTTTAACGACAGATTACGTGATTGGTGAGACCGCAACGTTTATTCGATATAAAGCGCATCACGCACTAGCCGTGAAATTTCTCGAACATATTGAACGCTATGAAAGTGCAGGTACTCTAACGGTCGAAAAAATTGATAGTACTCTGTTTGGAGAAGCCAAGCAGATTTTTCGTCAATACAACTCAGCAGACCTATCGTTCACCGATTGCACTAGTTTTGCTGTTTGTCGTAAGTATGGAATCGATCAAGCGTTTGCTTTCGACCAACATTTTCCAATGATGAGCGTAACGTTGCTCAAGCCCTAATCGCCGCGCCTTGCCCTAGCGATACCCGAATTCCCGCAGATCGCGCTCTTTGTCGCGCCAGTCTGGGCGGACTTTTACCCATAGGTCGATATAGACGGGTGCGTCGAGTAGCTCCTCTAGGGCGGTGCGTGCTTGGCGTCCGATGGACCGCAGGCGCGTTCCCTGCTTGCCGATGACGATACCCTTTTGGCTCTCGCGCCCGACATAGATAATGGCGCGAATGTAGGTTTTGCGGCCTACGCGCTGGCGGAATTCCTCAATGTAGATATTGACCATGTAGGGGAGCTCGTCTTCGAGATGCTCGAAAGCGACCTCGCGGATGCGCTCGGCGGCAAAAAACCGCTCGGGTTGTTCGGCGACCATGTCGTCTGGGTAGAGCTTGGGGCCGTAGGGTAGCTGGGCCTCTAGGCGCGACAGCAGTTTGCCGAGTCCGTCGCCGCGCCGAGCGGAGACCGGGGTCGGGCTTGCGATGCTGAACTCGTCCGCTAGGCTTTTTTGCAGGGCGTTTAGCTGGGTGGGTGGTACTAGGTCAATTTTGTTGAGCGCGGCCAAAACGGGCGCTCGGGTGCGAGCTAGGAAGTCCTTGACCAATGCGCTGCGGTCCTTGGGGCGAGAGGCGTCGAACAGCAGCAAAATTAGGTCGGCTTGGCGGGCGGCTTGGTCGATCTGGTGCATCATGGTCTCGTGCAGCTTGTAGGAGGCGTTGAGCAAGCCCGGCGTATCCAAAAAAATGATCTGGCTTTGTGGACGGGTGAGGATGCCGAGGATGCGGCTGCGCGTCGTCTGCGGTTTGGCGGTGACGATGGAGAGTCGCTGGCCCAAGAAGGCGTTGAACAGGGTGGATTTGCCCGCGTTGGGGCGACCGGTTAGGGCTACGTAGCCGACGCGGGGTTGCTCAGAAGCGGAAGCTGGCGGACAACTGGTAGGTTGCTTCGAGTGCATCGTGCTGCAAATAGGCGAGGTCGAGGTCGAGGTTGCGGTGAGGGGTAAGCCCTAGCCCAAAGGACTGGCGGCCTTCCTCTAGCCCGGCCCGCAGGGCGATGTAATGGTGGCGGTATTCTAGGCCGGCGTTGAGCGGGACGTCGGCGGTCGCCGTGTTGCCGCCGGAGCGGGTAGATAGGAGGGCGGTGGTCTGGCCCCCGGCAACGGACATGGCGTACGCTACGCCCAACAGCAGCGAGGGCTGGATGCGGTCGGTGCTGTCCGTATTCCAGACGATGGGCGTGGTGGCCGCGTCGCGCACGTTGGCCGCGAGCGCGATCTGGTGGCTTAGCTGGTAGCGTGCGCTTAGGTCGAGGCCGAAGCCATAGGCGCTGATGGAGGCGACGTGGCGGTAAATGGCCTTGGTGCTAAGCCCGAGCGACAGGCGCGCCCCGAGCCGGCGACTGCCCGACAGATACAGGGCGTAATCGGCGCTTTGCTCGGTCGAGGCGATGAGCGGGCGGTTGTCGGTGCTGGGGGGCTGCTGGGAATCCGGCAGCTCGGTAAAGTGGATGCCGTCAATGCCCATGCGGACCAAGCTCAGGGCCATGCCGTGCAAGAGGCGACCCGGCCGGGCGATGGCGACAAAATCGCGCTGGATGAGGCCGGAGAAGTGTTCGGCATGGGTCAGGTGAACTTGGCGGCTGCTGAGGGCGGATAGGCTGGCCGCATTCCAATAGCCGGCCGTCGCGTCGTCGGCTAGGGCCATGTATGCACTGCCCAAGGCCGCAGCGCGGGCACCCGCGCCCAAGCCGAGAAACTCGCCAGCGTAGCGCGAGGCCGCGTGGGCCGCCCCGGTCAGCAGCAGGGCGAGTGCAAGTGGAAGAAGGCTCTTCTTGCTCATGGAGTAAAAAGCTAGCGGAAGGGGGGCCGAGTGTCAAATTTTCAGGCGATGAGGATGATTTGCAGATCCATGACGTTGGTCCCCGTAGGCCCGGTGATGACGAGGTCGTCCAACGCCGCGAAGAAGGAATAGGAGTCGTGGCACTCGAGAAAGGCGCGGGCGTCGAGACCTTGGGCTTGGGCGCGGCTCAAGGTCTGGCCGTCGGCTAGGGCACCAGCGGCATTGGTGGGGCCGTCGATGCCGTCGGTGCCGCCGGAGAGCAGGGTAATGGCGGACCAACCGCTGAGCTGTAGGGCCGCGGCTAAGGCCAATTCTTGGTTGCGCCCGCCCTTGCCGTTGCCGCGCAGGGTGACGGTCGTCTCGCCGCCGGCGATGAGACAAGCGGGCCGAGCGATGGGGCGGTTAGTCTCCGCTGTTTCTTGGGCGATGGCGACTAAGGAGGCCGCGGCTTGGCGCGCCTCGCCCTGTAAGCGGCTGGTGAGGACGAGCACCTCGTAGCCCAGTGCCCGGGCTTGGTGCGCGGCCGCGTCAAGGGCCAAGCGGTTGTTGCCGATGACCAAGCTTTCGGCGCGGGCAAAGCAAGGGTCCCGCGGCTTGGGGGTTTCCGGCCGCTCGCCTCGGCCCCCGGCTTCAAGGTGCTGACGGACTGAGGCGGGTAGCTGGCGCCGCAGGTCGTAGCGATCGACGATTGTTAGGCAATCGCCAAAAGTCGTGGCGTCTGGGTGGGTGGGGCCGGAGGCGATGGTGTCGAGGGGGTCGCCGATGACGTCCGAGAGGAGGAGGGCGATGACGCGGGCTGGCGCGGCCGTGCGGGCGAGCAGCCCGCCCTTGATGGCCGAGAGGTGCTTGCGCAGGGCGTTGATTTCGTCGATCGTCGCGCCGCAGGCGAGCAGGAGGCGGGTGGTTTCTTGCTTTTCTGCGAGGGTTAGGCCCGCGGCTGGAGCGGGCAGCAAGGCCGAGCCGCCGCCGGAGAAGAGGCCGAGGACTAACGAGTCGGGATCCAAGCCTGCCAGCAGGTCGAGTTGGCGACGCGCACCCGCTACTCCGGCTTCGTCTGGGACCGGATGCCCGGCGGCAAACGTTTCGACCCGCGCCAACGACCGCACGGGGCCGGACGGGATGTTGATGGCCCCGCAGTCAATGCGGTCGCCGAGAATCGCTTCAGCGGTCGCGGCCATGGCTGCGGTGGCCTTGCCGGCACCCACGAGGCGCAGGCTGGAAATGGTGTTGAGAGGGAGGCGGAGCGGGCCACAGCGCAACGCATCGCCTGTGACCGCGAGGGCTTGGTGAACGCAACGGCCGGGATCGGCGGCAGCGACCCCGGCGTCAAAAATGGCGCGGGCGTGGGCGCGCCGCAAAGCAGCCTCCACCTAAGCGCACCCCTAGAAGCGGCGCATAAGGCCCACAACTTTGCCGGCGATGCTGAACCCGTCGGCGTCGGGCGGGACGACGATGGGGTCGAACGCTTCGTTTTCGGGCAGGAGCCGGATGCCGTCGGGAGCGGGAGCATAGCGCTTGACCGTGGCTTCGTCGCCGAGCAGCGCGACGACGATATCGCCGCGCTCGGCGCGGTCTTGCTGGCGGGCTATGACGATGTCGCCGTCGAGAATCCCGGCGTTGCACATGCTCTCGCCGTGGATGCGCAGCGCGAAGACATCGCCCGAAGCGGGAACGAGCGATGTATCGACGTTGAGCGTGTTTTCGATGTTTTGGGTGGCGAGGATGGGGGTGCCCGCGGCGACCCGGCCAATTAGGGGTACTTCGCGCAGGTCCGTGGAGAGGGAGGCGGGCTTGGCGCAATCGACGAGCTGGATGCCCCGGGAGCGGCGCGCCCGCCGGCGGATGTAGCCTTTTTTCTCTAGGGTTTCCAAGGTCGTGCGTACGCCATTGGTGGAGTTGATGCCAAAGACATCCATGATCTCGCGGATTGTGGGGGGACCCCCGGAGCGAATTGCATCGGCGATGAAATCGTAGATTGCTTGTTGGCGATTGGTTAGGGGCTTGGGCATGAGTGTCCTCTATAATGGGGAGAAAAGGTGAAAACAAACGTGAACTTATATATACTGCACATTAGTTCATTTGTCAAGGGACCCCTCTTCGTCTAATTTGCCCTCCCCATTCTTTGTGCAGGGTAATGATCTCCATGGAACCCATAGTCTCCAGTGTGCGGCAAGTGCTCCGGGAAGCGGGCGTGGAGGGCGGTGCCAGCCTAGTCGTCGCCGCGTCGGGTGGCGTCGATTCGAGCGCGTTGCTCGATGTCTTGGATGGCCTAAAGTACCGGTTGCACGTGGCGCACTTGGACCACGCGCTCAGGCCGAATTCGGCCGCCGACAGCCGCTTTGTCGCCGACGAGGCGCAGCGGCGGGGGCTGCCCTACTCGGTAGAGCGGCACGATGTGGGGGCATACGCCCGAATTGAGGGCCTGTCATTGGAAGAAGCGGGTCGGCGGCAGCGCTACGCCTTTCTCGACCAAATCGCCGACCGGACCGGGGCCGAGTTCATCGCCTTGGGACACCACGCCGACGACCAAGCCGAGACCGTGATCTTACGCCTGTTGCGCGGCAGCGGTGCCACCGGCTTAGGAGGGATGGAGATTGTGCGCGCCGGCCGCTACCTGCGGCCGCTGTTGCGCATATCGCGCGCTGAGATCGAAAAATACGTGCGGCAGCGGGGCTTGCGCTACCGAGAGGATCCCTCCAATCGCGACCCGCGCTTTTTGCGCAATCGGGTGCGCGGGGAACTAATGCCCTTGCTCAAGAGCTATAATTCCAACATCGCCGAGGTTCTAAATCGCACGGCCGCGCTTCTTAAAGCCGAGGATGATTTGCTCGCCGATCTAACCCAAGATGCTTTAGATACAGTGAGTTGTGAGCGTTGCAACGACAAGGTAGCCCTTGATAGTACTAGGCTTCTCGCTTATCATATAGCCATGCAAAGACGCGTACTGCGCGCCGCGCTCCAGAGCCTCGCCGCCGCAGAAAGCCCTTTTGATTTTGCCCGCATTGAGCAAGTGCGGGGCTGGATTGGCGTCGGCGACAAGCACCTGCGGGAACTGGGGGCTGGGCTGCGCGGGCAGGGTTGCGGTACGCGCTATATCCTGCGCCGCGGGCGTCGCCCGGCGGTCGCGTACGGCTTCGATATACCCGGTGCGCTCGTGCTGAGAGAGCACGGCGTGCAAATCCGCGTCCAAATCTGCTCCCTGGAACACTTCGACAAGGCCCAGTTAGGAGGCGCACAGGTGGCTTTAGACGCCGACCGCCTCGGTGCGCGGGTGCAAGTGCGCAGCCTGCGGCCGGGCGATCTCTTTCAGCCGCTGGGCATGGAAGGCCACAAGAAGTTGAGCGACTTTCTCATCGACGCCAAGTGGCCGAAAATCGCGCGCGACGAAGTGCTGGTGCTGGCCCGAGGCGAGGAAATAGCTTGGGTCGCACCGCTGCGTCCTAGTCATGCCTTCAGAATACAATCCACTACGCGCCGCATCGCCTTATGTACGCTGAGGCATTGGGACGGCGATTGACCTAGAGCATCTGTCATGGAGGGACGAAAAAAGCAGGCCCCAAAGGAGCGCCCCAAGCGCCTTATGGACAACCGCAAGCCAGACCGCCAGCAGGCCGACGGCGAAGACAAGCCGCGGCGCTGGCGTCGCCCTTCGCGGACCCAAGCGTTTTGGCTCTTCTTTGTGTTAGTGATGATCTTCGTCGCCAAGTTCATTGGCAGCAAACCTTCCGACCCCCAACTCGTCTCGTACAAGCAATACCGCCAATACTTGGAGGAGGAGCGCGTCGCCGAGGCCGTCATCGTGGGCGAGCGCGAGCTCAAAGGCGTCTTGCACGACCGAACCCGCTTTGTGGTCAACTTGGGTCCAATAGACGCGGCGACCAAGCGCGAGTGGGAGGAAAAAGGGGTCGATTTTCGCTTTGAGGAAGAACCCTTCCGGTGGTACAATTTCCTCCTCAGCTTTTTGCCGTGGCTGCTGTTTATCGCCTTCTGGATATTCATGTTGCGGCAGATGCAGGGCGGTGCGCGCGGGCTGTTTTCCTTTGGCAAAAGTCGCGCCAAACTCCTGTTGGAAGACAAGCACAAGGCGACCTTTGACGACGTGGCTGGGGCCGACGAGGCCAAGAAGGAGTTGGAGGAAATCATCGAATTTCTCAAGGATCCGCACCGGTTCCAGCGCCTCGGCGGGCGGATTCCCAAGGGCGTCTTGATGGTCGGTCCGCCCGGCACGGGCAAGACGCACTTGGCGCGCGCAGTGGCAGGCGAAGCCGGCGTGCCCTTCTTTTCGATTAGCGGCTCGGACTTCGTGGAGATGTTCGTCGGGGTCGGAGCCTCTCGCGTGCGCGACCTCTTTGAACAAGGCAAGGCCAATGCCCCATGCCTAATTTTCGTCGATGAGATCGACGCGGTAGGCCGGCACCGCGGTGCCGGCATTGGTGGCGGCCACGACGAGCGCGAGCAGACCCTCAATCAACTCCTAGTAGAAATGGACGGATTTGAGTCCAACGACGGCGTCATTCTCATCGCCGCGACCAATCGCCCGGACGTACTCGACCCCGCGCTGTTGCGGCCCGGCCGCTTCGACCGCCGGGTGGTGGTCGACCTGCCCGATGTCAGGGGCCGGGAGGGCGTCCTCAAGGTCCACGTGCGCAAGGTGCCGCTGGACCCGGACGTCGATTTGCAAAAGGTGGCGCAGGGTACGCCCGGGCTTTCTGGGGCCGACTTGGAGAACTTGGTCAACGAGGCGGCCTTGCTGGCCTCGCGGCGCGATCGCAAGACCGTGGACATGGGCGATTTTGAAGCGGCCAAAGACAAGGTGATGCTCGGGGCCGAGCGCCGCAGCATGGTCATGACCGAGGAGGATCAGCGGCTTTCGGCCTACCACGAAGCGGGCCACGCCTTGGTCGCCAAGAGCCTCAAAGGCGGCCCGGCCATTGGCAAGGCCACCATCATCCCGCGCGGGCAGACCATGGGCATGGTTTCCTTTTTGGCCGACGAGCGGCGCTCCCTGACCGAGACGCGGCTCAAGGCGCATTTGGCCACGGCACTGGGCGGTTGCGCGGCCGAGAAGTTGATTTTTGCCGAGCGCTCGACCGGTGCCCAAGGCGACTACCAACAAGTGACGCGCTTGGCCCGTTCGATGGTTTGCGAGTGGGGCATGAACGAAGGGCTCGGCCCCCTCTCGTTGGGCGGCAGCGACGACGAGGTCTTTCTCGGCAAGGAATTCACCCGCAGCCGCCACCTGAGCGAAGAGACGGCCCAAGCCGTTGATCGCGAGATCCGCAAGCTGGTGGTCGAGGCCGAGCAGACCGCGCTGCGCCTCCTCAGGGAAAGCGAGGGCAAGCTGCACTCGTTGGCCCGCGCCCTCCTCGCGTACGAGGTCCTCGACGACGCAGAGATCGACCAAGTCTTGGCCGGAGAGCCGCTTTCCCGTGCGCCGGTGCGCGCCTTGAGCGCCGAGGATGAGGCGTGATTTGGGAGTTGGGCGGTCGCCCTCTTTGCTTTAACGACCAAGTACAAATCATGGGCGTCCTCAATGCGACGCCCGATTCGTTTTACGATGGCGGTCGCTACTGCGATCCCAAGGTCGCGGTGGAGCGCGGCTTGGAGATGGTGGAGGAAGGGGCGGTCATTGTCGATATAGGCGGAGAATCGTCCCGGCCGCCGCTGTACGGGGTCGCCGAGGACGTCTCGGTCGCCGAGGAATGCGCCCGAATTCTCCCGGTCGTCGAGGGGCTCCGCCGCCAGAGCGATGTGCCGATCTCGGTTGACACGGTCAAAGCCGCGGTGGCGCAGCGAGCCTTGGAGGCCGGGGCCGACATCATCAACGACATTAGTGCGCTGCGCCGCGATCCGGCCATGGTCGAGGTCGCCGCCCAAGCCAAAGCCCCGGTGGTCCTGATGCACGGCCGGAACGCGGCGGCTGCCATGCAGCCCAATACCCGCTGCGACGACTTGCCCGGGGCGGTGTACTCCTTTCTAGCAGAGCGCGTCCGCGTCGCCCAAGCCCAAGGCGTCGAGCGCGTGGCCGTGGATCCGGGCTTGGGATTTGGCAAGTCGCTTGAGGATAACCTCGCCTTGTTGGGGATGCTAGAGTGCTTCTCGCGCTTGGAGCACCCGTTGGTAGTGGGTGCTTCGCGCAAGTCCTTTATATGGAGGACACTCGGGCTCTCAGCCGCTGAGAGCTTGGAGGGCAGCTTGGCCGCGGCGGCTTTAGCCGCTAGGGCCGGCGTCCACATCCTGCGAGTCCACGACGTGGCCGCGACGCTGCGGGCTGTCCGCTTCGTCGAGGCCGTGCGGGGCCAAGCACCGTGCTAAAAGACCCGGTCCTATTTACCCTGTTTGGCTTTCTGCCCGTCTCCCTGACCTCCGTGGTAGATATCCTGCTGGTGGCCTTTATCTTTTTCCGCTTGCTTTCCCTCATCAAGGAAACCCGAGCCGCGCACATGGTCGCCGGGCTGCTGCTCATGGTGATCGTGGCCTTGGCCGCGCCTTGGCTCAATATGAACGCCCTGTCTTGGCTGTTGGAGCAGATGCGCTCCATTCTGCTGATCCTGCTGGTCATCCTCTTCCAGCCCGAACTGCGACGGCTCCTCCAAGCCTTGGGGCAGACCCCGGCGTTCCGCTGGTTTTACAAGGCCGAGACGTCGCGGGTCATCGACGAAGTAGTAGGCGGAGTCGGCCGCTTGGCCGAGTTGGGGTACGGGGCGCTCATCGTGCTGGTGCGCCAAGTCCAGATCAGGCCGGTCATCGATACCGGAGTGCCCCTGAACTCAGAGGTGTCGGGCGATTTGCTCGCCACGATCTTCAGCCCGCGCACCCCGCTGCACGACCGAGCTGTCGTCATCCAAGGCGAGCGCTTGGTCGCGGCCCGCTGCACCTTGCCGCTGGCGGAAGAGGTCGAAGACCAGCGGCTGGGAACCCGCCATCGGGCGGCATTGGGGCTATCGCAGGAATCGGACGCGGTAATCATCGTCGTCTCCGAGGAGAACAGCACCATTTCGCTGGCCATTGGCGGGGTTTTCTGGCGGGGGCTGGACGGCCGGCAACTCAAGTTGCGCCTGCAAGAGCAGATGGCCTCGGGCCGGGCGTAGGCGGTTGACACCGGCCCGGCCATACTCTAATTTTCAAATTTTTATTTCAATTAAACAATAAAAATTATGCGTAATAAACAGATGCGGCAGACCCGCATACGGGAATTGCTCTACAGCCGAGCCATTGATACGCACGAGAAATTGGCCGCGGTCCTCGAGCAACAGGGCATTGAGGTCAGCCAGTCGACCTTGTCGAAAGACTTGCGCGAAATAGGCGTGGTCCGGGTGCCACAGGCCAATGGGGGGTTTCGCTATACGCTGCCCGAAGCCGGGGCTACGCTGCACGACCTGCACATTCTAGAGCGCGAGTTGCAGGACTTCTTGGTCCAGACCGAACAGGTGATCAACATGGTCTTGGTGCGGACTGCGTCGGGACACGCCCAGAGCGTCTGCGAAGCCATTGATCGCATTGGTTGGGTTGAGGTCGCGGGTACGCTGGCCGGCGAAAACACGATCTTCATCGTCGCTCGTTCCGAGCGAGATGCGGCTGTATTGGTCGATAAGATCGACGCGATATGCGGCGAGGAGGAGTGATGGACGCCGAGGTCTTGCTGGGCTTGCAGGGCCAGAGTGACAAAGCCGAGACCCTGATCGAGGCCCTGCCGTACCTACAGGAATTCCGCGGCAAAGTGATGGTTGTCAAATACGGCGGCAGCGCGATGGGCGGCGGGGACACCGTACACAAGGACATCGTCTTCATGCAGGCGGTCGGCATCTGCCCAGTCGTGGTCCACGGCGGCGGCCCGGCCATCACGCGCCGGTTGCGAGAATTGGGCATTGAAAGCCAGCGCGTCGATGGGCTGCGGGTAACGGACGCGGCGACGATGCGGGTGGTTGAGGATGTGCTCTTTGGCGAGGTCAACGCCCGAATCGTCCGCGCGATCGGCGCGTTGGACGGGCGGGCCGTGGGCGTCTCGGCCAAGGACGCCGGAATCATGCAGGTATGCAAGCACTGGGCGCAGACCGCTGGCGGCGCCATGGACATTGGTTATGTCGGCAATGTTGAGCACGTGAATACCGCGCCTTTGTTGGACCTGATAGACAAGGGCATGATCCCGGTGGTCGCGCCGATTGGCCGCGGCCCGGGCGGCGAGAGCTTCAACGTGAATGCCGATACCGCGGCTGGGGAAATCGCCGCGGCCTTGCACGCAGAGAAATTGGTTTTTTTGACGGATGTGCAGGGCATTATGGGCGATCTCAAAGACGATGAGTCCCTGCTGTCCACCGTGCGCGTCGCTGAGGTGGGCGAGCTGATTGACCAAGGCGCGATTTACGGCGGCATGATTCCCAAGGTCGAAGCCTGTGTCAAGTCCGTCAAAGCCGGGGTGCGCAAAACCCATGTCGTCGATGGGCGCGTACCGCATGCGATGTTGCTCGAGTTTTACACCCGGCAGGGTATTGGCACCCAAATTGTCCAATAGGACGACGGAGGAAACCATGAAAACCCAAGACATCATCAAGGACGAAGCTCGATACATTTTGCAGACCTACGGCCGGCCCGAGTTCGTACTAGAGCGGGGCAATGGGGTCTATCTCTTCGACATGGACGGCAACCGCTATCTCGATTTTGTCAGCGGCTTGGCGGTCAATGCGTTGGGCTACGGCGACTACGAGGTACTCAAGGCCATTGAGACCCAAGCCGCCAAGCTGATGCACGTGTCCAACCTCTACCACACCATCCCTTCGGTAACAGTGGCGCGGCAGTTGGTCGAGCACTCGTTTGCCGACCGAGTGTTTTTCTGCAACAGCGGCACCGAGGCTTGGGAGGCTGCGCTCAAGTTCTGCCGCAAGTGGGGCAACACCACCCACGACCCGCCCAAAAACCGCCTCATCGCCTTTGAAAACTCCTTTCACGGACGGACCTATGGCTCCATCTCGACGACCGGCCAGCCTAAGTACCACCGGGGATTCGAGCCGCTGCTGCCGGGCATTGCCTTCGCCCAATTCAACGATTTGGCCTCTGTGGAGTCGCTGGTAACAGATCAGACCTGCGCGATTTTGGTCGAGCCGTTGCAGGCCGAGGGCGGAATCCACGCCGCAACGCAGGAATTTCTCGCCGGGCTGCGGCGTCTGTGCGACGAGCGGGAGATGCTGCTAGTTTTCGACGAGATCCAAGTGGGCTGCGGGCGCTTAGGCTCGCTGTGGGCCTATCAGCAATACGAGGTTGAGCCGGATATTATGACCTTGGCCAAGGCCCTCGGCGGCGGCTTGCCAATTGGCGTAGTGCTTTTGCGGCAGCAGGTTGCCGACGCCATCGAGGCCGGGGACCACGCCGCGACCTTTGGCGCCAATCCCGTGGCCTGTGCCGCGGCGACCACCGTCTTGGGCAAGCTGCTCGAACCGGGTTTTATCGACGGGGTGCGCGAAAAAGGCGAGCACCTAATCGGCCGCCTGCAAAAGCTGCAACAACGCTGGCCCGAGCACATTACCGAAATTCGCGGCAGAGGGCTGATCGCCGGTGCGGTCACCAGCCAGCCAGCCGCCGACTATCTGGCCGCCTTCCGCCAGCGCGACATCTTGGTCGCCACGGCCGGGGCCGATGTGGTGCGCTTTTTGCCGCCTTTGATCGTCGAGCGCGATCGCCTCGACGAAGCAGTCGATGTATTCGACGAGATCTTGCGCCAAGGGGTCTGATGGCCGAGGTGCAAACGCCTTGGGGCGGGCGGTTTCAGGGGGCGCCGGCCGAGCTAATGGAGCGTTTCAACGCCTCTATTGGCTTCGACCGCAAGCTGTTGGAGGCCGATGTTGCCGGCAGCGTGGCCTACGCCCGCGCCTTGCAGCGAGCCGGCGTCCTCACCGCTGAGGAGCTGGAGCAAACCGAAGCGGGCCTAAAGCAGGTGCAGGAAGAGTTTTCAGCCCCGGACTGCACGCTCCCCGACGCGCTGGAAGACATCCACATGGCGGTGGAGAAGCGGCTGACCGAGCTCATCGGGCCGGTCGGGGGCAAGCTGCACACCGGGCGCAGCCGCAACGACCAAGTCAACTTAGATGAGCGGCTTTACCTGCGGGGCGCGATTGCGTCGCTCCAAGGGCACATTCGCCACCTGCAAGGCGTGTTGTTGGCGTCGGGCGAGCAGCACAGCCGCGTGGTGCTGCCCGGCTACACGCATGTCCAGCAGGCCCAACCGATTCTCTTTTCCCACTACGCGCTGTCCCTGTTTTGGATGTTGGAACGCGATCTCGGGCGGCTGGAGGATGCTTGGCGGCGAGCCGACGTGCTGCCGTTGGGCTCCGGGGCGTTGGCCGGCAGCGCGTTTCCGCTCGACCGGGCGTTCCTCGCCCGCGAACTCGGGTTTTCGCAGGTGACCCCCAACAGCCTCGACGCGATCAGCGACCGCGATTTCTTGCTAGAGACCCTATCCGCGCTGGCAATTCTCATGATGCACTTGAGCCGCTTTTGCGAGGATTTGATCCTCTGGTCGTCGGTGGAGTTTGGCTTTGTCGAGCTCGACGATCACTTTGCTACGGGATCTAGCATGATGCCGCAAAAGAAAAATCCCGACGCGCTAGAATTGGTGCGCGGCAAGACCGGCCGGGTGTACGGCAGCCTGATGGCGTTGCTGACGACGATGAAGGCCGTGCCGTTGACGTACGCCAAGGACCTGCAAGAGGACAAAGAGCCGCTCTTCGACGCGCTGGAAACGTCGGCCATTTGCCTAGAGGTGTTCGCCGGGGTTTGGGAGAGCATGGAATTGCGCGTCGAGCGGATGGAGTCCGCAGTGGATTCCACGGCCTTGGCAACCGATTTGGCCGACTATTTGGTGGGCCGAGGAATGCCTTTCCGCGAGGCGCATCGCGTCGTAGGCCGCTTGGTGCGGGCCTCGCTAGCGCAAGGCCAAGCCCTGACCGACCTCCGCTTGGAAGATCTGCGCGCCCACAGCGCGGACTTTGGCGCGGACGCCCTCGGCCTGCTCAACGTGCGGCACAGTCTGGAACGCCGCAATATAGAGGGCGGCACCGGCCCCCAGGCCGTGGCCGAACAGATGGAGAAGGCGCGGCGGGCCTGGGCCGCACGCGAAGCCAAATGCTAGTGGCAATTAAGGACATTGAGTTTTACGTGCGGGCGATGCGGATGCGGATGCCGTTTAAGTTCGGCAACGTGGTCGCCGATAGCCTGACCGCGCTGCACGTGGCCATGGACCTAGAGCTGGGCAATGGTCGCCGGGCGCGGGGCTGGGCTGCCGACATGCTGTCGCCTAGATGGTTCGACAAAGACCCGAGCAAGGCGATGGCCGAGGGCATCCGCGACTTGGTGGATGGAGCGCGTGCGGCCGCGGCCGCTTATCAGCAGGCAGGTCGCGTTGGCGCGACTCCATTCGCAATATGGGAGGAGGGCTACGAGGCCAGTCGGGCGTGGGGCCGGGCGCGGGGCACGAATGCCTTGCTGGCGTCCAACGGCGCGGCCCTGATGGAGCGGGCGCTCATCGACGGCTTGGGGGTCGCGCTGGGGCAGCCTTACTTCGCGCTGTTGCAGGACAATGTCCTCGGGTTGGATCTGGGGAGGATTTACCTGGAGTTAGAGGGGGTGGAACTGGCGACCGTGCTGCCGCCGGCACCGGTGCGCTCGTTGTACGTCCGCCATACGGTCGGCTTGGTCGATCCCATCCGCACGGCTGCGATTGCGCCCGAGGAGCGGTTGAACGACGGGTTGCCGCAGTCCTTGGAGGAATGTATTCAGCGCGATGGCCTGCGCTATTTCAAGATCAAGATCGGCGGCGATCCGATGGCCGATTTCGAGCGCTTAGCGGAGATCGCCGCGCTCTTGAACGAAAGCGGCGCGAAGTACCACATCACGCTCGACGGCAATGAACAGTACAGCGACGCGGTCGATTTGATGACCTTGTTGCAGCGGATTGAAAAGGGCTTGGGACAGTTTTACCATCGCATTCTCTACGTTGAGCAACCCATGGACCGCGCCCTTTCCCTCGATCCCGCGTTTACGAGAGACATTGAGCTTTTGGCGAGGAAACGCCCCCTGCTGATCGACGAGTCAGACGGGTACTTGGAGTCCTTCCGCTGCGCATTGAACTTGGGGTACAGCGGCGTCTCGTCCAAGTCTTGCAAAGGGCTGGTCAAGGCGCTGGCCAACAGCGCACTCGCTTGGCAGCGCACGGTCGCAGGCCATCCCTGTTTTGTCTCGGCTGAAGATTTGACCGCCGTGCCGGTGGTGTCGCTGCACCAAGATTTGGCGCACGTGGTCGCGCTGGGGATCAGGCACGTCGAGCGCAATGGGCACCACTACGTGCGGGGGCTGGACCACTTGTCGGCTGCCGAGCGGGCGTGGTGCTTTGAGCGGCACGGCGATCTGTACCGCTTTGAGGGCCAAAGCGGCTTTCTCGACATTCGCGCCGGCCAAATTGCGGTCGGCTCCCTGCAACGGCCCGGCCTTGGGGTAGATGGCGCGGTCGATATTGCGGCTATGCAGCCGCTGGCGGAGGCGCGATTGGCATGAGTGCCGTAGAAATAAGGCTTGACGATGTGCGGTTCTACATGCGGAATGTGCGTACCCGCATGCCCTTCAAATACGGCGCAGCCGTGCTGACCGCCGTGCCGATTCTCCACGTGGTGGCTCAGGGGGTGCTAAAAAACGGCCCGCCGGTCCAAGGGGTTGCGGCCGACATCCTCCCGCCTAAGTGGTTCGACAAAGACCCAGCCAAAAGCTACGAAGACAATGTCGCCGACTTGCTGTGGTCGGCGCGGTCGGCGCGGTCGGCGTATTTGGATGCGGCGCGGTCGGCCAAGCCATTCTTTGCCATCTGGCAAGCCGGTCACGCGCAGACGGTATCGGCGGGCGACGCGCACGGCCTGAACAGGCTGACGGCTGTTCATGGCAGTACGCTCATGGAGCGCGCCCTGATCGACGCGGTGGGATGCGGGGTGGGCGCGAGCTATTTCGAGTTGCTCAAGGCCAATCTCCTCGGCTTGGAGCTAGGGACGATTCACCCCGAGCTGCAAGGGGTGGAGCCCGGCCAAGTGATCGGGGCGGCACCGCTTAGGCAACTGCACGTGCGGCACACGGTGGGCTTGGCCGATCCGATTGTCCCAAGCGATATTGCGCCCGAAGAGCGGCTGGACGACGGGTTGCCCCAGTCGCTGGCCGATTGCGTTGAGCGCCAAGGGCTGACGTACTTCAAGGTCAAGGTGAACGGCGATTTGGCGACCGACTTGGCGCGGTTGGCCGCGATTGCCGAGTTGTTGGACGGTCGCGATGCCGAGTATCAGATCACGCTCGACGGCAACGAGCAATACCGGGAAATGGATTCGCTCATTGGCTTGATGGATGCCCTTGCAGCCGAACAGCCGCGGTTGTACGAGCGCGTCCTCTACGTTGAGCAGCCCCTAGAGCGGAGCGTGGCTTTGGATGCGGCCCTAGAAGCGGGCATCCGCGCCGCTGCTGCGCGTCGTCCCTTGCTCATCGACGAGTCGGACGACGTGCTGGACACCTTTGGCCAAGCCTTGGTGCTGGGGTACGAAGGCGTTTCGTCGAAGGCGTGCAAAGGGCTGGTCAAGGCACTGGCGAATCAGGCGTTGGCGCGGCGGCGGAAGGGTTGTTTTCTCTCCGGCGAGGACCTGATGAACCTGCCGGTGGTGCCCCTGCATCAAGATTTGGCGCATGTAGCCGCGCTGGGAATCGGGCACGTCGAACGCAACGGGCATCACTACGTGCGCGGGTTGGATCACCTGACCGCAGACGAGCAGGCGACCTGCTTGGCCGCGCACGGGCCGCTCTATCGGGAGGTAGAAAGCGGGTTGGTGGCCCTCGATGTGCGGGGAGGAAAAATTGCGGTGGGGTCGCTGCAAGTGGCGGGTTTGGGCGTGGGGATGCCGGTGGCGGTGGAGGAGATGGTGGAGTTGGAGGAATGGGAATTTGCGTCGTTGGCCTGATTTAGGAGCTGGCTATGCTGGACGATTTTTCCCTAGAAGCGATCATCGAATATGCGGAGGCGCATCCGCTCATTGCCCTCTTGTTGTTGGTCGCGGCGGTGGTCTTGCTAGGCAGCTTGCTGCGCAAGGTTTTCAAAATCGCGGTCGTGTGTGCGCTGGTCTTGCTGGTCGGCCTGTACTTTACTCATCGCGACGACCCAGACTGGTGGAAACGGGTTGAAGCGGTGGAGAGCGAGGTCGTGATGTGGGGCGAGGAACTGCTGGAAAGGGCCGGCGAGATTTTTGAGCAAGCTAAGCAGGAGCTAGGGAATTAGAAGCTGTCGGCAAACGTTGGGTGTTGTCGCTTGTGTGCAGGAGGCCCCCGGCCCCCCGCTGGATTCCCGCTTGCGCGGGAATGACGAAGACCGTCTCTATGGCTGGTTCAACACGCCCCAAGGTGGATTTTTCAGATAGCTGCTTAGGCCACCCCGGTCTTTTTTAGTTCTGCGATGAAGGCTGCTTCGTCGAGCACTTCGACGTTGAGAGCCTGTGCTTTTGTCAGTTTGGACCCTGCTTTTTCGCCTGCTATGAGTAGGTCGGTTTTCTTGCTGACGCTCGATGTGGTCTTGCCCCCCAAGTGCTCGATCAGCGCGGCGGCCTCGTCGCGGCTGTAGTCCGACAGGGTGCCGGTGATGACTACGGTCTTGCCGCTAAAATGCGACGCGGGCGCGGCTTCTTCTTCCACTTCCATCTCAAACTGCAACTTAGCCTTATTCTTGAGCCTGTAGAGCACCCGATCGAGCGCAGGGAGGTCGGGGAGGCTGGCGTATAGACTGCGTGCGATGATTGGGCCGATCTCTTGGGTGGTTTCGAGCTCTTCAACGCTGGCTTGGCACAAGTCGTCGAGGCTGCCAAAGGCCCGGGCCACGGTGCGGGCGACGGTCGCGCCCACGTGGCGGATGCCGAGGGCGAAGAGCACTCGGTCGAAGGGCTGCTCCTTGCTGCGCTCAAGGCCGTCGAGGAGATTTTGCGCCGATTTTTCCCCCATCCGCTCTAGGTCACTCAGGGCCTTTACGTCGAGTTCGTAGAGATCGCCCAAGTCTTTCACCAATTCCTTTTCCACTAATTGTTCGACCACGGCCGGCCCCAAGCCCTCGATGTCCATGGCGTTGCGCGAGGCAAAGTGTTCGAGGCGGCGGCGGAGTTGGGCGGGGCAAGTGGGGTTGTCGCAGCGGGTGATGGCTTCTTCGGCGTCGCGGGTGAGTGCCCCTTTGCACGAGGGGCATTGCTCGGGGAAGGAGTAGGCTACTAAGCCGTCGGGCCGCTCGCTGGGATCTACCTCTACGACCTTGGGGATTACGTCGCCCCCCTTTTCGATGAGCACGGTGTCGCCGATGCGAATGTCCTTGCGGCGAATGTCGTCTGCATTGTGGAGGCTGGCCCGGGCGATGGTCGAGCCGGCCAACGGCACGGGATCTAAGACAGCTACCGGGGTCACGGCGCCCGTGCGCCCGACTTGCAGATGAATATCGAGGAGCCGAGTGCGGGCTTGGTAGGCCGGGAACTTGTAGGCCATGGCCGAGCGCGGGCTTTTGGCGGTGTAGCCGAGCCGCTCCTGCTGGCTGAGGCTATCGACCTTGATGACCACGCCGTCGATCTCGTAGGGGAGCTCGGTGCGCTCGGCCGCGTAGCGGTCGTAGAGGGCGAATACGTCCTCCAGCGAAGCACAGCGCTTGTGCTCAGGGGTCATTAGGCCCCAGTCGCGGAGCGTTTTGAGGCACTCGCTGTGGTGCGTCTGGTCGCCGCCTGCTGCGTGTATCCAGTAGGCGAAGAAGCGCAGGTTGCGCTGGGCCACTAGGTTGGGGTCTTGCAGCTTGAGCGAGCCGGCTGTGGAGTTGCGCGGGTTGGCAAAGAGCGGCTCGTCGCTGGCTGAGCGCTGGGCGTTGAGCTGGGCGAAGTCGCTGCTTTCCATATAGACCTCGCCGCGAATTTCGCAATCGACTCCCGGCTGCGTTAGCCGAAGGGGAATGGTGGGGATGGTGCGGGCGTTGGCGGTGATTTCGTCGCCTTGGACGCCGTCGCCGCGGGTGACGGCGCGCACGAGTAGGCTGTCTTGGTACATGAGGCTGAGGGCCACGCCGTCGATTTTTAGCTCAAAGACGTATTCGACGGTTTCGTCGGGCAGGCTCTGGCGCACCCGCCGGTCGAAGTCGAGCACATCTTGGCGCGAGTAGCTGTTGTCGAGGCTGAGCATGGGCTGGGCGTGGCGCACGGTGGGAAAGTCGCTGGTGGGTGCGCCGCCGACGCGCTGGGTGGGAGAGTCGGGCCGCTTGAATTCAGGGTGGGCCTCTTCGAGGGCTTGCAGTTCTTTGAGGAGGCGGTCGAATTCTCGGTCGGAGATGGTCGGGGCCGCGAGGACGTGATAGCGGTGGAAATGCTCGGAGAGTTCGGCGGATAGCGCGGCGATGCGTTGGGCGATGTCTTGGGTCATGGTAAAGTACGATAGGCGGGGCACCAACCCTCGTCAACCCGCCCCTTTTGTGCCTTTTGTGCCTTTTGTGGCCAATCTGTTTTAACGCTGCATTGGCCAACGCAACCGCCGAAGGGCCGGACGAGTGCGCCGACTTTGAAAAAGGGCCAGTGCGCTTCCCGTTGTTCGTCCGACTCGTCTGGAGCCCCAAGAAGAGTATGTGGCGACTCGTAGAAATTTTCGCACCTCATGACGCGCCGGTTCTGTTTGTATTCAAGGCCCTATAACCCAGCCTTATAGCCCATGCGTCGATATGGAGATGCGGTCATTAAGGCAGTAATCCACTCCTCGAACCTACAGGAGCCGCGCCATGATCGGCATTGTGTTCAAAAAAGAGATGCTCAGCCACCTGCTCAGCCAGCGTTTCGCCGCTTGCTCGGCGGTGCGTGTTGGGCTTACTTAGTTAGGTCTGCACGGCTAGGCTGCGGGTGGCCCTCGTCAAATGGCACACCTAACCGAAAAGAACGCAAAATGACAGAGCAACCCCTAACTCAAGCGCAAGATCATGACCGCCGCATTGGACGGCTAGAAGGCATTGTCGAGCAGTTAGACCACCGCTTGGACTCCATTGAAAAGCGTATCGACGCCCTTGAACGGGCGATTGCCGAGTTGCGCGGCGAAGTGCGGAACGAGATTGCCACCATCCATCGCCGCCTCGATGCACAATTCCGTTGGATTGTGGGCATACAGATCACCACCCTGATCGCCATTGGCAGCCTACTGTTAGGCATCCTCATCAAACTACCTTAATGCCCACAACCCGCGTCCCGGACTGGTTCCTCGACTGGCTTGGGATTCCCTTATTTTATAGCAGTGGATGAAATGCCGAACACGACCGCTACTTGGCGCGACTATTGGACGCTGACTAAACCGAGAATTGCTTTTTTGGTGCTGGTTACGGCCGCCTTGGGCTTTTTCTTAGGGGGGCAGGGAATCCACGCGCCGCTGCTTTTTTGCTGCCTGCTCGTCGGCACGGGCTTGACTACGTGCGGCTCGTCGGTGCTCAACCAATATCTGGAGCGCGATGTCGATGGTTTGATGGAGCGTACGCGCCATCGGCCCTTGCCGGCCGGGCGCGTCAAGCCGGGGACGGCTCTGCTGATGGGGTTTGTGCTCGTGCTGAGCGGGGTGTTTTTCCTGCTTTTTACCACGGGGTTGTTGACGGCGTTTCTGGCGCTCCTCTCCGCATTTCTCTACGTGGTGGTGTACACCCCGATCAAGCGGCAAAGTTGGCTCAATACCTCGCTGGGGGCCGTGCCCGGTGCCCTGCCGCCCGTAGGGGGCTGGACGGCGGCGACCGACGCGATTGATCCGGGGGCCGTGGTCCTGTTTCTCATTCTCTTTGCTTGGCAGCACCCGCACTTCTACGCCATTGCTTGGATTTTCCGCGACGACTATCGGCGCGGCGGTTTTAAGATGTTGCCCGTTGTCGAGCCGGATGGGAACAGCACCTGTTGGCAGGTCGTGGGCTACTTGGTGCTGCTGCTGATTTTTTCGGTGTTGCCTTCGTTCATGGGCCTTACTGGGCCGCTTTATCTAGTCGGGGCGTTGGTGTTGGGGATGCTGTTTTTCGCCTCCGGGCTCGCGCTTAGCTTCTCGCGTTCTGCGACCAGTGCGCGGCGACTGCTCAAGGCTTCGGTGCTCTACCTGCCGCTATTGTTAGTGTTGAGCGTGGTGGATGCCGGTTTTTAGAAAGCGTGCAAAATTTCCGTTCCGCCGCTGCCCGCGCTATCGGCAGGGGCGGCGCACCCAACCGAAAGAAGCGCAAAATGACAGAACAACCCTTAACTCAAGCGCAAGACCACGACCGCCGCATTGGACGATTAGAAGGCATTGCCGAGCAGTTAGACCACCGCTTGGATTCGATGGAGCGTACTATGGCGGCCGGGTTTGCCGAGGTGCGTTCTGAAATGCGGAAGCAATTCCGCTGGCTAGTCGGTATTCAGCTAACAACCCTGATCGCCATTGGCAGCCTGCTGTTTGGCCTCCTCAGCAAACTACCTTAATACCCACAACCCGCGTCCCCGCTTACGACTCGCCGCTGCCGCTTTTGCGGCGCACCTATTGCACCGCCGCACCATCTGAAATCACCGTAAAATCGCCGGACGACACCGACGCTTCGTTTTACTCAACAGCTTCTTAGAAGTGCGGCTTGCGCCCGCTGGTACTCTGCGGGTGCGTTGAGGTTGGCAAAAAGTAGGCCGCGCTCGTCGTAGGGTCGCCAGTCCCTTTCCCGTACCAAATCCAAACTCAGATTGTCCAGCAGGCGGCGCATGCCGAGTTGATCGGCCTGCATGGCTGCTTCTACGGCCGCCATGCAGGATGGCTCGTAGAGCGCGCAGAGCGGCTGTAGCCCGGTGGTCGTGTGGGGCACGACCGCTTGCTGCGGCCCGCGCCGACTGACGAGGTAGCGGAGGAAGGCCGGGGTGAGGAAGGGCAGGTCGCAGGCGAGGAGGAGCACGGGCGCGGCGGTTGTGCGGAGCGCGGTGTACAGACCGCCCAGCGGCCCGCGCCCGGGGTGGCAGTCGGGATGGACGGGCCATCCGAGATGGCCATAGGCGACCGGATCGCCGACGATGAGGCCGGGATAGGCGAGGGGACGAGCCGCGGCGAGGACGCGCTCAATTAGGGTCTGGCCGCCTAGCGGCAGGAGGGCTTTGTCGCGGCCCATGCGGCGGCTCTGCCCGCCGGCCAGCACGGCGACGTGAATCATTCGGGGGGCTGGTGGGGGCGGCGGTTGATCTGGGCGGCTGCGTACCCCGCGCCAAAGCCGTTGTCGATGTTGACGACAACCACGCCGGCGGCACAGGAGTTGAGCATGGCCAAGAGCGCGGCGAGGCCGTGGAAACTCGCGCCGTAGCCCACGCTAGTCGGCACGGCCACGACCGGAACATCCACCAGCCCGCCGACGACGCTGGCGAGTGCGCCCTCCATCCCAGCGACGACGACGATGGCTCGCGCCCGCTGCAAGAGCGTGCGATAGGCCAAGAGCCGGTGCAGGCCAGCGACGCCGACATCGCAGACCTCCTCGACATGCGCTCCCATCGCCCGGGCCGTGACGATGGCTTCGCGGGCTACGGGTAAGTCCGAGGTGCCAGCCGCGACTACGGCTACTAGGCCCTCGGGCGCGGGGCGTTTGGCTGTCGGCACTAGGACCGTGCGGGCGAGGGGGTCGTGCTCGGCGCGGTCGAAGCACTCGACGAGTGCTTGGGCCGTGGCCGCTTCGACGCGGGTGGCCAGCACCTGAGCGCCGTGGGCGATGACGCGCTCGGCAATGGCCAGCACCTGCTCGCAGGTCTTGCCTTGGCCGAAAATGACTTCTGGGAACCCGGTGCGCAGGGCGCGGTGATGATCGACGTGGGCAAATCCGAGGTTCTCAAAAGGCAGGTTCCTAAGCCGCTCTAAGGCTTGGCTCGGCTCGAGAGCGCCGGTGGCTACTTGGTCTAGCAGATGGCGGAGTTGTGCTGGATCCATGACTTGGAAGCGGGGTCAACGGCAGCAGCGGAAGCCAAGGAGGGGCTGCTCGTAGTTTTGCAGGGGCGAGTCGGCGACGATTTCCGCGAGGGCCTCTAGATCGTACGGGTCGCGGCCCTTGATGGACAGGGTGCCCACAAGGGTCGCGCTGTCGCAAGCACCGCTGGCAAATACGCTGCTTGCTGCGACGTACACCGCTAGATCGCCGGCGTCGTCAATCGCGGCGACCCACTCGTCCATGTTGCCGGTCAGGTCGAAGATGCCGGTCGCGCCGCCGCAGTTGGGAAACGAGCCGGAGGGCGCGATTTGGTCGGTTGGGTCGCTGCCGAGTTGAGAAAAGGCCGAACCCGGCACGTTGCAAAAGCGTACGCCAAAGTGGTCGCGGCTGTCGTAGGCGGCCAAATCGTCGGTCGAAGAAAAACTCCGCATTTGGCCGGCTCGACACGCTGCGCGCCACTCGCTCGGCTGGCACAGGCGTTTGCCAACGGCTGCGCACTGGCGAGCCGCGTGGAAAAACGAAGCGGACTGGGGCCGCTCGCCGCGGGCGTTGGGATACTCGTACGCGTCCATTTCGTAGGCTTGGCCGGTGGTTGGCAGGCTCAGGCGCACCATGCCGCCAGCCGGTAGCGGTGGCTCAGTTACTTGGAGGGTGATTTCGCGCTCCGTGCGTGCCGCGCCGTCGCTGGCGGCAACGCGCAGCGTGTGGGGGCCGGGAAAGAAGGCGACGACCATGGCACGCGAGCCGATGGGCCGACCGGTTTCCTCGTCGCGGAGGGCCTCCGGCCATACGCCGAGGCGGTCCCCATCGACCGGCTCCCAGTGGTATTCGAGCGGATCGCCGTCTGGGTCGGTTCCAAGCGCGTCGATAAATAGGTGCGGGGCGGCAAACGCGCCGGTCGCGTCGGCCCGTACTTCCAACACCGGGGCGCGCTGCACGACCTCCACGATAAAGTTTTCGACCAGCACTCGTGCGTCTTCGTCGCAGCGCTGGCGGTCGGCTGGATCGGGTACGACCTTGCAGTTGCGGTCGGTTATGAGGACCTGCACGACGAATTGCTCGCTGGAGCCGTCAATGGTTTGGGGGGCGAACCAAGCGTTGGTCTCTTGGGCCTGCGAATCGCGGAAGCGGCCTCCGGCCGGGGCTTTCCACTCGTAGAACACGGGATCGTCGTCTTCGTCGGCTGCGCGGATTTCAAAGCGAATCTCGCCGCCGCGCTGGACCCGGCAGACCGCGCCCGCGCTGTTTATTAGGGTGTCGAGGGAGGCTTGATTTGGCGGCTGGCAGGTCATCCGCGCCAAATGCACGGTCGGGGGATCGTTGGGAAGCTCGTCGTGGAGCAAGCTACAGGCGCCGAGGGCGAGCAGTGGGGCCAAGCGGCACCAACCGAGGTTCATTCGCTGTCGAGCAGGTCGAGCAGGCGCTCTAGATCGCCGTCGTTGTAAAATTCGACCTGAATCCACCCCTTGTTTGCCTTGCGGCGGATGTTGACGGCCGTGCCGAAGCGGTGCTGCAACCGCTCCTCATAGTCGCGGATGTGGGGATCGGTGGAGATTTCTTTGGGCGTTTTCTTTTTTTTGCGACCAATGCGCTGATTTGCGACCGCCTTTTCGACCTCGCGGACGGCCATTTTCTCCTCGACGGCCCGGCGAGCCAGCGCGAGCCGGTCTTCGTCTTCTTCGAGGCCGAGCAGGGCGCGGGCGTGCCCCATTTGCAATTGGCCGCGGCGCAAGAAGTCTTGGACTTCGTGCGGCAGTTGCAGCAGCCGGAGAAGATTGGTGACGGTCGAGCGATTTTTCCCCACTTTGCGGGCGACTTCCTCTTGGGTGAGAAAGCACTTGTCGGTGAGCGAGCGGTAGCCTTCGGCCTCTTCGATGGGGGTCAGGTTTTCGCGCTGGATGTTCTCGATTAGCGACAGCTCCATCAAGTCTTGCTGGGACTCGATTTCGTGGACGATGGCCGGTATTTGTTGAATCCCCGCCTTCTTGACGGCCCGCCAGCGGCGCTCGCCGGCGATGATTTGGTAGGTCTGGCCGATGCGGTTGACGGCGATGGGCTGGATGACGCCTTTTTCTTGAATTGAGTACATCAGCTCGTCAATGCGCTCCTCGTCGAACTCGGTGCGGGCTTGATGGGGGTTGGGTTCAATCTCATCGACGTTGAGATGGACGACTTGGCGCGTAGCGTCGCCTTGGCCGCTAGGTTCGGCATATTCCGGGATGAGGGCGCTGATGCCTTTGCCGAGAACCGGCTTCTTACCCATGGTTGATCACTTCTCCTGCAAGGCTCATATAATCTTGAGATCCCTGCGACAGAATGTCGTAGAGTACGATGGGTTGACCGTGGCTAGGGGCCTCGGCCAACCGCACGTTGCGGCTGATGGAGGTCTTGTAAACCTTGTTGCCGAAATAGGACTTGACCTCGGAAGACACTTGGCGCGATAGGTTCAAGCGCCCGTCGAACATGGTGAGCAGGACGCCGGCGATCTGGAGCTTGGGATTGAGGTGGCGTTGGATCTGGCGCACGGTGTTGAGCAGCCGGCCGAGGCCCTCTAGCGCGTAGTACTCGCACTGAATGGGTATCATCACGGAGTCGGCGGCCGTCAGGGCGTTGATGGTCAACAGGCCCAAAGAGGGCGGACAGTCGAGAATGATATAAGCGTATTGGTCGCGGACTTGGTCGAGCAGCCCGTCTAACTTTTGCTCGCGGGCGATCATGTTGACCATTTCGACCTCGGCGCCCGTCAGGTTGATGTGCGAGGGAATTAAGGACAGAAAGGGTATCTTGGTCTCGTAGATGACCTCGGCGGGCGTCTTTTGCCCGATCAGCGCGTGGTAGATATTGGCCGTTTCGATCTCCGCGCCGGTCTGAAAGCCACAGCCAGAAGAGGCGTTGGCCTGCGGGTCCATGTCGATGAGCAAAGTATTTTGCTCGGCCACGGCGAGGCTAGCCGCCAAGTTGACGGCCGTAGTCGTCTTGCCGACCCCTCCTTTTTGATTGGATATGGCGATGACCCGACCCATGTCAAAGCTCACTCGGCAAGGGCGGCTTGGGCGGCCGCCAAGCGGGCGATGGGCACTCGGTAGGGGGAACAGGACACGTAGTCGAGCCCCACTTCGTGGCAAAAGGTCACCGAACTTGGGTCGCCGCCGTGCTCGCCGCAGATGCCCACCTTGAGCTGGGGACGAGCGCTGCGGCCCCGCTCGGTGCCGAGGCGCACGAGCTGGCCGGTGCCCTCTTGGTCGAGGCTTTGGAATGGATCGTCGGCGAGAATGCCTTGGGCTACGTATTCGGGAAGGAACTTGCCGGCGTCGTCGCGGCTATAGCCAAAGGTGAGCTGGGTCAGGTCGTTGGTCCCAAAGCTGAAAAACTCGGCTTCCGCGGCGATTTGGTCGGCGAGGAGGGCGGCGCGGGGAATTTCGATCATGGTTCCTACTAGATACTCGATAGTGCCGCCGCTGGCAATGGCGACGCGGTCGACCATGGCCTTTAGGTCGCTAAACTCGCGCTCGGCTCCCACGAGGGGGATCATAATTTCGGGCAGGGGCTTGACGCCTGTGGCCCGCACGTTGACGGCGGCCTCGAAAATGGCCTCGACCTGCATCTCGTAGATTTCTGGGTACGTGATCCCCAAGCGACAGCCGCGGTGCCCCAACATGGGGTTGAACTCGTGCAGGGAGGCGATTTTGGCCTCGATCTGGCTCAAGGGGACGCCCATTTCCGCGGCCATTTGCGCTTGCTGGGCCGGCTCGTGGGGCAAGAACTCGTGCAGCGGCGGGTCTAGCAGGCGGATGGTTACGGGCAGGCCGTCCATGGCGGTGAAAATGCCCTCGAAATCGCGCCGCTGTATGGGCTTGAGCTTGGCTAGCGCCCGGCGGCGGCCGGCCTCGTCGCCAGCGAGGATCATCTCGCGCACCGCCACGATGCGGTCGGCCTCGAAGAACATGTGCTCCGTGCGGCACAAGCCGATGCCCTCCGCGCCGAACTTGCGGGCCACCTGAGAGTCGTGGGGCGTATCGGCGTTGGTGCGGACGGCCAGCCGGCGCTTGTCGTCGGCCCAGCTCATCACGGTCGCAAACGCCGCTGAAAAACTGGGCTCCACAGTGGGCACTTGGCCCAGCATGACTTGGCCGGACGAGCCGTCGATGGAGATCCAATCGCCCTTTTTGACGGTCTGGTCGCCGGCGGTAAACAACTCCTCGCGGTAGTTGATGGCTATGGCCTCGCAGCCGGCCACGCAGCACTTGCCCATGCCGCGCGCGACTAGGGCGGCATGAGAGGACGCGCCCCCGCGCGCGGTGAGGATGCCTTGGGCCGCGTCCATGCCGCCGATGTCTTCGGGCGACGTCTCTTGGCGCACCAAGATGACCTGCTGGCCTGCGGCCGCTTGGGCTTCGGCCTCGTTGGCGTTGAAGACGACTTGGCCGACCGCGGCCCCCGGGGAGGCCGGCAAGCCCTCGGCAATGACGTGTCGGGGGCTGGAGTCGGCAAACGTGGGATGGAGGAGCTGGTCGATCTGAGCCGGGGTGACGCGCTGGAGGGCTTCCTCTCGTGCGATCAGCCCTTCGGCGACCATGTCCACGGCGATTTGCACGGCCGCAGCCCCGGTGCGCTTGCCGTTGCGGGTTTGCAGCATCCACAGCTTGCCCTTTTGGACGGTGAACTCCACGTCCTGCATGTCGCGGTAGTGCGGCTCTAGCTGGGCGCAGATCCGTTCAAACTGCTCGTACACTTGCGGCATTTGGCCGCTGAGTTCGGACAGGGGCTGAGGAGTGCGGATGCCAGCGACTACGTCTTCACCTTGGGCGTTGGTGAGGAACTCGCCGTACAGGTGTTTCTCCCCGGTCGAGGGATTGCGGGTGAAGGCCACGCCCGTGGCGCAATCGGCGCCCATATTGCCGTACACCATGGACTGGACGTTGACGGCCGTGCCCCAGTCGTGGGGGATGCCTTCGATTTCTCGGTAGCGGATGGCGCGCTGGCCCTGCCAAGAGCCAAAGACCGCGCCGATGGCCTGCCACAACTGCTCGTGGGGGTCTTCGGGGAATGTGCGGTTGAGCCGCTTGGCGATCTCGGCCTTAAACTCGGCGACCAATGCGCGCAGGTCTTCGGCGCTTAGTTCGCTGTCGAGCGCGACCCCCCGGGCGTGCTTTTTCGCTTCGAGCAGGGCCTCGAAAGGGTCGGTTTCAGTTTCGTCCTCCGGCCGCAAGCCCATGACCACGTCGCCGTACATTTGCACAAAGCGGCGGTACACGTCGTAGCAAAAGCGCGGGTCGCCCGATTGTTCGATAAGCCCCTGCACGATCTCGTCGTTGAGGCCGAGGTTGAGCACGGTCTCCATCATGCCGGGCATGGACACTCTGGCCCCGGAACGCACGGATAGCAAGAGCGGGTTGGCCGCGTCGCCAAAGCGCATACTCATGGTTTCTTCGATGGCTGCAACGGCGCGCTCTACTTGGCCTTTGAGTGCGCTGGGGTACGTTTTGTCGTGGTGGTAGTAGTGGGTGCAAACTTCGGTGGTAATGGTAAAACCGGCTGGGACGGGCAGGCCGAGCTGGGCCATTTCGGCGAGGTTGGCGCCTTTGCCGCCGAGCAGGTTGCGCATTTCCTTGTCGCCTTCGGATTGGGAGGTGCCAAACAGATATACGTACTTTTCCGTCATTGCTTTCCTATTCTATAGTATAGTTAATGGGATGGGTTTGGATCGAGAGGGCATCGCGGCCTTGACAGCCTTTGCCGCTGCGATGGAAAGAGGGGCGAATTGGGGTGTTGGAAAGAGAACATGCGCGGTGCTTTGAGGAACGGCCTCGGAGGGCTGAATATATCCCAAAGGAACTTTTCGTGCAAGCACTACGCCCACACCTTTTCCCACCGCTGACTGGTGGCCGAGCGATAGAGTGCCAAGGCCGTGCGCAACTCGCCGAGGGAGTGTTCGGCCGGCGCGTCTGGGGCCTTGCCGTCGAGGATGGCCGCGGCGAAATCCGCGAGCTCCGGCCCAAAGGACTCGGTGTAACCCGCGCTGGCAAAAAGCCGCTCGCCCTCGGGATGGTCGGCGTCCCACAGCCACAGCTCGGCCCCGTCGAGACCGGCGTTGATGGTGAGCTCGCCTTGGGTGCCCGTAATCCGCCACCAAGGGTCTGGGGCCAAGACCGTGTCGATCATCATGGCATCGAAGACGGCGGTCTTGCCCGAATCAAAGCGGAAGAGCGCGCGGGCGAGGGACTCGCCCTCCATTTGCGCGAGCGGGTGCCCCAGTACGCCGACCACCTCTTTGATTTCGCCCATCCACATTCGCAGGGGCCGAATCCAGTGCGAGCCGCCGTCGATTGCGATGCCGCCGCCGGTGCGCCCCTTTTCGTAGCGCCAAGGCCGCTGTTCTTTGAACCAGTAGTCGTCAAAGGGATAGACAAAGGCGGCGCGGGCGGTGATGATCTCGCCGATGGCCCCGGCCGTAAGGAGCTTTTGGGCCTCGACAATTTCGGGCCAGTACTGGCTGTTTTCCGCGACCATAAAGACGCCTGGGGCCGTGCGGGCCGCGGCGAGAATGCGGTCGCAGGCGTCGAGGGTGGGGGCCATGGGTTTTTCCAAGAGCACGTGCTTGCCGGCGGCGAGGCACTTGAGGGCGATGGGTTCGTGCAGGTCGTGGGGTAGCATGATATCGACGGCGTCGAAGTCGCCCTTTTCGAGCGCTGAGTCGAGCGAGGTGAAGGCTTGCCCGCCGGTTTCAGCGGCGTAGGCTTGGGCTTTGGCCTCGTCGAGATCGACTAACGCGGTGACGTCGATGCGGGGGGCGTGCCCCTTGATGCCGTCGAGGTGAAAGCGAGCGATGGCCCCACAGCCAATAAAGGCTAGCTTGAGTTGGTCCGACATGAAAAGTCTCCGATGGTAGGTGAGTTAAGGCGAAAAAAATACGCAATGGAGGCGCGGGGAATCAACTGAGCGGGCGAGATCTGTTTTGAAAGATCATTATGCCTTTGCTTGGGAATGCGTTGCGAGATTACTTATTGGGTAGCGGAACCGGGTGCATGGGGGTACATTACAAAACCAAAACAAGGAGCGAATGCTAATGATGAAGTACAAGTTGCTGTTATATGCTTTCGTGCTGTGGGCGGGCGCGGCCTTCGGCGCAGAGGGGACGCTTTCCGGCGTCGTGATGGGGCCGGAAGGCGAAGCCATTCCCGGGGCCAATGTCGTCCTCGTCGGCGACCTGCTGCCGGGTGGCAAGATCGGCACGGTCACCGACGAAGCCGGTCGCTTCCGCCTAGCGGGGCTGCCCACCGGCGAGTACCAGCTCAGCGTCACGCATATCGGCTATCGGTCCCTATTAAGAGAAGGGGTTGGTATCGTCGGCGGAGAGCAGGAGTTGAGGCTGAGGCTGGAGACGGGGCTCATCTTCCTCGACCAGAACGTAGTCTCGGCCTCGCGGCGGCAGGAAAAGGTCCTCGAAGCCCCGGCCTCGGTGGCCGTGGTCGAAGCCAAGGACATCCGCAACCGGCCGGCACTCAGCGTGGCCGAGCACATCCGCGACCTGCCGGCCGTTGACTTTTCCCAGACCGGCTTGGCCCAGAGCAACGTGGTCGTGCGGGGCTTCAACAATGTCTTTTCGGGTGCGCTACTGACCCTGACCGACAACCGCATCGCCCGCGTCCCCTCCCTGCGCTTGAATGCCTACAACTTCATTCCGGTGACCAACGACGATATCGAGCGCATTGAGGTGGTGTTGGGGCCGGGGGCCGCGCTCTACGGGCCGAATAGCGCCAACGGCGTGATGCACATCATCACCCACTCGCCGTTCACGTCAGCGGGGACCAACGTGAACGTGGGCGTGGGCGAGCGCAGTGTGTACAAGGTCGGGATGCGCCACGCCGGGACGGCGGGCGAGCGCCTCGGCTACAAGGTGTCGGCCCAGTACTACGAGGGGATGGACTGGGAGTACGAAGATCCAGAGGAGGTGCGGGCTAGGGCCGCCAATCCAGCCATCCAACCACGCAGTTTTGACATTGAACGCCAGAGTGCCGAAGTGCGCCTAGACTACCGGGCCTCGGACGACTTAACGGCTATTTTGGCGGCCGGATACAACAAGGCCGATCAGATCGAGTTGACCGGCCTTGGAGCCGGCCAAGCCCAAGACTGGGAGAACAACTATGTCCAGTTGCGCCTGTTGTACAAAAATTGGTTCGCCCAAGTCTTCCAAAATGGGAGCAACGCCGGCGACACCTTTACCCTGCGCGATGGGAATCCGATCGTCGATAACTCTACGTTGACCGCCTTCCAGCTCCAGCACTCGGCCGCGCTAGGAGGTCGGCAGCGCTTTACCTACGGTGTGGATGTGTTGCTGACGCGGCCCGATACCGAGGGAACGATCAACGGCGGCAACGAAGACTACGATCAGACCAACGAATTCGGGGCCTATGTACAGAGCGAGACGGCCCTGAGCGAGATGCTCGACTTGGTGGTGGCCCTGCGCTACGACGACCACAACCGCATTCCCGAAGGCGAAATCTCGCCGCGCGCCGGGCTGGTCTTTAAGCCGAGGGAGACCCAGATCCTGCGGCTGACGTACAATCGCGCCTTTGCGACGCCGTCGAGCAATAATCTCTACTTGGACATTAGCTCCAGTGAAGACGCCTTCGGCATTGGCGCGGCCTTTGAGCCGTCGCTGGGCTTTAGACCGGCCATAGACGTGCGGGCGCAGGGGACCTATCGAGAGGGTTTTGCCTCCGGCTGGACCTTTACTCGCTCGGGCAATGGCCGACCGCAGTTTCGCTCGCCCTTCGCGCCGTTGGCAGAAAAGGAGGCGGCCTCCTACATCGACTTGGGGGATCCGCTTTTTACCAATGTGATGTGGGGGCTGGGGCGCCGGGGGGTGTTGAGCCGGCTCAATACGCCGCTCTTTGAGGGACTCGCCGCGACCCAGATCGGGGTCCTGCAAGGGCTGGACCAAGCAGCGGCCGAGGAGGCTGCCGCGCAGCTATTGGGCGAGTTGGCGGCCTTGGTGCCCGAACAACTGACGGGGTTGGACAACACCCTGCGCATGCTCAACCTAGAGAAGGTGGCGGCTGGCGATCCGGCCCCCTTTGATCCGGTAGAGGATGTTCTCGATGTGCCGCTCACTCGCTCGACGACCACCGAGACCTTTGAGCTGGGCTACAAGGGCGTGGTCGGCGCGAAGCTGGTCGTAGCGGCCGACCTGTATCACACCCGAATCGAGGATTTCGTCTCCCCGATTCAGGTGCAGACGCCCAATGTCTTTCTCGACCCGGCCAGCCTCGGCGCGGCACTAGGGGCTAGCCTCGGCGAGACGCTGACCGACAATCCAGAGATGGCCGCGGCCGTCGCTCCGCTCGACAATATGCAGGTCCCGGGCACCCTGTCTGGCAACGGCAATGGCTCGCCCGTGGATGAGATTGTCACCTTGTTTGCCGGTGGGGCCGCGAGCATCCCATTTGGCACGGTTACGCCGGAACAAGCCTTCGACCCAACGGCCGTGATGTTGACCTATCGCAATTTCGGCGAGATCACCCTCAACGGGCTGGACGTGAACTTGGCCTATTTCCCGAGCGACCAATGGGTGCTAACAGGCAACTACTCTTGGGTCGATAAAACCTTGTTTGAGAAAGTCGATGACATCGCCGACATCGCGCTCAACGCGCCGGGCAACAAGTTCAAAATCGGCACGTCGTACACCTTTGACCAACCGCAACTAACCCTAGGGGCGCAGTGGCGCTACGTGGGGGCGTTTCGCCAAGAGTCGGGGGTGTTCGTCGGGGATGTAGATTCGTATTCGCTGCTCGACTTGAACGCCAGTTATCGGCTGCCGTTCGGGCCGATGCGGATCGGGGTTGATGTTTCCAACGCGCTCGACACCAAGCACCGGACCTTTATTGGAGCACCGGAGATCGGCCGCTTGGTCTTTGGGCAATTGGGCGTGGCGTTTTGAGGGAAGGTACAGCAGGTAAAGAGGGGGGGATGGGCATGGCTCATCCCCCCTTTTTTATGTCGGCTCGTTGCCGCGGGCCATGACGACCTTGCCGGTGCGGACCATTTCCTTGAGGTCGAATTTGCTCAACAGCGACTTGAGCGCGTCCATCTTCTCGGTGGTGCCGGTGGCTTCGATGGTGATCGTTTCCTCGGATATATCGACCGTCTTGCCGCGGAAAACCTCGGCGATCTGCAAGACCTCAGTGCGCTCTTCGACCGAGCAGCCGACCTTGAAGAGCGCCAACTCGCGGGTAATGGCGTTGGCGGCCGAGTGATCCTTGGCGTGGATGACATCGACCAACTTGTTGAGCTGGAGAATGATCTGGTGCAACTCGGCAGCCGGGCCAATGCTGGTCATGGTCATGCGCGAGCACTGGGGGATGTGGGCCGGCGAGACGACTAAGTTTTCGATGTTGTAGCCGCGGCGGGCAAAACACTGGGCGATTCGCACCAACACCCCAGGGCGATCGTTGACCAACAGGCCGATGGTCGCCTTGTGCTGGGGTTCGGCCTGCCTGAGCTGAGGCGCATCTACAGCCTCTTGGCGGGCGTTGAGGTCGGCCGCGGCAAAGTCGATGGCGGTTGTAGGCATTAGGTGCTCCCTTTGGGTTGGGCCAGTTTTTGCTTGGGGGCCTCGACTAGCATGTCGGTGAGCGCGGCGCCGGCCGGGATCATGGGGAAGACGTTGTCTTCTTTTTCGCACTCGGCGTGGATGACGCAGGGGCCTTCGTCGTAGGCGAGGGCCTGCTTGAGGGCTTTGTCGATGTCGGCGGTGCGCCGGATGCGGAAGCCCTTGGCCCCGTAGGCTTCAGCGAGCTTGAAGAAGTCGGGGTTGCCCTCTAGGTCAACGCCGGAGAGGCGATTGTCGAAGAAGAGGTTCTGCCACTGGCGGACCATCCCTAGGTATTTGTTGTCGAGGACTAGAATTTTGATCGGCAGCCGATGGATGACGGCGGTGGCCAGCTCGCACAAGGTCATCTGGAAGCCGCCGTCGCCGCAGATGGCGACGACGATCTCTTCGGGGCGACCAAACTGGGCCCCAATGGCCGCGGGAAAGCCAAAGCCCATGGTGCCCGCGCCGCCAGAGGAAAGCCATTGGCGGTGGTGGGCCGTTTTGTAGAACTGGGCCGCCCACATCTGGTGCTGGCCGACATCGGTGGATACTACGGCGCGGCCGGCCGTCAGCTCGTATAGGCGATCGATGACCGCCTGCATTTTGAGACCGCCGCGCTTGCCGTATTTGAGCGGGTATTTTGCCTTCCACTCGTCGATTTGGGCCAGCCAAGCAGCCGTGTCGAGCGGCTCGACGTAGTTGATTAGCTCTTCGAGCACTTGGCGCGCATCGCCCTCAATAAAAACGTCGGGCAGGACCACTTTGCCGTATTCGGCCGGGTCGATGTCGATGTGGATCTTTTTCGCATCTGGGCAAAATTCCGCCAGCTTGCCGGTGATCCGGTCGTCCCAACGCCCACCCACCGACATAATTAGGTCGCAGCCGACGACGGCTTTGTTGGCGTAGGCCGTGCCGTGCATGCCGAGCATACCCACTGAGAGCGCGTGTTGCTCGGGAAACGCCCCTTTGCCGAGCAGGGTGTTGGTCACCGGCATCCGCGTCTTTTCGGCAAAGGACTTGGCCGCCTCGTGGCCCCCCGAGGCGATGCAGCCGCCGCCCAAGTAGAGCAGGGGACGCTTGCTGCGGCGCAGGAGGGTGGCGGCGGCATCGAGCAGCTCGGGCGCGGGCTTGGTCTGCCAAGTGTAACCGGGCAAGTACACCTTCTCGGGAAAACTGGTGGTGCATTCGGGAAAGGGGGCTCCTTGGGTGACGTCCTTGGGCAGATCGACGAGCACAGGCCCTTGGCGGCCGGTGGTGGCGATGTGGAATGCCTCGGTCATCACGCGGGGGATGTCGTTGGGGTCTCTGACTAGATAGGAGTGCTTGACGACGGGCATGGAGATGCCAAAGACATCGGCCTCCTGAAAGGCGTCTTTGCCGAGCATGGGCGTGACGGTCTGGCCGGTGAGGGCAATGACCGGCGAAGAATCCATCAGCGCGGTGAGCAAGCCGGTGATGGTGTTGGTTGCGCCCGGGCCGGAGGTTACGAGGACGACGCCGGGCTTGCCGGTGGCGCGGGCGTAGCCGTCGGCCATGTGGGTCGCGCCTTGCTCGTGCCGAGTGAGGACGAAGCGGATCTGCTCGGAGTTGAGCAGCGCGTCGAAGATGGGCATGGCCGCGCCGCCCGGATGACCGAAGACGTACTCGACGCCGAAGCGGTCGAGTGCTTCGATGACTTTGTCTGCCCCTCTCGCCATGTCAATTCCTCCCTAGAGTGAATAGCTTGAGAATTATTATGTAACTAACTTGAGCAAAGTATAGGAAAAAATGGCGATAATGACAAGGAGACGAGGGAAAATTGAACGATTTGTACTGAGAAAGAAGAGAACGCAAGACCAGCCCTTGCGCGAACTCAGGACCGTCAGGTTCTAAGAGCAACTCCACACTCTAGGGTACTAGATGCGCTTCTACCACTTCCTCGTTTACCGTCACGCCCAATCCCGGCCCCTCTGGCACGTGAACGCACCCATCGACGACCGCGAATTTTTCGTGCGTCAAGTCGTGACGCAAGGGCGAGTCGGCCATGCAGTATTCAAAAATTTGGCCGTGGGGAACCGCCGCCAGCCCGTGCAGGGAGGCGGCGATGGTGATGCCGCTTTTGAACGAGTGATTGACGACCTTGCGATGCAGGCGGTGAGCGAGGCGGCCGACCTCGACCATGGTCGAAAGCCCGCAGCGGCCCGGGTCCGGCTGGACCCAGTCAATGCGGCCCTCGACGAGCAGCCGCTCAAAGTCCTGATAGCGCGACTCGGCCTCGCCGGTGGCGATGGGGACTGGGCTGCGCTCGCACAGGCGCGCATAGCCCTCGACATCCTCGGGGTGCAAGGGTTCTTCGAGCCAGAATATGCCGTACTCGGCGAATTGCTCGGCGCGCTTGAGGCCGGTTTTCCAGTCCCACACCTGCCCCGCATCGACCAAGATGTCCACATCCGGCCCGGCCCCCTTCCTCGCTTCGCGCACCAAGGCGATGTCGTTGGCCTCGCTCTGGCCCATCGGTCCCCACCCGAACTTGATGGCCGTGAACCCCTCGTCGGCAAAGCGGCGGGCCAGCTCGCCGGTCTCTTGCGGCGTATCACCGAAGAGGATGGAGCAATAGGCGCGGAATTTGGTTTGATGGGGGCCACCGAGCAGCTCGTAGGCCGGGCAGTTGTGCGCCTTACCCGCAATGTCCCACAGCGCGAGATTGACCCCGGCCATGGCGTGAGTGCCCACGCCGACGCGGCCGTAGTAATTGGCCGCTTTGAGCATGCGCTCCCCGCATACGTCGATGGCCAGCGGGTCGAGGCCCACGAGGGCGTTGGCGAGGCCGTTGCTAATTTGGTGGGAAAGCGGGGCTTCGACGATGGCCTTGACCACAGTGGGGGCCGAATCGACTTCGCCCCAGCCGGTGATGCCAGCGTTGGTTTCTACTTTGATCAGGCAGGTGTCTTGGGTGCCGTCGCAGCGGGCCGTGACGGCAGGCAGACGCAGATAGTGAGCGGATACGCGCGTGATTTTCATGTCAAAAGTCGAATACGGTTTCGAGGGTCATGATTTTGTGGCGCTGTAAGCGTCGATTGGCGGTGCGCTCAAAGACGAAGCGAGTGTCCCAGCGCACGGAGGCCCCTTCTTTCATGTTCAGCCCGATGTCAAAGCCATAGAAGGTGTCCTTGGTCGGCTCGAAGAAGGCGTCCCGGCCGGTGCCAGCCTCGTTGAGACGTCGGCCGATGTTGTTCTTGTGAAAATAAGCGTACGCGCGCTTGAGGCGAGGGAAGTATTTGAGCAGTTTGCGCGACAGGGCCGCGCTGGCGATGAGTTGCTGTTTGGGGTCGCTGGTCCCCGTCAGGTACTGATAGGAGACCGAGGCGTACGCGTACGAGCCAAATTCCGTGCCCAAGTGACCGAAGAAGCCGGAGAGCTCGTCGCTGGGGCTGAGCCGGGCGTCCTTGGACTGGGCCTGTCCGGTGGCAAGGTCGAGGTGGGCGCGGTCGAGCTCGTATAGCTCGTCGAAGTAGCGAGCGTCGAAACCGCCGCGGAAGTGGCGGAAGTCGAGTTGGCCGTTGAGCGGGCCGACCGCCAGCCACAGGCCCGGGGCGGCGACCCCAAACCCGGTCGCTTGGCGATTGCCGGGGGTGACGCCCTGCTGTTGCGCCTCGGCGTTGGAGAGGGCGTCGTCGTCGTCGAGCAGCAGGGCAACTTGGCCGTAGAGCTTGAGGTGGACGCCCAAGTCGTGGATGAGCGGATAACTCGCATCCACGCCCCAGATCGAAAAGAAGTCGCGGTCCACGCGGTTTCTGTTGAAGGGCTTGTGGCGGTCCACGTCTTGGTCCACCGGGAAGGCGTTGCCGTACTGGGCGTTGATCCCCAACAAGGCAGAGGCTACATCAGCGGGGAGGCCACTGCCGGCGTCGGCGTCGATGATGCCGTCGTTGTCGTCGTCGTTGTCGAGGTGATCGGGGACGCCGTCGTCGTCGTTGTCGAGGGCGATGGTGCCGTCTGCTGGGAAGGCGTCGATGGGGTCTGGGACGCCGTCGGAATCGCTGTCGCGCAGGCCGCTGTACTGGTCTAGATCGGCCGCCAAGGTCACGCCCAACTCGATGTTGGCGACATGGCCAAAGGCCCGCAGCCCGATGAGCGCACCGCCCTCTTGGAAGTCTTGCAGGTTGTTGATCGCCCCTTCGAGTCCGATATTAGTGCCGACAAAATTGGCGATGCGAAACTGGAGTCCGGTTTTTTTGATGCCCGGATAGTGCAGGGTATTGCGGTAACTGTCCATGATTAGGCCGTACCCCAGCGTCACGTCGTCGAGCGCGCCGATTTTGACGTACACCGCGTCGTTGGGGCGGCCATAGCGCACGTAGTAGATTTTGCGCAAGATCGAGTCAAAGGTTTGGGTGGACGAACCGGCCTCCCAGCCGCGCGAGCCGAGGTCGCCATTCCGCTCGACAAAAAGCTCCAAGTCGAGGCCAATGCCCAAGCGGCCCATGGGAAAGTCGGGCCGGAAGCTGAGGCGATACAGCTGCTCTTGGTCAACGGAGACGCTGCCCATGCTGAGCGAGTAGCCGAACATGGACACCGAGGGCTGAGCCAAAGAGGCGACCGGGCCGGCCAAGACCAGTACAACCAAGGCGCGATTGCAGCGAGAGCTCATACTCATATAGGGAAGATGCGGTCGCCGGGCCGCGGGTGCAATGCTAGGCGGTCCTTTGGCCGCCGCAACAACAACAATACCAATCACCAGAAAGGGGCTTGCAATGGGACAAACGCTGAGGGATCTGCTCAACCATAGCTTCGCAACCTACGCCGAACAGACGGCCATTCGGGAGCTCAAGCCCGTGGAGGGCAGCCGCGCATTGAGCTACCAGCCCGTGACATATACCGAACTCAAAAGCCGCCGCGACCAGCTCGCAGCGGGCTTGGCGGCCCAAGGCTTAGCCAAGGGCCAGCGCGTGGGCATTCTCACCGATGGCGGCAGCGAGCCGCTGTTGATCTTTTTGGCGACCGATTGCCTCGGGGTCAGCTCGGTGCCGCTGTGCATTGAGTCGCCCGACGAGGTGCTCGCCCACAGCATCGCCCACTCGGCGGTTGAGCTGTTGGTCGTAGATCGCAAGGGCTATGAGCGGTTTAGTGCCGTCCGGGGCCAGCTAGACCAGCCGCCGCGGATTGCGCTGACCGAGGGCGAGGCCGAGGGCGCGATCCCTTGGGCAGAGTTGGCGGAGTGCAGCGCGGCCGTGCCCGAGGTCGAGGTGCAGCCGGAAGACGAAGCGAAAATTCTCTATACCTCGGGTTCGTCCGGCCTGCCCAAGGGCGTGATCCAGACCCACGCCAACATCGTCGCCAACGTCGAAGAGGTCTGGGACGTGATTAGCAAGCGCGAGCCGCTCCGCATGTTCAAGTCTGCGCCCGACTACCACTCCATGGGAATTCTCAATATCTACTATCCCTTGGCCAAGGGGTGGACGTTGGACTTGGCGCGCTCGCCCGCCCGCGTCCTCAGCGACATTCGCCTCTCCGAGCCGGAGGGCTTTCTCACCGTGCCGCTGATACTCGACAAAGTGTACGGCAATGTGCGCAAGGAAATCGACGCCGGCGGCGTCAAGGGGGGCTTGATCCAGCGCTCGGTTGCCGTCAAGGAGCGGTTGGCACGCGGCCGGGCCGGGCTGGGCGACAAGCTCTTTTGGGCGGTGATAGGCCGTTCAATCATCGGCAAAATTCGCGCTCAACTCGCCACGCGCGTCGGGCCTCATCTAGCGCTTTTGATCGTCGGCTCGGCCAAGGCCGACCCCAAGGCGCTGGACTTCTTTCACGAGGTGCTCGACATCACCACGTACGAGGGCTACGGCACGACCGAGTGTGCGCCGCTGATCGCCGCCAACCATCTCGACGGGCGCAAAAGCGGCACGGTGGGAAGGCCGTTGCAGGCGGTGAAGATCGTGGCCGCAGACGGGTCGGAAATCGGGTACAACGATCCAGTGCAGGCCGAGTGTCGGCCCAGCGGCGACCAAGTCGGGGAGCTGTGGACCAGCGGCCCCAACGTCATGCGGGGGTATTTGCACGACCCCGAGCAGACCGAGCAGGCGCTGGTGGAGGAGAACGGCCAGATCTGGTATCGAACCGGCGACTTGTTCAGCATGGATGCCGAGGGCTTTCTCACGTTCCACGGGCGGGTGGGGCGGCAGTTCAAGCTGCGCAACGGCGAGTTCGTCAATCCCGAAGCCCTAGAGCGGATTTTCGCCCGGGTGCCCTTAGTTGAGCACGTGATCGTGTATGGAGACCAGCAGCGCGACTACCCGCTGCCGCTGGTGACGGTGGATGTGGAGGAGGCGAAAAAGAGCGGCATCGACGGATTGCCGCTGGAGGACGAGGCCGCTTTGCGCACGCATCCGAGCTTGGGCGAGCGGGTCCGCGAGGGGTTTCTCGCCGAGGCCACGGCCGCTGGCCTGCCGAGCTACCAGCGGCCGCAGCGCGTCGCGCTCTTGCCCGAGCCGCTGAGTGAAGACGCCGGGACCTTGACCAAGGGGCTGAAAAAGATCGTGCCCAAGGCGATCATCGAGCAGTATCGCACGGTCATTGACCAAACCTATACGTCCTAGCGACGCCTCAACCGCTGCAAGCGGCGGCTTAGCTCGGCGGGCGAGGCCGTGCCGGTGGTGCCGGCCTGCTGAATGGCAATTGACGCAGCCAAGCAGGCGACCGCGCCCGCTTCCGTCAACTCGGCACCGGCCGCCAAGGCCGCGCTGATAGCGGCCGCACAAGTGTCCCCGGCGCCGACTGGATCAATGGGTGTGGCGAGGCGCACGGCTGGCACGTGTTCGACTGCGTTGCCGTCGGCTACGAGTATCCCCCTATTGCCAAGCGTTAGAAACACCGGGCGACCCGTTCGGTTGCTGAGCAAGCGGGCGTGGTGGTGTGCCGCCTCAAGCGACAACTCTCCTCGGCCGCCGAGCGCGGCCCAAGCCTCGCGCTGGTTGGGCTTGAGGATGGCGCGCGTAAATAGCCCGATGCGCGTACGCGAATCGGCGAGGACCACCAGCTTGGGCTGGGGGCCGAGGGCCGCGGCGATGGCGCGACGGACGCGGGTAGTGAGGACGCCGCAATTGGCTTCGGCGACTTGGTCCATGAGCACGAGGCCGTCCCAGTGGTCCAGACGCTGGCGCACATGGGCGATGAGGGCGCGCTGGAGGCTGGTGGGGGTTGGACGGCGATTTTTGACATCGAGCCGCTCTAGTTCCTCCAGTACGGGTCGGCCGCGCTGGCGGCTGGCGACGTAGCAAGGCTTGCCATAAGTCGGGGTCAAGCGGCCCGAAGCCGTGAGAAAGCCCGTCAGGTCTAGGCACTCGCGGCGCATGGCCCGCCGCAGCTCGTAGCCTTCGCCGTCGTCGCCGCAATAGCCCACGGCCTCGACCGTCCCTACGCCGAGGGTGCGCAAGTTGGCGGCCACATTGCCAGCGCCCCCGGGTTGACGGCGGTAGCCGATCACCTGATAGCAGGTCTTGCCGGTCTCCAGCGACTTTTCGTCGAGGGTTGGGTCGCATTCGAGGTAGGAGTCGAGGAAGAAATCGCCGACTACGCCGATGCGTAGCGCGGGAAACGCTTCCACGAGGGCCTGTAGGCGAGTTGGGGACAAATCGAACATGGTCGGCAGCGCGAGGGCGCAGGTCGGGCTTGATTTAGCCCCTTTTAGGCCCTATTTTCACTAGGTGTTATTTTTCGTTATGTCCTTGATTCTCTTAAACTTAAAATAAAAAGAAACCGTGCCGATTCGCAAAGCCGTATTCCCCGTAGCGGGTTTGGGGACCCGCCTGCTGCCGGCGACCAAGTCCCAGCCCAAGGAGATGCTGCCCGTGGGTTGCAAGCCCGTTGTGCAGTACGTGGTTGAGGAGATGATCGAGCAGGGGTTGGACAAGTTTCTCTTTGTAACGGGCCGCAAGAAACGCTCGATTGAGGATCACTTCGACGACGATCCCGAGCTTGCGGCGCACTTGGGCGATAGCGCGATCGGCGAGGTTGACTACGCGGCCGCGGGCGTTGAATTCTACTACGTGCGCCAACGCCGGCCGGCCGGCAACGCCGATGCCGTGCGCCAAGCGCGGGAATTTGTCGGCGATGAGCCCTTCGCGGTGGGGTTCGGCGACACCATTATCGCCTCGCCGCGGGTGCCGGGCGTGGTCGGCCGGATGATGCAGTCGCATGTCCAACGGGGCGCGGCCGCCACCATTGCCGTGTGGGAAGTGCCGAGCGAGGAGACCTATAAGTACGGGATCGTCACACCGCAAGGCGCGGTCGCCGCCGACTTTGCCATCGCCGATATTGTTGAAAAACCGCCGGTGGAAGCCGCGCCGAGTTGTCTTGCGGTTGCGGCCCGCTATATTTTTTCGCCGGAGATTTTCGCCGCCATTGACGAGATTGAGCCTGGGGTTGGCGGCGAGTTGTGGCTAACCGATGCCATTCGCGTCCTGATCCAGCGCGGGGCTGAGGTCCGCTGCACGCGCCTTGCGAGCGACGAGGTGCGCTACGACATTGGAACGCCGCTGACGTACTATCGAGCCTTCGCGGATTTCGCCTTGGCCGACCGCGAATTCGGGGCGTCGTTTCGCTCGTATCTACAGGACAAATTGGCCTAGCATGGCGGGGCGCGTAGCGGTTGTGCCCCAAGGCCCTTGCGTACTCACGCAAACCAAAGGAAGGCCCTGATGTCGGAAAGATGCAGGTGGTTTTTGCGGGGGGGATTTGTTTTGTTGGCCGCGCTGTACTGGGGGGCAGACGGGGAAGCTGCGGTGGTGCCGATTATGGGGTTGGGCGATCAAAAGGAAGAGGAAGAGGCCCCCGAGGAGCCAGTGGTCAGCGACAGCACCATTGCGGAGGAACTCAAGCAGCGGCTGCTGTTCATGCCCTTTCGCGACAAGTCGAAATACAAGGGCGAGTGGGACATATACTCGGCCATCCCGCGCGGCTTGGCCGATTCGCTGAGCGGTAGTGCCTTTTTCAGCACGGTGTCCATTGATTCGGCGCTCGTGCGGCTAAAAAAGAAAGAATTGCAAGGCAAGGTCCGCGTAGAGCGCGCCTTGGCGATTGGCCGCGAGGTGGATGCCGATTACGTCGTCTTGGGGCAGATCGACGAGATGAGTATGAAGCGCTTCCGCGCCACCGTGCCCATCGGCGGCTATCGCAGCTATCAGGGCCTGACCGAGGTCCAGCTGTTTCCCTACAAGGTCATAGACGGGGAAGTAGCCGGCGAGGTGAAGCGGGAAGTCGCTGAGGACAGCAAGCGCTATGGGATCACCAACCCGGCGGCGTACGTGCCGCTGGAAAAAGAGTACTTCCTCTTGGGGCAGATGGAGTGGGGTAGCGAGGAATTCCACAACACCTTGCTGGGCAAGTCGGTGAGTCGATGCTTGGACCGCTTGGCTGCCGGGCTGGACAGCCTCATCCAACCCCCGGCCGCCCTGAAGGTCTCCGAGCCGAAAATCATAGAGGTGGTGGCCGATACCGTGCAAAACGGAGAATCTGTGCGAGTGCGGCTGAGTGCTTATATTAACGTGGGATTAGCCGATTCAGTGCAGAAAGGCAACAAGTACGGCGTGTGGGACAAGGGGCGAGAACTGAAAGACCCGGATACCGGCGAGGTGTTGGGAACGGCTCTGCCCCGTCGGGTCGGCGTCGTGCAAGTCGAACAGGTACTCAGCCAACACCTGTCGCTGGTGAGGATTCTCCAAGGGGAAGCCGCCGTGCAAAAGGACTATGGAATTCGCGCCGAATAAAGGTCAATTATTATGAAAGCACTACGAATGACATGGACGACGGGCTTGGTCCTGCTGCTGGCCCTAGCGAGTGAAGCGAACAGCGGCCCGATCGAGGCCCTGCCAAAAGACAGCCGCGTATTCTACGTATTCTCACCCGATAGGCCCCCGCAGCACCAGCGGGTCTTGCAGCTATGGCATCAGTTCCGCGCCCAAGATGCTGAGCAGCGGCTCGTCGCCATTGCCCGCGACGGGCAAGGGCCGACGGTTGAGGGGCTGACCCTGTGGTCGGGCGCGAGGGCCGCACAGTCCTCGGCGGTCCCCGCGTACATCAAAGCGCGGCTGGACGCCGACGGGGATTATTTCGCAGCCATAGATTCCGCGGGCGCTTTGCACTGGGCCGGCCCGGGCCAAGACCTGCTGCAACCCTTAGCTACCGAAGTAGATGAAAGCACTTGGGGCAAGGTAAAGGACCTATTCAAATAGGACCATTAGACCATGTCCACAGAGCCTGAGCACAGGGACTTTTCCATCAAGCGCATCCATGCCTTCGCCTGCGGTGCTCGCTTGCTCGCGGCCGGGGCCATGCGCTATCACCGCTTGGTGGTTGAGGGGGGTTCCAATCTGCCGCGCCAAGGGCCGGCTCTGATTTTGCCCAAGCACTGCGCGTACCGCGACATTCTGCTCGAAGGGGTCTTGCTGTACAGGATCACCCGGCGCTATGGCAACTACATTATGAAGGTGGGTCTGTGGGGGATACTAGAGTGGATGGGTGGGGTCAAAGTGGAGCGGCCCAAAGATATTAGGCGGATCGCAGACCGCGAACAACGCCGGGCCGAGATTCAGCGAGCCCGCGCGGCCAACCAGCAGATGCAAGACTATTTAGACGGGCTGTACCAGCACGGCGAATTGGTCGTCTCGCACCCGGAAGGCATGCGCTACCAAGACGAGTTGGGGCCGCTGCAAAAGGGCGTGGTCGAGCATCTGGTACAGGCCGAAAAGCGGTTGGGGATGCGCGTGCCGCTGATTTCCATCGGCTTGGAATACGATAGCTATGCGCGGCTGGGGTCGCGGGTGTACTTTCGGGTTGACGAGCCGCTTTACGCGGATTCCTTTGCCAACATCAACGAGCTGATGGATCACCTCAGCCAGCGCTTGCGGGTGCTCAGCGGTCTAGCCTGATGGCCTGATGGGCCGAGTCTCAGTAGGGAGCATACATGTTTAAGCTATTTGCATTGGTTTTAGCGGTCGCGGTCGCAGGGTGTGGCTCGAACCAAGTTAAAATCGAGATCAAGGGCGGGGACGGCCAGTTCGTGCGCTTAGACGCCAATGACGTTCAATACAAATTCAACCACTTGGTCAAAGCCGGAACCTACGTCTTGCCCGAGCCGGCCAGCAAAATCGAATTGGGTCGCGGTGCGTACTCCGTCCAGGTCGCCGCAGGGGATTATCTAGGGAGCGAGGTCTTGCAAGTGGAATCGCCGCCGCTATGGGGGGTGCGGACCTACGAGGCCATCTTCGATATTCCCGCTGGCAGCAATGCTGCTTTCAAACGCGAGGGCACGATTCTCTACGCCTCGACCAAGAAAAACGTCCGCAACTGGGACTTGTTTACCATAAAGGCCGATGGCAGCGACCGCCAGCAGCTAACCGACACCCCCGAACCCGAGCAGCACCCCTCTTGGTCGCCCGACGGCAAGCAGATCCTCTTCACCCGCGGCGACGTGATGACCAACATCGACATCTACGTCATGGATGCCGACAGCTCGAATGTCACGCGCCTAACCGAACATCCCGAGCGCGACCAGCGCGGCGTTTTTTCGCCCGACGGCAAGACGATCGCCTTCGTCAGCCAGCGCGATGGCGATGTGGCCATTTGGCTCATGGCCGCCGATGGGTCCAACCCGCGCAAGCTGGTCCAAGGCCGCGAGCCTTCGTTTTCGCCCGATGGCCGCCGCCTCGCCTTTACTTCTTCGGCTTTTGACGACAACGACGAGATCTACCTCATCGATCTCGACGGGTCGAATCGGACGCGCCTCACCGAGAACCGCCGCAAGCTCGACTGGTTCGCGTCGTTTTCTCCCCAAGGCGACCGCTTGGTTTACAACTCGGAGGAATTTGGCGGCCAAGAGCTGATGCTCATGCGGGCCGACGGGCAAGGGCAAACCCGCATCTCAATTGCCGAAAAAACCTACGAGCAAGAGCCTGTCTGGTCGCCCGATGGCAAGGGGATCGCTTATGCGGGCAAGATGGGCGACGACGAATACGACATTTACTTGGTCGGAACGGCTGGATTCGACTTGGACGAGATGGACGCGCCGCCGCTGATGCCCATCAACCTCACCGACAACGACGACCGCGACGATATGTCGCCGAGCTGGCGTCCCTACTGATCTGACATGCAAATAAAGGGGGCTACGGGCGCTTCTTACCTCTATATCGTCCTTGCCCTAGGGCTAGCCCTGCGGTTTGTAAACCTGCAAGCTCCCCTGACCGACAAGCAGGCTTGGCGCCAGACGGACACGGCCGCCATAGCCCGCAACTTTTACGAAGAGGGCTATTCGCTCTTCTATCCGCGCGTCGATTGGCGCGGCACTACCCCTGGGTACGTGGAGGCGAATTTTCCTCTGTACCCCTTCCTCGTTGCCCTGCTCTACGCCGCCGCCGATGGTGTCTATGAATGGATCGGGCGGCTCGTAGCGGCACTGTGCTCGACCGCGGCCGCGGCATTGCTCTATGGGCTAGGGCGGCGATTGGGCTTGGCGCGGCTGGGTGCGCTGTTGGCCGCCCTGCTCTATCTGCTCTTTCCCATGAGCATCTACTACGGGCGCACTTTTATGCCCGAGGGGCTGATGATCCTCTTGAGCGTGGGGCTACTTTGGGCTTTCGTGCGGTGGATTGACAGCGGACGCCCATGGGACTTCGCGCTAGCGGCCCTTTTGGCCGCTCTGTGTTTCCTCGTCAAAATACCGACGCTCTATCTCGGTTTCCCGCTGGTCGCCTTAGCTTGGGTGCGCTGGGGATGGCGCTTCGCCCGCAAGCCCGCGCTTTGGCTCTACCTCGTGCTGACCTTGACGCCCGCCGTACTCTGGTATTGGCACGTGAACCTGCTCTTTGAGGAAACCGGCCTGACGTTTGGTATATGGAACCGCTACGGCTACGACAAGTGGGACCACAGCCTGCTCCTTACGACTGATTTCTACTGGACGCTATTGGAGCGCTTCTGGCACCGCGTCTATACGCCGGTAGGGGCGGTCTTGGTTTTGGCTGGACTCGCCCTAGTGCCGACACCGACCCAACGGCGCGAGTGGACGCTCTGGGTGTGGATGGGCGGGCTGATGCTCTACGTCTTTGTCGTGCCCGAGGGCAATCGCGGGCTGCATTACTACCAGTTGCCCTTTGTTCCGGTTGGGGCGCTGCTCGCTGGGCGGACGCTCGAAGCCATTATCCGGGCCGATACTGCATTGGCGAGATGGAGTAGGTTCATGCGGAACTGGAAGCACCCTTGGCGCATCGTTTTAGTAGGTGCTCTGATCGTCGGGGTCGCCGCCTACAGTGCTTGGGCCGTTAGGCCGTATTACGCGCAGCCCAACAATTGGCACAACTACTACCAGAGCTGCTACTTGGTGGGACGGATACTCGACGCCAAGCTGCCGCCGGACGCGCTGCTGGTCATCGGCGACGAAGACGAAAACACCGGCGTACCGCACCGGTCGCAAAGCCCGACCTTGCTCTACTACTGCCATCGCAAGGGATGGCAAATAACCCCGCCCGAGTTTGTGCCCGAGCGGCTCGACCGCCTCGCGGCCGAGGGCGCAGACTACTTTCTAGCGGCGGCTGGCTTCGTCGTGGATAACGAGCCTTTTTGGCAAGACCTCTTGCGCCGAGGCGTGACGATCCCTTCGGCGCACCCGCGCCAGTGGCACGACGAAGCAGAGTTTATGCGCTTCGTTAGTCGGCAGCCGGGAGCGGACCGACACTTCATTCTGGTGTCTCTGGCGGCCGGGGATGAGTAGTTGACAGCCGCTGAGAGCCTATATATTATGTTCAACAGCTTGGCTCTTAGGTAGTTAAGTCCGTTTTCCACCGCTCGGCACAAGGAGGGAAAGATGGCGTCGAAAGTCGAATATACACAGGTTCAAAAGTGGCTTCTGGTTGGTGCGCTAGTGGCTGTCGTGGCGGGCTGTGCTACCACGGGCGGCGGCGGCGGCGGCTATGGGCTACCCCCTATTCCCGAAGGCAAGGGGCGGCTCATATTGGAGACGGGAGGGATCAACGAAGTAAACTACTATATACTCGACGAAGAAACCGGCGAGGAGGTTCACTCGGAATCGCCTCGCATGGCTGCGAGTTCACCCATAGGATACGAGACAGGGTACCGCTCTCTGCCGCAGTTCGTCGATCTCGACCCTGGCAGTTATCGGGTTGTGGTCAATACGGATATCGACGACAGCGTCGAGAAGGAAGTCGAAGTCCTGATGGGGCAGGAAATGTACGCGACCATACCCATCGGCCGTTTTCAGATCATTTTTTCTGATGCCCAAGGCCGCAGTCAGGTGCCGTTCTTGATTTTTGACTACAATTTGCGGACGATGCTGGGCCGAGGCATGACCTCGACCGAGGTGCGCTACTTTATCGTGCCGGTGGGCGAGTACAAGGTTAGGCTTGAAAACTCTCCCACTGGTTTGGACGAAATTAGGCCCGTGCAGGTAAGCATGGGACAGACCCAAAACATCCTCATCGCGCCTCCCTCGCCGGCACAACCGGGCGAAGGCGGGGGCGAAGGGGCCGCACAGCCTTAGGCTTCTCGCGGAGCAATACCATGCAGCGCAAAGGACTATGGGGTGGAGTTATACTCTTGGCCGCGCTCTGGGCATCGGCCAGTGGAGCTGCTACTTCTCCCCTCAAAGCGACCATTATCGATCGCTACGGAAACCAGCACCAAGTAAATAAGTTCACCTTTCAAGGGCGTCAGGATTTGGAAATCTACGTCCAAGGCCAGCGTCGGCTGGTGGAACTGGTCAAGGTTGCCAAGTTGCGCTTTGAAGGGGAGCGCAGCGACGAGGAACAGCGCGTCGTGCTCGTGTTCTGGAACGGCGGCCAAGAATCGGGCCTGATGGTGACGGGCAGTGCTTCTTCGCCCCACCAAGACGCCGTCGGCGGCGGGAGTAGCGGGCGTCGCTTCGCTGGGGTGACCGAGCTAGGGCCGTTCTTTATTCTCGCCAGCGATGTGCAAGAGATTGTCTTGCGCCCTCCCATCGGCGAGGAGCCGCCGACGGAAAAGGCCCTCAAGGCCACGATCATCACCTTAAACGGCCGGCGCTTTGAGGTGGAGAATTTGCGCTTTCACGGCAAGCAGCGGCTCGACTTTTTCAAGGGCCGCGACAAGCGCTTTATCCCCCTAGACAAAGTGGAGCGAATCGACTTTGAGGACGGCGGGACGGGCGACGAGTTTAGGCCGATAACGGCGACCTACTGGTCGGGAAAAACCGTTATGGGCACGGTCGAGGCGAGCCTAGTCCGCCTTTCGGGCGAGACCGACAAGAGCTATTTCGAGCGCGTCAACCAGGCCTTTACGGGAACCGTAGGTTCGGGTCGGTTTGCGATTGGTATGCACGACATAAAGCACATTCGCTTTCGGAAAGATAAGGACGAAGAAAGCGCGGACGACGATGCGGACGACCCGGCCGGAGATAGCACCGGCGACGACGCTGGAGATGCTCAATAAATACGCCTCGCTTAACTCCTGATAATACCCCTTATCGGGAGTATGCCAACGGGCCAAGCACTGCCGAATACAAGATACTTGAATTACAATCGAGAAAACTTTATAATTATTTCCTAACAGAGGCCCCTAAGTACACGACTACTAGGGGGCAATCCATATCATGCAGGGGAAGACAGACCTATGAAGGCAATAAGCAATGGAGGGCTGTGCTACGACGCAGTTCGAGCCGAAAAGGTCGCTGCCCCAAACCACCACACTCCCGATAAGGGGTATTGGAAGGAGTCGCAACTTATGAAACGTCTATATGGCCTTATCGCTATGGGCCTGATAGTGGGCCTGACGAGCGGTGCCAACGCACATATTGGCGAACAGATCTACCTGCTCTTTGAAGTTTCCGAGGCGGATCTGGCTGACATCGATCTGCGCGATGCCAGCATAGCAGACTGGGAAGACGTGATTGGTGATGCTGCGCTGACCACGACTGATTTCTTTCACGATCCGACTGTAGGCGATGGTGCTCAGTACGATCCGGCAGACCTAGACTACCGCATCTGGCTGGGCTGGAACGGCAATGCCGGAACCATCTGGATGGGTATGGAGCGCATCGACAATGTGTACATCAACGAGTACGCTGGCGGTGACTTGGGTAGCTTGTGGCGGCAAGATGCTATTGAGTTCATGCTTGATGGCGACCACACCGGTGGAGACTATACCGGTTCGGCTGACGAGAACTGGACCGACGAAGAGAAAGACCTGAATAACAACCGCACGGCTCAGCAGTACGTGGCTATCGGCGATACTCCTGACGGCCGCCATGTCGGCTATCTGGGCAAAGGCACCGAGTGGGTCAACGCGCTGCCCTACGCCGATGGCGGTGGGGGTTCGGTCGGGGACGGACCGACGACTACGATCATCGAATTTTTCGTCACGCCTTTCGACGATCTGATCTGGAATAGTCCCGACGACAGCGTCCCGTCGCCTCTCTTCGACGGCAAGATCATTGGGTTCCAAATTTCGGCTCAGGACATGGATACAGGCCCGTCAGAGTACCGCGCCTTTCACACCTTGTCTGGTCAGGCCGCGACTTGGCGCTATGCCGAGCGTTTCGTCGATGGTCGCTTGGTCGGCACCGGTGAAACGTCGGTCGAAGAAGAGTCTTGGGGCCGCATCAAGGCCGCGATTGAGTAATAGTAGCGTCCTGCTGTTTTCCTAATTTAAGGAGAGGGGGAATGCTTCCTCCTCTCCTTAAAATTATCTCGTGGCTATCGCATAACGTAGATAGCTACCTTCCTCGCGTCATAATACCTCGCTCCTGTTTGCCCATGCTGCGATCCGGGCAAATTCTACCGGGGAGTAACGGAATGAGAGTTGGTATTTGTGTCGCCGTGCTGATTTTGGCAGGTGGGGTAGCAAATGCTGCAGAGTTGCGTCTATTTGCCATCCCGGGCAACACAACTTGGGCCGAAGCCAAACAGGGGCCGCTTTCAGAAAGTCGCTTCATTGAAGTAATAGACTTTGAAAGCTATGAAAATGGCATTGGGCCTATCACGCCACTGCGTGTAGTCCCCGTTCCCGAAATCTCTCTTGCATTAACCGCCACCGAAGTAGATGCGGCGACCGATTCCAGCCTCTTTGCTTTCTCGCTTAATGTAACCAGAGCCGATGTAGTCGCACCGACTGATATCGAACTTGAAGATGGCACGATCGTAGAGGCGGGCACGGTCTTGATTCCTCGCTGGAGTCCCTTTCCGCAAAGCCTAGAGGCTGTCCAGCTATTACGCCAAGCTGGCATTACCGAGATTGAGGCCCTGATCAACGTGGCCGAATCTTTTCCTCGCCCTCCCGGCGGCGATAAGTACAACAAGGGGCTCAATCTCACAACTCTCGGCATTTTTGAAAGGGCTTTGACTGATCAGCGACTCCAAGAGGGCTTGGGGAGCGTTTTCGATGGCGATCCACTGACCCATTTCGAGCGCATTGACCGAGTTGGGCAGGATGTCAAGCAGATATGGACCCTCTATATCGACCTAGGACGCTACTTTCCAATTCGCTTGTTCCGCCTCTACCCCAGTCTTGAAGAGCCTGCGCGTGTTTCCGCTTACACCTTCCATAGAGGGCTGCCTGAGACTGAGAAGATAATCGCCGGTCTTAGTCTCGACGATCCGAGCATTGGGCAGTTGGCATTCCCTAGGTTTACTAGCATAGCTCCGACTTTTCCGACTTTCGTTTCCGAGGCGAGCGTACCAGTCAATGTGGAAGACACCATTGCTGTGGCCTTTGATCCGCAGGCTTACATGCGCTATGCGCGCTTCGATTTTCAGACTCCGCTGGACTACGACTTGGCTGAAATGGAGTTTTTCGCCGACGGTTTCGTGCCCGAAGCGGTATATACTTCCAATGCTCTGCCGCTGCCCCCGGCGACCTTGGGGCGGATCTTCTGGGACGAGAGAAAAATTGGCGATCCCAATAGGTCGCGCGCTATCGTACGCGTCCAGACCGGCGTCAATCCCGAGCCGGATGTGCTTTTTCGCGTCAATGACTTTGAGCGCGAAGTGGAGTGGCGTGCAGAGGGGGCAACTATTATTGACCGGAGGCTCGGTTCATTGACCGAAGGCCAAGAAGTGGACCTAAACGATGAAAATTTCAATCTGGAGGCTCGTGAGATCTTCAGTGCCGCTCTGCCCGAGGATCGAGCGCGAGTCCGCCTGACCCGCAAGGAGTACAAGGCCCTGCCGGGCAATGTACGGCGCCATGTCGAACCTGATCTCGAGTTTTGGAGTGGCGTCCAGTTAGCCAACAATGGCGAGTTGATCAATGCGCCGAGTGGTCGGCCCTTCATTCAGATAGAGGTTGAGTTTCTGAGCCAAGAACCCGAGGCGGCCACGATTATTAGCAACTTACGCTTTGAATACTCTGCCCCACAGATAACGGATCAGATCGGCGGTGAGATCGCTCCGGCCGTGGATGTAATTGCAGGTCGCGACACCTCCTTTGTATTGGTCCTCAGTGCTGAGATAGGGGCCGAGAACAACGGCTTCAATCGCTTGCAGGTTTTTACTCCGGCGCGCACAGAGGCCATTGAGGGGGTGGAAGTGGATCTAGGCGACGGGGAGTTCCTGAACTTGGAACGAGCGGGCGGCGAAGGCGAGATCGGCGAGAATCAGTTTCGAGAATTGTACGTCGCCGACGATCAGTTCGTCGTTGGTTTTCCAGCCATCAGCCCTGCTGAGGATGGCCAAGTTCGCAACGTATTGGTAAAGGTCTGCTTTCAGGGGCGAGTCATCGATTTCCGCACTAACTTCGTCGCCAGCGTCTTCCTAGATACCTTAGGAGCAGAAGTGGAGCGGCGCTTTACCAGAAACGGTATTTTGGCACTTGGGAGTAGCGAGAGTGGGCTCGATACGCTGGCCCTCTTCCTGCCACAGCGGGTGCAGGACAATGACGTGGTGGACTTCGCCGCGACGGACCAACTCTCAGATCGCAATTCCCTAGCGGTGATCGCCGATATTTCAGCGCAAAGCAAGAATCTCGTGACCAACTTTAGGGTCGCGCCCAATCCGTTTACGCCCAATGGCGACGAGGTCAACGACGAAATAGTCGCCGCTTTTGATATACAGCGGCTGCTAACGCCGAGGCCGGTGCATCTAGAGATATTTGCTTTGAACGGTCGGCGACTGCGCTTTATTGAGCGCCATCTGTCGTCGGGAGGATATTCTCAACCATGGGATGGTCGCGACGATGCTGGACAGGTAGTGCCTCCGGGCCTATACATGTTGCGCATTTCGACCGAAGCCGATCACGCGGGTACGCCCCAGACGCGCATTGTTTCCGTAGCGTATTGACCTTAGCTGAAGCGCGGAAAGAAGAAAGGAAATGCTATGAAACGACTGCTAAAACGGCAGGCGGCCCTCTTCGCCGTACTGTTTATGCCCAGTTTCTGTCTGGCCCAAACGAATGCCTACAGGCTTTCCGGCAACTCGATTCGCGTGGATCGAGCCTCACACTGGGAAAACTGGCTCTATCAGAACGATCTGGTTGCGAATTTGAATGTGCCAATCCGCGATGCGGATATCTTCCAAGTTGCGGCCGACGGTCTGCGGCCGACGTTCTTTCGCCGCAATATCAACGTGGCTCCGACGGCTGTCGATTTCACCTATCCCGATTTGGTCCGCGCTAACGGCGATCTAGTCTCTGGAGGTACGACCGCCAAATCCAACGACCGCTTGGCCAACAATGTTATAGATGGCGATTTGAGCACCTTCTGGGAGCCGGCCACCCCGGCCAGTTTTGCGAGCAGGCTGACTCGTCCTGGGGATTTCAATCTCGACGGTCTGCGCAACTGGGAAATTGAAATCGATCTGGGACGATTGGTTTTTGCCGACAGCTTGACGATCATCTTTCCCGCTGGTCAGTTTGAGGGCGAATTTCTCGGCGAGCCGGTTAAGTCCTTCGCGCTTTTCGCCTCGATGGGTGAGCGCTTCCCCTTTCCTTTGGGCAACAACCTCAAGTTTTCCCTCATAGGGCGAGTCTCGACCGACTTCGTCGCCGGCAAGTTAGCCCAATGTGTGCGCGACGAAAGCTCGGGCTACGCCGGCGAGACTCGCTGTGAAGGTGGGGGAGGGGGTGAGAGTGGTGAAGTGGCGCTGGTTCCGGTGCCTGGCACCGAGGGACGCCATGTGCAGATGACCTTTCCGCTCTGGCCGCTTGATCGAGCCGACTGGGACTTAAACGGCCAACCCGACATCAGTGGAGCTTTTATCCAGTACGTCCGCATCAAAATTACGAATTCGGCTCTCTGGCGCGATTCCTTTTTAGGTGCTGACGAAGAGGCGCGCCTTGCCTATGAAGCATTGCCCCAAGAGCGGCGCGGTGCGATTGTCTATCAGCGTCAAACCGCTGGTGGCCTACTCGTCGAGCTCCAAAGCGACGACAACCTGACGGCTGAAGAAAAGTATCAAAATCTGCCCGTGGAAAAACGCGGCTCGATTCTCTATTACAGCAAAGAGGTTCCCCGTATCGCCGAGGTCCAAGTTTGGGCTAAGGGCGACAACTACGCGCTGCAACCCGAAAGGCGTGCCGGGGCTTCGTTTGAAAACGGCGGCTTGGGCGCACCCAATTTGGCTACGGATGGGCTGTACGACTCGGAGTGGGTGGCCAATACGTGGTCGCCGGTGTACCTCAAAGGCACGGCTTGGTACGACTTAGGGGCCGTGTTTTGGGTCGATAATGTCTCGGTGGTCAACAAGCGCATCAACCAGAGCCACCAAGGGGCCTTCTTAGGGCCGGATATCTTGGTTTCCGACGGCACTCTGCTCAAACCCGTGAGCATGAACGACCGCGACGACTTCCCCCAACTTGAAGAAGCTCTCAAGTGGGACAACATCATTAGTGAGGAGCATGTCGATAATCACACGCCGGTAGTGCGCATTTTCCGCGAGACTTTTCTCAGGCGCAAGATCCGCTTTTTGCAAATCCGCGACATCGATGTCACCGGGGTGCAATCAGGCCGCTATGGGGCACTGGCGACTATGGCCGAGATCCAGCTCTATGGCGAAGGCTATCCGGTCAGCGTGTGGGCGTACTCTCCGCCGATCTCGCAGACAGATTCGCGCGGCAATTTCATCCGCAAGACCCTGCCGCGCATCGCTTGGGAAGGCGATGTCATCGTCCGCGAGACCGATCCGCTCACCGGCCAAGCGAGGGAACGGATTGAGCCGTTGGATCTTCACCCGGATGTCCGCTTGCAGATACAGACTCGCACCTCAGACCAGACCGACACCAACTTCACGTACTACCAAGTCGTCACTGTCGCCGGCAACGAAGAGCGTACGGAAGTGTCAAAAGAGATCTACGACGAGATTGCCTTGAAGTGGACGGCATGGGAGATTTGGCAAACCCTGCCCGAAAGCAAGAGACACGCCTCGCGCAAGGACGACGATGGCGACGGGGTCACCGACGAAGACGAGATTGACCTCATCGACAACGATGGCGATGGCCTCATAGATGAGGACGGCAAGAAGCTGCGCCGCGCACCGCGGTCGAGCTTTGACAAGGATGGCGAACTCGCGTTTGTCGGCTGGAGCGAGTGGAGCGAAAGCTATCTACCTACCAACGGAGTCAACGAGGCGACGATCACCTCGCCCAATCCGCGCAAGTTTCTCCAAGTGCGGGTCAATATCTCCTCAGAAGATCCCTTCAAGACGGCGCGCATCCGCAGTTTGCGCGTTGAGTTGGCCCCGCCGCTGGCCCTCGAACTAGCCGGCGAGCTGGCACTCCTCAGCGATGAGGGAGCGACGCGCATTCCGAGCGACTTAGATGTCCAGACCTCGGACTACACTCCGCCGCGCAATGTCGATCCGCTCGCACCGCAGCAATTTGCTTATTTCATCCGTGCCGCCACGCCCGACCCGACTGACGCGACGGTGCGCGACGGCTTTGACGAGGTGCTGGTCGTCGCGCCGCGTGCTGTGCGCGTAACCGGTGTGCGCTTGGGACAAGTCGCCATCGCCCAGACGCCCTCGTTCCTCAACCCGGAAGAAGTGCTGACCTCGGCGACGACCACGAAGTTTGACCGCGCCTTTGCCCCGGGCGACGACGGAGTCTTCCGCTCGGAGGACGGCTTGGTGCTGGACCGGATGGCGACAGGTGAGGATTCGATTTGGGTGCGCTTCCCCTTTTCGCTCAATGCCGATTTGCCCACTGGCCAGCACGCCCTTATTGAGGTGCAGTTTGAGTCGCAGAGCTTCCGCGAGGGCATTGAATTTGCCTCGTTCGTGCGGTCCTCAGATTCGGACGAGGGCGTATTTCAACGAGTTGACACCGTCGATAAGGATGCGACCGAGTTGGTGGACTCTTCGACGGCGCGGATCAGCCTGATGGACTTGCCGGGGTCTTTGATCCAAGATGTGGGGATGGCGTCGGTCTTCACGCCCAATGGCGACGGAGTCAACGATCAGCTCTGGGTGCATTTCGTCTTATTGAAGATACAAGAGGAACGGCCATTAGAAGTCGCGTTTTACGATTTGAGCGGGCGCTTGGTAGGCCGAGGGCAGAGTTCGGCGACCGGCGGCAAGGTAGGGACGCAGGCGTTCGTCTGGGACGGGCGAGATATGGGTGGACAGGTCGTACCGCCGGGGCTCTATCTCTGTCAGATCAAGGTGGAGGCCGACGACCGGGACAGCGAGTTGACGCGCCTCGTACACGTGGCCTATTGATACAGGCAGGCGTTCGGACCGGAATTTCGACAACAAGGGAGGTTCTTTGTGAACATAGTTAAGAGTTTCCGCACCGGTTCGGTGGCGGTCCTGATGTTGGGAGCGATGGTGGAAAACCTCCCGGCACAGGAGGATTTCGGCTCGCGTTTGGGCATACGCCGCGGCGGGGAGGTTTTCTACGATCCCGTCGGGCCGGGGGTGCTTTTTGACGCACTCGATCCAGCGGTGAAGAAGTGGTATGTACCCCAAGAACTTTTCAATGAGTACCAATGGCGGCAACAGGACTATACCAATTACGCCCGCCGACATTATCAGCGCTTTGTGAACACCAACCAAGAAGGCGAATACTTCTACGATCTCTACGGGAATTACATTACCCGCGGTTCACTTCTTTACGACTGGAGCGTTGCAGCGCCGCAGACATCGGGCAGCAACCTGTATAAAGGCCCTAACTTCCAAGGCTGGTTTGCAAATTTGGTCGTCGCCTCGGACCAAAAGGGCCAATACGCCTATGCCCTGACCATTGGCGACCGCATCCGCACGACGCTGACGCCAATGACCTTTTCCAAGCCGACCTTTGCCGGTATTCAGTTCGACTTGGCCACGGATAAATACGAGGCGACTTTTCTCACCTCGCGTCCTAGTGCGCCCGGGCAAGTCGAAACGGCGCAGACGACTAGCACGGGTCGTTACCGCTCGAACGACACCAACTTGATCGGCGGTCGCGGCACCATGCAGGTCGGCGACTTTGTCAAGTTAGGCGCGACTTATATCAATGCTTTCAACTCCTCGACTAAGGGGCAGGCATTTCAGGGCAACCCCTTCAAGGGCACACTCACCGAGGGTCAGAACAACGCCGACGTTTCGCGTATCGAAGTGCGCTTGAGCGACGATTCGCCCGAAGACGGTAGGGCGGGCGCGGCCTTCTTTCAGGAGGAGATGATCATCACGACCATCGACGGCGAGCGCATCAGCAACCGCCGCCGCATCGGCAACAGCAATATCCTCGACTTCGCCCCAGCCGTGCAGGGTGGCTTCCGTCGCGAAGGCTTCCTCGCGGCCGATGGCAACGAGGTCATCGTGCTGTTGTACGATCTAGAAGGCCCGCAGTACCGCAACTCTTTCGGCCCCCAGCCCGAGCAGATCAAGAGCATTGAGTTCCTGTTGCTCTTGGCCAACGACTACCGGATTGACGTTACCTCCAACCGCCAGCTCAACGCCAACGGTCAGTCAGTCTTGCTCTCTGAGGGCATTCCCGAACGCACGGTGCGCGCCGACGGCAACGTGCAGGATGGCTCGAATCAGAGCTTTGTGCGCGTCAAGTACGGGTTGCCGGTGGCCAATGAAATCTTTGGCTTTACGCTCGATGTCACGGACGTCAGCGGATTTTACTTCTCGGGCGAATACGACCGCAACCGCCAGCACTTTCGCTATCCGCGGCGGTCGGAAACCGACGTGACCCAGCACAAGGCGTACAGCACCTCGGCCGACGCTTGGTTTGTCAACGTGTATAAGCGTATGTATCCCTACTATGGCTTTGGTGAAGTCTATAACGTCGATCCCAGCTACAGCACCAGCTCCTTTCTAGCCGGCACCCAAAACGATGCAGCGGATATCAACTACGACGACGACCTCCGTTTTGTGTACGAATTCGTCGATGACAACGACGACCAAGACCGCAACCCCGACTGGCAGCGGGCCAATTTCTCGCAGGATAGGGAGATATTCCCGGGGTTCGACGAAAACAACGATTTCATCAACGACTTCAATCAGAATGACTCCGAGGATCGCTGGAATACGGTGCCAGACTACGAGGAGCCTTTTCTCCGCTACGCATCGGATCGCCCCGAATTTCTCTTCGGAGTCGATATGAACAACAACGGCATCGTCGATCGCTTTGAAAACGACATTCTACCCGACTACCTGTACAAACGCGATCGGCGTGGATACAACATCTACGTGGGGTCTCATTTGGGGCCGGAGGCGCGGCTGACCGTCGGCCGCGTCGACGAGCGCCAGCTCGCCGACGCCCGCGAGAACGTCACCAATTACGCCTTGCTGACCTTTGACAAGGACTACGCCAGCAAAGGGCGCGTACAGGTGTACAACAACTATCGCAGAGTCCAAGACGATATTCGCGACGACGTGATTGAATGGGTTGTGCGCGAGGGGTCACGCGGCGACTTAGTGCCCTATACCGATCCCCTGCCCCTCCGCGATGGTTGGGCCAATACCCTGTACTTGGGCTATCAATACCAGAGCGACCGCATCCACTTCAAGAACCGCGTTAAGTGGGAGGTCTTCAAACAGGCCAATTTCGCCAACCGACCGCTTGAGGAGCAGGACATCCGCGAGACCGCGTCTTTCTTTGGGATCCTCAATAAGGTCGATTACACGTTTGACCTCGGCGTCCTCAAGTTTCAGCCGCGCTGGAAGAGCGAGTTTCAGCGCCAGCGGCCGTCGCGCCGCGAAGATACTCAGGTGCGGGTGGCGACTACGGAATTGCGCGAGCTCTGGTCTTTGGTCCTGCGCGTACCCATCTTGGCGCGCACCGAATTGCAGACCGGCCTAGAGTACCTGCTCGTCGAGCAGTTCCGCGAGGAGTTGGAAACCCATTTGCTGCGCTCGGACCGCAACGAGATGGTCTATGCCCTGCAGTTTACCAACAATGCCGAATACCTAGGCTATAATCTGTGGACCCAAACCGGGTTCCGCGTGTCGCGGATCGATCGCGCCTCAGCCGAAAGGCCGCGCACCGAAACAGCCATGTTCGTCACCGTGTTCGCCGGCTTAGAGTAGGAGGTTTTCCATGCTGAAGTGTTGCACACTGCTGCTTTTGGCCGGGCTGCTTTTTTCGGGCTGCTCCTATCGCTACTATGCCGAAGACCTCACGCCGCTGAGCGAGGCCGAGCAAGGGGCTAACAAGACGGTGGCCGACGACGGCACTGTGTCTTATAGACAGGCCCGGCTCGAAGTCAGCCTGCGGCCGATGACCGACGAGGAGTTGAACCGCCAGTTCAGCACCTATTCCAACGAGGGAGCCGACTCGCGCAACCCCTATACTTTTGGCAACTCGACGCACTTTCGCACGGGGGACACCCCGCAGCGATTCACCGTCTTTCGCCTGTACCTTTCTAATTACGAATACCCCAAGGTCTATCTCGACCCCAAAAAGGTCTATATAACCACCTCTAATGGGCGCAAGTACTACGCACTGAGGCACGAACAGCTTTCGGTATATTATCGCCGTTATGTCGGCGGGGGCAGAGGGGGCAACGACCCTGGGACGCCCGGTAATGCTCGCTACGTCTGGCAGGAGCGCGACGGCATCTTGCGGGGCACGATGTTTCCCGATGAGGACGTGTTCAGTGCCCAAGAGAGCGAAGGGTATCTCGTCTTTAAGCCGCTGGCCCCAGACGTAGAAAAGTTGACCGTCCACATTCCCGATGTGGTGGTGCGCTTCGACTTCAAGGGAGACCCGCTTGAGGACGTGGACGTCGAAATGCACTTTGGGCGAGAGATTGGCCGCATCTACCCCGACGGGAGCAAGGTGGCGATCGGCCAATAGCGCGGCACAGGGTTTCTAAGCCAATTTCAACTCGCTGCGCGGTGCCGCTGGGAAAGCGGTGCCGCGCAGTTTTGTACACAGGTGATACCATTATGTTTCAGCGATTTTTCGTCTGCGGCCTCTTCTTAGCGGTTGCAGGTTGCGAGCCGGAACGTGGACCGGCCCCTCCCGAGACGGCCTTGGCCACGGTGGCCGGGGAGGCGATCACGGCCCTAGACCTCGACCGCTTTGAGCGGGAATTGCCCGACTATCTGCGCTCGAAGAAGGAAGGCGCGGCTGCCCATCGCGCCCATTTGCAGAGCTTGATCGACAAGAAGCTCGTGCTGCGCGAGGCGAGGAAGCGGGCACTGGACCAGCACCCCAACCTGAAAGACAAGCTCTCCAAGATGGTCAATACGCGCCTAGTTGAGGAGCGGTCTCGCGAAATGGTCGATGCCCAGATCGCTATTACCGAAGCGGAACTGCGTGCGGCATACGAGGAGCAATCGCTGGGTTGGGAAATCTGGCCGGCGCACATCCTCTCGGCCAGCGAGGAAGACGCCCGCGAGATCATCCGCTTACTTGATGCAGGGGCTAGTTTCTCCGAATTGGCCAGCGAGCGTTCCCTCGCCGCCGACGCAGACAAAGGCGGCAACCTCGGGGCCTTCTTCGGCCAAGGTGGTGCCGTGTCCAGCCTGCGCGCTGGCACCTTCCACTTGGAGGAAGGCCAAGTCAGCGAGCCGATCCGCACGATTGACGGCTACGAAGTGGTTAAGGTGCTCAAAAAGCAGCGCATTCCCTTTGAGGAATTGCGCGACGATATTGCCAAGCGGCTCAGTCGGCGCAAGTGGGTGAGCCGGCGCGAAGCGGTCCTTGATTCGCTCAAGAAGGTACACGACCTGCGCTATCACCGCGATCGCGTCCACGCCGTGCTCGCTGGGCTACAGCGCCGTGGGCTGGACCAAGCGCAAGCACAGGCCCCGCTCGTCGAATACACAGGCGGTGCGATCAAGGTAGGCGACTTCGTGCAGGGGCAGTTCGATTTGGAAAAAGGCGTGCTCCCGCCCGACAGCGCAGCCGTCTTCCACGTGCTCGAGTTGTGGGTTCTTCCCGATTCGCTGCTGGCCCTCGAAGCCCGCACTCAGGGGCTGCATCAGCGGGCCGATATAGTCGAGTGGAAAGAGAAAAAACTCCAGCGGCTGCTCGCGTCCCAACTGCGCCTAGACGAAGTAGCGGGCAAGGTCGAAGTGACAGACGCCGAGGTTCGGGCCTATTACGACGAACACCTCGATGCCTACGAGTCCTTGCCCGGTATCATTGAGATGACCGAGGTGCTGGTCAATACGCGCCCGGAGGCCGAAGAAATTCTCGCGCGGGCGCGCAGCGGGGAGCGGCTGACGGAGTTGGCCCTTCGCCATTCGGTGCGGCCGGGCATGAAGCCGGTGGGCGGCCACACCTTTGCCGATAGCGGTCGGGTCACCGTTGAGTCGCTGTACCAGTCGCCGTACCGCACCTTCTTTGGCGACCGCAATTCCAAAGACGTCGGTGTGCTGCAAGGCCCGCTAGCGGTCCAAGAAAAGTACAGCGTCTTTCGCCTCGACCAGCCTTTTGAAATGGTGCCGTTGCCCTTTAAGCAGGTGCAGCGGCCCATTCGCGTTAAGATCCGCAAGCGCCGAGAAGGGGTGCTCTTCGACGCCTTCCTCGACTCGCTGCGCCGAGCGGAGGCCGATCAGGTGCAAATCAACGAAGAAGCACTCTCCCGCTACTCAGCCGCGCGTTAAGTCAGCAAATTCCAATGAACGCAGGGGCCATGCGCGGCCGGTTTGCAGCCCTGCTGCTCGGTTTGGTTTTGGTCGCGCTCATCGAAGGGGGGTTGCGGCTGATCCCGGCGTTGGATCCGCCGGCGTTTGCCGTCCAATTAGCGCACGTCGAAGGTCGGGCGCTCCACGCGGTCAACCCAGACTATGCCCGGCGCTTTTTCGCCGGCGTGGCCGAGCCGATCCGGCGCGGCATCCGCATGACCCCGCGGCCCTATATCGAACCCGCGCCCGCCGGCGCGTTGCGCGTACTGTTTGCCGGGGGTTCGACTGTGCAGGGCTATCCGCACCCCAAGCGGTTATCGGCCCCGTCTTATCTCCAAGAAATGCTCGGCGACCTCTTTCCAGCGCGCCCGATCGAGGTCTTTAACGCCGGGATTACCGCTGCTTCGAGCTTTGCCGTGGCCCGCGCCGTGGAAGACGGCGTAGCCGCGCTCGGGGCGGACTTGGTCGTGGTCTATACTGGGCACAACGAGCTGTACGGGGTGTACGGAGCGGCCTCATTGGCCCAAGGCGGGCAAGCCGTGTGGACCAAGCGGCTCCACTACGCGCTGGTGCAGTGGCGGCTGCGGCCCTTGGTTGGTGCGCTGATAGGGCCGTTGGGCAAAGAATGGGCGGATGGTCCCTTAATTGAGGTAATGTCTAAGGCCGGCGCGATCTCGGCGTCTGATCCGCGGCGAGCGCAGGCCGCGGCCAATTTAGAGACCAACCTCCGCGATGTGGCGGCCTTTTGCCGAGCGCGGCACATTCCTTTGGTGCTCTGTACGGTGACCAGCAATGAACGCGGTTTCGCGCCGGCGCGCCTTGAGCCGCCTTTGCCGAATGGGGAACGTGTGCGCTATGTGGATTTTTTGGCGCAGGGCGGTCGGGAGTACACCTCGTCGGCCGCGCTAACGGCCTTGGCGCAGGCCGAGGCACTTTATGCGGACGATGCTTATTTGCACTTCTTGCGCGGTTATCACTTAGAGCAGTTGGGCCATGGGGCGCGGGCGCGGGCGGCTTATGTGCAGGCGCGCGAGTTGGATCCCCGGCCTTGGCGGGCGACAGCCGCACTGAACGAGGTCGTGCGCCGGGTCGCGGCCGAAGAAGGGGTGCTCCTCGCCGATGTTGAGGAGCGCTTTCGCGCCCATAGCCCGGCGGCCGGCGTGGGTTGGGAGCTGATGGCCGATCACTTGCATCCGGCCGCGGCCGGCCAAGTGCTCTTGGCCCGGGCTATTGTCGCTGCGCTGAAAGGAGCACCGGCCCCTTGGCAGGTCGCGCCCGGCGCGGCGGATCGGTTGGCGGCCGCCGACGAGTACGGCCGTAGGCTCGGCGACCTGCCCATTGAGCGGCTGGCCGTGCTCCGGGCCATGACCGCGCTCTTGGCCGCGCCGCCTTTGGATGCGGGCAACGAGCGTCGAGTACAGACTTTGCGTCAGCAGACCGAGGTTCTGTGGGACGAGCTGAGTGCCGGAGAGCAGAGCGGGGTCGAGCGGTGGAGAACGGGCGCGGGGCCGGAGTTGCTGGCACTAAACGTGGCTGAAGCGTGTTACGCTGCGCGGGAGTACGAGCGGGCGCGGGCCTATTATCGCGCGGCCCGTTTGGAGGAGCCTTATACGATATGGGGCGATTTGTGGAGTACGTTGCGCTATGTGCGTTGCGGACAACTCGCGGGCGAGCCCATTGGGCCGACCGAGCGCGCCGCGCTCTCTGCTCTGCTAGACCGCTTGCGCTTTTTGAGCGCGGCCCCAGACTTTTCCCTAGGGTTACAGGACTTTATTCGCGGCTATGCCCATCATTTACTCGGAGAGCATGTCAGGGCCTTAGCCGCGCTAGAGCGCGCCGCGCAAGACGCGAACATCCGCAAGACACTTACAACGGACTTGCTAGAGTTGCTCGTCGCCGAGCTAATGACTGCGGGCCGCTTGGCCGCTGCCGAGCGATATGCGGTAGAAATCGCTGCCGAGCAGGGCCAAGAGGCGTTAGGCCGCGCGCTCGTTGAGCAGATTAGGGCGGGTCAGAAGCCGCGCTGATGTCTTCACCTTTGCCTTCGACGAGGGCGATGGCTTGGTTGGCTGTAAAGGGGCCGAATCGCTCCACTCGGCCCGAAGGCCAGCGCACGGTTAGCGCGTCGAGTTGCGGGCGTTTCCCTAGTCCCAAACAGATGCGGAGTTGGCTTTGCGATAGGTATGAGCGGCTGCCGCGCAGTTCCCTCGTCTGGACCCAGTCGCCGCTTTGCGCCGTCAGCCGGGCACCGATGCCATTCGGGTTGCCGTTGGTCCCCACGAGCCGGATGGTGATCGAGTTATTGGCCGCGCCTTGGTCGTTGCGCAACAAGCTGAGCGGCTGCCCGGAGTTGAAGACGAGAAGGTCCGGGTCGCCGTCGTTGTCGTAGTCGCCGGTGGCACTGCCGCGACTGACGCGCTCTAAGGAGAAGCCGGGGCCGGACGCGGCGGAAACCTCGGCAAAGCGGTCGCCGTCGTTGCGGAAGAGCAAATTGCGCTGCCCATAGCTAGTGGATTGGTCAATGGCCGAGACGTTGTCGAGGACGTGACCGTTGGCGGCAAACAAGTCGAGATCGCCATCGAGGTCGGGGTCGAAAAACTGGGTGCCAAAACCGAGAAACGGCAGCGATGGAAGGCCCAGCCCGGCCGCAAAGGTCGCAACCGAGAAAAAGCCGCTTTCGCCCCGATAGAGCGCGTTCGGCTCGGCTTGGAAGTTGGTCACCGTCAAGTCGAGCACGCCGTCGCCATTGTAGTCGCCCCAATCGACCCCCATGCCCGCCTCCATCTGCCCGTCTTGGCCGTAAGCCACCCCGGTCAGCCCCGCTCGTTCGGCAAAGGTGCCGTCGCGGCGGTTGTGGTAGAGGAAGTTGCGCACCGCATCGTTGGCCACGTAGATGTCGGGCCAACCGTCGCGGTCGTAGTCGCCAAAAGCTACGCCCAGCCCCTTGCCGCTCGCATCGGCGATCCCCGCGCCGACCGAGACATCGACAAAGTGCCCCGCGCCGTCGTTGCGGTAGAGCAGATCGGCTTGCCCGCGGAAGTTGTCTGGATGTGGGTAGCCGACCGGCACTTGGCCGCCATAGCTTTCGTAGCCGGCCATATAGGGCACTTGGTCGGCGTGCGCCGCGCCCGGATCGTAGGCCACGTAGTTGGCGACATAGAGGTCGAGATCGCCGTCGCGGTCGTAATCGGCCGCGGCGCAACTCGTGCCCCAGCGCGCATCGGCCACGCCGGTCGGTCGGCCGATTTCGGCAAAGTGCCCGCTGTCGTTGCGAAAAAGTGCGTTGGGGCCAAAGTTGGTCACATAGAGGTCGAGATCGCCGTCGCTGTCGTAGTCGGCCGCGGCAACCCCCATGCCAACGCCGCGGTGGGCAACCCCGGCCGCGACCGCGACGAAATGCTGGCTGTCGTTGCGAAAGAGCTTGTTGACAGGGGCTTCATCCTGCGGGTCGGCGGCGATAAAAGCACCGTTCACCGCGTACACATCCAAATCGCCATCGCCGTCGTAGTCGAAGAAGGCCCCGCCGCCGCCCATGGTCTCGGGGAAGTAGCGCTCGGGGCTGTGGCCGTTTTCGTGCCGATAGATCAGGCCGACGGTCGACGCGACTTCGACAAAGCGGAGCGACGAGCCCGCGGGTGCGGCGTACTGGAGCGGTGCCGGCGGTGTGGTCTCTTCGGCGGCGTTGCAGGCCAGACCGAGAAAGCATATCAGAAGAATTCGGATGGACATATAGCAATCCTAAATGACTTGCAAGCATGTAGAGATGCTTCGACTTCGCTGCGCTGCGCTCAGCATGACACACAGACGGGGGCTTGGTGCCCCAGACACCTTGTCATACTGAGCGCAGCGAAGTATCTCATACCCAAAACGCCATGTAGAACATCCCGTATGAAGGATGTAGGACGGCTATATAGCAATCCCACATCATTCAAGACTGGATTCCCGCCCCGTGTCGGAGCACGGGGTGACGTTCTTGCGCGGGAAGGACGCCTTATAGGCAAAAAAGACCATGCCGATCAACATTCCATTAGGACGGCTATATCAGGGACTCGACAGCTCGGCGAGCCGCTCGCGGGCTTGGCGCAGGAAGTCTGGGTCGCCTTGCCACTTGTCGATAAAGGCTTGGTAGCAACGGCGGGCCTGAGCAATCGCGCCTTGGGCTTGGTACACGGTGGCCAGCGCGTAATAGGTCCGCGTCAAGGTTGAATCGGCCTCCAGTGCCGCCCGATAGGCCCGCTGCGCTTGGGCTAGCTGCCCCTTTTGCAGGAAGAGGCCGCCGAGATTGTAGTGGGCGTCGGCTAGGGTTGAATCGGCGGCAATGGCCGCTTCCAGTGCCCGTTGGCCCGCTGCTTCTTCGCCCAAACGCAATTGGATGTGGCCGAGGTTGTTCCAAACGGTAGCCGAGGAAGAATCGAGCGCTAGTGCGTGCTCAAAGGAAGTGCGAGCCGCCTCGTACTGGTCGCGTCGCATATAGACGTAGCCGCAGGCGAAGTGGAGCTTGCTGGTGCGTACATCCTCGGGGTGCTGGGCGATGCCTCGGCCGCTTAGTTCGAGCACTTCTTGGTCTCGTCCTTGCTCCAACAAAAGGCCGCTTAGCGGAATTAGGACCTCTAACTCAGCCGGATCAGCCAGCAGTGCGGCCCGATAGTGGATGAGGGCGTCGTCGTCGCGGCCGAGTTGTCGGTAGTGATGCGCGAGTTGCAAGCGAGTCGCACGGTCGTTGGGATCGGCGTCGAGCTGGCGGCGCAGACGGGCGACTTGGGCGGCGTGTGCGGCAAGGGTCTCAAAACGCGTTAGAGCCGTCTGCGCTTGGGTTGGCTGCCCCAGCCCCAAAAGTGCCGAAGAAAGGTTGTAGTGGGCCTCGATCTGCTGGGGGTTGAGCGCGAGCGTACGGCGAAAGGCCGCCAACGCCTGTGGATAACGCCGCTCCGCTAGGTGTAGCAGACCGAGCAGACGGTGACTTTCGGCCTCGGTCGAGTCTTGGACGAGGGCGCGGTCGAGGGCGGTTCGAGCCTCGTCGTAGCGGCCTTGGCGCAAATAGAGCCGGCCGAGTTGTTGCCGCACGTCCATGCTTTCCCCGCCGGCCGCTAGGGCGGTATGCAATCCCTTTTCGGCTAGGTCGTAGCGTCCCTGTTTGGCGTAGAAGAGGGGCAGTGTGCGGAGGGCCGGGACATAGGTCGGAGTGTGTTCGAGGAGCTCGATGGCTAGGGGCAGGTGGCCCCGGTCGGCCTCGATCACAGCTAAGTTGTGCCGGGCGCGATGGTACGTAGAGTCGGCAGCGAGCGCGGCTTGGTAGGCCCGGACCGCTCGCTCTACGTGCCCGAGCCGAGCGTCGAGATCGCCCAAGGCACAGTGCGCTGCGGCGTTGAGCGAGTCTAAGGCTAGGGCTTTTGCAAAGGCGCGCCTCGCCTCGGCGTAGCGGTGTTCTGCGGCCAAGGCGCGCCCGGCCCGCACCAAGCGTTCGCCCTCTTCTTCCGGGCCGAAGCTTGCCCCACACCCACTCAAAGTCGCCCATAGTGCGGCGAGCGAGACAGCCCAGCTCATTGCGGCGCGGCTAGCTGCCGGCGGGCGTCGGCGATCTTGGCTTGTACAGTCTCACCGGCCGCCCCACCGGACGGAATGGCTTCCCACAGCGCGATGGCGCGGGCGAATTCGCCGCGGTGCGCGTGGATGTCGCCGAGCAATACGCGAGCACTATAGAGTTGCGCGTCCAGTTCGATGGCTCGCTCAACGGCCGCCTGCGCTTGGTCCAGTTGCTCCATTTCGAGGTACGCATTGCCGAGGTTGGAGTAGTAGAAACCCGTAGAGGGGGCGAACCGAATGGCCCGCTCGTATCGTTGGAGGGCCTTTGCTAGGGCGCCCTGCTTGTGAAAGATCAAGCCCAGATTGTTGTGGCTTTCGGCCAAGGTCGAGTCGTAGCTCAGTGCTTTGAGGTAATAGCGCGCCGCCAAATCGTCCTTGCCCCGGCGCTGGAGCAGCGTGCCCAACCCTTGATACCCCAAGCCATAGGTCGAGTCGATGAGGATGGACTGGCGATAGTGCTCAACGGCCTGTTTGAGACGCCCAAAGCGGCTGTAAACCGCGGCGAGATTGGAGTGGGCTTGGGGTTGGTCTGGGTACTGGCGCAGCGCGTCTTGGTGGGGCTTGAGTTGGGCGTTTTGTTCGTCCAAGACGCGCGCACGCTCGAGGACGCGCTCCCCCTCTGCGGCGCGACCGAGGCGCAACAGAGCCTGCCCGATCCCCAAAAATGCGGCCGGCTCGTGGGGACTAAGGCGGGCGACTTGGCGCAGTTGGCTCTCGGCTTCTTGGTAGTTGCCCAGCTTTAGTTCGACTAAACCTAGCTGGAGCCGAGCTTGGAGGTGGGTGGAGTCGGCCGCGGCAATGGCGGCGAAAATTTCGCGGGCCTCTTGGAGCTGGCCTTCGCGCTGATGGATCGCGCCTAGGATATACCGCGCTTCGACCGCACTCGGCGCCAGCTTTAGGGCCTCGGTGAGGAGTTGACGCGCTTCTTCTACTTTCCCGTGGACATCATAGAGCATTTTGCCCAAGGCAATGCGCGGCCCGGCGTAGTCGGGTTTTAATTCGAGTGCTTTTTCAAACTGGGTCCGCGCCTCGGCAAAGCGACTTTGGGCGTGCAAGGTGACGCCGAGATAGTAGTGATACTGGGGGTTGGTCGGGGCTTGGTGCAGTGCTTGGCGATAGGCTTGCTCGGCTTGGGTAAAAAGGCCACGCGCTTGGAGCGCACGGCCGGAGGCAAAGGTCTGAGCCGCTGGGTCTGCGGGTGCGGTGGACGCTGGCGGTGGATCGGGTATTTCGCGGGTACAAGCGGTGCATACCACCAAAAAAAGCAGGACAAAGCGCATGGTTCTACTCCGGCATGAGGCGATGGACGCCCCGGTGAATGACGTAATGGCGGTCGGCGGGCACGGCGCGAAAGACTTGCTGCTCACCGTCCGGCCATGTGATTGCGATATCGGCCGTGGCCGCGGGTCCCAAGCCGAAGTGCAAGCGCGTATCGCTCTGGGCTTGGAAGCTAGAGCCGGTGAGCACTTCGCGCATTTGGTCCTGGCCGCCGGCATGGACCCGCACACGCGCTCCGATGGCCTCGGTGACGCCTTGGCGTAGCGTCAACAGCAGGGAGTGGCCTTTGTTCGCACCGTCGTTGCGCAAGAGGGTGGGGACGTCGTCTAAATTGGCGATTAAGAGGTCGAGGTCGCCGTCGCTGTCGTAATCGCCGCAGGCCGCGCCGCGGCTGACCTGCTCGGCGGCGAGTGCTGGCTCATCGGCGATTTCCCGAAAGCGCCCGTCGCCTAAGTTGCGGTAGAGCTGGTTGCGCTGGCGGTAGCCGAGACCGCCGCCGGCGCGTTCAATGGCCGGCATGAGGTGCCCGTTGGCGACGAAGAGGTCCTGCCAGCCGTCGTGGTCGTAGTCAAAGAAGAAAGTGCCCCAGCCCATAAAAGGCCGGCTGCTGCCGGCTAGGCCGGCGTACCCACTGACGTCGGTGAAGAACCCATTGCCCTCGTTGCGGTAGAGGGTGTTTTGGTCCTGCGAGAAGTTGGTCACAAAAACATCTACCTGTAAGTCGTTGTCGAAGTCGGCCAGCGCGACGCCCATGCCGGCTTGGGCCCGTCCATCGCCGCTATAGGCCGTACCAGTCGCCAGCGAGATGTTGGTAAAGCGGCCCCCGTCGTTGCGAAAGAGGCTATTGGGATGTCCATCGTTGGCGACGTAGAGATCGGGGTCGCCGTCGCCATCCAAGTCGGACCAAGCCACGCCCATGCCGTAGTAATTCGGGCCGCGAATGCCCGCTTGTCGGCTGGCGTCGATATAGGTGCCATCGCCTTCGTTGCGGTAGAGCAAGTCCGGCTGAGCTTGGGCACCGCTCGGGCCACAGGCCGCGGGTACGCCGTTGTGCTTGCACCAGCGGTCGTAAAAGGGCGGCCCCCCGCGTTTATAGGTTATGTAGTTGGCGACGTAGAGGTCGAGATCGCCGTCGCGGTCGTAGTCGGCAAAGGCCGATCCGATCCCCCAGCCTGCCGAGCCAAGGCCCGCGGCCGCCGTGACGTCTTTGAAGGTCGCGTCTGTCTCTGTCTCGTTGGCCAAAAGCGCGTCCCGGCCCCAACGAGTGAGGTAGAGGTCCGGGTCGCCATCGCTATCGTAGTCGGCAAAGGCCACGCCCATATTCCAGCCGCCCAGCCCCGTGCCAGAGCCGGCGGTCACATTGCTAAACGCGCCGTGCCCTATCCCGCGATAGAGCGCGGTGCCTGCGGTCGAGTCCGGGCGGACGCCGCTGGTGAGAAAGAGGTCGAGATGGCCGTCGCCGTCGTAGTCCCAAAAGCCGCCGCCAGCCGATTGGGTTTCGATGATGTACTGCTTGTCGGCCCCGCCGGATTCATTGATGAAGGCGATGCCGGCCGCTTGGGTCACATCGGTAAAAAGCGGCCCCGCACTGGAGACGGGCAACGCGCAAGCAAGGAACAAAAGAGCTGGGAAGGAGCCGGACGAGGCGTTCATGGCGATTCGAGCCGGCGATAGGCTTCGGCGAGCAGACGTTGCGCGTGGGGAGAAGGACCGCGCGCCAGTACTTGGCGCAGCCGGTCAATGGCCGCGGCGTGGTCTCTGTGTTCGAGTTCGATGAGCGCGAGGTTGACGTGGACTTCTGGGTTGTCTGGAGCCAGTTCTAGTGCTTGCAGAAAATGCGTCCGCGCCACTTGGGTACGCCCGGCGAGCAGGTGTAGAGCACCGATGGCGTTTAGGGCCTCGGGCCGTCTTTCGAGCGCGAGGGCTTGGTGGTACTGGCCGAGTGCAGCCTCGGATCGTCCAGCCTGCTGTAAGGCCCTCCCCAGTTCGTAGTGCAGCCAGAAGTCTTGGGGTTGCCAAGCAAGTGCCCGCTGCAAGTGGGTTGCGGCTGCGGTGTAGTGCCCTTGGCGGTAGAGCAGGCGGCCGTAGTAATAGTGGCCCGGGCCGGAGTCCGGATCCCGCTCGAGCGTGCGGCGCAGATGCGTTGCGGCCTGCTGCGGCTCATCGGTCGCTAGGTAAATCCGACCTAGGAGGATATGAGTGTCGATGCGCCGGGGATTTTCCGCTAGGGTCTGTAGGGCCGCTCGCTCGCTTTCCCCATAGCGTTCTTGGTGAAAACACGCCACGGCGAGATTGTGGCGGGCGTAGTTGTACTCCGGGTCCAGTGCCAGTGCCCGGCGCGAGTACCGCGCAGACAGGGCGTAGTCTTGCTTGCGCAGATGCACCTCGCCGAGGTCGAAGTAGAGTTGAGCGTCCTCTGAAGTCGGCGCGGCTTCGGCGAGGTTGCACAGGACCAATAGACCTCCTAAAGGCAGGGCCAGCGCTGTGGTGCGGATGTAGGCTTTGCGGCGCACGCCTAGGTAGAGCCGGAAGGCGGCAAAAGCAGCAAAAGCAATCAGCACCGGCACGACCGGCATGCGGTAGCGGGCCGCCGGAAAGAAGAGCACGACCGAGGCCGGGTACGCGAGCGCGTAGAGCCGGAGCAAGGCAATCGGCGGCGTCCACTCCCTCCTCGCACTGAGTCCCAAGCCGAGCAAGCTCAGCGGGCCGATTAGGCCGAAGGGAAGCGACAGGTGCCAATCCCAGAGCAAGAGACTCAATATCCTCGAGTGTTGACGGGCGTAGTATATATCTTGGTTGCGCTTGGTCTCGGGGCCGCTCCAAAAGTGAAATCCTTTTTTGCAGAGCAGGCCGAGATAATCGAGGGGTTGCGCCGTTATGTAATCAAGGGCTTTGTCAAAAAAAAAGGCCGATTGGGCGGCCGCAGTCTCCTGACCCGAATGCGCCGGTTGTGCGATCATGGCCTCCCACTGCATACCCGGCCGCAGCGAGACCGTGCGTTCGTAGCTGGCGTTGTTGCCGATGTAGAAGTTGACGCCGGCATTGGAGGAAATGAAGACGAGGTCCGGCTCAATGGTCCAGTTGCGATAGGTAACGGGCAGGATGACTAGGGCTATAGGAACGACAAAAGAGAACAGGGAGCGGTAGGCCGCTGCGCGCCGGTGCCACAGTGCCCAAGCGCAAAAGGCCGCGATAAAGAGCAAGATGGTGGGGCGAGTGAGGGCCGCGAAGCCGGCGATGAAGCCGGCCAGTACCCAGTCGCGCCCGCGATCTCGTTGCCATGCCAGCAACAGGTGGTACAGGAGGAGAAGATTGAGGAATACTTCCACCGGTACGGCCAATAGCTCGCCCTCAAAGTAGAGCAAGGAGCCGCACAGGGCCGCCGCGACGCCGGCAATGCGGCCGACTTGCTCGCCAAAGGCCCGCCGGGCCAACGAGTATATCAATAGGCAGGAAAGGACGCCGAGACCTGCGTGCATGAGCCGGATGCCGACGAAGTACGAGGCCGGCAGGAGCCAGCAAACGAACGCCAGCAGGTAGATGTAGAGGGGGGGTTGCCAGTACGGTTCGTCACCGCCCCAGAATGGGCCGCTGATAAGGGCCTGTGCTTGGTTGAGAAAGGTCTGGGCGTCAACGATGGGCGCGTCGAAGAAGGGGCTGGCGCGGTGTTCCCACAAATAGCCCAACCGCGGTGCGAGGGCGGCTAGCAGGAGGACGCCCAAAAAGAAGCGGGTGTTGCGCGCCATGACGTTAGAATGGTCGCGCCTTGTGGTCAATAGACCAGCGATAGGGATCCCGTATAGGCCGTGGAGGTCGCGTCCGAGTCTGCGATGAGCCGGTAGAGATAGATTCCCGGCGGTGCGAGTTGGCCGTGGCTTGTGCGACCGTCCCACTTAATTTGGACGTTGCTCGCGGGCGAGCCGCCGGTGTGTATCTGGGCGATGGGGCGGCCGGACAGGTCGTAGATGTTGACTTGAACATTAACCGGCTCTAAGAGGCGGACGAGATCAAAGGAAAAGACCGCCTCGTCGTTGATGCCATCGCCGTTGGGGGTAAAGGGGTTGGGAACGATATAGGGGGCCTCGATGAGTTGATTGATCTCGTCGGCGACCACGAGGCGGGCGTTGGTGGCTATGTCGGGGGTAGCGTCCCCATCTTCGGTCGGCTGGGGGATAAATTCGCCGCTGTCGCCGCCTTGGTCGTTCCACACCGTGCTGGTGAACTCCTCAGAGCCGCGGAAGAGCTTGGAGCGAAAGACGATTTCGATGTTCTCGCCGAGTTGGAAATGCTCCGCGCCCATTGTGGGGAACTTGATGTGTAGCTTAGACGAGCCGGTGAGCGGGTCGGAAGTCAGGTTCTGAGCGAATTGTCCTAGGCTGTCGGAGCGACCCGCTGCCGGGGCGAGGCGGATGGGACGCACATCGCGCAGCGGATCGTCGGCCGTGCCAGCGGCGATTTCGGCCCAATCTTGACCGTCGAAGCGCAAGGTGTCGATGCGCGTGTCGGCGCTGGGCACGGCGATCTCGATCCGGTTGAAGGAGGTGGCCTCGCCTGTTTTGAAGAATGGCCGGACAAAGTAGCGGAAATCGGTCTCCTCGCCCAAGGTGACGTACGGGGGGAAAATTTCGGCGACAATCCCACCCGAGACCAGCGGCGCGTCGTAGTCGAACTCGATGAAGTCCAACAGGGCCGCACTGTGCTGGGCGGAATCGAAGAAGATGCGAAACTGGATGTAGCGAGTTCCGCCGGGCAGAGGCAGCTGGACACCGGCGTTTTGCCACTCGGATTCGGGCAAGCTCTCGTCGATAAGACCGTCTTCGAGCTTGAAGGGGGCCGACCAGAAGCTCCAGCCCAAGAGGCCGTCGTCGCCTAGGTCAACCCCTAGCTCGTTGTACTGAAGCTCGTGTTCGGGGACGCGGCCTTCGGGGAGCTTGATCCAAGAAAACAGGTCGAGCGGTACGCCGTTTTCGTCTTGGGTGTCGGAGAGGCCCGGGCCTAAGCGGCGGGCGTATAGGTGGGTGTCGAGGGTGTTGCCGACGCGGAACTGGATGCGGACATCGCTGTCGCGGCTGTCGCGACGCCCGCGCCAACGCACCTTGCCCCAGTTGACTTGGCCGCCGGCAACATCGAAGGGAAACTGGCTTTCATAACTACCGCGATCGGAGCCGGCGAACTGCTCGATCTCTCGGTCGTAGCGCCGGATGCGCGGGGTGAGTGTGCCCACGTCAATGATCGCCGAGGTGTACCGCCCGTCGATGGCGTAGCCGTCGCCGAAATAGCCAGCTTCGGCGGTCTCTACATAGGTGCCTTTGAGATCAATCGAAACTATGTCGAGGCGGCCGGCGACAAAGGGCAGACCAAATCGGATATCCTTGATCACCGGGTTGAACTGGCCGTTAGTAACAGGGACTAATATTTTACTCGCTTGGATGGTTTCAGAGCGGCTGTTGATGGTAGTGTGGTCTCCATAGCTGATGAAGTAGTTGGCAATAGTGGTGGCGGGCAAGGTCGGCCGCGGGCGGAAGATAATGCGATTGAGATAGTAGTAGCCCATCAGGTTGATGCCAACTCCGCCGCGGTGGTAAAGGGCGGAGCCGTATGCCGTACTCAGGTTGCCGTCAACCGACTTTTCGGCGTCGACTCGACCGATTACCTGCGCGGTTGACCAGTAGTCGGCCGAAATCGGGTCGGCTATCTCACGGCGAAAGCCATATTCGCTCGGTACCACCATAAAGGGGCGCTGCGGAGCCTTGCCGGGGATGATGCCGCCGAACTCGCCGATCTTGAAGCGCTGGTTGAGCAGATAGGCGAGGTTCCGCAGGCTGTCCAAATGCACTGGCCTAATCCAAGTGGTAATCCCCTCACCGTGTTCGGGCAGTGGCGGATCTTCATCGATCAGTCCGTCGTTGTCGTCGTCCAGACCATTGGCCGGATCTTCGTTGAGCAGTCCGTCCCAGTCGTCGTCAAAAGGAGAATACAACCCGTCCTCGTTGAGCAGTCCATCGCCGTCATTATCGAACTGAGGATCCGGCCCATCCTCGTCAATGCGCCCGTCGTTGTCGTTGTCGAAAAATTCCGGGGGGTCTTCGTCAATGAGTCCGTCGCCATCGTCGTCGCGCCCGTTGGCTGGGTCTTCGTTGATCTGGCCGTCGTCGTCGTTGTCAACTTGTGGGTCTATGGGGTCTTCGTTGATCTGGCCGTCGTAGTCATTGTCGACTAGCTCGACCGGGTCTTCGTCGATGCGCCCGTCCCCATCATCGTCGGCGATCAGCTCGACAGCCCAGCTACGGCCCAAGTCGAGACGACCGGTGACCGGCCGCAGGGTCCAAGGATGCACATCGTCGCCGACGCGCCATCGCTTGATTTCGGCATAGCCGTTGCTGAGTATAGACACGACGCCGAGTGCCGCTACCAACAACCTGATCATCGAACACCTCCGCGCAAGAATGTGAGCCCTTGGCCACCTACGACGAGGAGACCAATGCCGCCGACGGGGTTGCGCACTCCAACTCAGTCCGCACCGGCCGGGTTAATCACGTATTCACGTATAGACGTTTTGCTATTCTATTATATAGTATATTGGTGAACATCTCAAGATAATCAGATCGGGCTGATGATCATTAAAAAAGAGGGCCTTTGTGGTCAATCGCTCAGATAATCAGTGAATTCGGGGCGCGGATGAAGGGACTTGCAGCGACTTACACGGGGGTTGAATAGACCTAACTTATTGTTATTCATTGATTTTACTCGTTATAGGCCCGTTGTTTCCACGGCTATCTCTAATATATCTTGACACGTCTTAGGCCATTGATTATCATACAACCCGATAATAATTGAAAGCCGTCAAAAACGAATGAGAAGGGGTCGGCTGAGGTGCTGGTCGTATTTGTTTTTTTAGGGTTGGTGCTATGGATAACAGTAGGATCAGCTAAGCCGGCTCTGGGGCATTACCCCGAAGGAGTGGCCTACAGAGCTTTTCAATTTCCCGATCACTTGGTCCCCGCTATTGACGGAGATTTGAGAGATTGGGAGGTTGTAGATGACTCCTACGTCGTATTAACGGATCAATTTCACGATCTAATTAGTCCAGAAGTTGAGGCGAGTGATTCGGATGATTTTGCTGCTCGTCTCATGGTAGGGTGGAATAAAGCGGAGAACAGGCTCTACATAGCCGCTCAGGTTCGCGATGATATACACCAAATCGATCGTCCCGCCGGTAGTGCTACGGTGCTTTTCCAAGACGACGCGATGGAATTATTTATCGACGCGGATCACTCAGGTGAACAATTCGCAAATTTCACCGAGTTGAGCCACGAAGAGCAGCGGCGGCGCAACGGGGCTAAGGCCAACCATTTCGTTTTAGCTGGCCCGCCGCCCGACGAGGATTTTTTCGTCAATTTTTCCGCCGCCGCTTGGTACGCGCTACCCGATGGTCCCTATACCGGAGCGGCGGTCGAGTTTATAGGTGTCTTGGGAGGAGAGGGAGTGACGAGTTATGAAGTCATGCTCGTGCCATTTGATCGCGTCGATATCAATGCGGTCTTTCAAAGCGAAGAGCATATCTTGCAGGAAAATGAAATCCTTGGTTTTAACGTAGAGTTTAACGACTTTGATGTGCATTCAGAGCTTTTTGATGCTAAGTGGTCGCTTTCGGGCCAACACAACTCTTATCGCTTTTCCGATCGCTTTACCGACTTGATCCTGATGCCGCTAGAGGGTACTTTTACGGCAGTAGAGCCGAGGTCTTGGGGGCGTTTGAAAGCCTCTTTGTACACAGAGCAGGACCATCAAGGAGTTTCGGAGTGATGAGTTCCACACGAGTATTATTCTTGGCTTTAATAATCGGCTCGGGTGTGCTAGGCTGTGGATATAGCTATTACACGGGACCATTGCAGCCCGGCCAAGATCAGGCCTCGTTGATCAGCGTGGCAGATGACGGGACCTTGACCTTTGCCCAAGATCGTTTTGAAGTGCGACTCAAGCCGATGACCGACGAAGAGTTGAATCGCCAGTTTTTCAATAATTCCCAAGCAGGTCCTAAGTCCACAAACCCCTATACCTTTGGCAACACGGTATTTTGGGGGACGGATAAAGAAAAACAGCGCTTCACCGTCTTCCGTCTCAGCGTTAAGAATTACGCTTACCCCAAAGTCAGAATTGATCCGAGCAAAATCGTCGTCAAAGCGAGCAATAATCGCGAGTATTGGAGCCTCAACTTTGAGCAGCTCGACACGTATTATCGTGCCTATGCCATAGGTTATAGAGGCAATGAATATGCCCGCTACCAAGAACGCCGCGACTTGTTGCGGCGGACGATGCTCAAAGACGAGGAGATCTTCAGCGGTCAAGAGACGGAGGGCTTCGTTGTTTTCCCCGTGCTCCACCCCGACGTGAGTGATATCGAAGTCCAAGTGCTTGATGTAATCCTGCGATTTGACTTTCGCAACGAGCCGGTGGAGACCACCAATATTTCCTATAAATTCGTCCGAGATATCGGCAAGATTTACGAGGACGGCACAGTCGTTCCTAGAGTTGCTAAGGCAAACTAGCCTTTAAGCGAGATCACCAAGGAGGAGTTGGCATTATGAAATCTCTGAAAATGCTTAGTGTTTTAGTCGGCTCGCTGTTAGTCGCCCAATCAAGCGAGGGGGTTGTAAACATTCAGAATGTCGGTTCGGGAGCTCGTGCCCAAGGGTTGGGCAACAGCTTTGTGGCGGTGGCGGACAATGCGGATGCAGTGTTTGCCAATCCGGCCGGGTTAGGCCAAGTGTCTAACCGTCAGGTTTCCTATACGAATGTGTCGCTTTTGCTGGTGGGCATTGACGGGGACGATCTGGGGCAGCACGTGGTTTCCTATGCCCAGCCGCTGGGCGACAAGCTGGGGTTGGGGTTGGGCTATGAGCGGATTGGCTCGTCGCTGATGAGCGAGAATGGGGCGTTTGTGTCGCTGTCGTATCAGGTGCAGCGTCGGCTGCAGGTGGGGGTGTCGGCGAAGTATTTGTTTTGGAGTGTGGGTGCGATCCCGCCCGATAATGGTCGGCCCGATCCGGTTTCAAACCAGAGCGCGGGCAATGTGGGGTTGGATTTGGGTTTGTTGTGGCAGAGTCCGGTGGCTGGGGCGCAGGTGGGGGTGTTGTTGAAGAATATCAATCAGCCGAATGTGAAGTGGGGCGAGGTGAAGGATGCTGCGGGCGTCGTCGACTCGGATGCGGGTGGGTTGCCGATGGACATGCATGTGGGGGTGGGCTATCGTCTGAGCAGCCAGTCGTTGGTATCGGTTCAGTATGTGCGTCGCGATGTGACGGGGGGGGATAGCGCGGAGAATGGGTTGGTGGTTGGGGGGGAGACGCAGTTGTTGGAGGGGTTGGCGTTGCGGGCGGGTGGTCGTCGTATGTTGTCGGAGGATGCGGGTGGGGGTTTGAATGCGGGGTTGGGGTATCAGTGGAACCAGTTGGTGTTCGATTATGCCTATGACATCGGCTTGGAACTGACCGAGACCAATGGAGCGCACCGATTCTCCTTTGCCTACGAATTCTAAACCCAAAAAGCCCCCGATGAACTCCAAATTAGGAACCTAGCAAGGAGATGCACAAATGACGGTCTGGGCTGGACTTATCGCGCTGGGATTGGGGCTAGGAGCTAGCCTTTTTCTGCCGGTGCCGCAAAATCTGAAGACCAGTTTTGACGCCGGACAATCTCTCTATGCCCTTGGCGAGTTTGAAGGGGCGATCATCGAGTATTCAAAGATCGTCAAGTTCGATAGCAGGGCCGTGCGCACCGATAGTGTACGGGTGATGTTTGGCAACAACTTGGAATTGCCCGTAGTCGCGGCGGCTTGGTATCAGCTAGGCAACGCCTACAAAAAGAGCGGACAACACGAAAAAGCGGTGGAGGCCTACCGCCAAGTTATTGATGTAGGGAGTGTAGCCGAGGATTTCAAGTCTTTAGTGCAGTTCCAAGTCGCCGAAACCCGCTTCCTCGCCAAAGAGTACGGCGAGGCAGCGAAGGAATACAAGCGCTATGTTGAGTTGTTCCCCGAGACGCAGGAAGCCGGCAAGGCGTATTTTTATGCGGGCTGGAGCGAGTTTAATACAAAAGAATACGACCAGTCCATTGAAACGCTCAACGGCATGTTGGCGGCTTATCCGCAAGATCGCTATGCGCCGGATTCTCAGTTCCGCATCGCCAGTGCGCTTTATGAGAAGGGCGATTACGCCCAAGCCGTTGATATGGCCCAGATAGTCCTCGACAAATATCCCGATAGTCCAGTCATTGCCCAAGCCCTCTATCTGAAGGCTAACGCCTATGATCAGATGGGGCGCGATGTGGAGGCGATTAAAGCCTACCGCGATGTGCGCAACCTCTACGACCGGATGTTTGAACTTTTGCGCGGCTCGTTCCGCGAGGGTAAGAATGTCGATTTTGAAAACTATCGACAGCTCTTTGAAACCTCCTCGTTGCGCGTTGCTGAGATTTTCCGTAAAACAGACCAGTTTGAGGAAGCCTATCAAGAGTTGATCGCTGCTCAAGAAACCGCCGAGGAGCGCTTTTATAAGGCCAAGGTGCAGATGAGAATCGGCGACAACTACATGGAGTGGAATAAGTTCGACGAGGCATGGACCGCTTACAACCAAGTGATCGAACTCTACGGGGATACGCCTTATCCACCCAACGCTCAGTATCAGAAAGGCGAAGCTAAATACTTCGCCGGAGACTACGCCGCTGCCCGCGAAGACTACCTCCAGCTACTAGAGGATTACCCGGATAGCGATACGGGTTTGCGCTCCGCAGCACTCTACAGCGCAGGTTGGTCTGCCGAGAAATTCGGCGGGGTAGATCAGGCTATCGCAAGCTACACGCAGGCAGTGGAGAACTTCCCCCGCTCAGATCAAGCTCCGTTGTGCTTGTTGCGCATCGCTCGGCTCAGTTACGAGCAGCAGAAAGTCGAGGAGGCCATTGAAGCCTACAAGGCCATAACGGAGAGCTATCAGGATACGCGGCATACGGCTGATGCGTACTATGGACTTGGTATTCTCTACCGAGACGAGGAGCGGAAAGACGAGGCCATTGCTGCTTTTTCTCAAGTGGATCGCGATGCCCGCGAGACGTACATTGCCGCGCTGATTGAGGCGGCTAATATCTATATTTCTCAAGATCGCATTGCCGAGGGGCGTGCGTTGCTCAATCAATTGCTGGAAGGTGTAACCGGCGACCGCGACTTGGAGGCTAGGGCCCATTTTCAGATGGCCCAACTCGACCTTAACAATAAAAACTACGTCGACGCAGTCGAGCGCTACAGCTTGGTGCTTGAAGAGTACCCAGAGAGCGATGTCATTCGCGATACCCGCTATGGTCGTGCATTGGCCTATCACTATTCGGGCCGTTACGACCGTGCGCTGGTCGATTACAAGTGGCTATTGGACACCAAGATCCCCAAGGCTATGCAGCTAAAGGTCACTTTCTCAATGGCACTCTCGTACTCTGCGGAAGGCAACGACGAAGAGGCAGAGAAGCTGCTAAACGAAGTCATTGCTTCAGGGGACGAGAGCTTGGTGCGTTCGGCGCGGTTGCAGCTAATCTCAATGGCCGAAAAGAAAGGCAATCCAGAGGAAGCCGTACATATCTACGAGGAGATGTTGGCTACTACTACTTCTAGCGAAGACCGGGAGCGTTTACTCATTCGCTTGGCCAATGCCTACTTCAAATTGGATAAGTTTCAACAGAGTATTGATGCGGCTCAGGAGCTAATCGACCTGGCTATCAATGCCGAGAGCATTGCCAACGCACTCTTCGTCCAAGGCAACTGCTTCTACCGGTCGGCGCAATTCGTCCAAGCGATTGCCACTTATAACACCATTATCGAAAATTACCCGCAGATTGCTTGGGCTAGAAATGCCCAGTTCCAGATAGGCGTAGCTTATAACAGGCTATCGGCTAACGGCAATGTCGAAGTGCTACCAGCGATGTCAAAGGCGTTCAATGCCTATTACACTCAATATCCCGAAGACGACCGCGCTGTGCATGCCTATTACTACGATGCTTGGGCGCATTATCGGATGGGTAAATGGCGCGCTGCTAGCGATATTTTTGCTAGCCTAGCAGATAAGTATCCTCAGTCTCGCTATGCATCTGAGGCGCTTTTTCGCGCTGGGGATGCCCTGTTTAACATGACCAACAGGAGCGGGGCGGAGAACAAAAACCAGAACTTCCTAGACGCCATGGTCTTCTACGACCGCATTATTAAGCGCTATTCTAGGTCGAGTCATGTGGACGATGCGCTTTACAACAAGGCTTGGTGCCTGATCAACCTCGACCGGAAGGAAGAGGCGGTGCCGGTTTTCGAGCGAATCGTTGCTGAGTATTCCGATGGTACGTATGGGGCGCGCAGCCAATTTACGCTCGGAGATTACTATTACGGCCTCAAGGATTATGAGAAGGCCACCGAGAACTACCAAGCTTTCTTGGAGCGTTTCCCCGCTGATAAGCTGATTGCCCAAGATCGAGTACTGCCGAAAAAGGCGAGAACCCTGCTCGGGCATTTGGCTGAGATCGATGCCTACAATCTTTATGCAACGGGCGAGCAGCTCTTAGCTGAGAAGAATTACGACGAGGCAATGGCGATCTTCAAGGAGGTGCAGCAGAAGTACCCCAAGAGCGACCAAGCTGTCAACTCGCTGGTCAACATCGGTGCTGCCTATATGGCCCAAGAGGAATTCCGCCAAGCCGGTGCTGTCTTTCAGGAGGTCGTCGACAACTATGGCGACAATCCCAAGTACAGGACGCAGGTGGATTATGCCAGAGAGCAGCTAGAAGTAATGGAGGAAGCTCGCGTCCTATAACGTTGATTTCTTTGCGTCCTAACTTAAGGAGGAATAAAGAAAATGATTGAACTTTTTCGAGAAGGCGGACCTTTCATGTATCCTTTGGGGCTCTGGTCTATGCTTTCCATTGCGTTTTTTCTCGAGCGCATCTGGACTTATGCACGGTTGCGCTCCGAGGACGAGTTGGCCGAAATCACCAACGACGTCAACGCACGTATAGACTCGGGTGCTTCCATTGACCAACTCAAGGAGTACTGCACCGAGGTCGGCAAGCTGGAAGGCGAGGTGTACGGCGAGGGGCTCGAGCGCTTTGAGCATTTGTCGCGCGAGCAGCGCACGATGGAGGAGATGCGCGAGGAAATGAACGGCACGGTTGAACGCGCCGCCTTGGGGTATCTCGAACGGTATCTGGCCGTTATCGACTTCGTCTCCAAATCCGTGGTGTTGCTCGGCCTGCTGGGTACGGTCAACGGTATGATCAACGCTTTTGAAGGTATTGCGGAAAAGGGTCTCGGTGAGCCGACGATCGTCGCCGCAGGTATCTCCGAAGCACTGATCACCACAGTTACCGGTCTGGTGATCGCCGTGCCTTCAATTGCTATCTTCACGTACTTTAGCAACCGCGCCACAGGCAAGGCCGTTGAGTTTGAAGCATACGGCCACGGTTTTGTGGACGCCCTGCTGCGTCGCTGGCAAGGCACTCAGGCTGCCTAAAGGCAGCTCTTCCTTTTAAGGAGGCATGAGATAGATGGCTCAGAGAGCAGAAAAAAAAGAACTGACCATGCCCGACCTGACGCCGATGATCGACGTGGTCTTTCAGCTACTCATCTTCTTCATGGTGACTGCTGTGTTCGCGATTACTCCGGGTTTGGATATTAAATTGCCCGAGGCCGAAGAGGCTCAGGCTCCGGAGAAGGAGAACCTTTTTATCGTCGTGGATCAGGACGGAAACATGAAGCTGAACCACAAATCGGTGACCTTTGCGACCCTCAAAGAGGAACTGCAGGCGAAGAGGCAGCTACTGGACAACACCACGATGATTATCATCCAAGGAGACGAGCGTTCCACGCACGGGCAGATCGTCCAGATCATGGATATTGCTCGCCAAGTGGGCGTTGTTGATCAGGTCATCGCCACGGAACCGCAGCGCAACTGAATGAGGTTTCTAGGCCCTTCCAAGAGGGGGAAGAACTGTGGTAGACGAGTATAAAAAAGCAGTACAGTCCCAGCGCCAAAAAACGGCCTATCTAGCGGTCGGCGCGGCTCTTCTTATTCACATACTTTTCATCCTGTCTAAGTGGGTGGTGATCGCCGCTGGTTTGGCGGGTGCCGGGGTGCTGTTATACGCCCTATATACGGCAACCACTGGCCGCCGGCTAAGCATGAGCGTGGCCTTTGTGCTCTCGGTAGCCATTCACGCTGGCGTCTTCGTTTATGATTATCTCTTTGGCATTGGCGAAGCAGAGCAAAAGGAGCAGCTAATCATCTTCCGCGCTCCTCCGCCAATTCTCGAAAAGAACTTCGACTTAGCCAAGCGTCCCGAGATATCCGAAGTGCAGATGGAGATGCTACAGTCGATGGCGCCGCCGGATTTGTCGCAGGATATATCGGCCATAGCCGATGTTAGCGCGGTAGGTAGCGACCTCTTGAGTTCGGTTTTGCCTGGTACGCAGGTCTTAGGGGCCTTCTCAGGCGCCAAGGCCGAAGAGTTGGCCTTTGATGAGGTCGCGATGATCGAACTGGCTGAAACGTCGGCACCGGTGCAAGAGGCCCTGAGTCTGCGGCACGAATTGCTCAATGTCGGCGACTTGGACATTGGCCGCTACCAAGCGATCTTGATTCAGGACCCAGACAACAAACGCAACATTCGCGGCTTCTTTAACATGACGGTCATCGACTACGATATTGCAGACAAGAACAGAGATCGGTTCCCAACTGCGGTAGAGGAGTTGATGCGCTATATGCGCGACCACACCCAAATCAATGCCCGAATTGAGGGCACGACCTTGGAATTTTCGGACCCGCGCATCATGGACGCCCCGATGATTTACGTGACGGGATACGATGCCGTCTTGCAAATCAGCGATACCGAGAAGACCAACCTAGGTGAATACCTCAAGAACGGTGGTTTTCTCTATGCCGAGGAAATTCGCCAGAGCGACGCTGAGAACCAGCTTGAAGGCAAAGAAGCCGGGGTTTCGGGTACGCCGTTTGACCGCCAATTCAAGGCTCTAATGAAAGATCCGCTGGTGCTGGGTAGCGATGGCTCTAAGTGGCAGAAGGTGCCCAAGAGTCACCCGCTGTACTACAGTTTCTGGGATTTTCCCGATGGCCCACCAATGGGCGGCGCACCCGGTGGCAATGTGTTCGACTTGGAGATGCTGGAACTGCGCGGTCGGGTTGCAGTGGTTTTCAGCGACCTGAACATTAGCTGGTATTGGGGTGATCCGCTGGCCGATGCACGAGAGCGCGGATTGCAGTTCGGGGTCAACCTAATCGTCTATGCCCTGACCCAGCCGGGCGGCATCGCCAATGTGACCCAGTTTACCCAATAGCCCTCCTCTTTAAGCGGCAAAAAGATCAGAAGCCCTATCGGTAAACTACTTACCGGTAGGGCTTCTGCGTTTTGACCGTTCCTCTTTCTCTTATCTGATCCCATACATCGAAGTAGGTCGGAAAGGTTTTGCCTACGCAGCCTGGGTCATTGATGCGGATTCCGGGCACTCGCAATCCGACTAGGGCAAAACTCATAGCCACTCGGTGATCCTTATAGGTATCGATGGCGGTGCTTTTAGGCTTAGATGGCGCAATAGTAACCCCATCTCTGTGCTCTTCTACCGCCACGCCGAGCCGACGCAACTGGGCGACCATGGCGGCAATCCGGTCGGTCTCCTGCCAGCGCGTGTGCTCGATGTTGCGGATGCGCACCGGAGCCTTGGCAAACGGCGCGATCGCGGCTAGCGTAAGCGAGGTATCCGATATAGCCTTCATATCGACGTCTATTCCCCCGAGTTGGTCCGGCCCGATCACCTCGACGCCGTGGGCGCAGCGGTTGACCGTGCAGCCCATGTTCTCTAGTACATCGACGAAGTGGATATCGCCTTGGGCTGAGTCGGCGGCAATGTCGGCTACGCGCACTCGGCCGCCGCTGAGCGCAGCGGCCGCAAAGAAGTACGAGGCGTTGGAAGCGTCCGGCTCAATGGCGTAGGCGCGAGGCGTATAGCATTGACGGCCGGCGATGCGAAAACGTCGGTAATCGTCGTGTTCGACCTCGATCCCAAAGGACTGCATGACCGCCATAGTGATGTCGATGTATTCGGTCTTAAACTCGCCGACCATCTCGATTTCCAAGCCGTTGTCGGCATAGGGGGCGACGAGCAGCAGCGAGGTGAGGAACTGGCTGCTCTTGCTGGCGTCGAGTTGGGTTTTTCCGCCTCTGAATCCCTTGGCCCGCACCTCTACTGGCAGGCATCCGTTGGCAAGGTGCGCACGTGCGTCGATCCCGAGTTGGCTGAGCGCGTCGAGTAGGTCGGCAATCGGGCGGCTCTGGCGCATGGGCGCGTCGCCATTGATGACAAAGGTCCCATTGCCGAGCGCGACATAGCTCGTGATCGACCGCGAAGTAGTGCCTGAATTGCCAATGTACAGCTCGGCCCCATTGACGGGAATCCGTCCGCCGTTGCCGGTGACCGCAAAGCGGGCCGCTTTTGGATCGGCCTCTATAGAGACGCCGAGTTTGCGCAACGCCTGGACCATGTAGTCGGTATCGTCGCTAAAGAGCGCACCCGTAAGGTGCGATTCCCCGTTGGCTAATGCCGCAACCAGCAATGCCCGGTTGGTGTAGCTTTTAGAGCCGGGTACGGAGACCACGACATCGAGCGGCTCTTGCAAGGGTTGTATTTCGAGCGAATGGACGTTCATGTTTACTTGACAGCAGCGGTTGGGTGGTATTGGGCGAGCGGCCCAAGGCACTGCATAATCTGGTATTTCGCGGTGCTTTGAGCAATGTCGGCTTGGAGGTCTTAGGCTGGAGGATACAGGGTTTTTCCGCTACCTTTATTCGCGAAAGGAGTGCGCCATGCCATCAGACAAGACGCCGGACGAGATCAAAAATTTGCTCGAGGGTCCGGTCAACTCCATTCCCACCACCTTTTTGCCCAACGGCCAGCTAGACTGGGAGGGCATCGGCCACGTAATTGACGTCGGCATCGCCAGCGGCAGCAGGGTCAGCTTGCTGACCTATGGGGACAGCCAGTTCGAGTTCCTCAGCGACGAAGAGGTCGCCCAGCTCACCCGCTTTTTGGTCGACCGGGTCGCCGGGCGGGCGTTGACGGTGGCGGCGACTCGGCGCTGGCCAGACGACCGAGCGGTCCAATTCGCCGAGTACTGCCGCAGTTGGGGTGCCGACGTGCTGATGGTGCTGCCACCGGAGCAAGCCCAACCGCAAGGCAAGGTCATCCAATACCGCAAAGTAGCCCAAGTAATGCCCCTGATGTTGGTGGGGTGTCCTCCCTATGCAATCCTCGACGCGCTCCTCGACGCACCCAACATCTGCACCTTCAAAGAAGACGGCACACTCGAATACGCCAAGGCGACTATGCACCGCTATGGCGACCGGTGGAAGTTTATGACCGGCGGGGGCCTATGGCGCAATTTCGCACAATGGCCCTGCGGCGTCCGCGCCTTCTTTTGCTATCCATCTTCGTTTGCTCCCCCCATAGCGCAAAGCTACTGGCGGGCCTTCCAAGACGGCGACGCCAAAGCGGCCCAGACCATCATCACCCAAGTGGAGGACCCCTTTTGGGGAGTAGCCACCGATGTGCTCGGCGGCGGCCAAGCGGTGTGGCGCACCGCCCTCGAACTCAACGACATTGCTTCGCGCTGGTTGCGCCCGCCCATGGTTACGGCCACGGACGAAGAGGTCGAGAAAATCGGGGCCGTTTTGGATGCCATCGGGCTGATAAATCCCCTTTGAGCGGCTCGCCCCACAGGGGCCTATTAACGCGGAGGAAATCATGGCCAGCCATCTCGAAGACGTCGAGTACAAAAACGGCAAAAAACACGGCCCTTGGGTGCTGTACTACGCCGATGGCGGCAAGCGGCGCGAAGGGGCGTTTGACTTGGGCAAAAAGACGGGCCAATGGATGGAGTACCACAGAAACGGCCAGCCCGCCAGCATCAATAACTACCGAGAAAATCGGCTGACCGGCGACCACGTAGCTTATTATGAAAACGGCAAACGCAAGCAGACCGGGCAATTCAACGAATACCGCGGCAAGAGCACGGATGGGCGCAAAACAGGCACGTGGACTTTTTACGCCATTGATGGCGAAACGGTCTGGCGTCGCATTACCTACAAAGACGGTCGTCGCTGCCGGGCGGACGAGCATCCCCTCGGCGTGTGCCTGGATTGCGATAAGCCGGTGGAATCCCCCGAGTGGGAACGCTGTCCCCGCTGCGACGCCGAGTTGATCTAAATCATTCGTGCGACACGCTCGCGGGATGTGGCAAATAGGCGGCGACAATCGCTCGGTTTGAAGCCGCCGTAGCCGCGAAGTTCTATGCGACCAAGCTGGTGGAAGCGCACCGAGCTTTCTGCTAGCACGGGTTCAGAGGTTCAGAATTTGTGACGCCTGTAGAACCCCATAGCGAGTCGGGTGCTCGACGGGCGAGGTGGGAGCGAATGGCCGCGACCTTTATCAGCCAAGCCCACTCCGAGGCGACTCCGGCCGGGACGAGCCAGCCCCTTTCCGCCCGGGCCTTTGTGTTGGGTGCCCTGTTGTGCCTGCTCATTGGCGTCGGCACCATCTACGCCAACGCCATCATCCAAGGCACCTTCATGGCTTGGTGCTTCAGCAATCCCGTCGCTCTCTTTCTGTTCTTCTATCTAGTGTTGGGCAACATCTTGGTGGGAACCTTGGCCCGCAATTTGGCACTCAGGCCGGAAGAATTGGTGCTGATCTACGCCATGATGATGGTGTCGGCCTCGATTCCCACCTTTGGTCTGGTCGAGCACTTGCTGCCCATGATCACGGGGGTTTTCTATTACGCCACCCCGGAAAACAATTGGGATGAGTTGATCCAGCCCTATGTGCCCGCTTGGGTCGCCCCCAGCGATGAGCAGTTGATCCAAGGTTTCTACGAGGGCCTGCCCCAAGGGACGCCCGTGCCTTGGGCCGGCTGGTTGGAGGCCTTGGGCTATTGGTCTGTTTTCCTCATCGCCCTCTATCTAGTATCAATCGGCCTGATGGTGCTTTTGCGCCGGCCGTGGATGGAAGGGGAACGCCTGCTCTATCCGATGATGCAGGTCCCCATTGAGATGATCAACGGACGCGAGGGGACGGCCTTGGTCAGCGCGGTCTTCCGCCAGCCGCAGATGTGGATCGGCTTTGCCCTGCCCGTCCTCGTGGGCTGCTGCAATGCCCTGCACAATTACTATCCGCAATGGCCGGCGCTGTACTTTCGCTCCAGTATGTACTTGTTCCGCGATTCCATCCATCTGCCCTTTGAGTTTTCCTTTTCGCTAGTGGGTTTTTCCTATTTCATCAACCGCAACCTAGCCTTGGGGATCTGGTTTTTCTATTTGCTGGCTCTAGTGGAGCAGGGCTGTTTCAACATTCTCGGCGTCCACAGCACGGAAAAGCTGGGCTGGTTTAGCAATCCGAGTTCCCCCTATCTGACTCATCAGGCGTTGGGGGCCATGCTGGTATTCGCTCTATATACGCTGTGGAAGGCGCGCTTTCACTTGCTGGCCGTGGTGCGCCGAACTTGGAGTCGCGGTGGCGGCGATGACGACGAGATCATGTCGTACCGGGCGGCTCTGTGGACGGTGCTGGTAGGGTTAGTCATCATGGTCGTGTGGCTCGAAGCCACGGGTATCCCCTTAGCCGCGGTATTGCTCTTAGTCGCGGTGGCGATGCTGATTTTCATTGCCTTGTCGCGCATTGTCGTCGAGGCCGGGGTGGCGCTGGTGCGGGCGCCGCTCATCGCGCCCGATTTTGTCATGGCCAGCATGGGCTCCTCCTTCCTCGGGCCGAAGGGCTTGACCGGCTTGGCCTACACCTATCCGTGGACTGCGGATATTGTCACCTTCCCCATGGCGGCCTGCGCCAATAGCCTGAAGATGATCCACGAGGTGGTGCGGGGGAGAAAACGAGCCTTTTTCTGGGGTATGGTGCTGGCCTTGGTGGTCACTTTGGGGGGAGCGTTCTGGATTGTGCTATACCTGTCCTATCGGCACGGCGGCATCAATCTCAACAGCTGGTTCTGGCTCACCTCTTCCTCGGTTCCCCTCTCCTATATCTCGATGATGATGCGCAGTCCCTCGACGACCGACCTAGGCGGTTGGCTGTTTACGGGCTTGGGTGCTGGGCTGATGTGGCTGCTAATTGGGGTGCATCAGCGGGTCCTTTGGTGGCCCATTCATCCGCTGGGTTTGGCCATGACCGGCACGGTCTTCACCTCGGGGGTGATGTGGTTCAACGTCTTTCTGGCTTGGGCCATAAAAGGCGTGGTGCTCAAGTACGGCGGGGGCGTTTTGTACCGTCAGACGCGGTATTTTTTCGTCGGCATGATTTTGGGGGCCTTCGTCGTGGCCGGTACTTGGCTGGTGATTGATTTTTTCACCGGGAAGCAGGGCAACTTCGTATTGATATGGTGAGTGCTGGTGAGTGCCAAGCGACCCGCCCGTCAATACGCCACCCCGATCGCGCCGGTGTGTTCTTCCCGCTCCTCGTCTGTATCCACCCGCACCTGATACAGATACGTCCCCGGGGCCACAGGGCTGCCGTCGGCGCGGCGACCGTCCCACCAGTGTCGATGACGCCCGCTGCGCTGCTGGCCCCGATAGAGCGGCCGGACTAGACGGCCGGCGAGGTCGAATACGTCCACCGCCACTCGACCGGTTTCCACCAATTCCAGCAGCGAGTACTCGACGCCGGCCGCGTCGTTGATCCCATCCCCGTTGGGCGTGACCACGGGGGGCTGCGCCCGCACCTCGCGCACGAGGCGGCCGCGCAGGTATATACTAGCCCACACTTGGTTGCTGTCTAGCGCGAAAGTGGCGTCGCCGCCCTGTACCTGCTGGCCCACTTCAAGGGGGCGTTGGGAGTCGAACACCCGCCCCGCAAAGGCCGTGCCAAAGTGAAAGACTTGGGCGCGGAAGAATAGCTCGACCAACTTCTGACTGTCGGTGGCGTCCATGCGCGGCAGCGACAGCACCAAGTGCTGGGGTGCTAGGTCGGCGGCCCAAGCCACCCCATCCCCGTTGACGCGGACGGAATCAATGCCGACAAATCGGCCCGAGGTCTGTAGCACTAACTGGTCAAAACCGCTGTTGTCCGGCGATAGGATCGATTTGAAGGCATAGATAAACGGCGTCACTTGGCCCGGCTCGGCTTCCACCGGCCAGATCTCGGCGACCACTTGGTCGGTTATAGGGGGATGCGAGGCGGTGAACTCGACGAAGTGGAGCCCGGCTCCTTGCCGGCCCTTTGGCAAGAGCAGGGCTTGGAATTGCAGGTACTGCCGGGCGGTCGGCGCGATAATTGGCGTACCCGTGCTGTCGGCAAAATCGTAGGTCCCGGACCAAGGAGTCCAATGGTCCAAGTCCGTGGTAATGCCGGCTTTATTGCCCTTGAGGTTGGCGTAGGCCGTGCGCGTGAGGGGCTGGCCAGCCTCGTCGCGAAAGGTTTGCTCGTCGCCGCGGCCCGTAAAGCGCCAGTAGCGATTGGGGTCTGCTGCGGTGCCATTGCGCGTACGGATTTTGACGCGCGCGTCCCGCTCCTTAAAGCCAGACCAGCGCAGGTCGCCCACCGTGGCCGGGCCGCCCAAGTCGAAGACCTGAGTTTGGTAGAAAGCCTCCAAGACGTAGCCCTCTCCGTATGCTTCAAACTCGGCGACTTCCCAATCGCGTTGGCGGAAAGCCATGCTCAGCACCAACCGGTCGGCGGCTTGGGGCGGAAAGAGGAGATCGACGATGCTGGAGCGATTGTCGGTTGTTGACGCGATGACCTCGTCGCGGCCGTCGTCGTAGGCCGTGAGGATGAATTGTTCGATAAAGCGCCGGGGAAATTGAGGCGAGGGGTAGAACCGCACGCGGTGGAGCGGAAAACGCCCGCCCAAGTCGAGAATGAGGACGACACGCGCACCGACGTGCTCCGAATCGGTATTCTTGAACACGGTCGTTGAATCGCCGTCGGCGATGGTCGCGCTTGCTTCGTTCTCCGTTTCGAGAAAGCCGCCCACGCCAAAGCGGGCACTCTTGGGACCGCCGCCGCGGCCTTTGGCGGTACGTGCCAAATTATCGTCCGCCGCGACCAGAATGGGGGTTGCCGCGCCGCCCTCAAACAGCAGGCCCTCGGCCCGCCCGTCAAAACCCGCCAAGGCTTCTTCCCAAGCTATATGGACGATGTCCACGCCCTTTAGCGGTACGGGCGGCGGACCGCCAATCCGGTACAGGGTCAAGCCCCAGTGGTCGCACGGCCACAGGACAATAGCGGCCCAGACCGCAAAAACGGACGCTCTCATGTTGCTTCACCCCGTTGGAGGTTGGATAGGACCCCATTATAAAGCGGCTCGGGCGGCGCGACAACTGCGCGGGGTGCGGCGGTTGGAGCGAGTCGTTGCGCGCCTTATCTTTTTCGGCATCCGTCTAACGGCAACGAATACCTCAGGAGGAACAGATGGGAGTATGGCTCGAAAAAGCACCGATGCCGACCAATCGGCACGACCTACAGGCCATTGCGGTAGCCGGCGAGATCTATGCCATTTCCGGCGCCGGAGACTATACGGTCCACGCGGTTGAGATCTACGACGTGGCCAGCGACACTTGGCGGCCGGGACCGCCCATTCCCACGCAGCGCGGGTGGTTCGGCGCAGCGCGAATAGGCGACGAGGTGTACGTCTGCGGTGGCAAGCGGGTGCGCTCGGACGAGGAAAAGCAGCAAACCGGCGACCCCTACCACTTTGAAATCCGCGACAGCGTCGAGGTTTTGGATCTAAAAACGCAGACTTGGTCGGCCACTACCCCCTTGAGCAAGCCCCGGGCCGGTCTGGTGGCCGTTGCCTGCAAGGGGAAGATTTACGCGGTCGGCGGCAACAGCATGAACGCCGAGCCCGAAATCGGCCAGCGGCACTTGGACCGCGTCGAGGTATTTGACCCGGCCACGGCCCGCTGGACCTTGGGGGTGCCCCTGCCCAAAGCAGTCCAAGGGCCTGGTGTCGCTGTCGTACAAGACAAAATCTACGTCGCCACTGGAATAGGCGAGGATGGCCCCCGGCCCGACTTTCATGTCTTTGACCCAGAGACCAACCATTGGTCGCCGCTGCCGCCCATTCCCACGCCGCGCTGCGATCCGGGCTGTGTGGCTGTGGGGCGGGCGATCTATGTTTTTGGCGGCTGGGGCGGGTCCGCACCCTATCACACAGCGGTCGAAGTGTACGATATCGACGCCGGCACTTGGTCGAGCGAGACCCCCATGCCGACAAAAAAAGCTTGGATGGCCACTGCAAACGTCGGCGAGCGAATTTTCGTCATGGGTGGGGCCCACAAGTGGGAGGATCGCGAGGGATACAACTGGATCGCGGATCTACACGAGTACGTCCCCTAAGTCGGCGCTGGTCCAAAGGGGTTGCCGAGGTACTGGTGGTCCTTCTACTGGGCTGCCAAGCGCAATCCGGGCGGGAATCCCCCCCCTTTTACTTCGTCGATGTCGGCCGGGCCGCCGGGCTAGACTTCACAAATGTTTCCGGTAGCCCAGCACAGAATTACGTCCTCGAGTCCATGTCCACCGGGGCGGCTTTCCTCGACTACGACAACGATGGCTTTCAAGATATTTTCGTCGTCAACGGGACGCGGTTAGAATACCAACCCGAGGGCGCCCGCAACCGGCTTTTCCACAACGAGCCGGGTGCGGGCGGGGCGCGAATGTTCCGCGAAGTGGAAGCCGATTTCGGCGTGGGCGGCTGGGGCATGGGATGCGCTGCCGGGGACTACGACAACGATGGCGACGTCGATCTATACGTCACGTATTGGGGCCCCAACCAACTCTGGCGCAACGACGGGGCGGGCCGCTTTGCCCAAGTTGCCCATGCCGCCGGAGTAGATGACGAGCTCTGGGGCTCCAGTGCCGCCTTCGGGGACGTTGACGGCGATGGGTGGCTCGATCTGTACGTGGCCAACTACCTCGAATTCGACTTGAATAATCCGCCCGCGGGCGGGTCTAAATGCCACTACAAAGGGCTGTACGTGTACTGCGGGCCTGAATACGCCGGCCGGTCGGCGGACCGAATTTACCGCAACCGAGGCGACGGAACGTTTCAGGATATGAGCGATTCGACCGGAGTCGGCGCTCGGCGCTATCCGGCGATGGGGGTCGTCTTCAACGACTTGGACCGCGATGGCGATCTCGACCTGTACGTGGCCAACGACACCGAACCCAACCTGCTCTGGCGCAACGATGGCGCTTGGCGTCTGGCCGAGGTGGCCGTCGAGGCCGGCGCTGCGTACAGCGGCGATGGTTTGCCGCAAGCTAGCATGGGGTTACACGCTGGCGACTTTGACAACGACGGCGATCTCGATCTGTTTGCGACGCACTTTTCCGAAGAGTTCAATACCCTGTACTGCAACGAGGGGACGTGGAGATTCCGGGATTGCACCCGCGAGGTCGGCTTGGGCCAGATTGAGGCTCCCTATTTGGGCTGGGGCACGGCCTTTGTCGATTTTGACCGCGATGGCTGGCTCGACTTATTCGTCGCCAATGGACATGTCTATCCGCAGTTGGACCAGCACTACGCCGATTTGCGCTACGCCCAGCGCAATTTGCTCTACCGCAACGAGGGCGGGCAGTTTGGCGAGGTGGGCGAGCAGAGCGGAGCTGGGTGGACGGAGCAGAAAGTGAGCCGCGCTGCTGCCGTGGGCGATTACGACAACGACGGCGATGTCGATATTTTCATTATGAACTTGAACGACGCGCCGACCCTGCTGCGCAACGACAGCGCGGCGAACAACCGCTGGCTAGGGCTGCGGCTGGTGGGCACTGAAGGGCGGCTAGCCATTGGCGCTGTGGTGCGCGTGCGAGCGGGCGGCATGGAGCAAGTGCGAGAGGTTCATCGCGGGTACAGCTTCCAAGCCCAAAACGACCCGCGCTTGTTGTTTGGCTTGGGGCCGACAGCCGAGGTGGAGCAGGTGGAAATCCGCTGGCCTTCGGGCCGACGGCAGGTTTTGCCGAGCCTACCGACCGGCCGCTATGTGGAGATAGTGGAGGGACGCTGACGCCTCGCTTCAGCGCGCTGGCGCGGGCGGGTCGAGTTGGATTTGGGGAATGGCTTCTGCAAAGATATGCACTTGATCGGCGTATTGCTCTCGGTAGCGGGCGACCAATTCGTTGAAGCGCCGTTCCTGCTCTATGACGCGCAAAATCGCCGCTACGCGCTTGTGGACCGCCTTTAAGGGGGCGATTTCCCCGCCGCTGCGCTCTTTGAGGCGGAAAATTGAATATCCGCCCGTCACCGCTACCGGACCGACCAAGCCCCCGATTTCGGCGGCCAGAGCATGGTCCACGAGCGCGCCGTAGATGCCTTGCTGATACGAATGGAGATGAATTTTCCCCCGGCCATCCGGCCCCCCGTGGCGCTGACTCAGGGAAGCTAAATCGGCGATGGTTTCGCCGCGGTCCAGACGCTGGCGCAGGGCCTGGGCGTGGTCGCGGTCGTCAACTAACAGTTCGTCGAGCCGCATTTCCACCGGGGTGCGAAATTGTTCCCGATGGTCTTGGTAGTACTGGGCTACGGCCGCATCGGTTATGGTTATTTGGTCGCTGATCTCGTGCTGGCGCAGGGCGAGGATGAGCATTTCCTCGGTCTTGCGCTGCTTCCAATAGCGCATGGCCGGGCTTTCCGTGTGGCCGGCCTCTTTGGCCGCGCGCCAGACCAGCGTCTTGGGAATGGGCAATTTCCAGGCCGCCCGGATTATTTGCAGGCTGTCGCCCAAGGCCGGCACCTGCCGGCTGCGGCGGAACGATTCAATGTAGTGAGTCGCGGTTATGCGGCCGCCATCAAAAACGAACAGCGGGGCCGAACCGTCCTCCGGGGCGAGTTTGGGGTAAGGATCGACTGCGGGGTCTTGGGCCGTAAGGACCGCCAGCCCAGCCGAGTGTAGGCGCAGATTTAAGGAACTCGCCAACTCCTCAATCAGGGCCTGATGTTCGGCGACGAAGCGTTCCTTCCACACGTCTTTGTACAAGTCTTGGCGATACTGGGCGAAATCGCCTTGGCGTTCAGCCGTGCAGAAAACGAGCTGGTAATTTTTGCTCAGGGGCAGTACTTCAGACAGGGAACCTTGCTTTAGGCTGGCAAAGACCGGGACGGGAATGCCGTGATTGGCGGCGCCGACGCGGTTGACATAGCCCAAATCGCCGCCCTGCTCGGCCGATTGCAGGTCGAGTGAATGGGCTTGGGCCAAGGCCGCGAAGTCGTCGGCCGTGGCGATCTGGCGGCGCAATGTCACGGCTTCGTCGCGGGTGTTGACTAGCAGGCGGAGCAAGCGCTTTTCGCGCTGAAAATCGCCCGCGACAAACAGCTCCTCGAGTTCCTCGTCGGAAATCTCGATCCGGGCACTTATTTTGACGCTTTGGTAGGTGTTGATGACCTTTTCGCGAAATTTCCACGCGAGTTTGTTCGCAAAGGTCCGCACCGTGTCCAAACCGCGGGCGCGGGCTGCGTGCGCGAGCAGTTTCTGATCTATGAGCGATTGCAGGTAATCGCGGCGCGCGGCATCGCCGCTCTCTCTGGATTTTAGACCCGGCCCCAACGAGGCAATGAGCCGCTCTACTTCAACCGCGAAAATAGAATCGCGGCCGACTCGGGCGACGGCGATTGGCGGGGCCGTTTGCTCCGGCGCGGGAGATTGATCGGGTGGCGCACAAGCAAACAGCACCCAACTGAGTGCCAAATACGGTATTGCAACGAGGATGCGATACATGAAGCGGTTCCTTTGCAGACTCAAGTGGGCGACCAGAATATATATTTCTCTGGCAAAGCGCACGAATTAAAGAAAAGGCATCGCGGCAAGCACCCGGTGCGCGGGTGGCCTGCTAGCGGTCATTCCGCGAAAGAACGTCACCCCGTGCCCCGACACGGGGCGGGAATCCACCCGGTGAGCGCTACGTCCGGCCTGCTTTTATTTTTCTTGATTTTTAATTTTCAAATTTCGTACCTTGTAAGCCGAACCCAGCAAAATGGGCCTTTGTCCCACTCAATCGCGGAAAGGAGGAAGCGCATCAGGCTCAGAGAAGTATCTCGGCTAGAACGCAAATTTTCAATTTTCCTGCTTTATGAGAAAGGAACAGACATGGCACGTCATATTATGACGGCTGCTTTGGCTCTCACGTTGGGCCTCGCGGTCAATGTTTCGGCGCACTCGCCCGAAGGCGCCATTTTTCCGGCCTTCCAGTGGCCAGCCGGTCTCGAGCCCGTACTGGACGGCGTCGGCAGCGAATACGATATCGTCCCCGAGGCATACTGGCAGACCACCGAGCAGTTTCCCGATACTCAAGGGGGACGGGAGATCGATGCGTCCAATTTCGACGCCAAAGCCACGGTGACCTTCAGCTTGGGGACCAACCGGCTCTACTTTTACAGCCAAGTATTCGACGACATCAACCGGCCGGGCGATACTTGGCAAATTCTCCTCGACGCCGATCACAGCGGGGGCGAATGCTACCCGGGCGATGAGCGGTTGGACGGTTCGCAGTGCTATCAGACCGAGACCTACAACAACATCGGCGACACGGTGTTAGGCTCGGAAATTGTCCACTTCTTCTGGGGCGCGGCGACTTGGCTGCCCGAGGAGGGCTGGTACAATGCGGTGGCGACTTTTGAAGGCGAACACTACGGTCCGGGGACGACTTGGCTGGAAATCCGCTTGGCCCCCACCGACGACATCAATCCCGCCGGCCCCGGAGAGTCGATCATCCACTCGATGCAAGAGAACAACATAATCGGCATCCACTACAACTGGATGGACTACGATGTTGGCTGCCGCGAGGCGCGCGAGGGCGAAGAGTGCAGCGGTTGGGACGCATTCTACAACCTGAGCCAGAGCGACATTGGCTTTAGGAACGCCGATGGTTGCAGCGACTTCTTCTTGTCGCCTATTGATGAGAGCGTTGACTTCGGCTCGATTCCCTCTTCGGTTGAAGCCACGACTTGGGGCCGGCTCAAGGCCGGTTTCGTCCATTAAGCGATCCTCCATAGCGGGGGTTGTTTTTGCTGCCTGGGGTACCGCGACGGTGCGCCAGGCAGCCCATTTTAAGCCAAAAGTATGCAAGCCGCGATGCTGCGCCTAGCGCTGCTGCCTTTTCTGGCCCCGACCTTGGCTTGGGGACTCACCATATATAGAGTGGGTGGCCATGGGCTGCCGCAGCCCGAATTGGCGAGCCATCGAGACGTGGAGTTTGTCCAGTTGAGCTGGGAGGGCTTTGCCGCGGGTGCCGAGGGGGTGCTGGTCGGCGTGGAGGTCGGCCATGAGGGCCGGCTCGCCCCGGTATTCATTCCTTCGGACGAGAATATGGCGCGATCTTCCTTCGCCCGCGGCGGCGGCCCCGGCAGTTGGAAGTACAATTTTCTCACCAAAGGCGAAGAAATCGACCGGATCGCCGACGGCGATTCAACCACTTTTCTCGACCCGGCCGTCCTCGTCGTGCGCTCGGAGTCGTCCTTGGTGTATCTCGATCTAGGCGGCCGCTTCTTGGTCAATCGAGTTGTCGTCTATCCCCGGCCGAACCATCCCGACCGCCTCATTGAGGACTACACCCTGTACTCGTTGCCCAAGGGGACGATAAGGCCCCAAGGCAAAAACGTCATCGCACGGGGGATCGACAACCGAAATCCGCGCCTCGAAATCAACTTTGTCCCCCGCGTTCTCGATCAGATACAACTCAATATCCACAAAAAAGAGGGTTGGGAAATCGCCGAGTTGGAAGTCTATGGCGAGGGCTATGTATCGAGTGCCCTGTACACTTCCGGGGCCTTTGACCTCGGCCAGCCGTCGAGCTTGGGTGCCATTCGCTGGTCGGGCTTTGAAGATTCCAACGCCAAACTGAGCATCCGTACGCGCAGCGGTCATACGGCGGACCCTAACCGCTACTGGCGTTTTACCGGCCGCGGCGACGAGAAAACCTTCCGCAACGCCCAAGGCGTGCCCTTGACTGCGGCGGACTACAACAACCTCAAGGGCAACAAAGCCGAAGTTACCACAGACCTCGACAATTGGAGTTCGTGGTCGGGGCCTTACGATTGGGCCGACCGTCTCGGCACGGCGATTACCTCGCCGAGCCCCCGACAATTCATTCAAGTGCAGTTGGATTTTGTACCGAGTGGCTTGGCTGGCGCGGCCATTGATTTTATTGAATTCCGCGTCACCCAGCCGCCAGTGGCCGGGCGGGTGCTCGGGGAGATCTGGCCGATTGAGGTCAAGCCGGGGGAAGAGACGGCCTTTGTCTATGCCATGCGGCCGGATTTTGCCGGCGGCGAAAGCGGCTTTGACCGCTTGGTGCTAAAGACTGCGGGGCAGTTCACCGGCGTCGATTCCGTCCGCGTCAACGAGGAATTGCAGGATTGGCGCCTTGCCGAGCCTTTGACGGACCAGCGGTTGGTATTGGCAGTGGGGCGCATGGACCGGAGCAAGACCGGCCGCGTGGTGGAGGTTTTCTTCACGGGACGGGTGTTTCGCTTTGGCACGGTCTTCGCCGCCGAGGTCTTCGACAGCCAACGCCCGTTGGAAGTGGGGCAGTGGGTTGAAGATGGGGATGCGACCTTCCGCCTAGACGGCAACCAGCGGTCGGTGGGGATTGAGTTGGGCCGCGCGATCGTCAGTGAGTTGGTGCTCAGTTCGCAGGTATGCACGCCCAATGGCGACCGGGTCAACGACGAGGTCCACATCGAGTACACGCTGCTCGAACTGGCCGGCACCGGCGCGGTAGAAGTGGGCATATTCGATCTGGCGGGACGCCGAGTGCGCCAGTTGTACCGGGGAGCGGATACCAGCGGCCAATACGCCCGGCGGTGGGACGGCCGGGCCGACGGCGGGAGCGTGGTCGCGCCGGGTGTATATCTCTACCGAGTACAGGTGGATACAGACGACGGACCGACAGAACGCAGTGGACTCGTGGCGGTCGCGTATTGAGCGGCCGCTCGGAGGAGGAAGCCAATGGACAGCATGTATCTGCGCTGGGCTGGATGTGGGCACTTTGAGGCATTGCTGGGCGATGTCAACGTGTGTTTCGATCCCTATCTATTCGGTGCCGAACTGGAACGAGCCGAGCCGATATTCGACTATATTTTTATCAGCCACGAGCACTTTGACCATTGTCACCCCAAGACCTTGCACAAGCTCTGCCAAGGCGAGCGCTGGAAAAAACTCTTCGTCCCCATCGGCTGTCTGACGCCCAACGAACCCATTGACGAAAACTACGGCGACGCCGCTTTTGCGCGCGACCTGCCCATCACCAAGCACATCGACCCGGCCAAGGTCCAAGTGGTCTATCCCAAATATCAGGATGTCGCGCGCTATGGTCGCCGCGAATTTCCCGGCCCCTTTGAGCTCGACCTAGGCCCGCTTCAGGTCGAAGTGTACGAAAGCGGCGAAAGCGCCCGGCCGGATCTGCCCACTTGCGCCTATCTAGTCACCCATGCCGCCCGCGACGTCGCGATTTTCCACACCGGGGATTTGCACGGGACCTATCCGCCGCTGGAGAATCTGCGCGGTCGCGTCGATTACTTGATCCACATGAAGACGCCGATGGGGCCGCTAATTGATGCGGTGCGGCCCAAATTCGTCATTCCCACCCACTATCGGACCGATCGCCAGTCCGAGCCGATTCCGGCCGGTCATTGGCCGCCCAATCTAACGGACGTCAACGCCTTCCTCGAAGACCTGCGGGAGCAGATTGACGGCCAAGCCCAACTGCTGCCCTTTACCGCGCCCATTCAGTACGAAGTGGAGATGCCAGCCAAAAAGGTCAAGTGGGCGTGGGCGTGGTACAATTCATGGGATGTTCCGGCTTGGCGAGCAGAGTAAGCGCGCCGCTTTAGAGAAGGAAACGCATGAGCAGGAAAAGGTACGGCCTTCTCGCCGCGGCGTTGCTGTCGTTGGCCGCCGATGCCCCAGCACAGACCATTGCCTTGGGGCAAGGTGGGCGGGCGTGGTTGGACGGGGGGGACGAAATTGCGCCGCAATTCCGCTTGTCCAATACCGAGTTGGCCGTTGGCAATACGCCGGGCGGCGTCATTGACTTTGCGTTTGCCGAGGGGTGGATTTTCCCGCAACAGATTGACCCCGGGCGGAATCTGGCACTCGGCGCGTCCGACCGGGGGGGCGGCATGAATTCGCCCCTGCCCTCGATCAGCGCGGCGTCGCTGGCGGCCATGATTGACGAGGATGCAGAAACGGCCTTTCGCCGCAAGGCCAGCGCGGCCGGGGAAGTAGTCATCGCCCGCGGCATCATCATGGACTTGGATTTGGGGGCGCGCTTTGGCGTGAACCGAATCCGCTTTTTCCCGCGCAACACCATTCGCCCTAGTGCGGAGTTCAAGTTTGAAAACGACTTCATGCGCGGCTATGCCCTCCAACTCAACGACGGCAGCGAGGAAACGTCGGTGGAAGGCCGCCCGCAGTACACTACCTTCGTGCGGGTCGAGGACAACACCGAGGCCGTCGTCGATTGGTCCCTACCCCTGCAATTCGTGCGCTACGTGCGCTTGGTGTCGCTGTCCAATATCGGCTTTGAAGTCGATGAGTTGGAACTATTCGGCGCGGGCTTCGTGCCCGAAGCCCAGTACTTGTCGGACATCTTCGATCTGGGCGATTTAGCCAACTGGGGCCAGGTGCGCTGGAGCGAGCGGCGCGAGGGCCTAGCCGGCCTGTCGGATGTTCGCGTGTTCACCCGTTCCGGCCGCGACCCGACGCCCTTTGTCTTCAATCGCTTCAACCCCGACTTGCAGGAAGTGCCTTGGCAGCAGGCGGCCGCAATCAACGGCGTCTTGCTCGACGACCTGCCCCTAGACGAGGCTTTCGACCAGTACAATTCCCAACCCGAATCCGTCCGGCAAGCCCTCGCGCTCTCACAGGCCGATCACGCCAGCCTGCCCCTCCAGCAAAAAGCACCCATAAGAGACGACCTAATCAACTGGAGCAACTGGTCACCCCCCTATCCGCCCGCGGGAACGACCCCGGCCGGTACGCCCATTGTCTCACCCGGTCCGCGGCAGTACTTCCAGTTCAGGATTGATTTTGTCAGCCGCGATTTTCTCGCCGCGGCCGGGGTAGGCTCCCTGTCCTTTGATCTGGCCCGCCCCGTGCCGGCCGAAAAAATCGTCGGCGAAATTTTCCCCCGCGAGGTCGCGGCCGGGGAGGTGGTGGAGTTCACCTATGGAGCGCGGGTGGGAGTTCGGCCGCAGGATACGGGTTTCAATCGCTTTGAAATATCCTCGCCGAGCGTCTTTGAAAAAATCGGCCGCATCGAGGTGCTCAATGCCCAAGACGAGCCAATCGCCGGGGCGGATTTTGACGCGGTCCTCGCCGAGGCGCACTTGCCGCTGCGCGTGGGCGAGTTCAGCATTGAGAGCGTTGCGCCCGGCCGCTTTGTCGTCGGCTTCCCCCCGGTCGGCGATGGCGATTTGCTCAAAATTTCGTTCACGACTTCGGTCTTGCGCTTTGGACAGGGGTTTGCCGGTCGAGCTTGGCTGGTCGACCCGGCCGCGACGGGCGACGGGCCGTTGCCGCAGGCGGTGGTGCCGGGCAATGCGGCGCAACTCGGGGCCGAAGACGTGGATCCGCGCCCGGTGGGCAGCGAGGATTTGACCGCAGTGGATAACAACTTGGCGGTGCGCATCGCCATAAGGGGATCGCTGCTGGGGCGGCTTCACGTGACCCCCGCAGTTTTTACCCCCAACGGCGACGGCGTCAACGAGGCGGCTGCGGTCCATTTTGAGGTGCTGCGGCTGGGCGTAGGCGCGCCGCTCAGGGTGGAGATCCGCGATTTGAGCGGTCGGTTCGTCGCCGCGCCCTTTGCGGACCACCGGGCTAGCGGCCGCTTTGCCGCCGCTTGGGATGGGCGCGATGGCAACGGCGCGGTGGTCGCGCCCGGCATCTATTTGGTCCGCGTCTCGCTCGATACAAATGTCGGCGCCGCGGCCAAAACCGGCCTCGTTAGCGTGGCGTACTGAGCAAGCATGTCTAGCCGGTTCGGGTTGGCTTTCCTGCTCCTTTGCTGCTTGCTGAGTCCCGCTTGGCTCCAAGCGCAGGATTACGGCTCGCGCCTCGGGGTGCAGCGCGGCGGTCGGGTGTCTTATGAACCTCGCGGCCCGGGCGTGCTCTTTGACGCCCTCGACCCCACCCTCAAACGCTGGTACGTCCCCCAAGAACTCTACAACGAGTACCGCTGGCGGCCTTGGCAGTACAACAACTACGCCCGCGAGAATTACCAGCGCTACGTCAACACGGCCATTGAGGGCCATTACTTCTACGACCTATACGGCAATTTTGTCACCCAAGGCTGGCTGATATACGACATGCGCCGGCAACAACCGGCCGAGTTCGGCAGCACCGTATTCAAGGACAGCCGCTATGGCTCGTGGTTCAACAACGTCTTGATCGCCTCCGACAGCAAGGGCCAAAACCACTACGCGGTGACCATTGGCAACAGCATTCGCACGACCCTGACGCCCCTAACTTTTTCCAAGCCGGCCTTCAATGGCATTGAGGCCGATTTCGCCGCGGACAAATACCAAGCCACCGTGCTGTTGTCGCGCATCAGTGCCCCCAACCAAGTGGGCGTCGCGGTCGGTGCCGTGCCTACGGGCGTGTCGAATACCACCGACTTTCTCGGCGGCCACTTCACCGCTCAGGTGGGCGATTTCGTCTCCTTGGGTGCCACCTATGTCAACGCCCACCAGTCCAATACCCTGTTGGAGAGCTTTCTCGGCGGGCGCGCCCAAGGCGATTTGACCGTCGATCAAAACAGCAGCACCGTCACCCGCATTGAAATTTTGCTCGAAGACGACTCGCCCGCCGACAGCCGGGGTGGGGCCGCGCTGTTTTCGCAAAACATCATCATCACGGCCATTAGCGACTTCAACACCGGCGAGCGCGAAACCGTCACCGGCAAGGAGATCAACTTCACGCCCCTCGTCCAAGGCGGTTTCCAGCGGCCGGGGGGCTTTTTGGCCGCGGACGGGGACGAGGCCATTCGCCTCATCTACGATTTTTCCGACCGCGCCTATTTGGGGCCAGACCCCTCGACCATTGTCGAGGTGACGTTCGAGTTGGTGCTGGCCAACGACTACAAGGTGTCCATGGCCTCCAATCGCCAACTGAGCCGCGCCGGCGAATTCCATCCCCTGCTCATCGCCCGGGCCGACGGCAATGTGCGCGACACGTCAAACCAGCGGCTCGTGCGCTTTGCCTACGGCCTGCCCACTGCCAACCAAATTTTCGGTTTCCACCTCGCGACGACTCGCTTCTTGGGCTTTGACACTTATGCCGAATACGCGGTCAACCACCAATTCAGAAAATACCCCAACCCCAATGTCGAAGGCGACCACCACGCGGCTTCGCGGCGGGCCGATGCGTGGATGCTGAACGCGGCGAAAAACGCCTATCCGTGGTTTGTCTATGGCGAAGCATTCAGCATGGGCAAAGACTACGCGACCAGCATTTTTCTCAGCGACCAGCGGGGCGTCATTGACTATGCGACCCACAACCGCTTCTTCGAGTTCGTCGAGGACAACGACGACCAAGACCGCACGCCCGACTGGGGGCGAGCCAACCAAGCCGGCCCCGATATCGAAGTCTTTCCCGGCTGGGACGAAAACAACGATTTCATCAACGACTTCAACCAAAACGACAACCGCACGCGCGAGAACCAGTTGCCCGATTACGAAGAACCCTTCCTGCGCTATCACAGCGACCGCCCCGAGTTTCTCTTTGGCATTGATCTCAACAACAACGGCTGGATCGACCGCTTTGAAAACGACACCGAGCCCGACTTCCCCTACAAGCGCGACCATCGGGGGTACAACGCCTACGGCGGCGTTCACCTGACGCCGGAGATTCGGCTGACGGCGGGGCGGACCCGGCAGTGGTTGATCTCGGCGGCACAGCGCAGCGAGACTAGTTATGCCCTCTTCACCTTGGACAAGGACATCGCCGGCTTGGGGCGCGTCCGGGTCTTTGAACACCTAAAACGGGCGCGCGACACCATTGCCGACGACCGCATCGCGCCCCTGCCCTTTTTTCGCGGGCCGCAGTTGCCCGTCCAAGATGTGCTGCCGGCCCAAGACACGTGGATCAACACGGTGTGGCTGGGCTTTAAGTACACGGGCACGGCCAACCTCGTGGTGGAAAACAAGCTCAAGTGGGAACTTTTCCACCAACTGCTCGACGATGAGGTCTTGGCCGAGCGGGGGGCGCGGCGAGATTCGCGCTTTTTCGGGCTGATCAATAAGGCCGAGTATTCCCTCGCCCTAGCCGGGGTGGAGCTGATGCCTCGGGTCAAAAGCGAGTACCTGATTGACTCGCCCTTTCTGCGGGCCGAAGACGAGCGCAAGCAGTGGACTCCGAGCCTGTTTTTTATTACCCGCCTGCCGCTGATGCCGCGCACCCAGATCGAAGCGGGCTTGGAGCAAAATTATCGCTGGGAGTTGCGCCGCGACGAAGCGGCCCTCGTGGCGACCGGGGCCGAGGGGGTGGATACCGGGGATCAGCGCGAGACGATTCTGGCGATTCAGGCGACCAACATCAGCGATTATTTGGGCTATAAACTGATCACCCAGCTCGGTTTCCAATACGAGTGCCGAGCGGCGGAGATCGTCGAAGAGAAAGCCAATGATTTCGGCTTGGGGAACAGGACCTCGACCGGCTTCACGACCTTCATCACGGTGTACGCCGGGCTGGGTCTCTAGCCGTGCCCCGGGCGGTCATTGCCATACTCGCCCTGTCGTCACTCGGCGGCGGCCTCTACGCCGAGGAATACGGCAATCGCTTGGGGCAGGGGCACGGCGTCGGGCTGCAATACGTCACCCGCAGCCGCAGCACGCTCATCAACGCCATTGATCCGCGGGTGCAGAAGTGGTACATGCCCCAAGAGCTGTACCGCGAATACCGCCTAAAGCAGTGGGAATACACCAATTATGCGCGGAATTTCTATCGCAGCTATTTATCGGCCACGCTCGAAGGAGATTACTTCTACGACTTGTTTGGCCGCCGCGTGATGCACGGGTGGTTGGTGTATGAGGCGAGAAAGGAACAGCCCAGAGCTTCGGAGGGCAACAGCCTGCTCAAGGGCCTGCCCTACGGCGGCAATTTCCAGAACCTGATCATCGCCTCCGACTCCAAGGGGCAGCACCACTTCTCCCTGACCATAGGCGATGAAATAGCCACTACCCTCACGCCGATGACGTTCCGCAAGGCCGCCTTCAACGGCGTCCAGTTTCACTATCTGCAAAACCGCTACGCGGGCACGGTGCTGTTGTCGCGGATCAGCGCGCCGCTGGTCACGACCTCGTCGTTTGACGTGGGGCTGACCAATGCGACCGAATTGACCGCCGGGCGTCTCACCGCCCAGCTAGGAGATCACCTCACGGTCGGCGGGACGTACGTCAACAGCCACAACAGCCGCGCCACCTTGGAGCGCTTTGCCGGCAATATGTTCAAGGGGTTTCTCACCACCGACCAAGCCAGCAACGCGGTCACGTTTGTCGAGGTGCGCCTCGGCGACGATTCGCCCGAAGACGGCGAGAATGGGGCCGTTCTCTTTGCCGAGAATATCATCCTCAAGGACGTTCTCGGCCATCAGTGGAACGGCGCTCAGGTCGGGTACGCGCCGGCGCGCACGGGCGGCGAATTGCGCGACGGTTTTGCCGTGGCCGATGGCGGCGACCGCATGGTGCTGCGCTACAATCTCGAAGCCTTGGCCGCGGCGCGGGTCGTGGTGGTCGATGGCGAGCCTACCTGGCAGCCAACGACGGTCGATTCCCTCGCGGAGGTGCGCTTTGAATTGGCCTTGGCCAATGATTATCGGGTCGAGGTCGCTTCAAACCGCCAGACCAATATAGAGGCGCAGCCGGTCTTTCTCTTGGTCGAGCGCGCCCCGGGCAATGTCGGCGATACGTCCAATCGGCGCACCGTCCGGTTTGACTACGGCTTACCCACGGCCAATCAGCTCGCCGGCCTCACCTTAGAGGTGCGCCAACTGTGGGGGTTTGACGTGTACGCCGAATTAAACGTGAACCACCGCTTTGCCCAGTACCCCAGCCCTCTGCTGACGACCCACCGAACCTCTGCTCGCCGGGCCGCGGCGTGGATGGTGGAGTTCGCGCATAGGCGAGTGCCCTATTTTTTGCACGGCGAAGTCTTTAGTATGGACCCGGATTACACCACCAGCGTCTTTATGACCGAGACCAACGGGCGCGTCGATTACGTCGATCAAGCGTCCTTTTTATACGACTATGTCGATGACAACGACGATTTGGATCGCTTCCCGGATCAAAAGCGGCGGTGGCAATCCTCGCGGTTGGGGCAAACCCTTTCCACGGGCGAGGGAGCGGCCGATCCAGCCGTGTTCCCCGGGTGGGACGAGAATGGCGATTTCATCTCCGATTTTAATCAGAATGATACGCCGACGCGCCGCAATGCACTGGCCGATTACGAGGAGCCCTTTTTGCGCTTCAACGTCGATCGCCCCGAGTTCCTCTTTGGCCTCGACATGAACAACAACGGCTGGGTTGACCGCTTTGAGGACGACGCAGACCCGGACTATCCCTACGACCGGGATCTGCGGGGATACAATGTGTACGGCGGCGTGGACATCGTGCCCAAGGTGCGCCTGCTCGCGGGGCAGACGCAGCAGTGGCAGTTGTCGAGCAAGCGGCGCAGCGAGGCCGCGTACGGCCTTTTCGTCCTAGAGCAAGACTGGCCCGGCATAGGTCGCCTGCGCTTCTTTGAGCAGCTAAAGAAGGTGCGCGACAATATAGCGGACGACCGCTTGGCGGCCCCGCTGGCGCTGGGCGATCAGCAGGCTTTGGTAGCGGACCCGCTAGCGGCCCAAAACACTTGGATCAACACCGCGTGGCTGGGGTTTGATTACACGGGCCTACAGTCGCTGGAGGTCATCAACAAGTTCAAGTACGAGGTTTTTCACCAGCGCGACGCGCAGCCAGTGCTCACCGAGCGCGGCGCCCGGCGCCGGGGGCACTTTTGGGGCGTGGTCAACAAGGCCGAGTACGGCCGCAACATGGGCCGAGTCCACCTCCGGCCGCGCCTCAAAAACGAGTTGTTCTGGGATGTCCCCTATCTCCAGCGAGAGAGCGAGCGGCAGTGGTGGAAACAGCTCCTGTCGTTCAGCGTGCGGTTCCCCGTTTTCAGGGAGTCGTGGATTGAGACGGGCGTCGAACAGGTTTTCACCACCGACCTAGCCGCAGCCCCCCAGCAGAGGGCCGCGGGCGAGCGCACGGGCGATGGCCAGCAGACGGTTGTGGCGATTGAGCTGACCCATTACGGCACGTACTTGGGCTACCGCTCCATCATGCAGTGCGGCCTGCGCTTTGATCGGGACCAGTTTGAGCGCGTTAGTCGCACTGCTGAGACTCAGACCGGCAGCCTCGTCTTTGTCTCGTTCTACGCGGGTCTGGAGTAGGAAAACAGCTTCCCAAGGATCGAGGGCATCTTGCCCTCGATCCCGGACGCAGCGAGTTCAAAGTAAGTGTCGCGTACTTAGGAGGATTTCTATGGCGAGCAGGCATTGGGCGATCTGGATTTTGGTCGTCGCGCTCGGTTGCCGGGCCGCAGCGGCCGAGGAGGGGTACGCTATTCAAGGCGACCGCATTATCACGCACGGCGCGGACCAGTGGCGGCAATGGCTGTTCCCCTTTGGCACGGTCGATATCGACTCCGAGGGCGCTCGGCCGCACTTTGTGGCGGCGGAACTCAACGCCAGCCTCAATGCCCACCGCTTTCCCTTGGGGGCCGACGAGGACGAAAAGGAGGGGGGGATCCTAGCGGCTGGATCGGGCTTGGCCGGGGCCGCGCACCTCCTCGACGGTCAGGTCGATACCTATTGGGAGCCTGATCTAGACGATCCACCGGATCTGTGGTGGGTGGCGATTGACTTGGGGCGGATCGTTTCGGCCCAGCGCATTGTGTTGCGCTTTGCCAATGCTGGCGAGGGCGATCCCTTTTACCAATTTCGCCTGATGGTGGCCGACGGCGAGGGCAAAGTAGGCGACAATCTCGATTATCACTTGGTCGGCAAGACCGAGCGGCCCAATGTGGATCAACGCGAATTTTCTTTTGACCTCCAGCCCTTCCAACAGGCCGATCCCCATTTTATCGGCGATGCCTTTCGCTTTGTGCAGGTGGTGATGACGGACAGCCGCTTGGGCAAGGCCGGGGAAGTGGACCGCTCGACCTACCAGAGTTTGCCCGCGGAGCTACAGGGTGCCGTGGAGTACTTTGGCCGCAGCCGCACCGGGACCGAGTGGCTACTCGACGAGGAAGCCTATGCGCTGCTCGACCCGGCTGAGCAAGGCTCAATCCGCTATTACCGCCGCGAACAACCGCGCCTCGCCGAGGTCGAGGTCTGGACCTTGGGCGAGAACATAGCGCTGGGGGCGATTCAGCGGGGTGGCACGGTGGAAGGGCACGGCTTTAATCCCACCCGCAGCCTCGATGGGGACTACACCACTTGGTACGGGCTGCAACAGAGTTACACCCGCGAGGCGGCCCAGCCCGAACGGCAAGTCCTCTTTGACCTAGGGGCTTTGTACTGGCTGGACCTATTCCACTTTTTGCCGCCCGCCGCCCGCAGTGCCGGCGGTACGTTGGGCAACTATCGGATGAAGCTGTCGGACGGTTCGCTCGCGCCGGACGGGAGCTTGCAGTGGGTGCAAGTCGAAGAGCGGCGGGCCTTTCGCCAGCCTCGGTTCCAAGCGGTGCGCTTTGCGCTGCAAAAGGTCCGCTACATCGCCTTCGACTATCTGGTGGGCCGAGGGGGGAGCCGAGCCGGCTGGTCCGAACTACAGGCCTACGGCGAGGGCTATCAGCCGGAGGTGGTGTTGGAATCGCCGTTGATCGACTTGAGCAGCAGCCGGAATTTGACCGCGCTCCACTGGGACGCCGACATCCCGCCCGGCACGCGCATTGAGGTCGCCACCCGCACCGGCGATCAGACCAAAGTCAACACTACCTACTACCGGAGCGACGGGGCCGAAGTCGATAAAAAAGCGTACCACAAGCTGATTGCCGCGCTCCGGGGGGATTCGCTCAATGTGTTGGTCGTTGACGAGGAGACTTGGAGCCCTTGGAGCAAGCCGCACCTGCGGTCGGGCCAAGTCATCACTTCGCCATCGCCGCGCCGCTTCCTCAAGACCCAAGTGCGGCTGAGCAGCGACGACCCGCAACATGCCGTCTTATTGCGGCGGTTGGCGGTGTCGTTTTCCCAACCCTGGGTGGGCCGGGCCTTGGGCGAGGTCTTTCCGGTGCGGGTGGAACGCCCGGGCGAGGATATGCCCCTGACCTTTTTCGTGCGACCGGTGCGGCGGCCGGGCGATCCGGGCATTGACGAGGTGTTGTTGGTCAGTTCCGGGGAGACGCCGCTGTCGCTGCGGGCGGTTCGCCTCGGCGCGGCCGCAGCCGTAGCGGCCGGCGGGGGCCAAGCGCTCGGTTTAGAGGAAGTGGAGGTGCGCGAGACGGCGGCCGACTCCCTGTGGGTGCGGCTGCCCGCTGCGGTGGGCCGCGACGAGATCGTAGCCCTTGATGTATGGACCTCCCTGTTTGGCCACGGCGTTTCCTTTGCCGGGCGGGTGGGCAACCGCGCCGATTCGGGCACTTGGCAATTGGTTGAAGCCGATCAAGAGGCTGTGGCCGAAGTGGAAAGCGGCGTCCTCCGGGTGCTGGTGCCCTCGGGACCGGCGGGATTGGCGCACCTGACGCTAGTTCCCAAGGCCGTGACGCCCAATGGCGATGGGATCAACGACGCCGCGCGGATTGGCTTTGAAGTGCTGCGCTTGGACGGAGCCGAGGCCGCAATCGTCTCGGTGTACGATCTGGCCGGTCGGCGCGTTTGGACGCTGGAGCAGGGGCGCGCCCGGGCGAGCGGCCAATACTCAGTCGCTTGGGCCGGGGTCAATGACGCGGGCGAGCGGGTGCGGCCGGGGACGTATATCGTGCGAGTGGCGGTTCAGGCGGATGCGCGCCGCAACGTGCGAACCCAGATAACGCGCCTCGTTCACGTGGTGTATTGAGGCGGAGGCGCAGTGGGCCGCCCAGTCCAACGATGGACGGCTATTGGGGTGCTTGGCTGGGCCTTGGGCTGCCAAAGCGAGCCGCCGGCCGTGTATTTCACCGATGCGACCGACCAAGCGGGCCTTTCCTTTGTCCACGAAAACGGCGCGGCCGGGCAGTACTTTCTCATCGAGACCATGGGGGCCGGCGGGGCCTTGGCCGACTTTGACGAGGACGGCGACTTGGATGTCTATCTGGTTGACGGCTTTGATCTAAGGGGCTTGGACGCCCGGCCGATCAACTTGGTGCGCCGAGAAAGCGGCCTCTATTGGGTGGCTCCATCGGCCCCCAGCCCGGAGGAACGCTCGGCCGACCCAGCCGATTATGCGGTTGAGCTGGCCCCCCCGGCTGGAGTGGAACCGAGGGGCAACGCGCTCTACCGCAACGAAGGGACGGGTACTTTTGTCGAAGTGCCCCAGGCTGGTGGGGCCGCGGACTCAGGCTATGGCATGGGCGTCGCCGTGGCCGATGCTGACAACGATGGCGACCAAGACCTGTACGCGACCAACTACGGCCCCAACGCCTTCTATCGCAACCGCGGGGACGCTACCTTCGTCCGCGGCCGGGGCGTCGAGGCTCCCCAATGGAGCACCAGCGCCGCCTTTTTCGACCGCGACAACGACGGCTCGCTCGATCTGTACGTGGTCAACTATCTCGATTTTACCCTAGCGACCAACAAAGTCTGCGGCGGCTTCATCCACACGGACGACGCGGGCTTGCGCGCCATTGGCGAAAATTCGCGCTCGTACTGCGCGCCCAGCGAGTATGGGGGGGTGCCCGATGTGCTCTACCACAACGCGGGGGACGGTACTTTTGTCGAGGTGTCCATGGCCGCTGGCATTGCCAATCCCAAGGGCAAGGGGCTGGGCGTGGTGGCTTGGGACTGGAACGAGGACGGCTACCAAGATCTGTACGTAGCCAACGACGGGGTAGCCAACTTTCTCTACCAAAACGCTGGCGATGGCACGTTCCGCGATATAGCCCTGCAAGCCGGGGTGGCCTACAATGTGCGCGGCCAACCCGAGGCCGGCATGGGAGTCGATATTAGCGATTGCGACCGCGATGGTGACTGGGATCTGTTCGTCACCAATTTCTCCCGCGAAACCAATACGCTCTATCGCAACGAGGGAACCTACTTCAAGGATGTGACCGCGGCGGCGGGCTTGGGCCGGCCGAGCTGGCTCTATTTGGGCTTTGGCACCGCGTTTTTCGACTACGACCACGATGGCGACTCCGACCTGTACGTAGCCACCGGCCATGTTTTGGACCGCGTCGAGGTGTTGCAACCTGGGGTGCGCTACGCCCAAGCGCATCAGTTGTTTCGCAACGATGGCGCCTGCCGGTTCGTTGAGGTGGCCGATAGCGCGGGGAGTTGGTTCGCGCAAGAGCAAATAAGCCGGGGGCTGGCCCGGGGCGACTGGGATGGCGACGGCGATTTGGACCTTTTGGTGACCAATTGCGGCGGCCCGGCCAAGCTGGTGCGCAACCACAACGGCAACGGGCGTCACTGGGCCTCGATCAAGCTCGTGGCTACCGGGGCCAACCGCGATGCTGTGGGGGCCGAGGTGCGCGTGGTGACCGGTTCGTTGGACCAGCGCCGTCTCGTCAGAAGCGGGAGCAGCTATTTATCGGCCGGCGATCGGCGGCTGCATGTAGGATTGGGCGACCACCCGCGCATTGACCGGCTCGAAGTCCAATGGCCCCATGGTGCCATGCAGGTCTTTCGGGCGTTACCTGCCGACCGGCATTTGCTCATTGAGCAAGGACGGGGCGTGCAATATAGCAATCCTACATCATTCAAGACTGGATTCCCGCTTTCGCGGGAATGACGCCTGATATGCAAAAAGACGGTGCCGATGAACATTCCATGCTTTCAAGTCATTTAGGACTGCAATATGAATAAGCCGCCCTCGGCCCCCATGAGTCGGCGCGCCTTGGGGATGGCTGGCGGGCTGGGGCTCCTATCTTTGGCCGTGCGGCTGGTCTATCTGGAGCACAGCGCGGACAATCCCTTCTTCGCGGCCCCGGTCGTGGACGCGCACTCGTACTGTGCTCAGGCGCGGCAGCTCGCCGAGGACTCTTGGATCGGCACTAAGCCCTTTTGGCAACCGCCTTTATACCCTTATGTTCTCGCCGCGATCTACGCTGTTTCCGGCGACTTGTTCTGGACGCCCCGATTTATCCAGTTGCTCTTGGGAGCGGCCTCTTGTGCCTTGGTTTTTGGTCTTGGTCGGCAGGTTTTTGGCACCCGAGTCGGGCTCTTGGCTGGGGGCATGGCCTGTCTATACGGCCCCTCCATCTATTTTGAAGGCGAGCTGCTGCCCACCGCGCTGGCCGTTTTCCTCAATCTCCTGTTGCTCTTTATCCTGCTCCAGCCCGGCCGGGGCTGGGGACAGGCCCTAGCCGCCGGCCTCGTCCAAGGCTTGGCCATAATCGCCGTGCCCAATGCGGCGGTGCTGGCTTTTTGCGCCGGCCTGTGGTACTGGAAGAGCGCCGAGCGAGCCGTGCGGAGCAAGCTGGCTTGGTGCCTGCTTTTTGCGGCGACCGCCAGTGCCGTGGTCGGGGCGGTGACCGCGAGGAATTGGGTGGTCAGCGGCGAGTTTATCCCCTTGTCTTGGAACGGCGGCGTGAATTTCTACTTGGGCAACCATCCCGATTACGACCGCTTGGTGGCAATCCGCCCCGGGCCGGCTTGGGAGGCCCTTATGGAGCAGCCGGTGACCGCGGGCCACGTAGGGTACGCAGACCGCTCGGCGTACTTCTACCGGCAAGCCGGCGACTGGATCGCCAGCGCGCCGGGGGATTTTGTGCGGTTGTTGGGATACAAGGCGTTCTTGTTGGTGCGCGGCGAGGAGATCAAACGCAACCAAGACGTGTACTTTGCCCGCACCTATTCTTGGCTGCTAGGCGTCTTGCTGTGGAAAATCGACCACTTCGCCGTTCCTTTTGGGCTGCTGGGACCTTTGGCCGCTGTGGGCATGGTGCTCGCTTGGCGGTATCGGCCCCAAGCGGGTTTGCTGCTGCTCTGCATCGGCGCGTACAGCGCCTCGCTGCTGCTCTTTTTTATTACTAGCCGCTATCGCTTGCCCTTAGTGCCGCTGCTGTTGCCGTTTGCCGGGTACGCTCTGGTCTGGCTGGTGCAACAGGGGCAGGCCCGGCAGTGGCGTCGCTTGGGGATCGGGATGGCGGTTGTCGTCTTGCTGGCGGTCGTAGCCAACGCTGGTCTGCGGCCGGCCGACCCTTGGGCCGACGCGGAAATACACTTTGATCTAGGGCGCGTCGAGGCCCAACAGGGGCAGTACGCGGCTGCGGTGCGCTCCTTTGGAACCGCCGTGCAACTCGATTCCAGTTACCTACAGGCCCGCCACAATCTAGGCGCGGCGTTGGCCGCGATGCGGCGCTACTCCGAAGCTGAAGCGGTTTATCGGCGAGCCTTGGCGCAAGTGCCCGACGACCGGGGACTGCACCTCAACTTGGCGGCTTTGTACCGGGCTACGGGACGATACGAGCAAGCGGTGGACCACTACCGCCGAGCGCTGGCCACAAAGGCCGACGCCGCGGTTTTTCTGTCGCTGGGACGGGTCTATGAGAGCATGGGAGCAACCGAGCAGGCTCGGGCCGCCTTTGTCGCGGCGCTGCGTGGCGACGTGGTGCGGGCGCAGGCGGCCAATGCGCTGGGCTTGATCGAGGTTCGGCAAGGGGCGTTGGAGCGGGCGGTTGATTATTTCTCCATAGCGCTAAAGGCCGCGCCCGACAATCACTTGATCGCCTTCAACCTAGGAGCGGCCTACCACGACTTAGGCCAATTCGACGAGGCAGCAAAGTTCTACCGCCTGACGCTGCGCTTGGCCCCTGAGTACGCCAAGGCCCAGCGTGCGTTGACGCGATTGGAGCGGTGACCGCCCTGAGAGATCGTTTGACGGGGCAATCTTGCCTGATGACTCTAGGGGTCATTCCCGCGAACGCGGGAATCCAGAAAAGGACCAAGCGCATCATCAGGCTGCGAAAAGGTCGCCCGCGCCCAGTGCGGGAGTGTCCCGCTGGAGAGTTCGGAAAACCATGAATCTATTGCGAAAATGCGCCGCCGAATTCATCGGCGCGTTTGCCATTGTCTTTGCCGGTTGCGGCGCGGTGGCCATCGACCAGATTTCCGGCGGCGCGGTCAGCCATGTCGGCATTGCCGCTGCGTTTGGGCTGGTCGTCATGGTGATGATCTATGCCACCGGCCACATTTCTGGAGCGCATTTCAACCCGGCGGTGACCCTCGCGTTCGCCCTGACGCGGCATTTTCCCACAAGGGAGATCGCGCCCTATATCTCGGCCCAATGCGCCGGGGCCGTGGCGGCCAGCGGCATACACGTGGCGAGTTTGTCGTCGGTGCTGGCCGCCACGCAACCTCAACAGGTGCTGAACTTGGGAGTCACCCGGCCGGTAGATGGCCTGTTCACCACGGCCCTAGTGTGGGAATTCATGCTGACCTTTTTGCTGATGCTGGTCATTATGAGCATGGCGACCGATTTTCGCGCCGTAGGGCCGGCGGCTGGTTTGGCCATTGGCGGCACGGTGGGGCTAGAGGCCCTATTCGCCGGGCCGTTGTGCGGAGCCTCGATGAATCCAGCCCGCAGCTTAGGCCCCGCGCTGGCAGCCGGCGAATGGACGGCTTTTGCGGCCTACGTCGTCGGTCCGGTGCTAGGGGCGGCAGCCGGGGCACTGTTCTACGAGTTCATGCGCTGTCAAGCCTCTTCCAACCGAGAGGTGAAGGGCTGTTGCTGAAATAGGTCGCCCCACCTACTCAACTGCCTCCGCGTACGCGGGGTAGCGGCAGCGCGACTTTTGAGTTGTTCTGCTGCTGCGATTGCAGGCAGGCGATCATCATCTCCACAACGATCAGACCATCGCGGCCAGTACACGATAGCGCACCGGTGCCGTCGAGTGCGCGCACGAGTTCATGGACGCCCGCTTCGATTCCATCCACCTCCCACGGGCGCGGTTCAACCAACACTCGCTCTCCGCCCCGCTCGAGGTACGCATCGCCTTCCCGCTCGATGAAAATGGCACCCGTAGTGCCGACCACAGTGAAGTCGAGTCGGTTGGGAGTTTGTTTTTCTCCGAGATAGACCCCGCGTACGCCGTTGGCAAAATGGATGTAAGCGTTGGCACTCGGCTCGGTGGCTGGGTCGTGTCCGCCGTCGCCGCGATACTCGCTGTAGTCTTCGTACCCGTCCTCCAACTCGGCGACGAGCCACTCTGGTTTGCTACCGGCGAACCAGAAAATGGCGTCGAGCAGGTGGGTGCCGTTGCGGAACAGCATTGAGCGCGTGCCGTAGTGTTCGCACAAGACCGCTCTCACGTCGCCAATCTCGCCGGCCGTCACCAGTTCGTGGCAGCGATGCCAGACGGGCATCCAGTGGCGAGTGTGATCGACGGACAGCAAGGCGTTGTGGCGTTCTGCGGCCGTCACCATGCGGTCCGCGTCCTCCACGCTGGTCGCCAGTGGCTTTTCGCAGAAAATCCCCTTGGCACCGGCTTCGGCCGCGGCTACCACCAAGTCGGCGTGCCGGTTGTCGCCGGTGGCCACCGTAACGATGTCGAGCTGGGCCTTTTCCAGCATCTCCCGATAGTCGGCGTACATCTTCAGCGCGGGACTAGTCTCCTTAAACTGCGCGGCAAATTCGTCGCGTTGCTCCGGCACGAGATCGCAAGCGGCCACGACCTCGGCGTTTTCCAGTTGCGCGGCCCCTTGGGCGTGCCGCTTGCCAATGCCCCGGCAGCCAATAACTCCTACTCTGTACATAGCATCTCCTTTAAGCCATAGTGAATGAGGGATTTGGACAAAACTTCCAACCAGCTTCTAAGCGCGCACCGCATAGAGCCTGTTTACCGCCGATAGGGACACTAGCTTGGAATAGTGATACACCTGCTCGTCGCCTACGCGAGTCGGTGCTTCGAGGACGAAGTCGGCAAAGTGCGGGGCATTGAAAACCACAAAGGCGAGGGATAGGGCCTCGACGTGGCGGGCGCGACGCTGGCTCAGGTCGGGGAAGGCCACCGGGCCGGTATCCACTTGATAGAGGTCGTTGGCGCGATTGGTGTTCATGGTTTTGACCGGGTACTCTAGGATCGCCTGCAACCCGGTTTCCTCGTTCCGCACGTGGGTTTGCGCGACGATTGGCACGGCAGCGTAGGTCGCTTCGCGCACGGCCGCCGCGCTGGTCAGTTCCTCCACCTCGCGCCCGACGATCAGGCGGTATTGTTGCCCATTCCACCACTCCTGTGAGCGGCGGATTTCTCGATAGCTGTCGCGCAGGTCGGCGTGACGCCGATAGACGACCGACCACTCCGGGCCAAAGACCGGCAGAAAGTCGTAGTTGTCCTCGTGCAGGAGGTTTTCTCGGGCAAAGGTGTGCTCGCTCTTGCACGACCCCACCTGCACGTAATCCTCGCTCTGGCCGGAGGCTTCGCTGACGATGCGCGTCCGCGACTCGACCCAAAACCGCACTTCGTTTTCCGGGCCGTTGCCCAGTACAAACGAGCGTCCGTAATCTAGTGGTGTCACAACAGCACCTCCTCTGAAGTGGGCAAAGCACGAAAACTTGACAATTGTTCAGGGTACGTTATTTAATTAGTGAAGCCCCACTAAGTAGGGGTACAAGCCTCGCCGAGAAAGGGTCCGAGTAATGGCGACGTCAACCTTTGTTGTTTTATTAAATGATTCAGCCGATCCGCAATTCCGAAATCTAATCGATCAGTGGTATTCAAAACACTATGAATTTTCGGAGACTATATTCTTTATTCAAGACGACGATATTCCTGAAACCATAGCGAGGAGACTGGGAATTAAAGGAGAGGAATCTATAGCTCCTGGCGTCGTTCTAAAATTAGAAGGTTCATACGCGGGTTTTACTGCACGCGCTCTATGGGATTGGTTTAAGTGGGTGGAGAAACACGATGAGTACTATTAAACCTGATTTTCGGCAAGACCCAAATCAAGAAAACGCTCGTGGGTATAATGGAAATGGAAATCGCGTAAGAGATTACAGGCTAGATAAACTAGAAGAGAGAATTTCCAATCTTGAAGCAACAGTAGATGAAATAAAAACGACCGTAACAGAAATCAAAGCCAGCATGATTACAACGAAGCAACTCCTATATACTGCTATTTCCATCGCTGCAACCTTAATTGGCACGATTGTAGTTCATGTAATCATAAAATCGCTCAACCAATAGCTGAACCCACCCCCAGGCAACCCCCGTGCCAACTTCCCCGGCACGGGGTTTTTTTATCATTCAAACGAGAGAAACGTTCATGGCCTTAAAAATCACCGACGATGTATTCTTGGATCAGGCTGGGCGGCCGCGCCGAATTCGCGGCGTCACCGTCAACAGCGCCTCGCCCTTGCTCGTCTCGCTGGCGGCGCAGGTCGGTTTTGAAGCGGTGTGGATCGAAAGCGAACACGGCCCGGTCGGCTTTGAGCGCGCCGAGACCTTGTGCTTGGCCGCAGAGGCCGGCGGCATTTTCCCGCTCATCCGCCTGCCCGACGGCGAGCGCCACCACGTGCTGCGCGCACTCGAAATCGGGGCGCGGATCATTCTCGTCCCCATGGTGGACGATGCGGAGTACGCACGCCGCATCGTCGAGGCCGGCAAGTACCCGCCGTTGGGGCGGCGCGGCTTCAACGTGCGGACGCGCGGCATGGGCTTTGGCATGGAAAACCTCCAAGACGCCCTAGCCCGCGCCAATGCGCGCACCCATCTCTTGGTCCAGATTGAGACTGTGGAGGCCGTGAAGAATGTCGATGCAATACTCGCAGTGGAGGGCCTCTCTGGGATTTTCATGGGGCCGAGCGATTTGGCCGTCAGCATGGGCTGCACCGGCCAGATGGACGATCCCGGGCTGCGCGAGGCCGTGCTCTCGTGCGTGGCCAAAGCGCGGGCGGTCGGCAAGCTGAGCGGCATCTTCACCTTGCCGGGGTCGCTGCTGACGGCCGCCATGGACGCGGGCTGCGACTTGGTAATCTGCGGCGGCGACGTGATGGACTTGGGCGCGGCTTGGAGCGAATTGCTGCGCCAGATCCCGACCGAGCGCGGGTGAGGGCGGCAAGCAACTCGTCCATAAGCACCTTGGTCCTACTTGAGCAGGACCATCTTCCCGACCTGAGAAACCGGGCCGGCTTGCAGCCGGTAGAAGTATAGCCCCGCCGCCAAGGGCTGCCCGTGGTCGTCGCGCCCGTCGTAGTTGACGGCGTAGCGACCCGCGAACTGATGCTCGGCCACGAGGGTGCGGACCACCTGCCCTAAGGCATTGTGAATGGTCAACTGCACCTCGGCAGCTTGCGGCAGCCAGTATTGAATCGTCGTGGCCGGGTTGAACGGGTTGGGATAGTTGGGGCCGAGGGCCAATGCGGCCGGGGTGCTGGGGTGGATGGCCCCGACGCGCCCTTCGGTGGTGGTCATGGCCGATTGCACGACCGCTTGGCGTTTCGGCGGCGGAGCCGCGCCCTGCTGGGCAAAGACGAAGGCTTGCGGCAGCAGCGCGGCCCTGTCGCGGGGCACTGCTTTGGCTTGGGCGACCGTCAAGGAGGTGCGCTGGCCGCCGCACTCGGCAGCTACCGCCCAGCGGGTCGCCTGATAATCCAGCGTCCGCACGAGGGCGCGCCCCACCGAAACGCCCGGCACCGCATCCACCCGAGCCCACGGGACGAACTCGTCGCGGGGTTCGTCCAGCGCGACCAACTGACCGTGCTCGTCGGTGCTGTGCGTTATCCGCACCTCGCGGTAAATGCGGTAAGCGTCCACGCCGGCATGCTGACTCGGCAAAGCCCACGTCAGCAGCACCGAGCCGCCCCAAGTACCCGTGCTATCGGCCCCGAGGTAGTTTTCGGCTCGCACCCAATCGGGAGCATCCAATCCAGTATAGACCGTTAGAGTGAAGGGCAGGGTGGCTGCATCGCCGTCGGCATCTTGCGCCGTGTAGGTTCCCTGTATGGTGATCGTCTGGCCCTCGTCGCTCAGGGCTGTGGGAATGCCCTGCAACCGGCGGGTGTCGGCGTGGAACACAAGGCCGTCCGGCAGGTTTGACAGACTATACGTCAGCGGGTCGTTGCCGCCACTGGCGGCCGGCAGCGTCCAATCAATCGCTTGGCAAGCGGTCGCCGTCAGCAGCCCAAGCGTCGCGTCGCCAAAGGCGGGCGTTAGATCCGGGGCGATGATGACGATGGTAAACGTCAGGGTGGCCGCATCGCCGTCGGCGTCGGTGGCCGTGTAGGTGGCGGTGATCGTGTCGGGGGCTGTCGCTGCGCCGCGCAACTGGCGGGTGGCGGCATGGAACGCCCAGCCGTCTGGCAGGTTCGACAGGCTATATCGCAGCGGACCGTTGCCGCCGCCAGCGGCCGGCAGGTCCACCGGATCAATCGCTTGGTCCACCTCGACGACGAGATCGGCCACCCTCGCGTCGCCAAAGGTCGGCGTTAGGTCTGGGTTGATGATGGTGACGGCAAACGTCAACGTCGCTGTATCGCCATCGACATCCGTAGCTGTATAGGCGGCGATGGTCGTGTCCGTGGCTGTCGCCGCACCCTGCAACTGTTGCCACACCGGGTTGAGTGCCAAGCCGTCCGGCAGGTTGGACAGGCTATACCGCAGCGGGGGATCGCCGCCGGTGGCCGCCGGCAGGGGCCAAACAACCGCTTGGTTCACTTCGGCGAACAGAGCGGGAATGTTCGCGTCGCCAAAGGACGGTTTTAGATCCGGGGGCGTGACCGTGATGGCAAACATCAGAGTATCGGCATCATAGTTGGCATCGCGGACCCTGTAAATCATGGTCTCGGCGCTGTCGGTTTCGGTGGTGGGAGTGCCCCGCAACTGGCGGGTGGCGGCGTGGAACATCAAGCCATCTGGCAGGTTGCCGAGCAAGCTATAGGTCAGCGGGGGGTCGCCGCCAGTGGCCTTAGGCAGTCTCCGCGGGGCAATCGGTTGGCGGACCTCGGCGACGAGGTCGGCAATCATCGCGGTGTCCGCGAAAGCCGGCAGCAGATTCTCCGGGACATAAGGTTCAGATATGCTCGCCTCATCGTCTGTCACGCGGACGACCAATGTGCGGGAGGGGTAGCCAGTCGCAGTGTGGGTGATCGTCGTACTCCGGGGCGGATTGACTATATCGTTATCAATCGCTCTCACCGTTACCGACGTTTCACTGTACGTCGGTGGGCTGAAGACCAATATCGAAGGCGATACCGTCGCTACATTAGGGTCGCCAGTTGACACCATCACGGTGACAATCCCGGTCGTCTGACCAACGGGGACCACGGCGTAGGTCCCCGTGTCGCCCTCAGATATTTCGATAATGCTTGTCGACAACGACAAGTCCGGCGGTGGGGGCGTACCACCATCCTGCGCGTAGAGCGGATACGGCCCGAAGGTTCCCGCGACGACGAGCGCGAACGCCAGACCGACGACTGACGAGCGCGAACGCCAGACCGACGACTGACGAGCGCGAACGCCAGACCGACGACTGATTCCTACAAAGGCTTGACTGAACATGACGAACTCCTTGGTTGATGTTGAGTTCCCCTTGGAGCGAATTGCTGCGCCAGATCCCGGCCGAGCGCGGGTGAGGGCGCGTCGCGTCAGTGGGAGCGGACGGGGACGCCCTCCAACAAGCCGCTCTGGTGCATGTCGATCCACTCGTCCATAAAGGTCTTGTTCCACTGGGCGGTTAGCGGGTGGTCCATCATGTCGCGGTACACCGTCCACATGGTGACCAGCTCGTCGGCCCCGTCGCGGAAGGCGGCGTGCGCGGTCTCCACCGAGCGGATGAGGGCGGCCATAATGAAGGGCCGCTGGCCCCAGCCGCCGAACATTTGGGCGCACTCGCGGATCAGCTTGGTCGGGTCGCCGCCCACTTCCTTAACAGGCTCGCAGAACGGCAAGATGTGATTGACCCCGGCTTGGGCGACGGCCGCGGCTTGCGTCAGGGAGAACACCGTGGTACAGAAGGTCTCGACCCCGCGGTCCTTGAGGATGCTGAATGCTTTGAGTCCGTTGACGTTGCAGGGTATCTTGAGGATGATCTGATCGGACAAGTTGGTGAAAACTTCCCCGACTTCCAAAAGCTCTTCAACGCAGTGCCCGTCGATTTCCACCACCACGGGCTTGTCGGTGAGCGCGAGGTATTGCTCTATCAGGCCGATGACCGAGCCGCATTGCTGGGCGTATTGGTTGAGCACCACCGTGTTGGTGACGATTCCGGCGATTCCGAGGGGCATCCACTCCTTTAGCTCGTCGGGCGATCCGGCCAGCCAGATGGTGGGGCCACGGCCTTGGGCGCGGGCGGCGGGAACGGGTCCACTTGCTGCCATAACAGGTCTCCTGTGATTTTACAATGGGCGTTGACAAGTGGGCGAATATAGAAAAAACGCCCTGAGAAAGCGAGCAGGGTACGCCAATTAGGAGGCATCGTGAAAACCAATCAGACTAAGGCCGCCCTGCTCGGAGGGGCGACGGTAGAGGTCGTCGAAATCAACCGGATCTTCGACCCGGTCGTAGTCGAGCTGGCCGCCCAAGCGGGTTTTGGCTGCGTCTGGATCGACATGGAGCATTCCCATCTAGAGCTAAACGCGCTTTCGCCGCTGATTTTGGCGGCGCGAGCCACCGGGGTCAATTCCGTGGTTCGCATCCCCAAGGGACCGTACAACCAAGTGATCAAGCCGCTGGAGTTAGGGGCCGAGGGGTTGGTTTGGCCCCATTGCAAGAGTGCCGACGAAGCACGCGCCTTCGTGCGGATGGCCAAGTTCCGGCCGCTGGGCTTGCGCGGCGTAGGCTGCGGCCGGGATTCGGACTACGGGACGCTCGATTCGGCCGAGTACATGGGAAGGGCCGATGCCGAGACCTTGCTCGGCGTGATGATCGAAGACGCCGAGGGCGTGGAGGCGGTGGAAGCGATTGCCGCGGTTGAAGGAATCGACTTGCTCTTCGTGGGGCCGAGCGACTTGGCGCACAGCTACGGCGTCGAGCGCGCCGGCGTCCCCCACATAGACCACGAGCGCGTGCAGGAGGCCTTCAGCCGCGTGGGGGCGGCGTGTGCGGCCAGCGGCAAGGCCATGGGCACGGCTGTCGGCCCGGGCGCGTCCATGCGCTCGGTGGTCTCCAAAGGGGTGCGCTGGCTCAACTGCTGCCACGAGATGTCAGCCCTCACCAGTGGCTTGCGCCGCGCTCGGCAAGCAACCGTTAGTGCTCAGCAACGCACGCTCACTCAGCAGTTGTTGGCATTGTATCACCGGGGCGAGTTGGACCTCAACGACGTATCCGGCACGGCAAAGCGGCACGACGTCAGCCGGAGCTTGGTCAAACACTTGGCCAACTTTGTCCAGCACAAGGCGCGGTGCGTCGAAGCCTTGCCCGAGGTGACGCCATGGGTCGAGCGCATAGAGCAAGCCCTCGTGGAGGGGCGACGCGGCTTGGCGTTGACCGATGCCTATTACGTCTGCTTAGCGGTGCAAAGCCTGCCCAAAGAGCGTTGGCTAGCCGTGCTGCAAGCGACCTTTGACCGTTGGGATCACGCCGCCACGGGCTCCTTTAAGACGTTCTTTGACGAGGTTAGAAAAATGTAAGAGGCTGTCTGAGAACCCACTTTGGGTCATGCGGGAAGCCAGTCAAACTTTCTCCCCAACGCCCCACGCCTGTCCCCTTTTCGCTACACACCCACGCCGCCGATCCCCAGCCCTCCCCTATGAGCCGCCGCCGTGGCACGATTCTTGCCGGTTGCACATACCAGCCCACCCCACCCGCAACCAAGGCAAAACCCATGGCCGAATTCGACACCATCGCCAAACACCTCATCCACACCTACCCGGCAGACTTCGCCCGCTTCGCCCTCCAGCAAGACGACATCCAAATCCTCGGCGTCGTCGATACCGAGCAAACCACCGTCGAAACCCACCGCACCGACAGCCTCATCCGCGTCAAAATTGGCGATCAGAAGGCGTTGGTCCATCACGAGTTCCAAACCACCGACAGCAACCCCCCTATGCCGCTCCGCATGGCCGGCTATATCGGACGCGGCATTGAGCAACACCGCCGGCCGATCTATTCCAACGTCATCTATCTCCGTCCAGACGCCGGCCGAAACGATCCGGGCTACTACGTCCAAGAGCGGCGCGGCTACCGCGTCTTAGTCCAATACAAGGTCATTCGGCTGATCGAGATAGATGGCCAACGCATCCTCGCCGCGGGGCCTTCGGGCTTGCTGCCGTTTGCGCCACTGATGCAGCCGCCTGAGGGGATGGACGCCGAAGGATGGCTACGCCAGTGCGTCAACCGGGCGCAACAGGTGCCGATGGACGAGAGCCGCAAGGCCAATTATATGGCCGATCTTGCGATGTTAAGTGGGTTGGTGTATAACTTAGAGACGATTATGACCATCATCGAGGAGGAAACTATGTACGAGTCGTCGGTAGCGCAGTATTTCACGGAAAAGGGCATTGAGCAGGGGATTAAGCAGGGCGGCCGAGAACGCACCATTGAAGCTCTGCTTGAGGTGCTAGAGATTCGCTTTGGGCTGGCTGCGTCGGATCCGTTGGCCGCTCGCATTGAGGCCACCGACGATGTGCAGCGCCTCAAGCAGTTGCATCGGGAGGCTATACAGGTGCCGAGCCTTGACGCCTTTAGGCTCCTGTTAGACCGAGCCGAGTAGGGCACCGCGTAATATCGTTCTATCCGAACCCGTTTAAGCTGTCCTTCCCGCGCAAGAACGTTCCCCCCGTGCCCCGACACGGGGGGGGAATCCAGTCTTGCAATGATGTAGGATTGCTATATGGTCAGTAAAGCCTTTGTAGGAAGCAGCCGTCGTCTGACGCGCCCCCGCAGCGCCGGCCTTGTGCGGTTTGTGGCTCCCTTGCGAAGGTGTAGCAGACATCTCCTCGTGCGTCGGCGAATGGGCAGCGCGTTTGTCGGTCTGGCGTACGCGCTCGTCGTCGCGGCCCCCCTCTACGCGCAGACCACGCCGGCGTTGACGTTTTCGGCGAGCAACGTTCACATAGCCAGTGAGGCCGCCGGCACGACGAGTTATACTGTGGTGCTGGCTACCCAGCCGACCGGGCCGGTCAGCGTGGCGGTGTCGAGTGGTGACCGGACCGTGGCGACGGTATCTCCTTCGAGCTTGACTTTCACCACAATGAACTGGAATGCAGCGCAGACGGTCACCGTGACAGCGGTTGATGACGACATAGACGATGAGTTCGGACGGCGGACGACGATCACTCACACTGCGAGCGGCGGGGGCTATAACAATGTCAGCGGCACGGTGCGAGTCACTGTGCAAGACGATGACCAAGCGACCATACAGGTTCGCGACTCGTCTTTGAGCGTCCGCGAGGGCGGCACCGTTACTCAAAAGGTGTGGATCACGAGCGAACCTAAAGGGATTGTCACGATAACCCTCACCAATCAGAACTCGACGCTGGTGACCATGGATAAAACGTCGTTGCGTTTTACGCCATCGAACTGGGAGACCAAGCAGGACGTGACGTTTTCTGGGGTAGAAGACACTCAGTACAACGGTGGGGCTCGTCGGCGTGCGACCATCAAGCTTACTGCAAGCGATGCGGACTACGACGGCTTTACTCTTAGGATGACCGTCGACCTCATCGACAATGAGGCCGCGCCAAGCCCGGCGTTGTCGTTTTCGGCGAGCGACATTCACATAGCCGATGAGGCCGGGGGCACGAAAAGCTACACCGTGGTGCTGGCTGCCGAGCCGACCGTGCAGGTCACCGTGGCGGTGTCGAACAGCGATCAGACCGTGGCGACGGTGTCAACTTCGAGCTTGACTTTCACCACAATGAACTGGAACACAGCGCAGACGATCACCGTGACAGCGGTTGATGACGATGTAGCCGATGAGTTCGGACGGCGGACGACGATCACCCACACTGCGAGCGGCGGGAACTACAACAATGTCAGCGGCATAGTGCGAGTCGCTGTGGCAAGCAATGAACAGACGACCATACAGGTTCGCGACTCGTCTTTGAGCGTCCGTGAGGGCGGGACCGTTACTCAAAAGGTGTGGATAACGAGCCAACCCAAGGGGAATGTCACGATAAACCTCACCAATCAGGACCCGACTCTGGTGACTATGGATAAAACGTCGTTGAGTTTTACGTCATCGAACTGGAAGACCAAGCAGAACGTGACATTTTCCGGGGTGGAAGATACGGAGTACAACCAAGGGGCTAGTCGGCAGGCGACCATCAAGTTTACTGCAAGCGGTGCGGACTACGACGGCCTTACCCATACGATGACCGTCGGCCTCATCGACAATGAGGCCGCGCCAAGCCCGGCGTTGTCGTTTTCGGCGAGCGACATTCACATAGCCGATGAGGCCGGGGGCACGAAAAGCTACACCGTGGTGCTGGCTACCGAGCCGACCACGCAGGTCACCGTGGCGGTGGCGAGCAGCGACCAGACCGTGGCGACGGTGTCAGCTTCGAGCTTGACCTTCACCACAATGAACTGGAATACAGCGCAGACGGTCACCGCGACAGCGGTTGATGACGATGTAGCCGATGAGTTCGGACGGCGGACGACGATTACCCATACTGCGAGCGGCGGGGACTACAACAATGTCAGCGGCACGGTGCGAGTCGTTGTGGCAAATAATGAACAGGTGGACATCCGCGTTTTTGACTCGTCTTTGAGCGTCCGCGAGGGCGGCACCGTTACTCAAAAAGTGTGGATAACGAGCGAACCCAAGGGGAATGTCACGATAAACCTCACCACCAATCAGGATCCGACGCTGGTGACCATGGATAAAACGTCGTTGAGTTTTACGCCATCGAACTGGAAGACCAAGCAGAACGTGACGTTTTCCGGGGTAGAAGACACGGAGTACAACGCTGGGCCTCGTCGGCGTGCGACATTCAGGTTTACCGCAAGTGGTGCGGACTACGATGGCCGCACCCTTGAGATGACCGTCGGCCTCATCGACAACGACGTGGTCGGTCCTCCCGCCGCGTCTCCCCCAGTCTCCTCAGTCCCCCCAGTCTCCTCAGTCCCGCCGTCCTCCTTTGAGGATCGGTTCCCGGCTTTCGCGGACACCGCGATGATTGCCGACCTCGTCGCCGAGGTCCATCAACCGATTGCCCCGCGGAAGCTGCCTAAGGCCACCGGCGGCGACCCCCCGCTGACCTATAGCTTGCTCGGCAACCTGCCGGACAGCTTGATGTTCCACGCCGACACCCGCCAGTTGCGGGGCACTCCCACCACCGAAACCGACAGTGCCGAGACCATGATTTATCGGGTTCGCGATGCCAACTATGATGCCGACTCGTTGCTGTTCACCATCACGGTCACGCCCCCGGATCTAAAACCGTCCTTTGGCGACGCGAGCATTCCCGCTCTGTTCGCCGAAGTGGACCAAGCGGTTGTTTGGCCCCTGCCGTCGGCCACCGGCGGCGATCCCCCGCTGCGGTATAGCCTGTGGGATCTGCCGGACAGCTTGGTGTTCAACGCGGTGAAGCGGCAGTTGGTTGGCGCGGCGATGGCGACCGACACGACCGTCGCTACCTACGCGGCCATTGACGCCGATGGCGATGTAGCCACCCTGCCGTTTCCCATCACCATCATTTCCCCGGATCTAGTGCCGACCTTTGGTGACGCAACGCTTGCCGATCTGTTCGCCGAGGTGGACCGAGCGATTGCCCCACGGACGCTGCCGCAGGCTATCGGCGGCAACGATCCGCTGACGTATAGCTTTTTGAACCTGCCGGATGGCTTGGTGTTCAACGCGGTGAAGCGGCAGTTGGGCGGTGCGGCGACGGCGACCGACACGACCGTCGCCACGTACATGGCCACCGACGCCGATGGCGATGCGGCGACGCTGCTCTGTACTATCACCATCGTCCCCTCGGATCTAGAGCCGACCTTTGGCGACGCAACGATTGAGCCGCTGACGGCGACCGCTTGCCAAGCGGTTGCTCGGCCCCTGCCAGCCGCCACCGGCGGCAACGGCCCGCTGACGTATAGTCTGCGGAACCTGCCGGACGGCTTGGTGTTCAACGCCAACTCTCGCCAGTTGAAAGGCTCCCCCGCAGTCTTGGGTGACGAGGGCCGGATGATCGCTTATACAAGTATCTACGCGGCCACCGATGCCGATGGCGATGCGGCCACCCTGCCATTTAGCATAACGGTCCAGATGGGTTTGGATGCTCCCGATTGGATGCGTGCTGAAAACTACCTCGGCGCGGACCGCGCTGGCGGTTGGGATGGCTCGGTCCTGCTGACGTGGGCGTTGTCGAGGAATCACGCCCTCTTGGACGCGTACCGCATTTACCGCGAGGTGCGGATGACCCACAGCGCCGATGAACACGGCCGGGTGGTCGCGCTGGACCAGCCCCGCGCCGAGTTCGTCCCGTGGGCTAGGATCGATGCGGTTCCGGGCGTTTCGGTGGGCAGTGCCCTCGTGAAGACGCTGGATTATCGGGCCACTCGCTGGGCCGTAGCCGCTGAGTGCGGCGGCCAGCGCGCCTGTTTAAGGGTGGCAGGGGATCCCGGCTCGGGTTGTAGGGTTGGATGCCCCCGGGACGCTCCCGAATGGGTGCGCGCTGAAGACTACCTCGGGGCCGATCTCGCTGGCGGTTGGCGCGGCTCGGTCCTGCTGACGTGGGCGCTGCCGAGTGAACACGCCGCTGTGGACGCGTACCGCATTTACCGCGAGGTGTGGATGACTCACAGTGCCGACGAGCACGGCCGAGTGGTCGCGCTGGCCGAACCCCGTGCCGAGTTCATCCCGTGGGCTAGGGTGGATGCGGTTCCGGGCGTTTCAGTGGGCAGTGCCCTCGTGCAGACGCTGGATTATCGGGCTACTCGCTGGGCGGTAGCCGCCGAGTGCGGCGGCCAGCGGACGTACCTTAGGATCACCTCCGGCACCAATGGGGCCGCTCGGCCCAAAGCCGTATCCTCAGAGGTGCGGCTCAATCCGCAAGGCGCGCAAGACGTGGCCGTGCTGCTGCCGGAAGCATTCGCGTTTACCGAGCAGGACGCCGCCCTGAAGAGCCAAGCCGCGCCGGTCGCGCAATCGGCCATGACCGCCACCGAAGGGCGCGTCGGCTCCATCGGCAAGTTTGCCCTCGGCCCCAACTACCCCAACCCGTTCAACCCCACCACGACGATTCAGTACGGACTGCCGCAAGCCGCCGCAGTGCAGTTGACCGTTCACAACGCCTTGGGGCAGGTGGTCCGCACCCTCGTGGCCGAGCATCAGTCAGCGGGCCACTACGCCGTCAACTACGACGGGCGCGACGACCACGGGCAGCCCTTGGCGTCGGGGATATACTTCTACCGGCTGCAAGCCGGCTCGATCTCTCGGGTCGAAAAGATGGTGCTGCTCAGGTAGGGCCGCGGTGGACAGGTCTGGCCTCGCGTTAGTTAGCCGATGCCCAGCACCGCGTCGATTTCGGCTTGGACTTGCGCCTCTTAGACGCTGGCATATTATCCTTTTGTATGTATAGCGATACCAACCCGCGTAAAGGGATGTCCGCTCAATGAGCACCATCCTGCCCGTCAATCTCGATGACCTTCTGCACCAACGCTCCGTAGAATCGGCCCGCGTGGAGTTCAAGGCAAGCTGGAGCGAACACACGGGAAGCCAAGTTCTAAGGACCGTTTGCGCGTTCGCAAACGACTACCAGAATCTGAACGGTGGCTATATCGTCATGGGGGTCGCCGAACAGAATGGTCAAGCGGTGCTGCCGCCGGCCGGACTTGGAGCCGAAGATGTGGAGCGGGCGGAAAAGTGGCTGCGTGGCCGCTGCAAGGCCATGAGACCATCGTACGATCCCATCTTTTCTCCCGAATTGGTAGCGGACCGGCTCGTCCTCGTCTTATGGGTCCCAGCCAGCGAAAATCGGCCCCACCGCGCACCGGATGCAAAGGGAAACTGGAAGTACTGGATACGGGTGGGGTCTGCTACTGTTGATGCAGAAACGAGCGGCCAGTTGGGAATGCTCCTCGAACAAACGGCCCGTGTTCCTTGGGACGATCGGGTAGCATCGGATGCGCAAGTTGAGGATCTGCGAGCAATCAAAGTGCGGGAGCACTTGCACGACATGGGAAGTGGTCTTATCCACGCAAGCAAGCCACTGGACCCCCTCGAAATCTACCGGAGGATGCGTCTAACCAAAGCCGTCAACGACCACGAGGTCCCTCGCAACGTCGGCCTGCTGTTCTTTTCTGAAGACCCTGAGCGTTGGTTTGCGGGTGCAAAAATCGAAGTAGTTCAGTTTGCAGGAGATCGCGCCGGAAGCGTTCAGGCCGAGCGTTCTTTTCGCGGCCCGCTCGCCGATCAGGTGAGGGGGTGCCTGAACTATCTAGCGCATTTTTCGCACACCCACCTACAAAAGGAGCGCGACCGCAGCCAAGTGCGGGGGTGGGTCAGTTACCCACAAATCGCCTTGCGGGAGGCGATCGTCAACGCCGTCTATCATCGGGGTTACGATAAGAATATAGTCGAGCCGACCAAGGTGTATCTCTATCCCGACCGCATTGAAGTGATCAGCTATCCCGGCCCGGTTTCCGGTATTGAGGAAGATCATCTAGTGCCGGGCGGCTCCGTACCGCCGGTTCCGGCTCGCAGCCGGCGAATAGGCGAGTTCCTCAAGGAACTCAAACTTGCGGAGGGACGCCTGACGGGGTTGCCGCAAATCTACGACGCGATGGAGCAAAACGGATCGCCGACTCCGAGGTTCGATTTTGACGCCGGTCGAACCTATTTCCGGGTGACGCTGCCAGCGCATCCAGAGTACGCGGCTGTTTCAGCCATACAGGATGCCGCCTATCTCAGCGCCGTTGGGAGTGCCAGAGAGGCCTTCAACCGAGTGCAAAGGGCTTGGGAGGCAAACGAAGCGTCTGCGATTCTGGCGATTGAGATGATTCGCCTACACGCGGCCCAAGGCCAATTGGAAGATGCCGAAGCCGTATTTGCCAGATTCCAGGAGCGAGGGCCACAGATTGCTCGCGCCTACGTGGCGAATACGCTGATCGAGGCTCTCCTCGCGGGTGGGAGAGGAGACGATGCCCGGCGGCTGCTCGGCAGTCTGTCCGAAGTGGTCTCAGCGCAGGACGCCATTGACACGGCGATTCTGGCCTACCGCTTGGGCGATCAGCAGGCCGCGCATCGTTATTTCAAGCAAGCGGGCCATGTAGTCTTGAATGATTCCCGGGCGCTTCTCGAGTTCGCCCAGACCAAAATTGGACTGGCGCAACAGGTCATGCGGAAAAAAAAGCCATCGTGGCGGGAAGTGAACCGACGCCTTCTCGTCGAAGCTCGGGAATTGTTGGGGCGCGTGATCCAGATGGACGCCTCGCCCGCTCGCCATGCTTGGGCGTGGCGCGAACTCGCCCGTACCCTCGACTGGCTCCGTGCCCCTCGGAGTGAAGTGGAGTCCGCCTTTCAAAAGGCGCGGGAACTTCTACCGGATGAGCCTCGTTTTGCCGAAGACTTGGCCCGCTTTCGCCGCCGGCATCGCCGAACTCCGCGACGGAGTGGCCGCAGTGGTTCTGGCCCAAGCCGATAGCAGCGCTCAATCGGATTTCAACCCGACATATTTCAGAGCCTTCAGCTTGACCGGGGTGCCTTTCATGCGTCCTCCGTGCGGTCGGCGCGGATTTCGTCGATGGCCTTGCAGTGCCGCAGCCCCACGGACTTGGCCGGTGTTTGATAGCCCTTCCAAGCATAGGGGTCAATGCCGGCCACGGGTACGATGGTGCGCCGGTCGGCGCGGGCGGGCGACTCGCCCTCTTCAAGGCTCCAAGGCAACAGGCTCCAAGCGTTGCAGTAGTGGTTGACCAAGACGCGGCGATAGGTCGAGCCTCGGTTCTTGTACGAGCGGTGGAGGAGATAGCCGTTGAAGAATACGAGGGTCCCGGCGCGCACTTCAACCGGAACCTCGACGCGCTCGTCAAAGCCGTAGCTCTCCGGCGCAAAGTCGAACTCGTCCGGGTTTTCGTGGGGCCGCTGCGGGTAGAGGTATCCGGGCCGGTGCGACCCCGGAATGACGTATAGGCAGCCGTTTCCTACGGTGGCGTCATCCACGGCGATCCACGCGCCAATAAGCGAGCGATCCCGGGTGGGGATGTAGATCTCGTCTTGGTGCCAAGCCTGCCCCTGAAAGTTGGGCGGCTTGACGAAGTACATGGACTGCATGCACTTGACGCTGCCATCCCAAAAGGGCAGGTGCGCGGCCGTGATCTGGCTCAGGATGCCGCATATCTTGGGGTGGCGGACGTACTTTTCGATGACTGGACTGACGTAGTGCGGCTGGTGGATACAGAGGATGCTTTCCAGCACCGCTTGATCGCTCGTGGTGGGATCGACCGGCTCGATGTTGTCGCACTCGTAGCGGCCACGCGCCACAGCGAGGAGATCGCGTTTGAGCTCGGCGAGCTCGGCTTGGTCCATCAGACCCGGCACGACGAGGTAGCCGTCGTCAACAAAGGACTGCACTTGGGCGGCGGCGAGCGGCTTGGGGACCTCAATGGGAGAACTGGGTTCCATTTTGATTGCTTCCATAGTGCGACAGGCTCCGTTTAATTGGTTGGCATTGGGTCGATATTTTGATACCCTTACGAGGCTTTGTCAAACAATAGAGAAAGGAGCAAATCGTGGACCGGACGTATATCGCATTTACCAAGCACTTAGAGGGCCTTGATGTTCCGCAACTCATCGACGCTTTGCACTCCATTGGCGTCGAAGGGGCCGATTTATGCGTGCGCGATGGCTACCCAGTCAACCCGGCCAATGTGGCCACGGCCCTGCCGGAGGCCGTGCGCCGCTTTGCCGACGCGGGCCTCTGCATCCCCTTGGTCACGGCCCCGGGCGACTTCAACCGCCCGGACCTTGACTACGCGGAACGGTATTACGCGGCCTTGGGCGCGGCGGGCGTGGCCCACGTCAAGCTCGGCTACTGGCACTGGCAGCCGGACGTGCCCTATTGGACGCAGTTAGACGAGGTGCGCGGCTGGGTGCAGGGGTTTCAAGCGCTGTCGGAAAAGTACGGCGTCAAAACCGCCATTCACAATCATTCGGGCGCGTCTATGGGCCTTAATGCCTGCGCCGCCATGAACATCGTCCGCGACTGCGACCCGCAATACGTGGGCATCTTCGCCGATCCGGGGCACTTGGCGCTGTGCGGCGAGCCGATCGCCATGGCCCTCGACATTGTGCGCTCGCACTTGTGTCTGGTCGCGTTTAAGGATTTGGTTCACCAGCGGCCTTTGGGCATCGCTCGGCAGGGCGCGCCCACCACGGGCGTCGTGCGCCTGGGGCAGGGCTTTGTCGATTGGCCCGCAGTCGTCGAGACCTTAAAGCGGCTGGATTTTACCGGCCCGGTTAGTTTCCACAGCGAGTACAGCGGCGAGCCGGTTGAGACCGTTATCGACTTGGCGCGCATTGATGTGCGCTTTTTTGCGGCTTTGTGCCAGAGGGGGGAAGGTCATGCTTAAAGCGGGATTCATCGGCGCGGGAGGCCGCGCCCAGAGCGCCCACTACCCGTCGGTCCAGCGCCTCGCCGACCGAGTGCAGATGGCCGCGGTGTGCGAATTGGACGAGCAACGCCTCGCGCAAGTAGCGGAAAAATACGGCTTTACGCGCACCTACCGCGATCACCGCGCCCTGCTCGACGAGATCGACCCGGACTTGGTCTATTGCGTGATGAACGAGCAGTGGCTGCTGCGGCCCGCCCTCGACTGCATCGAGGCCGGCAAGCACCTGTTTATCGAAAAGCCGCCGGGGGCCAACAGCGACGAGACCCGGGCGATTTTGGCGGCGGCCGAGCGCCGCGGCGTCTGGGTGATGGTGGGTCTCCAGCGCCGCTACGCGGCCGTCACCCGCGAAGCCATGCGTCTGGTTGCGGCTAAAGGCCCCGTGTCGCTGGCGACGACGACCTTCAACAAACAGCTCCCCCAGCGCGGCGACGAGTTCACCACCACCTTGTGGAACGACCTGATCCACATCGTCGATCTCCTGCGCTACATGGCTGGCGGCGAGCCGGTGGAGGTCACCGCGTACCAAGACCAATTCGGCGGCGCGGGTTTCGACCACTACACCGCGCTGGTGCGCTTTGACAACCGCGCGACCGGCGTGATGCTCGGCAACCGCGCCTCGGGCGGGCGGGTGTTGCGCTCGGAGCTACACGGCGTGGGCATTGGCTGCTACATGAAAATTCCCGGTGAAATCGAAATCCACGAGGACAACCAAGTCCGCACCCTCGGCGGCTGGGAAATCGACGGGATGCCCCCAGACGACGTGCCTTGCTACGAAGGGGTTTTGACCATGCACGAGCACTTTGTGGATTGCGTGGTTGAAAACCGGCCGCCGATTACCGACATCCGCGACGTGATACACTCGGTTGCGCTCGTGGATCAGATTGAGGCGGCCGAGATCGCGGCGAAAACGTAAGCCGTATCGACATTGAAAATTGTCTTTGTTCAACAGCAAAAAACCGCCGATTTATGCACCAAAGCCGAAAAGTCGAGTTGCTCTAAAATTCCATGTAGGGTTCAGACTCAATCGGCGTAAACGACTTAGGAGGATGTTGCGCCACGACGTCTTCTTGCAACTCCACGCCCCAACCCGGCCCTTCAGGTGGCACACAATGTCCATCGGTTACTTCAATCGGCTGGGTGAGCACCTTGTTGTACCGCTCAATAGACGACACAAAAATTTCCTGCATCAAACTGTTGTGAATGCACATATCTAAATGCAGGCTGGCGATGGTTGAAATCGGCCCGTTGGAGTTGTGGGGTGCTATTGGCACGTAATAGGTTTCGGCCATGGCGGCAATTTTCTTCAATTCAGTGATGCCGCCGGCATGGCAAATATCCGGCTGAATAAGCCCGACCGCGTTTAGCTCCAATAGTTCGCGAAATTCCCAGCGCGTGTACAACTGTTCCCCGGTCGCAATGGGCACATTCACCTCGTGGGCAAATTGCGCCAGCGCGTGTGGATTGTCCCACAAAATCGGCTCTTCCATCCACGCAATGTTATAAGGTTCCAATTCCTGCGCCACCCGCCGTGCGCTCCACATATTCAATCGCGCGCGAATGTCAATCCCTATTTCAATTTGCGACCCGGCCGCTTTGCGCGCCGCTTCCACGAGGACGATCCCGTGCTGAATCCGTGCGATCGTCGCCACCTGTGCGCCGCGAAAAGGGTAAAACTTCAACGCTTCATAGCCCTGATCGACCACCCGTTTTACGCCCTCGGCAATCCCTTCAGGCGTGTTGTTCTTTCGCGGCCACCCATTGGCGTACATGCGAATTTTGTCGTGCGATCTTCCGCCTAGCAATTCGTACACGGGGACGCCCAAGGCTTTGCCTTTGATGTCCCACAACGCCAGATCAATCGCACTAATCGCGCTCGTCGTCACCGGCCCACCCGACCACGTCACCCGCCGATACAGGGAAGTCCAGATCCGCTCGATTTCAAACGGATTTTTGCCTAGCAGAAAACGCTTGAACGCCGCAAACTCGCCGATCAATCCGTCGTCCTTAAACTGCAAACTGGCCTCGCCCCACCCGCAAATCCCGGCGTCCGTCTCAATTTTTACAAACGTCCAATTGTTCGCACCCTCCGATCCCATCCGCATCACCTGCAAATCAGTAATTTTCATTTTGTCCTCCGTCGTTAGTGAGGAACGCATGCAGATGCCGCTCCACGATATGGGTGAAAATCACCCGCGACATGGGTGAAAATCACCCACGATATGGGTGATTACGCCTTCCCAAAGGGCACCCCCGTCGGTATAATCCCCACGTCCTCTCCGCGCCGCATGGCCTCGGCCGCATCGAGTATGCTCGCCAAGTCGTGCTCGGGCACAAACCCCAGCTTTTCCTTGATGTTCGTCAAATCCAGCTCGAAAAAGTTCCAATCCGGTCGTCGCGCCTCCACGAACTCCAGCCCGAAGCGCTCGGCGAGATAGGGGACAGCCTCGCCCCAATCGAACAGCGCGGCCCCGCCCAGATTGAACATCTCGCCCACGGCCCCGTCCCGCTCCAGTGCCAATACCAGCCCTTGGACGATGTCGCGCACGTCGGCAAACTGCTGCCGATAGGGCCGCCCGTCTGGATTCCGCGATAGCAAGAATTGGTCTTGGCCCGTCCACAGGGCCCTGATCTCCTCGGCAAAGGCCCCCTCTTGGTCCTTGCACCGCTCGTAGATCGGCCCCAACAAGAACAGGGGCGGCAAGCCGTTTGCGTTGAGGAATTCGCCCGGCTCAATGATCGTGGCAAAGCGCGTGGTCACCGATGGCAGCCCGAACTGCAAGTGATAGCTCATCACCAACTCTTCGCCGATCCACTTGGTCAGGAAATAAGGCATCATCTGGTAGCGGGCGACCTGATCTTCGCGGATCGGCTCTTCAAAGCAGCGGCCGCTGTAAGGGTTGCTCCAGTAAATCGCCTCGGTCGAAGCATAGACCAAGCGGTGCAGGTCGGGCGTTAGCTCGCGGATGGCCTCCAGCAGGTTGATGGTGCCCATGCCGTTGATGTCGAGGTATTCGCGGTTGTCAAAGGGGCCGCCAAAGGCCGCAGCAATGTGGTACACCGCATCGACGCCCTCAACAGCGCGGCGCACATCGGCAAAATTGCGTAAATCGCCTTCGAGGGTCTCGACGCGCTCAAAGTCGTCGAGCTTGTGGGCGCGGCTTTGGTCGCCGGGATAGACAAACGAGCGGATGGTGTGCCCTTTGTCGAGCAGGGCTTTGGCTAGGTTGGCTCCGACGCGGCCAGTGCCGCCGGTGATTAGGATTTTCACGGTACACCTCTCTATGGAATGGATAGGGATGAAAGATCTTAGCGGCCCCCGGGCAGGGCGCTGGCCAAGAGTTTTTCCGGCGTGGCCTCGGCTCGATTGTACTCGGCGGCGATCCGCCCGGCGCGCATCACGTACACCCGGTCGCACAGCCCCAAAATTTCGGGCATTTCCGAGGAGAAGATCGCGATCGCCAGCCCCTCGCGCGCCAGTTCGTCCAGCAGTTGATAAATTTCGGCCTTGGCGCCGACATCGATTCCCCGGGTCGGCTCATCCACGAGCAGCACCCGCAGGTTTTCCTTGAGCAGCCAGCGGGCCAGCAGCGCCTTTTGCTGATTGCCGCCGCTGAGCCGGGCGATGGCCTGCTCTTGGTCGGGGGGACGGACGCGCAGGCGCGCAATGAGTGCGCCAACTTGCTGCCGCTCCAGGCCCGTTTGCACGTGCCCAGCGCGGCAAAACTGCTCCAAGGCTGCGACACTCGCGTTGGCCCGTACGCTCTGCTGCGCGAACAGGCCGTCGGCCCGGCGATCCTCCGGCACGAGTCCCAACCCCAAGGTGCGCGCCCGCTCCGGTGCGTTTGCCGGCACGGCGACCCCGCCGATGGCGACCGTCCCAGCGCGGCGGCGATCCGCCCCCAGCACGGCCCGCGCCAGTTCGGTGCGCCCCGCGCCCATCAGCCCGGAAAACCCGACGATTTCCCCAGCGCACACCCGGAAGGAAATATCCCGCACCCGGTCCGTGGTCAACCCCTCCACCGTTAGCACCCCCGGCCCCAGGGTGCGATCGGCCGCCGGAAACCCTTGGCCCAACGCCCGCCCGACCATGAGCGCGATGAGTTGCTCCTCGTCGAGGTCGGTGGCCGGCGCGCAGGCGACGCGCACTCCGTCGCGCAAGACCGTCACCCGGTCGGCCAGCGCCATGACCTCGGCGAGCTTATGAGATACATAGACCACGCCCACGCCGCGCGCCTTGAGTCGGCCGATGAGCGCGAACAGCTTGTCGATCTCGCGCGTACTCAGGGCCGAGGTCGGCTCGTCCATGACGATTATTTGGGCGTCGCCGGCCAAGGCCCGGGCGATCTCGACCAATTGCTGCGCGGCCACGCCTAAATGCCCTACCTTGGTCTGCGGATCGACCGCCAGCCCGACTTCGGCCAACAGCGTTGCGGAAGCGTCGTAGAGCGCGTTCCACTGGACGCGCCCACCGCGCCCGTGCGGCAGGCGGCCAAAGAACAAATTCTCGGCCACCGACAGCGAGGGGACCAACTCCAACTCTTGGTACACGACCGCCAGCCCGTGGTCGAGGGCTTGGCGCGGATGGCGCATATCTACGGGGCGGCCGGCGATCTGATAGCGGCCCCGGTCGCAGCGGTACACGCCGGCCGCAATTTTTATCAAGGTGCTCTTGCCCGCGCCGTTTTCCCCGACCAGCGCGTGGACTTCCCCGCGCCGCACCGCAAAATCAACGCCTTTGAGCGCATAGACGCCGGGGAAGCGCTTGTGAATATCCTCTAAGGAGCAAAGCGGGGTCATGTCGGGGGGGCGAGGAGCCGCCGCAGCAGGCTCTGCTTGCGCCGAGTGTCCAGATACACGGCTAGGATAATTACCGCGCCGCGCACTATATCGTGGTAGAAGGACGACACGTTCAAAAGCACCAAGCCGTTGGAGAGCACCGTCAGGATCAGGATGCCGATAAAAGCACCGCCGAGCGTCCCCACGCCGCCGGTCAGGCTTATGCCGCCCAAGATCACCGCCGCGATCACCTGCAACTCAAACCCCAAGCCGGCATTCGGCTGCCCGGAGTTGAGGCGCGAGGCCAAGATAAAGGCGCTCAACGCGGCCAGCACGCCGCCGAGCACAAAGACCAAGATGCGCGTGCGATCGACGGCCAAGCCCGCCAGCCGCGCCGCTTGGATGTTGCCGCCGATGGCGTAGATATAGCGGCCGAGAATGGTGTGGTGCAGCACGTAGTAAAACAGCCCTAAGAGGGCAAAGGTCGCCACCACCGGGATCGGAATTGGCCCCCAGTAGCCGGTCCCCACTTCGACGAAGCCTTCTACTTTGCCTTGGATGGATACCGCTTGGGTGCTGACCATGGCCGCGCCGCGCAAAATCGCCATCATGCCTAAGGTCGCGATCAGGGAGTTGATGCCCGTCTTGGTGACCAACAGGCCGTTGCACAGCCCGATGAGGGCCCCGGCGGCCAATGCGGCCCCCAGTGCCAGTGCCACGCTCTCAAATTGATTGAGCACCGCCACGGCGATGATCCCGACTACGGCTTGGGTTGAGCCGACGCTCAGGTCGATCTCCCCGAGTAGGATGATCATGACCATGCCGATCCCGACGATGGCCACCAGCGAGGCGTCGCGCAGCACATTCTTGATGTTGACGGCCGTAAAGAAAACCGGCGTCAGCAGGGAAATCCCCACGCAGAGCAAGACCAGCGCCAGCAGCAGCCCGGCCTGCTCGCTGTGTAGCATCCTCGACAGCAAGCGGTTCATTGCACCATCAAGGCCCGCACCGCATCCACCTTGAGCGCGAAGGGCGGCTCGGTGCTCACGTCGTAGAAGCGGCCGAGCGCGTCGCGGGTGACCACGACCGTCGGCGTCTCGTAGTGGGGGGGCAACGCTTGGCCCTCGCTCAACTGCAAGGCCGCGTCAATCAGGGTCGCGCCGACGAAGTTGGGAAACATGGCTAGGGCCGCCTCGTAGGGCGTGTCGCCGGTGAGGGCTGTCTGCCCGACCGTGCCCTCGAAGCCAAAGCCGATCGCCGTTAGTGCTGCTTCGTCGAGGCCCGCGGCTTTGTAGGCCGCCATGCCGCCGGTCGTCGAATCGTCGTTGATACCGTAGATCGCGTTGATGTGCGGGTTGGCCGTCAGCGCGTCTTGCGCCACCTTGAAGGCCTTTTCCTTAAGGCCCTGCCCATCGACCTCTTGGACGATCCGATAGGCCAGCCCCGAGGCCGCGAGTGCGTCCTTGAACCCGGCGACCCGCTGCCGACAGTCCTCAAAGTTGGGGAAGCCGACGATGAGGATCTGGGGGTCGAGTCCTTTGGCTTGGGCGTGCTCGGCAAACCACGCGCCGGCCTTGACCCCGCCGGCGTAGTTGTCGATCCCCACGTAGCTATCGGCCCCAGGCACGGGGTTGGACTCGGTAATCACCTTGGTCCCCGCGGCCTTGGCCTGCCGCACCACCGGCCCCATCGCCTTGGCATCGACGGGCGACAAAATCAGCACCTCGACCCCTTGGGCGAGCAGGTTCTCGGCCTTGGAGATTTGCGCTGCCACGTCGAGGTTGGCATCGGCGACGATCAGTTCAACGCCCAACTCGGCGGCCCGCGCCGTTGCCGACTTGCTAATGTTTTGATACCACTCGTGCGACATGAAGTTGATCACGTAGCCGATCTTGAGTGCATCGGGCGCGTCGTCTAGCGGACCGCAGGCGATCAGCAGCAGACTCAGCAGCCATGTTTTTTTCATAGATATTCCTTTCTAAGAAGCGTTACTAGGAGTCATTTCCGCGAACGGACGTCACCCCGTGCCCCGACACGGGGCGGGAATCCAGATGCGGTTACATTCCCCAAATATCGATCGGCACCCCGCGGTCCGCGGTCCGGCGGTCGTGGAACACTTTGTCCGCCCACCGTCGGTCCACACGTCGGTCGAAAATCACCGGATGACCGGCCTCAGCCTCGCAACGGTCCACGTACCCGGCGGTCTGCTCGACCCCCTCGGCCACGGTCTGCGCCAAGCTCTTGTGCAGCACCTTGCACTCGACCACGAACCGGCGCGTCTGTTCGCCCTGCGGCCATACAATGAGTAAGTCCGTCCGACCCCGACCGAGGCCGTATTCGCGCTCGATGCGGCCGCCGCTGTTGACGACGCGCTGCAAAAACGCCTGCAACAGCAACTGCGGCCCCGCTTCCTTGTACTCGAACCGCTCCACCCAGTGCTCGGAGTGCTCGCGGAAGAACGCTTGGAACGCCGATAGCAACTCGCCCACGTCCAACCTCCCGTCGCTATCTACGTACCACGCGGTTTCTTGATCAAACTCCTCTTGCACGACCCACGTCAACTCGCGCGGCACGACTTCAGCGTAGATGGGGTTGGCAATGCGGAGTGGACGGTCTTGCGCGACCAGCCCCAGATCGCGCACATACTCCAAATCGCGGTCCACAAAGCGGCGCTGCTCGCCGCCGCTCAGCAGCGGCTCGACTACCCGGCGCACCCGCTCCTCCTTGAGCTTGTCGGCCAACTGGTCCAGATGCGTCTCGCGCCGCAGGATGAGTTGCTCTTGTGCGGTGTGGATGGCGTCGGCCGCAACCGGATGGCGTCGGTCTTGGGCGACGCCGTAAAAGCAGGCTTCGTCAGCGAGGGCGTTGACCAGCCACGGCTGCCCTTGGGTCTGCGTCCACACCGTCTCCACCGCCTCGGCGGTGAACGCTTGGCCGGTCTCGGCGGTGTGCTGCCCCAGCAAGGCGGACACCTCCTCGCGGGAAAAGTCGCCCAGCCGGAGCGACCGCGCCTTGATGTTGAACGCGCTGCCGCCGGTGACGATGGCGTTCTCGGCCGTCGATTGAATGCGGTAATCGCGCACATCGCGCACCCCGCACAACACCACGCTCTGCGGAAACTCCCCGGGCCGACGCACGTAGCCCGCCCGCAACTGCCGCAGCACCGACAGCAGCGAATCGCCGATCAGGGCATCGATTTCGTCGATGAGCAGCACCAGCGGCTTTGGTGCCGCCGCTGACCAGCGCGTCAGGGCCTCGCGCAGTGCGCTGCGTGGACCGTACTTTGCCAAAATATCGAGCCAGATGGCATCCAAAAACTCGTCGCCCAGCGTCGAACGCGCCCAAGACGCTAGTTCGCCCAAGATGGTACGCATCACCTGTTCCACATCGTCGTTCCCGGCCTGCCCGCCTTCCACGTTGACGTACACGCAGCCGTAGTTCCCTTCGGCGTTGAGCAGATCGCGCAGGGCTAGCAGGGCCGAGGTCTTGCCCGTTTGCCGCGGCGCGTGTAGGACGAAGTAGCGTTTGTCGCGAATGAGCCGACGCACCTCGGCAAGGTTCAGCCGCTCCAACGGCGGGATGCAGTAGTGGTCGGCGGCGACCACCGGACCGCTGGTATTAAAAAAACGCATCGCGCGGACTCCTTATCCCTTGACAGCCCCAGCCGTCAGTCCCTGCACAAAATACCGCTGCAACCCCACGAAGAGCGCGATGGGCGGCAGGCTAAAAATCAGCGACGCGGCGAATAGCTGGTCGTATTTGTTGACGTATTGCCCCAAAAAAGCGGCGCGCAGCCCCACCGGAATGGTCAGGGCTTGGGATTTGGTAAACACAAAGGCGAACAAAAATTCATTCCACGAAAGCAAAAACGCAAAGGTCCCCACCGCCACGATTGCCGGCGCGGCCAGCGGCAAGACGATGCGGTAGAGTAGCTGGAGGCGATTGCAGCCGTCGATGAGCGCGGCCTGCTCTAGGTCGGTGGGGATGGCGCGGAAATAGCCGTTGAGCAGCCAAGTGCAAAAGGGGATGGCAAAGCCCGTGTAGATCAGCACCATGCCCACGTGCGTGTCGAGCAAGCCGAGCGAGCGAATCACCTGAAAGAGCGGGATGAGGATCGACGAGCCGGGCAGCATTTGCGACATCACCACCACCATCAGCAACAAGGTGTTGCCGCGAAAGCGGAAGCGGGCAAAGGCGTAGGCCGCGCAGACGCTAAACGCGAGGGCAATGAGGGCGGTCGAAAGGGAAATCGCCACGCTGTTGGCAAAGTATTTGACAAACGGCCCGGTGTCCCACATCTCGACGTACGCACGCAAGGTGAGGGAGCGCGGAAAGACTAAAGGCGGCGTCTGCGTCATCTCGGACAGGGGGCGCATGGACGTGGTCACCACCCAAAGCAGCGGCATCACCAGCGCGAGGACGAAAATCGAGCCTAAGCCGTAGGCGAGATAGGCGCGGAGCGTCGCTTGGGTTTTAATTCGCATTCGCCCCTCGCCTCTCCTCGCGGAAGAGTACGCGGATAAAGACGATGCTCATGGCCAGCAAAAAGAGCAGCAGAATGAGCGCGGCGGCCGCGCCCTTGCCGAGGCGCAGGTGCTCAAAGGCGATGCGATAGACCGTTATCGGCACCACTTGCGTGGCCTTGGCCGGGCCGCCCTCGGTCATTATGAAGATCAGGGCGAAGTCGTTGACCATCCAAATCGTGGCGAAGAGAAAGACTACGCCGATCACGTGTTTGAGCTGCGGCAGGGTCACGTGGAAGAAGCGCTCGAACACATTGGCCCCATCGACGTGCGCGGCCTCGTATAGCTCGGCCGAAACCCCCTGCAAACCCGCCAGCAGCATGATGGTTATATAAGGCATGAAGCGCCAAACATTGGCGACCACCACCGCGCCGAGGGCCGCGTCGGGCTGCGCCAGCCAAGGGATATTGGCGTCGATGAAGCCGAGGCTCAAAAGCAGGTGATTGACCAGCCCGAAGCTGTCGTGGAAGAGCCAGCGCCATAAGTAGCCGGTTACGACCGGGGCGATGGCCCAAGGGATGAGCAGAAAGCCAGTAAAGACCGGCCGATACTTGCGAATTTCGTTGAAGATCAAGGCCATACCCAAGCCCAAGACGAAGGCCACCGGCAGGGAGTAGAGCGCGAAGCGCACCGAACTCCATATACTGTTGACAAAGGTGCGGCTGCCGAGGAGCTTGGCGTAGTGGGTCAGGCCGATGAACTCGTCGCCAGCCCCGCGAAAGAGCTTCACCTTGTGCAGGCTCATGATCAGGTTGCTAAACACCGGGTAGAGGATGACCACCGCCAAAACCAGCATGGCCGGCAGCAAGAAATAGTACGGCGTCAAGTTTTTTCTAGTAATCACTCAACACCTCATCCACTTCTTCGGCCGCCAAGTCCAACGCCTCCTTGGGACTTAGCGTGCCGGTCAGGGCCATATTGACCGCGTCGGCAATGTGCCGCTGGATTTGGGTAATGGCCGGATGCCCCGGCCAGCCCAGCCCATTGGCCCCGGCTAGAGCGAGTTGGTCTAAGTCGATGTAATCGGACTGGACGCCTTCGGCATAAGCCGCCTTGAGCGTGGGAATACCCCCCATGGTCGGGTTGGGATTGCGCCAGACCGGATGGTCCAAGTCCAGCACCTTGACCACTTCCCAAGCCTCATTGGGCACCTTGGTATAGCCCGTTATGGAAATCATGATTACGTCGAGCAACGTCCGCGATTCGCGTGGCCCGATATGCGTGGCGGGCGCGGGGATTTGCGCCAGCGCCAGATTGTTCAGATCGAAGCCGTAGTTGCCGTGGACGATGTCCTGCCACCACGGCCCCTCAATCGACAGGGCCGCCTTGCCCGTTGACCAGTGCGCGGCGTTCTCGTCGAAGCGATACGCCGCGCTGCCGGCCGGCAAATAGCCCTTGACCTTCATCTCGACCAAAAACTCCAGCGCCGCCTGCCCGGCCGGGCCGTTAAAGGCGGCGGCCGACCAATCTTCGTTAAAGACGCGCCCGCCCGCTTTGTACAGCAGCGGCAAGAAGCGGTAGGCCGTGTCTAGGTTGACGCCCCCGGGCATGGTAAAAGGATCGATCCCCGTACCGGCGAACTTGGGGCCGAGGGCCAGCATCTCGTCCCAAGTCTGGGGGACTTCGAGCCCCATCCTCGCCATGATGTCGGTATTGACCGCCAGCACGAAGGGCAGCATGGTCACCGGCAGGCCGTAGTGCTGGTCGTCGTATTCGACCAGATCCCAGACGTTGTCGAGGACGCGCTCCTTGACTTGGGGAAAGTCGGGGAAATTCTCCAGCGCGTACAAGCCCCCCAACTCGCCGAACTCCACCGCGTACTTGTGATGCACCCGCACAATATCCGGCCCATCGCCGACGATGGTGGTGCTGATCAGGCTCTCGCGCTGGGTAGCCCAATCGCGGAATTCCAGCTCGATTTGGATGTCGCTGCGCTCGGCGTTGAAGTCGGCCACGGCCTGCTGCACCCATGCGCGCAGCCCCGGTACGCCCCCGAACTCCCACAACACCACCTCGGTCGGCTCGCCGGGCCGCGGGCGGTCGTCGCCCCCGCAGGCGACGAGTAGGCTCGTAAGTATAAGTAATGGAATGAGTCGTTTTTTCGCGGATTTCACGGGGGTTATATTAGCCAAACCGCCCCTTGCCGACAATCCGCGCGGCTGGGTGGGAGCTTGCCATGTTAAGCAGGTTGGTTTATACATCAGACACGACACGCCATGCAAACCGTCCTCATCACCGGAGCCACCGGCCTGATCGGCACGGCCGCGGTCGCCAGCCTCGGCCGGCACTATACCCTGCGCGCCCTCAACCGCCGCCCCCTGTCCGGGATCGACTGCCACCGGGCCGACATCGCCGATCTCGACGCCATCCGGCCGGCCTTTGCCGGGGTGGATGCGGTTGTCCATCTCGCCGCCCACATCGCCAACGACCTGTCGGCGATCTTCCGCGCCAACTTGCAGGGCACCGGCAACGTTTTCGCCGCGGCCCGCGAGGCCGGGGTGCGGCGCGTCCTCTTTGCCAGCAGCGGGTCGGTCATGGGCGGGTACGCGGTGCTTTCTCCATACAAGGAGCTTTTGGCCGGCGAGTACGACCAAGTACCGGCGGCGTGGCCCATGCTGACGGCGCAATCGCCCCTGCGGCCTACGGGCCTGTACGCGGCCAGCAAGGTGTGGGGCGAAGCGCTGAGCCGCGAATACGCCGCGGCCCACGGCATGTCGGTCTTCTGCCTGCGCTTTGGCCGCGTCAACCCGGAAGACCGCCCGACCCAAGCCCGCGAATACTGCGTCTGGTGTAGCCAGCGCGACGCAGTGCAGATGATCGAAAAATGCCTTGCCGCCCCGCCCGATTTGCCCTTCGACACCTTCTTCGTCAACTCGGACAACAAATGGGGCTACCGCGACTTGGAGCACGCTCGCCAGACGGTGGGCTTTGTGCCCGCGGACCGAGCCGAAGACTATCGCTGAGGAGACCACTCATGCTGCCCTTTGCTGTATGCGCGATTTTGCTCGCGGCCTCGGCCGCGCGTGCGGACGTGAACATCAACGCCCCCTTGTTGGAGGCGGCCCCGACGATCGACGGCGATCTCTCCGAGTGGAAGGACCGCGCCCACAACGATGGCGTCTGGGACATGCGCCGCATCAGCGAGGCCGGCTTTTACCGCCTCGATCGCGGGGCGCGCAACCGCCTTACGGACCACGGCGACGAGCCGTCGCTCGCCGAGGACTTGAGCGCCCGCTACTACATTGCTTGGGACGCGCACAACTTCTACTTAGGAGCCGAGGTCTGGGACAATGTCAACGACCTCGACGACCCGGAGCCGGCCGACAAGCGCTGGTATTTCAAGGATGCGATTTGCTGGTTTATGGAAGGCCCGCGCGACCGGGCCAACGAGCGCTTCGGCCAAGGCGACAACGCCTTTTGCTTTATCGCCGATCCTCAGCCCGCCCGGCGAAACGCGTGGTGGCGGCACGGAGCGCCCGGCCAGACCTACATTGAAGAGCCGATTCCCGAGGCCGCTTGCGACTACGTCGTCCGCATGGATCCTTGGGGCCGGAGTGCGGCTGATTTTATTCTAGAGGCCCGCGTCGAAATGACGCCGACTTTTGGCCAAAGCGACCCCCGCTGGCAGCCGCCGCAAGTGGGCGACGAATACAGCATGGAAATCGTCCACACCGACCCGGACGGCGGCGCGTACGGCGGCCACTTCATGATCTACGGCAACGGCGACGACGACAACACGTGGGGCCGGATGATCTTGGTCGGCCCGCGCCAGCCGATTGGGCGGCTCGCCGAATAGTTGCCCCGAAGTCCGTAAACCGCACAGCAAGCGACGAGAGAGGAGGGTGCTATGCTCAGCCCCAACCCAGCCGTCAAGTTCACTTATGAGGACTACCAGCACACCCCGGAGGACAAGCGCTATGAGTTATTGGAAGGAGCGTTGATTATGGCCCCCGCGCCCAATCTGGGGCACCAGAGAATTGGCACTAGGATAGGAACACGGCTCTATACCTTTGTGGAAGAGAGAGGTTTAGGTGAAGTCTTTTTCGCGCCCTGCGACGTGGTGCTGTCGGACGCGGACGTGGTGCAGCCGGACCTGCTGTTCGTCTCCAATGAGCGAGCGCATCTGCTGTTCGGCGGCGCAAATGTCTGCGGTGCGCCGGATTTGGTCGTCGAAATCCTGTCCTCTTCCACCGCTGGGCGGGACCGGACGCTCAAACGCGCTCTGTACGCCAAACACGGCGTAAAGGAGTACTGGCTGGTCGATCCAGACGCTCGGACAGCGACAGTCCTGCGGCTCGGCGAGGGTGCCTTTGAGGTGGAGGCCATCTATGGCGAGGGGCAGACGATGACCTCGCCCACGCTCGCCGGCTTCACTATGGATCTAGACGAGATTTTCTAGCACTCTGCCGTCCCAAGCGGCGCCAAGTGCGGCCCATCTTTTTTTGACAAGGAGAAACAGATGACTAGGGTAAATCAGATCGGCTGGCAGGCCCAGAGCAAGACCGGCGTCATTGCGGCCGGTGGGGCCGGGGCGGTAGCTGCTGGCCTTGAAATCCTCGGCCAAGGCGGCAATGCGGCCGACGCCACGGCCGGCGCGATTCTCGCGCTCAACGTCACCGATCACGGGGCCTGCTCCATCGGTGGGGAAGTGCCGGTGCTTATTTGGGACGGGCAGGCGGTCAAGTCGCTGTCGGGCCAAGGGCGGGCGCCGCTGTCGCCGGCGGCCATTGCTTGGTACATGGAGCACGGCATCCCGGACCACGACATCAAGATGGCGCCGGTGCCCGCGGTCGTGGATTTGTGCATCACCCTCTTGCAGCACTACGGCACGCAGAGCTTTGCCGAGATTGTCGCGCCGACCTTGGCCCTGCTCGACAAAGGCGAAGAGGAGTGGCACCCCTGCTTAGCGCGGACGCTGCGACGCCTCGTTGAGCAAGAGCACTGCGCGGCGGGCAATCGCGCAGAGAAGTTGCAAGCGGCCGGCGATCACTTCTATGGTCGCCGAGCCGAGCGCGGCGATATAGCCGAGGACCTAGAGGCGTTCTACGTGGAGCAGGGCGGGTTCTTGCGCCGGGCGGACTTGGCCGCTCATAGGACCTTGATCGAAGAGCCGGTGAGGGTTGATTACCGGGGCTACCAAGTGTACAAGTGCGGCCCGTGGACCCAAGGCCCCTATCTGTGTCAAGCACTGCGCCTGCTCGAAGGGTTTGACCTCAAAAGCATGGGGCCTTGCTCGGCCGACTACGTCCACGCGGTGGTCGAAGCCATGAAATTGGCCATGGCCGACCGCGACGCGCACTACGGCGACCCTCTGTTCGTGGAGGTGCCCATGAACGCCTTGCTGTCCGACGAGTACACCCAACTCCGGCGGCCCCTAATCGACATGGGCCAAGCGGCACTGGACGCCCGCCCGGGCGACCCGCTCGGCATGAGGGCGGTGCAGGAGGGGGGCGCGTTCCGGCCCGGGGTCGGCGGCACGACCACGTGCGTGGTGGCCGACCGCTGGGGCATGGTCGTGTCGGCTACGCCGAGCGCGAATGTCTATCACGCTGGGGGCAGCGGCCGCACGGGCATCTCTTATGGCAACCGCCTGCGCAGCCTCAACACCACCGCTGGGCACCCCAACTGCATCGCGCCGGGCAAGCGCCCCCGCATCACCCTGACGCCTACGCTGGTACTCAAAGACGGTGCGCCCGTGTTGGCCATCAGCGTGGCCGGCGGCGACCTACAAGACCAAGCCACCTTGAACCTTTTGCTCGACTTTGTGGAGTTTGGGATGCGCCCGGCCGAGGCGGTCGTCGCGCCGCGCTTTGCTACGGATCACCACGAGGACTCGTTTGACCCCAACCCAGTGCGCGAGCAGACGTTCATTCAGGCTGGCTCGCTGGCCATCAGCGCGGCCGTTGACTCACAGGTCCGGGGCGAGCTGGCGCGGCGCGGGCACCAAGTTGAGGCCCGCACAGGCCCCATCGCCACGCCGGTGATGCTGTGGGCCGACGCGGGCACGTACTACGCGGCGGGCGATCCGGCGGCCGGTCGCCACGCGGCCGGGCTATAGGAGATGCTTGGGTGTGTTGAATCCCGCTCGCAGTGCCTCTGAAGTTGGCTTTTGATGACTTCGCCGACTGCGGCCCCTACCCAGCACCGAGGCGCGGCTAGCGGCCTCACGCTCCGCTCGTTGGTGCTCGGCGTCGTCCAAGTCCTCGTGGTGTGTTTGGGTGCGCCCTACGCCATTTGGGTCTTGGGGTCGTCCGAAATCACGTGGTCGTTCTTTCCGATTGCGGTCGGCTTCTCGTTCTGCTGCCTCATCCTGCTCAACATCCTGCTCAAGACGATCAACCCCGGCTGGGCTTTGCGCCCGGCCGAGATGATCACGGTCGTCGTCATGGGCTTGGTGACGACCGGCATCCCCATCTTTATGATGGGCTACGTGCTGTCGATCCCCACTACGCCCTACTACTTTGCCTCGGCTGAAAACCAGTGGGGAACCTACGTGTTGCCCTACCTGCCGGCGTGGCTGTTGCCGAGCAACGACGGTTTGGCCATGACTTGGTTCTTCGAGGGGCTACCCTTGGGCGAGCCGATGCCTTGGGGCACCTTGCTTGATGCGTGGGCCATGCCGCTGTTTTGGTGGCTGAGCTTTATCTGGACCTTGTACGCGGTCTGTTTTTGCTTGGTCGTCATATTGCGCAAGCAGTGGGTCGAGCGCGAGCGGCTGGCCTATCCGCTGATGGAAGTGCCCCAAGCCCTCGTGGCGGACGCCGATGGCCCGGCGCGTGTGCCCGCCGTTTTGCGCAACAAGGTCTTTTGGCTGGGGGCGGCTATTCCGTTGGGCATCGTCTTGTGGAACATCGTCGGCTTTTTCTTTCACTTTTTTCCCACGATCGAATGGAACCATCCCATCCAAATCGCGCACGGCTTTCCCACGATCAACATTCGCTTCTACTTCCCGGTCGTCGGCTTCATGTATTTCGCCAACCTCAACGTCACCTTCAGTATCTGGTTCTTCTTTTTGTTGCTGCTGGTCGAAGAGGGGCTGTTCAACCGCTTTGGCGTGGGCGTCACCGAGGCGGACAACTTCGTGTGGGGCTTGCCCTCGACGTCTTGGCAGTGCTGGGGGGCTTTTGTGGTGCTGGTGCTGTGGGGGCTGTGGATGGCGCGCGATCACCTAAAAGACGTGGCGCGCAAAGCGTGGAATCCCGCCCATCCGGTTGACGACAGCCGCGAGTTGATGTCCTATCGCAGTGCGGTCGTCGGCCTATTGGTCGGGGTCGTCTATATGCTGGCGTGGCTCAACAAAGCTGGCATGGAATGGTCGGTAGCCGCGTTTTTCTTGGGCGGCGTGCTCATTGCCTACTTGGGCATCACCCGCTTGGTGGTGCAGGCCGGCGTCTTTTACCTGACGACGCCCGTAGTCAGCCAAGCCATGACCATGATGACCTTTGGCACGAGTGCGATTTCGCCGACGGGCTTGGCGGCCTTGGGGATGAGTTATGGGTTCTTCAGCGATGTGCAGTCGATTTTCATGCCGTCGGCCGCCCATGCCGCCCGGCTGCACGACGCCATGCGGATGAGCCGCCGCGGCCTGTGCTTGGCCATTGCACTGGCCCTAGTGGTCGGCTTTGTCGCCGCCATTGTGTACGTCATTGCCATGGCCTACGAGCAGGGGGCCTCCAACTTCAACTCTTGGTTTTTCCGCGTCTCCTCGGGCGCGGGGGTGCGCTCCTTTGACGACGCGCTGAGCAAAATAAAAACCCCGGCCGATTTCCACGCACAAAAGTTGGGCTTTTTCGGCCTTGGCGCCGCGGCCATGGCGGTTTTGACGTTTATGCAGTATCGCTTCCCGTGGTGGCCCCTGCATCCGGTGGGCTTGGCGATTTCCGCGATCTGGATGGTGCGGAACCAAGCCCCGGCGATTTTTGTGTCGTGGGCGGCCAAGAGCCTGATCATGCGCTTTGGCGGCATCGAGCTCTACCGCAAGGCCGCGCCGTTTTTCATCGGCCTCATTCTCGGGCACTTCTTTGGCGTGGGGATCTCGTTTATCGTCGATATGATTTTCTTCCCCGGCAACGGCCACCCCATCCTGCACGGCTGAGGCCGCGTTGGCAACCCATCCCGCAACAGCCGTCACCGGGCGCTCCGTGTTCGTGGGCTGCGCCGTGGTGGCGTTGATCAGCTTGGGGGGGCCGCACTCGATCTGGACCTTTGGCTCGTCCGAGATGACTTGGTCCTTCTTTCCGATTGGGGTGGGGTTTCTCTTTATTTGCCTCATCTTTGCCAATGCCCTGCTCAAGACCCTCAATCCCCACTGGGCACTGCGCCCGGCCGAGATGATCACGGTCGTCGTCATGGGGTTGGTCTGTACTGGCATCCCGGTTTTCCTCATCGGCTACTTCCTCGCGATACCAACGACGCCGTATTACTTTGCGTCCGCGGAGAATCAATGGGGCACTTACGTGGTGCCCTACCTGCCCGCTTGGCTGCTGCCGTCCAACGACGGCTTGGCCATGACTTGGTTTTTCGAGGGCCTGCCCCTCGGCGAACCCATTCCGTGGAGCACCTTGCTCGCCGCTTGGGCCATGCCGCTGGTTTGGTGGCTGAGCTTTCTATGGACTTTGTACTGGGTCTGCTTCTGCGTGGTGGTCATCCTCCGCAAACAGTGGGTCGAGCGCGAGCGGTTGGCCTACCCGCTGATGGAAGTGCCCCAAGCCCTCGTCGCCAACGCCGATAGTGCCCGCCGGTTGCCAGCGGTCCTATACAGCAAAGCCTTCTGGGCCGGGGCGGCCATTCCCTTGGGCATCGTCTTGTGGAACATCGTCGGCTTTTTTTTTCACTTTTTCCCCAAAATCGAGTGGCATCACCCCATCCAAATCGCGCACGGCTTTCCGACCATCAACATTCGCTTCTACTTTCCGGTCATCGGCTTCATGTATTTTGCCAACCTCAACGTCACCTTCAGTATCTGGTTCTTCTTTTTGCTAACGCTGCTCGAGGAGGGTTTGTTCAACCGCTTTGGCCTCGGCGTCACCGAGGCGGATAAGTTCGTTTGGGGACTGCCTTCGACTTCGTGGCAGTGTTGGGGGGCGTTTGTGATGCTCGTGCTGTGGGGGCTGTGGATGGCACGCGACCACCTCAAGGATGTGTTCCGCAAGGCGTGGAACCCAGCCTGCCCGATTGACGACCGCCGCGAGTTGCTGTCCTATCGCGCCGCCGTGCTGGGCCTTTTGCTGGGCACGTTCTACATGCTAACTTGGCTGCACAAGGCCGGCATGGAATGGTCGGTGGCCGCGCTCTTTTTGGCCGGCGTGCTCATCGCCTACTTGGGCATTACGCGCTTGGTGGTTCAAACGGGCGCGTTTTACCTGACCACGCCGGTCGTCAGTCAGGCCATGACGATGATGACGCTGGGCACCAGCGCCATTTCGCCGACGGGTTTGGCGGCCTTGGGGCTGACCTATTCCTTTTTCGGCGACGTGCAGTCCATCTTCATGCCCTCGGCCGCGCACGCCGCCAAGTTGCAGCACAGCCTGCGCATTGCCCGCCGCGGCTTTGTCTTGGCCATCGCCTTGGCCGTGGTCCTATCCTTCGCGATTTCCCTGACCAATCTCATTGCCATGGCTTACGAGCAGGGGGCTTCCAACTTCAACTCTTGGATTTTTCGCGTTTCCTCCGGCGCCGGTGTGATGGCCTTTGGCGATGTGATGGCCAAGATAAAAACCCCGGCCGACTTGCACGCGCAAAAGCTGGGCTTTTTCGGCCTCGGCGCTGCGGCCATGGCGGTTTTGACGTTCATGCAGTATCGCTTCCCGTGGTGGCCCCTGCATCCGGTGGGCTTGGCCATCTCCGCAGTTTGGATGGTGCGGAACCAAGCCGCGGCCATCTTTGTCGCGTGGGCGGCCAAGAGCTTGATCATGCGCTTTGGCGGCATTGAACTCTACCGCAAGGCCGCGCCGTTTTTCATCGGCCTAATCGCCGGCTACTTTCTCGGCGTCGGCCTCTCCTTCCTCGTAGATGTGGCGTTTTTTACCGGCAACGGGCATCCGATTCTGCACGGGTGAGGATTTGATCCTTGGCAGGCGGGTGGCGGGTGGCGGGTCGTAAGCCGAAACGATGCGTTGCGTACCGTCCACTAGCAAGCAAAATGGGGCCTCTGTTGGAGAGAGGCGTAATCGGCGTCGCGCACGGCGGGCGTGCCGGAACTGGGGGCGGCAATCGTGAACAGGATGGTCTCGGACTGGGGGCGGGAGCGGTCAACGTTGCCGTCAGGAGGATGGCGGTGGTCTCGCCGTTCTCGCGGATGGACGAATGCGTTGAGGTTACGCTGGCGACGCGCACGGTGGCGGGCGGGGCCGTACCGATCTCAAAGGTCAGGCTGAGGACGGCGGTGTTGACTTCGTCCGGGGCGCTGTCGATGACCGTGTAGATGACGGTGGCGTCGCCCGCTGTCAGCGGTGTGCCCGACAGGGTGCGGGTTTCCGCGTCGAATACCAGACCGGCTGGTAGCGTGGCGGACACGCTGTAGGTCTTGTCGCCAATGCCGCCGGTGGCCGCGGGCAGGACATAAGGCTCAATGGCCGTGCCGACGACGTATTCAAATACCGTGGAGACGACATCTACGTCCTCGTCGAAAACGAGGCCGCCCAGGGCCGTCTCTGGGTCGCCGTCTTTCAGGGTGATGACTGTTGTGGTGACCGTCACGTCCTCGTCGTCGTTGTTCTTGACCGGGCTTTTCAGCGCGGTTAGGCCGATCTTTTTGTCGCCGCCGGCAAGCGGGGTAACGGATACGGTGGTCGTGCCGGTGATTTCGCCCGCCTCAATCGTCAGGCCGCGCAAGATGGCGGTGTATTCGGTGTCGCGGGTGGCGGCTTTATCGGCGTCGTCCACGTCGCCGTCGGCGTCCGTGTCGGTGGTGACGACTAAGACTACGTTCACGTCCTTGTCGAAGGCTTGGCCGTCTAACGTGCCGGTGATCGTGACGTTGTTGGCTCCGGTGCCGGCCTTGAGTTCGGCGGGACTGGCCGTCAGCATGATCTGCGTGCTCTGGGTCTCGTCATCTACAATAGTAATCGTCTCGGTGACCTCGGGGGCGTCGTCCGAACTGCCGATTGTGGCGACTACGTCGAATGTCCGCGCGTCGTTTACCACCTCGTTATCGACCGGGGTGAGCACTAGCGTGGTTGAAGCGGAGGTTTGGCCTTCGGGAATGACGAGATCGCTCAAGACGGCCGTGTAGTCTATGTCGCGGCGACCCTCTTGCGGAGTGATGGTGAACGTCACCCGCGTATCCGCTGATGTGGCGGCCTTCAAGGTGACTTTCAGGGCGATTTCTTGCCGACCGGCGCCCTCGCGGATCGTTGAAGGGGTGGCGGTCAGGCCGTCGGTCGCGTCTTTGAAGGTGACAACGGGGGTGTCCGTTATCTCAAAGAGATGGAGGGGAAGCTCAACATGGTACGGCAGTTGGCTTTCAACCAACACAAACCTCGGATTCGACGTAGGCCAATACTGGGGAGCGGGACGAGAAGGATCAACAGGCTGAAGAGTGATAGTATTATAACCAAAACTGAACTGTTGGCTATACTGAGCACCCCGGTCAGCGATCCAAGGCACCCGGCCAGCCGCTATCGCAGTCAGTACCTGGGCTCCGCCGTTTTGGACTGAGCTTATGTCTGTGCCAAATAGAACAAAACTAGGATTAACCCCGATATTTTGTGTGGTAGTGGCAGAGAAGGTAAAGGGTTGGCCATCTCTCAACGCTGGAGGAATGGTCCCATCACCGTTTAGGTCGACGCCGATTAACGCTTCCCGAATAAGGCCGTCGCAGTGCCCATCAAAGTTGAGATCGTGTTGGGACAGGGGTTCGCCGGGGGTCGTGGGGGTGCAGCCTAGACCTTCTTCGGTGAAGGTAACGGCGCGGTCGGGCCGATGAGTATTACCAGCGACGTAACCCCATTGTTTACTAAGAGCCAGAGAGTCGCTCATGTCCCCATCGAGGTTCAAGTCAACGCCTGTGAGGACCTTCTTCTTCGACGCCCCCCCCCCATAACGCGATGCGGCCAGCCTTGCCTTTGGGATCGATGGTAATCGTCGCCTTCCCCGATGGCTTGTTCCGGCGTATGGTTATCGACGCGGACGGCGCCGAGTAATCCGTATCGTGCGTCAGTACATCGGACGCATTAACATCAAACGGGAGATGATGGTAATCAGGGCCGGGGAGATCAGTTATATCCCTCTGTGTCAGATAGAGCAAGGTAAAGGTTTGGTCCGACCGCAGCGTAGAGCCGTTTAAGGTCGCGGTTACGGTAACAGGGGTCGGCCCCGCGTCCTTGCTCAGACTAGCCGGCGAAAACGAAAGGTTTACCTGACTGCTGAGCTTTTCGTCGTCCGTTACGCGAATCTCCGTCTGCCTAACCGTCTCGCTACCGGCAAGGCCGTCAATTTTGATGATGAGATCGGGATAGCGCGCGCTGGGGGCGGTTTCGGTAGAAATTGAACAAATTAGAGTCCCAGGGGCGTTGAAAACCCTCCCTGTTCCTAAGAGCACCATTGAAGAAATAAACGGACTCGTCAAGGTCAAGCTGATGAGGAATGGTGAACTCATCATACGTATTATAAAAACCGTGCTTGTCGTTATCGAGATTCGTGAGGACAATGGTTCCGGTCGCCTTTTTCTTGTCCTTAGGGATCACTAACGTCGGCAGCGTGATGGAGAATTGGCTATTGACCTGGGCGCGACTATTGAGCCAGTCTTTCCAATCCCCCCCCGGCTTCCTGTTGGCAGCTATCGAACCTCTCGTAGGATCCGCATTGCGATAGGCCCACCACGGAGCGTTCGGGCTTACATAGTCAGCGCGTTCCCCTGAGGCCAATCGGTACGTAAGCACAATACGACCATGTTCATCTATTGTTCTGCCGGGGAAGATATTCCCTACTCCGTTGGGGAGGCGATTCTCTGCTGGATTGTTGACATTTGGGAAAGTCTTGGCCCCAAGCTGCAGGGAGACCACCGTATTCGCCGTCACGTTTTCGTCGCTTTCGGCTGTCACGGTGATTTCGACTCTGTCGTCTTCTTCGCGTATTAGCGGTTTATCGACGGACAGGGTAATGGTCGCGGTTGCCGAGCCGGCCCACCCCAGCAGCAAGCCTGAGACCAGCAGGTAAAGGGCGTAGGGCCGGGATGCAAAAAGCCTCATGGATGTCATCGTTCAACCTCCTGTGGAATGCAAATTAGATAGAGACATTGTTTAGGTCATTCAAAAATGCTTAAAAAGGGTATTTTCGCAAGCATAAGTTGCGTTTCCTTTTATGAACGTGCGGGAAAGGCCGAAAGATAGGCAGAAAAGGCATAAAGAGCCACAAAATGCACAAAGGGCACAAAGGGGGGGAGGTATGAGATACTTCGCTGCGCTCAGTATGACAGGGAGCAGGAAGCCTGTGGCCGCGTCGCTGGTGTCGTGGGGGGGGGGGGGGGGGGGGGGGGGGTAAGTGCTTGTCTTTCAATGAGTTACGACAAATCGTTAAGTCTTGATGTTGTAAGCAGGATGCGTTCATCGCGGTCGGCTGGCCCGCCGCCAACATCCTCTCATAATTCAGTTGATTTACCATCTTCCTGATTCGTCCCTGCTCATTCATAAAACACTAAAATATGCCGAAAAAAGCCCTCACGCAAAGGCCGCCTGTGTGTCCTGCTGAGCGCAGCGCAGCGCAGCCGAAGCATCTTTACATGCTTTCGAGGCCGTTATAAGGGATGTTCTGTATGGAGTGTTGGGTATGAGATACTTCGCTACGCTCAGTATGACAGGAAGGCTGTGGTCGCGTCGCTGGCGACGTAGGGGGGGGCGGCTCGATCAGGGCAAGCGCACCAAGATCAACGTCCCCAACGCCACCAAGCTAGCCACCTGCATCCCCACCAACCACCGCGTCAGCACCTCAATCCGCCGACTTTGCACGGCAATCTCTTGCCGCAGTTCGCTGCCTTGTTCGTCGATGCGGATTCCTTGTGCGGCGATTGCTTGCCGCAGGTCGCGCCCTTGTTCGTCAATGGTTTGCTCCATGCGGCCTAAGCGGACGTTGGTCTCGCGGCTTTGCTCGGCGATCTCTTGCCGCAGTTCGCGGCCTTGCGCGTCAATGGTTTGCTCCATGCGGCCTAAGCGGACGTTGGTCTCGCGGCTTTGCTCAACGAATTGATCGGCAAGGCCTTCTAACCGGCCAAGGCGGAGGTCACGGTCTTGCGTTTGAGTGAGGGGGAGGGGTTGTTCCGTCATGATTCACTCCTTTCGAGTGAGGGGTTCGGGGGGCTGTTTGGGTATGGCCTGAGAGCGTTTAGGCCATACCTGCAAGATAAGTGAAAATGAGCGGCGCGTCACGTCTATATCCCGCGCAAGCGCAAGAACATTTCAGTTGTTCGGGCCGGACGCTTTTATGGCTTGCCGCCCCGTGTCGAGGCATGGGGGGACGGTCTTGCGCGGCCTGACGATTGAGGCCGGCGAAATCAGCGGCACGACCACCGTATCCGTTACCCCCCTCGCTGGCGGCGACAAAAAGCGTGAATCGTTCTATTCGGCTCCCATGCTACGGGTCATAAGCCAATGGGACAGCGATTTGGATTTACTCATCGTCTGGCAGACGGATTTGCCCCCGTTGGAGCGCGCCCTTGAAGCGCGCAAAAAATCCTAGTGCGGCAGTGGACTAGCCGCTGACCGCTACTCCCGGGCCGCGCCGTTCTTCATCGGCTTAATCGCCGGCTACTGTTTACAGCAGATCATAGGGGATGACGAGTACTTGGTCGCGCAGCTCGAAAACCTTTTCTACTGGGGCGACGATAAGGCCCGGGCCGTGGCGCAGGGTCGGATACGTCTCCCGGAATGCTCGAATGCCCCGCGCATCGGCGCTAGTGATGCGGGTACTGCTCTTGATTTCTACCGGCCAGAAGATCCCATCGCGCTCCAGCAGCAAATCGACCTCTGCACCCGAGAGGGTGCGCCAGTGATAGACTTGGGGCGGCATGGCCAAGCAGTGGAAGGTGTGGTGGATATCCAGCACCACGTGCGTCTCGAAAAGTGCCCCGAGCAGGGGATGGCCAGACAGGGCCGCGGGCGAAGAAATTCTCTGTAGGAAAGCGGCCAGCCCGGTGTCGGTCAGGTAGCCTTTGGGTTTGCCGCTGATCCGTTTGATCGCGCTGCCGTGGTAGGGCGGTAGCTCTAGCCACTGGTAGGTCGCCTTGAGGATGTGCAGCCAGCGGGTGGCTGTCTGCGGAGTAATGCCGATTTCGCGGCCGAACTGACTGTGATTGACCTCCTGCGCGGTCAACGCGGCGCACAGACTCAGCAGGCGCGTGAACTGCTGCTGGTCCTGCACGCTGGCTAGGCGGCGCACATCGCGCTCGACATAGGTCCGCACGTAGGATTGCATGATGTCGGCAATGATGTCCGGCGATTGGTCCAGCGTCCGGGGATAGCCTCCTCTCCACAGCACCTCGAATGCGGTCCTCAGCGGCGCGACCGATGGGATGCGGGCTTGGTCGTGCAAGTCCGGCAGGGCACCACCGGCCTGTAGCAGCAACTCTAACCACCGAGGGCTAGCGCGGGATCCGCACCCTTGACGTTCGCTCAGGGTCAAAGGCCCTAGATCGAGGACGACGACCCGGCCAGCTAGACTTTCGCTCGCATCGCGGAGCAGGGCTAAGTTCTGAGAACCGGTCAGAAAATACTGTCCGGGCGCGTCGTCGCGATCGACGCGGCGCTTGATAACCGCCAGCAGTTCGGGCGCGTACTGAATCTCGTCCAATATGATAGGGGGCGGGTGCTGAGCGATGAAGAATTCCGGGTCTTGACGGGCGTTGCCAACGTCAATTACCGGATCAAAGGTAATATGGGGCATGCCAGCACCGAACAGATGGCCGAGTAGGGTGCTCTTGCCGACTTGGCGAGCACCAGTCACCAGCAGGACGGGAAAAATTTCTTTATAGCGAAGAATTTTGGCCTCTAAGTGGCGATTTCTGTAATTCATCCTTGTAGATTAATGATGCCATCATCAATTTACAAGCTAGATAGCCTCCTGCGGCTGCAAAAGGTTCGGGGCGGCGGTGTTAAAACAGGCGGGCGGCGGTGTTAAACAGGCGGCGGCGGTGCCGTTGCCGAAAATCGCTAGCGGCCCTATCGTTGGGCAGCCGCGCTTTCCACCCTCCAAGCAAGCGAAAAGGACAGATGAAAAATCACCGGAACTTATTCAGAGCCACAGGGATCGCGCTTGCGGCGTTTCTCTGGGCTGTCCGCCCAGCGTTTGGGGTTGGGGCTAGCGACCCCTATTTTGCCCTCGACCGCGTCCTCGCTGTGACCATTGAGATGGCACCCGAGGATTGGGACCGGCTGCGCGCCCAGACGCGGACCCTTGTGGATATTCTCGGCGGAGCCGACTGCCTCGATAGCCCGCCGGACGATGTGTTCTCTTGGTTCGAGGCGACGGTAACGGTAGATGGCGAAACCCACACCCAAGTCGGCGTCCGCAAGAAAGGGTTCCTCGGGTCGCTGAGTAAGGAAAAACCCGCGCTCAAGGTCCGCTTCGACAAGTTCGTCGACGGCCAACTCCTCGGCGGCGCGATGAAGCGCCTGACCCTGAACAACGTCCAGCAAGACCCTTCGATGATCAATACGTGCATGGCGTACCGCGTCTTCGCGGCCGCTGGCCTGCCCGCGCCGCGCTGCAACTTTGCCACCGTTGCAGTAAACGGCGAAAACTTGGGCTTGTACGTCCACGTCGAGAGCATGAAAACGGCCTTTTTGCAGCGCAATTTTTCCGATCCAAGCGGCAACCTCTACGAGGGAACCCTGAGCGATTTTCGCCCCGGATGGCGCGGCACCTTTCAAAAGAAAACCAACGAGGACGCGGCCGACTGGTCGGACATCGACGCGGTCGTCGCCGCGCTGCAAGACCCTTCCCCGGCCGGCTTAGAAGCCCTCGCCGCGGCTGTTGATCTCGACCACTTCCTGACCTTCTGGGCCATCGAAGTGCTCATCGGCCACTGGGATGGATACGCCGGCAACCGCAACAACTTCTACATCTACCGCGCCCCGGACGCGCCGTTTGTGTTCATGCCTTGGGGCGCAGATGACGTCTTCGGGTCGAGCGACATCCCCTTTGACGATTTTGAGTCGCCGCCAGCGGTCATGGCGCACGGGGCCATTGCCCACCGTTTGTACCGCGACGACGCAATGCAAGCCGCTTATGTGAGCCGCCTCAAGGAGCTGCTCGATGCGGTCTGGAACGAAGAAGAACTATTGCAACTCGCCGACGAGATGGCGGCGATCGTCCAGCAGCACATCCTACCTGAAAGGCGGGAGATTGCCGCCCGCGACGCAGACCGGGTGCGCCGGTTCATCCGCGCACGGCGGGCGGTGATTTTGGCCGATCTCGAGCCGGAGCCGCCCGCTTGGCCTTGGCCCTTGGCTGCGGCCGACATCTGCTGGGCGGAGATAGGCTCTTTTGACCTGCGCTTTGAGACGACTTGGGGATCGAGTGCCAGCGAGAATCCGCTGGGGGAAGGGACGGTCGAATTTGTCGATTACGAGTTGGGTGGAAAAAAGCAACGCTTTGGGCGCTCGGGGGCCACGGCCGGCATTGAAGAAGACGAGGCCGAGCGAGGTGAAAGCTGGGATGAAACCTTGGGTGCGCTCGACGGCAACGGCAATGGCGTTTTTGACCGAGCCGACTACGATGCGGCCCGCACACTCGGCGTGGAAGACCTGCCGCCGTGGGAAGAAATTCTGACCATAGACGCCAACGGCGACGATGCCATTGACCAAGGAGAATTTGAGGACGCGGTGGGAGCAGAGGGCGAAGGACGCGACGCTGAAGAGAGGGCGTCTATCTCTATCATTAGCCTCGGGCCGGACGCTACCATAGACATCCTCGCGGTGGAATTGCCGATTGACCGCATGGTGAGCGGTGCCAACTTGCCCATTGACATGGATGCGGTCAGCGGCTACCGCTTGTGGTTGCCATCCCCGGATAGTCCCCCGGAGCAGTTTGACCTGATCGGCCAAGGCGGGGTTGAGTTTGACGAGGCCAGCACCGAACCGGGTGCAAGGGTTGCGGGCCGATTCTACGGCACCTTGTTTGGCTTTGGCGGAGACGCTGCGTCAGAAGATGGAGACGACGAAGCCGAGGCCGAAATCGCCCTGATCATCAACGAGGTCGCCGCCCAAGGCGATCCGCTCGATTGGTTTGAACTGTACAATGCCTCAAATGAGCGGATCGATCTCGCGGACTTTGTGATGGCCGACGATCTGACGGACGCCAGCAAGCGCACGGCCTTTCCGGCCGGCACGGTCATTGAGGCGGGTGCGTATCTACAGATTGAGCTAGACAAAGACGGATGGCCCGGGTTTGCCCTCGGGCGCGACGAAGAGTTGGGCATCTGGACGGCCGACGGAACCCTAGTCGCTAGTATTGATTGGGAAAAGGGACAGGCCGATGAGGGAACCAGCTTTGCCCGCGTCCCCGACATTACGGGCGACTTTCAGACCGTGAGCGATCCCTCGCCGGGTGCTCCAAATCACATTCAGACGGCGATTGCTGAGCAGGCTGCCGGTGTGCCCGAGGCATTTCGGTTGCACGGCAACTGGCCCAATCCATTCAACGCCAGCACGACCATTGCTTTCGACGTGGCGAGGACCGCACCCGTGCATTTGGTGGTGTACGACGCGCTCGGACGCCGCGTCCGCGCCCTGTACCGCGGCGAGATGCTACCGGCCGGGCACTATCGCACTCCTTGGAACGGTCGCGACGACGAGGGCCGGCCAGCCGCTAGCGGCGTCTATTTGTACCGGCTCACCGCTGGAGAGGACTTTACCGCGCCAGGACGGATGGCCTTGATCCGCTAGGAGCAGGTGATTCATGAATCGATGGATAGCAGGGGCTGCAATGGTCATCCTGCCCACCGCGGCATGGGCGCAGACCACGAGCACCCTCAGCGGGTTTGTCCGCGACCGCAGCGATGGCGAGCGCTTGCCCAATGCCGCGGTCGCCATCGCCGTTGCAGACCGAGAGTTGGGGGCGCTGACCAACAGCGAGGGCTATTACGCCATCCCGGCCATCCCGCCCGGGACGTGGGTCGTCACCGCGTCCTACATTGGCTACACAACCCACCAAGACACGCTGGCGTTGACCGCTGGCCAAGCGCTGCGCTGGGATATTGAACTCAATCGACAAGCCCTAGAGCTGGGGGAGGTCGTCGTGGAGGCCGAGGCGACCGCGGTCGAAAGCGACGTGAACCAGCGGCCGAGTGTGGTCGCCATGCCAGTGGCAGACTTGCAACAGATGGCGGCCATGGCCGAGCCGGATCTGCTGCGGAGCTTGCAACTGCTGCCGGGGGTACAAGCGGCATCGGATTTTAGCAGTGGACTCTATGTGCGCGGGGGTGGCCCCGACCAGACTGCCATCCTGCTCGACCAGATGCGGCTCTACAATCCGTCGCACGCCTTTGGCTTCTTCTCCACCTTCAATCCAGACGCCATCAAGAACGTCACGTTGTACAAGGGCACTTATCCGGCCCAATACGGCGGTAGCCTAAGCGCTGTCCTCGATGTGCAAAACCGCGATGGCAACCGCCGCGACTTTAGCACCCGCGGCGGCGTTAGCCTGATCACCAGCCGGCTCATGAGCGAGGGGCCGCTCGGCCAAGGCTCGTGGATGGTCGCGGGGCGGCGCACGTACATCGATCCCGTGCTGCGGGCAGTGCGGCGAAGCACCGACGACCTCAATGGCCTCGGCTACTGGTTTTACGATGTCAACGCCAAGGTCAATACCCAGCTCGGCCCGAACGACAACCTCATGCTCAGCGCGTACGGCGGCAACGACCACCTCGACATCAGCGCGAGCGCGGGCAGCGCCCGCAGCGATAGCACCAACACCTTGTCCTTTGGCAATAACTGGGGCAACGAGGCTCTGACCGGGCGCTGGACGCACGTGTTTTCACCGGCCCTCTTCGGGCGCGTGATGGCCCTGTATTCGAGATACCAAAGCGACATCACTCTCAATTTGTTCGGTACGCCCATTGCGGTGCGCAATCGCGTGCGGGAAGTCTCCGTACAGGGCGACCTCGACTACTTTGCCGCGGCCGCGCACACGCTCCGCGCCGGGGTCGGCGTTACGTTCTTCCGCTTTGACTACGGCGTGCGCTTTGATCAGTACGAGAACGACCAATTAGTACGGCCCTATCTAATTTCGGCCTATCTCCAAGACGACTGGCAGGTGACGCCGCTGACCGAAGCCCGGCTGGGCCTGCGCGGAACTTATTATGAAGAAGGCGGGCACCTGTCGCTCAACCCGCGTTTTTCCCTGAGTCGCGTACTCGGCGAAGGCTGGCGCGTCAAGCTGGCCGGGGGGAGCTATCGGCAGTACTTGCAACTGGTGTCGTCCGAGGGTTTCAGCGGCGGCGATCTGTGGCTTCCCCTCGACGAGACGGTCGAGCCGGGGCGCTCCTATCAGGGGGTTGCGGGTTTGGAGTGGGAGCCTTCCAACCGCTATCGGCTCAGTCTCGAGACGTACTATACGGACTTGGCTCACCTCGTCGTCCTCGACGAGGAGCGGGAGGAAAACTACGAACCGGAGACCTCTGAGGACGTGTTCAAAACCGGCGGCACGGGCTATGCTACCGGCGTGGAGCTGTTTGCCGAAAAGCGCGGCGGGCGTCTCACGGGCTGGCTGGGCTACACCCTCGGCTGGACGCGGCGGGCGTTCCCGGATATAGATGGCGGCCAGACCTTTCCGCCCAAATACGACCGACGCCACGACGTGTCGTTGACGGCGGCCTATCGCTTGGACCGCTGGACTTGGACCGCCAATTTTTCGTACGGCACGGGCCAAGCCTACACGCCGCCTGCGGCCCGTTACACCTTGCGCGACCCCGCCTCCGACCGCCCCATTGACCGGCTGCTGGCGGCGCGGCGCAACACCGCCCGGCTGCTGCCCTACCACCGCTTGGATGTTGGGATGCGGTGGGCGTTTGGGCTGTTTGGGGCGGATGTTGAGTTCTACCTGCAAATTTTCAATGCGTATAACCGCCGCAACGAATGGTTTGTCCAGTACGACCCCGAAGACGCTACCGAGCAACCGATCGTGGTCAAAATGCTGCCCATTGTGCCGACCTTCGGCTTTGACTTCAGGTTTTAAGATGCTGCCTAGATGCCTCTTGCTGCTGGCCCTCATCCCGCTCCTGTCTTGCCAAGCCCCCGGGCCGCTCGCGGCCGACCGCGACCCGGCCGAACTGTTTGGTCCCAGCGAGGCCGACCTCCCGGTCGTCGATGCCGTTCTCATCGTCGATGCGCCCCTGCCGCCGGTCGTCCTGCGGCGCACGGTCGCTCCCGGTCGTTCCTATTCGGCCGCGGCCACCCTGCTGGAGGGGGCCACTGTCTCCATTCACAGCGACGACGCGGTGTTTGCATACCGCCCGGATCCAGTCCGAGCCGGCAACTACCTGCCGCCGGACGACGCGCCGGTGGTGGAGCCGAGCCGCCGCTACGAGTTGCGCGTTGGCACTGAAGAGGGGTTGGCGGTGCGCGCCCAGACCCAGACGCCAGCGCGCATCCGCATCGACGAGTTGTGGCTCTTGGACGACGATTTAGAAACCGAACTGCGGCGGTTGAAGTTGTTTGCCGAGATCGGCGACGGGGTTTATGAGGCCGAGGAAAACCGATTGGAGTACGATAAGGGCGCACTCGCAGCCCGGTTTCAGGACGAGGGCGTCGCCTTGTCGTACCAAGTGCGCGTCGCCAACCTAGAGGATTCCAGCCCGCTGTTGTTTGACGACGACTGGTTTGAGGACTTGGAAGACTTTGAGTTTGAGCGCTTAGAGACCTTGCCCCTGTTGAGTTTGGAAGACGGCGAACTCTACCTGCCTTGGGACGGCATCTACTATGCCGGGCGTTACAAAATCAAGCTCTTTGCCGTTGACCAGAATTGGTTCGACTTGGTCCGCACCGACAATCTCGATGCGGAACGGAGCAGCGGCGAGGCCGGTCAGAGCTTTCAACGGCCGCTCTTCCACGTGGAGAACGGGATCGGCCTGTTTGCCTCGGCCGCGGTGGATTCCTTCGGCTTCTCGGTCCGGCCCTAGGCGCACCCCGCCTTAACACGGAGAGGATGCAATGACGCGCTCGATTGCTTGCCTAATCGGTATCTTGTTGGGTGCAACCTTGAGTTTCTCGGCTCCGGCGCGAGCAACAGACCTGACCAAGAGTTTCGGTATTGGAGTTCAGGGAGCGACCTCCGCCTTTGGTGGAATTAGCCTTCGTTATACCGGGCTGGCCCCCGTATATCTGCAAACCGTTGGACGCTTTATTCTCAGAGATCAAAACAGCGACCACATGCTAGGGGCTGGCGTTTCCTATGCCATATTCGAGCACCAAAACAAACGGAATATCGCCCGACTTTATTTTACCTTAGAAGGGGGCTGGCGATTTGAGGAAGGGCAGCGATCCCGCCGCAAGATCGTCGAGACCACGACGCTGGGCGTTGGACTTGCTTTTGGCGGCGAGTTGGTGTTTTCACTGGGCGGGATCCCGCTCGGCTTGAACGTAGCAGTCGGTCAGGGGTTTGGCAGAGAAAAAGCGAGTGATCAGTCTAAGGGGCTTGCTGGCGTTTACGTGGGGTCGGGCCTACATGCCTATTTTTAAGACGCTTTTTCTACTCGCTTTTAGCTGCTCGGGGCTGCTCGGCGAAGAGTTCGCTTTTGAGCGGTACGAGGTCGTCATCGGCCCGGGGAAACGCCTGACTGTTTTGACGGGATTTCTCCTCGGTGGTGCTAGGGCGGAACTGGTGGTAGTGAACATCGACGCCAATGGCGACCGCCGCGTGCAAATATACGGGTTCGATAACGGTGCTTGGGGGCCGGTTCTCGACGCAACGTTGCGGCCCGGCGTGTTGTTCGTGGATGTGGCTAATATCGGTGGACGCGACCGCTTGATTGCGTACGAGCGCGGTCGCCTGAACTGGTTCGACCCCGACGCGGCGATGGAACGCGCCTTGGTCGCGGTTACTGCCCACTTTACTCCGCCTCGGCGCGGCGAAATCCCCCATGTAGATGTCACGCGGGATGTGAACGGCGATGGACGCGACGACTTGGTCGTGCCAGACGTCGATGGCTTCTCGGTGTTCGTTCAGATGGACGACGGGGGGTTTGCCGATCCCGTGAAGATCGGTCCCGCCCCCGAATTGGGTCGGATCTACGGGGTCGACGGCTATCGCTACGACCCTTGGTCTCAAAGCCGCATCCACGAGGTGGACTTCAACCGCGACGGTCGTGGCGACTTGGTGTGCTGGAACGCGGACCACTTTGAGGTGCATCTCCAAGACGAGCGCGGGTTGTTTGCCGCAGCGGCCAAGCCCTTTGCGACTGATGTCGCCTTCGACTCCGACGACCTCGGCTCGCTCGCCACCGGAGACATGACTGGGAAGGTGCTGCACTCGTTGGCGGACCTGAACGGCGATGGCGTGGCCGACTTGGCGACCTTCTCGCTTGAGGGCCGGCGCATTTCCAGCAAACGTTCCGCCTTCAATGTGCATTTCGGTGTGCCAACCCCCGACGGCGGCACTGCGTTTGCCCGGGGCAGCGATGTCGCGTTTGCGTCGGATGGCAGAATCCAACTTGGGATGGACCGGCACGACTTGGACCGCGACGGCTACGTTGACTTGATGTTCACAACCATTGCGGTCGAGTACCTCGAAAGCAGCCTCTGGAAGCGATTCAAGGGGTTCATGGGCGATGATGTATGGCTGGATATTGAGTTCTACCAAGCGCGAGGGGGCCTTTACAGCGACCGACCTAACGCTACCCGCAGAATCCAGTTAGACGGTGCGCCCAGCCATAGGGAGCCGGGGTGGGTGCCGCTCGACGTCGTCCTTCGAGGGGGGAAGCACGAAAGCCATCGGACGCAAAAACAGTACCGACGTGCGTTCAACCGGACTCTGCTCATCGGCGATGTGACCGGCGATGGTCGCTCGGACCTGCTCATTGAGGGAGGCCATAAGGAATTGCATGTCTTTGTCGGCGTCCCGGGACCGGACCTGTTCGCCCCGCGGCCTCAGAGGGTGGCGACTGACCTGCCCAATGACCGGGAGTACGCATGGCTGGTGGATCTCAACGAAGACGGCAAGCAGGACCTCCTCATGCACCACCCGTTCACGCTCCGCGATGCTCACGGGGCGCGAAAACAGCCGCCGGGAACCGAACCCCATCGGGTGACGATGCTGACCGCCCGCTGAGATCTGGTGGTCGTCTCTTTGCGTCCGGGATCGAGGGCGTCCCGCCCTCGACGAGGGCAAGATGCCCTCGATCCTTAGAGGCGGTCTGAAAACCCATCTTGGGGCATATTGAACAAGCCGTAGAGACAGGATCCGTCATTCCCGCGAAAGCGGGAATCCAGCCGGTATCGTTTAGACACAAAGGACGACTACCAGAGTTTTCAGACAGCTTCTTAGGAAAGCGGGTCGCTAGCCCGCTCCGTGTCGAGGCACTTGCGCGGGAAGTGCTAGGGGCGCACCACGCTGCCGTCGGCGCGGCGGTCTTCGGCCGCGTAAAAGGCGCGCACCTGATCGCCGACCAACAGCTTCTTGGCCTTGTCCTCGTCGATGTCGATCCCTAGGCCGGGCTGGCCGTTGGGATACATGTAGCCCCCTTCCATGGTCGCGTGTCCGGGAAACGCCTCCAGCTCTTCTGGCCCAAAGCCGTTCTCCTCTTGGATGCCAAAGCTGTAGCTCGCCATGTCTAGGTGCATGGCGGCCGCTTGGTTGACCGGATCGTTGTCTCCGCCCTCCTGCCAAGCTGTCTGGACGCCGTAGAACTCGCAGAGCGCGGCGATTTTGCGGCACGGGGTGATGCCGCCGCCTTTGGCCACCCGCACGCGGACGTAGTCGATGAGGCGTTCGCTAATCAGCGGCAGATACTCGTGGACATTGACGAATAGCTCGCCCATGGCCTGCGGCGTGGTGCATTGCTGGCGCATGAGCCGGAACCAGCCGATCTGCTCGGGCGCGAGCGCGTCTTCGAGAAAGAAGAGCCGGTAAGGCTCTAGCCGCTTGGCCAAGGCGACCGCGACTTGGGGCTTGAGGTGCTCGTGGACATCGTGGGTCAGCTTGGGGCCAAATCCGAGGTGCTTGCGGAGATAGGCGAACATGGCCGGGATGGCTTCGAGATAGGCTTCGTCGTCAAAGGCCGGGGCCGCCGACCACGGGTTGCGCGGCTTGGGAGCGTTTTCCACGAACCCGCCGCCGCCGTAGCCCCCGAGTTGGCAGCGGATTACCGGCCAGCCTTCGTCAATGTAGCGCTGGACGTCAGCGGCGAGGGCCGCGTGGTCGCTGCCGCCTGCGTGGGCGTAGCAGGGCACGGCCGCGCGGCAGGCTCCGCCGAGCAGATCGTACACCGGCATCCCGGCTTCCTTGCCCTTGATGTCCCACAGGGCCATGTCGATCCCGCCCAGCGCGGCGTTGAGAATGGAGCCGCTGCGCCAGTAGCCGCTGGTGTAGAGGCACTGCCATATATCTTCGATGCGGCTGGCCTCGCGGCCAATCAGCAGCGGCCCCAAGCTCTCTTCGAGGGCTGTGACGACCGTGGCGGCGTGGTTGTGCTCGCTGGCCGAGCCGATGCCGTAGAGGCCGGGTTGGTCAGTGATGATTTTGACGATGACCCACGTGCCGTTCTGGCGGGTGCGGATGCAGCGGACTTCCTTGATTTTGGCCATTGGCCTCCTCCTTGCGTAAGTTTGGGCTGAAAAATAGCAAGCTCCCTATCGGCCCAAAAGAGGACGCCGATGAATTTCAATGCCACCAACAGCACGTTTCGTCAACTCATGGGCAATGGGCTGAGTTATCGCGTGCCGCAGTTCCAACGCGATTATTCTTGGGGGATCGACGAGTGGGATGACCTGTGGCAGGACTTGGTCGCGCTGTTCGACGAGGCCCCAGACCCCGCTCATTACATGGGCTATCTGGTACTGCAATCGGCGGACAACAGGGCGTTCGACATCATCGATGGCCAGCAGCGCATGACCACGCTGAGCCTGTTGATGCTGGCCGCGGTAGCGCGTCTGACGGACTTGGCCGCGTCGGGCGACCCGGCGGATCCACAACGCCGGCGCGCCGAGCAGTTGCGCAGCAATTACATCGGCTATTTGGACCCGGTGAGCCTCGTGTCGCGCTCCAAGCTGGTGCTGAATCGGCATAACGATCGCTTTTATCAGCATTACCTAGTCTCCTTGGAAAGCCTGCCGCAGGGAGGATTGAACGCATCGGAACATCTCCTGCGGCGGGCGTTTCTCTGGTTCAAGGATCGCATTGAGGAGCGATCCGGTGACGATGGTGAGGCGGTGGCGCGCTTTGTCGATGGTGTGGTAGATAAGCTGTTTTTTACGATCATCACCGTGACCGACGAATTGAATGCCTTCAAGGTGTTTGAGACCCTGAACGCGCGCGGCGTGCGTTTGTCCGCCACCGATCTGCTGAAGAATCACTTGTTCTCGGTCGTCTCGCGTGATAATCCACACGAATCAGAGATCAACGCTTTGGAAGATCGCTGGGAGAGTGTCGTCGGGCTGCTGGGCAGTGAGCGCTTTCCCGAGTTTTTGCGGGTCTTCTGGAACAGCCGCAACAGGCTGGTGCGTAAGACCGATTTGTTCAAGACCCTGCGCCGCGAAGTAAGCGATAGGTCTAGAGTGTTTCAGTTGATCCGCGATATGGACCAGTCTGCGCGGGTGTATTCGGCGTTGCGACGGCCAGAGGACGACTTATGGAAAGCAGCGGAGCGCGAAAGTTTGGCCCAGTTGCAGATGTTCAACGTGCGTCAGCCGTTGGCTTTATTGCTGGCGGCATTCGAGCGATTTGAGGAAAGCGACCGCACTGGCTTTGGACGGTTCTTGCGCGCTATTGCGGTCGTATCGTTTCGATACAACGTGATTGGTGGCCGCCAAAGCAACGATCAGGAGATGGTGTATAACCGGATTGCCTGCGGGCTATCGGCCGGCGAAATCGGCAGTGTGCAAGCAGCGATTGCAAGGCTGCGGCCCGTCTATCCCGAGGACGAGGAATTCAGGGCGGCGTTTGTAGAAAAGGCACTGCGAACGACCAGCTCCCGCAACAATAGAGTCGTGCGCTTTATACTGTTCAGGCTCGAAGCGCAGTTGTCGGGACAGCGCTTTGACTTTGAGAGCGCGAAATACGGCGTTGAGCACGTGTTGCCGGAAAATCCGAATGACGGCTGGGACCAGTTCGACGATCAACAGCGGGAGGCTGCTACGTATCGTCTAGGGAACATGACGCTCTTGGCGACCGCAGCCAATCGCGACTTGGGCAATTCAGGATATGCCGAAAAGCACTCGGCCTACCAAGAGAGCGACTTCGCAATAACGCGCAAGCTGGCCGAAGACTTTGATACTTGGACCGTGGAGAAGCTCCACTCACGCCAAGGTTGGATGGCCAAACAAGCCACAGGGATCTGGCGAATCGACTTCTGAAGAAGCGGTCTAAAAACTCCCGTTGCTTTTGGCCTAGTCTTGCACGACGACTCTAGGGGTCATTCCCGCGAACGGACGTCACCCCGTGCCCCGACACGGGGCGGGAATCCAGAAATACGGCTTGTTCAACACGCCCCAATGTGGGTTCTCAGACCGCTTCTGAACGGGCAACGCCGGCCGTGTAGCGTCCGGTGTCGCTACAACCTTGCATCCTTCATGGAGGCAAAGCGCCATGTCAGTCTATACAATGTCTTTCTCGTTCATGCTTTTGGCCGCTGTGCTCTGGTCAGCCGCTCCAGCCCATGCTTGGGGTATTCTGCTCAGTCGCGACGGCACTCCGGTCGAAATGACCGAGGTCAAAGCGTTGTTTCTGGTAGGTGAAGACAGCACAACCGTCCACCTGAAAACGCATTTTGAAGGAGCAGCCGAGGACTTCGTCTGGCTCGTACCTGTGCCTTCGACATCGCGGATCGAGCTTAGTCATAACGACATATTTACGCGATTGGATGAAGAGACGATACCGCGCTACAGGTTGTTGGGCGACGAATACGTGGAGACGTGGGGTAAGGAGCAAATAAAAGAATGGTATGGATTCGTCCCGGACCTGCCCGAACTCCCTCTTGAAAACGAGCTCAGTGAAGCGTGTTTCAATCTGGTTGAGGGGACGTTTTTTCCCCATGTTCACATCTCTGATTGTATCGGCTGCCCTACCGTAGTTTTGGCAGACGTGCGAGAAAGAGAGACGCGTTCTGCTACCATTATCAAGGTCCAGTCTCCGAGTGAGATTGTAACTTGGGTTGCGGATCGCGGTTACGAATCGGGTCGGCTAAATGCGGCGCTCTTGCAATCGTATCTCGAAGAGGACCATGCCATCTTGGCTGTGGAAGTGACACTACCTGCCGACCTAGAATACCTAGGATGGGTAAACCAACTTCAACCAGTTGCCTTCACCTATGCGGGAGATGCGATCTCCGCACCCTTGCAATTGGCGGCGAGTGCAGGGAGCATTAGTGGCAAACTGACCGTCTGGGGTGCTGCTGAACACCGGGCGATACCGGAAAACTACCTGCATGTCCACTTGAACCAAGCGCGACTGAGTTGGCTAGATGTCTATGGACTATTTGGAGGTCAGTGGGGGATCTCCAACTACGATGAAGTTCTTTCCGAGGCGATCGCAGAGGCCGGGCACCATGCGTTCAGCACAGAATACGCAGCGGAAAGAGCAGCCCGTACCGATCAAGTGGAATCGAGCATTGACCTTGAATCGCTACGCAATCCCGAAAACCTCGGTGCTTTTATGGGCGACCTTTCACTTAAAGGTATGCTCCCCCAGGACTGGTTCGGTCATCGAGGACAATTGGATCTGAAGCTTCTACAGTTGCTTAGGCAACATGTACCCATACCGGATGCGGTACTTGAAGAGATCAAGCGAGAAGATATAGACCCAATGACCCCCCTAGGCTATGACTTTTGGAGCTTGTATTCAGATGACGAGAATGCCGAAGCGCTCCAAACCGCAGTGTTCCACTCGTATGCCGAATCCCAATTTTACAGCTTTCCCAATCTGTACGAAGACTTCTACGAAAACGAATGGTTCGATTTTTCGGGGTTTGTCGATGACTGGGTGACTTATGTCCACGAGCCTAAGACCAAGGTGCAACAGGTGTTCATGGCTCGTCCCTATCTGACGCGACTTACCACTTTCGTTTTTCCCGACCACACAAAAATTGATCCCGTTTTCAACTTCAATCCAGATTTGGGGCCGGTCAGTCTCTACAATTTGGGTCGTCTGGGCTTTGAGTGCCGCGGAGGTGAGAATGGGGGGGACGATATTTCGGAACTGATAGCTATCGTCGGTCTGGAAGGTGGCGAGATACTCCGCTATGGAGTAGAGATGTGGGGATTTGGACGCTCTTGGCCCCTTCGCTATGGAGATTCCGAAATCCCGCCCGCCGCCGCGCACCGCATTGAGCAGCTAAACACGGCAGGACCGCCCGTAGTGCTATCCCATGAGACAGCGGTTTTAGATACTTATACTGATGAACAATCCGTCGCGGTCGGCCTGACGCTCGCTGCCAATCGTCCCAATCCGTTTAATTCCAGTACCAGTGTCTCTTATACCATTCCCGTCGGCACCATGCGGGTTGCCCTGCGAGTCTATAACGTGCTCGGACAATCCGTGCGGACGCTCGTGGAGCAAGGCGCACCCGAGGCCGGTTCTCACACCATTCGCTGGGACGGCCAAACGGATGCGAAAGTGCTCGTCACCAGCGGCATGTACCTGTTGGCACTACAGGCCGATGACCAGTTGCTGACGCGCAAAATTATGCTCATACGATAGCCCAACCGCTCTTACCGAGAGGACCCTTATGCCTCCCTTTCAACCGTACGCTTCTTTGGAACGCTACATTGGCCGTCGCCTCTTGGCCCTGCTGGCCGCGCTGGCCCTAACCGACATTGCGGTCTTGCTGAGCGCGTCGCTGAGTACCGCCCTGATGATCACGGCGTCCGGGGCCGACGTGATCCGCGCCCGCGCCCTTGAAATCCTCAACAACGAAGGCCAACCCGTGCTCGTGGCTACGGCCGATGAACGCCAAAACGGCGCGTTGTGGGTGGGGACCGGCCAAGGACAGGGCGGAGTTAGCCTCAGTACCGACGCGGCTGGACACGGCTTGCTCGTGGTCAACACGGCTACGGGTGCGCCGCTGGTCTCGATTGTAAGCAGCGAGGGGGGCGCGGTGCAGGTGTACAGCGCGGCCGGCGAGCCGTTGGCGTACTTGGGCGCGGGCGAGACCGGCAGCGGGCACTTGGACTTGCGGAGCGCGGCCGGCGACTTGCTCATCGTCGCGGGGGAAGACGCGGGCAGCGGCTTGCTGATGGCCAATAACGCCGAGGGCGTCAACATCTTCCTCGCCGGGGCCGATTCGTTGCAAAACGGCGGCCTATTGATCAACAGCCACACCGGCGACAACCTGATCTACGCGGGGGCAGGTGCCCGCGGCAACGGCGGCTTACACGTGAACGCCGCGAATGGCACCCACCTCGTCTTCTTAGGGGCCGATGGCAAGCGCAACGGCGCGGTGGGGATTTGGGACCGCAACGGCGCGGGCCGAGTGTTGCAAAAGTGAAGCAGGAATGGGGCAAACCATGGATTCCAGCGATCCCCGCTTTCCTTTATGGTGCGTACCGCGCTATTGGGCGGTCGCCTGCGCCTTGGTCGGCTGGCTTCCTCTGGCGAGTGCCGACGAGATTCGCTTTGCTTCCCGCCGCGACTGGCAGGCTTGGCCGCTGCCCAGCACGGTCGCGCTGACCCCACAGGGCGGCCTCAAGCCCGTTGCGGTCCGCCGCAACATCAATGCCGCGCTCAATGCGGCGGCCTTTGGCGGCGGCATCCGCCGCGCGGGTTCCAACCTGCGGGACGCGCCGCTGGTCATGGACGGCGATCGCGCCACCGGCTGGCGTCCCCATCAGGACGATCCGCCCGCAAGCTGGACGATTGAGGTCGATTTGGGTCGGGGCGTCTCCGCTCGCCGCGTCAAGCTGATCTTCGACCCTCAAGGCCCGCCGCCGCCGCTTTTTGACCTGCTGCTTTCCACGGGCGAACACGCCGTTGACGAGGTAGATAACCCCATCGCCGGGACCGTCATCTACCGCCTGCGCGAGCGATTCAAGGAGAACACCCGCCACGAGATCACCTACGAACTCGACCAGCCCTTCCACACGCCGATCCAGTACGTGCGCTTGGACCTGCTCGCCCTCGAACCCGGCACCCGTCTCCTCGAGGTCGAGGTCGAAGCACTGGGCGACAATCTGGCCTTGGAGATGCTAGAGCGCGGCGGCAACCTCGAAGTGGTCCTCGACGCGTTCGTCACCCAAGACCTCATTCCGCTGGGCAACGCCCAAGTGCTCATCGACGGCGATCTCTCCACGCGCTGGTTTGTGCGGCGCACCATCCAAGCCGAGCGCGACGTCTTTTCGCACATCGTCCTCGACTTGGGGGCCACCTACTTTATCGACAAACTCAAAATCGTCGGCGGCGTGGTCGCCCGGCCCGGCGGCGGCATCACCGCTGGCAGCGGCCGGGTCATCGGCTTCTTCATCACCCGACGCTCCTTTGGGTTCAATTTCTACGAGGTGCTCGGCTCCGATGGCTCGGTCGCGCCCGATGGGACCTTGATCTGGCAGAAGTACTATTCTGGCACGGCCAGCCAACACGTCAAAGAAGTGACCGGGGCCGCCACCCACGAGTTTGGGCTGGTGCCGACCCGGTTTATCCGAGTGTTGTGGAAGAGCTGGGACGCGAGCAATCGCTGGGCCTTTCGGGGCTTTGCCGAGGAGCTTCAGGTGTTTGGCGAGGGCTTTCCGCACCACTTGGAATTTCGCTCGCACATCATGGACTTCGCTCGCACCAAAAGCCTCAACGCCCTATCGTGGGAGGCCGACATCCCGCCGGGCACTCGACTGGAGCTACGCAGCCGCTCTGGCAACCAAGTCGAAAACCTCCTTACCTACTACGACAAGAACGGCAAGCAAGTCAGCAAGCAGCGCTACGACAAGCTGATTCCGAGCTTCAAAGGGCCGATTGACACGGCCGAGGTCATCGGCGACGACTGGAGCGCGTGGAGCAAGCTCTACGCCTTTTCGGGCCAAGAGTTCCAATCGCCCTCGCCGCGCCGCTACGCTCAGTTCCAGATGCGGATGGTCACCGCCGGTCCAGCGGTGGCGCTGCAACTCAACGCGCTGAGCATTGCCTTCAGCGACCCGTTATCGCAGCATGCGGTCAGCGAAATTTTTCCGACCGAGGTGTTGCCGGGCGAAGAAACCGAGTTCCGCTTCTTCTTGCGCCCGCGTCAGACGAGGGCCTCTGGGTTTGACCGCCTCGTCGTGGAGACGCCGACGCCGACGCGCTTTATTCGCGCCTTGGTCAACGACGCGCCCTTAGCGGTCGCAGACCAACCGGTCGAAGCGGGTTTTGCGGTGACCTTCCCCCAGCCGTTGCGCGACGACGATCTCGTGGAGTTGCGCTTTGCCGCGCAGGTTTTTCAGCAGTCCACGCCCTTCGTCCTTTTTATCCAAGACGCTCGTGCGGAGGACGCCAGCCGCCAGCGCGTCGATCCCGGGGATGCTACGGACCAAGTCGCCAGCAGCACCAATGTCGTCGGCCTTCCGGTCGCCCGCGACCTCCTGCTCAACGTCGCCTTCGACGCAAAGGTGCTGACGCCCAACGGCGACGGCATAAACGACGCGCTGACCGTCCGCGCCGACGTGATCAACCTCCTCGCGCCGCGCCCTTGGCATCTGCGGCTCTACGACTTGGCTGGTCGTGTGCTCGTTGAGCGGACGCAAGCGGTCACGGCGGGTACTCGGCATTTCACTTGGGATGGCCGCGACCAAGCCGGGCACCGGGTGCCGCCCGGCCTCTACCTACTCGAACTCCACCTCGACAGCGACGCTCATCAGCAGCGCGTCCGGCGCGTGGTCTCCGTGGTTTATTGAAGTTCTATTTTGGCGAATAGGTAGGACCTTCCCGCTAATCTGCGTGATCGTGAGCAACTGCCCGGTCCCAGAAGCAGGAAGGATAATTTATCTAAGGGGTGCGACAGCTCGCGTCGCAGGAATAAATTTTTTGAAACAAATGGTTAGGGGCCTTTCGATTTAGGCATCAAAGACTCTTCTGAGCCGCCAATATCGACATATTATGTAAATTTCCAGACCCAACAAATTCCTTGCCCTCAGCTAAAAATCATTTATTTTTATCCTCGCTCACGATAACGCAGAATCCCGCCTGTCGGGTGGCCTGCTGAATAAAATAGCTTGAATAAAGAATCGGGGTAGCTCCCTGATTCTGGCGAATAGGCAGGAACCTTCCCGCACTAATCTGCGTGATCGTGAGCAACTGCCCGGCCCCCAGAGGGCCGGGGTTGATACTAAACCACACAGAAGGGAAGGTGTCTTGTGGAACAACTAGCCGACACAATTCGTATTATAGCAGCGATTAGTTTCCTCATATGCTTAGTTGGACTCATCCGACCAATACCTCTTCTCAAGATACCAACAAGAAAACGTGCGGCTCTCTATTTGATCCCGTCCTACGTGTCCTACGGACTTGCGGTAGCCCTTTCTCCGGAGCCAGAGACGCCAGAACAACAGACGGCGCGGGAAGGCGAGAAACAAAAAGAAGCACTGGTTGATAGCCTCCCTGATGACAAGGAAGATGATGAGCCCAACAATAGATGGGAGGCCCTAAAAGCCGAGGAGATATACCGCCGAACGAAGGACCCAACTTACCTAGATGATCTCAAGGCTGCCCTTGAAGAGGGTAGAAGACTAGTAAGTGAGGCTGAGGCTGCTCTTAACGCACGAGACTATGAGCTGGCAAAATCACTATCGGACTCTGCAGGAGTGAACCTTTACCGTCGGTATAAGGTTTACTACTTCGATTCTGTTTTTATGGATTCTTTGGTTCATCCAGAGGAAGAACAGGCCAAGATCCAATTTCAACAGGCTGCACGACTTAGTCAGGTTGTCATATTTCGGGAAGCTGAATCTGAATTTGAAGACTCAGGTGCTTTATTTACGAAGCGCGGTAGTTTTGAGCGACTAGTAGAACTCGCTGTTCTGTGGAAATTTCGTCCGAGTGAAAAGGGAGAGATATTTCGAGCAGGACTTGAACCTGTTAGGATTATAGACGGGAAAAAGATACTAGACGGGGTTAAGCTTATAAAGAACATTGACTTCACTGATGGTCGGCTGACGGTGTCTCTCCGAGCAGGTAGTGATTCCTACAACATCGACATATTTGGAGATGAAAAAATAACACTTACACACCCGGTCCGTACGATGAAGGCGTCGCATAGTCTCATTCTAAATTTATTCAATGAGAAAAGGAGCTTCTATTTATTTCCGAGGGATCTTCGCAAGGAATTTACTAAAATAAATGAAGTGATTTTTGTACTGTACTTTCCCGGTAAAGGATCAGGTGAGGTCGTCCTTGCTCGGTATGGTATTAAACGTGCCAAATTCGACCTAACAAAGAACTGGAGAAAGCTCAAGGCTAAGGATGGGACATTTCAGGACTATTTGAAGACTCACGGTACCTATTATCTGCATAAGAATATGCCCGACAAAGGTACTCCTGCTCATATTCTCAAAGGATAATGAAGATCAAGCGGATATGAGGATTCAATAAGTGATGTCTTCCAAAGGCGGCCGCTCTTACAAACATTGACTGGATTCCCGCTTTCGCGGGAGTATCTGTGTTGCGGGTCAAGCCTTTTTGTGGCCTGCTGGGGTGGGGTGTTGGACCCACGGGGAGCCTCGCTGGGCAATGGCGTTGAGCACCAGCAGCAGCTTCCGCATCACCGCGACCAAGGCCACCTTGCCGGTCTTGCCCCGGGTACACAGTCGTTGATAGAACCGCTTGAGGTCGTCGTTGCAGCGGATGGCGGCCAAGGCCGCCAAATACAACACCTTCCGCACGGTGCCTCGTCCGCCCCGGATCGAGCGATACCCCTGCTGTCGGCCGCTGTCGTTAGCCCACGGAGCCAGCCCGACCAACGAGGTCACCTCCTTGCCGCTGTAGTGCCCTAACTCCGGCAGATACCCCACTAGCGTCGCCGCGGTCAACGCACCCACGCCCGGCACACTGCGGTAGAGGGCGGCGGCTTCGGCCAGCGAGACGCTGTGTTTCCAATGCCTGCTGGTAGGCTTCGTCCAACTGGCTAATCTCTTCGTCGAGCCATTGAAGGTGCCGCTCGATAGAGATGCGCGCCCCTTCGGTCTGCCCTTGGTCTAGCCGGTGGCGCTCTTGCACCCGCTGGTTGACTAACTGCTTGCGCCGCCGCAGCAGGTCCTGTACCACCTCCCGGTCGGCTTCCTTGGCCAGCGGACGCTGCAACTCGAAGGCCATCCCATACCGCGCCAGCCTCTGTGCGTCCAGCGCGTCGGTCTTGGCGGGGCTGCCCGCCGCCTGGGCAAAGTGGCGCACGCGATTGGGATGCACTAGGTGGATCGGCCATCCCGTGGCCTGCACCCGACGCACCAGAGGCCGCTCATAGCCCCCTGTCGGTTCACACACTACCTCGGTCGCCCCCTGACGTTCCAACCACTCCACCAAGGCCGTACGCCCCGCAGGCGTGTTGTCAAATCGACGCGCCGGACCAGCCGCTACCGACACGTCCAAGCTCCTCTTTCCTACGTCTATACCGGCCATAACTTTCATGCGAATCGCCTCCTGGTTATAATGGATACTGGTGCTGTCCTCCCCACTTGTAATACGGGCCTTGTGCCCTTGTATCGGTTCGGAGCGACAACTCAGCGTGAGGGGTGTCTTACTCCCGCACGGTGCCGCCGACACGGACGTGCCGGCGCACCCAATGACGGACGACGCGCCCCGCACGCGGCCCTTTCAGAGTGGCCTAGCTGAAAGGAATACGCAACATACAAATGACGAGAGAATACTTGTGATGCCTTGGGGGATTTCGAGTAGTACAAGCTCTTAACCATTAAACGTCAAAAGGAGCCAATCATGAATGAGATGGAGAACAAACTCAAAAAGTATTACGAGGAAGTTGGTATTGCTTCTGTGAAAGGAGTGATAGACAGGGAGGGCAACTACGATTACGAAAAGATGTTTGACTCTTTCTGTTGTCCTAAGAAGGATTGCTGTCGGGAGGTCTGTGAGAAAGCCTATAAACCTTCAGATGGATTTCTCTTTTCCCCTCGGACGCAGGGAGTTAAAGTCAGCCAATACTACATAAAAAAGAAGTACAAAGGCCACCGCATCCCGCGTATCGTGGTGGTCTCTCTGTCCACTCCGCAGCCAGTGCTAAAGCAGCCAGAGCAAGTGGAGAGCAAGCCTTTCTCGCTGCGCCCGTACTCGCACTGGCGAGGGACGACAACGACCATTAGGAGCCTTCTCGATCCCTTTTACCGCTGCTTGGACCCAGTAGAGGATTCCGATAGTTTAAAGATAATAGAGAAACTCTTCGTTCATGTGCGAACGGCGAAGTGTTTCTCCAACGTGGGCGGATCAAGGCAAGAGCCTGCCCAACTGTACAAGAATTGTGGAGGCTATCTCAGCGAGGAAGTGGGTATTCTCAAGCCTGACGTGGTCATTACCCAAGGCGATGATGCACACGGGCAAGCAGAAAGGCATGTTTTTGATGAAAATGCCAAGAAGACTACGGTTGAGAAAATAGAGGGTATCGATTATTCCATCGCATATATCGTGCGCCTAAAGGAAGACAACAGGAAGGTCTATTGGCTGCGATCGTGCTTTCCGGGTTGGGGGGGGCAGGCTGATGGCAAGCCCTTCTATTCTGAGGAATACGCTGGTCTAAAAGTTGACTCTGAGGGGCATAGCGCAAAGCGGGAGAATTTCGTGCGCTACGGCAGGGACATAAAGAAGTTCATGGATGAGGAAGGGCGGTAGGCCGCAGCAGATTATTGGGCACTAATCCAAAATCGTCAGCACCTTTTTGGTTTGGTAATAGCCTAGCCCGTCCGATAGCGTCGCCAGCCGTTGCGCTCCACTCGCCAGCCGAGCGCGTCGAGATGGGTTGCGCGGATTTGTTCGACGTGGCGGGTATGGGCTGCGGCCTTTTCTTCGCTAAAGGCGTAGTGGCGCAGGCGCTCGGGATCGAGTTCGACGCCCAGCCCCGGTTGCTTGGGCACGGTGAGGAACCCCTGATCATAGGTCAACTTGCCGCCGCAGATCACGTCGTCGGCCCACTGGTTGTAATGCGAGTCGAGCGCGTACGCCGAGAAGGGCGGAAAGGCGCGGTCCCGTCCCCAGACGATGTGATAGGGCATCTCGTAGGGAAAGGCGAAAGCCGCGATGTGCAGGCGGATCGCCGTGGCCGGTCCCAGCTCATAAGCGCTGTGCATGCCGATGCCCATGCCCATAAAGCGCGCCGCGTCGTAGTAGCGCTTGAGTGCCAGCGGCCCGGCGTAAGCGTCGGGCGCGGAAATGTCGGCTGGCTGCCAGCGGCGCAGCGCGTCCAGATCGAGGGCCGCGTCTAGAGCACCATCGCCGTAGCGGCCCTTGGTGCTGGGCTGCGATACCAGCGGCGGTAGCCAAGCGTGCGACGAGATCGGTATGGTGCTCAACAGCCGCAGGCGATGGCCGGCGCAGAAGATGTGAGCGAATCGCCCGCCCACCGGCTCCTCAATCCACTCCAGATGACAGTCCTCGACCTCGCTCATAAAGCGCAGCGCCTGCGCCTCGCCCCAAGAGGCGTGTGGATCGACGCGAATATCTACGTCCGGTCCCACGGCCGCCCGGACGTTGCGGACCAATTCCACGTAGCGATGCGGCTCAAAATCGCACATTGAGAGCTTGATGTTGTGGAAGCCGTGGGCGTGGATAATCTCCTGCACATAGGCAGGATAACTCTCAAAGGTGACGGCGTTTTCGCCGTTGAGGTCGGGGAAGCGATACCAAGTATAGGCCGACATGGGGACGCGCTCGGCCAAGGGGGTCTCCAGCGCGAAGAGTTCGTGCAAATAGTGGCCCAACGGTCGGTTGGCGATTTTGCCGATTAGATCCCAGTAGGCCAGCCCCATATCGGCGCGGATTTGGGGGTCAAAAGGATTTTTGCCGAGGACTTTGCCCTTTAATGTTGCGGCGTCCGCGGTGACGCCCTCGGCAATACCGACGAAGCCTTTATCGGTCTCGAACTCGGCGAAAGTAAAACGCTCGGCCGAGCCGTCCCAGCGCTTGGTCCCAACCCAAGGCATCAGCACCCGGAAGACGCGCACGTCGCGGATGGTGTGCCCGGCCGCCAAGCCCTCGGCTTGGATGCGCTGTTCAACGGCTTTGGCTTGGGCGACGGTCTCGCGGTCGAATTCGGCTAACTCTGCTATGGGGTCCATTTGGCGTTTTCTCCTGTCTAACGGGCGGCGGCGATTCAGTGAGTGCGCTTAGAACCTTCCGCTTTGTTCGATGCCTCATTTCCGCAACCCGAGTGCGCCCAACCAAGCATTGACTTGACCAAAGGCGTCTTGCTGCCACTGATCGGGTGTGCGGCCGTCCAGAATGTCCGTTCCTTCAACAAAGTGGCGAACGCTCTGAGGGCCAAATCCATCAACGTCGTGAAATTTCTCCGCTATATGGCCGTAGCCCCTCTTGCCCTCATCAGTAGCTAGCACAGCGCGGCACTCCTGCGCCAACTGCTCAACGCCGCCTGAGTAATTGCGGACGCAATAGTAAATATCGTAGGCGTCCTTTCGCTTCATGCGGTTGTTGATCGCGAAGCCCTTCATTGCCAGCAATGCAGGAATGGATGCGACGGCGATTTCGACGCGGTTGCGAGAGCCATCCGGCATCTTCCCTTCGAGCGGAATCCACTGGGGAAACCGCAGGGCGAGAGCCGCGCCATCCGCCCGTTGGACCGCAAATTCATCGATCAACGCGGGCCTGTTGCGTACCACTTTGGCGTCGCGTGGCATGAGAAAGTCCACGATGATGGCGATTGGATCCCCTTCATCCTCAGTAGAGACCTCGCGCACGAGTTGAAACCGCCGGGCACCGCGTTGCTCATAACCGCTGCTCATCAGAGCTTGGACCAAATCAGCGTATTCGCCATCGCCTAGGGATTCCGCGTCGAGGCTCAAGTCGATGTCGGTAGTCCCGATGTGGGCCATCTCCGTCTTCGTGAAAACAAGGGTCGGGACGATGCCACCAACTACGGCGAATTTCTCGCGAAAACTGCCAAGTATCTGAGCGATTTCTATTAGTACGGACTTCACTGCCGCCGTGATGCGGTCGTCATAGTCATTGGCGGACTGCGGTTCTTGGTTTGTTACTGGTGCCATCGCAGTTTCTCTGTTCGCAGGTGGTCAGCCGCCTCACGTCCTCGTTCACCGGCCGCATACAGGTCGAGATAGGTTTGCACTTCGCTCGTACACAAGATGCTCGGCACCGGCTCTATGCTGTCGTCGAGAATGCCCGTGTCTTCGGAGATGCGGATTACTACATTCTCGCCCTTTGATGCGGGTGCCAGATTCAGGGCCTCGCACAGATGTTCGGCCCCCGACCTGTCGGCATAAAAATAGTCCGTACCTGTCCGGGCGTAGGGGGCCAACCAGCGAGCGGCGGAGAAAGAGGCGAAGATCGCACGCCCTCGATCTGGACTAAGGCGAAACACACGTTGAGCGGCGGCGTCTAGCAACTTGCCGTGCAGGGGAGTGTAATAGCCCAAGCGCAGTCCCTTTGACTCTGTATAGCTATCTCGCCAAGTATCCAAGAGCACATCGGGTTCCGAAAGGACGATACCACCTAGGCGTTGCTCAACCCATTCTCGGTCGAGCAACGCCCGGCGCACGTTGCTAACGTGGCCGAGGCTCACTCCGGCAGCCGCGGCCAAGGCCGAGACGCGCCATGGCCGCCGTGGATCGCGCAACATGATCCGCAGAATCCGTGCGGCCCTAGGACTGAAAATTGACCGCAGGCCGCGTCGTTCCGAAGGGGGAGGGGCTGCAACAGCCCGCTCGATGAACACGCCATTGAAAGCGATGCGTGCATTGCCCATCAAGTCGAGAAACCCAACCTCGTACTCCTCGCAGATCGCCCGCGATGCTGGGGATAGATAGGGTGCGATAAGGAGCGGAACGGCGTTCGGATCATTGAGACTGAGAACTTGAGCGCAAAGGTATTGCGACGCGCTTCGCACATGACGCGGCTGGCCGTTGCGCTTTATCTCGCATAGCAAGGTATAGGAGTGCCCCGCGGACCGAATGCGAGCCAAAATATCAATGCGGGCCAAAATATCGACGCGCCATCGCCTCGATAGCGGCACGTCTCGTTCAATGGCCTCAACCGCGATAGAAGGCGGCTTTTCCAGCGTCTTGCTTAGTACTTGCGCCGCTTTATCGACAAGGTCCTTTTCTGATTCCGGTATGTTCAGCATTTGCTGAAAATGGCCAATACAGTGAAAATTGTCAAAAGGGATAAGGTGGCGGCGGTCTCAATGCCGAGTAGGTGGCAAGCCAAGCCCGAGTCGGCGAGATAGATTTTAGGCGATTTGACGAGCCGTTTGCCAAAATTGTGGTAGAAGGGCGGGACCAAGATGATCTGGGCGGTAATTCATGTTTGAGAAATCTAAAGTAGCACTTTAGAAAACTCAAAGATCGGGTAGGGGGTCATTTTCCGACTTGGCGGGATTATATGAAGATCTAATTTGACTGGATTCCCGCCCCGTGTCAGGGCACGGGGTGACGTTCTTACGCGGGAAGGACGCCTCATAAAAAAGACCGGGCCGAGCAACATTCCATGCTTTCGAGTCGTTTAGGACTGCTTTGTGCAAGCCCTCGGGCCGGCTTGGGATTTGACAACCGCCCTCGGCCTCTTGTACAATAGTCCGCCCTCGTTCACCTTTGGAGCCAACATGATCAAAGACCCTCCGCTGCTCACGGTCCGTCGCCACTTCCCGCGCCCCTCAGAAGCGGTCCTGCGCGCCCTGCGCAATGTGCCCACCGGCTTTATCGCCGATTGCATGAACGGTCGCGGCGCGCTCGACTACCGCATCAAGCCGCTCGACCCCGATAACTGCAAGTTCGTCGCGCCCATCGTCACCTGTCATCCGGGGCCGGGCGACAACCTCGCCGTGTTTGCCGCGCTTGAGATCGCGCAGCGAGGAGACGCGATCTTCATCGCTACGGATACGTTCACCCGCACCGCAGTCGCCGGCGACATCATGCTGGCCATGGGGCGCAACCGAGGCATCGCCGGCTTTGTCACCGACGGCCTGATGCGCGACATTGACGGGATCCTGCCCGTCGGCCTGCCCGCCTTTTGCATGGGGATTACGCCCAATTCCTGCACCCGCAATGGACCAGGGACCGCCGGGATGCCCGTGGTCATGGGAGGGACCTGCGTCGATGCGGGGGAAATTGTCGTCGCCGACCGCGACGGGGTGGTGGTCATTCCGCACGACCAGTTCGACTCGGTTGTGGCAACCTTGCCCAAGGTGCGCGAGGCCGAGGAAGACCTCACCCGCCGAGTTCGGCTGGGGCTGGACAATATCGAGGAAGTGCGCGCCCTGCTCGACTCGGACCGCACCGAACATATCGACTAATTTGCGCCGACCGCCAAGCTCGGCTGATCGAGTGCTATCTCCGCTAGCCGTCCGTCCTCCAACTCTTCTACGGTTTGGTCGGCTAGGCGATAGAGCCGCGTCCATCCCCCATCCTCCCAAGCCGCTGGCACGGTAGCCCCGGCAACTGCTGGCAACAGCAGGGCCAACGTGCGGGTCGGCCCCCTAAGCAGCCGTGCGGTCGCGCCCTCGCCTTCTAGGCTAGTGGCCTCGGCAAAAGGCCCGCGAAAGCGTTGCAGCAGCGCATTGAGACAGCGCAGGACGCCAAAGGCGGGACGGGGGTTGCACCGAGGGTCCAAAAGCCCTTGGCCCACATCCATCGTGCGGTCCAGATCGATAAAAGGCTCGACAAAGAGCCGTGCCCGCGGCAGCAGGGCCGTTGCAAAGAGGGCTTCCGCGGCCCGGATGGCATCGTCTGGGTCGCTTTGCCCGGGCAACTCAAAGAGCAAATCGAGCCGCCCCATCGTGGTTAGGGCATGTACCGCACGCCACGCCAAGGCGTCTTCCCAAGGGGCCGTTGCGTCCAGTCGGCACACGGCCGCTTCTATCCAAGTATCTGCGTCCTGCAATCGGCGATCGAGCTGGGCCACTTCGTCGGGTCGGTAGCCCACTCGGGTGCGGGGGTGCTGTTTGCCGGTTATCTGCTGGCCGGGGATCACCGGCGCTAGGGATAGCCGCAGATTGCGGTGGTAGCTCCTGAGCAAATACAGACACGACGAGGATGGCCAAGGCCCGCCCGGCGTCTGGAGCTCCCAAGTATCCACTTGGTCGCGGTGCCTTTCCATAATGGACTCGGGCGGGGTGGCCTCGTCGTCGAGCAGGGTCGCCTGCACTTGGACGCCTTGGCCGCGCAAAAAGCGCAGGCGGTCGCCGAACTGGTGCAGGTCGGTCCAGGGACAGCGCAGGGCCTGTGCGCCCAGTTCGAGACAGGCCAGCAGGGGATAGTCGTTGCGCACCGGCTGCCGCACCATGGAGGGAAAGGTCGTGGGGACTTGCGCTTCCCAACCGAGTGGGTGGGTCGCAGTCAGCCCCAATGGGCTCCCGCCCAAGTCGGGCGTGGCCGGGATGAGCAATCGCCGTTGCTCGGGTGCCCAATTTTCGGCGCAGGCGGTGCGGATTAGGTGGATGTCGAGGCGGTTGGGGCGCAGGCGACACAGGTAAAACCCCAGCTTGGGCCGGTCGTCGCGGCCCTGCTCAGGCGGCGGTGCGCTGCTGAACAAGTGGCTAAAACCGGGCCGCGTAAAAGCAGGGGAGGGGACGGTGCGATAGTCCAAGCCGCCCGCTCGCTCGCAAAAGACAAAATGCACGTGGGCCGCAAAAAGCCAAGCCACCCGGTGGGCCGTCAATAACTTTAGCAGCCAAGTGCGGGCCGGTTCGCCGATGTTGTCGTAGTGCCCCAGATGCGGCTCGGCTGGGTTGTGTAGATAGGGCGGCAGGTGCAAAAATACCGCGGTGCGCAGCTCGGTGTGCGCGGCCAAGTCGGCTTCCAACCAGATTTTTTGCTCTTCCTCGGCCGGCAGGCCGGTGTTCAGAATTTGGCTGTTGAGCACGACTAAGTGCAGGTCGCAATGGTCAAAGCTGTACCAAGACGGGCCAAAGCGCCGGTGGTATGCGTCTAGCCCCTCGGCCGTGACCGGATGGGTCGGCATGGTGGGGTCGGGTTTGTCGCCAACGTCGTGGTTGCCGGCTACCCAGCGCGGCTGCACACCGCAGGCGGCCATCTGGGCTAGGGCTTGGTCCAAGGCCGGGCCGAAGCCCGCGCTCTCGGGGTACTCTTGAACTACGTCGCCCAGATGCAAGACAAAATCCGGCTCCAAAGCGGCCACCAGACGCAACGCCGCACCCGCCCGCCCGCTCTGTTGGGCGCGGGAGGGGAATTCGCTCATTCCGACGCCTTCGGCTAGCGCATAGTGGGTATCGGCGATGACGACGAATTCGCCGAGGGCTTCGGGCAATAGGGTGCGGTCGAATAGGGCGCGGGCTTGGGACATGGCGTTATCCTGCTGAGTGCGAACCGAGCAACGTGCAACGGGAGGTAACATAACGCGCCGCTCTCGCCGTTGTCCATGCCATCCCTTGAGCGAGTGCGTTGCGTGTGCTAATATGGAGCGAGTTATACGAGATAAGGAGGTTGGAGCTATGAGCAATCTACCGCGCCGCAAGATGGGGCGCACGGGCATGCAGCCCCGGGCCCTCGGCATGGGCGCAGCCTTTGTCGGTGCGTCCGGCGAGGCCGAGACCATCGCCACGATTGAACGCGCCCTCGATTTAGGCATTGACTATTTCGACAGCTATGCTGGCCGCCACGAGGACCGCTGGGGCAAGGCACTCGCCGGCGTCGAGCGGTCGAGCTATTACATGCAGGCCAAGGTCGGCCCGCACCCAGCGCGCCCCAAGGACTTTTCGGCCGAGGCCACGCGCTGGAGCGTCGAACAAAGCCTGCAATCGCTCCGCGTCGATTACCTCGACGCCGTGCTCGTCCACGATCCCCCCGATATTGCCGACCCCTTAGGCCCGGGTCGCGCCTTTGACGAGTTGCAAAAGATGAAAGAGGAGGGCTTGGTGCGGCATCTTGGTTTGGGGGTTCGCGCACACGATTTCCACCGCGCTGCCATCAAAGCGGGCCACGCCGAGATCGTCCTCACGTTCCTCGACTACACCCTGCTCGACCAGTCCGTCGCCCGCACCACGATGCCCTTGGCCAAAAAGCACGGCACTGGCCTGATCTTAGCCAGCGTCTTTGGCATGGGCCGCTTGACCGGCGTCGAGCCGAACCGCGGCGTTGAGCCGCGTGCGCATGCTATGTGGGAGTGGTGCCAAAAGCAGGACGTAGATATCAAGCACTTAGCCATGCAGTTCTGCCTCAACGCGCCCATTGACGGCATCGTCATGAGCGGTCCCGCCGACCGCGACCAACTCCAGGACGCGTACGACGCGGCGACTCAGAAGGTGCCGGTCGAAGTATGGGCCGAGTTTGAGGAGCGGTTTGGCGTTGGGATCTAGGTGGCTGAGGCGAGCGATGCTTCCGGTTTGGTTGCGGGCCAGCTACTACCAGTCTCCAACGGATCGAGGGCATCTTGCCCTCGTCGAGGGCGGGACGCCCTCGATCCCGGACGCAGCGGCAAGACTAAAAAGTGCGGACTCAACGTAGGGGTCGCGTACTTAGGCGAGTCGGTCCATCTCGATTACACACTGGAGAGTCTGAATGAACACGTGGCGTGAATTGACCTTCTCGGCCTCCGCAAAGAACTCGGTACTCGTCGTTGAAGATGATCGGGCGAGCGTACTCGCCGATCCACTGCGTTGGCGCATCCTCGAAATCCTTGGGACCGGGAAGTCGGTGGCGGAAATTTCGCAGACGTTGGGCGTTACCGATGCCCGGGTTCTGTACCACGTGCAACGGCTGGCGTCCGCGGGTGTCGTGCATTTGGAGGAAGATGGAGGAGGCCCCCGAGCATGGCGTTGTTTGCCAGCGGCCGGGGCGATTCGCGTCCGTGCGCCGCTGGCGTCCGAGGCCGTCCCAGCGGACGTCGTCGGCCAGTTCAATCAAGCGTTTCGCGAAGCGACCGAAGGCTTATACGGTCCGACATTCCAGCAATCCGTCAATCACAACCGCGCCCGACTGTCTGAAGAACAGGCCGCCGAATTTGGTCGTCGATTATTGGCCCTTGTAGAAGAATACTTTCCGCCCGGCAAGGGCGATCAACAGGGCGTCAAATATGGTTTTTATGGTGTTTTCACGCCGATTGATCTGCATCCGCTTGGAGACTCTGAATGATCCTTGGCGTTGCAATCCTTTTAAGCGTTGAAGATAGACTCCTCTTTGAACTCCAGAAGCCGGCAAAATGGAGGCGTCAGCCAAACGGAGTCTTGGAGATTGGCATGGGCTGTATAGGGGGCACGGTCGAGGAAGGCGAGACTGTCGAGGACGCCCTGTCGAGAGAGGTGCTTGAGGAAATCGGCTGCGAGGTCGCCTTCGCTCAATCGACTCGTCCGTTCTCGCTAGACCCAACCGATGCGGTGTCGTCGCTCCTTCCGCAGAGCGTACCGGACGGAGTGCAGTTCCTATGGGAAGGGAACGAGCCGGGATTTGTCGCCGGTGGAAAAGTCGCCGTGTACGTCGGCACTGCGCTGGGGCGAGCCGAGCCGAGGGATCTTCCGGCCCTTGTGCAACTCGAACCGGCACTGTTCTACGCGCTGGGTCGCCGACCGCTCGCCCTTGCGGAGGTAGAGCAGCAAGGAGGCATTCTCCAAGAGCGGCAACCCATTCCGCGCTTTGCTCGCGTGACGCCGGTGGGGACAGCGAGCAGGCTGCTGGCGTTGCAGCGGCGGTATCCCGAGTTATTCGAGGAGGTTTTGGGGAAGCGCTAGCGGCCTAAGAAGCGGCCTGCAAACTCTGGTAGTCGTCGCTTGCGTCTAAACGATCCCGGCTGGATTCCCGCGTTCGCGGGAATGACGAAAGAGGCTTGTTCAACACGCCCAAGGTGGATTGTCAGACCACTTCTAAGCAATCCCCAACGCTTGGTCGATTTCGGCTTGGTAGCCCTCTAGGTCGCCGCGCTCAATCTCGGCCAAGCTCACTGGTCTGTTAAACCACGCCGATTCAAAAATCGCCATGCAAATCGCCTGCGAGCGATAGCCGTCTAGGCCATCCACTTCGGGCGTACCTTGCCCCCGCACAGCGTCGGCGAAATCCTTCAGTTCGGTAGCAATGGGGCTTTCTACGCCCCTAGGGAACAGCCGCTCGCGCTCGTCTGCTGAGAGGCTGCGCTGATGCGCCGCGACCAAGTCCTCGGTCGACGTGTTCTCGCCGGTGCGGGTCCACAGCCCACTGTCCCAATCAATGCAGCCCTCGCTGCCGTAGAGGACGCGCTTGCCAAAGTCCTGTCCCGGTGCTGACCCTTGCCAAGTCCACTGCACCACCGCGCCGCCCTCAAAGTCGATCAGTGCCATGGCGCAGTCCTCCACATCCACGGGCCACGCCCCTGTGCGCTCGACCGGGTCGTCGTAGCGATACGGCTCAAAGCGGTTTACGCGCGCCACCACCTGCCGCGCCTCAGTGCCCAAGTGGTAGCGGAACAAATCGGCAAAATGCACGCCGCCATCGAGAATCCAGCCGGCGCCGGCGTCGCGCTTGAAGTTGCGCCAGCCCCACTTGCCCAACCGCAAGCCCGCTTCCTGCCAGTAGAAGGTGCGCGGCTGGCCGATCTGCCCGCTGGCCACCGCCCAAGCTCTGGCCCGCTCCTGCGGCGAGCGGCGGTAGTTTTCCGCTACGGCAAGCTGACGGCGATTATCCACGGCCGCATTGATTATCTGGCGACCGGCACGCAAGGTGATCGCCAGCGGCTTTTCGATGATCACGTGCTTGCCCGCCGCTAGACAGGCTACGGCGAGGACGTGGTGTTGCGAGTGCAGGGCGCAGATATCTACCGCGTCGAGGCCCTCCTCGTCGGTGAGCATCCGCTCCACGTCGGTATAGACGGCCGGCTCGCGCCCCTGAAACTCGGCGATCTCAGCGGCCCGCTGTCGCGCCTGCGTCGCCACCAAGTCGCAACAGGCCACCACCTGAATATCGTCGATCCCGGCCTCGGCTAACTCTGCCAAGCCGCGCACGTGGGCCCCGGCCATGCCGCCACAACCCACGAGGGCCAACTGCAACTGTTCCATGATGAGTCTCCTAAGTTGGAATAATTGGCAACACCACGTGCGAAGCCTGCGCCGCATTGTGGTGAATTCGGTTGTCCGCTCCCTGTCGTCGCCGCTCTGCGCCGATGGGGTCGCCGGTATTGGGATTGACGTCGAAGCGGGGGAAGTTCGAGCTGGAAATGTCGAGGCGGATCTGATGCCCGGCGGCAAACACGTTACTCGTTGGGTAGAGCGTAATCGCCAGCGCGGCGACCTCGCCCGGCGGCAGCGGCTCGCCCGTTTCGCGGCCGTTGCGATAGCGCAGGCGCGCGATGCTGTCGGTCAGGTTGAGTGCGTAGCCATGCGGATACCAGCGGCTCGGTGGATAGCAATCGATCAGCTTGGCGGTAAAGTCGGTATCCGGCGCAGACGACGACACCCACAACGCCACCTCTATCGGCCCGGTCACCTCCACATCCTCGGCCAGCGGCTCTGTGGCAAAAACCAACACATCCGGCCGCGAGCCCAGCGGTAGATAGGGTGGGGTGCAACCGTAAAACTCCGGTCTTTCCACCTGATCGAACCCGCCCGGCACCATCAACTGCTCCACCCGCGCCCGCCACGGCGCATTGGCCGCCGCACCCACGCCCGGGGGCAGCGGGCCGATCTCGGAAAGCGACGAGACATTGCCGCCGATGGAGGGCACTGGATTGGCCGGGTCGAAGCGATAGACGGTATCGCCGCCCTCGGCGGCCGGCTCTTCCGGCGACAAGGTGCTGTCGCCGTGGAGGTAGTACTTGGTATAGCGCGTCCTCGCCAACGGCCACTCGGCCTCGTCGCGCCAATGCCCGCCGTGAAAGAGCCGGCCGCTACTAGTGCGATGGCCTCCACCGCCGCCCATGGCGAAGATCCGCACCGGCGGCTCGCTCGCTGCGCTGTTGTCTATGCCCTTGAGTGCCCAGTCGAAGTAGCGCAGATGCAGGTCGCGGAAGTCGTTGAGGGCCGCGTCCTCGCCAAACTCCACGTCGCCGGCAAAGCTCTGCTCTAGGGTTTGCGTTCCGTGGGTCCACGGCCCCATGAGCATCTGCACCGGCCCTTGCTTGCAAGCCGCCAGCCCCGCGTAGTTTTTGCACGTCGAGCGCGTGTACGAATCGTACCAGCCCCCAATGAGCAAAATCGGCACGTCCGGGAAGTCGTCCCAAAAGAGCACCGGCGAGTAACTAGGATGCTGCCAGTATTCGTCGTAGTCGGCCTTAGTCTGCAAGTCCAACGCCCACTTTTGGTAGGGCGGCACCAATTTGAGCTGGGTCTGTCCCTTGCGGAGCGGCATCCGCGTGAGCCAGTCGGCAAAGGCCGGTGCCCCCAAGTTCAGGGCGGCATCCACGGCGGGGTCGGCTTTTAGGGCGCGCTGCGTGTTGGCTGCCGAATGCCAAAACGCCCACGCCAAAAACCGCAGCTCTAGGGCGCCGCCGTGCCGCACTGAAGACTCGTGCGCGTCGGCCCCGCTCATGTTGACGATCATGGCCTTTAGGTTTGTCGGCCCCAATGCCGCCATGGCCGTTTGCGTCCAGCCCGACCACGAGGTTCCCCACGACCCCACCTTGCCATTGCTCCACGGCTGCTGGTCGATCCACAGCAAGGTGTCGTACCCGTCCTCAGCCTCGGGAATGAGGAAGTTCACATCCCCCTCGGATTGGAACGTCCCTCGGCAGTCTTGGTACACGGAGACGTATCCGCGCTGGGCGAAAAACCGGCCGTAGTGCCCGTTGCGCTCTACGTCGCTTTTGTCGTAGGGCGTACGGTGAAAGACTGCGGGGAACTTCCCGGGTGCTGGCTGCCCATCGCACGCGGGAACATACAAATCCGTCGCCAAGCGGACGCCGTCGCGCATGGATACCATTAGGTCTTTTTTCACAATCACGTCGTACCAATCGTCGGCCATGAGGCACTCTCCTGCTGCTGGGCAGCTACCACCGCGAATGAGCAAATTCGCGGGGTGCCGCAGATTATTCTCTAGCGGTCAAATAGTTGGCCATCTCTTCAAAAAGGACGAGTTGCTCAGCGGGGTCTTGGGTATATAGAACCTCTCCTTGGGCTCTGAGCACGTCGGCCACGTAGTCGTCAATACGCCTTTCGGTATCGGAAAGGAATGTCTCTTCCTGCTCCAAATTCCACAGGCGGTGCGTTGCGCATAAAAAGCGTCCCATGAGAATCACCTTCGCATCTCCGAGTGAGACGGATATATTCGCCGATTTGAGGGCGCGAATTTGGTCCTCTGCACTGCGAAGAACGCGAGCAATATCAACGTTGGCGACGGGGTGGGCAGCGCCGGTTCCTTCCTTGCCACATATAAGTATCAAGTCCAAATGTATCGGCGTCTTGGCCTGTTTCAGCGGGGTGGAAACGGACATTTCAGCCTTGATTGGATAAGCCTGTTTGCAGGCGAACCCGGCATGTCGGATCGCCCTGTGTACACAGGTCCACCCTTCGTGTCGAGCATGGTGATAGGAGAACACGAGCAGCCCGGTATGCTTGAGGACGCGATGGCATTCGGCGAACACGGATGTCAGTTTGTTGGCGAAGAGAATAGGACTCGTATCTTGAACTTCGTCTTGCCGTCGCGTCGTTTTGGCTTTGGAATAATCCAAAAGCTGGTTCAGCCAGTAAAAGAAAAAATCGGCGAGTTGGGAGTAGTGAACATTGTCGAAGAATGGGGGATCGGTTACGACGACGTCCACACTGCGGTCTGGAATAGTGGTGCGACTGGAATCGCCTTGAGTGAGGTAAATCGCGTCGTTTCCGTTCGCGGACGAGGCAAACTCATCGGACACCAAAACGGCGAGGGGCCGATTAATTCCTCCAACTTTGGTGCTTTTTCCCCGCGCCGTGTGGAGCTCGGTTGGATCGGCCTTATAGGCAAGCGCATTTAGGACGCGCGAGCGGAACAAGGTGGAAAACGATCCAGACGACTTGTTGGTCCCCCAGACGTTCGCTTCAATGGGCATCATTTCGGGCTTGAGGACATGGTGTGAAAACATGTGCCGCACGGCCCCGGTTCCCTCCCCTTTGAAAGATGCAAACAGGTTATTGAACTCAAGCACACCCGAGAACAGGCAGGCAAAGAGGAGTCTATGATCGGCGTGATCAATCCGACGAATGGCCTCTTGCAGGTGGTGGATGCAAAGGAGCTGCCGATCGGAAAACAGCTCGTGCCAGAAGCGGTAGTTGTGCTTCAAAATCTGGTTTGTATTGTAACCCGGCGCGATTTCAACTTGGGGGAAGGAGGAGCGGATGTCAGTACACTCTCGGGCGATGCGCTCAGCAAGGGCGTCGTCGAAAGCATTCATCGCAGCGTATTGCTTTTGCCCATCTGTAGTGAGGATCATCTTGGCGTACCGGCGATAACCAAGAGGACCTCGCATTGATTTCATCCGCTCGACAAGGCGGAATGTATGGCCGCACGCATCGCATTTGACTTTCGCTCCTTGTACGTTGCCCTGCTGAGGATTGTATGTTAGGCCGCAGACGGAGCACTGCACGGAATCGGCGTTGTAGAGCGTCGCGTTGACCGCGTTGCAACTAGGACAGAGTGCGCGAGCGCTGGCGTCTTTGCGCGGTACGGCGTTCTTTGAGAAAATGCGAGACTTGAAGAGATCGATCTGTTTACTGCATTGTGGACACGACACAACCTTGACGAGAAAGTAGTACAGTACGGTTGCCCGGTGGCCTTCTTCTGTGCGCGCCTCAAAGTAGCTCAATAGTTTGGGAGCAACCGTGCGCTCGAGGAGTTGGTATGTAGCGACGACTGCGGACGGATCGTACTTAGTGAAGGCAGCGCGACATGCGAGATACGCGACGGGATTGATATCCTGGCCCAAAGCGGTACAACCGAGCTTAATCGCTTCTCCTATGGTAACTCCGCTCCCCATGAAAGGGTCAAAAATTACGGTTTCAGCAAAATCGTTCTTCCCATAAAAGCGCTTCCAGAAGTCCTCTCCCTCGTCGAGACACGCGCCGAGCAAAATACCCCGAAAAACAGATCCCAACCTACGCGCCCACCATTTGTGGATGTAGTAAACCGGGCGATGTACCTCTTTTCGCCACGATTCAGCTTCTGCGATTGCAGAGAGACGAGCATAGGGAAATTCGGTCTCTATGAGTCGGGGCATCTCTCTACTCTGGGAGTTGCGGCATGGAGGCGGTGCGCTCTTTTGGCTTACGTTCTTTGCACACTTTGAAAATATCTTGACGTACGGGGAGCTTCTCCAGTGGAAAAGGGAGATTCTTTTCGCTCACATCGTCTATCACGACATAGTAAAAAGCGTTTTGATACTTATCGGCACGGATAATTAAATCCGTACAGGGTGCGCTAGCAAAGGATGCCAATTCGTGCTGTTTGACAATAAGGATGTGCCGCAAATAAAAAAAGCTCAGCTTATAGTTGAGTGGATTCGGATAGGTGTACATCCTGCGGTGACGGACGGAGCCTTCTCCATAAGGGCCGTGGTTATACTCGCTCTGATTTGCATATTTTGCATCCTTGTGGAGTTCAAAATCGTAGTTGAGGAAATCTCCATCCATCAGGATTGTTGTGACCATGGAAGAGCTGTCGGGACTGAGAAGGGCAAAAAAATAAAAACAAGGCACCTCGACCGTGTTCTCGCCTACCTTCACAAGGGCTTTCCCACAGGGAAGACAGCTATTGTAGTCGATGGTAAGACCTCGTGGATCTTTGCCGTCCTCCTTTTGGATGAGCTTTTTTACTTCGAGACCGAGCAGTGAATTGCTCTCCTTATATCGCAATACGAGATCCGGAGTAGTCAATTTACCTGAATGAAACACTTCGACATCTGGAAGCGCGTCTCTGATTGTATCGGCAACCCAGCAGTCAAATGGGTCGTCTTGGACTGTGCCGACCACGGCAGGTGCCCGAAGAGAAATAGGGATCTCGCCTTGGGTGATCTTTGCAGAGAGTGCGTTGTAAACTTGCTCGATAATTTGGATGTGGTTCATCGCATCTATCTTTGCCCTTGCCCATCGCTGTTAAAAGACTGTAGTACGCTGTCTGGATCGGTCTGCCCGTCGCGCATTCGCTACTAGCCGCGATAGACAATATCCAAAGGAGGGTGCGCCGTCATGCGGGATGCTACAGTGCTTGCACTGCCTCGCGCACCCCCTGCACTAGCGAGTCGATGTGGTGGGGCTCGGTCGCCAGCGACACGTTGCCGCCCGTTCGCGTGTACAACCCTCTATTGAGCAGAGCGAAGAACAGCCAGCGGTGCATCTGGGCGTCGTCCTGCGCTGCTTCGCGGAAATTGCGCGGCGGCTGGTCGAGGAAATACAGCCGGAATATGGACCCGGCCACGACCACCTGCACGGCGACCCCAACCTCGCCAAACGCGGCCTGCAACCCCGCCGCTGCCCGCCGCGCCAGTCCTTCTGTCTGCTCGTAAGCCGCTGGGGTTAGCGCTTGGAGGGTCTGCAAGCCAGCGACTAGGGCGATGGGGTTGGCGTTGAAGGTGCCGGACTGTTGGATGGGTGGCCCGTCGGCGGGGTCGTATAGGTCCATGGCGTCGGCACGGCCGCCGAAGGCCGCACCGGGCGTCCCACCGCTGATTACCTTGCCCAAACAAACCAGATCGGGCCGCACCTGATAGGCGGTGTGCGCCCCGCCCGGGCCGCAACGGAAGCTGACGATTTCGTCGAAAATTAGCAGGGCACCGGCGCGGGTGGCCGCGTCGCGCAGGCTCGGCAAAAAACCGGCCTCTGGCAGCGCCAGCCCGGCGGCCGTGGAAAGCGGATCGACGATCACGGCGGCCAGTTCTGGGGCGCAGTTGGCGATGATCTCGGCGCAGGCGGCCGCGTCGTTGAACGGCAGCACGACCACCTCGTCGAGGGTATGGGCCATTAGCCCGGCCGAGGAGGCCACGCCCTGCGGTTTGCTCGCTGGCCCCAACTCCGGCCCCAGTGGCGGCAAATAACTCACCAGTGCGCTGTCGTCTATCCCGTGATAGGCCCCTTCAAACTTGGCGATCTTGGTGCGCCCGGTATGCGCACGCGCCACGCGCAGGGCGTTGAGCACGGCCTCGGTGCCCGAGGAGCAAAAGCGCACTTTCTCCAGCGCGGGCATGCGCGCCCGCAGCGCTTCGGCCATTTCTACCTCAAGGGCGAGGGGCCGCGAAAACCCAGTGCCGAGGGCGATTTGTTTCTGTAGGGCGGCGACGATGGCGGGATGGGCGTGGCCCAAGGGCAGGGCCGTGTTGTTGTTGACAAAGTCGGTCAGGCGGTGGCCGTCGATGTCGAAGAGATAGGCTCCCTCGCCGCGGTCGGCATAGAGGGGAAAAGGGTCAATATGGATGCCAGTGCGAGTGTTGCCGCCCGGCAGGGATTGCTTGGCTCGCGCAAACATCGCGTACGAGCGGGGGTTGCGCGCTGCGTAAGCAGCGATTTCCTCGTCGAGCAAAGCCTTGATTTCTCGGGCCATGATTCATCCTTGCCGTGAAGGGATTGGGGATTCGCTGTGCCGAAGGGAGAGATGCTGGAGGGCGAGTAGTGGTCGGGGTGGTCGGATTTGAACCGACGACATCCTGCTCCCAAAGCAGGTGCGCTGACCGGACTGCGCCACACCCCGACTCGCTACAAAAAATAGAGATAGCTTTGGTTGATGGCAATAACGGCTAACGGCTCAGGGGCGATGGGTGTTGATCGCGTCGCGTAGTCTTAGGGTCGCCTGCCGGGCCGAGGCTGCGAAATCGCGGCCTTGAGAGGCGTAGAGGATGCTGCGCGAGGAGTTGATGAGGATGCCTGCGCCTTGGGCGTCACAGCCGTTTTTGACCGCTCGCTCTACAGAGCCGCCTTGTGCGCCGACCCCGGGGACCAGCAAGGGCAGGTCCGGCGCTAGGGAGCGGAAGCGGGCCAAGTGCTCGGGTTGGGTCGCGCCGGCGACTAGGCCGATGTTGTGGGCGGCGTTCCACTCGTGGGCCTTGGCAATGACGCGCTCGTATAGGGGCTGGTCGCCCATGAGTTGCTTTTCAAAGTCGTCGGCCCCGGGGTTGGACGTCAGGCAGACGAGAAAGGTGGTGCGATCTTTGTACGCGGTGAAGGGCTCGACGCAATCTGCGCCCATATAGGGAGTCACCGTCAGGGCGTCGCAGCCGAGGGCCTCGTAAAAGGTGCGGGCGTATTGCGCGGCCACATTGCCGATGTCGCCGACCTTGGCGTCGATGATCACCGGGATGTCTGCGGGGACGTGGTCGAGGGTGCGCTTGAGCGTGGCAAAGCCGTCGGCGCCGAGGGCGCTGTAGAAAGCGAAGTTGGGCTTGTAGCAGCAGACGAGGTCGCAGGTGGCGTCGATGATTTGTTTGTTGAAGTAGAGGACGGGATCGGCTTTGGTGCGGACGCTGGCCGGCAACTGAGCAAGGTCGGTATCTAGCCCGACGCAGACCAGCGAGTTATTCCGCCGAGTGGCTTGGTTCCATTTCGTCGTAAAACTCGAGCTCATGTTCTATGCCTTCTGATGTGAAAATGGAATCGGTATAGGTGGAATCGAAGACGGCTGGGGCCGGGCCGAGGAGGAAAGTCACCCGGCCTTGGCGCAAAAAGTCGCCGGCCTCGTCGGCTTGCAGGACCTGCACGGCATCGAAGTCGTCGAGGATGGCGTCGCCTGAGTAGCGGCCGGCCGTGCCCGTAGCCTTGACGACGAAAGGCTTGGCGTCCTCCCCGCCGAGCCGTTCACTGGTGTAGGCGCGGTTGAGGTCGTCGTCGTAGCCGGCGACTCCGTAGTCGGTGGCGAGGCGGCGGTCCACGGTCGCCACACCGTGAATGAGATGCCCGTCTGCGCTGAGCACCCTCGGCGCGATGCTCGGTTGCAACCCAAGCCCGCGGACGTCGATGAGCAAGCCCGTGTAGGGAGCATCGGGCACGAAAAACACGAGATCGTCCGTTGCGAGGGAGTCGGCGGGGGCTGCTGCTTCGTCCGTTGCGAGGGGATCGGCGGTGGCGGGTGCTTCGTTCGCCGCGAGGGAATCGGCGGTAGCTGCTGCTTCGTCTGTTGCGAGGGAATCGGTGGTGGCTGGTGCTTCGTCCGTTACGAGGGGATCGGCGGTGGCCGGTGCTGCGGGGAAGGCGTGTGCCCTTGGGTCTATAGGCTCGACTTGGGGCAACACCGCCGCGGCGAAATCGCCTAGCAGGAGCAGCCGCACGGCGATCCGATACCGCCCTTGGTCCTCGCTTTGCGAGCCAATGGCCACGCGGGCGAGCTCTTGAAAATCGCGCTCAAGGCCCGCGTCTTGCAGTTGGGTATCGGCGTTGAGGCGCACTTGGCCGATTAGTGCGCGCAGGTTGCGGAACGCCTCGTCGCGGGCATTGCGCAACCCGTGGAGCCGCTGCTGCACCGGGTCGGTTACCGCCGCGGGCGCGGTGCCGTCGCCCTGAGCAAAGAGCGCGTGTTGCGTCCAGTCGATGTAGCCTTCGGCTCGCTGCGAGACCAGCGGCTCAATCGCGTAGCGGTCGGCCTGTTGGGCGGGAAGCCGTGCGGCAATCAACACGAGCACGGCGATCGGCAAAAACATATAGCGCTCCAAAGAAAGAAAAATCACCCGGAGCCGCCGGGCTCCGGGTGTGGGAGGAGTGAGTCTATAAGCCGAGTTCTGTCCACGCACCTGAAGTGCGTTGTGCGGGCATTCATCTGGGGCGGTGGTTACCCAGCCGCCTCGGTGCGGCCTACCCGGGAATCGAGCGAGGCGGACCGCCTCTCTTCCCTACTTGGCCTTGCTCCGAATGAGGTTTACCATGCCACCTGCGTCGCCGCAGGTGCGGTGAGCTCTTACCTCGCCTTTTCAACCTTACCCAGCAAGCTGGGCGGTGTGTTTTCTGTGGCACTGTCTGTGGGGTCGCCCCCCCTGGGAGTTACCCAGCATCCTGTCCTGTGGAGCTCGGACTTTCCTCACCCGCGACCGCTCGCGGCCGCAGGCGCGTCCGCCCGACTTACTCCTCCCAAAATCAAACCGACTGCGCGTCCCAGACCATGATGGTGCCGCAACTCTCGCAAAAGATGACGCGGTTGCCGATGCGGACCTCGTTGCGAGTTTGGGCGGGCATCTGGTGGTAGCAAGCACCGCAGGCCTCTTTGCGCACGGCTGCGACGCGAATCCCGCGCCGCCCCTTCTTGCGATTGTACGTCCGCAGCAGTTGGGCGTCGATGGCCTCGATCCCTTGGGCTACTACCTGCCGGTTTGCTGCGACTTTGTCGATTTGCTCCTGCATGGTGCCAAGCTGGCCTTGGAGCTCGTCAATGCGCTCCTGCTCGACCGCACGGCCCTCCTCAAAAGCACCTCGTTCTTCGACGACCTGCTCCTGAATTCGCTCTAGCGCCTCAAGGGCTTTGAGCAGTTGCGTCTCGTGCTCGGCAATGTCCTTTTTGCAGATTTCGATTTCGAGCTGGAGGGAATCGTATTCTTTGTTGGTGGTCACTGCGGAAAAGCGCTCCTCGCGCTCGCGCAGGGCGGCCTTGCCACTTTCGATCTCGCGCTCGCAGTGCCGCTGTTGCTTTTCGATCTCCGCGCTCTGGGCCTCTAAATCGGCTAGGGCGGACCGCGCCTTGGCTATCCTGCTGCGACGCAGATCAATTTCAGCGGGATATTTTTCTTTGGCCTCTTCGAGCTCAAAGAGCTTTTTATCGACCTCTTGGAGCTTTAATAGTTGCAGCAAACCCTCTTTCATGCGGCCTCTCGTTTTCTGTGGCAGCGGTCAAATAAAAAGAGTGCATCTGCGATGCACTCTAGCATGGATCATAATGAGCGGCGGCTGGTCAACAAACACCCTGAAGTAAATAGTGGTATGTTGCGTCATCAGCAGCTTGTGGTAGTGTGGTGATAGGTTGCGGTAGGGATTGCATTTAATTACGGGCATTTGGATACGGCAGTCAAGAGAACAGCCCCCGCGCCGCCTGTGCGACGTGCCCGGGGGTCAGACCGTATTTTTGCAGCAACTCCTCGTTGGGGGCGGATTCGCCGAATACGTCGCGGATGCCGACGCGCCGCATGGGGGTAGGGCAGTGCTCCCCGAGCACTTCGGCGACCGCGCTGCCCAAGCCGCCGATGATCGTGTGATCTTCGGCCGTTACTAGGCGGCCGGTCTGCTCGGCCACGGCGACAATGGCGTCTGCGTCGAGGGGCTTGAGGGTCGGTACGTGCAAGACGAGCGCGGCGATCCCCTCGCGCGCCAATTCGTCGGCCGCGACGAGGCAGCGCGGGGTTTGGGCCCCGGTGGATACGAGGGCGACGTCCGTGCCCTCGCGCACGACCAAGGCGCGGCCCAGCTCAAACTCGTAGTCCCCTGAAAAGATGACCGGCTCTGGGTCGCGCGTCATGCGCACGTACACCGGGCCGGGCAGGTCGTTAGCCACCAACATACAGGCGCGGACTTCTACGGCGTCGGCCGGGGCCAAGACGGTCATGTTCGGCATGGCCCGCATGACGGCGATGTCGGCGACTTCTTGATGGGTTTTGCCCGTTTTGCCGGTCAACAGGCCCGAGTACGCGCCGCAGAGCTTGACCGGTAAGTTGGGCTGGGCGACGACGACGCGGAGCTGATCGAGGTCGCGGTTGACGATGAAGCAGGCGAAGCTACTCAGCCACGGCACGAGGCCGCAGGTGGCCATGCCAGCGGCGACGCCCATCATGTTTTGCTCGGCAATGCCCATTTCGAGGAAGCGGTCGGGCCGCTCGCGGGAGACTTTGTCGGCCTTGGTCGAGTTGGCCAAGTCGCCGTCGAGCACGTACACGCGGGCGTCGCGGTCTATGAGTTCGATGAGCGCGTCGCCAAAAGCGTCGCGCTGGGCCAGCATATCGCTGGTGATGGAGAGGTTCACAGGGCGGCCTCCTGCGCGGCGAGTTCGTCCTGCGCTCGTGTGAGGTCTTGGTCGGTCACGGGCTTGGAGTGCCAGTTGAAGTCGTTTTCCATGTAGGATATTCCTTTGCCCTTGACCGTGCGGGCGACGATGATGGTGGGTTGCCCGCGGTGGGCTTTGGCCGCGGCAAAGGCCGAGAAAATGGCGGGAAAGTCGTGCCCGTCGGTCTCGATGGCGTTCCAGCCAAAGGCGCGCCAGCGGCTGAGCGGATTTTCCTGCGCGGCCAAGCGGTCGAGCACGCCGTAGCCCTTTGCGGTGGCCCAGCCGTATTGCTGGAGGCCGTTCCAGTCGAGGATGGCGGTGAGATGGTCGAGGCCGTAGCGCGCGGCGACAAAGGCCGCCTCCCATATTTGCCCCTCCTGCGAGTCGCCGTCGCCGATCATCACCCAAGTGCGAAAGTTCTGCCCCTTGAGCCGGGCGGCGAGGGCCATGCCGAGGCCGGGCGACAGACCTTGGCCCAGCGAGCCGGTGGACATGTCGAGGCCGGGGAGGACGCTCATGTCCGGGTGGCCTTGGAGGCGGGAGTCAATAGCGTCAAAGGTGGCGAGCTCTTCGATGGGCAGAAAGCCGCGCAGGGCCAAAGCCGCGTACAGGCCGATTGACGAGTGCCCCTTGGACAGGATGAAGCGGTCGCGGCCTTCAGCGCGGGGCCGGGCCGGGTCGATGTTTAGCTCGGCGAAATACAAGGCGATGAGCAACTCGGCCGCGGACATGGGGCCGCCTAGGTGCCCAGCCCCAGCGCGGTGTACCGACTCGACGACTAGGCGGCGCAGGTGGATGGCATGGCGTTTTAGCTCGGCGTGGCGCGCCGGCGTCAGGCTCATAGCGTTCTCCTTTTTAGCCGTAAGGTAGAAACCGGCGCGGCGTTAGTCCAGCCACGGCGGGGCGACGCCAAAGGCCCGGCCGCATTCGGCTAGGCGCTCGACATCCTCTACGCCGACGGGTACGCCGTCGCGTGCATACGCTTCTTCGTTGCGGTGTTCGGGAGTGCCCGGCAGGGTGACTTCGTCGTACCCGCGCAGGGGAATGAGCTGCTCACCCGCTAGGCGCACGAGTTCATCGACGCCACGGCGCACTTGCGGCGCGGGCGCGAAAAGGCCCAAGTCGAGCACGAGGATTAAGCTGCCCATGCGCGCGGCCGGCCACTGCGCGGCGATCTCGCGGGCGCGGTCGTCCCCTTGGCCGACAAAGGCCCCGCCGAGCAGGGTAGCGATGGCAGTGTACCCCATGGACTTGAAGAAGGCCGCCGGGATCAGCTCTTCAATGGCTTCGATAGGCTCGCCGCGCTGGTAGTCGGCGAGGATGCAGGTCGCCACGTCGAGGACCACCGCTGGCCCTTCTTGCCCGGGCAGGCCAAAGCACAGGGGCGGGTTGCCGTAGTGGGCGGCGCGCTTGCCTTCGTTGCTGGGGTAGAACTGAGGGTACGCCGCTTGCACTGAAAAGCCCACGCAATTTTCCGCCATGGCGCGGCGCACGTAGTGCCCGGCCGAGCCGTAGTGCCCAATGTGGCAGGCCGCGCCGACGGCGAGCCCCTTTTCCTTGGCCTTGGCAATGGCCCGTTCCGCAGCCAGCATGGTCGGCGCGTACCCGAGGCTGCCATCGCCATCGACAAAGACGTGGGTGTCGCTTTCGCGCAGGACGCGAATGTCGGGGGCGGGGTTGGCCTTTTTGTCGCGGAGCGTACAGCAATACCCGTACAGGGCGCGGGTGCCGTGCGAGCGTACGCCGCGCAAATCTGAGTTAGTGAGTAGGTCGGCCAACTGGGCGGCGTGGGCCGCGGACAGGCCGGCGGCGCGCAGGCAGGCCGTGCCAAAGGCTCTGAGGTCGGCGGCGGCAATGCGTTTGAACTCTGCGGGGGGGCGATTCATAAATGGACTCCTCTTGTGGGCCAGTCGCGGCGTTTAAGGGTGTTGTTGCAGGGTGTTGAGCAGTTGCTGGACCTTGGGGCGCAGCTCCTCGGCGTCCGCGCTGAGCGCTAGGCTGCGGCGCAACGCTTGTTCGGCGTCCGCGCGTTCCCCCTTGCTGAACAGGCCCAAGCCGAGGAGATACCAGCCCTCGGCGTCGTCTGGGCGCACCGCAGTCGCTCGGCGGCAGTGAGCTACGGCCTCGTCGTAGCGCCCGAGCTGGCCGGCGATGTGCCCGGCACTGAGCAAGGAGGGAAAATGCGTGGGGTCTTGGTCGAGGGCTATCTGCAAGTAGCGGAGCGCAGCTTCGGGCTGTTGCAGCTTTATCAGGTCGCTGGCGAGGCGGTTGAGCAGGGCGAGGTCCCCAGAGCGCAAGGCGACGGCCCGGTCGAATTTGTTCTCGGCTTGGGCAAAGTACCCGTGCCGGACGAAGAACAGGCCGAGGTTGTAGTGATGGGCCGCTTCTTCGGGCGCGTTGAGGATGGCTGCGCGCAGCCGCTTGACCTCCTTGCCACTGAGTGCTTGAAGGTGCTCAAAACTCGCTAGGGCCTGCTGGGCCAAGGGGCCGCGACCGGCTTGGCGGGCGAGGGTGGCGAGGCGATAGAAGGCGTCGGCAAAGCCGATGTCGAGCACAGTGGCGCGCTGAAAGGCCGCTAGGGCTTCGGCCGATCGGTTCTCGGCCGCGAGGCTTTGGCCGAGGTAGTAGTAAAGAGTGGCGTCGTTGGGAAACAGGCGCAGGGCTTCGCGCAACTCGCGGGTGGCCTCGGCATAGCGTCCGGTGGCCAAGTATAGCTCGCCCAAGCGCCGGCGCACCGGCGAGTTGTCGGAGTGGAGCTGGACGGCGCGCTGGAGATAGGTCGCGGCGCGATCGTACTGGCCCAGCTTGGTGTAGATCCCGCCGAGGTTCACAAAGCCCATGGCGTAGTCGGGCTGGAGGCGGACGGTTATTTCGAGGGATTCAATGGCGAGGGCATAGCGGCCCTGAGCCGCGTGGGACGAGGCCAGCACGTTGTGGAGGTCGGCGTTGGTCGAATCGAGGGCTAGCCCGGCGCGGGCGGCTGCGGTCGCTTGTTCAAAGCGGGTCGCCGCAAAGTGAGCGCGGGCGCGGTCGAGGTGATTGACGGGCACTGGCGGCGGCTCGGAGGCGCAGGCGGCGAGCGCACAGGCCGCGCCGATCAGTCGCCCCATCATCTCAGGGCTGCTCGACAAAGCGGTGGAAGCGGTCGATTTCCAAGTCGGCATGCACTTGCTGCTCGCCGGTGGGCCAGCGGATTTCGAGGGTGTCAACCCGGGTGCGCGCCCCCAAGCCGAGGGCCGGAGCCAAGCTATTGGACGACCCGAATCCCGGGCCGCTGCTGACTTCTGCGACCCCGAGCAGATCTTGGGCGCGCCAACGCAACTGCGCGCCAATGGCTCGCGGCCCCAAATCCACGCCGAGGAAGTGGTTGCGGTGCCCCTCGTTGCGGTACAGGCTGTTGGCCCACAGGTCGCCAGGGTAGTGCCCGCCGACCGCTGTGTAGAGGTCGAGATCGCCGTCGAGGTCGTAGTCGGCAAACCCCACGCCGTGCCCCTTGCCCGGATTGCCGACGCCGGCCGCGGCCGTGATGTCGGCAAAGCGGTCGCCGCGGTTGTGGAACAGCGCGTTAGGCTCAAAGCGCGTCATTAAGGGGCCGCCGTTGGTCAGGTAGAGGTCGATCAGACCGTCGTAATCCACGTCGCCGTAGCCCGCGCCCATCGAACCAAAGGAGCGGGCCAGCCCCTGCGGACGGGCGATGTCGCGGAAGGTGGCCCCGTCGTTGCGGTACAAATAGGCGCGGGTCGGGCGCAAGGCCAGCCCGGTGACCTGCGACTGCACGATGTCTTCGTAGAAGTTCATGGCCGAGACAAAGAGGTCGCGGTCGCCGTCGCCATCGCTGTCAATAAAAAACCCCACGTAGCTGCCCTCGCCCGGTTTGGCCACGCCGGCCTCGGCGGTGACGTCGCGGAAGGTGGCCCCATCGTTGCGGTAGAGGTGGTTGGGGGCGGCCACGTCAATGGCGTAGAGGTCGCTGTCGCCGTCGCTGTCGTAGTCGCCACACGTCACGCCGAGGGTTTTGCCGCGATAGGCCACGCCGGCTCGGACGCCGCGATCGGCAAAGGTGCCGTCCCCTTGGTTGTGGTACAGGCGATTGGGCCGCCCGCTGCCGGTGATGCCCGAGGCCACGTACAGATCGGGCAGGCCGTCGTTGTCGTAGTCGGTCCAGACGGCCATGAAGCTGTCGTCCGTGCCAGCGACTCCGGCTTGGGGCGCGACCTCGGCAAAGGTGCCGTCGCCCCGATTGCGGTAGAGCGAGTTGGGCGCGCGGCCCTCCCAAGCCTCGCGGGTGGCAAAGAGGTCTGGGTGGCCGTCGCCATCGTAGTCTGCGGCAATGGCCGCCCAGCCGCCGCGCGGATCTAGGAGGTTGGCTGCGGCCGATACGTCGGCAAAGGTTCCATCGCCGTCGTTGCGGTAGAGTGCATGCGGAGCTTGGATGCCCGCGGCAAAGAGGTCCGGGTCGCCGTCGGTGTCGTAGTCGAGCCACGCCACGCCGCGCCCCCGGTCGCGCTTGCCGACGCCGGTCGCTGCGGCCACATCGGTAAAGCGCACGGGCGACGCCTCGGCCAGCGGCGCCAATCCAAGCTGATAGGCCGGTTCGAGGTCGCCCGGGTACGCGCCGTATCCCTCGATATAGGCCAGCCGCAGATTCCACTGGCGCACGGTGCGCTGCGGCGAGGCCGGCGGCAGGACGTCGATGGCTCGCTTGTACGCGGCCACGGCCTCGGGATATTGGCGCAAGTGGTGGTGGGCCGCGCCCAACAGGAAGGATAGATACACGTCGGTCGGCCGCTCGGCGAGCAAGCGGCTGAGGCGGTCGGCCGCGCCGGCAAAATCGCCCAAGCGCAACAGGGAGGCGGCCTTGCCCGCACGGGCGCGGTAGTGCGTGGGATCGACGGCGAGGATGGCTTCGTACTGGGCGAGGGCCCCGGCCGCGTCGGGTTGGTCTTGCGTCATCAGGAGGTCGGCGTAAGCCATGCAGGCGACCGCGTTGCCCGGGAAGGCCGCGACGAGGGCGTCAAAAAGGGCGCGGGCCTCGGGTTGACGCCCGAGTTTGCTGAGGGTTTGGGCCAACTGCAACCGGGCCTCAATGCGCTCGGGCGCGAGCTTTTGGGCGCGGGCGAGCGGCGGCAAGGCGCGTTGGTAGTGCCGTTGCCGCAGGTAGATTTCCCCGAGCGCGAGCGCGGCCTCGTAGTGCAGGGTATCGCGCCGGACGAGGGCTTCGAGGACGTGGGCCGCCGAGTCCAACCGGCCGGCCGCTAAGTGTTGGCGAGCCTGTTCGTAGCGCTGGGCGCTCTGGGCGGGAAGGGGCGGCTCGGAGGCGCAGCCCAACCAAGCGGCGAGCGCGATACTGAGGCGCGTGGGCGTCTTTGGCAGTGGATACATTTTGCAGCGCATAGTGTACGAATTGAGGGGGGCGTTGGCGAGTGGCCGCGGCCCGAGGCGGTTGATTCGCCGCGGGTTGTGCGCTATACTTTTGCCGAATAAAAACTCTGCGGAGGTACACCCGATGAAACAATGGACGTGGTTGGCCCTGGCGGGCCTGTTGACGATTTTGAGCTGCGGCTCGGAGGAAGCCGTTCAATCGACGCCCGATTACGCCGATGCGTGGGTCGGCGAATACGAAGGCAGCGGGGATTTCGCCCTGTCCAATGGCGTCAGCGGGCAAGATCGCCCGGTTTCCATAAACATTGTGCGGGTTTCCCCCAAGCAAGTTACTGTGTCTGCCAAGTTGACTTATGGCGCGGGCCGCAACGACTTCATTCAGGCAATCGACATTCTCCAGCCCGACGATCCCGAGCAAATCACCATAGAGCCGCGCTACCTCAATGCCAAGACGGTCTATGCCCTCACCAAAGAAGGCGACGCGATCACCGGCTCCATCGCGACGAGTTCGCTCCGCCTCGGAGGAACTTGGGGCCAAGACCAGATCATGACCGCGATAGAGGTCGTCCGGCAGTAGTGCATACAACCCCCCCCACCGCGAGCACGTGCCGCGTCGCCTCTTTTACATAGGAGCCGCCGCGCTGGCGATAGCCCTCGGCGTGGGCGGCTCGTACTGGTACTCGCAGTACCGGGCAAACGCCGCGCAACAAGCCGTTGAGCAAGGCGACCGCTTGCGCGCCCAAGGCCAGATGGAGGAAGCGGCCCGCTATTACCAGCAGGCCGTTGAGTTGTCGCCCGACCTCGCCCAAGCGCATAGCAATCTAGGCGTGACGCAGGCGGCGCTAGAACGCTTTGACGTTGCGATCCCCCACTTTGAACAGGCACTGGCGCTGGCCCCAGCGCACTTTGAGGCGCGGATTGGTCTCGCGGTTTCGCTCGATGGATTGGGCCGTTTTTTAGCCGCCGAAGACAGCTATAAGCAGGCGCTCGCGCTCCGGCCCGAGTTTGGGGCGATCTACTACAACCTCGGCTATCTCTACCAGCAACAGGGCCTGTACGCAGAGGCCGCTGCTCAGTACGAGGAAGCCGTGCGCTTGGTGCCGAACTTTCTGCAAGCCCGGGCTAATTTGGGCTGGGTCTATCACCAGCAGCACCGCCCGGGCCAAGCCATTGCCGAGTACCAGCGCGCCCTCGCCGACCACCCGGACGAAGGACTCGTGCATGTCCGCTTGGGCGAGAGTTACATGGCCTTGAGCCAATACGAGGAGGCGCGGGCGGCCTATCGGCGAGCGGTAGAACTCGGCGTTGAGCGGGCCGGCGCGTTTTACGACCTCGGCGTTATCAGCGAGCAGGAAGGCAAGCTCGAAGCGGCGCGGAGCTACTTTCACCAAGCCCTGCTCAAGGACGCGGCCCACGCCGGTTCCTATCACCGCTTAGGCGCGGTGACGGCCAAGCTGGGGCACGAGGAACAGGCCGCCACTTACTACTTGGAGGCCATAAAGCGCGACCCCGGCCACGCGGGTGCCCACTACAGCTTGGCCCAGCTCTACTTCAAGCAGGGCCGCAGCGACGAGGGCCGCGAACTCATGCAGGTCTTCACCAAGCTCAAGGAATACGAGGGCCGACTCGCCAGCCTCAAACGGGCCGCGAGCCGGTCGCCGCGCTCCCCAGAGGCCGCTTACAACGTGGGGCTACTCCACCTAGAGTTCGGTTACGTCAACAAGGCAGCCGCGGCCTTTAAGCAACTCCTCAAACTCCACCCCAAATTCTCCGCCGCACAGGATCGACTCGCCGAAATCGAGCGGGTCCGATCCGCACACCGCGCAGACTAGTAACCAACCCAACCCCTCCCCCCTTCCTACAAGCAAGAGGCCCGCATGACTCCCCTCCCCCGCCTCGGGGGAGGGGCCGGGGGAGGGGGTCAAAAAGGATTCGCGCCTAGTTCGAGGACGGCGTGCCCCTGCCCTTGGCGGACGACTAAGAGCTTGTTCGCGGGCACGTTCTCGACCGCATAGGTGCTGCCGTTGGGAAAGGCGATTTCCACGCGGTCAATGGCTCGCGTTGCGCCCAAGCCAAAGTGGGCGCGCAAGTCGCTGTGCGACAGATAGCTGCCCGCGCCGTTGACCGTGCGCCACTGGTGCTGGCCGGCCGCTTGCAGGCCGATGCGAGTGCCGAGCCCATCGCGGTTGTCCGCGCGGCCCAAGACCTGCACCACGAGGTAATTTCCCGCATTCCCCCCATCGTTGCGCAACAGCGTCGGCGCGTCGTTGAGCTCGACGACGAAGAGGTCTATATCGCCGTCGTCGTCGTAGTCGCCAACGCTAGTGCCGCGGCTGACTTTGGCTTGGGCTAGCCCGGGGCCGGCTGGTACGGGGACGAAGCGAGTGCCGCCGTCGTTGCGGAAGAGTTGGTTGGGCTGGCGGTACGTGGCGCCGGTTGTGGCCCGGTCAACCTGCGGATATACGTGGCCGTTGGCGACGAAGATATCGAGGCGACCGTCGTTGTCGTAGTCGAAAAAGCGCGTTCCCCAGCCCAACAACTCGACTGTGGGCGCGGCGAGGCCGGCCGTGCTCGTGACGTCGGAGAAACGCACGCCGCCCTCGTTGCGGTAGAGCGTGTTGGTCTCGGTAAAAAAGTGGGTTACGTACAGATCGGGGTCGCCGTCCTGATCGTAGTCGCCAAAGTCCGCGCCCATACCCGCTTCGACGTCGCCATCGCCGTTGTACGCCACACCCGCGATGAGGGCAATGTCTTGGAAGGTGCCGTCGCCTTGGTTTTGGAAGAGCACGTTAGGGGTCTCGTCGTTGGCGACAAAGAGGTCGCTGTCGCCATCGGAATCGTAATCGGCCGGAACCACGCCCAAGCCGTAGTAGCGATTGGCGGCTGCCACGCCGGACGCTTGGGTGACGTCGGTAAACGCGCCGTCGCCCTCGTTGCGGTAGAGCACATCCGGTGCGCCGACTAAGCCTTTGGGACCGCAATAGACGCTCAGACCGCCGAAAAAGGTGCATAGCTCAGGCGTGGCCGGCCGGCGCTCGGCATCGAAGACGACGTAGTTGGCGACATAGAGGTCTATATCGCCGTCGCGGTCGTAGTCGAAGAAGGCCGCGCTGGCGCTGTATTGATCGCCAGCAACGCCGGCTGCTCGGGTCGCATCGGCAAAGCGGTCGCCGCGATTGCGGTAGAGCACGTTGGCCCCATAGTTGGTCACATAGAGGTCTGGGCGGCCGTCGTTGTCGATGTCGCCTACGGCCACGCCCCCGCCCCAACCGGCGTCGCCAACTCCGGCTTCGCGGGTGATTTCCCCAAACGTGCCGTCGCCGCGGTTGCGGTAGAGCGCGTTGCCCGGCCCTGAGCGGTCGCGGTACGTGGCAAAGGTGGCTCCGTTGACTATGTAGAGGTCGAGGTCGCCGTCGGAGTCGTGGTCGAAGAAGGCCGCGCCGCTGCCGTGGGACTCGAGGATGTACAGTTTCTCTGGCCCGCCGAATACATTGCGGTAAGTGATGCCAGCGGCCTCGGTTTGGTCGCTAAATTGGGGCTGGGCGTGTAGGGGGGGGACGCATAGCAGCGCGGCGCAAAACAGGGGCGAGAGGCGCAAGGCTAAGGGGCGACCGCGTAGTTCAGGCCCGTGAGTAGTTGCAGTGCCTCTTTTGCTGCCTCGTGGTCGGGGCCTTCGCGCTCGGCGAATACGCGCTCTAGCGGGGCCACGGCCGTGGTGTCGCCGATGCGGCCGAGGGTACGGGCGCTCTCCACGCGGACCCAGATGTTGTCGTCGGTCAAGGCGAGGCACAGCGCGTCGAGGGCGCGGTGCGTCTGGTGATGCCCCAATAGCTGCGCGGCCACGTAGCGCACGTTGGCGTCGCGGTCGCCGAGTGCAGCGAGGGCCGCTGCTTCGGCCTCGGATGTCCACAGAAACTGAAGCGCGGCGAGGGCTTGGCGGCGCACCGAGGGCACGGTATCGGCCAAGGCGCGCACCAGAGAGGGCACGGCCGTGGTGTCGCGGAGGTTGCCCAAGCTCCACGCAGCCGCGCCGCGCACCTCTGGAACTGAGTCGCTGGCGAGGACGCCGGCTAGGGTTGGGTGGAGACGGGAATCGTCGAGTTGGCCGAGGGCGCGGACGGCTTGTTCGCGGACATGGTGGTTTTCATCGCGGAGGAGCGATTTGAGGAAGGGGGTGGAGCGGTGGTCGCCGATTTGGCCGAGGACTTGGGCGGCAATGTAGCGCAGGGTGTCGCTGCCAGCGGTCGCGCGGTCCATCAGAGGATCGATGGCTGCGCCGCCTAGTTGCACTAAGGCGTGGCTGGCGTCGAGGCGGACTTGACGCCGTGGGTCGGCGAGTTGGTCGATGTAGTACTCGGCCTGTTGTGCGGCGCAGCTTACTAGGGCGACGCACAGGCTTGCTAGGGCGAGCTTGGACATGGGCAAAGGGGCTGAGGGCTGCTTTGAGTTGGCGTAGATGGCCACAAGAGGCACAAAAGGCACAAAGGGGGTGAAGGGGAGACCGTAGATGGCCACAAGAGGCACAAAAGGCACAAAAGGGGTGAAGGGCGAACCATAGATGGGCTAGTTGACCATCTGCATGAGGCGTTGGGTAATGGACCCTTCCTGCGTCAGGGCGTAGATGATGATGTTGACCGCCAGTTGTAGCTGGCGCGTCGAGTCGCCGCCGCGCTCGTCGTTTTCCCAGCCCCAGCCGCCGGTGTCGCCGGGCGTGACGCTTGCTAGCCTACCTTTGATATAATGGCCGCGCAGATAGTTCCAGGTCTTGACGCCCGACTTGCCCTGCCCTAGCGAGGGAGAGTAGCCAAAAGGCATGCCTCCACTCAGGTCAAAGAAGGCGGTATAGACGGGGTGATCTTCCGGCAGACGCTCGGACCAGAAGTCCTTGCCGCGGATTAGGCCGCCGTACTTTTCTAGGGCTTCTTCATAGATTCCGTTGAAGGTAAAACCACCCGACATGAGGTACTGGGCTAGGTTGGCCATTTCGGTTTCGTTGGGATTACCCTGGGGCAGAATGATGGGTACTTCTGCCAAGCGCGGGTCGTCAAATGTTATAAAGCCGAGGAATTCGGCCTTGAGGCCGGTGTACTCGTTAAGCACGTCGCGTATTCTATCGATAGTTTTGACGCGGAGCGTAACCGTGCCGTAGCCGGAGGTGCCGCCAGCCAGTGCCCGCGAGGACATGACTTGGGCCATCTTGACAAAGCCCTTGATGGCCTGCTTGTCCGTGGCGTCTTGGACTATAATGGCGCGGTAGCGACCCGTGTCCATGTCGTTGACATCGAGCATCTCCAGGCCCATGTCGATTTTGTGCTCGGAGGTGCGGGTGCTGGTCACGGCTGCGGCCGTCAGCTTAGGCTCAATGGTCATGGTACTCGTCGGACTGAAGGCGGATTGCCCAGACAGGCGAATCCCCGAGCCGCTGACTCCGGCGATTAGGCTGCGGGTGTTGAACGAGGCCGTGGCCTGTACTTGGTCCATGCGCGCTTGCGCTAGCTGGACTTCGCGGCGGGCGAGCTGACGCTTGGGCTGGGGGATTTTGCGCAACTCCAGCGGCTTGGTCAGGCGCGGCTCGCGCTTGATAAACTTGGTCGTTAGGGGGCGAGGTGCCTTCTTCTCGTCCTCCTTAAAGGGGTTGATCGCAACGACGACGAGCAGGAGGGCCGCAGCCGAGGCTAGGGCGATAAAAAAGCCCCGGCGCAGGCGGCGGACCAGACTGTCGAGGTCGAAGTCCTGAGCGGGCGAGTCGAAGCGCGTGGAGACCCATTTCTTACTCATAGTGACCTCCTCAAAGGGCGTTTGGGGGCGGTTAGGTCAATACCTTCAACAGGATGGATACAACAGCTACTTGTAGGCTGGCTACGCCTATGATGATACCAATAATCCAGCGCAATTGAGCGTCGAGGCGGCGGTCGAGGTGTTGGCTTAAGGCAGTCATCTCCTGCCGCAAGGCGGTCATCTCTTGCCGGTGGGCGAGATCTAAGGCAGTCATCGCCTGCCGCAAAGCGGTCATCTCTTGCCGGTGGGCGTCCTCCAAGCGATCCAGCCGGGCTATCATCTGCTCTAGGATGCCTTCTGCGCGGCCTTGATCGCGTTCAAGCTGCGGATGCGGGTGTTCGGTCAGTTCGGTCATAATGATCTCCTCAAAGGGCGTTTGGGGGAAATGACTCGGTCTTGGATTTGTAGGCTATCGCCGCGTTTTTTGAGTTCCTTGTCGAGTTTTCGCAGCCGAGCAATGGCCGTAGTGGAATCCATCTCGACCACCTCTATTTGCCCGACTTTCTGCTGCGATGGCCTAGGCCGCCACACGTCGAACCGCATTCGCTTTAGCAACCCGTGCCGAGCGCCGATGTTTAGCCGGACGTGGGGTTTGCCTTTCCGTGCGGGTAATAGGGCTGCTATGCGGCCCTCTAGCGGCAAATTCGCGTCTAGGTCGGGCGCTAGATTGCTCGCTAGGCCCTTTAACACCCCTCGGGCAACGGCGAGGTCGCTACTGGGATTGGAGATAAACCAGCGTTCGGCGACATTCAGGGCGCGTTCTGTGGAGGGATTGGCCATTTGCAAACGGAGAAGGTCGGCTAGGAAAGCGCGCGTCAAACTAGGATGTGACGCGCCCGGATACTTCCAACTATTATAAAGGTATAGTTGTTTGTCATAAGGTATCACGGCCGACGAGTCGCGCAAGTCCGACCAAAAAATTCTGTCTCGGCGCGGGTCCTCCAGCTTGACTTCGAGTTGGGCGACGATGGCGGGCAGGGAAATCACTTCATAAGAGCGGTCTTCGCTCGGCCTTCCGTCGTCGAATAGGCCCAAGTTCTCGTAGTGAATGACCTTGTTGTGGTATGTTTTATAAGCCTTGTTGAGCATGAAGTGGGCGATGTAATCGACGGATTCTTCCCCTTGATTAGGATCGCGGGCCTCGCCCATGCTTCGCAAGCGCACGGCGCGAAAGCGGCCTATGTCGGCAAAGATGTCGCTGAGTGTGCGCTCAATTTCCCGCATTAAGAGGGGGTGTTGATCGGCGAGGTGGACGGGCAGGGCCTCTTGATCGACGAGATCGGTAAAGGCTAGGCCGATGGTGTAGAGGTGCGGCTGGGCGTTGGCTGGCTGGTTGCCGAATAGGATGGCGGCCCATCCGATGAGGAAGAGACGGTTCACGGGATTGAATGTGCGATCTCCGCGGCGACGAGGCCGACTAGCGGGAGGAACTCAGCGGGCAAGCGCGATAAGGCCGGCGACTTTGCATGAAGGATACGAGGAAGAAAACGGCAATGCAAGAACTGTCCGTCCTCTCGCCGCCGCTCGGCAAGCACACAGCGCGAAAATATGCGTAACGTCCTTTGGGTGACTATCGTGTACTAAGCATTTTGTCTATATCTTTAATCTATCAGCTATGTTAAAAATTGGGAGTTGCAGACCATGACGACCTCCCCTCCTGAACTAAAACCCGATCCGCTGCCCGGCGTCGTTGCCGAGCTATTCAAGCGGCAAGCCCCATAAAAAAAAGCGGCGTTGGCCGCTCTAACCGGGAAAACCGGCCCGGTGGCCGCGCTTACGCAATCGGCCCAACCAACGCCGCTCCTTCACTTGCCGCGCCCGGTTTACGTTGCCAGTGGTTCAGCCGCGACGTGGTTCACCTTACAAGGATTGCTCAATATCGTTCCGTGCGTTAGGGGCGGTCAAGCGGCAGAGAAAAGCCCCGTAGCCACTGTATGGGCTACGGGGCGTCAAGCTATTCGCTGCGGTCGCTACGGCCGCTACGAACCTACCAACGAATAAGACAGACTAACCTACTCGTCAGCGTCATCGGGCAGCAAGTCTAAATAAGCCACCACCGACCGGCAACGGGCAATTTTTTCGGGAAATAGATCCGCATCAATCCTCTCGGCGCATCTCCCCGCCAAGTAACGAACCGAACCGTTGACGCCGGCCACAGCATTCACATCCGCCCCGTAACTAATCAGATACTGGACGATAGCCAGATGACCAAACAACGCCGCCCGGTGCAAAGGCGTATAGGCATAATAGTTCCTAGCATCCACCGTCGCACCCGCTGCCAACAACACCTTCACCACCGCCGCATGACCAGCACCCGCAGCCAAGTACAGAGCCGTCTCGCCATAATACAAACTAAGAGGAAAATCGTTTATGAAGATCGCGGTCGCCGCATCCACATCCGCCTCCTGCTCGATCAGATACTCAACCACCGCCAGATGACCCTTCCCCGCCGCCCTAAGCAGTGCCGTCCAGCTTGGATTAAAATTAGGACCGCGCCCGCCATCGTATTCGACCTTAGTCTCAACCGGCATACCCGCCGCTACCAATGACTTGACAACTTCTAAGTTGCCCGCGCCAGCCGAATCAACAAAAGCCCGCGCCGTCGTCGAATCCAAGAACGTCACTATCGCCGTACTACCAAAAAGTTTCGCCAACGCCCAGGGCGTCAAGCCGTCAGTGGAGATGATCGTAAGATCGGCTCCTTGCCCTTCCAGATACTTCACAATCAGCAAGTGCCCTAGGGTCACCGCGAAATGCAACGGCGTCTCGCTTGCTGTGTTCTTAGCATCGACACTCGCCCCTTGACCGACAAGCTCCCGCACCATCAAAAGATTTCCTGCCTCAACCGCCGCATGTAGCGGCGTGTCCCCATTCCCGTCCGTACTGCTGACGCTCGCACTCTGACCGAGAAGGTACGTAACCACTGCGCGATGACCGCCACGAGCCGCCGCATGAAGGGCAGTCCGTGACCGACCAATACCCGCTAGGTGGACAATAGCTTGCCCCTCTTTATCGACCTCCGCCTGTACAAACAACTTGACCGCCGCCAGATCGCCCGCGCCAGCCGCCATTATAAACGCCGCAAGTGGCGAACCTGCGGTAGTGTACTTGCCATCGGCCTTCAGACCCGTCCACACCGTTTCAGGCGTCGAACTTGCCACCTTCGCCGCTGACGGCCCCACTGACCGCTTCGTATCCTCTCCGCAACCGGCCACCAACACCAACAGACACGCCAAAAATCCCAATAGCGATTTCATCGCAACACTCCTTTTTGTGTAAGATTATTGAGATACGATAGAACCACAACATAAACACGTTCCTAACCGAGCACCATACCTTAGCCTTTCCTTGCTCCAAGCAGGGCGTTGCCGCGGCGCCGGGCAATATAGGGAGCCGCAGAGTAGGTTCACAAGCCGCAACGCCGCTGGCTTACCACAAAAACTTGATAATTATGCCGAAAAAGGGCCGATTCGCGGTAGATCGAGGATCGTCGATGGAAAAACAGCCGATAATTATGCCGTTTTATCAATAATGACTTTTAATCAAAAAAAATGCGCCGTCGATAGTTAAAATCCTCAAAACGACCTTTCCACAATTCAGCCTCCACCCGCAGCTTACCACAGTTCCAACCGCTGCACAACTGAGCGGCCCGTTGTGCGGATAGCCACCTATCCTCCAGCATCTGCTTTAGCACCTGCCGCAACTCATCGGCCCGAACCACCTCGCGCCACGCCGACGCCCCTGCACTGTCCCTCATCGCCTTGTGCTCGTCTCGCTCCTCAATAGCCGCTGTCAACTGAGCCTGCACCGTTGCCACGTGCGCCAACGCCTTGTCTCGCTCTCCCTCGACCTCTGCCAACGCCGCCGAATAATGCCAATACAACGCCAGCGACAAGCACATTGAAACCGCCGTCGTAATCTTGCCCATAGCAACCTCCTATCCCTCTTGCTTAGAATAACGGCTATACGCCGCGAGCCTGCTCGTGCTCGCCCGCTTGCCAAAGCGCGGAACGCATCCGCGCCTTGTTCGCGGCCATCCCTGCGCGTAAGCCATCGTTGCGCCCCCACTGCCGCTCCGTGAATTTGAGGATACGGCCGTTAAGCCACTCTCGCTCCTCGAAGTGTCGGACGGCTCGCTCCACGCGCTGGAGCGGGTTGTCGGGGCGTTCCTCTGAATAGATCGCCTCCGTGCAAGCCTCGTAGGCCATGAGCGTCAAGCGTTCCCAGTCCGTCAAGTGTTCGGGCGCAATCCGCTGGAGAGCATATCTGCGGCTTTTGAACGTGCCAACGGCCAAGCCTGCCATCGAGCACGACACCGCCAACGTATAGCCGTAGGTCAAGCCCTGTAAAACCTCAAGGACCTTATCCGCTGTGGCTACGACCTCGCGCCCTTGCTTGCCTTGCTTGGGGCCGGTCCGCACTCGCGGATTACCTGCGCCTCGCGTAGGCGCGATACGCGCACGTATAGGCGTAAGGGTTTGTTTCCAAGCCGCTCGTAGCCGTGCTGTGGGCTTGCGTTGCGCCTTGTCCTTCGCCTTGAGCCTGCGGTAGGCACGCTTATAGAGGGACAACGTTACGCCCTCCTTGTGGCACGCGCCCATTAGGTCGTCGCCCTCCTCGAGATGCTCCCCAATCGCTTTCAGCCGCGCCGTCGTCATCCTCATTGGCCTACCACGCATCGTTTTTTGCCTCCATCGCGTTAAACGCCCTGTAACGCCTCCTAAGCGTTTTGAGCGGTTCTGAGGGTCATTGACCAAGTACCGCCCGCTCGTCCACCCACGCCGCAAAAGAGCAAGCCGAGTACCGCGCGGTCCGGGTTTTTAGAGAGTGTACGAAAAACTCGCCGCTCTTGGCGAGGCTTTCGCGCCGCCCCCCTGATAAAAACCGCTGATTAGCCGCTGTGTTGCGCGTGTGAGCGTTGGGAGAAGGATAGAGGGTAGGAAGGGCTATGCCAGCGTCAGCGGCCCGGGCATAGCCCTTCCTACCACCCTTACTGCTCTGGGGCAGTAAGGGGTTGTAAGGGGGGGAGTCAGCGAAAATCGCTGTAAGTTCCTGTCACCTGTTCACTTGCGGCGATTTTGCGGTCAACAATGGGGGGCCGCTTGTCGAACAATGGGGGGCCGCTTGTCGAGTAATGGGGGGCCGCTTGTCGTGGATTAGGCTTGCTCAACGGCATTGGCATCGCGGAATTTGGGCGGCGCGAATATCTGCCAACGCCCCGTCTTTGCGCCTCCCTCGTGGTGCAAGTCAATGACGCCATCCCTGTCGAGTTGCCGGAACGCCGCGATGGTTTTTTTGCGATGCTCCTTGTTTTGTGGGTCAAGACTCCATTGAGCGTCGCTTGGACCGGATCGAGACTCGCCAACGAGAGGACCTTGCCGCGCTGCGAGAGGACATGCAGCGAGGATTCGCCGCCATCAACCGGCGCCTCGATTGGCTTATTGGCATTCAAATCGGAACGTTTGTCGTGCTGGTCGGCTTGCTTGTAAGCATCTTATTGAAAGGCTGATTACCACCCACCCTGCTGGCCTTATTGGCCACAAACGATAGGAGTTGCAGACCATGACGACCTCCCCTCCTGAACTAAAACCCGATCCGCTGCCCGGCGTCGCCGCCGAGCTATCCAAGCGGCTTGACTCCATTGAGCGTCACTTGGAGCGGGTCGAGACTCACCACCGCGAGGACACTGCCTCGCTACGACAGGAGATTGCCGCGCTGCGACAGGACATGCAGCGAGGATTCGCCTCTGTCGATAGCCGCTTCGCCTCTGTCGATAGTCGCTTTGCCTCTGTCGATAGCCGCATCGCCTCTGTCGATAGCCGCATCGCTGCCGTCAACCGGCGCATTGACTGGCTTATTGGCATCCAGATCGGAACGTTTGTCGCGCTGGTTGGCTTGCTTGTGAGCATCTTGTTGAAAGGTTGATTACCGCCCCCCGCTGGCCTTATTGGCTACAAACGATAGGGGGCGCAGACGAATGTAGAAGGGGCTAGTAGAGCAACTTTTTTCTTGACAGCCTTTTGGCGAGAATTTATTATGCACCATTCAAATTTTTCGTCCACTTCTCACAGCTAAGGAGATGCAGTAATGAAGAAGTTGACTCTTTTGGTCGCTATTGCGGCCCTTTGTTTTACGACGCTAGCCAGTGCCCAGCCACCGGTGCGTTACTTCGACTTGCCCAAGTTCACCCAGCCCCCCACGCTCGATGGCGACCGCGAAACCGTTGCTGACGAGTGGGCTGGTGCGCTGGAATTCAACTGCTCGCCGAGCCAAATTCAGCTCGACGGTCAAGAGTATGGCTGGCGCAATATCGAGCAGCAGTCCAGTGAAGTCAGCACCAACCAGCTTAACGAAAACGGCGAGACCGAAGTAGCTGGTGAAGGCCGCACTGACGCCGATGTCTCTTCGGTGATTTTGCAGGCATGGGACGACGATGCCCTGTACTACATTACCGAGGTTAGCGATAACGTCCGCGACACTGAGGGCGGCGGTGAGGCCCGGGCTTGGTGGGAGCGCGACAGCATGTCTCTTTACCTCGACCTGAACAACGAAGATCACCCCGGTGGTGACCCGACCAGCGAGTACGTCAACCTGAATGTGGTCAACTTCATGGCCGTGCCTTTTGGCTCGAACGAACTGTCCGTCTGCTACATCACCACCGTGCAGAACCAGCGCGTGGACGTCCACGACCCCGACGCAATTGAGGGTTTTGAGTATGGCTTCCGTGACGCCGGCGATGAGTTTGGCGACGAAGGCGATGCCGACTACGTGATCGAGGGACGGATGGAGTGGGATACCTTCCTGCGCAATGGCAACCTCTTTGAAGCCCCCACTGCTGGTTCTGAGATGGGCTTCACTTGGCTGTTGGTTGACGCCGATGGCGAAGACGCCTATGGTGGCCAGATCCAGTGCGTGGCTTGGGCGGGTGGTAACCAGTCCGAGTTCGCCAACTGGGTCTTTGTGGATGACCCGGCTGGCCCGCAAGGAGGCACCTCGGTCGAGGAAGATTCTTGGGGCCGCGTAAAGGAGACCTTCATCCAGTAGTCAATGGCCTTTGGATAGGTTATACAAAGACGGGAAGTGGGCTTGACGCCTGCTTCCCGTTTTTTTTTCTTGACCCGCGAGATTTGGCAAGCCTATGTTTTCGCCCGTTGCTTTTCAGTTGCTCAATACGTAAGTGACCCGCGAGGGGTTTTCATGCTGTGTTTTCTAAAATGCCGTGTGGTTAAGTGCTGGGTGGTCTTGTCCGCACTGGTTGGTACTGGATTGTCCGCGCCGACGGAGGCGCAGCGCCACCCCGAATCTGCTGGCCCGCTGCCCTATTACGATCCTTCTCCCGGTACTCCAAAGGATCCCCCGTGGAAAAAGCGCCCTCCCTTCCTGCGCGGTCCCCAAGATCGCTATGACCGAGGGCTAGGGAGGGCCTTCCTCAACGCCGCAGTCAATGTCCCCTATCTCAACTACGCCGACGAAAAGTACATTGCGTACGAGCGCGAGACGGTTCCTTGGGCCACCCCTTCGGGGCGTCCTCTGAAAACCCGCAATGTGGGTTGGGATCGGATGGGTAACTACATGGGCAGCGGCTATCGGCGGCTCCTGACGATAGAAGAGTCGCGCAGCGGCAACGACTTTAGTGGGTATAGCTACATTGACCACAAGTATCGGGCGTTTCGGGTCGGCCACTACACGCACAAGGATTTGCACTGGACCGCCACATTGGGCAACGTGGGCACACAAGGCGGTGCTACGGATATTCGTACCATCTTCACGCCGCTCACACTGGTCAACAGCAAGATGAGTGCGTTGCGCATGGACATCAACTACAAGGAGCGCGACCGGGCGACGCTCCTCTACTCGCGCGGCGGCGATCACTCCGGTGCCCAGCTATTCTCCAAATGGGCGATTGGCCAAGAAGGCGACGACGCTTGGGACAACTCACCGGTGCTGCTCTTTGGCGGCCACTGGCAGCACGAAGTAGGTAGCTTCGCCAGCGTTGGCGGGACGCTGGTCAACCAGATTATGGCTTCGCCAGCGGTGTCGCGCACCAGTGCTTGGCGCGGCGACTTACCCTATGAGATGCTTGGCCCCAAGACCATTCGCGTCTTTGTGGCCGACGACTCGCCCGACGACGCCCGAGCCAATGCCCTAGTCTATGGCGTGGACATCGTCCTTGAAGGCGAGCGCAACGGAGAGCCGGTGCGCCTGACCAGCCTCGACGACGACCCGGACTACGATCCGTCCATAGAAGCCGGGCCGCCCGAAGGTGGGGCCTTCCAAGCGGGCGGCGGGCGCGAGGCCGAGGGTAAGGTGCCGGTGGTGTACACCTTCGTCCTTCCGCCGGAAGTAACGGTGCGCTCGGCGCGTTTTGTCGCCGATGTGGCCGGCGACTACCGGATCGGCGTCAGCCAGACCCACGACTTTTTCAGTATCAATCGCCAACGCAACGCGACGATCACTGAGTCAGCTTGGCCCGCCCCCATCGCCAGTGCCGGTGAGCGAGCCATAAGGCGTCCGTTCAAGTGGTACACAGACGAAGACGAGGAACTCTACTACACCATCGTCCGCGCTGATGGCAGCGACGGCACGGGTGCCAACCGGCGGATGGTGTCTTTTGACTACGGCATTCCCACCGGGCAGAGCTTGGCCTCGATCAACTATCAGGTCGATTTGGTAGGGCTGGAAGTCAGCGGCGAAGTGGCGCACAACCTGCAAAATTTCATGTTCCCGATCGGCAATAACGAGGGCGAGCGCAGTAGTGAACGCGCCTTGGCGTGGTGGCTCAAGGGCGTCAAGGATATAGTCGGCGGCTTGGCAGTGGGTGGCGAGATCTACCGCATGGAGCCCGACTACGGTGGCGGGTACGACAGCTACCGCGGCGGCATGGCCTTCCACTACGATGGACAGCCTGCGCCCGGCGAGAGAGTCGCTATGGTCACCGAGGAGTTTCCCCTCCACGAGGACAACGACGATCACGACCGTTTCCCCGACGAACACGTTAGTGATACGGCTGTCGCCGAGCCGCGTACGCTATATCCGGGCTTTCCTAATGCCCAAGTGTATCCGGGCCTCGACGAGAACGTCGATAACATCCCGGACATGGACCGCAACGAAAACTTCATCGTCGATTGGGAAGAGGCGTTTCTGACCTACGATTCAGAGCCGCCCGAATTTGTCTATGGCATCGACTTCAACAACAACAACGTGCCCGACTTCCGCGAAAACGACGATAAGCCAGACTACCCCTACCCGCGCGACCAAAGGGGCAATCACATCTTCCTCCGCTACGACCGCTTGGGGCGCTGGGGCGAGTTCATTAGCATAGGCCGCTACGACAACAGCCAGATCGCCGGCCCGGGTAAGTCCGAGGGGATGTACTTCCGCTACGCATACTCGGTGGAAAAGCGCGGCGTCGGCGCCCTGAAAATCAATTTCGACGCCAAGCAGGTCAAAGACGACATCCCGGATCACACGTACGTGTACCAAGTGCCCATTGACGATATAGAGGTCATTAGCTGGTTTAACGAGCCGGACGGCCCGCCCGAACGCGCCGGCTTTTGGCGGCCAGCAACGCCGGACGAGTTGTTGATGCGCGACAGCTTTGTGCATCTCCTCTTTTTCGACAGCACCTATCAGGGCTTTCGCGGCTTCAACATTGAAAACGGCTTCCTGTGGCAGCGCAACAGTCAAGCCGAAATTGAGCTCAAAGACGGCAGCGGGCTGTTGCAGCCCCAAGACGTGCGCTCGCGCTTTTCCATTATCAACAAGATCGACTATACCCATAGCTGGGGTGCCTTCAGCATCACGCCCAAGCTCAAGCATCGGACGATCTTTGAGCAGGTCGATAGCGAAGAGGGGCCGCGAAAATCGTACAGCGACTTCATCCCCATCGTCATGGGGCGGTACAAGCTCACGCCCAAGACCAGCTTTCAGTTGGGCGTCCAAGGGCTGCCCTTGCTGCCGTTTAAGCACTGGGATCGCGCCTTTGAGGACGAGACGTACAGCCAGACCGATTATCTAGCCATGCTGAGCATCACCGCAGACTACTTTGGCATCCGCGACAATTCGATATTCTTCGGCTATCAGCGCACGCGGCGCGACTTTAGCCATGCAGGGCGGCCCGATTCCAAGCAAGGCATCCTCTTCGTGGAGCTGATATCCCCCTTCTAACGATGCGAACGCAGATGACACCCATCGCAAAACACCTTCGCGTCCTGCTGTGCGTGGCGTTGGCCGCCGGGGGATGCGCGACCCTCCGCTCCCTCGAATCGCAGGCCCAGCGCGAGTACGTCATCGAGCTGGAGCCGGTCCTGCCCGCTGGGGATACCTATTACATCGATCCCATCGACAGCTCGGTCGTGTGGAGCGAGCAAGGGGTGCAAGTCAAGGTCCAGTTCTACGACGATGCCATGCTCGACGCCGAATACGGCACCCGCTTCACGCCCTATACGCTCACGGGCGTTGAAATCCCCGGGTTGGATTATACGCCGCCGCTGTGGACCGTTTTTGACGTGACCGTGATCAACCGCACTCGGGAGCGGGTGGAGCTCGATCCCACGCAGGCCATTCTGCGCTTGGACGACGGCCGCCGCCTGCTCTGCCGCCAAGGGGCGGGCAATTGGTACGACCAAGACGAGTTCTTCGACTATTCCTATTTGAAGTGGGGCGGGCAAGAAGGCAATGTGAGGTATCACGCTAGCTTGGACCGCGACCCGATCTGGAGCCGAAGCGAGTACAGCCGGGAAAAGCCCGTGCGCAAAGGCTCCATATACAGCGGCAAGCTGACCTTTCCGCCGCTGCCCGCAGAGGTTGGGTCGTTCACCCTCGAAGTAAACGACTTCATTCTGGCCTTTGATCGCTTTCAAGTGGGGTACGGCAATCCAACGGAATTTACCGACCTGAAGTTCCACTTCAATGTCGATCACGGCGTGCGTTGGGTGGAGAATAGCCAATGAAAAAGATATATGTCGGCGCGATGCTGCTCGTCGGCGCGACAGCCTGCTCCTTGAAGTACGAGGCACTCAAGGACACCAGTTTGACCAACCCGCCGGCGATGCCGGTCAAAATATACGTCAAGGAATTCCCGGTGGAGAGCAAAGCCAATGTGATCGATCCGCGGAGTGCCAATTCGGTTGCGGATCAAGGAGCTCATTACAGCACGAACGCCCTCGCCAGCCACGGAAATAGGCTGTTGCAGATTACTCGGCCCTCGCGCATTGAGGATTTGTCCGGGGCCTTGTTGCGCGAACTTCGCAAGCAGCGGGTGCGGGTCTTTATGCAGACCGATCGGGTTGAGGTGCTCGACGAAGACAGCGTGCGGCAAGTGAGCAATCCCTTTGCGCTCGTGGCCGAGGACTCGGACGAGGCCGACTTGGAAATCAGCGGCACGGCTGTGATCACCAGTCAGCGGGTGCGCAAAGTATTCTCGCCGCAAACGCAACGGGTGCAGGTCGAGGTCTCAGTGAAGGATCTCAAGACTGGCAAAGTGAGCAAGAAAAGCCCGGTGGATGCCGGCATTGTCATGACCTTCAACTCGAGGGAGTTGGAGGAGGCGCTCGCCATCGCGGTGGTGACCAGCCTGACCCAGCGATTGCTATTCTGAAGTGCTGAGGCTGGGCGCACTTTTGCTGTTGCTTTCATTCATTCCGTGTCGTGCCGAATTAAAGACTTGGGTGGTGGACGCGGTCGAGACATTTGCCTTGGGAGCGACCCAAGGCGTACAGGTGCATCCCGATAGCCTCGTCATACTGGCGCAGTTGGACGAAGGTGTAAACGTGGCCTTAGGACGATCGGTGATAGACGATTTTGACAAGCCCGTGCCCCTAACGGACGGCGCGATTGACCTCGTGCGGAGCGAGTGGATCTCGGGCACCAACCACGTGTTCGACAAGCAGTTTACAGTCGATCTCGGGCTGGACCGGGCGATCAAGCGGGTGCGGGTGCTCGCCGGTGAGACCGCGCTGAACCAGCCCGAGTACTTCGTGCGCGGGTACAGGCTCGAAACCGCCACCCAAGCGGCGCCGCAAGTCTGGCAGCTCTTGGCGGAACAGCCGGACAATTTCGTCCTCAATGTAGATACGAGCGCGGATTCTACTTGGGCCGCGACCGACGAGCGCGGTGAGGCCATCCCGCGCGCGGGGCGCTTCGTGCGGCTGACGCTCATCCGCCAAGACCGCAGCAACTGGGTCGCCATCGGAGAAATCGAAGTGTTCGGCGTGGGCTACGGCAACGAAGGCTTTATAGAGGATAGCTTCGCTCCGAACCTGCCGGTCAACGTAGGGCAGATTCGCTGGCAAGCGGACCGCCCGGAGCGCACGGGTATTGAGTTGCAGGTGCGCGGCGTCCCGGCCGAGGGCGTTGAGGAGCCTTGGGAAAGCGTTGCAGCACACGCGGTCGGAGAATTTTTCTACAGCGGGGACGAGCCGGTCGAGCGGCTGGCATACCGCGCCCGCCTGACGAACTCGGCCCCCTTTGTCAGCCCGGTGCTCAAGCGCATCGCCGTTGACTACGACCCCGTCTTGGTCGCCCAACAGATCTGGGCCGAGGTGGTCGCGTCCGATTCCCTGCGCAAGGGCGAGGAAGTGCCCCTGAGCTGCCGAGTGGAAATCGCGGCGGGCGTCGATGATTACGGGGTCGATCTCTTACGAGTCCAAGGCCCCTTGCTCAGCGTAACGGTCGTGCGCGTCGATGGCCGAGAACTCGCGCCCGGCGTCGGCTACACTTGGGGGCCGACGTCAGACCGGGAGGGGATGCGGGTAGAGCTGGCCCCCAACGAGCGGATCAACGCGCTGGCCACGGTCGAAATTGAGGGGCCGGCACTCTTTGTGCGCGACAAGACCGCCCTGCGCTTTGCCGCGGGCAACAAGGCCCAAGGCGACCGCGACGGGTACGTGAACTGGCAGCAGGGGCGAGAAAAGCCGGGCACCACGTGGACGGTACTGGCAGCGGGGACGCCGTTGCAGCTTTTGAGCCAAGTGCAGGTGCAGCCGCGCCCGTTCTCGCCGTTTGCCGACGAGTATGCGCGCTTTGCCTTGGTCGTCGGCAACATCGAAGCGGGCCGGGAAGTGGTGCTAAAAATTTACAATTTGACCGGCCGGCCAATTCGCCAGTTGGCGCAAACTGGCAGCGCCCGCACCTATCAGTTTGAGTGGGACGGCCGCGATAGCAGCGGTCGCGTCGTCGAGCCGGGGCTCTATCTGTACGAGGTTGGGATAGAAGAAAGCGGCAAGGCGCGCCGAGGCACTTTTGTGGTGGCGTACTAGCGCCCTAGTGCTGGCTCTCGGCTCCCCGTGCGGTGCTGCTTTTGAATTTGCCGGGCAGGGGGCGCAGAGCACGGCATTGGGCGGGGCTTTCGCCGCCAGTACGCAGACGGCTGAGGCCGTTTGGTTCAATCCGGCCGGCAACGCCCAGCAGCAAAAATGGCGGGCGGGCACGACCCACGCGCTGCTTTACCCCGGGCTGGACCAAAGCCCAGCCCTAAACGGCTTATCCGTGGCCGGCCCCTTGCGGGGCGGCGGCTTCCAACTGGGCCTTTCGTTTTTAGGGGCCGATGGCTGGCGCGAAGAAGTGATTGCCTTGGGCTATGGGCGGCCGTTGCACGAGCGCTTTGCCTTGGGCGGCGGCTTGCGCACCAGCACTTGGAAAGCGGGCGATCTGGGGCATCGGGCTTGGCACCTCGACGTAGGGGCCACTTGGGAAGTGGGTTTCGTTCACCCGCGGGCGTACCTGCGCTTGGCGTTGGTCGCTCAGGGCCTAACCGGCGCGAACATCGCCGCCGGCGGCCAAGCCGCGGGCGAGCAACAGCCGGCCGTAGTCGCGGCGGCCGCGCTCAACTGGGCGGGGCGGGAAATCCTGCTCGACGTGGAGTGCCGCGATGGGCAGACCGAGTTTAGGGTTGGGTTCGAGACGCGGACGGTGAGCCTCAACGGCGCTCGGTTCCGCATGGGCGGGGCCGCAGTGGGCACGGGTTTTGACGATAGGGAGCTCAACGTGGGGCTTGGCCACAACTATAAGCAATGGCATTTCGATTACGCTTATTCCTACCCACTGCACCTGTCCGGCTATGGCGGTGTGCATTGGTTCAGCGTTGGGTATCGCCAGCGCTGAGTTGGAATGGCGACAGAAGACCGAATCTCTACACTGCATGAGGATAACTGCCATGAGTAGTAATGCGAGAAAACGTCTGGTGAGGACCGCGCTCCTAGCGTCTGTTGGGTTGGGTATGCTGGCCGCCGAAGCCCAAGCGCAGACCTTTCTGCGCAACCGGGATTTCCTCAACCTCGGCCATCCCGAGCCGTATTTGAACTACGGGCGCAAGGAGTACGATCCCTATCCTTCGGTGATCAATGCGCGCAATCGCTACGACCGCTTGGGCAATTACCTGTCGCGCGGCTTCAATGTCTTTACTTGGGAATTTTCTCGCCCCGGGGAAAGCAATATCAACACCCGCACGGCCCAGTACTTGGGGTGGTTCGCCAACTTGGTGATGCTCAACGACTCGTACAAGGGCTGGAACTACCGAGTGACCTTGGGCGAGGACATCCGCGCCAAGTTCTCCGATCTGACCTTTAGCGACCCGCGCTTCTTCGGCATCCTGCTCGACGGCGCTTCCTCGGACAACAAATTCACCCTGATGCTGAGCCAAGGCGGCGACCTGTTGAACGCCGCCAAGTTTTCGACCTTCAAAGCGACTCGGGAGACCTCGCCGGTGTTGATCTTTGGCGGCCACTGGGAGACCAAGTTGGGCAACGTGCTGCGCATGGGGGCCACGTACTTCAACCAGCACATGGCCAACACGGCCGACGAAAACGGCTCCTTTCTCAAGGGCGATACCCCATACAGCATGCTGCCGCCCTCTTTTATCGAAGTCATTGTCGAAGACGATTCGCCCGACGATATGGGCCGGGCGGCCACCGTCTATGACATAGATGTGGTCATCATCGGCGAGTCGCAGGGGCAGCGAGTGCGCCTGACCAGCATTGAAGGCGATCCCGAATACGACTCCAGCCTCAAGATGATCGATCCGGTCGGCGGGGCCGACGGCGGGCTGTCAATCGCCGGCAGCGAGCAAGCGGTCTTCCGCTTCCAAATGCCGCAATTCAACCTGCCGGACGCGGCCGACTATTCGGCCGATCCCGACGGATTCGCTCCGGGGCTGACGATGAAATCCGTGCGCTTCTTGGCCGATGTCGAGGGCGACTATCGCATTTTGGTGCGCCAACAGCACTTGTTCTTCGACCAGCGGGCACACCAAAAGAACGTAGATAAAGTGGCCGATGGGGACGACCGGTACGCGCCGGGCGGCAGGAGCTACGTCAATCCTTTTACCGGGCTGAAGGGCGACGATGCCATCAAACCGCTCGCAGAGGTCCTAGCCGAAAATCCCGAAGCCTTCAAGCAGTGGCCGGTGCAGCCGGACCCGGGCACGACCCAAGCGTCGCCGTTTTTGCAATACAAGTGGGATCTGCTCGACCCCACCCGAGTAGGCTATACGGTCGCACGCTCCGACGGCAGCAACTCGGGCCGCAAGGTGGTCGAATTTGACTACGGCATCCCCACGGGTCAGGCGCTCTACGGATTGGACTGGGACTTAGACTTCAAAGGGCTTAAGGTACGGGGCGAGTTGGCCGCCAATCCCCAATACTTCCTCTTCCCGGTGGGCAGCAACGCCGGCAAGCGCTTTGACAAGCAGGCCCTCGGCTATTTCCTCACCGCGCAAAAGGAGGTAGGCCCGATCGAGCTCGGGGGTGAAATTTTCAACCTAGACCCGGATTACAGCGGCAACTACGACAGCGACCGCGGCGGCGTGGCCTTCTTTAGCGACGACTGCTTCGTGTGTCCGCAGATGCAGGAAATGTCCGTTATGACCGACAACGACGACAACGACCAGTGGCCGGACGAAATGCTCAACGAGCTGCCCAGTGCGGAGAAGGCGGATTCGGGCATTTTCCCCGGCTTGGACGAGAACAACGACCTCATCCCGGACAGCGACCAAAACTTCAACGGCATTCCCGATTGGACTGAGCCGATCCTCTTTTACGACGCGGACCCGCCGGACTTCATCTACGGCATCGACTTCAACAACAACGGCGTCGTCGATTACCGCGAAAACGACGCCCTGCCCGACTATCCCTACCCCCGGGACCGCCGCGGAGTCCACTTGGTCGCCACCAAGAAAGGCTTGGGGCGCTGGGGCAAATGGGCCTCGGTCGGGTACTACACCATGGAGGAGCCGGCCGGCGGCGGCGAGGCGCGGGCCTTCTACGCCCGCTACGAGCACAACTTCACCTCGCCCTATCTGGGCAAAATTCGCATCAACGAGGACATCAAGCAGGTCCAAGACGGCATTCGCGACGACGTGTACATCTGGGAAGACGTGGGTTTTACCCAGCGGATACCCAGCCCCGTTCCGCACTTGAAGGGGCCAATGATTGAGGCGCGGGATATCAATTCGCAGATTTTTCCGCCGGATGTCGATCCCCTGAACATGCGCAACAGCTTGGTCAATACCTTGTTCATCAGCTCGACCTTTCGGCAGTTTTCCAACCTCAACGTCATCAACAGCATCCAATGGATCCGCAACAGCCAAGCCGAGGACGAGTTCGACGACGGCACCCAACAGGAAGCCGGGGTGCTCTCGACCTTTGCGATGGTCAACCGGCTTGACTACACGATCAACGCCGGCAACCTAAACATCCGCCCGATGTTCAAGCACCTGTTGTTGCGCGAGCATTCGAGCGTCCTCGAAGACGCCACGGGCGAGGGCAGCATTCGCTCGTTTTCGATTTACGCCCCGATCGTCAGGACCCGCTTCGACTTGACGGCCAAGTCCAATCTGCAACTGGGCTTCCAAGGCTTCCCATTCTGGCGGCACACCAACCTAGACCGGGTAGAAGAGAGCAACGATTTTAAGGAGTGGACGCTGGTGCTGATGATGAGCAATCGCTCGGATCACTACGGCTACAACCTCGCCTCCCAGTTCGGCTTTATCCGCACCAGCCGGGAGTACGACGATCCCACGCGCGCTTCCGATAGCTTCGACAACTCGCGCCTCTTCTTCGATATTGTGGCCGGGTTCTAGCCGAGGAGATTGACACCATGATTCTGGTAAATCTGCTGCTCATCGCAGCGGTCGGCGCGGCCGCCAGCCTGAGCACGCGCTTCTTCTCGCCGGTGGAATTGCAAGACCGCTTTGAGGAAGGGCAGAAGCTCTACGCGCTCGGCGACTACGACAAAGCCATTGAGCGCTACGAGGTTATTCTCTCCACCGAAAGCAACGCCATGATCAACGTGGAGGATGTAACCGTGGCGGTCGATGAGTTCATCCTGCCGGTGCGCGTGGGCGCTACGTACCAGCTCGGCAACACCTACAACAAGCTCGGGCTGGAAAAGTTGCAGCGCTCGCAGTTTTTGCGCTCAGAAAAAAAGGAAGGTGCGGCCGACACGCGCTACGAAGAAGCACTGCGCGATCTCAACAAGAGCCGCGACTTCTTTCGCAGCCTCGCTGAGGACGAAAGCGTCGATAATCGCACCCGGGTGATGGCGCAGTACCAGATGATCCAGACGAGTTACCAGCTCAAGGACTACGAGCAGGTCATTGAGGAAGGGGACGCGCTGTTGCGCCGATTCCCCCACAGCCTCTACGAGGCGTCCGTTCACTACGACCGAGCGTGGTCCTACTTTGAATTGGCGCGCTACGACGAGGCCATCGCCAGCTTCAAGCAGGTCTTGGTCTTGGCCCCCCGCGGCTCCAACGCCGACCGCTCGCTCTTCCAGATCGCCGAGAGCTACGACAAGCTAGGGCAGTACGAAGACGCGCTCGCTTACCTCGACCGCCTCATCGCCCGCTACGACTTCGCGCAGATGACCGAGGAAGAGATCATCGAGATGACCACCCTCAAGCTCAAGGGCTTGGTCAAGGAGACCGCGCGCGAGCTCGTGGCCAAGGCCCATCTGAAAAAGGGCGACATCTACGCCGGCAACGGCGAGGTCGAAAAGGCCCTCGCCGCTTATGCCGTGCTCCCGGCCGAATACGAGGCCGAGCCGGTCTTGGTGCAAAACAGCTATATCCGCATCGCCGAGTTGGTGCAGAAGGAGCAGGGCACGACCGCGGCCATCGCCGCGTACAAGGACGCCATCGAAAAGGTCGAGGACCGGCTCTTTCAAGCCCGGACGCAGCTCACGGTCGCCCTGATGCTTTTCGACCAAAGCGAATACCTCAAGTCGGCGCAAGAATACGAGATATACCTCAATGCCTACGGCGATGTGGCGCAGCGCATTGGCTTCGACCGCTACAAGGTTCTCTTTCGCATTGCCCAGTGCCACCAAGAATACGGGCGGCAGCTCCGTAGCGAGGACCCAGCGCGCGCGGACGCGGAAATCGCCAAGGCGCTCAAAAGCTACGACCAACTCTTGCGCCAGCGCGAGGACAATGCCCTGATCCCAGACGTGCTTTTTAACGCCGGCTTTGCCAACCAGCTCCTCGCCAAAGACCAAGCGGCGCAGCCCCTGTACCAGCGATTAGTCGATCGATACGCGGACCATCCGGCCGCTCCCAACGGGCTTTTGCAGTTGGCTCGCATCGCATACTCCGCCGCCGAATTCAACCGGGCCGAAGCGATCTATGCGTCCTTCCTCAGCCGCTTCCCAGACTCGGAGCTGTGCAATACGGCGCGGATGGAGTTGGGCCTTGCGTACAAGCGCCTACAGGATACAGACCGCGCCATTGCCGCTTATGAGCTGGTGGAAGAGGATTGGGACAAGTGGCCCACCGTGCAGGTCGAGTTGGCCGAGCTATACATGGGCGAGCAAGCGTACGCAAAGGCTGGCCAAGCCCTGTCGCGCGCCTTGGATCGAGCGGGCGACGACACCCTGCGAGGCCAGATGCACTACACCTTGGCCCGGGTGCATTTTGCCGAGGACAATTTCGCGGGTGCAATCGGCTCTTGGGGGCAGGCCATCGCGCTCAATCCGCCCGCGCACATCTTGCAAAATTCGCTGCTGGCGCGCGGCGGTGCGTACTACGAGGTCGCCAAACAACAAGACGCGGTCGGCGACACGGCCCAAGCGCGCCTGAGCTATGAGGCATCGCTAGAGGATATGAAGGCCCTGCTCGAAAGCGACCCCGCGCCCCAGATCAAAGACAGCGCCTTCCGCACGCTGGGGGCGGGCATGATTCGCTTGGGGCGGCAAGAAGAGGCGGCCAACTACTACCAAGAGCTCATCGCCGCGTCGGCCGACCCCCAAGAGCAGGCGACCTTTCGCATGCTCCTCACCGAGCTGTACTACGACCAGCAGGACTTCGTCCAAGCCGAAAAATTCGCCCGCCAGCTCCTCGACATGGAGTTTGCAGACGACGACCAAGCCGGGTACTACCGCAAAGAACGCGCCTATTCCATCATCGGCAACGCGCTGCTCCAGCAGCAGCGCTACGAGGAATCCGCCCGCATCTTTGCCCAAGGTCTCAAGCGCTATCCAAATTCGGGCGAGAGCGGCAACTTGGCGTTCTCCAAGGGCTTTGCCGAAATCAGCTACGGCGACTACGCCACCGCAGCCGAGAGCTTCAGGGCCTTTGTCAAAAAATACCCGCGCAATGCCAACCGCATTCACGGCCAGTACTATCTGGCCCACAGCCTTCAGGCCCTGACCCAGTTTGAGGAGGCCGCGGCCGCTTTTGCCGCGCTCGTCGAGCGCTATCCCCAGTCCCAATACGAGGAGGAAGCACTTTTCCTCATTGGCGAAAACCACTACAACGAGCAGGCCTTTGCCGAAGCCGTGCCGGCCTATCAAGCGCTCTTGGCTAAATATCCCCAAGGCCAATACGGCGGCTCGGCCCAGTACGCGTTGGCGTGGTCCTTTGTCGAACAAGAGCAGATGGAGCAAGCCGTCGGCGCGATGCAAGACCTAGTCGCCCAGTACCCCAAGAGCGAGTTCGCCCCCAAAGCGCAGTTTACCATTGGCGACTACTACTACAATATCCAGTCTTACGACGAGGCCATGGCCGCGTACAAGCGAGTAACCGATCTATATCCCAGCTCTGAGGAGGCGTCGAGGGCCACAGCCCTAGTGGAAGAGCTCAGCGAGATCCAAGCGAGCTTTAGCTACAACGAGGCCATGAAGCTGTTTGAGGCCAAAGACTACGACCGGGCCGTGCCGGCCCTACAGGGGATCATCCGCGATTACCCCGGCACCTATACCGAGTTGGCCGCGTACTGCAACTTGGGGCTGGTCTATGAAATCACGCGCCAGTGGTCGCAGGCCGTAGAAAACTATCAGGTAGTGGAAGAAAAGGGGGGGGACAAGCCGGAAAACGCCGACGTGGTCAGCTTTGCCAAGCTGCACCGAGCATGGATCGTGGAAAACCGGCTCTAGCGAGCTTTCAACGCAACGCAATACCGGGAGGTTGTTTGTAATGGAGCAGAATTTTTTAGTTGACCAGTTTTTCAAAGGCGGCCCTATGATGTGGCCCATGTTGCTCTGCTTGCTGATCGCTCTGGCCATCATCATCGAACGGCTGTGGCGGCTGCTGATGGTCCCGGGCGAACAGGAGGCCGAGCAGCAGCTCAACGAGGCCGAGGACGTGCTCAAAAACCAAGGCGAAGGCGGGGCCATCGAGCTGTTCCGGCAGGGCAGCGGCGTCCTCAACTTCATCTTCGCCGCCTTGGTCAAGCGCTACGATACCTTGGTGCTGGAAAATCGCACCGACTTAGAGGACATGCGCCAAGAGTTGATCTTGGCGACGGAGGAAGCCGGCGAGATGTACCTCGGCCGCCTGCTCAACGCGCTCGGCACCATTGGCGTCCTTTCCCCGCTGATGGGGTTGTTGGGGACGATCATGGGCATGATTCACGCCTTTGACGCCATTGCGCGCGCCGGGGCCGGCGATCCGGCGGCCGTGGCCAGCGGCATCTCCGAGGCCCTAATTACGACGGCCAGTGGCCTCATCGTCGCCATTCCGACCATCGTTTTCCACCGCTACCTCTCCGGGCGGGCGGAAAAGGTCTTTAAGAGCGTGGAGCTGTACTGCCACGCCTTCGCCAACACCCTGCTGGTGCGCTTTCAGGCCAGCCAACAAGAGGCTAGCTAGGCAGAAAGAGGCCCTGCGATGCGGCAGCGACGAAAGAGCGGGTTCGGCCAAAGTGCCTTCAAGACCTCGGAGAATCCAGACCTGACTCCGCTCATCAACTGCATGTTCTTGCTGTTGGTTTTCTTTATGGTGGCGACCACTTTCGTCAACCCCAAGGGCCTGAGCGTCGATCTGCCGGGCGGCGAAGGCGAGTCGAGAGCGACCAAGGACATGAACATCGTGATTGACCCGGATCAGACGATCCAAGTCAACGGCGAGATCACCGACAAGGCGCGGTTGGCGGAAAAGATCCGTCAGGTCATCGCAGCCGACAACACCAAGAACGTGATCCTGGAGTCCGCGCGCTCCGTGCCACACGCCTACGTGGTGCAGGTCATGGACATCGCCCGCGGCGAGGGCATTGAAGCCATTGCCTTTGCCAAGAGCGGAGAAGGATAAGCGTCATGGCTAAACGGAGACAGTCGCTGGCCGACAAGGCCGGCGAATTTGAACTGAACCTGACGCCGATGATAGACGCGGTGTTCCTGCTCCTGATCTTCTTTATGACCACCACGGTCTTTGTCAAGGCGACTCAGCTCAAAATTGAGTTGCCCGACTCGGTTCACTACGACCAGCTCAAGTCCGAGAAGAAGCTGAACCTACGCATCTCGAGCGAGGGCCAGCTCGAAATCAACGGGCAGCTCGTGGCCATGGGCCAGCTCGCAAGCTGGCTAGAGCGCGAGAAGGTCCGCACCGGCTCAGCGACGTTGATCATCACCGCGGACGCCGATGCAGCACACGGCCATATCATTGACGCAATGGAAACGGCCACCATGGCCGGCGTCGAGCAGATCGACGTTGAAACCGAGGAACCAACCCAGTGACAACAACGAGAACGAGCAAAAAGGGAGTTGCATTTATGAGAACGAGGTACATGGTGCTCCTCGGCTTCGTGGCGCTCGGGCTAGTCTGGAGCTGCGGCGGGCTAATTCCGCCGCAGCGCGTGTACGATCTACACGTGATGCCCGTCCTGCCCGAGGGCCGCGGCGATTACACCATCGACCCGGACGACAGCTCGATGGTATTTAGCAAAGAGGGGCTTTTGATCAAGGTGCGGCATCTGAGCGACCCCGAGCTCAACGAGCGCTTCCCGCCCCTGTACGACGGTCGCCACGTGAACCCCTACACCCGGGGCACTATTGATCCCGAAAAGGGCTATATCCCGCCGCAGTTCACAGTCTTTGAGGTCGAGGTCGTAAACCTGACCTATGCCAAAATTGAATTCGACCCGGCCAAGGCGACCATGGAATCGGGCGGCGAGACCTATCGCTACTACGATCCCGGGCGCGAGGGGGCCATCGTGTTGGGGGCCAACAGCTTCACCAAGTACTACAAAATGGAGCTGGGAACTTCGGGCAATGAGCGCGAAATCAACTTGGAGCGCATGGGCATTATCTACAAGACGGTTTTTCACCGCCATCGCCCCATCTTCCGCGATAGCAGCCAAAAAGGCATGTTGGTTTTCGACCCGTTGCTGCCAGAAAACGACGAATTGCTGCTGACCTTCCGCGAATTTGTGCTTTCGTTCGACGCCAGCGGCAACCCCGAAGAGACCATCGACGTCGAGTTCCGCTTTGCAGTGGACCAAGGCACGAGGGAAAAAGCCCCAGCGGATGGGACGAGTTGAGGCCCCGGCACTGGTAGCGCGTATGGCAGGATGGCTCGTTGCGAGGAGCTGGACCTTCCGTCTAGCTCCTCTTTTTATGCACAAATTGCCGTTAGCCTGCCTGCTAGTCGGAGCCTGTATTGGCTGCGGCGACGAGCGGCCGGACAACGCCTCGCTGCTGGCTCAGGTCGGGGAGGTCGAAATTACCGTGGCCGATCTGCACACTTTCGAGAACAGCCTCAAAACGGCGGCCCAGCGCGCCCAGCACCGGGCCAACTTGCAGACGCTCATAGACCGCGAGGTATTGCTTTTGGAGGCCAACCACCGGGGGTTGCAGCGCGATGAAGCGGTCTTGGCCGAACTCGCCCAGCGCGAAACCAAGGCCCTCGCCGACGTGATGATGCAGCGCAATGTCGCGGCCAAGGTCGCGGTTGATGAGGACGACGTCGCAGCGGCCTACACGCGGCCGGGGTGGGGAGAAAAAGTCGTCGCGCTGGAGATTTTTGTCCCCAGTCGGCAGCAGGCGCGGCAGGTGCAAGGGCTTTTGGCGCAGGGCGCGGACTTTGCGGAAGCCGGTCGTCAATTCGCGGCCGACCCTTACTACGGCATGCACACCGGCGAAATCCGGCGGCTGGCCTATTCGCCCTTCGACAGCCCCCGCGACCTAGCCCAAGCCGTTTTCGCCCTGCCCGTCGGCGGCGTGACCGAGCCGCTCCCCTTGCACGGAGGATTCGTCATCGCCAAGGTGGCCGAGCGCGACCGCGTTGATTTGGCCGAGGTCGAGGAAGGCATCCGCCAAGCACTGCGCGACGAGCAGCAAAAGCAACTGCGCGAATCGTACCTGCGGCACCTCAAGTGGGATTTGGACACGGTGTTTGACGCCGAGGGCATGGATGTGGTCGTAGCTGTCTTACAGGGCGCGTTAGACTATGCCGACTTGGACGAGGCGCAGCGCCAGCAGCCGGTCTATGCTTTTGAGGGCTTGCTTATGGATGTGGCCGAGGTCGTAGAGGCCGTGCGGCCCTCGGGCCAACGGTGGCCGGAAGCCAGCGCCGACGCGGTCAACGAGAAACTATCGGAGAACCACTTCCCCACCCGCCTGATGGCCCACGACGCTCGGCGCAAGGGCCTCGATAAAACCGAGGCTTTTGCGCGGTCTCATGCTTTGGCGTTGGGCAACTTGATGTTGATAAAGCTGCGCGAGCAAATTTTGACAGAGGCCCCCGAGCCGACCGAGGACGAGCTACGGGCCTTCTACGAGGAGCACAAGCGCCGCTTCCGCAGCCCGCCCCACGCCCAATTAGAGGAGATTTTGCTCGAAACCCCAAGCGAGGCGCGACAAATCGCCGCGCAGATTGAGGCGGGGGCCGAGTGGTCGGCGCTGGCTCGCGCCCACAGTCGCCGCCGCAACGCCGAAGATGGTCTCCTATACGTCTCCGAGTCACAGGCCCCCTTTTTGGGGGAGGCTTGGATGAACGCGGTGATGAACGCCGAGTTAGACCAACTCCAAGGGCCGATCCAAACGAGAGGAGGCTATTCGATCTTCCGGGTGATCGCACGATACCCAGAGATTTATCACGGCCTAGACCTTGAGAGGGTGCGGAATGCGGTGGTGCGGGATGTGCGGGAGCGCGTCGAGCGGGCGTTCTTCAATCGCTACCTGCGGGATTTGCACGAAAAATACGCCGCGCAGATTGAGGTGTATGAAGAGCACCTGCGGTACTTGGCCGACGAGTCGGTGCAGAACTGAGCAAGCGAGGGGAGTGATTTTGTCTTTGTCGTCGGCCAACGCCCCAGAGCGCTTCGCGGTTATGCCCGCCGACGCCCCGTTTGAACCGGGCTTTAATGCAAAGACCCTGTGGGCCGCGCTCTTCGTCGGCTTCGTGATGCTGCCGGGCGCGATTTACCTCGGGCTGGTGACGGGGATGAGCATGGCCGGGGGTGCCGAATGGGTCACCTTGATTCTCTTTATCGAAATGGCCAAGCGCACCTTTGTGACCCTGCGGACCCAAGAGATCATCATCCTCTACTGGGTGGCCGGGGGCTTGGTGATCATGGGCGGCAAGCTGGGCACGGGGGCCGACCTGTTCGGCGGCCCATTTGGCGTGTTGATCTGGGATCAATATCTGATCCAATCGCCCCAGGCCGACGGGCTGGCCGAACACATTCCCACTTGGGTCGTGCCCCCGCGGGGTTCGGACGCGCTCTTAGAGCGCAGCTTCCTCGCCGGCGCGTGGCTCAAGCCCATCGTCATCCTCCTCTGCGCCGTTGCCCTGCAGCGCGTCAATGCCCTGTCGTTGGGCTACGTGCTCTTCCGCATCACCCACGACATTGAGCGCTTGCCCTTTCCCATGGCCTACGTACAGGCCGGCGGCGCGACGGCCCTCGCCGAGACCTCGGCCAAGCAGGAGGGTTGGCGCTGGCACGTGTTCAGCACGGGGGCCTTTATCGGGGCCGTGTGGGGGGTATTCTACGTGGTGGTGCCCACGCTGTCGTCGGTTTTTTTGACCGAAACCGTGTCGATTTTGCCGATCCCCTTCATCGACTTCACAGTGCCGCTCAAGGCGGTTTTGCCTGCCGCAGTCATCGGCTTGGCCACGGATTTGATCCACGTGCTATTCGGCTTGGTGCTGCCGTTTTGGGTCGTAGTCGGGGTATTTTCCTCGTCGATCTTGGTGAACTTGGTCGCCAATCCCGTCCTCTATGCCTACGGCATCCTGCACACTTGGGAGCCGGGCATGTCGTCGATTCCCACCCAGATCGCCAATACCTTCGACTTCTGGCTGAGCTTTTCGCTGGGAGGGGCCATCGTGGTCGCGGCCATTGGCTTTTATACGGCGGGCAAGGTCTTGCTCGCGGCCGGCAAGGAGCGCGCCCCACTCAAGGAGGTCTCCCCCGAGCGCGGCGACATCCGCATAGCCACGGCTTTGGGAATTTGGGCGGTGAGCACGCTGGGCTTTGTGCTGATGGTGTACTATTTGGTGCCCGATTTTCCTTGGTGGATCACCGCGCTCTTTGGCTTTGTGTGGACGCCGATCTATTCGTACATCGGCACGCGGATGATCGGCCTGACCGGGTCGCCGCAGGGCGTTACGTTCCCCTATCTGCGCGAGGCCAGCTTCTATTTGTCTGGCTACCAAGGGGCTGGGATTTGGTTCGCGCCAGTGCCGATCTTTCAGTGGGGCTACGAGGCGCAAGTGTTTAAGCAACTCCAGCTAACCCGCACCCGCTTTGGCAGCATCGTCAAGATGACGGCCCTGACCTTGGCCGTCATGTTCGCGTGTAGCTTCCTGTTCTGGTCGCTGATCTGGAAGCTCGGGCCGATTCCCTCCTCGGCCTACCCATTCGTGCAAAAGATGTGGCCCTTCCACGCCACGATGCAGGCGTTTTGGGCCAAGTCAACGCTGCCGGGCGCGGGCCAGAGCTTGGTGACGCAAATTATTCGCTGGGATTACATCGGGGTTGGGCTGGTCTTTAGCGGCGCGTTGTACGCGCTGCTGAGTGCGCTGAGTGCGCCGCTGGGGATCTTCTATGGTTTTGTCGCCGGCCTCGGCGGCTGGCCGCACTTTGCCATCCTCAACTTCGTCGGCGCCCTGCTGGGCCGCTTCTACTTGCAAAAGCGCTTTGGCCCCGAGCGTTGGTACGCGTACGCGCCCATCGTGCTGGCTGGGTACTCGTGCGGCGTGGGCCTAATCGGCATGACGTCCATTGCCGTCGCGCTGATTTCCAAGGCCGTGTCGCAGGTCGTGTTCTGAGGGGCTGCCCGTTGCGTTTTGCACTGGTGTGTATGGCCTTGTGGGCGCTGGGTTGCGGCCCAAAGGACCGCGGGCAACCGAGCGGCGATCGCGTGGTCGCGCCCCCTCCATCCGGCGCGGCCCCTCCCTCTGAAGATCCCACCGCCGCGCCCGCGATCAGCGAAGTTGATCACGCCATGGTCCTCGTGCCCGAGGGCCTCTTTGTGATGGGTTGGAACGCCGGCGACCCGGACGAGGCGCCGCCGCACCCAGTTTTTCTGGCCGCGTACTACATCGACCAGTTCGAGGTCACTGTCGGGCGGTATCGGCGTTGCGTGGAGGCCGATGCCTGCGAAGAGCCGGCCTACGCTCCGAACTGCAACTACGACGGCTTTGCCGACGACACCCATCCCATCAACTGCGTGAACCGCCAATACGCGATCGACTATTGCGCGTGGGCTGGCCTGCGGCTGCCGACCGAGGCCGAGTGGGAGAAGGCCGCGCGCGGAACCGACGGCCGCCCGTATCCTTGGGGCTACGAGCTCGCAGGCGACGAGGCCAACTTTCGCTTTATCGCTGGAACGACCGAGCCGGTGGGCAGCCGCCCGGCTGGCGCGTCGCCGTATGGGGCACACGACATGGCGGGCAATGTGTGGGAGTGGGTCGCCGATTGGTACGGGGACACGTACTACGCAGAAAGCCCCCGCGACAATCCGCAGGGGCCGTTGCGCGGCGAGTTCGGGGTGCTGCGGGGCGGGTCGTGGTGGTTTGAGAAGGAGGCCCTGCCCGCAGCGAATCGGGAAGCCTATCGCCCGCTCGAAACCGATATAGACATTGGGTTCCGGTGTGCGCGGGATTTTTGAGCGGGTAATCGCGCTGTTGCTCGTCGCGCTGGCAGGCTGCGGCAAAGACCCAGTGGCCCCGGTCATCTTGCAACCGGTGGCCCCGGTCACCCTGCAAGAAGGCGTTGTCATTGCGTCGTCGGCCGATATTGCGGCCCTGAGAGCCAGAGGGGGGGCCGCGTATATAATCGACGGCGACTTGCAGATCGCCGGGACCGACTTGGTCGCGCTGACGGGCTTGGAAGGGCTGCGGCGCGTTGAGGGCAGCGTTGAGATTTGGTTTAACGACCGCTTGGAAAGCCTCGCGGGGCTGGAAGGGCTGGAAAGCGTCGGGGCGGGGCTAGGCCCGGCGGAGGCCGCCGGGAAAGCCGCGCACGTGGTGGAAGGGCTGTTGATCTTTGAAAACAAGGCCCTGCGCTCGCTCAAAGGGCTGGAGAGTTTGGCCGCGGTCCGCGGGGGTTTGGCGCTCGTCCGCAATGAGGCGCTGGCGTCGCTGACGGACCTGTCGCACCTCGTGGCCATCGAAGGCAGCGTGGATATCTGGTTCAACGACGCGCTGCAAAGTCTAGAGGGCCTGCACTACTTAGCTAGGGTGCGGGACTTTTTGGAAGTCAGCGGCAACGGCGCGTTGCAAAGCCTCGATGGGTTGCGCGGCGTCCGCCACGTGGGGGCAGATTTGATCATCAGCAACAACGCCCTGCTGCCCCAATCTGCGGTGCAGGCATTTGCCGAGCGGATGGTCGCGGAGGGATTTGCCGGGGCGGTGATCGCCGAGGGCAATCTGGGCGCTGAGTCCCCCGGCCCCTGATTTCACTTTCGCACGAGGCGGATGCGGTGATTGCGCGTATCGGCGATGTAGAGGTTGTCGTCCGGGTCGAGTTCAATGCCGTAGGGGCGGTTGAGCAGGGCCGATTGCGGCGGGCCGCCGTCGCCGTGGTCGCCGGATTGGCCGCACTGACCGGCCACCGTGGAGATCGTGCCGTCGAGTTCAATGCGGCGCACGCAGTGGTTAAAGGTGTCGGCCAAGAACACGCGGCCCGCCGAGTCAATGGCCACGTCGCAGGGCCAGTACAGAAAAACCGCGAGCGCGTCGGCCCCGTCTTCTTCGCTGCTGGGCGCAGGGCGGCTGGCCCCATTGCCGGCGATGGTGGTGATGATGCCGGTCGCTGCATCCACCTTGCGGATGCGGTTGTTGAAGGTATCGGCGAGGTAGAGGTTGCCCAAATCGTCGATGGCGATGCGGCTGGTGGGCGGCGCGGCTTGGCTTACGGGTGCCCAGATCTGGGCGTCGGTGGCCGGGCCGCCGTCGCCGGCAAACCCCGGCTGGCCGGTGCCGACGACCGTGGAGATCGTGCCGTCGAGGTCGATCATGCGGACGCGCTGGTTTTCTTGGTCGGAGATGTACATGCGTCCGAGCGGGTCAAAGGCGGTCGCGCTCGGCAGGTTGATCTGCGCCCGTGCGGCCGGGCCGCCATCGCCGCCATAGTCGCGCTCGCCCGTGCCACAGATCGGCTCGATATAGTCGGTGGCAAAGTCGTAGCGCAGGATGAGCGAGTTGTGCCAAGCCGAGAGGATCAGGCGTCCGAGCGGGTCAAAGGAGATGTGCGTCGGATGGTTGAGACCAATTTCACGCGCCCGGCCGGCTGGGGCGTCGCCGAGTTCGCCGGTGCCAATCAGGGTGGTGATGCGGTCGTCGGCGACCACGCGGACGCGGTGGTTGTTCCAGTCGAGGATGTAGAGCCGCCCGTCGGGGCCGTAGGTCAGGTCTTGCGGCAGGTAGAAGTGCGCTTGCCGCGGCGTCGTTTCTTCCGGGCCTTTGCCCGCGTCGCCGGTGCCGGCAAAGGTTTCGATGCGTCCGTAGGGGTCGCTAGGGCTGGTCGGCGTTTCCCCGCAGGCGAATAGGGCGATGAGCAAGAACGCGGCGTAGATCATGGCAAAACGACGCGGCGGATGCGGTGATTGTACGTGTCGGCGATATAGAGCCGCCCCTGCGGGTCGAAGTCGAGTCCGGCCGGGCGGTTGAGGGCCGCGCTGCCGGCCGGGCCGCTGTCGCCAGCAAAGCCCTCCTCGCCGCTGCCGACCACGGTCTCAATGATGCCGGTCGCTAGGTCGAGGACGCGGATGCGGTGGTTGAATTCGTCGGCGATGTAGAGCCGGCCGTCTGGGCCCAAGGCCAAATCGCGTGGGTTGTTAAAGGCTGCGCTACGGGCCGGGCCGCCGTCGCCAAAGAAATCCGCCGCGCCCGTGCCCGCCACCGTTTCAATCCGGTCGCGGTCAAAGTCAACGCGGCGGATGCGGTGGTTAAGGGTGTCGGCGATGTAGAGCCGGCCCTGCGGGTCAAAAGCCAAGCTCCCGGCTGGCGGCGGGTTGGCCCCGGCCGGGAGCTGCAACTGGGCGTGGAGCGGGCTGCCGCCATCGCCGCCAAACCCGGCCTCGCCCGTGCCGACGACGGTAGTGATAATGCCGTCGCGGTCTATTTTTCGCACCCGTTGATTGCGCTGGTCGAGGATGTACAACCCGCCGTCGGGGCCTAAGACCGTCTGCGGCGGCTGGCTCAAAAGCGCGTCGGTGGCCGGGCCGCCGTCGCCGGCAAACCCCGGACCCGCGCCGCATATCACTTGGACGAGCCCGGTCTGCGGGTCGTAGAGGCGCAGCTTGTGGTTGTGCCAAGCCGTTAGCAGCAGCGTGCCGTCGGCCAGCGGCAGGAGGTGGGTCGGGTGGTTGAGGTGGACTTCAGTGCCGGGCGCGCCCGGGGGCACTTGGTCGGATTCATCGTACGGCCCATCGCCGACGAAGTCCGTGCCGATGACGGTGACGAGAGTCCCCTCCGGGGTCACGCGGCGGACGCGGTGGTTGTTCCAGTCGAGGAGGTAGGGGGTCGCGTCCGAGGGAACGAAGGTAATATCGACGGGCCAGTACAGGTTGGAGGATAGGAGCGGCAGCCCGTCGCCATTAAAGCCGGCTTCGCCCGTGCCGGCCCAAGTGCAGATGGTGCCGGGCGCGTCCGGGCAGCGGGTTTGCGGGTCGCTAGCCGGGCCGGTGCTCTTGGAGCAAGCCGTCAGCAGCAGGGCGAGGATGAGGGGCAGGAGGTGGTTGTTGTACATAGTCAGTGCGTTGGTAGTAATATAAATATAGCAGTCCTAAATGACTTGCAAGCATGTAGAGATGCTTCGACTTCGCTGCGCTACGCTCAGCATGACACCGAGACGGGGACTTCGTGCCCCAGACCTTGTCATACTGAGCGCAGCGAAGTATCTCATACCCAAAACGCCATAAGGACGTAGGACGGCTATATAACGGACGGTATGCACCTTGTAAGGCCGATGCGTCCTATCAAAATACAAAAAATGAACGATGTAAACTGTCGATTGCACCGGGGCGATAGAACATGACTTTGCGCTCGGCCGTGCTGGGGATTGTGGTCGTGGTGGCCATTGTTACGGGGGCGCCCTATTCGATTTGGATGGTGCGCTCTTCGGAGATTACTTGGTCGTATTTTCCGACTAGCGCCGGCTTTTGCTTCGTGGTGATTCTGCTGGCCAATGCGCTGGTGCGCCGGCTGCGGCCCACGTGGAGGTTGCGGCCGGCCGAGCTGGCGACCTTGGTGATTATGGGCTTGGCCGCGACCGGGATTCCGACCTTCATCGTCGGCACCTTGCTGGCGATTGTTTCGTCGCCGTACTACGGTGCCACCCCGGAAAACGACTGGGCGGGCAACATTCATCCCTACCTGCCCGATTGGGTTGTGCCGCGCGCTGACGGCGACGCCATGCGCTGGTTTTACGAAGGGCTGCCCAAAGGCCAAGCCCTGCCCTTCGAGGTCTGGATCGGGCCGCTGTTTTGGCTGTTGAGCCTGATTCTGACCTTGTACTTTGCCTGCTTCTGTTTGGTGGTGATCTTTCGCCGTCAGTGGGTCGAGAACGAGCGCCTAGTCTTTCCCCTGATGGAGATGCCGCGCCTGCTGATCGACGACGACGGGCGGGCGATTGTGCGTTCTAAGGGGTTTTGGATCGGCGCGGCCATTCCACTGGGGATGATCCTCTTCAATATCATTGGCTCGTTCTACATCGGCTTTCCCAAAATCAACTTCAACCACGCCGTCAATCTGCAACTGAGCCGGGAGTTTCCCACGATCAGCTTAATGCTCTACTTCCCGGTGATCGGCTTTATGTACTTGGTCAGTACCAACGTCTCGTTCAGCATCGTGTTCTTTTACTTGGTGGCTGTCTTGCAAGAGGGCATTACCAACCGCATCGGCTACGATGTGACGCGGCCCGACGCCTTTGTCTGGGGGATGCAGTCGCTTTCTTGGCAGGCTTGGGGCGGATTTACGGCGATGGTGCTGTTGAGCTTGTGGATGGCGCGGGGCCATTTAGGGGCGGTCGTGCGCCAAGCCCTGTGGGGACGGCGAACTATAGACGACCGCGAGGAAATGGTTTCCTATCGCACGGCGGTTTGCGGCTTCATGGCCGCGTTGGTCTATATCCTCGGCTGGCTGTGGCGGTCTGGAATGGATCTCCACATCGCCGCGCTCTTTGTTTTTGGCGTGTTGGTCGCCTATTACGGCATCACGCGACTGGTGGTGCAGGCCGGGGTCTATTTCTTGACGCCGCCGGTGGGTGCTCAGGCCTTTGCGCTGGCGATAACCGGCACGGGGATCGGCGGGCACAATTTGGTGGCGCTGGGGATTTCCTATACGTGGTTCGGGGACGTGCAATCGCTCTTTATGCCGGCCGCGGCGCACGGCGCAAGGCTCGGCGAACTGTACCGGGTTCGCCGGTCGATGGCTTGGGCACTGGGCCTTGCCGCCGTAGTGGGCTTTACCACGTGTCTTTACTTCGTCCTCTCGCTGTGCTACCAATACGGCGCGGGCAATTTCGGCTCTTGGTATTTTATCGCTGGCGGCGGCGCGGGCGGCATGGCGTACAACGGGGTGATTCGCCACTTCAACGATCCTTGGCCCACCGACTGGAACAAGCTGTCCTACTTTGGTATCGGCATGGGGGCCTACTCAATTTTGGCCTTCCTCCAGTATCGCTTCCACTGGTGGCCGCTGCATCCGGTGGGCATTGCAATAGCCCCGCTGTGGATGACCCGCCTCATCGCGTTTTCGGTCTTGCTGGCGTGGGTGGCCAAGAGCGCGATTATGCGCTATGGGGGCCTTGCCGCGTACCGCCAAGCACGGCCGTTTTTTATGGGGTTGATCGCCGGGTACTTCTTGGGGATTGGGGTGTCGTATCTGGTGGATATCTTCTGGTTTATGGGCGAGGGCCACGCTTATTTTCACGGTTGAGCAGCATTCGGCACATTGACGAGGAGTTGGCGTCCATTTATCGGCTGCATTTGTATAAGTGGCTGCGGTACACTATCCTATATCAAGACTTGCCCGGCCGCTTGTATGGCCGAGACCGAACTAAATGGTTAAAAGTATATATACTATTGATATTATCCTATGGAATTCGAGTGGGATAAAACCAAGGCAGAATCTAATCTGTTGAAGCACGAGGTTTCGTTTGACGAAGCAAAAACCGTTTTCAATGATCCACTCTATATTGACTTTTACGATCCCGACCATTCTGACAGAGAGGATCGCTATATCATCATTGGTGAGTCCCAACAAAGCCGCCTATTGATCGTATCATATACAGAAAGAGAACATAAGACTCGTTTGATTAGTGCGAGAGCAGCAACCCGCAGGGAGAGAGAATACTATGAAGAAGATTGAAACCGCCATGGACGACGATCTTCGTTCCGAGTACGACTTAAAGAACTTACAGGTGAGAAAGGTTGGCCCTAAGCGGAAGAATTTCTGGGAGCGATCTATTCGGTTGAAATCTGAGGCCCTGCATTCCTTTCAGAAGGAATGTCAAGAGATCTATATGTGTTACAAGGTAGCGTACTTGGGGTTGCAACAGGGATCAAAGTTTATCAAAAATTTGGTAAGAGAGCACTCTGTTCCGTTAAGTGAACCATATAGTGTAGGAACAGGAACTTTGCATCAAGGCTCGTTTCCCTCGTCTTTGCCCATCGGGGAAGTGCTCGATCGATCCGCGCCCGATGGCGACTTCCCGAATCAGATCGCCAAGTGGATGATTGTGGCCATCTATGCACTGTGGGAAGATCGATATCGCGGTGAGATTGCTAAAGAATTAAATGTTTCAGACAAGAATAAGATCGAAGCCGATCTAATGGGAGACATACGCCAAATTCGCAATTGTATTGTCCATAAAAATTCCGTTATCTCCGTCGAATACAAGGGACTGAATAAACTCAATTGGGGCCTCTGCCCAGGGCCGCTGTGCATTACCCACGATATGTTTGTCAATTTAATGGAATTAATGAATCAGATGGAGATTCAGATAGGGACAGTAAAGTGACTTCGGTTTAACACTGTGAGGTTATCGTTTTTTTATGAGCAATACGAACAAACGAAGTACCATCTACTTTGACCCTGCGGTTCACCGTGCCCTTCGGTTGAAGGCTGCCGAAGCAGATAGGTCAATCTCTGCCTTAGTCAATGATGCAGTTAAGCTCGCTCTAACTGAGGACTTTGAGGATTTAAGGGCCTTCGACGAGAGGGAGGCTGAACCTAATCTGTCGTTCGAGGAAGTCGTCGAAGATCTCAAGCGCAGTGGCAAGCTATAAAATTCGGATCAAGCCTTCTGCCGTCCGGGAAATCGAAGCGATTCCTCAGAAGAAACAACGACAGCGTATCATTGCTCGGATTCGTGCCTTAACGGAAAATCCTCGTCCACGAGGAGTTGAAAAACTCGCTGGATTGGGTAGATACCGAGTACGTCAAGGAGCCTATAGAATCATCTACTCCATTGAGGACGATGACCTGATTGTATATGTCGTGAAGGTCGGTCATCGTAGTAGCATATATAGGTAACACACTACTCATTGGACATTGACGAGGAGTTGGCGTCCATTTAGCGGTTGCACGGGCCGATTGTTGCTATGGACGATAGCGGCAAATGCGGCGATTTGCGCTTCGGACAATTCAATGGGCGTCGTCAGCACAAACCATTTGACCCCTTCTGAGCAGGGCGGAGTCGTCAACGAGCCATCGTAGCGATAGTAAGACCTTGCGCTCGGCAACAAGGAGTCCGCTTCCACGGCAACCTGCTCAACCTGTTGTTCTGCCCCTATGGTGCTTGGTAGATGTGCCCAGAGCGAGTTGAATGCGGCGTGGTCCTTACCGCGCTCCATGAGCACCCCAATGACCGCCAACGCGCCATCCTTATTTTGATGAACGAGGTGCATCTCCATAGCAAACGACTGGCCGGCCACGGTGTGCTCGCTCGGGGCGTGAAAGTGGAATTGTAGCAACTCGTATCTCGTACTATCCACCTCAATCCAGTTTTCTTTCGAGGACGCGACGACAACGGTGTGTCCGTTGTTTTGGATACGCAGGGCTGTTGGCTGGTAGTTGAAGGCGATGGCAGGAAGCTCCGCCGACGTGGGATTCACCAGATCGATAGGCGATTGGTGCGTCCCCACAGCGCAAAGGGCATATTCGGGGCTAAGCTGTCCCCAAACGGCGGGTCCATTCTCGACGCCGTAGCCCCATTCGGCCTGTTCGGAATGGGATGACGCATTCCCATTCCCCGACTCTGCGTAACTATTCATACAAGCAGCAAGACAAATCATACTAAGACAAACCTTGAATCGGGTCATTTCTCTCTCCTTTTGTTTGGCAAGTGCCCAACGCTGGGTTTCTCGATGTTTCCCAGCCGTTGTTTTCGATCCGGCAAATACAACGCATCGTCAGGTCGCGTTTGCGATCCGCGCACTCACAAGCCGGTTCAGGCTCACCCCTTGCTCGGCCGCTTGGATGGCGAGGGCGCGGTGCGATTCCGGCGGCAAACGCACCATGAACTTCCCGCTATAGTTGCGGTCCGCTATTGGCTCCGGCGCGGCTTCTCCAGTCGCGTACATGTCTGCGAGGCACTCGCGCACAAGGTGCTGGATGCCGGACAACGCCGCATCAGGCGTAGGGGCGAGCCAACTCAGCGATGGAAATTCAGCGCATAGACCCACATGTTCGTCGTCTTCAGCCGACCACGTGATGCGATAGGTGTAGCGGTTGCTCATCGCGTGTCCTCCAATTTCTCGATTGCTTTGATGACTTGGCGAACTTGGTATGACTTAGCCATGCCCTTGGCATTTTGGATGTTTACTCGTGGATCGCCTCGCCACGGTGTTCGGTAAACTCGATGGCTGGTGCTATTCTGGCGCGGCTCTCCAAAGTATGCGTCGCACACCTTGGCGAGATCCGCAAACCGCACCCCTCGCGGATTATTGCGAATCGCTTTGAGGATTTCCGCCGTGCTCGCCACAATAGTATGATACCGATAATGATACTACATGTCAAGAAAAAGAGGCTTCTCCGTCGAGTCGCTATCACAAGCCAAGGCCGCGCCTTCTTCCGCGCTTGAACCTCCCTCGTCGATGCCATATCTTGACAGCCGCTCGTCCCTTCTATAGACAAAGCGAATTCCATGGCCAAACTACTCAATGCGTTTTTCTTGCTGTTCGCCGCTGCCATGATTGCGGTCGTCGGTTTGGGCGATCCGGGTGCCGTCAATCGGGCGGTGAACGATTTCTTTGGCTGGGCTCCCAACCCGCCCGTAGAAGCGCGGATGGTGGATCCCGCCCAAGCCGCCCAGCTTCGCGCCCTAGTCGCTGGCGTGGACGAGGCAGACATTGCCGCTGAGATCGAGCGCTTTGCGGCCTTTGGGTCGCGGGTGCCGGGTTATGCCGGGGAGCGACAGGCCCGCGACTACGTGCGCCAGCGGTTTGAGGCACTAGGGCTGGAGGACGTACAGAGCGAGGCATTTAAGGTGGCCGTGCCGCTCGATCGCGGCGGCGAACTGGTGGTGCAAGGCGGCGACCGCAAACGGCTCTACTGCTTGTGGCCCAATGGCGTACGCACACCCTCACTCGGGCCAGACGGCGTGCGCGGCCCCTTGATCTACGGCAGTCAAGGCGTCCTTGAATCATTGGATGGTCAGCCCGTGCAGGGCAGCGTCGTGCTCTTGGACTTTGCCAGCGGCCAAAATTACCTCCACGCCGCATCGCTGGGAGCCAAGGCCATTGTTTTCTTTGACAACGGCGGCGTCAACCGCGAGCAGGCCGCCGACAAGTTTCTCAAGGTGCCGGTTGACATCCCGCGATTTTGGCTTGCGCGGCAAGACGCGCTCGACCTGTTGGCGCGCCTCCAAGACGGGCCGGTCGCTGTCCACGTCCAAGCGCGGATGGATTGGGAAGGCGTGGAAGCGCACAACGTGTATGGCTACCTGCCCGGGTCGCCCCAGATGCTGCCAGCCAAGAGCCGCGAAAAGCCGCAGGCGTGGAAGGACCAAACCATCGTCATCCAAGCCTATTACGACGCCATCTCGGTCGTGCCGGCCCTCGCCCCCGGCGCGGAAAACGCGGCTGGGATCGTCGCCCTGCTCCAGCTCGTGGAGCTGCTCCAAGCGCACCGCCCGCACTACTCGGTGCTCTTTTTGGCGACCTCCGGGCACTTTGAGGGCCTGTCCGGGATCAACGATTTCCTCTACCGGCACAGCCGCCGCAGCGACTACTTCCGCGAGCGCATGAGCGCGGCCGAGCGCATTGACTTCGACCTAATGCTATCGCTGGACCTGTCGAGCCACGCCGACCGCACGGCCAGCTTTGGGATGGGCACCTTCTACAATCCCAAGTGGCGCACCGACAACTACGTCAAATACATGTTGACGCCCTATTCCAAGCGGCTGAGCCTTGCGGTTGAAGAGACCTTTGGCGACACCACGCGCCACTACGAGGGCATTGCCCCGCCCAAGCGCACGTGGAAAAACTTCATGCCCATCCCGCTCGCCTTTGCCAGCGAGGCTGCCGCCTTCGTCGGCTACAAGGCCCTCGCCCTCGCGACGGCCAACGATGCGCGCGAGCGGATCGACACGCCGCTCGACCTGCCGGAGGCCGTAGATACCGCCAACCTCACTCGGCAGATCCAGACGCTCGCGGCCATGCTGGCGTGGGCTGGCCGCGACGCCGAGCTGCTCAAGCCGACCAAGTTGGAGTTGGAAGACTACGGTCACAGCTTGTCGGGCGCGATCTATTGGTTTGACCGCGACGTCAATTTTGCCGTGCCCAAAAAGCCGGTGCCGCAAGCGCTGGTGACCTATCAGCAGCTCGGGCCGAACTCGGTCGGCGGGGTCCGCACCTTGATCGCGCAAGAGGCCGACGACGCGGGCCGCTTCCACTTCGACATCATGCGCAACAAGCTGGACAACACCATCCGCGCGTACGAGCTCGATCCCTACGGGGCGATTATTTCCGCGCCGGACTTGGGCCAAGAAGGCGACGAGACGTACCCGACCGTGCATCCGTGGGGCTGGTGGGAAAACGAGATGCTGCAAGTGCTCTTTGAATGCCGAGCGTTGAGTCTGTTTGAGACCGTGGACTCGCGCTACCTGTCGGTCTTGGACCACGTGACCGTCCTCGACGAGCGCGACGGCGTGCCCCAGTCGTGGGGGGCCGATTTCGTCGAAAAGCAGAGCAATGAGGAGGGCAAAGTAACCCTCGCTGCGGTGGTGTACGCCCGGCCCGGCACTCGGGTCAAAGCCCTGATGAGCACGAGCCTGTTCGGCGTGCGCTACCTGCTGAGCGGCGCGCCGGCCGAATGGGTGGCCGAGCCGGTGCGCCCGGCCGACGTGGATGAGCAGACCATCAAGCAGGCCCTCGGGCGCGGCTATCTCGTGGATCAAGGCGTGGTCTTGCGCCCTGGGTACGCGGCCGCGCAAGACTTATGGGTCCTCGACGACGTGCGGATCAAGCAGTTGGCGCGCTACGGGGTGCGCAACGACAAGTTCATGCGCCTGCACGAAGAGGCGCGCTTGGCTTTGTTGGAGGCCGAAGAGCACTTGCAGGCGCGGCGGTACAGCGAGTTCAAGCGGGCCACGCGCAAGGCGTGGGGCCTCGAAGGGCGGGGCTACCCAGACATCAAATCGACCGCGGACGATACGGTCTATGGGGTGATCTTTTACTTCGCGCTGCTGCTGCCGTTTTCGTTTTGCTGCGAGCGGCTGTTCTTCGGCTTTGCCGACATCCGCCGGCAAGTGGCCGGCGCGGCGTTTTTCTTTTTGGCGATCTTCCTCGTCATGCGCTTTATCCACCCGGCCTTTAAGCTGAGTTCGTCGCCGTACATCATCTTTTTGGCCTTTGTCATCTTCGCCATCGGCGGCACCGCGCTGCTGATGATTCTGGGCCGCTTTACCCGCGCCGTTGGTCAGCGCAAGCGGGCCGCAGCCGGCGTCCACGAAGCGGACATCGGTCGCCTCAGTGCCACGGCCGCGGCCGCGTCGCTGGGGATTTCCAACCTCCGCAAGCGCAAGTTGCGCACCGCCCTGACGGTGATCACCCTGACGCTTTTGACCTTTACCGCCCAAGCCTTCACCTCGGTGCAGAGCTATCTCAAGTTCTATCAGATCCCCCGCTCGAATGCGCCCAGCTACGAGGGCGCCCTGCTGCGCGACCGCGGTTGGAAGGGCTTGCAGCTATCGGTGCTCGATTATGCGGAGAGCGCCTTTGGCGACCGAGCGCAGGTGCTGCCGAGGTCGTGGGTGACCTCCAAGGTCATTGGCGAGCGGGCCTATATCGACATTGAACACAAGTCGGCGCAAAAAAAGAGCTTTGCCTCGGCCCTCCTCGGGGTGACCCCGGGCGAGGGGGCGCTGATGGGGCTAGCAGAGCGGTTGGTGGGACCGGCGAGCCGCTGGTTTGCGGCCGGCGAGCGCGACGTGTGCATCCTGCCGGTCGCCATGGCGGCGATCTTGGGCATCGGCCCGGAGGATGTGGGCACGGCCCACATTGGTCTGATGGGGCAGTCCTATCGGGTCATTGGCTTGATCGACGGCGAGGCCATCGACCGGCTGCGCGACTTGGACAACGAGAGTCCGATGCCGGTCGATACGGTCGCCGAGGCCAAGAAGATGGAGGAAATGGCCGGCTTAGACCCGCGCCTGATGGACACGGCCGCGATTGAGACCTTTACCCACCTGCTGGCCAACAACGTGGCGTTCTTGCCGTACCAGCAGGTCGTCGATTTGGGGGGGACGCTGCGCTCCATTGCCATCGCCGGTTTTGCCGATCGGGAGACCTTGCTCGCCGAGGTGGAGGAATTTGTGTCGCGGGTGGCCGTGCCGCTCTTTGTCGGGGCGGGCGACCGCGTGCGGGTGTACACGTCGATGGGGTCGGCGTCCTTAGCCGGGATTGGCAATCTCTTCGTGCCCTTGTTGATCGCCTCGCTCATTGTGCTCAACACCATGCTCGGGGCGGTGTACGAGCGCTCCGGCGAGATCGGGGTGTATTCGTCGGTGGGGCTGGCGCCGAGCCACATTGCCTCGCTCTTCATTGCCGAGGCCCTCGTGTTTGCCATTGTCGGCGCGGTGCTGGGCTATTTGGTGGGACAGACGACGACGCTGCTGCTGGCGCACTACGCGCTCTTGGGCGGGATGTTTCTCAACTACTCGTCGCTGTCGGCGATTTTTTCGACCTTGATCGTGATGGTGGTGGTGGTGCTCTCGACCCTGTATCCGGCGCGCAAGGCCGCGGCCATGGCCGTGCCCGACGTGACGCGGCGCTGGGAGTTTCCCCCGCCCGATGGCGACGACTGGCGCTTTGACTTTCCCTTTACGTTGGGCAAGGGCGATGCGTTGGGATCGTGCGCGTACTTGCACCGGGTTTTCTCGTCCTATGGCGAGGGATCGGTGGGCGACTTTATGACCGAGGGCGTGGATTTCCACATGGAACAGGGCGGCGCACAGCCGGTCTATCTGCTGGAACTGATGGTATGGCTCGCGCCCTACGACTTGGGCGTGAGTCAGCGGGTGTTTTTACGCACCTTGCCGACCGACGACATTCCGGGCATTTACCGCATTGAGATGCACTTGCAGCGCGTAAGCGGCGATGTGGTGAGTTGGCAGCGGCTCAACACCAGCTTCCTCAACGTGCTACGCAAGCGCTTCTTGGTCTGGCGGACGATTGCGCCCGAGATGCGGGAAGAATACTTGATTGAGGGCGAGAAGTTGGCGCGGGAGACGGGGGTGGAGCAACCACAGGGGCTAGGTAGTGGCTAACGGGCCGCCATCAGCGTCGGCCCTCCTCTTTCCAAGCGCGAGGTAGTGAGGCTCAGTTTTTGCCACGATCCCATCCTTTAGATTTGTGCAAATAGTCGCGTCCCGCCGGCGTCAGGCGATAGCACTGCTTGCTGCTGCGCGGCTTGTCCGGGATGGTCATTTCGATTAGGCCGGCTTGCAGGGCGGGGAGTAGGTAGGTCTTGCGGATGTGTTTGGTATCCTTCAGGCCCAAGGCGTTTTGGAGTTGTCTCCTGTTCATCTCACCCGATATGGCCTCTAATAGACGTGCTATTCCGGCATCTTGGGGGGTATCTTGGGGGGTGACTTGTCCGGTCGCTTGCTCGGCGACTCGATAGCCCTCTGTATCTGCGTCTGGCCGGACCTCTGGATTGGGACGGAAGGTGACGGGCGTGAAGTTGTCAAACTCGAATTCCGGTTCTAGGCAGCCTTGTTCCCGTGCCTCGTCCCGAATGCGGCGAATGCCAGTGCCCGCTTTCTCGATAAACTTGATTGAACGAGAAGATGCGCTTGGTGTCAAGCTAGGGAGCGCGTCACTGCGAGCCGGTTAAAAACGGCATCTCGCCTCGGTATTGTCTCGCCCTCGTCGTCCTATAACTTTAGGGGCGAGCTATCGCCGATGAATACATTGCCCGATGTCATTCCCTTGACGCCCTACTACCGCGAGATGGTGTGGGGTGGACGCCGCTTAGCCGCGCTGTACGGCAAGGCCCTGCCAGACGACGCGCTCATTGGCGAGTCCTTTGAGCTATCGGCGTACGAAGGCCGCGAGAGTCGGGCGGCGGATGGTCGCTCGCTGGGCGCGTTGCTGGAAACGCACCGCGCCGATTTGGTCGGGGCGGCCGTGTGGGTGCGCTACGGTGGGTGCTTCCCCCTGTTGGTCAAGCTCCTCGACGCTCAACAAGACCTCTCGATCCAAGTGCATCCCAGCGACGAGTACGCCCGACGCCATGGATTGGCCGACAGCGGCAAGATGGAGGCTTGGTACGTGCTGCAATCAGACGGCGGCCGCGTGGCTTGCGGGCTGGCCGAGGGCGTGGGCCGCGCGGAGTTTGTCGCCGCACACGCCGCCGACCGCGTCGCCGAGGTCGTACGCTTTTACCCGGTCGCGCAAGGGGATGTGCTCTTTTTGCCGCCGGGCACGGTACACGCCCTGTGCCGGGGGGTTGTCCTGTACGAGGTCCAGCAAGCGAGCGACCTGACCTTCCGCATTTACGACTACGGCCGGCCGCGCGCCCTGCACTGGGAGCAGGCCCTTGAGGTCATTGACTTTGCCCAACGCCGGCCCAAGCCGGTGCCGTATCCCGTGCTGGAGGGCCAAGTGCTGGTAGAATCCGAGCACTTTGTGCTGCGCGGCTGCGGCTTAGACCGGGGCCGGGCCGAGCATCGGGCTGGAGAGTCGTTTTTGGCGCTGACGGTCGTCCGCGGCCGGGCGCGCGTGGGCGAGTGCAGCTTGGGCACGGGCGCGACCGCGCTGGTGCCGGCCGGTCGCGCTTGCGAGGTCGCGCCGCTGGGGAGCGAAAAATTGGAGTACCTAATCACTTCCGTACCCACGTAAAAAGCCTTGCTGGAACGCCAGCCCCGATTATCATTAAACCAACTCAACCACAACGAAGGAGTGTATTGTGAATCTATTTTCGCTAGCGGGAAAAGTTGCCCTCGTCACCGGCGCTAGTCGCGGCATTGGTCGCGGCGTGGCGGCGGGCATGGCGGCGGCCGGTGCCACGGTCGTCTGCGCCGCCCGCACCCGCAGTCAACTCGACGAAGCCGTCGCCGCCATTGAGGCCGCTGGCGGCAAGGCCCGTGCGGTCGAATTGGACATGGCCGATCTGGCGGGCATGGACGCGGCCTTGGCGCAATGCGGCCCCATAGACATCCTGTTCAACAACGCCGGCATGAACATCCGCCAGCCCATCGTCGAGGTCTCGGAGGAAAACTACGACCAGATCATGGCCGTCAATCTCAAGGGCTTGTACTTCCTCAGCCAAAAGGTCGGCCGCGAGATGATCGAGCGCGGCCAAGGCGGCAAGATCATCAACATCGGCTCGCTGACCACGGGCTACGCTCTTGCCAAAGTGTCGGTGTACACCGCGACTAAGGGGGCCGTCGGCCAACTCACCAAGGGGCAGGCTATTGAGTTCGGGTCGCACAACATCCAAGTAAACGCCATCTGCCCGGGCTTTGTGCTCACCTCGCTCACCGAGAAGATGTGGGCCGACGACACGATGCGCGCTTGGGGCGAAGGGCGGGTCGCGCTCAATCGCTTGGGGACGCCCGAAGACTTGGTCGGCACGGCCGTCTTCTTGGCCGCGCCCGCTTCGGATTACGTCACCGGGCAGTGCATTTACGTCGATGGCGGCTTCATGGCTGGAGACGAGTGGCCCTTGCCGCCGGTGGCTGGTGGTAAGTAGCAGTCACGTCCGTGCGAGGGGCGTCCTCTTGTGGCATACGACACATAGCACTTGCCAGTTCATAGCCGTCACGCCCGCGTAAGCGGGCGTCCAGTGGGCGGGGTTGCAGCGTGGATTCCCGCTCCGTGTACCATACAACATAAGGCGGTATAACCGCAGAAGGAGAGGAAACGATGAACGAGGAACAGCGTGTATTTTCGGGCCGGATGTGGACGGTGCTGAAATCCGTCTCAGCGTTTTGCGTACTGGCGGTCAGCGGCTGCGATGATTCCGAGCCGTCGCCCGTTGGCATCAGCAATGAGGCCGGGTATGAGATCCGCCGCTTGACCGACGCCAGTGGCGGCGACTGGGATCCTTCGTGGTCGCCCGATGGTCGCTCTATCGCCTTCACTTCCAATCGCGATGGCAACACGGAGATTTACGTGATGGATGCGAATGGTGATAACGTGCGAAACTTAACCAATGACGATAGCAAGGACGGGCAGCCTTCGTGGTCGCCGGATGGTCTTTCCATCGCCTTCTACTCCGACCGCCATGAGGGCGACTATGAGGTTTACGTGATGGATGCCAATGGAGATAATGTGCGCCGCCTGACCGACAGCAGTGGCAGCGACTGGTTTCCCGCGTGGTCGCCGGATGGTCTTTCCATCGCTTTCACCTCTCTCCGCGTCATTGGTGCTAGGAAAATTTACACGATGGATTTGTCGGGGGGCAATCTGCAAAAAGTGAGCGGCGACTATGGCAATGATTTGGGGCCTGCATGGTCGCCGGATGGTCTTTCTATCGCCTTCGACTCTAGGGGCACGGGCAACCATGAGATTCACGTGATGGATGCCAATGGGGACAACCGGCGCAACCTGACCAACGACGGTAGCATTGACGGGTCTCCTGAGTGGTCGCCCGACGGTCGTTTCATCGCCTTCGACTCCAATCGCGACGGCGACTATGATATTTACGTGATGGATGCCAATGGTGATAACGTGCGCCGCCTGACGTACCACAGTGGCTCCGACGGATCGCCTTCGTGGTCGCCGGATGGTCTTTCCATCGCCTTTAGCTCTGACCGCGACGGCAACGATGAGATTTACGTGATAGAGGGGTTTGGCGAATAGGCGGCTGCCTTATTAGTTTGCGCTACGCACGACCATTTCCACCCCTAATGAGGAGTTAGCTCGCATGTCTGAAGTCTATGCACCCCTTGCCGATTTACGCGACCGCGCCCACGTCAAAAGCATGGACGAGTACCGGGAAGAGTACGCGCGCTCCATCGCCGATCCAGAGGCGTTTTGGGCCGCCAAGGCCGCTCAGTTCCACTGGTTCAAAAAGTGGGATACCGTGCGGTCGTACAACTACGACATGGACGCGGGGCCGATTGCGATTGAGTGGTTTGCCGGCGGCCAGACCAACATCGCGCACAATTGCCTCGACCGGCACCTCGCGGCCAAAGGCGATCAGGTTGCCATTATATGGGAGGGCAACGAGCCGGGGGAAGACGCCACCCTGACCTATAAAGCACTGCACGAACAGGTCTGCAAATTCGCCAACGTGCTCAAGGCGCGCGGCGTCAAAAAGGGCGAGCGCGTCTCTATCTATTTGCCGATGGTGCCCGAGCTGGCCATTGCCATGCTGGCCTGCGCCCGCATTGGCGCGATCCACTCGATTGTGTTCGGCGGCTTTTCCGCAGACGCGCTCGCCGACCGCATCGTGGATTCCACCTGCACCACGCTCATCACCTGCAATGGCACCCACCGCGGCGACAAGCCCATCCTGATGAAGCCCGTCGCCGACCAAGCCATGGCCGACGCAGATGCGCGCATGGACGCCGAGGTGACCACCTGTATCGTGGTCGATCGCGCGGACTTTGCCGTTGACATGCAGGCCGGCCGCGACTGCTGGTGGCACGACTTGATGGCCGACGCGGACGCGGACTGCGCTTGCGAGGTCATGGACGCCGAGGATCCGCTCTTCATTCTCTATACCTCGGGTTCGACCGGTAAGCCCAAGGGCGTGCAGCACACGGTCGGCGGGTACATGGTCTATACGGCGACCACCCACCAGTACGTCTTCGACTACCAAGACGGCGACATCTACTTTTGCGCGGCCGACATCGGCTGGATCACCGGCCACTCGTACATCATATACGGCCCGCTGGCCAACGGCGCGACCACCGTGATGTTTGAAGCCATTCCCACCTATCCGAACCCAGACCGCTACTGGCAGACCATTGAGAAGTGGAGCGTCAATCAGTTCTACACCGCTCCGACCGCCATCCGCGCCATTGCCGCGGCCGGGGAGGAGTGGCCGGCCGGCTACGAGATGCCTTCCCTGCGCCTGCTGGGCACGGTGGGCGAGCCGATCAATCCCGAAGCGTGGCGGTGGTATCACCAAAACGCCGGCAAGGGCCGCTGCCCCATCGTCGATACATGGTGGCAGACCGAGACCGGCGGCATCCTCATCACGCCGCTGCCCGGGGCGACCCCGACCAAGCCCGGCTCGGCCACTTTCCCCTTCTTCGGCATTGAGCCGGTTGTGCTCGACCCGGAGAAAGGCACGGAACTGGCCGGTAACGGCGTGGTCGGCGTGTTGGCTATGCGCGCTCCGTGGCCGGGGCAAATGCGTACGGTGTACGGCGATCACGAGCGCTTTGAGCAGACCTATTTCCAGCAGTACAAGGGCTACTACTTTACGGGCGACGGCTGTCGGCGCGACGAGGATGGCTACTATTGGATCACTGGCCGCGTCGATGACGTAATCAATGTCTCCGGCCACCGCATGGGCACGGCCGAGGTCGAGAGCGCGTTGGTGCTCCACGCCAAGGTGGCCGAGGCCGCGGTCGTCGGCTTTCCGCACGACATCAAGGGCGAGGGCATCTATGCGTACGTGACGCTCAATGCCGGCGAAGCGTATAGCGACGCGCTCAAAAACGAACTCAAGCAACAAGTGCGTGCGGCGATTGGCCCGATTGCCACCCCGGACGTCATCCACTGGGCACCGGGCTTGCCCAAGACGCGCTCGGGCAAGATCATGCGTCGCATCCTCCGCAAGATAGCCACCGACGAGACCGATTCCATCGGCGACACCTCGACGCTGGCCGACCCAGCGGTCGTAGATTCGCTCATTGCCAACAAGTAGCCCGCTCCGCCGATACCGCGGACCGGATCGAGGGCATCTTGCCCTCGCGAGGGCGGGACGCCCTCGATCCCGGACGCAGCGGCAACACCTGAAAAGGTGACTCAGTACTTAGGGTTGGATGACAAAGGACCGTCGATACCGCGGACCGCCGCAGGACAGCGAGTGGCTGGAGACCAATGGCTTGGGCGGCTGGGCCTCCTCCACGGTTAGCGGCGCACACACCCGGCGCTACCACGGTCTGCTGGTGGTGGCGACCTGCCCGCCGGTTGGCCGGGTGGTGCTGCTCTCGCGGCTCGACGAGACCTTGGTCCTGCCCGAAGCCCGCGTTGAGCTGAGTTGCAGCATGTTCCCCGGGGTCATGCACCCCCAGGGCGACCAATGGCTGACGGCCTTTGCGCCCGAGCCGGTGCCGACGTGGACGTACGCGGGCGACGGGTGGGTGTTGCGCAAGCGGCTGGCTTTGCTCGCGGGCGAGGACGCCGTGGTCGTCGCGTACGAGCTGGTGAATGCGCCGGCCCCGCTTTGTTTGGAATTGCGCCCCTTTTTCGCCGGCCGGGACTATCACCACTTGATGCAGGCCAACGAGCACGTGGCTCTAGGGGCCGATTGGGCTGCGGACGCGCTGGCCTACCGCCCTTATCGAGAGCAACCCACCGCCCACCTGCTCGCCCCAGGCGCGTGTTGGGAGGCCGCTCCAGACTGGTACTACAACTTCCAATATCCGCGTGAGGAAGAGCGCGGCCTCGACCACAGCGAGGATCTGTTCACGCCCGGTCGCTTGCGCCTGCGGCTCGCCCCGGGGGCCATCGTTGGCGTACTCGCGACCACTGAGCCGCCCGCTGGCCGCGATCCCCTCGCGCTGCTCGCTGGCGAGATCGGTCGTCGTCAGCAGGTGGAGGTGTGCGCTTCTTGGGCCGCCGACCCGGTGCTGGGGTCGCTGGCGCGGGCGGCCCATTCGTTTCTGGTGCGGCGCGGAGACGGCCTGCACACCCTTATCGCGGGCTATCACTGGTTTACGGATTGGGGCCGCGACACCATGATTGCCCTGCCCGGCCTCTGCTTGGTCACCGGCCGCTTTGCCGAGGCGCGGGGCATTTTTGCGGCGTTTGCCGCGCACGTCAGCGAGGGCATGATCCCCAACCGCTTTCCCGACGCGGGGGCGATTCCTGAATACCACTCGGTGGACGCGACGTTGTGGTTTTTTGTCGCGCTCTACAAGTATTTGCAATACACCCAAGACTACGAGTTTGCCCGCACGCTGTGGCCCACGCTAGCGGACATAGCCGCTTGGCATGTGCGCGGTACGCGCCATCGGATTCGGGTGGATGCCGATGGCCTGCTCGCGGCTGGCGAGCCGGGGGTGCAACTGACGTGGATGGACGCCAAGGTCGGCGATTGGGTGGTCACGCCGCGCATGGGCAAGCCGGTGGAGGTCAATGCCCTCTGGTACAATGCGCTCAGAATTTTGCAGCACTTGGCCGAGAGGTTTGGGCACCGCGCCGATTACGGGCAACGTGCGGCCGAGGTGCGGGCTTCCTTTGAGCGTCTCTTTTGGTGCGAAGACCGGGGGTATCTCTGCGACGTGGTCGCGCCCGAGGGGCCGGACTGGGCGATCCGCCCGAACCAAGTGTTCGCGCTCTCGCTGCCCTTTCCGCTCGTCGAGGGCGAGCGGGCGCGGCGGGTCTTATCCGTGATCGACCAACACTTGCTGACCCCGCGCGGCCTCCGCAGCCTCTCGCCGAGCGACCCGGCGTACTGCGCCCGATATGCGGGCGGCCCTTGGGAGCGCGATGGCGCGTATCACCAAGGTACGGTGTGGGCATGGCTGATCGGGCCGTACATCACCGCCCTCTGTCGTTGTCATGGCCGGGCGGGCCGCCAGCGTGGCCGCGCCCTCCTCGACGGCTTTGCTGAGCATCTGCACGAAGCGGGCTTGGGCACGGTTTCGGAGATATTTGACGCCGAGCCGCCTTTTGCGCCGCGTGGCTGCATCGCTCAGGCGTGGAGCGTGGCTGAGTTGTTGCGGGCTGGGGTGGAGGACGTGGGTGAAAAGGGAATTAGGAACTAACGTTGTGTATCTGCATCGGCCTATATCTGATAAAGGGCTTGACTGGTCGCATGCAGATCGTTGATCTCGGACCGCCCGGCTGCTAGGTGAGCGGCGGCCGCAACGATTCGATTAGATGCCATTGCGTGGCGGTCCTAGCGGTGGTATATTGTTCGCTAGGCGTACTCATCAATAAGCTATGGCATGAAGGTTTTCAGATAAATTCAGGGGAATCGCTATGGCACTCATCCCACCCAAATATCTAAACGCAGTTGTTGCTTTAGGAATCCCAATAGAAGAAAATGAGGTTGAGTATATAGCAACAGGCTTCCTGTTGAGAAAAGAGCTAAACGATAGCGAGCAGAATTTCAAAGTTTTCTTAGTAACAAACCGCCACGTAGTTGAAGGTTCTGATGTCATAGTAGCTCGCTTTAATCGCCCCCTAAATAGTCCTTCACAGATATTCTCTATAGAATCAAAGGCAGAGGATGGCTCAGCACGGTGGACTACACACCCCAGAGATGCTGATGTAGCAGTTATACCTATCCCTATAGAAATATTAGAGCAATATGGGATTGAGGTTGAAGTTTTTCGAGGAAATGAAGATGCAATTTTACGGGAAGAAGCAAGCCAACGAATCAGTGAAGGCGATGGGGTTTTTGTCCTCGGCTTTCCAATGGGTTTGGCTGGGGAGGAACGAAATTACACAATCGTTCGTCACGGTACTATAGCGCGTATTCAAGATTGGTTTCAGGGAAACCCAAATATACTGATTGATTCTTTTATATTTCCGGGGAACAGTGGAGGACCAGTAGTAACCAAACCAGAACAAATTCGTATCACTAATACACAGTCCATTATGAGCTCGCTTTTGCTCGGGATGGTTTCTTCATACATCCCTTATGAAGATGTTGCGATAAGCAAGCAAACTGGTCAAAGAAGAATGGTTTTCCAAGAGAATTCGGGTTTGGCAGTGGTAGTTCCCATTGATGTGATTCAAGAAACTGTTCGATCTTGCCTTAGCTAAATGTCTGAAGTAATGTAATCAATCAGATACTACAACCTCAGTGTATAAGGAGACTAGACAATGAGCACAAAACGCGCCTTTATCAGTTTCGACTTCGACCACGATGCAGAGCTACGAGATGCTTTGGTGGGCCAAGCGAAAAATCCTGATTCGCCATTCGAGATTGTAGATTATTCCTTGCAGGAACCATTCGCCGAAAAATGGAAGGATAAGGTGAGAGAGCGTATATGTGAGACAGACCTTACCATCGTCATTTGCGGCGAACATACCCATGATGCAAAGGGTGTGGCTGCTGAGCTAACCATCACTCAAGAAGAACAGAAGCCATATTTTTTGCTGTGGGGACGCCCCAAGAAGGTATGTCATAAACCTGCCATGGCACGCCGCTCAGACAAGGTTTATGAGTGGACGTGGAGTAACCTGAAGCAATTGATCGCGGGGGCGCGGTAGCTGCGCCCGATATGCGGGCGGCCCTTGGGAGCGCGATGGCGCGTATCACCAAGGCACGGTGTGGGCATGGCTGATCGGGCCGTACATCACCGCCCTCTGTCGTTGTCATGGCCGGGCGGATCGTCAGCGTGGCCCGCGCCCTCCTCGACGGCTTTGCTGAACACCTGCACGAAGCGGGCTTGGGCACGGTTTCGGAGATATTTGACGCCGAGCCGCCTTTTGCGCCGCGCGGCTGCATCGCTCAAGCGTGGAGCGTGGCTGAGTTGTTGCGGGCTGGGGTGGAGGACGTGGGTGAAAGACGCGAAATTGATTGATCTGGGCGACGCATTTTTTCGTCATTCTCGCGCAAGAACGTCACCCCGTGCCCCGACACGGGGCGGGAATCCAGTCAAACCGTGTCTTCCTATAAATCCCACCAAGTCGGATGCTGCCGTTCTATGATGCCAAAGGCGTGTTCGGCTAAGGAATATTCCCATAGTTTACCGTGACGTCGTTTGCTTGCATGGCGGGGATGTGTGTGCTGATTGATGCTGCGCTGAGGGGATTGTTGTATAGCTGTAGCGTCCTCAAGTTGGTCAGGCTCACCAACGGACTCACATCCGTAATTTCGTTGTAGGACAGCGACAGCGTCCCCAAGTTGGTCATGCTGGTCAATGGACTCACATCTGTAATCTTGTTGCCCGATAGATACAGATCGCGCAGGTCGGTCATGTTGGTCAATGGACTCACATCTGTAATCTTGTTGGACTGTAGCTGCAGCGATACCAAGTTGATCAGGCTGGCGAGCGGACTCACATCCGTAATCGCGTTGTGATTCAGAGCCAGTCCATCCAAGTTGGTTAGGCCTGCCAATGGACTTACGTCCGCAATCGCGTTGTCCCCTATCTCTAGCAAGTTCAAGTTGGTCAGGTTTGCCAACGGCTTGATGTCCGTAATCGCGTTGTCCCACAGCGACAGCCAATATAAGCTGGTTAGGTCTGCCAACGGACTCACGTCCGCAATCGCGTTTTCCTCTATCTGTAGCAACCCTAGGTTGGTCAGGCTTGCCAACGGACTCACATTCTTAATCGTGTTACCCGCCAGCCACAGGCGTTGCAGAGCCGTAGCGTGTTGGAGGCCGGCCAAGCTCCGAATGTTTCTATTACGTGCGTCGAGCTGGGTCAGAGAAGCCAGATCTGCCGGGTAAAGAGTCCCTTGCGGGCGATCCAGTGCCACCCGCACTTCATGCTCTAGATTGGCGTCGGCGAACAAACTGGCGGCCATTCCCGTTTCCGCTTCCGTTTGGACGCGGATGCCCCCTTCCATCAAGTCGGAGAGCTGTTCGTTGACGGCGTGTTCGCTGAGGGCGTTGTCCACCACGCCCAGCCAGTAGAGGTTCGTTAGGCTGGCCAACGGACTTACATCCGCGATCTCGTTGTCCCCTAGCTGAAGCCATTGGAGGTTCGTTAGGCTGGCTAGCGGCTGGACATCCGCAATCTCGTTACCCCATAGCGACAGCTTTCGCAAATTGGTCAGGCTAGCCAACGGCTGGACATCCGCAATCTCATTGCCCCATAGCGACAGCGATTGCAGGTTGGTCAGGCTGGCCAGCGGCTGGACATCCGTAATTTCGTTGCGCCGCAGATATAGCTCTCGCAACGCCGTTGCGTGTTCGAGACCGGCCAAGCTCTGAATGTCTCTATCGCTCGCGTCGAGCACGGTCAGGGAATCCAGATCCGCCGTGGTAAGGGTTCCTTGCGGGCGGTCCAGTGCTTCCCGCACCGCACGCTCTAGATTGGCGTCGTCGAACGAAACGGTGGCCGATTGGGTGCTATCGGTTTCGGCTTCGGTCGCGGCCTCGGCTTCGGTCTGGGTGCTGTCGGGGCTTTCGGTGGGCCCCTGCCCGTCGGCTGCGGTGTATTTCTCGTCGCCCAAGAAATCGCACAAGGCACAGGTGGCTTTGCCCGCAGGACGAGGGGCGACCGGCGGGGCGTCGGAGCAGCCAATCCAAGCACCAACGACGCCTAAGAGGATGAACACGGACTTGATTTTTATTCGTTTCAACGACGGCATTTTTTTGCTCCTTTTTACGGCGGTTAGGGGAAATGAGAACTCGGATAAAGACTTCAGAGGGCTACTAAAAACTTTGCGAATCGCCTTGATGTCCTCAATAGCTTACCGAGACGCCGTTTGCCTGCATGGCGGGGATGTGTGTGCCGGTTGATGCTGCGCTGAGGGGATTGTTTTCCAGCGACAGGTGGGTCAGGTTGGTCAGGCCCACCAACGGACTCACATCCGTAATTTCGTTGTTCCTCAGATATAGCCATCCCAAGTTGGTTGTTAGGCTAGCCAACGGCTGCACATCCGTAATCGCGTTGTTGTTCAGCCATAGCGTTTCCAAGTTGGTTAGGCTAGCCAACGGCTGCACATCCGTAATCGCGTTGTTGTTCAGCCATAGCGTTTCCAAGTTGGTTAGGCTAGCCAACGGCTGCACATCCGTAATCGCGTTGTCGCCCAGCGACAGCACTATCAGGTTGGTTAGGCCAGCCAACGGCTGCACATCCGTAATCGCGTTGTCCCCTTGCAGCACTTGCAAGTTGGTCAGGCTAGCCAACGGCTGCACATCCGTAATCGCATTGTTGTTCAGCCCGAGCCCTCGCAGGTTGGTTAGGCTAGCCAACGGACTTACATCTGTAATCGCGTTGTCGTACAGAAACAGCCCTCGCAGATTGGTTAGGCTGGCCAACGGACTTACATCTGTAATCGCGTTTTCGAACAGATACAGATCGCGCAGATTGGTTAGGCTAGCCAACGGACTTACATCTGTAATCGCGTTGTCGTACAGATACAGATCGCGCAGATTGGTTAGGCTGGCCAACGGACTTACATCTGTAATCGCGTTGTCGTACAGGAACAGCTTTTGCAGGTTGGTCAGGCTGGCCAGCGGCTGCACATTCGTAATCGCGTTTTCGTACAGAAACAGAGAGTCCAAAGCCGTCGCGTGTTGGAGGCCGGCCAAGCTCCGAATGTTTCTATTGTTCGCCCTGAGCACGGTCAGGGAAGCTAGGTCTGCCGGATAAAGGGTCCCTTGCAGGCGATCCAGTGCCACCCGCACTTCATGCTCTAGATTGGCGTCGGCGAACAAACTGGCGGCCATTCCCGTTTCCGCTTCCGTTTGGACGCGGATGCCCCCTTCCATCAAGTCGGAGAGCTGTTCGTTGACGGCGTGTTCGCTGAGGGCGTTGTCCACCACGCCCAGCCAGTAGAGGTTCGTTAGGCTGGCCAACGGACTTACATCCGCGATCTCGTTGTCCCCTAGCTGAAGCCATTGGAGGTTCGTTAGGCTGGCTAGCGGCTGGACATCCGCAATCTCGTTACCCCATAGCGACAGCTTTCGCAAATTGGTCAGGCTAGCCAACGGCTGGACATCCGCAATCTCATTGCCCCATAGCGACAGCGATTGCAGGTTGGTCAGGCTGGCCAGCGGCTGGACATCCGTAATTTCGTTGCGCCGCAGATATAGCTCTCGCAACGCCGTTGCGTGTTCGAGACCGGCCAAGCTCTGAATGTCTCTATCGCTCGCGTCGAGCACGGTCAGGGAATCCAGATCCGCCGTGGTAAGGGTTCCTTGCGGGCGGTCCAGTGCTTCCCGCACCGCACGCTCTAGATTGGCGTCGTCGAACGAAACGGTGGCCGATTGGGTGCTATCGGTTTCGGCTTCGGTCGCGGCCTCGGCTTCGGTCTGGGTGCTGTCGGGGCTTTCGGTGGGCCCCTGCCCGTCGGCTGCGGTGTATTTCTCGTCGCCCAAGAAATCGCACAAGGCACAGGTGGCTTTGCCCGCAGGACGAGGGGCGACCGGCGGGGCGTCGGAGCAGCCAATCCAAGCACCGACGACGAAAAGGACGAACACGAACTTGATCTTTATCTGGTTCAACGACGGCATTTTTTTGCTCCTTTTTACGGAGGTTAGGAAAATGGAATGCTCAACCATGTTCTCGTTCATCCTCCAATCGGCGGCACCAAATTCGCCGCCAAAGCACGGCTTAGAAGCTGTCTGAAAACTCTGGGGGTCGTCCTTTGCGTCTAACCGATCCCGGCTGGATTCCCGCTTGCGCGGGAATGACGGACCTCGTCTCTACGGCGTGTTCAACATGCCCCAAAGTGGGTTTTCAGACAGCCTCTTACAATACACTTGATACTTGAATAGAAACAGCGTGTCAAGAAAAACTGCACGTTTTAGTCAGAAAAGAAGCCTGCTGCTAGCCGACCTTGCGGCGCGTTTGGCCGCGGGAATCCCGTCGGTATTTTCAGTTCGCCCTTGACAGATTCCAACTCGGCCCTTTTAATAGCCGAACCAAAACGGCGCAGGTGTCCGTTGCCAAACGGCAGCGGGAGAATAGGGAAGGCAGTGCAAATCTGCCGCGGTCCCGCCACTGTGACCGGTTGACGGCCCACCGGCCGTCGCGTCCCCGGCGTCAGCCACTGACCTAATGGTTCGGGAAGGAGCCGGGCGGCACATACCGGAAGTCAGGAGACCTGCCTGCGACCGAGGTGAACGACACCCTTCGGCAGAAAGGTTGGTCCACCGGTGCCTAACACGAGCACCCTGACCCGCTCTTATTCGAGGGCGGGCTTTTTTATTGTCTTTCTCTCGCTGGCCCTGCATCCCGCGGCCCTCCTCGCCGGCTCTCTACAGGGCCGGTTGCTCGACCAAGACGCGGGCCGCCCAGTGTCCGGTGCTGTATTGACGCTGCGGTCCGCATCCGGCACAGTCCATGCCGTCCGCAGCGATACGACCGGCGCCTTCCGCCTCGAAAATCTGTCAACCGGCACTTGGGATTTGCGCGTGGAACGGCTGGGCTACTGGCCGCTGCAAGCCCCCATCCAGATCGGCGCGTCCCCCACTTGGGTCGAGTTGCACCTGCAATCCCTGCCCATGCTCATGGACGAGTTGGTGGTCCGCGCCCGCCGCGACCCCGCTGGCGAGCACCTTGCCGCGTTCGTCGAAACCGTCGCCAACCCGCAAGCCCCCGGTGCAGACTTGGCGCAGATCCTCGACCGAGCGACCGGCGTCAACATCCGTCGCTACGGCGGGTTGGGCAGTTTTAGCACCCTTTCCATTCGCGGGTCCACGGCCGAACAGGTTCAAGTTTTTCTCGACGGGGTGCCGCTCAACTCGGCGGTTGGCGGGGGTGTGGACCTCGGCGGTTTGCCCATCGGCGGCGTCGAGAGCGTCGATGTATATCGGGGGGCCGTGCCGGCGCGGTTTGGGGGCAACAGCATCGGCGGCGTGGTTCACATCCGCACCCAGCCACTCGGGGGCAAAGTCCGCACGCGCTTGCACACGGCCTCCGGTTCGCACGGCACCCGCCAACTCGGCGCTTCGCTCAGCGGCCCGTATAAGGGTTGGGAGTACTTGGGATTGGTCAACTACCGGGCCAGCCGCAACGACTTCCGCTTTTGGGACGACAACGGCACCGAGTACAACGCCCAAGACGACGGCTGGGCGCGGCGGCTCAACAGCGATTTTCGCGGCGTGCGCGGCTTGGCCAAAATCGGGCGCAGCTTGGGCGCCAGCCGCTTGCAGGTTCACAATACCTTTGACCTGAGTTCCAAAGGCATCCCCGGCCTAGGCAACAACCAGTCCCTGCACACTCGCTACGATACGTGGCGTCATATCGTCGAAGCCGCGCTCTTCGGCCCGCTGGGATCCGGCCGCACCGGATACCGGCTCAAAGCCCACCACTCACGCGACAAAGACGAGTACCAAGACCGGCAGGGCGAAGTGGGCCTAGGCCGCCAGCACGACCGCAACATCACCGAGAGCGTGGGCCTGCGCGGCGAGGTGAATGCCCTGCTGCCCGGCCAGTCCCTGCTCACCGCCTTTGTCGCGGCTCGGCGCGAATCCTTCGCACCCGACGACGTGCTCCGGCCCGCCAGCCGGCTCTTGCGCAGTCGCCGCCAAGCGTTGGCCTTCGGCACGGAGGTAGAGGTGCCGTTGGGACCGCGCTTGACCCTCAATGCCGGGGCGCAAGCAGAAGGGCTTGCCGACCGCTTTTTTGATCGGAAAGACTTCGCGCCGAGCGCGGTGTTGCCGAGCCGCGACAACGGCGCAATCCTGTGGGGCTATCGCGTCGGCGCACTCTTGGACTTAGGCGCGGGCTTGGCCCTTAAAGCCCACACCGGCCACTATCAGCGCGCGCCGAATTTCTTTGAACTCTTCGGCGACCGGGGCGCGGTGATCGGCAATACCGACCTCGTCAGCGAAGAAGGGCACAACTCGGATTGGGGCGTGGTTTTTCGCGGTGCCGCCGATGGAGTGGGGCTGGTCTTGGCCGAGGTCGCGTACTATCGCAATCGCGTCGAAAACCTCATTCGCTTTGTGCAAAACTCACAGCGGGTGTCGCGGCCCCACAATCTGGGTCGCGCCCTGCTGCGCGGCGTGGAGACGCGAGTCGAGGCGCGGTTGTTGCCGAGGCTGGTCATCCGCGGCAATTACGCGTACCAACGCGCCCAAAACCGCACCCCGTTTTCTTTTGAACGGGGCAACGACCTGCCCAACGCGCCGCGCCATCGGCTCAATACGCACGTAGCCCTCGACCTAGGGCGCACGGACCTATACGGCGAATTTAGCCGCGAGAGCCGGCATTTCCTCGACCGGGCCAATTTGCGCGCCGTGCCCGTCCGCGCCCTCTACCATGTCGGCGGCCGGGTGCCGCTCGTCGAGGGCTTCTCCTTGGCTTGGGCGCTGCACAACCTGACCGACAATCAAGTAGCCGATCTGTGGGGCTACCCGCTGCCGGGCCGCTCTTATGGACTCTCCGTGCATTATGCTACGTACTGAGCCTACGGCTCTATTAACAGGAGGATTTTCATGTATCGCATTTCCATTTTAGCTGGCTTTCTCATGCTGTTGGCGAATTCGGCGTCGGCGCAGAGCGACCTCTTTGTCATCACCACGGACTTTTCTACCGGCAGCACGGCCTTTTTGGCGGCGGATGCGGCCGAGGCCGAGGTGAATGTGTTGGGCGTCCACTCCGACGCAGTGGGGCACTACCACGACGGCCGCGTCTATGTCGTCAATCGCTTGGGCCAGGACAATATCTTGGTGCTGGACGCGATGGATTTGCGCGCTCCGCTAACTCAGTTTTCAGTGGGCAATGGGGCCAACCCGCACGACATCGAAATTGTCGCCCCAGACAAAGCATACATTACGCGCTACGACGAGGCGTCCCTGCTGATCGTCAATCCCCAAGACGGCGCAGAATTGGGCGAAATCGATCTGCGTGCTTTTGCCGACGCGGATGGCCTGCCCGAGGTGTCGCAAATCGTCCGCGTTGGCGACCGGCTGTACTTGAGTTGCCAACGCCTCGACCGCAACAGTGGGTGGGGACCGGTCGATGTCAGCTATCTGATCGTCGTCGATCTGGCCAGCGACACCCTCGTAGATGTGGACCCGGACGCCGAGGGGGTGCAGGGCATCGCCCTGAGTGCGACCAATCCCAACAGCATGGCCGTGGTCGGCGAGCAGATCGCCGTGGGGGTCGTGGCCCATTTCGGCGACCGGGCCGGCGGCGTGGAAATCGTCGATACGGCCACCAACCGCAGCCTCGGACTGGCCGTCGGCGAGGAGGACTTGGGCGGCGACATCACGTCGATGGTCTTGGTCGATCAAAACCGGGGCTATGCCGTGGTCGCGGGCGAGGACTTCGCCAACAGCGTCCGGCCCTTTGCGTTGTCGAGCGGTGCGGTGGGTGCGCCCTTAGAAAACATCAGCGGCGGTTTTATCCCCAGCTTGGCGGTAGCTGGCGACCGCTTGGTCGTCGCCGACCGCGGCTCCTTTGCCGACCCGGCCAGCGCCGGGCTTAGGTTCTACGACGCGGCCACCGGCGCGTTCCAGCGCGGCCCCATTGACACCGGCCTGCCGCCATCGAATATCGTGGTCTTGGCCGATGCGGCCGTTCCTACGGCCGTGGCGGAGACCGCCGCTGGCTCGCCGCAGGAGTTCGCCTTGGCCGCGGCCTATCCCAATCCCTTCAACGCCGCGGTGCAGATTCCCTTTGCGGTCTGGTCGGCCAACACCCCGGTCGCTCTGACCGTCCACGACGTCTTGGGCCGCACCATCCGCACCTTGGCCGCCGGCCCGGTCGCGGCCGGGCGACACGTTTTCCACTGGGATGGCCGCAATGCCGCGGGTGAGCCGGTGGGCAACGGCGCGTATCTGGTGCAGTTGCGCGCGGGCAGTCAACGCGCTGTGGGCAAGGTGATGTTGATCAAATAAAATGAAAGGCAATCGGCATGGTTACTCTATCTAAGCTCTACACCAAGACCGGCGATGGCGGTATGACGCGGCTGGGCGATAGCTCGCAAGTCCCCAAGACGAGTGCCCGCATTGCTGCCTATGGGTGCGTAGATGAGCTGAACTCGGTGATCGGGTTGGCCCGGGCCAGTGGGGCCGAGCACGACGACGTCCTCGCCCGAGTGCAAAACGATCTCTTCGACTTGGGGGCCGATTTGTGCGTCCCGCCGGTGGATGGCGAAGCAGAGTGCCTGCGCGTCCAGCCGCAGCAGGTCCTTTTCCTAGAGGAGCAAATCGACCAACTCACCCGCGACTTGACGCCCTTGCGGAGCTTTGTCTTGCCGGGGGGGCGGCTGACGGCCGCTTGGCTCCACTTGGCGCGGACGGTGTGTCGGCGCGCCGAGCGTGCCGCTTGGCAACTCGCCGAGCAAGAGCGGGTCGGCCCGCCGGTTTTACAGTATCTCAACCGGCTTTCCGACTTGCTGTTTGCCATGGCGCGGGCGGCCAACGACGGCGGGGAAGCGGATGTGTTGTGGAAGCCGGGGGAGGGCGCGGCCAATGCGTAAGGCGTGGTTTTGGGCGTGGCTAGCCCTCGGCGCGTCCGCGGCCAGCAGCGATCCCTACGATCCGGCCAAGGACTACTTTCCCCACAAGGCCAACCTGCAATACGCCGAGCGTTTTGCGATTGACTACTTTGCCAACTACAAAGTGGTCACCGTACACACGCCGTGGCCCGGGGCGCGAGAAGCCTTCCAATACGTACTCGTTCAGCGCGGCACGCCCGCCCCCGAGGGATACGACGGCGTTCAGCGCGTCGAAGTCCCCGTCCAACGCCTCGCGGCCCTATCGACGACCCAACTGCCGCACCTCGAATTGCTCGACGCCCTCGACGCCTTGGTCGCGGTCAGTGCCATTGAGATGGTGCATTCGCCCGGGGTCAATCAGCGCTTTGCGGCCGGCAAAATCGCCGCAATCGGCCACGGCGCTGGAATCAATCTAGAGAGCGTGTTGGAATTGGAGACCGACGTAGTAATGGCCGTGGCCTCGGCCCAATCCCAGTACAACGCCCATCCGGTTTTGCAGCAGGCCGGCGTGGCCGTGGTCATCAACGCCGAGTACACAGAGCCTTCGCTGCTGGGCCGCACCGAATGGCTCAAGTTCACTGCGGCCTTTTTTAATGCGGAGGCCCTAGCGGAAAAACGCTTTGCCGAGATCGTGGCCGAGTACCAGCAATACGCGGCCTTGGTGCAGGATGTGCCAGCGGCCCAACGCCCTACGGTGTTCGGCGGCTCGGTCTGGCGCGACCACTGGCACGTGGCCGGGGGCAAGAGCTACGCCGCGCAACTGATCGAAGCGGCCGGCGGCGCGTACCTGTGGGCCGACGACGATTCCGAGGGGAGCCTGCCCCTCGACTTTGAGGCCGTGTACGAAAAGGCCCACGCGGCCGACGTGTGGCTGACCATGCGCAACGAATGGCATTCGCGGGCCGAGGTGCAGGCCGCGGACGAGCGCTATGCCGCGTTCGCCGCGTTCCAAAGCGGTCGCGTGTACAACGCCAACGCCCGGCTCAACGCGCACGGCGGCAACGACTATTGGGAAAGTGGCATCGCCGAGCCCCATATCGTGCTGGCCGATTTCATAAAAATCCTGCACCCTGACCGCCTGCCGGACCACGCGCTCAAATTCTATCAAAAGCTAGACTGAGACTGAGACGCCGTGGCGACTGCTACACAAAGCACCCCTTGCCTCTTGCTCGCGCTGGTCGCGACGTTGCTCGGGTTTTTCGCGCTCAGTCTGGGCGTGGGGTCGGTGTCCATTCCGCTCGATGCGGTGGTCGCCATCCTGTGGGGGGAAGCCGAGCAAAAGCCCAGTTGGCACCACATCATCTACTCGATCCGCCTGCCGCGCGCCCTGACTGCGCTATGGGCCGGCGCGGCCCTGAGCGCCAGCGGCTTGCAAATGCAGACCCTGTTCCGCAATCCCCTCGCCGATCCCTTCATCCTCGGCATCAGTGCCGGCGCGAGTCTGGGCGTGGCGTTGGTCGTCTTGGGCACGGGCGGCACCGGGGCCGTGCTCTTGGCTGGGCTGGGGCTTTGGGGCCAAGCCGGCGTGGTCGTTGCGGCCGTTGTTGGGGCGGCCGTGGTGTTGGGCTTGGTGCTTTTGGTCGGGCGGCGCGTCCAGCACGCCATGACCTTGCTCATCCTCGGCCTCATGTTCGGCTATCTGACCAGCGCCGTGGTCAGCGTGTTGCTCTACTTCAGCATTCCCGAGCAGGTTCAGGCGTATGTCCTGTGGACCTTTGGCAGTTTTGGCTCGGTCGCTTGGGGCCAGTTGATTTTTCTGACGCCGGTGGTGCTGGTCGGCTTGGGGATCGCCGGTCTGTTGGTCAAGCCGCTCAACGCCCTGCTCTTGGGGGAGACCTACGCCCGCAGCATGGGCTTGGGCACCCAGCGGGCGCGGCTGTGGATCATCGTCAGCGCCGCGCTGCTGGCCGGTGCGGTCACCGCCTATTGCGGTCCCATTGGCTTTTTGGGCGTGGCCGTGCCGCATTTGTGCCGCGCCCTTTTTAACACCTCGGACCACCGCGTGTTGCTGCCAGCCAGCGTGTTGTTGGGCGGCAGCTTGGCCCTGAGTGCGGATATGGTGGCTCGTTTGCCCGGCAGCGAGGCCACCCTGCCGCTCAACGCGGTCACCGCCCTGATCGGCGCGCCCGTGGTCACGTGGATCATTCTGCGCCGCGGCAATCTGCGGCAGGCTTTCGCCGCTTGAGTGCCATGGGCGTTCTGCAAGCCTGCGACTTGGGGATTGGCTACGCCCCCCGGCGGGGTCCGCGCCTAGAGGTCGCCCGCCATATTGACGCGCATTTGCTCGCCGGGGAACTCGTGTGTCTGTTGGGGCCAAACGGGGCCGGCAAATCCACGCTCATGCGCACGCTGGCTGGCCTGCAAAAGCCGCTGGCCGGCGCAGTATGCCTCAAGGGCCGCGACCTGCACGACCTGACCGAGAGCGAACGGGCGCGGCGGCTGGGCTTGGTCCTGACCGAGCGGGTCGAAGTGGGCAATTTGTCGGCCTACGCACTCGTGGCGCTGGGTCGCTACCCGTACACGGGTTGGGCCGGCCGTCTTTCGCCGGCGGACGAAGCGGTGGTGCGCTGGGCCATGGACGCGGTGGGGGCTGCGAACTTGGCGGTGCGCAGCGTTGGCGAGCTGAGCGATGGCGAGCGGCAAAAGGTGATGATTGCCCGCGCCTTGGCGCAGGAACCCGCCGTGCTTCTCCTCGACGAGCCCACGGCCTTTTTGGATTTGCCGCGGCGGGTCGAAATTTTGCAGTTGTTGCGCCGCTTAGCCAGCGGTCGCAATCGCGCCGTCTTGCTTGCTACGCACGATTTGGACTTGGCCCTGCGTTGCGCCGACCGCCTCTGGCTGCTGCCGCCGGACGGTCCGTTGCAAACCGGCGCGCCGGAAGACTTGGTGTTGAGCGGTGCCTTTCAGCGGACGTTTGCCGACGTGGAATTCGACCCGGTGCTCGGTTCTTTCCACCTGATGCGCGAGCCTGATGGCGAAGTCGGCTTAGTGGGCGATGGGCTTCATGCCCGGTGGACGGCGCGGGCGTTGGAACGAGCTGGCTTCCGCGTGGCGACAGACGCGCCGACATGCGTCGAGCTCATCCACGACGACAACGGCACCGCTTGGCAGCTTCACACAGCGACCGGCGACCGCGTATGCGCCACCCTGTACGAGGTGGTCCAGTGCTTGAGACGTGGATGAGATATGGCTAATCCATTATAGTTTGCCGCCCGCTTGAGCCGCGTCAAACGGAATTTCTAAACGGCGTTGTTCCATGACCCGAATTATCTCCCTATTGCCCAGCAGCACTGAGATCATCTGCGCCCTCGGCTGCGGCGCGCACTTGGTCGGCCGTTCCCACGAGTGCGACTATCCGCTTGGGGTTGGCGACCTACCCGTCTGTACGGCCCCTAAGTTCGACCCGGACGGGACCTCGTACCAGATTGACCAGCGGGTTAAAGCGATTTTACAGGAAGCGGCCTCGGTGTACCGGGTTGATGCCGACCTGCTCGACGAGTTGGAGCCGGATTGGTTGGTGACGCAATCGCAGTGCGAAGTTTGCGCCGTCAGTCTCAAGGATGTGGAGGAAGCGGCCTGCCGGTTGGTGCGCTCGCGGCCCGCCATTCTATCGTTGGAACCCAATGCTTTGGCCGATGTTTGGGGAGATATTGAGCGGGTGGTCGCGGCGCTAGAAGTTGAGGAGACAGGTCGCGCCTTGGTGGCCCAACTGCGGGATCGGCTCGGCCAAGTCGCCGCCCGCACTCGCCATATCGACCATCGTCCGCGCATTGCCTGCATCGAGTGGTTTGAGCCGCTGATGGCCGCGGGCCATTGGATCCCCGAATTGGTGGAGATAGCCGCCGGGCAAAACCTCTTTGCGGCGGCCGGGACGCATTCTCCTTGGCTGTCGTGGGAGGAGCTCGTGGAAGCCCAGCCGGATATTATCGTCCTGATGCCCTGCGGCTTTGACATACCCCGCTCCCGACGCGAGTTGCCAGTGCTCGCTCAGCATCCGCTGTGGTCGCGGCTGCAAGCTGTGCAGCAAGGGCAGGTATTCCTCACCGACGGCAATCAGTTTTTCAACCGCCCGGGGCCGCGTCTGGTGGAGTCGGCTGAAATGCTCGCTGAGATTTTCCATCCCCAACACGTGGGCCGCACATACGAGCATCGAGGATGGGAGCGGGTGTAGGTTAGGGGTGCTCTTGCAAAAATTCGACGATGTACTGGGCAAAGTGCTTGAAATCGTCTAGTCGGTTTTCGAGTAGAGATGCTATCTTCTCCACTTCAACTTCAATGTACTCGTGAACGAGCAGGTTCCGCACTCCCGCCATGCCGCCGATAGTCTGGGCGAACTCCTCGGGGACGATGCCGAGCTCGCCCACTTTTAGGATCGCTCCGCGGTAGTCTTCCCAATCGTTGACCCCCGATTCCGACAATATGTGCAGGCAGATGTCGAGGAGGTTCTGAATAGCGCGTTGCAGGGCGTGCTCGACAGCTAATAGAACGGTCCGATCGGCCTGCAACTCTTTTGCGGACTTGCTGCGATGGTGTTCAAGTTCAGCCACCATGGCGGTCAGGTCGCGCAGATGTTTTTCTATGACCGCTCGACAGATCACGGAGTGCTCTCCGGTCGTTTGGGATGGTAGGCTTTGATCCGCTCGTAGAGATAGGAGCGCTGGATCGTACGCAGGTGTTCGGTGTCGAGGTATTCCCGCCTAGCCTGCACCTCAAAGGCCACCCGGCGTTCCTCACTCCGGCAAAGCAGCGGTTTCCCAAAGCGGACGACTTGAAATTTGAGCAGCGGAGACGCTTGATGCAGCAGCACCAGATCGACGTCGTTTCGCTTTAGGAGGCCGATTAGTTCGCTGGTCAGGGTGGCGCGATACCCCCACGGCAGCCGCGCATCGAGTTCGGCAAATTGCTCCTCATCCACCAACACAGCTAGGTCGATGTCGCTCAGGGCGTGTGTGCGCCCTTTGGCCGCCGAGCCGAACAGATACGCCAGCAAGATCTCGGGTCGAGCATGGAGATAGGGCGTTAGCAGGGATGTTTTTTCGGCGTTCTTCATATAGCAATCCTACATCCTTCAAGACTGGATTCCCGCCCCGTGTCGGGGCACGGGGTGACGTTCTTTCGCGGGAAGGACGCCTTATAGGCAAAACGGATGTGAGGGCAATTATGTTATCGGCATGATTGCTAATTCACTGGCAAGAGCGAGTTTCCTCGCGATACTATTCCGTGCTCTCCTATCGGCTGGAAACGGCGTGATGTTGGCATGTCGCTCGTGGGGTTGGGTGTCTGTAATGACTTTGAGGTCAATTTCATAAACGTTCTTTGCCAAGAAATCCGCCCTTGCTTTTACCCTTCTGTCCCCTGTTTCGACATATTCCCGCCCAATCGCCCACACTTCGCTGTCAGAGAGAGAGGCGATGCAATACACAGATAGGTCTGCACTGTTTGCAGGAGGAATAAATGCCCCATATTTGACGGTCTTGTTCTCAACTGAAAAATGACTTTTAGAAAAGATAAAACGAGCGAGTTTCTCATCGAGAGGAACATTCATAATAGTCGTCCTACATCCTTCATAAGGGGTGTTCTGCATGGAGTTTTGGGTATGAGATACTTCGCTTCGCTCAGTATGACAAGGTGTCTGGGGCACGCAGCCCTCGTCGCGGTGTCATGCTGAGCGCAGCGCAGCGCAGTCGAAGCATCTCTACATGCTTGCAAATAAATCATTTAGGATTGCTATATCGAGCCTTTTTATTGATAAAAATTTCTCAATGTTGTAAGAAAGCCTTGCAATAACGCGGTGTCTGATAAGGTGCAAATTCCTTCAACTTCGCGCTTGTCTCCAAAAAAAGCACCATAGATGACGTGGTTATCACCGTATAAACTCATCGTAACGATGCCGTTCTCCGGCCGCCATTCCAATCCAATCCCTCCGTCTTCAGTCCACATGATGTCGGGCAGTGGAACATTGGGAGGCACCTTTTCTAACAAATCGAGCGTCTCCTCATAAGCTGAATCAGGGATAGGATCAATCTCGTTATTTGAAGCATGAGCTGGCACAGCCTCTTGGCGAATCTCCTCCATTTGTTGTCGCGCTTGGCGCATCTTCTCCAGAGGTCGCCCGAAAACGAGTTTCCGAAGCGGGGTTTCCATAATGCGTTCCCTTTCCGAGTCTGGGATACGTTTTCAACTTAAAATGTAGAGACTCACCGGCCGCTGGCCAAAAGCGACTTCTTACCTCGTCGAAAACTTGTGGATTGTTACCGTCCGGTAGGTCTCGCCCGGGCGCAACACTACCGACGGAAAGCCCGGTTGGTTGATCGAGTCGGGATAGTGCTGGGTCTCTAGGCACAGGCCGTGGGACTGGTTGTAGATCGTCCCGCCCTTGCCCAGCACGTTGTCGAGGTGGATGGCCGAGTAAAGCTGGACGCCCGGCTCGGTGGTGTACAGCTCCATCACTCGCCCGCTCGCCGGATCGTACACCTCGGCGGCCAGCCCCGGCTCGGTCCGGCCCCCATGGTCGAGCACGTAGTTGTGATCGTAGCCGCCGATCGGCCCGAGCTGGTCGATACGCCCCCCGACAGCGGCCGGTTTGCCAAAGTCGAGGGGAGTGCCAGCCACCGGCAAAACGCGCCCCGTGGGGATTTGGTTGGCGTCCGGCTCGGTGTAGTAGCGAGCGTGGAGCGTGAGGATGTGCCCGAGCGCGGAGCCGCTACCGGCCAAGTTGAAGTAGGAGTGGTTGGTCAGGTTGATCGGCGTGGGCTGGTCCGTAGTCGCTTCGTATGCAATGACTAGGGCGTCGTCGTGGGTCAAGGTGTACGTCACGCGCACCAGCACGGTGCCCGGATAGCCTTCCTCGCCATCTTGGCTCACGTAATGCAAGCGCACCGATGGCCCGCGATTATCGCTCACGACCTCGGCGTCCCAGACGACCTTGTCAAAGCCCACGAGCCCGCCGTGCAGGTGATTCGGCCCGTTGTTGACGGCGAGCTGGTACTCTTGGCCATCTAAAGAGAATGTGCCGCCGGCAATGCGGTTGGCGACGCGCCCGGTGATGCAGCCGAAGTACGGATTTTCCCGCTCGTACTGGTCCAAGCGGTCGAAGCCTAGCACTACGTCGCCCAGCGTTCCGGCGCGGTCGCGCACGAGCAGTTCGGTGATGATCCCACCGTAGGTAATGACGCGCGCCATTGTGCCGCGGTCGTTTGTGAGGGTATAGCGATCGACGGGCTGTCCCGTCGCGGTCGTTCCAAAGCGGTCTTTGCTCACGTTTGCCTCTCCTGCGGTCGCGGCCAAGGCGACCGCCAGTAGTATCGCGCTGGGCTTGTGCATGGCCCCTCCTCCATTGTTGCGCTTGCGCTTGCTTTTTGCCGGACGTAACATAGGCATTCCGCCTGCGCGGGGGCAACCACGAGCGTTGGCCCGCGTCCCTTCCTCAAACCTCCGAGCGAGACCTCTATGAAAACGCCCCTTTTGCTCCTCGCCTTGCTTGTTGCCGCCTGTAGCGACGCGCCGCAACCCGCGACCAAGCCCCAACTCGCCTTTGTCACCAACGGCGTTGGCCCGTTTTGGACCATTGCCACCAAGGGCGTGGAGGCCGCGGCCGCCGAATTTGCCGCCGACGCTGAGGTGCAAATGCCCGGCGAAGGGGTCGCCGACCAAAAGCGCATCGTCCAAGCCCTGCTGGCCCGCGGCATCGACGGCATGGCCATAAGCCCCATCGACCCGGACAATCAGACCGACCTGCTCAACGAGGCTGCGGCCCACACCCACCTGCTCACCCACGACTCGGACGCCCCCAAAAGCAACCGCCTTTGCTTTATTGGCATTGACAACTACTCGGCCGGCCGCGCTTGCGGAGCACTGGTCAAAGAGGCCCTGCCCAACGGCGGCAATATCATGATCTTCGTCGGCCGCCTCGAACAGCTCAACGCCCGCCAGCGCCGCCAAGGTCTGATCGACGAGCTGCTCGACCGCTCCTTTGACCCAACGCGCCACGACCCCAACAGCGGCCCGATCGCCGGCGACCAATACACCATTCTCGACACCCGCACCGACCAGTTCGACTACGCCAAAGCCAAGGCCCAAGTCGAGGATGCCATGGCCAAATACCCGGACCTGCACGGCGTCGTCGGCCTATTTGCGTACAATCCGCCGATGTGCCTTGAAGCTATTAAAGAAGCCGGCAAGATCGGACAGATCAAAATCATTGCCTTTGACGAGGAAGCTCCCACCCTGCAAGGCATCATCGATGGCCACATCTACGGCACGGTGGTGCAAAACCCCTACCGCTACGGGTACGAGTCGGTGCGAATTCTCGCCGCCTTGGCCCGCGGCGACCGCTCGGTCTTGCCCGACGGTGGGGTGCTCGATGTGCCGGCGCGGGCCATTCGCCGCGACAATGTCGAAGCCTTTTGGGACGAACTGAAAACCCTGACCGGTGCTCGCTGATGGCGCTGTTGGCTGCGCGCGGCATTAGCAAGCGTTTCCCCGGGGTCCGCGCACTCGACGCGGTGGATATGGCGGTGGAGGCCGGAGAAGTCCTCGCCGTCATCGGGGAAAACGGGGCTGGCAAATCCACCCTGATGAAAATCCTTGCCGGCATTGAGACGCCAGACAGCGGCCAGATTTTGCGCGACGACCAGCCCGTGATCATCGACTCACCGCGGCGCGCCGCTGCGCTCGGCATCGCCCTGATCCACCAAGAACTCAACTTTTGCGCCAACCTCTCGGTCGCTGCCAATCTTTACCTCGGTCGCGAGCCTCAGCGCTGGGGGCTGATCGACCGCGCCGCCATCCACCGAGGGGCGGTCCAAGCCCTCGCGCAACTCGGGCTCGAAGTGTCGCCGTTGGCCCTGATGGGCGACTTGCCCATTGGCCACCAGCAACTCGTTGAGATCGCCAAGGCGCTTTCGACCGAGGCGCGGGTGCTGATCATGGACGAGCCGACCTCCAGCCTCACCAGCCAAGAGGCCGAGGCCCTGTTCGCGGTCATCGGCCAACTGCGCGGGCGCGGCGTGGCCATCGTCTATATCTCCCACCGCCTCGGCGAGGTCAAAGCCTTAGCGGATCGCGTCTTGGTCCTCTGCGACGGGCAAAACGCCGGCGAGTTAGCCCGTGCGGAAATCAGCCACGACGCCATGGTGACGAAGATGGTTGGCCGCGACATCGCCCAGTACTACGCGCACCAAGCCCATCCGGCCGGCGACATCGCCCTCCAAGCCGAGGACTTGGTCCTCCCGGATTGGCCCGAGCACCGGCTCAACTTTGCGGTTCGGCGCGGTCAGCTCATCGGCCTCGCCGGTCTCGTCGGCGCGGGGCGCACCGAGCTATTGCAGGTGCTCTTCGGTTTGGTTCCCGCGCTCGCAGGGCGCGTCCTCATTGACGGCGCTCCGCACGTGATCCGCTCGCCCGCCGACGCCATTCGTGCGGGTTTGGCGCTCGTGCCCGAAGACCGCAAGCAACAGGGCCTCATCCTCGAAATGGCTCTGCGCGACAACATCGGCTTGCCCGGCTTGGGGCACTACCGGAGCTTTGCCGGTTGGGCCAACTTGGTGCGCCAAGCCGCGGACGCCGACCAGATCATAGAGCGCCTCGCCATCCGCACCCCCGGCCCGGGCCAAATCGTCCAGTACCTATCCGGGGGCAACCAGCAAAAGGTGGTGCTGGGCAAGTGGCTGGCTCTCGCGCCCCGCGTGTTGTTGCTCGACGAACCCACCCGGGGCATTGACGTGGGAGCCAAACAAGCGATCTACCGCCTGATGGAAGAGTTGGCCGCCAGCGGCGTGGCCGTGCTGTTTGCGTCGAGTGAGTTGGAGGAAATTCTGGGGATGGCCGATGAGGTCTTGGTCCTGCACGAGGGCCGCATTACCGGCCAACTCCAGCGCGACGCGCTCAGCGAGGAGGCGATTATGCACTTGGCGACCGGGAAGGCCGCGTAAAGATGAAGAAGATACTGGGTATTCTCGGCTTGTTGTTGGCGATTTTTGTGGTCACTTGGATCGTCGAACCTAAGTTTGCCAGCGCGTATAACTTGCAAAATATCATCCGCTGGACCTCGCTCTTTGGCGTCATTTCTATTGGCGTGGCCTTTGTCATCATCACCGGCGGTATCGACTTGTCAATCGGCTCGTTGATCGGCTTGGTGGGGTGTCTGTTGCCCATGCTCTTGGCCGCTGGGTACGCGCCGGCTGTGGCGCTGTTGGCCGTCGTGGTTTTGTCGCTGGCCATTGGCTTGCTGCACGGCTTGCTGATCACGCGCTTGGGGTTGCAGCCGTTTGTGGTCACGCTGTGTGGCTTGCTGTTCTACCGCGGCTTTGCCCGCTGGCTCACCCACGACCAAGTCCAAGGTTTTGGATCGTCCTACGAGGGGCTGCGCCAACTGGCGATTGGCAAGGTCTCACTGGGCGGCTTTGCGCTGCCGATTCCGTTTTTCCTTTTGGTGCTTGCCGGAGTGCTCGCCGCCCTCTTCCTCAACCGCACGATATGGGGCCGCTACCTGTTGGCGCTGGGCCGCAACGAGACTGCGGCGCGGTATAGCGGGATCCAAATTGAGCGGATGAAAATTCTGGCCTATGTCTTGTGCTCGGGCACGGCTGGCTTGGGGGGCATCCTCTTCGCCCTCGACGTCAACTCGGTGCAACCGGCCGCACACGGCAACTTCTATGAGCTGTATGCGATTGCCGCGGCCGTGTTGGGGGGCTGCTCCCTGCGCGGCGGCGAGGGCTCGATTTTGGGGGTCGTCATTGGCGCGGCCGTCATGCGGTTGCTCTACAATGCCATCAACGTCTCCGGCATCCCCACCCAACTCGAGTTTGCCATTATCGGGGCGGTGATTTTGGCAGGGGTCATCGCCGACGAGTTGATCCGCCGCCTAGCCGGGCGGAGAAGAGCGGGACGAGGAGATTGAGAAGGTGCGGATATTGATCACGGGCGCGGCTAGTGCATTGGGCCAAGCGGTAGCCACCGCGCTGGCTGCGGATGGAACGGCGCAGTTGCGTCTTATGGACGACTGCGCGACGCCGCGACAAGACGTCGAGTGGATCGCCGCCCGGCTGACGGATTCAGCCGCGGCATGGCAGGCGGTGCGCCAGATAGATGCGGTCGTTCACACGGGTGAGCCGCCGCCCGCGCCCGAGAGCGCAGAGGACCTGCTCGACCGAGCGACGCGGGGTACGCACGTGTTGTTTCAGGCGGCCGTGGAGGCCGGCGTCAAGCGGTTTGTGTACGGCAGCACCCTCGAAGTGTTTGGCGCGTATCCCGACACCGCGTACGTCACCGAGCATTACAAGCCGCTGCCCGGCCCCGAGCTGGAGGTGTTGGCGCGGTATTTGGGCGAAATTACGTGCCGCGAATTTGTGCGCGATTATCCCATTACGGTCACGGCGTTGCGCCTTGGCAAGTTGGTTTGGGAGGAGGAGGTTGCTGGGCGAGAACGCGATTTGATGTGGGTCGATATTCGGGACGCAGCGCAGGCGTTTTGTGCGGCGTTGACGCGGGATGCGAGCGCGTCCTTGGATTGGGTGCCGCGCTGGGCCGTGTACCACATTGCCGCGCCCATCGCCCACCCCAAGTTTTTGCTCGACCGCGCCCAGTCTATGGGCTATCGGCCACAGCGTACGTTCTGCGGAGGCGCGTCGTGAAGAAAAAGGTGTTGCTGTTAGGAGCTTCGGGGATGATCGCTCCCAACCTACTGCCCGGGCTCGAAGATACATACAATATGACGCTGGCCGACATCGCTCCGCACCCGGATGGTAAGCCCATCGTGCATTGCGATGTGTCGGCGCGGGAGCAGGTGGGGGCCGCGGCCGCGGGCATGGATGCGATTGTGAATTGCACGGTCGTGCGCGATCATCCCGAGCAGAGCTTTCACGTCAACACGCGCGGTGCCCTGAATGTGATGCAGGCCGCGGCCGAGCACGGGATTCAAAAGGTGATCCACACCGGCCCGCAATTCGTCCGCCGCGCGTACGACCACGACTTTGATCTTGCGGAGGTGCCGCCGGTGTTGGGCACGGGTTATTACTGTCTGACGAAGGGCTTGGCGAGCGAGATTTGCCGGACGTACGCGCGGGCATACCGCATTCAGACGATCAGCTTTTTGTTCAATGGCTTGGGGCCACGGCCGACGCAAGCGGTGGGGGATTTTCCGCCCTTTACGGTGGTGTGGGAGGACTTGCAGCACGCCTGTCGGCTGGCCTTGGAAATTCCCCAAGTGCCGGACTGCTTTCAGGAGTTCAACTTGCTCAGCTACGAGGGGCACGGTAAGTACAATGTCGATAAGGCCCGACGCCTCTTGGGCTTTGAGCCGACCGAGCGCTGGGAGCAGTATTTTGCGCGCCCGGCTGGATTCCCGCTTTCGCGGGAATGACGGATCCCGGCTCTACGGCTACCCAAGGTGGATTTTCAGACAGCTTCTAAAGAACGACAAACGGCAACCCCTACGACCAAACACAAACAAGGAGCTTTTCCATGAGCGAGATCATCGCCGATACGGCCCAAATCTCCGCGCTCGACGACCAGCTCGACGCGCTCGACCGGCACGGCTTTCTATTGGTGCGCAACGCGCTGCCCGAGGACGAGGTGTTGGCTTGGCGGGAGTGCTTGGTGCGGAAGTACGAGCGGCGGGAATGGGACATTAGCAACGAAGTGGGCAATGTGGCTTTTGACCACTTGCTGGAGCAGGAACCCGAGCTGGCTCGGCCCATGGTCGGCCACCCCGCGGTCGCGCCGTATTTGCAGGCCATGCTCGGGCGGCAATGCCAGTTGCGGAGCTTTCGGGCGCACATCAATCCGGGGGCTTATACCCAAGAATGGCACAAGGACTTTGGCTATTATTGGGACGCGCCCGACGAGGCGCGGCACGCGCTGCGCCCCCTGTGCATAAACACCACGTTTTACCTGACGGACAACGCGCCCGCGACCGGGCGTTTGACCTTTATCAACAACTTCTGCCACAACGCCCTGCCGGAAGAAATCCGCCACCTAGGCGGGTACAATTCCGACAACCCCTTTTACCAGTGGTGCGAGCGACAGGAGCACATCCACCTCCATCCCATGACCGGCGACGCGGTGGTGTTCTTCAGCCACATCCCGCATCAGGGCGCAAAGCTGCGGGAAGAGGCCGACGCCCCCATCCGTTGCAACGTGGTGCTGCACTACCAGCAGACGCCCATGTTCCCGGGCATTCCCTTTGTCAGCTCGCCCCTGCCGGCCATGGCCGCGCTCGGGTACAACGGGACCTTTCCGTTTGCCGAGGGGCGCTAGGCTTTGCACTTACCATTTTCAAAGGAGAACGCTTATGCGTCGCTTTACTCGCACTCCCCATTACAGCGGACCGGACGACCCGGAAATCGGCCAAGTGCGCGGCACGTTGGCTTTAGGAGAAACCGTCCTCATCGAGACCATTGGCGGAGCGGACAACGACTTTGAAGCGGCCGGAGAGACCCGCGCCGGCATGATTACTTCTGGCGAGAGCTATCGCCGCTACGCCCGCCCCGGCGGCCCCTTTCTCATCGAGGGCATTGAGCCGGACGATTGGGTGGCCATCGAGATCATCGCTATCGAAGTCGGCCCCTACGGCTTCTATCGCAACGGCGGCCCCAACTGGGGCAATTGGCGCTGCGTGGCCCCGGTGCGCGATGGGCTGATTCACTTTCCGCCGGATTTTGTCGTGCCGGTGCGGCCCATGATCGGCGTCGTCCAGCTCGAATCGTGGGCCCCCAACGCCATCGATCACGGCGGCAACATGGATTTCAATGCCATCCAGCCCGGCAGCACCGTACACATCCGGGCACAAAAGCCCGGGGGACTGCTCTCGCTGGGCGATGTCCATGCGCGCATGGGCGACGGCGAGTTGACCGGGGCCGGCGTTGAGATCGACTCGGCCATCACGCTCAAGGTCAATCGCTCGCCCGGGTTTCCCACCAGCAGCCCGGTGGTCGAGACGACTCGGGTTGTGGAAGACGCCGAGGAATACCTCACCAGCGCGCGCGCGGCCGAGTGGGGCGACGCGCTCAAAGCGGCTTGGCTGGAAATGGTGGCCCTGATATGCGACCGCTACGACACCACGTACGAATACGCCAACATGATCGTCGGCACCATTGGGGATGCGCGCCCGGGCTTTGCCACCGGCTACATGGGCGGGTACGCGACCTGTCAGATCGCGGTGACCAAGAAGCTGCGACGCACGGGCGAGCCGTACCGGGCCTGAGTCGCGGCGCGGTGTGCATTCGGTGTTAGACGGACGATAGCCACTCGTCGCCGGGTAGGATGCGCCGCATGAATTGGTCGAACATGGGGACGGTGAACGCGGTGTCGCCATGACTTGGACTCCAAATCATGCCTTTGTTGATTAGCTGGTTGCGAGTGGGGGCCAAAGCACTTACTGGGCGGTTCAATGTATAGGCAATATCACCTGAACGATGAGGCCCTGCACCGAGCTGGGCCATCGCCCGCACATACTTTTTTTGGGCCGGCGTAAGCCTATCAAACCGGACCGAGAAGAAACTCTGATCTAGAGCCGCGATGGCCTGTTGGGACGCAACTTCAACACTCGAAGCGGTGATGGGAGTACGCTCGGCAACGTCCCAGACATGCTTGCCCCATTCTTGGAGGAAGTAGGGATAGCATTGGGTTTGGGTAACGATGGCATCGAGCGCACGGGGTTCGATCTCTACGCCTTCGTTTTTTGCCGGCTTGGCAATTGCACACTGGGCATCTTGAGGAGACAGCGGTCCGATTTCGGGAAACTCAAAAAGTCGTTCGGCATAAGATTTCGCTTTCCCCATGCGGCCGCGTACTTGGGGTAAGCCGGCGCCAAACATGACTACGGGAAGTTTGCGCTGAGCTGTCCGATGCAATGCGGTGATCAATGCCGCTAGCTCATTCTCTTTCACATATTGAAGTTCGTCGACGAAAAGGGCCACCCCGGTCGCATCTACCTTGGCAGCGGTCCCGACGACTTCAAACAAGGCCGGCAAGTCAATCTCCAAGTCTCCGTTGTCTGCTAATCCGGGCTCGGGGGCGAAGTCCAACCCAACCTCGATGTCCTGATACTGCACTTTTAAGGCGCCAACAAATCCCGCGAGTCCTCTAAGTGCCCTTTGTGCTAGTTGCTTTGCCGCCTGCCTATTCGAGAGTTTCAACAACGCCACGCGCAGTTGAGGCACCAGAATAGAGGGAAGGGAACGGTGTTCAGGTGCTTCTATTCGCAAGGCGAACATGCCGCTCGCCTCGGCTTGTTCGCGCATGAGGTCCAATAGCACGGTTTTGCCAACGCCGCGCAAGCCAACCATCATCATACCCTTGGTCGGACGCCCTATTTTGGTCCGCTCTAATGCGATGCGGCCGGATTCGCGGATAGCATCGCGGCCGGCTAGCTCGGGCGGCGGCGTACCCGCTCCAGGCGCGTAAGGGTTGCTTATGGGGTCCATAGATGGGAATTTATAGGATAATTATAGAGTTTATAAAGTTTATAATGAAAAGATAACTTAGCTAATTTTGCTAGTTTTAGCAATTCCGGTTGCATCACCGAGCACGGGAATAACCTCGTTTTCACGGGGCCGGATTCTAAACGCAGACGACGAGCGGACCGCTTTTTTGCCAAAGATGGTCCCCCAAGCCATTTTATCGGCCTACTCGCAAGGCAACTTCAAAGGAGGGGGTTATGGGCACTTACACACCGTTGGATTTGAATGCGCTGTTCAACGCCGGGCTGGATGTCTTGGGAGGCCAAGGGCCGCTCGGCGCACAATGCTTGCGCGGCTTGCCGTTTGCGCTGGGCAGCGATGCCAACCGCTGTCTGATCGCCTGTGGGGGGGAGCGGCTTGGCGTGGAAATCCCGGTCGGGCGGCCAGCGACGTGGATGATTGTGGCGCATCGCCTGTTGGAGTCGCGGATCGCGGACAACGGGCCGCTGGCGACGCCGATCGCTGAATACGCGCTGCACTACGAGGGCCAAGAGGTGCTCAGGGTGCCCGTGCGCGACCGCTTTGAAATCTCGACCGTGCCGTCGGCCTATGGCGGCGCGCCGTTTGTGGCGGTGCCGGATACGAGCGATCGGCTCTTGCCGCGCACCGAAGGCCCGTGGGACATGGTCGGGCGACGCCAGACCGAGGTCGATGCCGGGCGCGCCCAGCATTTCGTGCTCTGGGCGTGGCCGAATCCACACCCGGACAAGCGCTTGGAAAAAATCGCCATCGAGGCCGCGGGACCGGCCTTTGTCATCGGCGGGATCACTCTGAGCGACTTGGACGAAGAGCCGATCTGCCGCGAAGGCACACGCGAGGTCATCATCACGCTGCCGCGCGCGGAGGACGCGCGGGCGTCTGCCGCACTCGAAGTGGAAGTCGATCGGGGCGTTGCGACCTATCCCTATCCGTTGCCGGAAGCAACGGGCGAGGAGTTTCTCAGAGGGCGCAAAGGCTGGGGCGAAGCCCAAAACGAGGGCAGCAGCCCCGCCTACGTGGAAATCGCCGCCAATCCTTCGGCCACCGTGCAAGTCAAGCGAGACGGAGAGGTTTTGGGCGAGGCCCGCTGGGAAAAGGTGCGGCAACAGGGCTGCGTAGAGGCATCGCCTCGGGTGCGCTTGGAAGTGGTGGAGCGCGGCCGCAACTGGGTGCATACCAAGGTCATCGACGACGCCACCGGCCAACCTGTGCCCTGTCGCGTTCACTTCCGCTCGCCAGAGGGCATTCCCTACGCCCCCCACGGCCATCACGCCCACGTCAACTCCAACATGGGGACTTGGCACGTCGATGTAGGCGGCGATGTGCGCTTGGGGCAGATCACCTATTCGTACATCGACGGCACTTGCCAAGGCTGGCTGCCGCGCGGCGAGGTGATCGTGGATGTGGCGCGTGGCTACGAGTACGAGCCGCTGCGGACCAAAGTGGCGATCGCGCCCGGCCAGCGCACCTTGGAGTTGCGGTTGAAGCGCTGGCGTCCGATGAACGAGGAAGGCTGGTACAGCGGCGACTCGCACGTGCATTTCCTGTCGGCACAAGGCAGCCTCACCGAGGCGCAGGGCGAGGATTTGAACGTGGTCAACCTCCTGCAATCTCAGTGGGGCGGGCTGTTTACCAATACCGAGGAATTTACCGGCAGCGAAATGGCCACGGCCAACGGCGAGCATATTGTCTATGTGTCCCAAGAGAACAGGCAGCACTTTTTGGGGCATCTGATCCTCATGGGGCTGAAGGAGCCGGTGATGCCTTGGTGCTCGGACGGGCCGGGCGAGGCCGAGCTGGGCGGGACGCTTGAAGTGCCCATGGCCGAGTGGGCCGACCGCTGCCGAGCGCAGGGCGGCAGCGTGGTGATCCCGCATTTGCCCAGCCCCAACGGCGAGCCGGCCGCTCTGATTGCCACGGGGCGCGCCGACGCCGTGGAGATGCTCCGACACGGGATGTACATGCACGGCGAGTACTACCGCTATCTCAATTGCGGGTACAAGCTGCCGTTGGTCGGCGGCACCGACAAAATGAGCAGCGATGTGCCGGTGGGGATCTATCGCACCTACGTGCAAATCCCCCAAGACGAGCCGTTTACCTACGCCAACTGGTGTAAGTACATGGCCGCCGGCCGCACTTTCCACAGCGGTGGCCCGCTGCTCCGCTTCAGCGTCGATGGCCACGAAATAGGGGACACCGTGCGGCTGCCGGGCAATGGCGGCACTGTGGAGGTGGTCGCCGAGGCCGAGTCGGTGGTGCCAATCCACACCTTGGAAGTGGTACAGGAGGGGCGGGTGGTAGCCTCAACCGAGGATGCCAAGGGGACGCGCAAGTTGCTCCTGCGGGCCGAGGTACAGGTGGAGGGGCACTCGTGGCTAGCGGCGCGGTGCAGCGGCCCGGGCTACGAGCAGAGCGTGCCGCACTTCGACGGCTGGGGCCGGGGGATCATGGCACATACTTCGCCGGTGTATCTGGCCTGCGGTGGAGAGTGGTGGATGTTCAACCAAGAGACGGCTCAGTACATGCTGACCTTGGTGGAAGGCTCGCTGCACTATATCCGCCACAACAGCCGCCAGCATCTGCGCGACGACGTCACGCACCACCACGGCGAGGCGGATCACTTCGCCTATCTGGAGCGGCCCTTCCACCAAGCGCGGGAGGCGATCCACCGCCGGATGCACCAATTGGGGGTGCCGCATTGAGGCCGTCTTGTTTGGGGATAATGGCCGGAATATATTGAGCGGCCCTTCACTCCTAGAAAGGAAGTTGTAATGAGCGACTCGTTTGTGCCGTTGGACATGAGTGCGGTTTATAACGCCGGCGTCGGCAACGTTGAGTCCGAAGAGGGCAAGCTGTGGCCGGCGCCCGATGACGCGCCCGACCACACCCCGCTCGTGGGGCTGCCTTGGGGCGAGCAGCCGTTTTGGGGGGTGCCCTTTCGCTTGGCAGCCGCAGGGGCGGCCAAGGCCGTGGTGTTGGTCGCGCAAAAGGCCGGGGGCGCGGTGAGTGCGTCGGCGGAGATTCCGATAAACGCCAAGGCGCGTCGCATCCTCTACGCCCACGCTTGTGCGCCGGTGCCGGGGGCCTCGCCCACGGTTGAAGGCACGGGCGAGGAGATCGGAACCTATCGCGTCCTCTATGCCGATGGCAGTTCTGTCGAGCAGCGGCTGCGCCGCCGCTTTGAAATCCACGACGTGCAGGTGCCTTGGGGGCACCATCCCTTTCTCTGCCGCAATTGCCGCCACTTCCACTCCGTGCCGCTGGACAGCCGCGAGCACGGCTATGGCATGGTGCAGACCGGGGCTTTTACCCGCGAGGGTAGCGACCTCCAAGGCTGGTGGCTCTACGACTGGGAAAATCCCGCGCCCGACGAGGAGATTGCAGCGGTCGTGGTGTCGGCCGCTAGCCCGACGGCACTCGCGTTGGCCGGCCTTACGCTCTGCCACGAAGAGGGCGATCCGTTTGCTTGGCCGGCGCGGCAGGAGGTGGCCCTGCGGGTCGATGCCGAAGGAGTGCCCGAAGTGGCGATGGAGCGCGGCGAGATCGTGCGCCGCGATCAACTGTGGGTGCCGAGCGCAGACTTCCTCTCCTCCGCGGAGGCCGGCTGGGGACGAGGCAGCGGGGAGACGGTCGCCGGTGGCTATCTGGAAATCCACGGCTCAGCCGCAGGTCAGCTCGCCATCAAGGCCGGAGACGACATCGAAGAGCGCGTCTGCTGGGGCGAAGTGCTCAAAGAGAAGAAGGTCGCCCAAGGCAAAGTGCGGATCGAGGTCGTCGCACCCACCGGCAAGCAGTGGGTCCACGTGCGGGTTGAGGACGCGGATACCGGCCAGCCGGTGGGAACCCGCGTCCACTTCCGCTCGGAGCACGGAGCCTATCTGGCCCCGCACGGTCACCAAGCCGACGTCAATGTGGCGTGGTTTGAGGACATGGGCGGCGATTGCAAGACCGGGGGAGTGCCCTACGCCTATATCGACGGTACCTGCCAGATCGACTTGCCCATCGGCCCGGTGTACGCCGAGGTAGTGCGCGGCTTTGAGTACCAGCCGCTGCGCCAGCGCGTTGAGATCAAGCCCGGTCAGCGCGCCCTGACGCTCAAGATCAAACGCGCCTTTGACATGAAGCAGCGCGGCTACTATTCGGGGGATACCCACGTGCATTTCCTCTCGTCCCAGTCGGCCCACTTAGAGGCCGAGGGCGAGGATCTCAACGTGGTGCATCTGTTGGTCAGCCAGTGGGGCCGGCTCTTTACCTCGTGGGAGGAGTTTACCGGCGGCTTGGCCCCGACTAGCAGCGACAATCACTTGGTTTGGGTCAGCCAAGAAAACCGGCAGCATGTGCTCGGCCACATCAGCCTGCTCGGGCTCAAGGAACTGGTCGCGCCCATCTGCACCGGCGGTGCCAGCGAGGATTGGGTCGGGGGGTCGGTCGATGCGCTGATGGCCGATTGGGCCGAGGAGTGCAAAAAACAAGGCGGGTTGGTCGTTATGCCGCATATACCGTTGCCCGATTTTGAAAACGCGGCCAACATCGTCTTGGGCCACGCCGACGCTGGCGAGATGTGCTGGATTTGGCAGGGCGAACAGATCAGTTCGGCCGAGCGGGGGTACTACCGTTGGCTCAATGTGGGCCAGAAGCTGCCGCTTGTCGGCGGCACCGACAAGATGTCCAACGGCCGCATTTTGGGCGGTTCGCGCACGTACATCAAGCTGCGCGACGGCGAGGAATTTACCTTTGACAACTGGTGCCAAGCCGTGCGCCGCGGCCAAGCGTTTGCCAGCACCGGCGCGATGATCGACCTACAGGTCGAAGGCCGGGAGATGGGCGAGGAAATTCACCTGCCCGGCACCGGCGGCACGGTCGAGGTCGTGGCGAGGGCCGAAAGCGTCTGGCCGCTTACCGGGCTGGAGCTTATTTGCAATGGCGAGTCTGTGGCGCGCGAGGTCGCCGCCCCGGCCGCCCGGCAGATCGAGCTGAGGTTCAAGCTCAAGGCCGAGCGCTCCTGCTGGGTTGCGGCTCGCTGCTGGGGGCCGCATCACACGGACGCCGGCCCGGTGATGGCCCATTCCTCGCCGATTTACATCGACGTGGGTCGGCGCTGCGCCTTTGTGCCGGCCGAGGGCCATTATCTGCTGACGCACCTCGAAGGCGGCATCGCTTGGGCCGAAAGGATGGGCGTCTTCCGCGACGAGGCGATCCGCCAGCGGCTGATTGGCCTGTTCAACGAGGCTCGGGGCGAACTGCTCCGGCGAATGCAGTAAAACGCTTTACCCCGAAAGGATGGACCATGCTCGCGCAAGCACAGATTGACGCATTCCACCGCAACGGCTTTCTCAACGGCGGGCGCGTACTCGCCGACGAGGAATTAGGCGAACTGAGCGACGCGCTCGACGAAATTTTAACCAAAGGCCCGGACGGCTTTGCCCCAAGCGAGGCGCAGCCGGTATCCTTCCGCGACCTAGCCGGCGGGGCCGGCGTCAGCGAACATCCGGTGTGGCAGATTGTCAATATCTGGGAAGCCGCGCCGGCTTGGGAGCGGCTGATTTACCACCCGGCCGTCGTCCGCGGGATCAGCCAGCTCACCGGCCATGACGACCTCATGGTCTGGCACGACCAGATTCAGTACAAACCCGCCCGCTACGGCGGCTCAACCCACTGGCATCAAGACGCGCCCTTGTGGCCCATTATCAAGCCGATGACGCCGGTCTCGGCGTGGATTCCCTTGGACGACGCGACCGAGGACAACGGCTGCATGTGGATGGTGCCCGGTAGCCACAAGTGGGGCAACCAGATTGCGTTTTTGCGCACGCAGGGCAATTTGTCGCTGTTGGAAAACTTCAAGGACTTACAGGGCTTTACCCCGCCCGCCGACGCTGAGATTGACGAGGTGGAGGCCCGGCCGTGGTCGGTGATGCGCGGGGAAGTCTCCTTCCATCATTCCCTGACTTGGCACGGCTCGCCCTTCAATCAGTCGCACCGGCCCCGGCGCGCCATTGCCATCCACTACATGACCGGCGCGGCGCGCTTTGACCAAAGCGGCGAGCACCTTATGAAGCAGTTCGTCGATTTGCCCGACGGCGCGCCCATGGCCGAGGCCGGCCCGCACTTTCCGGTGGTGTGTCGCGGCGGCGTGCCAGTGGGGGTGCCGGCGCGGTTGCAGGCCAACGATCTAGGCGACTAGTCGGGACAGCCCAAGCCATGCCGCAAATTCTCGACAACCTGACGCCTGACTCCAGACTTCTGCCCGTTCTCCAGACGACTCTGGGGCTATCCGACCACGCAGACTTCTGCGTCGGATACTTCAACCGAGCCAAGGTGAACTGAACGTAGATGTGCTCGATCAAGACGCCTGCAAAAAGCTGAGCAAGTGGTTCGAGGATAGGTGGACCGATAAGTTCTGCATGGACATCACCGAAGAGTTGATCAAAGTTATCGAGGAGAGTTGGGCACGGCCGGATCTGATACCACCGTACTGGGTCTATCTCAAAATGGCCTATCACTTGTCTCACGAGGCTCGTGCGGGCCTCGCTGAGTTCAAGATTCCCCGGGACTTCGGCAACCGCATGTTCGACTTCCAGACAGCCGCAGTGAAGATAGCGGCCCATCACCTGAACAAGCGCAATGGCGTCCTGATCGGCGATGTGGTTGGGCTTGGCAAGACGCTGATGGCCACGGCGGTCGCCCGTATCTTCGAGGACGACTACGGACTGGAAACACTGATAATCTGCCCGAAGAATCTCGTGAGCATGTGGGAGGATTACGCACACCAGTACCGTCTAAGGGCACGAGTTCTCTCGCTCAGCAGAGTAATCGGCGAGTTGCCCAAGCTCCGCCGTTATCGGCTGGTTCTCATTGATGAGAGCCACAACCTCCGCAACAGAAGCGGCAAGCGATACCGAGCGATACAGGAATACATCCAAGAGAACGACAGCAAGTGCATCTTGCTATCGGCGACTCCGTATAACAAGACCTATCTCGACTTGTCCAGCCAGCTACGCCTCTTCGTCGATGGAGAGCAGGATCTTGGCGTCCGCCCAGAGAAGCTCCTTAGAGACATGGGCGTGGTCAATTTTAGTGCTACGCACCAAGCGAATCCGCGAACGCTTGCGGCTTTTGAATTTAGTACGTACGCCGATGATTGGCGTGACCTGATGCGCTTGTACATGGTGCGACGGACGCGCAGCTTCATCCAAGACAACTACGCCGAAGTCGAGACCGAGACAGGTCGGAAGTACCTGACCTACGAGGACGGAAGCAAGTCGTTCTTCCCAACTCGCGTTCCTAAGACCATCAAGTTCACCATTGACGAGTCTGACCCTACAGATCGGTACGCCAAGCTATACTCCCAAGCTGTGGTTGACGTTATCGGTGCGTTGAGTCTGCCGCGATACGGACTAGGTACGTACGTGGCTGATTCACCGGCGATTCCCCCGTCTTCAACGGAGAAACAGCAGATCCAGAATCTCTCTCGAGCAGGGAAACGACTCATAGGATTCTGCCGGATAAATCTGTTCAAGCGTCTCGAAAGCAGTGGCTGGGCCTTCTTGCAGTCTGTGGATCGTCACATCCTGCGGAACTACGTATTCCTTCATGCAATCCGAAATGGCCTTCCGCTACCGATCGGTACACAGGATGCCGAAATGCTTGATTCTAGGTTTACCGACTCCGATGTTGACGAAGCTCAAGGAAGCATGTTCGACCCTGACGACGACCAGCAGGAAATCGAGGTCAGCGATTCGGAATCGACAGGCATGGGTTCTTGGACTGTATCCGATTTTGAGACTCGGGCCGCCGAAGTGTACGCAGAGTATTCAAAACGCTACAAAAAACGCTTTAGCTGGTTCCGTCCCGACCTTTTCGGCAAGGCACTAGAGGCCGATCTCCAGTCGGACATCGACGCCCTCCTACAGGTGCTCCAGAGATATGGAAATTGGAACCCAGCGCACGATGCCAAGCTGAAAGCTCTCCAGAAGCTCCTGACAGAGACCTTGCCAGACAAGAAGGTGCTGTGGGCAGAAACGGCGAGAGCATCACCGAATCCCAACTCGAAATCCTCTCCGCCGCAGAGTGCAGGCCGGAAATCTCCGCGCAGCCTCATCACGATAGCCACCACCAACTCGTCGCCGATGGTGTCAAGCACATCGCAAAGGTGGAGAAGAGAGTTGGCGGTCAGCTTGGGCAGCCCTCCGGCGCACGGTTCCGCACCTATACCCGGCTCAAACAGTACGCGGACGACATTGAGGGCCAGTTGTTTGACACTGACGCATTACACAAGGCTCTCGACGACATCTACCGGCATCCCCTTCGCCAGTCGGCAGTTGATACCTTAAATCGGCAACTCCGCAGTGGGATTGACAACGCTCAACTTGCCGATATAGTCATTACCTTGCGGAATGATGACCGGCTGTGCGTAACTGACAGGGACACCGCTGAGGTCCAAGAACCGCGAATCATCTGCTCCTTGGGACTCTTTGACACAGACAGAGAGGGTGCCTGATGCAAGTGACTATCGATCAACTCCGTCCATACCTCCATAGCTTCGACTTCCGAGGCCTCTTCGTGGAAGGCTTAGGGTGGAACCACTACGAGGCCGAACCAGTACAGATTTCGCTGGATGGGCATGACTACGCGCTGGAGCCTGTGGCGGAGAAGGCCAGTTACGTCGTCTATGTCTGCGGCGCGGATGCCGACGGTTTAGTCCCGCCGTACCCGATCAGACGAAAGATAGAACGCCGAGTCGCCAAGCTGGCGTTCGAGCATATTATCATCTTTGTCGATGCCGAACACACCTCACTGGTCAGGCAGTGGGTCAGGCGAGAGAGTGGCAAGCCCGACGCCTGCCGCGAGCAACAGTATCACAGCAGCCAGCAGGGCGATCCTTTCCTACAAAGCCTTCGGGAAATCGCGTTTAGCCTCGACGAGGAAGAGAGTCTCGGCGTCGCCAAGGTCGCGTCACGGGTTAAGCAGGCGATGGATGTCGAAAAGGTCACCAAGCAGTTCTACGAGCGATTCAGGCAAGAACTCGACGCATTCCAAGGCTTCATCAATGGCATCGCTGAGCAGGGGGGCAGGGAGTGGTACGCATCCTTGATGCTCAACCGTATGATGTTCATCTACTTCGTCCAGAAGCAGGGTTTCCTTGATGATGACACCGACTACCTCCGCAACCGTCTGCGCATGGTACAGCAGAAGACGGGGGCCGGGCAGTTCCAACAGTTCTATCGCATTTTCCTGCTACGGCTGTTCCACGAAGGGCTGGGACAGCCGGAATCCGAAAGGGCACCCGAGCTAGCCGAGTTGCTGGGCAAGGTGCCGTTCCTCAACGGCGGCCTGTTCGATGTTCACGATTTGGAGCGGGACAACCCCGACATCAGTATCCCGGACGAGGCATTCGAGAGGGTGTTCACCTTCTTTGAGGGCTACCGCTGGCACCTAGACGAGCGGCCTCGCAGGGAAGACAACGAGATCAATCCCGACGTTCTCGGATACATCTTCGAGAAGTACATCAACCAGAAGCAGATGGGGGCCTATTATACCAAGGAGGACATCACCGGCTATATCACCCGAAACACGGTCATCCCATTCCTCTTCGATGCTGCAAAGAAGAAATGCCCGGTGGTGTTCTCGCCGGGTGGCGGCGTGTGGAGGCTCTTGCAGGACGACCCCGATCTGTATATCTACCCCGCTGTGGCGCACGGAGTAGCTTGGAGATACTCACCGGATGTCGATCCCGAGCGTTTAGAACGGCCCATTGAGCTACCGGAGGAGATAGCCGCAGGAATCGATGATGTGTCCAAGCGAGGTGAATGGAACAGTCCGGCTGCTGATGAATACGCGCTGCCTACCGAAACTTGGCGCGAGGTGGTGGCCCGCCGCCAGCGACACGCCGAAGTCCGTGAACAACTCGCCTCGGGCAAGGTTCAAGACGTCAACGACCTCATCACTCTGAACTTGGACATCGAACAGTTCGCAAAGGATGTCATCGTCCAGAGCGAAGGGCCGGAGCTTCTGCGTGCGTTTTGGCATGGGATGCGCGATGTGTCCGTGCTCGATCCCACGTGCGGCTCTGGCGCGTTCCTGTTCGCCGCGCTAAACATCCTTGAACCGCTCTACACGGCATGTCTGGAAGGAATGCAGGGCTTCCGCAACGATCTTGAGCGGACCGAGCGGCCTCATCATCCAAAAGCACTCAGCGACTTCAGGGACGTTTTAGAGAAGGTCAAGAAGCATCCCAGCACCCGGTATTTCATCCTCAAGTCTATCGTGCTCAACAATCTGTATGGCGTGGACATTATGGAAGAGGCGGTCGAGATATGTAAGCTGCGTTTGTTTCTCAAGTTAGTCGCTCAGTTGAAGACCTACGACCAGATCGAGCCGCTGCCGGACATTGATTTCAACATCCGCGCCGGCAATACCTTGGTTGGATTTACTTCGCTGGGGGAAATCCAACAGATGCTGAGTGGCGACCTAATCAAGCAGTTGGCTCTACCGGGCATTGAGGAACGCGCCGAGATCGCCGCCCAAGCCTTTCGTATGTTTCAGCGTATGCAGACGGATGAAGGCATGGACTCGGGCGACTTTGCGCCGGCAAAGGTCGGACTGAAGGAGCGGCTTGATGAATTGCGAGGCGAACTGGACAGCTACTTAGCGACCGAGTACGGCGTCAAGCCTGACGACGAGACTGCCTACCAGAAATGGCGTACCAGCCACCAGCCCTTCCACTGGTTTGTCGAGTTCTACGATGTCATGTACAGGGGGGGATTTGACGTGATTGTTGGGAACCCGCCGTATGTCAACTGCAAGTCGCTTGGATACGCTGTGCAGTTTTCTAAGAGGCTGTCTGAAAACCCATTATGTAGTCGTATTTGAATCGGCGTACTCATCAGGCCATATTCAGGTTTCACCACAAAATCTGAACAGAAAGGCTCGTATGATGAGTACGCCCAGTGGCCAATATGCAACCGATGTAACCGATGTGCAATGGCAGCAGATCGAACCGTTGCTGCCGGCTCCGCGGTGGCGCCCCAACGGTCCGGGTCGGCCGCCGCGGGATCGGCGTCCGATCGTCAACGGGCTTTTGTATCTGAACAAGACGGGGTGTCCTTGGGCGTTGTTACCGGCTTGTTTTGGCCCGTGGAAAACGGTGTATGATTACTTCCGTCGCTGGAGCCGGCACGGGGTCTGGCCGCGGGTGTTGGAACGGCTCACCCAGCAGGAACGCCGCCGCAACGGCCGGCCGGCCACGCCCTCGGCGGGCTGTATCGATAGTCAGACCATCAAAACGGCAACCCATGGTAAAACAACCGGTTACGACGCGGGCAAGAAGGTTCAAGGCCGAAAACGGCATCTGCTGGTCGACGCCTCAGGCTTGCTTCGACAGGTGGTGGTCACCGCCGCCGATGTATCCGATCGAGACGGCTTGCAGCAGGTGTTGACCCGCTTGGGGACGTCCGGCGTAGCCCGGTTACGCAAACTGTGGGGCGATGGCGGCTATCGAGGCGAGGCGATCCGAACATGGGTGGCCAACCTAAAAAAGACGCACAAGATTGACTTGGAAGTCGTCGCCAAACAAGGCCCCGGATTTACCGTACTCAAACGCCGTTGGGTCGTCGAGCGTACCTTGGCATGGGTGATGAACTCGCGCCGTCATGCCCGAGATTATGAGGTGTTGACCCGCCATAGCGAAGCCTTGATCCAGATTGCTATGATCCACCTGTTACTCAAAAGAATCAAATAGAAAATGGAGTTTTCAGACAGCCTCTGAGAAACCGCCTTAAAACGAAATGGGATCCTTCCCTTGACTAATTCCGAAACCCTAATCGACAAAGCACGGCGGCGAGCCAAGCTCTCCGCGGCGCAGGCGCGTGACCTGCTCGCGGCGCTGGCCGCGGCCATACCCCGATAATTATGCCCACATTTTCCATCGAATACTTGCGCCAAGTCGGCGCAGCCATCTTCGCGGCGGTCGGCGCGCCTCCGGCGGCGGCCGCTGTCGTCGCCGAGCTGCTGGCCGATGCCAATGCCGTGGGGCACGACTCGCACGGCGTCATCCGAATTCCCCAATACATAAGCACCATTGAAAAGGGCGAGATCGTTCCCCACGCCGAGGTTGAAGTGGTGCGCCAGACAGCCGCGGCGGCCGTGCTCAACGGGCACTGGGGGTTTGGCCAAGTCGTGATGAACCAAGCGGTGGAGATGGGTTTAGAGCGCGCCGGCCACTGCGGGGTCGCGGCCATAACCGTTAAAAACTCCAACCACATCGGGCGTCTCGGCAGCTATGTGGAGCGCGTCGCCGAGGCGAACATGATCGGCCTGCTCTGCGCCAACTCGCACGGCGGCGGGGCCAGCGTAGCCCCTTGGGGCGGCATCGCCGGGCGCTTGGGCACCAACCCGCTGGCGGGCGGCTGGCCAGACGGAGAGGGCGGAGCACTCGTGCTGGACATCACGACCAGCGTGGTGGCCGAGGGCAAGGTGCGAGTCAAGCGCAATCGTGGCGAGCCGGTCCCCGAGGGCTGGATCCTCAACGCGGCTGGCCAGCCATCAACCAATCCCGCAGACTTTTACGACGAGCCGCGAGGCAGCCTCTTGCCCTTTGGCGGCGTCATGGGCCACAGGGGCTACGGACTCGGAGTCGTGGTAGAGTTGTTGGGCGGGGCACTGAGTGGGGCGGGTTGTGCGCGGGGCCGAAAGGAGCGGATCGGCAACGGCTGCTTCTTGCTGGTCATCAACATTGGGCACTTTCAGCCGCTAGCCGAGTACGCGGCCCAAGTGCGGGCGTTCGCAGCCTATTTGCGGGCCTCGCCCAAGGCCGCTGGCGTCGCCGCCATTTTGCTGCCCGGAGAGTTGGAAAAGCGCGAGCGACAGCAGCGGCAGGCCGGTGTGGTCGTCGAGGAAGAGACTTGGCGGCAAATCCTAGATTGCGCCCAGCGGGTCGGCGCGGCCCTGCCGAATGTCGAGCATTTAGCATGACGAAGGCATCGGAGGCCCCGCTCAGTGTACAATCTGCATCAACCGCTGCGTCATGGACCCTTCTTGGGTCAGTGCGTAGATCACGGTGTTGATTGCAAACTGTAGGATGCGGGTCGAATCGCGGTCGCTGACAAAGCCCAAATACCCCCCGATACCCGAGTTGGCCCGGGGCACGGCCACCAACCGCCCCTTGACGAACAAACCCTTCACCGCATTCCAGTAGTACGGATCGTCAAAGCGCGTCGCCCCTTGCGCGACGCCGTCCCCCAAGTCAAAGTAGGCCGTAAAGATCGGATGGTCTTCCCGCAAGCGGTCGGTGTAGAAATCGCGCCCTTTGATCAGCTTCCCGTATTTTTCTAGAGCCTCCGTCCAAAACCCCTCAAAGTCAAATTGCTCGGCCATGACAAAGCCCCCCGCCAGCAGATAGCGCGCCAGATTGTCCAACTCGTTTTCGTTGGGCTCGCCTTGGGGGATGATGATCGGCACCGTTAGAAAGCGGTCGTCATCAAAGGTAAAGCTGCCGACGAACTCGGCTCGCAAGCCGGTCCACTCGTTGAGCATATCGCACAGGATGTCGATTTCCTGATTGTTAAGCCCCCCATCGACGACATTGGTCTGGGTTTCGGCCATGTACGTGGCCGAGACCACGCGGGCGAACTTGACAAAGCCCTTGAGTCCTTGCTTGTCCTTGGGGTCCTGTATCACCAAGGCGCGGTAGCGGCCCGTGTCCATGGCATCGACATCGAGCATCTCCAAGCCCATGTCGATCTTATGCTCGGGTGTGCGGTCGATCCCCAAGTTTGCGGTTAGCCCGATGATCGGTTCGAGTGCTTCTTGGAGCACCTGTGGGTTGCTCTGTCCGACTTGGAGCATACTCGCGATGCCAGTCGCCCGAGCGATGAGGGTGCGCGTGGAGAACTCCGCGGTAGCCTGCACTTGATCCATGCGGGCCGCGGCGGTGCGTACTGAGCGGCGGATCATCGGGCGTTTGCGTTGGGGAATTTTGCGCAACTCCAGTGCCTTGGTCAGGCGCGGTTGGCGTTTGACAAACTTGGTGGTTAGCGGCCGAGGTGCTTTTTCAGCCTGCTGCTCGAAGGGATTGAGCAGGACCAAGACCGCGTTCAGCAGGATGGCAATCCCCAGTGCCAGCCAGAAAGATCGGCGCAGTGGGCTGAGTAGGGCATTGAGGTCCAAGCCAGCGGTGGTGGGCGCGAAACGCGGAGATCGGTTCATCGGTCATTCTAGGGCAACGGGTCAAAAATCTGGCCACCCAAGTTGCGCACAGTGGACGCGGTACGCTGGGACTATATATCAAGTTTTCTCGATAGCTCCCAAAAAACGCTGAAGTACTCGCTCATTGATATGAAGCGGATTCGACGCTTGGATTTGGCGAGCGATAGCTATGGCACGCCGCCGCGTGAGGGAACCGACAGCAACCAGATCTACCATGAGACTGAGGCTCTGCGTCGGCGAGAAGCACAGTCTGGGCCATAGCCACTTACCCCACCCACTCACGTGCCTGCCTCCTCATCTCCTCCCGAGTCAGCCTCAGAATCTCGGCGGCACGCCCGAGTGAAATATGCTCCTGTTCAAGTGCCTGTCGCACGAGCCGAGAGAGGCGGTTCTCGACAAAGTCGTGCCGAGAGAGGCCCTCTGGCTCACCTGAGCGGCTCCAATTCCAAGCGAACTCGCTTCTTTTAAGTGCTTCGGGTTCTTCGGTCCTGCGAAGCGTCTTGCCAAAATAACTGCGATGCTGGTGCTGGAATGTGCGCCAGATATCCGAGGTTTCACGGCTCGACTCAACCAGCCGATAGAGCACGGTTTTGTAACTCACGCGGAAGATGCGCTTGACCTTGAGGACGCGGACGAGGAGCGGATGCCCTCGGGTCTCGTCCCACTCTGACTCGAACGCGGCTTCTGGCATCAGGAAGTGGCTCGCAAAGGCATCGGCCTCGCGCTCTGTCTGCACGGGGAGTTCGGTGGCGTCGCGCCGATATTCGGCCGGATGAAGCAACAAATGGCCGAGTTCGTGTACCGCGGTAAAGATCCAACGTTCTACCGAGATCCGCTCCCAAGTATTGACCACCACGGCAGGGCCGCCATCCTCTGCACCGACGCTTAGTCCGAAGAAGGAGTCACTTTTTTTAACGAGGAACAATAGCTTCACTCCGCTGCTTTCGAGCAGCCCGCAGATGTCGAGCACCGGCTCTTCCGGCCCAAGCCCGATGGCTTTGCGTGCGGCCTGTGCGGTTTTCTCCGGGCTCCTAGGCTGAATGCGAACAGCCTTGAACTGGAAGGGGCACGACTCGCCGAGATCGGCCTCGACTTGAGTATAGGCGTCGAGCCACTTTGCGACCTCGGCCAAGATCTGCGCCCGAGCGTGGACCCGTGCTTGGGCGCGGAATCGCACGGTCTTAAGAGGCTGCACAGGCGTCACTAGATCGCCGAGCGGAACGCCGAGCGCGTCCCCTAGCGCGGCGAGGGTCCGGGCGCGTGGGACGACGATGCCTCGCTCGATCTTTCCGAGTGCCATCCGCGAAAGCCCCGCCTTGCGAGCGAGTTCCTCTTGGGTCAACTGCCGGTCCAGCCGCAGTCGGGCGACATTCGCGGCAATGTGCGCTTCAGCAGTCATTGTTTCTCCTCGTGGGGCATTTGATTGATCTCTTGACAAAGATAACATTCTTTCTGTTTTTTGAGAAATGATATTTTTGGCAACTTTGGCGCGAGCAATTATGCCGAGGCTAGTAGGTGCTCTACCGATGGGCAAACTCATCGCGTCGCTCTCGTCTTTCCCCGTTTACTGGTGTCTATCATCGCATAGATGCACCTAGAGGAGGTATTCATGTCGCTGACCAACTCTCAACTTCGCTATTACGACAGCAACGTTCTTCGCCTGCCCGATAGCAAGCGGAAGGAGTATCACAGACAGGTCGGTTTTCTCATTGATAAACTCACAGAGGATATCCGGGATAAGATCGACGTCAGGATCACTAAGACGGTGAAGGCAGGATCCTTTGCCAAGTTCACTATCCTTAGGAAAACATCCGAGGATCCGGTTGATGTAGATGTCGTCTTCTATATTTTCGACCGGAGTGTCGGTCAAAAAACCTTGAAAAGTCTGAACGACTCGATTCATGAGTTGCTGATCAAGATCTATCCCAACAAGGATGTGGGAGACTTTGAAATCCAGCGAAAGGCGACCAAAGTCTCCTTCGTTGGCAGCGGACTCAATGTCGATGTAGTCCCAGTGATCCAAGACAAAGCCCGACCCGACTACGGCTGGCAATTCGACTTGGAGGATGGCTCCAAGGTGCAGACATGCGCCCCCTGCCAGATTCAGTTCGTTCAAAACCGCAAGGACAAGGACAAGCACTTCCGTACCTTGGTCCGTCTCGCCAAGAAATGGCGCAACCACGCCGAACTGAAGCCACTCAAATCGTTCGCGATCGAACTCATTCTGGCCTACCTCTTGGATAAAGGGGGAGCGAAAGAGTCAATAGAACAGCGATTTCGTCGCTTCTTGCTCTACATAGCTCAGTCAAGACTGAAAGATGTCATCCAGTTCCCTGAGAACACCGGACCTATCGGCCCCTTCTACGATCCGGTCGTGATACTTGACCCAGTTCAAAGTAGCAACAATGTTGCCGCCCGCATCACGGAGTCAGAGCGACAGCAGATCGTCAAAGCCGCAAAAGCAGCTTGGGAGACAGCCAATTTCGCGTCCGTCGAGAACGACAACGAAGTTTGGAAGGAACTCTTCGGACCCCACTTCAAAATCGGGGATTGAGAATATGACCTATACAGCAACTGACACCTATTCCTACACGATTTCCGACATCGAAACGGTCGTGCGGCGCTTTACTGCCGACCTCGTGATGATCGCCCAGAGTTCCGGCGCGATCACTGAGGAAGAGGCCCTTGACTACGCGCATGACGTCGAGGTGCTAGCTAAGAAGATGTATCTGAAGATGGTTGATCTCACGCTTTTCTCCGGATCAACCGAGGTTCAAGCTGTGCAATATATCGTCAACACTTCTGACGGCGACCTAGAGATGAGCCGCCCGGGCGGGGTTTTGTGGCCTAGCGTTGAAAGTCCCGACTTCCGAATCATATTGAGGTACACTGACGCCTATAATGCCACCGCTAGAGAGGAGATGAAGAGCAGTCTCAAATGCAAATGGGTTCCGACCAGAGCCGATACCAGCCATTCCGGCCTCATCCATTCCGGCGGGCGTACCTACTCGAGCAACGGGTGGGGAATGCAGCGAAAGGATTTCTCCTCGTGAATAAGGCTGATATCTTCGAGAGCAAAACGCCTCTGCCCGACGCTAGGCTTGCGGCTAAGGAAAAGACCTTGCTGGGGTTCGAGGTTCGCTACAACCGAGTCCGCAACTCACTGCGGCTGCTGTTGAGCACGAGCGATTTAAGCCGGTGGAACCAAAAGCACCACGACGGACAGCTTGCCCTATGCGATCTCGTCACTGAGCAATACCCGCTCGTGATCTTCCACGGCGACGTCGGAACTGGTAAGACCGTGATGGCCGAGTGCATTGCAAACCGTTTGATCACAGAGAGTAAAACGGAAGACTCGGTCCTCTTCAAGTTAGGCAACCGCGTCCGTGGGGCCGGCAAGGTCGGCGAGATGGGAACATTGATCATCGAAGCGTTTGAACAAGTGGCCAAGTCGGCAGGCAAAGGTCGTCGCGCTATTCTTATTATTGACGAAGGCGACTCGCTCGCCGCGGCTCGCTCACAGGATCATAGCCACCACGAAGATAAGGTCGCTGTGAACACTTTGATTCAGAAGATTGACCATTTACGGTGCTTTGGCGGACGGGTTGTTGCCTTCTTTTGCACGAACCGTGCTTTGGCACTGGACCCCGCTCTTCAGCGACGCGCCTCGGTCATCGAGGAATTCACGCGTCCGTCAGAGGAAGAACGTCGGCAACTCTTCGACATGGATCTTGCGGCACTCTCGCTGACGGGGGACCAACTTGACTCTCTGGTTAAAATCACAGGTGCTCGGGGAGAAGGCCAGCCAACTTGGACCTACTCGGACATCCGCACCCGGCTTTATCCGAGTGCCTTAGCGTCGGCATTCCCGGATCGTCCGCTTTGTTTCGACGATCTTCAAACCGTTGCTGCTAACATGAGGTCGTCGCCCGTCGTAGAAGGTCTGTGATGGCTAGGTCCTCACTATTCGGACGCCGCATCCATATCGCGGGCAGCATCTCGTGCGACGCGTCGGTGGCGACTTTCGGCGAAGTCCAAGCAGCACGTAAACTGGTGAAAGGATTGGTTCTTGACCTTATCAAGCGAGGAGCGACTTTTGTCGTGCCGGTCGACGCCGAGAAGTTGCGGGAAAGCGACGATCTGCCGATTTGCTTCGACTGGCTGATCTGGAAGACGTTATACGATAACCTTGCTCGCCGACCTTCTAGCGCACCCGATCCGCTCGCCATCGCCGTTCAGCACCACAAGAATGAAGAGCAAATTCCGCCGGAGTTTGAGCAACTCTGGGATGACCTACGGACGTCCGATCTCGTCCATATCGAAAATGTCTCCCACTGGAACATGAACAGCAAGCGGATGGAGGCGCAGGCTCAGCGGGGCGACATCCTCATCGCGCTCGGAGGTTCGGACGGAGTCCTGTTTTTGGCCAATTTATACCATGATGCTGGCAAGCCTGTAGTGCCGCTGAACGCCCGCATAACATCGCCCGACACCGGTGCGCGCCGACTGTTCTCCTCTGGTTTAGACAGTACGCGAGCACAACGGCTGTTTCAGACTATTCACCACAGTGCCCATACTTGGATCAACCGCATCAACTTCACATCGCGTAAGCCGGTCTGCAAGCGTATAAGCGCGATCAGCGACCTTCTTGAGAACTTGGAAAAACCTCGAGCTTTCGTCGTGCGATTACTTAATCCCAAGTGTAAAGACTACGAGGATGTCGAAACCTTCTTCAAAGAGGTGGTGCAGCCGGTCGTCGAGGACGAACTTGGCTACAAGATGACAGTAATCGACGGTTCGCAGCCATACGAGTACGCTCGCATTGACCAAGAGATCTTCGCGAAGCTCCACCGTAGCAGCGTCGTGCTGGCTGACATCACGGGCATGCGGCCCAACTGCTTTATAGAACTCGGCTATGCGCTCGGGCGCGGTTTGCCAACGATGCTCATGGTTAAGGAAGGCAACCAACACCCATTCGACATTTCCACCCTAGCGGCACTGCACTGGAAGACAAGCGGAACGATTGAGGATCGACAACAAGCTTTCCGGGCGCATTGGGCCACAATCCAAAACCGACCTCCTCTCGTACCAGTGGAGCCTCTGATTCCATGACCGACCAACGCGAGATTTTCGTTTCTGTCGATGTCGAAACGGCGGGACCAATTCCCATAGAGTTTAGCCTGCTGTCAATTGGTGCCTGCGTCGTTGACGACAAAAGCCTGACATTCGCCTGCGAACTCAAGCCGCTCAACCGCAACGCCGATCCGATGGCCTTGAAGGTGTCGGGGCTGTCTCTCGAAGCCCTAGAGCGGACGGGCTTGGCACCGGAAGAGGCTATGAAGCGGTTTGCCGATTGGCTGAAAGGACTGGTCCGCGGGGGCGAGACGCTGGTCTTCGTCGGCTTTAATGCACCGTTCGACTGGTCCTTTGTGAACCATTATTTCCATCTGTTTATTGGAGAAAATCCGTTTGGCTTCTCTGCGCTAGACATCAAAGCTTATTACATGGGGGCTACCGCTTGTCAATGGGCCGATACTCGGTCGAGCCGCATGGCGGCCGCATTACAACCACGGCGGCAACCCAATCACACGGCCCTGCGCGATGCTGAGTACCAAGCGGAACTATTCCGGCTCATCCGGGCCCAAGTGATGGCCAAATAGCCGAATGGGCGAGCCGGGTCCCGCCCGGTCGTAGTCCTGTTCGATCCAGCCGACTTCAGCCTTTCATCTTGCTCGCCGCGTCCCCTTCCGCTAGATTGCCATTCGACAATTGGACGCTCCCTTAACCGACAATTGGACGCTAATCTAACCGACAAATGGACGCCGACTGCTCCCTGTTTCCCCGCTCGCTGGCCCCCGTCCTCCGCGAGGCTTTGGCCGATACGCCGGTGGTCTGTCTGCTCGGGCCGCGGCAAAGTGGGAAAACTACGCTCGTGCAGCAGCTCGCACCGGACCGTGCATTCGTCAGCCTAGACGAGCACAACTACTACCAGACCGCTGGGACCGACCCGGACGGTTTCGTAGCCAGCTTGCCGGAGGCGGTGACCTTGGACGAAGTGCAACGGGTGCCGGTGCTGCTCTCGGCCATCAAGCGCGCTGTCGATCGGGACCGCCGTCCCGGGCGTTTCCTGTTAACCGGCTCGGCCAATCTATTGCTGGTGCCGACCGTTACCGAATCGCTGGCAGGGCGGATGGAAATGGCGCAGTTGTACCCATTGACCGAATCAGAAAAAATGCGTCAGCCTGGGTGCTTCCTCAGCGACCTGTTGAACGGTGCGCTCAAAGCGGGTATCCGGCCCGCGACGGAGCCTGCTGGCCCACCGCTGGCCGAGCGATTGGTCGCCGGCGGCTATCCCGAGCCGCTGACCCGTACGCCCAGCCGCGCCCGGCAATGGCACCGGCAGTATGTACGCAGCATCGTCGAGCGGGATGTGCAAGACGTGGCGCGGGTGAGGGATGCTAGCGAATTGGCTCGTCTGCTGGAATTGCTGGCTCAGCGCAACGCCGCGCTATTGAACACTTGCAATCTGGCCAATAGCCTCGGCCTGCACCGGGCGACCGTAGAGCACTACATCGCCGTACTCGAGCGGCTCTTTCTGGTGCGACGCTTGCCCGCGTGGCATCGCAACCCGGCCAAACGACTCGTCAAAACACCGAAGATCCATCTGCTCGATAGCGGGCTGGCGGCGACCCTCGCCGACCTAACTGCGGCCGATTGGCTCGACCATCGGGACCGCATGGGGCATCTATTGGAATCTTTTGTGGTGCAACAACTCATAGCCCAAGCCACGTGGACAGAGCCGGATCTGCGTTTCTGGCACTATCGCGACAAGGATCAGGTGGAGGTCGATGTAGTGCTTACTCAGGGTCGGAAGACTTGGGGTATTGAGGTCAAGGCCGCCGGTGCGCTCACCGCCAAAGACGGGCGGGGGCTCGTGCGTCTGGCCGATCGCTGTGGCGAAAATTTTGAGTCCGGGGTGCTGCTCTACGCCGGCCGCGACCGACTCCCATTGGCCGACGAGCGCATACTCGCCGTACCGCTGAGCGATCTGTGGGAGCGGTAGGCGTGAACCTATGGGTCTTTTTACATTATGCAGAGATAAGAGCTTCCAGCGCAGGCACGACAGGCTACTGAAAAACAAAAGTTTATGCCGTCCATGATTTGGGGCTAAAGCCCGGACGCCGCTAGGACACGAAATTATGCAAAAACTCATTGCCAACGACCCAGAGACGCGCTCGGCGGACATTGTGGCTGATAACATCGAACACCTAAAGGCCCTGTTTCCCGAAGCCTTTACTGAGGACAAGATCGACTTTGAGGTGCTCAAGCAGCTTCTGGGCGGCGAGATAGACGATCGCGAGGAGAAGTACGGCCTCAACTGGCACGGCAAGCGCCGGGCGCGGCAGCTTGCCCTGACGCCTTCGACCGGCACCTTGCGCCCCTGCCCAGAGGAAAGCGTCGATTGGGACACGACGCAAAACCTGATGATTGAGGGCGATAACCTAGAGGTGCTCAAGCTGTTGCAGAAGAGCTACGCCGGGAAGGTTAAGCTGATTTACATTGACCCGCCGTACAACACGGGGAAGGATTTCGTCTATCCTGATGACTACCGGGACAGCATACGGAATTATCAGAAGTTGACGGGACAGACCGACGACGATAACCGGAAATTGTCGTCGAATACGGAGGCATCGGGGCGGTTCCACACGAACTGGCTGAACATGATGTATCCACGCTTGAAGGTAGCAAGGAATTTGCTGAGAAGTGACGGTATAATACTCATATCCATAGGAGACGAGGAATTGCACAATCTGCGAGTAGTCTGTGACGAAATTTTTGGCTACGAAAATTTTTGCGGCACCTTTATATGGGAAAAAAAGAAGAAACCTTCTTTTTTGGATCGGAACATGGGCACAGTTACGGATTACATTATCGCCTATGCAAAAGACCGTTCACAATCCCCCGCCTTTACAACTGGATCGGTCGAAAACGAAAAGAAATATCCCTTTAACAATGCGGGCAACAACATGGCTGTGTTGGAATTTCCTGCGGCAAGCGTGATCTTCGGGATCAACGATCAGATCGTTACAGCCCAAGACATGTCTGAGGGGAACATCAAGACCGTATTGCTCGACGATGTTCACATTGTAAAAGGAAGAAACAGCAATGCTTTTCGGCTACTTGGGGAATGGCGGTACTCGCAAGCCAAACTCAACGAATTCGTAGCTGCCGGCGCAGAGATTCTCATTAGCAGGATTCCGTTTCGTCCCAACTACGTGAATCAGTCGGGTGAACAGAAGAAGATAGCGAACCTTCTTTCCTACAGAATCAACGCCGTTCAGACCAATGAAGATGCCACTCAGCAGATACGAGAAGTTTTTGGCGCGGATGTTGTCTCCTATCCCAAGCCGGAAGGCTTGCTCAAGTACTTGATAAGGGCCGTTTCGCGGGAGGACGATATTATTTTGGATTTCTTTGCCGGCTCAGGGACGACGGCTTCAGGCGTCTGGCGGCAAAATGCTGAAGATTCGTGCTCGCGGCGCTTCATCCTAGTGCAGTTGCCCCAACCGCTCGATATGAAAGACAAGGCTCAGGTGGTTGGAGCTGATTTCTGCGATCAAATTGGACGCCCCCGCAACCTAGCGGAGTTGACGAAAGAGCGACTACGCAGATCCGCGAAACAAATCGAAAAAGAAACACCGCTTTTATCAGGCGACTTTGGCTTTTTAGTCCTCAAGCTCGATACCTCAAACATTCAATCTTGGATCACTAAGCCTGACAATCTCAAGCAATCCATCTTTGAGCATGCAGAAAATATAAAGAAAGGCCGAACCGGCTACGACCTCCTTTTTGAACTCATGTTGAAGATGGGGCTCGATCTTTGTGTTTCCATCGAATCTCGAGTGATCGCAGGACGGACTATATACTCAGTCGGTGCCGGAATGCTGTTTGCCTGCTTCGGGCATGATCTTACACCGGAAGAAGCTCAGCAACTCGGGCTCGGCATCTCAGCGTGGCAAAAAGAACTGTCTCCGTCCAGTGAGAGCATCGTTATCTTTCGAGACAGCGGCTTTGTTGACGATAGAGCAAAGCTAAATCTAACCGCCGTGCTGGAGCAGTCCGGCGTGACAAATATCAGGAGTCTTTAACCGATGAACAGTCATCTCCCTACAGGGTCTTTCTCAACGTGGAAGGTAGCTGAGTTTAGGGACTCGCTGAATTCGACGTTGAAGGAAGATCGGAAGAAAGGAGACGCGCAGCTACGTCTCTACTTTTACGCCGTAACGAAGCGAGGGTGGGATGAGATTCGCGGGAGTATTTTGAGCTGGCTGAAATTCGATCGGCGTCGTAAAGTGTTTGCGTATGTTGGAACGGATCACGCGATCACAGATCCGGAAGGGTTGAAAGCCATGGCTGATGACGACGTCACTGTTCGCCTTATGAGCAACTATCGGGGCGTATTTCATCCGAAGGTTGTATGGCTCGATCGCTCTACACGATGCCGAGTGTGGGTTGGTAGTAACAATCTCACTCGCGATGGACTAATCAACAACATCGAATTTGCTGTGACCATTCGGTGTAGCGGTGCCCCTCCAGATCTTCGGAATTGGGCAAAGGAGGTACATGCGGGGAGCATCGCACTGACGAATAAAATCCTAAAATCTTACCAGCGTGACCGTAGTAAATTTGAGCAAAGCCGCATGGTATCTAGGGAGACAACATTTACTTGGGGCGCGAAGAAGGAGCCGTCTGTTACAGATCGAGAGTTGGCTAATTCTGGCGATCTCGTCATTGAGATCATGCCTAGGGAAACCGGTCCTAATGGCAAGCAGATTCAACTTCCGGTCCAAGCCGCGAGAGAATTTTTTGAATTCAAATGTTCCAAAGTAATCACACTGACTGAGAAGGGATGCCAGTCAGCTCGCAGCCGAAAGATGAGGCTATTTGAAAACGACACCATCCGTCTCGTCATCAATGAGTTGGAATACCGAGATCGCCCATGCCTTATTCTCTTTCATAGAACGGGCTCAGACCGATACCAGTTTGAAATCATTCCCGAATCTATTTTTCCGACCCGATACAGAGAGCTACTCGCTCTCTGTGACCGCCAGACGCGTTCCGGGAGCAGACGCTGGGGCATCATAGAAAACGCACTATGAAACTCCACTTTGAACCCAATCTCGACTACCAACTCCAAGCCATCGAAGCCGTCTGCGACCTGTTTCGCGGCCAAGAGGTCTGCCGCACCGAATTCACAGTCGTACGCAATGCGGCGGATGCTCAGGCTGGCCTCGGCTTTGCGGAAAGCGATCTGGGCACCGGCAATCGCCTAAACCTGCCCGATGAGGAGATATTCGCCAATCTCAACGATGTCCAGCTCCGCAACGGCTTGTCCCCTTCAGCCGCCTTGGATTCGGGCGACTTCACCGTGGAGATGGAGACTGGCACCGGCAAGACCTATGTGTACCTACGCACCATCTTCGAGCTAAACAAACGCTACGGCTTCACCAAGTTCGTCATCGTCGTGCCCTCAGTCGCCATCAAGGAGGGCGTGTACAAGTCGCTCCAGATTACCGACGACCACTTCCGGGCACTCTACTCGGGTACGCCCTTTGAATACTTCCTCTACGACTCGGCCAAGCTCGGTCAAGTGCGAAACTTTGCCACCAGTCCGCAGATTCAGATCATGGTGGTAACGGTCGGTGCTATTAACAAAAAGGACGTCAACAATCTCTATAAGGACAGCGAGAAGACGGGCGGCGAAAAGCCGATTGATCTAATCCGGGCCACGCGCCCCATCCTGATCGTCGATGAGCCGCAGAGTGTAGATGGCGGTTTGCAGGGGCGCGGCCGAGAAGCCCTCATCGCCATGAACCCCCTCTGCACACTGCGCTACTCGGCGACACACGCCAACGAGCATCACATGGTCTATCGGCTCGATGCGGTAGATGCTTACGAGCGCAAGTTGGTCAAGCAGATTGAGGTAGCATCGGCGACGGTCAAAGACGCCCACAACAAGCCCTACGTCCGCCTAGTGTCAACGCGCAACCAGCGCGGCACGATCAGCGCCAAGGTCGAACTCGACATGGAAACGACGACTGGGGTCCGGCGGCGGGAAGCCATGGTCCAAGATGGCGACGATCTCGAACAAACCACCGGACGTGCGATCTACCACAACTGCCGCATTGGCGAGATTCGCGTCAAAAGGGGCGACGAATTCGTCGAGTTGCGCGTACCCGGTGGCGAGCACTTTCTCCGGTTGGGAGAAGCCTACGGCGATGTGGATACTCTCGCTGTCCAGCGCGAGATGATTCGCCGCACCATCCGCGAGCACTTCGACAAAGAGAAGTGCCTGCGCCCGCAAGAGATCAAGGTGCTCAGCCTGTTTTTCATCGATGCGGTGGACCGCTACCGGCAGTACGACGCCGAGGGGTATCCGGTCAAGGGCGACTACGCCCGAATTTTTGAGGAAGAGTATCAGCGTCTGGCCAAGCATCCAGACTACCAGAGCCTCCTTGCCGCCGCGAGCGCAGAGGATGTCCACAACGGCTATTTCTCCATCGACAAGAAGGGCGGTTGGACCGATACCGCCGAGAACAACCAGCCCAATCGCGACAACGCCGAACGAGCCTACAACCTGATCATGCGGGACAAAGAGAAGCTCCTGAGCCTAGAGACGCCACTCAAGTTCATCTTCTCGCACTCGGCTTTGCGCGAAGGCTGGGACAACCCCAACGTCTTTCAGATATGTACGCTCCGCGACATTCGCACCGAGCGGGAGCGGCGGCAGACCATCGGACGCGGCCTGCGCCTGTGCGTCAATCAAAAAGGAGAGCGGCAGCGCGGCTTTGGGGTCAATATGCTCACGGTCATTGCTACGGAGAGCTACGAAGAATTTGCCGAGAACCTCCAACAGGAAATCGAGATCGACACCGGCATCCGCTTTGGCGTCGTAGAGGAGCATCAGTTTGCGGCTATTCCGGTCGTCGGTGCGGACGGACAGACGACGGCTCTCGGTTCCGAAGCGTCGAAGAATGTGTGGGACCATCTGAAAGCAGAGGGGTATATCGACGCGACCGGGCGCATTGAGGACGCGCTCCGAGTGGCACTTGAGGACGATACCCTCAGCGTACCCGAGGAATTCGCCGAGCAGCGCCAAGAGATCGCTAAGGTGCTACGCAAACTCGCCGGGCGTCTGACAATCAAAAACGCCGACGAGCGCTGCTCAATTCGCCCGCGCCGCGCCGTACTCCACAGCCCGGAGTTCAAGGCCCTGTGGGACCGCATCAAACACAAGACCACGTACCGCGTCGAGTTCGACAACCAAGACCTGCTCGCACAGTGCATCAAAGCACTTGACGATGCACCGCCGATCCCTAGGCCCCGGATCCAGTGGCGCAAAGCCGACATCGCCATCGGCCAATCAGGAGTCGAGGCGACCGAACGCGAGGGGGCAGCCTCCGTGGTGCTAGACGAAGACGATATAGAGCTACCCGATGTGCTCACTGAGCTTCAGGACCGGACGCAACTCACGCGCCGCAGCATACAGCGCATTCTCTGTGAGAGCGCACGCCTCGCCGATTTCAAGCGAAACCCGCAACAATTTATCGAACTCGCCGCGCAAGCTATCAACCGCTGCAAGCGCCTCGCCTTGGTAGATGGCGTTAAGTACCAGCGCCTCGGAGACGAGTACTACTATGCACAGAAACTCTTTGAGAACGAGGAACTGACCGGCTATATGAAGAACGTACTTTCGGACGCGACGAAGTCCGTGTACGATCAGGTAGTGTACGACTCCGAAGTTGAGAAATCCTTTGCCGAGGAGTTGGCGAACAGCACGGAGGTCAAGGTGTACGCCAAGCTGCCGGGATGGTTCACGGTGCCGACGCCGCTTGGAAGCTACAACCCGGACTGGGCCGTGATCGTTGAGAAAGACGAAGGCGAGCGGCTGTATTTTGTAGTCGAAACGAAGGCCAGCCTGTTCGCCAGCGATCTCCGCGATGCCGAAAGAGCCAAGATCGAGTGTGGCAAGGCGCACTTTGCCGCGCTTAACGTGAGCGAATCCCCGGCGCACTACCGAATTGCCCGCAGCCTAGACGACCTACTCGCTCCCAGCTAAGCCTGTTCATCACCCAAAGGAACCCACCATGACCGACCGACCCAACATCCTCGTAATAATGACCGACCAGCAGCGCGCCACAGCCAGCCACCTCTACGGCAACACCTTTTGCCAAACCCCGTCGATGGAACGCCTAGCCGCCGACGGAGTGCTCTTTGAGAACGCAATCACTCCGCACCCGCTTTGTGTGCCGGCGCGGATCTCGTTTTGGACCTCGCAATTTCCCCACTCGCACGGCGGCCGGCGCAATCAGACCTTGATGCCGGCCGGGGCCGAGCACGCTTGGCAGTTCTGGAAAGCGGCTGGCTACGCCACGGGCCTCATCGGCAAAAATCACTGCTTCGAGCGGGAGGAAGATTTGGCGCTCTTCGACGTGTGGAATGCCTTTACCCACGGCGGGCGCGACGAGGGGCCGCAGACGCGGGGCATGGACTGGTTCCGGCCGGCAGAAGGGCGTCGCCAAGTCGCGGCCGAGCATCGCCAACTCGCCCATCAGAATCCCCGCTTTAGCTATGGCACCTCCGAGTTGCCGTTAGAGGCCCACTCAACCGGCCTAATCGCCGGGCAGACGACGCGCTTTATCGAAAAGCACCAAGACCAGCCCTTTGCCCTGTGGGTTTCCTTTCCCGACCCGCACGAGCCGTGGCTGTGCCCAGCCGAATACGCGGCCTTGTTTCCGCCCACGGCCATTGACTTGCCCGCTTGGCGCGACGACGAATTTGACGACGAGCGCGCCCCCGAGCGCAACCGCGTACTCTACCAAATGCTGGGCGTGCGCCGCGATCCGCTCGAAGACCTCTACGGCGTCATGGCCTCGTACTTTGGCATGGTGCGCTTTATCGACGACGCGCTCGGCCAGATACTCGACAAGCTCGAAGAATTGGGGCTGCGGGAGCAGACGATTGTGGTCTTTTGCTCGGACCACGGCGACTTCATGGGCGAACACGCCATGCAGTGCAAGGGCGGGGTATTCTACGACAGCCTGACGCGCGTACCCCTGATTGTCTCTTGGCCCGGGCAGGTCGCCGCTGGGGTGCGCGACCAGAGCATGGCCAACCTAATCGACGTGGTGCCGACGCTGTTGCATTTGCAGGGACTGGAGCAGCCGCGCTCAATGCACGGGATGCCGTTGCCCACCGTGACCAAGGCCGCGCCCCGGGACGCGACCTTTTCTGAATACGGCAGCGGCGGGCCGCTCTTTACCATGGCCGACTTGCAAAAGCAGCCTCAACCTTGGGGACGCAAGACCCTGATCGACACCTTGCAGTGGCGCGAGGCGGCCGGCCAGTGCAAGATGGTCCGCACCCGCGAGTGGAAGTACGTCCACGACCCTATGGGAGACCGCGACGAACTCTACGACCTCGTCGCCGACAGCGGCGAGTTGGTCAATGTGATCGACGAGGAGCCACACCGAGACGTCCTCGCAGACATGCGCCAGCGGCTAGCCGACTGGAGCATTAACACCGAGGATGGCCGACCAGTGCCTCTGCCCGACCGCGCCCACTACGAGCTGGCCTGAAGGCTTGACACCGTCGGCGCGCCGCCGGTATTTTATACGCCATGATTTCTGCTATGCGTACAGTCGCGTTCACAGCGTATCCTAGCGGTTTCCCGTCGGGGCCGATGGCTTCCCCTACCACTACGACATGTATATGCGCCGGATAGCGACGGACTAAAATTTATGTACAACCTTTCCCCGCTGTCGGCTGCAATGACAGCGGGTTTTTTCGTGCCAAGGAGTGCGTCATGTTAATCAAGGTAGCGCAAGGACAGGCCATCGAATACCCCGGCGAGGGCACGCTCAAGGAGATCCTCGCCCAAGAGAACAAAGGGCTATTGAAGCAATACATTGCCGCCCGCGCTGGCGACGAGTGCGTCGATTTCCACACTCGGCTCGGTCGCCAAGCGGAAGTTGAGCTTATTCCGTGGGATGCGGACGAGGCCGCTGCGATCTACCGCCACAGCATGTCGCACGTTTTGGCGCAGGCGGTGCTGCGCCTCTTCCCAGACGCGCAATTGGCGATCGGCCCGGCCATTGACGACGGCTTCTACTACGACTTTGACGTGGCCGAGCCTTTTACGCCCGAAGACTTGCAGAAGATCGAGCGGGAGATGAAGCGAGTCGTCAAGCAAAACCACAAGTTCGAGCGGATCGATGTTGCGCCCGAGGAAGCAGCCGCGATGGTCGCCAACGCCCCCTACAAACAGGAGATCCTCGCGGACTTGGAAGAAGGCCAGCCTTTGTCCTTTTACCAAGACGGCGAGTTTATCGACTTGTGCCGGGGGCCGCACATACTCGGCACCGGCCAAATCAGGCACTTCAAGCTGCTGAGCGTGGCGGGGGCCTATTGGCGCGGCGACGAAAGCCGCAAGGTGTTGCAGCGGATATACGGCACGGCCTTTGCCACCCGCGAGGAGCTCGACCGCCACCTAAGGATGCTCAAAGAGGCCAAAAAGCGCGACCACCGCGCCCTCGGCAAGCAACTGGAGTTGTTCACCTTTGACGACGAAGTGGGGCCGGGGTTGCCCCTGTGGCTTCCCAAGGGGGCGGTGCTCATCGACGAGCTGGAGGACTTGGCCCGCCAAACCGAGTGCGCGGCGGGCTATCAGCGGGTGCGGACGCCGCATATATGCAAAGAGTCCATGTACCTGCGCAGCGGCCACTTGCCGTACTATGCCGAGTCGATGTTTCCGCCGATGGAGTTGGAGGGAGTCAAGTACTACCTCAAGCCCATGAACTGCCCCCATCACCACAAAATTTTCGCCGCGGCCGCGCGCTCGTACCGCGACCTGCCGCTGCGGCTGGCCGAGTATGGCACGTGCTATCGCTACGAGCAGTCGGGCGAGTTGTTTGGGTTGATGCGGGTGCGTTCTTTGCAGATGAACGACGCGCATATCTATTGCACGCTCGACCAATTTGAGGAGGAATTCCTCGCCGTCTGTCAGATGTACCTGCGCTACTTTGAGCTGTTCGGCTTGGAGAATTACCTGATGCGCTTGAGCACCCACGCGCCCGCCGGGCTAGGGGCAAAGTACGTGGACGACCGCGAGAAGTGGTGCCGCACCGAGGACTTGGTGCGCGACGCCATGGTGCGGGGCGGGATCAACTACGAAGAAGTGCCCGATGAAGCCGCCTTTTACGGCCCCAAGATCGACGTCGAGGTTTGGAGTGCCATCGGGCGGCAGTTTACAATCGCCACCAACCAAGTCGATTTCGCCCAGCCCGGGCGCTTCGGCTTGACGTACACCAACGCGGCGGGCGCAGAGGAGACGCCCATTTGCATCCACCGCGCCCCGCTGGGGACCCACGAGCGCTTTATCGGCTTCTTGATCGAACACTACGCCGGCGCGTTCCCGGTGTGGCTGGCCCCCGTGCAAGCGGTGGTTTTGCCCATTGCCGAGCGCCACGCCGAATACGGCGGCCAGCTCTACCAGCAGCTTCGCGCCGCTGGAATCCGGGCCGAACTCGACGCGGCCAGCGAGACCCTCAACAAGCGCATCCGCCAAGCGCAGACGCAGAAGGTGCCCTATATGCTGATCGCCGGCGACCGCGAAGTCGAAGAAGGCACGGTGGCAATCCGGCAGCGATCCGGCGAACAGCTCGGCCCGCTCCCGCTCGCCGAGGCCATCGCACGAATCGGTGCTGAGACAAGTGCCTAGCGCACGCCATGTTCGGCCGCACTCGCTACATCGCCGGGATTTTCTGGCAATTTCGCTACTATCTGCTTTGCACGGGACTGGCACTGGTCTTTTGGGACACCGCATTGATCAAGCCGTTCCGCTTTTTTGTGGTGCTGGTGCATGAGGTCAATCACGCGGTCGCCGCGCTGCTCACCGGCGGCGAGGTCGTTGAAATCCGCACCCACTGGAACGAGTCTGGGCACACTCTGACGAAGGGCGGCTTTTTCCCGCTGATTAGCGCGGCCGGGTACGTGGGGTCGGCGCTGTGGGGGGCGTTGCTGATGTACACTTCGCTTTATCCGCAGGCGCAGCGCTTGGTGTTGTTGTGCATTGGCGCGGCCTGTGGAGGAATGACCCTGCTCTACACGCCGCTGGCGGCGGGAGGGGTTGATTTCGCGTTGGGGATTGGCGGCGGGCTAGTTTTGTGCATCATGGCCTGCAAGTCGCGGCGGCTGGCGAGCATCGGCGCGGTGTGGATGGGGGTAATGCTGTGCCTGTATAGCCTCTACGACTTCCGCACGGACCTGTGGGAGAGAATCCAGAGCAGACGGACGCCGGGCTGCTGTCGGACTATTGGGGGCTGGATCCATTGCAGGTGCCCTATCTGGCGTATTTGATTGCCTTGATTTGGGTGCTGGTGTCGCTGTCGTGCATGTATCGGGCGATGCGGGCGGTGGGTCGCAATCGGTGACTTAGACTACTGTGGAATTGAGTGCAACGGCCCGGTGCGCTGCATTACTAACCAGCGCCCGGAATTAACAGGGAGGAGCAAAACCATGCGAATGAGTCAGCTTTTCAGCCAGACCTTGCGCGACGTCACCGCCGATGTGGAGATAGCCAGCCACCGGCTTTTGCTGCGGGCCGGCTTTATCCGCCCGCTGGCCAGCGGCATCTTTAGCTATCTGCCCCTAGCGCAGCGGTCAATGCGCAAGATCGAGGACATTATCCGCCGCGAGATAGACGCCATCGGCGGCCAAGAGATCACCATGCCGGTGGTGCATCCGGCCGAGCTTTGGCAGCAGACCGGGCGTTGGTACGCGGTCGGCACGGAGATGGGTCGCTTCCAAGACAAAAACAACCGCGACATGGTGCTGGCGATGACCCATGAGGAGGTCGTAGCCGACTTGGTCCGTCGCGAGATCAAGTCCTACAAGCAACTGCCCCAGCTAGTCTATCACATCCAGACCAAGTGGCGCGACGATCCCCGCCCCCGCTCGGGCCTTATCCGCGTGCGCGAGTTCACCATGAAGGACTCCTATAGCCTCGACGCCGATTGGGCCGGCCTCGAAAAGCAATACCGCGCCCATTACCAGCGCTATTTCAACATCTTCCATCGCTGCGGCCTCAATGTCCTCGCAGTGCGCTCGGATACCGGGATGATGGGCGGCGAGCTGGCCCACGAATACATGTACCTAACGCCGGTCGGCGAGGACACCCTGCTCTTGTGCGACGACTGCGGGTACGCGGCCAACCGCCAGATCGCCGCCTTCGCCAAACCGGCCAATCCCGAGGAAGCACCCGCCGCGCCCGAGAAAATCGCCACATCCAATGCTACGACCGTGGAGGAACTGACCGCGCTGCTCGATGTCCCCGCGCACAAGATCGCCAAGGCCCTCTTTATGATGGCCACCGTCGGCGACGGTAGGGACAAGCGGGATGCGTTTGTACTGGCGGTCGTGCGCGGCGACATGGAAGTCAACGAGACCAAGCTGGCCAACGCGGTCGGTGCCCTCGAAATGTGGCCGGCGCGGGACGGGGATATACGCGCCATCGGCGCGGAGCCGGGCTATGGATCGCCCATCGGCGTGGAGGGCGCACGGGTCGTCGTGGATGAGTCCGTGGCGTCCTCGCCCAATCTGGTGGCCGGGGCCAACGAACCGGGCTACCACCTCGCCAATGTAAACTACGGCCGCGACTACACAGCCGATGTGGTCGCCGATATTGCCGTCGCCCGGCAAGGCGACGGTTGCCCTAGCTGCGGGGCGGCGTTGCGCGAATCGCGCGGGGTGGAAGTGGGCAACATCTTCCAGCTAGGGACCAAATTCACCGAGGCTCTCGGCGGGGATTTCCTCGACGCCGAGGGCCAGGCGCGGCCCGTCGTCATGGGGTCTTATGGGATCGGCGTGGGGCGGCTGCTGGCCTGCATCGCCGAGGAGCACCACGACGAAAACGGCTTGGTGTGGCCCATTGCCGTCGCGCCTTATCCAGTACACATCGTCCTCCTCGCCAAGGGCGAGGGCGCAGCGCAAGATGCGGCCGAGCAGCTCTACGCCGACTTGGCCAAGCGCGGCATTGAGGTGCTGCTCGACGACCGCCGAGAAAACCCCGGGGTCAAGTTCAACGACGCCGACCTGATTGGGATTCCGGTGCGGGTGACGGTGGGGGATCGCGGTTTGCGGCGGGGGATTGTCGAGGTCAAGCTGCGGCGCGAAAAAGAGCGGCAAGACGTGCCGGTGGAGCAGGCGGTAGAGTACGTGGCGGAGCAGGTGGAGCGGTTGCAACGCGAGTTGGACGAGCGCGTGGTCGAGGTGGAGTACCAAGGGTAATGTTCGTCGAAGGCTACACCGACCAGCTCAGCTACCGGGCCGGCGAGCGAGTGCGCTTTCACGTGGCGACCAGCGCGGGCGAGTACGCGTTGGAAGTGGCGCGGATCGGGGCTGAGCGCGAGGTAATGTGGCGGCAGGACCGGCTGCCCGGGGCGGCCCATCCCGTGCCAGAGGACGCTTCGGCCAATGGGTGCGGCTGGCCGGTTTCCTGCGCGTTGGAAGTCCCCGACGACTGGCGCAGCGGGTACTACGAGTTTGTGCTGCGCGTTGCGGACCAAGGCGGCAAGTTCGTGCGGCGCGGGCGGCGCACGACCGAGAGCCGGGGCTTTTTTATCGTCCGCCCCACAGGCCCCACCAACGCCCGCATCCTCCTCCAGCTCGCCACCAATACCTACAACGCTTACAACAACTGGGGCGGCTCCAGCTTGTACGGCTATCACGGGCGCGGCGGCTTGCAGGGGCATCGCGTCTCCTTCGACCGCCCGCTGGCCGGGCTTTTCGACCGCTGGGAGCGCGACTTTGTCGAGTGGGCGGAGGCGGCTGGATACGCGCTTGACTACTGCGCCAATTCCGACCTCGAATGGCATCCCGAACTGTTGGACAACTACCGGCTCGTACTCAGCGTGGGGCACGACGAATACTGGTCCGGGCCTATGCGCGACCACCTCGAAGCCGCTATCGCCGCTGGGGGCAATGCCGCGTTCTTCAGCGGCAACTCGGTGTGCTGGCAGGTTCGCAGTGAGGACGAGGGCCGGGCGCTGGTGTGCTGGAAGCAACAGTTCAACATGGACCCGGCCTATGCCGCCGGAGAGTACGCGAATGTTTCGACGTTGTGGAGCCACCACCTCGTGGGCCGGCCGGAAAACGAGTTGACCGGCGTCGGCTTTCTCTACGGGGGTTATCACTTGAGCCACGGGCAATACATGGACGGGTCCGGGGCGTTTGTAGTCCATCGCCCGGAGCACTGGGTTTTTGCGGGGACGGGCTTGCAGCAGGGCGATAGCTTCGGGGGCGAGCACACCATCGTCGGCTATGAGTGCGATGGCTGCGAGTACGCGCTGGAAAACGGGCGGCCAGTGCCCAAGGGGACTTATGGCACCCCGTTGGACTTTACCATTTTGTGTACCGCCCCAGCGCGCTGGCACCCAGACGACAGCGAGTGGTACGAGCACTGGGAAAAAGGCCGGGAGGGCGCCGCGGTCATGGGCCTTTATACGCGCCGCGGCACGGTGTTCACGGCCGGGACGACCGACTGGTCGCACGGGCTAAAAGGAAACGCAGCCGTCGCCCAAATCACCCGCAATGTCCTCGACCGGCTAAGCCGGTAGTGCTGTTAGCCGCTGGCCGTTGCCCACTTTTCTCTTTCCCACTGCTTTTGCCCAATCCGCTCGACGTAGGACGCCCCCTTGTGCTCGCTCAGCCAGCCTTTGAGGGGAACGTCCTCATCGGTTGGCTGCCACCAGCCTTTGACATCTACTCCATCGCCGAGCAATTGCCGGCGTATCGGGCTGCATTTGTCGAGGATTTCAGCGGGCATCAGGTTGTAGTCGAGGCCGCGCAGCCAGCGATAGCTATACCCCAAAAATAGCACTTTCCGGGTCGTATCCGAGGTGTTGATCCCACGCGCATGCCACATCCGGCGGTCGAACAGCACGGCCGTTCCCGCCTTCACCTGAACCTGCATCGCATCGGCAAAATCGGGCGGATGATCTCGCTTGTGGCTTGCGGGGACAATCCTAATCCCCCCTCTATCCGGCTCGCTGATGTCGGTCAACCAGAATCCGACCTTTAGCGACAACCTCGGTTGGGGACGCTCCATTTCGGGGACCGGCCGGCCGCCGTCTTGGTGCCATCCTCCGGGCTTTAGATGGACGCTATTCTTGGATTCGGGCGGGTAGTAAATCAAGTGCGAGATATAGTGCTGGACGTTCCAGCCGAGAATGTCCCAGATCAGCGGGAAGGTCTTGGGCCAATCGAGCAATTCGAGAAAAACATCATCCTCGACAATAGTCCTGAACTTCGTCATCAAGGCATGGGGCACTAGGCCACGCGCCGCCCTTTCTTGGGCATCGACGCGATCGCCGGCCTCCAGCAACCTGCCCAGCAGATCGTCGTCGAGCGCGTCCTCGACGATCAAGTATCCCTGCTGATCAAAATGGTCGCGCTGTGCCTCGGTCATGCAGTACTGCAAGCAGCTTGGGTCCATGAGTATCACCTCTCGGAATTTGGTCCAGCTAATGCAGGAATCTCATGCCGCCGGACCTCGCCAGTCCCGACGAATTGCGACAGTAGCCGATGGTTTTGCCGTTCGTACCGGACCTTACCCGCAATGATCGCCGGATGCACCTGCAATGCGCTCGCCAGATTCATCACCGCTGTCGAGGTCGGCCGCTCGCGAACCGCGCTCGCTTCCCACACAGCCCACGGAACGAGTGCCTCCTCTGCCCATTCGTCGGCTTGTGCCTCTCGCGGACTTTCCTTCTCCCCTCCCACGGTACGCAATGTCAGGTCGTCGAAGAAAGCAACACCGTGGTTGTGGTCCGTGTGGCGACCCACATGAGCGAGCTCGTGTAACAGGCAGAACCAGAAATGGTCGATACGGTCGTAGCGCAGGGTCAATCCGATCACGGGCCGACCATCGCCGAGCCGGAGTGCAGCCCCATCAAGATATGTTCTCGGCAGGTGTCGCTCGGTCACCAGCGCGATGCCGTTCTCTGCTAGGAAGTCCTTAGCCAGCCTCGGTCCGGCCTCCGAGCCGCTAAGCCTTGCGGCCTCCTTGAGAAAGTCCAAGGTCACAGTGCCGCACACGTAGTTCGCCTTTGGCGAGCTTTCGTTCGCCCTTGCCAGCACCTGCCAGCACCAAGCCTTGAGCGCGTAAGGGTCCGTTTTGGCATTCACCCGCAGGTGATCGTCCTTGCGATACAACGCAGCATCGACCACATCTCGTCCGCCCGCTCGTTCAATCAGAGCACCGATGAGTTCCTCGGCCCGCTCCGCTAAGTCGGGGCTGTCGGGCAACCACTTTAGCTTGGCCATCGCCTTGAGGGGAAACCGGGTCCACTCAACGTCGGCCAATGGCTCGTCAAGTGCTGCGCCCGGCTGCCGTAGAAGGACATCTGCTGGAATCCCGAGATGCTCGTGGAGGGCACGCGCCATCGGCATCGTGATGGCCCGCTTGCCGGAAAGAACTTCCGACACTTTCGCCCGGCTCCCGATAAAAGGGATCAGGTCGCGTGGCTTCAGGCCTCCCTGCTCCATGCGGAACTCAAGGGCCGATAGGGGGCTTGGATACCCCATTGGCTCGTGCTTGCTCTCATACAACTCGACTAGATCAACCAGAACATCTAACTCGTCTCCCTCCGGGCTACCGGGAGCCGCAGCCATGAGCTCGTCAACTCGGGCCAGCGCGGCTTCGTAGTCCTGCTCAGTCCGAATCGGCTTGACATTCGCCATCTCTAAACCTCCCTCGCATCTACGGCATTATATGCGGCGTGTGTACCCACGAAGCGCACATAGACAACTCGGTACTCGTAGTTGATTTCCGCCACAAGCCGGTAGTCGTTGCCCTTGATATTGAAGACCACCCGGTTGCCACCAACGATGCTGGCGTTGCGGTACTTCGCTTTTACCTTTGCCGGTGTATCCCAATTTTCTTGCTTGACCTCCCGATACCAAGCGAGAAGCGGCTCTTTGGCGTTCGGATACCGCTCCCAGAACTCCCGGAGTGCCCTCTTGGCGATAATCCGCATGGGTTCTACGCCGTTATCGTTTTGGCTTTAAGTAACCAATGGTGCTAGTGTTTTATAATCCGAACTCCGCGATAGACAACGGGACGAATCCGTTTTCATCCGGCTGTACTCCCTGCCACTGCGCCAGCAGATTGAAGGCGGCCATGGCCAAGCCGAGATGGGCGGTAAAATACGCCCAGGCTCGATGGGTCTGCTGCTTAAAGCGGCTGATTCGGGTGAGCATGGAAAAGACCGTCTCAAGGACCATCCGCTCGCTCCAAGTTTTGCGGGGACACACTTTCAGGTTGGCCGGATTGCCGGCTTTGGCATGAAAGCCTTGGTCGCTGAGGACGATCATCCGCTGTTGGAAGCGTCGGATCATCGGATGAAAGACCGAATCGTGGACATTGGCCGTGTTCCAATCCCAATCGACGATCCGGCCCCACTGATTGACGATCACGCAGAGCTTGCCCCCGACGATCCAGCGATGATTGGACAGCCCTTTCTTACCGAGGGATTGCTGCGCCCGGCCTTGGCGCACCGGATGGATCAACTCAATGCCATAGCTATCGACCACTCCTAACGTCGTCGGCTCCGCTCGGAAGCGGTCGGTCCAATCGGCATGGGTCGTAAACAGGCGAAACAAGCGCGAGCGCGACACCAAGCGCGGGAACAAGGCCTGCCAATCCCGCACCAGCCAGCGGTAAAACGCCCGTTTACCGCCGCCTTTAAGCGCATACAACACCCCTAAGGTGACCACCTCACTGGGATATAAGGACGCTTGCGGATGTTTGGGCACGTCAAGCATGTGATTGTCAATGCGATAGAACAGGGCTATTATAAAATCGGCCGTGGTCATTTGGGACGCTCCTGAGCTGAAAGGTTGGACCCCTCAGCGTAGGAACTACCTAGACCACGGTCAACTACTAGCACCATTAGTTAAGTAATATGATCCCAAAAAGGGAACAATTTTGAAAATTAGTAGTCGGCGGGCTGAATGTCAAGCATCGGACGTCCGACATCCTACCTCTCCCGCTTCTCTTCGGGCACATCCGAATAATCCTGCGGCTCGTATCCAATCGCCCTTTTGCCGTGTTCGATGTCGTAGAGTGGCCAGTTGCTGCCCGACACTCCAAAGACGATTTCAAACTTGACGCCCGGATGGACCAGTGCCCGCTCAAAAACCCGTACGCAATCGCCGTGGCTGAGGTGGTGCGGGTGCTCGGGTTGGTCGCGGTCGAGGTTGAAGTTGCCGATGCGCACGCAGACAAACTCCATGTCGTGCTGGTGGGCAAAAGAGTGGGCTAGGGCCTCGCCGAAGATCTTGCTAACCGTGTAGATCCCCACCGGGGTGGTAGGCATCTCGACCGTGCGATGGATGCTGCGCGGATAGAGGCTCAAGACCCCGGCGCGGCTGGCATAGGCGACGCGCTTGACGCCGTTTTGGCGAGCGGCCTCAAAGACGTTGTACGTGCCGATGAAGTTACCCTGTAGCATGGTAGCCCACTCTTGGCCGCCGGGCAGGCCGCCGATGTGGGCAATGGCATCCACGCCGCGTGTGGCTTCCAACATAGAGTCGAAGTCGGCGAGGTCGGACACGACCGTATCGGCGAAGTCGGGCATGGGCACGCGGTCGTGGCCGCGCACTTGGTGGCGCGCTTGCAGGCCGCGAGCTACGGTCGAGCCAACGCGGCCGGCTGCGCCGGTTACGAGTACGCGCATGGTATGTTCCTTTCGTTGAGTGCGGTATAGGGTGGTAATAGGGATTTTAAGACGTCGGAATAAGCTCCATCATCTCGCCTCGCGTTGAGTGCCCAACCACCACCACAGGCAGAAGACGAACCCAAGCGACAGTAGCAACAGGATGCCGGCTTGTACCTGATAGGCCGGTGCAGACAGCGCACCCAAGCCCTTGACCTCTGAGAACACCGAGGCAAACCCCAGTAGCACGTAGGCGAGCAGGTTGTTCCGCAAGACCAAGACGATTGCAGCGACGACGAAGCCAACACTGGTGACAAACGTCAGTAACTCAAAGAGGAATTCGTCGAAGTAGATGGCATTGCTGCCGGACATAATCAAGCCCGCCCCCAATCCTACCACGACTACGTAGAGCCTCCTTTTTATGACGACGCGGCTATAGTAGAGCACCAACCCCGCGAGAATCGGGACGAGTATGGCCCCTGTTACGCCGTCGGACAGGGGATTCCAAAAGGGCAAGTACTGATCCAATTCAGAGGGCAGCCTAAAGCCGAGGCTCGGGTCGGAGGCGACGAATCGGCTCTCTACGTAGCCGCGCAAGTGTTCCCACGCCGCTCGGGCGACGAGGACCAGCGCGACCCCGACGACAGCGTCGCGGAATTCAGGTACGCGCCGCGCCGCCCGCAAGCGCATCGGCCAGTCTGGATAGAGGCTGGTAGCCAAGCCGAGAGCCGCGAGAAGCACCAAGCCCATCCCCAAACTGCCCAAGACAAGGCTGAGTATCTGGGTAATGGTGAAGATCGGCAGGGTGAGGCGGGTATCGTAGATGCGCTCGACGACCGACAGGCCATTGATAAGGTGGAGCAACCAAAAGGCCGCGCCGACCGCGGCGATTTTGACCAGCGGCGTCCAAGCGATGCCCTCGTTCCGCACGCGGCGCACCAGCAGCCACAGGCCGTGCAGCACCACGGCGGCAATTAAGACGATAAACAGGCCGAAAAGCGCGGTTTTGAGCGTGGTGCTCTCCTTGTACTCGCGCGCCCAAGCCTCGGGAACGTGGAGGAAGCGATAGATGGAAACCGGCTCGTCGCCGGCCACGGTGACTCGCACTCGGTAGCGCAGCTCATCGACGTTGCGCTCGCTGCCCTCAGCCGCTTCAAAGACGAAGCGGTGATCGCGGCGGTTGGGGAGCTTTTCCGCGGAGGATTCCTTCAGCTCCAAGCCCTCGGGGTCGAGGCCGAAGGAGCGCAAGTGCTCGACGGCGATCGCGCGGGCTTGCGCTTCGCTGAGGTCGGCACCCGCGGCTTCTTCGGCCAACAGGTGGTTCATGCTGTAGAGGGAGCCGTCTGCTGGATGGACGGCGACTTGGTATTCCTCCTTTTCTCCGTAGCGGAAAAAGCGCGTCACCCACAAGCTAGCCAAAAGGTCGTCTCGGTATAGGCGGTTGACGACGACCACTGAGTCGCGTTCTAGGATGTAGCGGATCGCCAGTGCGTTCGGTTGGTTTTGATAGTACGTGACCACCTCGTATCCCGCGGCATCCGCGCCGGTCGCCTCTAAGTAGGCAATGGCCTTGGCCTCGGCCTCGGCTTGCGTCAGGTGGACATCGACAAAGTCGAGCGGCTTTTCGTAGTCGAGGGCAAAAAAGCCGAGCGAGGCCACTGCCACGGCAGCAGCCCAACCCACGCGCCGCTTGGACAGCGGAGTATAGGCAAACGCAGGGGCCGCTGCGGGGGCTATGGATTCGCCCGCGCCGGCTTTTGGGGCTGGGGGCGCAGCGCTTTGGTTGAGCAAAGGCGTTGGGTCGGCAAAGCGGCGTTGCCGCAGATAGAGGACGACCGCCACCGCCAAGGGCAGGAGCATGAGGCCGGCCGACAAGGCCGCTGAAACGACGAAGTAGCTGTTGGACGAGCGGAAGAGGATTAGGGATGTGTACAGGGCGTCAATCGTGTAGTGCCATACGAGCGGGGCGAGAATCCCGTAGCGGAGAAAAATATAGCCGACGACGATACCGCCGATACCCACCTCAATGCCGCGAATGTAAAAAGGCTGTTGCGGGTAGCCGGCATGAGCGAACCCCCATATAAGAGCCGCAATAAAGACCGCGGCCCAGCGCGACTTGAGGTATTTGTGCAGGAAGGGAATCGAAAACGCCCGAGAGATAAACTCCTCGGAGACTGCGGGCATAAAGCCGATCAACAGCACCATGATCCAAGGGATATACGTGTTGACCATCTCGCTGTAGGGGATGTCGGCCGGGCTCCAAGCACCGAATTGCTCGGCTGTGATGTAAAAGAGGACTTGATAGGCCAAAAAGGCGGGCGTCATGGCCAAGCCGAGAATGGTGCCGAGGAGAAAGCGCTTGGTGCGCAGGCCCGCTGGCGTAAACTGGCCCCCGATCTGGACTTGGTTGGCGTAGTGGCGTCGGTACAAAGGCTCGGCCGCCGCCGTGAGAAAGAAAATGAGGATACCTTGGCCGGCCGCGGCGAACAGGCTGTTGAGCAGTTGCCCGATCCAAAAAGACCCGTATGTATCGGTGGTGTCGTAGCTAAACGAGGTCAGCGGCAGGTTGTTGAGTTGGGCCAGCAGGGTTAGGCCCGCGGCGATGGCCCCGAAGATCGCCGCGGTCTTCCAGCGAATGTCGCGGGCGCGGACGCCGCTAAAGAACGAAACCACCATCGCCAGCACGGTCAGGATGAGTGCGACCACAGCCACCAAGCCCGCAGTCTCGTTGCGGGACCGCAACTCTGCGTAGTCGCGCTCCCAAGCCTCGGGGATTTTGAGATACTCGCCAAAGCCGCCGATCTGGTCGCCTTGCAGGCGCACATAGAAGCGGTAGTGGCCCTCGCCAACGGCGAAGTCGCGCAGCTTCCAGCTGAAGGTGTAGTCCGTGCGGTTGGGCCGCTCCTGAGCCTGCGCTTCTACAAAGTCGAGCGCGGCGAGTGTGCGGCCGAGCTCGCCCGTGAGAAAGGTCTCGGCCAAGCGGCGGGCTTCGGCTTCTTGGAGGTGTGCGCCGGGCGTTTCTTCCTCAATGAGATGGCTAAAACTGACGAGCTCGCCAGACGTTGTAACCGTGGCTTTGAACTCCTCCTTTTCCTGCTCCCGCACCCAGCGGTGGCTCCAGCGCCACAACTGCACGGGATTGCCGATGACCTGCGTGGCCCCTTCGAGACCCAACTCGCGCTCGAGGAAGGTCTTGGCTTGGTCATCGTAGTAAAAAATGGCACTGTGGCGGTAGGAGGCGAGGTCAAAGCCGCGGGCCTCGAGAAAATTAGCGGCCTGCACTTTCGCCTCGTCGCGGGTGACGCGGAAGTCGATGGAGGCTTCGGGAAAGGCTCGGTAGAAGTAGTGAACTCCAACGGCCAAACTAACCGCGGCCACGAGCAAGCAGCCGCCGATGAAGGCCAGGTCTTTTCTCGTTAGTTTTGTTTCCATCTGTCGTATTAGGATTTGAGTTGTCGCGCCTAACGTAGCAAAAGACTTGGATGCGGACAACCAAGCGCATTGACGCGCAACAGGGCCGCGTACGGACCGGGCAATGAGTAGCCCTCTCTCTCGCCAAGCTCACCGGCGGACCGGCTAGCTTGGGAGGGCCGGGGCGACCTATGTTTTTTGACCGCTTGACAATACC